>NZ_CP033631.1:0-5633647 GCF_003790505.1 Klebsiella sp. P1CD1
AGCAAGCTCTCTGTGCTACCGCTCGACTTGCATGTGTTAGGCCTGCCGCCAGCGTTCAATCTGAGCCATGATCAAACTCTTCAATTTAAGTTTGATGCTCGTGAATTAAACTTCGTAATGAATTACGCATGTTCACTCAGAGACTTGGTATTCATTTTTCGTCCGAGGACGTTAAGAATCCATGTCACTTTGAGTGCCCACACAGATTGTCTGATAAATTGTTAAAGAGCAGTGCCGCTTCGTTTTTCGCTGCGGCGCGGGGTGTGCATATTACGCTTTCCCGCCTCAGAGTCAAGCATTTATTTTTGCTTTTCTCTGCGAGGTTCTCACCGGAACCCCGCTGACCCGGCGGCTTGTTTGCCGTTGTTCCGTGTCAGTGGAGGCGCATTATAGGGAGTAATTCTGAGGTGACAAGGGGAAATTCAAAAAAACTTTTCAACCGTCTCTTTTTTCAACAATGCGGCGAGGAATGTCGCAAAAAACCGCCGTTTTGCTGTTTTAACCGACGAAACGGGACGCCTGGTGGCATACTGTTAGAGTAAAGAAAAGAAAGGAACGGCATTTATGTCTTTAAGCGCACAGCAACTGGCGGCACAAAAGAACATCTCCTGGGTACTGGCCGAGAAGCTCGCCCAAAAAATACTGACTGGCGAATATCAGCCTGAAAGCATTCTTCCCGGCGAGATGGAGTTGGGGGAGCAGTTCGGTGTGAGCCGTACCGCCGTCCGTGAAGCGGTGAAGACGCTAACGGCAAAAGGCATGTTGCTGCCCCGCCCTCGCATTGGCACCCGGGTGATGCCGCGCAGCAGTTGGAACTTCCTGGATAAGGAACTCCTGTCCTGGTGGCTAACAGAAGATAACTTCGAAGAAGTGGTGAGCCACTTTCTCGTCATGCGCAGCAGCCTGGAGCCCCAGGCCTGTTTTCTCGCTGCCGCTAACGGCACCGCAGAACAAAAAGCGCAGCTCAATACTTTAATGGAAGAGATGATTGCCTTGAAACGTCATTTTCAGCGCGATCGCTGGATAGAGGTCGATATGGCCTGGCATGAACATATCTATGAAATGAGCGGTAATCCTTTCCTCAGCTCATTCGCTTCTTTATTTCATTCCGTCTACCACACCTACTTCACGTCGATTACGCAAAATGAAGTAGTGAAGCTGGATCTCCACCAGGCGATTGTCGATGCCATTCTCAACAGTGATGCGCCAGGTGCCTTGCTCGCCTGCCAGGCGTTGTTGAACGCCCCTCACCCCGTAAATCAATAACAAGGAATTGGCATGAGCGGAAAAAAAGGGCGCAGTATGGCTGGCCTGCCGTGGATCGCGGCGATGGCCTTCTTTATGCAGGCGCTGGATGCCACCATTCTTAACACCGCCCTCCCGGCTATTGCCCACAGTCTTAATCGTTCTCCCTTAGCGATGCAGTCGGCCATTATCAGCTATACGCTGACGGTAGCGATGCTGATCCCGGTCAGCGGCTGGCTGGCCGATCGCTTCGGCACGCGCCGGGTCTTTATCATCGCTGTTAGCTTGTTCACTTTGGGGTCTCTCGCCTGCGCGCTCTCCAGCTCATTAATGGAGCTGGTCATTTTTCGGGTGATTCAGGGGATCGGCGGGGCGATGATGATGCCGGTGGCGAGGCTGGCGCTGCTGCGCGCCTATCCCCGCAGCGAGCTGCTTCCGGTACTGAACTTTGTGACCATGCCAGGTCTGGTGGGGCCGATACTGGGCCCGGTGCTCGGCGGGGTGTTTGTCACCTGGGCCAGCTGGCATTGGATTTTCCTGATAAACATTCCCATCGGGGTGATTGGCATTCTGTATGCCCGCAAATTCATGCCAAATTTCACGACGCCGCGCAGGCGCTTCGATATAACCGGTTTTCTGTTATTTGGCTTAAGCCTGGTACTGTTTTCCAGCGGTATTGAACTGTTTGGAGAAAAAATCGTGGCGACATGGCTGGCGCTGGCCGTGATTGCCGTCAGTCTGTTACTGCTCGTGGCCTATGTTCGCCACGCGCGCCGCCATCCGGCGCCGCTTATCTCGCTCTCTTTATTTAAGACGCATACTTTCTCAGTCGGCATTGCTGGCAACCTTGCCACGCGTTTGGGTACCGGCTGTGTGCCATTTCTGATGCCGCTGATGCTGCAGGTTGGCTTCGGCTATCCGGCCATTATCGCCGGCTGTATGATTGCCCCTACCGCTATCGGCTCCATTATTGCGAAATCTACCGTTACCCAGGTGCTGCGCTGGTTTGGCTATCGTAAGACCCTGGTGGGGATCACGGTATTTATTGGCCTCATGATTGCCCAGTTCTCGCTGCAGTCGCCAGAGATGCCGCTGTGGATGCTTCTTCTGCCACTGTTTGTGCTGGGGATGGCGATGTCCACGCAGTTCACCTCGATGAATACCATTACGCTGGCCGATCTGACGGATGACAATGCCAGCAGCGGTAACAGCCTGCTGGCGGTGACCCAGCAGCTTTCAATCAGTCTCGGGGTGGCCATCAGCGCTGCGGTGCTGCGCTTCTATGAAGGTTTTGACAATGCCAGCACGGTACAGCAGTTTCACTACACCTTTATAACCATGGGCGTGATCACCATCGTGTCGGCGCTGATGTTTATGCTGTTAAGAGCGAAAGATGGCCGTAATCTGATTAGCGAGCGGCACAAACGCTAAGCGGAGCCACGAACCACCAGCTCCGGCGTTAACTGAACGCGTTGCTGCTTTTGCTGCGGATCGGCCATTCGATGGATCAGCACATCGATGGCCAGTTCTCCCAGCTCATCTTTTGGCTGGTGAATGGTGGTCAACGGCGGTGTCATATAGCGTGCGAGCTCAATATCATCGTAGCCCACCAGCGCCATGTCCTGCGGAATGTGCAAACCGGCCTGGTACAACGCCTGATAAGCGCCAACCGCCATGGCATCGTTGCCGACAAATACCGCCTGCGGCCGCTGCGGCAAAGCCAGCAGCTGCTGCATCGCGCTAAACCCGCCGCCAAACTCAAAATCACTGGTCACCACGTATCCGTCGGCAACCGGCAGGCCGCAGCGCGCCATCGCAGCATGGTAACCTTCAAGGCGCAGACGCGCCGGGGTTTTATCCAGCGGGCCGGCAATACAGGCAATGCGCGAATGCCCCTGGTCAATCAGATACTGGGTCGCCATATCGCCGCCAAGCAGCGAGTTATCCTGAATCAGATCGCTATCGCCATCAAAGGGAGCCCAGTCCATCATGACCGTCGGTACCGATGGATAGCGCTGCATAATTTCCGGAGAGGGCTGATGGGTCTCCGTGCACAGCAGCAGTAGTCCATCGACGCGTTTTTGCATTAGCGTCTCCAGATTACGATTCATTCGCTGCTCATCACCTTCCGTATTACAGAGTACGAGGCTATAACCCCGCTCAAAACAGCTGCGCTCCACGCCCCGCACCAGCTCCGAATAAAACGGATTGGTACTGGCAGTGATGAGCATGCCGATGGTACGGGTTTGATTAAGCTTAAGGCTACGCGCCAGCGCAGAGGGGGCGTAGTTGAGGCTTTTGATCGCAGCGTCTACTTTGGCGGTAATCGCCTCACTGACAAAGCGGTCCTTATTGATGACGTGTGACACCGTCGATGTGGAAACGCCCGCGACGCGGGCCACATCTTTCATCGTAGCCAAGCATTACCCCTGTTGCGCTAAAAATTCATCAATCTCTGTGCGCCACGGCACGGATGGCTGCGCGCCTTTGCGGGTCACGGCGATCGCCGCCGCGGCATGCGCAAAACGGATCGCTTCCGGCAGGGAAGTCCCTTCCAGCAACGCGGTTACCAGCGCGCCGTTAAAGGTATCGCCGGCAGCGATAGTATCAATGGCCTGCACACGAAAGCCCGGGATCCGACGGCTTTCGCCTTCGGCACTGAGCCAGACGCCGCGGCTGCCGAGGGTGATCATCACCGTACCAATGCCTTTGGCATGCAGCACGTCGGCGGCTTTTGCCGCATCCTCGTCGCTCTCAACGCGAATACCGGTCAGCTTTTCCGCTTCGGTTTCGTTGGGGGTAATGATATCCACCAGCGCCAGCAGTTCATCGGACAGTTCACGCGCTGGCGCGGGATTAAGCACCACGGTGGTCTGATGGTGATGGGCGATTTTCGCCGCCGCCAACACGCTCTCCAGCGGCGACTCCAGCTGCATTAACAGCGCCTGTGCGCTAGCGATACGTTCCTTTTCCGCCTCAACCTGGGAGACGGAAAGCGCCGCATTGGCGCCGGCATGAATACCGATGACATTCTCACCTTCGGCGTTAACGAAGATTAACGCCACGCCGGTCGCTTCCCCGGCGACTGCGCGCACAGGCGCCACGTCGATTTTATCGCTCGCCAGCTGGCGGCGGATGCGTTCACCGATGTCGTCATCGCCGGTGCAGGCGATAAACGCGATATCCGCTCCGCTGCGCCCGGCGGCGACCGCCTGGTTGGCCCCTTTACCACCGAAAGCCACCTGATAATGGTTGCCGGTGACGGTTTCGCCCGGCGTCGGGAAAGCGTCAAGGTTAAGAATGTGATCGGCATTGATACTGCCAAGGACGACAAGTTTGCCTGCAGTTTTCATCATTTCTGTTCCCGGGAAAGCGCGCCACCGGGATCCGGTGGCGCATGCCCTGCTTTTCTTTTTTTATATTGTCCCTCGGACCGTTGCCAGTCCGAATCGCATTTTACTGCTTAACGACCAGCTTCAGCTCAACCGGGTAGTTAGCTTCCACTTTTTCGCCCTTCAGTACCTTATCAGCCGTCTCAACGCCTTTCGCGCCGATCTGCTCCGGCAACTGTGCGACGGTCGCCGCCAGTTTGCCACTGTTTACTGCTTTTTCGCCATCCGGAGTGCCGTCAAATCCAACCACCATCACATCGGACTTGCCTGCGGTCTGCAGCGCGCGCAGGGCGCCCAGCGCCATTTCATCATTTTGCGCGAATACCGCCTGCACGTCAGGATGCGCGGTCAGCAGGTTCTGCATCACGTTCAGCCCTTTGGTACGGTCGAAATCGGCTGGTTGGCTGGCCAGGACGTTAAACTTGTGCGCCGCCACGGCCTGTTTAAAGCCTTCGCCGCGCTCGCGCGCCGCAGAAGTCCCGGCAATGCCCTGCAGCTCAATGACTTTCGCACTTTCACCCACTTTTTTCGCGATGTAATCGCCAGCCATTTTTCCGCCCTGCACGTTGTCAGACGCAATGTGGCTCACGACATCGCCTTTTGTGGCCTGACGGTCAAGGGTGATGACCGGGATTTTCGCCTGGTTTGCCATCTTCACGGCGTTGCCGACGGCATCAGAGTCGGTGGGGTTGATCAGCAGCAGCTTGGCGCCGCGCACCGTCAAATCCTGGACGTTCGCCAGCTCTTTCGCCGGGTTGTTCTGGGAGTCCAGCACCACCAGGTTGTAGCCCAGCTTGTCAGCTTCTTTTTGCGCGCCGTCTTTCAGCGACACGAAGAACGGGTTATTCAGGGTAGAGATAACCAGAGCGATGGTGTCTTTGGCCATCGCGTTTGCGCTGACGGTCGCACTTAGCGCAACAGCAGAGACCAGGGTCGCCAGTTTTTTCATATTCATAGTTAAGATGTCCTGTAGAGTTCTCAGTTACTGCTTTTTGTTATCTACCAGTACCGCCAGCAAAATCACCACCGCTTTAACGATCATCTGGTAATAGGAAGAAACGCCTAAAAGATTAAGACCATTATTCAGGAAGCCAAGGATCAGCGCGCCAATCAGCGTGCCGACAATGCGTCCTTTGCCGCCCGCGAGGCTGGTGCCACCGAGCACCACCGCCGCAATGGCGTCCAGCTCATAGCCCGTCCCCGCCGTCGGCTGCGCGGAGGAGAGACGCGCCACTTCGATGATCCCGGCCAGCGACGCCAGCATCCCGCACAAGGCGTAGACGATAATTTTGACTTTATTGACGCTAATCCCGGACAGACGCGTCGCCGCTTCATTACCGCCCAGCGCGTAAATATAACGGCCCAGGCGAGTATGGTGCAGCATGTACCAGGCCGCCAGGAAGACAATCGCCATGATCCATACCGGCGTCGGGATCCCCAGCGGACGCCCGATGCCAAACCAGCCAAACAGATCGGCGTTATCGCTAAAGCCGGTGTTGATCGGACTGCCATTGGTGTACACCATGGTCACGCCGCGCAGCAGCAGCATCATCACCAGGGTAGCGATGAAGGCCTGCACGCGGCCTTTCGCCACAATCACCCCGGTGACTGCGCCGATCGCGGCACCCAATGCGAGGGCAGCAGCGACCGCCACCAGCGCATTAACCTCAATGCCAACAATCGACGCTGCCACCGCACCGGTGAGCGCCAACAGGGAGCCGACGGACAGGTCGATCCCCGAGGTCAGTATAACCAGCGTCATCCCTACCGCCATGATGGCGTTAACGGAGGTCTGTTGCAGGATATTGAACAGGTTATTGACGGTAAAAAAGTTGGGGCTCATGGTCGATACCACCGCGATCAGCACCAGCAGGGCAATCAGCGATTTTTGCTCCATCAGCCACGCTTTCGTGAAATAACGGCGACCAGTAACAGCCTGGGTTGTCATCTTTCTTACTCCTGATTCACACGGTTAAGCTTGCCCACAGCGGCAGCCATCAATACTTCCTGGGTGGCCTGCTCGCGTGTGAATTCACCGCCGAGATGCCCTTCATGCATCACAATGATGCGATCGCTCATGCCCAACACCTCCGGCATCTCAGAGGAGACCAGAATGATGCTCAGGCCATCGGCTTTGAACTGATTGATGAGCTGGTAGATCTCTTTCTTCGCCCCGACGTCGACGCCGCGGGTCGGTTCATCAAGGATCAGCACCTTTGGCCGGGTCATCAGCCCGCGGGCAATGGCGACCTTTTGCTGGTTGCCGCCGGAAAGCAGGCCGATTGCCTGCTCCATGGACGGCGTTTTGACGTTAAACAGCCGAATGAAATCACTGACCGCCTGCTGTTCATCTTTATGCTTAAGGCTGCCGCCCGCCCGGCTGAAGTAGCGTAGCGCCGTCAGGGACATATTTTCTTTTACCGACATCCCGAGAACCAGGCCATCGCGCTTACGATCTTCGGAGATATAGACAATGCCGTTCGCCAGACCGTCCTGCGGCGAGCGGGTCACCACTTCATGGCCATCCAGCGTCACGGAGCCGCTGCTGCGCGGCAGCGCGCCGTACAGCACTTTCATCAGTTCGGTCCGTCCGGCGCCCATCAGCCCGGCGACACCCAGGATTTCCCCCTGGCGCAAGGTAAAGGTCACGTTTTCCACGCCCGGGCCGCAGAGATTATCGACCTTCAGGCGCACCGCGCCCGGCGCCTTATCGAGATGTGGATATTGATCTTCCAGCTTACGGCCGACCATCATCTCGATCAGTCGGTCCTCATCCAGCGAAGCCACTTCGCGCTCGGCGATAAACTGCCCGTCACGAAAGACGGTCACGTCGTCGCAAATCTCGAAGATCTCTTTCATACGGTGGGAGATATAGACGATGCCGCGCCCCTGCGACTTCAGTTCGCGGATGACGCGGAACAGCGATTCGGTTTCGGTATCGGTCAGCGCATCGGTCGGTTCATCCATAATGATGACTTTCGATTCAAAGCTCAGCACTTTGGCGATCTCCACCATTTGCTGATCGCCAATCGACAGATCGCCCACAAGCTTCTGGCTGTTAAAGCGGAGATTCAGCTTTGCCAGCAGCTTGTCGGCTTCGGCATACATCTGCTTCCAGTCGATTTTGCCAAAACGGTTAACAAATTCGCGACCAAGGAAGATGTTCTCGGCAATCGTCAATTGCGGGATCAGGTTCAGTTCCTGGTGGATGATACCGATCCCGGCTTCCTGGGAGGATTTGGGGCCGTTAAAGGTCGTCTCTTTGCCTAACCACAGCAAAGAGCCGGCATCACGGGTGTAGATCCCGGTCAGCACCTTCATCATGGTGGACTTGCCGGCGCCATTTTCCCCTACCAGCGCCATCACCCGACCGGCATAGACATTCAGCGCCGCGCCGGAGAGCGCCTTGACGCCAGGGAACGCTTTATCGATCCCTTTTAGTTGCAATAAGGCTTCCATGGCGGCGACCTCAGAACGTGACGCCGGCACAGAGAATGATATTCGCAAACGGGGAACACTCCCCGCTGCGAATTACCGCCTGACTGTCTGCGGTTTGTTTTTTGAACTGCTCATGGCTGGTGTAACGAATTTCAATGGTATTTCCCTGGTGCTGCTGCAGCTGCTCGAGGTGAGTGAGCAACGTCGCGTGGAGCTGCGGATTATGGGTTTTAATCTCTTCCGCGATAACAGCCGCTTCAACCTGCATTTCCGTCGTCACCACTTCCAGCACCTGCATAAAGGAAGGTACGCCCTGAGTCAGCGCCATATCAATGCGCGTGCTGCTGCGGGGAACCGGTAATCCGGCATCGCAGACCACCAGCGTATCGGTGTGGCCCAGGCGGGAAATGACCGCGGAAATATCAGCGTTAAGTACGGTGCCTTTTTTCATTTTTCTCTTTTGCTCCACTAGCGAAACGTTTCGCTAAAATAATTATTATCAATGTGTGAGCAGAAAACCATCACCAGAAGAGAGAAATGTGATCGCCATCGAAACGTTTCGCAAGGCAACGGCAGGAGATGACAGCCGGAGTGAGAAACAAAAAGCCCTTCGCAATGGAAGGGCTTTTTTGACATCAGATTTCGACCTGGGTACCGAGCTCGATAACCCGGTTTGGCGGGATTTCAAACTGATCCGGCGCCCGCAGGGCGTTACGCTGCAGCAGCAGATAAAGCTTGCCGCGCAGGCGCAGATACCACGGTCGTTTGCCGATAATCAGCGACTCATGCGACATGAAGAACGAGGTCTCCATCATCCGGCAGCTGAGTCCTTCCAGGCCACAGCGATGGAATACTTCTTCAACGTTTGGCGTTTCCCGCCAGCCGTAGCTGGCCACCACCCGCCAGAACGACGGCGACAGCTGCTCGATCTGCACCCGGCGAACGTTATGCACGTAAGGCGCATCTTCGGTGCGCAGAGTCAGAAGAATCACTCGCTCATGCAGCACCTTGTTGTGCTTCAGGTTATGCAACAGGGCAAACGGGATCACGTTCAGGGCGCGGGACATATACACCGCGGTACCCGGCACACGCACCGGCGGTGACTTCTCCAGCGAAGAGATCATCGCTTCCAGCGAATTGCCGTGCTCGTGCATCCGGCGCAGCAGGCGGAAACGCTCGCTCTTCCAGGTGGTCATCACCGTAAACATCACCAGCCCCAGAGACAACGGTAGCCAACCGCCGGAGACAATCTTATCGAGGTTCGCCGAGAACAGCGGAATATCGATACACAGGAAGGCCACCAGCATCAGGCCGACAAACAGCTTATTCCAGTGCCAGTTTTTGCGCGCCACCGTTGCCGACAGAATGGAGGTCAGCACCATGGTGCCCGTGACCGCAATACCATACGCCGCCGCCAGATTAGACGAATGCTCAAAGCTGACAATAACGATGACCACAGAAACGTACAGCAGCCAGTTAATGAACGGGATGTAAATCTGTCCGGACTCCATTTCCGAGGTGTGGATAATGCGCATCGGCGACAGATAGCCCAGACGCACTGCCTGACGGGTCAGGGAGAAGACCCCGGAGATCACCGCCTGCGAGGCGATAACCGTCGCCAGCGTGGCGATAATCAGCATCGGGATCAGCGCCCACTCCGGCGCCAGCAGGAAGAACGGGTTTTTAATCGCTTCCGGGTGCTTCAGCAGCAGCGCGCCCTGGCCAAAATAGTTCAGCACCAGCGAGGGCAGCACGACGGAGAACCAGGCCACGCGGATCGGCAGTTTGCCGAAGTGACCCATATCGGCGTACAGCGCTTCCACCCCGGTAATCGACAGCACCACCGCGCCGAGCGCAATAAAGGAAACCGTTTTGTACTGCAGGAAGAAATGCACCGCCCAGTAGGGATTTAGCGCCTGAAGAACTTCCGGGTTAGCGTAAATGCTTCGCGCGCCCAGCACCGCCAGCAACAGGAACCAGATCAGCATAATCGGCGCAAACAGCTTACCGACCATGCCGGTCCCGTGCTTCTGGATCACAAACAGCAGAGTCAGCACGATAATGGAAATAGGGACAATCCAGGTATCAAGCTGCGGGGCGATAATTTCTAACCCCTCTATCGCCGACATAACGGAAATCGCCGGCGTAATCACCACTTCGCCATAGAAGAAGCTACCGCCGATCAGGCCGAGGATCACCAGTACGGAGGTCATTCGGGCCGAGGTATTACGTCCGGCCAGCGACATCAGCGTTAAGATCCCGCCTTCCCCGGCGTTATCCGCCCGCATCACGAACGTGATGTATTTAATCGATACGGTAAAGATCAACAGCCAGAAAATCAGCGACAAAAAGCCAAACACGGCGTCGCGTTCAACGCCAAAGCCAAACTGACCTGACAGGCATTCGCGCAAGGTATACAGTGGACTGGTACCGATATCGCCGTACACCACGCCGATGGCCGCCAACGTTAATGCCGGCAACGATTGTTTATTATCAGTGCTCATAGACTAGTCTTTTCGTTTATAAAACAAATGTGTGCCTAGTCCCTTGGCCCACAAAAAGCGCACAGTATGCACGATTATTTGCGAAATCGTACCCCTAACAGACACCATATTAACCTGGCTCAAAAAAAATAAATCGATTCTTCAGGCTATTACCGCCCCTGCTCTAACATCTATACTCGACCCAATAACGATACATGACAAAGCACGCAACTCAATTATGGCTCAAACACATTTACTGGCTGAAAGAATTTCCCGGCTCAGCGCGGCACTCGAAAAAGGACTCTTTGAACGCAGCCACGCGATACGCCTCTGCCTGCTGGCGGCGCTCAGCGGCGAGAGCGTTTTTTTGCTCGGCCCACCGGGGATCGCCAAAAGCCTGATTGCCCGCCGCCTCAAATTCGCCTTCCAGCAGGCGCGCGCTTTTGAATACCTGATGACCCGCTTCTCCACCCCGGAAGAAGTTTTTGGGCCACTGTCCATTCAGGCACTGAAGGATGAAGGCCGTTACGAACGTTTAACCGCCGGCTACCTGCCGGAAGCCGAAATCGTCTTTCTCGATGAAATATGGAAAGCGGGTCCGGCGATCCTCAACACCCTGCTGACGGCGATTAACGAACGTCACTTCCGCAATGGGGCGCACGAAGAGAAAATCCCGATGCGCCTGCTGGTGGCCGCGTCGAACGAACTCCCCGAAGCCGACAGCAGTCTGGAAGCGCTGTATGACCGAATGCTGATCCGTCTGTGGCTTGATAAAGTGCAGGATAAAGGTAATTTCCGTTCAATGCTGGTCAGCCAGCAGGATGAAAACATCAATCCAGTGCCCAGCGCGCTGCAGGTTAGCGACGAAGAGTTTACCCAATGGCAGCAGCAGATCGGCAATATCAAACTGCCAGACGCGGTGTTTGAGCTGATATTCCAGCTCCGCCAGCAGCTGGATGCCCTGCCAAATGCGCCGTACGTCTCGGATCGCCGCTGGAAAAAGGCCATTCGCCTGCTGCAGGCCAGCGCCTTCTTCAGCGGGCGCGACAGCATCGCGCCGATAGATCTGATCCTGCTGAAAGATTGTCTGTGGCACAACGTCGAGAGCATGAACCTGATGTCGCAGCAGCTGGAAACGCTCATGACCTGTCACGCCTGGCAACAGCAGGCGATGCTGACGCGGCTGGGGGCCATTGTCCAGAGACGCATTCAGATCCAACAGCAGCAAAGCGACAAAACGGCGTTGAAGGTCACCCGCCTTGGCGGGATGTTTAGCCGCAAACCGCATTATGAATTGCCGGCGGAGATCCAGGGGACCACCCTGACGCTGCTGCTGCAGCAGCCGCTCAAACTTCACGATATGGAAGTGATCCACATTACTTTTGAACGCGAGGCGTTAGCCAACTGGCTGGAAAAGGGCGGTGAGATCCGCGGTAAGCTCAACGGGATCGGCTTTGCCCAACTGCTCAATATGGATGTCGACACCAGCCAGCACCTGGTCGTCCGCGACGTCAGCCTGCAGGGCTCACGCCTCGCGCTGCCCGGTAGCGCATCGCAGGAGAACATGCCGGCAGAAATTCGCCAACAGCTGGAGGCGCTCGATGATGAGTGGCACCAGCAACACAACCGCTTCAGCGAGCAGCAAAAGTGTCTGTTTATCCCGGTCGAGTGGCTGGGAAGAATCGAAGCCAGCCTGCAGGACGTCGGCGCGCAGATTAAACAGGCGAAGCAGCCATGACGCTCGATATGCTGAATGTCATGCTGGCAGTCAGCGAAGAGGGAATGATCGAGGAGATGCTGCTGGCGCTGCTGGCCTCTCCTCAGTTGGCGGTGTTCTTTGAGAAATTCCCCCGCCTGAAAAACATCATCGCGGCGGATATTCCACGCTGGCGTGAAGCCGTTCGCGCCCGTTTGAAAGAAGTTAACGTCCCGCCGGATCTGGACGCCGAAGTGCAAACCTATCAGCAGGCTCAGCTACTCTCTACCTCGCAGTTTATCGTCCAGCTCCCGCAGATCCTCGGCAAACTGCACCAGCTACAGTCTCCTTTTGCCGCTCAGGCGCAGAAGCTGGTGGATGACAATGCCACCTTTACCCCGGCGTTGCATACGCTGTTTTTACAGCGCTGGCGCCTGAGCCTGGTGGTGCAAGCCACCAGCCTTAACCAGCAGTTGCTGGATGAAGAACGCGATCAGTTACTCAGTGAGGTCCAGGAACGAATGACGCTCAGCGGTCAGCTCGATCCGGTACTGGCGGAAAATGACACTGCCGCCGGGCGTCTGTGGGATATGAGCGCTGGCGAACTCAAACGCGGCGACTATCAGCTGATCGTGCGCTATGGCGATTTTCTCAACCAGCAACCGGAGCTACT
Organism: Klebsiella sp. P1CD1; assembly: GCF_003790505.1. NCBI lineage: Bacteria > Pseudomonadati > Pseudomonadota > Gammaproteobacteria > Enterobacterales > Enterobacteriaceae > Klebsiella > Klebsiella sp. P1CD1. The sequence continues at coordinate 12,928 of NZ_CP033631.1, forward strand.
GCAGCTGGCGGAACAACTCGGACGTTCACGGGAAGCGAAATCGGTGCCGAAGAAAGACGCCCCGATGGAAACCTTTCGCAGCCTGGTGCGCGAGCCGGCGACAGTACCGGAGCAAGTCGACGGCCTCCAGCAGAGTGACGACATTCTGCGGCTGCTGCCGCCGGAGCTGGCGACGCTCGGCATCACGGAGCTGGAGTTTGAATTTTATCGCAAGCTGGTGGAGAAGCAGCTGCTCACCTACCGGCTGCATGGCGACGCCTGGCGTGAGAAAATCACCGAACGCCCGGTAACACGGCAGGATTTTGATGAGCAACCGCGCGGGCCGTTCATTGTCTGCGTCGATACGTCAGGGTCGATGGGCGGTTTTAACGAGCAGTGCGCTAAGGCCTTTTGTCTGGCCCTCATGCGCGTCGCGCTGGCCGATAACCGTCGCTGCTTTATTATGCTGTTCTCCAGCGAAGTGGTGCATTACGAACTGACCAGCGAGCGCGGGCTGGAGCAGGCGATCCGCTTTTTAAGCCAGCGCTTTCGCGGCGGTACCGATCTGGCCAGCTGTTTTCGCGCCATTATTGAACGTCTGCAAAACCCCCAGTGGGTGGATGCGGATGCCGTCGTGATCTCTGACTTTATCGCCCAGCGGTTGCCGGATGAGGTGATTGCTCAGGTGGGGGAGTTACAGCGTAAGCACCAGCACCGTTTTCACGCGGTGGCGATGTCGGTACACGGCAAACCCGGCATCATGCGCATCTTCGATCATATCTGGCGCTTTGATACCGGGCTGCGAAGCCGCCTGCTGCGACGCTGGCGACGCTAATTCATTACAGCAGCGCGGAAACGCTTTCGCGAACCTGGGCCGGCCATACGCCGCACTGTACCTGGCCGATATGGTCAAGCTGCAGCAGCAGCATCGTCAGACGAGACTGGCCAATGCCGCCGCCGATAGTCTGCGGCATCTCGCCGCGCAGCAGCGCCTGGTGCCATTCAAGCTGTAGGCGATCTTCATCGCCAGTCACGGCCAGCTGGCGCTTCAGCGCTTCGGCGTCAACGCGGATCCCCATTGAGGAGATCTCGAAGGCATCTTCCAGCACCGGGTTCCATACCAGGATATCGCCGTTCAGACCGGCAAAGCCTTCAGAAACCTCTGTGCTCCAGTCATCGTAATCCGGCGCACGCACATCGTGGCGCTTACCGTTAGACAGTTTGCCGCCGATACCAATTAAGAAGACGGCCCCCAACTCTTTGGCAATGGCTCGCTCACGGCCTTTGGCATCAAGATCGGGATAGCGGCTCAGCAGCTCCTGGCTGTGAACAAAATGGATCTGTTCCGGCAGAAAAGGCTTCAGGCCAAATTCCTGGCTGACCGCCAGCTCGGTAGCTTTGATCCCGGCGTAGATCGCCTCGACGGTTGCCTTCAGAGTGCCGACGTGACGCTCTTCATCGCCCATCACGCGCTCCCAGTCCCACTGGTCGACATAGACGGAATGGATAGGCGTCAGACGGTCTTCATCGGGGCGAAGGGCCTTCATGTGCGTGTACAGCCCTTCGCCCGCGCTGAAGTCGTGTTGTCCCAGGGTTTGACGCTTCCACTTCGCCAGCGAATGAACCACTTCGAACTGGGCGTCGGGCAGTGTTTTCACTTTTACCTGAACCGCTTTCTCGCAGCCGGACAAGTTATCCTGCGTCCCATCGCCCACGCGGCTTAAGATTGGCGCCTGGACTTCAATCAGGCCAAGCTTCTCTTCCAGCTGACGGGAAAAGTGGGATTTAACGAAACTGATCTGGCGTTGTTTTGCGATATATGCGGTTTTCATTTTTATAACTCCTGCGTCCTGTTGCCATTGATTAAGCAACAAAACAGGGCCGCAATACAATAATCAATCAATAAAAAGCCGCATCGACTTTTAATTCATCAAAATATGAAGCTAAAATAGCAAGAACCCTCAAACTTCATAAGAAAAAGATATGGAAAATTATCAGATCGACAATCTGGACCGCGGCATTCTCGATGCGCTGATGGCCAACGCCCGTACCGCCTATGCCGAACTGGCTAAACAGTTCAGCGTCAGCCCGGGCACCATTCATGTGCGCGTCGAAAAGATGAAACAGGCGGGTATCATTACCGGTGCGCGCATTGACGTCAGCCCCAAGCAGCTGGGCTATGATGTCGGCTGCTTTATCGGCATTATTCTCAAGAGCGCCAAGGACTACCCTTCCGCCCTTGCCCGCCTGGAAAGCCTGGAGGAGGTCACCGAGGCTTATTACACCACCGGCCACTACAGCATCTTTATTAAGGTGATGTGTAAATCCATCGATGCCCTGCAGCAGGTACTTATCAACAAGATCCAAACAATTGATGAAATTCAGTCCACCGAGACGCTGATCGTGCTGCAGAACCCGATCATGCGTACCATCAAGCCCTGATCGCTTTTTTTAATCCCACATTTTTCCACAGGTAGATCCCAGCTCGCTCACAGCGTACAATACGCCACTCTGAACAGTTGAGCGGGCGATCGGCGATCATGGCAGACATTACACTTATCAGCGGCAGCACCCTGGGCAGTGCGGAATATGTAGCAGAGCATCTGGCGGAAAAGCTGGAAGAAGCCGGCTACAGCACTGAAATCCAGCACGGTCCGCTGGTTGACGATCTGCAGGCGGAAGGGATCTGGTTAGTTATCTCTTCAACGCATGGCGCCGGCGACATTCCCGACAACCTGGTTCCCTTCTATGACGCATTGCTGGAGCAGAAGGCCGATCTTTCCGCCGTGCGCTTTGGCGCCATCGGGATCGGCAGCCGCGAATACGACACCTTCTGCGGGGCGATCGATAAATTAGAAGCAGCATTGAAGGCCAGCGGCGCAAAACAGATCGGCGAAACGCTGAAAATTAACGTACTGGAACATGAAATTCCGGAGGATCCAGCGGAAATCTGGCTGGGATCCTGGAAAAATTTGCTCTGAGAATTGTAAAGATCGTCGGATCTTCTGTGGATAACCATGCTTAAAAGCTTGGATCAACCGGTAGTTATCCAAAGAATAACCGTCGTATGGTTTTTGTGCTGTGTATAACCCTTCATTTTGATCCCAGCTTATACGGACCAGGATCACCGATCATTCACAGATAGTGATCCTTCTTAAGCTTTTGATCTTACATCGTGGATCCGACTTATCCACAAAGAGAGTCGATCCTAATAAGAGATCACAATAGAACAGATCTCTATATAAAGATCTTCTTTTTAATACTCAGGATCCCGGAGTCTTTCTCAAAAGACCAAAGCCGAGTAGAATCCACGGCCCGGGCTTCAATCCATTTTCAAACCGCGTTATGCGAGGCAGATCACCATGTTTTATCAGGATCCTTTTGACGTCATTATCATTGGCGGGGGTCATGCAGGCACTGAGGCCGCGATGGCCGCAGCACGAATGGGCCAACAAACCCTGCTTTTGACACACAATATCGACACGCTGGGGCAGATGAGCTGCAACCCGGCGATTGGCGGCATTGGGAAAGGACACCTGGTAAAAGAAGTGGACGCACTCGGCGGATTGATGGCAACCGCGATCGATCAGGCGGGTATTCAGTTTAGAATACTAAACGCCAGCAAAGGGCCCGCGGTACGTGCCACTCGCGCCCAGGCAGACCGCGTGCTGTATCGTCAGGCGGTACGCACCGCGCTGGAGAACCAGCCGAACCTGATGATCTTCCAGCAGGCAGTGGAAGATCTGATTGTGGAAAACGATCGCGTCGTGGGCGCCGTCACTCAGATGGGCCTCAAATTCCGTGCCAAAGCGGTGGTGCTGACCGTCGGAACCTTCCTCGATGGCAAAATCCATATTGGTCTGGATAACTACAGCGGCGGGCGTGCCGGCGATCCGCCGTCAATTCCACTGTCTCGTCGTCTGCGTGAGCTGCCGCTGCGCGTAAGCCGCCTGAAAACCGGAACCCCACCGCGTATTGACGCCCGCACCATCGATTTCAGCGTGCTGGCGCAACAGCACGGCGATAACCCAATGCCGGTCTTCTCGTTCATGGGATCCGCGGATCAGCATCCGCGCCAGGTGCCGTGCTATATCACCCACACCAACGAGAAAACCCATGACGTGATCCGTAATAACCTCGATCGCAGCCCAATGTACGCTGGGGTGATCGAAGGGATCGGGCCACGCTATTGTCCGTCGATCGAAGACAAAGTCATGCGCTTTGCCGATCGCAACCAACATCAGATTTTCCTTGAACCGGAAGGCCTGACCTCAAACGAAATTTATCCGAACGGTATCTCCACCAGCCTGCCGTTTGATGTGCAAATGCAAATCGTCCGCTCAATGCAGGGGATGGAGAACGCGCGGATCGTCCGTCCTGGCTACGCCATTGAGTACGATTTCTTCGACCCACGCGATCTGAAGCCAACGCTTGAGAGCAAATTTATTCAGGGTCTGTTCTTCGCCGGCCAGATCAACGGTACCACCGGTTATGAAGAAGCCGCTGCTCAGGGTCTGCTGGCTGGACTTAACGCTGCCCGCTTCTCTGCGGAAAAAGAGGGCTGGGCGCCGCGTCGCGATCAGGCTTATCTCGGCGTGCTGGTGGATGACCTGTGCACCCTGGGTACCAAAGAACCGTACCGCATGTTTACCTCCCGTGCCGAATATCGTCTGATGCTGCGCGAAGATAACGCCGACCTGCGCCTGACCGAACAGGGGCGTGAGCTGGGTCTGGTGGACGATGAACGCTGGGCGCGGTACAACGAAAAGCTGGAAAGCATTGAACGTGAACGTCAGCGTCTGAAATCGACCTGGGTGAACCCGCAGGCAGAGAGCGCCGCCGAAGTGAATGCTCACCTGACGGCGCCGCTGTCGCGTGAAGCGAGTGGTGAAGATCTACTGCGTCGTCCGGAAATGACCTACGAGCAACTGATTCAGCTGTCGCCGTTCGCACCGGGACTGGAAGATCAACAAGCGGCCGAGCAGGTAGAGATCCAGGTGAAGTATGAAGGTTACATCGCTCGCCAGCAGGATGAGATCGAGAAACAGCAGCGTAATGAGAATACCGTGCTGCCGGCGACGCTCGATTACCGCCAGGTCACCGGGCTGTCTAACGAAGTGATCGCCAAACTGAACGACCATAAGCCGTCGTCGATAGGGCAGGCGTCACGCATTTCCGGGATCACGCCGGCGGCGATCTCTATTTTGTTGGTTTGGCTGAAAAAGCAGGGGATGCTGCGCCGCAGCGCCTGATTGCGGCCGCCTGCCTGCGCTGATTTCACTGTTGCATAATCAGCGTTCGCCTTTATCATTCATAGCCCGGTAAGCGTTAGCGCCTCCGGGCTCATTATTTTTTGAAGGTACAGACTGTGCTCAACAAACTTTCTCGTCTGCTGGATGAAGCGGGTATTTCGCTCACCGATCACCAGAAAAACCAGCTGGTGGCCTACGTCGGGCTGCTCGATAAGTGGAACAAAGCCTATAACCTGACCTCCGTTCGCGATCCGAATGAGATGCTGGTGCGTCATATCCTCGACAGCATCATCGTGGCGCCTTATCTGCAGGGCTCGCGCTTTATCGATGTCGGGACCGGACCGGGGCTCCCTGGCATTCCACTGGCCATCGTGCGTCCGGAGTCGCATTTCACCCTGCTCGACAGTCTCGGCAAGCGCGTGCGCTTCCTGCGTCAGGTGCAGCATGAGCTGAAGCTGGATAATGTCACCCCGGTGCAGAGCCGCGTGGAAGCCTTCCCGGCCGAACCGCCGTTTGACGGTGTGATAAGCCGCGCCTTCGCATCGCTCAATGATATGGTGAGCTGGTGCCATCATCTGCCGGCAGCGAACGGTCACTTCTATGCACTCAAAGGGTTAGCGCAAAAAGACGAAATGGAAAACCTGCCGGAAGGATATGCCATTGCTGAGGTGATTGAGCTGCATGTTCCTCAGTTGGAAGGGGAGCGGCACCTGGTGGTGATCACGCCAAAATCGCGTTAGTTTTTATCAAAAAATGTGGAAAAAATGTGGCCTGCGGATGTTACAAAAATAAAGGTCACCTCCCGATATTATCGGGCTGCATTTAACCATGTTTTTACTATGGCTTTTCTTGCAGTTAACTTAGCGTAAGTGATTCACTGACAAAATAGTCAACTTTGAAAATATCAGTGTGCTAAAAATCGACACAGATAAACAGCATAGTGATGTTAAATTTTTATTATAAATGTCAATAAAAGGTTTTTATTGTATGTGAGGTTGTTTTAGATAATGTCCTCACTTTTTATCTTGAATATCAAAAGCATGAAAAATAGTGTTTTATGTCCTTGATTCATTAAAGGGCGCTTGAAATGTTTATTATGTGATCTAATGCACGCTTTAATTGCCGTGTTTCCACGTTATTTGCAGTTTTGTATGACTGCTCACAGAACGCTGAAATGCACGGAAAGTTGTCCGTTGGAAAATAATTAAACATTTATTCACTATTTTGCTACTTATTGTTTGAAATCACGGGGCGTCACCGTATAATTTGTCCGCTTTTTGATGCTTGACTCTTCGTCTTAAAGGACGTTTTATACGACACGCGACATACCTCAAAGGGAGCAGGAGTAAAAACGTGATGTCAGTGTCGCTCTTGAGTCGAAACGTTGCTCGCAAGCTTCTGTTTATTCAGTTACTGGCAGTAATAGCAAGTGGACTGCTGTTCAGCCTCAAAGACCCCTTCTGGGGCATTTCCGCAGTATGCGGCGGTTTGGCGGTGGTTTTGCCGAACCTGATGTTTATGATTTTTGCCTGGCGTCATCAGGCGCATACACCAGCAAAAGGCCGTGTGGCCTGGACCTTCGCCTTCGGTGAAGCCTTCAAGGTGTTGCTGACCTTCGCCCTTCTGGCGATGGCGCTGGCTGTTTTAAAAGTGGTATTTATGCCGCTGATCGTGACGTGGGTTTTGGTGCTGGTGGTACAAGTTCTGGCGCCAGCTGTAATCAACAACAAAGGGTAAAAGGCATCATGGCTTCAGAAAATATGACGCCGCAGGAATACATAAGTCACCATCTGAACAACCTTCAGATTGACTTGCGTACTTTCTCGCTGGTGGATCCGCACAACCCCCCGGCCACCTTCTGGACGCTCAACATTGACTCCATGTTCTTCTCGGTGGTTCTCGGTCTGCTGTTCCTGGCCATGTTCCGTAGCGTTGCTAAGAAAGCGACCAGCGGCGTACCAGGGAAATTCCAGACCTTCATCGAAATGATCATCGGCTTCGTCCATGGCAGCGTCAAAGACATGTACCATGGCAAGAGCAAGGTTATCGCGCCGCTGGCGCTGACCGTGTTCGTCTGGGTCTTCCTGATGAACCTGATGGACCTGCTGCCAATCGACCTGATTCCTTATATCGGCGAACACATTTTCGGCCTGCCTGCACTGCGCGTGGTTCCGTCTGCCGACGTGAACATCACCCTGTCGATGGCGCTTGGCGTGTTCATCCTGATTATTTTCTACAGCATCAAAATGAAAGGCGTAGGTGGGTTCGTTAAAGAACTGACCATGCAGCCGTTCAATCACTGGGCGTTCATTCCTGTCAACTTAATCCTTGAAGGGGTAAGCCTGCTGTCCAAACCGGTTTCTCTCGGTCTGCGACTGTTCGGCAACATGTATGCCGGTGAGCTGATTTTCATTCTGATTGCTGGTCTGTTGCCGTGGTGGTCACAGTGGGTTCTGAATGTGCCTTGGGCCATTTTCCACATCCTGATTATTACGCTGCAAGCCTTCATCTTCATGGTTCTGACGATTGTCTATCTGTCGATGGCGTCTGAAGAGCATTGATTTTTACCAACACTACTACGTTTTAACTGAAACAAACTGGAGACTGTCATGGAAAACCTGAATATGGATCTGCTGTACATGGCTGCCGCTGTGATGATGGGTCTGGCGGCAATCGGTGCTGCGATCGGTATCGGCATCCTCGGAGGTAAATTCCTGGAAGGCGCAGCGCGTCAACCGGATCTGATTCCTCTGCTGCGTACTCAGTTCTTTATCGTTATGGGTCTGGTGGATGCTATCCCGATGATCGCTGTAGGTCTGGGTCTGTACGTGATGTTCGCCGTCGCGTAGTAAGTTGTTAGAAACCTAAGCCACAGAGTTAATTAAAGAGGTATTGTGCTGTGAACATGAACGCAACAATCCTCGGCCAGGCCATCGCGTTTGTTATCTTCGTATGGTTCTGCATGAAGTACGTATGGCCGCCTTTAATGGCTGCCATCGAAAAACGCCAGAAAGAGATTTCTGACGGTTTAGCTTCTGCAGAACGCGCTAAGAAAGATTTGGACCTTGCACAGGCCAACGCGACCGACCAGCTGAAAAAAGCGAAAGCGGAAGCCCAGGTAATCATTGAGCAGGCGAACAAGCGTCGCTCTCAGATTCTGGACGAAGCTAAAGCTGAAGCAGAACAGGAACGCACCAAAATCGTTGCACAAGCGCAGGCTGAAATTGATGCTGAGCGTAAACGTGCACGTGAGGAGCTGCGTAAGCAGGTCGCTATCCTGGCTGTTGCTGGCGCCGAGAAGATCATCGAACGTTCCGTGGATGAAGCTGCTAACAGCGACATCGTGGATAAACTTGTCGCTGAACTGTAAGGAGGGAGGGGCTGATGTCTGAATTTGTAACGGTAGCTCGCCCCTACGCCAAAGCAGCTTTTGACTTTGCCGTCGAACACAACAGTGTTGAACGCTGGCAGGATATGCTGGCGTTTGCCGCCGAAGTGACCAAAAACGACCAAATGGCAGAGCTTCTCTCCGGTGCTTTGGCGCCGGAAACGCTCTCAGAAGCGTTTATCGCTATCTGCGGTGAGCAACTCGACGAAAACGGCCAGAACCTGATTAAGGTGATGGCGGAAAACAATCGTCTGAAGGTGCTCCCGGACGTTCTTGAGCAATTCATTCACCTGCGCGCGGCCAGTGAGGCCATCGCAGAGGTAGAAGTAATATCTGCCAACCAACTGAGTGATGAACAGCTTGCCAGGATCGTCAGCGCGATGGAAAAACGTCTGTCACGCAAAGTTAAGCTGAATTGCAAAATCGATAAGTCTGTTATGGCAGGTATTATCATCCGTGCGGGTGATATGGTCATTGATGGCAGCGTACGCGGCCGTCTTGATCGCCTTGCAGACGTCTTGCAGTCTTAAGGGGACTGGAGCATGCAACTGAATTCCACCGAAATCAGCGAACTGATCAAGCAGCGCATTGCTCAGTTCAATGTTGTGAGCGAAGCTCATAACGAAGGTACTATTGTTTCTGTAAGTGACGGTGTTATCCGCATCCACGGCCTTGCCGAATGTATGCAGGGTGAGATGATCTCCCTGCCGGGTAACCGTTACGCTATCGCATTGAACCTGGAGCGTGACTCCGTTGGTGCCGTGGTGATGGGTCCGTATGCTGACCTCGCCGAAGGCATGAAGGTTAAATGTACTGGCCGTATCCTGGAAGTTCCGGTTGGCCGTGGCCTGCTGGGCCGTGTGGTTAACACCCTGGGCGCGCCAATTGATGGTAAAGGTCCGCTGGAAAACGACGGTTTCTCCGCCGTAGAAGCGATCGCACCGGGCGTCATCGAACGTCAGTCCGTCGATCAGCCGGTACAGACCGGTTATAAATCCGTTGACGCCATGATCCCAATCGGTCGTGGTCAGCGTGAACTGATCATCGGCGACCGTCAGACCGGTAAAACTGCGCTGGCTATCGATGCCATCATCAACCAGCGTGATTCCGGTATCAAGTGCGTCTATGTTGCTATCGGCCAGAAAGCGTCCACCATCTCTAACGTGGTGCGTAAACTGGAAGAGCACGGCGCGCTGGCTAACACCATTGTGGTGGTAGCGACTGCATCCGAATCTGCTGCACTGCAATACCTGGCGCCATACGCGGGTTGCGCAATGGGCGAATACTTCCGCGACCGCGGTGAAGATGCGCTGATCATTTACGATGACCTGTCTAAACAGGCTGTTGCTTATCGTCAGATCTCCCTGCTGCTCCGTCGTCCGCCAGGACGTGAAGCCTTCCCGGGCGACGTATTCTACCTCCACTCTCGTCTGCTGGAGCGTGCTGCGCGTGTTAACGCCGAATACGTTGAAGCTTTCACCAAAGGTGAAGTGAAAGGGAAAACCGGTTCTCTGACCGCACTGCCGATTATCGAAACGCAGGCGGGTGACGTTTCTGCATTCGTTCCGACCAACGTAATCTCCATTACCGATGGTCAGATCTTCCTGGAAACCAACCTGTTCAACGCCGGTATTCGTCCTGCGGTTAACCCGGGTATCTCCGTATCCCGTGTTGGTGGTGCAGCGCAGACCAAGATCATGAAGAAACTGTCCGGTGGTATCCGTACCGCACTGGCGCAGTATCGTGAACTGGCAGCGTTCTCCCAGTTTGCATCCGACCTTGACGATGCAACGCGCAAACAGCTGGACCACGGTCAGAAAGTGACCGAACTGCTGAAACAGAAACAGTATGCGCCGATGTCCGTTGCGCAGCAGTCTCTGGTTCTGTTCGCAGCAGAACGTGGTTACCTGGCTGATGTAGAACTGGCGAAAATCGGTAGCTTCGAAGCCGCTCTGCTGGCTTACGTCGACCGTGATCACGCTCCGCTGATGCAAGAGATTAACCAGTCCGGTGGCTATAACGACGAAATCGAAGGCAAGCTGAAAGGCATCCTCGATTCCTTCAAAGCAACCCAGTCCTGGTAACGTCTGGCGGTCTGTCTTAGGGCAGGCCGCAAGGCATTGAGGAGAAGCTCATGGCCGGCGCAAAAGAGATACGTAGTAAGATCGCAAGCGTCCAGAACACGCAAAAGATCACTAAAGCGATGGAGATGGTCGCCGCTTCCAAAATGCGTAAATCGCAGGAGCGTATGGCGGCCAGCCGTCCTTACGCAGATACTATGCGCAAAGTGATTGGTCACCTTGCGAACGGTAATCTGGAATATAAGCACCCTTACCTGGAAGAACGCGACGTTAAGCGCGTGGGCTACCTGGTGGTGTCGACCGACCGTGGTCTGTGCGGCGGCTTGAACATTAACCTGTTCAAGAAACTGCTGGCGGAAATGAAAGCATGGTCCGATAAAGGCGTTCAGTGCGACCTCGCAATGATCGGCTCTAAGGGCGTCTCTTTCTTTAACGCCGTTGGCGGTAACGTGGTTGCACAGGTGACCGGTATGGGGGATAACCCCTCCCTGTCCGAACTGATCGGCCCGGTAAAAGTGATGTTGCAGGCCTATGATGAAGGCCGTCTGGACAAGCTGTACGTTGTCAGCAACAAATTTATTAACACCATGTCTCAGGTTCCGACGATCACTCAGCTGCTGCCGTTACCGGCATCAGAAGACGCTGATCTGAAACGTAAATCCTGGGATTACCTGTACGAACCCGATCCGAAAGCGCTGCTGGATACCCTCCTGCGTCGTTATGTCGAATCTCAGGTCTATCAGGGCGTGGTAGAAAACCTGGCCAGCGAGCAGGCCGCACGTATGGTGGCGATGAAAGCCGCGACCGACAATGGCGGCAGCCTGATTAAAGAGCTGCAGTTGGTATACAACAAAGCTCGACAGGCCAGCATTACTCAGGAACTCACCGAGATCGTCGGTGGTGCATCCGCGGTATAACCAGGTTAATTCGTAGAGGATTCAAGATGGCTACTGGAAAAATTGTCCAGGTAATCGGCGCCGTAGTTGACGTCGAATTCCCTCAGGATGCCGTACCGCGCGTGTACGAAGCTCTTGAGGTGCAGAATGGTAAAGAAGTTCTGGTGCTGGAAGTTCAGCAGCAGCTCGGCGGCGGTATCGTTCGTACCATCGCCATGGGGTCTTCCGATGGTCTTCGCCGCGGTCTGGAAGTAAAAGACCTCGAGCACCCAATCGAAGTCCCGGTAGGTAAAGCTACACTGGGTCGTATCATGAACGTACTGGGTCAGCCGGTCGACATGAAAGGCGACATCGGTGAAGAAGAGCGTTGGGCTATCCACCGCGCAGCACCTTCCTATGAAGAGCTGTCCAGCTCTCAGGAACTGCTGGAAACCGGTATCAAAGTTATCGACCTGATGTGTCCGTTCGCGAAGGGCGGTAAAGTTGGTCTGTTCGGTGGTGCGGGTGTAGGTAAAACCGTAAACATGATGGAGCTGATCCGTAACATCGCGATCGAGCACTCCGGTTACTCTGTGTTTGCGGGCGTCGGTGAGCGTACTCGTGAGGGTAACGACTTCTACCACGAAATGACCGACTCCAACGTTATCGATAAAGTATCCCTGGTGTACGGCCAGATGAACGAGCCGCCGGGAAACCGTCTGCGCGTTGCGCTGACCGGCCTGACCATGGCTGAGAAATTCCGTGACGAAGGTCGTGACGTTCTGCTGTTCGTCGATAACATCTATCGTTACACCCTGGCCGGTACTGAAGTATCCGCACTGCTGGGTCGTATGCCTTCAGCGGTAGGTTATCAGCCGACTCTGGCGGAAGAGATGGGCGTTCTGCAGGAACGTATCACCTCCACCAAAACCGGTTCTATCACCTCCGTACAGGCGGTATACGTACCGGCGGATGACTTAACTGACCCATCCCCAGCCACTACCTTTGCTCACTTAGATGCAACAGTAGTACTGAGCCGTCAGATCGCTTCCCTGGGTATTTACCCGGCCGTTGACCCGCTGGACTCCACCAGCCGTCAGCTGGATCCGCTGGTTGTTGGTCAGGAACACTACGACACCGCGCGTGGCGTTCAGTCCATCCTGCAGCGTTATCAGGAACTGAAAGATATCATCGCCATCCTCGGTATGGACGAACTGTCTGAAGAAGACAAACTGGTGGTAGCTCGCGCACGTAAGATCCAGCGCTTCCTGTCCCAGCCGTTCTTCGTAGCAGAAGTCTTTACCGGTTCTCCGGGCAAATACGTGGCGCTGAAAGACACTATCCGTGGCTTTAAAGGCATCATGGAAGGCGAATACGATCACCTGCCAGAGCAGGCGTTCTACATGGTCGGTTCCATCGACGAAGCCGTGGAAAAAGCCAAAAAACTTTAACGCCTTAATCGGAGGGTGATATGGCAATGACTTACCACCTGGACGTCGTCAGCGCAGAGTTACAAATGTTCTCTGGTCTGGTCGAAAAAATCCAGGTAACGGGTAGCGAAGGTGAACTGGGTATTTACCCGGGACACGCGCCGCTGCTCACCGCCATTAAGCCTGGTATGATTCGCATCGTTAAACAGCACGGTCATGAAGAGTTTATCTATCTGTCTGGCGGCATTCTTGAAGTGCAGCCTGGCAGCGTGACCGTTCTGGCGGATACCGCAATTCGCGGTCAGGACCTCGACGAAGCGCGAGCGCTGGAAGCGAAACGCAAAGCCGAAGAGCACATTAAGAGCTCCCATGGCGATGTGGATTACGCTCAGGCGTCTGCGGAACTGGCCAAAGCGATCGCTAAACTGCGCGTTATCGAGTTGACCAAAAAAGCGATGTAACACCGGCTTGAACGTAAAAAGCCAGTCTGGTTTCCAGGCTGGCTTTTTTTATGGCCAGCGGCTGGCGAGCGGATAAAGTGAAAACAGGATCCACCCTTAATTGTTATTGATTAGTTAAATGATGAGGCGTAGACTCTATTTTTGTGATGTATGTCACATAAAGAGCGTTATCAAACTGCACCTGCGTCAGGAAATCATCATGAAACTGTTCCATAAAATCATCGCCAAATTCAGCGTACTGAGCTTCTAAGCCACGCGCTATTCCCCGGCTTGCACGACGTATCGCCCATCAAAACGACAACACTGGCGATGTGCAACCGGTAAATGAAGGTCACCTGGCGGTGGCCTTTTGTATTTTATTGATGCCACCAATCACTTCAGCTCTTCCCTGCCTGCGGCTGATTTACACTCAGTCGGCTCATCTCCTGTTGATCTCCGCCAATAGGGCCGCGCTCTGCCGCTTTATTCAGGTGGCGAAAAAACAGCAAAAGCAGTGAGATAGTCAATGATTACCCTCCCCACCCCCCTTTTTCAGCGTTAAACTGATTTGCAGTGGTTAAAAATAGCGTCATAAAATGGTGTATAACCGCGGGCTTGGGCGTTTTCTCCACGTCTCGTTTTATGATGAAAAATATGTAGAAATTTCAACGTGAAAGGCTTTTACTTTCCGTTCTAACTACCGTCAGGATGAGTATGTCAAATAGTGCGATGAGCGTGGTTATCCTTGCCGCAGGCAAAGGGACCCGCATGTATTCCGATCTTCCTAAGGTGCTGCATACCCTGGCCGGGAAGCCAATGGTGCAGCATGTCATTGATGCCGCTAACGATTTAGGCGCATGTGCGGTGCATCTGGTGTACGGTCACGGTGGCGATCTGCTGCGTCAGACCCTCCATGAAGACAACCTGAACTGGGTGCTGCAGGCTGAGCAGCTCGGAACCGGACACGCTATGCAGCAGGCCGCACCCTTCTTCAATGATGATGAAGACATTCTGATGCTCTATGGCGACGTGCCGCTGATCTCGGTTGAGACGCTACAGCGCCTGCGCGCCGCGAAACCACTGGGTGGCATTGGTCTGCTGACGGTGAAGCTGGATGACCCAACGGGCTACGGCCGCATTACCCGTGAAAATGACCAGGTGACGGGCATCGTTGAGCACAAAGATGCCAGCGAGGCCCAGCGCCAGATCCAGGAAATCAACACCGGGATCCTGATCGCCGGCGGAGCAGACCTCAAGCGCTGGCTGGCGAAGCTCACCAATAACAACGCTCAGGGCGAATACTACATCACCGATATCATCGCCATGGCGTATCAGGAAGGGCGCGAGATCGTCGCGGTGCATCCGCAGCGCCTGAGCGAAGTCGAAGGCGTCAACAATCGCCTGCAGCTTGCGCGCCTGGAGCGCGTCTACCAGGCTGAGCAGGCAGAAAAATTACTGCTGGCGGGCGTGATGCTGCGCGATCCGGCGCGTTTCGATCTGCGCGGTACGCTGCAGCACGGGCGCGATGTGGAGATCGATACTAACGTTATTCTGGAAGGCAATGTGGTGCTGGGCGATCGTGTGAAAATCGGCGCCGGCTGCGTGATCAAAAACAGCACCATCGGCGATGACTGCGAAATTAGCCCCTATAGCGTGGTGGAAGATGCCCAGCTGCAGGCTGCCTGCACCATCGGCCCATTTGCCCGTCTGCGTCCAGGCGCCGAACTGCTGGAAGGCGCCCACGTTGGCAACTTCGTGGAAATGAAAAAAGCGCGTCTCGGGAAAGGCTCCAAGGCGGGTCATCTGACCTATCTGGGCGATGCGGAGATCGGTGATAACGTCAATATCGGCGCGGGCACCATCACCTGCAACTACGATGGTGCGAACAAGCATAAAACGATTATTGGCGATGATGTCTTTGTCGGCTCGGATACCCAGCTGGTGGCGCCCGTCACGGTAGGCAACGGCGTCACTATCGCCGCCGGGACCACCGTCACGCGCAATATCGCCGATAACGAACTGGTGTTGAGCCGCGTACCGCAGGTCCACAAACAGGGCTGGCAGCGTCCGGTGAAGAAGAAATAATTTGGATTATCGCCGGGGAAATATGCCCGGCGAACCAGGATGAGAGGGTCAATATAGACCCCCGTCCGCAGGCAGTACCATAACAATAACCCCACTCTCTACAAGGCTCGGGGCGCCCGGAAAACGGGCAAATACAGGTCAGCGACAACGCATGGCATATCGCCATTATCAGGAAATTTAACTATGTGTGGAATTGTTGGCGCAGTCGCGCAGCGTGATATTGCTGAAATCCTTCTCGAAGGTTTACGTCGTCTGGAATACCGTGGGTATGACTCTGCCGGTCTGGCGGTGGTCGACAGCGAAGGTCATATGACCCGCGTGCGTCGCCTGGGTAAAGTTCAGATGCTGGCTCAGGCGGTAGAAGAGCAGCCGTTACATGGTGGTACCGGGATCGCCCATACTCGCTGGGCGACGCACGGCGAACCGTCCGAGAGCAATGCGCATCCGCATGTTTCTGAACACATTGTGGTGGTCCATAATGGGATCATTGAGAACCATGAGCCGCTGCGTGCCCTGCTGCAGTCTCGCGGCTATGTCTTCGTCACCGAGACCGATACCGAAGTTATCGCCCATCTGGTGCACTGGGAGCTGGAACAAGGCGGTACCTTGCGTGAAGCCGTGCTGCGCGCTATTCCACAGCTGCGCGGCGCCTACGGTACGGTGATCATGGATACCCGTGACCCGGGAACCCTGCTGGCGGCTCGCTCCGGTAGCCCGCTGGTGATTGGCCTGGGAATGGGCGAAAACTTTATCGCTTCCGACCAGCTGGCATTGCTGCCAGTGACCCGCCGCTTTATCTTCCTCGAAGAGGGCGATATTGCCGAAGTCACTCGCCGCTCGGTGGTGATTTTCGATAAATCCGGCGCGGAAGTGAAACGCCAGGAGATCGAATCCAATCTGCAGTATGACGCTGGCGATAAAGGTATCTACCGCCACTATATGCAGAAAGAGATTTTCGAGCAGCCGAACGCGATTAAGAACACCCTGACCGGGCGCATCAGCCATGGCGAAGTGGATCTCAGCGAGCTGGGGCCGAACGCCAATGAAATGCTGGCTCAGGTTGAACATATTCAGATTGTTGCCTGCGGGACTTCCTATAACTCCGGGATGGTCTCCCGTTACTGGTTCGAAGCATTAGCCGGCGTCCCATGCGATGTAGAAATCGCCTCGGAATTCCGCTATCGCAAGTCCGCGGTGCGTCGCAATAGCCTGATGATCACCCTCTCCCAGTCGGGTGAAACCGCCGATACCCTGGCGGCGCTGCGTCTGTCGAAAGAGCTGGGCTATCTCGGCTCGCTGGCTATCTGCAACGTACCGGGCTCGTCACTGGTGCGTGAGTCCGATCTGGCGCTGATGACCAAAGCCGGAACGGAAATCGGCGTGGCCTCGACCAAAGCCTTTACCACTCAGCTAACCGTGCTGTTGATGCTGGTGGCGAAGCTGGCGCGACTGAAAGGTCAGGATGCGTCTATCGAGCATGATATCGTGCACGGCCTTCAGGCCCTGCCGAACCGTATCGAGCAGATGCTCTCCCAGGACAAGCGTATTGAGCAGCTGGCGGAGCGTTTCTCTGATAAGCACCATGCGCTGTTCCTTGGCCGCGGCGATCAGTACCCGATCGCCATGGAAGGGGCGCTGAAGCTGAAAGAGATCTCCTACATTCACGCGGAAGCCTATGCGGCGGGCGAGCTTAAGCACGGCCCGCTGGCGCTGATTGATGCGGAAATGCCGGTGATTGTGGTGGCGCCGAACAACGAGTTGCTGGAAAAACTGAAATCCAACATCGAAGAGGTTCGTGCCCGCGGCGGTGAGCTGTATGTCTTCGCCGACGGTGAAGCCGGCTTCAACGGTAGCGACAACATGCACATCATCGAGATGCCGCATGTCGAAGAGACGATCGCCCCTATCTTCTATACGGTACCGCTGCAGCTGTTGGCTTATCACGTCGCGCTGATCAAAGGCACTGACGTTGACCAGCCGCGTAACCTGGCGAAATCGGTAACGGTTGAGTAAAACCATCATTACTTGCAAAGGGCTGCCGGCGGCGGCCCTTTTTATTTTCACCTGCTGTTTATTACCGAACTTGCGCGAAATATTTTGGCTGGCGGTAGGTGACAAACGAACGTTTTGCGGTCCGATTTCGCTGTCATAAAAAGAAAATTATTCTGTCATTGCACGGTCATGATTACAGATAACTATCTGAGTTATATATTTATTATTTGCTGTAAAATCCCTTCTTTCTGCCTGTCATAAAACTGTCATAATTCGTACATTTTACTGTCACCTCTTTGACCTATTTTGCTCACCATAGCCTCGAAACAATGATTTACGAATCCCAGCAGGAGACATTATGAACGTTATGCGTACCACCGTCGCAACAGTTGTCGCCGCGACCTTATCGATGAGCGCTTTCTCTGCCTTCGCAGCAGCAAGCCTGACTGGCGCAGGCGCAACTTTCCCTGCGCCGGTGTATGCCAAATGGGCTGACACCTATCAGAAAGAAACCGGCAATAAAGTGAACTACCAGGGTATTGGTTCCTCTGGTGGCGTTAAGCAGATTATTGCCAACACCGTTGATTTCGGTGCTTCTGATGCTCCGCTGGCTGATGACAAACTGACCCAGGAAGGTCTGTTCCAGTTCCCGACCGTGATTGGCGGCGTGGTACTGGCGGTTAACCTGCCTGGCGTGAAATCCGGCGAACTGGTGCTGGATGGCAAAACCCTCGGTGATATCTACCTGGGTAAAATTAAAAAATGGGATGACGCAGCGATCGCTAAACTCAACCCGGGCCTGAAGCTGCCGTCGCAGAACATCGCCGTGGTCCGCCGCGCCGATGGTTCCGGTACCTCCTTCGTCTTCACCAGCTACCTGTCCAAAGTGAATGAAGAGTGGAAATCGAAAATCGGCGCCGGCTCTACCGTTAACTGGCCAACCGGCCTGGGCGGTAAAGGCAACGACGGTATCGCCGCCTTTGTTCAGCGTCTGCCGGGCTCGATTGGTTACGTTGAATACGCTTACGCCAAGCAAAACAACCTCGCGTATACCAAGCTGGTCTCTGCCGACGGCAAGCCGGTTAGCCCGACTGAAGACAACTTCGCTAACGCCGCAAAAGGCGTTGACTGGAGCAAGTCTTTCGCTCAGGACCTGACCAACCAGAAAGGCGAAAATGCATGGCCGATCACCTCAACCACCTTCATCCTGGTGCATAAGGCGACCAACAAGCCGGAACAGACCGCTGAAGTGCTGAAGTTCTTCGACTGGGCGTATAAAAACGGCGGGAAAGAAGCGAATGCGCTGGATTACGCGACGCTGCCGGAAAGCGTGGTAGAGCAGGTTCGCGCGGCATGGAAAACCAACGTCAAAGACAGCAGCGGTAAAGCGCTGTACTAACAGTAGATTTTTGACGAAGATGGCGGGGGCGTTCAGGCGCTGCCCGCCCTACGGTTCAGACTGTAGGCCCGGGAGCGAACGCCACCGGGCATTTATTCGAACAAGTTTTAATACGTAAAGAGTAATCTATGGCTGCAACCAAGCCTGCATTTACCCCTCCGGGGAAAAAGGGTGACATGATTTTCAGTGCGCTGGTAAAACTGGCTGCGCTGATTGTGCTATTGATGCTGGGCGGCATCATCGTTTCCCTGATCATCTCTTCCTGGCCGAGCATTCAAAAGTTTGGCTTTGCTTTTTTGTGGACCAAAGAGTGGGATGCGCCCAACGAAATCTTCGGCGCGCTGGTACCGATTTACGGAACCCTGGTGACCTCCTTTATCGCGCTGCTGATCGCCGTCCCAGTGAGCTTTGGCATCGCGCTGTTTCTGACCGAACTGTCCCCCGCCTGGCTCAAGCGTCCGCTGGGCATTGCGATTGAGCTGCTGGCGGCAATCCCGAGTATCGTGTACGGCATGTGGGGCCTGTTTATTTTCGCCCCGCTGTTTGCGACTTACTTCCAGGAGCCGGTCGGTAACGTCCTGTCGAGCATCCCGTTCGTCGGCGCGCTGTTTGCCGGCCCGGCGTTTGGTATCGGTATTCTCGCCGCTGGCGTCATTCTGGCCATCATGATCATCCCTTATATCGCCGCGGTCATGCGTGATGTTTTCGAACAGACGCCGGTGATGATGAAAGAGTCGGCCTATGGCATCGGCTGCACCACCTGGGAGGTGATCTGGCGCATTGTCTTACCGTTCACCAAGAATGGGGTGATCGGCGGGGTGATGCTCGGTCTGGGCCGCGCGCTGGGTGAAACCATGGCGGTAACTTTTATTATCGGCAACACCTACCAGCTCGACAGCATCTCGTTGTATATGCCAGGGAATAGTATTACCTCCGCGCTGGCTAATGAGTTCGCCGAAGCGGAAACCGGCCTGCACGTGGCGGCGCTGATGGAGCTGGGCCTGATCCTGTTCGTTATCACCTTTATCGTTCTGGCCGCGTCTAAGTTCATGATTATGCGCCTCGCGAAGAATGAGGGGGCACGCTAATGGCGACCATTGAATTGCAAATCTCTACCGAGCTGGCGGAGTCCCGTCGCAAGATGCAGGCCAAACGTCGTATGAAGAACCGTATCGCTCTGGCGCTGTCGATGGCGACCATGGCGTTTGGTTTGTTCTGGCTTATCTGGATCCTGATGGCGACGATAACCCGCGGTTTCGATGGCATGAGTCTGGCGCTCTTCACCGAAATGACGCCGCCGCCGAATACGGCGGGCGGTGGCCTGGCTAACGCCCTCGCCGGCAGCGGCCTGCTGATCCTGTGGGCAACCGTCTTTGGTACGCCGCTGGGTATCCTTGCCGGAATTTATCTGGCGGAGTATGGCCGCAAATCGGTGCTGGCGGAAATCATCCGTTTTATCAACGATATTCTGCTTTCCGCGCCGTCTATCGTGGTCGGCCTGTTTGTCTACACCATCGTGGTGGCGCAGATGCAGCACTTCTCGGGCTGGGCGGGCGTTATCGCACTGGCGCTGCTGCAGGTGCCTATCGTTATTCGTACCACCGAAAACATGCTGAAGCTGGTGCCGGATAGCCTGCGTGAAGCGGCCTATGCGCTGGGGACGCCGAAGTGGAAGATGATCTCGGCGATCACCCTGAAAGCGTCCGTCTCAGGGATTATGACCGGGATCCTGCTGGCTATCGCCCGTATCGCCGGGGAAACGGCGCCGCTGCTGTTCACTGCGCTGTCCAACCAGTTCTGGAGCACCGACATGATGCAGCCGATTGCTAACCTGCCGGTGACCATTTTCAAATTTGCCATGAGTCCGTTTGCGGAGTGGCAGCAACTGGCATGGGCCGGGGTATTGATTATCACCCTGTGCGTCTTGCTGCTGAACATCCTGGCGCGCGTTATCTTCGCCAAGAAGAAACACGGTTAATTTTTTGCGGCGCAGCGACTGCTGCGCTGAATGAGGAAGAGATAGAGATGAGTATGGTGAATACAGCTCCGGGTAAGATTTCAGTTCGTAACCTGAACTTCTACTACGGCAAATTCCATGCCCTGAAGAACATCAACCTGGATATCACCAAAAACCAGGTGACGGCGTTTATCGGTCCGTCAGGCTGTGGTAAATCCACCCTGCTGCGCACGTTCAACAAAATGTTCGAACTGTATCCGGAGCAGCGTGCGGAAGGCGAGATCCTGCTGGATGGCGACAACATTCTGACCAACACCCAGGATATCGCCCTGCTGCGCGCTAAGGTTGGCATGGTGTTCCAGAAACCAACGCCGTTCCCGATGTCCATTTATGACAATATCGCCTTCGGCGTGCGCCTGTTTGAAAAGCTGTCCCGTGCCGATATGGACGAGCGCGTGCAGTGGGCGCTGACCAAAGCCGCATTATGGAACGAAACCAAAGATAAACTGCACCAGAGCGGGTATTCTCTCTCCGGGGGTCAGCAGCAGCGTCTGTGTATTGCCCGCGGTATCGCGATCCGCCCGGAAGTGCTGCTGCTTGATGAGCCGTGCTCCGCGCTGGACCCGATCTCCACCGGGCGTATCGAAGAGCTGATCACCGAGCTGAAACAGGACTACACCGTCGTTATCGTGACTCACAACATGCAGCAGGCTGCGCGTTGCTCCGACCATACGGCATTTATGTATCTTGGCGAGCTGATTGAGTTCAGCAACACGGACGACCTGTTTACCAAGCCCGCGAAGAAACAAACTGAAGATTATATTACTGGCCGCTACGGTTGATTTGCCCTTGTGCTTTCAGGCTCTCACCAGTTGGGCAATCAGGAGACACCATGGACAACCTAAATCTTAACAAACATATTTCCGGCCAGTTCAACGCTGAACTGGAGTATATCCGCACCCAGGTGATGACCATGGGTGGGCTGGTGGAGCAACAGCTTTCTGATGCGATCACCGCCATGCATAACCAGGACAGCGATCTGGCGAAACGCGTCATCGACGGCGACAAGCAGGTCAACATGATGGAAGTGGCGATCGACGAGGCCTGCGTGCGCATCATCGCCAAGCGCCAGCCGACCGCCAGCGACCTGCGCCTGGTGATGGCGATCATCAAGACTATCGCTGAGCTGGAACGCATCGGCGACGTGGCGGATAAAATCTGCCGCACCGCGCTGGAGAAGTTTTCCCAGCAGCACCAGCCGCTGCTGGTGAGCCTCGAATCGCTGGGCCGTCACACGGTGCAGATGCTGCATGACGTACTGGATGCGTTTGCGCGTATGGATCTCGACGAAGCGGTACGTATCTATCGCGAAGATAAAAAAGTCGACCAGGAGTATGAAGGCATCGTACGCCAGCTGATGACCTACATGATGGAAGACTCGCGCACTATCCCCAGCGTCCTGACCGCGCTGTTCTGCGCGCGCTCCATCGAGCGTATTGGCGACCGCTGCCAGAATATCTGCGAATATATTTTCTACTTCGTCAAAGGTCAGGATTTCCGTCACGTTGGCGGCGATGAGCTGGATAAACTGCTCGCCGGCAAAGATCCGAAAGAGTAATAATCATTCTGTCTAATTCTGGTAAATGGCTTTATCAGAATTAGATATGATTTATCTCGTGGCAGCGAGATTGCTGAGATTATCGTCACAATTAACAATCTGCCCGTTTGAGTTATTCATTTTATCGCGTAACAATCAACGCCCACTCCTGAGCTTAAACGCTCAGGGTGGTTTAAACGGATTGTGACTGCGACAGCAGGCAAAACCTGATATTGCCCCTACGGCGGCGGTATCAGGTTTTTTTGTTTTATGCGGGCCAATAATGGCTGAATGAGGGTTGCTACCGCGATGTGCGGGCAAAACCTGAAGAGGATTATCTGTTAAGGCAGATGGTCTTCTTCAGGTTTTTTTTTGCTTTTGTCTAACTGCAAAAATAACAGCCGCCGCGACCTCAAACGGTATGGATAGGGCTATTAGAACCTGCGCGGGATGGTTGTTGCTGTCGTGTTTTATTTACGCCAATGCTTATATAAAGGAATATTATGATGAGAAAAAACAGGATCGCTTCGGCGATAGTCTTGCTGGCGCCTCTTTGTTATTCCACCACTCTGATAGCAAGCCCGTTGACGGTGGAGCAACGACTTGAGCTGCTGGAGAAAGCGCTCAAAGACACGCAAAAAGAGCTCAAAAAATATCAGGACCAGGAGAGAAAAAGAGACCAGATTTGGGCCTCATGGTCTCCTCCTGCGGAAGGTCAGAAGCGTAAGACAGGGGTGGCGGCCGCCGGTCCGAAAACGGCGGTTAAACCGGATGCGGTGCTGGTTAAAAATCAACAACCTGCCACGGATGGCGCGCCAGCCTACAGCGCGATGACGCTGAAAGATTTTAGCACGTTCGTGAAAGATGAAATTGGCTTCAGCTATAACGGCTACTTCCGTTCCGGCTGGGGCACCGCCTCGCACGGCTCGCCAAAATCGTGGGCGATCGGTTCGCTTGGCCGCCTGGGCAATGAATATTCCGGCTGGTTCGATCTGCAGCTGAAGCAGCGGGTGTTTCAGGAAGGTGATAAACGCGTTGATGCCATCGTGATGCTCGACGGGAACGTCGGCCAGCAGTACTCCTCAGGCTGGTTTGGTGACAATACCGGCGGCGAAAACTACATCCAGTTCTCGGATATGTACGTTAACACCAAAGGGTTCCTGCCGTTTGCCCCGGAAGCCGATTTCTGGGTCGGCAAACACGGGGCGCCAAAAATCGAAATCCAGATGCTGGACTGGAAAACGCAGAGAACCGATGCGGCGGCCGGCGTGGGGCTGGAAAACTGGCAGGTGGGCGCCGGGAAATTCGATATCGCATTGGTCCGCGAAGATGTCGATGATTACGATCGTTCTTTGAGCAATAAGCAGCAAATTAACACCAATACTCTGGACGTTCGCTACAAAGAGATTCCGCTGTGGGATAAAGCCAGCCTGATGGTCAGCGGACGCTATGTCGCCGCGAATCAAAGTTCCTCAGAGAAATATAAAGAGGGCAATGAAGGTTATTATCCGTGGAAAGATACCTGGATGGCAGGCACTTCGTTAACACAGAAATGGGCAAACGGCGGCTTTAATGAATTCTCTTTCTTACTGGCGAATAATTCTATTGCCAGCAGCTTCTCGCGCTATGCCGGATCCAGCCCCTATACCACCTTTAACGGCCGCTATTATGGCGATCATACCAATGGCACCGCCGTGCGCTTAACCTCGCAGGGGGAAACCTATTTACGCGATGACGTTATTATGGCGAATGCCATCGTCTACTCCTTTGGTAACGATGTCTATAGCTACGAAACCGGGGCCCACTCCGATTTTGAATCCATTCGCACGGTCCTGCGACCGGCTTATATCTGGGATAAATATAACCAGACCGGCGTTGAGCTGGGATACTTCAAACAGCAAAACAAAGATGTTACCGGCAAGAAATATAACGAGTCCGGCTACAAGACCACGCTGTTCCATACCTTCAAAGTCAATACCAGTATGCTGACCTCGCGCCCGGAAATTCGCTTCTATGCCACCTATATTAAAGCGAAGGATATCGACCTGGATAAGGCAGCGAATAATACCACCAGCATTTTTGAAGACGGTAAAAACGATCAGTTTGCCGTGGGGGCGCAGGCGGAAATCTGGTGGTAAGACGATAACAGAACGGACACAACGGAAGAGGACTAACGATGAAACGACATGCAATGTATTTCGCACTGGCGCTGGCGGGCGCGGCATTTACCCTCCAGGCGGCGCCATTACCCGCGATGCCGGATCCCACCCTGCCGGTGAGCCACTTTATTACCCAGGTTAACGCGGATAAGAGTATCACTTATCGCCTGTTTGCTCCTGATGCCCGGCGGGTGTCGGTAGTGACCGGCGCCACGCCGGACTCCTTTGTCTCACACGACATGACCAAAGAGGCTCAGGGGGTGTGGACATGGAAAAGTGAGCCGATGAAACCCAATCTCTATGAATACTATTTCGATGTGGATGGCTTCCGCTCGGTGGATACCGGCAGCCGCTATCAGAAGCCGCAGCGCCAGGTGAATACCAGTTTGATTCTGGTACCTGGTAGTATTCTCGACGATCGGGCGGTCGCGCATGGCGATCTGCGCACCCTCACCTATCACTCGAAGGCACTGAACGCCGAACGTCGTCTCTATGTCTGGACGCCGCCGGGCTATAGCGGAACCGGCGATCCGCTGCCGGTGCTCTATTTCTATCATGGCTTTGGCGACAGCGGTCTGTCGGCCATCGATCAGGGGCGTATCCCGCAGATCATGGATAACCTGCTGGCGGAGGGCAAAATCAAGCCGATGCTGGTGGTGGTCCCGGATACCGAAACCGATACCCCGGAAGCGATAGCGGAAAACTTTCCGCCGCAGGAGCGGCGCAAAAACTTCTATCCGCTCAATGCGCAGGCGGCGGATAACGAGTTGATGCAGGATATCATTCCGCTGATCGATACCCGGTTTAACGTGCGTAAAGATGCCGACGGCCGGGCGCTGGCTGGCCTGTCACAGGGCGGTTATCAGGCGCTGGTTTCCGGAATGAACCATCTGGATAGCTTTGGCTGGCTCGCCACCTTTAGCGGCGTCACGACCACGACAGTGCCGAATGCCGGCGTGGAAGCGCAGCTGAAGCAGCCTGACGCGATCAATAAGCAGCTGCGCAACTTTACCGTGGTCGTCGGGGAAAAAGATTCCGTCACCGGCAACGATATCGCGGGTCTGAAACGCGAGCTGGAAAAACAGAAGATCAACTTCGACTATCACTCGTATCCTGGCCTGAACCATGAAATGGACGTCTGGCGCCCGGCCTACGCCGAGTTTGTGCAGAAACTGTTTAAATAACCGTTAGGGGGGCCTTCAGCCCCCGTTTTGTGCTTGTGAAGGACGACAAGATGAAAATGATTGTGACCGAAGATTATGAAGAGATGAGCCTGGTCGCCAGCCATCATGTTCTGGGCTATATCACGGCACCGCGGCGGGTGAATCTCGCCGTGACGGCCGGCAGCACGCCAAAGCGGATGTATGAGCATCTAACCGCCGCCGTGAAAGGCAAAGCATTCTATGATCGGGTGCACTATTACAACTTCGATGAGATCCCCTTTCGCGGCCAGTCGCGAGAAGGCGTCACGATATCTAATCTGCGCCAGCTGTTTTTTACCCCGGCGCAGATCAAAGAAGAGAACATTCACAAGCTGACGCTGGACAACGCCGCTCAGCACGATCGCCAGCTGGAAGAGGCTGGCGGCCTTGATCTGATGGTGCTGGGGCTGGGGGCTGACGGCCATTTTTGCGGCAACCTGCCGAATACCACCCGCTTTCATGATCAGACGGTCGAAGTGCCGATTCATGGGGAAATGATTGGTATTGTCGCTAACGGCGAGATGGGCGGGGATTTTTCCGTCGTGCCCGATAGCTATGTCACCATGGGGCCGAGAAGCGTGATGGCGGCAAAAAATCTGCTGTTGATCGTGAGCGGCGCGGCGAAGGCGCAAGCCCTTAAGCAGGTGGTTGAAGGCCCGGTCAGCGAGCAGGTGCCGGCGTCGGTGCTCAAATTACACCCTTCACTGGTGATTATTGCCGATAAAGCGGCAGTCACTGAATTGCAGCCATAACCAGTCGCTGATTCTATTCCCCGCTTGCACAGACGCTTAGCGGGGCTACATCGATGCCAACGTGCCGCTCACCAGGCCCTTAACGCGTGATATCCCAGCCGCGCGCTTGCCACAATGCCGGCAGCTCTGCCAGATCGGTAAAGGTCGTCACTTTGGGATGATCGATCGGCTGGTTATGCGGATCGGCGCAGAAATAAAACACCTCCATGCCGGCGGCAATCCCCGACTGAGCACCGGCGCTGGAGTCATCCACCAGGATACAGTTTTCGGCTTTTACCTGCATGGCCTCTGCCGCATGAAACATCAGCGCCGGGTCAGGCTTCCAGCGCTGAATATCATAGCCGCTGTACAAGCGGTCAGCGAAATGGTGCAGCAGGCCGGTGCGGCCAAGAGAGTGCTGCATTTTACTGACCGGGCCATTGGAAACCACGCACATCGGGACGCTTACCGCATCCAGCAGCGCCTGGGCTCCGGCAATCACCTCCAGTTCGCTATCAAACAGGCGAGCGACCTCCGCACGGTAAATTGGCTCCAGCGTCGCTTTTTGCAGGTTAACGCCATGCTCAGCGTTGATGGTGTCGATAATTTCGTACAGCTTCACCCCTTTGAAGCGCTTAAAAATCTCGGCAAGGTCCAGCGTAATGCCGAATTCCTGGAACATGTGAACGTAGGCGCGGGAGCAAATCACCTCACTGTCGACCAGTGTGCCGTCACAGTCAAAAAATACTGCTTCTGGTTGAGTCATAGTCTTTCCGTATTAACAAGTTTAACGTTTTCGTCATGCCCAATACCGCGACGCAATCGTTGCCGTATAAGCAAAATAAATGAAAAAAATTACCATACAACTGCGCCGGGTGCCCTGTTTTGGTATAGGATAGCCTCGAATTTTCCCTCCTTTACGTTCGGAAACCGATAATGAGTCAACAACAAACCAGCCAGTCTTCTGGCCAGGGTCTGCTGGAGCGCGTATTTAAGCTGCGCGAGCACGGCACCACAGTGCGTACGGAAGCGATCGCCGGTTTCACCACGTTCCTGACGATGGTGTATATCGTTTTTGTTAACCCACAAATTCTTGGCGTAGCGGGCATGGATACCAGCGCCGTGTTTGTGACTACCTGTCTGATTGCTGCGTTCGGCAGTATCCTGATGGGCCTGTTCGCGAACCTGCCGGTGGCTCTTGCGCCGGCGATGGGTCTGAACGCCTTCTTCGCCTTTGTGGTGGTGCAGGCGATGGGCCTGCCGTGGCAGGTAGGCATGGGCGCGATTTTCTGGGGCGCCGTCGGTCTGCTGCTGCTGACGATTTTCCGTGTACGCTACTGGATGATCGCCAATATTCCGGTGAGCCTGCGCGTCGGTATCACCAGCGGTATCGGCCTGTTTATCGGCATGATGGGTCTGAAAAATGCCGGGGTTATCGTCGCTAATCCGGAAACGCTGGTCAGCATTGGTCATCTGACCTCCCACAGTGTGCTGCTGGGCATACTGGGCTTCTTTATCATCGCGATTCTGGCATCACGTAACATTCATGCCGCGGTCCTGGTGTCTATTGTGGTTACCACCCTACTGGGCTGGATGCTGGGCGATGTGCACTACACCGGCATCGTCTCCGCGCCGCCGAGCGTGACGTCGGTGATTGGTCATGTCGATCTGGCTGGCTCCCTGAACCTGGGCCTGGCCGGCGTGATCTTCTCGTTTATGCTGGTCAACCTGTTTGACTCCTCCGGGACGCTGATTGGCGTCACCGATAAAGCGGGTCTGGCTGATGCACAGGGTAAATTCCCGCGCATGAAGCAAGCGCTGTTTGTCGACAGCGTCTCGTCCGTTGCCGGTTCCTTTATTGGTACCTCTTCGGTGACCGCCTATATCGAATCCTCCTCCGGCGTTTCCGTGGGCGGACGCACCGGCCTGACCGCCGTTGTCGTTGGGATCCTGTTCCTGCTGGTTATCTTCCTGTCACCGTTGGCAGGGATGGTTCCGGCCTATGCCGCCGCCGGCGCGCTGATTTACGTTGGCGTACTGATGACCTCAAGCCTGGCGCGCGTGAAGTGGGATGACCTGACGGAAGCGGTACCGGCGTTTATCACCGCGGTGATGATGCCGTTTAGCTTCTCAATCACCGAAGGTATCGCCTTAGGCTTTATCTCTTACTGCGTGATGAAGATCGGTACCGGCCGTCTGCGCGAGCTCAGCCCGTGCGTGATTATCGTCTCGCTGCTGTTCGTGCTGAAAATTGTCTTTATCGATGCACATTAATCCGCACGCATGATGAAAAAGCCCGGCATCGCTGCCGGGCTTTTTTTATGCTTTAACCCGCCGAATATAGTCGCCAAAGGCGGTCAGCTGGCCACGCAGATGGTCGAGGGTGCTCTGATCGACTACTTCACCCGACTGCGGATCCACTTTGTTCTGGATGACGCCGCCCATAAATTCCGGTTTATTCATTACCATCGCATCAAGGAAGACCAGAATCTGGCGCAAATGATACTGGCAGCGCGCACCGCCGATGGCGCCCATTGAGCTGGTCTGAATCAGTACCGGTTTGCCGGACAGCGGCTGCTCGGGCAGGCGTGACAGCCAGTCGATGGCGTTTTTCAGGCCGCCAGGCACGGAATAGTTATACTCGGGAGTGACGATCACCACGCCATCCGCTTCGCGGATCTGTTGCGCAATATCCTGCACGCGCTGTGGGAACCCCTCTTCCTCCTGCATATCAGCATCGTACAGCGGGATATCACCGATCGACGGCAGCGCGGAGATATCCATGCCCGCTGGCGCGATGCCGGGCAGGGTGCGCGCGACCATTCCATTAAACGACCCTTTGCGCAGGCTGCCGAGTAACGTAACCACTTTTAAGGTATCTGACATGATTGCTCCTTTGTATCATGATGCCGGCAAAACCGGTCAATTGAGGGATAAGGTTTTTTCCATCGGTAAGCTGGTAAAACGCATCAGACGGGCCGACGGTTCGCGTGCGCGCTGCTGAGCATCCGGCAGGCTGCGCCATTCGCCCCCCTTAGCATCATATTCCCAGACCTTCAGCGAGCCGATATTTGGGCTGGCGGCAATCGACCACACCAGCAGCGATTCGGCATCACAGACGGCTTCGATCGGCTGGCTACCGGCGGTGCGCAGGCGGCCAGAACCCGGCAGCAGCTGCGTTGATGCTTCGCCGGTCAGTTTCAGCACGCTTCGCCGCAGGGCCACCAGCTGGCTACGCGCTTCATCCGGGTCATGCTGAATGTTAATCCACAGATTTTCATTGTTACTGAAATTGTGCCGGTCGGCGTCGTGACCACGCACCGTGCGCTGCAGTTCCATGTCGAGGCCACAATCCCCCTCGGTGGTCAGCGCGACGCCAACAATATTGCCAGTATAAGAGATAGAGAAGCGAGGAAGATGACGATCGCTAAAAACCGGTCGGCCATTGGCTTCATTGATAATTTCAGGCAGCTCGCTGATACCGTAAAGCATAAACAGCAGTTCGGCGAGTAGCGAACGCGAAGCGCGAAAGCGAGCCTGACGGTATTCAGGGAGTAGGCGTGCGGATTGATGACAGGCCGCTGACAAACGTGTCGATAGCGGCTCCCCGGTACTAAGTATCCCTCTTGCAAAATGCGTTGCCATACGTCGCTCCGTGAGTAATGGTCTGGATAAAATTGCGGGCGCTATTATCGCCTGGTATTAACAGGTTTTAATGCCGAAATCCCCCCTTGAAAAGGGAATTTGTTTGAATTTTACAAATTCTTGCGCAAATAAGGGGCGATAGACACGAAACAAGGCTTACAGCGTACCGGAATAGAGTGCTTTCAGCGTATCTCTAAGCCAGACGAGCTTCGGGTTGTAGCTGTTGCGCTTATGCCATAGCAGGGTGAAGGGAACGCGCAGCTTTTCCAGATGCTGCGCCTCCAGCGGTAGCGGCCGGGAGACTAGCGGCAGCTGGTGCTGCTGATTATAGTGCTGGCAGTAGCGCGGCGCGGTAGCCAGCATGGTGTGTTGCGGTTGAGCGGCCATAAAAAGCGATTGTTCAAACCCTGGCACGGTCAGCGCCACGTTACGCTTATACCCCAGCTCCTGCAGCACATCGTCCAGCGCCCAGGTATCGCGTTGTTCCCAGCAGATAGTGATATGCGGATAGCGTAAGAATGCCGCCAGATCCCACTCTTCCCTGAGCGCTGGATGATCGGCGCGCAGCCAGACCTGCGGCAGGTCGGTGAACAGTACCTCAAAATCGATATACCACGGCAGCAGGCTCAGCAGCTCCCGCGACTGTGGATGGCTTTCACGCCCGCAGAAGCCGATATCCACCTCGCCGCGAATGATGGCGTCCAGCGAGTCGTAGTCCCAGTTGCGCAAACGAATCAATGCCTGCGGATAGCGCTGATAGATGCGCTGGGAGAGGGTATTAAACAGGATCATCAGCAGCGGCGTTTCCGCCGCCAGCTCGAATTTGAGGCCGCTGGGCATGGTGTGGTGTGGTTTATCGAGGATCTGGTTGCCCATCTGCATCCAGTCCGCCAGATCCTGCTCCATGCTGCTGACCAGCGGCGTAGGCGCCAGACCCAGCGGGGTTTTCACAAACAGCGGGTCGTCAAACCAGGCGCGCAGTTTGGCCAGCGACTTGCTCACCGCTGACGGCGAAACGTTCATCCGCTTCGCCGTACGGGTAACGCTGAGCTCCTGGGTCAGGAGCTGCAGGCAGAGGAGTAAATTAAGATCAAGACTCGACAGCGGCTTCTTCATCGTATTGCGCAACCCGCGGCGGGGTGACGACCAGTAATAAAACAAGGCTCACTATGCTACAGGCAATGAGTATCCCGATCAGCATATTCATTGCGCTGAGTCCGATGATGGCGGCGAGCCAAATCCACAGCGATGAACCGCACACCTGCGCGATGCCGAGGACCGAACTGGCGACGCCCGCGCGCAGCGTGAACGGCCCCAGCGCCTGGCTCATTGCGACGCCGAATCCGACGGAGAAGCCGGCGCAAATCATGCCCAACCCGATCAGGGTGAGGGTCTGGCGGGTGGCGAGGCTCAGTGCCAGGCCTGCCGCCAGGAACAGTACCTGCGAGGTCAGCATTAAGGTACGGGGGGTAAACAGCGACAGGGCGAACGGCGTCGAGAAGGAGACCGCCATGCTGATCATCGCCATCAGGGCCATCGCCATTGAGTAAGTTCCCCGGTCGAACCCCATCTCTTCCATCATCAGAACCGGAGAGACGTTCACGTAGGTCAGGATCGCCGTCACGCTGAGGGTGGTAATGAGAATGCGGCTGAGAAAAAAGCGGTTCAGCAGCGACTCACTGCCGCCATGCTGCGGTGTCGCAGTCTGGGGAGGTGCCGTCGGGCGCGTCTCGCGCAGGATAAAGACCGACAGCAAACCGACCATGACGCCCATGCCGGTCATGGTGTAGAACAGGCTCTGCCACGGATATTTCAGCATAATCAGGTGGCCAAGCACCGGCGCCAGGACGGGGATAATGCAGGTAATGCCGTTGAGCAACGACAGCACCTTGGCGCGGCGGCGATCGTCCAGCGTATCGCGCAGGATAGCGAAAGCCACCACGTAGCAGCTGCCGGCGCCGATCCCCTGGATAAAGCGTCCGACGAGGAAGTGGCTGCTGGCGTGCGCCTGGGCGCAGAGCAGGGAGGCGACAACAAAGATCACCGCGCCCACAATGGCGACAGGCTTACGTCCTGACCGGTCGGCGATGCGACCAGCAAACAGCATCGCGGAAGCCATACCGGCCAGATAGACTGAAAAGGCAATATGTAATTGTGCCTCGCTGGCCCCCAGGTCCTGAGCAATACGCGGCAGGCCGACCAGATACATATCGATGCCAGAGGGATAGAGCAGAACCAGGGCGAAACTGCAGAGAAGAAAGCGTGTCATGGGATCCTCGCGATGTGAATGGCGTTCAGCATAGTGAGGAACGCGGCACAAGACGAGTTGCCATTTGGACAACACTCTTTTCCTGGCAGGAAACGCGAGTTAACGACTCCGGGTACGCCAGACGCGGGCCATCCCTTCGCTTTCCGGCCGAACGCTTTCAAAGCCGAACTTCGCATACAGCTCCGGCACATCCGCCACCAGCGTAACGTAGGCCCCGTCAAAGGCGTTAGCGTCCAGCCAGGCGATCAGCTTCTCCATCACCAGCCGGCCAAGGCCTTTTCCCTGATGAGCCGGATCGACGGCGACGTCGACAATATCGAAATTAATCGCGCCGTCGCCGACGATACGTCCCATCGCGATCGGCGTCTCCTGCCAGAGGATATGTACGCCGTAACAGCTATGCGGCAGCCCGGCTCTGGCGCCTTCCAGGGGGCGCGGCGACATGCCTGCCGCCACCCGCAGGTGGCAAAACGCTTCGGCGGAGGGCACCTTCTCGATCACGGTATATTCAACGGTCATGCTTTAGTCTCGTGGTAAAAGGGGAGATAAAAGTAGAGAACGTTGCGCCGCAAAGGGCAAGAAAAAACCCGCATTAACGCGGCGTTAATGCGGGTGAGTGAACGTTTACGGACTAAACGTTATTTGCCGATACAGAAGCTGGAGAAGATGCGGCCCAGCAGGTCGTCGGAGGTGAACTCCCCGGTGATCTCGCTCAGCGCCTGCTGCGCGAGGCGCAGCTCTTCCGCCAGCAGCTCCCCGGCCCAGGCGCCCAGCAGCTGGGCTTTGCCCTGCTGCAGATGGTTCGCCGCCTCTTCCAGCGCCTGCAGGTGACGGCGGCGGGCGAGGAAGCCGCCTTCCATGCTGGTATCGAAGCCCATGCTCTGCTTAAGGTGGTTCCGCAGCACCTCCACGCCTTCGCCGGTTCGCGCCGACAGGCGGATCAGTGAGTGGCCATTGACTTCGCTGAGACCCAGCGCTTCGCCAGTGACGTCGGCTTTATTGCGCACCACGGTAATCGGCAGTTTAGCGGGCAGGCGCTCGATAAAGTCTGGCCAGATCTCCGCCGGATCAACGGCGCTGGTGGTGGTGCCGTCGACCATAAACAGCACCCGATCCGCCTGCTCAATCTCCTGCCAGGCGCGCTCGATGCCGATACGCTCCACTTCGTCACTGGCGTCGCGCAGGCCCGCGGTATCGATGATATGCAGCGGCATGCCGTCGATATGGATATGCTCGCGCAGCACGTCGCGGGTGGTGCCCGCAATGTCGGTGACGATCGCCGCTTCGCGGCCCGCCAGGGCGTTGAGCAGGCTCGATTTACCGGCATTTGGTCGCCCGGCGATCACCACTTTCATCCCTTCGCGCAGCAGACTGCCCTGGCGAGCTTCCGCGCGGACGGCGTCGAGGTCGGCCATCACGCCGTTCAGCTGGGCTTCAATTTTGCCGTCTGAGAGGAAATCGATTTCTTCATCCGGGAAGTCAATAGCCGCTTCCACATAGATGCGCAGGTGAGTGAGCGCTTCCACAAGATGATTCACCCGCGCGGAGAACGCCCCCTGCAGCGAATTCAGCGCCGAGCGCGCCGCCTGTTCTGAACTGGCGTCGATGAGGTCGGCGATGGCTTCTGCCTGCGCCAGGTCGAGCTTGTCGTTGAGGAACGCGCGCTCGGAAAACTCGCCCGGCCTGGCGATGCGTACGCCGGGCAACGTCAGAATACGTTTGAGCAGCAGATCGAGAATGACCGGGCCGCCGTGGCCCTGCAGCTCAAGCACATCCTCCCCGGTAAAGGAGTTCGGCCCGGGGAACCACAGCGCAATTCCCTGATCCAGCGGCGTACCGTCAACGTCGTTGAACGGCAGGTAGTCGGCATAGCGCGGCTTCGGCAGCTTGCCGAGTACCGCCTGCGCGACATCGCGCGCCTTAAGGCCGGAGATACGCAGGATGCCCACCCCACCGCGTCCCGGAGGGGTTGCCTGGGCGACGATAGTGTCGTTATGGCTCATGGTGACTCTCTATGTAGATGTAAAAAAGGCGGTCCATTGACCGCCTTCTCTGGCATTAACGTTACCGTAACTACTCTAAATTATCCAAGTCGCAGATGCGTTGGCTTGAAGAATGAAGAGTATCAGGATTTCTTCTTCTCGCGGCTATGCAGGCCACGTTTCTCCAGACCACGGTAAATCAGCTGCTGCTGAATAATGGTGACCAGGTTGCTGACGATGTAGTACACCACCAGGCCAGACGGGAACCACAGGAAGAACACCGTGAAGATGACCGGCATAAAGGTCATGATCTTCTGCTGCATCGGGTCGGTCACGGTGGTTGGCGACATCTTCTGGATGAAGAACATGGTCGCGCCCATGATGATCGGCAGGATGTAGTACGGGTCTTGTGCAGACAGGTCGTGGATCCACAGGATAAACGGCGCATGACGCAGTTCAACCGAGGCGCTCAGCATGTAGTACAGCGCAAGGAAGATCGGCATCTGAATAATCAGCGGGAAGCAGCCACCCAGTGGGTTCACTTTTTCCGCTTTATATAGCGCCATCATTTCCTGGCTTTGACGTTGTTTATCGTCGCCCAGACGCTCACGCATGGCCTGAATCTTCGGCTGCAGCATACGCATCTTCGCCATGGAGGTGTACTGCGCTTTGGTCAGCGGGTACATGATGCCACGAACGATAAAGGTGATAACGATGATCGAGAAGCCCCAGTTGCCGAGGAAGCTGTGGATGAATTTCAGCAGCTTAAACAGCGGTTGGGAGATGAACCACAGCCAGCCGTAGTCGACGGTCAGATCCAGGTGCGGCGCAACGGCAGCCATTTTGTCCTGAATAGCCGGGCCGACCCACAGCACGCTCTGCAGTTTGTCGGTTTGACCAGGCTGCACCAGTACCGGCTGCGATTTGTAGCCAATAGCCACAATGCCGTTGCCGAGGTTAGCGGTGTAGAAGTTATTCGTTCCATTATTCTGCGGCACCCACGCGGTGGTGAAGTACTGCTGCAGCATGGCAACCCAACCGTTCTTGGTGCTGACGTTCAGGTTTTCGTTGTCCAGAATGGTATCGAATTTATATTTTTCGTATTTCGTATCTGAAGTCGAGAACGCTGCGCCACGGAAAGTATGCATCGTGGACAGGCCGCCGGTCTGCGTATCGCGACTGGTCGGCAGCGCCGCGGTCTGCTTCAACTGACCGAAGGTCGAGACTTCCAGAGGCTTCTCGCTGGCGTTCTGCACGCTGTAACCGACGTTCACCGCATAGCCGCCACGTTTCAGGGTGAAGGTTTTGGTGAAGACGTTGCCGGCTTTGTCGGTGTAGGTCAGCGGAATGACGATTTCATCCTGGCCATCTGCCAGCACAAACGCCTCTTTATCGACGCTGTACAGCGGACGCGGGCCATTCGCCGGGTTATCCGGACCGTCACGGCCGGTTAAGCCGCTCTGCGCCTGGTAGACAAACTGCGGCGTGGTTTCCAGTAACTGGAACGGTTCGGTCGACTTCAGCGTTTTTGGATACGCCAGAAGCAGCGCCTGCTCAATATCGCCACCGTTGGTGTTGATAGTCAGTTCAAGCACGTCGGTTTTAACCGTAATCAGTTTCCCCTGGCCACTGGCCGGTACGCCCTGGTCGGCGGCGCTACCCGCTGCTGTGGTCGTAGTCTGCGTGGTCTGCTGCTGGGGCTGCGGATTTTTGTCCTGCTCCCAGGCTTGCCAGATCATGAAAGACACGAACAACAAAGCGATGATAAGAAGATTGCGTTGCGAATCCATCGTTAGTGTTCTCTGGTATCAAATGGTCCAGGCGGGACGGGATCGTCACCACCAGGGTGTAAAGGGTGGCATTTTAATACGCGTTTCATTGTCAACCAACTGCCTTTTATCACACCAAACCTGCGTAAGGCCTCAATTCCGTATTGAGAACAGGTTGGGGTGAAACGACAATGCGGCCCGAGTAGCGGACTAATCAGGCGCTGATAAACTCTAATCAGGCCGATCAGGACCCGCGAGCCAGGCGACAATGGCGGCGCCATAATTTTTCCAACGCTTCCGAGAGAGCACGGTTATCGAGGTCGGCAACCCCTCTTTTCGCCACCACCACGAAATCCATTGGCGGGAGTTCATGTTGACGCAAACGAAAACTTTCACGCGTCAGACGTTTAATCCGATTGCGTTCATGTGCGCGTTTCACGTTTTTCTTGGCGACGGTGAGACCGATGCGGGGATGCCCCAGCGAATTCAGGCGGCCGAGGATGGTGATTTGCGGCGTGCCAGCCCGTTGTGGCTGCTGGAAGACGAAAGTGAAATGACTGGGAGTTAACAAGCGTAACTCCCTGGGAAATGCGAGCTTAACCACGCAGGGTTAGCTTTATTACTTGGAAACGGTCAGACGAGCGCGGCCTTTAGCACGACGACGTGCCAGAACCTGACGACCATTTTTAGTAGCC
This sequence comes from Klebsiella sp. P1CD1, assembly GCF_003790505.1. NCBI lineage: Bacteria > Pseudomonadati > Pseudomonadota > Gammaproteobacteria > Enterobacterales > Enterobacteriaceae > Klebsiella > Klebsiella sp. P1CD1. The sequence continues at coordinate 49,855 of NZ_CP033631.1, forward strand.
ATACGAGCACGGAAGCCGTGAGAACGGTTGCGCTTCAGTACAGACGGTTGAAAAGTGCGTTTCATGGCGATTTCTACCTAAACTTGAATAAATTCACTGACTTTTGCGTAGACCCGAACGAACTTCGAACGACTTACGCCTCAGCGTGGGTGATTAAAGAGGCCGGATTGTAATAATTGTACACTCCGGAGTCAATTCTCTTTCCTTATTTCTCGCACCTCGTCGCACAAAAAATAAGCTGAGACGCGTGACGAAAACGGGCATTACGCGCCGGGTGGGGGATTATACGGCCTGGCCAGTAAAGCGCAAGGATCCTGAAGGATCTTTGTTAGATCGTTTCCGCCCAAAACCAGCATAGCTCATTAATTTTTCCAATATGCGGCGGAAATCGTGCTTCACTCTCCCCAGGATCGATTACACTTACCCGGTTTCGATCCTTCCTGTGGATAAATCGGGAAGAATCTGTTGAGAAACACAAGATCTCTTTCTCAGTTTAGGCTATGATCCCCGGTCCCGATCGCGATCCACGGATCCGCAACGGGTAATAACCGCAGATAGCGGTTCGCACGTCACCCCTTTTGTGCAGGGGCTTTTCGGCTAATGCAGGGTCTTGTCGACGTGTGCCAACAATCATGATTGTTTCTGTTTTTCTTTGATATCGATTTTATGTTCGAGTGGAGTCCGCCGTGTCACTTTCGCTTTGGCAGCAGTGTCTTGCCCGATTGCAGGATGAGTTACCAGCCACAGAATTCAGCATGTGGATCCGCCCATTGCAGGCGGAACTGAGCGATAACACGCTGGCACTGTATGCGCCAAACCGTTTTGTGCTCGACTGGGTAAGGGACAAATATCTCAATAATATCAATGGACTCCTCAATGACTTTTGCGGTGCTGATGCCCCGCAGCTGCGTTTTGAGGTGGGTGCTAAGCCAGCCAGCTCGCTGCAGAAAGGAGCGGTAAGCCCGGCTGCGGCGGCCATTCCGGCGGCGCAGGTGCAGACCGCGCGCGTGGCGCCGACGATCGTGCGCCCAGGCTGGGATAATGTCCCGGCGCCAGCGGAGCCGACCTACCGCTCTAACGTTAACGTGAAACACACGTTTGATAACTTCGTCGAAGGTAAATCTAACCAGCTGGCCCGCGCGGCGGCGCGTCAGGTGGCGGATAACCCGGGCGGGGCCTACAACCCACTGTTCCTTTATGGCGGCACCGGTCTGGGGAAAACCCACCTGTTGCACGCGGTGGGTAACGGCATTGTGGCGCGTAAGCCGAACGCCAAAGTGGTCTATATGCACTCCGAGCGTTTCGTCCAGGACATGGTCAAAGCGCTGCAAAACAACGCCATCGAAGAGTTTAAACGCTACTACCGATCCGTTGACGCCCTGCTGATCGATGACATTCAGTTCTTTGCTAATAAAGAGCGATCCCAGGAAGAGTTTTTCCACACCTTCAATGCCCTGCTGGAAGGTAATCAGCAGATCATCCTGACGTCGGATCGTTATCCAAAAGAGATCAACGGCGTAGAAGATCGTCTGAAATCCCGCTTCGGCTGGGGTCTGACGGTGGCGATCGAGCCGCCGGAGCTGGAAACCCGCGTCGCGATCCTGATGAAAAAAGCCGATGAAAACGACATTCGCCTGCCGGGCGAAGTGGCGTTCTTTATTGCCAAGCGACTGCGCTCAAACGTGCGTGAGCTGGAGGGGGCGCTGAACCGCGTTATCGCCAACGCCAACTTCACCGGCCGGGCGATCACCATCGATTTCGTGCGCGAAGCGCTGCGCGATCTGTTGGCGCTGCAGGAAAAACTGGTCACCATCGACAATATTCAAAAGACGGTGGCGGAGTACTACAAGATTAAGGTAGCGGATCTGCTGTCCAAGCGCCGCTCCCGTTCGGTGGCGCGTCCTCGCCAGATGGCGATGGCGCTGGCCAAAGAGCTGACCAACCACAGCCTGCCGGAAATCGGCGATGCGTTTGGCGGCCGCGACCATACCACCGTGCTGCACGCCTGCCGTAAGATTGAGCAGTTGCGTGAAGAAAGCCACGACATTAAAGAAGATTTTTCCAATTTAATCAGAACATTATCCTCGTGACGCTATGAAATTTACCGTAGAACGTGAACATTTATTAAAACCGCTGCAACAGGTGAGCGGTCCGTTAGGTGGTCGTCCGACGCTGCCCATTCTCGGTAACCTGCTGCTTCAGGTCGCGGACGGCGCACTGTCGCTGACCGGTACCGATCTTGAAATGGAGATGGTGGCGCGCGTGGCGCTGGTTCAGCCGCACGAAGCGGGCGCAACGACCGTTCCGGCGCGTAAATTCTTTGATATCTGCCGCGGCCTGCCGGAAGGCGCGGAGATCGCGGTTCAGCTGGAAGGCGATCGGATGCTGGTGCGTTCCGGCCGCAGCCGCTTCTCGCTGTCGACGCTGCCTGCTGCCGATTTCCCGAATCTGGATGACTGGCAGAGCGAAGTGGAATTTACCCTGCCGCAGGCGACCATGAAGCGTCTGATCGAAGCCACTCAGTTCTCGATGGCGCACCAGGATGTTCGTTACTACTTAAACGGCATGCTGTTTGAAACCGAAGGCAGCGAACTGCGCACGGTGGCCACCGATGGTCACCGCCTGGCGGTCTGTTCGATGCCGCTGGAAGCGTCGCTGCCGAACCATTCGGTGATCGTGCCGCGTAAAGGGGTGATTGAGTTGATGCGGATGCTCGACGGCGGCGATACCCCGCTGCGCGTGCAGATTGGCAGCAACAATATCCGCGCTCATGTGGGCGATTTTATCTTTACGTCGAAGCTGGTTGATGGCCGTTTCCCGGATTATCGCCGCGTATTGCCGAAAAATCCGGATAAACATCTCGATGCTGGCTGTGACATTCTCAAGCAGGCCTTCGCCCGCGCGGCAATCCTCTCGAACGAGAAATTCCGCGGCGTGCGGCTGTACGTCAGCGAAAATCAGCTGAAAATCACCGCTAACAACCCGGAGCAGGAAGAGGCGGAAGAGATCCTTGACGTGACCTACGCCGGAACGGAGATGGAGATTGGCTTCAACGTTAGCTACGTGCTGGATGTGCTCAATGCGCTGAAATGCGAGAATGTGCGCATTCTGCTGACGGATTCGGTGTCGAGCGTGCAGATTGAGGATGCGGCTTCACAATCCGCCGCCTATGTCGTCATGCCTATGAGATTGTAGTGGAAAATATCAGGCTATCTTACTTGCCATTTTCAACCTGGGCTGTGCTCGCCCCTGTCACGTACTTCGTGTACGCTCCAGGGTCTGCGCGCAGTCCGCGTTGAAACTGGCTGCGCCGATAACGCCCTGGCCCAAAGAACGCTGATATGTCACTGACGCGCTTGCTCATCAAAGACTTCCGCAATATTGAAAATGCGGATCTCGCTTTATCTCCCGGCTTTAACTTCCTGGTTGGCGCGAACGGCAGCGGCAAAACCAGCGTGCTGGAAGCTATCTATACGCTCGGTCATGGCCGGGCGTTTCGTAGTTTGCAAATTGGCCGGGTGATCCGCCACGAGCAGGAGGCTTTTGTCCTGCACGGCCGCCTGCAGGGCGAAGAGCGGGAAACCGCCATCGGCCTGACCAAAGACAAACAGGGTGACAGCAAGGTGCGCATCGACGGCACCGACGGCCACAAAGTGGCGGAGCTGGCGCACCTGATGCCGATGCAGCTGATTACGCCGGAGGGGTTTACTTTACTCAACGGCGGCCCCAAATACAGAAGAGCATTCCTCGATTGGGGATGTTTTCATAACGAAGCCGGATTCTTCACCGCCTGGAGCAACCTGAAGCGCCTGGTCAAGCAGCGCAACGCCGCGCTGCGTCAGGTCAGCCGCTATGCCCAGCTGCGACCGTGGGATCTGGAACTCATTCCGCTGGCGGAACAAATCAGCCGCTGGCGTGCCGAATACAGCGCCGCTATCGTCGAAGACATGGCGGATACTTGTCAGCAATTTTTACCGGAATTCACGCTCACCTTCTCTTTCCAGCGCGGTTGGGAAAAAGAGACCGACTACGCGGAGGTGCTGGAGCGGAATTTCGAGCGCGACAGAATGTTAACCTACACCGCCCACGGCCCGCATAAAGCGGATTTCCGTATTCGCGCCGACGGGGCGCCGGTGGAAGATACCTTGTCGCGCGGGCAGCTTAAGCTGCTGATGTGCGCCCTGCGTCTGGCGCAAGGAGAGTTCCTCACCCGCGTCAGCGGGCGGCGCTGCCTGTACCTGATAGATGATTTTGCCTCGGAACTTGATGATGCCCGCCGCGGTCTGTTATCCAGCCGCCTGAAAGCGACGCAGTCGCAGGTTTTCGTCAGCGCGATCAGCGCTGAACACGTTATGGACATGTCGGACAAAAATTCGAAGATGTTCCGCGTGGAAAAAGGTAAAATAACGGATTAACCCAAGATTAAATGAGCGAGAAACGTTGATGTCGAATTCTTATGACTCCTCCAGTATCAAAGTCCTGAAAGGGCTGGATGCGGTGCGTAAGCGCCCGGGTATGTATATCGGCGACACGGATGACGGCACCGGTCTGCACCACATGGTATTCGAGGTTGTGGATAACGCTATCGACGAAGCGCTCGCGGGTTACTGCAAAGATATCGTTGTCACCATCCACAGCGATAACTCCGTCTCCGTACAGGATGACGGTCGCGGCATCCCAACCGGCATTCACCCGGAAGAGGGCGTCTCCGCAGCGGAAGTTATCATGACCGTCCTGCACGCCGGCGGTAAATTTGATGATAACTCCTATAAAGTGTCCGGCGGTCTGCACGGCGTAGGCGTCTCGGTGGTTAACGCCCTGTCGCAGAAGCTGGAGCTGGTTATCCAGCGCGATAACAAAGTCCACAAACAGATTTATGTGCACGGTGTACCGCAGGCGCCGCTGGCGGTGACCGGCGAGACCGATAAAACCGGCACCATGGTGCGTTTCTGGCCGAGCCATGAAACCTTCACCAACGTTACTGAATTCGAATATGACATCCTGGCAAAACGTCTGCGCGAGCTGTCGTTCCTGAACTCAGGGGTCTCTATCCGCCTGCGCGATAAGCGCGACGGCAAAGAAGATCATTTCCACTACGAAGGCGGCATCAAGGCGTTCGTTGAGTATCTCAACAAGAACAAAACGCCGATCCATCCGAATATCTTCTATTTCTCCACCGAAAAAGACGGTATCGGCGTGGAAGTGGCGCTGCAGTGGAACGACGGTTTCCAGGAAAACATCTACTGCTTTACCAACAACATTCCACAGCGTGACGGCGGTACTCACCTGGCGGGCTTCCGCGCGGCGATGACCCGTACCCTCAACGCCTACATGGATAAAGAAGGCTACAGCAAAAAAGCGAAAGTCAGCGCCACCGGCGACGACGCGCGTGAAGGTCTGATTGCCGTAGTATCGGTGAAAGTGCCGGATCCGAAATTCTCCTCACAGACCAAAGACAAGCTGGTTTCCTCTGAGGTGAAGTCGGCGGTAGAACAGCAGATGAACGAACTGCTGAGCGAATACCTGCTGGAAAACCCATCCGATGCCAAAATCGTGGTCGGCAAAATTATTGACGCCGCGCGCGCCCGTGAGGCCGCACGTCGCGCCCGTGAAATGACCCGCCGTAAAGGCGCGCTGGATCTGGCAGGCCTGCCGGGCAAACTGGCGGATTGCCAGGAACGCGACCCGGCGCTGTCTGAACTCTACCTCGTGGAAGGGGACTCCGCGGGCGGCTCTGCTAAACAGGGTCGTAACCGTAAGAACCAGGCGATCCTGCCGCTGAAGGGTAAAATCCTCAACGTTGAGAAAGCCCGCTTCGATAAAATGCTCTCTTCCCAGGAAGTGGCGACGCTGATCACCGCCCTTGGCTGCGGCATCGGCCGCGATGAGTACAACCCGGATAAACTGCGCTATCACAGCATCATCATCATGACCGATGCGGACGTCGACGGCTCGCACATTCGTACCCTGCTGTTGACCTTCTTCTACCGTCAGATGCCGGAAATCGTCGAACGCGGCCATGTCTACATTGCCCAGCCGCCGCTGTACAAAGTGAAGAAAGGCAAGCAGGAACAGTACATTAAAGACGACGAAGCGATGGATCAGTATCAGATCGCTATCGCTCTTGACGGTGCGACCCTGCATACCAACGCCAATGCGCCGGCGCTGGCGGGCGAACCGCTGGAAAAACTGGTTGCCGAGTTCAACGCCACCCAGAAAATGATTGGCCGCATGGAGCGCCGCTTCCCGAAAGCGATGCTGAAAGAGCTTATCTATCAGCCGACCCTGACCGAGGCCGATCTGGCTGACGAGCAGAAGGTAACCCGCTGGGTGAACACCCTGGTTTCCGAGCTGAATGAGAAAGAGCAGCACGGCAGCCAGTGGAAATTTGATGTCCGCGAGAACGGTGAATTGCAGCAGTTTGAGCCGATTATCCGCGTCCGTACCCACGGGGTGGATACCGACTATCCGCTGGATAACGAGTTCATCATGGGGCCGGAATATCGCCGTATCTGCACCCTGGGCGAGAAACTGCGCGGCCTGATGGAAGAAGATGCCTACATCGAGCGCGGCGAACGCCGTCAGCCGGTAGCCAGCTTCGAGCAGGCTCTCGACTGGCTGGTGAAGGAGTCCCGTCGCGGTCTCTCCATCCAGCGCTATAAAGGTCTGGGCGAGATGAACCCGGATCAGCTGAGGGAAACCACCATGGATCCGGACAGCCGCCGCATGCTGCGCGTAACCGTTAAGGATGCGATCGCTGCCGACCAGCTGTTCACCACCCTGATGGGCGATGCCGTTGAGCCGCGTCGCGCCTTTATCGAAGAGAACGCCCTGAAAGCGGCGAATATCGATATTTAAGCCGCGTATTTCCCGGTAACGCGTTTTACCGGGGCAACAGGATGTGTAAGCCCGGTCGCATCGCGTGACCGGGCTTTTTTTTGCTGCTAAAAGGGGATTCTTCGCCCCCGCTTCCATCCCCCTTTCTGCCCGACACTTTTACTGTTTTTTGAGCGGAATCGCGTTAGCATGAGGGAAGACTCATCTTACCCGGGGATCCTATGGCTATTAAACTGATTGCAATCGATATGGACGGCACGCTGCTGCTGCCAGACCATACCATCTCTCCTGCGGTGAAAGCCGCCATTGCCGCGGCGCGCGAGCGGGGTGTCAACGTGGTGCTGACCACCGGTCGCCCTTACGCTGGCGTCCACAGCTATCTGAAAGAGCTGCATATGGAGCAGCCGGGTGATTACTGCATTACCTACAATGGCGCGCTGGTGCAGAAGGCCGGTGACGGCAGTACCGTTGCGCAAACCGCGCTAAGCTATGACGACTATCGTTTCCTCGAGCAGCTCTCCCGCGAGGTTGGCTCTCACTTCCACGCGCTCGATCGCAACACGCTCTACACCGCGAACCGCGATATCAGCTACTACACCGTCCACGAATCCTACGTGGCGACCATCCCGCTGGTGTTCTGTGAAGCGGAAAAAATGGACCCTGAGATCCAGCTGCTGAAGGTGATGATGATCGATGAGCCGGCGATCCTGGATAAGGCCATCGCCCGTATCCCGGCGGAAGTGAAAGAGAAGTACACCGTGCTGAAAAGTGCGCCGTACTTCCTCGAAATTCTGGATAAACGCGTCAATAAAGGCACTGGCGTGAAGTCCCTGGCCGATGCGCTGGGTATCAAACCGGAAGAGATTATGGCGATTGGCGATCAGGAAAATGATATCGCGATGATTGAGTTTGCCGGCGTCGGCGTGGCGATGGATAACGCCATTCCCGCGGTCAAAGAAGCGGCGAACTTCATCACCAAATCTAACCTCGAAGATGGCGTCGCCTTCGCCATTGAAAAATACGTTTTAGCGTAAGCGTTCTTCAGGCCCGGCGTTGTCCGGGCCGATCTTCTCTTTTTTCATGAACAGATGTTAATCCGCATTTAAATCCCTTATTCCGTACAGGGGATTCTATAAGCTACCCGCCCTCTTTTTCGCCATGCTTCACTAACATCATAATTTTCATGAATATATACCACCGTTTGATGTTGGTTGCGCTGCCATTCGCCTCTGTACAGATTTGCGTGGCCGCGGAACCAACGGCGCCGCTTGAGCCGGTATACGCCTATCACGGCGCAGAACCGGCGGATCTGTCTGCGCCGGTCAAAACCGAGACCGCAGTAGCGGAACCAACCGCGATATTGCCTTTTTTAGGCGATGAGGCCAGAAAACGCGGCTACGTCCTGCCGCTGCCGTTCGGCGTCAGCATGAACTATATGGATATGCGGCAGAATATTAATGTCGACAGCATTAACTTCACCGGGCTGTCGCTGCATGGCCGTAACATCGATTGCGGTAAGGATCCTGTCTGCAAACACGCCGTGAATAACATTTTCGCTAATGGGCCGGTCTCGCTGGATAACGCCTTCCAGATTGGCGTCGGTAATACGCGGGAAAGCAGCAAAACCGAGACGCTTAAGCTGGATGCCTGGCTGCTGCCATTTATGAACGTTTATGGCCTCGTCGGACACACCGAAGGACATTCGATTTCGCAGATTGCCGTCGGCCTGAAGGGGCCGAATGGTAAAGTGGTCCCCCTGCCGGGGATGCAGGATCTCGACTTTCGCCTCGATTTTAAAGGCACCACCTACGGGATGGGCACCACCCTGGTGGGCGGCGTCGGCAACTGGTTTACCGTGCTGGACGCCAACTACACGCAAACGCGCTTTGATATCCTCGACGGCAGTATCGACGCGTTTACCTTTTCGCCACGCGTAGGCTATCGTTTCACTACGCCATCGGTCGATACGCTGCATCTCCCCGCCGGAAAGCTGAACCTGTGGGTCGGCAGCATGTATCAGGACGTACAGCAGGAGTTTAAGGGCAGTCTCAACGATCTCTCAATGCCGTCGCCGATGCTGCAAAATATGGTCAATCTGGCCAATCAGGACAATAACGGCCGCTTCGATGTGAAACAGCATTTACAGTCGCCGTGGAACGTACTGGTGGGCGCGCAGTACGAGCTGACGCAGCATTTCAATATTACTACCGAGTTTGGCTTTGCCGAACGTAACAGTTTTTTTATCGCCGGTGAGTATCGCTTTTGAGCCGACTGTTTATCCTTTTTCTGCTGCTGTTAACCTACCCGATCTGCAGCCAGGCCGAGACGCTCAGCCGCGAGAAAATCGACGGCTGGCTGCAGCATCTCGGCGCCAGCGATAAGTTCGACGCCAGCAAAGGCATCGACTGGGGCGTGATGCCCGGTCCGTTCTATACGCCGGAGCTGGGGCTGGGCATCGGCACCGCGGTCGTCGGCATGTATCGCCCCGATCCGCAGGATACCACCAGCCAGAATTCCACCCTGACGCTCAGCGGCTACGCCAGCTCCACCGGCGCGTTTGGCCTCAGCGTGAAAAACTACGCCTTTTTCGACAACGATCTGTGGCGCGTATTTGTTGAAGGGTCGATGGCCAATACCCCGACTTACTACTGGGGGCAGGGTTTTCACGCCGGAGATAAAGACAACGAGAAGGAAAAATATACCGCCCAGGTGCTGACCCTGCGCCCGACAATCTACCGGCAACTGATCGACAATGTTTATCTGGGCACGGGGTGGTCGCTGGCGGCGCAGAATGCCGATGAGATGGACCACGACGATTTACCGAAAATAGAAAGTACCCCACAGGGACCGTCGGTATTCAGCTCTGGCGCCAGCATCGATATCAACTGGGACGATCGCGACTTTGTCCCCAACCCGCGCCGGGGCCAGTATGCCAACTTCCGCTACACCCATTACGCCCCCGGGTTAGGCAGCGATACCCGTTTTGATGAATTTCAGCTGCACTATAGCCATTATCATGCCCTGAGCGAGAAAAGCGTGCTCGCCTGGGAGGCCGATGGCGCCTTCACCCAAGGGGATGTACCGTGGAGCATGATGCCTCTGCTGGGCAGCGATGAGCGGATGCGCGGCTACTATCAGGGGCGCTACCGGGATAAAAACGTCGTTAGCAGCCAACTGGAATACCGTCGGCAGCTCACCTGGCGGCACGGGATTGTGGCCTGGGTCGGGGCGGGAACCATGGGGCCGTCGCTGTCATCGCTGAACAATGGCCGCTGGCTGCCTACCGGCGGCGTTGGCTATCGTTTCGAGTTCAAGCCGCGGGTCAATATCCGTCTTGATTACGGCATCGGCAAAGGCAGCAGCGGGTTCTATTTCCAGGTTGGAGAAGCGTTTTAAGCACATTGTCGGGCATTCAACCCCGCGCGGATTGCGGTATGCTAACGCCACTCTTATATCGTCCCGGTCAGCACGCCATGAAACAAGTTACCTTTGCCCCTCGCAACCACCAGCTCACTAACACCCGCACCTGGACCCCCGACAGCCAGTGGCTGGTGTTCGACGTTCGCCCGTCCGGCGCGTCGTTCACCGGTGAAACCATTGAGCGAGTGAACGTAAACAGCGGTACTGTGGAGACCGTCTATCATGCCACGCAAGGCGCGCGCGTTGGCGTGGTGACCGTGCATCCAACCCAGGAGCGCTATGTGTTTATTCATGGCCCCGAGCAGCCGGATGCGCAGTGGCAGTATGATTTTCATCATCGCCGCGGGGTGGTGGCCTTTCAGGGGGCCGTCGAGAATCTGGACGCCATGGACATTACCGCCCCTTACACGCCCGGCGCGCTGCGCGGCGGCAGCCACGTCCATGTCTATAGCCCCAACGGTCAGTTCGTCAGCTTTACCTATAACGACCACGTGCTGCACGAGCGCGACCCGGCGCTGGACTTGCGCAACGTCGGCGTGGCGGCGCCATATGGGCCGGTGACGCCGCAGGGAAAGCATCCGCGCGAATATAGCGGCAGCCACTGGTGCGTGCTGGTAAGCCGCACGACACCGACTCCCGTGCCAGGCAGCGATGAGATTAATCGCGCCTATGAAGAGGGCTGGGTCGGGAACCATGCGCTGGCGTTTATTGGCGATACCCTGGCGGAAAATGGCGATAAAGTGCCTGAGCTGTTTATTGTCGATCTGCCGCAGGATGAAGCCGGCTGGAAGCAGCCTGGCGGGGCGCCGCTGGCCGGTACCGCAACCACAATGCCGGCGCCGCCGGCGGGCGTCAGTCAGCGTCGTTTGACCTTCACCCACCATCGCCGCTACCCGGGACTGGTGAACGTCCCGCGCCACTGGGTGCGCGCCAATCCCCAGGCGACGGCGATAGCCTTTCTGATGTGCGATGACGCCGGCGTGGTGCAGCTGTGGCTTATTTCACCGCAGGGGGGCGAGCCGCGTCAGTTGACGTATCATGCGTCGGGTATCCAGTCGGCGTTTAACTGGCATCCATCAGGAGAGTGGCTGGGCTTTGTGCTGGAGGATCGGATTGCCTGCTGCCATGCCGGCACAGGCGATATCACCTTTTTAACCAAGGTGCATGCGCATGCGCCCTCGGCTGATGCGATCGTCTTTTCGCCAGACGGTAAACAGATTGCCTGGATGGAGGAGGTGGACGGTTATCGCCAGCTGTGGGTCACACAGACCGGACGATAACTTACTGGGCAGGCATCGGCGCTGGCGGTATCACCGAGTTGGTCGCCAGCGTGGCCTTCTCGCTTTTTTCGACCCGTGATTTGATTGAGCTGTCGGTGCGGAACATATCCCACGGCAGCAGCAGGGTATCCATGACGGCGGTGAACGGCATGTCCAGCGCCACCAGTGATTTCACACCCCAGTTGGTATCGCTGTCTCCCAGCGTTTGCGCACTGGATCGCGTGCCCGGATAGGTTCCCTCTTTGCCACCGGTATGTGACATTACGCTGGAGCAACCGCTCAGGCTTATTATCCCGCTGAACAGGACCAGCTTTAACAGTCGTCTGCTTTTCATTGTTCTTCCATCGTCGTTTCGGGCGTTGAGATAACCTTCCAGCGGTTATATCGGGCCAACCCGTGAATGCATAGCGTTATTGCGCCGCACTGTGGCGGGCATCGCACTTTGCTTTTTGTGCTCCTCCCCCCAGTCTAAGCAATCATCGGCAAACTGCAAAAAAATTCGCCCTCAATCCCTTGAAAAGCACGGGGAGAAACCCATTTTATAGGTGTAACCCACTGAGAATACGCCTGAGGGGTATTCCGGATTACCGCGGCCTGTCCACGATGGAAGGTCATTTGATTCTCGCTGATTTTCAGGAGCTATTTACTATGCGTAACTTCGATCTTTCCCCGCTATATCGTTCAGCCATTGGTTTCGACCGCCTGTTCAACCTGCTGGAAAACAATCAAAGCCAGAGCAACGGCGGCTACCCTCCGTATAACGTCGAGCTGGTAGACGAAAACCACTATCGCATCGCTATCGCGGTGGCTGGCTTTGCTGAAAGCGAGCTGGAGATCACGGCCCAGGACAATCTGCTGATCGTCAAAGGCGCCCACGCCGCCGAGCAGAAAGAGCGGACCTACCTGTATCAGGGGATCGCCGAGCGCAACTTCGAGCGCAAATTCCAGCTGGCGGAAAATATTCACGTCCGCGGCGCCAACCTGGTGAACGGCCTGCTGTATATCGATCTGGAACGCGTGATCCCGGAAGCGAACAAGCCGCGCCGCATCGAAATCAACTAATTGTCCGTTTCAGGCCGCGTGGCGGCCTGATGTCACAACCTGCTCGCCGTCAGGGAGCAGATGCGAATTTACAAAATTCGCAGGTATTCACTCGCTTCTTAGAAGGAGAAAACACTATGCGTAACTACGATTTATCCCCCCTGCTGCGTCAATGGATCGGTTTTGACAAACTGGCCAACGCCCTGCAAACCGCCGGTGAAAGCCAGAGCTTCCCGCCCTATAACATCGAAAAAAGCGACGATAACCACTATCGCATTACCCTTGCGCTGGCCGGTTTCCGTCAGGAAGATCTGGATATTCAACTGGAAGGCACCCGTCTGGTGGTGAAAGGCACGCCGCAGCAGCCGGAAAAAGAGACCACATGGCTGCACCAGGGGCTGGTGAGCCAGGCCTTCAGCCTGAGCTTCACCCTCGCCGACAACATGGAGGTCTCTGGCGCGACCTTCACCAATGGCCTGCTGCATATCGATCTGACCCGCAATGAGCCTGAGCAGATTGCCCCGCAGCGTATCGCCATCAGCGAACGACCGGCGCTAAATAGCTAATAAAGTAACCTACTGATAAGGCCCCGTTTTTCGGGGCTTTTTTGTGCCGGTCTGTTTGCTGGTATTGTGCGCCAGGCGGCATACAACCCACCTGGCAGCGGTCATAATCCCTGTAGTTAATGGTGTTATTCACAGGGACGATACCATGAGTGAGATAGCATTGACGGTTAGCGTGCTGGCGCTGGTGGCGGTAGTGGGGTTGTGGATCGGCAATGTCAAAATCCGCGGCGTCGGCTTTGGCATTGGCGGTGTCCTGTTTGGCGGGATTATTGTCGGCCACTTTGTCGATCAGGCGGGTGTCGCCCTCAGCAGCCCGATGCTGCATTTTATTCAGGAATTCGGCTTGATCCTGTTCGTCTACACCATCGGTATTCAGGTGGGGCCGGGCTTTTTCGCCTCGCTGCGGGTCTCAGGCCTGCGGCTCAATCTGGTCGCTATCCTTATTGTTATCCTCGGCGGCCTGGTGACCGCGGTGCTGCATAAACTGTTCGATATTCCTCTCCCGGTGGTGCTCGGTATCTTCTCCGGTGCGGTGACCAACACGCCAGCGCTGGGGGCCGGGCAGCAAATTCTCCGCGATCTCGGCGTACCGTTCGAGGTGGTCGATCAGATGGGGATGAGTTACGCGATGGCGTATCCGTTCGGCATCTGCGGCATTCTGCTGACCATGTGGCTGGTGCGCCTGTTCTTCCGAATCAATGTGGAGAAAGAGGCCCAGCGGTTTGAGGAGAGCAGCGGCAACGGCCACGCTCATTTGCACACCATTAACGTGCGGGTGGAGAACCCCAACCTCAACCAGATGGCGATTCAGGATGTGCCGATGCTCAATAGCGACAACATCGTCTGTTCTCGGCTGAAGCGCGGTGAGCTGTTGATGGTACCTGCTCCGGGCACCCTTATTCAGGCGGGCGACCTGTTGCACCTGGTGGGGCGACCGGAGGATCTGCACAATGCGCAGCTGGTGATTGGCCAGGAGGTGGCCACCTCGCTGTCGACGCGCGGCACCGATCTGAAAGTCGAGCGGGTGGTGGTCACTAACGAAAAAGTGCTGGGGAAGAAAATACGCGATCTGCACGTCAAACAGCGCTATGACGTGGTGATCTCCCGGCTGAATCGCGCTGGCGTCGAGCTGGTGGCCAGCAGCAGCGCCAGCCTGCAGTTTGGTGACATCCTCAACCTGGTCGGTCGTCAGGAGGCGATTGACGCCGTGGCCGCCGAACTGGGTAACGCTCAGCAGAAGCTGCAGCAGGTCCAGATGCTGCCGGTGTTTATCGGCATCGGACTCGGGGTACTACTGGGGTCTATCCCGTTGTTTATTCCCGGCTTTCCTGCCGCACTGAAGCTGGGGCTGGCCGGTGGGCCGCTGATTATGGCGCTGATCCTCGGGCGTATCGGCAGCATCGGCAAGCTGTACTGGTTTATGCCGCCGAGCGCCAACCTGGCGCTGCGCGAGCTGGGGATCGTGCTGTTTCTGGCGGTGGTCGGGCTAAAATCGGGGGGCGACTTTGTCGCCACTCTGACCCAGGGCGAGGGCCTGAGCTGGATCGCCTACGGCATTTTCATCACCGCCATTCCGCTGCTAACGGTAGGCATTCTCGCGCGCATGCTGGCAAAAATGAACTATCTGACGCTGTGCGGCATGCTGGCCGGCTCCATGACCGACCCACCGGCGCTGGCCTTCGCCAACAATCTGCACGCCACCAGCGGCGCGGCGGCGCTCTCTTACGCCACCGTCTATCCGCTGGTGATGTTCCTGCGGATTATCACCCCGCAGCTACTCGCCGTGCTGTTCTGGGGGCTGAGCTAGCGGGCTTTGCGCCTGGACGCGGCGCAGGTGGTAATCCACCTGATACTCGCTGGCGTTGCGGAACATGACGGAATAGTTAAGAAACTCGCCGCTGTCGCTGTAGGAAAGGGAGGTAATACGCAGCAGCGGCGTCTGCTCAGGGACATTCATTGAGCGCGCCAGCTGCTTGTCCGCCAGCACTGGCGTCAGCGTTTCATAATTCCCGCTGATGATGATCCCGCACTCCTTCTCAATATAATCAAATTTCGAACCCTCCAGATGGCTCAGCGACAGGTTGCGGAACAGCTTCACTGGCATATAGCTATCCTCCAGCATCAGCGGCTTGCCATCGACGTAGCGCACCCGCCGTGAGAAGTAGATCCGTTCATCAATTTTAATCCGCAGCAGGCTGGCGATGGCCGGCGGAGCAGGCATCACCTCGAAGGCCAGCACCTGACTCACCACCTCTTTACCCTGCTTGCGCAGCACTTCCGCCAGGCCAGTGAGATTGCTGGTTTCATGATGGACGTCCTTACGCGCCACGAACGTCCCCGAGCCGTGGCGACGCACAACCAATCCCCAGTCCACCAGCAGGTCGATGGCTTTGCGGATAGTCATGCGCGCCACCCCGAACTCCTCGGCCAGTTTTTTCTCTCCCGGTAGCGGGCTACCGATGGCGAAGTCGGCGGAATTCAGCCGCAGCCGCAGGCGGTCAGCAATGGATTTGTAGATCACCAGTAGTCCTCTTGTGCAGGAAAGTGGAATGTCGCTGTCTTCTCTTTTCGTTAAAAAAATAGATTTATTACAAGTAATTAATACTCATTCATTTCGTTAATTCCACTGTTTGACTTATCGATGTCTAACTTTGGTTATTGAAGTAGACAACTTTGGCCAAATTAAAACCATGAATGGGATCACGAATCGCAACGGCGCGACATGTTGTCGGACGGGCAAATTTCTATTCTCGAGTCAGGCCGGTAATCAAGAAAAAGAAGGCCACTCACCCTACGAGTTGTTACATGAGGATTTTCAAATGCTCAGTCAAATACAACGCTTTGGCGGCGCCATGTTTACTCCGGTTTTGTTGTTTCCTTTTGCCGGAATCGTGGTCGGTATCGCCATCATGCTGCGCAACCCGATGTTCGTCGGCGAAGCGCTGACCGCACCCGACAGCCTGTTTGCCCAGATCGTTCACATCATTGAAGAGGGCGGCTGGACCGTCTTTCGTAATATGCCGCTGATTTTCGCCGTCGGTCTGCCGATCGGCCTGGCGAAACAGGCCCAGGGCCGGGCCTGTCTGGCGGTGCTGGTGAGTTTTCTCACCTGGAACTACTTTATTAACGCCATGGGGATGACCTGGGGCCACTTCTTCGGCGTCGACTTTTCCGTTGAACCCACGGCAGGCAGCGGCCTGACGATGATTGCCGGGATCAAAACCCTCGACACCAGCATTATCGGCGCCATCGTCATCTCCGGTCTGGTGACGGCCCTGCACAATCGCTATTTCGATAAACCCCTGCCGGTGTTCCTCGGCATCTTTCAGGGATCATCGTTTGTGGTCATTGTCGCTTTCCTCGCGATGATCCCCTGTGCCTGGTTGACCCTGCTCGGCTGGCCAAAGGTTCAGCTGGGCATTGAATCGCTGCAGGCCTTCCTGCGCTCAGCCGGGGCGCTTGGGGTGTGGGTCTACATCTTCCTTGAGCGCATTCTGATCCCCACCGGCCTGCACCACTTCGTCTATGGCCCGTTCATCTTTGGCCCGGCGGTGGTGGAGGGCGGTCTGCAGGTCTACTGGGCGGAGCATCTGCAGGCGTTCAGTCAGAGTACGGAACCGCTGAAGACGTTGTTCCCGGAGGGCGGCTTTGCTCTGCACGGTAACTCGAAAGTGTTTGGTTCGGTGGGGATTGCGCTGGCGCTCTACTTCACTGCCGCGCCGGAAAATCGCGTCAAGGTCGCCGGCCTGCTGATCCCCGCCACCCTGACCGCGATGCTGGTCGGGATCACCGAACCGCTGGAGTTCACCTTCCTGTTCATCTCGCCGCTGCTGTTCGCCGTTCACGCGGTGCTGGCGGCGACCATGGCGACGGTGATGTACATCTGCGGCGTGGTAGGCAATTTCGGCGGCGGTCTGCTCGACCAGTTCTTGCCGCAAAACTGGATCCCGATGTTCCATCACCACGCCTCGATGATGTTCATTCAGATAGGCATCGGCCTCTGTTTCACCGCCCTCTACTTCGTGGTCTTCCGCACCCTGATCCTGCGTCTGAACCTGAAGACGCCTGGCCGGGAAGAGAGCGAAATCAAGCTCTACAGCAAGGCCGATTACCAGGCGGCACGAGGTAAAACCACGGCCGCCGCCGCGCCAGAGACCCGGCTGGGTCAGGCCGCTGGCTTCCTGCAGGCCCTCGGCAGCGCCGACAACATTGAAAGCATCAACAACTGCGCCACCCGACTGCGCATCGCGCTGGTCGATATGGCGAAAACGCAAAGTGACGACGTCTTTAAAGCGCTGGGCGCCCACGGGGTAGTACGCCGCGGCAACGGGATTCAGGTCATCGTCGGCCTGCACGTTCCCCAGGTGCGCGACCAGCTGGAAAACCTGATGAAAGATTCTCTTTCGACCGAACATACCACCATGACGGAGGCAGTATCATGAAAAAATTCTCAGTTGTTATCGCAGGCGGCGGCAGCACCTTCACCCCGGGCATTGTTCTGATGCTGCTGGCAAACCAGGATCGTTTTCCGTTGCGGTCGCTGAAATTTTACGACAACGACGGCGCGCGTCAGGAGACCATCGCCGAGGCGTGCAAAGTGATCCTCAAAGAGCAGGCGCCGGAGATTGAATTCAGCTATACCACCGATCCGCAGGCGGCGTTTACCGATGTTGATTTCGTCATGGCACATATCCGCGTCGGTAAATATCCGATGCGTGAACAGGATGAGAAAATCCCGCTGCGCCACGGCGTGCTGGGCCAGGAGACCTGCGGTCCGGGGGGGATCGCCTACGGTATGCGCTCTATCGGCGGCGTGCTGGAGCTGGTGGATTATATGGAAAAATATTCGCCGAACGCCTGGATGCTTAACTACTCCAACCCGGCGGCGATTGTGGCGGAAGCCACCCGACGTCTGCGGCCGAACGCCAAAATCCTCAATATCTGCGATATGCCGATCGGCATTGAAGGGCGGATGGCACAGATTGTCGGCCTCAAAGATCGCAAACAGATGCGCGTGCGCTACTACGGCCTCAATCACTTCGGCTGGTGGACATCGATTGAGGACCTCGACGGCAACGATTTGATGCCGAAACTGCGTGAATATGTGGCGAAATATGGCTATGTGCCGCCCTCTAACGATCCGCACACCGAGGCCAGCTGGAACGATACCTTTGCTAAAGCGAAAGACGTGCAGGCGCTGGATCCGCAGACCATGCCGAACACCTACCTGAAATATTACCTGTTCCCGGACTACGTGGTGGCTCACTCCAACCCGGAGCGTACTCGCGCCAATGAGGTGATGGATCATCGGGAGAAAAACGTCTTCAGCGCCTGCCGGGCGATTATTGCCGCCGGGAAATCCACCGCTGGCGATCTGGAGATTGACGAGCATGCGTCGTATATCGTCGATCTGGCGACGGCCATCGCCTTTAATACGCAGGAAAGGATGCTGCTGATTGTGCCAAACAACGGCGCGATCCATAACTTTGACGCTGACGCGATGGTGGAGATCCCTTGTCTGGTGGGTCACAACGGACCGGAACCGCTGACGGTTGGCGACATCCCGCACTTCCAGAAAGGGATGATGAGCCAGCAGGTAGCAGTGGAAAAACTGGTGGTCGATGCCTGGGAGCAGCGCTCTTACCACAAGCTGTGGCAGGCGATTACCCTGTCGAAAACCGTACCGAGCGCCTCGGTGGCGAAAGCGATCCTCGACGACCTGATTGCGGCCAACAAAGATTACTGGCCTGAGCTGCATTAATCCCCGCTGTTTGACCGGCGCCCGCGGGGCGCCGGTTCTTCTCCCCGGTTCCTGATTTACGCTATGCTGAAGCCTGCAGCGCGATGAACAAGGAACTGTAATGAAAATCTCCCGCCTCGGCGAAGCGCCGGATTACCGCTTTTCGCTGGCTAACGAACGCACCTTTCTGGCGTGGATCCGCACGGCGCTCGGTTTTCTCGCCGCCGGCGTCGGCCTTGACCAGTTAGCGCCGGACTTTGCCACGCCGCTGATCCGTGAAATTCTTGCCCTGCTGCTGTGTCTCTTTGCCGGCGGCATGGCCATCTATGGCTATCTGCGCTGGCTGAATAACGAGAAAGCGATGCGTCTGAAACAGGACCTTCCCTATACCCGCACGCTGCTGGTGATTAGCATCCTGCTGTTGGCGGTGGTGGCCGCGGTGATGCTGCTGGTGGTGTATGGCGGATAAACGCCGGGCGCGGCGGGAAGGCGATCCGGGACTACAGCCAGAGCGCACCTCGCTGGCCTGGTTTCGCACTCTGTTGGGCTATGGCGCGCTGATGGCGCTGGCGATTAAACACAGCTGGCACCGCGCCGGCCTGCCGTTCTGGCTGTCGATCGGCGTGTTGGCGATAGTGGCGGTGATCCTCTGGGGCTATACCCGCCGTCGTCATCTGATGGACGTCGACGATAGCGATTTTTTACAGCCGCGGGCGGTTCGTGACAAATTTTTGATCGCACTCGCAGTACTTTCTCTGGCATTCCTGTTTGCTGTTACTCACCTTCAACCGATCGTTTTATTCATTAGGGATATGTCATGACAGGATGTCCGGCGAATTTGCCTCTCACTCATGCCCCCGGCCAGCAACATGACACACCCTTTCAGGCTGTCGTGGTGGAGGCGCATCATTGCCATCAGCCGCAGGCGTTCTATGCACAACTGCGTCAACAGGGGCTCACCGCTATCCATTTTATTCCGCAGCTGGCGGCCGGCGACGCCGCGCTCTGGGGGGAGTTTCTCTGTGCTGTCTTTCACCGCTGGGTGCGGGAAGATATTGGGCGCATCCATATTTTGCTGTTTAGTGAGACGCTGAGCGCCTGGTGCGGCGAGACGCTGACCCAGCCAGGCGCGCCAGCGGCCAACAGTACCTGCTACGGCTGCCCGTGGTTGCGCCTGTGCCGCTGCGGCGAACAGGAAGACCCGCTGTGCGCGGGTTACCGGCAGTTCTACGATCTTAGCGGGCCCTATATGCGAGTGATGCGGGACCTGCGCCGACAGCAGCGGCCGCCAGAGGCGCTGATGCCGCTGCTGCGCTGAAGATTAGCGCCCCTTCGCCAGATATTGCGCCATCTCCTCTTCCGGCACCATGCCGCCGCCGGTGGCCCACACCAGGTGGGTGGCCTGCTGCAGCTGTTGTTCACTCAGACCTTGTAGCTGATGGTACGCCTGGCTGGCGCAGACCCGCTGCGGCCCGGCCATTCCGGCCAGCGCGGACGGTTCAAGGCGAATGTTTTCCGCTGTCGCCAGCCAGCCCAGCATGTCGTACATCGTCTGATCATCAAGGGTATAGAACCCGTCGAGCAGGCGCTCCATTGCCCGGCCAACGAACCCGGACGCCCGGCCGACCGCCAGACCGTCGGCGGCGGTCAGGTTATCAATGCCTAAATCCTGCACCGCTATCTGGTCGTGGAGCCCGGTATAGACGCCGAGCAGCATGCAGGGCGAGTGGGTCGGTTCGGCGAACAGGCAGTGAACGTGGTCGCCGAAGGCCAGCTTCAGGCCGAATGCCACGCCGCCGGGGCCGCCGCCAACGCCGCACGGCAGGTAGACGAACAGCGGGTGATCGGCATCGACCACGCGCCCTGCTTTGGCAAACTGCGCCTTCAGGCGCTCGCCGGCTACGGCATAGCCGAGGAACAGCGTGCGCGAGTTTTCATCATCAATGAAAAAGCAGTTCGGGTCGGATTCCGCTGCCTTGCGCCCCTGTTCGACGGCGACGCCGTAGTCCTCTTCGTACTCAATGACCGTCACGCCGTGGCTGCGCAGTTTGGCTTTTTTCCACGCCCGGGCATCCGCCGACATATGTACCGTAACCTTAAAGCCGATGCGCGCGCTCATGATGCCGATCGACATCCCGAGGTTGCCGGTGGAGCCGACAGCGATGCTGTACTGGCTGAAGAACTGTTTAAATTCCGGTGTCAGCAATTTGCGATAATCATCTGCGGTGGTGAGCAGTCCGGCCTCCAGCGCCAGCTTTTCCGCATGGGTCAGCACTTCATAAATCCCGCCACGCGCCTTAATGGAACCCGAAATCGGCAGGTGGCTGTCTTTTTTCAGCAGCAGATCGCCGCTAATCGGCTGGCCGAACTTTTGCTCAAGGCTGCGTTTCATTGCCGGAATGGCAACCACTTCCGATTCGATAATCCCGCCGCTGGCGGCCGTTTCCGGGAAAGCTTCCGCCAGATAGGGCGCGAAGCGCTGAAGGCGGGCATGGGCGTCTTGCACATCGTCGGCGGTCAGACCGACGTAAGGTAACCCTTGCGCCAGGGTGGTGGTGGCCGGGTTAAACCAGGTGGTTTCTTTCAGGGCGATCAGATCCTGCACAAGCGGGAAGGTCGCGGTTAAGGTGGTCAGGTCAGCGTGTTTCATCATACGTCTCTTTGCGCTCAGATAATGAAAGAAAGCAGGAAGGTGGCGGCCAGTGCAAGTAGTGACGCGATAAATGTCGCTGTCGTGTAGTACTTGAACGTTTCGCTGAGGCTGGCGCCGCAGTACTGTTTTACCAGCCAGAACAGGGAATCGGTGACGATCGTGCAGCCAATGGCGCCGGAACCGATGGCAATGGCGATGATCTCCGGGCTTACGCCAGGATAAAGCGGCAGCATCGGCGCAACGATGGCGGTAGCGCCCATCATCGCCACGGTAGCGGAGCCGACGGCGGCGTGCAGGATAAGCGCCACCAGCCAGGCCAGCAGAATCGGATGCATATGCAGATTCGAGAGGATCACCGCCAGGCTATCGGCCAGGCCGCTGGATTTCAAAATCGCGTTGAACGCGCCGCCAGCGCCAATAATCAGCAGGATGTTGGCGATCGATCCGAAGCCGTTTTCAGTATGAGTCAGCAGGACGCCCATCCCCATCTGCCGACGAATGCCGAGAATGTAATAGGCGACAAAAACGGCAATAAACATCGCGGTGATGGGGTTGCCGATAAATTCCAGCACTGTATACAGCGTGCCGCCTTGCGCCATATTCAGTTCAGCGACGGTTTTCACCAGCATCAGCCCAATCGGTAACAACACGGTAAATAGCGTAGCGCCGAGCGAGGGCAGCGTCGATTCTTCGCGAACGTCGAGGTTGGAAAACTCGGCTGGCACCGATTTAAACGGCAGGCGGTTGCCGAGCAGCCTGAGGAACAGCGGGCCGCCGACCAGCGAGGCGATCAGACCGACCAGCAGGCCATAGACGATAACCGTCCCGATATCGGCGCCCAGTTTATTCGCCACGAACAGCGCAGCCGGATGCGGCGGCACCACACAATGCACCGCCATCAGGGCCGTACACAGCGGAATAGCCAGCTTCAGCAGCGAGGTATTGGTTTTTTTAGCGATGGAGAACGCCAGCGGGATCAGCAGCACCACGCCGACTTCGACAAACAGGGTAATACCGCAGATCAGGCCGACCAGCACCATAATCACGTCCGCCGACAGCCAGCGGCAGCGCTGCAGCGTCAGGCCGATGCGCTCCGCCGCGCCGGAGACTTCCATCATCTTGCCGAGGATGGTACCGAGACCGATCACCGCCGCCAGGAAGCCCAGCGTGCCGCCGATCCCACTCTCAATGGCGTTGACCATCTCCAGCGGGCCCATCCCCATCATCGCCCCGACGAAAAAGCTCGCCAGCAGCAGCGCCAGAAACGGATGAAACTTCAGTTTGACGATCGTTAAGACGATTAACACGATGCTAATCAGCAGCGTGCTCACAACCCAGATTTGCGATTCCATACCCCACCTCGCCGTAAGTAACGTGTGGTTATTGAACAGAAACTCGGCATGGGCTGACAAACGATATAAATGGCCTTTCAGGTGAGTCAAATTGAATCAAAAAGGTGATTTAGCTCTAAAATCGACCTATGAATATGCTATGGGTCAAATTAATTCATCCTTGAGCGGAAGTTCTGGCGTTATTTTTTTATCATCCAGATCCCCTTTTTTGCCAGGAGCGCATAATGGATGTACTCAAAACCTTAGGTACCCGGTTGCTCAACGGCTGGCAACTCTCCAGGCTGTCGACGTTTGAGGTGGCGGCGCGGCACGAGTCGTTCGCCCTGGCCGCAGACGAGCTTGCGCTCACCCCAAGCGCCGTCAGTCACCGGATTAATCAGCTGGAAGAGGAGCTGGGGATCCAGCTCTTTGTCCGCTCGCACCGCAAAGTGGAGCTGACGCGAGAAGGGAAGCGCGTTTACTGGGCGCTGAAGTCGTCGCTGGATGGCCTCAATCAGGAGATTCTGGACATCAAAAACCAGGAGCTCTCTGGCAGCCTGACGGTCTATTCGCGCCCGTCGATAGCCCAATGCTGGCTGGTGCCGGCGCTGGGGGATTTCACTCACCGCTACCCGGCCATCTCGCTGACTGTGCTGACCGGCAACGATAACGTCAACCTGCAGCGGGCGGGTATCGATCTGGCAATCTATTTTGATGATGCGCCGTCGTCGCAGCTGAGCCATCATTTTCTGATGGATGAGGCGATCGTGCCGGTATGTACGCCGAATTACGCCCGCCAGCTGCAGTTAACGTCAAATCCTGCCAGTCTGCGCCACTGTACGCTGCTCCACGATCGCCAGGCATGGAGCAACGACTCGGGGACCGATGAGTGGTATAGCTGGGCGCAGAAATTTGCGGTGGAACTGCCGCCATCGTCGGGCATCGGCTTCGATCGATCCGATTTAGCGGTTATTGCGGCGATGAACCATGTAGGGGTGGCGATGGGACGTAAACGGCTGGTGCAGAAGCGGCTGGAGAGCGGCGAGCTGATTGCGCCTTTTGGCGACATGACGCTGAAATGCCATCAGCATTATTACGTGACGACCCTGCCGGGCCGTCAGTGGCCGAAAATCGACGCCTTTATCGAGTGGCTGCATAGCCTGACCTGAAAATGAGCCGGGCTACCCCTCTGTGTTGTTGGCCAGGCCGGGTAAGGCGTGAGCCGCCACCCGGCAAAATGACGGCGCTGCGCTTACGCGGGCCTACAGACGACCCGTCCGGTAGCCCGGATAAGGCGTCAGCCGCCATCCGGGGAACGACCGCCGCGCTTATACCGGCTGCTGATGGTGGGTGAAGCGCGAGGCCAGCGGCAGCCAGCACAGCAGAATCAACAGGCCCATCAGCATCATCAGCAGGCCGAGGCTGCCCTGACCAGTTTGCGGCATCATCGCCGACAACCAGGCCAGCACGCCGGAGCCGATATTCTGCAAGCCGCCCACCAGGGCCCCGGCGGTTCCGGCGAGAAACGGGAACGGCTCCATCGCGCCGCTGGTGGCCAGCGGGAATAACATCCCGGCGCCGAAGAAGAACAGCGCCGCCGGCACCAGCAGGGTCCAGACGGTCATGATGCCCAGCAGTCCAGGGATCCACATCATCAAACCTGCCAGCAGGCAGCAGATCACCGACTGCCACATCAGCGTCGGGAAACGCTTGTTCGGCCGGCCGGCAAACCACGCGCCGAAGAACGCCGCCGGGATCGGCAGAATAAACAGAATACTCACCGCCATGCTGCTCAGGCCGAGCACCGCGCCCATCAGCACCCCGGAACAGGCTTCGAACACCGCAATCCCGGCCAGGCCGCCGATCAGCATCAGCAGATAGCAGTTAAACGCCCCGGTACCGAACAGCGTTTTGTAGCTGGTCAGGAGTTTGGTGCGTGGCGCCCCTTCCGGGCGCGTTTCCGGCATCCACTTCGCCATGCTGAAGGTCACGCCCGCGCACAGCACCAGCAAGAAGGCGTAGCAGGCGCGCCAGCTCCACAGAGTGTCGAGGATGCCGCCGAGCAGCGGCGCAATCAGCGGGCTGACCAGAATACCCATATTTAACAGGCTATTGGCATGACGCAGCTGCGCGCCTTCGTACAGGTCGCGGGGCAGGGTGCGCGCCATTACGCCGCCGACCCCGGTGCCCATCCCCTGCATGGCGCTGGCGGCGATCAGCACCGGCAGGCTATGGGTGGTAATAGCTACCAGCGTCGCCAGCATAAAAATCGACATCCCGACGAGGATCACCGGACGGCGACCGACGCGGTCCGAGAGCGGGCCGTAGAACAGCTGTGAAATACCATAGGTCAGCAGATAGGCCGCCATCACGCTTTGTACCGCTCCTTCGCGGACGTTCAGCGCGACCGCCATGTCGGCGATGGCCGGAATATAAATGGTCTGCGCCATCTGGCCGACGGCCACCAGCAGTACCAGCATCAACAACAAATTGAAGTTCTTATGCCGTTTCATGTCGATGAATACTTTGCGAGTAAAGAGAAATAAAGAATATGTGACTGGCACATCCCGTAAACGATGGAGGAATCTACCATATTAAAATGACAGGACAACTGCAAAGCGCCGATTGTTGAGGGAATTCCAGGCAGATTATGTAAACAGGAACGGCAACTAATGTTGCCATTTCAGGCTACGCCAGGCGCAGGAGGATCGCCCCGGCGGCAATCCCGCAGGCGGCCACGATGCGCAGCGGCATCAGTTGTTCTTTCAGAACGATAAAGGCGATCAGCGCGCCGAACAGAATGGAGGTTTCACGTAGCGCGGCGACCACCGCCAGCGGGGCCTGGGTCATCGCCCATAGTGCCAGGCCGTAGGAGCCCATGGTGCCGACACCGCCGAGGATGCCCTTTTTCCAGTGCTGACGTAAATAACGACTGGCCTCTCGCCGTCGCGCCACCATGGCCCAGCACAGCAGGCAGAAACCGTTCATAAAAAAGGTCCACAGGGTGTAGCCTAGCGCCGAGCCCGCCAGCCGGACGCCGGTGCCGTCCACCAGTGTATATCCCGCGATAAAGCAGGCGTTGATGAGCGCCAGCACGATGCCTTTGCGGGAGCTAACGCTGCCGTGAAAGGCCATCGCCAGAATCGCCAGGCAGATAACGCCGATGCCCAGCCAGGCCAGCGGCGACAGACGATCGCCTAGGAACAGCACGCTTATCGCCGCGACCAGCAGCGGCGCGGTGCCGCGCATCAGCGGGTAGGTCTGGCTCATATCCGACACCTGATAGGTCTTCGCCACCAGCACCGTATACACCACCTGTAACGCGCACGACGCCAGCAGATAGGGGGCGCTGGCAAGCGCGGGCTGCGGGGCAAAGGGCAGCATCACCAGGGCGATCAGCGCGGCCGAGCCGCTGACGCCGATCGCCGCGTACATTTTATCGCCGCTGGCTTTGACGATAGCGTTCCAGCTGGCGTGCAGCAGGGCGGCGAACAGCAAAATGCAGAATACGGTGAGGGTCATCGCAGACAGGTTCAACAGTGAAGGTCACCGGAATGTAACACGCGCCCGCGCTGCCTGCCAGCGGGGGGGTTAAAGCGAACAAAACAGGCGATGTGTCACCCGCGGTTCATCGTACACCGGGCGAAAACCAAGCCTTTCATAAAAGGGCCAGGCCTGCGCCGGGGCATGGGTGTTAAGAAAATCGAACCAGGCGCTGGAGTGGGTAATGACCGAGACCAGCAGCTGCTGGCCGATGCCCCGGCGACGGTAACGTTCGCTAATGTAGAGATGGCGAATGCGCCCAACCCGCGGCTGCGGACTGAAGGGATCGCTATTGATGCCGCATACCCCTACCAGCTGGTGGTTGACGAAGGCGCCCAGCAGCGTTTCGCCCGGCGCGTTAAAGCGGTTTTTGCCGCTCTGCCAGTTTTCCGCCAGGCGGCGCAGCATGTTGAAATGCTGTTCAAGGCTTTCAGTGCGCAGCGCAACGAACCCCGGATCGTCCGGCGTTGTGGCGGCAATTAACAGGGGTGGCATAGTTTCCTCCATCAAGTCATCCCGGGACGCCCGGCGGGCGCCTGCAGGGGGGCGGTTTCCCGCCCCCCTCAGGTGCGACTTGAACCTGAATCAGCGGAACTGTTTCAGGACTGCATCAAGTAGTTGCAACACAGCAACCATGAGTTTCAGGATTAAAATAATAATATCCATTCCGCCCATACGCGCGTCTCCTGTGGTTAAGGAGCACAATAAGCTGACGTACCTTTCCGCTGCCCGTTGCCAGCTTATCCCTGCCTGTCGCCGGCGGCGTCTGCCCTGGCCGATAGTTCATCCTTTCCATGAACGGCTTCCCGGCCCGCCGCCTGCAACGACAGGGGTGCGCAGCGCTGAGCCACGCGTTGCCGCGCGGGCCAGTGACTGCACGTTGTTGACGTAACACAGTGTGCTCTCTCGGGGTTAAGGCACTGACGGCACCACCCGTTTCAGCCAGGACTTCGTTGCGCCGGTCAAACTTGCGGCCCCCGAATGGCACAAAGTGAACACACCCAGTATAGATAAATACTGTATGGATGAACAGTATTTTTTGGACAAATACGCCCCTCTCATCCATACTCTATGACAGAGAAAAACCGACCTTAAATTGCGCGAACTGCAGCGATCGCGTATACTTTTGGCGTTGACGTAATACAGTGTGCTTGCGGCTACCACCTGTAACCATGCTGATAAAAACCTCGCTCCGGCGGGGTTTTTTGTTTTCTGCCCTTTTGCGCCGAATTGTGATCTTTCACGCAAATTATCGTGGATGAAAATAAATCCATTGTGAAATCGTAAAACCTGTGTTTGTATAAATTCAGCTTATTTTTCGACACAACAGGTCCCTAATGAACGCAACCCTGATCGCTTCGACCCTACTAAAAACCGCGCCAGCCGCGGTGGTCGTCGTGTCTGTGGTGGTCGTCGTCGGCAACGCGCCGTAGGGTCCGGAACAACACGAATTCCAAACCCCGCCGGCGCAAACCGAGCGGGGTTTTTTGTTGGCGAGCCCCCCGGTAAAGTCGGCCCAGAAGAAAAGGACTGGAGCATGGCAAGTTCGGGCACCACATCAAACACAATGTGCTTTACCGGCGCGCAGCTGGTTGTTCATTTACTGGAACGCCAGGGCATCACTATGGTCAGCGGCATCCCGGGCGGTTCTATCCTGCCCATCTACGATGCCTTGAGCCAGAGCACGCAGATCCGCCACATCCTGGCGCGCCACGAGCAGGGCGCGGGTTTTATCGCTCAGGGGATGGCGCGAACCGAAGGCAAACCCGCAGTCTGTATGGCCTGTAGCGGCCCTGGCGCCACCAACCTGATTACGGCGATCGCCGATGCCCGCCTCGATTCAATCCCGCTGGTCTGCATCACCGGCCAGGTGCCGGCCTCCATGATCGGCACCGACGCTTTCCAGGAAGTGGACACCTACGGCATCTCTATCCCCATCACCAAGCATAACTACCTGGTGCGCGACATCGCCGAGCTGCCGCAGGTGATTAGCGACGCCTTCCGTATTGCCCAGTCCGGGCGTCCCGGACCGGTGTGGATAGACATTCCTAAGGACGTACAGGCGGCGACCATTGAGCTGGAAACGTTGCCAGAGCCGGGCGAGCGCGCCCCGGCACCGGCATTCGCCCCCGAAAGCGTGCGCGAAGCGGCGGCAATGATCAATGCGGCGAAGCGCCCGGTGCTCTATCTGGGCGGCGGCGTGATTAACGCGCCGCAGCCGATTCGGGACCTGGCGGAAAAAGCCAACCTGCCGACCACCATGACCTTGATGGCGCTGGGGATGCTGCCGAAGGCGCATCCGTTGTCGCTGGGGATGCTGGGCATGCACGGCGCGCGCAGCACCAACTTCATTTTGCAGGAAGCGGATTTACTGATTGTTTTAGGCGCGCGTTTTGATGACCGGGCGATTGGCAAGACCGAGCAGTTCTGCCCGAACGCGAAGATTATCCACGTCGATATCGACCGCTCTGAGCTGGGTAAAATCAAGCAACCGCACGTCGCGATTCAGGGCGATGTGGCGGAAGTCTTAGCCCAGCTGATCCCGCAGATTGAGGCGCAGCCGCGCGATGAGTGGCGCCAGCTGGTGGCCGATTTGCAGCGTGAATTCCCTTGCGCCATCCCGCAGGAAAGCGACCCGCTCTCCCATTACGGCCTGATTAACGCCGTGGCCGCCTGCGTTGACGATGAGGCGATCATCACCACCGATGTGGGTCAGCATCAGATGTGGACAGCGCAGGCCTACCCGCTCAACCGTCCGCGCCAGTGGCTGACTTCCGGCGGCCTCGGCACCATGGGCTTCGGCCTGCCGGCGGCCATCGGCGCGGCGCTGGCGAATCCGCAGCGCAAGGTTATCTGCTTCTCCGGCGACGGCAGCCTGATGATGAATATTCAGGAGATGGCTACCGCTGCCGAAAATCAGCTGGATGTCAAAATTATCCTGCTGAACAACGAAGCGCTGGGGCTGGTGCACCAGCAGCAGAGCCTGTTCTATCAGCAGGGCGTGTTCGCCGCCACCTATCCGGGGATGATTAACTTTATGCAGATTGCCGCCGGTTTTGGCCTGCAAACCTGTGATTTAAATAACGAAGCCGATCCGCAGGCGGCGCTGCAGGCGATTATCGACCGTCCGGGGCCGGCGTTGATCCACGTGCGTATCGACGCGCAGCAGAAAGTGTATCCGATGGTACCGCCGGGTGCGGCCAATACTGAAATGGTGGGGGAATAAGCCATGCAAAAACAATGTGATAACGTCATTCTGGAACTCACCGTCCGCAACCATCCCGGCGTCATGACCCACGTTTGCGGGCTATTTGCCCGTCGGGCGTTTAACGTCGAAGGCATTCTCTGTCTGCCAATTCAGGGCAGTGAACACAGCCGTATCTGGCTGCTGGTGAATGATGACCAGCGATTGGGGCAGATGATTAGCCAGATTGAAAAGCTGGAAGATGTCACCAAAGTGGTGCGTAACCAGTCCGATCCCACCATGTTTAACAAAATTGCGGTGTTCTTCGAGTAAATCGCGCAAGGCTTGAACGGTAAGGTGCTTATGGTTAAGGTAAGCGCCTTTGCCGGATGGCGCTGCGCTTATCCGGCCTACAGGGAGTGGATCCGTAGGCCGGATAAGGCGTTTACGCCGCCATCCGGCGCTTTCAGGCACCAGGAAACACCATGACTACCATCGCCCTTATTGACGATCATTTGATTGTCCGCTCCGGCTTTGCTCAGCTGCTGGGGCTGGAAGCTGATTTTCAGGTTGTCGCTGAATTTGGTAGCGGCCGCGAGGCGCTGACGGGGCTACCGGGGCGCGGCGTACAGGTCTGTATCTGCGATATCTCCATGCCGGATATTTCCGGGCTGGAGCTGCTCAGCCAGCTGCCGAAGGGGATGGCGACCATCATGCTGTCGGTACACGACAGCCCGGCGCTGATCGAGCAGGCGCTGAACGCCGGCGCGCGCGGCTTCCTGTCGAAACGCTGCAGCCCGGATGAACTGATTGCCGCGGTCCGCACGGTGGCGGCGGGCGGTTGCTATCTCACGCCGGATATCGCCATGAAGCTGGCCGCCGGGCGCCAGGATCCGCTCACCAAACGCGAACGCCAGGTGGCGGAAAAGCTGGCGCAGGGCATGGCGGTGAAAGAGATTGCCGCCGAGCTCGGCCTGTCGCCGAAAACCGTTCACGTTCACCGCGCCAACCTGCTGGAAAAACTGGGCGTCAGCAACGACGTTGAGCTGGCGCGCCGCATGTTCGATAGCTGGCAATGAAGGCTGTCGTCTCACGATTGCTGTCGGTGATCGGCTGCGCCTTTATCTTCTCCGCAGCCTGGTTCTGCCTGTGGAGCATCAGTCTGCATCTGGTGGAGCGTGCGGATTTAGCGGTGTTGCTGTTTCCCTTTGGCCTGCGTTTAGGGCTGATGCTGCAATGCCCGCGTGGCTACTGGCCGGTGCTGCTGGGCGCCGAGTGGCTGCTTATCTTCTGGCTGGCGCAGGAGGTGGCGCTGGCGCATCCGATAATATTGATGACCGGAAGTCTGCTGACCCTGCTGCCGGTGGCATTGATTTCACGCTATCGCCAGCAGCGAGACTGGCTGACATTGTTGCGCCAGGGCGGGGCGCTGATCGCCGCCTCGCTGCTGCAATCGCTGCCGTGGCTGGCGCAAGAAGGCAGTGAGGGACTGACCGCGCTGTTGTTGACGTTGACCGGCGGTCTGACGCTGGCGCCGACCTGCCTGGTTATCTGGCACTATCTTACCAGTACCGTCTGGAGGCCACTGGGGCCCGCGCTGGTCTCCCAGCCGATTAACTGGCGCGGTCGGCATCTGATCTGGTACCTGCTGTTATTCACCATTAGCCTGTGGCTGCAGCTTGGGCTGCCCGCCGAGCTCTCCCGCTTTACCCCATTTTGCCTCGCGCTGCCGATTATTGCCCTCGCCTGGCACTACGGCTGGCAGGGGGCGCTGATCGCCACCCTGATGAACGCGATTGCGCTGATTGCCAGCCAGACCTGGCACGATCACCCGGTCGATCTATTGCTTTCGCTGCTGGCGCAGAGCCTCACCGGGCTGCTGCTGGGCGCGGGGATCCAGCGATTGCGCGAGCTTAACCTGTCGCTACAGAACGAGCTGGCGCGAAATCGGCGGCTGGCGGAACGTCTGCTGGAGACCGAAGAGAGCGTGCGGCGCGACGTGGCGCGCGAGCTCCATGATGATATTGGCCAGACTATCACGGCAATTCGCACCCAGGCGGGGATCGTGCAACGGCTGGCGCCGAATAACGCCAGCGTGCGCCAGAGCGGCCAGCTGATAGAACAGCTGTCGCTGGGAGTTTACGACTCGGTGCGTAGACTGCTAGGCCGTCTGCGTCCGCGTCAGCTCGACGACCTGCCGCTGGAGCAGGCGGTACGTTCGTTGATGCGCGAGATGGAGCTGGAGGACCGCGGCATTGTCAGCCATCTCGACTGGCGGATTAACGAGGCGGGGCTGAGCGAAAACCAGCGTGTGACGCTGTTTCGCGTTTGCCAGGAGGGGCTGAATAATATCGTCAAGCACGCCAGCGCCAGCGCTGTCACCCTGCAGGGCTGGCAGCAGGATGAGCGACTAATGCTGGTGCTGGAAGATGACGGTTGCGGCCTGCCGCCGGGGTCGAATCTGCAGGGGTTCGGCCTGACCGGCATGCGCGAACGTGTGACCGCGCTGGGCGGTACGTTAACTATCTCCTGCACACACGGTACCCGCGTGTGCGTCAATCTACCGCTGCGTTACGCCTGAGAGGAGCGCCGATGTTTGCCTTTTTAAAAGCGCCGCCGGACGCCGCGCCAGTTAGCGATAAACGCGAGCTGGACGAACGTTATCGTTACTGGCGTCGACATATTCTGCTCACTATCTGGCTTGGCTACGCGCTGTTTTATTTCACCCGCAAAAGCTTTAATGCCGCGGTGCCTGAAATTCTTGCCAGCAATGTGCTGACTCGTAGCGATATTGGCCTGCTGGCCACGCTGTTCTATATCACGTACGGGCTGTCGAAATTTTTCTCCGGTATCGTTAGCGACCGCTCCGACGCCCGCTATTTTATGGGCCTGGGGCTTATCGCTACCGGGGTGGTGAATATTCTGTTCGGTTTTTCCACCTCGCTGTGGGCTTTTGCGCTGCTGTGGGCGTTGAATGCCTTCTTCCAGGGCTGGGGCTCTCCGGTCTGCGCCCGGCTGCTGACGGCCTGGTATTCGCGGACCGAACGCGGCGGCTGGTGGGCGCTATGGAATACCGCGCATAACGTCGGCGGCGCGCTGATCCCGATGGTGGTGGGGGCGGCGGCGCTGCACTACGGCTGGCGTGCAGGGATGACGATTGCCGGCTGTCTGGCGATCCTCGCCGGGCTGTATCTGTGCTGGCGGCTGCGCGATCGCCCGCAGGCGGTGGGGTTACCCGCCGTGGGCGACTGGCGTCACGATGCGCTGGAAATCGCCCAGCAGCAGGAGGGGGCCGGGCTGACGCGCAAAGCGATCCTGACCCGCTACGTGCTGGCCAATCCCTATATCTGGCTGCTGTCGCTGTGCTATGTGCTGGTGTACGTGGTGCGGGCGGCGATTAACGACTGGGGTAATCTGTATATGTCGGAGACGCTCGGCGTCGATCTGGTGACCGCTAACTCGGCGGTGACCATGTTTGAGCTGGGCGGTTTTATCGGCGCGCTGGTGGCGGGCTGGGGCTCGGATAAGCTGTTTAACGGCAACCGTGGGCCGATGAATCTGATTTTCGCCGCCGGAATTTTGTTGTCGGTTGGCGGGCTGTGGCTGATGCCGTTTGCCAGCTACGTCATGCAGGCGGCTTGCTTCTTCACCACCGGGTTCTTCGTCTTCGGCCCGCAGATGCTGATCGGCATGGCGGCGGCGGAATGTTCGCATAAAGAAGCCGCCGGGGCGGCAACCGGGTTTGTCGGCCTGTTCGCTTATCTTGGCGCCTCGCTTTCCGGCTGGCCGCTGGCGCAGGTGATGGATATCTGGCACTGGACCGGATTCTTCGTGGTGATTGCGATTGCCGCCGGCATTTCCGCGCTGCTGCTGCTGCCGTTTTTAAACGCGCAGGCGCCGCGTACCGCCAGCGAAGCGTGATGTAGCTCACCCTTTGGCCGCGAACGGAGCAAAACTAAGAAATTTTCCCGGTTTTACCTGGAAGCCGTCTCAGGCCAGATGGCGCGCTGGTTTTTACAATGCCTGGTTATTACGCAGGCATAAAAAATCAGCTCAGGAGATACCCATGCTGGCCTTTCTGAATCAGGTGCGCAAGCCGACCCTGGATCTGCCGCTCGATGTGCGGCGCAAAATGTGGTTCAAACCTTTCATGCAGTCCTATCTGGTGGTCTTCATCGGCTACCTGACCATGTACCTGATCCGCAAGAACTTTAACATCGCGCAGAACGACATGATCTCCACCTACGGGTTGAGCATGACGCAGCTGGGGATGATTGGCCTGGGCTTCTCCATCACCTACGGCGTGGGCAAGACGCTCGTGTCTTATTATGCCGACGGTAAAAACACCAAGCAGTTCCTGCCGTTTATGCTGATCCTCTCCGCCATCTGTATGCTGGGCTTTAGCGCCAGCATGGGCGCGGGCTCCACCAGCTTGTTCCTGATGATCGCCTTCTATGCGCTGAGCGGCTTCTTCCAGAGCACCGGCGGCTCGTGCAGCTATTCCACCATCACCAAGTGGACGCCCAGACGCAAACGCGGCACCTTCCTCGGCTTCTGGAATATCTCCCACAACCTCGGCGGCGCGGGCGCGGCGGGCGTGGCGCTGTTTGGCGCCAACTATCTGTTCGACGGCCATGTGATCGGTATGTTTATCTTCCCGTCGATTATTGCGCTGATCGTCGGCTTTATTGGCCTGCGCTACGGTAGCGACTCGCCGGAATCCTATGGCCTCGGCACGGCGGAAGAGCTGTTTGGCGAAGCGATCAGCGAAGAGGACAAAGAGACCGAAGAAAATGCGATGACCAAGTGGCAGATC
Organism: Klebsiella sp. P1CD1; assembly: GCF_003790505.1. NCBI lineage: Bacteria > Pseudomonadati > Pseudomonadota > Gammaproteobacteria > Enterobacterales > Enterobacteriaceae > Klebsiella > Klebsiella sp. P1CD1. The sequence goes on from NZ_CP033631.1 coordinate 84,266, forward strand.
TTTGTTGAGTACGTGCTGAAAAACAAAGTGATCTGGCTGCTGTGCTTCTCCAACATCTTCCTCTACGTGGTGCGTATCGGTATCGATCAGTGGTCCACCGTGTATGCCTTCCAGGAGCTGAAGCTGTCTAAAGAGGTGGCGATTCAGGGCTTTACCCTGTTTGAGGTCGGCGCGCTGGTCGGCACGCTGCTGTGGGGCTGGTTGTCGGATCTGGCCAACGGCCGCCGCGCGCTGGTGGCTTGCATCGCGCTGGCGCTGATTATCGCCACCCTCGGGGTTTACCAACACGCCAGCAACCAGTACGTCTATCTGGCCTCGTTGTTTGCGCTGGGCTTCCTGGTGTTTGGTCCGCAGCTGCTGATCGGCGTCGCCGCCGTCGGCTTTGTGCCGAAAAAAGCGATCGGCGCCGCCGATGGAATCAAGGGCACTTTCGCCTATCTGATCGGCGATAGCTTCGCCAAGCTGGGTCTTGGGATGATCGCCGACGGCACGCCGGTCTTCGGCCTGACCGGCTGGGCCGGCACCTTTGCGGCGCTGGACGCCGCCGCCATCGGCTGTATCTGCCTGATGGCCATCGTGGCTATCTTTGAAGAGCGTAAAATTCGCCGCGAGAAAAAGAACCGTATTTTGCAGACTGCCTGATTCACCAGGTATTTGGTAACCTTGCCCGGCCATTGCGCCGGGCTTTTTTATTGTTCTTGCTGGCTGGATTGCAGGAGTAGCTCCCGCAGCCACTGCTGCGCCGGGTCATGATGGTTACGCTCGTGCCAGGCCATGCTTTTGGTGAAACCCGGGATCGTCAGCGGCGGTGGGGCTATTTTCATGCCGCTGGCTCTTTTCGCCAGTCGGCGCGGTACCACGGCGATCATGTCGCTCACCGCCAGTATTTCCGGCAACACCAGGAAACTGCTCACCGACAATCCCACCCGCCGGGTTCGACCAAGCGCCGCCAGCGCGTCGTCGGTCACGCCGCGAAAGCTATCGCCCTGCCATGAAACCAGCACATGTTCCAGCGCACAGAAGCGGTCGAGCGTCAGCGGCTGGCTGGCCTGCGGATGGTCTTCGCGCATCAGACAGACATAGTCTTCCTGATACAGCGCCCGGCTGTGCAGCGCCGGCGGCGTATCGTGGGGCGTCAATAGCGCAATATCCACTTCACCACGTTCGGACTGTGCCAGCAGCGTGGCCGGTGATTCGGGAATGATGCGCACGCGGATACCCGGCGCCAGTGGCTTCAGCGCGGCGATAAATGGCACGATCACTGCTTTCAACGCATAATCCGTCGCGGCGATGGTCCAGGTAAAATTGGCTTCCAGCGGCTCGAAGATGGCGGGTTGCAGCAGGGTTTCAGCATCGATCAGCAGCTGCTTTACCGGAGCCGCCAGCGCCTGAGCGCGCAGCGTCGGCACCATACCGTGCGGGGCGCGGATAAACAGCGGGTCATTAAAGGCGTCGCGCAGGCGGGTGAGCATGCCGCTGACCGCCGGCTGGGTGAGCGCCAGCCGCGCTGCCGCCCGGGTGACGCTGCGCTCATCGAGCAGCGCATCCAGGGCTTTCAGCAGGTTGAGATCGAGGTTTCTGATATCAGATTTCATGATAGCTATCCGCAAACGCGATAAGTCACATTATGGTATGCCCGGTAGTCGACAGCAGGCAAATTCCCATTATGATAGTGAGGCTGCGATTGGATGAGAGGATGCATGATCTGGATAGGACTGGCCACCCTGGTAGTGGTATTTGTTGTGGGATTTCGGGTGCTTACCTCTGATTCACGCCGCGCGATTCGTCGCCTGAGCGAACGCCTTGGCATAACGCCTGTTCCGCTGGAATCGATGATCGATCAGTTGGGAAAAACCGCCGGTAATGAGTATTTGCGCTACCTGGAGCGGCCGAATGAAGCGCATCTGCAGAACGCCGCACAGGTACTGCTGATCTGGCAGACCGCTATCGTCGATGCCAGCGAAAAAAACCTGCATTACTGGTATCGCCTGATGCAAAAAGCGCGTTTAGCGGCGCCGATTACCGACGCGCAAATTCGTCTTGCGCAAGGGTTTCTGCGCGAGCTGGATCCGGATGCAAGCGATTTGCATAACCTACAGCAGCGTTATAACGCGCTGTTTCTGCCGGAAGACGGCGTGCACTGGCTGCACTGATATCATAATTGCTTATGTGTATTATCAAGGATGGTGATTCGATTTATATCACTCACCGACGCATGATTAACCTCGTTAAAACAATCGTTCACGAGGTTAATCATGAAACAGCCCCTGCTGCAAAGCGCCATCGTCTGGCCGGAAGAGTATCTGCCAGGCACGACCGACAATTTTGCCTCTAATGAAATTATCGTCAGCGGCCTGACGGCAGCTCAGATATGGGCGCAGCTCGATGACACCACGCTGTGGCCGGGCTATTACAGCAACGTTGCCGATATCCATTTCCATGACGGCAGCGGCCCGACCCTCAGCGCCAACGCCCGTTTCCGCTTCAGCACCTTCGGCTTCCCGATTGAGGCGCAGATTACAGAGTATGTACCTCCCGCTGCCGGGCAGGCGGCGCGCGTAGCCTGGCACGGCTGGGCGGAAGGGGATGCAACGACGCGTCTTGATGTGATCCACGCGTGGCTATTTGAAGATTTGCCCGGCGGGCGCGTACGTATCCTCACCCAGGAGTCGCAAAAAGGCGTTCCGGCGCAGGAGTTGGCGCGTACCTTGCCCAATCCGATGATTAACGGTCACCAGGAGTGGATCTGCGGGCTGGTGAAATCGGCTCGCGGTGAGTAAATCCGAGTGCCGGATGGCGGCTGCGCCTTATCCGGCCTACGGTTTCCGCACTCGTCACTTGTAGGCCGGATAAGCGTAAGCGCCATCCGGCAGAATGGCGAAGGCTATATTCTCAGGCTATCCCTTTGTATCATGCCGTGAAAAGCGATGAGAGTTGTGAAAACGTTAAATTCGTCACAAACAAAATGTTACACTGCGCGGCTTTCAGCCACTTTCTTCGCAGGTCACTCATGAGTCATTCAAATGAAGCCAAACCCCATGCACGCGAGCTGGCGCGACCAAACTGGTCGGCGGTTTTCGCGGTTGCTTTCTGCGTTGCCTGCCTGATTACCGTCGAATTTCTACCGGTCAGTCTGCTGACGCCGATGGCGCTGGATTTAGGCATCTCCGAAGGGATGGCCGGGCAGTCGGTGACGACGACGGCATTCGTAGCGATGTTCTCCAGCCTGTTTATCACCTCCATCATTGGCAAAACCGATCGCCGCTACGTGGTGATCCTGTTTTCGCTGCTGCTGACCCTTTCCTGCCTGCTGGTATCGTTTGCCGATAGCTTCACCCTGCTGCTGCTGGGACGAGCCTGTCTGGGCCTGGCGCTCGGCGGTTTCTGGGCGATGTCGGCCTCGCTGACCATGCGGCTGGTGCCGATGCGCGTGGTGCCGAAAGCGCTGTCGATTATCTTCGGCGCGGTATCAATCGCGCTGGTGATCGCCGCCCCATTGGGCAGTTTCCTTGGCGGGCTTATCGGCTGGCGCAACGTCTTTAACGGCGCGGCGGTGATGGGCGTGCTGTGTACGCTCTGGGTGCTGAAAGCGCTGCCGTCGCTGCCCGGTGAATCGGCTTCTCAGCAGCAAAATATGTTTGGTCTGCTGAAGCGTCCGGGGGTGATGGCCGGGATGTGCGCCATTTTCATGGCCTTTGCCGGGCAGTTCGCCTTCTTTACCTATATTCGCCCGGTTTACATGACCCTCGCCGGTTTTGACGTCGACGGCCTGACGCTGGTGCTGTTGAGCTTTGGTATCGCCAGCTTTATCGGCACCTCGCTCTCCTCGGTGCTTCTCAAGCGTTCGGTAAAAGCGGCGCTGGCGATCTCGCCGCTGGTGCTGACCGCCTGCGCGGTGGCGCTGGTGCTGTGGGGAGAAAGCAAAATCGTCGCCTCGACGGTGGCGATTATCTGGGGCTTCGCGTTTGCGCTGATCCCGGTGGGGTGGTCAACGTGGATCACCCGTTCGCTCTCCGATCAGGCGGAAAAAGCCGGGTCGATTCAGGTGGCGGTGATCCAGCTGGCCAACACCTGCGGCGCCGCGGTCGGCGGCGTGGCGCTCGACCACTTAGGCCTGCTGTCGCCGCTGGTGTTGTCAGGAATATTAATGCTGTTTACCGGGTTGCTGGTGACGATCAAAGTGAAGGTGAATTAACCCGCTTACGGCCGTTCGCCTTTTGCCAGCCGGCACTACCGCGGGTACGGCGCCTGACCGCCCGGCGGCGCTGCGCTTGCCGGGCCTACGGGTGGTATCCCGCAGGCCTCCTCAGTCGTAGCCCGGCTAAGCGTAGCGCCAGCCGGGAACGCTCCTTCGACAACGCTATCGCATCAGAACCACGCCTCAAACATTCCACCGACGTTCAGTGAATCCAGCTGCTGGTCCTGGGTGCCGTTAACCTTCGCGGTATGCTCGTTGTCCACCTGACCGCCGGTCACATAGAAGCGCAGCATCGGACGGAACTCCGGCCCCATGCCGATGGCGATGTTCTGCGACAGCGTCAGCTTCCAGCCGTGGTTATCCCCGCCCTGGTCGTAATCCACGCGCTGGTAGCCCGCTTCCAGCCAGGTGGAGTGCACGTCGTTCCAGAAGTACATCGGCCGCACGATGGCGCCGTAGTTTTTACGGTTGTCGGTGTTGTCCTTGCCGTTGTCGTAGTCGTGGAAGGCCAGCAGGTATTCGATCTGCGCCTGCTGGGTGAACTTATGGCTGCCCTCGAAGCTGGCGTAGACCGTGGTCAGGTCGTCGGTTTTGTTGTAGACGCTGTTATCCGAGTTGTCGGAGTAGCGCAGGATCACCTTGTTCACCCCGCTGTCGTTGGTGTGGCTCAGCACCAGGCCGCCCTGCCAGGCTTCGAGGCGCGCGTCGCTGTCCACCGCCTTTGAGTCAAAGCCGTAGTTGGCGTACACCTCGACGTCGATCGGCCCGGCCTTGATGTTGTGGGTTTTGGTGGTCAGCGCGTAGTGGCCGTTATCGCCGGTGTCGGAGCTGCCGGTACAGGTGATGCGCGACGGGTTGGTTTCATCGGCCATCACTTCCGGACTACAGGATTTCACCTGCGAGACCATCGCCACGTCGAACTGCACGCCGCCGATATCAAAGTTCTTCACCCCGGCGCCCTGGCCGTCGTGGTTCATCCAGAAGTAGTCGTTGATCCCCTGTTGCGGACGCTGGTGGAAGTCGCGGCCGGCCCAGATATAGGCGTTGGGGTTGGATTCCAGCACGTTGGTGACGCCGACGTAGGCCTTCTTCAGGTTAACTTCGTCGCTCCAGTGGTCGAACATCACGTTGAGATCCCAGATAGCCCCCTGCGCGCTTTTGAAGGCCTTGCTGATCTGGAATTCGCCGCCGTTGCTTTCGTTGCCGAGACGGCCGATCGCCGAGGCGCCGTTATAGGAGCCGTCGACGCCGACATATTTCTGGTCGCCGGTCTGGAAGTGGGCGCCATAGCGGGCATAGCCGCTGAACTTGAGGCCGAACGGAATGGCCATATCCGGCGAGGCGGCGGTGGTCTGCGGGTTAGTGATCACGTCGACCTTTTTGTTGGCCGCGGCGTCGATTTTCGCCTGGCGGTCGGCCAGCGCTTTATCAACGGCTTTGGCAACGATGGCGTCGATCTGTTCCTGCGTAAATTCTTGCGCCATGACAGAAATTGGGCACAGCGCGGCGACAACCGCCATGGCTAAAGGCAGTTTTTTCACAGTATTCATGGTTATCTCGCTTTAATAATTAATATATTTCAGATAATAACCATCCCATTCTGGCTAAAATAAATAACCAAAATAAGCTGATTTGTTTTTTAGGGTACAGCGACGCCGGAGAATAATATTCTCGCTGACGTTATTCCATATTAATTAACGCTGGTACAGATGGATTAATTCTTCTGAGAACTCACGGGCCAGCAGCGAGTTCATCAGATGATCCTGGGCATGTACCATAATCAGCGTCATAGGCTGACGCGCTTCACCGGCATCCTGCTCGATGAGCTGGGTCTGCATCTGATGCGCCCGGCGGGCGTAGCCGTCGGCCTCATTTAAGAGTAAGCGCGCTTCGTCGATATTTCCGGTTCGGGCCGCATGCAACGCTTCAAAACATAATGAGCGTGACTGTCCCGCATTAACGATAATTTCCATTACCGCATCTTCTAATTCAATCATGTGTATTCCTGAGGTATTTATTATTTAATAATGCAGTGAAAGTCCATTTTCTGCATTATTACGCTGTCATCTTATTATCTCTCCGGAAGGGGAGGGATTAGCTAACGGTTTCTGCCACTGGAACGCTATTTTTGGCTTTCTCAACTTCGGTTTTCATTAAGGAACGTTCATAGGCGCGCAAGAACGGCAGGTAAATGACCGCCGACATCACCATGCAGATGAGACACATCACCACCGGACTCAGGGTCCAGTTGGCCGCCCATGACGCGCCAATTGGTGCCGGCGTGGTCCACGGAGTGAGGGACACCACCTGGCTCAGCCAGCCAAGACGCGTCGCGCCGTAAGCCAGCACCGCGTTGACCATCGGTACGCAGACGAAGGGGATAAACATCATCGGGTTCATGATGATTGGCGCCCCGAACAGAATCGGCTCGTTGATATTAAAGAAGCTCGGCACAATGCCCATCTTGCCGATGGTGCGCAGATGCGTGGCCCGGCTACGCAGCAGCAGGAAAGCCAGCGGCAGGGTCGAACCGACGCCGCCAATCAGCAGATAGTGATCCCAGAAGCCCTGCAGATAGACGTGCGGCAGCACCGTACCCGCCGCCAGCGCCGCCTGGTTTGCCGACAGGTTGGCCATCCAGAACGGGTTCATAATGCCGGTAACAATCAGTGAGCCGTGGATCCCGGCGAACCAGAAAATCTGGCACATCAGAACGGAGAGCAAAATCGCCGGCAGCGAGTCGGAGGCGGAAACCAGCGGCTCCAGCAGATGCATGATCGCCTGCGGCAGGATCATCCCGGTCTGCGCTTCGATAAACAGGTTCAGCGGATGCAGAGTCGCAATGACCACCAGCACCGGGATCAGGATTTCAAACGAACGGGCGACGCCGGTGGGGACCTCTTTCGGCAGACGAATCGTAATGTTGTTTTGCTTCAGCCACGCATAAACGCGGGTGGAGTAGATGGCGGTGATCAGCGCGGTGAAAATGCCCTGACCGGACAGATACTGAGTGGAAATTTTGCCATCGGCATAGGGCGCGGCGACCAGCAGGAAGGCCATAAACGCCAGCAGACCGGACATTACCGGATCGAGCTGAAACTGACGACCGAGGCTGGCGCCAATGCCGACCGAGATAAAGAAGGTCATCACGCCCATGCTGAGGTTAAACGGCAGCATCAGCTGTTCGCGGTAGTGCTGTGAGAAATCAAGCCAGCCGCGGGCAAAGCCGTTGGTGGTATCGGGTGAAAACGGCGGAAAGATAAATACCAGCATGAAAGAGCCGATGATCATAAACGGCAAGGCGGCAGTGAAGCCATCGCGGATAGCGATAACGTATTTCTGCTGCCCAAGGCGTCCTGCCAGCGGAGTAATAGATTGCTCGATCACGGCAATCATGGACTGATACAGAGAACTCATTTCAACACCTCTCAGTGCGCCGCTGGGATCAGCGACAGAGCATAATTCAGGACGTTGTCTCCCCGCTGCATACCGTAGTCCATCGTATCGATGGGCTGAACAGGAATGTTCAGGGAAGCCGCTTTGTCAGACAGGGTTTTCAACATGTATTTCACCTGGGGGCCAAGCAACACCACCTGATACTGCGGAAACTGCATGTCAAATTCGGAAACGCCATAGGCATCAATCTGCACCGGCAGGTCACGTTCATTCGCCGCCTCCACCATCTTTCTGACCAGCAGACTGGTGGACATCCCGGCAGAGCAGCACAGCATAATCTTGTACATCGACGACCATCCTCAAAATGTAAAAAGTTATTGCGTGGATGATTTGATATCAGACGGAAACCGGTTTCCATTCATAAAAAGCAGAACTGTGATAGTGGTCAAGATCTCCTGCTTATGGGGCGGATTTATTGGATTTCGCTCACATTATTCTGTCGATTTGGCGATGTTTTGCGCTGAAATGGAAAATCGGTTTCCAAACAAATGGTGAAATGGATATACTGCGCTGGTCACAATTGAAGCGATTCAGGTTTACAGGATTTTGGCGGGACGCGGCGCCCGCGCAGGGGAAAATGATGTCGACAATCAATGATGTTTCACGACTTGCCGGGGTTTCCAAAGCCACGGTGTCGCGAGTGTTGAGCGGCTCACGTGGCGTGAAGGAAGCCAGTCGTCAGGCGGTGCTGCAGGCGGCGGAAGCGCTCAATTACCGGCCAAACATGATAGCCCAGTCGTTGCTCAGCCAGTCCACCGGCTGTATCGGCGTCATTTGCGCCCAGGACAACATCAATCAAACCACCAGCTATCTCTACGCCCTGGAAAAACAGCTCAGCCAGCACCAGAAGCACCTGCTGCTGCGCTTCGCCAACACCAGCAACGGCGTGATGAGCTCGCTGGAGGAGTTGACCTGCGGGTTGTGCGATAACGTGCTGATCATCGGCGCGCGTTTTCCCCTGAATATTAACCGCCCGGACGTGGTGCTGGTGGACTGCCTCGACAGCGAGGGCGACAACAGCATTCAGTTCGATCATGCCTTCGCTGCCGAAACCGCCTGTCACTATCTGATTAGCCAGGGCAGACGGCAGATTGCGCTGATTCATCCGCAGAGCAGCGGCTTTGCCGACCAGGTGCTGCTGGGCTACAAGCACGCGCTGGAAAAAAACTTTTTGCCGTTTAATCGCAACCTGGTGTTTCTGGATAACACCTCGCCGTCGGTGGCGGTGCAGGAGCTGGTCAATAACGCCACGACGCTGAACTTTAACGCGCTGCTGGTGAGCGATGAACAGCAGGCGCAGCGCGTGGTGCCGCAGCTGCAGGCGTTTAACCGCGCCGTTCCGCAAAATGTGATGGTGTTTAGCCTCGCCGGATCGTTACAGCTGCCCGGTATCCCCACCATTCCGGCCATTGAATATTCCATGGACGCGATGGCGTCGCGGATCGTCAACTGGCTGACCGAGAAAACGGACAACCCGGGCGGCAGCCCGCTGCGCGGCGATTTAATTATTCCGAAGCACTGAACTCCGCTCTTGCCCTGACCCGCCGCCGTTGGCTGCGGGTTTTTTGCTGGCTGGTTTTTGTCGTATCCCTCACATTATAAATAAAACTCATATCTGACGCCGGGTTTTCGAACCGGACAGCCTGCGTGACCTGCCTTAAGTTGAGTACGAAAGTTCCACTCAAAAAACACTAACCAGAACATTCGTACCGCCTGCTTAAGGAAGTGACCCTATGAATCACATGAACGTTGTCGATGTGAAAGCGTGGATAGATGCCCGTCCGGTCTCGCGCTTTCAATGGAACGTGCTGCTGCTCTGTTTCATCATCATTATGCTGGATGGGTATGACGCCGCGGTGATGGGCTTTGTCGCCCCGGCGCTCATTGAGGACTGGGGCATCAGCCGGGCTGAAATGGGGCCGATTCTTGGGGCGGCCATGTTCGGCGTCGCCATTGGCGCCCTGGTGGCGGGCCCGCTTTCTGACCGCTACGGCCGAAAACGCATTTTACTCTGGTCGGTGGCGCTGTTTGCGCTGTTCAGCCTGGCCGGCGCCGTGGCGCAAAGCCCATCGCAACTGGCGCTGATGCGTTTTCTTACTGGCCTTGGCCTTGGCGCGGTGATGCCCAACTGCGTCACGCTGGTGGCGGAATATATGCCGGAGCGGCGTAAAGGGGTGATGATCACCCTGATGTACAGCGGTTTTAACGTGGGCTCTGGCCTCGGCGGCTTTATCGCCGCCGGGTTGTTATCGCATTACAGCTGGCACTCGGCGCTGATTTTTGGCGGCGTGCTGCCGCTCGTGGTGCTCCCCTTTATGATCGTGATGTTGCCGGAGTCGGCGATGAACATGGTGGCGCGCCGGCTACCGGGCGAGCAGATCGCCAGGGCGCTTAACCGGCTTGGGGGCCAGTTTACGGCGGAAACCGTTTTTCAGTTGAATGCGCCGCCCATCACGCGGAGCAGCAAAGTGGCGCAGCTGTTTCGGCATGGCTATGCCCGCGGCACGATAGCGCTGTGGCTGACCTATTTTATGGGGCTGTTCGTGATATATCTGCTGAACGGCTGGCTGCCAACCATTCTCCGCTCCGGCGGGCTGTCGCTGCAGCAGGCGGCGATGATGACCGGCTTGTTCCAGCTCGGCGGCCCGCTGGGCGGGATCCTTGTCGGTATGCTGATGGATCGCGCTTCGGCGAAAGCCGTGATTGCGGCAACCTATTTCCTCGGCTGCCTGTGCCTGTTGTCCCAGGGGGTGATGGATTTCGGATCGGCGGCGCTGTCGGTGCTGATTTTTATCAGCGGGATGTGCATTAACGGCGCGCAGAACGGTCTGCAGGCCTATTCGCCAGCCTATTATCAAACCGAGATCCGTGCTACCGGCGTCAGCTGGATGCATGGTATCGGCCGTACCGGGGCTATTCTCAGCTCCACGCTGGGCGGGATGCTGATGCTGGCTGTGCCGGGACACTCGTCGATCTTTTTGGTGCTTGCGCTGCCGGCCTGCCTGGCGGGGATCTGTATTTTGTTGCACCGTATGAATCACGCTAAGCCTCGACTCACAGAGGCAGAACTGGACGCTTTGTCATCCCCCCTGGAACACCGATAAGTGGAGTTATCTGATGGCTAACATTCTCGGCGGTATCGCCGTCTCTCATACCCCGACTATCGGCTTCGCGGTCGATCATCATAAACAGCAGGACCCGGCGTGGTCGCCGATCTTCCAGAGCTTCGAACCGCTGCAGCGCTGGTTGGAGGAGAAAAAGCCGGATGCGCTGGTGTACATCTTTAATGACCATGTGACCGCCTTTTTCTTCGATCACTATTCGACTTTTACGCTGGGAATCGACAGTCAATATGATGTTGCCGATGAGGGCGGCGGACCGCGCTGCCTGCCGCCGGTCCAGGGCAACGCGGCGCTCTCAAGGCACATTGGCGCCAGCCTGATGGCCGATGAGTTTGATATGTCGTTCTTTATGGATAAAAAGCTCGACCACGGCCTTTTCTCGCCGCTTTCGGCGCTGCTGCCCTGGGATGAAGCGCAGGGGTGGCCGACGGCGGTGATCCCGTTACAGATCGGCGTGCTGCAATTTCCGGTACCGAGCGCGCGCCGTTGTTACAAACTCGGCCAGGCGCTGCGCCGGGCAATTGAAAGCTTCCCGGAAGATATCAATGTGGCGATTGTCGCGACCGGCGGGCTCTCGCATCAGGTTCATGGCGAGCGCTGCGGATTTAATAATCCCGACTGGGATGCCCAGTTTGTTGACATGCTGGTTAATGACCCGGAAAAGCTCACCGAAATGACCCTTGGCGAATATGCTGAGCTGGGGGGGATGGAGGGGTCCGAAGTGATCATGTGGCTGGTGATGCGCGGCGCGCTATCAGCCAATGTCACCGAAACCTGGCGCGACTATTACCTGCCGTCGATGACCGGTATCGCCACGCTGATCCTTGAGAACAATGCGCGCCTGCCCCCCGTCGATACCCTGACGCGCCATCGCCAGCATATGGCGCAGCAGCTGGCCGGGGTGGAGAAACTGCCGGGAACCTATCCTTTTACCCACGAGCGCAGCCTGAATGGCTTGCGGCTTAACCGTTTCCTGCATCGGCTGATTGAGCCTGCCTGGCGCGAACGTTTTCTGCAGTCGCCTCAGTCGCTTTATGCCGAAGCCGGACTGAGTGAGGAGGAACAGCAGTTGCTCAACGCACGCGACTGGCGGGGATTGATTCAGTATGGCGCCAGTTTCTTCCTGCTGGAGAAAATGGGCGCGGTGGTCGGCGTATCCAACCTGCATATTTACGCCGCGATGCGCGGGCAGACGCTGGAGGCGTTTCAGCAAACGCGCAACCAACAGGTAACCTATTCGGTGGCGGGTAAGCGTTAAACGGTCCCGTCCTGAACCTGCTGATAGATAAAACGCAACAGCGCCTGCGTCGCCGGGGAGGGCAGGCTGCCGGCGCGAAACGTCAGCCCGATACGCCGGGTGGTATCGGGCAGGGGGACCGGCAACACGCTGAGCAGCCCATTGTCAGTTTCAAAACGCATCTGGCTGGCGGAGACCGCCGCCAGCATGTCGGAGTCCTGCAGCAATCCTCGCACCATCGCCGCGTCCCCGGTCTCCACCGTCGGCTGGGGCAGCGGCAGCCCCAGGGTGACAAACGCCTTATCCAGCAAATGGCGCGCCGGCGCGTTGGCGCGCGGCAGCACCCATTGCGCGGTCGCCAGCTGGCTGCGCGGATCCGGATGGCGCAGCAGCGGGTGGTTATTACGCAGTAAAATCAACATATCCTCTTCGAATAACGCCTCGCTACAGAGGTCCGGAAGATCTTCATCCTGACGCAGGGCGCCGATAATAAAATCGATATTACCTGCCCGCATATCGGCGACCAGCGACTCATACGGGCTTTCATTGGTCATGAGGGTAATGCCCGGGTGCTGGGCCAGAAAGGCGGCGATGGCGGAGGGCAGTAGCCGGGTCCGGCTCAGCGGCAGGGCGCCAATGCGCACGGTGCCCTCCAGCACCCCGCGACGGGCGGCGATATCGCTCCAGATGTTTTCCAGCTCGTTGAGCGCTCTGCTTACCGGGGGATAGAGTAGCTCCGCGGCGGGCGTGGGGCGCACCCCTTCTGGCGTCCGGCGAAATAGCGCCGAATCCGCCCCTTTCTCCAGGACCTTCAGCGCGGCGCTGACCGCCGGCTGGGTGATCCCCAACTGTTGCGCGACGGTTTGGGTATGGTTGACGTGATAGAGCTGAATAAATATGGCTAACCGGCGGGTATTGAACAGCCAGCCGGCGTCCGCCAGCGGGCCGCTGGTGCGGGTATGGTGTTTCTGCAACAGCGCCGGAATGGCCTGCAGGTCGTCAATCGCCCGCCGGGCGCGCGGCAGGATGCACTTGCCATACTCGGTGGGCACCATGCCGCTGTAATGGCGTTCGAACAGCGTGACGTTCAAGGCGGATTCAAGGTCGCGGATCGCCCGGGTTATCGCTGACTGCGTGCGGAATAAGTCATCGGCCGCACGCGAGACACTTCCGCGCAGCGCGACCTGACAGAAAAAGCGCAGCTGCATGATATTTATGATTTTATCGTGCTTTTTCTTCAGCATGGTTCGTCAGGCCTGAAACAGTGAGTGAGTCGACAACATAAATAAAAATCATAGCCTTCGCAAGTTAACGAATTACCTCCCTGCGACGGGACATGACAAGCTGAAAAAAACAACAGAGGAAGCCATCATGTCTCATCCGGTTAGCGAAAAAAGTGCCCTTGTCGTCAGCGCCCACTCGGCCGATTTCGTCTGGCGCGCGGGCGGTGCGATAGCGCTGCATGCCCTGCAGGGCTATCAGGTCCATGTGGTCTGTTTATCCTTTGGCGAGCGCGGCGAGTCCGCCAAACTGTGGCGCAAAGGCAACATGACCGAGGAGGCGGTGAAGCAGGTGCGTCGCGAAGAGGCGCAGGCCGCCGCTGAGATCCTGGGCGCCAGCGTCGAATTCTTTGATATCGGCGACTATCCGCTGCGCGCCGATAAAGAGACGCTATTTCGTCTGGCGGATGTGTATCGTCGCATCCAGCCCCACTTTGTCCTGACGCACTCCCTGCACGATCCCTATAACTACGATCACCCCCTGGCCTCCCATCTGGCGCAGGAAGCGCGAATTATCGCCCAGGCAGAGGGCTATCGCCCCGGTGAGAAAATTGTCGCTGCTCCCCCGGTTTACTGTTTCGAACCGCACCAGCCGGAGCAGTGCAACTGGAAGCCCGATGTGTTGCTGGACATCACCGCCGTCTGGGAGAAAAAGTATCAGGCCATTCAGTGTATGCAGGGTCAGGAGCATCTGTGGGAATACTACACCCGCGTGGCGCTGCAGCGCGGGGTGCAGGCCAAGCGCAATATCGGCATCACGGCCGCGCGCGATATCGTTCACGGCGAAGCCTTCCAGAGCATCTTCCCCCGCGTAACGGAGAACCTGGCATGAACTTGTTAAATAAAAAAGGCCTTGTGATCCGCCATCTGCCGCGCCATGACGAGGCGGTTTTGCGCCGCTGTGAGGCGGCCGGGGTGGCGACGCTCCATGAAGCCTGGGATCGCCAGGGGCTGATGGGGCCGACAATCCGTCCGATTCAGCAGGGCGTCAGCCGGGCGGGCAACGCGGTAACCGTGCTGGTGACGCCAGGCGACAACTGGATGTTTCATGTGGCGGTCGAGCAGTGCCGCGCCGGCGATATTCTGGTGGTGGCCCCGACGTCGCCGTGCGGCGATGGCTTCTTCGGCGATCTGCTGGCGACGTCTCTCCAATCGCGCGGCGTGGTCGGTCTGGTGGGCGATATCGGCATTCGTGATTCGCAGACTTTGCGGGAGATGGGATTCGCCGTCTGGTCCCGTCAGGTTTATGCCCAGGGAACGGTGAAAGAGAGCCTCGGTTCGGTTAACGTCCCGGTGATTTGCGCAGGCCAGCTTGTACAGCCGGGCGATGTCGTGGTGGCCGACGACGATGGCGTCGTGGTGCTGCCTCACGCGCAGGTCCGTGATGTGCTTGATAAAGCGGAAGCCCGCATGAGCAATGAGCTCGCGAAGCGTGAGCGGATGCGCCATGGCGAGCTGGGGCTGGATATTTACGCGATGCGCCCGCGTCTGGCGGAAAAGGGGCTGCGGTATTACGACCGCGCAGACGAGGTGGAGGAATAAATGGCGCAACGCGGAATCCCCTGTCTATGGATGCGCGGCGGCACCTCGAAGGCAGCCTGTTTTCTGGCTGACGATCTGCCTGCCGATCCGGTGCAACGTGATGCGGTGCTGCTGGCGGTGATGGGCTCGCCTGATCCCCGGCAAATTGACGGGATCGGCGGCGCCGATCCGCTGACCAGTAAAGTGGCAATTATCCGCCGCTCCGCACGGTCTGACGCCGATGTGGACTATCTGTTTGCCCAGGTGAACGTGGCGGCGGCCACCGTGGATTACGGCCAAAACTGCGGCAATATTCTTGCCGCCGTTGGCCCTTTCGCCATCGAGCGTGGTCTGGTTCGCCACGATGCGCCGCTCACTCGGGTGCGTATTTATATGGAGAACACGGGGCAACTGGCGGTGGCAGAGATCCCCTGCGATGCCGACGGGGTCGACTACGCCGGCGAGAGTTGTATCGATGGCGTGCCGGGCAGCGCCAGCCCGATCCTGCTCCATTTTCTTGATGTAGCGGGCTCCAGCTGTGGGGCGCTGCTGCCGACCGGCCGGGTTCGTGACCGTTTTGACGGCGTTGAGGTGACCTGCATCGATAACGGTATGCCGGTGATCCTGCTGCGCGCTTGCGACCTCGGTTGCACCGGCTATGAGACGCGCGAACAGCTGGATAATGACGACGCGCTTAAACGTCGCCTGGAGTCGATTCGCCTGCAGGCCGGGCCGCTGATGCAGCTTGGCGACGTCAGCCAGCGCACGGTGCCCAAGATGACCCTGATCGCCGAACCGCGACACGGCGGCGCCATCAGCAGCCGCACCTTTATCCCGCACCGCTGCCACGCGTCAATCGGCGTGTTTGGCGCGGTGAGCGTGGCCAGCGCTTGTCTGCTCCCCGGCTCTGTCGCGCAGGGCCTGGCGCAGGTAGCGCCAGGCGATACGCCGCTGCTCAGCGTTGAGCATCCGACAGGCGAATTTAGCGTAACGCTTCAGCTTGATGCTGACGGCGCCCTGGCTGGCTGCGGCCTGTTACGCACGGCGCGACTGCTGTTTGCTGGCGAGGTTTTTATTCCGGCCCGCGTCTGGCCGCGTGAGGAGTAATGATGACGATCGCGTTTATTGGTTTTGGCGAGGCGGGTGGCATTCTGGCGGCGGATCTGGCCCGTGAGCATGCGGTGACCATTTGGGATTGCAAGCTCAATGGCCCGGCGCGAGAGGCGATGGGCAAAAAAGCCCGTGACTCGCGCGTTCAGGTGGGAAGTTCGCTGGCGCAGGCGCTGGAGAGCGCCACGCTGGTTTTTTCTACTGTGACCGCGGGTGAGGCGCTAAAGGTGGCGCAGCAGGCCGCCGCGCTGCTGCAGCCGGGGCAATACTTCCTCGATCTCAACTCCGTGGCGCCGGAGACGAAACGGCAGGCGGCTGAACATTTTCTGCCCGGCGCCTACATCGATGTCGCGGTGATGGCGCCGGTACCGCCGGCCCGATTGCAGACACCGTTATTGATCGGCGGGCCGCAGGCGGAGGCGATCGCGCCGCGTCTGCAGGGGCTGGGGCTGAATGCCCGCTATGGCGCCAGTACGGTGGGCCAGGTGTCGGCGATAAAAATGTGCCGTAGCGTGATAATCAAAGGTCTTGAAGCGCTCACCACAGAATGCCTGTTCGCGGCCCGTGAATATGGCGTCGAGGAGGAGGTGCTTAGTTCCTTGCATCATAGTTTCCCCTCTCTGGGCTGGACAGGAGCGTTCCCCGACTATCTGATCAGCCGGGTGGCGGAACATGGCATTCGGCGCAGCGAAGAGATGGAAGAGGTGGTGAAAACCCTGCGTGACGTGGGGAGCGCCAGGATAATGAGCGAGGCGATCGCGAAAAGCCAGCGCCAGCTGCCGGAGCAGATGGCCGCCCGTAGCCTGAGCTACAGGCAGCTGACGCCGTTTGACTGGAAAACGCTGGTCGCCAGGCTGAAATAACCGCTATTTGGCCGGACAGACGATTTTGTCGATTGCGGCCTGGTAGCTTTTTTGGTTATTGCGCTCTTTCGCCAGCGTTGCTTCGCGGACCGCGTTCTTGTTACCGTCGGTCGCCAGCACTTTATTGGCAAAATCGTTATCGCTGAGGTGGCTTGCTGGCGCACATTTTTCCTTCACCGCTTTGAGCACCAGCTGTTTTTGCTGTTCGAACTGCAGGCTTTGCAGCGGTGATTCGGCCCACGCCGACGTGGCGCTCAGGGCGGTGACCAGGCATACCATCCAACATGCTTTCATCAGGCTTCTCCTTCCGTAATCGCTTCCGTCAACTATATGCGCAGGCGTGAAAACACGCAAATAGTGGTCAGTTTAACTTGTTGAAAATGCGCTTTTTATCGCCTTCTCAGGCGGCTCTCACCCGCCGCCGCGAGTCGATGGCGATCAGCACCACCGACGCGAGGATCAGCAGAGTGCCCAGCCAGTCCGGCAGCGTGAAGGTGATCCCCAGCAGCAGGAGCGACAGCAGGGCGCTGCTCAGCGGTTCGGCGCAGCTGAGGATCCCGGCCTTCGCGCCGCCAATTTTCTGCGCGCCGTTGAGATAGAGGCTGAAGGTCAGCGAAGTACCGATCACCACCAGGTAGAAAAAGGCTAACAGCAGGCTACCGTTCACCACAAAATCGGTGCCCTGGCCGCCGTAAAACGGCAGCAGCATCGCGCCGCCGAACAGCATGCTCCAGCCGACGATGGGCAGCGTCCCGTAGCGGGCAATCAACGTCGAGGGATAGGTGGTATAAAACGCGGCGGCAAACGCCGAGGCGATCCCCCAGAACAGCGCCGCCGGCGAAATCGACAGCGTCGTTGGGTTGCCGTGGGTCACCAGCAGAAAGGTGCCCGCCAGCGAGGTGCATATAGCCCCCAGCACCAGCGGAGTGGGACGCGCTTTGCGGGCGAGGGCGAACCAGGCGACGATGATCGTTGGGGACAGGAACTGCAGCACCGTGGCCGTGGCGGCATTGGATTTTTCAATGGTCATCAGAAAGGTGAACTGCACGGTTAACGCGCCAAACAGCGAGAAAAACAGCAGGCTGAGGGCGTCGCGGCGGTTTTGCAGCACGCGGAAAATG
Organism: Klebsiella sp. P1CD1; assembly: GCF_003790505.1. Taxonomy (NCBI): domain Bacteria; kingdom Pseudomonadati; phylum Pseudomonadota; class Gammaproteobacteria; order Enterobacterales; family Enterobacteriaceae; genus Klebsiella; species Klebsiella sp. P1CD1. The sequence continues at coordinate 102,174 of NZ_CP033631.1, forward strand.
CGGTCGCCGTGAACAAAGCCGAGCATCAACAGGATCAGCCCGGCGAACAGCAGACGCGTCATGGTCAGAAACGGCGACGACATCTGGCTTTCCTGCATAATAAACTGTGCGCACACCCCGGAACTGCCCCACAGCACGGCGGCAATCAGTACGTTCAGCATCCCTTTTTTGCTGGAGCCCATCTTTTCCTCAAGCGAAATATGACAAAGGGGAATCATAGCATGCGCCAGCCCGGGCGGCGGGGCAGGTAATGGTAGTCGGGCGCGGCGGCGTAACGATGTTGCAGGCCCGGTAAGGCGAAGCCGCCGCCGGGCATTAACCGATAGTCGCGTTCTAGCTTAAATCGACATTTTTACTGCCGAACAGCCAGGTGAGGACAAAGCCGCACAGGTAGGAGATCGCCAGCCCGCCGGCGTAGACCGCCATCCCGGCGTAAATTCCGCTGCCGGAGGTCATCAGCGGCAGCGCCACCAGACCGGACGGGCCGAACACCGTGTTCAGGCCGACCGGCAGCCCCAGCCAGGCGATCAGTCCGACGAAGAACCCGCCGCAGGCGCCGCCGAGGCAGGCGGTGACAAACGGCTTCATCCGCGGCAGGGTGACGCCGTAGATCAGCGGCTCGCCAATCCCGAGGAAGCCCGGAATAATCGCCCCTTTAATCTGGGTTCGCAGCAGCGAATCGCGCTTCGCCCGCCAGAACAGCGCCAGCGCCGCCCCCACCTGCCCGGCCCCGGCCATCGCCAGGATCGGGAACAGCGAGTTAAAGCCCTGGGCGTCCACCAGCGCAAAATAGACCGGGACAAACCCCTGATGGACGCCGAACATTACCGCCAGCAGGAACAGGCCGGCCAGCACCGCCGAGCCAAACGGGTTGCCGTTAAGATGCAGGAACAGCCACGACATGCCGGTAAACAACCAGCCGCCAATCGGCATGATCACCGTAAAGGTCACCGCGCCCATGATCAGCAGCGTCACCGCCGAAGTGAGGATCATATCGAGGTTGGCCGGCATAACCCGCCGCACCTGGCGTTCAACCCACGCCCCAAGGATAGCGGCGATCAATACGCCGATGATATTGCCGCGCGGATCGATGCCGTGGCCGAAGAAGGTGGAAATGCCGGCGTAGAAGCCGCTGGTTGCCTCCGGGTTGTAGCCCAGCACGAACAGCGAGGCGATAATCGCGCCGTTCACGCCGGAGCCGCCGAACGCCTTCTGCGCGTTATAGCCAATCAGGATACTCAGGAAGGTGAACATCCCTTTGCTGAAGACCTTCATATAGCCAATCAGCGCTACCAGGCTGGCGTTCGGATGGGCGTTCTCCAGCACGAAGACCTGTTCCGCCAGGGTAGCAAAGCCCAGCAGCAGCCCGACGGCGATAAAGCCGGGGATCAGCGGCGTAAAGATGGTGGCGAATTTGGCGAGAAACTTCTGCACCGCGCTGGTCTGCTTGCCCTTCAGCGCCTGCTTTTTCTCCGCTGCGACGTCGGCCAGCGTCGGCGCGGCGGGCGCCTCCTCCAGCAGGACGTTCATCATCTCGGCGGCGGTTTGCGCCTTGCCGGGGCCGAGCACCACCTGGAACTGCTCGTCGCTGACGATCACCCCCATTACGCCGTCAATCTGGCGGATGGCGGCGCTGTCGGCCAGACTTTCATCGCGCAGGGTCAAGCGCAGGCGCGTCATGCAGTTGCCCGCCTGCGCGACGTTTGCGGCGCCGCCTACGTGGGCGAGGATCCGCGCTATCATTTCTTTCGTTATTTTTGCCATTGCCCGTTACCTGTCTGTCGGTGCTCAGGTGTTGCTGAGCGCCTTGCGGATATAGCCGTTGTTTTTTGCCAGCAGCGACTGCGCGTCTTCGGCGCTTAAGTCCGCCAGCACCATCACGATCGCCGTTTTACAGTGGCGGCCGCAGGCCTCCAGCGCCTTCCGGGCAGTGGGACGATCGCAGTCGGTCGCCTCCATCACGATAGAGACCTGGCGCTCAATCAGCTTGGCGTTGGTCGCTTCGACGTCGACCATCAGGTTGCTGTACACCTTGCCGACGCGGATCATCGCCCCGGTGGAGATCATGTTCAGCACCAGCTTCTGCGCGGTACCGGCTTTCAGACGGGTAGAGCCAGTGACCACTTCCGGGCCGACCACCGGGGTGATCGCCACATCCGCCAGCTGGGCCATTTCGCCATGCGGGTTACAGCTGACGATGGCGACAAAGGCATTCTGACTATGGGCGTATTCCATGGCGCCAATGACGTACGGCGTGCGTCCGCTGGCCGCCAGTCCCACCAGCACATCGCGGTGGCTGAAGTTCAGGTTCTGCAGATCCATCGCCCCCTGCGCTTTGTTGTCTTCCACGTTTTCCACGGCGCTGAGAATCGCTTTATGTCCGCCGGCGATGATCCCCACCACCTGCTCCGGGCGGGTGCCGAAGGTTGGCGGGCATTCGCTGGCATCGAGGATCCCCAGACGCCCTGAGGTACCCGCGCCGATATAAATCAAGCGGCCACCGGCCTGCAGCGCCGTCGCGACCTTATCCACCACCTCGGCAATCTGCGGCAGATAGGGCGTAATCGCCTGGGCTACCTGCTGGTCTTCCTGGTTTATCACCGTCAGCATGTCGAGGGTGGAGAGGGTGTCAATGTTGGCGCTGTTGGCGTTGCGTCGCTCGGTCAGCAGTTTGCTCAGGTCGATACTCATAGAAACCTCGTTATTCTCAGTGGCGCGCAGTATAAGGAATTATTTATTCCTTTCCTGTGAAGAGTATCACGATTAGTACGCGGAGAATAATAGGAGAATGGTAGATATGGCGGGAAATAGTGCGGTAATAAATCTGGAATATTTTATTACCGCAGCAGGAGATTAGCGCGCGCTGCGCGGTTTGCTGAGGCCCAGCAGCAGCGCCAGCAGGTAGCAGATGGTCATCGCGAGGCTCATTTTCAGCATCGTTTCGCCGCCGAGGCCTGCCAGCGGCGCGGCGATGCCGCCGAAGACAAACATCAGGGTGCCCATCAGCGCGGACGCGGTCCCGGACTGCGCGGCATCGACGGCGCTCATCGCCTCCGCGCCAGCGACGGTGCTGATGCCGCTCATCAGCGACACGGTAAAGAACAGGCCGACCAGCGCCAGCACCGGCAGCTGCAGCCAGGCAAACAGCAGCATGATCGCCGCACAGCTCACCGCCAGCGTCAGGCCGCCGCGCAGCAGGCTTTCGGCGTTAAAGCGGCGCGCCAGGCGGGAAAAGATCATCGCCGCGATAATCAGCCCGATACCGTTCAGACCGAACAGCAGGCTGAACTGCATGGCGCTCATGCCGTATTCGCTCTGCATCACGAAGGAAGAGGAGCCGATGTAAGAGAACAGCCCGGCCATCATAAAGGCCTGAATCAGGCAGAAGCGCAGAAAGCGGCGATTTTTCAGCACCGGCTGGCCGCGTTGCTGGCGGGCGGCATGCGTTGCTGTGGCCGGGCGCGTTTCCCGCAGGATCGTCAGGCTCATCACCAGCAGCACGCCGCCGATGGCGGCCATCGTCCAGAAGAGAATTCGCCAGTCGAAGGCGGTGATAACGTAGCCGCCCAGCACCGGGGACAGCACCGGCGCAATGCCGTTCACGGTCATCAGCAGGGCGAAAAATTGGGTCAGCAGGGTGCCCTGGTATTTATCGCGGGCGATGGATCGCGACAGCACCGAGCCGCCGGCGCCGGCGAAGCCCTGTAAAAAGCGCCAGACAATCAGCATGTTGATATCCCGGGTCAGGGCGCACATCGCCGAAGCAAAGATAAACAGCAGCAGAGACAGCGCCAGCGGTTTCAGGCGGCCAATGCGATCGCTCAGCGGGCCGAAAAACAGCTGACCCAGGCCGAGGCCAATCAGCGCGGCGGTCAGCGACAGCTGGGTCTGGGTGCTGGTGGCCTGCAGCTGCTGAGTGATCTCCGGCAGCGCCGGCAGATAAAAATCCGTGCACAGCGGGCCGATACCCGACAGCAGGCCGAGGATCAGCGCCCAGGAGAGGGAGACACGTGGCATAACGATTCCTTACAGAAGCCGGGCGCGGCCGCCCGGCGGGTGAAATTAACTGGCGCCGCCGCCCAGCGACTGCCAGAGGGTGATCCGGTTATTGAGGTCGGTCTGCTGCAGGGACAGCAGCGTCGTCTTCGCCGACCACAGCGTGCGCTGGGCCGTAAGCACCGACAGATAATCGCCGACTCCGGCCTGATAGCTCTTCATGGCGATATCCAGCGATGTCTGCTCGGCGGCGACGTACTGCCGCTGGGCATCGAGCTCTTCGCTCAGCGTTTCCCGGCGCGCCAGCGCATCGGCAACGTCCTTAAAGGCGCTCTGAATCGATTTCTCGTAGGTGGCAATCAACCCCTTTTTCTCCGCTTCCGCATAGCGCAGCTGCGCCAGGTTGCTGCCGCCGGTGAACAGCGGCAGGCTGATGGAGGGGGCGAACGACCACACCTGCATCCCGTGGCTGAACAGCGACGACAGCGAGTCGCTGCCGACCCCGGCGCTGGCGGTCAGGGAAATCGACGGGAAGAAGTTCGCCCGCGCCGCGCCGATATCGGCATTGGCGCTCTTCAGATTGTGCTCCGCTTCCTGAATGTCCGGCCGGCGCAGCAGCACCGACGACGACACGCCCGCCGGCACCAGCGCGATGCTGTTATCCCCGAGGCTCTCGAGGGTGCCGGGCAACAGGCTCTCCGGCACGGTTTCCCCCGCCAGCAGGTTAATGGCGTTTTTATCCTGCGCCACCAGCGTGCGATAGCTGGCGACGCTGGCGCGGGCCTGCTGATAGACGCTTTCCGCCGAGCTTACATCGCCGGCGGAAGCGGTACCCACCGCCATCTGGCGGGCGACGATGTTGCGCGAGTTTGCTGCGCTGTCCATGGTCTGCTGCGCCAGCGCCAGATTGCTGTTATCCGTCGCCAGCGTCACCCAGGCGGTGGTCAAATCGGCAATCATCGTCAGCCGGGTATTCTGCGCGGTGAATTCGCTGGCAAGCCAGGTTTCGCGCGCCGCGCGCGACAGGCTCTGGTTCTTGCCGAACAAGTCCAGTTCGAAGCTGGAGACCGCGCCGTCGGCCTGCGAAGCGGAGCTCAGGCCGCTGGCTACCGTTTTGCTGCGGGTATGGCTCAGCTCGGCATCGACAGTGGGAAACAGCGACGCCCGCGTCTCGCCGTACTGGGCGCGCGCGGCCTCGATATCGGCCAGCGCTTTTTGCACATCGCGGTTGCTGTTTAGCGCGATGCTGACCACTTTTTTCAGCCGCGCGTCATTGACCACTTTCTGCCAGTCGCCGACCACCGCCGTCGATTCGCCGTGCGCCCCGGGCAGGGTGGCCGGCACCGGCGCGGCCGGGCGATCATAATGCGGGTCAAGCGAGACGCAGCCCGCGGTCAGGAGCGCGATAAACATAAAACTCAAACGAAACATACCTTACTCCTGAGAAGGACGTTGGCGGGTGAAGAGACGTTTCACCAGCACGAAGAACAGCGGTACGAAAAACACCGCCAGCAGGGTGGCCGTCAGGGTGCCGCCGATGATGCCGGTGCCGATCGCCACGCGGCTGTTGGCTCCGGCGCCGGTGGCGATGGCCAGCGGCAGTACCCCGGCGATAAACGCCAGCGAGGTCATGACAATCGGGCGCAGACGGGTCTGCGCGGCACGGATCGCCGCCCGGGAGAGCGAATACCCCTCATCCACGGCGGATTCAGCGAACTCCACGATCAGGATGGCGTTTTTCGACGACAGGCCGATGGTGGTCAGCAGCGCCACCTGGAAGTAGACGTCGTTGCTTAAACCGCGCAGCGTCGCCGCCAGCGCCGCGCCGAGCAGGCCGAGCGGGATAACCATGATCACCGAGAACGGCACCGACCAGCTCTCATACAGCGCCGCCAGGCACAGGAACACCACCAGAATCGAGATGGCGTAGAGGCTCATCGCCTGGCCGCTGGCGAGCTTTTCCTGCAGCGAAATGCCGCTCCACGCCCAGGTGGAGCCCGCCGGCAGGCTGTCGGCCAGCTTTTCCATCTTGTCCATCGCCGCGCCGGAGCTGAAGCCGGCGGCGTTTTCGCCCTGGATCTCAAAGGCGGCGGAGCCGTTGTAGCGCACCAGGCTTTCCGGGCCGTATTGCCAGTGGGTGGTGGCGAAGGCGGAGAACGGCGTCATGCTGTTATCGCTGCCGCGAACGAACCATTTGCCGAGGTCCGACGGCACCGCGCGCGCGTCGCTTTCGCCCTGGATATAGACCTTTTTCACCCGGCCGCGATCGATAAAGTCATTCACGTAGGTACCGCCCCAGGCGCTGGAGAGCGTATCGGTCACATCGCTCAGCGACAGCCCCAGCGAGACGGCTTTGTTATTATCGATATCCACCTGCAGTTGCGGCATCTGCGGCAGGTCGTTGGCGCGCACCGACTGCAGCTCGCTGCTCTGGTTGGCCGCCGCCAGCAGCTGGCTGCGCAGCTTCATCAGACTGTCGCGGTCAGTACCGCCGCTGGCCATCAGCTCGAAGGTGAAGCCGTTGCTCTGTCCGAGGCCGTCCACCGACGGCGGGGTCATGGCGAACAGGGTGGCGTCGCGGATCGTCCCCAGCTCTTTGGTGGCGCGCAGGGCAATGGCCTGGGCGGTATTGTCGTCCCCTTTGCGCTGCGACCAGTTTTTCAGCGACACGAAGGCCATCCCGGCGTTCTGGCCGCTGCCGCTAAAGCTGAAGCCGTCGACGGTGAAAATGACGTCGGTATTGGCTTTCTCTTTGGTGAGGAACCAGTCGGTCACCTGGCGGCGCACCTCAGCGGTACGCACCGCGGTGGCCCCGGCGGGCAGGGTGTACTGGACCATGATCTCCCCCTGGTCCTCCACCGGCAGGAAGCTGCCCGGCAGCTTCCACATCGCCAGCGCCATCGCCCCGCAAATCAACGCGTAAGCGCCCATCATCACTGCGCCCCGGCGCAGGCCGCCGAGTACGCGGCGCTGGTAGCCTGCTTCCGTGCGCCCCCACAGGCGGTTAAAGGCGCCAAAGAACCCTTTGGTGTGTGGTTTGGAGTGGCTGAGCAGCGCGCCGCACAGCGCCGGGGTGAGGGTTAGCGCCACCACCACCGACAGCATCATTGCCGAAATAATGGTTACCGAGAACTGGCGATAGATGACCCCGGTCGATCCGCCGAAGAAGGCCATCGGCAGGAACACCGCCGACAGCACCAGGGCGATCGCCACCAGCGCGCCGGAGATTTCGCCCATCGATTTTTCGGTGGCTTCGCGGGCGGGGAGCCCTTCGTCGCGCATAATGCGCTCGACGTTTTCCACCACCACGATGGCGTCATCCACCAGCAGGCCGATCGCCAGCACCATGGCGAACAGCGTCAGGGTGTTTATCGAGTAGCCGAACAGCGCCAGCACGCCGAAGGTGCCAAGCAGCACCACCGGCACCGCCACCGCCGGAATGAGCGTCGCGCGGAAGTTCTGCAGGAACAGATACATCACGCAGACCACGAGAATGATCGCTTCGAACAGGGTCTGAATCACATCCTCGACCGAGATTTTGATGAACTCGGTGCTGTCCTTCGGATAGGCGATATCGTAGCCCTGCGGCATCTGACGCTGGAATTCGGCGATCTTGCTTTTCACCAGGGTCGCGGTGTCCAGTGCGTTGGCGCCGGGGGCCATCATCACCGCGATCCCGGCGGCCGGATGGCCGTTCAGATTGGCGGTGGCGGTATAATCCTCGCTGCCCATCTCCACCCGCGCGACATCGCTCAGGCGCACTACCGAGCCGTCGGCCTGGCTTTTCACGATGATCGCTTTGAACTGGTCAGGGGTTTGCAGCCGGGATTGCGCGCGCACGGTGGCGGTCAATTGCTGGGCATTGGACGACGGTAGCGCGCCGATTTTACCGGCGGAAACCTGCACGTTCTGCGCCTCAATCGCCGACTGAACGTCGGAAGGCATCAGCGAGTAGGAGGCGAGTTTGGTCGGGTCCATCCAGACGCGCATCGCGTATTCGGCGCCGAATACCTGCAGGCTGCCGACACCCTCCACGCGCGCCAGCGGGTCCTGCATATTGCTGACCAGCCAGTCGGAGATATCGGAGCTGGTGGCGCGATTGGTTTTGTCATACACCGCGAGGATCAGCAGGAAGCTGCTCTGCGATTTTTCCACCGTTACGCCGGACTGCTGGACTTCGCTCGGCAGCCGCGATTCCGCCTGCTGGACTTTGTTTTGCACCTGCACCTGGGCGGTGTCCGGGTCGGTCCCTTGCTCAAAGGTGACGGTGATGCTGACCGAGCCATCGGAGCTGCTGGTGGAGCTGAAGTAGAGCAGATGGTCGAGGCCGGTAAGCTGCTGCTCGATCACCTGGGTGACGCTGTTCTCCAGGGTTTCGGCGGACGCCCCGGTATAGGTGGCGGAGATTTTCACCGCCGGCGGGGCGACGTCCGGATACTGGCCTACCGGCAGGGTGCGGATCGCCAGCACCCCGGCGAGCATAATCAGAATGGCGATCACCCAGGCAAAGACCGGGCGACGCACGAAGAAACGGGAGAACATCAGGCATTGCCTCCGTTATTGTTGACGGCAACGGCCTTCACTGTCTGTCCGGGGGCCACTTTACTGGTGCCTTCGACAATCAGCTTATCGCCTGCTTTCAGGCCGCTCAGCACCAGCCATTTATCGCCATAGGTGTCGCCGGTTTCCACGGTACGCTGCTCAACTTTGTTGGCGGCATCGACCACCAGCGCCGTGGCGTCGCCTTTGGCATCGCGGGTGATCCCCTGCTGTGGGGCGAGGATCGCGTCGTTCATGATGCCTTCATCGATGCGCGCGCGGACGAACATCCCCGGCAGCAGGACGTGCTGCGGGTTGGGGAAGATAGCGCGCAGGGTCACCGAGCCGGTGGATTCATCGACGGCGACTTCGGTGAGCGCCAGACGCCCTTTTTCCTGGTAGGTACTGCCATCTTCCAGGGTTAACGTCACGCTGAGGGTGTCGCTGTTGCTGGCCAGGCTTTGTTTGCGTAAACGCAGGAGATCGACGCTGGATCGCGTCAGATCGACATACATGGTGTCGAGCCCGCGGATCGTCGCCAGCGCGGTATCCTGATCGGCGGAGACCAGCGCCCCCGGCGTAACCGACGAGATGCCGATGCGCCCGGCTATCGGTGCGGTGACGGTGGTCCAGTTCAGGTTGATGCGCGCGCTCTCCAGCGCCGCTTTCTTCGATTCCACGCTGGCCTTGTCCTGGGCGCAGGTGGAGGCGGCGTCGTCGGCATCCTGGCGGGAAACGCCGTTATCCCTGACCAGCGACGCGTAGCGCTGGGCCTTCTGGCAATCGGAGACCACCAGCGCCTGGGCCTGTTTCAGCGCGGCCGCCGCTTCGTTCCAGGTCGCGCGATAGCTGGAGGGATCGATCTGGTAAAGGGCCTGCCCGGCCTTCACCATATCGCCTTCGGTAAACAGGCGCTTCTGGATGATGCCGCTCACCTGGGGGCGAACTTCGGCGCTGAGCGAGGCGGTGGTGCGCCCGGTGAGCTGGCTGACTACCGGCACCGGCTGGCTTTGCAGGGTGACCACGCCCACTTCCGGCGTGGGTTGCTGCGGGGCAGATGTCTGCGCATTATCGCATCCGCTAAGGAGAAATAATGCTGTCGCGATGGGAGCTATGATGTATTTCATTATATTTTCTCAAGATATAAGACGTCCGCCCCGTTTATTTAAAAACGAGGGAATAGGTTGGGCGCTGAGGCATTTTCGGGTGAGCGAAAATGACAAAAAAGGAACACAGATGTTCCTGAACGTGATTGTTATTGTGTCTCCGTTGAAGCCAACCTCTTCGGTCTTCAGGAGGTGAAAAGCGCATCTCCTCTGGTCTTTTGGTGAGAATGATCATTCTCATTTTTATCCATTATACGATCCGTCGCGATAATGGAAAGGTTTTTTTGCTTACTTTTAGAACGCAAAAAATTAAGGCAAATAATCATGGAGAAAATAAGAATATTTTGTGAAAGTGGAGAGGGAAAATAACCATTCGGCATCGCGATACTGGAGATAGTTAATGACGCTAATCATTACAAAAAGCATTAATCCCGACGATCAACAAGAATTGTTTGCCGGTCTGCGGCACTATAATCAGCAGTATCTCGATGCGGCGCAGTTTGGCGATCTGGGGGTTTACTCCCGCGATGGGCAAGGGGTGATGCAGGGCGGGCTGATTGCCAAACGCAAGGGCAACTGGCTGTGCATTGAGTATCTGTGGGTTAGCGAGGCGACGCGCGGGCGCGGGCTGGGGAGCGAGCTGATGCAGGAGGCGGAACAGCAGGCGCAGGCGCTAGGCTGCAGCCATCTGCTGGTGGATACCTTTAGCTTCCAGGCGCTGCCGTTTTATCAGAAATTAGGCTATCAGCTGCAGATGTCGCTGCCCGACTTCCCCCACGCAGGCATGCAGCGCCACTATTTGTCGAAGGCGCTGTAACGATCCTGGTATCCCCGGGCGGTCAGGTACCCTACCTGTGGTTGTGCCGGATGGCGGCATAAATGCCTTATCCGGCCTACACAGTCCTCCCGTCGTTTCGCCCCACCCAGGACAGGCAAGCGCAGCGCCGCCGGGCAGGATATCAGGCACGGCACCAGTATTCTTGCCGGGTGGCGCCTGTCGCCTTACCCGTCCTGGGGTTCGTGCGGCCTGTTATTGATATACCCACTTGCGCGACTGAAACTGCCGGTGCTGGCGGCCTCAAAATCGCTGAGACGTTCCCGGAAGGCCGGGGCAGCCCGCATGGATGCGGGCTGAGGGCCGTGTTTTGCACGGACGCTGCCTCGGCCCGACCCGAAGCCTGCAGGGATAAGTCGAAGGGACCGCGTAGCGGCGATTTTGCTGGCCGGAGCCCGGGGGTACAGGGGGCGGCGGCGACTGGCCGCCCCCTGTGCGCTCCCTGCGCCATAAGAGACATAGCGCAGAAGAAATATCGGGAGCGCAATCTGCCCGGACATAACACGGGAGTGATAGCCCTGCTAAGCGCAGTGCGAGCAGGGAAATTTACGGTTGTGCCGTTATTTCTGTAGCCCTGCTAAGCGTAGCGCGAGCAGGGAAACTCCCGGATGGCGGCGCGTGGCGCCTTATCCGGGCTACAAAAGCGTCAAAACCACGCCTTAACCTCCGACGCCGTGGCCCATTAACGCCAGCGCGTGGCTGATGATGGTCTGGCGGTTGACCGCCTGTAAACGCGGATCGCTGTGAATGCGTGAAAATGGCACCAGCACCAGGCTAATCACCGTGGTAAACAGCAGCTCCGGCGACAGCGCCGGATTGATCTTGCCCTCCAGCTGCCAGCGACGCACCGTCTCCAGCATCACCTGAAAACGCTCCTCGCCGAAGCGGGCATCCATATGCTGACGCAGGATCGGCATCTCGCCGATGATCTCCTGCATCCACAGCGGCGCAAACCAGGCGTTTTTCTCCGCCATATGCGCCAGCGTCTCGACCATCATCGTCAGCGCCAGCACCGGGTCCTGCGGATGATCGACAAAAATGCGGCTGATGTGATTGCGCAGCGGCATAAAGCGCTCCTCAATCAGCTGGGTCACCAGCGCATCCCGGGAACTGAAGTAGTAATGCAGCATCGCCGGCGTCACCCCAGCCTCTTTGGCGATGGCGTTCAACGATACGCGGCCCGCCCCGTCGCGGGCAAACAGCATCAGGGCAATGTCCATCAGCTGTTCGCGATTGGCAGTATCCGGTTTTTTACCGCGCGGCCGACCCGGGCGGCGGGGGGCATCCTGATCCTTTTGTGCTGTCATGGTATGGCGATCTCTTGACCCGACTCATTCTTTCACTAAATATTAATTATGCATTTAATTAATTTCAAGCGAGCGTTGTAATGACTTCTGAAGTCGCTAACCCACCGGTGCAGTCGATACGCCTGCTGTTCAGCGCATTGCTGTTGGTGATGTTGCTCTCGGCGTTGGATCAGACCATTGTCTCCACCGCGCTGCCGACGATTGTCGGCGAACTGGGCGGGCTGGACAAGCTTTCCTGGGTGGTCACGGCCTATATTCTCAGCTCCACCATCGCGGTGCCGCTGTACGGGAAATTCGGCGATCTGTTCGGTCGCAAAATCGTGCTGCAGGTGGCGATTGGGCTGTTTCTCGTCGGCTCTGCGCTCTGCGGGCTGGCGCAGAACATGACCCAGCTGGTGCTGATGCGCGGCCTGCAGGGGCTCGGCGGCGGCGGCCTGATGGTGATCAGCATGGCGGCGGTCGCCGACGTCATCCCACCCGCCAATCGTGGCCGCTATCAGGGGCTGTTCGGCGGCGTTTTTGGCCTCGCGACGGTGATCGGCCCGCTGATCGGCGGTTTTCTGGTGCAGCACGCCTCCTGGCGCTGGATCTTCTATATCAACCTGCCGCTCGGCCTGTTCGCGCTGCTGGTGATCGGCGCGGTATTCCACAGCAGCAATAAACGCAGCCAGCATCAGATTGACTGGCTGGGGGCGATTTACCTCAGCATGGCGCTGTTGTGCATCATTCTGTTTACCTCGGAAGGGGGCAGCGTCCACGCGTGGAATGACCCGCAGCTGTGGTGCATTCTGGCCTTCGGCATCGTGGGGATCATCGGCTTTATTTACGAAGAGCGGCTGGCTGCCGAGCCGATTATTCCGCTGGCGCTGTTCCGCAACCGCAGCTTCCTGCTGTGCAGCCTGATCGGCTTCGTCATCGGCATGTCGCTGTTCGGGTCAGTCACCTTCCTGCCGCTCTATCTGCAGGTGGTGAAGGAGGCGACGCCCACCGAGGCCGGGCTGCAGCTGATCCCCCTGATGGGCGGCCTGCTGCTGACCTCGATTATCAGCGGGCGGATTATCAGCCGTACCGGTAAATATCGCCTGTTCCCCATCCTCGGCACCCTGCTCGGCGTGACCGGCATGGTACTGCTGACCCGCATCACCATTCACTCGCCGCTGTGGCAGCTGTATCTGTTTACCGGTGTGCTGGGAGCGGGTCTGGGGCTGGTGATGCAGGTGCTGGTCCTGGCGGTGCAGAACGCGATGCCAGCGCAGATGTACGGCGTCGCCACCTCCGGCGTGACCCTGTTCCGCTCGATTGGTGGCTCGATCGGCGTGGCGCTGTTTGGCGCGGTGTTCACGCACGTGCTGCAGAGCAACCTGCAACAACTGCTGCCGGAAGGCGCGGTGCTGCCGCCGGGAATGAATCCAGTGGCGGTTCAGCACCTGCCCGCGGATATCCGCCTCGACTACCTCGACGCCTTCGGCGCGGCGATCCACGCGGCGTTCCTGATGGCGGCCTGCATTATGGCGGTGGCGTTTGTCCTCTCATGGCTGTTAAAGGAGGCACCGCTGAAGACCGCGACGCATTAAGCGGCCCCGGCGATGCGCAGCAGTGCCTGACGCAGCGCCGGCGCGGCAAAATCGATAAATTTCCGCAGCTTAAGCGGCGCCAGATCCCGCGCGGTATACAGCAAATGGACCGGCGCCGGATCCGGCTCGACGCTTTCCAGCAGCAGACGGAGCTCCCCGTGGCGCAGGCCATCCAGCGCCTGATAGTGCAGTAAGCGGGCCACCCCCACCCCCAGGCGCGCAGCATCGGCGGCGCTCTCTGGCGTGGTGACGGATAGCACCGGCGGCAGGTTAATCAGCTGGTCCTCGCGCTCAGCGGCGCGAAAGCGCCAGCCGCGATAGGGCATCGGCGATTCAATGCGGATGATCGGCAACGCCGCCAGATCGCGCGGCCGCTGCGGCTCGCCGTATTTCGCCAGCAGCGCCGGATGGGCGCAGGCCACAATCCGCATAGTGCCGAGGCGGGTGGCCACCATGCTGCTGTCCGCCAGGTCGCCAATCCGCACCGCCAGATCGACATGGTCGCTCACCAGGTCGGCATTGCGATCGCTGAGCAGCAAACGGACGCGAATTTGCGGGTAGCGGGCGATAAATTCACTGATTACCGGAAGAACGTGCTGGCGTCCAAACATCGTTGGCGCGGAGATCACCAGCTCGCCTTTTGGCTCCTGATATTCGCCCGTCGCCTGGCGTTCGGCGTTTTCCACCTCCTCAAGGATCCGCCGGGCGGCAGCGACATAATCGACCCCGGCGTCGGTGAGCGTCAGTTTGCGGGTGGTTCGCGCCAGCAGGCGCACGCCCAGCGCGCTCTCCAGTTCACCAATATGGCGGCTGACGGTGGTCAACGGCATATTCAGCGCCCGCGCCGCCGCCGACATGCTCCCCAGCTCGGTCACTTTCACCAGCAGCGCCATCGCGCTTAATCGATCCATTATTCTCCCGTTTTTCGGAAAGATGATTGCCACTTTACCCGTATTATCATTCTTCACAGTACAGTCCATGATGGCGCCAGACAACAGGAGGCGCTATGGCAGCAACCTTTCTCGATATCGCCATCACCCCGGACGTGATGGATGTGCAGCATGAAATGGGCAGCGACTCGCTGTGGCAAACGCCGCACAGTCGCCGCCAGGCCGACCGCTTCGGCGACAGCGAAGTGGGGATGATCGCCACCCGCGACAGCTTTTATCTGGCGACGGTGTCGCAGAGCGGCTGGCCCTACATGCAGCATCGCGGCGGCCCGCCGGGGTTTCTGCATCTGCTGGATGACACCACCCTGGCGATGGCCGATTTCGGCGGTAACCGCCAGTACATCACTACCGGCAATCTGCGTGGCAGCGACCGGGCCTGCCTGTTTTTGATGGATTATCCGCGCCGTGCCAGGCTGAAAATCTACGCCACCGTCGAAGTCGTGGCGGCAGAGGACCATCCGCAGCTGCTGGCGCAGGTGGCGCCGGTAAACTATCGCGCTCGCATCGAACGTCTGTTTCTTTTTCATTTGCAGGCGTTTGACTGGAACTGCCCGCAGCACATTACGCCGCGCTACAGCGCGCAGCAGGTGGCGGAGTACAGCCAGAACCTGCAGCAACGTATTCATGACCTGGAGCAGGAGAATCAGCGCCTGCAGCAGCAATTAGCCTCAAAAGGAGACTCCTGATGAATGAGCAACGTCCCCCGTTACCGCCGTTTACCCGCGACAGCGCTATCCAGAAGGTCCGCGCCGCGGAAGATGGCTGGAACAGTCGCGATGCCGAAAAAGTCGCTCTGGCCTACACCGTCGATAGCGAATGGCGCAACCGCAGCGAATTTGTCCACGGCAGGGGGCAAATTGTTGAGTTCCTGCAGCGAAAATGGCGCAAGGAGCAGCAATACCGGCTGATTAAGGAGCTGTGGGCATGGCAGGAGAATCGCATTGCCGTGCGCTTCGCCTATGAGTGGTGCGACGACAGCGGCAACTGGTTTCGCTCGTATGGCAATGAGAACTGGGAGTTTGATAAGCACGGGCTGATGCAGACGCGCTACGCCTGCATCAACGATCTGCCGATCGCCGAAAGCGAGCGCCTGTTCCACTGGCCCCAGGGGCGCCGCCCGGACGATCATCCGGGGCTAAGCGAATTGGGACTGTAAACAGGCGCGCGACGACGGGTTAATCGGCTTTCGGGAAGTCGACCACCGTGTCGTTAACCCGGTTCACCATGTTGGTGAACAGGATGGCGCTGACGGCGCTGATAATCTCAATCACCTGCTGGTCGCTAAAACCGGCGTTGCGCAGCGCGGCGACGTCGGCTTCCGGCAGCGTACCGGTGGTGGTCACCAGGGTCTGCGCGAATTTCACCAGCGCATCAAGCTGCGCCTCTTCCGCATACTCCCCGCGGCGCAGGGCGTGGATTTGTTCGCTGCTGAAGCCGGCTTTTTTCGCCATCAGGGTATGCGCGGCCAGACAGTAGTCACAGCCGGTGGCTTCGCTGACCGACAGGTTAATCGCTTCCAGCTGTTGGGCGCTGAGGCTGCCTTTATGGAGCATCGCATTGTGCGCCAGCGCCTGCTGCAGCGCCGCCGGCGAGTGGCCGCCGATGGTGAGATAGGCGTTCGGCACTTTGCCCATCGCTTTTTTGATCCCGGCGAAAATATCGGCGGCTTTGCCGGTGGCGTCTTGTTCACGGATATCTGCTAAACGGCTCATGGTTAACTCCTGTTGTTATCGAGGGTGTGTTGGCAATGGGGTCATCTTAGGCGCTTGCCGCATGCTAGACTGGCGGTCTTCGTCTCACCTTTTTGTCTTATCGTCTCAGGAGAAGCATGGACAGTCTCAGTCATCTGCTGGCGCTGCTGGCGCCGCGCTGCGAAGTGAACCTGCACTGTCGCTTCGGCGGCCGCTGGCAGGCCGGGCACCAGCAAATGCGCAGCGGCGTGGTGCCCTGGCACGTGGTGCTGCGCGGTGAGGGGCGGCTCAACGTCGGCGGCCAGACTCATCACCTGCGCGCGGGAGATGTGGTCCTCCTGCCGCACGGTTCGCCGCATCTGATGGAGAGCCTGGTGGAGTGGGGCCAGGTGCTGCCGGTAGCGCACCGGTTTAACGGCACGGTGACGGAAATGCGCGCCGGCCCGGCGGAAGGGGCGCTGGAGATGCTGTGCGGCGAATTCTATTTTGGTCCGCACGTCAGCTGGCTGTTCAGTGAAGCATCGACGCTGATCCATCTCCATACCGATGCGCGTGAAGACTGCCCGGAGCTGGACGCGCTGCTTAATATACTGGTGCGCGAGAGCCTGGCGCAGCGTCCCGGCGGCAGCGCTATCGTGCGCAGCCTCGGCGATACGCTGCTGGTGCTCCTGCTGCGCATGCTGCTTGGTGAGCAACAGCCGCCCGGTGGACTGCTGCGTCTGATGAGCGATGAACGCCTGATGCCGGCGGTGCTGGCGGTGATGGCGACCCCGGAGCAGCCGTGGACGCTGGAAACCATGGCCGCCCGTGCCTTTCTTTCGCGGGCCACCTTTGCCCGTCATTTTGCCCGCGTTTATCACCTGACGCCGCAGGCGTGGCTGTCGCAGCTGCGAATGGCGCTGGCCGCCCGGCTGCTGCGCCTGGAGCGTCAGACCAACCTCGAGGTCATTGCCGAACGCTGCGGCTTTCAGTCGCTGGCGTCCTTCTCGAAGCGCTTCAAAATGCGCTATGGCGTGACGCCGGGCGAGTGGCGACGGGGCTAGCGCCTCGCGTTTCGCGAAGATGATTTTATTTCCAGTTGCGTGGTTTGCTGTTTATTACCCGACCCGAAAGTCGCTATAGTTTTGCACGAAAAAAACAATGACAGTCAGGACAGACAGGGTGAAGAGGATGAGATTACGTTTACGGGCCGCCGCCGCAGTGATGCTGGCGGGTCTGGCGCTGGTCGGCTGCGACCAAAAGGGTAATGAAGCGAAGCACATTAAGGTCGGTGTGATTAACGGCGCCGAGCAGGATGTGGCGGAAGTGGCGAAGAAGGTGGCCAAAGAGAAGTACGGTCTGGACGTCGAACTGGTGGGATTCAGCGGCTCGCTGCTGCCTAACGAATCGACCAATGCCGGCGATCTGGACGCCAACGTCTTCCAGCATCGGCCTTTCCTTGAGCAGGACAACAAAGCGCATAACTATCATCTGGTGGCGGTCGGCAATACCTTCGTCTTCCCGATGGCCGGCTATTCGCGCAAGATCAAGTCAGTCGCCGAACTGAAAGACGACGCGACGATCGCCATTCCCAACGACCCGACCAATCTCGGGCGGGCGCTGCTGCTGCTGCAAAAAGAGAAGTTGATTACCCTCAAAGCCGGGACCGGCCTGCTGCCGACGGCGGTGGATATCACCGACAACCCGCATAACCTGAAGATCATGGAGCTGGAAGGGGCGCAACTGCCGCGCGTACTCGACGATCCCAAAGTCGATGTGGCCATCATCAGCACCACCTACCTGCAGCAAACCGGGCTGTCGCCGGTTCGTGACGGCATCTTTATCGAAGATAAAAACTCGCCCTACGTGAACATCATCGTGACCCGGGAAGACAATAAAGACGCGGAAAACGTGAAGGAGTTTATGCAGTCGTACCAGTCGCCGGAGGTGGCGAAGGCGGCAGAGACTATCTTCAACGGCGGCGCGGTGCCGGGCTGGTAAGCCTACACACAGGGAGAGGCGCGTATGGTACGCCAACGGCAGGCTGACCTGCTGCTGATTGCCGCGACGGTGATTGCCGCCTGCGGCTGGATTTTTTCCCGCGAGGCGATCGCCGGCATGCCGGTATTCGCGTTCCTTGGGCTGCGCTTTTTCTTCGCCGCGCTGCTTCTGCTGCCGTTCTGCCGCGGTTTTCGCCCGCAAAAGCAGCACTGGCCAAAACTCATCATCAGCGGACTCTGGTTTGCGCTCAACCTCTGCCTGTGGATCTATTCGGTCTCCACGACGGCGTCGCTCGGCGAAGGGGCGTTTATCATGAGCCTGTCGATGATGTTCGTCCCGCTGACCGCGTGGGTGATGATGAAGGTGCGCCCGCCTCGCGCCTGGTGGGAGTGCCTGCCGATCGCGGTGGTAGGCCTGGGGCTGCTCAGTCTGCATATGCCGATAGCCTTCCACCCCAGCCAGGGCTGGTTTTTGCTGACGGCGCTGGTGCAGTCGATCTGGTTCTGTTACACCAGCCGCTGCGCGCGTGAAGTACCGCTGATCCCCCTGACCACCGTGCAGCTGGCGATCACCGGTATCGTCGGGTTGACCATCTCCGCTGCCGTTGAACGCTGGGACCAGCCGATGACCCTGCCGACTCTCGGCTGGCTGGTGGCCAGCATTGTCATCGCCACCAGCCTGCGCTTCGGTCTGCAGATGAAGGGGCAAAAGTACGCGGCGGTGGCCAGCGCCGCGATCATCATGGTGCTCGAACCGCTGCTGACGGTCATTGCCGCCGCGCTGTGGTACGGCGAACAGCTGCCGCTACAGAAGATTATCGG
Source organism: Klebsiella sp. P1CD1 (assembly GCF_003790505.1). Classification (NCBI taxonomy): domain Bacteria; kingdom Pseudomonadati; phylum Pseudomonadota; class Gammaproteobacteria; order Enterobacterales; family Enterobacteriaceae; genus Klebsiella; species Klebsiella sp. P1CD1. Next base: position 120,973 of record NZ_CP033631.1, read on the forward strand.
CGGCGTGCTGATCCTGGTGGCCCAGCTGTGGTTCCGCTGGCGGATGCTTAAGCCGTAAGCGGGCCGCTTCGCCGCTGCGCCATCAGCTGCAGCAGCGGCACCAGCGACAGCCCGTCCGGCATCTCGCCGCGGGCGATCAGCTGGTTTATCTCGTCGAAGGTAAACCAGCCGGTCTCCATCACCTCATCCTGATCTGCATCCATCCCCACCCAGCGTAAACCGGTGGCCAGCCAGGTGATAAACAGCTGATCGCTGCTGCCGTAGGAGGGGTTGAAGCGAATGATCTCCTCGACGCGTTGCGCCTGCCAGCCGGTCTCTTCCCGCAGCTCGCGCAGCGCGGCGACCGCCGGATCTTCCCCTTCATCGACGCCGCCAGAGGGAATGGCCCACACCACCTGATCGATCAGATAGCGGTAGTGGCGAATCAGCAGTACTTTCTCATCCTGGATAGCCACAATCCCCACCGCCGGGCGCGGGTAATGAATGGAATAAAAGTCGCGGCGCTCGCCGGAGGCGACATCAATCCCCACCTTACGCATGCTGAACCACGGCGTCTCGGCGATGACCTGCGGGTCGTGCATATCGGCGGCGGTCAGTTTCTTTTTCATCGTGCCACTCCTGTCAAAAATTGAGCCTTAAGAACAACATAGCCGGAGGCGGATGGCAACTGCCGCAGGTTGGCCCGATTTCATCGATCATTGTCCAAATGCCCCTGTTGAGCCAGGCTAGTACTCAGTACGATGTTCGTCAGATGACCCCACTGAGGAACACCAACATGAACATCACCCACATCCGTAATGCGACCCAGAGGATTGACTACGCCGGGAAAAGATTTCTCATCGACCCGATGCTGGCTGACAAGGGCGCCTGGCCAGGTTTTCCTGGCACTGCGCGCAGCGAGCTGCGCAATCCGCTGGTTGAGCTGCCGTTTTCCCGCGATAAAATTATCGACGTTGATGCGGTGATCGTCACCCATACCCATGACGATCACTGGGACGCGGCGGCGATCGCCGCGATCCCGAAAACCCTGCCGGTGTTCGTCCAGCATGAGGCCGACGCCGCGCTGCTGCGCAGCCAGGGATTTCAGGATCTGCGCCTGCTGTCGGCAGACAGCGAATTTGCCGGCGTGCGCCTGCAGAAAACCACCTCCGGCCAACACGGCAGCGACCGGACCTACGCGGTGCCGGCGATGGCTGAGCGCCTGGGAGAAGCCTGCGGCGTGGTGTTTCGCCATCCACAGGAGAAGACGCTGTGGCTGATGGGGGATACCATCTGGCGTGATGAAATTGAAGCTGATCTGCTGAAGCTGCGCCCGGACGTGGTGGTGTTGAACGCCGGCTACGCCCACGTCATCGGCTTTGGCCCGATAATCATGGGCAAGGAAGATCTTCTTAACGTGCACTTCGCCCTGCCGGAAGCGAAAATCATGGCTATCCACCTCGAGGCGGTCAACCATTGTCTGGTGAGCCGGGAAGAGATGCGCCAGTATGCGCTGGATAATCAGATTGCCGATGTGGTGAGTATCCCGCAGGATGGGGAAACCGTGGTTTATTAACATGCGCAAGGGGAAAGGACGATGAAACTCACCGACGTGGCGATTGTCGCTGTAGAGGGCTTTAGCCCGTTTCACTACGCCGTCCCCTGCATGCTGTTTGGCGATTCGGTCTCTGAAATCAAACGCTTTCATCTGCACATTTGCGCCGAGCGGCCGGGGCTGCTGCGCGCCCGCGATGGTTTTGCGCTGTACGCCACCGGCGATTTCGCCGCGCTGGAACAGGCGGATATCGTGGTGGTGCCTTACTGGGGCGAGGTCGATCGGCGTCCGCCGCAGGCACTGCTTGATAGCCTGGTGCGGGCGCGGGATAACGGCGCGGAAATCGTCGGCCTGTGTCTCGGCGCGTTTGTCCTCGGCTACGCCGGGCTGCTGGACGGCAGGCGAGCGGCGACCCACTGGGAGTTCGAGCAGGATTTCCAGCGCCTGTTTCCGCAGGTGCAGCTGGATATCAATGCCCTGTATGTCGATGACCAGCGGGTGATCACCTCGGCGGGCACCGCGGCGGCGCTGGACTGTTGCCTGTACCTCATCCGCCAGCGTTTCGGCAGCCTCGCGGCCAACCAGATCGCCCGGCGGATGATTGTTTCGCCGCACCGCGAAGGCGGCCAGGCGCAGTTTATCGCCCAGCCGGTGCCGAAAAACACCCGCGATGCGCGAATCAACTGCCTGCTGGATTATCTGCAGCAGCATATTGCCGAGCCGCACAGTCTCGATTCGCTGGCCCGGGTGGTGGCGATGAGCCGCCGTACCCTGACCCGCCACTTCGCCAGGGCGACCGGGATGAGCATTACCGACTGGCTGACCGCCGAACGTCTGCGCCGCAGCCAGAGTCTGCTTGAGGCGGGCGATCTGCCGGTCGAACAGGTGGCGGAGGCGGTGGGCTATCTTTCAGCGGTCACCTGGCGCCAGCAGTTTAAGGCGCGCTTTGGCGTCAGCCCGACGGAGTGGCGGCGCACCTTTCGTCGCGGCGCTTAGCCGGCGAGGGTCGCACTGTCGATCACGAAGCGGTATTTCACGTCACCCTTGACCATTCTTTCCCAGGCTTCGTTGATCTCATCGCCGCGGATCAGCTCGATATCGGCGACGATGCCGTGTTCGGCGCAGAAGTCGAGCATCTCCTGAGTTTCCGGAATACCGCCGATCATCGAGCCGGCAATCGACCGGCGGCGGAAGATCAGATTGAACACTTCCGGCGACGGATGCGGCGTGGCCGGAGCGCCTACGAGGGTCATGGTGCCATCGCGTTTCAGCAGCGTGGTGAAGGCATCGAGATTATGCGGCGCCGCCACGGTATTAAGGATGAAGTCGAAGCTTTTGACGTGGGCCGCCATTTCGTCGTCGTTGCGCGACACCACTACGTCATCGGCGCCCAGCGCTCTGGCTGCATTACGCTTGGATTCGGAGGTGGTAAAGGCCACCACGTGGGCCCCCATGGCGTGGGCCAACTTGATCCCCATATGCCCGAGGCCGCCGATGCCGACCACGCCGACTTTTTTACCCGGCCCAACGTGCCAGTGGCGCAGCGGCGAGTATGTCGTGATCCCGGCGCACAGCAGCGGCGCGACGGCGGCCAGCTGCGCTTCGGGATGGGTTATCCGCAGCACGTAGTGTTCTTTGACCACGATCTGCTGGGAATAGCCGCCCAGAGTGTGGCCCGGCGCGTCCTGGGTCGGGCCGTTATAGGTCAGCACCATGTGGTCGCAGTAGTTTTCCAGCCCCTCAGCGCACTCTTCGCACTGTTGGCAGCTATCGACCATGCAGCCGACGCCCACCAGATCGCCGACGGCGTAGCGCGAGACGGCGTTGCCGACCGCGGTCACCCGACCCACAATTTCATGCCCCGGCACGCAGGGATAGAGCGTTCCCGCCCATTCCGAACGCGCCTGGTGGAGATCGGAGTGGCAGACGCCGCAGTAAGCGATGGCGATCTGTACATCCTGTGGCCCCGGCTCGCGGCGGGTGATGGCCATTGATTCCAGCGGCTGGCTGGCGGAGTAGGTACCAATAGCATTGATCAGCATAGCGAAACCTCTTCTTGATGAATGGACTCAATAGAACGGGAGGGGAATGCGGGTGGTCAGTGGCATCGATAAGCGTAGCCTGGACTGGCCGAGATGCGAGGGGGAAAGCGGTTGAGAAACCCTCAGGCGCGGCGTTAGCCAGCGCAGTAAATAATAAGGTGGCCTTATCTTTATCGCCGCTAAGCCTTATAGGTATTTACGGCAAATAGTATTATTTATTCCTGTAGAATAGAGATAAATAGTTATTGCAGATAATGATGCTTACACTCTTTTTATCCCCGTAACGTCTTGTCTTTTATTCGTTATTTCACCTGTTGATACTATGATTCTCAACGAATCACTTTTTCAACCTGACCGATGGCATAAAACCATGTCGATACCTGCAGCCAGCCTCTCTACCGACCAGGCGTTACCGTCTTTTTATTACGGAAGACAGACAAAGCCGTTATTCGCGGTGGAATCCCTGTTATCTGCGTTCCTGCCCGCCAGCTCACCCTTTGCGCTGCCGCGATCGACCTATTATCGTTTTCCGCCGATCCAGGCTGAATCCGGATTAATTCTGCTCGAAGAGGGGATTGCCTCGCTATGCCATGCGGAAAACAACATGGTGATATCAACGATATTTTCCCCTTCGCTATTGGGATTAATCGATGGTTACGGCGTCTTTAACGGTATTCCGGAAAAACACCACTGCTCTCTGTTTGCTGAGACAGATTTGCGCGGACACTGGATAGCGCATCAGGCCGCGGTCGAGATCCTCAATGCGCAAAACTTGTGGCAGGAGATGGCCCATGTTCTGGCGCAGCGGCTGATGGTGTTGAGCATGCGTTCGCAGGAGATGATGGGGGTGGATTCTTACCTGATGGTGCGAACCCTGCTAACAGAGCTGGCGGACTATCCGGAGGCATATCGTCGCCAAATCAACGTCCTGAGCTTTATTCAGCGCCGTACCAACTTGTCGCGTAGCCGCATTATGTCGATTCTGTCGGAGCTGCGTAAAGGTGATTATATTACGATCCATCGCGGTGTGCTGAGGACCATTGCTCACCCGCTTCCCGCCCACTTTTAAGCCCGTGCGGCGGAGGGGCGTGATTTTCCCACCCCTCGTGAATCGAACCTGCTAAGGCTCAATCGCCGTCAGGTAGTCCAGCCGCAGCGGCTCAGCCAGCAGGGACTCCATTTGCGTCATAAACGCCTGAAAATAGGGCATCGCGACATGCGCATCGAGGGCGTCCTGTCCCTGCCACGCCTCGCGCATGTAGAAGGTGTCCGGCGCGTCGCGCAGCTGAAACAGAGCGTAGTCGAGATTGCCCGGCTCCTGTCTTGTCGGCAGGAGCAGCGCCTGCAGGGCCTGGCGCAGGGCGTCCGTCTGGCCCGGTTTCGCCTTGAGCACGGCGATAAGCGATATCATCTTAAAACCCCTCGAGCACAATCTTGCCGACGGCACGCCCGGTTTCCAGCTGGCGATGCGCTTTCTGCAGATTAGCGGCGGTGATGGCGCCGTAGTGTTCGCCGAGGGTGGTTTTGATCGTGTGGCTGTCGATCAGCGCCGCCACGCGGGTGAGCAACTGATGCTGGGCGATCATATCATCCGTCTCAAACATTGAACGGGTGAACATAAATTCCCAGTGCAGGGACAGGCTTTTCGCTTTCAGCGGCACCACGTCGAGGGTCTCCGGGTCATCAATCAGCGCCAGCTTGCCCTGCGGGGCGAGGGCGTCGATCAGCGCGTTGAAGTGCTGCTCGGTGTTGGTCAGGCTGGCGACATGGGTCACCGCGCTGATGCCAATGCGCGCCAGCTCGTTGGCGAGCGGCTTGCTGTGATCGATCACATGGTGCGCGCCCGCCTCGCGGACCCACTGCTGGCTCTCCGGACGCGAGGCGGTGCCGATCACCGTCATGGCGGTCAGTTTGCTGGCCAACTGGGTCAGGATTGACCCCACGCCGCCCGCCGCGCCGACGATCAGCAGCGTGTCGCCCGCATTGCCGCCTTCCTTAACGCCGAGACGGTGAAACAGCAGCTCCCAGGCGGTGATCGCCGTCAACGGCAGCGCGGCGGCAGCGGCGTTATCGAGGGTGCGCGGTTTGTGCGCCACCAGGCGCTCGTCCACCAGCTGATATTCACTGTTGCTGCCGGCCCGGCCCAGCGCGCCGGCGTACCAGACCTCATCACCCGGGGCGAACAACGTCACCTCCTCACCGACGGACTGCACCACGCCAACGGCGTCCCAGCCCAGCACCCGCGGTGTGTCGCCCTGGAAGCCGGCGCGCACTTTGGTGTCTACCGGATTGACCGAGATGGCTTTCACGGCGACCAGCAGGTCACGCCCGTGGGCGGTGGGGACCGGCAGGTCGATCTCAGTTAAAGAAGGGATGTTGTTGCCGTCAGCGGCGGCTTGAGTAATGGCGATAGCTTTCATAACTGCTCCGGTCTGTGATTCGTGTGAATGAAAAGATGACGCGATAGTAGACCGCTGCCGGGAGGGGAAAAACGGGCTAACGGCAATAACAGTTATATGCAGAAAGTGAAAATCAGCCCACCTGATAGAAATCGAGCATTACCCCATCCTGGGTCCGGCCACCGGCGCAGATAAACAGCGAGGTGGTTAGCCAGCTGAGCGCGGGGGTATCCACCTCGAAGGAGGGAACGGTGCGAAAATAGATGGCTTCTGGCGGAATATCGCTAAAAAAGCGCATATCGTCGGCGAATAGCTGGTCATGATACTGGGCCGGCACCCGGCGGATGCCATTGTTTTCCACATAGACCGTGCCTTCCGCCACCTGCAGGGCATAGCGGGCGGACAGCCTGCAGGTGCCGTCGGGTTCGATTATCTGGCTGTCGACGCCGCCGGGCAGCACGTGGCCGCGAAGCTGACCGCAGACGCTGCCGCCGATAATCGGGATCAGCTGGCGCTTACCGGTCTGCGGGCTGCGGGAGACAATTATCGGTTTATCAACCTGGATGGTAATGGAAAAACAGTGTCTGAGTTCGGGGGTCATTATGGCTCTCCTGTTTCGGTTGGCAACGGCACGCGGCCACCGCGCCAGTGTAACGGGTTTGCGAGAGACAAAATAACGCAGGGTTTGGATGAAAATGATTGGCTGGGATGATGAGTTTGGGGGTGCTCAGGTTGGTATGGCGTGGCTTTGGGGGAGCAGAGGCAAACTGGCGGAAGATCACAGGAGTTGAACCTGCCCGGGACCGCTGGCGGCCCCAACTGGATTTGAAGTCCAGCCACCTCACCGGAGATGACGATCTTCCGCGCCTCGATTGCTACATGGAGGCGGGGCGCATTATAGCTACTTTCAGCCGTTTACCACATACCTAAACGCACTTTTTTACTGTTAAAACTGGACTTTACAGAACAGTCCTGGACAAATCCTCACAAAATCCGTGAGTTACACTTTTTCACTCCCTGATTCCCTACCACGATCACAGAAAACAAGAAACGTAATCTGATAACGAGATATCGCAATTCATCTTACTGCGGCAAAGGTTTACAAAAATCGTAACCGGTACCAATCCGCGGTGCCGCTAAGGGAATAGTGCGCATATGAAAGATCACATTTTGTCCGTCAAAGAGAAAATTGGTTACGGCATGGGTGATGCCGCCAGCCACATTATTTTTGATAACGTCATGTTGTACATGATGTTTTTCTACACCGATATTTTCGGTATCCCCGCCGGCTTTGTCGGCACCATGTTCCTGCTGGCGCGCGCGCTGGACGCGATTTCCGACCCGTGCATGGGCCTGCTTGCCGACCGCACCCGTAGCCGCTGGGGTAAGTTCCGCCCGTGGATCCTCTTCGGCGCTATCCCGTTCGGCCTCGTCTGCGTGCTGGCCTACAGCTCGCCGGATTTAAGCCACAACGGCAAGCTGATCTACGCCGCCGTGACCTACACGCTGCTGACCCTGCTCTACACCGTGGTGAATATCCCCTACTGCGCGCTGGGCGGCGTGATCACCGACAACCCCACACAGCGCATCTCGCTGCAGTCCTGGCGCTTCGTGCTGGCGACGGCGGGGGGCATGCTCTCCACCGTGCTGATGATGCCGCTGGTCAACTTTATCGGCGGCGAAGACAAAGCGCTCGGCTTCCAGGGCGGCATCGCGGTGCTGTCGGTGATTGCCTTCCTGATGCTGGCCTTCTGTTTTTTCACCACCAAAGAGCGTGTCGAAGCGCCGCCGAGCAGCACCTCGATGCGTGAAGACCTGCACGATATCTGGTGCAATGACCAGTGGCGGGTGGTTGGCGTGCTCACCATCCTCAATATCCTCGCGGTCTGCGTTCGCGGCGGCGCGATGATGTACTACACCACCTGGATCATGGGCTCGGCGGCGCTGTTCACCGTCTTCCTCACCACCTACTGCGTCGGCAACCTGATTGGCTCGGCGCTGGCGAAACCGCTGACCGACTGGAAATGCAAAGTCAGCGTCTTCTGGTGGACCAACGCCCTCCTGGCGGTGCTCAGCGTGGCGATGTTCTTCGTACCGATGGACGCCGAAATCACCATGTTCGTCTTTATCTTCATCATTGGCGTACTGCACCAGCTGGTGACGCCAATCCAGTGGGTGATGATGTCCGACACCGTCGACTACGGCGAATGGTGTAACGGCAAACGCCTGACCGGCATCAGCTTCGCCGGCACCCTGTTTGTGCTCAAGCTGGGGCTGGCGCTGGGCGGCGCGCTGATCGGCTGGATGCTGGCCGGCGGTGGCTATGACGCCGCCGCCAAAACCCAGAACAGCGCCACCCTCACCATCATTATCGCCTTGTTCACCCTCGTTCCGGCGGTGTGCTACCTGCTGAGCGCGGTGATCGCCAAACGCTACTACACGCTGAAAACGCCGTTCCTGAAAAAAATGATGGCCGAGCTGGCCGAGGGCGCGCGTCGCAACGAACAAGATTTCACCGCAGCCCCGATCGATAAAGAATGGCAAAACTAAGAGGACGTTTTAATGAAAATCAGTGATGGAAACTGGCTCATTCAACCAGGGCTCAACCTGATCCAACCCGTACAGGTTTACGAGGTGGAACAGCAGGGGAATGAAATGGTGGTCTATGCCGCGCCGCGCGATGTTCGCGAACGTGCCTGGCAGCTGGATACGCCATTGTTCACCCTGCGCTTTTTCTCGCCTCAGGAAGGGATAATCGGCGTGCGCATGGCGCACTTCCAGGGCGCGCTGGATAACGGCCCGCACTATCCGCTGAACGTGCAGAAAGACGTCCATGTCGAAATAGAAAATACGGCCGAGTTCGCCGAGCTGACAAGCGGCAACCTCAGCGTGCGCGTCACTAAAGGTGAATTCTGGGCGCTGGATTTTCTGCGCGACGGCGTGCGCATCACCGGTAGCCAGTTGAAAAACAACGGCTACGTGCAGGATAGTAAGACCCAGCGCAACTACATGTTTGAGCGCCTCGACCTCGGCGTCGGCGAAACCGTCTACGGCCTCGGCGAGCGCTTTACCGCGCTGGTGCGCAACGGCCAGACGGTAGAAACCTGGAACGAAGACGGCGGTACCAGCACCGAGCAATCCTACAAAAATATCCCCTTCTATCTGACCAACCGCGGCTACGGCGTGCTGGTCAATCATCCTCAGCGCGTCTCCTTCGAGGTGGGCTCGGAGAAGGTCTCTAAAGTCCAGTTCAGCGTTGAAGGCGAATACCTTGAGTACTTCGTGATCGACGGCCCGACGCCGAAAGCGGTGCTTAACCGCTATACGCAGTTCACCGGCCGCCCGGCGCTGCCGCCGGCATGGTCGTTCGGTCTGTGGCTGACGACCTCGTTCACCACCAACTATGACGAAGCGACGGTAAATAGCTTTATCGACGGCATGGCTGAGCGCCATCTGCCGCTGCACGTCTTCCACTTCGACTGCTTCTGGATGAAGGCCTTCCAGTGGTGCGATTTTGAATGGGATCCGCTAACTTTCCCGGACCCGGAAGGGATGATCAAACGCCTGAAGGCGAAAGGGCTGAAGGTCTGCGTGTGGATCAACCCGTACATCGGCCAGCGCTCGCCGGTGTTCAAGGAGCTGAAAGAGAAGGGCTACCTGCTGAAGCGCCCGGACGGTTCGCTGTGGCAGTGGGATAAGTGGCAGCCGGGGCTGGCGATTTATGACTTCACCAACCCGGAAGCCTGCCAGTGGTATGCTGACAAACTAAAAGGCCTGGTGGCGATGGGGGTCGATTGCTTCAAGACCGACTTCGGCGAGCGTATCCCGACCGACGTCCAGTGGTTTGACGGTTCCGATCCGCAGAAAATGCACAACCACTACGCCTTCATCTATAACGAGCTAGTGTGGAAGGTGCTGAAAGAGACCGTCGGCGAGCAGGAGGCGGTGCTGTTCGCCCGTTCCGCCTCGGTGGGCGCGCAGCAGTTCCCGGTGCACTGGGGCGGCGACTGCTACGCCAACTACGAATCGATGGCGGAAAGCCTGCGCGGCGGGCTGTCGATCGGCATGTCCGGCTTCGGTTTCTGGAGTCACGATATCGGCGGTTTCGAAAACACCGCGCCGGCCCACGTCTACAAGCGCTGGTGCGCCTTCGGCCTGCTCTCCAGCCACAGCCGGCTGCACGGCAGCAAATCCTATCGGGTGCCATGGGCTTACGACGAAGAGTCCTGCGACGTGGTGCGCCACTTCACGCAGCTGAAATGCCGCATGATGCCGTATCTCTATCGCCAGGCGGCGCTGGCCAACGAGTTCGGCACGCCGATGTTGCGTGCGATGATGCTCGAGTTTCAGGACGATCCGGCCTGCGACTATCTTGACCGCCAGTATATGCTCGGTGATTCGGTCCTGGTGGCGCCGGTGTTCTCCGAAGCGGGCGAGGTGCAATTTTATCTGCCGGAAGGGCACTGGACGCATCTGTGGCATAACGATGAATTACCGGGTAGCCGCTGGCATAAGCAGCATCACGATGCGCTGAGCCTGCCGGTCTACGTTCGCGACAACAGCCTGCTGGCGCTGGGCAACAATGACCAGAAGCCGGATTACGCCTGGCATGAGGGCACCGCCTTCCAGCTGTTCCACCTTGAGGATGGACGCGAGGCACGCTGTGACGTTCCGGCGGCAGACGGCTCGACGATCTTCACCCTGAAGGCCAGGCGCCAGGGTAACGCCATCGCCGTGAGCGGCGAAGGCGAGGCCCGCGGCTGGACGTTATGTCTGCGCAATATCCCGCAGGTCGCGGGCGTGCAGGGCGGTACGCAGACCGGCAGCGAATGGGGGGTGGTAGTGAGCGCCGAGGGCAATACGCTGACGATTACGTTGTAAATAGGTTAACAGCAGCAGCCCTCTTCGCCAGGCGGAGAGGGTTTTTTTATTCCATTTTTGTACAAAAAGTAACGTTCATTTCATTGTGGTGACTCAGGCCGCAGACGCGGTTGTCGAACGGTGTTAGCGTATTCTGCCGCTGAGAGGAGCCCGCCATGGACGTAGAAAATATCTTTCGTGACGTGAAGCTAAGCAAAACGGAAATGACCGTGCTGCGCTTTATTCAGAACGACCCGGAGCAGTGTATCCGCCAGGGAGTTCGCGCTGTGGCCGAACAGTGCTACAGCAACCCCTCTTCCCTGGTCCGGCTGGCAAAGAAACTGAAGTTCAGCGGCTGGCTGGAGCTGGTCTATTTCATCAAGTTCAATATCACCATGCCGAAGCTCGATGTCACCAACGATATCGACTACATGAGCGTTCAGCCGGAAGAAGCGCTGACGCCGCTGCTGGCAAGCCTTAAACAGCAGCGCATCCTGATCCACGGCAGCGGCTTTTCGCAGCTAATCGCCCAGTATATTTACAACAAGTTCCTCGTCACCGGCGTGAATGCCAGCCTGGCGCTGTGGCCGGATTATGAAATCCTCGAACAGAAAAACGCCGCCCGCTTCGACTCCATCTGGATCATTTCTAAATCCGGGCGCAGCAGCTCGGCGCTCAACTGGGTGAAGGCCCTGGAGGGGAAGGAGATTAATCTGGTCTGCTTTACCGGCGACTACCAAAGCCCGCTGGCGCAGGCTGCAGATACGGCGTTTATTATTCACGACCCGCAGAAGTTCGACGATGATATTTACTGGAGCAACCCGTTTTTCGGCTACTGCATCTTAGGCTTTGAGCGACTGTTGAAGATGTGGTTTACCAGCCTACGCAGCAATAGTTAGCCCCCGCTAAGCGCGACGCGAGCGGGGGGAACTCCCGGATGGCGGCTGGCGCCTTATCCGGGCTACCGGGTGATGCGGCAATTTTGCCGGGAGGCGGCTTACGCCTGACCCGGCCTACATAAAACACAAACCGCTCCGTTCGTAGCCCCGCTAAGCGCAGCGCGAGCGGGGGGGAATCCCATCGGCAATGCGGGTTACTGCCAGGCGGCGAATTGCTCATCGTCGAGATAGGCTTCGACCAGGGTTTTCGCCAGCGAATAGGAACCGATCAGCGGGTGCGCCATCAGCGCCCGCACCGCCAGCGATTTATCCTGCTGCAGGATTGCCGCCACCGCCAGCCGCTCATACTCCTTCACGCAGGAAATCATATTCTTCTGCGCCGTCGGCACCTTCACCGGCGTCACCGGCTTGAGGCCATCCCGGCTCAGGTCGCAGCTGATCTCGATCACGTCGTCAGGGCGCAAAAAGTCGAGCGTGTCGTGATTCTGGATCGATACCACGATACGCTTGGTGGTGGTGCTGTTCACCGCTTCCAGGATATCCAGCGCCACCCCGGCATAGCCGCCGGTGTCCGGCTCTTCGATAAACTGGCGCAGCGTCAGCGGTTCGCGGGTGTGGAATTTTTCCTGCTGCGACTCATTCTGCATATAGCTGTTTTCCCGGCGCAGGTAATGCTGCATCCAGATGGTGAAAGCGGCTTCCGGTTGCGTTCTGGCATCCACAGTGCGCAGCGCTTCGCGCATCTCCTGATTGATACGGGCGATCTGCTCTCCGCGCGTCTCGCCGGCTTCCTGAATCGCCTTCAGCGCCACCTCTCGATAGTAGTAATAATAGAGATATTCATTGAGGAGCTGATTATCGCAAAGCCGCACCAGCTCCGGGGAGAAGTACTGCATCGCCGTCTTCTGGTACAGTTCCGGGCTGGCGATCAGCCGTTCGGTTACCTCTTCCCCGCGTACGGTGAAGTGGGTAAACCATGAGAAATGGTTCAGCCCATAGCATTCCACGCTGAGGTCGCGTTCTTCACAACCAAGGATCGCCGGCAGTTCACGAATCAGCTCGGAGGGAGCATCGCAGATCCCATAGACCCGGCGCTTAAAACCGGACTTGACGATCGCTTCCGTCACCAGGCCTGACGGGTTGGTAAAGTTAAACAGAATAGCGTCTTCGGCGGCATGTTCTTCGATCAGCCGGCAATAGCGAAGGATCGCCGGGATCGAACGCATGGCCATCGCGAAACCGCCGGCGCCGGTGGTCTCCTGGCCGAGGGTGTTATGCTGTAGCGCAATGCGTTCGTCGCGAATGCGGCTTTCGTCACCGCCAACCCGTAGGGTGGTAATGATATAGTTGGCATCCTGCAGCGCCGCGACCGGGTCGGTAGTGGTACTAAACTGAATATCCGGGCGAATAGTATTAAATACATAGCGGGCAATTTCGCCAAATATCGCCAGATTATCAGCAGAGTTATCGAGAAAAACCACTTCTGTTAAACCAATGCGGTGAGCGTTATAGGCCAGAGATTTCGCTAAAAATGCAGAGCGAACGCCGCCCCCGCCTAATACGGTTAATTTCATACAAACTCCTCATTAATTTTCTGCTAACCAGTTATCAACCCGGGAACGTACCTGTCCCACTTTGACGCCATAAATAACCTGAACTTCATTTCGATTTCGTACGACGCCGTTGGCGCCAGTATTTTTTAATTGCGTGTCATCAACCCGCGCCATATCGCGCACGGCCACGCGCAGGCGAGTAAAACAATTATCGACGGAGAGAATATTCTCCTTGCCCCCGAGGCCGCGGATGATGTCATCGGTGACCGACTGCGGTTGCGCGACTTTCTGGCGGTACTCTGCTTTGCTGTAAAGCTTCACGTTCTCGTCATCTTCCCGGCCCGGCGTTTTCAGGTTCAGCTTCACCACCAGGGTGCGGAAAATCACGTAGTAGACGGCGAACTGGCCGATACCAATAAGGACATAGCCCGGCCAGCGCGTTAAGGAGACCGGCAGCGGCAGGTTATAGATCAGAAACTCGATCAGGCCCGATGCTCCCCAGGGAAGTACGGTGAAGATGTCGCAAATGGCCTGCGAGGCGGCGGTTAACGTCGCGTGGATCACCCACAGCAGCGGCGAGACAAACAAGAAGGTGAACTCAATCGGTTCGGTGATACCGGTCAGCATCGAGGTGATAATCGCCGGCAGCAGGATCGCCTTCGCCATCACTTTCTTCTCCGGTTTCGCGGTGTGGTAGAACGCCAGCGAGGCGCCCGCCAGGCCAAAGATAGTGGTCATCCCTTGCTGCGAAAAACGTAATGCGTCGTTCATGACCGGCGTCAGGTCGGGATGGCGCATATAGGCGAGGAAAATGGCCTGGGTCCCGGAGACCACCTGACCGTCCACGTTCAGGGTGCCGCCAATCTGGGTGAGCTGGAAGGGGGACCAGACGAAATGGTGCAGGCCGGTGGGGATAAGGAATTTTTCAAAGAAACCATAGACGAAGACCCCGGCGACCCCGGCATTTTTCATAAAACCGGTGAGCGCGGAGATGCCGTGGGTCATAAAGGGCCAAATCCAGGTAAAGGCGATGGCGTAGAAGATAACCACCGGCGTCATCGCCACCAGCGTCAGCTTGGCGCCGCCGTACATCGACAGCGCGCCAGGCAGCTCAATGGCAGAGACTTTATTGTGCACCCACGCAATCGTGCAGCCGAGAATAATGCCCAGGAAAACGCCCATATCCACCACCACAAAGCCCAGCAGCTGGGTTTGCCCGGTGCCATAATATTCACCGTTAATTTTTTCGGCGAGTCCGTGGGTGTGTTCCAGCCAGGAGTGGTTGGCGCCAAGGAACATAATGAAGCACATCACTGCAACCAGCGCGACTTCGGTTTTTTTATCCTTTGCCAGGCCATAGCTAATGCCGACGCAAAATAATAAGCCGAGGTTGCCAAATAAAGGCCAAAAAGTGTCGCCGAGCATTTGCCCAAGCTGATGTAAGAAACTGGTTTCAGCAATTAATGTCGGATTAGTTAATACTGAACTGAGGGCCAGAATTAAGCCAATGACCGGCAAGAACAATACGGCGCCGATCATGGCCCGGGAGAATTTTTGCATATTCTCCAGAATACGCTGACGTATTTCAGGCATGATTGATCCTTTTATATTTTTGTAGGTACAGGGAGCGGTTTTTTATCGACTTCCAGTAATTTGGTTATAGCAATTCTGATATTTGAAAGGAACCTGTTGCGCTAAATAGGTACAGATAGCCGCGTATTGCACACAGGTTTCAGGACTCGCACCCCAACCCCCTCCCTGAAAGGGAGAGGGAGTGGCCAGAGCGGAGTTTGTCGGAAAGCATGCCCTCTCACCGTGGGGAGAGGGCCAGATGAGGGGGATTTTACTGCGGCGCGGCGGGGGCGGGGCTGACCTCGCCGTTGCGCATGATTTGCGCCACCTGCTGTTTCTCCATATTCACGGCGCTGAGCTGCCCGTTGACCGTCGGCTTGAGCGGGGCATCGGCCTGCACGCTGCCGCTGGCGGTCAGCTGGAGATTGCCATCCCCGCTTATCGGTAGCGACGGCCAGCCCCAGGCCTGCAGAATATTCAGCGGCACGCCGCGGCCGGTAAAGCTCAGATTGACCTGACGCTGCGGCAGCTGGGATACCGCGGCGGTGGCCTGCAGAATGCCGCGCTCGGTGAAGGCGCTAAGCTCAGTGATATTGACCGTCGACGCCGTCGCGCTCAGCTTGAGTGACGGGCGGCGCACGTCGATCCGGTTAAAAGTCGCCGCCGCGGCGTTCAGCGTCGCGCTGCCGTTCCATACTCCCCAGTTGCCGTTTTTCACCAGCTGTAGCTCGCCGCCATAGCCATCGAGGGCGGTAATTTGCCACGGGAAGGCAGGATCCACATCGATGATCAGGTTACGGCTGGCGCTGAATTTTTTCAGCGTCAGGCTTTGCAGCCAGGCTGGCATCGGCGCCATCCACATCTGTTTCCAGTTCGCCGGCAGCGTGTACTCCAGTCCGGCGAAGGCGGTGTCGTCGAGCACCAGCGCGTTACCAGCGCGCAGCCAGTTGCCGGAGGTGCGCACCATGCCGCCCTCCCAGCGCGAGGAGAACTGGCGCAGCGCAATACCTTGGGGAGAGAATTCAGCATTCAAAATCGGATCGAAGAAGTGCAGCGAGCCGTAGATAAATTCGCTGGCGTTCATCGACAGCGTGCCGTCCTGGCTCTGCCAGCCGCCGTGGCTGAGCGTCAGGTTGCGCAGGCTCAGGTCGAGGTCGGTTACCGCCCAGTCCGGCCCCTGCAGGCGGGCGTCGGTGATATCCAGGCGGCCAATCTGCAGAGAGGGGACCGTGGTTAACGGCGCGAAAAAGTCGGCCAGCGAGGCGGGGCTCTGCAGTCGAATCTCATTGAGCTGGAGGTTATCCACCAGCCAGCTGCCGTCGGCGCTGCGTTTCGCATTGCCGGTTAAGGTGCCGCGGGCGACATCGGCGCCGAGGGTGGAGAGGGTCACTTCGCCCTGATCAATCCTGCCCTGAATCAGAACGTTGCTGGCTTGGACGCCATTGAGCGTCATCGAGCCCGCACTCATCTGGATCTGCGCCGTTTTCCCCAGCACATTGCCCGCTTCCGGCGTCCATGGGCTGACGCCGCCGGTGACGCGCTGCGCGCTGAGCGCCCAGCCGGTTTCCGGGCTGTTGAAAGCCATATTGCGCAACATCAGCCGGTCGGCAGCGAACGGCAGGTCGGCAGAGTGGGGTGACAGATTCAGAGTGCCGTCGTTAAGGACTATCTCATCCGCATGCAGCGGATCGCTAAACTGGCGGGTGCTGAAGCCAATATCGACCGTTTTTGCCACCAGGGTGGCCGGCTTGCCTTCCCGGCCAAAGGTGACGTTTTGCAACTGCACATGAAGAGGGGAGGAGAAATCGTGTTCCATCGCATCGAAGGAGACCTGCCAGCCGGTGCCATTGCTGAGCCAGGCGCTGGCCTGGCGGGCGCCCCAGTGGGTTTGCAGCAGGGACCACGCGCCAACAATGACGAGCAGCAGAGCGACTAGCAGCCAGAGAATCAGCTTTCCAAGAAATTTCATGGTCTTCCATTCTGTGAGATGCACATCACCGTGTTATGCCCGATTTAGGCGCACTTCTCAAGGCGGGCGTGGTTTATTTCCGTGATGAGGCAGGTCGTGGAGAGCGTCCCGGCCAATGGCGCGACCGGGAGCGCGTCAGATCAGGCTTTTTCTGGCGGGAAAATTAAATTCAGAACAATCGCTGTGATACCGCCGGCGGCAATCCCCGAAGAGAGCAGGTTTTTCAGCCAGTCTGGGGCGAACTGCAGGATCAACGGCTGCTGCGACACGCCGAGGCCCACCGCCAGCGACAGGGCGATAATCAGGATCGCCCGACGGTTCAGCGGCTCACGGGAGACGATGCGCACGCCGGACGCGGCAATGGTGCCGAACATCACCAGCGTGGCGCCGCCGAGCACCGGCTCAGGGATGTGCTGCACGAAGCCGCTCACCGCCGGGAACAGACCGAGGACGATCAGCATCAGGGCGACCACGAATCCGACGTAGCGGCTGGCGACGCCGGTCAGCTGGATCACGCCGTTGTTCTGGCCGAAGCAGGAGTTCGGGAAAGTGTTGAAGACCGCGGAAACAAAGGAGTTCAGGCCGTTAGCCAGCACACCGCCTTTCAGGCGTTTCATATACAGCGGGCCGGAAACCGGCTGTTCGGAGACGTCTGAGGTGGCGGTGATATCGCCGATGGTTTCCAGGGAGGTGATCATAAACACCAGCATCAGCGGCAGCAGCAGGCTCCAGTCGATACCGAGACCATAGTAGAGCGGCGTCGGCACGGTGATGAGGCTGCTGTTGGTCGGGGCGGTATTGGCTGGCAGCATATCGAGGAACCATGCCGCCAGATAGCCCGCCGCCATGGCAATCACCAGCGAAGCAATGCGCAAATAGGGATTACGCTGGCGGTTGAGAATAATGATCAGCGCCAGCACGATGCCCGCCAACAGCAGGTTCTTCGGCGCGCCGAAAGTGTGGTCGGCCATCGCCGCGTAGCCGCCGCCGATGGAAGTCAGTCCGACCTGAATCAGCGACAGGCCGATAATCATCACCACCACGCCGGAGACCAGCGGGGTAATGATGCGGCGCGCCAGGTGCAGGACGCGGGAGAGGACCATTTCCGTGCAGCTGGCCAGCATCAGGGTGCCGAACAGGGCGGCCATCATGGTGGGGACGTCGGCGCCGCCGGTTTTCAATGCGGTACCGCCCATGATCAGCGGGGCGACAAAGTTAAAGCTGGTGCCCTGGATGGAGAGCAATCCGGAGCCGACCGGGCCCCAGGCTTTGATCTGAATAATAGAGGCGACACCGGAAGCGAACAGCGACATGCTGATGATATGTTGGGTATCTTGCGCCGGGAGACCGAGAGCCTGGCAGATTAACAGCGCTGGAGTGATCACCGCGACAAACATCGCCAGCAGGTGCTGGAAGGCGGCGAACAGGGTTTGCGGTAGCGGTGGGCGATCTTCGAGGCGGTAGATTAATTCGCTAGCTGATTTATGCGCAACCGGTTGCGCATTTTCTGACTCTGCGGTGTTAACGGACATCACAAGCAATCCCAAGGTGGCAAAGCGGGAATTTTATCGGACTGTAGACCAAAAGCAAACGTTTGCCAGCATTTGGTCATAAAAATTTATGCCGTGAATATGCGCAACGAGGTTATTAACATTTTGTATGCTAAATCGCATCATTAAGGATACAAAATATCTTTTTCTGTCATTTTTTCCGCCGTTCTGCGTAAAATCCCCTTCTGACTCCTCATGATGAGAAGCTAAAGACACCAGGAATTACGTCGCGTGTGAATGGATCATGCGCCCATAAGGAGCTTTTTATGTTTCACCTCGATACCTTATCGACGCTCGTTGCCGCAACGCTTGTGCTATTGCTCGGCAGAAAACTCGTGCAAACCGTTCCCTTCCTCAAGAAATACACCATCCCTGAACCTGTCGCCGGCGGTTTGCTGGTGGCGCTGGCGTTGCTGGTGCTGAAGAAAAGCATGGATATCGAAATTGATTTCGATATGAGTCTGAAAGACCCGCTGATGCTGGCGTTCTTCGCCACCATCGGTCTTAACGCCAACCTCGCCAGCCTGCGGGCCGGCGGCAAGGTGCTGGGCACTTTCCTGATCGTGGTAGTTGGCCTGCTGCTGTTGCAGAATGCCCTCGGTATCGGCATGGCGACGCTGCTGGGGCTGGATCCGCTGATGGGCCTGCTGGCCGGGTCGATTACCTTATCCGGCGGCCACGGCACCGGGGCGGCGTGGAGCAAGCTGTTCGTTGAACGCTACGGTTTTGCCAACGCCACCGAAGTGGCGATGGCCTGCGCGACTTTCGGCCTGGTGCTGGGCGGCCTGATCGGCGGCCCGGTGGCTCGCTACCTGGTGAAGCACTCTTCCTCTCCGGACGGCACACCGGACGATCTGGTGGCGCCAACCGCCTTTGAAAAACCGGACGTGGGGCGGGTGATCACCTCGCTGGTGCTGATCGAAAGTATCGCCCTGATCGCTATCTGTCTGACGGTGGGCAAGGTGGTTGCGCAACTGCTGGCGGGCAGCGTCTTCGAGCTGCCGACCTTCGTCTGCGTGCTGTTTATCGGTGTGATCCTCAGCAACAGCCTGGCGCTGGCGGGGTTGTATCGGGTGTTCGATAGGGCGGTATCGGTGCTGGGCAACGTCAGCCTGTCGCTGTTCCTCGCCATGGCGCTGATGAGCCTCAAGCTGTGGGAGCTGGCCTCGCTGGCGCTGCCGATGATTATTATCCTGGCGGTGCAGGCGCTGGCGATGGCGCTGTATGCGGTATTCGTTACCTACCGGATGATGGGCAAGAATTACGATGCCGCGGTGCTGGCGGCGGGCCACTGCGGGTTTGGTCTGGGCGCAACGCCGACGGCGATTGCTAATATGCAGGCGATTACCGACCGCTTTGGCCCGTCACATATGGCCTTCCTGGTGGTGCCGATGGTGGGAGCGTTCTTTATCGACATCGTCAACGCACTGGTGATTAAGCTATACCTGCTGCTGCCGATGTTTGGCTGATAAAAAACCCGGAAGCGGTGCTGCGCACCTGTCCGGGCTACAAGATCGTGCTGTTTGGGGTTTTGTAGCCCGGCTAAGGCGTTTACGCCGCAAGCCGGGAATACCTCCACAATCTTACGCTTCGTCGTGCTCTTCCCACGCTAACGCGCGTTTCACCGCTTTCTTCCAGCCGCTGTAACGATAGTTACGCTCAGTGGTTTCAATCCCCGGGCGGAATTCGCGCTCAATCACCGCTTTCTCCTGCAGCTCGTCCAGATTCTGCCAGAAACCGACCGCCAGACCCGCCAGATAGGCTGCGCCCAGCGCCGTCACTTCGCGTACTTCCGGACGCTCGACACGGGTGCCGAGGATATCGGACTGGAACTGCATCAGGAAGTTGTTAGCCACCGCGCCGCCGTCCACGCGCAGGGCGTGCAGACGAATGCCAGAGTCTGCCTGCATCGCCTCCAGCACATCGCGGGTCTGATAGGCGATGGACTCCAGCGTCGCACGGATAATGTGGTTGGAGTTCACGCCGCGGGTGAGGCCGAAAATCGCGCCGCGGGCATACGGGTCCCAGTATGGTGCGCCAAGACCAGTGAACGCGGGTACCACGTATACGCCGTTGGTATCCTTCACTTTGGTGGCGAAGTACTCAGAATCGAAGGCATCGCTGATGAGCTTCATCTCGTCACGCAGCCACTGAATGGACGCGCCGGCCATAAACACAGCCCCTTCCAGCGCGTAGTTCACCTCGCCGCGCGGGCCGCAGGCGATGGTGGTCAGCAGACCGTGGGTGGAGGTAACCGCTTTTTCACCGGTGTTCATCAGCATAAAGCAGCCGGTGCCATAGGTGTTTTTCGCCATCCCTTCTTTGACGCATAGCTGGCCGAACAGGGCCGCCTGCTGGTCACCGGCGATCCCGGCGATAGGGATACGGGTCCCGCCTTTACCACCGATGTTGGTCTGGCCGTACACTTCGGATGATTTACGCACTTCCGGCAGCATGGCGCGCGGAATGTCCAGCGCGTCGAGCATTTTGTCGTCCCAGTCCAACTCGTGGATGTTGAATAGCATGGTACGTGAGGCGTTGGTGTAGTCGGTAACGTGCACGCGGCCCTGGGTCATCTTCCAGATAAGCCAGGTGTCAACGGTGCCGAACAGCAGCTCGCCGCGTTTCGCACGTTCACGGGAACCTTCGACATGGTCGAGGATCCATTTTACCTTGGTGCCGGAGAAGTAGGGGTCCACCACCAGGCCTGTGGCCTTGCGGATATACTCTTCCATTCCGTCACGCTTGAGCTGCTCGCAGATCTCCGCGGTACGGCGGCACTGCCAGACGATGGCGTTGTAGATGGGTTTACCGGTCTCACGCTCCCACACCACCACGGTCTCACGCTGGTTGGTGATGCCGATGGCCGCGATCTGATCGGAGTTGATATCCGCTTTGGCCAGCGCTTCGACCAGCGTCGAGCTTTGGGAAGCCCAGATTTCCATCGGGTCATGTTCGACCCAGCCTGGCTTAGGATAAATTTGTTCAAATTCTCGCTGGGAGACGCTGACGATATTGGCATCATGATCCATCACAACGGCCCGGGAGCTGGTAGTGCCCTGGTCAAGCGCAACGATATATTTTTTGTCGGTCATAGTCGGTGTCCCGTAGTCAGATTACAGCGAAGCTTTATGTTGAGTGGTGGAAGAGGAGGGGCTCTGTTGCTCTTCCTCCACGCAGGTGTCGCAAGGCAGGTGACGGCCAATCAGCTTACGATAGCTGAATGCGCCCAGCGCCGCGCCGACCACCGGTGCGCACAGCGGCACCAGAAAATAAGGAATATCTTTGCCGCCGGTGAAGGCGACGTCGCCCCAGCCGGCCAGCCAGGCGAAAGCTTTCGGGCCGATATCACGCGCCGGGTTCATGGCGAAGCCGGTCAGCGGTCCCATGGAGGCGCCAATCACCGCAATCAGCAGGCCGATCAGCAGCGGAGCAAGCGGGCCGCGCGGCACGCCGTTGCCATCGTCGGTCAGCGCCAGGATGACGCCCATCAGGATAGCGGTAATCACCATCTCTACCGCGAAGGCCTGCACAAAATTGATATGCGGGTTCGGATAGGTGGAGAAGATGCCGGCCAGATCGAGGCTTTCTACGCTGCCGCGGACCATATGGTGGGTGGTTTCATAATCGAGGAAAAGATTGTAGTAAAGCCCGTAAACTAATGCCGCAGCGCAAAAGGCGCCAGCGAATTGCGAAATGATAAAAGGGACCACTTTGCGGCCATCGAAGCAGGCGAACAGCCACAGTGCGATAGTTACCGCAGGGTTAAGGTGCGCACCGGAGACCCCAGCGGTCAGGTAGATCGCCATGGCGACGCCCAGACCCCAGATGATGCTGATTTCCCATTGCCCGAAGCTGGCTCCCGCGACCTTGAGCGCAGCCACGCACCCAACGCCGAAAAAGATCAACAACCCGGTACCGAGGAACTCTGCGATGCACTGGCCTTTTAAGGTTGATGTTTGGCTCATAATCGAATCCTGAAGCGTGGTGATGATTATTGTATGTAGGGTGGTCACAGACGACCATATTGCCATGTAGGCATAGTGTTAATTTATCGTTAACGAGCAAAAACGAGAAATATCGAACTTCAAATGTGTGTGCCGCGTCAAGAAAATGAGCGTTTTCGCGCCATCCGCGCGCATTGAGACCGGTGACGGAGCGTTTCACCTCGCATTTTGTTAACCATAAAATTAACAATGACCCATGAAGTACGAGCGAACTGCGCTGAAAGCACCAGGTAAAGACTGAAAAGTGTTGCAAACCGCAATCTGCGCGGCTTGCCGCTGGACAGGGGCGGCGGGGATTCATACAATCGACGATAACACCGCTATGTGCGCTAATTTTCGTTAAGGCGGGACCGCGTATACGAAACACGAGTTTCTATCAACGCCTTGCAAGTTCAGGAGAGGTATGACGATGTCATTAGAAGTGTTTGAGAAATTAGAATCTAAAGTTCAGCAGGCGATTGATACCATCACTCTGTTGCAGATGGAAATCGAAGAGCTGAAAGAAAAGAACAACACCCTGGTTCAGGAAGTTCAGAGCGCGCAGCACGGTCGTGAAGAGCTGGAGCGCGAAAACAGCCAGCTGAAAGAGCAACAGCAGGGCTGGCAGGATCGCCTGCAGGCGCTGCTGGGCCGTATGGAAGAAGTCTAATCGCTTCGCGCCCTCTCCCGGCCGGGAGGGGGCAATCCTTATTCACCTCTTTATATCCACAAGTTATAGCCAATCTTTTTTTATTCTTTAATCATTGAATCGCTTTCTGGCACGCTTAGCCCATCACAACACACATAAAGAGAGCGGTGCGATGAATAAGTGGGGCGTAGGGTTAACTCTGTTGCTGGCATCCGCCAGCGTTCTGGCAAAAGACATTCAGCTTTTAAACGTTTCTTATGATCCAACGCGCGAGCTGTACGAACAGTACAACAAAGCGTTTAGCGCGCACTGGAAGCAAGAGACCGGCGACAACGTGGTGATCCGCCAGTCGCACGGTGGTTCTGGCAAACAGGCGACCTCAGTGATTAACGGTATTGAAGCGGATGTGGTCACGCTGGCGCTGGCCTACGACGTAGACGCCATTGCTGAACGCGGCCGTATCGATAAAAACTGGCTGAAACGCCTGTCGGATAACTCCGCACCGTATACCTCAACCATCGTGTTCCTCGTCCGCAAGGGCAACCCGAAACAGATCCATGACTGGAACGACCTGATCAAACCGGGCGTGTCGGTCATTACCCCGAACCCGAAAAGCTCCGGCGGCGCCCGCTGGAACTATCTGGCAGCCTGGGGCTATGCTCTGCATCAGAATCACGGCGACCAGGCCAAAGCCCAGGAATTCGTCAAGGCGCTGTATAAAAACGTGGAAGTGCTGGACTCCGGCGCGCGTGGTTCGACCAATACCTTCGTAGAACGCGGCATCGGCGATGTGCTGATTGCCTGGGAAAACGAAGCGCTGCTGGCGACCAACGAACTGGGCAAAGACAAGTTTGAAATCGTGACCCCGAGTGAGTCGATTCTGGCTGAGCCGACCGTCTCGGTGGTCGACAAAGTGGTGGATAAAAAAGGCACGCGCCAGGTGGCGGAAGCGTACCTGAAGTATCTCTACTCGCCGGAAGGCCAGGAGATTGCGGCGAAGAACTTCTACCGCCCGCGCGATCCGAATGTGGCGAAGAAATATGCTAACGAGTTCCCGAAACTGAAGCTGTTTACTATCGATCAGGAGTTCGGCGGCTGGACGAAAGCGCAGAAAGAGCACTTCTCCAACGGCGGCACCTTCGACCAGATTAGCCAGCGTTAATCCTCTTGTCCCTGCTTGCGCTACGCTTAGCAGGGCTACAGTTCTGCTTCGTCTGGTAGCCCGGGTAAGGCGGAACGCCGCAACCCGGGGAATCCCCGGCTTTCTCTGCGCTTAGCCGGGCTACTATTTGCACCGTCCGTAGCCCGGGTAAGGCGTCAGCCGCTACCCGGGATAACGCCCCGCCCGCCATCTGTTTTCATTTAGTCATCAAATTACGTTACTCTTCCGCTTCAGGCTTAACAGGGAATGAAAATGAGAAGAGTAAGATACTTTTTGCTGGCGCTGCTGGTGGCGATCCTCGCGGCGCTGGCGGGCGGCTACTACTGGCTGCACTCCGGCAACCCGGACGCATTACGCAAGATTGTCCTGCAGCAGTGCGTACCCCATCAGCAACAGCAGCAAAACCCGTCGCCGTGCGCGGAAGTGAACCTCAAGGGCGGCTATGTGCTGTTTAAAGACCGTAACGGCCCGCTGCAGTATTTGCTAATGCCGACCTACCGCATTAACGGCACCGAAAGCCCGCTGCTGCTGGACCCGTTGACGCCGAACTTCTTCTGGCAGGCCTGGCAGGGACGTGAAATCATGAGTCAGCGTCACGGCGCGCCGGTTCCTGATAACGCGATATCACTGGCGATTAACTCGCGCAGCGGACGCACGCAAAACCATTTCCATATTCATATCTCCTGCCTGCGCCCCGATGTGCGCGCGCAGTTAGATAAGGATGCGGGCGCGGTCAGCAGCCGCTGGCTGCCGCTGCCGGGCGGGCTTCAGGGCCATGAATACCTGGCGCGCCGGGTGACGGAGGCCGAACTGGCCCAGCGCAGCCCGTTCCTGATGCTGGCGGAAGAGGTGCCGGAGGCGCGCGAACATATGGGACGCTTCGCGCTGGCGATGGCGCAGCAGAGCGACGGCTCGCTGGTGCTGCTGGCGACGGAGCGTAACCTGCTGACCCTGAACCGGGCTTCAGCGGAAGAAATTCAGGATCATCGCTGCGCCATTCTTAACGCAAGCCACTAGTTCTGGCGTTTACCTGTCTTACCTGTCGTCGTATTCTTGCTGAAAAAAACGACAGGAGACAGGCATGTCGCTCTGGCTTACCCACCCGCTGTTCCTTCCTTCATTGATTGTCGGCGTCACCATTGTGCTCTGGGCGACGTCGCTGCTGCCGGAATTTATCACCGCGCTGCTGTTCTTCGCAGCGGCGATGATGGCGAAAATCGCTCCACCGGAGGTGATCTTCGGCGGCTTTGCCTCTTCGGCGTTCTGGCTGGTGTTCAGCGGCTTTGTGCTCGGCATCGCGATCCGTAAAACCGGGCTGGCAGACCGGGCGGCGCAGGCGCTGTCTGCGCGGCTCACTGACTCCTGGCCGCGGATGGTCGGCAGCGTGGTGTTGCTGAGCTACGCGCTGGCGTTTGTCATGCCTTCCAACATGGGACGTATCGCGCTGCTGATGCCGATCGTGGCGGCGATGGCCCGCCGCGCGGGCATTGTCGATGGCAGCCGCGGCTGGTTCGGCCTGGCGCTGGCGGTGGGGTTCGGCACCTTTCAGCTTTCGGCGACGATTTTGCCCGCTAACGTGCCAAATCTGGTGATGAGCGGCGCGGCGGAAGGCTCGTACGGTATCCATCTGAATTATGTTCCCTATTTGCTGCTGCATACGCCGGTGCTTGGCTGGCTGAAAGGGGCGGTGCTGGTGGCGCTGATTTGCTGGCTGTTTCCCGGCAAGCCGCATCCACCTCGTGACCTGGCGCCGCTGCCGCCGATGAGCCGCGACGAGAAACGTCTGGCGTGGCTGCTGGCGGTAGTCCTTACGCTATGGGTGACCGAGAGCTGGCACGGCGTCGGCCCGGCGTGGACCGGCCTGGCGGCGGCAGTGGTCACGCTGCTGCCGCGGGTGGGCTTTATCAACGGTGAGGAGTTTGCCAGCGGGGTGAATATGCGCACCTGCATTTATGTTGCCGGGATTCTGGGACTGGCGATCGCCGTTACCCAAACCGGAATTGGCGGTGCGGTGGGCAATGCGCTGCTGCAGGTGATGCCGCTGGATAAAGACAATCCGTTCACCAGCTTCCTCGCCCTGACCGGGATAACCAGCGCGCTGAACTTTATTATGACCGCCAACGGCGTGCCGGCGCTGTATACCACTTTTGCGCAGAGCTTTGCCGACGCGACCGGCTTTCCGCTGCTCAGCGTGATCATGATTCAGGTGCTGGGGTATTCCACGCCGCTGCTGCCCTATCAGGCGTCGCCGATCGTGGTGGCGATGGGGTTAGGCAAGGTCCCGGCGAGGGCGGGGATGCAACTATGTCTGGTGCTGGCGGCGGTGAGTTATCTGATTTTACTGCCGCTGGACTACGCGTGGTATCAGCTGTTGGGGAAACTGTAACGGCAAAAGAAAGCCCGGCTTGCGCTGTGCTAAGCCGGGCTCCCGAGTTTTGTCAGTCACCCCGGTCGCGTGTCGCCACCGGGAAAAGCGAATTACGCTTTTTTCGCTGCTTCTGCTGCTTTAACGATCACCGCGAAAGCGTCAGCTTTCAGGGAGGCGCCGCCAACCAGCGCGCCGTCGATGTCCGGCTGGGTGAACAGCTCTGCTGCGTTGCCAGCGTTAACGGAACCACCGTACTGGATGATCACTTGCTCAGCGATTTTCGCGTCAGCTTTAGCAATGTGGTCACGGATGAATTTGTGCACCGCCTGAGCCTGAGCCGGGGTCGCTGATTTGCCGGTACCGATAGCCCATACCGGTTCGTAAGCGATAACCACGCCTTCGAAAGCGGCAGCGCCCTGCGTTTTCAGCACGGCGTCGATCTGACGTGCGCAAACTTCTTCGGTTTTGCCCGCTTCGTTTTCCGCTTCGGTTTCACCGATGCACAGTACCGGAGTCAGACCCTGCTCTTTCAGCACAGCGAATTTCTTCGCGATCAGCTCGTCGGATTCTTTGTGGTAGGTACGACGCTCAGAGTGGCCGATGATGATGTACTGTGCGCCGATATCTTTCAGCATTTCGGCGGAGGTTTCACCGGTGAATGCGCCGGACAGGTTCACGTCAACGTTCTGCGCGCCCAGGTGAATGTGGCTGCCTTCTGCCGCACGTTTAGCCAGGTCCAGATACATTTCCGGCGGGGCGATGGCAACTGCACAGCCGCTTACGCCAGCCAGTTCGGTACGCAGGTTCGCAACCAGTTCGTTTACCATGTGGCGGCTGCCGTTCAGTTTCCAGTTACCCATCACTAAAGGATGTCGCATTTTAATTCTCCACGCTACTTAAGCGAATTAAGGAATATAGCCGCCCCAGAGGGCAGCATGGTCTGTGAAACAGTATAGAGACTCGTCACTGGAAAGGCTTTGCTTTTTGTCATTTATTGTTACCTTCCAGCGTTTCAGATAACGCCAGCTTAATCGGTTCAATGGCGAAGGTCAGACCCTTTTCGCCATGATCTGCCACCACATAGCGAACGGCGCCTTCGGTATCGGCGAAATAGCGTTTGCCCTTGCCGGCAGTCAGCAGTTTCTGCAGCTTTTGCTGGCTTTGCGCTGGGCTAAGAGTGGGCACGAAGGCGCGGATCATGGCGCTCATATACTCCAGCGCTTTGGCCTTCGCCGCTTTTTGCTCCGGCCCCTGGATTGGCAGCCAGGTGATCTGCATAGATTTGATCTTCAGCGTGCCGCGCTCCAGCGCGGTCGAGGCATAGAGATTTTCATTAATTTTGCTGGCGGCGCGGGTCAGATTAGCCTGATCCCGGCTGGTGGCGATGGAACGGAATTCGTTCAGGGGCAGCTTCGGGTTATCGGCGTTAAATTTTTCCCGGAACTGGCTGATCGACAGGTCAAAACTCGGGGCGCCAGAGAGCAGATAGGGCGCCGCTGTCGCCGATTCGCTTTCTGCGGACAACGCGTGCGGGCCGACGGTCAGGCCCATCAGCCCACTTAAACACAAGATTGTCCACTTCTTCATGCCCGTCGTTCCTTTTTTTGCCTGCTGACGATTAAATCGGGAAGCGCGGCGCTTGTCAAAAAGTCACGACGCCAGGGTAAACTACGCAGACGATGATGATAAGGAAAAACGCATGACCCTACAGCAGTGGTTATTCTCAATTAAAGGGCGCATTGGCCGCCGCGATTTCTGGATCTGGATTGCCATTTGGCTGGTGACCATGAGCGCCCTGTTTACCCTGGCAGGCAGCAATCTTCTCAACCTGCAGACGGCGGCGTTTATTATCGTCTGCCTGCTGTGGCCGACGGCGGCGGTGGTGGTCAAGCGGCTGCACGATCGCGGCAAATCCGGATTGTGGGCGCTGCTGATGATTCTGGCGTGGATGCTGCTGGCGGGGAACTGGGCGATGCTGCCGCAGGTCTGGCAGTGGGGCGTCGGGCGCTTTGTGCCGACGTTGATTATCGTCATGATGTTGATCGACCTGGGGGCGTTTGTCGGCACCCAGGGCGAGAATAAGTTCGGCAAGGAGACCCAGGACGTGCGCTGGAAAGCGGACGCCTGATTACCAGTAGTGCTCAGCCGTCATGTGGCCTGGCCGGCGACGCAGATGTTTGGTCATCTGCCGGGTCTCTTTTAACAGCTGTTGGGTATCGCGCACCATTTGCGGGTTGCCGCACAGCATCACATGGCTGGTGTCGGTGGTCATCGGCAGGCCAACCGCCTCTTCCAGCGCGCCGGTTTCAATCAGGAACGGCACCCGGCCGGTCAGCGAGCCTTCCACGGTTTCGCGGCTGACCACCGTCTGGATGCGTAATTTACCGGCGTAGCGCTGCTCAAGCTCGCGCATCAGAGGCAGATAGCTCAGGTCCGCGGCGTAGCGGACGGCGTGGACCAGCACCAGGTTGTTAAAGCGTTCAAGATCTTTGCCTTCCTGCAAAATTGACAGGTACGGCCCGAGGGCAGTGCCGGTCGCCAGCATCCACAGGGTATCGCAATCCGGTACCTCCTCGAGGACGAAGAAACCTGCCGCTTCACTCACCACCAGGACTTCATCGCCCGGCTTCAGCGCCGCCAGACGCGGGCTCAGCTTGCCTTCCGGGACGGTGACCAGATAGAACTCGAGATCGGGATTGCCGGGGGCATTGACGTAGGAGTAGGCGCGCTGCACGCGTTCTCCGTCGATTTCCAGTCCGAGCTTGGTAAACTGCCCGGCGGTAAAGGGATGAACAGGCGCCCGCACGTATAAACTGAACAAGGCATCCGTCCAGTACTCCACTTTTGTCACTTTGCCGCTAACCCAGTCCGCCATCGTCTTCTCCTGTTGCCAAGCGATGCCTTATCTTCGGTCCAGACGAGTAAGATTTCCACCCCGAAGGCACAAGAAAGCTCTATTGATCAAATATAAACGAAGAACAGGGCAACCGCCTGCGGACGGTTGCCTGGGAGAGAAAAAGCGGTATTACAGGATGTGCTGCTGGATGTCCGGATCTTTACGGTCGAGGTAATGAATCGACTGAATACGACGGATAGTGCGCGACTTGCCGCGGATCAGTAGCGTCTCGGTGGTGGCCATGTTGCCCTTGCGGGTGATGCCGTCCAGCAGATCGCCTTTGGTGATCCCGGTGGCGGAGAAGACGACGTTATCGCTGCGCGCCATTTCATCCAGACGCAGCACTTTGCCTGCTTCAATGCCCATGGTTTTGCAGCGCGCCAGTTCGTTTTCACCGATGCGGCGGTTCTCTTCGTTATCGCCCTTCACGTGGTGGCGAGCCAGCAGACGCCCCTGCATATCACCGTCGAGGGCGCGGATCACCGCGGCGGAAACCACCCCTTCCGGCGCGCCGCCGATGCCGTACAGTACGTCGACTTCTCTATCCGGCATGCAGGTGAGAATAGAGGCCGCGACGTCGCCATCGGGAATCGCGAATACACGCACGCCCAGCTGCTGCAGCTGGGCAATGACCGCGTCGTGGCGCGGTTTCGCCAGCACGGTAACGGTCAGCTCGCCCAGCGGCTTGTTCAGGGCGCGGGCGATATTGTGCAGGTTCTCTTCCAGCGGCAGATTGAGATCGATAGCGCCTTTAGCGCCCGGGCCGACGATCAGCTTTTCCATATACATATCCGGCGCGTTGAGGAAGCAGCCCTTATCGCCGACCGCCATCACCGCCAGGGCGTTGGCCTGGCCCATCGCCGTCATGCGGGTGCCTTCGATGGGATCGACAGCGATATCTACCGCATCGCCCTTGCCGGTACCCACTTTTTCGCCGATATAGAGCATCGGCGCTTCATCGATTTCGCCCTCGCCGATGACGATGGTGCCGTCGATATTGACGAGGTTAAGCATAATGCGCATGGCGTTAACCGCTGCGCCGTCGGCGGTATTCTTATCGCCGCGGCCCAGCCATTTATAGCCCGCCAGCGCGGCGGCTTCGGTGACACGCGAAAATTCGATGGCCAGTTCTCGTTTCATAATCCACTCGTTGTGTAGAAAAATTGCCCGCAGCGCGGCAAAAGCGCGCGCTACGCGTTGGAATAGCGTTCGGTTTCCGGCATCCAGCGCTCGATAAGCGCCTGGGCCTGCAGCGGATAGCGTTCATGAATATGGCGAGCAATGCGTTGAACGTCGGGGATCATCGCCTGATCGCGCAGCAAGTCCGCCACTTTAAATTCGGCGTTGCCAGTCTGGCGGGTGCCGAGCAGCTCGCCGGGACCGCGGATTTCGAGGTCTTTCTGGGCGATGACGAAACCGTCGTTGCTGTCGCGCAGGACCTGCAGGCGTTTCTGAGCCGTTTTGGAGAGCGGCGATTTATAGAGTAGCACGCAGTGGGAAGCGACCGCGCCGCGCCCGACGCGCCCTCTGAGCTGGTGCAGCTGCGCCAGACCCAGACGTTCCGGGTTTTCGATAATCATCAGGCTTGAGTTAGGCACGTCAACACCGACTTCAATCACCGTGGTGGCCACCAGCAGATGCATCTCGCCCTGCTTGAAGGCCTGCATTACCGCCTGCTTCTCGGCCGGTTTCATCCGCCCGTGGACGAGGCCGATATTCAGTTCCGGCAGCGCCAGTTTGAGCTCTTCCCAGGTCGCTTCCGCCGCCTGGGCTTCCAGCAGATCGGACTCTTCAATTAGCGTACAAACCCAATAGGCCTGGCGCCCTTCGTGGGTGCAGGCGTTGCGTACGCGGTCGATAATATCGCTGCGCCGGGTGTCCGGGATGGCGACGGTGGTCACCGGGGTTCGGCCCGGCGGCAGCTCGTCGATAATCGAGGTGTCCAGATCGGCGTAGGCGGTCATTGCCAGGGTGCGGGGGATAGGCGTGGCGGTCATGATCAGCTGATGCGGGTGGAACCCCTGCTGCTGACCTTTTTCCCACAGCGCCAGCCGCTGATGCACGCCGAAGCGGTGCTGTTCGTCGATAATCACCAGCGCCAGGCCGTTAAACTGCACCTGCTCCTGGAAGATGGCGTGAGTGCCGACAATCATCTGCACTTCGCCGCTGGCGATAGCCTCCTGCTGCGCCTGACGGGCTTTGCCTTTCTGTTTGCCCGCCAGCCAGCCGACTTCTATGCCCAGCGGTTCAAACCAGCTGCGGAAGTTATTGGCGTGCTGTTCGGCAAGTAGTTCGGTGGGCGCCATCAGCGCCACCTGTTTGCCGTGGGCGATAGCGCGCACGGCGGCCAGCGCGGCGACCAGCGTTTTACCGGAGCCAACATCGCCCTGCACCAGGCGCATCATCGGCACGTCCAGCGCCATATCGTGTTCGATCTCGGCGGTAACCCGCGCCTGCGCGCCGGTGGGCTTAAAGGGCAGGGAGGCCAGCAGCTGGTTTTTCAGGGTATCGTTGGCGCCGAGCGGCAGGGCGTGATAGCGCTGGGCGCCTGCCCTCAGCGCCAGCATGCTGAGGTTATGCGCCAGCAGCTCTTCCAGAATCAGACGCTGCTGCGCCGGGTGCTTGCCGCTTTCCAGCTCGCTAAGTTGCAAGGAGGGAGGCGGACGGTGCAGCGTACGCAGCGCTTCCGGCAGGCTCATCATCCCCTGCGCCAGCTCCGGTGGGAGGAGTTCGCTAATCGCGCAGGTTTCCAGGAGCTCAAGCGCCTGGTCGGTGAGCTTGCGCAGGGTCGCCTGCTTGATGCCTTCGGTGGTCGGATAGACCGGAGTTAACGTTTCCTGAAGCTCCGGGGTGCTCATATCGCCCTGGACGCGGTATTCCGGGTGGATCATCTCGGCGCCGTACTTCCCGCGTTTGGCTTCACCGTAGGCCAGCACCCGACGACCAGTCGCGAGGCTGTTTTTCATCGCCGCGTTAAAGTTGAAAAAGCGCATGGTGAGGATGCCGGTGCCGTCGCTGATCTGGCAGGTCAACATCCGCCGGCCGCCGAAGGTGATATTGCTGTTGAGCACTTCGCCTTCCACGGTGGCATAAACCCCGGGAAGCAGCTCGGCTATCGGGTAAAGATGGGTGCGATCTTCGTAACGCAGCGGCAGGTGCAGCAGCAGGTCCTGAACCGTATGCAGGCCGATCTTCGCCAGTTTACTGCTTTGCGCAGCGCCCACACCGGTGAGTGAGCTGAGCGGAACGGCATCGAGCAGGCGGCCTGACATCAGGTTTACCTCGTTGCCTGCATGGTAGCCCACCATGCGTCATCGGCTTCCACTTCGCCCTGCTCGTTGACGTGGGGGTAAGGCAGACCTTTTTGTCGGGCGACGCGGGCCAGCACCGGATAACCGCCTTCGAACAGCAGGCGCTGCTGCTCTTCCGGCGGCAGCATGCTGTTGGCGCGTTGGTACATCCCGGCGTTTTGCCGCTGGCGCTGCGCCTCGTAAAGGATCAGCGCCGAGGCGACGGAGACGTTCAGCGACTGCACCATGCCGATCATCGGGATAATGATGTCCTGATCGGCCAGCGCCAGCGCTTCCTGGGTGATGCCGGTTTTCTCCTGGCCCATCAGGATGCAGGTTGGACGCGTATAGTCGATTTCACGAAAATCGATGGCTTTGTCGGAAAGGTGAGTGGCGAGGATTTGCATACCCTGGCCTTTCAGGTGGCCGACGGCATCTGCGATGGTGCGGTGGGTTTTCACCTGCACCCAGCTGTTGCTGCCCGCGGCGGCGGAGGCCATGGTACGCATCCGGCTGCTTGGCCAGACGGCATGCACTTCGTGTACGCCAACGGCATCTGCGGTCCGAATGACCGCAGAGACGTTATGAGGCTTATGGACCTGCTCCATGCAGACCGTCAGGTCAGGCTGACGCCTGGCGAGCATCTCGCAGATACGCTCGTAGCGCTTTGAGTTCATAAAGCTAGTTTCGGTTACGGGTGACTTTAATCACGTCCGGCATGACGCGGATTTTGCGCATGATATTCGCCAGATGCACGCGGTCACGCGCGGTCAGGCGGATAAAGGCGCTGTATACGCGGCCATCTTTCTCTTCCGTATTCAGGCTCTGGATATTGGAAGACGCGGTGTTGATCGCCGCCGTCAGGTTAGCCAGCGCGCCCTGGTGGTTAAACATGTCCACCTTGATTTCGGTGATGAACTCCTGAGCGGTCTCTTTATCCCACTCAACCGCCATAAATTTCTCCGGCTCTTTCTGGTAGCCGCGAATGTTACGACAGGATTCATGGTGGATAACCAGCCCTTTACCCGGACTGACGTGGGCGATAATCGGGTCACCTGGGATCGGGCGACAGCACTTGGCGAAGGTGATCAACACGCCATCGGCGCCTTTGATCGGCAGATGGCCGTGGTTCGACGCGTTAGCCGGTACCGGCGCCGCAGCGGCTTCGCCCTGCTGCAGATTTTTCGCCACCACGACGCTCATGGCGTTGCCCAGACCGATTTCCGCCAGCAGATCGTCAAGCGTGGCCAGCTTCATGCGATCGAGTTCGCGCTGTATATTCTCCGGCGGGATCTCGGCGAGTTTGCGGCTTCCGCCCAGCGCGTGATTGAGCAGACGACGGCCAAGGCTGACCGAATCGTCGCGCTTAAGGTTTTTCAGCAGCTGACGGATCTTGGCGCGCGCTTTCGAGCTGACGACAAAGTTCAGCCAGGCGGCATTCGGGCGTGCGCCCGGCGCGGTGATAATTTCGACAGTCTGGCCGCTGGAGAGCGGCTGCGACAGCGGATAAGGCTGGCGGTCGACGCGCGCGCCAACGCAGGCATGGCCGATATCGGTATGCACCGCATAGGCGAAGTCCACCGGCGTGGCGCCAGCGGGCAGTTCGACAATGCGACCTTCCGGGGTGAAAACGTAAATCTCATCGGGGAACAGATCGGATTTTACGCTCTCGATAAATTCAAACGAGCTGCCGGCGCTCTGCTGCAGCTCCAGCAGGCTTTGCATCCAGCGCTGAGCGCGGATTTGCGCGGTGGTGCTGCTTTCGCCGCCGTGCTCTTTATAAGCCCAGTGCGCCGCAACCCCCATCTCCGCCATCTGGTCCATGTCTTCGGTACGAATTTGTACCTCGACCGGGACGCCGTGGGGGCCGATCATCGAGGTATGCAAAGACTGATAGCCGTTCGCTTTCGGAATGGCGATGTAATCTTTGAAACGACCTGGACGCGGTTTGTAGAGGCTGTGCATCTGGCCGAGCACGCGATAGCAGATATCGGCATCATGGACGATAACGCGGAAGGCGTAGATATCCATGATCGAGTGAAAACGCTGCTCTTTAAGCACCATTTTGCAGTAGATGGAGTACAGATGCTTTTCGCGACCGCTGACGCGGCAGGGGATGCCCGCTTCCTGCAACCGTCCTTCGATTTCGGAGAGGATTTTTTGGATCATCTCTTTACGGTTGCCGCGCGCCGCTTTGACCACCTCTTTAATGACGCGGTAGCGGTTAGGGTACAGCGCTTCAAAGCCCAGCTCTTCGAGCTCGGTCTTGATGTGATGGATACCTAAACGGTGCGCCAGCGGGCTGTAAATTTCCAGCGTTTCGCGGGCGATGCGGCGGCGTTTATCCGGGCGTAACGAGCCCAGAGTACGCATGTTGTGGGTGCGGTCGGCAAGCTTGATGAGGATGACGCGGATGTCCTGCACCATCGCCATGATCATTTTGCGAAAGTTTTCGGCCTGCGCCTCTTTCTTATCGCGAAACTTGAGCTTATCAAGTTTCGACACCCCCTCTACCAGTTCGGCAACGCTTTTACCAAAAAGCTGTTCCATGTCCTGGTAGGTGGCGGGGGTATCTTCAATCACATCATGCAGCAGCGCGGCCATCAGCGTTTCATAGTCGAGCTTCATCTCGGCCAGAATGCAGGCTACCGCGACCGGGTGCGTGATATAGGGTTCACCGCTTGAACGTGTCTGACCCTCGTGAGCGTCACGTGCAACGAGATACGCCTGCCGAAGGCGCTTGATTTGCTCTTCCGGCAGGTAGTTTTGAATCAGCTGATTCAGGCTTTCAAACAGATACAAGGGCGACCCGCTGTGTGATTAACGACGACCTTCAGCAATCGCGGTAACGGCTTGTAATTCAGCGGCTTCCTGCTCTTGCTGTTCCTGGCGCTCACGTACGTCGAGGATCTGGTTGTTGATCAGACCTTCTTCGATTTCGCGCAGTGCGATAACGGTGGTTTTATCGTTTTCTTCCGGTACCAGCGGATCCTTTCCGCCTACCTGCATCTGACGAGCGCGACGCGCGGCGACCAGTACCAGGTCAAAACGGTTACCAATTTTCTCTACAGCGTCCTGAACAGTTACGCGTGCCATACTTAAAATGCTCCACAGGTGAAGAAATGACTGGGCATGATACTGAATGTGGGTTCAGTCTGCCAATAGTTTGGTGATTAAAGCGCCATGTCGCTGCTTTTGGCGGCTCATGCGCAGACGTTCAGCGCGGATGATATTTTTCAGGTCGCTCAGGGCGGTGTCAAAATCATCGTTCACAATCAGGTAATCATATTCCGCGTAATGGCTCATTTCCGCAACGGCCTGGGCCATCCGTTTCGCGATCACCTCTTCGCTGTCCTGGCCGCGGCCGCGCAGGCGACGGTCCAGTTCATCTTTTGACGGCGGCAGAATAAAAATGCTGCGTGCGCCGGGCATGCTTTTACGGATCTGCTGCGCACCTTGCCAGTCGATATCGAGGAAGACATCGACGCCGGTCGCCAGCACCTGCTCGATCGCTTTACGCGACGTGCCGTAATAGTTGCCAAAGACCTCTGCATGTTCCAGAAACGCGTTTTCGCCAATCATCGAGCGGAATTCGTCGTGATTCACGAAGAAATAGTGTTCGCCGTGCACTTCACCCGGACGCGGCGCCCGCGTGGTATGGGAAACCGATACCTGGGTGTCATACAACGGTTGGGTTTTTAATAAAGCCTGAATCAGGCTGGATTTACCCGCGCCGCTAGGGGCGGAAACAATATAAAGCGTGCCTTGAGCCATGAGTGTCTTTTGTATGTGGTTATCGAAAGAGGTCCTACATACGAGCCTATTATACACGTCGCCGCGGCGTGACGCAGTCATTGTCACACTTTTTGCCGCTGTTTCTTTCATTTTGCCTGCCGTTTTCCTGAATTCGCTAGCCGTTGCTGCAATGAAGCGTAAATCCTGGAAGACGCTTCGCAAGGCGAAAAAGTACCCGTCGCGGCTCGCGGTGTTCTACAGCAGACTCTCCGCCAGGTGATGAAGGAGGGACTGCAATGCGTAAAGGAGGGTGGTGGCTGGCGCTAGGGATGTTCTCTGCCAGCGCGCTGGCGACGTGTCCGGACTGGCCGCCGGCCAGAGGAAGGCAGGAGATTTCACGCCTTCATCAGCAAATTGTCGCCTGGAAAGAGGACTACTGGCGACAAGGCGCCAGCGAAGTGAGCGATGAGGTTTACGACCAGCTCACCCTGCGCCTGACGCAGTGGCGACAATGCTTTCCGGGCGCGACGCCTGAAGATGACGATCTGCCTCCGCCCACCGGCGATGCGCGTCATCCGGTGGCCCATACCGGCGTGCGCAAGCTGGCGGATGAGGTCAGCGTGGCCCACTGGATGAAAAATAAAACCGACCTGTGGATACAGCCTAAAGTGGACGGCGTGGCGGTGACCCTGGTCTATCGCCAGGGGAGTTTGGTTCAGGCCATTAGCCGCGGCGATGGTCTGCGCGGTGAGGCATGGACCGCCCGAGCGCGGCAGATCCCGGCGCTGGCGAAAGTGACGACCGGTGAACTGGCCAACAGCGTGCTGCAGGGGGAGCTGTTTCTGCGCCGGGACGGCCATGTTCAGCAGCAGGCTGGGGGGATGAACGCGCGGGCGAAAGTCGCCGGGTTGATGATGCGAGCCGACGCGGCGGCGGCGCTCAGTCAACTGGACGTTTTTATCTGGGCCTGGCCAGACGGCCCGTCGGATATGCGCCGTCGACAGCAGCTGCTGACGCAGGCGGGGTTTAAGTACAGCGGGCAATATACCCACCCGGTGACGCGCGTCGAACAGGTGGCGCAGTGGCGCCAGCGCTGGTATCGCTCGCCGCTTCCCTTCGTCAGCGATGGCGTGATTGTGCGCGAAGGGCGCGAACCGCCGGGACGTGCCTGGTCTCCCGGAAAGGGAGAGTGGCTGGCGGCCTGGAAGTATCCTCCGGCCTCGCAAGTGATGGAGGTACGGGCGATCCATTTCAGCACTGGCCGCAGCGGCAGGCTCAACGTCGTGGCCCAGCTTGAGCCCCAGCGGCTGGATGATAAACGCGTGCAGCGGGTTAATGTTGGCTCTGTGGCCCGCTGGCAGGCGCTGGATATTGGGGTTGGCGATCAGCTGCAGATCAGTCTGGCAGGGCAGGGGATTCCTCGGATCGACGCCGTCGTCTGGCGGACGGCCGAGCGCCATAAACCGACGCCGCCGGCGGCGAAATTCAATGCGCTAACCTGCTATTTCGCCACCCCTGAGTGCAGCGAACAGTTTCTTTCCCGGCTGATCTGGCTGTCATCAAAGTCCGCGCTGGATGTCGATGGCGTGGGGGAACATTTATGGCGCGCCATTCAGCAGCAAAACCCGATGACGCATATTTTTTCCTGGCTGGCGCTTACGGTGGAGCAGCTGCAGGCGGTGCCAGGGATCTCCGCCGCCCGCGGGCAGCACCTCTGGCATCAATTTGATCTCGTTCGCAAACGGCCTTTTATCCGCTGGGTGCTGGCGATGGGGCTCCCGGTGCCTCAGGGGGCGCTGACGCAGCTCGAAAGCGAAAACTGGCATCTGCTGGCGGCAAAAAGTGAAGCGCAATGGCGCGCGCTGCCGGACGTGGGGGAGATCAGAGCCCGCCAGTTGGTGGCCTTCCTGCACCATCCGGATGTGGTGGCGCTGGCGCAATGGCTCAGTGGTCAGCGCATCCCCGGATTTTGAGGCGGTTAGTGGCTATCATGGGTGTAGTGGAAGACCGGTAGCCCCAGTTTCCAGCGCAGTGCCAGCATGCGGGCGGTAAAGCCGAACAGCAGCGTAGCCAGCACCACCACATCGTGGCTGCTGACGTAATGTTGCAGGGCAATATAGAGTACGGCTGCGGCAAACGAGATCCCGGCATAGAGCTCTTTCTGGAAGACCAGCGGAATGCGTTTGCAGAACATATCGCGCAGTACGCCGCCAAAAACGCCGGTGATGACCGCGGCGATAGAGGCGATGATCGGACCTTCGCCCATATCCAGGGCGATCTGCGCGCCGATGATGGAAAACACGATCAGCCCCAGCGCGTCCAGCACCAGAAACAGCCGGCGAAGGTGAGGCATCACTGGAGCGGCAATGGTGGTGAGGACAGCGGCGACAGCGACAATAATGACATATTCCGGATGTTTCACCCAGCCGAGAGGATAATGTCCCAGCAGGATATCGCGAACGGAACCCCCGCCCAGCGCGGTCGCGGTGGCGATAATGATGACGCCAAACGTGTCCATCCGCCGACGCCCGGCAGCCAGCGCGCCGGTCATGGCTTCCGCGGTGATACCGATTAAATACAGAACATGAAGCAGCATAGATCCCCCCAGATAATGGCGGGCAGGTTAACGATTTGTGCGCAGGATCACGATTGAGATTTTCTAAAGCGAATCATTTACGCCAGGAAAAATTAATGGAAGTAGTATCTGTGATGGCTTGATTTAAAGGTTTATTGATTTTTTAGGTATTTTTATTGATTAGAAAAAGTAATGCTAAGTGAAGCGACGGGTATCACTATCGAAGACACTATGATTACGCAATGTTTAAGTCTCGTCCTTTATTCTTTTATTTTTCCTTTTCAAGGCCTGAGAAAATGAGCGTCGCCGCCGGGAATAAAAACAATCTGACCCGCCTGATAGCCGTGGTATTAACCGGGATTCTGGCTGGCCTGGCCGGCATGGTGCTGGCGCTGATTTTACACGCGATACAGCACCTGGCTTTTGGCTACAGTGCCGGGCAGATCGTCGGTTCGGTGTCATTTTTACAGGGCGTCACGGAGTCGTCCTGGCCACGCCGCATCGCGGCAATCGTGGCCGGCGGCGTCGTCGCCGGATTTGGCTGGTGGCTGCTTGGTCGCTATGGGCAGAAGCGGGTTTCCATTGCGGCGGCGGTGGCCAACCCTTCCGTACCCATGCCAGCAGGCACCACGACGATCCACGCCCTGCTGCAGATCGTCACCGTAGCGCTGGGTTCCCCGCTTGGCCGCGAAGTGGCGCCCCGGGAAATGGGCGCGCTGGGGGCGGGGATGGTGGCGCGTAAGCTGGGCCTGCTGGAAGATGAAACCCGCACCCTGATCGCCTGTGGGGCGGGCGCCGGTCTGGCGGCGGTCTATAACGTCCCGCTGGCAGGGGCGTTGTTCAGCCTTGAGGTCATGCTGCTGTCGTTTAGCTGGGAAAAAACGCTGGCGGCGATAATGACCTCGGCGATTGCCGCGTGGACGGCTACCCTGGGGTTAGGGGATGAATCGCAATACCATTTTGTTTCCAGCACGCTTCCGCATTCCTTTCTCTGGTGGGCGATTCTGGCGGGCCCGATTCTTGGCACCGGCGCCTGGCTCTTTCGTAAAGCGACCAGCGCAGCGCGTTCACGCGTCCGAAGTAACTGGCAGATGCCGGTGTTCTGTCTGCTGGGGTTTTCCCTTCTTGCCATCCTGAGCCTTTATTTCCCGGAACTTCCGGGCAACGGCAAGGGACCAATGCAGCTGGCGCTCAGCGACGGGCTGCCTCTCTCTATGGTCGCTATCCTGTTAGTGTTGAAGATGGTGGTGATCCTGGCGGTGCTGCGCGGCGGCGCGGAGGGTGGATTGTTAACCCCGGGGCTGGCGGTAGGCGGACTGGTCAGTCTGCTGCTCTGCGCGCTCTGGCAGCTCGGCTTCCCTGGCGGAGATAAAAGCAGCTTCGCTCTGGTGGGGGCGGCCGCGTTTCTCGCCGCCTCCATGCAGATGCCGCTGACCGCGGTGGCGCTGGTGATGGAGTTCACCCACATGGATCACAGCTATCTGGCTCCGGCGCTGCTGTGCGCGGCAGGGGCGTTTTTAACCTGCCGGGCGCTGGACAAAAAATAGGTTTACCGAGCCGCAGTGAAAGTGAACAGGGAGGGGCCCTTCATCCGGGAAGTAAAATCAGCCGCATTTTTCCCTGATGGTTGCCTCATGGTTAATAAGCCATTTTTTACGTGCAATGCCGCCGCCGTAACCGGTCATCGAACCATCTTTGCCGATAATTCGATGGCAGGGGATGATAATCGCGACGCGGTTAGCGCCGTTTGCAGCAGCCACCGCGCGCGTGGCCGTTGGTTTACCGATATCCATCGCAATCGATTGATAATGCGTCGTCTCACCGAAGCTAACGTACTGTAAATGGCGCCAGACCGCTCGCTGGAATTCGCTGCCAGGGGTATCAAGCGCCACCTCGAACGATTGACGCCGCCCGGCAAAATACTCCGTTATTTCCTGTTGCGCCTGCCGGGTGTGGGCGTTTTCACCGGCGATGATGCTGGCGTCGAACCGTCGCTGCAGGTCGCTGAATTCTGTCTCCAGCGCTCGTCTGTCGACAAACTCCAGCAGACAAATCCCCCGCTGCGTTGCACAAACAAACATTGGCCCTAACGGGGTGGTAAAACGATGAATTAAAACAACCTGGCGTTGCGCGCTGGGTGCGGAACCGGTCAATTTTTTGCAGGTATAGCCGAAACCGCTTAAGGACTCATAGCCGCTATCGAAAGCGACATCGGTGGTTGATCGGCCTGCTTTCAGCTCCTGAAGCGCCATATTAACGCGCTGCATCCGTTGAAAAGCCTGAAAGGTGATCCCGTGGTTTTGCAGGAACCAGCGGCGAACGCGTTCCGGGCTAATATCGTGCTGACGTAGTTCGCTATCACTGAGGCGAACCTTCGGGTCTTCTCGCAGCAGGCGGAGCGCTTGCTCAACAAAGGCGGGGGCTGTCCGGGCATTCTCCGTCGGGCGACAGACTTTGCATGGCCGGAACCCGGCATCCAGCGCGGAT
Organism: Klebsiella sp. P1CD1; assembly: GCF_003790505.1. Taxonomy (NCBI): domain Bacteria; kingdom Pseudomonadati; phylum Pseudomonadota; class Gammaproteobacteria; order Enterobacterales; family Enterobacteriaceae; genus Klebsiella; species Klebsiella sp. P1CD1. The sequence goes on from NZ_CP033631.1 coordinate 162,499, forward strand.
TTAACGTCATTATAGAATTCGACGTTTTCCCGCCTGGGTTTTCGCGCCCGACAGACCGAGATACAAAATACGCCGGTGGTTTTCACGCCAACGAAAAAGACGCCGGTAAACTCCACAGCGCGTTCAAGCAGCGCCTGATACCAGATATCGCACTGGATGCTGTCGGTAATTTTCATGGTCAAAAAACACCCGAGAAAGAGTAGTTAGCTTGCACCTGACATAATAAGTCTTTCAGTCTGGCCTGTGTGGCAGCATGAATAAAATTGCCCATCGAAATTCGTTTTACGCCCAGTGCCGATAAGGTACTGAAGTCTGCCAGCTCAGGCATACACATTACGTTTAAGGGTAAAGGCACGTGGCGGACAATGGCGGTAATATCTTCCGCGCGGGTGACGCAAGGCACAAAAAAACCGCATCCACCATGGTTAGCGTATAACTGACCGCGATAGAGCGTCTCATCCAGTGCATTTGGTATGTTGAGAAGAAAGGTATCGGTGCGGACATTAACAAACATATCGGGACAAGCGTGGGTGATTTCCTGGATTTTGGCGGCAAAGACCACGGCATCGTCAAGACGACGCGTATTATTCACCACATGACTATCCTCGAGGTTTATTCCGCTCACGCCGAGATGCGCCAGACGCTGGATATTGTCAATGATGTGGCTGGTTGTGGCGCTGTAGCCCGCCTCTAAATCGACGCTTAACGGCAGTTCGCTAACAGCTTTGATGTGTGAGACGATATATAACAGCTCGTCAAAACTCATCTCTTCGCCATCTTCATACCCTAACATTGCGGCGATAGCAGCGCTGGAGGAGCCCAGCGCCTGATAACCGGCCTGCTGAGCGGCCTGAGCGCTGCTGGCATCCCAGACGTTGGCAAGCAACAACGGTTGGTTTTGCTGGTGAAGCGCGTTGAAGTTCATTCTTTTCTCCCGCGGTGGTGTGTCCCCAGACTGTGCCGCGTTGGGCTCATTTGCCACAACCGAAAACTGGACGACTATTTTTATACGTAGATTCTTATCGTCAGCCGGCGGGAGAGATAAATAAAAAGGCCATGATTGATCATGACCTTTTATACGGTAGTGCCTGGATGGGTGAGAAAGCGTTACTCGATATTCTGGATCTGTTCGCGCATTTGCTCGATCAGTACCTTCAGCTCAATCGCGGAGTTGGTGACCTCGGCGTTAATCGATTTTGACGCCAGGGTGTTCGACTCACGGTTGAACTCCTGCATCATAAAGTCGAGACGGCGACCCACAGCCTCTTTCTTTTTCAGAATGTTGTAGGTCTCTTTAACGTGCGCTTCAAGGCGGTCCAGCTCTTCGGCAACGTCGATACGCTGCGCCATCAGCACCAGCTCTTGCTCAAGACGGTTATTTTCCAGCTGCACTTCCGCGTCTTCCAGTTTGGCAACCAGACGCTCGCGCTGCCACTGGAGGATTTCCGGCATATGGGCGCGAACTTTGGTCACTTCGCCGCTCACCCCTTCAAGCCGCTGCTCGATAAGCGCTTTCAGGGCCTGGCCTTCCGTTTCGCGGGCGACGATGAAGTCGTCCAGCGCGCCATCAAGAGCGGCCAGAATGTCGGCGGCGATGGCGTCGAGATCCTGCTCTTTGGCGGCCATCACGCCCGGCCAGCGCAGGATATCAACCGGGTTGATTTCCCCTTCATCGCTCTGCATTTTCACCCAGTTGGCAGCATTGACCAGCTGTTTAGCCAGCTTTTCGTTGAGGATAAGTTCACCCTGAGCGCTGGGATCTTGTTCAAAACGCAGGGTGCATTCGACTTTACCGCGAGTCAGGCGGGCGCGAATGCGCTCGCGTACCACGGGCTCCAGACTACGGAACTGCTCCGGCAGGCGGAAGTACGTTTCCAGATAGCGCTGGTTTACCGAGCGCAGCTCCCATGCGGCGCTACCCCAGTCACCCTTGATTTCACGGCGGGCATAGGCGGTCATACTGCGGATCATAGACGTTCCTGTTTTCGTAATAATGAATGCAAGGATTATAGCTATGCGGGCGGTGACTTAACAGGAATAGTGATGAAATACCTGGATGGCGATTGTTTTGAGGGGCATAGCCGCAATCTATTTCATGCAATTACTAAGTTAAGCGAGCGGTATGCTTCTGTTGTGGGTAAAAATAAGACGTTTTGTATTGGCAATTTTACGTCAATGACGCTGTTAAGTTATATGTGGTTAATTATTTGGGGTTACTGAAGAAATGGTTTTTCTGCGCTTTGTTGACCGCGGGGAGATATTACTTTTTGCTGTAGTTAATGGTTTTATGTTATTTGGCGTGAACATCAAATACAGATGATGCTATACGAGCTAGTTTCTTGGCGGAAAATCTGATCAGAGTGATGCTTTCGTGTCAAATATAACCACTGGAAATACTACGGTGTATTATCTTTAAGTATTATGTATGCTTTTTTTGAATTTATTGCGGCGAATATATTAAACCTGCTATTGTTTATATTGTCTTCATGAATATTATCACTTCAACTATATTCATTAATTTTGTATTAGTGGGTTTTCATTTTGGGCGGTATTGTCCGACAGAAGGATCACGAGTATAGTCGTTTTAGATTAGTTCTATAAAAAGGATTTTAATATGAACGCTATCTTTGACAGAGTCATTAGAGAGTTTTTCCCGGATACCCATATTCCACACTGGAAAAAATGGGTTTTCAGAGCCGCATTTGGCAATAGGATATTCTCTCGTTTAATAAACGACGAACGGTTAATTGATAAAAATGGTGTGCATTGGGTTAGTTCGGTCATTGATTTTTTTAACGTCCAATGTGAAACGGAATACTCTGACTTTAATAATATACCCCGACAGGGTGCTACAGTTGTTATTTCAAATCATCCGACGGTAATGGATGGTATTGCTTTAATACATACTATCGCTCAGGTCAGGAAAGATATAAAAATAGTGGCTAACCATATTTTGCCAATGATATTCCCACAGGTGGCAGAACTTACCATTGGTATTGAGAATATGGCTGGTAAGATGAGCCATAAGAAATTCAGGGAAATGAACGATCACCTGAAGAACGGTGGTGTGTTGATTATTTGTCCTGCAGGTAAGTTGGCTAGCTGGTCTCTTTCAGGTTTACAGGAACATCAATGGAATCCCGGTTTTTTACAACTGGCGATGAGAAACAACGCGGCGCTGGTACCTGTCCATATTACGGGATCAAACAGCAAAACTTATTATATAACTGCGACGGTCTGGCGGCAACTGTCAAATATAATGATTATTCGTGAAGCGCTACGCCATCGTGGTAAGACCATGAAAATCAAAGTAGGGCAGCAAATAGCCTTATCTTCGTTTAATCGATTTAATAAAGATCTGTCTGCCGCGTCAAGTGTATGCTTGATGCATCTCCAGAGCATCGGAGAGAATGGCCCGGCGCTGGTAGATACGGTTTCTCCGCAACAATTAACAGGTAGTCGAGAGAGTTTAATAAACGCAATAGAAGAGTGCGAAGTATTAAGACAATTTGATGATGGTAGAAAATTATTGATATTTCGCTGCAATACCCTCGGAGACTCACCCATTATTGATGAGCTAGGGCGCTTACGCGAGCGCTGTTATCGCGATATTGGCGCTGGATCCGGTAAAGACAGAGATAATGATGTTTTTGATGAAACCTATTACCATATCATTTTATGGGATCCTTCTGATGAAGAAATACTGGGTGCCTATCGTCTAATACCCGTTGGTGAGCAGTTAGCGCAACATGGAATAACAGGCCTCTATAGCAACAGCCTGTTCAAGTACCATAATAATGCCTATTCCTGTTTAAGCCAGTGTGTGGAAATCGGCCGTGGATTTATCCAGAAGCCTTATCAAAAAAGTAATGTTCTTGATTATTTATGGCGCGGGATATTTGATTTTATAAAAAGATATCCAGACTATAAATATTTGTTAGGTGTGTTGACGATCCCCGGCTCTTTTCCTGAAGAGGTGCAGAAACTCATTGTAAGCTTTTATAATATGTACTTTCCCAGTTCGGTTAACTTTTGTACGCCAATTCAATTATTCACTGCAGAAGGTGCACAAAGTGATAGCCCATTTTCCGGAAATGATTTTAGAGACGACTGGCGTGTGCTTAACGATTTACTGAGAGAAAAAGGTTATGAACTACCATGGCCTTTTAAACAGAGCGCTAAATGGTTTTCTCCAGGCGGATCGTCGATTCTTGCATTCACAAAAGATGATGCTTTTCACTCGATCGCTGGTTTAAACCTGAGTGCTCTCGATAAATTGAATGAAATATACTTTAAGCATTATTTAAAGGATTAAACTGACGATAACGTTAGGGTTTGGAATGAGAATAATTCAATCCAGACATCAGTAATGAAAAACTCTATGCGTACGGATGCGTTTTAATGCAAAAGCCAGTAAATATATTTATTGTTGTGATAGCGATGCTGATGATAACGGGGTGTGATAACAAACCGGAGAACAGGTTATCTGGTTATTCACATGGCGAATTTGTCTATCTTTCTTATTCTTCCACTGCAAAAATTGAACAGCTATTCATTAAGAAAGGAGATAATGTCACGCCTGGGCAAGAGTTAGTGAAGATTGAGTCCTTTGATGCGCAAAATATTTTCCTGCGAGCTGAGGAAAAACTTTCTGCAGAGAGCGCATTATTGCGAAATCTGGAGTCGGGAGAGCGGCCTGAAGAGCTGGATATTATTCGTGCCCAGATTAAAAAAGCACGATCGGCGGAATCCCAGGTAAAGCGTCAGCTTGAGCGGTATCGTAATCTTTACGCCAGTCGCGCCATCTCGCTCGCAGAATGGGAGGATATCCGGGATGAGTTAACGCAAAAAGGCGCGCAGGTTGAAGAGTTAATTAATCAACTCAAAGCGCGGCAACTGCCTGCCCGTCAGGATGAGATTAGCAAACAGCTCTCGATGGTGGCCGCGGCAAAACTCGAACGTGACAAGGCGCTTTGGGATGTCCAGCAAACGACGATTGTTTCTCCGGTCAATGCTAAAGTCTTCGATATTATTTATCGTGCCGGGGAACGGCCCACTGCCGGCAGACCAATAATTAGTCTGTTACCTCCTGAGAATATAAAAGTACGCTTTTTTATACCCGAGGCGATGCTTGGTAAATTTAAAATCGGAACTAAGGTAAAACTGATATGCGATGGTTGCGCTGAGCCCATTGCTGGCGTGATTAACTACATCAGTCCTGAAGCGGAATTTACGCCTCCGGTTATTTATAGTACGAAACGCCGGGAGAAACTCATTTTTATGGCTGAGGCTGTTCCTGCCCGGAAGCAGGCTGAGCGGATGAAAATCGGCCAGCCGTTTGATGTGGAGGTTATTGGTAATGAATAATCTTTGTATTGATGTAAAAAATCTCAATAAGTATTTTGGTGAGCATCACGTCGTAAAGGATTTCTCTTTGCAGGTGGCAAAAGGCGAAATTTATGGTTTTCTTGGGCCGAACGGTAGCGGGAAAACAACATCGATTCGGATGATGTGTGGTTTGATTACCCCGGATTCAGGTGAAGGCTCTTGTCTGGGCATGGACATCTTTACGCAGCGGGAAAAAATAAAAAAAAAGATAGGTTATATGACCCAGTATTTCTCAATGTGGGGAAATTTAACCATCCGGGAAAACTTACTTTTTATCGCGCAGTTGTATAGCCTCGACCAACGTAAAGCCCGGGTTGAACGCGCGCTTTCAGAGTTAGGCCTCACTACCCGACAGCATCAGCAGGCCAGGGAGCTTTCTGGCGGCTGGAAGCAAAGAATGGCCCTCGCCGCTTGCATGTTGCATGAACCCGTTTTGTTGTTTCTCGATGAACCAACCGCTGGCGTGGATCCGAAAGCGCGGCGAGAGTTCTGGCAAATGCTGCATCAGTTATCGGACAGAGGGATCTCAATCCTGGTGAGCACGCATTATATGGATGAGGCCGAGCGCTGCCATAAGGTTGCCTATCTGTCTTATGGCCGTCTGTTGGCGAATGGCACTATTTCGTCGATTATCGCGTCCCAGAATCTGATCACCATGCGAACCAGCGGCACCGGTCTGACGCTGCTTGAAAACCAGCTACAACGCTTGCCGGAGATTGAGCAAACGGTCATTTTTGGCAATCAGCTTTATATTACTTCCAGAGATGAAGCCAAATTAAAGTCCACGCTTTTTGCATTTACACAACAGGGCTATGAGTTCTGTCAGGTGGCTACCAATCTGGAAGATGCATTTACCTACTTGATGAAAAACGATTGTGAAAAAAATTAATTTAAGCTTCTCCTTTACCCGTTGGATCGGCGTGGTTATTAAGGAAATCCACGAATTACGTCGTGATAAAGTCAGCATTAGTATGGTGCTCCTGACACCTATTTTTCAGCTGATCATTCTTGGCTATGCGATCAATATGGATCCCCATAATCTTCCTACCGCGTTATTAAATTACGATACCGAACGCATGAGTCATATTTTTGTGACGGAAGCGCAAAATACAGGGTATTTTTCAATGATTCCTGTCGATTCAGAAGAGGCGGCGCAGAAAGCGTTCGTTCGGGGAGATGTCACTTTTATCGTGACGATTCCTGAGGGGTTTACGCGCAAGATGCTGCGTGGAGAAAAGCCTCAGCTGTTAATTCAGGGGGATGCCATCGATCCGATAACCACGGGGAATGCGCTAAGTGCCCTTGTACAGGTGGCGAAATCGATGTTTCAACACGACTTGCCGGGCGACATGCGTGTCTCGCAAAAAGAGGATGATTTCGAGCTTATTATCCATCGGATGTTTAACCCTGAGGGGATTACCCAGTTTAATACTATTCCAGGTATTATGGGATCGATACTCAGTACCACCTTGATCCTGATGACCGCCCTGTCTATTACCCGTGAGCGAGAAAACGGGGCGTTAGAAAATTTACTGGTCTCTCCTTTGACCGGGTTTGAGGTCATTGTCGGGAAGATAACGCCTTTTGTTGTCATCGGTTTGTTCCAGGCGACGTTAATTCTGATTGCCGCTGTGCTATTGTTCGATATTCCCCTTCATGGTAGCGTTTTTCTGCTTTTTTTTGTGCTGTTAATATATGTTTTCCTCTGCCTGTCAATTGGCATTGGTATTTCTGGCCTGGCACAAAACCAACTGCAGGCGCTGCAAATGTCGTCATTTTACTTTATTCCTTCCATTATGCTTTCCGGCTTTATCAGCCCCTTTATTAGTATGCCTGACTGGGCGAAAGCCATTGGCTCCTGTTTACCGCTGACCTATTTCATCCGACTGGTTAAGGGCATCATGCTGAAAGGCTATTCTGCGATGGCATTATTACCCGACCTTTTGCCACTGATCGGCCTGGCGGTGATAGTGATTGGCGTGGGGTTGAAATCTTATCGTAAAACACTGGACTGACATTATGTGCGTGCCCGGCACGTGTTGGCATAGGCTTTTCGCCATGAAATTCGTATAATGCGCCCCACATTCGTTTCAAGCCGGAGATTTCTATCATGCGTCCAGCAGGCCGTAGCGCTAATCAGGTGCGTCCCGTCACCCTGACCCGTAATTACACAAAACACGCTGAAGGCTCCGTGCTGGTCGAATTCGGTGATACCAAAGTGTTGTGCACCGCTTCCATTGACGAAGGCGTTCCGCGTTTCCTGAAAGGACAGGGGCAGGGCTGGATCACCGCTGAATATGGCATGCTGCCGCGCTCAACGCACACGCGTAACGCGCGTGAAGCAGCAAAAGGCAAGCAGGGCGGCCGGACGATGGAAATTCAGCGTCTGATCGCTCGCGCGCTGCGCGCGGCGGTTGACCTGAAAGCGCTGGGTGAATTCACCATCACACTCGACTGCGATGTGCTGCAGGCCGATGGCGGCACCCGTACGGCGTCGATTACCGGGGCCTGCGTGGCGCTGGCCGATGCGCTGAACAAACTGGTGGCAGCCGGCAAGCTGAAAACCAACCCAATGAAGGGGATGGTTGCCGCGGTGTCCGTTGGTATCGTTAACGGCGAAGCCATTTGCGATCTGGAGTACATCGAAGATTCCGCAGCGGAAACCGACATGAACGTGGTGATGACCGAAGATGGCCGCATTATTGAGGTGCAGGGGACGGCAGAAGGCGAGCCGTTCACCCATGAAGAGCTCCTCACTCTCCTGGCGTTAGCCCGAGGGGGGATCGAATCCATCATCACGACGCAGAAGGCGGCGTTAGAAAATTAATGATTAAGGCGACTGAGAAGTCGCCTTTTTTTTGCGCTTCATCCTTCATTACACCTGCGAAGGATGAGCGCGTAGTCTGACAATGATGAAAGTACCAAAAGGAGCGAATCCATGAAGCCGTATCAGCGCCAGTTTATTGAGTTTGCGCTTAGCAAGCAGGTTCTTAAGTTTGGCGAGTTCACGCTGAAATCCGGGCGCAAGAGCCCCTATTTCTTCAACGCCGGCCTGTTTAACACCGGGCGCGATCTGGCACTGCTGGGCCGTTTTTATGCCGAGGCGCTGGTGGATTCCGGGATTGAGTTCGACCTGCTGTTTGGCCCGGCCTATAAAGGTATTCCGATCGCCACCACCACCGCGGTGGCGTTAGCTGAGCATCATGACCGCGATCTGCCTTACTGCTTTAACCGCAAAGAGGCAAAAACCCACGGCGAAGGCGGCAACCTGGTCGGTAGCCCGCTGCAGGGGCGTGTGATGCTGGTGGATGACGTGATCACCGCCGGTACGGCGATCCGCGAATCCATGGAGATTATCCAGGCCCAGGGCGCCCAGCTGGCGGGCGTACTGATCTCCCTGGATCGTCAGGAGCGCGGCCGCGGCGAGATTTCCGCTATTCAGGAAGTGGAGCGGGATTACGGCTGCCAGGTTATCTCAATCATCACTCTGAAAGAGCTGATTGCTTATCTGGAAGAGAAACCCGAGATGGCGGAATATCTGGCGTCAGTTCGTGCCTATCGTGAAGCCTACGGCATCTGATGATGCATCCGGCAGCCTCGGCTGCCGGATATTTCCTCTATACCAGCTTAGCGCCCTGCGCATTGACGTACAGCGAATAGATTGACGTACTGGACGCCATAAACAGCCGATTGCGCTGTTCGCCGCCAAAACACAAGTTCGCGCAGCGCTCCGGCAGTTGAATGGTGCCGATATGCTTACCCTGAGGGTTAAAGATCCGCACGCCGTCGAGTTCTTCGTTTCCGCTTCCCCATCCGCACCACAGATTGCCGTCTGCGTCGCAGGCGATCCCATCGGCGGTACCGTTGCCACAGTCGAGATACACCCGTTTATTTTTCAGCGTATTGCCTTCCACGTCCCACGCCAGAATTAAGCGGTTCGGTGTCGCCCGGCTTTCCACCACGTACAGGGTCTTTTCGTCCGGCGAGAAACACAAACCATTTGGCCCTTTTATGTCGCCCAATACCACGCTTAGTTTGCGGCTTTCCGGCTCCAGGCAATAGACGTTTTGCGGCAATTCTGGCGTTGCTTTGTGGCCTTCGTAAAAGCCGCTGATGCCAAATGGCGGGTCGGTAAACCAGATGGTACCGTCTGACTTCACAACGATATCGTTTGGGGAATTGAGGCGCTTACCTTGGTAGCTATCGGCCAGTACGGTGACAGATCCATCGTATTCGGTACGCGTAATGCGGCGGGTGTCGTGCTCGCAACTGATTAAGCGCCCCTGTCTGTCGCGGGCGTGGCCATTGCTATAATTGGCCGGGTAGCGAAAGACGCTGGTTTCTCCACTGATTTCATCCCAGCGCATGATGGCGTTATTCGGAATGTCGCTCCACAGCAGCATTCGCATGTCGCCGAACCAGACCGGGCCTTCCGCCCAACGGAAGCCGCTGGCGATGCGTTCAACCTTTGCGCTGGCAAGCATATAGCGACGAAAGCTGTCATCGACGGCCACGATGCGTGGGTCAGGATAGCGTTCAGAAGGGGCCCATGCTGCGAAGCTTTTTTGACTGACTAGTAGCGATGCGGTTGCCAACCCGCCTATCTTCAATAAATCCCGCCGTGACGTCGCCATCAAATCTCTCCTTGTCGGGTGGTGTTGGGGGAGGGTGAAACGATCAGCAAGCTGGATAGTAGGAAAGGAAAGCGGAAACGCGCATTGGGCAATTCAACCAATGGCCCTGGGATTTGCAACAAACTTACGCAGATTGCGAGGAGAATCATGCAGCCTGGCGGCTGCATGTGAGGATTTACTGCAGCTGTGCGGCGACCAGCGGCCAGCGGGCCTCGAAATCATCCGTCGGACGATATTTGAACTCGCTGCGCACAAAGCGCGACAGCATACCCTCGCAGAAGGCCAGCAGCTGGCTGGCCAGCAGGGTTTCGTCGAGGGTGTAGCCTTCGCCTTCACGCATTTTTTTCTCGCGCATCACCTGACGCAGCTGCACTTCGATGCGCTCAAAAAGCTGGTTGATGCGGCCCTGTAGCCGGTCCTGTTCGAACATTAGCGCGTGCCCGGTGAGGATACGCGTCAGCCCAGGATTACGCTCGCCAAACCCAAGAATCAACAGAACGATCAGGCGCAGGCGCGCGGTGGTGTCCTTTTCATCTTTCAAAATCAAATTGATGCGCGTAATCAGACTGTCTTCAATGAACTCGATCAGGCTGTCAAACATGCGGGTTTTGCTGGGAAAATGGCGATACAGCGCGGCTTCGGTGACGCCGACGGAAGCCGCCAGTTTCGCGGTGGTAATACGTTGACTACCATCGCTGGATTCCAGCATGAGCGCCAGAGATTGAAGTATTTCTTCGCGACGATTCCGTTTCGCAGTTTGCTTTTCTGCCATGTTTTAAAATACCCCTGAAAATAAGCACTTGTCAGGCAGACATCCACAACGCGACCGCAAACCGGAGTTTGCGGTGATGTTATTGCGTTATGCGCGTTGGGATGCAGGTTCCGTGTTGCTGGGCTTATTTACGCCCTGAGTGACCGAAGCCGCCTTCGCCGCGGTCGGTGGCGTCAAACTCTTCCACCAGGTTAAATTCCGCCTGCACGACCGGCACAAAGACCATCTGCGCGATACGTTCGCCCGGCTCGATAATAAAGCTCTGCTGACCGCGGTTCCAGACGGACACCATCAGTTGCCCCTGGTAATCGGAGTCGATGAGGCCCACCAGATTGCCCAGTACTACGCCATGCTTATGGCCCAGGCCGGAGCGTGGCAGAATTACCGCCGCCAGAGAGGGATCGGCGATATGAATCGCAAGGCCCGTCGGCAACAGCGTGGTTGCACCCGGCGCCAGCTCTACGGCGTCGTCGAGACAGGCTCGCAGGTCAAGTCCGGCGGAGCCGGAGGTGGCATAGGTCGGCAGCGGAAATTGCTGGCCGACACGCGGGTCCAGAATCTTAACGTCGATTTTTTTCATCATAACGGGTCACGATCTCGTCGAGTAATAATTGGCCCAGGAGTTCCTTGCGCTCAAGTGGTAAGCGCTTTTCCCCATCCTGCCAGAAAAGGTGTAATGCGTTGTTATCGCTATTAAAGCCCTGATCAGGCTGAGAAACATCGTTAGCGCAAATCAGGTCGAGGTTTTTGCGGGCACGTTTTTGCCGCGCATATTCTTCCACATTATTCGTTTCGGCGGCAAACCCAACGACGTAAGGGCGATGGGCTTTTAGCGCCGCAACCCCGGCCACGATATCCGGGTTTTTAATCATTTTTATTGTTAATTCATCACCTTGTTTTTTAATTTTATCTTCGGCGATGACGGCGGCGCGGTAATCCGCCACCGCGGCGCAGCCAATAAAAATATGCTGCTGCTGAGCGCCGGCCTGGACGGCGGCTTCCATTTCCAGTGCGGTAGTGACATCAATGCGCTGAACAAACGGCGGTGTCGGTAGTGATACCGGGCCGCTGACCAGGGTCACGTTCGCGCCCCGCTGCGCGGCGGCGGCGGCAATCGCGAAGCCCATTTTGCCTGAGCTGTGGTTGCTGATGTAACGCACCGGATCCAACGGCTCACGGGTCGGGCCCGCGGTAATCATGAGGTTGAGATGTTGCAAATCTTTGACAGGGGAGGCGAAATGCTGCGCGGCCATCTCCACGATGGTTAACGGATCGAGCATTCTCCCCGGGCCGACGTCGCCGCAGGCCTGGCTGCCGCTGTCCGGTCCCCACAGCAGCAGGCCGCGGGAAGCCAGCGTCTGCAGATTCTGCTGGGTGGCCTGCGCGCGATACATCTGCTGGTTCATGGCGGGCACCACGGCAACCGGGGAAGGGGTGGCAAGACAGATCGTCGACACCAGGTCGTTGGCCATGCCGGCCGCCACGCGGGCGATTAAATCAGCGGTTGCCGGGGCGAGGATCACCAGGTCGGCCCATTTCCCGAGCTCAATATGGCCCATGGCCGCTTCCGCCGCCGGATCGAGCAGGCTGTCGGAAACCGGATAGCCGGATACCGCCTGCAGGCTGAGTGGGGTGATGAACGCTTTTGCCGCCTCCGTCATCGCGACACGCACCTCCGCGCCGCGTTCGCGCAGTCGGCGCACCAGTTCCGGGGTTTTATACGCCGCGATACCGCCGCTGACGCCCAGGACGATTTTTTTACCCGCCAGAGTCATCATGATGTCTTCCTGTTGCCGTAGACCAGAATCCGCGCATCTTATCACAATCCTGTCGTCGTCGTGCCTCTGGCGGGCATTCACTTTGCGAGCGGCTACGCAGGGTGAAAAGCCGCGGGTCGGCAGCGCCGTCAGGCTGTGCCAGGATAGGCAAATTCACCCAGGAGGGCGCATGGACGAAACGGAAAATCTGATGCCACGAGAGAAGATGTTGCAGTACGGCATCGAAGCGCTAACGGATGTTGAGCTGCTGGCGCTGTTTCTGCGCGTCGGCACGCGTCGTCAGGATGTGCTCGGCTATGCGCAGGCGTTACTGCAGCGTTTTGGCTCGCTCTACGCTCTGCTTTCCGCGGATAAAGCGCAGCTGATTGCCGTGGATGGACTGGGGCTGGCGAAATATGCGCAACTGAAGGGTATTGCCGAGCTGGCGCGACGCTATTTTAGCTCACAGCTGGTCGAGGAGGCTGCGCTGGTCAGTCCCTCGACGACGCGGGAATTTTTACAAAGCCAGCTTACGGAAGAAGAGCGCGAGATCTTTATGGTGATCTTTTTAGATAATCAGAACCGGGTGTTGAAACATAGTCGCCTTTTTTCTGGTACTCTTAGCCACGTTGAGGTGCATCCGCGAGAAATTGTACGCGAAGCCATCAAAGTGAACGCTGCCGCCGTGATCCTTGCGCATAATCATCCCTCCGGTAGTCCGGAGCCGAGCCAGGCAGACAGGCTGATTACCGAAAGGGTGGTAAAATGTTGTCGATTCATGGAGATACGCGTGCTTGACCATCTGGTTATCGGCCGCGGTGCGTATGTATCTTTTGCCGAGCGTGGCTGGATTTAGCCCCGAACTGGCGATCCTTCGGGATCTTTGTCTGTTCGGGACTTGAGCACATCGCCGAGTCAGCGTATACTACGCCACCTTTGAGAATCTCGGGTTTGGCATTTGGGCCTGGCAGTCGAGAGTTCACATTGAACTGCGATGACCAGGCTGTAAAGCCTGACGAGGCGCCAATACCCCATACGAAGCTCGAGCTAATTTGATTTTTGGAGAATAGACATGTCCCGAGTCTGCCAAGTTACTGGCAAGCGTCCGGTGACCGGTAACAACCGTTCCCACGCACTGAACGCGACTAAACGCCGTTTCCTGCCGAACCTGCACTCTCACCGTTTCTGGGTTGAGAGCGAGAAGCGTTTTGTCACCCTGCGCGTATCTGCTAAAGGTATGCGTGTAATCGATAAGAAAGGCATCGATACAGTTCTGTCTGAACTGCGTGCCCGTGGCGAAAAGTACTAAGTACTTAGAGGAAATAAATCATGGCTAAAGGTATTCGTGAGAAAATCAAGCTGGTTTCTTCCGCTGGTACTGGTCACTTCTATACCACCACGAAGAACAAGCGTACCAAACCGGAAAAAATGGAACTGAAAAAGTACGATCCGGTTGTACGTCAGCACGTTATCTACAAAGAAGCTAAAATCAAATAATTTTAGCCTCCTTGTATAAAAACCCCGCTTCGGCGGGGTTTTTTGTTTTTAAAACTCCCCCATATTGCTTTCACATACTCCCTTTTCAGTCACCTGTCCGTGAAGCACAATACGTCGGGTAAATGGAGGAAAATCATGCCTGAATTACCAGAGGTTGAAACCAGCCGCCGCGGCATCGAGCCGCACCTGGTTGGCGCAACTATTCTGCACGCCATTGTGCGCAATGGACGGCTGCGCTGGCCGGTTTCCGAAGAGATTTATCGCCTGAGCGACGTTCCGGTACTCAGCGTGCGGCGTCGTGCCAAATACCTGCTTCTGGAACTGCCGGACGGCTGGATCATCGTTCATCTCGGGATGTCGGGAAGCCTGCGTATCCTGAGCGAAGAGCTACCGGCCGAAAAACACGATCACGTTGACCTGGTCATGAGTAATGGCAAGGTGCTGCGCTATACCGATCCGCGCCGCTTTGGCGCCTGGCTGTGGACCAAAACGCTGGAAGACCATCCGGTACTGGCCCACCTTGGCCCGGAGCCGCTCAGCGATGAATTTAACGCCGACTATCTTCAGCAGAAATGCGCGAAGAAAAAAACTGCGATCAAACCCTGGCTGATGGATAACAAGCTGGTGGTAGGGGTCGGCAATATCTACGCCAGCGAGTCGCTGTTCTCGGCCGGGATCCATCCCGACAGGTTGGCTTCTTCACTGTCGCGGGAAGAGTGTGAGCAGCTGGTGAAAGTGATTAAGCTGGTCCTGCTGCGTTCGATAGAGCAGGGCGGCACCACGCTGAAGGATTTCCTGCAAAGCGATGGCAAGCCGGGCTATTTTGCCCAGGAGCTGCAGGTCTATGGCCGCAAGGGCGAACCGTGCCGGATCTGCGGCACGCCGGTTGTCGGGACCAAACATGCCCAGCGGGCGACCTTTTATTGCCGTCAGTGCCAGAAGTAGTTCTCAGGAACAGGAACGTTTGTAGGCCAGGTCAGCGTAGCGCCACCTGGCACAAAGACCGGGACAGAGCCGGTGTGGATGGGCGGCGCAGTGCAGCGCCAGCCTGCGTGGCTCATGCCCCAGCAGATAGATGCGTTACTTCAGCTTATTCAACAGCGCCTGGTGGACGTTAGCTGGCAGGAAATGAGAAACGTCGCCCTGGTGACGCGCCACTTCCTTCACCAGTGAGGAAGAGATAAATGACCACTCTTTGCACGGCATCAGGAACACGCTCTCAAGGGTGGGCATCAGGTGGCGGTTCATGTGGGCCAGCTGCATCTCATACTCGAAATCCGCCACCGCCCGCAGGCCGCGAATTAAAATATTGGCCTGCTGCGCGCGGGCGAAACTGGCCATCAGGTCGCTAAAGCCGATAACCTCCACGTTAACCAGATGCGCTGTTGCCTGAGTGGCCAGCGCGATACGCTCGTCGAGGGTAAACATCGGCTTTTTGCTCGGGCTCGCGGCGATAGCCAGCACCACTTTATCGAACATGCTCGCCGCGCGGGTGACAATGTCGATATGACCGTTGGTGATGGGATCAAAGGTACCCGGATAGATCGCTTTTGTGCTCATGATTACCCTTTCTCCGAGTAGCCGTGGCTCAGCGCCCACAGCTCGGTATATTTCGTAAACGTATACTGCGCGTTGACCATCGCCAGTAACCAGCCCTGCTTACCGTCCAGCACCCCACCGCGCAGCAGCAGCGTTTTCAGGAACGCGCCCAGGGTATGGCTGAAAATGCCCGCCATCGAGGTCTTCTTGCCCTTGCGGTGGCGCTCAAGCGCCCACGCGGCAGCATACGCCAGCTGTTTTTGCTGGAAGCCAGCGAAGTCGCGGCAGGTCAGATGCAGGAGATCGCCGGTTAGCGGAATGACCTCAGCGCCCAGGCTATCCAGCGATTCATGGACCAGATTATCGTTATAGCGGTAACGGGCGCGTTCGTACAGGCGCAGCACGCGATCGGGATACCAACCGCTGTGGCGCATAAAGCGTCCGAGAAAGTAGTTGCGACGAGCGATGCTGTAGATAGCGCCGCGCTGCGGCGCTGCCAGCACCTTAAGAATAGCCTGCCTGAGTTCTGGCGTGACGCGCTCATCGGTATCGATCATCAACACCCAGTCGCCGGTGGCATAGTCCTGCGCGCGCTGGCGCTGAATACCATAGCCTCGCCAGTCGGTATGGGTATAGACCTGGGCGCCGAGGCGGCGGGCCAGCTCGACGGTGTTGTCGGTACTGCCAGAGTCGAGGACGATGATTTCATCTGCCCAGCTAACGGAGTCCAGACAATCCGGCAGCAGGTCCGCTGCATCTTTGGCGATCATCACCACGGAAAGCCGGTTCGACATTAATGACTCCGTTGCGGCATGTAAGGTTGCAGTAACTTGAGCAGACGCGACAGCGCGCCCTGGTTCTGGTGCAGCACTTCCACCGCGTGACGGCCATACCACAGGCGGTAGTCTTCATCGGTCAGGAGCGTGGACACTTCCCTGACCAGCGAGTCGGCGTCGGTGACCGTGATCAGGCCATCATCCTGCTGCAGCTTGGCGCAGATATCTTTGAAGTTGAAGGTATGCGGCCCCATCAGCACCGGAATGGCATGCGCCGCCGGCTCGAGCGGGTTATGGCCGCCGCGCTCCACCAGGCTGCCGCCAACGAAGGCGAGGTCGGCAATGCCGTAGAGCAGCATCAGTTCACCCATGGTATCGCCAATCACCACCTGGGTACTGGAGGAGGGGATCTCGCCGGTGCTGCGCAGAGTAAAGCTCATTCCGGCCTTTTGCACCATCTCACGCGCGTCGGGGAAGCGCTCCGGATGCCGGGGAACGAGGATCAGCAGCAGGTTCGGGAAGGTCTCCAGCAGTTTTTTATGCGCCTGCAGGATGATTTGTTCTTCGCCGTCGTGAGTGCTGGTGGCAATCCAGACCTTGCGGTGCGGCGCCCATTGGCGGCGCAGCGTAATCGCGCGGGCCGCCAGCTCCGGGGTGACGGAGATATCGAATTTCAGACTTCCGGTGACCGCCAGCTGGTTGCGCTTCAGTCCGAGAGCAAGGAAGCGGTTGCCATCCTCTTCATTCTGCGCGGCGATAAGCGTAATACGGCTTAACAGACGGCGCATAAAACCGCCCAGTTTGGCATAGCCTTTGGCGGAACGTTCAGAAAGGCGGGCGTTGGCGATCACCAGCGGGATCTTACGCTTATGCAGCGCGGCCACCATATTCGGCCATAGCTCGGTTTCCATCACGATAACCAGCTTCGGCTGAACGGTATTCAGGAAGCGGTTCATGGCGCCGGGCAGATCGTAGGGCAGATAGACGTGATGGACATCTTTGCCGAACGCCGACATGGCGCGCTCGGAGCCGGTCGGCGTCATGGTGGTGACAGTGATCGGCATCGAAGGGTAGCGGTGGCGCAGAGCGCGAACCAGCGGAATGGCGGCCAGGGTTTCTCCGACGGAAACGGAGTGCAGCAGAATGCCATCCGGCTCTACCTTGTTCTGACAGAAGCCATAGCGTTCCGCCCAGCGTTTACGATAGGCAGGAGCCTTACGACTGCGCAGCAGCAGCCGCAGCCACACCAGCGGCTGAATAAGGTAAAGTAGGGTGGTATAAAGCAATTCCAAACTATTTATCCGTTCTCTGTTTTGGCGGGCAAATTCTAAGCATTTAGCCCGCGTAAAGCTATCTCTTTGGCGGAAACAGCGGGTTTTTGGTCTATACCGCGTGGCGATAACGCTTAATACGCAGATAACGGCGTCCCAGGCGCCAGCGTAAACGGAAAGTACAGGCGTTTTTCCAGATTAACCGCCAGATACCGCGGTCGAAGAATTCGTTAATAATAACATGCTTTTTCGACTCATCTTTCATGCTGTCGAAGGTGTGGATGATCCCCAGGCCTTCTTTGGCGATCTGCCAGCGACAGGCGGCGATATGGCGCACTTTATCCGGGTAGCGCTGGTTGATCGCCTCCAGCATCTCCAGAATCTTCATATAGTGGCGCGCCGAACGCATCAGCGTGTCGTCGTTGTCCGGCTTATGCGACACCGACTCAGAGTGGATGTAGTAATCATAGAACTGCTGGCTGGTGTACTGCACGCGCTCCGCGGCCAGCAGCGCCTCTGTTGTCCACGGGATATCCTGATGGCGCAGGCCGGGCTCGAAATGGAAGTGGTGCTGGCGGATAAAGTCGTGGTGATAGATGTTGAGCCAGGTGACGTGCAGAAACTTCCGCGAGTCCAGGGCCTGCTTGAGCCAGACATGGCCCGGCAGCACGCCGGTCGAGGGCAGGCGATCCAGCGGGAAGATCGGGTGGCTCTCGCGGCGCTTTTCATACACGTAGGTGCCGTTGCAGGTCGCGATATCGAGATGTTCTTTCTCGGCCATCTCCAGCAGCGTGCGATACATGCCCGGATAGAGTTTGTCGTCGATATCCGGAAACGCCAGATATTTGCCGCTGGCGGCGGCGAGGCCGGTATTGCGCGCGACCGAGACGCCCTGGTTTTCCTGCTCCAGTACCTGGACGTTCTGCAGCCGATCCCGCCATTCGGCGATCACCGCCAGGCTGTTGTCCGTCGAACCATCGTTCACCAGGATCAGTTCATAGCTTTCCAGCTGCTGCTGTTCAAGGCACTCAAAGAACTGCGCAAGAAATTTCTCACCGTTGTAGACGGCAGCCACGATGCTCAATAAAGGCGTTTGACTCATAAATCTTCGATCCTGGTTAACTAACGGCGTCAGGTGCGCTGCAGCTGACGGTACTGCTGACAAATGGACACGACGCTGAATTTTTCCAGCGCGGCGTCGTCGATAGTCGGCGGGTTATGGTAAATGCTTTGCATCGTCTGAGCCAGCGCCGGACTGGTCAGATCCGCCAGACCGCGGGCAAGTTCGCCGGTGAGGATCTCGGTGACGCCGCCGGGGCAGCGGGTGCTGGCAACCGGCGTATGCAACAGCAGCGCTTCCACCACCACATTGCCGAATCCTTCGCTATCGGAGCTTAAAACCAGCATCCGTGCGCCTTTGATCCACGGTAAGGGGTTTTTCTGAAAACCCTTGAACCACACCCGATCGTCAACCTGCAGCGTTTTGGCCAGCTGGCGCAGGCGCTGCTCTTGCTCCGGTTTTCCCTGGCCTAACAGCACCAGCGGCGCGTCAATGCCGCTTTGCGCATAGGCTTCAAGCAGGCGGTCGTGGCGTTTGCCTGGATGGAAGCGGCCGACGTGAATCAGATAGTCACCGGCCGGTCGCTCACTGTCGGCTTCCGCCTCGGCGCGCAGAGTGGCGATATCGAAGGGGTTGTAGATGGTTTTCAGCTGTGCCGGACGCAGGGCGAAGGCTTCCACCAGATCGCGTCCCACGGCGTCGGAAACCGCCACCACGTTGCGACCCTGGTAAATTCGCTTAATTTTCTGCTGCTTCATCCAGAGGTCAAAGCCGGTGCGGTGCCCGAGATAGGAGGCAGAGAATACGCCGTGCAGGCAGAACCAGACGTTACGCTCGCGCAGCGCCCGGCTGCGGGCGACGATGCGGTCGGTTTTGTGCAGGTTGGAAAGTACAAGGTCAAATTGCCCCTGCTGTTCGGCCCGGATGACCGCGGCGTCCAGCTGGCGGGCGCGGCGGGACAGCTCGGTCAGCTTGCGCCACGGTTTACGGCAGCGATCGGCCACCACCTGATAGTCGAGACCCTCGGGCAACGGATACTCGCAGACATCGCGCAGCGAAATGAGCGACACCCGATCGCCGTCGCGCAGGAACTGTGCCGCTAGGGTCAGGACCACTTTTTCCGCGCCGCCGCCGGGTAAACCGTCAATCACAAATAAGATGCGCATCGTTATTTCACCAGATCCTGATAAAGAGAAAGCAGCTGGGTTGAGAGTCGCTCGCTGGTGCAGGCCATGATGCGCTTGCGGGCGTGACCGCCTTGCGCAGAGCCCAGCGCGCGCGGCGGCAGAGCCATCACCGCCTGCTGCAGCGCCGGGATATCCAGGGCGTCGCAGACGTAACCGTTGTGGCCGTCGACGATAAACTCCGCCCCGCCGCAGCCGGTGGTGGTGATCACCGGCAGACCGCAGGCCATCGCTTCGAGAATGACGTTGGGGAACGGATCGTAGAGGGTGGGCAGCAGCAGACCATCGGCCATCTGATAGAAGGGCAGCGTCTCCGACTGCATGCCGAAGAAGCGCACCCGCGCTTCGCAGCCGAGACTCTTCGCCAGCGCCTGATAGCGCGGCTGATCCTTATCTTTGCCAACCACCAGCAGATAGCGATTGGTGGGGGCGATGGCGCGG
The DNA here is from genome assembly GCF_003790505.1 of Klebsiella sp. P1CD1. Taxonomy (NCBI): domain Bacteria; kingdom Pseudomonadati; phylum Pseudomonadota; class Gammaproteobacteria; order Enterobacterales; family Enterobacteriaceae; genus Klebsiella; species Klebsiella sp. P1CD1. The sequence goes on from NZ_CP033631.1 coordinate 182,818, forward strand.
ATTGCCGCCGCCAGTCCCTTGCGCTCAAAGCCGGAGCCGACGTAGATCAGGCAGGTTGCCTGCAGCGGTAGCTGCCATTTGGCGCGTAAGGCGGCAAAGGTCTCTTCGCCCGGCGGCAGGAAGCGCTGGTTATCAATGGCGTTGTAAATAACGTGGATCTTCTCCGCCGGCAGGCCAAAGTCTTCGATGATCTCGCGCTTGATCATCTCGGCGTTGCAGATCACCCCGCGCAGGTGTGAGTCTTCATACATCTCGCGCTCCGCCTGCATGACGTAGCGGTGGTAACGGTCGGCGAACAGCAGGCGGCTTTTCCAGGCCGGTAAAATGCGCGAGCGCTGCTGCAGCCAGCGGCGATGAACGCCATCGCCAGCGCGGTAGAGATCGCAGCCGGGAATACGTTCATGGCTCTGCACCAGGTCAAAAGACTCACGCTGCCAGAGCGCGCGCGCGGCGTTGGCAAAGCCGCGCTCGCGGCTGATGCGCCCCCATTTACGTGGGTTACAGATATGGATCTGCCAGTCCGGTTTCACCGGCCCCTGCCATTCGCGGGTGATGACGTTCAGCTGCAGATGACTGCTGTCGAGGGCTTCCAGCGCGCGGGAGACAAACCGTTCTGCGCCGCCGTCCGGGCGGTACTTCTGCCGCACCAGAGCCAGCCTGAATTTACTCATGCCAGTACCTTTTTCGCCGCCGCGATCACGGCGTCGGTAGGAATTAAATCGAGATAACGTTCTTCGGTGTTGGTGTTGATGGCGTCCGGATCGGGCAGTGGACCGAAGTCGCCGGCCCAGATCACCTCGCCTTTCGCCTGCCACGGACGCCAGAAAGTTAGCTTCGAGGGGCCGAACAGGGCGACCAGCGGAGTGCCGAGCGCCGCAGCCATATGCATCGGCACCGAGTCGACGCCGACAAATAGGCGGGCGTGATCGATCACCGCCGCCAGCTGGCGCAGCGTTAACTGGCCGGCTAAAGAGTGCAGACGCGCCTGCGGGCAGCCGGCGATGATGGTGTCCACCATCTTCTTCTCTCGATCGTCGGGGCCGGAGGTGAGCACCACCGCGTACCCCTCGGCGGACAGCGCGTTGATCAGGGCGCTCATACGATCTTCGCGCCAGCATTTAAAAAACCAGCGCGACGTTGGCTGGATGACGATGTAGTTTTCCCGGAACTCCTCCGGCAGCAGGGCGCGGCTGGTGGCCCAGTCTGCTTCGCTGTAGCCCATCCGCGCCGGCGCGTCGTTCAACGGGAGACCGAGCGGAGCGAGAATAGAGAGATTCTGCTGTACCGTATGCAGCTGGTTGTGCTGTTGGGTGGAGGCCAGCGCGGTGTGGCAATAGCGCCAGACCGGGTGGCGGCGCTTCGGAAAATCAAAACCAATCCGCGTCGCGGCGCCGGTCAGTTTGCTGATAATCGCGCTCGGCCACTGGTCAGCAAGGTTAAGCACCATATCGTATCGCTGCTGACGCAGCGTCTGAATGAGCTGCCATTGCATCTTCAACTGATGCCTTTTTCCCTGCTTTTTCCAGCGGCGATCGAGACCATAAATATGATGGATATCGGGGTTGGCGGCGAGCATATCCCGGGTCTCTTCATACAGCAGCACATCCACGCTGGCGGCGGGATACTGCTGTTTCAGCGCGTGAATAAGCGGCGTGATCAACAGCATGTCGCCATGATGGCGCAGCTTAATGACCAGGATCCGCGCCGGGTTCAACGGGCCGCGGGAGAGGGTTTCAGGCGTCATACTCTGTTCTTCATCCAGGATAAGGGTTCCGATTCTAGGGGATCAGACAGATTGAGAGAAGCGTTGTATTGCTCTACCATGACCCGATACGTATGGCCTGAGGACGTTTTCGTGCACAATCCCGCATTTCTCATCACGATTGATACAGAGGGCGATAACCTCTGGCAAAAACATGACAGCATCACCACCGAGAATGCGCGTTATCTCCCGCGTTTTCAGCAGCTTTGCGAAAAGTATGGCTTTAAACCGGTCTATTTGACCAACTATGAAATGGCCATCGACCCCTTTTATATCGAATTCGCCAGAGACGTGATTGCCCGCGGCACCGCGGAAGTCGGCATGCATCTGCATGCGTGGAACAGCCCGCCGACCGAGCCGCTGACCGCCGATGACTGGCGGCATAAGCCTTATCTCATTGAATACAGCGATGCCATGATGCGTGAGAAGGTCGACTATATGACGCATCTGCTGGAGGATACTTTCCAGACCAAAATGGTCAGCCATCGCGCCGGGCGCTGGGCCTTTGACGAGCGCTATGCGCGTCTGCTGGTGGAGCACGGTTATCAGGTGGATTGCTCGGTGACCCCGCGGGTGAACTGGAAGACCGCCAAGGGAGCGCCGCAGGGCGATGGCGGGACCGATTATCGCCGCTTCCCGCAGCATGCCTATTTTCTCGATGAAAATGATATCAGCCGCGAAGGCCACTCTCCGCTGCTGGAAGTGCCGATGAGCATTCAGTACAAGCACTCAGCGTGGATGAACAGCGTGAAGCAGGGCTACGATCGCCTGCGGGGTAAAGTGCGTTCCCCCTCCGTACACTGGCTGCGTCCGATGGGCGGCAACGTGGAGACGATGAAAAAAGTCGTCGAACAAACGTTGACGCAGGGCAATGACTACGTGGAATATATGCTCCACTCTTCAGAGTATATGCCCGGCGGCAGCCCCACGTTCCAGAATGAACGGGATATTGAGCGTTTATACGCTGACCTTGAAGCCTTTTTTAGCTGGCTGGCGCCGCAGGTGAAGGGCATGACGTTGGCAGAATATTACCAGCGGAAAATCACACAGCGCTAACACAGCTCAAGGTACCGTATGCGTATCCTTAAACAATTAACGCGGAAAAAGAATGCTTTTTTCCGCGGCATTAAATTTAATTTAATTAACTATCGATACAGAAATAAGCCGGCGCGTAAAGCCTTCGACCCAGCGGCTGTCCGCCGCGTACTGCTATTGCGCCTGGACGATAAAGTCGGGGATATGGTGGTCACGACCGGCTGCGCCAGAATACTGGCCGAACGGGGATATCAGGTTTCGGTGTTAACCGGACCAATATGCTGCGAAATATTAGCAGGCTCAGAATTCATTCAGCAAGTATATTTATATCGGCCGCGCATGTCCTTAAATACGTTGCGGGCGGTAGGTTTTGATGCAGTTATCGATTTTGATGACGTCACCAGCTATGAACGCTTTAAATTACTCGCCGATTTACGGGCGGCCAGCGTGATTGGTTTTAATAAAGATCAATATAAACTTTACGATCATTCGATCGCTTTTTTTGACAGCAACAGCCATATTTCCCAGCGCTATAAACAGGTGGTGAAACTGTTTGGCATCGTTGACGACCACCCGTATCACTATCATCTCCCCGGCTGCCGCCATGAGCGGGAGAAAGTGGCTCGCTTGCTTTCCCAGGCCGGAGAGGTCGAACTGCGTATCGCCATTAACCCTTTTACCGCGTCCGAGGATAAAGACTTCTGTCGTCACCAGGTGGCGACCCTGGTCGAGCGGTTACGCGCCCTACCTTACCGGGTCTGTATCGTGATGGTGGGGCGTAGTGAGAAAATCCGCCAGCTGGGGCTGGATATGGCGCTGTATATCGCCGACAGTACCATCAACTCCGCCGTCGAAGTGATCCGCAGCTGTGATTTAGTCATTACGCCAGACACCTCGATCGTGCATATCGCCCGGGCCTTCGATAAACCGATGGTGGCGGTCTATAACAAGCGCAAACTCAAGGATACCGGGCTGCCCGGCTATCACATCTGGGCGCCGGGCTATGACAAGGCGAAACAGATCGTCTGTGAAGAAGCGAATGTCGCCGATGTGGCGATTGAGTCAGTGTGGCCCGTGATTAAAGAGCAGGCCGACCGGCTGGTCGCCGCCCGCAGTTGATTTAAAAGTGAATATAAAAAAGGGCCGCTGACGGCCCTTTTTGTTAGCGTTTTTCCGCCAGCCCTTTGCTGAGCGCGATGCCCAGCGGCAGCCAGAACAGCACCCAGGTTTCCCGGGGGTTGCTGATGATAAACATCCCCTGCGAGGCCATAAACACCAGCGCGTAAAACAGGATCGCCAGACTGTAGCGGCTGTCGGTGTGGCGCTTGCGCCACGCCTGCCATAGCCCGCAGGCAATGACCGCCAGCAGCAGCAGTAACCCCAGGATGCCGCCTTTCAGCAGGGCGCCCATATACACGCTGTGGGTGGTGGTGATGTGCTCGCCGCTGTAGTTGATGAAATCCAGTTCATAGCTGAAACCGCGCCCCAGCCATGGCTGGCTGGCCATCTCCGACAGCGTATGGTGCCAGATGCTCAGGCGCAGCCCGCTTTGGGTGCCAAGCTCTTCGAAACGGGCGAGCAGCATGTCACCCACCGGCGTCATGACCAAAAGCAGCGCTACCAGCACAGCCAGCGCCGCGGCGATCAGCAGGTTGCGGCGGGTGAAGACGTGCAGGTGCAACGTGCAGCCGACCGCCAGCACCAGGGCGATGATCGGCCCACGGCTTTGGGTGAGCAGCAGCATCACCAGCATGATGACCACCGGCAGATAGAGCCAGTGGCTGGCTTTTTCTTTCAGTAGCATGCCGCAGATTAAAATGCCGATGCCGCAGTAACCGGCAAGGTCGATAACGTTCGTTGGTCCGGGGTTCTCGGGGGAGACCGCTCGTTCGGTGAGGACCAGCGTATGGTCGATAATCAGCGTCCACAGGGAGAGCACGGTGATCCCGCCAACCACCGCCAGCATGGCCAGGCGGCGGGTTCGTTCGTCGCTGAGCAGCATCGTCATCAGCAACAGATACCCCGTCAGATACACGCCGTGGGTGATCGGCGAGTCAATATGCTGTGGCGTATGTCCCCACAGGTTACTGAGGGCGTAATAGATAAAGAAAGCTGCCAGCAGCGTCCAGGTCTGCCACTGCTCGCGTAACACCCCGGCCAGCGCCTGGCGGTTTTCCTGGCGTACCAGCGACAGCAATAGCAGCAGGATCGATAAATGCAGCAGATTATTGGTCCGGGTGGACATGCAAAAAATCGCGCTGAAAAATAAAAACAAAGGAAAGACAATCGAGTAACCCTGTCTGGCGAAGTTACTCACTTTTAAAGTACTCATTAAACGCAACCTTTTCGAAGATAGTATCCGGCACAGCGCTTTCTGGGGAAAAATTAATCACCCGAATCTGACGTTGCTGCAGTACCTGCGCGGCATGCGCAAAGGAGGGCATGACGAGGGTATCCACTTTTGTTGCCAGGTAAGAAGGCAATTTTTCTTGTTGTGTTTCGTAGAATCGCGGCTGGTTAAAGTTGGTCATATCCAGGCCGCTCACCAGGATAGTATTGAAGCCCAGCCAGGCGAGAATTTGCAGCGCCCAGTAGACCACCGTGCCGGCATCAAAGATGCCCTGGCGAATATCGGTGCTAAAACAGATATCCGGGCGCTGAGGATGAAAGCACATCGCCGCATTCTGCTGGTAAGTGCGCTTTATCGCTTCGCTGGCGACTTTCGGCTGGTAAATCTTATAGCAACCGTCCTCAATCAACGCCAAACGGCAGCGTAGTGCGTCCCCATAGCGATCGAGGATTTTGGCGATCCCGTGCATGGTGGTGAACAGCAGAATCTCCGGCTGGCTGACAATGGCGCGGATAATATCAGGCTTCTTATCGAAAAATTCCATGTCGACGATGGTATAGAGCGAAAAGTGTAGCCGGTCGGCAAGATGCCAGGCGCCATTGACGCCCATCACCGGGATCGTTTTCGACAACAGGGAAAAATCGATATTGCGGGTTGAGGGGCCGGTGGCGGTCAGCAGGACTTCGCCCTGCATGCTGTTTTTCAGCGCGCTCAGGCTGACCAGCGGCACCGTTTTCCCTTTATAGCGTAACGCGCTGATTTCGCCGCTTGGCGCGCGCGTAATACGGGTAAAAGGCCACAGATTTTCATTGTGGCGATAAGCGCGAGGGCGCGTATAGCGGTAGATCTGTTTAAACAGGGATCCCATCAGCGCAGCCCCTGATTTTGCAGGAGAAGATGAACCCGGCTGGCCGGAATATCGCTGGTGCTGGTGCTGTTTTCCGGCCTGACGATATGCTGGTTTTTACCGTATCCGCCAATCAGCCCCGGATCGGTCGGGCCGTAGAGCGTGAAGTTCGGTTTATCCAGCGCGGCGGTCAAATGACTCAGTCCGGTATCGACCGAGACAACAGCCCGGGCGCTGGCCAGAACCTGCGCCACCTGCTCAAGGCTCATGCGCGGCAGCACTTCAACATACTCCCGGCCTTCCGCCAGTCGTTTTGCCCGCGCCTCTTCGTGCTGGGCGCCCCACGGCAGCTTAATGCGGACGCCGCTGTCGGCCAGCAGATCGAGAAGCTCCTGCCAGCGGGTTTCCGGCCAGTGCTTATCATCGCGGGTGGTGGCGTGCAGAAACACCAGATAGGGCGCGGCAGCGCTAGCCTCGTGCTGCAGGAAATGGCGCGCAATGGCGTAATCCCCCTGGGTCTGGGGTTTCGCGTAGCCAAGGCTTTTGGCGAACAGCTCGCGGGTACGCTCCACCGCGTGCTGCTGTTTCGCGATATGGTGGCGGCGGTTGTAAAACAGGCTGGCCAGCGGCTCGCGGGCCGTTTGCCAGTCCATACCGTGCTTGACGCCGTGCGCCAGGCGAGTAACCAGCGCGGCGCTTTTCACCAGCCCCTGGGCGTCGATGATGGCGTCATACTTTACCGCCTGAACGGCCTCGCGGAAGGCTTGACGCTCCGCTTTAATCGGCGCGGAAAACCAGGCTTTACGCCAGCGGCGAATCGCCACCGGGATCACCCGCTCGACGCTTTCATGCCAGGAGGGGATCTGCGCGAAACCCTCTTCAACCACCCAGTCGAAGCGAATGCCGGGGATGGCCTGCGCAGCGTCGGTTAGCGCGGGCAGCGTGTGCAGCACGTCGCCCATGGACGAGGTTTTTACGATCAATACCCGCATCCGTTACGCTTCCTCGTGCTCGGTTTTTTCCGCTAACAGTTCGTTCAGCTCTTGCAGGACGCGTTCTGGGGTGATGTCGATCAGGCTCTGATGATAGCCTTCCGCGGCATCGCCTTTGCGCACCTTGTGGTAGCCGCTAATCAGGCGGATAACCCGCGCTTTATGCGACAGCGGCGGGGTGAAGTCCGGGCTGCTCGGGCCATACAGCGCCACCAGCGGGCGGTCCAGCGCGGCGGCGACGTGCATCAGCCCCGAATCGTTAGTCACTACAGCTTTACAGGCGGCGATCAGAATGACCGCCTGCTCCAGCTGGGTTTCACCCGCCAGATTACGACACCAGGCCTGCTGCTCGCTGCTGAGGGCGGCGATGATCTCTTTGCCGGCCTCGTTATCTTTCGCCGAGCCGAATAACGCAATCTGATAGCCATCGTCGATAAGCTTTTTAGCCAGCGCAGCATAGTGATAGTGCGGCCAGCGTTTGGCCGGACCGAATTCCGCGCCGGGGCAGAAGCCGATGATCGGCCGCTCGTTTGAGAGATTAAAGGCGTTGCAGGCCTGTGATTTTTCGCCATCGTTGACCTGCAGCTGCGGCCACAGCAGCGGCTGCGGCAGATCGTTGGCACAGCGCATCACGCCGTTGTCGTAGGCCAGCGCCACGTAGCGTTCCACCATCAGCGGCCAGGCGTCTTTGTCCAGTACCCGGGCGTCGTTGAGCAGACCGTAGCGCATCTCGCCGCGCCAGCCGGTGCGCAGCGGGATGTTGGCAAAGAAGGGGACTAATGCCGATTTAAACGAGTTCGGCAGCACGTAAGCGCGATCGTAGCGACGCTCGCGCAGGCTATGGCCGAGCTTGCGGCGTTCGCCGATAGCCAGCGCGCCGTGGCCCAACGGCATCGGGATCGCTTCATTCACTTCCGGCATGCGCGATAGCAACGGACGGCACCAGGCTGGCGCCATCACGTCGATAATCGCCTGGGGATAGCGCGCCCTGAGCGTACGATAAAGACTTTGCGACATCATCATGTCGCCCACCCAAGACGGGCCTACCACCAGAATTTTCATGTTATCTCTTACGCATCCCGATTCAGCCAGGCCATATATTCCGTTACGCCTTCGGCAACGGTTTTGAACGGTTTGTCATAGCCCGCTTTGCGCAGGTTAGTCAGATCGGCCTGGGTGAATGCCTGGTAGCGGCCTTTCAGTTTGTCCGGGAACGGGATGTACTCAATGCTGCCTTTTTTATGGAAAGCCAGGGTCGCATCGGCAACCGCCTGGAAGGATTCCGCGCGGCCGGTGCCAAGGTTGAAGATCCCGGACACGCCGTTTTCCCAGAACCACAGGTTGACGTCTGCCACGTCGCCCACGTAGACGAAGTCGCGCTTGAAGCCGTCGCTGCCTTCGAACAGTTTCGGACTTTCGCCATTATTCAGCTGGGTGTTGAGGTGGAAAGCGACGCTCGCCATGCTGCCTTTGTGGCCTTCGCGCGGCCCGTAGACGTTGAAGTAGCGGAAGCCGACGATCTGCGAATTGGCTTCCGGCAGGATCTGGCGGACGTATTCGTCGAACAGGAATTTGGAGTAGCCGTAGACGTTCAGCGGCTGTTCGTACTCACGGGACTCGATGAAGTCGCTGGTGCGTCCGCCGTAGGTGGCGGCGGAAGAGGCGTACAGGAACGGGATTTCGCGCTCCAGGCAGTAGTGCAGCAGCTCTTTAGAGTACTGATAGTTGTTATCCATCATGTACTTGCCATCCCACTCTGTGGTGGAAGAGCACGCGCCTTCGTGGAAGATCGCTTCGATTTCACCGAACTCTTCACCCGCCATTATCTGGATCAGAAAGTCTTCTTTATCCATGTAGTCAGCGATGTTCAGGTCAACCAGATTCACAAACTTGGTGCCGTCTTTCAGATTGTCGACAACCAGAATGTCGGTGATGCCTTTGTCATTCAGCGCTTTAACGATGTTGCTGCCGATAAAGCCTGCGCCGCCGGTAACGATGATCATAACTGTACCTTTGAAGTTGGGAGCCCGAAGACAATCCGGGCATGAATGCTCATATCATATCACCACATGAGCAAGCCTACAGCCATTCGCAGAATAAGGTGCTGGGCTGACGTGATTTATGCTGCAAATAATTCATTCAGGCCTGCATCATCTCGTATCAGCGTATAGCTTTGGGTAATATGTGCCAAATTTTGCCGAATCTGGAGAGTTGCAATGCGTGGTGATTTCTACAAACAGTTAACGAGTAATCTGGAAACCGCTCGGGCCGAAGGCTTGTTCAAAGAAGAGCGGATCATCACCTCGGCGCAGCAGGCGGACATTACCGTCGGCGACAGCCATGTGATTAACTTCTGCGCCAATAACTATCTGGGTCTGGCGAACCACCCGGAACTGATTGCCGCAGCGAAATCCGGTATGGACAGCCACGGCTTCGGGATGGCCTCGGTGCGCTTCATCTGCGGTACCCAGGACACGCATAAGCAGCTGGAGAAGAAGCTGGCCGATTTCCTCGGTATGGAAGACGCGATCCTCTACTCCTCCTGCTTTGACGCCAACGGCGGCCTGTTTGAAACGCTGCTCGGGCCGGAAGACGCCATTATCTCCGACGCCCTGAACCATGCCTCGATCATCGACGGCGTGCGCCTGTGTAAAGCGAAGCGCTTCCGCTATGCCAACAACGACATGCAGGAGCTGGAAGCGTGTCTGAAAGAAGCGCGCGAGGCCGGCGCGCGTCACGTGCTGATCGCCACCGATGGCGTCTTCTCGATGGATGGCGTGATCGCCAACCTGAAAGGCGTTTGCGACCTGGCGGATAAATACGATGCGTTGGTGATGGTCGATGACTCCCACGCCGTCGGCTTCGTCGGCGAAAACGGCCGCGGCTCTCATGAATATTGCGACGTGATGGGTCGCGTCGACATCATCACCGGCACGCTGGGTAAAGCGCTGGGCGGCGCCTCCGGGGGCTACACCGCCGCACGCAAAGAGGTGGTTGAGTGGCTGCGCCAGCGTTCCCGTCCGTATCTGTTCTCCAACTCTCTGGCGCCGGCCATTGTGGCCGCCTCCATCAAAGTGCTGGAGATGGTTGAAGAGGGGGCAGACCTGCGCGATCGGCTGTGGGCTAACGCGCGTCTGTTCCGCGAAAAAATGACCGCGGCAGGTTTCACGCTGGCGGGCGCCGACCACGCCATCATTCCGGTGATGCTGGGTGAAGCGGTGGTGGCGCAGAACTTTGCCCGCGAGCTGCAGAAAGAAGGGATCTATGTCACCGGCTTCTTCTATCCGGTGGTACCGAAAGGCCAGGCGCGTATTCGCACCCAGATGTCGGCGGCGCATACCCCTGAACAAATTGAGCGTGCGGTGGAAGCCTTTACCCGCATCGGCAAACAACTGGGCGTCATCGCCTAATAAGGGTGTGAGATGAAAGCGTTATCCAAACTGAAAGCGGAAGAAGGCATCTGGATGACCGACGTACCGGAACCGGAAGTCGGCCATAACGATCTGCTGATTAAAATCCGCAAAACCGCCATTTGCGGAACCGACGTGCACATCTACAACTGGGATGAGTGGTCGCAGAAGACCATTCCGGTGCCGATGGTGGTCGGTCACGAATACGTCGGCGAAGTGGTGGGGATTGGTCAGGAAGTGCGCGGCTTTAAGATTGGCGACCGCGTCTCCGGCGAAGGGCATATCACCTGCGGCCACTGCCGCAACTGCCGCGCGGGCCGCACCCATTTGTGCCGCAACACCATCGGCGTGGGCGTCAACCGCCCGGGCTGCTTTGCCGAGTATCTGGTGATCCCGGCTTTTAACGCCTTTAAAATCCCCGACAATATCTCTGATGACCTGGCGTCTATCTTCGACCCGTTCGGCAACGCGGTGCACACCGCGCTCTCCTTCGATCTGGTCGGGGAAGATGTACTGGTTTCCGGCGCCGGTCCGATCGGCGTGATGGCGGCGGCGGTGGCGAAACACGTCGGCGCGCGTAACGTGGTGATCACCGACGTCAACGAGTACCGTCTGGAGCTGGCGCGCAAAATGGGCGTCACCCGCGCGGTGAACGTGGCGAAAGAGAACCTCAACGACGTGATGGCCGAGCTGGGCATGACCGAAGGTTTCGACGTGGGCCTGGAGATGTCCGGCGCGCCGCCGGCGTTTCGCAGCATGCTCGATACCATGAACCACGGCGGCCGTATCGCGATGCTGGGTATCCCGCCGTCGGATATGTCCATCGACTGGACCAAGGTCATCTTCAAAGGGCTGTTTATTAAAGGGATCTATGGTCGCGAAATGTTCGAAACCTGGTACAAAATGGCGGCGCTGATCCAGTCTGGTCTGGACCTTTCACCGATCATCACCCACCGCTTCGGCATTGATGATTTCCAGAAAGGTTTTGACGCGATGCGCTCCGGCCAGTCCGGTAAAGTGGTTCTGAGCTGGGAATAACGCCTCCGGGCTGTTGTAAAAATCAGCAAAAAAGGCGCCTGCGGGCGCCTTAATTTAGATTTGGATAACATTTTTAGCCTGCTTAATATTAAGCGCACAATTTCTACATCGATTTTACGGTTATTCGCTTATACAGTGTGTTTAGTCGCGGTTTAACTTTGTAACTATCATGCTTAAACTCTCCGTATGCTTACTGACCTGTAACTCTGCGCGCCTGCTGATGGAGGTGCTGCCGCCGCTGCTGAAGGTGGCCGATGAATGTATCGTCGTCGACTCCGGCAGCACCGACGAAACGGTCTCTATTTGTCAGCAGTTTGGCCTCACCGTCCATCATCATGCCTATAAAGCCCACGGCGCCCAGATGAACTACGCCATCGGGCTGGCCAGCCATGATTGGGTGCTGTGTATGGATAGCGATGAGATTCTTGATAATGACGTAGTGGCGGCCATTCAGGCGCTAAAAGCGGGGGAGGAGCCGGACCCAACCTGCGCCTGGCGTCTGCCGCGCTACTGGTTTGTGCTCGGCACGCAGGTGCGAACGATCTACCCTATTTCTTCGCCGGATTACCCGGTGCGTCTCTTTAACCGCCAGCAGGCGCGGTTTAACGACCGGCCGGTGGATGACCAGGTGGTCGGACACGCACGCTCCGTCAGGCTGCCGGGCTTTGTACGCCATGACACCTTTTATTCGCTGCATGAAGTGTTTAATAAGCTGAACAGCTATACCACCCGGCTGGTGAAGTACCAGCAGATCAAACCTTCGCTGACGCGGGGGATCGTCAGCGCCATTGGCGCTTTCTTTAAGTGGTATCTCTTTAGCGGAGCGTGGCGCTTTGGCAAAGTCGGCGTGGTCACCGGCCTGTACGCCACGTTTTACAGCTTTCTCAAATATTTTAAGGCGTGGTACGCCCACGAAGATAACCAGGCGCCCGTCGCGCAAAAGCGAACGGACCCCTGAGTGGTCTAGTTGCCGGGATTGTCCCAGCCTTGCCATTTGAGGCGATAGTACTGGACCAGCGCGCTCTGGCTGATGCTGTCGCTGAGGATAGTGAAGAAGCGGCTGGCGTTCACGGGCTCCAGCGGGCGCTTCGGCTTGCAATACTTCACGCCGTGGAACGGATTACGCGGCTTCTGCTGCTGCGGCGGCGTTTGTTGCGCGGGCGGCTGAGCGTAGTTTGGCGTCGAGTTGTCGACCTGCGGCTCGTTGAGCAGGCTGCTCGGGCGCACCAGCGTGATATCCGGCGGCAGGTTATAGACCATCTGCTGCAGCACCCGCACCGTCGTCGGATGCGGATGGCCAATGGCTATTGCCGAACCGTTGCGCCGCGCCAGGGCGATGGCGCGATTGAACTGGGTGCGGATATCGGCTTCATTCTGCGTATCGTCAAGAAACACCTTGCGCTTAATCACCTTCACCCCGGTGCCCTGCGCGGCGCGCATGGCCTGGGTGTTGCCGATGGTGACGCTATCGAGAAAATAGAGATTGTAGCGCTCCAGGGCCTGCATCACCTTCTGCATACCAAACAGGTTGGAGGTCATCGCGCTGCCCATATGGTTATTCAGCCCGACGGCGTAGGGAACTTTGCCGTAAGCCTCGCGAATGATGCGCTCGATCTCCTCGCTGCTCATTTCGGGACGCAGGGTGTCTTTTTCCAGCGGCTGTTTGCTGAGCGGCGCCATCGGCAGGTGGATGAGCACTTCATGGCCCAGATTATGCGCTTTCGTGGCCATTTCCCGGGCGTGCGGCGCGTTCGGCAGCACGGCGACGGAGATAGTTGACGGCAGCGCCAGCACCTGATTCTCGGTCTGCGGGCGGTAGCCAAAATCGTCAATAACGATGGAGAGTTTGCCAGCGAACGCTGGCGCCGCCAGAGCCAGCGAACCGGCTACGGCAAGAGCAATTGCGCGAAATTGAAGCAAAACTTATCTTCCCAACCACGGCTGTGGATTGACCGCCTGACCCTGGCGGCGAATTTCGAAATAGAGCGACGGACGGCCCTGACCGCCGCTGCTGCCTACGAGCGCGATAGGCTGACCAGCACGAACCTGCGTACCGACGCTGACCAGCGCGCTTTGGTTATAGCCATACAGGCTCATGTCGCCTTTGCCATGTTCGACCACCACCACCAGACCATAGCCCTGCAGCCAGTCAGCCAGAATGACCCGACCATCGGCAATGGCTCTGACTTCGGTGCCTTCAGACGCGGCGATAACCATCCCTTTCCAACGTAGTTCACCTTGCAGCTGTTCGCCATATCGATGAAGGAGCGGACCGCGAACCGGCCAGAACGCCTGGCCGCGCGGCGAGCCCAGCCCGCCGGTGCGTGACATCAGCGAACGCTCGCTTTCCGTTGGTTTATAGGTGGTGCCTTTGCGCGATGCTTCCTGCTGGCGGTCGCGCACCGCCTGCGCATCGCGAGCTTCCCGATCGGCTCGGGCTTTGGCGGCAGCCTCCGCCTGGGCGATACGACCGCGTAGGCGCGATTCGTTAGCCCGCAATTCACTTAACTGTTGCTGACCCTGCTGAATGGCGGACTCCAGACCGGAAAGGGTCTTTTTCCGTTCGTTACGCGCCTGCTCCAGCTTCGCCTGCTGGGCTTTTTGTTCGTAGACCAGCGTCTGCTGCTGGCTCTGCTTCTCTTCGAGCATCGACTTTTGCACCGCCATCTCTTCGCGCGTTTTCTTCAGCTCCGCAATAGTCTCCTGACGGGCCTGGTTGAAATAGCTGAAGTAGACCTGCATCCGCTGATTGCGCTGGCCCTCTTCACCGCTCAGCACCATCTGGATGCCGGTATGCGGCCCCTGGCGGAACGCGGCGTCAAGCTGCGCGGCGAGGTTACGTTCCTGAGACGCGCGCTGACGCTCCAGCTTCGCGAGAGAAGCGTTCATCTCGTCAATCTGCTTATTGAGCTGGTTCAGGCTGTCCTGGGTTTCACGCAGTTTGCGGGCCGCGGCGGCGATCGCCTCTTCCTGCGCTTTGAGCTGGGCGAGCAGGCTTGCGCGCTGCTGCTGCTGTTGCTTAATCGCCCGCTGCCTGGCGGCGATGTCGGCCTGGATGGACTTTAGCTGATCGCGATCGTCGGCGTGCGCAGATGACGCGCACAGCAATACGCCAGCGCTGAGCGCGCTGGCGTAAAGGACGGATCGAACTGCCGTTGCGATCCATGTAGTTGAATACGTCGCCTTTCCCCTCATGGGGAAGGATTATTCCACGATGAACAGCGGCTTGCCAGTCATCTCTTGCGGGATTTCCATTCCCATCAGCGACAGCATGGTCGGGGCGATGTCGGAAAGTTTACCGCCATTGACCGCTTTGACCGCTTTGTTACCGACGTAGATCAGCGGAACCGGCAGGTTGGTATGGGCGGTGTGCGCCTGACCGGTGGCCGGGTCGCGCATCTGCTCGGCGTTGCCGTGGTCGGCGGTGATCAGCAACTGGCCGCCAACGGATTCCACCGCCTGAGTCACCTGGTCGATGCAGTGATCCAGCGCTTCAACCGCCTTCACTGCCGCTTCCATCACCCCGGTATGGCCAACCATATCGCCGTTCGGGTAGTTACAGATGATGGTGTCGTATTTGCCACCTTTGATGGCGGCGACCAGTTTCTCGGTCAGCTCGGCGGAGCTCATTTCTGGCTGCAGATCGTAGGTTGCCACTTTTGGTGAGTTAATCAGAATACGCTCTTCGCCTTTAAACGGCTCTTCTACGCCGCCGTTGAAGAAGAAGGTGACGTGAGCGTATTTCTCGGTTTCGGAGATGCGCAGCTGGGTTTTATCGTGCTTCGCCATCCACTCGCCGAAGGTGTTAGCCAGTGAGGCGGGCGGATAAGCGCAGGCGACTTTGATGTCGGCGGCGTATTCGGTGAGCATCACGAAGTCGAGGTTAACCACTTTCTTACGCGCGAAGCCGTCGAAGTCGGCGTTGACGAAGGCGCGGGTGATTTCACGCGCGCGGTCAGCACGGAAGTTCATGAAGATCAGCGCGTCGCCGTCTTCCATCGCGGCATCGGCCTGGCCGGCGGCGCGGATAACGGTGGCTTTGACGAATTCGTCGTTTTCGTCACGGGCGTAGGCGGCCTGCAGACCCGCGACGGCGGTATCGGCCTGGAATTCGCCTTTCGCCAGGGTCATCAGATCATAAGCTTGTTCCACGCGATCCCAGCGGTTATCGCGATCCATTGCATAGTAGCGGCCAATAATAGACGCGATGCGGCCTTTGCCCAGCGCGGCAAATTTGGCTTCGAATGTCGCCAGCGTTTTTTCCGCGCTGCGCGGCGGCGTATCACGGCCATCAAGGAAGGCGTGCAGATAGATTTTCTCAGCGCCGCGCTCTGCTGCCAGCTCCACCATCGCCATGATGTGATCTTCGTGGCTGTGGACGCCGCCCGGGGACATCAGGCCCATGATGTGGACCGCTTTACCGGCGGCAACCGCTTTGTCGACCGCGGCGGTGAGTACCGGGTTGGCGAAGAAGGTGCGTTCTTTAATTTCAACATCGAGACGGGTCAGGTCCTGGTAGACGATACGACCGGCGCCCAGGTTGACGTGGCCTACTTCGGAGTTCCCCATCTGACGGTCCGGCAGGCCGACTTCCAGGCCAGATGCATCGATCAGGGTATGCGGACGTTTGGCCCACAGGGCGTCCATTACCGGCGTTTTAGCGCTGTAAATGGCGTTATCCTGTTGGTCTTCGCGATAGCCGTAGCCATCCAGAATCACCAGTACCATAGGTTTTTTAGAAACCGACATTGCGACAACCTCATGCTCAAAGACAGAAATTTTGCGTAATTTTACTACAGCTGAATCGTTTAAATCCCCGTGAAAGATCAAAGAAAGGGAAGGGGCGGCGTCAGAGGCGATGATGAAGGCGGCTTTTTTTTCGTGACCGCCCGCAGAAAATACATTACATCGCGCTCACTGGCTGTATTTGCCGCAATGCACAGGTATACTCCTTCCCTGGTTTTTTATCACTTAGTCGGGAGTTGTAACCCCCCATGCAAGAAATTATGCAATTCATCGGCCGTCACCCGGTCCTGAGCATCGCGTGGATCGCGCTGCTGGGTGCGGTACTCTTCACCACCTTTAAAGGGTTGATGTCGAAAGTTAAAGTCATCACCCGTGGTGAAGCGACGCGTCTTATCAATAAAGAAGATGCGGTGGTGGTCGACCTGCGTCAGCGTGACGATTTCCGTAAAGGCCATATTGCCGGCGCCATCAACCTGCTGCCTGCCGATATCAAAGCCAATAACGTCGGCGAGTTGGAAAAACACAAATCGCAACCCATTATTGTGGTAGACGGTTCCGGCATGCAGGCGCAAGAGCCAGCCAGCGCGCTGAACAAAGCCGGGTTTGAAAAAGTCTTTGTACTGAAAGAGGGCATCGCAGGCTGGAGCGGCGAAAACCTTCCTCTGGTACGCGGCAAATAACTTACCTCGCGTGGTAATGCCGCCGCGCTTTCCCCTTCATGCCTGACGTGAGGGGAAGCTCAGGCTGCGGCGTAAAACCCCAGGGTAAAAACAGGAGTAAAGTCATGGCCAATATTGAGATCTACACCAAAGCGACCTGCCCGTTCTGCGTACGCGCGAAAGCGCTGTTGAACAGCAAAGGCGTAACGTTCCATGAGTTGCCGATCGATGGCGATGCCGCGAAGCGTGAGGAGATGATCCAGCGCAGCGGACGGACGACGGTTCCGCAGATTTTTATTGATGCGCAGCACATTGGCGGCTGTGACGACTTGTATGCGCTTGATTCACGTGGTGGACTTGATCCCCTCTTGCGCTAATTTTTGCGCGCTTTCCCTGGCGGAAGCGCGTATTTAAGGACAACACGAAAGGGTTTTACTATGTCAGAACAAAACAGCACCGAAATGACCTTCCAGATCCAGCGTATCTATACCAAAGATATCTCTTTTGAAGCGCCGAACGCGCCGCAAGTTTTCCAGAAAGACTGGCAGCCGGAAGTTAAACTTGATCTGGATACCGCCTCCACCCAGCTGGCTGAAGGCGTTTATGAAGTGGTGCTGCGTGTGACCGTGACCGCCGCGCTGGGCGAAGAAACCGCGTTCCTCTGTGAAGTACAGCAGGGCGGTATTTTCTCCATCGACGGCATCGAAGGCACCCAGATGGCGCACTGCCTCGGCGCATACTGCCCGAACATTCTGTTCCCGTACGCGCGTGAGTGCATCACCAGCCTGGTTTCCCGCGGCACCTTCCCGCAACTTAACCTTGCGCCAGTGAACTTCGACGCGCTGTTTATGAACTATCTGCAGCAGCAGGCTGGCGAAGGTGCTGAACAACATCAGGATGCCTGATGAACGCACTTAATGCTGCAATGACTGTGATCGGTGCCGGCTCTTACGGCACCGCTCTTGCCATCACCCTGGCAAGAAATGGCCACCACGTTGTGCTCTGGGGCCATGACCCGAAACATATCGCGACGCTGCAACACGATCGCTGCAACGCCGCGTTCCTTCCCGATGTGCCTTTCCCGGATACGCTGCATCTTGAGAGCGACCTGGCCACCGCGCTGGCCGCCAGCCGCGACATCCTTGTCGTGGTGCCAAGCCATGTGTTCGGCCAGGTATTACGTCAGATTAAACCGCTGATGCGTCCCGACGCACGTCTGGTGTGGGCGACCAAAGGCCTCGAGGCTGAAACCGGCCGCCTGCTGCAGGACGTGGCGCGTGAAGCGCTGGGCGATGATATCCCGCTGGCGGTGATCTCGGGACCAACCTTCGCCAAAGAGCTGGCCGCCGGTCTGCCGACGGCGATTTCGCTGGCAGCGACGGATCCGCAGTTTGCCGAGGATCTGCAGCACCTGCTGCACTGCGGCAAAAGTTTCCGCGTCTACATCAATCCGGACTTTATCGGCGTGCAGCTCGGCGGCGCGGTGAAAAACGTCATTGCCATCGGGGCCGGTATGTCGGATGGCATCGGCTTCGGCGCCAATGCGCGTACGGCGCTGATTACCCGTGGGCTGGTGGAAATGTCCCGTCTCGGCGCGGCGCTGGGCGCCGATCCGGAAACCTTTATGGGCATGGCCGGCCTCGGTGACCTGGTGCTCACCTGCACCGACAACCAGTCCCGTAACCGTCGCTTCGGCATGATGCTCGGCCAGGGTATGGACGTGCAGAGCGCCCAGGACAAGATTGGCCAGGTGGTCGAAGGCTACCGCAATACCAAGGAGGTTCGCGTTCTGGCACAGCGTTTAGGTGTCGAAATGCCAATAACCGAGGAAATTTATCAGGTATTGTATTGCGGAAAAATTGCGCGCGAGGCAGCATTGACCTTATTGGGTCGCGCCCGCAAGGACGAGCGCAGCAGCAATTAGCTTTCCTTTGTCACCTGAATGACCCTGCCAGCGCAGAACTGGCAGGTCATTATCATATCGTCTGGAGTATGCAATGCCGTGTGAAGAACTGGATATCGTCTGGAATAATATTAAAGCCGAAGCCCGGGCTCTGGCTGACTGTGAGCCGATGCTCGCCAGTTTTTACCACGCTACGCTACTCAAGCATGAAAATCTGGGCAGTGCGCTGAGCTATATGCTGGCCAACAAGCTGGCTTCGCCGATTATGCCGGCGATCGCCATTCGCGAAGTGGTCGAAGAGGCCTATGCCGCCGATCCGGAAATGATCGCCTCCGCCGCCTGCGATATTCAGGCGGTGCGCACGCGCGACCCGGCGGTGGATAAATACTCCACGCCGCTGCTCTACCTGAAGGGTTTCCATGCGCTGCAGGCCTACCGTATCGGCCACTGGCTGTGGACTCAGGGCCGACGTGCGCTGGCGATTTTCCTGCAAAATCAGGTCTCCGTCTCCTTCCAGGTGGATATTCACCCGGCGGCGAAAATCGGCCGCGGGATCATGCTCGACCACGCCACCGGCATTGTGGTCGGCGAAACGGCGGTGATTGAAGATGACGTCTCTATTCTGCAGTCGGTCACCCTCGGCGGTACCGGTAAAACCAGCGGCGACCGTCACCCGAAAATTCGCGAAGGCGTGATGATTGGCGCCGGGGCGAAGATCCTCGGTAACATCGAAGTGGGACGTGGGGCGAAGATTGGCGCCGGTTCGGTGGTATTGCAGCCGGTTCCGCCGCACACCACCGCGGCGGGCGTACCGGCGCGCATCGTTGGCAAGCCGGAGAGCGACAAGCCGGCGATGGACATGGATCAGCATTTCAACGGCATCCACCACACCTTCGAGTACGGCGACGGGATTTGATGTATTGCCATTTGCCGCTGTTAAGCTTAGATATGTAGCCCGGATAAGGCGCGGTGCGCCGCCATCCGGGAATGGCTCAGGTTAGCTGCGCAACACGGCGCCCGGATACCCCAGCTGGCGCCAGGCTTCATACACCACCACCGACACCGCGTTTGACAGGTTCATGCTGCGGCTGTCCGGCATCATCGGAATACGGATTTTCTGCTCTGGCGGCAGGGCATCGAGGATGCTGGCCGGCAGACCGCGGGTTTCCGGGCCAAACATCAAGAAATCGCCATCCTGATAGCTCACTGCGCTGTGCGCCGGCGTGCCTTTGGTGGTCAGGGCGAACAACCGCTGTGGCTGCGCGCTGGCGAGAAACGCCGCGTAATCCGCATGGCGCTGCACGGCAGTGAACTCGTGATAGTCCAGTCCGGCGCGTCTCAGGCGTTTATCGTCCCAGGTAAAGCCCATCGGCTCAATGATATGCAGACTGAAGCCCGTGTTGGCGCACAGGCGGATAATATTCCCGGTGTTCGGCGGGATCTCTGGTTCGAATAACACGATGTTCAGCATACTGCCCCCTTAATTGCGGGGGGCAGAATAGCAGATATTTGGCGAACCCTCACCCCGACCCTCTCCCTGAGGGAGAGGGGGAAAACCGGCGCCGGTCGGTGGATCGGAGGGTGCGGGTAAAGGACTCACCCATCAGTCGATACTTCTCGTGGACAGAGGCTCAGGGAAACGCCGCCGCTAACCTGTCTGCCGGACAGTCCCCTCTCCCTGAGGGAGAGGGTTAGGGTGAGGGGAGAGAATGACGCCGCCGCCTACGCGGCGTTATTCTGCTTGAGCGCATCGAAGGTCTGCAGCGCTTCGGCGTTCTGCACCAGCGAATCACGGCTGATTTCACGGATGGTTTTCGCCCCGGTCAGGGTCATCGCCACTTTCATTTCTTTTTCGATCAGGTTCAGCAGATTCGCCACGCCCTGCTTACCGTGGGTCGCCAGGGCGTACAGATACGCGCGGCCCAGCAGTACGCTGTCGGCGCCCAGGGCAATCATCCGCACCACATCGAGACCATTGCGGATGCCGCTGTCGGCGAGAATGGTAATGTCGCCTTTCACCGCGTCGGCAATCGCCGGCAGGGCGCGGGCCGAGGAGAGCACGCCATCGAGCTGGCGGCCGCCGTGGTTAGAGACCACAATGCCGTCAGCGCCGAAGCGCACCGCGTCGCGGGCGTCCTCCGGATCGAGGATCCCTTTGATCACCATCGGACCGTCCCAGAAATCGCGGATCCACTCGAGGTCTTTCCATGAAATCGACGGATCGAAGTTATTCGCCAGCCAGCCGATGTAATCCTCCAGACCGGTCGGTTGGCCGAGATAGGCGGAGATATTGCCCAGATCGTGCGGGCGACCGTTAAGGCCGACGTCCCACGCCCACTGCGGATGAGTCACCGCCTGCCAGTAGCGGCGCAGGGCGGCGTTCGGGCCGCTCATGCCGGAATGGGCGTCGCGGTAGCGGGCGCCAGGGGTCGGCATATCGACGGTAAAGACCAGCGTCGAGCAGCCGGCGGCCTTGGCGCGCTCCAGCGCATTGCGCATAAAGCCGCGGTCGCGCAGGACGTATAACTGGAACCACATCGGGCGTTTGATGGTCGGGGCGACCTCTTCAATCGGGCAAACGGAAACGGTAGAGAGGGTGAACGGAATGCCTTTGTCGTCCGCCGCGCCGGCGGCCTGCACTTCGCCGCGGCGAGCGTACATGCCGCACAGCCCGACCGGCGCCAGCGCCGTCGGCATCGCCAGCTTCTCATTGAACAGAGTGGTCTCGAGACTCAGATCCGACATATTGCGCAAAATACGCTGGCGCAAGGCCACATCGGACAGGTCCTCGACGTTACGGCGCAGGGTATGTTCGGCGTAGGCGCCGCCGTCGATATAGTGGAACAGAAACGGCGGCAGGATACGCTGTGCGGCGGCGCGATAGTCGCTGGCGGCGGAAATAATCATCACGAGTTCTCCCTGGAATTTTCATTGTGGTCACCGGGCAGGCGGGTAATTCGCGCCTGGCGGGCCTGGTCTTCATCAAAACGTTTAATCGTGGCGTGGACAAAACCTAAGTGGCCCATCATCGCCTGGCGCGCCGCCTCGGCGTCACCGGCAACAATAGCCTCCATAACGGCCTGGTGCTGTTCAGTCAGGCGGGCAAACACCGGCGGCACCAGATACATGCGCTGGCGGCTCTGCTTAACGGAGGAGTGCAGCAGGTCGAAAAAACCGCGCATGGTTTGCAGGAGCACCACGTTATGCGAGGCTTCGGCGATGGCCAGATGGAAGCGGACATCCGCCTGCGAGGCGATATCCGGGTCTTCACTCTGGGTCGCTTCAAAGCACAGACGAATTTTTTCTTTATCGGCGTCGGTGGCCCGCATCGCTGCGTGCCACGCGGTGCTGGCCTCGATGGCGTGGCGGGCTTCGAGGATGTCGAAGCTGTAGTCCGGGTCATCGGCCAGCAGCGTCTTCAGCGGCTGGACGATGTTTTGCTCCGACCACGGTTCATGCTGCCAGCGGACGAAGGTGCCGCCGCCGCGACGGCTCAGCAGCACGCCTTCATTGACCAGCATCGCCAGCGCTTCGCGCAGGGAATTGCGCGAGACGCCGAGCTGGGCGGCGAGCTGGCGTTCAGCGGGCAGTCGCATGCCCGCCTCCAGCTGTTGTTCTTCAATCAGCGCCCGGACGCGACGCGCCACGTCGTCGGCCAGGCGTTTAGGCATCACTATCACGGGATCATCCAGGTTAAAACGTAGGCCTGCAGCGTGGTGATCAGGCCCACCATGCAGGTGAAGATCAGGCTGTGTTTGACGGTAAAGCGGAACAGATCCGACTCTTTACCCACCAGGCCTACCGCGGCGCAGGCGATGGCGATCGACTGAGGGGAAATCATCTTGCCGGTGACACCGCCGGTGGTGTTGGCCGCGACCAGCAGAATATCGGAGACGCCAATCTGCTGCGCGGCCGTTGCCTGCAGTGCGGCGAACAGGGCGTTAGACGAGGTATCCGAACCGGTCAGGAATACCCCCAGCCAGCCAAGGAACGGCGAGAAGAAGGTAAACGCGTGGCCGGTATGCGCCAGCGCCAGGGCCAGGGTCGACGACAGCCCGGAGTAGTTGGAGATAAAGGCGAACGCCAGCACCATGCCGATAGAGTAGATCGGCAGCGCCAGATCCTTCAGCGTCCCGGCGAAGGTGGTCAGCGCGTCTTTTGGCTTCATGCGCAGCCAGACGATGGACAGCAGGGCGGCGAACAGAATGGCGGTGCCGGTTGCCGACAGCCAGTCGAATTTATACACCGCGGCGTATGGCGTCGCGGCGCTAACCACCGGCGGCATACGGGCAACCATTTTGTCGAGGAACGGCACCGAAATATTGATCACGAAGTCATACATTGCGCCGCCCGGTGCGAACAGCGCTTTAAACGGCGGTACGCTCCACAGGGTCACGGTGGCGGTCAGGAACAGGAACGGCGACCAGGCGCGGATCACTTGTCCCGCCGTGTAGCGGGTGCGGGCCAGCGTCATATCCACCTGCGAGGCGCCGATATCGCCGAAGCGGAAGATGCGTACCGGCTGCCAGCGTTTGAGGAACAGGGTCAGACAGACCAGGGAGACCAGCGACGAGATGATGTCCGGCAGCTCCGGGCCAAGGAAGTTAGAGCTGAGGTACTGGGCAATAGCGAACGAACCGCCTGCCACCATCACCGCCGGCCAGGTCTCTTTGATGCCGCGCCAGCCATCCATGATGGCCATGATCCAGAACAGGACGATAATGGTCAGGAACGGCAACTGGCGGCCCACCATCTGGCCGATAGCAAAGCTGTCGATACCGGTCACCTGGCCGGCGACCAGGATCGGGATGCCCATCGCGCCGAAGGCCACCGGCGCGGTGTTGACGATCAGGCACAGGCCAGCCGCATACAGCGGGTTAAACCCAAGGCCGACCAGCAGCGCGGCGGTAATCGCCACCGGCGCGCCGAAACCCGCCGCCCCTTCGAGAAAGGCGCCGAACGAGAAGCCGACGATCAGCATCTGCAGGCGCTGGTCCGGCGTAATCGACAGAATCGATGAGCGGATGATGTCGAACTGCCCGGTCTTCACCGAGATTTTATAGACGAAGACCGCGGCGATAATAATCCACGCGATAGGCCACAGGCCGTAGAAGAAGCCGTAGACCACCGAGGCTAAGGCGCGGTCCACCGGCATTTTATAGAACAGCAAGGCGACGGCCAGCGCAATAGCGACGGTCCAGGTGGCTGCGAGGTAGCCTTTCAGTTTGAGCTTAATCAGCGCAAAAAAGAAAAACAGAATCGGTAGCGATGCGATAAGACTGGATAACCAGATATTACCGGCGGGATCGTAGTTTTGTTGCCAGAGATTCATGCAGGGTCTCCATCGGGCCGCCAGGAGAGGAGGGCTGAGTCTGCGCTCATTGCCGATCCCATCGTAGGTAAAATTGGCCCGGCCAATTAAGGGTATCAGGGTTGATGACAACGAATGGTTAATCAGATGTTGCTCTTAAGCAACGTGTTTGTGATGTATTTTGATGGATTTGTGAACTGCTGGGGGGTAGATGAAATTATTGGTTGGACCAATCGACCTGGCTGAGGGTAAAAATGTGGGAAGTGAAGACAGAATGACCCTCTCCGGGCGGAGAGGGCAGGGGATCAGAATTCGCTGCGGGCGAAACCGGTCATCTCTTTCAGACCCATTTCCCGGCCCAGGGCGGTCATCGGATGGACGACCACCAGACCGCGAACGCTTTTCTTCAGCTTGCCCATATCGGCCTGCTCTTTTTTGGTGATCGCGCGGCGGAACGGCAGGCTCATTAGTTTCTGCGCCTCTTTGCTCAGCTTCTGGCTCTGGACGGAACGCAGACGTTCAATCTCCGCTTCCAGGGTGGCTTTTTCTTTTTCCAGCTCGGCGTATTTGTCGGCGGCTTCCACCAGCGACAGCTCGGCCTGCTGATGGCGGATGGCGTCGAGACGGTCGCTCAGGCGCTTGATTTCATTTTTTTCGACTTCTTTCATGGTGACTTAATCTGTTAATAAAGGGGCTTCATTCGCCTATAGTATGTGCCGTGACCGCCATTGTTGATAGTTATTTATCAAAAATTCGCCGTTTATCGCCCGCAGAATGCTATACCAGCGCTCGCTAATAATTTGAATTTTATTAATATTCCACCTAATACCCGTTCTAATTTCATTTCTGTGAAGCCCGTCGGCAGATAAGCACGTTTTCCTTAACCCGCGCCGGTGATTTGGCTAATGCTTAATCAGATTATTCCCAAAAGGAGGACGTGATGGCAAAGATCGGCGACGGCGTACCACGTTTAATCGATAAAGCGGTTGATTTTATGGCTTCCAGTCAGGCGTTTATGGAGTATTTGAAAAAATCTCCGCGTCTGCAGCATATACCGCGAGATATTCCCCAGGATAAGGAAGCGTTGTTTCTGCAGCGTCTGGAATATTATCGTCAGCTTTACCGGCCGACCTGCGACCAGACGGAGCCGGAGTCAGAGCGTTGATTTCTGGAAGGCTTTTTTTAAGCTGATTCGCGAAATCAGCTCAGTCAGGGACAACACCATTGTTGAGCGCACCATCTGCTGGTAACGCAGCTTCTGCATTGCCAGCAGTTCGGCATCGCTGTCATCAAACTGCGGCGTTGGCGGCAGGGCGGCGACGCAGTGCAGCTCGCCGAACGGCCCGATAATTTCGTCGTCGGTAAAGCTGTACTCATTGCCGTCGTGGTTAAGCTCTTCGCGCAGGGCCATCAGCAGTTCGGCGTCTTCATATTCGGCACGACTTATCACCCCAAGGCCATAAATCAGCTTCAGGCGTACAGAGAGATCGCCGAGCGGCCCGCTGCCCTCCAGCAAGGGCTCGACGGCGTATTTCACCGCGTAGTCGTCTTTACGGAACACCTGAAGCACCAGAATATTGACCGCTTCCGTTAACAGTTCGACGGTGGCGATCAGGAAGCTTCGTACGGTTTTGCCAGCATTCAGACGCTCAAGCACACGGTTTTCAAATGCTTGTGTTTCTTCCATCATTGCCTGCATATCTGACAGGAGTCGTAATGGGCGCGACGTTGGTCGCGCCAGGTTGTGCATCATTTTTCCGCGTTGTAGTCGTTAACGGCCTCCGCGACGACATCACTTGCGGCATCCAGGCCGGAAATCTGCGCCAGCGCGGCCTGCGGCCCCTTGTCGGCGATCAGGGCTGCCAACTCCTGCGCCTGCGGATCGTCTTCGCTACGGAAATGCATCGCCGCTGCAATCCCTTTCACCAGGTTGCGGTGCGGCAGACCGTATTCCAGGGTACCCAGCAGCGGCTTAATTAAACGGTCGCCAGCGCTCAGTTTGCGCAGCGGCTGACGGCCAACGCGCTCAACATCGTCTTTCAGGTACGGGTTCTCGAAACGTCCAAGAATTTTCTGGATATAAGCCGCGTGTTTCTGCGGGTCAAAGGCGTAACGTTTGATCAGCACCGCGCCGCTCTCTTCCATCGCGCCCTGCACGACGGCACGAATTTTCTCGTCGAGGATCGCGTCGCGAATCGTCTGGTGGCCCGCCAGTTTTCCGAGGTAGGCGGTTATAGCATGCCCGGTGTTCAAGGTGAAGAGCTTGCGTTCGACAAATGCCATCAGGTTATCAGTTAATTCCATTCCCGGGATAGTCGGCAGCGCTCCTTTGAACTGCGTCTTATCGACAATCCACTCGCTGAAGGTTTCCACGGTGACTTCCAGCGGGTCATGGGTGGCGGAAGCCGATGGCGGCACAATACGGTCAACGGCAGAGTCGACAAAGCCGATATGGGCTTCAACCCACGCTTTATCTTCTTCCGCCAGCGCGTTAAACACGTGGCCTTTTAACTGCGTGGTGCCGCGCACCATATTTTCGCAGGCGATAATGTTCAGCGGACGTTCGCTGCCCTGCGCTTTGCGCTTCGCCAGTCCTTTGGCGATGGCCGGGGCGATGCGCTCAAGTACGACGGGACCGACGGCGGTGGTGACCAGATCCACCTCAGCGATCAGGTCCACAACCTCATCGCCGATGCTGCTGACGGCATTGACGCCGGAGACAGTATCCACTTGCTCATTCTCACCGACGACGTGAACCTGATAGCTATGACGGGCATTCAGGGCATCAAGTACGGTCTGATTGACATCGGCGAACGTCAGTTCAATGCCCGCGTCGGCCAGCAATTTACCGATAAAGCCACGTCCGATATTACCTGCGCCAAAATGTAATGCTTTCATAGTATTAACCTTCAATTAATGTTTTTACCTGAGAGGGCTGGGGTGAGGCTTTTCCCCTCACCCAAACCCTCTCCCAAAGGGAGAGGGAATGGACCGCTTTGGTTATTTATTCAACAGTGCCAGAACTTCGTCGACGCTGGTGGTTTTCGCCAGGCGCTCAATCACGGTTTCGTCATCCAGGGCGTTAGTCAGGCTGGTGATAACCTGAATATGCTCGTTGTTGCGGGCCGCGATACCGATCACCAGGCGGGCGACATCGTCTTCATCTTCCCCGAAGCGCACGCCTTCCGGGTACTGGCAGAAGACGACGCCGGTTTTCAGCACACGGTCTTTCGCTTCGATGGTGCCGTGCGGGACCGCGATGGACTCGCCGAGATAGGTCGAGGTCAGTTTTTCGCGGTCCAGCATCGCCTGCACATATTCCGGCTCGACGTAGCCGCCTTTCACCAGCTGCTCGCCGGCGAAGCGAATGGCTTCTTCTTTGGTGGCTGCTTTGCGCCCGAGGAAGATGTTATCCGCACCCAACTGGAACAGGTTTTTGTCACCATCATCAAAGCTGTCTTTCAGGCTATCGGTAACTTTCACTTCATTCTCGATGTGGCGCTGGGCCGCGACCAGACGCTCGGTCAGGCTGGTGTACAGACCGCTGTCGAGGAAGTTGGTCAGCGAAATATGCTGCGCCTGTGGTACCTGGCGCATCGCCCGCTCGGTCAGGTCACGGTGAGTGATGACCAGGTCAACATCCGGCGGCAGGTTATTGATCGCGCTGTTGGTAACCGAGATGTTACTCAGTCCGGCATCCTGCACTTTCTTGCGCAGCACCCCGGCACCCATGGCGCTGGAACCCATCCCGGCGTCGCAGGCGACGATGATTTTACGCACATGGCTCAGGTCGTTGGTGACATTACCGGCCGCCAGCGGGCTGGCACCTTTGGATTCCGCTTTCATGTCATGCATACGACGCGTTGCGGCTTCGATATCGTCTTCTTCTTTTACCTTGCTGGTCTTCAGCAGAACCGCAGAGACCACGAAGGAGACCGCCATCGCTGCGATAATCGCGGCGATGTTAGCGAAGTAGGCGCCTTTCGGCGTCATCGCCAGCACCGCCAGGATAGAGCCAGGGGAAGCCGGAGAGACCAGACCGCCATTGAGGATGGTCAGGGTGAAGACACCGGTCATCCCGCCGAGGATAACGGCCAGGATCAGACGTGGGTTCATCAGCACGTACGGGAAGTAGATTTCATGGATACCCCCCAGGAAGTGGATGATAGCCGCCCCGCCTGCTGACTGTTTTGCGCTGCCGCGACCAAAGAACATGTATGCCAGCAGAACGCCCATCCCCGGACCCGGGTTAGCTTCAATCAGGAAGAAGATAGATTTACCCAGCTCGTGGGACTGCTGAATACCCAGCGGCGAGAAGATACCGTGGTTAATGGCGTTATTGAGGAACAGGATTTTTGCCGGTTCCACGAAGATAGACGCCAGCGGCAGCATGTCGTGCGCCACCATAAAGTTAACGCCAGCCGCCAGAATTTTCGACAGAACTTCAACCGCCGGGCCGATGCCGAGGAAGGCCAGAATGGCGAGGATCATCCCGATGATGCCAGCGGAGAAATTATTCACCAGCATTTCAAAACCGGATTTGATCTTACCGTCTACCCAGTTATCGAACTTCTTGATGCAGTAGCCGCCCAGCGGGCCGGCAATCATTGAGCCGAGGAACATCGGCATATCCGCGCCGACGATAACGCCCATGGTGGTGATCGCCCCGACCACGCCACCACGTTCGCCGCCGACTAATTTACCGCCGGTGTAACCGATCAGCAGCGGCAGCAGGTAGGTGATCATCGGACCGACCAGCTTCGCCAGCGTTTCGTTTGGCAACCACCCTGTCGGAATGAAAAGCGCGGTGATGATACCCCACGCGATAAACGCGCCGATATTCGGCATCACCATATTGCTGAGGAAACGACCAAAGCTTTGCACCTTGATCTTGATATCGGATGACATAAAACACCCCTTCTTCTGTTTTGCGTATCGCGCAGGCTTAAAGCCCGAGGTTTGTTGTTAATGTGGCGGCAGAGGTAGCCGGGCCCTGATTGATAGTGCGAAATCTGGCACTGAATCGTTTAGCTGTCCAGCCAGCGCCTTTTTGTGTGATTCGGATCACATGAATATAGGGGGCAAAGCGCTTTTTGTAGTGACGCTGATCACATAATTCCTGTGTAAAAAAACAACACAGCGCCTTTTTAGCCGCTGATCTGCCTTTTTGTGTGATGTTTGTCACAATTTTGTTTCGTGGTTTTGTTGTTTGTTTGTGATTTTGATCACAAAGAATTTCACGGTGGATTTTTGCCGCTGTGATCTCGGCCCGGTTTTGCGGCCAGGGCGAGATGGCTCTGTAACTAAGCAACCTTAACTGCCGAATAACTTTTTTACGCCGGATGGCAAAAATGAAAGGCGTGAATTATGCTCAAAATAGCGGCCCGAATGTCAGTGGGTCGTGAATAAAATTCATATAAATTATTAGCGTAAAGCCGAGGGAATTATGTTTCTCAATTATTTTGCGCTGGGCGTTCTGATCTTCGTTTTTCTGGTCATTTTTTATGGGATTATCATTATTCACGATATTCCTTATTTGATCGCCAAAAAACGCAACCACCCTCATTCCGATGCTATTCATGTCGCCGGATGGGTCAGTCTTTTTACTCTCCACGTCATCTGGCCGTTTTTATGGATTTGGGCCACGTTGTACCAGCCTGAGCGCGGCTGGGGCATGCAGCATAAGGCGAATACGGCCCCTGATGAACCTGAAAAAGAGACCGATATACAACAGCTTCGCCAACGACTGAGCGACCTTGAACACCAGGTGGCGGCCATCCAGCGGCCGCAGTCCACCTCTGCGGCGGAGAAATAATCTATGGATCTGTTGATAATTTTGACCTACGTGGCCATCGCCTGGTCGATATTTAAAATCTTCAAAATACCGGTAAATAAATGGACGGTACCTACCGCGGCGCTGGGGGGCGTATTTATTGTTAGCGCGCTTATTTTATTAATGAACTATAACCACCCTTACACCTTTCTGGCGCAAAAGGCGGTGATATCTATTCCTATTACGCCGCAGGTTACCGGAGTGGTTAACAGCGTCACCGACAAAGCGAATCAGCGCGTCAAAAAGGGTGAGGTGCTTTTTACTATTGACCCGGCGCGCTATCAGGCGCGGGTCGACCGTCTGCAGGCCGACCTGGTGACGGCGCTGCACAGTATTAACACCCTCAAAGCGCAGCTCTCTGAAGCCCAGGCCAACACCACCCGCGTGTCGGCGGAACGCGATCGCTTATACAAGGACTATCAGCGCTACCTGAAAGGGAGCCAGGCGCGGGTGAACCCGTTCTCGGAAAGCGACATCGATAACGCCAGGCAGAATTACCTTGCCCAGGACGCGCTGGTCAAGGCGTCGGTGGCGGAGCAGGCGCAGATCCAGAGCCAGCTGGACAGCATGATCAACGGCGAGCAGTCGTAAGTGGCCAGCCTGCGCGCCCAGCTGGCGGAGGCGAAATATAATCTCGATCAGACCACCGTGCGGGCGCCAAGCGATGGGTATATCACCCAGGTGCTGATCCGTCCGGGGACCTATGCCGCCTCGCTGCCGCTGCGTCCGGTGATGGTGTTTATCCCCGAGCAAAAACGGCTGATCGTCGCCCAGTTTCGGCAAAATTCCCTGTTAAGGCTGGAGAAAGGCGACGACGCGGAAGCGGTGTTTAACGCCCTGCCCGGGCAGGTGTTCCACGGCAAACTGGTGAGTATTTTACCGGTGGTGCCGGGAGGAAGTTATCAGGCGCAAGGGGCGTTACAGTCGCTGACCGTGACGCCGGGCAGCGATGGCGTGCTGGCGACCATCGAGCTCGACCCCAATGCCGAAATTGATGCGCTGCCTGATGGTATCTACGCGCAGGTGGCGGTCTACTCCGACCATTTCGCCCACGTCTCGGTGATGCGTAAAGTGCTGCTGCGGATGACCAGCTGGATGCACTACCTCTATCTCGATCATTAATGCGATCGGCGGCAGGTTGAGCGGGACGCTCACCTGCCTTTTGCCCCGCCCTGAGCCATACTCATATCTTTGTTGGCGATAATTTGTTGGCGATAAGGAGCAGGTTATGAAACTGATCGGCAGCTACACCAGTCCCTTTGTGCGCAAAATCTCCGTGATCCTGCTGGAAAAGCGCATCCCTTTTGAGTTTGTCAACGAATCCCCCTACAGCGAAAGCAACGGTGTGGCGCGCTATAACCCGCTGGGCAAGGTACCGGCGCTGGTGACGGACGACGGTGAGTGCTGGTTTGACTCCCCGGTCATCGCCCAGTATCTGGAGCTGCTGGGCGTGGCGCCGCCGATGATCCCCGCCGACCCCAGAGCCGCTCTCAGGATGCGTCAGCTAGAGGCGCTTGCGGATGGGGTGATGGAGGCCGCCCAGGCGCTGGTGCGTGAAAAGGCTCGCCCGGGCGCGCAACAGTCAGAGCAAGAGCTGCTCCGCCAGCGGGAGAAAGTGGCTCGCGGCCTCGACCGGCTGGAAGCCTGCGCGGCAGACGGAACGCTGCGCGGCGACGAGGTTAATCTGGCGACCATTTCAACGGCCTGCGCCATTGCTTATCTGAACTTTCGCCGGGTCGCGCCCGGCTGGTGCGCCACCCGGCCGCAACTGGTGAAGCTGGTGGATGCGTTGTTCCAGCGCGCCAGCTTTGCGCGTACCGAACCGCCGCGGACTTGACCCAGGCAGGTAACAGTTTGCGCAAGGAGGCGTTACAATCGCCGCTGATTGTTGACTCCCTCTCCCGTCGGGAGGGGGGAAAATAACTTACCGCCAGGCCCATTCATGACTACCGATATTCGTGCGCTTTATACCCGGCTTCCGGCCATTGACCGCTTACTACGCGACCCCGCTTTTTCTCCCCTGCTGGCGCAGCACGGCCATTCGCAGGTGGTGGCGCAGCTGCGCCAGATGCTGGATGAGGCGCGGGAACAGATTAGCCAACGGCAGACGCTCCCTGACTGGAGCCATGACTGGCTGCACGCCTGTGAGCAGCGGCTCACCGCCGGCCAGCGGAGCGCCCTGCGTCCGGTGTTTAATCTCACCGGTACGGTATTGCATACCAATCTGGGGCGCGCCATCCAGGCGGAGTCGGCTGTGGAGGCGGTTGCCAGCGCGATGCGCGCGCCGGTGACGCTCGAATATGATCTCAACGACGCCGGGCGCGGCCATCGCGATCGCGCCATTGCCGATCTGCTGTGCCAGATCACCGGCGCGGAAGATGCCTGTATCGTGAACAACAACGCGGCGGCCGTTCTGCTGATGCTGGCGGCCACCGCCAGCGGCCGCGAAGTGGTGGTTTCCCGCGGCGAACTGGTGGAGATCGGCGGCGCATTTCGCATTCCTGATGTGATGCGTCAGGCGGGTTGTCAGCTGCACGAAGTGGGTACCACCAACCGCACCCATGCCAAAGACTATCGTCAGGCGGTGAATGACAATACCGCGCTGCTGATGAAGGTTCACACCAGCAACTACAGCATTGAAGGCTTTACTAAAGCCGTCGACGAAGCGGAGCTGGCGGCCATTGGCCGCGAACTGGACATCCCGGTGGTGGCCGACCTGGGCAGCGGGTCGCTGGTGGATCTCAGCCAGTATGGCCTGCCGAAGGAGCCGATGCCGCAGGAGATGATCGCCGCCGGGGTGAGCCTGGTCAGTTTCTCTGGCGACAAGCTGCTCGGCGGCCCGCAGGCCGGAATTATCGTCGGCAAACGCGCGCTGATTGCCCGGCTGCAAAGCCATCCGCTGAAGCGGGCCCTGCGCGCGGATAAAATGACCCTCGCGGCGCTGGAAGCCACGCTGCGCCTCTATCAGCACCCGGAGGTGCTGACGGAGAGATTACCGACGCTGCGCTTGCTCACCCGTCCGGCGGAAGAGATCCGCCGGCTGGCTGAACGCCTGCTGCCTGACCTGGCGGCACACTATGCTGACTTTGCCGTCAGCGTGGCAGCCTGCCAGTCGCAGATTGGCAGCGGTTCGTTACCCGTTGACCGCCTGCCCAGCGCGGCGTTGACCTTTACCCCGCATGACGGCCGCGGCAGCCGGCTGGAGGCGCTGGCTGCCCGCTGGCGCGCGCTGCCGTGTCCGGTGATTGGCCGCATTGATGATGGTCGGCTCTGGCTGGACCTGCGCTGTCTGGAAGATGAAACCCGGTTTATGGAGATGTTGTTACGATGATTATTGCCACCGCTGGACATGTTGACCACGGCAAAACGACGCTGCTGCAGGCGATAACCGGCGTAAATGCCGATCGTCTGCCGGAAGAGAAAGCGCGGGGAATGACGATCGATCTCGGCTATGCCTACTGGCCGCAGCCGGACGGGCGGGTGCTGGGATTTATTGACGTTCCCGGGCACGAAAAGTTTTTGTCCAACATGCTGGCGGGGGTAGGGGGTATTGACCATGCGCTGCTGGTGGTGGCCTGCGATGACGGGGTGATGGCGCAAACCCGCGAACACCTGGCGATCCTGCAGTTGACCGGAAAGCCGACGCTGACCGTGGCGCTCACCAAAACGGACCGCGTGGCGGCCGCCAGGGTGGAGGAGGTCCGGGCGGAGGTCGAGCAGACTCTGCGCGAGCTGGGCTTTGACGCCGTCGCTTTCTTTCCCACCGCGGCGGCGGAAAACATCGGTATTGCCGAACTGCGCAGCCATCTGCTGCAGCTTGCAGAGCGCCCCCGCCCGCAGCAGCAGCGGTTTCGCCTGGCGCTGGACCGCGCTTTTACCGTCAAAGGGGCAGGGCTGGTGGTCACCGGGACGGCGCTCTCCGGTGAAGTACGGGTCGGGGATACTCTGTGGCTCACCGGCGTGAACACGCCGATGCGCGTGCGGGGTCTGCATGCCCAGAATCAAGCGGTTGAGCAGGCGCACGCCGGGCAGCGCATTGCGCTGAATATTGTCGGCGATGCACAGAAAGAGGCAGTGCACCGCGGCGACTGGCTGTTGTCCTCACCGCCGCCGGAGCCTGCGGAACGGGTGATTGTCGAGCTGCAGTGCCATACGCCGCTCAGCCAGTGGCAACCGCTGCATATTCACCATGCTGCCAGCCACATTACCGGCCGGGTGTCGCTCCTCGAGGACAACCTGGCGGAGCTGGTGCTGGATACCCCGCTGTGGCTGGCGGATAACGACCGGCTGGTGCTCCGCGATATCTCTGCGCGTATGACGCTGGCCGGCGCACGGGTGGTGACGCTGGATCCCCCGCGTCGTGGCAAACGTAAACCGGAGTATCTGCAGTGGCTGCACGCCCTGGCGGCAGTTGGCGCTGACGATGCGCCGGCGCTGGAGTTGCAT
Organism: Klebsiella sp. P1CD1; assembly: GCF_003790505.1. Lineage (NCBI taxonomy): Bacteria > Pseudomonadati > Pseudomonadota > Gammaproteobacteria > Enterobacterales > Enterobacteriaceae > Klebsiella > Klebsiella sp. P1CD1. The sequence continues at coordinate 217,150 of NZ_CP033631.1, forward strand.
CTGCAGCGGGATGCCGTCCGGCTTGAGCGCTTCGCCTGGGCGCGGCAGCTCAGCGAAGCCGGAATGGCGGCCCTGATCCAGCGACCGGACTATCTGCAGGCCGGACAGCGCCTGCTCAGTGCGCCGCTTGCCGCCCGCTGGCAGCGAAAATTGTTGGATGCCCTGGCGCGCTACCATGAGCAGCATCGCGACGAGCCGGGCCCTGGCCGGGAGCGCCTGCGCCGCATCGCGCTGCCGATGGAAGATGAAGCGCTGGTGCTGCTGCTGATTGAGCAGATGCGTGAGAGTGGCTTAGTCCACAGCCATCACGGCTGGCTGCATTTGCCGGAGCATAAAGCCGGGTTTACCGACGAGCAGCAGGCGGTCTGGCAGAAGGTGGAGGCTCTTTTCGGCGACGATCCGTGGTGGGTGCGCGATCTCGCGCGCGAAGTCCATGTTGAAGAGTCCCTGATGCGCGCGGTGCTGCGCCAGGCGGCGCAGCAGGGGATGATTACTGCGATCGTCAAGGATCGTTACTACCGCAACGATCGCATTGTGCAGTTCGCCCAACGGGTGCGCGAGCTGGATCAGCTGCGCGGATCAACCTGCGCCGCGGATTTCCGCGACACCTTAAACGTCGGGCGTAAGCTGGCGATTCAGATCCTGGAGTATTTCGATCGGATTGGCTTCACCCGCCGTCGCGGTAACGATCATATCCTGCGCGATAAGGCGTTGTTTCTGTAATCATTCACGCCAGCTCCCCGGCGTCCTGCCGGGGAAGAGAGGCGGTTGGCGTCAGTTTTGCCCGTAATAGGCGTTCGCGCCGTGCTTGCGCAAATAGTGTTTATCCAGCAATACCGACTGCATCTCCGGCAACTGAGGCGAGAGCTGGCGCGAGAACAGCCCCATATACGCGCACTCCTCAAGCACCACGGCATTATGTACGGCGTCTGCGGCGTCTTTTCCCCAGGCGAACGGACCGTGTGAATGGACAAGTACCGCCGGAATCTGTGCTGGATCGAGGTGTCGTTCTTCGAAGGTCTGAATAATCACTTCGCCGGTCTGATACTCATATTCCCCGTTAATTTCCTCTTCGGTCATCAGGCGGGTACAGGGGATCGCGCCATAAAAGTAGTCGGCGTGGGTGGTGCCCCATGCGGGCAGATCGAGACCCGCCTGCGACCAGATCGTCGCGTGGCGGGAGTGGGTATGCACGATCCCGCCGATCTGCGGATAACGGCGATAGAGTGCCAGATGGGTCGGCGTGTCCGATGACGGCTTTTTACCGCCAGCCACTATCTTGCCGCTGGCGATCTCGACCACCACCATATCCTCGGCGGTCATCACGTCGTATTCCACGCCGGAAGGTTTGATCACCATCAGCGTGCGGGTTTCATCGACCGCGCTGACGTTGCCCCAGGTAAACGTCACCAGCTGGTGCGCCGGGAGCGCCAGGTTGGCCGCCAGCACGTCGGCTTTTAACTGTTCTAACATGCGAATCCTCCTTCCTGCATCCGCGCTTCTATCCAGCGTCGGGCCTGGATAATTTCCAGTACCGGCTCTTTGGCTTTTTCCGTCCACATCTCAATCAGAAATGCGCCGCGATAGTTCAGCTCATGCAGCGTTTTGAAGATGCCAATGAAATCCACACAGCCTTCGCCAAACGGTACGTCGCGGAACTGACCTGGGCTCTGCGCGGTCACCGGCTGGGTATCTTTTAAATGAATGGCGGCGATGCGATCGATACCCAGCTTCAGCTCGGCGGTGACGTCGTTTCCCCAGGCGCTAAGATTGCCCACGTCGGGGTAGACCGAGAACCACGGCGAGGCGAGCATCTCATCCCACTTTTTCCATTTGCTGATGGAGTTCATAAAAGCGGTATCCATGATCTCCACCGCCAGCATCACCTGCGCCGCTGCGGCCTGTTCCACTGCCCACGCCAGCCCTTCGGCAAAGCGCTGTTGGGTACCTTCATCATGCGCTTCGTAATAGACGTCATACCCTGCCAGCTGAATGGTGCGGATGCCGAGATCGCGCGCCAGACGGATGGCTTTACTCATGATCTCTCGTGCCCGTTGGCGCACGGCCGCATCGCGGCTGCCAAAAGGGAAACGGCGATGCGCGGAGAGGCACATCGACGGGACCGCCACGCCGGTTTCCAGCATAGCGGTGACCAGCGAGGCGCGCTGTGTTGCGCTCCAGTCGAGACGCGACAGCCGCTCGTCGGTCTCATCCACCGACATCTCGACGAAATCGAAACCGCAGCTTTTCGCCAGCACCAGCCGTTCCGGCCAGCTGAGATCTTTCGCCAGTGCTTTCTCATAGATCCCTAACGGATGGTTACGCATGCTTATCTCCCCAGATCGCGTCGATCTGCGCATGGAACGCCGCGGCGACCTGCGCCGGTTGCGGTGCTCCGGCTAGCGCGCGACCAGCAATAAACGCTTTTACCTGAATATCTTTGAACAAGGGCAGATCGGCTGGGGTGATGCCACCGGTGATCGACAGCTGAAGGCCGATATCTGAGAGTGCTTTCATCCGCGCCAGATCGACGTCACTCCACTGTTGGCCGCTGGCCTGGGCGTCGCGGCCGCGATGGTAAATCGCCTGGCGGACGCCGGTGCGGTACCAGGCGCGAGCGTCATCCAGCGTCCAGTTGCCAAACAACTCCATCTGTATTTCACCGCCGCAGCTTTGCGCGACGGCGTGGCCCTTTTCCACCGTGGCGAGGGGCGCGGCGCAGATGATGGTCATCCAGTTGGCGCCAGCGGCAAAGGCCTGCTGAGCCAGCGTTTCTCCCGCATCGGCAACCTTCCAGTCGGCGACGATGATTTTATCCGGACACTGGGCGCGCAGGGCTTTCACCGCGCTAAGGCCTTCTGTTAAGCAGAGGATGGTGCCGGCTTCAACGATATCGACGTGGTCCTGTAACAGGGCGACATCGCGGCTGGCCGCTTCAAGGCTGGTATGGTCGAGCGCCAGTTGCAGTAATGGTCGGCTCATAATGCATGCTCCTTAATACGGGCGTGGTAGCCCTGTAGTGCTTCAATCAAATGTTGGTAATGGCAATATTTTTGCTGGTAGCGCGCGTGGGCGGACATGTCAGGCAGCAGCGTGCGCACCGGGTGCTGAAGGTGGCGGCAGGCATCGTTGAAATCGCGATAAACGCCAGTGCCGACCCGGGCGGCGAGCGCGGCGCCAAAGCAGCCGGTCTCCTCTACCTGCGGCAGCTCGACGCGCAGGCCGCTGACGTCCGCCAGCATCTGCATCCAGACGTCGGAGTGCGCCGGGCCGCCGGTGACGCGCAGGGCCTGCACGTGGGTAAAGCGTTCGCGCATGCGGTTGAGGTGGGTCATGTGGCTGAACACCACGCCCTCATAGACCGCCTGCAGCAGATGCGCGCGGGTGTGGAGCGCCTGCATGCCATAGAAGCCGCAGGTCATCTCCAGCCCGGCGTTGCTGCCGTAGAGAAACGGCAGAAAAAAGAGGTCGCTACCGGCCTTTGGCAGGCCGGCGACGGCCTGATTGATATCGTCAAAAGAGAGTTCGCCCCACTGGGCGGTGAACCATTCGAGGTTGCCCGACGAGGTGGGGCTGGCTTCGTGAACAATGTACTGCCCGTCGTTGACGTAGCGGCCGTAGACGTAAGGGTGCGCTTCATGGTCGCGCAGGCCACGGGTGATCCCGCTGGTGACGGCCCAGGTGCCCATCACCGCGTTGAGCGTGTATTCATCTTTGATACCGGCGCAGAGTGCGGTGGAGACCACATCAAACAGACCGCCGACGACGGGGGTTCCCGCCGCCAGACCGGTGATGGCGGCTGCCTGAGCGGTGATCTCCCCGCCTTTTTCTGCTGAACCGACGAGAGGTGGCAGCGCACCGTCAATTTCGCCGATACCCAACCATTGGGTCAGACGCGGGTCGTACTGGCCGCTGGTCATGTTGTAGAGATTGGATTCAGAGATGTTGCTCTCTTCGCACCCTTTCACGCCGGTCAGGCGCCAGCGCAGATAGTCATGGCCCATCATCACGCAGCCAATTTGCGCGTAGCGCTGCGGTTCATGTTCTTTCACCCAGCGCAGCAGCGAGGCCGGATGTCCGGTCCATAGGGTCTGGCGGGTGACGGGATAGAGCTTTTCCGGGATCCCATCCTGTTGCCAGCGCTGGACGATCGCCAGCGCCCGGCGGTCGGAAGAGAGCATGGCATGGCCCAGCGGGCGATCCTGTTTATCAAGCAGGAACAGCCCCTTGCCCTGCGCGGAGATGCCCACGCCTTTAATTTGTTCACCGCAGATACCGGTACGTCGTAACAGCCCGGCGATGGTGGCGGCGCACTGCTGCCAGAGCTGGTCCATGTCGCGTTCGGCATAACCTGGCAAAGGCGACAGCGTCTGCAGTGATTGTCGGTTAATGCCATGTTCACGGCCTTGCGCGTCATATAATCCGGCTTTCAGATAGGTACCACCGCAGTCAATGCCCAGCCAGAAGCGTGCTTTCTCACTCATTTTTTATCTCTCAATGTTGCCGGATGGCGCTGCGCTTAGCCGGCCTGCGGGAAGATGACCCACAGGCCTGGCGATTTTTTAGGCGGCGTGCTTCCGCGAGTTCACTGTATTGACGGGAGTGGCGCCGGCATCGCATTTCGCCGGCAGCAGCACAGCCATCAGCGCGGCCAGAGCCAGGGAGATAGCCAGGCAATACACCCCCGCGTCTTTGCTGTAGAGAGTGATCAGTACGCCCACCGCGTAGGGACCGCAGAAGCCGCCGAGGTTGCCGAGGGCGTTGATAACCCCGCGCGCGCCGCCGGCCATTTCAGCGCTGAACAGCCGTGCCGGAATGGTCCAGAACACGCCAGCCGCCGATTGCAGGAAGAACCCGCAGCCGACCAGCGCGGCGTAGGACAGCCAGATCTGATTCTTCAGCGCCACCGACAGGAACATGCACAGGGCAAAGCCAATCAGCGGCAGGCAGACAAACAGCTTGCGTTTGCCGGTGCGATCCGAGAGGGAGGAGAACAGGAACATGCCGGCAATGGCGCCGACGTAGGGCAGAATGGCGAGCACCCCGACCTGACCCATGCTGCTGTGGGTCAGCTCTTTGAGGATGGTGGGCAGCCACAAGGTGTAGCCGTAAATCCCGGTCTGATAGAAGAAGTTCAGCGCGATAAGCTGCCACATGGTTTTATCGGAAAGCACTGCGCTGAGCGAAGCGTTTTTCACCTCGGTTCCGGCAATCGCCTTTTGTTCTGCGGCCAGCGTTTCCACCAGATAGTGCTTCTCGGCATCAGAGATCCAGCGCGCTTCCTGTGGGCGGTCATAGACGGTATAGGCCCAGAGCAACAGAACGGCCACTGAGAGCAAACCTTCGATAATGAACAGCCAGCGCCAGTCGAGTACGGTGATGATCCATCCCGAAAGCGGGGCGGTGATAATCCCGGCGATGGGGACAAACATAATGACAATGGCGTTAGCGCGCCCGCGTTCGGCGTCCGGGAACCAGTTGCTGATCATGGTTAGCACTACCGGGAGCATCCCACCTTCCGCCACCCCCAGCAGGAAGCGCAGCACCAGCAACTGATACTGGTTGGTGATTAATCCCGTCAGGACGGAGATTACCGCCCAGGCGACCAGCGACCAGCCAATAAACTTCTTGCCGCTTCCGTGAACGGCAATTTTGCCGCCGGGAACCTGTAAGAACAGATAACCAATAAAGAAAATACCACCTGCCAGTCCCGCCATGGTGGCGGAAATACCCAGTTCTGCATCCATGCCGCCCGGCATCGCAAAGGCGATATTGACGCGGTCCATATAAGAGATAATACAGGCGATCAGAATTGGTGGAATAATTCGCAGCCAACGCTGACGAGGGATATCTTTTAGTCCTGGTCGAGAGGTCATATTCATAGTTGTAGCCTCGTAGAGTAAGTGTTCTGTTTTTTATTATTGTTGTGCTTTATTTAAGGCAGTAATGCCGTCGCGTAATATCGCTATGCGATGATTGACGTCCGCATCAGGATTAATTTCCAGTAATTTAATACCGAGAAATTGCAAAGGCTTGCTGTCAGTACAGGCTAATAATTCACGCACATGTGTGTGGGTCATTAAACTTTCTGCACAGAAGGGGGAGAACGGTGCGTGTAAATCCTGCCATTCACCGTATTCGCCATGTTGCGTGGTACCGGAGAACATCAGTGCGCCAAGCTTACCGGCCTGGCTGGCCTGCCGGGTATGGGCCAGCGGCAGGGTGGTGTCCTGGCCTTCAATGGCAGAGCGTGCCCAGTTAATGCCAACGCTGATCTCATAACCGGCAAGGGTTTCCAGCACATTATCTAAAGGCAGAAATCCCTTGCGCGGCGCGGGGCCGGTCATCGCATCGCAATGTTCCAACACCAGGTCGCACGACCAGTCCCAGCTGGCGACTTCCTTCAGCGAACGGGCAAAGGCGTCGGTAGCCTGGGTGACGTTAGGGTTGCTGGCGCAAGGGGCGGCATGGAGTTCAAGCGCCACGATTTTCCCGGCGTTTGCCGCATTGATCGTGTTGATTTTCTGGTAAAGGTGGCGATAGTACGCCACGCAGGCTTTACGCTGTTCTTCGTCGCTGGACGCCAGCCCAAAGCCGTCGTTACCTCCGCGGCGGCGCATGGTTTCCATAATCGCCGTGACGACGATTTGCCAGTCGGCAGGCGTATGGCGCAATAACCACTCGTCGCCCAGTGGGTGGAGATGTTCAAGACAGGGCTGCTCCAGCCCTCGAATATCCGGGGTGTCGGCCAGTTGCCGCCAGAATGCTTTTTCTTCGTCTTCACTTTTCTGGTGAAAAGAGGGTGCACAGGGATACGCACCGATAATATAACCGGTATTATTTTTCATAATGTGCTCCTGAATATAATTCTTTTATAAAGCGTCGATGGCCACTTTAACCACGATTTTTCTGATCGGCGTGGCGACCGACTTATGGCATCCGGGGCGATGAACATCCTGTGGGAAAAATATGACGTAGCTTCCCGGGATCATTTCAAGGAACGATTCATGTTCGCAACCGTGAAAGAAAATAATATCGCGCTGTGCTAATAGCGATTCGCTAATGGCGTTATTACCGTTATCAATAGCGAAACCTATTTTCTCTTCGCCCCAGGCCAGAAATTGGATATCCAGATAGCGGCGATGCACTTCCGGGCGATTTTCGGCAACTTCGCGAGTGGTTAAGTCGATAATCTGCGCGAAGATATTTTTGCCGTCGATCTCCACGACGCCGGGGGCCAGTTTGCTGAAATCGGTGCTGCGCAGGAAATCCAGGGCTCGCTCAATTGCCGCAGGCAACCGACACGGATTAGGCTGCGTGATATGTCCAAAGATCATGGCTTAACTCCTTACAGCGCCTGAATTTTCGCCCAGACGCTGTCATCGACGGTGATACCGTCGCGACGATTCTCTTCCAGCAGGCGGGTAAACTCATGTCCCGGTAAACGGATGGCCACGTTTTCATCGGCCCGTTCGGCGGTGGTGATGAAATCCATAATCCGTTGCAGCTTGGCATCGCGGGTTGCGCCGTCGATAAGCTTATCGACCTCAATGGCGATGAAAATCTGCGAAACGCCATATTCATCGCTGTTTTCCTGGGTCACTTCGGCAACAGAAGATCCATTGGAAAGCAGGGTGGCGATCATATCCAGCACGATCGACAGGCCGGAGCCTTTCCAGTAGCCCATCGGTAAAATGCGGCGATTTTTCTCGATGACGCCCGGTTCTTTGGTCAGGTTGCCCTCATCGTCGAATCCGCCGTCTACCGGCAGTTCACGGCCCGCCAGGCGGTTCACCTCCAGCATGCCGTAGGAGAACATCGACATCGACATATCCACCATGGTGATTGGTGTGGAAGGAATGGCGACGATCAGCGGGTTGGTACCGATACGGCATTCTTTGGCGCCCCACGGCGGCATCACGGCGATGGAGTTGGTCCAGCAGATGCCGATGTAGCCTTTTTCCGCCGCCTGCCAGCCGTAGCTCCCCCCGCGCATCCAGTGGTTGGCGTTCCGCAGCGCCACCAGCCCAATGCCGTGATCGGATGCCAGTTCCATCGCCCGGTCCATCATCTTTTTTGCCGTCAGGTTGCCGATGGACCGCTGGGCGTCCCACTGCTCAATCGCGCCGAGGCTGGTAATACGCTGCGGTTTGGCTTCAGGGATGATATCGCCATTGTCCAGTTGCTGGATAAAGCGGGGAAAGCGGTTCACGCCGTGTGAATAGACGCCGGATTCCGTGGTGCGGGCGAACATGTCCGCGCAGGCATCGGCGGTTTCCGCCGCCACGCCGCGTTTAAGCAGTACCTGATTGAAGGCCTCTTTTAACTGCGAAAAAGTTACTTTCATACGAGTTTCCCTGGTGAGTTTTGATCGCTTTTTTATCGTTAAATTTCACAATGCGAAATCTGATTTCAAATATAACGATCAAAATTTGTCAGATCAACGGCAGGGGTGTTTTTTAAAAACAATAAAAATCAATTGGTTATGTTTTTTGATCTCAGATCGTGAACTGACACACACTTTGCGCTACCATCAGAACGCAACGAAAGGGGAGCGGAAGCGATGGTGATGAAAGAGAGCGAGACAGGGCAAGACAAAGAGAGGCCGGCGGGAAGTCAGAGCCTGTTCCGTGGACTGATGTTGATTGAAATCCTGAGCAACTATCCAAACGGTTGCCCGCTGGCGCATCTGTCAGAGCTGGCGGGGCTGAATAAAAGCACGGTCCATCGATTGCTGCAGGGCTTGCAGTCCTGCGGGTATGTCACGCCAGCGCCGGCTGCGGGTAGCTATCGGCTCACCACCAAGTTCATCGCGGTTGGACAGAAGGCGCTGTCCTCGCTGAATATCATTCATGTGGCGGCCCCCCATCTTGAAACGCTTAATCTGGCGACGGGCGAGACGGTGAACTTTTCCAGTCGGGAAGACGATCATGCGATCCTGATTTACAAGCTCGAGCCGACAACCGGAATGCTGCGTACCCGTGCTTACATTGGCCAGCATATGCCGCTCTACTGTTCCGCGATGGGGAAGATTTACATGGCGTTCGGCCATCCTGATTATGTTGAGCATTACTGGAATACTCATCAGGATGTTATTCAGCCGCTGACCCGCAACACCATCACCGGCTTACCGGCCATGCATGATGAGCTGGCGCAGATCCGTGAACGTAACATGGCCATGGATCGGGAAGAGAATGAGCTGGGGGTGTCCTGTCTGGCGGTGCCGGTTTTCGATATTCATCAGCGCGTGCCCTATGCCATCTCTATTTCTCTTTCGACGTCGCGCCTCAAGCAGATAGGCGAAAAGAACTTGTTAAAACCGCTGCGTGAGACCGCCGAAGCAATTTCGCGTGAGCTGGGTTTCACGGTGCGTGAAGCGTCAGGCAAATGACCACATCCTGCAGGCCATCTGACAAAAAACAGCGCTGATTCCATTCAGGATCAAAGCGCGGGCAGGGACTATTCTGGCACCCTGCGGTTTTATCCCCAGGGAGCAGAGGATGAACCAGTTTCTTATTGCCAATGCCCAGCGGTGTATTGGCTGTCGTACCTGTGAAGTGGCTTGTGCGGTGGCGCACCAGCAGGCGCAGGATGTCGCCGCCCTGTCGACGAACCATTTCGCGCCGCGTATCCGGGTGGTGAAAAGCGGTGACATATCGACGGCGACGGCGTGCCGGCAATGCGAGGATGCGCCCTGCGCCAGCGTTTGCCCGCAAGGGGCGATTCAGCGCGACAATGACGTCTGGTGGGTCGACCAGCGGCGCTGCATCGGCTGCAAAAGTTGCATGGTGGCCTGCCCGTACGGCGCGATGACCGTTACGGTAGTGAAGGAGCAGGCGCAGGCGCTGAAATGCGATTTATGCCATCACCGCGCTGAAGGACCAGCCTGCGTGGCCGCCTGCCCGACGCAGGCGCTGCGGGTGATGGTTCCCGCGGAGCTGGAGGCGCTATGTGCGCAAAAACGCCAGCGGCTGGCGCTGGCGTGAGTGGGGGCGCTGACGGGCGTTAACCGCCCGTGGCGTCAGAGGCTATGCTTCCTGTTCGCGCCAGGCGAATTCAATCTCTTCGGCGAGAATTTTCACCCCGGCCTCAATTTTTTGCGGGTCTGGCACATAGTTCATGCGCATACACTGGTGAGTGTGCGGCCACGGCTTATCCAGACCCGGGAAGAAGTAATCCCCCGGCACCATCAGCACGCCGCGCTTTTTCAGCCGCTGATACAGCAGCTCGGTGGAGACCGGCAGGTCCTTAAACCATAGCCAGAGGAAAATGGCTCCCTCCGGTTTGTGGATCAGGCAGCGCTCCTCCGGTAAATAACGGCGAATAATGGCGATGGTTTCCTGCACCCGCTGGTAATAGAAGGGCTTGATCACCGTCTCTGACAGGCGCAGCAGATCCTGTCGTTTAATCATTTCGCACATCATTGCCGGCCCAATGCCGCCAGGGGCGAGGCTGATAATGCCGTTCATGTTGCTGATGGCGGTGATGATTTTCTCGTTGGCGATGATAATCCCGCAGCGGCTGCCCGGCAGGCCCAGTTTGGACAGGCTCATACACAGCACGATGTTTGGATTCCACAGCGGTCGGGCGTCGCTAAAGATAATGCCCGGGAACGGCACGCCGTAGGCATTATCAATCACCAGCGGGACCCCGTGCTGATTCGCCAGCGCATCCAGTTTGATCAGCTCTTCATCAGTGATGACGTTGCCGGTCGGGTTGGTGGGGCGCGAGACGCAGATCATCCCGGTCTCTTCCGTCACCTGCAGATGTTCAAAATCAACGTGGTATTTGAACTGGCCTTCCGGCAGCAGTTCGATGTTCGGCCGGGTGGCAACGAACAGATCCTCTTCCAGACCGGCATCGGCGTAACCAATATATTCCGGCGTCAGTGGGAACAGTACCTTACGCGTGGTGCCATCTGCCCGACGGCCTGCAAACAGATTAAATAAGTAGAAAAATGCGCTCTGACTGCCGTTTGTTAGCGCAATATTCTGTGGTTCGATCTCCCAGCCCAGCTCGTCGCGCAGCATGTTCGCCAGCAGGCTCAGCAGCTCGCTTTTGCCCTGCGGACCATCATAATTACAAAGCGCATCAAGGGCTTTGCCATTATCCAGCATGTCGGACAGCAGCTGCTGGAAGTAGTCATTCATTTCCGGGATCTGAGCGGGGTTGCCGCCGCCCAGCATAATAGCGCCCGGCGTGCGCAGACCGTCATTAAGGTCTTCCATCAAGCGGGTGATGCCTGAATGACGGGTGAATTTGTCGCCGAAAAGGGAAAATGTCATCGCGAATAGTCTATCGGTGGTTCTGGAAAGTGGCTAACCATAACGCCAGCGCTAGCGTGGTGCAAATCGGCGGGAGGAGACGGCTTTTTATCTTTATCCTGTAAATTGCTATTTTGTTAGCGTTTTGTTCTGAATGGCTCCCCGCCAGGGCGGAGAGCCACCTGTGGATTACTGCTGTTGTCCGGCCCAGATGACCATCACTTTGTCTTCACCGCTCTCACGCACGAACCCGTAACCACGCGGCATCGACAGCGTTGTCTGTTTGCCCATGCCGATTGCCGGATGGCGAGCGCGGAACTGACCGATCTTCTGCCAGTGAGTGACGCTGCGGGCCGCCTTGCCGTTAACATCCTGCCAGTTCATCTGCGAACGGGTGCCCTGCAGCGGGTCCGAGCCGGTGGGGCCGAACGGGCGCGATGATTCGTCACCATAGAAAATCTGCACGGCGCCAGGGGCCAGCAGCAACAGCTCCGCCGCGGTGGTGCCGCCTTCGCGGAACAGGCGCGTATCGTGCGAGGAGAGGTAACTCAGGACGTTAAAGCTCTGCAGCTTGTCCGCCATTTGCTGCCAGGTGAGGTCAATATTAGCCATACAGGTCGCCGCTTTCGCCGCCTGATCCTGATAGTCGAAATTGATCATCGCATCAAAACCGTGGCGATAATAATCGCTCTGCATCACTCCATGTCCCCAGGCTTCGCCGGTCATCCAGAACGGCGCCGCATCCAGCGCTTTATCCGGATTGGCTTTCTTCCACTCCGCCAGCGCGGCGGTGGCCTGGGTTTTTAACTGCTGCCAGGCGTCCATCTCCACATGTTTGGCGGTATCGACGCGGAAGCCATCGATGCCGTAGTCGCGTACCCACTGGCTCAGCCAGTGGGTCAGGTAGTCGCGCGGCGTATAGCCCGGGATCGCTTTCGCTGCGGTGTCTGGTTTATGGCTATAGAAGTTCGGCAGGCCTGAGGCTTCCTTCGATTCGGTTTTCAGGTCCGGCAGGAAGGCCAGCGACATGGTGAGATCGTCATAGCCTGGGTTGTCATAATCGCCGATATCGGTGCGGATCCACTTCTTGCCCCACCATTTCTCCCAGCCGGCTTTGTCGCTGAAGTTGATGTAGTCGTTAAAGCTATGCCAGGTCTGGCCCGCGCCCGGTTTCCAGTCCGTCCAGCGCTCGCCAAGGGTTTTTTTCAGCTCATCGCCTTGCAGATACAGGGCGCCGAACTGGAACTCCTGCATGTCGGCCAGGGTAGCGTAACCGGTATGGTTCATCACCACGTCAAACAGGATGCGTATGCCGCGCTTATGCGCTTCATCCACCAGTCGGCGGAGATCCGCTTCGGTCCCCATGTTGGCGTCCAGTTTCGACCAGTCCTGGGTGTAATAGCCGTGGTAGGCGTAGTGCGGGAAATCGCCCTTCGTGCCGCCGCCGACCCAGCCGTGGATCTGCTCGAGCGGGGAGCTGATCCACAGGGCGTTAACCCCCATCTGCTGCAGATAATCCAGCTTGCTGGTTAATCCCTGCAGGTCACCGCCGTGGAAGGTGCCGATCTCCTGCATGCCGTCTTTATGACGGCCATAGCTGTTGTCGTTGGCCGGGTTGCCATTTACAAAGCGATCGGTCAGGACGAAGTAGACAGTGGCGTTGTGCCAGTCAAACGGCGCCGGGGCGGCGGTCTCGGCACGCTCGAGCAGCAGCAGGCCATTGCTGCCGAAGGCGGGCTGCAGGGTGATTTTGCCGCCGCTGACGGTCGCGACATTGCCGCTGTAGAAATCGCGGACCTTGCTGCCCTCGGCGAAGGTTTTGCTGACGTCGATGGTCAGCGGTTTTCCATCCCACTTCGGACACTGACGGATCTGCGGCGCCGCGGCGCTGGCCTCTTTTTCCTCCAGCGAAATCATCATTGTCGGTGTGCCGGAGCGGGTATCCACCTCCAGGGTATACAACCCCTGGCGGAAGATACGCCATTGCGGCGGGGTGCCACGGCAGGGCTCCATGGACAGCATCTGGTTGAGCTTAATGCCGCCGGAAGGCTGCCAGCACTGCTGGTCAAAATTTAGCTGCAGAGGACGTGTACCCTTCTCAACCACTTTCTGGCTGATGAATCGGCCCGTCCCTTCTTCGGTAAAGGCAGGGAAGTCGGTAGTAGTCCAGGCGGCAAAGGCCATCCCAGGCACGAATAACGTGGCAAGCGCAGCGAGTTTCATTGCGGGATCCTGTGAGCGGTTTTTATCTAGTGTGCCTTGTTGCCGCACGGGTGAACTCCTCCTGGCGGGCGTTTTACCAGGAGGATGAAAAGGGGTGAGTGACACCGCTCAAAAAATAGGCTAAAAATGAGACGAAGCTAGCATTTTCGCACTGGCGATGCGGCGCAGAAACCGATTTCAGATGACACCAATTCGGAATTGGACTATTTCTGTTGATGCTCTCATTGCGTATTTTTGATACTATTAGCGATTCAGCTATCGTTTTTTTGTGAAAAACAAGGTGTTGGAATGCATATATCCGACCAGGAGACCTGATGATATCGAATCCCATACGACGATATGGGGCCGCCATACTTATGTTACTAACCTGTGTATTTTCAGGTAGTGTGTTGGCAACAACGCACACAGCAACAAAGAGTCATAAAGCCCCAACGGTTAAGAAGATCAGTAGTACTAAGGTAAGCAGTAAACAAGAGTATTCTCGCAATAGTGTAAAGAGCAGTTCACTTCCTGACTTGCGAAAATACCCTTCCGGAACACCAAGGAAAAAAGCGTTTCTCCGGACGGTCATGCCTTATATTACCAAGCAGAATCAGGCGATTACTGCGGATCGTAACTGGCTTGTTTCCAAGCAGTACGATGCTCGCTGGTCGCCGACTGAGAAGGCGCGTCTGAAAGATATCGCTGCCCGTTATAAGGTGAAGTGGTCAGGCAATACGCGTCATGTGCCCTGGAACGCGCTGCTTGAGCGTGTCGACATTATTCCGAACAGCATGGTGGCAACCATGGCGGCGGCGGAAAGTGGCTGGGGTACCTCCAAGCTGGCGCGTGAGAACAACAACCTGTTTGGCATGAAGTGCGGCGCCGGTCGCTGCCGCGGGGCGATGAAAGGCTACTCGCAGTTCGAATCAGTGGAGCAGTCGGTGCAGGCTTATGTCACCAACCTGAACACCCACCCGGCTTATTCTTCATTCCGCAAATCGCGCCTGCAGCTGCGCAAGGCGGATCAGGAAGTGACGGCCAGTACCATGATTCATAAGCTGAAGGGTTATTCGACCAAAGGGTCGAGCTACAACAACTATCTCTTCGCGATGTATCAGGACAATCAGCGGCTCATCGCCGCCCATCTGTAATCCGGATGCCCGGCCTTGTCGCCGGGCATTTTTTTGCCCTACAGCATCACCTCGCTGTGCCGGTCACGGTACTCCTTCGGCGTCACGTCGTACTCCTTCTTAAACACCGAATAAAAATATTGCAGCGATGGGTAGCCGCACATCTGTGATATCTCATTGATCGACAGGCTGGTGGACACCAGCAGGCTGCGCGCCTTTTCCAGTTTCTCGCTGTGGATCACCGTGTGGATGGTCTCCCCGACTTCCTCTTTGAAGCGTTTCTCCAGATTGGAGCGAGAGATGCCCACGGCGTCGAGCACCTGTTCCACCTTGATGCCTTTGCAGGCATTGTTGCGAATGTAATGCATCGCCTGAATCACGGAGGGATCGTTCAATGACCGGTAGTCGGTGGAGCGTCGCTCAACGACGCGCATCGGCGGGATCAGCTGGCGCTGCAGCGGGAGCACCTCGTTATTCAGCAGCCGGTGGAGTAATTTTGCCGCCTGATAACCCATCTGGCGGGTGCCCTGGGCGACGGAGGAGAGGGCGACGCGAGAGAGATAGCGGGTCAGCTCCTCGTTATCGATGCCAATAACGCACAGTTTCTCTGGCACCGGGATATGCAGCAGCTCGCAGGCCTGCAGGACGTGGCGGGCGCGGGCGTCGGTGACGGCGATGATGCCGGTTTGCGGCGGCAGGGTTTGCAGCCAGTCGGCGAGCCGGTTTTGCGCGTGCTGCCAGTTTTCCGGCGCCGTCTCCAGCCCCTGGTAGACCACGCCGCGATACTTCTCCTTCGCGACCAGCTGGCAGAAGGCATACTCGCGCTCTACCGCCCAGCGTTTACCGCTGGAGGTGGGGAGTCCGTAAAACGCGAAGCGGTGCACCCCTTTTTCCTTCAAATGAAGAAAGGCGCTTTCCACCAGCGCGGCGTTGTCCGTGGCAATATAGTGGACCGGCGGGTACTGCTCTGGCTGATGATAAGAGCCGCCGACGCCGACGATGGGCACGTGGACATCGGCCAGCAGCTTTTCAATTTCGGGATCGTCATAGTCGGCGATAACGCCATCGCCCAACCACTCTTTGATGTTTTCGATTCGTGCCCGAAAATCCTCTTCAATAAAGATATCCCACTCCAGCTGGGAGGCTTGCAGATACTCGCCGACGCCCTCAACCACCTGGCGGTCATAAGCTTTGTTGGCATTGAATAACAGCGTAATACGGTGACGCTTTTCAAACATAGATAATGTTCCTGCTCTAACCCCGGTCATACCCCTTCATTCATGATGTTGCCGATGGCCTGGCTTCCTCACTCACCCGGGCCACGTACGCCGGTACGCAGCCCGGGGGCGCCGTCTGCAACCCGAATGCTGTTGGGTATACACTACCGGCTAATGCCCGAGATATTTCAAGCGCCTTGTGGCGAAGTTTGGCGGTAGCGCAAAGAATTCAGACATTCTCCAGAGAGTCTCTCCTCACGCGCGCCGCTTGGTGGCGGAGTCCATCCACACCGCCAGCAGCAAAATGGCGCCTTTAACGATATATTGCCAGAAGGTGGCGACGTCCATCATGCTCATGCCGTTATCCAGGGCTGACATAATAAACGCCCCCATTACCGCTCCGGCGACGCTGCCGATGCCGCCCGCCAGGCTGGTGCCGCCGATGACGCAGGCGGCGATGGCGTCCAGTTCGGCGATATTGCCCGCCGAGGGCGACCCGGCGCCGAGGCGCGAGCTGAGGATCAGCCCGGCAATGGCGACCATCAGGCCGTTAATGGCAAACACCGCCAGCTTGGTTCGCTCGACGTTGATCCCTGAGAGGCGGGCCGCCTCCAGGTTGCCGCCGATGGCATAGATGCGACGACCAAAGGCGGTGCGGGTGGCCATAAACAGACCTGCCAGCAGCAGGGCAGCGAGGATCAGCACCGGGGTGGGCACGCCACGATAGTCATTGAGCAGCCAGATTGCGCCCAGCACAATCACCGCGGTAATGGCCTGACGGCCAACGGCGGCGGTGGAGGACGAGGTCGCCAGACCTAACGCCTGACGGCGCATCCGCCCGCGCCACTGCCAGACGATAAACGCCGCCATGCCGACAACGCCGATGCCAAACCCAATACCGTCTGGCAGATAGCTTTGGCCGATCTGCGCCATCGCCGGGCTGGTGGGCGAGACGGTGGTCCCGTTGGTGATGCCGATCAGAATGCCGCGAAACGCCAGCATCCCGGCGAGGGTGACGATAAACGAGGGAACCTTGCGATAGGCCACCCACCATCCGTTCCACGCCCCGAGCAGCAGGCCCATCACCAGGGTCACCAGGATGGTGAGCGGCAGCGGCCAGCCGAGCCAGACGTCAAAGATTGCCGCGGCGCCGCCCAGCAGCCCCATCATCGAGCCGACGGACAGGTCGATTTCTGCCGAAATAATCACAAACACCATGCCAACGGCGAGGATGCCGGTGATGGCCGTCTGGCGCAGCAGGTTGGAGATATTGCGTGCGCTCAGGTAGGCGCCATCGGTAACCCAGGTGAAAAACAGCATAATGACGACGATGGCGGCGATCATCACAAAGACCTGGAGATTCAGCCCCTTCAGCGCCGGCAAGGCGGCGGGGGCGGTTGGGGTGAGTTTGATTTCAGACGACGTGTTCTTCGACATGGCGTTCGCTCCTCAGCGCGGCTTCCATCACCTGTTCCTGGGTCAGATGTTGATTAACCAAATTGGCTTTTAGTCTACCTTCGTGCATGACCAGCACCCGATCGCTGAGACCGAGCACCTCGGGCAGTTCTGATGAAATGACAATGACCGCGATGCCCTGCTGCACCAGCTGGTTAATCAGTTTATAAATTTCATACTTCGCCCCGATATCGATGCCACGGGTGGGTTCGTCGAGGATCAGAATGCGCGGATTGAGCAGCAGACAGCGCGCGAGTATCGCCTTTTGCTGGTTGCCGCCGCTCAGGCGGCCAATCGCCAGTTCCGGCGAGGAGGTTTTAATTTTCAAACGCTGAATGGACTGCTGAATGCAGTGCTGCTCGGCGGCGTCGTCCAGGCTGCTCATCGCGCCGGTGAACTGGTTGAGCGCCGCCAGGGTAATGTTTTTGCCCACCGCCATCACCGGCACGATGCCGTCTTTTTTGCGGTCTTCCGGCACCATGGCGATGCCGTGGGCAATGGCCTGCTGGCAGTTAGAAATGCTCACCGGCTGGCCATCAATAAAGATCTCCCCTTGCCAGCGCCCCGGCCAGACGCCGAACAGGCACTGTACCGCCTCGGTACGTCCGGCGCCGACCAACCCGGCGATGCCGAGGATTTCCCCGCGACGCAGGGAAAACGAGACGTCATTGACGCGTTTAATATGGCGGTTTACCGGGTGCCAGGCGGTTAAATGTTCGACCCGCAGGATCTCCTCGCCGTGGGCGTGCGGCTCGCTGGGATAGAGCGCGGTGAGCTCGCGGCCGACCATCATGGTGATGATATCGTCTTCGCTCATGCCGCTGGCGTCGCGGGTGCCGATGTGCTGGCCATCGCGGATCACGCAGATCGTGTCGGAGATCGCTTTGACCTCATTGAGCTTGTGAGAAATATAAATGCAGGCGATACCGTGGTTTTGCAGATCGCGAATGATCGTCAGCAGCGTCGCGGTCTCTTGTTCGGTTAAGGAAGCGGTCGGTTCGTCGAGGATCAGCAGACGAACCTGTTTATTCAGCGCCTTGGCTATCTCCACCAGCTGCTGCTGGCCAAGGCCGAGGTCGCCGACGCGGGTGTCGGGCGATATGGGCAGATTGACCTGCGCCAACAGCTTCTGACAGCGCAGCGTCATGGTTTCATAATCCAGCAGACCGTGGCGGGAGATCTCGGCGCCGAGGAAAATATTCTCCAGCACGGTGAGATGTTTCACCAGCGCCAGCTCCTGGTGAATAATGGCGATGCCTTTGCGTTCGGTATCGCGAATATGGTTTGCCTGCAGCGTTTCGCCGGCAAAAATAATCTCGCCCTCATAGCTTCCGTGCGGATAGATACCGCACAACACCTTCATCAGCGTCGATTTCCCCGACCCATTTTCACCGCATAACGAGACCACTTCGCCAGCGTTCAGACGCAGGCTGACGTTATCCACGGCTTTAACGGCGCCGAAGGTTTTGGTGATGTTCTTCATTTCGAGTAGCCAGGCCATAAAGACTCCGCAAAAGTGATATCCGGCGGGATGAAAATGACGCCCCGGAGCGGGGCGTCAGCCATTACAATTCACTCTTTTTATGGAAACCGTCTTTAATCACCGTGGCGTCAATATTCTCTTTATTCACCTCAATGGGCGTTAACAGGCGCGAAGGGACATCTTTTAAGCCGTTATTCAGCGTGGTATCGGCCTTCGGCTGCTTATCGTTACCCAGCTCAACGGCGATTTCAGCGGCGTTGGTGGCCAGGGTGGTAATCGGTTTATAGACGGTCATCGTCTGAGTACCGGAAATAATGCGCTTCACACCCGCCAGGTCAGCATCCTGACCGGAGATCGCCACTTTACCGGCCAGCCCCTGGGCGGTTAAGGCCTGGATGGCGCCGCCGGCGGTGGCGTCATTGGAGGCGACCACGGCATCGATCTTGTTATTATTCGCCGTCAGCGCGTTTTCCATTATTTTCAGCGCGTTCTCCGGCAGCCAGCCGTCAACCCACTGATCGCCGACAATCTTAATTTTGCCTTCATCCACATACGGTTTGAGGACCTTCATCTGCCCGGCGCGGAACAGTTTGGCGTTATTATCCACCGGCGAGCCGCCCATCAGGAAATAATTACCCTGCGGCACTTTGTCGACCAGACTTTGCGCCTGCATTTCACCAACTTTTTCATTGTCGAAAGAAATATAGAAATCAATATCAGCATTATTAATCATACGGTCATAGGCCAGGACTTTAATACCTTCCTGCTTGGCTTCTTTAATCACGTTGCTGAGTACCTGACCGTTATAAGGAATAATGACTAACACATCGACGCCGCGGTTGATCATATTTTCAATTTGCGACATCTGCGTTTCTTCATTGCCGTTGGCGGATTGGACAAAAACTTTGGCGCCTAAGGATTCCGCTTTATTGACGAAAATATCACGGTCTTTCTGCCAGCGCTCCAGACGCAGATCGTCGATGGCCATGCCAATCTTCACTTCTTTCGCCATCCCCGCCATGCTGGCGAGCAGGAGGGAGCTGGCGCAAAGTGTAAGGCAAAGGTTCTTTATCTTCATAATAATGATACCTTTTTTGTAAGGGTAGATAAGACGAACGGAAAAATAATGTTTGATACATGAGGTTGCGGATACGTTACAGATTCTTAACGCGGAAAGCAGGGCTGGCAATTACCGGTTCTTATTTTGCCGTTATGAAATTTCGTTTAATGTGCAAATTATGACGGCGATCGTATTTTATTCATGCACACTCTTATTATTGCACTGGACTTGTCCGACAGGGCACGGAGAAGGCGGAAGTATATTATTTTTTGCGAGCTGGCGCACGTTTGTGGATTCTCTCAATGGCGGTGTGAAATAACGTAATTGAGGAGATGGAAAGTGAAATTCTATATTGGCTTAAACCCGTCATACTTCAAGTTGTAGGTGGGTTGGTGACATTCGTTGCTCCGACCTCTTGCTGGTACCAGCGCCTGGAGGTTCACGCTCTTGCCGCCTTCCTGCAACTCGAATTATTTAGGGTATCTGATTGGTTATTCGCCGCATCTCTGAATATGGAGTTCTCTATGCAGACCTATTTCGATCAACTCGATCGCGTTCGTTACGAAGGCCCGAAATCCACTAACCCGCTGGCTTTCCGTCACTACAACCCGGATGAACTGGTGCTGGGCAAACGGATGGAAGATCATCTGCGTTTTGCGGCCTGTTACTGGCATACCTTCTGCTGGAATGGCGCCGATATGTTTGGCGTGGGCTCCTTCGACCGTCCATGGCAGCAGCCTGGCGACGCCCTGGAGATGGCCAAACGTAAAGCCGATGTGGCGTTTGAATTCTTCCACAAACTCAACGTGCCTTACTACTGCTTCCACGACGTTGACGTCTCGCCGGAAGGCGCTTCGCTCAAGGAGTACAGCAATAACTTCGCCCGCATGGTCGAGGTGCTGGCAGAGAAACAGCAGCAGAGCGGCGTGAAGCTTTTGTGGGGGACCGCAAACTGTTTTACCAACCCGCGCTACGGCGCTGGCGCGGCCACCAACCCGGATCCGGAAGTGTTTAGCTGGGCGGCCACCCAGGTGGTCACCGCCATGAATGCCACTCATCAGCTGGGAGGCGAAAACTATGTGCTGTGGGGCGGTCGCGAGGGCTATGAAACCCTGCTGAATACCGACCTGCGCCAGGAGCGTGAACAGATTGGCCGCTTCATGCAACTGGTGGTGGAGCATAAGCATAAAATTGGCTTTAAAGGCACGCTGCTGATTGAGCCCAAACCGCAGGAACCGACCAAGCATCAGTATGACTATGATGCCTCTACCGTTTACGGCTTCCTCAAACAGTTTGGTCTGGAAAAAGAGATTAAACTGAATATTGAAGCTAACCATGCCACGCTCGCCGGCCATTCGTTCCATCATGAAATCGCGACGGCCATCGCGCTGGGGCTGTTCGGCTCCGTCGACGCCAACCGCGGCGATCCGCAGCTGGGCTGGGATACCGACCAGTTCCCGAACAGCGTCGAAGAGAATGCGCTGGTGATGTATGAAATTCTTAAAGCGGGCGGCTTCACCACCGGTGGCCTCAACTTTGATGCGAAAGTGCGCCGGCAGAGTACCGACAAATACGACCTGTTCTATGGTCATATTGGCGCGATGGATACCATGGCGCTGTCGCTGAAAGTTGCGGCGCGGATGATTGAGGACGGTGAGCTGGATAAACGCGTGGCCAGACGCTACGCCGGCTGGAACGGTGAGCTGGGGCAGCAGATCCTTAACGGGCAGATGACCCTCAGCGACATAGCCCAGTATGCCACTCAGCATCAGCTGGCGCCGCAGCATCGCAGCGGCCAGCAGGAACAACTGGAAAACCTGGTCAACCATTATCTGTTTGATAAGTAATCATGCGGCGGCGCCCGGCGTGACCGGCGTCGCAACCAGGATGCTCTGTTCGCGCCACGCTTAGCCGTGGCGCGCGTTTAAGGAGAGGTAGTATGTATATCGGCATCGATCTGGGAACATCGGGCGTCAAAGCCATTCTGCTGAATGAGCAGGGTGAGGTAGTGGCATCGCATACCGAAAAACTCACCGTCTCGCGTCCTCATCCGCTGTGGTCGGAACAAGATCCCGAACAGTGGTGGCTGGCGACAGACACGGCGATGAAAGCCCTGGGCGCGCAGTATAGCCTGCGCGACGTGAAGGCGCTGGGCATCGCTGGTCAGATGCACGGCGCCACGTTGCTGGATAAATCGTTACAGGTGCTGCGTCCGGCCATTTTATGGAATGACGGCCGCTGCGCCGAAGAGTGCCAGCTGCTGGAGGAAAAAGTCAGCGCTTCCCGGCAGATCACCGGCAACCTGATGATGCCGGGCTTTACGGCGCCGAAGTTACTCTGGGTGCAGCGCCACGAGGCGGCGGTGTTCAACCAGGTCGATAAAGTGCTGCTGCCGAAGGACTATCTGCGCCTGCGCATGACCGGCGAGCTTGCCAGCGACATGTCTGACGCCGCCGGTACGATGTGGCTGGACGTCGCCCGGCGTGACTGGAGCGATGAGATGCTCGCCGCCTGCGATCTCAGTCGGGATGCGATGCCGGCGCTGTTTGAAGGCAGCGACGTCACCGGACAACTGCGACCTGAGGTGGCGCAGGCGTGGAATATGCCGCAGGCGCTGGTGGTGGGCGGCGGCGGCGACAACGCCGCAGGCGCGGTCGGGGTCGGAATGGCCGACGCCGGGCAGGCAATGCTGTCGCTGGGCACCTCAGGCGTCTACTTCGCCGTCAGCGAAGGGTTCCTCAGCAAACCCGAAAGCGCGGTGCACAGCTTCTGCCATGCGCTGCCGGGCCGTTGGCATCTGATGTCGGTGATGCTCAGCGCGGCCTCCTGCCTGGACTGGGCGGCGAAATTAACCGGCCTGGCCAGCGTGCCGGCGCTGATCGCGGCGGCGCAGACGGCGGATGAAAGCGCCGGTCCGGTGTGGTTCCTGCCCTATCTGTCGGGCGAACGCACGCCGCACAACAACCCGCAGGCCAAGGGCGTCTTTTTTGGCCTGACGCATCAGCATGGGCCGGCAGAGCTGGCGCGGGCGGTGCTGGAGGGAGTGGGCTATGCGCTGGCGGATGGCATGGACGTGGTACACGCCTGCGGCATCAAGCCGCAGAGCATCACGCTTATCGGCGGCGGGGCGCGCAGCGCTTACTGGCGGCAAATGCTGGCGGATATTAGCGGCCTGCAGCTCGATTACCGTACCGGGGGCGATGTCGGCCCGGCGCTGGGGGCGGCCCGGCTGGCGCAGCTGGCGGTGCACGACGAGGCAGACCGCGCCGGGCTGCTGAAGCCGCTGCCGCTTGAACAAGCCCATCGCCCGGACGATCGCCGTGTGGCCCACTATGCGCCACAGCGGGAAACCTTCCGCCAGATTTATCAGCAGCTGAAATCGCTGATGTCTTAGCCTCAGTCCGTCCGGCAGCGCCGGGCGGATTCCCTCCCTGAATGTCCCGGCTACATCCATCCAAAAAAGCGTATTTGTTTATTCCGAAATCACCGCTTTGCCGTGCATAACCTGCGGCATCGTCGGGTGACTCGGTCATAATCAGCCCCTGTCGACCAGGGAGGTGAGATGAACACAAAACGCAACATTGCCAGGGTGATGATGGCAGCAGGATCGCTGGTTTATCTGCTCGGTATCTGGCGAACCTGCCCGTTGTTTAGCGGTAAAGGTTATTTTCTTGGCGTACTGGTGATGGGGATGTTTGCCGTCCTCGCCCATCAGCGCGCCAGCCAGTGGCAGGAACAGGACGACGGTTTTATTGCCTTATGTCGGCTGGTGCTGCTGCTATCGGTCGGCCTGCTGCTGGTCGGCGCCTGGTATGTGCCGGCAGACTGGCATGAAAAAGCCGTCTATATCGCGGCATGGTTTGTCTGCTTATATGGCGCATCGGCAACCCCCGAACGGACCCGCGTCGCCCGGGCGATGCAAAAAACGGAATAAGCGCCGCTCCGAGGCGCGTAAAAGGTAAAAAGTGATGGAAAACAAGCACGCGACGTATTCTCCGGCGTTTCATTTGATCTCCTGGATTGCCCTGATCGGCGGCATCGTCACCTATCTGGTGGGGCTGTGGAATGCCGATATGCAGTTGAATGAGAAAGGCTATTATTTTGCTGTCCTGGTACTGGGGCTGTTTGCCGCGGCATCTTATCAAAAGACGGTGCGCGATAAGTATGAAGCCATTCCGACCACCGCGCTGTACTACACCACCTGCCTGGTGGTCTTCGTTATCGCTGTAGGTCTGCTGGTTATCGGACTGTGGAATGCCACTCTGCTGCTCAGCGAGAAAGGGTTCTATGGGCTGGCGTACTTTTTGAGCCTGTTTGGCGCTGTTGCGGTGCAGAAAAACGTGCGTGATGCCTGGGACCCGACGCGCTTACGGGAACCTCTCAGCGTGACGGAAGAGGGGCCTGAGTCGTAATTCGGGCCCCTCCGGGTGGCGGACCGTTAGCTGACCAGCCGGCGGCTATCAATCCGCTGCACCAGGCCTGACAGCAGCAGGCTGCCGAGCAGGGCGGCGCTAAATATCCACACAATGTCCAGCAGCGGCCAGCGGGACAGCTCCAGATGGCTGGCGCGCAGCGCATGCACTATCAGGGCATGGAAACCGTAGATCCCCAGTGAATGTCGCGCAATGCAGGCGATACCGGGCAGGGGACGTGCGTTAAGCCAGTTTTTGGCCAGCGTCAGCAGGGCGACCGCGCAAACGAACACCGCCGGCCCGCAGTAGAGATACCAGGTGTCGCCAAAGTCTCCGCGCCAGCGCAGCTCATGCAGCGTGCCGCGGGAGATAACCCACACGGCGGCGATGAACAGCGCGGCGCAGAACGGGGTCAGCCATTTTTTATTGGTGTCCAGGGTGCCAATGGCTCTGCCCAGCACGCCGTAGAGCACGTAATAAAAGGTATCGCCGTTGATATAGAGGTTGACTGGCAGCCACTCAATCCCGGCGGCTTTGACGCTGACCATATTGGGGTTGGCCAGAATACCGAGGATCGCCATCAGCACCAGCAGCATTTTGCCACTGACGGACTTAACCTGAATCAGCGGCGAGAGCAGGTAGATGACGGCGATAGCAAAGAAAAACCACAGGTGGTAGAAGACGGGCTTCTGCAGCAAATTCTTTAACGATAGCTCGACGTTGATATGGGTAAACAGCGCGATATACAGCAGAGACAGCGCGCTATAGAACGCAATGCACAAACCAATTCGCCAGAAATGGCGCGGCTGGGCGCTGCGCTCGCCAAAAAACAGGTATCCCGAGATCATAAAAAACAGCGGCACGCTGACGCGGGAGGCGGAATTGAGCAGATTGGCGATGTCCCATTCCATAAGGGTGATGGCATGCGGATGAGTGATATACCAACTGGTACTGTGGATCATCACCACCATCATGCAGGCGATACCGCGCAGGTTGGTGATCCAGTGTATCTTTTCTTGCATCAGTCCCTCAAAGTCTGCTGGCGAAATAAGGTCTGACCCGCCTTATGTCCCGGTGTCGCAATAGATTAGTCTGAGTTTTCGGTCACAGACTTGTCGCGGTTTTATGATATTCGCAAAATACCTGTAATACTGAATCTTTACGATAACAACTTGCTAACAAGGCGGTGGAGGAGTACGTGGTGAAAGGTGTTGTTTCCATTATGCTGGTGCTGCTCCTCGCGGGCTGCAGCGAGACCATTTCTCCCCCGGCGCAAAAAGCGCAGCGCGCACGCATTACTCCGCAAACGACGCTCAATATGGCCCAGCTTTGCAAGGATCAGGCCGCTATTCGCTACAACACGCAAACGCAGCTCGTTGACGTGAACCATTTTGAACAATTCCAGGCGAGCTATGAGCTTTCGGGGCGGACCGGCAAGAATGAGCGTTTCATCTGTTCCTTTGACCCGGACGGCCAGTTTATGCATCTTTCGATGCGCTGAATCGACCCCGGCTGGCGTAAATTTCGTCCGTTTTCCTGAAACAACGCCGTTTCGTACTGTATATCTCGCAGCCAGCGGGTATACTGACTCCTTCCTTTAAATCCACACGTATCCAGCACGAAATCATATGCAAAAGTTTGATACCAGGACCTTCCAGGGCCTGATCCTGACCTTACAGGATTACTGGGCTCGTCAGGGCTGCACCATTGTTCAACCACTGGACATGGAAGTCGGCGCCGGCACCTCTCACCCGATGACCTGCCTGCGCGCGTTAGGGCCGGAGCCAATGGCGACCGCCTACGTGCAGCCTTCCCGTCGTCCAACCGATGGCCGCTATGGCGAAAACCCGAACCGTTTACAGCACTACTATCAGTTCCAGGTGGTGATTAAGCCCTCTCCGGACAACATTCAGGAGCTGTACCTCGGATCGCTGAAAGAGCTGGGTATGGACCCGACCATTCACGATATTCGTTTTGTCGAAGACAACTGGGAAAACCCGACGCTGGGCGCCTGGGGTCTGGGTTGGGAAGTGTGGCTCAACGGCATGGAAGTGACGCAGTTCACCTACTTCCAGCAGGTGGGCGGCCTCGAGTGTAAGCCGGTGACC
Source organism: Klebsiella sp. P1CD1 (assembly GCF_003790505.1). Taxonomy (NCBI): domain Bacteria; kingdom Pseudomonadati; phylum Pseudomonadota; class Gammaproteobacteria; order Enterobacterales; family Enterobacteriaceae; genus Klebsiella; species Klebsiella sp. P1CD1. The sequence continues at coordinate 243,484 of NZ_CP033631.1, forward strand.
GGCGAGATCACCTACGGTCTGGAGCGTCTGGCGATGTACATCCAGGGCGTGGACAGCGTTTATGACCTGGTCTGGAGCGATGGCCCGCTGGGTAAAACCACTTACGGCGACGTGTTCCACCAGAATGAAGTGGAGCAGTCCACCTATAACTTCGAATACGCCGACGTCGACTTCCTGTTCTCCTGCTTTGAGCAGTATGAGAAAGAGGCCCAGCAGCTGCTGGCGCTGGAGACCCCGCTGCCGCTGCCGGCCTATGAACGTATTCTGAAAGCGGCTCACAGCTTTAACCTGCTGGATGCGCGTAAAGCCATCTCCGTCACCGAGCGTCAGCGCTATATTCTGCGCATTCGCACCCTGACTAAAGCAGTGGCGGAAGCGTACTACGCTTCCCGTGAAGCGCTCGGCTTCCCGATGTGCAACAAGAATAAATAAGAGGCGGCCATGTCTGAGAATACTTTTCTGGTGGAAATCGGCACTGAAGAGCTGCCACCAAAAGCGCTGCGCAGCCTGGCGGAATCTTTTGCTGCGAACGTGACCGCGGAGCTGGATAATGCCGGCCTCGCACACGGTAAAGTGGAATGGTTTGCCGCCCCGCGTCGTCTGGCGCTGAAGGTAGCCAACCTGGCGGCGGCGCAAGCCGATCGCGAAGTGGAAAAACGCGGCCCGGCTATTGCCCAGGCGTTCGATGCCGAAGGCAAGCCAAGCAAAGCGGCCGAAGGCTGGGCGCGCGGCTGCGGTATCACCGTCGATCAGGCCGAACGTCTGACCACCGACAAAGGCGAGTGGCTGCTGTATCGCGCCCATGTAAAGGGCGAAAGCACTGAAGCGCTGCTGCCGAACATGATTGCCAGCTCGCTGGCGAAGCTGCCGATCCCGAAACTGATGCGCTGGGGCGCGTCTGACGTCCACTTCGTGCGTCCGGTTCACACGGTGACTTTGCTGCTGGGTGACAAAGTGATCCCGGCCACTATCCTCGGTATTCCGTCCGATCGCGTGATTCGCGGGCATCGCTTTATGGGTGAGCCGGAGTTCACTATCGATCATGCCGACCAGTACCCGCAGATCCTGCTGGAGCGCGGTAAAGTCATCGCCGATTACGAACAGCGTAAAGCCAAAATCAAAGCCGATGCGGAAGAAGCGGCGCGTAAGATTGGCGGTCAAGCCGATCTGAGCGAAAGCCTGCTGGAAGAAGTCACCTCGCTGGTGGAATGGCCGGTGGTGCTGACGGCGAAGTTCGAAGAAAAATTCCTCGCGGTGCCGTCCGAAGCGCTGGTTTACACCATGAAGGGCGACCAGAAGTACTTCCCGGTCTACGACAATGCCGGCAAACTGCTGCCGAACTTTATCTTCGTGGCCAACATCGAGTCCAAAGATCCGCAGCAGATCATCTCCGGTAACGAGAAGGTGGTTCGTCCGCGTCTGGCCGATGCTGAATTCTTCTTCAACACCGACCGTAAAAAACGTCTGGAAGATAACCTGCCGCGTCTGGAAACCGTGCTGTTCCAACAGCAACTTGGGACTCTGCGCGACAAGACCGATCGCATCCAGGCGCTGGCGGGCTGGATTGCCGGGCAGATTGGCGCTGATGTGAACCATGCGACCCGCGCGGGCCTGCTGTCCAAGTGCGACCTGATGACCAACATGGTCTTCGAGTTCACCGACACCCAGGGCGTGATGGGGATGCACTACGCGCGCCATGACGGCGAAGCGGAAGACGTGGCCGTAGCGCTGAACGAGCAGTATCAGCCGCGCTTTGCCGGCGACGCGCTGCCGTCTAACCCGGTGGCCTGCGCGGTGGCGATTGCCGATAAGATGGACACCCTGGCGGGTATCTTTGGTATCGGGCAGCATCCGAAAGGCGATAAAGACCCGTTTGCGCTGCGCCGCGCCGCGCTGGGCGTGCTGCGTATCATCGTTGAGAAGAACCTGAATCTCGATCTGCAAACGCTGACCGAAGAAGCGGTGCGTCTGTACGGTGAGAAGCTGACCAACGCCAACGTGGTTGATGATGTGATCGACTTTATGCTGGGCCGCTTCCGCGCCTGGTATCAGGACGAAGGTTACGGCGTCGACACGATCCAGGCGGTACTGGCGCGTCGTCCAACCCGCCCGGCGGATTTTGATGCGCGCATGAAAGCCGTATCGCACTTCCGTACCCTGGAAGAGTCCTCCGCGCTGGCGGCGGCAAACAAACGTGTCTCCAACATCCTCGCGAAATCCGACGAGACGCTGAACGACATCGTTCACGCTTCAGTGCTGAAAGAAGCGGCGGAAATCAAGCTGGCGGGCAATCTGGTGGTGCTGCGCGACAAACTGCAGCCGTATTTCGCCGCAGGCCGTTATCAGGATGCGCTGATTGAGCTGGCTGCGCTGCGCGAGCCGGTGGATGAGTTCTTCGAGAACGTGATGGTTAACGCTGAAGACAAAGATGTTCGCATCAACCGTCTGACGCTGCTGTCCAAACTGCGTGAACTGTTCCTGCAGGTCGCGGATATTTCTCTGCTGCAGTAAGCGTATCGGTAATAATAAAAGACCTGCCTCAGGGCAGGTTTTTTTATACGGGAAATATAAATAGATGAACCGTTAATAATTCTGTCATTGATATCTCCATTATTTACATTCATCGATAAGAAATGTTTTAGGAATATATAAACATAATTCCGTGAGGTATTTACGCTAGAATGGCGGCGGGTGCTTGAGACTGTGTGTCTCAGGTATTCAGCGGGAGACAGACAGAGAAAAGCCCCACCTGATAGTAATCAAAGTGAGGCTCCCCTATGCATGAACACCATAAGAGTAGCCTCTTACTTGTTGAAAATCAACACTGGAGGCGAGGAATGCCGCAAAAGTATCTGTTGTTTGGCTTAGTAGTGATTTGCTTCACTATTTTATTATTGACCTGGATGGTTCGTGATTCGCTATGTGAATTACAGCTCAGGCAGGGAAATATTGAGCTGGTGGCATTCTTAGCCTGTGATATTAAACAGTAAGAGCATCTGGTGGGGATCTATCCCCACCATGCTTGCAGTGTCAGGCATTCTCAATGCACCCTTTCATTGTTCACCAAATAAATCATTTGCCTCCTGATATCAGGAGGCCTTTTTATTTTTACACGATCGTTGAATAAAACAGGCTTGCAACGCATACCGGAGTGTGGCTATCCTATGTCCCGACGAATTCCTCGTCTCACCGGAGCGCGCCCCACAAATGAACAAACACGACTGATGAATTTCACGCCTTACCTCGCAGATGTTGCGGGTAGGGGAGTATTGATTTCATTCAGGAGTGCTTATGGCTCATTGCGCCCATATCCCCGCTTTTGTTTTACATCAGGTCACCTGTCAGTTTGCGACGGGAGATACGCTATTTGGTCCGCTGAATTTATCGCTGGAATCGTCGCTTTGCGGCCTGGTCGGCCGGAACGGCGTCGGCAAGACGTGTCTGCTACGTCTGCTGGCCGGTCTGGATTCCCCCGCCGACGGTCATATTGAACGCGCGGCTTCCATTGCCTGGGTGGCGCAGCAGCCGAACGTCACGCCAGAGATGACCCTCGCGGCGCTGCTGGGCTATGCGCCGATATTTGATGCCTTGTCTCGCCTTGAACAGGGTCAAGTGCTGGCTGCCGATTTCGATCTATTGGATGGCCACTGGGATCTCCCCGATCGCCTGAGTTTAGCTTTCCGTGAAGCCGCTCTCCCGCCGTTCTCTGCCGATCGTCCCGCTTTTTCACTCAGCGGCGGCGAGCGGATGAAGGCTCTGCTGTGCGGCGCCTTTGTCTCCGGCGCCGATTATCTGCTGCTGGATGAGCCCACCAACCATCTGGACCGCCAGGGGCGGGAGTGGCTCTATCACCAACTGGAAAGCTGGCAGGGTGGGGCTCTGATCGCCAGCCACGACCGCGAGTTACTGACGCGGATGCCGAGGATTATTGAGCTGACGCCGACGGCGCTGCACAGCTACGGCGGCAACTATGATGAATATCAGCGCCAGCGTATGGCGGAGCAGCAGGCTGCGCGCGCGGCGCTGGAGCATGCTGTGACCGAGCGACGGCGCACCCGCGCGCGAATGCAAAAGGAGCATGACGCCGCCCAGCGGCGCTCGGCTCAGACGCTGCGGACCGTTGATACGCTAAATATCGCCTCGTTTGAACGTGTGAAGTACAAAGGTGCGGCAAAAGAGCGCCCGGGAACGCTGCGCCGTCAGCATCGTGAACAGAACAGCAGTCTGAATGCCGCCGTGCAGCAGGCACGGGAGCGGGTAGAAGACGACAATCCGGTGATGTTCACCCTGCCGGGTAGCGAAGTGGCCGCCGGCAAGCAGGTTCTGGTGGTGGAAGCATTGCAGCTCGCCCATTCACCCGCTGCGCCGCTGGACTGGCGTATGGATGGTCCGATGCGTATTGCGCTAAAGGGACCGAACGGCTGTGGCAAAACCACTTTGCTGAAAACGCTGCTGGGGCTGGAGCAGGCCGTCTCAGGCGATGTCCGGCTGTCGGTGAGCGCGGCTTATCTGGATCAACATCTGACGCAGCTGGATCTGTCGTTATCGGTCATGGCGCACCTGAGCCTGGACGATACCCCGCTGGATGAGGGCCTTCTGCGCACCCGTCTGGCGCAGCTCCAGCTTGGCGCGGATAAGGTCACTCTGCCGCTGGCGACGCTCAGCGGCGGCGAGCGTCTGAAAGCGGCCCTGGCGTGCGTGCTCTGGCGACGCGATCCCGCTCAGCTGCTTTTGCTGGATGAGCCGACCAACCATCTCGATTTAGCATCGACACAGGCTATTGAAAGCGCGCTGGCGGCGTTTCCAGGCGCGATGCTGGTGGTGTCACATGATGAGGCTTTTTTACACGGTCTGAAGCTGACCCATAGCCTGGCGTGGCGGGAGACGGGCTGGCACTTTTCCCTGCTCTGAATGCCCAACAGCCGCCATCGTATGCTGGCGGCTGTTGGCGACAGATAAAAAAAATCCCCGCCATCAGGCAGGGATTCTCGATTCTTAGCGGCTTGAACTTACAGAGAAGTTACGTTGCCAGCTGCCGGGCCTTTAGCGCCGCTTTCGATGGTGAAGGAAACTTTCTGACCTTCGTCCAGGGATTTGTAGCCATCGTTCTGGATAGCAGAGAAGTGTACGAACACGTCTTTAGAGCCATCGTCAGGAGTGATGAAGCCGAAACCTTTGTCAGCGTTGAACCATTTTACGATACCAGTCATTTTACCGGACATAGTGAATTACCTTTAAAAAAATAAGTGAGCCTTGCGGCGTAGCGGTCTGGACTACAGATTTAAAGCGATAAAGGGAAAGTTCACTACGGGGGTATCTTTGGATAACCTTAGAAGGACTGCTCTATTCGACTGCTCTGTGGTCTGTACATCAAACCTGCGAGCATTAACGCACGTTCAGCACCTGATAGCAAACTTTTTTTTACGGTGCAGCGGCAAAAGCCCCCTTACTGACCCATGCCGCTGCGCGCTGGATTAATCGAGTAACTGTCGTGAAAGCTGTGGATTGGCCTGAATCAGGCGCATCAATTTCAGCTCGGTGGGAGACGGTCTAACCCGTCTCGACTCCCACTCTCTTACCATGGCGACGCTCACGCCCATGACGTTGGCAAAGTCGTCAATCTTAAGTCCAGTGCCTTTACGCAGCTGCTCAAATTCACTAAACACAGTGGACTTACGGTTTGAGGTAAGTTTCTGATTATCATCCTTAAATACGATGTGTTCCAGGCTGCTCAGCAGTTCAAACACGGGATCTTTATATTCCATTGAGAACTCCTCTTATCACACAGCGGAAGAGATTTTTTATAAAGCTCTTTAAGAATAGTCAGAAAATCGTGCAGCGGATGGTAACGTCCGTGATTATTTGCCAACAGGCTATCGAATCGGCCCCGGCAGCCAAACGGCAGTGGAGCCTAAGAGAATGATTACTAACGCGATGAGATGGCTTCGAAAATTTTTGTAAACGGATAAGAAAAAAGCGGCAAAGCCGGCGCGGGCCGCCGGCTTAACAATCAGGCTTTCTGCAGACCTCTCGCGTCGTCTTTCGTCGCCGGCGCGGATTTACTGACCCGGTATTTGATCAGCAGCGCGAGGGCTGACAGGAACGCCGGGATGGCCAGCAGAGTGAAGATGGTTTCAAAGGAGAGCTGCGCCTGCATCAGGAAGGCGCCGCTGAACGCGCCGAGGATCCCGCCGAAGCGGCCGATACCCAGCATCCAGGCGACGCCGGTGGCGCGCCCCTGCGTCGGGTAGAAGCCTGCCGCCAGCGCGGGCATCGACGACTGCGCGCCATTCATAATACTACCGGCGATAAACACCATCACCCCCATCAGCACCAGGCTGCTGGTGGAGAAACCCACCAGGCAGACGCAAACGCCGGTCAGCAACCAGCCGACGGCCACCACCTTGTTGGGATTGATCTTGTCCATCAGGGCGCCAAGGATCAGTACGCCAATCCCGCCGCCCAGCGGGAACAGGGCGGTGATGATGGAGGCCTGACTCATCGAGGCGCCGGTTTCGCGGATCAGCAGCGGCAGCCAGCTGGTCAGGAGGTAGAAAATCAGCAGGCCCATAAAGTAGGTCAGGCACAACATCACGGTACCCACCGCGTAGCGTGGGGAGAAAATGACGCCGATGGCCGATTTCTCTTTCACCTGGCCTGCTTCGCGCAGCTCAAATTCCACCGCCTCCGGCAGCGGCGCGATGCGTTTCAGGATGGCGGCAATGCGCTGCGCCGGCTGCTGCTTCACCACCAGATAGCGGGCAGACTCCGGCAGCAGAAAAATTAACGCTACGGCCAGCAGGAGGGGCATCACGCCGCCCAGCACCAGCACACTCTGCCAGCCATAGTGCGGGATCATCCAGGCGGATAAAAAGCCACCCAGCGATGATCCCATCGGAAAGCCGACGAACATCAGGTTCACCAGCAGCGCCCGACGGCGCTCCGGCGCATATTCGCTCATCAGGGTGGCCGCATTCGGCATCGCCGCGCCGAGCCCGAGACCGGTCAGGAAACGCAGCAGCGTCAGCTGATTAAGGCTGGTGGCGAAGGCGGTAAGCAGGCTGAATCCGCCGAACACCACGATCGACATAATCAGCACTTTTTTGCGGCCGATGCGGTCAGCCAGCGGCCCCGCGGTTAAGGCGCCGACCGCCAGGCCCACCAGCGCGGCGCTCATCACCGGGCCGAGCGCCGATTTTTCCACGCCCCATTCCTGTACCAGGTCGGAGGCGATAAATCCGATGATCGCGGTGTCGAATCCGTCCATCGCGACGGTGATAAAGCAGAGCGCAAGGATCATCCACTGGTAGCGGGTGAAGGGGTGCTCGTTGATAAAGGCCTGAATGTCGATGGTTGTCTTAGTCATACGGCTTTCCTGGCAGAGTGAGCGAGGGACAGAGGTCTGTTTTTATCGTCGTCCTCGCGTCATTGAGTTTGATTTGTGCGATAATCGAACGTATCGCCGTTAATCGCTCATTCATCAAATCATTGAAGTGGGGGGCAGGCAATGCAGGCGCGCGCCAAAGCGTGCGATTATCGTCCGTTTTAGGACGCCACGTCGTACGGAAACTTTTTTAGTGCCATAAAAATCAGATGGTTATATAAACTTCGCTCGCAGAATGTGATGACTATATTTGTGATGTGCATAACAGACGTTCTACACCGCGACGATGGCGTGCGAAATGGCGTTTTTCCTGCGTAAGATTAGCAGTAAAGGGTATCCTGCGAGGCCGAGCTGGACTATCCTTGTCAGCGTCTGGCACGTGTGTGTCGTTGTGCGCTTTTTTTGGCTGAAAGGAGTAAAAAAATGGCGACAGGAAAGTCCTGCTCTCGCTGGTTTGCGGCTATGGCGGCCTTATTGATGGTGGTTAGCCTGAGTGGGTGTTTTGATAAAGAAGGCGATCAGCGCAAAGCGTTTATCGACTTCCTGCAGAATACGGCGATGCGTAGCGGTGAACGTCTGCCGACGCTGACCGCCGATCAGAAAAAACAGTTTGGGCCTTTTGTCTCTGACTACGCGGTGATCTACGGTTACTCGCAGCAGGTGAGCCAGGCGATGGACGCTGGTCTGCGCCCGGTGGTGGACAGCGTCAATGCTATCCGCGTCCCGCAGGACTATATGACCCAGCGTGAGCCGCTGCGTCAGGCGAACGGCGCGCTGGGCGTGCTCAGCCAGCAGCTGCAGAATGCGAAAATGCAGGCCGATGCCGCGCATAGCGCTCTGAAGCAGGCTGACGATCTTAAGCCGGTCTTCGATCAGGTTTACGCCAAGGTGGTGACCGCGCCAGCTGACGCGCTGCAGCCGCTGATCCCGGCCGCGCAAATCTTTACCCAGCAGCTGGTTCAGGTGGGGGATTTTGTCGCTCAGCAGGGGACCCAGGTGAGCTTTGTGGCCAACGGCATTCAGTTCCCCACCTCGCAGCAGGCCAGCCAGTACAATGCGCTGATTGGGCCGCTGGCGGCGCAGCATCAGGCGTTTAATCAGGCATGGACGGCAGCGGTGAACGCCACCCGTTAATGTCTCATCTGACTGACGTTGGCTGCGGCGAACGAGCAGGATGATGGATAAGATGCAAAAAGAACCCGGGGAGGGCGATTGCCGCCGCTACCCGGGTTTTTTTATGGCTTATTTGACCTGCGGGTTAACGCAGTTTTTCTCTACATTACCGTTCAGGGCATCGATCAGGTTGTCCACCGCGCAGGCCGCCATGTTGTAGCGCGTCTCATGGGTGGCAGAGCCGATATGCGGCAGCGCGACAACGTTTGGTAGGGTTAACAGCGGCGAGTCTTTTGCCAGCGGTTCGTGTTCGAAGACATCAAGGCCGGCAGCATGAATTTCACCCGCCTGCAGAGCAGCGATCAGCGCCTGCTCGTCCACCACCGGGCCACGTCCGGCGTTAATGAAGATGGCGGAAGATTTCATTTTGGCAAACTGCGCCTGACCGAACAGATGGTGGGTCTCTTCGCTCAGGGGCAGGATCAGGCAGACGAAATCGGCTTCCTGCAGCAGGGTATCGAGATCGCAATAGCGGGCATTGAAGCGCTCTTCCGCCTGCGGATGCTGGCGGCGCGCGTTATACAGGATCGGCATGCCGAACCCGAAGTGGGCGCGCTGCGCCAGCGCCATACCGATGCGGCCCATGCCGACGATACCTAAGGTTTTATGGTGCACGTCGCTGCCGAACCAGTCCGGGCCAATGCTCTTCGTCCACTCGCCCGCTTTGACGCGCTCCGCCACTTCCACTACCCGGCGCGCGGTGCTCAGCACCAGCGCCATGACCGTATCGGCGACGGTCTCGGTCAGTACGGTCGGGGTATGCATCAGCAGCACCCGGCGAGCGTTCAGCGCCTCGACGTCAAAGTTGTCATAGCCAACGGAAACGGTAGAGGTCGCACGCAGCTTCGGCATCTTCTCCAGCAGCGCGGCGTCAACCTTTTCGCTGGAGCCCAGGAGGCCTTCAGCCTGGGCGAAGGCCTCTGCATGCTGCGAAACGGTCTCCGGCCGCAGGTTTTTTACCTGAGTGACGGAAAAGTGCTCCTCCAGGCGCTGTAGCAGGTCGTCGGGAAGCGTTTTATAGAGAATGACAGACGGCTTCATGCGAATCTCCGTAGTAGAAATAGTTCAGGCGTGGTGAGCGCCAAGCGGAATGTTTTGATTATTAGCAGGCTTAACAATCAAAGTCAGCAATACTGAGGCGAAAAGCGCCACCCCCATAAAAATATAGGAGGCTGCGGGGCTGCCGGTGGCACCGTTCAGGTAGCCGACAAACCACGAGCCGCAGAAGGAGCCCAGAGCGCCCATACTGTTGATCAGCGCCATGGCGCCTCCGGCGACGTTACGCGGCAGCATTTCCGGAATAATGGCGAAGAAGGGGCCGTAAGGCGCATACATTGCCGCACCGGCCACCACCAGCAGGGTATAAGACACCCAGAAGTGGTTGGCGCCGACCGCCCAGGAGCCGATGAAGGCCAGTCCGCCAATCAGCAGCAGCGGCCAGACGAACAGCTTACGGTTCTGCATTTTATCGGAGGCCCAGGAGACCACGATCATGGCGATAGTGGCCGCCAGGTACGGAACCGAAGAGAGCCAGCCCACTTCCACCATCCCCATATTTTCACCGCCGCTGCGGATAATCGACGGCAGCCACAGTACAAAACCGTACACGCCGATACTCCAGGCAAAGTACTGCGCGCAGAGCAGGATCACGTTGCGGGAGCGGAAGGCTTCGCCATAGTTACGCACCGCTTTGATGCCCTGCTGTTCACGATCCAGTTGTTCCTGCAGCGCGGCTTTTTCACTCTCCGCCAGCCAGTTAACCTGCGACGGTTTGTCTTTTACCAGCACCCACCAGCAGAAGGCCCAGATCACTGCCGGCACCCCTTCGATGATGAACATTTCCCGCCAGCCGAAGGCCTGAATCAGGTAGCCGGAGACCACCGACATCCACAGGACCGTCACCGGGTTACCGAGGATCAGGAAGGTGTTGGCGCGAGAGCGCTCTGATTTGGTGAACCAGTTGCTGATATAGATCAGCATCGCCGGCATCACCGCCGCTTCGACGACGCCGAGGATAAAGCGAATGGCCGCCAGCGCCGGGATATTATGCACAACACCGGTCAGCGAGGCGCAGCCGCCCCAGAGGATCAGGCAGATAAAGATCAGTTTGCGAACGCTGCGGCGCTCCGCATAGATAGCGCCGGGGATCTGGAAGAAGAAGTAGCCGAGGAAGAACAGGGCCCCCAGCAGGGAGGAGATCCCCTTGGTGATGCCCAGGTCTTCGGTAATGCCTGCCGCGGAGGCGAAGCTGAAGTTGGCACGGTCGAGGTACGCCAGGCTATACGTGATAAACACGATAGGCATGATGTACCACCAGCGTTTCGTTGCATTTGTTGAGCTATTCATAGGCTTGCCTCTGTCAATGAGGTGACATCCGTCCGTCGAAACGGACGCTGCTGTGCCGCGCTGCAGGTAGGGTACAGGACGGCTGTTATTGTTGCGTATAAATGTTATTCGCCCAGCGCATCGCGGGTGGGGAGCCCCTCGCTGTCGCCCTGGACCTGAATCGCCAGCGAACCGATTTTATTGCCACGGTTCACCGCCTGAAGCAGGGTTTTGCCTTCCAGCAGGGCGCTAATCACCCCGACGGCAAAGCCGTCGCCGGCGCCGACGGTATCGACGACGTTTTCGACTTTAATGGCATCAACCGTTCCCTGTTCGCCGCTGGCGCTCTTGAACCAGGCGCCGTCGCAGCCGGTTTTAATGACTACCGCCTTGACGCCGCGGGAGAGATAAAAATCGGCGATCCCTTCCGGGGTCTGCTGGCCGGTGAGAATCACGCCCTCTTTTAAGCCTGGCAAAACCCAGTCAGCCTGGAAGGCGAGACGGTTGAGTTTCTCCACCATCTCGGCTTCGCTTTTCCACAGCACCGGGCGCAGATTAGGGTCGAAAGAGAGGGTTTTTCCCTCGGCTTTCATCACCTTCGCCGCATGCTCCAGCAGCGCATATGAGCTTTCAGAGAGCGCGGCGGCCACGCCGCTCAGGTGCAGATGGCGGGCGCTGGTGAAGTAGTCGGCGCGAAAATCGTCCGGCGACAGATGACTGGCGGCAGAGCCTTTGCGGAAATACTCCACAATGGGATCGGTTCCATTTTCGACTTTCGATTTCATCTGGAAACCGGTAGCGAAGCGGTTGTCGATGGCGACAGCGTGGCTATCGATCCCCTCTTTCGCCAGCGATTGCAGTACGAAGCGGCCAAAGCTGTCGTTGCCGACGCGGCTGACCCAGCCGACCTTCAGACCCAGGCGCGCCAGGCCGGTGGCGACGTTCAGTTCGGCGCCGGCGACACGCTTCATGAAATGCTCCACCTCGGCCAGATCGCCGGTTTCGGTGGCGACAAACATGGCCATGGCTTCGCCGATGGTGATGACATCTAAATTTTCCACGGCTTAATCCTCGCGTAACAGGTTGACGTAGCGGCGGGTCACGGCCGTCAGGTCATGGCCAGTCAGCGGGAACTCGATTCCACGCGGCGCGTCGGCAGGAAGATTATCGAGCAGGGCCAGCCAGCGATCGGCGGCCTGATCCGGCGGTACCGCGCGGAATTTCTCATGATGAGGCTCCGCCGCTTTCACATGAATATAGCTGACCGCCGGCGCAAGGTGGCGTGCCGCCTCTTCCGGCGAGTCGCCGACCCACAGCCAGTTGCCCATATCAAACGTTAAGGTGACCGGCAACTGATGGACCCTGCAGGCGGCTTTGAAGCGCTGCATCGGCGCCAGCTGGCCGCAGTCGGTCTGGTCATTCTCTACCACCAACGCCATGCCGCTGTCGCGGAGGATCTCGCGCAGCTCATCCAACTGCTGATTGTGAAGGAAATGGCCAAGGGAGAGCTTTAGCCACAGGGCGTTAAGGGTTTGCGCTTCCGCGAGCAGCGCCGGGAGTTCCGGGTTGAGCTCGCCGTTATCGGCGAACAGCGCCTGCGGCGCGGAGTAGCAGGCCAGCAGGCCGTGGCGCTCAATGGTGGCCGCCAGCGACGGCAGAGCGTTGAGCTCTTCCGCGCTGCACAGCTCGCGGCGGATTTCGACACCGTCCGCACCGGCGTCGGCGATGAACGGCAGGACAGCGGCCTGGCCGCCTAAGGATTTAACATGGTCATTACCATACGCAGCGGTAACGACAATAATTTTTCTGGCCATCGCGCTCTTACTCCCGGCGTTTGTTGCTTAATCTCCTTAATACGCTAGATGGTATCGGTTCCATAAGAAAGGGCGAGATGTTTAATTTATGATCGGCATCACGAAGGATCGTTAACGGGAGGTTGATCCGCGGACGATAAGCTCGCCGGAGAAGACCCGCTCGCGGATGGGGTCGTTAGTGCCGGCAATGCGCCGAATCACCTGTTCGACCGCGGCGTAGCCGATCTGCCACGTCGGCTGTTTGAGGGTGGTAATACCGACGCCAGCCAGCTCCGCCCACTCCAGTTCGTCGAAGCCCAGCAGGCCGATATCGCTCCCCCAGATCAGGCCGACGCGCTTCAGAGCGCGGGCCACCTGCAGCGTCAGGGCGCCGTTGGCGGAGATGACCGCTTTGCGCATCCCGCGGTGACGGGCGTGGAACTGGCGCAGGACGTTGTCCATCATCGCGCCGTCGTTGAGCTGCACTTCGGCGTTTTCAGCCACCACGCCGTGGTGACGAGTGAGGGTAGCGCGAAAAGCGCTCAGACGCTCGCGGCGGGTATTCACCGAGCCCAGCGGTTCGCTGAGAAACAGGATGGCCTCAAACCCTTTCTCCACCAGGTGTTCGGTGGCGGTGGTGGCGGCCTGGGCGTTATCAAGCCCGACCACATCGCAGGCGAAGTCGGGGATTTTACGGTCAATCAGCACCATCGGCAGGGCCGACTGCTGCAGGCGGTTCAGGCCATCCTCCCGCATACCGACTGCGTTGACCACGATGCCTTCCACCTGGTAGCTGCGCAGCAGGTCCAGGTAGTGCAGTTCCTGATCCAGCTCGTTATTGGTATTACACACCAGCAGGGTGAAGCCTTTTTCCCGGCAGGCCGCTTCAATGCCGCTCATGACATTGACCGAGTAGGGGTTGGTGATATCGGCGATGATCAGGCCAATAAGGCGGGTTCGGCCGTGCTTGAGGCCGCGGGCCATCAGGCTGGGGCGGTAGTCGAGTTCGGCAATGGCTTTTTCAATACGTGATAACAGATCGTCGGAAAGCAGATGCTTCTCGCCGTTAAGATAACGTGAAATGCTGGTTTTGCCGGTCTTTGCGGCTTTCGCCACATCGCTGATAGTTGCACGCGCCGCTTTCGCCATGGTGGCTTCCTTTGCTGAAAATCTGCCAACACCTTAGCGCGAAAAATAGCGATATCAAGCATTTTGCCCGGCAGAGCGGCTGCCGGGCGACATGAGGATGCGCTTATTGCAGCGGGCTGAGGGTAATTTCCACGCGACGGTTCTGCGCTTTGCCTTCCGCCGTGCTGTTGCTGGCGATAGGATTCGCCGGCCCCATGCCGGTGGTGCGAATGCGATTGGCCGCCACGCCCTGAGTGATCAGCGCGCTGGCGACGCTGTCTGCACGCTGTTGCGACAGACGCATATTCAGATCCTTGCTGCCGGTGCTGTCGGTGTAGCCGACGACGTTAACAGCGGTTTTCTCGTACTCTTTCAGCACCATGGCCACGCCGGTCAGGGTGTTGGCGCCGGCCGGCTTCAGGTTGGCGCTATTGCTGTCGAAGGTGACGTTATTCGGCATGTTCAGCACGATATTGTCGCCATTTCGCGTCACGCTGACCCCGGTTCCCTGCATTTTGTCGCGCAGCTTCGCTTCCTGCACGTCCATGTAGTAACCAATGCCGCCGCCGAGCGCCGCGCCGGCCGCTGCGCCAATCAGCGCGCCTTTGCCGCGGTCATGTTTGGAAGAGGAGAGCGCGCCGACGCCAGCGCCCACTAAGGAGCCAATACCTGCGCCAATACCGGATTTACCTGCTTCACGTTCACCGGTATAGGGGTTGGTGGTGCAGCCAGAAATGGCCAGAGTGCCGCTGACCAGCGCCGCAATCATAAGTACGCGTTTTTTCATTTAATGTCCTTAATCCTTTTTATTCTTTGTCACAGCGAACGTGACGGTTGATTATGACGCGTGATTACGTAGAAAATTCCCCGGATACCATCTCATTTTGTAAATAACATTGAACGGTTGCCCATCACGCCGTCATGACACCTGCATTCGCTGACCAGGAGCCGCCCTTGCCAACCTCATCTGCAACCAAAACCATCTTAACCGCCGCCCACTGGGGACCGATGCTGGTGGAAACGGACGGTGAAAACGTCCTCTCTTCCCGCGGCGCGCTGGCGACACCGTTTGCCAACTCGCTGCAAACGGCGGTGCGCGATCAGGTCCACAGCAAAACCCGCGTGCGCTATCCGATGGTGCGCAAAGGCTTCCTTGCTTCACCGGACAAGCCCCAGGGGGTCCGCGGTCAGGATGAATTCGTGCGGGTGAGCTGGGATCAGGCGCTGGATTTAATTGACGCCCAGCATCGGCGGATCCGCGAAAGCTACGGTCCGCAGTCGATTTTCGCCGGCTCCTACGGCTGGCGCTCTAACGGCGTCCTGCATAAGGCGGCCACCCTGCTGCAGCGCTACATGAGCCTGGCGGGCGGCTATACCGGCCATCTTGGCGATTACTCCACTGGCGCGGCGCAGGCGATCATGCCTTACGTCGTGGGCGGGAATGAGGTATATCAGCAGCAGACCAGCTGGCCGCTGGTGCTCGAGCACAGCGAAGTGGTGGTGCTGTGGAGCGCCAACCCGCTGAACACCCTGAAAATTGCCTGGAACGCCTCCGACGAGCAGGGGATCCCGTGGTTCGACCGGCTGCGCCAGAGCGGTAAGCGCCTGATCTGCATCGATCCGATGCGATCGGAAACCGTCGATTTCTTTGGCGATTCGATGGAATGGATCGCCCCGCATATGGGCACCGATGTCGCGCTGATGCTGGGGATCGCCCATACGCTGGTGGAGAATAGCTGGCAGGATGATGCGTTTCTTACCCGCTGCACCAGCGGCTACGATATTTTTGCCCGCTATCTGACCGGCGAAAGCGACGGCGTAGCGAAAACCGCTGACTGGGCGGCGGCGATCTGCGGCGTGAAAGCGGATAAGATCCGTGAACTGGCGAAAATTTTCCATGAAAATACCACCATGCTGATGTCTGGCTGGGGCATGCAGCGCCAGCAGTATGGCGAGCAGAAGCACTGGATGCTGGTCACCCTGGCCGCCATGCTGGGGCAGATTGGCACCCCGGGAGGCGGGTTTGGTCTTTCCTATCATTTCGCCAACGGCGGCAACCCGACGCGCCGCGCGGCGGTACTGGGCTCGATGCAGGGAAGCGTCGCCGGGGGCGTGGACGCGGTGGAGAAGATCCCGGTCGCGCGGATCGTCGAGGCGCTGGAGAATCCGGGGGCAGAGTATCAGCACAACGGCATGGCGCGTCGCTTCCCCGATATTCGCTTTATCTGGTGGGCCGGCGGGGCCAACTTTACTCATCATCAGGACACCAACCGCCTGATTCAGGCCTGGCAGAAGCCGGAGCTGATCGTCATCTCCGAATGCTTCTGGACCGCCGCCGCGCGCCATGCCGATATCGTCCTGCCGGCGACCACCTCGTTTGAGCGCAACGATCTGACCATGACTGGAGATTACAGCAATCAGCATCTGGTGCCGATGAAGCAGGTGGTCGCCCCGCGAGATGAAGCGCGCGACGATTTCGCGGTCTTTGCCGACCTCAGCGAACGCTGGGAGGTGGGCGGCCGCGAGCGCTTCACCGAAGGGAAGAGTGATTTGCAGTGGCTGGAGACCTTCTATCAGATCGCCGCCCAGCGCGGGGCTCACCAGCAGGTGACGCTGCCGCCGTTTGCCGAATTCTGGCAGGCTAACCAGCTGATTGAGATGCCAGAGGAGCCGGAGAATGCCCGTTTTGCGCGCTTCGCCGCCTTCCGCGCCGATCCGCAGGCTAATCCGCTGAAAACGGCGAGCGGTAAAATTGAGATCCACTCGCCGACCATCGCCGCCTTTGGCTACGCCGATTGCCCGCCGCACCCGATGTGGCTGGAGCCCGACGAGTGGCATGGCAACGCTGAGGCGGGGCAGCTGCAGCTGCTGTCGGCCCATCCGGCCCACCGTCTGCACAGTCAACTGAACCACACCACGCTGCGCGAACGCTATGCTGTCGCCGGACGCGAACCGGTGACTATTCATCCGCAGGATGCCCGGGCCCGGGGGATTGCCGATGGCGATCTGGTGCGGGTGTGGAACGCCCGCGGTCAGGTGCTGGCCGGCGCGGTGGTGACGGAGGGGATCCGCCCGGGGGTGATTTGCCTGCATGAAGGGGCATGGCCCGACCTGGATCCGCGGGTGGGCATCTGCAAAAACGGGGCGGTGAATGTCTTAACCAAAGATATCCCGACATCCCGGCTGGGCAACGGCTGTGCCGGGAACACCGCCCTGGCGTGGCTGGAGAAATATACCGGCCCGACGCTGCCGCTTACAGCATTTGATCCGCCGGCCAACGCATAATCCACGTCGGGTGCTGAGTGTCGTCCTGCCATGCGCAGTCTTCAATCCGGAAGCCCTGCGCATGGTAGAAACTGACCGCCGATTCGTTCTTCTGGTAAACCTCGAGACTCAGCCAGGCGTAGTGCTGTTTGACTTCATCCAGCAGCGCCCGGCCAATGCCCTGGCGGATGGCGTCCGGCGCGACAAACAGCGCGCCGACGAAGCGGGAGTCCAGCACGCTAACAAAGCCTTTTAATTCCCCATCGCGTTCCCAGACCCAGGTGCTGGCGGCGGGAAGATAGACATCCCGTACCACCGCGACGCTGTCGCGCCAGTAACTTTCGCTGATAAAAGGATGGGCATGAATCGTGCTGTCCAGCCACAGGGCCAGCAGCGGCGCGGTATCTTTAGTGTCCCACTTGCGGATCATCCTGACCTCCAGGGTGACAGAAGCAGCCGGTGATATGGTCGTTGACCAGCCCACAGGCCTGCATAAAGGAATAACAGATTGTCGAGCCGACAAATTTAAAGCCGCGTTTTTTCAATGCCTTCGACAGCGCATCGGAGGCCGGCGTCGTGGTGGGGATCTCCGCCAGCGTCGCGGCGCAGGTCACCTGCGGCTCATTGTTGACGAAGGACCAGACAAAATCAGTGAACGACTCGCCATTTTCTTCCATCGCCAGATAGGCGCGGGCATTGCCGATAATGGCCTGGATTTTTCCCCGATGGCGAATGATGCCGGCATTCTGCAGCAACTGCTCGACATCGTCTTCCCCCATCGCTGCCACGCGCACCGGGTCGAACTGGTGAAAAGCCTGACGGTAGTTCTGCCGTTTTTTTAACACCGTGATCCATGACAAACCGGCCTGCTGGCCCTCCAGGCAGATCATTTCAAACAGCTGGCGGCCCTCTTTTTGCGCCACACCCCATTCGGTATCGTGATATTCGATATATAACGGATCCTGACTCACCCATCCGCAACGTTGCATAGCTATTTCTCCCTCTGCGCTAAAAAAGTGGACGCCCCGGCTTGACGGCTGAAAGATAAAGATAATAGTTAATACAGGGAAATCGTATCCCCAAAAAAAACACAGCAATATTGCCGATTCGGCTCTTTTCTGGAGTCGCATTAATGATAATAAAGAAATGCAATGGCCTCCGGGGCTTCTTGTTCCCGGCGAGCGTATCCGTCTGGATGACGTGTGTCTCTGGAGCGAATGCCTGGCAACAGGAATATATCGCTATCGATACAAAAAGTAATACGCCGGAACGCTATACATGGGATAGCGATCACCAACCACGTTACGAAGATATTCTCGCTGAGCGGATGAAGTCCTCAGAGACGCCTGGCGGGCTGGCATTAAACCAGGCGCTGGCGCCACCGGACAGCAGCCGTGGTCAGAGCGTTGGCTGGAATTATCTGCTGGCAAATGGCATGACCTCCGGGCCGGTGGCCAGCCTGCGCAGTGACGTCACCGCGCCAGTGACGAGAAGCGCTGGCGAGACGGGGTATGTCAACACGCTCGGCTGGCGCATGGATTATCAGTCGCTGTGGGGCGTGCATCCCTGGGCTCAGGTGAGCTATAACCAGTCGCTTACCAGCGATGCCTGGTCGCCGACGACCCGCGCCAGAGAGGGTGGCTGGAGTGATGTCACCCTGGGCGCCGATATGCGGTTGGGATCCCATGTTGCGGCATGGGCGACGCTGTCGCAGGCGGACAATGTCCCATCCGGGGAAAATACGCTCTATTTGATGGGCGTCAGCGCCAACTTTTGACCGATATTGTTACGCGTTTGAAACGACGCGGTTATTGTTAAATCTCAGTAATGGCGCATTTCTGTGAGATAGCGCACACTAACTTTTTTCCTGAAATTCGCGGAATGAATGTTTTGCAATGTCATTCGTTCCGCCATTAATGCATTTCATTCCCTGCTGGTGGCAGTTCATGCCTTTTTCCCCACAGGATGAGGGGCCTTCGCTATTGTGGCGGCAGTTAATTTATCAGGACAACTGCTATGAACGCTGCAAACCGTCAATCGATCCGCTGGCTTACGCTAATCGGCACCATCATCACCCAATTTGCTCTCGGTTCGGTCTATACCTGGAGCCTGTTTAATAGTTCGCTGTCTGACAAACTGGGCGAGCCGGTCAGCCAGGTGGCTTTCTCCTTTGGCCTGCTGAGCCTCGGGCTGGCGCTCTCCTCGTCGGTCGCCGGGAAGTTGCAGGAACGCTTTGGCGTTAAGCGTGTGACCATGGCCTCCGGGATACTGCTCGGTTTGGGCTTCTTCCTGACCGCGCACTCCAACAGCCTGATGATGCTGTGGCTGAGCGCGGGCGTGTTGGTGGGGCTGGCGGACGGCGCCGGCTATCTGCTGACCCTGTCGAACTGCGTGAAGTGGTTCCCGGAGCGTAAAGGGCTGATCTCTGCTTTCTCCATTGGTTCCTATGGGCTCGGCAGCCTGGGGTTCAAATTCATTGATTCCCATCTGCTGGCCACCGTCGGCCTGGAAAAAACCTTCGTCATCTGGGGCGCTATCGTGCTGGTGATGATCGTCTTTGGCGCGACCCTGATGAAAGATGCGCCGAATCATACGGCGACCACCGCGGCCAACGGCGTTGTGGAAAATGACTTTACTCTCGCCGAATCGATGCGCAAACCGCAGTACTGGATGCTGGCGGTGATGTTCCTGACGGCCTGCATGAGCGGACTGTACGTGATTGGCGTGGCGAAAGATATTGCCCAGGGGATGGTCCACCTGGATGTCGCCACGGCGGCAAACGCGGTAACCGTTATCTCGATTGCTAACCTTAGCGGCCGCCTGGTGTTAGGCATCCTGTCCGACAAGATCTCCCGCATTCGTGTGATTACCCTCGGTCAGATCGTGTCGCTGGTAGGGATGGCCGCGCTGCTGTTCGCCCCGCTGAATGCCATGACTTTCTTCGCCGCCATCGCCTGCGTCGCCTTTAACTTCGGCGGCACCATCACCGTCTTCCCGTCGCTGGTGAGTGAGTTCTTTGGCCTGAACAATCTGGCGAAAAACTACGGCGTGATTTATCTGGGCTTTGGTATCGGCAGCATCTGCGGCTCTCTCATCGCTTCGCTGTTCGGCGGCTTCTACGTGACCTTCTGCGTGATCTTCGCCCTGCTGATTCTGTCGCTGGCGCTGTCCACCACCATCCGTCAGCCGAAAGGCAGTGTTTATAGCGAGGCGCACGCCTGAAACCTGCAGCGCGAAACGTGCCCCTGGTTAATCCCCTAAGCAAATAGTGCCAATCCAGCCAAATGTTTTGTAAATGTTTGGCTGGATCACATTCCCTCCTGATACTTTTCCCGTTCCCTGTGGTCTACTTATCGCGCTTTGTAGAGGTTTCTGATAACCAACCCTAACGCACCCTATTAGCCTACTGACTCGTGCCACAGCGTCAGGCGGTGTTTTATTCTTCTTTTTCCAGGTTTGCTTGCATGAAATATATTAGAACGATGACGCAGCAGAAGCTTAGTTTTTGGCTGGCGCTGTACATCGGCTGGTTTATGAACATCGCCGTTTTTTTCCGGCGTTTCGATGGTTATGCTCAAGAGTTCACTTTCTGGAAAGGGCTTTCCGGTGTCGTTGAACTGGTCGCCACGGTCTTTGTCACCTTCTTCCTGTTACGTCTGCTGTCACTGTTTGGTCGCCGCATCTGGCGCATTCTGGCGACGCTGATTGTCCTGTTTTCCGCCGCCGCCAGTTACTACATGACGTTCCTCAATGTGGTGATTGGCTACGGAATTATCGCTTCGGTGATGACCACCGATATCGACCTGTCGAAAGAGGTCATTGGCTGGCACCTGATCCTCTGGCTGGTGGTGGTGAGCGCGCCGCCGCTGCTGTTCATCTGGAGCAACCGCTGCCGCCATACGCTGCTGCGCCAACTGCGCACCCCGGGGCAGCGGGTTAAAAACGTATTGATCGTCGTGCTGGCCGGGCTCATCGTCTGGGGTCCCATTCGCCTGCTTGAGCTGCGTCAGCATGATGTGGAGCGCCATTCGGAAGTGGATATGCCGAGCTATGGCGGGGTGATCGCCAACTCCTATCTGCCATCAAACTGGCTGTCGGCGCTGGGGCTGTACGCCTGGGCGCAGGTGGATGAATCCTCGGATAATAAATCGCTGATTAACCCGGCGAAGAAGTTTACCTACGTCGCGCCGGAAGGCCTGGATGACACCTACGTGGTGTTTATCATTGGCGAAACGACCCGCTGGGACCATATGGGCATCCTCGGCTATAGCCGCAATACTACGCCAGAGCTGGAGAAAGAGAAGAATCTTGTCGCTTTCCGCGGCTACTCCTGCGATACCGCCACCAAGCTGTCGTTACGCTGTATGTTTGTGCGTCAGGGCGGGGCGGAGGATAACCCGCAGCGAACGCTCAAAGAGCAGAACGTCTTTGCCGTGCTTCATCAGTTGGGCTTCAACGGCAATCTCTATGCCATGCAGAGCGAGATGTGGTTTTACAGCAACACGATGGCCAACAATATCGCCTACCGCGAGCAAATTGGCGCCGAGCCGCGCAACCGCGGTAAGAGCGTTGACGATATGCTGCTGGTGGATGAGATGAAGCGCGGTATGGCGCAGGGCAACGCCTCCGGTAAGCACCTGATCATTCTCCACACCAAAGGGTCTCACTTTAACTACACCCAACGCTACCCGCGCAGCTTCGCCCAGTGGAAGCCGGAGTGCGTCGGCGTCGACAACAAGTGCTCGAAAGCGGAGCTGATTAACTCCTACGATAACAGCGTGACCTACGTCGATCACTTTATCGTCAGCGTCCTCGACCAGCTGCGGGATAAGAAAGCGATTGTGTTCTATGCCGCCGATCATGGGGAGTCGATTAATGAACGCGAACACCTGCACGGAACGCCGCGCAAGATGGCGCCGCCGGAGCAGTTCCGCGTGCCGATGATGGTGTGGATGTCGGATAAATACCTGGAGAACCCCGATCATGCCGCCGCGTTTGCCCATCTGCAGCAGCAGGCTGCGATGAAGGTGCCGCGCCGTCACGTCGAGCTGTATGACACCATTATGGGCTGTCTCGGCTATACCTCGCCGGATGGCGGGATCAATGAGAATAACAACTGGTGCCGGTGGAAAAAGTAAGGCTCGGGGTTTATTTTCAGATTCTCGGGTCTGTTCTCCCTTCCTGAGCCCAGGATAAGCTAATCCCTCGCCGGCAGACGCCGCGCGAGGGATTTTTTTCGCACAGTGGATGTGTCTGGCAGGTTGCCTCTTCTTCTTTGATTACCCTCCAGTTTTCTCGCTCCCCCTGTGCACGAACTTTTCATGGAGAGAAAGGATGAAGGTGATAAAGGGGTTGGCCTTACTGTGCCTGTTGATGCTCGCGGGCTGCCAGTCTGAGGAAGAGACCAGCCAGTTCCTGCTGGCCTGTAAATACGATGCGCCAGCGACGATCGAAGCCATGCTGAATAATGGCATCGATGTGGATGGTCAGGATAAAACCGGCTTAAGTGGCCTGATGGTCGCTGCCGCGGAAAATCGTCGTGATGTGGTAGCGTTACTGCTTAAGCGTCAGGCGAAGCCGAATCTCCAGACGCGCCAGGGCGTCACGGCGCTGATGCTGGCGGCGGCGCGCGGCAGCGATGCCGCGATTATCGGCGATCTTCTCCAGGCCGGCGCGTCGGTAAATCAGACCAGCGTCGAGAAGAGTACGGCATTGATGTCCGCCATTGCCGACGGCGGGGACGTCAGAAACGACTATCAGCATATTCTGGCGATGAAAAAGCCCGATGCGCCTGTCGAGAAGGAGAGCGCGCTGGATAAAATTGTCGGCGCAACGGCGGCGAAATCGCTGGCGACGGGTAACCGCGCGCTGATGACCGAAGACATGGCGTTACAACTGGCGCCCGGCGCGTTTAAGAAGAATGTCGACGAGATCGTGGCGCTGCTGATCAGGCATGGGGCGGACGTGAAGGCCGTCAATGCGTCAGGGGAATCGGCCTTTTTCCTCGCGGTCGATCACGCGCGTTCGACGGAAACCATCACGACGCTGGCTAACGCCGGGGCGGACACCAGCCTGGCGGATAAATCCGGCACCACCCCGCTGATGCTGGCGGCGGCGGGGGATGATCCCAATCTGGTGCTGGCGCTGTCGGCCTCCGGTGTGGAGGTGGATAAGCCGAACCGTGAAGGACTCACGGCGCTGCAGGTGGCGGCGGGTCAGGGGTCGCCTGCGGTGATCGCGGCGCTGGTGCAGCGCGGCGCAAAGGTGGACCAGCTCTCCGCCAACGACCTCAGCCCGCTGATGCTGGCGGTCAAAATGAATAATAAAGCCAATGTCGAGGCGCTGCTTGAGGCTGGCGCCAGCGTCAACCTCAGCAATAAGGCCGGCTATACGGCGATCGGTTACAGCCGGGCCGGCGAGGTTCGCCAGCTGCTGCTGGCGCAGCATGCCGAGCTGAAGGGGCAGGCCGCGCATATGGCGCAAAGCGAACTGCAGTTTTGTGCTAATGCCTTTGCCGACAAGCTGGCATACAGCGACATCGCCCGCGCGGTGAATAACGATACCCGCCCGGATATTATGCGTCATCAGCAATCCTGCCCGGAGCTGGGGGAACTGACGATGCTGCTGGGGGAATTTAAATTCAACCCGGCGGGCTCGACCTATCTCGGTGAGCCGGTGACCTGTAAGGTATCCGAGTATCGCAAAGCGTTTGAGGTGACCTGCCGCTGAAAACGATAACCAACCGGCGATTCGCTGCTCAGGCTGCTGAGTTTCTCGCCGGTTGAGCGATTTTTTGAAAATAAGGCATTGACGGGTAGGCATCCCAGCAGTAAGATGCGCCCCGCATTCGGTGATTGGCGCAGCCTGGTAGCGCACTTCGTTCGGGACGAAGGGGTCGGAGGTTCGAATCCTCTATCACCGACCAAATTCGAAAAGCCTGCTCAATGAGCAGGCTTTTTTGCATCTGAGGCCTGTGAGGATGAGAACCTCCGGGGCAGGAGGTTCGACTCGAGCGAAGCGAGAGAACGTTGCGTCAGCAACGGCCCGCAGGGCGAGCCACGAAGTGGTGAGTCATCCTCTATCACCGACCAAATTCGAAAAGCCTGCTCAATGAGCAGGCTTTTTTGCATCTGAGGCCTGTGAGGATGAGAACCTCCGGGGGCAGGAGGTTCGACTCGAGCGAAGCGAGAGAACGTTGCGTCAGCAACGGCCCGCAGGGCGAGCCACGAAGTGGCGAGTCATCCTCTATCACCGACCAAATTCGAAAAGCCTGCTCAACGAGCAGGCTTTTTTGCATCTGTGGCCTGTGAGGATGAGAACCTCCGGGGGCAGAGTTCGACTTGTGTTCCGTAGGCCCGCGCAAGCGCAGCGCCGCCGGGCATGCGTTTAACCGCAATCTGAAAGCCTGCTCAACGAGCAGGCTTTTTTGCATCTGTGGCCTGCGAGGATGAGAACCTCCGGGGGCAGAGTTCGACTTGTGTTCCGTAGGCCCGCGCAAGCGCAGCGCCGCCGGGCGTGCGTTTAACCGCAATCTGAAAGCCTGCTCAATGAGCAGGCTTTTTTTGCGTATTAAGCCGAAGTTTTTGCAGGCACAGCAGGCAAATGTATTGGTAATGAGATTAACTGAGCGCTCAGGTTGTCCTTTTCATCCCTTGATTGAAAAATCAAACAGGTGCCAATTCGATTATGTTTCCTGTCAGTGATTTGCTGGACTTACAAACGCTTTCTGAATCAGTTGAACTGGAGTTTAAGCTGGCGCAGGGAGCGGAGGGTAAAGGTAAACTGCCAGAGGATTTCTGGCGGACGTACAGTGCGATGGCGAACACCCGCGGTGGCTATGTCGTGTTAGGTGTCAGGGAAAAGAAAGGAAACTTTATCGTTGAAGGGATTAGCGATATGGCTACTGTTACGAAGCAACTTTTTGATATTGCTAACAATAAGAAGAAAGTCAATGTCAATTTACTGACCGAAGAGTCGCTACAAGTCATCAAACTTGATAATAAAGAAGTCATTGTCATTGAGATTCCCATAGCAAGACGAGAACAAAAACCCGTCTATCTCAATAATCAGCCGATGACGGAAACCTATCTCCGCCGTCATGAAGCGGACTGCCACTGCTCTGCAGAGCAAATCAAAAGAATGCTTGCAGAGCAGGTCGAGGATAGCCGTGATGACCGGATCCTGACCGGGTTTGATTTCAGTGATATCGATCAGGACAGTTTGCGCGCCTACCGTAATCTCTTTGCGGTGGCGAAACCTCAGCATCCATGGCAGGAACTAAATCTCGTTGATTTATTTAAGAATATCGGCGGCTGGCGTCAAAATCGTCAGAGCGGGGAGGAGGGCATAACTCTTGCTGGTATCCTGATGTTTGGCACCTGGAATGCCATTCAGGATGCGGTCCCTAACTATTTTGTTGATTATCGTGAACGGGACGATGCACAACCTGATTCCCGCTGGATCGACCGTATCTATCCGGATGGCTCATGGTCAGGCAATGTTTTTGATTTTTACCGCCGGACTTATCGAAAACTGATCACTGATCTTAAGGTACCTTTTGAATTGCAGGACGGTATTCGGCTGGATGAAACCAAAGTTCATGAAGCTATCCGAGAGGCGCTTGTTAATACCCTGGTGCATGCTGATTATACGGGTCGAAGCTCAATCTTAGTGGTCAGACGGCCGGATCTTTTTGGCTTCCGTAATCCAGGGCTGATGCGAATACCGCCGGAAATCGCAGTGAAAGGTGGAGAAAGCGACTGTCGTAACCGCCGTATGCATCAGATGTTTTTAATGATTGGGGCGGGGGAGCGAGCGGGGTCCGGGGTTCCGAAAATTATAAGCGGCTGGAAATGGGCAAACTGGCGCACACCAAAGTTATATGAAAAAACGGAACCCTCTGAACAAACGTTGCTTGAACTGTCCACAGTAAGCCTTGTATCACAGGTAGTGACTGAGCGGCTCAATGGTTTGTTTGGGCACCGTTTTTCTCTGCTTGATGATCTTGAAAGGATGATCGTTATCACCGCGGCGACAGAGGGATGGGTAAACCATGAGCGAGCCTGTCAGCTAACGAGCAGACATTCGCGTGATGTCACCCTGGCATTTCCCAAATTAGTCGATAGGGGATTTCTGGTTGCCAGCGGTCAAAAGCGAGATAAATCATATAGTTTACCTGGAATGGCACTGCCATCGCCGGAAGACATATTTGCAAATGCGTTAAGTTCTACATCGAGCTTAACGCATAACGCTCAGGGCTTAACGCATAGTGGCAACAGCTTAACGCATAGCGTTCCTGATTTAGTCGGTAACCCTCAGGGAAGGGATGAATATGGTCGGTTCATCAGCCACTTTTTAGATAAGCCGTTCATTGATGATCTTGACGCATTAAGTGATGGATTCCGGCATGAGCTTGAAGTGTTAACCGCGCCATCCCGGGCGCAACGACGACTGGAAACCGAGGTGATGAAGGCGTTGCTTGTCCAGTTGTGCGCTGGTCATTACTTATCCGTCGCAGTTATGGAGAAATTATTGGGACGTAAGGCGCAGAGTATTCGCCAGAATTACTTAAAGCCCATGGTGGATGCGAGGCAACTCAAACTGGCGTTTCCCAACAAGCCTAACTCACCTCGACAAGGGTATACGGTGGTCTAGCCTTTTGTTCGTGAGCTTCCGACGCAATGCCGCCCTTCGTTTTTATGATTCGCGCAATACCCCTTTTGCCATTTGTCAGGACGATATACATGCCGTGCCGTCTGGTTCCGTAAGTAGGGACCGGCCAAAAATTCCACCAAAATCACAATAAACGTCTTTACCCACGTTTCCAGCCAGCTATTCGCTATTTTGTGACATCTTCCATTGCATTTTTTTATCGATGAACAGATCTTTTTTCGCGAAGCTTATGGCTAAATGTAGCATTTTCCGCTGTGCGCTTTAACGTTCGCGCTATTAATCGCTCACATATTGGTCACACGGCAAGAAATTTTTCTCATTTGTTGGAATTGTTTCCCTCTGCGTGTTGCAAATTATTAAGGTCATTATTCTGCTTATTGACCCGTAGCATAAATTTCTCTGCTGAAAATAGCGCCTTGAAGTTTTTTTAATCTTTGCCTGCCGTTTCTCACGCTGGATGTAAAACCCGGCTGGCTGTATTGACGTTTCCCCATTCTGTTGACAGATTGTAGGGCATGAGGGGCATTTCATGGAGAATCCGTACTGCAACTCAGTCGTTTTTGCGAAAGGAATCCCCATCTCTCTCTACGCCTTCGGGCACCACCGACTGGACCGGGTATATTCTAAATAGTTCGAGCTGCGGAAAGGCGGCAAGTGTACGAGCTCCCCTGAGCATAGATAACGATGTGACTGGGATGATCGAGCGCAGCCAACGCATCCGTTGTTTGAAATAGGACGAATAAAAATAAATAAAGGTCCGGCGGATATATGCAAACAACATCACAGTTTTGGAGCAGAATAATGAGTATTTCCTTGAAGAAATCAGGGATGCTGAAGCTTGGTCTGAGCCTGGTCGCCATGACCGTCGCCGCCAGCGTGCAAGCGAAAACCCTGGTTTATTGTTCTGAAGGCTCGCCGGAAGGCTTTAACCCACAGCTCTTCACCTCTGGCACCACCTATGATGCCAGTTCCGTACCGATCTATAACCGCCTGGTCGAATTTAAAACCGGTACCACGGAAGTTATTCCAGGGCTTGCTGAGAAATGGGAAGTCAGTCCTGATGGCAAAACCTATACTTTCCATCTGCGCCAGGGCGTGAAGTGGCAAGATAATAAAGACTTCAAACCCACCCGTGACCTGAACGCCGATGACATCGTGTTCTCCTTCGATCGCCAGAAGAATACCAATAACCCGTACCATAAAGTTTCTGGCGGCAGCTATGAATACTTTGAAGGGATGGGGTTACCGGACCTGATTAGCGAAGTGAAGAAAGTGGACGATAAAACCGTCCAGTTCGTCCTGACTCGCCCGGAAGCGCCGTTCCTCGCTGACCTGGCCATGGACTTCGCCTCTATCCTCTCGAAAGAGTATGCCGATAACATGCTGAAAGCCGGCACGCCGGAAAAAGTGGACCTCAATCCTATCGGTACCGGCCCATTCCAGCTGCTGCAGTACCAGAAAGATTCCCGCATTCTGTATAAAGCCTTCCCGGGCTACTGGGGTACCAAGCCGAAGATCGATCGTCTGGTCTTCTCCATCACCCCGGACGCTTCCGTGCGCTATGCCAAACTGCAGAAAAATGAGTGCCAGGTGATGCCGTACCCGAACCCGGCGGACATCGCGCGCATGAAGGAAGATAAGAACATTACCCTGCTGGAACAGCCGGGCCTGAACGTCGGTTATCTCTCCTTCAACACCGAGAAGAAACCGCTGGACGACGTCAAAGTTCGTCAGGCGCTGACCTACGCGGTCAACAAAGAAGCGATCATCAAAGCCGTTTACCAGGGCGCAGGCCAGGCGGCGAAGAACCTGATCCCGCCGACTATGTGGGGCTATAACGACGACGTTAAGGATTACACCTACGATCCGGAGAAGGCGAAACAGCTGCTGAAAGAAGCGGGCCTGGAAAAAGGCTTCACCATCGACCTGTGGGCAATGCCAGTACAGCGTCCGTACAACCCGAATGCTCGCCGTATGGCTGAAATGATCCAGGCTGACTGGGCGAAAGTCGGGGTCCAGGCCAAGATTGTCACCTATGAGTGGGGTGAGTATCTGAAGCGGGCGAAAGCGGGCGAGCACCAGACCGTAATGATGGGCTGGACCGGTGACAACGGGGATCCGGATAACTTCTTCGCGACCCTGTTCAGCTGCGCCGCAGCGAAAGACGGCTCCAACTACTCGCGCTGGTGCTATAAGCCGTTTGAAGATTTGATTCAGCCGGCCCGCGCTACCGACGACCACAACAAGCGTATTGAACTGTACAAACAGGCTCAGGTAGTGATGCATGACCAGGCTCCGGCGCTGATCATCGCCCACTCCACCGTCTATGAGCCGGTGCGTAAAGAAGTCAAAGGCTATGTGGTGGATCCGCTGGGCAAACACCACTTCGATAACGTCTCCGTCGAATAATAAGCACGATGCCTGACCCCCTCTCCCCGCGCGGGAGAGGTAGGGGGCGTATTCCCGCTATTCCGGGGAATGCTTTTGTGAGCAATACAGACGCCCTGTCGCCAGGCGGGGCGTCACTAGAGAGAATCCGGGTTATGTTGCAGTTTATTCTCCGACGTCTGGGACTCGTCATCCCGACATTTATCGGTATCACCCTTCTCACCTTTGCCTTCGTCCATATGATCCCCGGCGATCCGGTGATGATTATGGCAGGTGAACGTGGTATTTCCCCCGAGCGTCACGCGCAGCTGCTGGCCGAAATGGGCCTTGATAAGCCGCTGTGGCAGCAATATGCCCATTACATTTGGGGCGTACTGCACGGTGATTTAGGCATCTCGCTGAAAAGCCGCATTCCCGTGTGGCAAGAGTTTGTCCCGCGCTTTAAAGCCACCCTTGAGCTGGGCGTTTGCGCGATGATTTTCGCTGTCGCCGTCGGTATTCCGGTGGGCGTGCTGGCTGCGGTAAAACGCGGATCCATCT
The DNA here is from genome assembly GCF_003790505.1 of Klebsiella sp. P1CD1. NCBI lineage: Bacteria > Pseudomonadati > Pseudomonadota > Gammaproteobacteria > Enterobacterales > Enterobacteriaceae > Klebsiella > Klebsiella sp. P1CD1. Next base: position 273,151 of record NZ_CP033631.1, read on the forward strand.
TTGACCACACCGCCGTGGGTCTGGCGCTGACCGGCTACTCCATGCCTATCTTCTGGTGGGGCATGATGCTGATTATGCTGGTTTCGGTGCAGCTGAACCTGACGCCGGTCTCCGGGCGTATCAGCGATACGGTGTTCCTTGACGATACTCTGCCGCTGACCGGCTTCATGCTGATCGACACCGCCATCTGGGGCGAGCAGGGCGACTTTATTGACGCCTTAATGCATATGATCCTGCCGGCTATCGTGCTGGGCACCATCCCGCTGGCGGTGATTGTGCGTATGACCCGTTCGTCGATGCTGGAAGTGCTCGGCGAAGACTATATTCGTACCGCGCGCGCCAAAGGGCTGACCCGGATGCGAGTGATTGTGGTCCACGCGCTGCGCAACGCGATGCTGCCAGTGGTCACGGTCATTGGCCTGCAGGTGGGCACGCTGCTGGCGGGCGCCATCCTGACGGAAACCATTTTCTCATGGCCTGGTTTAGGCCGCTGGCTGATCGACGCGCTGCAGCGTCGCGATTATCCGGTGGTGCAGGGCGGGGTGCTGCTGGTGGCGACGATGATTATCCTCGTCAACCTGCTGGTCGACCTGCTGTATGGCGTGGTGAACCCGCGTATCCGGCATAAGAAGTAAGGGGCCATCATGTCACAAGTTTCTGAGAATAAAGCGATTGCTGCACCGGTGCCAATGACCCCGCTGCAGGAGTTCTGGCACTATTTCAAACGCAACAAAGGCGCGGTCGTCGGTCTGGTATACGTGGCGGTGATGATTATCATCGCGGTGTTCGCCAACTTCCTCGCCCCGTATAACCCGGCGGATCAGTTCCGTGATTCGCTGCTGGCGCCGCCGTTCTGGCAGGATGGCGGCAGCCTGGCGCATCTGCTCGGCACCGACGACGTGGGCCGCGATATTCTGTCGCGTCTGATGTACGGCGCCCGCCTGTCGCTGCTGGTGGGCTGCCTGGTGGTGGTCCTGTCGCTGATCCTTGGCGTGGTGCTCGGTCTGGTGGCGGGCTATTTCGGCGGGGCGGTGGATTCCATCATCATGCGCGTCGTCGATATTATGCTGGCGCTGCCGAGCCTGCTGCTGGCGCTGGTGCTGGTGGCTATCTTCGGGCCATCTATCGTCAACGCGTCGCTGGCGCTAACCTTCGTGGCGCTCCCGCACTATGTGCGTCTGACGCGCGCCGCGGTGCTGGTGGAGGTCAACCGCGACTACGTGACCGCTTCCCGCGTAGCGGGCGCCGGCGCGATGCGCCAGATGTTCGTCAATATTCTTCCCAACTGTCTCGCGCCGCTGATCGTTCAGGCGTCGCTGGGCTTTTCTAACGCCATTCTCGACATGGCAGCGCTGGGGTTCCTCGGCATGGGCGCGCAGCCGCCGACGCCTGAGTGGGGCACCATGCTCTCCGACGTATTGCAGTTCGCGCAAAGCGCCTGGTGGGTGGTGACCTTCCCGGGCGTGGCGATCCTGCTGACGGTGCTGGCATTTAACCTGATGGGTGACGGTCTGCGTGACGCGCTCGATCCCAAACTGAAGCAGTAAGAGGTTCGAGATGGCGTTATTAAATGTAGATAAATTATCGGTGCATTTCGGCGATGAGAACGCGCCGTTCCGCGCCGTAGACCGCATCAGCTATAGCGTGAATCAGGGTGAAGTGGTCGGTATTGTGGGGGAGTCCGGTTCCGGTAAATCCGTCAGTTCGCTGGCGATTATGGGCCTGATTGACTATCCCGGCCGGGTGATGGCGGACAAACTGGAGTTCAATGGCCGCGACCTGCAGCGCATCTCTGAAAAAGAGCGGCGTCAGCTGGTGGGGGCGGAAGTGGCGATGATCTTCCAGGATCCGATGACCAGCCTCAATCCGTGCTATACCGTCGGCTACCAGATTATGGAAGCGATCAAAGTTCATCAGGGCGGCAATAAGCAAACTCGCCGTCAGCGGGCCATCGACCTGCTGAACCTGGTGGGCATTCCCGATCCGGCGTCGCGGCTCGACGTTTACCCGCACCAGCTTTCCGGCGGGATGAGTCAGCGCGTGATGATCGCGATGGCGATTGCCTGTCGGCCAAAACTGCTGATTGCCGATGAACCGACCACCGCGCTGGACGTGACTATTCAGGCGCAGATCATCGAGCTGCTGCTGGAGTTGCAGCAGCAAGAGAATATGGCGCTGGTGCTGATCACCCACGACCTGGCGCTGGTGGCCGAGGCGGCGCATAAAATTATCGTCATGTATGCGGGTCAGGTGGTGGAGACCGGTGATGCGAAGGATATCTTCCGCGCGCCGCGTCATCCGTACACCCAGGCGCTGCTGCGCGCGCTGCCGGAGTTCGCCCAGGATAAGGCGCGTCTGGCGTCGCTGCCGGGCGTGGTGCCGGGGAAATATGACCGTCCTGTCGGCTGTCTGCTGAACCCGCGCTGCCCCTATGCCACGGATAAATGCCGGAGCGAAGAGCCCGCGCTCGCGGATCTTACCGGCGGCCGTCAGTCTAAATGTCACTACCCACTCGATGATGCCGGGAGGCCTGGATTATGAGTACGCAAAAGGCCGCCGCGCAACAACCGCTGTTGCAGGCCATTGATCTGAAAAAACACTACCCGGTGAAGAAGGGAATATTCGCCCCGGAACGACTGGTGAAAGCACTGGACGGCGTCTCCTTTACCCTTGAGCGTGGTAAAACGCTGGCGGTGGTGGGGGAGTCGGGCTGCGGCAAATCGACCCTCGGTCGTCTGCTGACAATGATTGAGATCCCCACCGGCGGTGAGCTGTATTATCAGGGGCAGGATCTGCTTAAGCACGACCCGCAGGCGCAGAAGCTGCGGCGGCAGAAAATCCAGATTGTGTTCCAGAACCCGTATGGTTCGCTAAACCCGCGTAAAAAAGTGGGGCAGATTCTGGAAGAGCCGCTGTTGATTAACAGTAGCCTGAGTAAAGAGCAGCGCCGTGAAAAAGCGCTGGCGATGATGGCGAAGGTCGGCCTGAAAACCGAGCATTACGATCGCTACCCGCATATGTTTTCCGGCGGTCAGCGCCAGCGTATCGCTATTGCCCGCGGGCTGATGCTGGATCCGGACGTGGTGATTGCCGATGAGCCGGTTTCCGCGCTGGACGTTTCGGTACGTGCCCAGGTGCTGAACCTGATGATGGATCTGCAGCAGGATTTAGGGCTGTCCTACGTGTTTATCTCCCACGACCTGTCGGTCGTCGAGCACATCGCTGATGAAGTGATGGTGATGTATCTCGGCCGCTGCGTGGAGAAGGGCACCAAGGACCAGATCTTCAACAATCCGCGTCATCCGTACACCCAGGCGCTGTTGTCGGCGACGCCGCGTCTGAATCCGGACGATCGGCGCGAGCGGATCAAGCTGACCGGCGAACTGCCGAGCCCGCTGAACCCACCGCCGGGCTGCGCCTTTAACGCGCGCTGCCGCCGACGCTTTGGTCCCTGCACCCAGCTTCAGCCGCAGCTTAAGGATTACGGCGGCCAGCTGGTAGCCTGTTTTGCCGTCGATCAGGATGAGAATCCGCAAAAACCCCACGCCTGATGGCACACTCCCGGTCCCAGGACCGGGAGTTTCTCTTCCGCCGGAGAGGAAACCTGGCAACACCGTTTATTACCGCAGTTTCTGCCATACTCTCGGAGCATTCTTCGTCGATTATCCGAAAAAATAAGCCTTTCAGTCCATTTTTATAGAATTAAAGAGAAATTAAAATGGTTCAGGTTTATTCTTTCGCTCAACTGACGCTATGATTTCATCATGGCGTAATACTTTTATATAAAAACGACTGGGAAGCGCGATGGTTGCGGGGGTTAAGGATGTACGCATACCTAAAAAATGGGGCTATCCTTCTGAAAGGGAAGTGTTAGTGTAGCGATACTTCTGCCGTGGAATCATCCCAAAAATCAAATTCTAAACTATTATAACCCTGTCAATCGTGTGTATTGGTACGTCACCACCGGCGCTTTATCTGCCATACCAGAAGCGTCACGATATTTTTAATATACCCAGAAAATAACAACAAACTTAATATGAAATTTTTAAAATCATGAGGTTATCAATGAACCATTATGATGATCTGCAGCGCTTTCAAGAAAAAACGCGGACGCAAAACCTCAAATTTCAGGATCTTTCTTCGCAAGCCGCCACGCGGGAACATGGGGATTGGGCGATCCTCAATCAGCTGAATCCCGACGCCGGGAAACCCGCTTCTCTGGCGCTGGGAGGGTCGGTCTCCGCGCCGCTGCCGCAGCCCGTGCCTGCGGATCTCTTCCAGCGTGTCGACCCTGTGGTCGCCGCGCCAGCATCACCTCCGGTTGCGCCAGTCCCCCCAGTTATTGCCGCGATCCCACTGCCGGTCGCAGAACCTGCAATGCCGGAACCTGTCGCTCCGGCGCCGGCGATGACGTCAGAGCCCTTGGCAGCGACGCCAGTACCTGAACCGGTGATGTCCCCGCCGCCGAGGATGGCCCCGCGGCCTGCGCCGGGCGCCGACAACTATGCCCACCTGTTCGCGGCAAAAACCGCGGAGCCGGTGGCGAAAAATAAAGACCAGCCTTTGAAATCTCTTCTGGAAAGGATCGCTACATGCCGTTGATTTGCGTCTGTTCACCGAAAGGTGGCGTGGGGAAAACGACCCTTGCGGCCAATTTAGCTTATTCGCTGGCGCGGACCGGCAGCAAAGTCCTGGCGCTGGATTTTGACGTCCAGAATGCGCTGCGTTTGCATTTTGGCGTGCCGTTGAGCGATGAGCGGGGCTACGTGGCGAAGGCGCTGGAACTGCATGACTGGAGCCAGTGTGTGCTGAGCGCCGGCAGCAATATTTTCGTCCTGCCTTACGGCGAAGTGAGCGAAGCGCAGCGTCAGGCGTTTGATGAGCAACTGACCCACAATGACCATTTTCTCCAGCGCGGTCTGTCGGCGCTGCTCAACTATCCCGGGCTTATCACCATCGCCGATATGCCGCCAGGGCCTTCACCGGCGCTGAAGGCCCTGACGGGGCTGGCGGATCTGCATCTGATCCCGCTGCTGGCGGATACCGCCTCAATGTCGACCCTGGCGCACGTGGAAAAGCAGCGCCTGACCGGCGGGGCGCTGAATCACAAGCACGGGCACTATTTCGTCATAAACCAAAGCGATAGCCGTCGCCAGGTCAGCCGGGACGTCACCAGCCTGATGGAAGAGAAACTGGGCGAGCGACTGCTTGGCGTGATCCATCGTGATGAAAGCGTGGTAGAGGCTAATGCCTCGCAGAAGTCGATCCTGGACTTCAACGCCTCCTCCGCAGCGGCCTTTGATATTGAAATCATGGCTAAAAAAATATCTTCGCTGTTGGGTATCCACATTGGCGATGGCACGGTGCACAGCCAGCCACGCATGTCAGGGCTTTAACTTATTGCAGGGCTGCTGAATGAAAAAATCTCTTTTTTGGTTGCTGGCGCTGGTGCTGTCTCCCGTCGCCGTGCTGGTGGTGATCACGCCGATGGACAGCCAAAAGCAGTATATTTTTGGTCTGCTAAGTATCGGTATTCTCTTTCTGATGGGCTTCAGCAAGCGCCGCAGCGTATCGGTCATTATGGTCGTCACGTCGCTGCTGATGTCCACGCGTTACATGTATTTTCGCCTCACGCAGACCCTGCACTTCAACTCGTCCATTGAAGCCATTCTCGGAATGGGACTCTTTCTGGCGGAGGTCTATATCTGGGTGATGCTGCTGCTTAACTACCTGCAGACGGTCTGGCCGCTGAAGCGCGGCATTGTTCCACTGCCGGATGATATGAGCAAGTGGCCGACGGTCGATATCTATATTCCGAGCTATAACGAACCGTTAGAGGTGGTGCGCGATACCGTCCTGGCGGCACAATGCATTGATTATCCAAAAGATAAAATGAAGATCTATCTTCTGGATGATGGCAAACGCAGTGAGTTTGCCGTGTTCGCCGCCGACGTCGGCGTGGGCTATATCACCCGTAACGACAACAAGCACGCCAAAGCGGGGAACCTTAACCATGCGCTGACCCTGACCCACGGGGAGCTTATCTGCGTTTTCGACTGCGACCACGTCGCCACGCGCGTCTTCCTGCAGGCCACCGTCGGCGGTTTCCTGAAAGATCCGATGCTGGCTCTGGTGCAGACGCCGCACTATTTCTATTCCCCGGACCCGTTTGAACGTAACCTCTCCGTCGGGCGCAACATCCCGAACGAAGGGATGTTGTTCTATGGCCCGATTCAGCAGGGGAACGACAACTGGAACGCCACCTTTTTCTGCGGCTCCTGCGCGGTGATCCGCCGCGAGGCGCTGGCGCAGATCGGCGGTTTCGCTGTCGAAACGGTGACCGAAGATGCCCATACGGCGCTGAAGTTTCAGCGTTTGGGATGGAAGTCGGCCTTTCTCGATATTCCGCTGGCGGCTGGTCTCGCCACCGAACGTCTGGTGGTGCACGTCATCCAGCGAACCCGCTGGGCGCGCGGGATGACGCAGATCTTTCGCGTCGATAATCCCCTGTTTGGTCGCGGCCTGACCTTCCAGCAGCGCTTGTGCTACCTGAGCGCCATGCTCTACTACCAGTTCGCGCTCCCGAGGGTGGTGTTTGTCACCGCCCCGCTGGCTTATCTGCTGTTTAACCTCAATATTATTTACTCTTCAGCGAGCCTGATTGTCTCCTATGCCCTGCCGCATCTGTTCCTCGCTATTTACGTTGGTTCGCGAATGAACGGCCGCTATCGCTACAGCTTCTGGGGGGAGATCTACGATATTGTGCTGGCCTTCCACCTGGTGCTGCCGACACTGGTGACGATGATTTTCCCCAAACGCGGCAAATTCAACGTTACCGATAAGGGTGGGCTGCTTGACGTCGGTTACTTCGATTTCACCGTGGTGCGGCCGCACCTGGTGGTGGCCTGCCTGCTAGCCCTGGGGGTGGTGGTCGGCATCGTCCGGGCGATTGGCCATGACTACTTTGGCTCGGATCCCAACGTTATCGCCCTCAACGTCGGGTGGGGGATCTACAGTCTGATCTTCCTGCTGGCGGCGATTGCCGTAGCGCGCGAAACGCGGCAGGTGCGAAAAACCATTCGTATCGATGTCGACATTCCGGTGGTGATCCATTACGCCAGCGGTATCGTTTCCCGCAGCCATACCGCGGACCTGTCGATGGGCGGCTGCCGCGTGGCCGCGCCGGATATGCGCCATCTGGAGGATGATATCGAAGAGATTGAGCTGATCCTGCAGTCCGGGGCTATCTCCATCCCGGCTCAGCTGGTCACCTCGGATGAGCGCTTCCTGCGCCTCAAGTTTGATGAAGATATTCCTCTCTCACGCCGCCGTGAACTGGTGCGGGTGGTGCTGGCCCGCGCGGATGCCTGGATTAATCCGCCGCGCCCGCAGGATAACCCGTTCCGCTCCTTCTTCACCATTTTGCGCTGCGTGTTCGAACTGTTCTGGTTGACGTGGAAAACCCGTCGCAGCCAGCGCAGCCGGACGGCTGTGGCGAAAACGGCGCAGGAGGATGGGACGTTATGAAGCGATTAACGACGCTGGCGCTGCTGGCAGGGATGTTCTCTGCGCCTGCGCTGCACAGTGAAGAGCCGGCTACTGGCGCTTCAGCCCCGCTGAGTTTTCCGCAGCTCAACGGCGCGGCGGACAATGAGCCCGGTGACGAACCTCCGGCGGCCGCTCCGGAAGAGGCCACGCCAGCGGTAGCGCCCGCCCCCGCAGGCGATGCGGCGTTGACAACGCCTGTGCCTGAGATGCCCGCAGTAACCCCGCCGGTGAGCGACACGGTTGCGCCCGATGTCATCCCCGTCGCCCCGGTTTGGGGAGGCGATCTGAATCTGGCGCAAATGGGGATGCCGGATGGCATTATCCTCAGCGGCGGCCAGCGGCAGGGGGGCGTTAGCTTTACGCTGCCTTCCGACCAGGTGGTGATCCATTCCCAGCTCAGCCTTGCCGTCCGCGTATCGCCGGAAATGGCGAGCCGCAATGCCACCCTGCAGCTGATGCTCAACGGTCAGCCCCTCGGCACTCTGCCGCTGGGTGCCGATGGCGAGGATGTCTCCCATTATCAGCTGGATATTCCGCCCGCGCTGATGGTCTCCAGCAATAACCTGAGCGTGAAGATCAACGATGGCGATACCCTGCAGTGCCAGCGTGATATTCATGATTCGTCGCGGGTGACGGTGCTGCCCACGTCGCATTTCAGCTGGGAAAGCCAGCAACTGAACATCAGCGACGACCTGAGCCACTTCCCACGCCCCTTCTTTGACAGTATGCAGATGACCCCGGCGGACATCGCGGTCGCCTATGGGGCGAAGCCGTCGGCTGACGTCTTCAGCGCCGCGGCGCTGGTCTCTTCATGGCTGGGTATCCAGGCGGACTATCGCGGCATCGCCTTCAGCGCCCTGCGCGATCGCCTGCCGGAACGCCATGGTATTGTGATTGGCCATCCGGGCGAGCAGGTGGGCGGCATGACGCTGCCGGAAACCGATAAACCGCTGCTGCGCATCATCGCCAACCCCGCCAATCCGGCCTACAAACTGCTGCTGATTGTCGGTAAAAACGATATGGCGCTGCGCATGGCCGCCTGGCGGTTGACCCGCGGCAACTTCGCCCCGCAAACCGCGACGCAGGATGTCGAACCGCAGACCATCCCGGTTGGTAAAGCGTACGATGCGCCGCGCTGGATCCCCACCGATCGTCCGGTCAGGCTCAGCGAACTGTTGCGTAAGGATCAAAGCCCGACCGTCAGCGGCGTCTGGCATGAGCCTTTACGTATCGCCTTTCGCGCCGCGCCCGACCTCTATCTCTGGGATGGCGAGACGATCCCGCTACAGGTTGGCTACCGCTTCCCATCGGAAAGCTGGATTAATGAGGACAAGTCCCTGCTGAGCGTCACGCTCAACGGTACCTTCCTCAATAACCTGGCGATGAACAAGCAGGGGCCGCTGGAGAAAGTCTGGCGCCACCTCGGGGGCGATGCGCGCCAGGAGCGCTTTACCATCCCGCTGGCGCCCTATCTGATCTACGGCGATAACCAGCTGTCGATGTACTTCAATGTGGTGCCGAAGGATGATGTTCCGTGCTCGGTACTGCTGAATAACAATATCAAGAGCCGGATCACTGACGATTCCTGGATTGATTTGAGCAAAACGCGACACTTCTCGCTGCTGCCAAACCTCTCCTATTTCGTTGGCGCCTCATTCCCTTTCTCGCGACTGGCGGACTATTCGCAAACGACGCTTATGCTGCCGGCGGACCCGTCTGAGACCCAGGTGGCCACCCTGCTGAATCTGGCGGCGCGCTCCGGAAATGCGACCGGCACTGCGCTGGCGAATAACCGCGTCGTGCTCGGGATGCCGACCGGTGGCGCGGATCTGCAGTCGCTGCGCGAACGTGACGTGCTGGCAGTCACCGCTCTCGATCAGCAGGCCTTTAACCAGAGCCTGCTGGCTGATTCACCGTATCGTCCGGTGGATAACACACTGAGCGTCCGTGAGCCTGACCTGTGGCAAAAAGTGCAGCGTCGGCTCACCGGCGACTGGACCTCGGCCAGCCTCGATGCCGATCGCTACTTCTCGTCCAGCAGCGCCTGGCGCGGGTTCATCAGCTATCGTTCGCCGTGGAACGCGACTCGCCTGGTGGTGGTGGCGATGGCCAGCAATGATGACCAGCTGGCGCGATTGAAGACCGATCTGGACTCGCCGCGTATCAACGCCGGGATCCGTGGCGATACCGCGGTGATCACCAGTGATAACGGGATGCGCAGCTTCCAGGTCAGCACGCCGTTCCCCAGCGGTCAGATGCCGTGGTACATGATGGCTGTCTGGTATGCCAGCCAGCATTCCGGTTTCCTGGCGGTGCTGGGGCTGATTGCCACCTCGATAATGGGACTGGCGCTGACCGCGATGTTTAAACGTCATGCCCGTAAGCGTCTGGGTTCGGGGGATAACTAATGAAAAGAAAGATAACAATAACGATGAAAACCTCCCGCCGGCTCACGACGTTCTGCCTCACCGGCGCGTTGACTCTCGGTGCTTCTGGCGGCGCGCTGGCGGCAGGTAACGACGCGGCGCTGCAGGCGCTGTTCGCCCAGGCCAACTACTGGCATGAGAAATCCCATGACGAACTGGCGATGGAGTCCCTGCAGAAGGTGCTTTCGGTCGATGCCAATAACACCCAGGCGCTGTATCTGATGGCGCTCTGGTCGCAGCAGGGTGGCGATATGCAGGCGGCGGCGCAGTGGCGCGCCCGGCTGGCGAAAGCGGCGCCGGACAGCCCGGGGCTGCAGGATTTAGACAACGCTAAAAAGATGTCGCAGGTGCCGCAGGGGCAGCTCAGCCTGGCCCGCCAGCAGGCGCGCGGCGGCAATATCCCCGGGGCGCTGGCGACCTGGCGCAGCATGTTTAATGGCAATACGCCGCCTGCCGGGCTGGCGGCGGAATATTACCTGACCATGGCCAGCGACAAATCGCTTTATCCGCAGGCCATCAGCGAACTGCGCCAGTACGTGGCCCAGCATCCGCAGGAGAACGCCCCGCGGGTGGCGCTGGGCAAAGCCTTAACCTGGCGGGAAGAGACCCGCCGGGAAGGGATCGCTCTGCTTGAGCCGATGGCCAGCGGCAATAAAGAGGCGGACAGCGGCTTGCGTCAGGCGCTGCTCTGGCTGGGCCCGCAGGCCGGGGATGAGCAGTATTACGATACCTGGATGCAGCGGCATCCGCAGGATAGCGAAGTTCAGAATTACTTTCGCGAACGGCGCAGCGGTCAGGCGCGCGGCCAGGGCTATGCCAATCTCAACAGCGGCAATACCGCCGCCGCGAAGCAGCAATTTGAAGAGGTGCTGCAGACCAACCCGCAGGATGCCGATGCGCTGGCGGGCATGGGCTATATCGCGCAGCGCAGCGGCGACTACCAGGCCGCGTCGCAGTATCTGAGCCGGGCGGCGGATCTCGGCGGCGACGCCTCGGCGACCCGTCGTCAGCAGGCGGCCGATGCGCTGTTCTACGGCCAGCTGGCGCAGGCTCAGCAGGCTTATAAGCAGGGCAATATTAGCCAGGCGCTGGCGCTCTCCGCGCCGCTGGCGCAGCAGAGCGGGGCGCGGGGCGCCTCGGCGAAGCTGTTCCGCGCCGATGTGCTGCGGCATAACAAAGATTTGCCCCAGGCGGAGCAAACGCTACGTTCGCTGTTAAGCGACGATCCGCAGAACGCGGCGGGGCGGGAAAACCTCTATTACGTGCTGCGCGAGCAGAATAAATCCGCCGAGGCGCAGGCGATGCTGCAGACGCTCCCGCAGAGCCTGCAGCAAAAACTGCAGCCGCGGGTGGTGGCCGGTATGCCGGGCGATGCCGTGCGCCGTCAGGCCCAGGCGCAGGTCAGCAGCGGTAATCCAGCCGGCGCGATTGCCACTCTGCGCGAAGGCGTCGCCCGCTATCCGGACGATCCCTGGCTGCGCCTTGATCTGGCCCGGCTGTTGCAAAAATCGGGTAACGGCAGCGAGGCCTCTTCGCTGATGTCGGCGGCCTATCGCCCCGGCGCCAGCAACAATGCGCTGTATGCCGCCGCCCTGTTTGCCAGCGAAAACGGCGCCTGGCAGCAGGCGCAGACGCTGCTGGCGCGCATTCCCGGCGGCAGCCAGACCAGCGACATGCGCGATTTACGCCAGCGGGTGAACTACAACCTGCAGCTGGCGACCGCCGAAAACTATCTGGCGCAGGGCAACCGCACTGCCGCCAGCAATACCCTGCGGGCGATGGCCTCCACGCCGCCGAAAGCCCCGGCGGACGCCGGCAAGCTGGCGCGGCTGCTGGCCGAGAGCGGCGATCTGACTACCGCGGTCTCGCTGGTGCGCAACAATATCAGCAGCGGGGTGTCCGGCAACGCCGGTGATTACGCCGATCAGATTGCGGTGCTGAATCAGGCCGGGCTGACCGGCGAGGCGCAGAACTTGCTCAGCAATCCGCAGCTGCAGGCCAGCAGTACGCCGACGCAGCTGGCGAGTATTCGCAATGGCTATGTGATCAACGAAGCCGATCGCCTGCGCGAGCAGGGCAATTACGCTGCGGCGTATGACAAGCTGATCCGCGCCATGCAAAGCGATCCGCAGAATACCGATCTGATGTTCGCGATGGCGCGGTTGTACCAGAGCGGCAAAATGAACAAAGAGGCCGGGGTGGTCTATGACTACCTGATGACGCGCGATACGCCGAACCAGGACGCGCGCGCCGGGGCCATCGACGTGGCGCTGTCGGCGGGGAACAACGATCGTGCCGAACAGCTGGCCGGCGGTTTGCGCCAGGATAACTCCCCGGATCGCTTACTGCTGCTGGCGAGAGTCGCAGAGGCGCAGGGCCATCATCAGCAGGCGATGACCTACCTGCGTAGCGCCCGCGGCAAACTGCTGGGTATGCAAAGCACCAACAGCAGCGAAACGCCAACCGTCGGCGGGGTGCTGGCGGCAGACAACCCCTTTATCGGCGTGTCGCAAACGTCGGCGCCGACGCGGACCGCTTCCACCTACGGACAGTATATGCCGTGGCAGGTCGCCCAGTCGGCCGCCGCGCCCGGTTCCACGCTGCCGGGGATCCAGCGCCCCGATCTGCCAGTGGACACCGCCGAGACGCGGATGCTGCGCCAGGTGGACACCATGATGGAGTCTCTGCAGGAGAAAACCGGCAGCTGGCTGCAGGGCGGTATGGACGTGCGCGGGCGCGACGGCGAATCGGGTACCAGCAAGCTGACGGAGCTCCGGACGCCGCTGACCTGGTCTTCTTCGCCATTTGGCGATTCGCGCTTTGACTTTACCGTCACCCCGGTGTCGTTGAACGCCGGAACCGCCAGCGGCGACGCCTGGCGTCGCTACGGCGCCAACCCGCTGGCTAACGCGGTCTCCAATATGGTGAGTACCGCCACCAGCGAGCAGGCGGCGATCGCCTCGATGACCGAGGCGGAGCGGACGGCCTATTTTGCCAGCAATCCGGGGGCCGAAGCCTTAAGCGGCCTGGGCACCCTGAATGCGGCAGATTTCAATCCGACCACCAGCAGCGGGATGGAAAACCTGGCGAAGCTCGGGAGCTATGATTCGGGACAGGTCGCCAGCTATCTGGCCTCTTCCAGCCTTAAGCCGAACGTTGACCAGACCAGCGGCTCAACCGATTCGCAGAAGGCTAACGGCGTCGAGCTGGCGCTGGCGTTAAGCGGTGACGATTATCGCGTCGATATTGGCAGCACGCCGCTGGGCCAGGATCTCAATACCGTTGTCGGTGGGGTGAAATGGTCGCCTAAGCTGAGCAACTACCTGTCGCTGATCCTGACCGGCGAACGCCGCTCACTGACCGACAGCCTGCTTTCTTACGTTGGTCTGAAGGACACTTATTCCGGTAAAACCTGGGGGCAGGTGACGAAAAACGGCGGCACCCTGCAGCTGAGCTATGACGACGGCGACGCGGGCTTCTATGTCGGCGGTGGCGGATACAGCTATCTGGGGCAGAACGTCGCCAGCAACACCAGCATTAACGCCAATGCCGGGGTCTATCTGCGGCCCTATCATGACGAATACCGCCAGTTACAGACCGGGTTGAGCATGAGCTATATGGATTATTCCAAGAACCTCAGCTACTTCACCTATGGCCAGGGGGGCTACTTTAGCCCGCAAAACTATGTCAGCGTGTCGCTGCCGGTCAGTCTGACGGAGAAATATGATAACTGGACCATGAAGCTTGGCGGCTCGGTGGGCTACCAGTCTTACAGTCAGGATAAGAGCGCCTATTTCCCGACCAATTCAGAGTGGCAGCAGACCCTGGAGACGGCGGTGAGCAATGGGTTTGCCAAGGAAGCCTACTATTCCGCGACCTCGAAGAGCGGCATCGGCTATACCCTGCGCGCCGGGGCGGACTACAAGGTTAACAAACAGATGACGCTGGGGGGCCAGATTGGCTATGACACCTTCGGGGATTATAACGAAAGCACCGCCGGGCTCTATATCCGCTATATGTTGGGAGATCATTGATGATGACGGAGAACAATAACCCGGTGGTCACGACCTGGTTCCAGCAGCAGCAGACGCCTGCCGGATGGTTCGATCTGTTGGTTATTATGGTCGAAGGTATGTTAAATAATGCCGGCGAGCTGGAAAGCCAGCCCTTCCTGCGTCAGATGGGCGCCTCGCTGGCGGAGACCCATCCGCTGCCGGCGTCGGAGACGGTGGGAGAGCTGGAGGCGAATATCAACCGGCTGCTGACCCATTTCCACTGGGGCGTGGTGACGATTGATGTCGGTGAGGATGGCCTGCGCCTGCGCCATCAGGCGTTGCCGGTCTGCCGGGACGACGCGGGACGCGTGCGCTGGTGCAACGCGTTCTGTGCCATACTGGAGGGGTTATATTCTCGCTGGCTGCAGAGTCAGGGAGGCAGTGCTCATGTCGTTTTACAACGTGAGCGGGTGTTCTCTGTCTCTGACGTTCAGTTTCTTTACTACCATCCATAATGAGTGAATGTATGCCCCTGCGTGCTTTAGTGGCGGTGATAGTGACAACGGCAGTGATGCTGGTGCCCCGGGCGTGGGCGGATACGGCCTGGGAGCGCTATAAGGCCCGTTTTATGATGTCGGACGGCCGTATCATTGATACCGCCAATGGCAATGTGTCGCATACGGAAGGTCAGGGCTTTGCCATGCTCCTGGCGGTGGCGAATAACGATCGCCCGGCGTTCGACAAGCTGTGGCAGTGGACGGACAGCACCCTGCGCGATAAGTCTAACGGGCTGTTTTACTGGCGTTATAACCCGGTGGCACCGGACCCTATCGCCGATAAAAACAACGCCTCTGATGGCGATACTCTGATCGCCTGGGCGCTGTTGCGTGCGCAAAAGCAGTGGCAGGACAAGCGCTACGCGATTGCCTCGGATGCCATCACCGCCTCCCTGCTGAAATATACGGTGGTGACCTTCGCCGGTCGTCAGGTGATGCTCCCGGGCGTGAAAGGGTTCAATCTCAACGACCATCTGAACCTTAATCCCTCCTATTTCATCTTTCCGGCCTGGCGCGCCTTCGCGGAGCGGACGCATCTGACCGCCTGGCGGACATTGCAGACCGACGGACAGGCGCTGTTGGGGCAGATGGGGTGGGGGAAATCACACCTGCCCAGCGACTGGGTGGCGCTGCGGGCAGATGGCAAGATGCTGCCAGCCAAAGAGTGGCCGCCGCGGATGAGTTTCGATGCGATTCGTATCCCGCTGTATCTCTCATGGGCCGATCCGCAAAGCGCTTTGCTCGCGCCGTGGAAGGCCTGGATGCAGAGTTACCCGCGCCTGCAAACCCCGGCGTGGATCAACGTCAGCACCAACGAGGTGGCACCCTGGTATATGGCCGGCGGCCTGCTGGCGGTGCGCGATCTGACGCTGGGTGAACCGCAGGAGGCGCCGCAGATTGACGACAAGGATGATTATTACTCTGCCAGCCTCAAGCAGTTGGTCTGGCTGGCGAAACAGGATCAGCGTTAGAGACGGTGATTGATTTGCCGCCTTCCCCGCCCGTAGGCATGAGGGTGGGGAAGGGAGAATGGGAACGTCTCACGATGTAAGGCCGCCAGTTTGGGCGGCCTTGTCGCTTATTGCGGATAAGGCACCCAGCTACCGCCATTCAGCTGGACATAAGGCTTGCCCTGATACTGGATGACGATGGCGTTGGCGTTTTCGGACACCGCTGCGCTCTGCGGCAGGTTTGCGACATACTGCTGCCAGTTGACGCTGTCCTCGCTGAACATTTTGCCGTCGAGGGCACGCACCACCAGCTCCGACACCGCCAGGTAACTGCTGGGCTGATCGATGATAATCGGCGCCCCTTCATGCGGCGCTTTCATGCCGAAGAATTTTACCGCCGTCGGGACGTTCGTGATCGACGGGCTCGGGATATCGCGCAGGCCAGAGACCTGCATCTTATCGCCCTTCAGCGCGCCGCCGTGTTCCGGCACCACCACCACCATCACTTTCCGCCCCGATTTCTCCAGCTCGGTGAAGAAGTTATCCAGGTCATCAAACAGCTTCTGCGCACGCACTTTGTAGTCTGCAGTTTTGCTTTGCCCCGGGAAGTGGTTGCCGTCATGCAGCGGCAGGGTGTTATAGAAGGTGGCGCTCCGCGGATTGCTGCTGGCCTCTTCGGTCTTCAGCCAGCGGTTGAGGACCGCCAGATCCTCATACACCGGGGAGCCGTCAAACGCCTGCAGGCTGACCGGCAACCCGGTCTGGTCCATCAGCGGGCTCTGCATGCCGCCCAGCGAACGCAGTTCTTTCAGGAAGTCGCCGAACAGACCGTTATGGCCGAGCATCAGCTGCTGGTTGAAGCCGAGTTTCGCCAGGTTTTCAAACAGGTAGCAATCGGCGCCGGACGGCTGATACAGGTTGGTATGCGACAGCTGGCCGCAGCTGGCGCGCAGCAGGCGCACCGCCGCCGGGCCGCTGTAGGAGGTCGCGGAGTTAAAGTTTTTGAAGACAATATCGAAATGCTTCCACAGCGGATGGTCCATCAGACCGGCGGCTTCAATATCCGACCAGGAGAGCGAGCAGATATTGATCACCAGCAGGTCAAACGGCTGGGCATCCGCCGGCAGCTGGTCCGGGAACGGCGTTTTGCGCTTCTGCTCGGCGGCATAGAAACCGTTCAGCCAGTTGGTGAGATTGGCTGACGTCGGCGGCTCGGTCTGCGGTGGAATATCGCTGCTGGCGGGGCTGGTCGCGGTGCCAGCGGCGGCGTTGGCCCCGGTATTGGCCGGCGCGGTCGTGGCGGCGGCCGTGGTGGGCTGACCGGCGGGCCACAGGGTAAAGGCCGGCAGCAGTGGGCTGACCGCCAGCCAGACGACCATCGCGGAGACAAACACGGTGACGCGCAGCCACTGACTGATAAACAGCCACAGGACCAGTAAAACAAAGAAGGCGCCGACCATGCTCCAGTTAATAAACCGGACGATCAGATCCCAGATATAGCTGGCGCTGAAGCCGGCGATTTGCGAACCCTGGCTAAGAAGCGTCTCCGGACCGGGCAGCCAGGTATCGTGCCAGAACAGCGCGAAGCCGAGCGGAATAGCGATCCAGTGGCGGATACGGTGTAGCTTTTCGCGCGGGATCGGCACCAGCAGAAAGGCGAGAAACACCAGGTTCAGCATCGGGTGGAAATTGAGATACCCGGCCCACAGCAGGGCAAATTTGACCAGAAAGTAGAAGTTCCAGCCGCCAAGGCCGCGCCAGTACTGCCAGAGCGGAAGCGGTGTCGCGGTCGGTTTAGTGTTTGTCATTTGTTCGCTTTGCCTTGCTTAACCGTGGCTCCCCGGCGTAATACGCCTGCCGGTTTCACGTAACGGGGTTTAAAGAACATCAATCTTAACGTCGTGCGAATACGGCGCTGGTAATGGCGCGTCAGGTAGCCCAGCGGAAAAAACAGCAGGGCGCAGAGCACCACCAGTTGCAGAATATCGGCGATAGACATCATCAGGCTTGCTCCTCGCGGGTGGTTAACCGGTGCGGCTCGGGGTAGCGTCGCCAGTGGCGTCCATCGTGGGTGGCGTTGATGGTCTCGTTTTTACCCACCGACAGCGGCAGCGGCGTGTTCCAGCGCGCCGGTTCGACGCCGCGCATGATCACGATTTCCGAGAGGATCTGCTTGTCTTCAAACCACACCATGCGGTTAGAAAAAATATCGCCGGTCGGCAGCGGGAAAATGTGGTTTAGCGCGGTATCGAGGTCATTAATCCGGCAAAACGACAAAAACAGCACCAGCCGGTTATTGCCGATGGTCATGATATCGCCCATCCGGTTGGGTTTGCATAACGTCAGCGCCTGCTCAACGCGCAGCCCTGGCGCCGGGCGCAGGGCCACCATTACGCCTTTGCTGTCGGCGGGCAGCAGGGTATTGGCCATCACGTTCTGTACCGCCTCGCAGAAAGCATCCCACTTCTGGTAGCCGCGCAGCTTTAACGGCTGGCTCCAGGTCAACAGCGTGGCGAAATCCTCCGGAATATGGCGGGAGAATTTTTGGTTCTGCACGCTTTCGATCAACGTCAGACAGCGGGAGAGCGACGCGCTGCTGGGGATCACCAGACTGGCGCCGCTGCTAAGCAGTAGCCGCTCATCTGTCGCGCGCAGGCTGGGCGTTTGTTCACGGACAATAATTTTCAGCGCCGTACCGCGCTGGCGACGCAGGGTATGAATATAGCGGCCCAGCTGTTCAATTTGCGTATTCTGGGTGATGGAGAAAAGTACCGTGGCCGCTTGTGCGGTGCGCCCGGCGTTGAAAACCTCGTCGTTGGTATCGAACAGGGTCCAGTATTCCGACAGCGGCGGGGCGCCTTCCAGCACGCGCATATTGCTGAGGATCACCTTCTCATCACTACGTGGCTGAACGTTGGTTTCAGCCTCCTGCGCCAGCCGCCAGCCGGCATCATCGTGTTGCACCATCAGCTGCTGCTGAGCGCTGATGCCTTTGTCGCTTCCCCACCAGGCAATATCAAAGAGATGCCGGTCGCCCTGGTAACGAATACTTGCCAGGCCGGAAAGGGAACGGTACTCGCGTAATAATGGGGTGAGCTGTCGATCGATATCCTGGGCGGAATTGATCGCCAGGAAAGCGCAACGGTGATATTGCGCCCAGCGGCTGGTCTTTTCCACCCACGCGCATAGCTTATCTTTATTTATATTTTGCCAGGTATTTTCAGCGCATAGCAGAATAAACAAGTAATTGCCAGGTTCGAGGGAGCAGACTAAATCACGATGTATTTCTTCCAGTGCTTCCGGACGATTCGGCAGGGTGAACAGCGCGATATTATCCGGGCCACCTTCATTATCTAATGAAATGATATTATTAGGTTTGTCTCCCATTACCAGCGCGGCGATCTTGCTGTTTTTCGCCTGCGCGGCCAGCGTCTGATTAAACAGACTGACGGCATCGGTATAACGGTCAACGTTGAGCCACCATACCCCACCGACCGGCATATGGCACACTTCATCCCATAATGATGAAATACCCAAAGTAAATACACTATCCACGGCATCCCTCGTGCGCCCTGATTGACACTGGATAAGTTTACTAGCGAAACCGGCAGAGTAAACCTAACATTGAAATTAAAGGTCATCAGTTTTAGCATGTACACCTGCTTTTAAGGATGCGCTGTATTCGTCCTCTGGTTTAATAATAAATTTCAAACGGACAGAGATATGCCAGCAAAAGATCCTGCAGTACCCACGGACGCCACGCTGGGGTACACCTTTCAAAATGATTTTCTGGCGCTAAGCCGGGCATTTTCCCTGCCGGATATTGATTATCATGATATTTCCCGGCGCGAGCAGCTGAATGCGGCGCTGAAGCGCTGGCCGTTACTGGCAGAGTTTGCAGAGAAAAAATAAGGAAGCCGGAGATGGCTATTCTGGGATTACAGGGCGTGCGCGGGGGGACTGGCGTCACGTCCATTACGGCTGCACTCGCCTGGGCGCTGCAATTGCTCGGTGAAACGGTGCTGGCGATCGACGCCAGCCCGGATAATATGCTGCGCTTTTTTTTCAATACCGATGTCCATCATCAGGACGGCTGGGCGCGGGCGCTGCTCGACGGCCGGGACTGGCGCGACGCGGGTCTGCGCTATACGCAACATATCGATCTGCTGCCGTTTGGCCAGCTCAGCGCCGGCGAAAGAGAAAATGCTGACCAGCTGCAGCCCGCGCTGGGGGCGATGGCGGAGGCTGTGCAGCAGCTGCAGAGCCAGTACCGCTGGCTGCTGCTGGATCTGCCGAACGGTTATTCGCCATTAACCCGCGAGCTGCTGACGCTGTGCGATCGCACACTGGTGGTGGTTCATCCCGACGCCAATAGCCATATCCGTCTACACCAGCAGCCCCTCCCGGCCAACAGCGACATTCTGATTAACGATCTGCGGGTCGGCAGCCAGCTACAGGAAGATCTCTACCAGCTGTGGCTGGAGAGCCAGCCGCGCATCCTGCCGGTGACGATTCACCGCGACGAGGCGATGGCCGAGTGCCTGGCGGCGAAACAGCCTCTTGGGGAGTATCGTCAGGACTCCCTGGCGGCGGAAGAGGTGCTGACCCTGGCGAACTGGTGCCTGATCCACTATTCCGGCGGGAGGCCGGCATGATCCGCCTCAGCACGCTGCTGCTGGCTCCGCCGGTGGGGGAACGGCTGCGCGCGCGCTATGACGACTATCGGCAGCACGGGGCCTCCTGGCTTTCGGCGTCGCTTGGCTGTCTGTGGGCGTCGCTGGTCTGGGCGCTGATGCCGCTGGAGACGCCGCGCTGGCAGGCGATTCTGGCCCACCATGAAACCTATTTTCCCCATATTAATCCGCATCGCCCGCGTCCGCTGGATCCGCTGCGCTACCTGCTGCAATCCCTGTGGTTGCTGGCGACGCGCGTGCCGGAGCCGGAAAAAAAGGTCAACTGGCGCTCGCTGGCGGCCCTGGAAGGGGTGCACGGTCGCTATACGCAATGGCTGGAGAAACTGCCTGAACAGGTGAACGCCCGCACCGGCCATCTGGATAAACAGAAAGAGCTGGCGCACCTTAATCCGAAGCTGCGCCGGGCAATCCTTGGGGGGGTGACCTTCTGCTCGCTGGTGCTGGCGCTAATGTGTATTACGCAGCCCTTTAACCCGCTGTCGCAGTTTATCTTCCTGATGCTGCTGTGGGGCGTGGCGCTGCTGGTGCGCCGCATCCCGGGGCGTTTCTCGGCGCTGATGCTTATCGTGCTGTCGCTGACGGTGTCGTGCCGCTATATCTGGTGGCGCTACACCTCGACGCTGAACTGGAACGACCCGGTAAGCCTGGTGTGCGGGATCATTCTGCTGTTCGCAGAGACCTACGCCTGGGTGGTGCTGGTGCTGGGCTACTTCCAGGTGGTCTGGCCGCTGAACCGCCAGCCGGTGCCGCTGCCGGAGGATATGGATCTGTGGCCAACCGTGGACATCTTCGTCCCCACCTATAACGAAGATCTCAACGTGGTGAAAAACACTATTTACGCCTCGCAGGGCATCGACTGGCCGAAGGACAAGCTGAACATCTGGATCCTCGACGACGGCGGACGGGAAGCGTTTCGCCAGTTTGCCAAAGATGTCGGGGTGCACTATATCGCCCGTACCAGCCACGAGCACGCCAAGGCCGGTAACATCAACAATGCGCTGAAATACGCCAAAGGGGAGTTCGTCTCGATCTTTGACTGCGACCATGTGCCGACGCGCTCGTTTCTGCAGATGACCATGGGCTGGTTCCTGAAAGAGAAAGAGCTGGCGATGATGCAGACCCCGCACCACTTCTTCTCGCCCGATCCCTTTGAGCGCAACCTTGGCCGCTTTCGCAAAACGCCGAACGAAGGGACGTTGTTCTACGGCCTGGTGCAGGACGGGAACGACATGTGGGACGCCACCTTCTTCTGCGGCTCCTGCGCCGTTATCCGTCGCGGCCCGCTGGATGAGATTGGCGGGATAGCCGTCGAAACGGTAACCGAAGATGCCCATACCTCTCTGCGTCTGCACCGGCGGGGACACACCTCAGCCTATATGCGGATCCCGCAGGCGGCGGGGCTGGCGACGGAGAGTTTGTCCGCGCATATCGGCCAGCGCATCCGCTGGGCGCGCGGGATGGTGCAGATTTTCCGGCTCGATAACCCGCTGTTTGGCAAAGGCCTGAAGCTGGCGCAGCGCGTCTGCTACGCCAACGCCATGCTCCACTTCCTCTCCGGTATTCCGCGCCTCATCTTCCTCACGGCGCCGCTGGCCTTTTTGCTGCTCCATGCCTATATCATTTATGCGCCCGCGCTGATGATCGCGCTGTTCGTGCTGCCGCACATGATCCACGCCAGCCTGACCAACTCGAAGATTCAGGGCAAATACCGCCATTCGTTCTGGAGTGAAATCTACGAGACGGTGCTGGCCTGGTATATCGCGCCGCCCACCTTTGTGGCGCTGATTAACCCGCATAAAGGTAAGTTCAACGTCACCGCGAAGGGCGGGCTGGTGGAAGAAGAGTATGTCGACTGGGTGATCTCCCGGCCCTATATCTACCTTGTACTGCTCAATCTGGTCGGCGTCGCGGTGGGGATCTGGCGATTTATGTATGGCCCGGAAAACGAAATTCTCACCGTCTGGGTGAGTATTGTCTGGGTGTTCTACAACCTGATTATTCTTGGCGGCGCGGTGGCGGTCTCGGTCGAAAGCAAGCAGGTTCGCCGTTCGCATCGTGTCGAAATGAGCATGCCGGCGGCGATTGCCCGCGAAGATGGCCATCTGTTCTCCTGCACGGTTCACGACTATTCCGACGGCGGGCTGGGGATCAAAATTCACGGCGACGCGCAGGTGCTGGAAGGCCAGAACGCCAGGCTGTTGCTCAAACGAGGACAGCAGGAGTATGCCTTCCCGGTAAGGGTCGCGCGGGTCAACGGCAGCGAGGTGGGGCTCCAGCTACTGCCGTTGACCAACCAACAGCATATCGATTTTGTGCAGTGTACGTTTGCCCGCGCTGATACGTGGGCGCTTTGGCAGGATAGCTTCCCGGAAGACAAGCCGATGGAAAGCCTGCTGGATATCCTCAAGCTGGGCTTCCGTGGCTATCGTCACCTGGCGGAGTTTTCGCCGCCGTCGGTGAAGGTGGTTTTCCGCGCGCTCACTTCGCTGGTGGCCTGGATAGTGTCGTTTGTACCCCGACGCCCTGAACGCGCCGCGCCGACGCTCTCCGCAGACCCGGCAATGGCTCAACAATGATGATAATGCGATGAAAAGAAAACTTTCCTGGATGTGTGCAGTAGCGGTGGGCATGTGCAGCTGGTATCCGCTGGCCTCTTATGCGGCGCCGGCCGTCGTGGCGAACGCCGCCCCTGGCGTTCAGCCGCAGGTAGCGACCCCGGGCGCGCCGATCGTGGTGGGCGAGCCAACGGCGGCCCTTGCCGAACCGACCGCCCCGGCGGCGGTGGCCGAGAACGTCCCGCAGCGGGAGGTGAAGCTGACTTTTGCCACCATCGCGCCGCCGCCCGGCAGCATCGTGCTGCGAGGCTCACGGCCTGACGCGTCGGTCGAATTCGGCATGCGCAGCGATGAGCTGGTCGCCAACGCGCTGCTCAACCTGGAATACACCCCATCGCCTTCGCTGCTGCCCGTGCAGTCGCAGCTGAAAGTCTATCTCAACGATGAGCTGATGGGCGTCCTGCCCGTGACCAAAGAGCAGCTGGGGAAAAAGATCCGCGCGCAGTTGCCGATTGACCCGCTGTACATCACCGACTTCAACCGCGTACGGCTGGAGTTTGTCGGTCACTACCGCGATGTCTGCGAAAACCCCGCCAGCAGCACGCTGTGGCTGGACGTCGGGCGCGAAAGCTATCTGGATCTCACCTACCAGTCGCTGAAGGTGCATAACGATCTGTCACACTTCCCGGTGCCGTTCTACGATCCGCGCGATAACCGCCCGCTGACGCTACCGATGATTTTCCCGGGCTCGCCAGCGGTGGCCCAGCAGCAGGCGGCGGCGATTGTCGCCTCCTGGTTCGGCAGCAAGGCCGGCTGGCGCGGCCAGCAGTTCCCGGTCTATTTCAACGAACTGCCGGATCGTAACGCCATTGTCTTCGCCACCAACGACAAGCGCCCGGACTTCCTGCGCGATCATCCGCCGGTCAAGGCGCCGACCATCGAAATGATCGACAACCCGAACGATCCTTACGTCAAGCTGCTGGTAATTTTCGGCCGCGATGATAACGACCTGCTGCTGGCAGCGAAGGGGATTGCCCAGGGCAATATTCTGTTCCGCGGCAGCAGCGTCACCGTGGACGGCATCAAAACCCTGCAGCCGCGTCAGCCTTACGACGCACCGAACTGGGTGCGCACCGACCGCTCGGTCACCTTCGCTGAGCTGAAAACCTATGAGCAACAGCTGCAGTCCAGCGGGCTGGTGCCGGATGCCATCACCGTGGCGCTTAATCTGCCGCCGGATCTCTATCTGCTGCGGGCCAACGGCATCGATATGGATCTGAAATATCGCTACACCATGCCGCCGGTGAAGGACAGTTCGCGGATGGATATCAGCCTCAACGACCAGTTCCTGCAGTCGTTCAGCCTGAACAGCGCTCAGGACGTGAACAAACTGATCCTGCGCCTGCCGGTGCTGCAGGGGCTGCTGGACGGCAAATCAGAGGTCACCATCCCCGCGCTGCGTCTCGGGGCGGTCAACCAGCTGCGCTTTGACTTCCAGTACATGAACCCGATGCCGGGCGGCTCCATCGACAACTGTATTACCTTCCAGCCGGTGCAGAACCATGTGGTGATTGGCGACGATTCGACCATCGACTTCTCGAAGTATTATCACTTTATCGCCCTGCCGGACCTGCGCGTCTTCGCCAATGCGGGCTTCCCTTACAGCCGTATGGCCGACCTCTCCGACACGCTGGTGGTGGTGCCGAAAGCGCCGACCCAGGGCCAGGTGGCGACGCTGCTGCAGGCGCTGGGCGGTATCGGTTCGCAGACCGGTCTGGCGGCGATTAATCTGCAGATGACCGACGATGGCAACCAGATCAAGAACAAAGATGCGGATCTGCTGCTGATCGGCGCGATCCCGTCGTCCCTCAAGGACGACACCAAAATCAACCTGCTGGTCGAGGCGACCAAAAGCTGGGTGAAAATGCCGATGCGCCACTATGACCTGGCGAGCATTTATCCCGATGACGATGCCCGCACGCCCAATACCCGCACCGACATTACCTCTTCCGGGCCGATGGCGGCGGTGATTGGCTTCCAGTCGCCGTATAACGATCAGCGCAGCGTGGTGGCCCTGCTGGCCGACAGCCCGCGCGGTAATGAACTGCTGACCAACGCCCTCAACGACAGCGGTAAGCGGGCAGCAATGTTTGGCTCGGTAGCGGTGATCCGCGAGTCCGGCGTCAACAGTCTGCGGGTAGGGGATATCTACTACGTGGGTCATCTGCCCTGGTTCGAGCGCATCTGGTTCGCGCTCTCTAACCACCCGATACTGCTGGCGATCTTCGCCGCTATCAGTATTGTGCTGCTGGCGTGGGTGCTGTGGCGCATGCTGCGCATCATCAGTCGCCGCCGTCTTAGCCTGGATGATGAATAAACCATGATGAAAGTACTTTGTGGTGCGGTGCTCTCCGCGCTGCTGCTGGCGGCGGGCCCGGTGAGCGCCGCCTGCCAGTGGCCCGCCTGGGAGCAGTTTAAAAAAGCGTACGTCAGCCCTGAGGGACGGGTGATTGACCCCAGCGATGCGCGCAAAATCTCCACCTCGGAAGGACAGAGCTATGGCCTGTTTTTCGCCCTGGCCGCCAACGATCGCGCGGGGTTCGACAAACTGCTGACCTGGACGCAGAACAACCTGGCGGAAGGCGACCTGCGGCAACATCTGCCGGGCTGGCTGTGGGGCAAAAAGGACGATGAGCAGTGGACGTTGCTGGACAGCAACTCGGCCTCCGACTCGGATCTGTGGATAGCCTGGGCGCTGCTGGAGGCGGGCCGCCTGTGGCAGCAGCCGCAGTACACCGAGACCGGCAAAGCACTGCTGGCGCGGATTGTCGAGGAAGAGACGGTGGCGGTGCCCGGTCTTGGCACGATGCTGCTGCCGGGAAAAGTCGGTTTTGCCGATGACAGCGGCTGGCGGTTTAACCCCAGCTATCTTCCGCCGCAGCTGGCCACCTACTTTGTGCGTTTTGGCGCGCCGTGGCCTGCCCTGCGCGACAGCAACCTGCGCCTGCTGCTGGAGACCGCGCCGAAAGGCTTTACCCCGGACTGGGTGCGCTATGAGAAAGGGAAAGGCTGGCAGCTGAAAACCGAAAAGCCGCTGATCGGTAGCTATGACGCGATTCGCGTCTACCTGTGGGTGGGCATGCTCCATGATGGCGATAAGCAGAAAGCGCGCCTGCTGCAACGCTTCGCGCCGATGGCGGCGCAGACCACGGAGCAGGGGGTACCGCCGGAGAAAGTGAATATCGCCACCGGCAAAACCAGCGGCCAGGGGCCCGTGGGCTTCTCCGCGGTGATGCTACCGTTTTTACAGGACGACGAGGCCCGGTCGGTGCAACGCCAGCGCGTCGCCGATAACTATCCCGGCGCGGATGCCTACTACAGCGCAGTTCTGACGCTGTTCGGCCAGGGTTGGGATCAACACCGTTTTCGTTTCACTGCGGGTGGCGAATTACAACCTGACTGGAACCAGGAATGCGCAAGCTCTCACTAAGTTTACTCACGCTGTCCCTCGGCGTGGCGCTGCTGCCGTTAGCGCAGGCGGCGACGACGCCTGCCCAGGAGCATCTGCTGGAGCAGGTCCGCCTTGGCGAGGCCAGTAATCGTGAAGACCTGGTGCGCCAGTCGCTGTACCGCCTGGAGCTGATTGATCCCAACAACCCGGATCTGATTGCCGCGCGGATGCGCTACCTGCTGCGTCAGGGGGATGCCGCCGGGGCGCAAAAAGAGCTGGAACGACTGACGAAGCTGGCGCCGGACTCCCCGGAGCTGAAGGCGTCGCGCAATGAGATGAAAAGCAACACCGGCGAGGGCCGGCAGGCGCTGCAGCAGGCGCGACTGCTGGGCGTGGCCGGGAAGGTCGATGAAGCCATCGCCGCCTATGAACAACTGTACGGCGGGGTGCCGGATGACGTTGACGTCGCCATTGAATACTGGACGCTGGTGGCGCGCCTGCCCGCTCGCCATAGCGAAGGCGTCAGCCAGTTGAAAAAACTGAACGCCAGCGCGCCGGGCAACGTCAGCCTGCTGACTTCGCTGGCGAAGCAGATGTTTGCCGATAACAAACCGCAGGAAGGGTTTGCCTATCTGGCGGAGATGGCCCGCTCGGCCTCAGGACGCGGCATCGCCGCCGACATGTGGTTCAGTGAAGTGAAAAGCATGCCGGTGAGCAAGGCCAGCGTGCAGGCGCTGCAGCAATTTCTCCTGCAGTTTCCCACCGGCTCGGTGGCGGCGAACGCCCGCGTTCTGCTCGACCAGCAGCAGGCGCAGCTGCAGGATCCGACCTTCCGCGCCCGCTCGGAAGGGCTGGCGGCGGTCAAGTCCGGGAATGCCTCGCAGGCGGTCGCGGATCTTCAGAAAGCCGTTCAGGCCGACAGCCGCGACAGCGATGCGGTGGGCGCCCTCGGCCAGGCCTATTCCCAGCGCGGCGATCGCGCGCGGGCAGTGGCGCAGCTCAATAAAGCGATTGCCATGGACCCCGACAGCCCGAACCGCGGCAAATGGGACAGCCTGCTGCAAACCAACCGTTACTGGCTGCTGATCAAGCAGGGGGATAACGCCCTGAAAGCCGGCCAGCTTTCGCAGGCGCAGAACTATTATGCCCAGGCGCAGCGGGTCGATCGCACCGACAGTTATGCCGTGCTGGGATTGGGGGACGTCGCGGCGGCGCGCAAAGAGTCGGCAGCGGCGGAGCGCTATTACCAGCAGGCGTTGCGCCTGGATCGCGGTAATAATCTGGCGGTGCGCGGTCTGGCCAACCTCTATCGCGCCGAATCGCCGGAGAAAGCCAGCGCCTGGATCGCCGGCCTCCCTCCCGCTCAGCGGCGGAGCATCGATGATATTGAGCGCAGTCTGACCAACGACCGGCTGGAGAAACAGGCGCAGGCCCTGGAAAGTCAGGGCAACTGGGCGCAGGCGGCGGAAGTCCAGCGTCGGCGCCTGGCGCTGGATCCGGACAGCGTGTGGATAACCTACCGTCTGGCGCGCGATCTGGTTAGCGCCGGTGAACGCCAGGAGGCCGACGCGCTGATGCGGGCGATGGTCAACCGCCAGCCGCAGGATGCTGAACGGGTCTACGCCTCGGGGCTCTACCTGTCGGGAAACGACCAGGACGATCTGGCCCTGGCGCAAATCGCCGCTCTGCCGCGCAGCGCGTGGACGGATAATATTCGTGAGCTCGAAGCGCGTTTGCAAAGCGACCGGGTGCTGCGCCAGGCCAACCAGCTGCGCGACAGCGGTAACGAAGCGCAGGCGATCGCCCTTATCCAACAGCAGCCCGCCTCGGTGCGCTATGACCTGACGCTGGCCGACTGGGCGCAGCAGCGCGGCGACAGCCAGACGGCGATTGCCGACTATCAGCGGGTGCTGCGCCAGGAGGCCGACAATGGCGATGCGCGCCTCGGCCTTGCGGAAGTCTACCTGGCCGAGGGCGATAAACAGGCCGCCCGGGCGCAGGTCATGCAGTTGAAAGGCGCAGAGACCGAATCCATGAATATGCAGCGTCGGGTCGCGCTGGCGCGAGCCGGCCTTGGCGATACCGCTGATGCCCAACAGATTTTTAACCAGATTGTGCCGCAGGCGAAGGCGCAGCCGCCCTCGATGGAGAGCGCGTTGGTGCTGCGCGATGCCGCGCGCTTTGCCACCCAGACCGGGGCGCCGCAGCAGGCGCTGACGCACTACCGGGAGGCGATGGTGGCCTCCGGCATCGCCCCCGTGCAGCCGCAGAATAACGATACCTTTACGCGGCTGACGCGCAACGACAGCCAGGATGACTGGCTGAAGCGCGGGATCCGTAGCGATGCCGCCGATCTTTATCGCCAGCAGGATCTGAACGTCACCCTGGAACACGACTTCTGGGGTTCCAGCGGCACCGGCGGCTATTCCGACCTGAAGGCGCATACCACCATGCTGCAGGTGGATGCTCCGCTGGCGGATGGCCGGATGTTCTTTCGCACCGATCTGGTCAATATGGATGCCGGCAGCTTTTCCACCCACAGCGACGGGAGCTACTCGCCCAGCTGGGGCACCTGCGGGGAGATCGCCTGTACCAGCGGCAGTAAAAACCAGACCGACAGCGGGGCCAGCGTGGCGGTTGGCTGGAAGAATGACACCTGGAGCGGCGATATCGGCACCACCCCGATGGGCTTCAATGTCGTCGATGTGGTGGGGGGGCTGAGCTACAGCAGCGACGTCGGGCCGGTGGGGTACACGGTCAACGTCCACCGGCGCCCCATCTCCAGCTCGCTGCTCTCCTTTGGCGGGCAGAAAGACAGCAGCAGCCATACCGGCACCACCTGGGGCGGCGTCCGCGCCGACGGCGGCGGCCTGAGCCTCAGTTATGACCGGGGCGAAGCGCACGGCATCTGGTCCTCGCTGGGGGCCGATTCGCTGACCGGTAAAAACGTGGCGGATAACTGGCGCGTGCGCTGGATGACCGGGTACTACTACAAGGTCATCAACGAGAATAATCGTCGCGTCACCGTCGGCCTCAACAATATGATCTGGCACTACGACAAAGATCTCAGCGGTTACACCCTCGGCCAGGGCGGCTATTACAGCCCGCAGGAGTATCTCTCATTCGCCGTGCCGGTGACCTGGCGTCAGCGTACCGAGAACTGGTCCTGGGAGCTCGGCGGGTCGGTGTCATGGTCCCATTCGCGCACCCAGACGCAAGCCCGTTATCCGCTGCTGAACCTGATCCCGTCCGACTACCGCCAGCGCGCCAGCGAGCTGACGGAGGAGGGGAGCAGCAGTCAGGGATTCGGTTACACCGCCAGAGCGCTGGTGGAGCGGCGGGTGACCAGCAACTGGTTCGTCGGCGCCGCGGTCGATATTCAGCAGGCGAAGGATTACACCCCGAGCCATGCGCTGCTTTACGTCCGCTACTCGGCGGCCGGCTGGCAGGGGGATCTGGATATGCCGCCCCAGCCGCTGGTGCCCTACGCCGACTGGTAGCAGAATAGGCTGAATTACGTCACAGAGCGCCACTCCACGACGCGCTTCGCGTATACTCGTGAGGCATTGCCCACCGTCGGCCGCCGGGGCGATTTCCCCGGCGTCTGCGCCACCGCGCGGAAATATCCCGTCACTTCATCCCTCGCGGGCGTGGGCGAAGGATTTGAGTATATAATCAGCCTGAAACGACCGGCATTGAAGGATTGATACCGGGTATGCATTCAGTATCAGTGGAGAACACCGTTGCGCGTCAGCCGTTCACTTACAATCAAACAGATGGCGATGGTCGCGAGCGTGTCCATGGCCTTTGTATTGGTTTTTTGCACTATTTTGCTGTTTCACTTTGTGCAACAGAGTCGCTTTACCACGGCCACGCAGTTAGAAAGTATCGCGCGATCCGTTCGCGAACCGCTGTCTGCGGCTATTCTGAAAGCCGATATTCCGGAAGCGGAAGCCATTTTAAGCCGTATCCAGCCTGCTGGCATCGTCAGCCGGGCGGATGTGGTGTTGCCGAACCAGTTCCAGGCGCTGCGGATGCGATTTATCCCCGAGCGGCCGGTGCCGGTGACCATCACCCGGCTGTTTGAGCTGCCGGTGCAGATTTCGCTGCCTATTTATTCACTGGAACGGCCGGCTAATCCCCAGCCGCTGGCCTATCTGGTGCTGCAGGCGGATTCATACCGCATGTATAAATTCGTCATGAGCGCCCTTGCTACGTTAGTGACGGCTTACTTACTTTTGGTGCTGATGCTGACGGTGGCGCTTACCTGGTGCATCAACCGGCTGATGGTGCGCCCCCTGCGGCGTATCGCCCGCGAGCTGAACGATCTCTCCCAGCAGGATCGTCTCGGCCATCAGCTAACGCTCCCGCGCCTGCACCATGACGACGAGATCGGTATGCTGGTGCGCAGCTATAACCGCAACCAGCAGAGCCTGGTGCGCCAGCATGATGAACTGTCCATCCAGTCGACCCGCTTCCCGGTCTCAGAGCTGCCGAATAAAGCCTTTTTGCTGGCGATGCTGGAGCAGACGGTGGCCCGCCCCCAGAGCGCCGCGCTAATCGTCGTCGCCTGCGAAACCCTGCAGGATGCCGCCGGGGTCCTCAAGGAGAGCCAGCGCGAAATGCTGCTCCTGACGCTGGTGGAGAAGCTGCGAGCCGCCATTCCGCCGCAAATGGTGCTGGCTCAGGTGAGCGGGTATGACTTCGCGATTCTCGCCGATGGCCTTGCCGAACCGTGGCAGGCGGTGACGTTAAGTAAGCAAGTGCTCACTATTATTAATGAGCGTTTGCCGCTGCATGGGCTGCAGCTGCGGCCCTACGCCAGCGTCGGGATCGCCATGTTCCACGCCGGGCTCAGCGCCGAGCAGTTTTACCGGCGCGCGGTGTCGGCTGCCGTCACCGCACGACGTAAAGGCAAAAACCAGATTGAGTTCTTCGATCCCGAGCAGATGGAAAAGGCTCAGCGCCGTCTGATGGAAGAGCACGACATTATTACCGCCCTCGACAACCAGCAGTTCGCTATCTGGCTGCAGCCGCAGGTGGCCTGCGCCAGCGGCGAGATCTGCGGCGCCGAAGTGCTGCTGCGCCAGCGGCAGGCGGATGGCAGCTGGTCGCTACCGCCGTCGCTGATTGAGCGCATTGAGTCCTGCGGGCTGATTATCCCGGTCGGCTACTGGGTGATGGAAGAGGCCTGCCGCCAGCTGGCGGCCTGGCAAAGCCAGGGGATTATGCTGCCGCTGTCGGTCAATGTTTCCCTGCTCCAGCTGCTGGAACACGACCGTGGCGAGGAGATGCTAAAGCTGATCGCCCGCTACCGTATCGCCCCTGGCACCCTCATCCTCGAGGTGACGGAGAGCTGCCGGATGGACGATCCGCAGGATGTGATGGCGCGGTTGCGACCGCTGCGCGAGGCCGGGGTACAGATTGCGCTGGATGATTTTGGCATGGGTTATGCCGGGTTGCACCAGCTGCAGCAGATGAAAGCTCTGCCGGTGGATATTCTGAAAATCGATAAAGTATTCATCGATATGCTGCCGGAGGATGTCAGCATGGTGCCGGCGATGATCCAGCTCGCGCGCGGCCTGTCGCTGCGTATCGTGGCGGAAGGGGTGGAGAACGACGCCCAGTACCGCTGGTTGCAAGCCGCGGGCGTCGAGGTGCTCCAGGGCCATCTGTTCGGTTGCGCTTTGCCGCTGGAGGCATTCAGCGCGCGCTATCTCTCCCCGGTTCGTGAGGATGAAAATTTGTAAATGTTTTGTTGACTTGTGCGAGTCAGCTCAAAGATTTTAACAATTGCGTTGCACTTTCGGCGTTAGTTATTTCTGAAATGTTTCCAGGGTGTTATTTTTAAGCCACAGACGTCAAATATCCCTTCTTGCTCTGTGGTTATTCCCAAAGGACACCCTATGAAAACCTCTATCTTTAAAAGCCTCTATGTCCAGGTTCTGACGGCCATAGCGATCGGTATTCTGCTGGGCCATTTTTACCCGGAACTGGGCGCGCAAATGAAACCCTTCGGCGACGCCTTCGTTAAGCTGATTAAAATGGTGATTGCTCCGGTTATCTTCTGTACCGTCGTGACGGGGATCGCCGGGATGGAAAGCATGAAAGCCGTCGGCCGTACCGGGGCGGTGGCGCTGCTCTATTTCGAAGTGGTCAGCACCATCGCGCTGATTATCGGTCTGATTATCGTCAACGTGGTGCAGCCTGGCGCCGGGATGAACGTCGACCCGTCAACGCTCGATGCGAAAGCGGTGGCGGTGTACGCTGAGCAGGCGAAAGACCAGGGGGTGGTGGCCTTTTTACTGGATGTGATCCCGGGCAGCGTCATTGGCGCCTTCGCCAGCGGCAACATTCTGCAGGTGCTGCTGTTCGCCGTCCTGTTTGGTTTTGCCCTGCACCGTCTGGGCAGCAAGGGCCAGCTGATTTTCAACGTCATTGAAAGCTTCTCCCAGGTTATCTTCGGCATCATCAATATGATCATGCGCCTGGCGCCGATTGGCGCCTTCGGGGCCATGGCCTTTACCATCGGTAAATATGGCGTCGGCACCCTGGTGCAGTTGGGGCAGCTGATCATCTGCTTCTACATCACCTGTATTCTGTTCGTGGTGGTGGTGCTGGGGAGTATCGCCCGGGCTACCGGCTTCAGCATCTTCAAATTTATCCGCTATATCCGTGAGGAGCTGCTGATTGTGCTGGGAACCTCCTCGTCAGAATCAGCGCTGCCGAGAATGCTCGACAAGATGGAGAAGCTGGGCTGCCGCAAATCGGTGGTGGGCCTCGTGATCCCGACCGGCTATTCGTTCAACCTCGATGGCACCTCCATCTACCTGACGATGGCCGCGGTCTTTATCGCCCAGGCGACCAACAGCCATATGGATATTTTCCATCAGATCACCCTGCTGGTGGTGCTGCTGCTCTCCTCGAAAGGGGCGGCGGGGGTGACCGGCAGCGGCTTCATCGTGCTGGCGGCGACCATCTCCGCCGTCGGGCATTTGCCGGTGGCGGGCCTGGCGCTGATCCTCGGTATCGACCGCTTTATGTCCGAAGCCCGTGCGCTGACCAACCTGGTGGGTAACGGCGTCGCTACGGTGGTGGTGGCTAAATGGGTCAAAGAACTCGATGCCAAACAGATGGATGATGTTCTGAATAACCGTGTTCCAGCGAACAAATCGCACGAATTATCCTCTTAAATCCTCCTCTTAGGCCCGTACTCCCTTGCTGGAGTACGGGCTCCTGCGCATAATTAGAGGTCATTTCCGCTTGGCGGAAATGACACGAAATGATTATTTTGCGTTGTCATGCGACATTTTCGTCTCCGTGTGGTCTAACCGACGTATTTCACTCTCACTTTTTTTCGGCAGCCCGTCAGTGGGGTGCTGTTGTAACCAGGAATGTTCATCAGGGGTTCACATGCAGGGCACAACAATTAAACTCTTAACGGGCGGTTTGCTGATGGTAGCGGCGGCCGGTTATGTGCAGGCAGAAGCGCTCCAGCCTGATCCGGCCTGGCAACAAGGGACCTTAGCGAATGGTTTGACGTGGCAGGTGCTGGCCACGCCGCAGCGTCCCAGCGACCGTATTGAAGTCCGTCTGTCCGTGAATATTGGCTCGCTGAGCGAAAGCACTCAGCAGAGTGGTTTCAGCCGCTTTGTTCCTCGCCTGGCGTTGACGCAAAGCGGCAGCCTGCCGACGATGCAGGCGCGCTCTTTATGGCAGCAGAGTATTGACCCGAAGCGTCCTCTGCCGCCGGCCATCGTCTCCTACGATTACACAATGTTTAATCTCAGTCTGCCCAATAACCGCAACGATCTGCTGAAAGAGGCGCTGAGCTGGCTGGCGGACGCCAGCGGTAAGCTGACCATTACGCCTGAATCGATCAATCATGCGCTGCAGGGCAGCGACATGGTGGCGACGTGGCCGCTGGATACCAAAGAGGGCTGGTGGCGCTACCGCCTGAAAGGGTCCACCATGCTGGGCCATGATCCTGCCGCGCCGCTGAAGCAGCCGATAGACGTGGCGCAACTGAAAGACTTTTATCATAAATGGTACACCCCCGACGCCATGACGCTGATTGTGGTCGGTAACGTCGACAGCCGCAGCGTCGCTGAGCAAATCAGCAAAACCTTCGGCGATCTGAAGGGCAAGCGGGAAACGCCCGCGGCGGTGCCGACCTTATCGCCACTGCCTACCGTGCCGGTCAGCATCATGACCAGCGCGGTGCGTCAGGACAAACTGTCCATCATGTGGGATGCGCCCTGGCAGCCAATCCGCGACTCCGCGGCGCTGCAGCGCTACTGGCGCGACGACCTCGCCCGCGAAGCGCTGTTCTGGCACGTGCAGCAGAGCCTGAGCAAAAATAACGTGAAGGATATTGGTCTTGGCTTTGACTGCCGGGTGCTCTATCAACGCGCGCAGTGCGCGATCAACATCGAATCGCCGGGCGAGCGTCTGAACAACAACCTGAGCGTGGTCTCGCGCGAGCTGGCGAAAGTGCGGGACAACGGCCTGCCGCAGGAGGAGTTTGACGCGCTTATCGCCCAGAAAAGCCTCGAGCTGCAGAGGCTGTTTGCCACCTATGCGCGCACTGACACCGATATTCTGATGAGCCAGCGCATGCGCTCCCTGCAGAATCAGGTGGTGGATATCGCGCCGGAGCAGTATCAGAAGCTGCGCCAGGAGTTCCTCAACTCCCTGACGGTAGACATGCTGAATCAGTACCTGCGTCAGCAGCTGTCCCAGGATATGGCGCTGGTGCTACAACAGCCGAAAGGCGAACCGGAATACAACATGAAGGAGCTGCAGGCCACGTGGGAAAAACTGATGGCGCCGAATCCGGCGGCCGCGGCGGTCAGCGGCAGCGCTGATACAGTTGATGCCCACAGCGAGGCCAGCGACATCCCGCCAGGGCAGTAACTAACGCCTCTCCGGCGCGCCAGCGGCGGCCGGAGAGCGCTTCCTGCGGAGAATTACTGCGGCATCGCTTCCCGCGGGATGATCGCCCCGCGATACTGGATCACCGTGCTGGCGGTCAGGTGTCCGCGTTTGGCGGCGGATTCAGCATCGCCGCCGGTCAGGCGAACGGCCAGGTAGCCGGCGCTGAAGGAGTCTCCGGCGGCGGTGGTATCCACCACCTTCTCTTTGGCCAGCCTGACAGCCGGCACTTCCTGTAGCGGTTGCCCGCTAACCGAGACCAGGCAGGCATCCGCCCCGCGCTTCACCACCACCTCTTCCACGCCGGCGGCATGCGTGCGGGCGATCACCTCAGCAACCGGTTTTTCCCCCCACAGCGCGTCTTCATCATCGAGCGTCAGAAACGCGATATCGGTGCAGGCAAGCATCTCCTGATAGACCTGCTGCGTCTCCGCCTGGCTGGCCCACAGGCGTGGACGATAGTTGTTGTCGAAGATCACCTTGCCGCCGTTGGCGCGGCACTCACGCAGCAGCGTGAACAGCTTGTCGCGGCTGGCCGGGCTGAGAATGGCGAGACTGATGCCGCTCAGATAGAGATAGTCGAAAGTGGCCAGCTCTTCGCAAATCGCCGCCGCGCGATCGCTCTCCAGCCAGAACTTTGCCGCCGCCTCGTTGCGCCAGTAGTAGAAGGTGCGCTCGCCGGTGTCATCGGTTTCAATGTAATACAGCCCCGGCAGGCGGTCGGCCATCCGCTGGATAAGATCGGTGTTGACGTTTTCCTGCTGCCAGCTGTCGAGCATCTGCTGGCTGAACGCATCGGTTCCCAGCGCGGTGACATAGTGGACGCTCAGTGCGCTGGCATCGGTCTGCCGCGCGATATAGACCGAGGTGTTTAAGGTATCGCCGCCAAAGCCGCGGTTAACGGCCCCGTTCTTCTCTGACAGCTCAATCATGCATTCGCCAATAACGGCAATTTTTTTAGACATAGCCAGAACCTGCAATGGAATCGATATAAGCGCTAGTGTGCGCTGCGCTGTTTTGCTGGTCAATCATATTAAAACATCGTTCCATTATTTTTTTGACCTGACGCGCGTAATGTGACGAAAAGCGCATTTCCAGGATAAACGCCGCGTTTTGACTATATTCAGGACTGACGTGATGCAAAAGGAGCGGAGTAGGGATGAGCAGAACCCGTAAAACGTTGGTTATCATCACAGGAACGATACTGTTGCTGATCGTTCTCTTCTTTATCGTGCTGGCCACCTTTGACTGGAACCGGCTGAAGCCGACGATCAATCAGAAAGTGTCCGCCGAACTTAACCGCCCGTTCGCCATCCGCGGCGATCTCGGCGTGGTCTGGGAGCGGCAGCCGGACGAGCGCGGCTGGCGCAGCTGGATCCCGTGGCCCCATGTGCACGCGGAAGATATCGTGCTGGGCAACCCGCCGGCCATCCCCCAGGTGACTATGATCCACCTGCCGCGGGTGGAGGCGACCCTCGCCCCGCTGGCGCTGCTGAGCAAAACGGTGTACCTGCCGTGGATCAAGCTGGAACAGCCCGACGTGCGGCTGATCCGCCTGGCGGAAGACAATAATAACTGGACCTTTCAGCTGGCTGGCGATCAGCGTACGTCGGGCGACAGCGCGCCCTCCAGCTGGTCCTTTCGCCTCGATAATATTCTCTTTGACCGCGGGACTATCGCCATCGATGACAAGATCACCCGCAGCGATATCACCATCCTTGTCGATCCCCTCGGCAAACCGCTGCCGTTCAGCGAAGTGACCGGCACGAAGGATCAGCATAGCGCGGCGAAAGTGGGCGATTACGTCTTTGGCCTGTCGCTGAAGGGCCGCTACAAGGACCAGCCGGTCACCGGTAACGGTAAAATCGGCGGCATGCTGGCCCTGCGCAGCGCAAGCACGCCTTTCCCGCTGCAGGGCGACTTCCACTCCGGCAACACCCGGGTGGCATTCAGCGGCACGGTCAGCGACCCGCTCAACGTCGGCGGTATTGACCTGCGGCTGAAATTCGCCGGCGACTCGCTGCGCGATCTCTACGACCTGACCGGTGTGCTGCTGCCGGAGACGCCATCGTTCTCTACCGATGGCCGCCTGCGCGCCGACTTTAAGCAGAAAAACCGCATGCGTTTTGACTACCAGGATTTTAATGGTCGGATCGGCGATAGCGACATTCATGGCTCCCTCACCTATACCACCGGCAAACCGCGACCGAAACTCAGCGGCGATATGGAGTCGAAGCAGCTGCGGCTGGCGGATCTCGGGCCGTTAATCGGCGTCGATTCCGGCAAAGGGACGAAGAAAGGCGCTGCGCGCCAGGCGGGCGACCGACCGCAGCCGGCGGGTAAAGTGCTGCCGGCAGACCGTTTTGAAACCGATAAATGGCAGGTGATGGATGCCGATGTACGCTTTAAGGGCCGGAGAATTGAGCACGGCGGCACCCTGCCGATCAGCGATCTGTCGACCCATGTGATCCTGGAAGATGGCGACCTGCGCCTGCAGCCGGTGCGCTTTGGCCTGGCCAACGGGTCGATTGCCGGCAGCGTACACTTGCAGGGCGATAAAAAGCCGCTGCAGGGTGAGGCCAATCTGCAGGCGCGACGCCTGAAGCTGAAGGCGCTGATGCCGAACGTCGAGATGATGCAGAAAACCCTTGGCGAGATGAATGGCGATGTTCAGCTGCGCGGCAGCGGCAACTCGGTGGCGGCCCTGCTCGGCAACAGTAATGGCAACCTGAAACTGCTGATGAACGACGGCCTGATCAGTCGTAACCTGATGGAAATTCTCGGTCTTAACGTCGGCAACTACCTGATCGGCCAGATTTTTGGTGATGAGGAAGTTCGGGTGAACTGTGCGGCGGCCAATATCGACGTGACCAACGGCGTCGCCCGGCCGCAGATTTTTGCCTTCGATACGGAAAACGCGCTGATCAATGTGACCGGAACCGCCAGCTTCGCCTCCGAGCAGCTGGACCTGACCATCGATCCGGAAAGCAAAGGCTTCCGGGTGATCACCCTGCGTTCACCGCTGTATGTACGGGGCACCTTTAAATCGCCGCAGGCGGGAGTGAAGGCCGGGCCGCTGATTGTCCGCGGTGCGGTAGCGGCGGCGCTGGCGACCCTGGTGACGCCGGCTGCCGCGCTGCTGGCGCTGGTCTCCCCGGCGGAGGGCGATAGCAACCAGTGTCGGACCATTTTGTCACAGATGAAAAAGTAGGGGAGAGCCCTGACGCCAGCGGCGTCAGGGCGAAGGATCACAACGACTGGTGGCGGGTCTCGTGGGTCAGCAGCAGGGCGATCAGCGTCAGCGCCGCCATCGCCGCCAGATAGGTGCCGACCGCCGCCAGGCCATAGTTGCCCTGCAGCCAGGCGGCAATATACGGCGCGACCGAGGCGCCGAGGATCGACGAAACGTTATAGGAGAACGACGCGCCGGTGTAGCGCACCTCCGTCGGGAACAGCTCCGGGAGCAGCGCGCCCATCGGGCCAAAAGTCAGTCCCATCAGGCTTAAACCCAGCAGCAGGAAGGCGAAGACCAGCAGCGGGTTACCGGAACCCAGCAGCGGTTTAAAAGCGAACAGGGCGAACAAAATAATCATCGTGGTGATGACAATCATGCTCTTGCGACGGCCAAAGGCGTCCGCCAGCAGGCCGGCGACAGGCACCATCACGCCGAAGCCAATCACCGCCATCATCAGCATCCACAGCACTTCGTTACGCGGCAGGCCCAGGCCATTCGGCGCGGCGCC
Source organism: Klebsiella sp. P1CD1 (assembly GCF_003790505.1). Lineage (NCBI taxonomy): Bacteria > Pseudomonadati > Pseudomonadota > Gammaproteobacteria > Enterobacterales > Enterobacteriaceae > Klebsiella > Klebsiella sp. P1CD1. The sequence goes on from NZ_CP033631.1 coordinate 312,004, forward strand.
GGTGCTGAAGGTCATCGAGTAGACGGTCATGATGTAGAACAGGGTATAGGTTGCCAGCATGATGAAGGTGCCCAGCACCGTCACGCGGACGTGTTTGGTCAACAGGGTACCCAGCGGGATTTTGACCTGTTTTTTCGCCGCTGCCACTTTGGCGAAGACCGGCGTTTCGTGCAGCGAGACGCGCACGTACAGACCGATGATCACCAGCACCGCGGAGAAGATAAACGGCACGCGCCAGCCCCACTCCATAAACTGCTGATCGGTTAACAGCCAGGAGAGCAGCAGGAAGGTGCCGTTGGCGAAGAAGAAGCCGATCGGCGCGCCCAGCTGCGGGAAGGAGCCGTACAGGGCGCGCTTGCGCGCCGGGGCGTTTTCCGTTGCCAGCAGCGCTGCGCCGCCCCATTCCCCTCCGAGGCCAAGCCCCTGACCGAAGCGCGCCAGCGCCAGCAGCATCGGCGCGACAATGCCAATGCTTTCATAGCCGGGCAGCAGGCCGATCACCACGGTGGAGATCCCCATGGTTAACAGCGAGGCCACGAGAGTGACCTTGCGGCCGACGCGATCGCCAAAGTGACCAAACAGCGCGGAGCCGATCGGCCGGGCGACGAAGGCGATGGCGAAGGTGGCCAGCGACTGCAGGGTGGCCGCGGCGGCATCGCCCTGCGGGAAAAAGATATGCGGGAAGACGATGACCGCGGCAGTGGCATAGATGTAGAAGTCGAAAAACTCAATGGCGGTGCCAATGAGCGAGGCGACAACGACTTTGTTGCGTGAATTGACCGGGGCGGTTTCCTGCGAGTTTTCGAGTGTGGTGGCTGTGGCTTGCATAGATCTTTCTTATTTTTGCGCGAACGAAAAGCCATATAGCCACAGCCACAGGGACATTTCAATCTGTAACAAACGTGGAAAGTGGGTAAAAAACAGGCAAAAAGCGGATAATTTTTACACCAGTAAAAATGGTTCTATGAAATGCTTCACACAATTAAAAAGATAGAGGATAAAACCAGTTTTTGGTTAAATAAAAGTTAATGGGTGGATTTATCTACTGAAATAAAGCGCGAGGATGAATTTTGCCTCTTCAATTCATCCTCGCAATGCGTTAACGGTGGGTTTTGCCAGGCATCCGCCGGTCGTCTTTATACTCCGCGGTGGCGATCCATGCGGCGCAGAATAGCGTCAGGCGGGCGAAGAAATAGAAAAAAGCCATCAGCCCCAGCACCGAACCGAACGCCGCCCCGGAGGGGGATTTCACCAGCGCCGGCAGCGTCCAGGTCATGACGATTTTGATGATTTCAAAGCCAATCGCCGCGATAAGCGTGCCGCGAAACAGGGCTTTGCGCCGCGGACGATGGCGCGGCAGCCGCCAGAAGATCCAGAAAAAGAGCAGATAGTTGGCAAAAATCGAGATGGCGAGGCCGATCAGCCGCCAGGCGGGCTTCAGCCATTCAATGTTGTCGAGATACAGCGCGGAGATAATCAACTGCTGGGCGGAACCCGCGACAGAAGTGATGGACAGCGTAATAATCAGCGCCACCAGCAGACCGATCAGCGAGATAAGATCGCGGAAGTATTTTATCCAGATTTTCTCTTCGTCCTGCGGCCGGCGCTCCCAGACGTCGCGCGACTGGGCGCGGATCGCTTCGCGCAAATTGCCCATCCAGTTAATACCGGAATAGAGGGCGACCAGCAGGCCGACCAGACCGACGGCGGTGCGCTGCTGCACCGCGGTGTTGATGGTGTTTTTCAACGTCGCCGCCAGCGTCGGGTCGCTGACGTTTTGCAGAATCTTGTCGAAAATGTCCTGCAGCAGGGTCGGGTGCCAGGCCAGCACGAAACCGGCGGCGGCAAAGGAGACCATCAGGATTGGGATCATCGACAGGAACGAGAAGTAGGTGATGGCCGCGCCGAACTGATTGCCCAGCCGGTCATTGAAACGTTCTGCGGCGCGCAGTAAGTGGGCGATCACCGGGTTGCGCTGCACTTTGGCCGCCGTTCCGGTGACGGTCTTCAGCGCCTGGCTGGCTTTTTGCCCGACGGCCGTGTCATTGAGAGCGTCGAGGGGGCTTTTGTTTTTCTCCGGCTGCGTGTCCGGTTCCTGTGGTGGGCGTCGATCGTCGTTTTCCGGCGTCATACGTGATTTCTTCCTTTTTTACCGCGAGATTCAGCAAAAAGTATACCTTAAATGGCGTATCCTGCAGGAACGCATCTACCCGCCACCCGTTCACCATCCGCGGGGATCAATCGACATAATCTTTCATCAACCCGCCCAGCCACTCCATAAACAGATGTACGCGACGGGAGAGATTGCGCCGATGGGGGTAGATAAGCGAGACCGGCAGCGGCTCGGCGCGGTACTGGGGCAGGATCTCCGTCAGGTCGCCGGCGCGTAACGCCTCGCGCACGCCGGTACGCGGCACCTGAATGATCCCCAGCCCGGCGATACAGGCTGCCTGATAGGTTTCCGTACTGTTGACTGTCAATATGCCGCCGGTTTTTACCCAGCGCACCGCGCCATCGATCACCACCTCAAAGCCGGGGGGACGGACCCCGAGGGTGCTGGCGTAGTGGATCAGGGCATGATCCGCCAGATCCTCAAGGGATTGCGGATAGCCAAATCGCGCAAGGTAGTCCGGGCTGGCGCAGTTAATTTGCGTCAGCTTGCCCAGTGGGCGGGCGATAAGCCCTGAGTCTTTGAGCGCGCCGACGCGTACCACGCAGTCAAACCCCTCGCGGATCACGTCCACCAGCCGGTCGCTGCTGCTCAGCTCCAGTTCGATGCCCGGATACTGCTGTAAAAAAGTCGGCAGATGAGGGATCACCAGTTTTTTAGCAAAACCGACCGGCATATCCACCCGCAGCCGGCCGCTGATGCTCGCCGGATCGTGCTGGAACATGCCGTCCAGTTCGTCGAGGTTGCTCAGCAGATCCTTCGCCCGCTCGTAGTAGACCATCCCATCCTGGGTGAGCTGAACCCGACGGGTGGTACGGTGCAGGAGCCGCACGCCAAGATGGCTTTCCAGGGCCTGAATCTGCCGCGAGACGCTGCCTTTCGGCAGCGCCAGGGTCTCGGCGGCGCGGGAAAAACTCTCCAGATCCGCTACGCGAATGAATAACTGCATTGCATGAATTTTATCCATGCCGATCGCCTATTGTTGTTATGAATGAAACAGTAAAACGTAATGTAGCGTATTTATTGTTTCACTGGCAGTTAATAAGCTAGAACACAATCACAACGCAACCTGAAAGGGGTTTTCTGATGACACAACGTATCGCTTTAGTGACCGGCGGCAGCCGCGGTCTGGGTAAAAACGCCGCGTTGAAGCTGGCGGCGAAGGGAACCGATATTCTTCTGACTTACCACAGCAACCGCCAGGCGGCCCTCGACGTGGTAGCAGAAATCGAGCAAAAAGGGGTCAAAGCGGCAGCATTAGCGCTGAACGTCGGGGATATATCAAGTTTTGACGCTTTCGCCAGCGAGGTGGCACAGGTGCTGGCGCAGAAGTGGGGGCGAACCACCTTTGATTATTTACTGAACAACGCCGGGATCGGCCTTAACGTCCCCTTCGCCGAGACCAGCGAAGCGCAGTTTGACGAGCTGATGAACATCCAGTTCAAAGGGCCATTTTTCCTGACCCAGCGGCTGCTGCCCCTCCTGCAGGACGGGGGACGGATCCTCAACGTTTCCAGCGGCCTGGCGCGCTTTGCCCTGCCGGGCTATGCGGCCTACGCCGCGATGAAGGGGGCGATGGAGGTCCTGACCCGCTATCAGGCGAAAGAGCTGGGCGGGCGCGGTATTTCGGTGAATATCATTGCGCCGGGAGCCATCGAGACCGACTTTGGCGGCGGCGTGGTGCGCGATAACGCCGAGGTGAATCGGCATATCGCCGCCCAGACCGCGCTGGGGCGCGTCGGGCTGCCGGATGATATCGGCGACGCCATCGCCGCCCTGCTCAGCGATGAGCTGGCGTGGATGAACGCGCAGCGCGTGGAAGTCTCGGGCGGGATGTTCCTCTGAGCCAGACTGACGCCGGGCGGTGCGCTACGGCGCATCGCCCTCCCCACGCAGCCGACCGAACAGCCAGTCATTGTGCCAGCGGCCGTTCAGCCAGTAGTTCTCCCGCAACTCCCCCTCCAGCCGGAAGCCGGCTTTGAGCAACAACTGCTTAGACGCCTCGTTGCCGGCGGTGACGCTGGCGGTCAGGCGGCGGACGCCGCCGGTGGCAAAGGCGTAGTCGCACAGCGCGCGCAGCGATTCGTAGCCGTAGCCCCGGCCCTGCGCCGCCGGAGCGAAGAGAAAGCCGACCTCGGCAATGTCGCGCTGATGATGCTGGTAACCGGTCAGGCCGAGCGGGGTATGGGTGAGCCTGTCGCGCACCACCAGGCACAGCCAGTGTTCATCCCCCGGCGCCCACGGCGGCAGCCGCGAATCGAACGCCTCGCGGATGGCCGCCTGCGGCCGGGGGTCGGCGACGTAGAGCATGACCTGCGGATCCTGCTGCAGGGAAAGAAAAAACGACCAGTCGTCCAGCTGCAGCGGTGAGCAGCGCAGGCGCGGCGTCAGGAGTTCAGGCATAAGCGTCATTCCAGGCAGGGCGAATCCTCTGAACATAGCAGGAGAAAGCCGCCGGGAACAGCCCGACTAGGTTGGCTCACCGTACAGGCCAATCAGTCGGCGCACCACGCCGTTGGTCCAGCCAAAGCCATCCTGCAGGGGATACTCCCCGCCGCCACCCTCATGCGGGACGCCGGTGGCAATATGGTATTTCTCAATCAGCTTGTGATGCTGCTTGTAAAAGTGATTGACCGTCTGCAGCCAGCTCCAGGCAATCTCATCCCCCAGCGGATCCTGGCCGTAACGTTTAAATCCCTGGATCGCCATCCACTGCAGCGGCGCCCAGCCGTTAGGTTTATCCCACTGCTCACCGCTTTCATATTCGGTGGCCATGATCCCCCCGGGGGTGAGCAGGCGGGCCCGCACCGCATCGGCAAGGCGTTCTGCCTGCTCGTGAGTCGCCAGGCCGACGTAAAGGGTGACGATGCTGGCCGCGGAAAACAGCGCCAGCTGTTCACGGCGCCAGTCATAATCGCGGAAACAGCCGTTCTCATCATCCCACAGATAGCGGTTGACCGCCGCCCGCCGATCCTGAGCCTTCTGGCGGAAGGCCGCCTCTGTCTCGCGATCGCCCTTCAGGCCGGAGAGATTGGCGATGGTCGTCTCCAGCTTGAACAGGAAGGCGTTCAGGTCGATGGGGATAAACTGCGTCGTGCGGATGCTGGCCAGCCGCGTGATATCCCGCAGCCAGCGGCTGGAGTAGTCCCAGCCGGACGCGGCGCCCGCCCGCAGGTCGCGGTACACTTCATTGGCGGGCCGCCCGGAGTGTCGGGCGGTCTCCACGTCCTCGCGCCAGGACTCATCCCGCGGCGTGTCCCGGTCGTCCCAGTAGCGATTGAGCAGGGAGCCATCCGGCATACGCACCACGTGGCGATACGCCTGGTGCGGGATCAACGACTCGGCGCCGTCCATCCAGAAGGCGTGCTCCATCTTCAAATGGTCCAGATAGCGCTTCGCGCCGCGCACGCCATCCTCTTCAAAGAGTTCGACCATCAGGGCAAACACCGGCGGCTGCGATCGGCTGAGGTAGTAGGTGCGGTTGCCGTTCGGAATGTGACCGTAGGTTTCAATCAGCCAGGCAAAGTTATCGGCCATGCATTTCAGCAGATCTTCCCGGCCGCTCTCCGCCAGCCCCAGCATGGTGAAATAAGAGTCCCAGTAATAGGTTTCGCTAAAGCGACCGCCAGGCACAATATAGGCCTGCGGCAGCGCCAGTAGCGACGACCAGGGAATATGATCCTGAGGCTCGCGGGTCAGCACCGGCCACAGCTTATCGATGTGCTCTTTCAGCGTCAGGCTGGGGTCCGAGGTGTAGACGTCGGTCTGGTTCTCCGGCAGCCAGAAGTTGTCTTCCACGAACTGTCGCAGGTCGAAGTCGGGCTGACGTTTGACCTTGCGGTAGTTGCGCAGGATGTCCAGCGGATCGTGTTTCGGCGCGCAGTCGGGGAAGGTTTTGCTGTCGGCAAAGATGCGTGATTTCTGCACGTTGGTAAACAGCTCAAGATAGCGATCCGCCGGGGTAAGGGCATCGGACGCCGGAAGCCCCTCGATCACCTCAGGCTCCGGTTCAGCGTCTATCATCTCATCCAGCTTTAATTCGTACGGATCGGCTTCGTAGCAGGGATCGATGTCGATCCTTAACTCGTCGTCTTCAACGTGGCGTAATTTCTGGCTGAACATAGCGATACGGACCTCCGGATAGCGTGAGTTCGGGGCCGGGCATACCCGGCCTTGTCTATTAAGCGTAGACAGTCGCTTCGGTGAGTGTGAAGCAAACTGTGCGTGAGATCACGCTTTTCCGCCGAGAAGAAAAGCTGTCATTTTAAAGTATGCTGTTGATAATTAATTAAAAATTGTACATCCTGGCACAGATGAAATTCGGAGCATTCATTATGCAACAAAATTTTATCCCGGGGCGCTCACTCCCACGCCGCCTCCAGCATCTCCAGCAGCTGTTCGCCGCTCAGGCTGACCGGATTGGCCTTCATTGATGAGGAGGTGCTGGCGGCCAGCGCCGCCGGTTCCAGCGCATCGCGCGCTACGCCGAGGTCGCGCAGGGTGCCAAGGCCAGCGCGATGGCTCCATTCCCGCAGACTGTCCCAGACCCGATCCACAGGGACGTCCAGCCCGTCGGCCAGCCAGCGGCGAACGTCGTTGAAGCGCTGGCGCAGGGCAGGGTCGCTTATCTGCGACTCATTGAGCGCCAGGCCAAACGGCAGCAGGCTGCCGCATAAAGCACCGTGCGAGGCGCGGCTCAGGCCGCCCAGCGGGCCGGCAAGGCCGTGGATCACTCCCAGCCCGGCGTTCGCCAGCGCCAGTCCACCGCACAGGCTGACCCAGGCCATCTCGTCGCGGCTGGCCGGACACTCTTGTTCCATCAGGATTTTCAGCGCGCGGATGCCCCGCGGGATCGCCTGCTGGCAGAGGGCATCGGTGAAGGGAGTGGCCCGGCTGCAGAGCCAGGGCTCGATCACCTGGGTCAGGGCATCGAGGCCGGAGCTCAGGGTGATGCTCCGCGGCGCGTTGTCGGTCAGCGCCGGGTCGACAATCGCCAGGTCAGGCAGCATTCGGTCGTCGCGCAGGCTCACTTTCCGCTGTTGTTCCGGGACGTTGATCACCGCATTTTTGGTGACCTCCGCGCCCGTCCCGGCGGTGGTCGGGATCGCCACGAACGGCAGCGGACTGGCTTCCAGCTGACGACCCGTTCCCACCACCTCCAGATAGTCGACCAGCGGGCCGGCGGCGGGCACCAGCGCCGCAATCGCCTTACCGGCGTCAATCACCGCGCCGCCGCCGAGGCTGACCACTGCCCGGACGCCTTTCTCGCGCGCCAGCTGGACGCCCTGCTCGATATCGATAAGCCAGGGTTCGCGGCTTATCGCCAGCATCGTGACCTCCAGCTGCAGCGCCTCCAGCTGATGGCGCAGAAACGCCGCCCGCTGCGGGCTGGCGCCATGCACCAGCAGAATGGGGCCGCCCTGCTGCGCCAGCCAGGGGGCAGCGCTCAGGGCCTGACCACGGCCAAAACGAATATTTGCGGGCATCAAAACGGTAAAAGGGGTCAACATGTCGGGTTCCTTTTCGGCAAACAGGCTGGAATCAACTATACACATTATCCACTACTCTGCCTTGTTGCTGGCTGGCAAGGCTGACAATAGAGTAGAGTGAAAGATCTCTCTTTTATGGCTGAGGAATCGCTGACAATGCTAACAATTCTGGGCAAACGCTCTTCAATCAATGTACGGAAAGTGTTGTGGACCTGCGAGGAAGCCGGGCTGGCGTACCAGCAGGAGGATTACGGCAGCGGATTTAAGCCTCTGGATACGCCTGAGTTTCAGCGCCTGAATCCTAACAGCCTGGTGCCGGTGCTGCTGGACGGTGACTTCGTGCTCTGGGAGTCGAACAGTATCTGCCGCTATCTGGCGCGGAAAGCGGAGCGCTGGGATCTGCTGCCCGCCGAGCCACAGCCCGCCGCCGAGGTGGAGCACTGGATGGACTGGCAGGCGACCGAGTTTAACACTGCCTGGCGCCATGCCTTTATGGGGCTGGTGCGTAAAGATCCGCGCTTTCAGGATCCGGCGGCGATTAAAGAGAGTATTGCCACCTGGACCCACTGCGTGCGCATTGTCGAAGCGCAACTGCAGCGTACCGGGGCGTGGATAGCCGGCGAGCGCTTCACTCTCGCCGATATCGTGCTGGGGCTGTCGGTGCATCGCTGGAAGATGACCCCTTTTGCCCATCCGGAGATGCCGGCCGTGGAACGCTGGTATATGGCGCTCAACCAGCGCCCGGCGTTTATGCGCCACGGCAATAACGGCGTGGCCTGAACATAAAAAAAGAAGCCCCTGGGGCTTCTTTTTATCATCCGGCGATCGCGTCTTAGCGCATGGTGACGAACTCTTCTGCCGCCGTCGGGTGAATGGCAACCGTGTTGTCGAAGTCTTTTTTGGTGGCGCCCATCTTCAGGGCCACCGCAAAGCCCTGCAGCATCTCATCCATCCCAAAGCCGATGCCGTGGATCCCGACAATCTTCTCTTCCGGGCCGACGCACACCAGCTTCATGCGGCACGGCTGGCGGTGCGAGGTGACGGCGGTGTACATCGCGGTGAAGGAGGATTTGTAGACCTTCACGGCGTCGTCGCCGTACTGCTCGCGCGCCTGCGGCTCGGTTAAGCCGACGGTGCCGATAGGCGGGTGGCTGAAGACCACGGTCGGGATGTTGCTGTAGTCCAGATGCTCTTCCGGCTTGTTGTTAAACAGGCGTTCGGAGAGGCGACGGCCTGCGGCCACGGCCACCGGGGTCAGCTCGACGGCGCCAGTGTTATCGCCCACCGCGTAGATGCCCGGCACGTTGGTGTTCTGGAACTTATCAACGACGATGTAGCCTTTTTCGTTGGTTTTGACGCCAGTAGCCGCCAGGTTGAAGTTATCGGTCGCCGGTTCGCGGCCAATCGCCCAAATCAGGCAATCTACGGTCTGGCTGCGACCATCTTCCAGCTCCAGCGTCAGGCTGCCGTCGGCATTCTTGACTACCGCTTTCGGGATCGCGTTGGTGTGGAGCTGCGGGCCTTCGGCGTTCATCACTTCCACCAGGGTCTCCACGATCAGCGGATCGAAGCTGCGCAGCGGCGCGTGTTTACGCACGAACAGGTGCGTTTCGGCGCCGAGGCCGTTAATCACCCCCGCCAGCTCAACGGCGATATAGCCCGCGCCGACCACCGCCACGCGCTTCGGCAGCGCCGGCAGTTCAAAGAAACCGTCGGAATCAATACCGTATTCCACACCCGGAATATTCGGGTGGCTCGGCCGGCCGCCGGTGGCGATCAGGATATGGTCAGCGGTGATCGTCTCGCCGTTCACTTCCACGGTATGGGCATCGACAAAGCGCGCGAAGCCTTTGATCACGTCGACGTTGTTCTTACCCAGTACGTTGTCGTAGGAGGTATGGATGCGGTCGATGTAGGCGCTACGGCTGGCGACCAGCTTCTCCCAGTCGAAATGGTTGATGGTGGTATCGAAACCGTAGTCCGGGCCGTAAAGATGAATCGCTTCGCGGATCTGCGCCGCATGCCACATTACTTTTTTCGGCACGCAGCCGACGTTGACGCAGGTGCCGCCCAGTTCTTTGGCTTCAATCAGCGCGCACTTCTGGCCGTACATGGCCGCGCGGTTAATCGAGGCGATACCGCCGCTACCGCCGCCGATGGCGAGGTAATCATAATGTTTGCTCATGCCCATATGTCCTTAATCGTTGATTGCCGCGATTGTAGCGCGAGGCTTAAAAGGTTCCACCGATGGTTGCGATTACTCCGGTACGATCCAACTGACGGTGGCGTGGCCGGTGCCGGCCGGAACCAGCTTGCTGTGCAGCCACGGCAGCACATTGTTCATCTGCTGCTCCAGCTTCCACGGCGGGTTGATGACGATCATCCCGGAGGCGGTCATGCCGCGCTGGTCGCTGTCCGGACGCACCGCCAGCTCGATTTGCAGAATTTTGCGAATGCCGGTGGCTTCTAACTCTTTGATCATGCGTTTGATCTGTGCGCGTAGCACGACCGGATACCACAGGGCGTAGGTGCCGGTGGCGAAGCGTTTGTAGCCTTCGTGGATCCCGGTCACCACCGCCTGATAGTCGGTTTTAATTTCGTACGGCGGGTCGATCAGAATCAAACCGCGGCGCGATACCGGCGGCAGCTTGGCTTTCAGCTGCTGGTAGCCATCGGCTTTATCGACGCGCGCGCGGCTGTCTTTCTGGAATTCAGCGCGCAGCAGCGGGAAGTCGCTCGGGTGCAGCTCGGTCATCTGCAGGCTGTCCTGCTCGCGCAGCAGCTGGCGGGCGATCAGCGGCGAGCCCGGGTAGTAGCGCAGCTGGCCATTACGGTTGAAGTGTTCGACCACGGAAATATACGGCTCCAGCTCTGCCGGCAGGTCGTCCTGCTGCCAGATGCGGGCGATGCCTTCGAGATACTCGCCGGTACGCTCGGCGTGCTCGCCGCTCAGCTGATAGCGGCCCGCGCCAGCGTGGGTGTCCAGGTAGAGAAACGGTTTTTCTTTCTCTTTCAGCGCTTCGATGATCAGGCTCTGAACGGTGTGTTTGAGGACGTCGGCGTGGTTGCCTGCGTGAAAGCTGTGGCGATAACTGAGCATGGATACAGAGATTCCGGGAAGTAAACAAGTTAACCGATAGTTTACCGCAGATCGGCCGAGATTACCGCTGCGCCGCCGCGCTGTTTCATTTCTGCCAAAAGCGTTGCAAAACATAACGCTGTCATAAAAACGTCAAACGGCCGCGCTAGCGTCGGGTGCAGGCAAGGTAATTATCTGAATAAAAGGAAAAATAATGAAAAGGCAACTCTCACTGCTGGCCGTCGCGCTGCTGCTGGCGCAACCGGTTCTGGCCAAAGACATTCCGCTGGACAGGGCGGCGGCCCTCGCTAATAGCGTGACGCCGGCTGCCTCCAGCCAGGCGTATGACGATCTTGAGCAACAGGCGCTGACGCAGCTACGTCACGCTCTGCAGGGGGATGCCGCCACGCTGACCCGCGATCGGCTGGCGCACACGAAACAAAACAAAACTCAGGCCGATACCGCCTGGCTGAAGGCCAGCGGCTATGACTTCCAGACCCGGGCCAACCAGCAGGCGGGTATTGCGCTGTTGTCGGCGTTCAGCACCCTGCCGGAGACCGTCGTGAAGCAGAATCTGGCGACGGTGACTAGCATCAATCGCGATGCCGTGCAGACGACACGCCGTCAGGCGCTGGCCGATGCGGAAGGGATTAGCTACCTCTACTTCCTCAGCGATGCGCTGGGGCCGCGGCTGGGCAAAGCGTTTCTGACCGCCTATGACCAGGGCGCGCTGGGGAAAGCGGCAGCATTGATCAAAGCCTCGGAAGTCAGCACCGGCGAGGCGAAAAAGCACTTCAACAATCCGCGGCCGTTTCTGGTTCAGGGCAACACCATTCACCTGGTGCCTGACGATGTGGTGGTGAAGGATAACCAGCCCTACACCGCTGACGGCGGCTCGTTCCCCAGCGGCCACACCAACACCGGCTATACCGATGCTCTGCTGCTGGCGGCGATGATCCCGGAGCGCTACGACGCGCTGGTAACCCGCGGCGCCCGCTATGGCTACTCGCGCATCGTGCTGGGCGTCCACTATCCGCTGGACGTGATCGGCTCGCGGATGGTGGCCGAGCGCAACGTGGCCCACTATCTTAACGATCCGCACTACCGGGTATTATTTAACGAAGCCCGCGATCAGCTGCGCGCCGCGCTGGCGAAAGCCTGCGGCACATCGCTTGCTGAGTGCGCGAAGAGCAGCGTGAAAGACGATCCCTGGCGCGATCCGGCGATGCGTGATTTCTCTCGTTTCACCATGACCTACGACCTGCCGCAGCAGAAGGGGCCGCAGCCGCGTCTGCAGGTGCCTGAGGGGGCGGAAGTGCTGCTGGAGGCTGCCCTGCCGCAACTGTCAGCGGCCCAGCGTCGGGCGTTGATGGTCAACACCGCGCTGCCGGCGGGTTACCCCCTTTCCGGCACCACCCCCGAACAACAGTTCTGGCAGCGGTTGAATCTGTCGGCGGCCTGGGAGATGGCGCAAAAAAGGCATTAATGCGGTTTCCGGCACGCTGCACCGCGTGTCGGCCTTTTCCCGCAACGGGCGGACTTATCGCAGTAATACCCAGGATGACGCACCGCCCGTCATTGAAATTCCCCCAACTATCCCCCATTCTAGATCTCATGCATAAGCGCCGGACGCGCGCTTCATTCACCCTTTTCAACAGGACAGCGCATATGACCAATCCATTACTGACGCCTTTTTCCCTGCCGCCTTTTTCTGCGATCAAACCGGAACACGTGGTCCCTGCGGTCACCAAAGCGCTGGATGATTGCCGGGCCGCGGTGGAAAGCGCGGTGGCGCACGGCGCGCCGTATAGCTGGGAAAATCTTTGCCAGCCGCTGGCGGAAGTGGACGATGTGCTGGGACGCATCTTCTCGCCAGTCAGCCATCTGAATTCGGTAAAAAACAGCCCGGAACTGCGCGAAGCTTACGAACAGACCCTGCCGCTGCTCTCCGAGTACAGCACCTGGGTCGGCCAGCATGAAGGCCTGTATAAAGCCTACCGTGACCTGCGCGATGGCGATAACTACGCCACGCTGAATACCGCGCAGAAAAAAGCGGTCGACAACGCGCTGCGCGATTTTGAATTATCCGGTATTGGCCTGCCGCCGGAGGCGCAGAAACGCTACGGTGAAATCGCCGCGCGCCTCTCTGAGCTGGGTAACCAGTACAGCAACAACGTCCTCGACGCCACCATGGGCTGGAACAAGCTGGTGACCGACGTCGCCGATCTGGCCGGTATGCCGGAAAGCGCGCTGGCCGCCGCTCAGGCTCAGGCCCAGGCGAAAGAGCAGGAAGGGTATCTGCTGACCCTGGATATCCCGAGCTACCTGCCGGTGATGACCTACTGCGACAACCAGGCGCTGCGCGAAGAGATGTACCGCGCCTACTCCACGCGTGCCTCCGATCAGGGGCCGAACGCCGGTAAATGGGATAACAGCCCGGTGATGGCGGAGATCCTCGCTCTGCGCCATGAGCTGGCGCAGCTGCTGGGCTTTGACAGCTATGCCTTTAAATCCCTCGCCACCAAAATGGCGGAGGATCCACAGCAGGTGCTCGACTTCCTCACCGACCTGGCAAAACGCGCCCGTCCGCAGGGCGAGAAAGAGCTGGCCCAGCTGCGCGCCTTCGCCAAAGCCGAGTTTGGCGTTGATGAACTGCAGCCGTGGGACATTGCCTACTACAGCGAAAAACAGAAGCAGCACCTCTACAGCATCAGCGATGAGCAGCTCCGCCCCTATTTCCCGGAAAACAAAGCCGTTAACGGCCTGTTCGAAGTGGTTAAGCGCATTTACGGCATTACCGCCAAAGAGCGTACCGATGTCGATGTGTGGCATCCGGAAGTGCGCTTCTTCGAGCTGTATGACGAACACAACGAGCTGCGCGGCAGCTTCTATCTTGACCTGTATGCCCGCGAACATAAACGCGGCGGGGCGTGGATGGACGACTGCGTCGGCCAAATGCGTAAACTGGATGGTTCCCTGCAGAAGCCGGTCGCCTACCTGACCTGTAACTTCAACCGCCCGGTCAACGGCAAACCGGCGCTGTTCACCCACGACGAAGTGATTACCCTGTTCCACGAGTTCGGCCACGGTCTGCACCACATGCTGACCCGCATTGATACCGCCGGCGTTTCCGGCATCAGCGGGGTGCCGTGGGATGCAGTCGAACTGCCGAGCCAGTTTATGGAAAACTGGTGCTGGGAGCCGGAAGCGCTGGCGTTTATCTCCGGTCATTATGAAACCGGTGAACCGCTGCCGCAGGAGCTGCTGGAGAAAATGCTGGCGGCGAAAAACTACCAGGCGGCGATGTTTATTCTGCGCCAGCTGGAGTTCGGCCTGTTCGATTTCCGCCTGCATGCGGAATACAAGCCGGAGCAGGGGGCGAAAATTCTTGAGACCCTGGCCGAGATTAAAAAGCAGGTCGCTGTGGTGCCGGGCCCGACCTGGGGCCGTTTCCCGCATGCGTTCAGCCACATCTTCGCCGGCGGCTATGCGGCAGGTTACTACAGCTACCTGTGGGCCGACGTGCTGGCGGCGGACGCCTTCTCACGCTTCGAAGAAGAGGGGATTTTCAACCGCGAAACCGGTCAGTCGTTCCTCGACAATATCCTGAGCCGCGGTGGTTCCGAAGAGCCGATGGTGCTGTTCAAACGCTTCCGCGGCCGTGAGCCGCAGCTGGACGCGATGCTGGAGCACTACGGGATCAAGGGTTAAGTCTGCGGTGAAGATCTGCTTAATTGATGAAACAGGCGCCGGAGACGGCGCCTTATCTGTTTTAGCCGCCCGCTGGGGGCTGGAGCAGGATGAAGATAACCCGATGGCGCTGGTGCTGACGACGGAGCATCTGGAGCTGCGTAAGCGCGATGAGCCCAAACTTGGCGGCATCTTCGTCGACTTTGTCGGCGGGGCGATGGCCCACCGGCGCAAGTTTGGCGGCGGCCGCGGTGAAGCGGTCGCCAAAGCGGTGGGTATTAAAGGTGATTACCTGCCGGATGTCGTCGACGCCACCGCCGGGCTGGGACGCGATGCCTTCGTGCTGGCGTCGGTCGGTTGTCGCGTGCGAATGCTGGAGCGTAATCCGGTGGTCGCCGCGCTGCTCGACGATGGCCTGGCGCGCGGCTATGCCGATGCGGAAATTGGCGGCTGGCTGGAGGAGCGGCTGCAGCTGATCCACGCCTCCAGCCTGACGGCGCTGACCGATATCACCCCGCGTCCGCAGGTGGTGTACCTCGATCCGATGTTCCCGCATAAGCAGAAAAGCGCGCTGGTGAAGAAAGAGATGCGCGTCTTTCAGTCGCTGGTGGGGCCCGATTTAGACGCCGATGGCCTGCTGGCCCCGGCGCGCCAGCTGGCGACCAAACGGGTGGTGGTGAAGCGCCCGGATTACGCGCCGCCGCTGGCGGAGGTCGCCACGCCGAACGCGGTGGTGACCAAAGGGCATCGGTTTGATATTTACGCCGGTACGCCGGAGTAATATTACGCCGTGGTGGTATCTCCCGGATAGCGGCGCAACGCGCCTTATCCGGGCTACCGAATTGTCGCCCGGCTCAGCGTAGCGCAAGCCGGGAACCGCAATATCTGAACAAACGGCGCCAGCGCGGATCGGCCATCTTAAACGGTTACTCGGCGCTGGCCGGGGTATTAATCATCCGGTTCAGCCACGGCACCATCAGCGCCATCACCACCGTGACGCCCAGCGTCACCAGGCCAATTTTACTGAACACATTGGTATAGACCGGCAAGGTCTGCAGCGGATCGGTAATGTTTTCCGGCACTGCGGTGAAGGTCGCCACATAGCCGCCCAGCAGGAACGCGACGGCCTGGGTCAGAAACCACATCCCCAGAATAAAGCCCATCAGATGCTGCGGCACCAGCGCGGCAACCATCGCCAGCCCCAGGGCGCTGATCAGCAGTTCGCCCAGGCTCTGGAACAGATAGACCAGCACAATAAACCACGGCGAGGTTAATCCCTGGGCGTCGGCAAACCACATCCCGGCGGCTGCGGCGGTCAGGAAGCCCAGCGCGCAGAGCAACATCCCGAGGGTAAACTTCACCGGCATGGTCAGGTCTTTCCCTTTGTGACCGAGATGGGTGTAGATCGCCGCCAGCACCGGACTGGCAACCACCACCCAGAAGGGATTGAGCGCCTGGAAGCTGACCGGATTGATGGTAAAGCCCAGGATCTCATGATGGACGTTGTTGATGGCGAAGAAGTTTAGCGAGGTCGGCATCTGGGCATACAGAATGTAGAACAACACCGCCTCGATCATCAGGATAAAGGCGACGAACATTTTGTTGCGTCCGGTTTTATCGAGGCGAAACGCTTCGCGGAAAAAGAACGCAATGACCACGATCGACAGGACAATCAGCACCAGGTTGGCGACCATCACGTTATGCATCAGCCAGGCGCAGAGAAAAATCATTACCACCGTCCCGGCCAGCACCAGCGCCAGATTGCGCAGGCTGAGGGGGCGATGATCCGGCTCGGAGCCAATATCTTTCACCATCCCACGGCAGGCGAAGTAGACCAGCAGCGCGATAATCAGCCCCGCGCCGCACAGGTTATAGGTCACGGCATAGCCAAACTTTTCGGCGATCACCGGCGCCAGCGAGAGCGACAGCAGTGAACCGATGTTTATCGACATATAAAACAGGGTAAACGCCCCGTCGAGACGGGCGTCTTTAGGCGGATAGCATTTTGACAACAGGCTCGCCGGGTTGGCTTTAAACAAACCGTTGCCGACGGCGATGGTGCCGAGAGCGATAAAGATCAGCTGCGGTTTCAGCAGCGACATCCCGGTCATAAAGTAGCCGATAGCCAGCACAATGGCGCCGAGCACCAGCGTGCGTTTGGTCCCCAGCAGATGGTCGCCCACGTAGCCGCCGATGGAGATCAGCCCGTAAACCAGCGCCGCGAAGGCACCGAAGGTGATAAAGGCCTGTTCCTGAGAGAAGCCCAGCTGTTTGACAAAGAAGACCGCCAGGATCCCCTGAACGCCGTAATAGCCAAAACGTTCCCAGAGCTCCACAAAGAAGATCATGAAGAACGGACGAGGTTGCTGCAGCAAGCCCGTAGGTGCAGTTGTATTCATATTCCTTCGCCTTGTTTTACTTTCCCAAAAAGTATGAACGCGTATGCCAGAACGCGCCGAAAATGTCTGATAACTCGCCATGCTGCGGTTATTGGCTTAGTGAATAGATTATTATATAGATGTTTTGGCGAATAACTGGTTGATCACACTAATTGAATGGCGATTTTATGGCTTTAATCTCTGCCATGCGGTGAGGGGAAAGCGAAAATAAAGACGCCCGCATCGGCGGGCGTCTTACGCGGATAAAACGGGACGGTTATTCGTCTTCTTCGTCGCGCAGCGGGACGATCAGCATGTCGACATGGACGGTGTTGATCAGCTGGCGGGCAGAAGACATCAGCTTGCTCCAGAAGTCCTGATGGTGGCCGCAGACCACCAGATCCATATCATATTTTTTAATCGCATCGACCAGCACCTGGCCGAGGTCGCCGCTGCCGCTCAGGGTCTCGGTGATCGGGTAGCCCGCGTTGGTGGAGAGCTCGGTCAGCGCGTGATGGGTCTCTTCGGAGATGCGTTTTTGCATGTCGCCGAGGTTAACGTCAATCAGCCCGGTGTAGAGGTCGGAGTAATTCACATCCACGTGGATCAGGGACACTTTTGCGTTATACGGGCGGGCCATAGAAACGGCTTTTTCAACCAGTACTTTACTCTCCGGGGACAGGTCTACTGCAATAAGAATATGTTTGTAAGCCATAGTGTTACTCCTTCCATAAGTTTGTCGATGACCATTGGACCTGACAGCTGGCGCTGCCGTTTCGCCCGCGTCCTGCGTGCTACATTCGCGGGAGGGTAGCCTTTAAGGACTTCATTGTAGAAGATATTTCCTACCTTATAGCGCCCCCCGCACTCCGTCAATGCACTGGGTTCACCTAAAAGTTAAACAAATTTATCCGTCTTACGTATTGATAACGAATAACCTTGTGGTAAAAAAATTAATGGATCTCCTACACTATTTAATGAGCCGGTCGGAAAAATAAATGTGATCGGAATCGCACTCTTTACGGTATCGTCGTGGGTTATTTGGGGAGCGGTAGCCGCGGAGGATTTCTCCGTGGGCGGGTCGCCGGGGAGGAGGTATGATCAGCACTATTGCGCTGTTTTGGGCCCTGTGTGTCGTTTGTGTGGTGAATATGGCACGCTACTTCTCATCGTTGCGTGCATTATTGGTGGTGCTACGTGGTTGCGATCCCTTGCTCTATCAGTATGTTGATGGCGGCGGCTTTTTTACCTCGCATGGGCAGCCCAGCAAACAGATGCGGCTGGTCTGGTATATCTACGCCCAGCGTTACCGTGACCATCACGATGATGAATTTATTCGTCGCTGCGAACGTGTCCGTCGTCAGTTTATCCTGACCAGCGCGCTGTGCGGTCTGGTGGTGGTGAGCCTGATTGCGCTGATGATCTGGCACTAACGACATCTTCGGGATAAAAAAACGGGCCAGCAAGCTGACCCGTTTTGATCGAATGACGTTTAAATCAGTTTCAGGGAGAGCCAGTAAAGGACGCCTGAAAGGATAATCGCTGCCGGAAGGGTCAACACCCAGGCCATCAGGATGCTGGTCACGGTCTTTTTCTGCAGACCACCGCCATCCACCAGCATTGTCCCCGCCACCGAGGAGGAGAGCACGTGGGTGGTGGAAACCGGCATTCCGGTGTAGCTCGCCAGACCGATAGAAACCGCTGCGGTCATCTGTGCCGACATCCCCTGAGCGTAGGTCATGCCCTTCTTACCAATCTTCTCGCCGATGGTGGTCGCCACGCGGCGCCAGCCGATCATGGTGCCGATACCTAACGCCAGCGCGACCGCCATAATAATCCAGATTGGCGCGTACTCGATGGTGCTCAGCATATCGGTTTTCAGTTTCTTCAGCAGACGCTGGTCGTCAGCGCTGACGTCCGGCAGCTTCGCCACTTTATCAGTGGTGTCGGAGATGCAGAGCATAATGCGACGCAGCTGACCGCGCTGATCCGGTGACAGTGAATCGTAGGTTTCAACGCCGGTCAGCATAGTCTTCACGCGGTCAAGCGCGTTGATAGTATTTGCTGGATGGCAATGAAACTCACCGTTGGCCGCGGTATTGGTATCCGGAGACGGAACCAGTTGGTCAACACCGGTGGCTTTCTTCAGCAGGTCAGGGCGCTGCTGGAAGAAGGTTTCCACGTTGTTGACCGCATCGCGGGTACGAGTGATTTCGTAACCGGAGGCGTTCATATTCACCACGAAGCCCGCCGGGGCGACGCCAATCAGCACCAGCATCACCAGACCAATGCCTTTCTGCCCATCGTTGGCGCCGTGGGAGAACGACACGCCGATAGCGGACAGGATCAGGGCGATACGGGTCCAGAACGGCGGTTTTTTCTTACCGTCTTTCTTTTCACGCTCTGCGGGGGTCAGGTGGATACGCGCGCGTTTTTTGGTACCGCTCCAGTAGCGACGGAGAATGAAAATCAGGCCGCCCGCAATCACCAGACCGACGATCGGCGAGATGATAAGCGAAGCAAAAATGCCGATGACTTTCGGGATATTCAGCGCATCAACCACTGAAGTACCGGTCATTAGCGCATTGGTTAAACCAATACCGATGATGGCGCCAATCAGGGTGTGAGAACTGGAGGCCGGGAGGCCGAAATACCAGGTGCCGAGGTTCCAGATGATCGCCGCCAGCAGCATAGAGAACACCATGGCGAGGCCATGTGCGGAACCCATGTTAAGCAGCAGATCGGTGGGCAGCATATGCACAATGGCATAGGCTACGCTGAGACCGCCCAGCAGAACGCCGAAGAAGTTGAAGAGCGCCGCCATCGCCACAGCAAGCTGCGACCGCATTGCGCGAGTGTAGATAACCGTAGCCACCGCGTTTGCGGTATCATGGAAACCGTTAATCGCTTCGTAAAACAGTACAAAAGCTAAAGCAAGCAATAATAATAGTCCGGTATGTAAATCCAGACCGGCAAATAAATGTAGCATAGGACGTTACGCCATTTTGAGGACATGAACGCGGCGCATTATCAGTGACTTTAGCGGCGCGGGCAAAGTGAAATATAGACTTTTTTTGATTTTCTTCCTGTTTAGGTTTTACCCTGTTGGGAGTAATCCTATATCTTTCAATGATGTATCTAATGCGGGATTTTTCCCGCTGGTGTGACCAGAGTGAAATATTTACAAAACCCGACAATTGGGGAACGAGGAACGCGGTGTGGAAAGGTTTGATGCCATTGTCGTTGGCGCCGGAGCGGCGGGAATGTTTTGCGCAGCGCAGGCGGGCCAGCTCGGCTGCCGCGTCCTGCTGCTCGATAACGGCAAAAAGCCGGGACGAAAAATTCTGATGTCCGGCGGCGGCCGCTGCAACTTTACCAACATGTATGTTGAGCCGGCGGCCTATTTGAGCCAAAACCCGCATTTTTGCAAATCTGCCCTGGCGCGCTACACCCAGTGGGACTTTATCGAGCTGGTCGGCAAATATGGCATCGCCTGGCATGAGAAGACGCTCGGCCAGCTGTTTTGTGATGATTCGGCGGAGCAGATCGTCAATCTGCTGCTCGCGGAATGCGAAAAGGGCGACGTGCAGATCCGCCTGCGCAGCGAAATTCTCAGCGTCGAGCGAGATGAACAAGGCTACCGGCTACAGGTGAACGGCGAAACGCTGATGACCAAAAAGCTGGTGATTGCCTCCGGCGGTCTGTCGATGCCGGGGCTCGGCGCCTCGCCGTTTGGCTACAAGGTGGCCGAGCAGTTCGGCCTGAAGGTGCTGCCGACCCGCGCCGGGCTGGTGCCGTTTACCCTGCATAAGCCGCTGCTCGAGCAGCTTCAGGTGCTCTCCGGTGTTTCGGTGCCTTCTACCATTACCGCCGAGAACGGCACCCTGTTCCGCGAAAATCTGCTGTTTACCCATCGTGGCCTTTCCGGGCCGGCGGTGCTGCAGATATCCAGCTACTGGCAGCCCGGCGAGTTCGTCACTGTTAACTTGTTGCCGGACTGCAATCTTGAGGACTTCCTTAACGAGCAGCGCAGCGCGCATCCCAACCAGAGCCTGAAAAATACCCTGGCGATGCAGCTGCCGAAGCGGCTGGTGGAGTGTCTGCAGCAGCTGGGACAGATACCTGATGTAACACTGAAGCAACTGAACGCTCGCGATCAGCAGACGCTGGTGGAGACACTGACCGCCTGGCGCGTGCAGCCGAACGGCACCGAAGGCTACCGGACGGCGGAGGTGACCCTCGGCGGCGTGGATACCAACGAACTTTCGTCACGTACCATGGAGGCGCGTAAGGCGTCGGGTCTCTACTTTATCGGCGAAGTGATGGACGTCACCGGCTGGCTCGGCGGCTATAACTTCCAGTGGGCGTGGTCAAGCGCCTGGGCCTGCGCGCAGGCGCTGGTGGAAGGGTAATCCAAGGGCCCGGGTACTGTGGCACCCGGGCTTACTTGATCAGTTCAACCCAAGAAAATACTGGGCGATTTTGAAATAGATAATCAGCCCGGTGCCATCAATCAGCGTAGCGATAAACGGCGCGGAAACCACCGCCGGGTCGATGCCGATCCGCTTAAGCACCATCGGAATGATCGACGAGACAATCGCGCTCCACAGGGTAATGCATACCAGCGTCAGGCTGACGATCAGCGTGATTTCCATGCCAATCCCCATCATCCAGGCGCGCAGGCAGCCCGCCAGACCCAGGGTCAGGGCAATCAGAAACGAGGTCGACACCTCTTTGCGGATCACCCGCCCCATATCGCGCAGCCGCACTTCCCCCAGCGCCATCGAGCGCACCAGCGTCGAGGTGATCTGCGTTCCGCTATTGCCGCCGGTGCCGATGAGCAGCGGAATAAAGAAGGCGAGGGCGATGGCCGATTCCAGCGCCTCTTCGAAATGCTGAAGCACGCTGCTGGTATAGGCTTCGGCCACGAACAGCAGCAATAGCCAGACCGAACGTTTCTTCCACAGCGTCCACGGACTGATTTCCAGATACGGTTTTTCCAGCGGTAGCGTCGCCCCCTGCAGCTGGGCGTCTTCGGTGACGTCATCCTCCAGCAGATGGGCGATCTCCTTTTCCATCAGGCAGCCGACCAGCTCGCCTTTATCGACAACCGGTACCAGGTCGAGGCCGCGCTCGGTGAGTTCGGCAATCACCTGCGGGCGCTCGTCGTCAGGTTTGACGCGAAACAGGCAGCTGTCCATCAGGTAGCGGATAGACTGCCCGACATCCCCTTCCTGCAGGAGCTTTTTGACCGACAGGCTGCCGCGCAGTTTCCTGCCGGCGACGACAAACACCTGGCCGGGAATGTCATCACTGTCCAGCTGGGAGATAAAGTGTTCGCGCGCCTCATGGACGCTGAGATGTTCCTGCAGCGTAATAAAATCGGTACGCATGTACTGGGCGATCGCATCGCCGTCGAAGCCAGAGGTCGCCTGATGGGCGGCGCAGAGTTGAATGGAAGACATGATTAAAATCCCTATAAAAAATCACTCATAGGGGCGAACAAGACAGGGTTAGCGCAGGCAGATCCCTACGTCCTGGTTTTAGCACTGCATAACGTATCTGAACGGTCATGACCGCCAGAAGTTACCTTGGCAACACCTTGATTCGATGGAAGCCTGTATTTCCCTGAGTGGTCTCTCTCGATACCAACAGGGCGGTAACTTGTATTTATGCAGGAGCCTCGCCATAACGAGATCGTTAAATGAGGCGCCATTATTGGCGAAGCGGGATAATTCACAAAGCGTATAATTTATGTGGTTTATCAACTGTTGATAAACAAACTTCATCAGAATTTGGCTTGACTTCATCTTGTGCTATCATTAGCTTGACTTCAATGGATGAAGTCATGGGGCAGGGCGATGGAGCAGCAGGTTTTATCTTTACGTAATAAACAGCGCCACACGCTGGAGCAACTGTTTAAAATCCCTGTGCCACAGGGCATTAAATGGGCCGACATTGAATCGCTAATTAAAGCGTTAGGCGGGGAGATTAAAGAAGGACGCGGCTCGCGCTGTAAATTTTTGTTGAACCACAGCATTGCCAGCTTTCACAGGCCTCATCCTTCGCCGGATACCGACAAAGGCGCCGTGGAGAGCGTGCGCGATTGGTTAATCACTATAGGGGTAAAACCATGATCAAACCTAAAACGCCAAACTCAATGGAGATTGCCGGCCAGCCTGCCGTTATCAATTACGTGCCTGAGCTCAATGCATTCCGCGGTAAGTTCCTTGGATTATCAGGATATTGCGATTTTGTTTCCGATAGTATTCAAGGGTTACAACAGGAGGGCGAGATATCATTACAGGAGTATCTCGCAGATTGTCATGAAGCGGGGATTGAGCCTTATGCTCACCCGGAAAAGATGAAAACCTTCACGCTGCGCTATCCTGAGTCATTTGGCGAGCGTCTTAGCTCCGCCGCTGCGGAGGAGCAGGTTTCCGTAAATACCTGGATCCTTGAGACGCTCAATGAACGTCTCAAACAGGCTTAAAACAGTATGCAGCAGCTCGCCATCGTTTTAATTTTCATCCGCTAAACACTGCAAATGCCCATGGCGCACGCCGCGCTGGGCAATCACGTCGTCGGCAAAATGCTGTACCTCGGCCATGTCACCTTTCAGCACCGCAATCTCGAGGCAGTCGTCATGACTGATATGCACATGCAGCGTGGCGACGGAGAGATCGTGATGATGATGCTGGGTGGCCACCAGCCGGCTCGCCAGTTCGCGTTTCTCATGTTCATACACGTACGACAGGACGGCATACCCGCGCCGTGATTCCGGCGACGGAGGATCCTGGTTGAGGGCGTCGCGCAGAATATCGCGTACCGCCTCCGAGCGATTGTGGTAGCCACGGCGGGCGCTGAGCGCATCGAGGGCGGCCAGCAGGTCATCATCAAGGGTCAGGGTTACGCGCTGCATGGCATGGCCTCGTTTAGCAGAGTGGCAGGAAAAGGGGGGAGCACCGCTTGCTGGAGCGCCTGTCCGGCAGGGGAGTGCAGGCGCAGCGGTAAGCTGACCGTCGCGGTTTCGACGATGCGCCCGTGCTCCATCACCAGCACTCGCTGGCAAAAGCGCTCCACCAGCCGCAGGTCGTGGGTGATGAACAGGCAGGCGGTGTCAAACTGCGCCTGCAGACGCTTCAGCAGGGCGATAATCTCCGCCTGCAGCAGCAGATCGAGATTTGAAACCGCTTCATCCAGGATCAACAGCTGCGGCCGTACCGCCAGGGCGCGTGCCAGGCAGACGCGCTGCAGCTGTCCGCCGCTGAGCTGCGCCGGGCGCTTATCGAGCAGCGACGGCGCGAGGTCGACGGCCAGCAGCATCTCTTCCACCCGCCGCGAACGCGCCTCACGCGACAAGCGTAACAGATGGCGTAGCGGCTCGCTGACGATCTCGCGCACCGTTTTGCGCGGATTCACCGCGCTGAAGGCATCCTGAAATACCAGCTGAATATCACGGCGGAAGGCGCCGATGGCCTCGCCCTTGAGGGCAGTCAGCGGCGTGCCGCGCCAGGCAATATCACCGTGCTGCGGCGTTTCCAGACCCACCAGCATCCGCGCCAGGGTGCTTTTCCCACAGCCGCTGCGTCCGAGCAGGGCCACCGTTTCGCCGGGGGCGATGGCGAGATGGATCGCATGCAGGACCCTGCCGTGGTGAGGATAATCGTGACTCACTCCGGTGACGCTGAGTAAATTCATGGTGTTTTCTCCAGGCCGTACAGCGCCAGATGCGCGGCCAGCAGGCGCTGGCTGAGCGGGTGCCGCGGGGCGCTAAATAGCGTATTCACATCGCAGTGTTCAACGAGGCGACCGTTCTCCATGACCGTCACGTGATGCGCCAGCCGCGCCACGACGCCCATATCATGCGTCACCAGCAGCAGCCCCAGACCGCGCCTGGCGACGATATCCGCCAGCAGATCGAGAATGCGCGCCTGGGCGATGGCATCGAGATCGGTCGTCGGCTCGTCGGCGATGATAAAGGGCGCGCGGCTGAGCAGGGCGAGAGCGACCATCATCCGCTGCAGCATGCCGCCGCTCATCTCAAAGGGGTAGCGCTTCAGCAGCGCCCGCGGATTGTCCAGACCCACTTCCTCCATCGCTGCCAGCAGCACGGCGTCATTCGTTTCACGACCCGCTGCCCGGCAGGTTTCCCGGGCGTGCGCGGCCATGGTCTGCAGTGGATTAAAGGCGCTGCGTGGGTTTTGCATGATAGTGGCAATAGTCGTGCCGCGCAGTTGTTCGCCGTGCACCGGAATGCCGTCGAGCAGCACCCGGCCGGCGGTTTGCCTGACGCCAGGCGGCAACATGCCCAGCGCGGCGGCGCAGGTCAGCGATTTTCCGCAGCCACTGCTGCCGAGCAGCGCCAGCCCCTGCCCGCGGCGCAGGGTGAAGGAAACGTCGCTGACCAGCGGTCGGTCAGCGGCAAGCGAGATCTGTTCCAGTTGGATCTTCTGCGGCATCAGTGGCTATGCTCCGCGATCAGGTGGGGATCGAGACGATCGCGCAGCGCGTCGCCCAGCAGGTTAAAAGCCATCACGCTGATGAACAGCGCCAGCCCCGGCCAGACCATTTGCAGCGGCTGGGTCCAGATATACTGTCGGGCGTCGTTGATCATTACCCCCCATTCCGCCGTCGGCGCGCTGACGCCGAGACCGAGGAACGACATGCCGGCCACGTGAAGCATCATATGGCCGATATCCAGCGAGGCGAGCACCAGCAGCGAGGGGATCACCGCCCCGGCCAGATGGTCGCTGAACAGCCGCCACTGGCTGGCGCCGCTCAGTCGGGCGGCGAGGATAAATTCGCGCTGGCGCAGGGAAACCACCAGGTTACGCACCATTCTGGCATACCAGGCCCAGTGCGACAGCGCAATGGCGAGGATCACATTGGTCAACCCGGTACCCAGCACCCCCACCATAAAGAACGACAGGATCGAGGTCGGAAAGGTCATAAACAGTTCGGCGAGGCGCATCAGGCCGCGGTCGGCGCGACCGCCCAGCAGCCCGGCGCTGCCGCCGACCGCCAGACCGATCAGCAGCACCAGCAGCAGACAAGCCATCACCGCCCCCAGCGAAACGCGGGTGGCGGCCAGCAGGCGTGAGAAAATATCCCGGCCGAGATGATCGGTGCCGAGCCAGTGCGCTGCGCCCGGCGGTAGCAGCCGCTGCTGAAGGTCAATCGCCGCTGGATCCCAGGGCAGCCACCAGCCGCTGCCGATGGCGATGACTGCCAACAGCGCGATAACCAGCATGGCCAGTTTTACCGGCCAGCGAAAGCTTTGTAGCCATCTCATGCGCTCACCTCCTCGTGGCGGCGCAGGCGCGGGTCGAGCGCCGCGTTAAGCACATCTACCGCCAGATTAGCCAGCACGAACACCGTCACCATCATCAGGGTAAAGCACTGGATCACCGGGTAATCGCGATTGAAAATGGCGGAAACTGCGTAGCGGCCGACCCCGGGCCAGGCAAAGATATTTTCGATAATCATGGTGCCGCCGATCAGCTCGCCAATGTGCATGCCCATGGCGGTCACCACCGGCAGGGTGGCATTGCGCAGGATATGTCGGCGCTCCACCTGGCGCGCGCTCAATCCGCGTAGCCGCGCCCATATCACGTGACGCTGGCTGGCGGCGTCCAGCATGCTGGCGCGCAGCAGGCGGGCGTTGATCGCCAGCGACATAAAGGCGATGGAGACGGCGGGCAAAATCAGGTGCTGCCAGTCGCCATACCCCATCGCCGGGAGCCACTGCAGATGCACGGAAAAGAGCATCACCAGCAGAAAGGCCAGCCAGAAGTTCGGCATTGAGACGCCAAGAAAGGCAATCAGCCGTACCACATAGTCCGGCAGGCGATCGCGATGGCGCGCCGCCCAGATGCCCAGCGGCAGCGAGGTGACGAGGATCAGCGCCAGCGCCGCGCCGGTGAGCAGCAGGGTGGCAGGCAGGAAGTGCAGCAGGTCATCCAGGACCGGACGCTGGGTGGCATAGGAGAGACCGAAATCCAGGTGCAGCGCCCGCCACAGCCAGTGCAGATACTGCATCGCCAGCGGCTGGTTGAGCCCCAGCAGCTCGCGGGTCGAGGCAACCATCTCTTCAGTGGGCGGCAGGTTCGACAGGCGTAAATAATCCAGCGCCGGGTCACCGGTGCCGAGCCGCAGCAGCAGAAAGATGATGGCGGAGGCGGCGAGCAGCAGCGGGATCAGCAGCAGCAGGCGGCGTAAAATATAGCGTAGCATTATGGCGTTACCGGGTTAATCTGATCGAAAGGGATCTCGGTGGTCACCGGGGCGAACGGGATCTCCCCGACCTCCTGGTGCGCAACCGACATCAGCGAGACATAGCTGATGGGCAGATACACCGCGTCCTGATGCAGGCGGGTCAGCACATCGTGGTACCGTTTTCTCCGCAGCGCCTCGTCCCCCGTGGTCAGTACTTCGCTAATCTCTTTATCAATCAGCGCCTTGTCCGGCAGGCCTCGCTGGGCCTGGTAATCCGCATGCGACGGGACGCGCATCGAGCTTAAAAAGGCATGCGGATCGTAGGGCGCGCCCCAGGTGCGATTGAAGATCATACCGAAGCGGCCTTCGCGCTGGCGGGCGTAAATGCTGCTCTCCTCCTCACCCACCAGGGTGACCTGGACGCCGACCTGCCGCAGATTGGCCTGAATAATTTCGGCCATTGATTTAGCCAGCGCGTCGGTGCCGATAAACGCCAGCTCAATCGCCAGCGGTTGCCCGGCTTTTTGTCGCCAGGGCTGGCCCTCTGGCTGCTGCCAGCCAGCCTGCTCCAGCAGGGCGCGGGCTTTTGCCGGGTCGTAACGGCGCGGCGTCAGATCCTGCGGCGCGTAGGGGACCGAGGGGGCAAACAGGGTGTCGGCAACCTGCTGGGTGCCATACAACACGCTATCGACAAGGGTCTGTTTATCGACGGCGTAGTTGAGCGCCTCACGAACCGCCTGCTCGCGGGTCGGGCCCTGGCTGGCGTTCAGCGCCAGCATCACCGTTTCCACCGGGGCGGACAGGCGCGCCACGTAGCCGGGGTGATGGCGAAAACGTTCGAAGGTGTCCAGCGGCAGCAGCCCTTCGTCACCGTAGAGCATATCGATTTCCCCGGTTTCGAACGCCACCGCCCGGCTGGTGGCGTCGGGGATCACCTTGATGGTGATTTGCTGCAGTGCCGGTTTACGACCCCAGTAGCGCTCATTGCGTACCAGCACATCGCGCTGATTGAGCTGCGAGCTCGCCAGTCGCCACGGACCGGTGCCGATCGGGGCTTTAATGCCCCTGGCGGTGCCGCCATCGATAAACTGCGAGGGCGCGATGAAGCGGAACGGGCGGGGCAGGGCCAGCTCTTGGAGTAAGGGCGCGTAGGCGCTTTTCAGAGTGATCTGCAACTCAGTGGCGCTGAGCGCCCGCACGTCGGTGATCTGGTTGGCGAGCTCAAGCCAGGCATGGCGTTGGCGGTTGGCCAGCACCGCCTGGAAATTGGCCGCCGCGGCCTGGGCGTTAAACGGTTCGCCATTGGAGAAGGTCACATCGTCGCGCAGGGTGAACCACCAGGTTTTACCATCGGCGGCGTGACGCCAGCGGGTCGCCAGCCAGGGCTGTACGCTGCCGTCAGCCTGATACTTCACCAGCGGTTCATAGACCATGCTTTGGGCAAACATCTGGTTGGGTGTATAGAGATGGGGATTCAGCGGGCCGACGTTAACCGGCCAGGCGGTGGTGAGCTGGTGCGGCGCGGCCTGAGCCAGTAAAGGGACGCAGGCAACCAGCGCCAGCAGGGTGAGGCGGATAGTAGACAAGACGGTGATCTCAGCGACAGGAAAGTATGACGATTTTAGTGATTCATCATACTTTGGGAGTAACCTGGATCAATATTGCGCCGGAAAGTATAAGAAAATCGTATCATTACACGCGGGCGGTAAACACCGCCTGCGCTTCTCAGGGCGCCCGGAATAAGCCCAGCAGCGTGGCTACCTGCTCGTCGATCGGCGCCAGGTCCCGCTTAACGATCAGGTGCAGCGGCGTCGCGCGGCGCGCGCCGTGGCTGAGGGGCAGCCGCTTCAGCACGCCCTGGTCGAGATGGGGGCGAATGCGCTCTTCCGGCAGCCAGCCGAACCCGACCTGATACATCACCGCATCAATGGCGGCGTCAATGGTGGAGAAGGTCCAGGCGTCACGCGTCGCCTGGCCATCGCCGGTCTGATCGGCAATGCGCACCAGCGGCCACGGCGCCAGCGTGCTGTCCTCCAGCGGCCCGTCGAGCGTGGCGAGAGGGTGGTCGCGGTGGGCGACGGCGATAAAATCAATATTCATCAGCCACTCTCCGCGGCCGGTAATATCCTGGCGGCGGGTCAGCACCATCACATCAGCTTCCGTCCGCGCCGCGCTCTCGTCATCAACGTTTTCCAGCACTTCGGTGAGTCTGACCTGGGTCTGCGGATAGTGCTGCTGAAACTGGCGCAGAATGGCGAATAGTCGCTGACGAGGGAAAATGCTGTCGACCACCAGATCCAGGCGGGTACGCGCCCCGTTGCGTAAGGTGGCGGCGTGGGTCTCGACGTAGGCGAAGGCCTGCAGCAGCGGTTTGACCTGATTTAGCAGCAGTTCGCCGGCCGGGGTCAGCACCGCCCGCCGGCCGGACGGCGCCAGCAGCGCCACGCCTAAGCGCTCCTGCAGCAGCGCGAGGTTATAGCTCACCGAAGACTGACTGCGGTTGGTCTCCTCCGCCGCTCTGGCAAAGCTCCCCAATTCCACTACCTTTTCGAGTAACGCCCACTGCTCCAGGGTTGTCTTGTGCATAATCAATCTAAAATTTGGATGTATTTAATCCAAACATAGCGTTATTCATTCATTTTTTAAAGACGTATGCTGTCCTCAACAAAACAGAGGAGAATAAATGATGAGCACTTTCGACAAACATGACCTCAGCGGCTTTATCGGTAAACATCTGGTCTATACCTACGACAACGGCTGGAACTACGAGATTTACGTCAAAAATGGCCACACCCTCGACTACCGTATTCACAGCGGCATCGTCGGCAATCGCTGGGTGAAAGATCAGGAAGCGTACATCGTGCGGGTGGGGGAAAGTATCTACAAAATCTCCTGGACCGAACCGACCGGCACCGACGTCAGCCTGATCGTCAACCTGGGCGACAAACTGTTCCACGGCACCATTTTCTTCCCGCGCTGGATCATGAATAACCCGGAAAAAACCGTCTGCTTCCAGAACGACCATATTCCGCTGATGAATTCGTACCGTGATGCCGGCCCGGCCTATCCAACGGAAGTGATTGACGAGTTCGCCACTATCACCTTCATTCGCGACTGTGGCGCCGATAATGACGAGGTCATTAATTGCCCGGCGAGCGAATTACCTGCGGATTTTCCTGCAAATTTGTAATTCAGCAGAAATAACTTTGTGATCTGCGCTAACATTTTGTCATTAAGCGTGACGATCGCTAATTTAAGTATTGTGTATTGGTTTAATTCCCGTTTACTTTTTGCTATTGCGTTCCTGTTTCTTGCCGCTTAACAGGAACGCTTTCCTGTCATACCCCTGCCATAAAAAATTCCTATCATACTGTTTAGTAATGAGTTATTACTTATTCTGAGAAAATATTAATTTCTTAATATTATCCTAAGCAAGGTCGACTACATTAATAGTGGTCGAAATACCCTGAAATGGAATGCCGCGCTGAACTCACTTCATTTTAATTTCGTTTAAGTCCGCAGGCGCAGGATATTTTATTCTAACGACCCTGATTTGTGCGTGGGTCAACTACAGAACAGGATGATGATGAGCGATTTTTTGCCGTTTTCGCGCCCGTCGATGGGCGACGCAGAGCTGGCTGCGCTGCGTGAAGTTTTAGCGTCGGGCTGGATCACCACCGGACCGAAGAATCAGGCACTCGAAGCGGCATTCTGCCAGCTGACCGGCAACCGCCACGCGATTGCCGTCAGTTCAGCGACCGGCGGGATGCATGTGACCCTGATGGCGCTGGGTATTGGCCCCGGCGATGAAGTCATTACGCCGTCCCAGACCTGGGTCTCCACTCTCAATATGATCTGCCTGCTGGGCGCTACGCCGGTGATGATCGATGTCGATAACGACAATCTGATGATTACCCCTGACGCGGTGGAAGCGGCGATCACTTCGCGTACCAAAGCGATAATTCCCGTGCACTACGCGGGCGCGCCAGCCGACATCGACGCCATTCGCGCGGTGGGCGAGCGCCACGGCATTCCGGTGATTGAAGATGCCGCCCATGCGGCGGGTACCCATTATAAAGGCCGCCACATTGGCTGGCAGGGGACCGCCATTTTCTCGTTCCACGCGATCAAGAACATGACCTGCGCCGAAGGCGGGCTGATTGTCACCGACGACGACGAGCTGGCCTCCCGTATCCGCAGTCTGAAATTCCATGGTCTGGGCGTGGACGCCTATGATCGTCAGACCCACGGCCGCGCGCCGCAGGCGGAGGTGATCACCCCGGGCTTCAAGTACAACCTTGCCGATATCAACGCCGCTCTGGCGCTGGTCCAGCTGGAAAAACTGAGCCACGCCAATCAGCGCCGGACGGAGATTGCCCAGCGCTACCTGCGCGAGCTGGCGGACACGCCGTTTAAACCGCTGACCGTCCCGGCATGGGATCACCAGCACGCCTGGCACTTGTTTATCATCCGCGTCGATGAGGCCGCATGCGGCATCAGCCGCGACGCGCTGATGGAAAAGCTGAAGGCGATGGGTATCGGCACGGGTCTGCATTTCCGTGCGGCTCATACGCAAAAATATTACCGCGAGCGCTTCCCTGAGGTTTCCCTGCCAAATACCGAATGGAACAGCGCCCGCATCTGTTCTCTCCCGTTGTTCCCGGACATGACCGATGACGATGTCACTCGCGTCATTTCCGCACTGCGCCAGCTGTCAGGACGTTGATATGCTTACTTACCCTCCCGTGAAGAAGGTCTCGGTGGTTATCCCGGTTTATAACGAACAGGATAGTCTGCCGGAACTGCTTCGTCGTACGGATACCGCCTGCGCCACGCTGGGGCGGCAATATGAAATTCTGCTGATCGACGATGGCAGCAGCGACGATTCTGCGCGCATGCTGACCGAAGCCGCCGAGGCGGAAGGCAGTCACGTCGTCGCCGTGCTGTTAAACCGTAACTACGGCCAGCACTCGGCGATCATGGCCGGCTTTAGCCATGTGACGGGCGATCTGATTATTACCCTTGATGCCGATCTGCAAAACCCACCGGAGGAAATTCCGCGGTTAGTAGAGAAGGCTGATGAAGGCTACGACGTGGTGGGCACCGTCCGCCAGAACCGTCAGGACAGCATCTTCCGCAAAAGCGCCTCGAAGATGATCAACCGCCTGATCCAGCGCACCACCGGCAAAGCGATGGGCGACTACGGCTGCATGCTGCGCGCTTACCGCCGCCATATTATCGACGCGATGCTCAACTGCCACGAGCGCAGCACCTTTATCCCGATCCTGGCGAATACCTTCGCCCGTCGCGCGGTCGAGATCCCGGTGATGCATGCCGAGCGCGAATTCGGCGACTCCAAATACAGCTTCATGCGCCTGATCAACCTGATGTACGACCTGGTGACCTGTCTGACCACCACGCCGCTGCGTCTGCTCAGCATTTTCGGCAGCGTGATTGCCCTGCTGGGCTTCGCCTTCGGCCTGCTGCTGGTGGTGCTGCGCCTGGCCTTTGGGCCGCAGTGGGCGGCAGAAGGGGTGTTCATGCTCTTCGCCGTGCTGTTTATGTTCATCGGCGCCCAGTTTATCGGTATGGGCCTGCTCGGCGAGTATATCGGACGCATCTATAACGACGTTCGCGCTCGTCCCCGCTACTTTATTCAACGTGTTGTTCGCCAGCCGGAAACGGCATCTAAAGAGGAAGATCGTTCATGAAAGCCGTAGTCTTCGCTTATCACGATATGGGCTGCACCGGTATCCAGTCCCTGCTGGACGCCGGGTATGATATCGCTGCTATTTTCACCCACCCGGATAACCCTGGCGAAAACCATTTCTTTGGCTCCGTGGCGCGCCTTGCCGCCGAGCAGGGCATTCCAGTGTGGGCGCCGGAAGACGTGAACCATCCGCTGTGGATTGAGCGTATCCGCGAGATGAAGCCGGACGTGCTGTTCTCCTTCTACTACCGCAACCTGCTGGGCGATGAGATCCTCAATCTGGCGCCGAAAGGGGCGTTCAACCTGCACGGTTCGCTGCTGCCGAGATATCGTGGCCGTGCGCCGCTGAACTGGGTGCTGGTCAATGGCGAAAGCGAAACCGGCGTCACCCTGCACCGCATGGTGAACCGCGCGGATGCCGGCGATATCGTCGCCCAGCAAACCGTGGCGATTGGCCCGGATGACGCGGCCCTGACGCTGCATCGTAAGCTGTGCGCCGCCGCCACTGAGCTGCTGGGCCAGGCGTTGCCGGCGATCCTTGAAGGAAAAACCGCAGAGCGCCCGCAGGATCACAGCCAGGCGACCTACGTGGGGCGTCGTACCCCGGAGGATGGCCGCCTCGACTGGGAGCAGCCGGCGCAGACCCTGCACAATCTGGTGCGTGCCGTCTCGGATCCGTGGCCGGGCGCCTTCGGCTACGCTGGCGCGAACAAGTTTATCGTCTGGAAATCCCGCGTCCGCCACGATCTGCCGGCAGCCAAACCGGGTACCGTTATCTCCGTTGCGCCGCTGATCGTGGCGTGCCAGGACGGGGCGCTGGAAATTGTCACCGGCCAGACCGAACGCGGTGTGTACATGCAGGGCGCTCAGCTGGCGCAGGCGCTGGGCCTGGTGTCCGGGGCGGTGATCAGCAGCAAACCGGTGGTGGCGATTAAGCGTCGCACCCGCGTGCTGATCCTTGGCGTCAATGGCTTTATCGGTAACCATTTGACCGAGCGCCTGCTGCAGGACGACAACTATGAAATTTACGGCCTGGATATCGGCTCCGACGCCATCAGCCGTTTCCTTGAGAGCCCGCGTTTCCACTTCGTGGAAGGCGATATCAGCATTCACTCCGAGTGGATCGAGTATCACATTAAGAAATGCGACGTGGTGTTGCCGCTGGTGGCCATCGCCACCCCTATCGAATACACCCGCAACCCGCTGCGCGTGTTCGAGCTGGATTTCGAAGAGAACCTGAAGATCATCCGCGATTGCGTGAAATACAATAAGCGCATCATCTTCCCGTCGACCTCTGAAGTGTACGGCATGTGCACCGACAAAAACTTCGACGAAGATACCTCCAATCTGGTGGTCGGGCCGATCAACAAACAGCGTTGGATCTACTCGGTTTCTAAACAGCTGCTGGACCGCGTGATTTGGGCCTACGGCGATAAGTACGATCTTAAGTTCACCCTGTTCCGTCCGTTCAACTGGATGGGACCGCGCCTGGATAACCTCAACGCCGCGCGTATCGGTAGTTCCCGCGCCATCACCCAGCTGATCCTCAACCTGGTGGAAGGGTCGCCGATCAAGCTCATCGAGGGCGGCAAGCAGAAGCGCTGCTTCACCGATATCAGCGACGGTATCGAAGCGCTGTTCCGCATCATCGAGAACAAAGACGGCCGCTGCGACGGGCAGATCATCAACATCGGCAACCCGGAAAACGAAGCGAGCATCAAAGAGCTGGCCGAAATGCTGCTCGCCTGCTTCGAACGCCATCCGCTGCGCGATCGCTTCCCGCCGTTTGCCGGCTTCCGTGAAGTGGAAAGCAGCGATTACTACGGGAAGGGCTACCAGGACGTTGAGCATCGTAAGCCGAGCATTCGCAACGCCAAACGCTGCCTGAACTGGGAACCGAAGGTGGAGATGGAAGAAACGGTCGAACACACGCTGGACTTCTTCCTGCGTACAGTTGAACTGGTGGACGATAAAAATCCATGAAACAGGTCGGCTTACGCATAGATGTCGATACCTTTCGCGGAACGCGGGACGGCGTTCCGCGGCTGCTGGACCTGCTGGGCCAGCACGGGATCCAGGCAAGCTTCTTCTTCAGCGTCGGGCCGGACAATATGGGGCGCCATCTGTGGCGCCTGGTAAAACCGAAGTTTCTGTGGAAGATGCTGCGTTCCAGAGCGGCTTCGCTGTACGGCTGGGATATTCTGCTGGCTGGCACCGCGTGGCCGGGACGCCGCATCGGCGCGGGGAACGAAGCGGTGATCCGCGCGGCCGCCGAGTCTCATGAAGTCGGGCTGCACGCCTGGGATCACTACAGCTGGCAGGCGTGGAGCGGCGTCTGGCCGCAGGAACGGCTGGCGCTGGAGGTTGAGCGCGGCCTGCTCGAACTGGAACGCATCATCGGCCGGCCGGTCACCTGTTCGGCTGTCGCCGGCTGGCGCGCCGATCAGCGGGTGGTCAAAGCCAAAGAATCCTTCGATTTTCTCTACAACAGCGACTGTCGCGGCACGCGGCCGTTCCTGCCCCAGCTCGGTAGCGGCACGTTTGGTACGGTGCAGATCCCGGTCACGCTGCCGACCTGGGATGAGGCGGTGGGCACGGCGGTCGATATCGCCGGCTTTAACCGCTACCTGCTCGACTGCATCCATCGCGACCCGGGCGTGCCGGTCTATACCATTCACGCCGAAGTGGAAGGTATTGCTTACGCCGATCAGTTCAATGAACTGCTGACCATGGCGGCGGAAGAGGAAATTCAGTTTTGCCCACTGAGCCAGCTGCTGCCCGCTGACTTTAGCGAGCTGCCGTCTGGCAAAGTGGTTCGGGGTGAACTGGCTGGCCGAGAAGGCTGGCTCGGACGTGAACAATTACTGACTTCGGGTGTTTGATGAAAAGCATTCGCTATGGCGTCTCTCTGATTGCGCTGTTTGCGCTGTATTACCTGCTGCCGCTTAATTTTCGTTTGCTCTGGCAACCCGATGAAACCCGCTATGCGGAGATCAGCCGTGAAATGCTGGCCACCGGTGACTGGGTGGTGCCGCATTTTCTCGGATTGCGCTACTTCGAAAAGCCGATTGCCGGTTACTGGATCAACAGTATCGGTCAGTGGCTGTTTGGCCATAATAACTTCGGCGTACGCTTTGGGTCGGTCTTCGCTATCACCATGACTGCCCTGCTGGTGGCCTGGCTGGCGTGGCGCGTCTTTCGCGACAAAAAGGTGGCTGTCCTGTCGCCGGTGATTTTCCTTACCGCGATGCTGGTGTATGCGATTGGCACCTATGCGGTGCTGGACCCGATGATCACCCTGTGGCTGGCACTGGCGATGTGCAGCTTCTGGGGCGCGGCGCAGGCGCAGAGCCGCAGCGGCAAAATACTGGGCTACGCGCTGCTGGGCGTCGCCTGCGGTATGGGGGTGATGACCAAGGGCTTCCTGGCGCTGGCGGTGCCGGTGGTGGGCGTGCTGCCGTGGGTGATCGCCCGTAAACGCTGGCGTGAAGTGCTGACCTACGGCTGGCTGGCGGTGATCGTCTGTACGCTGGTGGTGCTGCCCTGGGGGCTGGCTATCGCCCAGCGCGAGCCGGACTTCTGGCGCTACTTCTTCTGGGTCGAGCATATTCAGCGTTTTGCCGAAAAAGATGCCCAGCACAAAGCGCCGTTCTGGTACTACATTCCGTTCCTGATCGCCGGCAGCCTGCCGTGGCTGGCTCTGCTGCCGGGGGCGCTGAAGCGCGGCTGGCTTGAGCGCGATGAGGCTCGCGGCGCGCTGTATCTGCTGGGTTGGGTGGCGATGCCGTTCCTGTTCTTCAGTATCGCCAAAGGCAAACTGCCGACCTATATCCTGCCGTGCTTTGCGCCGCTGTCGATTCTGATGGCCCGCTACGCGCTGGAGGCCGCAAAGACCGGCGCAAAAGCGCTGCGCATCAACGGGATGATCAACCTGGGCGTTGGCCTGCTGGGGCTGATCGCCGTGCTGGTGGTCTCACCCTGGGGCGTGATGCACAAGCCGGTGTGGACCAAGATTGAGCTGTATAAATGTCTGCTGGCGGCGATCGCCTTCGCCGTCTGGGCGCTGATGGGCTGGCTGGCGATGAAAAAACCGTGCCGCCGCTGGAGCCTCGCCGCGCTCTGTCCGCTCGGCCTGGCGCTGCTGGTGGGCTTCGCCATCCCGGACCGGGTTATCGACAGCAAACAGCCGCAGTTCCTCGTGGATATCGTCAGTGAATCCCTGCAGCCCAGCCGTTACGTCCTGACCAACAACGTTGGGATCGCCGGCGGCCTGGCCTGGGAGCTGAAGCGCAGCGATATTATTATGTTCGACAAACAGGGTGAGCTGAAGTACGGTCTCGACTGGCCGGATGCTCAGGGAAGCTTTGTCAGCCAGGCCGGTTTTGCCGACTGGCTGGCCACGCACCGTCAGCAGGGGCCGGTCTCGCTGGTGCTGTTGATGGATAAAGGAGAGAGTATGGTTGACTTACCGTTACCGAAGCCAGATAACGCCTACGAGCTGGGTCGGGTGGTCTTCCTTCAGTATCTGCCGCAATGAGCGTCTGGATCTGTCTGGTGTTCGCCAGCCTGCTGAGCTGCGCCGGGCAACTATGCCAGAAACAGGCGACCCGCCCGTCCCGTCGCGGACGGCGGAGTCGCCATATACTCTTCTGGCTGGGGATGGCGCTGTTATGCCTGGGCTGCGGCATGCTGCTGTGGCTGAGCGTGCTGCAGTCTATTCCGGTCAGCATCGCCTATCCGATGCTGAGCCTGAATTTCGTCTGGGTTACCCTCGCGGGCTGGGGCATCTGGCATGAGCCGGTCGCTCGCCGTCACTGGCTTGGCGTCGGGTTGATCGTCGTGGGCATTGTCATTCTGGGGACCAGCGTCTGATGGGCTTTCTCTGGGCATTATTCAGCGTCGGCCTCGTCAGCGCCGCGCAGTTGCTGCTGCGCAGCGCCATGGTGGCCTTGCCGCCGCTGACCGATATTGTGGCATTTCTCCAGCATCTTCTGCATTTCCAGCCCGGGACCTTCGGCCTGTTTTTCGGCCTGCTGGGCTACCTGCTGTCGATGGTCTGCTGGTACTTTGCCCTGCATCGCCTGCCGCTGTCGAAAGCGTATGCCCTGCTGAGCCTGAGCTATATCCTCGTGTGGGCCGCCGCCATCTGGTTGCCCGGCTGGCATGAGCCGTTCTACTGGCAATCGCTGCTGGGCGTGACGATCATTGTCGCCGGCGTGTTGACCATCTTCTGGCCGGTCAAACGCCGCTAGCCGGGGAGCCGGCTTTTGGGACGGCCCGGGCCGAGCAGGATCGCCAGCTTGCTGCCTCCGACGGTGGTCTCCATCCAGATTTTACAGACGCTGGTTAACGGTACCGAGAGCAGCATCCCCACCGGCCCCAGCAGCCAGCCCCAGACCAGCAACGACAGGAACACCACCAGGGTCGACATTCCCAGCCGATGGCCCATCATGCGCGGCTCCACCATGTTGCCCAGCACCATATGCACCACCAGAAACAGCGCCCCGACCAACAGGCACTCATAAATGCCGCTAAACAGCAGCGCCTGCAGCATCGGGGGGATAGCGGAGATAGCGGAGCCAATGTTCGGCACATAGTTCAGCAGAAACGCCAGCACCCCCCACATCAGGGCGAACTGTACCCCCATCGCCAGCAGCCCCAGCCAGACAATCAGCCCGGTCCACAGGCTAATCAGCGTCTTCAGCGCCAGATAATGGGTGACGCCTTTCAGCGCCCGGTGCAAGCCGGCGATATGCAGGCGCGGGTTATTGAGGGCAAAACGCAGTTTGTAGGGCAGGTGGCGAACCTCAAACAGCATAAAGATCACCGTCATCACCAGCAGCACGATGCTGGCCATCGCCCCGGAAAGCTGGGTCATTAGCGTCGTGGCCCAGGTCATCAGCCGTTCTGAATCCATGCGCCGCAGCATGCGCTCCGGATTGATATGCAGATTAAGGAAGGGGAGATACTCCTGGAGCTGGAGGATCTTGCGCGTCAGGGCGCGGTTGAAATCGGGGAGCATGGCGACAAAGTCATTGAGCGACGCCGCCAGTACGCCAAGCAGCGCGGTGAGCATCACCAACATCGCCGTCACCACCAGGGTAATGGCGAACGGACGCCGCACCCCGCGGCGAATGAACCAGGTGACCAGCGGGTTGAGAACAATAGCGAAAAACAGCGCCAGCAGCAGCTGCACCAGAATATCGGCGGCGGCGTGGATCCCGGCGAGGATAATCACTAACGCTGCCAGCTTAAGTAAAATATGGAGCCCGGCTTTATCAGCCTGCGGAGAGGACATAGGGATTCCTTTTATGAGTCGCGCCAGATAAGTGTAGCGGTTCGCCGACTGCCAATATTCCGAAAGGAGGGCTGCTTTTCCGCCGACAGCGTGGTAATAGTGAAAGCTGATTGTCGAAATCTGGTGGAACCTGATGCCCGAACCCGTCGCCGAGCCGGCGCTCAATGGACTGCGCCTCAATCTGCGGATTGTCTCTGTCGTTATCTTTAACTTTGCCAGCTATCTCACCATCGGCCTGCCGCTGGCGGTGCTGCCCGGCTATGTGCATGATGTCATGGGCTTTAGCGCTTTCTGGGCCGGGCTGGTGATTAGTCTGCAATATTTCGCCACGCTGCTCAGCCGCCCGCATGCCGGGCGCTATGCCGACCTGCTGGGGCCTAAAAAGATTGTCGTCTTCGGTCTCTGCGGCTGTTTTTTGAGCGGTTTGAGCTATCTGTTGGCGGCCTGGAGCAGCGGCTGGCCTCTGGTTAGCTTGCTGCTGTTATGCCTCGGACGGGTGATCCTTGGTATCGGCCAGAGCTTCGCCGGCACAGGCTCGACGCTGTGGGGCGTCGGCGTGGTCGGTTCGCTGCATATCGGGCGGGTGATCTCGTGGAACGGGATTGTGACCTACGGGGCGATGGCGATGGGCGCGCCGCTCGGCGTGCTGTGCTATTCACACATTGGCCTCAGCGGCCTGGCGGTAGTCATTATGGCGGTGGCGCTGGTGGCGATCCTCTGTGCGCTGCCCCGCGCGGCGGTGAAGGCTACCAAAGGTAAAGCGATGTCGTTTCGCGCGGTGCTTGGCCGGGTCTGGCCCTACGGTATGGCGCTGGCGCTGGCCTCCGCCGGCTTCGGGGTGATCGCCACCTTTATCACGCTGTTTTATGACGCCAAAGGCTGGGACGGCGCGGCTTTCGCTCTGACGTTATTCAGCTGCGCGTTCGTTGGCACGCGGCTGCTGTTTCCTAACGGCATTAATCGCCTCGGTGGACTGAACGTGGCGATGCTCTGCTTTAGCGTGGAGATTATCGGACTACTGCTGGTCGGCTTTGCCGATACGCCGTTGCTGGCGAAAATCGGTACCTTCCTTACCGGGGCGGGGTTCTCGCTGGTCTTCCCGGCGCTGGGGGTGGTGGCGGTCAAAGCGGTGCCGCAGCACAATCAGGGGTCGGCGCTGGCGACCTATACCGTGTTTATGGATTTGTCGTTGGGGGTCACCGGGCCGCTGGCCGGATTGTTGATGGCGTGGACCGGGATCTCGATGATTTATCTCGCCGCGGCTGGGCTGGTGATGGCGGCGCTGCTGTTGGGCTGGCGGCTAAAAAAACGGCCCCCGGTTAGCGAACCGGAGGCCATCGCACCAGGCCAGTAATTACTGGATGGTGAGGGTGTTGATGATGCTTTCTGCTTCGGTCTGCGCCTGCTGCTGGTTGTCCGCCGGCAGGGTCACCTGCAGGGTCAGCAGTTTGTCATCCACTTTGCCGAGGATCACTGAAGACCAGGCGGTCTGCCCCTTGGCAGAGATGATGCTGTCCAGCTGCTGCAGGGTATGGCCTTTCATCTCCAGCGATTTGTTGCTCACCACCTGCAGCTGCGGGTCGCGGCTACGCTGCTGATCTTCCAGTCGTTTCGCCAGTATCGCCAGATCTTCATTGGTGCTGTCGCCGACGATGACGATGACCGCTTTCTGGCCGGTAGCGTCAGAGTAGACGTGCATGTTGTTCGCCTGGGTACCCAGTTTGCCGCTCTGGTCGGCCATGCCCGCAGGCAGGGTGAAGCTCAGTTTGCCATCCAGCAGGCTGATTGCCTGGCCGCTGGCATTGCTCTCCGCTGCTGCGCCAACGGTTGGCGCTTTTGAATCGCTGTTATCGCAGGCGGCAAGCCCCATTACCAGCAGGCCAATACCGACATATTTAACCAAATTGCGCATTGACATCTTCCTTTCGATAAACGGCCACTAATGGCTCATCCGGCTATCTTAACACATCGGCCCGCGAGTACCTTTAACTCGGCTGTAATGCCGACAAATCAGATTTATCCGCCAGTCTTTTCAACAGCATATTTAACAGCACGCCGTACATCGGCAGGAAGAAAATAATGCTGATAAGCACTTTAAAGCTGTAGTCGACGAGGGCGATTTCCCCCCAGTGGGCGGCCATAAACGGGTCCGGGCTGCGCCAGAAAGCGATAAAGAAGAACGCGACGGTATCGCTGATGTTGCCGAACAGCGTCGAGGCGGTGGGGGCCAGCCACCAGTGGCGACTCTGCCGCAGGCGGTTGAAGACGTGGACGTCGAGGATCTGCCCCAGTGCATAGGCCATAAAGCTGGCGATGGCGATGCGCGCGACGAAGAGATTAAAGGTGCCCAGCGCGGCAAAGCCCTGCCACTCGCCCATGTAGAACAGCGCAGAGATGCCGTAAGAGATAACCAGCGCCGGGACCATCACCGCGAAAATGATGCGTCGCGCCAGCGGTGCGCCAAAAATGCGTACCGTCAGATCGGTGGCGAGAAAGATAAACGGAAAACTAAACGCGCCCCAGGTGGTATGGAAACCAAAAATGGAGATCGGCAGCTGAACCAGATAGTTGCTGGAGGTGATGACCAGCAGATGAAATAGCGAAAGCCAGACGAGCGCTTTTTTGCGCTGTACGGTAGTAAACGGATTCATATTGTGACCTTTTTATGCCCGTCATGCTTCAGGTGAATGAGCAATCGGCAGCGGAACGTTGGGGTGAGGGAACCCAATAAAAAACGGCTGCATGATACTGCGTTGTCGGCGTAATGCAATGGTTGTTTTTCGCGCAAACGTTAACCTGGCTTGCGTACTGGCGAACTGGGGGTAAACTAGGGCCGTTTTGTTAACGTGAGACTAAAATGAGCGAACTTTTCTCCACTCCTGACCATACCCTGGATGCCCTGGGGCTCCGCTGCCCGGAGCCGGTCATGATGGTGCGTAAAACCGTGCGGACGATGCCGGTCGGCGAGACGCTGCTGATTATTGCTGACGATCCGGCCACCACCCGCGATATCCCGGGATTCTGCCGCTTTATGGAGCATGAGCTGGTGGCCCAGGAAACCGAAGCCCTGCCGTACCGCTATCTGATCCGCAAAAGCCACTGAGCTTTTCCCGGATAGCGGCGCGTAGCGCCTTATCCGGGCTACCCGACGGTCCGGAACCGTAGCCCTGCTAAGCGCAGCGCGAGCAGGGAATATCCCGGATGGCGGCGCGTAGCGCCTTATCCGGGCTACCCGACGGTCCGGAATCGTAGCCCTGCTAAGCGTAGCGCGAGCAGGGAATACCCCGGATGGCGGCGCGTTGCGCCTTATCCGGGCTACCCGACGGTCTGGAACCGTAGCCCTGCTAAGCGTAGCGCGAGCAGGGAATATCCCGGATGGCGGAGCGTAGCGCCTTATCCGGGCTACCCGACGGTCCGGAATCGTAGCCCTGCTAAGCGCAGCGCGAGCAGGGAATACTCCGGATGGCGGCGCGTAGCGCCTTATCCGGGCTACCCGACGGTCCGGAACCGTAGCCCTGCTAAGCGTAGCGCGAGCAGGGAATATCCCGGATGGCGGCGCGTAGCGCCTTATCCGGGCTACCCGACGGTCCGGAACCGTAGCCCTGCTAAGCGTAGC
The DNA here is from genome assembly GCF_003790505.1 of Klebsiella sp. P1CD1. Taxonomy (NCBI): domain Bacteria; kingdom Pseudomonadati; phylum Pseudomonadota; class Gammaproteobacteria; order Enterobacterales; family Enterobacteriaceae; genus Klebsiella; species Klebsiella sp. P1CD1. Next base: position 354,652 of record NZ_CP033631.1, read on the forward strand.
GCGAGCAGGGAAGCCGGTATCTATGCTACAACTTCTTACGCAATAACCGCAGCGCGTTAGCCGTTACCAGCACGGTGGCGCCGGTATCCGCCAGCACCGCCAGCCACAACCCGGTCAGGCCAAGCAGGGTGGTGACGAGGAAAATCCCCTTCAGCCCTAAGGCAATCGCGATGTTCTGGCGAATATTGGCATGGGTGGCGCGCGCCAGGGAAATCATCTGCGCCAGGCCGGTCAGACGGTTATGGGTCAGCGCGGCGTCGGCCGTCTCCAGCGCCACATCGGTGCCGCTGCCCATGGCGATGCCGATGGTGGCCGCTTTCATCGCCGGGGCGTCGTTGATTCCGTCCCCGATCATCGCCAGCGGCGCATCGGCATTCAGCGCCATGACGGCTTTCACTTTGTCCGCCGGCAGCAGACCGGCGCGGAATTCCAGCCCCAGTTCGCTGGCGATGGCTGCCGCGGCGCGCGGGTTATCCCCGGTAAGGATCACCCCCTGAACCCCCAACTGATGCAGAGCATCCACCGCCTGACGCGCGTCGTCGCGCAGGGTGTCGCGCAGCGCCAGAATACCGAGCAGCGTCTCGCCGCGCATCACCAGCACTACCGTTTGCCCGGCGCTTTCCAGCTGCTGGATCTGCGCCTCATGTTCTGCCGGGGCGGCTTTGCTGGCGGCGCAGATCAAGATGCGGCTGCCGTTCACCTCGGCTTCGATGCCAGAGCCCGCCAGCGCCCGCTGGCCGCTGGCAAGCGGAATACTCAGCTGACGCCGCTGTGCTTCACGGACGATGGCCTGCGCCAGCGGGTGGCTGGAGCCTTGCTCCACCGCCGCCGCCAGCGCCAGCAGCGCGTTGTCGTCAAACTCAGCCGTGGCGATCACCGAAGTCACCTGCGGCTGGCCGACGGTCAGGGTGCCGGTTTTATCGAACGCCACCTGCCGCACCTGGCCCAGCTGTTCCAGCGCCGCGCCGCCTTTGATTAGCGCCCCGCGGCGGGCGGCGACCGCCAGGCCGGAGGTGATGGCCGCCGGCGTGGAGATGACCAGCGCGCACGGACAGCCGATCAGCAGCAGCGTCAGCCCTTTATAAATCCACGGCAGCCAGGCGCTGGCGAAGAACAGCGGTGGGACAATGGCGACCAACAAAGCTACGACCATAATGGCCGGGGTGTAGATCCGGCTGAAGCGATCGATAAAACGCTCGATTGGCGCCCGACGTTCCTCTGCCTCTTCAATCAGCTTCAGGATGCGGTCGATGGCGCTGTCGCCCGGTTCGGATATCACGGTAAGCTGCACCAGGCGATCGACGCTGGTGGCGCCCGCCGCGACTCGTTCCCCGGCCTGACGCTCCACCGGCACCGACTCACCGGTCAGGGCGCTTTCATCAAAGCTGGCAAACGGCGACAGCAGCTGGCCATCCGCCGGCAGACGCCCGCCGGCGGCCACTTCAATCACATCTCCGGGACGCAGGTCGCGCTGGGCGACGATTTCCCGCACGCCGTTGCGCAGACGGATGGCGGTGTCGGGCTTCAGCGCCATCAGCGCGCTCACCCCCTGCCGTGCGCGGCTGGCGGCCCAGCCTTCGAGACGCTCGCCGATCAGGAACAGCAGCAGGACCATCGCCGCTTCCGCAGTGGCGCCGATAAACAGCGCCCCGATGGCGGCGACGCTCATCAGCGTTTCAATGGCAAACCAGCTCCCGCTTTTGATCAGGCGCAGCGCCTGGCGAGCAACCGGCCACAGGCCAACCAGGGTGGTGGCAATAAAGGCCAACTGACCGGCGGGGTGGTTGGCCTGCTCCAGCCCCCAGCTCAGGGCCATCATGATAACCAGCGTCAGTAACGGCAGATTGTCGCGCAGCAGCGACCCTCGGGTTTTCTCTGCTGCGGGAGCATCGGCATCGCGCAGCGTATAGCCCGCCTGGCGGACCGCGTTCTCAACCTGAGCGCGGATATCACCCTCGGCGTTAACCAGCAACTTTTCTGTGGCGAACAGCACCTGGACCTGACTGACGCCGGGTACCTGGCGAACCGCGGTTTCCACCTTGCGGGCGCAGGCGGCGCAGTCCATGCCATCAACCTGCCAGCTATAGCGGGCGTCGTCGAGCGCTTCGGCGGCAGGGGCGGATTCTGTGGCGCAGGCGTGATCTGTACAGCAGCTCTCCGCCGGCGCGGTCGCTGGCCGCATGGTGAATGACGAGAATTGTGGGACTTTTTTATCCTGCGCGTCTGGAGTCGACATGGCACCCTCCGGGAAATGATAATTTTCTCATTAGCCGTAGGATACACTCTGGAGTCGACTCCAGAGTCAAGGACTAAATTACAGGTATAGCGCGCGCACGATCAGGAAGTGGCCGGCAAAGTAGAACGCGGCGGCAATGGCGTTATCGGCGCGGAAGCGGCGACGATAGTGGCTCACCAGCCACACGGCATTACTCAGCAGCAGCAAGGCCGCGCCGGCGAAACCGGACAGCGCGGTGTTGGTGGGGCGGGCGAACCACAGCTCACCGGCCAGCCAGACCATCACCAGCGTCATTCCGATAAAGGTCAGCACCGGCATTTTCATCTCTTCCAGCCGACTCCAGATCACCGCCATCAGCAGGGCGCCGAATACCAGCAGCACCAGCGGCAGCGGCCAGAAGAACGACAGCGTCAGCTGGCTGGCGAACCAGATGGTATACAGCAGATGTGACAGGAAGAAAGCGCCCACCGCGTACATCACCCGCTGGCGCGGCAGCAGGGTCAGGGCGTCGCCGAGCAGCGAGGCGCACAGGCCAGCCAGCACCAGATAGCTGATGGCATTGAACATCGGCGCCTGCCAGGCCAGTAACAGCAACAGAATCAGGGTGACTGGTTTAAATACCCAGCGTCGCCAGGCCGGCCCACGATAGGATGCATCGACATAAAGCCATGCGGAGAAACAGACAGCAATAAATGACCAAAGCATAGTAAGTCCCTGTATCTGTTATCATAAAGAAAGTTACGGATGCGTGATGCTACAACTCAGTGTAGTGGTTTGGCGTAGCAGATGACAATGTTATTCCCGACGCAGTATGCTGATTCCTGATATTTTTTATGGGTAACCTTGATGAGTAAAATGCCCCTCTTTTTTGTTCTGGTCGTCGCGGTGATTGTGGTGGCGGCTTCGTTTCGCTATGTCCAGCAGCGCCGTGAGAAACAGGCGAATGACGCCGCGCCGTTGCTACAAAAGCGGGTTATCGTCAGCAATAAACGGGAAAAAGTGATTAACGATCGGCGCTCGCGGCAGCAGACGGTGACGCCCGCAGGCAGTGAGATGCGCTATGAAGCGAGCTTTCGCCCCGAAAACGGTGGACTGGAGGTGATGTTTCGCCTCGACGCGCCGCAATATCATGCGCTGAGCGTGGGCGATCGCGGGATGTTGAGTTATAAGGGCACAGCGTTCGTGGCGTTTACGCCCGACCCCTGAGCCCTTTTCAGGACTACTTTTTCAGCGTCGCCTTCAGTTTTTTCTGCCATGCGACGAGCTCAAACACGCCGAAGATAAAAATGCGGATTTGCTCAAAGCGGCTCAGCGGCGGCGCCTCTTTCGGCTGCGTCGCCTTGAGCAGCGTCAACTGCAGTCCGTGCATCAGGATCATGAAAATCAGCGCGACGTTGACGAAGATATTCAGCGGCTTCGGGAAGGGCTGAAACAGGTTCAATAACAGAAAGGCCCAGACGCACAGCATCAGCAGGCGGCCTAAATTAATCAGCATGGTGCTCTCCTTGGGCCTCACGTTGGTAAAGACGGTAGGCGACCTGTCCGGCCACTTTTTCACGATACAGCTGCCAGTTAGCGGGCACCGGCGGTAAACCGTTTTCGACTTCGCTTTCGACATACACCAGGGCCTCATCGGCCAGCCAGCCTTGTGTCTCCAGCAGACGTAGCGTCTCCTCCAGCAGCCCCTGACGGAACGGCGGGTCGACGAACACGATCTGGTGCGGTGTCCCCGGCTGGCTCAGGAAGCTGAGGGTGTTGGTGGTGATCACCTTGCCGCGATCCGCTTTCAGGGTGGCGAGATTTTTTTGCAACTGCTGGGCTACGCCGCGCTCCATCTCCAGTAGCGTGGTGCTGGCCGCATAGCGGGACAGCGCCTCCAGCCCCAGCGCGCCGCTGCCGGCAAAGCAGTCGAGGCAGTGCGCGTCAACGATGGACGGCGCCAGCCAGTTAAAAAGGGTTTCGCGAACCCGGTCGGTGGTCGGCCGCAGGCCCGGGCTCTCCGGCACCGGTAATTTACGGCCGCGCCATTGCCCACCGATAATGCGGATCTGGCCGCTGCCCGCGTGGTTTGGTTTTTTCATCTCTCTGCTCAAGTCTCAACTTCCGGCCTGCTATTCTAGCGATCGACGGCGGTTGACGAAACCTTAATCCGGGGGCGGTGCTGCGAGTTAAGTTAAGTGATAGACTATCCGACTAATTTCATCATTTTTTCAGCTTCTGATGAAGCTGCGCCATGAATAAAACAGCGAGGAGTGTGGTCGCAAATGGCAAAAGAGAAAAAACGTGGCTTCTTTTCCTGGCTGGGCTTTGGACAGAAAGAACAGGCACAGGAAACCGAGACTGAACAAAAAGTAGAAGAACAACAAGCGGTTGCCGATGAGTCGCCGGTAGCGGAAACCCCTGCTGAGCCGAGCGCGCCGAAAGCAGACCCGGAGGCGTTTGCCGAAGATGTCGTCGAAGTGACCGAGACGGTGGTCGAAAGCGAAAAAGCGCACCTCGCGGAGCCTGCCAGCGTGCAGGAAAAAGAGTGGGTGGAAACGCCTGCTCTGGTCGAAGACGCGCCTGTTGTTGAACCGGAGCCCGCGGTCAGCGAACCGCCTGAACAGCCTGCGGTGGTTGAGCCGCTGGCGGAAGAGGTGATCGCCGAACCGGTGGTGGCGGAAGCCGTAGCAGAGCAGCCTGTGGCAGACGTTATCGCCGAGCCGCAGGAGACGGAGGTCCCTGAAGAGGACGCCCCGTTAAGCGATGAAGAGCTGGAAGCACTGGCGCTGGCGGCCGAGGCGGCCGAAGAGGCGGCGGTCGTAGTGCCGGAGCCCGAGGACGAGGCGCCGGTGGAAGCGCTGGCTCAGGAGCAGGAAAAACCGACGAAAGAAGGCTTTTTTGCCCGCCTCAAGCGTAGCCTGCTGAAAACCAAAGAAAATCTCGGTTCCGGATTTATCAGCCTGTTCCGCGGCAAGAAGATCGACGATGATCTGTTTGAAGAGCTGGAAGAGCAACTGCTGATCGCCGACGTCGGGGTGGAAACCACCCGCAAGATCATTACTAACCTGACGGAAGGCGCTAGCCGTAAGCAACTGCGCGATGCGGAAGCGCTGTACGGCCTGCTGAAAGAAGAGATGGGCGAGATTCTCGCCAAAGTGGATGAGCCGCTGAACGTAGAAGGCAAAACGCCATTTGTTATTTTGATGGTCGGCGTAAACGGGGTGGGGAAAACCACCACCATCGGCAAGCTGGCGCGTCAGTTTGAGCAGCAGGGTAAATCGGTGATGCTGGCGGCGGGGGATACCTTCCGCGCGGCGGCGGTGGAACAGCTGCAGGTCTGGGGTCAGCGTAACAATATCCCGGTGATCGCCCAGCATACCGGCGCGGACTCCGCCTCGGTGATTTTCGACGCCATTCAGGCGGCGAAGGCGCGCCATGTTGACGTACTGATTGCCGACACCGCCGGGCGTCTGCAGAATAAATCGCACCTGATGGAAGAGTTGAAGAAGATTGTCCGGGTGATGAAAAAACTGGACGTCGACGCGCCGCATGAGGTGATGTTAACTATTGACGCCAGCACCGGGCAGAATGCCATTAGCCAGGCCAAACTGTTCCATGAGGCGGTAGGATTGACCGGGATCACCCTGACCAAGCTGGACGGCACCGCCAAAGGCGGCGTGATCTTCTCGGTGGCCGATCAGTTCGGCATTCCGATTCGCTATATTGGCGTCGGCGAGCGTATTGAGGATCTGCGTCCGTTTAATGCGGGCGACTTTATTGAGGCACTTTTTGCCCGAGAGGATTAAGAATGATTCGCTTTGAACAAGTCAGCAAAGCCTATCTCGGTGGGAGACAAGCGCTGCAGGGGGTGACCTTCCACCTGCAGCCGGGCGAGATGGCGTTTCTGACCGGCCATTCCGGCGCAGGGAAGAGTACCCTGCTGAAGCTTATCTGTGGTATCGAACGGCCCAGCGCCGGGAAAATTTTCTTCAGCGGTCATGAAATCAGCCGCCTGAAGAGCCGTGAGGTGCCATTCCTGCGCCGCCAGATCGGCATGATTTTCCAGGACCACCATTTGCTGATGGATCGTACCGTGTATGACAACGTGGCGATCCCGCTGATTATCGCTGGCGCCAGCGGCGATGACATTCGTCGCCGCGTCTCGGCGGCGCTGGACAAGGTCGGCCTGCTGGACAAAGCGAAGAACTTTCCGATTCAGCTCTCCGGCGGTGAGCAGCAGCGCGTCGGTATTGCCCGCGCGGTGGTCAACAAGCCGGCGGTGCTGCTGGCGGATGAACCGACCGGTAACCTCGACGAGGCGCTCTCGGAGGGGATTTTACGTCTGTTTGAAGAGTTTAACCGCGTTGGGGTGACGGTACTGATGGCGACGCACGATCTGGGGCTTATCTCCAGTCGTCCGTACCGCGTGCTGTCGCTCAGCGACGGCCATCTGCATGGAGGCATTCGGGGTGAATAAGCGCGACGCAATGAACCAGATTCGCCAGTTCGGCAGTAAGTTCGATCGCCTGCGCAACGCGGCGGGTGGCAGCGGCGGCGGGCGCAATGCGCCAAAACGGCCGAAAGCGGCGCCTAACCCGGCCTCGCGTAAGAGTAACGTGTTCAACGAACAGGTGCGCTATGCCTGGCACGGCGCGTTGCAGGATCTCAAAAGCACGCCGCTGGCGACCTTCCTGACGGTGATGGTCATCGCCATTTCGTTGACCCTGCCAAGCGTCTGCTACATGGTCTACAAAAACGTCAGCAGCGCGGCGTCACAGTACTATCCATCGCCGCAGATCACCGTTTATCTGGAAAAAACGCTGGATGACGACGCCGCGGCGCGGGTGGTGGGCCAGCTGCAGGCGGAGCAGGGCGTCGACAAGGTAAACTATTTGTCCCGTGACGAGGCGCTGGGTGAATTCCGTAACTGGTCAGGCTTTGGCGGCGCACTGGATATGCTGGAAGAGAACCCGCTGCCGGCGGTCGCCATCGTGGTGCCGAAGCTGGATTTCCAGAGCACGGAAGCGCTCAATACCCTGCGCGAGCGGGTATCGCGGATCCAGGGGGTGGATGAGGTGCGGATGGACGACAGCTGGTTTGCCCGTCTCTCCTCGCTTACCGGGCTGGTAGGCCGCGTGTCGGCGATGATCGGCGTGCTGATGGTGGCGGCGGTGTTCCTGGTGATCGGCAACAGCGTGCGCCTGAGCATCTTTGCCCGCCGCGATACCATTAACGTGCAGAAGCTGATCGGCGCCACCGACGGCTTTATCCTGCGTCCGTTCCTCTACGGCGGGGCGATGCTGGGATTCTCCGGCGCGTTTTTATCGCTGATCCTGTCGGAGATTCTGGTGATGCGCCTCTCGTCGGCAGTGACCGAAGTGGCGAAAGTGTTCGGCACCCAGTTTGAGCTGAGCGGCCTGGGCTTCGACGAGTGCCTGTTGATGCTGATTGTCTGCTCGATGATCGGGTGGGTCGCCGCCTGGCTGGCGACAGTGCAACATTTACGTCACTTTACTCCCGATTAAAAAAAGCGTGATATAATCTTTCCCTGCTGCAATGAGTTCCTGTTCGCAGGGAAAGATACCGCAAGCTTGTTCTCCTTTTCCTGCCCTCACTTGTTCATCGTGGTGTCACATTTTGTGCGTAATTTATTCACACCGTTGCATGGAACTTGTGGATAAAATCACTGTCTGATACTAATGTGAGTGATATTCTCGTTGCTCATGAATGCTGGCATGCTTGTTGCCTGATGGGGACAAGAACGCGTCAGAAGATATCAATTGAGAGGATTTGAATGACCAAAGAAATGCAAACTTTAGCTTTAGCCCCCGTTGGTAACCTGGAATCGTACATCCGGGCCGCTAACACTTGGCCGATGCTGTCGGCTGATGAAGAGCGGGAGCTTGCTGAAAAGCTGCATTACCAGGGCGATCTGGAAGCAGCGAAAAAGCTGATTCTGTCTCACCTGCGCTTTGTTGTTCACATTGCTCGTAACTACTCGGGCTATGGCCTGCCGCAGGCGGATCTGATCCAGGAAGGCAATATCGGCCTGATGAAAGCCGTGCGTCGCTTCAACCCGGAAGTGGGTGTGCGCCTGGTCTCCTTCGCCGTGCACTGGATTAAAGCCGAAATTCACGAATACGTGCTGCGTAACTGGCGTATTGTGAAGGTCGCTACCACCAAAGCACAGCGTAAGCTGTTCTTTAACCTGCGTAAAACCAAACAGCGTCTGGGTTGGTTCAACCAGGATGAAGTGGAAATGGTGGCCCGTGAGCTGGGAGTGTCGAGCAAAGACGTCCGCGAGATGGAATCCCGCATGGCGGCCCAGGACATGACCTTCGACATGTCTTCCGACGATGAGTCCGACAGCCAGCCGATGGCGCCGGTCCTGTATCTGCAGGACAAAACGTCTAACTTTGCCGACGGCATCGAAGACGACAACTGGGAAGAGCAGGCGGCGAATAAGCTGACTGACGCGATGCAGGGCCTGGACGAGCGTAGCCAGGACATCATCCGCGCCCGCTGGCTGGACGAAGACAACAAGTCCACGCTTCAGGAACTGGCCGACCGCTACGGCGTCTCCGCAGAGCGTGTGCGTCAGTTGGAAAAGAACGCCATGAAAAAACTGCGTGCCGCTATCGAAGCCTGATACGCCACGCCTGCCTGATACCTGATATCAGGCTCCCCGATAACGCCCCGCCTCAGGTTGGGGCGTTTTGTTTTTCTGCGTCCTCCCGGGGCAGGAGCATCTGCGGGCAGTGCGTCTGCAGGCAGCCGAGTAAGATGCTGAACGCCGGCGCCATCTGCTCTTCGGGCTGGCTGGCGAATCCCATCAGTAATCCTTTCTTCCGCGCCGCCGTCAGGTAGTAGCGCGACAGTGGCCGCACCAGAATGTGGCGCGCATTAGCCTCTTTGGCAATCGCCACATCGTCAGCCTCTGCGGGCAAATTGAGGATCAAATGCAGCCCGGCATTATCGCTGAAGTCAGACAGGGCGTACGGCATACAGTGCCGCTGGATAAGCTCAGTTAAAAAGGCGCGGCGACGGCTGTAGAGCAACCGCATACGGCGGATATGGGCCGAATAGTGGCCGGCGGTAATAAACTCCGCCAGCGCCATCTGGATCAGCGAATGGCCGCCGCGGTAAAGCTCGGCATGGGCGTGCTTCAGATCGCTGACCAGCGGACGGGGGAGCACCACGTAGCCCAGGCGCAGGCCGGGATAGAGCGTTTTGCTGAAGGTGCCGATATAGACCACCGGGGCATCGGGGACCAGACCCTGCAGGGCGGGGATCGGCTGGCCGGAAAAGCGAAACTCACTGTCATAATCATCTTCGACGATCCAGCTCCCCTGCTGACGGGCGAGCGCCAGCAGTCGCTGGCGGCGCTCAAGGCTCATCACCGCGCCCAGCGGGTACTGGTGGGAAGGCGTAACGAAGATGAGCCTCGGCGCGTCGTCAACCGTTTCCGGCGGGCACAGGCCGTTGGCATCGACGGTCAGGGGTTCCACCCGAACGTCGTTCATCGCCAGCACGTGGCGGATCCCCCAATAGGAAGGCTCCTCCACCCACGCCAGATCGCCGTTATCACACAGCATGCGGGTGACCAGATCGATCGCCTGGTGGATCCCCTCGGTGATAAGAATTTGATCTGCCTGACAGTGGACGCCGCGCGACACGCGCAGATAATCCACCAGCGCCTGCTGCAGTTCCGGGGTGCCACCGTTGCAGCTATAGCTGAGCCGCTCCGGCTTGGGCCGACGGCTGATACGGGCCTGGATCTTACTGAACAGCGGGTGGGGAAAGGCGTTAACGTCCGGCACGCCGGGTATAAACGCCCCCCACTGGCGCGGGCTGGCGCTGACCTGGCCGAGCAGATGTTGGCCTCGGCGTGAAAGATGCACCGTCGGTGCCGCGATACTGCTGTTTTCTTGCTGACCTTTAGCCGTCAATGAGCTCTCAGGGGCGGTTTGGGCAACGAATGTTCCACTTCCCCGGCGGGAAACCACATATCCTTCCGCCAGTAATTGTTCATAAGTTGTTAATATGGTGTTTCTTGATACGCCGAGTTCACCCGCCAGATCGCGCGACGGCGGCAGGCGGCTTTGCGGCGCCAGCGAACCATCGAGGATCGCGCGGCGCAGCGCGTTATATAAGCGTTTGTGCAGAAGAGGATCCCGCTCTTCCTGCAGACGGACCAGCACCAGGTCACCCACCAGCGAACGCAATTGGATCCCTCAGATATTCTAAATTGGTACTCGATTATAGGGCCAACTCCTGTGTAAATAAACGACATCGTTTCTAATTTGTTGCGATAACGTGACATACACGACAGGAGATTCGCAGGTGAAAAGCTCAGAACTGAATCAACGTCGCCAGCAGGCGACGCCGCGCGGCGTAGGCGTAATGTGTAACTACTTTGTCGAGAAGGCGGAAAACGCCACGCTGTGGGATATCGAAGGTAATGAGGTGATCGATTTCGCCGCCGGGATCGCCGTGTTAAATACCGGTCACCGTCATCCGAAAGTGGTCGCCGCGGTCGCCGATCAGCTGCAGGCGTTCACCCACACCGCCTATCAGATTGTGCCGTACGAAAGCTATGTTTCGCTGGCGGAGCGTATCAACGATCTGGCGCCAATTGACGGGCCGGCAAAAACGGCTTTCTTCACCACCGGCGCGGAAGCGGTTGAGAACGCAGTGAAAATTGCCCGCGCTTACACCGGCCGCCCGGGGCTGATTACTTTCGGCGGCGGCTTCCACGGCCGTACCTTTATGACCATGGCCCTCACCGGTAAGGTCGCGCCCTACAAAATCGGCTTCGGGCCGTTCCCGGGATCGGTGTATCACGGCGTTTATCCCAATGAGGCGCACGGCGTGACCACCGCGGATGCGCTGAAAAGCCTGGAGCGCATTTTCAAAGCGGATATTGCGCCGGACCAGGTAGCGGCCATCATCCTCGAGCCGATCCAGGGGGAAGGCGGCTTTAACGTCGCGCCGGCCGATTTTATGCAGGCGCTGCGCGATCTGTGCGATACCCACGGTATTCTGCTGATCGCTGATGAAGTGCAGACCGGTTTCGCCCGCACCGGCAAGCTGTTCGCTATGCAGCACTATGAGGTGAAACCGGATCTGATGACGATGGCGAAAAGCCTCGCCGGCGGTTTCCCGCTGTCGGGCGTTGTCGGTCGCGCCGAGGTGATGGATGCGCCAGCCCCAGGCGGGCTGGGCGGAACCTATGCCGGTAACCCGCTGGCGGTGGCCGCGGCGCACGCGGTGCTGGATGTCATTGCCGAAGAACAGCTGTGCCAGCGCGCTGAGCAGTTGGGTAGCCATCTGCAGGAAGTGCTCAACCAGGCGCGCGCTACCTGCCCGGCGATCGTGGATGTCCGTGGCCGGGGGTCGATGGTGGCGGTGGAGTTTAACGATCCGCAAACAGGCGAGCCGTCGCCGGAGTTCACCCGCCTTGTGCAACAGAAAGCGCAGGAAAACGGCCTGCTGCTGCTGAGCTGTGGCGTCTACGGCAACGTGATCCGCTTCCTGTATCCGTTGACTATCCCCGACGCCCAGTTCTCGAAAGCGCTGGATATTCTGGCGCGCATCCTGAAGAGCTAACGTCTCCCCGGCGGGCTGCGGCGGCAGGGAAGCCGAACAGAAACAGGACGCCGCAGCCGGCTGTTCATGCTCAGCGTGAGTGGTTTATCACCCTGATATCACCTTTTTTCCGGCGGTAAAAACCGCCGGAGTAAAACGGAAAGTATTATGTCTGAAAACTCCACCTTTTCTCCCGTCCTCACCGGCCGGGAACGTACGGCTGTCCCTACAAAATCTCTGAGCTTCATCGAAGGGGTATCGATGATTGTCGGTACCAATATCGGTGCGGGTGTCCTCTCTATCGCCTATGCGTCGAGCAAAGCGGGCTTCTTACCGCTGCTGTTCTGGCTGGTGCTGGTGGGCAGCCTGACGACGGTGACTATGCTCTATGTCGCGGAATCCACGCTCCGCACCCGTAAACATCTGCAGCTCAGTGGTTTATCGAAGCGCTACGTCGGCGGCTTTGGCGCGCTGATGATGTTCCTCTCCGTTTGCGTTAACAGCGTCGGCGCATTGACGGCTTATATGACCGGCAGCGGCAAGCTGTTGCACTCGTTGTTTGGCATCTCGCCGGCGCTGGGCAGCGTGCTGTTTTTCGTCCCGGCGGCAGGGGTGCTCTACCTGGGCCTGAAGGCGATCGGCCGCGGCGAGAAATTTATCAGCATCGGCATGGTGGTGATGATCTCGGTGCTGGTGATTGCCACGCTGTTGAAAGAGACCACCCGCGTGGGCTATCTGCTCGACGGCAACTGGCTGTATATGGTTCCGGTCTTCAACGTCGTGGCATTCTGCTTCTCGGCACAGTATATCGTGCCGGAGATGGCGCGGGGCTTCGCCGACAAACCGGAAAAATTGCCCAGGGCCATTATGGTCGGTATGGCTTTGACCTTTGCCCTGCTGGCGCTGGTGCCGCTATCGGTTATCTCGCTTAATGGCCTGGACAATATCTCGGATGTGGCCACCATCTCCTGGGGCCGGGCGCTTTGCGAATGGGCGTTCTTCTCGGCCAACCTGTTTGCGCTGTGCGCCATGCTGACCTCTTACTGGGGGCTGGGCGGCAGCTTTCTGACCAATATCTTCGATCAGTTCCGCCTGGGGAATGACGAACAGCCCGCCCGGCGCCTGATGGTGCTGTTGGTGGTGGCGATCCCGCCGTTCGTGCTGGCCTATAGCGGCATGGTTTCTTTCGTCAACGCGCTCTATTTTGCCGGAGTGTTCAGCGGCGTCATTTTATCAATTATGCCGATCCTGATGCTGAAGGGCGCCCGCCAGCGTGGCGACCTGACCCCAGGCTGGACCTGTCCGGCCTGGATGACCCATCCGCTTATCCAATGCTTCATTGTGTTGTTGTATCTTTGCAGCGCCGTCTACGCGATAGCGTCCGCGGTAGGCTACCTGCCCGCTGGCTGGTAATCAGGGCCTGTTTTGCACCGCGTCCGGTTCATGCTGGCGCGGTTTTTTTATTTGTCACTTATCTGTTACATAGCCCGCAATTTAGTCGTTTCAAATTCCTCAGAATGACGGTATGTTTAGCATAGTGTGCTGCAAAAGCGCGAGCAGCCCCCGGTGGATTAGCTATCATATGCTTTTCCTATCGATATAAACAAAATAATGCGCTAACAAACAACATCACAACAAATGCAAAAACCATAATAATGGGGAGCCTCAGGATGAATATGAAGGGTAAAGCGTTACTGGCAGGATGTATTGCCTTAGTTATGAGCAGCGCGGCGCTGGCGGAAGACATCAAAATCGCGGTCGTCGGGGCGATGTCCGGCCCGGTGGCTCAGTACGGCGACCAGGAGTTTACCGGTGCCGAGCAGGCGGTAGCGGATATCAACGCTAAGGGCGGCATCAAGGGCAATAAGCTGCAGATCGTCAAATATGATGACGCTTGCGACCCGAAACAGGCGGTAGCGGTCGCCAACAAAGTGGTCAACGACGGCATCAAGTACGTTATTGGCCATCTGTGCTCCTCTTCCACTCAGCCGGCGTCTGACATCTATGAAGACGAAGGCATTCTGATGATCACGCCGGCAGCGACTGCCCCGGAGCTGACCGCGCGCGGCTATAAGCTGATCCTGCGCACCACCGGCCTGGACTCCGATCAGGGACCCACCGCAGCGAAATACATTCTCGACAAAGTGAAGCCGCAGCGTATCGCTGTGGTACATGATAAACAGCAGTACGGTGAAGGTTTGGCCCGTGCGGTGCAGGATGGCCTGAAAAAAGGCGGGGCGAACGTGGTCTTCTTCGACGGCATCACCGCCGGTGAGAAAGATTTCTCCACCCTGGTGGCGCGCCTGAAGAAAGAGAATATCGATTTCGTTTACTACGGTGGCTACCACCCGGAAATGGGCCAGATCCTGCGTCAGGCCCGTGCTGCCGGTCTGAAAACCCAGTTTATGGGCCCGGAAGGCGTAGCGAACGTCTCCCTGTCTAACATCGCCGGCGAGTCGGCGGAAGGCCTGCTGGTGACCAAGCCGAAGAACTACGACCAGGTGCCGGCGAACAAACCGATCGTGGATGCGATCAAGGCGAAGAAACAGGATCCGAGCGGCGCCTTCGTGTGGACCACCTACGCGGCGCTGCAGTCGCTGCAGGCGGGCCTGAATCAGTCTGACGATCCGGCGGAAATCGCTAAATACCTGAAAGGCGCGACGGTAGACACTGTGATGGGCCCGCTGTCGTGGGATCAGAAAGGCGACCTGAAAGGCTTCGAGTTCGGTGTCTTTACCTGGCATGCTAACGGTACGGCGACCGACGCCAAATAATTTAACCGGCGCCTTTCACGCTGCAAATGCGTTGTCTGCGGCCCTCAACCCCGGTCACTTACTGATGTAAGCTCCCGGGGATTTCGGGTCTTGACGCCTTTTTGCAACGCGAAATGCTGGGTTAAATGGGTGGGGGGCGCCTTTCCCGCTGCCGATGCGTTGTCTGCGGCCCTCAACCCCGGTCACTGACTGATGTAAGCTCCCGGGGATTTCGGGTCTTGACGCCTTTTTGCAACGCGAAATGCTGGGTTAAATGGGGGGCGCCTTTCACGCTGCAAATGCGTTGTCTGCGGCCCTCAACCCCGGTCACTTACTGAGTAAGCTCCCGGGGATTTCGGGTCTTGACGCCTTTTTGCAACGCGAAATGCTGGGTTAAATGGGTGGGGGGCGCCTTTCCCGCTGCCGATGCGTTGTCTGCGGCCCTCAACCCCGGTCACTTACTGATGTAAGCTCCCGGGGATTTCGGGTCTTGACGCCTTTTTGCAACGCGAAATGCTGGGTTAAATGGGGGGGGCCTTTCACGCCACAGATGCGTTGTCAGACCCCAGTCGTGCTGCGCTTACCGGGGCTACAATTTCCAGGTAGCCCGGCTAAGCGAAGCGCCGCCGGGTTCTTCCTTGGTCATGCTCCGCATATTGGGGCTACGGCTTAATGCTTTTCCCAACCGGTCTGCTGGGCGCTAAAGCCGAGCGCCTGCATAAATGCGGCCATCACGCCGCGGTCCTCCACCCCTTGGTCGGCGACGCGCCAGCTATTGATGGCCGGGTTATCACGCAACGTCTCTTCCACTAAGTATTGCCCGACGCCGCGGCGGCGGGTCACTTCACGCACGCACAGATCGCTGAGCTCGGCTTCGACGCCGCGCAGGGTGACGCGCACGGCGCCCAGCAGGCGTTCGTTAAAGCGGGCGGCGTAGAGACGATGATTCTCGTCCAGGGTTAGGGTCGACAGATCCTGCGACGGCCAGATTTTCCCCAGGTCGATGCGATCCTGATCGCTGAAGTGCTGTAAACGGATAATGGTCAGTTTCATGGGCGGCAAATCCAGTGCAAAACAGAGGCGCCAGTGTACCCAAAATTGCTGTCTGGCGGAGCGCTGTTTTTTGCGCGTACATCAGGGGATTCGTTTTCCTGACGTTGTCAGGGTAGCGCAATCCGTCATGGATCGAAAAATAAGCAGAATTTTAACCTAATGCGCAGCGTTTTATTCCGCCTTATGTATCGTTATTTTATGCTGCAGGATGGACTTTTTTTTGTTTATCTTCACCAAAATACAGAATATTATCTTTGCTTAATCGACTGAAAAATAGAGATTTTAATCTGTTTTTTAGTGAAAAGCTGCGCTAAACCATTAAACTCAATGGTAAAAATGGCGTTGTTTAATAAAAGCACAGAATGCTTTTTAACCATAAAAATACAAAACATTTACACCACATCACGAACGGGGTTCTGCAGCATGAAAAGGAACGCGAAAACCATCGTCGCGGGCATTGTCGCATTAGCGATGTCGCACGCGGCGATGGCCAAGGATATTAAGGTCGCCGTGGTCGGCGCGATGTCGGGTCCGGTGGCCCAGTGGGGCGACATGGAGTTCAATGGCGCGCGTCAGGCGATTAAAGACATCAACGCCAGCGGCGGTATTAAGGGTGACAAGCTGGTGGCCGTCGAATATGACGACGCCTGCGATCCGAAGCAAGCGGTCGCGGTGGCCAACAAAATCGTCAACGACGGCATTCAGTACGTTATCGGCCACCTCTGCTCCTCTTCCACCCAGCCGGCTTCCGACATCTATGAGGATGAAGGCATCCTGATGATCTCCCCCGGGGCGACCAATCCGGAGCTGACCCAGCGCGGTTATCAGTACATCATGCGTACCGCCGGCCTCGACTCCTCGCAGGGGCCGACCGCGGCGAAATATATCGTCGAGAAAGTGAAACCGCAGCGTATCGCCATCATTCATGACAAGCAGCAGTACGGCGAAGGGCTGGCGCGTTCGGTGCAGGACAACCTGAAGAAAGCCGGGGCCAATATCGTCTTCTTCGACGGCATCACCGCGGGGGAAAAAGATTTCTCCGCCCTGCTGGCGCGCCTGAAGAAAGAGAACATTGACTTCGTCTACTACGGCGGCTACTACCCGGAAATGGGCCAGATGCTGCGCCAGGCGCGCTCCGTCGGGCTGAAAACCGTGTTTATGGGGCCGGAAGGGGTCGGCAACGCCTCGCTGTCCAATATCGCGGGCGCCGCGGCGGAAGGCATGCTGGTGACAATGCCAAAACGCTACGATCAGGACCCTGCCAATAGCGCCATCGTCAACGCGCTGAAAGCGGAGAAGAAAGATCCGAGCGGGCCGTATGTTTGGATCACCTATGCCGCCGTTCAGTCGCTGGCGCAGGCGATGGACAGAACCGGCAGCCAGCAGCCGCTGGATTTAATCAAAGATTTGAAAGCGCACGGGGCGAAAACCGTGATTGGGCCGCTGACCTGGGATGAAAAAGGCGATCTGAAGGGATTTGAGTTTGGTGTCTTCCAGTGGCACGCCGACGGCTCTTCGAGCGCGGCGAAATAAGCGCTGAAGACGAGTTATCCCTCCGCCCGCGAACCGCGGGCGGTTTGAAAAAGGTTACCTTATGTCCGAGCAGTTTCTCTATTTTCTGCAGCAGATGTTTAACGGCGTCACGCTGGGCAGTACCTACGCGCTGATCGCCATCGGCTACACGATGGTGTACGGCATTATTGGCATGATCAACTTCGCCCACGGCGAGGTCTACATGATTGGCAGCTATGTCTCCTTCATGATCATCGCCGCGCTGATGATGATGGGCATCGACACCAGCTGGTTGCTGGTCGCCGCCGGATTCGTGGGCGCCATTGTGATTGCCAGCGCCTACGGCTGGAGTATCGAGCGCGTTGCCTATCGGCCGGTGCGTAACTCTAAGCGTCTGATTGCGCTGATCTCCGCTATCGGGATGTCTATCTTCCTGCAGAACTACGTCAGCCTGACCCAGGGGTCGCGCGACGTGGCGCTGCCAAGCCTGTTTAACGGCCAGTGGATCGTCGGCCACAGCGACAGCTTCTCCGCG
The DNA here is from genome assembly GCF_003790505.1 of Klebsiella sp. P1CD1. Classification (NCBI taxonomy): domain Bacteria; kingdom Pseudomonadati; phylum Pseudomonadota; class Gammaproteobacteria; order Enterobacterales; family Enterobacteriaceae; genus Klebsiella; species Klebsiella sp. P1CD1. Next base: position 372,311 of record NZ_CP033631.1, read on the forward strand.
ACGATCACCACCATGCAACTGGTGATCTGGGTGGTGACCTTTATCGCCATGCTGGCCCTGACGCTGTTTATTCGCTACTCGCGGATGGGGCGCGCCTGCCGCGCCTGTGCCGAAGACCTGAAAATGGCCAGCCTGCTCGGGATTAACACCGACCGCGTCATCGCCCTGACTTTTGTCATCGGCGCAGCGATGGCGGCGGTGGCGGGCGTGCTGCTCGGCCAGTTCTACGGCGTGATTAACCCCTATATCGGCTTTATGGCCGGGATGAAGGCCTTCACCGCCGCCGTGCTCGGCGGTATCGGCAGTATTCCTGGCGCAATGATCGGCGGCTTGATCCTGGGTATTGCCGAGGCGCTCTCTTCTGCCTATCTCAGCACTGAATATAAGGACGTCGTTTCCTTCGCGCTGCTGATTCTGGTGCTGTTAGTGATGCCGACCGGCATTCTGGGCCGCCCGGAGGTGGAAAAAGTATGAAACCGATGCAAATTGCAATGGCGCTGCTGTCTGCCGTGATGTTCTTCATTCTGGCGGGCGTCTTTATGGGCGTGCAGCTGGAGCTGGACGGCACCAAGCTGGTGGTCGATACCGCCGCCGATATTCGCTGGCAGTGGATCTTTATCGGCACCGCGGTGGTCTTTTTCTTCCAGCTGCTGCGGCCGCTGTTCCAGAAAGCGGTTAAGAACGTCTCCGGGCCGAAGTTTATTATGCCGGCGATTGACGGCTCAACGGTGAAGCAGAAGCTGTTCCTGATAGCCCTGCTGGTGATCGCCGTGGCCTGGCCGTTTATGGTGTCGCGCGGCACGGTGGATATCGCCACCCTGACGATGATCTATATCATCCTCGGCCTCGGGCTGAACGTGGTGGTCGGCCTTTCCGGCCTGCTGGTGCTGGGCTACGGCGGGTTCTACGCCATCGGCGCGTATACCTTCGCGCTGCTGAACCACTATTACGGTCTCGGCTTCTGGACCTGTCTGCCGCTGGCTGGCCTGGTCTCCGCGGCGGCCGGCTTCCTGCTGGGCTTCCCGGTGCTGCGTCTGCGCGGCGACTATCTGGCGATTGTGACCTTAGGCTTCGGTGAAATTGTGCGTATTCTGCTGCTCAACAATACCGAGATCACCGGCGGGCCGAACGGCATCAGCCAGATCCCGAAACCGACTTTCTTCGGCCTTGAATTTAGCCGTACCGCCCGCGAAGGCGGCTGGGATACCTTCAGCAACTTCTTCGGCGTCAAATACGATCCCTCCGATCGGGTGATTTTCCTCTACCTGGTGGCGCTGCTGCTGGTCGTGCTCAGCCTGTTCGTCATCAACCGCCTGCTGCGAATGCCGCTGGGGCGGGCGTGGGAAGCGCTGCGTGAAGATGAGATCGCCTGTCGTTCGCTGGGCCTGAGCCCGACGCGCATCAAGCTGACCGCCTTTACCATCAGCGCCGCGTTTGCTGGCTTCGCCGGGACGCTGTTCGCTGCGCGCCAGGGCTTTGTCAGCCCGGAGTCCTTCACCTTCGCTGAGTCGGCCTTCGTACTGGCGATCGTGGTGCTGGGCGGGATGGGCTCGCAGTTCGCGGTGATCCTCGCGGCTATTCTGCTGGTGGTCTCGCGCGAGCTGATGCGTGACTTCAACGAATACAGCATGTTAATGCTCGGCGGCCTGATGGTGCTGATGATGATCTGGCGTCCGCAGGGGCTTCTGCCAATGACGCGCGTGCAGTTGAAGCTGAAAAACGGTCAGGCGAAAGGAGAGCAGGCATGAGTCAGCCATTATTATCCGTCAGCGGCCTGATGATGCGTTTCGGCGGCCTGCTGGCCGTCAACAATGTGTCGCTGGAGCTCAGAGAGCGCGAGATTGTCTCGCTGATCGGCCCCAACGGCGCCGGGAAGACCACCGTCTTTAACTGCCTGACCGGTTTCTACAAGCCCACTGGCGGCACCATTATGCTGCGCGACCAGCACCTGGAAGGGCTGCCGGGTCAGCAGATTGCGCGGATGGGGGTGGTGCGAACCTTCCAGCACGTGCGTCTGTTCCGCGAAATGACGGTGATTGAAAACCTGCTGGTGGCGCAACATCAGCAGCTGAAAACCGGGCTCTTCTCCGGCCTGCTGAAAACGCCGGCCTTCCGTCGGGCGCAGAGCGAAGCGCTGGACCGGGCCGCCACCTGGCTGGAGCGTATCGGCCTGCTGGAGCACGCCAACCGCCAGGCCAGCAACCTGGCCTACGGCGACCAGCGCCGGCTGGAGATTGCCCGCTGCATGGTGACCCAGCCGGAAATTCTTATGCTTGATGAACCGGCGGCGGGGCTGAACCCGAAAGAGACCAAAGAGCTGGACGAGCTTATCGCCGAGCTGCGTAACCATCACAACACCACCATTCTGCTTATCGAACACGATATGAAGCTGGTGATGGGCATTTCCGATCGCATCTACGTCGTGAACCAGGGGACGCCGCTGGCCAACGGGACGCCGGAAGAGATTCGTAATAACCCGGACGTGATCCGCGCATACCTTGGTGAGGCATAAGATGGAAAACGCGATGTTAACTTTTGACAATGTCAGCGCCCACTACGGCAAGATTCAGGCGCTGCACAACGTCAGCCTGCATATCAAACAGGGTGAAATCGTCACGCTGATCGGCGCCAACGGCGCGGGGAAAACCACCCTGCTCGGCACGCTGTGTGGCGATCCGCGCGCTTCCAGCGGGCGCATTGTCTTTGACGGTAAGGATATTACCGACTGGCAGACGGCGAAAATCATGCGTGAAGCGGTGGCGATCGTCCCGGAAGGGCGGCGCGTCTTTTCGCGTATGACGGTGGAAGAGAACCTGGCGATGGGCGGTTTCTTTGCCGACCGCGATCAGTTCCAGACCCGCATCAAATGGGTGTATGAGCTGTTCCCGCGTCTGCATGAACGCCGTATTCAGCGCGCCGGCACTATGTCCGGCGGCGAGCAGCAGATGCTGGCGATCGGTCGCGCTCTGATGAGCCAGCCGCGCCTGCTGCTGCTTGATGAGCCCTCATTAGGGCTGGCGCCGATTATCATTCAGCAGATTTTCGACACCATCGAGCAGCTGCGCGAGCAGGGGATGACGATCTTCCTGGTTGAGCAGAACGCCAACCAGGCGCTAAAGCTGGCCGACCGCGGCTACGTGCTGGAGAACGGCCACGTGGTGCTGGAGGATACCGGCGACGCGCTGCTGGCCAACGAGGCGGTGCGCAGCGCCTATCTCGGCGGTTAATTCATCGCAACCCGGCGTCGTTCGCTTCGCCGGTTTGTAGCCCGGGCGAGGCGCTTGCGCCGACCCCGGGAGCCGATCGCACAAATACCTTTAAAAGAGCCTGATGGCTCTTTTTTGTACATGTATGTTGTACAATAAAAGAGTACAGCTTTGGAGGTATTTATGAGAACGGTTAACTATAGCGAAGCCCGACAAAATCTGGCCGATGTGCTGGAAAGCGCAGTGACAGGTGTACCTGTGACCATTACCCGTCGTGGGCATAAATCTGCGGTCATCATTAGTGCAGAAGAGTTTGAACGCTACCAGGCGGCCAGAATGGATGATGAGTTCGCGGCTATTATGGCGGTTCATGGTGATGAGATCAGGGAGCTTGCGGATAAATGACGCTGCAGATTATCTCAGCGGAAGAGATAATACAGTTTCACGACAGGCTGCTCCGCGTCACGCCTGACGTTGCCGGTATGCCCGACCCGGGGCGTGCCGAAGCGATAATGTATAGGGTGCTAAACAAAATTGAATATGAAGGTGTGACAGACGTGTGGCGACTCGCTGCGATGCACCTGCTGGCGATTTCTCGCGGCCATATTTTCAATGATGGAAATAAGCGTACGGCACTGTTTATTACCCTGCTTTTTTTAAAGCGAAATGGAATTATATTGCCGGCGAATCCGGACTTCGTCGGCATGACCGTCGAGGCGGCAGCGGGGCAACTTACCCTGGAACAGATTGTCGCGCGCTTGCGCGGATGACGGTTAAATCGTTGCAACCCGGCGGCGCTTCGCTTGGCGGGGCTACCCAAGCCGTTGTAGCCCGGGCGAGGCGCTTGCGCCGACCCCGGGAGCCGATCGCGCAACTATTATCCGTGTCTCAGCTCCCACTTTACTTCCCCCGTCCTTTCATCGGCTTGTCATCTCTCTGACCCGTTACTATCTTTTTTTTGTAATAAAAAAGTTATTTTTCTGTAATTCGAACATGTCATGTTACCCCGCGAGCATAAAACGCGTGAAATCGCGCATCCGGCACAACAAGAGAGATAACCGATGATATCGTTACGACATACAGCTTTAGGACTGGCGCTGAGCCTGGCTTTTGCCGGTCAGGCCCTGGCGGTTACCACCATCCCATTCTGGCACTCAATGGAAGGCGAGCTGGGTAAAGAAGTGGATTCTCTGGCGCAACGCTTTAACGCGGCCAATCCTGATTACAAAATCGTTCCGGTATACAAAGGCAACTATGAACAGAGCCTGAGTGCTGGTATCGCCGCTTTCCGTACCGGCAACGCCCCGGCGATCCTGCAGGTGTATGAAGTCGGCACCGCCACCATGATGGCGTCAAAAGCCATTAAGCCGGTGTACCAGGTGTTTAGCGAGGCGGGCATCAAGTTTGATGAATCGCAGTTCGTGCCGACGGTATCCGGGTATTACACCGATTCGAAAACCGGCCATCTGCTCTCCCAGCCATTTAACAGCTCTACGCCGGTGCTGTACTACAACAAAGACGCCTTCAAAAAAGCCGGCTTAGATCCGGAGCAGCCGCCGAAGACCTGGCAGGATCTGGCGGCCTATACCGCGAAGCTGAAAGCCGCCGGGATGAAGTGCGGGTACGCCAGCGGCTGGCAGGGCTGGATCCAGATTGAAAACTTCAGCGCCTGGCATGGTCTGCCGGTGGCCACGAAAAATAACGGCTTCGACGGTACCGATGCGGTACTGGAGTTCAATAAGCCGGAGCAGGTGAAGCATATCGCCCTGCTCGAAGAGATGAACAAGAAGGGCGATTTCAGCTACTTCGGGCGTAAAGACGAATCCACCGAGAAGTTCTATAACGGCGACTGCGGGATTACTACCGCGTCATCCGGCTCGCTGGCCGATATTCGTCAGTATGCCAAATTCAACTACGGCGTCGGCATGATGCCATACGATGCCGACGTGAAAGGCGCGCCGCAGAACGCCATCATCGGCGGGGCCAGCCTGTGGGTGATGCAGGGTAAAGACAAAGAGACTTACACCGGCGTGGCGAAGTTCCTCGACTTCCTGACCAAACCGGAAATCGCCGCCGAATGGCACCAGAAAACCGGCTATCTGCCGATCACCACTGCGGCCTACGATCTGACGCGCCAGCAGGGCTTCTATGATAAGAACCCGGGCGCCGATATCGCCACCCGCCAGATGCTGAACAAGCCGCCGTTGCCGTTCACCAAAGGCCTGCGTCTGGGCAACATGCCGCAAATCCGCACCATCGTCGATGAAGAGCTGGAGAGCGTGTGGACCGGCAAGAAAACCCCGCAACAGGCGCTGGATTCCGCTGTTCAGCGTGGGAATCAGCTGCTGCGTCGCTTCGAGCAAGCGACCAAATCGTAATCTGTAACTTGCCCGGTGGCGCTGCGCTTACCGGGCCTACGATGTGCCCTATGTAGGCCGGGTAAGGCGTAGCCGCCTCCCGGCATTGTTCAGGAACCCAATCTCAATGTCATCATCCCGTCCGGTATTCCGCTCGCGCTGGCTGCCCTATGTGCTGGTCGCGCCGCAGCTGATTATCACGCTGATTTTCTTTATCTGGCCCGCGGGCGAAGCGCTGTGGTACTCGCTGCAGAGTGTCGATCCGTTTGGTCTCTCCAGCCAGTTTGTCGGCCTGGATAACTTCGTTGCGCTGTTCCACGACCCGTACTATCTGGACTCGTTCTGGACCACTATAAAATTCAGCACCCTGGTGACTGTCAGCGGCCTGCTCGTTTCGCTGTTTTTTGCCGCGCTGGTCGACTATGTGGTGCGAGGCAGCCGCTTTTATCAAACGCTGATGCTGCTGCCGTACGCCGTGGCCCCCGCCGTCGCGGCGGTGCTGTGGATCTTCCTTTTTAACCCCGGGCGCGGGCTGATCACCCATTTCCTCGGCGAGCTGGGCTACGACTGGAACCACGCGCAAAACAGCGGCCAGGCGATGTTCCTGGTGGTCTTCGCCTCGGTATGGAAGCAGATAAGCTATAACTTCCTGTTCTTCTTCGCCGCGCTGCAGTCGATCCCGCGTTCGCTGGTTGAGGCCGCCGCCATCGACGGCGCCGGGCCGATTCGTCGCTTCTTTAAGCTGGCGCTGCCATTGATTGCGCCGGTGAGCTTCTTCCTGCTGGTGGTCAACCTGGTTTACGCCTTCTTCGACACCTTCCCGGTGATCGATGCCGCCACCGCCGGCGGCCCGGTGCAGGCCACCACCACCTTGATCTACAAAATCTATCGCGAAGGTTTTGCCGGACTCGATCTTTCCGCTTCCGCCGCACAGTCGGTGGTGCTGATGTTCCTCGTCATTATTCTGACGGTGGTGCAGTTCCGTTACGTTGAAAGTAAGGTGCGTTACCAATGATTGAGAACCGTCGCGGGCTGACGATTTTCAGCCACACCATGCTCATTCTGGGTATTGCCGTCATTTTATTCCCGCTGTACGTCGCCTTCGTGGCGGCGACGCTGGATAACCAATCGGTGTTTGAAACGCCGATGACCCTGATCCCCGGCGGCCATCTGCTGGAGAACATGAAGACCATCTGGGTGAACGGCGTCGGCGTCAACAGCGCGCCGTTCTGGCTGATGATGCTCAACAGCTTCATCATGGCGTTCGCCATTACGGTAGGCAAAATCGTGGTGTCGATGCTTTCGGCTTTCGCCATCGTCTGGTTCCGCTTTCCGCTGCGTAACCTGTTCTTCTGGATGATCTTCATCACTCTGATGCTGCCGGTCGAGGTGCGTATTTTCCCGACGGTGGAAGTGATCGCCAACCTCAAAATGCTCGACAGTTATGCCGGGTTAACGCTGCCGTTGATGGCTTCGGCTACCGCCACCTTCCTGTTCCGCCAGTTCTTTATGACCCTGCCGGACGAGCTGATTGAAGCGGCGCGTATCGATGGCGCTTCGCCGATGCGCTTCTTTCGCGACATCGTGCTGCCGCTGTCGAAAACCAACCTCGCCGCGCTGTTCGTCATCACCTTTATCTACGGCTGGAACCAGTATCTATGGCCGTTGCTGATTATTCAGGATGTGAATCTTGGCACCGCCGTCGCCGGTATTAAAGGCATGATCGCCACCGGTGAAGGTACTACCCAGTGGAATCAGGTGATGGCGGCGATGCTGCTGACCCTGATCCCGCCGGTCGTCATCGTTTTAGCCATGCAGCGCGCGTTTGTGCGCGGCCTGGTCGATAGTGAGAAATAAAATGGCTGGTTTAAAACTACAGGCAGTAAGCAAAAGCTGGGATGGCAAAACCCAGGTGATTCAACCGCTGACGCTGGACGTGGCGGACGGGGAATTTATCGTCATGGTCGGCCCGTCGGGCTGCGGGAAATCAACGCTGCTGCGGATGGTCGCCGGGCTTGAACGAGTGACCAGCGGCGATATCTGGATCGATCGCAAACGGGTGACTGAGATGGAACCGAAAGATCGCGGCATCGCCATGGTGTTCCAGAACTATGCGCTTTATCCGCATATGAGCGTGGAAGAGAACATGGCGTGGGGGCTGAAGATCCGCGGCATGGGTAAGGGATTGATTGCCGAGCGGGTGCAGGAGGCGGCGCGTATTCTGGAGCTGGATGGTCTGCTCAAGCGTCGCCCGCGGGAGCTCTCCGGCGGTCAGCGCCAGCGCGTGGCGATGGGCCGCGCTATCGTGCGTGATCCGGCGGTATTCCTGTTCGACGAACCGTTGTCAAATCTCGACGCCAAGCTGCGCGTGCAGATGCGTCTGGAACTGCAGCAGCTGCATCGCCGCCTGAAAACGACTTCGCTGTACGTCACCCACGATCAGGTCGAAGCGATGACCCTGGCCCAGCGGGTGATGGTGATGAATAAAGGCGTTGCCGAGCAGATCGGCACCCCGGTGGAAGTGTATGAGAAGCCCGCCAGCCGCTTTGTGGCAAGCTTTATCGGCAGCCCGGCCATGAATCTGCTGGAAGGGCGGGTGAGCGATGACGGCGGCCGCTTCGAGCTGGCCGGTGGCATGGCGTTGCCGATGAATCACGAGCATCGGCGCTACGCCGGGCGTAAAATGACGCTCGGTATCCGCCCGGAGCACTTTATTTTAAGCTCGCAGGCGCAAGGCGGCATCCCGCTGCTGATGGATACCCTGGAAATTTTAGGTGCCGATAACCTCGCCCACGGGCGCTGGGGCGAGCAGAAGCTGGTGGTCAGACTGCCGCATCAGCAGCGCCCGGCGGGCGGCAGCACGCTATGGCTGCATCTGCCCCTGGAACATCTGCATCTCTTTGATGGTGAAACAGGACAACGCGCATGAGTAACTGGCCTTATCCCCGCATCGTCGCCCATCGCGGCGGCGGTAAACTGGCGCCGGAGAACACCCTGGCGGCTATAGACGTTGGCGCCCGCTACGGGCACACGATGATTGAATTTGACGTCAAGCTGTCGAAGGACGGGCAGATCTTTCTGCTGCACGACGATAATCTCGAACGCACCAGCAACGGCTGGGGCGTGGCGGGGGAGCTGGCGTGGGACGATCTGCTGAAGGTCGATGCCGGCAGCTGGTTCAGCCGTGAATTTAAGGGCGAGCCGCTGCCGTTGCTCTCTCAGGTGGCGGAGCGCTGCCGCCGTCACGGTATGATGGCGAATATCGAAATTAAGCCGACCACCGGGCTGGGGCCGCAGACCGGCAACGTGGTGGCCCTGGCTGCGCGCGATCTGTGGCAAGGCATGGCCGCGCCGCTGCTCTCCTCTTTTGAAATCGATGCTCTGGAGGCGGCGCAGGAAGCCGCGCCCGAGCTGCCGCGCGGGCTGCTGCTGGATGAGTGGCGCGATGACTGGCGCGAATTGACCACCCGGCTGGGCTGCGTGTCGATTCACCTCAATCACAAGCTGTTGGATGCGGCGCGGGTGGCGAGCCTGAAACAGGCCGGCCTGCATATTCTGGTGTACACGGTCAATAAACCCCAGCGCGCCGCCGAGCTGCTGCGCTGGGGTGTAGATTGCATCTGCACCGATGCCATTGACGTCATCGGGCCGAATTTCCACCCTTAAGACGGATTTGCGGCGGCTGACCTTTACGGGTTGGTCTGCCGCAGCATTCCACCGTTATTGTTCGGTAGCACCTGCTGCGGCGGATTGAGATTGCCGCCCTGGGCCGCGCGCTGCTGATTCGTCTGCAACTGGTTTTGCAAATGCTGCTGCTGCGAGCGGGTCTGATTGTTCAGATCCTGCTTCAGCATGCTCTGCTGCTGCTGTTGCTGCACCTTCATCTCATTTTGCATGCGCTGCTGGCTGGGCACCACGTAACCCGGCTGGTTAGGGTTGTTATTAATATTGATCGGCTGGGCTAATACGCCAAGCGGCATCAGCGCCGCCAGAAACAGAATCGCTTTCATGGTTTTCTCCTCCCGTGCGTGGGATCACTTAAGTGTACCTCGAATCCGCCATAACAATGATTTTTTAGGAGTTATCAACCAGGCTTAAGCGGGGAATGAAACCTACCTTTCAGGAGTAAGACAATGATAAAAACAACAATATGGCGCCAGGTGGTCATCGCTGCGTTGCTGGCGGGCGGTAGTTTCACCGTCGCCGCCAATCCGCCACCGCCGCCGCCGGTCTCTTATGGCGTAGAGGAAGATGTGTTCCACCCGGTACGCGCCCGGCAGGGGATGGTGGCGTCGGTGGACGCGCTGGCGACCCGAGTCGGCGTGGATATTCTGCGCCAGGGCGGCAACGCTGTCGATGCGGCGGTGGCGGTTGGCTACGCGCTGGCGGTCACGCATCCGCAGGCCGGGAATATCGGCGGCGGCGGTTTTATGATGCTGCGGACTAAAGACGGCAAGACCACGGCGATCGATTTCCGCGAAATGGCGCCGGAACAGGCCACCCGCGACATGTTCCTTGACGACCAGGGCAACCCGGACAGTAAAAAATCACTGACTTCGCATCTGGCCTCCGGCACGCCAGGCAGCGTCGCCGGTTTCTCCCTCGCCCTGGAAAAGTACGGCACCATGCCGCTGAACAAAGTGATCCGCCCGGCGATTAAGCTGGCAGAAGAGGGCTTTATCGTTAACGATGCGCTGGCGGACGATCTGAAGACCTATGGCAGCGAAGTGATCCCGCAGCATGAAAACAGTAAAGCGATCTTCTGGAAGAACGGCGAGCCGCTGAAAAAGGGCGACCGGCTGGTGCAAAAGAATCTCGGTAAGAGCCTGGAGCTGATTGCCGAGCACGGCCCGGAGGCCTTCTATAAAGGGGCCATCGCCGACCAGATCGCTGACGAGATGAAAAAGCACGGCGGGCTAATCACCAAAGCCGATCTTGCCAGCTATAAGGCCGTGGAGCGTACGCCGGTTAGCGGCGAATATCGCGGGTATGAGGTTTATTCCATGCCGCCGCCGTCTTCCGGCGGGATCCACATCGTGCAGATCCTCAATATCCTCGAAAACTTCGATATGCAGAAATATGGCTTTGGCAGTGCCGATGCTATGCAGGTGATGGCGGAGGCGGAGAAACACGCCTATGCCGACCGTTCTGAATATCTCGGCGACCCTGACTTCGTCAAAGTGCCGTGGCAGGCGCTGACCAGCAAAGCTTACGCCAAAGCAATTGCCGCCGAGATTGATGTCAACAAGGCCAAACCTTCCAGTCAGATCCGCCCGGGCAAGCTGGCGCCGTATGAAAGTAACCAGACCACCCACTTCTCGGTGGTCGATAAAGAGGGTAATGCGGTGGCGGTGACCTATACGCTGAATACCACCTTTGGCACCGGCATCGTGGCGGGGGACTCCGGCATTCTGCTGAATAACCAGATGGATGACTTCTCGGCGAAGCCCGGCGTGCCTAACGTTTATGGTCTGGTGGGCGGCGACGCCAATGCGGTGGAGCCGAAAAAACGCCCGCTGTCGTCGATGTCGCCGACCATTGTGGTGAAAGACGGCAAAACCTGGCTGGTGACAGGCAGCCCGGGCGGCAGTCGGATCATCACCACCGTACTGCAGATGGTGGTCAATACCATCGATTTCGGGATGAACGTCGCGGAAGCCACCAATGCGCCGCGTTTCCACCATCAATGGCTGCCGGATGAGCTGCGGGTGGAGAAAGGCTTTAGCCCGGATACCCTGAAGCTGCTCGAGACGAAGGGGCAGAAAGTGGCGCTGAAAGAGGCGATGGGCAGTACCCAAAGCATCATGGTAGGGCCGGACGGCATGCTGTATGGCGCCTCCGATCCGCGTTCGCCGGATGATTTAACGGCGGGGTATTGATGTGTTGCCCGGTGGCGCTGCGCTTACCGGGCCTACAACTGTGCGAACGTAGATACTGTTATCGGTTTGCAACTTTTTGGTCCGGGAAAAATATGTGCTTTGTGTTAATTCAGAGCACATTGCGCTCCCGATATTTCTTCTGCGTTATGACTCTCATGGCGCAGGGAGCGCACAGAGGGCGGCCAGTCGCCGCCACCCTCTGTACTCCCGGGCTCTGGCCGCCAAAATCGCCACTTCGTGGTACCTTCGACTTATCCCGGCCTGCCGGGAACGTCTCAGCGATTTTGAGGCCACCAACACCGGCGGTTTCAGCCAGCACGGTGAATAAATTAAAGACAGGCCGCACAGACCGTAGACCGGGTAAGGCGAAGCCGCCACCCGGCAACACGCTACTTCATTCTCGCCATATAATACGCATCCACATACTCACCGTTGCGCAGCGCGTAACGCCTGCCGGTGCCTTCGATCTCAAAGCCGTACTTCTTATACACCGCAATCGCCGGGGCATTATCGGCGAACACCGTCAGCTCAATACGTTCAACCCGCAGCCAGTTGTCGCACATATCAATCATGGTACGCATCAGCGCGCTGGCGACGCCGCGGTTGTGCCAGCGCGAATCCACGCTGACACCAAAATCGGCGACGTGGCTACGGCGGGGACGTTGGACGACGGCAATGCTTAAATGGCCGACGACTTGCTCATCGATACAGGCCACCAGCTGCTTCACGCCGGGCGTATCGGTTAGCCGCTCCCGCCACATATGTTCGGATGGATGAGGGACCTGTAGCGTGTTGTGATACACCTCCGGCTGGGCGTGAATTTGACGAATCGCGTCAATATCTTTCGGTTCAGCATGGCGTATCACGATGTCACTCATTCCTTGTTCCTCATTCAGGTGAAAAGTCCCTTTAAACATCACTGACTACGGCGTTCGAGTCAACACGCATTATTTGCAAAAAAAAGTAGACAAGTGCGAATGAGAATGATTATTATTGTCCTGCATTCAGGGAGACCCTTGCGGAAAGCCTGAAAGCACGACATTGCTCACATTGCTTCCAGTATTACTTTAGCCAGCCGGGTGCTGGCTTTTTTTTTGCCGCTATTTCAGGCGCTCTGCGGCCTGGCGGGCTCCGCGTCGGCTTTGGATGGCGTGTCTGCTACCAGACCGAGAATATGACTTTTGTTCTCCGCTGCGGCCAGCATTTCAGCGCGACCGCTAAAAACCCCGCCTTTCTTGATCGCCAGCGCGCGATAGGCGAGGGTACCATCCAGATGGCCGTGCTCCTCGATGGTGATGCTATCGCCATGACACTGGCCCTGCACCTTGCCGTCAATAATCAGCTCCCGGCAGCTGATGTTGCCCTCCACCTGGCCTTCACGCATTACCTTAATCAGATGCTCTTTGGCCTCAATGTTGCCGGTCAACTGGCCGTGAATATAGACATGGCCGCTGGCGACGATATTGCCGACGAAATGTACCCCGCTGGCGATGATCGTGGTCTCGTGTTTTTTGCTGGCGACCGCTTCGGGTTCTGGGTTTATTGCCGGAAGTGTGGCTGCTTCTGACGCTTGAGGTTCCGTTTTATTTTTCTTAATAAACATCGCGTTAATCTTGTTCCGTTGGCTATGGAGGAGGAAAGCGACAAGCGCGCAGGCGGCCGCCAGGCGCGCCAGCGCGATGGCATCGACAGACCAGGCGATCAGTCCAAGAAGCCAGAAAAAAAGGGTGCCGTTTATGGCGAAATACTGTTTGTCCATTAGCAGCGGCTGGCTACTCCGTTAGTCATCAGTAACGTCCTGGTTTGCCCTCCACTTATCCGTAGTTTCGCCGTTAGGATCAAGTTTTTTAGCTGGAAAATGGCGAATTAATTCTTGGTTAATCAATTGGTTATTAATATTTTCGTATAAGTGATGCTTGAACTATTTTGCTGGCGAATCTTCCAGGAAAGCGGACAGAGAGGATGAAGTGATGGCCCGGCTTGCGCTATGGTTGAAGGTAGCTCATCAACTAAGGACAGCGTTATGACTCTGCACTGCGCATTTATTGGCTTTGGTAAAAGCACCACCCGCTACCATCTTCCTTACGTTTTGCACCGCAAAGACCGTTGGCATGTGGCGCATATCTACCGCCGCCGGGCGAAGCCCGAGGAGCAGGCGCCGCAGTATTCCCATATCCATTTCACCAGCGATCTTGATGACGTGTTAAACGACCCACAGGTCAAACTGGTGGTGGTCTGCACCCACGCCGACAGTCATTTCGAATATGCGAAAAAGGCGCTGGAGGCGGGGAAAAACGTGCTGGTGGAAAAGCCGTTCACCCCGACGCTTGAGGAAGCAAAAACCCTGTTTTCCCTGGCAAACAGCAAGGGCCTCACGGTGACGCCCTACCAGAATCGTCGCTTCGACTCCTGCTTCCTGACCACCAAAAAGGTGATTGAGAGCGGGAAACTCGGCGAACTGGTGGAGATCGAAAGTCATTTCGATAACTACCGCCCGGTGGCGGAGACCAACCCCGGCGGCCCGCAAAACGGCGAGTTCTATGGTCTCGGCGTGCATACCCTGGATCAGATCATTTCGCTGTTCGGCCGTCCGGACCATGTCTCTTACGATCTGCGCTCGCTGCGCAATAAAGCCAACCCGGATGACACCTTTGAGGCCCAACTGTTCTACGGCGATCTGAAGGCCATCGTCAAAACCAGCCACCTGGTGCAGATCGACTACCCGAAATTCATCGTTCACGGCCATAAAGGTTCGTTTGTGAAATACGGCATTGACCAGCAGGAGACCAGCCTGAAGGCCAATATCATGCCGGGCGAGCCGGGTTTTGGCGCGGACGACAGCGTCGGCGAGCTGGTGTACGTCAACGAGGCGGGGGAGACGGTGCGTGAAGCGGTGCCGCTGGAGACCGGCGACTACGGTCGGGTGTACGACGCGCTGTATGACACTCTCGTCAACGGCCAGCCGAATTACGTCAAGGAATCTGACGTTCTCACCAATATGGAGATCCTGGAGCGCGGCTTTGAACAGCCTTCTCCGGCCACCATCACCCTGGCAAAATAAGCAAAACGGGCTCCTCGACGCTTGTTCATATTTTTTGAACAGAGGAGTCAATTTTCACCCTCTATGATCGACGGCGAAATGGGTCCACACTGACTCCATCGAAAACATACGGGGGTGCAACATGATCTACTTACGCAAAGCGAACGAACGTGGCCACGCTAACCATGGTTGGCTGGATTCCTGGCATACTTTCTCTTTCGCCAACTATTATGACCCGAATTTTATGGGCTTCTCTGCCCTGCGGGTGATTAACGACGACGTCATCGACGCTGGTCAGGGCTTCGGTACCCATCCACACAAAGACATGGAAATCCTGACTTATGTGCTGGAAGGGGCGGTGGAGCACCAGGACAGTATGGGCAACAAAGAGCAGGTGCCGGCAGGCGAGTTCCAGATCATGAGTGCGGGTACCGGGGTGCGCCACTCTGAGTACAACCCGAGCAAAACCGATCGTCTGCGTCTGTATCAGATCTGGATTATTCCGGAAGAAACCGGCATTACCCCGCGCTACGAGCAGCGCCGCTTCGACGCCGCCCAGGGCAAACAGCTGGTGTTGTCGCCAGATGCGCGAGATGGCTCGCTGAAGGTGTACCAGGATATGGAACTCTATCGCTGGGCGCTGCTGAAAGATGAGCAGTCGGTTCACCAGATTGCCGCGGAACGCCGCGTGTGGATCCAGGTGGTCAAAGGCGAAGTGACCATCAACGGTACCAAAGCCACCACCAGCGACGGTTTGGCCATCTGGGACGAGCAGGCGATTTCGGTTCATGCCGACAGCGATAGCGAGATCCTGCTGTTCGATCTGCCGCCGGTTTGATAGTTATCTGAGCCAGGTTAAATAAATTGCGCAACCTTCTCCAACATCGGCGAAGGTTGCGCTTTGTCCGTGATAAACTGAGAAAATGTTTCCCCGTTGATCACAGTCAGGACGATGAAAAAGAAAAGACCCGTACTTCAGGATGTAGCCGATCTTGTCGGCGTGACCAAAATGACGGTCAGTCGCTATTTACGCAACCCGGAGCAGGTCTCCGAAGCGCTGCGTGGCAAGATTGCCGTTGCCCTCGATGAACTGGGTTATATTCCCAATCGCGCCCCTGACATTCTCTCCAACGCGACCAGCCGCGCCATCGGCGTGCTGCTGCCGTCGTTAACTAACCAGGTCTTCTCGGAAGTGCTGCGCGGTATCGAAAGCGTCACCGACGCCTTCGGCTATCAAACCATGCTGGCGCACTACGGCTATAAGCCGGAAATGGAAGAGAAACGCCTCGAATCGATGCTCTCCTGGAACATTGACGGCCTGATCCTCACCGAACGAACTCATACGCCTCGCACCCTGAAGATGATTGAAGTCGCCGGCATTCCGGTGGTGGAGCTGATGGACAGCCGGTCGCCGTGCCTCGATATCGCCGTCGGGTTTGATAACTTTGAAGCCGCCCGGCAGATGACCGCAGCGATTATCGCCCGCGGCCACCGCCACGTCGCCTATCTGGGGGCGCGTCTCGATGAACGAACTATCATCAAACAGAAGGGGTACGAGCAGGCGATGCTCGACGCCGGGATGACGCCCTATAGCGTGATGGTGGAGCAGTCTTCGTCCTACTCGTCGGGTATTGAGCTGATGCGTCAGGCGCGCCGCGAATATCCGCAGCTCGACGGTATCTTCTGTACCAACGATGACCTTGCGGTCGGCGCGGCGTTTGAATGCCAGCGTCTGGGGCTGAAGATCCCCGATGATATGGCGATCGCCGGGTTCCACGGCCATGATATCGGCCAGGTGATGGAGCCGCGTCTCGCCAGCGTCCTGACCCCGCGCGAGCGGATGGGACGCATCGGCGCCGAACGGCTGCTGGCGCGCATTCGTGGTGAAGCGATTACCCCTAAGATGTTAGATTTAGGTTTCACATTGTCACCGGGCGGATCAATTTAAACTGACAAGTTTGAAGTAGATCACACATATTCACATCTGGCACGAATGGATATTGCTTCTCCACAGGTCCGGCATGACAATGTTACCGATAACAGTTACCCGTAACAATTAACCGATACGCCGCCTTCGCGCTGGATGAGTCAGCCATGGCGCGGCGTACCTGTCCGGTGGGAGGATGCTTTGAGCACGACTAATCATGATCACCACGTCTATGTTCTGATGGGCGTTTCCGGCAGCGGGAAATCCGCTGTCGCCAGCGAAGTGGCGCATCAACTGCATGCCGCGTTTCTCGACGGCGACTTTCTGCATCCGCGCAGCAACATCACCAAGATGGCCTCCGGTGAGCCGCTGAACGATGATGACCGCACGCCGTGGCTGCAGGCGCTGAATGACGCCGCGTTTGCTATGCAGCGTACCAACAAGGTGTCGCTGATCGTCTGCTCGGCGCTGAAGAAGAGCTACCGCGACATTCTGCGCAAGGGCAACCCGAACCTCTCCTTCATCTATCTGAAAGGCGATTTCGACGTGATCGAAAACCGTCTGAAGGCACGCAAAGGACACTTCTTCAAAACCCAAATGTTGGTGACGCAGTTTGAAACGCTGCAGGAACCAGGCGCCGACGAGAGCGATGTGCTTATCGTCGATATCGACCAGCCGCTGGAAGGCGTGGTGGCCAGCACCATCGAGGTGATCAACAAAGGCAGTCACTAGTGAGTACTTTAACGCTTGTTTTAACAGCAGTCGGCTCGGTATTGCTGCTGCTGTTTTTAGTCATGAAAGCGCGGATGCACGCCTTCGTGGCTTTGATGGTGGTTTCTATTGGTGCAGGTCTTTTCTCCGGCATGCCGCTGGATAAAATCGCGGCGACGATGGAGAAAGGGATGGGCGGTACGCTGGGCTTCCTGGCGATCGTCGTCGCGCTCGGCGCGATGTTCGGTAAGATCCTGCATGAAACGGGGGCGGTCGATCAGATTGCCGTCAAGATGCTCAAATCCTTCGGCCACAACCGCGCGCACTATGCGATTGGTCTTGCCGGTCTTATCTGCGCGCTGCCGCTGTTCTTCGAAGTGGCCATTGTCCTGCTGATCAGCGTCGCTTTCTCGATGGCGCGCCATACCGGCACTAACCTCGTGAAGCTGGTGATCCCGCTGTTTGCAGGGGTGGCCGCCGCCGCCGCGTTCCTGCTTCCCGGGCCGGCGCCGATGCTGCTGGCGTCGCAAATGCACGCCGACTTTGGCTGGATGATCCTGATTGGCCTGTGCGCCGCGATCCCGGGGATGATTATCGCCGGTCCGTTGTGGGGTAACTTCATTAGCCGCTACGTTGAGCTGCATATTCCTGACGATATCAGCGAACCGCATCTCGGCGAAGGAAAAATGCCCTCCTTCGGCTTTAGCCTGTCGCTGATCCTGCTGCCGCTGGTGCTGGTGGGTCTAAAAACCATCGCCGCGCGCTTTGTGCCGGTGGGTTCCACTGCCTACGAATGGTTCGAGTTTATCGGCCATCCGTTCACCGCGATCCTGGTTGCCTGCCTGGTCGCGATCTACGGCCTGGCGATGCGCCAGGGGATGGCGAAAGACCGCGTGATGGAGATCTGTGGCCACGCGCTGCAGCCGGCGGGGATTATCCTGCTGGTGATCGGCGCCGGCGGCGTCTTCAAGCAGGTGCTGGTTGACTCCGGCGTCGGCCCGGCGCTCGGCGAAGCGCTGACAGGCCTGGGTCTGCCGATTGCGATTACCTGCTTCGTGTTGGCGGCTGCCGTCCGTATCATTCAGGGCTCTGCCACCGTTGCTTGTCTGACGGCGGTTGGCCTGGTGATGCCGGTCATTGAGCAACTGAACTACAGCGGCGCGCAGATGGCAGCGTTGTCTATCTGTATCGCCGGCGGCTCGATTGTGGTGAGCCACGTGAACGATGCCGGCTTCTGGCTGTTCGGTAAATTTACCGGTGCGACGGAAGCCCAGACGCTGAAAACCTGGACCATGATGGAAACCATCCTGGGTACCACCGGGGCGATTGTCGGTATGATCGCTTTCCAGCTGCTGAGCTAAGCCCGCTCACCTCCCGCTCGCGGGGTATAAAAAGCCAGGGTAACGCTGCTTACCCTGGCTTCTTTGTAATAAGCCGCCCTTTTTCCCCCTTTTCCTTGCCTGCTATTCGCCCTTATTAGCGCTACGACGATACTCGTATCCCTCGTCAGCCCTTGCTGTGCCTGGGTTTGATGCGTTTATTTGGCAAGCGGTAAATCACCTGATTTCGCGCTCAATCCATAATCAGGATCAATAAAATAGCAACGGAAAATATTCCATTGCGCAGGGGATTTCCCCGATAATCGTTGCGTTTTTGACGACGACCAGCGACGGTGGACAATGTGCAGGATAAGTTGCTTTTCTGATTGTTCAGCAATCATTGATTAATTTCACTTGCGACTTTAGCTGCATTTTGTAAGGTGAGGGATAATCCAGTTGGAAACTGGCCAGGCACAAACAGCACACACCTCGCAGGAATACGTTATGAAAAATGTTGGTTTTATCGGCTGGCGCGGAATGGTCGGCTCTGTTCTCATGCAACGCATGGTTGAAGAGCGCGATTTCGACGCCATTCGCCCGGTGTTCTTCTCTACCTCCCAGCTGGGACAGCCAGCGCCGTCATTCGGCGGTAGCACCGGTGGCACGCTTCAGGATGCGTTCGATCTGGACGCGCTGAAGGCACTGGACATTATTGTCACGTGCCAGGGCGGCGATTACACCAACGAGATTTACCCGAAGCTGCGCGAAAGCGGCTGGCAGGGTTACTGGATTGACGCCGCCTCTTCGCTGCGCATGAAGGATGATGCGATCATTATCCTCGACCCGGTTAACCAGGACGTGATCACCGCCGGCCTGAATAACGGCATCAAAACCTTTGTCGGCGGCAACTGTACCGTTAGCCTGATGCTGATGTCCCTCGGCGGCCTGTTTGCCCAGGATCTGGTGGAGTGGGTCAGCGTGGCAACGTACCAGGCGGCTTCCGGCGGCGGCGCGCGTCATATGCGCGAGCTGCTGAGCCAGATGGGTCAGCTGCACAACCATGTTGCGGCAGAGCTGGCGAATCCGGCTTCCGCCATTCTGGATATCGAGCGCAAAGTGACGTCGCTGACCCGCAGCGGCGAGCTGCCGGTGGATAACTTCGGCGTACCGCTGGCGGGCAGCCTGATCCCGTGGATCGACAAACAGCTGGATAACGGCCAGAGCCGCGAAGAGTGGAAAGGCCAGGCGGAGACCAACAAGATCCTCGCCACCTCGTCCGTTATCCCGGTAGACGGCCTGTGCGTCCGCGTTGGCGCGCTGCGCTGCCACAGCCAGGCGTTCACCATCAAGCTGAAGAAAGATGTGTCTATCCCGACCGTTGAGGAGCTGCTGGCCGCGCACAACCCGTGGGCCAAAGTGGTACCGAACGATCGTGAGATTACCATGCGCGAGCTGACCCCAGCCGCGGTGACGGGCACCCTGACCACCCCGGTCGGACGCCTGCGTAAACTGAACATGGGGCCGGAGTATCTGTCGGCCTTTACCGTTGGCGACCAGCTGTTGTGGGGCGCTGCGGAGCCGCTGCGCCGGATGCTTCGCCAGCTGGCGTAAGCGCAGGATGAACAGAAAGGGGGTCTTCAAGCCCCCTTTTTTTTTGCGTAATACAAGGAGTAAACGCGGATGTTAGATTTTTCCCCACGGAGGTAACTCAGCCTTGGCTATGCTTTAAGTAAGGAATTCCTTACCTGAAGGTGGGACGGAGCAGGAGGATGCTGAGAGCACTGCGCCGTTCAGGTCAAAAAAAGTCGCCAGTTACAGGAATGAGCGACACTTACAACAGGATGAAAGCATGTCTAATCATATTGATAGAGACGTGATTAATGCGCTAATCGCCGGTCATTTCGCGGATCCCTTTTCCGTGCTCGGCATGCACCGAACTGACGCCGGGCTGGAAGTACGCGCATTATTACCCGACGCCACCGACGTGTGGGTTATTGAACCGAAAACCGGACGCAAAGTCGGCAAGCTCGAATGCCTCGACTCGCGTGGTTTCTTCAGCGGCGTCCTGCCACGTCGCAAAAACGCCTTTCGCTATCAGCTGGCCGTCACCTGGCACGGGCAGCAGAATCTGATTGATGACCCTTATCGCTTTGGTCCGCTGTTGCAGGATCTTGACGTCTGGCTGCTGTCCGAAGGGACCCACCTGCGTCCTTACGAAACGCTGGGCGCGCACGCTGCCACCATGGACGGCGTCACTGGTACGCGTTTCTCGGTGTGGGCGCCGAATGCCCGCCGCGTGTCGGTGGTGGGGCAGTTTAACTACTGGGATGGCAGACGCCACCCGATGCGATTCCGCAAAGAGTCCGGGATCTGGGAGCTGTTCGTTCCCGGCGCGCATAATGGCCAGCTGTATAAATTCGAACTGATTGACGCCCACGGCCATCTGCGGGTCAAAGCCGACCCTTACGCCTTTGAGTCGCAAATGCGTCCGGAAAGCGCCTCGCTTATCTGCGACCTGCCGCCCAAAGTGGAACAGCCGGCGGACCGCAAAGCGGCGAACCAGTTTGATGCCCCGATCTCTATCTATGAAGTGCATCTCGGCTCCTGGCGCCGTCATACCGATAATAATTTCTGGCTGAGCTACCGCGAGCTGGCCGACCAGCTGGTGCCCTACGCGAAATGGATGGGCTTCACCCATCTCGAACTATTGCCGGTTAACGAGCACCCGTTCGACGGCAGCTGGGGCTATCAACCCACCGGGCTCTATGCGCCGACCCGCCGTTTCGGCACCCGCGACGATTTCCGTTACTTTATCAACGCCGCGCACGCCGCCGGGCTGAACGTCATTCTTGACTGGGTGCCCGGCCACTTCCCGGCGGATGATTTTGCCCTTGCCTCGTTTGACGGTACTTCGCTGTATGAGCACAGCGATCCACGCGAGGGGTATCACCAGGACTGGAATACCCTGATCTACAACTATGGTCGCCGCGAAGTCAGCAACTTCCTCGTCGGTAACGCGCTGTACTGGATCGAGCGCTTCGGTATTGATGCCCTGCGGGTCGACGCGGTGGCCTCAATGATCTATCGCGATTACAGCCGCAAGGCAGGTGAGTGGATCCCCAACGAATACGGCGGCCGGGAAAATCTGGAAGCTATTGAGTTTCTGCGCAGCACCAACCGCATCCTCGGCGAACAGACGCCGGGCGCGGTGACGATGGCGGAAGAGTCCACCGATTTTGCCGGGGTGACCCGTCCGCCAGCCGGCGGCGGCCTCGGTTTCTGGTTCAAATGGAACCTCGGCTGGATGCACGACACCCTGGATTACATGAAGCTCGATCCGGTGCATCGCCGCTACCATCATGACAAAATGACCTTCGGCATGCTCTACAACTACACCGAGAATTTTGTGCTGCCGCTCTCCCACGATGAAGTGGTGCACGGCAAAAAATCGATTCTCGACCGCATGCCGGGGGATGCCTGGCAGAAGTTTGCCAACCTGCGCGCCTACTACGGCTGGCTGTTCGCCTTCCCGGGTAAAAAACTGCTGTTTATGGGCAATGAGTTCGCTCAAGGCCGCGAGTGGAACCACGACGGCAGCCTCGACTGGCATCTGCTGGAGGGCGGCGACAACTGGCACCATGGCGTCCAGCGACTGGTGCGTGACCTGAACCATACCTACCGTCACCATAAAGCGCTGCACGAGCTGGATTTTGACCCCTACGGTTTCGAATGGCTGGTGGTCGACGACCATGAGCGTTCGGTGTTTGTCTTTGTGCGCCGCGACCGGGCCGGGAATGAGATTATCGTCGCCAGCAACTTCACGCCGGTGCCGCGCCATGACTACCGCTTCGGCATTAACCAGCCGGGACGCTGGCGCGAGGCGTTGAATACCGACTCCATGCACTATCACGGCAGCAACCAGGGTAACGGCGGTGTGGTGGAGAGCGACGCGATCGCCAGCCATGGCCGCGAACATTCGCTATCGTTGACCCTGCCTCCGCTGGCGACGATCTGGCTGGTCCGGGAGGCGCAATGACCTCACTGGCGGCAGGCAAACCTGCGCCGTTGGGCGCCAGCTATGACGGCAAGGGCGTGAATTTCGCCCTCTTCTCCGCCCATGCGGAGCGGGTGGAGCTGTGCGTATTCGACGAGCAGGGCAACGAGCAACGCGTCGATCTCCCGGCGCGCAGCGGCGACATCTGGCACGGCTGGCTGGACGCTGCCGGGCCGGGCCTGCGCTACGGCTATCGGGTGCATGGTCCCTGGGACCCGGCGCAGGGGCACCGCTTTAACCCGGCGAAGCTGCTGCTCGATCCCTGCGCGTATCGGGTCGAGGGCGATCTGCCGGATGACGAACGCCTGCATGGTGGAATGTGGGAGCCGGATCATCGCGACAGCGCCGCAATCGCGCCAAAATCGCAAGTGGTGGATCTGCATTACGACTGGCGGGGCGATAAGCCGCCGCGTACCCCGTGGGGGGAAACGGTGATTTATGAAGCGCACGTGAAAGGGCTCACCCTGTTGCACCCGCAGCTGCCGGAAGCCATTCGCGGAACTTATAAGGCGCTGGGCCACCCGGTGATGATCGCTTACTTCAAATCGCTGGGCATCAGCGCCCTCGAGCTGTTGCCGGTAGCGCAGTTCGCCAGCGAGCCGCGACTGCAGCGGATGGGCTTGAGCAACTACTGGGGCTACAACCCGCTGGCATGGTCCGCGCTGGATCCGCGCTATGCCAGCGAGCCCGCGCGTGCCCTCGATGAGTTTCGTGATGCGGTTAAGGCGCTTCATGCCGCCGGCATCGAGGTGATTCTGGATATCGTGCTCAACCATAGCGCGGAAATTGATCTCGAAGGGCCCACCGTCTCCCTGCGCGGAATCGACAACCGTAGCTATTATTGGGTAAGGGAGGATGGCGATTATCACAACTGGACCGGCTGCGGTAATACGCTCAATCTCAGCCACCCCGGGGTGGTGGAATGGGCGCGCCAGTGTTTGCGCTTCTGGGTGGATGAGTGCCATGTTGACGGCTTTCGCTTCGACCTCGCCTCAGTGATGGGGCGGACGCCGGAATTCCGCCAGGATGCGCCGCTGTTCGAGGCTATCCGCCGCGACAGCGTGCTGTCGCAGGTGAAACTGATTGCGGAACCCTGGGATATCGGCCCGGGCGGCTATCAGGTGGCTAATTTCCCACCGCTGTTCGCCGAATGGAATGACCATTTTCGCGATATTTCCCGTCGTTTCTGGCTGCAGCAAAACGTCTCCCTCGGTGACTTTGCGCAACGCTTCGCGGCCTCCAGCGATCTCTTTGCTCGCGATGGCAAACGGCCATCGGCGACGGTGAACCTGGTGACGGCCCACGATGGCTTCACGCTCCGCGACTGCGTCTGTTTCAATCAGAAACACAATGAGGCAAACGGGGAGGAGAATCGCGATGGGACTAACAATAACTACAGCAACAATCATGGTATAGAGGGTTTAGACGCCAATCTTGCGGTGATTGAACGGCGGCGTGCCAGCGTGCATGCGCTATTGACGACGCTGCTGCTGGCTCAGGGCACGCCAATGCTGCTGGCGGGCGATGAGCAGGGCCACAGCCAGCACGGCAACAATAATGCCTACTGCCAGGATAACGCGTTGACCTGGCTGGACTGGCGTCAGGCGAACCCGGGATTAACCGCGTTTACCGCGGCGCTGATCCACCTGCGCCGTCGCATTCCAGCGCTCACCCGCAACCGCTGGTGGCAGGAGGGCGATGGCAATGTCCGCTGGCTTAATCGCAACGCCCAGCCGCTGACTGCCGGGGAGTGGCAGCAGGGCGCAGCGTGTATGCAGATCCAGTTGTCTGATCGCTGGCTGCTCACGCTGAACGCCACCGCAGAGGTGGTCGATATGGTGTTACCTGAGGGGGAATGGCGCGCCGTTCCTCCCTTCGCCGGAGAGGATAATCCGGTCATCATGGCTGTCTGGCATGGGCCCGCGCACGGAGTGTGCGTATTTCAAAGGTCGTAATCCCTGAAGCTTCCGGTTGAACTCGTGGCGGCGGCGCGGCGGGATGAGAAGGAAAGCTGGGGTGTAAAAAGGAGTTAATCATGGTTAGGCTTGAAAAAAACGATCCGCTGATGCTGGCGCGTCAATTACCCATCAAATCCGTGGCGTTGATCCTCGCGGGCGGGCGTGGCACCCGGCTCAAGGATCTCACCATTAAGCGTGCGAAACCTGCCGTTCACTTCGGCGGCAAGTTCCGTATTATCGATTTCGCATTATCTAACTGCATTAACTCAGGGATCCGCCGTATCGGCGTCATCACCCAGTATCAGTCGCACACGCTGGTGCAGCATATCCAGCGCGGCTGGTCGTTCTTCAGCGAAGAGATGAATGAGTTTGTCGATCTGCTGCCAGCCCAGCAGCGCGTGCACGGCGAAAACTGGTATCGCGGCACGGCGGACGCAGTGACGCAGAACCTGGACATCATCCGTCGCTACAAAGCGGAGTACGTGGTGATCCTCGCGGGCGATCATATTTATAAGCAGGATTACTCGCGCATGCTGATTGACCATGTCGAAAAAGGGGCGCGTTGCACCGTGGCCTGCATGCCGGTGCCCATTGAAGAGGCATCCGCCTTCGGCGTCATGGCGGTCGATGAAAACGAAAAAATCATTGAGTTCGTCGAGAAACCCGCTAACCCGCCGGCGATGCCAACCGACCCGACCAAATCACTGGCCAGTATGGGCATTTATATCTTTGACGCCGCCTATCTTTATGAGCTGCTGGAAGAAGACGATCGCAACGAAAACTCCAGCCACGATTTCGGCAAAGATATCATTCCGAAGATCACTGAAGCTGGCATGGCTTATGCACATCCTTTCCCGCTCTCCTGCGTGCAGTCTGACCCGAACGCTGAGCCGTACTGGCGCGATGTGGGAACGCTGGAGGCCTACTGGAAGGCCAACCTCGATCTGGCGTCAGTCACGCCGGAACTGGATATGTACGACCAGAACTGGCCGATCCGCACCCATATGGAATCGCTGCCGCCGGCGAAGTTCGTCCAGGACCGCTCCGGTAGCCACGGCATGACCCTGAACTCGCTGGTTTCCGGCGGCTGCATTATCTCCGGGTCGGTGGTGGTGCAGTCGGTGCTGTTCCCGCGCGTGCGGGTGAACTCATTCTGTAACATTGATTCGGCAGTCTTGTTGCCAGATGTCTGGGTGGGGCGCTCATGCCGCCTGCGTCGCTGCGTGATTGACCGCGCCTGCGTCATCCCGGAAGGTATGGTGATTGGTGAGAACGCGGAAGAGGATGCACGCCGCTTCTATCGCTCAGAGGAAGGTATCGTGCTGGTGACCCGCGACATGCTGCGGAAATTGGGGCACAAACAGGAGCGCTAATGCAGGTCTTACATGTATGTTCTGAGATGTTCCCGCTGTTAAAGACGGGCGGTCTGGCGGACGTCATCGGCGCACTGCCGGCGGCGCAAATTGCGGAGGGTATCGACACCCGCGTGCTGTTGCCGGCGTTTCCCGATATCCGCCGCGGCGTGGTGGATGCCCAGGTGGTAACCCGCCGCGATACCTTCGCCGGGCGGATCACGCTGCTGTACGGCCACTTTAACGGCGTGGGGATCTACCTGATAGACGCCCCGCATCTCTATGACCGGCCGGGGAGCCCATACCACGATACCAACCAGCACGCTTATACCGACAACGTCCTGCGCTTTGCGCTGCTGGGCTGGGTGGGAAGCGAAATGGCCAGCGGACTGGATCCGTTCTGGCGCCCGGATGTGGTGCATGCCCATGACTGGCACGCCGGCCTGACGCCGGCCTACCTGGCGGCGCGCGGACGCCCGGCTAAATCGGTCTTTACCGTGCACAACCTGGCCTACCAGGGGATGTTTTACTCCTGGCATATGAATGATATCGAGCTGCCGTGGTCGTTTTACAACATGCATGGCCTCGAGTTTAACGGTCAGATCTCGTTTCTGAAGGCCGGTCTTTACTACGCCGACCATATTACGGCGGTAAGCCCGACCTACGCGCGCGAGATCACCGAACCGCAATACGCCTACGGCATGGAAGGGCTGCTGCGCCAGCGCCATCATGAAGGACGGCTGTCGGGGATCCTCAACGGCGTTGACGACGGTATCTGGAGTCCGCAAAACGATCTGCTGCTGCCGATGCGCTACGATCGCGACACGCTGGAGGAGAAGGCGGAGAACAAGCGTCAGCTGCAGATTGCGATGGGCCTGAAGGTCGATGACAAAGCGCCGCTGTTTGCCGTGGTCAGCCGCCTGACCAGCCAGAAAGGGCTGGATCTGGTGCTCGAAGCGCTGCCGGGTCTGCTTGAGCAGGGCGGCCAGCTGGCGCTGCTGGGCGCCGGCGATCCGGTGCTGCAGGAAGGTTTCCTCGCCGCCGCCGCCGAACATCCGGGCAAAGTGGGGGTGCAGATTGGCTACCATGAGGCCTTCTCCCATCGCATTATGGGCGGCGCCGACGTCATTCTGGTGCCGAGCCGCTTTGAACCGTGCGGCTTAACTCAGCTGTATGGTCTGAAGTACGGCACGCTGCCGCTGGTGCGCCGCACCGGGGGGCTGGCGGACACGGTCTCTGACAGTTCGCTGGAGAACCTTGCCGATGGTCTGGCGACAGGGTTTGTCTTTGAGGACAGCAATGCGCTGTCATTGCTGCGCGCTATCCGTCGCGCCTTTGTTCTCTGGTCGCGCCCGTCGCTCTGGCGCTATGTGCAGCGTCAGGCGATGAATATGGATTTTAGCTGGCAGGTTGCCGCGAACTCCTATCGCGAACTTTATCAACGCTTGATGTAACCACTGGAGTCATTGTTATGAATGTACCCTTTAGCTATGCATCACCGACGCTGAGCGTTGAGGCGTTAAAGCACTCTATTGCCTATAAGCTGATGTTTATCATCGGTAAAGATCCGGCCATCGCCAACAAGCATGAATGGCTTAACGCCACGCTGTTTGCCGTCCGCGATCGCATGGTGGAGCGCTGGCTGCGCTCCAACCGCGCGCAGCTCTCGCAGGAAGTGCGCCAGGTATACTATCTGTCGATGGAGTTCCTGATTGGCCGTACCCTCTCTAACGCGCTGCTGTCGCTGGGCATTTATGACGATGTGAGCAGCGCACTGGCGGAGATGGGGCTCGATCTGGAAGAGCTGATCGATGAAGAGAATGACCCTGGTCTTGGCAACGGTGGTCTGGGCCGTCTGGCGGCCTGCTTCCTGGATTCCCTGGCGGCGCTGGGCCTGCCGGGACGCGGTTACGGGATCCGCTACGACTACGGGATGTTTAAACAGAATATCGTCGATGGCCGACAAAAAGAGTCCCCTGACTACTGGCTGGAGTACGGTAACCCGTGGGAGTTTGAGCGCCACAACACCCGCTATAAAGTGCGTTTCGGCGGCCGCATTCAGCAGGAAGGAAAGAAAACCCGCTGGATTGAGACGGAAGAGATTATTGCGGAAGCCTACGACCAGATCATCCCCGGCTTTGACACCGACGCCACCAACACGCTGCGTCTGTGGAGCGCGCAGGCCAGTAGCGAAATTAACCTTGGTAAATTCAACCAGGGCGACTACTTCGCTGCGGTAGAGGATAAAAACCACTCCGAAAACGTCTCCCGCGTGCTCTATCCGGATGACTCGACCTACTCCGGACGCGAGCTGCGTCTGCGCCAGGAGTATTTCCTCGTGTCGGCGACGGTACAGGATATTTTGAGCCGCCATTACATGTTGCATAAGACCTTTGACAACCTGGCGGACAAGATTGCCATTCACCTCAATGACACCCACCCGGTGCTGTCAATACCGGAGCTGATGCGCCTGCTTATCGACGAACATAAATTCAGCTGGGACGAGGCGTTCGAGGTGACCTGTCAGGTCTTCTCCTATACCAACCATACGCTGATGAGCGAGGCGCTTGAGACCTGGCCGGTGGATATGCTGGGCAAAATTCTGCCGCGCCATCTGCAGATTATCTTCGAGATTAACGATTACTTCCTCAAGACCCTGCAGGAGCAGTATCCCAATGATACCGCGCTGCTCAGCCGAACCTCGATTATCGACGAGTCCAACGGCCGTCGCGTGCGGATGGCCTGGCTGGCGGTGGTGGTCAGCCACAAGGTCAACGGCGTGTCGGAGCTGCATTCGCGGCTGATGGTGGAGTCGCTGTTTGCCGAATTCGCTAAAATCTTCCCGATGCGCTTTACCAACGTCACCAACGGCGTCACGCCGCGCCGCTGGCTGGCGCTGGCCAACCCGCCGTTGTCGAAAGTGTTGGATGAGCATATCGGCCGCACCTGGCGGACCGATCTGAGCCAGCTTGACGAGCTGAAGCAGCATATCGACTATCCGACGGTCAATCAGGCGGTGCGTCAGGCTAAACTGGAAAACAAACAGCGGCTGGCCAGCTATATTGCGCAGCAGCTTAATGTGGTGGTGAATCCGAAGGCGCTGTTTGATGTGCAGATCAAACGCATCCACGAGTACAAACGCCAGCTGATGAATGTGCTGCACGTCATTACCCGCTATAACCGGATCAAAGCCGATCCGCAGGCGGAGTGGGTGCCGCGAGTGAACATTTTCGCCGGTAAGGCGGCCTCGGCTTACTACATGGCCAAGCATATTATTCACCTGATCAACGATGTGGCCGCGGTGATCAATAACGATCCGCAGATTGGCGACAAGCTGAAGGTGGTCTTTATCCCCAACTACAGCGTCAGCCTGGCGCAGCTGATTATTCCGGCGGCAGACCTGTCGGAACAGATCTCCCTCGCAGGCACTGAAGCTTCCGGCACCAGCAATATGAAGTTTGCCCTTAACGGAGCGCTGACTATCGGCACCCTCGACGGGGCGAACGTGGAGATGCAGGAGCACGTGGGCGAAGAGAATATCTTTATCTTCGGCAACACCGCGGAAGAGGTGGAGGAGCTACGTCGCAGCGGCTATAAACCACGCGAATACTACGAGCAGGATGAAGAGCTTCACCAGGCGCTGACGCAGATCGGTACCGGCGTGTTCAGCCCGGCGGAACCGGGGCGCTACCGCGACCTGCTGGATTCGCTGATTAACTTTGGCGACCACTACCAGGTGCTGGCGGACTATCGCAGCTATGTGGACTGTCAGGATCGCGTCGACGAGCTGTATCAACATCCGGAAGAGTGGGCCTATAAGGCGATGCTGAATATTGCCAACATGGGCTACTTCTCCTCTGACCGGACGATCCAGGAGTACGCGAAATATATCTGGCATATCGACCCGGTAAGGCTGTAAGCCAGTCAATGCAACTCAACGGGGCCATTTGGCCCCGTTTCTGTCTGTGCGGAGAACGTTTTATTCGGAAAAGTGCCGGGGAGGATTCAGGCTATTGCGGGAATATACTATTGACGTGAATTCGCCAGCAGTACGATAAATGCTCAATAAGTTTACGTTCATAGCCTAATGGCTATAATATGGATGATAGCCTTTAGGCTATGAGGGATCGCCTATGTGGGATGTAGAAACGACGGATACGTTTGATGCCTGGTTCGAATTACAAAGTAGAGCTTTAAAAGAGGATATGTTGGCCACGATGCTCATCTTATCTGATTTTGGTCCGCAGCTTGGGCGCCCGTATGTTGATACGGTGAAAGATTCAACGTTTCAGAATATGAAAGAACTCCGGGTTCAGCATCATGGGCTCCCCATCCGCGCTTTTTTGCTTTTGATCCTCTGCGGAAAGCTATCGTTTTATGTGCGGGCAATAAGGATGGCATGAATGAGAAACGTTTTTACAAAGAGATGATTACTCTGGCTGACAGAGAATTCAGCCAACACCTGACTAAGGAGCGATAATGGCCACGCTAAAAGAACTCATGGCGAAACAGAGTCCTGAAAGCCAGCAGCGTATTGCAGCGAAAGCGGCAGAGATACGCCAGTCTGTCGCTTTAAACTTGCTTCGAGAAGAGTTGCAAATGTCGCAAACAGAGATGGCTGCGGCTATGGGGGTAAAGCAGCCAACGATCGCTAAAATGGAACAGGCTGATAACGATCCGCGGCTTTCGACCCTAAAACGCTACATTGCGGCATTGGGGGGAGAACTCAGTATAAATGTCACGTTGCCGACTGGAAAAAAAGTCTCGTTTAATTTGTGAACAGGTATCCGGGCCAAGCGCAAGCCATAGCCCGGGTATTTCTCTCCTGGCGCCACGCGATGTCAGGACGCTAACGACAGTTCAGACTTTCCCGCATGCTGCGCCAGCCATTCGCTGATGCGCGCTTGCTGCTCGCCATTCAGCCACATGCCCTGTTTGGTACGACGCCAGATGGCGTCATCCAGGCTGCGCACCCATTCGTGCTCAACCAGATACTTCAGCTCGGCTTCATAAAACTCATGGCCGAAATCTTCCCCCAGATCGCTCAGGGCGCTGGCTTCCTTCAGGATCCACTCGCTATTGCTCCCGTAGGTGCGGGCATAATGGCGGGCCAGTGATTCGCTGATGAACGGGAAGCGACGGCGTAGTTTTGCTGCATAGTCGTCGCGGTCGCCGCCGATATCGCCGCCGGGGAGCACCGCGGTTTTGGTCCATGCCGGGCCGATTCCTTTGTAATAGGGAGTCAGTTTTTCCAGCGCATGCTCGGCCAGCTTGCGATAGGTGGTCAGCTTCCCGCCGAAGACGGAGAGCAGCGGCGCCTGGCCGTTCTCATCGTGAATATCCAGCGTGTAGTCGCGGGTGATCGCCTGCGGCGAATCCGACTCGTCATCACACAGCGGACGGACGCCGGAGTAGGTCCAGACGATATCGTCCCGGCTGAGAGTCTTTTTAAAGTGCGCGTTATAGACGTTCAGCAGGTAATTAATCTCTTTATCATCAATGGCTACCGCTTTCGGATCGCCCTTATACTCGACGTCCGTCGTGCCGATGATGGAGAACTCATCCATCCACGGGATAACAAACACAATACGTTTATCTTCGTTTTGCAGAATATAGGCCTGCTTCTGAGTATGCACTCGCGGCACCACGATGTGGCTGCCCTTGATCAGGCGGATACCGTAAGGCGAGCGCAGATGCATCCCTTCGTCGAAGAACTGTTTGACCCATGGACCGGTGGCATTGACCAGACCGCGCGCCTTCCAGGTAAACTTCTCGCCGCTATCGATATCTTCCGCTTCCACCACCCACAGGCCATTCTCTCGTTTTGCCGAGATGGCGCGAGTGCGGGTCCGCACTTCGCCGCCTTTGCGGACAACCATCTGCGCGTTGGCCAGCACCAGGCGGGCATCGTCGACCCAGCAGTCGGAATATTCGAAACCGCGCACAATTTCCGGCTTAAGTACCGATTCTGCGCCAAAACGCAAGCCGGTGGAGCCCGGCAGGCTGGTGCGTTTGCCCAGATGATCGTACATAAACAAGCCGATACGGATCATCCATGCCGGACGCAGATGCGGACGATGCGGGAGACGAAAGCGCATCGGGAAGGCGATATGCGGAGCCATTTTTAACAGCACTTCACGCTCGGCCAGCGCTTCGCTGACCAGGCGGAACTCATAGTGTTCGAGGTAGCGTAGCCCGCCGTGGATAAGTTTGGAACTGGCGCTGGAGGTAGCGCAGGCGAGATCGCGCGCTTCCAGCATCAGTACGGATAAACCCCGCCCGGCGGCATCTGCCGCGATACCGGCACCGTTGATGCCTCCGCCTATCACAATCAGATCTTTGGTTTCCACGTTCTTACCCTCTCACACTTTCGTTTAAGCTCACAAATGCTCGATATCGCTCACTATAGCAAACAAACGCGCTTTTGGTAACATCAAAAAAACATTTTGGAGTGATGGGTGTAACATATTGGCGTTTCTTTACCGCCTGACGGTACACTACAGGGTAAAATTGGGCCGGCCATCGCCCGTCATGACGAGAAAGAGAAGAGAACCATGGAACAGTTTGAATGTATCAACGTTGAAGAAGCGCACCAGAAGCTGCATCAGCAGACGGCGGTGCTGGTGGATATCCGCGATCCGCAAAGCTATGCGATGGGCCATACGCCGGGCGCGTTTCATCTGACCAACGATACGCTGGGCGCGTTTATGCGTGACCACGACTTTGACACGGCGGTGATGGTGATGTGCTATCACGGCAACAGCAGCAAGGGCGCCGCGCAGTATCTGCTGCAGCAGGGGTTTGATAAGGTCTACAGCGTTGATGGCGGGTTCGACGCCTGGCATCGCCATTTCCCGGCGGAAGTGGCGCACGGGACGTTTTAACGGCTGGCAGGTATACTATCCCCCTTTGTGTGGAATAAGCGATTCGCTGCATGTTAATGATTACCTCTTTTGCCAATCCACGGGTGGCCCAGGCGTTTGTCGATTATATGGCGACGCAGGGGATTATCCTGACCATTCAGCAGCACGCTCAGAGCGACGTCTGGCTGGCTGATGAGAGTCAGGCCGGGCGTGTCAGGGCTGAGCTGGCCCGCTTCCTTGAGAACCCGGCGGATCCGCGTTATCTGGCGGCGAGCTGGCAGTCCGGACAGACCAATAGCGGGTTGCGCTATCAGCGCTTTCCTTTCTTTGCCACGCTGCGGCATAACGCCGGCCCGTTCACCTGGGCCATTCTGCTCATCTGCATCGCGGTGTTTATCCTGCAAAATCTGTTGGGCGATCAGCCGGTGATGATTTGGCTGGCCTGGCCCTACGATCCTTCGCTGCAGTTCGAAGCCTGGCGCTATTTCAGCCATGCTTTCATGCATTTCTCGCTGATGCATATTCTCTTCAACCTGCTATGGTGGTGGTATCTCGGCGGCGCGGTGGAAAAACGCATCGGCAGCGGCAAACTGGTGGTGATCACCGTTATCAGCGCCCTGTTGAGCGGCTTCGTGCAGCATCAGTTTAGCGGCCCGTGGTTTGGCGGCTTATCGGGCGTGGTCTATGCGCTGATGGGCTACGTCTGGCTGCGGGGCGAGCGCGATCCGCAGAGCGGTATTTATCTGCAGCGCGGGTTGATACTCTTTTCTTTAGTGTGGTTAATTGCTGGCTGGTTTGACGTTTTCGGCATGGCGATCGCTAACGGCGCGCATGTGGCTGGTCTGGCGACCGGCCTGGCGATGGCGTTTGTTGATACCTTGCATGGGCGAAAACGCGCATAAAGACTTACCGACAGGGGTCGGGTAGGCGACATTTTTCCAGGGATATTTCATGAAACAAACACAACGTCATGACGCGATTATCGAGCTGGTAAAAAAACAGGGTTACGTCAGCACGGAAGAGCTGGTTGAGCAGTTCGCGGTCAGCCCGCAGACCATCCGCCGCGACCTGAATGATTTAGCCGAACAGAAAATGATCCTCCGCCATCACGGCGGCGCGGCGCTGCCCTCCAGCTCGGTGAACACCTCCTGGCACGATCGCAAAGCGACCCAGACGGCGGAAAAAGAGCGTATCGCCCGGCGGGTAGCCAGCGAGATCCCCGATGGGGCGACGCTGTTTATTGATATCGGCACCACGCCGGAAGCGGTGGCGCACGCCCTGCTCGATCATCACGATTTGCGCATTGTCACCAATAACCTGAACGTGGCCAACACGCTGATGGTTAAAGAGGACTTCCGCATTATTCTCGCCGGTGGTGAACTGCGTAGTCGCGACGGCGGGATCATTGGGGAAGCGACCCTGGATTTTATCTCGCAGTTCCGTCTCGACTTCGGCATTCTTGGCATCAGCGGCGTCGACAGCGATGGCTCGCTGCTGGAGTTTGATTATCATGAAGTGCGCACCAAGCGCGCGATCATTGAGAATTCACGCCACGTGATGCTGGTGGTGGATCATACCAAGTTTGGCCGCAATGCGATGGTCAATA
The DNA here is from genome assembly GCF_003790505.1 of Klebsiella sp. P1CD1. Classification (NCBI taxonomy): domain Bacteria; kingdom Pseudomonadati; phylum Pseudomonadota; class Gammaproteobacteria; order Enterobacterales; family Enterobacteriaceae; genus Klebsiella; species Klebsiella sp. P1CD1. Next base: position 406,583 of record NZ_CP033631.1, read on the forward strand.
TGGGTAGTATCAGTATGGTCGATGCGGTCTATACCGACGTGCTGCCGCCGGCGGGCGTGCTGAAGGTCATCACCGATAACAACCTCCAGCTGGAGCTGTGCTAAACGGCAACGGCGTCGTCAGACGCCGTATCCCATCATCTTGAGTAACTGCTGAGCATGCTGCACCGCGTCTTGCCGGTGGGCGACGCCCAGTTTCTGATACAGGTTGCGAATGTGGGTCTTGATGGTGGTAGCCGCCACGTCAAGCTCGCCGGCAATCTGCTCGTTGCTGTAACCGGAATAGATTAAGCCAAGCACCTGCCATTCGCGCTGGGTCAGCGGGCTGGTGCGGATAAGCTCCGGCACCTCCGGGTGATTCAGCAGCCGCTCGACGAACCCTTCGTCAAAGTGGGCGAATTTGTGGCGATGATGCTGGTTGATGTCGCGCAGAATACGCTGGGCGCGGTGTTGCTCCAGCTCCGGCAGAGTGTTCAGCTGGATCAGCTGGCGCAGCTGCTGAGCCATCGCCTCGCCTTCAATCACAAAGTGGTTGATAAAGCCGGTGCGGTTGGCGAGCGTCAGGGCTTCGAGCAAGGCTTTCTGCGCTTCGCTCTTGCGTCCTGCCTGCCAGTACAGTTGGTTGAGCAGCAGCAGGTTGCGGTTGAGATCGCTCATCAAACGCAGCGAACGCGCATTTTCGTTCAGCTCTTCCAGCACCATTTCCGCCGGTTCGAAATCGCCCAGCAGGATCTGCGCCCGGGCAATGTTGCGCCACTGGCTCTGCAGGAAGTGGTTGTTGGCGAATTCCGGCTTCGGCGTCTGGCGCAGCCAGTTGGCCGCCGCGGTTTTATCGCCGGTCATCTGCCAGTAGATCACCCGCACCTTATCGGCGTTGGAGACCCAGTCGCTGTGATAGTGACCGTTACCGAGCAGGTTTTCCAGCCGGTTCAGGTGGCTACGGGCATTATCGAGATCGCCGCGCGCCAGCGAGCACTGGACCATCAGCGCCAGACACTGCAGCTGCTGCTGCGGCTGATAAGTTGAGAGAACGTCCATTCCCTGGCGGGCGCAGGCTTCAGCTTCGTCGAGGCGCGCCCATGCCCACAGCAGCTGAGAACGGATGCGCAGCAGGAACTCATGCATCGGCAACTGCTCAAGGTGCTGTTCACGCACCAGCTGGAAGGCTTTCTCCTGGCTCTCCCAGGCAGCCTGCAGGAAGCCCTGGGCAAAGAGAATTTCACTTTGCTGAATAATGCTCCACAGCGCGTAATGCCACACGTCGTGACGGCGGGCCATCTGTTCGGTCTGCTGCATCACGGCGAGGGATTTGGTCAGTTTCCCCTTGCAATGGAGGACTTCGCCATGCACCGAGGTGGCGACGATGCGGCTGTAATAGTTGGCCAGCGGCAACTCTTCCAGGGCCACCATCGACAGACGTTCCGCTTCGTCCTGGTCGCCGTCGTTAATCGCTACCTGTGCGCGCAGCGCGTTGAAATCGCCATGCATCGCGGTGTCCATTTCCACACTCATCTCCTGCTCGGCGCGCGCCAGCAGGGTGTTGACTTCGCTGTAACGATGCTGGCTCTGCATCAGCCAGGCCTGCAGCAGGATCAGGCGCGGATTTTCCAGCAGATTTGACCAGGGCAGCGCCGACAGCGACTGCTCCAGCAGCCCCAGTTCGCTATGGTTAAACATGCCCCAGGCGTGGTTGAGTAAGATATCGCGCAGCATTTTGGCATCGCCAGCGGCCAGAGCATGATGAATGGCCTCGCTGGGGAACCCTTGCGCCATCCAGCTTTCCGCCGCAGCGCGGTGGATCTCCGGCAGTTCAACCGCCAGCTCCCACTGACAACGCTGGCGCAGGAAGCTGCCAAACAGCGGGTGATAGCGGAACCATTCACCGGAATCATCCATCCGCTGCAGGAACAGCCCCTGGCGTTCGATCTCCTCCAGCTGCATCTGGCCATTCTCTTCGCCGGTGACGCGCACGATTAACGCGTCGTTCATCGAGCGCAGCAGAGAACTCTTCAGCAAAAAGTTACGCGTGCGGGCGTCGACGTTATCCAGTACTTCATCCACCAGATAATCCGACAGATGGCTGGCGTTAATCCCGGCGAGGCGGCGGGCGGAGTGTTGGGCGGAAGAGTTATTCTGGCGGGCGGAGAGGGCGATGAGCTGCAGCGCGGTGGCCCACCCGGCGACATCGTCGCACAGCCGGCTGCTGTCGTCGGCTTCGATTGGCGACGTCAGACGGCAGTCGAAAAATTGTTTCGCTTCCTGGTGGGTAAAGGCCAGCTGCTGGCTGCCAATCTCCAGAAGCTGATCGCGGACGCGCAGGTTGGCAATGCCCAACTGCGGCAGGTTACGCGACAGCACCACCAGGGTCATATTCTCCGGCTGATGGCGGAGGAAAAAGCGCATCGCGTCATGGATCACCGGATTATTGATCAGGTGATAATCATCAATGACGAGGTACAGCGGGCGCTGCCAGTCGGCGAGTTCAATAAACAGCTGCGCAAAAAGAGAGGAGAGGCTGGCGTACTGGCGCTTTTGCACCATCGCTTCACTGGCCGCGCAGTGGTTGCCGGTAGCCTGCTGGATCGCCGCGATCAGATAGCTGGCAAAACGCTCCTGCTGATTGTCGCCTTCGTCCAGCGAAAACCACCCGAGATCGTTTTTACCCGCGGCCCACTGAGAAATGAGCGTTGTTTTACCGTACCCGGCAGGGCTGGTGATCAGCACGAGACGATAATTGTTCGCGCCGGAAAGTTTCGCCAGTAAACGCTCACGAACCACAGTGTGTTCAAGGCGGACCGGACGACTTAATTTGGACGGAATCAACATAGTTCTACATTTCGCTGTGCAAGAGAGAGGTTGCGATTTTTTTTGCGCTTCGTAATTAATATCTAATAAGGTCGGTGATTATGAAATTTATTGCAAGTTATGTCCGAACTTTATGCTCTTGAATTTGCTCTATGTCACAAATTTTGACATTGGTTGAGAATGGGGAAAAATCGCAGGCAGAACTCGCCGCCAGCGGTTTTCAGGCGGCGGCTGGCGGAGCGGGGAGAGATTTATTTTATGTGAAGAGTAGTTGTTTGTTTTTATTAAATTATTGTCAGTGATTTCTTAGAAGTAATCTTTTTTGCGGATCAATGTGATGAAATGTGCTTATTTCTCCAGAGCTCTCTATTTATTTTTTTAATAACCTGGCGAGAGGCGGAAAGATTTTTAGCGCGTATTGGCCTGTAACAAATTTTTTCCCTGCGGACGTAACCTCTCGATTGTCATATCGCGGTGATTTTTACAGCATATTTTTGCCTTCTCACCCACACTATAGTGTCCAGGATCACACTTTTCGCTCATCCCCGCCACTCCTCCCTGTCTAATCCCCGTCGGGATGAGGACGATGAATCGGGAGGTCGGCACACTAGCGCCATCGTTTTAGTAAAGGACCCGGATCTCATTATGTCACAGACTTCATTTAACAAAGCTCAGTTTCAGGCTGCACTGACGCGTCAGTGGCAGCATTTTGGTTTACAGTCCGCTTCCGAGATGACACAGCGTCAATGGTGGCGCGCGGTCAGCGGAGCGCTGGCGGAACTTCTGGCGGCGCAGCCGGTAGCGAAACCGGCGCAAGGACAGCGTCACGTTAACTACATCTCGATGGAGTTTCTGATTGGTCGCCTGACCGGCAACAACCTGCTCAACCTGGGCTGGTACGAGGGCGTTAGCGACGCGCTGAAAGGCTACGACGTCAACCTCACCGATCTGCTGGAAGAAGAGACAGACCCGGCGCTGGGTAACGGCGGCCTGGGACGTCTGGCAGCCTGCTTCCTCGACTCCATGGCGACGGTGGGGCAGTCGGCGACCGGTTACGGTCTCAATTACCAGTATGGCCTGTTCCGCCAGTCATTTGACGATGGCCAGCAGATGGAAGCCCCGGACGACTGGGGGCGTAACAGCTACCCGTGGTTCCGTCATAACGAAGCGCTGGATGTCCAGGTCGGCATCGGCGGGAAAGTCAGCAAAAACGGCGAATGGCAGCCGGCGTTCGTCATTACCGGCGAAGCCTGGGACCTGCCGGTGCTTGGCTATCGCAACAACGTCGCCCAGCCGCTGCGTCTGTGGCAGGCCAAACACGCTCATCCGTTCAACCTGACCAAATTCAACGATGGCGATTTCCTGCGCGCCGAGCAGCAGGGCATCGACGCGGAAAAACTGACCAAGGTGCTGTACCCGAACGACAACCATCAGGCCGGTAAAAAACTGCGCCTGATGCAGCAGTACTTCCAGTGCGCCTGCTCAGTGGCCGATATCCTGCGTCGTCATCATCTGGCAGGCCGCAAGCTGGCCGAGCTGGCGGATTACGAAGTGATCCAGCTGAACGATACGCACCCGACCATCGCCATTCCGGAGCTGCTGCGCGTGCTGATCGACGAGCACCAGCTGAGCTGGGACGACGCCTGGGCGATCACCAGTAAAACCTTTGCTTACACCAACCACACCCTGATGCCGGAAGCGCTGGAGTGCTGGGATGAGAAGCTGGTGAAAGCGCTGCTGCCGCGCCATATGCAGATCATTAAAGAGATCAACGACCGCTTTAAACAGCTGGTGGACAAAACCTGGCCGGGCGATAAGCAGGTCTGGGCGAAGCTGGCGGTGGTGCATGACAAGCAGGTTCGGATGGCCAACATGTGCGTGGTGGGCGGCTTTGCTGTCAACGGCGTGGCGGCGTTGCACTCGGACCTGGTGGTAAAAGATTTGTTCCCGGAATATAACCAGCTGTGGCCGAACAAATTCCATAACGTGACCAACGGCATCACGCCGCGCCGCTGGATCAAGCAGTGCAACCCGGCGCTGGCCTCGCTGCTGGATGAGACGCTGAAAAAAGAGTGGGCCAATGACCTCGACCAGCTGATCAATCTGGAAAAATACGCTGACGATGCGGCATTCCGTCAGACCTATCGCGATATCAAGCAGGCCAACAAAGTTCATCTGGCCGAGTTTGTGAAGCAGCGTACCGGGATTGAGATCAACCCGCAGGCGATTTTCGATATTCAGATCAAACGCCTGCACGAGTACAAGCGTCAGCACCTTAACCTGCTGCATATTCTTGCGCTGTACAAAGAGATCCGCGAAAACCCGCAGGCGGACCGCGTGCCGCGCGTCTTCCTGTTCGGCGCGAAAGCGGCGCCGGGCTACTATCTGGCGAAAAACATTATTTTTGCCATCAATAAGGTAGCGGAAGCGATCAACAATGACCCGAAAGTCGGCGATAAGCTGAAGGTGGTCTTCCTGCCGGACTATTGTGTATCGGCAGCGGAAAAACTGATCCCGGCGGCGGATATCTCCGAGCAGATCTCCACCGCGGGTAAAGAAGCCTCTGGCACCGGCAACATGAAGCTGGCGCTGAACGGCGCGCTGACCGTCGGGACGCTGGATGGCGCTAACGTGGAAATCGCTGAGCAGGTGGGCGAGGAAAACATCTTTATCTTCGGCCACACGGTTGAAGAGGTGAAAGCCCTGAAAGCGAAAGGCTACGATCCGCTGAAATGGCGTAAAAAAGACAAGCTGCTCGATGCGGTGCTTAAGGAGCTGGAGAACGGCACCTACAGCAACGGCGACAAGCATGCCTTCGATCAGATGCTGCACAGCCTGCTGCAGGGCGGCGATCCGTACCTGGTGCTGGCCGATTTCGAAGCCTACGTAGCGGCGCAAAAACGGGTAGATGAGCTGTATCGCGACCAGGAGGCCTGGACCCGCGCGGCTATCCTCAACACCGCGCGCTGCGGCATGTTCAGCTCCGACCGCTCGATCCGCGATTATCAGCAACGTATCTGGCAGGCGAAACGCTAAAGGAAGGCCTATGGAGAGTAAACGCCTCGATAATGCCGCGCTGGCGGCGGGCATCAGCCCCAGCTATATCAATGCGCACGGTAAGCCGCAGTCTATCGCGGCTGTCACCAAACAGCGCCTGCTGGATGCGATGCATCGCTCTACCGCCGCCACGAAAGTGGCGGTTAACCCGCTGCCGAACGTGAAAATTTTCACCCACGGCAAAAAAATGTCGCTGCCGGTGGCAGGACGCGGTGAGTATCAGTGGATCCTGACCACTGAGGACGGTAAGCAGTATCAAGGGAAAACCCGCGGCGGCGAGACGCTGCCGCTGCCGGCTAAACTGCCGGAGGGGTACCACTCCCTGACGCTCACCCAGGAGGGAGAGCGTTGGCACTGCCGGACCATTGTCGCGCCGGCGCGCTGCTACGAACCGCAGCCGCTGAAAGAGGGGAAAAAGCTGTGGGGCACCTGCGTGCAGCTTTATACCCTGCGCTCGGAGAAAAACTGGGGGATCGGCGATTTTGGCGATCTGCGGGCCATGTTGCCGGAAATCGCCCGCCGCGGCGGGTCGTTTATTGGCCTTAACCCGATACATGCTCTCTATCCGGCGAACCCGGAGAGCGCCAGTCCGTATAGCCCGTCTTCACGTCGCTGGCTGAACGTCATCTACATCGACGTTAATGCGGTTGAAGATTTCCAGCGTAGCGAAGAGGCGCAGGCGTGGTGGCAGTCCGCAGCGACCCAGCAGGCCTTGCAGGCGGCGCGGCAAACGGATGATGTCGACTATACCGCGGTCACCACGCTGAAAATGACCGCGCTGCGTATGGCGTGGAAACGATTCTCTCGTCGTGAAGATGAGCAGATGACAGCGTTCCGCGAGTTTGTTCTGCGCGAAGGGGAAAGCCTCTACTGGCAGGCCGCTTTCGATGCGCTGCACGCCTGGCAGGTACAACAGGACCTGCTGCGCTGGGGCTGGCCGGCCTGGCCGAAGGCCTTTCAGGATATCGACAGCCCGGAGGTGAAAGCCTTCTGCATTGAGCATGAGGACGACGTCAGTTTCTATCTCTGGCTGCAGTGGCTGGCCTGGAGCCAGTTTGCCGCCTGCTGGGAAACCAGCCAGCGCGACGGGATGCCGATTGGCCTCTACCGCGATCTGGCGGTGGGCGTCGCCGAAGGCGGGTCGGAGACCTGGTGCGACCGTGAGCTGTACTGCCTGAAAGCGTCCGTGGGCGCGCCGCCGGATATTCTGGGCCCGCTGGGCCAGAACTGGGGCCTGCCGCCGATGGATCCGCATATTATTGCCGCTCGCGCCTATGAGCCGTTTATCGACCTGCTGCGCGCCAATATGCAGAACTGCGGCGCGCTGCGCATCGATCACGTGATGTCGGTGCTGCGTTTGTGGTGGATCCCCTATGGTGAAACCGCCGACCATGGCGCTTACGTTCAGTATCCCGTCGACGATCTGCTGTCGCTCCTGGCCCTGGAAAGCCAGCGTCATCGCTGCATGGTGATCGGCGAAGACCTGGGCACGGTACCGGTGGAGATTGTCAGCAAGTTACGCAACAGCGGCGTCTATTCTTATAAGGTGCTCTATTTTGAGAGTGATGCAGAGAAAACGTTCCGCGCGCCGGCGCTGTACCCGGAGCAATCAATGGCTGTGGCGACGACGCACGACCTGCCCACCCTCCGCGGCTACTGGGAAAGCGGCGATCTGACGCTAGGTAAAGCGCTGGGGCTCTATCCTGATGAGGTGGTGCTGCGCGGGCTGTACCAGGACCGCGAGCTGGCGAAGCAAGGGCTGCTGGATGCGTTGCATAAGTATGGCTGTCTGCCCAAACGTGCCGGGCATAAGGCCTCGCTGATGAGCATGACCGGGATCCTCAACCGGGGGATGCAGCGTTACATTGCCGACAGTAACAGTGCGCTACTGGGCCTGCAGCCGGAAGACTGGCTGGAGATGGCGTCGCCGGTTAACATTCCGGGCACCAGCACTGAGTACCCGAACTGGCGCCGGAAGCTGTCCGTCACCCTGGAACAGATGTTTGCCGATGAACAGGTCAATAAGCTGATTAAGGATCTGGATAAACGGCGCAAGGCGGCGAGCAAGAAAGCCGCCGCCAGATGACTTCCCGCCGCGTCGTTTGCTGCGCGGCGATGAGCATGTCCGATAAAAAAGGCCGGTCCGCATTATGCGGACCGGCCTTTTTCTGTGCGGGAGTCTCCTTACACCACCATCCCCAGCAGCAGACAGCCTACCAGGCCGCATACTGAGATAATGGTTTCCAGCACCGACCAGGACCTGATGGTCTCGCCGATGGTCAGGTTAAAGTACTCTTTGAACAGCCAGAAACCCGGATCGTTGACGTGAGAGAAGATAACGCTGCCGGAGCCAACGGCGATAACCATCAGTTCCGGGCTGACGCCGGTGGTGGCGATCAGCGGCGCGGCAATCCCGCCTGCGGTGATGGCGGCAACGGTCGCCGAACCCAGCGCGATACGCAGCACTGCGGCGATTGACCACGCCATAAACAGCGGAGACATGTTCGATTCGTGCATGATAGAGGCGATGTATTTATCCATGCCGCTATCCACCAGCACCTGTTTGAAGGCGCCGCCGCCGCCGATGATCAACAGCATCATCGCGATGATTTTAATAGAAGAAGTCAGGGTATCGTTGATCTGCTCCATGGAGCGGCCGCGGTTCAAACCGAAGGTGAACAGGGCGATCAGTACCGCAATCAGGGTGGCCATCACCGGGTCGCCGAAGAACTCAGCAATCGGCAGGAAGGCGTGGCCCTTCGGCAGGATCATCTCGGCCACGGCGCGCATCGCCATCAGGATCACCGGTACCAGCGAGGTCCAGACGCTGACGCCAAAGCCAGGCATCTCTTCTTCTGTGAACACTTTCGGGTTATGCAGGCCTTCCGGGATCGGCTTATCAATGCCTTTCAGGAAGCGCGCAAACACCGGCCCTGCCAGGATAACCGTCGGGATAGCCAGAATGGTGCCGTAGAGCAGCGTTTTGCCCATATCGGCATGGAAGATGGTGGCAATCGCGGTCGGACCCGGATGCGGCGGCAGGAAGCCGTGGGTGACGGAGAGCGCGGCTGCCATCGGTACGCCGACGTACAGCAACGGAATACGGGCCGAGGCGGCGATGGTGAACACCAGCGGCAGCATCAGCACGAAGCCCACTTCATAGAACAGGGCGAAGCCAACGGTGAAGCCGGTCAGGACCACCGCCCACTGAATATGCTTCTTACCGAACTTATTGATAAGCGTGGTGGCGATACGCTGGGCGCCGCCGCAGTCTGCCAGCAGCTTACCGAGCATAGCGCCGAAGCCCATGATCAGCGCGAGGCTGCCAAGGGTGCCGCCAACGCCGTTTTTGATGGAGACGATCACTTTATCCAGTGGCATACCCTGCATTAATCCGACGGCGAGCGCCACCAGAACCAGCGCAATGAAGCCGTTCATTTTGAAACGGATCATTAACAGCAACAACAGGGCAACCCCGATAGCAACGATGACTAATGGCATGATTTACCTGGCCTTAATTTGTTATGGGTAACGTCAAAGTTCGAACCTGTAGAGCATCCGCTCCGTCAGGGAGCAAAATAGTCTGGCACCGTAAACGCTTGCATTATCCTTACCCAGAGAAAGGATAGCTGGCTATTTTTTTGCCGGTGGCGCCTGAAATGGATGATACGGGTAACATGTGAGGGTTGAGAATCACCTGACGGGGGAAAATGTTAAATATGAGACTTAAGTCATACTCTTTCCCCGGTTTTTGCCGGTCGTTTAGCGAGAGATGTTGCGCGGTAACACAGAATGGATCACGGCGATCCGGCGGCAGGCTGCCGCCGGAGGAAGGGTTTAGTAGTAGGAGTGCTCGCCACGCTGGTGCTCGGTCAGATCGCGAACCCCTTTCAGCTCCGGAAACTCGTTCAGCAGCTGTTTTTCAATACCTTCTTTCAGGGTCACGTCGACCATCGAGCAGCCGTTGCATCCGCCGCCGAACTGCAGGATAGCCAGACCGTCGTCGGTGATCTCCATCAGCGATACGCGGCCGCCGTGGCCTGCCAGCTGCGGGTTAATCTGCGACTGCAGCAGGTACTCGACGCGCTCCATCAGCGGGGCATCGTCAGAGACTTTGCGCATTTTGGCGTTCGGCGCTTTCAGCGTCAGCTGCGAGCCGAGCTGGTCAGTGACGAAATCAATTTCAGCGTCTTCCAGATAGGGCGCGCTGAGCTCATCGACATAGGCGGTCAGCTGTTCAAATTTCAGCGCCGTGTCGGTGTCTTCCACCGCATCCGGTGGGCAGTAGGATACGCCGCACTCAGCGTTTGGGGTGCCGGGATTAATCACAAATACGCGAATTTGCGTCCCTTCTTCCTGATTTGCCAGCAGTTTGGCAAAGTGCGCTTGTGCAGCATCGGAAATACGGATCATAGCGTTGGCCTAATAGTTGACTATTTTACTGGGTTATAATACGCCCATCAGCGGGGGTCTACAAGGTACGGCACAAACACCATACCTGAACCGTCGCGGCGCCGTTTCGCAAAAGCAGGCGGGATATCTCGGCGACGGTGCTGCCGGTCGTGACGACATCATCCACCAGAGCGATATGGAGTCCCTGCACGGCAAATTCAAGCTGAAAGGCATTTTTCAGGTTCTGCCTGCGCTGGCGGGCATTGAGCGAATGTTGGACGGCGCCGGCTCGCTGGCGAGTCAGGCCTTCGCGATGCCAGACGCATCCTCGCCAGCGGGCTAACGGTCGGCACAGTTCGTCGCACTGATTATAACCCCGGCGCCAGCGACGGCGATGCCATAGCGGCACGCCGACCAGAGCGTCTACTGGCGGCAAATCGTCACGCTGCAGAAGGCGCTGCAGCAGCAGACGCGCGAGGGCGGGGCCCAGCTCCGGGCGATGGTGAAACTTCAGCTGCTGCACCAGACCGCTCAGCGGCGGGCGATAGTCATTGACCGCCACCAGCCGATGCCAGGGAGGCGGCTTTTGCAGGCAGCGGCCGCAGGGGTGACGGGATGCCGCCGCCGGCAGGCCGCACTGCGGGCAGAGCGGGGGACAGGCGAGCAGGACGCGGCTGCAGCGGGAGCAGATCCCCCAGCGGGCGACTGCCAGCGGCATTTGGCATAGCCAGCATAAGCTGTGTGCTGTTAGCATATTTGGCCTTCTGTCCAGTAAAAAGAGAACGGTAACGGATGAACGACATCTGGTGGCAAACAATCGGCGAAGGAGATTGTCATCTTGTGCTGCTGCACGGCTGGGGGCTGAACGCTCAGGTATGGGATTGCATCACGCCGCACCTGGCTTCGCATTTTACCCTCCACCTGGTGGATCTGCCGGGCTATGGCCGCAGCGGCGGGTTTGGGGCGATGTCGCTGGAGGCGATGGCGCAGCGGGTGCTGGAGCAGGCCCCTCCACAGGCGGTGTGGCTGGGCTGGAGCCTGGGCGGGCTGGTGGCCAGCCAGGTCGCGATTATGCGTCCGGAACGCATGCAGGCGCTGGTGACGGTTGCCTCTTCCCCCTGTTTCGCGGCTCGTGACGACTGGCCCGGCATCAAGCCCGAGGTGCTGGCCGGATTTCAGCAGCAGCTGAGCGACGATTTCCAGCGCACCGTCGAGCGATTCCTCGCCCTGCAAACCATGGGCACAGAGAGCGCGCGTCAGGATGCGCGGGCGTTAAAGCAGGCGGTGCTTTCGCTGCCGATGCCTTCCGCCGAGGCGCTGAATGGCGGACTGGAGATCCTCAGAACCGTCGATCTGCGTCAGGCGCTGGTCAGGCTGCCGATGCCGTTTCTGCGGCTGTATGGCCGGCTGGATGGACTGGTGCCGCGCAAGATCGTCCCGTTGCTGGATGACCTGTGGCCGGAAAGCGAGTCAATCCTCTTCGATAAGGCCGCGCATGCGCCGTTTGTTTCCCATCCCGCGGCCTTCTGCGAGCCGCTGCTGGCGCTGAAGACGCGGCTGGGGTAATTTTTTTTGCCGCGCCATGGTAAAAGGGCCATTCCTAGCAATACTTAGGTTGTTACGGTGGTTGATTATTTCAATCCGCCACCGTGACCTACAATAACAACCTTATGGAGAGTAGAGGCTATGAAACTTGTTACAGGAATGGTTGCATCTCTGGTGATAGGCACCCTCTCTTTCGGCGCATTCGCCGCGAAAGAGATCCAAAAAGAAGACGTGGCGAAGATGAATCTGACCAAGGTCGGTAGCATTACGACCTCCAGGACGACGTCGCCGATGGATGCCCGACGCGATCTGTCGAAAAAAGCCGATGAGCTGGGTGGGAAATACTTTGTGGTGATTGCCGGGCAGAAAAACGAAAAAACCGTACACGCTAACGCTGACGTTTATAAATAATCCAGTCATAAGAAAACGGGCCTGCTGGCCCGTTTTTCATAGCTGTCTTACTCGTTTTACCTCGTTGCGCGACCTGGCCTGACTCCTTTCATCGCAGCGCCCACCACTCCTGCCGGCACGCCGCTTTCCCTTCAGGGCAACTTTTACAGCTGCCGGAGAGGCAGCCCTCGCTCGTTTCGCTGATCCGGACCACCTTACCCATGGCTTCCATTCGCTCAAGCATGGCGTCAATCAGCGGCTGAGGCGTCTGCAGGCGAGCACTGAGCTGTTTCGCCTCCATGCGGCCCTGCAGGGCCAGCATATCGCGGACTTCCATTAACGACGCCACAGTCCCTCCTTAGTGGCAATCGCCAGCCGGGCTGGAACAGCAGGAGGCCGGCGTTTTTCGCGTGGCAAGCAGCGAGACGTCCACCCGGCTGCGCGCCCGGCGCAACAGGCCGAAGAGCACCACGTTGAACAACACTACCGCCAGGATACACACCAGACTGTAGCGCGGGTGATCGCTAAAGCTAACGGTCTGGTAATAGAGCGTCGAGAGCGAATAGGCGATATTCAGCCCCCACAGGATGGAGAAGGTCATCCAGCCGCGGCTTGATTCGCGGGCGATGGCGCCCATCACCGAGATGCAGGGAATATAGAGCAGGACGAAGATCAGGTAGCTGTATGCCGCCGCCGCGCTGCCAAATTTACTGCCCATCACCCCCATGGCGCCGGTGGCCATTTCGCCATCGCCTTTGCTGGCTTCGATGGGGTTGGCCAGGACGCTGAGGCTGAAGGTGTCTTTCAGTCCCTGCCATGTCTCATCGACGGCGGCGAGCAGTTCTTCGCCGAGGCTGAAGGTCTGCGGATTGAATTCCTCATTCTGGATATCTTCGGCGGTATAGAGGGTGTTCAGCGTACCCACTACCACCTCTTTCGCCATCGCGCCGGTAAACAGGCCGACGGTGGCCTGCCAGTTATCTTCATGCACGCCGATCGGTTTAAACACCGGCGTAATGACCCGGCTCACCGAGGCCAGCGCGGAGTCGTTGATGTTGTCGACGACCTTACCGCTCAGTGAGAAGCTGTTCAGCGCGCTGAGGAAGATGCTGACGATGACGATCACCTTCCCGGCGCGCAGCACAAAGCCTTTCAGGCGCTGCCAGGTCTGGATAATCAGGCTCTTGATATGCGGGACGTGGTACACCGGCAGCTCCATCACGAACGGCGAGGCTTCGCCGCGCATAATGGTGTGCTTCAGCATCAGGCCGGTGAGGATGGCCATCACAATGCCCAGCACATAGAGCGAGAAGACCGCCAGCGCGCCGTTCTGCCCAAAGAACGCGGCCGCGAAGACGGCGAAGATCGCCAGCCGCGCGCCGCAGGACATAAACGGCGCCATCATAATGGTCATCAGACGCTCGCGCGGCGCGTCAAGGGTGCGGGCGCCCATCACCGACGGCACGTTGCAGCCAAAACCGACAATCAGCGGGACGAAGGATTTCCCCGGCAGGCCGAGGGCTTGCATCAGGCGGTCCATGACAAAGGCGGCGCGCGCCATGTAGCCGGAGTCCTCAAGGAAGGAGAGGAACAGATACATCATGCCGATCTGCGGCACCAGCGGTAGCACGGTGTTGATACCGCCGCCGATCCCCTGGGCGAGGAACACGGTCAGCCAGTCCGGGAAGTGCAGGGTGTAGCCCAGCCATTGAATACCGTGAATAAAGACCGCGACCGAGCCGGCATCAAAAATCGGCTGCAGCGCGCCGCCGATGTTTATCGCCAGCAGGAACATCAGGTACATGACAAAGAGAAAAATCGGCAACCCGAGGAAGCGGTTGAGGATCACTTTGTCCATCGCCGCGGTGAAGCGGCTCGGCTCGGCGGTCAGGGTGTTGCTGACGGCGTCGCAAATGGCGGCGATGGTCTGATAGCGTGCGTCTGCGATATGCAACGCCGGGTCGTCGATCTCGTCGCTGAGATTCGCCAGAGCAATATCCAGTTTATCGGCGGCGTCGCCGGCATAGGCCCGGCTGTAGATATCGCCCTCCAGCATCTGCAGACCCAGCCAACGCCGCTGCCGGGTCGGGATCTGCGCTGACATTTGCTGCGCCAGCAGGTCAGCTTCGCGCAGAAGCGGCTGCGGATAGTGAACCAGCTCAATATCGCTGTTCGCCTGATGACGGTCGAGGGCAATCTTCAGCGCTTCGATTCCGCGTCCGCGGGTTGAGACCAGCGGAATGACCGGGCAGCCGAGACGGGCGGCGAGGGCGTCGATATCGATACGCACCTGCTGCTTTTCGGCGATATCCAGCATGTTCAGCGCGACGACGCAGGGGATCCCCAGCTCGAGCAGCTGCAGCGTCAGATAGAGGTTTCGCTCGAGGTTGGAGGCATCAACCACGTTAATCAGCATGTCGGCGTCGCCGCTCAGGATGTAGTGGCAGGCAATCTGCTCGTCCAGCGAGGTCTGCGAAGAGATGGTGGTCAGGGAGTAGGTTCCCGGGAGGTCGACCAGCGTGACCTGATGGTCAGTGGTGGCGAAAACGCCCTCTTTACGCTCAACGGTGACCCCGGCCCAGTTGCCTACGCGCTGGCGGGCGCCGGTCAGCTGATTAAATAAGGTGGTCTTGCCAGAATTAGGATTACCAATTAAACCAACGGTTAATTTTTTCATATTTCAGACTCTTGTGCCGGGCCAGCCGTTATTGTGCAACCGCTTCCAGTTCGATTAAGGCGAGATCTTTTTTGCGTAATACCAGACTGACGCGTCGGGTTTCAATATGAACAGGATCGCCGAGCGGCGCTACGCGAACCACATGAAAAGAGGAACCGGGCAGCATGCCGAGGGAGAGTAATTTCTGACGGTATGCTGGGCTAATATCGCGGGAGAATCCGGTAATTTTCCACGCACTATCAGGTGTGAATTGCATAGGGCCTACTTGTCTATCGCTAACCGAAGAAGAATTTTCCGGACGCCTGGAGGCAGCTGCGCCGGGGACCGTAGCCAACGAAAAAGGAAAAAACGTTCTGAAAGTGATGATAATGAGAATGGTTTTTATCATCAATACATATGATGCGCTTCGCGCTATTTTTATAGCGAAAATCACCTTTTTATTGATATGCCGCAAAATCCAGTCGGTGATCAAATAGGCGCAAAATATTATTTCGGCGATCTAATGTTTAATTAAGGTTTCTTAAGTTAACGAAATGAAAATAATAATTTCGCGACCTTTCCTTAACGGAATTAATGCAGGTTATCAGAAATGACTGAACCCGTTTTGCGCGTAATGGCGGCCGTATCGCCAGGGGATGAAAAATGAAAACTGCCCCTGAAAAGGGGCAGAGAGAGATTAGCGTTTTTTACCCATCGCCGCAGCGAGGGCATCCATCATTGCGCTGTTACCGGCAGGCTGTGCCTCGCGACCGCGGGGGTTGGCGGCCTTCGCGGCCGGGCGGTTACCCTGGGGGCGATCCTGACCGCCGCCGCGGCGGGCGTTGCTGTCGCCTGGCTGCTCGTCGAGACGCATGGTCAGGGCGATACGTTTACGCGGCAGATCGACTTCCATGACCTTGACCTTCACGATGTCGCCCGCTTTCACCACGGTGTGCGGATCTTCAACAAACCGGTCAGAAAGCGACGAAATGTGTACCAGTCCATCCTGATGGACGCCGATATCGACAAACGCGCCGAAATTGGTGACGTTGGTGACGGCGCCTTCCAGGATCATCCCCGGCAGTAGATCGCTCATGGTCTCTACGCCGTCGGCGAACTTCGCCGTCTTAAACTCCGGACGCGGATCGCGGCCCGGTTTTTCCAGCTCTTTGATAATGTCGGTGACGGTCGGAACGCCGAACTTCTCATCGGTGAAATCCACGGCCTTCAGATGACGCAGTTCGCTGCTGTTGCCCATCAGATCTTTCAGCGCCTGTTGGGTGGCGGCCAGAATGCGCTCGACCACCGGATAGGCTTCCGGGTGCACGGTGGAGGCATCCAGCGGGTTGTCGCCATGGTTGATACGCAGGAAGCCGGCGCACTGTTCAAAGGCTTTCGGCCCCAGACGGCTGACCTTCAGCAACTGCTGGCGATTCTGGAACTGGCCGTTCTCGTCGCGCCAGGCAACGATGTTCTGCGCCATCATGCGGGTCAGGCCGGCGACGCGGGTCAGCAGCGGAACGGAGGCGGTATTCAGGTCAACGCCGACGGCGTTCACGCAGTCTTCCACCACTGCGTCCAGCTTACGCGCCAGTTGGGTCTGGCTGACATCGTGCTGATACTGGCCGACGCCAATCGATTTCGGGTCGATTTTCACCAGCTCGGCCAGGGGATCCTGCAGACGGCGGGCGATGGAGACCGCGCCGCGCAGCGACACGTCGAGGTCCGGGAACTCCTGGGCCGCCAGCTCGGAGGCGGAGTAAACGGAAGCCCCGGCTTCGCTGACGATCACCTTCTGGGCGGTGACTTTCGGGAACTGCTTCTGCACGTCGAGGAAGAAACGCTCGGTTTCACGCGAGGCGGTACCATTGCCGATGGCCACCAGCTCAACATTGTACTTTTCACACAGCGCGGCGACGACGACGGCCGCTTTGGCGGCCTGGCCGGTATGGGGATAGATGGTATCGGTGGCGACCAGTTTACCGGTGGCGTCGACGACGGCCACTTTCACCCCGGTGCGCAGACCCGGATCGAGTCCCATGGTGGCGCGCAACCCGGCGGGCGCGGCCATCAGGAGGTCGTGCAGGTTACGGGCGAAGACGTTGATGGCTTCGTCCTCCGCGCGCTCGCGCACGGTGCCCATCAGCTCGGTTTCGAGGTGCATCAGCACTTTGATACGCCAGGTCCAACTGACGACACCTTTACGCCAGCTGTCCGCCGGGGCGTTATTCAGGCGCAGGCCAAGGTGGTCGATAATAATTTGCTCGCCGTGGCTCTCTTTCGGCGGCTCGTCAAACTGCGGATCGGCGTTTAAAGAGAGCTGCAGCACGCCTTCGTTGCGACCGCGGAACATCGCCAGCGCGCGATGCGACGGCACGGTGGCGATCGGTTCATGGTGATCGAAGTAGTCGCGGAATTTGGCGCCTTCCTCTTCTTTGCCGCTGACGACGGTGGAGACCAGGTGGGCGTTTTTCCACAGATAGTCGCGGACCTTCGCCAGCAGCGCGGCGTCTTCGGCAAACCGCTCCATCAGAATATAGCGCGCGCCGTCCAGGGCCGCTTTGCTGTCGGCGATGCCGTTGTCAGCGTTAATATATTTTGCGGCTTCCGCTTCCGGATCGTGGGCCGGTTCGTTCCACAGCAGGTCAGCCAGCGGCTCCAGCCCGGCTTCGATGGCGATCTGCCCGCGGGTACGGCGCTTCGGCTTGTACGGCAGGTAGAGGTCTTCCAGTTCGGTTTTGCTGAGCGTGGTGGTGATGGCTTTTTCCAGCGCGTCGGTCAGTTTGCCCTGTTCAGCGATGGATTTGAGGATCGCCTGACGACGGTCTTCCAGTTCGCGCAGATAGCCAAGGCGGGTTTCCAGATTACGCAGCTGCGTGTCATCCAGACCGCCGGTGACTTCTTTACGATAACGTGCAATAAACGGCACGGTGTTCCCTTCATCAAGCAGGCGAACGGCAGCTTCTACCTGTTCGGCTCTGGCCTGAAGTTCACCCGCAATAATGCGGCAGAGCGAATCATTCATCATGGCTTTTAATTCATCTTTAGGGTCAAAAATCAGGGACTAGTTATACGGACTGACGGCTGAAAATGCCAGTCGCGCCCGGTGTCTCTCGGAAAGTTCTTGTCTATTTTACGTATTCGATCTCGTTGACATACCAGCTGGCTTCGCCCGCCGGCGTGTTAACGATAGCCAGATCGCCGACCTCTTTTTTCAGCAAGGCCCGCGCCATCGGTGAGTCGATGGAGATGTAGTCTTTGCGGCCAAAAATCTCATCGTAGCCGACGATGCGAAAGCGTTTGGTATCGCCCTCGTCGTTTTCGATCTCTACCCAGGCGCCGAAGAAGACTTTGCCTTCCTGCTGCGGGGAATAATCGACGATCTTTAACTGTTCCAGACATTTGGTCAGATAGCGGACCCGGCGATCGATCTCCCGCAGGCGCTTTTTGTTGTACTGGTAGTCCGCGTTCTCGCTGCGGTCGCCAAGGCTGGCGGCCCAGGTGACCTTTTTGGTCACTTCCGGGCGCTCCTGGCGCCACAGGTAGTCCATTTCCTGCTTCAGTTTTTCATATCCCTCGCGGGTGATCAGCGGCGTTTTCATCGTGAGTTCAACCTTCTGACAGTCTGTCGTTGCGCACAATTTGTAGCGCGTAATAATACCGACAGGATAAATACTGTGTCTTATGATTAAATGTATACTTAACCTGCTGTTAAATATGCTTTGTAACAATTTAGCCTGGAATATATACCAGATTTAGCTGGTGAGCGTGCCGGGCTTTTTTGAGAATACGCACTGACTATTGCAGTGAACCTTTGGGAGTACAAACAATGCAAGAGAATTATAAGATTCTGGTTGTGGATGACGACATGCGCCTGCGTGCGCTGCTCGAACGTTATCTGACCGAGCAGGGCTTCCAGGTTCGTAGCGTGGCGAACGCCGAACAGATGGATCGTCTGTTAACCCGTGAATCCTTCCACCTGATGGTGCTGGATCTGATGCTGCCTGGGGAAGATGGTCTCTCGATTTGCCGTCGTCTGCGCAGTCAGAGCAACCCGATGCCGATCATTATGGTGACGGCGAAAGGTGAAGAGGTTGACCGGATCGTTGGCCTGGAAATCGGGGCTGACGACTACATTCCGAAGCCGTTTAACCCGCGTGAACTGCTGGCCCGTATTCGGGCGGTGCTGCGTCGTCAGGCGAATGAACTGCCGGGCGCGCCATCGCAGGAAGAGGCGGTTATCGCCTTTGGTAAATTCAAACTGAACCTGGGCACCCGCGAGATGTTCCGTGAAGACGAGCCGATGCCGTTGACCAGCGGCGAATTTGCGGTCCTGAAGGCGCTGGTGAGTCATCCTCGCGAACCGCTGTCGCGCGATAAGCTGATGAACCTCGCCCGCGGGCGCGAATATTCTGCGATGGAGCGCTCCATCGACGTTCAGATCTCCCGCCTGCGCCGCATGGTGGAAGAGGATCCGGCGCATCCGCGCTATATCCAGACCGTCTGGGGTCTGGGCTACGTCTTCGTCCCGGACGGCTCTAAGGCATGAAACGCGTGCGCTTTTCGCCGCGCAGCTCATTTGCTCGCACGCTGCTCCTGATCGTCACCTTGCTGTTCGTCAGCCTGGTGACGACCTATCTGGTGGTACTGAATTTCGCGATCCTGCCGAGTCTCCAGCAGTTTAATAAAGTATTAGCCTACGAAGTCCGTATGCTGATGACCGACAAACTGCAGCTGGAGGATGGCACCCAGCTGGTGGTGCCCCCGGCGTTTCGTCGTGAAATTTATCGTGAGCTGGGGATTTCGCTCTATTCCAATGAAGCGGCGGAAGACGCAGGGCTGCGCTGGGCGCAGCATTATGAATTCTTAAGCCAGCAGATGGCGCATCAGCTCGGCGGCCCCACTGAGGTGCGGGTGGAGGTCAATAAAAGCTCCCCCGTGGTGTGGCTGAAGACCTGGCTGTCGCCCAATATCTGGGTGCGGGTACCGCTGACCGAGATCCATCAGGGCGACTTCTCGCCGCTGTTCCGCTATACCCTGGCGATCATGCTGTTGGCGATAGGCGGCGCCTGGCTGTTTATCCGTATTCAGAACCGTCCGCTGGTAGATCTCGAACACGCGGCGCTGCAGGTCGGGCGCGGTATTATCCCGCCGCCGCTGCGAGAGTACGGCGCCTCTGAGGTGCGTTCGGTGACCCGCGCCTTTAACCATATGGCCGCGGGCGTGAAGCAGCTGGCTGACGACCGTACGTTGCTGATGGCCGGGGTCAGCCACGATTTACGTACTCCGCTGACGCGCATTCGTCTGGCCACCGAGATGATGGGCGAGCAGGACGGGTATCTCGCTGAGTCGATTAACAAAGATATCGAAGAGTGCAACGCCATCATCGAGCAGTTTATCGACTATCTGCGCACCGGGCAGGAGATGCCGATGGAGCTGGCGGACCTCAATGCGGTGCTGGGGGAAGTGATCGCCGCAGAGAGCGGCTATGAACGTGAGATCGCCACCGCCCTGCAGGCCGGTGAAATCCCGGTACGCATGCATCCCCTGTCTATCAAGCGTGCGCTGGCGAATATGGTGGTGAATGCGGCCCGCTACGGCAATGGCTGGATCAAGGTCAGCAGCGGCAGCGAAGCGAGCCGGGCCTGGTTCCAGGTGGAAGATGACGGGCCGGGGATCAAACCTGAGCAGCGCGAACATCTGTTCCAGCCGTTTGTACGCGGCGATAGCGCCCGCAGTACCAGCGGCACCGGGCTGGGGCTGGCGATTGTTCAGCGTATTATCGACAATCACAACGGCCGGCTGGAGATTGGCTCCAGCGAACGCGGCGGATTACTGATCCGCGCCTGGCTACCGGTGCACCGGATGCTGGCGCCGATGAAACCCGCCAAAGAGAGCTGAGTGCGGCCGAGGTTGGCTAATCAGGACGTTGCACAACAAAAAGCCGGGCAAGCCCGGCTTTTTCACCTCTACGCCCGTTAGCGCTGCGGCCCTGCCGCCACCAGCGCGGCGCCCGCTGGCGTATCGGTATACTTCTCAAAGTTCTCGATAAACAGCTTCGCCAGCTGATCGGCTTTTTCCTGCCACTGCTCCGGGGAACCATAGGTGCTGCGCGGATCGAGGATCTGGGTATCCACACCCGGGAGCGCCGTTGGGATCTGCAGGTTAAACATCGGCAGGGTAAAGGTCTCCGCGTTGTCCAGCGAGCCATTGAGGATGGCGTCGATGATGGCGCGGGTATCTTTAATCGAGATACGCTTGCCGGTGCCGTTCCAGCCGGTATTGACCAGATAAGCCTGCGCGCCGGCCGCCTGCATACGTTTAACCAGCACTTCGGCGTACTGTGTCGGATGCAGCGACAGGAAGGCGGCGCCAAAGCAGGCGGAGAAGGTTGGCGTGGGCTCGGTCACGCCGCGTTCGGTGCCGGCCAGTTTGGCGGTAAACCCGGACAGGAAATGGTACTGGGTCTGATCGGCGGTCAGGCGGGAGACCGGCGGCAGGACGCCGAACGCATCGGCCGTCAGGAAGATCACTTTGGTGGCGTGACCCGCTTTGGAAACCGGTTTAACAATGTTGTCGATATGGTCGATGGGGTAGGAGACGCGGGTGTTTTCAGTCTTCGAACCGTCATCGAAATCGATAGTGCCATCGGCGCGCACCACCACGTTTTCCAGCAGAGCATTGCGGCGAATGGCGTGATAGATATCCGGCTCGGCCGCTTCAGAGAGCTTGATGGTCTTGGCGTAGCAGCCCCCTTCGAAGTTAAACACGCCGTCGTCATCCCAGCCATGTTCATCATCGCCAATCAGGCGGCGTTTTGGATCGGTGGAGAGGGTGGTTTTGCCGGTGCCTGAGAGGCCGAAGAAAATAGCGACATCGCCTTTTTCGCCGACGTTGGCTGAGCAGTGCATGGAGGCGATGCCCTTCAGGGGCAGCAGGTAGTTCATGATCGAGAACATCCCTTTCTTCATTTCGCCGCCGTACCAGGTGCCGCCGATCAGCTGGATGCGCTCGGTGAGGTTGAAGGCGATGAAGTTTTCTGAGTTCAGACCTTGCTCTTTCCACTGCGGATTGGTGCACTTCGCGCCGTTCATCACGATGAAGTCGGGCTCGAAGTCCGCCAGCTCTTCATCGCTCGGGCGGATGAACATGTTTTTAACGAAGTGCGCCTGCCAGGCCACTTCGGTAATAAAGCGCACGCTGAGACGGGTATCGGCGTTGGCGCCGCAGAAGGCGTCGACGATAAACAGCCGTTTACCGGACAACTGCTGGGTCACCAGCCCTTTCAGATGCTGCCAGGTTTCCTGTGAAAGCGGCTTGTTGTCGTTTTTACCTTTGCCTTTATCGGACCACCAGACGGTATCGCGGGTGGTGTCGTCGCGAACGAGATACTTATCTTTCGGAGAACGACCGGTAAAAATGCCCGTGTCGACGGCGATAGCACCCAGACTGGTTAATACGCCACGTTCGTAACCTTCCAGGCTGGGGTCGAGCTCTTCCTGAAACAACATATCGTAGCTGGGGTTGTGGACGATATCCTGAACGTCATTGATACCATAAGCCTTGAGATCCTGCGGGGTTAAACCATGATTAACGCGCATGTCACTGCTCCTTAGCCAAGATGTACTGCTGTAAATTGTAGGGTTTCTTACCGGGTATTGACCGCGACCAGGCTCATAGATTTACGTATCTCGACATTCCTCAGAATGACGAAAAAAACGGTGACTCCTGTCACGAAGTGAAGTGGATTATCTCAGGAAATGGGCGGATGTTGGGGGTAGATGTTTATTAATGGTTAAAAAGTAATTAAAAAAACTACTGAATTGTGAATGTAATCGCTTTCCTGGAATAAAATTACGTAACTCTTTCAGGGAAAATCGATTCAACTCGTGAATAAATAAAAGTCAGGCACAAGGCGACGAACAACATCGCCACCCTGTACCTGTGGAAGAAGCGGGGATTAATGGACCTGTGGGTCGGCCGGAGAGGCGTTATTACGGATCTCGGCAATATCCATGGCATTGAAGATATAGTGGTTACCGCAGTAGTCGCAGTGCATATCAATCTCGCCTTCATCGGCGAGGATGCTATCTATCTCTTCATCCGGCAGGGTCTTCAGCGCGCCAGCGCAGCGTTCACGAGAACACGTACATTTGAACTCGACGCTCTGCGGCTCGTAGACCGTGACCTCTTCCTCATGGTACAGGCGCCACAGCACATCGTTCGCCGGCAGGGTGAACAGCTCTTCCGCCTTGATGGTCTCGGTGAGCGTCGCCAGGTGCTCGAAGTCGGTCGTCTGGGTATCCTGCGCCGGCATCACCTGCAGCAGCATCCCACCGGCCATCGGCTGACCTTCATGTTCCCCGGTGCGAATGATGAGGCGCGTCGGCAGCTGCTCTGAACGCTGGAAGTAATCTTCCAGGCAGGCGGCCAGCGTATCGCCTTCCAGACCGACCACACCCTGATAACGTTCACCCTCTTTCGGGGAGATGGTAATGACCAGATAGCCGTTGCCGACCATCGTTTTCAGATCCGCATCGTCCGCAATATCGCCCTGCACGCGCGCGACGCCACGCAACTGCTGCTGGTTATTGCCGTTGATCACCGCCAGCTGTAAAGGGCCATCGCCCTGCAGCTGAACGGTAATATCACCAGCAAACTTCAGCGTCGCGGTCAGCAGGCTGGTGGCGACCAGCAGCTCCGCCAGCACCGTTTTCACCGGCTGTGGATAGGTGTGATTGGCCAGAATCTGTTCCAGGGTTTCCGACACCGTCACCAGCTCGCCGCGTACGGCATAGTTTTCAAACAGATAACGATGTAATTGATCGTGTTGAGTCATAATCATCTCTCTTTCTGGCGCGAGTTACTCACTCTCGCCGTGTTTAAATCTCATCAGGTCGCGGCGCTCTTTCTTGTCCGGACGTCTGTCAGGGTGCGGCATGGTCAGGGCGTTCATTTTGCGCGCCAGGGCCACTTTTTCACGCTTCTCGATACTTTCCGCCGTCTCTTCATACAGGGCGACGGCTTCACTTGCCGGGCGGCGCTGTTCGGTAATACCGACAATCCGTACCGTACGCTCGTCATTGCCCTGGCGCAGCGTCAGCATGGCGTCCAGCTCGACAATTTTCCCGGGTTTGCTGCGTTGTCCGTTGTAATGCACCTTGCCGCCTTCAATCATCTCCCGCGCCAGCGCGCGGGTCTTGTAAAAGCGGGCGGCCCAAAGCCATTTGTCCAGTCTGACGGTTTCGCTGGGCTTCTCTTTCATCGCCTCTCCTTCGGGGTAAGCGAAGGGATCAGTCGCCGGTAATCATTCAATCCTGGGTGGCGCAGATACTGCTTTTCCGCCAGCCCGGAGTCGGGATTGGTAATGCCCAGGCAGTAACGAATGCCAAATTCCCTCGCGGCATCCAGAATCGCCTCGCTGTCGTCGACAAACAGCGTTTTATGGGCCTCAAGGCCAGTCTCCTCCGCCACGGCGCGCCACAGGCGCTGATCCTCTTTCGGATAACCAAATGTGTGGGTGGAAAGTAATAAATCAAGGTGCGCATCCAGGCCGGTGTGTTTGAGCTTCACCGCCAGATTGTGGGGATGGGCATTGGTCAACAGAATGCGTCGCTTACCGCAGGCCTTGAGCGCATCAAGGAACGGCACCGTATCCTCGCGCAGCGTGGCGCGCGGACCCTGTTCGCTGGTCATCGCACAAATATCCAAACCCAGGCGCTCGCTCCAGTAATCCAGACAGTACCAGTTTAGCGTATGCTGCACGGCGTGATACTCCTGGCGCATGGCGTCTTTCGCCTCCTGCAGATTGAGGCCGCGGGCGGCTCCCCAGGTTTCAGGCACCAGCGTTTGCCAGAAATAGTTGTCGAAAGCGAGGTCCAGGAGCGTGCCGTCCATATCCAGCAGAACGGTATCGACCTCCTGCCAGGCGATATCAAAATGCATGATGACTCTCCAGCGAGCAGAAAATGGGCGACAGGGTATCATACCCTGTCGCCGGGAAAATTAATCTTGCGGGTCAGACGCGGGGAGCAGTACCGGGTTCAGGCAGCTTTCGTAATATTTCTGAATCTCTTCCATACGCTGGCGATGGCGTTGATAACGACGCAGCGCCTGTATGCCGTGGTAAGCCATGCATCCCAGCATCGACAACAGCAGCAGCGTAATGCCCAGATAGCGCCACAGTCCGCTGCGGTCGGGGATGCGGTGCAGATTGATATGCTGGGTGCCGTTGGCGTCGGTAAACAGATTGGTGACGATCCCTTCGGCGTGGAAAGGGGTATGCATGAGCATACCGGCCAGCCGCCGCAGCTCGCTCCACTGCTCATGTGCCGGATAATCATACAGGCTCACCGCCGGCCACGGCTGATTGACCAGCACGCTGCCTTCATCGCTGGCGATCAAGAAACCGCCGGGCGCCGGGCTGTTTAGCGCCTGCGCGGCTCGCGAAGTTTCACGCATTACAAAGGGGGCGGTGGAAGTGGTCACCAGATTCTCCAGCGACTCCGCGCTGACCGGGCGCAGCAGCACGTTCACGCCGTCCAGTTTTCCGGCGGTGGCGCGCTTGGTTAATGCCTCCCAGTTACGGGTATTCCCGAGATTGACCAGCGCGTTTTTCAGGCGCAGGCAGTCATCCTTTGCCGAGCAGAGATCGTTGGTTTTCAGGACGATATCGCCGAAATCATCCAGCAGCACCATGCCTGATTTCTGAATCGCGGAGCGCAGCGCCGGGCTGACGCGGGAGTCATCGTCGGTTTCCGGGTGCAGCTGGCGCTGGACGGACTGCATCAGGGCGGTCGCTTTGCTGACAATATCAGACTCCGGCAGCGGCAGAGGAGGGGCGTCGTTCCATACAATCTGTGAACAATCGAAAGGCAGGAACGGCGAATCCTCTTTGGCCGACCAGCTACCCGGCGTACGGATATTACACATCCCGGTGCCTGTCAGGCGCAGCGTATCGCCAATGCGCACATGGGCTTTTGCCAGCTGGTCGACGGTTGTCGCTTCAATCGTCTGGGCGCCCTTCAACCACGACAGGGTGAACTTAAACGGCATATTTAGCGGTACGCTGACCCACAGCATGATCACCACTACCAGCGCGCCGGCGGCGATAATCGCGCTGCGCAGCCAGTACTGTAGCGGGAAGTTTTTCACTTCATCATGGAGCGACAGGTAGCGTCCCTGGCGGGCCACGTGACGGTTGAGATAGATATCAATATCGGTCTGCTGTCCCAGGTCCTGGGCGATCCATGGCTGCCAGTGGCGCGGATAGATGAGATCGATAATACCCAGCGAGATGTTATTGATATGTTCCTGATCGTTTTCGCCAAACAGACCCCAGCGTTTGGGAACGCCCCGCAGGCAGTGAATTTCGCGCAACGCGGCGCGGCGCGGCGGGGCATAGATCCCCCCCACGCCAGCGGCGAGAAGCAGTACCCCCGCGGCCACCAGCCAGGGGGTAAAAACGGCTGGCCCAATCAGGCTGAAATAAAAGAACAGAAAGGAGGCGACGATCAGGATCGCTTCGCGCAGCCCATCCGGCCGGTTGAGGGCGTGTTCTTCCCGACTTTCCCGACGGATCTGCCGTAGCTCTACCTGTTCGCTCTCTTCGCCGCGAATGGAGGCCTGGGTGGCCGATGCGCGTTCCAGGGCGTAGCTTTGCGCCTCCTGACGATAGTCGCTCAGGCTATGTCCGTTAAGGGTGATAACCAGCGGCAGGCTGTCGGTGGGGATCAGCTCAACGCTGTTTTCGTCGTTGATATGCTGTTCCCAGAACGGCGGCAGATGGACTTCCACCGAATCGAGAAAGTAGCGCCATTTATTCGGCGCGTCGGTAGTGATCCCGTAGCGAGTGATGGCTCGCGTCACCGCGTAGACCGTATCACTCTGTTCATTCAGCGCCAAAGCGACGGGTGCGGTCGTTGCGCCGGACGCCGGGACCTGCAGGGTGCGACTGAGCTCCGCAAGATACTTTTCGATAGCCTGACGCTCATCGGCAGGAAGCGGCCGCGTAGTGGCGTCGCTAAAGGCGTGCAGTAGAGGAAGGCGTCGGCGTCTGGCGTGAGCGCGGTACCACCATCCGATGAGCAATACGCAGATTAGCAGAGCTGTAAGGAAAATCAGAAAGGTGCCCATGCCCATCCCATCATAGTTATTTTTTCTTACGATATCGTCGGTGAACGTGAAGACTAACGTCAAGCTGCAGTGTTAGTGGCGCACCTGGTTACAGGGTAGTGAATATGTCATGCAGCAACGTATAAGCTTACCAAAAACGTTAATGCGCAGAAATCGGTAAATTCTCAAACAGAATTCAAGCTATTGACTTTTTTATCTTTATTACTTTCCCCTTTGCCGGTAAAAGGTTACAACTCTGTAAATAAGTAGCGATTTGGATTGCCGAAAGCGTGTTGCGTATCGCACAATGACTGCTTAATCACAGCATAGACCGATGACAATGAGCAAATCATTACAAAAACCCACCATTCTCAATGTTGAAACTGTCGCCCGTTCGCGCCTCTTTAATGTCGAAAGCGTCGATCTGGAATTCAGCAACGGTGTGCGTCGCGTTTATGAACGTATGCGGCCATCCACCCGTGAAGCGGTGATGATTGTGCCGATTGTTGATGATCACATTATTTTGATTCGCGAGTATGCCGTCGGCACGGAATCCTACGAGCTGGGTTTCTCCAAAGGGCTGATTGACCCGGGTGAAACCGTGGATGAAGCAGCGAATCGCGAGCTGAAAGAAGAGGTTGGCTTTGGCGCCAATAAGCTGACGTTTCTGAAGAAGCTCAGTATGGCCCCCTCTTACTTCTCCAGCAAAATGAATATCCTGGTGGCGGAAGACCTCTATCCTGAGTCACTGCCGGGCGATGAACCTGAGCCGCTGCCGCAGGTGCGCTGGCCGCTGGCGCAGCTGATGTCGCTGCTGGATGAAGAAGATTTTAACGAAGCCCGTAACGTCAGCGCGCTGTTTTTGGTGCGCGAGTGGCTGCTGGCTCAGGGCCGACTCTGAGAGAAAGCGCGCCGTTAGCAGCAATAAAAAAGCGCCCGCAGGCGCTTTTTTTGTCAGAACAGTTCGTGGGTTTCACCACCGCCGTCAGTCAGGGTGGTGCCCACCTCATGGACCGCCTGCTGCGTGGGCTGGGTTCCTTCAATGAAGTATTCCGCGCGGCTGTTGCCCCCGTTAGCCAACTGACCAGTGCTGCGGTCGATATTCACCGTGACGATCCCCGGCGGCGGGGTTAACGGCTCTTCCGGCACCCCCTCCAGCACGCTCTTCATAAAGCTGTCCCAGGCCGGCTGGGCACTTTTAGCACCGCCCTCATAGCCGGAGATCTGATCTTTAATCGCCCCGGAGGCGGTGGTGCGGCCAAGATCGCGACGATGATCGTCAAAGCCGATCCATACCGAAGTCACTACACCTGGGCCGTAGCCTGAGAACCAGGCATCCTTCGAGCTGTTGGTGGTCCCGGTTTTCCCGCCGATGTCATGCCGCTGCAGATCGCGTCCGGCACGCCAGCCGGTTCCCATCCAGCCCGGTTCGCCAAAGATGTTGCTGTTCAGTGCGCTTTTTATCAGGAACGACAGCGGCGTGTTAATCACATGCGGCGCGTATTCCTGGGCGCCGCTCTGTGCAACCAGCGACTGGTTGGCCTGCTCCAGCTGCGGCTGTGGCGGCACGTTGCCGTTCTGCGGTTCCGTCGAGGTGGCGACATCTTCCACATCTTTATTTTCCAGCACGTTGGATTTTGGCGTATCACCGTAAATGACCGGTAAATCACACTGCGGGCAGGCGATTTTCGGACGTTCTTCGAAGAGAACGCCGCCCTGATCATTCTCAATCTTACTGATAAAGAACGGGTTGACCAGGAAGCCGCCGTTGGCCATCACCGAATATCCGCGGGCAACCTGCAGGGGCGTAAAGGAGGCGGAGCCCAGGGCCAGCGATTCTGTGTGGACAATGTTTTGCGCCGGGAAGCCAAAGCGCTGCAGATACTCGGCGGCATAGTCAACGCCCATGGCGCGCATAGCGCGCACCATCACCACGTTTTTCGACTGTCCAAGCCCCTGGCGTAAACGAATCGGACCGGCATACTGCGGCGGCGAGTTCTTCGGCCGCCAGTCGGATCCTGCGCCTGCGTCCCAGCGCGAGATCGGCACATCGTTGAGCATACTGGCCAGCGTTAAGCCTTTATCCATCGCGGCGGTATAGAGGAACGGCTTAATGTTGGAGCCGACCTGACGCAGCGCCTGAGTGGCGCGGTTGAACTTGCTCTGGTTAAAGTCAAACCCGCCGACGAGAGCAATAATCGCGCCGTTTTGCGGATTAATGGAGACCAGCGCTGAGTTGACGTCCGGGACCTGTGACAGCCACCAGCCGTCAGCCACTTTACGAACCCAGATCTGCTGCCCGGCCTGCAGGACGTCGTTGACTTTACGCGGGGTCGCCCCCTGCTGCGTATCCGAGATAAAGCGCCGGGCCCAGCGCACGCCGTCCATCGTCAGAGAAACCGAGTCGCCGTTAGCCAACAGCGCGACGGCCTCCTGGGCATTCGCGGAAGTGACCACCGCCGGGAAAAGCGGGCCGTAGCCAGACTGACGCTTCAGCGAGTCGATGATTTTCTTCGTCTCCCACGGCGTTTCACCGACTTTCCACAGCACGCTGGCCGGGCCGCGGTAGCCGTGACGCATATCGTAATCCAGCACGTTATTGCGTACCGCCTGCTGGGCTGCCTGCTGATTCTTGCGAGTAATGGTGGTGTAAACCCGGTAGCCATCTTCATAGGCCTGCTCGCCGTAGCGATTCACCATCTCCTGGCGCACCATTTCGCTCAGGTAAGGGGCGGAGAAAGCGATTTTCGGCGCGTGATAGCTGGCGTCGATCGCTTCGCTGCGCGCCTCATCATATTGCGCCTGGGTGATGTACCCCTCGCTCAACATACGCGACAGCACCACGTTGCGACGGGCGGTCGCGCGATCCATGGAATAGAGTGGGTTAAAGGTAGAAGGCGCTTTCGGCAGACCGGCAATCACCGCCATCTCACTCAGGGTCAACTGGTCGATAGGTTTGCCAAAATAGACCTGCGCCGCGGCGCCGACGCCATAGGCGCGGTAGCCGAGGTAGATCTTGTTCAGATACAGCTCAAGGATTTCATCTTTGTTCAGCAACTGCTCGATGCGGATAGCCAGAAAGGCCTCTTTAATCTTACGCATCAACGTCTTCTCGGGGCTGAGGAAGAAGTTACGTGCTAACTGCTGGGTGATGGTGCTGGCGCCCTGGGAGGCATGGCCTGAAAACATCGCCACGCTGGCGGCGCGGAAAATACCCACCGGATCGACGCCGTGATGCTCATAGAAACGGCTGTCTTCAGTGGCGATAAACGCTTTCACCAGCTCGGGGGGAATTTGCTGCAGCGTCACAGGGATTCGGCGTTTTTCGCCATATTGCGCAATAAGCTCACCGTCGGCGCTATAGACCTGCATCGGGATCTGCAAACGCACATCCTTCAGGGTTGCGACGTCGGGGAGTTGCGGCTCTATGTATTTGTAGAGGCCAAAAATCGAGCCTGCTCCCAGCAGTACGCAACAGACTGCAAGGATCAATAGATACTTTACGAACTTCACCGGTGTTTTCCCATTTAGTTTTATTTGGGCAGTTTATAAACAAACGCGCGGTAGTATAAAGGCAAGCCAGGTGCATTGATATAGCCGGACAGTTTTGCCGGATAAGGAGATCGTAAGCATGGCTTTCAGAAACTGGCGGATCGGGATGCATATCCAGCAGGATAGCATCGCCATTGTCGCGCTATTGCATGAACGCTCACACTGGGCGCTGCGCCGCTGGTGGCGTATTCCGCTGCCGCCAGGCCTGGTACGGCAGGGGATGGTGGTGGACGTCAGCGCCCTTGGCGCACAGCTTAGCGCCTGGCGGCGGGAGCTACCGGTGCAGCATCAGGTCAGTATCGCTTTCCCCGCCGTTCGCACGCTGCAAAAGCGCCTGCCTTATCCCCAGTTCGCCCTGCGGGATCGTGAACAGGCGACGTGGATAGCCAGCGCGATGACCCAGCAACTGGCGATGCCCGCCGCCTCCTTAAGCATTGATTATGCTCCCACCTCGCGGGATGACGGTTGGCAGGTCACGGCGGCGCAGCGGCTGGACATCAATGTCCTGCGGGCGCTGGCAGGACGGCTACGACTGCGGGTAGCGGCCATCGTGCCGGATGCCAGCGCGCTCGGCGCGTTTGTCCCCTTGCTGAACCCGCAGTCGCAGGGCCTCGCGTGGCGGGATGAAAATCACTGGCTATGGGCGACGCAGGAGGCCTGGGGTTGTGTCACCTGCGATGAGGTGAAGTCGTTAAGCCAGCTGGCGGAGCAGCTTCAGGTTCCTTTGCGTCTGTGCGCTGACGCTGGCGACGAGGCCAGCAACTTAGATGTCTGGCAGGTCATTCACCGCCGGCAGCCTCCTCTGCCGGTCGATGGCGATCGCTACGCTATCGCCCTTGGGCTGGCGCTGGGGAGTGAACACCATGACGCATGCCGTTAATCTTCTCCCCTGGCGCGACCTGCGGCGGCGCCAGCGCCTGCGCTTCATCCTGCTGATTGCTACCGGCATTATGCTGCTGGGATTGATGATCCTGCAGGTATGTCGCACGGTCCGTCTGCAGCATCTCGCCCTGGCGACACTCCACGCGACGGCCGACGCGCAGTTGCTCGCCTCGCTTAAACAGCGCGAGCTTCCAATGCGCGAGGCGTGGCAGCAGCACCAGCGTCATCGTCAACAGCAACGGCGTAGAGCGGCGATCGCCGCCTGGCAACCCAGGCTGCTGGCGCTGGCGGCAGATCTGCCCGCGCAGGCGTGGCTGACGCGGCTGGATTACCAGGGCGCGGTTCTGACCGTGAATGGCCTGGCCCTCAACCTTCAGGCGCTGGCCGGACTGGAGCGCATTCTGACCAATGTGGCGGGATTCGCGCCGGCAAAAGCGGGCGGAACGCAGCGCGACGCCGAGGGACGCTGGCAGTTCAGTTTTACCCTTGCAGAAGAGCGTGCCGATGTGGATTAGCAGCCGGCGCAGCCAGGCGGTGCTGCTGACCCTGCTCGCGATGGGGGGGCTGGGCTTCGGCGTTACGCTCTGGTGTGCTGCCGGGCCGCCGCTGGCGGCTGTGTCCCGCGACCCCGTCCTGCAAACGCAGTGGCGCCGGGTGATGGCATTGCGCATGCCTGCCGGTGAAACACCCGGAGGGCGCATCGACAAGCAGCCGTTTTCGCCGATAGCCATTCCGCTTGCCGGGGTGAAGCTTATCGCCTGGCGACCTCAGGGAAGCGGGGGCGAGATGGAGCTGACCCTGCCCTGGCAGACGCTGCCCGCGTTTTTTTCCTGGCTGGCGCGCTGCGGGATGAACCCGCGATCGTTCTCGCTGGAGCGTGAGGCGCAGGTGCTCCGCCTGCGTTTGCAACTGGAGGCGGAAGATGGGACGTAAACGCTGGGCTTTACTGTGGCTGCCGCTGTCGCTGCTGGCGGCCGAGCGCGATCCTTTTCAGCCGGTAGAGGATCCCTGCCGCACGGCGCAGTTATCACAATGGCGCTATGGCGGCGCGGCCGGGGATGGCGCAGGCTGGACGGGGTTTCTGCAGGACGGGAGCGGCAAATGGCGGCGGGTGCGCATGGATGATCAATTGCCCACGGGCTGGCGGGTGAGCCGGCTGACGACCGGTGAGTTGGAGATCGCCACGCCTGCGGGGTGTGAACCGCCAGCGTGGCGCTGGCAACGTGAAGGGAAACAATATGATGCGATGGATAAGCCTACTGCTTCTGCTGCTGCCGCTGGCGGCGCCCGCCGCCCGAAATGAAAAGACAATTTCGCTAGTGGTTGATGACGCGCCGGTGGCTCATGTGCTGCAAGCGCTGGCCGAAATGAACCACAAGAACCTTGTTGTGGCGCCGGACGTTAGCGGTACGCTCTCCCTGCATCTGCAAACGGTCCCCTGGACCCAGGCGCTGCGGGCGGTGGCGGATAGCGCAGGCCTCTCTTTGCAACAGCAGGGGACGGTCATCTACGCGCATACCCAGGCCTGGCAAAAGGCGAATCAGGCGCAGCGTGAAGCGGAACAGGAGAAACGCCTGCAGAACCTGCCCCTGCAGGCCGAGAACGTGACCCTGCACTATGCCGATGCCGAGGAGCTGGCTAAAACGGGCGGTAAGTTGCTGAGCGCCAGGGGGCACCTGATGGCGGACAAACGGACCAACCGGCTGCTGATCCGCGATGATGCCCGGCATCTGCCGGCATTGAAAGACTGGGCGCAGGAGATGGATTTGCCCGTCGGACAGGTGGAGCTGGCCGCTCATATCGTGTCGATGAGCGAAACCAGCCTTCGCGAGCTGGGGGTGAAGTGGCGGCTGGCGGAGGCCGGAGGCTCGCCGGGATCAGGACAAATTACCACCCTGAGCAGCGATATGTCGGTGAACGATGCCAGCACCCGTGCGGGGTTTAACATCGGCAAGATTAACGGTCGCTTACTCGAACTGGAACTTTCCGCGCTGGAGCGCAAGCAGCAGGTCGATATTATCGCCAGCCCTCGTTTGCTGGCCTCGCATATGCAGCCCGCCAGCATCAAGCAGGGGAGCGAGATCCCCTATCAGGTTTCCAGCGGTGAAAGCGGCGCCACGTCGGTGGAGTTTAAAGAGGCCGTGCTGGGCATGGAGGTGACGCCGACGGTGCTGCAGCAGGGAAGAGTGCGGCTGAAGCTGAGGATCAGCGAAAATACGCCGGGTCAGGTGCTGAAGCAGGATAATGGCGAGGCGCTGGCCATCGATAAACAGGAGATAGAAACCCTGGTGGAAGTTCGCAGCGGCGAGACGTTAGCGTTGGGCGGCATCTTTTCGCAGAAAAACAAAACCGCCCGCGACAGCGTCCCGCTGCTTGGCGATATCCCGGTGCTGGGGCGTCTGTTTCGTCGCGACTGGAAAGATAATGAACGCCGTGAACTGGTTGTCTTTATTACGCCACGGATTCTGGCGGTACGTTAAGCAGGTTTTTCATGCTAAACACGTTTCAGGTGTTTGACGTGAGGACGGATTTAGCATACAAGGGGTACCGATTTGAGAGTCGGGTACGACATCAATCCTCCCTTTATTGTCCGGCGATTTTATTCAGTTGCCAAACCAGCCGGAGTATTGAGATAATTTTTAGTCTGACTCTCGCTCTATTGCATATGAGGTTTCAGTTCATGCCCTGCGGCGCTGGGTGTCTGCGAAGCGGGTTTATCATTAACGAATAGTCTTAGTAGTACCGAAAAAATGGCAGAGAAACGCAATATCTTTCTGGTTGGGCCTATGGGTGCCGGCAAAAGCACTATTGGGCGCCAGTTAGCCCAACAGCTCAACATGGAATTTTACGATTCCGATCAAGAAATTGAGAAACGCACTGGCGCTGATGTGGGCTGGGTCTTCGATGTTGAAGGCGAAGAAGGCTTCCGCGACCGTGAAGAAAAAATTATCAATGAGTTGACGGAAAAACAGGGGATTGTGCTGGCGACTGGCGGCGGCTCTGTAAAATCCCGTGAAACGCGTAACCGTCTCTCCGCCCGCGGCGTGGTGGTCTACCTGGAAACGACAATCGAGAAGCAGTTGGCCCGTACGCAGCGCGATAAAAAGCGTCCTTTGCTACAAGTCGATGCGCCGCCTCGTGAAGTGCTGGAAGCGCTGGCTGACGAGCGTAACCCGCTGTATGAAGAGATCGCCGATGTGACTATCCGCACAGACGATCAGAGTGCGAAAGTCGTCGCGAACCAGATTATTCATATGCTGGAAAGCAATTGATTCTGGCTTAATAAAAGTGCGTCAGAGTAAAAGTCACTGAGGTGGACGTCGCGTTATGGAGAGGCTTACTGTTACCCTCGGGGAACGTAGTTACCCGATTACCATCGCGGCTGGTTTGTTTAACGATCCAGCTTCCTTCCTGCCACTCAAGTCGGGCGACCAGGCTATGCTGGTCACCAACGAAACGCTGGCGCCGCTTTATCTGGATACCGTCCGCTCTGTGCTGGAGCAGGCAGGGGTCAACGTTGACAGCGTGATCCTGCCCGATGGCGAGCAGTATAAAAGCCTGGCGGTGATGGATACTGTTTTTACCGCGCTGTTGCAAAAACCGCATGGCCGCGACACCACGCTGGTGGCGCTTGGCGGTGGCGTAATCGGTGATTTAACCGGTTTCGCCGCGGCAAGCTATCAGCGCGGGGTGCGTTTTATCCAGGTCCCTACCACTCTGCTGTCACAGGTCGATTCGTCGGTCGGCGGCAAAACCGCAGTGAACCATCCTCTCGGCAAAAATATGATTGGCGCCTTCTGGCAGCCGGTTTCGGTGGTGGTTGATCTTAACTGTCTGAAGACCCTCCCGGCGCGTGAACTCGCTTCCGGACTGGCTGAGGTCATCAAGTACGGTGTGATCCTCGACGGCGAATTCTTCAGCTGGCTGGAAAACAACATTGATGCGCTGCTGGCGCTGGATGAAAAAGCGATGGCGTACTGTATTCGCCGTTGCTGTGAGCTGAAAGCGGAAGTTGTGGCTGCCGACGAGCGTGAAACCGGGTTACGTGCTTTACTCAATCTTGGACATACCTTCGGCCATGCTATCGAGGCGGAAATGGGCTACGGTAACTGGCTGCACGGCGAAGCGGTGGCGGCAGGTATGGTGATGGCGGCGCATACGTCCGAACGGCTGGGGCAGTTCCGCGCGCAGGATACACAGCGCATTATCGATCTGCTCAAGCGTGCAGGCTTACCGGTACGCGGCCCGCAGGAGATGAGTGCGCAGGCGTATTTGCCCCATATGATGCGCGATAAAAAAGTACTGGCGGGCGACATGCGGCTGGTGCTCCCGCTCGCAATAGGAAGCAGCGAGCTGCGCGGCGGAGTGCCGCACGATGTGGTTCTTGGCGCGATTGCTGATACTCAGCAGGCGCAACAATAAGAAGGTCTGGCCGCGTTCGCGCGGCGTTATCATTTCGGGTGATGTGCAATAATCGTGAGCATAAGCCTTTTAGTGGGGTGTTAAATGGATGATTTCAAACCAGAAGACGATATGAAAGCCGATCGCAACGATCGTCGTGCTGGTCGTTCCCGTCAGTCTTCCGAGCGTGATGCCGATCCGCAGATCAATTTTGACGACGTCGATCTTGATGCCGATGAAGGCCGTCCGACGCGCGCCGGTAAGGCCCGTCGCGAGCGTGAAGAGGAAGAGTTCGAAGAAGAACTGGATGCGGAAGACGAGGAACTGCTCGAAGAGCAGCCTGTAGAGCGTCGTCCGCGCAAGCGTAAAAAAGCGCCGGCCAAACCTGCCTCCCGTCAGTACATCATGATGGGCGTGGGGATTCTGGTGCTGCTGCTGTTAATCGTGGGTATTGGTTCTGCGCTGAAATCGCCATCCTCGTCCAGCCAGCAGACCGCTTCCGGCGAGAAGAGCATTAA
Organism: Klebsiella sp. P1CD1; assembly: GCF_003790505.1. Taxonomy (NCBI): domain Bacteria; kingdom Pseudomonadati; phylum Pseudomonadota; class Gammaproteobacteria; order Enterobacterales; family Enterobacteriaceae; genus Klebsiella; species Klebsiella sp. P1CD1. Next base: position 442,894 of record NZ_CP033631.1, read on the forward strand.
TCTGTCTGACGATCAGTCCACCAGCACGCCTGCTGCCGGTCAGGATCAGACTGCTGCTGCCAACACCACCCCACAGCAGGACGTAACGGTTCCGCCTATTGCCGCGAACCCGACGCAGGGCCAGGCAGTATCAGAGCCGCAGGGCCAGCAGCGTATTGAAGTTCAGGGCGATCTGAACAATGCGCTGACCCAGCAGCAGGGCCAGCTGGACGGCGCCGTGGCTAACTCGACGCTGCCAACTGAACCGGCAACCGTCGCGCCGATCCGTAATGGCGCCAATAGCACTGCGGCGCCGCGCCAGGCGACCGAGCGTCAGACGGCTGCAACGCCGCGTCCGGCAGAGCGTAAGCACACCGTTATCGAAGCGAAGCCGCAGACGAAGCCTCAGGCCGTGGCAAAAGCGCCGGTAGAAACGAAGCCGGTTCAGCCGAAGCATGTTGAAAGCGCGGCGACTACCGCCCCGGCGAAAACCACCGTAACCGAAAGCAAACCGGTGGCAACAGCGCAGAGCAAACCGGTAGCAACAGCGTCCACCACCACTGCCGCGCCAGCCGCAACGGCAGCGCCAGCCGCGAAGAGCGGTAAAACGGCAGGTGACGTGAGCTCAATGAAATCTGCGCCGTCGGGTAACTATACCCTGCAGCTCAGCAGCTCCTCTAACTACGACAACCTGAACAACTGGGCGAAGAAAGAGAAGCTGGATAGATATGTTGTCTATGAAACGTCGCGTAACGGCCAACCGTGGTACGTGCTGGTGAGCGGTATCTATGCTTCGAAAGAAGAAGCGAAACGCGCTGTCACCTCGCTGCCGGCGGACGTGCAGGCGAAAAATCCATGGGCAAAACCACTGCATCAGGTACAGGCTGACCTGAAATAATGCCGTGGGGTAGTCTTAAGCGCAGGATGCTGTCGGAGCTTTCTCCACAGCCGGAGAACGTGTAATTAGTTAGGCAGCATGAAAAAGAATCGCGCTTTTCTGAAGTGGGCAGGGGGGAAGTACCCCCTGCTTGACGATATTAAAAAGCATTTGCCGGAAGGCGAGTGCTTAATCGAGCCCTTTGTGGGCGCCGGGTCGGTATTTCTCAATACCGACTTTTCTCGTTATATCCTCGCGGATATCAACAGTGACTTAATTGGCCTGTACAACATCGTTAAATTGCGTACCGACGAATACGTCGCCGCTGCGCGTGAGATGTTTGTCCCGGAAAACAACGTCGCTGAGCGCTACTACCAGTATCGTGATGAATTCAACCAAAGCCAGGATCCGCTGCGTCGCGCGGTGCTGTTCCTGTATCTGAATCGCCACGGCTACAACGGCCTGTGTCGCTACAATCTGCGCGGCGAGTTTAATGTGCCGTTTGGCCGCTATAAAAAGCCCTATTTCCCCGAGGCAGAGCTCTATCATTTCGCCGAGAAAGCGCAAAACGCCGAGTTTTACTGCGAATCGTATGAAGAGTGCATGCAACGTGCAGATAGCCGCGCGGTGGTATATTGCGATCCACCCTATGCGCCGCTGACGGCGACGGCGAACTTTACCGCCTACCACACCAACAGCTTCAATCTGGAACAACAGGTACTGCTGGCGCAAAAGGCGGAATCGCTGATGAAAAAGCGGATCCCGGTGCTGATTTCCAACCACCGCACACCGTTGACGCAGGAATGGTATAAAAACGCGGCAGAAACACATATTGTGAAGGTTCGGCGCAGCATCAGCAGCAACGGTGGTACGCGTAAAAAGGTGGATGAGCTGTTAGCGCTCTACCGTCCGCCTAAGACCAAATAAATTTCAAGGAGATGCGGATGAAGCAGTATTTGATTGCCCCTTCGATTCTGTCAGCTGATTTTGCCCGTCTGGGTGAGGATACCGCGAAGGCGCTGGCGGCGGGTGCGGATGTCGTGCACTTCGACGTCATGGACAACCACTACGTGCCGAATCTGACGATTGGCCCGATGGTGCTGAAGTCGCTGCGCAATTACGGTATTACCGCGCCAATCGACGTCCACCTGATGGTGAAGCCGGTCGACCGCATCATTCCTGATTTTGCCGAAGCCGGCGCCAGCATCATCACCTTCCATCCTGAAGCCTCCGAACACGTCGATCGCAGCCTGCAGCTGATTAAAGAGCACGGCTGTAAAGCGGGCCTGGTGTTTAACCCGGCGACGCCCCTGAGCTACCTCGATTACGTGATGGATAAGCTGGACGTGATCCTGCTGATGTCGGTTAACCCGGGCTTTGGCGGCCAGTCCTTTATTCCCCAGACGCTGGATAAACTGCGTGAAGTACGCCAGCGCATCGATGCTTCTGGCTACGATATTCGCCTGGAAGTGGATGGCGGCGTGAAAGCCAGCAATATTGGCGAAATCGCCGCGGCGGGTGCGGATATGTTTGTTGCCGGTTCGGCGATCTTCGGTCAGCCGGACTACAAGAAAGTGATTGATCAAATGCGTAGTGAATTAGCGAAGGTGAGTCATGGATAAATTACAGGCGATCCGCGGCATCGCGTTTGATCTCGACGGCACGCTGGTGGACAGTGCGCCGGGTCTAACCTCGGCGGTTGATAACGCCCTCTACGCCCTGGAGTTGCCGGTGGCGGGAGAAGAACGCGTTGTCACCTGGATCGGCAACGGCGCCGATGTCCTGATGGAGCGGGCGCTGACCTGGGCTCGTCAGGAGCGTGCGACGTTACGGGCGGCGATGGGTAAGCCTTCCGTCGACGATCATGATATTCCGCAAGACGAACAGCTGCGCATTTTGCGTAAACTGTTTGACCGCTATTACGCCGAAACGGCGGAAGAGGGTAGCTTCCTGTTCCCGGCGGTGGCCGATACGCTCGGCGCGCTGCATGCCAAAGGCCTGCCGCTGGCACTGGTCACCAATAAGCCGACGCCGTTTGTCGCCCCGCTGCTGGACGCGCTCGATATCGCGAAATATTTTACCGTGGTGATTGGCGGCGATGACGTGCAGAATAAAAAGCCGCATCCGGAACCGCTGCTGCTGGTGGCGGAAAAGCTCTCTCTGACTCCTGCCGAGCTGCTGTTCGTCGGCGATTCGCGCAATGATATTCAGGCGGCCAAAGCGGCAGGCTGCTGCTCTGTCGGCCTGACCTACGGTTATAACTATGGCGAACCGCTTGCGCTGAGCGAGCCGGACTATCTCTTCGACCAGTTTAATGAACTCTTACCCGCTCTCGGGTTACCGCACAGTGAAACTCAGGAATTGAAACATGACTAAGCCCATCGTTTTTAGTGGCGCACAGCCCTCAGGTGAACTGACCATTGGCAACTACATGGGTGCGCTGCGTCAGTGGGTAAACATGCAGGACGATTACCACTGCATCTATTGCATCGTGGACCAACACGCCATTACCGTGCGCCAGGATCCGCAGCAGCTGCGCAAGGCGACCCTGGATACCCTGGCGCTGTATCTGGCCTGCGGCATCGATCCGCAAAAAAGCACCATCTTCGTTCAGTCGCACGTGCCGGAACACGCCCAGTTAGGCTGGGCGCTGAACTGCTACACCTATTTCGGCGAACTGAGCCGCATGACCCAGTTTAAAGACAAGTCCGCACGCTACGCGGAAAACATCAACGCCGGTCTGTTTGATTACCCGGTACTGATGGCCGCTGACATTCTGCTGTATCAGACCAACCAGGTTCCGGTAGGGGAAGATCAGAAACAGCACCTGGAGCTGAGCCGCGATATCGCCCAGCGTTTTAACGCCATCTATGGCGATGTCTTTAAAGTGCCTGAGCCGTTTATTCCGAAGTCCGGCGCACGCGTGATGTCGCTGCTGGAGCCGACCAGGAAGATGTCCAAGTCCGACGACAACCGCAACAACGTCATCGGCCTGCTGGAAGATCCGAAATCGGTGGTCAAGAAGATCAAACGCGCGGTGACCGACTCCGACGAGCCGCCGGTGGTACGCTACGACCTGAAAGAAAAAGCGGGTGTCTCCAACCTGCTGGATATCCTCTCCGCGGTCACCGGGAAAACCATTCCTGAGCTGGAGCAGCATTTTGAAGGCAAAATGTATGGCCACCTGAAAGGCGAAGTCGCTGAAGCGGTGTCGGGCATGCTGACTGAGCTGCAGGAGCGCTATCACCGTTTCCGTAACGACGAAGCGTTTCTCAACCAGGTAATGAAAGACGGCGCAGAGAAAGCCAGCGCGCGCGCATCTCAGACCCTGAAAGCGGTATACGAAGCGATTGGTTTTGTCGCCAGGCCGTAAGCGACGCAACAGCTAAAAAGGCGGGATATTATCCCGCCTTTTTTATGTCTGTCGTCCACGCGGGGGAGGCGAAGATTAGTGGTTCGAGAACCAGTTCAGTTTATCCCGCAGGCCGACCACGCGGCCGACGATGATCAGCGCCGGACTAGCCATCTGCTGCGCCAGGATATCCAGTTGCCCTAAGGTGCCGCTGACCACTTTTTGCGACACGGCGGTGCCGTTCTCGACGATGGCGGCGGGCATATCTTCAGCCATGCCGTGAGCAATGAGCTTCTCGCGGATCGCCGGCGCCTGGTTCAGGCCCATGTAGAACACCAGGGTTTGCTTCTCCACCGCCAGGTTCGCCCAATCCAGCTCGCCGCCGGTTTTCAGGTGGCCGGTGACCAGGCGGACGCCCTGGGCGAAATCGCGGTGTGTTAACGGGATCCCCGAGTAGGCGGAGCAGCCGGAGGCGGCGGTGATGCCTGGAACAACGGAGAAGGGGATGCCTGCCTCACAGAGGGTTTCCAGCTCTTCCCCTCCGCGGCCAAAGATAAAGGGATCGCCGCCTTTCAGCCGGACCACGCGTTTTCCTTTTTGCGCTTCACGCAGCAGGATCTGGTTGATCTCCTCCTGCGGGACGCAGTGGTAGCCAGAACGTTTGCCGACGAACACCCGGTCGGCATCGCGACGCACCAGATTCATGATGTCGTCGGAAACCAGCCGGTCATAAACCACCACGTCGGCCTGCTGGATCTGCTGCAGGCCTTTGAGCGTGAGCAGCCCGGCGTCGCCGGGGCCGGCGCCAACCAGCACCACCTCGCCGCGATGCTCCAACGGCTCCGTCAGTAGCTGCTCGGTGGTATCCGCCACCGCCTGCCGATCGTCATTGGCCAGCGACTGCGCCAGCCGGTCGTTCACAAACAGCTTCTCCCAAAAGCGGCGGCGTTCGCCCACGCTGGCAAACTGCTGCTTAACGCGCGCGCGCAGATGGCCGGCATAGCGGGCCAGCTGGCCGAGATGCAGGGGTAAGACTGACTCCAGCTTCTCGCGCAGCAGGCGCGCCAGCACCGGCGATGTCCCGCCCGAAGAGACGGCGACCATCAGCGGCGAGCGGTCGATGATGGACGGCATAATAAAGCTGGCCTGGCGCGGGGCATCCACCACGTTACAGAAGATACGCCGCGCTTCGGCTGCATCGCTGACCTGCTGGTTCACCGTCTCATTATCGGTAGCGGCGATGGCCAGCCAGCAGGTGTCCAGCAGCGAGGGGATAAACTCCCCCTGCACCAGGGTTAGCATCTGTGAATCGGCCCACACCTGAAACTGCGGGGTGAAGTCGAGCGCATTGACCGTGACGTTTGCGCCAGCATCCAGTAGCAGACGGGCCTTGCGTTCGGCGACATCCCCGCCGCCAACCAGTAAACAATCCCGCTGGCGCAACTGGCAGAATATGGGTAAGTGATCCACAGAATAACCTCATGAAAATAAGGGGTAGAAAATGCGTGGTCGTAGAATAGCAGCAAAGGTAATACAAAACATGCGACTTATCCCGCACTCATGCGTTGTCGGTCAGAAGTGTTGCTTATGTCTCCCCCCGTAGCCGGGGGGAGGAAGAGGACTTACGCTTTAAGCTGCACCTGGCCGTCTTTCACCCGGGCGTCGAAGCGGGCGATGGAGTGGCTGGCATCTTCCATGCACAGGCCGTCGCTCAGGCGGAAGCGCTGCTTTTTCAGCGGGCTGGCAACCCATAGCGCGCCGTCATGTTCGGCGATAATCCCGCGAGACAGCACGCTGGCGTTGAAGAACGGGTCAATGTTGCTGATGGCGAATACCCTGTCGTCCTGGTAGGGACGGAAGACTGCCACCTGCTGCTGGCCGAGCAGCGCGCAGACGCCGGTGGCCGGCAGGATGTCGTCAATTTTGCAGATGTTTACCCACTGGCTCATACGTTTTCCTCCACCAGCGTGACCGGGATGCGCTCATAGGGCGTGGCCGGGCGGTGCTGGTCACGTTCCGGCACCACCTGTACGTTCGGGTCGCGCTGGTCGCTGTTGATAAAGTGTTTGAAGCGGGTCTGCGCCGCCGGGTTGTTGACGGTTTCGGTCCACTCGCAGGCGAAGGCGGCGCGCAGGCGAGCCAGCTCCTCTTCCAGATGGTCGTTCAGGCCCAGCTTGTCATCGATGATGACGCTGCGCAGATAGTCGATGCCGCCTTCCATGTTGTCCAGCCACGGCGCGGTGCGGGTCAACTTATCGGCGGTGCGGATGTAGAACATCATAAAGCGGTCGAGATACTTAATCAGCGTCTCGCGATCAAGGTCCGCGGCCAGCAGATCGGCGTGGCGCGGCTTCATCCCGCCATTACCGCACACGTACAGGTTCCAGCCTTTCTCGGTGGCGATGATCCCCACGTCTTTGCCCTGGGCCTCCGCACATTCGCGGGTGCAGCCGGAGACGCCGAACTTCATTTTGTGCGGGGTGCGGATGCCTTTGTAGCGGTTTTCCAGTTCCACGCCGAAGCCGACGCTGTCGCCGACCCCGTAGCGGCACCAGGTGCTACCGACGCAGGTTTTCGCCATCCGCAGCGCTTTGGCGTAGGCGTGGCCGGTTTCGAAGCCCGCTTCAATCAGCTGACGCCAGATCTCCGGCAGGTCGTCTTTCTGCGCGCCAAACAGGCCGATGCGCTGGGAGCCGGTGATTTTGGTGTACAGATTGAATTCACGCGCGATACGGCCCACGGCGACCAGCCCTTCCGGCGTGATTTCGCCGCCAGCGGAGCGCGGGATCACCGAGTAGGTGCCATCTTTCTGAATGTTGGCAAGGAAGTTGTCGTTGGTGTCCTGCAGCGGCGTGTGCTGCGGTTTGAGGATGTACTCATTCCAGCAGGAGGCCAGCAGAGAGCCGACGGTCGGCTTACAGATCTCGCAGCCATAACCCTGACCGTGTTTTTCCAGCAGTTCGTCGAAGGTTTTAATGCCTTCCACGCGGATCAGGTGGAACAGCTCCTGGCGGGAGTAAGCGAAGTGTTCGCACAGGTTGTTGTTGACCTCGATGCCCTGTTTCGCCAGTTCGGCATTGAGCACCTGCGTCACCAGAGGGATACAACCCCCGCAGCCGGTTCCGGCTTTGGTTTCCGCTTTCAGCGCCGCGACGGTGTGGCAGCCTTTGTTGATGGCGGCGATCAGGTCGCCTTTACTGACGTCAAAGCAGGAGCAGATCTGCGCGCTGTCCGGCAGTTTATCGACGCCGATCGACGGCTTGCCGCTGCCGGCGTGGGCCGGAAGGATCAGCGAATCCGGATTTTCCGGCAGCTCGATAGCGTTGAGCACCAGTTGCAGCAGATTGCCATAGTCGCTGGTGTCACCGACCAGCACCGCGCCGAGCAGCGTTTTATTGTCGGCGCTGACGATCAGGCGCTTATAAACTTCTTTGCTTTCGTCGAGATAGACGTAGCTGCGGGCGCCCGGCGTACGGCCGTGGGCATCGCCGATCCCACCCACGTCCACACCCAGCAGCTTCAGCTTGGCGCTGAGGTCGGCGCCGGTGAAGCTGTTTTCACTGCCGAGGAGATGGTCGACGGCCACCTGGGCCATTTTATAACCCGGGGCGACGAGGCCATACACGCGGTTGTTCCAGCTGGCGCATTCCCCGATGGCGTAGATGTCCGGGTCGGAGGTCTGGCAGCTATCGTTGACCATGATGCCGCCGCGCTGGGCGACCGCCAGCCCGCACTGGGTGGCCAGCTTATCGCGCGGGCGGATTCCGGTTGAGAAGACGATGAAATCGACCTGCAGCTCGCTACCGTCGGCGAAGTGCATGGTTTTACGAGCCTCGGTGCCCTGCTGGACGATCTCTTTGGTATTTTTACTGGTGTGAACTTTCACGCCCATGCTTTCAATTTTGCGCCGCAGCTGCTCGCCGCCCATCTGGTCGAGCTGCTCGGCCATCAGCATCGGCGCGAACTCGATCACGTGGGTTTCCACGCCGAGGTTTTTCAGGGCGCCTGCGGCTTCCAGGCCTAGCAGGCCACCGCCGACCACCGCGCCGCGTTTGCTGCGACGGGCGCAGGATTCAATCGCGTTAAGATCTTCGATGGTGCGATAAACGAAGCAATCCTGAGTTTCCGCGCCTTTAATCGGCGGGATCCAGGGGTATGAGCCGGTCGCCATAATCAGCTTGTCGTAGAACACGGTGCGCCCGGCGCTGGAGTGGATCACCTTCTCCTGGCGGTTGATGGTGATGGCCCGTTCGCCGACCAGCACCTTGACGCCGTGTTTCTCATAGAAACCTTCGCGCACCAGCGACAGCTCTTCTGCGGTATGGTGGGAGAAATAAGACGACAGGTGGACACGGTCGTAGGCGATACGCGGTTCTTCACAGAACACGGTAATGTCGAACTGTCCGGCAGGCGCCTTATCGAGAAGCTCTTCGATAAAGCGATGGCCAACCATGCCGTTACCGATGATAGCGATTCTGACTTTGCTCATTTTTGCCTCGATTTCTTTTCTATTACCGCCTACCTTAACGATTCAGCCATCAGGCTTATTGATGCAAATCAATGACAACTTCACCTACCACTTAATGGGTATATAATTGATTTGTCTGTATTTTTCTAAGTTATGGAAAACGCTGGCTTTTCCTTTTTGCTGATTTTGTGTACAAGAATTGGATGGGCCGCGATTGGGGTTGGGCAGAAAACTAGCCATATTGAATGGAGAAGGTGATATGACAGCAGCGCCGCTTTGGTTAATTCAGAACGTACGCCTGGCAGACCGCGACGGCCTGTGGCAAATAGCGATTGATAAGGGCCGCTTTGGCGAGATCACGCCGATGGGCGAGGCGCGCGACGAAAGCTACGAAGTGTTGAACGCTCGCGGCGGGCTGGCGATCCCGCCTTTTATTGAGCCGCATATCCACCTGGATACCACCCAGACGGCCGGCGAGCCGCACTGGAACCAGTCCGGCACCCTGTTCGAGGGGATTGAGCGCTGGGCGGAGCGAAAAGCGCTGCTCAGCCATGAGGACGTCAAAGCCCGGGCGTGGAAAACCCTGAAGTGGCAGATCGCCAATGGCGTGCAGTTTGTCCGCACTCATGTTGACGTCTCCGATCCCACATTAACGGCGCTGAAGGCGATGCTGGAGGTCAAACGGGAGGTCGCGCCATGGGTCGAGTTGCAGATAGTTGCTTTTCCACAGGAGGGGATCCTCTCTTACCCCAATGGCGAAGCGCTGCTGGAGGAGGCCCTCAAGCTGGGGGCGGATGTTGTTGGGGCCATCCCGCATTTTGAGTTCACCCGTGAATATGGGGTGGAGTCGCTGCATATCGCCTTCCGGCTGGCGCAAAAATATGATCGCCCGCTGGATATTCACTGCGATGAAATTGACGATGAACAGTCGCGCTTTGTTGAAACCGTTGCCGCGCTGGCGTTAAAGGCGGGGATAGGGGCGCGGGTGACGGCCAGCCATACCACCGCCATGCACTCCTATAATGGCGCTTATACCTCGCGCCTGTTCCGCCTGCTTAAGCTCTCCGGTATCAACTTTGTCGCCAATCCGCTGGTGAATATTCATCTGCAGGGCCGGTTTGATGACTACCCTAAGCGACGGGGGATTACCCGGGTGAAGGAGCTGATGGCGGCGGGGATCAACGTGTGCTTTGGTCATGATGACGTCTTTGACCCGTGGTACCCGCTGGGGACCGGCAATATGCTGCAGGTCCTGCATATGGGCCTGCACGTCTGCCAGCTGATGGGCTACCAGCAGATCAACGACGGTCTGAAGCTTATCACCGCCAACAGCGCCCGCACGTTTGGCCTGGAGGATTACGGCATTGTCAGCGGCAACCCGGCTAACCTGATCATTCTCCCGGCGGAGAATGGCTTTGAGGCCGTCCGCTGCCAGGTGCCTGTGCGCTGGTCAATTCGTCAGGGAAGGGTGATCGCGACCACCCAGCTGGCGCAAACCTGGATCCAGACCGACCGCGGTGGCGAGGAGCTCTCTTTTATGAGGAACAGCCCCCTTGCGGACGCAAAGGGGCCGAAGGCTTAGTGAGACGCCGCCTGAGCGTTGTTCTGGCGGTGACGGGAGACGAAGCCGAGGATAAAGCACATCACGAATACCACGGCATAGAGGCCGTTAGCGGTGTGCAGCGCTGCCAGTGGACCGCTGGCAGCCACAATCGGGCCGGTGACCACGAAAGTGAGCATGGTGCCGATGGTGCCGCAGGTGAGGATAAAGTTCACCAGCTTCGGCGAAGCGACCCGCGTCTGCTGCGAGCCGAGCGTAATGATCGAGGTGTAGATGGCGCTGGAGAAGAAGCCCAGGGTCAGAATAAACCACGGCATATGCTCCGGGGAACCATTGATAAACAGGTACATCAGCACCGTCGCGAGCCCGGCGAGGACGGTTAAGATACGCTGCAGGTCGAAGAAGCGCAGGATGAAGCTGAATGACCACATGCCGATCATGTAGGACATCCAGAAATCGCTCACCAGTTTACCGGCATCCCCGAGGCTCATGCCCAGGCTCTTCGCATATTCCGGTACCCAGGAGATAAAGCCCAGCTGACCGAGGATGTAGCACAGCGCCGCAACGGAGAGGAACAGCACGCCGATGCCCCACTTCTCTTTCACTACCGGCTGGCTGTTTTCGCTCTGCGCTTTTTTGCCCAACACCGGAAAATCACAGCCGAAAGTCAGGACGAAAATGGCGACATACACCAGACCAATACAGGCGTAGACCCAGTACCACTCGATGCTGCGCGCCAGCAGGACGGCGGCGACCATCGGGAAAATCATTCCCGCCATGCTAAAGAAGGAGTCGGTAAACAGCAGACGCGCTCCGCGCTGACGGCCTTCATACATATGGGTGATCAGGAAGGTCCCGATCGACATGGTGATCCCGCTCACCAGCCCGAGAACGAACATCGACGCGGAAAACAGCGCCAGGCTGTGGCTGAGCATCAGGCCGGCCACCGCCAGCACCATCAGAATAAAGCCAAAGCGCAGCTGAGTTTTCAGCGGCACGATTTCCATCAGCCAGGCATTGAGGAAGATAGAGATCAGAATACCGGCGTTCAGAAAGGTAAAGGTGTTGCTCATACTGGAAACGGGCAGATGGAAATAATCCGCAATGTTACCCATCACCATCCCGGTGACGATCACCAACGCGCCGGTCAGGGCGTAGGAGAAGAAGCTGATCCATGTGAGCTTAATACGGTTGCTGTTAGTCATGACTGGCCTGTGAATAGAAAGGTAAAGCGCGTTGACGCTGCGCCGGGCGGACAGATTTTATTCGTTCAGGTGATGTAATCAAATGTTTATTGTGAAAGTGGTTATCTTTTGCATGGTTTAATGTGACATGTATCACACTTTATTCGCCGCACAGGAGAACGTTTGCGCGGTTACAATTATTACAGCTAAGTAAAATTTGGTAAAAGGCTGGCCCAGGATGCAAAGGCTCTTTAGAATCAAGGCACTCGCTTTTATTCTGCTCCGTTAAGGAATTTCCATGCTCAAATCAACACTGGCGGCGATGGCTGCCGTTTTCGCCATTTCAGCGTTCTCCCCGGCCATGGCGGCAAAGGGCGATCCGCATGTGCTGCTGACCACCTCGGCAGGGAACATTGAGCTTGAGTTAAACAGTCAGAAAGCCCCGATTTCCGTGGATAACTTCCTGAAGTACGTCAACAGCGGCTTCTACAACAACACCACCTTCCACCGCGTGATCCCGGGTTTCATGGTGCAGGGCGGCGGCTTTAACGAGCAGATGCAGCAGAAACAGCCTAACCCGCCGATCAAGAATGAAGCAGACAATGGCCTGCGCAACACCCGCGGGACCATCGCGATGGCGCGTACCGCCGACCAGGATAGCGCCACCAGCCAGTTCTTCATCAACGTGGCGGATAACGCCTTCCTTGACCATGGTCAGCGCGACTTTGGCTATGCGGTGTTTGGCAAGGTAGTGAAAGGTATGGACGTCGCGGATAAGATCTCCCAGGTCCAGACCCATAACGTCGGCCCATACCAGAATGTGCCGACCAAACCGGTCGTTATCCTCTCTGCGAAAGTGCTGCCCTAATCCTTCCACGGCGCGGTGTGCTATCGCCGCGCCCGGTTGCCTCCCGGCATAACCTGAAATTGCTGCTTATACTTGTGGCACACAGGGGACGATAAGGGGGGCGACGATGCGTCCACTCACCGAAAAGCAAAAATCCCGACTCTGGGAACAGACACGCAATACCAATTTTCAGGCCAGTCGTCGCCTTGAAGGCGTGACGGTGCCGCTGGTTACGTTAACTGCCGAAGAGGCGCTGGCGCGTCTGGCGACGCTGCGGAGGGAGTATGAGCGATAAATTCGGCGATGAACGCGATCCTTACCTCTACCCGGCGCTGAATGTCCTGCGCAACCGCCTCGGCATCCGGCAGGCTAAAAATCTGCAACAGGCCGCCTTTGAGATGACGGCGTTGCGGGCGGCAACCTTGCCGCTGGGGCCGCGGGTGCGCGGCTTACCCTATCTGTGCGCGATTCATCATCAGCTGTATCAGGATCTGTTTGACTGGGCCGGCCGGTTACGTGAAGTGAACCTCTACCTGGGCGATACGCCGTTCTGCCACTTTGCCCGGATCGAGGAGGAGGGGAACGCCCTGATGCAGGCCCTTGAGCAGGAGGATTATCTCAATGGCCTGCCGCGCGAGACCTTTATTGAACGCCTGAGCTGGTTCTATGGCGAAATTAATGTGCTGCACCCTTTTCGTCTTGGCAATGGCCTGACCCAGCGCATTTTCTTTGAACAGCTGGCAATACATGCCGGCTACCTGCTTGACTGGCGTGACGTCGACCCTGCCGGCTGGAGCGCGGCCTGCCAGCAGAGCGCGATGGGCGATCCGGCTCCGCTGGTGGCGATCTTTCGCAAAGTGGTAAGCGAAGCGCGGGAATCTGAGTAGAATAGCCCGGTTTTGATTGTTCCGGAGCCGCTATGATCCTGCTTATCGATAACTATGACTCTTTCACCTGGAATCTGTATCAGTACTTCTGCGAACTGGGTGCGGAAGTACTGATCAGGCGCAATGATGCGTTGACGCTGGAGGAGATAGCGGCGCTGGCGCCGGAGAAAATCGTGATCTCGCCAGGCCCCTGCACGCCGAATGAGGCGGGGATTTCCCTCGCGGTTATCCGCCACTATGCGGGGAAAACGCCGCTACTGGGCGTCTGTCTCGGGCACCAGGCGATAGCCCAGGCGTTTGGCGCGACCATCGTACGGGCGGCACAGGTGATGCATGGTAAAACCTCGCTTATCGAGCATAACGGCGAAGGGGTGTTTCAGGGGCTGAATAATCCCCTGACGGTGACCCGTTATCACTCGCTGGTGATTGATCCGCCGACGCTCCCGCCCGAGTTTATCGTCACCGCCCGCAGCGCCAGCGCTGAGATTATGGGGATCCGCCACCGCGACTGGGATCTTGAGGGCGTGCAGTTTCATCCGGAAAGCATCCTCAGCGAGCAGGGCCATCAATTGCTGGAAAACTTTCTGAAGCGGTGATTTTCAGTTGCCATTGACTGATTTTTTATGCATATTTTGTGATTATATTTTCATGATTACATCTGCATAACGAAGAGGGATGGGCAAGACATGGCAACTGAACAACCGGCAATCACCCGCGCCACATTCGATGAAGTTATTTTGCCGATTTATGCACCAGCAGAATTCATCCCGGTGAAAGGGAAAGGCAGCCGCGTCTGGGATCAGCAGGGCAAAGAGTATGTTGATTTTGCCGGCGGTATCGCGGTGACGGCGCTCGGCCATTGCCACCCGGCGCTGGTGGCGGCGCTCCACGAGCAGGGCGAAACGCTGTGGCACACCAGCAACGTCTTTACCAATGAGCCAGCGCTGCGTCTGGGACGTAAACTTGTCGAGGCCACCTTCGCCGAGCGCGTGGTGTTTATGAACTCCGGTACGGAAGCCAATGAAACGGCCTTTAAGCTGGCGCGTCACTATGCGGTGACCCGCCATAGCCCGTATAAAACCAAAATCATTGCCTTCCATAATGCCTTCCATGGCCGCTCCCTGTTTACCGTTTCCGTCGGTGGGCAGCCGAAGTACTCCGATGGTTTCGGCCCGAAACCGGCGGATATTGTCCATGTTCCCTTCAACGACCTGCAGGCGGTAAAAGCGGTGATGGATGACCACACTTGCGCAGTGGTGGTGGAGCCGATTCAGGGCGAAGGCGGCGTGACGGCGGCGACGCCGGCCTTCCTGCAGGGGCTGCGTGAGCTGTGCGATCAGCACCAGGCGCTGTTAGTCTTTGATGAAGTGCAGTGCGGTATGGGGCGTACCGGATCGCTGTTCGCCTATATGCATTACGGTGTGACGCCGGATATTCTGACCAGCGCCAAAGCGCTCGGCGGCGGCTTCCCGGTCAGCGCCATGCTGACCACCCATGAGATCGCCAGCGCCTTCCATGCGGGATCCCACGGTTCAACCTACGGCGGCAACCCGCTGGCCTGCGCGGTCGCCAACGCCGCCTTCGATCTAATCAATACCCCGGCGGTGCTGGATGGCGTGAGCGCGAAGCGCGAACTGTTCGTCAAACACCTGCAGCAGCTGGATGCTGAATTTGATCTGTTCAGTGATATTCGCGGGATGGGCCTGCTGATTGGCGCCGAACTCAAGCCGCAGCACAAGGGCCGCGCGCGTGATTTCCTCTATGCCGCTGCGCAAGCCGGCGTCATGGTGCTCAACGCCGGGCCGGACGTGATGCGTTTTGTTCCCTCGCTGATCATCGACGAGCAGGATATTGCCGAGGGGATGGCGCGTTTTGCCCAGGCAGTGGCAAAGGTGATTAACGGCTGATCTTCCGCAGCCAGATGCCATGATGCGGCCGCTGACGCCATGCTACTGACGATATGGTATGCATGGTGTTCAGATGGCCCAGAATGCGTTGCAGGTGCTGCTCCAGGGTGCTTAACGGACCGTTCGGCACCTCTGTTTCCGGCGACTCCAGAATATTAGCATCCCCTGCGCTGCCGGGACCATCGCTGTCCAGCCGCTGCTGGCAGCGTTGCAAGGCAATCTCACAAGATTCGAGATAGCGCTGGGCAAGATCCGGGGTGAGCATCGTATGCTCCCGGGCCAGGGTGGTCATAGCGTTGATGTGTTCGACGATAAACTGACTGTGCGTCACCCACAGCTTCATATCTTCCAGATAATGGGTATTAAAACCGGGCTCCTGCATCGCCTGATTCAGGGAGTTGTAGAGCGCGTTATGCGCCTGGTTGACGCGCATGCGTTGGTAGGCCAGCGCGGGGGCTTTTGGATCGGCGCTGAGGATCAGGCGAATCGCCTGCTGGTCGGCCTCCAGCGCATCGTGGGCGTTTTTTTTCAGCAGGCCGCTCTGCCACTGCGGCCATAGCCAGACCATCCCGCCGAAGGCGATCAGGCAGCCGATAAGCGTGTCGATAAGCCGGGCGACAATAAACTGTTCGCCGTTGAGCGTCAGCAGTTGCAGGGTATACACCGCCGTCACCGTAAAGCCTACCATCGCCCAGCCATAGTGTTTACGGATGATCAGATAGCTGAGCAGGGTAATCAGCAGCATCCCGCTCAGGGTATAGCTCTCCGGAACGTGAAAGTGCAAGGTTAGCCCGGCGATGACCAGGCCGGCGAGCGTTCCCGCCGCCCGGTGAACAATTCGCACCCGCGTGGCGCCATAGCCATTTTGCGTGACGAAGAGCACCGTCATCAGGATCCAGTAGGGCTTCGGCAAATGCAGGGCGTTGCCCATCAGGCTGGCGACGCTCAGCATGACGCTGATGCGCGCGGCATTGCGCAGTGCGGGTGATTTCAGCGACAGATAGTTCTTTAGCGCGGGAAACAGCGGTAAACGACGCTCTTTGTCGGCCATCAGATCCCGGGCATACAGGGGGCGCTGGGTATGCAGCACCCGGGCGATACGGCTAAAGTGCCAGGCGCAGAACTGACCGACCGGGTTGTCCGGATGCTGGCGGGCGATCTTTTCCAGAGCCTCAATCTGTTTATCCATCTGAAAACGCTGCGGAAAGCGATGATAGAGAATATCATCCGCCAGCACGCGCAGGCGGGCAGCGACGGTTTGCGCATTCCAGCGGATCACCGCTTCGGCATGGCTGCGTTCCACCAGCTTTTGTACCTCTTCTGGCTGATGCAGGCTAACCGAAATATGTTCCTGTAGATCCAGCCCAACCTGGAACGCCCGCAGCAGACGCTTGTGGTCGTTGCGTTGGTTGGCGGCCAGCATATGCATCTGCTGATAGCACTGGGTAATCAGGTCGACTACCTTCTGCTGGCGGGTGAGCAGCGGCGGCAGGGCGGTCGACGGATCGGTATGCTGGGTCAACAGACTGTATTTGGCTTCACAATAGTCAGCCAGTTCCCGGTAAAGCAGGCTGAGCGACTCCCGCAGCGGCTGTTCGCGCCACAGCCAGAACCAGAGCCAGTTAAACACGCCGTACCACAGCGTACCGAAAGCGTAGATCAGCAGTGGTTCCCAGATGGGCATATTGCCCGCCAGGCTCAGGGTAAAGATAGCGGCGATCAGCGACGCGGGCAGCAGGCGCGCGTGCAGCGAACTGATCTCCGCGGTGACGCCGAGCAATAGCGCCAGGCCGCTGAGAATAAGCGGCAGGGGAATGGCCTGAGCGAGCAGCAACTGCACCACCAGACTGCATCCGGCAAACAGACAGCCGCCGATAATCAGACGTTTGAAAAAGCGCTTATGTGGGGTATCAAGACCGGCAATGTTGCAGCAGGCGGGCACTAAGGAAAACAACAGCCCCTGCTGGAGATGGCCGAGCAGAAGACCGATGGCCACAGGCAGACACAGCACCAGCGTTTGCCGCAGTGCATAGTTGACTTCCGGGTGGTAAATCAGCCTGCGCCACATGAGGGAAAAACAAAAACGGCGTACTGCAGGAGCAATACGCCGCTTAGCAACTTAACGGGTGCCGTAGACGACGATAGTTTTACCGTGTGCGGAAATCAGGTTCTGATCTTCCAGCATTTTCAAAATACGGCCAACCGTTTCACGAGAGCAGCCGACGATCTGACCAATTTCCTGACGGGTAATTTTAATTTGCATACCGTCCGGGTGGGTCATGGCATCAGGTTGCTTCGCCAGGTTCAGCAGCGTCTGGGCGATACGGCCCGTCACGTCGAGGAAGGCGAGGTTGCCCACTTTCTCAGACGTGACCTGCAGACGGCGAGCCATTTGCGAAGAGAGACGCATCAGAATGTCCGGGTTAACCTGGATCAGCTGACGGAATTTCTTATAAGAGATTTCGGCCACTTCACATGCGGTTTTCGCCCGTACCCAGGCGCTACGCTCCTGACCCTCTTCAAACAGGCCTAATTCACCGATGAAATCGCCCTGGTTGAGGTAGGAGAGGATCATCTCTTTACCTTCTTCATCCTTGATGAGTACAGCCACGGAGCCTTTAACGATGTAGTACAGCGTTTCTGCTTTTTCACCCTGGTGGATCAGCGTGCTCTTTGATGGGTACTTATGAATGTGGCAATGAGACAAGAACCATTCAAGGGTAGGGTCTGTTTGCGGTTTGCCAAGCACCATGCGCGGTTATCCTCTGTTATAAGCTATCTCCGGGCGCCGACACTACACGGCGTCCGGGCATGCAATCGTATTGTTTCCCTATACCTGGGAAGCTGGCTGATGATTTTTCGACAGCCCGTAATGTGAACTCCTCTGCATACATGCAGTACATCAATGTAATACTGTAGCATCCAGACTGTTTTAGCATAGCTTTCGCCGCATGTCTCCTGGTGTCTCGCTTCAGCATGACGCAGGTCGCCTTCCGTTGCGAGAATTGTTATGTGCGCGTAATCTGACAGGAAAATTGCGATACTGGAGTTAAATTTTATGCAAGCGCGTGTGAAATGGGTTGAAGGGTTAACCTTTATCGGGGAGTCCGCGTCAGGACACCAGATTCTGATGGATGGCAACTCCGGGGATAAGGCACCCAGCCCGATGGAGATGGTGCTGATGGCGGCGGGCGGTTGCAGTGCGATCGATGTGGTTTCTATTCTGCAAAAAGGTCGCCATGAGGTGACCAACTGCGAAGTGAAGCTGACGTCGGAGCGCCGCGAAGAGGCGCCGCGTCTGTTTACGCATATTAATCTGCACTTTATCGTCACCGGTAAGGCGCTGAAAGATGCCGCGGTCTCCCGGGCGGTGGATCTGTCGGCAGAGAAATACTGCTCGGTGGCGCTGATGCTGGAAAAAGCAGTGAAGATCACCCACTCCTATGAAGTGATCGAGGCGTAGTCTTCGCCTGCCGTTGTGAAGCATCTCAACCCCGGCCTGGCCGGGGTTTTTTCTGTTAGCCGATCTTGCGGCCTTCCATCAGGCGCTCGACCAGCGGCGTCATGATAAGCTCCATCGCCAGCCCCATTTTACCGCCCGGCACCACCAGCGTGTTCATGTGCGAGATAAACGACCCCTGCAGCATCGCCAGCAGCCAGGGGAAGTCGATATTCTGCAGGTTACGGAAATGGATCACCACAAAGCTCTCGTCCAGCGAGGGAATAGTTTTCGCGGCAAACGGGTTGGAAGTGTCTACCGTCGGCACGCGCTGAAAGTTGATATGGGTGCGGGAAAATTGCGGGGTAATGAAGTTGATGTAGTCTTCCATCGAGCGGACGACTGAGTCCATCACCGCCTCCCGGGAGTGGCCGCGCTCGCTGGTGTCGCGAATAAGCTTTTGGATCCACTCGAGGTTAACGATAGGCACTACGCCGACCAGCAGGTCGACATGGCTGGCGACATCATGATGCGGCGTGACAACCCCGCCGTGCAGCCCCTCATAGAACAGTACGTCTGTCGGCTCCGGCAGCGGCTGCCAGGGGGTGAAAGTCCCTGGCACCTGATTCCACGGTACGGCTTCGTCATAGGTGTGCAGGTATTTCCGCGACTGGCCTGTTCCGTGGCGGCCATAGTCGACAAAGGTCTGCTCCAGCAGGCCAAAATCGTTCGCCTCCGGGCCAAAGTAGCTGATATGTTTGCCCTGATCCCGCGCCTTGCGGATCGCCATGTCCATTTCCGGGCGGGTGTAGCGATGAAAGCTATCGCCTTCCACCTCCGCGGCGTGCAGGTTTAGCTGCGCGAAGATTTTGCGAAAGGCAAGGCTGGTGGTGGTAGTGCCCGCGCCGCTGGAGCCCGTGACGGCGATCACCGGATGTTTGGCAGACATAACAACTCCCTGGTTAAACGATGTAGTGGCGTCGCCTTAGCCGTTAAACAGCGCACGCGGCATAATATTGACCGTCTCATGCAGTTCCGACCACACAAGAACCGCCTCTCCGCGTTTCAACTGCTGTTTTACATCGGCGACTTTATCGGCAAGTGAACGTTCATGTTCACCATAATCGGTGCCTTCACGTAACACAAAGCTTTCAATCAGGTTATCCAGCGTTTCGGGATCCAGATCCTGCCAGGGAATAATCATACGGGGGCCTCCAGCCAACGGTTTAACCAGTCCGGGATGCGTCTTTCCAGCCACATCTCCGGCTTACGCAGGGTGCCGCCGACGAAACCAACGTGGCCGCCTTGCTCAGTTAATTGATACTCAACGTTCGCCGGCAGTTGCTCCTGCGGTGGTATGGAGTGGTGATCCATAAATGGATCGTCTTTCGCGTGAATGATGAGCGTTGGCTTAGTGATATCGCTGAGCCGCGGCATGGCGCTGCATTGCCGGTAATAATCCAGCGCATCGGCGAAACCATGGATTTTGGCGGTGATCATATCGTCAAATTCCCGGATGCGGCGCATCCCTTTAAGCTGGCGTAAATCGACAGGCAGTGAGCCAGGATACGCTTTCAGCTTGCGTGAGGCATTGGCTTTTAACAGATTGAGCAGATAGCGCTGATAAACCCGCGAGAAGCCCTTATCCATATGATAGCTGCAGGCTTCCAGCATAAAAGGCGCGGAGACGATCACCGCCGCATCCAGCGGGCAGCGGTCGCCTTCTTCTGCCAGCAGGCAGCCCAGCATATTGCCGCCCAGTGAATAGCCGACGGCCGCGGTCGGCGCGGGGCCAAACTCGCGCTGTAGCCAGTGCAGAAACCAGGTGCCATCTTCTGTTTCGCCGGAGTGATAGATGCGGTTATTGCGGTTAGGTTCGCCGCTGCAGCCGCGGAAATGCATAACCACGCCCAGCCAGTCGCGCTGCATCGCCGCGTGGATCAGACCATGGGCGTACGGGCTGTGCAGGCTTCCTTCGAGACCATGAAAGACGACGAGGCGCGGCTTATGGCGCGCCTGATGCGGGTCTTCGCTCCAGGCCAGATCGACAAAATCGCCGTCTGGCAGCTCAAGGCGCTGCCAGTGCGGGGTAAAGCGCAATTTACGGCGGATCAGCCGCGGCAGCATGGTTTGCAGATGACGATTGCCCACGCCGCGCATCGGATGGAACTCACGCGAATCGTTTTCGGGGGGCGTCATGTCTGTGGGGATGATTTCAACCATAGCACCAGAACAATTAATAAACGTGATGATGACTATACCGCGCAGGGCGCACAGGGGTTAGCCAATATGTGGTCTTGTGGCCAGCGACGCCAGGTTACAGCAAAAACAAATCATTGATGTCACTGATGGCAGGCCATGGAGAGGGCAGAAACCCACCCTGCCAGCGGCATCGTACGCGCAGGCAGGATGAGGAAGTCAATATTAGCCTTCCTGAAGCATCTGCTCCAGCTGCTCCTGGGCCTCCAGCCAGGCCATTTCACACTCCTCCAGCCCGGACTTCGCGCTGGCCTGCTGCTGCAGGCATTCGGTTAGTTCGGCTTTACGTGAGGCGTCATAAAGCTCACTGTCGCCAAGTTTTTCTTCCGCACTGGCCAACTGCGCGTTGAGCTTGTCCATCTCTTTTTCCAGACGGGCGATCTCTTTGCGCAGCGGTTGGGTCTGGCTGCGCAGTTCCGCTTCCCGACGCTTCTGGTCCTTGCGCGCCTGGGCGCTGTTGCCGCTCTCTTTTGGCGCGTCGCTGCTCTGTGATTCCTGTTTTTGCGAATCGCTGAGCCACTGCTGATAATCTTCCAGATCGCCGTCGAACGGCTCGACTTTACCGTCATGGACGAGGTACAGATCGTCGGTGGTGGAACGGATCAGGTGACGATCGTGCGACACGACAACCAGCGCCCCTTCAAAGTCGATCAGCGCTTCGGTTAAGGCCTGACGCATATCGAGGTCAAGGTGGTTGGTCGGTTCATCGAGCAGCAGCAGGTTAGGGCGCTGCCAGACGATCAGGGCCAGTACCAGGCGCGCTTTTTCTCCACCAGAGAAGCGGCGGGTCTCTTCGCTGACCTTATCGCCCTGGAAACCAAAGCCGCCCAGATAATCACGCAGCTTTTGTTCCAGCTCCTGCGGCGCCAGGCGAGCCAGGTGCTGCAGCGGCGATTCATCGGCACGCAGGAACTCAAGCTGATGCTGGGCAAAGTAGCCGAACTTGATACCTTTTGCGAGGCCGATCTCGCCGCTCACCGGCTGGAGTTCACCTGCCAGCAGCTTAATCAGCGTCGACTTCCCGGCGCCGTTGCGGCCCAGCAGGCCGATGCGCGAGCCCGGCACCAGATTGAGCTTGATGGAGTCGAGGATAATACGCTCGCCGTAGCCGGCGCTGACTTTCTCCATCTTCAGCAGCGGGTTAGGTAGACTCTCTGGCTGGCGGAAACTGAAGTGGAATGGGTTATCTACGTGCGCCGGGGCGATAAGCTCCATCCGTTCGAGCATTTTGATACGGCTTTGCGCCTGCTTGGCCTTGGTGGCCTTAGCGCGGAAGCGGTCGATATAGCTTTGCAGATGCGCAACGCGCTGCTGCTGGCTTTCGTACATCGCCTGCTGCTGAGAGAGACGGGTAGCGCGCTGCACTTCGAACGAGCTGTAGTTACCGGTGTACTCAAACATCGTCTGCTGTTCGATATGGATAATTTTGTCGACGATAGGATCGAGAAAATCGCGATCGTGGGAGATCAGGATCAGCGTCCCTGTGTAACCCTTAAGCCATTTTTCGAGCCAGATGACGGCATCGAGGTCGAGGTGGTTAGTCGGTTCATCGAGCAGCAGCAGATCGGAGCGGCAAATCAGCGCCTGGGCGAGGTTAAGGCGCATACGCCAGCCGCCGGAAAAATCGCTGACCGGCCGCTCCAGCTGTTCGTTGCTGAATCCCAGACCGTGCAGCAGGCTGGCAGCGCGCGAACGGATGGTCCAGGCGTCGATGGCGTCCAGCTTGCCGTGGACCGTGGCGATGGCATGGCCGTCGTTGCGCTCATTTGCCTGCTGGAGCGCGGCTTCCAGCTGGCGGTATTCACGATCGCCATCAATAACATAATCGATAGCCGGCTGAGGCAGCGCCGGGGTTTCCTGATTCACCCATGCCAGCTGCCAGCTGCCTGGAAAGGTCATACTGCCGCCGTCAGCGCTTATCTCGTTTTTCAAAAGCGATAGCAGCGTCGATTTCCCGCAGCCGTTTTTCCCCACCAGACCGACCTTTTGGCCAGGGTTGATGGTAGCGGTGGCGTTGTCCAGCAGGACGCGTACGCCGCGACGAATTTGTAACGAGGAGAAAACAATCATAAGGCGCCGTATGTTCAGACTATGTTAATTTGTCATTATGATAATGTAGTGTGGAAGCGAATCGCTTCACCGGGCCGCCATGGTAGCCCAAAACGAAGACGATACACAAAGTCATTCTGGCGGTGTCAGAACACCGGGGCTGCGCAGGCCGCCAGAAGACCTACGGGAGGGGAATGATGTCTCAGACAGCGAAAGTGTTGCTGCTGTATGCCCACCCAGAATCTCATGATTCCGTGGCCAACCGGGTTTTATTAGAGCCGGCCTTACAGTTGCCGAACGTCACTGTGCACGATCTTTACGCGCACTATCCGGATTTTTTTATCGATATCGCTCATGAACAGGACCTGCTGCGCCAGCATGAGGTGATTGTTTTCCAGCATCCTTTATATACCTGGAGCTGTCCGGCGCTGCTCAAGGAGTGGCTGGATCGTGTGTTAAGCCGCGGCTTCGCCAGCGGTGCCGGGGGGAACGAACTGGCGGGAAAGTACTGGCGTAGTGTGATCACCACCGGCGAACCTGAGAGCGCCTACCGTCGCGATGCCAATCGCTATCCGATGAACGATATTTTACGTCCTTTTGAACTGACCGCCGGCATGTGCCGTATGCACTGGATGAGCCCCATTATTGTCTACTGGGCCCGGCGGCAACAGCCAGAGGAATTGCGTAGCCGCGCTCGGGCCTACCGGGACTGGCTGGCCAATCCCCTTACCGCCGGAGGTATACATGGCGGGATCTGATTTGCTGCTGGCGGGCGTTCTTTTTTTGTTCGCCGCCGTTATTGCCGTACCTCTGGCCTCAAGATTGGGTATTGGCGCGGTGCTGGGCTATCTGCTGGCCGGCATTGCGATTGGCCCGTGGGGACTTGGGTTTATCAGCGATGTGGATGAAATTCTCCATTTCTCTGAGCTCGGTGTAGTGTTTCTGATGTTTATCATCGGCCTGGAGCTTAATCCGGCCAAGCTATGGCGGCTGCGAAGCTCCATCTTCGGCGTTGGCGCGGCGCAGGTGATGCTCAGCGCGGCGATCCTCGGCGGTCTGCTGATGACGACCGGGTTTTCATGGCAGGCGGCGGTGGTCGGCGGGATCGGCCTGGCGATGTCTTCCACCGCCATGGCGCTGCAGCTGATGCGTGAGAAGGGAATGAGCCGCAGCGAATCGGGGCAGTTAGGCTTTTCGGTCCTGCTGTTTCAGGATCTGGCGGTGATCCCGGCGCTGGCGCTGGTGCCCCTGCTGGCCGGTTCAGTGGATGAGCATGTTAACTGGCTGACGGTCGGTATGAAGGTCCTGGCCTTTGCCGGGATGCTGATTGGCGGACGCTATCTGCTGCGGCCGGTGTTCCGCTTTATCGCCAGCTCGGGGGTCAGGGAAGTCTTTACTGCCGCCACGCTACTGCTGGTCCTTGGGTCGGCGCTGTTTATGGAGGCGCTGGGGTTGTCGATGGCGCTGGGTACCTTTATCGCCGGCGTGCTGCTGGCGGAAAGCGAGTATCGCCACGAACTGGAAATCGCTATCGATCCGTTCAAGGGGCTGCTGCTCGGGCTGTTCTTTATCTCCGTCGGCATGGCGCTGAACCTTGGCGTGCTGTATACCCATCTGCTGTGGGTGGCGGTGAGCGTGGCGGTGCTGGTGGCGGTAAAAATGCTGGTGCTCTATCTCCTGGCCCGCTTCTATGGCCTGCGAAGTTCAGAGCGGATGCAGTTCGCGGGCGTATTAAGCCAGGGCGGTGAGTTCGCGTTTGTCCTCTTTTCGCTGCCCGCCTCTCAGCGGTTGTTCCAGCATGACCAGATGGCGCTGCTGCTGGTGGCGGTGACGTTGTCGATGATGACGACGCCGCTGCTGATGAAGGGGATAGATAAGCTATTGTCGCGACGGCTGAATCCGGCAGATGATACCGATGAGGCGCCGTGGGTGGAGGATGACAAGCCGCAGGTGATTATTGTCGGGTTTGGTCGCTTTGGTCAGGTTATCGGTCGCCTGCTGATGGCCAATAAGATGCGTATTACGGTGCTGGAGCGGGACATCAGCGCGGTGAATCTGATGCGTAACTATGGCTATAAAGTCTATTTTGGCGATGCCACCCAGCTGGAGCTGCTGCGCTCGGCGGGAGCGGAAGAGGCGCAGTCGATCGTCATCACCTGTAATGAGCCAGAAGACACCATGCGGCTGGTGGAAATGTGTCAACAACATTTTCCACATCTGCATATTCTGGCCCGCGCTCGCGGTCGCGTTGAGGCGCATGAGCTGCTGCAGGCCGGTGTGACGCAGTTTTCTCGTGAAACCTTTTCCAGTGCACTGGAACTGGGGCGCAAAGCGCTCATCACCCTGGGGATGCATCCTCACCAGGCCCAGCGCGCGCAACTGCACTTCCGACGGCTCGATATGCGAATGCTGCGCGAGTTAATGCCAGTGCATACTGATACGGTACAGGTATCTCGCGTGCGGGAAGCCCGACGCGAACTGGAAGAGATTTTTCAGCGTGAAATGCAGAAAGAAAGCCGGCAGCTGGACGGCTGGGACGAGTTTGAATAAAGGTAAATCATATGGCAGTGCGTAAACGTTTTATTGCCGGGGCGAAATGTCCGGCGTGCCAGGCGCAGGATTCGCTGGCGATGTGGCGTGAGAATAATGTCGATGTCGTTGAATGCGTTAAGTGCGGTCATCAGATGCGTGAGGCGGATAAAGAGGCCCGTGAGCATGTACGCAAAGAGGAGCAGGTGATTGGCATTTTTCATCCCGACTAGCGTTATCCGTCGGCTTTTTTTAAGCTAGAGGGTACACGGCTGCAGAATTCCGCTACAATCTGCGCCACTATTCTTCCCATCTCAGGAGATATCATGAAAGTAGCAAAAGACCTGGTGGTCAGCCTGGCCTATCAGGTACGTACAGAAGACGGTGTGTTGGTTGATGAGTCTCCGGTAAGCGCGCCGCTGGATTACCTGCACGGTCACGGCTCCCTGATTTCCGGCCTGGAAAACGCGCTGGATGGCCACGAAGTGGGCGACAAATTTGACGTAGCCGTCGGCGCTAACGACGCTTACGGCCAGTATGACGAAAACCTGGTGCAGCGTGTACCGAAAGACGTCTTTATGGGCGTTGATGAACTGCAGGTTGGTATGCGCTTCCTGGCGGAAACCGATCAGGGCCCAGTACCGGTAGAAATCACTGAAGTTGAAGACGACCACGTTGTGGTTGATGGCAACCACATGCTGGCTGGCCAGAATCTGAAGTTCAATGTGGAAGTTGTCGCTATTCGTGAAGCAACGGCTGAAGAGCTGGAGCATGGTCACGTGCATGGCGCGCATGGCCACGATCATGACCATGGTCATGACGGTTGCTGCGGCGGCCACGGCCACGATCATGGTCACGACCATGAACACGGCAAAGGTGGTTGCGGTAACGGCGGTTGCGGTTGCCACTAATGGCGTCGCGTTCGCGCGGATAGCCAAAAAAAGCGGGGAAACCCGCTTTTTTTACGTCTCAATAATGGGGGGGCGGCGTTTCTTCTGCCTGAGAGGCGATATGGGACGGTTGGGTCGCCTTCAGTTTCTCGATCATCAGACGCATATGCTCCCGCATCTTCGCCATCTCTATCTCGTGGGCGGTCACGGTTTTATTGAGGTCTTCGATGGTGATTTCCTGAAACGCCAGCCGGCTTTCCAGCTCTGCAAGGCGCGTTTCTAATGTGCTATCGTGCATGGGTAACCTCTTTAGTCTGATCCTGCGAGCGGATTCTACTTAAGTTTCTCTTTTCGCGCAGCATCGCTGCGTCTGACAGGAAACTTATTCATACAAAAATAGTCCTAAAAGAGGCGATATTCAGGAACGTCCGTATGTAGATTTTAACGGCAACGTTCTATAGTACGTTTTTTGCTTTTTACGATAACCCTGGGGTGAGAGGCCCCGGCCCTGGAGAAATGGATGAAATCACTGTTTAAAGTAACGCTGCTGGCGACCACAATGGCCGTCGCCCTGAATGCACCGCTGACCTTTGCTGCAGATACGGCGGCGAAGGCAGCCCCAGCGGCTGAGAGTAAATCGGCATTTAAAAATGACGATCAGAAATCCGCCTATGCACTGGGTGCGTCTCTCGGGCGTTACATGGAAAACTCCCTGAAAGAACAAGAAAAGCTGGGCATTAAGCTGGACAAAGCCCAGCTGATCGCCGGCGTACAGGACGCGTTTGCCGATAAGAGCAAGCTGTCCGACCAGGAGATCGAACAGACTCTGCAGGCCTTTGAAACGCGCGTGAAGACCGCGGCTCAGCAGAAAATGGAAAAAGACGCGACTGAGAACGAAGCCAAAGGCAAAACCTTCCGCGATAGCTTTGCTAAAGAGAAGGGCGTGAAAACCTCGAAAACTGGCCTACTGTATAAAGTCGAGAAAGAAGGCACTGGTGATGCGCCGAAAGACAGCGACACCGTGGTGGTTAACTACAAAGGCACCCTGATCGACGGTAAAGAGTTTGATAACTCTTATACCCGCGGTGAGCCGCTCTCTTTCCGCCTGGACGGCGTGATCCCGGGCTGGACGGAAGGCCTGAAGAACATCAAGAAAGGCGGTAAAATCAAGCTGGTCATTCCACCGGATCTGGCTTACGGCAAAACCGGCGTTCCGGGGATCCCGGCCAACTCTACGCTGGTCTTTGACGTAGAACTGCTGGATATCAAACCGGCGCCGAAGGCGGATGCACAGCCGGAAGCCGCTGGCGACGCGAAAGCCGCAGACGCGAACGCTGACGCTAAGAAGTAATCGGGTTCAGGCCGCCGTCTCGTCAGAGGCGGCGGCTTTTTTATTGAGCGCAGATATAATTAAAACTGGAAAGATCCTCAGGCGCTGTATTACTTTAGATAGCTTAATAATGATGATGAGCCTGCCCTGACAATAACGACAGGCTCCTGAAAAGGAGTGCTTTTTTTCATGTCCAGGTCGCTTTTAACCAACGAAACCAGCGAGCTTGACCTGCTGGATCAACGTCCCTTTGACCAGACCGATTTCGATATCCTTAAATCTTATGAAGCGGTGGTGGACGGGTTGGCGATGCTCATCGGTTCGCACTGTGAAATCGTGCTGCATTCTTTGCAGGATCTTAAATGCTCTGCCATCCGTATCGCCAATGGTGAACATACCGGCCGCCAAATCGGTTCACCGATTACCGATCTTGCGCTGCGCATGCTGCACGATATGACGGGCGCCGATAGCAGCGTTTCCAAATGCTACTTCACCCGCGCCAAAAGCGGCGTACTGATGAAGTCGGTGACGATTGCCATTCGCAATCGCGATCATCGGGTGATCGGTCTGCTGTGCATCAACATGAATCTGGATGTGCCTTTTTCACAGATCATGAGCACCTTTATTCCGCCAGAAACGCCGGAGGTCAACTCACCGGTGAACTTTGCTTCCTCGGTTGACGATCTGGTCGCGCAGACGCTGGAATTCACCATTGAAGAGGTGAACGCCGATCGCAGCGTGTCTAATAATGCGAAAAACCGCCAAATCGTGCTGAATCTCTACGAAAAAGGGATCTTCGATATCAAAGACGCCATTAACCAGGTGGCCGATCGTCTGAATATCTCCAAGCATACCGTCTACCTCTATATCCGCCAGTTCAAGAGCGGCGATTTCCAGGGGCTGGATAAGTAATGCGTTTTGCCCTCACGGTGACTGGCCCTGCCTATGGGACCCAGCAGGCGAGCAGCGCCTGGCAGTTTGCCCAGGCCGTATTGCAGGAAGGTCATGAACTGGCATGTGTTTTTTTCTATCGCGAAGGCGTACTCAACGCTAATCAGCTGACGGCGCCCGCCAGCGATGAGTTCGATCTGGTGCGCGCATGGCAGTCACTGCACGATAAACAAGGTGTGGCATTGCACATCTGCGTGGCGGCAGCCTTACGTCGAGGCGTAACGGACGAACGTGAAGCGCAACAGCTCGCGCTGGCCAGCCACAATTTGCAGCCGGGTTTCACGCTGAGCGGGCTCGGCGCGCTGGCGGAAGCCGCGCTCACTTGCGATCGGATGGTGCAGTTCTGATGAAACGTGTGGCTTTTATTTTTTCCTCCGCGCCGCACGGCAGCGCCGCCGGCAGGGAAGGGCTCGATGCCTTATTAGCAACCTCCGCGCTCACCGACGAGATTGGCGTGTTCTTTGTAGGCGACGGCGTTTTTCAACTGCTGCCCGATCAACGGCCGGGTGCAGTGCTGGCTCGCGACTACATAGCCACCTTTAAACTGCTGTCACTGTATGATATCGATCAGTGCTGGCTGTGTGCCGACTCCGCGCGGGAGCGCGGTCTGGACCCCGCTACTCCGTGGGTGGTGGATGTCGAATGCCTGGCGCCGGATGCCCTGCGCGCCCGTCTGCATGAATTTGATGTGATTTTGCGTTTCTGAGGCCCCCATGCTCCATACGCTCAGTGTTTCTCCCTGGCATGCCGATATCGCAGCAATGCTTCGCGTGATGGATCACGGCGACGATCTGTTATTGCTGTCTGATGGCGTCACGGCGGCCATCGCCGGCGGTCGCTTCCTTGAGATCCTGCAATCCGCCCCCATAACCCTCTATGTGCTGCAAGACGACGTTGACGCCCGCGGGCTGGCTGGTCAAATTGCGGACAGTGTCGGTAGGGTTAGCTATACTGATTTCGTCAGACTCACGGTAAAACATGCCGGTCAGCTGGCCTGGTGATGGCGGGATCGTTGTATATTTCTTGACACCTTTTCGGCACCGCCCTAAAATTCTGCGTCCTCATATTATATGAGGCGATTTATTACGTGTTTACGAAGCAAAAGCTAAAACCAGGAGCTATTTAATGGCAACAATTAACCAGCTGGTACGCAAACCACGCGCACGCAAAGTTGCAAAGAGCAACGTGCCTGCGCTGGAAGCCTGCCCGCAGAAACGTGGCGTATGTACTCGCGTATATACCACCACTCCTAAGAAACCGAACTCCGCACTGCGTAAAGTTTGCCGTGTGCGTCTGACTAACGGTTTCGAAGTCACCTCCTACATCGGTGGTGAAGGTCACAACCTGCAGGAGCACTCCGTGATCCTGATCCGTGGCGGTCGTGTTAAAGACCTTCCGGGTGTTCGTTACCACACCGTTCGTGGTGCGCTTGACTGCTCCGGCGTTAAAGACCGTAAGCAGGCTCGCTCCAAGTACGGCGTGAAGCGTCCTAAGGCTTAATGGTTCTCCGTTAAGTAAGGCCAAACTGATTTACCTTAATGTCATACTAAACTCTTAGAGTTTTGGACAATCCTGAATTAACAACGGAGTATTTCCATGCCACGTCGTCGCGTCATTGGTCAGCGTAAAATTCTGCCGGATCCGAAGTTCGGATCAGAACTGCTGGCTAAATTTGTCAATATCCTGATGGTAGATGGTAAAAAATCTACTGCAGAAGCAATCGTATACAGCGCGCTGGAGACCCTGGCTCAGCGCTCTGGTAAAAATGAACTGGAAGCTTTCGAAGTCGCTCTCGACAACGTGCGCCCGACTGTAGAAGTTAAGTCTCGCCGCGTTGGTGGTTCTACTTATCAGGTTCCAGTTGAAGTTCGTCCGGTTCGTCGTAATGCTCTGGCAATGCGTTGGATCGTTGAAGCTGCTCGTAAACGCGGTGATAAATCCATGGCTCTGCGCCTGGCGAACGAACTCACTGATGCTGCAGACAACAAAGGTACTGCAGTTAAGAAACGTGAAGACGTTCACCGTATGGCCGAAGCCAACAAGGCGTTCGCACACTACCGTTGGTAATCCCTTCGGAGTCATAGTCACCAGGCGGGCGCTTCAGATGAGTCGCCCGCTCTGGATAACTTAACTGAACGCCTAAAGAAATAAACGAGGAATCAAATGGCTCGTACAACACCCATCGCACGCTACCGTAACATCGGTATCAGTGCGCACATCGACGCCGGTAAAACCACTACTACCGAACGTATTCTGTTCTACACCGGTGTAAACCACAAAATCGGTGAAGTTCATGACGGCGCCGCTACCATGGACTGGATGGAGCAGGAGCAGGAACGTGGTATCACCATCACTTCCGCTGCGACTACTGCATTCTGGTCTGGTATGGCTAAGCAGTATGAACCGCACCGTGTAAACATCATCGACACCCCGGGGCACGTTGACTTCACTATCGAAGTAGAACGTTCCATGCGTGTTCTTGATGGTGCGGTAATGGTTTACTGCGCAGTTGGTGGTGTTCAGCCACAGTCTGAAACCGTATGGCGTCAGGCAAACAAATATAAAGTTCCGCGCATTGCGTTCGTTAACAAAATGGACCGCATGGGTGCGAACTTCCTGAAAGTTGTTGGTCAGATCAAAACCCGTCTGGGCGCGAACCCGGTTCCGCTGCAGCTGGCGATTGGTGCTGAAGAAGGTTTCACCGGTGTTGTTGACCTGGTGAAAATGAAAGCCATCAACTGG
This sequence comes from Klebsiella sp. P1CD1, assembly GCF_003790505.1. Lineage (NCBI taxonomy): Bacteria > Pseudomonadati > Pseudomonadota > Gammaproteobacteria > Enterobacterales > Enterobacteriaceae > Klebsiella > Klebsiella sp. P1CD1. Next base: position 474,145 of record NZ_CP033631.1, read on the forward strand.
AACGATGCAGACCAGGGCGTTACCTTCGAATACGAAGATATCCCGGCTGACATGCAGGACCTGGCTGACGAATGGCACCAGAACCTGATCGAGTCCGCTGCGGAAGCTTCCGAAGAGCTGATGGAGAAATACCTGGGTGGTGAAGAACTGACTGAAGAAGAGATCAAAAAAGCTCTGCGTCAGCGTGTTCTGAACAACGAAATCATCCTGGTAACCTGCGGTTCTGCGTTCAAGAACAAAGGTGTTCAGGCGATGCTGGATGCGGTAATTGATTACCTGCCATCCCCGGTTGATGTTCCGGCAATCAACGGTATTCTGGACGACGGTAAAGATACCCCGGCTGAGCGTCACGCAAGCGACGAAGAGCCGTTCTCTGCACTGGCGTTCAAAATCGCTACCGACCCGTTTGTTGGTAACCTGACCTTCTTCCGTGTGTACTCCGGTGTGGTTAACTCTGGTGATACCGTACTGAACTCCGTGAAAGCTGCACGTGAGCGTTTCGGTCGTATCGTACAGATGCACGCTAACAAACGTGAAGAGATCAAAGAAGTTCGCGCGGGCGACATCGCTGCTGCTATCGGTCTGAAAGACGTAACCACTGGTGACACCCTGTGTGACCCGGATGCGCCGATCATTCTGGAGCGTATGGAATTCCCTGAGCCGGTAATCTCCATCGCCGTTGAGCCGAAAACCAAAGCTGACCAGGAAAAAATGGGTCTGGCTCTGGGTCGTCTGGCTAAAGAAGACCCGTCATTCCGCGTATGGACTGACGAAGAGTCTAACCAGACCATCATCGCCGGTATGGGTGAGCTGCACCTCGACATCATCGTTGACCGTATGAAGCGTGAATTCAACGTTGAAGCGAACGTCGGTAAACCTCAGGTTGCTTACCGTGAAGCGATTCGCGCGAAAGTTACCGATATCGAAGGTAAACACGCCAAGCAGTCTGGTGGTCGTGGTCAGTACGGTCACGTTGTGATCGACATGTACCCGCTGGAGCCGGGCTCTAACCCGAAAGGTTACGAGTTCATCAACGACATCAAAGGTGGTGTAATTCCTGGCGAATACATCCCGGCCGTTGATAAAGGCATCCAGGAACAGCTGAAAGCTGGTCCGCTGGCAGGTTACCCGGTAGTTGATATGGGTATCCGTCTGCACTTCGGTTCTTACCACGACGTTGACTCCTCTGAGCTGGCGTTTAAACTGGCTGCGTCTATTGCCTTTAAAGAAGGCTTTAAGAAAGCAAAACCAGTTCTGCTTGAGCCGATCATGAAGGTTGAAGTAGAAACTCCGGAAGAGAACACGGGTGACGTTATCGGTGACTTGAGCCGTCGTCGCGGTATGCTGCGCGGTCAGGAATCCGAAGTAACCGGCGTTAAGATCCACGCTGAAGTACCGCTGTCCGAAATGTTCGGTTATGCAACTCAGCTGCGTTCTCTGACCAAAGGTCGTGCATCATACACCATGGAATTCCTGAAGTATGATGATGCGCCGAACAACGTTGCTCAGGCCGTTATTGAAGCCCGTGGTAAATAATCCACAGGATTAAAACCTAAGTCCCGTGCTCTCTCCGAAGGGGAGAGCACTATAGTAAGGAATATAGCCGTGTCTAAAGAAAAATTTGAACGTACAAAACCGCACGTCAACGTTGGTACTATCGGCCACGTTGACCATGGTAAAACTACCCTGACTGCTGCCATCACTACCGTTCTGGCTAAAACCTACGGTGGTTCTGCTCGTGCATTCGACCAGATCGATAACGCACCGGAAGAAAAAGCTCGTGGTATCACCATCAACACCTCTCACGTTGAATATGACACCCCGACTCGCCACTACGCGCACGTAGACTGCCCGGGCCACGCCGACTATGTTAAAAACATGATCACCGGTGCTGCGCAGATGGACGGCGCGATCCTGGTTGTTGCTGCGACTGACGGCCCGATGCCGCAGACTCGTGAGCACATCCTGCTGGGTCGTCAGGTAGGCGTTCCGTACATCATCGTGTTCCTGAACAAATGCGACATGGTTGATGACGAAGAGCTGCTGGAACTGGTTGAGATGGAAGTTCGTGAACTGCTGTCTCAGTACGATTTTCCGGGCGACGACACCCCGATCGTTCGTGGTTCTGCTCTGAAAGCGCTGGAAGGCGACGCAGAGTGGGAAGCGAAAATCATCGAACTGGCTGGCCACCTGGATACCTATATCCCGGAACCAGAGCGTGCGATTGACAAGCCGTTCCTGCTGCCGATCGAAGACGTATTCTCCATCTCCGGTCGTGGTACCGTTGTTACCGGTCGTGTAGAGCGCGGTATCATCAAAGTCGGTGAAGAAGTTGAAATCGTTGGTATCAAAGATACCGCGAAAACCACCTGTACTGGCGTTGAAATGTTCCGCAAACTGCTGGACGAAGGCCGTGCTGGTGAGAACGTTGGTGTTCTGCTGCGTGGTATCAAACGTGAAGAAATCGAACGTGGTCAGGTACTGGCTAAGCCGGGCAGCATCAAGCCGCACACCAAGTTCGAATCTGAAGTGTACATCCTGTCCAAAGACGAAGGCGGCCGTCATACTCCGTTCTTCAAAGGCTACCGTCCGCAGTTCTATTTCCGTACTACTGACGTGACTGGCACCATCGAACTGCCGGAAGGCGTAGAGATGGTTATGCCGGGCGACAACATCAAAATGGTTGTTACCCTGATCCACCCGATCGCGATGGACGACGGTCTGCGTTTCGCAATCCGTGAAGGCGGCCGTACCGTTGGCGCGGGCGTTGTAGCTAAAGTTCTGGGCTAATTCGTTAGCTTCGAATAAAAAGGGCGCTTCGGCGCCCTTTTTGCTGCGCGCAGTTCCGCGAAATAACGTGTACAACACACCATTCATAACGTGCGCTGCGGCGGATAATGCGCAAATGGTCTATTGTAATCATAACTATTCTCATTTAATATTTGTGCATAAATTGAACGGGAGTTTATATGTACGTTTGTTTGTGCAATGGCGTTAGCGATAAAAAAATTCGCCAGGTTGTTCGCCAGTTTCAACCGCAATCTTTTCAGCAATTACGTAAGTTTGTTCCCGTTGGAAATCAATGCGGTAAGTGTGTTCGAGCTGCACGTGAAGTGATGGAAGATGAATTAACCACCATGCCGGAATTCAAAGAAATCGCCTGAAGTCCGCGCTTCTCTTTTGACATCCCTATAGGCCGGACTACGCTTCAATAAGTGGAAGCGGAGGGACTATATAATGAAAGGTGATGTCAAAATCATAAGTTATCTCAATAAATTATTGGGAAATGAGCTGGTCGCAATCAATCAGTACTTTCTCCATGCGAGAATGTTCAAAAACTGGGGTCTGATGCGCCTCAACGATATTGAGTACCACGAATCAATTGATGAAATGAAGCACGCCGATAAGTACATCGAGCGTATTCTTTTCCTCGAAGGCATTCCTAATCTGCAGGATCTCGGCAAACTTGGCATCGGTGAAGATGTGGAAGAGATGCTGCAGTCAGATTTACGCCTGGAGCTGGAAGGCGCGCAAAACCTGCGTGAAGCGATCGCCTATGCCGACAGCGTACATGACTATGTCAGCCGCGATATGATGATTGAGATCCTGGCGGATGAAGAAGGCCATATCGACTGGCTGGAAACCGAACTCGATCTCATTGGCAAAATTGGCCTGCAGAATTACCTGCAGTCGCAGATCAAAGTGTCAGATTAGCCAGCGTTTGCCACCCGCACCAGAAACCTGCTGCCGCCAGAAATGGCCCGAATGGCAGCGGGTTATTCTTTTCCCATTTTCTGTTGCCGCCGCACCTGGCGGACAGTCCCAATATCACCCACGCCATGCTGGCGAGCAATGACGCTACCAGCACCAGCTGCGGCAGCATTCGCCAGCCATGCCAGGCCCCAAGGGCGGCGAGATATTTTATATCGCCATAGCCTAATCCTTCATGCCCACGGACCCTGCGGTATAGCCAATAAAGGGCGGCAAACGAGAGATAGCCGGCTAGTGCTCCCCAGACAGCCTCGTTGAGCTGATGCGGCGCCAGACAGAGATAAAAAAGCAAGCCGCTCCATAGCAGGGGACAGGTGAAACGGTCTGGCAGCAAGCCGTAACGCAGGTCCTGCTGACATAATGCTAGCGTCAATCCGCTATAGCACAGTAAGAAGGGGAGGGCGGCGAGCATAGGTTACCCCGTGATGAGCAATGAACATGGCCTCACTATGCTTATCGGCTCGGCGCAGGGCAAAATGCAATTTTCGAGAGTGGATGGCGCTTTGCGGATTTATTGGCAGCGTTACGGCGCTTGCACAGCGCACTATCGCGAAGACGCGCAAATCCCGGTGATGATTTTCTAAACAGCGCTTGCGTCGTGCCAGAATTTGCGTATAATGCGCGGGCCTGTCAAAGTTGACAGCCGGTTCGATATGAACCCTGATAGTGCTTTTTGCTATCAAACAATGTCCCCAATCGGGGGACTATGTAAGAACGGTTACACTCTCCCATCAATCGTAATGGGTATGAGGAGTAATCATTTCGTCTATAAAATAATTGGAGCTCTGGTCTCATGCAGAACCAAAGAATCCGTATCCGCCTTAAAGCGTTTGATCATCGTCTGATCGATCAATCAACCGCGGAAATCGTCGAGACTGCTAAGCGCACTGGTGCGCAAGTCCGTGGTCCGATCCCGCTGCCGACCCGCAAAGAGCGCTTTACCGTTCTGATCTCCCCGCACGTCAACAAAGACGCGCGTGATCAGTACGAGATTCGCACTCACAAGCGTCTGGTTGACATCGTTGAGCCAACTGAAAAAACCGTTGATGCTCTGATGCGTCTGGATCTGGCTGCCGGTGTAGACGTGCAGATCAGCCTGGGTTAATCAGGTCATCGAGCGATTGAGAGGTTGAAACAATGATTGGTTTAGTCGGTAAAAAAGTGGGCATGACCCGCATCTTCACTGAAGATGGCGTATCTATCCCAGTAACCGTAATCGAAGTTGAAGCAAACCGCGTTACTCAGGTTAAAGACCTGGCTAACGATGGCTACCGCGCAATCCAGGTTACCACCGGTGCTAAAAAAGCTAACCGTGTAACCAAGCCGGAAGCGGGTCACTTCGCTAAAGCTGGCGTTGAAGCTGGCCGTGGTCTGTGGGAATTCCGTCTTGCTGACGGCGAAGAATTCACCGTAGGTCAGAACATTAGCGTTGAACTGTTTGCTGACGTTAAAAAAGTTGACGTAACCGGTACCTCTAAAGGTAAAGGTTTTGCTGGTACCGTTAAGCGCTGGAACTTCCGTACCCAGGACGCTACTCACGGTAACTCCTTGTCTCACCGCGTTCCGGGTTCTATCGGTCAGAACCAGACTCCGGGCAAAGTGTTCAAAGGCAAGAAAATGGCAGGTCAGCTGGGTAATGAGCGTGTAACCGTTCAGAGCCTGGACGTAGTACGTGTTGACGCTGAGCGCAACCTGCTGCTGGTTAAAGGTGCTGTCCCGGGTGCTACCGGTAGCGACCTGATCGTTAAACCAGCTGTGAAGGCGTGAGGAGATAGCAATGGAATTAGTATTGAAAGACGCGCAGAGCGCGCTGACTGTTTCCGAAACTACCTTCGGTCGTGATTTCAACGAAGCGCTGGTTCACCAGGTTGTTGTTGCTTATGCAGCTGGTGCGCGTCAGGGCACTCGTGCTCAGAAGACTCGTGCTGAAATCACTGGCTCCGGTAAAAAACCGTGGCGCCAGAAAGGTACCGGCCGTGCGCGTTCTGGTTCTATCAAGAGCCCGATCTGGCGTTCCGGTGGCGTGACCTTCGCTGCTCGTCCGCAGGACCACAGTCAAAAAGTTAACAAGAAGATGTACCGCGGCGCGCTGAAAAGCATTCTGTCCGAACTGGTACGTCAGGATCGTCTGATCGTTGTCGAGAAGTTCTCTGTTGAAGCGCCGAAAACTAAGCTGCTGGCACAGAAACTGAAAGACATGGCTCTGGAAGATGTGCTGATCATCACCGGTGAGCTGGACGAGAACCTGTTCCTGGCCGCACGTAACCTGCACAAGGTTGACGTACGTGATGCGAACGGTATCGACCCGGTTAGCCTGATCGCCTTCGACAAAGTCGTAATGACTGCTGATGCTGTTAAGCAAGTTGAGGAGATGCTGGCATGATTCGTGAAGAACGTCTGCTGAAGGTGCTGCGCGCACCGCACGTTTCTGAAAAAGCGTCTACTGCGATGGAAAAAACAAACACCATCGTTCTCAAAGTTGCTAAAGACGCGACCAAAGCAGAAATCAAAGCTGCTGTGCAGAAACTGTTTGAAGTCGAAGTCGAAGTCGTTAACACCCTGGTTGTTAAAGGGAAAGTTAAACGTCACGGACAGCGTATCGGTCGTCGTAGCGACTGGAAAAAAGCTTACGTCACCCTGAAGGAAGGCCAGAATCTGGACTTCGTTGGCGGCGCTGAGTAAGTCGGAGGAGTAATACAATGGCAGTTGTTAAATGTAAACCGACATCTCCGGGTCGTCGCCACGTCGTTAAAGTGGTTAACCCAGAGCTGCACAAGGGCAAACCTTTTGCTCCGTTGCTGGAAAAAAACAGCAAATCCGGTGGTCGTAACAACAATGGCCGTATCACCACCCGTCATATCGGTGGTGGCCACAAGCAGGCTTACCGTATTGTTGACTTCAAACGCAACAAAGATGGTATCCCGGCAGTTGTTGAACGTCTTGAGTACGATCCGAACCGCTCCGCGAACATCGCGCTGGTTCTGTACAAAGACGGCGAGCGCCGTTACATCCTGGCCCCGAAAGGCCTGAAAGCTGGTGACCAGATTCAGTCTGGCGTTGATGCTGCAATCAAAGCAGGCAACACCCTGCCGATGCGCAATATCCCGGTTGGTTCTACCGTTCATAACGTAGAAATGAAACCAGGTAAAGGCGGTCAGCTGGCACGTTCCGCTGGTACTTACGTTCAGATCGTTGCTCGTGATGGTGCTTATGTCACCCTGCGTCTGCGTTCTGGTGAAATGCGTAAAGTCGAAGCAGACTGCCGCGCTACTCTGGGCGAAGTTGGCAATGCTGAGCATATGCTGCGCGTTCTGGGTAAAGCAGGTGCTGCACGCTGGCGTGGTGTTCGTCCTACCGTTCGCGGTACTGCGATGAACCCAGTAGACCACCCACATGGTGGTGGTGAAGGTCGTAACTTTGGTAAGCACCCGGTATCCCCGTGGGGCCTGCAGACCAAAGGTAAGAAGACCCGCAGCAACAAGCGTACTGATAAATTCATCGTACGTCGCCGTAGCAAATAATTTTAGAGGATAAGCCATGCCACGTTCTCTCAAGAAAGGTCCTTTTATTGACCTGCACTTGCTGAAGAAGGTAGAGAAAGCGGTGGAAAGCGGAGACAAGAAGCCCCTGCGCACTTGGTCCCGTCGTTCAACGATCTTTCCTAACATGATCGGTTTGACCATCGCTGTCCATAATGGTCGTCAGCACGTTCCAGTCTTTGTTTCCGACGAAATGGTTGGTCACAAACTGGGTGAATTCGCACCGACTCGTACTTATCGCGGCCACGCTGCTGATAAAAAAGCGAAGAAGAAATAAGGTAGGAGGAAGAGATGGAAACTTTAGCTCAACATCGCCATGCTCGTTCTTCTGCTCAGAAGGTTCGCCTCGTAGCTGACCTGATTCGCGGTAAGAAAGTGTCGCAGGCCCTGGATATTCTGACCTACACCAACAAAAAAGCTGCTGTACTGGTCAAGAAGGTACTGGAATCTGCCATTGCTAACGCTGAACACAACGATGGCGCTGACATTGATGATCTGAAAGTTGCGAAAATTTTCGTAGACGAAGGCCCGAGCATGAAGCGCATTATGCCGCGTGCTAAAGGTCGTGCAGATCGCATCCTGAAGCGCACCAGCCACATCACTGTGGTTGTGTCCGATCGCTGAGACTCTGGAGACTAGCAATGGGTCAGAAAGTACATCCTAATGGTATTCGCCTGGGTATTGTCAAACCATGGAACTCTACCTGGTTCGCGAACACCAAAGAATTCGCTGACAACCTGGACAGCGATTTTAAAGTACGTCAGTTCCTGACAAAAGAACTGGCTAAAGCGTCTGTATCTCGCATCGTTATCGAGCGTCCGGCTAAGAGCATCCGTGTGACCATTCACACTGCTCGCCCGGGTATCGTTATCGGTAAGAAAGGCGAAGACGTAGAAAAACTGCGCAAGGTCGTAGCGGATATCGCTGGCGTACCTGCACAGATCAATATTGCCGAAGTTCGTAAGCCTGAACTGGACGCTAAATTGGTTGCTGACAGCATCACTTCTCAGCTGGAACGTCGCGTTATGTTCCGTCGTGCGATGAAGCGTGCTGTACAGAACGCAATGCGTCTGGGCGCTAAAGGTATCAAAGTTGAAGTTAGCGGCCGTCTGGGCGGCGCGGAAATCGCACGTACCGAATGGTACCGTGAAGGTCGCGTACCGCTGCACACTCTGCGTGCTGACATCGACTACAACACCTCTGAAGCGCACACCACTTACGGTGTAATCGGCGTTAAGGTATGGATCTTCAAAGGTGAGATCCTGGGTGGTATGGCTGCTGTTGAACAACCGGAACCGGCTGCTCAACCTAAAAAGCAGCAGCGTAAAGGCCGTAAATAAGGAGCGTCGCTGATGTTACAACCAAAGCGTACAAAATTCCGTAAAGTGCACAAAGGCCGCAACCGTGGTCTGGCGCAGGGTACGGATGTTAGCTTCGGCACTTTCGGTCTGAAAGCTGTTGGCCGTGGTCGTCTGACTGCCCGTCAGATCGAAGCAGCACGTCGTGCTATGACCCGTGCAGTTAAGCGTCAAGGTAAGATCTGGATCCGTGTATTCCCGGACAAACCGATCACCGAGAAGCCGCTGGAAGTTCGTATGGGTAAAGGTAAAGGTAACGTGGAGTACTGGGTTGCCTTGATTCAGCCGGGTAAAGTCCTGTATGAAATGGACGGCGTACCGGAAGAGCTGGCCCGTGAAGCATTCGGCCTGGCAGCAGCGAAACTGCCGATCAAAACCACCTTTGTAACTAAGACGGTGATGTAATGAAAGCAAAAGAGCTGCGTGAAAAAAGCGTTGAAGAGCTGAACGCTGAGCTGCTGAACCTGCTGCGTGAGCAGTTCAACCTGCGTATGCAGGCTGCAAGTGGCCAGCTGCAACAGACTCATCTGCTGAAGCAAGTGCGTCGTGATGTTGCACGCGTTAAGACTTTACTGACTCAGAAGGCGGGTGCGTAATGACCGATAAAATCCGTACTCTGCAAGGTCGCGTAGTTAGCGACAAAATGGAGAAATCCATTGTTGTTGCTATCGAACGTATGGTGAAACACCCGGTATACGGCAAATTCATCAAACGTACGACCAAACTGCACGTACATGACGAGAACAACGAATGCGGTATCGGTGACGTGGTTGAAATCCGCGAATGCCGTCCGCTGTCCAAGACTAAGTCCTGGACGCTGGTTCGCGTTGTAGAGAAAGCGGTTCTGTAATAGAGTACGCATTCTCGATACGGATAAACGGCTCAGCGATGAGCCGTTTATTTTTTCTACCCATATCTGGTTTGTGGTGTTATAATGCCGCGCCCTCGATATGGGGCTTTTTAACGACCCTAATTTTCGGGTCTCAGTAGTAGTTGACATTAGCGGAGCACTAAAATGATCCAAGAACAGACTATGCTGAACGTCGCCGACAACTCCGGTGCACGTCGCGTAATGTGTATCAAGGTTCTGGGTGGCTCGCACCGTCGCTACGCAGGCGTAGGCGACATCATCAAGATCACCATCAAGGAAGCAATTCCGCGTGGTAAGGTCAAAAAAGGTGATGTGCTGAAGGCGGTAGTGGTGCGCACCAAGAAGGGTGTTCGTCGCCCGGACGGTTCTGTCATTCGCTTCGATGGTAATGCATGCGTTATTCTGAACAATAACAGCGAGCAGCCTATCGGTACGCGTATTTTTGGGCCGGTAACTCGTGAACTTCGTACCGAGAAGTTCATGAAAATTATCTCTCTGGCACCAGAAGTACTCTAAGGAGCGAATCATGGCAGCTAAAATCCGTCGTGATGACGAAGTTATCGTGTTAACCGGTAAAGATAAAGGTAAACGCGGTAAAGTAAAAAATGTCCTGTCTTCCGGCAAGGTCATTGTTGAAGGTATCAACCTGGTTAAGAAACATCAGAAGCCGGTTCCGGCCCTGAACCAACCAGGCGGCATTGTAGAGAAAGAAGCAGCTATTCAGATCTCTAACCTTGCTATCTTCAACGCGGCAACCGGCAAGGCTGACCGTGTAGGCTTTAGATTCGAAGACGGCAAAAAAGTCCGTTTCTTCAAATCTAATAGCGAAACTATCAAGTAATTTGGAGTAGTACGATGGCGAAACTGCATGATTACTACAAAGACGAAGTAGTCGCTAAACTCATGACTGAGTTTAACTACAATTCTGTCATGCAAGTCCCTCGGGTCGAGAAGATCACCCTGAACATGGGTGTTGGTGAAGCGATCGCTGACAAGAAACTGCTGGATAACGCAGCAGCTGACCTGACAGCAATCTCCGGTCAAAAACCGCTGATCACCAAAGCACGCAAATCAGTTGCAGGCTTCAAAATCCGTCAGGGCTATCCGATCGGCTGTAAAGTAACTCTGCGCGGCGAGCGCATGTGGGAGTTCTTTGAGCGCCTGATCACTATTGCTGTACCGCGTATCCGTGACTTCCGTGGCTTGTCCGCTAAGTCTTTCGACGGCCGTGGTAACTACAGCATGGGTGTCCGTGAGCAGATCATCTTCCCAGAAATCGACTACGATAAAGTCGACCGCGTTCGTGGTTTGGATATTACCATTACCACTACTGCGAAATCTGATGAAGAAGGCCGCGCTCTGCTGGCTGCCTTTGACTTCCCGTTCCGCAAGTAAGGTAGGGTTACTTAATGGCTAAGCAATCAATGAAAGCACGCGAAGTAAAGCGCGTGGCTTTAGCTGATAAATTCTTCGCTAAACGCGCTGAACTGAAAGCTATCATCTCTGATGTGAACGCAACCGACGAAGATCGTTGGAACGCTGTTCTCAAGCTGCAGACTCTGCCGCGTGATTCCAGCCCGTCTCGTCAGCGTAATCGCTGCCGTCAAACAGGTCGTCCGCATGGTTTCCTGCGGAAGTTCGGGTTGAGCCGTATTAAGGTCCGTGAAGCCGCTATGCGCGGTGAAATCCCGGGTCTGAAAAAGGCTAGCTGGTAATTGTCACCAATTGAATCACGGGAGTAAAGACAGATGAGCATGCAAGATCCGATCGCGGATATGCTGACCCGTATCCGTAACGGTCAGGCCGCGAATAAAGCTGCGGTCACCATGCCTTCCTCCAAGCTGAAAGTGGCAATTGCCAACGTGCTGAAGGAAGAAGGCTTTATTGAAGATTTTAAAGTTGAAGGCGACATCAAGCCGGAACTGGAACTGACTCTTAAGTATTTCCAGGGTAAAGCTGTTGTAGAAAGCATTCAGCGTGTCAGCCGCCCAGGTCTGCGCATCTACAAACGTAAAGATGAGCTGCCGAAAGTTATGGCGGGTCTGGGTATCGCAGTTGTTTCTACCTCTAAAGGTGTTATGACTGATCGTGCAGCGCGCCAGGCTGGTCTTGGTGGCGAAATTATCTGCTACGTAGCCTAATCGGAGGAAAAAATGTCTCGTGTTGCTAAAGCACCGGTCGTTGTTCCTGCCGGCGTTGATGTTAAAGTCAACGGTCAGGTTATTACGATCAAAGGTAAAAATGGCGAGCTGACTCGTACTCTCAACGATGCTGTTGAAGTTAAACATGCAGATAATGCTCTGACCTTCGGTCCGCGTGATGGTTACGTAGACGGATGGGCTCAGGCTGGTACCGCGCGTGCCCTGCTGAACTCAATGGTTATCGGTGTTACCGAAGGCTTCACTAAAAAGCTTCAGCTGGTTGGTGTAGGCTATCGTGCAGCGGTTAAAGGGGATGTAGTAAACCTGGCTTTAGGTTTCTCTCATCCTGTTGAACATAAGCTGCCGGCCGGTATCACTGCAGAATGTCCGACTCAAACTGAAATCGTGCTGAAAGGCGCTGATAAGCAGGTGATCGGCCAGGTTGCAGCAGATCTGCGCGCCTACCGTCGTCCTGAGCCTTATAAAGGCAAGGGTGTTCGTTACGCCGACGAAGTCGTGCGTACCAAAGAGGCTAAGAAGAAGTAAGGTAACACTATGGATAAGAAATCTGCTCGTATCCGTCGTGCGACCCGCGCACGCCGCAAGCTCCAGGAGCTGGGTGCAACTCGCCTGGTGGTACATCGTACCCCGCGTCATATTTACGCACAGGTAATTGCTCCGAATGGTTCTGAAGTTCTGGTAGCTGCTTCTACTGTAGAAAAAGCTATCTCTGAACAACTGAAGTACACCGGTAACAAAGACGCGGCTGCAGCTGTGGGTAAAGCTGTTGCTGAACGCGCTCTGGAAAAAGGCATCAAAGATGTTTCCTTTGACCGTTCCGGGTTCCAATATCATGGTCGTGTCCAGGCACTGGCAGATGCTGCCCGTGAAGCTGGCCTTCAGTTCTAAGGTAGAGGTGTAAGATGGCTCACATCGAAAAACAAGCTGGCGAACTGCAGGAAAAGCTGATCGCGGTAAACCGCGTATCTAAAACCGTTAAAGGTGGTCGTATTTTCTCCTTCACAGCTCTGACTGTAGTTGGTGATGGTAACGGTCGCGTTGGTTTTGGTTACGGTAAAGCGCGTGAAGTTCCAGCAGCGATCCAGAAAGCGATGGAAAAAGCCCGTCGCAACATGATTAACGTCGCGCTGAACAACGGCACCCTGCAACACCCGGTTAAAGGTGTTCACACGGGTTCTCGTGTATTCATGCAGCCAGCTTCCGAAGGTACCGGTATCATCGCCGGTGGTGCAATGCGCGCCGTTCTGGAAGTTGCTGGGGTTCATAACGTTCTGGCTAAAGCATACGGTTCCACCAACCCGATCAACGTGGTTCGTGCAACTATTGATGGCCTGGAAAATATGAATTCTCCAGAAATGGTCGCTGCCAAGCGTGGTAAATCCGTTGAAGAAATTCTGGGGAAATAAACCATGGCAAAGACTATTAAAATTACTCAAACCCGCAGTGCAATCGGTCGTCTGCCGAAACACAAGGCAACACTGCTTGGCCTGGGTCTGCGTCGTATTGGTCACACCGTAGAGCGCGAGGATACTCCTGCTGTTCGTGGTATGGTCAACGCGGTTTCCTTCATGGTTAAAGTTGAGGAGTAAGAGATGCGTTTAAATACTCTGTCTCCGGCCGAAGGCTCCAAAAAGGCGGGTAAACGCCTGGGTCGTGGTATCGGTTCTGGCCTCGGTAAAACCGGTGGTCGTGGTCACAAAGGTCAGAAGTCTCGTTCTGGCGGTGGCGTACGTCGCGGTTTCGAGGGTGGTCAGATGCCTCTGTACCGTCGTCTGCCGAAATTCGGCTTCACTTCTCGTAAAGCGATGATCACCGCAGAGATCCGTCTCTCCGATCTGGCTCACGTAGAAGGCGATGTAGTAGACCTGAACGCGCTGAAAGCGGCAAACATTATCGGTGTCCAGATCGAGTTCGCGAAAGTGATCCTGTCTGGTGAGGTAACTCGTCCGGTAACTGTTCGTGGCCTGCGTGTGACTAAAGGTGCTCGTGCTGCTATCGAAGCTGCTGGCGGTAAAATTGAGGAATAAGTAGCAGATGGCTAAACAACCGGGATTAGATTTTCAAAGTGCCAAAGGTGGCCTTGGCGAACTGAAACGCAGACTTCTGTTTGTGGTCGGTGCGCTGATAGTGTTCCGTATTGGCTCTTTTATTCCGATCCCTGGTATTGATGCCGCTGTACTTGCCAAACTGCTTGAGCAACAGCGAGGCACCATCATTGAAATGTTCAACATGTTCTCTGGTGGTGCTCTCAGCCGTGCTTCTATCTTTGCACTGGGGATTATGCCGTATATCTCGGCATCTATCATCGTGCAGCTGCTGACGGTGGTTTACCAACCGCTGGCAGAGCTGAAGAAAGAAGGGGAGTCTGGTCGTCGTAAGATCAGCCAGTACACCCGCTACGGTACTCTGGTGCTGGCGATATTCCAGTCGATCGGTATTGCTACCGGTCTGCCGAATATGCCTGGTATGCAGGGCCTGGTGATTAATCCAGGCTTTGCGTTCTATTTCACCGCTGTTGTAAGTCTGGTCACAGGGACTATGTTCCTGATGTGGCTCGGCGAACAGATCACTGAACGCGGTATCGGTAACGGTATCTCGATCCTGATCTTCGCCGGGATCGTTGCGGGACTCCCGCCGGCCATCGCCCATACTATCGAGCAAGCGCGTCAAGGCGACCTGCACTTCCTCCTGTTGCTGTTGGTTGCAGTATTAGTATTTGCAGTGACCTTCTTTGTTGTATTCGTTGAACGTGGTCAACGCCGCATTGTGGTAAACTACGCGAAACGGCAGCAGGGTCGTCGTGTCTATGCTGCACAGAGCACACATTTACCGCTGAAAGTGAATATGGCGGGGGTAATCCCGGCAATCTTCGCTTCCAGTATTATACTGTTCCCGGCAACCATCACGTCATGGTTCGGGGGTGGTACTGGTTGGAACTGGCTGACAACAATTTCGCTGTATTTGCAGCCTGGGCAACCGCTTTATGTGTTACTCTATGCGTCTGCAATCATCTTCTTCTGTTTCTTCTACACGGCGTTGGTTTTCAACCCGCGTGAAACAGCAGATAACCTGAAGAAGTCCGGTGCATTTGTACCAGGAATTCGTCCGGGAGAGCAAACGGCGAAGTATATCGATAAAGTGATGACTCGCCTGACACTGGTTGGTGCGTTGTATATTACTTTTATCTGCCTGATCCCGGAGTTCATGCGTGACGCGATGAAAGTGCCGTTCTACTTCGGTGGGACATCGCTGCTTATCGTTGTTGTCGTGATTATGGACTTTATGGCTCAAGTGCAAACTCTGATGATGTCCAGTCAGTATGAGTCTGCATTGAAGAAGGCGAACCTGAAAGGCTACGGCCGTTAAAACTGGTCGCCCGAGAAGTTACGGAGAGTAAAAATGAAAGTTCGTGCTTCCGTCAAGAAATTATGCCGTAACTGCAAAATCGTTAAGCGTGATGGCGTCATCCGTGTGATTTGCAGTGCCGAGCCGAAGCATAAACAGCGCCAAGGCTGATTTATTCGCATATTTTTCTTGCAAAGTTGGATTGAGCTGGCTAGATTAGCCAGCCAATCTTTTGTATGTCTGTACGTTTCCATTTGAGTATCCTGAAAACGGGCTTTTCAGCATGGTACGTACATATTAAATAGTAGGAGTGCATAGTGGCCCGTATAGCAGGCATTAACATTCCTGATCACAAACATACCGTAATCGCTTTAACCGCTATTTTCGGTATCGGCAAAACCCGTTCTAAAGCTATCTGCGCTGAAACGGGCATCGCTGAAAATGTTAAGATCAGTGAGCTGTCTGAAGAACAAATTGATATTCTGCGTGAAGCAGTAGGTAAATTTGTCGTTGAAGGTGATCTGCGCCGTGAAATCACCCTGAGCATCAAGCGTCTGATGGACCTTGGTTGCTACCGTGGTTTACGCCATCGTCGTGGTCTTCCGGTTCGCGGTCAGCGTACCAAGACCAACGCACGTACCCGTAAGGGTCCGCGTAAACCGATCAAGAAATAATCGGGGTGATTGAATAATGGCAAAGGCACCAGTTCGTGCACGTAAGCGTGTAAGAAAACAAGTCTCTGATGGCGTGGCTCATATCCATGCTTCTTTTAACAACACCATCGTTACTATCACTGATCGTCAGGGTAACGCACTGGGTTGGGCAACAGCCGGTGGTTCCGGTTTCCGTGGTTCTCGCAAATCCACTCCGTTTGCAGCTCAGGTTGCAGCAGAGCGTTGCGCAGAAGCCGTAAAAGAATACGGCATCAAGAATCTGGAAGTTATGGTCAAAGGTCCGGGTCCGGGTCGCGAATCTACCATTCGTGCACTGAACGCCGCTGGTTTCCGCATCACTAATATTACTGATGTGACTCCGATCCCTCATAACGGTTGTCGTCCGCCGAAAAAACGTCGCGTATAACGCTACGTTTTCCAGGTTAGTTGGAGAAAGAAAATGGCAAGATATTTGGGTCCTAAGCTCAAGCTGAGCCGTCGTGAGGGCACCGACTTATTCCTTAAGTCTGGCGTTCGCGCGATCGATACCAAGTGTAAAATTGAACAAGCTCCTGGCCAGCACGGTGCGCGTAAACCGCGTCTGTCTGACTATGGTGTGCAGTTGCGTGAAAAGCAAAAAGTTCGCCGTATGTACGGTGTGCTGGAGCGTCAGTTCCGTAACTACTATAAAGAAGCAGCACGTCTGAAAGGCAACACCGGTGAAAACCTGTTGGCTCTGCTGGAAGGTCGTCTGGACAACGTTGTATACCGTATGGGCTTCGGCGCCACTCGTGCTGAAGCACGCCAGCTGGTTAGCCACAAAGCGATTATGGTAAACGGTCGTGTTGTTAACATCGCTTCTTATCAGGTTAAAGCGAATGACGTTGTCAGCATTCGTGAGAAAGCGAAAAAGCAATCTCGCGTGAAAGCCGCTCTGGAGCTGGCTGAGCAGCGTGAAAAGCCAACCTGGCTGGAAGTTGATGCTGGCAAGATGGAAGGTACGTTCAAGCGTCAGCCGGAGCGTTCTGATCTGTCTGCGGACATTAACGAACACCTGATCGTCGAGCTTTACTCCAAGTAAAGCTTAGTACCAAAGAGAGGACACAATGCAGGGTTCTGTGACAGAGTTTCTAAAACCGCGCCTGGTCGATATCGAGCAAGTGAGTTCGACGCACGCCAAGGTGACCCTTGAGCCTTTAGAGCGTGGCTTCGGCCATACTCTGGGTAACGCACTGCGCCGTATTCTGCTCTCATCGATGCCGGGTTGCGCGGTGACCGAGGTTGAGATTGATGGTGTACTGCACGAGTACAGCACCAAAGAAGGCGTTCAGGAAGACATCCTTGAAATCCTGCTCAACCTGAAAGGGCTGGCGGTGAGAGTTCAGGGTAAAGATGAAGTCATCCTTACTTTGAATAAATCTGGCATTGGCCCTGTGACTGCAGCCGACATTACCCACGACGGTGATGTCGAAATCGTCAAGCCGCAGCACGTGATTTGCCACCTGACTGATGAGAACGCTGCTATTAGCATGCGTATCAAAGTTCAGCGCGGTCGCGGTTATGTGCCGGCTTCTGCCCGAATTCATTCGGAAGAAGATGAGCGCCCAATCGGCCGTCTGCTGGTCGACGCCTGCTACAGCCCTGTAGAGCGTATTGCCTACAATGTTGAAGCTGCGCGTGTAGAACAGCGTACCGACCTGGACAAGCTGGTCATCGAAATGGAAACCAACGGCACAATCGATCCTGAAGAGGCGATTCGTCGTGCGGCAACCATTCTGGCTGAACAACTGGAAGCTTTTGTTGACTTACGTGATGTACGTCAGCCAGAAGTGAAAGAAGAGAAACCAGAGTTCGATCCGATCCTGCTGCGCCCTGTTGACGATCTGGAATTGACTGTCCGCTCTGCTAACTGCCTCAAGGCAGAAGCTATCCACTATATCGGTGATCTGGTACAGCGTACCGAGGTTGAGTTGCTGAAAACGCCGAACCTGGGTAAAAAATCTCTTACTGAGATTAAAGACGTGCTGGCTTCCCGTGGACTGTCTCTGGGCATGCGCCTGGAAAACTGGCCACCAGCAAGCATTGCTGACGAGTAACCGGATCACAGGTTAAGGTTTTACTGAGAAGGATAAGGTCATGCGCCATCGTAAGAGTGGTCGTCAACTGAACCGCAACAGCAGCCATCGCCAGGCTATGTTCCGTAACATGGCAGGTTCGCTGGTTCGTCATGAAATCATCAAGACGACCCTGCCGAAAGCGAAAGAACTGCGTCGCGTAGTTGAGCCGCTGATTACTCTTGCCAAGACTGATAGCGTTGCTAATCGTCGTCTGGCATTCGCCCGCACTCGTGATAACGAGATCGTGGCAAAACTGTTTAACGAGCTGGGCCCGCGTTTCGCGAGCCGCGCCGGTGGTTACACTCGCATTCTGAAGTGTGGCTTCCGTGCAGGCGACAACGCGCCGATGGCATACATCGAGCTGGTTGATCGTGCTGAGCCGAAAGCAGAAGCTGCTGCAGAGTAATCTGTAGTAACGTAAAAAAACCCGCCCCGGCGGGTTTTTTTATATCTACCGCATCCCCACTTCACTACACTATCTGTACTCTTTTTGTTCATCCCCCGGAGCCGTAGAATGTGGTTACTGGATCAGTGGGCGGAACGCCATATCCTCGATGCCCAAACTAAAGGTGAGTTCGATAACTTACCCGGCAGCGGCGAGCCGCTGACTCTCGATGACGATTCGCATGTGCCGGCGGAGCTGCGGGCAGGTTATCGCCTTCTGAAGAATGCTGGATGCCTTCCCCCGGAGCTGGAGCAGCGAAGAGAAGCGGTGGCACTGGCTGATTTACTGAAGGGCGTCCGCCAGGACGATCCGCGTCATGCTGAACTGAGCAAACGGCTTGCCTTGCTCGAACTGAAGCTTCGTCAGGCTGGCCTGAGTACCGACTTTTTACGCGGTGAGTATGCCGAGGCTTTGCTACAAAGAATGAATCAGGAGTAAATATGTATCGTATTGGTGAGCTGGCTAAGCTGGCTGACGTCACGCCAGATACCATCCGTTATTATGAGAAACAGCAAATGATGGATCATGACGTGCGCACCGAGGGGGGATTTCGTCTTTACTCGGATAACGATCTTCAGCGGCTACGCTTTATTCGCTATGCCCGTCAGCTGGGCTTCACTCTGGAAGCGATCCGCGAATTATTGTCGATCCGTATCGATCCGGAGCACCATACCTGCCAGGAATCGAAAGGGATCGTTCAGGCGCGATTAAGCGAAGTCGAGGCGCGGATCAAAGAGTTACAGACGATGCGTCGCTCTTTGCAGCGGCTTAATGATGCCTGCTGTGGGACTGCGCACAGTAGTGTTTATTGTTCGATTCTTGAGGCCCTTGAACAAGGCGCCAGCAATGGCGCTACGGGACGTTGATTTTTTCATCGCGCGGATCTACACTCGCGCGGAATTCACACATGCACTGGAGTTTATATGAGTCGCTATCAGCATACTAAAGGGCAAATTAAAGATAACGCCATTGAGGCACTTCTCCACGATCCGTTATTCAGGCAGCGTGTAGAGAAAAACAAGAAAGGGAAAGGAAGCTATCAACGTAAAGATAAACATGCAGGAAGGGTTGACCGGGAGGCCAGTGGCAAGCAAGCGAATCGCTTTTTTACCACTGGCCTTCTGCTTTCGGTGCTGATTAAGAACGGTTGTTTTGCTCTTTCAGCAGATCGCGAATTTCGCTCAGCAGGACTTCTTCTTTAGAAGGAGCTGGCGGCGCCGCCGGAGCCTCTTCTTTCTTACGATTTAACTTATTCATCAGTTTAATCGCCATGAAGATGGCAAACGCGACGATGATGAAATCGAAAACGTTCTGAATGAATACCCCATAATGCATCACGACAGCCGGGACATCGCCCTGGGCATCACGTAGCGTGACGGCAAACTGTTTAAAATCGATCCCGCCAATCAACAGGCCGAGTGGTGGCATAATAATATCTGCGACCAGCGATGAAACAATTTTACCGAATGCTGCACCGATGATCACACCCACTGCCAAATCGACAACGTTCCCGCGCATCGCGAATTCGCGAAACTCTTTTAAAAAACTCATTTTATTCTCCTTGTGCCAGCTGACGTTGTAAGTTTAACAAATGTATTTTCATTTGCCATTCCCAGTAGATAGTTACCGCAAAATATTAACCTTTGAATAATAAGGGATAATAAAAAGGCGCCTGTTCGGCGCCCTGGGAATTACAGGAAGAAAGGACTTGGCTGGAACAGCCTTTCTACATCGGAAATAAACTTCTTATCGGTCAAAAACATGATCACATGATCGCCCTGCTCGATCCGCAGATTATTATTCGCGATCATTACGTCGTTGCCCCGCACAACGGCGCCGATGATCGTACCTGGCGGCAGCTTGATCTCATCGATCGAACGCCCGACCACCCGGGAGGTGCTCTCATCACCGTGCGCCACGGCCTCAATCGCTTCGGCAACACCGCGGCGAAGGGAGGAGACGCCGACAATATCGGCTTTACGAACATGGCTGAGGAGTGCGGAAATTGTGGCCTGTTGAGGTGATATCGCGATATCAATGACACTGCCCTGGACCAGATCCACGTAGGCTCTGCGCTGGATCAGCACCATCACTTTTTTCGCGCCCATTCGCTTCGCCAGCATCGCCGACATAATGTTTGCTTCATCGTCGTTAGTGACGGCAATAAACAGGTCCACCTGATCAATATGCTCTTCAGCCAGCAGCTCCTGGTCCGATGCATCACCGTAGAAGACGATTGTATGCTGCAGCTTTTCCGCAAGCTCAGCGGCTCGCTGCTGATTACGTTCGATAAGCTTGACGCTGTAATCTTTTTCCAGCTTATGGGCCAGACCCGCGCCAATATTGCCCCCGCCGACCAGCATAATACGCTTATACGGCTTTTCCAGTCGCTGCAGTTCGCTCATGACCGCGCGAATATGCTGCGAGGCGGCAATAAAGAATACTTCATCGCCGGCTTCCACAATCGTCGAACCCTGTGGGCGAATAGGACGATCGTGGCGGAAAATAGCGGCCACACGCGTATCGATATGCGGCATATGCTCCCGCATGGTGGACAACGCATTCCCTACCAGCGGACCACCGTAATAGGCTTTTACTACGGCGAGGCTGACTTTCCCTTCGGCGAAGTTCACGACCTGAAGCGCGCCAGGATATTCGATCAGCCGGTGAATATTGTCGATGACCAGCTGTTCCGGGGCGATTAAGTGATCGATGGGCACCGCTTCAGAATTGAAGAGCTTATCCGCATCACGAACGTAATCAGGCGCACGAATACGCGCAATACGGTTTGGGGTATTGAATAATGAGTAGGCGACCTGACAGGCCACCATATTGGTTTCATCCGAACTGGTGACCGCTACCAGCATATCGGCATCATCGGCTCCCGCCTCGCGCAGTACGCGAGGGTGAGAGCCATGTCCCTGGACGACACGCAGGTCGAACTTATCCTGCAGGCTGCGCAAACGGTCACCATTGGTATCAACCAGCGTAATATCATTGTTCTCGCCGACAAGGTTTTCCGCCAGCGTGCCGCCGACCTGGCCGGCGCCCAGAATAATAATCTTCATCTGCAGTGACCCATTAATTCCGACGTTTGATTAGCTTAGCGTAAAAGAAGCCATCACCTTCTTCCGGGCCCGGCAGATTTTGCTGCCCGGGGCTCGCCGGCGTACCGGTTGCATGAAGTTCAGCATCCGGGGTTCGTGCGAGGAAGGCGGAAATTTGCTGACTATTCTCTTCCGGCAGAATAGAACAGGTAGCGTAAACCAGCGTACCGCCTGGTTTCAGGTGCTCCCAGGTGGCATTCAGGATCTCGGCCTGCAGCTGGGCTAACTCGGCGATATCCCGATCCCGGCGCAGCCATTTGATATCCGGATGGCGGCGAATGACGCCGGTGGCGGAGCAGGGGGCATCCAGCAGAATACGATCGAACTGTTCGTTGCCACACCACTGCTCAGGGAAGCGACCATCGCCCTGTTTGACTTCGGCTTTCATGCCCAGCCGTTTCAGGTTGTCATAGACGCGTGACAGACGCTGTTCATCAATATCCACCGCCATGACCTGAGCCTGCGGGGCAACCTCCAGAATATGCGTCGTCTTGCCGCCCGGTGCGGCGCAAAGATCGAGAATGCGTTCGCCATTTTCCGGCAGCAGGTAGCGCATACAGCCCTGGGCCGAGGCATCCTGGACGGTGACCCAGCCTTCGGCAAAACCTGGCAACGCATGGACTGGGGCAGGGGTGGCCAGACGCACGGCGTCGGGATAGTCAGGATGGGTGAAGCCCTCTAAGCCGGCCTCTTTAAGCAGAGCAAGCCATTCATCCCGGGAATGATGGTTGCGGTTAACGCGCAGCCACATCGGCGGGCGCTGGTTGTTCGCATCGACGATCTCCTGCCACTGCTGCGGCCAGGCCTGCTGCAGGCGTTTCAGCAGCCATTTGGGATGAAGATAGCGGTTTTCATGCTCAGCAAATTCGACTAATAACGCTTCCTGCTGGCGCTGGAACTGGCGTAGCACGCCGTTGATCAGCCCTTTAAGCTGCGGGCGTTTAATGGCCACCGCGCCTTCTACCGTTTCCGCCAGTGCGGCATGCGGAGGAATACGGGTATAGAGCAACTGATAAAGCCCAACCATGATCAGAAAATGCACGGTGCGCTGTTTGCCGGTCATCGGACGCGCCATCAGCTTGTTGATAAGCCACTCAAGCTGACTGAGCGTACGCAATACGCCAAAGCACAGCTCCTGCAACAGCGCTTTGTCTTTATCGCTGACTTTCTGCTGCAGAGGGGGCAGAACGTTGCTCAAAGACTGACCTTGTTCAATCACTTGCTCGATAGCCTGGGCGGCCAGACTGCGTAAGTTTATTTTGTTTTTCATAAGCGCAAAAATAAAAATGCCCGGCTAACCCGGGCTTTTAAAGAGACAACCGTCAGGCGAGACGGGTACCAGGGATGAACCACTCCCGGCGGGAATTGAGTAAGTCCTGCGAGCTCATCGCTTTTTTACCCGCTGGCTGTAGCGATTCCAGACTGAGGATCCCATCACCCGTGGCGACCTGAATACCCTGTTTGGTTGCTGCCACTATTGTTCCCGGCTCGGCGTGCGTGACTTCGGCAATAACCGATGCCCGCCAGACTTTGACTGGCTGCCCGTCAATCTCCAGCCAGCTCATTGGCCAAGGATTAAACGCCCGGATGCAACGTTCCAGCTGTGCAGCGGAAAGCGACCAGTCGATGCGGGCCTCTTCTTTACTCAGCTTCTCGGCATAACTGACGAGTGACTCGTCCTGGACTTCAGGCTGTGCCGTTCCGTTTGCCAGTTGCGCTAAGGTTGTCAGCAGTCCCTGTGGGCCGAGGCCGGCCAGCTTATCGTACAGGCTGCCGCTGGTATCCTCAGCGGTAATGGGGCAGGAAAGCTTATACAGCATGTCACCCGTATCAAGGCCGACGTCCATCTGCATGATGGTCACGCCGGTTTCGCTATCGCCCGCCCACAGCGAACGCTGGATCGGCGCGGCGCCACGCCAGCGCGGCAGCAGGGAGCCATGAACGTTGATGCAGCCCAGACGCGGCATCTCAAGCACCGCTTTTGGCAGGATCAGACCATACGCCACCACCACCATGATATCGGCGCCTAAATCGGCGACGAGCTGTTGGTTCTCCTGCGGACGAAGAGACGATGGCTGGAATACGGGGACGTCATGGGCTTCAGCCAGCACTTTTACCGGGCTCGGCATCAATTTTTTGCCGCGTCCCGCGGGACGGTCTGGCTGAGTAAACACGCCAACGATCTGATGTTCAGACGACAACAACGCGTCAAGATGACGCGCTGCAAAATCGGGGGTGCCGGCGAAAATGATACGTAGTGAATGTGACACGGTATTCCTTGTTATCAGGCACGGGAACGTAAACGATCCAGTTTCTCAACCTTCTGACGAATGCGCTGTTGTTTGAGCGGTGACAGATAGTCAATAAACAGTTTGCCAACCAGGTGATCCATTTCATGCTGGATACAGATCGCCAGCAGGCCATCGGCCTCCAGCTCAAACGGCTTACCGTCGCGATCCAGCGCACGGATCTTCACTTTTTCCGCACGGGGTACCAGAGCACGCTGTTCCGGAATGGACAAGCAGCCTTCTTCAATACCGGTTTCGCCGTCTTTTTCCAGCAGCTCCGGGTTGATTAACACCAGCCGCTCTTCACGATTTTCCGACACATCGATCACGATGATGCGCTGATGGATATCGACCTGGGTTGCGGCCAGACCGATGCCTTCCTCGGCGTACATGGTG
Source organism: Klebsiella sp. P1CD1 (assembly GCF_003790505.1). Lineage (NCBI taxonomy): Bacteria > Pseudomonadati > Pseudomonadota > Gammaproteobacteria > Enterobacterales > Enterobacteriaceae > Klebsiella > Klebsiella sp. P1CD1. The sequence goes on from NZ_CP033631.1 coordinate 498,197, forward strand.
TCGAACATATCATCGACGATACGCTGAATTTCCGCATTCACTTCTTTGACCGGCTCGGCGACTTTGCGAAGGCGCTCGTCCGGAATATGTAACACTTGCAAAACTGCCATAAAGTTCCAGAGTCGTATTCAGGAGTTGATAAGATTATTAGCTCTATTCTAGACAAAACCCCCTGCAATTGACAGTCTCACTGTCCAATCGCAAAGATTGTCAATGCCGCTTATGGCAGGGGGTAAGGATGACGCCCGACGAGATTTGGCTGCGGCTGATGAAGGTCAATAATTTGTATGGCGACAGGATGCTGGATATTGCGCAGCGGTTATGCGCAGCCGCTTTCGTGGATAGTGAAGCGCTACATGCCGTTGGGATGACCGCGGCGCAGGTGAAGCCATTTTTACGGTTTGACGAGCGAGAGCTTGACGAGACGCAGCGCTGGCTGGAACACCCGGATCATCATCTGTTACGGGCTGACGATCCGCGCTATCCGTTGCGGCTAAGGGCTATCGCTGATTACCCCGGCGCGTTGCTGGTCAGTGGCGACCCCGCCCTGCTTCACAGCGCGCAGCTTGCCGTTATTGGCAGCCGTTTGCACTCCTGGTATGGCGCCCGCTGGGGAAAACTGTTCAGCGAAACGCTGGCGCGTAGAGGGATCACCATCACCAGTGGGCTGGCGTTAGGCATTGATGGCGTTGCGCACCGCGGCGCGCTGGCCGCGGAGGGGAAAACCATCGCGGTGCTGGGCAACGGGCTGGAACAGGTTTATCCGCGGCGCCATGCAAACCTCGCCCAACAGATCATCGACAATGGCGGTACGCTGGTCTCTGAATTTCCACTCATTACGCCGCCGCTTCCCGCTCATTTTCCCCGACGTAACCGTATTATCAGCGGCTTAAGTTTGGGCGTGCTGGTGATTGAGGCGGCGTTGCGAAGCGGATCGCTGGTCACCGTCCGTTGCGCCCTGGAGCAGGGAAGAGATGTGTTCGCCCTGCCTGGCCCGATTGGTAATCCGGGATCTGAAGGTCCGCACTGGTTAATCAAGCAAGGCGCGGTACCGGTGACCTCGCCAGAGGATATCGTGGAGTACTGGCAAAACGAGCTGGCCTGGCTTACTGATACGTCTGATTCGATAAATAATTGCGCCGATCAGCCGTCTGTAGCATTGCCATTTCCGGAGCTCCTGGCTAACGTAGGAGATGAGGTAACACCTGTTGACGTTGTCGCTGAACGTGCCGGCCAATCTGTGCCAGTAACCGTAGCTCAGCTACTTGAACTGGAGTTAGCAGGCTGGATCGCAGCTGTACCCGGCGGCTATGTCCGATTAAGGAGGGCAAGCCATGTTCGACGTACTCATGTATTTGTTTGAAACTTACATCCATAACGAAGCAGAAATGCGCGTGGATCAGGACAAACTGACGCGGGATCTTACCGATGCAGGCTTTGAGCGGGAAGATATCTATAACGCGTTAATGTGGCTCGAGAAACTGGCTGATTATCAGGAAGGTCTCGTTGAACCCATGCAGCTCGCTTCCGACCCGCTGTCGCTTCGGGTGTATACCGAAGAGGAGTGCCAGCGTCTGGATGCCAGTTGCCGGGGATTTTTACTCTTCCTCGAGCAGATTCAGGTGTTGAACCTCGAAACGCGAGAAATGGTGATAGAGCGCGTCCTGGCGCTGGATACAGCAGAATTTGAACTGGAAGACCTGAAATGGGTCATCCTGATGGTACTGTTCAACATTCCGGGCTGTGAAAACGCCTATCAGCAAATGGAAGAATTACTCTTCGAAGTAAATGAAGGTATGCTGCATTAATCTTTTTGCAGCAACATCGAGTTGTTATGACCAAATCAGCACTGTTTTCGGTGCGTAAAAATGAGCCCTGCCCGCAGTGCGGGGCTGAACTGGTGATCCGTTCCGGGAAACATGGCCCGTTTCTCGGCTGTTCGCATTATCCGGACTGTGACTATATCCGTCCCCTGAAAAGTCAGGCGGACGGTCATATCGTTAAGGTGCTGGAGGGACAGGAGTGCCCATCTTGCGGCGCTGTCATGGTGTTACGCCAGGGGCGCTTTGGTATGTTTATCGGCTGCAGTCGCTATCCCGAATGCGAGCATACCGAGCTGATTGATAAACCCGATGAGACCGCTATCGCCTGTCCGCAATGCGGACAAGGGCATCTGGTCCAGCGTCGCTCTCGTTTCGGTAAAACCTTTCATTCCTGCGATCGCTACCCTGATTGCCAGTTCGTTATCAATTTTAAACCGGTAGCGGGCGAATGCCCTGAATGCCATTACCCGCTGTTAATTGAAAAGAAGACGGCGCAGGGGCTCAGACGCTTCTGTGCCAGTAAACAATGTGGAAAGCCGATCCCGGCGGAATAAATCAGTGAACAATAACCTGCCCTCAGAAACCGTCGCCCATGCCGTGGCGGTACTGAAAAATGAACATGTCATCGCCTACCCCACAGAAGCCGTTTTTGGCGTTGGCTGCGATCCAGACAGCGAAACGGCCGTCATGCGTCTGCTGGAGCTGAAGCAGCGTCCTGTTGACAAGGGATTGATCCTTATCGCCGCCAGCTTTGAGCAGTTGAAGCCTTATGTTGATGATTCACGGTTAAGTGACTCGCAGCGGGACGCTATCTTTTCCTGCTGGCCGGGACCGGTGACGTTTGTATTCCCGGCGCGTCCTGAAACGCCGCGCTGGCTGACGGGGCGTTTTGATTCGCTGGCCGTACGCGTGACCAACCATCCGCTGGTGATTGAATTGTGCGAAGCTTACGGGAAACCGCTGGTCTCGACGAGCGCCAATCTCACCGGGCAACCACCGTGTCGTACCACCGCAGAGGTTCATGCTCAGTTTGGTGACAGCTTCCCGGTTGTGGATGGCGCCACGGGTGGACGGCAAAATCCATCTGAAATCCGTGATGCCCTGACGGGTAAACTGTTCCGCCAGGGGTGAACCATGGAAACCTATGCCGTTTTTGGTAATCCGATCGCGCACAGCAAGTCGCCTTCTATTCATCAGCTGTTTGCCCGCCAGTTAGGGATTACTCATCCTTATGGACGTGTGCTGGCGCCACTGGACGATTTTGTCTCTTCTCTGAATCAGTTCTTTGCAGAAGGAGGAAAGGGGGCCAACGTCACCGTTCCTTTTAAAGAGGAAGCTTTTGCGCGCGCGGACGAGCTGACAGAACGCGCTGCGCTGGCGGGAGCAGTAAACACCCTGAAACGCCTGGAAGATGGCCGTTTACTGGGGGACAACACCGACGGTATTGGCCTCCTGAGCGATCTGGAACGCCTGGGGTTCATTAAGCCGCGCCAGCGGATCCTGCTGGTAGGTGCTGGTGGCGCATCACGCGGGGTTCTTTTGCCGCTTCTGTCGCTGGGATGTGCCGTCACGATCGTGAATCGAACCTATTCTCGTGCCCATGAGTTAGCCACTCTCTTCGCCCATACCGGTAGCGTCAGCGCAAGAGAGATGGATACCTTATCCGGGGAAACATTCGATCTGATCATCAATGCGACGTCCAGTGGAATAGACGGTGATGTACCGGCTATCCCGGCATCTGTTGTCCACGCTGACGTGTATTGCTATGACATGTTTTACCAGAAAGGGCCAACACCGTTTCTTCACTGGTGCCAGCAGTATGGCGCAGTCCACTGTGCTGATGGGCTGGGAATGCTGGTGGCGCAAGCCGCCCATGCTGTTCTGCTATGGCACGGCGTCCTGCCGGCTATCGCTCCGGTCATCGAAACGCTGCAGCAGGAACTGAATGCATGAATCAGGCGATTCAGTTTCCTGACCGGGAATCATGGGATGCCGAACGGCAGGGTGTGGTTTTTCCTGTGCTGGTCAATGGGATGCAATTAACCTGCGCAATTTCAGGACAGAGCCTGCAGCAGCGTTTTGGTGCAGAGGGGCCAGCGCAGTGGCTGGCCGCCTTCCAGGAACATCGTTGGGATCTAGAGGAAGAGGTGGAAGCATTGATCCGCGATGGTCAGGAAGATGCTCAGGGCTGGATCTGGTTATCCTGATCCAGGTATTCATTTTTCCATTTCACATAGTTATTTGCTGAATACTTCAGTCCTTCCCGTTCCGTCTCCGTCAGGGGGCGGATCTGTTTGACCGGATTGCCAAAGTAAAGGTAGCCGCTTTCCAGTTGTTTGTTCTGCGGTACCAAACTGCCTGCACCAATCATGACGTCATCGCCAACGACGACACCATCTAATAAGATCGAACCCATACCAACCAGCACGCGGTTGCCGATAGTGCAGCCGTGCAGCATCACTTTATGACCAACAGTTACATCCTCACCAATGATCAGCGGATTTCCCTCCGGCTTATAAGAGGACTTATGAGTCACATGGAGAACGCTACCGTCCTGAATATTGCTGCGTTGACCTATCGATACATAGTTGACGTCGCCGCGAATAGCCACCAGAGGCCAGACGCTGACATCATCGGCAATTCTGACATCACCGATAACAACGCTGGATGCGTCAATCATGACGCGAAGACCGATTTGTGGGAAAAATGCTTTATAGGGGCGCAGCTGAGCAGACATATAGACCTCAAAATACGGGAATGTAAGAAGACTTTGGTGGCTTTTATCTCCCTGTGCAACCCCTGAAAACGGTGAAAATTGAGCAAATCGTGCAATTACGCGACGAAAAGGGTGAAAAATCACCATTCAGAAAAAAAGATCGAAAAAAGGCTTGTGCAAAAAAATGGGATCCCTATAATGCGCTCCCACTGACACGGCAGATGTGAATCACTTCACACAAACAGCCGGTTCGGTTGAAGAGAAAAATCCTGAAATTCAGGGTTGACTCTGAAAGAGGAAAGCGTAATATACGCCACCTCGCGACAGAGCGCTAAAGCGCGTCGCAACTGCTCTTTAACAATTTATCAGACAATCTGTGTGGGCACTCAAAGTGACATGGATTCTTAACGTCCTCGGACGAAAAATGAATACCAAGTCTCTGAGTGAACATACGTAATTCATTACGAAGTTTAATTCACGAGCATCAAACTTAAATTGAAGAGTTTGATCATGGCTCAGATTGAACGCTGGCGGCAGGCCTAACACATGCAAGTCGAGCGGTAGCACAGAGAGCTTGCTCTCGGGTGACGAGCGGCGGACGGGTGAGTAATGTCTGGGAAACTGCCTGATGGAGGGGGATAACTACTGGAAACGGTAGCTAATACCGCATAACGTCGCAAGACCAAAGTGGGGGACCTTCGGGCCTCATGCCATCAGATGTGCCCAGATGGGATTAGCTGGTAGGTGGGGTAACGGCTCACCTAGGCGACGATCCCTAGCTGGTCTGAGAGGATGACCAGCCACACTGGAACTGAGACACGGTCCAGACTCCTACGGGAGGCAGCAGTGGGGAATATTGCACAATGGGCGCAAGCCTGATGCAGCCATGCCGCGTGTGTGAAGAAGGCCTTCGGGTTGTAAAGCACTTTCAGCGGGGAGGAAGGCGGTGAGGTTAATAACCTCACCGATTGACGTTACCCGCAGAAGAAGCACCGGCTAACTCCGTGCCAGCAGCCGCGGTAATACGGAGGGTGCAAGCGTTAATCGGAATTACTGGGCGTAAAGCGCACGCAGGCGGTCTGTCAAGTCGGATGTGAAATCCCCGGGCTCAACCTGGGAACTGCATTCGAAACTGGCAGGCTAGAGTCTTGTAGAGGGGGGTAGAATTCCAGGTGTAGCGGTGAAATGCGTAGAGATCTGGAGGAATACCGGTGGCGAAGGCGGCCCCCTGGACAAAGACTGACGCTCAGGTGCGAAAGCGTGGGGAGCAAACAGGATTAGATACCCTGGTAGTCCACGCTGTAAACGATGTCGATTTGGAGGTTGTGCCCTTGAGGCGTGGCTTCCGGAGCTAACGCGTTAAATCGACCGCCTGGGGAGTACGGCCGCAAGGTTAAAACTCAAATGAATTGACGGGGGCCCGCACAAGCGGTGGAGCATGTGGTTTAATTCGATGCAACGCGAAGAACCTTACCTGGTCTTGACATCCACAGAACTTTCCAGAGATGGATTGGTGCCTTCGGGAACTGTGAGACAGGTGCTGCATGGCTGTCGTCAGCTCGTGTTGTGAAATGTTGGGTTAAGTCCCGCAACGAGCGCAACCCTTATCCTTTGTTGCCAGCGGTTAGGCCGGGAACTCAAAGGAGACTGCCAGTGATAAACTGGAGGAAGGTGGGGATGACGTCAAGTCATCATGGCCCTTACGACCAGGGCTACACACGTGCTACAATGGCATATACAAAGAGAAGCGACCTCGCGAGAGCAAGCGGACCTCATAAAGTATGTCGTAGTCCGGATTGGAGTCTGCAACTCGACTCCATGAAGTCGGAATCGCTAGTAATCGTAGATCAGAATGCTACGGTGAATACGTTCCCGGGCCTTGTACACACCGCCCGTCACACCATGGGAGTGGGTTGCAAAAGAAGTAGGTAGCTTAACCTTCGGGAGGGCGCTTACCACTTTGTGATTCATGACTGGGGTGAAGTCGTAACAAGGTAACCGTAGGGGAACCTGCGGTTGGATCACCTCCTTACCTTAAAGAACCTGCCTTTGTAGTGTCCACACAGATTGTTTGATAAATGATAAATTTCAAAATGTACTGCGAAGTGCATTGTGAAATTTTGCTCTTTAAAAATCTGGATCAAGCTGAAAATTGAAACGACACATCTTTAATGGTGTGTTCGAGTCTCTCAAATTTTCGCGACACGATGGTGTTTTACGAAACATCTTCGGGTTGTGAGGTTAAGCGACTAAGCGTACACGGTGGATGCCCTGGCAGTCAGAGGCGATGAAGGACGTGCTAATCTGCGAAAAGCGTCGGTAAGGTGATATGAACCGTTATAACCGGCGATGTCCGAATGGGGAAACCCAGTGTGATTCGTCACACTATCGTTAACTGAATACATAGGTTAACGAGGCGAACCGGGGGAACTGAAACATCTAAGTACCCCGAGGAAAAGAAATCAACCGAGATTCCCCCAGTAGCGGCGAGCGAACGGGGAGCAGCCCAGAGTCTGAATCAGCTTGTGTGTTAGTGGAACGGTCTGGAAAGTCCGACGGTACAGGGTGATAGTCCCGTACACCAAAATGCACAGGTTGTGAACTCGAAGAGTAGGGCGGGACACGTGGTATCCTGTCTGAATATGGGGGGACCATCCTCCAAGGCTAAATACTCCTGACTGACCGATAGTGAACCAGTACCGTGAGGGAAAGGCGAAAAGAACCCCGGCGAGGGGAGTGAAAAAGAACCTGAAACCGTGTACGTACAAGCAGTGGGAGCACCTTCGGGTGTGACTGCGTACCTTTTGTATAATGGGTCAGCGACTTATATTCTGTAGCAAGGTTAACCGTATAGGGGAGCCGCAGGGAAACCGAGTCTTAACTGGGCGTTAAGTTGCAGGGTATAGACCCGAAACCCGGTGATCTAGCCATGGGCAGGTTGAAGGTTGGGTAACACTAACTGGAGGACCGAACCGACTAATGTTGAAAAATTAGCGGATGACTTGTGGCTGGGGGTGAAAGGCCAATCAAACCGGGAGATAGCTGGTTCTCCCCGAAAGCTATTTAGGTAGCGCCTCGTGAACTCATCTTCGGGGGTAGAGCACTGTTTCGGCTAGGGGGTCATCCCGACTTACCAACCCGATGCAAACTACGAATACCGAAGAATGTTATCACGGGAGACACACGGCGGGTGCTAACGTCCGTCGTGAAGAGGGAAACAACCCAGACCGCCAGCTAAGGTCCCAAAGTCATGGTTAAGTGGGAAACGATGTGGGAAGGCACAGACAGCCAGGATGTTGGCTTAGAAGCAGCCATCATTTAAAGAAAGCGTAATAGCTCACTGGTCGAGTCGGCCTGCGCGGAAGATGTAACGGGGCTAAACCATGCACCGAAGCTGCGGCAGCGACACTATGTGTTGTTGGGTAGGGGAGCGTTCTGTAAGCCTGCGAAGGTGGCCTGTGAGGGTTGCTGGAGGTATCAGAAGTGCGAATGCTGACATAAGTAACGATAAAGCGGGTGAAAAGCCCGCTCGCCGGAAGACCAAGGGTTCCTGTCCAACGTTAATCGGGGCAGGGTGAGTCGACCCCTAAGGCGAGGCCGAAAGGCGTAGTCGATGGGAAACAGGTTAATATTCCTGTACTTGGTGTTACTGCGAAGGGGGGACGGAGAAGGCTATGTTAGCCGGGCGACGGTTGTCCCGGTTTAAGCATGTAGGCGGAGGTTCCAGGTAAATCCGGTACCTTTTAACGCTGAGGTGTGATGACGAGGCACTACGGTGCTGAAGTAACAAATGCCCTGCTTCCAGGAAAAGCCTCTAAGCATCAGGTAACATTAAATCGTACCCCAAACCGACACAGGTGGTCAGGTAGAGAATACCAAGGCGCTTGAGAGAACTCGGGTGAAGGAACTAGGCAAAATGGTGCCGTAACTTCGGGAGAAGGCACGCTGGTGTGTAGGTGAAGTCCCTGCGGACGGAGCTGAGACCAGTCGAAGATACCAGCTGGCTGCAACTGTTTATTAAAAACACAGCACTGTGCAAACACGAAAGTGGACGTATACGGTGTGACGCCTGCCCGGTGCCGGAAGGTTAATTGATGGGGTTATCCGTAAGGAGAAGCTCTTGATCGAAGCCCCGGTAAACGGCGGCCGTAACTATAACGGTCCTAAGGTAGCGAAATTCCTTGTCGGGTAAGTTCCGACCTGCACGAATGGCGTAATGATGGCCAGGCTGTCTCCACCCGAGACTCAGTGAAATTGAACTCGCTGTGAAGATGCAGTGTACCCGCGGCAAGACGGAAAGACCCCGTGAACCTTTACTATAGCTTGACACTGAACATTGAGCCTTGATGTGTAGGATAGGTGGGAGGCTTTGAAGCGTGGACGCCAGTCTGCGTGGAGCCAACCTTGAAATACCACCCTTTAATGTTTGATGTTCTAACGTAGGCCCCTGACCGGGGTTGCGGACAGTGTCTGGTGGGTAGTTTGACTGGGGCGGTCTCCTCCCAAAGAGTAACGGAGGAGCACGAAGGTTAGCTAATCCTGGTCGGACATCAGGAGGTTAGTGCAATGGCATAAGCTAGCTTGACTGCGAGCGTGACGGCGCGAGCAGGTGCGAAAGCAGGTCATAGTGATCCGGTGGTTCTGAATGGAAGGGCCATCGCTCAACGGATAAAAGGTACTCCGGGGATAACAGGCTGATACCGCCCAAGAGTTCATATCGACGGCGGTGTTTGGCACCTCGATGTCGGCTCATCACATCCTGGGGCTGAAGTAGGTCCCAAGGGTATGGCTGTTCGCCATTTAAAGTGGTACGCGAGCTGGGTTTAGAACGTCGTGAGACAGTTCGGTCCCTATCTGCCGTGGGCGCTGGAGAATTGAGGGGGGCTGCTCCTAGTACGAGAGGACCGGAGTGGACGCATCACTGGTGTTCGGGTTGTCATGCCAATGGCACTGCCCGGTAGCTAAATGCGGAAGAGATAAGTGCTGAAAGCATCTAAGCACGAAACTTGCCCCGAGATGAGTTCTCCCTGAGACTTTAAGTCTCCTGAAGGAACGTTGAAGACGACGACGTTGATAGGCCGGGTGTGTAAGCGCAGCGATGCGTTGAGCTAACCGGTACTAATGAACCGTGAGGCTTAACCTTACAACGCCGAAGCTGTTTTGGCGATTTGAGAGAAGATTTTCAGCTCTGATACAGATTACTCGATGCGTCCGTGAGACGTGTTGATAAAACAGAATTTGCCTGGCGGCGATAGCGCGGTGGTCCCACCTGACCCCATGCCGAACTCAGAAGTGAAACGCCGTAGCGCCGATGGTAGTGTGGGGTCTCCCCATGTGAGAGTAGGGAACTGCCAGGCATCAAATTTAGCGTGCTGATATGGCTCAGTTGGTAGAGCGCACCCTTGGTAAGGGTGAGGTCCCCAGTTCGACTCTGGGTATCAGCACCACTTTTTAGGTTAAAGTTCGGCACGTTGTAAAGAATTTGCCTGGCGACAATAGCGCGGCGGTCCCACCTGACCCCATGCCGAACTCAGAAGTGAAACGTCGTAGCGCCGATGGTAGTGTGGGGTCTCCCCATGTGAGAGTAGGGAATCGCCAGGCATCAAATAAAACAAAAGGCCCAGTCGAAAGACTGGGCCTTTTGTTTTTGTTATATCTGTTGTTTGACGATGAGCGCTCTCCGGAGCAGGACAAATCCGCCGGGAGCGGATTTGAACGTTGCGCAGCAACGGCCGGAGGGTAGCGGGCAGGACGCCCGCCATCATTCCCAGGCATCAAATAAAACGAAAGGCTCAGCGGAAGACCGGGCTTTTTTGTTTTTTGCGGCCAGACGCGCCGCCAGCTCCCCCGGTGGCGCTGCGCTTACCGGGGCTACAGACCCCGTAGCCCGGAAAAGGTGCGCAGCACCGCCTCTGGGGAAAGCAGCGGTCATATCAACGTAAATGAAAGGCCCAGTCGTGTGACTGGGCCTTTTGTCTTTCTGGCGACTGAGCCGAAGGGAACGCCTCCAGGCTGAGCATTTGTGGAGCGGAGTTGCTAACGAGTCAGCGCGACGATCCCTAACGTGAGGCCGGCTACCGCGGCGGCCCCCCCGGCGATCGCACCTGCGGTGTCCCAGTTGTCTTCTGTTGTGCCTTTCATACAGGTATTGGTGTGGACTAAGCGGCCTTGCGAGTCATAAACCGGCACGCAAGGAGAGTCATGGGCACAGCCTGCCAGCAGAGAGGCCAGCAGCGCCACGATTAAATACTTTTTCATGATATTACCTCTGGATAATCCGCAGGGTTGTACTGAGAGCCAGTGCAGAACGGAATGGCTTATTTTATCACCGCGGATTGTCCGGCCCGGATGCCGAAATCATCTCAATTTATGAGCCGCGTAAATATCGTGAAGATAAGCCCGGGAATATGCAGAAAAGATGGAGAGAAAGATTGTGATTCAGCGATGCTGCGTGCGATGGCGGTTGCCAGACTGCGGGGAGTTTAGTTTAGCTGGCGTCCAATATTCCATGCAAAAAAAAGCGCCCGGAGGGGGCGCCTTCAAGACATAGCCGAATTATTCAGCGTGCCGGGTAAAGCGTCGCCTAACGACCACGAAGAACACCGGAACAAAGAAGATCGCCAGCAGTGTCGCGGTAAGCATCCCGCCCATCACGCCGGTGCCCACTGCATTCTGAGCCCCGCTACCGGCACCATGGCTAATCACCAGCGGCATAACCCCGAGGATAAAAGCCAGAGATGTCATAAGAATAGGGCGCAGGCGCATCCGCGATGCCTCCAGCGTAGCCTCAATGATCCCTTTCCCTTCTTTCTCCATCAGATCCTTGGCGAACTCAACGATCAGGATCGCATTCTTTGCCGACAAACCGATCGTAGTCAAAAGACCGACCTGGAAGTAAACGTCATTATTCAGCCCACGCAGCGTGGCCGCTAACAGCGCGCCAATGACCCCCAGTGGAACCACTAACATGACTGAGAAGGGGATCGACCAGCTCTCATACAGCGCTGCCAGGCACAGGAAGACGACTATCAATGAGATGGCATAAAGTGCAGGCGCCTGGTTGCCGGAGAGCCGTTCCTGGTAAGACATCCCGGTCCAGTCGTAACCGATGCCGCTCGGCAGTTTACTGGCCAGTTGTTCCATCAGGGCCATGGCTTCCCCGGTACTTTTTCCTGGCGAGGCTTCACCGAGGATCTCCATGGACGGCAAGCCGTTGTAGCGCTCCAGACGCGGCGAGCCATAGATCCAGCGTGAAGTGACAAAGGCGGAGAACGGAACCATTTCGCCGTTGGCGCTACGAACGTACATGTTGTTAATGTCGCTCGGCAGCATACGGAAATGGGCATCAGCCTGGACGTACACTTTTTTCACGCGGCCGCGGTCGATAAAGTCATTGACGTAGTACCCCCCCAGCGCCGCGGATATCGTTTCATTGATATCGGAGAGGGATACGCCCAGCGCCTGCGCTTTTTCCTGATCGACATCCAGTTTGAACTGCGGCGTATCTTCCAGCCCATTGGGCCGTACCCGGACCAGCTGATCCGGATGCTGTTTCACCATACCGAGCAGTTGGTTTCGCGCCTGGGTCAGGGCGGTATGGCCAAGTCCACCCTGGTCGATCAGCTCAAAGTCGAAGCCGGTGGCGGTACCCAGCTCAATAATGGCCGGCATGTTGAACGGGAAAACCATGGCGTCTTTTATCTGGCTGAAGGCCATGGTGGCTCGTTTAATAATCGACTCAACGTTGTTTTCATCACCGCTACGCGCTTCCCAGGGTTTCAGGCTGACAAACGCCATGCCGGAGTTTTGCCCCTGGCCGCTGAAGCTGAAGCCGTTAACGGTAAAGACGCTTTCAACATTGGCCTTCTCGTTATGCAGATAGTAGTCGGTTACGGTATCCAGCACCTTCTGCGTGCGCTCCTGGGTCGCGCCGGAAGGCAGCTGGATCATGGTCAGGAAGACGCCTTGATCCTCGTCGGGCAGAAAGGACGTGGGCAAACGCATGAACAACACGGCCATCCCCACTACTATCACCAGGTAGATCACCAGATAACGGCCTGTTCCACGCAGAATGCCGCTAACGCTGTTGGTATAGTGATTGACGCTCTGGTCAAAGCGGGCGTTAAACCAGCCGAAAAATCCTTTTTTCTCATGGTGTTCGGCTGAGGCTGGCTTCAACAACGTGGCGCAGAGCGCCGGCGTCAGTACCAGCGCAACCAGCACGGAGAGCGCCATGGCGGAGACGATAGTGATCGAAAACTGACGATAAATCGCGCCAGTCGAGCCGCCGAAAAAGGCCATCGGGACGAATACCGCAGAGAGCACCATGGCGATACCCACCAGCGCCCCCTGGATCTGCGACATCGACTTTTCTGTCGCTTCTTTTGGCGAGAGCTTCTCCTCAACCATTACACGTTCGACGTTTTCCACCACCACGATGGCGTCATCGACCAACAGACCTATCGCCAGCACCATGCCAAACATCGTCAGGGTGTTGATGGAGTAGCCAAACATCGACAGTACCGCAAAGGTACCCAACAGCACGACAGGAACGGCAATCGTCGGAATGAGCGTTGCGCGCATGTTCTGCAGAAACAGATACATGACAAGAAAGACGAGGATAATTGCCTCAAAGAGCGTTTTAACCACTTCGTGGATGGAGATTTTGACGAAAGGGGTCGTATCGTACGGATAGACAACCTTCATCCCCTGAGGGAAGTAGGGCTGTAGCTCGGCCAGCTTCGCTTTAATCGCGGTGGCAGTATCCAGCGCGTTGGCGCCGGTCGCAAGCTTAATACCCAGACCAGAGGCGGGTTTACCGTTAATTCTCGCGACGACGTTGTAGTTTTCTCCCCCCAGCTCAATGCGGGCGACGTCTTTCAGATGGACGACCGAACCATCGGCATTGACCCGGAGTGTAACCTTGCCAAACTCCTGCGGATCTTTAAGCCGCGTCTGAGCGATGATCGACGCGTTCAGTTGCTGACCTTTCAGCGCCGGCGTACCGCCCAACTGACCCGCGGCGATCTGATCGTTCTGAACCTTCAGCGCATTGATGACGTCGACCGGCGTGAGGTTGTATTTATTCAGCAAATTGCCGTCCAGCCAGACGCGCATGGCGTACTGCGCGCCGAACAGCTGCACATCGCCCACGCCGTTGAGGCGGCTGATAGGGTCTTTCACGTTGGAGGCGACATAGTCAGAAATATCGTCCTGGGTGGTGGCCGGGTTATCAGAGATAAAGCCGGCAACCAGCAGGAAGCTGCTGCTGGATTTTTCGACGCTAATCCCTTGCTGCTGTACTTCCTGAGGCAGCAGCGGCGTAGCCAACTGCAGTTTGTTTTGCACCTGCACCTGGGCGATATCCGGATCGGTGCCGGACTTAAAGGTGAGCGTAATGGTTACCGAGCCAGCGGAGTCGCTGGTCGACGACATATACATCAGGTTGTCGATACCGTTCATATTCTGTTCGATAACCTGAGTGACCGTATCCTGCACGGTTTGGGCATCCGCACCCGGGTAGGTGGCGGAGATCGCCACCGCAGGGGGCGCAATCGTCGGATACTGCGCTATCGGTAGCTGCAGGATGGCCAGGCCGCCGGCAATCATCATAATGATGGCCAGCACCCAGGCGAAGACCGGTCGATGGATAAAAAACTTAGACATGGCTGAGTATCCTTATTGTGCGGCCGGTGCCGCACGCTCCGCTTCCGCTTTGACGGTGACGCCTGGACGGACTTTCTGTAAGCCGCTGACAATCACTTTATCGCCCGGCTTCAGCCCGCTGGTGATGAGCCATTTATCGCCAACGGCCTGAGTCGCGACCACTTCCCGGGTTTCAACCTGGTTTTTGTCATTCACCAACATCACGGAGGCATCGCCCCGCGGCGTGCGGGTCACTCCCTGCTGCGGCACCAGGATGGCCTGCGGATCGACACCTTCGTCTATGCGAGCACGGACGAACATCCCCGGCAGCAGGGCATGCTGCGGGTTAGGGAAGATAGCGCGTAGCGTGATAGAGCCCGTGCTTTCATCGACAGTGACGTCAGAGAACTGCAGCGACCCTTTAAGCGGATAGGCCTGGCCGTTCTCCATCACCAGCTCAACGCTTTTTGTATCACCGCCGCGCTGCAGGCTTTCCTGCTTAAGGCGCATAAAGTCATTGCTGGACTCCGTCACGTCGACATAGATGGGGTCGAGCTGCTGGACGGTGGCCAGGGCATCCGACTGACCGTTGGTGACCAGCGCGCCCTCGGTGACGCTCGATTTGCCGATGCGCCCGCTTATGGGGGAGGTCACTTTGGTGTAGGCCAGGTTGATACGGGCGGTGTCTACGGCGGCTTTGGTGGCGATGACGTCGGCGTCGGCCTGGCGTGCGGTGGCCACCGCCTGATCGTATTCCTGCTGGCTGATATATTTGGTACCCAGCAGTGGAACGTAGCGTTTCACCGTCAAATGGGCGATGGCGGCTGCGGCTTCGGCTTTGGCCTCATCGCCTTTCGCGCTGTTCCAGGCGGCCTGATAGGTTGCCGGATCGATCTGATAGAGCGACTGACCTGCTTCGACATCACTTCCTTCAACAAAGTTACGCTTCAGGATGATACCGCTCACCTGGGGGCGGACTTCCGCCACGCGAAAAGCAGAGGTGCGGCCTGGCAGTTCGGTGGTGACCGACAACGGCGCACTGTTCACGACATGGACCGTCACCTGCGGCGCCTGTGCATGGGGTTGCGGGTTGCCCGAATTATCGCAGCCGGTAAGCAACAAGGCAGAGATAATTAAACCGGATAAAAGTGTCACTCTGGCGTGAGTTGTCATTGCGGTTCCTTATAGATTACGTGCCAAATTCGGCGGCGAATCTGTGAAAGAAAGAGGGAATCAAAAAGCAGTTTGCCATCCTACAAATAAACGCCATTGGATGTAAGAGATACTTATTTTTAAGCAATCAGCAAGGCACGCAAAAACAAAAAAATGGCCGATCTGTTTTTACTATTTATCTTAATTGTAAAACATAATAAACAGACATTGTTTTAATGAATGAGTTGGCTATTAATATTCATTAAGGTGATTCGTTGGTTTTCTACATCAGAATTAGCTTGTCTGCATTTTTGCTAAATAATATTGTGCACCGAATGTTAGATTAAGGGAACTTCAGAAAAATCTATATTGCCTGTTAATCGGGAACTGAGATCTTATATGGCGAGAAAAACCAAAGAGGAGGCGCTGCGCACGCGGCAGCTCCTGATTGAGTCCGCGATCCAGCAGTTCGCCCTGCGGGGGGTGACCAATACGACCCTGACGGATATCGCTGATGCGGCGGGGGTGACTCGCGGCGCCGTATACTGGCATTTTGCCAGTAAGACCGAGTTGTTTAATGAGATGTGGCAGCAGCAGCCACCGCTCAGGGATTTGATTCAGCAAAACCTGGCGACAAGGAATGAGCAGGAGCCCTTAAAAGATTTGCGCCAGCGATTTATTGCCGGCCTGCGCTATATTGCTGAGAATCCTCGCCAGCGTGCCCTGATGCAAATCCTTTATCAACGCTGTGAGTTTGCCAGCGATATGTTATCGGAGAGCGAAATTCGCCAACGCATTGGATTTAACTATTCCGTTATTGGCGGCATTCTGCAGCGCTGTGTGCGTAACAATATATTGCCAGCCGAAACAAATATCGACGTGATATTAATTGTTTTACATAGCGCCTTTTCCGGCTTGATTAAAAACTGGCTGCTTGAACCGCAACGCTTCGATCTGTATCAGCAGGCACCTGCGCTGGTGGATAATATTATGGCGGTGGTCTGTGTTGCTCGTTTATCGCAGGAGCCTGTACTGCGGGTAGTGAATCAGTAATGTGTTCTGTCGGCGCAGATAATAAAAAAGGCGCTTCCCCATGCCGAAGAGCGCCTTTTATATCAAGCAAGCAACTGACTAGTATCAGTTCATGCCGTATTTTTTCAGTTTTTTACGCAGTGTACCGCGGTTGATGCCCATCATCAGGGCTGCGCGGGTCTGGTTACCACGGGTGTATTGCATCACCATGTCCAACAGGGGCTGTTCAACTTCAGCCAGTACCAGCTCATACAGGTCATTCACATCCTGACCGTTCAGTTGAGCAAAATAGTTCTTCAGTGCCTGTTTAACCGAGTCACGCAGGGGTTTTTGAGTTACCTGATCCTGAGAGTTAACGGTAGAAACGGTCAGTACGTCAGAATTTACGCGTTGTTCGAACATAGTTCTGTCAGCTCTTTATTTCTATTACGCAAAATTTTCGAAGTATGCCTCCAACGCCTCCAGCTGTTCGCTGGCATCCTCAATGGCGTTGAATGTGCGCCGAAACTGGTCATCTGGAGCATGTTCCTGAAGATACCAGGAGACGTGTTTACGCGCGATTCGGTACCCTTTTGCCTGACCGTAAAAGTCATGCAATTCCCGAACGTGCGCACAAAGCAAGCGCTTAACCTCTGCCAGTGGCAGCGGGGGCAGCAGCTCTCCAGTGTCCAGATAATGCTGGATTTCCCGAAAGATCCAGGGTCTTCCCTGAGCTGCACGGCCTATCATCAGGGCATCAGCCCCTGTATAGTCGAGCACAGCTCTGGCTTTAAGCGGGTCAGTAATGTCACCATTCGCGATAATCGGAATGGAAACTTTCTGCTTAACTGCCCGAATACTGTCGTACTCAGCGTCTCCGTTAAACAAGCAGGCGCGGGTGCGTCCGTGAATAGTCAGAGCCTGAATGCCACACTCTTCGGCCAGTTGGGCAATCTCTACGCAGTTACGGTGTTCCGGTTCCCAACCGGTGCGAATCTTGAGAGTCACAGGAACGTCCACCGCGTTGACGACCGCCGTCAGGATTGACTTCACCTGCTCGGGGTACTGCAAGAGGGCTGAACCTGCAAGCTTGCGATTCACCTTTTTCGCCGGGCATCCCATATTGATATCTATAATCTGGGCGCCACTTTCCACGTTAATCCGCGCGGCTGCAGCCATCTCTTCCGGTACGCTACCGGCGATTTGCACGGTACGAATACCGGGCTCATCAATATGCACCATCCGTAAACGGGACTTGTCGCTCTCCCACACCTGTGGATTAGAGGACATCATCTCGGAAACGGTTAAACCCGCTCCCATCTCATAGCACAGCGTCCGGAATGGTCTGTCAGTAATGCCAGCCATGGGCGCTGCGATCAGGCGATTTCTGAGCTGGTGGTGTCCGATGCGCATGAGTTAAGAAATGACCATACTGTGACTGCAAGGCGGCGTATATTACGCATTTTTTGCACGAGATGAAAGGCCAAACTTTGAGCAATCCTCTGTTGCAGATCAATGAATCCGGGACTAGCGTAAAAGCGATGAATAAATACTTATATTAATCATTACTTTAATTGATGATGGGTAATTTGTGTCCATTTATAAAATCGTAAAACTTCTCGATTTTTCTTAGATAAACTCGCTGCCTGACGGCATAAAACGCTGTTTTTGTAGCCAAAAAAGTACTCTGTAGTGCGATCTGCCTCTCATTTCCAGGCATTATTTGGTGGCTACTGGAAACAAAAATGCGGCCCGCAGGCCGCATTGTGCTTAGTTTTTCCGGCCGGTGATCCGGCACCACTCCTCTTTCTCCACCACCGGGTCGAGGGTGAAGAGCGGGGCGTAGGCTTCGCAGACGCTTTCCGCCTGGCTTGCCAGAATGCCGGAAAGGCCCAGCAGGCCGCCTGTAACCGGCAGGACGCTGATTAATGGGGCCAGCTCACGTAACGGGCCCGCGAGGATGTTTGCGACCACGACATCGGCTTTCATGGCTTCTGGCTGATCCTGCGGCAGATACAATTCAAGACGCTCGGAGACGCCGTTACGCTGGGCGTTATCACGGCTGGCCTGGATGGCCTGTGGGTCGATATCAATCCCGATAGCTTTAGCGGCACCCAGTTTCAGGGCGGCGATCGCCAGGATGCCGGAACCGCAGCCAAAATCGATAACGGTTTTGCCCTGCAGGTCGAGGCCGTCGAGCCACTGCAGACACATGGCGGTAGTGGGATGAGTGCCGGTACCAAAAGCCAGTCCCGGATCAAGCATCACGTTGACCGCGTTCTCATCGGGGACATCGCGCCAGCTCGGACAAATCCACAGGCGCTCACCGAAACGCATCGGGTGGAAGTTATCCATCCACTCGCGCTCCCAGTCTTTATCTTCCAGCTGTTCAATTTTATGCGCAAAGCCGGCGCCGAGCAGCGGATGCTGCTCCAGTTGGGCAACGACCGCTTTCATATCGGTTTCGGCATCGAACAGGCCGATCACGTCGGTATCGCCCCACAGCCGGGTTTCCCCGGGCAACGGCTCAAATACCGGCGTATCGTGCGTATCCTGGAAGGTGATGGAGACCGATCCGGCCTCCATCAGCGCATCGCTAAGATCTTCTGCGTTCGCGCCGGTAGTATTTAGTTTCAGTTGGATCCATGGCATAGCAAAACTCTTTATTTATCAGTAGTCATCACAGGGGCTGGCGGGACGGGTTGGCCGAAACGGTTCCCGACGACAAAAGCCAACAAACTTAGCAGTAGCGAGGGCACGATAGGATGGAAGCCCAGGAACTGAATATGAAACGTCGCGAGCACGGCATACAGCACGCCGCCCACCAACATCGCGCTGAGCGCCCCGGCAGCGTTTGCCCGCTCCCAGTAGAGGCCCAGCACCAACGGCCATAAAAACACCGCTTCAAGGCCGCCGAAGGCCAGCAGATTGAGCCAGATAATCATTTCCGGCGGCCGCCAGGCGGCCAGCATCATTAATATACCCAGCACTAAGGTGGCGATCGTTGAGATCCGCTTGAGCTTCTGCTCATTGCGTTTTTTTGTTGGCTGCGCGCTGAGCCACAGATCTTTAATGATCGTAGCCGATGCCTGCAGTAAATGGGCGTTCACGTTCGACATAATCGCGGCCATCGGCGCGGCTAAGAACAGTCCTGCAGCCCACGGCGGCAGCACCTGGACCATCAACGTGGGGATCACCAGATCGGGCACGGTGAGGCCCGGCAGGACGGCGCGGCCAAGAGCGCCGGCGAGATGCATGCCGAACATCAGAATCGCCACGACGATCGTGCCAATGACAATCCCGCGGTGCACGGCTTTGCTGTCTTTATAGGAGATACAGCGTACGGCGGTATGCGGCAGGCCGATAACGCCGAAGCAAACCAGCACCCAGAACGAGGTCATAAAGGTGGGGGACAGGATATCATCCGCACCGTGCGGCGACACCAGCTGTGGGTCGATCCGCTGCAGTGTGTCCACCGCCTGATGCAGGCCGCCGGCAGCATGGACGACACCAACCAGCAGGACGATCGTCCCGATCAACATCACCATTCCCTGCATCGTATCGTTGAGTACGCTGGCGCGGAAGCCGCCGAAAGCGGTATACAGCGCGATGGTGATCCCAAAGATCAGCAGACCGGTTTCGTACTTGATCCCGGCAGCGGTTTCCAGCAGGCGCGCGCCGCCAATAAACTGCACCGCGATGGCCCCGACAAAGGCCACCAGCAGGCTGACGCTGGCAATCCATACCACCGCGCGGCTTTGGTAGCGCGCCTGCAGCATATCGTTAAGGGTAATAGCATTGTAGCGTCGCGCCAGGATCGCGAACTTCTTGCCGAGGATCCCGAGAGAGAGCCAGATCGTCGGTACCTGGATCATCGCCAGCAGTACCCAACCCAGCCCATATTTATAGGCGGCGCCGGGGCCGCCGATAAACGAGCTGGCGCTAATATAGGTGGCGGTGAGGGTCATGGCTAATACAAACCCCCCCATCGATCGACTGCCGAGGAAATACTCGCTAAGGAAGTTCCCGGTGCTGCGTTTACGCATCGCGTAAATCGACAGCCCGAAGACCACAAACAGATAAGCGATCAGCACCACGATAATCTCAAGCTGCATCGTTATCCTCCAGAGAGATATCACGGAAGATAAAGCGCACCATCGCCCAGCACAGCAGTATAAACAGCAGCGGCACCAGCAGGCAGGCCATTTCAAACCAGTGGGGCAGGCCGGTAAAACCGATACTGACGCCCGGCAGATAGGCCGCCGCCAGCCAGGCGGCAAGATAGAGAAGGGTCAGCCACAGCGCCCAGCGCGCTTCTTTATGGGCCTGAACAAAGCGTTTGTCCATTTTTTGTCCCTTGAGGATGAAGAAAGCGGGGATTGTACCGCATGGAAAAGTCGAGGGGAGAGAAAAAGAAAAAAGGCCGGATTAACCGGCCTTTTGCAGCAAATACAGGATTATTTTTCCTGCAGTCCGAGCTTTTTCTCCAGATAGTGGATGTTAGTGCCACCATGCTGGAAGTTCTCGTCGCTCATAATGCGCATCTGCAGATCGACGTTGGTTTTGATGCCATCGATGATCAGCTCCTGCAGCGCATTCTTCATGCGGGCAATCGCCACGTCACGGCTTTCGCCGTAGCAGATCAGTTTACCGATCATGGAGTCATAGTACGGCGGTACGGTGTAACCGGCGTAGATATGAGACTCCCAGCGCACGCCAAAACCGCCCGGCGCGTGGAAGCGGGTAATTTTACCCGGGCTCGGCAGGAAGGTGTTCGGGTCTTCGGCGTTGATACGGCATTCCACCGCATGGCCTCTGACGACCACTTCATCCTGCTTGATGGACAGCGGCTGGCCAGCTGCAATACGCAGCTGCTCTTTGATCAGGTCAACGCCGGTGATCATTTCGGTAACCGGGTGTTCTACCTGAATACGGGTGTTCATTTCAATGAAGTAGAACTCGCCGTTTTCGAACAGGAACTCGAAGGTGCCCGCTCCGCGGTAGCCGATATCCACACAGGCTTTCGCGCAACGTTCGCCGATGTAGCGACGCAGTTCCGGGGTGATGCCCGGCGCCGGCGCTTCCTCGACCACTTTCTGGTGGCGACGCTGCATGGAGCAGTCACGCTCTGCCAGATAGATAGCGTTACCCTGACCGTCCGCCAGTACCTGGATCTCGATGTGGCGAGGATTTTCCAGGTATTTCTCCATGTAGACCATGTCGTTATTGAAAGCCGCTTTCGCTTCCGCTTTGGTCATGGAGATAGACTGCGCCAGTTCGGCGTCGCTACGCACAACGCGCATACCGCGACCGCCGCCGCCGCCGGAGGCCTTGATGATCACCGGATAGCCAATGCGTTTGGCATGGGCGCGGTTAGCGTCCATATCGTCGGTCAGCGGGCCGTCAGAACCTGGAACGGTCGGGACGCCGGCTTTCTTCATCGCGGTGATTGCGGACACTTTGTCGCCCATCAGGCGGATAGTGTCGGCTTTCGGACCGATGAAGATAAAGCCGGAGCGCTCAACCTGCTCGGCAAAGTTGGCGTTCTCGGAGAGGAAACCATAACCCGGGTGAATCGCTATCGCGCCGGTGATTTCCGCCGCACTGATGATAGCCGGGATGTTGAGATAGCTTTTTACGGACGGAGCCGGGCCAATACAGACCGTCTCATCCGCTAACAATACGTGTTTTAGATCGCGATCCGCGGTGGAGTGCACAGCGACGGTCTTGATGCCCAGTTCTTTACAGGCACGCAGGATGCGCAATGCGATCTCGCCACGGTTAGCGATGACAATTTTATCCAGCATGTTCGCCTCGTTACTCGATAACTACCAGCGGCTCGTCGAATTCTACCGGTTGGCCGCTTTCGATCAGAATGGCTTTCACCACGCCGGCTTTGTCGGCTTCGATCTGGTTCATCATTTTCATCGCTTCGACGATGCACAGGGTGTCGCCCACGTTAACTTTCTGGCCAACTTCCACAAACGCTTTCGCGTCCGGGCTTGGCGTACGATAGAAAGTACCAACCATCGGGGAACGTACGATGTGACCACTGATTTCCGCTTTTGCCGGCGCTTCAGCTGCAGCAGCTGGTGCGGCAGCCGCGGCGGCAGGCGCCTGAGGCTGCATCATCGGCGCAGCATAAGCCTGCTGCATAACCGGATAGCTTGCGACCGGTGCAGAGCGGCTGATGCGAACAGACTCTTCGCCTTCAGAAATTTCCAGTTCGGAGATACCTGATTCTTCAACCAGCTCGATCAGTTTTTTAATCTTACGAATATCCATGAGTGGGTTCCGTACTCTTTGTTTAGTGTGATTGTGACAGGCGTTTTACCGCCGTCTGTAAAGCGTATGAATAGCCGTCCGCCCCCAGTCCGCAAATGACGCCAGCGGCGACATCTGACAGGTATGAGTGCTGGCGGAAGGGTTCGCGTGCATGCACGTTGCTCAAGTGAATCTCGATAAACGGGATGTTCACGGCAAGCAACGCGTCACGGATTGCTACGCTGGTATGCGCGAACGCGGCCGGATTAATCAGGATATAGTCCACGTTGTCTTTAGCCTGATGAATTCGGTCGATTAACGCATACTCCGCGTTGGACTGCAGGTGATCCAGGCTCACATTCAGCGCCGCCGCCTCAGATGTCAAACGGTTAACAATTTCAGCCAGCGAGAGGGTGCCATACTTATCAGGCTCGCGGGTACCGAGCATGTTAATGTTTGGACCATTCAAAAGCAAAATGTGAAACTTGTCAGCCATCGTGTGGCGATCTCCTGCCATCTTCGGGTAAAAAACAACATATACCTTCAATGCGCCCTTGTCACCTTTTCAGGGTCAGAAAACCCCGTCAGGAAAACCAAAGTCGCACATTATAACGATTTCGTAGCAATTGGCAGCTAAATACTGGTCTTATCAGGGAAGATTATCAACCGCTATCGTAAAAAGAGTCGCGGTTGATAAAAGATCTGCGGGAAACTGCACATTACCGGATTCAGCGCCACCACTGGCGGAACTTCTTATAACGGCATGCCAAAAGCACCACCGCCAGCAGGGCATAAATGATGGGCTGCGGCGAGACGATCTTCACTGACCACAGGTAGTGAATCGGCGCGAGGATCGCCACCAGATAGACGAAATTGTGCAAAAGTTGCCAACGACGGTCCAGTTTTCGCTGCATCGCCTGCGTCGAAGTCGCCGCCAGCGCCAGCAGGATCACCCAGCAGATCATGCCTAACGTCAGATAGGGGCGATTGATAATCTCCGAGCCCAGCAGCGCCAGATTGTTAATGCCCAGCTCCAGCAAGGTGTAGCTGGTCAGGTGCAGCGTCGCCCAGGCAAAACACCATAAACCTAACAGGCGGCGAATGCGAATCAATAATGGCTGCTTCGCATAGCGCGCCAGCGGGGCGACCAGCAGAGTCGCCAGCAGAAATTTAAGCGCCATCCTGCCGGTAAAGTGCTGGATATCCTTGGCCGGATCGGCGCTAAAGTAGCCCTGATGCCCGGCCCAGAACAACCAGACCAGCGGTAAAAACCCCGCCAGGTGGAGGAAGACTTTCAACCACGCGATCTGTTTGACGGTGAAACGCACTAGAAGTTCTCCCGCAAGTTCATACCGCGATACAGTGAGGCCACCTCGTCGGCATAGCCGTTAAACAGCAGCGTCGGCTGACGTTTCACATCGAGCACACCGCCTGATCCGATGAACCGCTCGCTGGCCTGCGACCAGCGGGGATGATCGACATGGGGATTAACGTTGGCAAAGAAGCCGTATTCGTCCGGCGCCGCCAGATTCCAGGTGGTCGGCGGCTGCTCGCGCGTCAGCTCAATGCTGACGATGGATTTAATGCCTTTAAAACCGTACTTCCACGGCACGGTCAGGCGGATCGGCGCGCCGTTCTGCGGCGGCAGCGCTTTGCCATACACGCCGACGGTAAGCAGCGTCAAGGGGTGCATGGCTTCGTCAAGTCGCAACCCTTCCACGTAAGGATAAGCAAGTCCCCCGCCGATAAAACGATCTTTCTGCCCGGGCATTTGATCCGGGGCGTAAAGGGTTTTGAAGGCGACATAGCGTGCGTTGCTGGTGGGTTCCACCAGCGCCAACAGTTTATGCAGCGGGAAACCGATCCAGGGAACGACCATCGACCAGGCCTCCACGCAGCGCATACGGTAAATGCGCTCCTCCAGCGGAAAGCGTTTGGTCAGATCGTCATGGTCAAGGGTCAGCGGCTTCGCCACTTCACCGCCGATGGTCAGTGTCCAGGGATCGGTGCGCAGGCTACCTGCGTTCGCCGCCGGGTCGGCTTTATCGAGGCCGAATTCATAAAAGTTATTGTAACCGGCGACCTTATCTTCCGGGGTGAGCGTCAGATTAGCCTGCCACTCGGCGGGTTTAGCAAAGTCCAGGGCCTTGCCCGCCGGGGCCGGCGGGCGGTCATTTCCTTTAAACCAGTCCAGCAGATCGGCCTGCGCGGCGGCGGGAAGCGAAAGCGCCGTCGCGCTGATACCCAACATTTTCAGCACCTGGCGCCGCTTGAGCATAAAAACGGATTCGGCCGTGACGTCGGCTTCCGTCAGTTTTTTTCTTTTCATGGTGTCCTCCGTCATGCGTTTCCCTAAGCATGACGGAGACGACGATTTATCGCGAATATGTCACGAAAAATTGCAGATTAGGATGAGGAGCCGCCGCCGAAGCAGAGGCGCGGTCGTCCAGGAATCATCGGAAAGTGGCGCAAGACGTTTCCTTTACCGCGCATGACCCGGCATCTTTAGCAGGGAAAAGAGGGCGGTAAGCTGGCCAGACGGTAAACCGGTAATAATTTGCGTCGCTGGCGCGGGTTTGCCATCCTGCGTCTAAAATTAAAGCGCTTCTGGCGCAGGCCGCAGGCGGGCAATGATTGGCAAATTTTTTCTGCCGACTATACTCGCTATCGGCATACTTTCGCCGATAATACGCATTCCATTGCCAGACTCGCCATCTTTGATAGTATGCGTCGCGCTTTAAAAGGTTAATGCTAGCGGCAAGGCGCGCGCCAGCACGGGAGCCTGATGGTTCATCGGGCAGTCATTCACTCGCGGAGTTAACACAGGGATGCGATTAACGACGAAGTTCTCAGCCTTTATCACGCTGCTAACTAGCCTGACCATCTTTGTCACGCTGATTGGCGCTTCGCTGAGTTTTTATAACGGCATTGAGAACAAGGTCGAAAACCGGGTTCAGGCGGTGGCGACCATGCTGGATAACCGGCTCATCACCACCTCTTTTGATCAGCTTGAGCCGCAGCTGGATGAGCTGATGACGCCGATCGAGATCGTGCATATCGATTTCATGCTTAACGGCAAACCACTCTACAGCCACTCCCGAACCGACAGCTACCGCCCGCTTGGCAGCCATGAGCAATTCCGTGAGATCACGGTCCCGTCGCTTAAACACCCCGGTATCACTCTGCATCTGGTCTACGTTGACCCAATGGTGAACTATTTCCGCTCGCTGTCGATCACGGCCCCGTTGTCGATCTCCATCGGCTTTATGGTGGTGATTATTTTCTTCGCCGTCCGCTGGATCCGCCGCCAGCTGGCTGGTCAGGAGCTGCTTGAGCTGCGTTCCACGCGCATCCTGAGCGGCGAGCGCGGGCCGCAGGTGCGCGGATCGGTCTATGAATGGCCAGCCAGCACCAGCAGCGCGCTGGATATGCTGCTGTCGGAGCTGCAATTCGCCAGCGATCAGCGCAGCCGTATGGATACGCTGATTCGCTCCTATGCGGCACAGGATTCTAAAACGGGCCTGAATAACCGCCTGTTCTTTGATAATCAGCTGGCCACGCTGCTGGAAGACCAGGAGAAAGTGGGCGCCTACGGCATCGTCATGATGATCCGTCTGCCGGAGTTCGATCTGCTACGGGACAACTGGGGACGGGCGGCCGCCGAAGAGCATTACTTCACGCTTATCAACCTGCTCTCTACCTTTATTATGCGTTATCCCGGCGCGCTACTGGCGCGCTATCACCGTAGCGACTTCGCCGTGCTGCTGCCGCACCGCACGTTAAAAGAGGCAGATAGTATCGCCGGGCTGTTGCTGAAGGCCATGGACGCACTGCCGCCGACGCGCATTCTCGATCGCGACGATATGATGCATATCGGGATCTGTGCTTTCCGCAGCGGGCAATCGACAGCGCAGGTGATGGAGCACGCGGAAGCGGCAACGCGCAACGCGGTGCTGCAGGGTAGCAATAGTTGGTCGGTTTACGATGACACCCTTCCTGAGAAAGGTCGCGGCAACGTTCGCTGGCGGACGCTGATCGAACAGATGCTGAGCCGCGGGGGACCGCGGTTGTACCAAAAACCTGCCGTTACCCGCGATGGCCGGGTGCATCACCGTGAACTGATGTCGCGGATGTACGACGGTAAAGAAGAGGTGATCGCCGCCGAGTACATGCCGATGGTGCTGCAGTTTGGTCTGGCGGAGGAGTATGACCGCCTGCAGGTGACGCGCCTGCTGCCATTTTTAGGCTTCTGGCCTGAAGAAAACCTGGCGTTACAGCTGTCGGTGGAGTCGCTGATCCGTCCCCGTTTTCAGCGCTGGCTGCGCGATGCCTTAATGCAGTGTGAAAAATCGCAGCGTCAGCGGATTATTTTTGAACTTGCGGAGGCAGATGTTTGTCAATATATCGGCCGTCTGCAGCCGGTTATGCGGTTGGTTAACGCCCTGGGCGTTCGGGTGGCGGTCGTTCAGGCGGGACTAACCCTGGTGGGAACCAGCTGGATCAAGCAGCTGGATGCGGAGTTGATCAAACTGCATCCTGGGCTGGCGCGCAACATTGAAAAGCGCAGTGAGAACCAGCTGCTGGTGCAAAGTCTGGTGGAAGCCTGCAAAGGCATGCCTATGCAAGTTTTTGCGACGGGCGTACGCAGCCGCAGCGAGTGGTTAGTGCTGTCCCAATGCGGTGTCACAGGCGGTCAGGGGGAATTTTTTGCGGCCTCACAGCCACTTGACACAAATGTGAAAAAATATTCGCAAAGATACTCGGTTTGATCTGCCGTTTAGCGTGATTTCACGTAGAATAACGCGCGCCATCGTGAAGGGGGTGTGCTTGTCTACTCGCCGGATCATCGCAATGTAAATGCCAGTGACCCTCCTTTGACAGGTTACAAATTCAGGCGTGGAGCGCTGCTGAAGATTTCAGCAATGAACGGAGTCGGAAAAATTTGTAACAAAGGAAATGAACTGCACTAATTTTCACCGCAGCAGGTGATTTTTGCGCCTTGTCGCTGCTGCGTGTGGTTGGTAAAGTAAGCGGATTTTGTTTTCCGCCCCAGCTTTCAGGATTATCCCTTAGTATGTTAAAAAAATTTCGTGGCATGTTTTCCAATGACCTGTCCATTGACCTGGGTACCGCGAATACCCTTATTTACGTAAAAGGACAAGGCATCGTATTGAATGAGCCTTCCGTGGTGGCCATTCGTCAGGATCGTGCCGGATCGCCGAAAAGCGTCGCCGCCGTAGGTCATGAAGCGAAGCAGATGCTCGGCCGTACCCCGGGTAATATCGCGGCGATTCGCCCGATGAAGGACGGCGTCATCGCTGACTTCTTCGTGACGGAAAAGATGCTGCAGCACTTTATCAAACAAGTGCACAGCAACAGCTTTATGCGCCCGAGCCCGCGCGTGCTGGTGTGCGTACCGGTTGGCGCCACCCAGGTTGAGCGTCGTGCGATCCGTGAATCCGCGCAGGGCGCTGGCGCTCGTGAAGTCTTCCTGATCGAAGAGCCGATGGCGGCAGCGATTGGCGCAGGCTTACCGGTTTCTGAAGCGACCGGTTCTATGGTTGTCGATATCGGCGGCGGTACTACCGAAGTCGCGGTTATTTCCCTGAACGGCGTGGTCTACTCTTCTTCCGTGCGTATCGGCGGCGACCGTTTCGACGAAGCCGTGATTAATTACGTGCGTCGTAACTACGGCTCCCTGATCGGTGAAGCGACCGCTGAGCGTATCAAACACGAAATCGGTTCGGCTTACCCGGGCGATGAAGTGCGTGAAATCGAAGTTCGCGGCCGTAACCTGGCGGAAGGCGTACCACGCGGCTTTACCCTGAATTCCAACGAAATTCTTGAAGCGCTGCAGGAGCCGCTGACCGGCATCGTGAGTGCGGTCATGGTTGCTCTGGAGCAGTGCCCGCCGGAACTGGCTTCTGATATCTCCGAGCGCGGGATGGTTCTTACCGGCGGTGGTGCGCTGCTGCGCAACCTGGACCGTCTGTTAATGGAAGAAACCGGTATTCCAGTCGTGGTTGCTGAAGATCCGCTGACCTGCGTAGCGCGTGGCGGCGGCAAGGCGCTGGAAATGATCGACATGCACGGCGGCGACCTGTTTAGCGAAGAGTAGTCAGCCTGAAGGTCTGGGGTGGCTTAGCGGCTGCCCCTGGTCTTTACTGACACGAGAATACGCATAGCCTATGAAGCCAATTTTTAGCCGTGGCCCCTCGCTACAGATTCGCCTTATTCTGGCGGTGCTGGTGGCGCTTGGCGTCATTATCGCCGACAGCCGCCTGGGTACGTTCAGTCAAATCAGAACGTACATGGATACAGCCGTCAGCCCTTTCTACTTTGTCTCTAATGGTCCCCGGGAACTCCTCGACAGCGTATCGCAAACGCTGGCGACCCGCGATCAGCTCGAACTGGAAAACCGCGCGCTGCGTCAGGAACTGTTGCTGAAAAACAGCGATCTGCTGATGCTGGGCCAGTACAAGCAAGAGAACGCGCGTCTGCGTGAACTGCTTGGCTCGCCGCTGCGCCAGGACGAACAAAAAATGGTGACGCAGGTCATCTCAACGGTCAACGACCCCTACAGCGATCAGGTGGTTATTGATAAGGGCAGCGTGAACGGTGTTTACGAAGGCCAGCCGGTTATCAGCGATAAAGGCGTAGTGGGGCAGGTCGTGGCCGTGGCGAAAATGACCAGCCGGGTGCTGCTGATCTGCGATGCCACCCATGCGCTGCCGATCCAGGTCCTGCGTAACGACATTCGCGTGATTGCCGCCGGTAACGGCTGTACTGACGATCTCCAGCTTGAGCATCTGCCGGCGAATACCGATATTCGCGTCGGCGATGTGCTGGTGACCTCTGGTCTCGGTGGCCGCTTCCCGGAAGGGTATCCGGTCGGGGTGGTCTCCTCGGTGAAGCTGGACACTCAGCGCGCCTACACCGTGATTCAGGCGCGTCCGACGGCCGGGCTGCAGCGCTTGCGCTATCTGCTGCTGCTGTGGGGCGCCGATCGCAATGGCGCCAACCCGATGACCCCGGAAGAGGTCCATCGCGTGGCTAACGAGCGCCTGATGCAGATGATGCCGCAGGTGCTGCCTGCGCCGGATGCCATGGGGCCGCAGATGCCGGCGCCAGCCACCGGGCTGACGCCATCGCAGCCGTCTCTGCCTGCAGGGGGGCAATAGTGGCAAGTTATCGTAGCCAGGGACGCTGGGTTATCTGGCTCTCGTTTCTTATCGCGCTATTGCTGCAAATTATGCCCTGGCCGGCGGACATCAGCGTTTTCCGGCCCAACTGGGTATTATTGATCCTGCTGTACTGGATCCTCGCCCTGCCGCACCGGGTGAACGTGGGGACGGGCTTCGTGATGGGGGCTATTCTTGATCTCATTAGCGGCTCGACGCTGGGCGTTCGCGCCCTGTCCTTAAGCATTATCGCCTATCTGGTCGCGCTGAAATATCAGCTGTTCCGTAACCTGGCGCTGTGGCAACAAGCGCTGGTGGTCATGCTGTTATCCCTGGCCGTGGATATCATTGTTTTCTGGGCAGAGTTTTTAGTGATCAACGTCTCTTTCCGTCCGGAAGTATTCTGGAGTAGTGTAGTAAACGGTGTCCTCTGGCCATGGCTCTTCCTGCTGATGCGCAAAGTGCGTCAGCAATTTGCAGTGCAATAAGGTTGATATGACAACTCTGTATCTTGCTTCAGGTTCCCCGCGTCGGCAGGAACTGCTGACTCAGCTTGGTCTCACTTTCGAGCGTCTGGTTCCCGGTATTGAGGAACAGCGCCAGCCGCAGGAGAGCGCCGAGCACTATGTTGTCCGCCTGGCGCGCGAAAAAGCGCAGGCCGGGGTGGCGATGGCATCGCGCGATTTGCCGGTGCTGGGGGCGGATACGATTGTCATTCTTAACGGCGAAGTGCTGGAGAAACCGCGCGACGCTGAACACGCTGCAGCAATGCTGCGTCTGCTTTCCGGCCAAACGCATCAGGTCATGACTGCGGTGGCGCTGGCAGATACGCAGCAGACGCTGGACTGTCTGGTGGTCACGGACGTGACCTTCCGGCTGCTTAGCGAGCAGGATATCGCCGAATATGTGGCCAGCGGCGAGCCTTTAGATAAAGCAGGTGCATACGGTATTCAAGGGTTGGGTGGTTGCTTCGTCAGGAAGATTAATGGCAGCTATCACGCCGTAGTCGGCTTACCGCTGGTGGAAACGTATGAGTTGCTCAGTAACTTTAACTCACTGCGTAAAGAAAAGGGATAAAGATGACGGCTGAATTATTAGTTAACGTAACGCCATCCGAAACGCGCGTCGCGTATATCGATGGCGGTATTCTGCAGGAAATCCATATTGAGCGTGAAGCGCGACGCGGAATAGTAGGCAATATCTACAAAGGTCGTGTTAGCCGAGTGCTGCCGGGAATGCAGGCGGCTTTTGTAGATATTGGTCTCGATAAGGCGGCGTTCCTCCACGCCTCCGATATCATGCCGCATACCGAATGTGTCGCTGGTGAGGAGCAAAAGCAGTTTACCGTACGCGATATTTCGGAGCTGGTGCGCCAGGGCCAGGACCTGATGGTCCAGGTGGTCAAAGATCCGCTGGGCACCAAAGGCGCGCGTCTGACCACGGATATCACCCTGCCTTCCCGTTATCTGGTGTTTATGCCAGGCGCCTCCCATGTGGGAGTATCCCAACGCATTGAAAGCGAAGCCGAGCGTGAGCGGTTGAAGAAGGTTGTCGCAGATTACTGCGACGAGCAGGGCGGATTTATCATTCGCACCGCTGCGGAAGGGGTTCACGAGCAGGAAATGGCCGCCGATGCCGCCTATCTGAAGCGCGTCTGGACCAAGGTGATGGAGCGCAAAAAGCGCAATCAGACCCGTTATCAGCTGTACGGCGAGCTGGCCCTGGCTCAGCGCGTGCTGCGTGATTTTGCCGATGCGCATCTCGACCGTATTCGCGTCGACTCTCGCCTGACCTACGAGGCGTTGCTTGAGTTCACCGCTGAATATATCCCGGAAATGACCAGCAAGCTGGAACACTACAGCGGCCGCCAGCCGATTTTCGATCTCTTTGATGTGGAGAACGAAATTCAGCGCGCGCTGGAGCGTAAGGTTGAGCTGAAGTCCGGGGGCTACCTGATCATCGACCAGACCGAGGCGATGACTACCATTGATATCAATACCGGGGCGTTTGTCGGGCACCGGAATCTTGACGATACTATCTTCAAT
Organism: Klebsiella sp. P1CD1; assembly: GCF_003790505.1. Taxonomy (NCBI): domain Bacteria; kingdom Pseudomonadati; phylum Pseudomonadota; class Gammaproteobacteria; order Enterobacterales; family Enterobacteriaceae; genus Klebsiella; species Klebsiella sp. P1CD1. The sequence continues at coordinate 530,034 of NZ_CP033631.1, forward strand.
ACCAATATCGAAGCCACCCAGGCGATAGCCCGCCAGCTACGTTTGCGTAACCTCGGCGGTATTATCATCATTGATTTCATTGACATGAACAATGAAGACCATCGTCGACGGGTACTGCACTCCTTAGAGCAGGCGCTGAGTAAAGATCGGGTGAAAACCAGCATCAATGGCTTCTCGCAGCTGGGACTGGTGGAGATGACCCGCAAGCGCACGCGTGAAAGCGTGGAGCATGTGCTGTGCAACGAGTGCCCGACCTGCCATGGACGCGGAACGGTAAAGTCGGTTGAAACGGTATGCTATGAGATTATGCGTGAGATCGTCCGCGTGCATCATGCTTATGATTCCGATCGCTTCCTGGTCTATGCTTCCCCTGCGGTGGCGGAAACCCTGAAAGGGGAAGAGTCGCACGCGCTGGCGGAAGTGGAAATCTTTGTCGGTAAGCAGGTCAAGGTACAAATTGAGCCGCTCTATAATCAAGAGCAGTTCGATGTGGTTATGATGTAAGACACCGCGTCATTGTGCGGCTGACAAGGAGAGAGGCGTGAGGCGACTGCCCGGGATTTTATTGCTCACCGTGGCAACATTGATTGTTATCGTCGCGCTGCTGGTGAGTGGCTTGCGTCTCGTGTTGCCGCAGCTCGACGCCTGGCGTCCGCAGCTGCTGGAGAAGATCTCCACGCTTACTGGCACGCCGGTGGATGCCTCGCAGATCACCGCCAGCTGGCAAAATTTTGGTCCGACGTTAGATGTTCGTGATATTCAGGTCGGGCTGAAAGACGGCGGCAAAATGGCGGTGAAGCGCGTGACCCTGGCGCTGGACGTCTGGCAGAGTTTGCTGCATATGCGCTGGCAGTTCCGCGATCTCACCTTCTGGCAGCTGCAGGTTCATACCAACACCCCTATTCAGACCAATGACGGCGGCGAAAGCCTGAAAACCGACCGCATCAGCGATCTCTTTTTACGTCAGTTCGACCACTTTACCCTGCGCGACAGCCATCTGAGCTTCCTGACCATTTCCGGTCAGCGGGCGGAGCTGGCAGTCCCGCAGCTGACCTGGCTTAACGGCAGGAACCGTCACCGCGCCGAGGGGCAGCTTAGTCTCTCCAGTCTCACCGGCCAGCATGGCGTGATGCAGGTGCGGATGGATCTCCGCGATGAGGATGGCCTGCTGAATAAAGGGCGAGTCTGGCTACAGGCTGACGATATTGACGTCAAACCGTGGCTCGGCCGCTGGATGCAGGACAATATCGCTCTGAAGAGCGCCCGCTTCAGCCTTGAAGGTTGGATGACCATTGAAAAAGGCGATGTGGCCAGCGGTGACGTATGGCTGAAAAAAGGGGGCGCCAGCTGGCAGGGGGATGACGAAGTGCATCACCTGTCAGTGGATAACCTGACGGCGCATCTCTCCCACGACAAGCAGAGCTGGGGCTTCTACATTCCCGATACGCGGATCGCTATCGACGATAAACCCTGGCCAAGCGGCGCGCTGGCGATGGCCTGGATCCCGGCGCAGGACGTCGGTGGCGACGACCATCAGCGTAGCGATGAATTACGCATTCGTGCCAGCAACTTAACCCTCAGCGGCCTCAGCGGATTACAGCCCTTCGCCGATAAGCTGGCGCCTTCCCTGGGCGAGCTCTGGCGCACCACGCAGCCCAGCGGGAAAATCAACCTGCTGGCGCTCGATATTCCCCTTCAGGCGACGGAGAAAACGCGCTTTCAGGCGCAGTGGAGCGATCTGGCATGGAAGCAGTGGAAACTCCTGCCGGGAGCGGAACACTTTTCCGGCAGTCTGAATGGCAGCGTTGAGCACGGGGAACTGCGCGCCCGCATGACGCAGGCGCTGATGCCTTATACCGGTGTTTTCCGCGCCCCGCTGGAGATCGCCGCTGGCGAAGCCACCCTCAGCTGGGTGAAAAACGACAAAGGGTTTATGCTTGATGGCCGCGATATTGACGTGCAGGCGACGGGTGTCCGCGCCCGCGGCGGCTTCCGCTATCTGCAACCGCAGGGAGATGATCCCTGGCTGGGCATTCTGGCGGGCATCAGCACCAATGATGGTGGCCAGGCATGGCGTTACTTCCCGGAAAACCTGATGGGCAAGGCGCTGGTGGACTATCTCAGCGGCGCGATTAAAGCCGGACAGGCTCGCGATGCGACGCTGGTGTATGGCGGCAATCCGCATCTTTTCCCTTACCCGCATAATGAAGGGCAGTTCCAGGTTTATGTCCCGCTGAAGAACGCCACTTTTGCCTTCCAGCCGGACTGGCCGGCGCTGACCGGGCTGAACATCGACCTCAACTTCATCAATAACGGGTTGTGGATGCGGGCGGATAAAGCGATGCTCGGCAATGTCACCGCCAGCAATCTCGATGCCGCGCTCCCGGACTATACCGCTGAAAAGCTGTTGATTGATGCCGATATCAAAGGCCCGGGCAAAGAGGTGGGACCTTATTTCAACACCACGCCGCTGAAAGAGACCCTGGGAGCGGCGCTGGATTCCCTGCAGCTGGACGGGGATGTGAGCGCTCGCTTACATCTTAACATCCCTTTAGATGGCGAAATGACCACCGCGAAAGGCGATGTGCGTCTGCAGAATAACAGTCTGTTTATCAAGCCGTTAGACACCACTCTGCAAAACCTGAGCGGGAATTTCAGCTTCGTGAATGGCGATCTCAATAGCGAAACGTTGAGCGCGACCTGGTTTCATCAGCCGCTGAATCTCAATTTTTCCACCCGGGAGGGCGAAAAAGCGTTTCTGGTGGACGTCGGGATGAACGCCAACTGGCAGCCATCGCATACCGGGTTGCTGCCAAAAGCCGTCAACGAGTCGCTGAGCGGCAGCGTGCCGTGGGAGGGCAAGGTCGCTATCGAACTGCCGTACCATGGTAACGCCAGCTATAAGGTTGATATCAACGGCGACCTCAAGAATGTGAGCAGTCACTTACCTTCGCCGGTCAATAAGCCCGCTGGAGAGCCGATGCCGATCAAAATTAACGTCGCCGGCGGTTTGAGCAGCTTCGACCTGACCGGCTCCGTCGGCGCGAAGAATCATATCAACAGCCGCTGGTTGCTGAACCATAAGCTGACGTTGGATCGGGCAATCCTTACTTCGGACAGCAAGGGGCTCTCTCCGCTGCCTGACCAGCCTGGGGTTGAACTCAATTTGCCACCGATGGATGGCGCTCAATGGCTGGCGCTCTTTCAAAACGGGGCGGCGAATGAAGTCAGCAGCACCATACTCTTTCCCCAGCGCATTGTGCTGCGTACGCCGTCGCTGGCGCTTGCCGGTCAACAGTGGAACAACGTCAGTCTGATGTCGCAGCCGGTCGCCGGCGGCTCGCAGGTCGAGGCGCAGGGGCGTGAAATCAACGCTACCCTGACGATGCGCGACAATGCGCCCTGGCTGGCGAATGTGCGTTATCTCTATTTCAACCCGACCAGCGCCAATGGCCAGACCGGTGAGAAGAACGCTGCCCCGCAGGCAGAGACGCGGCTGGATTTCCACGGCTGGCCCGATCTGCAGCTGCGCTGTGCGGAATGCTGGCTGTGGGGGCAAAAATATGGCCGTATCGACGGCGATGTGGCGATTAAGGGCGATACCTTAACGCTCTCCAATGGTCTGGTGGATACCGGGTTTGGCCGACTGACGACCGATGGCGTCTGGGTCAGCGCGCCGACCGGTGTACGCACGTCGCTGAAAGGCAAATTGCATGGCAATAAAACGGATGAGTTTGCCAGTTTCTTCGGCGTTTCCACGCCGGTGAAGGATTCGCCGTTTGACATCGACTATGATCTGCACTGGCGCGCGCCGCCCTGGTCGCCCGATGTCGCATCGCTCAATGGGATCATTAAAAGCCACCTCGGCAAGGGACAGTTTACCGACCTGAGTACCGGACACGCTGGCCAGCTGCTGCGTTTGCTGAGCGTTGATGCCCTGCTGCGTAAGCTGCGCTTCGACTTTAGCGATACCTTCAGCGAGGGCTTTTACTTCGACTCGATTAACAGTACGGCATGGATCAAGGATGGCGTGCTGCATACCGACGATACGCTGGTGGATGGCCTGGAAGCGGATATTGCCATGAAAGGTTCGGTCGATTTGGTGCGTCGCCGGCTGGATCTGCAGGCGGTGGTGGCGCCGGAGATCTCTGCGACCGTCGGCGTGGCGGCGGCTTTTGCCGTCAACCCTATCGTCGGCGCGGCGGTGTTTGCCGCCAGCAAGGTGCTGGGCCCGCTGTGGAACAAAGTCTCGATTCTGCGCTATCGCATTACTGGTCCGATTGACCAGCCGCAGATCAATGAGGTGCTGCGCCAGGCGCGTAGCAACAAAAAGCAATGATTTGACGATTGCCGGGAATTGCCGCAATCTCAATAGATCGCCTTCTGTATTTCCGCCTGTCAGGCGGCAACAAACGAGTAGCATAACGATGAGTCTGAACCTGGTAAGTGAACAATTACTGTCGGCAAATGGCCTGAATCATCAGGATCTGTTTGCCATTCTTGGTCAACTGACCGAGCGCCGCCTCGATTACGGCGATCTCTATTTTCAGTCGAGCTATCACGAATCCTGGGTTCTGGAAGACAGCATCATTAAAGATGGGTCGTACAACATTGACCAGGGCGTAGGCGTGCGCGCCGTCAGCGGCGAAAAAACGGGCTTTGCCTATGCGGACCAGATTAGCAAGCTGGCGCTGGAGCAGAGCGCCCAGGCGGCGCGGACGATTGTGCGTGATACCGGTAATGGCAAAGTGCAGACCCTGGGAGCCGTTGAGTACAGCCCTTTGTACACCAGCATCGACCCGCTGCAGAGCATGAGTCGGGAAGAGAAGCTGGATATTCTGCGCCGGGTGGACAAAGTCGCCCGGGCGGCGGACAAGCGCGTGCAGGAAGTTTCGGCCAGCCTGAGCGGCGTTTATGAGCTGATTCTGGTGGCCGCCACCGACGGCACCCTCGCCGCGGACGTTCGCCCGCTGGTGCGCCTTTCGGTCAGCGTGCTGGTGGAAGAGGATGGCAAGCGTGAGCGCGGCAGCAGCGGCGGCGGTGGACGCTTTGGCTATGACTATTTCCTCGCCTCCCAGGAGGGCGACGTGCGGGCTGATGCCTGGGCGAAAGAAGCCGTGCGCATGGCGCTGGTGAACCTTTCGGCAGTCGCCGCCCCGGCGGGGATGCTGCCGGTGGTGCTCGGCGCCGGCTGGCCTGGCGTCCTGCTGCACGAAGCGGTCGGCCATGGGCTGGAAGGTGATTTCAACCGTCGCGGCACCTCGGTCTTTAGCGGCCATATGGGGGAATTAGTTGCCTCTGAGCTGTGCACCGTGGTGGATGATGGCACCATCGTCGATCGTCGCGGGTCGGTTGCCATCGATGACGAAGGCACGCCGGGGCAATACAACGTGCTGATCGAAAACGGCATCCTGAAAGGCTATATGCAGGATAAGCTCAATGCGCGTCTGATGGGCGTCGCGCCGACCGGTAACGGCCGTCGCGAGTCGTATGCTCATCTGCCGATGCCGCGTATGACCAATACCTATATGCTGGCGGGCCAGTCGACGCCGCAGGAGATTATCGAGTCGGTCGATTACGGTATCTTCGCGCCTAACTTTGGCGGCGGGCAGGTGGATATCACCTCCGGTAAGTTTGTCTTCTCTACCTCCGAAGCCTATCTGATCGAAAAAGGGAAGGTCACGAAGGCGGTGAAAGGGGCCACGCTGATCGGCTCCGGGATTGAAACCATGCAGCAGATTTCGATGGTAGGGAATGACCTGCGGCTGGATAACGGCGTTGGCGTTTGTGGCAAAGAGGGCCAGAGCGTGCCGGTGGGCGTCGGCCAGCCGACCCTGAAGGTCGATAATCTTACCGTCGGCGGTACCGCCTGATCCTGACCAGGTTCCCGGCGCTGCCGGGAACCGCTTCACCGGGCGATCCCGCGCCCGTGCATGCCCTGATAGATCTTCGCCACGTCGACAAAATACTCTGTCAGATAGTTGATACAGACCTGCACTTTCAGCGGCAGTTTATCCTTTTCCGTATACAGCGCGTAGACCGGCCGTGGATCGGACTGATAGCTGGGCAGCAGGATCTCAAGCTCGCCGCGGTTGATCTCTTCGATCGCCCACATCAATGGTACATAAGCGATACCCACCCCGGCTGTCAGCCAGCGTATCAGCGTCATGGGATCGTTGGTCACAAAGCGCCCCTGCGGGATCAGGCGGGTTGAGATCCCTTCCGGGGCGATAATTTCAAATTCGTTATCCGGACGTACGCTATATTCGAGCCATGAATGGCTGGCGAGGTCGGCCGGTTTCTCCGGATTGCCTGCCTGCGCCAGATAGCTTTTGGCGGCGCATAATACCATCGGCATTGAGCCCAGGCGGCGGGAAAAAAGGCTGGAATCCTGCAGGGCCCCCACGCGGATCACCACGTCAAGGCCGTCGGCGATCAGGTCAGGGGCTGGTATGCCGGTGACCAGATTGACGGAGAGTCCGGGGTATTCTTTCAGCATTTCCGCCGTTATGCGCGCCAGAACATTTTGTGCCATAGTTGAAGAGCAACCGATGCGCAGCGTCCCGATGGGGGTGTTATTAAATGCGTATAATTGCTCATGGACATCCTGCGCTTCAAACAGCATCCTACGGCAGCCCTGGTAATAGATTTTACCTGCTTCAGTTAAGCCAAGGCTGCGGGTGCTGCGGTTGAGCAGCTTTACCTGCAGCTCATCTTCCAGTTTGGCGACGGTCTGACTGATCGAAGAAACGCTCATCTGAAGCTGGCGGGCCGCCGCGGTGAATGAACCTAATTCGACCACTTTGGCGAAAACGGACATGCGTTTTAATCGTTCCATTATTCACTCTGGCTTAAAAGTGATTTAGATCACACATTGTAGATAATGCGGCAATCGTTACGTTAATATATTGTTAGCTACATAATAAACGCATCTGCTCACTACCTGTACGCTTCTTATTCAAGGTCATCATGAGTCTGTTTCCTGTCATCGTGATTTTCGGCTTATCGTTTCCGCCGATCTTCTTCGAGTTGCTTTTGTCGCTGGCCATCTTTTGGCTGGTGCATCGACTGCTGGTTCCGACCGGCATTTACGATTTTGTCTGGCACCCTGCACTGTTTAATACGGCGCTATATTGCTGCCTTTTTTATTTGATATCGCGCTTGTTCGTTTGAGGTTGATGTGAAAACACTAACAAGAAATATCCTCCGTACCGCTATTACCGTGATACTGGTCATTTTGGCTTTCGTGGCGATTTTCCGCGCCTGGGTCTATTACACCGCTTCGCCGTGGACGCGGGATGCGCGCTTTAGTGCTGACATTGTGGCGATTGCCCCTGACGTCTCCGGGCTGATTTCCCAGGTAAACGTCAAGGATAACCAACTGGTTAAGAAAGACCAGGTATTGTTCGTTATTGACCAACCTCGTTACCAAAAAGCGCTGGCGGAGGCGGAAGCCGATGTCGCCTACTACCAGACCTTAGCGCAGGAGAAGCGCGTTGAAGCGGGTCGGCGTAATAAGCTGGGCATACAGGCGATGTCGCGGGAAGAAATAGACCAGGCGAACAACGTGCTGCAAACCGTTGAGCATCAGTTGGCGAAAGCGGTAGCCAGCCGCGATCTGGCCAGGCTGGACCTCGAGCGCACAGAAATTCGCGCCCCCGCGGATGGCTGGGTGACCAACCTTAACGTCTATACCGGGGAGTTTATTACCCGTGGCTCCACGGCGGTGGCGCTGGTGAAAGAGAATACGTTTTACGTCATGGCCTATCTGGAAGAGACCAAGCTGGAAGGCGTCCGCCCTGGCTACCGTGCGGAGATTACCCCGCTTGGCAGCAGCAAAACCATTAAAGGGACAGTGGACAGTATCGCTGCAGGGGTGACCAACGCCAGCAGCAGCAGCGACTCGAAAGGGATGGCCTCGGTCGACTCCAACCTTGAGTGGGTGCGTCTGGCGCAGCGTGTGCCGGTGCGTATTCGCCTCGACCAGCAGCAGGGCAATCTGTGGCCATCGGGCACCACGGCGACGGTGGTGATCACCGGTAAAGAAGACCGCGATACCAGCCGGGCCAACTTCTTCCAGAAACTGGCTATGCGCCTGCGCGAATTCGGTTAATCGCTATGGGGACATATACCATTGCTCCCCGGCATCTCCGCTTTGCCATTAAGCTTGCATGCGCGGTGGTGCTGGCGCTGTTCGTCGGTTTCCATTTTCAGCTCGAAACACCGCGCTGGGCAGTACTAACGGCAGCGATCGTCGCCGCCGGGCCGGCCTTTGCTGCCGGCGGCGAACCTTACTCGGGCGCGATCCGCTATCGTGGGATGTTGCGAATTGCCGGGACCTTTATTGGCTGTATTGCGGCGCTGATTATCATCATCCTGATGATCCGTGCGCCTCTGCTGATGATGCTGGTTTGCTGCCTGTGGGCCGGGTTTTGTACCTGGATTTCGTCGCTGGTTAAGGTCGAGAACTCCTATGCCTGGGGACTGGCCGGGTACACTGCGCTGATTATCATTATCACCATCCATACCAATCCGATGCTGGCGCCGCAGTTTGCGGTCGAACGCTGCAGTGAAATTGTCATCGGTATTGTCAGCGCTATCGTCGCCGACCTGCTGTTCTCTCCACGTTCGATTAAAAAAGAGATCGACCTTGAGCTGGATAACCTGCTGATTGCGCAATATAAGCTGATGCAGTTATGCGTCGCCCACGGTGAAAAAGAGGAAGTGGATCAGGCGTGGGGCGCGCTGGTGCGTCGCACCACGGCGCTGGAAGGTATGCGCAGTAATCTGATCATGGAATCCTCTCGCTGGGCGAAGGCGAATCAGCGCCTGAAGGCGATCAATACCCTTTCATTAACGCTTATCACCCAGGCTTGCGAGACTTACCTGATTCAGAACTCGCGCCCGGAAATGGTGACGGATGACTACCGTGAGCTGTTCGCCGAGCCGGTGGAGACAGTGCAGGACGTCCACCAGCAGCTGAAGCGTATGCGCCGTTTTCTGACCTGGAAAGGCGAGCATAATACGCCCGTCACCATCTACAGCTGGGTGGGTGCCGCTACGCGCTACTTATTGCTTAAGCGTGGCGTGGTGGGTAACACCAAAATCAGTCGCATTGAAGATAGTGTGCTGCGCGGCGAAGCGGTGGTCAAAGTGGAATCTGCTGAGCGCCACCATGCGATGGTGAACTTCTGGCGTACCTCCGTCTCCTGTATCCTCGGGACGCTGTTCTGGTTGTGGACAGGCTGGACCTCAGGCAGCGGCGCGATGGTGATGATTGCCGTCGTTACCGCGCTGGCGATGCGCCTGCCTAACCCCCGAATGGTGGCGATGGACTTCCTTTATGGCACCCTGGCGGCGTTACCGCTGGGTACCCTGTACTTCCTGGTGATCATGCCGGCGACGCAGCAGAGCATGCTGCTGCTTTGCATCAGCCTGGCGGCGATGGCGTTCTTTATCGGTATCGAAGTGCAGAAAAGGCGTCTCGGATCGCTGGGAGCGCTGGCGAGCACCATTAACATTCTGGTGCTGGATAACCCGATGCAGTTTCAGTTCAGTCAGTTCCTCGACAGTGCGCTGGGGCAGATCGTCGGCTGTTTCCTTGCTCTGATGGTGATTCTGCTCGTCAGAGATAACTCACGGGCCAGAACCGGTCGGGTGCTGTTGAACCAGTTTGTCTCTGCGGCGGTCTCCTCACTGACAACGAACTCGGCGCGTCGCAAAGAGAATCATCTGCCCGCGCTCTATCAGCAGTTGTTTTTATTGCTCAACAAGTTCCCCGGCGATGTCGCCCGCTTCCGTCTGGCATTGACGTTGATTATTGCCCATCAGCGCCTGCGTGATGCGCCCGTGCCGGTGAACGACGATCTGTCGGCCTTCCATCGACAGCTGCGACGTACCGCAGATCATGTGATCTCCGCCGGGAGTGATGATAAGCGTCGGCGCTACTTTACCCAGCTGCTGGCTGAGCTTGATGTCTATCAGGAGAAGTTGCGGGTCTGGGAGGCTTCGCCGCAGGTGACCGAGCCCGTGCGGCGGCTGGTTGAGATGTTGCACAAGTACCAGCATGTGCTGACCAGCAGTTAACCCCTAAACCGACGCCCAGGCGTCGGTTTTTTTATCGCTATACTTAACGGCGACAGGAAGAGAAAGCGGGAGGGGCTGCCATGACCACCTATACGTTTGATTTTGACGAAATCGCCGAACAACAGGATTTCTATCGGGAGTTTTCCCGAACCTTTGAGCTGGCTCAGGATAAGGTCAACAACCTCGATTCACTGTGGGACGCGGTGACTGGTGGGCTGCTGCCATTGCCGCTGGATATTGAGTTTATTCATTTAAACGACAAGCAGCGTCGGCGCTTCGGCGCGCTGATTTTATTATTTGATGAAGCAGAAGAGGAGCTGGAGGGGGAGTTGCGCTTTAACGCCCGGCATAGCTAACGTTCATCTTTTAAACCGAGAAACACGGCTTTGATTTTCAGGATGACGTCATCTGTATCCTGCCGGCCACTAACATTGTGCTGTCGTTCGTGACCAGTGTTGAGCGATAAATGGCTGTTTTCATCAAAAAAGTAGATGAATTTAATACAAAAAGCGCATTATTCATGGTGATTTTTCGGGGATACACTGCCTGAAACGCGATCGCATTTTGTATTTGACCTGCTATTGGCAGGTATTCTCCAGGACTGAATACCATGAAAACCCTTCCTTTGTTATTCACCAGCGGCCTGATGCTGGGCACCATGTCTGCGACAGCCTACGCTGCGGAACTCCCTGGTTATGCTGATGGTGCGCAGGTTATTCACGTGGACCAGACTCGTGGCCGTATCGACACATTCAATGGCGTGGTTTATGGCCAGGTTAAAAACGCGGTCTCTGTGCGTCAGATGCATATGTCTTTGCTGGTGCCGCGCAATCACGATCTAAAGCCCGCCATTGTCTACTTCCCTGGTGGCGGCTTTACCAGCGCGGCATGGGATAAATTTATCGAAATGCGCATGGCGCTGGCGGAAGCCGGATTTGTCGTCGCAGCGGCGGAATACCGCACGGTACCAGACACGTTTCCGGCGCCGGTTGTCGATGGTAAAGCGGCTATCCGCTACTTGCGCGCCCACGCGGCGGAATATGGCATTGATCCTAAACGTATCGGCGTGTTGGGCGATTCTGCTGGCGGCTATATGGCGCAGATGATGGCGCTGACGCACGGCGAGAAAGCCTGGGAGCAGGGCGATTTTCTCGACCAGTCTTCCGATGTCCAGGCCGCAGCGACGCTATATGGCATCTCTAATCTATTGAATATTGGTGAAGGCTTCCCACCAGAGGTTCAGCACGTGCACGCCTCGCCGGCCGTGACGGAGGCGCTCCTGGTCCATGGCAGCGCTTTTCGCGACTGGCCTGGCGCGGCTATCGGCAGTGACCGGCAAAAAGCGCTCAATGCCAGCCCGATGGGGCATATCTCTCGTAACGAACCGCCAATGTTGATTATGCATGGCAGCGCTGACACCCTGGTTTCACCTGTCCAAAGCGCGCAGTTATATAAGGCATTAAAAGCGGAAGGTAATAAGGCAGACTATGTACTGGTCGAAGGCGCTGAACATGGCGACGATAGCTGGTATCAGAAGCCGGTTATCGATCGCGTGGTCAACTGGTTTAAAGCGACGCTCGGCGCGCCGGTTCACACTGCCAACGGGACGAAAGATAAGGACGCCAATCTGTAAATCGCTGTTCCGTTATGGAAGCGGAACGCATTGTTCGGACGGGTCTGGCGATGAACCAAAAAAAAGCCCCCGGCAGGCGGGGGCAAGTCGTCGAAATAAGACGACGAGGGTTTATTTGTACAGCTCAGCGGTGGCGTGCCAGCTATCGCCGGTACGTGCTTCAATAATACGGTAGCTGCTGGCGCCTTCTTTCTCGGCTTTAGCGGCCAGCTCCTGACGCATGTCCATTGGCGCACTACCTACCTGGGATACGGAGATGGTGCCCATGGACTGCAGGTTTTGTGCTTGTTCAGCGTTAACTTGCTGAACGGCCGCGCTTGCGCCGAAAGAGAGAACGGAAGCCAGGCCAAGGGATGCGATGATCATTGCGCGTTTCATAATCTTTACTCCAGTCTTTGTTTTGCCGCGGCGGGGGATGTATGCGCCCAGGCCGCGGTAGAGAATCTGTGTCGGGTTAGTCGTTGACGAACTACAACTTATTTATAAAGCTCAGCGGTGGCATGCCAGTGGTCGCCAGTGCGGGCTTCGATAATGCGATAAGAAGAAGCCCCTTCTTCCTGCGCTTTCTTGTTCAGCATTTCATGCATATCCATCGGGGAAGAGGCTACCGCGCCGACGGAAACTGTGCCGATGGCCTCGCGGCCCTGGGCTTGCTCGCTGTTGATAACGTCAGCGGCAAAAGCGCCAAACGACACGACGGACAGGATGCTGAGTGCTGCTACAGTGGTTTTGATTTTCATGATGTTCACCTCGTCGAATCTTTTTGTTGAGGGTCTTTGTTTCGTGACCCTCATCACAAAACCAAGTATACACTAATCACCAAAAATATTAATACCATGCTAATTGTTTTGCGCGTTAATAGTTACAATGAATTGCGCTTTTTATAACCTATAAGAATTAAAAATGACAACTTATCCGCAGCGATAAGATTTATTTCTAATAAAATCATAAAGGTATGCGAATTTGATCTTTTGTGCGTTTTAGGCGTTTCCCTTAAGTAAAAGAACGTATAGACGCGTTAAATCACACAAAATGTTAAATAATTGTTGGATTGAGGGGCGTGAGAGAGAAAGAAAGGGGAGTCGCCCTCTGACGATTGCCAGAGGGGAATACTCAGAGTTCCTGTTCGAACAGGACCAGGATGGCGTCGTGCAGATCTTTCACCGTAAAGCCGCGCGCAGGGGTGGTGAAGATGGTGTCATCCCCGGCGATGCTGCCGAGAATACCTTCCGCCTTGCCCAGCGAGTCGAGAAGACGGGCAATCAGCTGCGCCGCGCCGGGGCTGGTGTGAATCACCACGACGGCATCGTTATAGTCGATATCCAGCACCAGATTTTTCAGCGGGCTGGAGGTGGTCGGCACGCCAAGCTCAGCAGGCAGGCAATAGACCATTTCCATTTTGGCGTTACGGGTACGAACCGCGCCAAATTTGGTGAGCATGCGGGAGACCTTCGATTGGTTGATATTCTCGAAGCCTTCTTCCTGCAGCGCCTGGACGATCTCTCCCTGCGAGCTGAATTTCTCTTCTTTAAGCAGCGCTTTAAACGCTTTAACCAGTTCTTCTTGTTTTGCCGAACTTCGCATAAGTCACCCAGATTATGGTGGTAAAAACAACATCATTATGCATAACCGTGAATTTTTATGCAAATAATCCGCAACGGGATAGGTCAATAATGTTATGAAGGGGGCATATTTTAGCAAAAAAACCATATAAGGAACATGTTCACATCACAACGCTTAAAGCCATGTAAAAGTAAATGAAATGTTATTGAGTTGGTGTTGTTTTGCGCAACTGGCTGGGTGTATTGTAACCAACAGTCGATCCGGTACTTCGCTTTGCTGGATGGTCAGTCAGGAAGCATAAAGTGCGCCGCTGTTCTATTGCTACGCACAATAATGCATTCTTCAGCCATAATCATTGTAATTGTTCATCTTGTGAATTAAGGTCCAGGCGACGGAATAACGAAAGACTAAATTAACCATAATAAGGAGTTTAGGATGAAAGTTGCAGTCCTTGGCGCCGCCGGTGGTATCGGCCAGGCGCTTGCCCTACTACTTAAGACCCAACTGCCTTCAGGTTCAGAGCTCTCGTTGTACGACATCGCTCCGGTTACGCCGGGCGTGGCGGTAGATCTAAGTCATATCCCCACAGATGTAAAAATTAAAGGATTTTCCGGTGAAGATGCTACCCCGGCGCTGGAAGGCGCTGATGTGGTGCTGATCTCCGCGGGCGTAGCGCGTAAGCCCGGCATGGATCGTTCCGACCTGTTTAATGTGAATGCCGGCATCGTTAAGAACCTGGTGCAGCAGATTGCCAAAACCTGCCCACAGGCCTGCATCGGTGTTATCACCAACCCGGTGAATACCACCGTGGCTATCGCCGCCGAAGTGCTGAAAAAAGCCGGCGTGTACGATAAAAACAAGCTGTTCGGCGTCACCACGCTGGACATTATCCGCTCCAATACCTTTGTCGCTGAGCTGAAAGGTAAATCGGCAACCGAGGTGGAAGTCCCGGTCATTGGTGGTCACTCCGGCGTCACCATTCTGCCATTATTGTCGCAGATCCCGGGCGTCAGCTTCAGCGATCAGGAAGTGGCCGATCTGACTAAACGCATTCAAAATGCCGGTACCGAAGTCGTGGAAGCGAAAGCGGGCGGTGGGTCGGCGACGTTGTCGATGGGTCAGGCGGCTGCGCGCTTTGGTCTCTCTCTGGTTCGCGCGATGCAGGGAGAGAAAGGTGTGGTGGAGTGCGCCTACGTGGAAGGCGACGGCCACTATGCGCGTTTCTTCTCCCAGCCGCTGCTGCTGGGAAAAAACGGCGTGGAAGAGCGACAGTCTATCGGCAAACTCAGCGCCTTTGAGCAGCAGGCGCTGGAAGGCATGCTGGACACCCTGAAGAAAGATATCGCGCTCGGCGAAGACTTCGTCAACAAGTAACCTCGCACGTGCAAAAAAGCCGGAACCGTTGTTCCGGCTTTTTATTGCCTCACTTTTCGCCTCCATGCGCCAGCGGTCGGGCAAATCTGCTAAAATCCCCCGCGTTTTAAGCCACCAGCCATGAGGACAGCGTGAAAAAGATCGAAAGAAAACAGACCCGGGACCAAATCGCGCAGATGATTCGTTATCAGATCCTCTCCGGCGCCATGAAACCCGGGGAGGAACTGACTCAGGAGAACATCGCGGAACAATTGGGACTTTCACGTATGCCGGTTAGGGAAGCGCTACAGTCCCTTGAACAGGAAGGATTTCTGGTGCGCTTGCCTAACCGACATATGCAGGTCTCCACGCTGGCCGTCGAGGATGTGAGCCATATTTTTCGCGTTATCGCGGTGATGGCTGCTGAACTGTTTGCCCTCGTGCCGGCAAATCAGGGGGAATTACTTCGCGCGCGCGCGCAGGAGCTGGCGCGTGCTGGCGATAATGCCGGTGAACTGGCGTTTCATCAGTTGCTGATTTCCTATCTTGATAACCGCTATCTGGCAAAGGCGTATCAGCAATTTTTGGACGGTTATATTTCCTATGTCATTCTGTACCTGAAAGAGGATGGCCAGGAGTCGGCGCAGATCCTGAACGAACTGGCGAGCGCCATTGGCCATGGCGAAGGCGAAAAAATTGCTCAGGCAACACAGCGTTATTTCCTTATGCTTGCGGAGATAATGCGTCAACATATGAAGGATTGGGAAAGTGCAGAAGCCTAAATTAGGGAAAATTAAGCTTCTTTCCGCGAAGGAGCAGGTGGCGGCGGTTTTGCGTAAAGCGATCCTTTCGCGGGATTTAGTGGAAGGGCAGGAAATTACCCTTGAAGGGATTGCCAAAATGGTTGGCGTTTCCAGCATGCCGGTACGTGAAGCGTTTCAGATTTTAGCCGCCGATGGTCTGATTCAAGTGCGGCCGAATAAAGGTGCGGTGGTGCTGGGGATTAATGAGCAGACTATCCGTGAGCATTACGAAATTCGCGCTGTACTGGAAAGTGAAGCGGTGGCGAAAGCTTCTCGTCCAGGGACCGATATTTCACGCATCGCTCAGGTTCACTATGCCGCAGAGAAGGCGCTGGCAGACAATAATTCTGCTGAATATTCCGACCTGAACCAGGCCTTCCACATGGAGATCTGGAACGCGGCGGGAAATGAAAAAATGAAGATGCTGCTCTGCAACATGTGGAACGGACTGTCGATGGGGCACAAGGTGACCGAAGAAGAGTACGCCGTCATTTCCCTCCGTGAACATAAAGCGATCTTACAAGCGCTTGAGCAGCATAACGAAGCGCTGGCCCGTCAGCGAATGCATGAGCATATCATCCGCTCGATGGAGAATATGCTCACGCGTTACCTGCCCGATCCTGCTCCCTGACCGGATCGATCGCCAGCGAATAGCTGGCGTTTGTTATATTTATCAACGTTATTAATTCCTCAACGTGACGATCTGCGCAGGATCTTGATGTAGATCTCATTGCGCGATCATTCCACAAAAACGCATTGACTTACTTTTTTCATGGGAATAATTTCTCCCTCGTCAATATTGGATACAATATCATATATCATTGATAGGAAGAATTATAAGTATGGAACCGATTACCATCACCCTATGTTTGCTGGTGTTCGCTATCGTCATGTTCGTCTGGGAGAAAGTGCCGCTGGCAGTGACTTCCATGGTGGTTTGTGTGGCGTTAGTGGTCACTGGCGTATTGGATCTGAAGCAGGCCTTTGCCGGTTTTATCGACAGCAATGTCATTCTTTTTGTCGCCATGTTCGTCGTCGGCGGGGCGTTATTTGAAACCGGGATGGCCAATAAAGTCGGCGGGGTGATCACTCACTTCGCCAAAACCGAAAAACAGCTGATTTTCACCATCATGGTGGTGGTCGGCGTGATGTCGGGCTTTCTTTCCAACACCGGTACGGCGGCGGTGCTGATCCCGGTCGTCATTGGCGTGGCCGCCAAATCGGGGTTTTCCCGCTCGCGTCTGCTGATGCCGCTGGTGTTTGCTGCCGCATTGGGCGGCAACCTGTCGCTGATTGGCGCCCCGGGCAACCTGATCGCGCAATCGGCCTTACAGAACATCGGCAGCGGCTTCGGTTTCTTTGAGTATGCGAAAGTGGGTCTACCGATGCTGGTCTGCGGCATCCTCTATTTCCTGACCATCGGCTATAAGTTTTTGCCCAATAATCCAAACAGCGGGGAAGTGGGCAGCGTCGGCGAACAGCGGGATTACAGCCACGTTCCACGCTGGAAGCAGATCCTGTCCCTGGTGGTGTTGATCGCCACGATCCTCGGCATGATTTTCGAAAAACAGACCGGCATTAGCCTGGCGGTGGCCGGCTGTATCGGTGCCCTGGTGCTGGTGGTTACCGGGGTGCTGACGGAAAAGCAAGCTTACAAGGCCATTGATTCACAGACTATTTTTATCTTCGGCGGCACTCTGGCGCTGGCAAAGGCGCTGGAAATGACCGGGGCGGGCAAGCTGGTGGCTGACCAGGTTATCGGTCTGCTGGGCAACAACTCCTCGCCGTTCATGCTGCTGGTGGTGGTCTTTGCCCTCTCCGTGGTGATGACCAACTTTATGTCCAATACCGCCACCGTCGCGCTGTTGGTGCCGGTGAGCCTGTCGATTGCCGCCGGTATGGGCGCCGATCCGCGTGCGGTGCTGATGGCGACGGTGATTGGCAGCTCCTGCGCCTATGCGACGCCGATCGGTATGCCCGCCAATATGATGGTGCTGTCGGCCGGGGGCTATAAGTTCGTCGATTACGCCAAATCCGGCATCCCTCTGATTATCGTTTCCACCATTGTCAGCCTGATCCTGCTGCCAATCCTTTTCCCTTTTCATCCGTAACTTACGGACGCTGTTCTGACTAAGGAGCCTTTATGAGCAAAAGCGAACAGATATCCCGCATGACCGACATCATGGCCAGATTTGTGGGATATACCGGCAAAGTATTGCCTGATGACGTCACGGCAAAACTAAAAGAGTTGCATAAGAAAGAGACCAGCCAGCTGGCGGACGTCATCTTTACCACCATGATTGAAAACCAGCGTCTGGCGAAAGAGCTGGATCGTCCCTCCTGCCAGGATACCGGCGTGATCCAGTTTCTGGTGGAGTGCGGCGCCAACTTTCCGCTGATCGGCGAACTGGAAGCGCTGCTGCGCGAATCGGTGATCAAAGCCACCGTCGACTCCCCGCTGCGTCATAACAGCGTCGAGACCTTTGATGAATACAACACCGGTAAAAACGTCGGTAAAGGTACGCCGACGGTCTTCTGGGAGATCGTTCCCAATTCCGATCAGTGCAGCATCTACACCTATATGGCTGGCGGCGGCTGCTCGCTGCCGGGTAAAGCGATGGTGTTAATGCCTGGCGCTGGCTATGAAGGGGTGACCCGCTTTGTGCTGGATGTGATGACCAGCTATGGCCTGAACGCCTGTCCGCCATTGCTGGTTGGCGTTGGGGTGGCAACGTCGGTGGAAACCGCGGCGCTGCTGTCGAAGAAAGCGCTGATGCGCCCGATTGGCTCGCACAATGATAACGAACGGGCGGCATCGCTGGAAAAAATGCTCGAAGACGGCATCAACAAAATCGGTCTGGGCCCGCAGGGGATGTCCGGCAATACCTCCGTGATGGGCGTCAATATCGAAAATACCGCACGCCATCCTTCCACCATTGGCGTGGCGGTCAACGTCGGCTGCTGGTCGCACCGCAAAGGACATATCGTTTTCGATAAAGACCTGAACTACACCATTACGTCTCACACAGGAGTGGCATTCTGATGGCTAAAAAAATACTCACTACGCCCATTAAAGATGAAGATTTAGCTGATATTAAAGCGGGCGATATCATTTATCTCAACGGCCATATTGTGACCTGTCGCGATGTGGCTCATCGTCGCTTAATTGAGGGCGGGCGTGAATTACCGGTCAATGTTGCCGGTGGCGCGATATTGCATGCCGGGCCGATTGTGCGACCGATTAAAGGTTCGGAAGATAAATTTGAAATGGTCTCCGTTGGGCCGACCACCAGTATGCGCATGGAGAAATTTGAAAAAGAGTTTATTGCCAGGACTGGCGTGAAATTAATCGTTGGTAAAGGCGGTATGGGGAAGGGAACTGAAGAGGGTTGCGCCGAGCATAAAGCCTTGCACTGCGTGTTCCCGGCCGGCTGCGCGGTCGTCGCCGCGGTCTGCGTGGAAGAAATCGAAGATGCGCAGTGGCGTGATTTAGGGATGCCGGAAACCTTATGGGTATGTCGGGTGAAAGAGTTCGGGCCGTTAATTGTCTCAATCGATACCCACGGCAATAACCTGTTTGAGCAGAATAAAGTGATCTTTAATCAGCGCAAAGACATTGTCGCCGATGAAATCTGCAAACATGTGAGCTTCATTAAATAACCCCGATTGAATATATAGCGCAGTAATGGCAGCGGCAGCTGACTGCTAAACAGAGGCTTCTGACCAGGCGGTCCGGGGAAATCCACTCGGCTAACGCGGTCTGCTGTTAGCCATTATTGCGCTCCTCCCAAAGGCTATTTTATGACTGACAATGCCGTCCTGTTAGGCGAAGGCTTCACCCTGATGTTTCTCGGCATGGGCTTTGTGCTGGTGTTCCTGCTGCTGCTCATCTTTGCCATCCGGGGAATGTCCCTCGCCGTCAACCGCCTGTTTCCCGAGCCGCCTGCCGCCCCCAAACCGGCACCGGCCGCCGTCGCGCCCGCCGACGACTTCGCCCGCTTAAAGCCGGCGATTGTCGCCGCCATTCACCACCATCGCCGTCTTCACCCTTAATTCACGGAGGAATTTATGACCGTTGCCATTACCGATGTCGTCCTGCGCGACGCCCACCAGTCCCTGTTCGCCACCCGTCTGCGTCTCGACGATATGCTCCCCGTCGCCGCTCAGCTGGATGACGTCGGCTACCGCTCCCTTGAGTGCTGGGGCGGCGCCACCTTTGACGCCTGCATCCGCTTCCTCGGCGAGGACCCGTGGGTCCGCCTGCGCGAGCTGAAAAAGGCGATGCCGAAGACCCCGCTGCAGATGCTGCTCCGCGGCCAGAACCTGCTCGGCTACCGCCACTACGCCGATGACGTGGTGGAGCGCTTCGTGGAGCGCACCGTCAAAAACGGCATGGACGTCTTCCGCGTCTTCGACGCCATGAACGACCCGCGCAACATGCAGGCCGCCCTGCAGGCGGTCCGCCACCACGGCGCCCACGCCCAGGGCACGCTTTCGTACACCACCAGCCCGGCGCACACCCTGCAGACCTGGCTCGACCTCACCGAACAGCTGCTGGAGACCGGCGTCGACTCCGTCGCCATCAAGGACATGTCCGGCATTCTGACGCCGGGGGCCGCCTTTGAGCTGGTCAGCGAAATCAAGAAGCGCTACGACGTCACCCTGCACCTGCACTGTCATGCCACCACCGGGATGGCGGAGATGGCCCTGCTGAAGGCCATTGAAGCCGGGGTCGACGGCGTCGACACCGCCATCTCCTCGATGAGCGCCACCTACGGCCACCCGGCCACCGAGGCGCTGGTCGCCACCCTCGCCGGCACGCAATATGACACCGGGCTGGATATCCACAAGCTGGAGAGCATCGCCGCGTACTTCCGCGAGGTGCGTAAGAAGTACCACGCCTTCGAAGGCCAGCTGAAGGGCACCGACAGCCATATCCTCGTCGCCCAGGTCCCGGGCGGGATGCTCACCAACCTCGAAAGCCAGCTGAAGCAGCAGAGCGCCGCCCACCGTCTGGATGAGGTGCTGGCGGAAATCCCCCGCGTGCGCGAGGACCTCGGTTTCATCCCGCTGGTCACCCCGACCTCGCAGATTGTCGGCACCCAGGCGGTGCTCAACGTCCTGACCGGCGAGCGCTACAAAACCATCGCGAAGGAGACCGCCGGTATCCTGAAGGGCGAGTACGGCCGCACCCCGGCGCCGGTGAACGCCGCCCTGCAGGCGCGGGTGCTCGAGGGCGCCGACCCGGTGACTTGCCGCCCGGCCGACCTGCTGAAGCCGGAGCTGGCGCAGCTGGAAGCGGATGTGAAACGCCAGGCGCAGGAGAAAGGCATCACCCTTGCCGAAAACGCCATCGACGACGTGCTCACCGTGGCCCTGTTCCCGCAGCCCGGCCTGAAGTTCCTCGAAAACCGCCACAACCCGGCAGCCTTTGAGCCGGTACCGCAGGCGGAAGCCGCGCAGCCGCTGGCAAAAGCAGAAAAACCAGCCGCCTCCGGTATCTACACCGTGGAGGTGGAAGGCAAAGCCTTTGTGGTCAAAGTCAGCGACGGCGGCGACGTCAGCCAGCTCAGCGCCGCGCCGGTGGCCGCTGCGCCTGCTGCCGCCCCGGCTCCGGCCGGCGCCGGCACCCCGGTGACCGCCCCGCTGGCGGGCACTATCTGGAAGGTGCTGGCCGCGGAAGGCCAGACGGTGTCCGAAGGCGAGGTGCTGCTGATTCTGGAAGCCATGAAGATGGAGACCGAAATCCGCGCCGCGCAGGCCGGGACCGTGCGCGGCATCGCGGTGAAAGCCGGCGACGCGGTGGCGGTCGGCGACACTCTGCTGCAGCTGGCGTAAGGACGAGGAGCGGAAATGGAAAGTCTGAACGCCCTGATTCAGGGCATGGGGCTGATGCACCTGGGGGCTGGCCAGGCGGTGATGCTGCTGGTCAGCCTGCTGCTGCTGTGGCTGGCGATTGCGAAGAAGTTTGAGCCGTTACTGCTGCTGCCGATTGGCTTCGGCGGCCTGCTGTCGAACATCCCGGAGGCCGGGCTGGCGCTCACCGCCCTGGAGAGCCTGCTGGCCCACCACGACCCGGCGCAGCTGGCGGTGATTGCCGCGAAGCTCCACTGCGCGCCGGACGTCCACGCCATCAAAGAGGCACTGGCGCTGGCCCTGCCGTCGGTGCAGGGGCAGATGGAGAGCCTCGCGGTGGACATGGGCTACTCCGCCGGGGTGCTGGCCATCTTCTATAAGGTGGCCATCGGCTCGGGCATCGCGCCGCTGGTCATCTTTATGGGCGTCGGGGCGATGACCGATTTCGGCCCGCTGCTGGCCAACCCGCGCACCCTGCTGCTGGGGGCGGCGGCGCAGTTCGGTATCTTCGCCACCGTCCTCGGAGCGCTGACGCTGAACTACTTCGGCATCATCAGCTTCACCCTGCCGCAGGCGGCGGCCATCGGGATTATCGGCGGCGCCGACGGCCCGACGGCGATTTACCTGTCGGGCAAGCTGGCGCCGGAGCTGCTGGGGGCCATCGCGGTGGCGGCCTACTCCTACATGGCGCTGGTGCCGCTGATCCAGCCGCCGATCATGAAGGCGCTGACCACGGATAAGGAGCGGAAGATCCGCATGGTGCAGCTGCGCACGGTGAGTAAGCGGGAGAAGATCCTCTTCCCGGCGGTGCTGTTACTGCTGGTGGCGCTCCTGCTGCCGGACGCCGCGCCGCTGCTGGGGATGTTCTGCTTCGGCAACCTGATGCGCGAGAGCGGCGTGGTGGAGCGGCTGAGCGATACGGTGCAGAACGCGCTGATCAACATCGTGACCATCTTCCTCGGACTGTCGGTGGGGGCCAAGCTGGTGGCGGACAAGTTCCTGCAGCCGCAGACGCTGGGGATCCTGGTGCTGGGGGTGATCGCCTTCTGCGTGGGCACCGCGGCCGGGGTGCTGATGGCGAAGCTGATGAACGTGTTCAGCCGGCACAAAATCAACCCGCTGATCGGCTCGGCGGGGGTGTCGGCGGTGCCGATGGCGGCGCGGGTGTCGAACAAAGTGGGTCTGGAAGCGGACGGGCAGAACTTCCTGCTGATGCACGCCATGGGCCCGAACGTGGCCGGGGTGATCGGCTCGGCGATCGCCGCCGGGGTGATGCTCAAGTACGTGCTGGCGATGTAGGCCAGCCTGTTCCCGCGGCTGGCATACCGGCCGCGGAGATTTCTCATAAGGAGACGGTGATGAATGAAGCCATAGCATGCTGTCCGGAAAACCGGACATCAACACGGGAGGCGGTGGTTGACGCCATGCTGGCGTCAGGCGATGAACTTGCACAACTGCAGCCGGCGCTGAACCTGCTTTCGCCCCCGCTGAACGCCACGCCTGGTGAAGCGCTGCTGGCCAGCTGTTATGAGGCCGGCGCTGACCATAACGCTGACGAGGCAACACGGGCGGTGATCGCCTTACCGGCGGCGGTCGTGCGCTCTGCGACGCCCTCGCTGCAGCGCAGCGGTCTGCTGTGCATGGCGGCCGGGGCGCTCAGCGCCCGGCAACTTCCGCTGACGCACAACCGGCTGTGCGACGTGGCGGGGCAGTTCGCCCGCGCTATTCCTGAAGGCGATGAAGAGGCGGGCAGTGGATTTTATACCGTGCGCAGCGTGTCCCTGCCCGTCTACCGGCGGCTGCGGCGGGATAACCATTCGCACAGCGTCTGTCTGCAACAGGCGATGCTGCATTTGCTGGCCTGGAAGAGCGAGTCGCCCTGGGCGCGGCAGCAGGCGCAGCGCCTGCTCTGGCAGGGTGGCGTGCTGGGTGAGAAGGGGGAATTTGCGCTACTGACGCTGGATGATGAGCTTCGCGAGCGACAGATAGTCTGGCCCGGGCTGAGATCGCTGCTGGCGGTGACCGGGTTTCTGGTCAGATTCCCGGCCGGTCCGGTATTTAGCGATTAACGAGGCTCCCCAAACGGGGAGCCGTTTAGTTGGTGGCCGGGTATTCCTGAACGGCGATATGGAGCGTAATTTTCTTATCATCACGCATGATGACTACCGGAATTTCCGATCCCGGGCGGATCTCGGCCACCTGATCCATCGTCTCCAGTGCAGAAACCGCAGGTTTGTCATTCACGGAGATGATCACGTCGTTGGCGCGGATCCCGGCTTGTGCTGCGGGGCCATCAGGCGCCACATCGTTAACCACGATCCCCTGGATCTGATCGATCCCGCCGCCCTGCGCGTGCAGCGGGGCGATCTCCCGGCCGCTAATGCCGATATAGCCGCGGATCACCCGGCCATCCCGGATCAGCTTATCCATAATTTTGGTCGCTAACTGGAACGGGATCGCAAAGCCAATGCCTTCCGGCGTTTCGCCGTCATTGCTCTTGTCAAAGGAGAGGGTGTTAATCCCCATCAGCTCGCCGAGGGAGTTCACCAGCGCCCCACCCGAGTTACCGTGGTTAATCGAGGCGTCAGTCTGCAGGAAGTTCTGGCGGCCGGTCGGGTTGAGGCCAATGCGCCCTGTGGCGCTGATGATCCCCTGAGTGATGGTCTGCCCCAGGTTATAGGGATTGCCAATCGCCAGGACGACATCGCCAATATGCGGCGTGCGTTTCGGGTTGATCGGGATCACCGGCAGCCCGCCGGTGGCGTTGATCTTCAGCACGGCGAGGTCAGTCAGGGTGTCGGATCCGACCAGCAGCGCTTCGAAGACGCGGCCGTCCTGCAGTGCGACAATGATCTGATCGGCATCATTGATAACATGCTTGTTGGTCAGGATATAGCCGCGCTGATCCATGATCACCCCGGAGCCAAGCGTCAGCTGATTATGGCTGGTGCTGTTCAGGGCGCGGTTATAGACGTTCACCACGGCGGGCGCCGCGCGGCGTACGGCGGCGTTATAGCTCACAGGGGAGTCGTCTGCCGTATCGTTTTGGGTGGTCGGCGTCAGCTGCCACTGGCGTAGCGATGGCATCAGGGCCAGCAGCAGTCCCCCGACAATCAAACCGATGAGTATCGAACGTAATAACTTTCCAGGCATGATGCAAATATCGTTAATGAATGGTCAGACGCAGCATAGCATGAGTTGTCCGGACATCGCACATGGCGGCGATGTCCGGGAAGACAATCAGCGTAGCAGCAGATAGATGCTTTCGTTGCCGCGGATCACATTCAGGGCGATGACCGGCGGTTTGCCTTCAAGCACTTTGCGCAGTTCGGCAATCGAATGAATACGTTCCCGGTTAAGGCCAATGATAATGTCATCCTTATGCAGGCCGACCTGGGCGGCGGCGCTGCCTTTATCGACATTATCGATCACCACGCCTTTGGTACCGTCCTTCATCTGACCATCGCTGAACGAGGCTCCCTGCAGGGCTGGGATAATCAGCTCGGCGCTGGCGGTGGAGGAGGTGCTCTTATCCAGCGTCACTTCGACATCGACCGGTTTTCCGTCGCGCAGCAGGCCAAGTTTGACCTTGGTCCCCGGTTCGGTGGTGGCGATGCGCGAGCGCAGTTCGGCAAAACTGTTCAGCGGCTTGCCGTTCAGACTGACAATGACGTCGCCGGATTTGATCCCTGCTTTGGCGGAACCGGAGTTTGGTAACACTTCACTGACGAAGGCGCCGCGCTGAACGTCGAGATTCATCGCCTTAGCGATATCGGCGCTCATTTCCATGCCTTTAATGCCCAGCAGGCCGCGCTTGATTTCGCCAAACTGAATGAGCTGGTCGGCGAGGGTTTTCGCCATGTTGCTTGGAATGGCGAAGCCGATGCCGATGCTACCGCCGCCCGGCGCCAGGATCGCGGTGTTGATCCCGATAAGCTCGCCGTTGAGGTTCAACAGCGCGCCGCCGGAGTTACCGCGGTTAATCGAGGCATCGGTCTGGATGAAATTCTCCAGCCCTTCCAGGTTCAGGCCGCTGCGGCCAAGGGCAGAGATAATGCCGGAGGTGGCGGTCTGGCCAAGGCCGAACGGGTTGCCGACGGCGACGGCGAAGTCGCCGACGCGGAGTTTATCGGAGTCAGCAATGGCGATTTGCGTCAGGTTCGCCGGCTTGATCAGCTGCAGCAGAGCGATATCGCTCTGTTCATCGCTGCCGACCAGTTTGGCATCAAATTCACGGCCATCGTTCAGCTGGACGCTGATCTTCTGCGCCTGATTGATGACGTGATTATTGGTTAGCACGTAGCCTTTCGCTGCGTCGATGATGACGCCGGAGCCGAGCCCTTCAAACGGCTGCGCCTGCTCCTGCGGGGCGTTATCACCAAAATATTTCTTCAGCTCTTCCGGCATATTGAGCGTCGGCGAGGCGGTGCCTTCCACCTGCACGCTGACCACCGCTGGCAGGACCTTTTCCAGCATCGGCGCCAGGCTCGGTAACGCGCCCTGGCCGGGCACCTGAGTCGGTAAGGATGCTGCTGCCGGAGGCAGGGCCGACAACGATAACCCAATGCTTAACGCTAACGCACTCAACAGCAAAGTCTGTTTCTTCATTAGATGCTGGCTCTCGTAACCTGAGGTGTATGGAAAAACGTCCTGAATAACCTGATGTTATTGAATTTTTGCATAGGTAACAATGTGGGTACTGGTTTAAATTGTAGCCGGGAAGTGGGGGAAGGAGCGGGCGCGGTGGGCGCGCCCGGAGATATTTTATCAGACGCGATCAGTTAATCGCGTTTTGCGCCACCGCGCAGTAAACCGGATGCGCCTTCAGAGTAGTCGCGCGGCATCTGGACCGGCGCCTGATCGTTGCTGGCTTCAGACTCTTCCAGACGGTTGCGGAACGGGTTGGCGTCTGCCATAGAGTCCGGCAGCAGGTTGTTAGAGCTTTTCGCCATATGCTGATACAGCTGACGATAGTCATGCGCCATGTTATCCAGCAACTCGGCGCTGCGCGCGAAGTGGCTGACCAGCTCTTCACGGTATTCTTCAAGCTCGGCTTTATTCTTTTCCAGTTCGAACTGCAGCGCCTGCTGCTGGCGCAGTTTGCGGTTGCCGAAACGCATGGCGACGGCACCAATAATGATACCGACGACTAACCCAATTAGCGCGTATTCCCAGGTCATGAACATCTCCCGTTGTTTTGTGGTTCCGTAGGGTGGCTCTTAGGCTCTCCGCCTGCGCCCGATAGTGCCACTATAACCGCTAATTCCACAGAAGTGGAATCCTGGCGTATCATCGCGTAGTGTAGAACGGCCTTTTTTTCGTCAATCGTGAGCTTCGGCATTACGGTTTTCAAGGAATAACAATTAGATCATGCAAAGCCTGTCTCCAACATCGCGTTACCTTTTAGCCCTGAAAGAGGGCAGCCATCAACCCGACGACGTCCAGCAAGAAGCGGTGAGCCGCCTTGATACCATTTACCAGGAACTGCAGACTCAGCCCGCGCCCGTCGCGTCAGGCGGCGGTTTGCGCGCGAAATTCGGCAAACTGCTGGGTAAGCGCGAACCGGCTGCCGAGGCGGCGCCTGTCCGCGGCCTGTATATGTGGGGCGGCGTGGGGCGGGGAAAAACCTGGCTGATGGACCTGTTTTACCAGAGCCTGCCGGGCGAGCGTAAGCAGCGCCTGCATTTCCATCGCTTCATGCTGCGCGTGCACGAAGAGCTGACCACCCTGCAGGGACATAGCGACCCGCTGGAGATTGTCGCCGACCGTTTCAAGGCGGAAACGGATGTGCTCTGTTTTGACGAGTTTTTCGTCTCTGATATTACCGATGCCATGCTGTTAGGCGGGTTGATGAAAGCCCTGTTTGCCCGCGGCATCACCCTGGTCGCCACTTCCAATATTCCGCCGGATGAGCTCTATCGCAATGGCCTGCAACGGGCCCGTTTTCTGCCGGCGATCGACGCCATCAAGCAGCATTGCGATATTATGAACGTCGATGCCGGCATCGATTATCGTCTGCGTACGCTGACGCAGGCGCACCTGTGGCTGTCGCCACTGAACAGCGAAACCCGCGAACAGATGGATAAACTGTGGCTGGCGCTGGCCGGGGCGCCGCGCGCTGCTGCCGGGCCGACGCTGGAGATCAATCACCGCGAGCTGCCCACGCTTGGCGTCGAAAACCAGACGCTGGCGGCGTCGTTCGCCACGCTGTGTGTGGATGCCCGTAGCCAGCATGACTATATTGCCCTCTCCCGTCTGTTCCACACCGTGATGCTGCTCGACGTGCCGGTGATGACCGCGCAGCTGGAGAGCGAAGCGCGGCGCTTTATCGCCCTGGTGGATGAGTTCTATGAGCGCCACGTGAAGCTGGTGGTCAGCGCCGCGGTGCCGCTGTACGACATTTATCAGGGAGAGCGGCTGAAGTTTGAGTTCCAGCGCTGTCTGTCGCGTCTGCAGGAGATGCAGAGCGAAGAGTATCTCAAGCGTCCGCATATGCCCTGACAGGGCGCTTTTTCCCGACGGATTGAGAGCCGGAAGACCACCCCGGGGCCTGCCTGAAAAATCTCATAAAGGGGTCGATCTTTGACCCCGACTTCTCTATAATCTTGCGACCCCACGTTACGAGAAGGTTTTTTTCCCGAAACTTTCTATGCGCCGGCATAGGCTATTCGAAGGGGTAGGTTTGCTGGACAATGTCGTGTGAACCTCAACTGACTAAACGTTTGGGTGTTCACCAACGTGTAACTTATTATTTGGGTAAGCTTTTAATGAAAACTTTTACAGCTAAACCAGAAACCGTAAAACGCGACTGGTATGTTGTTGACGCGACCGGTAAAACTCTGGGCCGTCTGGCTACTGAACTGGCTCGTCGCCTGCGCGGTAAGCATAAAGCGGAATACACTCCGCACGTTGATACCGGTGATTACATCATCGTTCTGAACGCAGAAAAAGTTGCTGTAACCGGCAACAAGCGCGAAGACAAAATGTACTACCACCACACCGGCCACATCGGTGGTATCAAAGAAGCGACCTTTGAAGAGATGATTGCCCGCCGTCCTGAGCGTGTGATTGAAATCGCGGTTAAAGGCATGCTGCCAAAAGGCCCGCTGGGTCGTGCTATGTACCGTAAACTGAAAGTTTACGCGGGTAACGAGCACAACCACGCGGCACAGCAACCGCAAGTTCTTGACATCTAATCGGGATTATAGGCAATGGCTGAAAATCAATACTACGGCACTGGTCGCCGCAAAAGTTCCGCAGCTCGCGTATTCATCAAACCGGGCAACGGTAAAATCGTTATCAACCAGCGTTCTCTGGAACAGTACTTCGGTCGCGAAACTGCCCGCATGGTAGTTCGTCAGCCGCTGGAACTGGTCGACATGGTTGAGAAACTGGATCTGTACATCACTGTTAAAGGTGGTGGTATCTCTGGTCAGGCTGGTGCGATCCGTCACGGTATCACCCGCGCTCTGATGGAGTACGATGAGTCCCTGCGTGGCGAACTGCGTAAAGCAGGCTTCGTTACTCGTGACGCTCGTCAGGTTGAACGTAAGAAAGTCGGTCTGCGTAAAGCACGTCGTCGTCCGCAGTTCTCCAAACGTTAATTGTCTTCTGCTCACGCAGAACAATTTGCGAAAAAACCCGCTCCGGCGGGTTTTTTTATGGATAAAACGGCTGTTATCCACAATCATGCCGCCGGTTTTCGCCACTTTTTCAGCATTTCCAGAATCCCCTCACCACAACGTCTTCAAAATCTGGTAAACTATCATCCAATTTTCTGCCCAAATGCTGGTGATTGTTCATTTTTTGTTTTATTCGTGAACGAAGGTGACATCGCGCTACTGGGGTTTTTACATCTGGCCGGTCATGAGTGACTGGCAGCAGTACAAAATTCTGAATATACCTGGAGGTTTTCATGGCTGTCGCTGCCAACAAACGTTCGGTAATGACGCTGTTTTCTGGTCCTACTGACATCTATAGCCATCAGGTCCGCATTGTGCTGGCTGAGAAGGGTGTCAGTTTTGAGATAGAGCACGTGGAGAAGGACAACCCACCTCAGGATCTGATTGACCTCAACCCGAATCAAAGCGTACCGACGCTGGTGGATCGTGAGCTCACTCTGTGGGAATCTCGCATCATTATGGAGTATCTGGATGAGCGTTTCCCGCATCCGCCGTTAATGCCGGTTTATCCGGTGGCGCGTGGAGAAAGCCGCCTGTATATGCAACGTATCGAGAAGGACTGGTATTCGCTGATGAACACCATCCAGAGCGGTACCGCAGCGCAAGCTGATGCTGCGCGTAAGCAGCTGCGTGAAGAACTGCTGGCCATCGCGCCGGTCTTCACCCAGAAACCTTACTTCCTGAGCGACGAGTTCAGCCTGGTGGATTGCTACCTGGCGCCGCTGCTGTGGCGTTTGCCGGTGCTCGGTGTGGAACTGGTTGGCGCAGGCGCGAAAGAGCTCAAAGGCTACATGACTCGCGTAT
The DNA here is from genome assembly GCF_003790505.1 of Klebsiella sp. P1CD1. Classification (NCBI taxonomy): domain Bacteria; kingdom Pseudomonadati; phylum Pseudomonadota; class Gammaproteobacteria; order Enterobacterales; family Enterobacteriaceae; genus Klebsiella; species Klebsiella sp. P1CD1. Next base: position 559,814 of record NZ_CP033631.1, read on the forward strand.
TTGAGCGTGATTCCTTCCTCGCTTCTTTAACTGAAGCCGAGCGTGAAATGCGCCTCGGTCGGGGCTAAATAATGGATGTATCACAGCTGACGCCGCGTCGCCCGTATCTGTTACGGGCGTTTTATGAGTGGCTGCTGGATAACCAGCTGACGCCGCACCTGGTGGTGGATGTCACTCTGCCGGGCGTGCTCGTACCGATGGAGTACGCGCGCGACGGACAAATCGTTCTCAATATTGCCCCGCGTGCGGTCGGCAATCTGGAGCTGGCGAATGACGAGGTGCGTTTTAACGCGCGCTTTGGCGGCGTGCCGCGTAACGTGTCTGTTCCGCTGGCTGCGGTACTCGCCATCTATGCCCGTGAGAACGGCGCCGGCACGATGTTTGAACCGGAAGCGGCCTATGACGAAGATGTCAGCAGCCTCAACGATGATGACGTCGCGCCTGAGAGTGAAAGCGAAACGGTGATGTCGGTGATCGATGGCGATAAGCCGGATAATCACGACGACGATCCTGACGACACGCCGCCGCCGCGCGGTGGTCGCCCGGCGCTCCGCGTTGTGAAGTAACGCCTGACAGGCCCTCCGGGGCCTGTTTTTTTCCTGCCTGCTTTGTTAACCCCGCCACACACGACGCGCCCCTGCGGCTGGTACTGTTATTGCCACACTTATCTTTCAGGGAGCAGTCATGTCTTTACTTGCACAACTGGATCGGCGTATTCGCCATTACGGTGGGTTAATTGTCTCCTGTCAGCCGGTGCCGGGCAGCCCGCTGGATAACCCCGCCATCGTCGCGGCGATGGCGCTGGCGGCGGAACAGGCGGGGGCGGTGGCGCTGCGCATAGAAGGTCTGGCCAACCTGCAGGCCGTTCGTCCGTTAGTGACGGTGCCTGTTATCGCGCTGATTAAGCGCGATCTGCATGATAGCCCGGTGCGTATTACGCCGTGGCTTGAGGATGTGAATGCCCTGGCGCAGGCGGGGGCCGATATCATTGCGGTTGACGGCACGCGGCGCCAGCGTCCGGCCTCTGTCGCATCGTTGTTGGCGGCAATTCACCGCCAGGGGAAAAACGCGATGGCAGATTGTTCCTCTCTCGACGATGCCCTGGAATGCTGGCAGTTGGGCTTCGATATGGTTGGCACTACTCTCTCCGGCTATACCGCAGAGGGGACACCGGTCGAACCGGACCTGGCGCTGGTGAAAAGCCTGAGCGCCGCGGGCTGCCGAGTGGTCGCAGAGGGGCGCTACAATACGCCTGCGCAGGCGGCTGAAGCGATGCGCTGCGGCGCGTGGGCGGTGACCGTCGGATCGGCGATCACCCGCTTAGAGCATATCTGCGGCTGGTATAATTCGGCGCTGAAAGCGGCGGTTTGTCCGGCGAATGAGCAATAAAAAAGCCCGATGGCGTTAACCATCGGGCTTTTATGCGCTGAGGCTCAGAGTCTAATCAGACTTCAAGGAAGTTGAGGATCCCGTCCGCCGCTTTACGGCCTTCGGCAATCGCAGTGACCACCAGGTCGGAACCGCGAACGATATCACCACCGGCGAAGATTTTCGGGTTGCTGGTCTGGAACGCATTATCGCTGCCTTCCGGCGCGATGATGCGGCCCTGAGAGTCCAGCTCGACGCTGTGCTTCGCCAGCCACTCCATGCTGTGCGGACGGAAGCCAAAGGCCATTACCACCGCATCAGCCGGCACCACGTGTTCAGAACCAGCGACGATCTCCGCGCGACGGCGGCCTTTCGCGTCCGGCTGGCCCATCTCGGTGCGCGCCATCTTCACGCCGCACACTTTGCCATTGGCATTCACTTCCACGCCCAGCGGCTGGACGTTGAACTGGAACTCAACGCCTTCTTCACGCGCGTTTTTCACTTCGCGTTTTGAACCGGGCATGTTTTCTTCGTCACGACGATAGGCACAGATCACGTGCGCCGCATTCTGACGAATGGAGGTTCGCACGCAGTCCATCGCGGTGTCGCCACCGCCGAGCACGACCACGCGTTTGCCTTCCATGCTGACGTAGGGCTCATCAGCTGTTTCGCCAAAGCCCATGATCTGCTTGGTGTTAGCGATCAGGAACGGCAGCGCGTCGTAGACGCCCGGGGCGTCTTCGTTGTCCAGTCCACCGCGCATCGACTGATAGGTCCCGACGCCGAGGAACACGGCATCGTACTCTTTCAGCAGGTCGTCGAGCTGTACGTCGCGGCCCACTTCGGTATTGAGTTTGAACTCAATGCCCATGCCGGTGAAGATTTCACGGCGGCGGGTCATCACCTCTTTTTCCAGCTTGAACGCCGGGATACCGAAGGTCAGCAGGCCGCCGATTTCCGGATGGCGGTCAAACACCACCGCCTTGACGCCGTTGCGGGTCAGCACGTCGGCACAAGCGAGGCCCGCCGGGCCAGCACCGATGATCGCGACGGTTTTACCGGTCGGCTTCACGCCGGAGAGATCCGGACGCCAGCCCATTTCGAACGCTTTGTCATTGATATAGCGTTCGATGTTGCCGATGGTCACCGCGCCGAACTCATCGTTCAGCGTACAGGAGCCTTCACACAGGCGGTCCTGCGGGCAAACGCGCCCGCAGACTTCCGGCAGGGTGTTGGTCTGATGCGACAGCTCAGCCGCCTCAAAAATACGCCCCTCGTTGGCCAGCTTCAGCCAGTTCGGGATGTAGTTATGCACCGGGCATTTCCATTCACAGTACGGGTTGCCGCAGGAGAGGCAGCGATCTGCCTGCGCCTTGGCCTGGCCTTCTGAAAACGGCTCGTAAATTTCCACAAACTCAATTTTACGGATCTTCAGCGGTTTCTTTGGCGGATCAACGCGCTGCAGGTCGATAAATTGATAAACGTTCTGACTCATCTTAACCCCTTACTGCGCCTGCACCCGCAGCTCAGCTGCGGAACGACTACGGTGACCCAACAGTGCTTTAACATCGCTGGACTTCGGTTTAACCAGCGCAAACTTCGCGGAGAAGGCCGGCCAGTTGGCGAGGATCTCTTCGCCACGTTGCGAACCGGTAAGCTGCACATGTTCGGTGATTAAACCGCGCAGGTGCTCTTCATGGATAGCCAGAGAATCAACGTCCAGCACTTCCACCAGTTCCGGGTTCACGCGTTTACGGAAGTCGCCATCTTCATCCAGGACATAAGCAAAGCCGCCGGTCATCCCTGCGCCAAAGTTGACGCCGGTTTTACCGAGCACGCAGACGATGCCGCCGGTCATATATTCACAGCCGTTGTCACCGATGCCTTCCACCACGGTAATGGCGCCGGAGTTACGCACGGCGAAACGCTCGCCTGCGCGGCCTGCGGCGTACAGACGACCACCGGTCGCGCCGTACAGGCAGGTGTTGCCGATAATGCTGGCTTCATGGCTGCGGAACGCAGAGCCGACCGGAGGACGAATGGCCAGCAGACCGCCCGCCATGCCTTTCCCGACATAGTCGTTGGCATCGCCGGTCAGATGCAGCTCTACGCCACCGGCGTTCCACACGCCGAAGCTCTGGCCTGCGGTGCCGCTAAAGTGGGCGACGATCGGATCCCCGGCCAGTCCCTGGTCACCATGGGTCTGGGCAATATAACCGGACAGCGAGGCCCCCACGGAGCGGTCGGTATTGCGGATATCGAACCAGAACGTTTTGCTCTGCTTTTCATCCACGTACGGTTTCGCCTGCTGCAGCAGCTGCGCGTTGAGTACACCGTTATCGAACGGTGGGTTGTTCTCGGTGCAGTACAGCGCTTTGCCCGGATGCGGCTCTGCGGTCTCCAGCAGTTTACCCAGATCCAGTTTCTGCTGTTTGGCAGTAAACCCATCCAGCTCTTTGAGCAGATCGGTGCGGCCAATCAGATCCACCAGACGCTTGACGCCCAGCTGGGCCATCAGCTCGCGGGTCTCACGGGCGATAAATTCAAAGTAGTTGGTCACTTTGAACGGCAGACCGTGATAGTGGTTCTTACGCAGTTTGTCATCCTGAGTCGCCACGCCGGTCGCGCAGTTGTTCAGGTGGCAAATACGCAGGTATTTACAGCCCAGCGCGACCATCGGGCCGGTACCGAAACCGAAGCTCTCTGCGCCGAGGATCGCCGCTTTGATGATATCGAGGCCGGTTTTCAGGCCGCCGTCCACCTGCAGACGGATCTTATGACGCAGACCGTTAGCGACCAGCGCCTGCTGGGTTTCCACCAGGCCAAGCTCCCACGGACAGCCGGCATATTTCACCGATGAGAGCGGGCTCGCCCCGGTACCGCCGTCGTAGCCGGCGATGGTGATCAGATCGGCATAGGCTTTGGCCACGCCGGTGGCGATGGTGCCAACGCCCGGTTCAGAAACCAGTTTGACCGAAATCATCGCTTTCGGGTTGACCTGCTTGAGGTCGAAAATCAGCTGCGCCAAATCCTCGATAGAGTAGATATCGTGGTGCGGCGGCGGGGAAATCAGCGTCACGCCCGGTACGGAATAGCGCAGTTTGGCGATATACGGGGTGACTTTATCACCCGGCAACTGACCGCCTTCACCCGGTTTCGCCCCCTGGGCGACTTTGATCTGGATGACGTCGGCATTGACCAGATAGGCTGGCGTGACGCCGAAGCGGCCGGACGCGACCTGCTTGATGCGCGACACTTTATTGGTGCCGTAGCGCGCCGGGTCTTCACCGCCTTCACCGGAGTTAGAGAAACCGCCGATGCTGTTCATCGCTTCCGCCAGCGATTCGTGTGCTTCAGGGCTCAGCGCGCCGATCGACATCGCCGCGGTATCGAAGCGTTTGAACAGCTCTTTCGCCGGTTCTACGTCGTCGATACTGATAGCGTCTTCGCCTGGATTGAGCGCCAGCAGATCGCGCAGCGTGGCCGCCGGACGTTCGTTAACCAGTTTCGCGTATTGTTGATAGTCGCTGTATTCGCCGCTCTGCACGGCCTTCTGCAGGGTCTGAACCACGTCCGGGTTGTAGGCGTGATATTCACCGCCGTGCACGAACTTCAGCAGGCCGCCCTGAGCCAGTGGCTTACGTGCCAGCCAGGCGCGTTTCGACAGATTCAGCAGATCCTGCTGGAAATCGTCGAAGCCGGCGCCGCCGATGCGGCTGACCACGCCCTGGAAGCAGAGATCGGAAACCTCGCGATGCAGACCGACGGCTTCGAACAGCTTCGAGCAGCGGTAGGACGCGATGGTGGAGATCCCCATCTTCGACATGATTTTGTACAGACCTTTGTTGATACCGTTGCGATAGTTCAGCATCACCGCACGGTAGGCTTTATCAATAGCTTTGCTGTCGACCAGCTTCGCCAGCGTTTCATAGGCGAGGTACGGATAGATAGCGGTCGCGCCGAAGCCGAGCAGGACCGCAAAGTGATGCGGATCGCGGGCGCTGGCGGTTTCAACGATGATGTTGGCATCGCAGCGCAGACTTTTATCGACCAGACGGGTCTGGATCGCGCCAACGGCCATCGGCGCCGGTACCGGCAGACGGTCTTTGGCGATGTTGCGGTCGGACAGCACCAGCAGCACGGTACCCTCGCGCACCATTTGCTCTGCTTTGTCACACAGGGCTTTCACCGTCTCGCTGAGCGAGGCCTCTGCCGGGTTAAACGTGATGTCGAGGACGTCGGCACGATAGTGCTCTTCTTCCATCGTCGTCAGCTGTTTGAAATCGGAGTACAGCAGGATCGGCGATTTGAAGCTCAGGCGATGGGCCTGGCCTTCCGCTTCGCAGAAGACGTTCATTTCGCGACCGATGCTGGTGGCCAGCGACATGACGTGCGCTTCACGCAGCGGATCGATAGGCGGGTTAGTCACCTGGGCGAACTGCTGACGGAAGTAATCGTAGATAATGCGCGGCTGGCTGGAGAGCACGGCGAAAGGTGTGTCATCGCCCATCGAACCGACTGCTTCCTGGCCATTTTCGCCGAGCACGCGCAGGACGGAGTCCAGCTCTTCCGCGCTGTAGTTAAACTGTTTCTGGTAGCTGGCGAGCGTGTCGTCATCCAGTTGGCGGCTGCCGACTTCTTCTTCCGGCAGATCTTCGAACGGCACCAGGCGACGAACGTTTTTCTCCATCCACTCTTTGTACGGGTGGCGGCTCTTCAGATCGTCATCGGTTTCCGCCGAGTGCAGAATGCGTCCGGCGCGGGTATCGATAACCATCAGCTCGCCTGGGCCCACGCGGCCTTTCTCGACCACTTCGTCCGGCTGGTAGTCCCAGATACCGACTTCAGAGGCGCAGGTGATGAGCTTATCTTTGGTAATGACGTAGCGCGCCGGGCGCAGGCCATTACGATCGAGGTTACAGGCAGCGTAGCGGCCATCGGACATGACGATGCCCGCCGGGCCGTCCCACGGCTCCATATGCATGGAGTTAAAGTCGAAGAACGAACGCAGCTCCGGATCCATATCCGGGTTGTTCTGCCAGGCTGGCGGCACCAGCAGGCGCATGGCGCGCACGATATCCATCCCGCCGGCCAGCAGCAGCTCCAGCATGTTGTCCATTGAACTGGAGTCAGAGCCGGTTTCGTTAACGAACGGCGCGGCGTCGTGCAGATCCGGGATCAGCGGGGTCTGGAACTTATAGGTACGGGCGCGGGCCCACTGGCGGTTGCCGGTGATGGTGTTGATTTCACCGTTGTGCGCCAGGTAACGGAACGGCTGCGCCAGCGGCCAGCGCGGCACGGTGTTGGTGGAGAAGCGCTGGTGGAACAGGCAGATAGCCGACTCCAGGCGCAGGTCCGCGAGGTCCAGGTAGAAGCGCGGCAAATCCGCCGGCATACACAGACCTTTATAGATGTTGACCAGGTTGGACAGGCTACAAACGTAGAAATCTTTGTCTTCCTGCAGGCGTTTTTCAATGCGACGACGCGCAATAAACAGACGGCGCTCCATATCGCGCGGGCGCCAGCCAGCCGGGGCGTTCACAAAGATTTGCTCAATACGGGGCAGCGAGGAGAGGGCGATTTCACCGAGGACGCCTTCGTTGGTCGGCACATCGCGCCAGCCGACAATCGACAGGGTCTCAAGCTGAAGTTCTTCTTCAACGATGCGGCGCGCCGCTTTAGCCAGCTCAGGATCTTTATTCAGGAACAGCATCCCAACGGCGTAGTTTTTGGCTAAACGCCAGCCGCGCTCTTCAGCAACGATGCGGAAGAAACGATCGGGTTTTTGCAGCAGCAGACCGCAACCGTCGCCGGTTTTACCATCGGCAAGGATTGCGCCACGGTGCTGCATGCGGGCCAGTGCGTGTATCGCGGTTCGCACTACCTTGTGGCTAGGTTCGCCTTCTATGTGGGCGATCAGGCCGAAACCACAGTTATCCCTCTCAAGGGATTTGTCGTACAACATATCAGTGAACCTCCCCAGGCTCTGCGGACACCCTCCGATACCGATTGCGCACAGGCACAGAAAGAGCATGGCGACGGGGTTTGCACCTCGCATTCGCCCTCTTTAAATCCTTTTCGCATCGGTACACAAGTTTGAGGACTTGCTGTTAAGAGGGAATCTCAATTACTGCATAAATATGATGAGCAGAGTGCTCATCCAGAAAGCTTCCAGCGGATTCCCAACTTATCGGGAATCCACACTTACGTCAAATGGCAATCTTATTAATACAAAAATGTGCTATACAGGTGTTAACTTGTTGTTTTAAAAATAAATAGTGCCATTTTTCGTGCTCTGGGTACGCCTCAGGAAGGTCAGGCTAGTGTGATCTGTCTCACTGTGCACGCGGCTTTGCATTACCGTTATGCGCTGAAATGCATGTCATCATTAGCATATTTGACTGCCATATATTTTCTCAATGGATATTAATACTGTTTTTTACCGTGAAGAAGATTAGGGCTATCCGCAGGTTAAATATAAGGAAAACTCATCACCGCAGAGGTGAATGAAATTGCAGTAATCATGATTGTTTATGCAATGAGGGTGGCCGCCGCGCTGACGATTGATCCAGGTCATCGCCGTCGGTGACAAAAAGTGGCAGGCTTGGCCCCCTTTGTTGAGGCCGGTCTATCAGATTATGCAGTTACAGAAATTAGTCAATATGTTTGGTGGGGATCTTATGCGCCGCTATGGCGAAAAGGTCCATAAGCTGACGCTCCACGGCGGTTTTAGCTGCCCGAACCGCGACGGCACGCTGGGCCGCGGCGGTTGCACTTTCTGTAATGTGGCTTCCTTTGCCGATGAGGCGCAGCAGCATCGCTCCATCGCCGAACAGCTCGCTCATCAGGCGCAGCTCGTCAACCGGGCAAAGCGCTATCTGGCCTATTTCCAGGCCTATACCAGCACCTTCGCTGAAGTGCAGGTGCTCCGCTCGATGTATCGTCAGGCCATCAGCCAGGCGAATATTGTCGGCCTCTGCGTCGGCACCCGCCCGGACTGCGTGCCGGAGGCGGTCCTCGATCTGCTGAGTGAATATCATGAGCAAGGATATGAGGTATGGCTGGAGCTGGGACTGCAAACCGCGCACGATAAAACCCTGCATCGGATTAACCGTGGGCATGATTTCGCTTGCTACCAGCGTACTGCGCGTCTGGCGCGAGCGCGAGGGCTGAAGGTCTGCGCACATCTGATCGTCGGCCTGCCCGGAGAGACCCAGGGCCATTGCCTGGAGACGCTGGAGCGGGTGGTGGCGACCGGCGTGGACGGCATCAAGCTGCACCCGCTGCACATTGTCAAAGGCAGTATTATGGCCAAAGCGTGGCAGGCCGGGCGTCTCAATGGCATTGAGCTGGAGGCGTATACCGTGACCGCCGGGGAGATGATTCGCCATACGCCGCCGGAGGTGATCTATCACCGGATATCGGCCAGCGCCCGTCGACCCACGCTACTGGCGCCGCTGTGGTGCGAAAATCGCTGGACCGGAATGGTTGAACTGGATCGCTATCTGAATGAGCAGGGCGCTCAGGGCTCGGCGCTAGGCCGCAGCTGGGCTGTGCCCCTGGCGGAGAAGTAGAAGCAGACGATGTCCGGGCCAAGGCCGGACATCGCTCTTCAGCCATTTATGCCTGACTGGCTTTCATCGTCATCCGCGGGGTTTTAATCACCAGCAGCACCAGCACGGCGCCAAGCGCGGCGATAGTGCCGGCGAGAATAAAGGCGCTGTCGAATTTGCCGGTGGACTGCACGATATAGCCCGTGACAATCGGCCCCACGATGCCGGAGACGCTGCCGATAAGATGGATAAAGCCGCTGGCGCCGCCGACGCGGGATTTATGCACCACGTCCTGAATAATCGCCCAGTAGATCGCCCCGGTCACATAGAGGAAAAAGATGGAGACCGACATCAGCAGAACGGCAGGAACGACGCTGCTAACGGTACCGGCGAGCCCCACGCAGAGCGCGGCCATTAGCAGGCATACCACCAGCACGATTTTGCGCGACAGCAGCAGCCGTCCGGTAAGGTTAAATATTTTATCGGATATATAACCCCCCAGCGCCAGACCGACAAAACCGACGATCCACGGGATCATAGTGGTGAGACTCATCTGTTTAATATCCAGATGGTGCTGCTGGACCAGATAGGACGGAAACCAGCTGAGAAAGAAAAACAGAATATAGTTGTAGCAGAAGAAGGCAAATGCCGTCACCAGAATAATAGGCTGCTTGAGATAATAACCTAATGAGTGGGCCGTTTGATTTTCTACGGTTTCCAGGGCGTCCTCCTCTTGCTTCATTTTATTAATGAGCATGAGCTCTTCCTGACTGACATGCTTATGTTTGTCAGGCGAGTTGGCGGCAATAAAAAACCACACGACCATCCACACAATACCGATGGCGAAAATAATCATAAACGCGGGACGCCAGCCGAAAGCCAGGGCCAGATAACCGACGATAGGTCCGGCGACCGCGCCGCCCAGCGGAGAGCCGGCGCTGAGGAAACCCACTGCGGTTGCTGCTTGCTTTTTAGGAAACCAGCCGTTAATCATCTTGTTCGCTGAGGCGCAAATCGGGCCCTCTGCCATCCCGAAGAGCACGCGGAGCACCAGCATGGAATAAAAGCCGGTGGCAACCGCGGTTAAGCCGCAAAACAGCGACCATAACCCAACCGCCAGGCCCATCACCAATGTGGCACCAAATTTATCGACGGCGAGGCCGCCAATAAAATTAAAGACCGCGTAGCCGAAGAAAAAGCTGCCGAAAATCATACCAAATTGTTCAGCGTTAAGTGCAAGGTCCTTTTCAATCATCGGCACCGTAATGGATAACGCCACCCGGTCCAGATAATTTATCATATACACTAAAAATAATAACAGGACGATAATCCAGCGAATATTTTTTCCCATGATAACACCATGCTCATTATATGATTTATATCAGGCGCGGCGGATCTACAGATATCCGTCGGCCGTTATTTAAAAATAATGTCGGCTTAGCCTAATTGCAGCAGCACTTTGCAACAGGTCTTCCGATCGTTGGCGAAAATCTCCATGGCTTCTTTCACCTGCTCCAGCGGCATACAGTGGGTGATTAACGCCTCAGGATGGATAAGGCCTTTTTCCATCCAGTCGATGACCAGCGGAAAGCGCCCGCTGTTCAGCCGCGAGGAGAAAATGGAGATCTCTTTACTGGTGATGCTTTGCTGGGTCAGCGTGGACGCCTCGCCGGAGAAACCGAGTATGCCGATGCGGGCGGCAGGGGAGGCGAGGAGGATTGCCTCCTGCAGAATGGCTGGGTGGCAGGCGGCATCAATGACCAGCGTGGGGGCTATCTGCCGCTGCGCCAGCTGATCCGCCAGCGGCTGATGGGTGTTATCGAGCGTCAGATCGGCGCCGTTGTCCCGTGCCATCTGTAGACGTTCGGCAATGCGGTCCACAACGATCACCTGCTTAACGCCATACACCCCCTTCAGCGCCTGGATCACCGTCAGGCCCATCGGGCCAGCGCCGTAAACCAGGGCGATATCCTGCGGCGTGGGCTGCAGCTGGGCGGTAATATTTGCCGCAATAGTAAAAGGCTCAACCATTGTCGCCTGACGATCGCTGATAGCCTCCGGAATGCGCCAGGCATTTTTGGCCGGCACGCAGGCATAGTCGCTGAATCCCCCATCGCGGTGCACCCCGATGACCTGGAGCTGCGCGCAAACATTCGGCCGGCCAACCGAGCAGGGATAACAATGGCCGCAGCTGACCACCGGATCGACCGCGACGCGTTCGCCAATACGCGCCGGAGAGACCTGCTCGCCGACGGCATCGACAATGCCGAAGAATTCATGACCAATAACGCGGGGATATTTCGCGAAGGGGTTGTGGCCCTGATAGATGTGTACATCGGAACCGCAGATCCCGGCAAAGGCGATTTTCACCCGTACTTCATGGCTGCCCGGAACGGGAACCGGACGTGATGCAATGTTCAGTTGGCCTGGCTCTTTGACGATGACGCTTCTCATTTCTGTTCCTTCCATTGTCTGTTTCGCGAACGAATTTCGCCTGTTTTTATTACCATACAAGTATGCATTTGATCATAAATAGCTCTGGATCACATTTGGAAGAGGTCGTCAGAAAAAGCCAGACTATTATTAATCTATTGAAATAAATTGAAAAAAAATATGAATGCGCCGGGATGGGCTTGCCCGGTGCAGGAATGTGATCGTTATCACGACAGGAAAGGGCAATTCGATTATGATTGCTGGTATGGTAGTAGGGTAAAAACACAAATTATGAAGCAGGTGATAACGATGCAGATGACAATGCGCTGGTTTGGGCCAGAGGAAGACAAGGTTTCATTAGAGCATATACGACAGGTGCCCGGCGTGGAGGGGGTCGTCGGCGCGCTCTATGACGTCGCGGTGGGTGAGGTATGGCCAGTCGATAAAATTGAGCGTCTGGTCAGCCAGGCCCATGCCGCGGGCCTGAAAATGGAGGTGATAGAGAGCGTCAACATTCATGATGACATTAAAATCGGCCTTCCTTCCCGTGACCGCTATATTGCCAACTATCAGCAGACCATTCGCCACCTTGCCCGCTTCGGCGTCAAAGTTATCTGTTATAACTTCATGCCGGTTTTTGACTGGATGAAGACGGATATGAACTACGTCCTGCCGGATGGTTCGTTGACGATGGCTTTTGAGAAGAAAGATATCGATAAACGGCTGGAAGACGTAGTGAAAGAGGTACTGGAGAACTCAAACGGCTTCGCCTTGCCGGGCTGGGAGCCAGAAAGGCTGGCGGAGGTGCAGACCCTGTTTGCCAAATATAGCGCGGTGGATGACCACAAGCTGCGGGAGAACCTGGTCTATTTTCTGCGGGCGGTGATCCCGGTCTGTGAAGAGGTCGGGGTGAAAATGGCGATCCATCCGGACGATCCGCCGTACTCCATTTTTGGCCTGCCGCGGGTGGTCAAAAACCGCGACGATCTGGACTGGATCTGCCGGGCCGTCGATTCGCCCGCTAACGGCATCACGCTCTGCACCGGCTCGATTGCCGAAGATCCGGATAACGATGTGTACGCCATCCTGGCAGAGTTTACCCGGCGCAAACGGATCCACTTTGCCCACGTCCGCAATATTAAGCTGATACGGGATAAAGATTTTTACGAGTGCGCCCATCCGTCAGAGTACGGTTCCCTGGATATGTACAAGGTGATGCAAGCGCTGTATGACAACGGGTTCGACGGCTATATTCGCCCGGATCATGGCCGCTTTATCTGGGGAGAGACCGGACGGCCAGGCTATGGCTTGTACGACCGCGCTCTCGGCGTGACCTACCTGAAGGGGCTCTGGGAGGCGTTAAGCAAGCGCTAATCGTTCTCCTGACCTTGCCTCTTTTTAGCGGCTGGTTCGCCTTGGCGACCAGCCGTCATATCAGCTCCTTCCCGCATTTTTTGCACAACTTACAGCGCATTGCTCAGAATTGAGTATTATTGTGCGGAGTTGTCGTGAAGGAATCCCCTATGAAGCAAATTCGTATGCTGGCGCAGTATTATGTCGACCTGATGATGAAGCTGGGTCTGGTCCGCTTTTCGATGCTGTTGGCTCTTGCGCTGGTGGTGCTGGCCATTGTGGTACAGATGGCGGTCACCATGGTGCTGCATGGCCAGGTTGAAAGTATCGACGTTATCCGCTCTATCTTCTTCGGTCTGCTGATCACCCCCTGGGCGGTCTACTTTCTCTCGGTGGTGGTGGAGCAGCTCGAAGAGTCCCGCCAGCGTCTTTCGCGGCTGGTGGACAAGCTGGAGGAGATGCGAGAGCGCGATCTGAAGCTGAACGTGCAGCTGAAAGATAACATCGCGCAGTTGAATCAGGAGATTGGCGAACGTGAAAAGGCGGAAGCCGAGCGCGAGACCACTCTCGAGCAGTTGAAGATCGAGATGAAAGAGCGTGAAGAGACGCAGATCCAACTCGAACAGCAATCCTCCTTTCTGCGCTCTTTCCTTGATGCTTCCCCGGACCTGGTCTTCTATCGCAATGAAGATAAGGAGTTTTCAGGCTGTAACCGGGCGATGGAGCTGTTGACCGGCAAAAGTGAGAAACAGCTGATCCATCTCAAACCGCAGGACGTCTATAGCGAAGAGGCCGCGGAAAAGGTGCTGGAAACCGACGAGAAGGTGTTCCGCCACAATGTATCGCTGACCTATGAGCAGTGGCTGGACTATCCCGATGGCCGCAAAGCGTGCTTCGAAATCCGCAAGGTCCCGTACTACGATCGCGTCGGTAAGCGTCGCGGCCTGATGGGCTTCGGGCGAGATATCACTGAACGAAAACGCTATCAGGACGCCCTCGAGCGCGCCAGCCGGGATAAAACTACCTTTATTTCGACCATCAGCCATGAGCTGCGTACCCCGCTAAACGGGATCGTCGGGCTGAGCCGTATTTTGCTGGATACCGAACTGACCAGCGAGCAGGAGAAATACCTGAAAACCATCCATGTCTCGGCGGTGACGCTGGGGAATATCTTCAATGATATTATCGACATGGATAAAATGGAGCGCCGTAAGGTACAGCTCGATAACCAGCCGGTGGACTTCACCAGCTTCCTTGCCGACCTTGAAAACCTCTCCGGTCTGCAGGCCCAGCAGAAGGGCCTGCGCTTTGTGCTGGAGCCGAGCCTGCCGCTACCGCATAAAGTGATCACCGACGGTACGCGTTTGCGCCAGATCCTGTGGAACCTTATCAGCAACGCCGTGAAGTTTACCCCCCAGGGCGGCGGGGTGAATGTCCGCGTGCGCTATGACGAAGGCGATATCCTGCACTTCGAAGTGGAAGACTCCGGTATCGGTATTCCTGAAGCGGAACAGGACAAAATTTTCGCCATGTATTACCAGGTCAAAGACAGCCACGGCGGCAAACCAGCCACCGGAACCGGCATTGGTCTCGCCGTCTCGCGTCGCCTGGCGCGCAATATGGGCGGCGATATCAGCGTAACCAGCCAGCCGGGTAAAGGGGCGACCTTTACGCTCACCGTCCATGCGCCTGCCATTGCGGAAGAAGTGGAAGATACGTTGGCGGAAGACGACATGCCATTACCCGCGCTTAACGTGCTGCTGGTGGAAGACATTGAGCTCAACGTCATTGTGGCCCGTTCGGTGCTGGAAAAGCTGGGCAACAGCGTGGATGTCGCCATGACCGGGAAAGCCGCGCTGGAGATGTTTGAGCCAGGCGAGTACGACCTGGTGTTGCTGGATATTCAATTGCCGGATATGACGGGGCTGGATATCTCTCGCCAGCTAAAACAGAACTTTGCCGCGGATGAGCTGCCGCCGCTGGTGGCCCTGACCGCCAACGTACTGAAGAATAAGAAAGAGTATCTCGACGCCGGGATGGACGATGTGCTGAGCAAGCCGTTGTCGGTGCCAGCGCTCACGGCCATGATCAAGAAATTCTGGGATGCGCCGGAAGAGGAAGCGCAGGAAGCGCCGGCGGCCGATCTGCATAAAGCCGACGCGGTGCTGGATACCGATATGCTGGAGCAATATATCGAACTGGTGGGACCGAAGCTTATCAACGATGGCCTCGCGGTGTTTGAGAAGATGATGCCGGGCTATATGTCTGTCCTCGAGTCCAATCTCACCGCCCGCGATCAAAAAGGGATTGTCGAAGAGGGGCATAAGATCAAAGGGGCGGCGGGTTCTATTGGTCTGCGCCACATCCAGCAGCTGGGGCAGCAGATCCAGACGCCGGATCTGCCAGCCTGGTCTGATAATGTCGCTGAATGGGTTGAAGAGATGAAATCTGAGTGGCAAAACGACGTGGCGGTACTGAAGGCGTGGGTGGCGAAGGCCGAGAAAAAATGACCCCGGACAGACCGGGGTGCGCGAATACTGCGCCAACACCAGGGAACTGGTGGTTGAGCCAGTGTTATTTGAGTGATGTTGTTACGTGGCGCAACCTGAGAAGTGGATTGCTCGCTCATTAAGATAGCAAAGCTTAACTAATTTGTTACATGAATCAGTAAAATATGTGAAGCATAGCGAGTAAATCGACATTTTTGACTGGTTTCAGCGAGTTGCATGGAGGAGCGAAAGCGATGAAAAAAATTGGTGTGGTACTGAGCGGCTGCGGCGTGTACGACGGCAGTGAAATTCATGAAGCGGTGATTACCCTGCTGGCGATCGCGCGCAACGGCGCGCAGGCGGTGTGCTTTGCACCCGATAAACCGCAGCGCGACGTCATCAACCATCTGACGGGGGAACCACTGACGGAGCAACGCAATGTGCTGGTGGAAGCGGCGCGAATTGCCCGCGGCGACATCTTACCGCTGACGCAGGCGCGTGCGGAGACGCTGGACGCGCTGATCGTCCCCGGCGGCTTCGGCGCGGCGAAAAATTTAAGCAGCTTCGCCGCCGAGGGCAGCGAATGTCAGGTGGACCGCGATCTGCAGGCTCTGGCACTGGCGATGCATCAGGCCGGCAAACCGCTGGGTTTCATGTGCATTGCCCCGGCGCTGCTGCCGAAGATTTTTGCGTTTCCGCTGCGCATAACCATCGGGACCGATCTCGATACTGCCGATGTGGTCGAAGAGATGGGGGCGGAGCACGTGCCTTGTCCGGTCGACGACATCGTGGTGGATGAAGAGAACAAAGTGGTCACCACCCCGGCGTATATGCTGGCAGATAATATTGCTCAAGCCGCCACCGGGATCGAAAAGCTGGTCGCCCGCGTGCTGGCGCTGAGCGCATGAGGCTCCGCGTTGCGCCCTTTGCGCTGCTAAAACGACTGGCGCTGCGTCTGCTGCTGATCGCCGCCGTCTTCTGGGGCGGGGGGATCGCGCTGTTTAGCGTGCTGCCGGTGCCGTTTTCGGCGGTGATGCTTGAGCGGCAGGTGAGCGCCTGGCTCTCCGGAGATGTCCACTATCTGGCGCACTCTGATTGGGTCGGCATGGATGAGATCTCTCCGTGGATGGGGCTGGCGGTGATTGCCGCCGAAGATCAAAAGTTCCCGGAACATTGGGGGTTCGACGTATCGGCGATAGAAAAAGCGCTGGCGCACAATGAGCGTCATGATACCCGCATCCGCGGCGCGTCAACGCTGTCGCAGCAGACGGCGAAAAACCTGTTTTTATGGGATGGCCGCAGCTGGTTGCGTAAGGGGCTGGAAGCCGGGCTGACGGTCGGTATAGAAACCGTCTGGAGTAAAAAGCGGATCCTGACCGTCTACCTGAATATTGCCGAGTTTGGCGATGGGATATTTGGTGTGGAAGCGGCCGCGCAGCGCTATTTTCATAAGCCTGCCAGGCAGCTGACGCCGGGGGAAGCGGCTCTGCTGGCCGCGGTACTGCCAAATCCGATCCGCTATCGCGCTGACGCGCCTTCGGGCTATGTGCGCAGCCGCCAGGCTTGGATCTTACGCCAGATGCGACAGCTGGGCGGGGAAGGGTTTATGCGCGAGCATAAGCTGTATTAGCGCGTGAATCCGGCGCCGGGGCTGGCACTGTCGCCAGTCGGCCGTCGCCGGGAAGCGTGACGCTTAGTCTTCATCAAATCCGGCATTAAAAAGAGCAATCACCGCGGCGAGCGCCTCAACTTCCTGCGGACCGCTGGCTTCCACCTCTATCTGCCGCCCTTTCGCGGAGTCCAGCATCAGCAGGGCAATCACGCTGTTTGCTTCCGCCTCCGTGCCTTCATCGTTGCGCAGCAGTACTTCGGCATCGAAATTCTGCATCAGCTCAAACAGCTTCATCGCCGGGCGGGCGTGCATGCCCAGCTTATTGGTGATTTCAACGGTCTGCTTTACGGTCATGATTTACGTTTTTCCAGCGTCCGATGACGAGACTGTACGTTCTTGCCGCGGGAGCGGAAGTAGTCAGCCAGTTGTTCAGCAATATAAACCGAACGATGTTTACCGCCGGTGCAGCCAATGGCCACCGTCAGATAGCTGCGATTGTTAGTCTCCAGCATCGGTAACCATAGCTCAAGATAGCTCCGGGTCTGGTAAATAAAGTTGTGCACTTCGGTGTGCCGGTCAAGGAAGGCGGCCACCGGTTTATCCAGACCGGTCATTGGACGCAGTTTCGGATCCCAGTGCGGGTTTGGCAGAAAGCGCACGTCAAAGACGTAATCAGCATCGATCGGAATACCGTGCTTGAAGCCGAAGGATTCGAAGACCATCGTCAGTTCGCGCTCGCGTTTGCCTAACAAGCGAGTACGCAGCATTTCCGCCAGCTCATGCACCGACATTTCGGACGTATCGACGATCAGATCCGCACGGGAGCGCAGTGGCTCCAGCAAGTCGCTCTCTTCGTCGATGGCGCTTTCGAGCGACAGGTTCTTGCTGGAGAGCGGGTGTAAGCGACGGGTATCGCTGTAACGGCGGATCAGGGTATTACGATCGGCATCAAGGAACAGCAATTGCGGAGAAAAGCATTCCGGCAGGTTCTGCATCGCCTGTTCAAAGATTTCCGGTGATTCCGGCATGTTACGCACGTCGATGCTGACGGCCGCGGAGATATTGCGGTCAGCCAGCGACCGCGCCAGATCGGGCAGCAGCACGACCGGCAGGTTATCCACGCAGTAAAAGCCCATATCTTCCAGCGCTCGCAGAGCGACGGATTTCCCCGAGCCCGAGCGGCCGCTGACGATCATCAGTACCATGTACCGTTTCTCCTCAGTACGATAAAGGATAAGGTGCGACTGCCGTTATGCGTCATCGCTGCTTCCTGCTTCGGTGATGATCTCATACAACTCTTCATCGCTCTGCGCCGCGCGCAGGCGACGGCAAATCGCTTTGTCCGCCAGCCGTTTGGCCACCAAGGAGAGCGTATGCAGGTGAGTCTTTGTCTGGTCGGCTGGCACCAGCAGCGCGAACAGCAGGTCGACAGGCTGATTGTCGATCGCGTCGAAGGCGATGGGGGTTTCCAGCTGGACAAAAACGCCGACAGCACGCAGCGTATCCTCTTCCAGTTTACCGTGAGGAATGGCAATACCATTGCCAATCCCGGTACTGCCCATTTTTTCGCGGGTGAGGATCGCTTCGAACACCACCTGCGGCGGCAAACTTAACTGTTTGGCGGCCAGTTCGCTAATGATTTCCAGAGCACGCTTCTTGCTCTGGCAGTGAACCTGGCTACGGGTACATTCCTGGTTCAGGACGTTGCTCAGTTGTAGAGCCGAATCGTTGTTCATCATAATTTCACCTGAGCGCCCCCGCGCCCGCCGCCGATGTTAAACCACGACGGACGCAGGGGGGCCCGGACAATTAGTGTTGTTTTAGTTTATCTTTGTGCTTCGTTAACTGCCTTGCCAGCTTGTCGATAAGACCATCGACAGCTGCATACATATCCTGCCCTTCCGCACTGGCATGGATTTCGCCACCGTTGACATGCAGATTCGCGTCCGCAATTTGCGTCACTTTCTCTACTTTTAACACAATATAGACCTGATTGATCCGGTCGAAAAATTGCTCCAGTTTGCTGAACTTCGCCGTGACGAAGTCGCGCATCGCGGGGGTGATCTCGACGTTGTGTCCTGTAATGTTGAGCTGCATAGTGTCTTCCTTATCGGTTGTGTCAGACCAGTTGTTTACGCTGGTTTGACGGCGGAATGGATAAAGACTCTCTGTACTTCGCGACAGTGCGGCGCGCGACCATGATACCCTGCTCGGACAGCATGGAGGTGAGCTTACTGTCGCTCAACGGCTTCGCGGGGTTTTCCGCGGCGATTAACTTCTTCACCAACGCGCGAATGGCCGTCGACGAGGCTTCGCCGCCGCCTTCGGTATTCACATGGCTGGAGAAGAAATACTTCAGTTCAAAAATACCGCGCGGACTGTGCAGATATTTTTGCGTGGTGACACGGGAAATGGTGGATTCATGCATCTCGACAGCCTGGGCGATATCGGCCAGCACCATCGGCTTCATATACTCTTCACCCTGTTCGAAAAAAGCCTGCTGCTGTTCAACGATGCAGCGGCTGACGCGCAGCAGCGTATCGTTGCGGCTTTCGAGACTTTTGATTAGCCAGCGGGCTTCCTGCAGATTGCTGCGAATGAACTGGCCGTCGGCGTCATTGCGGGCGCTGTTGCCCATTGCCGCATATTGCTGATTAATCTTCAGCCGGGGAATGCTGTCGGCGTTGAGCTCCACGGTCCAGCGGCCACTGACCTTGCGGACCAGTACGTCGGGAATGACATATTCCGGTTCACTGGTATGAATGGACTGGCCAGGGCGGGGATCCAGCGACTGGATCAGATTCACCGCCTCTTTCAGCACCTCTTCTTTCAGGCGCGTTACTCGCATCAGGGTGCGGAAATCGTGGTTAGCCAGCAGATCGAGATGGTCGCTGATAATCAACCGGGCCTCTTCCAGCCACGGCGTCTCTTTAGCGAATTGCGACAGCTGGATCAGCAGGCAGTCGCGCAGATCTTTCGCCGCGACGCCAACCGGATCAAAACGCTGGATGCGCTTCAGAACGGCCTCCACCTCTTCCAGGCCGATTTCGTCATCGCCAATGCTGTCGACGATGTCTTCAATCTGAATGGTGAGATAGCCCGTATCGTCGACGGCGTCGACGATGGAGGTGGCAATGGCGCGGTCAGTGTCGGTGAAGGGCGTCAGCTCGACCTGCCACATCAGATAATCCTGCAGCGTCTGAGTGGTTTCGCCTTGATAGACGGGCAGCTCGTCGTCCTGATAATCCACGCCGTTGCCTGACGGCGTACCGGCGGTATAGATTTCATCCCAGCTGGCATCGAGAGGGAGCTCGTCCGGCATCTCTTTTTGCTCAAGCGCATCGACGGTATCGAGGGACTCGCGGTCCTCCACTTCTTTCGCCTCTACCTCGTCGTGAAGATCGGTTTGCTCAAGCAATGGGTTACTTTCCAGCGCTTGCTGGAGCTCTTGCTGGAGTTCTAACGTGGACAACTGCAGCAAACGAATAGCCTGCTGCAGTTGCGGCGTCATGGCAAGCTGTTGGCTAAGCCTTAATTGCAAACCTTGCTTCATGTTCAGGGTAAATATCTCCGGCTAAAACGTCTGTAACCTCTACCCTATCAGAGTCTGAAGTCTTCCCCAAGATACACGCGCTTAACCTGCTCATCTTCGAGGATCTGCTGCGGCGTACCATGAGCAATAAGGTGTCCCTGACTGACAATATACGCCCGTTCGCAGACGGCGAGGGTCTCTCTGACGTTATGGTCGGTGATCAGTACGCCGAGGCCGCTGTCGCGCAGGTGTTCAATGATGCGTTTGATATCGATAACGGAGATGGGGTCAACACCGGCAAAGGGTTCATCCAGAAGGATAAATTTCGGGTTCGCCGCCAGCGCGCGAGCAATTTCGACACGGCGGCGTTCACCACCGGAGAGCGCCTGACCGAGGCTGTCGCGCAGGTGCTCAATATGAAACTCTTCCATCAGCTCTTTGGCGCGATCTTCCCGCTGTTCGCTGGTTAAATCGTCACGGATCTGCAGGACCGCCATCAGGTTGTCATAGACGCTCAGACGACGAAAAATAGAGGCTTCCTGCGGCAGATAGCCGATGCCCCGGCGCGCGCGCGCGTGCAGCGGTAGCAGACTGATGTCTTCGTCATCGATAATAATATTGCCCGCGTCGCGCGGCACAATGCCGACCACCATGTAGAAGGTGGTGGTTTTACCGGCGCCGTTCGGGCCGAGCAAGCCGACAATCTCTCCGGAGTTAACGGTGAGACTGACATCTTCCACCACGCGGCGGCCTTTATAAGCTTTGGCGAGGTTCTTCGCAGTTAAGGTTGCCATAACGAATTAGTTACTCTTCTTTTGCTGATTGCCGCTTTTATCCTGCAGCTCAGACGGCACCAGAACGGTGGTGACGCGTCGACCTTTGTCGCTGAAGGCCTGCATTTTTTGCTCTTTCACCAGATAGGTGATCTTATCGCCCTTGATATTGCTGTCGAGCTGCTCAAGGTAAGCGTTGCCGGTCAGCACGACGTAATCATTCTGCAGCTCGTAGCGCATTTTCGACGCCCGGCCTTTTACCGGCTTGCCGTTATCCTGCATCTGGTAGAAGGTGGCCGGGTTACCGAAGCCTTCGATCACCTCTTTACCTTTCTCATTGCCCGGACGGGTGACCACCACTTTATCAGCGTTAATTTTGATCGTCCCCTGGGTGACGACCACGTTACCGGTGAAAGTGACGACGTTGCCCTGCATATCCAGTGACTGCTGATCGGACTCGATATGGATCGGCTGATCGGTATCTCCCGTCTTGGCCAGGGCCGGCAGGCTGGCGGCCAGTAAAGCGCCGGCGAGCGCAATCTTAAGGCTGAGTTTGTTTGTTCTGAATTTCATAAGAGGTTCTCACCTTTTCAATCAGCTCGGCATTTTTGCTGCGAAGGTTTCCACGCATTTTCAGGCCGCTGGAATTAAATGTGGTGCCGTATAACGTCACCATGTCATCGGAGGTAACGTCCTGTGTGACCAGATTTATCTGGGCGTTATCCGTCGTAATTTTGCGCAGTTGAGAGTCAGGCGCGAGCGCATTCACCTCAACGTGCCCGTAAAGATAGAGCATACGGTCATTCGTCAGCTTCGCTTTATCTGCCCTGATTGACCAGGTTGGCACCTTATTGGTATCAAAGGTGGTCATCACCGGCTTGGTAAACCAGGAAACCTCCTGATCGGAAAAGTATTCCACATGCTCGGCAATCAGCCGATAGCTCAGGGCGCCTTCCGGGCTGTACACGACGGTGTCGGTATGTTCGCTTTTATACGTCGGGTCGTTGGGATTGACCTCCGGCTGGGCCGTGTCGTCCGTATTCGCCAGATTCAGGCCGATGAGGATCAGCGCGAGCAGCGACAGTAAAATGATAACCCAACGTCTGGTTTTACTCATATTGATTGCCCTTTGGCCTCATCCAACTTGCCCTGCGCCAATAGTAACAAATCGCAGACTTCGCGTACCGCGCCGCGTCCGCCGTTAATGCGCGTGACATAATTCGCCCGCGGCAGCAGCAGCGGATGCGCATCGGCGACGGCGACGCTTAAACCCACTTCCGCCATCACCGGCCAGTCGATCAGATCGTCGCCGATATACGCCACTTCATCCGGACGAACCGCCAGTTTGCTGACTAATTCGCGAAACGCCAACAGCTTATCCGACTGACCTTGATAGAGATGCGTAATGCCCAGCGTCTGGCAGCGGTCTTCTACCAGTTTAGCTTTTCGCCCGGTAATAATCGCCACTTCGATGCCGGAGGTCAGCGCGCAGCGGATACCATAGCCATCGCGGACGTTGAACGCTTTCAGCTCCTCGCCGTGATTACCCATATAGATAAGTCCGTCGGATAATACACCGTCAACATCGAGGATCAGTAGACGGATCTTAGCCGCGCGATCGAGAAACGCCTGGCTTACCGGCCCATAGCATGTCGCTAACTGAGCATCAGCATTATTCATTATTTTTTCCTTACTTACACTACGCCCGCGCGCAGGAGATCGTGCATATGTACCACACCTAGCAGGTGGTCGCCATCGGCAACCAGCACGCAGGTGATATGACGGGATTGCATCAGGTTTAGCGCATCTACCGCCAGGGTGCCGGGACGGATGCGGATCCCTCCCCGGGTCATGACATCGGCAATGCTGGCATTACGCATATCGACGCCGGTATCAAAGACCCGGCGCAGGTCACCATCGGTGAAGATCCCGATGATGTTCATATCGTCATCGCAGACGGCGGTCATGCCTAAATTTTTACGCGTGATTTCCAGCAGCGCATCGCGCAGGGTGGCCTGCAGGCCGACGTGCGGGATTTCATCACCGGTATGCATAATATCATTGACGCGCAGCAACAGCTTACGACCGAGTGCGCCGCCAGGATGAGACAGGGCGAAATCTTCGGCGGTAAAGCCACGGGCTTCCAGCAGAGCGACGGCGAGGGCATCACCCATCACCAGCGCCGCGGTGGTGCTGGAGGTGGGCGCCAGCCCTAACGGGCAGGCCTCTTTGGGCACTTTCACGCACAGATGGATATCCGCTGCGCGCGCCATGCTGCTCTCAGGCCGGCTGGTGATGCAGATAAGCTTCACCTGCTGGCGCTTCAGGACCGGGATCAGCGCCAGAATTTCATTCGATTCGCCGGAATTCGACAGCGCAATCACCACATCCTGTGGAGTGACCATTCCTAAATCGCCGTGCGCCGCTTCGCCGGGGTGGACAAAAAAAGCCGAGGTGCCGGTACTGGCGAACGTCGCCGCCATTTTGCGGCCGATGTGGCCGGATTTGCCCATCCCCATCACCACGACTTTGCCGCCGCAGCGGAAAATCGTTTCGCAAGCATGGGTAAAGTCTTCATTTATATATTGATCGAGCTGGGCCAGACCTTCACGTTCAATTTCCAGCACCTGACGGCCTGCCTGTTGAAAGTCAAAATCCGTGGGCAAATCTATTTGCGACATGATGTTATCCCGAGTCATTCAACGAAGAGCGGCGCTGTCCAGAACAGCATCGCCAACCAAACCACAAAGCCGCCGACCAGCAGTGCGCCAACCAGCCGTCCCGGCTGCTGCTGGCGGCGCCAGCACAGCACCGCGAAGATCAGGCTGACCAGCAGCATCACGCCATAATCGCGAGTGAAGGCTTCGCTCGCAAAGCTCCCCGGCGCGATCAGCGCCGGTAAACCCAGCACCAGCGCAATATTGAGGATATTGGCGCCGATGATATTGCCGATAGCAATGTCATCTTCCCCTTTCCGCGCCCCGGCGATAGCGGTGGCCAGCTCTGGCAGGCTGGTACCTATCGCCACCACCGTCAGACCGACGGTCAGCTCGCTAATGGCAAAAAAGTTTGCCAATACCGTGGTGTTATCCACCACCATACGGGTAGCCATGGGCATGACAATCATCGCGACCCCTAACCAGAGCAGAGCGACCGGCAGCGATCCTTCACGCGGCAGCTCCGCCAGCTGTTCGCGAGTCAGGCTATCGCTGCCCTGGCGCTCCGCCAGACGGGCGATTTTGATGGTAAACAGCAGCCACAGAAGCGCTAACGCCAGTAAAAACAGCCCGTCGAGACGGGACAGCTGTCCATCGTAGAGCACCAGCCCGGCCAGCACACTGACCAGCAACATTAGCGGTAATTCGCGGCGCAGAATATCAGAATGCACGGTAAATGGCCTGAGTAAGGCGGCGAGTCCGAGGATCAGAAGAATATTGGTAATGTTGGAGCCGAGCGCGGTGCCGACCGCCAGATCGATCTGCCCATGCAGCGAGGCCGTGGTGGAAACCATGATCTCGGGCAGGCTGGTGCCGATACTCACCACCGTCATACCGATGATCAGCGGCGGGATCCCCAACATACGACACAGGATGGAAGCGGCATAGACCAGACGATCGGCGCTGTAGACAACCAGCAGTAAACCAATAATTAACAGAGCCGTCGCTAAGAGCATCTAAAGTCCTTTCTTCAGGTATAATCGTCGCCTCGCTGGGTTATCCCTACGCAGCGTAACGAATTCTTGATTTTGACTTTATGTGTGCCAAAAGTAAAACAAATGCCAGCTTTCGCTAACCTGTGCAGGTAAGATTCTGTAAAAATGTTGTGATTGTGGCGCAAGAAAGGGCCATGCTTGCCCGTCAGGTGTTTAGTAAGGATGATTTTATGAGCCAAACTCAGGCGAATTTAGTTGAAGTGCGCGGTATCCGCTTTTCACGCGGCGATCGTGTGATCTTCGACGACATCTCGCTGTCGGTGCCGCGCGGTAAAATTACTGCGATCATGGGACCTTCGGGGATCGGCAAGACTACCCTGTTACGCCTGATCGGCGGCCAGATCCCGCCGGACAGGGGAGAGATCCTGTTTGATGGCGAGAACGTGCCGCAGATGACGCGATCGCGTCTTTATACGGTGCGTAAGCGGATGAGCATGCTGTTCCAGTCTGGCGCGCTGTTCACCGATCTCAATGTCTTTGATAACGTTGCCTATCCGCTGCGCGAGCATACGCAGCTGCCGCCTGCGCTGCTGCATACGACGGTGATGATGAAGCTGGAAGCGGTGGGGTTGCGTGGGGCGGCGAAGTTAATGCCCTCCGAGCTTTCCGGCGGGATGGCGCGCCGTGCCGCCCTGGCGAGAGCGATTGCCCTTGAGCCGGATCTGATTATGTTCGACGAACCGTTTGTCGGGCAGGATCCCATCACCATGGGCGTGCTGGTGAAGCTGATTTCTGAACTCAACAACACGTTGGGTGTCACTTGCATCGTGGTTTCGCACGATGTGCCTGAGGTGCTTAGCATTGCGGACTACGCGTATATCGTGGCGGATAAAAAGATTGTCGCCCACGGTAGCGCCCAGTCGCTGCGGGAGAATACCGATCCTCGGGTTCGTCAGTTTATTGATGGTATTGCCGACGGCCCGGTGCCGTTCCGTTATCCGGCTGGCGACTATCACCATGATTTATTAGGCATAGGGAGTTGAGCGACTCATGCTGTTTAATGCGCTGGCCGCGCTAGGACATCGCGGGATTAAAACCACCGCGACGTTTGGACGCGCCGGATTAATGCTTTTCAACGCCGTTGTGGGCAAACCAGAGTTTCGCAAGCACGCGCCGCTGCTGGTTCGTCAGCTCTATAACGTTGGCGTTCTGTCGATGCTGATTATCATTGTATCGGGCTTGTTTATCGGTATGGTGCTCGGGCTGCAGGGGTATCTGGTCTTAACCACCTACAGCGCAGAGACCAGTCTTGGCATGCTGGTGGCGCTGTCGCTGCTGCGCGAGCTGGGGCCGGTTGTCGCTGCGCTGCTGTTTGCCGGGCGCGCCGGATCGGCGCTGACCGCCGAGATTGGCCTGATGCGGGCCACGGAGCAGCTCTCGAGTATGGAGATGATGGCGGTGGACCCGCTGCGTCGCGTGATTTCTCCACGCTTCTGGGCTGGCGTCATTTCGCTGCCGCTGTTGACGATTATCTTTGTCGCGGTAGGGATCTGGGGTGGTGCGCTGGTAGGCGTAAGCTGGAAAGGCATTGACGGTGGTTTTTTCTGGACCGCGATGCAAAATGCCGTCGACTGGCGAATGGACCTGGTGAACTGCCTGATTAAGAGTCTGGTATTCGCCATTACGGTAACCTGGATTGCGTTATTTAACGGTTATGACGCTATCCCCACTTCCGCCGGGATTAGCCGGGCGACAACACGCACCGTGGTGCATGCGTCGCTGGCGGTTCTGGGGCTGGATTTTGTGCTGACTGCGCTGATGTTTGGGAATTGAGTTCATGCAAACGAAAAAAAATGAAATCTGGGTAGGGGTGTTCTTACTGGTGGCGCTGCTGGCGGCGCTGTTTGTCTGCCTGAAGGCGGCGAACGTCACCTCGCTACGTACCGAGCCGACTTACCGCCTTTACGCGACCTTCGATAACATCGGCGGCCTGAAGGCGCGTTCGCCGGTACGCATCGGCGGTGTGGTTGTGGGACGGGTAGCGGACATCACTCTCGACCCGAAAACCTATCTGCCACGCGTGGAGCTCGATATCGATGAGCGCTACAACCACATCCCGGATACCAGTTCGTTGGCGATCCGCACCTCGGGCCTGCTGGGCGAACAGTATCTGGCGCTGAACGTCGGTTTTGAAGACCCGGACCTTGGGACGACTATCCTTAAAGACGGCGGTACTATCCAGGACACCAAGTCCGCCATGGTGCTGGAAGATCTGATTGGTCAGTTCCTTTATAACAGCAAGGGCGGCGACAATCAGAATTCTGGCAATGATAAGGCCGAGGCAGAAGGTCATACTGACGCGACGCCGGCAGCCGGCACGACGCATTAATTTCAGGAGAAACACGATATGTTTAAACGCTTACTCATGGTCGCCATGCTGGTGATTGCCCCGCTGACCGCTGTCCAGGCGGCAGACCAGTCCAACCCGTATAAGCTGATGAATGAAGCGGCGCAGAAAACCTTCGATCGCCTGAAGAATGAACAGCCGAAGATCAAAGCCAACCCTAACTATCTGCGCGACATCGTCGACCAGGAGCTGTTGCCGTATGTGCAGGTGAAATATGCTGGCGCGCTGGTGCTGGGCCGCTATTACAAAGAAGCGACCCCCGCGCAGCGTGAGGCCTACTTTGCCGCCTTCCGTGAATATCTGAAGCAGGCCTACGGCCAGGCGCTGGCGATGTACCACGGGCAGACTTACCAGATTGCGCCGGAGCAGCCGCTGGGCAGCGCAACCATCGTTCCGATCCGCGTCACTATCATCGACCCGAACGGTCGTCCGCCGGTGCGTCTGGACTTCCAGTGGCGTAAAAATACCCAGACCGGTAACTGGCAGGCCTACGATATGATCGCCGAAGGCGTCAGTATGATCACTACCAAACAGAATGAGTGGAGCGATCTGCTGCGCACCAAGGGCGTTGACGGCCTGACCGCGCAGCTGAAAGCGATCTCCGCTCAGCCGATCACGCTGGAACAGAAAAAATAATGACCGGGCAGCTGAGCTGGACTCGCGAGGGCGAGACGCTGGCGCTGCACGGAGAGCTGGACCAGGATCTGCTGGTCCCGCTCTGGGAAGCACGCGCCAGGGCGACGGAGGGGGCGACGATCATCGATCTCAGCCAGACTACGCGCGTGGACACGGCGGGCCTGGCGCTGTTAGTGCATTTTGTGGCACTGATCCGCCGTCAGGGGCGGGAAGCGCAGCTGATCGCGAAGAGCGAAAATCTGCAAACGCTGATCGGTCTTTACAACCTGCCTGTCGATATTATCCCATAATCTTTTCAGTGTCTTAGCGTTGAAGCTATTCCGAAAGCCCCGGCAATCTTTTCGTCGGGGCTTTTTGCTTGTTTAAGACCGCGCCACTTTCCTCTAAGATGTTGGGCTGTTTTCACTATCAGATAAATTTGAGCCCATGGAAAATCATGAAATTCAGACCGTGCTGATGAACGCACTCCCCCTCCAGGAAGTCCACGTCTCTGGCGATGGCAGCCACTTTCAGGTTATTGCTGTGGGTGAGATGTTCGATGGCATGAGTCGGGTTAAAAAGCAGCAGAGCGTCTACGCGCCGCTGATGGAATATATTGCTGACAACCGTATCCATGCGCTGTCGATCAAGGCCTTCACTCCGCAGGAGTGGGCGCGAGACCGCAAACTAAATGGCTTCTAAGCTGTGGGGGGTCCCCTGCAGCGTATGTGAATTTTTAATAGAGAACAGAATCAATGGATAAATTCCGTGTTCAGGGGCCGACTCGCCTTCAGGGCGAAGTCACCATTTCTGGTGCAAAGAACGCCGCCCTGCCAATCCTCTTTTCCGCGCTGCTTGCCGAAGAGCCGGTAGAGATCCAGAACGTACCTAAGCTGAAAGATATCGATACCACCATGAAGCTGCTGAGCCAGCTGGGCGCGAAGGTTGAGCGCAATGGTTCGGTATGGATTGACGCCGGTCCGGTTGATGTATTCTGTGCTCCGTACGACCTGGTGAAAACCATGCGTGCCTCCATCTGGGCGCTGGGCCCGCTGGTAGCGCGTTTTGGTCAGGGACAAGTTTCTCTGCCAGGCGGCTGCGCCATCGGCGCGCGTCCGGTCGACCTGCACATTAGCGGTCTGGAACAGCTGGGCGCCGAGATCAAACTGGAAGAAGGTTATGTCAAAGCCTCGGTCAACGGTCGCCTGAAAGGCGCGCATATCGTGATGGATAAGGTGAGCGTCGGCGCTACCGTAACTATCATGAGCGCAGCGACCCTCGCGGAGGGGACGACGATTATCGAAAACGCCGCGCGCGAGCCGGAAATTGTCGATACCGCCAACTTCCTTAACGCGCTGGGCGCGAAAATCAAAGGCCAGGGCACCGATCGCATTACCATCGAAGGCGTGCAGCGTCTGGGTGGCGGCGTATACCGTGTACTGCCGGACCGTATCGAAACCGGCACCTTCCTGGTGGCCGCGGCGATTTCCGGCGGCAAGATCCTCTGCCGTAACGCGCAGCCGGATACTCTGGATGCCGTTCTGGCGAAACTGCGTGACGCCGGGGCTGACATCGAAACGGGAGAAGACTGGATTAGCCTCGATATGCACGGCAACCGTCCGAAAGCGGTCAACGTGCGTACCGCTCCGCACCCGGGCTTCCCGACCGATATGCAGGCCCAGTTCACGCTGCTTAACCTGGTGGCGGAAGGGACCGGCGTGATCACCGAAACGATCTTTGAAAACCGCTTCATGCACATTCCGGAACTGATCCGTATGGGCGCGCACGCAGAGATCGAGAGCAATACCGCTATCTGTCACGGCGTGAAGCAGCTTTCGGGCGCGCAGGTGATGGCGACCGATTTGCGTGCGTCGGCGAGCCTCGTGCTGGCAGGCTGTATCGCTGAAGGGACCACCATCGTTGATCGCATCTACCACATCGATCGTGGCTATGAGCGTATCGAGGATAAACTGCAGGCGTTGGGTGCCAATATTCAGCGCGTGAAGGGCGAGTAACCGTGTCCTGACAGGGCCCCGGGGCGTTGCTTCGGGACCCTGTCGATTATCACATCACCTGTCTGTCTTCTTTTGACGCATCATCTGCGTTCTGTCGATAAACTCATGAGTCACCGGGTCGTGGTAGCGTGACGGCCAGATGACCCACGGCTGCGTTTCCAGCGCCGTGGCGATAATCAACTCGCCTTTCGGCCAGGGGCGGGTCAGGGCGTTCGCCAGCGTTGAAGAACTCAGGCCGTGCCGTCGCGACTCTGCCGCCAGCGATGTTCCCCGTTTACGTAACCCAGCAACAATATCGGCGGGATGCCAGTCGATGAACTTATCCATAAATTCTCCTGGTGTTAAAGGTCCAGATCGTCCACATGGGCGATGGGGACACTATACCCGCGTACTATGTAGGGTTCTAACAAGTTCTGTTAAGGCGCCAGAATATTCAGAATCTATCAAGATATTCGGAAGTTTAGGGAGAGAAGTGGCATTTTACTGGAACTTTCCCGCGCATCGCGCGGGAAAGGAGGGGGGATTAATGATCGCGCTGGACCGCAATATGTGCCAGTCCAATCAAAGCTTCGCGCCACGGTGTGTCCGGGAGGATCTGCAGGGCTGCAATCGCTTTATCGGCTTCTTCTTCAGCACGCTTCTGCGTCCACTCCAGCGAACCGCAGGTGGCCATGGTTTCCAGAACAGCATCCAGCAGATGGCGACCATTGCCCTGCTCGATCGCCCCGCGGATCATCGCCGCCTGATCGGGGGTGCCATGATGCATAGCATGCAGCAGCGGTAGCGTCGGTTTGCCTTCGTTCAGGTCATCACCGACGTTTTTACCGAGTCGCTCTCCGTCGGAGCTGTAGTCGAGTAAATCGTCGATCAGCTGGAAAGCGGTGCCGAGATAGCGACCATAATCCTGCAACGCGCGCTCTTCTTCCGCGGAGCAGTCGGCCAGCATTCCCGCACACTGCGAGGCCGCCTCAAACAGGCGCGCCGTCTTGCTGTAGATGACGCGCATATAGTTCTCTTCCGTGATATCCGGATCGTTGACGTTCATCAACTGCAGCACTTCGCCTTCGGCAATGACGTTCACCGCCTCCGACATGACCTCGAGGATCTTCAGTGAGCCTAGCTGGGTCATCATCTGGAAGGCGCGGGTATAGATGAAATCGCCAACCAGCACGCTGGCGGCATTGCCGAACGCCGCATTGGCCGTGGCTTTGCCGCGACGCATGTCAGACTCATCGACGACGTCGTCATGCAGTAGCGTGGCGGTATGAATAAATTCAATCAGCGCAGCAATAGTGACATGCGCGCTCCCTTGATAGCCCACCGCGCGCGCGGCAAGCACAGCAATCATCGGGCGAATGCGTTTGCCGCCGCCGCTGACGATGTAATAGCCTAACTGATTGATAAGCTGAACATCGGAGTTGAGTTGCTCAAGAATCGTCGCATTGACACCCGCCATATCTTGCGCGGTTAACTCATTGATTTTTTCTAAATTCATCGCAAAAGCCGGGCCAAATGTCCTGTTACCATGAATCCAGGTGGGATCACAGAAGGATTAAGACAGAATTAAAAGAAGATATGATTGTACTGAAAAATTGCCGTAGATAAACGTTGTCGTGAAAGTTGTGTTTTTTTTCTGCATTGATCGCTAATCGCTCTTGTCAAAGGCTCGCGTTTTGCGTAATATTCGCGCCCTATTGTGAATATTTATAGCGCACTCTGAATCACATAAAGAGGTGCGCGGAAGCGGAGTTTTATATGTACGCGGTTTTCCAAAGTGGTGGTAAACAACACCGAGTAAGCGAAGGTCAGACCGTTCGCCTGGAAAAGCTGGACATCGCAACTGGCGAAGCTGTTGAATTCGCTGAAGTGCTGATGATCGCAAACGGTGAAGAAATCAAGATCGGCGTTCCTTTCGTTGAGGGCGGCGTAATCAAAGCTGAAGTTGTTGCTCACGGTCGTGGCGAGAAAGTTAAAATCGTTAAGTTTCGTCGTCGTAAACACTATCGTAAGCAGCAGGGCCATCGTCAGTGGTTCACTGATGTGAAAATCACTGGCATCAGCGCCTAAGACCTGAGGAGTAGATTTAAATGGCACATAAAAAGGCTGGCGGCTCGACTCGTAACGGTCGCGATTCAGAAGCTAAACGTCTGGGCGTAAAACGTTTCGGCGGTGAAGCAGTTCTGGCAGGTAGCATCATCGTTCGTCAACGTGGTACCAAATTCCACGCTGGCACCAACGTTGGTTGCGGCCGTGACCACACTCTGTTCGCTTTGACTGACGGTAAAGTCAAGTTCGAAGTTAAAGGCCCGAAAAACCGCAAATTCATCAGCATCGTTGCTGAATAAGTTTTTCGCGTCCCGGTAACGGATGAAAGCCCCGCAACACGTTGCGGGGCTTTTTACATTCGTCTACTGGAAAATTTTGCAGGGAAACAGGCATGAAGCAGCAGGCTGGGATTGGCATTATTCTGGCGCTTACCACCGCGATGTGTTGGGGAGCGTTGCCGATTGCGATGAAACAGGTTCTTGAGGTGATGGAGCCGCCTACGGTGGTGTTTTATCGCTTCCTGATGGCCAGCATTGGGCTTGGCGCGATCCTCGCGATCAAAGGCAAACTGCCGCCGCTGCGAATTTTTCGCAAGCCGCGCTGGCTGGTTTTGTTAGCCATTGCCACCGGTGGCCTGTTCGGTAACTTCATTCTGTTCAGTTCTTCCCTGCAATATCTCAGCCCCACTGCTTCTCAGGTCATCGGCCAGCTATCGCCGGTGGGCATGATGGTGGCAAGCGTCGTGATTCTGAAAGAGCGCATGCGCGGTACCCAGGTGGTGGGCGCGTTGATGTTGCTCAGCGGGCTGGTGATGTTTTTCAACACCAGCCTGATTGAAATCTTTACCCGCCTGACGGATTACACATGGGGGGTAATTTTCGGCGTTGCTGCTGCAACGGTGTGGGTAAGCTATGGCGTCGCGCAAAAGGTGTTATTGCGCCGTCTGGCATCACAGCAGATACTATTTTTGCTGTACACTTTATGTACGATTGCATTACTGCCGCTCGCTAAGCCCGGGGTGATATCCCAGCTAAGCGACTGGCAACTGGCATGCCTGATTTTTTGCGGGCTAAATACCCTGGTCGGCTACGGGGCGCTGGCGGAAGCCATGGCGCGCTGGCAGGCGGCGCAGGTCAGCGCGTTAATCACCTTGACGCCACTGTTTACGCTACTGTTTTCTGATTTATTATCAATGGCCTGGCCCGATGTTTTCGCCAGACCGATGTTAAACCTGATTGGTTATCTCGGTGCGTTTGTCGTGGTTGCGGGCGCGATGTATTCCGCCATCGGCCATCGTCTTTGGGGGCGTTGGCGTAAGCGAGAGGCGGTAGTACCGCTGCCCCGCTCAGGCGAATGATTTACGGAGAGTAAAATGAAGTTTGTAGATGAAGCAACGATCCTGGTCGTAGCAGGTGACGGCGGCAATGGTTGCGTAAGCTTCCGCCGCGAAAAGTATATTCCGAAAGGCGGTCCGGACGGCGGCGATGGCGGTGACGGCGGCGATGTCTGGCTGGAAGCGGACGAGAACCTGAACACCCTGATCGACTACCGTTTTGAAAAATCGTTCCGCGCCGAACGCGGGCAGAATGGCCAGAGCCGCGACTGTACCGGTAAGCGTGGTAAAGACGTGACGGTGAAAGTGCCGGTCGGGACCCGGGTTATCGACCAGGGAACCGGCGAGACCATGGGCGACATGACCAAACACGGTCAGCGTCTGATGGTGGCGAAAGGTGGCTGGCACGGTCTGGGCAACACCCGTTTCAAATCATCCGTTAACCGCACCCCGCGTCAGAAGACCATGGGTACCCCGGGTGATAAACGCGACCTGCAGCTGGAGCTGATGCTGCTGGCCGATGTCGGGATGCTGGGGATGCCGAACGCCGGCAAATCCACCTTCATCCGCGCGGTCTCCGCCGCCAAGCCGAAAGTGGCTGACTATCCGTTTACCACCCTGGTGCCAAGCCTGGGCGTGGTGCGTATGGACAACGAGAAGAGCTTCGTGGTCGCCGATATCCCGGGGCTGATTGAAGGCGCAGCGGAAGGCGCAGGCCTTGGTATCCGCTTCCTCAAGCACCTTGAGCGCTGCCGTGTGCTGCTGCATCTCATCGACATCGAGCCTATCGATGGTTCCGATCCGGTTGAGAATGCCCGCATTATCATTGGCGAGCTGGAGAAATACAGCGAGAAGCTGGCCTCCAAGCCACGCTGGTTAGTCTTTAACAAGATTGACCTGATGGACAAAGCGGAAGCCGAAGCCAAAGCGAAGGCGATTGCCGAAGCGCTGGGTTGGGAAGATAAATTCTACCTGATCTCCGCGGCCAGCCAGCAGGGCGTGAAAGAGCTGTGCTGGGACGTGATGACCTTTATCATCGAAAACCCGATCGTGCATGTGGAAGAAGAGCAGAAGCCGGAGAAAGTCGAGTTCATGTGGGACGACTATCACCGTCAGCAGCTTGAAGAAGCCGAAGTCGAAGTGGAAGATGACGAAGACTGGGATGACGACTGGGACGAAGACGACGAAGAAGGCGTCGAATTCATCTACAAACGCTAATCCTGACTTCGCTGGATCAAAAAGGGCCGCATCTGATGCGGCCCTTTTGTTTTAGTTGTTCTGGTACAAATCTTTATACAAGCGGCTTTCAAAGCGGACCAGCGGGATGCGGCGATTACGCTGGTCGGCGGGTTCCACGGCGTAGCCGGAGAGATATTGCACGAAGGCCACCTTTTGTCCGCTGGCGGTAGTGATAAAGCCTGCAAGGTTATAAACCCCCTGCAACGAACCTGTCTTCGCCGAGACTTTGCCATCCACGCCCGCCTGGTGGAGACCGGCGCGGTATTGCAGCGACCCGTCGTGGCCCGCCAGCGGCAGCATGGAGATGAAGTTGAGCTCGGTATCGTGCTGGGCGATATACTGCAGCACCTGCATCATGGTCGCCGGGGCGATCAGGTTGTGGCGCGACAAGCCAGAGCCGTCGGCGATGATCGTGTTGCCGAGATCGACCCCAGCCTGTTGACGCAGGATCTGGCGTACGGCATCGGATCCTGCCCGCCAGGTGCCTGGTACGCCGAAGCGGGCGTGGCCGATGGTACGAAAGACGGTGTCGGCAATCATGTTATCTGACTTCTTCAGCATGATCCGCAGCAGATCGTGCAGTGGAGCCGACTGGGTGGTGGCTAATACCGTTCCGGGGTCATTGGCCAGCGTCTGGCGCAACAGCGTGCCGCTATAGGTGATCCCCGCCTGGGTCAGCTCCGCTTTGAGGATCGCCCCGGCGTAGCTGGCGCCGTCCTGAATGGCGAAGGCCAGCGGCAGCGGCTCGCTACGCTGCGGCAGGCAGCCAGTGAGGGTATAGCGATTGAGATCGCCTGGCACTACGTCGAGCTCGCAGTACTGTGCTTCTGCTGAGCCGCGCGCCAGCGTTCGCACCTGGCTGAACATGGTGACCGGATAATAGGACGCAACGCGAATGAAGGCGAGATCGCCCGGTTTCTGCGCGCTATACAGCGAGACAGAGAAGCAGTTACGGTCGACAATTGCGGCCGCCGGCGGGGCGCTGAAGCACTGCGTCAGGTCGTTCCACGGCCAGCCCGGCGCTTTGTCATGGCTGGCGAAGACCGAGGTATCGATGAGCACATTGCCTTCGATACGCTGCACGCCAGCTTTTTTCAGCGTCGCCACCATATTGCGAATATCCTGCCGTTTGAGCGTCGGATCGCCGCCGAAGCGCGCAATCAGATCGCCTTTCAGCACGCCGCCGTCAAGTGAGCCTTTGGTTTCCAGCGTGGTGGTAAAGCGGAAATCGGGCCCCAGCTGCAGCAGAGCCGCCAGCGCGGTGATAACCTTTTGCGTACTGGCCGGGAGCGCCATTTGCTGGCTGTGATAGTCGATTTCCGGCGTCGATGCGCCGACCTTTTGCGCCATAAAGGCAAGGTTCGCACCGGCGGGAAGCTGGTTGATGTACTCGTCAATATTCGCCGCCTGAGCGCTAAGCGCTATACCGGCAGTCAATCCGATGATAAATCTGGGAAATCGCATAATCTCGCGCTAACAACCTGAAGCCAGGCCGTCATACTACGGTGCAACGCCCAGTAAAGTAAACGATGACCCATAATGAACTTCGGGGTAAAATACCTATCAAATGAAAAATTGCTGCTGACCTGGGGAGTGTTTCCCGGGTCGGTTTCTTTTTGCTCGTGTCCTGCCTGTGGGCAGGGCAGGTGGCGGGGCGGAGCTCTCCGTTCCCTGAAGGAATGATAAAGAGGTATAACTAATGCAAGCGATTCCGATGACCTTACGTGGCGCTGAGAAACTGCGCGAAGAACTGGATTATCTGAAGTCTGTGCGTCGTCCTGAAATCATTGCCGCTATTGCTGACGCTCGTGAACACGGCGATCTGAAAGAGAATGCTGAGTATCATGCTGCGCGTGAGCAGCAGGGCTTCTGCGAAGGGCGTATCAAAGATATTGAAGCGAAGCTGTCCAATGCCCAGGTGATCGATATCACCAAAATGCCGAACAATGGCCGGGTAATTTTTGGCTCAACCGTCAGCGTGCTCAACCTCGATACCGATGAGGAACAGACCTACCGCATCGTGGGTGATGATGAAGCTGATTTTAAGCAGAATCTGATCTCCGTGAACTCGCCGATCGCCCGTGGTCTGATCGGCAAAGAGCAGGATGACGTCGTGACTATCCGT
Source organism: Klebsiella sp. P1CD1 (assembly GCF_003790505.1). Lineage (NCBI taxonomy): Bacteria > Pseudomonadati > Pseudomonadota > Gammaproteobacteria > Enterobacterales > Enterobacteriaceae > Klebsiella > Klebsiella sp. P1CD1. Next base: position 596,359 of record NZ_CP033631.1, read on the forward strand.
ACCCCGGGTGGTGAAGTGGAATACGAAATTACTAAGGTTGAATACCTGTAAGGCGTATTTCCCGCTACGATGTTTATAGATTGTAAAGAAAGGAAAAAGGCCGCATAGCGGCCTTTTATCAACGTCAGGAGCATGGCATTTTGCTCGCCTGGCCGCAGAAATCCCTCGTTTTACACAAAGTTGTGTCGAGATTCAGGATATTCTTAGCGTGGCAGCGAGATCTTACGCTCTGGCGTTGGGCGGTACAGAACCAGCGTTTTACCGATGACCTGTACGTTACAGGCGCCGGTTTCACGTACGATGGCTTCCACGATCAAGGCTTTAGTTTCGCGATCTTCTGAGGCGATCTTCACCTTGATGAGCTCATGGTGCCCTAACGCTTGTTCGATCTCGGCCAGTACCCCTTCGGTCAAACCATTATTGCCAAGCATAACTACCGGCTTGAGCGGATGTGCCAGACCTTTCAGGTGCTGTTTTTGTTTAGTACTCAGATTCATCGTGTTTTTTTGCTTACGTTGGGATTGAAAACGGGTCATTCTACCGCCATCTCCCATATATCGCCAAACTACCGCGTCGATTTTTACGCAGTAAAGTACGATGAACCCGAACGGGAATGTTAAATGACAGGTAAAAAGCGTTCTGCCAGCTCAAGCCGCTGGCTTCAGGAACACTTTAGCGATAAATATGTTCAACAGGCACAGAAAAAGGGGTTACGTTCCCGTGCCTGGTTTAAACTTGATGAAATACAGCAAAGTGACAAAATTTTTAAGCCGGGGATGACGATAGTCGATCTCGGTGCTGCCCCCGGTGGCTGGTCGCAGTATGCGGTCACGCAGATCGGCAACAGCGGCCGCATCATCGCTTGCGATCTTTTACCAATGGATCCAATCGTTGGTGTGGACTTCCTTCAGGGCGATTTTCGTGATGAATTAGTCCTGAAAGCGTTACTTGAGCGAGTGGGCGACAGTAAAGTCCAAGTTGTCATGTCCGATATGGCGCCGAATATGTGCGGAACACCGGCGGTGGATATTCCCCGGGCTATGTATCTGGTAGAACTGGCGCTTGAAATGTCTCGTGATGTATTAGCGCCAGGTGGTAGTTTTGTAGTGAAGGTGTTCCAGGGCGAAGGCTTCGATGAGTATCTTCGAGAAATTCGCTCCCTGTTTACGAAGGTCAAAGTTCGTAAACCGGACTCTTCCCGCGCTCGTTCGCGTGAAGTGTATATTGTAGCGACCGGGCGTAAACCATAACCGGCAGATTTCAAACGAAAGTTTGAAAGAAACTGGATATAGAGTATCCTGACGCTGTTTTTAACACAGTTGTAATAAGAGGTTAATCCCTTGAGTGACATGGCGAAAAACCTAATACTCTGGCTGGTCATTGCCGTTGTGCTGATGTCAGTATTCCAGAGCTTTGGGCCCAGCGAGTCGAATGGCCGCAAGGTGGATTATTCTACCTTCCTGCAAGAGGTCAATCAGGACCAGGTTCGCGAAGCGCGTATCAACGGACGTGAGATCAACGTTACCAAGAAAGATAGTAACCGTTACACGACTTACATTCCGGTTAACGATCCGAAGCTGCTCGATAACCTGTTGACTAAAAACGTCAAAGTTATTGGCGAACCACCAGAAGAGCCAAGCCTGCTGGCTTCCATCTTCATCTCCTGGTTCCCAATGCTGCTGTTGATCGGCGTCTGGATCTTCTTTATGCGGCAAATGCAGGGCGGCGGCGGGAAGGGCGCGATGTCCTTCGGCAAAAGCAAAGCCCGTATGCTGACGGAAGACCAGATCAAAACCACGTTTGCCGACGTTGCCGGGTGTGACGAAGCGAAAGAGGAAGTCGGTGAGCTGGTGGAATACCTGCGTGAGCCGAGCCGCTTCCAGAAACTGGGCGGTAAGATCCCGAAAGGCGTCCTGATGGTCGGCCCTCCGGGTACCGGTAAAACGCTGCTGGCGAAAGCGATCGCTGGCGAAGCAAAAGTACCGTTCTTCACAATTTCCGGTTCTGATTTCGTCGAAATGTTCGTCGGTGTCGGTGCATCTCGTGTGCGTGACATGTTCGAGCAGGCTAAGAAAGCAGCGCCTTGCATCATCTTCATCGATGAAATCGACGCCGTCGGCCGCCAGCGTGGCGCGGGTCTTGGCGGTGGTCACGATGAACGTGAGCAGACCCTGAACCAGATGCTGGTTGAAATGGACGGCTTCGAAGGTAACGAAGGTATTATCGTTATCGCGGCGACTAACCGTCCGGACGTTCTGGACCCCGCGCTGCTGCGTCCAGGCCGCTTCGACCGTCAGGTTGTCGTTGGTCTGCCGGATGTTCGCGGTCGTGAACAGATCCTGAAAGTGCATATGCGTCGCGTACCGCTGGCGCCGGATATCGACGCGGCGATCATTGCGCGCGGTACCCCTGGCTTCTCTGGTGCGGACCTGGCGAACCTGGTCAACGAAGCGGCGCTGTTTGCTGCTCGCGGCAACAAACGTGTTGTTTCGATGGTTGAGTTCGAAAAAGCGAAAGACAAAATCATGATGGGTGCGGAACGTCGCTCCATGGTGATGACGGAAGCGCAGAAAGAATCGACCGCTTATCACGAAGCAGGCCACGCCATTATCGGCCGTCTGGTTCCGGAACACGATCCGGTCCATAAAGTGACGATTATCCCGCGCGGTCGTGCGCTGGGTGTGACCTTCTTCCTGCCGGAAGGCGATGCGATCAGCGCCAGTCGTCAGAAACTGGAAAGTCAGATCTCCACCCTGTACGGCGGTCGTCTGGCGGAAGAGATTATCTACGGTCCGGAACATGTTTCTACCGGCGCGTCCAACGACATTAAAGTGGCGACGAACCTGGCGCGTAACATGGTGACCCAGTGGGGCTTCTCCGACAAACTCGGTCCGCTGCTGTATGCGGAAGAAGAAGGCGAAGTCTTCCTCGGCCGTAGCGTAGCGAAAGCGAAGCATATGTCCGATGAAACCGCGCGTATCATCGACCAGGAAGTGAAATCGCTGATCGAGCGTAACTACGGTCGTGCTCGCCAGCTGCTGAACGACAACATGGATATCCTGCACGCGATGAAAGATGCGCTCATGAAATATGAGACTATCGATGCGCCGCAGATTGACGACCTGATGGCTCGTCGCGATGTTCGTCCGCCGGCGGGTTGGGAAGAACCGGGTTCTTCGAATAACTCTGACAACAATGGCACGCCTCGTGCGCCGCGTCCGGTTGATGAACCGCGTACGCCGAACCCGGGCAACACCATGTCAGAGCAGCTGGGCGACAAGTAAGCTACCGCTGTTGATGTCTTGTTTTAACCTTAAAAACCCCGGGGCGCCCGCTCCGGGGTTTTTCTTTTTTTAACCTCTTCAGTCTCAGGGATTTTGTGATGAAACTTGTAGCCCAGGGCTCAACCCTCGATCTCTCTCATCCGCATGTGATGGGCATTCTTAATGTGACTCCCGACTCCTTCTCCGATGGCGGCGCTCACAACTCGCTGGTTGAGGCGGTGAAGCATGCCAATCTGATGATTAACGCCGGGGCGACCATCATTGATATCGGCGGTGAATCCACGCGGCCAGGGGCGGCTGAGGTGAGCGTAGAAGAGGAACTCGCGCGGGTGATCCCGGTTGTCGAAGCGATCGCTCAGCGCTTTGAAGTGTGGATCTCGGTGGATACCTCCAAACCGGAGGTTATCCGCGAATCGGCCCGGGCAGGGGCGCATATCATTAACGATATTCGTTCGCTGACCGAACCTGGCGCGCTGCAGGCCGCTGCGGAAACCGGGCTGCCGGTGTGTCTGATGCATATGCAAGGTCAGCCGAAAACCATGCAGGAGGCGCCGAAATATGAGGATGTCTTCGCCGATGTCGAGCGCTTTTTTGCAGAACATATTGTGCGCTGCGAGCAGGCGGGGATCGCAAAAGAAAAATTGCTGCTCGACCCGGGATTCGGTTTCGGTAAAAATCTCTCCCACAATTATCAGCTGCTGGCCAGACTGGGTGAATTTCACCACTTTGGGCTGCCTTTGTTGGTTGGTATGTCGCGGAAGTCGATGGTAGGTCAGTTGCTGAACGTCGGGCCGTCAGAACGGCTGAACGGCAGCCTGGCGTGTGCCGTCATTGCAGCAATGCAGGGCGCGCAGATAATCCGCGTCCATGATGTCAAAGAAACGGTAGAAGCGCTGCGCGTGGTGGAAGCCACCCTCGCCGCTAAGGGAAAAAAACGTTATGAGTAACCGCAAGTATTTTGGCACCGATGGTATTCGTGGCCGCGTCGGCGATGCGCCGATCACTCCGGAATTTGTGCTTAAGCTGGGCTGGGCAGCGGGGAAAGTGTTAGCGCGCCACGGCTCGCGTAAAATTATCATCGGCAAGGATACCCGTATTTCCGGCTATATGCTGGAGTCTGCGCTGGAAGCTGGGCTGGCGGCAGCGGGGCTTTCTGCATCGTTCACCGGACCCATGCCGACACCGGCCATCGCCTACCTGACGCGCGCCTTCCGCGCCGAGGCGGGGATCGTTATTTCAGCTTCGCATAACCCTTTCTACGACAACGGTATTAAATTCTTCTCCATTGAGGGCACCAAGCTGCCGGATGATGTGGAAGAGGCGATTGAAGCCGAAATGGAGAAAGAACTCACCTGCGTGGATTCGGCAGAGCTGGGCAAAGCCAGCCGTATCGTTGATGCCGCCGGGCGCTACATTGAATTTTGTAAAGGCACCTTTCCCAACGAACTGAGCCTCGGCACGCTGAAAGTGGTGGTGGACTGCGCGCACGGTGCGACCTATCACATTGCCCCCAATGTCTTCCGCGAGCTGGGCGCTCAGGTTATCGCGATGGGCTGCGAGCCTGACGGCCTCAACATCAACGAAGAGGTCGGCGCCACCGACGTGCGTGCGTTGCAGGCGCGCGTGCTGGCGGAGAAAGCCGATCTGGGTATTGCCTACGACGGCGATGGCGATCGGGTGATCATGGTTGACCATGAAGGCAATAAAGTCGATGGCGACCAGATCCTCTACATCATCGCCCGGGAAGGGCTGCGTCAGGGGCAGCTGCGCGGCGGCGCCGTTGGTACCCTGATGAGTAATATGGGACTGGAGCTGGCGCTCAAGCAGTTAGGCATCCCGTTTGCCCGCGCGAAGGTCGGTGACCGTTATGTACTGGAGATGCTGCAGGAAAAAGGCTGGCGCATTGGTGCGGAAAACTCAGGCCACGTGATCCTGCTGGATAAAACCACCACCGGCGATGGCATCGTCGCCAGTCTGCAGGTGGTCGCGGCGATGGTACGTAACCATATGAGTCTGCATGACCTTTGCAGTGGCATGAAGATGTTCCCTCAGTTGCTGGTGAATGTGCGTTTTACCGAAGGCAGCGGTAACCCACTGGAGAACGAGCATGTCAAAGCGGTGACCGCAGAAGTGGAAGCAGCGTTAGGGAAACGCGGCCGTGTCCTGCTGCGTAAATCCGGAACGGAGCCGCTGATCCGCGTCATGGTAGAAGGCGAGCATGAAGATCAGGTGCACGAGTTTGCGCATCGCATCGCCGAAGCGGTAAAAAGCGTCTAAGCTTGCCGGCTAAGTGGTTAAAAAGGCGGCGCTTGCCGCCTTTTTTATGATAGAAAACCGACTTTTTGCTGTTTTTTTCTGCAGTTGATACAATGTGTCGAAATTGCCCTTGCGAAGGTCATTCGCTTTGGTTAGTATTCACACCCGCTTCAGTGGGAAACGTTAAAACGTCCCGCTTTATTGGTCGAAGCACTTGGTATGCGGCAAATCCGCAAGGAACAGGTTGATTATGTACGAAGCTCTTTTGGTTGTTTTCCTTATTGTAGCGATTGGCCTTGTTGGTCTGGTTATGCTGCAGCAAGGTAAAGGCGCTGATATGGGAGCCTCCTTCGGTGCAGGCGCTTCCGGCACACTGTTTGGGTCCAGCGGTTCTGGCAACTTCATGACCCGTATGACCGGTATCCTGGCTGCGCTGTTCTTCATCATCAGTCTGGCGCTGGGTAACATCAACAGCAACAAGACCAGTAAAGGAAGTGAGTGGGATAACCTGAGTGCACCGAAAACGGAGCAAACTCAGCCAACTGCGCCGGCTCAGCCGACCAGCGACATCCCGCACTAAGTATTCTGTACCGAGGTGGTGGAATTGGTAGACACGCTACCTTGAGGTGGTAGTGCCCTAACGGGCTTGTGGGTTCGAGTCCCATCCTCGGTACCAATATTCCAGAAAAAAGACGCTGAAAAGCGTCTTTTTTTGTTTTTGTCCCCTCCGGCCATTTAATTATAAACATCTCTTTGCTGGTTCCCTTCTTTTACTGTCGTTAAAGTCGCCTCGTCAAATTAACAGAGGTGAAGTGACATAATGAACAAGATCGGGTTGCTTATCGTCGCCGGTGTGCTCGGTTTAGCAGGGTGCAGTTCAACATCGCCCTCCCAAACGGTGGAGACGATTAATGCGCTAACGGTACCGGTATCGCACAGTGAGCCTGGGGCTACAGCGAATAATGCCCAGGCGGTGACGCGCTATTTCCAGGACAATACGGCGCTGATTGGTCGCCTTAACCATTCGTTGAAAAATCATTATTTGCAGGATGTGGAGCGCCGCGATGTGTTTGACAGACATAGTGAGGCGTACCAGGTGTATGGCGCCCTGACCCGTCTGGAGCAGATGGCGTCCATGAATGATGTTTACCGTAAAGAGAATAATGTTGCCGGTCTGCAGGAGATCAACCGCGTGCTGAAAAGCGTGCCGTTGGCCAGCTGAGAGAAGACAGGGACTGCCGGACAGCAATCCCTGTGTAAGGATTAAAAGCGGAAATTAACCCCGGCATAGGCCCCGTCGGCAAGGGTATTGTCACGATTGCCATCTTTCCCCGCCATATCGATATAACGATAGCCTGCTTCGATATTCAGAGACGGGAGTACGTTAATACGTAATCCGGCATTGGCCTCCACATAATCATCGACGCCGCTGGACATTGAGTCCGGCGAGTAATACCCCTCACCGAAGAGCGTGAAGTACTGGCCGAGGGGCAGCTCTGCGCCGCCGCCAGCGGCGATGGCATAGCCTTCATCACCATCTTTGGGATTCAGATAGACGCCTTTACCGCCCAGCGTCATCAGAAAAGGTCCAAGGTTAAAGTTGTAGCCCATTCCCAGCCCTACGCTGTCCCCGTCATTGTCGCTGTGAGCCCACTGGGTATTGAACGTCATACCCGGTTCCCCGGCGCCAAAGCTGGCGGACAGATTGGTGAACTCGGCACCGGCTTCACCATGCAGGTTAACGGATGCGCAGACGGCGCTGCTGGCCCCCAGGGCGATCATCACGGCAAACAATTTTGGAGCAATCGACTTCATTGTTGAATTCCTTCAGATAAAAAAAAGCCCGATACGGGCGTTCGGGCAAAATTAACGGGTTCTTGGATCTCATCGTTATGGTCGCTGCAGACGGCAGGCGAGGGGGTCAACTCCCGCTACCGCTGCTCACGCCTGGCCGATTTCCGGGGCATATCCTGAGCCGGTGCAGGCCCGGCGGTTAACGCCGTGAGTGGTTGCCTGCTGGTCGAGCCCAGGGACATGTTGTCCGCCGGTAAATTCAGGTGCTCAGCATAAAATTTTTCTTTTTTTACCGTTAGCGTTTATTAATTTAAATTTAAACATTTTCAACATTGAGGCGAGTAACAACAAATAAAGGTGACTGACGCGGTCAAAATTTTTCAGGAAGTGAGGTGATACTTTGCAAATAACCGCCGCGGGCGAAAGCAATATAACCGCCTTTCTTTAATGCTGACAAGACATTGAGAATACTGCTGCGCGACAGGTGGGTCCTGTCCTGAATATATTCAAGAATAGACACGCGCAGTCGGGTCTCTGCGGTTAATAGCATCATTTCCAGCAGATGGTTACGGATCACTGAATAGGTTCGCTGTTGCAGGACCAGATCGTCACGATATACCAGGTAAGAAGTATGATAGGCCAGCAGGCTGGTCACCTCCTCCCACAGGTTATGCTGACGAAAGAGCGCGGAAGCCAGGTCATAGTCGATGCGTAGCAGTTCGGAAGAGACTTCCGCTCGCAGGCTATGGCTGCGGCTGGGCTGTAGCATTTCCGCCACGCCGAAAAGGTGGGGCTCATAGACGGTCACCATCAATAGCTTGTCGGAATTCCGAATAATCGATAGCTCGCCTTTTTTAAAAATAAAGAGCTGGGTTTTGCCTTTATATTCCCAGGTGAGTCTTTTTCTGGCGATCGCGTTAACGGGCGTCGCGTGTGGCTCAAGCACATCGATCAGTCGGTCAATGGCCTTTTGCGGCCTGATCGGCGGTTTAATATTCATGATGTTTATCACCAGATATGAATTAATCAATTGAGGCTATTATAATCAACAATTTTGCTGACCGGGCGATAAGGAAAAAATGCCTCTTTTCAATTTTTCTGGCGCTGACAGGGAACAAAAAATAAAAAGCCGGCGGAGGGCCGCCGGCGGGGAGCAAACATCGTCAGGCGATTATTTGCCTTTGTTTTCCAGATTCTCAACCTGCGGTAAACCGGTTGCTGAGGAGGCGCTCAGCAGGCCTGACTGGGCATAGCCGAACAGCTTCTCGCGGGTATCGGTGATATCCAGATTACGCATGGTCAGCTGACCGATACGGTCTTCGGCGGTAAACATGGAATCGCCTTTTTCCATGGTCAGACGCTCTGCTTTATAGGTCAGGTTGTCTGAAACGGTATTGAGGATCGAGTAGTCGTTACCGCGACGCAGCTCAAGGGTAACTTCGCCGGTGATCTGGCTCGCGACCCAGCGCTGCAGAGAATCACGCAGCATCAGCGCCTGGGAATCGAACCAGCGTCCCTGATACAGCAGGCGGCCCAGCTGACGACCGTGGGCATGGTATTGCTCGATTGTGTCTTCGTTATGGATACCGGTCAGCAGACGCTCGTAGGCGATATGCAGTAGCGCCATCCCGGGGGCTTCATAAATACCGCGGCTTTTCGCTTCGATAATGCGGTTTTCAATCTGATCGCTCATCCCCAGACCGTGGCGGCCGCCGATGCGGTTGGCTTCCAGCATCATCTCGACGTCATCAGCGAAGGTTTTGCCATTCAGCGCCACCGGATGGCCTTGCTCAAAGCGTACGGTTACCTCTTCCGCAGGGATCTTCACGTTTTCGTCCCAGAACTTCACGCCCATAATCGGGTTGACGATTTTCACGCTGGAATTGAGGAATTCGAGGTCTTTCGCTTCGTGGGTGGCGCCGAGCATGTTGGAGTCGGTGGAATAGGCTTTTTCAACCGACATCTTGTAGTCAAAGCCGCAGGCGATCATAAATTCGGACATTTCGTGACGGCCGCCGAGCTCATCGATGAAATCACTGTCCAGCCACGGCTTGTAAATCTGCAGTTCAGCATTGGTCAGCAGGCCGTAACGATAGAAACGTTCGATATCGTTGCCTTTATAGGTGCTGCCATCGCCCCAGATGTTGACGCCATCTTCTTTCATTGCCGCCACCAGCATGGTGCCGGTGACCGCGCGGCCCAGCGGCGTGGTGTTGAAGTAGGTCAACCCACCGGTGGTGTTATGGAAAGCGCCACACTGAATCGCCGCGATCCCTTCTGCGACCAGCTGTTTGCGGCAGTCGATCAGACGGGCACCTTCAGCGCCATACTCTTTCGCGCGGCGCGGAATAGCATCGTAGTCGTCTTCGTCCGGTTGACCCAGGTTAGCGGTATATGCATAAGGCACGGCGCCTTTTTTGCGCATCCATAACAGCGCGGCGCTGGTATCCAGTCCACCAGAGAAAGCGATACCAATACGTTGACCAACCGGGAGATGCTTGAGAATCGTCGTCATAAAATAAAACCCTGCTCGATAGACTGTGGTGAGTTCGACTCAACAACCTTAACTGCATTTTTATGCATTAATTGTGAGTATTCATTTAACCATCTTTTACTGGCGACAGGAAGGGCTTCATCATCTTTTTGCTAAAAAAGCCTGAAATACCAGCACAAACGGCAATCGGGGGCGATAAAAAGCATGTTGACAAAATATACTAATTGCCGATACAATTCACCCCGATTTTATGTCCCGTCTTCGGTACCAAATCCCAGCAGTATTTGCGTCTTTTGCTCAATAAGAGTAAAATATGCCACGTTTCAGGCGCGGGGTGGAGCAGCCTGGTAGCTCGTCGGGCTCATAACCCGAAGGTCGTCGGTTCAAATCCGGCCCCCGCAACCACTTTCCCATTAAGTACTTTTTCAAATATACTGTGAGGACTAAGTGTCCTTCGTAGCCGAATTTGAAAGAATTCTTGCGGAAGGTGTTCCAGATCGCCATGGCGATCTCAGGGTTCAGTTATCTAAAGCCCCGATTTATCGGGGTTTTTTGTTATCTGACTTCAGAATAACTGGGCTATACGCCCTTTTTTTATGTCTTGGGGGTGGGTTTGTCCACATTAGAGCAAAAATTGACAGAGATGCTCACAGCGCCGGTTGAAGCGCTTGGCTTTGAGCTGGTCGGCATCGAATTTATTCGCGGTCGCACATCCACACTGCGCATCTATATTGATAGTGAAGATGGCATCAACGTTGATGATTGTGCTGATGTGAGCCACCAGGTAAGCGCCGTCATGGATGTTGAAGACCCGATCACTGTCGCTTACAACCTGGAAGTCTCTTCGCCTGGTCTCGACCGTCCGATGTTCACCGCCGAACACTACCAACGTTTCACTGGCGAAGAAGTTGCGCTGGTGCTGCGCATGGCGGTTCAGAACCGTCGCAAATGGCAGGGCATTATCAAAGCGGTAGACGGTGAAATGATCACGGTAACCGTCGAAGGCAAAGATGAAGTGTTCGCGCTGAGTAACATCCAGAAGGCGAACCTGGTTCCCCACTTTTAACAGTCTGGATTGAGGTGAAAGGCCCCGATGAACAAAGAAATTTTGGCTGTTGTTGAAGCCGTTTCCAACGAAAAAGCGCTGCCGCGCGAGAAAATTTTCGAAGCGCTGGAAAGCGCGCTGGCAACGGCCACCAAGAAAAAATACGAACAAGAGATCGACGTTCGCGTAGAAATCGACCGTAAGAGCGGCGATTTCGACACCTTCCGTCGCTGGCTGGTTGTTGAAGAGGTGACTCAGCCGACGCGCGAGATCACGCTGGAAGCAGCGCGTTACGAAGATGAAAGCATGAACGTCGGCGACTATGTCGAAGATCAGATTGAATCTGTTACCTTCGACCGTATCACCACGCAGACCGCTAAACAGGTTATCGTGCAGAAAGTCCGCGAAGCCGAGCGCGCGATGGTGGTCGATCAGTTCCGCGAGCACGAAGGTGAGATCATCACCGGCGTGGTGAAAAAAGTGAACCGCGACAACATCACCCTGGATCTGGGCAACAACGCTGAAGCCGTGATCCTGCGTGAAGATATGCTGCCGCGTGAAAACTTCCGTCCGGGCGACCGCATCCGCGGCGTACTGTACGCTGTCCGTCCGGAAGCGCGTGGCGCCCAGCTGTTCGTGACCCGTTCCAAACCTGAGATGCTGATCGAATTGTTCCGCATTGAAGTGCCGGAAATCGGTGAAGAAGTGCTGGAGATCAAAGCGGCGGCTCGCGATCCGGGCTCTCGTGCCAAAATCGCGGTGAAAACCAATGACAAGCGCATCGACCCGGTTGGCGCTTGCGTCGGTATGCGCGGTGCGCGCGTGCAGGCCGTCTCTACTGAGCTGGGCGGCGAACGCATCGATATCGTCCTGTGGGATGATAACCCGGCGCAGTTCGTGATCAACGCCATGGCGCCGGCAGACGTCGCGTCTATCGTGGTGGATGAAGATAAACACACCATGGATATCGCGGTAGAAGCGGGCAACCTGGCGCAGGCGATTGGCCGTAACGGTCAGAACGTTCGTCTGGCTTCGCAGCTCAGCGGCTGGGAACTCAACGTGATGACCGTTGACGACCTGCAGGCTAAGCACCAGGCGGAAGCGCATGCCGCTATCGATACCTTCACCAAATATCTCGATATTGATGAAGATTTCGCGACAGTGCTGGTTGAAGAAGGCTTCTCCTCGCTGGAAGAGCTGGCCTATGTGCCGATGAAAGAACTGCTGGAAATCGACGGTCTGGATGAAGCCACCGTTGAAGCACTTCGTGAGCGTGCGAAAAACGCACTGACTACGCTGGCGCTGGCTCAGGAAGAAAGCCTGGGAGATAACAAACCTGCCGATGATCTGTTGAATCTGGAAGGTCTGGATCGTGCCCTGGCATTCAAACTGGCTGCCCGTGGTGTTTGTACGCTGGAAGATCTCGCCGAGCAGGGCGTTGATGACCTGGCTGATATCGAAGGGATGACCGACGAGAAAGCTGGCGAGCTCATCATGGCCGCTCGCAACATTTGTTGGTTCGGCGACGAAGCGTAATAAACTGTAGCAGGAAGGAACAGCATGACAGATGTGACTATTAAAGCGCTGGCCTCAGAGATTCAGACCTCTGTGGATCGCCTGATACAGCAATTTGCTGACGCAGGCATCCGCAAATCGGCTGATGATTCTGTGACCGCGCAAGAGAAACAAACTTTGTTGACGCACCTGAACCGTGAACACGGCTCGGCGCCCGACAAGCTGACGTTGCAGCGTAAAACACGCAGCACGTTGAATATTCCAGGTACCGGTGGAAAGAGTAAATCGGTACAAATCGAAGTCCGCAAGAAACGCACCTTTGTGAAACGCGATCCGCAAGAGGCTGAACGTCTGGCCGCGGAAGAGCAGGCGCAGCGTGAAGCGGAAGAGCAGGCCCGTCGTGAAGCTGAAGAAGCAGCGAAACGCGAGGCGCAATTAAAAGCTGAACGTGAGGCCGCAGAACAAGCTAAACGTGAAGTCGCTGATAAAGCGAAACGTGAAGCTGCGGAAAAAGACAAAGTGAGCAATCAACATACCGACGAAATGACCAAAACCGCCCAGGCTGAAAAGATCCGCCGTGAGAACGAAGCCGCGGAACTGAAGCGCAAATCGGAAGAAGAAGCACGCCGCAAACTTGAAGAAGAAGCGCGCCGTGTAGCGGAAGAAGCACGCCGTATGGCAGAAGAAAACGAAAAAAATTGGTCTGAAACCTCAGACAGCCCGGAAGATAGCAGCGACTATCACGTCACTACGTCACAGCATGCTCGTCAGGCTGAAGATGATAACGATCGTGAAGTTGAAGGCGGTCGCGGCCGTAGCCGTAGCAGCAAAGCGGCGCGTCCGGCGAAGAAAGGCAACAAACACGCTGAATCTAAAGCTGATCGTGAAGAAGCCCGTGCGGCCGTTCGCGGTGGTAAAGGCGGTAAGCACCGTAAAGGTTCCGCTCTGCAGCAGGGCTTCCAGAAGCCGGCGCAGGCCGTTAACCGTGACGTTATCATCGGCGAAACCATCACCGTTGGTGAACTGGCTAACAAGATGGCGGTGAAAGGTTCTCAGGTCATCAAAGCGATGATGAAACTGGGCGCCATGGCGACCATTAACCAGGTCATCGACCAGGAAACCGCGCAGCTGGTTGCCGAAGAGATGGGCCACAAAGTTATCCTGCGTCGTGAAAACGAACTGGAAGAAGCGGTAATGAGCGACCGTGACACCGGCGCTGCGGCTGAACCGCGCGCACCGGTCGTGACCATCATGGGTCACGTTGACCACGGTAAAACCTCGCTGCTGGACTATATTCGTTCTACTAAGGTTGCCTCCGGCGAAGCGGGTGGTATTACCCAGCACATCGGTGCTTACCACGTAGAAACCGACAACGGCATGATCACCTTCCTGGACACCCCGGGCCACGCCGCGTTTACCTCCATGCGTGCTCGTGGTGCGCAGGCGACGGATATCGTGGTTCTGGTGGTGGCGGCAGACGACGGCGTGATGCCGCAGACCATCGAAGCTATCCAGCACGCTAAAGCGGCGCAGGTACCGGTGGTGGTTGCGGTGAACAAAATCGATAAGCCAGAAGCTGATCCGGATCGCGTGAAGAATGAACTGTCCCAGTACGGCATCCTGCCGGAAGAGTGGGGCGGCGAGAGCCAGTTCGTCCACGTTTCCGCGAAAGCCGGTACCGGCATCGACGACCTGCTGGACGCGATTCTGCTGCAGGCTGAAGTTCTCGAACTGAAAGCTGTACGTAACGGTATGGCGAGCGGCGCGGTCATCGAGTCCTTCCTCGATAAAGGTCGTGGCCCGGTGGCTACCGTTCTGGTTCGCGAAGGTACTCTGCATAAGGGCGATATTGTCCTGTGTGGCTTTGAATATGGCCGCGTGCGTGCGATGCGTGACGAACTGGGTCGCGAAGTGCTGGAGGCGGGTCCGTCCATTCCGGTGGAAATCCTCGGTCTGTCCGGTGTGCCGGCTGCGGGTGATGAAGTGACTGTGGTTCGTGACGAGAAAAAAGCGCGTGAAGTGGCACTGTATCGTCAGGGCAAATTCCGTGAAGTTAAGCTCGCGCGTCAGCAGAAATCTAAGCTGGAAAACATGTTCGCTAACATGACCGAAGGCGAAGTTCACGAAGTGAACATCGTGCTGAAAGCGGACGTACAGGGTTCTGTCGAAGCGATTTCCGATTCCTTACTGAAACTGTCTACCGACGAAGTGAAAGTGAAGATCATCGGTTCCGGCGTAGGTGGTATCACCGAAACCGACGCGACCCTGGCAGCAGCATCCAACGCGATTCTGGTTGGCTTCAACGTTCGTGCCGATGCCTCTGCGCGTAAAGTTATCGAAGCGGAAAGCCTGGATCTGCGTTACTACTCCGTCATCTATAACCTGATCGACGAAGTGAAAGCGGCGATGAGCGGCATGCTGTCTCCGGAACTGAAACAGCAGATCATCGGTCTGGCTGAAGTGCGTGATGTGTTCAAATCGCCGAAATTCGGCGCCATCGCGGGCTGTATGGTTACCGAAGGGACGATCAAACGTCACAACCCAATCCGCGTCCTGCGCGACAACGTGGTTATCTATGAAGGCGAGCTGGAATCCCTGCGCCGCTTCAAAGATGACGTTAACGAAGTCCGTAACGGCATGGAATGTGGTATCGGTGTGAAGAACTACAACGACGTTCGCGTTGGCGATATGATCGAAGTGTTCGAAATCATCGAAATCCAGCGTAGCATCGATTAATCATTTGATGGCTAAGCAGCCGGGGAAGCGAAGCGCCACCCGGCAATCATTTTAAAAAGGGGCTTTTGGCCCCTTTTTTGTCTTTATTCTGGAGAACTTATTATGGCGAAAGAATTTGGTCGCCCGCAGCGTGTGGCCCAGGAGATGCAAAAAGAGATTGCCATCATCCTGCAACGTGAAATCAAAGATCCGCGTCTGGGTATGATGACCACCGTTTCCGGTGTGGAAATGTCCCGTGACCTGGCCTATGCCAAGGTGTATGTCACCTTCCTCAACGACAAAGATGAAGCCGCGGTGAAAGCGGGCATCAAAGCGCTGCAGGAAGCTTCTGGTTTTATCCGCTCCCTGCTGGGTAAAGCGATGCGCCTGCGTATTGTGCCGGAACTGACTTTCTTCTACGACAACTCGCTGGTGGAAGGGATGCGTATGTCCAACCTGGTCACCAGCGTGGTGAAACACGACGATGAACGTCGTGTGAACCCGGACGACAGCAAGGAGGACTGATGAGTCGTCCTCGTCGTCGCGGCCGCGACGTGCACGGCGTATTGTTGCTGGACAAGCCTCAGGGCGCTTCCAGCAACGATGTGCTGCAGAAAGTAAAGCGTATTTATAACGCCAACCGCGCTGGCCACACCGGCGCGCTGGATCCGCTGGCGACCGGTATGCTGCCAGTGTGTCTTGGCGAAGCGACCAAGTTTTCCCAGTATCTGCTGGACTCCGATAAGCGTTATCGCGTGATCGCCAAACTGGGCCAGCGCACGGATACCTCCGATGCCGACGGTCAGGTGGTGGAAGAGCGTCCGCTAACCTTTAGCGACGAGCAGCTGGCGGCGGCGCTGGATAGTTTCCGCGGCGAGACTCAGCAGGTACCGTCGATGTACTCGGCGCTGAAGTATCAGGGCAAGAAGCTGTACGAGTATGCTCGTCAGGGCATTGAGGTCCCGCGTGAAGCTCGGCCGATTACGGTCTATGAGCTGCTGTTTATTCGCCATGAAGGCGATGAACTGGAGCTGGAGATCCACTGCTCGAAAGGCACCTACATCCGGACGATTATCGATGATTTAGGTGAAAAGCTCGGCTGCGGCGCGCACGTGATTTTCCTGCGTCGCCTGGCGGTGAGCAAATACCCGGTTGAGCGGATGGTGACCCTCGAGCAGCTGCAGGCGCTGGTCGATCAGGCGGCAGCGCAGGATATTCCTGCCGCGCAGCTGCTTGATCCGCTGCTGATGCCGATGGACAGCCCGGCATCGGACTATCCGCTGGTGGCGATTCCGGAGACCTCCGCGGTTTACTTTAAAAACGGTAACCCGGTTCGTCAGTCAGGCGCGCCGCTTAACGGGCTGGTGCGGGTGATGGAAAACGAATCCGGCAAGTTTCTCGGCATGGGCGAAATTGACGATGAAGGCCGCGTGGCGCCGCGTCGTCTGGTGGTGGAATACCCGGCGTAAGCGCTTTTCTTGCGATAAAAGCCTGCTACGAGTAGAATATCGCCGCTTAACGTCCGCTAAAGTGTTTTAACATTTTCGGGCGTTGCATCAGGGGTCGCTGAATTAGAGATCGGCACCCTTTCTTTCTTTTAATTTTTGGAGTTCTAAAATGTCTCTAAGCGTTGAAGCTAAAGCAAAAATCGTTTCTGAGTTTGGTCGTGGCGAAAACGACAGCGGTTCTACCGAAGTTCAGGTTGCACTGCTGACTGCACAGATCAACCACCTGCAGGGCCACTTTGCAGAGCACAAAAAAGATCACCACAGCCGTCGTGGTCTGCTGCGCATGGTTTCTCAGCGTCGTAAACTGCTCGACTACCTGAAACGTAAAGATGTTGCACGTTACGCTGCGCTGATCGAGCGTCTGGGTCTGCGTCGCTAATTCTGCGAGTTTCAGAAAAAGGGGCCTGACGGCCCCTTTTTTCGACCGGGCGGCAGCAATTCATTCAAAACTCATGTATTGTTGCTAGTAATGATCTTCATGCAGAGGTTCGCGCGGCTAATGAGAGGCTTCATCCGCAGGGGCGGGTAAAGGTTGTCATTAGTCGCGAGGATGCAGAGGATCGGGTCAATAGACGCTATATCTTTGATATGGCGTGATTTATAGATAAAAAGGATAGAATTTTGCTTAATCCGATCGTTCGTAAATTCCAGTACGGCCAGCATACCGTAACCCTGGAAACCGGCATGATGGCGCGCCAGGCAACGGCCGCTGTGATGGTTAGCATGGATGACACCGCGGTATTCGTGACCGTTGTGGGTCAGAAAAAAGCGAAGCCAGGCCAGGACTTTTTCCCGCTGACTGTTAACTACCAGGAGCGTACTTACGCTGCCGGTAAAATCCCGGGTGGTTTCTTCCGTCGTGAAGGCCGTCCAAGCGAAGGCGAAACCCTGATCGCGCGTCTGATTGACCGCCCGGTTCGCCCGCTGTTCCCGGAAGGCTTCGTTAACGAAGTTCAGGTTATCGCCACCGTCGTTTCCGTTAACCCGCAGGTTAACCCGGATATCGTCGCGATGATCGGCGCTTCCGCTGCGCTGTCCCTGTCTGGTATTCCGTTCAATGGCCCAATCGGCGCCGCGCGCGTGGGTTACATCAACGACCAGTACGTACTGAACCCAACCCAGGAAGAACTGAAGTCCAGCAAACTGGATCTGGTGGTTGCCGGTACTGAAGCGGCCGTGCTGATGGTTGAATCCGAGGCTGAACTGCTGAGCGAAGACCAGATGCTGGGCGCGGTGGTCTTCGGCCACGAGCAGCAGCAGATTGTTATTCAGAACATCAACGACCTGGTGAAAGAAGCCGGTAAACCGCGTTGGGACTGGCAGCCGGAAGCCGTCAACGAAGCGCTGAACGCGCGCGTGGCTGCGCTGGCTGAATCCCGCCTGAGCGATGCTTACCGTATCACCGACAAACAAGAGCGTTACGCTCAGGTTGACGTGATCAAATCTGAAACCATCGCCACGCTGGTAGCCGAAGATGAAACCCTGGACGCTAACGAGCTGGGTGAAATCCTGCACGCCATCGAGAAAAACGTGGTTCGTAGCCGCGTACTGGCAGGCGAGCCGCGTATCGATGGCCGCGAAAAAGACATGATCCGTGGTCTGGACGTTCGTACCGGCGTACTGCCGCGTACTCACGGTTCCGCACTGTTCACCCGTGGCGAAACGCAGGCGCTGGTTACCGCGACTCTGGGTACCGCACGCGACGCGCAGAACATCGACGAACTGATGGGCGAGCGCACCGACTCCTTCCTGTTCCACTACAACTTCCCTCCGTACTCCGTAGGCGAAACTGGCATGGTGGGTTCTCCGAAGCGTCGTGAAATCGGTCACGGTCGTCTGGCTAAGCGCGGCGTATTGGCCGTGATGCCGACTATCGACGAATTCCCGTACACCGTTCGCGTGGTGTCTGAAATCACCGAATCCAACGGTTCTTCTTCCATGGCCTCCGTCTGTGGCGCCTCTCTGGCGCTGATGGATGCGGGTGTGCCGGTGAAAGCCGCCGTTGCGGGTATCGCAATGGGTCTGGTGAAAGAAGGCGACAACTTCGTCGTTCTGTCTGACATCCTGGGTGACGAAGACCACCTTGGCGATATGGACTTCAAAGTTGCGGGTTCCCGCGACGGTATCTCTGCGCTGCAGATGGATATCAAAATCGAAGGTATCACCAAAGAAATCATGCAAGTTGCTCTGAACCAGGCTAAAGGTGCGCGTCTGCACATCCTGGGCGTGATGGAGCAGGCGATTAATGCGCCGCGCGGCGATATCTCTGAATTCGCACCGCGTATCCACACCATCAAGATCAACCCGGACAAGATCAAAGACGTTATCGGTAAAGGCGGTTCTGTTATCCGTGCCCTGACCGAAGAAACCGGCACCACCATCGAAATCGAAGATGACGGTACCGTGAAGATCGCAGCGACCGACGGCGATAAAGCACAGCATGCTATCCGTCGTATCGAAGAGATCACCGCTGAGATCGAAGTTGGCCGCATCTACAATGGTAAAGTGACCCGTATCGTTGACTTTGGCGCGTTCGTTGCTATCGGCGGCGGTAAAGAAGGTCTGGTTCACATCTCGCAGATCGCTGATAAGCGCGTTGAGAAAGTGACCGATTACCTGCAGATGGGTCAGGAAGTGCCGGTTAAGGTTCTGGAAGTTGACCGCCAGGGCCGTGTTCGTCTGAGCATCAAAGAAGCAACTGAACAGACTCCGTCTGCCGCAGCGCCGGAAGCTCCGGTCGCCGAGCAGGGCGAGTAAGGTTGCCGTTAGCCCTCCGCTTTGCGGAGGGCGTTTTACGGGCAGGACGCCTCGTTTGCAGCCGGGGAACAGGACGTTCATCCAATCGTTGTCTTCGGGAGTGGGAAATGAAGCCTTTTTTGCGCTGGTGTTTCGTGGCGACAGCTCTCACGCTGGCAGGATGCAGTAGCACCGCCTGGCGTAAGGACGCCGTCCTCGCAGTACCATTGCAACCGACTTTACAGCAAGAAGTGATTCTGGCACGCATGGAACAAATTCTTGCCAGTCGGGCTTTATCCGATGACGAACGCGCACAGCTTTTATATGAGCGCGGAGTGTTGTATGATAGTCTCGGTCTGAGGGCATTAGCGCGAAATGATTTTTCACAAGCGCTGGCAATCCGACCCGATATGCCTGAAGTATTCAATTACTTAGGCATTTACTTAACGCAGGCAGGCAATTTTGATGCTGCCTATGAAGCGTTTGATTCTGTACTTGAGCTTGATCCAACTTACAACTACGCGCACTTGAACCGCGGTATCGCCCTGTATTACGGCGGCCGGGCTAAGTTAGCGCAAGATGATCTGCTGGCGTTTTATCAAGACGATCCCAATGATCCTTTCCGTAGCCTGTGGCTTTATATCGCCGAGCGTAAACTCGACGAGAAGCGGGCGCTTGAAGCACTCAGAGAGCGCTTAAACAAGTCGGACAAAGAGCAATGGGGATGGAACATTGTCGAGTTCTACCTTGGCGACATTAGCGAAAAAGAGCTGATGACTCGTCTGAAGGCAGACGCAACGGATAACACCTCGCTCGCTGAGCATCTCAGTGAAACCAACTTCTATTTAGGTAAGTACTACCTAAGTCTGGGGGACAAGGACAGCGCTACGGCACTGTTCAAACTGGCGGTCGCTAACAACGTACATAACTACGTTGAGCACCGATACGCATTGTTGGAATTATCGCTCTTGGGCCAGGAGCAAGATGACCTGGCAGAATCGGACCAGCAATAGCTGACGAACACATCAGCCCATAGTTTTTTGCTTGCCATCACCTTTGCGGGTGAGGGCGTTGTTGTTCGTTAATACACCTACTTTGAGCCGGTTCACACTTTTCAATGAAAATTACCGTAAATTTTCACGATGAGTTATGTAGACTGGCCGCCATTAATTTTGAGGCACACGTACTACATGGCTGAATTCGAAACCACTTTTGCAGATCTGGGCCTGAAGGCTCCCATCCTTGAAGCGCTTAACGATCTGGGTTACGAAAAACCATCTCCGATCCAGGCTGAGTGCATTCCGCA
This sequence comes from Klebsiella sp. P1CD1, assembly GCF_003790505.1. Classification (NCBI taxonomy): domain Bacteria; kingdom Pseudomonadati; phylum Pseudomonadota; class Gammaproteobacteria; order Enterobacterales; family Enterobacteriaceae; genus Klebsiella; species Klebsiella sp. P1CD1. The sequence continues at coordinate 617,012 of NZ_CP033631.1, forward strand.
TCTGTTGGACGGCCGCGATGTTCTGGGTATGGCCCAGACCGGTAGCGGTAAAACCGCAGCGTTCTCTTTACCGCTGCTGAACAACATTGATCCTGAGCTGAGAGCACCACAGATTCTGGTGCTGGCGCCGACCCGCGAACTGGCGGTACAGGTTGCTGAAGCAATGACGGAATTCTCTAAACATATGCGCGGCGTAAACGTGGTTGCCCTGTACGGCGGCCAGCGTTATGACGTGCAGCTGCGCGCCCTGCGTCAGGGTCCGCAGATCGTTGTCGGTACCCCGGGTCGTCTGCTGGACCACCTGAAGCGCGGCACGCTGGATCTCTCTAAACTGAGCGGTCTGGTACTGGACGAAGCCGATGAAATGCTGCGCATGGGCTTTATCGAAGACGTAGAAACCATTATGGCGCAGATCCCGGAAGGTCATCAGACCGCGCTGTTCTCTGCCACCATGCCGGAAGCGATTCGTCGCATTACCCGCCGCTTTATGAAAGAGCCGCAGGAAGTGCGCATTCAGTCCAGCGTCACCACGCGCCCGGACATCAGCCAGAGCTACTGGACGGCCTACGGCATGCGTAAAAACGAAGCGCTGGTGCGCTTCCTGGAAGCGGAAGACTTTGATGCGGCGATTATCTTCGTGCGTACCAAAAACGCGACTCTGGAAGTGGCTGAAGCGCTGGAGCGTAGCGGCTATAACAGCGCCGCGCTGAACGGCGATATGAACCAGGCGCTGCGTGAGCAGACGCTGGAGCGTCTGAAAGACGGTCGTCTGGACATTCTGATCGCTACCGACGTTGCGGCCCGTGGTCTGGACGTTGAGCGTATCAGCCTGGTTGTTAACTATGACATCCCGATGGATTCCGAGTCTTACGTTCACCGTATCGGCCGTACCGGTCGTGCGGGTCGTGCTGGCCGCGCACTGCTGTTCGTTGAGAACCGCGAGCGTCGCCTGCTGCGTAACATCGAACGTACGATGAAACTGACGATCCCTGAAGTAGAACTGCCAAACGCAGAACTGCTGGGCAAGCGTCGCCTGGAAAAATTCGCGGCTAAAGTTCAGCAGCAGCTGGAAAGCAGCGATCTGGACCAGTACCGTGCGCTGCTGGCGAAAATCCAGCCGACGGCGGAAGGCGAAGAGCTGGACGTGGAAACGCTGGCCGCTGCGCTGCTGAAAATGGCCCAGGGCGAACGTTCTCTGATCGTCCCGCCGGATGCGCCGATGCGTCCTAAGCGTGAGTTCCGCGATCGTGATGACCGTTTCGAGCGTCGTGGCGACCGTAATGACCGCGGCCCGCGTGGCGATCGTGAAGATCGTCCGAAGCGTGAGCGTCGTGATGTTGGCGAGATGGAACTGTACCGCATTGAAGTAGGCCGTGATGACGGCGTTGAAGTTCGTCATATCGTTGGCGCGATCGCTAACGAAGGCGATATCAGCAGCCGTTACATCGGTAACATCAAGCTGTTCGGTTCTCACTCCACCATCGAACTGCCGAAAGGTATGCCGGGCGAAGTACTGCAGCACTTTACTCGCACCCGCATCCTGAACAAACCGATGAACATGCAGCTGATGGGCGATGCGCAGCCGCGCACTGAACGTCGTGGCGGCGGTGAACGTCGTGAAGGCGGTCGTGGTTTCGGCGGTGAGCGTCGTGAAGGCGGCCGTAGCTTCGGTGGCGAACGTCGTGAAGGCGGTCGTGGTGATGGTCGTCGTTTCAGCGGCGAACGTCGTGAAGGCCGTGCGCCGCGTCGTGACGATGCAGCTGCGCCGCGCCGTGATGACTCCGCTGGTCGTCGTCGTTTCGGTGGCGATGCGTAATTAGCGCAACACGCTAGCGTAAAGTAAATAATACAGCCCCGATCGCCATGATTGGGGCTTTTTTTATTCCTTTTGTACTCGTGTACTGGTACAGTGCGTCGCACCCACTGTGGGAAAGTTTTTTTGACTGGAGATTTCGGTAAATGGCGACACTAACCACTACAACCACCCGGCCGTCCCTATTTGGCGGCGTGGTGATTATCGGCGGCACGATTATTGGCGCGGGCATGTTCTCGCTGCCGGTGGTGATGTCCGGCGCGTGGTTCTTCTGGTCGCTGGCGGCGCTGGTTTTTACCTGGTTCTGCATGTTGCACTCCGGTCTGATGATCCTGGAAGCCAACCTCAACTACCGGATTGGCTCCAGTTTCGACACCATCACCAAAGACCTGCTCGGCAAGGGCTGGAACCTGGTGAACGGCGTGTCGATCGCCTTTGTGCTGTATATCCTGACTTACGCCTATATTTCGGCGAGCGGTTCGATCCTGCACCATACCTTCAGTGAAATGTCGCTGAACGTACCGGCGCGCGCGGCGGGCTTCGGCTTTGCGCTTCTGGTGGCATTTATTGTCTGGATGAGCACCAAAGCGGTGAGCCGCATGACAGCTATCGTGCTCGGCGCCAAGGTCATCACCTTCTTCCTGACCTTCGGCAGCCTGCTGGGACACGTCGAACCGACGACGCTGTTTAACGTCGCGGAGAAGAATGCCTCCTATGCGCCCTACCTGCTGATGACGCTGCCGTTCTGCCTGGCCTCGTTTGGCTATCACGGTAACGTGCCGAGCCTGATGAAATATTATGGTAAGGATCCGCGCACCATTACCCGCTGTCTGATTTACGGTACGCTGCTGGCGCTGGGTCTGTACGTGGTCTGGCTGCTGGTGACGATGGGCAATATCCCGCGTCCGCAGTTTATCGATATTGCGCAGAAGGGCGGTAACATTGATGTACTGGTACAGGCCCTGAGCGGCGTACTGAATAACCGCGGCCTGGATCTGCTGCTGGTAGTGTTCTCCAACTTTGCCGTCGCGAGTTCGTTCCTCGGCGTGACGCTGGGTCTGTTCGACTATCTGGCGGATCTGTTTGGCTTTGACGATAGCGCGATGGGGCGCTTTAAAACCGCGCTGTTGACCTTTATCCCGCCGATGCTCGGTGGGCTGGTGAAACCAGATGGTTTCCTTTACGCCATCGGCTATGCCGGCCTGGCGGCGACGGTATGGGCGGCCATTGTGCCGGCGCTGCTGGCCCGCGCTTCGCGTAAACGCTTCGGCAGCCCACAGTTCCGCGTGTGGGGCGGAAAAGCGATGATTGTGCTGATCCTGCTCTTTGGTCTCGGCAACGCGGTGGTGCACTTCCTGTCGAGCTTTAATCTGCTGCCGGTTTATCAGTAAGGTTAATGCCCGGTGGCATAACATCCACCGGGCTGACGTTTGTGTTATCCCAACAGCTCCTCTTTCACCTGCATCGCCAAATCAAACGAATGCAGGCGAGCCTGATGGTCGAAGATCTGGCCGTTGACCATGATTTCGTCCGCCTCGGTTTCGCGAAGAATGGACTCTAAGCCGTGGCGAACTTTCGTTTTATCGCCGACCAGCGACATGCTTAACGCCTGCTGCACGCCATACTGCTCGGACGCTGACCACAGCTGATGCATATTTTCCACCGGCGGCGGCAGCTGTCCGGTTTCGCCGCGCCGCAGCTTAACGAACGCCTGCTGCATAGAGGTAAAGAGGAACTCCGCATCGCGGTTGCTGTCGGCGGCGATAATATTGATACACACCATCGCGTACGGTTTTTCCAGCCGCGCCGAAGGTTTGAAATTGCTGCGATACAGATGCAGCGCCTGGAACAGCATATCCGGCGCGAAATGCGAGGCGAAAGCAAACGGCAGGCCGAGCTGCGCCGCCAGCTGGGCGCTGTACAGGCTTGAGCCCAGCAGCCACACCGGAATTCGTTCGCCATAGCCGGGAACCGGACGCACGTGCGGGTTCGGATCGCGGGCGTCAAACCAGTCCACCAGTTCCGCCACGTCGCGCGGGAAGTTATCGACATCGCCGCTCATATGGCGGCGCAGGGCGCGCATGGTCGGCTGATCGCTGCCTGGCGCGCGGCCAAGGCCGAGTTCGATACGCCCGGGATAAAGGGTATTCAGGGTGCCGAACTGCTCGGCGATCACCAGCGGTGAGTGGTTGGGCAGCATCACCCCGCCGGAACCGAGATGCAGAGTGGTGGTATTGGCGGCGAGATAGCCTATCAGCACTGAGGTCGCCGCGCTGGCAATGCCGACCATATTATGGTGCTCCGCCAGCCAGTAGCGGTGATAGCCGCGCGATTCGGCCAGCCTGGCGAGATCCAGAGAGTGGGTAAAGGCTTCTTTGGCAGAAGATCCTTGCGGGATCGGCGCCAGGTCGAGCACCGAGAACGGAACAGATTTGTCAGTCATAAAGGCTCACTTTGCTACAGCATCGTCATCAGATTGAAGGTCTTCTTCCAGCCTGGCGCATCCTGGACGCGCCAGCCAGAAAAGCTGCATCTTTAATAATGCATTAAAATCTGAGCACTGTTGTTAACAAAGTGAGCGGTTTATCAGGCTTGCAGCACCAGACCGGGCAGCCGTTTCCAGTAGCCGTTGCAATCACTATTGCTGGTAAGATCCAGTGGCGCAGCACCGTTTTCGTTGGCGCGGAAGGCCTCTAGCATAGCGAAGGTTTCGTTGCCCATCGGCGACAGGCGCACCATATCCACCAGGCCGTGCATCGAGGTTAACTCGTTGCCAAGGTTATAGACGTAGCCGCTCATCGTCTGGATACCGTTGAGCACGAACACCTGCTGGTTCTCCTGCGACAGCATGCTGCGTCCGGTCGGGTACTTGATGCAGCAGGTTTCGCATTCGTCCTTTGGTCGGTCTTCCGAGCGGGCGGTAAAGCAGCGCGCGGAATAGGCCAGCGGCAGATGGCCGTAGCTCAGCACTTCCACTTCAAACTGGTTGCGAATACCCAGCTCTTCGCACTGGGTCAGTAAATTTGCCAGCCAGTCGCGGGAAAGCTCTACCGGCATGCACCAACGCATCATGCCTTGTTTCAGCAGCAGGCGCAGAGTGACGGCGTTATAGCAGTTCAGCGCATGCCCGGCAACGAACGGCAGCTTGCGTTCGGCGCAGAGGTTCACCACGCCAAGGTCGCTGGCCTCAATCAGGAACTCGCCGTTAGCGACATAGCGCTTCAGTTCGCCCAGTTCGGAAGAGGCCTGCACCAGCGCGAGGGTAGACAGCACCACCTGTTTGCCGCTACCGGCCAGCGCTTTTGCCATCTCGATCCAGTCGCCAACTTTGGTGGCGCGGCGTTTGCTGCACACGGCTTCGCCGAGATAAATGGTGTCGGCGCTGCTGTTTGCCGCCTGCTGGTAAAAATCTTCCAGCGTCTCTTTTGGCCAGTAGTACAGCACCGGCCCTAATGAATATTTCATGTTTCTCACTGCCATTTACGGTGATAGGCGCCAAGGGTGGTTTGCGTCCCTTCGGACATCGAACCAAGGGTTTCCATCCAGGCGGATTGCGGCACAAAATTCTGCGGATCGGCTTTGCAGCGGTCGATCGCCTGGCGCCAGACTTTCGCCACCTGGGTGACGTACGCCGGGCTGCGCTGACGGCCTTCGATTTTCACCGAGGCGATATTGGCGGCCATCAGCTCCGGCAACAGCTCCAGGGTGTTTAGGCTGGTGGGTTCTTCCAGTGCGTGATAGCGCTCGCCATCGACCAGATAGCGGCCTTTGCACAGCGTCGGATAGCCGGCGTTTTCGCCATCCTGATAGCGGTCGATCAGCACCTCATTAAGGCGAGATTCCAGCCCCTGCGGCGTTTGCTGCCAACGCACGAAGCGGGCAGGTGAACAGGCGCCGACGGTATTCGGCGATTCGCCGGTCAGGTAGGAAGAGAGATAGCAGCGGCCTTCCGCCATGATGCACAGGCTACCGAAGGCGAAGACTTCCAGCGGCACCGGCGTGGCACGGGCCAACTGCTTCACCTGGTGAATAGATAACACTCGTGGTAGTACGACGCGTGCCACGTCAAAGTTGCGATGATAGAAGCGAATGGCCTCTTCATTGGTGGCGGAAGCCTGCACCGAAACGTGACGCTCAATGTGTGGATAACGCTCCGCGGCATACTCCAGCATGGCGATATCGGCCAGGATCAGCGCATCGGCGCCCAGCTGGGCGGCCATGTCCACCGCGCGCTGCCAGCGGGCGTAGCCGTCGGGATGGGCGAAGGTGTTGATCGCAATATGTAGCTTACGACGGTGCTGATGCACAAAGCTGACGGCTTCCTGCAGTTTCTTTTCGGTGAAATTAAGGCCGGCAAAGTGGCGGGCGTTAGTGTCATCTTTCAGCCCGATATAGACGGCATCGGCGCCGTTTTCGATGGCCGCCTTAAGCGCCGGAAGGTTACCGGCTGGGCAGAGCAGCTCCATAATTTTTCCTGAAAAATGCGGCCCGTCAGGGACGCTGAATGGTTAACGAGCAGGGATTTTAGTTAACCTTCTGGTGACAATTTTTGATTTGAGGCAGTTAAAAGTGTATTGGTGGCGCCAATAACTGGCGGCCGTCATCGCGTTTTTGTTGATTTACGCCGCTATGTTGTTTATGTGATATGGCACAATAGCGGAACAATTGCATTCATGGAGTAAAGCTTGTGTTGGATAAACTGCGTTCCCGGCTGGTCCACTTTGGCCCGTCTTTACTGAGCGTGCCGGTTAAGCTGGCGCCTTTTGCCCTCAAGCGCCAGGTGCTGGAGCAGGTGCTAAGCTGGCAGTTCCGTCAGGCGCTGGCAGAGGGAGAACTGGAGTTTCTCGAGGGGCGCTGGTTAAGTATTCATGTGCGTGACATCGGTCTGCTGTGGTATACCTCGGTAGTCGATGGTCGCCTGGTGGTCAGCCAGCAGGCCGACGCCGACGTCAGCTTCAGCGCCGACGCCAGCGATCTGTTAATGATTGCCGCGCGCAAGCAGGATCCGGATACGCTATTCTTCCAGCGTCGTCTGGTGATTGAAGGCGATACGGAGCTGGGGCTGTACGTAAAAAATTTGATGGACGCCATTGAGCTCGAGCAGATGCCAAAAGCGCTGCGCGTGATGTTGCTGCAACTGGCGGATTTTGTCGAAGCTGGACTGAAGAGCCCGCAGAAACCTGAACAGACATCGGTAGGTGAGGCATGCTGATTCGAGTGGAGATTGGGATTGATGCACCGGGAATCGACGCGCTGCTGCGTCGTACCTTCGGCCGCGATGCCGAAGCGCAGCTGGTGCACGATCTGCGTGAAGATGGACTGATCACGCTGGGGGTGGTGGCAACGGATGATGAAGGCCAGGTGATCGGCTACGTTGCCTTCAGCCCGGTTGCAGTGGAAGGTGAAGAGCTGCAGTGGGTCGGTCTGGCGCCGTTGGCGGTGGATGAACACTATCGTGGACAGGGCATTGGCCGGCAACTGGTCTATGAAGGGCTGGATTCGCTGAATGAGTTCGGCTATGCCGCGGTGGTGACGCTGGGCGACCCGGATTTATACCGTCGCTTCGGCTTTGAGCCGGCCGCGCGCTTCGATCTCCGCTGCCGCTGGCCGGACAGCGCGGAGGCGTTCCAGGTTCACCGTCTGGCGGATGACGCTCTCGAAGGCGTCCACGGCCAGGTAGAATACAGCGACCATTTTAATCATCTTTGAGCCTCTCCAGCAGGGTATCGAAGGCATCCTCTCCGGCAACGAGGCGCTCTTTTTCGCGCTTCGTTAGCTGCTTAACGCGATATTCCAGTCGCAATGCAAGTGAGTGTTCACCAACCTCGTGGCTAAAGGCCAGCAGCAGGTCGCCTTTACCGCGCAACGCCTTCGCGCCTTTTCCCGCCTGATGCTGGCGAAAGCGGCGCGGCACATCGGTGGTGATGCCGGTATAAAGGCGATTATCCGCGGTTCGAATGAGATACAGAAACCAGCACACGGTCACAAAGTCACTATGGTAAGGTGTGTGCACCATAGCATAATGGAGAAGAAAGATGGAAACCCTTGCTGCCATTGGTCGCTGGCTGAGTAAGCAGCACGTCGTCACCTGGTGCGTCTCCCGCGACGACGAACTGTGGTGTGCGAATGCCTTTTACGTCTATGACCCGGATACCGTGGCCTTTTATCTGCTCAGCGATGAGCACACCCGCCACGGTCAGATGACCGGCGAACGGGCGAAAGTGGCCGGTACGGTTAATGGCCAGCCAAAAACCGTGGCCCTGATCCGCGGCGTGCAGTTCAAAGGCGAGATCCGTCGTCTGAGCGGTGACGAAGAGGCGCGGATGCGCCAGCGCTACGTCAAGCGCTTTCCGGTGGCCCGCATGCTGTCGGCGCCGGTATGGGAGATTCGTCCGGACGAAATCAAGTTTACCGATAACACGCTGGGCTTCGGGAAAAAGTTACACTGGCGGCGTGATGCCGGCGCCGAGCAGGCGTAGCGCTTCGCGATTGAAGGCCGGCAGATCGTCCGGCGTTCTGCTGGTGACCAGCTGTTCGTTATCGACCACCACCTCCTGGTCGTAAAACTCGCCCCCGGCGTTTTTCACATCCACCACGATAGGCTTCACCGCCGTGAGCTTACGCCCGCGGATCACATCGGCGCTGATCAGCAGCTGTGGGCCATGGCAGATGGCGAAGACCGGCTTCCCGCCGTTGACGAAATCGCGGGTAAAGGTGACGAAGCGTTCATCCCCGCGCAACTGATCAGGGGAATAGCCCCCGGGCAGCAGCAAGGCATCAAATTCGCCCGGTGTGACGTCATCGATGGCTCTGTCGATGGCGACCTCCGCTTCTCCCTGTTTACCCTTCACCGTCTTGCCAGCCTGCTTTTCGATCGTGACGACCTGATGCCCGGCGAGCTTGAACGCGTCGGCGGGAGAGGTAAATTCAGAATCTTCAAAGTCGTCGGTAATGAGCACGGCTATCTTTTTACTCATGCTTCCTCCGCTATCTGGATGGTCAATGAGGTAATTCCATGATGATGGTGGATACTTACCTTGTAAGGTATTAAGCCTGGAACATGAGCCCGAAAGTGCAAGGCGGAGAATTCTGTAAAGGAGAATCAATGAGTCAGGTATTATTAACCGGTGCGACCGGGTTAGTTGGCGGTCACTTACTCCGGCTGCTGCAGAATGAGCCGAGCATCAGCACCATCGCCGCGCCGACGCGTCGCCCTCTGGCGCCGGCGGAAGGTGTCTTTAATCCCCACGATCCCCAGCTGACCGATGCCCTGGCGCAGGTAGTCGACCCGGTCGATATCGTCTTCTGCTGTCTGGGGACGACGCGTCAGGAAGCGGGAAGCAAAGAGGCCTTTGTCCATGCTGATTACACGCTGGTTATCGATACGGCACTGGCCGGAAAACGGCTTGGCGCGCAGCATATGCTGGTGGTCAGCGCGATGGGCGCCAATGCCCACTCGCCGTTTTTCTACAATCGGGTGAAGGGGGAAATGGAGGCGGCGTTGATTGAACAGGCCTGGCCGCGGCTGACCATCGCCCGGCCGTCGATGCTGTCAGGCGAGCGGGAAAAAAAACGGGCCAATGAGACTTTCCTCGAACCGCTGTTCCGGCTGCTGCCAGGAAACTGGAAAGCGATTCCGGCCCGTGACGTGGCGATTGCCCTGCTGGCGGAGGCGCTGTCGCCCTCCCAGGAAGGCGTGCAAATTCTGACGTCATCCCAGCTGCGGGAGCGCGCCGCGCAGCAGGCTGAATAGCGTTTTGCAAACGCAAATATCCGGCGTACTATTCACGGCTTCAATTCATATCCACATTTCTTGCTGGGGAATGCTATGACTGGTCAGTCTTCATCTCAGGCGGCGTCACCGTTTCAATGGTGGAAACCCGCGCTTTTCTTTCTCGTCGTGATTGTCGGCCTGTGGTTCGTCAAATGGCAGCCCTATTACGGGAAAGCCTTCACCGCCGCGGAAACCCACAGTATCGGTAAATCCATTCTCGCCCAGGCCGACGCCAATCCGCTGAAAGCCGCGTGGGACTATGCGATGGTTTACTTCCTCGCCGTCTGGAAAGCGGCAGTGCTCGGCGTGCTGCTCGGGTCGCTGATTCAGGTGCTCATCCCGCGCGATTGGCTGCTGCGCACCCTGGGACAATCGCGTTTTCAGGGCACGCTGCTGGGGGCGATTTTTTCACTGCCTGGCATGATGTGCACCTGCTGCGCCGCGCCGGTCGCGGCCGGCATGCGAAAACAACAGGTGTCGATGGGCGGGGCGCTGGCGTTCTGGATGGGTAACCCGCTGCTCAACCCGGCGACACTGGTGTTTATGGGCTTTGTCCTGGGCTGGCAGTTTGCGCTGGTTCGCCTGGTCGCTGGCCTGGCGACGGTGCTGATTGTTGCGACCCTGGTGCAGAAATGGGTGAAAGAGGCGGCGACGCAGCCGGTAGCGGTGCCTGCTGCACCGTCTGAAGCGGCCAGAGACAGCTTCTTTAGCCGCTGGCTGCGGGCGCTGTGGACCCTGTTCTGGAACACGATCCCGGTTTATATCCTCGCGGTACTGGTGCTGGGAGCGGCGCGGGTCTGGCTGTTCCCGCACGCCGATGGCGCGGTGGATAACACGTTGTTCTGGGTCATCGCGATGGCGATCGCCGGCTGCCTGTTTGTGATCCCTACCGCGGCGGAAATTCCGATTGTGCAGACGATGATGCTGGCTGGCATGGGGACAGCGCCCGCGCTGGCGCTGCTCATCACTCTGCCGGCGGTGAGCGTGCCGTCGCTGATTATGCTGCGCAAAGCCTTCCCGGCCAAAGCGCTGTGGCTGACGGGCGGACTGGTGGCGCTGTGCGGGGCGATTGTCGGTGCGCTGGCGCTGGTGTAGTTTGCCGTAAACGTATGGATAGCCGGATTGGCTGCCGGGCGGCGGCTACGCCTTACCCGGCACACAACGGACAGGGGACGGTAGCCCGGCTAAGCGCAGCGCCAGCCGGGAGACTGCAGGTTTATTTGATGTAGGTAAAGGCGGTAGTCACCCGGGACACGCCGCTCACCCGGCTGGCAATATCCGCGGCCGCCCGGCCTTCGCGCTCGGTCACCAGCCCCATCAGGAAGACTTCGCTGTTTTCCGTGGTCACCTTCACGTTCGAGGATTTGACCTGATCGGTGCTCAGCAGCTGCGAACGCACCTTGGTGGTAATCCAGGTATCAGACGAGGCGGTCCCTAAACCAATCGGCTGGCCCTGGCGCACTTCATTAAACACTTCCGTGGTCCCTTCCACGCCCATGGCGATTTGCTTGGCGCGGGCGGAGAGGTCCGGCGTCGGCGACTGGCCGGTCAGCAGGACTTTGCCCTGATAAGCCGTGACGTTGATGCGGGCCTGTTTCTTAATCTGTTCATCTTTCGACAAGGCGCTATTGACGCGCAGTTCCAGGGTGCTGTCATCGACCTGGGTTCCCACCGTACGCGGGTCCGTTGCGGCTTTAGTGCCGACAGCTGCCGTTCCGACTACCGCGGCGGCAACGCAGCCCTGCAGCAATAGTGCAGAAAGCAGGATGGCGAGGGGCGAGAGAGCCTTCATGTGTTCTCCTTAATCGTCCTGGTGTGGAAAAAGGGTGTTATCTATCAAATCGCACAGACAGTTGACGGTTAGCATATGCATCTCCTGAATACGCGCGCTGCGATGCGAGGGGATGCGGATTTCGACATCCTGCTGACCTAAGAGGCCAGCCAGCTCACCGCCGTCATAGCCGGTTAACGCGACGATAGTCATGTCGCGAGTCACAGCGGCTTCCACCGCTTTGACGATATCCCGGCTGTTACCGCGCGTAGAGATCGCCAGCAGCACATCGCCGGCGTGTCCCAGAGCGCGCACCTGCTTGGCGTAGATCTCGTCATGCAGGCGATCGTTGGCGATGGCGGTTAAGACCACATTATCGGTATTAAGTGCAATGGCGGGTAAACCAGGGCGTTCCGTTTCAAAACGATTAATCATGCTGGCAGCAAAATGCTGTGCGTTGGCGGCGGAGGTGCCATTACCACAACAGAGGATTTTGTTGCCGTTGAGCAGGGACTGCACGAGCGTCATCGCCGCCCGGGAGATGGCGTCCGGGAGTGCTTCCGCTGCGGCAATTTGGGTTTGAATGCTTTCGGTAAAGCAGGCTTTGATTCTGTCGAGCACGGGATCCCTTACTTCTGGTATTACGCTATTCGCCAAAGGCGTTTTTTAGCCATTGGATGTCGTTTCCGGTGAAGGCTACCACATCGAAACGGCAATCCACAGTCTCAAAGCTCCCATTCTGTCGGCAGAGCCACAAACGGGCGGCTTTAAGCAGTCGTTGTTGTTTTTGCGGGGTGACGCTGGCCGCCGCGTCACCGTACCGGGCGCTACGGCGGTAGCGCACCTCGACAAAAACGGTGACGGCGCCGTCGCGCATGATGAGGTCAATTTCGCCGCCACGCTCGCGGGCATTGGCGGCGATAAAACGCAGGCCCTGGCCTTCCAGCCAGCGGCGAGCCTGGTTTTCCCAGGCATCGCCAGTCTGTTTGCTTAGCTGGCCGGAACGATTTTTCCCTGCTGGTACTTGAGCCATGACAGTTTCCTGTTAATCACGCAGTCCTGGGTGGCCGTCAGATCGCCGGTATTGCCGTTCAGCTCGAAGCCCGGCGTTTGGCGCATTTGCGTGAAGTGGTTCGCCAGTGACCAGGCGTCAGCCCCCATGGCATACAGGCGCGCCAGCGAGTAGTCATTACGTACAGCGGACAGCGCCTGCTGCATCAGCGCCGGGTTGCTGCCGGCCAGCATCGGGATCTCACTATACTGCAGCCCTTCCATCTCCAGACGGAAATCCGGCCCTGCGGTGCCCTGGGCGCTGCGCGAGCTGGCGTACAGGGTGACATTGTTTTGACTGCCGTTGCGCATGGCGATCATGGGTTTGATATAGGCAATCTGTTCCGGGGTGGCGAGGATATAGGCGGCGTCCACGCTGCCGCCGCTGCTCACCGGCATCTCATCCGCACTGCCGAGGGAACTGTTCTGGGCCGAAGGCAGGGTGGAGACCGGGGTGCCGGTCAGCGCAATGCCCCCTCCGCCGTTGACGCTGGCGCGCAGCTCGGCCGTGGATCCAAAACGCTGCTGCAGGACGCTGGCGCCGCCCAGCTTCAGCCATTCGTCGGCAAACGCGCTAACCACGCGATCGCCCAGCGCACCGCGCGGAACCAGCAGCAGTGGCGTCTGCTTGCCCTGTTGGTGGATATGTCGGGCCGCGTCACGCGCTTCGTCTTCAGGGGAAAGCGCGAAATAGCAGAGGTTAGCGCGGCTTTCGACTTTCTCCGGCTGGTTGAGGGCCAGCACATTGAGCGGCGTGTTGCTCTTAATCACATCATCCACGTTCTCTTTCAGCAGCGGCCCGACGACTAAAGTGGCGCCATCCTGCTGAGCCTGGGCAAGCAACTGACTGATGGGCTGGCTGGTGGTGTCGTAAATTTTCAGTTCCGCAGAGGGGTTGGCGGCGCTGGCGACTGCGGGCTGAGGCTGTGCGGTCGGGGCGGTGACCGGCTGAGTGACCGGGGAAGCGGTGGTCTGCGGCGTGGCGGACGCTGCCGGCGCCTGGGCTGTAGGTTCCGCGGCAGGCGCCGCCTGGTCTTGTGCCGGGGCTTGCACCGGTTCAGCGCGGCTTCCGGTGGCGGTTAGATCGCTGACTTCTGCCTGCGACGGACTCACTACATCATCATTACCGGAGACATTCGCCGCCTGGGCAACCTGCGCGGGAACCGCGCTACCCGTCACCGACGGCGCACCATTTTTGGCGGCTTCAAAGCCCTGCTGGATAGTGCGGCCGAAGATCGACGCCTGACCGTTCAGCGGCAGAAAAAGCGCAATCTTGTTGGTGGACGCGGGCTTATAGTTTTGCATGTTCACCAGCGCCGTCGGCAGCATTTTGGCGCCCGGATTTTGCGGATAGCGCGTCTGCCAGTCTTTAACGCCTGCTTTCAGCAGCGTCGGATCGTTGCGGTTGTCAAACCACATCCGCTGCAGATCCAGCCAGCCCTGGAGGGTATTTTCATCGGCGTTGATCACCAGCGCATTGGCCTGGTCCTGGGGCATCGAGGTGAGCGCTTGCCACGTCGCATCAATATTTTTCTGACGCTGTTTCGCGTCGCTCAGCAGCGGCTGCTGGGCGATTAAGGCGCGCAGCAGGGTCAGCGATGGTTTGCCCTGGCTGGCATCGATTTGCGCCTGCCAGTAGCGCGCCTGCTGGGGTTGATCCAGGCTTGTCGGGTCGAGCTTTGCCAGCAGAGTACGAGCGCCCTGATAGTCGTTTTGCGCCAGCTTCACTTCCACCGCCAGCAGCGACTGTTCACGGGCCTGGGTGCTGTTCAGGTTCGACGGCAGCTGGTTGTACAGGTCGATGGCCTGCTGCTTCTTCCCTTCCTGCAGCAGTGCACGAATGGCGAGTAATTGCCAGTTGGTCTTGCTATCATTCGTGCTTTGCTGCATCTGCTGTAGGTAGAAACTGGAGTTGGCCTGCGATGTACCCTGCATAAACGCCGTGCTTTGATCCTGCGTGTGGGTGCCGCAGCCAGCAAAAAGAAGCGTCGCCAGCAATACGGGCAGACAGCGCGCGGGCTTAGAACGAAGAAATGTTGACGGTACCATAAGTGTCCAGTGATATTTTTTTGGCTCAATGCTCAATATTAAATCGGCAATACGGACGAGACAATGAAACAACACGAATCAGCGGATAATTCTCAGGGGCAGCTCTATATTGTGCCCACTCCGATAGGGAATCTGTCTGATATCACGCAGCGCGCACTGGAAGTGTTGCAAGCTGTTGATTTAATTGCTGCGGAAGATACCCGCCACACCGGTTTGCTGCTGCAACATTTTGCGATTAACGCCCGCTTATTTGCGCTTCACGACCATAACGAGCAGCAAAAGGCGGAAACACTTCTCGCTAAACTGAAAGAAGGGCAAAACATCGCGCTGGTCTCCGATGCCGGCACGCCGCTGATTAACGACCCTGGCTATCATCTGGTGCGCACCTGCCGAGAAGCGAATATTCGCGTGGTGCCGCTGCCGGGTCCCTGTGCGGCCATCGCCGCCCTGAGCGCCGCCGGTCTGCCTTCCGACCGTTTCTGCTATGAAGGCTTCCTGCCGGCGAAATCGAAAGGCCGCCGCGATACCCTGAAGGCGCTGGAAGAAGAACCGCGCACTCTCATCTTCTATGAGTCAACGCACCGTCTGGTGGAGAGTCTGGAAGATATCTGCGCGGTACTGGGAGAATCCCGCTACGTGGTGCTGGCCCGCGAGCTGACCAAAACCTGGGAGTCTATCCACGGCGCGCCGATTGGCGAGCTGGTGGCGTGGGTGAAGGAAGACGAAAACCGCCGCAAAGGCGAGATGGTGTTGATTGTCGAAGGCTTTAAGGCCCAGGAAGAGGCGCTGCCGGCAGCCGCGCTGCGTACCCTGGCGCTGCTGCAAGCGGAGCTGCCGCTGAAGAAAGCCGCCGCGCTGGCCGCGGAGATCCACGGCGTGAAGAAAAATGCGTTGTATAAGTACGCCCTGGAGCAGCAGGGGGAGTAAGCGATGAGCCGTTACCAACCGCCGTTTAGCATCACACCCACGGTCCTCAACCTTGTCGTTGAGATTGGGGAATTGCTTGGGCATTGGTCGGCGAAACGTGGACAAACATCGCCGTTGCTGCGTAAAGAAAACCGCATTCGTACTATTCAGGCGTCACTCGCGATTGAACATAATAGCCTGAGCATGGAACAGGTAACGGCGCTGCTGGAAGGCAAACGGGTTCTCGCGCCGGCTAAGGATATTCAGGAAGTGAGAAATGCCATTCGTGCTTATGAATTAATGCCCGGATGGCATGCGGCAAATATTAGGGATCTTCTGACGGCGCATAAAACGCTGATGACAGGGCTGGTTGATCGTCCTGGCGCTTTACGTGGCGGAAACGTCGGCATTTATCGCGGTACGCAGGTGGTACATATGGCTCCACCTGCTGCTCAAGTCCCAAGATTGATCGCTGATTTACTCAGCTGGCTGGAACACACCGAGCTTCATCCTTTGATTGCCAGTTCAGTTTTCCACTATGAGTTTGAGTTCATTCACCCTTTCGCTGATGGCAATGGTCGGATGGGGCGTTTATGGCAGACGTTGATTCTAAGCCAGTGGCGTCAGGAATTGGCCTGGCTGCCCGTTGAAACGCTGATCCACCATCAGCAAGAACGTTATTACGACATTTTAGGTGTTTGTGACAAAACCAGTGATTGCACGCTATTCGTGACCTGGATGTTGCAAAATATCCTGGCGGCGCTGAAAGAAGGTCTGGAGACTTCATTCGTCGTGTCGGAAGAAATGTCGGAAGAAATGTCGGAAGAAATGTCGGAAGAAATCGACGTTAAAGTAGTTCCACCGGAAAACGCAATTTTGCGTTTGCTAACCGGAAACCCGGAATTGACGGCGAGAGCGCTGGCGGAGATCTTGGGGATATCAGCACGTACGGTTGAGCGCCATCTGCAAGGGCTACAGGCGAAAGGGAGATTGATTCGCATAGGCGCTAAAAAAGGTGGAAGCTGGCTGGTTAAGTAGAACCAGCAGCCATGGTGTTCCACTCAGCGTGCAATCACACTATCTTCAGTTCCACCTTCTTGCTGCTTAACGCTGCGCGGTCATTTTCACTGATACCGTCATCGGTGATTACGCAGTCTATCTTTTCCATCGGCAGTACCTGGTTAAAGCCCCGGCGATTGAATTTGCTGGCGTCGAGCACGGCGATCACCTGATGCGCGGCGGCGGCCATCACGCTGCTGATGGAGTAACCTTCGTTAAAGGTGGTGATACCGTTGGTGGCGTCGATACCGTCGGCGCCGACAAACATCAAATCGGCGCAGATTCCCTGCAGAGAACGTTCGGCAATCGTCCCGTGCATGGAGTGCGTTTTATGCCGCACGGTGCCGCCGCAAACCACCAGGGTGATATCTTTATTTTCCGCCAGGGTAAACGCGGCGGGCAGGCTGTTGGTGATGACGGTGATATTGGTCATCCGCACCAGTGCCTCGGCAATCAGCAGGGTGGTGCTGCCGCTATCGAGGATCACCGTCATACCTTCACGGATCATGGCTACCGCGGCCTGGGCGATGCGCTTTTTGGGATCGCTGGCAAGCTGATAACGGTCTTCCAGCACCACTTCCTGATTCTCTGCGTCGGTCAGGTCGCTGCCCGCGCGGGCGGCGCCGCCGTGAAAGCGGGTTAACAGCCCTTTTTCTTCCAGTAAGCGAAGATCGGCACGGATCGTTACCTCAGAGATGCCAAAGAGATTCGAAAGGTCTAGAACCAATACGCTGCCCTGCGTATTCACCATATCGACAATTTTGTTCCTTCGTTCAAATGAGTTCATCTTGATTTGCCTGATAATTAACTCATCTCAGTGTAATCGAAGGATAACGAAAGTTGAACGATAATTTTCGAAAGGTTACATGAGCCAGCCCTCAGGGCTGGCTCATGCAGTCAGGAGAGTTTGAGCAGGATTTTACCCTGCATCGGTGCGCCGTTTAGCGCCTGAACTTCACGCGCAAAGCTCTCCGCGTCACCGCGGTGGGCTATTAGCGGTGCCAGCTGCAGGCGTTTTTCTGTCAGCAGGCGGGTGGCCGTTTGCCACTCTTCTCCTGGCCACGGACCAGAGTAATTCATCCAGCTACCGACAATATTCAACTCTTTACGCAGGATCTGCCCGAAGGTGGCGGCCGGGAGGGTTAAATCGTGATGAAGCGTGCCGACCAGCGCCAACTGCGCCCGCGGACCGGCGGCCTCAATCGCCAGCGTGACGGTCTGCGGCGTGCCGGCGGTCTCAAGGACTAACTGGTCGAACTGAATGGCTTCCAGCGCCTGCTGAATCGCCTGGCCGCTCATTTCGCGGCTGTTGAACACTCGGGTTGCGCCAAGGGCTTTGGCCAGCTCCAGTTTCTGAGGATTGATATCGATCGCCGTGACGCTGTTGGCGCCCAGTTCGCGGGCGCACTGTAATGCCAGCAGGCCAATGGTGCCCGCACCGATAATAATCACGTTTTTACCTTCGCAACCCTGCGCCAGGTGGAAGGCGTGGAGGCCAACGGTTATCGGCTCGATAAACGCGCCGTCATCAATCGGCATCTGATCCGGCAGGCGGAACAGGTTGGCGCGCTTCACCACCACATATTCGGCGTTGCCACCTTCGCTGCGTGAGCCGACAAACTGATATTGTTTACATAAAGAGAAATACTCGCGCTGGCACTGCGGACACTGAAAGCAGGGCAGCAGTGGCACGCAGGCGACGGCATCGCCGGGCTGCAGATCAGTTACCGCCGCGCCGTAGGATTCCACATAGCCGCTGAATTCGTGCCCCAGCGTAATAGGGTAGTAATGCGCGCCTTTGGCGAAAATGCGCGGGATGTCGGAGCCGCATAATCCGGAACTGACCACTTTGACCAGGACATCGTTTTCCGTTTGCAGCGTAGGGATAGGGCGTTCTTCAACGCAGACGTTCCCCTCAGCATGGATTACCACTGATTTCATAACATTCTCCAGCTATAAGATTCAGGGGAGCGACCGCTCCCCTTTTAGATCAAGACATGCCTGTACTTTGTTGTGGGGCAGCGCTTTTTTCTGCTTTTTCCACCGCGATGAAGCGACGGGCACGACGCCAGGTCAGCAGAACGCCAGTCAGATAGATAATGCCGATGACCGCGAAGCCCACCACGTTCTGCCAGGTAAAGAGCTGGATCAGCAGCCAGGTAATCGGTGAACCGCCCTGGTCCATTGAGGCCACCATACCGCCGGCTTTCAGGGCCCCGGCGTTTGCCGCCAGCTGGGTGTGCAGGCCTATGGTCTGGGTGGCGATCCATAGGGTGATACCCATAATGATGACCCCGGAAATCAATGTGCGGAACAGGTTCCCTTGATGTACCGCGACTGCCATCGCCACGAAGAAGCCGATGGTGGCCAGGTCGCCAAACGGCAGGACCTGGTTGCCAGGAACCACGACGGCGATAAGAATGGTCAGCGGGATGAAGATCAGGCTGGCGGAGACCACCGAGGTATGACCGAGCAGCAGCGCCGGGTCGAGACCAATCAGAAATTCCTGGCCGCCGAATTTGGCCTGCAGACGTTTACGCGCCTGTTTGGCTATCGGTGTGAGGCCATCCATAATCGGTTTGATCACCCGTGGCATCAGCAGCATCACCGCTGCGGTTTTCACCGCAAGCTGGAGAATGCTCTTCAGGTCGTAACCCGCCAGCGCGCCAATCACAAGGCCCATGACGAAGCCAACGGTAACCGGTTCACCGAAGGGACCGAAGCGTTTCTGGATATCATCGGCGCTAAAGTGAATACGGTTAAGACCGGGGATCTTGTCGATGATGGTATCGACAAGCACGGCAACCGGCCCTAAATACGCCGAACTGCCATGCGGGATCGCAATACCCTCGAGGCCAAAGAAATCGCGGGTATCTTTGGCAAACCAGTCGCCCAGCTTATACACAAAGGCGGCATGCACTACCACGCCGAGAATACCTATCCAGTACGATCCGGTAGCGATATGCAGCATCGCGCCGGTAAAGGTCATATGCCAGATGTTCCAGATATCGACATTCACTACGCGGGTCATACGGGTAACCAGCATCACGATATTAACCACGATGGCCACCGGGATCGCCACCAGGGCGATTTGCGACGCCCAGGTCATCGGTGATGAACCCGGCCAACCGATATCGATCACGTGAAGATTAATCTGGAAATGCTCCGCCATCGCCTTTGCCGCCGGGCCGATGGAGTCGAGCATCAGGCCAATGACCAGGCCGATACCGACGAAACCGATCCCGATATGCAGACCAGATTTGAAACAATCCCCGAGCTTCATCCCCAGTAACTTGGAGAAAATAATGATCACGATCGGCAGCATCACCGTCGGACCGAGATCGAGGATATAACGCATGATTTCGCTAAACATGGCGTTTACTCCGCGAGGATGCCGAGGATTTTCTGTTGTAAGGCTTCAATGCCGACGCCCGAAACGAATGGCATGCCGTGTACCACCGGAATGTCGCCAAAGGTCCGCTCCACGCGCGCGGTGGTGCAGATCAGGTCCGCCCCGTCCATGTAGGTTTCGATTTCATTGACCCGGCACTGCACCAAATCCAGTTCAATATTGTGGTCTGCACACAGCTCTTTAATCTCTTCAGCCGCCATCGTGGAGGTGGCGACGGCACCGCCGCAGGCGACGATAACTTTACGTTTCATAGGGTACCCCTTTTATTATCAGTATCTTATGAAGCCACGGCGTTAAGCTCAGGCTCAAGGATAAATTGCTGGAACCGCACCGGCAGCTGATCGTCGGAAGCGGCGAGCAGTGCCTCCAGCGTGTGCGGATTTTGTAGCTCACTAAATAACCGGCGCAGTAGCTTCAGCTGTGCCGCCGGGTTTTCAACAATCAGCGCGATGATGAGCGAAACGTCGATTTCGCCGTCGTCATCAGCGCGCTGAAAAGGAACCGGCGCATCCGGACGAATCAGGTAAATGGCCGGCGATTTGGCGTGGACGGCTTCACAGTGCGGGATAGCGACAGCATGCTGCTCCAGGGCGATGCCGGTGGGAAAAGTCGCTTCGCGTTCGAGCAGGGCGGCGGGATAGCTGTCGTGTACGACGCCTCGCGCCAGCATCTCTGCGCCAATGTGTTCCAGCGCCTGCTGGCTGGAACTGAAATGAATGCCGGTACGAACAAACAGTTGACTCATATATCCTCTTAACTTCAGGCGATTTCAGAAGAACAGCCGTAGCGGTAGGCACGCAGAACATCCTGGATTTTGTCGAGGATCAGCGCGTGCGGCTCGGCGTTCAGTGCATTCAGCGACAGTCGTTCAAACTGCACCGGCATATACTGGCTGATAAGCCCCAGCGGCAGCTTAGCGTCGGTCAGATTAGCGATAAGTTTCTCAACGCTCTGGCGAATACGCGGATGCGGCCAGTAATAACGGATACGGTCGGAAAGACTGAAGTGGATATCGACCATCGCCTGGCTCCAGGTGGGGCGATAGTATTTTTTCCAGTAGCCGGGTTCGTTAAGCATCACTTCGTCGATCACCTCCATCACGCGACTGCGAGACTCCGGGGCGATCAGCTCATTTTCCATTTGGGCGAGGGCAAAGATGGCTTCACGCAGGGCAAAGGTGAGCGCCGGGCCGACTTTCAGGATGGCGAAGTGGTCGCGAACCAGCGCGCGATAAGCCTGGCGAGTTTGGTAGTCGGTGGAGTGCGCTTCGTAGACCATCGGGGTACTTTCGATCCAGGCGGAAAGCGCTTTCGCTTCCTGCGGCTGGTAATGAATGATTTGCGTATGGTCGAACTCCACCCCAGGCTGCACGACGATAGCGATAACTCGCTCCAGCGCAGCCTCGAGTCCCAGCTTACGGAAAGCAGCCTCATGGGTTTCGAGTGTCGCCGCGGCATCCTGCGCCCGGGTGACATGTACGCTGCCGATGGTGCAGGCCTCGCCGCCGGGCACCGGAACTTCGGTCCCGATGACGTAGGTCAGGTGGCGCTTTTGCTCAGCGCTGGCGGTCTCTTCGGCAGCCTGACACAGGCGAGCGGCGCGCTCAGCAACCACACCAGGATCCAAAGGCACCGGATCGTCAGCACAGGACATTGACGCATCGAGATGGATTTTGCTAAAGCCGGCCGCGACGTAGGCCTTGATGAGGTCGACAGATTTTTCCATCGCCACGGCGGCCGGTTCGTCTTGCCAACAGTTCGGGCCCAGATGATCGCCGCCAAGAATAATACGTTCAGCCGGGAAACCGACGGTACGGGCAATGTTGTAGACGAAGTCACGGAAATCGGCCGGCTGCATGCCGGTGTAGCCGCCAAACTGATTCACCTGGTTGGATGTCGCTTCGATCAGCACCTTGTTGTTAGTCGACAGATCGAAACGTAACGCCGCTTCGATAACCAGCGGATGCGCTGAACAAACTGAACAGATGCCGATGTGTTCGCCGGACTTATGGCGAGAGATAATGTCTTTCATTTACAACCTCCGTTTTCTTTCGAATATATTCGTTATGTTTTGTTTTGGTCGCAAATGGCTTTGTTTTGAATTGTGATCTGCATCGATAAATAGTCGTGTAACGCAGTGAAAGGTATCGTCTTTCAAGACAAAAACGCCCTGGCCAGAAAGACAGGGCGTTTTTAATTTGTTGAAAATTAACTAAATAGTTGGGAAAGCCAGCTACGTTTCGTTTTGACGGCTTCCTGAGTGGCCTGCTGCGGCTGGGCGGCGATTTCGCCGAGACCGGCGTTAAAAGCGTCGCCAATGGCTTTTAACGCCTGCTGCGCATCGTTGCCGCTGGCCATAAAGTGCAGACGATGACCCTGTTTGGCGCCCAGTGATACGACGCGCATCAGATTTTTGGCATCAACAATGGCGGAGCGCGTATCAAGGTTTTCGACCTGGATTTGCGATCGCCACTGCTTGACGGCTTTCACCAGCACCGCACTGGGGCGGGCATGAAGACCGTGCGGATTGCGCAGGGTAAAGGTGGCCTCTTCGTCAAAGTGCGGCGCGGGTTGTGGTTCTTCGCCTGCTGGCAGAGGGATATCACCAGCGAGAATTTCCAGCACCGCCTGGGGGGTATCGGCGCGCGTAAGCGCGTCAGGCACCCGATCATCGCCCAGGGCATGGGTGAGTTGGCGCAAAATATCGAGATGCTCGTTGTCCTGAGCCGCGATACCGACAATCAGATAGGCGGTTTGCTCCTCACCCCAGTCAACCCCCTGCGGACAAGCCAGCACCTTAACACCCGTTTTGAGCACTGCGTCGCGACTGTGCGGCGTGCCGTGGGGAATAGCGATGCCGTTGCCCAGATAGGTGCTGATTTGCCCCTCGCGCTCGCGCATGCCTTGTAGATAGGCTGCTTGCGTATGTCCGGCCTCAGTCAGGGCTGCAACGACACGTTGTAGCGCCTCGTCTTTCGTTTTGACCTGACGATCGAAACCAATATCGGCAGAAGTCAGTTGCATAGCTTGCTCCTTATTTCATGGCGCCAGCAAGGGCTGTCGCTTTGTCAGTGCGTTTCTGCCATAGCCGCCAGCATCCCAGCATAAGTGCCCCGCAGGCGGAACCGGCGAGAATGCACAGCACCCACATCAACGGTTTACTGACCAGCGGCAGGATTAAGAAGCCGCCGTGCGGTGCTGGAACCTGAATATGCAGGCTGTAGCTGAGTACCGCAGAAATTGATGAGGCGATCATCATCATCGGGATCACCCGCAGCGGATCCTTGGCGGCAAAGGGAATCGCACCTTCGGTAATGTGTGTGCAGCCGAGGATATAGTTGACCATCCCGGCGGCGCGTTCCTCCTCGCTAAAGCCTTTCGGAAAGAACGTGGTCGCCAGAGCGATGACCAGCGGCGGCGTGATGCAGGCGGCAGACACACCGGCCATAAAGAAATAGTTACCTTGCCCCAGCAGTAGCGTACCGGTGACATAGGCCGCTTTGTTGACCGGCCCGCCGAAGTCGAAGGAGCACATTGCGCCGACCACGATCCCCAGCAGGATGGGGTTGGCTTCCTGCAGAGAGCTGAGCCAGTTCATCATGCCATTGTTGATCGCTGCCACTGGCTGGCCGAGCAGGACCATCATCACGCCAATCACCAGGACGCCGATCAGCGGCATAATGAAGATCGACTTCAGCCCTTCGTACTGGCGCGGCAGACCGTCGAGCAGATGACGGATCAGCAGCATAAAATACCCGGCGGCAAAACCGGCGATGATCCCACCGAGGAACCCGGCGCCGGTGGCGTTCGCCAGCAGGCCGCCGACAAAACCGGCGACCATGCCCGGGCGGCCAGATATCGACCAGGCAATGTAGGCGGTAAACACCGGCACCATGATCGAGAACGCCTGCTGACCGACTTTCATCAGGGTGGCGGCAACCACGTTATACTGCGGTGAATTCGGATCGGCGGAGTAGATGCCCCACAGGAAAGAAACGGCGATTAAGATCCCGCCGGCGACAACGAACGGCAGCATGTTGGAAACACCGCTCATCAGATGTTTGTAAATCTGTCGGCCGAACGATTCTCGCTCATATTTCTCGGCGAGATCCGTCGTCGCGGAGTGTCCCTGGCGACGCTGCGCCTGACCGTTAACAACTTTATTAATTAATTCCGCCGGATGGTGAATGGCTTCTTTAACTGGCACCTCAATAACCGGTAAGCCATTAAAACGTTCGGCATTAACATCTTTATCGGCAGCGATAATCACACCATAAATATCCGTCAGGTCTTCCGGCGTAATGGCATTTTCTACGCCGGAAGCGCCATTGGTTTCGACTTTTATTTCAACGTTTAATTTTTTCGCTGCGGTTTTTAAGGCCTCTTCAGCCATAAATGTATGAGCAATACCTGTAGGGCAGCCGGTAACGGCAATAATTTTTTTCATAATCGGACCTTTATAATTGGACGATCTGAAGTTGTTGTAATAATTCTTGCGTACGGTTTAATTTGCCAAGCCCGGCGGAGGCGGCAACATCGGCGCCGGTGGCGCTGGCCAGCGCCAGCGCCTGAGGAATATCGCCTGCGTTAAGCCATCGGCTGAGGAACGCGCCCAGCGCGGCATCGCCGGCGCAGGCCGAGCTGACCAGTTCGATTTTCGGTGCCGAGCAGAACCACAGTTGCTCGCCGTTCGAAAAATAGAGCCCTTGTGCGCCAAGGGTCAGCAGAACATTGCGAGCCCCAAGCTGGTGGAGCGTTTGCATTGCTTCGCGTACCCGCTGGGGGCTGCTGACATCCAGACCAAAGATCTCGTTCAGCTCGTCGTCATTGGGTTTAATCAATAGCGGATGCCACTCCAAAAGCTGGCGCAGCACCGGGTGGCTGATATCTAAGATGACTTCACACCCTTTTTGCTGACACAGCACCAGAATCTCGCTATAGAACCGGCTCTCTATTCCCGGTGGCAGACTGCCGCTGATAACTAAATAATCACCAGGCGTGACGCACTGTAAATGATGAAGAATTTGTTCTTTCCCTTCATCGTTAATCCGCGCGCCGGGATTTACCAGTTTATATTCATCTCTGCCGTCGTTAATAAAGATATTAATACGGGTGGGTTCAGCGACCCATGCCGGCGTGACGTTAATATGTTGTTTGCGTAGTTCCTCAACGATATAGCGGCCGGTAAAACCGCCGAATATGCCCATAACATGGGTTGGCTGCTGGTAATGATGTAATACCAGCGAGACGTTAACCCCTTTACCATTCGGGCAATATTCCGTCTGCCGGGTGCGGTTGACTGCCGCCGGCTGGAGCGGATCGCAAAAGATATTCATATCAATCGCGGTGTTCAGTGTCAGGGTGTGGATCACGACAAGGCTCCTTCGATCCGCTGATTACAGTTGTCCTTCGCAGCCACAGACGTGAATGACTTTGCGAACGACCTCTTTCATTGCCGCTTTCGCCGGTTTCATATAGTGACGAGGATCGTTGGCGCCCGGATTTTCCAGGAAGTAGGCTTTCAGTGCATCCGAGAAGGCGATTTTAAGTTCGGTGGCGACGTTGACTTTGCATACGCCCAGAGAAATGGCGTGGCGAATATCACTATCCGGCAGGCCGGAAGCGCCGTGCAGAACCAGTGGAACATCAACGCAGTCGCGAATAGCCGCCAGGCGCTCAAAATCAAGCTTCGGTTCGGCGGTGTAAAGACCGTGAGCGGTACCGATGGCGACGGCCAGCGAATCAATACCGGTACGAGCGACAAATTCACGGGCCTGTTCGGGGTTGGTATAGAGCGCATCTTTAGCATCGACCACCAGATCGTCTTCGATTCCGCCCAGACGGCCCAGCTCGGCTTCTACGCTGGCATCATAGCGGTGGCTCAACTCCACCACGCTTTTTACCAGTGCCACATTTTCCTCGAACGGTGAGTGAGAGCCATCGATCATGACCGAGCGGATCCCTGCCTGGACTTTGCGCGTGATATCAGCCAGATCCTCGTGATGATCGAGGTGCAGGGCGAGCGGGAGATCCCACTTTTTCGCCAGATCGCGGGCGATCGCCACCACGTTGCCGGTGCCGGCATAGCTGTAGGTACCGGGCGTGCCGGCAAGGATCAAGGGAGAGCGTAATTCAGCCGCCGTTTCAACGACGACCTGCATGGTTTCGAGGTTATGGATATTGAAAGCCGGCACGGCATAACCCTGTCGTTGAGCTTTTAACAGCATGTTTTTACTGGAAATGATGTACATTTTAGTCCTCTTTTCAATTTGTAAGTTATTTACATTAAATAACCTTCAATTTGAAAGTAATGTAACGATCGTCTCGACTTTTAGGTGTGATCCACCGCACACAATGATGAATTGATTTTTAAAATGAAAGTTAATAATATTTTTAATATTTCTTTTTTAAAGTTTTAGCAGGGAAGCGCTTTCTTTGTAACTATATGATTAATATTAATTAATTTATTTATGGCAAGATGGAAGTTCAGCCGCGGTTTGACATTACGATAGGGAAATTTAAAAATGAAAGTTATTCCAGGAGAAAATAATAAGGCATAAACCGTGGCAAAACCGTCAACCAGCCTGCTGAAAAGGCGCTTGGACATCGCAGAGATCGTTCGTAAGAACGGCGAGATCAAAGTCGACGATCTGGCCGAAATGCTGGCTGTTTCCGGAGTGACAATCCGTAACGATCTCAACTACCTCGAGCAGCAGGGCTACTTAAAACGCTCCTTCGGCGGGGCGATTTATACCGCCCAGGCTGGCGCGCCGGTTGCGGTGATGCGGGAAGCACCAGCCGTCAGGGATAAAGCGCTGGAGACGGAAATGGCTCGCCAGGTGGCGGCGCAGATAGAAGATGGCGAAACGCTATTTTTAGGCCAAGGTTCCATTTTGCGTAAAGTGATCCCCTTTCTGGCCAACAGAGAAGAACTTTGCCTGCTGTTAAACGATCTGGGCCATGTCGCGCTGGCGCAGGAGTTTTTAAATGGGGAAACCGTTCTGCTTGGTGGGGTGCTGTCCGGGCAGGGGCGGATTGTGGAGGGCGATCTGGCGCTGAAAGCGTTAGGTCATTACCGGCCATCACATGCGCTGATTGCGGTGGATCATATTGCCGAAGACGGTACGCTGAGCGTGCGTAACGAGGCCACAGCACATCTACTGAATGAGGCTGTGGCGCAGAGCGAAAGAGCTATCGCGATTGTTGCGTCCAGACCGGTCTACGGTGAGAAACGTTATGCTGTCGGTGAATTGCAACAGATCAGCAGCGTGGTGACCCCGCAGGTCGTCGCGGCAGAGTACCATGCCTGCTTCCTCGCTGCGGGTTTGACCAACAGCTATACCAACAATGAATGCCTGACATGGCTCAACACGGCTTTGCATAAGACAAACCAGGAGCGGTGATGAACGTAACCATTTGCACCATCGGCGAACTGCTGGTGGAGTTTCTCGCCAAGGAAGAGAATCAGGGTTTTTCCCGCCCCGGTGAATTTTGGGGGCCCTATCCCAGCGGGGCGCCGGCAATCTTTGCCGATCAGGTGGCAAAGCTGGGTTTTGGCTCTGTGTTGTTTAGCTGCGTGGGCAACGACGCATTTGGCGAGATGAATATTGCGCGTCTGGAGAAAGATGGCGTTAACGTCAACGGTATCGCCATGCTGCAGAAAGCGACCACCGGTAGCGCCTTCGTCAGCTATCGTAGCCAGGCGCAGCGCGATTTTATTTTTAATATGCCTAACAGCGCCTGCGGTTTGCTGACTGCCGACCACATTGATGAGGCGCTGCTAAATCAGTGTCAGCATTTTCATATTATGGGATCGTCGCTGTTCTCGTTCCGTATTATCGATGCGATGCGTAAAGCGATTGAAAACATTAAAGGCCGCAACGGTACGGTGTCGTTCGACCCAAACATTCGCAAAGAGATGCTGAACATTCCCGAGATGTCGCAGGCGTTTGAATACATTCTCGATTACACCGATATTTTCCTGCCGAGCGACGGTGAGCTGGATTATTTTGGCCTCAATCCGGAGCGCAATGAGCAGATCCTGGTTGATAAGCTATTGAAACGCGGCGTGAAGCATGTGGTGATTAAACGTGGGCCGCGTGGCGCCAGCTACTTTAGCGCCAACGAGACACACCATGTCGCCGGCTTCAACGTGCCGGTGGTGGATCCGACTGGTGCCGGGGATTGCTTTGGCGCCACCTTTGTCAGCCTGTTCCTCAATGGCGCCACGCCGCAGGAGGCGCTGAGATGGGCAAACGCCAGCGGCTCGTTGGCGATTAGCCAACGCGGCCCCATGGAAGGCACCTCGACGCAGGCGCAGATCCGCGCTTTCCTTGCCGCACAGCATCCGTAACCAACAAGCCCGGATAAATCCGGGCTAAAAGTAGTTAAATTCTCACGCTCTCGATCAGGTCACCGGCGCCGGGTTAAACACCGCCAGCTGGTTGTGCAGGCCCCATTGATCGGAGAAGGTTTTCTTGCGTCCGCTGGCGACGTCGAGAATAAATTCGAACAGCTTCCGCCCGACATCCTCAATCGTCTCTTCGCCAGTGGCGATGGTCCCGGCGTTAATGTCCATTAAGTCATACCAGCGGTTGGCCAGCTCGGTACGGGTCGCCATTTTTATTACGGGTACCGCCATCAGGCCATACGGCGTGCCGCGACCGGTGGTGAACACCTGCACGGTAATGCCAGAGGCGACCTGCTGGGTGCCGCAGACAAAATCGCTGGCGGGGGTAGCGGCATAAATCAGGCCGCGTTTGGTCGGACGCTGGCCTGGAGAGAGCACCTCGACGATGGCGCTTTTCCCTGATTTAGCAATAGAACCCAATGCTTTTTCCACCACGTTGGCCAGGCCGCCTTTTTTGTTGCCGGGGGAGGGGTTGGCGCTGCGGTCGGTTTTGCCCATGTCGAGATAGTTATCGTACCAGGCCATCTCTTCCAGCAGGCGTTTGCCGACCTCTTCGTTAATCGCCCGCGGGGTTAACAGATGGATGGCGTCGCGGACTTCGGTCACTTCCGAGAACATCACCGTCGCGCCGCAGCGCACCAGCAGGTCGGATGCATAACCCACCGCCGGGTTGGCGGTCACACCGGAGAAGGCGTCGCTGCCGCCGCACTGCATGCCGACCACCAGCTCTGAAGCCGGACAGGTTTCCCGCTGGCGCTGGTTCAGTTTCGCCAGGTGGCGCTCGGCCACCTGCAGAATGTCATCGACCATCGATTTAAAACCAACATGCTTTTCATCCTGCAGGCTGACGATGCTGGCGCTGTCCACCGGGATACTTTTGACGTCTTCCGTGCCCTGCAGCAGGCGTTCCGGCTGCAGCTTTTCACAGCCGAGGCCAATGACCATCACCTCACCGCCGAAATTCGGGTTGAGGGCGATATTGTGGATAGTGCGAATTGGCACTACCGCCGCCGGCGCATTAATCGCCACGCCGCAACCGTAGAGGTGGTTCAGGCCTGCCACGCCGTCGACGTTGGGGTATTTCGGCAGCAGGTCGCGTTCAATGATTTTCACCACATAATCAACCACGCCCGCCACACAGTGCACGCTGGTGGTGATGCCCAGCAGGTTCTTGGTGCCCACGCTGCCATCGGCATTGCGGTACCCTTCAAAGGTATAGCCTTCCAGCGGCGGTAGGGGTTCAGGCACTTTGGTCGCCAGCGGCAGGGTGTTCAACGGCGGGGCGGTGGGCAGTTCCACCAGCGATTCGTCAATCCAGCTTCCCTGTGGGATGTCGCGCACGGCGAAGCCAATCACTTCTCCGTAGCGGATGATTTCACCGCGGGCAGGGATATCCACCAGGGCTACTTTATGACCCTGTGGGATGTGTTCGACGAGCGTCAGGCCGTCCGGGAAACGTGTTCCGGCGGTCAATCCCCGATCGTTGACAATAATCGCCACGTTATCTGCCGGGTCAACTTTAATATAAAACGCGGTTGGCGATTGTTGTCGAATTGCAATGTCAGCCATTGTCCAGTCATCTCCAAAAAGGTGCTAAAAAAAGAATGAAATGGTCATTCTGGTGCTGTAGAAAAGAATAATGAAATAAAGAATGTCAGGAGTAATGGCTTTAAAATGTGATCTGTATCACCCCTCTTTGCGACGAAGCTCACGCACCGACAGGCAATCATGAGAACTGTGGATTAGCGCCCATGACTTGTGGCATTTGCCTAACTAAAGCGTCAGATAAGACATTTATATTGTGATTATGCATGGTGTCTGGCGATGGCAGGCTGATTATACTGTGTCATGTTTTTGAGGTAGCCGATAGGCAATAAGAGAGCGTTGATATCGTCTATTTAACAAATAAAGAACCCGATTAAAAAAATAATAAAAGGTGTTCTGTGTTTGATGAATATCTTCATGATCCTGGATGGGATGAGAAACAAGGAATACCAACTCGCTATTTTATTCTGCTGATTATATTTATGGTTCGCGAGATTAAACGCCTGGAATTGCAGAAGTAAGCAACGATTAACGCAAGGTAAACATCATGGATAACGCAATTTTCCCGAACAAATTTAAGGCCGCGCTGGCGGCTCATCAGGTGCAGATTGGCTGCTGGTGCGCGCTGGCTAACCCGATCAGCACTGAGGTGCTGGGTCTGGCCGGTTTCGACTGGCTGGTGCTGGATGCGGAACACGCGCCGAACGACGTGACCACGCTTATCCCACAGCTGATGGCGCTGAAGGGCAGCTCCAGCGCGCAGGTAGTCCGTGTGCCGACCAATGAGCCGATCATCATCAAGCGCATGCTGGACATCGGCTTCTATAACTTCCTGGTGCCGTTTGTCGAGACGGCTGAACAGGCGGCGCAGGCGGTGTCTTCGACCCGTTATCCGCCGGAAGGGATCCGCGGGGTTTCCGTTTCCCACCGCGGCAATATGTTTGGCACCGTGGCGGACTACTTCGCCCAGTCCAACAAGAACATTTCCATTCTGGTGCAGATTGAGAGCCAGACCGGGGTGGACAACGTCGAGGCGATTGCCGCGACCGACGGCGTCGACGGCCTGTTCGTCGGCCCGAGCGACCTGGCCGCGGCCTTAGGTCATCTGGGCAATGCCGCCCATCCTGAGGTACAGCGCGCCATCCAGCATATCTTCGCCAGCGCGAAGAAACACGGTAAGCCAAGTGGCATTCTGGCGCCGGTGGAAGCCGATGCGCGCCGCTATCTGGAATGGGGCGCGACCTTCGTCGCCGTCGGCAGCGATCTGGGCGTCTTCCGCTCAGCAACGCAGAAACTTGCTGATGCGTTTAAAAAATAATCACCAGGATGAAGAGAGAGAACATTATGACAATCAAAGTGGGTTTTATCGGTCTTGGCATTATGGGCAAACCGATGAGCAAAAATTTGCTGAAAGCAGGTTATTCGCTGGTGGTGTCTGACCGTAACCCGGAAGCGATTGCCGACGTGATCGCCGCGGGTGCAGAGACCGCGACGACGCCGAAGGCGATTGCCGAACAGTGCGACGTCATTATCACCATGCTGCCAAACTCTCCGCATGTGAAAGAGGTGGCGCTGGGTGAAAACGGCATTATCGAAGGCGCAAAGCCGGGCACCGTGGTGATTGATATGAGCTCTATCGCGCCGCTGGCGAGTCGGGAAATCAGCGAAGCGCTGAAAGCCAAGGGTATTGATATGCTGGATGCGCCGGTGAGCGGTGGCGAACCAAAAGCCATCGACGGCACCCTGTCGGTGATGGTCGGCGGCGATAAGGCGATCTTTGATAAATACTACGATCTGATGAAAGCGATGGCGGGCTCCGTGGTGCATACCGGCGACATCGGCGCGGGCAACGTCACCAAACTGGCTAACCAGGTGATTGTCGCCCTGAACATCGCGGCGATGTCTGAAGCGCTGACTCTGGCAACCAAAGCTGGCGTCAATCCGGATCTGGTATATCAGGCGATCCGTGGCGGCCTGGCGGGCAGTACCGTGCTGGATGCCAAAGCGCCGATGGTGATGGATCGTAACTTCAAGCCGGGATTCCGTATCGACCTGCATATTAAAGATCTGGCGAACGCCCTGGATACGTCCCATGGCGTGGGCGCTCAGCTACCGCTGACGGCGGCGGTAATGGAGATGATGCAGGCGCTGCGTGCGGACGGTCTGGGCACCGCGGACCATAGCGCGCTGGCGTGCTATTACGAAAAACTGGCGAAAGTGGAAGTCACTCGCTAACAAGAAGGGCGCACCACGCGCCCTGTTATTCTTGCCTTGCGCGGCACTGTCAGGCTACAAACTTATGAAAATCGTCATTGCCCCAGACTCTTACAAAGAAAGCCTGTCTGCCGCCGAGGTAGCTCAGGCGATAGAAAAAGGATTCCGTGAAATTTTCCCCGACGCGCAGTATGTTTCCATGCCCGTCGCCGACGGCGGCGAGGGAACGGTGGAGGCGATGATTGCCGCGACGCAGGGAACGGAACATTCCGCATGGGTGACTGGCCCGCTGGGCGAGAAAGTGGAGGCCTGCTGGGGCATGTCCGGCGATGGCGTCACTGCGTTTATTGAGATGGCGGCGGCCAGCGGCCTGGGACTCGTTCCGCCCGAAAAACGCAACCCTCTCATCACCACTTCACGCGGTACCGGCGAGCTGATATTACAGGCGCTGGAACATGGCGCGAAACGGATCATTATCGGTATCGGCGGCAGTGCGACCAATGATGGTGGGGCGGGCATGATGCAGGCGCTAGGCGCCCGTCTTTGCGACGCCGAGGGGCAGGAGATCGGCCATGGCGGCGGTAGCCTGAGCCGTCTGAGCCGGATCGATCTTTCCGCCATCGATCCACGCTTACGTGACAGGATGATCCACGTGGCCTGCGACGTCACTAACCCGCTGGTGGGCGAGCGCGGCGCGTCGCGGATCTTTGGCCCGCAGAAAGGGGCGACCGAGGCGATGATCGTTGAGCTGGATCGTAATCTGGCGCACTTCGCCGACGTCATTAAGGCGTCGCTGCAGGTGGACGTTAAGCCGATCCCCGGGGCGGGGGCGGCCGGCGGCATGGGCGCGGCGCTGATGGCTTTTCTTAATGCGGAACTGCGTAGCGGGATTGAGATCGTTACCGAGGCGCTGAAGCTGGAAGAGCAGATCCATGACTGCTCGCTGGTGGTCACCGGAGAAGGGCGGATCGATAGCCAGTCTATTCACGGTAAGGTGCCGGTGGGGATAGCCCGGGTGGCGAAAAAATACCGTAAGCCGGTGATCGGTATTGCTGGCAGCCTGACCCACGACGTCGGCGTGGTTCATCATCACGGCATCGATGCGGTTTTCAGCGTGTTAACCACAGTTTCGACGCTGGAAGAGGCATTTCGCGGGGCGTTTGATAACATTTACCGCGCGTCGCGCAATATCGCCGCCACCCTGCAGGTTGGGATGACGACAGAAGGATGACAACGGGCGGTAAACCCTCTATACTGCGCGCCGAAGCTGACCAGACAGTCGCCGCTTCGTCGTCGTCCTCCTTCGGGGGGAGACGGGCGGAGGGGAGGAAAGTCCGGGCTCCATAGGGCAAGGTGCCAGGTAACGCCTGGGGGGTGTCACAGCCCACGACCAGTGCAACAGAGAGCAAACCGCCGATGGCCCGCGTAAGCGGGATCAGGTAAGGGTGAAAGGGTGCGGTAAGAGCGCACCGCGCGGCTGGTAACAGTCCGCGGCACGGTAAACTCCACCCGGAGCAAGGCCAAATAGGGGTTCATAAGGTACGGCCCGTACTGAACCCGGGTAGGCTGCTTGAGCCAGTGAGCGATTGCTGGCCTAGATGAATGACTGTCCACGACAGAACCCGGCTTATCGGTCAGTTTCACCTCTTTATGCAAAAACCCCGCTCCGGCGGGGTTTTTGCTATTCGAATACCGGAAGCAGGATGAATGACTGTCCACGACGCTATACCAGAAGAAGGCGGCTTATCGGTCAGTTTCACCTCTTTATGCAAAAACCCCGCTCCGGCGGGGTTTTTGCTATTCGAATACCGGAAGCAGGATGAATGACTGTCCACGACGCTATACCAAAAGAACGCGGCTTATCGGTCAGTTTCACCTCTTTATGTCAAAACCCCGCTCCGGCGGGGTTTTTGCTATTCGAATACCGAAAGCAGGATGAATGACTGTCCACGACGCTATACCAGAAGAACGCGGCTTATCGGTCAGTTTCACCTTTTACGCTAAAACCCTGCTCCGGCGGGGTTTTGACTATTCGGATAGCGGGAACAGGATGAATGACTGTCCACGACGCTATACCAAAAGAACGCGGCTTATCGGTCAGTTACCGTTATTTAACCACCTTAGGATTCTGTAGCGTCGGGATCGTGGAATCTTGCACCTGATGAACCTGGCCGACGATCGTGGCGACGCTGCCATTGCTTAACGCCTCAACGTCTGCGCTGTTATGTGAGCCAAAATTGAAGGTCAGACGTTTATCCGTTTTATTCTGTTCGTCTCGCATGGTCACGGTAAAATAGTAGCTGCCGGCGATACCGCTCATTCGGCGAATGTCGACAATCACGCCGCGCACCTTGACCCATTTGCCCAGATAATCGCTGCTGGCCTTCGCCGGGTTGAGGGTAAACGGCTGCAGGAACTGGGCGACTGAATACGTCTGCATCGAAGCGACGGCGTCATCTCCCGGTTGAAATAATTTGTCTCCCGCGGAATAAAAGGCTTTAGACGCCAGGCCGCAGCCGCTTAACAGCGAGATGACAAAAACCAGCGGTAATACGCGAGTGCGTAATAACATAACTATCTCCTTATATATTTTAAAAATGATATCCCTGCTTTTATGTATGACATCTTTCTCGCTAATTAAATAAAGCAACCGTGGCTACTGTCAATTAATTTCCGTGATAAGCGCTAAAGTCATTTTATATAAACGTGGTATTTTTCATATGAATTCATTTGGTGAGAACATTTGAATTTCTTATGTATTGAATGGTTTGTGATCAGGTGCACGATGTGAATAATCTTTAGGTATTATTTTTTACATTTATTCACTACCAACTGTAAAATAATAAACCGCTATTTCAGACACTTTCACTTCAGGATAAAACAATGAAATTAATGACCCGTATTGCGTTTGCAGCCCTTCTGACTACCGGTTTCTCTCTGTCTGCGCAAGCCGCGGACGTGCAGGCGGCGCCAGCGCCGGCGCAGGACCCTATTGTCCAGCACTTAAAACTCACCAGCGATCAGGTTGCGAAAATTAAAAGCCTGCATCAGCAACTGGAAAATAATGTTCAACAGATTTCGCAGCAAGACATTAAAGATGGCGCCCTGATTAACGTGATTGATTCCGGAAAATGGGATGAAAAGGCGGTCAAGGATCAGCTGGCTGCCTTCAGTAAGATCGATCAGCAGGTGCGTTATTACCGCGTGAAGTATTATTTCGATGTGAATCAGGTCCTGACGCCGGAGCAGCGTACCCAGGTGAAAAAAGATCTTGCCGACGCGCTGAGCGAATAATGCCATCGGCCCCTTTCGGGGCCGATATTATCTTCAGGCTATAAACGAAAATCGAATCATTGATATTGCCTTTTCAGGCGAGACTTTCTTCATCCCGCAGACGAATCTCCGCTTCGACAACAATGGCTTCCAGTTCGCTCAGCATCTCATCATAACCAAAGCTGACGACGCCGGCGGTTTCCGGCTGCGTCGGGGCTGATGGCGTCGGGGACGCCTTTTTTCTGTTTTTCTTTTTACTCACTGACAGACTCCATCCCTTCCGTTGTTACACCGGTAAATCTATCAGCAAAGCGCGCAGCGGCGTATCGGCGACGAGGGTAATGTTAGCTTCGTCACGAATAAATGCGCCGTCACCACAGGTGAGAGCCTGTTTTTGTTGTTCCTGCGCGACGGCATGGACGGTGCCGTGGATTGACTGCAGGTAAGCGCGTGGGCCATGTAGCTGCACGCTAATCTGCTCTCCTTTCTCCAGTGCGATATGGTAGACCCAGGCCTGCTGGCGAAGCTGGAGACTGCCGTTCTCTCCCTCCGGCGAGGCCAGCAGCTGCAGCGGTGCGCTCACCACTTCGGTTTTCTGCTGTAGCGGGTTTTCCCGCTGCGGGCAAGCGTCGAGCCACAGCTGCATTCGCGTTAACGACTGCTCTTTGCTCAGATTATGCTCGCTATAGCTCACGCCAGGCTGGGTGGCGATAAGCAGCGCTTCACCGGCTTTGGCCTGCACGTGGTTGCCGTCGCTGTCGCGATATTCTGCTTCGCCTTCCAGAATCAGGTTCAGGATATCGACTTTTGGGTACGTCCTGGCCTGGAAGGAAGCGCCGGGCGCCAGCACTTCCTGGTTGAGGACGCGCAAGGACGCGAAGCCCAGTAATTTCGGGTCGAAGTAGTGGCCAAAGGAGAAGGTGTAGCGGGCCTGCAGCCAGCCGAAGTCTGCTTGTCCGCATTGTTTGGCTGTTCGGGTAGTAATCATGTTCTTGACCTCTCTTTACACTAAATCAATGGTAAAGGTATGGACGCTGTATTGTTAGCCAGATATTCTGCCCGGTATGTTCAAATTTCCTGAATGAGAAAGCGATGGCCAAAGAGAGAGCATTAACGCTGGAAGCGTTGCGCGTGATGGATGCGATCGACCGTCGTGGGAGCTTTGCTGCCGCGGCTGATGAGCTGGGACGCGTGCCTTCCGCCCTGAGCTATACCATGCAAAAACTGGAAGAGGAGCTGGACGTGGTGCTGTTTGACCGCTCAGGTCATCGCACGAAGTTCACCAACGTTGGACGGATGCTCCTGGAACGCGGGCGCGTGCTGCTCGAAGCGGCGGATAAACTCACCACCGATGCGGAAGCGTTGTCGCGCGGTTGGGAAACCCACCTGACAATCGTCACCGAAGCGCTGGTGCCCACCCCGGATCTGTTTCCGCTAATTGAAAAACTGGCGACCAAATCTAATACGCAGTTGTCGATTATCACCGAGGTGCTGGCCGGCGCCTGGGAGCGGCTGGAGCAGGGGCGGGCGGATATTGTTGTCGCGCCGGATATGCATTTTCGTTCCTCCTCGGAGATTAACTCGCGCAAACTCTATTCGGTGCTCAGTGTGTACGTCGCGGCGCCGGATCACCCGATCCACCAGGAGCCGGAACCGCTCTCGGAAGTGACCCGCGTGAAATACCGCGGCGTCGCAGTAGCGGATACCGCACGCGAGCGGCCCGTCCTTACCGTTCAGCTGCTGGATAAACAGCCGCGCTTAACGGTGAGCACCATTGAAGATAAGCGCCAGGCCCTGTTGGCCGGGCTAGGCGTGGCGACCATGCCCTATCCGCTGGTGGAGAAGGATATTGCCGAAGGACGCTTGCGGGTTGTCAGCCCGGAATACACCAATGAAATTGACATAATCATGGCCTGGCGACGGGACAGTATGGGCGAAGCGAAGTCCTGGTGTCTGCGTGAGATCCCCAAGCTCTTTGCTGGTAGATAGTGATGAAGACGCTCCTCCCGTTAACGGGAGGAGCGGGAAGATTAATAGGAGAAGGGTTTCGGATCGGGTCCGAAGCGATTGTTGCCTTCGGTGCCGCGCTGGCAGTTAAAGATCAGGATCACCAGCCAGCCGATGACCGGGATCAACAGCAGCAGCAGCCACCAGGCTGAGCGGTCGGTGTCATGCAGACGCCGAAACTGCACCGCCCACCACGGTAAAAAGACCAGTACGCCATAGATGGTCGTCAGAATGCCTTCGCCGCCCGCCCGCTGCCAGCCCAGCATTTTATCGATGATGCTCAATACGCCGGTCAGGATGAGGTTGACCAGAATAAACATCCAGTACTCTTTGCGCCGCGCACGGCCGCCAAATCCTATATAGTTTTTTAATGCCTTGAGATACCAGTCCATTTCTACGCCTCAATTAACCGTCAATCACTTGTTTTTTAAGCGATCGCAATAAGAATAGACGTGAATGAATGGTGGGTAAATATCTGTTTTCTGAATTATTGGGCGCCATCACTGGCGCCCGAAAGATCAACGGAAGCGCTGATCGCGACCGTGGGGTTCGTTGAGATCCTGTTGCGGTCCAATGGAGATAATGCCGGTTGGATTAATGGTTTTATGGCTGCGGTAATAGTGGTGGCGGATATGCGGAATACTCACCGTCTCCGCGATGCCGGGCATCTGGTAGATATCGCGCAGAAAACCGTACAGGTTGAGATAATCGCTAATGCGCCGTTTGTCGCATTTAAAATGCGTCACATATACCGGGTCGAACCGTACCAGCGTCGTCCACAGGCGAATATCGGCTTCCGTCAGCTGATTTCCCGTCAGGTAACGATGCTGACCGAGGATCTGCTCCAGCCGCTCCAGTGAAGTAAAGACCGCCCCGACCGCTTCGTCGTAAGCCTGCTGGCTGGTGGCAAAGCCGGCCTTATACACGCCGTTGTTGACGTTGTCGTAGATCCAGCCGTTCAGTTCATCGATTTTTTCCCGCAGCGCCGGCGGATAGTAATCCCCGGCTCTGGCGCCCAGACCATCGAAGGCGGTATTAAACATGCGGATGATTTCTGCCGACTCATTGCTGACGATGGTCTGCTGTTTTTTGTCCCACAAGACAGGGACCGTGACGCGACCGGTATAGTGCGGGTCAGCCTGCAGATAGAGCTGATAGAGGAACTGATGATGATAGAGCTGGTCGCCGGTAGCACCAGGGAAATCATCGGCGAAGGTCCAGCCGTTTTCCAGCATCAGCGGATTGACCACGGAGACGGATATAAAGGGTTCCAGTCCTTTCAGCTTGCGCAGAATTAACGTGCGGTGCGCCCACGGGCAGGCCAGAGAAACATACAGATGATAACGGTCTTTTTCCGCGGCAAAGCCACCTTCGCCCGCAGGCCCCGGCGCGCCATCGGCCGTGAGCCAGTTACGGAAGGCCGAAACGGAACGCTTGAATCGTCCTCCGGTGGATTTGGTGTCATACCAGGTATCTTGCCAGACGCCGTCGACTAATTGTCCCATTACTTCCTCCTGCAGATAGCAAAAGCGAGGAGATATCCCCTCGCTTTTATTAGATTTTACTCAGTATAGTGCGCTTACCACTTTTTATTCAGTACGCGGTCGATGCTGAATGCGCCCGGTCCGGTAATGGCCAGCAGCAGATAACCGCCAGCAATGGTCAGGTTTTTCATGAACATCAGCGAGTTCACGCCTTCCGCAAAGTTGCTGTGGAACAGGAACGCGGTCAGCAGCGTAAAGCCTGCGGTGAACAACGCGGTGGTACGGGTCAGGAAACCGAACAGAATCGCCAGACCGCCGCCGAATTCAAGGAGAATGGTCAGCGGCAGCAGTGCTCCCGGCACGCCCATGGCTTCCATATACTGCTGGGTTCCGGCGTAACCAGTGATTTTGCCCCATCCAGCAGTGATAAACAGAATCGGCATCAGAATACGCGCTACCAGTACACCAACATCTTCTAATTTTTTCATTTCTTACTCCAGAAAACCCAAAGGGCGGCAGTTTTGTTTTTTAGCGCAATCCCGCGTGGTTACACGGTGTTGCTGTCGATGGAGAGGATAGTAACGAGGCGGAGAGGGAATTGTTAGCAAGGAAAACTGTAGATCTTCTTCAAAGTTTCTGAGCAATAAGTGCGGTGAGGAGAAATTTTCTGGCGACGAGGGGAACTACCCGTCCCGATATCGGGTGGCTGAGCGGAATGAATTGAGATCTGAGGGGGGCTAACCGCGGGTTGCGGCGAAGGCCCCGTCTGCCGCGAACGGCGTATTGTATCGGACGGGGAAATGGCAGAGCGGGGCGCCGGGATAAGCGCCCGCGCTCCGGGCTGCTAGTGTGTTGACGACTGGCGCAGGATCCCGCGGACCATCCGCCAGGTGCTCCACAGTCCGAGACCGCGTTTGGTCCAGCGCATCAAAAAGTGCGGGTGTCGTATGGACCAGACGGCCATCAAACCGCTGCCAACCATCAGCCACGAACGTAAACTCAGCAGCGTATGCCAGCCGCGATCGAGGGGCGCTGTCGCCTCCAGCCAGTGGCGACGACAGGCGCTAAGCTCCAGTCGTTGCTGCTGGATCTGGCGCAGCAGCAGCGCCTTTTGCCGTTCACGCTCCTGTCGGCCATTCACGGTTTATCGTCCTCCAGAAGGGCACGGTCGTTCTCCAGCTCTTTACGCGTCAGGCGCAGCAGCGTGGAGCGGCGCGCCTTACGTAGGGTAAGGATACCCACGATCGCGGCGGCGAGGAGCAGAACGACGGTGGTGGCGATCATGACGTGCAGGCGGTACTGGGCGTCAACGGCCCAGATAACCAGCACCAGCAGACTCATGAGGCCAAACGCGGCAAACAGCAGCGTCAGTCCGGTCATGATCAGCAGCTGGAAGAGGTTGGCTTTCTCCTCCTCCAGCTCCACGACGACCAGGCGCAGCCGTGTTTCCACCATTTCGGCCAGCAGCGTGACGATACGCTGGCCAATGGAGAACACGCGCTGGCCTGGCCCCTGCGTATGTTGAGTATTCGCCATAATCAGCGACGCGACAGCAGGACACCCAGCACCAGCCCGACGGCGGCACCAATCCCGACTCCTGTCCACGGATTTTCGCGAACATAATCATCCGCCCGCGCGGCGGTCTCGCGCGTTTGACGCAAAATCGCATCGCTGGTTTCACCCAGGCGGGCACGACTCTCTTTTAGCGCGCTCTCTGCTTTACTACGCAGTTTACCAATCTCTTCTTTCGACTTGTCCGCTGAGGAATTCAGAACTTCCTCCAGGGTATCCGCCAGCGTTTTCAGTTCTGCACGAAGGTCGTCAGTCACATTCTCTTTAGCCATGTCGTTCTCCTGTAGCGTGGTCCGTGTTGCGAAAGTTAACTGTTATTAGTAGTCCCGAGACTCCAGCGTTTTTAACTCCTGTTGCGCTTCATTGAGTTTATGCTGGCGTTTGTTGATTTTGTCCGCATCGCCTTTCTTCCGGGCTTCCTGCAGATCGCGCTGACGTTCAGCGATCTCTTCCCGCTGTTTGGCAATTTTTTGCTGATGATCGGCTTTGAGTTTACTGTCGCTGCAGTTTTCCCGTACCTGACGTAGCGCGGTATTTAGCCCATCAATGCGACTTTGATTATGATGCTTTTCGGCATAGCTGATCTCCCGTTGAATATCCTGCTCTTTTTCCTGGCAGGGAGAGGCTGCTATGGCGCTGGCGCTAAGTGAAGTCAGGGCCAGAAGCAGAGCGATGCGGTGTTTCATGGATAGTACCTTCCATTGTCTGAGGGTATACCCGGAGGATATACCCGTTCCCGATGGTGAACGGGAATGCGTTGATTCCCGCAGGTTTAAGCATAGTAACAAATGCAGGAAACCACCAGACTGCGTAAAAAACGCAGTAAGGCGGTAGTTTACCCGAGCCGGTGAGGCGCGTCGCGCAGACGGGATAACCAGGCGGTGGCCGAGTTATCGTCCTCCAGCAGGGCAATAATATAACCATGTGGCAGAGCGCGACCGAGAACCTCTTTCGCCGCCGCGCCCTGGGCGGTGGAGTCGAACTTAATCAGCAGGCCATCTTTTTGCGGCGTAATGCTCTTAAAGCGGATACCGTTGGCGTCGAGATGATGCCAGACGGAGAAGCCGTCCGGCATGCTGACGCCCTGGCCAACCGGACGGATCGCCAGCGTGGCCTCCTGCTGCTGCACTGCCAGCCAGAGCCAGAACAGCGCGCAGAGCACAAGAGAGCCACCCAGCAGCCAGCTCAGCTGGCGCAGGGAGGGGCGTTTAATGACCATCATTAGCCCCGGCTTCTGTATTTTTTCTTCCACAGCACCACCAGCGAGCCGATCAGTCCGAAGACCAGCAGCGCGACCGGAAGGAGCATCAGGCAGGACATCAGCTGATCTTCATACTTGAGGAATACCGGGGTTTTGCCCAGCAGATAGCCCAGCGAGGTCAGGATGAGCACCCACAGCAGGCCGCTCATCCAGTTAAAGAACTGAAAGCGAGCGTTATTGAGGCCTGAAAGGCCGGCAATCGTCGGCAACAGCGTACGCACGAAGGCGATAAAGCGGCCGATCAGCAGCGCGGAGAGCCCATGCTTATGAAACAGGTG
Source organism: Klebsiella sp. P1CD1 (assembly GCF_003790505.1). Taxonomy (NCBI): domain Bacteria; kingdom Pseudomonadati; phylum Pseudomonadota; class Gammaproteobacteria; order Enterobacterales; family Enterobacteriaceae; genus Klebsiella; species Klebsiella sp. P1CD1. The sequence continues at coordinate 658,889 of NZ_CP033631.1, forward strand.
ATGCGCGCGTTGATGATAGTGAGAGGGCAGATGCGACAGCCAGTTTTGCACGATCCGCGTATTGCCCAGCCAGCGCCCCTGAATGTAGCTCAGCCAGCAGCCGAGGCTGGCGGCGGCGGTAAGCAGCAGCAAGGTTTCCGGAAAGCCCATCGCCCCTTTGGCGATCAGCACGCCCACGAGCACAAGCAGACTATCCCCCGGTAAAAACGCGGCAGGCAGTAACCCGTTCTCAAGGAACAAAATCATAAACAAGACAAAATACAGCATGCCAATCATGGAGGGATTCGCGAGCGTTTCGTAATCCTGAGCCCACAAGGCATTCAATAACTGGGTTAAAAGTTCCATTCACGATTCCTGGTACATCGGTTAACGGCACGTCTGAGCGCGTGGCATGTTGGGCGACAAGATTTTTATGAGATTTTGGTCGCTGCTTAGGCGCTCTGAACGCTTCCCTGTATAAGACTGAAGTAAGTAAACACTTACCCCCAGAACGGCAAAATGCATCTAATTGTAACAAATCAGCTGACTTTACGTCAGAGAAATTGCAAGGTGTTGCTCGTTGATTTTGCTGATTGCGGCGGTGGGAGGCGAGAGGATTTACACAGGCTGACACTATATATGTTTTACTTACTCCAGCCGGCCTGGGGGGCAGGCGCGCAGGGGCCGCGCGCCGTCAGGATAAGCGCTTATTTCGCGCTGTTGGCCGCCGTATCGAGATGAACTACCGGATTATCGGCAAATAAGTAGCGATCGGCATTAAATTCAAAGTCATCGCTGGTTTCGTTAAACAGCATTTGCTTGGTATTTTCCAGATGCTGCCACATCGCCAGCTTGGCGGCGTTGGGATCTTTACGCAGCAGGGCTTTCAGGATCTGATCGTGATCGTCGCACCAGTTATCGACCGTGCGCAGGTCGATATGCTCATGCAGCTTTTTCCAGTACGGGTTATGCACGCGCTGGGTCCACATTTTTTCCACGATCGCCGCCAGCGCACTGTTCTGCGTGGCCAGCGCCACCTGGACGTGGAACTGGAGATCCCACTCGGAGTCGCGGAAACACTTCTCGTTGCGCGCTTTCTCCTGAATCTCCATCAGCTTCATGATGTCCTGTTTGGTCACCTGAGTCGCCGCGAATTCAGCAATATTGCTTTCAATTAGCTGCCGCGCCTGCAGGAGTTCAAAAGGGCCATAGTTGGCGAATTCAAGGCTTTCATCGGCCACCTGCTGGTACTTGGGATGGTTGGAGATGACATGAATACCCGACCCTTTGCGGACTTCGACATACCCTTCCACTTCCAGCATGATAATGGCTTCACGAACCACGGTGCGGCTGACGTTTTTTTCATCGGCGATAAAGCGCTCGGCGGGCAGCTTATCCCCTACAAGGTAGACACCTTGTTCGATGCGCGTCTTCAGCTCAGCGGCAAGCTGCTGATACAGACGGCGTGGTTCAATGATTTCCATATTCGCTCCCGCAAGATGGCGACAATATTCGATTTGTTATACCACTTTTACACGCTTTCCACCACTGGCAGGCATGAAAAAGCCGCCTGAGAAGGCGGCTCGATAAGCGGTCATATCAGCACATGATCTAACTCTGCGTGGCGGGTTTGCGGCTGCTAAGCGGCGTCGAGTCATCGTCAGCCGGTTTGTTTTTCAGCACCGTCCAGATAACCAACGCGCCCAGCAGGTCAAAGACGGCCAGTACCGCAAACAGCGGGCTGAAGCCGATGGTGTCTGCCAGCGCGCCGACAACCAGGGCGAACATGGTGCTCGCCAGCCAGGCGGCCATCCCGGTCAGACCGTTGGCGGTAGCGACTTCGTTACGGCCAAAGACGTCGGAAGAGAGGGTGATCAGCGCCCCGGACAGCGCCTGGTGAGCGAACCCGCCGATGCACAGCAGGGCAATCGCCACGTACGGGCTGGTGAACAGGCCGATCATCCCCGGGCCAATCATCAGCAGGGCGCCCATGGTGACCACCATTTTACGCGACACGATCAGGTTGACGCCAAACCAGCGCTGGAACAGCGGCGGCAGGTAACCGCCCACGATGCAGCCGAGGTCGGCGAACAGCATCGGCATCCAGGCGAACATCGCGATCTCTTTCAGGTTAAAGCCGTAAACCTTAAACATGAACAGCGGGATCCAGGCGTTAAAGGTCCCCCAGGCCGGCTCGGCGAGGAAGCGCGGCAGGGCGATACCCCAGAACTGACGGTTGCGCAGGATCTGCCACGGCGACATTTTTTTTGCGTTATTGGTCTGATGCTGAGACTCCTGACCGCCAATGATGTAGTCGCGTTCTTCGTCAGATAATTTTTTCTGGTCGCGCGGGTGTTTGTAGAAGATAAGCCAGGCGATGGCCCAGGCGAAGCTCAATACCCCGGAGATGATGAACGCCATCTGCCAGCTGTGCATGACAATCGCCCACACCACCAACGGCGGCGCGATCATGGCGCCAATAGAGGAACCGACGTTGAAGTAGCCCACCGCGATAGAGCGCTCTTTTGCCGGGAACCATTCAGAACTGGCTTTCAGCCCGGCAGGGATCATCGCGGCTTCCGCTGCGCCGACTGCGCCGCGAGCCAGCGCCAGGCCGCCCCAGCTGCCTGCCAGCGCGGTTGAGCCGCAGAATATCGCCCAGGCGATAGCAAAGAAGGCATAGCCGATTTTGGTCCCGAGAATATCGAGGACGTAACCCGCGACAGGCTGCATGACGGTGTAGGCAGCGGAATAGGCTGCAATGATATAGGAGTACTGTTGAGTCGAGATGTGTAACTCTTCCATCAGCGTCGGCGCGGCCGCCGCCACGGTGTTACGGGTCAGGTAGCCCAGCACGGTGCCTAGCGTCACCAGCGCAATCATGTACCAACGTAACCCTTTAATTTTACGCATGTAAACCTCATCGTCTGTTATCTTTCCGCATCAGGTGCGGCCTTTCCTGACGGCAATACGCGGTCGGGAAAGCGAAACGGAGGGTTCAGGAGGGGGGATCCCCCTCTGGCCCGAACCTTACCATCAGTTGTTATGTTGAAAGTCGGTGTCCATTCCGTATAAGCCGATGTCATAAACACCGGTAATGCATTCCGTCGGTTTATATGTTGCGACGGCAGAAAGATAACTTGTCATACAACTTTAAAAGTTGAGTGCTGTCACAAAAGTGGGAAAGTTAGTGTGGTCTTTAGCCCTTACCGGGAAAGCCAGAGATGGCGCGCCCTGCCGGGGTGTTTTCCAATGAGGCGGTCGTTTTTTTATCGACGTTTATTGATCTAACTCACGAAAAACAGCTCGGTCTGTAGAAATTGGTGTGATAACTTTGTCAGCATTGTAGTCAATCATCTGAAAGGCTCCCGCTACGGAGCGAAGAGGACACGCGAATGACACCGTTTATGACTGAAGATTTTCTACTCGATACCGAATTTGCTCGCCGTCTGTACCACGATTACGCCAAAGATCAGCCGATTTTCGACTACCATTGCCACCTTCCGCCGCAGCAGGTTGCCGAAAACTATCGCTTCAAAAATCTGTATGACATCTGGCTGAAAGGCGATCACTACAAATGGCGCGCAATGCGCACTAACGGCGTACCGGAGCGTCTGTGTACCGGTGATGCGTCCGATCGCGAGAAATTTGACGCCTGGGCGGCAACGGTGCCGCACACTATTGGCAACCCGTTATACCACTGGACCCATTTAGAGCTGCGTCGCCCTTTTGGTATTACAGGTAAGCTGTTGTCTCCATCCACCGCCGATGAGATCTGGGACCAGTGCAATGATTTACTGGCTCAGGACGCCTTCTCCGCCCGCGGGATCATGAAGCAGATGAATGTGAAGATGGTCGGTACCACCGACGATCCGATTGATTCTCTCGAGCACCATGCGGTTGTCGCCAAAGATACCTCCTTTGATATCAAAGTGCTGCCGAGCTGGCGCCCGGATAAAGCATTCAACATTGAACAGGCGACCTTTAATGACTACATGGCGAGGCTGGGTGAGGTGTCCGATACCGATATTCGCCGTTTTGCGGACCTGCAAAGCGCTCTGACCAAACGTCTGGACCACTTTGCCGCACACGGCTGCAAGGTCTCCGACCACGCGCTGGACGTGGTGCTGTTTGCGGAAGCGACCGACGCCGAGCTGGACGCCATTCTGGCGCGCCGTCTGGCTGGCGAGCCCCTCAGCGAACACGAAGTGGCGCAGTTCAAAACCGCGGTGCTGGTGTTCCTCGGCGCAGAATATGCCCGTCGCGGTTGGGTACAGCAGTACCATATCGGTGCGCTGCGTAACAACAACCTGCGTCAGTTCAAACTGTTAGGCCCGGATGTGGGCTTCGATTCGATCAACGATCGCCCGATGGCGGAAGAGCTGTCTAAGCTGCTGAGCAAGCAGAACGAAGAAAACCTGCTGCCGAAAACCATTCTCTACTGCCTGAACCCGCGCGATAACGAAGTGCTGGGCACCATGATCGGTAACTTCCAGGGTGAAGGCATGCCAGGCAAGATGCAGTTCGGCTCCGGCTGGTGGTTCAACGATCAGAAAGACGGCATGGAGCGGCAGATGACCCAGCTGGCGCAGCTCGGCCTGCTGAGCCGCTTCGTCGGGATGCTGACCGACAGCCGCAGCTTCCTCTCCTACACGCGCCACGAATACTTCCGCCGCATTCTGTGCCAGATGATCGGCCGCTGGGTGGCTGCCGGCGAAGCGCCTGCGGATATCGCGCTGCTGGGCGAGATGGTGAAAAACATTTGCTTTAACAATGCGCGTGACTATTTCGCCATTGAACTGAACTAAGGCCAGAGGTCGGTTGATATGCAATACATTAAAATCCATTCGCAGGATAACGTCGCGGTCGCGCTGGCGGATATCGCTGCCGGTAGTGTGGTGACGATTGATAAGGATTCGGTCACCCTCGGCCAGGATATCGTTCGCGGCCACAAGTTTGCACTGCGCGCTATCGCGAAAGGGGAAAACGTCGTTAAGTACGGGTTGCCGATTGGCCATGCGCTGGCGGATATCGCGCCGGGCGAGCATGTTCATGCGCACAATACGCGCACCAATCTCAGCGACCTTGACGCGTATCGCTATCAACCGGACCGGGTTGCCCAACCGCCACAGCCTGCGGATCGCGAAGTGCAGATTTATCGTCGCGCCAACGGTGACGTCGGCGTGCGCAATGAGCTGTGGATCCTGCCGACCGTCGGCTGCGTCAACGCGATGGCCAGACAAATGCAGAACCGTTTCCTGAAAGAGACGTATGGCGCTGAGGATATCGATGGGGTGCATCTCTTCAGCCACACCTATGGCTGCTCGCAGCTTGGGGATGACCACATCAACACTCGCACCATGCTGCAAAATATGGTTCGTCACCCGAACGCCGGGGCGGTACTGGTGGTTGGCCTTGGCTGTGAAAACAACCAGGTGGATGCCTTTCGCGAAACGCTGGGCGAGTTTGACCCGCAGCGTGTGCACTTTATGGTTTGCCAGCACCAGGACGATGAAGTGGAAGCGGGGGTTGCGCATCTGCATCAGCTGTATGAAGTGATGCGTCAGGATAAACGCCAGCCGGGTAAATTGAGCGAGCTGAAGTTTGGTCTCGAGTGCGGGGGATCGGACGGCCTGTCGGGCATTACCGCTAACCCGATGCTGGGCCGCTTCTCAGACTATGTGATCGCCAACGGCGGCACCACCGTGCTGACCGAAGTGCCGGAGATGTTCGGTGCTGAACAGCTGCTGATGAGTCACTGCCGTGACGAAGCGACCTTCGACAAGCTGGTGACCATGGTCAATGACTTTAAGCAGTACTTTATCGCACACGACCAGCCTATTTACGAAAACCCTTCCCCGGGTAACAAAGCCGGGGGGATCACCACCCTGGAAGATAAGTCGCTGGGCTGTACTCAGAAAGCGGGTTCCAGCCAGGTGGTGGATGTCCTGCGCTACGGCGAGCGCCTGAAGGTTCATGGTCTGAATTTGCTGAGCGCGCCGGGCAACGACGCGGTCGCCACCAGCGCGCTGGCCGGCGCCGGCTGTCATATGGTGTTGTTTAGCACCGGACGCGGCACGCCGTACGGCGGCTTTGTGCCGACGGTGAAGATCGCCACCAACAGCGAACTGGCGGCGAAGAAAAAGCACTGGATCGACTTCGATGCCGGGCAGCTGCTCCATGGCAAAGCGATGCCGCAGCTGCTGGAGGAGTTTGTGGATGCCATTGTGGCTTTCGCTAACGGTAAACCGACCTGTAATGAACAGAATGACTTCCGCGAACTGGCCATCTTTAAAAGCGGTGTTACCCTGTAAAGGTGTATTCACATTGGCGCCCAGGGGCGTAGAACGTGTATCGGCCTGATAGCGTAACGCCATCGGGCTCGTAACAGCGGCGTTTCAGCCAGTGAAGCGCCGTTTGTTTTTTTCAGTCAGGGAGCTTTCATGACCGCGTATTGGCTGGCCCAGGGGGTCGGCGTCATCGCCTTTCTTATCGGCATTACCACCTTTATCAACCGCGATGAACGCCGTTTCAGGCTACAGCTGGCGGTCTATAGCGCTATTATCGGCGTCCATTTTTTCCTGATGGGCGCCGGGTCGGCCGGAATGAGCGCCGGGCTCAATGCGCTACGTACGGTCATTTCCTTACGCACCCGTAGCCTGTGGGTGATGACCGTCTTTATCCTCCTGACGCTGATCCTCGGCTTGGGCAAACTGCAGCATGCCATGGAGCTGCTGCCGATCATTGGCACCGTCGCCAGCACCTGGGCGCTGTTTCGTTGCAAAGGGCTGACCGTCCGCTGCGTGATGTGGTGCTCCACCGCCTGCTGGGTCACGCATAATCTGTGGTTGGGTTCGATTGGTGGGACGCTGATTGAAGGCAGTTTTCTGATCGTCAACGGGCTGAATATCATTCGCTTCCGCCGGATGCAAAAGCGCGGTATCGATCCGTTTAAGGTTGAAAACGCAGTCCAGGAAGAGAGCCCCTCCGCCCGATAGCGGAGGGGAAAGGCATTAGCTGCGCAGGGCGTTTTTCGCCAGCTGGTCATCTTCTGCTATGCAGGCCGCGGCGGTAAACAGGGCGTCGGTGGAGGAGTTCAGCGCCGTTTCGCAGGAATCCTGCAGCACGCCGATAATAAAGCCGACGGCAACCACCTGCATCGCCACATCGTTCGGGATCCCAAACATATTACAGGCCAGCGGGATCAGCAGCAGCGAACCGCCCGCCACGCCGGAGGCGCCGCAGGCGCACAGTGAAGCGACCACGCTCAGCAGCAGCGCCGTCGGCAGATCCACCGGAATATTCAGCGTATGCACCGCCGCCAGCGTCAGCACGGTGATCGTGATCGCCGCGCCCGCCATATTGATGGTCGCCCCCAGTGGAATGGAGACCGAATAGGTATCGCGATCCAGATTCAGCTTTTCACACAGCGCCATATTCACCGGAATATTGGCGGCGGAGCTGCGGGTGAAGAACGCGTAGACGCCGCTTTCGCGCAGGCAGGTCAGCACCAGCGGATAGGGGTTACGGCGGATTTTCCAGAACACCAGCAGCGGGTTAATCACCAGCGCTACCAGCAGCATACAGCCGACCAGCACCAGCAGTAGCTGGGCGTAGCCCCACAGGGTCTCGAAACCGGTGGTCGCCAGGGTGGAAGAGACCAGACCGAAGATCCCCAGCGGTGCAAAACGGATCACCACTTTGACGATGAAGGTCACCGCATGGGAGACATCGTTGATCAGGTTTTTGGTGGTGTCGTTACCGTGACGCAGGGCGAAGCCCAGCCCCACCGCCCACACCAGAATGCCGATATAGTTGGCGTTCAGCAGGGCGTCGATCGGGTTAGATACCATGCTCATCAGCAGGCCGCGCAGCACTTCGACAATCCCCGACGGCGGCGTGATGCTGTCGGCGGCGGTGGTTAAATGCAGAGTCGACGGAAAGACAAAACTAAACAACACCGCGGTCAGCGCCGCGCTGAAGGTGCCCAGCAGATAGAGAAACAGAATGGGGCGAATACTGGTTTTTTGTCCGTGCTGATGGTTAGCGATGGAGGCCATCACCAGCATCAATACCAGCACCGGCGCCACCGCCTTTAACGCGCCGACGAACAGGGTCCCCAGCAGACCGACGGCAATGGCCGTTGGCTTAGAGACCAGCGCCAGCAGCACGCCAAGCACCAGACCGATTAAAATTTGTTTCACCAGGCTGCCTTGCGCCAGGCGTGAGATCCACCCCGATGGGGGAGTGCGTGTGGTCATAATTCATTCCTTCCAGTGATGTAGCAAGCCATCCCAGCCACGTATTATTTGTTACGTTTATGTCAGGATGTAAGTAGATGTTTGCATAGTCGAGTATACGGAAAGAATGGCGGGCTGGAAGCGTAAAATGCTGTGATTTTAATCTGGATCTTGTTTTTTAACTATGCAGTAACATAACTGTGACATGAGCAGAGATTGCCGTCGGCGATGGCCGACGGCGCGTTGTGCAGATTACTCAGGCAGTTTGCGCTGCTTGTCGTGTTGCTTGTTGACCCAGGCGTTAATCAGCAGCGTGACGGTCAGGATGCCTCCCACCACGCCCAGCGAGATGGCGACCGGGATATGGTAGAAGTCGACGATCAGCATCTTCACGCCAATAAACACCAGGATCACCGACAGACCGTATTTGAGCATCGAGAAGCGCTCGGCGACCCCCGCCAGCAGGAAGTACATGGCGCGCAGGCCGAGGATCGCGAACAGGTTTGAGGTCAGGACGATAAACGGATCGGTGGTGACCGCGAAGATCGCCGGGATACTGTCGACGGCGAAAATCACATCGCTCAGTTCCACCAGGATCAGCACCAGCAGCAGCGGCGTGGCGAACAGCACCCCGTTTTTACGGGTGAAGAAGCGCTCGCTCTCGATTTTATCCGTCATTCGCAGATGGCTGCGGATCCAGCGCACCAGTGGTTTATCGCCGATGCCGGAGTCATCTTCTTTCGCCAGCGCCATCTTCACGCCGGTAAAAAGCAGGAAGGCGCCGAAGACGTACAGCAGCCAGTCAAACTGGGAAATCAGCCAGCTGCCGGCGAAGATCATGATGGTACGCAGAACAATCGCGCCCAGCACGCCATACACCAGTACCCGGCGCTGCAGAGCAGGCGGTACGGCGAAATAGCTGAACAGCATCAACCAGACGAAGACGTTATCGACCGCCAGCGCTTTCTCAATCAGATAACCGGTGAGGAAGGCTAAGGCCTGCGGGTCAGCGACGGCCCGGCCCTGGGTTTGTACCAGATACCACCAGAAGGCGGCGTTGAACAGCAGAGAAAGCGTGACCCAAAGGATTGACCAGCCCGCGGCCTGCTTCATGGTCATGCTATGCGAACCGCGTCGTCCCTGAAGCAGCAGGTCGATTGCCAACATGATCGCGACGACGACAGCGAATCCACCCCATAGCAACGGCGTGCCGACAGTATTCATTTGATATTCCTTACATAAAAACAAAACGGCTGACGTCGGAAGACGGCAGCCGCTGCGCTTTTATGCATAGACCTCGCCTTCCGGCAAGGTCTCACTTACAACAACCAAAGTACATCGCGATGGGCTTTGGTTATTGCCCGGCGACCGGATGCGGTATTGCACGCATCGTAATGACGATCAACCGGCAAGGAAGTTACTCCCCTTTGCACGTAACAAAATATGTCACAGGGCGGTTTTCGTCAATGGCGGCCGGTCCGGCCTTTACACTCTTTTACGCCAGCGGCTGCGTATCGGCCGGGAAGATCACTCCGGTCTGGCGACGAATTTCGCTCGACAGTTTTGCCGTAATACGGCTCACGGTCAGACCCGGGTGATTGACATCCTGTGTCTCCACCAGGCGCGCAAAGGTCTCCGCCTCATACAGCATAGTATTAATGTGCTGGGGCTGCGTCAGGTCCTGGGCTTTGCCGCCGCGCGGCACAAACGCCAGCTTCTGGCATTCGGAGATTTTTTCGATCACTAATGTGCCGTCTTCGCCCTGGATTTCACTGGGGATCGCGGAATCGCTAACTTTGGAGTGATGCAGCGTCACGTCGAAGTCGCCATAGCTCAGCACCACGGTGCCCTGGGCGTCTACGCCGCTGTCCAGCAGGCTGGCGGTGGCAAGAACGGCCCGCGGTTCGCCCCATAACGCCACAGCGGACGCCAGGCAATAGAAGCCGATATCCATAATCGAACCGTTAGAGAACGCCGGGTTAAAGGTGTTGGGGTTTTCGCCGTCAAGGTAGCGCTGATAGCGCGAGGAGTACTGACAGTAGTTGATGAAGGCTTTGCGCAGTTTGCCCGCTTTAGGAAGCGTCTCTTTGAGTAGCAGAAAGTTAGGCAGGCTGGCGGTTTTAAAGGCTTCAAACAGCACAACGTTATTTTCTTTCGCCAGCGCTATCGCCGCCTCGACTTCCTGCAGGTTCGATGCCAGCGGCTTTTCGCAAATGACGTGCTTTTTGTGGCTCAGGAACAGCCGGGTCTGCGGGAAGTGCAGCGAGTTCGGGCTGGCAATATAGACCGCGTCAACGTCAGGGCTCTGTGCCAGCTCATCGAGCGAGGTAAACAGATGCTCGACCGGATAGTCATTGGCGAAGGCTTGCGCCTGTTCGAGGCTGCGGGAGTAGATGGCGGTAAGTTTATATTTGCCGGTTTCATGGGCGGCATCGACAAACTGCTTGGTGATCCAGTTTGTGCCAACAACTGCGAAACGTATCATAAACGTTGACGAACTCCATTAAAGGGAACCTGTCGTCACTCTATCATGCCATCATGACAAAACCAGTGCGTCACTACGCAGAACGATTTAACGAAAGGTGCGTCAGCCACAGGCGGGTATCGAATTCCAGTTGATGGTACTGTGGCTCCATATGGCAGCACAGTTGATAAAAGGCTTTGTTGTGATCTTTCTCTTTCAAATGCGCCAGTTCATGGACCACGATCATCCGCAGAAAGGCCTCCGGCGCGTCGCGAAACACCGTCGCCACGCGAATTTCCGCTTTGGCTTTCAGCTTACCGCCCTGAACGCGGGAAATCGCGGTATGCAGGCCGAGCGCATTGTTCAGCACGTGGATTTTACTGTCGTACATCACTTTGTTGATCGGCGCCGCTCCGCGCAGAAAGCGGGCCTTCATATCCTGGGTGTACTGATACAGCGCTTTATCGCTGTTAACGTCATGCCCCTGCGGATAACGCTTTTGCAGCACCTCGCCGAGGCGGTCTTGCTCGATTAAGGTCGTCACCTGCGACAGCAGCGATTCAGGATAGCCATGGAGATAAGGTAATGTGCTCATGTAGCCCGTTTGCGTAATTAAGCGACAACAGCCGGGGATTCTAGCACCCTGTGCGGACAGGATGCCAGAAAGGCATCGTTACTCGATTATCGCGTCTTCATCCGCCCGGTAGCAGAAGAAATCAAACAGCGCCTCTTTGCGATGCAGCATACTATCCACGCAGGCCATGCCGACAAACGCCCCGGTAAACTCGCCGTAGCGGCTGTATTCATCGGAGAAATGCGATGTGTCGTAGACCGCTCCGATGGGGTGATAGTGCTCACCGTCGACAGACCATGAACACTGTACCTCTCGGCCATTAATAGCAATCGCGAGATAGATTTCTCCCTCGGCAAGGCGAATTTTCTGTGGATCGTCGTGACGCTCACCGTTATCCATGTAGATAATAGCCAGTTGCGCCGCGCCAGAGGTTTCATCCCAGGTTTTATGTAAAAACAGATAGTTCATGTTGTCGTAATAGAGCACCAGTCCAGCGCTGTGCTGATAAATCTCCGGGTTAAAATCCATCTTCGTACTGATGTTGGCGTATACCGAGGCCAGCTTTTTCGCCAGCAGACTGACTTTATTGAGCGAGCTCAGCGACTCCTGACCGCGTAGAGCAAGATAGCCTGCTTTACGCGTCAGGCAGGTAAAACGCTGGAAATGGATCCTCGGCGCATAAAACGCGTTATCCACCCTTGGCTCATCAAAATCATCAAGGTCCGCTTTTGGTGGAAACGGGTGCGGCGGCAGACGGGATCCTTCTACCTGATGCTGTGCGAGATGACCCCCAGCGGCCAGGCGCAGCCAGCCATCCTCGCTCCATTCCATCCTTTGGATCGCCGTTTCGCGACCCAGCGGGCAGCGTAGCTCCTGGCGAAACGGACGACTGCAAAGGTGGGTTAGCCAGACTTCACCCGTTGGGGTCTCGACATAGCTACCGTGCCCGGCCTTTTGCAGGTAGGTTTCCGGATTGAAATAGTGGGGCTTGAGATGGCCTGTATCTTTGCGTTCGTTAAAATTCTCTGGCCAGGATGTGACGATTGGATTGAGCGGATCGCCTTGATAGGGGCCAGCGACCTCGGTGGCGCGGGCCATGGTGACAGAATGCCCGTAACCGGTGCCGCCTTCGGCGACCATCAGGTAGTAATAGTCGCCGCGTCTCGTCAGATGCGGCGCTTCAATGCAGCCGCGGTCGGTACCGCCGTGCCAGATGCGCTGCGGGTAGCCGATGACGCTGTGCGTCTGCGGCGAATATTCCACCAGGCAGATCGCTCCCGGTTTTTCATAGCCTTCGCGAGTTTCCCACTCCAGTGAGACGATCCATTTTCTGCCATCGTGGTCGTGCAAAATTGAGGCATCGAATCCAGCAGAATGGAGATAAACGGGGGCGCTCCACGGGCCAGTGATCTCCTCGGCGGTAATAAGATAATTATCAACGTCAAAATAACGGGAGTTCATTGAATTCATAACGCCATAAATGACATAAAACAGCTTTTCTTCTTCGCACCAGGTCAGGCTTGGGGCCCAAATACCTTTGGCAGAAGGCAGTTTTTTTAAGTCTGGGTTATTATCATCGGTAAGCACATGGGTGAGCAATTGCCAATGTTTAAGATCCCTTGAATGATAAACCGGTAGTCCGGGAAACCATTCAAATGATGATACCGCCACATAATAATCATCGCCGCGGCGGCATATACAGGGGTCAGGATTAAAACCTCTAAAGACAGGATTCTGAATCATCGTATTTATCCTTAATGCTCAAAATATAGCAATAATTTTAAGTGGAGGATGACTCAGGAGATATATAGACTGTTTCTATTTATATAATAAACGTCCACTTATCTGGTGATGCTGCTCACAAAAAACGATTTATTTCTCCGCCCGACTGCCTACGGCATCGGTACTTCTGATTTTGTGGCGGAAAGATTGCGGAGTATCGTTCATCATCTCTTTAAACTTGAGGCAGAAGTAGGCGCTGTCAGTGAAGCCGGCACTTTGCGAGATATCGCTGATCTTCAGGTCGGTGTTTGTCAGCAGATTGACAGCGATATTGAGTTTGCGCAGCAGCATGAATTTCTTAAAGCTGATGCCAAAGGCGGATTTAAAGGTGCGGGAAAACCAGGATTTTGACCACTGACAGCGTCGGGCGGCTTCCTCTGTTGTCATTTCAAAATTTTCATTGGCATTAATGACTTGTAGTAGTTCGATAAGTTCGCTCAGGTAGCGATGATGGGTTCGTTCGGTAACAGGAACGGAATCTTTAAGGCGATTAAAAGCATGCAGTAGTATGCTTTGCATCAGGGAACGGAACAGCGAATCGGAGAAGTCGCTGAACTCACTGCACCAGCTCAGCAGCAGCTCAAGGCGCTCAGCCTCCTCGCCGGAAAGATAAACTACCGCGCCGCAGTGGGCCGCAGGTAGCGACAGATCATATCCTTCCAGCCACTCTTTTTCGAATTGCATAAGATAACGCTTGTGGCTGGCAGCGGGCGGTAGCGTCATTTCATGAATGAGTAGGGCAGGGACATATACCAGCGTGTTGTTTTTAATGGTAAATTTTTCGTCGCCAATGGAATAGCTTCCCCCTGATTCTCTGAACCACATCAGTTCGTCCATCATATGGAAATGTGGAACTACATTTATCCCATTGAAATCATTTATGTTATCTGCTCGCAGCGTAAAGAGTTCACCTGCGCCAACGGGGATCTTTTCGAAAACGGGAGATTCGTCACTCATCGGGTACACTCTTCTTATATTTAACAGGATAATTTATACATAACCGGATTGCCCTTAGCAATAACGTATGCATATCAAATCTACCAGTGCTCTTATTGCGGAGGCGCGATGAATACTGCCCGTATTAGTATCAAAGAAAAATTCAGCTATGGCTTAGGCGACACCGGTTGTAATTTAGTATGGCAAACAGTGATGTTGTTCATGGCCTGGTTTTATACTGACGTATTTGGTTTAAGCCCCGCGCATATGGGAACCATGTTTTTAGCCGTCAGAGTATTAGATGCGGTGACCGATGTATTAATGGGGGCGGTGGCTGATAGAACCCGCACTAAATATGGTCAATTCCGGCCCTATATTTTATGGTTTGCCATTCCGTTTGGCGTATTGTGCTGCTTAACGTTTTATACCCCGGATTTAGGCTATAGCGGCAAGTTAATTTATGCCTATGTTTCTTATACTTTATTATCGTTAGTGTATACCGCTATTAACGTCCCGTACTGCGCGATGATTAATAATATTTCCAATGACTCCCGCGAGCGAGTATCGCTGCAGTCGTGGCGGTTTGCGCTAAGTACCTTAGGCGGCCTGATTGTGTCGCTGACTGCGCTACCGTTGGTAGCCTGGCTGGGGAAAGGCAATCTGCAAAACGGGTATTTCTACACCATGATGGTGATGGGCGCCTTGAGCATCGTGCTGTTCTTTATCTGTTTTGGCCTGACTAAAGAGCGCTACTCTACAGACATTACGGCCAATAATCAGAGCAGCATCCTTGATGACCTGAAAACCCTGCTGGCGAACAAAGACTGGCGCATTTTATTTACGCTGAACGTGGTGAACCTGATCGCCGTGCTGTTCAAAGGCGGTACCACGCTCTACTACGTCAATAACATTATGGGGCGCGCGGATCTTGGCAGCTTGTTGCTGACCACCACGCTGGCTTCCGGAGTGGTGGGAGCCATGCTGTCGCCGTTCATATTTAAGAACATCGATAAAGTGAAGGGCTTCAAGCTGTCAATGGCGCTGGAGGCGGTGCTGTTAATCGCGATGTATTTCGTCCCGGCGGGCAACGTCGCCGCCATCTTCACGTTGGTGATAATCATCAATATCATTCAGCTGGCGGCAACACCGCTACAGTGGAGCATGCTCTCAGATATCATTGATGCGGAAGAAAAGCGCAGCGGCAAGAAGCTCAGCGGAATTGTCTTCTCAACCAACCTGTTTGCAATCAAATTAGGGATTGCCATCGGCGGCGCGCTGGTGGGTTATCTGCTGGCGTGGGGGGACTACGTCGGCGGCGCCGCGCAGCAATCGGCTTCAGCGCTGCAGATGATTAAATTGTTGTTCACTCTCTTCCCGGGTGTGCTGGTGGCGCTGTTGATAGTGATAATGAATCGCTACAGTCTGGATGATAAACGTCTGTCGCATATGGCGCAGGAAAGCGGGAGATAATCGACCGATCTCTATTCAACTGGGCGAAGTTTGCGTATAAACTCGCGGGTTTTAGTATTCCGGAGGCGGAGAGGCGATGAGCCAGGCAGAGTTAAACGGTGAGTTATTCACATTAGAGCGGTTCCCACCTAACGCTGAAGAAGAAGCGCTACAGGCATGGGAAGCGGCGGATGAATATCTGCTGCAACAGGTGAATGACGTCGACGGCCTGACGCTCATCTTCAACGACGGCTTCGGCGCGCTCGCCTGCGCGCTGGCGGCGCGCAACCCGGTCAGCATCAACGACTCCTTTATTTCCGAGCTGGCGACCCGCCACAACCTGCGGATGAACGGTATCGATGAAGAGAGCGTGCGCTTTCAGGATAGCCTGAGCCCGCTACCGGCTGCGCCGGCGCTGGTGCTGATTAAGGTGCCAAAACAGCTGGCGCTACTGGAACAGCAGCTGCGCGCCCTGCGCGAAGTGGTCACGCCGGAAACCCGCATTATCGCCGCGGCGAAAGCCCGTGATGTGCACAACTCGACGCTGGCGCTGTTTGAAAAAATCCTCGGCACCACCACCACCTCGCTGGCGTGGAAAAAAGCGCGTCTGATCCACTGCGTTTTCACCGCCCCCAAGCTTGCCGATGCGCCGCAAACCTACAGCTGGAAGCTGGACGGCACGCCGTGGACCATCCATAACCACGCCAACGTTTTTGCCCGTAGCGGACTGGATATCGGCGCGCGTTTCTTCCTGCAGCATTTACCGTCTGATCTAGAAGGCGAGATCGCCGATCTCGGCTGCGGCAATGGGGTGATTGGCCTGCAGGCGCTGGCGCAAAACCCAAACGCCAGCGTGATGTTCACCGATGAGTCGCATATGGCGGTGGCTTCCAGCCGGTTGAACGTCGAGCGCAACCTGCCGGACGATATCGCACGCTGTGAATTTATGGTCAACAACTCGCTCTCCGGCATTGAGCCTGACCGCTTTACGGCGATTCTGTGTAATCCGCCGTTCCATCAGCAGCACGCGATTACCGACCATATTGCCTGGCAGATGTTTAACGATGCCCGCCGCAGCCTGAAATATGGCGGCGAGCTGTACGTCGTCGGCAACCGCCACCTCGATTACTTCCGTAAGCTGAAGCGCGCTTTTGGTAATTGCACGACGATTGCGACGAACAATAAGTTTGTCATTTTGAAAGCAACCAAGGTGCGTAAGCAGCGCTGATTCCTTTTGTTGTTTCCCCCCGGCTTGCGGCTGTCGCCTTAGCCGGGCTACCGACTGTCGCCTTAGCCGGGCTACCGTCCGGGATGATCGTGGTAGCCCGGGGAAGGCGCATCGCGCCGCCCCCGGGACAGGGCTAAATCGCCAGCGCCAGTTTAGTGCCCTGGGCAATCGCCCGGCGCGCATCCAGCTCCGCCGCCACGTCGCAACCGCCGATGAGATGCACCGTTTTCCCTGCCGCGCGCAGCGGTTCCGCCAGCTCGCGGCGCGGTTCCTGACCGGCGCAGATCACCACCTGATCGACCGCCAACAGTTGGCGCTCGCCGCCGATAGTGACATGTAACCCTTCATCATCGATCTTTTCATAACTGACCGCCGGGATCATTTTCACGCCGCGCGCCAGCAGCGTCGCGCGGTGGATCCAACCGGTGGTTTTGCCGAGCCCTTCGCCCGGTTTGCTGGCTTTGCGCTGTAGCATCACAATCTGTCGCGGGCTTTTACTCAGTTGCGGGCCTTCAGGATGCAGCCCTCCCGCCGTTTGCAGGCTGGTATCGATACCCCATTCGCGGCAGAACTCGCCGATATCCTGGCTGGTGGCCATGCCCGACTGGCTTAAAAACATCGCGGTGTCGAAGCCGATGCCGCCGCAGCCGATAATCGCCACCTTCGCGCCAACCGGCGCTTTATCACGCAAGACATCCAGGTAGCTCAGCACCTTGGGATGATCGATCCCGTCGATCGCCGGCAGGCGCGGGGCGATACCGGTGGCGAGGATCGTCTCATCGAACGCCAGCAGATCGTCTGCCGTGACGCGGGTGTTCAGGCGTAGATCGACACCATGAAGATCGAGCATGGTGCGGTAGTAACGCAGCGTCTCGTGAAACTCCTCTTTGCCGGGGATCTGTTTGGCGATATTAAACTGGCCGCCGATCTCCGGGAGCGCATCGAACAACGTGACGTGATGACCGCGAGCGGCGGCGTTAACGGCGAAGGCCAGACCGGCAGGCCCGGCGCCGACCACCGCCAGCCGTTTAGGCGCGTTGGCCGGCAGGACCGGCATCAGGGTTTCATGACAGGCGCGCGGGTTGACCAGACAGGAGGTGACTTTGCCGACGAAGATCCGATCGAGACACGCCTGGTTGCAACCGATGCAGGTATTGATCTCCCCGGCGCGATCGCGCTGCGCTTTCGACATAAATTCGGCGTCGGCGAGGAACGGGCGGGCCATCGATACCATATCGGCATCGCCGCGAGCGAGAATATCCTCCGCGACCTGCGGATCGTTGATGCGGTTGGTGGTGATCAACGGGATCGACACCGCGCCCTTCAGCTTGCGGGTGACCCAGCTGAAAGCTCCGCGCGGTACCGGCGTGGCGATGGTCGGAATGCGCGCTTCGTGCCAGCCAATCCCGGTGTTGATAATTGTCGCTCCCGCCGCTTCAATCGCTTTGGCCAGTTCGGTGACTTCCGCCAGCGTGCTGCCGTCGTTGACCAGATCGAGCATCGACAGGCGGTAGATGATAATGAAATCGTGGCCGGCGCGCTGGCGCACCGCCTTAACCACTTCAATGGCGAAACGCATGCGCCTGGCATAATCGCCGCCCCATTGGTCGTCGCGCTGGTTGGTGCGCGCGGCGAGAAATTCGTTAATCAGATAGCCTTCTGAACCCATCACTTCGACGCCGTCATAGCCCGCTTCACGCGCCAATTGGGCGCAGTGGGCAAAATCATCGATCAGCGTCAGGATCTCATCGTGGCTCAGTTCATGGGGCGTAAAACGGTTAATCGGCGCCTGTAGCGCCGAAGGGGCCACCAGCGCGGGCTGGTAGCTGTAGCGCCCGGTATGCAGGATCTGCAGGGCGATTTTGCCGCCTTCCTGATGTACCGCGTCGGTAATATGGCGATGGTGCGCCAGATGGCTGGCATCGTTGAGTACCGCGCCGCCGGCCATGGTGACGCCAGAGGGCGCCGGAGCGATGCCGCCGGTGACGATCAGCGCCACGCCGTGGCGGGCGCGCTCGGCGTAAAAGGCCGCCAGCCGCTGCGCGCCGTCCGGCAGCTCTTCCAGTCCGGTGTGCATCGAGCCCATCAACACGCGGTTTTTGAGCGTTGTGAAGCCCAGCTCAAGCGGGGCGAAAAGCGACGGATAGCGGCTCATAGTGGCTTCCAATGTAAAATTATTGTTATGTGGTCGGATGAGTTACTAATTTAGCCGTCGCGAAGAAAAAGGGAAAAGGGGAGTGCGGTGATTGTGATGGGATTCAAAGAACGGAACTCGTTGTCCCTCACCCCGGCCCTCTCCCAAAGGGCGAGGGGGAAAGGCGGATCGGCATCGGTATTCAAGGCCTGTGCCGAACGGTTCCCTCTCCCACCGGGAGAGGGTTAGGGTGAGGGGGCTACGCGCTGGTGGCGCTCCAGACCCGGCGCTTGCCACATCGACGTTGTCAGCCCGCTATCGACAAGGCCAAGCTGATCGGCGTACACCGTCTGCCACTTGCTCATCATCTCCTGATACAGCTCGCGATGCTGCGGATTTGGGGTGAACTCGCGGTGCCAGCTCACTAACCGTTCTCCTGTACTGGCCATATCGCCATACAGTCCGGCGCCGGTTCCGGCGGCGATAGCGCAGCCCAGCGCGGTGGCTTCGCGGACGACCGGCACCCGCACCGGCAGGCCGGTGACGTCGCTGAGGATCTGGCTCCACAGCGCGCCTTTAGAGCCGCCGCCGGCAAACACCAGGCTCTCGAATGTCACCCCGGAGAACTGGGAGATCTGCGCGAGGTTGCAGGCGGAGACAATCGCTGCGTTCTCCTCCAGCGCGCGGAACAGGGTCGCTTTGTTGCACTTCTCCGGATCGATGGAGAGGTTAATAAACGACGGCGCGGCGTGGTACCACTGCTTAAAGTGCATGGCGTCAGAAAAAATAGGCATCACGCCGTGGGAACCGGCGGGGACGCGGCTGGCCATCTCCTCCAGCAGCGAATAGGCATCGACGCCGAGCCGCTCGGCAATCAGTTTTTCTTCAGCGCAGAAGGCGTCACGAAACCAGCGCATGGTCAGGCCGGTAAAGAAGCTGATCGATTCCGCCTGCGCCATGCCGGGAATGACATGAGGATTAACACGAATATTCATCTGCGGATCGGTGCGCACCTGCGGCAGGTTGACCACCTGCTGCCAGAAAGTGCCGCCGAGTACCGCAGTTTGCCCGGCGCGCACCACCCCAAGGCCCAGGCAGCCGAGCTGGACGTCGCCGCCGCCCATCACTACCGGCGTCCCGGCGCGCAGGCCGCTCTCATGCGCCGCCGCTTCGGTGACGGCGCCCAGCAGGGTACCGGTCTCTTTGACCGGCGACAGCATATCGGCGCGCAGCCCGGCCATATCCAGCAGCGCCGGACGCCAGTCGCGGCTGAACAGGTCGAGCATGCCGGTGGTGCCGGCGTTTGACGGGTCGACCGCCAGCTCGCCGGATAGCTTCGCCGCCAGCCAGTCGCTGATCATGGTGATGGTTGCCGCTTTGCGGTAGATATCGGGGCGGTGGTGCGCCAGCCACAGCAGGCGCGGCATGGCGCTAAGCGCCAGGGTTTGTCCCGAGACCTCGTATACCTCGGATTCAAAACGATAGTCGTGGATCTCCTTAAGCTCCGCCACTTCGCGGCTGGCGCGGGCATCGACGTTGGCGCAGGCCCAGATGGCCTCGCCGTCGCGGTCATAGAGAACGATCCCTTCGCGCATCGAACAGCAGGCGACGGATTGAATATCGGCGGCAGAGAGCCCGGCGGCGTTGAGCGCCTGGCGAATACACTGGCAGGCCAGCTGCCAGTTGGTGGTAAGGTCGAACTCCATCGAGCCGGGGACGTTATCGACGCTCAGGTGTTTCCATTCGGCCTGGCCTACCGCCAGCTGGCGGCCATTAAGATCGAAAATAACCGCCCGAATGCTGCCGGTCCCGGCATCTAACGCTAACAGGTAACTCATGACATGCGCCTCGCTGTTGTCGCGCGGCGCCAGGCCGTCAGGAGGCCAGGGTAAGCACCGCGCGTGCTGTTGTCTCTTCCGTTACCAGGCCATTTATGCGCTTTCCAGTCAGAGCGGCATAAATCGCCTGCGCTTTTTCTTCTCCCCCGGCGACGCCGACGATGGTTGGCAGCTGCGCCAGCTCATCCAGGGTTACGCCGAGCAGTTCCCGATGGATCTCCAGTCCTTCTACCGGCCGGCCGTCGGCCTGCAGGAAATAACCTAAAATGTCGCCGACCGCGCCTTTGCGCGCGTACATCAGCTGTTCGCCCTCGCTGATATAGCCGGAGCGTAAAATGGTGGCGTCGCGCCGCTGATCGATGGCGCCAATGCCGACCACCGCCGCGTCCGCCGCCGTTGCCGCGAGGATCACGTCGCGCACGCTCGACTCATGGCGCAGGATCTCGGCGACCTCCGCTGAAGAGACCCGCAGCGGCGCCGGAATAATGCTGACGCTGCAGGCGGCATCAAGCTGGCCGATGCCGGTCATATAGGGGCCGACGCCGCCGGAGAGGGTCACCAGCCGCACCTGCTGCGAGCCGATAAAGCCGCTGAGATGCTGCAGGCAGCTCATGGTGGCCTCACCGAAGCCGACCGCCAGCAGCTGTCCCGGCTGCAGAATGCCCATCAGCGATTGCGCCGCGCCGATCCCCAACCGGGTATTCATCGGCGGGGTGTTGAGCGCCGGCAGCACGCGGGCAATCTTGAGGCCAAAGCGCTGCTGGAGTTCACTTTCCAGCGCCAGACAGCCCTCATAGCGCGAGTTGATCTGCACGCGGATCACCCCGGACTGGCGGCCTTTCTCCAGCAGACGGGAAATCTTCAGCCGCGGCAGCCCCAAACGCTCGCCGATGTCATTTTGCGTCAGGCCGTCGTGGTAGTAGCACCACGCCACCCGCGCCACCAGCTCTTCCTCGGCTAACGCCAGCCCGGCGTAGCGGTTCTCTTCCGTAATGCGTTTTTCGCTCATAAATTGAACTCTTATAAAAATTTAGATCATATGTTCGCTATTGCGCGGTCGGAAAGTGTGAGCCGACTGGCAAAACGGATCTTTCATCGCTGGCCCATTTTTTCCTGAGGATCTAAAGCGCCAAACTGTGATCTTCGCACGGTTGTAAATATAGTTCACCGTCTACGCTTTTGAACATTATTAAATTTAAAAATCATTTGTTCAATCGAGGCGCGATGATGAAGCCACTGCTTGAAGCTCGCCAGATTTGCAAACAGTTCTCCGGCGTTGCGGTGCTCAAGGGCATTGATTTCACGCTAGGCGCGGGCCAGGTGCATGCGCTGATGGGCGGCAACGGCGCGGGTAAATCGACGTTGATGAAGATCATCGCCGGCGTTGAAACGCCGGATAGCGGTGAACTGACGATCGGCGACCGCGCGTTTGCGCGCCTCAATCCGGCGCTGGCCCACCAACTGGGCATCTATCTGGTGCCACAGGAGCCGATGCTGTTTCCCAACCTCAGCGTGCGCGAGAACATTCTCTTTCGTTTGCCGAAGCGGGCGGATACCGCCCCGCGGTTGCAGGAAAAACTGCGGCAGTTGAACTGCCAGATCAACCTCGATGCCAGCGCCAGCACGCTCGAGGTAGCCGATCAACAGATGGTCGAGATCCTGCGCGGCCTGATGCGCGAGGCCAAGATCCTGATCCTGGATGAGCCCACCGCCTCTTTAACGCCGGGTGAAACCGAGAGGCTCTTTAGCCAGATCCGCGCGTTACAGGCGCTTGACGTTGGGATCGTCTTTATCTCACACAAATTGCCCGAAATCCGCCAGCTTGCCAGCCATATTTCGGTGATGCGCGATGGCGCGGTGGTGCTGAGCGGCGAGACCGCAACTTACCGCGATGAGCAACTGATTAGCGCTATGACGCCGGCCAGCCGCGACCATACGCTGAGCGACACGCAAAAGCTGTGGCTGGCGCTGCCGGGCAACCGCCGCACCCAGGCGCAGGATTTTCCCGTGCTGCGGGTGGAAGATCTTACCGGAGAAGGTTTTATCGATCTCAATCTGGAGATCCGCGCCGGAGAGATTGTCGGTCTGGCCGGGCTGGTGGGATCCGGGCGCACCGAATTTGCCGAAACCTTATACGGCCTGCGTCCACCGCGCGCCGGGCGGATCTGGCTGGAGAACCGCGAGATTAGCCGCGACAGCACCCGCGCCAGGCTGGCCAGCGGGCTGGTCTATCTCCCGGAAGACCGCCAGGTCTCGGGGCTGTTTCTCGATGCGCCGGTGCGCTGGAACACGGTGATGTTCAATCAGCCGTCGTGGTGGCAGCAGGGGAAACGGGAGGCGGCGGTGGTTGAGCGCTATCACCGGGCGCTGGGGATCAAGCTGGCCGATGGCGATCAGCCGGTGCGCACTCTCTCTGGCGGTAACCAGCAGAAGGTGCTGCTGGCGCGCTGTCTGGAAGCTAATCCGTTACTGCTGATTGTCGATGAGCCGACGCGCGGCGTGGATGTCTCCGCCCGCGCCGATATCTATCAACTGCTAAAAAGCGTTGCCGCGCAAAACGTGGCGGTGCTGATGATCTCTTCCGATCTGGATGAGTTCGTTGGCCTGGCCGACCGGGTGCTGGTGATGCATCAGGGCCGCTACAGCGGTGAGCTGGCGCGACAGGCGGTGACCGTCGATCGCATGATGACCCTGGCCTTCGGAGGGCAGGCATGAAAACGTTACTGAAGAATCGCGAACTGAGCGCCTTCTTTGCCATCGTGGCGCTCTTTGCCGTGCTGGTGGCGCTCAATCCAGCCTATTTCAGCCTGCAGACCCTGGCGATGATTTTCGCCAGCTCGCAGATCCTTTGCCTGCTGGCATTGGGCGCGACGCTGGTGATGCTGACCCGCAATATTGACGTGTCGGTAGGCTCCACCGTTGGGCTGTGCGCCATCGCCGTCGGCGTGGCGCTGAACAACGGTTACGGGCTGGCGACGGCTATCGCCCTCGCGCTGGCGATTGGCGCGCTGGCCGGGGCGTTTAACGGCCTGCTGGTGGTGGGGCTGCGCATTCCGGCGATCGTCGCGACGCTCGGCACGCTGGGGTTGTATCGCGGGGTGATGCTGCTGTGGACCGGCGGGAAATGGATCGAGGGCTTGCCCGACAGCCTGAAGTCGCTCTCGGAGCCGGCGTTTATCGGCGTGTCGCCGCTGGGCTGGCTGGTGCTGGCGCTGCTGCTGGCGGGCGGCTGGCTGCTGTCGCGCACCGCCTTTGGTCGTGATTTTTACGCCGTCGGCGATAACCTCGCCGCCGCGCGCCAGTTGGGCGTGGCGGTCAATCGCACGCGGATGCTGGCCTTTACCCTCAACGGGATGCTGGCGGCCTGCGCCGGGATTGTCTTCGCCGCGCAGATTGGTTTTGTGCCTAATCAGACCGGCAGCGGGCTGGAGATGAAAGCCATCGCCGCCTGCGTACTGGGCGGGATCTCGCTGCTCGGCGGTACCGGCACGCTGCTCGGCGCGTTTCTCGGCGCCTTTTTCCTTACCCAAATCGACACCGTGCTGGTGCTGTTCCGCCTTCCCGCCTGGTGGAATGACTTTATCGCCGGCCTGGTGCTGCTCGGCGTGCTGGTGCTCGATGGCCGCCTGCGCCAGGCGCTGGCCCGCCATCAGCGGGCGCTAAAGTACAGCCGTTTCCAGCCCGGTAATAAAGGGGGCAAACAGGTTGCCCGCTTTCCCGAACGCAAAAGCAAAGAGGTGGCTTAAATGAAGCTGAAGCTTAACTGGGAAAGCGCGCTGCTGGCGTTGCTGATCGCGGAAATCCTGCTGTTCGGCGCCTTGAATCCGCGCATGCTGGATCTCAATATGCTGCTCTTTAGCACCAGCGACTTTATCTGCATCGGCATCGTCGCGCTGCCGCTGACGCTGGTGATCATCAGCGGCGGGATCGATATTTCGCTGGGCTCGACCATCGGCCTGTGCGCCATCGCCCTCGGAGTGATGACCCAGGCGGGCTGGCCGCTGTGGCTCGCGGTATCGCTGACGTTGCTCTTGGGGCTGCTGTGCGGGTTATTTAACGCCGCGCTGATCCACTACACCGGCATCAGCCCGCTGGTGATCACGCTTGGTACGCTGTATCTGTATGGCGGCGGCGCGCTGCTGCTTTCCGGGATGGCCGGCGCGACCGGTTACGAGGGGATTGGCGGTTTTCCCGATAGCTTCACCGCCATCGCCAATTTAACCCTCGCCGGACTGCCGCTGCCGCTGGTGCTGTTCGCGATTATCACCTTTCTCTTCTGGCTGCTGGCCCATCGCGGGCGCTTTGGCCGCCATCTCTTTTTACTCGGGCAAAACCCGCGCGCCGCGCGCTATGCCGCGCTGTCGGTGAACGGCATCCCGTACGTGCTGTATGGCCTGGTGGGCGTCGCCTCGGCGGTCGCGGCGCTGGTGATGGTCTCCTATTTCGGCTCGGCGCGTTCGGATTTAGGCCGCGACCTGCTGATGCCGGCGCTGACCGCGGCGGTGCTCGGCGGGGCCAATATTTACGGCGGCTCGGGATCGATACTGGGTACCGCGCTGGCGGCATTGCTGGTGGGGTATCTGCAACAGGGTTTACAGATGGTCGGCATCCCCAACCAGGTGTCGAGCGCGCTGTCAGGGGCGCTGTTGGTTGTGGTGGTGATGGGGCGTTCGCTGAGCCTGCACCGTGAATGGGTGCGCGCGACCTGGCGGCGTCTTTTCTCGCATAGAACAATCGGAGCACAACAATGAAAACAAAACGTATCCTGCAGGTCAGCGCGCTGGCGCTGGCGATGAGCGTGGTTACCGCGCAAGCGGCGGACCGCATCGCCTTTATTCCTAAGCTGGTCGGCGTCGGCTTCTTTACCAGCGGCGGCAACGGCGCGAAAGAGGCGGGGAAAGCGCTGGGTGTGGATGTCACCTATGACGGTCCCACCGAGCCCAGCGTCTCCGGCCAGGTGCAGCTTATCAACAACTTCGTCAACCAGGGCTACAACGCGATTATCGTCTCCGCCGTTTCGCCGGACGGCCTGTGTCCGGCGCTGAAGCGGGCGATGCAGCGCGGGGTGAAAGTCCTGACCTGGGATTCCGATACCAAGCCGGAGTGCCGCAGCATCTATATCAACCAGGGTACGCCGCAGCAGCTCGGCGGCCTGCTGGTGGAGATGGCGGAAAAGCAGGTCAGCAAACCTGCCGCCAAAGTCGCGTTTTTCTACTCCAGCCCGACGGTGACCGACCAGAACCAGTGGGTGAAGGAAGCCAAAGCCAAAATCGAAAAAGAGCATCCGCAGTGGCAAATCGTCACCACCCAGTTTGGCTATAACGATGCCACCAAATCGCTGCAAACCGCCGAGGGGATCTTAAAAGCGTATCCGGATCTCGACGCCATTATCGCGCCGGATGCCAATGCGCTGCCGGCGGCGGCGCAGGCGGCGGAGAACCTCAAGCGTCAGGGCGTGGCGATCGTCGGCTTTAGTACACCGAACGTGATGCGCCCGTACGTTGAGCGCGGCACGGTGAAAGCGTTCGGCCTGTGGGATGTGGTTCAGCAGGGCAAAATTGCGGTTAACGTCGCCGATCGATTGTTGAAAAAGGGCGATCTTAACGTCGGCGACAGCGTTGAGGTGAAAGATATCGGCTCGCTGAAGGTCGAACCGAATAGCGTGCAGGGCTACCAGTATGAGGCGAAGGGCAACGGTATCGTGCTGCTGCCGGAGCGCGTGGTGTTCAGCAAAGAGAACATCAACAACTACGACTTCTGACGGAGGAAAAGATGGCTGATTTAGACGATATCAAAGAGGGTAAGGACTTCGGCATCGACCGCCCGCAGCAGAATACGCTGTATACCCTGAAAGGCTGTGGTTCACTGGATTGGGGCATGCAGTCGCGGCTGGCGCGCATCTTTAATCCGCACAGCAACCGCACGGTGATGCTGGCCTTCGATCATGGTTACTTCCAGGGGCCAACCACCGGGCTGGAGCGTATCGACCTGTCGATTGCGCCGCTGTTTGCCGACACCGATGTGCTGATGTGCACCCGCGGCGTACTGCGCAGCCAGGTACCGGCGGCCACCAATAAGCCGGTGGTGCTCCGCGCCTCCGGCGGCAATTCGATTTTGAGCGAACTCTCCAACGAATGCGTGGCGGTGGCGATGGAAGACGCGCTGCGTCTCAACGTTTGCGCGGTGGCGGCGCAGGTCTATATCGGCAGCGAATACGAACATCAGTCGATCAATAACATCATCAAACTGGTGGATGCCGGCAATCGCTACGGTATGCCGGTCCTGGCGGTTACCGGCGTCGGCAAAGAGATGACCCGCGATGCGCGCTACTTCTCGCTGGCCAGCCGGATTGCCGCCGAAATGGGGGCGCAGTTTGTGAAGACCTATTTCGTTGAGGAAGGCTTTGAAAAAGTGACCGCCAGCTGTCCGGTGCCGATCGTGATTGCCGGCGGTAAAAAACTGCCGGAGCATGAGGCGCTGGAGATGTGCTGGCGGGCGATCGATCAGGGGGCGTCCGGGGTGGATATGGGGCGCAATATTTTCCAGTCCAGCGCCCCGCGCGCGATGCTGAAGGCGGTGAAAAAGGTGGTGCATGAGAATCTGAACGCGCGCGAAGCGTATCAGTTCTGGCAGGAAGAGAAACAGGGAGAGCTGAAATGAATGTGACGCTGGTGGAGATCAATATTAAACCCGAGCGGGTGGATGAGTTTCTTGAGGTGTTTCGCGCCAACCACGAAGGCGCGCTGCAGGAGCCGGGCAACCTGCGCTTTGATGTCCTGCAGGATCCCGAGGTGAAAACCCGCTTTTTTATCTACGAAGCCTATAAAGACGATGAGGCGGTGCTGGCGCATAAGAAGACGCCGCACTATTTAGCCTGCGTCGAAAAGCTGGAGGAGATGATGTCGCAGCCGCGGCAGAAACGCAGCTTTATCGGCCTGTTGCCGCAGGTATGAGGATTTTCCTTCCCCCTCTCCCTGTGGGAGAGGGGGAAGGGCACTTATTACGCTTCTTCAACCGAGACGCGCAGGGCCGCCAGCGCCTTACGCGCCGCTTTCAGCACCTGCTCACACTGCTCCAGGGTGAGGGTCAGCGGCGGTTCAACGCGGATCGTCTTGGCGTTGTTTAACGTCCCGGCGACCAGCACCCGCTGTCTGAACATCTCACTGGCAAAGTCGTAGCCAATCTCGTTATCGACAAACTCGATGGCCATCAGCATGCCTTTCCCGCGCACTTCATTCACCAGGTCCGGATACTCCTGCGCCAGCAGGCGGAACCCGTCCAGCAGCATATCGCCTTTCTGCGCCGCCTGCGCCGGCAGGTTTTGCGTCAACAGCACGTTGATCGTCGCCAGCGCCGCCGCACAGGCCAACGGGTTGCCGCCGAAGGTGGTGGTGTGCAGGAACGGGTTGTCGAACAGCACCGAGAAGACCTCTTCCGTCGCCACCGTCGCGCCGATCGGCATCACACCGCCGCCGAGCGCTTTCGCCAGACACAGAATATCGGGCTGAACGTTCTCATGCTCGCAGGCGAACATCTTGCCGGTGCGGCCCATGCCGGTCTGCACTTCGTCGAGGATCAGCAGGGCGCCAAACTCATCGCACAGCTTACGCACCGCCGGCAAATACCCCTGCGGCGGGAGGATCACGCCCCCTTCGCCCTGAATCGGCTCGAGGATCACCGCCGCGACGTCGTCGCCGGTTTTCTTGCACTCGCTCAGCATGGTGCGCATGGCGTTGATATCGCCGAACGGCACGTGGCGGAAGCCCGGCAGTAGCGGCATAAAGGGTTTGCGGAAGGTCGACTTGGCGGTGGCCGACAGCGCGCCCAGCGATTTACCGTGGAAGGCGCCGCTGGTGGCGATGAAGGTAAATTTACCACGCGGCGACTGATAGGCTTTCGCCAGCTTGATGGCCGCCTCTACCGATTCTGTACCGCTGTTGCAGAAGAAACTGTACTTTAGTTTGCCGGGCGTTAAGGCTGCCAGGGTTTTCGCCAGCATCGCGCGTAGCGGATCCAGCAGTTCCTGACTGTGAAGCGGTTGTTTCGCGAGTTGATTCTCGACGGCGGATACCACAACTGGATTACGGTGCCCTACATTGAAGATGCCAAACCCACCAAGGCAGTCGATAAATTCCTGTCCCTGGGTGTCGACAAGCGTATTTAACCCTCCCGCTTGCCACTCTACGGCTCCGTAATCCCCGCCGGCTGTGACCGATTTTCGATACTCTAAAAACCCCGGATTCACATGCTCTTTAAAGTATTCCCTGACCTCCTGGTTAAGTGCTTTCATTTCCTCATGATCAAGCGTGCGCTTTTCAATGAGATTCAGTGCGTGTGCGCTGCAGGCCAGAGCCGATGCGCTGGAAGGTAACCTGTTCAAAATGTGCTCCTGGGGCGGACGTATCACACGATACTGGATTAAGTATTGCAGGGATTACGCCAGTTCGGCAGAAGCGGTGAAAATCGGGATAAATGCAAAGTAAAAGACGAAATGTGTAAAATTTAATCTCATTGCGCCACTATTGGCACGTTTTATTCCTGAGCTGACGAGATTTTCTGCCTGGCGGCGATGAACGGGCCGATCCGTCGTGGTGCGGGCTGCCCCAGGGCGGGGCAGCCGGTGGTAACAAAAGAGGCTTAGTCGAGCTGAGAGATCTCCATCGCCGCCCGGTCAATAATGCCGATGATCTGCTTGAGCTGGGCGGCACTGCTGGCCTGCTGGTTCACTTTCAGGTCGAGGACCGCTTTGAAGTTTTCCAGCGCGCGCTTCATCTGCGGATCCCGGCGCAGCTCGCAGCCGACCATCCGCGCCTGCAGACGCTCCTGGATATGGGCCAGGTGCTCCTGGTTCTCGGCGTGCAGCTGTTTTCCTTCCTCGCTGATAACGATTTTTTTACGTCCGTTGTCATCTTCCACGCTGATAAGGCCCTGGTCCTGGAGCAGATCCAGCGTCGGGTAGATTACCCCCGGGCTGGGGCTGTAGTTCCCCTGGGTAAGCGTTTCGATCTCTTTGATCAGCTCATAGCCATGGCTGGCGTTGCGGCTGAGGATATCCAGAATGATCAGCCGCAGTTCACCGTGGCCAAAGAAACGCTGGCGGCGTCCGCCGCCGCGGCGGCCATGGTCGCCGTGTTCGCTGGGATCACCGTGGCGCCCGCGTGGCCCACGCCCCTCTTCATGATGATGTCGCATGGTTACCTCCTGCTGTTTTTGATATATCTAATTTATATCTAAAAAATGAATGTTCGCAATGCTGGTTGATATTTATTTTTTAATATATTGATATATATGTAATTATTTTCTAATTGTGGATTTTGATGCGGTTTGTTTTGACTATATCAAAAAAAGACTTGCATTCTTTTTAGTTGGCAATCATTATCATTTGCATCAAGTTTAGATATATCTATTTACCGTTCACGAAGGCAATCGATGATGACAAAAACCAAAGCAGACAAGTACCCGCAGCGTGTCCGCAATGAGCTGCGTTTCCGTGAGCTGACGGTGCTGCGCGTGGAGCGCGCAGGCGCGGCGTTCCAGCGTATCGTGCTGGGAGGCGAGGCGCTGGAAGGCTTCGCTTCTCACGGCTTTGACGACCATACCAAGCTTTTTTTCCCCGAGCCGGGCGCGGCATTTACCCCGCCGCAGGTGACTGAGGAGGGGATTGACTGGGGCGAGGGCGTG
This sequence comes from Klebsiella sp. P1CD1, assembly GCF_003790505.1. Classification (NCBI taxonomy): domain Bacteria; kingdom Pseudomonadati; phylum Pseudomonadota; class Gammaproteobacteria; order Enterobacterales; family Enterobacteriaceae; genus Klebsiella; species Klebsiella sp. P1CD1. Next base: position 689,194 of record NZ_CP033631.1, read on the forward strand.
CGGCCTGCCACTCGTGACTATACGCCGCTGTACGATGCCGAACGTCACGAGCTGACTTACGATTTCTATATCCACGATGGCGGTATCGCCAGCCGCTGGGCGCTGGAAGCAAAAGTGGGCGATAAGCTGGTGATCGGCGGCCCGCGCGGCTCGCTGGTGGTGCCGGAAGATTATGCCTGGCAGCTGTATGTTTGCGATGAGTCCGGCATGCCGGCGCTGCGCCGTCGTCTGCTGGGGTTACGCCAGCTGCCGGCAAGGCCGCAGGTGACGGCCATCGTTACTATCGCCGATGCGTCGTATAAAGATTATCTGGCGGATCTCGACGGCTTTAACATCGAGTGGGTGGTGGGCCACAACCCGGCCTTCGTCGCCGAGCGTCTGGCCCAGGTGAAGGTGCCGGCGGAGGATTATTTCATCTGGCTGACCGGCGAAGGCGCGGTGGTGAAATCTCTGCTGGCGCGCTTTGAAGACGAGAGCATCGAACAGCAACTGGTGCGTTCCCAGGCGTACTGGCACAGCAAGTAAAAAGCCATCGTGGTAAAACCCGGATAGCGGCTTGCGCCTTATCCGGGCTACGGTTGGCGCCGATTTGTAGCCCCGGTAAGCACAGCGCCACCGGGGAAGGCTTATCGTTCCGCCAGGGCCTTAAACACCATCGCTACCGCATGGGCGCCGGGGTCCATGTTGCCGAGCAGGCTATCGCTATTGAGATAGGACGCGCGTCCGGCGCCAGCTTTGCCCGACTGGCAGGTGCGATCCGCCCCGGCCTGCGCCGCGGCAAAAGCGGCCTGCAGGTTCTCCGGTTCGGCCAGCAGCGCCGCCAGCGCCGGCTGCAGAGCGTCGATCATCGTCCGGTCTCCCTCATCGGCGCCGCCGTAAAACTTCATCTGTTCCAGACCGGCGTTCAGCGCCTCGGCCACGCTGGCGCCTTGCCCCAGCTTCTGCCCGGCAGCGGTGAAGAAGATCGACATCAATACCCCGCTGGAGCCGCCCATCACCACCGTCAGGCGTTCGCCGATCAGCGCAAAGAGCGTGGGCAGATCGTTTAGCGGCAGCTGCTGGCGCTGCAGCAGGTCGGCAATCTCGCGCGCCCCGGCGGCGAAGGTGGAGCCGGTATCGCCGTCGCCCACTTTGGCGTCCAGTGCGTTGAGATGTTCTTCAAGATCGATGAGGGCGCCGGTCACCTGCGCGACGTAATCGCCCACCAGTGGATTGCCCGATGGCATGAAGTCGACGCGCGCGCTGGCGAGAGTGGACGGCATGATGTTAACTGCCCGCGGCTGCACCGGCGTCTGCCAGCCGGCGGTTTCCACGTCCGACAGCAGCGCTTTTTCAATACCCTCCTCCAGCACGATGGCGCTCAGCGAGAAGCCTTTCATATCCAGCGCCGTCACCAGCGAGGCCGGGCCTATCAGCCAGTCAATGCGCGCCTGCAGCGGGGTGTTGGCCAGCTCGCGGGTGAGGATCGCCATCTCAGCCACCGACACGCCGCCGAGGTTATTAAGCATCACCGCCAGGCGGCCGGTTTCCGGCAGGGCGGCAGTCAGTTTTTCCACCATCAGGTTGACGATTTCCGCACTGTTTTGCGTGGCGATCGTCGAAGCTCCCGGCTCACCGTGGATGCCCATTCCCAGCTCGGCGTGACCGGCCTGATGGCGCGGCGCGCTGTCGGCTTCCTGCGGCAGGTGGCAGCTGGCCAGCGCCACCCCGATGCTGGCGGTATGGCTGGCGGCGTATTGCGCTTCACGCAGGACGGTGGCGAGGTTGAAGCCGCGCTCGGCGAAATAGCCCGCCACTTTATGCACCAGAATGGTCCCGGCGATGCCGCGCGGCTGCTTGTTATCCGGCAGCGAAATGTCGTCGCCGACGATCAGCATCTCCACGTTGTAGCCGAGACGGCGCGCTTTCTCCGCCGCCAGGCCGAAGTTAAGCCGATCGCCGGTGTAGTTTTTGACGATCAGCAGGCAGCCCGCCTCGCCGGTCACCGCCTGAATGGCGGTAAGCACCGCGTCGACGCTCGGCGAGGCGAACAGATCGCCGCAGACCGCGGCGGTCAGCATGCCTTTACCAATAAAGCCGACGTGCGCCGGTTCATGGCCGGCGCCGCCGCCGGAGATCACCGCCACGTTGTTTTTATTCAGATCGCGACGGACCACCACCCGGATCGCCGGGTCGCTCTCCAGACGGGCGAGGTTATTCCACGGGCTGGCGATAATGGTACCCTCAATCACATCGTTGACGAGGCTGGCGCGCTGGTTAAAAAAGAATTGAGACATAGTGGTTCCTGAAGAGTAAGCGAAAACTCACCCTCCGGAGGCAGGCCTCCGGAGCGGTAACGGTCAACGTGAATTTTAGTCACGGATAAGGCGTTGGTTACGCATATCGAGCACGATAGTCTCGCCGGGCTGCACGCTGTTCAGTGCCTCGCCCTGCTGGCTCAGCCAGGCGATCCCCGCCGCGCGGGCGATAATCGCGCCGTGAGCCTGTTCGCTGCCATCGCGCAGGCACAGGCCTTTAACGAAGCTGGCATCCAGCTGTAAGACGGTTGAGGGATAAATGTTGTCGGCAATAATAATTGTTGGCTCGCCGGGTGTCGGCACTCTCTCCTGAACGCCCTGCAGATGGCGCAGGGTGCGCTGCAAAATATCTTCGATATCGATATAGCGCGCCTGCAGGTAGGGGTCATCCAGCTGGCGATACTGCTGGCTGAGCTCCATCAACACCTGATGCCATGCCCATTCCGCCGAGCATTGTTCGGTGAGCAGACGATCGTTGGCGGCATCAAACAGATCGTCATCGTCGAGCAGGGTGTGGTGCCCGGCGAAGATCGCCGCGATATCGGCGTTAAATTTATTTTCCGCCAGCTCGGTCAGGACGATAAGATCCGCCAGCGTCTGGTCGATGGCCTGGCGCAGGCGCTGCTGCTCGCGGGCAGCATCGGCGGTAGCCGGGCGGAGCGGCTGGATCAGGGCCAGCGGATAGCGCAGGGCTGCACCTTCGACGCGCTCGGGCGTTGCCGGAGCCGCTGCCGGTTGCCCCGCAGGCGATTCACCGAAGTTATCGGCGGCCAGCGTCTGAAACGCCGCCAGCGCCGCGTCGGCATCCGGACCGCGGGCCAGCAGGCGCAGTTTATCGTTACGGCGGACCTGCAATAGCGCGATTTGGTTAAGGCTGTCCGGTTTGACGCACTTCCCGTTTTTCTCCAGCAGCAGATCGGCATTAAAACCCGCCAGCGCGGCGACCAGCTTCGACGCCGGACGCACGTGCAGGCCGTTGTGATTGTTAATAATAACTGAAACCGATTTTGTGTCGCCGTCGTCGGCAAGCATCGGCGCCGGCGCGGCGTCAGAAGTTGGCGAAGGTAAACCCAGCTGAACCCGCTTGGCCTCCAGGGCGCTCATGGCGTCGGCGATCACCTTGTCGATCCCGGCGCCGGAGGCAGCGCTGACGGTGGCCGCCAGCGTCCCTTCCACCAGCGGCGCGGCGCACAGCCGCACCTTCGCGGCAATCGTCGGATCGAGCAGATCGAGGGCGGTTTCGGCGCTGAGCAACGCGCTGCCGATATCCATCATCACCAGCACGTGATCGGTATCGGCGACAGATTCGATCGCCTCCATGACTTTAAGCGGATCGGTGCCGATCGGGCTGTCGGGATCGTCGATCCCGGCGGCGATCGCCAGTTTGCAGCCATCGTTGATTAACATCTGCCGGGCCAGTTCTCCGACACCTTCGCCCAGCCGGGCGCTATGAGAAACAATAACCAGGTTTACCATCGCGATTTCCTTACTCTTTGGCGGCGGCGGCCAGCATCTGAACCATAAATAGCACCGAGGTTGCGCCGGGATCCTGATGTCCGATGCTGCGCTCGCCGAGATAGCTGGCGCGGCCTTTACGCGCCTGCATGGTGATGGTGGCGTGGGCCGCACGCTCGGCCACTTCGCAGGCGGCATCCAGCGCGGCGGCGATCGACAGGTGCTGCTCGCTGGACTGGCGCAGGGAGTCCGCCACCGGCAGCCAGACGTCGCACATGGTTTTATCCCCTGGCTCCGCTTTGCCGCGGTTGACCACCCCGTCCGCGCCTTCGCGGATCATCAGGTACAGTTCGTCGAGGGTCAGGCTCTGGTGGGCCTGAGTGACCTGCGCGGCGCGAATAAAGAAGGTGCCGAACAGCGGGCCGCTGGCGCCGCCAACGTTGGAGAGCAGCGTCATGCCGGTATTTTTCAGGATAAAGCCAATATCTTTATCGGCGATCGACGGCAGCTTTTCGACCACTTTACTAAAGCCGCGGTGCATATTGAGACCGTGGTCGGCGTCGCCGATCTCTTTATCGAGGCCGGTGAGAAAATCGCTCTCTTTGGTGAAAATGTCGCCGCAGCGGTACAGCCAGTCGACGATTTGCGTTCTGTTCAGTGACATGTCGTGCTCCTTAGTTTCCCCAGTTCAGCGCCGGGGTATGAACCGGGGCGTCCCATAGCGCCAGCGTCTCATCATCCACTTTCAGCAGGGTGATGGAGAAGCCCGACATATCCAGCGAGGTGCAGTAGCTGCCGATGAGGTTGCGTTCGATGATGATGCCGGACGCTTCGCAGCGCTGGGCGAGACGGTGATACACGCCGTACAGTTCGGACAGCGGGGTGGCGCCGAGGTTATTGACCAGCGCGATGACCCGGTCGCCGTTTTGCAGCGCGGTTTTGCTCTGCTTCACTTCCTGCCACGCGCCCTTGACGGTATCCCACTGGCGCAGCGTGCGGCTGTAGGCGCCATTCTCCAGCAGGGTATCGAACATCTCATCGACGGTTTGGTCGAGCGAGCTGAAGCGGCGGCGGTCGATACCCGGCTCGCCATGGATGCCGACGCCGAACTCCATCTCATCATCTTTCAGGGTAAAGGAGGGCTGCCCGGCGGCCGGTACGGTGCAGGCGCCGAGGGCGATACCAATCGAGTGGCCGAGATTGTTCAGGCGGCGGCCCAGTTCAGCGCAGGCTTCCAGCGAGTCGCCGCGCTCGGCGGCGGCGCCGACCAGTTTTTCGATCAACACGGTATTGGCGACGCCGCGGCGACCAGCGGTATAGAGACTGTCTTTCACCGCCACGTCGTCGTCGACCACCACGGTGGTGACTTTAATGCCGCTCTCATGCAGCAGCTCGGTAGCGGTTTCGAAGTTCAGGATATCGCCGGTGTAGTTTTTGATAATCAGCAGAACGCCTTCGCCGCCGTCAATTTGCATCGCGCATTCGAACATTTTGTCCGGCGTCGGCGAGGTGAAAATTTCCCCCGGGCAGGCGCCAGAGAGCATGCCCTGGCCGATATAGCCGCAGTGCATCGGCTCATGTCCGCTGCCGCCGCCGGAGAGCAAGGCCACCTTGCCGGCCACCGGCGCGTCGGTGCGGGTCACATATAGCGGGTCCTGATGCAGGGTCAGCTGCGGATGGGCTTTAGCCAGCCCCTGTAATTGTTCATTCAGTACATCTTCAACACGGTTAATCAGCTTTTTCATTATTCAGTGCTCCGTTGGAGAAGGTTCGATGCGGCCTCTCTGCTGGCGGAGGCGGTCATCGCGTAGGGGTATCGTCTGACGGTGGAGCGTGCCTGGCGATATGATGATTCTGGCTGAGCGGACGAAAAAAAGAATGCCCCGACGATCGGGTTTCATTACGAAACATTGCTTCCTGATTTTGTTTCTTTATGGAACGTTTTTGCCGAGGATACGGTGAAAATGCGAGCTGGCGCGCTTTTTTTCTTCTGTTATAAGCGGCGGTCAGGATGGCTGGCGAAGCGGGTGGGAAAAAATTTTTGCTGATTTTCTGCCGACTGCGGGAGAAAAAAAGGCCGAAAAGGGGAGATGGTAAGGGCATTATGCGGCAGATGAGCGGATCGGGATCGCAATCCTGACAGAGAACAGGGTTTTTTGTTCCAATATGGAACGTAAAAAATTAACCTGTGTTTCATATCAGAACAAAAAGGCGAAAGATTTTTTTGTTCCCTGCCGGCCCTACAGTGATCGCACTGCTCCGGTACCGTTCCGTTCAGGCCGCGTTTTCCGGCCGGCGCGGATAACGCCAGGGCTCTTCATGTCTACATGCGCACTTATTTGAGGGTGAAAGGAATGCTAAAAGTTATTCAATCTCCAGCCAAATATCTTCAGGGTCCTGATGCTGCTGTCCTGTTCGGTCAATACGCCAAAAACCTGGCGGAGAGCTTCTTCGTCATCGCCGACGATTTCGTGATGAAGCTGGCGGGAGAGAAAGTGGTGAATGGCCTGCAGAGCCACGATATTCGCTGCCATGCGGAACGGTTTAACGGTGAATGCAGCCATGTGGAAATTAACCGTCTGATGGCGATTTTGCAAAAACAGGGCTGCCGCGGCGTGGTTGGCATCGGCGGTGGTAAAACCCTCGATACCGCGAAGGCGATCGGTTACTACCAGAAGCTGCCGGTGGTGGTGATCCCGACCATCGCCTCGACCGATGCGCCAACCAGCGCGCTGTCGGTGATCTACACCGAAGCGGGTGAGTTTGAAGAGTATCTGATCTATCCGAAAAACCCGGATATGGTGGTGATGGACACGGCGATTATCGCCAAAGCGCCGGTACGCCTGCTGGTCTCCGGCATGGGCGATGCGCTCTCCACCTGGTTCGAGGCCAAGGCCTGCTACGATGCGCGCGCCACCAGCATGGCCGGGGGGCAGTCCACCGAGGCGGCGCTGAGCCTCGCCCGCCTGTGCTATGATACGCTGCTGGCGGAGGGCGAAAAGGCCCGTCTGGCGGCACAGGCCGGGGTGGTGACCGAAGCGCTGGAGCGCATCATCGAGGCGAACACCTACCTCAGCGGCATTGGCTTTGAAAGCAGTGGCCTGGCCGCCGCCCACGCGATCCACAACGGTTTCACCATTCTGGAAGAGTGCCACCATCTGTATCACGGTGAGAAAGTGGCCTTCGGTACCCTGGCGCAGCTGGTGCTGCAGAACAGCCCGATGGATGAGATTGAAACGGTGCTGGGCTTCTGCCAGCGCGTCGGCCTGCCGGTGACCCTCGCGCAGATGGGCGTCAAAGAGGGGATCGACGCGAAAATCGCCGCGGTGGCGAAAGCCACCTGCGCGGAAGGGGAGACCATCCACAATATGCCGTTCGCGGTGACCCCGGAGAGTGTGCACGCCGCTATCCTCACCGCCGATCTGTTAGGCCAGCAGTGGCTGGCGCGTTAATTCGCGGTGGCTAAACCGCTGGCGCCGGTCGGCGGTTTTTCTTTCTCCCCTCTGGCAGTGGCTGCCGGAGGGGTTCTCTATGGTAAAACGCGGAAAACAGTATGACTGTTCAGACTCAGGATACCGGGAAGGCGGTCTCTGCCGTCATCGCCCAGTCATGGCATCGCTGCAGCAAGTTTATGCAGCGTGAAACCTGGCAAACGCCGCACCAGGCCCAGGGCCTGACCTTTGACTCGATCTGTCGGCGTAAAACCGCGCTGCTGACCATCGGTCAGGCGGCGCTGGAGGACGCCTGGGAGTTTATGGACGGTCGCCCCTGCGCGCTGTTTATTCTTGATGAGACCGCCTGCATCCTGAGCCGCTGCGGCGAACCGCAAACGCTGGCCCAGCTGGCTGACCTGGGGTTTCGCGACGGCAGCTACTGTGCGGAGAGCATTATCGGCACCTGCGCGCTGTCGCTGGCCGCGATGCAGGGGCAGCCGATCAACACCGCCGGCGATCGGCATTTTAAGCAGGCCCTGCAGCCATGGAGCTTTTGTTCGACGCCGGTGTTTGATAATCACGGGCGGCTGTTCGGCTCTATCTCGCTTTGCTGTCTGGTGGAGCACCAGTCCAGCGCCGACCTTTCCCTGACGCTGGCCATCGCCCGCGAGGTGGGCAATTCACTGCTCACCGACAGCCTGCTGGCGGAGTCCAACCGCCACCTCAATCAGATGTACGGCCTGCTGGAGAGCATGGACGATGGGGTGATGGCGTGGAACGAGCAGGGCGTCCTGCAGTTTCTCAATGTTCAGGCGGCGAGACTGCTGCATCTTGATGCCCAGGCCAGCCAGGGGAAAAATATCGCCGATCTGGTGACCCTCCCGGCGCTGCTGCGCCGCGCCATCAAACACGCCCGCGGCCTGAATCACGTCGAAGTCACCTTTGAAAGCCAGCATCAGTTTGTCGACGCGGTGATCACCTTAAAACCGATTGTCGAGACGCAAGGCAACAGCTTTATCCTGCTCCTGCACCCGGTGGAGCAGATGCGGCAGCTGATGACCAGCCAGCTCGGTAAAGTCAGCCACACCTTTGAGCAGATGTCTGCTGACGATCCGGAAACCCGGCGCCTGATCCACTTTGGCCGCCAGGCGGCGCGCGGCGGCTTCCCGGTGCTGCTGTGCGGCGAAGAGGGGGTCGGGAAAGAGCTGCTGAGCCAGGCCATCCACAATGAAAGCGAGCGGGCAGGCGGCCCCTACATCGCCGTCAACTGCCAGCTGTATGCCGACAGCGTGTTGGGCCAGGACTTTATGGGCAGCGCCCCCACTGATGATGAGAATGGCCGCCTGAGCCGGCTTGAGCTGGCCAACGGCGGCACCCTGTTTCTGGAAAAGATTGAGTATCTGGCGCCGGAGCTGCAGTCGGCTCTGCTGCAGGTCATTAAGCAGGGAGTGCTCACCCGCCTTGACGCCCGGCGCCTGATCCCGGTGGATGTGAAGGTGATCGCCACCACCACCGTCGATCTGGCCAACCTGGTGGAGCAGAACCGCTTTAGCCGCCAGCTGTACTATGCGCTGCACTCGTTCGAGATCGTCATCCCGCCGCTGCGCGCCCGACGCAACAGTATTCCGTCGCTGGTGCATAACCGCCTGAAAAGCCTGGAGAAGCGTTTTTCTTCCCGGCTGAAAGTGGACGATGACGCGCTGGCGCAGCTGGTGGCCTACTCGTGGCCGGGGAATGATTTTGAGCTCAACAGTGTCATTGAGAATATCGCCATCAGCAGCGACAACGGCCACATTCGCCTGAGTAATCTGCCGGAATATCTCTTTTCCGAGCGGCCGGGCGGGGATAGCGCGTCATCGCTGCTGCCGGCCAGCCTGACCTTTAGCGCCATCGAAAAGGAAGCTATTATTCACGCCGCCCGGGTGACCAGCGGGCGGGTGCAGGAGATGTCGCAGCTGCTCAATATCGGCCGCACCACCCTGTGGCGCAAAATGAAGCAGTACGATATTGACGCCAGCCAGTTCAAGCGCAAGCATCAGGCCTAGTCTCCTCGATACGCGCCATGGAGAACAGGGCATCCGACAGGCGATTGCTGTAGCGTAGCGGTATCGATAAGTGAGACGGGTCCGGCGGGTAACGAGGTTAACTTTCCCCGGCAGGACGCCGGGGAGCAGGGTTATTTTTTGATGACCGCGCTGAGATCGCCGAGTTTAGCGGCGGGGTTCTTGTGGCACTGCTGCAACATTTTTGGCACCGAGACGGTCTCGACTTCATGCCAGTCGACATAGTCGCCGCCGCTGAAGTCGGTGTTGCGATTCACGACCCAGAAGGCCACGGGGGTCATGCTTTTCGGGTTCATATCCATAAACTCCTGACAGGTCATATTCTGCGGTGTGGTTTCCTGAACCGCGAACGCCGGGCTGGTCATCAGACAGAATGTGGTGGCCGCCGCGGTCAACACGAGTGCTTTAGGTAAATTCATTTTCTTCTCCAGTGATAAAATACGGCTTAAGCCTGGGCGTGCTTCATCTTATTGCGCAGGACCAGAAAGCCGATGGCGCTAAATATCATTTCAACGCCGATAAATGCGGTGATAAATAACCAGCTTTGCTGCGGATTCATGGCCAGCCACAGACAGGCGATAAGTAAATCCAGCAGGCCAATAAAAATATTCCAGCCAGCGCCGCTTTGTTTTCGGGTTTTACATCCGCTGACGATGCGGGAAATACCGCCGAGAACAAATAAAAAGCCAAATAAAATGGCCAGACTGCTCATACCGTTGAGGGGATTGACGACAAAGCTCAGGCCGAGCACGATCCAGGCGATGGCGAAGATCAGCGCAACCAGGCGTGATTTCCAGTGCTGCTGGCGGAAGACAATCAAGCTGTACAGTGAATAGAAGCCACAGATCATCAACAACATGCCGGTTACCACGGCGAGATACCAACCGGCGACCAACGGCCAGGCCAGGCAACAGGCCCCGCAGATAAACAGCAGGGCGGCCATCATGCCGGCATGCCGTTTATATCGTAAGAAGATGCGTGGACTAAACGCATTTAAAGTGTAATGGCTAAACATAAACATAATTGCTCCGCAGATCCCGGTAGGCGGCCTGGTGCTGAAATAAACGTATGGTTTATTCCGCGGGCCAAAAAAAATGTCTGAGAAAAATAGTAGGCCGCGGTATCGCCAGGCGTAAATAAGAGCGCCGAGGTCACTTTATACGCCTGGTCTGACAGCTGTCAGACCAGGCCCGCAATATCGCTTCCGGGCTCTGATTCTCAATAACCACGATATTTTTTAAGCTGGCTGCGTTTGGTGATGCTTACCGATTTTAATCAGGAGTTAACAATGAAAAAAGTCATTCTGGCGAGCCTGCTGGCAACCATGATGGGTACCTCTCCGGTGTGGGCGGCAGACAGCGCGACGGCAGCGCCAACCGCGGCAGCCACGGCGCAGGTACAGAAAGAAGCTGCCGATGTGCTGCAGGTGGCGGTGCAGGGCGCGAACGCGATGCGCGACGTCCAGTTCGCCCGTCTGGCGCTGTTCCACGGCCAGCCGGAGAGCGCCAAAAAACTGACAGACGACGCCGCCGCGCTGCTGGCCGCCGATGACGCCAGCTGGGCGAAGTTCGTGAAAACTGACGCCACAGCAAAAATGATCGCCGATCGCTATGTGGTGATCAACGCGACCGTCGCCCTGTCTGAAGACTACGTGGCCACACCGGAAAAAGAGAGTGCCATTAAATCTGCCAACGAAAAGCTGGCGAAAGGTGACCAGAAAGGGGCTATTGATACCCTGCGTCTGGCCGGCATCGGCGTGATCGAGAACCAGTATCTGATGCCGCTCAACCAGACCCGTAAAGCGGTGGCGCAGGCGCAAAAACTGCTGAAAGCCGGGAAGTATTACGAAGCGAATCTGGTGCTGAAGGGCGCTGAAGAGGGCATTGTGGTGGATAGCGAGATGCTGGTGGCAGGCAACTGATCCTCGTTCCACCCTGAGAGAGCGCAGAGGAAGAAACTGACATGGATGTCCCCTTAACGCTCGGGCAGGCGGACTGCCCGAGCGGAACGGCTAGCGGCCGATCAGGGCGTTGATTTCGCCGTCGATCTCGCGCATGACGCCGGTGATGTGCTGTACCACCTCCAGACAGCTTGCCGGCGTCAGCGAATCAGGTCGCTTAGCCTCAAAAGGGGCGCACAATTGTTGTAGCGCAGTAATCCCCAGAATTTGTGCTGAACCGTGCAGACGGTGCAGCGCTCGCAGAAAGGTCTGCGGTTCATGCCGGGCGATAGCCTGTCCGGCGGCCTGCAAATCTGTGGCCGACGCATCGCGGAACGTCTCCAGTATTTCAGTCATCAGCGCCTGGTCTCCCCCCGTATTTTCGGTCAGCACGCTGAGCTTCAGGTGCCGGGTGACGTTAGGTGATGCGCGGCCCTCCGCTAAACGGCTAAGCTCATGGCTCAGCGTCTGAACCGACACCGGCTTAAACAGACACATATTCATGCCGTTGGCCAGACACGCCTCCCGTGACTGCGGCAGCGCGCTGGCGGTCACGCCCCAAATGACCAGGCCCGGATAGCGACGGCGTAACGAGGCCGCCAACGCCAGACCATCTTTCCTGGGCATATTGAGGTCCGTGATCAGCAGATCGTAATGTTTGCTGGCGAGCTTATTCTCCGCCTCTTCACCGTCGCAGGCTTCATCGACGCTATAGCCGATGGTGCTGAGCTGGCGTTTAAGCAGCAGCCGGTTGGTGGGGTGGTCGTCCGCTATCAATATCGCCAGCCCGGGCAGGGCCTGCGGCCTGGTGGGCAATGCCTGCGGCGCATGAAGCGCGCAGTGACTCGCCTTGACCGGCAGGGTGATGGTGAAAGTTGTCCCCATCCCCGGGTGACTGACCATCTCCAGTCGACCCTGCATCAGCGCAACCAGCTCTTTGCAAATGACCAGCCCCAGTCCGGAGCCGGTCTGCTGACGCCCCTGGCGCGCCTGAGCATAGCGGTGGAAGAGAGTAGCCTGCTCTGCTTCACTGATCCCGCAGCCGCTGTCGCTGACGATGAGCGTCAGCTCCCCCTGCGTCTCATCCGCTTGCACCAGCCGGCAACTGACCTGAATCGCACCCTCGGCGGTAAACTTCAGCGCATTGCCGATGAGATTATTGAGGATTTGCCGTAGCGCCTGCGGGTCGAGCCACAGCATGATCCCTTCCTGCAGCGCGTTATGGTGGTGCAGAACGATGCCCTTTTGCTGCGCCAGCGCGTCGAAGGTGTGGCATTGCTGCGACACTAACTGTGCGACATCGCTCCACTGCGGGGTGATCTGGTATTTTCCCGACTCAATCTTGTCGATATCGAGAATATTACCGATAAGTCCCAGCAGGGTTTGCGCCGTCGACCCCGCCAGCTCGATCGCCTCTTTACGCTGGCCGACGTTCAGCTCCGGTTTCGCCAGCAGCTCCAGAAAGCCGACGATGGCGCTCACCGGCGTGCGCAGCTCGTGGCTCATGCTGGCCAGAAAGCGACTCTTCGCTTTTGTCGCCTGAACGGCTTTATCTTTCTCGTGCTCCAGCGCACAGGAGAGCGCCTCCTTCTGCGCCAGCTCGTCTTCCAGCTGCTGTTGGGAGTCTTTGCGTTTGCGTACTTCCCGGCACAGGGAGAGTCCCCAGCCGAGGCTGATGGCGATCAGCACCAGCGCAAAGGCGATCAGCTGGTAAAACTGGCGGCTGTACTGGCTCCAGTTCTCGATTTGCTGGCTGGATATTTTCGACCACTTCTCGGTCATCTGCAGAATATCCCGTGGTGGAATCGCCTGCAGCGCTTTGCCAAGAATGGCGGCCAGCACCGGTTCATCGCGCGGGATAGCCAGCCGAATGGCGGCGACCGGGAGTCCGTCGATGCGGGTGTAGTGCAGGCCCTGCGGATAGTAGTGATCGATCATATAGCGGGCGGAGAGTTCCGAGGCCACGGCGGCATCCACTTCGCCTTCTTCCACCATCTTCATGGCGATACCAACGTTATCTGTCTCCACCCAGTTAATCTGCGGAAAACGCGCTTTCAGGTCGTGGGCGGCAATCGGCCCCACCGGCAGGGCGATCCGCGCCGATCGCGTCAGCAGATGCGGGTCGGGCGCGCTGCCGCGAGCAACCAGCACAAAGGCCACGTTAATGAGCGGATCGCTGAGGGTGACGTAGGCCTGCGGCTGCGAATTGAGGGTGGCGGCGGGCATGATCGCCCAGTCCTCTTTTTCCATGCGCTTTGCCAGATCGTGGCGATTGCGCACCAGGATGGGTTCAAACTGTAGTCCGGTCTGCAGTGAGAAAATATTCAGCATATCGGCCATGATGCCGCGCAGCTCATCTTCGTCATCCACCAGGGTAAACGGCGGAAAGTAGGGGTTGACCAGCAGGCGGACGCGACGATGCTTCTGCAGCCAGCGCTGCTCCTCGGCGCTAAAGGGGAGGGGGGTATTGAGAAACGACAGATCGCCGCGGTTGAGCCAGTTTTGCATGATCCGCATCGCGGTATCGCTGTCGATGGCATGAATGAAACGATCGAGGATCTGGTGTAACTCCGGCCGATCGTCGCGGGTGACGAAGCGGTTGTGTTGCTCCTGCTGACGAAAATAGTGCGCAATGACCAACGATTGCGAGAAATACTTCGAGATACAGTGGCCAGTGGTGATGTTGTTGCCAATGAAATACTGATTTTCACCGCTGACCACCGAGGCAAGCGCCTGATAGTCGCTATCGTAAAGGGTGATTTTGGCGTTGGGAAACGCCTGCTGAATAATATCGAAAAAGGCGCATTCGCGGGTGCAGGCCAGCGTAACGCGGCGGTCAGTGGTCAGCGGCGGCAGGGGGGATTTCAGCGAGATCACCAGCGCCGGCCAGGTTTTAAGCAGCGGCGCGGATTGATCCAGGCCCGGGGCGAGCGCATCCCGGTGCGCCACCTGAGTGAGCAGGGTATCCACCTGCCGGTCGGCCAGGGCGGTGAGCGCCTGCTGCTCGGTGTCATACTGGCGGATAATCACCTTCAGTCCGAGGCTGTGCGCCATCAGCGCCAGATAGTCGGCGTTAATGCCCTGATAACTTTTCTCGTCGCCGTCATAGACGATGGGCGTCCTCTCGGGAAGCCAGGTCCCGACGGTCAGCGTAGGCTGCGCCGCCAGCCATGCTTTCTCCTTACCGCTAAGCGGGATATCGATCGCCGCGATATGAGAATGGCTCTTCAGCTCCAGCTGTTTCATGGCATACGTGGCAGGAGAGAGACTCAGCGCCAACCCGACAACGACGGATAAAATAAGACGAACCGCCATGCCATCACCCTATTTTATTGCGTTGCGCAAAGTCATATAGCTCAAGCAGGGTGCTGCAGCCTAATTTATCCATCAGACGGACCTTATAGGTACTTACCGTTTTATTGCTGATATTCATTTTGCTGCCGATGGTGGTGTAGTCGACGCCGCTGAGAATATAGCGGAACACCTTCATCTCCTGCGTTGACAGCGTATCCAGCCGGTCCTGATCGGTGATGCCGTGGGTGCAGAAGCGTTCCAGTGAAAAGGGGAAATAGCTGTAGCCATTATTGGCTGCGTCGATTGCGGCGAGGATATTATTCATTCCCTCTTTTTTACTCACAAAACCGTTGGCCCCGCAGTCGGCGCTGCGTTTGCCGTAGAACAGTTCATTCTTCGCGGAAATGACGATAATTTTTCCCCGGTAACGGCGTTTGCGCAGCTGCTCCAGAACGTCGATGCCGCTGAGCTCCGGAATATCGACATCGACAATCAGCAGGTCAGGCTGCATGCTTTCTGCGGTCTGCACCGCATGGGCGCCGCTGTCGAGTTCTGCCGCGACGGTAATGCCGTTGGTGTCGAGAAGATTGCGAATGGCGATACGTGCCAATGGATGATCGTCAATGATTATCGCATTCATGGGGGCGTAAATCCTGATATGAAAAAAGAAGGGCGATGCCTGGTGCAGGTGCGGCGGAGGTTATTTTTATCGGTGCCGTAATAAGGCGCAATTGTAACACAAATCGTTTTCGGCCGGGAAAATATTGTGGATGAGTGCTTGTTGAATATATTTGCATATCTGGATGACAGCTGTAGGAACAGGCGTTCACTGACTTCAGCGCTGTCTGCTGTTAAAAAAAATGCAAACGATTAATCTGCTCTTTTTAAGGTGAGTAGCCCGGAATTCCCTCCGGCAACAGCTGGCAGGTAAATAATAACAATGGCAAAAGAAAAGCGCGCCCTCTGGCGAAAATGGGGTTGGAAACGTCTGATGGCAGGAATAATCATTCTGGCAATAAGTAGCGTCGCGGCGGGAAAGAATATCGCACCCGATGAGGTACGGACTCGCGATATGATGCGCTGTCAGGATTATCTGCAACTGGACCCGCGCACCTGGACGCCGATGGTGATCTGGTTGATGAACGATCCTTTTTCTCTGCAGCCGCCGGAGTGGACCGACTTTCATGAAGCTGAACTGGTGCTGACGCCGATCCTCACCGAAATCTGCCGCCAGGAGCCAGATGCCTGGCTGACTTCGCTGCGTGAACGGCTCAATTCTTATCAGCAGGTGCGGTCGCTGAATTAAGCGACCGCGGTAAAGCGGCAGGAAAAGTGACTAAGTGTGCAGTCAGCGGCCTTCTCCTGCGCAAAGGCTCAGCAGCGGCCCGCTTTTTTCGACAGGGCGTCGCAGGTTTTGCTCGCTGGCGTCGGGTTGCTGCCGGCACAGATGGCATCCGAGACGGTACTGCCGCCGCCCAGTGGGATCAGCCCGTAAAGTTTCGGCTCGGCGGCTTTTGTCACATAGCATCGATGGCTGGTTTTGCCGATGGTGGCCACAAAATTGGTTTTCACATCCTGCTGCTTCGCATCGGAAATTGTCACCTGTGAAGCATCGACATTAAAAGCAAAGGCGGCGGCCTCTTTCATTTCACTTTCCGTCGCCATTGGCGGTTTAGCTACGCAACCCATTAATAACAGTGCCAGACAGGTACTGATTGATATATCCCGCATTTTCATCATTTCATCCTTTTTGTGAGTCAACGGGTTATATATAAGAGGGGCGAGAGGGGAGTATTGATTTCGATCAGCTGGTGCAGGCTATGGTTATTTTTCAGATATTGACCTGAATTTTAACGAGCCTGGTTGCTGCCGCTGCTGCCGTTTGCTCTCCTGCGTGCCGGCTACCTTCTTTTGCATTCATTTCCCGGCGGCAGAAAAATCTAGTTTTAGCCCAACGCCGACCTCGTTGATTTTGATAAAACGCGCCAGGCTAATCTTAGCCGCAAGATCGGTACAATGGCATGGATAGAGGGAATCTGGGGATAATGCTTTAAGATAATCCCCTGTCTGCGTGAGGCGATCTTCATCGGCATTTTGCAGATGGAATCCGCCAATGACCGACACAATGTGATTCTCTCCGGTAACCTGTTTGGCATATTCGATAATGTTAGCTATTCCCGCGTGAGAACAGCCTGTGACTACCACCAGTCCCTCTTCTGTCTTTATTGCCAACGCAGAATCATCCATAACGTAATCATCAGTGATTTCGCCGTTATCATCCACCGTTTGGCCTACCGGTGTCAGCATCTCGAATTTATTGTCCCTTGGTATTTGACCAAGAAAGATGATGTTTTCAGTGAGTGGATAAGGTTTTTTGCTGCAAATTTTATCGAAGAAGAGATCATTTTGATCGAATCTGTAGTTGATCCCTATAGATTTTGCATCAAAATACTTTGGGTTTAATGCATCTGGATGGCAAACTAAGTTTATCTTTCTCTCAGGCGTGAAATTTAGGCGATCATAATGTTGGGTTAAATGATTGAGGCCCCAGGTATGATCGTTATGCCCATGCGATAAAACGATACTATCGATGGTGGTTAAATCAATTTGCAACGTTTGCGCATTCTGCAAAAAAACATCCGAATATCCGGTATCGAAAAGGATTTTTTGTCCATCATGCTCAATCAGATAGGATACACCAGGCTCACCGACAAGATACCTGTCAATTAATGTATTATTATCAACCAGAACCGTTAATTGCATCAGCAAATCCTCGATGTTGCGCCAACAATATGAAAAGGAAACTCTTTCTATTATGGACCGGTGTTATGCCACATTCATTGCGGATAAGCAATTCACCAACATTTGGCTTGCACGTTAATGCTGGCTAGCCACCTGCAGGAAAAAGAATGGGCACAGCTAAAAAATTCGCAAAGCCCGCTTCTTGCTTGAGTTAGCTATTAATGCAGACGCGGCAACTATCGTGTCAATGGCAGCGGTGGCAGGGTAATCACTGTCTTTCATTCCTGACAACTTAACCTGTCTATGAGTATGCCGGTATTACGCCACGCCCTCGTGGTAGACCGAATGAACGCGACCGTCAGGTCGGGCCGTTCGACATCCACGATCCTGAGGGCTGCAGGGATGGAAATGCGCAATTGCCCGCATCGCTGAACTGACTTGAGAAACGTCGTATCCAGTAGCATTGCTAATGTTGATATATCTTATTTCTATTTGTTATTAATGAATTGTTGACAATATTTAGCTGAACTGATTCAGCTTTATCCCGGCAGGATAAAGTTTTATAAAAATTATGTAGTTAAAATTTAAAGGATTGTAATCAGCTCGCAAGGTAAAAAGATCGTCTGGATTTTATCCGCTATCTTGAAGGGGTTAATAAATCTGCGTTATAAATTGACCGCACTATTTAGAATGAAATGGAAATATCTGAATGCGTTATTCAGATAAATAGTGAAACAAATCTTATTATACTGGTAGCTTCAGGACAGGGTATGTTTATGAAGAATGGAATTATTCTATCAATCGCCGATCGTATCAAAGACGCGCTTCCCATACCAACAGACGAATTCAGGAAAAGGCTTGAAGAGGACTGTTATGTAATATGGAAACTACCGCAATTTTATATCCGGCAAATCACCCAGTCCTCCATCATTCCCGCCTGTACTGATTATATTGAAGCAAAAAATGCAGAGGTACATGGCGCTTATGGTTCTGCCCGCCATTAAAAACAATGGTGAAATCATTCGCAAAGTTCTGTTTGTCACCGTGGGTGCGATGATGGTGACGCTTTCAGTAAAATATTTTACAGGAGTATGAAATGGCAATGGTCAATGAAAATATCGTCATTCGTCTGGCGCAAGACGTAGACATCCCTGAGGTGAAACAATTGCTGGAGCGCTATCACGCTAAAAATCTTGCAGGCGAGCAGCGGGCGAATGGATTTGTCACCACCGATATGACGCAGCAGCAATTAAGCGAACTGAGTTCAGCCGAAAGTGGTGTAGTGATCGCTGTTGATCGTTCATGTAACAAGGTTATTGGCCTGTTGCTCGGCGGATCGTGGGAATTTCTCAGCCCCTGGCCCATGTTTAAATATATGGCAAGTATTCTCAACGAATATCGCTACCAGGGGAAAAAACTGGATGCGGCTAGCTCATATCAGTATGGCCCCATCTGCGTCGCAGAAGAGTATCGTGGTCAGGGCGTGGGCGAGTTGCTGCTTGAGTATCAGCGCAAGGTGTTCGCCCCGCGTTATCCCGTCATCGTTACTTTCGTCAATGTACTGAACCCGCGCTCGTATGCGTTTCATACCCGCAACCAGTTTGAAGACGTCGGTTTCTTTAACTTCAATGGCAATAAGTACCACATGATGGCATTACCGACCTCCTGAGCGTTGGGCTGAAATAGTGCGGTATACCCGGCGGGCGTCTTCGGCGCCTGTCGGCATAAGCGCAGGTCCAGGTTAAGCCGGTGGTTTGCCGATCGCTGTTCTCTTCAGGGAAGGCTGAAAAGGAAAAGGGCCTACGTTTGCACGTAAGCCCTTGATATCTGGTGGCCCCTGTTGGGTTTGAACCAACGACCAAGCGATTATGAGTCCGAACTATATTCTAATAAAAACAAAGATATACAGTTAAATCAAACGCATAGCATTTCGTATATTGTCGAAAAGTATTGCATAGTGCTGCGCTGTGCTGCCATTTTGCTGCCACTTATCAGGTTTAATGGGTTAAGTTGAACCGCTTCTGTAAGGTGGTCAGGGGCGAAGTGAGCATAACGCATCGTGACTTTGATATCTGTATGTCCGAGGATGCGTTGTAAGACTAAAATATTGCCGCCGCCCATCATGAAATGGCTGGCAAAAGTATGCCGTAAAACATGCGAAAGCTGACCGTCAGGAAGTTCAATTCCCGCCCGTTTTACTGCGCTCCTGAATGCTGAGTAACATCCGGTAAAGAGCGGTTTAGAGGTTCGGCTTTTGGGTAGTAATTCATAAAGCTCGTCACTGATAGGAACAGCTCGGTTCTTCTTACCTTTCGTTTTGATAAAAGTGATTTTTCCGGGGCTTATCTGCTTTCCAGTTAAACTTTCCGCTTCACCCCATCTTGCTCCGGTTGCAAGGCAGATTTTAACAATCATGGTTAAATCCTCCGCCTTGCTTTTTTCACATTCTTCCAGCAAGCGAGCCGCTTCCTCAACTGTAAGCCAGGCCAGCTCAATTTCTGCGATCTTAAACTCTCTGACGTTTTCAAGAGGGTTGGGTGCTGTCCAGTCATCAAGTCTTTTCAGCTCGTTGAACATAGCCCGAAAGTAAGCTAGTTCAAGGTTAACCGTGCGAGGGGTGACAGCCTTAACGCGATCAGAGCGGGTTATTTTTCCGCTTAACCGCTGTTCTCTATAAGTTGAGAACAGTTTAGCGTTGAATTCTGTAGCGAGGGGATCACCCATTGCGAGACAGGCAAACTCCATTGCGCCTTTGCGCTTTTCACCATCAGCAAGCGTAACGCCATGTGCGTTATACCAAGCTGTAACCAAATCCCGAACGCGGCGTTTATCAGTTTTCTCGCCCAGCCACGGCTTATCTTGAGCCTGATCTTTTATGTGGCGCTCAAATGCTAAAGCCTCCCCTTTGGTCGCGAACTGGCGACGGATGCGCTTTCCATCCCTACCGTTTGGGAAAATCTGGGCTTGCCATTTCCCATTGGATAATTTATTTACAGCCATATTAAAATGGAGTCTCTTCAATAATATCAGCCAATTCAGGGCTGTCAATTTCTATTCTCTTAAATCTTCGTCCGTTTTTTCTAAATATCAAATGTTGACCAGTCTGACTATCTATTACATCAGCAAGAATGCCTATGTCTTCTTTGTCTTTAGTGTTATGGTAGAAATTTCCTATTAAATAATCTGGAGGGTAAAATTCCAGTTGAGATAACAAGGTTTCGCCTATCTTAGAATATTTGCTTTTATTTATCTTAATTAAAAGATTAGAGTTTCTAGGTTGGTCCTGTGAGGTGAATCGCTGTTCAAGTTCCCTTATTGCTTTAAGGATAAGAGTATTTTCTTGGCTGAGAACTGTCTTTTCACCGACTTGCGCTGGTTGTATTTTAAGTAATTGCACTATTGAATTGACATCATTTTCATCAGCGGCAAAAGTAGATGTAAGGGCTTTTGATATAGACATGGTGTTATTTTGTGCATTATCTATTCGCATACTACTATCATATTCACAGTACCTAAAAGCCTGAACATCAAATGGGCTTATTGTTTTGTCATCTTTTATCAATACAGTCTTTTTATTAAAGGCCTGTCTAAGCCCTAACTCATACATCACATTAGGGTTTCGTCCGCTTAAGTCACATATAGCTATGTCACACTCTACAATTCTTTTTAATATATCAAGAACAATGAAGTTAGAATTTGTAACTTCATCCGCACGAATTGGTTTAAATCCTGCATTATCGCATGCAGTTTTAATTAAATGAGTATAAACTCTGTTAAAATGTCCACTTTCATACCCGGACATGTCTGCAATTGGCATTATAACAAAACAAGTACGTTCCTCATGTTCTGTTTTTTTTGATTTATCAGTTGTAGAGGTCATATTCACTCCTAAATAATATAATCTGTCTTAGAAACGATTTTTCCTAAGACCACGATATCTTTTACGAAACATTCGAAAGATGCTTTACCATTCTCAATTCGCACGCGACCACCAGGGAATCTATACAACTCGCGAACACTGGCAATCCCATCAATTTCAATGAACCACAGACCATCTACTAATTCACCATCGTAGCGATCAGCTAGGTAAGTTGTTTTGTCCGAAATCAGAATAAATGGTGACTGTAAACCTTCTGGAATTGTTGAAGTATCAGCGATTATATCATTTTGTGTTTTTAAGTTCCCATTTGTGATGTTTATGCATTTAAGACGCATAGTTGCTGCATCATTCACACCCACGAATTTGCTACCAATACCTGTGCTCAGCCAGATTAATGATGCTCCTGTTTCAAGATGACAAACAATCACCCAGTCAGCGGGGAAGGTATCGCGTGCATATCGGTTAGCCATAGTGCTTTGCGAGACGCCAAGCTGATTACAGAGGGCTATGCGGGTAGTGAAACCATAGGCTTCAAGGATACGAGCAATGACTTCCTTCCCACCTCTATTTTGAAATATGAAATCTCGAATCAGCTTTACGTCATCTTCATTCGTTAAGTTTCGTGTTGACATGATTGTTTTGTGATCCTAACATCTCGATTCAAGATGATTTGAATAGTGTTAAACAGTGCCTAATAGTGAGTTAGGCACCCAAACCGAGGAATAGTGCATCATGAGTCGCCAATTATCAATGCGCCCTAGCATCAATCTTGTGGTGTCTGAACCATTCATTACCCTGGATGAGTTCTGCCGCCGTACCGGTTACAAACTCAGCTACGCCCGCCAAATGATCCGTGAAGGCCGCCTTCCAATTCGTAAAAAGGAAGGGGTAAATAGCCTTATCGAAGTAAACATGTTCGCATTGACGATGGAAGCGGCTCAAGGCTGCGAAATCGCAATGCAAGCCTGATAGTTCCATTTTGGGATATAGAGAGGCCAAAAACATGTTTGATTTCAGGATTTCCAAACATCCGCATTTTGATGAAGCCTGCAGGGCTTTCGCACTGCGTCATAACATGACGAAGCTGGCAGGGCGTGCCGGGATGAATGTTCAGACTCTGCGCAACAAGCTAAACCCGGACCAGCCGCACCAACTTACCGCACCGGAAATCTGGCTGCTTACTGATCTGACCGAGGATTCAGCGTTGGTTGATGGCTTCCTGGCGCAGATCCACTGCCTCCCGTGCGTGCCGCTAAACGAAGTCGCTCGCGAAAAGATGCCGGATTATGTACTAAAAGCTACGGCAGAAATCGGCCGCGTGGCTGCCGGCGCTGTTTCCGGCGAAGCGCACACAACGGCAGGGCGCCGCCAGATTGTTGATAGCATCAATTCAGTTACTCGACTGATGGCATTAACCGCAGTGACGTTGCAGGCGCGCCTGCAGGCAAGCCCAGCGATGGCCAGCACCATTGATACAGTCACTGGCCTGGGTGCCTCGTTTGGTTTGATCTGAGGTAGCTATGTTGAATAACCAACCATCAATCGCATCGCTTCTCGTTAAGCAAAGTCCATCACCGCATTTCGGGCATGGCTGGATCATGGGTAAAGATGGCAAGCGCTGGCACCCGTGCCGCTCGCAGGATGCGCTGCTGGCTGAACTGCGTACTAATAAACAGGGGAAACCATGGCTATTGAAGGCGATTCTGCGTCTGTTCCACTAAGTCCGGGGCATCGGCTGGATGGCCTGAATCATATTGCAGAGCTAAGGGCGAAAGTGTTCGGCTTGAATATAGAACCTGAACTGGAGCGTTTTATTAGCGATATGCGGGACCAGCGAGATATTAACCATAAACAAAATGAGCGTGCCTTAGCCGCCATATTCTTTATGGCTAAGATTCCGGCGGATCGTCATAACGTCAATATGAATGAGCTGACGACTGACGAAAAGCGGGAGCTGATAAAAGCAATGAACCATTTTCGTGCAGTGGTGAGCTTATTTCCAAAGCGGCTAACCATGCCGAATTAACCAGTAACAGAAATTAATGGCGTAAACCCGCCGGGCATTCTTTTGCCAAAATTCAGGAGAAACAACAATGCGTAATATAGAAACCCGTTCCAACAAAATCGGCCCGGATGATGCAGGTCTTAACCAGATACTGACAGAGGCCCGCATGGAAGAACGCCGTGCACGTGCTGCGGCAATGGCCGCCCGCCTTGATAGCCTGGCGTGTCACATCACATCGCGCCAGCTTAATCACGTTGAGGCGGCGGAGCTGCTGCGCGTTGCTGCGGAAAACATCCAGAACGAAGCGCAGGAGATCCACTGATGGCTGATTCTATGGACCTCGTACAGCAGCGCGTTGAAGAAGAACGTCAGCGGCATATCCACACCGCTCGCAGTAAAGCGCCGGGCGTTTCCCGTGTCTTGTGCATTGACTGCGACGCACCAATACCGCCAGCCCGCCGCCGCGCTATTCCTGGCGTGCAGTGCTGCATCACCTGTCAGGAAATCGCAGAGCTGAAAGGCAAACACTACAATGGGGGGGCTGTATGAGCACCATCCTGAAATGGGCGGGCAATAAAACTGCCGTCATGCATGAGCTGAAAAAGCACCTGCCTGCAGGCCCGCGACTGGTTGAACCTTTCGCGGGTTCCTGCGCTGTGATGATGGCGACAGAGTATCCTCATTATCTTGTCGCGGATATTAATTCAGACCTGATTAATCTTTATAAGCAGATTGCATTTGATTGTGAGAAGTTCATTTCAAATGCAAAACATTTCTTTTTAGGCACAAATAGCGCAGAGTCTTATTACAACATCCGTCAGGACTTTAATCATTCGTCTGAAATCACCGATTTCTGGAAAGCTATATTTTTCCTTTATCTAAATCGCCACTGTTATCGTGGATTGTGCCGTTATAACAGGAAAGGTGAATTTAACGTTCCATACGGGAATTATAAAAAACCATATTTCCCGGAAGACGAAATCAGAGCATTTGCAGAGAAAGCAAAACGCGCCACCTTCATTTGTGCCAGCTATGAGGAAACTTTAGCAATGGTCAAAGTAGGTGATGTGATTTATTGCGACCCACCTTATGACGGTACATTTACCGATTATCACACTGATGGTTTCAATGAGCTTGAACAGCGTCGCCTGGCGACGACTCTTGATGTACTGGCATCAGCAGGCCATCAGGTTGTTGTGTCGAACAGTGAAACCGAGCTGACGAACGCGATTTACCAGAGTTTTACCCGCCACCGTATTAACGCAAAACGCAGTATGGGCGTTGCCGGTGGTGATGGTAAGTCTGCAACTGAAATTATCGCTGTTTCTCAACCTCTGATCTGGTCAGGGTTTGATCTGGCAGCGTATCCAGTCGCGAGTGCGTCTTACGAAACTTTCCAAAGAGAGTATTTGTGTGAGCCATCACGACGTTAAAAACTACGGCGGAGCAGAAGATTCCGCCGCTGCTTTTGCCTGGAATATACCTAAAAAGGCGATTAACCCATATCTGGACCCGGCAGAAGTAGCGCCGGTTTCTGCGCTTTCAAACCTGATTACTCTCTATGCTGCGGATAACGAGCAGGAACAGCTGCGCCGCGAGGCTCTGAGTAATGAGGTCTGGGATCGCTATTTCTTCAATGAATCCCGTGATCCTGTTCAGCGGGAAATAGAGCAGGACCGGCTGATCAGCCGCGCCAAAATGGCCCGCGAGCAGCAGCGGTTTAATCCCGATCTGGTGATTCTGGCAGACGTAAGCGCTGAACCACCTCACATCAGCAAGCCACTGCTTGAGCGCATAAAATATTTCGAGGGCCTGGGCAAGCCGAAGGCATATTCCCGCTATCTACGTGAAACCATCAGGCCGTGCCTTGAACGCCTGGAGCGCGTGCGTGCCAGCCAGATTTCTGCGTCATTCCGGTTTATGGCGAGCCACGACGGGCTGGAGGGCCTGCTGGTTCTGCCGGAAATGAACCAGGATCAGGTTAAGCGGTTATCTACCTTGGTGGCGGCACACATGAGCATGTGTCTGGATGCTGCCTGCGGTGAGCTGTTTGCGGATGAAGACGTTACGCCGGAAGAGATCCGCCGGTCATGGGAAAGGGTGGCCTCTGAGGCCATGCGCCTTGATGTTATCCCGCCAGCTTTCGAGAAGCTGCGCCGTAAAAAGCACCGCCGTAACCCGGTCCCATACGAACTTATTCCGGGTTCGCTTGCCCGTATGCTCTGTGCTGACTGGTGGTATCGCAAGCTGTGGCAGATGCGGTGTGAATGGCGCGAGGAACAGCTGCGCGCTGTCTGCCTGGTTAACAAAAAGACGTCCCCGTATGTCAGCTATGAGGCTGTGATCCATAAACGCGAACAGCGCCGCAAATCGCTGGAGTTCTTCCGCTCGCATGAGCTGACCAATGAGCAGGGCGATACGCTGAATATGGAAGACGTGGTAAACGCCAGCAGCAGCAATCCGGCGCACCGGCGCAACGAAATGATGGCCTGCGTTAAAGGGCTGGAGCTGATCGCAGAAATGCGTGGTGAATGCGCAGTGTTCTATACCATCACCTGCCCGTCACGCTTTCACGCAACGCTCAATAACGGCAGGCCAAACCCGAAATGGACCAGTGCCACGGTACGGCAGAGCAGCGATTATCTGGTGAATATGTTCGCCGCCTTCCGTAAGGCGATGCACAAAGCCGGGCTGCGCTGGTATGGCGTCCGCGTTGCTGAGCCACACCATGACGGCACCGTGCACTGGCACCTGCTTTGCTTCATGCGCAAAAAAGACCGCAAGTCCATCACTGCGCTGCTGCGTAAATTTGCCATCCGTGAGGACCGCGAGGAGCTGGGAAATAATACCGGCCCGCGCTTTAAATCTGAGCTGATCAACCCGCGCAAGGGGACGCCGACCAGCTACATCGCGAAGTACATCAGTAAGAACATCGACGGCCGCGGCCTGGGTAATGAAATCAGCAAAGAAACCGGCAGATCACTGCGGGACAATGCCGAACATGTCAATGCCTGGGCTTCGCTGCATCGCGTCCAGCAATTCCGCTTTTTCGGTATACCGGGCCGCCAGGCTTATCGCGAGCTGCGTTTGCTGGCAGGCCAGGCCGCGCGACAGCAGGCCGATAAAAAAGCAGGTGCGCCGGTACTGGATAACCCGCGTCTGGATGCCGTGCTGGCGGCAGCCGATGCCGGGTGTTTTGCCACCTACATCATGAAACAGGGCGGCGTACTGGTTCCGCGTAAGCATCACCTGGTCCGCACGGCTTATGAACTCAATGACGAGCCATCAGCCTATGGCGATCACGGCATCCGTATTTATGGCATCTGGTCCCCGATTATTGAGGGCCGGATTTGCACGCATGCGATGAAGTGGAAAATGGTTCGTAAGGCCGTTGACGTTCAGGAGGCGCCAGCCGACCAGGGCGCTTGCGCCCCTTGGACTCGTGGCAATAACTGTCCCCCTGTGGAAAAAATGAACGAAAACGGGGCCGTAAGCGGGCATGATTTACCGGATATTACGGGTATGGATGAGCGGGAGCTGCAGGAGTATCTCCATAGCATGAGCAAAAAGGAGCTGAGGGAGCTAAACGCACGGCTTCGCATGGTTAAGTCTAAGCGCCGGAAAGGGTACAGGCAGGATGTGGATAATCAGCAGCGCCTGCAGCTAGAGTATGAACTTAAATCGAGAGGCTTTGATGGTTCGGAGGTGGAGATCGATCTGCTTCTGCGCGGCGGCAGTATTCCATCCGGTGCCGGTCTGCGTGTCTTTTACCGGAACCAAAGGCTGCAGGAAGATGATAAATGGCGCCAGTGGTACTGATGAAGGGGCGCATTTTTCGCCTTTTTTCTGCTACATCGGACACATCTGATTGAATGATAAAAAGTATTTTACAACTTAAAAAACGTATTATACTGTATGTATATACAGTGTTTGGTTGTCCGTATGTAGGGATGTGGCATTACATATCCTGTAGTGAGGATCGGAGGGAAAATGCAGGACTATCTTTTGGAGTCGTTGAAGCTCCAGCGTATTGATTTTTTTATCAAGCTTGTAGCGGCTAGTGAGTGCAGCGATGAAGAGAAGCGGCTTGCTATCCAGTGGGTCTCAGAGCTGACTGATGAATTAATGGCGAAAATCCGTAGCCATGAGTACAGCCGGTCAATGGATGTTTCCAGTTAGGGGGATGATCTCCATGCGTGTCGAAATAATGATTGATAAAGAGCAGAAAATTTGCCAAGCGACACTGGAAGCATTCGAAACCGAGCTTTACCGCAACCTGACCCCCTTGTATCCCAAGACGGCGATCCGCATTCGCAAAGGAAGTGCCAACGGTATCGAGTTGACTGGCTTAAAACTTGATGAGGATAAGCAGCGGGTAATGGAAATTATGCAGCAGGTCTGGGAAGACGACAGCTGGATGCATTAACAAAACCTAGCAGGCGATAAAACTGGTTTTTACCTCCTGCTAGGTTGAACAACGAGCAAGGCGAGGCGTTAGGCTATGGGGTCTAAAGACAGCAATTATCAGGTCGTTTATCGCTATGAGCCATTAATGAAGTATGTCCCGGGTGGCTGGGTGCTGTTTCAGCGGCCAAAATCCTGCGGCGGCGGGTTCTGGCTGGGTAAAACCTATGATGGTGTTTTTATGTTTGAACTTGATCATCCCGTTCCTCTTAGTGAGGGGGTTAAGTACATCATCCTCTCATCTCGAGTGTCTGAAAACTTCATGGATTTTGACGATGATTTCAGGCTAACCTGAAAAAAGAGAGTGCATGACTATGCCGCATGAATCTGCATGATCGTTTGAAGATCGTTTTGGCTCCGGCCCGCCAGTTCTGGCGGGCTTTTTCATATCTCATGCAGGTGCATGAAAACCACTACACAAAGCGGGCAGGCGTGGCGGGGATACGAGCGCGCGCTGAGTGGTTAAGCTTGCCATTAAAGGCTAGTTGCATAAATTAAGGATACATTATATCTTAAATATATATTCATTATTTTTTTTAGGTGATAATATGACTAATTATGAAGTTAACGAAGTGTTTGGCTTATCAAGGGATTTGCCTCTTAATTATATAGAGCGAACTGCTGTTGATGATAAGCTGAAACAAGAATTACAAGCTAAAAAACACATTGTAATATATGGTGGTTCCAAACAGGGGAAAACATGTGTGAGAAAGCACTGTATTAACTCTAAGGACTATATTCTTGTTCAATGTTCTAATCGTTCAGATGTTTCAGAACTGAATGCAAGTATTCTCAAGCGAGCAGGTTTTGAAATTACACAATCAAGTAAGAAAGGTATCACAGGGAAAAATAAGATACTGGCTTCGTTAAAAACTTCTATTTTTGGTTTCGGTGCTAGTGCTGGCGGCGAAGTCGAAGATACAACATCACAGGAAACGACTACAGCACCTTTAGAAATAGATGTTGATGATGTTAACGATGTAATTGCGGCATTGAAGTCTATAAATTTTAATAGAATTATTGTGTTGGAAGATTTCCATTATATGCCATTTGAGACACAGCGAGACTTCTCTATTGCATTGAAGGCATTTCATGAAACATCTGATATTATATTTGTGATTGTTGGTGTTTGGTTGGAAGATAATAGGTTGATAGTATACAATGGGGATTTGACTGGGCGTATTATCTCTGTCAATGCAGATAAATGGGAGGAAGCGGAGCTAGAGACGGCAGTTGATAAAGGTTGTGCGCTTTTAAATATCACTTTTGATAAGCAGTTTAAGTCGGATATTGTTAAACATTGTTTAAATAGTATTTATCTTGTGCAAGAGGCTTGTAGAAGGGCATGCATTAAGTCTGGTGTATCAGGAACGCAGCAACTCAGCAAAGAAATCGGGAAAGGGATGGATGGCAAGGCTATTATCGCTGATATAGTTAACGACCAAACCGCCCGTTATAATTCGTTTCTAATTAGTTTTTCTGATGGATTTCAGGATACAGAGTTACAGATGCACAAATGGATACTTTACCCTGTTCTTTCGTCCACGATTGAACAATTGGAATTGGGGCTGAAATTCAAAGATATAAGGGCAACTTTGCAAGATGTACACCCTAGGGGGGAAAAGCTGAATCTAGGAAACGTAACTCAATCATTGCAATCAACTGCATCTCTGCAAATCAAAAAAAACATTATGCCTATAATTTTAGATTATGATCAGACAAACAGAAAGTTGAATGTTGTTGACAAAGGGTTTCTTATTTGGCTACAGCATCAGATTATTTCTGAATTGAAAGAAGATCTAGATTTACCAAAATAATTTTAGAGTGCTTGTTGTTTATCGATCTATTTTTAGTACACGGTGTAGTAGGCCTGCTTTCGCAGGCTTACTTCACATGTTCTCAGGAGATAGGGAATAAGGAGAAAAGCTAATTACTTCTTCATTTACCCATTCATTCAGTTCCTGCAGGCGCTTCTGTAATGGCATAAGTTCATTGCGAACAAAGACACGACTGGCTTTTTCCACATCCCCAAATCCCCCAACATTACTAGGCATAATCCCCATCATCTGTGGCGGCACTCTGTGCGCTGCCATCATGTCATCGCGGCTCACGTTCTTGATGTTCAGAAACTCATCTTTCGCCGCGACCTCCGACAACGGGATGATCTGGATGCCGTCCTTTTTACCGTTGGGCGAATACATAAACAGGTTGCGGAAGTTGCCCGGCCCTTTGGCGCTTTTCATGGCCTGGCGGATGTTGTTCACGTCCTCCTGATTCTGTGCCGCGTCTGTCATGTACATGATGAAGCCGGCATGGCTACCATTAATGTAATACTTACGGCGGAATAGAGTCGCAGACTCGTTCAGCAGAGTTGACGGGATGGCAGATAGATAGCCGGGCAGCCCGTAGATTTCTTGGTTAATATCCGGCTCCATCAGGTGAAAGACGCTGCCTTTGGTGAACTCATAAGGCTGGGTGGCCATGCCGTACTGCACGAACCAGTAAGTATCAAGGTCAATCCCGCGCCGGGTGTACTTCGCCAGTGATGGCTCCAGTGACAGGACGCCGCCCAGCCTGTTCGTCCGTTTTTCAAGATAGGCGTTACCGAACACCAGATAGTCCTGGACGAAACGGGCAAAAGCCTGCTGGCTGAGCAGGCGGTGGGGGATGTAGGTACTGCTGAGAATGTCACGCTTAACGGCAATCGGTGAGCTGTGATGTACGGCGGCGCGATAGGTCCGCGCCAGCCCGTCAAAGCTCACCGGCGGCTCATACCAGCGGTCCATTTGAACACATTCTACGTAGTCCAGAAGTTCTCGGCGGTCCAGTACCGGAATGGGATCGCCAAAGCTGAACGCCTGGGTAGTCGCTGCATCATTCGGTTGTACGTCAGGTGGCATCACATCCTGTGCGGTATTCTCAGTCATTAAAAAATCTCCACAATGTTGCTGGTATTGGCGGCATCGCCCTGCAGCGGTTCGTTAAACAGTGCGTGCATCGTTGCCCAGGCCAGATCGGCGTGGCTGACTTCTTCGCTGCGGCTGGCTTCGTAGGTAGGGCGGTTTCCGCTGGCGGTGGTGGCGCGGCGGATAGCCATAAATGACTGCGCAATGTCGGTATGCCCGGCGTCAAACTCCAGACGGCGGTGGCTGATAATGTCGTATGCCTTGAGCACCAGGGCGTTTTTGACGTTGGGGTTATAGACAAACTCCCGCACGGCAGGGAAAAAGCCTTTTACGTTTTCATAAACACCGTGACCGACGCCGGTGGAGTCAATGCCGATGTAGGTCACGTTATACTGCTGAGTCAGTTTGCGGATGGCCTCTGCCTGGGCGCGGAAGTCCATTCCGCGCCACTGATGACGCTCAAGGATGCGGAACTTACCGCCGGGCACCGTCGGCGGGGCAATGACTACGCAGCCAGCGCTGTCACCGTTCTGGGTACCTTTCGCCGGGTCATAGCCGATCCAGACTTCGCGCCAGCCGAAGGGACGCAGGGCCAGCGCCTGAAAGTCTTCCCAGACTTCCCAGCTGTCCACCATGCAGGCCTGCAGGTCAGCCAGTGGGAAAACGGAGGCGAGATCGTCGATGAACTCACACATCAGCAGGTTCTGGTACTCGTCGGGGCTGTACTCCAGACGCAACTGGTCGAGGTCGAACAGGTTGCAGCCACCGCGCACGGCGTCCTCCACCGTCACGATCTGTCTGAACTGACCGTCAGCGCAAAGCAGACCGGCTGCAAGGGCTGAGTGGGTCAGGTCGATATCAACGCGATCAGCTTTTGCCCGCCCGCGATTGAACAGGGCGCCGGACCAGAACGGGTAAGCGCTGTGCGTCAGGCTGGAAGGCGTGGAGAAATAGGTCTGGCGCCATTTCTTGTGCAGCGCCATGCCGGAGGCGACTTTACGTAGCTCCTGAAATTTCGGGATCCAGAAATACTCATCAAGATACAGGTTGCCGTGGTAGCTCTGTGCGGTGCGGGCGTTGGTCCCGAGAAAATACAGCGTGGCGCCGTTTGGCAGCACCATGGGATCGCCCTTTAATTCCACATCGACTTCTTTGGCAAACTCGATGATGTACTGCTTAAAAACATGCGCCTGGGCTTTACTGGCTGACAGGAAAATCTGGTTTCGCCCTGTCATCAGGGCGTCCATCAGCGCTTCACGCGCGAAATAATACGTAGCGCCGATCTGGCGCGATTTAAGCACGTTGCGGATGCGGTGCTTAATTCCTGCTTCCCACCAGTGGCGCTGATATTCAAACATTCCGTTGCGGAAAATTTCTTCCAGCTTTTCGATCTGTTCGTCAGTAAACAGGTTCTTTTCTGGTGTCTTACGGGGGCCGCGGTTGCGGTTTTGCACGTTGGGGTTAAGGTCAGCCTCATTACCACCGTTGTTAAATTTACCGATGCGGGCGTGTCGTTCTGACTGGCGGGCCAGCAGGTCTATTTCTTTAAAGTCTTTCCCTTCCTTGTGCTCCTTCATGATGAGCTGGCAATAGCGGGCGGCAGTGGTGAGCTGCATCTGATCGAGTGGGCCATATTCGCCCCACTTGTCGCGCTTTTTCCAGCTGTGAACGGTTGCAACTTTTTCGCCCAGCATTTCAGCAATGCGGGCTACGCGGTATCCCTGAAAATACAGCAGTAATGCCTGCCTGCGGGGATCGAGGTCTGCGGGGGTCATCGTTTCCATGGCACAAACATACGGCCTTGCCTGGCGCCTTTCCCCGGCTGGCCTTTGTATGGTTTACCGCACAAGGTCCGCGCGTTGTTTCACCCCCTCCATCGCAGCAACCATAAGGCCTCACAGAGTTATTTGATGGAGTCGGTCACATGGCTGTAAAAGCAAAGCGCTTCCGCATCGGTGTGGAAGGGGCAACGACAGACGGGCGCAATATTGAGCGTGCCTGGCTGGAACAGATGGCGGCGAGCTATGACCCGCAGGTGTATACCGCGTTGATTAATCTGGAGCACATCAAGGGTTACACCCCTGATAGCCCATTCCGCCGTTTCGGGACCGTGGATAAGCTGGAGGCAGAGGAGATTGCAGACGGCCCGCTGAAAGGGAAAATGGCCCTGTATGCGTGGATCACCCCGTCAGAGGACCTGGTGGCGTATACCAGTAATCTGCAAAAGCTGTTTACCTCAATGGAGGTCAATACCAGTTTTGCCGATACCGGCAAAGCCTACCTGGTTGGCCTGGCGGCGACGGATGATCCCGCAAGCCTCGGTACTGAAATGCTGCAGTTTAGCGCCAGCGCCAGAAGTAACCCCCTGGCAGGCCGCAAGCAAAACCCTGAAAACCTCTTTTCCGCCGCAGAAGAAACGCTGATCGAGTGGGAAGAAGTCCAGGACGAAAAACCCTCCCTGTTTTCCCGCGTTGCCGCGATGTTCACCAAAAAAGAACAGAACGATGAAGCGCGTTTTTCTGACGTGCATCGCGCGGTGGAGCTGATTGCTACTGAACAGCAAAACCTGAGCGAACGTACTGATCACTCCCTGTCTGCGCAGGATGCGCGCATTGCTGAGCTGGAAGCCTCCCTGCAGGAACAGCAGACCGCTTTTGCTGAACTGGAGCAGCGGCTGAGCCAGGAAGACAGCCGCAAAGATTATCGCCAGCGCGCGCCGGGCGGAAACGCACCGGCAGGCACACTGACCAATTGCTGATGGAGCATAAGAACCAATGAAAAAGAAAACCCGTTTTGCCTTTAACGCCTACCTGCAGCAGCTGGCACGCCTGAATAACGTGGAAGTGGAAGAACTTTCCAGCAAATTCACCGTTGAGCCGTCGGTACAGCAGACGCTGGAAGATCAGATCCAGCAGTCCGCAGCCTTTCTGACACTGATTAACATCACCCCGGTGGATGAGCAGTCAGGCCAGCTGCTGGGTCTGGGTGTCGGTAGCACGATTGCCGGTACCACGGATACCACCACCAAAGAGCGCGAACCAACTGACCCGACAGTGATGGCGGACGTGGAATACAAATGCGAACAGACCAACTTTGATACGGTGCTGACCTACGCAAAGCTGGACCTGTGGGCAAAATTCCAGGATTTCCAGGTACGGATCCGTAACGCCATCGTGAAGCGCCAGGCTCTGGACCGCATCATGATCGGGTTCAACGGCGTGAAGCGTGCCAAAACCTCTGACCGCGAAGCCAACCCGATGCTGCAGGACGTAAATAAGGGCTGGCTGCAAAAAATCCGCGAAGATGCGCCGGATCATGTCATGGGCAGCGAAACCAAAGAAGGCGTGACCACCAAAGGCGCCGTGAAGGTTGGTAAGGGTGGCGATTATGCCAACCTGGACGCCGTGGTGATGGATGCGGTCAACGAGCTGATCGACCCGGTGTATCAGGATGATGATGATCTGGTGGTGGTCTGTGGCCGTGAGCTGCTGTCTGACAAGTATTTCCCGCTGGTTAACAAAGACCAGGAGAACACGGAGAAGCTGGCCGCTGATCTGGTCATCAGCCAGAAACGCATGGGTGGCCTGCAGGCTGTACGCGCGCCGTATTTCCCTGCGAATGCACTGCTGATCACCCGCCTGGATAACCTGTCAATTTACTGGCAGGAAGATACCCGCCGTCGTTCTGTTATCGATAACCCGAAACGTGACCGGATCGAGAATTTCGAGTCCGTCAATGAAGCGTATGTGGTTGAGGATTACCGCGGCGCGGCGCTGGTCGAAAACATCCAGATGGGGGATTTCAGCGCGCCAGCTGTACCGGAAGGCGAGGGGGCATAACGCATGAGCCTGAGTCCCGCACGGCAGCACCGCCTGCGCGTCCAGGCTGAACAGGCCGCCCGACAGGGCGGCAATGTTCGCCACGCGACGGGGTATGACCTGATGCTGATGCAGCTGGCGGAGGACCGCCGCCGCCTGAAAGGTATCCAGTCCACCGTGAAGAAAGCCCAAATCAAAGTGGAGCTGCTGCCCCGTTATTCCGCCTGGGTGGAGGGGGTGCTGGCTGCTGATGGTGCCCGGCAGGATGACGTGGTGATGTTTGTGATGCTCTGGCGTATCGATGCCGGTGATTATGCAGGTGCGCTGGATGCAGGGCGTCATGCGCTGCGGCACGGATGGGTGATGCCCATCGGAAA
Source organism: Klebsiella sp. P1CD1 (assembly GCF_003790505.1). Classification (NCBI taxonomy): domain Bacteria; kingdom Pseudomonadati; phylum Pseudomonadota; class Gammaproteobacteria; order Enterobacterales; family Enterobacteriaceae; genus Klebsiella; species Klebsiella sp. P1CD1. The sequence continues at coordinate 723,868 of NZ_CP033631.1, forward strand.
CCGTAACGTCCAGACGGTGCTGGCAGAGGAAATGGCAGACGCTGCGCAGGCCGCCCTGCTGGCAGGTGAATCTTTCGATGCCGGGTTGTTACTGCAGACACTGGAGCTGACAGACGGCCAGGATATGCCAGACCAGTCACGGGCACGCCTGCATAAAGCGATTGGCGCTGTACTGACCGAAACCAGCCCGGCCTCCGCCCTGAATCACATCAATCATGCGCTGCAGCTTGATCCACGCTGTGGCGTCAAAAAAGAAAAACAGCAGCTGGAGCGCAGATTGCGCGATGACAGCCGTTAACGGAACGTGCCCCGCGCACGGGCGGCACGGGGTGGCGAAAGGCTTTTGCCACATCAAAACCCCGTCCACCGCCCACTATTTCAGGAGAAAGCCCGCATGAAGTTTGTTGCGCCTGAGCAGGCGCCGGAACAGGCGGAAATTATCAAAAATACGCCGTTCTGGCCCGATGTTGATTTATCAGAGTTTCGCAGCGTGATGCGGACGGATGGCACGGTGACGTCACCCCGTCTCGGACAACTCATCCGGTCTGCGATGTCAGAGGTCAATGCGGAGCTGTACGACTTCCGCAAGCGCCAGCAGGCGCTGGGATTTATGACGCTGGCCGATGTACCGGCGGACTTGCTGGACGGTAAAAGCGAACGCATTCACCACTACCACAACGCCGTTTATTGCTGGGCACGTGCGCAGGTGAATGAGCGTTACCAGGACTACGACGCCACGGCCTCCGGTGTGAAAAGGGGGGATGAGCTGGCGGAGGCCAGCGGCGATCTGTGGCGTGATGCGCGCTGGGCAATCAGCCGGGTGCAGGATGCGCCTCACTGTACGGTGGAGCTGATCTGATGAAAGTGCGTGCGTACCAGGGTGACACGGTGGACGCGCTTTGCTGGCGTCATTACGGACGCACGCTGGGCGTCACGGAGCAGGTACTGCAGGCAAATCCGGGGCTGGCTGAGCACGGCCCGTTCTTACCACACGGGCTGCAGGTGGAGCTGCCGGATATTGCCACCACTTCCACGGTGCAGACCGTCCAGTTATGGGACTGAAATATGACGCTTGAACGGATCAGCGCCTTCATCACGTACTGCATCGCTGTACTGCTGGCATGGATGGGAGATTTATCGCTTAAGGATGTGTCGACAGTGGGCGGTGTGTTGATTGGCGTGCTGATGCTGGCCATCAACTGGTACTACAAACACAAAACCTACCAGCTGCTGCGCGGCGGAAAAATTACACAGGGGGAATATGAATCCTTCAACCGTTAAACGCTGTCTGGTAGGGGCGGTGCTGGCGATTGCCGCCACCCTGCCGGGCTTTCAGCAACTTCATACCTCAGTGGAAGGGTTGAAGCTGATAGCCGATTACGAGGGTTGTCGCCTGCAGCCGTATCAGTGTGATGCGGGGGTGTGGACCGATGGCATTGGCAATACGTCCGGCGTGGTGCCGGGGAAGACCATCACGGAACGGCAGGCCGCCGGGAGTTTCATCACCAACATTTTAAGGGTGGAGAAGGCGCTGGATCGCTGTGTCCTGGTGAGCGTACCGCAGAACGTCTATGACGCGCTGGTATCGCTGGCCTTCAACGTGGGAACCGGCAATGCCTGCGGTTCAACCATGGTGAAGTTTATCAATCAGAAGCGCTGGCGCGATGCCTGCTATCAGTTGCCGCGCTGGGTATACGTCAAAGGCGTATTTAATCCGGGGCTGGACAACCGCCGCGCGCGGGAGCTGTCCTGGTGCTTAAAAGGAGCGTAACCATATGACGCGGACACTGGTGATAATTCTGGCGCTGGTACTGGCTGCGTTGGGCTGGCAGTCATGGCGGATGAAGGAGGCCAGCCAGACCATCGAGCTGCAAGGGCGGGTTCTGAAAACGACAGGCGAAAAACTGGCAAAAACTAACAGCCAGCTGATCGCCTTGTCCATCCTGTCCGAAACCAATAACCGGGAACAGGCAAGGCTTTACGCGGCGGCAGAAAGTACAAACGCGCTGCTGCGAAGTCGTCAGCGCAGAATTGAGGAGTTAAAACGTGAAAATGAGGATTTACGCCGCTGGGCTGACACTCTTCTGCCTGCTGACGTTATCAGGATGCGCGAACGTCCAGCCCTCGCCGGAGGTGCTGCTTACCGTGAATGGTTGTCCCAGAGTGACGCAGTGCCGCCTGGAAAAGTCGGCGGCACGCACTAACGGTCATCTGCTGACCGCGCTGGATGAAGCGGAGGCGGCCTGGGCGGCCTGCGCCGACAAAGTGGACACGATAATTTCCTGTCAGGAGCGAAACAGTGAACAAGCCTCAATCTTTACGCCGCGCCCTGAATAACGCGGTGCCATATGTTCGCGATAACCCGGATAAGCTGCATTTGTTCGTTGATAACGGATCGGTGGTGGCAACCGGGGCAGCGTCACTTTCATGGGAATATCGTTACACCCTGAATGTGGTGATTGTGGATTTCAGCGGCGATCAGGGGTTATTGATGGCGCCGGTGGTGGCCTGGCTCATGGAGAATCAGCCGGATGCCATTCATAACCCGGAACTGCGGGAAAAGTTGCTTTCCTTTGAAGTCGATATTTTACGCAATGATATCTGTGATATCAGCCTGAATCTGCAACTGACAGAGCGTGTGATAGTCAGCGCTGACGGTGACGTGTCCAGCGTCGAAGCGGTGCCGGAACCGGACGAACCGGACGAAATGTGGGCGGTGAGCCGTGGCTGAGCTGCAGCAGGTTGACGCCTGGTTAGATGCGTTGCTGGCGGGACTGGAACCTGCCGCTCGTAAGCGCATGATGCGGGATCTGGCGCAGCAGCTACGCCGCAGCCAGCAGAAAAATATCAGGATGCAGCGCAACCCCGACGGGACGGCTTACGAGCCGCGTCGCGTGACGGCCAGAACGAAACAGGGCCGCATCCGTCGGCAGATGTTTGCAAAACTCCGCACCACAAAATACCTGAAAGCCCTCGCCAGCCAGGAAGCGGCCAGCGTTGAGTTTGAGAGCCGGGTGCAGCGCATAGCCCGCGTGCATCACTATGGCTTGCGTGATCGGGTCAGTCGTAAAGGGCCGGAAGTCAAATATGCAGAGCGCCGGTTGCTCGGCATCAATGATGAAGTGGAGGACATTACGCTTGATAGTTTATTCCGGTGGATAGAATAGTTGATTTATTGCTCATTTTTTGGGGGGCTCTGTTTTAATAAGTAACTCTGCCAAACCTAAACCAAATCGAAAAGATACTGTGATTGTTAGAATCGCAATACCTGAGTAAATAATGTATGGGCTGCCTTCTAATAATTCGTTCATCACTTGGGTAATGGGCTTTTCATCTTTTAAATGTGCCAAAAATGAATATAAGCTGTAAATAAATACTAATGCAGTTTCATAATTCCATATGGTATTGAATATTTCTTTGTATAGCTTTGCTTTTCCACGTTTAACTATGTTTGAGCATATTCCAATAATGATGAAAAAGCTCCCAAAAAATAATGCGTGAATTGTTGGACTATTTTCAGAAGCAAAGCTTAAAAACAAAGCGAGAATCGTGGTCGCAATAATGGCGAACCATTCAAATAAATGCTGCCTCCAACCTCTCCGATGCCTTGGCATAAAGATTTCCTCCATTTTTTGTACCAACCATCATACAAGAGATGTCTGCTGCATTCATCTGGTTTAGTGTGCGATTGTAATTGCATGAATGCTCAATTAACCGAAATCATGCGCCTTATCACTAATCTGATCCGCACCGGCATTGTGACCGAAGTGGACCGGGACGGCTGGCTGTGCCGGGTGAAAACGGGCGACCTCGAAACCAACTGGATTAACTGGCTGACCTACCGTGCAGGTAAATCACGCACCTGGTGGTGCCCGTCTCCAGGGGAGCAGGTGGTGCTGTTCAGCCTGGGCGGCAATCTGGAAACAGCCTTTGCGCTTCCGGCCATCTACTCCAACGCCTGCCCGCCGCCGTCAGACTCTGAAAGTGCGGACGTGACCGCATACGAGGATGGTGGCTGGTTCGAATACGACCCCGCCACCGGGCGCTGGATTATTCGCGGCGTGAAAAGCGTGCTGATTGAGTCTTCGCAGGTTGTCTCCTGCAAAACCGGTGAGTTTGTGATCGAGGCTGACACCACCCTAATTAACAGCAACGTGATCCTGAACGGCGATGTGACCCACGGCGGCGGCGCGATGACGTCAAACGGCGTCGTTGCTGATAAGCATAAACACCCTGGCGACAGTGGCGGAACGACGGGAGATCCATTTTGACGCTCTATATCGGGATGAGCCGCGATACCGGCAGAGCCATAACGGAAACTGACCACCTGCGCCAGTCGGTGCGTGACATTTTGCTGACCCCGCAAGGGAGCCGGCTTGCGCGCCGGGAGTATGGTTCCCTGCTTTCAGCGCTCATTGACCAGCCGCAAAACCCGGCGCTGCGCCTGCAGATCATGGCTGCGGTGTATGTGGCGCTGCGGCGCTGGGAGCCGCGGCTGCAGCTGGACACCATCACGGTTAACAGCAGTAGCATGGATGGCTCAATGGTTATTGAGCTGGCAGGCCAGCGTAATGACGGCGTGCCCGTGTCACTTTCCGTATCGACAGGAGCAGACAATGGCCGTTATTGACCTTTCCCAGCTGCCGCCGCCGCAAATTGTGGATGTGCCGGATTTTGAAACCCTGCTGACTGAGCGCAAGGCTGAATTTGTCGCGTTATTTCCGGCAGAAGAACAGGAGGCCGTGGCCCGCACCTTAACGCTTGAATCTGAGCCGGTGGTGAAAATGCTGCAGGAAAATGTGTACCGGGAGCTGCTGCTGCGCCAGCGGATTAACGAGGCGGCGAAAGCCGTGATGGTGGCCTATTCCGGCGGGGATGACCTGGACAATTTAGGCGCGAATAACAACGTACAGCGCCGGGTGATTACGGCTGCGGACGACACCACAACGCCGCCCACGGAGGCGGTCATGGAATCTGACGCGGATTATCGCCAGCGCATCCCGGCGGCCTTTGAGGGGATGAGCGTTGCCGGGCCAGTCGGAGCCTATGAATATCACGCGCTTAGCTCGGATGGGCGGGTGGCGGACGCGTCGGCGTTCAGCCCGTCACCGGCGGAAGTCGTGGTGACTATTCTGGCCCGTGACGGCGATGGTACTGCGCCGGAAGACTTACTGCAGGTCGTCGGTGAGGCCCTGAATGATGAGGCTGTGCGGCCGGTGGCGGATCGGGTGAGTGTCCGATCTGCTGAGATTGTCCCCTATGAAATTGATGCGGTTCTTTATGTCTATCCCGGCCCAGCAAAGGAACCCATCCTGGCGGCCGCGAAAGCGCAGGGTACGGCATATATCAACGAGCAGCGTCGCCTGGGGCGTGACGTGCGGCTGTCTGCGATCTATGCCGCTCTGCATGTTCAGGGCGTCCAGCGCGTTGAGCTGATGAAGCCCCTGACGGACATGGTGTTAGATAAAACGCAGGCGTCATATTGCACCGATTTTAAAGCAGGAATTGGTGGCTCTGATGAGTAGCAGCCTGTTACCGCCGGGGTCGTCTGCGCTGGAGCGCAGGCTGGCGCAGGCCTGTTCTGGCATCAGTGATTTAAACGTGCCGCTGCGTGACCTGTGGAACCCGTGGAAATGCCCGGCAAAGTTTCTGCCGTATCTGGCCTGGGCTTTCTCCGTTGACCGCTGGGAGGAAAACTGGACAGAAACTGCTAAGCGGCAGGCGGTCAGCGATGCTTTCTGGATCCATCAGCGAAAAGGGACGGTAGCAGCGGTTAAGCGAGTGATCGAGGGGCTGGGTTATTCAATGACCCTTGAGGAATGGTGGAAAGTAGCGGACCCCGCCGGGACGTTTCGGCTTGAAATCGATCTGAATGAAATCGGTATCACGGAGCCGATGATTTACGAGCTTGAGCGGATTATTGGTGATGCCAAGCCAGTAAGCCGACATATATCGCAACTTACATTACTACAGCATTTAAGAGGTTTAGCCAGTATCGGCGCCGCTGTTTCTGACGGGGAAATTATCACGGTTTACCCGGCTGGTTACAGACCTGATGACAGTATTCACTATGACGGCCAGAGCCGTCATGACAGCAATTATTACTACACCGGATAGTGTTATGACAAAAATCGACGAAAAAGCAGTATGGCCCTCTGAGATTTATCAAATCCGCCGGGGTGACACAGTATCCGGTGGAAAAGACGGCGTCGCCAACATTCAGGCTGGTCAACTGGCAGACAGAACGGCATACCTGAAAAAATCCCTGGAATCCTTCAGCGTAATGATCCAGTCGGGTGATGCCCCTTATACAGATGAAAGCGCTGCACAGGCTGCGATTAATGCGGGAAAAATCGCAGAGGGGGCTTTATTCTCCGTTCGCTCCACCGACCCGATGATATGGGTTGCCGAATATAAAAATCAGGGTGGTGTCCCGGTTGCCACCGGGAAGGTGATCGCGGACAGTCGCGCTATCGCCATCAGTGTTTTTCCGTCAGAGGCCGACCCTGACGGAACGGCGCAGGGCATCGCCGCCACGCTCCCCGCGCAGTTATTTCGTGTCATTTTTATTGATGACGAGAAAGAAGTAATTTACCGCAATGAGAGCGGTTCGGCCGCTTACCTGTATGAGGTGGCAGGTGCGAAGGTGCTCAATGAAATCCGGCTCGCGATGGCCGATGACTTTCAGGCGGTCACTTCCAGGCAGGGGATGAGTCGCGCTACCGATATGCCCGCCCGCCGGACGATTGCCGCAGATTTTACGCAGTATCTTGATACCTGGTCTGCGGGGGGGCTGAGTCGCCTGAACAGCAGCGCCACCTTTGCCAGTCGCGTCCTGCTGTCGCTGACCACCTTCTCAACGAACTTTGCAACCGGACCCTGCCGCCTGCGCATCACCGGCGCAGGAAGGGTGCTGTTTGATAAAGGCTTCCTGAGTGGTGAATCACTCCGGGACGGGCTGCTCACCACGCCATATTTTGACGTGTCCATGCGTGCAGCCACGCTGACGAAAGTCACCGGTAATAACACAAAGAAAACATGGGTGCTTGAGGGGGCGATTAAACTGCCGAAGCCGTTTTCACCTGCCGAAGGGCGCGTGTTATATGACCGGGAGGGGCGTATTCCGGTTGGTATTGCCTCAGCGGCGTATACCTACACCGATGACACCTTAACCTTTGATGCCGCCGCAGGACTGCTGCGCGTGGCGGTGGCGCAGGATAAAATGACCGCCGCCGGTTTTGAGAATACCGAGTCCGGGGCGCAGGCTTATTTCTGGAAAACCTACGGCGACCTCATCCTCAGTCAGAAATCCACCGAGACGCAGATACTGCCGGAATACACCCTCTTTTTCTCTGAAGCGGGTGAGGTTTCTGTCATCACTGACCAGAACTGTACTGCAACCGTCCAGGTCACTAAAAAACTGGCACTGGATACCGGCGCGATGCTGGCGCGGGCAGCATCAACCGATTTACGGGTGCAGACTGACCGCTACGCCGTAGACAAATTCCGGGAAATTAACGCTGCACTTCAGGACCATAAATATCACCTGGGGGCTGTCGGAAATTATGGTTCAGCCGTTGCCTACAGCGCCACATTCAGCGGTGACAGTATTTTCGTCCTGGACAAACTGTCGCTGGCAGCGAATGTACGTCGTGCCGTCATGAGCCTGACCGATAGCGCCGGGGCTGCGTCGGTATTTACCCTGCTTGAAAGCGAGTCCGTGACGGGCCGCGTATTGTCATCGCCCTATGTGGATTTTGTCCTGCAACCCGTCGGGATTTATGCCCTGTCCATCAATACCGATACCGGGCGGACGACACTCAAAATCCCCGTAACCCTGCCGGGGGCACTGCCTGCGGATCCGAACCGCATCATCCGTGACAGAACGGATTATTTCGGGGCGTACACCCCTTCAACGCTGTTCAGCGGTTCCACGCGTGGCATCACCTATGAAGCCTCGACAGGTAGCCTGATTGTTGCCCTGATGAATACCGATATCACCACGGCAGGGTATCCGCTGACCAGTGCCGGGGTGATTCAGTATGCGGTGGAGAAACTCAGTGGCTATGTCTTCAGTCAGCTGACGGCGAACGCCGTCACCCGCCCATTCAGCAACCTGTTCCGGGCAAGCGCCGGGGCGGTTTCCCTGACTACCGATGCCGCTGTCACTCTGACCGGTAATTTTTACGGAGCGAAAATGTCTTCTGATAACTCATCCACGTACCAGCGCTATGAGTCCACTGTTAAAAATAACAGCGGAACCGCCACCGGCCTGCGTCCGGTAAAACTGAAATGCAAATTCAAGGCAGGCGAAGTCCCGAACGATAAATGCATCGTGGTGACAGATACCACCGGGAAGGTTTACCCCTGCCAGTGGGCGGGAGAGCGGGATTTTAACCCCCGTCGCGGGCGTACCCTGAGTTACTGGGGCGATGATTCCCTGCGCAGTGGCGAGCTGCTTATCATGGATAACCTTGCTGCCGGGGAAGTCAAAAAGTACATCATTAAAGCGTTCCCGACAGAGCAATTTGCATCATCGGTAAATCACACCGTCCAGGAAACAAGCTCAAGTTTTCTGGTCACCGCGGATGATGGAACACAGGTCCGTTTTGATAGCGTGGTGGGATGGCTTCCTTACAAACTGACCCGTGATGCCATGACCTATACCGCCATTTGCCAGCAGTTGTTGATCCGGCTCTCTGGCGGAGCATGGTCTATTTTTGCCACAACGTACCAGGATGCTAAATACACGATTATCAGTGATGGTCCGGTGTTCACGGAAATTGAGACGACGTTTACCAATGGTGTGGCCGGAGATAATCAGGAAATAGCGGCAGGTTTGCTGAAATTCACCTACCGGACAAAAATATTCCGTAACGGCTACATCCAGATTGATGCGGCGGTCCGGCTGGCTACCGATATGCCTGCTAATGTGCTTTTCGGCTGTATGACCCGCATCCAGATGAATTCGACGGCGGTAAAAACCATCCGCAACGAATATAACGCTATCTGGACAGATAATGCCATGCCGCGCTCTGTTTCCATTCGTGTGGCCGGAGGCGACGTTATCCGGGATGAAGCTGAGGCCGCTACGCTGGGGAATCGACCGCCGGTTGCAGGACTGACGGCGAATGCCAGTTACGTGCGCTTTGATGGCGGGTGGCAGGCCGGGGCGACCTACGGCGCAGCAAAGACCACCCTGGGCGCCCCGAAAAACTGGACCTGGACGGTGGGTTTCAGCATCAACCTGAATGAACCGGTCACGGATAACGTCTCCCTGTCTGATGTTGAAATGAATCCGGTGGTCGGGTTTGCGTCACAGTCGTCAGTATACCCCCGTGTTCGTCAGGCGGCGCTGATGTCCCGTCTGGGGAACGTCATTAGCGGGCTGGCCTCCTGGAATAAACGTGATGCCAGTGCGACGGATAATGCGAACGGCGCATTCAATACCGTCGCAGGGGATATCGTCCAGCTGCTGCACCTGCGAACAGGGACGTTTGCAGGCGTTTATGCGAAGTTTCAGGCCTGGGCGCTGGCTCAGTACGGCGGCGCGGGTATCGCGAGCATTCACCTTGGCGCGCCGGAGGCTTACCAGTCCCTCCAGTTTGCCTCCCGCCTGGTGCTGCCGCAGTTGTGGTGGTTGTATCAACTGGCAGTGATGGAAGGTGATGCGGCAAAACAGACTGAACTGAAGACCGCCATCGACCGGATGGCATCGGACTGTTACGCGGCATTTGGCGGGGTGGGTAAAGCTAACAGCAACTTTTATGCGGCGGCATTCCGCGCCTGGGCGATGGCGGTGGCAACTGGTACCGACCCGGCAGGAAATTATACGGCGGCTATGGATATGGTTGACGGTCAGTTCTCCAGCCCGACGTATTTCGCCGGGGTGAAAAACATCATCACCGATAACGTCGTTGAGAACGTGCCAAAGCGTATGTATCTGCACTATCAGATGTATGCCTGGAATAACTATCTGGTCGGGTGCCGTATTGCCGGACGCCGGCCCGTGCTGGATATGACCACATTTGCCCTGAATGCTATATCCGGCTATGGCGGGCTTCGGGAGATTGACTACTGCGCCGCAGAATCCCGACGCGGGGTGCCGTCAACGGTGGCCTTTATGCTGTATCCGCTCCTTCATGCCGGGGATAATTCTTGCCTGGAAGCGGCAGAGCGCATGATGGATGCATTCGACGAATACGCGGGAGCCAACACCAACGGTCAGATTAAACTCTGGGATTTGGATTATTACTCTGTAGTGTCTACCAACTTCTCCGATTACACATTTGCCTGCAACATTATGGCTGATGCGTGGTTGCAGTGGTGGGCTGAAGGTAACAACTGAGGGGGGAGAGTAACGTGCAACCTTATTACACACTTCTGACCCCCGCAGGTGAGCAGAAATTTGCTGCATCGGCGATTACCGGTGAGCCGGTGGGGTTTTCGTTTATGGCTGTTGGCGACGGCGGCGGGGTCACACCTGTACTGTCGGCCAGCCAGAAAAGCCTGGTCAATGAGGTCTATCGCGGAACGCTAAATCGGGTAGTGATTGCTGACGGTGAAAATAATGTCATTCGTACCGAAATGATTATTTTGCCGCAGTCCGGCGGGTTCTGGATTCGGGAAGCGGCATTGTATGACGAGGAGGGGGAATGCCTGGCTGTCGCCACCGTTCCGCCATCTTACAAACCGCTGCTTGCTGAAGGGGCGGGGCGGCTTCACGCGGTCAACCTGTGGATCGCCGTCAGCAGCACGGCCTATGTGACGCTGAAAACTGACCCGTCCGTTATTCTGGCGACGATTGAGGAAGTTAACCAGGCAAAAAACGAGGCAAAAGATTATGCCGATGAAGTGGCTGGTTCACTGAATACCGACATTCAGCAGGTGATTGCCGATGCGATAACGGCGGCAAAGCGAGATTTCTGGGAAGATGATAATCCGGTGGGCACCACCCGCTTTTTTAACCAGAACCTCGATCCCAATGAGCGCTGGCCGTGGTCGCAATGGGTGTACACCGGCGAAAACAAAACGATCCGGGTGGCAAAAGCAGACGGCTCAAATGTGGGCACTACTGGCGGCAGCGATACCGTCACCCTCCAGCGCGCTAACCTGCCCGCTGTGCAGGTTAACGTCAGTGGCGAAACCAGTGAACTCCCCGGGCAGGAACTGATCACCAGGGAGGCGGGACGGCATAAACACAAAGGCGGAATGCTCGCCCCGGGTGATGTCTGGGATGATAATTACATCGTCGGTTCGGATAACGACAGCCGCCGCACACGAAATTATACGGATGAGGTGGCCGATCATAGCCATATTGTGGACTTGCCAGCCCACAAACACACGACCACTGGCAAAACCGATAACCTCGGTGAAGGGAAATCAATCAGCGTGGTTGAAGCTCACACGCTGCTGATGTGCTGGAGCCGCGTTGCCTGAATCGCCAGTAAAATCACTGACCTAATCAGCCCCGGAATGGGGCTTTTTTCTGTCTGCGGTTGTGCCATTGACGGTACAACGGTCATCAACGGCTTGCGGTGAATGATTTCCCTACCATGGGTAAACCCCTAAACAGGAGATTCATTCATGGCGCAAGACTATCACCATGGCGTGCGTGTTGTTGAAGTTAACGACGGCACCCGCTCTATCACGACGGTGAGCACGGCGATTGTAGGCATGGTATGCACCGGCGATGATGCCGATGCCTCCGTGTTCCCGCTCAATAAGCCGGTTCTGCTTACCGATGTACTGACCGCCAGCGGCAAAGCAGGCGAGTCCGGCACGCTGGCCCGCTCACTGGATGCCATCGCAGACCAGGCAAAACCTGTCACCGTTGTGGTGCGTGTTGCCCAGGGCGAAACCGAAGCGGAAACCACCTCCAATATTATCGGCGGTGTAACCGCTGACGGTAAGAAAACGGGCATCAAAGCGCTGCTTTCGGCGCAGTCGCAGCTTGGCGTGAAGCCGCGCATTCTGGGCGTGCCGGGCCATGATACGCAGGCTGTTTCCACTGAGCTGTTAAGCGTGGCGCAGAGCCTGCGCGGTTTTGCGTATCTGTCTGCCTACGGTTGTAAAACCGTGGAAGAAGCGATTGCCTACCGCGAAAATTTCAGTCAGCGAGAAGGGATGTTGATCTGGCCTGATTTCATCAACTTTGACACGGTGCTGCAGGCGGATGCGACTGCTTACGCCACTGCCCGCGCGCTGGGTCTGCGTGCAAAAATCGACGAGCAGACCGGCTGGCACAAAACCCTTTCTAACGTGGGCGTCAACGGCGTAACCGGCTTGTCTGCGGATGTGTTCTGGGATCTGCAGGACCCGGCAACCGATGCCGGACTGCTGAACCAGAACGACGTCACCACCTTGATCCGCAAGGATGGTTTCCGCTTCTGGGGTTCCCGCTGCCTGAGCGATGACCCGTTATTCCAGTTTGAAAACTACACCCGTACCGCGCAGGTGCTGGCAGACACCATGGCGGAGGCGCATATGTGGGCGGTGGACATGCCGCTTAACCCTTCGCTGGCTCGCGACATTATCGAAGGTATCCGCGCCAAAATGCGCAGCCTGGTAAATCAGGGCTACCTCATCGGCGGTGATTGCTGGATTGATGACAGTGTGAATGACAAAGACACGCTGAAAGCCGGGAAACTCTGGATCGACTACGACTATACGCCAGTGCCGCCACTGGAAAACCTGATGCTGCGCCAGCGCATCACTGACCGTTACCTGGTGGATTTCACCACCCGCGTAAGCGCATAAGGGGGACCCATGGCCTTACCACGCAAGTTAAAACACCTGAATATTTTTAACGCAGGTAACAACTGGATGGGCATTGCTGAATCCGTCACCCTGCCGAAATTCACCCGCAAGCTGGAAAACTACCGCGGCGGCGGCATGCCCGGTTCAGTCGGTATTGATCTGGGGCTGGATGATGGCGCGCTGGATACGGAAATGACCATCGGCGGTACGGAGGCACTTCTGTTTAAACAGATGGGCAGAGCCACGGTGGACGGCGTGCAGCTGCGCTTTACCGGGTCTATTCAGCGCGACGACACCGGCGAAGTGCAGGCCGTTGAGCTGGTCGTCCGTGGGCGCCACAAAGAGGTGGATTCCGGCGAGTGGAAAACCGGCGAGAGCAATTCCACCAAAGTCAGCAGCGTTAACTGTTACGCGAAGCTGACCATTAACGGTGAAGTGCTCTATGAGGTCGATGCGATCAACATGATTGAAGTTGTTGATGGTGTTGACCTGATGGAAGAACACCGTAACGCCATCGGTCTGTAATTTTTTCCTGGCGCGCGAGGTCGCGCCAGGCCAACCCATAACAGGAAAAGAGCATGAGTGAGAAAACAGAAGCAACGGTGAAACTGGATAGCCCGATTAAGCGCGGTGATACCACGATTACGGAAATTGTGCTGCGTAAGCCGCAATCCGGCGCGCTGCGCGGTACGCGACTGCAGGCGGTGATGGAGATGGACGTGGCCTCTATGATGACCGTGATCCCCCGCATCTCCATACCAACGCTGACCCCGCAGGAAATGGCGGACCTCGACCCGGCAGACCTGGCCGCGATGTCTGTCGAGGTGGTCCTTTTTTTGTTGCCGAAGTCGGCACTTGCCGATTTGCCGACAGCCTGATGGTAGATGACCTGGTGGCGGATATCGCCACGATCTTTCACTGGCCGCCGTCCGTCACTGACGTTATGCCGCTGACGGAAGTGCTGGAGTGGCGGCACAGAGCGATAATGCGTAGCGGGGCCAGCGATGAGTGATAAAAACCTGCGCCTGCAGGTGGTTTTGAATGCGGTTGATAAACTCACCCGCCCTTTAAAAAATGCGCTGGCTGGCTCGAAGGAGCTGGCCTCCGGCATCCGGCAGACCCGTGATCAGCTTAAACGGCTTAACGACGCGGGGAGCCAGTTAAAATCTTTTGATCAACTCTCACAGAGCCTGAACCGGACCAGCAACGAGCTGGACCAGGCGAGGCTGCGTGCGCAGATGATGACGCGCGAGCTGGCAGCGCTCGAATCCCCCACGAAAAAACAGACGCAGGCGCTTGAGGCGCAATGGCGTGCCGTATCACGCCTGGAACAAAAGCAGGGGCAGGAAACGCAGCAGATGGCGGCAACCAGGGCGGAGCTGTACCGCCTCGGCATCTCTGCGGGCGGTGGCGCCCGTGAAACGGCCAGAATTACCCGAGAAACGGATCGCTATAACCAGCAACTGGCAGAGCAGGAACGGCGATTGCGCGAGGTTGGCGAGCGCCAGCGCAAGCTGAATGCGATCAGGGCCAAAGCTGACAAGATGCGCGACGTGCGTAACAGTCTGGCGGGGAATGGGGCCGGGATGATGGCGGCCGGGGTGACAACGGGCGCGACCTTGCTGGCGCCCATTCGCGCCTACTCGGAATCAGAGAACGCCGCTAACCAGCTGGCAGGCTCAATGATGGGACCTGGCGGAAAGGTGGCGCCTGAGTTCCTGAAGCTGAACAAGCTGGCGATAGCCCTGGGGGACCGGTTGCCCGGTACTACGGCAGATTTTCAGAACATGATGACCATGTTACGACGTCAGGGGATGTCAGCGCAGGTTATCCTGGGCGGGCTGGGTGAGTCGGCGGCTTACCTTGGCGTGCAGCTGCAGATGGCGCCGACGGAGGCCGCAGAGTTTGCCGCAAAATTGCAGGACGCCACGCAGACCACCGAAAAAGACATGATGAGCCTGATGGATCTTATCCAGCGTGGTTTTTATGCGGGCGTAGACCCCGGGAATATGCTGCAGGGTTTTTCAAAAATTAGTAGCGCGATGAGTATTCTAAATAAGAAAGGGATAGATGCAGCTAAAACCTTTGCCCCCCTGCTGGTTATGGCTGACCAGGCAAGTATGGCCGGGGAGTCTGCTGGGAATGCGTACCGGAAAATATTCCAGGCTGCCCTGGATGCAAAGAAAATTAAAGCTGTTAATGATGATCTAAAAGGGACCGGCATTAAGTTTAATTTTTCTGATGGTAAGGGAGGATTTGGCGGGCTGGAAAATATGTATGTCCAGCTAAGTAAGCTGAGCAAACTTACTCCCGAAAAGCAGATGGCAACAAAAAAAGACCTGTTTGGCAATGATTCAGAAACGCTGCAGGCGTTGGATATCATGATCCAAAAAGGTATTGATGGTTATCGTGAAACAGTAGCGAAGCTGGAGAACCAGGCAACCCTGCGCGAGCGCGTCGATGCATCGCTTAATACCCTGGGCAACAAATGGGAAGCCGCTGGCGGCTCCTTTACCAACGCCATGGCGAGCATCGGTGAAACCGTCGCGCCGGTGCTGAAAAATATTGCGGACTGGCTGGGTAATCTGGCGTCCGCGCTGGATGGTTTTGTGAAGCGTCATCCGCAACTGACGGCGGCGCTATTTAAAATTGCGGCCGTATTTGCCGTGGTAGCTACCGCAGCGGGTGTGGTGTCACTGGCCCTGGCATCCATTTTGGGTCCTATGGCGGTAGTGCGGGTAAGTGCTGGCATTCTCCAGCTGAAATTTGCTTCTGCGTTTGGTCTGGTCACAAGAGTAATTGGCGGTGCAGGCCAGGCGGTCATCTGGTTAGGCCGGTTGATGATGGCTAACCCCATTCTGGCGATAGTTGGCCTGATTGCGATGGGAGCCATCTATATCTGGCAGAACTGGGAAACGCTGGGGCCAAAATTCAAAGCTATGTGGGATGCCATCACGTCAGGGGTGTCAGTAGCCTGGGCTGTGATTAAGCAGACCATAAGCAGCAAATGGGATGAAATTCTGAGTGATGTTGCCGCGCTGCCCGCAAAATTTAAAGCGGTGGGCGGGGCGATTATTGACGGCATCCTGAGTGGTATCAATGAGAAATGGGAAACGCTTAAGAGCAAGCTGGCATCGGTCAAAAGCTATCTCCCGGACTGGATGACCGGCGGCGATAATTCGCAGGGCGCCTCACCGCAGAAAAAGACCCTAGGATTTTTCGCGGGGATGTATGACAGCGGTGGTTATATTCCACGTGGGCAGGTGGGTATTGCTGGCGAGAATGGCCCGGAGCTGATTAACGGTCCGGCCTATGTGACCAGCCGCAGGAGAACGGCCGCGCTGGCGTCCGTAGTCGCCGGAATGATGGGGGGAGCAATGCCAGCAGAGGCCGCCCCGCTTCATCCCATGAGTCTGCCGGCAGCTTCATACCGTCCTGTAACTGATAAGCCAGCAGGCAGCCAGCCTGTATTCCAGTTTGAAACCCATGCGCAAATTATTATCCAGGCTCTGCCCGGTCAGAGCGCGCTGGATATTGCGCAGGAAGTTGCACGGCAGCTTGATGCGCGCGAGCGACGCATGAAGGCGAAGGCCCGCAGCAATTTCAGTGATCAAGGGGGGTACGATTCATGATGATGGTCCTGGGCTTGTTTGTGTTTCAGCTGCGCACGGTTCCCTATCAGCAACTGCAGTATCAGCGGAACTGGCGCCATGTGACTAACAACCGCGTTAATCGCCGTCCGACAACGCAATTTTTGGGGCCAGATAACGATCAGCTGACGCTCTCCGGCGTCCTCATGCCGGAAGTGACCGGCGGCCGGTTGTCGTTGCTGGCGCTGGAGCTGATGGCAGAGCAGGGGAAGGCGTGGCCGCTGATCGAGGGTGGTGGGACTATCTACGGCATGTATGTGATTGAGAGCCTTAACCAGACGAAAACGGAATTTTTCGCCAGTGGGGAAGCCAGGAAAATAGAGTTTTCGCTGGGGCTTAAACGGGTGGATGAGTCCCTGTCTGAAATGTTCGGCAGTCTGAACGATCAGCTTAGCAGTCTGCAGGATTCTGCCGCCGCCGCAGTAGGGAACATCAGATCCACGGTAGGAGGGTTGCTGCAGTGAGCGAGATGGCTGATTTACTCAACCTCGGAAGCAAGACCCCGGCCTTTCGGATCGTGATTGAAGGTAAAGATGCCACGCAGACGCTGGATAAACGTCTGCTGGGTATGACACTGACCGACAACCGCGGATTTGAAGCTGACCAGCTTGATCTGGAGCTGGACGACGCCGACGGCCTGGTAATTATGCCGCGTCGTGGCGCAGTGATTTCTCTGGCGCTGGGATGGAAAGGCGAGCCGCTGTACTCAAAAGGTAAGTTTACCGTTGACGAAATAGAGCATAGCGGCAGCCCGGACAGGCTGACAATCCGTGCCCGTAGTGCTGATTTCAGGGAAACGCTGAATGTCCGGCGTGAGAAGTCCTGGCACAAAACGACAGTGGGCGATGTGGTGAAAGACATTGCCGCACGGCACAGCCTTAAAGTTGCTATAGGAAATGATGTTGCTGCGATGGCGCTGGATCACCTGGACCAGACCAACGAAAGCGACGCCAGCTTTTTAATGAAGCTGGCTCGGCAGTATGGCGCGATTGCCTCAGTCAAGGACGGTAATCTGCTATTTATCCGGCAGGGGCAGGGGAAAACAGCAAGTGGTAAACCGTTGCCGGTCATCACTATTACCCGTAAGGACGGAGACAGTCACCGGTTTAGCCTGGCTGACAGGGGAGCATATACGGGTGTTATCGCTCACTGGCTGCATACCCGGGAACCGGAAAAGAAAGAAACTGCAAAGGTGAAGCGCCGCCGGAGGACGACAAAACCCAAAGAGCCGGAAGCAAAGCAGGGGGATTACCTGGTCGGAACGGATGAGAATGTGCTGGTTCTGAACCGTACCTATGCGAACCGCAGTAATGCAGAACGGGCTGCAAAAATGAACTGGGAGCGGCTGCAGCGCGGTGTGGCGTCATTTTCTCTTCAGCTGGCAGAAGGCCGCGCGGATCTCTATACGGAAATGCCCGTTAAGGTCAGCGGCTTTAAACAGCCCATTGATAATGCGGAATGGACCATCACAACGTTAACGCACACGGTCAACCCGGATAGCGGATTTACGACCAGTATCGAACTGGAAGTGAAAATTGATGATTTAGAAATGAGCTGAAGAGGTTCACAAAATGGAAGTTGTGTGTATCATTATGTGATTAAAATATACGGGGTGGGAGATAAATGTTATGATGAATTGTCCAAAGTGCGGCCACGCGGCGCATACGCGGAGTAGCTTTCGGGTAACGGATCAGACAAAAGAGCGTTACTGTCAGTGCCAGAACATTAATTGCGGAACCACCTTCATCACTCATGAAACCGTAGTGCGATACATCATGACACCTGGAGTTATTGATAATGCCCCGCCGCACCCCACTGCCGCCGGGCAGGGGCATATGAACTTTTAACGTAACAAAAGTTTATTGCAGAGGTTCAATCAAACTGGTTCTGTAAGCGCGTGCCTTTTCGTTTTCCATGGAGCCAGTTTTTTTACATTCAACTCCACCGCCATTAACCCTAAAACCTTGGTCATGGGAAACATTTAACAGAGTGATTTTTTTAATCGTCTCTGGCTTCCATTTGTTCATAAAGTAATCATTGCAAATGCCGCTGAAAAGTGATTCAGCGGCATCTATCAATAATTTTGGTTTGCTGTATTTAATGGTTAGCTCGCCATTGTCTAGGCTGTGCGATCTTGTATCGTAAACAGCAATTAGATTCTCAATAGAGTCCGGGATTTTGTCTGCGAAAGCGCTTTGAGATGCGACAAGTAGCAAGGCCAAAAGAGGTTTTTTCATACGAGTCTGTCCTTAAAAAGTATGAGTACGTGAAAAACCTGCTGCCATTTTGCTGCCAATGGCGTTTCTGATATGAAAAAGCCACCTCGCGAGAAGTGGCTTACTATATGATTTTAAAGCTAAAATTTGGTGGCCCCTGTTGGGTTTGAACCAACGACCAAGCGATTATGAGTCGCCTGCTCTAACCACTGAGCTAAGGGGCCGTGGCGAGGGATTATAAAGTAACTGACGGTTGCAATCCAGCGTAAAGCGCGCAGCTGCTGTTTTTATAAACAATGCATTTTCAATCCTT
Source organism: Klebsiella sp. P1CD1 (assembly GCF_003790505.1). Lineage (NCBI taxonomy): Bacteria > Pseudomonadati > Pseudomonadota > Gammaproteobacteria > Enterobacterales > Enterobacteriaceae > Klebsiella > Klebsiella sp. P1CD1. Next base: position 742,806 of record NZ_CP033631.1, read on the forward strand.
TATAATCATGTTTTAGCCATACAGCCGGAGAAAACATGATTAGCGATATCCTTGCGCCGGGCCTGCGCGTTGTCTTTTGCGGTATCAACCCGGGGAAGTCCTCCGCCCATACCGGCTTTCATTTTGCCCATCCTGGCAATCGCTTCTGGAAGGTCATCCATCAGGCCGGATTCACCGATCGACAGCTCAGGCCGGAAGAGGAGCTGCAGCTGCTGGATACGCGCTGCGGCATCACCATGCTGGTAGAGCGACCGACGGTGCAGGCCAGCGAGGTCGCCCTGCAGGAGCTGCGCAGCGGTGGCCGTGAGCTGGTGAGGAAGATTGAGGAGTATCAGCCGCAGGCGCTGGCGGTGCTCGGCAAGCAGGCCTTCGAGCTCGCCTTTAACCAGCGCGGCGCGAAGTGGGGGAAACAGGCTATGACCATCGGGACGACCCAGGTCTGGGTGCTGCCCAATCCCAGCGGCTTAAACCGGGCGACGCTCGATAAGCTGGTGGCGGCCTATCGTGAACTGGATGATGCCCTGGCGACCCGCGGCCAGTAGCGGAGAGAGGCGACTTTCCCCGGATGGCCACCTGAACGCCATAAAAAAAGCTCCCCGCAGGGAGCTTTTTAACCGGCTGTGGACGATGTCCCGCGACGATTAATCGTCGAGGAAGCTACGCAGCACTTCAGAACGGCTCGGGTGGCGCAGTTTACGCAGCGCCTTCGCTTCGATCTGACGGATACGTTCGCGGGTAACGTCGAACTGTTTACCCACTTCTTCCAGCGTGTGGTCGGTGTTCATGTCGATACCGAAACGCATACGCAGGACTTTCGCTTCACGAGCGGTAAGGCCGGCCAGCACGTCGTGCGTTGCCGCACGCAGGCTCTCGGTGGTCGCGGAATCCAGCGGCAGCTCGAGGGTGGTATCCTCGATGAAATCCCCCAGATGCGAATCTTCATCGTCGCCGATCGGCGTTTCCATGGAGATAGGCTCTTTGGCGATCTTCAGCACCTTACGGATTTTGTCTTCCGGCATCAGCATCCGCTCAGCCAGCTCTTCCGGGGTCGGTTCACGGCCCATCTCCTGCAGCATCTGACGGGAGATACGGTTGAGCTTGTTAATGGTCTCAATCATATGCACCGGAATACGGATGGTGCGCGCCTGATCCGCGATGGAGCGGGTGATCGCCTGACGGATCCACCAGGTAGCGTAGGTCGAGAACTTGTAGCCGCGACGGTATTCGAACTTATCAACCGCTTTCATCAGACCGATGTTGCCTTCCTGAATCAGATCGAGGAACTGCAGACCACGGTTGGTGTATTTCTTGGCGATAGAGATAACCAGACGCAAGTTCGCTTCCACCATCTCTTTCTTCGCACGGCGGGCTTTCGCTTCACCGATGGACATGCGACGGTTGATGTCTTTCACCTGTTCGATGGTCAGGCCGGTCTCTTCTTCGATCTGCTGCAGCTTCTGCAGGCCGCGCTGCACGTCTTCTTTCACTTCCAGCAGCTTCTCGGACCACGGCTTGTTCATTGCTACCGCAGCGTTGAACCAGGTTTCGCTGGTTTCGTTGCCGGTGAACAGCGTGATGAAGTTTTTCTTCGGCATTTTGCACTGCTCAACGCACAGCTTCATGATGATACGTTCCTGAGTACGAACGCGATCCATCATGCTGCGCATGCTGTTGACCAGGTAATCGAACTGCTTCGGCACCAGGCGGAACTGCTTGAAGACTTCAGACAGCTTCAGGATCTCTTCCTGCGCGGCGGCATGGCTACGACCTTTGGCTTTGATGGTGTCGCGCGTCAGCTCGTACTGGGTACGCAGCTCGGCGAACTTCTCACGGGCCAGCTCTGGGTCGATGCTGTTGTCGTCATCGCTGTTGTCGTCGGCGTCGTCATCTTCATCTTCGTCTTCGTCGTCATCCATCTCTTCCTGAGACAGCTCGGAGCCAACGTGCGTGGCGGTCGGCGCCATGTCTTCTTCGGCGTTCGGATCGACGAAACCGGTGATCAGATCGGACAGACGGGCTTCTTCCGCTTCGACGCGGTCGTACTGCTCAAGCAGGTAGGTGATCGCTTCCGGGTATTCGGCAACGGAGCACTGGACCTGGTTGATCCCATCTTCGATGCGTTTGGCGATGTCGATTTCGCCTTCACGGGTCAGCAGCTCTACGGTACCCATTTCACGCATGTACATGCGCACCGGGTCGGTCGTGCGTCCGATTTCGGATTCCACGCTGGAGAGCACCTGCGCGGCAGCTTCGGCAGCATCTTCATCCGCGGTGTTTTCGGCAAGCATCAGATCATCGGCATCCGGTGCTTCTTCCATCACCTGAATACCCATGTCGTTGATCATTTGGATGATGTCTTCGATCTGATCGGAATCGACGATATCTTCCGGCAGATGGTCATTGACCTCGGCATAGGTCAGATAGCCTTGCTCCTTACCACGTTGGACAAGAAGCTTCAGCTGTGACTGCGGGTTTTGCTCCATAAGACGGTATCCACACTTAATTCGTTTGATTGGTGTCGGCAGGCGGGCTGTCGACATTTAAAGCGAGGGCGTACTTATATTATTGCCGCTGCGCCTCTGCGCGGCTGTCGGGGGCTTCCCGATCGATACTCGGCACTTAAGCCGTTAAATACTTTTCCCTCACGTTGTTCTGCGTTTTCTTACTGCTTTGATACAACGTGAAGGATATTGTCTGTCATTTATTTTTTCGCCAGCTCCTGGCTGATGGTCCAGAGTTCCCGGCGTTCTTCACTGCTTAAACCGTGTGTGCGATCGCGAGCTATCAACTCTTCCTGTCGCAGTTCCAGCAGTGAATCAAACATATGGTTAAGCGAGTCGGTGAAGGTTTTTTCAGCGATATCTTTATCTGCTATATCGTCCCACATCGACAGTTTTTCAAGGGTTGCAGCCTCTTTTGTGCCGCGATATTGCTCTAAAAGTTGCCCGGTCGTCAGACCAGGCTGCGCCAGACAGCTTTTCACCAACTCGCTGAACAGGCTAAGGCCTGGCATTTTGCGCGAGTCCAGTCCCTCCAGCGGCGGGACTAACGGCGCCAGATCCGGGTTTTGCACCAGCAGTCCTATCAGTATACGCATGGTCGTGCGTTTTAGCTGTGGCGCGGGACGCGGCGCGCCATTTTCAGACTGTTTTGGCATTAAACGTTCAAGCTGTGCGTCATCTAAAATGCCCAGCTTGTTGCCCAGCTCCTGACGCAAGTAGATGCGCAGCGTTTCGCCCGGGACCTGGGTTATCAGCGGCAGCGCCAACGTGCTCAGCTGCGCGCGCCCGTCCGGGGTACTCAGATCGACCTGCGGCAGCAGGCTGTTAAACAAGAACGTGGAGAGCGGCTGAGCCTGCTCCATCCGCGCCTCAAACGCCGCTTTGCCCTCTTTACGCACCAGCGTATCCGGGTCTTCGCCGTCAGGCAGAAACATAAAACGCAGCTGGCGGCCATCGGTCATGTACGGCAGCGCCGTCTCCAGCGCGCGCCAGGCGGCATCGCGGCCGGCCCGGTCGCCGTCGTAGCAGCAGATGACGTTATTGGTCACCCGAAACAGCAGCTGGATATGGTCGGCCGTGGTCGAGGTGCCCAGCGAGGCCACGGCATAGTTGATGTCGTATTGCGCCAGCGCCACGACGTCCATATACCCTTCGACAACCAGCAAACGCGGTGGTTCGGGATTGTCCTGCTGCGCTTCATACAGGCCATACAGCTGACGGCCTTTATGGAATATGTCGGTTTCCGGGGAGTTCAGATACTTCGGCAGGGCATCGCCCAGCACTCGTCCGCCAAACCCAATTACCCGGCCTCGCTTATCGCGGATGGGGAACATCACCCGTTCGCGGAAGCGGTCGTAACTGCGTCCCTGATCGTTGGTGACCAGCATGCCGGCATCAATAAGCGACTGGCGGTTTTCCTGATTGCCGCCAAAACGTTTTAAAACGTTATCCCAACCCGGGGGAGCATAGCCGATGGCAAAGCGCGTAATCACCTCGCTGCTTAACCCCCGTTTTGCCAGGTACTGGCGCGCAGGGTCGGCGGCGGGCTGCATCAGAGACTGTTGGTAAAACGCATTCAGCCCATCCAGTAACTGGTAGAGGTTCTGCCGTTGATGGCGCTCTATCTGGCTGGGTCCGTTGCCTGCTTCATAAGGCACTTCAAGGTTGTGCATGGCTGCCAGCTCTTCGACCGTTTCCACGAACTCGAGCTTGTCGTAGTTCATCAGGAAGTCGATAGCATTGCCGTGCGCCCCGCAGCCGAAGCAGTGGTAAAACTGTTTTTCACCGTTGACGGTGAAAGAGGGGGTTTTTTCGTTATGGAACGGACAGCACGCGTGAAAATTTTTGCCCTGCTTTTTCAGCTTTACCCGCGCATCGATCAGATCGACGATGTCGGTTCTGGCAAGCAGATCGCTAATAAATACACGTGGAATTCGTCCAGCCATAAGCCCCGTTATTTCTGATGACTATAAACGAAAATAAGCCGCGCATTCCTTTCGGAAGCACGGCCTTACAACTACAACTCGGTCTGAATTGAGAGCGTCGCTCTCAACAGATTAGTACAGACGAGTACGGCGTGCGTTTTCGCGAGCCAGTTTCTTCGCGTGACGTTTCACTGCAGAAGCTTTAGCGCGCTTACGTTCGGTAGTCGGTTTTTCATAGAACTCACGACGACGAACTTCCGCCAGAACACCTGCTTTTTCGCAGGAACGCTTGAAGCGACGCAGAGCTACGTCGAACGGCTCGTTTTCACGTACTTTAATTACCGGCATGTGCCTCTCACCTTTGATTAATTCGGTTTGCCGCTGGCCGCAATGCCAGCTTATTTCAAAATGGTGCGGAATTTTACTGCAACTACTGCTGCTTTGTAAAGCACCGGCGCCTTTTTTGAAAGGGACTTTTATAAGGGTGAGGAGTATACACGAAGAGAGCACCAGGGGTGAGCAAAGTTTTACATCGCCGGTCATTGGACCTACACTGCGCGGTATTGAAGCGAGGTAAAACAACTCATGCGTGTACTGGGCATTGAAACATCCTGCGATGAAACCGGCATCGCGATTTATGACGACCAGCAAGGTCTGTTAGCCAACCAACTGTATAGTCAGGTGAAACTGCATGCGGACTACGGCGGCGTGGTGCCGGAGCTGGCATCGCGCGACCACGTGCGCAAAACGGTGCCGCTGATCCAGGCGGCGCTGAAAGAAGCCGGTCTGACGGCGAAAGATATCGACGCCGTCGCCTATACGGCGGGTCCTGGCCTGGTCGGCGCGCTGCTGGTCGGGGCGACCGTTGGCCGGTCGCTGGCCTTCGCCTGGAACGTGCCGGCGATCCCGGTACACCATATGGAAGGGCACCTGCTGGCGCCGATGCTGGAAGATAACCCACCGGCGTTCCCGTTCGTCGCGCTGCTGGTTTCCGGCGGCCACACCCAGTTGATTAGCGTCACTGGTATTGGTCAGTATGAACTGCTGGGCGAGTCGATTGACGATGCGGCGGGCGAAGCCTTTGATAAGACGGCGAAACTGCTGGGACTGGATTATCCCGGCGGGCCGATGCTGTCGAAAATGGCCGCTCAGGGCACCGAAGGCCGCTTTGTCTTCCCGCGGCCGATGACCGACCGCCCGGGGCTCGATTTCAGCTTCTCAGGCCTGAAAACTTTCGCCGCCAACACCATTCGTAATAATGGCGACGATGAGCAAACCCGCGCCGACATCGCCCGGGCATTTGAGGATGCGGTCGTCGATACGCTGATGATTAAATGTCGCCGCGCGCTGGAGCAAACCGGCTTTAAGCGTCTGGTGATGGCGGGAGGCGTGAGCGCCAACCGTACCCTGCGGGCGAAGCTGGCGGAGATGATGCAAAAACGCGGCGGCGAGGTGTTCTACGCCCGCCCTGAGTTCTGTACTGACAACGGCGCGATGATCGCCTACGCCGGCATGGTGCGTCTGCAAACCGGCGCCAAAGCCGAGCTCGGCGTGACGGTTCGCCCGCGCTGGCCGCTGGCCGAGCTGCCTGCCGCCTAACGCATCCTGAAACAGGCCGACGTCACGTCGGCCTGCCTTTCTGACTACTCCATACTTTTACACAGCGAGCAGATGGCTCCCTGATGCTTGTGTGAGTGCATCACATCCGGGCGCTCGTACTCTTCCTCACAGCTAACGCATTGATACACGGTGGTGGAGGCGTTCCCCGCCGCGTCATAGCGCGGCTCGGCGATGCCGTCATCCACCTGCTTAATATAGTAGCGCCCGCGGGTAAGGATCCCCATCAGCGGGGTCATGACAAAGGCGACGACCAGCGCAATCAGCGGCGAGAACGGCGCCAGCGTCGCGCCCAGCAGGCCGAAGAAGGCGCAGATCGACAGCCCGGCGGCCAGACCAAAGGAGACCACGCCTACCGGGTTAACGTTGTAGATCATGCCGCGACGATACTCCGGCTGCGCCGGCGCCAGCTTGAGCAAGCCTTTATTAAAGGTGATGTCGGTCGCCACCACCACGACCCAGGCGATGGCGAAGTTGGAGTAAAAGCCGAGGATCCACGACAAGGCGCTGAACATATCGCCTTCCATCAGCGCCAGGGCAATCGCCAGGTTGACTACCACAAAAATAATCCGTCCCGGATAGCGTTTGGTGGTGCGGGTCCAGGCGCTGGTCCACGCCAGCGAGCCGGAGTAGGCATTGGTGACGTTAATTTTGATCTGCGAGATCACCACCAGCACCACCGCCAGCGTCAGGGCCAGCCAGCCGGGCACCAGGTTATCGAAGACGCTGACGAACTGCTGCACCGGTTCGGTATTGTGCACCGCCGGGAAACGGGTCAACAGATAGAAGCCGAGGAAGGCGCCGATGATCTGTTTGATCGCGCCTAACACCACCCAGCCCGGGCCGGCGGAAAAGACCGCCAGCCACCAGCTTTTACGGTTCTCCGCGGTCTTAGGCGGCATAAAGCGCAGGTAATCAATTTGCTCGCCAATCTGCATGATCAGCGACAGGCATACCCCGGCGCCGAGCATGATGGCGGTGATATCCACCGTCGACGCGCTGTTTTTACCGGCGAAATGCAGGAAGCCGTCCACCAGCTGCGGATCTTTGACAATCAGCCACACCACCGGCACCACCATCAGCACCAGCCACAGCGGGGTGGTCCATACCTGCAGGCGGGTCAGGGCTTTCATGCCATAGACCACCAGCGGGAGCACCATCAGGGTGGCGATCAGATACCCCATCCACAGCGGGATCCCGAGGCCCACCAGCAGCCCCTGGGCCATGATCGAGCCTTCGAGGGCGAAGAAGATAAAGGTGAAGCCGGCAAAAATAATGCTGGTGATCACCGAGCCGAAATAGCCGAAGCCGGCGCTACGGGTGATCAGGTCAAGGTCAATGTTGTAGCGCGCGGCGGTGATCGCCAGCGGAATGCCGGTGAGGAAGATCACCAGCGCCGCCACCAGGATCGAATAGATGGCGTTGCTGGTGCCCCAGGCCATACCGATGCTGGCGCCGATGGAAAAGTCGGCCAGGTAGGCGATGCCGCCCAGCGCCGTGACCGCGACGACGCCCGGTCCCCAGCGGCGGAAGCTCAGCGGGGCATAACGTAAGGTGTAATCTTCTAAGGTTTCCCGGGAGCCGGAAGTCCGCGTTGTCGCAGGTAATTCAGGGTTGAGATCCAGTGATGACATAGTCATTCCTTAATGGTTAGGCATGACTTGAATTAGCAAACCTTATGCCATATTGCAGGGCAGGCGTGGCGGGGAGGATGGTGCAGGGTGATAGAAGAGAGAGCAGGGGCTGCACCATCCGGACGCGCCTGCGCCCGGCTGGTGCAACAGGCCTATTTGCCGAGCATGCCTTTGTCTTCAAGGAAGGCGATAATGGTGCTCAGGCCGTCGCCCTGCTTCAGGTTGGTGAAGGTCCATGGGCGATCGCCGCGCATACGCTGGGTATCGCTTGCCATCACCTCCAGCGACGCGCCCACATAGGGGGCAAGGTCGGTTTTATTGATCACCAGGAAATCGGATTTGGTGATCCCCGGTCCGCCTTTGCGCGGGATCTTCTCCCCTTCGGCCACGTCGATGACGTAGATGGTCAGATCCGCCAGCTCCGGGCTGAAGGTGGCGCTCAGGTTGTCGCCGCCGCTTTCCACGAAGATAAGGTCGAGGTTACCGAACTTTTCACTCAGCGCTTCCACGGCGGCGAGGTTCATTGAGGCATCTTCGCGGATCGCCGTATGCGGGCAGCCGCCGGTTTCCACACCGACGATGCGTTCAGGCGCCAGCGCGCCCGCTTCGGTGAGGATGCGCTGATCTTCTTTGGTATAGATGTCGTTAGTGACCACCGCCAGCTGCCAGGTATCACGCATCGCTTTGCACAGCGCTTCCAGCAGAGCGGTTTTACCGGAGCCGACCGGGCCGCCGACGCCGACGCGCAGCGGGTGTTTATAAGAGTTCATGGCTTCTCCTAGGAACGGAATAATCGGGAGTATTGGGTTTCATGCCGGGCCGAGGCGATAGCGGCGAGCGGGGTGGCCGATCCGATATCGCCGTCCGGCGCGGCCAGCGCGCGGGGCATCTCGGCCGCGTAGTGGTCGCAAAGACGTAAAATTAGCTGCTGGGCGGCCTGCTGACCGAAGGGCACCAGCTTGACGCCGGCCATCACGGCGCTCTCAATCCAGCTGTAGCCCAGGCTGAGGGCCATCTCGGGCAGCGCGATGCGCCAGCGCACGCCGAGCCAGGCCATCCCGGCGAGCTGGCTTTGCTGGCACAGCGTGCGCCACGCCGGCGGACAGTCCGGCTGCCAGTCGCTCAGCAGACGGGCAAACGCCGCGCCGCGGTTGCGCTCTTCCTCCCGCAGTTCACGAGTTTCCCGGCAGGCCAGCAGATAGGCGGTCCAGCGCTGGGCCGCAGCGATATCGCCTTGTTCGCAGGCGCGGTACAGGCGGGCGAACAGCGGCAGGTCAACGGTAAAAAAGCCTTCCGTCATCTGGCGTCGCTGCCAGCGCTCGAAGGCCGCGACGTCCGGCACCCAGCCGGCTTCCACAGCCCACTCCAGCCCCTGGGACCAGCTGTAACCGCCTATCGGCAGGTTGCTGCTGGCCAGCTGCATCAGCCGCAGGCGTTGTTCCGCTGTCGACATGCTAGTGGCTGTGAGCGTGGTGGGCATGATGAGCATGATGATGACCGTGGCTTTCGCTGGCGTAAGCGCCGGCTTCCGGCTCGAACGGCAGCTGGCCAAAGGTCACCGTCAGGCCGAACTGGCGCAGCATATCGTCCAGCACGTGATCGTGATGGTAGCGCAGCTCGCCCGGCATGATCTGCAGCGGCACGTGACGGTTGCCGAGGTGGTAGCAGGCCTTCGCCAGCATAAACGGATCGTCGCAGCGCACTACCGACACCCCTTCATCAGCGGCAATCACCTGCACAAACTCGGTGCCTTCTTCGTTGCTGAGCACATCGCCGCCGCGCAGCAGCAGGCCGCGGGGCAGCAGCAGACCGGCTTCCCGGCCATCGTTGAGGGTGACCTTAACCCGGCTTTTGACGCGAACGTCAATCGGCAGCGTAACGCTGGCGGTCGCGGCGGCGGGGGTCTCCAGACGTTGAGTTAAATAAAGCATCCGCTCTCCTTAAAACAGAAAATATCGTTGCGCCATCGGCAGAACGTCTGCCGGCTCGCTGGTGATGAGTTCGCCATCCACCCGCACCTCATAAGTCTGCGTGTCGACGGTGATGTTAGGCTGCAGGCTGTTGTGCACCATGTCGGCTTTCTGCACCGTACGGCAGCCTTTTACCACGGCGATCGCGCTGCGCAGGTTCAGCCGTTCGGCAACGCCGTTGTCCGCCGCCGCCTGCGACAGGAAGGTGAGGCGGCAGTGATGGCGGGCGCTGCCCAGGGCGCCAAACATCGGACGGTAGTGCACCGGCTGCGGGGTCGGAATCGAGGCATTGATATCGCCCATCGGCGCGATGGCGATCATGCCGCCTTTGATCACGGTGGCCGGTTTCACACCAAAGAAGGCTGGTGACCAAACCACGAGGTCCGCCAGCTTACCCACCTCAATGGATCCGACTTCGTGCGCGATGCCGTGGGTCAGCGCCGGGTTGATAGTGTATTTGGCGATGTAGCGCTTCACACGGAAGTTGTCGTTATCCCCGGTCTCTTCCGCCAGCGCTCCGCGCTGCACCTTCATGCGGTGCGCCACCTGCCAGGTGCGGAGGACCACTTCCCCGACGCGACCCATGGCCTGCGAATCGGAGGAGGTGAGCGAGAAGGCGCCGAGGTCGTGCAGCACGTCTTCCGCGGCGATGGTTTCCCGGCGAATGCGCGATTCGGCAAAGGCCACGTCCTCAGCAATGTCCGGGTCCAGATGGTGGCAGACCATCAGCATATCGAGATGTTCATCGATGGTGTTGAGGGTGTAGGGCAGCGTTGGGTTGGTGGACGACGGTAAAATGTTCGGGTGGGCGCAGGCGGTGATGATGTCCGGCGCATGGCCGCCGCCGGCCCCTTCGGTATGGAAGGTGTGAATAGTGCGCCCGCCGATGGCGGCGAGGGTGTCTTCCACAAAACCGGACTCATTGAGGGTGTCGCTGTGCAGGGCGACCTGAATGTCCATTTCATCGGCGACGGTTAACGCACAGTCGATCGCCGCCGGCGTGGCGCCCCAGTCCTCGTGGATTTTCAGGCCAATGACGCCCGCCGCCACCTGCTCGCGCAGGGCATCCGGCTGAGAAACGTTGCCCTTGCCCAGCAGGCCGATATTGACCGGCAGGCTGTCGGCCGCCTGCAGCATGCGTGAGATATACCACGGGCCCGGAGTACAGGTGGTGGCGTGGGTGCCTGCGGCCGGGCCGGTGCCGCCGCCGACCATGGTGGTCACGCCGGAGACCAGCGCCTCTTCCGCCTGTTGCGGACAGATCCAGTGAATATGGGTATCGATCCCGCCGGCGGTGACGATCTTGCCTTCGGCGGCAATCACTTCCGTCGCGGCGCCGATGGGGATGGTGACGTTGGGCTGGATATCGGGATTGCCGGCTTTGCCGATGGCGAAGATCCGGCCGTCCTTCACGCCGATATCGGCCTTGACGATTCCCCAGTGATCAACGATCAGCGCGTTGGTGAGCACCAGGTCGACACAGTCGGCGGCCAGCATCTGTCCCTGACCCATCCCGTCGCGGATCACTTTGCCGCCGCCGAATTTGACCTCTTCTCCGTAGGTGGTCAAATCATCTTCCACCTCGATCCACAGCTCGGTATCGGCCAGGCGCACCTTGTCGCCGACGGTGGGGCCGAACATATCGGCATAGGCCTGGCGTGAAATATTACTCATCGTTTGCCTCCAGAGGGCCCATGACCTCGCCGCGGAAGCCGAAGACAGCGCGGTGACCGGCGAAGGCCACCAGCTCGACCTCGCGTTTCTGGCCGGGTTCAAAACGTACCGCCGTGCCGGCCGGGATATTCAGGCGATAGCCAGTGACCTGCTGACGGTCGAACTTCAGCGCCGGGTTGACCTCGGCGAAATGGTAGTGCGAACCGACCTGAATCGGTCGATCGCCGTGGTTCTCAACGACCACGCGGCAGGTCGCCCGGCCGGTATTCAGGGCTATCTGACCGGGCTTAACGTGATATTCACCGGGGATCATGGCGCTACCTCAGATTATCGGGTTGTGAACGGTGACCAGCTTCGAACCGTCCGGAAAGGTGGCTTCGACCTGGATATCCGGGATCATTTCCGGGACGCCCTCCATCACCTGCTCGCGGGTCAGGACGTGACGGCCTTCCTCCATCAGTGAGGCCACGCTTTTGCCGTCGCGGGCGCCTTCCATAATAAAGGCGCTGATGAGGGCCACGGACTCCGGATAGTTGAGCTTCAGGCCGCGGGCCAGGCGGCGTTCCGCCACCAGCGCGGCGGTAAACAGCAACAGCTTGTCTTTTTCTCGGGGGGTCAGTTCCATAACGTTCTCTTAAGTCAGCCAGATTCGGGGAAGTACGGGGGATTTGCCGGTGAGATGAGGGCGCAGAAACTGCCAGACGTCGCGCATCACCTGTTGGCAAATCAGATTATCGTCACTGAGGAAACGCACCGTCAGCAGGCGGTCGGTCAGGCTGGCGCCAGCGTAGAGACCGAGCGGCGCCAGCGCGTCGCGCACCCCGTCGAGCAGGGCATCGGTAGCCGGATAGCACAGCAAAGTGCCGACCCAGGGACATTCGGCGACGCTGGACAGCTCTCCCTCCTGCAGGTGCAGGCGCTCAACCAGCAGCGGTATCTCATCCACCCACACTTCCAGCCGGTTGCTGAGGGTGCCGTGGCTGAAGGTTTCACCAATCACCGGGCGGCCAAGGCAGAGCAGATCCCAGGCCAGCAGCGTGCTGGAGGCGCAAAGATGAAAGGTGGTGGACAGCCGGGCATTGGCCCCGGGAAAGAAGATGGCATCCTGCGGGAGCCACTCCAGGGTCGCCTGCGGGGCGAGGGTCAACTGCTGGCGCAATAGCGCTTGCGCACCGCTGCTGCGGTAAAACTTGCTGGCGCCAGGCATGGTTATCAGCGTATGGCAGCCGGGGTCAAGGTGGGCGCTAATTGTCAGCTCATCACCGCCGACGATGCCACCGGGCGGGTGAAGCAGATAGAGGTGACAGGTCTCTTCTTCCGGGTAAAACGGGCGCTGGACGGTCAGCGGGCCGACGTGTTGGGCGCTGGCGAGAACGGTCTTGCCTCCGGCCTGCTGAAAGCGGAGATCCAGCGTAGCCTGCCAGCCTTTTTTGAGTGGTGGTAACACGGTGCCGTGCAATGTTGCGCCCCTGCAAAATCAAGATAAAACAGCAGCAATGAGTATTGATCGGCGGGAGTTTATCCCGGTCATACGAAACGCTTATGTCATTCGTTACCCGGCGCGTCGCGACGGGCGCGAGGGGAAAGCGGTATAACCGCTCCGGATTATTCACCCGGATAATCTTTGCCGTCAATATCCTTATCCGCTGACTGGCCGCGGCGGATAAGGCGGGAGGGCGGGCCCGTCCCCGATGCCAGCAGGCGGCGGAACTTTTGCTTTTAGTTGCCGATAACGCGTTGTTATAAAAGGGGGATGCGGCGATTACCGCGTATCATGACGACGTGGAGCAAAAGTGCGGGTGAGATGGGCAAACAGGCCCGGGGATCCTCCCGGCAGACGGGGCCGGGAGGGGAGATTATTTCTGCTCTGGCGCTTTTTTCTTCTTCATCCGGGTCCAGATTTTGCTCTCCTGGCGGCGCCACAGACGCTGAATGTTGTCGTGATGGCGCAGGAGGATCAGGCAGGAGAGCATCGACACCGGAAAAGTGTACTGCGGTTTAAACCACCAGACGTAGAAAGGCGCGATAAGCGCGCTGACGATAGCGCCAAGGGATGAGTAGCCGCTGAGCAGGATGGTCAGCAGCCAGGTACCGGCCATCACCCCGGTCAGATCGAGACCGATGGGGGCGATAGCGCCGAAGGCCGTGGCGACGCCTTTACCGCCGCGGAAATGAAAGAAGACTGGCCAGATATGGCCCACGCAGGCGGCAATCGCCACTAACCCCAGCCAGAACGGCGTAAGGCCCAGCGCCCAGGCGCCCCACACCGGGAGCATGCCCTTCAGCACATCAAAAATAAGTACCGCTACGGCCGCCCCTTTTCCGCCAATTCGTAGTACGTTAGTGGCCCCGGGGTTGCCTGAGCCGCTGTCGCGTGGGTCGGGCAGGCCAGCAAGGCGACATACCAGAATGGCGCTGGAAATGGAGCCGCAGAGGTAGGCGAGGAGTACCAGTCCAGGCGCGATTGCACTCATAACGCTGTTCCGTTTTGAAAATGTCGTTGTATTCTCTGCATCTGTGGATAATACGCATAATTCGCCGGAAGTGGTATCCGGTTTAGCTAAAAAGCAGGCAGGGCGTGATGGATATTGTATTTATAGAGCAACTTTCGGTAATCACCACCATTGGTGTTTATGACTGGGAACAAACCATTGAGCAGAAGCTGGTGTTCGATATCGAAATTGCATGGGATAACCGCAAGGCGGCCGCCAGCGATGATGTCAGCGACTGCCTCAGCTATGCTGATATCAGCGAGCGAGTGATCGCGCATGTGGAGGGGGGAAAATTCGCGTTAGTGGAGCGGGTGGCGGAAGAAGTGGCCGACCTGCTGCTGGAAACATTCCAGTCGCCATGGGTGCGTATTAAAGTCAGCAAACCTGGCGCCGTGGCCCGCGCGGCAAATGTCGGTGTGATTATTGAACGTGGCCTTAATCTGAAACAAAACTTTTCAGGTCATACTTGTTAAACAAATTGCGTTTATACCGGTCATAGCATCCGGTCATCAGGCAATTTTACTGGCGATGTCCTTCCAGAACGGTGGACGAATCCGTGTGTACTTCCTGTACGCTGCGGATTACGCGCGCTCTGGCTGTCGGGTTGCGCCTGTTGATCGATAATGTGTTCCTGGTTTTTTTCATTTTACTTTTTAAAGGGTTTAATTGAATGAGCGATATACACTCGCTGCTGGTGGCGGCAATATTGGGTGTGGTTGAGGGGTTGACAGAGTTTTTACCTGTTTCCAGTACCGGTCATATGATTATTGTTGGTCACCTGCTGGGGTTTGAAGGTGATACGGCAAATACCTTTGAAGTGGTTATTCAGCTAGGCTCGATACTCGCCGTAGTGGTGATGTTCTGGCGTCGTTTGTTCGGTCTGATCGGCATCCATTTCGGCAGGCCGCCGGAGCATGAAGGCAAAGGCAGCGGTCGCTTGTCGCTTATCCATATCCTCCTCGGCATGATCCCCGCGGTGGTGCTGGGGCTGATTTTCCACGACACCATTAAATCCTTATTTAACCCGGTAAACGTGATGTACGCCCTGATTGTCGGCGGCGTATTGCTGATTGCGGCGGAAGTACTCAAGCCGAAACAGCCGCGCGCGGTCGGGATTGACGATATGACCTATCGTCAGGCGTTTGTCATCGGCTGCTTTCAGTGTCTGGCGCTGTGGCCGGGGTTCTCGCGCTCGGGGGCGACTATCTCCGGCGGCATGCTGATGGGCGTCAGCCGCTACGCGGCGTCGGAGTTCTCTTTCCTGCTGGCGGTACCGATGATGATGGGCGCCACCGTGCTGGACGTCTACAAGAGCATCGGCTTCCTGAACATGGGCGATGTGCCGATGTTTGCCGTCGGCTTCGTGATGGCGTTTATCGTGGCGCTGATTGCGATTAAAACCTTCCTGCAGCTGATCAAGCGGATCTCGTTTATCCCGTTCGCTATCTACCGCTTTATCGTGGCGGCAGCCGTTTACGTGGTCTTCTTCTAAGACCAGTGCCCTCAGCCTTGCGGCTGGGGGCAACGCTGTTCCTTCCACTGCGCCACCGCAGCAATTCTCCGCCGCGTCAGCTCTTCGCGAATTTCCGCCCCTTTAAAGCCCGCCGCCACGACCTCTTTGGTGGAGACAGACTGCGCCACTTCCCAGGCCTCCAGAAGCAGGCGCCCTTGCGGGTAATCGCTGGCCTCGAAACCGGTGCGTCCGCGGACGTCGGCTTCGCTGGTGAGGGCGATCTGCTGCACGCGCTGCGGTTTGCGCCAGGCGTCAATGCTGTCGAAGAGTTTGACGAGGGTTTTCGGCTGCAGGATCGGCAGGGTGTGGATCAAGTCATGGTACTCCGCCACCAGTTTCGCGAGATCGCGGATATCGTTTGGCACCCGCAGACGCGCGCAGATCTGTTCTACCAGCTTGACGCCCGCCGGGCCATGGCCGTGGTGACGCGGCCAGAGCGCTTTCGGCGTCAGTCCTTTACCGAGGTCATGACACAGGGTGGCGAAACGCACGTCGACATCCGGCGACAGCATCGCGGCCATCGTGACGGTCATCAGGGTGTGCAGGCCGGTATCGATTTCCGGGTGCCACTTCGCCGGGGCCGGCACGCCGTACAGCGCGTCAATTTCCGGAAACAGCACCTTAAGAGCCTGGCAGTCGCGCAGCGTCTGGAAAAAGACCTGCGGATTGCGGGTGGTTAACGCGCTTTCCGTCTCTTTCCACACCCGCTCCGGCGTTAAATGCGCCAGCTCACCGGCCTCAACCATCGCATGCATCAGGGCCTGGGTTTCTTCGGCAATGCGAAAGCCCAGATGCGCATAGCGGGCAGCAAAGCGCGCCACACGCAGCACGCGCAGCGGATCTTCGCTAAAGGCGGGAGAGACATGGCGCAGCAGGCGCAGGCGAAGATCGTTTTGCCCGCCGTAGGGGTCGATGATCGTGCCATCGGCATCCTGGGCGAGGGCGTTGACCGTCAGGTCGCGGCGCAGCAGATCGGCTTCGAGGGTCACGTCCGGGGCGGCATAGCAGGTAAAACCGGTATAGCCCGCGCCGGATTTGCGCTCGGTACGGGCCAGGGCATACTCCTCCCGGCTTTGCGGATGGAGGAACACGGGAAAGTCGCGGCCTACCTGTTGGTAGCCCGCGTCAAGCATCTGTTGCGGGGTGGCGCCCACCACCACCCAGTCTCGGTCTTTGACCGGCAGCCCTAATAGCGCATCGCGCACCGCACCGCCGACCAGATAGCTCTTCACGCCCGATTCTCCCGTATCTGTTTTTCGCAAGATGATACGTAAGTCTGGCAGAGAAGACGAATTAGTTCATCCACCGGTCTTTACGTTTGCGGCTTGGCACCAGATGCGGCAGCACCAGACCCAGCAGCAGACCGACGCCGAGCACGCCGCCGCCGTACATGAACCACTGCATGATAATGGTGCGCTGTTTGTCATCAAGCTGCAGATTCGCCGCATTCACCTTCTTCTGCGCGACCACCAGCTCGTTTTTCAACTTCTGGTTCTCGTCCTTCAGCGCGTTAATCGCGCTGTCGCTGCCGGCGACTTTCTTCTGCATATCCGCCGTACGCTGGTTCCAGGTGGCGTCGATGTTGTTCAGCTTATCGGTCAGCGTTTTGACCTGGTTTTCCAGATCCGGGACGCGGGTGCGCAGGCTGGGCTCATTGCTCAGCTCTTTCAACGGGATCCAGGCGGTACGGCCATTGCTGTCGCGGACCTGCGCGTAACTGGTGCTGTCGTTCGTTTGCAGCACCGACACTTCTTCCCCGGCGTTGATGGTGCCGACCAGACGATAATTATCGCCCGGGCCGCTGCGAACCCAGGTGTTCAGCTCATCGGAAACGTAGCGCTTTTCTTCTGCGTGAACCGCCGTAGCGGCGCTAAGCGCGAGCAAAGTAAAAGTAATCAGGCGTAATTTTGGCATCAGGTCATCGTTTGGTCATAAAAAGTGGAACGATAGTAGAGGCATCGCCAGAGCGACGCAAAGTTTTCCACCACAATCGGAATCATCCAGGAGGTGGCCCGGCAAAAAGCGCGTTGCATGGCGATTCGCCGCAAAATACTATCTACTGACAAAAAATATCGTCGTAAGTTCGCCGCAATTTGTCGGCGCAGCACAGAAGCGGAAGAATTCAGTCATGGCTCAAGAAATCGAACTCAAGTTTATCGTCGCTCAGAATGGGGTAGAGACGCTGCGCGAGCAGCTCAATGCGCTCGAGGCGAAACATACGCCTGCGGGCCAGTTACTGAACATTTATTACGAAACCGCCGATAACTGGCTGCGTCGTCACGATATGGGGCTGCGCATCCGCGGCGACCAGGGGCGTTATGAAATGACGCTGAAAATAGCCGGCCGGGTGGTAGGGGGGCTGCACCAGCGTCCGGAATACAATATCCCACTGGATAAACCGGAGCTGGCGCTTGAGCGCCTGCCGGCGGAGGTCTGGCCGCAAGGCGAGCTCCCGGCCGCGCTGGCGGAGCATGTCCAGCCGCTGTTCAGCACTGATTTTGCCCGTGAACGTTGGGTGATACAGGAAGGGAATAGTGAGATTGAGATCGCCCTCGATCGCGGCGAAGTGAAGGCTGGCGAACATCAGGAGCCGATCTGCGAACTGGAGCTGGAGCTGCTTGCCGGGGAGACTGCCGATCTGCTGCGCCTTGCGCACCGTCTGCTGGAGAGCGGCGTCCTGCGTCAGGGGAGCCTGAGCAAAGCCGCGCGCGGGTATCATCTGGCGCAAGGCAATGGCGAGCGTCCCGTCACCTCGCTGACGGTGCTGGCGGTGGCGGCGAAGGCCAGCGTGGAGCAGGGGCTGGAGGCGGCGCTGGAGAGCGCCCTGGCGCACTGGCTGTATCACGACGAAGTATGGCTGCGCGGCAATGCGAAAGCCAAAGCGGAAATCCTGCTGGCGTTAGCCCGCGTGCGCCATACCCTCGTGCTGTTCGGCGGCATCGTGCCGCGTAAGGCGACCACCCAGCTCCGCGCGTTGCTGAACGACGCCGAAGCCGTTCTGCTGGCCGCGGACACCGCCGACGAGGCGTTATTCCGCACCGAGGTCGTCGGCGCCAAACTGGCCCTGACTGAATGGCTGGTCCAGCGCGGCTGGCGTCCGTTCCTCAACGAGGCAGGAGAGAAAAAAATAGCCGGATCGTTCAAACGGTTTGCCGATATTAACCTCTCGCGGGTGGCGGCCGAGCTGCGCGGCGCCGTGCAGCATCTGGCGGTTGAAGATGCCGCCGACCAGTTGCCGAAGCTGTCCCGTGACATCGACAGCGTCCAGCTGCTGGCGGGCGCCTATGGCGACGCCGTCGCGCCGTGGCTGGAGAACTGGCAGGAGCTTCACCGTGCAATAGCACATGACGATCGCAGCGTCTTTGAATATTTCCGTCGCCAGGCGCTGGCTGCCGAGCCGTTCTGGCTGCATAGTGGAAAACGATAATTTCAGGCCAGGGAGCCCTTATGATGCCGCTTTCTCCGCAATTACAGCAGCACTGGCAGACGGTCGCTGACCGTCTGCCAGCGGATTTTCCCATTGCCGAACTGAGCCCACAGGCCAGGTCGGTCATGGCGTTCAGCGATTTTGTCGAACAGAGTGTGATCGCCCAGCCGGGCTGGCTGAATGAGCTTGCGGACTCCTCGCCGGAGGCGGAAGAGTGGCGGCATTACGAGGCCTGGCTGCAGGATCGCCTGCAGGCCGTCACTGACGAAGCGGGGTTGATGCGAGAGCTGCGTCTCTTCCGCCGCCAGATGATGGTCCGCATCGCCTGGGCGCAGGCGCTGTCGCTGGTGAGCGAAGAAGAGACCCTGCAGCAGCTGAGCGCCCTGGCGGAGACCCTGATTGTCGCCGCCCGCGACTGGCTCTACGCCGCCTGCTGTAAGGAGTGGGGAACGCCATGCAATGCCGAGGGCCAGCCGCAGCCGCTGCTGATCCTCGGGATGGGAAAGCTGGGCGGCGGCGAGCTGAACTTCTCTTCCGATATCGATCTGATCTTTGCCTGGCCTGAGCATGGCGCCACCCGCGGCGGCCGCCGCGAGCTGGATAACGCCCAGTTCTTTACCCGTCTGGGGCAGCGGCTGATCAAGGCCCTTGACCAGCCGACGCAGGACGGCTTTGTCTATCGGGTTGACATGCGCCTGCGGCCGTTTGGCGACAGTGGGCCGCTGGTACTCAGCTTTGCGGCACTGGAAGATTATTACCAGGAGCAGGGTCGGGACTGGGAACGCTATGCGATGGTGAAAGCGCGGATCATGGGCGATAACGACGGCGTGTACGCCAGCGAGTTGCGCGCGATGCTCCGTCCTTTCGTCTTCCGCCGTTATATCGACTTCAGCGTGATCCAGTCGCTGCGTAACATGAAAGGCATGATCGCCCGCGAAGTGCGGCGTCGCGGGCTGAAAGACAACATCAAGCTCGGCGCCGGCGGGATCCGTGAAATTGAGTTTATCGTTCAGGTCTTTCAGCTGATCCGCGGTGGTCGCGAACCTGCACTGCAGCAGCGCGCCCTGCTGCCGACGCTGGCGGCGATTGATGAGCTACATCTGCTGCCGGAAGGCGACGCGGCGCTGCTGCGCGAGGCCTATCTGTTCCTGCGCCGGCTGGAAAACCTGCTGCAAAGCATCAACGATGAACAGACCCAGACCCTGCCGCAGGATGAACTTAACCGCGCCAGGCTGGCGTGGGGGATGCATACCGAAGACTGGGAGACGCTGAGCGCGCAGCTGGCGAGCCAGATGGCCAACGTGCGGCGAGTGTTTAATGAACTGATCGGCGATGATGAGGATCAGTCCCCGGATGAGCAACTGGCCGAGTACTGGCGCGAGCTGTGGCAGGATGCGCTGGAAGAAGATGACGCCAGCCCGGCGCTGGCGCATTTAAACGATACCGACCGCCGTAGCGTGCTGGCGCTGATTGCCGATTTTCGTAAAGAGCTGGATCGGCGCACCATCGGCCCGCGCGGCCGCCAGGTGCTGGATCAGCTGATGCCGCATCTGCTGAGCGAAATCTGCTCGCGCGCCGATGCGCCGCTGCCTCTGGCGCGGATCACGCCGCTGTTGACCGGGATCGTCACCCGTACCACCTATCTTGAGCTGCTGAGTGAATTCCCCGGCGCGCTGAAGCACCTGATCACGCTCTGCGCGGCGTCGCCGATGGTCGCCAGCCAGCTGGCGCGCCACCCGCTGCTGCTGGATGAGCTGCTGGATCCCAACACTCTCTATCAGCCGACGGCGACCGATGCCTATCGCGACGAGCTGCGCCAGTACCTGCTGCGCGTGCCGGAAGAGGATGAAGAGCAGCAGCTGGAGGCGTTGCGCCAGTTTAAGCAGGCGCAGCAGCTGCATATCGCGGCGGCGGATATCGCTGGTACCCTGCCGGTGATGAAGGTCAGCGATCACTTAACCTGGCTTGCCGAAGCGATCCTCGACGCGGTGGTGCAGCAGGCATGGGGGCAGATGGTCGCTCGCTACGGCCAGCCGACCCACCTGCACGATCGCCAGGGTCGCGGCTTCGCCGTCGTCGGCTACGGTAAGCTTGGCGGCTGGGAGCTGGGCTACAGCTCCGATCTCGATCTGGTGTTCCTCCATGACTGCCCGGCGGAGGTGATGACCGACGGCGAGCGGGAGATTGACGGCCGTCAGTTCTACCTGCGGCTGGCCCAGCGGATCATGCACCTGTTCAGCACCCGCACCTCGTCCGGTATTCTCTACGAAGTGGACGCCCGGCTGCGTCCTTCTGGCGCGGCGGGGATGCTGGTCACCACCGCCGACGCGTTTGCTGACTATCAGCAGAACGAAGCCTGGACGTGGGAACATCAGGCGCTGGTGCGCGCCCGCGTGGTCTATGGCGACCCGGCGCTGCAGGTGCGCTTTGACGCCATTCGTCGCGATATCCTGACCACCCCGCGGGAGGGGACGACCCTGCAGACCGAGGTTCGCGAGATGCGCGAGAAGATGCGCGCCCACCTTGGCAACAAACATCCCGATCGTTTTGATATCAAAGCCGATGCCGGCGGGATCACCGATATTGAATTTATTACTCAGTATCTGGTCCTACGCTATGCCAGTGACAAGCCGAAGCTGACCCGCTGGTCTGACAACGTGCGTATTCTTGAGCTGCTGGCGCAGAACGACATCATGGACGAGGAGGAGGCGCGCGCCTTAACGCATGCATACACCACCTTGCGTGATGCGCTCCATCACCTGGCCCTGCAGGAGCAGCCGGGACACGTGGCGCCAGAGGCCTTCAGCCGGGAGCGTCAGCAGGTCAGCGCCAGCTGGCAGAAGTGGCTGATGGCTTAACTATAAAATCGGGTGTGCTATTATCGCGCGCAAAGTTTGCGTCTCGCAGGAGAGAGTCATGAAAGTAACGCTGCCGGAGTTTGAACGTGCAGGAGTGTTGGTGGTGGGTGATGTGATGCTGGACCGCTACTGGTACGGCCCCACCAGTCGTATTTCCCCGGAAGCCCCGGTGCCGGTGGTGAAGGTGGAAAATATCGAAGAACGTCCTGGCGGCGCGGCAAACGTAGCGATGAACATCGCCTCCCTGGGGGCAACGTCGCGCCTGGTGGGATTGACCGGGATTGATGACGCTGCACGCGCGCTGAGCCAGGCGCTGGCCAATGTGAATGTGAAGTGCGACTTCGTCTCCGTCCCGACTCACCCGACCATCACCAAGCTGCGGGTGCTGTCGCGCAATCAGCAACTGATCCGCCTCGACTTTGAAGAGGGCTTCTCCGGCGTGGATCCGCAGCCGATGCATGAGCGCATTCAGCAGGCGCTGGGATCCATTGGCGCACTGGTCCTCTCGGACTACGCCAAAGGGGCGCTGACCAGCGTCCAGACGATGATCAAGCTCGCCCGTGAAGCGGGCGTGCCGGTGCTGATCGATCCGAAAGGCACCGATTTCGAACGCTACCGCGGCGCGACGCTGCTCACCCCGAACCTCTCTGAGTTTGAAGCGGTGGTGGGCAAGTGTCAGGATGAAGCGGAGATCGTTGAACGCGGCATGAAGCTCATCGCCGAATTTGAACTGTCAGCGCTGCTGGTGACGCGTTCTGAGCAGGGGATGACGCTGCTGCAGCCGGGGCGTCCGCCGCTGCATATGCCGACCCAGGCCCAGGAAGTGTACGATGTCACCGGCGCCGGCGACACGGTGATTGGCGTGCTGGCGGCGACCCTGGCCTCCGGCAACACCCTGGAAGAGGCCTGCTATTTCGCCAACGCCGCGGCGGGCGTGGTGGTCGGTAAGCTGGGGACCTCCACCGTTTCCCCTGTCGAGCTGGAAAACGCGGTCCGCGGCCGGGCTGAGACCGGCTTTGGCGTGATGAGCGAAGAGGAACTCAAACAGGCGGTTGCGGCAGCGCGCAAGCGCGGTGAGAAAGTGGTGATGACCAACGGGGTCTTCGACATTCTGCATGCCGGCCATGTCTCCTATCTGGCGAATGCGCGCAAGCTGGGCGACCGTCTGATCGTGGCGGTCAACAGCGATGCCTCAACCAAACGTCTGAAAGGCGAAACCCGCCCGGTGAACCCGCTGGAACAGCGGATGATCGTGCTGGGGGCGCTGGAGGCCGTCGACTGGGTGGTCTCCTTCGAGGAAGACACCCCGCAGCGGCTGATTGCCGGTATCCTGCCGGACCTGCTGGTCAAAGGCGGCGATTATAAGCCGGAACAGATCGCCGGCAGCGAAGAGGTCTGGGCTAACGGCGGCGAAGTGCTGGTGCTCAACTTTGAAGATGGTTGCTCGACCACCAATATTATTAAGAAAATACAAAAAGATAGCGATAAATAATCTTTTCGCTATTCACCGGCTTGTACGGTGAAGCATCACGGCCCGCGATGGAGATATCGCGGGCCGTTTTTATTTAATCATGTGGAAAATGATTTAGCGCAATAAATAATCATATTAAGCGCATTTTTCGTACAAATCGCGTTAAGGTAAGCGTAAATACTGAAGTGAGTAAAGGCATATGACTGATCAGAACATCCACCGCTGAAGGAGTATGCGCATGAACCATAACGATATGTATTCAATGAAGAATTTTGATTTTTTGGCGCGGAGTTTCGCCAGAATGCACGCGCAAGGCCAGCCAGTTGATCTTCAGGCTATTGTCGGCAATATGGATGAAGAGCATCGTGAATGGTTTTGCCAGCGTTATGAACTTTACTGTCGTCAGGTAAACAGCCCGGCGGAAGCCGCCCACTAAGCCAAACGCAAAACGGACCCCTGAGGGCCCGTTTTTTACGGCTGCTCTTCGCTGCCAGGCGTCGCTGCCTGGCGGTTTTCGAGGTCATTCAGACGCTGCTCCAGCAGCGCCAGTTTTTCGCGGGTCCGCAGCAAAACCTGAGTCTGTACGTCAAACTCTTCGCGGCTGACCAGATCCAGGCGGGTCAGCTGCGACTGCAGCGCCTGGCGGATTTTCTTCTCAACATCCTCACCCAGATCGCGAAGTCCTTTTGGCATCGACTCATGGACCTGGCGGGCGATTTGTTCAATTTTTTTCGGGTCAATCATGGTGGTTTCCTGCTCGGGTCGGATGATTGATCATTGTAGTGCGAACCAGGCCGCCTATAAACCAGAAATGTTTGAAGCTTATGCATTGCCGAGGATAGTCAATAGCGTTATAGTTATCTCGCTTATTCTCAGGGCGGGGCGAAATTCCCCACCGGCGGTAAATCAACCATTGCGTTGAAAGCCCGCGAGCGCTTCCCGTGACTACGGGAAGGTCAGCAGATCCGGTGTAATTCCGGGGCCGACGGTTAAAGTCCGGATGGGAGAGAGTAACGGCACAGTCGGGTCCAGGCCCGCTCGCGTTGACTTTTGCCGCTAAACCGGCGCTCCTAAGACTGCCCTGATTCTGGTAACCATAATTTTAATGAGGTTTTTTTACCATGAATCAGACGCTCCTTTCTTCTTTTGGTACCGCTTTTGAACGTGTGGAACACGCTTTGGACGCCCTGCGCGAAGGCCGCGGCGTGATGGTGCTTGATGATGAAGACCGTGAAAACGAAGGCGATATGATCTTCGCCGCCGAAACCATGACCGTTGAGCAGATGGCGCTGACCATTCGTCACGGCAGCGGCATTGTGTGCCTGTGCCTGACCGAAGATCGCCGCAAACAGCTGGATCTGCCGATGATGGTAGAGAACAACACCAGCGCCTACGGCACCGGCTTTACCGTGACCATCGAAGCGGCCGAAGGTGTGACCACCGGCGTCTCCGCTGCCGACCGCGTGACCACCGTCCGCGCGGCCATTGCCGACGGCGCGAAACCTTCCGATCTCAACCGTCCTGGCCACGTTTTCCCGCTGCGTGCGCAGCCGGGTGGCGTACTGACCCGCGGCGGCCACACTGAAGCCACTATCGACCTCGTGACCCTGGCTGGCTTTAAACCCGCAGGCGTGCTGTGTGAGCTGACCAACGACGATGGCACCATGGCGCGCGCGCCGGAGTGCATCAAGTTCGCTCAGCAGCACAATATGGCGGTAGTCACGATTGAAGATCTGGTGGCCTATCGTCGCGAACATGAGCGTAAAGCCAGCTAAATAGCGGTTCGCTACGCCCGACCACAGCCCACTTCTTAGTGGGCTGTGTTGTTTCTGCGCTTTAACCGATGCCCATCGTCTGGAGTACCACCAGACTCAGCCCCATGACCGACATCCCGCACAAAACGCCATAGCTTGGGTTGCTCTGCGGATCGATCTCTTTCGCCAGCGGCATCAGTTCATCGACGGACAGTGCCACCATAATCCCGGCCACAGCGGCCATGATCGCTCCCATCACCAGCGGTGAGACCAGACTCCCCAGAATCAGCCACGCCAGCACGCCGCCCAAAATTTCCGCCATGCCGGAAAGCCCGGCCCAGAGTACCGCCTTGCTGCGCGACCCGGTGGCGGCATACACTGGCCCGGCAACGGCCAGTCCTTCAGGAATATTGTGCAGGGCAACGGCGAGGGCCACGCCCATGCCGAGTTCCAGGTTGTTGCTGGCCGTGACATAGGTGGCGATCCCTTCCGGGAAGTTATGCAGGCTGATACCCAACGTCAGCAGAATAGCGGTGCGACGTAAATTACGTGGACGCGGCGTGGCGGGGGTCATCAGATCCTGCGGGTGAGCGTGCGGCAGCAGGCGGTCAAGGCCGAAATAGCCCAGCAGGCCGATGACAAACATCCCGTAACCGAGCAGCGGCGACATGCCTTCGGCGGTCAGCGCGGCAGGCAGCATTTCCATCAATGAAATCAACAGCATGATCCCGGCGGCAAAGCCGAGGGAGAAGCCAAGCAGACGGTTAGAGGGTTTCTGACCAATCACGCCGAATATGGCGCCAATAAAGGTTGCGCTACCGGCTAACAGCGTCAATATTAAGGGTGATGACATCGCTACTCTCCCTGTGAAAATAAGTGCATATGAGTATATTGCCTGAGGATGCGCGTACGGGACACGTCCCTTTACCGCGACTTACATTCAAATTTTCTGACGATCATCATCATGGTTATCTGAGTTTATCCTGGCGCAAAAGCGCGTAATGTGAGCACATCACATTGACACCCTAAGGATATCATCATGTCCCCTACCCGAATGCCCGCGTTGTTTCTCGGCCATGGCAGCCCAATGAACGTGCTGGAAGACAACATTTATACTCGCGCCTGGGCTCACCTGGGCGAAACCCTGCCGCGTCCGAAGGCGATTGTGGTGGTCTCTGCGCACTGGTTCACGCGCGGTACGGGCGTGACGGCGATGGAGGCCCCGAAGACCATTCACGACTTCGGCGGTTTCCCACAGGCGCTGTATGACACCCATTATCCGGCGCCGGGCTCTCCGGCGCTGGCGCAACGACTGGTGGAGCTGCTCTCGCCTGTGCCGGTCACCCTCGATAAAGAAGCCTGGGGATTTGACCATGGCTCGTGGGGCGTGCTGATTAAAATGTATCCGCAGGCGGATATCCCGATGGTTCAGTTGAGCATCGACAGCACCAAACCGCCGGCCTGGCATCTCGAAATGGGGCGGAAACTGGCCTCGCTGCGTGATGAAGGCATTATGCTGGTGGCCAGCGGCAACGTGGTGCATAACCTGCGCACCGCCCGCTGGCACGGCGAGAACACGCCGTACCCATGGGCAGAGTCCTTCAATAACTACGTGAAGGCGAATCTGCAATGGCAGGGGCCGGACGAGCAGCACCCGCTGGTTAACTACCTGGCACACGAAGGAGGCTCGCTCTCCAACCCAACGGCGGAGCATTTCCTGCCGCTGCTATATATCCTGGGGGCGTGGGATGGTGTTGAAGCGATTACGATCCCGGTCGATGGCATCGAGATGGGCTCGCTGAGTATGCTGTCGGTGGTGGTTGGCGCCTGATGATAGTGTGCTCCGGCGATATCGTCGCCGGAGCGCGACATTATTCGACGAAAATGTGCGGATAGAAGCGCGACAGATCCTGAGTGATCAGCGCCCGATCTTCGCGAATGCCGATCCCGGCGGGCTGATCGTTGATGAGCCAGCTGCCAATCAGTGTGTAGCTGTCACCAAACTTCGGCAGGGGGTAAAACTCCTGCACGATGGTTCCTTCTTCCCCGTACGGACCTTCCACCGACTCCACGACCTTGCCCTGCTCAACAATGGAGACGTTGGCCCCTTCACGAGAGAAGATCGGCTTAATGACGAACTTCTCCATCTCCGGGTGGGCATCTTCGCTGAAGTAGGCCGCCAGCAGATTCGGGTGATTGGGGAACATTTCCCACAGCATCGGCAGCAACGCTTTGTTGGAGATAATGCTTTTCCACGCGGGCTCCAGCCAGCGCACGCCGGCGTCTTCCAGCTTGGTGGAGAACATCTCCCGCAGCATAAACTCCCACGGATAGAGCTTGAACAGGTTAC
This sequence comes from Klebsiella sp. P1CD1, assembly GCF_003790505.1. Taxonomy (NCBI): domain Bacteria; kingdom Pseudomonadati; phylum Pseudomonadota; class Gammaproteobacteria; order Enterobacterales; family Enterobacteriaceae; genus Klebsiella; species Klebsiella sp. P1CD1. The sequence continues at coordinate 769,992 of NZ_CP033631.1, forward strand.
CAATCACCTGATCCTGCAGATCGGTAAACTGACCTTTTTCGCCCAGACCGATATCTTCGATATAGAGGAATTCCGTCGCCAGGCCTGCTTCCGCGGCGCAGTCCTGCAGATACTGCACGGTGCCGCGATCTTCAACGGTATCGCGGCAGCAGGCCATATGCAGCAGCTGGAAGCCAAACTGCTCGCGCAGCTCGCCGAAGCGATCGATGAGCTTTTCCTGCAAACTATTGAACTGGTCGCTGCCCGCCGGCAGCTTGCCGGCGTTGAGCTGGTCTTCCAGCCAGATCCACTGGAAGAAGGCCGCTTCATACAGCGAGGTCGGGGTGTCGGCATTGTTCTCCAGCAGCTTCGGCTCGCCGACGCCATCCCAGGCCAGGTCGAGACGCGAGTAGAGCGACGGCTGGTTGGTTTTCCACGACTGGCGCACAAAGCCCCAGGTGTGTTTAGGGATGCGGAATTTAGTCATCAGCTCATCGCTGGCGATCACTTTCTCCACCACCTGGAGGCACATTTGATGCAGCTCGGCGGTGACTTCCTCCAGTTTTTCCACCTGCGCGAGGGTCAGCTTGTAATACGCCTCTTCGCTCCAGTAGGGCTCACCGTACATGGTGTGGAAGTTGAAACCGTACTCGGTCGCTTTCTCACGCCAGTCCGGGCGCTCGGTAATACTGACTCTTTCCATGTGAGTTAGCCGCCCATCGAGCGAGAAGAGGACGTTGAGCCTGCGGCGCTACGCTGCATAGTCGACTGCTTCGCCACCGACTCGCCAAAACCACCGCGGGTAACGGTGGTGGTAGTTGCTGGCTTCGGCGCCATCGCGGTTTTCGGCACGTTCATGGTGCGACCCGGCTGGGCGGCGCCATAGCTCTTGCCGCTCGCATCGGTGTATTGACCATAGGCCGGGCTGGCCGGGTTTTTCGAGCTGAACAGCGGCTGCTGTTGCGCCATGCCGCCGCCCATCAGGCGGCCCATCATATAGCCGGCCATCAGCGGCATCCAGAAGCTGCCGCTGCTTTGCGCCTGCGCCTGGTTTTCCGGGGCGACGCCCGCCTGGGCTGGCGTCTGCTGGCACTGGCCTTCGCCAAACTCGGCGACGCAGTCTTCCCGGGTGGCATATTTCGGCGCGGTGCGTTCTGCCTCTTTTACCGCGTTGGTGTAAGCCGTGGTGCACTCGGCTGCTTTGCCCGGATTGGCGGCGGAGCAGTCATCGGCGTTCTGGTATAGCGACACCGTTTCATCGCTTTTTTCACAACCGGCAAGCATAAAGACCGCGGTGACGGCCAGCGCGACCGGCGTCAGATGGCGTGCGCTCCAGCTTTTGCGGAACGACGAATGATTAATTTTTTTTGTCCGTTTCATATTTGTCTTCCAGGACCCAGTGGTATGGCGTGTGTTAACGCTCAGGATAGAGGATGAGTGGTGGAAAATGAAGCGAAGAGGGGCGCTAAGCGGGGGATCTTTACGTTGCCTTACGTTTAACGCATCGCCTGTCCGACGGACAGGCGATGCGCGTCACAGTATGGGTATTACTGACGGAACGGATTGCTGCCGCTGCTCTGGGTGGTCCGTGCGGACGCCGGTTTCACCGCTGCGGTAGTGTTGCCGTAGCCATCGGCGGTGGCATCCTGCTGTGGATTTTCCGGAGCGACGCTGTCTGCGGAGGTGGGGATCGGTTTGCCCAGCGTGTTGTTCAGGGCGACCAGATCCTGCTCGTTCAGGGTACCTAACGCCGACTTAATGTTCAGCTCGTTGATCAGGTAGTTATAGCGCGCATTGGAGAGCTGCTGCTTGGCGTTATACAGCGTGGTGGTGGCGTCGAGGACGTCAACGATGGTACGCGTACCCACCGAGTAGCCTGCTTCCATCGCATCCAGGGAGCTTTGCGCAGAGACCACCGCCTGTTTGTAGGCATTGATGCTGCTGATGGAGGCGTTCACGTTGTTAAACGACGAACGTACAGTCTGCACGACGCTGCGGTGGGCGCTTTCCAGCTGCTCGCTGGCGCCAACGAAGTTGTATTGCGCCTGTTTGACCTGCGAGGTCACCGCGCCACCCTGATACAGTGGCAGAGAGAAGTTCAGGCCGATTTGGTTCTGCCCGGCATCGTTATCCTGGTATTGCTGAGGATTATTATGGGTTTTTGAACCACTGTAGCTAGTATTCGATACCCCACTCGACGCGGATAGGCTGAGCGTCGGCAAATGCCCGTCCTGCGCCTGGCGAATCTGCTCGCGAGCCAGGTCCTGGTTCAGACGCGCCTGCAGCAGCGACAGGTTGCGGTTCTCCGCTTCCTTCAGCAGGGCGTTGACCGCCTGCGGCTTGTTGGTTTTGAAGCCATTCACATTCAGCGAGGCCAGCTCCGGATAGTAGTTACCGGTGACCTGGCGCAGTTCTTCGACGGCGTTGTCGAGATCGTTACGCGCGGTGACTTCGTTCGCCAGCACGGCGTCGTATTGTGAACGGGCGTTCTGTACGTCAGTGATCGCCACCAGGCCTACGTTAAAGCGCTGCGTGGTTTGATCCAACTGGCGGTAAATGGCCTGTTTCTGCGCTTCGGTATAGGAGAGCGTGTCGATGGCGGCCAGCACTTTAAAATAGGCCGTCGCGGTATTCAGAATCAGCGTTTGCTGATCGGTCTGATACGTGACATCCTGAATGCCTGCCGTTTTTTCCTGCAGCGTCAGGGCGCGCCATTTCGACATATCAAACAGAACCTGCGTTAACTGCAGCGAGCCGCTGGTGACGTTTGAATTGATGCCGTTGCTGTCGCGATAGCCATTGTTATAGGTATAATCCGCTCCCAGCCCAAGCTGAGGCAGTAATGGACTGCGCGCTTCATTGATCTTTTCGAACGCGGCGTCACGATCGGCTGCCGATTTACGCAGATCGGGGTTGCTGATGCGCGCCTGCTGGTAAACCTGAAGCAGGTTTTCCGCCTGGCTCATGGCGCTGAACCCGGTCAGGCTCAGGCCGATAAGAATGGGGAGCAATTTCTTCATTTGCATTCCTTGTTGTGAAGCATTTAGCGCTGGTCTAATTCTAAGAAAAATTCCGCTGATTGTATCGATTCTGCCGCCGTAAAAAGTTGGCGTTACGTGCCATCCGGCGGTAATTTGCACCAATCTAACATACGGACCGTAAAACGGTAGCCAAACGGTCTGGAAATCCCTAATTTCGGATTAGCAGGACATGACAATGAGCAAACCCATTCAGCAGGGAATTACCTTCTTCAAAAATGATGTAGAAATTATTGCACGCGAAACGCTGTATCGTGGTTTTTTTTCGCTCGATTTATACCGTTTTCGCCACCGCCTGTTTAACGGCGGCATGAGCGGCGAAGTCACCCGTGAAATTTTTGAGCGCGGGCATGCCGCCGTCTTGCTACCCTTTGACCCGGTGCGGGACGAAGTGGTGCTCGTCGAACAAATCCGTATTGCCGCCTATGATACCAGCGAGAGCCCGTGGCTGCTCGAAATGGTCGCCGGCATGATCGAAGCGGGGGAAACGGTGGAAGACGTTGCCCGTCGGGAAGCGCTGGAGGAGGCCGGACTTGAAGTCGGGCGGACGAAACCAATATTAAGCTATCTGGCCAGTCCTGGCGGCACCAGCGAACGGTTATCGATCCTGGTGGGAGAAGTTGATGCATCCACGGCAAAAGGCATTCACGGCCTGGCCGAGGAAAACGAGGATATTCGGGTGCATGTGGTGAGCCGGGAACAGGCTTACCAGTGGGTAGAAGAGGGGAAAATCGATAACGCAGCCTCTGTCATCGCCTTGCAATGGCTGCAATTGCATTATCACAATTTACGAAACGAATGGACAAAATGAAGCGTTATACACCTGACTTCCCTGAGATGATGCGCCTGTGCGAGACCAACTTCGCGCAGTTGCGCCGCCTGTTGCCGCGAACGGATGCAGCGGGTGAGAAGGTAAGTTATCAGGTGGGAAGCGCGCAGTATCGGTTAACGATAGTTGAATCGACCCGCTACACTACTCTGGTGGCGATAGAACAGACTCTGCCTGCGGTAAGCTACTGGAGCCTGCCGTCGATGACCGTTCGCCTCTACCATGACGCCATGGTGGCCGAAGTGTGTTCGAGTCAGCAGATCTTTCGCTTCAAAGCGCGGTATGATTATCCTAATAAAAAGTTGCATCAACGCGACGAAAAGCATCAAATTAACCAGTTTCTGGCCGACTGGCTGCGTTACTGTTTAGCACATGGAGCGATGGCGATTCCGGTTTGTTAGCGTCGTTAAACCTAAGGACACCATTTGGAAAGCCTGTTAAACCTACCTCTGGCTGGTGAGGCCAGAGTCAGGATCTTACAAATTACTGATACTCACCTGTTTGCTGAAAAACATGAAACGTTGTTAGGCATTAATACCTGGGAAAGTTATCAGGCCGTACTGTCGGCTATTCATGCCTCACAGCGTCCATGCGATCTGATTGTCGCAACAGGCGATCTGGCGCAGGACCACTCCTCCGCGGCCTATCAGCATTTTGCTGAGGGTATCGCGAGTTTTGCTGCACCCTGCGTCTGGCTACCGGGTAACCATGATTTCCAGCCGGCGATGTACAGTACGCTGCAGGCGTCAGGCATTTCACCCGCCAAGCGCGTGTTTCTCGGTGACCACTGGCAGATCCTGCTGCTGGACAGCCAGGTGTTTGGCGTTCCCCATGGCGAGCTGAGCGACTTCCAGCTGGAGTGGCTCGAACACAAGCTGGCAGAAGCGCCGGAGCGTTATACCTTACTCCTGCTGCACCACCATCCGCTGCCTGCTGGCTGTAGCTGGCTGGACCAACACAGCCTGCGCAACGCTGGCGCGCTGGACCGCGCGCTGAGCGCCTGGCCGCGGGTGAGACATCTGCTGTGCGGCCATATTCATCAGGAGCTGGATCTGGACTGGAATGGCCGGCGTATGATGGCGACGCCGTCGACCTGCGTCCAGTTCAAACCACACTGCGCCAATTTCACTCTGGATACCGTCTCACCCGGCTGGCGCTGGCTGGAGCTGCATCCTGACGGGACGCTGACCACCGAAGTGTGCCGCCTGGAAGGCGCCGAGTTCCACCCGGATATTGCTTCAGAAGGCTACTGATGGCGACGCTTCTTTATCTGCACGGCTTTAACAGTTCCCCGCGCTCGGCGAAGGCGATGGCGTTAAAGACCTGGCTGTCGCAGCAGCACCCCGACATCACCATGGTGGTACCGGAGCTGCCGCCTTATCCGGCTGAAACGGCAGAGCTGCTGGAATCCATTGTGCTGGAGCATGGCGGCGAGCCACTCGGGGTTGTGGGGTCGTCGCTGGGTGGCTACTACGCGACCTGGCTGTCGCAGTGCTTTATGGTGCCGGCGGTGGTCGTCAACCCGGCGGTGCGCCCGTTTGAACTGCTGAACAATTTTCTCGGCCACAATGAGAATCCATACACCGGGCAGCAATATGTGCTAGAGTCTCGCCATATTTACGATCTCAAGGTCATGCAAATCGACCCGCTTGAAGCGCCGGATTTACTCTGGCTGCTGCAGCAGACCGGGGATGAAGTGCTTGATTACCGCCAGGCCGTTCATTACTACGCCTCCTGCCGGCAAACGGTGGAGGAGGGCGGTAATCACGCATTTGTCGGCTTTGACGATCATTTCACTCAGATTATCGAATTTCTCGGCCTGTGCTAAACGGCCCTGAACGACCTACGAATACACACCATGACGCAATCTTCATATAACGCTGATGCCATTGAGGTACTCACCGGGCTAGAGCCGGTGCGCCGCCGTCCGGGCATGTATACCGACACCACCCGTCCTAACCATCTTGGTCAGGAAGTTATTGATAACAGTGTCGATGAAGCGCTGGCAGGCCACGCCAAACGCGTGGAAGTTATCCTTCATGCCGACCAGTCCCTGGAAGTCATTGACGACGGGCGCGGCATGCCGGTCGACATTCACCCGGAAGAAGGGGTGCCGGCGGTTGAGCTGATCCTCTGCCGACTGCACGCGGGCGGTAAGTTTTCCAACAAAAACTACCAGTTTTCCGGCGGCCTGCACGGGGTGGGGATCTCGGTGGTCAACGCCCTGTCAAAACGCGTAGAGGTAACGGTTCGTCGCGACGGTCAGGTCTACAGCATCGCCTTTGAAAACGGTGAAAAAGTAGAAGATCTGCACGTCACCGGTACCTGTGGCAAACGCAATACCGGGACCAGCGTCCATTTCTGGCCGGACGAAAGCTTCTTCGACAGCCCGCGTTTCTCCGTTTCGCGTTTGACCCATCTGTTAAAAGCGAAAGCGGTGCTGTGTCCCGGCGTGGAAATCGTGTTTCGCGATCAGGTCAACGACAGCGAGCAGCGCTGGTGCTATGCCGATGGCCTTAACGACTACCTGTGCGAAGCCGTAAACGGCCTGCCGCTGCTGCCGGAAAAACCGTTCGTCGGCACCTTCTCCGGCGAGACGGAAGCCGTGGACTGGGCGCTGCTGTGGCTGCCGGAAGGCGGCGAATTGCTGACCGAAAGCTACGTCAACCTGATCCCGACCATGCAGGGCGGGACGCACGTTAACGGTCTGCGTCAGGGACTGCTGGATGCGATGCGCGAGTTCTGCGAATACCGTAATATCCTGCCGCGCGGCGTGAAGCTGTCAGCGGAAGATATCTGGGATCGCTGCGCCTACGTGCTGTCGGTGAAAATGCAGGATCCGCAGTTCGCCGGGCAAACCAAAGAGCGTCTGTCGTCGCGCCAGTGCGCGGCATTCGTCTCCGGCGTGGTGAAAGATGCCTTCAGTCTGTGGCTGAACCAGAACGTACAGGCTGCCGAACTGCTGGCGGAGATGGCTATCTCCAGCGCCCAGCGTCGTCTGCGCGCCGCCAAGAAAGTGGTGCGTAAAAAGCTGACCAGCGGTCCGGCATTGCCGGGTAAGCTGGCAGACTGCACCGCCCAGGACCTGAACCGCACCGAGCTGTTCCTCGTCGAAGGGGACTCGGCGGGCGGTTCAGCCAAGCAGGCGCGCGATCGCGAATATCAGGCGATCATGCCGCTGAAAGGCAAGATTCTGAATACCTGGGAAGTCTCGTCCGATGAAGTGTTAGCTTCGCAAGAAGTGCACGACATTTCGGTGGCGATTGGTATTGACCCGGATAGCGATGATTTAAGCCAGCTGCGCTACGGCAAAATTTGTATTCTGGCGGATGCCGATTCCGATGGCCTGCACATTGCCACCCTGCTGTGCGCGCTGTTTGTGAGACATTTCCGTACCCTGGTGAAAGAGGGGCACGTCTACGTCGCGCTGCCGCCGCTGTACCGTATCGATCTCGGTAAAGAGGTCTACTACGCGCTGACGGAAGAAGAAAAAACCGGCGTGCTGGAGCAGCTGAAGCGTAAGAAGGGCAAGCCAAACGTCCAGCGCTTTAAAGGCCTGGGTGAGATGAACCCAATGCAGCTGCGGGAAACCACGCTTGATCCGAATACCCGCCGGCTGGTGCAACTGGTGATCAGCGATGAGGATGAGCAGCAGACCACGGCGATGATGGACATGCTGCTGGCCAAGAAGCGTTCCGAAGACCGTCGCAACTGGCTGCAGGAGAAGGGCGATATGGCGGATCTGGAAGTGTAAGTCTGTACGCTGCGCCTGACGTAAAAGGGAGCCTCAGGCTCCCTTTTTCATTTCACGACTGCGTCGGCGGGCTTAGACGCCAGGCTGCAGGATACGGATGGTGGTCTCCAGCACATCGCCTTTGACCGCTTCCGACCAGGCTTTCATGTGCGGCGTTTGCAGGTGCGCTTCAAGATGCGCGACGCTTTCCCACTGCTCCACCATGACGATAGAGTCGGGGGCCGTGGTCTGGAAGCTGACGCCGGCGGCATGATCTACCATGGGCGCGTAGCCGTGGCAGCCGGCCTCCTGCAAAACGGTCGGAATGATTTTCGCGAACTGATCGAGAACCGCCTGACGGTGGTGCTGGCCCGGGCGGGTACGGATTTCTGCAATCACTGTTAACATGGTTAACTCAACTCCTTCTGTGTGTATCTCGTCATACTCCAGGTTCGAATAACTCGAAATATGTAGAGCGTAGACCTGTAGTTAACCAAAAATTTCCGCCAGATGCTTGCGATATTCTGCGATATACCGTGGGACATCAGGCATTTTAATCACGTCGTTGGCGATAAAGGTCGGCAGCGCTTCCATTCCCAGGAACTGGTTAGCCTTATGGAACGGCAGGTAAACGCCGTCAACGCCGACGCCGTGGAAGAACTGGTCTTCGTCGGTGAAGGCTTCCATCGGCGCGTTCCAGGTCAGGGAGAGCATATATTTTTTCCCCTGCACCAGGCCGCCGGAGCCATATTTTTTGCTGGCGTCGGAGCGGGTACGACCGTCGCTGGCGTACAGCGAGCCGTGGCCTTCGGTAAAGACATCATCCATATATTTCTTCACCGTCCACGGGGCGCCCATCCACCAGCCCGGCATCTGCCAGATCACCACATCGGCCCAGAGGAAATTCTGCACTTCTGCTTTTACGTCGTACTCGCTTTCGGCGCGAACGCTTTTAACATCGTGCCCGGCGTCGCGCAGATAACTCTCCGCGACCTCGGTCAGGGTGTCGTTCAGCTGGCCATTCGAGTGCGCGAACTTTTTTGCGCCATTGATAATCAGGATGTTGCTCATCATTTGTCCTCAATCTTGAAAATTTGCCGATGATCTTACCCCGCGAAGCGGGGCAGTAAAATGAGCAAAATGTGCAAAGTCTTTTGCCAAATGAGCAATAATCTCGCTACCAGTACACGCGGGCTTCGAAGCCGCCGTCGCGCGCGTTGGCGAAATCAACCTGCATGCCGTGCAGCGAGGCGATGCGTCGGACGATAGACAGGCCCAGGCCGCTGCCCGGCGCGTCCTGCCCCGGCGGGCGATAAAAACGCTCGCCGATGCGCGCCAGCGCCTGCGGGCTAATGCCTGGGCCGTTATCACGCACCCGAAACTCGCGGGCGTTGAGGGTGATATCAACCTGGCTGCCGCGCGGGCTATAGCGTACGGCATTATCCAGCAGGTTGCGCACCAGCAGGCTGAGCAGCAGCGGCTGGCCGGTGTGAACGATATGACTGGCATTCAGGTGTAGGCGTAGTTCAATGGCGGACTGCTGCGCATGGTGATACATCTCCATCACCGCCGACTGCAGCAGGTCGTCGATGGCGACCGGCTGCACGTCGTCCAGTTGGGCGAGTGAGTCCAGCCGCGACAGCGTCAGCAGTTGATCGACCAGCCGGGTGGCGCGATCGATCCCCTGGTGGAGCTGGGCCAGCGCTTTCTCACGTCCTTCTGCATCGTCCATAGAGAGCTGGGCGACGTCGGTCTGTACCTTCAGCGCCGCCAGCGGGCTGCGCAGCTCATGGGCGGCATCAGAGGTAAACCGACGTTCGCGCAGCATGGCGTCATGGGTGCGCTGGAACAGCTGATTCAGAGCCTCGACCAGCGGGCGGACTTCGGAGGGGATCTTCTCCACGCTGAGCGATTCCGCTGAGTCCGGCGCGCGCAGGCGCAGCGTGCGCGCCAGCTTTTTCAACGGCGCCAGTTCGCGGCTTAACAGCACGATAAGCAGCACGAACATCAGCGGCAGGGCGATCATCCACGGGGTGAGCTGCGAGGTCACGATATCCATCGCCATTTCGCGCCGATAATCCCACTCCTGACCGACGACGATGCGATGACGACCATCGGCAGTGGTTAACCACAGGAAGCGCCACTCGTCATCATCGCCGCGCAGATAGCCATCACTGAACCCCTCGCGCTGCGAGTTCCACTGGATATCCTCTCCATTCTCGCCGTCGTTGAGCACCATGGTGCCGTCGCGGGTGAAGATGGCGAACGCCAGCGCGTCGTCGTCGATGTGTCCATGCCGCACCTTTTTCTTTTCACCGAGCGATTCGGGCGGGGCGCGGAGTTCATCGAAATGCATGGCGCTCAGGCGGCGGGCGAACAGCAACTGCTGGGTATCGAACAGCTTATCCAGCTTTTTGCTGGTTTGCTGCCAGGCGATCACGCTGGCGACGCCCCAGGCGGCCGCGGTCAGCACAGCAAACAGCAGCGTCAGACGGACGCGCAGGCTCATGCGGGCAAGTCGTTTCATGCGTCACCCAGGGTATAGCCTATGCCGTGGACAGTGCGGATAAATCCGCTACCGAGTTTGCGGCGCAGATGATGGACGTGAACTTCCACGGCGTTGCTGGAGACCTCGTCGTCCCAGGTGTAGAGCTTTTCTTCGATAAGCTTGCGCAGCAGTACGCGACCAGTGTTACGCAGCAGCAGTTCCAGCAGGGCGAACTCTTTCGGCTTTAGCACCAGGCTCTCGCCGTCGAGGCTGGCGGTTAAGCGGTTCGGGTCGAGGCTCACCTTGCCGTGGCGCAGCTCGCTGCTGCTCTGGCCGTGCGCGCGACGGATCAACGCTTCGAGGCGCGCCGCCACTTCAATCAGGGCGAAAGGCTTGCACAGATAGTCATCAGCGCCGAGCCGTAGCCCCTCCACTCGCTGGCTGAGCGCATCGCGGGCGGTAAGGATCAGCACTGGCTCATGGCGGCCCTTGTCCCGCCATTCGCGCAGAATATCGAGGCCATCGATGCCGGGGAGGGTGAGATCCAGGATTGCGGCGTCGTAGGGGGCGCTATATAAGGCATTTTTGCCCTCCAGCCCGGCGGTAAACCAGTCAATGCTGAAGCCCATTTTGCTCAGCCCGGCTTTGATGCCGTCGCCGATCAGCTTGTCATCTTCCACCAGTAATATGCGCATGTTTCCCTCCGACGATCCTGTTTCTTTGCGCAGTAAACCGCGTTGAAGCGGGTGATGTACAGCATTAAAATTTCTTTTTTCCGCTTAAGAAGTCGTTAAGTTTTGTCGGGCGTAATAGGAGCCATATCAACACGAAGGGAGAACACATCATGAAGAAAATTGCTGCGATGACCGCGATCGTTGCCCTGGTTTCCATGCCGGTGCTGGCTGCCGAACAGGGCGGGTTTACCGGTCCTTCTTCGACCACGCAGGTCAGTTCCACAGCGCAGGCTGGCGGATTCACCGGCCCGAGCGGCGCGGTGACCACCGTCGCCAATGCCAAATCGCTGCGGGACGATACCTGGGTGACCCTGCGCGGCAAGATAACCGAGCGCATTTCTGACGATCTGTATAAATTCCAGGATGCTTCCGGGGTGATCAATGTCGATATCGACCACAAGCGCTGGAACGGCGTGACCGTCGGCCCGCAGGACACAGTAGAAATTCAGGGGGAAGTCGATAAGGACTGGAACTCAGTAGAAATCGACGTTAAACAGATCCGTAAAATCGCGCCATAAGTCTTCGTCAGATAAGCGCAAGATCGGTCAGGCATCGCGATCCTCGCTCTGTCAGAGTATGTCGCGAGGAGGAGACGATGAACGATATTAAGGCCAGCCCGGCGTATGTCGGGCGCTTCCAGCGTGTCTGTAGGTACATTGCGCGCCATCTTGATGAGCCGCTGTCGCTCGAGGCGCTGAGCGCGATAGCGCACAGTTCGCCTTACCATTTTCACCGGCAATTTAGCGCTTATACCGGTATTCCATTGTACCGGTATATTCAGTGGTTGCGTCTGCGACGCGCCTGTTGGCGCCTGGCGTTCAACCCCCGCGATAAAGTCATCGATATTGCCCTTGATGCCGGATTTCAGAATGCGGAGTCGTTCAGTCGTGCCTTCCGTACCGCGTTTGACCAAAGCCCGACCCAATTCCGTCAGCAACCGGACTGGGCCGAGTGGCATCGACGCGTACCGAAACATACGCTACAGGAGCAAACGTCGATGGACGTCAACATCATTTCCTTCCCCACCACCCGGATAGCCGTACTGCAACATCGCGGCAGCCCGGACCTTGTCAACACCACCGCCGCGCGTTTTATCGCCTGGCGTAAGACGAGCGGATTATCGCCCGTCGCCACCAGCGATACCTGGGGTATCGCCTGGGACGATCCGCAGACCACCCCGCAGGAGGCATTTCGTTTTGATATCTGCGGTACGGTCGCTGGGCCGGTCGGTGAAAACGCCTTTGGCGTGATTAACGGCGAAATCCCCGGCGGACGCTGCGCCGTCGTGCGCCATCACGGCTCGCTGGACACGCTGGCGAACAGCGTTTGGTTTCTCTATCGCGACTGGTTACCCGCGTCAGGCGAGACGTTACGGGATTTTCCGGTGTACTTCCGTTACCTCAATTTTGTCCATGAGGTGGCTGAGCATGAACTGCAAACCGATATTTATCTGCCGCTGGCCTGATTAAGCGTGACGGAATCCTCAGCCGATCTCACGGCCTGTGACTCAGGGCGTGAGATCGGGTATTATCGCGGGTAGTTTTGCCGTCCGAACGGTCGGTACCCAGATTGAGGATCCACGATTAATGAGCGATATGGCAGAGCGCCTTGCGCTGCATGAATTTACGGAAAATGCTTACCTGAACTACTCCATGTACGTGATCATGGACAGGGCATTACCGTTTATTGGCGATGGCTTAAAACCGGTCCAGCGTCGCATCGTCTACGCGATGTCCGAGCTGGGGCTGAACGCCAGCGCGAAATTCAAAAAGTCCGCCCGCACCGTCGGCGACGTGTTGGGTAAATATCACCCGCACGGCGACAGCGCCTGCTATGAAGCGATGGTGCTGATGGCGCAGCCGTTCTCTTACCGTTACCCGCTGGTAGACGGGCAGGGAAACTGGGGTGCGCCGGACGATCCGAAATCCTTCGCCGCCATGCGTTACACCGAGTCCCGCCTGTCGAAGTATGCTGAACTGCTGCTCAGCGAGCTGGGACAGGGAACGGTCGACTGGGTACCAAACTTTGACGGGACGCTGCAGGAGCCGAAAATGCTGCCTGCGCGTCTACCGAACATCCTGCTTAATGGCACCACCGGCATCGCGGTGGGTATGGCCACTGATATTCCGCCGCACAACCTGCGTGAAGTGGCCAAAGCGGCTATTACCCTGATTGAGCAGCCGAAAACGACTCTCGACGAACTGCTGGATATCGTGCAGGGGCCGGATTTCCCGACCGAGGCGGAGATCATCACCTCGCGGGCGGAAATTCGCAAAATCTACCAGAACGGACGCGGCTCAGTGCGCATGCGCGCGGTGTGGAGCAAAGAGGACGGCGCGGTGGTGATTAGCGCGCTGCCGCACCAGGTTTCCGGCGCCAAAGTGCTGGAGCAGATTGCGGCGCAGATGCGCAATAAAAAGCTGCCGATGGTTGACGATCTGCGCGACGAATCGGACCACGAAAACCCGACCCGTCTGGTGATCGTTCCGCGCTCCAACCGGGTGGATATGGAACAGGTGATGAACCACCTGTTTGCCACTACCGATCTGGAAAAAAGCTACCGCATCAACCTCAATATGATCGGCCTCGACGGACGCCCGGCGGTGAAAAACCTGCTGGAGATCCTCAGCGAGTGGCTGGTGTTCCGTCGCGATACCGTGCGTCGCCGTCTGAACCATCGGTTAGAGAAAGTGCTTAAGCGCCTGCATATCCTTGAAGGTTTGCTGGTGGCGTTTCTCAATATCGATGAAGTGATCGAGATCATCCGCACCGAAGATGAACCGAAGCCAGCCCTGATGTCGCGCTTTGGCATCAGCGAAACCCAGGCGGAAGCGATTCTGGAATTAAAACTGCGCCACCTCGCCAAACTGGAAGAGATGAAGATCCGCGGCGAGCAGGACGAGCTGGAAAAAGAGCGCGACCAGCTGCAGGCGATTCTGGCTTCTGAGCGTAAAATGAACAACCTGCTGAAAAAAGAGCTGCAGGCTGATGCCGATGCTTTCGGTGACGAACGCCGCTCGCCGCTTCACGAACGTGAAGAAGCGAAAGCGATGAGCGAGCATGATATGCAGCCGTCTGAGCCAGTGACTATCGTTCTGTCGCAGATGGGCTGGGTGCGGAGCGCCAAAGGGCACGACATCGACGCTCAGGGCTTGAGCTATAAAGCGGGCGACAGCTGGAAGGCCTCGGCGAAAGGCAAGAGCAACCAGCCGGTGGTGTTTATCGATACCACCGGGCGCAGCTATGCCATCGATCCAATTACCCTGCCTTCCGCGCGTGGCCAGGGCGAGCCGCTTACCGGTAAGCTGACTCTGCCGCCGGGGGCGACCGTGGAACATATGCTGATGGAAAGCGACGATCGTAAGCTGCTGATGGCTTCCGACGCGGGCTACGGTTTTGTCTGCACCTTCAACGATCTGGTGGCGCGCAACCGTGCCGGTAAAGCGCTGATCACCCTGCCTGACAACGCGCACGTGATGCCGCCGCTGGTGATTGAGGACGAGTCCGATATGCTGCTGGCCATCACGGCAGCCGGACGGATGCTGATGTTCCCGGTGAGCGATCTACCGCAGCTGTCGAAAGGCAAGGGCAACAAAATTATCAGCATTCCTGCGGCGGAAGCCGCCGCCGGGCAGGATGGCCTGGCGCATCTGTTTATCCTGCCACCGCAGAGCACGCTCACCATCCATGTTGGCAAACGGAAAATCAAACTGCGTCCGGAAGAGCTGCAAAAAGTCACCGGCGAGCGTGGTCGCCGCGGTTCGCTGATGCGCGGGCTGCAGAAGATCGACCGTGTTGAAATCGACTCGCCGCGCCGCGCCGCGGCAGGCGATAGCGAAGAGTAAACGCCACTCCTCCCGTCTTTGACGGGAGGAGGCGAAAAAATGCCGCAAAATCGTTGTTTATTCAGGCGTTGCGATTAACAATGTCCATCACCAGGGACCCAGGAAGAACGGTCCCGGCCTGCGCAGAACTGATGAGCCTGCCTTCTGTCAGCAGCGAATAATTCTAAGCGGTTTGGGTTTTAGAGGTAGCTATGCTATTCATTTTTCGAGTAATTTTCGTGGTCATTTATTGCATCGTGGTGTGCATACTTGGCTGTCTGTACTGCTTGTTCAGCCCGCGTAATCCAAAACATGTTGCCACTTTCGGCCATCTGTTTGGCCGCTTATCTCCGGTATTTGGCCTGAAGGTGGAACTGCGCAAACCTGCTGATGCGGAAAGCTATGGCAACGCGATCTACATCGCTAACCACCAGAACAACTATGATATGGTGACGGCGTCGAACATCGTGCAGCCGCCGACGGTCACCGTAGGTAAAAAAAGCCTGCTGTGGATCCCGTTCTTTGGCCAGCTCTACTGGCTGACGGGCAACCTGCTGATTGACCGTAATAACCGAACCAAAGCGCATGGCACCATTGCTGAAGTGGTGAATGCCTTTAAAAAGCGTAAAATTTCGTTCTGGATGTTCCCGGAAGGGACCCGCAGTCGCGGCCGCGGCCTGCTGCCTTTTAAAACCGGCGCCTTTCACGCGGCGATCGCCGCCGGAGTGCCGATTATTCCGGTGTGCGTGTCCAACACATCGAACAAAATTAAGCTCAACCGCTGGAACAACGGTCTGGTGATTGTTGAGATGCTGCCGCCGGTGGATACCAGCCAGTTCGGTAAAGACAACGTGCGCGCGCTGGCGACGCATTGCCGCGAGCTGATGGCCGCCAAAATTGCTGAGCTGGACAACGAAGTGGCCGCGCGCGAAGCGGCTAAAAAGTCATAAGACAGGAAACGCCGCCAACGCGCGCGTATTGCTGGCGGGAAACGAATTCCCTTTTTCATTTGTCAGTATGTCATGGAGTTAATATGTCACTCAGTCGGCGTCAGTTTATTAAGGCTTCCGGCGTAGCGCTGTGCGCTGGCGCCGCGCCGCTGAAAGCCCATGCCGCCGGCCAGCAGCTTGCGCTGCCGGTTCCGCCGCTGCTGGAATCGCGTCGCGGTCAGCCGCTGTTTCTGACGCTGCAGCGTTCGCACTGGTCGTTTACGCCAGGCACTCGCGCCCCCGTCTGGGGGATCAATGGCCGCTACATGGGGCCGACGATCCGCGTCTGGAGCGGGGACGACGTCAAGCTTATCTACAGCAACCGTCTGACTGAGAATGTCGCGATGACCATCCGCGGCCTGCAGGTGCCTGGCCCGCTGATCGGCGGCGCGGCGCGTATGATGTCGCCGAACGCCGACTGGGCGCCGGTGCTGCCTATCCGCCAGAGCGCTGCCACCTTGTGGTATCAGGCCAACACGCCGAACCGGATGGCGAAGCAGGTATACAACGGCCTGGCCGGCATGTGGCTGGTGGAAGATGAGGTCAGCAAGAACCTGCCAATCCCTAACCACTACGGCGTTGATGACTTCCCGGTGATCATTCAGGACAAGCGGCTGGATAACTTCGGCACGCCGGAATATAGCGAACCGGGGAGCGGCGGCTTCGTTGGCGATACGCTGCTGGTTAACGGCGTGCAGAGCCCCTATGTCGAAGTGTCGCGCGGCTGGGTGCGCCTGCGCCTGCTGAACGCCTCCAACTCCCGGCGCTATCAGCTGCAGATGAGCGATGGCCGACTGCTGCATGTGATTTCCGGCGACCAGGGGTTCCTGCCGGCGCCGGTCTCGCTCAAGCAGCTGTCGCTGGGGCCGGGGGAACGGCGTGAAATACTGGTCGATATGACCAACGGCGATGAAGTGTCCATTACCTGCGGTGAAGCGGCGAGTATTGTCGACCGTATCCGCGGCTTTTTTGAACCGTCAAGCATCCTGGTCTCCACGCTGGTGTTGACCCTGCGGCCGACCGGGCTGCTGCCGCTGGTCACCGACAGTCTGCCGGTGCGTCTGCTGCCGACCGAACTGCTCTCCGGCACGCCGATCCGCAGCCGGGATATCACCCTTGGCGACGATCCGGGCATCAACGGCCAGCTGTGGGATCCGCAGCGTATCGATATCACGGCGCAACAGGGGACCTGGGAGCGCTGGACGGTGCGCGCCGACCGCCCGCAGTCGTTCCATATTGAAGGGGTGATGTTCCAGATCCGTAACGTCAACGGCTCGTCGCCCTTCCCGGAAGATCGCGGCTGGAAGGACACCGTGTGGGTCGACGGGCAGGTTGAACTGCTGGTCTACTATGCTCAGCCGTCGTGGCCGCACTTCCCGTTCCAGTATCTGAGCCAGACGCTGGAGCTTGCCGACCGCGGCTCGATCGGCCAGATGCTGGTGAATCCCGCGCCGTAATCTCTTCAACCCTGGCCGGAACACGGTCAGGGTTTGAGAAAATCCTCCTTCATTTCCACTATCATTCCGGCTTATAATCCACGCCCTTTTGGTTATTTTTTTATCATTTCCCCGGAAGCAATATGAGCGCAATATCCCTGATCCAACCGGATCGTGACCTTTTTTCCTGGCCGCAATACTGGGCTGCCTGTTTTGGCCCTGCGCCATTTTTACCGATGTCGCGTGAAGAGATGGACCAACTTGGCTGGGATAGCTGCGACATTATTCTGGTGACCGGCGACGCCTACGTCGACCACCCGAGCTTCGGGATGGCCATCTGCGGCCGTATGCTGGAAGCGCAGGGGTTCCGGGTGGGGATCATTTCCCAACCGGACTGGAACAGCAAAGACGACTTTATGCGCCTGGGTAAGCCGAACCTGTTCTTCGGCGTGACCGCCGGCAATATGGACTCGATGATCAACCGCTACACCGCCGACCGTAAGCTGCGCCATGACGATGCTTACACCGCCGGCAACGTGGCGGGTAAACGCCCGGACCGCGCCACCCTGGTCTACACCCAGCGCTGTAAAGAGGCGTGGAAAGACGTGCCGGTGATCCTTGGCGGCATCGAGGCCAGCCTGCGCCGTACCGCGCATTATGATTACTGGTCCGATACCGTGCGCCGCTCGGTGCTGGTGGACTCCAAGGCCGATATGCTGATGTTCGGCAACGGCGAGCGTCCGCTGGTGGAAGTCGCGCATCGCCTGGCGATGGGCGAAACCATCGACCAGATCCGCGATGTGCGCAATACCGCCATCATGGTGAAAGAGGCGCTGCCGGGCTGGAGCGGCGTCGATTCCACCCGCCTGGATACGCCTGGCAAAATTGACCCGATCCCGCATCCGTACGGTGAGGATCTGCCGTGTGCCGATAACAAGCCGGTTGCGCCGAAAAAGCAGGAAGCCAAAAGCATCACCGTGCAGCCGCCGCGGCCCAAACCGTGGGAAAAGACCTATGTGCTGCTGCCTTCCTTCGAGAAGGTGAAAGGCGATAAGGTCCTGTACGCTCACGCTTCGCGTATTCTGCACCATGAAACCAACCCCGGCTGCGCCCGGGCGCTGATGCAAAAGCATGGCGAACGCTATATCTGGATCAACCCGCCGGCAATCCCGCTCTCGACTGAAGAGATGGACAGCGTCTTCGCGCTGCCTTACAAGCGTGTGCCGCATCCTGCTTACGGCGACGCGCGTATCCCGGCGTATGAGATGATCCGTTTCTCGATCAACATCATGCGCGGCTGCTTCGGCGGCTGTTCGTTCTGCTCAATCACCGAGCACGAAGGGCGCATTATCCAGAGCCGTTCAGAAGATTCGATCATTAATGAAATCGAAGCCATTCGCGACACGGTGCCCGGCTTTACCGGGGTGATCTCCGATCTCGGCGGACCAACGGCCAACATGTATATGCTGCGCTGCAAATCGCCACGCGCCGAGCAGACCTGCCGCCGTCTCTCCTGCGTCTACCCGGATATCTGCCCGCACATGGATACCAACCACGAACCGACGATCAATCTTTACCGTCGCGCCCGTGAGCTGAAGGGCATTAAGAAGATCCTCATTGCCTCTGGCGTACGCTATGACATCGCCGTCGAAGATCCGCGCTATATCAAAGAGCTGGCGACCCACCACGTCGGCGGCTATCTGAAGATCGCCCCGGAGCATACCGAAGAGGGGCCGCTGTCGAAGATGATGAAGCCGGGGATGGGCAGCTACGACCGCTTTAAAGAATTGTTTGATACCTATTCGAAGCAGGCGGGTAAAGAACAGTATCTGATCCCGTACTTTATCTCCGCCCATCCGGGAACCCGTGATGAAGATATGGTGAACCTGGCGCTGTGGCTGAAGAAACATCGCTTCCGTCTCGACCAGGTGCAGAACTTCTATCCGTCGCCGCTGGCGAACTCGACCACTATGTATTACACCGGCAAGAACCCGCTGGGCAAGATTGGCTATAAGAGCGAAGAGGTGGTGGTGCCGAAGGGCGATAAACAGCGCCGTCTGCATAAAGCGCTGCTGCGCTATCACGATCCGGCAAACTGGCCGCTGATCCGTCAGGCGCTGGAGGCGATGGGTAAAAAGCACCTGATTGGCTCACGCCGCGACTGCCTGGTGCCTGCCCCGACGCTGGATGAGATGCGCGAAGCGCGTCGCCAGAACCGCCATACCCGTCCGGCGCTGACCAAGCACACGCCGATTGTACATCAGCGTTCTAACGGTGAAACGACGGCGAAAAAACCGGTCAAACGCGGTAAAGTCGCCGGGCGTTAAGCCTGACGTTGTGCCCGGTAGCGCTTTGCTGACCGGGCCAGTTGGAGAGCCGGATAAGCGTCAGCGCTATCCGGCTTTTTTATATGTTAGCCGCCAAACTGATCCGGATCGGGCCCTAAACGCTTGCCCTGGTCCAGCTTCGCGATTTCGCTGAGTTCGTCTTTGTCGAGACGGAAATCCCAGACGTTAAAGTTTTCCGCGATACGCGACGGCGTCACTGATTTCGGGATCACCACCAGACCGCTATCAAGATGCCAGCGGATGACGATTTGCGCCGGCGTTTTGCCGTACTTATCGGCGAGCTGGTGGATGACTTTCTGATCGAACACCCCTTTACCGCCCTGGGCCAGCGGGCTCCAGGATTCGGTCTGGATCTTGTGGGTGGCGTTCCAGGCATGCAGCTGACGCTGCTGCAGCAGCGGATGGAGCTCAATCTGGTTGATCACCGGTGCGACGCCGGTTTCATCAATCAGCTTCTGCAGATGCGGGACCTGGAAATTACACACGCCGATGCTTTTCGCCAGCCCCTGCTGCTGCAGCTCGATCAGCGCCTGCCAGGCTTCGACGTAATGGCCGATCGCCGGCACCGGCCAGTGGATTAAGTAGAGATCCACATAGTCGAGCTTCAGCTTGCTGAGGCTCTCTTTCAGCGCCTCGTGCGGCCGTTTTTGATCGTCGTTCCACAGCTTGGTGGTGATGAACAGCTCATCGCGATTGACGCCTGCGCTGTGCAGCGCGTTGCCGACGCCGGCCTCATTTTGGTACGCGGCGGCGGTGTCAAAAGAGCGATAACCGACTTCCAGCGCCTTATGAATGGCGGAGACGACTTCCTCGTTGCCAGCTTTCCACACGCCGAGACCCAGCTGCGGCATCAGGTTGCCGTCGTGTAGTTTTATAACGGTTGGATGTGTCATGCCTTCCTCCTGTTAATGAACTCGGCGAGGCAGAATCCGCCGAGGGGTAGCATTAAGTCTGGACGAAATAGCTAAAAACGGTAGTAAAAACACCTCTCCCCGACGTTTGTTTAACGTAAGGAGAGGTGAATCAGGCGGGGTTAAATTAGCGAGCAGCCTCGTAAATACGGCGGCTGACGTCCAGGGTGATATCCTGATGTTCGCCCAGTTTGGTCATGCCGTGCTCTTCCAGTTTCGCCAGCAGCGCCGGGATGGAGCTACCGTCGAGACCGTAATCGGAGAGGCGGGTCGGCACCCCCATCTGCTCGAAGAAACTACGGGTTGCGGCAATAGCGGCATCGATACGCTGTTCTTCGGAGCCCTCGGTGATATTCCATACGCGCTCGGCATACTGCAGCAGTTTCGCGCGCTTGGTATCGCGTTTCTCATTCCACAGCGCCGGCAGCACGATAGCCAGCGTCTGGGCGTGATCCAGACCATGCATCGCCGTCAGTTCGTGGCCGAGCATATGGGTCGCCCAGTCCTGCGGTACGCCAGCGCCGATAAGACCGTTCAGCGCCTGAGTCGCCGCCCACATAATATTAGCGCGCACGTCGTAGTTCTCTGGCTCCTGCAGCGCTTTCGGGCCATCTTCCACCAGCGTCAGCAGAATGCCTTCGGCGAAACGGTCCTGAATTTTGCCGTCAACCGGGTAGGTGACGTACTGTTCAACGGTATGGACGAAGGCGTCAACCACGCCGTTGGCGACCTGGCGCGGTGGCAGAGTGTAGGTGTAAACCGGGTCGAGGATCGCGAACTGTGGCTGGACGTGCGAAGACATAAACGCGCGTTTGTCGCCGGTGGTTTTCCGCGAAATCACCGCCCCTTTGTTTGATTCAGAACCGGTCGCTGGCAGAGTCAGAACCGAACCCATTGGAATGGCGCTGGCGATCTTACTGCCGTAAGTTTCCAGAATTTCCCATGGATCGATAGCGGCGTCGTAATGGGCCGCCGCGGCGATGAACTTGGTGCCATCCAGTACTGAACCGCCGCCGACCGCCAGCAGGAAGGAGACCTTCTCTTCACGGGCGAGCTTCACGGCGTTCATCAGAGTTTCGTAAGACGGGTTCGGCTCGATGCCGCCAAATTCAAGGACATCCAGGCCATTCAGGGCGGTGAGTACCTGATCCAGGACGCCCGTTTTTTTCACGCTGCCGCCGCCGTAGGTGATCAGTACGCGAGCCTCCGCCGGGATCTGTTCACGCAGCTTTTCAATCGCGCCTTTGCCAAACAGAATGCGGGTTGGGGTATGCAGGTCAAAATTATTCATTGCTAGTGTCCTCAAAAGAGTAAAACCGCCGACAGGGACGATACCGCTGCCAGATGACGGTTATTGTGGTCCTGGCGCCGTTGACCCTCAATGCACATTTCTGCCGATGTCTTGCCTATTTCTCCATGTGGCTGGAGAATTCTCGCCAGCCTGCGCACAATGTATGGGTGAAGAAACATCGGGAGAGGCGGTGGCAATGCAACACGCACAGATATGCCAGATATTGACAGAGAAGATTAACCAGCTGAAAGATAAGCACGAACTGTTAAGTTCGCTGCTGCCTGACGTCCGCCTGCTGTATGGGACGCAGCCGGGTACCCGGACGCCGGTGATGTATCAGCCGGGGATCGTTTTTCTCTTTTCCGGCCATAAAATTGGTTATATCAATGAGCGGACTTTTCGCTACGACACAAATGAATATCTGCTGCTGACCGTGCCGCTGCCCTTCGAATGCGAAACCTTTGCCACCCCGGAGGTGCCCCTCGCCGGGATGCGTCTGAACGTCGATATCCTGCAACTGCAGGAGCTGCTGATGGATATTGGCGAGGATCCGCTGTTTCAGCCCGCCGTCGCCTCCAGCGGAATAAATTCGGCAGTGCTTTCCGAAGATATTTTGTGCGCTGCCGAACGGCTGCTCGACGTCATGGATCGTCCGCTGGACGCGCGCATTCTTGGCAAGCAGATTATCCGTGAAATCCTCTACTATGTGCTGACGGGCCCCTGCGGCGGCGCACTGCTGGCGTTGGTCAGCCGACAGACCCATTTCAGTTTGATAAGTCGCGTGCTGAAACACATCGAGAGCCAGTACACCGAAAACCTGAGCGTCGATCGGCTGGCGGCAGAGGCGAATATGAGCGTCTCGGCGTTTCACCATAATTTTAAATCGGTGACCAGTACTTCACCGCTGCAGTATCTGAAAACCTACCGTTTGCACAAGGCGCGTATGCTGATGATCCATGACGGCATGAAGGCCAGCGCGGCGGCGATGCGGGTGGGGTATGAAAGTCCTTCGCAGTTCAGCCGCGAGTTTAAGCGCTACTTCGGTATGACGCCCGGGGAAGATGCCGCACGAATTCGCACGATGCAGGGCATGTAATATCGGGAAGGGCAAGCCGGGCGGGCGCAGGCCCCCCGGCAGGTGGCCGTCAGGCGCTGCAGTATTTCTTTTTGATCACCACGAACAGCGTGCCGAGCAGGCCCGCCAGCAGCAGAGCAATCGGCAGGATCATCAGGCAGGTCATGACCTGATCTTCATGGCGCTTCACAAACGGGATCATGCTCAGCGCATAGCCGAGACCCGTGACCACGCCAACCCACAGCAGGGCGCTCAGCCAGTTGAAGAACTGAAAGCGGCGGTTCGGCAGGCCGGAAATCCCCGCCATGGTTGGCAGCAGGGTGCGGACAAATGCCAGAAAGCGGCCCGCGAGCAGCGCCAGCAGGCCGTGGCGATCAAACATACAGGTGGCGCGCTGATGGTACTTGTGCGGCAGATGCGCCAGCCAGCCTTTCACCGTTTGCGTATTGCCCAGCCAGCGCCCTTGCACATAGCTCAACCAGCAGCCGAGGCTGGCGGCGGCGGTCAGAATGGCGATAGTGGGCACAAAGTCCATGACGCCTTTAGCAATCAGCGCGCCGGCGAGCAGCAGCAGGCTGTCCCCCGGTAAAAAGGACGCGGGCAGCAGCCCGTTTTCCAGAAACAGGGTGGCGAACATAACCAGATATACAACGCCCACAACGTGAGGGTTCGCCAATGCGGCAAAATCATGTTGCCACAACGCGGCGACAATCTCTTGAATGACAACCATGGACTTTCCTAAGTGGTACCGTATTGTTGACTAGTGTACTCCTGAAGAGACCCGAGCACCTTGATCCCGGGCGCAACAAAAGCGGCCGCTTTGCTAAAAAGCGTCCGCTATTGTTGCCACTGACTGTCACTTTACACGATACGCGCGAAGCCCGCTGCTAAATCCGCCTGCAGATCGTCAACATTTTCGAGACCAATGTGCAAACGGATCAACGTGCCGCTGAAGTCGACTTCCGCATCCGGTCGGATGTGAGCGATTTGCTCCGGCTGATTGGCCAGAATCAGCGATTCAAAGCCGCCCCACGAGTAGGCCATGCTGAACAGGCTGAAGTTGTCGAGATACGCTGCCAGCTCAGCGTCGTTGAGACGCTTGTTGAGCACAAACGAGAACAGCCCGCTACTGCCGGTAAAATCGCGCTTCCAGAACTCATGGCCTTTACTGCCGGGCAGGGCGGGGTGGTTGACCCGCGCCACCTGCGGATGCTGCGCCAGCCACTCGGCGATGCGCAGGCTGCTTTCATGATGCTGACGCAGGCGCACGCCCAGGGTGCGCAGGCCGCGGCTGGTCATATAGGCGGTATCGGCGTCCAGCATTTGTCCCATCAGATAGGCATTCTCACGCAGCTGCGGCCAGCAGCGCGCGTTCGCCACCGCAGTGCCGACCATGGCGTCGGAATGGCCGATCAGGTATTTGGTGCCTGCCTGAATAGAAATATCGATGCCAAAATCCAGCGCTTTGAACAGGATCCCCGCCGCCCAGGTGTTATCGATCATGATAATCGCTTCCGGGGCGACCTGACGCACGGCGGCGACAATCGCTGGCACATCATGCACTTCCATGGTGATGGAGCCAGGCGATTCAAGGAACACCACGCGGGTCTCCGGCCGAATAAGTTGGGCAATATCGGCGCCAATGAGGGGATCGAACCAGCTGGTGGCGACGCCGAGTTTAGCGAGAATTTTGGTACAAAAATCCTGGCTTGGCTCATAGGCGGTATTGGTCATCAGCACATGGTCGCCCTGTTCGACGAACGCCAGGATGGTGTTGGCCACCGCGGCCGCGCCACAGGGGAAGAGGGCGCAGCCGGCGCCGCCTTCCAGCTCGCACATCGCTTCCTGCAGCGAGAAGTGGGTCAGGGTGCCGCGACGCCCGTAGAACAGCTCGCCGTTGGCCCGATTGCGGGTGGCGTGTTTTTTGGCTTCCACGGTATCGAAAACCAGCGATGACGCGCGCTGGATCACGCTGTTCACTGAGCCCTGGGTATATTTTTTGCTCCGTCCGGCGTTGACCAGCGCGGTATCAAGATGTTTATCAGCCATGTTGATGAACCTGTTTTTATACGTCTGGACGTCTAAACTAGCATGAATCCTCTTTTCTGTACCAGCGCTGCGCCGATACAGGCGAAAATTTTACCAGGCCCGCGCTAAGCCGCTTTTTTACTGCGTGAGCGCAAGGAAAATAAACGTGATTTGCTGCACAGTGTAAATACTAATGAGAACCACTATCAATTCGATGTCGTTTTGATATTATTGTGGGCAGATTTTGTGATTATCGTCGTGGAGATAGAGCGTGGGTAATAATTTGATGCAGGCGGATCTCTCCGTTTGGGGTATGTATCATCATGCCGATATTGTCGTTAAGGTGGTGATGATTGGCCTGATTCTGGCGTCGGTCGTCACCTGGGCCATCTTTTTCGGCAAAGGGGCGGAAATCCTCGCCAGCAAGCGACGCCTCAAACGTGAACAGCAGCAGCTGGCGGAAGCCCGCTCTCTCGATCAGGCCAGCGATATCGCCAGCGCCTTTGAGGCGAAGAGCCTGACCACCCAGCTTATCAATGAAGCACAGAACGAACTCGAACTCTCTGCCGGTGCCGAAGACAATGAAGGCATCAAGGAACGCACCGGTTTTCGCCTTGAGCGCCGCGTCGCGGCGGTCGGTCGCCATATGGGACGCGGCAATGGTTATCTGGCCACCATCGGCGCCATTTCGCCGTTCGTGGGTCTGTTCGGGACCGTCTGGGGCATCATGAACAGCTTTATCGGTATCGCCCAGACGCAGACTACCAACCTTGCGGTGGTAGCGCCGGGCATCGCGGAAGCGCTGCTGGCGACGGCCATCGGCCTGTTCGCCGCCATCCCGGCGGTGGTCATCTATAACATCTTTGCCCGCATGATTGGCAGCTACAAGGCCTCGCTCGGCGACGTCGCCGCTCAGGTGCTGCTGCTGCAAAGTCGCGACCTGGACCTCAGCGCCAGCGGTGTGAAGCCGGTGCGTAGCGCGCAGAAATTACGGGTAGGTTGATCGGCTATGGCGATGCGTCTTAATGAAAATCTGGACGATAACGGCGAAATGCATGAGATCAACGTGACGCCGTTTATCGACGTCATGCTGGTTCTGCTGATTATCTTTATGGTGGCTGCGCCGCTGGCGACGGTTGACGTGAAGGTGAATCTGCCGGCCTCCTCCAGCCAGCCGCAACCGCGACCGGAAAAACCCATTTATCTGTCGGTGAAGGCGGATAAGAGCATGTTCCTCGGCAACGACCCGATTACCGAAGCGAATATG
Source organism: Klebsiella sp. P1CD1 (assembly GCF_003790505.1). Lineage (NCBI taxonomy): Bacteria > Pseudomonadati > Pseudomonadota > Gammaproteobacteria > Enterobacterales > Enterobacteriaceae > Klebsiella > Klebsiella sp. P1CD1. Next base: position 795,962 of record NZ_CP033631.1, read on the forward strand.
ATTAACGCCCTGGATAGCCTGACCGCCGGCAAAAAAGATACCACTGTCTTCTTCCGCGCGGATAAAACCGTCGATTACGAGACGATGATGAAAGTGATGGATACCCTGCATCAGGCGGGCTATCTCAAGATCGGGCTGGTGGGCGAAGAGACCGTCAAAGCCAAATAATCCGATTCTGTTCCTGAAAAGGCTGGCCGCGCGCCGGCCTTTTTTATGGCCGTCTGCCGGCGATGTGTTGGCCTGGCGTTGCCATCACGTTATCTGTCTGAGATATAATGTCGCTTCTTTTTGTTAACTAACAGGATTATATGGAACGCTTTCTGGAAAACGCTATGTACACTTCGCGCTGGCTGCTGGCACCGGTTTATTTTGGCCTTTCGCTGGGACTGGTCGCGCTGACCATCAAATTTTTTCAGGAGATCGTCCACGTTCTGCCGCATATCTTCAGCGTCAGCGAGTCGGAATTGATCCTGACGCTGCTGTCGCTGGTGGACATGACCCTGGTGGGTGGCCTGCTGGTGATGGTGATGTTCTCGGGCTATGAGAATTTCGTGTCGCAGCTGGATATCAATGAAGGGAAAGAGAAGCTGAGCTGGCTCGGTAAAATGGACGCCACCTCTCTGAAGAATAAAGTCGCGGCGTCAATTGTGGCGATCTCCTCTATCCACCTGCTGCGGGTGTTTATGGATGCGAAAAACGTGCCGGACAACAAGCTGATGTGGTACGTGATTATCCACCTGACCTTCGTCCTTTCGGCCTTTGTGATGGGCTATCTCGATCGTCTGAACAAAGTGAAACACTGATCTCTTCTCTCCCGGCGGTGTTAGCCGCTGGGCTTTTTTCTCCCCCGTTTCTGCTTCTCTGCGCTGGCGTATGTCCGGGCTTCTGCTTTGCTTAAAGGGCGCTTAACAACGGAGGCAAGGTGATGACGCGATTAACGGCCAAAGATTTCCCGCAGCAGCTGCTCGAGTATTATGACTACTATGCCCACGGCAAAATCAGCAAACGCGAGTTTCTCCAGCTGGCGGGGAAATATACTGTCGGCGGGATGACCGCGCTGGCGCTGTTTAATCTGCTGAAGCCCGACTATGCCCTGGCAGAGCAGGTACTGTTCACCGATCCGGATATCCGTCCGGAGTATATTCATTATCCCTCTCCTGACGGCCACGGCGAAGTGCGGGCTTACCTGGTGACGCCGACGAAAATAGCCGACAAAGCGCCCGCCGTTGTGGTGGTACATGAGAACCGAGGCCTCAATCCCTACATTGAAGACGTAGCCCGGCGGGTCGCGAAAGCGGGATATATCGCGCTGGCGCCTGATGGCCTGAGCGCCGTCGGCGGCTATCCGGGGAATGATGATGAAGGCCGCGCGCTCCAGCAGAAAGTCGATCCCGTGAAGCTGATGAATGATTTTTTTGCGGCGGTCGCGTTTATGGCGAAGCATCCACAGGCGACGGGGAAGGTCGGTATCACCGGGTTTTGTTACGGCGGCGGCGTCAGCAACGCGGCGGCGGTGGCGATCCCGGAGCTAGCCTGCGCGGTGCCGTTTTACGGCCGCCAGCCGCCGCTGAAGGAGGTCGATAAAATTAAAGCGCCGCTGCTGCTGCACTATGCCGGCCTCGATAGCGGCATTAATGAAGGCTGGCCCGCCTATGAACAGGCGTTGAAGGAACACCATAAAGTCTACGAGGCCTATCTCTATCAGGGCGTGAATCACGGCTTTCATAATGATTCCACGCCGCGCTACGATCGGGCTGCGGCTGATCTGGCCTGGCAACGCACGCTGGCATGGTTTGAGAAGTATTTACGCTAGCGCAAACGTCATAAATAGCGCTACCGCTCGCTCAAAAAAACGCTATATAATTTATTATATAACGATTGGGAGGGCGCGATGGAAAATCATTTTGGCAAAGGCTTAATGGCGGGGCTACAGGCATCCTATGCTGACACCGCCGCGCATGCGGCGAATTTTTGCGCCGACTATAAACGCGGGTTTGTGCTCGGCTACTCGCACCGCATGTTTGAAAAAACCGGCGACCGTCAGCTCAGCGCGTGGGAGGCGGGGATCCTGACCCGTCGCTATGGCCTTGACAGAGATATGGTGATGGATTTCTTCAAAGAAAGTGGGTCGGGTATGGCGATGCGCTATTTTCTGGCGGGCTATCGGCTGGAAAGCTAAACAGGACGGCTTCGCAGGCGGAGCCGTCCTGTGGTGGGAACCCTTTCCCGTCAGCGGGAAAGGGTGAAGACCTTACGCCTGGCGCTTATCTTCCGTTTGGGTGTCAAAGTCGCGGGCGTCGTGGCGCTCATGTAACTGCTCATTGAGCGGGCCGTTGGTGCGGTTGACGATGCGTCCGCGCTTGACGGCCGGGCGGTTGCCCACATCCTGCGCCCAGCGCAGCACGTTTTTATAGCTCCCGGCGTCGAGGAACTCCGCCGCGTTATAGACATTGCCCAGCACTACGTTGCCATACCACGGCCAGACAGCCATATCGGCGATGGTGTACTCCTCGCCGGCCACATAGCGACCGCGGGCGAGCTGTTTGTCCAGCACGTCGAGCTGGCGTTTGGCTTCCATCGTAAAGCGGTCGATCGCGTACTCGATCTTCACCGGCGCATAGTTATAGAAGTGGCCGAAGCCGCCGCCGAGGAATGGCGCCGCGCCCTGCAGCCAGAACAGCCAGTTGAGGGTTTCGGTGCGGCCGGCAGGATCTTTTGGCAGGAAGAAGCCAAATTTTTCCGCCAGATAGAGAAGAATGTTGCCGGACTCAAATACCCGGGTCGGCGGCGTGGTGGAGTGGTCGCTGAGGGCCGGGATCTTCGAGTTCGGGTTGATATCGACAAAGCCGCTGGAAAACTGATCCCCTTCGCCAATGCGTATTAGCCAGGCGTCGTACTCCGCGCCGCTGACGCCCAGCGCCAGCAGCTCCTCCAGCATGATCGTCACCTTCTGGCCGTTGGGCGTGCCCAGTGAGTATAGCTGGAGCGGATGGGTCCCGACCGGCAGGACGCGTTCATGGGTCGCGCCGGAAACGGGACGGTTGATATTGGCGAACGCGCCGCCGCTGTTTTGCTTCCATTCCCACACTTTGGGTGGCTGGTAGTTTTGCTCTGACATGCTGGTTTGCCTTTTTCGTGGATGTACAAAAAGTGTAGCAGGTGACCTCAGGCCATAATCCGCGCAGCCCACACGCTGACATCATCACCGCTGCCCAGATCCGGCTGCACCAGGCCATTGACCATAAAGGTCGGCGAGACGTGAATGCCGTTCTGACGGGCGTATTTACTGTGCCACTTGATCACGTCCTGCAGCTCCGGGCGGGCAAAGGCGGCCCCCAGCAGCACGTGACTGTAACGTTCAATGCGTTCAATGATTTGCTGCGGCGTGGCGTTCATATTCGGCCCGCTGCAGTGATCGATAAACTCAAACTCTTCCCGATGGTCGGCCACGGCCTGCATCACTTTATGCGCCTGCTCTCTGCCGTGCGGCAGGGTAGACGCGGCGAGGATGCAGCGGACAATCACCCCGGAGAACAGATGCCACGGCTGCGACTGCAGGCGTATCTTGATGGTGACGTTATCGGCGCCGACCTCATCAAGCAGGTCGTCGAGCTTATTAAACGCGCGGACAGAGTAGGGGCAGGTGGGCTCAAGGAACACCTCAAACGTCCGCGGGCCGTGTCCCCAGACCAGCGGTTGGGCATTCAGATGCGAGGGTGTGCTCATTGTCGACTCCTGATGTTGCGTTGTTTTTTTGTTATATCACCGATAACGATATCACTTTTGCTTCCGGCTGCAGGGTTATTTTCCTTAACGGCACGATTAGCGAAACGAATGAGTGGTATCATCGTTACACCTCTGTCTGGTAAGTGCCTGCGGCAGGATAAGAAGAGGGAGTTTTGTTTCGCCAACTGCCCGGGCTGCATTAATTTGAGGTCAGGCTAAATGAGCAAAGGATCGACAAGCAGTGACGCCCCGTTTGGGACATTGTTAGGCTACGCGCCCGGCGGCGTGGCGATTTATTCATCGAATTACAGTAGCTTAAATCCGCAAGACTACCCGGATGATGCGACGTTTCGCAGCTACATCGGCAATGAGTATATGGGGCATAAATGGCAGTGCGTCGAGTTTGCACGCCGCTTTCTGTTCCTGACCTACGGGTTTGTCTTTACCGATGTGGGGATGGCATATGAAATCTTCTCCCTGCGTTTCCTGCGTGAAGTGGTCAATGACAATATTTTGCCGCTGCAGGCCTTCGCCAACGGTTCCCGCCGTCCGCCCATCGCCGGTTCGTTACTGATCTGGCAGAAGGGAGGCGAGTTTAAGCACACCGGCCACGTCGCGGTGATCACCCAGCTTGTCGGCAATAAAGTGCGTATCGCCGAGCAGAACGTCATTCACTCGCCGCTGCCGCAGGGCCAGCAGTGGACCCGCGAGCTGACCCTCGAGGTCAACGCCGGCCGGTACACCATCAAAGATACCTTTACCGATACCGAAATTTTAGGCTGGATGATCCAGACCGCCGATACCGAACACAGCCTGCCGCAGCCGGTGCTGCCGGGCGAGGCGATGGCGATCAAAGGCGCGCGGCTGCCGAACAACGGCCAGTTCCGCGGCAAATGGCTGAACGAGAAAGATCCGCTGCAGAAAGCCTACGTGGCGGCCAACGGCCATTTCATCAACCAGGATCCCTACCAGTATTTCACCATCAGCGAAAGCGCCGAACAGGAGCTGATCAAAGCCACTAACGAGCTACACCTGATGTATCTGCACGCCACCGATAAGGTGATGAAGGATGATAACCTGCTGGCGCTGTTTGATATCCCGAAAATCCTCTGGCCGCGTCTGCGTCTCTCCTGGCAGCGCCGTCGTCATCATATGATCACCGGGCGCATGGATTTCTGCATGGACGAGCGCGGGCTGAAGGTGTACGAATACAATGCCGACTCCGCCTCCTGCCATACCGAAGGCGGGTTGATCCTTGAGCAGTGGCTGAAGCAGGGCTACTACGGCACCGGCCACAATCCGGCGGAAGGTCTGCTCGATGAGCTGGCGGGGGCGTGGAAACACAGCCGGGCGCGGCCCTTCGTCCACATCATGCAGGACAAGGATCTGGAAGAGAATTACCACGCGAAATTTATCCAGCGTTCGCTGACCCAGGCCGGTTTTGAGAGCAAAATTCTCTTTGGCCTTGATGAGCTGCGCTGGGACGCTGCCGGCCAGCTGATTGACGCTGACGGGCGGCTGGTCAACTGCGTCTGGAAAACCTGGGCATGGGAAACCGCCATTGAGCAGGTGCGCGAAGTCAGCGCCGATGAGTACGCGGCGGTGCCGATTCGTACCGGACATCCGCAGAATGAGGTGCGGCTGATTGACGTCCTGCTGCGTCCTGAAGTATTGGTATTCGAACCCCTGTGGACGGTGATCCCGGGTAACAAAGCGATTCTGCCGGTGCTGTGGTCGCTGTTCCCGCATCATCGCTATCTGCTGGATACCGATTTTGTGGTTAACGACGAGCTGGCGAAAACCGGCTATGCCGTGAAGCCCATTTCCGGACGCTGCGGGAACAATATCGATTTGATCGGTCCTCAGGATGAGGTTCTGGATAAGACCAGCGGCCAGTTTGTCGATCGCAAGAATATCTACCAGCAGCTGTGGTGCCTGCCGAAAGTGGACGGTAAGTACATTCAGGTGTGCACATTTACCGTTGGTGGTAACTACGGCGGTACCTGCCTGCGCGGCGATTCGTCGCTGGTGGTGAAAAAAGAGAGCGATATCGAGCCGTTAATCGTTTTGAAAGACAAAGCATGACGTGCGAAACCCGGGTAGCGGCATACCCCTGTCCGGGTGACAACGTACAGAAAAGGATAGCCCCGGCATGGTCAGCGCCGCCGGGGAACACCTGCAACGAAGCGAAGATAATTAACACAACAACAAGACAGAAAAGGAAAATAGTATGCACGATCGGCGTCTCGCCGCCCGCGCGGGTGAACTCAAGCCCTCCGCCGTCCGCGAACTTCTCAAGCACAGTAAACTGCCCGGCGTGATCTCGCTTGGCGGCGGCATTCCGGCCCCGGAATTGTTTGATACCGAAGGCCTGGAGCTGGCGGTGCAGAAGGTGATGAGCGAACGTTTTCATGACGCATTCCAGTACGGTCTGACGGAGGGCTACCCGCCGCTACGTCAGGCGGTGAGTGAAATCTGTCACTCCCGTGGCGTGACCTGTTCTCCCGCTCAGGTCTATATCACCTCCGGCTCGCAGCAATCGCTGGATATCGTTGCTCGTACGCTGCTCGATCCAGGTGACACTATCGTCGTTGAACGTCCCACCTATCTGGCGGCGCTGCAGGTGTTTCAGCTGGCGCAGGCCAATATTCTCAGTGTCGACACCGATGATGACGGGATGCTGGTGGAGCAACTGGCCGACCTGCTGGAGACCACCCGCGTCAAAGCCGTTTATCTGGTGCCGACGTTCGGCAACCCCGGCGGCAAAACGCTGAGCGAGACGCGTCGTCGTCGCCTGGTTGAACTGGCGAAAAAATATGACTTCGTCATTCTGGAAGACGATCCCTATGGCGAAATTAGCTTCACTGACGCCGTTCGACGCCCGCTCTATCAGCACGCGGTTGAGCTGGGCTGTGAAGATCAGGTGGTCTACACCTCGACCTTTTCGAAGATCCTCGCGCCGGGGATGCGCATCGGCTGGGTCGTGATGCCGGACTGGCTGGCGCAGCAGACGGTGATCGTCAAGCAGGCGGCGGATCTGCATACCAATATGCTTTCGCAGGTGATCACCGCGGAGTACCTCGGCATGAACCGGCTGGAGAACCAGATCGCGTTGATTCGCGAAGACTACCGCAAGAAGTGTGTGGCGCTGGCCGACGCGCTGGAAAGCCGCCTTGGCGACCACCTGGAATTCAGCCGCCCGCAGGGGGGCATGTTCCTGTGGGCGCGTTTCCGCTATCCGTTCGATACCATGGAATGGATGAAGAAAACGCTGGAAAACGGCGTAGTCTACGTTCCTGGCGAAGCGTTCTATCACGATAAGCCGGATACCCGTACTCTGCGTCTCTCCTACTCCACGGTGTCTGAGGCCGGGTTGCTGACGGCCGTTGAGCGGCTGGCGGCCTCCCTGTAATGACTCTGCTGTGCGCCGCTTAACGACGGCGCACAGCCCTTCGCGGCGAGAGCGGGAGGAACTGACGTTAGCGTCCAGCGCCAGGGTCAATCTGTCTCGGCGATCCGGTCATCCAGCCAGACCAGCATCAGCGATGCGAGAAAAGCAACCGCAAAGGTGCCAATAAACAACCACATAAATGTCCCTCGCGGGTTAATTATTTTTCTGATTTTACCGGAGAGCGATCGTTTCGGTCGGAGATGGAGATTTTTGTCCCAGCAGAATGGCTGGCGAGAGAGAAAAAGTCATCGGCATCAATATCGAAGTTGAGAATAATTTCCCTGTATTTCCCACCGTTAATCAATGCGTTGGCTTCTTTAATACTACTGGCAATAATGACTGGCATCAGTTTTATCTCATTTTGAAAACTGAGAAGCAAAATAAGAGTTAGTTCGTACCAGATCAACTACTTTTTATAGTATGTCGCAGCAGAAAAAAACGTCATATCGCGGCCCCGCAAGAGCGGGGTGTTTTATGGCGGTCATCTGGCTACCAACAGCACAATCTCATTCGACGCTGAAGATATACTGCGATTTCGCCCCCCATCAGGATGATTTTCCCTGCTGTTTTTCGCGCAATATCTCGCCACAGCGCTGCCGATCTTCGCCCAGTGTTTGCTGCTCCTGCGCGCTGAGCTGGCGCCAGGTGTCCAGCATCCGCTGCCCCAGCGCCGGCAGGTAATGGGTTTTATGCAATGCATAGTCCGAATTTCCCCCTTCGACGATATTTTGCATATCGTGGAGGAACTGGCGGCTGTCGTCATGATCGATCATGCAAAAGACTGCCCGGTAGTAGGCTTCTTCATCTGCGGTGTAATGCGGGGTGAACCACCAGACCAGCAGCGCGATAAGCGCCAAAAGCGGGATAATAAAAGGTAATTTTTTCAACATCAGTTTTTCGGTCGGAGACAATCAGCCGTCAGTGTACCTGCAATGACGGCCTGATGTAAGCGCCGGCCCCGGCGGGCCGGCGCAGGCTAGTAGCCGACCGGGTAGATGCGGCCGGTCTGAACGCCTTCAATGCTGCGACGATAGGCCTGCGCCACGGCGGCGGCGGGGACGCTGGCAAAGCCCGGGAAAAAGTCGCCGTAGGCCGCCAGCGACTCGCTGAGCACGGTGGGGCTAATGAGATTGATGCGGATCCCGCGTGGCAGTTCGCAGGCGGCGGCGCGCACAAAGCCTTCCAGACCGGCGTTGACCGTCGTGGCATTGACGCCCTGAGCAATGGGCTCCTGGGCGACAATACCGCTGACCAGAGTAATCGACCCGCCGTCACGCAGGAAATGCTGCCCGATCAGCGCCAGGCGAATTTGCCCCAGCAGCTTGTCCTGCAGCCCGAGGTTGAACTGACTGTCGGTCATGGTGCTTAACGGCCCAAAGTGCAGATTGCCGGTGGTGGAGACAATCGCATCTACTTCGCCCGTTTGGGCAAATAGCGCCTCGACGCTCTCCTGCGAGGTGATATCCACCTGATAATCTCCCCGGGTGCGGCCGACGCGGATAACGTCATGTCTCTGGCTCAGCTCTTCGCTGACCGCGCGACCGATGGTGCCGCTGGCACCGATAACGATAATTTTCATGGCTGTCTCCTGATGAGGTGAGACGCTATTCTTTAATAAAACGAATATCGGATAAACTGGCTAAAAGTTAGAACATTACTAACCAGAGGTTAGCAATATGGATAAGCTGCGAGGGATGGAGACGTTTATTGCCGTGGTGGAGTGCGGCAGCTTTACCGGGGCGGCGTCGCGCCTGGGGCTGTCGGCGGTGATGGTCGGGAAATATATCGCCCAGCTGGAAAGCCAGCTGGCGACGCGTCTGCTGGAGCGTAACACCCGACGCCAGAGCCTCACCGACGCCGGGCGGGTCTATTTTGACGAAGCGAAACGGGTGATGGAGCAGGTCTCCATCGCCGAAAGCGCGGTCGAGCGGCTGCGGCTGGCGCCCGCCGGCACCCTGCGGGTGAGCGCCCCCACCTCGTTTGGCGCCAGCGTGATCGCGCCCCTGACCGCCACCTTCCTGCAGGCCTGGCCTGCGGTCCGGGTGGAACTGGATCTGACTAACCGGATGGTCGATCTGGTGGATGAGGGGGTCGATCTGGCGATCCGCATTGGCGAGATCCATCAGGAGGATCTGGTGGCCCGCTATCTGGCGCCGTATCGGATGGTGATCTGCGCCGCGCCGGCTTATCTGGCGCGTTACGGGACCCCCGGGACGCCAGAGGATCTCGCCGATCATCTCTGCCTGTCCCATACGGTCTGGACCGCCCGCAATGAGTGGCGACTGCCGGGCATAGAGGGGGAAGTTCGCTGGAAACGCGATGCGATTTTACGCTGCAATGATGGTTACGCGCTGCGCCAGGCGGCAATCGCCGGGGCCGGGCTGCTGATGCAGCCGGAGGTGCTGCTGGCCGATGCGCTGGCCAGCGGCAGCCTGGTGCGGGTGCTGGAGGCCTGGACCCCGCAGCCGAGACCCGTGCATCTGCTCTGGCGCCAGGATCGTCGGCCCCTGCCGAAGCTGACGCAGTTTATTGCCCATCTTCAGCAGGGAATGGCCGACGCGCTGACAATGACCCGCGCGTCGGAATAATCACTCCTCCCGCAGCGCCTGCTGCCAGTCGGCAATCAGATCGTTGGGATCTTCGATCCCCACCGACAGGCGGATCAGCTGGGGCGTGATGCCATTCGCCAGACGTTTCTCCAGCGGGATCGAGGCATGGGTCATGCTGAACGGCTGGCTCACCAGACTCTCCACGCCGCCCAGGCTCTCCGCAAGCGTAAACCAGCGCAGCTTGCTGATAATGCGCTCGGCGTAACCTTCATCGCCCTTCACCACCACCGAAATCATGCCGCCGGGCAGCGCCATTTGCTGGCGCGCCAGCTGATGATGCGGGTGCGAGGCCAGCCAGGGGAACCAGACTCGCTCCACTTCCGGCTGCTGTTCCAGCCATTCGGCGAGCTGCAGCGCGTTCGCGCTGTGGCGCTCCATCCGCAGCGCCAGGGTACGGATACCACGTAGCGTCAGGAAGCTGCTGAACGGGTCGAGTACACCGCCTACCGCATTCTGCAGATAGCCAAGCTTTTCCGCGAGCTCGGAGTTATCGCCAACCACCGCCAGGCCGGCGACGACATCGGAATGGCCGTTGAGGTATTTGGTCGCGGAGTGCACCACAATATCAAATCCATGCTCCAGCGGGCGATGGATCGCCGGCGAGGCGAAGGTGTTATCGGCGACGCTGATCAGGTTATGGCGTCGCGCGATGGCGGCGATGGCGCTGAGATCCGCCAGCTTCAGCAGCGGGTTGGTGGGCGTTTCCACCCAGATCATGCGCGTATCGGGGCGGATCGCCGCTTCAATCCCCTTCAGGTCGTCGGGTTTCACCCAGCTCACCTGCAGACCAGCGCTACGGCGGCGAACGTTTTCCAGCAGGCGATAAGTGCCGCCATACACATCATCGACCGCCACCAGGTGACTGTCCTTATCCAGCAGCTCCAGCACGGTGGAGATGGCGGCCAGCCCGGAGGCGAACGCGTAGCCGCGCGTGCCGTTTTCCAGGTCGGCGATCGCCGTCTCCAGCGCGTGGCGGGTAGGGTTCCCACTGCGGGAATATTCATAGCCGGTATGCTGCCCCGGCGCCGGCTGAGCAAAAGTGGAGGTGGCGTAAATCGGCGGCATCACTGCGCCGTGGCTGTCGGTGAAGGTTCCGCTATGTACGCTCAGGGTGTGGATAGATGACATAAAAAAATTCCTTATTGTGCGACTCGGTTACGCCAGGCGGTTAGTACATCGCTGCGGGTGACCAGGCCAAGAAAACGCGCGTTGTCAGCGATCACCGCCACCAGACCGCGATCGAGAATAGCCTGCAGTTCGCTCTCTGGCGCACGCTTATCGAGAGTTTCAACATGGCGGCTCATCGCTTCGCTGACCGGCAGGGAGAAGCGTTGGCGATCGCCCTGTACGTGGCGGATCAAATCCCACTCATCGACAATGCCGACCACGTGGCCATCCTCCAGCACCGGCAGCTGGGAGATGTCATACAGCCGCATGCGGGTAAAGACTGCGGCCAGGGTGTCGTCCGGCGCGGCCGTGACGGTGGCGCCTTCGTCATGGCGCAGGGCGATAAAATCACTGAGATCGCCCTGTTCGGGCCGGGCGATCAGTCCTTGCTGGCGCATCCAGTCATCGTTGAACATTTTGGACAGGTATTTATTGCCGCTATCACAGGCGAAGGTCACCACCCGTTTCGGACGGCTTTGTGCCCGGCAGTAGCGCAGGGCGGCGCTGAGCAAGGTGCCGGTGGAAGAGCCGGCCAGCACGCCCTCGACCTGCAGCAGCTGGCGCGCAGTCTGGAACGCTTCGCGGTCGCTGACGCGATACGCGGTATGTACCCCCTCCAGCCTGGCCAGCGGCGGGATAAAATCTTCGCCGATCCCTTCGACCAGCCAGGATCCCGTTTCGCCGTAGCGTCCGGTATCGACCTGATCGGCAAGGATCGAACCCGCCGGATCGGCGAGAATAAATTCCGTTTTCGGCGAGTGTTCAGCAAACCAGGCCTGAAGCCCGCCCAGCGTACCGCCGGAGCCGACGCCGACGACGACGGCGTCGATATCGCCCTCCAGCTGCTGATAAAGCTCCGGCGCAGTGGAGGTGGCATGGGCCAGCGGATTGGCGTCGTTATTAAACTGGTCGATATAAAAGGCGCCCGGCGTTTCATCGGCAAGGCGGCGGGCATAATCCTGATAATAGGCCGGGTGGCCTTTATTGACGTCGGAACGGGTGAGCAGCACCGTCGCGCCCAGCGCCCGCAGGTGAAAGATTTTCTCGCGGCTCATTTTGTCCGGCACCACCAGGATCAGCCGGTAATTTTTCTGCGCCGCGATCAGCGCCAGGCCGAGGCCGGTGTTGCCGGCGGTGGCTTCGATTATCGTTCCTCCGGGCGCCAGTTTTCCCTGGCGCTCGGCTTCATTAATCATCGACAGCGCAACGCGATCTTTAATTGACCCGCCGGGATTCTGATTTTCCAGTTTTAAAAACAGACTGCAGGGGCCGGTATCCAGTTTGTGCAACTGGAGCAGGGGAGTATGACCGATCAGGTCGCTCACGGAATGAAACAGTGACATAACCATTTACCCACTCGTTTAAGATATTTTTGCATGGTAGAGCTGTGAAAACGGTAATTTAAAGAACATTTCTCTGCCTGTTAGCGTTAAATGGAATATAAGATGCTATTTGGCCATCTGGAGGGAAAGCAGGGTAGCCACCTGGGCGGATCGATTTCCAGAAAAGGGCGTTTTTAGCCGCTTTTGGCGAGAAAATGGCGATTTTAATCAGCGTGTTATCTGATATCTGAAAATGTATTTTCGAAAAAATTCTATGGGGAATAGGGCCTGTGTCCGCCGTTAAGTGGCAGCTGGCTCGCCAGGAGAAAAGCGCAGTAGGGAATCACGTGTTAGCGTCGTTCGATGGAGTGTCCGGATGCACAAAAGTAAAAGACCATTGTTGGGAGTAGACATATCTGGATGGTAGATAGTATCCCACCAATAATTTGTTTTTTATCGTTATTTGTACTTTATGAAAATGAATTTACGATTAAATGAGAACTATAAAAATTACATTCTTTTCAACGATAATCATTAACAATTGGAACTGGGATGCTTTAGCCCACACGCTTATGAGATGTTATCTGATTTATATCATAAACTTTCTTATCATTCCGAAATACAGTACTTTTCTATCAACAGTATTGACAAATTTCAACTTTCATAATCAGATGGTTGTACGAATTTCTATATAATATCGCATCGGTATACAACCATTTATACAGATGCAAAAATGTAACTCATGTATTTATAAATCCTCATTAATAGCGGAAAGTAGGTAGAGTGAATGTTGTGATGAAAGTCGCAAAATGATCTTTGGAAAGGTTAAAACTCTGCCATGTAGAATTATCGTGATTTATGCATTTCGCTTCTCTTTTTGAAGGCTCTGCTATATGGAAGAAAACACTAGGCAGCGTACGGAAAATTATATTTCAGCCAAAAACCAGCATCCCGCATGGATACTTCTGGCTTCCCGCCGTGCCCCGTTGGTGCTGAGTTGCTTGAAAACGTTGTTTGAAAAAGCTCATGATGGTATCCCCCTTGAGGACGCGATTCAGTCTCTTTCCGGCATTCTCATCGAGCATGTGAGTCAGGAACAGTATGACATTAATCAGGACAATCCCTCTCTTCAGGCCAGTCGTGAACTGCGGGAATGGATTAAACGCCGCTTAATTGTCGAACGGGATGGCCGTATCTTCGCCACCGATGCGCTTGAGGTTGCGATTACGTTTGTTGAGTCGCTGGATAATCGTTTCATGACCTCTACGGCTTCCCGTTTGTCTACCGTACAGCGAGAAATTGAAAACCTGGAAACCAGGCTTAATCCTAATCCGGCTAACCGGGTTGCAACCTTACGTCGTCGTATTGCTGAACTGGAGCGTGAATTACAGGAGGCGGAAGCCGGGCATATTGAAGTGCTGGAAACGCATCAGGCGGTTGAACATATTCGAGAGGTCTTCAATTTAGCTTCCAGCCTGCGGGCTGACTTTCGTCGCGTTGAAGACTCCTGGCGTGAGGCCGACCGTGCGCTTCGCCAATCCATTATTGGTGAGCAGTATCATCGCGGCGATATCGTAGAACGCTTGCTTAACGATCAGGACGCACTGCTTAATACCCCTGAAGGAAGAGTCTTCGACAGTTTTCAGCAACAGCTACGCCAATCAGTTGAGTTAACGGCAATGAGCGAGCGACTGCGCGTAATCCTTAGCCATCCTTCTGCTTCCAATGCGCTTAACCGTCTACAGCGTCATGATTTACGCTGGCTGGTTAAACGCCTGGTCGATGAATCGCAAACCGTACTCCAGGCTCGTGCCCGAAGCGAGCGAGATGTCCGCGGTTTTATGAAAACCGGGCTTGCTGCTGAACATCACCGCGTTGGTCATCTGCTTAACGAGTTTCTGAATCTGGCGTTAAAACTCGACTGGCAGCGCCAGATGATTCGTAAACAAGAGGTTCCGCTTCCTGCCGTTGGTGTGGCGGTGACGGGAGTCCCCGCAATTGAGCGTTTACGTTTTAAAGAAGTGGATGATGAAGCGGAACAAACGTTGGATCTCAGTAATCATGCGACGGATTTGACGCAGATTGGCGATGATTTCTGGGATGCTTTCAATGGCCTTGATCGTGAGGCGTTGATTCAGCAGACGTTGCAGCTTCTGGCAAAAGAAAATCGCCCCGTTGGTCTGGCTGAACTGGCGGCGCTGTTGCCCCCGGCTCACGATCTCGAAACCTTCGCCGTCTGGATTGGCATGGCGAGAGAAGCAGGCATTGAGGTTATTGATTCACAGCGCGAATTTGCTGAACTTAGTGATGGGGAAGGTCGCCGCTGGCGATTTAATCTGCCCACGACCGGTCTGGAAAGTCAGGCATTAATGGATATCGATTGGGAGTAACAGGTATGGCGGGCTTTTTTGACAAACTGATTAACCGGAGCGTCGCTGCAAATGCAGGTAGTGAACCAGAAACATCGGACGAAGAAATTACTGATGAGTTGGTTGAAGACAGTGCGGCCAGTGGCGAAACGCGGACCCTGAAGAAAATACGCGAAGCGATTCAGGAATTGCTCAAATACGGCCTGCTGGAAGAGGCCAGTAAACCCAATCTGTACCGTGTCGTACTGACCCATCCTGAAGAGGTTACTCGCATTCTGGAACCTCTTGATCTGGATATCGGCATTGATGAGATCCGCGGCCTGCTGTATGTCAAAGTCAGACTTGACGAAACGCCAGAGCAGGATGAATGGTCCCATCCTCTGGTGAGGCGGCAACGGCTTAATCTGGAACAATCATTATTAGTTGCCATACTGCGCCAGCATTTTGTTGCCTGGGAGCAAGAAAGTGGAACTGGTGCCAGCCAGGCACAGATCGCTATCGACGATCTCCTCCCTCAGCTCCAGATTTACCTTGGCGATCCGGGCAGCGAATCAAAAGAACGCACCCGGTTGCTCACCCTGGTGGATCAATTAAAGGGGCATGGGCTGGTCACGTCGCCGGATGCGCATGAGCGGATCGTGATTCGGCCAATTATTGCTCATCTTGCCGACCCGATGAATCTTCAGGCATTACTGGCATGGCTGTGGGAACAAATTACGCAACAAACTTCCCCGGATGATTCGTCAGCAAAGGAGAGTAGTGAGGAGGACGTATGAATCAAATAGCGCGTCTGGCTGAAAAGGAATCCTTTATTCTCACCCGTATCGAGTTGTTCAACTGGGGCGGTTTTCATGGATTGCATCAGGCAGCAATCCATCAGGAAGGTACCGCCGTTATTGGTCCAACCGGAAGCGGAAAAACGACGCTGGTCGATGCCTTAATGACGCTACTCTGTGCCAATCCCCGTTACAACCTGGCCTCAACCGGGGGGCATGAAAGCGACAGAGATCTTATCTCCTACGTGCGCGGTGTATCCGGACCCGGCGATGGCGGGGAGGGGCAATCGCATATTGCCAGACCGGGGAAAACCGTGACCGGCATTGCCGCGACGCTGGAGCGTGAAGGGCAGCAGGTACGTCTGGGGGCGCTATTGTGGTTTGATTCCACCAGTTCCAGCGCGGCAGATTTGAAAAAGCTTTGGATGTTTAGTGATAACCCTACACAGACGCTGGGTCACTGGCTGAATATCTGGCATGACGGTGGCGCACGGTCGTTGAAGCAAATGGAAAAAGAGACGACCGGAATCTGGATTTGGCTGAACAATAAAAAACAGTATCTGGCGCGCCTGCGGGACTTCTTCGAAGTGGGGGAAAACGCCTTTACGCTGTTAAATCGGGCGGCAGGATTAAAACAACTCAACAGTATCGATGAGATTTTCCGCGAGCTGGTACTGGACGATCACTCTGCTTTTGATCGCGCGACGGAAGTAGCCAATAGTTTTGATGGTTTGACAGAAATCCATCAGGAACTGGAAACGGCGCGTAAACAGCAGCAGTCATTGCAACCTGTAGCCCTGAGTTGGGATAAGTATCAGAAGCAAGAGCAACAACTTGCTGACAGGAAGGCGCTGGAGTCGCTGTTACCAATCTGGTTTGCACAACAGGCAAGCCAGCTCTGGCGAGAAAAGGTCAGCCATATTGAAGTCGAGCTTGGTGAGTCACAGACTCGCGAAGAACAGATCCAGTCGCAGCTCGAGTTGCAGAAAAAAGTGGTGACGGACTGCTTACAGCGCTATCTCCAGGTCGGCGGCGCTAATATTGATGAACTGAACGAGCGTATCAAGGACTGGCAAAAAACGCTCGGCAGTCGGGAGATTCTGGCGCACCAGTATCAACAGCTGACCCGCAATCTTGGATTGCCGCCTGACCTGAGCCAACCACAGCTGGAGGCGAATCAGCATGAAGCCGAGGCCCGATGTGAGCAGTTTGCTGATGATATAAAGTTGAAACAGGAAGAGGTGTATCAAAAAGGCGTGCTCAGCCATCGCATGACCGAAGAACTTCGGGAACGGGAAACTGAACGCGCCGAGATCGCGCGTCGTCCGGATTCTAACCTTCCCGCCCATTATCAGGCATTTCGCAGCGAGCTGGCAGAAGCGCTGAACGTCGATGAGTCTGAACTGCCTTTCGTTGCTGAACTGATACAGGTTAAACCGGAAGAGGCGCAATGGCGCGGTGCGATTGAGCGCGCTGTCGGGAGTAACAGGCTACGTATTCTGGTTGCTCCTGAATCTGCACAGGAAGCGCTTCGCTGGGTAAACCAGCGCAATAATCGTCTGCACGTGCGCCTACTGGAGGTCAAATTACCGCACTCTCCCGCCAGGTTTTTTGATGATGGTTTTACCCGTAAGCTGTTGTGGAAAGATCATCCGTGGCGAGAGGCCGTCAAAGCATTATTGGCCGAAAACGACAGGCATTGTGTTGACAGCCCTGAACAACTGCGTGACACACCTCATGCTATGACGGTGCAGGGGTTAATGTCTGGTAAACAGCGTTTCTATGACAAACACGATCAGAAACGTCTTGATGAAGACTGGCTAACGGGATTCGATAACCGCGATCGCCTGAACTTCCTTGCCAAAGAAATCGCCGCCCTTCAGGAGCAGGTTAAAACCGCAAACGCAGCGTTTGAGTTTGCGAAAGGCGAGGTGGGGGTTTTGCAAAATCAGGCCATTTCATTCCAGAAAATACAACAAATTGATTACGATAGCATCGATGTTCCCGGCGCAAAGAGCCAACTGGACGCGCTCAGGGAGCGGCTGGAGAATCTGATCCGCCCGGATTCTGACGCCAGTGTAGCGAAAGCAAAACTTGATGAGGCTCAAACGGTTGAATCTGAACTCGATAAGCAGCTCAGAGCCGCCAATAAAGTCACTAATGGGCTGGATACAGAACTCACCTCAGCCCGGGCAGCAGAACGTAAGGCCCAGCAAACTGCGCAAAAAGGTATGCAGGATGAAGAGCGAGAGTTGTGCGCGTCACATTTTCCTGTGGTGGCTCTGGTTCAACTGCCTGACATTCGCGATCTGGAACGTCAACATGAGCGGGGAATTCAACAAGAAATTGAGGGTATTAAAGGTGAATTGCATCGACTGAACATTGAGTTGACCAAACGTATGTCTGAAGCCAAACGTGTGGATACTGGGGCGCTCGTTGAGGCAGGGGCTGATTTGGACGATATTCCTGTCTATTTACAGCGTTTGCAGGAACTGACCGAAGAAGCCCTGCCGGAAAAGCTCAACCGCTTTCTTGACTATTTGAACCGTTCATCTGACGATGGCGTAACGCAACTGCTCAGCCATATCGATCATGAGGTGCTGGTGATTGAAGCGCGACTCAGCGAACTCAATGAAACCATGTTTAGGGTCGATTTTCAGCCGGATCGCTACCTGCGTCTGGATACCAAAAAAGTTGTCCATGAAAGCCTGCGCACGCTTGAAAAAGCGCAGCGTCAGCTAAATGCAGCTCGGTTTGTTGATGATAACGGCGAGAGCCATTATAAGGCGTTGCAGGTGCTGGTGGCGCAATTGCGGGATGCCTGTGAACGAAACCGTACCCTGGGGGCGAAAGCGCTGCTGGATCCCCGTTTTCGTCTGGAGTTCGCCGTGTCGGTGATGGATCGCCAGAGTGGTAATGTGATTGAGTCGCGTACTGGCTCGCAGGGCGGTAGCGGTGGAGAAAAAGAGATTATCGCGTCTTACGTATTGACCGCATCACTTAGCTATGCGCTTTGTCCTGCGGGGAGTCGTTATCCGCTTTTCGGCACTATTGTCCTTGATGAAGCATTCTCCCGCAGCTCTCATGCCGTGGCGGGCAGAATCATCGCCGCGCTCAGAGAATTTGGCTTACATGCAGTATTTATCACCCCCAATAAGGAAATGCGCCTGTTGCGTGACCATACCCGGTCGGCGATTGTCGTCCACCGGCGCGGTCAGGATTCAAATATGGCTTCGCTGAGCTGGGAAGAACTTGAACAACACTCCCGACGACGGGAGAACGCGTAAATGTATTCTCCTGATGAACTGCGTGAAAAGCTTGCCCGGCAGTGGGATAACGCAAAGCTCCGGGCCGAGCGTTTACTTCCACCCGGTAACTGGCCGCTCTGTCTGACCATTGGCAAACCTTCCGCGAAAATATTCGCAGAGCAGCCTCAGCGTGTTTTACAACACGTGCAGTTATGGCGGCAAGTCGCGGTTGGGCGGGTGGAATGGGAAGAGGTCAGTTATCGGGCGAGCGACGGACCGGTATCAATGCCATTGCGCTGGATCATGAATGGCCCTTCTGACTGGATCAACGCAGCGGCAGATGCGACGGTAAGCCGGGAATTTCGCTTGCTGGAGGGAATTATTGAGCAGGTTGATCCCATTTTCCATCCGCTGTTGATTAGTCATCGTTCGCTCTGGCGAAACAAAGGCTCGCAGGACATCATCAGCGCTGCCAGGCTGGCCAGCCGATTAGAGCCGGGCTGCGCAAAAGGGCTGCCGCTAAGACTGCTTTCCGGGCAAGGGGTGGATACCAAATTTATTGAGAATAATATTTCGTTATTAACCCGACTGTTGGATATGCGTTTTTCCGGCGAAGCCAGCGAGCAGGGGTTAACCACCTTTCTTGATGCTTTTGATGAGTCCAGCCACTGGGTTTTGGTTGTGCCGCTATCACCCGGCTTGCTTCCTTTTAAAAAATGCCGGGTGACAACAGCGGAACTGGCGGAAACGACATTGCCCGCGTCGCGTGTGCTGATGATTGAAAATGAACAGTGTCTGCATCAACTTCCAGAGTTATCTGACACTATCGCGGTTTTAGGGTGTGGCCTTGACGTGCAATGGTTATCCAGCGTTGTTCTGGATAAAAAACGCGTTGCCTATTGGGGGGACATGGATAGCTGGGGGCTACTGATGCTGGCGAGAGCCAGGCGCTGTCGTCCGACGCTTGATGTTCTGCTCATGAATCGTGAGTTGTTTGAGCAATATGCCAGCCAAAGCGCCGTTCCTGAACCGGTAAAAGCACAGGAAGCCATACCCGATGGTTTGCTTAATGAAGAAGGCGATTTTTATCGCTACTTAACCTGCTTACCGCGTGGTCGTCTGGAGCAAGAGTTTTTGCCTGCGGGGGTAGTTGGAGAGGAACTGGTTAGGTGGAGAAAAGAGAGTTAAGGAGATCGAGCTGGCGATGGAGGGGTCGGTATTTACTGAAGGTTGTCAATAAAGCCGGTGCTAAAATGGTAATAGCTTTGTGGTACGTGGAGGCGGTTAACATATAGCGCCGCGAAAACAAACCTCTCGCTTGTGGAATGCTGAGCCGTCACTCCTCTTTGAATTTTAAATTGAAATGTGGATTTAAAGTTTGGTGGGCTAATTCAGTAACCTGATTTTAAATACGTGGGTTTGATAATTTATTATATGTCTATTTTAAGTTTAAATGCTGTAAAAATATAAATCTTAGACTGTGCCAAATAGTTGCTGATAACGCTCCCCTACAGGGCTGGATCGCGCTGGGCTATCAGCGGCTGTTTGTGAACAGCGGATTTATGGGCTGGTTGCAGTCGATTCAGACACCGACTGCTTGAAGCGGTAATGGCGTTACGGATGAGCTGAATTCCTGGAGAGCCTGGGCGCTACAGGTTGCATATGAATACCTGATGGCGACGCGCTGGTCTTTCTGATGCGGGTCACCATTCTGGTGCTGTCGGTGCCGTTATTTATCCTGGTTGCCATTGAGGAGATCGCGGATGGAATGGTACGACGCGATCTTCGTCGCTACGGTGCGGTCTATGAGTCGAGCTTTCTTTATCATCATGCCAAGCGCGTGGTGAAGCCTGTGGCGTATATTCCGTGCGTGCTCTATCTGTCTGCGCTGTTCGCGGTATATCCGAACTTGTTGCTGTTACCGGCGGCATTGCTGATGGGGCTGGCGATTTCAGTGACGATGGGAAGTTTTAAGAAGTATTTGTAGGGTATAAAAAATCGATTTATTTATAATGGCTTATTCTTGATGCGATGGAGTCGCGAATGCCTGAACCGACGATACGAGAATCTGGTGAAGTAGCGGTCGAGCAAACAAATGAATTATTCCGACAGGCTGATAAGCCTCTCGTTGCTTGCCTATTGAGCGAACTGGATTTGGAATGGTGTATTTCCGCTGTGCGGAATATGCCTGAGGAAAGACAACTCCCTTGGGATCAAATTGGTGCGATGCTGCGAGACGATAACGCCTTCAATTTTTGTTTTAAGTTGCTGGATGCCCGTCATCGACCCGCAGGTGCATGTATCTGTGAATACTGCCCGGGGGATGGTGTACTGAATGTTGAGATGTTGCAGAATTTTCAGATCCAGCCATCTATTCTTGATGGCAACATGTTGAAGTTTGCACTCTATGCCATTGTTTTGTTTCTTCTGGAAACGGAAGGCTCGGGTGTGCGTTTGATGTTTCCCATTAATCAGGCGGTTGCGGCCTATTACGTTGAAGAACATGGCTTCCTGGATATTACTGACGATGGCTCAAGAGATATCCTCTATCGTTCGGCGGCAGACTTGGTTGATTGGTTCAGGCGTGACGCTGCTTTAGTTGATGGTGAGTGATTTATGAGCGATAATGTAAGACAACATACGCGACGAACTAAGGAGTTAGGTATGGTGACGAGAAAGAGAAAATTAGTCGCGCCTGAATCCCCTTTTTTCCAGGTGCCAGAAACGACGCAGGTTCATGAGGATGGGAGTACGGAGAGCGTGGTCCGTGGCCGTAATGGCAAAAAAGTGACGTTCACTACCCCAAAAGGCCAGAAGATTAGCGCTTCAAAAGGCGAAGTTTTCAACGTGCTGTTGAATTCAGCAAAATCAACACGCCAGCCACGACCGATCTCTGAAGGTATCTGCGACCTGACCAGATACGAGCTTCTTTCCAAATAGTTTAAAGGCCGCGCTCGCGGCCTTGCTCAACTTTTTTGATTCTCTAATGGGTGGGGTTAGATACCCATTTCATACAAAGGTGATTAATAAGTATACTGATTATGTTAGATGTGGACAGCTTCACACCGGCCAGAGTTACCAGTCTCGACTGGAACAGTAAAAGCCGACGTTAAGTCGGTTTTTTACTTCTGAAACCTATCTACGTTGTAATTGAAATGGAATTTAATGGGTGAATG
Source organism: Klebsiella sp. P1CD1 (assembly GCF_003790505.1). Taxonomy (NCBI): domain Bacteria; kingdom Pseudomonadati; phylum Pseudomonadota; class Gammaproteobacteria; order Enterobacterales; family Enterobacteriaceae; genus Klebsiella; species Klebsiella sp. P1CD1. The sequence goes on from NZ_CP033631.1 coordinate 817,806, forward strand.
TATGATGGGAATATATGGGTCTTTATATGATGGGATTGGCACTCTATTCCGTGTTTTTGGTTGGCTTTTTGCAGTAACGAGTATTTTATTCTATTTGTTTTCTGCGAATACCAGTTCCGTTATTGCAAAGAGGATTCGGCTGATACTGACTTATTTAGGAGGCGGGGTCGCTGTTTTTTTGTCTTATGGTTGGCTACGATATCTTTTAATTTCAGCCTATCCTTCAGTTATTACCGATGAGTCTCACTTAAATCCAGCCGGTCTAAAAACCAGAATAGCAAGCCTGTACGTCTTCCTGGCTTTTAGACGGGCCTTGCCGGGAGAGCAAGCTTGCTTGCGCTGGGGTGGCAAAGAACCCCGATGGCGCATTCTGCGCCACGCCTTATCCCTTCCATAATTTTCAATATTCCACTTCTGTTTTCTTACTGCCCGCCAGGACGCTTTTCGCCACTCTTCCTTCGTACATGCAATCGCATTGACGGAGGTTCACATGCGCATAACACAACCCCGGGCATGGTGCCTGTTGAGGAACGGTGGATTGACCTGAACATTGAGGGAGCGAAATACCATCGCGAGCATCGGGTTCCGATTGTCTCATCGTTGTATCCGTCGCTGGAGGAACTGGTGAGAAAAGCCGGTGAGGCAGGGATGGAGCCGGGCGATCAGGTATTTAATGTAGGCTGGTTTGACCTGATGAGAAAAAGGAAGTACCCGGAGGTGATGAACGAGTACCCGCTGAGAGCGTTCTTCCGGCGCTTGTCCCGTGAGTGTAAATTTACGATCACGCCACACAGGTTTCGCCATACGGTGGCAACCCACATGATGAAATCACCTGAGCGCAATTTGTACGCGGTGAAGAAACTGCTGGGTCATGTCAGCATCACATCGACGCTGGAATACATTGATGAAAGTGTTGATAGCCTGCGGGATATACTGGAAACCGAATTGATGTAGTGAGGAAGGCTTCAGGAATGGCGTCAAATACTTACATTATTTGACATTGAAAAGATTTCTTGCAAATATCAGACGCGAAAAAACAGACTTGCGGCAAACAAGTCTGTTTCTCAAGAGCCTTTCTTCAACAACAAGTAACAGCGTTACATCGTGTTTTTACTGGCTCGCCTTCGTGTCCGTCAGGATTGCATCTTGCAAATCTGACCAACCGGCTTTGAATAAGTGGTGCCCGGACTCGGAATCGAACCAAGGACACGGGGATTTTCAATCCCCTGCTCTACCGACTGAGCTATCCGGGCAACGGGGCGCATTAAACCGTAATCGCCGCGCCTCGTCAACGAAATTTATCTGTTTTGCAGCAGACTGAACAATCTATCACCACATTGCGCTAAAAGCACGCGTCTTCAGGCAAAAAACAGCGTCCAGGCCGCTGAAATTGGCATCGCCAGCACCAGCGCAGGCAGCATATTCACCACCGCAAACATTTTTATCCCGCAGATGCGCAGCCCGGTGGCCACCAGTAGCATACCGCCGACGGCGCTGAAATCCGCCAGCATCATCGGGGTAGTAAGCGGCATAATGATCGCCGCGCAGGCCGCCAGAGTCAGTTGGATAAGCAGCATCGGTACGCTGATGGCGGCGACGGCAATGCCCAGGGTGCAGGCGAAAATGGTGGCAGTGAAAAAGTCGAGAAACGCTTTAGCAATCAGAATGCTGGCGTCGCCGGTCATCCCTTCGCGCATGGCGCCGAAGACGCCGGTGCCGCTGGCGCAGAACAGGACGATAATCGCCACATAGCTCTGAATATAAGACTCATGAGCCGAAGCCTTTTTCTTGCCTTTCGCTGATATCAACTGCTGGAGTTTACTGACCAGCGTATTGATGCCTTTTTCCATATTGCATATTTCGCCGAGCAGCGTCCCCACCAGGGTCGACAGCACCATCACTGGCAGATTGGCGCACTTAATGACCAGTAAAATGCCGATGCCTAATGACGCAAGGCCAAAAATTGAGGTCATTGATGTGCGGATCCGTTCCGGCAACCGTTGACTGAGCAAGGCACCCAGCACACCGCCGACCAGCACCGCGCTGGCGTTAATAAAAGGTCCTGTAACCACGCTGACTCCTGTTAAATATCCCTGATAACCGCATTATTATGACGTTAACCCGCCGTGAAAGCTTGTGTATCCGTGATATAAGTGCATACGGTTTTCATCTTGCGCCTGTTCGGGAAAGGTGCCATGATTGCGCGAATTTTCTCCTCCCTGATATGAGGCCGCCGATGACGACACTGCCATTATCTCGCCAGCGACGTCGCGCACAGATGTGCGGGCTGCCTCATCTTGCTACGCTTACTCCTCTGTTCACCATGCGGTGAAGGACACGTATGCTCACTGTAGGGCAACAGTAAGATCGGACGCGTCTGCTTTTACTGATGTCCGGCGGTCGGAGCTGAAATCCGTCAGACCCGGACACATCGTTGGGCAAGGTTTCCTTGTCTGAGATTTTTACACTCCCGATACGGGCATTTGCGCTTATGAAATCCATGCACATTGCCGCCAGCTGCGAGCTGGTCACCCGCTTGTCCACCCACCGTCGCGTTGTGGCGCTGGACAGTACCGATTTTACCGATGTGGCGGCAGTCGTCATCACCGCGGCGGACAGTCGCAGCGGCATCCTTGCTCTCCTCAGACGCAGCGGATTTAATCTGCCGGTCTACCTGCTGAGTGAGACGGCGGTCGAGAGGCCAGAGGGGGTGCAGGCGGTGATCGCCGGTAAAGAACAGGAGTGGCTGGAGCTGGAGGCGGCGGCCTGTGATTACGAAGCGCGTCTGCTGCCGCCGTTTTTCAATACTCTGACCCAGTACGTCGAGATGGATAACAGCACTTTTGCCTGTCCGGGGCATCAGCACGGGGCGTTTTTCAAAAAGCACCCTGCAGGCCGTCAGTTCTATGACTTTTTTGGCGAAAATGTCTTTCGCGCCGACATGTGCAACGCCGACGTGAAATTAGGCGATCTGCTGATCCACGAAGGGTCGGCCAAGCACGCGCAGAAGTTCGCTGCGAAAGTGTTCAATGCGGATAAAACCTACTTCGTCCTCAACGGCACCTCGGCGGCCAACAAAGTCGTGACCAATGCGCTGTTGACCCGCGGCGATCTGGTGCTGTTCGATCGTAACAACCACAAGTCAAACCATCACGGGGCGCTGATTCAGGCGGGGGCGACGCCGGTCTATCTTGAAGCCGCGCGCAATCCGTTCGGTTTTATCGGCGGCATTGACGAGCGCTGCTTTGATGAGCATTACCTGCGGGATCTCATCCGCGAAGCGGCGCCTGAGAAAGCCAATGCCTCCCGCCCGTTTCGTCTGGCGGTGATCCAGCTGGGGACCTACGACGGCACGGTCTATAACGCCCGCCAGGTGGTGGATAAAATAGGCCACCTCTGCGATTACATCCTGTTCGACTCGGCGTGGGTGGGCTATGAGCAATTTATCCCGATGATGGCCGACTGCTCGCCGCTGCTGCTGGAGCTGACCCCGGACGATCCGGGTATTTTTGTCACCCAGTCCGTGCACAAGCAGCAGGCCGGCTTCTCACAGACGTCGCAGATCCATAAAAAGGATAACCATCTGCGCGGCCAGGCGCGTTTCTGTCCGCACAAGCGGCTGAATAACGCCTTTATGCTGCATGCCTCCACCAGCCCGTTCTATCCGCTGTTTGCCGCGCTGGACGTCAACGCCAAAATTCATGAAGGTGAGAGCGGCCGCCGCCTGTGGGCCGAGTGTGTGGCGCTGGGCATTGAGGCGCGGAAAGCGATCATCACTAACTGCAAGATGATCCAGCCCTTTATTCCGCCAGTGGTGGCGGGGCGTCCATGGCAGGATCACCCGACCGAGGCGATCGCCCGGGAGCGCCGCTTCTTCAGCTTCGAACCCGACGCGCGCTGGCATGGTTTTGAGGGCTATGCGGACGACCAGTATTTTGTCGACCCGTGCAAGCTGCTGCTGACCACCCCGGGCATTGACGCTGAAAGCGGGGAGTACAGTGAGTTCGGCATCCCGGCGACCATTCTGGCGCATTATCTGCGTGAAAACGGCATCGTGCCGGAGAAGTGCGATCTCAACTCGATTCTGTTCCTGCTGACGCCGGCGGAGAGCGCCGAAAAAATGGCGCAGCTGGTGGCGATGCTGGGACAGTTCGAACAGCATATTGAATCGGATACGCCGCTGGCCGACGTGCTGCCGACCATCTACAACAAGTATCCGGTGCGCTATCGCGATTATACCCTCCGCGCACTGTGCCAGGAGATGCACGATCTGTACGTCAGCTTTGATGTGAAGAGCCTGCAAAAGGAGATGTTCCGTAAACGGAGCTTCCCGCGCGTGGTGATGAATCCGCAGGATGCTAACCGCGAATTTATCCGCGGCAACGTGGAGCTGGTGCGTCTGAGCGAAGCGGAAGGCCGCGTCGCGGCTGAAGGGGCGCTGCCCTATCCGCCGGGGGTATTATGCGTGGTGCCCGGCGAGATCTGGGGCGGGGCAGTACTGCGCTATTTCCTCGCGCTGGAGGAGGGGGTCAATATGCTGCCGGGCTTCTCACCGGAGCTGCAGGGGGTTTACAGCGAGACGGATCCGGATGGCATTAAGCGGCTGTATGGCTACGTGCTGAAGGGATAAAAAAACGCCCCGCTGAACAGGCGGGGCGTTTTGCTTTTGACGATCACGCGCTCTGCTGCGCGGCGGTCGGTTGTCTGACGTGTTTGTATTTGAACAGCGCCACGAAGGCAAAGGCCAGCACCAGCGAATAACCGGCGAAAATCAGCCACACGCTTTGCCAGTCAGTGATCCCCTCGACGGTAAAGTGCTCAACCACTTTGCCGCTCACCATCCCGCCAAGAATACAGCCGAAGCCGTTGGTCATCATCAGGAACATCCCCTGGGCGCTGGCGCGGATTTCCGGACGAACCTCTTTCTCAACGAACACCGAACCGGAGATGTTGAAGAAGTCGAAGGCGCAGCCGTAGACGATCATCGACAGCACCAGTAGTACAGTGCCGAACGGTGTCGGGTCGCCAAAGGCGAACAGGCCGAAGCGCAGCATCCACGCCACGATACTAATCAGCATCACGTTCTTAATGCCGTAGCGGCTAAGGAAGAACGGGATGGTCAGGATAAACAGCGTTTCGGAGATCTGCGAAATCGACATCAGCACTGACGCGTGCTCGACGATAAAGCTGCCGGCAAACAGCGGATCTTTATCGAAGCTATGCAGGAAGGTGTTGCCGAACATATTGGTGATTTGCAGTTCGGCACCGAGCATCATCGAGAAGATAAAGAAGATAGCCATGCGCTTGTTTTTAAACAGCGCAAAGGCGTTAAGCCCCAGCATCTCCGTCCAGCTTTGATTGCGCTGGGCGTTGGCGACCGGAATATGCGGCAGCGTCAGGGTGAACAGCGCCAGCAAGACCGACAGCGTCGCGCCAATGTACAACTGCATATGGCTCAGTTCGAAGCCCGAGAAGCTGACGCCCCACATGGCGAGGATAAAGCCGATGGTGCCCCAGATACGAATTGGCGGGAAATCGGTGACGATATCCAGCCCCGCCGACTGCAGGCGATAGTAAGAGATGGTGTTAATCAGCCCCAGCGTCGGCATATAGGCCAGCGAGTTGAGGAGGATCACAAGGAACATCTCGCCCGGCGTGGTGACCTGCGCCGCCAGATACAGCGTTAACGCGCCGACCAGGTGGCAGATGGCGTATACCCATTTGGCGCTGATCCATTTATCGGCGACGATGCCGAGCAGCGTTGGCATCAGGACGGCGGCGATGCCGAGCGAGCTATACACTGCGCCGATTGCCGCGCCGTCAAACTTCAGCGTGACAAACATGTACGAGCCGAGCGTGGTCAGCCAGCTCCCCCAAAGGCAGAACTGCAGGAACGACAGTATTTTTAGCTGCAGCTTAAGATTCATGTATTTATCCTCACGAATGTGGGCTTGTTATGTTTATTAAATAACATAACCACCGTTATTTTGATGCGATTCTATCATTCAGGGGTGAGAAGCTTCTGTTAACTGCCGCAGAAAATCGAAAAGATATTACGAAGTATGTCCTATAAAAAAGAGAGGCCCAGTGCGATGTCCGGGCCTGTAAGAGAGGGGGGTTATTTGCGGCGATAGCTTTTCTGCGCAGTGTTAACTTTATACAGATACCGGCGCGATTCGGCCGACGGATGGCGGGTGGTGAGCGTCTGGTAGACGTCGCCTGGCGCCATGCTGTTAATGATGTTCGCCGCCTGGACTTTATCGCTGGAGAACACGCGCAGTACGCTGCCGGCGCCGCCGTTATAGGCGGTGATCACCGCGTAGCGACGCGAGGTGGGGTTATCGATGCCGGCTAGATAAACATTGTTCAGCATCGCCAGATAAGCGGTGCCGGTATCGATGTTATTCGCCGGGTCAAACAGATAGCTGCGGCTCGGCAGGCCGGATTTGCCCTGCGAACGGAAGACGTCTTTCCCCGCGCTGTGCTGGACGACCTGCATCAGCCCCATGGCATCCGCGTGGCTCACCGCATAGGGGTTAAACGATGATTCTGTTTGCATAATCGCAAGGATCAGCGACTCATCAACGCCGTATTTACGCGAGGCCTGGCGCACCATGCCGAGGTATTTATGCGCACGTTTGTCGAGGTGGTTTGGTACCAGGTTAATGGTGATGCTGTAGATCACGCGCAGGCCATTGTTGCGGCTCTTGAGGCGGGTTTGCAGCAAATAATCGGCGTAGCGCGCGGCGCGCCACTCCCAGCGAATCGACGCGCCGGTGTTATCCACCACCTGACCATAGAGGAACGGCTCTTTGGAGATCTGAATATCATCGACGTCGGAATAGAGGTCAATGGAGTTGGGGTCATCGCCCATCAGCAGCGTTTTGATGATCGCCTGGCGCAGTCGTCCGCGCGGATCGGTGCCCGCGATGGTCTCGACGGTGATCGTCCCGGCATCAAAGTTAATGTGGCTGCGGGTTTGATATTGATCGGTATATTTAACGTAGTCCTTCGGCCCGGCGAGCAGGACTTCGTTATACCCCCAAATGTTCTCGATGTTATGGGCAAACTGGCCCATCAGGATATCGAATCCGTTCGTGTCCTTGACCCAGGCCTCGTTGTATTCGGTGCCTTTTTTATTGGAGCTGGAACACGAAACGAGCAACGGCGCAATCAGCGCGAGCGCTAAGTATTTTTTCATCATTCCGGGCGTGCGTGTTGTGTTTGTTTTTAAAAGGCCGCAGGGCCCTTACTGTTTTTCCGGCGGCGTGTAGCCTTCGATATGCACGTCTTTCCCTTCAAACAGGAACTGCACCATCTCCTGCTCCAGCAGCTTGCGGTGCTCCGGGTTCATCATGCTGAGTTTTTTCTCGTTGATCAGCATGGTCTGCTTGTGCTGCCACTGCGCCCAGGCTTCTTTGGAGATTTCGTTGTAAATGCGCTTCCCGAGTTCGCCCGGATAGAGCTGGAAATCCTGGCCGTCCGCTTCACGCTGCAGGAAAGTACAAAAAATGGTTCTGCTCATAATCACTCCTCTTTGATAGCCGAAAAATTTATACCGGCGTTCCGGCTTTTAACTGTTGCAACAAGCGCTCCACGGGGGCCGCCAGTCCGACCGACGGCGGCTGCGCTAAGTTATACCAGAGTGCGTTGCCTTCATCCATGCATGCGCCAGATGAGTGCACTGTAAGCCACATCGGCACAATATCCAGGTGGAAATGGCTGAAAGTGTGGCGGAAGGCGGTTAATTGCGTCAGATTATCGGCCTTTATCTGACGCTGCGCCAGCCACTCGCGCAGCTCCGCTTCGTCTGCAAACTGCGGAAAACAGAATAGTCCGCCCCACAAACCCACCGGCGGACGCTGGGAGAGAAACACCTCGTCGCCGTGCTGCATCAGCAGGAAATAGCCGGTGCGTTCCGGGATGGTCTGCTTCGGTTTTTTACCCGGATATTCCGCCCATGAATGATTCGCGTAGGCCACGCAGCCATTGCTCAACGGGCACAGCTCGCACTTCGGCTTCGAGCGGGTGCAAACCATCGCCCCGAGATCCATCATCGCCTGGTTGAAGCGTTCTACCCCTTGCGCCGGGGTCACCTCTTCGCTGATATCCCACAGCCGTTTTTCGACCTCTTTTTTTCCCGGCCAGCCGCTGACAGCATAGCAGCGGGCGAGCACGCGCTTCACGTTGCCGTCGAGAATCGGATAATGCTGACCGAGCGAAAGCGACAAAATCGCCCCTGCCGTTGAACGCCCGACGCCGGGCAGCGCGGCCACTTCCTCAAAGGTTTGCGGGAAGATGCCGCCATGCTGTGTCGCCACCTGCTGGGCGGCTTTATGTAAATTGCGCGCCCGCGCGTAGTAGCCAAGGCCGGTCCACAGATGCAGCACCTCATCCAGCGGCGCGTTGGCTAAATCAACCACCGTTGGGAAACGCGCCATAAAGCGTTCAAAATACGGGATTACCGTAGTCACCTGGGTTTGTTGCAACATCACTTCGGAGAGCCATACTTTGTAGGGCGTCTTGGCGATTTGCCAGGGCAGGGTTTTACGCCCGTATTTGTCGTACCAGTCCAGGACCTGGGCTGAAAATTGCGCGGCGAGAAAAGTCAAAGCTATGGCTCCGGGATCGCGATTACAGGGTGGCAGATTGCAGCACAAGGGCGAGTGGCTGTAAACCCTTGCATCCGCCGGGTAACTTTGGATAATGCCCGTTTTCCGAACACTTTCACTAGCAGACTTAACTTTTATGAAAAACGACGTCATTTCTCCGGAATTCGATGAAAACGGTCGCCCGCTGCGCCGTATTCGTAGCTTCGTCCGTCGCCAGGGGCGCCTGACGAAAGGGCAGCAGCATGCGCTGGATAACATTTGGCCGGTGATGGGCGTTGAATTCAACGATGCGCCACTTGATTTCGCTGCCCTGTTTGGCCGCGACGCGCCGGTCACCTTAGAAATTGGTTTCGGCATGGGGGCTTCGCTGGTGGCGATGGCAAAAGCCAAACCGGAACAGAATTTCCTCGGCATTGAAGTGCACTCCCCGGGCGTTGGCGCCTGTCTGGCTTCTGCTGAAGAAGAAGGTGTGCAAAATCTGCGCGTGATGTGTCACGATGCGGTGGAAGTGCTGCATACCATGATCCCGGATAACTCACTGAATATGGTGCAGCTGTTTTTCCCTGACCCATGGCATAAAGCGCGTCATAATAAACGTCGTATCGTGCAGCCGCCTTTCGCTGAGCTGGTCAAAAGCAAACTGAAACTCGGCGGCGTCTTCCATATGGCGACCGACTGGGAAGCCTATGCCGTGCATATGCTGGAAGTGATGTCCTCGCTGGAAGGCTATCGTAACCAGTCGGCAAGCAACGATTACGTACCGCGCCCGGAATCGCGCCCGGTAACCAAATTTGAACAGCGTGGCCATCGTCTCGGCCACGGCGTATGGGACTTAATGTTCGAGAGGGTGAAATAATGGCCAAGAATCGTAGCCGTCGTCTGCGTAAAAAAATGCATATCGATGAGTTTCAGGAGTTAGGCTTCTCCGTCGCCTGGCGTTTCCCGGAAGGGACCACCGAAGAGCAGATCGACCAGACGGTCAACGATCTGATCGAAGAGGTGATTGAGCCGAACAAGCTGGCCTTCGACGGTAGCGGCTATCTCTCCTGGGAAGGGCTCATCTGCATGCAGGAGATCGGTAAGTGCACCGAAGAGCATCAGGCCATCGTACGCCAATGGCTGGAAGCGCGTAAGTTAGAGGATGTGCGCACCAGCGAACTTTTTGACGTCTGGTGGGACTAAGTTTGACAAGGGTCGGCAACTGCCGGCCCGTTTTGTCTTAAGGGAGTTTTATGATGCGTAAAACGCTGCTGGCGGTGGCGCTCTCCGTCACCGCTTTGTCTGCCCATGCGGACTACCAGTGTAGCGTCACGCCGCGTGACGATGTGATCCTCAGCCCGCAGCAGGTGCAGGTGAAAGGGGAAAACGGCAATCTGGTGATAAAGCCGGACGGCAACCTGACCTTTAACGGTAAAGCCTATACTCTGAGCGCCGCCCAGCGCGAGCAGGCGCAGGATTATCAGGCCAGTCTGCGCAGCAGCCTGCCGTGGATTGACGAAGGCGCGCGCTCGCGAGTCGAAAAAGGCCGCAAGGCGCTGGATAAAATCATTACCGAACAGGTTGGCGCCAACAGCAGCATGCATGGTCGCCTGACCAAGCTGGATGCGCAGCTGAAAGAACAGATGAACCGCATCATTGAGCGCCGCAGCGATGGCCTGACCTTCCACTATAAAGCTATCGACCAGGTACGTGCCGATGGTCAGCAGCTGGTGAATCAGGCGATGGGCGGCATTCTGCAGGACAGTATTAACGAGATGGGCGCGAAAGCAGTGCTCAAAGGCGGCGGCAACCCGCTGCAGGGCATTCTCGGCAGCCTCGGCGGCCTGCAAACGGCCATTCAGGATGAATGGAAAAACCAGGAGGCCGATTTCCAGCAGTTTGGTAAGGACGTCTGCAGCCGGGTTGTCTCGCTGGAGGATAGCCGGAAATCGCTGGTTGGCTCGTTAAAATAAAGACATGGCGGCCCGCTTTCCGGCAGGACCGCCTCTGCGTTTACTCGTTCAGAAATAACTCGAGAAGGGAATTCAAAAACAGCTTACCGTGCTCGGTAATCTGCCAGTTCTGCTCGTCTTCCTGCAGATAGCCCTGGGCTATCGCCGCGTCCAGCTGCGGGCGGATCGCCGCTTCATCAAGACCGGTATAGCGACTAAATTCTGCGCGCGGCGCGGCCTCCAGCAGGCGGAAACGGTTCATAAAGAACTCGAACGGTTTATCCGCCTCTTCCACATCATGCTGACGCTCGAGGTAACGGCCTTCCATATACCCGCGCGGGTGGCGGGTTTTGGCGGTCCGCAGAATGCGTCCGTCAGGGAAGGTTATCTTACCGTGCGCGCCGCAGCCGATGCCGAGGTAGTCGCCAAAGCGCCAGTAGTTGAGATTATGCTGACACTGGAAGCCCGGTTTAGCGTAGGCGGACGTCTCGTACTGCTGATAGCCAGCGGCGCTTAGCAATTGATGTCCCTGCTCGAAAATATCCCATAGCGCGTCGTCATCCGGCAGCACCGGCGGCCGGGAGCCGAACAAGGTGTTCGGCTCAATGGTCAGCTGGTACCACGACAGGTGCGGCGGGTTGAGGGCAATCGCCTGACGCAGATCGTCCAGCGCCTCCTCCAGCGACTGGTCCGGCAGACCGTGCATCAGGTCGAGATTGAAGCTGCGCAGGCCGAGGCCGCTGGCGAGACGTGCTGCGCGCTTGGCCTCCTCTGGACCGTGGATCCGCCCCAGGCGCTGCAGCTTCGGTTCGCTAAAGCTTTGTACGCCGATGGAGATACGGTTCACCCCGGCGCGCTGGTAATCAACGAAGCGATCGGCCTCCACGGTGCCCGGGTTGGCTTCCATGGTGATTTCCGCCCCGGCGGCCAGCGGCAGGCAGGCGCGGACGCCATCCAGCAGAGTTTGCATGGCCGGGCCGGACAGCAGGCTCGGCGTACCGCCGCCGATAAAAATAGTGCCTATTTCCCGTCCCTGGGCATATTGCGCATCGGCCTGCAGGTCGTTTAGCAGATGCTGGACGTAATCGTCATGCGGCACCTCGCCTTTCAGCGCATGCGAATTAAAGTCGCAGTACGGGCATTTCTGCACGCACCAGGGAATATGAATATAGAGACTCAGCGGCGGCAAATTAGCCATTACGTAATGCTTCCAGTAACAGTTTTAGCGCTTGCCCACGATGGGAAATCGCACTCTTTTCTTCACGGCTCAGTTCGGCCGCGGTTTTCCCTTCTGACGGGACGAAGAAGATCGGGTCGTAGCCGAAGCCACCTGTACCAGCGGCTTGTCGGGTGATTACCCCAGGCCAGCTGCCGTGGCACACCAGCGGCGTGGGATCTTCGGCATGGCGCAGATAGACCAGCACACAGTGGAACTGCGCCTGACGCTGGTCGTCCGGCACGTCCTTTAACGCGTCGAGCAGCTTTTCAAGATTCTGCTGGTCGGTGGCGTCGACGCCGGAATAGCGGGCGGAGTAAATACCCGGTGCGCCGCCAAGCGCATCGACGGCCAGACCGGAATCGTCAGCGATGGCCGGCAGGCCGGTGATCTGCGCCGCATGACGCGCTTTCAGAATCGCGTTTTCAATAAAGGTCAGGCCGGTCTCTTCCGCAGAGTCCACGCCCAGCTCGGTCTGAGCGACGATATCGAGACCAAAATCTTCCAGCAGCGAGGCCAGTTCGCGCACTTTACCGGCGTTGCCGGTCGCGAGGACGACTTTTTGCATGATGAATCCTGTTTATTCAGTTAGCGCCGCGACCGCAGTCGGGATCTGTTGTGGGGCGATGATTTTAACTTGCTTATGGCGACCCAGCTCGCCTTTTTCAATCAGTACCTGGCTTTTGGCTACGCGGAACTGTTTGGCGAGAAATTTCACCAGGTGGGCATTGGCCTGGCCATCAACGGGCGGGGCGGTAATGGCGACTTTAAGCTCGTCGCCATGTACGCCCACGATGCTATCGCGGCTGGCCTTCGGCTGAATATACAGCCTGAGCACCAGCCCCTCAGCGCAGGTTTCAACGGCACTCATAGCGCCATCCACAGCCCCGGCAGCAGCACGTTACCGGTGGCCTGCAGCACTTCGGCGACGCCCATATTAATCACGTACAGCAGCAGCACCAGTACCATCGGTGAGAAATCGATACCGCCCATCGACGGCAGCAGGTTGCGGATAGGGCGCAGCAGCGGGTCCGCCAGCTGCATCAGCACGTACTCCACCGGACTACGGCCCTGGCTGACCCAGCTCATGATCGCCATCAACAGCAGCACCCAGAAGATCAATGAGCCGATGGTTTTCAGCAGAATAAGCAGGGCGGAGATCCAGATGATCGGCTGGAAGGTGATCACCATAAACAGCACGATCGCTTTGATGACGCAGAGAATAAATGCCACCAGCAGCGAGGCGCTGTCAATCGGCCCCATCGCCGGGATAATCCGGCGCAGCGGCCCGACAATCGGCTGGGTGGCCTTCACCACAAACTGCGAAAACGGGTTGTAAAAGTCGCAGCGCGCCCACTGCATCCAGACGCGTAACAACACGACCATCGTGTAAAGCTCAATGACCGTTGAAAGCAGGAAAGTCAACGTCTTCATGGCGTTCCTCAGATTCCTTATTATTTGCTGTAGTCGCGCGCACCAAAAATAGCTGTGCCGATGCGCACCATCGTGCTTCCCGCCGCGATTGCGGCTTCCATATCGTCCGACATTCCCAGAGACAACGTATCGACCGTGGGGTACCGCGTTTTTAATCGCGCAAATGCTACCGCCATTTGCTGGGCGACGGCAAACTGCCTTACATATTCTGACTCAGGCGCGGGGATGGCCATCAGACCGCGCAGCTCCAGATGAGGTAACTCAGCGATCTCCGCCGCTAATGCATCGAGTGCTTCCAGCGGGATACCGGATTTACTCTGCTCATCGCTGATATTGATTTGAATTAGCACCTTCAGCGGCGGCAGATGCGCCGGGCGCTGTTCGTTCAGGCGGGTGGCGATTTTCAGCCGATCGACGGTGTGGCACCAGTCAAAATGCTCTGCCACCAGCCGGCTTTTGTTGGACTGCAGGGGGCCAATAAAGTGCCACTGCAGCCCACTGACGCCGGCCTGCTGGAAATGGTTAATCTTCTCCACGCCCTCCTGGACGTAGTTTTCACCAAATGCCCGCTGGCCTGCCGCGATGGCTTCTTCGATCGCGCTCGCAGGTTTTGTTTTACTCACTGCAAGCAATGTCACTTCTTCTGGCGCACGCCCGCAACGAGCGGCGGCACCGGAGATTTTGTCCCGGACCTGTGCCAGGTTATGCGCAATATCGTTCATATTCCGAGGATGAGTTATGAAGCTGGAAGAAATCGTAGCCCTTAGTGTAAAGCATAATGTCTCCGATCTACACCTGTGCAATTCCGCCGCACCGCGCTGGCGGCGGCAGGGCAAGCTGGAGCCCGCCCCGTTTCCCGCGCCGGATATCCCGGATTTACTCAACTGCTGGCTTGATGCCGCACAGTTACAGCATTGGCAGGAACAGGGCCAGATTGACTTTGCGCTGACCCTGGCCTGCGGTTTGCGGCTGCGCGCCAGCGCTTTCGCCCATACGCGTGGAATATCGCTGGTGCTACGCCTTCTGCCTGAACAGTGCCCGCGTCTGGAGACGCTGGGCGCCCCGCCTGCGCTGAGCGAGCTGCTGGCGGAAGAGAGTGGTTTGCTGTTGGTCACCGGAGCGACGGGCAGCGGCAAGTCGACCACCCTGGCGGCGATGGTGGGGCATCTCAACCAGCGTCTTGATGGCCATATTCTGACCCTGGAGGACCCGGTGGAGTTTATTCATCACAGCGAGCGCTGCCTGATCCTGCAGCGGGAGATTGGCCGTCATTGTCCTTCGTTCGCCGCGGCGCTCCGCGTGGCGCTGCGCCAGGATCCGGATGTGATCCTGCTCGGGGAGCTACGCGACAGCGAAACCATTCGTCTGGCGTTAACGGCTGCGGAGACCGGACATCTGGTAATGGCGACATTACATACCCGCGGCGCGGCGCCGGCGGTGGAGAGATTGATCGATGTCTTTCCGGCAGAGGAGAAAGATCAGGTTCGTAGTCAGCTGGCCGGAAGCCTGTGCGCGGTGCTGGCGCAAAAATTGTTGCCTGCACGTCAGGGCGGCAGAGTTGCGCTATACGAGCTTTTGGTCAATACCCCCGCAGTAGCTAACTTGATCCGTGAAGGAAAAGTGCACCAGTTGCCCGGCATAATGCAGACCGGGATGCAGGCCGGAATGCTGACATTTACGCAGAGTTTTCAGCAACGTGTCGCCGCAGGCGAGCTGTAAGAGCAGCGTGAAGCAGACAGGGCGGGTTAAATGATATGTTAACTGAATGTTTGATGGCTGTTTATTTATATTATTTGGTAATACAAATAACCATTCTGAATCAATTCAAATAACACATTCAGTTGCGATATGTCGACAGTGAATACGCATTTCCAGGAAAAAAGTTTGATTACCTTTTGACAGCTTTGAGGTGTTCGATTTATGCTGTTTACGGGAATAGGATGATTCTCATGGAATAACGTTTCAATTTGTAAACTGCCAAGGCTATTTATAAATTCACGACTGTTTGTATATTTTTTTATTCATTTAACCACCATGGCGGTGGGTAGCAGCTAAGGAGAGTTTTAAGTGATTAATTTAAATGGAAATTCATTATCTTCTCGTCAGGTCACATTTATTACCCATCCGTCAATTCAGAGCAAAGCTTTTGCCAGCTATCTGAGCGAAACCCTGATGGCACCAGTGGTTTTACAAAATATTAATAAACCACTGGCACAACGCCTGGCGAAAGATTCTGTAATATTATTTGATATCGCAGTGTCAAATAAGAAATTAAATGGGGTATGGCGAGACATTATTCGACTGCAGGCAGATAATCCTCGTTTGTTGATTATTAATAGCGCACAAAAGTATGAGTTATACGAAATGGCGCAGTGGCCGGCTTTATATGGCGTGTTCCGCCATGACGATGATGAATCGCGCTTAATTGAGGGCGTTAAGGCCGTACTAAACGGCGAACAGACGGCTGAATTGAGCGTGATGCACCCGGCGATGTACGCTGCGGACCATGCATCGGCGCCCGTTGAGAACTCGCCACTCACCGAGCGGGAATGTGAGATCCTCAACGAGCTGCGCTGTGGGGCGACGAATCTGGATATTGCCCGTGCCCTGTTTATCAGCGAGAACACGGTGCGTACGCACCTGTACAATGTGTTTCGTAAACTGAGCGTGAAGAATCGCACTCAAGCGGTGAGCTGGGCGAACGAACATCTGCGCCACTAAGCGGTCGGAAGCGCGCCGTCAGCAATTTGCCGGCGGCGCAGGAGAGCAGAGCCTAAAAGCTCTGCTCGAAGTAGCTTTCCAGAATGACCACGGCTGAGGCCGAATCAACGCTGCCTTTATTCAGCGCGCGGTAGCCGCCGTGTTCAAATAAGCCTGCCCGAGCCTCCACCGTACTCAGACGTTCATCGTGAAGGACGATCGCGACGCCAAAGCGGCCATGAATTTTATTGGCGAAATTCCGCGCGCGCGCCGTCAGCGGTTGCTCGGTGCCGTCCATATTCAGCGGCAGGCCAACGATCACCGCCTCAGGCTGCCACTCTTTGAGCAGTTTTTCGATGACATTCCAGTCTGGTTTACCGTCCTGCGCCTTCAGCGCCGGTAACGGTCGCGCGGTAGCGGTGATGCGTTGCCCCACCGCCACGCCGATGCTTTTGGTGCCGAAATCAAAGCCGAGAAAGGTTCCGCTCATCATGCATGCCCCGCGACGCCTGGCATCGTCACAATGTCGATACCAATCAGTTTCGCCGCCTCGCGCCAGCGATCGGCGATGGGCGTGCGGAAGAGAATATTCTGGTCGGCAGGGGCGGTAAGCCAGGCATTATCTAAAATCTCCTGCTCCAGTTGCCCTTTCTCCCATGAGGAGTAGCCCAGCGCCACCAGTACGTTGCCCGGCTGCCTGTCGGTACCTAAGGTTTCAAGAACATCCCGCGAGGTGGTGACCACTGTGTTATCCGAAATGCGGATACTCGAGGAGAAGTCAGAGGGCGGGGTATGCAGAATAAAACCGCGGTCTTCCGCCAGCGGGCCGCCCAGCATCACCGGTTTATCCAGACGGATCTCCGGATTGCG
Organism: Klebsiella sp. P1CD1; assembly: GCF_003790505.1. Taxonomy (NCBI): domain Bacteria; kingdom Pseudomonadati; phylum Pseudomonadota; class Gammaproteobacteria; order Enterobacterales; family Enterobacteriaceae; genus Klebsiella; species Klebsiella sp. P1CD1. The sequence goes on from NZ_CP033631.1 coordinate 834,569, forward strand.
CGGCTCCGGAACAATCTTGAGCTTCTCAAGGATCCCTTCCACCTGCAGATTTTCCAGCGGCTTATTGATAATAATGCCCATGGCTCCCTCGTCGTTATACTCGCAGATATAGACCACGGAGCGGCGGAAAATCGGGTCCTGAAGCGCAGGCATGGCAATCAGAAAGTGATGCTGTAAATTCATTGTCAGAGGTTCTGTTCCTGGTTCAAAAAGCAACACCCAGTATGCGGGCAAAGTAGAATAGTGTCGATGCACTTTATCTGGCTGGCGCCCGAGTGGCGCCTGGCTGGCAGCGTTTCACGAGCGCGGTCAACCGCGCTCGCTGCGCCATGAGCGGACGTTTATCCGCCCTGGTGTTTATTTGGTGATACGTCTTTCGATAGCGTCCATCAGCATGCCGGTGATCGAAATATCCGGGAAGGCGGCTTCGATTTCGCGTACGCAGGTGGGGCTGGTGACGTTAATTTCCGTCAGACGGTCGCCGATGATATCCAGGCCGACGAAGATAAGACCTTTGGCTTTCAGCGTCGGGCCGACGCGGCGGGCAATTTCCCAGTCGCTTTCGGTCAACGGGCGAGCTTCGCCACGGCCGCCGGCGGCCAGATTACCGCGGGTCTCGCCACCCTGCGGAATACGCGCCAGGCAGTAAGGCACCGGCTCGCCGTCCACCACCAGCACGCGCTTGTCGCCGTCTTTAATGGCGGGCAGATAGTTCTGCGCCATGCAGTAGCGGCTGCCGAGCTCGGTCAGGGTCTCCGTGATCACGCCAAGGTTCGGATCGCCGGCTTTGACGCGGAAAATAGAGGCACCGCCCATGCCGTCGAGCGGTTTCATGATGATATCGCCGTGTTTTTCCCAGAAGGCCTTCAGCTGGGCTTTATTGCGGGTGACCAGCGTTTCCGGCGTCAGTTCTGAGAACCAGGCGGTGAACAGTTTCTCGTTACAGTCGCGCAGGCTCTGCGGCTTGTTGACGATAAGCGTGCCTTTCTCTTCCGCCCGCTCCAGGATGTAGGTGGCATAAATAAATTCGGTATCGAACGGCGGATCTTTACGCATCAAAATAACGTCAAGATCGGCCAGCGGCAGATCCTGCTCACCGGTGAAGTCATACCATTTATCGTAGTTCTGTTCGACGCTCAGCGTGCGCGTACGGGCGCGGGCTTCGCCGTTGATCAAATAGAGGTCGTTCATCTCCATATAATGGAGTTCATAGCCGCGACGTTGCGCTTCCAGCAACATAGCGAAGCTGGTGTCTTTCTTGATGTTGATGGTTGCGATGGGATCCATCACGATGCCGAGCTTGATCATGGTTCTTCTCCGTTAACGCCTCAACCTAAGTCGCCAAAACGCACCTGCAGGGCGGTGATGGCGGTGAGCGCAGTAGTCTCTGTACGCAGAACGCGCGGTCCCAACAGGATATCAGTAAACTGGTATTGCGCGGTCATCGCTATCTCTTCTGCCGATAGCCCACCTTCCGGACCAATCAGCAAACGGACGCGTTCAACCGGTAGCGGCAGCGTATTAATGCTGGCGCTGGCGCGCGGGTGCAGGTTGAGCTTCATCCCGCTGTCCTGCTCGGCGCACCACTCTTCCAGCTGCATGGCCGGACGTATTTCCGGTACCACATTACGACCGCTCTGTTCGCAGGCGGCAATAGCGATTTTCTGCCACTGCTGGATCTTCTTCTGCAAACGTTCGGCGTCCAGTTTAACGCCGCAGCGCTCGGAAAACAGTGGCGTTATGAGGCTTACCCCGAGTTCGATCGATTTCTGGATAGTAAATTCCATTTTTTCACCGCGCGACATCACCTGGCCTAAGTGAATATGCAGCGGCGATTCACGATCGTCGGGTTCGCCGCTGAGCACTTCAACCGTGACATTTTTCTTGCCGGCCTCGGTGATGACGGCTTCAAATACCTGGTTACTGCCGTCAAAAAGCTGTAGGTGCTGACCTGCGGTCATGCGCAGGACGCGACCGACGTGGTTGGCCGCGTCATCGCTCAGCGCAATCTGGCTGCCGACAGTGAGGCGTTCTGGATGATGGATGCGAGGAATGCGCATGCTTGATATTCCGTTCGTTGCGCAGATGCCAGCTTCCCGCCACCGGGCGGGAAGCACAGGGCTGCAAATTAACAATTGCCGCTAGTGTAGGTTAGCTCTTTTGCGCCTGGCAAGCCTGCTGGACATACGGATTATGGTTGCCCTGCACTTTCGCGATGCGCTCATCGCGCTCACATTCCCAGGCGGTGACCGGGTACTGTTTATCCCAGGCGGTAAACAATTGAGTTTGCTGGCGGGAAAGATTCAGCTGGTAGCGGTCGCGCATATAGAAGTAGGTGCGGGCGATAGCGCCGCGGGCGCGGGCAGGGGGCTCGGCGACTTTATCTTTAAAATCGACCTTCATGGTGCACTGGCCGTACTGGCCTTCACCGCCGTTCCACTGGCTGTACATAAAGTTGCCGCGATCGCCATTGACTTCCCCTACCGCCGGCTGCAGGTTGTGCATATCGCTTTCCATCTTGCGGTACTCCGGATCTTTGGCGCAGTTTTGCCGCCCGCCTTCCTGCCAGCACTGGCGCTGATGGCCGAACTGCCACGCCGGCACCACGTGTTCCCATTCAACCCGGCTGGCGCGGTTCTCATTTTTACGCACTTTATAGCCGCAAGATTCCAGATCGATAACGCCTTTTTTACCCTGCCAGTCGATTTTACAGCCGCAATAAAAGTCGCCCGGAACGTCGGCGTTCACTTTGACGCCAGCGGCCTTGGCCTGGGAAAAACTATTAATACCGGCGGCCGCGAGCGGGCCACTGACTGCCGTGCTCAATACCGCAACGGCTAAAATATGCATACGGGACATCGTTAACTCCGTGTCAAAACGAGCCCGCAACGTAGCGAATGAGGGTGCTGGATGCAATCAGTCAGATCAGAAAGTTTCTAATAAATTCTGATGGTTATTTTTCAGCCACCAGCAGATCGCCGCAGTGAACGCAGCGGTAGGTGGCCTCGCCGCGCACCACCCGGTTATGGCGACGGACGGTGAGCTGATGCTGCTGACAGCGACAGCGGTAGGGGAAGGTGTTCTGGCGGACCGAATCGAGTTCAAAACGGTGAGTGCGACGCGCGGGAACGCCAAGGACGTTCTCCATCATCCATTTCCACTCTTTACCGTGCGGCGCGACGCGGCCAAAGTGCTGCCAGACCAGCAGGTGCGCCAGCTCGTGCGGCACCACTTCATCGATAAACTCCTGCTGATTTTCCAGCAGCAGCACCGGATTTAAACGAATTTCGTTTTTCTCCAGCCAGGCGGTGCCGGCGGAGGTACCGCGCTGCTGGTAGACCAGCGTCGGCTCAGCGTAGCGGCGTTCCAGTTTGAGGTTCGCTTTGGCGAGATGCTCCCGCAGGCTGCGCATCACGGCCTGCTGAATAGCGATGGGAATACGGGGTGTTTTCATAGCGCCAGAGGATAGTGCGACGGGCGGGGGAGAGCAAGAGGAAGCTTCCTCCCGGGAGGGGAGGAAGCTCAGGCGGGTTAGTCGCGGGCGCCGATTTCACGCAGCGGACGACCCTGCATCAGGTTACGTTCAATATGTTCCAGCGAGACGTTTTTGGTTTCCGGAATCAGCCAGATAGTCAGCAGGATAAACAGCACGTTCAGACCGCCGTACACCCAGAAGGTATTGGCGCTGCCCAGCGAGTTGAGCATGGTCAGGAAGGTGGCGCCGACAATCATATTGGCAATCCAGTTGGTCGCTGTGGAGCAGGTGATGCCGAAGTCGCGGCCTTTCAGCGGCTGGATTTCGGAACACAGTACCCAAATCAGCGGACCGGCGCTCATGGCGAAACCGACGATGAACATCAGCAGCATCAGGACGGCGATGTACTGCGCGGTAGAGGAGTGAATGCCGATGTGCATCATGCTACCCAGCACGCCCATGCCCGCGGCCATCACGATAAAGCCGAGGATTAGCGTTGGTTTACGGCCCCAGCGGTCGACCAGACCGATAGCGATAAAGGTGGCCAGCACGTTGGTCAGACCGACGATCACCGTCCCCCACATCTGCTCGGTGGTGTTGGCATAGCCCGCCAGTTCAAAAATCTTCGGTGCGTAGTACATGATGACGTTCATGCCGGTGAACTGCTGCATCACCTGCAGCAGAATACCGAGGAACACCGCGCGGCGGAAGTTACTGTTGTCTTTGAACAGCGACCAGCCGGACTGTTTCACCTTCAGGCTTTCGCGGATTTCGTCGAGCTCACGTTTCGCTTCGGCGCTGGTATCGCGCAGGCGCAGCAGCACGCGTTCGGCATCGACGAAGCGACGTTTGGCGGCGAACCAGCGCGGGCTGTCCGGCAGGAAGATAACGCCGATCAGCAGCAATACCGCCGGAATAATGATCACGCCGAGCATCCAGCGCCACGCGCCGCTGTAGCTGAAAGCGGTGTCAGAGAGATAGGCGCCGAGGATCCCGATGGTGATCATCAGCTGGTACATCGAAATCATACTGCCGCGGATTTTCTCTGGCGCGATTTCCGACAGATACAGCGGAGCCGTGTATGAAGCGACGCCCACCGCCAGGCCCAGCAGCACGCGGGAAACCAGCAGGATCTCGACGTTTGGCGCGGCAGCGGAGAACAGAGAGCCGGCGACAAAGAGGATGGCGCCGATCATCAGGCTTTTTTTACGGCCCAGTTTGAAGGAGAGCCAGCCGCTGCCGACCGCACCGACGGCAGCCCCGAACATCATGGAGCTGACCACCCACTCCTGGGTGTGGGCTGAAATCTGGAACTCATTGGCAATAAAGGGTAAGGCACCCGCAATAACACCGATATCAAGGCCGAACAGCAGGCCAGCCAGCGCGGCGAGGAAACAGACGAAGAACGTCATAGTCTTGTTCGAACGCCCTTGTTTTTTGTTGTCAGGCATAACGCCCTCCAGTTGAGTTATTGATTCTGTCGATGGTTAGGGTAGGACACTCGACGGTAAAAAAACGTGATTATAGTCACGGCTGTGTAATCGTTTACACAAAGGTAAAGAAACGTAATCCATTAAATGCTTTTTAAATCAGCAGTATATACAAGGATAGTCGACATTTTGAAAAACGGTAATCAGAGTTGACCGAAACAATATGTAACATTGTGAAAAATACCCGCACGCTATGCCTGTTATGGAAACAAAGGGGCAGTCATCATAATGTAATCGCTTTCATCGCGTTACCGCGTTTCGCTGAAGCGAAGCGCAGGGGGGAGGGAGACGGAAACAAAAAGGCCAGCGCGAGGCTGGCCTTGAAGAGAGGAAGCAGGGGTTATTTCAGACCGGCCGCTTCGCGCAGCAGAGCCGCTTTGTCGGTTTTTTCCCATGGGAAATGCTCGCGACCAAAGTGACCGTAAGCCGCGGTTTCTTTGTAGATCGGGTGCAGCAGGTCCAGCATCTGAATCAGGCCGTACGGACGCAGGTCGAAGAACTCGCGCACCAGCAGGGTCAGCTGTTCAGAAGGCACTTTCTCGGTGCCGAAGGTTTCCACCATGATCGAAGTCGGTTCAGCGACGCCGATAGCGTAGGAGACCTGAATTTCACAACGATCGGCCAGGCCCGCGGCAACGATGTTTTTCGCCACATAGCGCGCCGCGTAGGCTGCGGAACGGTCAACTTTAGACGGATCTTTACCGGAGAACGCGCCGCCGCCGTGACGAGCCATGCCGCCGTAGGTATCAACGATGATCTTACGACCGGTCAGACCGCAGTCGCCCATCGGGCCGCCGATAACGAAACGTCCGGTCGGGTTGATGAAGAATTTGGTCGAAGCGTTCAGCCATTCGGTCGGCAGGGTCGGCTTGATGATCTCTTCCATCACCGCTTCCTGCAGGGATTTCTGGTCGATGTCTTCCGCGTGCTGCGTGGACAGAACCACCGCATCGATGCCGACGATTTTGCCGTCGTCATACTGGAAGGTCACCTGGCTTTTCGCATCCGGACGCAGCCACGGCAGGGTGCCGTTTTTACGCACTTCAGCCTGGCGCTGCACCAGACGGTGAGCATAGGTCACCGGCGCCGGCATCAGCACGTCGGTTTCGTTGGTCGCATAGCCAAACATCAAACCCTGGTCGCCTGCGCCCTGTTCCAGCGGGTCGGCACGGTCGACGCCCTGGTTGATGTCCGGAGACTGTTTACCAATGGCGCTCAGAACGGCACACGAGTTGGCGTCAAAGCCCATATCGGAATGCACGTAGCCAATTTCGCGGACGGTGTTGCGGGTGATCTCTTCGATATCAACCCATGCGCTGGTGGTGATTTCGCCGCCTACCAGCACCATGCCGGTTTTGACATAGGTTTCACATGCGACACGCGCTTTCGGATCCTGCTCGAGGATCGCATCCAGCACGGCATCAGAGATTTGGTCAGCAATTTTGTCAGGATGCCCTTCTGATACGGACTCAGACGTAAAAAGGTGTTTTGCCATATTTTATTTCACCTGTGGACGATTCGGATAGCTCATACTGTTGTGTAATGTGGCTTTGGTGGATAATCAGCGCAAAGCCGCGCAGGTAGCGACACGAGCAGTCTGAGTGTTAATCAGTATAGACGGATTAACTTCTGGATGGCTATTTTAGGTCAATTCTTGAGCCCATTTCCAGCCTTTTTTGATGGCGGTCGCATTTATGGGAAAACCCGCCTGGCAAATTTTCCTGACAACCGCGCAAACGCACACATTTTTATTTTGCTTTTTACCCTGCTTCTCGGTATAAAACGCCGCGCGCGGCTCATTAAAAAAGCGCACGGGGCATCGCCCTGTGGTGCCACTTCCAGCCGGGTTAAGCAGTCTGTATTTACAGAATCTCGCAGCGGCGTAGCGCCTGTTGCCCGGTATGTATAGCTTTGGCTTGTCGCCGACCCTGTCGCAGGGCGGTGTGGAGGTGATACCAGATAATGAACCAATGTTTTTCGCTTGATTCGTCGCGTCGTTCTGTCGCGCGTCAGCACTCCGCAACCTGCATCTCTCTCATGCAAACCAGCCGATGTTCACCCCATCTCGGCGCTTCTCAGGATTCCAGGGCCGGTCGGTCGTTAGAAAACTGAACAAGGGCGCTCTTGCCAGGCAAGAGTTTTCTCGTGGTTTCTCCGGACTGTCATACTCTGTTCGGCTACGTGTTTTACGATGATATGAATAAGAAACCGGTCGCGCAGTCGCAAAACCAGCAGATAGTGCTGGGCTTTAGGACTGTTCATGGGTTGTTATCGCATCTTTGGACTGCGATAGTAGTTAACTGTCTTACACTTATTATTAAAAATTGAGGTTCGCTATGTCTGACGACATGTCTATGGTTTCGCCTTCGTCAGCAGGCGAACACGGTGTACTACGTTCCATGCAGGAGGTAGCGATGAGCTCCCAGGAAGCCAGCAAGATGCTGCGTACTTATAATATTGCCTGGTGGGGCAATAACTATTATGACGTCAACGAACTGGGCCACATCAGCGTTTGCCCGGATCCGGACGTCCCGGAAGCGCGCGTGGACCTCGCGGAATTAGTCAAAGCCCGCGAGGCGCAAGGGCAACGTTTGCCGGCGCTGTTCTGCTTCCCGCAGATCCTGCAGCACCGCTTGCGCTCGATCAACGCCGCCTTCAAACGCGCGCGTGAATCGTACGGTTATAATGGCGATTACTTCCTTGTCTACCCGATTAAGGTTAACCAGCACCGTCGCGTGATTGAATCGCTGATCCATTCCGGCGAGCCGCTGGGACTGGAAGCCGGTTCGAAAGCCGAACTGATGGCCGTGCTGGCGCACGCCGGGATGACCCGCAGTGTCATCGTCTGTAACGGCTATAAAGACCGCGAATACATCCGTCTGGCCCTGGTGGGCGAGAAGATGGGCCACAAGGTCTATCTGGTCATCGAGAAGATGTCGGAAATCGCCATCGTGCTGGAAGAGGCCGAGCGCCTGAACGTGGTGCCGCGCCTTGGCGTGCGTGCGCGTCTGGCCTCGCAGGGCTCCGGAAAATGGCAATCCTCCGGCGGAGAGAAGTCCAAGTTTGGCCTCGCGGCGACCCAGGTACTACAGCTGGTCGAGATCCTGCGTGCCGCAGGGCACCTTGAGAGCCTGCAACTGCTGCACTTCCACCTCGGTTCGCAGATGGCCAATATTCGCGATATCGCCACCGGCGTGCGTGAATCCGCGCGTTTCTACGTCGAACTGCATAAGCTGGGCGTCAACATTCAGTGCTTTGACGTCGGCGGCGGTCTGGGCGTGGACTATGAAGGGACCCGCTCGCAGTCTGACTGCTCGGTGAACTACGGTCTGAACGAATACGCCAACAACATCATCTGGGCGATCGGCGATGCCTGCGAAGAGAACGGCCTGCCGCACCCGACGGTGATCACCGAATCCGGCCGCGCGGTGACCGCGCACCATACCGTGCTGGTTTCCAACATCATCGGCGTGGAGCGTAACGAATACACTGAGGCGACCCCGCCGGCGGAAGACGCCGCGCGTCCGCTACAGAGCATGTGGGAAACCTGGCTGGAGATGCACGAGACCGGCAACCGCCGCTCGCTGCGCGAATGGCTGCACGACAGCCAGATGGACCTGCACGATATCCATATCGGCTACTCCTCTGGCACCTTCAACCTGCAGGAGCGCGCCTGGGCCGAGCAGCTGTATCTGAACATGTGTCATGAAGTGCAGAAGCAGCTCGACCCGAGCAACCGCGCGCATCGTCCCATCATCGATGAGCTGCAGGAGCGGATGGCGGATAAAATCTACGTCAACTTCTCGCTGTTCCAGTCGATGCCGGATGCCTGGGGGATCGATCAGCTGTTCCCGGTGATGCCGCTGGAAGGGCTGAACAAGTCGCCGGAGCGCCGCGCGGTGCTGCTGGACATCACCTGCGACTCCGATGGCGCCATCGATCACTACGTGGACGGCGACGGGATCGCCACCACCATGCCGATGCCGGAGTACGACCCGGAGAACCCGCCGATGCTGGGCTTCTTTATGGTCGGCGCCTATCAGGAGATCCTTGGCAACATGCATAACCTGTTTGGCGATACCGAGGCGGTGGACGTGTTCGTCTTCCCTGACGGCAGCGTTGAGGTTGAGCTGTCCGACGAGGGCGATACCGTGGCGGATATGCTGCAGTATGTGCAGCTGGATCCGAACACGCTGCTGACCCAGTTCCGCGATCAGGTGAAAAATACCGGCCTGGACGACGCGCTGCAGCAGCAGTTCCTCGAAGAGTTTGAGGCGGGACTGTACGGCTATACTTATCTGGAAGACGAGTAACCATTGATGCCCGGTGGCTTAGCGCTTACCGGGCCTGCGAAGGTAGGCCGGATAAGGCGAAGCCGTCATCCGGCGGAATGCGATACTTACTTGAACCCGTATGCATTACCGGCGATAATTCACGCCAATAAGCGATTTATCTATCAAACCCTTCCTCGTCGGGCCTAACGACGCGGAGGGGTTTTTTTATACTTATTTTTTACGTTCCACGACTGCGAAAAGAGGTCATATCCATGAGCACTTTAGGTCATCAATACGATAACTCCCTGGTATCCAATGCCTTTGGCTTTCTGCGTTTGCCAATGAACTTCATGCCGTATGAAAGCGATGCGGACTGGGTCATCACCGGCGTGCCGTTCGATATGGCGACCTCCGGGCGCGCGGGTGGCCGTCATGGCCCGGCGGCTATCCGTCAGGTTTCCACTAACCTCGCCTGGGAGCACAACCGTTTCCCGTGGAACTTTGACATGCGCGAACGCCTGAACGTGGTGGACTGCGGCGATCTGGTGTACGCCTTCGGCGACGCGCGCGAAATGAGCGAGAAGCTGCAGGCTCACGCCGAGAAGCTGCTGGCGGCGGGCAAGCGCATGCTCTCCTTCGGCGGTGACCACTTTGTTACCCTGCCGCTGCTGCGCGCCCATGCTAAGCACTTCGGTAAAATGGCGCTGGTGCACTTCGATGCCCACACCGACACTTACGCCAACGGCTGCGAGTTCGACCACGGCACCATGTTCTACACCGCGCCGAACGAAGGGCTTATCGATCCGAACCACTCCGTGCAGATTGGTATCCGTACCGAGTTCGACAAAGATAATGGCTTTACGGTGCTGGACGCCGGCCAGGTTAACGACCGCAGCGTTGATGACGTCATTGCCCAGGTGAAGCAGATCGTCGGCGACATGCCGGTGTACCTGACCTTTGATATCGACTGTCTGGATCCGGCGTTTGCGCCAGGCACCGGGACCCCGGTTATCGGCGGATTGACCTCAGACCGGGCGATCAAACTGGTGCGTGGCCTGAAGGATCTGAACATCGTGGGGATGGACGTAGTGGAAGTCGCTCCGGCCTACGATCAGTCCGAAATTACCGCTCTGGCGGCGGCGACTCTCGCTCTGGAAATGCTCTACATCCAGGCGGCGAAGAAGGGCGAATAAGCCGGGTAACCCCGACCCTCTCCCTTCCCGGGAGAGGGTTGCGCGCGGCACAGAGGGGTTATCAAGGCGCCGGGCGAGTGCTCCTGTGCGCCGGGAGAGGGCCGGCGCGCAGGAGAGGGGTCATTATCGCGTCAAAACACGTTAAACGGATATTCGACGTAGAACCGGACTTCATTCCCGCTGACGTTATAGTCGCTGGCGTTGCTGGAAACGCGCAGCACCGAATAGCGTAGTCTGAATTTCAAATCTTTCGCCACGCCGTTTTGTACCTGGTATTGAACCTGGTTGAACCATTCGTGTTCTTTGCCGTTGCTGGTCTCTGAAGTTTTAATGTTATCACCGCGCACATAGGCGGTGGTCCAGGTCAGCCCCGGTAATCCCAGCCCGGCAAAATCCAGTCCGTACGATGCCTGCCAGGAGCGTTCATCTTCCCCGTTAAAATCAGACCAGTAGGAGTTGGCCAGCCAGATGGTGTTCCCGCCATCGCCGACGCCGCCCTGGTTCTGGTAGCCGCCGTAGTGGTAACCGGTGCTGCCGCTGCTTTGCTGATAAGCGACTTTAAAGGTATGAATATCCCAGATGTAGCTGGCGGCCAGGCTCCAGATGCTATTGCTGCGACCGGTGTCATTGGCATCGGCATATTCTTGATCCAGGCGTGAGTTATAGCCGTTGAAATCGAGAACCAGCTGTTGGTTGGCGGCGAACGGCTGCTTATAGTTCAGGCCAAGATACTGTTTGTTCAGCACATCTTCGACGTGTGACGCGTACAGCGCGCCGCTGAGCTGGTCGTTGAACCGGTAGCTTGCCCCGCCGAAGGTCAGGCTTTTCAGGCCGCTGTTATGGCTGTCGTCGCTTTTGCGCTGCTGGTCGGTGAGATAACCGGCGTTAATTTCCAGGCCGTCGATTTCGCGCGAGGTGAGCATGGTGCCGGTATAGCTCTCGTACAGCAGGCGTGAATCGTCAGCGTAGACGATGGGCAGCATCGGCCGCTGGCTGCCGTAGCTGAGCACGGTATTCGAAAAGCGCATTTTGCCGGTAGCGCCGAATTTGGCGAGGTCGGATTTCGCGCGGCCGTCGTCATCCTGGGCGAAAAAGTCGATCCCGCCCGCGCCGCTGCGCCCGCGACCGCCGTCAAGGCGCACCGCATACTGGGCGATACCGTCCACGCCAAAGCCGACCGGTCCCTGGGTAAAGCCCGATTCGAAGGTGGCGATAATCCCCTGGCCCCATTCGGCTTTATCCGGCAACCCATCGCGATAATCACGTTTGATATAAGCGTTACGCAAAAAGAGATCCAGATGGCTGTCGTCAATAAAGCCCTGACTGGCGGATTGTTGGCTGGCGAAAGTCGGCGTGGCGGCAATAATGCCAAGTGCGATTAACGATAATTCTTTTTTCACTGAAGGCACTTCTCTGTCTGTCGATATATTCAAGGGAATCACTGCAGTCGCGATATTCTCCTGAAATAATGTCGAAAGCAATCATTGTGTGAGCAATGGTATCGCCAGGAAACAAGCTGTGTGGCGCACGCCGGCTGCGTTTGGCGAAGAGGGGTGGACTATTTATTATCTGGAGGAACGCGGTTCTGAAAGGCGGATTGTGTACGCTGTTTTTTATTTGCCAAATAATATCTTGCTGAGTGACAGCGCTTAAAATAATTGGCTGTGACGAGGTGCAGCAATAATTAACGGTTTGTGCGCTTAAGTTATCAATTCATGCGGCTAAATATTTTTACAGGGATATAAAAAAGGGAGGCGATAATGCCTCCCGCTGTCGATTATTTAATCCCGTCGGCTTTCATGCGATCGCGAATATGCTGGGCGCGAGCTTCGGAGGCCGGGTGATCGTCAAACATAGAGCTCTGACGACCGGCTTCCAGCTTGGCCAGTTTTTCGAAGCTGGTGGCCAGTCCCGACGGATTGATGCCGCGCTTACGCAACAGGTCATAAGAGTAGTCATCCGCTTCCGATTCCTGACGCTGGGAGAACTGCGAGTTCACCAGTTTTTCGCCTAAATCGCCCAGCTGCGACTGCGACAGGCTGCCGACGATGCCGCCGGCGGAGGCCGCCGCCGCACGCACGGCGTTGGTCCCCAGCGCGACCTGCATGCCTTTCTTCACGTGGCCCAGCGCAACGTGACCCATTTCGTGGCCGATAACCGCTTCAACTTCATTATCGTTCATCAGGTCCATCAGCCCGCTGTAAACGCGGATGCAGCCGTTCGCCATCGCGAAGGCGTTCACATCCTTGGTCTCATAGACCTTGTAGTTCACTGGCTGGCCATTGATGTTATCGCCCAGCGCGGTCGCGATTTTGCTCAAACGCTGGCTGTATTCACTGCTGGCCGGGGCGATTTTCGCTTTGGCGTCCATCTCTTTACAGGCCTGGTCGCTTAAGGTTTTCACCTGCGCGTCGCTGAGGGAGTACGCCTGGAAGGCTTCGGCGCCTGAGCTGAGCAGACCATTGGAGTCCATGTTCTGACATCCGGTGAGGGTTGCTGCGATCCCAAGAGCAAGTACGGTTGAGCGAATTTTCATTTTTTTATCTTCCACAATCTTATGGTTGTTTATCCGACAATACGGCGACGGCAGGGAACCGTATTCTGCGTAAATTATAAAGAGTATCGCAGGATGCGGGCGAGCGGATTCCGGGGTAGCACAACCTGTTCCAGAGATTTCTTAAAGGGCAAAAGGATGCTCCATGTACATGACTTGTCGCTTGGGTTACATTGTTCACACTTTTTTCCGGCGTAGCCCAAAACGCGCTCTCGTCAAGTCGTTAAGGGCATGGCCTTCAACAGTCCGAACTGGAGTCAAAATGTCCTCACGTAAAGAGCTTGCTAACGCTATTCGTGCGCTGAGCATGGACGCTGTACAGAAAGCCAAATCCGGCCACCCGGGGGCCCCGATGGGTATGGCTGACATTGCCGAAGTGCTGTGGCGTGATTTCCTGAACCATAACCCGAACAATCCGGCCTGGGCTGACCGTGACCGTTTTGTGTTGTCAAATGGCCATGGTTCGATGCTGATTTACAGCCTGCTGCACCTCACTGGCTACGATCTGCCGATTGAAGAGCTGAAAAACTTCCGCCAGCTGCACTCCAAAACCCCGGGTCACCCGGAAGTCGGCTACACCGCGGGCGTGGAAACCACCACCGGTCCGCTGGGCCAGGGTATCGCTAACGCGGTCGGGATGGCTATTGCCGAGAAAACTCTGGCGGCGCAGTTCAACCGTCCGGGCCACGATATCGTCGACCACTTCACCTACGCCTTCATGGGCGACGGCTGCATGATGGAAGGCATTTCTCATGAAGTGTGCTCCCTGGCCGGTACTCTGAAACTGGGCAAACTGGTGGCCTTCTATGATGACAACGGCATCTCCATCGACGGCCACGTTGAAGGCTGGTTCACCGACGATACCGCGAAACGCTTTGAAGCCTACGGCTGGCACGTGGTACGCGGCGTTGACGGTCACGACGCTGACGCCATCAAACGCGCAGTAGAAGAAGCGCGTGCAGTTACCGACAAACCGTCCCTGCTGGTGTGCAAAACCATCATTGGTTTCGGTTCGCCGAACAAAGCCGGTACCCACGACTCCCACGGCGCACCGCTGGGCGACGCCGAAATCGCCCTGACCCGCGAAGCGCTGGGCTGGAAACACGCGCCGTTTGACATCCCGTCTGACATCTATGCCCAGTGGGATGCCAAAGAAGCCGGCCAGGCGAAAGAAGCGGCGTGGAATGAGAAGTTTGCTGCCTATGCCAAAGCCTTCCCGCAGGAAGCGGCCGAATTCACCCGTCGTATGAAAGGTGAGATGCCGTCTGACTTCGACGCCAAAGCTAACGAGTTCATCGCGAAGCTGCAGGCTAACCCGGCGAAAATCGCCAGCCGTAAAGCGTCGCAGAATGCTATCGAAGCCTTCGGCCCGCTGCTGCCGGAATTCCTCGGCGGCTCCGCTGACCTGGCGCCATCTAACCTGACCCTGTGGTCTGGTTCTAAGCCGATCAACGAAGACACCGCGGGTAACTACATTCATTACGGCGTGCGTGAATTCGGTATGACCGCTATCGCCAACGGTATCGCGCTGCACGGCGGTTTCCTGCCGTACACCTCCACCTTCCTGATGTTCGTGGAATACGCGCGTAATGCGGTACGTATGGCCGCGCTGATGAAACAGCGTCAGGTGATGGTCTACACCCACGACTCCATCGGTCTGGGTGAAGACGGCCCGACTCACCAGCCGGTAGAGCAGGTGGCTTCCCTGCGCGTGACGCCGAACATGTCCACCTGGCGTCCGTGTGACCAGGTTGAATCCGCGATTGCGTGGAAATATGGCGTAGAGCGTCAGGACGGCCCGACCGCGCTGATCCTCTCCCGTCAGAACCTGGCGCAGCAGGAGCGTACCGCAGAGCAGCTGGCAAACGTCGCTCGCGGCGGTTACGTGCTGAAAGATTGTGCCGGCCAGCCGGAGCTGATCTTCATCGCCACCGGTTCCGAAGTGGAGCTGGCAGTGGCCGCGTGGGACAAACTGACTGCCGAAGGCGTGAAGGCGCGCGTGGTCTCCATGCCGTCCACCGACGCGTTCGACAAGCAGGATGCCGCTTATCGTGAATCCGTACTGCCGAAAGCCGTTTCTGCCCGCGTCGCGGTAGAAGCCGGTATCGCGGACTACTGGTTCAAATACGTTGGCCTGAACGGCGCTATCGTTGGCATGACCACCTTCGGTGAGTCTGCGCCGGCTGAGCAGCTGTTCGAAGAGTTCGGCTTCACCGTCGACAACGTGGTCGCTAAAGCGAAAGCGCTGCTGTAATGGCTGGTACGGTGCGGGCTGATGCCCTCACCCCAGCCCTCTCCCACAGGAGAGGGTGCAAACACCAAAAACGGTAACCCCTGGGTTACCGTTTTGCTGTTACCTCGCCACCCGGCTTTTTGTATGCACTATTCTTCGAACATGTAAGCACCCTGTGAATTATTCCAAAAGAAATGTGACACAAGTCATATAGCTGGTTTATTGCGCTGGACAAACATTCCTTTTATTCCTTGTTTCGCTTATTCTAGCTGAAGCGTTTCAGTCGTTTAAATGTTCGACAATTAATCAATCAGTCGCAGTTTGCAGCTGGTAAGGTTCCCCTCAGAGCGTTGCTGGATTACTCTGTCAGCCACCTCAAAAAAGGGTCAGCCTTGCAGGAGATCTATGACCATTCGCATCGCGATTAATGGCTTCGGTCGTATTGGACGCAACGTGGTTCGTGCGCTATATGAGTCCGGGCGTCGTGCGGAAATCACCGTGGTGGCAATCAATGAGCTGGCGGATGCGGCAGGGATCGCGCATTTGTTGAAATATGATACCAGCCATGGCCGCTTCGCCTGGGATGTCCGTCAGGAGCGCGAACAGCTGTTTGTTGGCGATGATGCCATCCGCCTGCTACACGAGCCGACCATTGCGGCGCTGCCGTGGCGCGAGCTGGCGGTAGACGTGGTGCTCGACTGCACCGGCGTATACGGGAGTCGTGAACACGGCGAAGCCCATCTGCAGGCTGGCGCGAAGAAAGTGCTCTTCTCCCATCCTGGCGGCAACGATCTCGACGCGACGGTGGTCTATGGCGTCAATCAGGATGAGCTCCGCGCCGAGCACCGCATTGTCTCCAACGCCTCCTGCACCACCAACTGCATTATTCCGATCATTAAACTGTTAGATGATGCCTATGGCATTGAGTCCGGCACCGTCACCACCATTCATTCGGCGATGCATGACCAGCAGGTGATTGACGCCTACCATCCGGATCTGCGGCGTACCCGCGCGGCCAGCCAGTCGATCATTCCGGTGGATACCAAACTGGCGGCAGGGATCACCCGTATTTTCCCGCAGTTTAATGACCGTTTTGAAGCGATTGCCGTGCGGGTGCCGACGATAAACGTGACGGCAATTGACCTGAGCGTGACGGTGAAAAAACCGGTAAAAGCATGTGAAGTCAACCAGTTGCTGCAAAAAGCAGCACAAGGTGCATTTCATGGTATAGTTGACTATACGGAATTACCGTTGGTCTCGACAGATTTTAACCACGATCCGCACAGTGCTATTGTTGATGGCACGCAAACCCGGGTCAGTGGCGCGCATCTGATCAAAACGCTGGTCTGGTGCGATAACGAATGGGGCTTTGCTAACCGAATGCTCGACACGACGTTAGCGATGGCGGCTATTGGTTTCAGGTTCGACGCATAAACGTCGACAAAACTTTATGAATCAACGAGAGGATTCACCATGTCTGTAATTAAGATGACCGATCTGGATCTGGCTGGTAAACGCGTTTTTATCCGTGCGGATCTGAACGTACCAGTTAAAGACGGGAAAGTAACCAGCGACGCACGTATCCGTGCATCTCTGCCGACCATTGAACTGGCGCTGAAGCAGGGCGCGAAAGTCATGGTTACTTCTCACCTGGGTCGTCCGACCGAAGGCGAGTACAACGAAGAATTCTCTCTGCTGCCGGTTGTTAATTACCTGAAAGACAAACTGTCCAACCCGGTACGTCTGGTTAAAGACTACCTGGATGGCGTGGAAGTGGCTGCCGGTGAGCTGGTGGTTCTGGAAAACGTTCGCTTCAACAAAGGCGAGAAAAAAGACGACGAAGCGCTGTCCAAAAAATACGCCGCGCTGTGCGACGTGTTCGTGATGGATGCTTTCGGTACTGCGCACCGCGCGCAGGCTTCCACCCACGGCATCGGCAAATTTGCTGACGTGGCGTGCGCAGGCCCGCTGCTGGCCGCTGAACTGGACGCGCTGGGTAAAGCGCTGAAAGAGCCGGCTCGTCCGATGGTCGCTATCGTGGGTGGTTCTAAAGTGTCCACCAAACTGACCGTGCTGGATTCCCTGTCTAAAATCGCTGACCAGCTGATCGTCGGCGGCGGTATCGCCAACACCTTCGTTGCTGCCCAGGGCCACAACGTCGGTAAATCCCTGTACGAAGCAGACCTGGTTGATGAAGCTAAGCGCCTGCTGAGCACCTGTGATATCCCGGTTCCGACTGACGTTCGCGTCGCGACCGAGTTCTCCGAAACCGCAACGGCAACCCTGAAATCTGTCAACGACATCAAAGATGACGAGCAGATTCTGGACCTTGGCGACGTTTCCGCACAGAAACTGGCCGACATCCTGAAAAACGCCAAAACCATCCTGTGGAACGGCCCGGTTGGCGTATTCGAATTCCCGAACTTCCGTAAAGGGACTGAAATCGTGGCTAACGCTATCGCGGACAGCGAAGGTTTCTCCATCGCCGGCGGCGGTGACACCCTGGCA
This sequence comes from Klebsiella sp. P1CD1, assembly GCF_003790505.1. Lineage (NCBI taxonomy): Bacteria > Pseudomonadati > Pseudomonadota > Gammaproteobacteria > Enterobacterales > Enterobacteriaceae > Klebsiella > Klebsiella sp. P1CD1. The sequence goes on from NZ_CP033631.1 coordinate 852,296, forward strand.
GCGATCGACCTGTTCGGCATCGCTGACAAAATCTCCTACATCTCCACTGGCGGCGGCGCATTCCTTGAATTCGTCGAAGGCAAAGTCCTGCCGGCAGTAGCGATGCTCGAAGAGCGCGCTAAGCAGTAATTCAGTTCAGGCGGGGAAACCCGCCTGTTTTTCAGCGCGCTTAAGGGCTCGCGAACCTTCTTCAACGGTCGAAGATACAGATACAGGACTAAGTAACATGTCTAAAATTTTTGATTTCGTAAAACCGGGCGTCATCACTGGCGACGACGTTCAGAAAGTGTTCCAGGTAGCGAAAGAAAACAACTTTGCACTGCCGGCGGTAAACTGCGTAGGTACTGACTCCATCAACGCCGTTCTGGAAGCTGCTGCGAAAGTTCGCTCTCCGGTTATCGTTCAGTTCTCTAACGGCGGCGCCGCGTTCATCGCAGGTAAAGGCGTGAAAACTGACGTTCCTCAGGGTGCTGCTATCCTCGGCGCTATCTCTGGCGCGCACCACGTGCACCAGATGGCTGAGCACTACGGCGTGCCGGTTATCCTGCACACTGACCACTGCGCGAAGAAACTGCTGCCGTGGATCGACGGTCTGCTGGACGCCGGTGAAAAACACTTCGCTGCTACCGGTAAACCGCTGTTCTCTTCTCACATGATCGACCTGTCTGAAGAGTCCCTGCACGAAAACATCGAAATCTGCTCTAAATACCTGGCGCGCATGGCCAAAATGGACATGACCCTGGAAATCGAACTGGGTTGCACCGGTGGTGAAGAAGACGGCGTGGACAACAGCCACATGGACGCTTCCGCCCTGTACACTCAGCCGGAAGATGTGGATTACGCCTACACCGAGCTGAGCAAAATCAGCCCGCGCTTCACCATTGCCGCTTCCTTCGGTAACGTACACGGCGTGTACAAACCGGGTAACGTGGTTCTGACTCCGACCATCCTGCGCGACTCTCAGGAATATGTTTCCAAGAAACACAACCTGCCGCACAACAGCCTGAACTTCGTCTTCCACGGCGGTTCCGGTTCTTCCGCTCAGGAAATCAAAGACTCCGTCAGCTACGGCGTAGTGAAAATGAACATCGATACCGACACCCAATGGGCAACCTGGGACGGTATCCTGCAGTACTACAAAACTAACGAAGCTTACCTGCAGGGCCAGCTGGGCAACCCGAAAGGCGAAGACCAGCCGAACAAGAAATACTACGATCCGCGCGTATGGCTGCGTGCTGCACAGACTTCCATGGTGACCCGTCTGGAGCAGGCATTTAAAGAGCTGAACGCGATCGACGTTCTGTAAGAAAAATCTGTTTCTTACCCTGAAGCCCGCAGCAATGCGGGCTTTTTTATTACTTTAACAACAGGATAGCGTGCAGGAAAACTGTGATCCATTTGGCAAAACGTGCACTTATTGTTTACCCTATAACCTGACTGCCCTGTTGCAGGCTGAGTTATTTACTTCCCCGTTCGGGGATTCATAAGGAATGTTAAATGGAAGATTTGAACGTTGTCGATAGCATCAACAACGCCGGGACGTGGCTGGCACGCAACCAGGAGCTGCTGCTGAGCTATGCCGTCAACATCGTGGCGGCGATCGTTATCCTGGTCATCGGGATGATCGTGGCGCGCATCGTCTCTAACACCGTCAACCGCCTGATGCTGGCGCGTAAGATTGATGCCACCGTTGCTGATTTTCTCTCGGCGCTGGTGCGTTACGCGGTTATCGCCTTCACCCTGATTGCCGCCCTGGGCCGGGTAGGCGTGCAGACCGCCTCGGTCATTGCTGTGCTGGGTGCCGCCGGTTTGGCGGTGGGTTTAGCACTGCAGGGATCGCTGTCGAACCTTGCCGCAGGCGTACTACTGGTGATGTTCCGCCCGTTCCGCGCGGGTGAATATGTCGATCTCGGCGGTATCGCCGGCACCGTGCAGAACGTGCAGATTTTCTCCACCACCCTGCGTACCGCAGATGGCAAAATCGTGGTGGTGCCGAATGGCAAAATCATCGCCGGCAACATCATTAACTTCTCCCGCGAACCGGCGCGCCGCAATGAGTTTATCATTGGCGTATCCTACGATGCCGATATCGACAAGGTGAAGCAGCTGCTGACCTCGATTATCGAATCTGACGATCGTATTCTGCGCGATCGCGAAATGACCGTACGCCTGAACGAACTTGGCGCCTCATCGGTGAACTTCGTGGTTCGCGTGTGGAGCAAAAGCAGCGATCTGCAAAACGTCTACTGGGACGTGCTGGAGCGTATTAAGCGTGATTTCGACGCTAACGGCATCAGTTTCCCGTATCCGCAGATGGATGTTCATGTGGTACAACTGCCGGAAAAAGCAGAGTAAATCATCACTGACAGAGTCAGGCCGGCCATGCCGGCCTTTTTTAATGGCTCACTATTAGCTTAGCTTATTAATGATTAATACTTTCAATTTCCGCTAATAATCCATTCGCGTTATAGTCAGCGCCACTCTCGAACACAGCGGAAAAATCCTTATGTTTACCTATTACTTTCAGGGCCTTGCCCTGGGAGCGGCAATGATTTTGCCGCTTGGCCCGCAAAATGCTTTTGTGATGAATCAGGGGATCCGTCGTCAGTATCACCTGATGATTGCCCTGCTGTGCGCGGTCAGCGACCTGCTGTTGATCTGCGCCGGTATTTTTGGCGGTAGCGCGCTGCTGATGCAATCCCCATGGTTGCTGGCGATAGTGACCTGGGGCGGCGTGGCCTTTTTGTTGTGGTATGGCTTCGGCGCACTGAAAACGGCGTTCAGTCAGAATCTTGAGCTCGCCAGCGCCGAGGTGATGCAGCAGGGGCGCTGGAAAATCATTATAACTATGCTGGCGGTCACCTGGCTGAACCCGCACGTTTACCTGGATACCTTTGTGGTGCTGGGCAGCCTGGGAGGGCAGCTGGCGGTGGAGCCGAAGCGCTGGTTTGCGCTGGGGACCATTAGCGCCTCTTTCCTGTGGTTCTTTGGCCTGGCGCTGTTAGCCGCCTGGCTGGCGCCGCGGCTGCGTACCGCCAAAGCCCAGCGGATCATCAATATTGTGGTCGGCGCCGTCATGTGGTTTATTGCGTTTCAGCTGGCAAAAGAGGGCGTCGGCCATATCCTGGCGTTGCTCAACTAAGCGTTGTCCGATGGACTTTCCTGCTGTACGCGCTAAGCTTGCTGGCATGCGTCCCGTAAGGGCGATTTAAGTAACATGGAGAAACGACAGTGAAGTTAAAAGTCTTAGCCCTGGCGGCAACACTCGGATTTAGCACGATGGCGGTACAGGCCAGCGAATTGCCGGACGGTCCGCACATTGTGACTTCAGGCACAGCAAGCGTTGCGGCGGTTCCGGATATCGCTACCCTGGCGATCGAAGTGAACGTCGCGGCAAAAGATGCCGCATCGGCGAAAAAACAGGCTGACGATCGTGTTGCGCAATACCTCTCTTTCCTCGAAAAGAGCGGCATTGCGAAAAAAGACATCAACTCGGCGAATCTGCGTACCCAACCTGATTACGACTATCAGAACGGGAAAAGCATTCTCAAAGGCTATCGGGCGGTGCGCACCGTGGAAGTGACGTTGCGCCAGCTGGATAAACTTAACGGCCTGCTGGACGGCGCGCTGAAGGCGGGACTGAACGAAATCCGCTCCGTTTCGCTGGGCGTTGCGCAACCGGATGCCTACAAAGATAAGGCACGTAAAGCGGCGATCGATGACGCGGTGCATCAGGCACAGGAGCTGGCGGCTGGCTTCCACAGCAAGCTGGGGCCGGTCTACAGCGTGCGCTACCACGTCTCCAACTATCAGCCGAGCCCGATGGTGCGTATGATGAAGGCCGCTGACGCTGCGCCGGTTTCAGCCCAGGAAACCTACGAGCAGGCGACTATCCAGTTTGACGACCAGGTTGACGTGGTCTTTGAGCTGCAGCCAGCTCAGGCCGCCGCGCCAGCCGCGCCGGCGAAACCGGCGGAAGAGCCGAAACCAGCGCAGTAAGCGATAGAAACAAAAAAGCCACTTCCGGGAAGTGGCTTTTTTTATGCCGGGGATTTAATCCTGACGCAGCACTTTGTGGCCGTAATCAATAAGCGCATCGGTCACCCGGCGCATCATGCGGCTTTCCGGCGCAAAGCGGTGCCAGTACAGCATACGACGCTGGAACAGACCGGGCGTGAGGTCAATAAGCTCGCCGCTTTTCAGCTCTTTTTCGATTTGCAGATGCGGGATCATACAGCAGGTAGTGCCCTGGCGCGCCAGCTGCACGAAGGCTTCTGATGAGTTAACGATGTGGCAGGGGACGCTACCCGGCGGCAGGTCGAAGTTTTGCTGCAGGAACGCCTGATGCATATCGTCCAGATGATCAAAGGCGACGACCGGCGCTTTCAGCAGCGCAGAACGCGTCACGCCGTTCGGGAAATAGCGTTGCGCAAACTCTTTTGAGGCGACAAACAGGTAATCGAGCGCGCCGAGCTGATCCACCAGACAGCTTGGCAGCGCCTGCGGCTGGATACTCACTGCGCCCACCACTTCCCCACGGCGCAAGCGCTCCTGGGTGCGGGTTTCATCTTCCACCTGCAGGTTAAGACGAATAGGGGAGTCTGACAGAACATTGGCCAGCGCCGGCAGCAGCCAGGTGGCCAGACTGTCGGCGTTCACCGCCAGCGACAACAGCAGCGGCGTGGAGCCGGTCTGCTCGTCGCCCAGCCACTCTTCTTCCAGCAGTTCAACCTGGCGTAACAGGGCCAGCAGCTTTTGCCCCTGCTCGGTGGGGCGTGGCGGCACGGTGCGCACCAGCAGCGGCTGACCGAACATATTTTCCAGCTGCTTAATACGCTGTGAGACGGCGGACTGGGTAATACATAGCTTCTGCGCGGCGCGCTCAAATCCTCGTTCCCTAATCACCGCATCCAGCGCTTGTAGTGTCCTGTAGTCCGGTCGTTTCATTATTCTGGCGTGCCCCCATAACTAATCGTTATCTCGCACTATGACATAAATTTTTATTTGATACAGACGAAATTGGTCTGCTCAGTTGTGTGATCTGCATCGCAGGGACATTTCCACTGTCGATGTTCTATAATGCGCCACAGGCATTCACATCTCGGACCATAATTATGACGCAGGATGAACTGAAAAAAGCAGTAGGTTGGGCGGCGCTGCAATACGTACAGCCAGGGACCATTGTCGGCGTAGGTACCGGCTCGACGGCGGCCCATTTTATTGACGCGCTGGGCACGATGAAGGGGCAGATTGAAGGCGCGGTCTCCAGCTCCGATGCCTCTACCGAAAAGCTCAAAAGCCTCGGGATCCCCGTCTTCGATCTCAACAGCGTCGATCGCCTGGGGATCTATGTTGATGGCGCGGATGAGATCAACGGCCATATGCAAATGATCAAAGGCGGCGGCGCGGCGCTGACCCGTGAGAAGATCATCGCTTCGGTCGCCGATAAATTTATCTGCATCGCCGATGCCTCCAAGCAGGTTGATATTCTCGGCGCATTCCCGCTGCCGGTTGAAGTCATTCCGATGGCGCGCAGCGCCGTCGCGCGTCAACTGGTCAAGCTGGGCGGTCGTCCGGAGTACCGTCAGGGCGTGGTGACCGATAACGGCAACGTCATCCTGGACGTGCATGGCCTGGAAATTCTTGATGCTGTCGCGCTGGAGAATGCCATCAACGGCATCCCTGGCGTCGTGACCGTAGGGCTGTTCGCCAACCGCGGGGCCGACGTGGCACTGATCGGTACGGCCGATGGCGTGAAAACCATCGTAAAATAGTCTGTCCGCAGGGAGCCAGTCGGCTCCCTCGCAAATATTTTTTCACCTGGTGCAATTTGGTGACTTCTGTCACATTTATGCAACCATTCTGATTAACACGCTACCATTAATCTTCTTTCTGGTGTTTTGTCCTGTCATTTCCCTCTGGATGACATTTCTTCAGGACGGCGACGCAAACGTTCATATTGCCGCGATAGTTTTTTTTGATATGTTGCTGAGACGAACTTTCGTTCAGCACGACATCAGTTAAGACAAAACAGGACGGGGAAATGGCTAAGGTATCACTGGAAAAAGACAAGATTAAATTTCTGCTGGTTGAAGGTGTGCATCAAAAGGCAATCGATAGCCTTCGCGCAGCAGGTTACACCAACATTGAATTTCATAAAGGCGCGCTGGACTCCGAACAGCTGAAAGCGTCGATCCGTGATGCCCATTTCATCGGCCTGCGTTCCCGTACCCATCTGACTGAAGAGATTTTCGCCGCGGCGGAAAAACTGGTTGCCGTGGGTTGCTTCTGCATCGGTACCAACCAGGTCGATCTGAACGCCGCCGCGAAGCGCGGTATTCCGGTGTTTAACGCGCCATTCTCGAATACCCGTTCGGTGGCCGAGCTGGTCATCGGTGAGCTGCTGCTGCTGCTGCGCGGCGTGCCGGAAGCCAACGCCAAGGCGCATCGCGGCGTATGGAATAAGCTGGCAGTCGGCAGCTTTGAAGCGCGCGGCAAGAAACTGGGGATTATCGGTTACGGCCATATCGGTACCCAGCTCGGCATTCTGGCGGAATCGCTGGGGATGCATGTCTTCTTCTATGATATTGAAAATAAACTGCCGCTCGGCAACGCCACCCAGGTTCAGCATCTCTCCGACCTGCTGAACATGAGCGATGTGGTCAGCCTGCACGTGCCGGAAAACGCTTCCACCAAAAACATGATGGGTGCGGAAGAGCTGGCGCTGATGAAGCCGGGCGCGCTGCTGATCAACGCCTCCCGCGGTACCGTGGTGGATATTCCGGCGCTATGCGATGCGCTGGCGAGTAAGCATCTGGCCGGGGCGGCTATCGACGTCTTCCCGACAGAACCCGCCACCAACAGCGACCCCTTCACTTCGCCGCTGTGCGAGTTTGATAACGTGATCCTGACTCCGCATATCGGCGGTTCGACCCAGGAAGCGCAGGAGAACATCGGTCTGGAAGTGGCTGGCAAGCTGGCGAAGTACTCTGACAACGGGTCAACCCTGTCGGCAGTTAACTTCCCGGAAGTTTCTCTGCCGCTGCATGGCGGCCGCCGTCTGCTGCATATCCATGAGAACCGGCCGGGCGTCCTGACCGCCATCAACCAGATCTTCGCCGCGCAGAGCATCAACATTGCCGCGCAGTATCTGCAAACGTCGCCGCAGATGGGCTACGTGGTTATTGATATTGAAGCGGAAGAAGATGTTGCCCAGCAGGCGCTGCAGGCAATGAAAGCGATCCCGGGGACTATCCGCGCCCGTCTGCTGTTCTAATTATTTTTGCCTCTCGGGCAGGTCGCGTACCTGCCCGTTTTTTTGTTAATACTTTCCAGGCTGAAATTCTCGTCCTCGCGTACCTACCAACTCCAGGTTTTTCCCGGGGTGATCACCGCTGGTAACGGGATATCCCACTCTTCGCTTGGCAGACTATCCACCTGCTGGCAGTCGTGCGCGTAGCCTACCGGCTGCAGGCGATACTGCTGCCAGTTTTGCAGCGTCCGGTCGTAAAAACCGCCGCCCATTCCCAGCCGTTGGCCACTGCCATCGAAGGCCACCAGCGGGGTCACCAGCACATCGAGTTCAGCGAGCGGCAGTACGTCCCGCACATCGAGCTTCGGTTCGCGGATTTTCAGGCGATTCACTATCAGTTGGCTCTGTGGATGGTAGTGTAAAAACAACAGGTTTCCGGGGCTAAACGGATGCAGCACCGGGAGATACACCCGTTTGCCGGCGCGCCAGAGCTGGTCGATCAGCGGCTGGGTGTCCAGCTCGCCGTCAAAGGAGAGGAACAGCGCCACGGTATGAGCGAGTACGACCGGCGGCCAGGCCATCATCCGCTCCGCGGCCTGTTGGGCAAACAGGCGCTGTTGCTCCGGGCTGAGCGCGCGGCGACGCTCGCGGATCTGCTGGCGAATATGCTGTCTGGAGAGCGGGATATCAGGCTGTAGGGTCATACAGGTCTCATTACGAGCAAGCGAAACAGTACGAGGAAGTGTAATACAGGGCGGCAGCAGCCGAAAACAGGAGTGTTGGGATAATGCGAACTAAAGAAGGGAATCTCCGAGATGCCGCCGCAGGCTGTAACCCTTGAACCCTTGGTTCAAGGTGAATGTGTCGTCACAGTTTTAAGGCTTCTCGGACGAACCGAGCATGCTCACCAACCGTGGAGCGCCACATTCTTGTGGTATGAAATATCGGCTCAGGGGACTGGCCCGCTTGCAAACATCTCAGAGAAATTTTGTTCTGGAATTACTCTAACACAGTTAACTGCAAAGTGTTATTCAAACTTTGACCCTGGTCTTTCGCTTATGCGACCTTGCTCAAGCAATGCCTGTTCAATGGTCTGCTGAAGCATCCGAATGCGCTGCTCCATGCTCGAAGCGTAGTCGCGGGTCTTCGCTTTTTCCTGAGTCAACTCATAGCTGATGTTCAACGCGGCGATGAAGACCAGCTGCTCAGTATTTGTGACTCTAGTGCGTTCTTTTAAATCTTGCAACCGCTGATTAAGGTCTTCAGCTGCCTGATTCAGGGCATCCCTTTGTTCAGGCGGGCAATTCACTCGCAGTGAACGGCCGAAAATTTGGAGATCTACGGGTTGTGCAGACATGCCACCTTCCTGCTGATTGACTGCGCTGCCTTCACATCCGAGCCTGGGTCTGCGAAGGGGCGACACTATAGCTACCCTGGTGCAGGGATACAAGCCCTTTTCTGGTTCACCAGGGTCCAAAGTGGTAGCATATCATGAATATTCCTCCCAACGATGACGAATGCGCATGTCTATACAGAACGAAATGCCTGGTTACAACGATGTAGACCAGTTACTGAACCAACAAGGGGTCGGCCTCACCCCAGCCGAAATGCACGGTTTGATCAGCGGATTGCTGTGCGGCGGCAACACGGACAGCAGCTGGCTGCCGCTGGTGCACGACCTGACCAACGAAGGGCTCGCCTTTGGTCATGAACTGGCCCAGGCGCTGCGTAACATGCATTCCGCCATCAGCGATTCACTGGATGACGACGGTTTCCTCTTTCAACTGTATCTGCCGGAAGGCGATGCGGTAAGCGTCTTCGACCGCGCCGACGCTCTCGCCGGTTGGGTCAACCATTTCCTGCTCGGCCTTGGCGTCAGCCAACCGAAGCTGGATAAAGTGAAAGACGAGACCGGGGAAGCGATTGACGATCTGCGTAATATTGCCCAGCTGGGCTACGATGAAGACGAAGATCAGGAAGAGCTGGAGATGTCTCTGGAGGAGATTATCGAGTATGTCCGCGTTGCCGCACTGCTGTGCCACGACACTTTTTCTCGTCAGCAGCCAACCGCACCGGAAGTCCGCAAACCGACATTACACTAACTAAAATTCGTTCAGGGGGCGTCATGACTCAGCAGGAATTTCTCTCGCGTCGCCAGGCGCTGCTGGCGCAGATGCAGCCAGGCAGCGCGGCGCTGATTTTCGCCGCACCGGAAGCGGTGCGTAGCGCAGATTCAGAGTATCCCTACCGGCAGAACAGCGATTTTTGGTACTTCACCGGCTTTAACGAACCGGAAGCGCTGCTGGTGTTGATTAAAAGCGATGAAACGCACAATCATAGCGTGCTGTTTAACCGGGTTCGCGATCTGACCGCTGAGATCTGGTTCGGTCGCCGTCTGGGCCAGGATGCCGCGCCGGCGAAGCTCGGTGTGAATCGTGCGCTGGCGTTTAGCGAAATCAACCAGCAGTTGTATCAGCTGCTCAACGGCCTGGATGCTATCTACTTCGCCCAGGGTGAATATGCCTATGCCGATGAGATTGTGTTTAACGCCCTCGAAAAACTGCGCAAAGGCTCTCGCCAGAATCTGCAGGCGCCGAACTCGGTCATCGACTGGCGGCCCATCGTGCATGAGATGCGCCTGTTTAAATCTGCGGAAGAGCTGGCAGTGATGCGCCGCGCCGGCGAAATTTCCGCCCTTGCCCATACCCGGGCGATGGAAAAATGTCGCCCTGGCATGTTCGAGTATCAGCTGGAAGGCGAAATTCTCCATGAATTCAACCGCCACGGCGCGCGTTTCCCGTCCTATAACACCATCGTTGGCGGCGGCGAAAACGGCTGCATTCTGCACTACACCGAAAACGAATCCGAGCTGCGCGATGGCGATTTAGTGCTGATTGACGCCGGCTGCGAATACCGCGGCTATGCGGGCGATATCACCCGCACCTTCCCGGTTAACGGTAAATTCAGCAAACCGCAGCGTGAAATCTACGACATCGTGCTGGAATCGCTGGAAACTGCGCTGGAACTGTATCGTCCGGGCACCTCCATTTATGAAGTTAATCAGGAAGTGGTGCGCATTATGATTACCGGCCTGGTGCGGCTGGGGATCCTGAAAGGCGAGATTGACGAGCTCATCGCCAACAACGCCCACCGCCCGTACTTTATGCATGGCCTGAGCCACTGGTTGGGTCTGGATGTGCACGATGTCGGTAATTACGACACCGACCGTTCGCGGGTACTGGAACCGGGAATGGTGCTGACCGTCGAGCCGGGACTGTATATCGCCACCGATGCCGACGTGCCGGCCCAATATCGCGGCATCGGCATTCGTATTGAAGATGACATCGTCATTACCGAAGACGGCAACGAAAATCTCACCGCCAGCGTGGTGAAGAAGGCGGATGAGATCGAGGCGCTGATGGCGGCGGCGCGCCAGTCATGAGCGTGCTGATCGTCGGCGGCGGGATGACCGGGGCGACGCTCGCGCTGGCCATCTCCCGTTTGACCGGCGGCGCCCTGCCGGTCCATCTGATTGAGGCGCAGGATCCGCATTCGTCACGCCATCCCGGTTTTGACGATCGGGCAATTGCCCTGGCGGCCGGTACCTGCCAGCAGCTGGCGCGCATTGGTATCTGGCAGACCCTGGCTAAACGAGCGACGCCCATCCAGCGGGTCCATGTCAGCGACCGTGGTCACGCTGGTTTTGTGAACCTGGCGGCGGCCGATTACGGCTTGTCGGCGCTGGGGCAGGTGGTTGAACTCCACGATGTCGGCCAGCGGCTGTTTAGTCTGCTGCGCGAGGCGCCGGGCGTCACCCTGCACTGTCCGGCGAAAGTGGAAGCGGTCAGCCGCCGCGAGGAGAGCGTCAGCCTTACGCTTGAGGGCGGCGAAATCATCAACGGTAAGCTGCTGGTGGCGGCGGACGGTTCCCGTTCGTCGCTGGGCGCTCACTGCGGCATCAGCTGGCAGCAGCAGCCGTATGAGCAGATAGCGATCATTGCTAACGTTAGCACTGCGTTGCCGCACGAAGGCCGCGCCTTCGAGCGCTTTACCGAGCATGGTCCGCTGGCGATGCTGCCGATGTCGCAAGGGCGCTGTTCGCTGGTGTGGTGCCATCCGCAGTCGCGGCGCGACGAGGTACAGAGCTGGTCTGACGAACATTTTTGTCAGGCGTTACAGCAGGCATTCGGCTGGCGGCTGGGGCGTATTACCCATGCCGGTAAGCGCAGCGTCTATCCGTTAGCCTTAACCACCGCCACCCGTGCGGTGTCGCATCGCCTGGCGCTGGTCGGTAATGCGGCGCAGACGCTGCATCCGATCGCCGGGCAGGGCTTTAACCTCGGCCTGCGCGACGTGATGAGCCTGGCGGAGATGCTTGCCGATGCGCACGTGGCCCGCGACGATGTGGGCGATTATTCCCTGCTGTGCCGCTACCAGGCACGGCGGGCAGGTGATAAAGCCGCCACTATCGGTGTCACCGATGGGCTGGTGCATCTGTTTGCCAACCGTTGGGCGCCGCTGGTGGCGGGGCGCAACGTCGGTCTGATGGCCATGGACTTAATTACCCCGGCGCGCGATGCGCTGGCGCAGCGTACCCTCGGTTGGGTTCCCCGTTAAGGAGTAAAACGTGCAAAGTGTTGATGTTGCCATTGTTGGCGGTGGAATGGTGGGACTGGCGGTAGCCTGCGGTTTACAGGGCAGCGGCCTGCGCGTCGCGGTGCTGGAGAAAGCAGCGCCGCAGCCTCTGGCCGCCGATGCGCCGCCGGCGCTGCGCGTTTCGGCGATCAATGCCGCCAGCGAAAAGTTGCTGACTAAGCTGGATGTCTGGCGCGAGATCGTCGCCCAGCGCGCCAGCTGCTATCACGGCATGGAAGTGTGGGACAAAGACAGCTTCGGCCGCATTAGCTTCGATGACCAGAGCATGGGCTTCAGCCATCTGGGCCATATTATTGAAAATGCCGTGGTGCATCACGCATTGTGGCAGAAAGCGCAGCGCTGCGCTGACGTCACCCTGCTGGCGCCTGCGGAACTACAGCAGGTGGCGTGGGGTGAAAACGAAGCCTTTCTCAGCCTGCAGGACGGCAGCATGTTGACCGCGAGGTTGGTGGTGGGCGCTGATGGCGCGAATTCATGGCTGCGTAATAAGGCCGATATTCCGCTGACCTTCTGGGATTACCACCATCATGCGCTGGTGGCGACGATTCGCACCGCTGAGCCGCATCAGGCGGTGGCACGCCAGGCGTTCCATGGCGAGGGTATTCTGGCCTTCCTGCCGCTCAGCGATCCGCACCTGTGCTCGATCGTCTGGTCGCTGTCGCCATCGGAAGCGAAGCGGATGCAGGAGGCTGATGAAGCCACCTTCAACCAGGCGCTGAATATCGCCTTCGATAATGGTCTCGGCCTCTGCCAGCTGGCAAGCGAACGTGAAGTCTTCCCGCTGACCGGCCGCTATGCCCGTCAGTTCGCCGCCCATCGTCTGGCGCTGGTTGGCGATGCCGCGCATACCATCCACCCGCTGGCCGGGCAGGGGGTGAACCTTGGCTTTATGGACGCCGCCGAGCTTATCGACGAGTTGAGGCGCCTGCATGCGCAGGGGAAAGATATCGGCCAGCATTTGTACCTGCGCCGCTATGAGCGCAGCCGCAAACACAGCGCCGCGCTGATGCTGGCGGGTATGCAGGGATTCCGCGAAATGTTCTCCGGCAGCCATCCGGCGAAGAAATTCCTCCGCGACATGGGGCTCAAACTGGCCGATTCGCTGCCTGGCGTAAAACCGCAGCTGATTCGTCAGGCGATGGGCCTCAACGATCTCCCCGCCTGGTTACGTTAACCCCGTCACACTTCTTTTACCCGGCCTGCGTGCCGGGTTTTCTCCCTCATTTGAAATATTCTAATTTCACCTCTTTTTTCGCATTAGTTTTATTAATGCGCTCTTTTTTTTGTTAAAGAAATTAGGCCCGTAAAATCGCATAAAACACCATCATTGCCTTATCGATGAAAGCTTAATGTTAATTTTATGTGGCATAAATCGCTTTTTTCCAGTCAATAACTCTGTAGGCTTTTCGGCGGATTTTAGTCATAAGCTAATGTGATGCCCTGAATGAGCTTATGGTTTAGCGCCGGGTTCGGTGGTAAGTTCAGGCAAAAGAGAACGTTTGCGTCGGCGTCCGTCAGCGGTGCCGTCGCCGAATTTCGTGGCGCAAAATCGCCGACAATCTCGTGGCTGGTTCCGTTTTATTCGATGAGGAAAAGATGGCTCAACAGACTCCGTTGTATGAACAACACACGCTATGCGGCGCTCGCATGGTGGATTTCCATGGCTGGATGATGCCGCTGCATTACGGATCCCAGATTGATGAGCACCATGCGGTGCGCGGCGATGCAGGGATGTTCGATGTGTCGCATATGACCATCGTCGATTTCCACGGCAGCCGGATCCGCGAGTTCTTGCGCTATTTGCTGGCCAACGATGTGGCGAAACTGACCACCCCAGGCAAAGCGCTCTACACGGGAATGCTTACCGCCTCCGCTGGCGTCATCGATGACCTGATTGTCTATTTCCTTTCTGAAGATTATTTCCGCCTCGTTGTTAACTCCGCCACCCGCGAAAAAGACCTCGCCTGGATCTCCGAGCAAGCTGAACCTTACGGCCTTGAAATTACCGTTCGCGACGATCTGTCGCTGATCGCGGTGCAGGGCCCCCAGGCGAAAGCGAAGGCGGCGACGCTGTTTACTGATGCGCAGCGTCAGGCCGTGGAAGGCATGAAGCCGTTCTTTGGCGTGCAGTCCGGCGACCTGTTTATCGCCACCACCGGTTATACCGGCGAAGCGGGCTATGAAATTGCGATGCCGAACGAGCAGGCGGCTGATTTCTGGCGCGGTCTGCTGGACGCTGGCGTTAAGCCGTGCGGTCTCGGCGCGCGTGACACCCTACGCCTGGAGGCCGGGATGAACCTGTATGGCCAGGAGATGGACGAAGGCGTCTCCCCGCTGGCGGCGAACATGGGCTGGACTATCGCCTGGGAGCCCGCCGATCGTAACTTTATCGGTCGCGAAGCGCTGGAGATGCAGCGCGAAAAAGGCACCGAGCAGCTGGTTGGCCTGGTGATGACCGAGAAAGGCGTCCTGCGCGGCGGCCTGCCGGTCCGTTTTACCGATAGCGACGGTAATCAAAAAGAAGGCATTATCACCAGCGGCACCTTCTCGCCGACCCTGGGCTACAGCATCGCGCTGGCGCGCGTGCCGGCCGGGATTGGCGACACCGCGGTGGTGCAAATTCGTAACCGTGAAATGCCGGTAAAAGTGACTAAACCTGGTTTTGTACGCAATGGCAAAGCCATTGTGTGATTTCCCTTTTTTGGAGATGAATTGATGAGCAACGTACCAGCAGAACTGAAATACAGCAAAGAACACGAATGGCTGCGTAAAGAAGCGGACGGCACCTATACCGTCGGGATCACCGAGCATGCGCAGGAGCTGCTGGGCGACATGGTTTTCGTTGACCTGCCGGAAGTGGGCGCCACCGTTGAAGCGGGCGCTGATTGCGCCGTTGCTGAATCCGTGAAAGCGGCTTCTGATATCTACGCGCCGATTAGCGGTGAAATCGTTGCCGTCAACGAAGAGTTAAACGACTCTCCGGAACTGGTCAACAGCGACCCGTACAGCGACGGCTGGATCTTCAAAATTAAAGCCAGCGACGAAGCGCAGGTTGCCGCGCTGCTGGATGCCGCCGCGTATGAAGCTTTACTGGAAGACGAATAAATACGCTTCATCCTTCACGCTGCAGGGGTGTTGGCTTCCTGGCTCCCCCGGTCACTTACTTTTGTAAGCTCCCGGGGAGTCGCTGTGTCGCCGCCTTCCTGCAACGCGAATGATTTTGCGTATTCTGGCCCGGTAAGCATCAGCGCTTGCCGGGCAAACCAGTCAGACAATCACGATTCACCGCACGTTTCAGGAACCATCGCTCATGACTCAGACTTTAAGTCAGCTTGAAAACCGCGACGCCTTTATTGAACGTCACATTGGCCCGGACGCTCAGCAGCAGCAAGAGATGCTGAAGACCGTCGGCGCGGATTCGCTTAACGCCCTGATTGGCCAGATTGTGCCGCAGGATATCCAGCTGGCGACCCCACCGCAGGTGGGCGACGCGACTACCGAATTCGCCGCGCTGGCGGAGCTGAAGGCGATTGCCGGTCGCAACAAGCGCTTCAAGTCTTACATCGGCATGGGCTACACCGCCGTGCAGCTGCCTCCGGTCATTCAGCGCAACATGCTGGAAAACCCGGGCTGGTATACCGCCTATACTCCTTACCAGCCGGAAGTCTCCCAGGGCCGTCTGGAATCGCTGCTCAACTTCCAGCAGGTCACGCTGGATCTGACCGGGCTGGATATCGCTTCCGCTTCGCTGCTCGATGAAGCCACCGCCGCCGCCGAAGCGATGGCGATGGCCAAACGCGTCAGTAAACTGAAGAACGCCAACCGTTTCTTCGTTGCCGCCGATGTCCATCCGCAAACCCTGGATGTGGTGCGCACCCGTGCGGAAACTTTCGGCTTCGACGTGATCGTCGATGACGCCGACAAAGTGCTCGATCACCAGGATGTCTTTGGCGTGCTGCTGCAGCAGGTGGGCACCACCGGTGAAATCCACGATTACAGCAAACTGATCGCCGAGCTGAAAGCGCGCAAAGTGATTGTCAGCGTCGCCGCCGACTTTATGGCGCTGGTGCTGCTGACGGCGCCGGGCAAGCAGGGCGCGGATATTGTCTTCGGTTCCGCCCAACGTTTCGGCGTGCCGATGGGCTATGGCGGCCCGCACGCGGCCTTCTTCGCGGCGAAAGATGAATTCAAACGCTCCATGCCGGGCCGGATTATCGGCGTATCGAAAGATGCGGCGGGTAATACCGCGCTGCGCATGGCGATGCAGACTCGCGAGCAGCATATCCGCCGCGAGAAAGCGAACTCCAACATTTGTACCTCGCAGGTTCTGCTGGCCAACATCGCCAGCCTCTACGCGGTATTCCACGGCCCGGCGGGCCTGAAACGTATCGCTGGCCGCATTCATCGCCTGACCGATATTCTGGCCGACGGCCTGCAGAAGAAAGGGCTGAAGCTGCGTCATGCGCACTACTTCGATACCCTGTGCGTGGAAGTGGCGGATAAAGCTGCGGTGCTGGCGCGTGCCGAAGCGCTGCAGATTAACCTGCGTAGCGATATTCATGGCGCGGTTGGCATTACGCTCGATGAAGCGACCACCCGCGAAGATGTGCTGAACCTGTTCCGCGCCATCGTCGGCGACGATCACGGTCTGGATATCGATACCCTGGATAAAGACGTGGCGCTGGATAGCCGTTCGATCCCGGCGGCGATGCTGCGCGACGATGCGATCCTCACCCATCCGGTGTTTAACCGCTACCATAGCGAAACCGAGATGATGCGCTACATGCATGCGCTGGAGCGTAAAGATCTGGCGCTGAACCAGGCGATGATCCCGCTGGGCTCCTGCACCATGAAACTGAACGCCGCGGCGGAGATGATCCCGATCACCTGGCCGGAATTTGCCGAGCTGCACCCGTTCTGTCCGGTCGAGCAGGCGGAAGGTTATCATCAGATGATCGCCCAGCTTTCTGACTGGCTGGTGAAACTGACCGGCTATGACGCCGTCTGTATGCAGCCGAACTCCGGCGCGCAGGGCGAGTATGCTGGCCTGCTGGCGATTCGCCACTATCACGAAAGCCGCAACGAAGGCCATCGCGATATCTGCCTGATCCCAAGCTCCGCGCACGGCACCAACCCGGCTTCCGCGCAGATGGCGGGTATGCAGGTCGTGGTCGTTGCCTGCGACAAAAACGGCAACATCGATCTTGCCGACCTGCGTGAAAAAGCAGAGCAGGCAGGGGCGAATCTCTCCTGCATCATGGTCACCTATCCGTCAACCCACGGCGTGTATGAAGAGACCATCCGTGAAGTGTGCGAGATCGTGCACCAGTTCGGCGGCCAGGTTTATCTCGATGGCGCCAACATGAACGCCCAGGTCGGGATCACTTCTCCGGGCTTTATCGGCGCCGACGTTTCGCACCTCAACCTGCATAAAACCTTCTGCATTCCGCACGGCGGAGGCGGTCCGGGTATGGGCCCTATCGGTGTGAAAGCGCACCTGGCGCCGTTTGTACCGGGCCACAGCGTGGTACAGATTGAAGGCATGCTGACCCGTCAGGGCGCGGTTTCCGCCGCGCCGTTCGGCAGCGCTTCCATTCTGCCGATCAGCTGGATGTATATCCGCATGATGGGCGCGGAAGGCCTGAAGCAGGCGAGCCAGAACGCGATCCTTAACGCCAACTATATCGCTACCCGGCTGAAAGAGGCTTACCCGGTGCTCTATACCGGCCGCGATGGTCGCGTGGCGCACGAATGTATTCTCGATATTCGTCCGCTGAAAGAAGAGACCGGCATTAGCGAGCTGGATATTGCTAAACGCCTGATCGACTTTGGTTTCCATGCGCCGACCATGTCCTTCCCGGTTGCCGGGACGCTGATGGTTGAGCCGACAGAATCGGAAAGCAAGGTAGAGCTGGACCGCTTTATTGACGCCATGCTGGCGATCCGCGCGGAAATCGACCGCGTCAAAGCCGGTGAATGGCCGCTGGAAGACAACCCGCTGGTGAACGCGCCGCACACCCAGGGTGAGCTGGTGAGCGAGTGGAACCATCCGTACAGCCGCGAGCTGGCGGTATTCCCGGCTGGGTTGCACAACAAGTACTGGCCGACGGTGAAACGTCTGGATGATGTCTACGGCGACCGCAACCTGTTCTGCTCCTGCGTGCCGATGAGCGAATACCAGTAAGTGGTGAATTAGCTAAACTTTTAAAGGCGCTGCGGCGCCTTTATTTTTTGGAGAGAAGGTATGGCGATAGCTCTGATTAGCGGCGCGAGCCGCGGCATAGGCCGGGCGACGGCGCTGCTGCTGGCGCAGGAAGGGTATACCGTCGCGGTTAATTATCATCACAACATTAACGCCGCCACCGAAGTGGTCAATACCATTGTTGAATCTGGCGGCAAAGCCACGGCGCTGCGGGCGGATATCAGCGATGAAGCGCAGGTGATGGCGATGTTTGAGGCGGTTGACCGCATGGGCGAACCGTTGACGGCATTGGTCAACAATGCCGGGATCCTGTTTACCCAATGTACGGTGGAGAGCCTGAGCGCTGAGCGTATTAACCGCGTGCTGGTCACCAACGTCACCGGCTACTTCCTCTGTTGTCGTGAGGCGGTAAAGCGCATGGCGCATCGGCATGGCGGCAAGGGCGGGGCGATAGTTAACGTGTCGTCGGCGGCCTCGCGCCTTGGCGCGCCGGGCGAGTACGTTGACTATGCCGCGTCGAAAGGGGCGGTAGATACCCTGACCACCGGGCTGGCGCTGGAAGTGGCGGCGCAAGGGATCCGGGTGAACGGCGTGCGTCCGGGGCTGATTTATACCGAGATGCATGCTTCCGGCGGCGAACCGGGACGCGTGGACCGGGTAAAAAATTCGCTACCGATGCAGCGCGGCGGCCAGCCGGAAGAGGTCGCTCAGGCCATTGCCTGGCTGCTGAGCGACAAAGCGTCGTATGTGACGGGCAGCTTCCTCGAACTGGCGGGCGGTAAATAACCCGTAGATGTCTATTGCCCGGCGGCGCTGCGCTTGCCGGGCCTACAGGGTAACCTTCCCGGATGGCGGCTACGCCTTATCCGGGCTACCCAACGATGCGTACCCGTAGCCCGGCTGAGCGCAGCGCGAGCCGGGTAACCTTCCCGCATGCGGCTACGCCTTATCCGGGCTACCCAACGATGCCTACCCGTAGCCGGCTAAGCGCAGCGCGAGCCGGGGAAACCGACGGTCTACCAGGAGGCCAGCCACAGCCTCAGGCGCATTCCCCAACCGCTGGTCCAGCCGGTGGTGACCGACTTAACCTCGCCTCGATAAATCACCACCAGCGTTGGCGTCACCCGAATGTCCCACTGCCGCGCCAGTTGGCCGCTCGGGTCATTCACCGTCGGCAGCGTCATTTTCTTCCTGGTCAGCCACTTCTCCAGCGCGGCGTCATCGCCGGAACGCAGGGCTACCGTTAGCACATTGCCGCCGTCGGCGGCAAGTGATGCCACCGACGGCGTGGTATAGCGACAGACTCCGCACCAGGTCGCCCAGACGTACAGCAGCAGCGGCTTTTGCTGGCTCATGGCGTTCAGATCCAGCGTCCTGCCGTC
Organism: Klebsiella sp. P1CD1; assembly: GCF_003790505.1. Classification (NCBI taxonomy): domain Bacteria; kingdom Pseudomonadati; phylum Pseudomonadota; class Gammaproteobacteria; order Enterobacterales; family Enterobacteriaceae; genus Klebsiella; species Klebsiella sp. P1CD1. The sequence continues at coordinate 871,788 of NZ_CP033631.1, forward strand.
GAGTGTCTGCAGCGATGTGGCGCTGACGTTTTGCGGCAGCGCGGGCTGGCGAAAATAATCCACCGCCAGGCTTACCGCCGCGCCAATCAGCAGCCACACCGCCAGCTCGCGCAGCCAGCGCCTGATTTTACTGGCCACGGGCTTTCCCCAGCTGTTCTTTCACCAGCCCCTCCAGGTCTTCAGCAGGGATCGCGCCGGCCACCATCTGATCGCCGATGATGGTCGCCGGGGTGCCCTGAATATTCAGCACCTGCGACAAAATCAGGTTCATCTTCAGCGAATCCATGGTCTTGTCATCAATACTGACGTCATCGGTGGCGGTTTTCTTCTGTGCGGCGGCGATACTGGCGTCATCGTGATAGCCTTTTTTTGCCATCAGCCGCTGATGCAGCGCCCAGAATTTATCGGGCTGCTGACGCCAGGTGGAGAGCGCGGCTTTAGCGGCATTCACCGAACTCTGCCCTTTAAACGGCAGCAGCTTAACGATGAGCTGAATATCCGGATTATCGTGGACGATTTTTTCCAGCAGCGGATCAAACTGTTTGCAGTAAGGACAGTTGTAATCGGTAAACGAGACGATTGTGAGTTTTGGCTCTTTCGCGCCGGTGCGCGGGCTATTCGGATCGTTAAACAGCAGCTGGGCTAACTGGTCATTACCGTTCGATTGCGGTTTTTCCGCCGGCGCGGCGAAGCTGAAGGCCGATACGCACAGCAGTAATAAGGCGGTGATAGCTCTCATGTTATTTTCCTTTAGCGGCGGACAGGGTGGCGAGAAGTTGTTCGCGGTCTAACAGCGCAGGCAGGATCTCTCCCTGCGGCAATCCCGGTCCGTAAATCTGGTTAAACGGCACCGCGGCGTTGCCGCGTGCGGTTAAAAACTGACTAATGTCGGCGGAGGGTCGGCTCCAGTCGCCGCGTAAGGCGACCACGTCTGGCGCTGATAGCGCCTGCTGGATGTCGTCGCGCAGCAGCACGTTGTATTTATTGGCTTTACAGGTCACGCACCAGTCGGCGGTGACATCAATAAATACCCGTTTATGCTCCGCAAGGCCGTTAGCGATAGCCTGCTCGCTGAGCGGCTGCCAGTTAACCCGGTCGCGGCGCGGGCCCTGGCCGTCCTGTTGGGCGACAAAGGCGACGGCGCCCGCCACAACGATGGCCAGAGCGCCCGCGCGCAGCGCCGTACGCCAGCGGTAGCGCCAGGCGGTGGCCAATAGCAGGCCGATGGCCAGAATCACCAGCAGGGTAAGCACCGGCGTGCGGCCGATGTGGATCGTCAGCAGGCTAACCAGCCATAGTGCTGAACCAAGCATCATTAGCCCCAACACCACGCGCAGATGATTCATCCAGCGGCCTGGACGTGGAAGTCGTTGCGCCAGCCCCGGCCAGGCGACAATAAGCAGCCACGGCAGGCTCATGCCGATCCCCATGGCGAAGAAAATCCCCCACAGCAGCGGCAACGGCGCCACCAGCGCCACCGACACGGCGGTACCGAGGAACGGCGCGGTACAGGGCGTCGCCAGCAGGGTGGCGAAGGCGCCCTGCCAAAAATGGCCCATCAAGCCGTTGCCGCCGCGGGTGGCGAGGAAGGTACTGGCGCTGGAGGAGAGACGGATTTCGAATAGTCCCAATAAACTGGCGCTGAACAGCACCATCACCAGTGCCATCGCGCCGATAAACCACGGGTTCTGGAACTGGATCCCCCAGCCGAGCGCCTGATTACCTAAGCGTAGCGCGGTCATCATCAGCGCCAGCGCCAGGAAGGAGACGACGATCCCGCATACCGAGGCGAGGAACTGCCGCCGCACCGCGCCGCGTTCGCGACGTTCGGTTTGCACCAGCGAGCCGAGCTTCATCGCCAGTACCGGCAGCACGCACGGCATGACGTTGAGAATAAGCCCGCCGGCCAGCGCCATCAGCAGCACCCAGCCTAATGCCACTCCTGCCGCGGCGCTGCCGGCGGCGACGGCGATTTGGCTTTCCTGCGCCTGGCCGCTATCGGCCAGCACCAGCGACAGCGTTTTGCCGCTCAGATCCGGCGCCGCCTCGCCCCAACTATCTGTGACCGGTACGGTGGCGGTTAACGTATCGCCGCGGCTGGTAAAACTCGGCGTGCCGAAATCGACATCCTCCATGCTGTCGATAAACAGCGCTGGCTGCTGCCAGCCGGCATCGCGGCGGGCGGTTACCGTCAGCTTTCCGCTGACGTAGCTGGCGCTAAGCGCCGAGGTGAGACCGTCGCGCAGGGGCAGCGTGCCCATCGCGCGGGTGAAATCGTAATTAAATTGCTCCCCTGCCGGAGCCGTCATATCCAGCGAAAAGGGGTAGTCAGTGAGAATGCAGACATTGCTGCAGGTAGAGAGCGTCAGGACGCCGCTAAGCGTCGGCGGTATTTTCCCGCGCAGGGTCATCGGGAAGCTGACGTCGCCGTGATACCCCTGAGTGGAAATACCCGCGACGTCGAAGCGCTGCGGCGTCGGCCAGCGCCAGTTAACCTCCAGCGGCGTGTGCCAGGCGATAGCTGGCGCGATGCCGCCTTCGCCCGGCGAACGCCAGTAGGTTTTCCAGCCCTTTCCCAGCGCTACGTCTAAAAGCAGGCGGGTGTCGCCATTGCTTCCGCTTTGCGCCCGCAGGCGCACGCTGGCGTGTTGATTGTCGGCGACGCGCAGCCAGCCGCTATCGGCGGCCTGGCTGACGGGCAGCCATAGCCAAAGCAGGCAGACCAGCAGTCGCCTGAATACCATAAACATAAATTTTCTCCGTAAGTAATAAATTAACCTGAGCTGTCAGGAGAATTAATCACTCACGGAAGACGCATAATCGCAGATGCACCCGCAATCGGGGTGGGGAGATAACGCGGGGAGGCCACTGGCGTTCGATACGCGGCGGGATCGCCGCCAGCACCGCCAGCAGCAGAGTGATAGCCAACAGCGCCCCTTCAAACAGCATCGGCGGAACGGCCATCAGCGACTTGGCGCTGAGCTCGCACGGCGTGACCGGCGCCTCGGCCTTATCCGGGTTTTGCTGTAGCGACGGGCTGTCGGCGGTGAGGTTCATGACCAGCGCGTGCATCCCGGCCATCCGCTGGGCGGTGCAGGTCAGCACCACCAGACAGGCCAGGAGGACAAAAAGAATGGCTTTGCGTTGTCGCTTAATCATGATCGCCTCAAATATTCACGCGGCCTATCTTATCGGGCGAACGCGTTTTGGCAATGGTAAAGCTGTAAAGAAGTGTCTGGCGGATAAGTGATTTGCCCCCTCCCGGCCGGGAGAGGGCGGTCAGTTACAGATTCTCACCGTTGCTGGCGATAACCGCTTTGTACCAGTTAAAGCTCTTCTTGCGCGAGCGGGACATGTCGCCGGTGCCGTCATCGTGTTTATTGACGTAGATGAAGCCGTAGCGTTTGCTGTACTGCCCGGTAGTGAAGGAGACGCAGTCGATGCAGCCCCATGGGGTATAGCCCATCAGATCGACGCCGTCATAAGTCACCGCTTTGATCATCTCTTCGACGTGGGCGCGCAGATAATCGATGCGGTAGTCATCGTTGATGCTGCCGTCAGCTTCGACTTTGTCGTAGGCGCCGAAGCCGTTTTCCACGATAAACAGCGGCTTCTGGTAGCGCTCATACAGTTCGCACAGGGCGTAGCGCAGGCCAACCGGGTCAATCTGCCAGCCCCAGTCGGAGGCTTTGACGTGCGGGTTCGGCACGCTGCCTTCGAAACCGGAAATGGCATCGCCGGTGCCGCCCTCAGCTTTCACCGCGTTGGTCATGTAGTAGCTGAAGCCGAGGTAGGCGCAGGTGCCTTCGCGCAGGATCTGCGTGTCGCCGTCTTCCATTTTGATGTTGAAGCCACGGCGTTCCCATTCATTCAACACATAGCTCGGGTAGTAACCGCGTAACTGGACATCGGTAAAGACGTAGCGTTCGCGCATCGACTCCTGGGCGAACATGACATCTTCCGGTTTGCAGGAATAAGGGTAGAGGGCGACCATCGCCAGCATGCAGCCGACCTGCATTTCCGGGTTGATACGACGGGCCGCTTTCACCGCCAGCGCGCTGGCGACGAACTGGTGATGCAGCACCTGGTACATGGTCTCTTCCGGATTTTCATGCTCGGTATAGACCACGCCGGAACAGCAGTAGCCGAACAGCGGCGCGCGCCAGTTGCGCTGGTTATTGATCTCGTTGAAGGTCATCCAGTATTTCACTTTGTGCTTATAGCGCTCGAAGACCACTTCGGCGAAGCGTACAAAGAAATCGACCACTTTGCGGTTGGTCCAGCCGCCGTACTGCTGTACCAGATGCAGCGGCATTTCAAAGTGGGAAAGGGTGATCACCGGCTCGATGTTGTACTTCAGCAGTTCATCGAACATGTCATCGTAGAATTTCAGCCCTTCTTCATTCGGCTGAGTTTCGTCGCCCTGCGGGAAGATGCGGGTCCAGGCAATAGAGGTGCGGAAGCACTTGAAGCCCATCTCGGCGAACAGCTTGATGTCTTCTTTGTAGTGGCCGTAGAAATCGACCGCTTCATGATTAGGGTAATATTTACCCGCTTCGACCTGGTGGGTGATTTCGCGCGGTACGCCGTGCGCCCCGCCGGTCAGCACGTCGCAGATGCTCGGGCCTTTGCCGCCTTTATTCCAGCCGCCTTCAACCTGATGCGCGGCGACCGCGCCGCCCCACAAAAAGTCTTTGGGAAGAGTCAATTTTTTCATCTTTGCTAATCTCTCTGAATAACTATTGCGATTGAGTCTAGCAAAGCGAAATTGAATGTCACGATATAACAAATTCCGCTAAACGTAATATGTTACATCGAAAAAACAGGCTGTTATTTTTAGCTGATTTTGCGCGCTAATTTACGTCCCAGCGATTCAAGGATATAGATCACCGGAATTTGCGTTGTAATATCGTAGACGCCGCCGATGCGCGTCTGCGGCACGTGCCAGGAGAGATTGAAATCAGCCAGTTTCGCCAGTCGCGAATGCTCGTGGCTGGTAATCGACATCACCTTGCAGCGGTGCAGGCTGAACTGGCTGGCGAAGCGCAGGATCTCTTCGGTTTCGCCGGAGACGGAAAGCACGATCGCCAGCGCGTTACGGGCCATATCATTGGTTACCGGAAAATAGGGGTCGTCAATATGGTTGCTGAATTTACCGACGTTGGAAAAGAAGCGTGCGCCATATTTCGCCAGCGCGCCGGAGGTGCCGGCGCCGACGAAAATAATACGTTCCGAAGCGAGAATAATATCCACGGCCTGCTCGAGTAATTCATCGAACTCGTCATTATTGACGCTTTTAAAAAAGCTCATAATTTCGCTGGCGCCGATATTTGCCTGTTGAGGCTCATTCTGCTCAAGATATAATTTAAAGCGTACGCGAAATTCAGAGTAGCCCTCGCACTGCAGTTTGCGGCAGAAGCGCAACACGGTGGTGGTGGAGACCCCGGCGGCCTCGGCCAGTTCGCGGATGGTCATGTACATCACTTTGTCACGATTCTTAATGACATAGTGATAGACCATCATCTCAAGATTATTGAGACTGGCGACAGCGGCGTGGGAGAACATACTCACAGTGGCGAACTCACAATTCATAATGACCAGGACGGAATTATATCATGCAGGCCAATGACATTACCTTTTTTCAGCGTTTTCAGGAGGACATCCTTGCCGGGCGCAAAACGATTACTATCCGCGATGCGGCGGAATCGCATTTTAAACCGGGTGACGTCCTGCGCGTTGGGCGCTATGAAGATGACGGCTATTTTTGCACCATCGCCGTGACCGCCACCTCGACGGTGACGCTCGATACGCTAACTGAACAGCATGCTCAACAGGAGAATATGACCCTCGAACAACTGCGGCAGGTGATTAGGGAAATCTATCCTGCGGAAGATCGGTTTTATGTTATTGAATTCAAACGCCTTTAAATAAAACCGGCACAGCTGTTAGTTGAAATAACATTGTAACATTATGATTTTAATGTATTTACAAATATACATCGTTTTATTTTAGCTAACAGATGTTCACTGGAATCATTCTCAGTTACCCTAAGTGGGCAATGAAAGCGTTCTTGTTTTCACGGAGTCAAATATGGTGCGCAAACCATTAATCACTCAGGGATATTCTCTGGCAGAGGAAGTTGCCAACAGCATCAGCCACGGGATCGGGCTGGTGTTCGGTATTGTCGGCCTCGTGTTGCTGCTGGTGCAGGCGGTAGACACCAACGCCAGCGCGACGGCGATCACCAGCTACAGCCTGTACGGCGGCAGCATGATTATGCTGTTCCTCGCCTCTACGCTCTATCACGCGATCCCGCATCAGCGGGCGAAACAGTGGCTGAAAAAGTTCGACCACTGCGCTATCTACCTGCTGATTGCCGGGACCTACACGCCGTTCTTGCTGGTGGGGTTGAATTCACCGCTGGCGAAGGGGCTGATGATCGTCATCTGGAGCCTGGCCCTGCTGGGGATCCTGTTTAAGCTGACCATCGCGCACCGCTTTAAAATTCTGTCGCTGGTGACTTATCTGACCATGGGCTGGCTGTCGCTTATCGTGGTCTATCAGCTGGCAGTGAAGCTGGCGGTGGGCGGCGTAACGCTGCTGGCGGTCGGCGGGGTGGTGTACTCGCTGGGGGTTATCTTCTACGTCTGCAAACGTATTCCCTATAACCACGCTATCTGGCACGGCTTCGTGCTCGGCGGCAGCGTGTGTCACTTCCTGGCGATCTATCTGTACGTCGGCCAGTCCTGATTAAACTTCCACGGTGGCGCTGCGCTTACCGTGGCTACGGTTATCTGCGGCCTGGAAATCCCACGGTGGCGCTGCGCTTACCGTGGCTACGATACTCTGCGGCCTGGAAATCCCACGGTGGCGCTGCGCTTACTGTGGCTACGGTTATCTGCGGCCTGGAAATCCCACGGTGGCGCTACGCTTACCGTGGCTACGGTTATCTGCCGCCTGGAAATCCCACGGTGGCGCTGCGCTTACTGTGGCTACGGTTATCTGCGGCCTGGAAATCCCACGGTGGCGCTGCGCTTACCGTGGCTACGGTTATCTGCGGCCTGGAAATCCCACGGTGGCGCTGCGCTTACCGTGGCTACGGTATTTGCAGTCAAGTAGCCCGGCTAAGGCGCGAGCGCCGCAAGCCGGGAGTCATAACGCTTTATTACGCGTCTTCCAGTGAATAGGGCAGCGGTTCGATGCGCAGGCTGCCGGCATCGTCGCGCACGCGGAAGATGCTGTCCGGCTCCATATCGTTATTCATCACCACCTGCACCAGCAACTGGCCATCATCCAGCTGAACCGCCGCAAGCACCGTCCCGGTGCGGCGCCAGTTGTCGCCCATTTTCAGCTCCAGATCTTCCCCCGCTTCCGGCACCCGGCTGGCGGTCCCTGACAGCGTCCACAGCGCGCGCTTATTGGCGCCGCGGAATTTCGCCCGCGCCACCATCTCCTGACCGGTGTAGCAGCCTTTCCTGAAGCTGATACCGCCCAGCGCCTGCAGGTTGGTCGCCTGCGGAATGAACTGCCCGCTGTTGGCGCTGTCGATAACCGGCAGACCGGCTTCAATATTCAGCGCCAGCCACTGCTGGCTGTTATTGAGCTGCGCTTCGCCGCGCAGCGCATCGGTAACGCGATTGGCGGTGTCGACATCAGTCACCAGCAGGAAGCGTTCACCTGGATGTTCAAACCACAGCAGGCTGGTGGCGCCTTCGCTGACCACCGGGGCGGCCGCGTCGGGCAGGGCAGCGAACAGCGGCGCCAGCGCGGCGCGCGCCTGGAAGCCGGCCACCCCCAACAGAACCAGATCGTCGTTGGCGGCGATGGTGACTTTAGAGAAGACGGCATATTTTTTCAGTTCGGTCAGCTGTACGTCGCGCAGGCTGCGGCGCTCGATCCATGCGAAGCCGCCGTCGCGGCGGAATACGCGCAGATTGCTCCACATCTTGCCTTTGGCGTCACAGTGGGCGGCAAGCAGATGCTGAGCATCGGTGAGATTGCTCACATCGGCGGTAATCTGCCCCTGCAGATATTTTTCGCTATCCGGCCCGCTAATCGTCGCCAGCGCCCAGTCATCCAGGGTCATCAGCGTTAACGGCAGACGAGCGGAAGAGGAAGGCTGACGCGGAGGAAAAGGTGTAAAAGCCATAGTCATATCCTGAATCGCTTAACGCAGTGTGTGTGACCAATGGTAAAAGAGCTATAGTGCATTGCAAGTGCTTTCAACAGGCCATTTGTGCGCTGGCGTGAGACAGTCGCCTGACGCAGGGAATCAATAAGCCCATCATTATTTTATGGTTTTTATGGAAGGATGCTCGCATTCAGCGATATTCCTGTAAAGTTACGGCAGAAAACGGGTTAAACTAACCTATATTTTGCTGCTGGAAGGTCAACATGGACATTAACAATAAAGCACGTATCCACTGGGCATGCCGCCGCGGGATGCGCGAACTCGACATCTCCATCATGCCGTTCTTTGAGTATGAGTACGATACCCTCAGCGACGCTGACAAACAGCTGTTCATTCGCCTGCTGGAAAATGACGATCCGGATCTGTTCAACTGGCTGATGAACCACGGCAAACCGGCCGATGCGGAGCTGCAGCGGATGGTAACCTTAATTCAGACACGGAATCGGGAACGTGGTCCTGTGGCAATCTGATCTCCGTATCTCCTGGCGCGCGCAGTGGTTTTCCCTGCTGCTCCACGGCGTTGTGGCGGCGCTGGTGCTGTTGGTTCCCTGGCCGCTAAGCTACACCCCGATCTGGCTGCTGCTGTTGTCGCTGGTAGTGTTTGACTGCGTGCGCAGCCAGCGGCGGATCCATGCCCGTCGCGGAGAGATAAAACTGCTCACCGATTCCCGTCTTCGCTGGCAAAACGCCGAATGGGAGATCCTCGGGACGCCGTGGGTCATCAATAGCGGTATGCTGCTGCGTTTACGCCATGTCGATACCCGGCGCGGGCAGCATCTGTGGCTGGCGGCGGATAGCATGGATGCCGGAGAATGGCGCGATCTGCGCCGGCTGGTGCTGCAAAAACCGGCGCAGGAGTAAGCGGCGTCAGGAGAAGTGTTCGGCCATTTCGCCGAGGATCTGCTCGCACCAGCTCTGGATGCGCTCGTCGCTCAGGTCGTACTGATTGGTTTCATCCAGCGCCAGGCCAACGAACAGTTGGCCATCGGCGATAACCGGTTTTGGACTGGTGAACTCATAGCCTTCGGTTGGCCAGTAGCCGACAAACTTCACGCCTTTGGTCGCCAGCTTGTCGTGCAGCATGCCCAGTGCGTCAAGGAACCATTCGCCATAGCCCAGCTGATCGCCCATGCCGTACAGTGCGACGATTTTGCCTTCCAGGTCCAGGGTATCCAGTTGCTCCCAGACCGCCTCCCAGTCTTCCTGAATTTCGCCGAAATCCCAGGTCGGGATGCCGAGGATCAGTACGTCGTACTGGCTCATCAGCGCGGGGGAATCGTCTTTCAGATTGTGCAGCGTCACCAGCTCAGGGCCGATGATATCGCGGATTTTCTCCGCAGCCATTTCGGTATAGCAGGTACTGGAGCCGTAAAAAAGACCTATATTCATCGCGTAAACGTCTCAATTCTTGCCGTGAATTGCGCCCAGTGTACCAGAAAGGCGGCCTCTTAAGGCATAATGAGACCGTATAACGAACAAAGAGGCCGATGTGAAACAGGATCTGGCACAAATCGAACAGTTTCTCGATGCCCTTTGGCTGGAGCGGAATCTGGCGGAGAATACGCTCAGCGCTTACCGTCGCGATCTGACGATGTTAGTCGAGTGGCTGCACCATCGCGGCCTGTCGCTGGCCAGCGTCGGCAGCGACGATCTGCAGGCGCTGCTGGCCGAGCGGCAAACCGGCGGCTACAAAGCAACGAGCACCGCACGTCTGCTCAGCGCCGTGCGCCGGTTCTTCCAGCATCTGTACCGGGAAAAAATTCGCCCGGACGATCCCAGCGCGCTGCTGGCTTCGCCGAAGCTGCCGCAGCGGTTGCCGAAGGATCTCAGCGAGGCGCAGGTTGAACGTCTGCTGCAGGCGCCGCTGGTGGAGCAGCCGCTGGAGTTACGCGATAAGGCGATGCTGGAAGTGCTGTATGCCACCGGCCTGCGCGTCTCGGAACTGGTTGGCCTGACGATGAGCGATATCAGCCTGCGTCAGGGCGTGTTGCGGGTCATTGGTAAAGGCAACAAAGAACGTCTGGTGCCGCTGGGCGAAGAGGCGGTAATGTGGGTAGAAAATTACCTCGAATATGGTCGCCCGTGGCTACTGAATGGCGTGGCGTCGGATGTCTTATTTCCCAGCCAGCGCGCACAGCAGATGACGCGTCAGACCTTCTGGCACCGCATTAAACACTATGCCGTCCTGGCGGGGATCGACAGCGCGAAACTCTCCCCGCACGTATTACGCCATGCCTTCGCCACGCATTTGCTCAATCACGGCGCCGACCTGCGCGTGGTGCAGATGCTGTTAGGACACAGCGATCTCTCCACCACGCAGATCTACACCCACGTGGCGACCGAGCGTCTGCGACAACTTCATCAACAGCACCACCCGCGGGCGTGAGTGCTGAACAAAAGGACTGAGTATGAAAAAAGGTTTATTGATGTTCACTCTGCTGGCAGCCTCGCTTTCCGGCGCGGCGCATGCCGATAGCGCGGCGATCAAACAGTCGCTGGCGAAGCTGGGTGTGCAGAGTACCGATATCCAACCGTCGCCGGTTTCCGGGATGAGCACGGTGCTGACCGACAGCGGCGTTCTGTACGTCACTGACGATGGCAAACACATCATCCAGGGGCCGATGTACGATGTGAGCGGCGCGCAGCCGGTCAACGTCACCAACCAGTTGCTGGTCGGTAAGCTGAACACGCTGAGCAACGAGATGATTGTCTATAAAGCGCCGAAGGAGCAGCACGTCATCACCGTCTTCACCGATATCACCTGCGGCTACTGCCATAAATTGCACGAGCAGATGAGCGACTACAACGCGCTGGGCATCACCGTGCGCTATCTGGCCTTCCCGCGCCAGGGGCTGCAGAGCCAGGCCGAGCAGGACATGAAGGCCATCTGGTGTGCGAAAGATCGCAACAAAGCGCTGGATGACGCCATGAACGGCAAAGGCGTGCAGCCGGCAAGCTGCAATGTGGATATCGCCAAACATTACACCCTCGGCGTGCAGATGGGCGTCAACGGCACCCCGGCGATGGTTCTCAGCAACGGTATGGTGTTGCCGGGCTATCAGGGGCCGAAAGAGCTGAAAGCGTTCCTCGACGAGCATAAAAAACAGACAAGCGGTAACTGATTCGCGTGAAACAACAGATACAACTACGCCGCCGTGAGGCGGTTGACGGCGTCGATCTCCCTGCCGACCTGCCGCCGCTGCTGCAGCGGCTGTATGCCAGCCGCGGCGTGCGCAGCGCGCAGGAGCTGGAGCGCAGCGTCAAAGGCATGCTGCCGTGGACGCAGCTCACCGGCGTTGAAAAAGCGGTTGAAATGCTGCATGAGGCTTTCGAGAAAGGGTTACATATTGTGGTGGTCGGCGATTTTGATGCCGACGGCGCCACCAGTACCGCCCTTAGCGTGCTGGCGCTACGCGCGCTGGGCTACGGTAACGTCTCCTATCTTGTGCCCAACCGTTTTGAAGACGGCTACGGTTTAAGCCCGGAAGTGGTCGATCAGGCGCACGCCCGCGGCGCGCAGATGATCATGACCGTTGATAACGGCATTTCGTCACATGCCGGTGTCGATCACGCCCATGCGTTGGGCATTCCGGTGCTGGTGACCGATCACCACCTGCCGGGCGAGACGCTACCGGCGGCCGAGGCCATCGTTAACCCTAACCTGCGCGATTGTGACTTCCCGTCGAAATCACTGGCCGGGGTGGGGGTGGCGTTTTATCTGATGCTGGCGCTGCGTACTTTCCTGCGCGATAAAGGCTGGTTCGACGCCCGCGGCATAGCCGCGCCGAACCTGGCTGAGCTGCTGGATCTGGTGGCGCTGGGCACCGTCGCGGACGTCGTGCCGCTGGATGCCAACAACCGCATCCTGACCTGGCAGGGGTTAAGCCGCATTCGCGCCGGCAAATGTCGGCCAGGCATTAAAGCGCTGCTGGAAATTGCCAACCGTGACCCGCAAAAACTGGCGGCCAGCGACCTCGGTTTCGCCCTTGGGCCGCGCCTCAATGCGGCGGGGCGGCTGGATGATATGTCCGTCGGCGTGGCGCTGCTGCTGTGCGATAACATCGGCGAAGCGCGCGTGTTAGCCAATGAGCTTGATGCGCTCAACCAGACGCGTAAAGAGATTGAACAGGGGATGCAGGCCGAAGCGTTGACCCTGTGTCAGCAACTGGAACGCAGCAGCGACACCCTGCCTGGCGGGCTGGCGATGTACCATCCGCAGTGGCATCAGGGGGTGGTTGGCATTCTGGCATCACGCATTAAGGAGCGCTTCCATCGCCCGGTTATCGCTTTTGCGCCGACCGGCGACGGCACGCTCAAAGGTTCCGGCCGCTCTATTCAGGGGCTGCACATGCGCGATGCGCTGGAGCGCCTGGATACGCTCTATCCGGGACTGATCCTGAAGTTCGGCGGCCATGCGATGGCGGCGGGTTTATCGCTGGAAGAGGCGCGCTTTGAGGAGTTTCAACAGCGCTTCGGCGAGCTGGTGACCGAGTGGCTGGATCCTTCACTGTTGCAGGGTGAGGTGGTCTCCGACGGCCCGCTGGCGGCGACGGAGATGAGCATGGAAGTGGCGCAGATGCTGCGCGATGCCGGACCATGGGGGCAGATGTTCCCGGAACCGTTGTTTGATGGCCGTTTTCGCCTGCTGCAGCAGCGGCTGGTGGGCGAGCGTCACCTGAAAGTGATGGTCGAACCGGTTGGCGGCGGCCCGCTGCTGGACGGTATTGCTTTCAACGTTGATACTTCCATTTGGCCGGACAACGGCGTGCGCGAAGTGCAGTTAGCCTACAAGCTCGACATCAACGAGTTCCGCGGCAACCGCAGCCTGCAGCTGATCATCGATCACCTCTGGCCAAATTGACAACAGTGTATGAATAAGGGCGCGAATCCGGTAGAATTCCGCTCTTATCACCGCATTTTGACAAATCCATTAAAAGAAACCGACCATGTTTGAAATAAATCCGGTAAAAAACCGCATTCAGGACCTCACGGAGCGCTCCGACGTTCTTAGGGGGTATCTTTGACTACGATGCCAAGAAAGAGCGTCTCGAAGAAGTAAACGCCGAGCTGGAACAGCCGGACGTCTGGAACGAACCTGAACGCGCCCAGGCGCTGGGTAAAGAGCGTTCTTCCCTGGAAGCCATTGTGGATACCCTGGATCAGATGTCCCAGGGGCTGGAAGACGTGGCTGGTCTGCTGGAGCTGGCGGTTGAAGCCGAAGACGAAGAGACCTTCAACGAAGCGGTTGCTGAGCTGGACGGGCTGGAAGAGAAGCTGGCACAGCTTGAGTTCCGCCGCATGTTCTCCGGCGAATACGACAGCGCCGACTGCTACCTCGATATTCAGGCCGGTTCCGGCGGCACCGAAGCCCAGGACTGGGCCAGCATGCTGATGCGCATGTACCTGCGCTGGGCGGAAGCCCGCGGCTTTAAGACCGAAATCATCGAAGAATCCGAAGGTGAAGTTGCGGGCATTAAATCCGTGACCATCAAAATCATTGGCGATTACGCCTACGGCTGGCTGCGTACGGAAACCGGCGTTCACCGCCTGGTGCGTAAGAGCCCGTTCGATTCCGGTGGCCGTCGTCATACCTCCTTTAGCTCGGCGTTCGTTTATCCGGAAGTGGATGACGATATCGATATCGAAATTAACCCGGCCGATCTGCGTATCGACGTTTATCGCGCATCCGGCGCCGGTGGACAGCACGTTAACCGTACGGAATCCGCGGTGCGTATTACCCACATCCCGACCGGGTTGGTGACGCAGTGCCAGAACGACCGTTCGCAGCACAAGAACAAAGACCAGGCCATGAAGCAGATGAAAGCGAAGCTTTATGAGCTGGAAATGCAGAAGAAAAATGCCGAGAAGCAGGCGATGGAAGACAACAAGTCCGACATCGGCTGGGGCAGCCAGATCCGCTCTTACGTGCTGGACGACTCGCGTATTAAAGATCTGCGTACCGGGGTGGAAACCCGCAACACTCAGGCGGTGCTCGACGGCAGCCTGGACCAATTTATCGAAGCAAGTTTGAAAGCAGGGTTATGAGGAACCAACATGTCTGAACAACAAGCACAGGGCGCTGACGCGGCAATTGACCTTAATAATGAACTGAAAACCCGCCGTGAGAAGCTGGCCGCGCTGCGTGAGCAGGGCGTCGCTTTCCCGAACGATTTCCGTCGTGACCATACCTCTGACCAACTGCACGCTGACTTCGATGCGAAAGAAAACGAAGAGCTGGAAGCGCTGAACGTTGAAGTGGCCGTTGCTGGCCGCATGATGACCCGTCGTATTATGGGTAAAGCGTCTTTCGTTACCCTGCAGGACGTTGGCGGCCGTATTCAGCTGTACGTCGCGCGTGATGACCTGGCGGAAGGCGTTTATAACGACCAGTTCAAAAAATGGGATCTCGGCGACATCATCGCCGCCCGCGGTAAGCTGTTCAAGACTAAAACCGGCGAGCTGTCCATCCACTGCACCGAGCTGCGTTTGCTAACCAAAGCCCTGCGTCCGCTGCCGGACAAATTCCACGGCCTGCAGGATCAGGAAGCGCGCTATCGTCAGCGTTACCTCGATCTGATCTCCAACGATGAATCCCGCAACACTTTCAAAGTGCGTTCGCAGATCCTGGCGGGTATTCGTCAGTTCATGGTTGGCCGCGGCTTTATGGAAGTGGAAACCCCGATGATGCAGGTGATCCCGGGCGGTGCTTCCGCGCGTCCGTTCATCACCCATCACAATGCGCTGGATCTGGACATGTACCTGCGTATCGCGCCGGAACTGTACCTCAAGCGTCTGGTGGTTGGCGGCTTCGAACGCGTCTTCGAGATCAACCGTAACTTCCGTAACGAAGGGATCTCCGTTCGTCATAACCCAGAGTTCACCATGATGGAACTCTATATGGCATACGCGGATTACAAAGATCTGATCGAGCTGACCGAATCCCTGTTCCGCACCCTGGCGCAGGACATCCTCGGCAACACTGAAGTGCCTTACGGCGACCAGGTGTTCGACTTCGGCAAGCCGTTTGAAAAACTGACCATGCGCGAAGCGATCAAGAAATACCGTCCGGAAACCGAGATGGCGGATCTGGATAACTTCGATTCCGCGAAAGCGATCGCTGAGTCCATCGGCATTAAAGTTGAGAAGAGCTGGGGTCTGGGCCGTATCGTGACCGAGATCTTCGAAGAAGTGGCGGAAGCGCATCTGATTCAGCCGACCTTCATCACCGAATACCCGGCGGAAGTTTCTCCGCTGGCGCGCCGTAACGACGTGAATCCGGAAATCACCGACCGTTTCGAGTTCTTTATCGGCGGCCGTGAAATCGGTAACGGCTTTAGCGAGCTGAACGACGCTGAAGATCAGGCGCAGCGCTTCCAGGATCAGGTTGATGCGAAAGCCGCCGGCGACGACGAAGCGATGTTCTACGACGAAGACTACGTCACCGCGCTGGAACACGGCCTGCCGCCGACCGCTGGTCTGGGTATCGGTATCGACCGTATGGTCATGCTGTTCACTAACAGCCACACCATCCGCGACGTGATCCTGTTCCCGGCGATGCGTCCGCAGAAATAATCGCCCTTCGCGAAATACAAAAAACCCGGCTTGCCGGGTTTTTTTATGTCTGATATGAGGGCCGAAGCCTGACGTAGCCCGGCGCAGCGCAAGCCGGGGGATCCCGGATAGCGGCGTAAATGCCTTATCCGGGCTACGCAATGGCGCAGAACCGTAGGCCTGTGCAAGCGTAGCGCCGCCAGGCATTAATGACAGGCACAGAGCTGCGCCTGGCCTGGAGAATAGTCAGCTTACCCGCGCAGACGCGCAACGAAATCGATCAGCGCCTGGCGGGCGTCCTGGTTTTCCGCTTCCAGTACCATCCACGGGCTAAACGCCCACGGCGTGGCGGCCAGCGCGCTTAACATCGTTGCCAGGTCAACCCACTGATAATCCATGACTTCATCGTCGTTAGGCTGCACTTGGCTGACCACGCGTGCGGCATACACCGGGCACACTTCGTTCTCAACAATGCCGTTGGGGGCGACCGCCCGGTAGCGGAAGGCCGGGTGAATCGGCGCGATATCGGCGATCTCCACGCCGAGCTCGAAGCGGCAGCGGCGCGTGACGGCCTGCTCGAAGGTCTCGCCCTGCTGGGGGTGTCCGCAGACCGAGTTAGTCCACACCCCGGGCCAGGCTTTTTTGCCCAGCGAACGGCGGGTGACCAGAAACTGACCCTGCTGATTAAACAACCAGCAGGAAAACGCGAGATGTAAAGGGGTATCAAGCGTGTGGGCGGCATACTTCTCCAGCATACCGGCAGGTTGATCCTGCTCATCCAGTAAAATGACGTGTTCCCCGGCCATGACGACTCCTGAAAATAAAAAATGACCCGGCACAAACCCGCCGGGTCATGTACTCAGGCCACTAGGGTAGCCCATAAATGGGAGAAAGGCATTACCAAAACAAGCCCTGGAGGCTGGTCTGCGAGCGGCAGCCTGGGACTGCGGGGCGTGCCCTCCACGACGTGCGGTATGAACGTGAATCTTTCCGTCGCTGGCCGAACGTGATGCCAGAGGGTCATCTGTTAGCCTTCAGGGATGACGCCCTGCGCCGCGGGCTGGTATGATATTCGCCCTGATTGCGAGGTAAGTGGTTGTGTTAAGTGCAGGATGCCTGATGATGAAACGCTTTTATATGACACTGATGCTGGCGACAAGCCTGGTGCTGGCCGGTTGCTCCAGCACCTCCGACTCCGGTGCCACCTATACCGTCAAACGTGGCGATACCCTGTACGGCATCTCGCGCACCACCGGCACCAGCGTTCGCGATCTGGCTCGTCTGAATAACATCTCGCCGCCTTACACCATTGAGGTGGGGCAGAAGCTGAAGCTCAACGGCAGCGGCGCGTCAAAGACGACGAAGAAAAAATCTTCCTCTACGCGCACTGCGGCGGTCACCCCTTCATCTGCGGTACCTCAATCCTCCTGGCCGCCGGTGGGACAGCGCTGCTGGCGCTGGCCGACCAGTGGCAAAGTGGTCCTGCCTTATTCCACCGCCGATGGCGGCAATAAGGGCATTGATATTGCCGGGACCCGCGGGCAGCCGGTGTATGCCGCCGGGGCGGGCAAGGTGGTGTATGTCGGCAACCAGCTGCGCGGCTATGGCAACCTGATCATGATTAAGCACAGCGAGGATTACATCACCGCCTACGCCCACAACGATAAGCTGATGGTGAATAATGGCCAGAGCGTGAAGGCCGGCCAGCAAATTGCCACCATGGGCAGTACGGATGCCGACTCTGTGCGCCTGCATTTCCAGATCCGCTATCGGGCCACGGCCATCGATCCGCTGCGCTATCTGCCGCCGCAGGGCAGTAAACCTAAGTGCTAAAAGGTTATTTTATCGCCAGTCAGCATCTGGCAGGCTTGTCACAAGGTGCGTAAGGGCTATAATGCTTCTCGCACCTCTTCGCGGGCGTAGTTCAATGGTAGAACGAGAGCTTCCCAAGCTCTATACGAGGGTTCGATTCCCTTCGCCCGCTCCAAACTCCAGTCTCCTGACGTCTTCTAAACTCACTTCTCCCTTGATAAATCAGCGGTTATAGCATGCTGTTAGTCTATTGAACTCCGACGGAGGACTCCACTTTGGTTGCGGGATCAGCGTTTTGCGCTGCTGGCGCTGGAGTAGTCGCGTTTAGTGATATTTTCGCATTTATCCTGTTTCCGCAGGATGAGTAATTTTACGCAACCGGCTCGCGCTGACGATGACCGATACCGCAGAGGCCGCGGCAGCGCTCCACAGCGCAACATGAATTGACCTTTCATCTGCTGCCAGCAGAACGGCTACGGCGGCGGCTCCCAGGCACTGCCCGAAAGTGCGCATAATGGATAAAACACCGGACGCATAACTCGCGTGCTCACGAATAACGTTTGAGAGCATTTCCCGGTTATTGGGACTCTGAAAGCAGCCAAACCCTATTCCGCACACCAGACTTCGCAGGCAGATATCCCACATTGAAGGGCCGGCGGGTAACGTCGCCAGCAGGATCAAACCGACGACAAAAATCACCAGCCCCAGGGTGGATATCGCCGGGGCTGATATCGTGTCCGCCCAACGGCCTGCATGCGGCGCAATCAGCACGATCCCTAACGGCCACGGCGTAAACAGCAGGGCAGATACTACCGGACTGTAGCCGTATTCGCTCTGAAACAGGAAGGGCAGCGTAATAAAGGTGATCCCCTGGCTAACAAAAGCAATCATCGACGTGAAGGCCGCGAGGGTAAAACGTTCATTTTTAAACATGGTCGGCGGCAGTAAGGGATGATCCGTGCGGCGGATTTGCCAGATAAAAGCCATGCCGCTCAGCGCAGCGAGAGCCATCCAGCAAAGGCTGCCGAATTGAGAAGTAGCGTTCTGTAGGCTGTTCGCCGCCATGATCGTCGAACCCAACAGCAGCGCCGACAATATGGCGCCCACGGTGTCGAAGGGCGCCTGCATAGGGATCGCATCCCGCGGCAGCGCTCTGACCGCCAGCAGTAAGGCGAGGGTGCCGGGAAGAACGTTTATCGCAAACAGCCATTGCCAGCTCAGGGTGTGAAGGATCGTACCGCCCAATACCGGGCCGATAGCGGAGCTGGAGGCAATGAGCAGGGCATGGAACCCCAGAATGCGGCCAAGTAATCGTCCGGGAAATACGGACCTGAGTATTGCGGGGGCAATACTCAGCGTCGCCGCGCCGCCGATCCCCTGAAGCACGCGCATACCGATAAGCACTTCGGGCTTATTCGCCAGCGCGCAACCCAGTGATGTCAGGGTAAAGGTCGTCAGGCCCGCCAGAAATACGGGGCGATAACCCAGACGGGCCGCAAGCGCCGCGAATATCGCCAGCGTCATCGCAGCCGCCAGCAGATACCCGTTGGCGAACCAGACGGCAATACTGGCAGGTACCTGCATCTCCTGAGCCATTGAGGGCAGGGCAATGTTGATCATGGTGCCATCAAACACACCCATTAAGGTAGTTGTCATTATTGCGGCCATCACCCGTGCGCGCGCCGGGCCAGGCAGTCCTTCGTCGCCGGGTTGGCTGGAAAAGAGCGTCATCATTTGTCCTCTGAGAAGAGTGTATGGATGACAAAACTATAAAGATGGCTTTTACTGGGCGGAAGGCGCACTACTTTCACTTTATTGTTGCATCAAACGCCTTATCTTAATGTGCTGGGAGGAAGGGTAATGTCTGATCCCGATTTTAATTTGCTGGTAGCACTCGACATATTGCTGAGTGAAGCGAGTGTCGCAGGTGCGGCACGTCGTCTGAACCTCAGCACCTCGGCCATGAGCCGGACATTAAGCAGGTTACGCGATGTCACAGGAGACCCGATCCTGGTGCGCGCCGGGCGTAACATGGTACTGACTCCGTGGGCCGAAGCGACCCGGGATCGTGCCAGGCGTGCAGTGCACGAGGCCAGGGCGGTATTGCAGCCCTCAACGGAAACGTTCAGCGCGCGAAGTCTGGCGCGTCTTTTTACCATCAGGGCAAACGATGGTTTTGTGGTGGCGTTTGGGCCTGCGCTCATAGCAGCGGTTGCCGACGCCGCGCCGGATGTCTGTATACGCTTCGCGCCTAAGCCGGAAAAAACGTCGCGCTATCTTCGGGAAGGGCTGGTTGATCTGGAGATTGGCGTTCAGAGTAATATGGGGCCAGAAATACGGCTGCAACGACTGTTTGAGGATCGGTTTGTTGGCGTCGTGCGTAAAGGGCACCCGCTGGCTAAGCAGGCAGAAATAGGCGTGGATGATTATGTCGCCTGGGGCCATGTGGTAGCGTCACCCGATGGCGCGTTGCACGGATCCGTTGACGATGCGCTGGCCGAACTGGGGACAAAACGTAAAATTGCGAGCGTCGTACCGGGATTTCCGACAGCCCTGTCCGTGGCGCTGGAATCGGATCTTATCGCCATGATACCCGCACTCTATTTACTCAATCAGCAGGTAACGGACCAGGTACATGTTTTCGAGCTGCCGTTCAAAAGCCGTCGTATTACGGTATCGCAGATGTGGCACCCCAGAATGGAACGCGACCCCGGTCACCGCTGGCTGAGAGAGCAAATTCTTGCGATATGCGGTGTGGGGCGGTCAGTCATGACTAAGGAGCCTGTATAGCGATTGCTATAACATCAATTTATATTAAATGAATAATTCAATTCATTGATATTTAATATAAAATACATCAAGCGAAGTAGCGGTGTAGTAACTAAATTGAGATGCCCATCTCTGACCAAATAGACATGTCCGCGCTACCGTCTCGCCACAGCGATCGCTGCTTTCATGAGACTCATGACGGCATACGGAACGGCAATTTTCTCAATGAGCGATGTGAACAGACTCACGATCGAAGTCTCCATACTTCGATAGACCGTTTATGTTCTTTCCGCGAGACCTAATCGGAAGCCCTCGTGGTACCTTTAAATTAACAATTAACGATAAATAAAGGACAGCTTACCTGTCCTTTATTCTTTTTTATTCAGCTTTGCTCTCGCGCGCTCGCAATACCTCGCCGACCACCGGGGCGGCGGTAAACGCATTTGGCCATCCCGCGTAGAACGCCGCCTGGGCGACCACTTCTCCGGCCTCTTCAGCCGAAAGCCCATTATCCATGGCTCTGTTCAGGTGGTAGCCAATCTGCGCGCTCTGTCCGGCGGCGATTAACGCGCTGACCGTCACCAGACTTCTGTCGCGGGGCGTAAGCGCGGGCCGTTGCCAGAGGTCGAGAAACAGCGGGTCGGCGGTAAATTTAACCAGGCCAGGCGAAATGGGGCCGACATTTTTTTTCCACGGTGTCTGCACGCTGTTTCTCTACCTGTTCATTGAGTGGCAGCAGCGTTGGCGAGGCGGCGGGCAGGGCCTCTGCCGTGATGCCGCGGGCTGCAAAGATCGCTTTGGTCACGCTGACGGCTGACATTGCATTGGGCCAACCTGAGTAGAACGCCAGATGGGTAATGATCTCTGATACTTCCGCTGGCGTCACGCCGCTATCGAGCGCAACGGCAATATAGTGCTTCAGCTCGCCTGGCTGGTTGCGGGCAATCAGCATGGCTACGGTCACGATGCTACGGTCCCTGGGCGAGAGGGCTTCGCGTGTCCACAGATCTTCAGTAATTGCTTCTCGACCAAAGCGTGCCAGCGCCGGTGAGACCGCGTGAATATCAGCGTCCACAAGGGTGGAGGGGGTAATTTTCATCATAGCTTCATCTCTTTGTTCGTTGGCATAAGTAAAATCAGACAGCACAAGCGACAAGGCTGCCGCGGCAATCACGTTTTTCATGTTTTATTCTCCCTGCTGAACAGGACAGAGGGTTACCGCGTCCACACCTGATGATGGTCTTTGGCTTGCGGCGTGTTTTGCGCCATCACGCCTGTGAGAACGTGCGGCTGGTAGGCCTCTTCCAGATAGCGGATCTCCTCAGAACTGAGCCGCAGGTTCACGGCGCTGACCGCACCGTCAACATGGTGCTTTTGCGTGGCGCCGACCACCGGGGCGGTGACTTTAGTCAGCAGCCAGGCCAGCGAGATTTCGGTCATGGAGACCTGATGCCGTTCGGCAAGTTCGGCGACGCGCGCAATAATGATCCGATCCTGCTCTGCCGTGCCGTCGTATTTCCCCCGGGCATAATCATCTTCCACCGCTCGCCGCGTGTAGCCTTCTAAACGCGAGAGACGGCCGCTGGCCAGCGCGCTATAGGGGGTCATGGCGATATTATCTTCTGCGCACAGCCCGAAGAGTTCTCGTTCGTCTTCACGCATAATCAGGTTGTAATGGCTTTGCATGGAGACAAAGGGCGTCAGCCCTTCGCGTTCAGCAAGGGCGTTCGCCTTCGCCAGCTGCCAGGCATAGCAATTGGAAATGCCAATCGCGCGCACCTTGCCGGCGGTCACGGCGGTGTGCAGCGCCTCCAGCACGTCGATAACCGGGGTGTTGTGATCCCAGATGTGGTAGATGTAGAGGTCGATGTAGTCCATCCCGAGGTTTCGCAGACTCTGGTCGAGCGAGCGGGCTATCGCCTCTTTTCCGCTGATCCCCTCGGCTATCTGGGCAGCGGTTCGTGGCAGAAACTTGGTGGCCAGCACCACCTCCTCGCGTTTTGCCATCTCCCGCAGCGCCCGGCCAACGTACCGCTCACTGGAGCCGTTCTGATAGGCGATGGCGGTATCGTAAAAATTGATGCCCTTTTCGAGGCCGTAGCGAATGATGTCCCGGCTTGCTGTTTCGTCCAGCGTCCAGCGATGCTGGCCCGTCAACGGATCGCCAAACCCCATACATCCCATGCAGATGCGGGAGACCAGTAAGTCACTTTTACCGAGCCGGGTATACTGCATCGTTATTTTCTCCCTTTGGGTTATTCCACCAGAGTTTTCAGCTGCGCGATCAGTCTGGCCGCGTGCTCCCGGGCACGCGCTTTTTGCTGGGCGATTTTGTCGGCATCCCGGTCGGCGTAGCTGATGCCGCAGGTATAAACCGGCGCCAGCAGCTCAAGATTGCACAGCCTGGCCGTGGTCTCGAAAGGAAGGAGGTACTCTTCAATGGCGTGGCCAAAGAAACCGTCAGTAGTGTAGAGCGCTTGCGGCGCCCCGGTGGTGAAAGAGAGAAGCAGTTTTTTACCGCCCAGTTTCGCCGTTGAGCCGTGAGCAAAGCCATGAACAAAAACCTCGTCCAGCCACTGTTTCATTAACCCGGGCAGCCCATACCAGGAAAAAGGGAACTGCCAGACAATCACATCGGCCTTCAGCAGGCTTTCCTGCTCTGCGCTGATGTTGAATTTGCCGTGCGGATAGAGCCAGTCCAGACGACGGATTTCCGCGTCGGGCAGGGCGGTCTCTACCTCGTCGAGGATGGTGGCGTTGGCGATGGAATGGTTGAGGTCCGGATGTCCGGAAACGATAAGGATATGAGGCGTTCCCATCGTTACTCCTGATGTTTAAATTCGGCTGAGAAGAGATTTTCCCAGCTAATAAACGAGCCGAGTGGAATACACTCGAAGGTTAATAAACCCGCTTTTGCCAGCGGAAATTCGGCCATGACGTTATTCGCCTCTTCCACGGTGTCGCATTCGAGGAAAATAGCGACGCCGGGTCGGTCCTGACGGAAATAGATGTCGCGGATAAAGCCAGACTTATACAGTCCCCAGGCATGCAGGGCTTCCGCGGTAAGGTGCGGCGCATAGTGTTCCAGCGTCGCGCCGGGCGCAGGGATATCCAGACATAAAATTCGCATCGTTGTCTCCGGAAAGTCGTTATTAGCGGGAAGAGACAAAAGTATACGAGCCCCTGGTGGCGAAGATTAGGCGGTCATTGACTTAAGAATATTTAGCCTGTACTTAATAATCAGTCGAGGTTGGCTTAAGGAGATGCTATGAATAACGCGCTTTATAATCAGATACGCATTTTTCAGAGCATTGCGCGCGAAGGCACTATCTCGGCCGCCGCAAGGAAATTAGAAATCACGCCGCCCTCGGTCAGCAATGCCCTCAAGCTGCTGGAAGAGCACATCGGTCATCCGCTTTTTGTGCGCACTACCCGGCGAATCGAGCTGACGGAAACCGGGCAACAGCTGCTGGAGCAGACTGCGGCGGCGGTGGAGGTTCTGGAAACATCGCTGGAGAGCCTCCGCGACCAGAATCAGGAACCCTCCGGAGCAGTGAGAATAACCCTCTCGCGCTTTGCCTACCTGCTTATTTTGAAACCGGCGATGGCGGCATTTTGTCAGCAATATCCGGGGATCCAGCTGGAAATATCGGTCTATGACGGTACCGTCAATATTATTGAAGAACGATTCGACCTGGGGATCCGCTTTGGCGATATTCTCGAAGGCGGAGTGGTCGCCCGCCCGTTAATGAAGCCGTTTCGGGAAGGGTTATATGCCTCCTCAGCCTATCTGGCCGAATATGGCGTGCCTGCAGTGCCCGCCGATCTCAACCATCACCGGCTGATTGGCTATCGCTTTATTACCAACAACCGCATCCTGCCGCTGATCCTCAATGACCACGGCGAGCAACTGACCGTCGAGATGCCCGGACAGTTAATCAGCAATGATATTGACGTCATGGCCGACGGTATCCGCCATGGACTGGGGATTGGCCGCTTGTTTGAACCCATCTGGCGGCTACAGCCCGATCGTGAACAGTTTCTACCGGTGATGGAGGACTACTGGAAAACCTATCCGCCGGTTTATCTCTATTACCCGAAAAACGCGGGCAGAACGAAAAGGGTGAAAGCCCTGATTGATTTTCTGATAGCGCATACCGCGGAATAGAGGCTATTTTGCGTGCGAAATGTCTGAAGGCACCGGCCCTGTCTTTCTCTCAGCCTTAACCCTATACTCCCTGCGGATAACGCGTTTTTATCGCGGTGCATTTTGCCGTGCAACGGCTCATCCCATCGTCAACGCGATGGACGGGGAATATCAATAAGGGAGAGGCAGCAATGGGCAGACGCTTCATGGTCTGTATATTCGCGCTGGTGGCGTTTTCGGCCAGTGCAGCGCAGGGCGTTCACGGTGGCCATAACGGGCAGTCGGTAATAGCTGGCGCCGACGGCGGCAACGGTTCGAACGGCGGCGATAGCGATAATTCCTCGGGTCGGGCAGGGTGCCCGGGCGGCACCGATCCTGATAAGCACGGCCATTTTTACCTGCCCGGCACCCGCGAACCCTGTAATCCCGGGCCCCAGGATGCAGAGAAAGTCGGGTCTTCCCGCTAGCGTTCAGCTCAGATCGTGCAGCGCTTTGTCTGATGGCGGGGAAAGCTGAATATCCTGAAACTCAACCGCCAGTCCCGCGCGCTCCGGTGAGCAGCACATGACGCCCGCTTTCACCGGGCCTGGCGGAAAGTAGCCGAGCCGCAGCAGCGGCCAGCGCTCGCCGTCGGTCGAATACTGCAGCCTTAACGCATCTCCCTTGCGGGTCAGCCGCAGCCAGAAGGTGCGCGGGTCGCCGGGAAAAAGCCCGGTGGCCCAGTCGGAGTGGGTTAGCGTCAGTACGCTGCCGATGGCCGGGGCATCGTCATTGAATTCAATCCCCGCCTTCAGCCAGGTCTGCTCGTCCGCCATCATCATTAGTCCAGCCTGGTCGTAAAGCGTGGTGAAATCGGCACATATTTTTGCCTGCAGGGTAAAATCACCTTCCACCTCAGTAGCATAAAGATGCCCAGAGAAACGCTCGAAGCCATACCAGGTATGGCGCCAGAAGTCGGTATGCTTATCGGTGACCACCGTCAGGCCGTCGGTATCGCGGCGCCACTCGGCAGGTTCATTGATCCAGTGAAAGGACGGCTGCATTTTTCCTCCGGGATACGCTTATAACAGCGACTGCAGTACGGGTGACGCCATGCTGGCCTCAAAGGGAATAATCTCGGTACGGGCGAGACCCAACTGCTGGAAGGGATCCTGACTCAGACGCGATTCCAGCATTTCCTGGCTGGCGCATTTCGCCAGAATCACCCCGCCGGTGCGGGGAAGGCGGCGGCCGGAGGCGAGAAAGAGGCCGTCAGCATAGCCTTTTTTGAGCCATTCGACGTGGGCGGGAATGGCGTCGTCCACCTCTTCGAGCGGTTTTATATACGTTAAAACAACCACATAAATCGTACTCATCCTGAAAACCCTGTCAATCCGATGGGATCGCCAGCCTGACACATTTCGATGAGGGATAAAAGAAAGCGCGGCATTTTTCCGTGCTATTGCGCAAGGGAGGGCGTGTAGCCACTCAACGGGGGCTTATCGCAGGCGTGAAATAACACATATGTTTTTACGAATGTATATTGATCTTTATTGGTGGTTCCGTATGCTGTCCGTCACGCTTGAGGAGAAATCATGTCTTTATTGCCCCTGCAACTGTTCAAAAACCTCGCCGATGAAACCCGGCTGGGGATCGTATTGCTGCTCAAGGCGCGTGGAGAGCTGTGTGTTTGCGATCTCTGTACGGCGCTCGCCCAGTCCCAGCCCAAGATCTCCCGCCATCTGGCGATGCTGCGGGAAAGCGGGCTGCTGCTGGATCGTAAACAGGGTAAATGGGTCCATTACCGCCTCGCTCCGCAGATGCCGGCCTGGGCGGCGCAGGTGATTGAGCAGGCCTGGCTCAGTCAGCAGGACGATGTGCGGATGATGGTTTGCAGACTGGCTGACGGGGCGGGTTGTCAGTAAAAATTTTATCTAAACATATCTGTTTTTTCGAATGTGATTGACGGGGGTAATCATGTTGCTGGCAGGCGCGATTTTTGTCCTGACCCTGGTGTTGGTGATCTGGCAGCCGCGGGGTTTAGGGATCGGCTGGAGCGCGGCCTTTGGCGCGGCGCTGGCGCTGGCCACCGGTGGAGTACAACTAGCCGATATCCCGGTGGTGTGGCATATCGTCTGGAATGCGACCGCCACCTTTATCGCCGTTATCATTATCAGCCTGCTGCTTGATGAGTCTGGCTTTTTTGAATGGGCCGCGCTGCACGTTTCCCGCTGGGGAAGAGGGCGGGGTCGTCTGCTATTTACCTGGATTATCCTGCTCGGCGCCGCGGTGGCGGCGCTGTTTGCCAACGACGGCGCGGCGCTGATCCTCACCCCCATCGTGATTGCCATGCTGCGAGCGCTGGGATTCAGCAAGGGAACGATGCTGGCCTTTGTCATGGCCGCCGGATTTATTGCCGATACCGCCAGCCTGCCGCTGGTGGTGTCGAATCTGGTGAATATCGTTTCGGCAGATTTCTTTGCCATCGGCTTCAGGGAGTACGCTTCGGTGATGGTGACGGTCGATCTCGCGGCGATCCTCACCACCCTGGCGATGCTGCACCTGTTCTTTCGCCGGGATATCCCGCCGGCCTGGGATATGGCGTTACTGAAAGCGCCGGTCACGGCGATAAAAGATCCGGCGACGTTCCGCACCGGCTGGGGCGTGCTGCTGCTGTTGCTGGTCGGCTTTTTCGTTCTTGACCCGCTGGGGATCCCGGTCAGCGCCATCGCGGCGCCGGGAGCGGGGATCCTGTTTGCTGTCGCGAAGCGCGGGCGGGTGATTAACACCGGCAAGGTGCTGCGCGGCGCCCCGTGGCAGATCGTGATCTTCTCGCTGGGAATGTATCTGGTGGTGTATGGCCTGCGAAACGCCGGGTTAACGGATTATCTGACCACGGTGCTGAACATGCTGGCGGAGCGCGGGCTCTGGGCCGCGACGCTGGGCACCGGTATCCTGTCGGCCTTCCTCTCTTCAATAATGAATAATATGCCCAGCGTACTGGTCGGCGCCCTGTCGATTGATGGCAGCGCGGCAACAGGGACGATCAAAGAGGCCATGATTTATGCCAACGTCATCGGCTGCGATCTGGGGCCCAAGATCACGCCAATTGGTAGCCTGGCCACGCTGCTCTGGCTGCATGTGCTGGCGCAGAAGCACATCACCATCGGTTGGGGGTATTATTTCCGCTGCGGCATTACCATGACCCTGCCGGTGCTGCTTGTGACGCTGGCCGCGCTGGCGCTGCGTCTCTCCTTCAACCAGCCATGAGAACGTACTATGAGCATCACCATTTACCATAACCCTGACTGCGGCACCTCGCGTAATACCCTGGCGCTGATCCGCAACAGCGGCGCTGAGCCCACCATTATCTATTATCTGGAGACGCCGCCATCGCGCGATGAGCTGCGCCAGCTGATCGCCGCGATGGCGATCCCGGTACGTGCCCTGCTACGGAAAAACGTTGAACCCTACGACGCGCTGGGGCTGGCGGAAGACCGGTTTACTGACGATCAGTTAATCGACTTTATGCTTCAGCATCCGATCCTGATTAACCGTCCGATCGTGACAACGCCGCGGGGCACCCGACTCTGCCGCCCGTCAGAGGTGGTGCTGGAGATCCTGACGGCGTCGCAAAAAGGCGCGTTCGTGAAGGAAGATGGTGAGCCAGTCATTGATGCCGCAGGGCAGCGTGTGAAATAACTCGCGAAAGGCGCCGGCTTTGACTCCCGGCTGCCTCACTTCCCCTCCCGTCATCCTCCGCGACAAACACCGTGGGCCAGGATAGTCCCTGATAGAGAAATATTGCCACTTAGCGTGGTTTCTACATCATTCCACCTGTTTTCCTTACTTTTTCTGTCGTTATCCTGGCAGCCGAACTGAGCCGCTATAGATCGTCGCCTTAGCGTTAACTTTCTGTTTTTTAATAAAAATAATCGGATTTGCTGCGCTAATATAAAGTCAATGCTGTTTATCTTTTTATGAACGTTAAATCTGTAAAACTAGATGTTTGTCGACTTTTCATCTAAAAAGGGAAGGTAAGGGGCTGGACAAAACCATTGTGTGGTTATCAAATGGTTAAAAATGCTCGCGTTTGATGTTAATGCAAACAAATTATAAATCGTCAGCCCGCTTTATACGGTTAACTTGCGCTGCGGCGCACCTTACCTGGAGAATTTATGCATTCCTCTGTTAATAAAAACGAAAGCCGTACCTTTTTCGGCCATCCTTATCCGCTGGGCTCCCTGTTCTTCACCGAAATGTGGGAGCGCTTCTCGTTTTACGGCATCCGTCCCTTACTGATCCTGTTTATGGCGGCGACGGTGTACGACGGCGGGATGGGACTGGCGCGGGAGAACGCCTCGGCGATCGTCGGGATTTTTGCTGGCAGTATGTATCTGGCCGCGCTGCCGGGCGGCTGGCTGGCGGATAACTGGCTTGGCCAGCAGCGGGCCGTCTGGTACGGCTCTATCCTGATCGCCCTGGGGCACCTGTCGATCGCCCTGTCGGCATGGCTGGGCAACGACCTGTTCTTTATCGGTCTGATGTTTATCGTCCTGGGTTCCGGGTTGTTTAAAACCTGTATCTCAGTGATGGTCGGCACCCTGTATAAAAAAGGCGACGCGCGCCGCGACGGCGGTTTTTCGCTGTTCTATATGGGGATCAACATCGGCTCGTTTATCGCGCCCTTGATCTCCGGTTGGCTGATTAAATCCCATGGCTGGCACTGGGGCTTCGGCATCGGGGGGATCGGGATGCTGGTGGCGCTGGTCATTTTCCGCGTCTTTGCCGTGCCGTCGATGAAGCGCTATGACGCGGAGGTCGGCCTCGATTCCACCTGGAACAGCCCGGTGGCGAAAAAGAATGGCGTCGGAGCGTGGCTGCTGGCCCTGGCCCTGGGGGTGGCAGTGCTGGTCACGCTGATTAGCCTGGGCACGATCGTGATTAACCCGGTGGCGGTGGCCAGCGTGCTGGTCTATGTGATTGCCGCCTCCGTGGCGCTCTATTTCATCTGGCTGTTCGTCTTCGCGGGGCTGAACCGTAAAGAGCGGGCGCGCCTGCTGGTGTGCTTTATTTTGCTGGTCTCGGCGGCCTTTTTCTGGTCCGCGTTTGAACAGAAACCGACCTCCTTTAACCTGTTTGCTAACGACTACACCAACCGGATGATCGGCGACTTTGAGATCCCCGCGGTCTGGTTCCAGTCGATTAACGCCTTGTTTATCATTCTGCTCGCGCCGGTATTCAGCTGGGCGTGGCCTGCGCTGGCGCGTAAAAACGTGCGTCCGGGCAGTATGACCAAATTCGTGATTGGCATCCTGTGCGCAGCGGCGGGCTTTGGCCTGATGATGCTGGCGGCGCAGAACGTCCTGAGCAACGGCGGGGCCGGTGTGTCGCCGCTGTGGCTGGTGGGCAGCATCCTGATGCTGACGCTCGGTGAGCTGTGCCTGAGTCCGATTGGTCTGGCGACCATGACTCTGCTGGCGCCGGAGAGAATGCGCGGCCAGATGATGGGCCTGTGGTTCTGCGCCAGCGCGCTGGGTAACCTGGCGGCGGGCCTGATTGGCGGTCACGTGAAGGCCGATCAGCTGTCGCTGCTGCCGGACCTCTTCGCCCGCTGCTCCATCGCATTGCTGATCTGCGCCGCCGTGCTGGCCGTGCTGATTGTCCCGGTCCGCCGGATGCTGGAGAACAGTCGGTCCAGCGCCGGGCAAACATCCGTCAGCAACGCCTGACGCGATCCTCAGACCGGCCCTACGGGGCCGGCTTATTTTTGTACGAAACCCGCCTCAGCAGAACAAAATCCCTTTTTCACAATGCGCGATGTCCCATAACGTGAGCGTGTTCTTTGAAATCACGTCACTTTCCGGTCCATAGTGTAGTCAGGTTTACTATGTGGTTAATATAAGGACACACCTATGCCAGCAGTCATTGATAAAGCATTGGATTTCATCGGTGGTATGAATACGTCTGAGCCAGTACCACAGTCTATGGATGAAAGTACCGCGAAGGGAATTCTCAAATATTTGAAAGAGCTGGGCGTGCCCGCTACCCCGGCCGACGTCGCTGAACGCGGGCAGCAGCAGGGCTGGAGCGCCGGGTTTACCGACAAAGTGGCGGATTGGGCTGAACGGATCGCCGCCGGCGAGCGGATGGTCATCAAGCATCCGGAATTCTTTTCCACCTATATGCAGGAGGAGCTGCGCGCCCTGGTGTAATCGCCGCGCAGCCACCCCGCCTCTTCTGTTAAATGCCTTCCCCATCCGGGAAGGCATTTTTGTTACTGCCCGCGATAGCCGCCGCCCAGGGCTTTGATCAGGGTAATGTCGGTGCTCAGCCGCTGGGCTTCAATGTCCAGCAGCAACAGCTGCTGGGCGAGAACCGCCCGCCGGGCCTCTTCGGCGGCGTAGCGGCTGAGCAGGCCGCGCTGATAATGGGCGCGGGCGCTGTCGGTGGTGGTCTGCGCCGCGGTGACCTTTAGCTGCTGCAGCGCGCGCTGTTGGTTCAGATCGTTAAGCTGGCTGGAGCTGATGGCGACATCGCGCACCGCGTCCAGCACCGCCTGGTTGTACTGTTTGATCAGGATGTTGCTGGCGGTGCGCACCGACTGCAGATTAGCGTTCAGACGACCGCCGTCGAAGATTGGCAGATACAGCCCGGGCAGCAGGTTGATCTGCTGGAAAGAGGACTTAAACAGATCCCCGACGCTCAGGGCGTTATATCCCCAGAACGCTTTGATATCAAAATGAGGATAGAAGGCCGCTTTCGCCGCATCGACCTGGCTCAGGGAGGCAGTCACGTAGCCGCGCAGCGCCTGCAGGTCCGGACGGCGGGCCAGCAGCTCGAAAGAGAGCGACGATGGCAGCGTCTCCTGGAGCGCCGGCAGCGCCACCGGATGGATCGCCGGCATGCTCTGCGCATCGGCGCCGATCAGCGCCCGCAGGGTTTCACGATACTGGGTCAGCATCCCCTCGGCGCTGATAATCTGCTGGCGAGCGGCGAGCTGCTCAGCCCGGGCATTGGCCACATCCACACTGTCTTCCACGCCGCGTTGGGTCCGGTGCTCATGGGCCGCTACCGAGAATTGGGCAATACCCTCCAGCTCCTGCAGCAGCGCGATTTTCTGGAACGTCGCCTGCATGGTGAAATAGAGCTGCGCCACGCTGCTGGCGATGTCGAGCTCAATGCCGGCGGTCTCCGCCAGCCGGGCATTTTTCTCGCCAATGGCGGCGGCGACCCGGGCGCGATCGGCTCCCCAGAGATCGATATTCAGCTGCGCCCCGACGCCAACGGTATTCAGCGTATACCAGGGACCGTTCTTATCCACCGGCAGGGAGTACGAGTAGGGCCAGCTAAAGGATTTGTCGGTGATCCGCAGGCGGTTTTGCGCCGCGACGGCGGTGGCCTGCAGGCCCATCGCCGAGCGGGCGAGCTCCACCGTGGACTGCGACTGGGAGATGCGTAGCCGGGCGGCCTGCATGGTCGGCGAGTTCTGCAGCGCCCGGTTGATCAGCAGGTTGAGCTGAGGATCATCATAGGCCTCCCACCAGCGGGCTGCCGGCCAGTCGCTGTTCGCCAGGTGGATCACCTGCGCCAGCTGGGCCTGCTGCGGATTGACGATGGCGACCTGGGAAGGCTCATCCTGGATCAGCGCGCAGCCGCTGAGCAGCGTCAGCGTCAGGGTAAAGAGAGTGACCCGCAATCGCGCGGGGAAAGGAAGCATCATCATGACGTTTTAGCCTGTTGCTCAGTCGCTATCGGTGTCGGGCCCCAGTCGGGCAGGGCGGCCAGCGCGGTAGCCAGCGCCGGGCCAAAGGGGTTGCGGAGATCGGCGGCCAGCGTCCCGTCAGGCGCTGCCGCCTCCTGTTCGATACGTTCGGCGTAGCGCCGCAGCTGTTCAGCGCAGCGAGCCAGCGTCGGGTCTCCCGGCGCGGCATTGAGCCGGTAGCCTTCGCTGAGGCGGGCGATCTCCTCGGCCTGGGCGAGGGTGGCGCGCATCGGCCAGCCTTTCGCCTGGGGCCAGGGATGGGCCCAGGTGCCCAGCGGTTCAGCGCGAACCCGATGGAGCAGCGCTTCGCTGTCGGTGAAGGCGACAAACAGAGGGGCCAGCGGCACCGCATCGTGCGGGGCGGCGAGGCAGTCCGCCAGCCGGCGATAGAGGCTGGCGAGGCGCGATTTCAGCTGCGGCGCTTCGCTGTCCGGCCAGAGATACAAATGGACAATGGAGGAGACCAGCACCCCGAGCAGGATGCCGAGCACCCGATCCCGCAGCTCGGTGAGGTTCGTCAGCGGGCCAAACCAGCTGAGGAAGGCCAGCGCAAAGGTGAAACCAATCTGGATCCCGGCGTAGGCGATACGCTCCGAGCCGGCGGCAATCCACGCCGCCAGCGCCAGCACCGGCAGAGACATCGCCAGCAGGCCCGACAGCGAATCGGTCCAGGGCTGAACAAAGACGATTAACAGCAGCGCCAGCAGGGTGGCGAGCAGCGCCCCGCCGATACGCAGCCATGTCTTTTGCATCGTGGCGCCCAGCCCGGGCTGGGCGACAATGACGCAGCTCAGCATAATGGTGTGCAGCCCTTGCCAGTCGGCAGCGGTATAGAAGACATAGCAGATTAGCGTCGCCAGCAGGGTCTTGAGCGCAAAATGGAGATAAGCCGGGTTGCGCCAGGCGTCCGGCGCCAGCAGGGGCGCCTTCTCCACCTCACCCTGCGGCAGGGCGACGGGCTCACCCTGCGCCAGCTGCTGCAGGAGGGTAGCCATCTCCTGCAGAACCGCGTGATTAATGCCACGACCGCTGAGCGCCAGGGGAGGAATGGCGCCGTCAAACTGTTCCTCGCTGAGGGCACTCTTCAGCTTCAGTACCGCCTGCGACAGCTGCTGGCGATCTTCGCTATCCGCCTCGTCTGCTTGCAGCAGCGCCGCCAGCTGATAGCAGCGCAGGGTGGCGGCCAGCCGCGAGCGCCAGGCCTGCGGTTCGGCGGCTATCTCCGGCGTGGCCCGGCTGGCCTGGGCGAACAGCGACTGCAGCTGGTTGAACTGCGCGGCGGTCTCGCCGAAGGTCGGTGGCGCTTCATCGCCAGGAGCCGTCAGCCGCCGGGCGACCTCGTGCAGCATCCCCGCCAGGCGCGCCTTAAACTGGTTGCCGGGAAAGGCCTGCTGAAAACAGGCGTTGACCAGCAAAGTGACGAGGATCGCGGTGTTAATCGCCACCCACAGCCAGAGCAGCAGCCGCACCAGGATCTCGCTCTGACTGGTCATTGACGGGAAGGTCTGAGCATAAATCACCGCCAGCGCCACCACGAAAAAAGCCAGTCCCAGCTTACCCAGCACCCGCATCAGGTAGATGGCGCAGAAAAAGAGCGCCACGGAGGCCGCCAGGCGGATCAGCGGGTAGTCATAGGTCCACTTGATGATCAGCAGCACGCCGCCGAGCGCCACGGTGACGGTGACAAAAAAGACCACGCTGACCAGCTTGATCATCAACACGTTAGGCTGACTGACGTAGAACACGACGATCAGCGCAACGGCCAGGAAGGGGATCTGCAGGGTCATAAACAGGGTGATGAGCACCGCGCAGCTCAGCGTCAGGCGCAGCGTGTAGCTGGCGCGTCCCGGCGCGTCGCGCAGCTCCTGGCGTAAAAAATGGGCGAGAGGAAACATCGCGTCCCCCGGCTACGGCTGCAGCACGGCGCTGGCCGAGGCGCCCATGCGGAACAGCGCCGGATCGGGATCGCTGACGGCGATTTTCACCGGGAAGCGCTGCGAGACGTGAACCCAGTTAATGCTTTTTTGGATCAGCGGCAGCCCTTCGATGACGCTCCCGCCTTCGGGCAGGACCCCGGAGCCGACCGAATCGACCACCCCGTTAAAGGTCCGGTTGTGGTTGGTCATCACGGTGATCCGCGCCGCCACGCCGGGGCGAACGTTGTTCAGATCGGTCTCGCGGAAGTTAGCGATCACATACCAGCGGTCGTCATCCAGCAGGGTAAAGACCGGCTTCAGCGCCGAGGCGTACTGGCCGACGGTGGTTTTCAGCGCCACCACCACGCCGTTGAAGGGCGCACGCACTTCGGTAAATTCCAGATGCAGTTCGGCGAGGGCGATTTGCGCCAGGATCCCGGCGCGTTGTGCCACCATGGCATCCACGCCGGTCACGGCCGCCGAGGCCTGTCTGGCCTGCAGCAGCGTGGCCTCCAGCTCCGCCCGCGCCGCTTTCTCAGCGGTGCGCGCCTGATCGAGATCTTCCTGGGAGGCAAACCCCTGCGGCACCAGCGGCTCAAGGCGGGTGCGCGTGGAGGTGGTCTGCTTGACCAGCGCTCTGGCGCGCTCGACGGCGGCCGCCACCGACTGGGCGTTATACTCCTGCGCTTTGATGGTGCGCTGGGTCAGCATGATCTGCGCGTCGAGGGTCGTCAGCCGCGCTTTCGCGTCATCGAGCATCGCCTGATAGGGACGGGGGTCGATGCGGAACAGCAGATCGCCTTTTTTCACCCGCTGGTTATCGCGAATGGGCATCTCCACGATGCGTCCGCTGACCTCGGGCACCACATCGATGGTATCGGCATAGACATAGGCGTCATTGGTCTCCGGCGAGGTTTGCAACTGCCAGATAACCAGGATCAGCGCCAGGATAGCGGCAAGGACCAGCGCCAGCAGAGGCCACTTTTTGCGTAACAGGGGAGTGCGGGAAGTTGTCATAAGCGATCAGTGAACAAAAAACAGAAACCACAGCAGCGTGGCGAACAGGAACATCAGCGCGACATAGCTGAAGACCAGAGGAGAAAAGCGCGGCTGCCAGCCTTTACGGGTAATCAGGATATGGCAGGGGATCAGTAAAAACGCACCGCCCAATAAGCAGAAAAACCAGCCGGGGAACGCGGCGCCCAATACCGGGATCGCGGGCGAAAGTGAGCAGCCAGAAAGCGGCAAGACGAGCAGTAACCGCGCCGGGCGGGCGATGGTGGCAATATGATTCAATAGAGCATCCCTGAGTGATCATACCAGTGTGTGATGAGTGTAATCGCCTCGTTGCGGGAATGAAAGTCAACGGATCGCCGACTGCGGGATCCTTACCCGATGGGAAAGCATGATGTGAGGCGCCAATTCCCACGCTTACGCGTAGTCAGCCGCGACGTGTAGGACTATGCTTAGCCTGAAACATAAAAAAAGAACGAGGCAATGTCATGGATAAGGAATTACTGGAAGCGGGCTACCGGGCCTACACCGGAGAGAAAATCGACGTCTACTTTAATACGGCGATCTGTCAGCATTCGGGGAACTGCGTGCGCGGCAGCGCGAAGCTTTTTAACCTGAAGCGTAAACCGTGGATTATCCCGGATGAAGTGGATGTGGCGACGGTGGTAAAAGTGATCGATACCTACCCGAGCGGCGCCCTGCACTATCGTCATAAATAAGCGAGGAGAAGATGGAAATACTGGAAGGGCACAACAAGTTTTATGTTAACGACGCGCAGGGAAACCAGGTGGCGGAAATTGTTTTTGTTCCCACCGGCGACCACCTCAGCATTATCGAACATACCGATGTTGATCCCAGCCTGAAAGGCCAGGGCGTGGGGAAACAGCTGGTGGCGAAGGTGGTGGAAAAAATGCGCCAGGAGCAGCGGAAGATCATCCCTCTCTGCCCGTTTGCCAAACATGAATTCGATAACACCCGCGAATACGACGATATTCGCGCCTGACGTACCGGCACCGGTGCCAACCGGTGCGCTTTTCTCGCGCCATCAACGATCCGCCGGATCGCGCTGATGGGAAAAGCGGCGGATCAGATCCGGGAGATGCTCGCGCCGCATCGGCGGTGAAAACAGATAGCCCTGGAAACGGTCAATACCCAGCGATTTTAACTGCGTAAACTTCGCCAGCGAATCCACCCCTTCCGCCACGCAGCGGCTGCCGCTCAACTGGCAGTAGTAGGCCAGGCTTTTTATCAGCGCAAGCGCCTTCTGATCGTGCTGAGCGTCGTTGACGATACTCATATCCAGTTTATAGGCATTGAAGTGCAGGCGACGCGCCGGAAAGATGACGCTCCCCTGAGAAAAGCAGTCGTCCAGCATCACCCGCACGCCAGCACGTTGCAGTTCCTCCACCTGGGCGGTGGATCGGCTCTGACGGCGAAAATCGATGGTTTCAGCATATTCCAGCACCAGCCTTTCCACGCCCTCTGGCTGCCGGAGCTGCTGGCGAGCGGCTTCCACCATCCGCAGCAGGCTATCGCTGGCGGCGAGCGAGGAAGGAATATTGACCGAAAAATAGAAAGTACCCGGATGCTCATTAATATTCTGCACGGCCTCCTGCAGGACAAAGGCCGTGAGCAGCAGCCAGGCGTAGTCGGCGCGGAACTGCGGCAAAAAAGCCTGCGGATGGAGAACCTGGCCGCGGTGGCGCCAGCGGATCAGGATCTCCACCCCCTGTAGCTGTGAGCGACTATCGACGATAGGTTGAAAAACCGGGAAGACCTGGCGATCGTGGATCGCTTGTACCCATTCCTGTTCAAACGCCGACAGTGAGCTGGCGGATGAGCGCGGTAGCAGCGTACGCGGAAAGCGGGGGGCCAGATGCGGGTGATATTCCACCAGCTTTTTCACCCCGGCCAGCCGCTGGGTGTAGAGCGTTTTCTGGCTCAATCGGAGACGCCGGGCCTGCTCGCCTATCGTCTGCCCTTGCAGCAGGGCGAGGATCACTTTGAACTCGGCATGGCTCAATCCGGCGGCTCGTTTGTCGTTGAGCAGGGCGGCTTCACTGGCAAGCCGCTCAAGTCGCGGTGCGTTCTCCAGCCGATCGGCCAGCTCCGTGCAGGACAGATCGGCGGGGGCGGTATGGACGTTGCGCAGACGATCCGGATGGCTCACCTGATAAAGCAGCGTTTGCCACAGCCAGATGGCCGGGCTGCGGCTCAGAATCAACATCGGTAACGGCTGCAAGGCCTGGTCGAGCAGCCTTGCCGCCTGGCGCAGCGTGGTGAGCATCCACAGGGGATCGTCAGGGAGAAACACCACGATCCGCTTCACGGCGGTCAGCTCCCGCAGGGACACGCCCTCGACCGGCAGCTCAACGGGCCGCTTCGCGGCGTTCACCATCAGCTGGCTCAACCCGCGGGCGGCCAGCGAGCAGGGTGAGAGGATATAGTCGGTCATCATTGATAGACAAAGGTGATGCCGATGATCGACTGCACGTTGCCGGCAGTGACCTGGCCTGTGGTCCGGGCATAGGTTGCCGTCAGACCGAGATTAACTGGCGAGGTACTGACGGTGCCCAGCGAGACCGTGCTGTTCGCCGGCACGGCGCTGCCGTTGCGGGTCAGCTGAACGCCTATCCCCTGCGCCGGTGAGGCGGAGGCGGTATTGGTGAAGATCGCGTTGGCGCTATCCGCGGTGGTGCCGGAGAGGTAATACCCCAGCTGCTGGCTTTGCGCGCAGTGCACGGTGAGCGGCACGGCCATCGATCCCGGGTAGTCGGGGAGGGTGACGGTGACATCGCGGGCGGAGACATCGCAGCCGCCGGTGGGGACCACCACGTCGTTGTTGGCGTAAATGTTCCAGATGAACTGGAAGGAGTCGCTATTATAGTTGTTGGTCTGATGCAGGATCAGCACCGCGATTAACGATCCTGCGGTGATCGCCACCCCACCGGCGGTGCTGACCGGCGTCAGATACAGGACGGTGGGCCAGGGCTTATCGGTCCGTGAATCGTAAACCACCCGCGCCGTTTCCGTGGTGGTCGGGAAGGGGTAAGAGGTGCCGTTATATTTCACGGTGCCGGAGAAACTCGACAGCACGCCGCCGTAGGCGGATCCGCGCTGCAGGGTGACGTAGTCAGTGATCGTTTCCGGATAGTCGTTATGGCAAAAAATCTGCGTGGAGAGGTCGACCACCAGGTTTTGCCCGACGTTAACCGCCGGTGTCAGATTTACGTAGACGTTGGCTGACCCGCCGCCGATGGGGATCGTCGCCCCGGTGGCCGTTTTGCAGGCAAAGGACCAGGCGTTCATCGACCAGCCCAACAGCAGCAGGGTGGTGAACAGGGGGATAATTTTTTTCATCATAATGCTCTCCTGGCTCAGGCGTAGGTATAGGTGACGTTAATCACCGCCTGAATGGTGCCTTGCGTGGCGCCGCCGTTGACGGACAGGGCTCTAACCTGCAGCGGGAAGCGAGCGGACTGGCTGGCCTCATCCACCTGTACCGACTGGCTGCTGCCATTGTTCAGCGTGGTGCCGTCCTCGCTCTGCAGTTCGAGCTGAATATTGCCCGCCGTTCCCTGGTTTTTGTAATAGCCGGTACTGTCCGCCGTCCCGCTGAAGGTGGCCTTCACCCGTGAAGTACCCACGGGGCAGTTACTGAGATCCAGCGCCACACTGTGCCAGGCCGATGCCGAGCCCGCGCCGATCAGGCTAAAGGTATAGAGATCGCCCAGCTCGACGGTGGCATTGACGGTGGAAACCGTGCAGGGTCTGGCCACCACCTTCCCGTTGACGGTGAGGGTGACGTCGGCCGCCCGCAGGGAAGCGCTCGCGGTTAACAGGCCGGCCAGCAGCCAGCCCACGTGGGTCCATTTCATTTCAGCCTCCGCTTACTGAAATTCCAGCGTGAATGTCGCTGTCGCATTGACATGCCCGGCGGTGACGGGCACCTGAGTGGCCATCAGACGGGCGTAAAAGTTGAGAATGTTGGTCTGGCCCGGCGTCAGCGTGGTCCAGGACATGGCTGACGACGGCGCATTGACCGGCAGCCGGGACTGCTGCTGATCGAGAATTTCCACCCCCATTCCCGCCGCTGCCGAGGCGCCGGCATCGAGTTTTAACAGGCTGGTGTTGACGCTGTCCGCCACGCCGGTGAAACCGACCTTCACCGCGGTGACGGAAGTGCCACAGGGCGACAGCACGATGCGGAACGGCACCGGCGGCGTCGTCGCCCCGACGGCATAAAACTGCTTCGCGGCGTTGTCCTGAAAATCGACGGTGAAATCCTTCGACTCGCCGGCCACTGCGCAGGCGTTGTCGCGCACATAGCCGCTGATGGTGATCGTGCTATCGGCAGCGAAGGCAAACGGCGTCACCAGGGTGAGCAGGGCGCCCAGCAGATACTGCAGTGTTTTCATCATGATCTCCTTAGCGGCACGCGGCCGACAGCTGGCTGAGCGCCTGCTGCTGACTCTCCGGCGGCAGACGATAATCGGCCACGCACTGAGCGTCCGGGCCATCGCCCCATTTCACTCGCACCTTGCCCGCCAGCGGCATCCCGCTCAGGTAGACCTGGCCGTTATCCGCGACGATGCTGCCGCTCTGGTTGCTGTCGCCGGTGGCGAGGGCGCCAAACGGCACCGGTTTGCCGCGATGGGTCAGCGTCATCAGGATCTTCATTCCCACCTGCGCGTTAAAGTTGGCGCGGACGATCGCCCCATGGGTCGGCACCACGCTGACCACTGCATCATCAAGGTCGACATTGTCTGCCAGGGTGTTGGTGTCCAGCGCGATCCGGTTTTCGCGATACTCGGTGGCATAGGGCAGGACGGCATACCCGCGCCAGTCGGTGCGTACCCCGGTCTGGTTTTCCACCTTCACGCCGCCGGCGCCGGGGGCTTTCACCAGCACCACGGTATCGTTCAACGGCTGGCTCAGGGTGATGCCGTTGGCGTGCGCCAGCACGCCGCCGCTGACCCCGTAGTAGAGCTGTTTAAAGCCGTCGCTGCGGCTGTAGCCGACGTTGGCGTTGCCGTAGCCGCCGCGGTAGTTGAGCGCCGTATAGCCTGTGCTCCCGCTGTCGCCGTTGCCGCCGCCCGCATAGCCGGTCTGCACGCTATAGCTGAGGTTGTTGTCTTCCAGCAGGGTGCCGTACAGGCCCGCCAGGTTAGTCATGCGGCCATTGAGATCGTGCGACAGGCTGTAGCTGGCGCTGGCGTGCCGCCAGACTGAGCGGCTATCGGAACGCAGCCAGTGGCTGAAGGGGATATTGACGTTGACCGCCAGCATCTGATCGCGCCCTTGCTGCCAGGCGTTTTTGGTCAGGCTGTAACTTAGCGACCAGTTGATATCGTCTACGGCGGCGTTGAGGCCGGCCTGCAGCTGCTCATCGGCATCGTCGGTGCCCCAGTAGGTCTGGTGGCTGCCGCTGAGATAGAGGGTGGCGGTGCGCCCCAGCTGCTGGGTCACGCTCAGTTGCACCTTGCCGCGCTTGCTGTAAGCCAGATTGTAGTAGTCGGTAAATTTGGGTTTCACCTGGATAACGCCGTCCTGAGTTTCCACACTGTAGCCGCTCATCCGGCGGTAGGTGGTATCGGCAAAGTTATAGTAGCCGCGGGTGGAGTAGCGGTAGCCCACCAGCTGCAGGTTAGTCCCGGTCTCATCCAGGGATTTGTTATAGAGGAAACGCACCGACTGTCCCTGATGCTCGCTGTCGTCCGCCAGCGTGGCGTTGGCCTGGGTGATATCCAGCGACAGGGCGCCGAAATAGCCCATGTTTTTCCCCACCCCAAGGTTAAAGGCGCGATAGCGGTCCGCCAGCTGAGTGCCGCCGTACAGGGTCCAGCCGGCCGGCAGGCCATGCATGGCCGTGCTCTGGAAAAAATCGGGCGTTTCCTGTTGGCTGTTGCCGCTGCGGTACTCCCCGGCGGTGAGGGCGAAGCGGGTATGGCCTTCACGCTGCAGCACCGGCACCGTTGACCAGGGCACGCTGAAGACCTGGCGGGAGCCATCCGCTTCTTTAATCGTGACCTGCAGATCGCCGCCATTGCCCGCGGCGTAGAGATCGTCGATGGTAAACGGCCCCGGCGGCACTGTGCTCTGGTAGATTTCATAGCCGTTTTGTTTGATTGACACCTGCGCCGTGCCGCGGGCGATCCCGTGGATCACCGGCGCGAAGCCTTTCTGGCTGTCCGGTAGCATATTGTCGTCCGAGGCCAGCTGGGCGCCGCGGAAGTTGATCCCGTCGAAGACATCGCCGTTGGTATAGCTGTCCCCGAGGGTCAGCCGCGAACGCAGAGGCGTGATGTCCCGCTCAAGCCAGCTGTTAACGTGCTGCCAGCGGTTTTCACTGGAGGAAGCGCTGCCGCTGCCGCTACTGTAGCTCCACGTGCTGTTATCGCGCAGACGCCAGGCGCCAACGTTCAGGCCGCTCTGCAGATTCAGATAGGCGTAACGGCTGCTGCCACCCGTGGTGTTATGGACGTTATTGCCCGTGAAGTTATAGTTAATCAGCCCGGCGGTGATACCGTTATCCCACAGCTCCGGCGGAATATAGCCGCGCGCGCGGGTGCCCATAAATGCCTGAGGCACGGTGAGATACAGACGCTGTTGGCCGACGTCGAAGCGTGTAGTGGCTTCGCTGATAAGCGTCGTTAGCGGCACGCAGGCTGCGCTGTCCAGCATCGCCATGCCCGGCACCCGACCGGTATCCACGCCCATGCTCGCCAGCTGGCCGCGCGTCAGACAGGGCGACAAGCCATGGCCCTGCGCGTCGGCCTGGAAAGTGACGTCCCGGGTGGTCATAAAACCATTGTTGAGATAAATATCGACGCGATAGGTGCCTGGAGGCACCTCCTGGCCTTTTTCAAATCCCGACAGGTCAGCCACCGCCGCCGGATCGTCAGCTAAGAAGCGGGGGTTAAAATAGAGGTCCGCCCGCGTGGCAAACGGCTGTGAGCAGAGCCACAGCGTCAGCGCCGGCGTAATCAGGCGCCGGGCGCTTCGGCAACCCCAATGGTCCAGTCCATATTTTCGATGTGACATAATCCCTCCGGTCCGACGTTGCCCGGCTGTCAGTGCTTCTGGTCATGCGCAGCGTGGCCCGCGCGGCGGGGTACTCTGGGTTAACGCAGTACGCCATTCATTTTCGGCGTCAGCGCGCCGTAATCGTTAATCGTGCGATAGGTGATGGTGCTCCCGGCATCCGCGGGCAGCTTGACGCTGGTTTTGCCCATCGGCGGCACGAGGGCGTTTTCCAGAATGCGCGTCCCGGCGTTCAGTTCGGTCACCGTCAGGTAATAAGGGGTGGGGTTCGTCAGCGTCAGCGACGATCCGCTGCGGCTAAAGGTCAGCTTTTCCGCCGCCTGATCCGGGGGCAGGGCCAGTTTTCCCGGACGGTAGTAGAGCTTGATGCGGCTGATAATCGCCAGCTGCAGGGTATTGTCGCTGAGCTTGGATTTATCCATCGAGGGGATCGCCTTCACGTTCATCCAGAACAGGCTTTCCCGATCCTGCGGCAGCTGGTTATTGGTGGCGTCGATAATGCGCAGGGTGTTCTCTTTTTTGCCCTGCATGGCAAACAGCGGGGGAGTGATGACAAACCGACCGTCTCGCTGACCATCGGCATTTTCCACCCATGACTGAATAAGCCAGGTGCTGTTGTCGTCATTATTGGTCACCGCGAGCTGGACCTGCTTCTGTCCCGCCGGGTAGATAACCCGGGTCGCGCCCAGCGCGACGCCCGCCTGCGCGCTGGCGCTCAACGCACCGGCGACGAAAAGTAAACATCCCGCCAGTATGCCGCGTGTCGTCGTTGCCATTTTTCTCACGTTATCTCCTTGTCTGCTCACCGTGTTGTCCTGTTTGTCTGCGGATTAATTACTGATAGGTCAATGAGAACCAGGCCTGGGCGTTGGCCGCGCCGCCGGTGACCTGGCGTCCGGTCGCCCGATATTTGGCGACAAAATTGAGCGTCGTCGGTCCGCGGTAGAGCGGCACCCAGCGGTCGGGCGGACGATTGAGCGGCAGCTGCTGGCCCTGACTGTCGAACAGCGCAATGCCAATCCCGCTGGCGATCCCCGGGCCTTCGCCCACCGAGAGCACATCGGGATTTTTACCATCAGCCACGCCGTGAAATGCCACCCCCACATGCTGGCTGACTGCGGTACTGCAATCCTGTAAATGAATCGCGAAAGGGATCGGGTTACTGTCTTCGCCGACATCATGAAATCGGTTACTGCTGATCTGCCCCAGATTGACCGTCATCTGCCGATCGCCCGCTTCGACGCGGCAGGAACTCGCCATAATCAGGCCCTGAAAACGCATGCTGCCCCCAGGCAGCGTGACGTTCCACTGATTACCGGCCAGGGCCAGCGGGGGTAGTAGCAGCAGCAGACCTGATTTCATTCCCTGCATCGTTTCACTCCAGTTGGAAATAGAGAGCGGGCCCTCCTGGCCCTGATTGCCTCCCTGCGTGGATCGGGCCTTACTCGTATTGCACTTTGAACGTGGCATCCGCGTTCGCCGTACCGGCGGTCGCTGCGCCGGTCGCGTAGTAACGCGCCTGGAACGGGATGATGTTGGTGCCGTCATTCAGCGTGGTCGCGGCACTGAAGGTGGCCCCGTCCAGCGCCAGCGGCGTGCCGGTGCTGTCGAGGATCTGCACGCCAACGTTGGTTGCGCCGCCGGCGGCAGAGTTTTGCAGTGCCAGAACGGTGGTGTTGCTGCTGTCGATAGCGGTACCGGAGAAAGCGACAGAAGCTTTGGTCGCCACTGTGGTGTCGCAGTCATCCAGCTGAATGTTGAAACCGACGGAGGAGCTGGTGCTACCTGCGGTGGCAAGTTTCGCGGAACGCACCTGACCTAACTGGACGGTTTGATCGATAGAGCCGGCATCTACCGCACAGGCCGCATTGACGACTTCCCCTTTAAAATGCACTGTCCCGCCGTTGACCGTGGTGGTATCGGCCAGCGCCGCCGCGGAGCTCAGGGACAGGGCTGACACAACAACCATTGCCAGTGTTTTGATTTTCATACTGTTTTCCTTTGAACGATGTCGAAATAACGAACCGGATTGGCAGCCGATGTGCCTTCCAGGCATGTCAGATTTCAGCCGAGTAGTCAGGCTGCCGGCTC
Organism: Klebsiella sp. P1CD1; assembly: GCF_003790505.1. Classification (NCBI taxonomy): domain Bacteria; kingdom Pseudomonadati; phylum Pseudomonadota; class Gammaproteobacteria; order Enterobacterales; family Enterobacteriaceae; genus Klebsiella; species Klebsiella sp. P1CD1. The sequence goes on from NZ_CP033631.1 coordinate 916,067, forward strand.
TGCACAGTTTTTACCCAACTGATGAGACAATTGGGGCCATTTTGACTCGTTGGGATAAATGATCTGTTTTTGGTTTTTGACTGGTTTATTTGTGGTTTTAAATTCTGTTTATTTGGCTTTTTGTGGGTATATAATCTGGAGTGGTGGGCGGGAGTGCAAAAGGAATAGCGATGGCGCTGGCGAAGGATCGCCGGTGCAACGGGAGTATGGTGGGAGAAAAGTGAGTGATTGCGTGATTAAAAATATATAATAATCAATAAACTATGATTTTTTCTGCAGAAATATAGCGCGGTGAGTTGCAAAACATTACAAAACATTTTTATGATATAAACAGTTTGGCCCCAATTGACCTGTTAGCAATTGATTTTATTGTATTAAATCAATCGCTTAAATCATTTTCCTTTGACAGGCCTTTTTCCTCTAAAAGATTATTTCTTTCCCAAATCCCGGCAAAACGCGCCGCATTGCTGGCAGTGTAGCGTACCGTGTGACGAATATTACGATGTCCCAGATAATCCTGTATCAAACGGGTATCTGTACCTCTTTCCGCCAGTTCATAGCCGCAGGCGTGACGCAGCATATGAGGGTGCGTGTGCGTAACGGTGCCCGCATTTTCACCGGCGGATCGAATAATACGATATGCCTGCTGGCGTGAGAGCGGCGTACCGCGACGAGAGATAAACAGCGCGTCGGTTTTTGCCGCCGCTTTCCAGCCGGCGCGGACCTGACTCCAGCGTTCGATTGCCTCGCGCTCATCAAAGCGCAGCGGATGAATAGTCGAAAAACCGTTCTTAAGCCGCCGCACATTGACCCGTCCTTCATGCAGATCCAGATCGTGATAGTGCAGATCCAGCAGTTCGCTGATGCGCATGCCGTGGCGAAAGGCAAGCAGGATGAGGCAGTAATCCCGTTCACCGGTTGGGCCCTGGCGAGCGGCCTGCATCATTGCCTGAACTTCTTTGGCGGTAAGAAAACGACGTCGGTTCACAATATTAGCTCCTGAAAAAAGGATGAATGACCGTCACGGCGAAACCTTACGCCATGACGAAAAGAATGCGTAATGCTAAAACGTTGTAGGGTGAAGTTGATTAACCACGAATAGATAGCACATTACATTGACTGATACTAAAAATATCGCCGGGCGATAATTCTTAATTTTAAAGATTTTAATCGTTGTCTCAATAGCCTCTCCAGATGTTATCGCCAGGTGCATAAAATAAAAGGATTTTTTTCTGGCGCACGTTGTCATTAAAAAAACGGTGCGGAAATTTTACTCGAGCAATAAATAATTCGGTCAAATCCAGAATGAACGCAGGGTTAAATTGACGCGGAGCTGGCAGGAATAAATAAGAACTTGCGGGAACAGTAATCATAATTAACGCAGGGTTAATGATAATAAATGTTATAATTTGCGAGCAGGTTGCGAGACAACGCCATCCTTGGCGTCAAGGTTATTGGATCAAAGACGATCGCTGTTTGTCGCGCGTATTGTCCCAGATGCCATAGAAACGTCCCGCGTTGCTGGCGGTATACCAGACGGTATGGCGGATATTGCGATGCCCAAGGTAATCCTGGATCAAACGGGTATCGATCCCCATATTGGCCAGCGCAAAGCCACAGGAGTGACGCAGCATGTGTGGGTGGATCTCCAGCGGTAATCCCGCCAGATCCCCTGATGAGGCGATAATCTGATAAAACTGCTGGCGAGAAAGGGGATTACCTTTGCGGGAGAGAAACAGCCATTCGCTGGCTGCCTGCGGCCAGCTGCTGCGAATGGCCAGCCATCGCTTTAGGGCGTGGATCTCTTTCTCCAGCAACGGATGGGTAGTTGAAAACCCCTTTTTGAGTCGATGGATGTAAACGCAGCGGGCAGCAAGGTCGATATCCGATATTCGTAGACGGCAGATCTCGCTGGCTCGCAGACCGTGAATGAAGCACAGTAATGTCAGGCAATAATTCCGTGCGGCATAGAGACCGGTATCGGCGGCTTTAAGTAAAGACTCGATCTCATTCTGAGTCAGGAAGTTCCTTTTTTTTATATCGGCGTTATTCGTCATGGTTTTCCCTTTTATTGCAGGCATATTTTTCTCTTTCCAGGCCTGCGTCAGGTCATTGTTAAATTCGACTGCCTTTTTATTTTGAAACGGCGTGCTGATAACGTTTTAATCTCATACGAAAGCGTTTCACCTGGTGAAGGCAAAATCTGAATGCTATCGCTGAGTGAGCGTGCGGTATCATAGGCTATCTCCATCGCCACCGATAAGGCGCCGCAAGCTGAAGGGTAAAGAAAGGGTTAGCGGGTTGAAGTGGCGTCGCTTTCCTGGTGGTTTCCACGTCCTGTACATCCCTGATCCTCTTGATGATGCCCGCATGATGATGAAGGCGCGGGCTTCCGGCCGCGGCAAGGCGGCCATCAATGCCGTCATGATTTATTGCCTGCCTGCTGGACATCATTGCGCCAGCAAACCAACCTCCCGCGCCAACAACCTTCGGGAATAGCATGAGAAATTTCTCAGACAGAATACAACTCTGCATCGTCTGGATAGCATTCACTGCAAAACTACAACAGTGATTAAACCATACTGCAAAAAGCCTGGGGATAATAGCCATTGTCTGTATGAGGGCACTTTACGCTGTATTTCAGTAATTCAGTTTAATCTAAAGCATGTGGTCGAAGTGGAGTGGTATCAGGCACGGTAAGCGCCAGTGGCGGCGATATTAGTGGGCTGGAAAAAAGGGGGATATGATGAGGACCGGGATACGGTCTGAGGGGGCGCGGGAATATTCTGCGCTATGCTAAGAATAAGGCGCATGCCACAAATGTCAGCCAGACAACTGAAGTATGAGGGGGCGTTAAAGGCTCCGGCGGCGGGAGGAATGACGTCCTGGAGACGCCAAAACCTCAGTTTCACCATTTTTCGTCACGTGCTTCCTGGCGACCTTCGCGGCGGTTTTCCCGTTTATCGTGACGGCAGCTGGCGTTGCTTTGATTGTTATTGCGGACGCATTCCTGCTTGGTATCACGACCTTGCTCGCGGCTATCCTGTCGGATATCGCGGGCGTCCTGGCGTTTGTCGCCACGCCAGGTCGCCTGCGCCGAAAACGATGGCGCCAGCAGCGCGACGCAGACCAGGGCAAGTAAGCCTCTTTTCATGGAGATGGCCTTCTGTTTTTATAAACACAATAAATAATTAGCAGGTAATTATAAAATTATCATATAGCTTAAGTGAGGATAGCACAAAATGCGTCGCTGCCAGCGATAACGTTGTTTTTTATTAAATGAATTCGTCGTTTCTGATGTCTATGTTTTTATTGTGTTTTAATGCGATATAAGCAACATAACTTTTGGATGAGTCGTAGATATAATGAATTATTTGGCTTGATATTAGTCAAGTGAATTAAATACGTCTGTTGTGAATGATTAAGTCGCGTGCAATATTTACCGCATGAGTTTTTTCTCATCTCATAAGCCAAATGGATAAACAAATAAAAGGAACTATATTATGAAGCGTTTAACTGTTGCTGCAGCAGTCCTGTCCACCGTATTTATGAGTGCCGGTGCTTTTGCGGATACTGACCAGGGTGAAGTTATTATCACCGGACGCGTTGTGGGAACCACGTGTCAGTTTCTTGATGGCAACAACTCTACCACTATTACGATGAACCAGGTCGGGCAGGAAAGTCTTGCAAGTCTGGGTGCCGGCGCCACCTATACCGGCATTAAAAACAGCACCACGGTGCCATTAAAATTAAAATGTACCGGTGCTGCGCCGAAAATCAGCCTGGCACGTAACCAGTTTGATACCACTTACCCGAACATTACGAAAAATACCGTAGCGGGTGGCGCATCCGGCGTCGGCTTTGTGGTGACAGCGAATGACGCCGAACTAAACGCCAACTCGCTGATTCCTCTTAATGGGGATCCTGATGAAAACGGTGTATATACCATTGATTTTTCAGCACAGTATGCGGTGGTGGCCGCAGGTAACGCAGTCACCCAGGGCGATGTTGAGTCAACCCTTACGCTGACCGTGGTAACCGAGTGATGCTGTCACCCGGCGAGACGCAGGGCGTTCGCCGGGTCTCTGTTTACATGGAGTGAAAGAGATGAAAGGATTCATTCTGCTGCTACTGACCTTTTTCATTATCCCCGCGCAGGCGGGTATTGTGATCTATGGGACGCGCGTTATTTATCCGGCCGGTAAAAATGAGGTGATGGTGCAGTTAATGAATCGCGGCGATCGCGGCGCCCTGGTACAGGCGTGGATCGACGACGGTAATACTTCCATTGCCCCGGAAAATATCCGCGTACCTTTTCTTATTTCACCGCCGGTGGTGCGCGTCAGAGCCAATACCGGTCAGCAGCTTAAAATAAAAGCATTATCCAATACGTTACCGCAAAATCAGGAAAGTTTATTTTATTTGAATGTCCTCGATATCCCACCCAATGCCAGCGTGAATGATGGTAAAAATGTGGTGAAATTTGCGATCCAAAATCGAATTAAGTTGTTTTATCGCCCGGAAGGTGTCGCTGGCGTTACGCAGGCCAGTTTTCATCATTTAGACCTGCAGCAAAAAGGTAAAAATGTACTGCTTAAAAATAACAGCGCAAACTGGATAACGATCCCTGAAATTAAAGTGAATAATGTGAAAGGAAACAGTAAAGCCATTATGCTGGCGCCATTTTCACAGCAAATGATCACCCTCAGCGGCAGCGTTGCCAGACAGTACAAAATAACTCTTATTGATGATTATGGAAATTATATTAGTGATAGCATCAGCGTAAAATAAAAAGAGGTGGTTATGTTAAGGATGACATCACTGGCCCTGGCAATTATTGCATCATTATTTGCTGAAGCCCTGGCGGCAGAAGAGACCTTTGATACCAACTTTATGTTCGGCGGGATGAAAGGGGTCAAAGACAGTCACTATCAGTTTACAGATGACGCACCGATTGCGGGTGAATATAACCTGGATGTGTATGTCAATAACAAGTGGCGTGGGAAATATGACCTGACAGTGAAGGAGCAGCTAGGGGAAAGCTGCTTGTCACACTCCCAGCTGCAGCAGCTCGGTATTAAAGCCGAGAGGCTGGACAAAAAGGATCTGGCGCAATGCATCACGCTACGCGAGGCTGTGCAGGGGGGGAAATATCATTTTGATATCTCCACCCTGACCCTCGAGCTCACTGTCCCGCAGGCGTTTGTTAATGAGCTGGAGGCGGGCTATGCTTCCCCGGAAAGCTGGGACCGCGGGGTCAACGCCTTCTATACGTCCTATTATGCCAGTCAGTATTACAGCGATTATAAAAGCGCCGGGAATAACAAGAGTACCTTTGCCCGTTTTACCAGCGGTTTAAATCTCCTGGGATGGCAACTGCACTCTGACGCCAGCTATAACAATAATGATTCTGGCGCCGGTGAGTGGAAAAGTAACACCCTTTATCTGGAGCGAGGCTTCGGCGAGATAGAGAGTACGCTGCGCGCTGGCGATATGTACACATCAGGCGATATATTCGACACTGTGCGCTTTCGCGGGGTGCGCTTATATCGCGATATGCAGATGTTGCCCAACTCCAGACGCAACTTTACGCCGATCGTCCAGGGGATTGCGCAAAGCAATGCCCTGGTCACCATTGAGCAAAATGGCTTTGTCATTTATCAGAAAGAGGTGCCGCCCGGTCCCTTTGCCATCGCTGATTTACAGATGGCCGGCGGCGGGGCCGATCTTGACGTGAGCATCAGAGAAGCAGACGGGACGGTCACCAGCTATCTGGTTCCCTTTTCTTCCGTTCCCAATATGCTGCAGGCAGGCGTCTCGAAATACGATCTTGCTGCCGGACGCAGCCATATTGAGGGGGCCGATCGGCAGGCTGATTTTATCCAGGGGACCTATCAGTATGGTCTGAACAATCTGCTGACGCTGTATGGTGGTTCGATGCTGTCGAATCACTATTCGGCTTTTACCCTCGGGACGGGCTGGAATACCTGGCTCGGCGCTATTTCCGTCGATGCCACCCAGTCGCACAGCGAGCAGGATAACGGCACCTATGATGGACAAAGCTATCAGGTGGCTTACAGTAAATTCCTCACCCCAACCCAGACCCGTTTTGGCCTCGCGGCCTACCGCTATTCCAGCCGCGATTACCGCACCTTTAACGATCACGTGTGGGCGAAGAACAGAACCCACTATCACCGCGACGAAAATGATGTCTACGATATTGCCGATTATTATCAATATGATTTCGGCAGGAAAAATTCCCTGTCGGCCAGTTTGAGTCAGGCGCTTCCGGCGGGCTATGGCGCGATTTCCCTGAGCGCCCTGTGGCGCGACTACTGGGGAAAAAGCGGCAGCAATAAAGATTATCAGCTCGGCTACTCGAATACCTGGCAGCGGCTGACCTATACGCTATCGGCTAGCCAAACCTATGACGAATATCATCACCAGGATAAGCGATTTAATCTTTATTTCTCCATTCCGTTCAGTTGGGGGGACGACCTGACCGCGCCGCGCCGTCGGTTGAATCTGTCTAACTCCACCACCTTCGATAACAGTGGCTTTGCCTCCAATAACACCGGACTGAACGGCATTGCCGGCTCCCGCGATCAGTTCAGCTACGGCGTTAATCTCAGTCATCAGCAGCAAAATAATGAAACCGCTGCCGGGGCCAACCTTACCTGGAATGCCCCGCTGGCCACACTGAGCGGAAGTTACAGCCAGTCGTCAAACTACACCCAGGCCAGCGGAAGCCTGTCCGGGGGCATGGTGCTCTGGTCCGGGGGCGTGAACTTGGCGAATCGGTTATCAGACACCTTCGCGATTTTGCAGGCGCCGGGGCTGGAGGGGGCTTATGTCAATGGTCAGAAATACCGCACCACCAACGGGAAAGGGATCGTGCTCTACGACAACCTCACGCCGTTCCGTGAAAACGCCCTGATGCTGGATGTGTCGGATTCCCACAGTACGACGGAACTGAAAGGCAACCGGAAAATGGTGGCTCCGTATCGGGGGGCTGTGGTGGTCAGCCACTTTGATACCGACCAGCGTAAGCCGTGGTTGATTCATGCCCGACAAGCCGCGGGTGAGCCGCTGCCGTTTGGTTATGAAATCGAGGACAACCGGGGGCAGAATGTCGGGGTCGTGGGCCAGGGCAGCTTATTATACATCCGCACGGATACTGTTCCGTCGACGCTGAAAGTGGCTGTTGATAAAGCAAATAATCAGTACTGCACGATCACCTTTAAACAAACCATTGATGAAGAGCAGACCTATGTCTGCCGGTAAAGGAATATTACGATGAGATGGCTACTGTTTCTGCTATTCACCTTCAGTACCTTTGGCGCCTGGGCGGGGAACTGCGACCTGAACACCAGTCATATCCAGAAAGGGATTGAGGGGTACGGTACCTATATTTTCAAACCCGTCACCCTCTCCGGTACTCTGGCGTTACGCGAAGGCACCTTTACCAATGATGACTGGCTGTTTGTTTGTCAGTCATTACAGAACGTCGTGATTACCCTGACAGGAGAAGCGCAGCACAGCACCGAGTATAATTTCCTGGTGGGCCACGAAAAATATAAAATTAAATTCGACCTGTCGCCGCATAATATTTCCGGCACCGATTTGACCGAAAAAATTCACTATAAATTGTCTGACATTTTTAATGATACCGCCTCGATTAGCTATGCCATCAGTAAGGGAGAGGTCGCAGGCAGGCCGGTGATCACCCCCGGTCAGCCCTTTACGGTAAGTTATAAACTCAATCTAAGATATTGTCAGAATAAGGATAAAGAGTGCACCGATATCCCCATTACCTATATTTATCATATCATTTTGCAAATCAACGTGATGACCTGTGGTTTTGAGAATCCGACGACGGAAATCAACATGGGTGAATATAATTTCATCGATATTAAACAGGGAACCGTAGCGTACCGCCCGGAGGTGATCTATATCGACTGCCGCCAGGGAGAGTCCGGTGTACTGGAACTGACGCCGGGCAAGATTGAGTACTCGTTCAGGAGCGCATCGGGACTGAAAAACGGCCAGGTGTTAGCTAACGATGAGGAATTATCTGCCACCGGCGCCGGTGAGGTCGGGTTCCATATTCAGGATGCCAGCGGGGCGGATATCCAGTATGACAATGGCTACCTGTACGAAACGCCTCAGGAAGCCGTGCACGGCAAAAACCCAATTACCCTTAATATCAAGCCAATGAAGTATGGCGAGAATATACGTACCGGGGAGATGAAAAGCCGGGTCATCATCGTGGTCAACAATAACTAACCCCGCTTTGCCTGTCGACGCCAGCCCAGGCTAATGTTATCTCTATCTGTTAGGGGGCATACCGCTTCCCCTGGCCGACAGGGCAGGCAAACGGTTCGCCGCCCGGTGAGATAAACTCTTTACGCAATGGCATAATGATGAATACTCCGATTGCGCAGCGCGACTGGCGCCTGCTGGCGGCCGGGAGCGGCGGGCTCCTTCTGCTGGTGGCCGGCATCATGTTGCACAGCCACTGGGGCGATTTTCTCCAGTGGTGCCTCGCCACCCAAATAACCTTACATCGCTATCTGGTGATGTATCTTTTACTGCTGAATAATCACCAGTACAGCGGCGGCGTCTGGCTGTTAGTGGGCGCCTTTCTCTACGGCGTGCTGCACGCCATCGGGCCGGGTCACGGCAAGTTTATCGTCACGACTTACCTGAGCACCAACCCGGAGAGCCTGATGGCGGCGCGGGTGGTGCCCTTTCTCGGCAGCCTGTTGCAGGGCGTCAGCGCCATCCTCTTTGTCTTTATTCTCGCGGTAGGACTGAATCTGGCCGCCGGCGATCTCAGCGCCAGCCGCTGGTACGTTGAGAAGATCAGCGCCCTGACCATCGGCGCCTTTGGAATTTACATTATCTTTCGCGCGCTGCAGAACCTGGGGCCGGGCAAGAGAGTGATTCGCGCCATGACGCCGGTGCATCAGCATGATGCCTCGTGCGGCTGCGGGCACCACGGCGTGGGGCACAACCTGCACGGCGCCGACTGGAAAACACGCCTTGGCGTGGTGCTGGCCATCGGCGCCCGCCCCTGCAGCGGGGCAATCATGATCTTGCTGTTCGCCAACGCGCTGGGGATTGTCAGCTGGGGCATCGCCGCGGTGATGACCATGGCGCTGGGCACCGGACTTTCGATCCTCGGTCTGTCACTGACGGTGCACTATGCCCGTCACCGTATGGCCAACAGGCTGACGGTGGGGAGTCGTCCGCGGCCCTGGCTGGTGCCGCTGGTGAAGATCCTCGGCGGGCTGGCGCTGATCCTCTTTGCCGCCGGGTTGTTTTTCACCGTGGTGCCGATCAGCGCCAACGGCGACTTTATCGCCGCCGGCTGTTAACGACTTTCCAGCAGGTGCATCAATACCCGCAGCGCCTGATCCAGTTGCAGGCGTTCGCTGTCACTGAGTCCTGCCAGCAGCTGCCGTTCATTATCGACATGCGTTTCCACCGCCTCATCGATCCGCTCACGCCCGACAGGAGTCAGGGCGACCAGCATACTGCGGGCATCCTCCGGGTTCGGCAGGCGGGTAATAAATCCGCGTTTCTCCAGCGCCTTCAGGCGATGAGTCATGGTGCCGGAGGTGATCATCAGCGTGGAGAAGAGCTGGGTCGGCGAAAGAGTGAAAGGGGGGCCGGCGCGGCGCAGCGTCGCCAGCATATCAAACTCCCAGCGCACCAGATCGTGGCGCGTAAAGGCCACTTCCACCTGCGGCTCCAGCAGCATGGCGCATCGTTTCAGGCGGCCTATCGGTCCCATTGGGCTGCAGTCCAGATCCGGTCGCTCCCGCTGCCACTGGGCGAGAATGCGATCCACGGCGTCGATCGCGGGTGATTTGTCCATCAGTGCTCACTTGTCTTGATATCAAGATACTTGTCGGTACATACTTCAGTCACCAATTTAGCTTGAAGTGAAGATAAAATCATGGCTTTTCTCTCACGTAGTCTGATGATCGACTTACTGCTCACCGCGCTGGCGCCCGCTATCTGGGGGACGACCTATATCGTCACCTCCCAGTTCCTTCCTCCCGATCGGCCATTTATCGCTGCGCTGCTGAGGGTGTTGCCGGCAGGCATCGCCCTGCTGATCTGGAGCCGTCGTTTCCCGCAGCGCGGCGAGTGGGCAAAGCTTATCGTTACCGGCATTTTAAATATCGGCGCTTTCCAGGCGCTGCTGTTTATCGCTGCCTATCGCTTACCCGGTGGACTGGCGGCGGTGATTGGCGCGATCCAGCCGCTGCTGGTGATGCTCCTCGCCTGGTGCGTTGATCGGCAGCGCTCGCCCTGGCTGGCGGTGTTCTCCGCCATCGCCGGTATACTCGGTATGGCCATGCTGCTGCTGTCGCCGCACACCGTCCTCGACCCGCTGGGGATCGGCGCGGCGTTTCTCGGCGCGATCAGTATGGCGCTGGGCACCTGGCTCTCCCGCCGCTGGGCGCTCTCCTTGCCGATTGTCGCGTTGACCGGCTGGCAGCTGGCGATTGGGGGAGTGGTGCTGGCCCCGGTGGCGCTGATCGTTGACCCCCCTCTGCATCAGGTGACAGCGCTGCAGGTCGCAGGCTATCTGTGGCTGTGCGTCGCGGGCGCCATGCTGGCCTATGGCCTGTGGTTCCGGGGGATTGGCCGCCTCTCGCCGGTGGCGGTGTCGGCGATGAGTCTGCTGAGCCCGGTGACCGCCGTGGTGCTGGGATGGATTTTCCTTGGACAAAAGATCCAGGGGATGGCGCTGGTGGGGTTGATCGTGGTGCTGGCGAGCGTGCTGTCTATCCAGCGCGCGCTGGCGCGCCAGGCGGCGGGAGCAAAAACGAAAAAAGCCCCATAACGGGGCTCGACATTGCTGCGTGCGGGGGGGGCGGCGGGAGCCAGACCAGCCACCCGCAGGCGGCCTGTCCGGCAGCTCCCTCTGCAACCATTCGCTTATTTAGACAGCTCGGCGGTCATATGGACCTGGTTGCCGGTGTACGCTTCGGTGATGTGGTAGGAAGCGCCTTGTTCTTTCGCAATGGTCGCGATTTTCGCTTCTGCGCTGTCCAGGGTGTCGGCAGTCACGCTCACCGGATGCGCGAAGCTAGCAAAAGAAACCAGGGAGAGCATACCGGCAGCGGCGAGTAATTTTACGTTTTTCATGGTGTTTGTCCTTTTAACTTTTATGGTGGAAAGCGTGTTTGCTTTCGATGGACTTATAATAAGCCTGCTAACTATAACGTGCGTTGCAAAAAGTGCGATTTAGATCACATTTTTATGGCGGTTTGATGGCGGAAATATGATTGTTTATCGATTTTTTAATTTAAAAACAATGGATTAATGATTTGTTTCTGGAAGGGGATATCACATGGGCTGCCCTTGTTCAGGGAGAGGAATGCGCCTCATTCATGCTTTCATCATTCGTTGTATGAATGGTTTGGTGCTGTTTTCACCACCGCAAAGGCAGATTCAGACTTATCGCGATGGCCTTCCGAGGGCTTTTTCTGCATGCTGTTGCGGTCACTTTCTCTCGCACTGGCGTTAGGCTTGCTGCGCTGTAAACAGCCACCCTCTCGTTTTCATCTATCAATGACTGTTTATTAATAGTTGATGGTTATCTGTTATATAACTTAATGAAACGTGAACAAATGTATATTTGTCGGCGAATAAATAGCATTCTTTGACGCCGATAGCACCAGCGAACTGATATTTTTAAGTTCGTTACCTGACGCCTTAAATATTGCGGCTCCCGGTCAGTCGAAGATTCTATTAGCAGTGGCATAAATCAGCATCGCCTGATGTTTCTGGTTCTATGCGAATTCACAGTGTGCTCATTGATTCGTAATTCACTCTGACAAGGAAATGGCAATGAAAAAGGTTCTTCTCTCTGCAGCAATGGCAACCGCGTTTTTTGGCATGACTGCTGCTCATGCAGCTGATACCAATGTTGGCGGCGGCCAGGTTAATTTCTTCGGTAAAGTTACCGATGTATCCTGTACTGTTTCTGTTAACGGCCAGGGCAGCGATGCGAACGTTTACCTGTCTCCGGTAACCCTGACTGAAGTTAAAGCGGCAGCAGCGGATACTTATCTGAAACCGAAATCTTTCACCATTGACGTCTCTAACTGCCAGGCTGCTGACGGCACCAAACAGGATGACGTAACCAAACTGGGCGTGAACTGGACCGGCGGTAACCTGCTGGCTGGCGCAACCAGCAAACAGCAGGGTTACCTGGCGAACACCGAAGCTTCCGGTGCCCAGAACATCCAGCTGGTGCTGTCTACTGACAACGCCACCGCGCTGACCAACAAAATCATCCCGGGTGACAGCACTCAGCCGAAAGCAAAAGGCGATGCTGCTGCTGTAGCCGATGGCGCGCGCTTCACCTACTACGTTGGTTATGCGACCAGCGCACCGACCACAGTAACTACCGGTGTGGTCAACAGCTACGCGACTTACGAAATTACCTATCAGTAATTCCGCCAGAAAATAAAACTGCCCCGCTCCGGGGCAGTTAATAACAATAATAAAGCGGCGATGTCCGCCGCTTGTATTTTTATTCTGAGGTCAGCATGAAGCGTATTGCCCTTTTTTTCTGTTTCATTTTTAGTTTTGCGGCCCATGCCAACAACATTATTGTTAACGGTACCCGCTTTATTTATCCAGGAAATGAAAAAGAAATAACGGTACAGCTTTCAAATAACGCCGACCGTCCGGCACTGGCGCAGGCCTGGCTGGATAATGGCGATGCCGATGCCACACCGGATACCATTACCACCCCGTTTATTATCACCCCGCCGATCTCGCGCGTTGACGCCAAAAGTGGCCAGACGCTGCGTATTAAGCTCGGCAGCAGCGCCGGTCTGGCGAAAGATAAAGAGACACTGTGGTGGCTGAATCTGCTGGAAATTCCACCGGTAGTGGCCAATCAGAAAAATGAAGGCCAGAACGTGCTGCAGCTGGCGATCCGTTCCCGCTTTAAATTTATTTACCGCCCTGCCGGACTGGGCAACCGCGATGCGGCGGCCGAGAAGCTGACGCTGACTGCCAACGGCAGCAGTCTCGCCATCAATAACCCGACGCCGTTCTACATTACCGTCAGCCGTATTTCCCGCGACGGCGGTAAAGCCCTGAACAGCAAAACCGTGATGCTGGCGCCGCAGTCCAGCCAGACGGTAGCACTCTCCTCCGCCGTCAACCGCGGCGAAACCCTGACCGTTAACAACATTAATGACTATGGCGCCGATGTCGCAGTGAAAGTGGCCGTTAAATAAGGGAAAATCTAATGAAGCAGAGGTCATTCTGCCCGGGAAGATTAAGCACCGCGATAGCCATCGCGCTGTGCTGCTTTCCGCCATTTTCCAGCGGACAGGAAAACCCGGGAACGGTATATCAATTTAACGACGGCTTTATTGTCGGTAGCCGCGAGAAGGTCGATCTGTCTCGCTTTTCGACCAGCGCGATTACCGAAGGCACTTACTCCCTTGACGTCTACACCAACGACGAGTGGAAAGGGCGCTACGACCTGCGCATCGCGCGCGACAAAGACGGTAACCTTGGCGTTTGCTACACCAAAGCGATGCTGACGCAGTACGGCATCGCGGCGGAAAAGCTTAACCCAAAGCTCAGCGAACAGGAGGGGTACTGTGGTAGCCTCAAATCCTGGCGTAACGAAGAAAACGTCAAAGACAACCTGGTCCAGTCCTCCCTGCGGTTGAACATTTCGGTGCCGCAGATCTATGAAGATCAACGTCTGAAAAACTATGTCAGCCCGGAGTTCTGGGACAAAGGCATTACTGCGCTCAATCTGGGCTGGATGGCCAACGCCTGGAACAGCCACACCTCTTCGGTCGGCGGCTCGGATAACAGCAGCGCCTATCTTGGCGTCAACGCCGGCCTGTCGTGGGACGGCTGGCTGCTGAAGCACATCGGCAACCTGAACTGGCAACAGCAGCAGGGTAAAGCGCACTGGAACAGCAACCAGACCTATCTCCAGCGCCCCATTCCGCAGCTCAACTCCATCGTCAGCGGCGGGCAGATTTTTACCAATGGTGAATTTTTCGACACCATCGGTCTGCGTGGGGTCAACCTTTCCACCGATGACAATATGTTCCCGGATGGCATGCGCTCGTATGCCCCGGAAATTCGCGGCGTGGCGCAGAGCAACGCCCTCGTCACCGTGCGCCAGGGCAGCAACATTATCTATCAGACCACCGTTCCGCCCGGGCCGTTTACCCTGCAGGATGTCTATCCTTCCGGCTATGGCAGCGACCTTGAGGTCTCGGTGAAAGAGGCGGATGGTTCGGTGGAAGTGTTTAGCGTGCCTTACGCTTCCGTCGCCCAGCTGTTGCGCCCGGGAATGACCCGCTACGCGCTCTCCGCCGGTAAAGTGGACGACAGTTCTCTGCGTAACAAGCCGATGCTCTATCAGGCCACCTGGCAGCACGGTATCAACAACCTGCTGACCGGCTATACCGGGGTCACGGGTTTCGACGACTATCAGGCCTTCCTGGTGGGGACCGGGATGAACACCGGCATCGGCGCGCTCTCCTTTGACGTGACCCATTCGCGGCTAAAGAGTGATACCCATGATGATTCGGGGCAGAGCTATCGCGCCACCTTTAACCGCATGTTTACCGATACCCAGACCAGCATCGTGCTGGCGGCGTATCGCTACTCGACGAAAGGTTATTACAACCTCAACGACGCGCTGTATGCCGTCGATCAGGAAAAAAACAGCCGCAGCAACTACACCCTGTGGCGGCAGAAAAACGGCATGACCTTCACCGTGAACCAGAACCTGCCGGACGGCTGGGGCGGGTTTTATCTGAGCGGTCGCGTCTCCGACTACTGGAACCGCTCCGGGACAGAGAAGCAGTATCAGGTCAGCTACAACAACTCATTTGGTCGTCTCTCCTGGTCGGCGAGCGCGCAGCGCGTTTACACGCCAGACAGCTCCGGTCATCGCCGCGACGATCGTATTTCACTTAACTTCAGCTACCCGCTGTGGTTTGGCGATAACCGCACCGCCAACCTGACGTCGAACACCTCGTTCAACAACTCGCGCTTTGCCAGCTCGCAGATTGGTATCAACGGTTCGCTGGACAGTGAAAACAACCTTAACTACGGCGTGTCGACCACCACGGCCACCGGAGGCCAGCACGACGTGGCGCTCAACGGCAGCTACCGTACGCCATGGACCACGCTCAACGGCAGCTACAGCCAGGGCGAAGGCTATCGTCAGAGCGGCCTGGGCGCCAGCGGGACGATGATCGCCCATAGCGGCGGCGTGGTGCTCTCGCCGGAAAGCGGCTCGACGATGGCGCTGATTGAAGCCAAAGATGCTGCCGGCGCCATGCTCCCGGGGTCGCCGGGCACCCGTGTGGACAGCAATGGTTACGCCATCCTGCCGTATCTGCGCCCGTACCGGATTAACGCCGTCGAGATCGACCCGAAAGGTAGCCTTGACGATGTCGCCTTCGATCGCACCGTGGCGCAGGTTGTGCCGTGGGAAGGCAGCGTGGTTAAGGTGGCGTTCGGCACCACGGTGCAGAACAACCTCACGCTGCAGGTGCGCCAGGCGAACCATGAGCCGCTGCCGTTTGCGGCGAGTATTTTCTCTCCTGATGGTAAGGAGATCGGCGTTGTCGGCCAGGGCAGCATGATGTTTATCAGCGATGCGAATGCCAAACGCGCGATTGTGAAGTGGAGCGGCGGGCAGTGTTCGGTGGATCTGGGACCGCAAACAACAAAGGATAGCGTATGTCGCTGAGGAAATTACTAACGCTTTTTATCGTCTTAATGGCGCTGGGAACCACCTCGTCCTGGGCCGTCTGTACGCGCCTTTCTTCGCCAACGGTGATGCTGGACATGGTGGTGGGCAGGGTGGTGGTGCCTCCGGATCTGCCGGTGGGGTCGGTGATCCTCACCCGCGACTGGACGATGAGCGCCCCCGGCGGCGCGAGCTATCGCTGTACCTCCGGCACCAACCGCTTCGCGGCGAAGATTGTTGCGCCAGGGGCCACTGATCTCGGGAATAAAATCTATTCCACCAACGTGCCGGGTATCGGCATGCGTTTCAGCCGCGGCGGCGCGACGGTCAATATCGTCTATCCCGACGTCTTTTCGTCTCGGGTATCGGGTACCACCAACTATTCGCTGGAGGGATCGCGCTTTACCCTGGAGATAATCAAAACCGCGGCAACCACCGGCAGCGGCACCCTGGCAACAGGGAAATACACCTCCTATGACTGGGAGAGCGGCGGCAACCCGATCCTCGAAACCTATCTGAGCGCCAACGCCATCACCGTGGTCTCGCCCTCCTGTACGGTGATGAGCGGGAAGAATATGAATGTCGATGTGGGCTCCATCCGGCGCAGTGACCTGAAAGGGGTGGGCACTACCGCGGGCGGGAAAGATTTTAATATCGATCTGCAGTGCAGCGGCGGCCTGAGCGAAACCGGGTATGCCAACATCAGCACCTCGTTTTCCGGAACGTTGGCTACCAGCACGACGGCGACTATGGGCGCGTTGCTCAACGAAAAGGCCGGTAGCGGTATGGCAAAAGGCGTCGGTATTCAGGTACTGAAGGATGGATCGCCGCTGCAGTTTAATAAGAAATACACCGTTGGCCGCTTGAATAATCAGGAGACTCGCTACATCACCATCCCGCTGCACGCGCGCTTTTATCAGTATGGCCCGACGACCAGCACCGGCGAGGTGGAGTCGCATATGATCTTTAACCTGACGTACGATTAATACGGGAGGGGGAATGAAGGGATTGCCGAAACACACTATCGCGTGGCTGCTATTCTGCGGCAGCCTCGCCGCCCCCTCGGCGTGGGGTTTCGAGACCAATTATGACCGCGGACGGGTCGAATTTGCCGGGCGGGTGACGGATATTTCCTGCAGCGTCGCGCTGAATGGCGGTCAGCATGCCGGCAATGGCAACGTCTGGCTGGCGCCGGTCAGCCTGGCGGAAGTGCACGATCGCGGGGCCGGGGCGTTTATGAAGCCGCAGCCATTTACCCTGGCGCTGTCAAACTGTCAGTTGCGCCATGACGGTGGGGCCGCCTCGCAGGACGAAGTGCGACGGGTCAGCGTTCGCTGGATTGACGGTTTTTTACTGACGGCGGTCGGGAATGAGAATGCGGGCTATCTGGCCAATACCTTGCCAGATGGGGCGCAGAATATTTATCTGGCGCTGTCGACCAATGATAATAATACGCTGGATAAAAGTAATAAAATTGTCCCGGCGGACCCGCAGCAAAATCAGGTGCATTTGCAGGAAAACGCGGTCAGCGGTGGGCTGTTCACCTATTACGTGGGCTACGTTTCGCCAACGCCAAAAAGCGCCACCAGTGGGCCGATTACCAGTTGGGCAACGTGGGAATTAGTTTATAATTAAGCAATGCAAAAAAGCCGGAGAATCCCCGGCTTTTTTTATCGGGTAATATCGTCAGCAACCAGTTGTTCAATACTGACTTCCTGCCAGTAATGGCCCTGAATGGCAAACCATTCCATTCCCTGCAACCATTTTTTATGGTCTTCGCTTTCCACCCCCTCAATAATCACGTTGTGATGATTGCGGGATAAAAAGGTCACCAGGGCATCCATTAACTGGCGGCCTGACTCTTTGCGCATCAGATGCCAGAAAAAATCTTTATCAATTTTGACATAGTCAAAATGATACCCTCTGATGGCGTTAATCCCCGCATGGCCTGAGCCGAAGTCATCGAGCCACAGCGAGGTATCTTGCGGGTTTTGCCAGGCGGCCAGGGAATTATTGAGAAGATTCTCAGCGTTTTCGGTCACTTCGAAATGGACGCAGGCGAGTGCGGCAATTTTATCTTTTATTTCCTTCTGACGCAGCAGATTCAGGATATGGTCGTCGACGTTAATCGTGGCGGAAATGTTGTTGTGTAAAAACCATTCTTTATGTTTTTCAATCAATGCCAGTTGCTCGAGAAAAATACGCTCACGAACCGCCGCGGTAGCATGACGAAAAAAATACTCAGGAGAGACGGTAAGATTATCGAAGCGGCTCAGGCATTCAACCGCGACTAAGGTACCTTGTGGGGAAAACATTTTCTGAAAGACGTAGCGTACAGCGATATCATTACGAGATAAAATGTTGTCTTCGGTTATTTTAGTGTTCATTATCCCTCATCACGAGGTTAGTCAGACAATAGGCAGAGGATAGACTAATTATAGGCTACCTGATGATTAATGGGAATGGCAGGAAATGTAAATCAACAGCGAATAAGTACGCTTTATCCGCTGTTGATTTACTGGAGCATAATTTAACATTGATGGAGTGCGGCAATACGCTGGTTCATCGCGCGGGAATTATCAATGCCCAGCTTTTGCATGATATGGATACGATGGCTGTGAACCGTTTTATGAGCAATGCCGAGCAGGGCGGCAATACGCTTGTTATTATTGTTGGCAATCAGCAGTTCGAGGATCTGGCACTCTCGTGGCGACAGCTGTTTGCGCAACCTTCGCGGTGGCAGTTCGCTGGCGCCCTCTGCGCGCTTGACGATAGAGGAAAAAAGAGATAATGGCGATTTTTCGCTAATAATCATGGCATTATCAATAGTTATCAACTCTCTGCACAGGGCGACAATGTCGCTTTTCACCACCAGTACCGGCTGTTGGCAGCGCTGCAGAGAAAGGCGAAGCGCGTTCAGCAGGTCGACGATTCTGATGGCAGAAATATCCTTATTAATTAAATTGAAAATAACTGTCTGAGCCAGTGGTAGATGTTTCTCATGGATAACGTCGCCATAACCAAGACGGGTGATATTTTCATGGCTATCAATAAGGTAGTGATAGATTGAGTGACCAATGAGATTATCATTGGTGTACAGCAATATACTGTCCAAGGGTATCAGATTCTCTTTTTGCGCTTGGCTTCTAAGATCAGGTCCAGCAGTATCTTCTCTATTCTGCGCTGGTCATCGAGATGGCGGAACTTAAACTGGCAGGATATCTGATAGTAGCTTTCACTCTCTTCATTGGCGTCATCAAGGGTGATAACAATGACATTCTTTACCACCAGGTCAATGGTGATCTCACCATATTCCGCGAGCATCAGTACAGCATTTTTCAGTAAGGCGTTATGGCTGAGAAATTTCAGGTTCGGCGTCCTGGTCATCAATGCGCAACCGCCATCTGAAATGTCTTTGATGTCGAAAAGATAGTTTTCGCCATTTTTATGGCGACCGCGGCAATAAAAATCATGTTCGTGGCGTAAACGAAAACGGGGATCGCGGCGGCGCTGTACGACCTGCAGACATTCAGGCAAAGAAAAGGCGTAGCGGATACCTTTATCCACACCGCTATTGTCATGTTTTGTCAGGGGTGCATTAAACTCTATTTTCCCTGAATCACTATGCAGGAGAAAGCGAATTTTATGCCCCGGCGGGATTTTGCGGTGAGTCTGAATATGGAACTCGGCAAAATCCACACGTGTCAGTTGGGTTACGATACTCGTGTTGTTAAAAAATATTTCAATTTCAGTACGTTTGCGCAACTCCTCTCTGAAAATAGCAATAATTTCATACTTACTGGTCTTTATCGTTCCCTCTGTCATGTGCTTCCCTTGTAAATAGTTGTCGTGAGGCGTTTGATTTTTCTTATAGCAATAGCAACATTCTGATTGGGTTAATCAGATGTTTTTATGAGCGTTTGATGTTATTGGCTATCTTTGCAGCCAGATTGATATGTATAAACTTGGAATTTGATATTGTGTTTCCTGTAATCAAGAGTTTCAAATTTTGGTCATGACAAAAACGACAACGGCCTCCATGCTGGAGACCGGTCGAAGGATAAAAACAGTAGTTTGATTAACGGGGATAATGAGAAAACGATCGTCGATCACACCCCATTTGTAAGATCTATAGTGCCAGCAGTGTTGAGGTTTTTCCAGGCAAATATTAAGGATAGCTGTCGTTCCCCCCATTTCTCCCCACGGGTCAGGGGCGTGCGCGGGTGGCGATATTATCGAGGATGCGCAGGGCGTCGCCCGGCAGGGCCAGCTGCGCGGCGGCAATATTTTCCGCCAGATGCGTGCGGGAAGACGTGCCGGGGATCAGCAGAATATTCGGCGAACGCTGAAGCAGCCAGGCCAGGGCGACCTGCATCGGCGTCGCCTCAAGCGAGGCCGCGACCTCGTTCAGCTCCTGCGCCTGGAGTGGCGTAAAACCACCCAACGGGAAGAAGGGCACCCACGCGATGTGCTGCGCGGCGAGCGCATCGACCAGCGCGTCGTCGGCGCGATGGGCAATGTTATAGAGGTTTTGCACGCAGACGATGGGCGTCATTTTCTGCGCATCCGCGACCTGTTTTGCCGTCACGTTGCTTAGGCCGATATGGCGGATCAATCCCCGCGCTTTGAGCTCCAGCAGGGTAGTGAGCGGCGCCTCCAGCGAGCCTTCCACCGGGCCGTGAGGGCTGAGCATACTGCGCAGGTTCACCACCTCCAGCACGTCGAGCCCCAGGTTACGCAAATTATCCTCGACGGCCTGGGTCAGTTCGGCAGGCGACATGGCCGGCAGCCAGTTGCCCTTCTCGTCGCGGCGGGCGCTAACCTTGGTGACAATACACAGGTCGTCAGGATAGGGATGGAGCGCTTTGCGGATCAATTGATTGGTCACATGCGGACCGTAAAAATCAGAGGTATCGATATGGTTTACCCCGGCCTCGACGGCAGCCTGCAGGACGCGCACCGCCTCCTCGGGATCTTTCGGCGGGCCGAAGACGCCGGGGCCGGCCAGCTGCATCGCGCCATAACCCAACCGATAAACCTGGCGATCGCCGAGCGTGCCGCGACCGGATAAGGTGACACTGGACATACGAACTCTCCTTACGGTGGCTAAGCCGTAAGTGTAATCCGCTCAGGGGAAAGGGAAGGGCGAGAATGTTGTCAGAATGTGCGGCAGCGGCTCAGGTAAGCCGCTGCCGCCAGAGGCGATTAGCCAAAGAACATCACTGAAACGCAGAGCAGGCCGACCACCAGCGTAATGGCGTTACCCACCGAGCGGTACGGTTTAAGCGCCGGAATAAGCCAGGTGGACAGCGTGGGCATGATAAACAGGATCATGGCGATAAGCGGCCCGCTGATGGCGTAGATCATCGAAATGGCATTCGGGTTGATAAAGCACACCGCAAAGGTGAAGGCGGAGACCAGCAGGATCGACATCGCCCGGTTGAAGGCGCGGCTCTTACGCACGCCGACCAGCCCCAGCGAACTCTTGACGATTTCACTGGCGCCTTCAATCACCCCGAAGTAGGTGCCAAGGAAGGATTTCGACATGGCGACCACGGCAACGATGATGCCGGTTACCGCCAGCCAGCCGGGCGCGCCCGGCACCATCGACAGGGCGGAAAGGATGGTCACCCCCTGATCGCGGGCGCTTTCAATATAGGTCGCCGGGATCGCCAGCAGACAGCTGAAGACGAAAAACAGCACGCTGGCGCAGATGATGGTGTAGGCCACCTTCATGATTTTTTTGCATTTACCCATGGCCAGGTCGCCATGTTTCTCCTGCTGGTCGATAGCAAAAGTAGAAATGATCGGCGTATGGCTAAAAGCGAAAACCATCACGGGAATGGAGATCCAGATCTGATGGAGCGTGTGCGTGCTGAACTGCATCTGGCTGGTGAGGTGCTCAGGATGCCAGTCGCGGATTAAATAGAGGGAGAGAAACAGGAAGCAGGCGATAAGCGGGAAGACCAGAAAGCCCATCACCTTGATGGTGACCTGCCGACCCATGAGAAAGATCAGGTTGAGGACCAGCACAACGCTCAGGCTCAGCAGCGCGCGCAGCGTGGGGGTCATCGGCGTACGATGCGCCACCTGCTCGGCCAGCGAGTTGGTGATGGCCACGGCATAGATGAGCACCACGACGAAGAAGGCGAGGAAATAGAGGCCGGTGATCAGGTTGCCGATTTTCTTACCATAGTAGTGATTGACTGCGCCGGTGATCCCGGTTCCCGGCGCGATATTGGCCGAGAGAATAAACTGGCTCAGCGCTTTGTGAGGCCAGTAGGTGAGCGGCCAGGCGACCAGCGCGGTGATGAACAGGACAATGGCGCCAGCCGAACCCAGCTGGATCGGTAGAAATAGCGTCCCAGCGCCTACTGCAGTGCCATATAAGGCAAAACTCCATAGAGTTTCTTCTTTAGACCAAATTTTAGACATTATGCGACTTTATCAACCGGTAAACCAAAAAAAAGGAGTGCAATTTACCATATTTATGGTTCGTCTGTTGCGATAGTTTTTGGTGATAAAGTCGCGGCGGATCGTGGAGGATCCGCCCGGGGCACTACCCGCGCGCCGGCTGGCGTGGGCGGCGGCGGCGGATAACGCGCTCGCGCAGGGTGTCCCATGCCCAGTTAAACGCCATGGTGTAGGGCAGGAAGAAGAGCATGAAGCCGATCTCCAGCATAAACGCCTGCAAGAGCGATACGCCCAGCACGATCGCCACCATGGTGACGCCAATGATGATGAATCCGGTCTCAAAGCCCAGCGCGTGCAGCGCACGCACTTTCAGCTGGCGGGGAAAGCGGGAGACCGGCCACAGGCGATCGAACATCGCGTTATAGATGATGTTCCATACCATCGCCAGGGTGGCGAGCAGAATACTCAGCCCGCCCATCTCCACGACCGAGCGCTGCATCAGCCAGGCGGCGGTAGGGGCGAGGATCAGCGTCGCCAGTCCTTCGAAGGTGATGGCGTGGATAACGCGTTCCGTAAGCGTCTTGCGCTGATGAGGGATCTGTTGCATGGCGAGCGACCTCCAGTTTTAGCCTGAACAGGAAATTACCCGGCATTTTATGGAAAAACATGATAAACAAAAGATAGAAACCATCGATAAAGTAGATAGATTATGCGTTATTCCCCGGAAGCGTTAACCGCCTTTGTGGAGGCGGTTGACTGCGGATCGTTTTCCGCTGCCGCCCGTCGCCTGCGTAAAAGCCAGTCGACGATCAGTACCGCTATCGCCAACCTGGAGGCCGATCTCGGCGTGACCCTCTTTGACAGGGCAACGCGGCAGCCGACGCTGACGCCGCAGGGGGAGCAGGTGCTGAGCTATGTCAAAGCGATCCTCGCCGCCAGCGAGCGGTTGGATGAGCTGGCGGTGTCGCTCGCCGGTGAGACGGAACCGCGACTGACCTTCGTGCTCTCGGACACCCTGCACCCGGACGTGCTGGAAGATCTGCTGGTGCAGTTTGACCGCCGCTTTCCCCATACCGAGTTTGAGTGTTTGATTGGCGAAGACGAGGATGTGATCGATCTCCTGCAAAAAGCCCGCGCCCAGGTGGGGCTGATTGAGGCCAGAGATCGCTACCCGACCGACATCGGCAGCACCCGCCTGCCGCTGCAGACGGCGATGGGCATTTACGTGGCGCCTGACCATCCGCTGGCGGCGCAGGGCAAGGTCGTCTGGGATGAGCTGCGCAGCTGGCGTGAGCTGCGGTTGAGCACCTTTCTGGCCAGCGCCACCGAACCTGCCGCAGGTCAGGTCTGGTCGGCGCCAAACTATCTGCTGCTGCTCAGCATGGCAGTGCAGGGATTCGGCTGGTGCGTTCTGCCCTGTGCGCTGGTGGCGGAGTTTGCGCCGCAGGGCGGGCTGGTGGCGCTTGATATTCCCGGCTGGCCGCGGGCGATTTCGGTCGATCTGCTGTGGAATAAGAAAGCGCCGCCGGGGGCGGCCGGCAGCTGGCTGCGTGAGCATCTGCAGCGGCGTGAACGTTAATAAAAAGCGGTTTCTTTGTGATTGGCTTCACTTTTTTTAAACAATTACAAAGTTTTTTGATAACAATTATCTAGTATATCGCTGTTTCTTTGCGCAAAAGCATGGGCAGGGGTAGAGGATGAAGGATGTCGTGATCGTCGGGGCGCTGCGAACGCCGATTGGCTGCTTTCAGGGTGCCTTATCGCGCCATTCAGCCGTCGAGCTGGGGAGTGTGGTATTGAAAGCGCTGGTTGAGCAGACAGGGATCGATCCGCAGAGTGTGGATGAGGTGATCCTCGGCCAGGTGCTGACCGCCGGTACCGGGCAAAACCCCGCGCGGCAGTCCGCAATTCGCGGCGGGCTGCCTAACACTGTATCGGCCATTACCATAAACGACGTCTGCGGCTCCGGCCTGAAGGCTTTGCACCTCGCCACCCAGGCGATTCAGTGTGGGGAAGCGGATGTGGTGATCGCCGGCGGCCAGGAGAATATGAGCCGCGCTCCGCATGTACTCACCGACAGCCGCACCGGCGCCCAGTTGGGCAACAGCCAGCTGATTGACAGCCTGGTGCATGACGGACTGTGGGATGCCTTCAACGATTATCATATGGGCGTTACGGCGGAAAACCTCGCCCGGGAATACGGCATCAGCCGCGAGTTGCAGGACGCCTGGGCGCTCAGCTCACAGCATAAGGCGCGCAAGGCGATTGATTCCGGCCGCTTTCGCGACGAGATTGTCCCGGTTATTACCGAGCATAACGGCGCGGCGCGCACCGTGGATACCGATGAACAACCGCGGGTGGATGCCAGCGCGGAAGGGTTGGCCAGCCTGCAGCCTACCTTCGACCGCCTCGGGTCGGTGACCGCCGGCAACGCCTCCAGCATCAACGACGGCGCGGCGGCGGTGATGATGATGAGTGAAGCCAAAGCTCTTGAACTGGGGCTGCCGATCCTCGCCCGGATCCGCGCCTTCGCCAGCGTCGGGGTCGATCCGGCGCTGATGGGCATTGCCCCGGTGCACGCCACCCGTCGCTGTCTTGAGCGGGCCGGCTGGCGGCTGGACGACGTCGATCTGATCGAAGCCAATGAGGCCTTTGCCGCTCAGGCGATCTCGGTTGGCCGGGTACTGGAGTGGGATGAACGGCGGGTCAACGTCAACGGCGGCGCGATCGCTCTCGGCCACCCCATCGGCGCCTCCGGCTGCCGGATCCTGGTATCGCTGGTGCATGAAATGATCAAGCGTGATGCCCGTAAAGGGCTGGCGACGCTGTGCATCGGCGGCGGTCAGGGCGTGGCGCTGGCGGTAGAGCGCGCCTGACGCTCTGTCTCGATCTACATGGCCTCCTGCGGGAGGCCTTTTTTATGCGCCGCGCTTTGCCGAACCCTGCTTTTTCTCGCGTATTTCACTTCCCCCCTGGCGAATTTATTGAGCTCCGTCACGTCTTGTTGTGCCACATTTTTTGAAACAAATAACTACGATCCTGGTCACTAAAACTAAGGTTCTTAAAAAATAAAATAACGTTTCATAAAAACGAAATGACATTTTATTTATTATAAGGGGTACCCTATGTTAAAACGATCTCTGGTTCTGGCCGCCCTCTGTGGTATGTCTTTTGCGGCGACTGCGGTAACGATAGATTTACGTCATGAATTTATAGATGGCGGCAAGAGCGATAAAAGTAATGCCGACCGCGTCTCCGTTTCCCACCGTTTTGCCAACGGGCTAGGCTTTACCGTCGAGGCCAAATGGCGCTCGGGTGGCGACAACGGTTCGCAGCCCTATTCAGACGTGGTGGGTAATGGACATGAAGACACCATCAGCTGGCGCTGGAAAGCAACGTCGAACTTTTTCCTCACCCCCGGGTTTACCATTGAGAGCAACGACAGCCGCTCCATCTACAAGCCGCACCTCCACGTGCAATACAGCTTCGACAACGGCTTCTATGTCGCCGCTCGCTATCGCTATGAATACACCCGTTATCCGAACAACGCCGGTAAAGATGATGACAAAGTTAACCGCGGCGACGCGTGGGCCGGGTTTGCGCTTGGTGACTGGCGTACAGAGCTGAACTATGTCTATGCCCGCAGTTCCGAAGGGGTCAGCCGCAACGACAACAAACCCTACTCGCAGGAATATAACGTGAAGGTGGCTTATAAGCTGGATAACAACTGGTCACCGTATGGTGAAATTGGCAACGTCGGGGTGAACGACCGCAGCGATCGTCAGACCCGCTTCCGCGTTGGGGTGGCCTACTCGTTCTGACAGACCATTCAGCCCTCATCGTTTGTTTTCCCCGGCGCCGTCAGCCGGGGTTTTTTATGGGGGAAAGAGAAGGGACAAAAAAAGCCCTCCACGAAGGAGGGCAAGGCCAGTGACAGAAAGACGTGTGGCGTGGATCAGGCGCTTAGCATTGGCGGATGCTCGGGTAATTTCGCGATATAGATGGCCGGTTTACCGTCTTTATCGGAGCTGAACAGAATGGCGCTGTCGTCCGGGGTAAACGAGGGGTGTGGGTGAGTCACCTGACGGCTGTTGGCCACCGTCGCCCACGAGGTATCATGACGTGCGACGCGGAAGTAGCGTTTTTGCGCCACGTTAAAGACATACAGATAAGGATCGTTATCAATGGAGTAGCCGCCGGTATCTTTGACATCCACCGGGGTCCCTGAGCCATCGCCCACCAGCAGCGTGCCGTCGAAATTGCTCATCAGATGCGAGCAGGCCGGCATCGTCATCAGGGCCTCGTTGACGCCGCTTTCGGGATCAAAGCGATAGATAGTCCGCCCCTGCTGACCTTTCAGATAGGAGACGTAGATCAGCGCCGAACCGTCCGGTACCCAGAATTCATGGGTGCAGCTTTCGCCCGGGGCATGCGTTTTCACTTTGCGGACGTGGCTGCCATCTTCATTGACCAGCCACATGCGGGCGTCCACCAGATCGTGCGGCCCTTCATGGCAGAAGGCGACGGTGTGGTCGTCGAAGGGACGATAGATTGGGTGTCCCAGCCAGATTTTTTCCTCATGGATCACCTGGCTCTCACCGCTGTGCAGATCGACGCGCAGCAGGCGGCAGTGTGGTCCTTTGTGAAAGAAGTCATGAAAAATCTGCCAGTCGTTGAGCGGCGTCCAGTCGCTTTTCGCAATCTCAATGCCCACCAGTTTGCTGCAATCGCTGTTTGCCACCCAGGTGCCGTAGCCGACCCAGTCATCGCTGACGCGATAAACTTCGCGCTCAACGAGGGTGGTCAGATTCACCTCCAGCAGGGTGCGGTCATTTTTCACGTAATAAAGCGACTTATCGTCCGGGGAGAGGAAGCCGCCGAAGGTGTTATCCCCGGCGCCTTCCGTCAGCTGGATGGCCTCGGCGCTGGCGATATTCAGCAGATAGTAGTTCCAGTGGCCGTCAAACTCGCCGGCGAACAGTAAATGGCTGCCATCGTTAAAAAAACACTTCTGATAGAAGTAGTTGCGATGACAGGTGACCTCCGGAGGGGTTAAGCGGGTAACTTCCGCTCCGGTATCCGGATCGTGGCTGACCTGATAATTCAGTTTGACCCGCATGCCTTTAGCCATGTAGTGCTCCTTTCTTTCCTGCGATGCCGCTGGACCAGAGGCGTGTCGCTGTGTGATGTGTTTTAAAAGATGAGTGTTAATTTATCAAAACGTCGTTTCATTATTTGTGATGCCTCACGCAGTTCAGCGTAATTCCCGCATTTTCAGCGGCCTGCTGGCCTCTCTTTGTTCGCCTCTCCAGACAACCGGTTGAATCATCGTCCTTTTAACACCTCTCCCGCCCGGCGCGTGCCGCCGGGTGCCTTCGCTTTTTCTTTTTTTGTAATCGCCATCATAAAAAATGAAACATCGTTTTAAATATTATTGAAAATGACAGGGGGCAGGGCTAAGATGGCACTCATCAGCAAAAACGGAACTCTGTTTTATTTTCATTATGGTGGGCTATGCCCGAGAGTTCACCCCACGCTCAGCTCCGCCATCGGCGTGGGCAGGGCCGAGAGAACCTTGCCTGCACGCAGCAGGCTCTGAACGATTAAGGAACACATTATGATTCTTGATGCATTCTCCCTGCAGGGAAAAGTAGCCGTCGTGAGCGGATGCGATACCGGTTTAGGTCAGGGAATGGCCCTCGGGCTGGCGGAAGCAGGATGCGATATTGTTGGTATCAATATCGTCGAGCCAGTGGAAACCATCGAGCGGGTGACGGCGCTGGGACGCCGCTTTCTCAGCCTGACCGCCGACCTGCGCCAGATCGACGGTATCCCCCAGCTGCTGGAGCGTGCGGTGGCGGAGTTCGGCCATATTGATATTCTGGTCAATAACGCCGGGCTGATCCGCCGCGAGGACGCGCTGGCGTTCAGCGAAAAGGACTGGGACGACGTCATGAACCTGAACATCAAGAGCGTATTTTTTATGTCCCAGGCGGCGGCGAAGCACTTTATCGCCCAGGGCAGCGGCGGGAAGATCATTAACATCGCCTCCATGCTGTCTTTCCAGGGCGGGATCCGCGTGCCATCGTATACGGCGTCCAAAAGCGCGGTGATGGGCGTGACCCGCCTGCTGGCGAACGAATGGGCTAAACACAATATCAACGTCAACGCCATCGCCCCGGGGTATATGGCGACCAATAACACCCAGCAGCTGCGCGCTGACGAACAGCGTAGCAGCGAAATTCTCGACCGCATTCCCGCCGGACGCTGGGGCCTGCCGGCCGATCTGATGGGGCCGGTGGTATTCCTCGCCTCCTCAGCCTCCGATTACATCAATGGTTATACGGTGGCGGTGGACGGCGGCTGGCTGGCGCGCTAACCCCCTCCGCGAGGCCGGGGCGGTGAGTATCGCACCGGCCGAGTGAGCAATTATTGTCCATATCAGTAAGTGATAATCGTCCATATTCTATATCGCCTGATTAATGTTACTGCCCTGTATGGACAGGGTTATTCACTATGACAAACGCATTTTTTGTTCCTTAGAAAGTTTAATGTCCATCACAAAACCTCTCCTGCCAGCAAAATAGTCCATATCTTTGGCTTATCCAGCCTGACAAACTCCTCCGCCAGTCACGTACTTTCGTCCTATGTCTTTCTCTGTGTGGCAGGAATAAAAATGACTTCAATCAGTAACGACTCTGCATTAACGCCGCGGACACAACGTGACACCCGGCGGATGAACTGGTTTGTTTCTATCGCTGCGGCGGTAGCGGGGTTGCTCTTTGGCCTGGATATCGGCGTGATATCCGGGGCGCTGCCCTTTATTACCGACCACTTCACCTTATCCAGCCAGCTTCAGGAGTGGGTGGTCAGCAGTATGATGTTGGGGGCGGCGATCGGTGCGCTGTTTAACGGCTGGCTGTCGTTCCGCCTCGGCCGTAAATACAGCCTGATGGCGGGGGCTGTGCTCTTTGTTGCCGGCTCTATCGGCTCCGCTTTTGCCGCCAGCGTGGAGGTGCTGCTGATAGCCCGCGTGGTGTTGGGGGTGGCCGTCGGGATCGCTTCCTATACCGCGCCGTTGTACCTCTCCGAGATGGCCAGTGAGAACGTGCGCGGGAAAATGATCAGTATGTACCAGCTGATGGTGACCCTCGGCATTGTGCTGGCGTTTCTTTCCGATACCGCCTTTAGCTACAGCGGTAACTGGCGCGCCATGTTAGGCGTGCTGGCGCTGCCGGCGGTGATCCTGATTATTCTGGTCGTCTTTTTGCCGAACAGCCCGCGCTGGCTGGCGGAGAAAGGACGCCATATCGAAGCGGAAGAGGTGCTGCGGATGCTGCGCGATACCTCGGAAAAGGCGCGCGACGAGCTTAACGAGATCCGTGAGAGCCTGAAGCTGAAGCAGGGCGGCTGGGCGTTGTTTAAGGTCAATCGTAACGTGCGCCGGGCGGTGTTCCTTGGCATGCTGCTGCAGGCGATGCAGCAGTTCACCGGCATGAACATCATCATGTACTACGCGCCGCGTATCTTTAAAATGGCGGGCTTTACCACTACCGAACAGCAGATGATCGCCACCCTGGTGGTGGGCCTGACCTTTATGTTTGCCACCTTTATTGCGGTGTTCACGGTGGATAAAGCGGGTCGTAAGCCGGCGCTAAAAATCGGCTTTAGCGTGATGGCGCTGGGCACCCTGGTGCTGGGTTACTGCCTGATGCAGTTCGACAATGGCACCGCCTCCAGCGGTCTCTCCTGGCTTTCCGTCGGCATGACCATGATGTGTATTGCCGGGTATGCGATGAGCGCGGCGCCGGTGGTGTGGATCCTCTGCTCCGAGATCCAGCCGCTGAAATGCCGCGATTTCGGTATCACCTGCTCGACCACCACCAACTGGGTGTCGAACATGATCATCGGCGCCACCTTCCTGACGCTGCTTGACGCGATTGGCGCCGCCGGTACCTTCTGGCTCTACACGGTGCTCAACGTGGCCTTTATCGGCGTCACCTTCTGGCTGATCCCGGAAACCAAGAATGTCACCCTCGAGCACATTGAGCGCAACCTGATGGCGGGCGAGAAGCTGCGCAACATCGGTAACCGTTAATGTGAGGCGCGCGGCAACCACGGGCTGGCGACTTTGCGCGTCTCCCGATGGTTGTCGCCGTGAATGATATGCAGGGCGCTCAGGCGCCCGATGTCGTAGTGCGGCAGCTGCACCGTGGAAAGCGGCGGCAGAAACAGATCGCCAATGCCCACCATATTGTCGTATCCCACCACCGCCACGTCCTGGGGAATGCGTAACCCCTGACCCAGCAGCGTCTGATAGACCATAAACGCGATGCGATCGTTGCCGCAGATCACCGAGTCAAAGCCAGGTTTACCCTCGCGGATATGCGCCAGCACCACCGCCGGGATATCGTGGTAATGCTCATCGCCCTGGCCCATATACGAATGGATCAGATGGTCCGGTTCGATACCCGCCTCCCGGCAGGCGCGCTCCAGCCCCTGGCGGCGGCGGATCGTCGCCAGCTGGCTGGCGGGTAAGTGCAGGCACAGCGGATGACGATAGCCAGCGGCAAGCAGGGCTTTCACCGCGTCGTACTGGCCCTGTTCATCGTCCGGGATATAGCTGGCCACCGGCTGGCTGAGGCTTTCGCAGTTGGCCAGCACGCAGGGCAGAGTCAGCAGTTTGTCCGGCAGCGGCACCTGGCGCAGCCCCATGGTGGTAAAGATAATGCCGTCCGGACGGTGGGAGAGGAGCAGGTCGACCACCGCTTCCGGACTATCGTCCGAAAACATGTTGACCACAAAGCTGTTCCAGCCGTGGGCGCGGGCGGTCTCTTCGATCGAGAGGGTGATCTCCACCGAAAAGGGTGTGGTGACGGTATCCAGCGCCAGCACGCCGATGGTGCTGGGGGTGGCGCGCGCCCCGCGGATCTTCTTCGCCGACAGGTCGGGGACGTAGTTGGTCTCGGCGATGGCGGCCTGCACGCGGGCCAGGGTCTCCGGCTTGAGCCGCTCCGGGGTGTTCAGCGCCCGCGAGACGGTCATCAGAGATACATTCGCCAGTTTTGCAACATCTTTCAGGGACGCCATTTTTTCCTCCGCCGTGGTGCAGAGTACAGGCTATACAACTAAGTCGCTGATGTAAAAGAGTGAAACGATTTTCTGCTATCGCCGTCCTGAACGCTGCCGCGGTTAATATTTGATCGCGATCGCATCTTCATTATGTTAACGTTAACTTTTGTGATTAACATCATGTATCGCAGCGAATCCCCCTGCGTTTTGTTTTTTGTTAACGTTACCATAATTGCATTCCTCTAACACGAGAATGTCATGATGAAAGCGCATCACTCACACAGCTACCCGTTGCTCAGTGCCTTACTGTTTTTCTTTTTCGTGACCTGGTCGTCATCCGGCTCCTTGCTCTCTATCTGGCTTCACCAGGAGGTTGGGTTAAAGGCTGGCGATACCGGTATTATCTATGCCGTACTGTCGGTTTCCGCGCTGTTTGCGCAAGTTTGCTATGGCTTCATTCAGGACAAACTGGGGCTGCGCAAACATCTGCTCTGGTATATCACCGCGCTGCTGATCCTCTCCGGTCCGGCGTATCTGCTGTTCGGCCACCTGCTGAAGATTAACGTCCTGTTGGGCAGCATCTTCGGCGGGATCTACATCGGCCTGACCTTTAACGGCGGCATTGGCGTGCTGGAATCCTACACCGAGCGCGTGGCGCGTCAGAGCCAGTTTGAATTCGGCAGGGCACGGATGTGGGGCTCGCTCGGCTGGGCGGTGGCCACCTTCTTCGCCGGCCTGCTGTTTAACATCAATCCGCAGCTTAACTTCCTCGTCGCCAGTTGCTCAGGGCTGGTGTTCTTTATCCTGCTGGCGCGGCTGCGGGTCTCCTCGGCGCCGCATGCGATGCAGGAGGCGGTATCGGGCGGTAAGGTGACGCTGGAAGATGCGCTGCGCCTGCTGACGCTGCCGCGGTTCTGGGCGCTGGTCTTTTTCGTCATCGGCACCTGCATCTACGGCGTCTATGACCAGCAGTTCCCGGTCTATTTCTCATCGCAGTTCGCGACCCTGCAGGAAGGCAATGAGATGTATGGTTATCTCAACTCCTTCCAGGTGTTCCTCGAGGCGGCCGGCATGTTCTGCGCGCCGTGGCTGGTGAACCGTATCGGCGCCAAGAACGGTCTGATTTTCGCCGGCATGGTGATGGCGATGCGCATGGTGGCCTCTGGCCTGGTGGAGGGGCCGCTGCTGATCTCCATTACCAAACTGCTGCACGCGGTGGAGCTGCCGATACTGCTGGTGGCTATCTTTAAGTACAACAGCATCAACTTTGATAAACGCCTCTCCTCCACCCTCTATCTGGTGGGTTTCGCCTGCACCAGCTCGATCATTGCCAGCGTCTTGTCGCCGCTGGCGGGCTACAGCTATGAAAAATATGGCTTCGCCCAGTCCTATCTGATCATGGGCCTGCTGGTGTTCTGCACCACCTTTATCTCCATCTTCTTGTTGCGCTCCGGTAAATCCTCGGCCGATCCGCTGGTGTCGCAACCTACCGCTATCTGAATCAAAAAGAGTGAAAATGATGACTTACACAATCTCCCGGGCTGAACAGGTACTCCAGACACAACGCCAGGCGCTCAATCTGCGCTGGTATCCACACTATCACCTGGCGGCCCGCGCCGGGTGGATCAACGACCCTAACGGTCTGGTGTGGTTCGACGGCTGGTACCATGCCTTTTATCAGCATCACCCGTATTCCACCCAGTGGGGGCCGATGCACTGGGGGCACGCGCGCAGTAAGGATCTGGTGCACTGGGAGCACCTGCCGGTGGCGCTGGCGCCGGAGGGGCCGGAAGATAAAGACGGCTGCTTCTCCGGTTCGGCGGTGGTCGATGGCGATACCCTGGCGCTGATTTACACCGGGCATAAGTTCCACGGCGATCCTGGCGACGAAGCCAATCTGTATCAGGTGCAGTGTCTGGCCACCAGCCGCGACGGGATCCACTTTGAGCGCCAGGGGATGGTGGTCGACACCCCTCCAGGCATGCACCACTTCCGCGACCCGAAGGTCTGGCGGGAAGGGGATAGCTGGTACATGATCGTCGGCGCGCGCGAAGGCGATACCGGCCAGGTGCGGCTGTACCGTTCAACCGATCTGCGCCAGTGGCAGGATGCGGGCGTGCTGGATGAAGCGGAAAGCACCATGGGCTACATGTGGGAGTGCCCGGACTTCTTCACCCTCAACGGTAAGCGCGTCCTGATGTTTTCCCCGCAGGGGATGCAGGCCGAAGGGTTCCGCAACCGCAACCTGTTCCAGAGCGGCTATCTGATCGGCGAGTGGCAGCCGGGGCAGCGTTTTATTCGCCACGGCGAATTCAGGGAGATGGACCACGGCCACGATTTCTATGCCC
This sequence comes from Klebsiella sp. P1CD1, assembly GCF_003790505.1. Classification (NCBI taxonomy): domain Bacteria; kingdom Pseudomonadati; phylum Pseudomonadota; class Gammaproteobacteria; order Enterobacterales; family Enterobacteriaceae; genus Klebsiella; species Klebsiella sp. P1CD1. Next base: position 949,676 of record NZ_CP033631.1, read on the forward strand.
CGCAAAGTTTCGCCACCCCCGATGGCCGGCGGATCGTAATTGGCTGGCTGGATATGTGGGAATCGCCGCTACCGGAACAGCAGGACGGCTGGGCGGGCATGCTCTCCCTGCCGCGCGAGTTGAGCCTGAGCGCCGATGGCCGCCTGCAGATGCGCCCGGCGAAAGAAGTGGAGAGCCTGCGCGGCGCCTGGTTCCCGTGGCCGGTCAGCACGCTGAACAACCAGCAGACGACGATGGTCGACAACTGCGAGGCGATGGAAGTGCACCTGCGCTGGGACTGCGCCCGCAGCAGCGCTGAGCAGTATGGTCTGCGCTTTGGCGATGGCCTGCGCATCTACGTGGATGCCCAACAGCAGCGTCTGGTGGTGGAGCGGCATTATCCGCAGTTTGGCCTGTGTGGGACGCGCAGCGTGCCGTTGACCGCCGGGGCGGATCTCAACCTGCGGATATTTTTCGATAGCTCTTCGGTTGAGGTTTTCGTCAATGATGGCGAAGCCTGCCTGAGCAGCCGTATCTATCCGCAGGTCCCTTGCCGTGAATTAGCGTTATTTGCCTGGAGCGGCTCAGCTGCATTAACTGAAGCCGGCGCCTGGCAGCTCGAATAATAATAAGGCTGTTGTCGTTAATAACCCGTCTTTGACGATGGGCGGGTTATTATTGCCTGCATCGTCGTGCGTTACCCATTAATAACAAATTCAGTTCATTCCATAATAAAAGGGTTTACCGATGAATAAAATCTGGGTCGGGTGTTTTCTCACGTCTCTGTATCTGCCATCCGTTATGGCGCAGGCGCCGTTATCGCTGGAGGAGCGACTGGCGCAAATGGAGCAGCGGTTAAAGGCAACGGAGGCGCGCGCCGCCAGCGCAGAGGCGGAAATTAAGACACTGAAAGGCCAGCAGCAGGCCACGACGGTCGCCCGCGCGGCGCCGGCTACGCCGCGCCTGCAGCTAAACGACAATGGCGAATTAAAATTTTATGGCGACGTCGAATTTAACCTCGATGGCGCCAGCCGCACCGGCAGTCTGACGTCGGTCAAAACCAGCGCGAATAAAAGCTGGGCGCCGGGCGATAAAGAACGCTGGGATATTAATGGTCGTATTCTGCTGGGGATTGACGGCAGGCGTAATGGCGCTGACGGGAAATATGCCGGATTCAGCGTGCAGCCGCTGGCGGATATGGATGGCAAAATGAATCTCGACGATGCGGTATTTTTCTTTGGTCAGCAGGATGACTGGAAAATAAAAATAGGTCGCTTTGAAGCCTGGGATATGTTCCCCCTGAATCAGGACACCTTTATTGAATATTCAGGCAATACCGCTAACGATCTCTATTCCGACGGCTATGGCTATATTTACATGATGAAAGAGGGGCGCGGGCGCAGCAGCAGCGGCGGCAACCTTCTGTTCAGCAAAACGTTGGATAACTGGTATTTCGAGGTTAACACCCTGGTGGAGGACGGCAGTTCGCTGTTTGTCGATCAGAACTATCATGGTAACGCGCTGGAAAACCGCAAAAATGTGGTGTACGTGCGGCCGGTGGCGGTGTGGCAGTCCGGCGCCTGGTCGGCGGCCGCGGCGATAGAGAGCAATCTCGTCAACAATGCTTACGGCTATCAGAACCAGAGCGGACGCTGGGTCGACCAGTCAAATCGCACCGGCTACGGGCTGACCATGAGCTGGAACACCCTGAAAAGCGACCCGCAGGATGGGGCGGTGGTCAATCTGAGTACCGCTCTGCTGGACGCGGCGGACGAAACCGACTTCAGCGCCGGAATTAACGCCCTGTGGCATCGCGTGGAGCTGGGCTATATCTACGCGCATAACAAAATCGACCAGTTCAATATGGCCGGGGTGACCAGCGAATGCGATGGCGACTGCGCAATTCTCGCGCCGGGGCGCTATGACATCCATACTCTGCACACCTCCTGGCAGTTGCCGAATATTATGGCGATGCCGAACTTCAATATTTACCTTGGCGCCTATGCTTCGTGGCTCGATTCCACGGCAGCGAAGAGCGGGAATCCCGATGAACGCTACGGCGCTCGGGTGCGTTTTAAATATTTTTTCTGACAGGATACTCAGGCAGACTCTCCCGCGGCGGACGCCGCGGGAGAGTTCAGACGGGCAGGTTAGCGCATCGCGCGGCGCAGAATGCGGTCGGTCTGGCGCTGGAAGTCCTCGGCCGCTTCTTCCACCGACTTTTTACCGTAGTCGATGTACTGCAGGGTGGTGCCGAACTGGGCGACAATCTGCGGGTCGTCGAAGTACGGGGAGACCGGCAGGGTCGTGGGCAGGGATTGTGCCAGTTTCAGGCCAGACACCGCCGGATCGTCGGCTTTGATGATCCCGTCCTCGGTCAGGTAGTTGACCGCCGCTTTACTCAGTGGTACTCCACGCTCCAGTCCGAGAATATCCACCCCTTCTTTACTGTTCAGCAGGAAGTTAATCACTTTCGCCGCCGCCTGCGGGTTTTTCGTCGATTTGCCAATCGACAACATTTGCGCGGGCTTGAAGAACAGTCCGGCGTCGGTGGCGCCCGGCAGCATCGGGTATTCCCCCAGCACCAGCTTCGCCGGCGGCTTCAGGTTATCGGAATATTTGTTGATGGTGGAGTTCCACATGTAGGTGCCGCCCCATTCACCCTGGATCCACGGCTTCATCTCGTACATGTTGCTCTTGCCGAACGAGGCATAGTAGCGGGTGTCCGGCATCACATGGTTGTCGATAAGCTTCTTATACATACCGAAGAAATCTGCCCACTGCGCTTTGCTGTAGGAAAATTTGCGCCCCTTCTCATCGATGGCCGGCTGATTGTATTTTTGCACCATATAAGAGTTGAGCAGCGCCAGCACGTCCTGGTGTTCGAGCACGACCGGGTAGTACTGTTTCCCGAGCTTGCTTTCGAAGGTTTTGCCCGCCGCCATAAGCTCATCCCAGGTTTTCGGGAAGGCGATGCCCGCCTTTTTCCACGCTTCGTCGTTAAAGTAGAAGACGCGGGCGGTGACGGAAATGGGAATACCGTTAAGCTTGCCGTTGACCGTGGTGGACTGCAGCTCTTTGGCATCGAACTGGCTGAGGTCGATCTCGTCTTTCAGGGTATTGAGATCGTAAAAGCCCTCGCCATTTTTCGAAAAGATCGGCAACCAGTTCCAGTTGGTCTGCATCACGTCAGGCTCAGTGCCGCCGGCAATCTGGGTGGTCAGGCGCGAAAGATGGCCGTCCCAGCCGGTGTATTCTGCTTTGACGTTAATGTCGGGATGTTGTTTGTGGAATTCCTCCAGCGCCTTGAGGGTGACCTGATGGCGGCCGTTGCCCCCCCACCAGGACATACGCAGGTCGACATCCTTCGCCATTGACGGTAATGCGGTAAGGCCCAGAGTGGCGGAGATGACGGCGCTTAAAAGCACGTTTTTCATTTTAATACTCCAGTGTTCACAGAGAGAGGTTCTGTTCGGTTTTCGCGTCAAAGATGTGACACTTATTGAGATCAAATTTGAAATACACCTTGCGATGAAGGCCCTTCTCGATCATGGGTTTCGCTTCATCGGACGGCACGCGGGCGGTCAGCTCATAATCAGCAACCTTCAGATAAACAAAGAATTCATGTCCCATGTTTTCCACACGTACCATTTCACCCGTGCAGGAACCCTCGGCAAAGGGTTCATCGGAGAGAGAGACAAACTCCGGGCGCACGCCAAAGAAAACCTGTTGATTCTTATGGGTCTCAACTTTGCTTTGCAGCAGGTCGTTGAGCGGCAGTCGCTGATCGCCCAGCGTCAGATGCAGGCGACCGTCGTGCTCAACCAGCTGGCTGGGGCGAATATTCATCTCCGGCGCGCCGATGAACCCGGCGACAAACATATTTTTCGGCTGGTGGTAGAGATTGTCTGGCGTATCAACCTGCATAATGTGGCCGAGCTTCATCACGCAGATGCGGTCGCCCATGGTCATCGCTTCCGTCTGATCGTGGGTGACGTAGACGGTGGTCGCCGGTTTGCCGGATTTTTTCAACTGCTTATGCAGATCGGAAATGCGGATCCGCATCGAGGCGCGCAGTTTGGCGTCAAGGTTGGAGAGCGGTTCGTCGAACAGGAAAACGTCCGGTTTTTTGACGATCGCCCGACCCACCGCCACGCGCTGCGCCTGGCCGCCGGAGAGCTGGCGCGGCAGGCGATCGAGCAGTTCTTCCAGTTCGAGAATTTTCGCCGCTTCTTCCACCTGTCTGTCGATTTGCGCCTTCGGCAGCTTGCTCAGCTTCAGGCCGAAGGCGAGGTTTTCGCGCACCGTCATATGCGGATAGAGGGCGTAGTTCTGGAACACCATCGCGATGCCACGTGATTTTGGCGCCAGGTTGTTGACGATTTTGTCCCCAATCCGCACCTCGCCGCCGCTGATGGTTTCCAGACCCGCCAGCATGCGCAGGGTGGTCGATTTGGCGCAGCCGGAGGGGCCGACGATCACCATAAATTCGCCATCGGCAATCTTCAGGTCGATACCATGCACCGCTTTAAACCCGTTGGAGTAAACTTTTTCCAGTTTGTTGAAAATGACTTCAGCCATGATATTTCCCTCTTAACCTTTGATTCCGCTGCTGGTCACGCCCTGCACGAAGTAGCGTTGAGCCAGGAAGAAGACAATGATGGACGGCAGAATGGAGATACTCGCCATTGCCAGAATTTCGTTCCACGGCGCGCCTTCCGTGACGTCGATGGACATTTTTAGCGCCAGCGCGATGGGATACTTATCGACGCTGTAGACGTAGATCAGCGGGCCGATAAAGTCGTTCATCGACCACATGAACTGGAACAGCGCCACCGAGATAATGGCCGGCTTGAGGATCGGCACGACCACGTACCACAGCACCTGGATGGAGTTGCAGCCGTCGATCTGCGCCGCCTCTTCCATATCGCGTGGGACGCCGCGCAGAAACTGGATCAGCATGAAGACAAAGAATCCCTGGGTGGCGAAGGCCAGCGGCAGGTACAGCGGCAGATAGCTGTTCAGCATCCCCATTTCACGGAACATCAGGTACTGCGGGATCAGCAGGACGGTGCTCGGCAGCAGCATGGTGGTGATGAGCGTTGCGAACCAGAACTTCTTCCACGGGATTTCAAAGCGTGCAAAGCCGTACGCCACGATGGTGGAGGAGATGATCGTTAACACCACCTTCGGGATCACATACTTAAAGGTGTTAAGCATATAGTGGCCGAAATGGTATTCGGTGCCGGTTTTCCAGCCATTAATAAACCCGTCCCAGGTCGCGTGGGCAGGCCACAGTCCGAGGGTGGTGAAGATCTCATGGTTCGGCTTGAACGAGGCGGAGAACATCCACGCCAGCGGGTAGAGCATCAGCAGGCCGACGAATATCAACACGACGTAGCGTACCACCCGACTCACCTTTTCCCGACGCAGCGTACGAGCGACCTCACGATCGGCGTTGCTCATTACCGGTGCCATCTGTTGAATATCAGCCATTTTTGCCTCCCTTATCGGCGGAGTAGAAGACCCAGTATTTCGATGATTTAAAGGCTATCGATGCAAAGACCGCGACGACGAGGAACAGCACCCACGCCAGCGCGGCGCCATAGCCCATGTCGAAGTACTTAAAGGCGGTATCGTAGATATAGAGTGAGAACAGGTAGGTGTAATAGGTTGGGCCGCCGCCGGTTATCACGTACGGGCCGGTAAACTCCTGGAACGCCTGAGTGGTCTGCATAATAAAGTTGAAGAAAATGACCGGAGTGATCAGCGGCACGGTGACCTTCATGAACATCTGCCACTTTGAGGCGCCGTCGATCATCGCCGCCTCATACTGCGACTGCGGAACGTTCTGCAGCGCGGCGAGGAAGATGACCATCGCGGAACCAAACTGCCAGACGCGCAGCAGGGTGACCGACATCAGCGCCAGCGAAGGCTCCCCCAGCCAGTTGACGGCATCGATGCCAAAGACGGCGAGGAAGCTATTCAGCAGGCCGTCAATGGCGAACAGGGCGCGCCACAGTACCGCAATAGCCACTGAGCTGCCGAGAATCGACGGAATGTAGTAGGCGGTACGGAAAAAGCCGATGCCGCGCAGTTTGAAATTGAGCACAAAAGCAATGCCGAGGGCGAAAGCCAGTTTTAAGGGAATAGTTAAAAAAACGTAGGCAAAGGTCACGCCCATCGATTTCCAGAACAGGCTGTCCTCGGTCAACATATAGCGATAGTTTTCGATGCCGTTAAATACCGGCGGGCTCATCAAGTCGTACTCAGTAAAACTGAGAAAGAAAGATGAAACAAAGGGAAAAGCGGTAAAGACGATCAGCCCGATGATATAGGGTGATATCCATGCCAATCCCAGCAGCTTGTTTTCATTCATACATACCTACCTGGCTTACGAGTTGTAATACGGATTCGGTGACGCGGCGCTGTCGGCCTTTTCGCCTGACAACGCAAAAATGTCTGAACGCTTCCTCTGATTAACATGTCCTTGTTAATGAATGGGTTATTATTTAAGTGAGCCAGCAAGTGGCGTGCTGTCAGGCTCGCTTTTATGCTGCTCTATTTTTTATAAAACACCGTTTTAATTTCATTTTATTGCGATTTATTTCTGCGTCATGCAGATCAGGATGGAAATGTGATCAAAGTCGAAACGATGTTTCAAAAAGGTGAGGTGGTAAGCATTTTAGGGGGCTGCGGGAGCCTGAAAAGAATGAAGGTTCAGCGTTAACTGAGTGAAAAATATTATTACCAGGATAATGATTGTGACGGCATCTTTTTTAATGCCTGCAGTAACACGTAAACCGGGGGCGGTAAACGCCCCCATCATGGATCAGCGTGAGAGAAAATCTTCGCGGACCGGCGTGAAGGTATCGAGCAGCGTGCCGGGCTGCAGGCAGACGCAGCCGTGCATGATCCCTGGCTGCTTATACAACGTATCGCCGGCACTGACGACGCGCGTCTCCTCGCCGATGGTGAATTCAAACTCACCGGAGAGCACATAGGTGAGCTGTTCGTGGGGATGGTTATGCATCGGGCCGACGGCGCCGGCGGCAAAATTCACCTCCACGGCCATCATTTTTCCGTCGTGGGCCAGAATGCGGCGGGTTACGCCATTGCCGAGGTCTTCAAGGGTGGTGTCTTTATGGAAAATAAACATCGGGCGGTCCTGTTGTTAAAGTGAAACATTGTTTCATTTAACTTATCCCACTCTTCATGAAAAAGAAATACGCGGCCAGAGAAGTGGAAAGTTGATCACAAGTTTGCTTCACTGGCAGAAACGACATAAGGAGCAGAAGATGAAAACCATTGGCCTGTTAGGCGGCATGAGCTGGGAGTCCACGATCCCCTATTATCGGTTGATCAATGAGGGCGTTAAGGCGCGACTGGGCGGCCTGCACTCTGCCAGCCTGGTGCTGCACAGCGTCGATTTTCACGACATCGAAGCCTGCCAGTCCGCCGGCGACTGGGATCGCGCCGGGGAGATCCTTGCTGAAGCCGCGGTTGGGCTGCAGCAGGCGGGGGCCGAAGGCATTGTCCTGTGCACCAACACTATGCATAAAGTCGCGGATGCCATCGCCGCCCGCTGCCAGGTTCCCTTCCTGCATATTGCCGATGCCACCGGGCGGGCGATTGCCGCCAAAGGCCAGCGCCGGGTCGCGCTGCTGGGCACCCGCTATACCATGGAGCAGACCTTTTACCGCGGTCGTCTGCTGGAGCAGTTTGCCATCGAGACGTTGATCCCCGAGGCTGACGATCGGGCGCGGATCAATCAGATCATCTTCGACGAACTCTGTCTCGGCACTTTCAGCGAGGCGTCGCGGGATTATTATCTGCAGGTGATCGCCGCCCTGGCGGAGCAGGGGGCGGAAGGGGTTATTTTCGGCTGTACGGAAATTGGCCTGCTGGTGCCTGCCGAGCTCAGCCCGCTGCCGGTCTTTGACACTGCGGCGATCCACGCAGAAGACGCGGTAAACTTTATGCTCTCTGCAGGACCGACGCCAGCGGCGTGAGGATCTGCGGCAGACTCTCCTGCAGGTGTGCAACAAAGGCGTCGACCAGCGCCGATCGCGGGCGGTGGAGGGGGCGGATCAGGCTGACGGTAAACGGCACCTCGACGCTAAAGCGGCGCACCACCACGCCGCTATCGGCATAGTCCAGAGCGGTCAAGGGATTCACCACCGAGATCCCGGCGCCGGCGCGCACCATGGCGCAGATCGAGGCCGCGCTGTGGGTTTCGACCACCATCCGCCGTTTAACCTGATGCTCAAGGAACAGGGCGTCAAGCAGCTGGCGATAGCTGTCGGTGCGCGACAGGCTGATGTAGTTTTCGCCCTGAAAATCGGCGGGGGTCAGCGTCGTCTGCACCGCCAGCGGATGGCCGGCAGGCAGCACGCAGACTTCATTCAGCGTCAGCAGTGGGGTGCGTTCGGTGCCCGCCGGGGTATGCAGGGTCTCCGTCAGGCCGAGGTCATGGCGCTGGGCGGAGAGCCACTCCTCCAGCAGCGGCGACTCCTGGGGGACGATCTGCAGGCTGACCTCCGGGTAGCGAGCGAGAAACGGCGGCAACAGCAGCGGCAGAAAGGACTGGGAAAAGACCGGCAGGCAGGCGATCGACAGCTCGCCCTGGCGGAACTCGCGCAGGCTCTCGGCGGCGCTGACGATGCGGTCCAGGCCGTACCAGGAACGCTGAACCTCCTCAAACAAACGCAGGCCCTGCACCGTCGGCTGCAGGCGACCGCGGGTCCGTTCAAACAGCTTCAGGCCGAGCACTTTCTCAAAGCGCGCCAGCTCGCGGCTGACCGTGGGTTGCGAGGTGTGCAGCATCCGCGCCGCTTCGGTCAGATTGCCGGTGGTCATCACCGCGTGAAAGATTTCGATATGACGCAAATTAACGGCTGGCATGCGGTCTCCATGAGGCTCGGCTGTAACCATATCATTTTTGCATAGAGTCGCGATAAAACGATATTTTTTATTCGTCCGCCACTGTGGCGTAATCGAAAAAAAACAGCGACCAACACACGCACTGCACCGGAGTTCTTATGCCACACTCGCTTTACGCCACCGATACTGACCTGACCGCGGATAACCTGCTGCGCCTGCCCGCGGAATTTGGCTGTCCAGTCTGGGTCTATGATGCGCAGATTATTCGCCGCCAGATTGCCCAGCTCAGCCAGTTTGACGTGGTACGTTTTGCGCAAAAAGCCTGCTCTAACATTCATATTCTGCGTCTGATGCGTGAGCAGGGGGTGAAGGTGGACTCGGTGTCGCTGGGGGAGATCGAGCGGGCGCTGGCGGCGGGCTACGATCCGCAGCAGAATCCAGAGGACATCGTCTTTACCGCCGATCTGATCGACGACGCCACCCTCGATCGGGTGAAAGCGTTACAGATCCCGGTGAACGCCGGCTCGATCGACATGCTGAGCCAGCTGGGCGAGGTGTCGCCGGGCCATCGCGTCTGGCTGCGCGTCAACCCGGGCTTTGGTCACGGCCACAGCCAGAAAACCAATACCGGCGGGGAGAACAGCAAGCATGGTATCTGGTACAGCCACCTGCCGGCGGCGCTGGAAGTGATGCGTCGCTATCAGCTGCAGCTGGTCGGGATCCATATGCATATTGGCTCTGGCGTTGACTACGGTCACCTGGAGCAGGTGTGCGGCGCGATGGTGCGTCAGGTCGTCGACTTTGGCCAGGATCTGCAGGCCATCTCCGCCGGCGGCGGTCTGTCGATTCCTTACCGCGAAGGCGAAGAGGCCATCGACACCGCCCACTATTATGGCCTGTGGAACCGCGCCAGGGAGCAGATCGCGGCCCATCTGGGGCACCCGGTGCAACTGGAGATTGAACCCGGACGCTTCCTGGTGGCCGAGTCCGGCGTGCTGGTGTCGCAGGTGCGCAGCGTGAAAGAGATGGGCAGCCGTCACTTTGTGCTGATTGACGCCGGCTTTAACGACCTGATGCGCCCGGCAATGTACGGTAGCTATCACCATATCACCGCTCTGGCGGCGGATGGTCGCGATCTCAGCGCCGCGCCGCAGGTGGAAACCGTGGTGGCCGGGCCGCTGTGCGAATCCGGGGACGTCTTTACCCAGCAGGAAGGGGGCAAAGTCGAGACCCGCCTGCTGCCGGCGGTGGTGCCTGGGGACTATCTGGTGCTCCATGACACCGGCGCCTACGGGGCTTCGATGTCATCCAACTATAACAGCCGTCCGCTGCTGCCGGAGGTGCTGTTTGATGGCGGCAAGGCGCGGCTGATCCGCCGTCGCCAGACCATTCAGGAGCTGCTGGCCTTAGAGCTTATTTAAAAAAAGGTCCCGTCGTTACCGACTCGCGCAACACCAGCGTGCCGGTAAACGGCGGGATCGTTTCTATCGGCTGCTGGTTAGCAAGCTTGATCGCCTGATCGATAGCCGTGGTGATCATGTTGTCGATCGGCAGATAGACCGTCGACAGCCCCGGCTCCAGCCATTTCGCGCTTGGCGCATCGTCGAAGCCAAACAGCGACACATCCTGCGGAATACGCAGCCCCGCCTGATGCAGCGCCTTTGACGCCCCCAGCGCCATATCATCGTTACAGGAAAACAGCGCGCTGAAGCGGGCTTTCTCGTCCAGCAGTTCCCGGCACAGTTCGTAGCCGCGGGTCATCGTCGAGTCCCCGTACTTCACCCGGCTCGGATCCCACTCAATACCATGTTTTATCAGCGCGTTGCGGTAGCCCTGCAGGCGAGCCTGGCCGGTAGGGGTGTGCATCGGGACGGTCATGCAGGCAATATCGCGGTGGCCCTGGGTAATCAGATACTCCACGGCCTGAAAGGCGGCTTCCTGCTGCTCGAAGAACACGCAGCGTTCGCGGGCCTGCGCCACATCGCGGTTAATCACCACCAGCGGCATGGCGATCGAATTAATCAGCGACATGATTGCCTTTTCGCTCATGTGCCGGGTATAGAGGATGATCGCATCGCATTGCCGGTCGGCGAGCATCTGCACCGCTTCCTCTTCGCGCTCCGGCGTATCATGACCGTCAGTGACGATAAGCTGCTTTCCCCAGGCTTCCGTCTGGCGTGAAGCCTGCTGCAGCAGACGGCCAAAGTAGAAGCCGTCGAAGGTGGAGACGACCAGCCCGATACTATTGCTGGTCTGATTGGCCAGCGAGCGTGCGAGAAAATTCGGCCGGTAGCCCAGCTCTTCCATCGCTTTAAAGACCTGTTGGCGGGTGCTCTCTTTCACCTGACCTGTGCCGTTCAACACGCGGGAAACCGTCGCTTTCGAGACGCCTGCGCGAATTGAGACATCCAGCATTGTAGCCATTCATCGATTCCTGATTTCACGTGGTAAAGCGCAGTTTATCACAGACCGAAAAGGGACATATCGACGGGGCGGGGCGGAAAAACCATCGCGATCACGCTTTTGGCAGGAACTGACGAGCCGGCATAGTCTGGTATGCCAATGTCGATTCTATCGGATATTTGGGATACCACAGTGCGCGTTGCGAGCGCTGTCACAGAACTATTTTTGCCTGGCGACTATGTTTTGGTATGCCAAAAGTCTCTGGCTGTTCACCTGGCCGCAATAAGCCCTTTACTCTGAGGTACTCTTTTATGGCATTACAGGACAAACTGATCGACGCGCTGGGGCGTTTCGCGACGACATTCAACAGCTATCGCTACATTATGGCGATCAAATCGGCGTTTATTACTCTGATGCCGGTGATCATCGTCGGGGCCTTTTCGGTACTGATCTCCAATATGGTGCTGGATCCGAAGAATGGGCTCGCCAGCTTTTCCTCGCTCTCCTTTCTTGCGGCGCTGAAGCCGATCACCAGCGCGCTCAACTACGCCACGCTCAATTTCCTCAATATCGGCGCCGTGTTTCTGATCGGTATTGAGCTGGGGCGGATAAACGGCATCAAAAGCCTGTTTCCCGGCCTGCTGGCGGTGATCTGCTTTATCTGCGTCACGCCGACGACGGTGGAGATGATGGTCGATGGCCAGATGCACGTGGTGAAAGATGTCCTGCTGCGCCAGTTCTCCGATACCCGCAGCCTGTTCCTCGGGATGTTCATCGCCATTCTGTCAGTGGAGATTTACTGCTGGCTGGAGGGGCGCAAGGGACTGAAGATCAAAATGCCGGATACCGTGCCGCCGAACGTTTCCGCCTCTTTTTCGGCACTGATCCCGGCGATCATCACCACCACCGCGATCGCCACCCTGGGTTTTCTCTTTCACCAACTGACGGGAATGTATCTGTACGATGCGGTCTACCAGGTGGTGCAGCAGCCGCTGGAGCGGGTGGTGCAGAGCCTGCCGGGGATCCTGCTGCTGATGTTCGTCGCCCAGCTGTTCTGGGTGATCGGCATTCACGGCAACCAGATGATCAAGCCGATCCGCGAGCCGCTGCTGCTGGGGGCGATCACCGTCAATATGAGCGCTTTTGAGCAGGGAAAAGAGGTACCGAACATTATCACGATGCCCTTCTGGGACGTCTACATGAGCATCGGCGGCTCGGGGCTGACCATCGGCCTGCTGATTGCGGTGATGATCGCCACGAAGCGCAAAGAGATGAAAGAGATCGCCAAGCTGTCGATAGGTCCGGGGCTGTTCAATATTAACGAGCCGGTGATCTTCGGGATGCCGATCATGCTCAACCCGATCCTCGCTATCCCGTTTATCATCACCCCGCTGGTGACCGGCAGCATCGGCTATTTCGCCACCCTGACCGGCTTCGCCGGCAAGGCGGTAGTGATGGTGCCCTGGACCACGCCGCCGCTGATCAACGCCTGGCTCTCCACCGCCGGCTCGATGGGGGCGGTGGTGACCCAGTTTATCTGCATCGTGACCGCGGTGCTTATCTATCTGCCTTTCGTCAAAATCGCCTCCCGCCGTGCCGATGCCGCACAGCGTCAGGCCGACAATCAACAGACCGCCAACCCTGTCTGAGGAGCCTATGACTACCGTACGGATGACCATTCCCGATGATTTTATCCTTGGCGCGGCGGCTTCCGCCTGGCAGACCGAGGGCTGGAGCGGGAAAAAACCGGGGCAGGACTCCTGGCCCGATCTCTGGTACAAAAACGACCGCCACGTCTGGCATAACGGCTATGGCCCGGCGGTGGCCACCGATTTTATCAACCGCTTTCAGGAAGATGTGCAGTTGATGAAGCTGGCCGGGCTGACCCACTACCGCACCTCAATCAACTGGTCGCGCTTTCTGACCGACTATGAAAACGTCACGGTGGATGAGGAGTATGCGGCCTATTACGACCAGCTGTTCGATGCGCTGCTGGCCAACGGCATCACGCCGATGATCTGCCTTGAGCATTATGAATTGCCCGGCTATCTGCTGGAAAAGTATGGCGGCTGGGGGTCGAAAACGGTGGTCGAGCTGTTTGTGCGCTACGCGGAGCAGGTCTTTGCCCGCTACCACCCGAAGGTGACCCGCTGGTTTACCTTTAATGAGCCAATTGTGGTACAGACCCGGGTCTATCTGGATGCCCTGCGCTGGCCCTATGAGCAGAACACCAGCACCTGGATGCAGTGGAACTATCATAAGGTGCTGGCGACCGCCAGCGTCGTGAAGCGGTTTCGCGAGCTCGGCTATCCCGGGACCGTCGGCTGCATCCTCAATCCGGAGGTGACCTACCCACGCTCACGCGCCCCCCATGACCTGCGCGCGGCGGAGATCTACGATCTGTTCTACAACCGCATGTTCCTCGACCCGCTGGTGCACGGGGTCTGGCCGCCGGAGCTTCTTGCACTGCTCGAACAGCATCAGGTGACGTGGGACGCCAGCGAGGAGGATCTGGCGATTATTCGCGAGCACACCGTCGATGAGCTGGGGATTAATCTTTACTACCCGCACCGGGTCAAAGCCCCGTCGCGGGCCTGGCATCCGCATACCCCGTTTCATCCGGCCTGGTATTATGAGCCGTTTGAGCTGCCCGGCCGGCGAATGAACGCCTCCCGCGGCTGGGAAATCTACCCGCAAATCATCTTTGATATGGCGATGCGGATAAAAAATGACTATCGCAACATCCCCTGGTTCGTGGCGGAGAGCGGGATGGGGGTGGAAAACGAAGACCAGTTCCGTAACCGCGAAGGCACCATCGATGACAGTTACCGCATCCGTTTTATCAGCGAACATCTGTGGCACACCCTGCGCGCCCGCGAGGCAGGGGCCAACTGCCAGGGCTATATGCTGTGGGCGTTTACCGACAACGTATCGCCGATGAACGCCTTTAAAAACCGCTACGGGCTTATCGAAATCGACCTGCAAAACCATCGCGCCCGGCGACCCAAAGCCTCGGCGCACTGGTTTCGTCAGCTGGGCGAACGGCGTGAAATGGTGCTGGATATCGATGATGAATACCGCTAGCCGGGGGGCAATTTTTGCTAAGATAGCGGCGTATTTGACTCGCAGGCATGTAACGCACAGGTGATTTTGTGGAAAAAGCGATAATTCCGCCGGAAAAGAAGCCCTATCAGGAGATTGGTGATGACTTACGCGCCCAGATCGCGCAGGGGCGCTACCCGGTCGGGTCGCGTTTGCCGCCGGAACGCCATATTGCCGAAACCTACGGCGTCAGCCGGACCATCGTGCGCGAAGCGCTGCTGATGCTGGAGCTGCAGGGGACGGTGGATATTCGTCAGGGATCCGGGGTGTACGTCATGCGTATTCCCCATGAAAACGACAGCGAAGAGGAGCAACTGCTCAGCAGCGACGTCGGTCCGTTTGAAATTCTGCAGGCGCGCCAGCTGCTGGAGAGCAATATCGCCGCCTTTGCCGCGAAAATGGCCACCCGCGCCGATATCGACAATCTGAAGCGGATTGTCGAGCAGGAGCAGCGGGCTATCGCCCTCAACGACACCGCGCAGGATAACGCTCGTCTGTTCCATCTGGTGCTGGCCGGGGCGACGCAGAACCAGATGCTGCTGGCGACGGTGGAGCGGATCTGGCTGCAGATGGACAGCAGCCCACTGTGGCAGCAGTTCAATGTGCATATTGCCAGCCGCGCCTGGCGGCTGAAGTGGCTCGGTGACCGACAGACGCTGCTCGCCGCGCTGCGGCGTCGCGATGTGATGGGCGCCTGGCAGGCGATGTGGCAGCATCTGGAAAACGTCAAAAACAGTCTGCTGGAGCTGTCCGATGAAGACGCCCCCGACTTTGACGGCTATCTGTTCGACTCGGTGCCGATTTTTCAGGGGAAGCTGGTATGACGATCCTGCCGCTGTACGCTGCGCCGCAGTACGCCCCGCAGGTAACCGACTGGCTGTGGCACGCCTTTGGCGGCGAGACGCTGCCGCGGGAGTTTTTCGCCAGCATTGTGCAGCATAGCCAGACGGCGGAGGCGCTGCCATTGACCTTTATTGCCGTGGAAGGCGAGCAGTTGCTCGGCACGATTGGCCTCTGGCGCTGCGACTTGATCAGCCGCCAGGATCTGTTTCCCTGGCTGGCGGCGCTGTACGTCGCGCCCGCCGCCCGCGGTCAGGGGCTGGCCGGAAAACTGCAGCGGCATGTGATCGATTATGCCCGCCGCGCGGGCTTTCGGGAGCTCTATCTCTACTCCGCCTGCCGGGATTTCTATGAACGCTTCGGCTGGCGCTACCTCGGCGAGGGGCTGGATTACCCGGCCACTGCCGTGCATCTCTATCGCTACGATTTATCGCCTTCCAGCGGGGCCACCACCGAGTGACGGCGCACCAGCGTCGGGCTGAACAGGTGGGTGATCTCCGGGGCCGGGCGGTACTCCGCCAGGGCTAAGGCCAGCTCGGCCGCCTGGGTCGCCATGGTGACGATCGGGTAGCGGACAGTGGTCAGCCGCGGACGGACATAGCGCGAAATCAGGACATCGTCGAAGCCAATCAGCGAAATTTCCCGCGGGACGTCGATGCCGTTGTCGTTGAGTACGCCCATCGCGCCGGCGGCCATCGAGTCGTTATAGCAGGCGACGGCGCTAAAGTGGCGGCCGCGGCCAAGCAGTTCGGTCATTGCCAGTTCGCCGCCGCTTTCATCCGGTTCAGCAAAGGCGACCAGCCGGTCATTGCACGGCAGGCCGCTCTCTTCCAGCGCCGCGTAGTACCCCTGCAGTCGATCTTCCGCATCGGAGATATGGTGGTTTGAGCACAGATAGCCGATACGCGTGTGCCCCTGCTGGATCAAATGACGGGTCGCCAGCCAGGCGCCATAGCGGTCGTCCAGCGCCACGCAGCGGGTTTCATACCCGGGCAGGATGCGGTTGATCAGCACCATGCCGGGGATCTGCTTCATTAACCCCGCCAGTTCCTCATCGGGGATCATTTTGGCGTGTACCACCAGCGCCGCGCAGCGGTGGCGGATCAACTGCTCTATCGCCTGGCGTTCCTTCTGCACGTTGTGGTAGCCATTGCCAATCAGCAAAAAGTTGCCGGTGCGGTAAGCCACCTGTTCGACGGCTTTGACCATCGCGCCGAAGAAGGGGTCGGAGACATCACCCACCACCAGGCCGACGGTTTCCGTTGACTGCTGGGCCAGGGCCCGGGCGTTCGCGTTGGGATGATAGTTCAGGGTTTCCATCGCCGCGCCCACGGACTGACGCGAGGCTTCGCTGGCTTTGGGAGAGTTATTGATGACGCGGGAGACGGTAGCGACGGAGACTCCTGCGAGTCGGGCTACATCCTTAATTGTCGCCATACCATGCCTTTTATAGGGTAAGCGTTTACATACTGCTATGTTACGGGAAAGAGCGGCAGATTCAAGGCGCGGCGGCGAAGGAATGGCGCAAATGTGATTCAGGCCGGGCTTATGGGTAACCTGGTTACATTGACGTCATCGCTAATTGAAACCGACGCAGGGAAATACAAACCTTTGCTTACACTTTGCGATGCGCTGTTGCGAATGTTCGCTGGTTTGTTCGCGGACCCGGTTGATATTCTGGCTATCCCAGAGGTATTGATAGGTGGAGTCAACGTCACGTTGACCACTTTACTTACACCAGCCTGCGCAGATGCGCAGGTTTTTTTTTGCCCGCTATCGGCGTTGTTACAGATAGCGAAAATCGTAATACCTCGTTGCACTTAGGCTCACTCCCTTGCGTTTTCCCGCTGGCCCGTTACGGCCAAAAAACGTGACAATCGAGATCCCAGAGGTATTGATAGGTGAGTTTCTTAGGTACGCTCTTCGTACTGAACGTCTTACACCGACCTGCGCGGATGCGCAGGTTTTTTTTATTCCGAAAATCTCCCCGCTGCACTGCTTTCCCATGCCTTCTCGTGTAACCTGCTTTGACTCATCACCGGTCACATGGAGTTGTTATGCTTTTGGGATTTTTCAGACTGCTGTTCAAGGGGTTATACCGGGTCAGACTGACCGGCGACACGCAGGCTTTATACCAGCAAAAGGTCTTAATTACCCCGAACCACGTCTCTTTCCTCGACGGCATTCTGCTGGCGCTGTTTTTGCCGGTCCGACCGGTTTTTGCGGTCTATACCTCAATCAGCCAGCGCTGGTTTATGCGCGCGCTGACGCCGATTATCGATTTTGTACCGCTGGACCCGACCAAACCGATGTCGATCAAACATCTGG
Organism: Klebsiella sp. P1CD1; assembly: GCF_003790505.1. Classification (NCBI taxonomy): domain Bacteria; kingdom Pseudomonadati; phylum Pseudomonadota; class Gammaproteobacteria; order Enterobacterales; family Enterobacteriaceae; genus Klebsiella; species Klebsiella sp. P1CD1. The sequence goes on from NZ_CP033631.1 coordinate 967,211, forward strand.
TGCGGCTGATTGAGCAGGGGCGGCCGGTGGTTATCTTCCCGGAAGGGCGAATTTCGGTTAGCGGCTCGCTGATGAAAATTTATGACGGCGCCGCCTTTGTCGCCGCCAAATCGCAGGCGACCATCGTGCCGCTACGCATTGACGGCGCCGAACTGACGCCCTTCAGCCGGCTGAAGGGGCTGGTGAAGCGTCGCCTGTTCCCGCGTATTCAGCTGCATCTGCTGCCGCCCACCCATCTGCCGATGCCCGAGGCGCCGCGCGCCCGCGACCGGCGGAAAATCGCCGGGGAAATGCTGCATCAAATCATGATGGAAGCCCGGATGGCAGTGCGTCCGCGGGAAACCCTGTATGAATCGCTGCTGGCGGCACAGGACCGCTTCGGCGCGCGCAAACCCTGCGTGGAGGATATCAACTTCCAGCCGGATACCTATCGCAAGCTGCTGACCAAAACCCTGTTTGTCGCCCGCATTCTGGAAAAATACAGCCAGCGGGGCGAAAAGATTGGCCTGATGCTGCCTAACGCCGGCATCAGCGCGGCGGTGATTTTCGGCGCTATCGCCCGCGGGCGTATTCCGGCGATGATGAACTATACCGCCGGGGTGAAAGGGCTCAGCAGCGCGATAGCCGCCGCGGAAATCAACACTATTTTTACCTCACGCACCTTCCTCGATAAAGGCAAACTCTGGCATCTGCCGGAGCAACTGACCCAGGTGCGCTGGGTATTCCTCGAAGATCTTAAAGGTGATATCACCCTCGCTGACAAACTATGGATTTTCGGACATCTGCTGGCGCCGCGTCTGGCGCAGGTTAAGCAGCAGCCGGAAGACGCGGCGATGATCCTCTTCACCTCCGGCTCGGAGGGCAATCCGAAAGGGGTGGTGCACAGCCATAAGAGCCTGCTGGCCAACGTCGAGCAGATCAAAACTATCGCCGACTTTACCGCCAACGACCGCTTTATGTCGGCGCTGCCGCTGTTCCACTCCTTTGGCCTCACCGTCGGCCTGTTGACGCCGCTGTTTACCGGGGCAGAAGTGTTTCTCTATCCCAGCCCGCTGCACTATCGCGTGGTGCCGGAGCTGGTCTACGATCGCAACTGCACGGTGCTGTTCGGTACCTCGACCTTCCTCGCCAACTATGCCCGCTTCGCTAATCCGTATGATTTCTATCGCCTGCGCTATGTGGTCGCCGGGGCGGAGAAGCGGCAGGAGAGCACCAAACAGCTGTGGCAGGATAAATTCGGCCTGCGCATTCTCGAAGGCTATGGCGTGACCGAGTGCGCGCCGGTGGTATCGATTAACGTACCGATGGCGGCGAAGGTCGGCACCGTGGGCCGTATCCTGCCGGGGATGGACGCCCGCCTGCTGGCGATGCCAGGCATTGAGCAAGGGGGGCGGCTGCAGCTAAAAGGGCCGAACATCATGAAAGGCTACCTGCGGGTGGAAAACCCCGGGGTGCTGGAAGCGCCAGCGGCGGAAAACCAGCACGGCGAGAAGGAAGCGGGCTGGTATGACACCGGCGATATCGTCACCTTCGACGAGCAGGGCTATGTTCGCATCCAGGGCCGCGCGAAGCGCTTTGCCAAAATCGCCGGCGAGATGATCTCCCTCGAGATGGTGGAGCAGGTGGCCCTCGGCGCGTCGCCGGACAAAATGCACGCCACGGCGATTAAGCAGGACGCCAGCAAAGGCGAGGCGCTGGTGCTGTTTACCACCGATAATGAACTGACTCGCGAAGCCCTGCTGCGCTACGCTCGCCAGCACGGAGTACCGGAGCTGGCGGTACCGCGAGATATACGCTGGCTGAAGCAACTGCCGGTGCTGGGCAGCGGCAAGCCAGACTATGTCACCCTGAAAAACATGGTCGACGAGGCGGAAACAACCCATGAGTGAGTCAGTACATACTAACCCTTCGCTGTACTCGAAAGGGATGCTGGCGGTGATCTGCGCCCAGTTCCTGTCGGCCTTCGGCGACAATGCGCTTCTCTTCGCCACCCTGGCGCTGATGAAGCAGCTCTATTATCCGGAGTGGAGCCAGCCGGTCCTGCAGATGTTGTTTGTGGGCGCTTACATTCTTTTTGCTCCTTTTGTCGGCCAGTTTGCCGATAGCTTTGCCAAAGGCCGGGTGATGATGGTGGCCAACGGTCTGAAGCTGCTCGGCGCCGGCTGCATCTGCTTCGGTGTCAATCCGTTTATCGGCTATACGCTGGTGGGGATTGGCGCCGCCGCCTATTCGCCGGCCAAGTATGGCATTCTCGGCGAACTGACTACCGGCGATAAGTTAGTGAAGGCTAACGGACTGATGGAGTCCTCGACCATCGCGGCGATCCTGCTGGGCTCCATGGCCGGCGGGATCCTCGCCGACTGGCACGTGCTGGCGGCGCTGATCGTCTGCGCGCTGGTCTACGGCGGGGCGGTAGTGGCTAACCTGTGGATACCCAAGCTGCCGGCGGCGCGCCCGGGGCAGTCGTGGCGTTTTAAGCCAATGACGCACAGCTTCTTCAGCGCCTGCCGCACGCTGTGGCGCAACGGCGAAACCCGCTTTTCGCTGATGGGGACCAGCCTGTTCTGGGGCGCTGGCGTGACCCTGCGCTTCCTGCTGGTGATCTGGGTGCCGGTGGCGCTGGGCATTACCAGCAACGCCATGCCTACCTATCTTAATGCGATGGTGGCGGTGGGGATTGTGTTGGGGGCCGGGGCGGCGGCGAAGCTGGTGACCCTGGAGACGGTATCGCGCTGTATGCCGGCGGGAATATTGATCGGTATCGCGGTGATGGCCTTTGCGGTGCAGCAGTCGCTGCTGCCGGCGTTCGGTCTGCTGTTACTGCTCGGGGTGTTCGGCGGGTTCTTTATCGTACCGTTGAACGCGCTGCTGCAGGAGCGTGGGAAACATTCGGTCGGGGCAGGTAACGCCATTGCGGTACAGAACCTGGGCGAAAACGTGGCGATGCTGCTGATGCTGGGGCTCTATTCCCTGGCGGTGAGCGTGGGCGTTCCGCCGGTCGCCGTTGGGATAGGGTTTGGCGCGGTCTTTGCCGTGGCCATCGCCGCGCTGTGGGTCTGGGGGCGGCGTAAATAACCTCCCGGCTTGCGCTGCGCTTAACCGGGCGACGGGTTCATCAATGTCTGCTCTTCGGTAGCCCGGGTGGTGGCGTATACGCCGCTACCCGGGGCTTTGCTTTCTTACGGTGCCGGGTAGGTATAAACCTGATGCACCGCCTCAATCTCCGCTAATACCTCTTCACTCAGTTCAAGCTGCAAACTTTCCACGTTGGCCTGCAGCTGCGCCATGGTCGTCGCCCCCAGCAGGGTGCTGGCGACAAATGGCTGCCGACGCACAAAGGCCAGCGCCATTTGCGCCGGATCGAGGCCGTGGCGTTTGGCGATATCCACATAGGCCGCTACCGCTTTCTGCGACTGCTCGCTGCTGTAGCGCGTAAAGCGGCTGAACAGCGTGTTACGCGCCCCTGCCGGCTTCGCGCCGTTGAGATACTTCCCGGTCAGTGTGCCGAAAGCCAGGCAGGAGTAGGCCAGCAGCTCCACGCCTTCGAACTGACTCACTTCCGCGAGGCCGACTTCAAAGCTGCGGTTCAGCAGGCTGTAAGGATTCTGAATCGTCACGATCCGCGGCAGGTCGTGCTTATCCGCCAGGTGCAGATAACGCATCACGCCGAAGGCGGTTTCGTTCGACACGCCGATGTAGCGGATCTTCCCGGCGCGCTGGAACTCGGTCAGCGCTTCGAGGGTATCCAGCAGGGTCACGGCGGGCGCGGCATCAGCCCAGGTATAACCCAGCTTGCCAAAGCAGTTGGTTGGGCGCTGCGGCCAGTGTACCTGGTACAGGTCGAGGTAATCGGTCTGCAGCCGCTTCAGGCTGGCGTGCAGCGCCTCGCGGATATTTTTGCGGTCCAGGACGTGATTGGGCCGAATGCTGCTGTCGTTATTGCGCGCGGGCCCGCTAACTTTGGAGGCCAGCACCAGCTTTTCGCGATTGCCGCGTTTCGCCAGCCAGTTGCCGACGTAGGTTTCAGTCAGCCCCTGAGTTTCCGGGCGCGGCGGGACGGGGTACATTTCGGCGACATCGATCAGATTGATGCCGTTGGCGACCGCATAGTCGAGCTGCTGATGGGCATCAGCTTCGCTGTTCTGCTCGCCAAAGGTCATGGTCCCCAGCCCGAGGGTGCTGATTTCAAGTGAACTGTGTGGGATACGGTGATACTGCATAGCCAGCTTCCTTTTTATTTATAAGGTCAGGCATTCCCCGACAAAGGAGTATCAACATGGCAGAGGGTGAGAAAAAGAGGAAGTAAAAAATCAAAAAAGCCGGGTGACGAGGAGGGGCGGTGGGTGGAACCCGCGGCGTCCTGGTGTGTCCCGACTCTTCTCAAAAGACTGGTTGTCGGTAAGCGCAGCGTCAACAGAGGCTGGGGCCGACGGGGAAAGATTAACGCTTAATGATTTGCGAAACGTCGTCACGATTGATCTGCATTTTATTACCCTGCTGATCTTCGTAACTGATTAAACCGGTATCGTCATCCACGGTAGGTTTACCGTCGGTCAGGATCATTCGCCCATCTTTGGTCGCCATGACGTAATCGCTGCTGCAACCGGAAACCGAGAACGCCAGTCCTACGGCGGAAATCAATACTGCCCATTTTTTCATCGTCATCACCTCTTGAGTAGCTGCACCCCATACCCGTCTATTAATAGCCTGATTTGTGAGACATAAAAAGCAGTAAAGTCTGAAAAAGGGTTGCAGCCTGTGACCAGGCTGCAATTTTGTGGTTTACAGCGGGTTTTTCTTATTACGCAGCAGGTTAAGGCTCTCCACCGCAATAGAGAAGAACATGGCGAAATAGATGTATCCCTTCGGCACATGAACGTCGAAACTTTCCAGCATCAGGGTAAAGCCGACGAGGATCAGAAACGACAGCGCCAGCATTTTCACCGAAGGATGGCGGTCAACAAAATCGCCGATAGGTCGCGCGGCGAACATCATCACCCCCACCGCAATCACCACCGCCGCCATCATGATGAACAGATGATCCGACAGGCCGACGGCGGTGATCACTGAATCGAGGCTAAAGATGATATCCAGCAGCATGATCTGCACGATAGCGCCGAGAAAGGAGTGGACGTTGGTCTTCAGCCCCTCTTCTTCACCTTCGATAGACTCATGGATCTCTTTACTGGCTTTCCAGATAAGGAATAGCCCACCGAGCAGCAAGATCAGGTCGCGAAACGAAATCTCCTGACCGAGGACGGTGAAGAGCGGGTTGGTCAGTTTCACTACCCAGGCGATAGAGGCCAGCAGCGCCAGGCGCATGACCATCGCGCCCATCAAACCGATCCGTCGCGCGTGGGCGCGCTGGGCGGTGGGGAGCTTGGCCACGACCAGAGAGAGAAAAATAATATTATCGATCCCGAGCACGATCTCCAGCAGCGTCAACGTGCCCAGCGCCAGCCAGGCGTTAGGATCGGTTATCCATGCAAATAACATTGTTCAAAGTCCTGCAAAATAGAAAGCAGCAATTATATGCAAGCCCTAACGCAGAACAAAAAATTAATCGTGTTGTAACAAGAAATGGCGGGCGAGCAGGGCGGCGGTAAAATTCTTTTTCAGGTAAAAGCCGCGCGGCAGCGTCAGGATCGTCTCCCCGTGCGCGCCGATGGCCTCGGTCAGCGCCTTGCTGTTGGCGGCTTTCGGTCTTAACTGCAGCACCTCGCCGTGGCGGGCGGTAATGCGCTCAACTTCGCCCAGAACAATGAGATCCATCAGCTCCTCCCAGTCCATGCGCAGCTGGCGCTCCTCGTCTTCGTCCGGACTCCAGAGCAGTGGTGCGCCGACGCGCCGCGTCGCCAGCGGAATGGTGCGCTCACCCTCCACCGGGATCCACAGGACGCGCTGCAGCTTATGCCGCACATGGCTGCTCTCCCAGGTGACGCCGCTATTGCCGGTTAACGGGGCGACACAGACGAAGGTGGTCTCCAGCGGACGCCCCCGGCTGTCGATGGGGATCGTTTTGAGCTCGACCCCCAGCGCGGCGAAATCCTGCTCGGGTTTACTGCCTGCGCTGGCGCCCAGCCACAGCTCCAGCAGAATGCCCGTCCAGCCTTTATCGCGTTTCAGATCGCGCGGAATGGGGATCCCGGCCAGCGCCGCCAGCTCGCCCAGCGAATAGCCAGCCAGCTGACGGGCCTGGGCCAGCAACTGTTCCTGACTTTGCGGCGGCGAGGAGAGAGGGGCGATAGTGGGCATAGGGCGCTACCTTTGGCTAAAAAATGAGCGCTATTTTTGCGCGTTGTGGATAGAGTTTACCGTTTTCTGAGTAACTATACCAATGTCATGATTTATATGAGTTTTTAAACTTATTGCGCCGCGGGTGAAAACCGTGAAAACAGGTTTTCCAGAACTGGTCACTGACAATAAACAGGATCTTACACCATGTTATCCACAGAAAATTGGGATAACTGGGGAAAAGCCTCACTACTGGTTCGATTTACAGCCTTGACGTGCGACGAAAATCGAAATTTTAGAGAAAACCTGCCCGCGGTCTGCGCGTAATCTGTGGATAAAATCGACATTGCTCGATCTTTCATCAGTCAGCGGATCGCATATGTGATGATCGTCACGTTACGTTGTAATAAATGAAAGGAATATATTCTAACTTGATGAATATGCTATCATTATTTTAAGGTGTTAGCGGTGCGATGTTCAGATTACTCCGGGTTTTCCCGGGGTAATTCCGTACTTCTTCACAACTCTATCCACAGAAAAAGTGAATAAAATAGGGCCTAAGCCGCATTCGTTGTTTATAACTCTGGCCATTACTGTGAGTTATTCAAATGTTATCCGTTCTCAGTGTGCGAACAGAGTGGTTTACCGTTTCCGGCGAGTGTGAAACAATCATTCACATTGAAGCTTATCTTGAGGTAGTCCGGTGATTGATGACGATGGCTACCGCCCAAATGTCGGTATTGTAATCTGTAATCGTCAGGGCCAGGTCATGTGGGCCCGGCGCTATGGTCAGCACTCGTGGCAGTTCCCGCAAGGGGGCATAAATCCAGGAGAATCCGCAGAGCAGGCGATGTATCGGGAATTGTTTGAAGAGGTCGGGTTAAGCCGTAAAGATGTGCGGATCCTTGCCTCAACCCGTAACTGGCTGCGTTACAAGTTGCCTAAACGTTTGGTGCGTTGGGACACAAAGCCGGTTTGTATCGGCCAGAAACAAAAGTGGTTTCTTTTGCAGTTGATCGGCAACGATGCGGACATCAATATGCAAACCAGCAGTACACCAGAATTTGATGGTTGGCGCTGGGTGAGTTACTGGTACCCGGTCCGCCAGGTGGTGTCGTTCAAGCGCGACGTCTACCGCCGGGTGATGAAAGAGTTCGCCAGCGTGACCATGTCGCTGGCGGAGAGTGCACCTAAGCCGCAAAGCGCGCCTGCTTATCGACGTAAAAGAGGTTAAGCCACGCACATTATGCTCACTCGGTTGCGAGAAATAGTCGAGAAGGTCGCGAGTGCGCCGCGTTTAAACGAGGCGCTGGATATTCTGGTGACGGATGTCTGCCAGGCGATGGAGACGGAAGTCTGCTCGGTTTACCTGGCTGACAATGACCGACGCTGCTATTACCTGATGGCCACCCGCGGGTTAAAAAAACCTCGCGGGCGCACCGTTGCGCTGGCGTTCGATGAAGGCCTGGTGGGTCTGGTTGGCCGCCTGGCGGAGCCCATCAACCTCGCCGATGCGCAAAAACACCCCAGCTTCAAATATATCCCTGCCGTCAAAGAGGACCGCTTCCGCGCCTTCCTTGGCGTGCCGATCATTCAGCGCCGCCAGCTGTTGGGCGTGCTGGTGGTCCAGCAGCGCGAGCTGCGTCAGTTTGATGAAAGCGAAGAGTCTTTCCTCGTCACCCTCGCCACCCAGATGGCGGCGATCCTCTCCCAGTCCCAGCTGAACGCCCTGTTCGGCCAGTATCGTCAGACGCGCATTCGCGCCCTCCCGGCCTCTTCCGGGGTGGCGATCGCCGAGGGCTGGATGGACGTCAGCCTGCCGCTGATGGAGCAGGTGTATGAAGCCTCGACGCTGGACACCGCCTCGGAACGCGAACGCCTGACCGGCGCGCTGGAAGAGGCGGCTAACGAATTTCGTCGCTACAGCAAACGCTATGCTGCCGGCGCGCAAAAAGAGACGGCGGCAATCTTCGATCTCTACTCGCACCTCCTCTCCGACGCCCGCCTGCGTCGCGAGCTGTTTGCCGAAGTCGACAAAGGCGCGGTGGCCGAGTGGGCGGTCAAAAAGATCATTGAGAAGTTCGCCGAACAGTTTGCCGCGCTCAGCGACGGTTATCTGAAAGAGCGGGCCGGCGATCTGCGTACCCTGGGTCAGCGTCTGCTGTTCCATCTCGACGACAGCATTCAGGGGCCCAACACCTGGCCGGCGCGCATTATCCTCGTGGCGGACGAGCTGTCGGCCACCACCCTCGCCGAAGTGCCGCAGGATCGTCTGGTCGGTGTGGTGGTGCGCGATGGCGCCGCCAACTCCCATGCCGCCATTATGGTACGCGCCCTCGGGATCCCGACGGTGATGGGCGCCGATATCCAGCCCTCTCTGCTGCATGGCCATACGCTGATTGTCGATGGCTATCGCGGTGAGCTGCTGGTGGATCCCGAACCTGTCCTGTTGCAGGAATATCAGCGCCTTATTAGCGAAGAGAACGAGCTCAGCCGCCTGGCGGAGGACGATCTCCAGCGCGCGTCGGAGCTGAAAAGCGGCGAGCGGGTGAAAGTCATGCTCAACGCCGGCTTAAGCCCGGAGCACGAAGAGAAGCTCGGCAGCTTTGTTGACGGCATTGGCCTCTACCGTACCGAAATTCCCTTTATGCTGCAGAGCGGCTTCCCCTCTGAAGAGGAGCAGGTCGCCCAGTATCAGGGCATGCTGCAGATGTTTAACAGCAAACCGGTGACCCTGCGTACCCTGGACATCGGCGCGGATAAACAGCTGCCGTATATGCCGATCAGCGAAGAGAACCCGTGCCTCGGCTGGCGCGGGATCCGCATCACCCTCGATCAGCCGGAGATCTTTTTGATCCAGGTGCGGGCGATGCTGCGCGCCAACGCCGCCACCGGCAACCTCAGCATTTTGCTGCCGATGGTGACCAGTCTGGAGGAGGTGGATGAGGCCCGTCGGCTGATCGACCGCGCCAGCCGGGAAGTGGAAGAGATGATCGGCTACGCCATCCCACGTCCGCGCCTGGGGGTGATGCTGGAGGTCCCGTCGATGGTCTTTATGCTGCCGCAGCTGGCCAGTCGGATCGATTTTATCTCGGTAGGGACGAACGACCTGACCCAGTACCTGCTGGCCGTCGACCGCAACAATACCCGGGTCGCCAGCATGTATGACAGCCTGCATCCAGCGGTATTGCGGGCGCTGGCGATGATCGCCCATGACGCGGAGCGCTTTGGCATCGATCTGCGACTGTGCGGCGAGATGGCGGGCGACCCGATGTGCGTGACGATCCTTATCGGCCTCGGTTATCGCCATCTGTCGATGAACGGCCGCTCGGTGGCGAGGGTGAAATATCTGCTGCGCCGCATTGATATCGAAGAGGCGCAGGAGCTGTCGCGTCGCAGCCTTGATGCCCAGATGACCGCTGAGGTGCGCCATCAGGTGGCGGCCTTTATGGAGCGTCGCGGTCTCGGCGGCCTGATCCGCGGCGGGCGGTAGCGGTAGCCCGGGTGAGGCGTAAGCCGTAACCCGGGGATCCTCTGCTCGCACCATCCGGCAAAATAGGGTACCGCCGGGAAAACGGCATTCTGTTAGCATCCGTATACATATCTTTTACACGTTCGGCGCGGATCGCACTCCAGGCTTATGCTATGATTCGCCTCCTTCGGCGTGCCCGTTTTTATCGGGCATAGATCATCACCGCTGTCCACTTTCGGCGGAATAACAAGTCTTTATGGTGACAGATGAATAGTGGCTACCTGCATTTTCCGGAGTTCGATCCGGTCATTTTTTCTCTAGGCCCGGTCTCCCTCCACTGGTACGGTTTGATGTACCTGGTGGGCTTTGTCTTTGCGATGTGGCTGGCCACCCGTCGGGCGAATCGTCCGGGCAGCGGCTGGACGAAAAATGAAGTGGAAAACCTGCTCTACGCGGGCTTCCTCGGCGTCTTCCTGGGCGGCCGTATCGGCTACGTGCTGTTTTACAACCTGCCGGTATTTCTTGCCGATCCGCTGTATCTGTTCCGCGTCTGGGACGGCGGCATGTCGTTCCACGGCGGCCTGATCGGCGTGATCCTGGTGATGATTATCTTCGCCAGACGCACCAAACGCACCTTCTTCCAGGTCTCCGATTTTATCGCGCCGCTGATCCCGTTTGGCCTTGGCGCCGGGCGTCTGGGTAACTTCATCAACGGTGAGCTGTGGGGCCGCGTGGACCCGAGCTTCCACTACACGATGATTTTCCCGGGCTCCCGTGCCGAAGACCTGGCGCTGCTGCCGACGCATCCGGAATGGCAATCGCTGTTCGATACCTACGGCGCGCTGCCGCGTCACGCGTCGCAGCTGTACGAGCTGGCGCTGGAAGGCGTGGTGCTGTTCCTGATCCTGAACCTGTTTATCCGTAAACCGCGCCCGACCGGCTCCGTTTCCGGTCTGTTCCTGATTGGCTACGGCCTGTTCCGCATCATCGTGGAATTCTTCCGCCAGCCCGACGCCCAGTTCACCGGCGGCTGGGTGCAGTACATCAGCATGGGGCAGATTCTTTCGATCCCGATGGTGCTTGCGGGTATCATCATGATGGTTTGGGCTTACCGCCATCGTCCGCAGCAACAGAATTCTTGAGGAACCATGAAACAGTATCTTGATTTGATGCAGAAAGTGCTCACCGAGGGCACGCCAAAAAATGACCGCACCGGCACTGGCACGATCTCTATTTTCGGCCATCAGATGCGTTTTAACCTGCAGGAAGGCTTCCCGCTGGTGACCACCAAGCGCTGTCATTTACGCTCCATCATCCATGAACTGCTGTGGTTCCTGCAGGGCGACACCAACATCGCCTATCTGCACGACAACAACGTCACCATCTGGGACGAGTGGGCAGATGAAAATGGCGACCTGGGGCCGGTCTACGGCAAACAGTGGCGTTCCTGGCCTGCGCCGGACGGTCGTCATATCGACCAGATCACCACGGTGATGAACCAACTGAAAAACGACCCGGACTCCCGCCGGATCATCGTCTCGGCGTGGAACGTCGGCGAGCTGGATAAAATGGCGCTGGCGCCGTGCCACGCCTTCTTCCAGTTCTACGTCGCTGACGGCAAGCTCTCCTGCCAGCTGTATCAGCGCTCCTGCGACGTATTCCTCGGCCTGCCGTTCAATATCGCCAGCTACGCGCTGCTGGTGCATATGGTGGCGCAGCAGTGCGATCTGCAGGTCGGTGATTTCGTCTGGACCGGCGGCGACACCCATCTGTACAGCAACCATCTTGAGCAGACCAACATGCAGTTGAGCCGCGAACCGCGTCCGCTGCCGAAGCTGGTCATCAAACGCAAACCGGCGTCGATTTTCGACTACCGTTTTGAAGACTTCGAGATTGAAGGTTACGATCCGCACCCGGGCATTAAAGCGCCGGTGGCGATTTAACCCCCCCTGCAGAGATGATCAACCGGCGCCCGATGGCGCCGGTTTTTTTATGCCTTTTGCACCATCAGAATGGAGGCTATCTCCATAGCCACAGGGATAAGGTCGCTTCAGCCTGCCCACTGCCCCCCCGGCGGTTGCGGTGGGCGAAGTTGGGTAGACGCTCGCAAAAAAATGTTCCTCTGTCGAGTATGCAAACCTTTTTTGCGTATCTGGCCGGGAAAGCTATTTTCCGTCGTCGCGCCAGGGTCAACCGCCGCGGCATACTCGACGCCATGAACAGAGAACATGGCTACACCCTGATGGAAACCCTGGTAACGCTGACACTGATGATGATCCTCAGCGTCGGCGGCCTGTACGGCTGGCAGCGCTGGCAGCAGCAGCAACAACTGTGGCAAACCGCCGTCCAGGTGCGGGATTTTCTGCTCTTTCTGCGCGATGACGCCAACGCGTACAACCGGGACCGCGTGCTTCGCGTCGGCCAGGACGAAGTGGGCTGGTGCCTGAGCGCGGAGGGGGAGGGGCCGGAATGCGCCTCGGGGACATCCTTCACGCTGCGCCCGCGCTGGCCGGGGATCACGCTGGCTGGCGTTACGCCTGGTCTGGGGTTTTATGGTCTGCGTAGCACCGCCTGGGCGGGGAATCTGCGGCTGCAGAGCGCGGCCGGCAGCTGGAGCATTGTGATCTCACACTGGGGGCGGATTCGTTTATGCCGCAGCGACAGCGCAGGAGGGTGTCAGTGAACAGTCGAGGATTTTCCCTGGCGGAGGCGCTTATCGCCATGGCCATCGGCTCGCTGCTGCTGATGGGGGCCTGCCGTTTTCTGCCTGCCCTGCAGCGTCATATTCTGCGCCAGGGCGAACAGCTGGCCCTGGAGAACGAGCTGTGGCAGCGCGTGCATGCCGTGGGAAAACATCTCCAGCGCGCCGGGTACTGCCGGGGAGCGTGCAGCGGAGCCGGGCTGGAGCTAGCCGCTGATGGCGAGTGTCTGATTGTGCGCTGGGATGCGAACAGCAACGGGAGATGGGAAACCTCCCCCGCGGCAGCGGCGGAGAGCACCGGCTTTCGCCTGCGCGACGGCGCGCTGGAGACCTTGCGCGGGGCCAGCGACTGCCGCGGGGGCGGATGGGAGAAAATCACCAACCCGGCCGCCATCGTGGTGACGCGCTTCTCGGTACAACGTCAGGTCACCTCGGGCTTCGCGCCGGAGCTGAGCGTGACGCTGGCGGCGCGCTCCGCGCAACAGAGGGGCCTGACGAGCGAGGTGGAGCAGCGGGTGACGGGGTATAACCTGTGATCCGTCAGCGTGGAATGTCGTCGCTGCTGATGGTGCTCCTGTTGCTGACCCTCGGCAGCCTGTTACTCGAGGGGCTTAACCTGCAGCAGCGGGCGCTGCTGGCGCAAACCGCCAGCGAAACGCAGGCGATCCGCGATACGGCGATAGCCCATTCGGCGCTGCAGTGGGGAAAACAACAGGCCTGGTCGGCGCAGCTGCCGCTGGCCTGCCGGGAGCAGACGCCGCAGGGCTGGCGCGCCTGCTTGCGTATCTTCGGCGACGGTTCACTGTTGCTCAGCAGCGCCAGCGGCGAGGTGCAGGTCTGGCAGTCCGGCGAGGTGCGCGGCGGGCAGGTGCGTTTTTCCGCCCACGGCTGGAGCGATTTTTGCCCGCTCAGGGAGGCGAGCTTATGTCAAATGCCCTGAAGCATCAGCGGGGGTTTAGCCTGCCGGAGACCGTGCTGGCGATGGCGCTGATGGTGCTGACGGTCACCGCGCTGGGCGGCTATCAGCGCGGAATGGCGCAAGGAATTGTCCAGTTGAACCAGACCCGTCAGCTGTGGCGCGACGCGTGGCGCTATAGCCAGCTCTCCGCGCCGCCCTCGCCGGCACGCGGGCAGGTAAGCCGTATGCAGACATCGACGCAAAGATGTGTCAGCATCACGGTAACGATCAGTATGCCCGTTGCCAAGCGGGTGCAGATGACCCGGCTGCATTGCCCGGTCAGTCAGTAGTCAGGAGCAATTATGTTAAGGGTATACCACTCAAACCGGCTGGATGTTCTCGAGGCGTTGATGGAATTTATCGTCGAGCGCCAGCGGCTGGATGACCCTTTTCAGGCCGAAATGGTGCTGGTGCAGAGTACCGGTATGGCGCAGTGGCTGCAGATGACCCTGGCCTCGCGCTTCGGAATTGCCGCCAATATCGAGTTCCCGCTGCCGGCGAGCTTTATCTGGGACATGTTCGTGCGCGTCCTGAAAGATATTCCTGGCGAAAGCGCCTTCAGCAAGCAGAGCATGAGCTGGAAGCTGATGACCCTCCTGCCGCAGCACCTGGAGGAAGACGATTTTATCTTGCTGCGCCAGTATCTGAGCGATGACGGCGACAAGCGCAAACTGTTTCAACTCGCCGCCCGGGTGGCGGACCTCTATGACCAGTACCTCGTCTATCGCCCGGAGTGGCTGATGCGCTGGGAGGCCGGCCAGCGGGTGGAAGGTCTCGGCGATGCCCAGCAGTGGCAGGCGCCGCTGTGGCAGGCGCTGGTGAGCTATACCGCCGAGCTGGGGCAACCGCAGTGGCACCGCGCCAATCTCTACCAGCGCTTTATCAGTACCCTGGAAAAAGCGGACGAACCGCCCGCCGGGCTGCCGTCGCGCGTCTTCATCTGCGGGATTTCCGCGCTGCCGCCGGTCTATCTTCAGGCGCTGCAGGCGTTGGGTAAGCATGTCGATGTCTATGTCTTGTTTACCAACCCCTGCCGCTACTACTGGGGAGACATTAAGGATCCGGCGTTCCTGGCGAAGCTGCTGTCGCGCCAGCGGCGCCATCACCGCGAGGCGCGCGCGCTACCCCTGTTTCGCGACACCGAGCAGGCGCCGGGGTTGTTTAATGACGCTGGGGAACAGGATGTCGGCAACCCGTTGCTCGCCTCCTGGGGCAAACTGGGGCGCGACTATATCTACCTGTTGGCGGGGCTGGAGCGCTATGAGGAGCTGGACGCCTTTGTCGATATTGCCCCCGATAACCTGTTGCATAACCTGCAATCGGATATCCTCGAACTGCGCAACGCGGCGGTGGCCGGGCAGAGCGCAGAGGCGTTCGCCCACAGTCGCGACAAACGTCCGCTGGCGCTGGATGACCGCAGCCTGAGCATTCACGTCTGCCACAGTCCGCAGCGCGAAGTGGAGGTTCTGCACGATCGGCTACTGGCGATGCTGGAGGCGGATCCGACGCTCACGCCGCGGGATATCATCGTCATGGTGGCGGATATCGACAGCTACAGTCCCTATATTCAGGCGGTGTTTGGCGCGGCCAGCGGCGATCGCTGGTTGCCGTGGGCGATCTCCGACCGTCGCGCCCGCGAGTCGCACCCGGTGCTGCAGGCGTTTATCACGCTGCTCTCGCTGCCGGACAGCCGCTTCGCCAGCGAAGATGTGCTGGCGCTGCTGGACGTGCCGGTGCTGGCGGCGCGCTTTAATATCACTGAAGAAGGGCTGCGCTACCTGCGCCAGTGGGTGAACGAGTCCGGCGTCCGCTGGGGAATGGATGACGACAACGTCCGCGAGCTGGACCTGCCGGCGACCGGGCAGCATACCTGGCGGTTCGGCCTCACCCGCATGCTGTTGGGCTACGCCATGGACAGCCGCGAGGGAGAGTGGCAGTCGGTGCTGCCGTATGACGAATCCAGCGGTTTGATCGCCGAACTGGTGGGCAACCTCGCGTCGCTGCTGATGCAGCTTAATCTGTGGCGACGCGGCCTTGCCCAGCAGCGGCCGCTGGCGGAGTGGCTGCCGGTCTGTCGCGATCTGCTGAATGACTTTTTCCTGCCGGACAGCGAGACCGAAGCGGCGCTGGCACTGATTGAGCAACAATGGCTGGCGGTTATTGATAGCGGTCTGGAAGCACAGTATGGTGACCAGGTGCCGCTGACGCTACTGCGCGATGAGCTGGCCCAGCGTCTCGATCAGCAGCGGATCAGCCAGCGCTTTCTTGCTGGCCCGGTCAACATCTGTACCCTGATGCCGATGCGTTCGATCCCCTTTAAGGTGGTGTGCCTGCTGGGGATGAATGACGGAGTCTATCCGCGAACGCTACCGCCGCTGGGCTTTGATTTAATGAGCCAGAAGCCGCAGCGCGGCGACCGCAGCCGGCGCGATGATGACCGCTATCTGTTCCTCGAAGCGCTGATGTCCGCCGAACAGACGCTGTATATCAGCTACATCGGCCGTTCGATCCAGGACAACAGCGAGCGCTTTCCCTCGGTGCTGGTGCAGGAGCTGGTGGATTATATCGGCCAGAGCCACTGTCTCGCTGGCGACGAGGAGCTTGACTGCGACGCCAGCGAAGCCCGGGTCAAAGCTCATATCACCCATCTGCACACGCGCATGCCGTTCGACGTCGCTAATTTCCAGGAAGACGAGAACAAGAGCTACGCTCGTGAATGGCTGGCCGCCGCCGGCCAGCAGGGAGAGGCGCATAGCGATTTTATACAGCCGCTCACCGCGCCGCCGATTGACAGCCTGCCGTTCGATCAGCTCCTGCGTTTCTGGCAGCACCCGGTACGCGCGTTCTTTCAGCAGCGTTTGCGGGTCAATTTCCGCGCCGAAGAGGACGATATTCCAGACGACGAACCCTTCACTCTTGAGGGGCTGAGCCGTTATCAACTGAATCAGCAACTGCTCAATACGCTTATCGAGGAGCAGGACGTCTCAGCCATGTTCCGCCGCTTCCGCGCCGCCGGCGAGCTGCCGTATGGCGCCTTTGGCGAGCTGGTCTGGGAGACGCAGCGCCTGGAGATGCAGGCCCTGGCCGAGCGGGTGATGGCCGAGCGCCAGCAGGCGCAGAGCATGGAGATCGATCTGCAGTGCGGCGGCGTGAACCTGACCGGCTGGCTGCAGCAGGTGCAGCCGGACGGTCTGCTGCGCTGGCGGCCTTCGCTGCTGAGCGTCTCCCAGGGGATGCAACTTTGGCTGGAACACCTTGTCTACTGTGCCAGCGGCGGAACCGGCGAGAGCCGGCTGTTTGTGCGGAAAGAGGGAGAGTGGCGCTTCCCGGCGCTGGCGCCCGCCGAGGCGCAGGCGTACCTTAATGCGCTGGTGGATGGCTATTTGCTGGGGATGTCGCAGCCGCTGCTGCTGCTGCCGGAAAGCGGTGGCGCCTGGCTGAAAGCCTGTTACGACGCCGAAAAGGATGTCATCTTAATGGACGAAGAGACGCAGCAGAAAGCGCGGAGCAAATTCCTGCAGACCTACGAAGGTAATATGGTGGTCAGCGGGGAGGGCGCCGATATCTGGTATCAACGCCTGTGGCGTTCGCTGGAGCCGGCGCATTACGAAGAAATTATTGCTCAGACGCAGCGTTATCTGTTACCGCTATATCGTTACCATCAGTCCACACAAATTTAAATAGTATAAAAATTGCGCAGTGAATGGCGGTTCATTTATTATGCGCAACGTATCACGGACTGATGGACATAAAAGGCTGCACGCTGTGCAGCGCAAGTTTGTTAATGATGAGGTTCGTGAATGCCCCGCAGTTTATGGTTCAAGGTTTTTGTTGTGCTGGCCGCCCTCTGGGCGCCGTTTAGTCAGGCCGACACCGGATGGCAGCCGATTCAGGAGACGATCCGCAAAAGCGAAAAAGATACGCGTCAGTATCAGGCGATCCGCCTTGATAACGACATGGTCGTGCTGCTGGTTTCCGATCCGCAGGCGGTGAAATCGCTGTCGGCGCTGGTGGTGCCGGTGGGATCCCTGCAGGATCCGGCCGATCATCAGGGGCTGGCGCATTTTCTGGAACATATGACGCTGATGGGGTCGCAAAAATATCCCCAGCCTGACAGCCTTGCAGAGTTTCTTAAACTGCACGGCGGCAGCCATAACGCCAGCACCGCGCCTTACCGCACCGCGTTTTATCTCGAAGTGGAAAATGATGCGCTGGACGGGGCCGTAGACCGCCTGGCCGACGCCATCGCCGCGCCGCTGCTGGATAAGAAATATGCCGATCGCGAACGTAACGCGGTCAACGCCGAACTGACGATGGCCCGGACGCGAGACGGGATGCGCATGGCCCAGGTCAGCGCGGAGACCATCAACCCGGCCCACCCGGCGGCTCACTTCTCCGGTGGTAACCTCGAGACGCTCAGCGATAAGCCCGGCAGCCCGGTACTTGACGCGCTGCATACCTTCCGCGATAGCTGGTACTCCGCCAACCTGATGAAAGCGGTGATCTACAGCAACAAGCCGTTGCCGGCGCTGGCGCGGATGGCTGCTGACACCTTTGGCCGCGTGCCGAATCGTCAGATCAGCAGGCCGGAAATTACCGTCCCGGTGGTAACGGATGCGCAAAAAGGCATCATTATTCACTATGTGCCGGCGATGCCGCGCAAAGTGCTGCGCGTCGAGTTTCGCATCGACAACAACAGCGATCGCTTCCGCAGCAAAACCGATGAGCTGGTCACCTATCTCATCGGCAACCGCAGCCCGGGCACGCTCTCCGACTGGCTGCAAAAGCAGGGGCTGGCGGAAGGTATCCGCGCCGATTCCGATCCGGTGGTAAACGGCAACAGCGGTGTGCTGGCGATCTCTGCCACCCTCACCGATAAAGGCCTGGCGCACCGCGACGAAGTGACGGCGGCCATTTTCAGCTATCTCGACCTCCTGCGTACTCAGGGCATCGACAAACGGTACTTCGATGAACTGGCGCATGTGCTGGCGCTGGATTTCCGCTATCCGTCGATCAACCGCGACATGGACTACGTGGAATGGCTGGCGGATACCATGATCCGGGTGCCGGTCGAGCATGCGCTGGACGTGGTGAATATTGCCGACCAGTACGACCCGCAGGCGATCAAAGATCGGCTGGCGATGATGACCCCGCAGAACGCCCGTATCTGGTATATCAGCCCCCAGGAGCCGCATAACAAGACGGCCTATTTTGTCGATGCGCCGTATCAGGTGGATAAGATTAGCGAGCAGACGTTCGCTGACTGGCAGCAAAAATCGCAGGCCATCCAGCTACAGCTGCCGGTGCTCAACCCCTATATTCCGGATGATTTCACCCTCATCAAAAGCGATAAAGCCTGGCCGCATCCGCAGCTGATCCTTGATGAACCGACGCTGCGGGTGGTGTATGCCCCGAGCCAGTATTTTGCCAGCGAGCCGAAGGCGGATATCTCCCTGGTGCTGCGTAATCCCCAGGCGATGGACAGCGCTCGCCGGCAGGTGATGTTTGCCCTCAACGATTATCTCGCCGGCATCGCCCTCGATCAGCTCAGTAACCAGGCGGCGGTCGGCGGCATTTCGTTCTCCACCGGCGCTAATAACGGATTAATGGTCAATGCCAACGGCTATACCCAGCACCTTCCGGCACTGTTCAGCGATCTGTTGCAGGGATACTTCAGCTATACGCCGACCGAGGAGCAGCTGGAGCAGGCCAAATCCTGGTATGCGCAGATGATGGACTCCGCCGAGAAAGGCAAAGCCTACGATCAGGCGATAATGCCGATCCAGATGGTCTCCCAGGTGCCGTACTTCCAGCGCGAAGTGCGCCGGGCGCTGCTGCCCTCCATCACTCTTAAAGAGGTGCTCGACTACCGCGCCAACCTGAAAACCAAGGGGCGTCCTGAACTGATGGTGATCGGCAATATGACCGCCGATGCCGCCACGACGCTGGCCCGCCAGATCCAGCAGCAGCTGGGCGCCGACGGCAACGAATGGTGCCGTAATAAAGACGTGGTGGTGAACCGGCAGCAGCTGGCGATCTTCAACAAAGCGGGCAACAGCACCGACTCCGCGCTGGCCGCGGTGTTCGCGCCGCCCAACGTGGATGAGTTCAGCAGCACCGCCGCCAGCACCCTGCTGGGGCAGATTATTCAGCCGTGGTTCTACAACCAGCTGCGTACCGAAGAGCAGCTCGGCTACGCGGTCTTTGCCTTCCCGATGAACGTGGGGCGCCAGTGGGGCATGGGCTTCCTGCTGCAGAGTAGCGATAAGCAGCCGGCCTTCCTCTGGCAGCGGTTCCAGGCCTTCTTCCCCACCGCGGAGGCGAAGCTGCGGGCGATGAAGCCGGAAGAGTTTGCTCAGCTCCAGCAGGCGGTGATAAGCCAGATGCTGCAGGCGCCGCAGACGCTGGGCGATGAAGCCTCGAAACTGAGCAAAGATTTCGATCGCGGTAATATGCGTTTTGATTCACGTGATAAAGTAGTGGCTCAGATTAAACTGCTGACGCCGCAAAAACTTGCCGACTTCTTCCATCAGACGGTGGTGGATCCGCAGGGCATGACAATATTGTCCCAGATTTCCGGTAGCCAGAATGGCAAAGCGGACTATGCCCAGCCGAAAGGCGGCAAAGTGTGGGAAAACGTCAGCGCATTGCAGCAATCCTTACCCCTGATGCGAGAGAATGAATGACCGACACCGCTGAGTCTTTGGATCCCCTGCGCTTGCCCCTGAGGGGCGAGCGCCTGATAGAAGCCTCTGCGGGCACCGGAAAAACCTTTACCATCGCCGCGCTGTATCTGCGGCTGCTGCTGGGGCTGGGCGGCGAGTCCGCCTATTCCCGCGCTATCAGCGTCGAAGAGCTGCTGGTGGTGACCTTTACCGAGGCGGCGACCGAAGAGCTGCGCGGGCGTATCCGCAGCAACATCCACGAACTGCGCATCGCCTGCCTGCGCGGCGAATCCGACAATCCGCTCTACAGCGCGCTGCTGGCGGAGATCGTCGATAAAGACGACGCCGCGAAGACGCTGCTGCTGGCTGAACGGCAGATGGACGAGGCGGCGGTATTCACCATCCACGGCTTTTGCCAACGGATGCTGAGCCTTAACGCCTTCGAGTCGGGCATGCTGTTCGAGCAGCAACTGATCGAGGATGAATCCCGCCTGCGCTATCAGGCCTGCGCTGACTTCTGGCGCCGCCACTGCTATCCGCTGACCCGCGATATCGCGGCGGTGATCCACGACGTCTGGAAAGGGCCGCGCGATCTGCTGAAGTCTCTTGACCGCTGGCTGCAGGGCGAAGCGCCGCAGCTTAAGTCGCCGCCGGCCCCCGACGAGACGCTGGCCGAACGCCATCAGCAGATCATCGGCCGCATTGACTCGCTCAAGCAGCAGTGGCGCGAGCAGGTGGGCGAGATCGAAGGCGTGCTGGAAAATTCCGGGCTCGACCGGCGGAAATACAATCGTGGCAACCAGGGCAAATGGCTTGAGAAAGTGAACGCCTGGGCGCAGGAAGAGACGTTAAGCTACCAGCTGCCCGACGCGCTGGAGAAATTTGCCCAGTCGTTTCTGCATGAGCGCACCAAAGCCGGTGGCGAACCACCGGTGCATCCCCTGTTTAGCGCCGTAGAGTCGCTGCTGGCCTCCTCGCTGACGCTCACCGATCTGGTGCTGGCGAGAGCGATGGTCGAGATCCGCGATGCGGTCGCCCGCGAAAAGCGCCGCCGCGGCGAGCTGGGGTTTGACGATATGCTCAGCCGGCTTGACGAGGCGCTGCGCGGCGACAGCGGCGAGGCGCTGGCCAGCGCCATTCGCCAGCGTTTTCCGGTGGCGATGATCGACGAATTTCAGGACACCGACCCCCAGCAGTACCGGATTTTTCGCCGCATCTGGCGCCAGCAGCCGGAGACGGCGCTGCTGCTGATCGGCGATCCGAAGCAGGCCATCTACGCCTTTCGCGGCGCCGATATCTTTACCTATATGAAAGCGCGCGGCGACGTTGCCGCGCACTACACCCTCGATACCAACTGGCGCTCATCGCCGGGCATGGTGGGCAGCGTCAACCGGCTGTTCAGCCTCAGCGATAACCCCTTCATGTTCCGCGAGATCCCGTTTCTGCCGGTGAAGGCGGCGGCAAAGAATCAGGGGCTGCGCTTTACCGTTGACGTGGCGGACGTACCGGCGATGAACGTCTGGCTGATGCCCGGCGACACCGTCGGGTCTGGCGATTATCAAACGTTTATGGCGCAGCTCTGCGCCACGCAGATTCGCGACTGGCTGAGCGCCGGTCAGCAGGGGCGCGCGCTGCTGTGGCGCGGGGAAACCTCGCGCCCGGTGCAGGCCTCGGATATTACCGTGCTGGTGCGCAACCGGCTGGAGGCGGCGCAGGTGCGTGAAGCGCTGCAGACGCTGGGCATCCCCTCGGTCTACCTCTCTAACCGCGACAGCGTTTTTGAGACGCTGGAGGCCCAGGAGCTGCTCTGGCTGCTGCAGGCGGTGCTGGCCCCGGAGCGGGAAAATACCCTGCGCAGCGCGCTGGCTACCTCGATGTTTGGCCTGACCGCGCTGGATATTGAAAACCTGAACCAGGATGAGCAGGCGTGGGACGCGCTGGTGGAAGAGTTCAGCGAATACCGCCAGATCTGGCGTCAGCGCGGAGTGATGCCGATGCTGCGGGCGTTGATGACGGCCCGGCATATCGCCGAGAATCTGCTGGCGACCCGCGGCGGCGAGCGGCGCTTAACCGACATTCTGCATATCAGCGAACTGCTGCAGGAGGCGGCCAGCCAACTGGAAAGCGAGCATGCCCTGGTGCGCTGGCTGGCGCAGCATATCGCCGAGCCGGACAGCAACGCCGCCAGCCAGCAGATGCGTCTCGAAAGCGATAAGCACCTGGTGCAAATTGTCACCATTCACAAGTCAAAAGGGCTGGAATACCCCCTGGTCTGGCTGCCGTTTATCGCCCGGTTTCGTAAACAGGACCAGGCGTTCTACCACGATCGCGAGACGTTCGCGGCGGTACTGGATCTGGGCCAGGATGAGGCCAGCCTCGAGCTGGCGGAGGCGGAACGGCTGGCGGAAGATCTGCGCCTGCTGTACGTCGCCCTGACCCGTGCGGTCTGGCACTGCAGCCTCGGCGTGGCGCCGCTAAGCAGCCGGAAATCCGGCAACAGCGATTTCCACCTCAGCGCGCTGGGGCGGCTGTTGCAGGCGGGCGAAGCCATGGACGCCGCCGGGCTGGCCGCGCGGCTGGCGGACTTCTGTCATGGCGATATTGCATTGCAGAGACCGGGCGAGCTGGATCTGACCCCGTGGCAGGCGCCCGCGGCGACCATCCCCCCGCTGTCGGCGCGCGAGCTGCAGCGCCGCATCGCCGACGACTGGCGGGTGACCAGCTACTCCGGACTGCAACAGCATGGTTTCAGCGGCGGGCAGGATCTGCTGCCGCGTCTGGATGTCGATGCCGCCGGCGTCGGCGAAGTCGTGGAAGAGCCGCAGCTGACTCCGCACCAGTTTCCGCGCGGCGCCGCGCCGGGGACCTTCCTGCACAGCCTGTTTGAGGAGCTGGACTTCACCCAGCCGGTGCCGGACGGGTGGATGGCGGAGAAGCTGCAGCTGAGCGGGTTTGACGCGCAGTGGGCGCCGGTGCTGACCGACTGGCTGGGGGGCGTGCTGAAGACTCGCCTGCCGGGAGCGGATATTGCGCTCAATCAGCTTGCGGCGCGGGATAAACAGGTGGAGATGGCGTTTTATCTGCCTATCGCTCAGCTGCTGACGGCGGAGCGCCTTGACGCGCTTATCCGCCAGTACGATCCCCTCTCCGCCGACACGCCACCGCTGGATTTCCGCCAGGTGCGTGGCATGCTGAAGGGCTTTATCGATCTGGTCTTCCGCCACGAAGGCCGTTATTACCTGCTGGATTACAAATCCAACTGGCTGGGGGAAGACCGCGAGGCCTACACCCGGCCGGCAATGGAGCAGGCGATGCGTGCCCACCGCTACGATCTGCAGTATCAGTTGTACAGCCTGGCGCTGCACCGCTATCTGCGCCACCGGCTGGCCGATTATGACTATGACCGCCACTTCGGCGGCGTGATTTATCTTTTCCTGCGCGGCATGGACGGGCAGGAGGGGGGGCAGGGGATCTTCACCACCCGGCCGGTGAGACCGCTGATTGACGGTCTGGATCAGCTTTTTGCCGGAGAAACTCAGGAGGAGACCTCATGACTTTCGAACAATTACTGCTGGCGGCGGTGGAGCAGCGTCTGCTGCGGCCGCTGGACGTCCAGTTTGCCCTGATGGTGGCGCAAAACGACCCGCCGGCGGTCATGCTGGCGGCGGCCTTGCTGAGCCGGGATGCTGGCGAGGGGCACGTTTGCCTGCCGCTCTCGCGGTTGAGCGGCGACGAGGCGCTGAGCGGAAAAGCGGGGGAGATCCGCGATCGGCTGCTGGCCGAAGCCGGTGCGCCGGAGGACTGGCCCGCGCTACTGCTCGCTTCATCGGCAGTGAGCTGCGGCGATGCTCCGGCGCCGATGATTTTATGCGGCGACCGGCTCTATCTGAACCGGATGTGGCGCAACGAGCTGACCGTCGCCCGCTTCTTTAACGAAGCCAACCGGGTGCTGGAGATGGATGAGGCGCGGCTGGCGTCAACGCTAAATGCGCTGTTTCCCGCCACTGGCGAAACCGACTGGCAAAAAGTGGCCGCGGCGGTGGCGCTGACCCGCCGTATCTCGGTGATCTCCGGTGGTCCCGGGACCGGGAAAACCACCACCGTGGCGAAGCTTCTGGCGGCGCTGATCCAGATTGACGACAGTCCACGCTGTCGTATTCGCCTGGCGGCACCGACGGGGAAAGCGGCGGCGCGCCTGACCGAATCGCTGGGCGCGGCGCTGAGAAAGCTGCCGCTGACCGATGCGCAGAAAGCGTTAATTCCCACCGAGGCCAGCACGCTGCATCGTCTGCTGGGCGCCCAGCCCGGCAGCCAGCGCATGCGCTATCACGCCGGCAACCCGCTGCATCTGGATGTGCTGGTCGTGGATGAAGCCTCGATGATTGACCTGCCGATGATGTCGCGGCTTATCGACGCGCTGCCGGCCCACGGGCGGGTGATTTTCCTCGGCGATCGCGACCAGCTGGCCTCCGTGGAAGCGGGGGCGGTGCTGGGGGATATCTGCGCCTGGGCGAGCTCGGGCTACACTGCCGCGCGGGCGCAGGAGCTGACCCGGCTGACCGGTTCGCCGGTGCCGGCGGGCGAGGGGGCTATCGCTGGCGTGCTGAGAGACAGCTTGTGCCTGCTGCAAAAGAGCTATCGCTTCGGCAGTCACTCCGGCATCGGGAGCCTGGCGCGGGCGGTGAATGCTGGCGCGCGCGCGGAGGTGAAGGCCACGCTGCGCCAGCCGTTTGACGATATCGCGCTTCATCCCCTCAGCACGACTGAAGAGTACGAGGCCATGCTCGGCGCGGCCCAGCAGGGCTATGAACGCTACCTGCAGCTGCGCCGCGAGCGGGCCGAACCGCAGGCCATGCTGGCCGCTTTCAGCGAATTCCAGCTGCTGTGCGCGCTGCGTGAAGGGCCGTACGGCGTGAGCGGCGTCAATGAGCGGCTGGAGCAGCGGCTCAACCGCCAGCGGGCGATCGCCCTGCCGCGCCACTCCCGCTGGTATGACGGCCGACCGATCATGATATCGCGCAACGACAGCGCGCTGGGGCTGTTTAACGGCGATATCGGCATAGCGCTGGAGCGCAACGGCGAGCTGCGGGTGTGGTTCCTGATGCCCGACGGCACCATCAAGTCGGTGCAACCGAGTCGCCTGCCGGAGCATGATACCGCCTGGGCGATGACCGTGCATAAATCGCAGGGCTCCGAGTTCGAACATGCGGCGCTGATCCTGCCGGCGCGCAGCGTCCCGCTGGTGACCCGCGAACTGGTCTACACGGCGATCACCCGTGCGAAACAGCGATTGTCACTCTATGCCGACGAGCAGGTGCTCTCCCAGGCCATTGTGACGCGCACCGAGCGGCGCAGCGGCCTGGCGGAGATTTTCGCCGGGCGCGAAGCCCCCTGAGAGGCCGCATCCGGGCGATGGGAAAATAATGCAGCCCGTTGCCCGGACTGGCAGAAAAATCAGTAGCTGAAGACCAGGGGGATGAGCCAGAGCACCGATATCGAGTTCATGGCGCAAAAGCGGACTGCCGCGCCGCTGGCCAGCGGTGGGGTGGAACAGCGGGCAACAAAAATCACCAGCGAGGAGATGAGAACATTCATGCCGGACGTCAGGGCCAGCAGGAATAATATCGCGATGGCGGCGCCGAGCGCGGCATAACCATGCTGATGATGGCGCTGGTTATCCCAGAGGAGCAATATCATCAGCAACCACGGATAGAGGGTGACCGTGGCGGTAATGAGGTTGATATGTCTGACCAGCCAGTTCGGTTTGGTTTCCATTCTTTAAGCGATCCTTGCAGGGCGGGTGGCGGCCGTGGCGCCAGTCGACGTCCTGTCGACAGCCAGTAGCATATCGGTGAGCCAGCGAGAAAGAAATGGTCTGCGCGGAAACCAGGAATTTAGCTCGCGTTCCGCAGACGAGCGCTGGCGCGAAGAGTGGCGGGAGACCGGCCCAGGATAAAGCGATAAGCGTCGCGCTATCCCGGGCCGTTAGAAAGAGTGAAGAAGGGCCTAAGCGAGGTCGGCCATCAGCACCTTCGACCGGCGCTGATAGTTATACATCTGCTTTTTACTCTCCGGCAGCAGGTCGATATCTACCGGCGTGAAGCCGCGCTCCTGGAACCAGTGGATGCTGCGGGTGGTTAGCACGAACAGCTTGCTCAGTCCCATCTGTCTGGCCTGAGCGGCAATACGTTCCAGAAGCACCTCTCCCCGTGACGAGCTCCGGTAATCTGGATGCACCGCCACGCAGGCCATTTCGCCGATCTTCTCTTCCGGGAAAGGATAGAGGGCAGCGCAGGCGATAGTGGTGTTATCGCGCTGAATAATGGTGAATTTGTCGATCTCCATCTCCAGCTGCTCGCGGGAGCGGCGCACCAGGATGCCCTGCTGCTCAAGCGGGCTTATCAGCTCAAGAATACCGCCGATATCGTTGATGGTCGCCCGGCGGATCTGCTCCGCGCTCTCCATGACGATCTGGGTGCCGATGCCGTCGCGTGAGAACAGCTCCTGCAGCAGCGCGCCATTTTCCTGATAGCTGATCAGGTGGCAGCGCCGCACGCCGCTGCGGCAGGCCTTCACGGCCCCGCGCAGGAAGCGCACGGTGCCGGAGTTATAATCTTCGTCCGCTTCCAGCTCTTCGACGCGGGCCTGCGCCTCATTAGGGAACAGTTCGGAGACGATTTCCCCGGCCTGGTTGTAAACCCCTTGCGACGAACAGAAGCCGATCATTTTCTCCGCCTTCAGCTTGATGGCCAGCTGGGTGGCGATCTCTTCCGAAGTCAGGTTAAAGCTCTCGCCGGTGACCGACACCGCGACCGGCCCCATCAGGACAATGGCGCCGCTGTCGAGCTGACGATGAATCGCCTCTTCGTCAATGCGGCGAATGCGTCCGCTGTGGCAATAATCGACGCCGTCATCGACGCCCAGCGGCTGGGCGATGATAAAGTTGCCGCTGACAACGTTGATATGGGCCCCCTGCAGCGGGGTGTTGTTGAGGCTCATCGACAGGCGGGCGGTGATCTCCAGCTGCAGCATCCCCGCCGCCTGCTTAACCAGCTCAAGCGTTTTAGCGTCAGTCACTCGCGTCTGCTTGTGATAGACCGGCTCGTGGTGGTGCTCGGCGAGGTTAGCGTCAATCTGCGGGCGGGCGCCATAGACCACGACCAGGCGAATGCCCAGGCTATGCAATAATCCTATGTCATTGACAATATTTGAGAAATTTTCATGCTCAATGGCTTCGCCGCCCAGCATGATGACAAACGTTTTTCCCCGATGGGCATTAATATAGGGAACAGAATGGCGGAATCCTTCTACCAGTTCAGTGCGACGTTCCTTCACCATGACAAACCCTCAATGCATGATTATTCGTAATTATTGTATTTTTATTCTGTTTTGCTGTTAAACGCAAGTGCCAATTTTAGGCTAAGCCACGAAAAACATGTGACCCGGCGCAGGGTGTCAATGAATGTTTACCCTTTTATAGATGACAGGTTATATGCCTTTCGTTAAAGTTTCTGGTCAATCTGTTTGTTTTGGGTACAAATGCGTTTTTATTGCTTGGGAGTGGCATGTCGGGAAACAACTCTGGATTAAGCCGTCGCCGTCTGCTGCAGGGCGCGGGCGCCATGTGGTTAATGAGCGTGAGCCCTGTGGGGCTGGCTGCCGATGCGCGGGTGGTCGCTGTTCGCGTCTGGCCAGCATCGACCTACACGCGCGTCACGGTAGAATCGAATCATGTGCTGAAATACCGGCAGTTTGCCCTCAGTAACCCGGAGCGGGTGGTGGTGGATCTGGAAGGGGTTAACCTTAACTCTGTACTGAAGGGCATGGGGGGGCAGATCCGCGATGACGACCCCTTTATTCAGTCCGCCCGCGTGGGCCAGTTTGATCCGCAAACCGTGCGCATGGTCTTTGAGCTCAAGCAGAACGTCAAGCCGCAGCTGTTTGCCCTCGCGCCGGTGGCCGGCTTTAAAGAGCGTCTGGTGATGGACCTCTACCCCGCCAACGCCACCGATGTTCAGGATCCGCTGCTGGCGCTGCTCGAGGATTACAACAAAGGCGATCTGGAGCGTCAGGTGCCGCCGGCGCAAAGCGGACCGCAGCCGGGCAAAGCCGGGCGTGACCGGCCGATTGTCATTATGCTCGATCCCGGACACGGCGGCGAAGACTCCGGCGCCGTGGGGAAGTATCGCACCCGCGAGAAAGATGTGGTGCTGCAGATTGCCCGCCGCCTCCGGGCGCTGATCGACAAAGAAGGCAATATGAAGGCCTATATGACCCGCAACGAAGACGTGTTTATCCCGTTGAAGGTGCGTGTCGCCAAGGCGCAGAAGCAGCGCGCCGACCTGTTCGTGTCGATTCACGCCGACGCCTTTACCAGCCGCCAGCCCAGCGGTTCCTCAGTGTTTGCCCTCTCCACCAGGGGGGCCACCAGTACCGCGGCAAAATATCTCGCCCAGACGCAGAATGCCTCGGATCTGATCGGTGGGGTCAGCAAGAGCGGCGACCGCTATGTCGACCACACCATGTTCGATATGGTGCAGTCCCTGACCATCGCCGACAGCCTCAAATTTGGCAAGGCGGTGCTGGAGAAAATGGGCAATATCAATAACCTGCACAAAAATCGGGTAGAGCAAGCGGGCTTTGCGGTGCTGAAGGCGCCGGATATCCCCTCCATTCTGGTGGAGACGGCGTTTATCAGTAACGTGGAAGAAGAGCGGAAGCTGAAAACGGCCAAATTCCAGCAGGAGGTGGCCGAGTCGATCCTCGCCGGGATTAAAGCTTACTTCGCCGACGGCGCGACGCTGGCCCGTCGCGGATAACCACACAGGAAAGGGACATGGCCTTACTGAAAAGCGCCCATGGCGGCAATATCCGCGAGGCCGCCGGCCTGCTGGGTATTGCGCCCGGCGAGCTGCTGGATTTTAGCGCCAACATCAATCCGCTGGGGATGCCAGCTTCGCTCAGGCAGGCGATCGTCGACAACCCAGGCTGCGCCGAGCGCTACCCTGACGTTGAATATCAACAGCTGCATCAGGCGCTGGCTGCCCACCATCAGCTGCCGGCGGCGCATATCCTTGCCGGCAACGGCGAAACTGAATCGATCTTCACCCTCGTCCACGGCCTTAAGCCGCGGCGGGCGATGATCGTCATTCCTGGTTTCGCGGAGTACCGGCGGGCGCTGCAGACGGTGGACTGCGAGGTGGTGGAGTATGCCCTCCGGGAGTGCGATGGCTGGCAGCTGACTGACGCCATCCTCGATGCCCTGACTCCGGCGCTGGACTGCCTGTTTCTTTGCACCCCGAATAACCCCACCGGCCTGCTGCCGGAGCGGGGCCTGCTGGAAGCCATTGCGCAGCGCTGTCGGGCGCTGAACATCAGTCTGATCCTTGACGAGGCCTTCCTCGATTTTATGCCCGACCAGCCGGGATTTATTCCCCTGCTGGCGCAGCACCCGCACGTCTGGGTTCTGCGCTCGCTCACCAAATTTTATGCCATTCCTGGGCTGCGTCTTGGCTACCTGCTCAACGCTGACGCCCAGGCAGTGGCCCGGCTGCGCGAGCGACAAATGCCGTGGTCCATCAATGCCTATGCCGCCCTGGCCGGAGAGATCATCCTCCAGGACCGGGCGTATCAGCGGGCCACCTGGCAGTGGCTGCAGGAGGAGGGGGCGCGTTTCTGTTCACGACTGAAAGAGATTACCGGGCTGACCGTATGGCCCGGGCGCGCCAACTATCTGTTCTTGCGCTGCGACAGGCCAGGGCTTGACCTGCAATACGCCCTGTTGCGCCAGCATGTGCTGATCCGCAGCTGCGCCAACTACCCGGGGCTGGATAGCCGTTATTTCCGGGTGGCGATCCGTAGCGCCAGCGAAAACGACCAGCTGCTGGCGGCGCTGCAGCGGGTGCTGGCCTGAGGGCTACTGCAGGGTGACGCCCCCACGCACCATCGCCAGCAGATGCTGCTGCGGCCAGTGGGCGGCGATGTCGCTGTCTGCCAGTCGCCATTGCAGAAATTCGACGTCATGACGACGGCGGTCCAGCAACAGGCCGACGACGCTGCCGCTGTGCGCCACGTTAAGGCCATACAATCCTGCGCTTTCCACCAGTTGCAGTAGCGCGTCAAACCCCGGTTTGGGCAACAGCTGCTGGCTGGCGATGGCGCTGATGGTCGCCGCTTCGCCCAGTAGCTGTGGGCTGCCGCAATGGCAGGCCTGCTGTACTTTCTCCCACGCCAGCTGCAGCCGGGAGGCGTTAGCCAACAGACCCGCCTCGCGCGGCAGCTGGTGGTAGTCGGTGGTGCGCAGCGTCAGCGGGCTCTCCAGTACTAACAGGTCGAGCGCTGGCGGAGGGGGACAGGCGATTTGCGTGGCGGCGGTATTATGGTCGAACAGCGTCAGCTGGCGAAACAGGGTGCTGTCGGTAGGCTCCAGCGCGACGCACAGGCGCGCCAGCGTCGGCTCATCCAGTAGATGGCCCAGATGATGGGCGGTGGCGACGGCGGTGGCAGCGATATCGGCGGTGCTGCTGGCCATCCCTTTGGCCACCGGGATCGTTGAGTGCAGGGTGATGCGGATCTGCTGGCTCAGCGCTGGGGGGTAGCCCCAGTGGGCCAGCAGCTGGTCGACCATCGCCCGCGACAGCGGCCGCTCGTCTTTTCGCGGTACCCCGGTCTCGACCTCGACGGTGCTGTACCAGTCCACCGGACAGGAGACCAGCTTTTCGCTGCCGAGGATCCAGCCCTGGATAAGTTCTCCGCACGAGGCGGGACATTGTGCAACAGCCACGTTTTCACCTTTCCGCTTACCTTCGCCAGGGCGCATAGTGGCATGGCGACCCGCCGGTTACCATGATTCTCCGCAAGAGGAGGCGCGTCGTTTATGCCGACACCGCCAGCTCGCGCGCCTGCGGCAATGCAAGACGCATGACGTCGCGGGCAATCATTAGCTCTTCATTGGTGTTGATCACCGCCACTTTGACCAGCGCATTATCCGCCTGAATAAAGGTCGCGCTCCGCTGGTTTTTCTCGTCGTCCAGCGCGAGGCCGAGAAAATGCAAATTGCGGCAGATCGCCGCCCGCGCCCGGGCGGAATTCTCGCC
This sequence comes from Klebsiella sp. P1CD1, assembly GCF_003790505.1. NCBI lineage: Bacteria > Pseudomonadati > Pseudomonadota > Gammaproteobacteria > Enterobacterales > Enterobacteriaceae > Klebsiella > Klebsiella sp. P1CD1. The sequence continues at coordinate 998,337 of NZ_CP033631.1, forward strand.
TATGCCGCCGGTAAAGATCAGCGCGTCCAGACCTCCCATCTGCATGATATAGCTGCCGATAGTCGCGCGAATGCGTTCGGCAAACAGCGACAGCGCCAGAGCCGCCCGTTCGTTGCCGGCGTCAGCTGCCTGTTCGACGTCGCGGTAATCAGAGGACACGCCGGAGACGCCAAGCAGCCCGGATTCATTATTCAGCAACTGGCTGAGCTGCTGGGCGGATTTCCCTTCTTTCTCCACCAGCCAGGGAAGAATCGACGGGTCGATATCGCCGCTGCGAGTGCCCATCATCACCCCGGACTGCGGGGTAAAGCCCATTGAGGTATTCACCGATTGCCCGCCTTTGATGGCGCAGACGCTACAGCCATTGCCCAGGTGGCAGCTCACTACCCGCAGGGCGCTCAGCGGTACGCCCAGCTTTTCCGCCAGCGCGCTGCTGACATAGTGATGGCTGGTGCCGTGAAAACCGTAGCGGCGAATGCCCAGCTCGGCGTAATAGCGCCAGGGCAGGGGATAGAGCCAGGCCTCCGGCGCCAGGGTCTGGTGAAAGGCGGTATCAAAGACCGCTACCGCCGGTACCGCCGGCAGCCGCTGGCGAAAGAGGCGAATGCCCAGCGCATTGACCGGGTTATGCAGCGGCGCCAGCTCCGCCAGGCGTTCGATCTCCCGCAGGGTGTCGTCGCAGACCAGCGCGGCGTCTTTGAAGCGTTCGCCGCCGTGGGCGACGCGGTGGCCAACGCCGTCTATCTCCTGCAGGCTGCTCAGGATCCCGCGGCCGGTCAGCGCCTCCAGCAGCAGGGTCACTGCCTCATGGTGATCGGCGATGGGCAGCGTCTCCTGCCATTTCTGTGCCGACGTTTTCAGCATGAAGCGGGCCTCGGGCAAGCCAATACGTTCGATCAGCCCCTGGCAGAGCAGCGCTCCCTGCGGCATGTTAAGCAGCTGAAACTTCAGGGAGGAGCTGCCGGCGTTGATCGCCATGATTTTATAGGTCATTGATATTCCTCTGCGTTCAGGCAGGCGAGCAGGTCATCAAGCCCGTCGCCGGTTAACGCGCTGGTGATAAAGATATGTTCGGCGCCTGCTGCCTCGAGCCATGCCCGGACCTGTTGCAGACGGGGCGGGGCGGCTAAATCGGCTTTGGTGATCACCCCGATGACCGGGCGGTTCATCGGAGCGGTAAGCCCCGGAGAAAAGGGTGACCAGGGCGCATCGGCATTCAGTACCAGCGCGATGACATCGGCCTCGCAGGCGCTGGTGAGCAGTGCGCTGTACAGGCAGCGGTTTTCCAGATATTCCCCCGGGGTGTCGATGGCGGCCGGCGTCCAGACGATGGCCTGCGTTTTTTGATAACGCAGGGTTTCGCCACGCAATACCTGGGTCAGCGAGGTTTTGCCGCACTGGCTGGGTCCGATAAGCATCAGGCGTTTCATGGGCTCAGGTCCGGGTAATTGGACAGGCGGTGAAGCGCATCAGCTCACCAAGGGTGCGTGTGACCTGCCTGAGCGCGTACTCCACCGCGGAGACATCGCCAGTCAATACCACCGCGCCGGTGAAGCGATCGAGAAAGCCGATCTCCACCGCGCCGGACTTGGTGGCGATGTCGCAGGCGATGATCGACGCCTCACTGGGGGTAATGGTGAGAATGCCGATAGCGGAGACCGCGTCCGGCAGGCCCAGCTTTTTGAACAGATCTTTGCCCGGATTGGCGATGAGATGCGCCAGAGTGACCTGTTTACCCGGGACATACTCCTGGATCATGCGTTCGGTAGGGGTTTGCGGTTCCATTATCCCTCCATCAGCTGTTGCCACAGCGCATCGTGCGGTCGCGGGATCACTGCCCGGTAAACCAGTAATCCTTTCTCGCCTGCGCTGTCGCTGGCCACCGTGACGGCGTTGTCGACATCGGCGATATCACCCGCCACCACCATGTAGCATTTGCCGCCGATACCAAACGCCATATGAACGCGAACCAGGGTGACGTTGGCCGCTTTCACCGCGCGGTCGGCGGCGCTGATGCATGCCGCCACGCTCCAGGTTTCGACGATCCCCGCCGCCTGCCGCTGCTCGACCACGTTGAGTCCGCTGATCGCCGGCAGTACGCTGGGGTGAATGTTGGCCAGCACCAGGCTGTCCACCAGCATCTCCCCGGCGCGCGCCGTGCCGGCGGCGATTGCCTGTTGCACGGCGCCGACGTCGCCGCCGAGCATCAGCAGGAATTTCCCGGGACAAAGGGTTCTGCAGAGCAGGAGCTGTACGTTCGCGCTTTTCAGCATGACGTCGCCCAGCTCCATTCCCCTGGCGATACTGGTCAGTTCTAAAATTCCGATAGCCTGGGTCATGATTAACCTCTTACAAGCGTAATGGACTGCTCCGTGATGGCGGAGACCTGGCCGTCAATACTGGCGTGTACCGGCGCACCGAGGGCGTCGGCAGGGATGTCTGCCAGTAGCTGGCCGCGCGTTACTCGCTCTCCCGGCGCGACGCAGGGGACGGCGCTGATGCCGATATGCTGGCGCAGCGGCAGGGTGACGCAGCCCACCTCCGGCTCCACCGCCGTCAGCGGCGCCTCCTGATACCAGGGATCAAGCCCCAGTTTGCTGATGAGCCGTTTGACCGGCACCAGGCGGTGCTTCGCCATCTCGTCCGCCGGACGCAGCGGTCCTTCGTAGCGCAGATTTTTCGCTCTCAGCTCACGTTTCAGCAGACGGTTGATGCGCATAGGGGAAATCCCCACCGGGCAGGCGACGCTCTCGCAAACGTTGCACTCCGAGCAGGTCAGGGCGCTGAGCAGCAGCGACGGGGTGGCCGCCTGGCGATAGTTCACCGCCCGCACCAGCAGGTGGGGAGAAAGCTCATGGCCGATCAGGTGCCGGGGGCATAAATCCGTGCATAAGCGGCACTGCTCACAGACGGTGCGGGCGATGGCGAGCAGGGTGTGCTCATCCTGCCGCCGCCGCTGGATCAACGGATGGTTGCCCGGAAGCACCAGCAGGCCGCCGGTGGTTTTGGTGACCGGTGTCTCGAGGGAGGTGATGAGTGCGCCCATCATCGGACCGCCGTTGATAAACCCCGGTTCGGCAACCGTCGCGCCGCCGGCCAGGGCCAGCACCTCGCGCAGCGACATGCCCAGCGGGACAGTCAGCGTCAGCGGACGGGCGACAGCGCCATTGACGGTCAACGTCCGGCGGGTCACCGGATAGCCCTGCTCCACGGCTCTGGCGATATTGAGCACCGTCTGCACGTTATTGACCACTACGCCGACGCTGACCGGCAGCGCGGCAGGCGGCACGCGACGACCCGTCGCCAGCCAGATAGTGAGCACCTCATCCCCGGCCGGATAGACATCAGGCAGAATATGCAGCCGGGCCCATTCCGGTAGTCGCGGGGTTAACGCCGCAATCGCCGGAGTATATTTCGCTTTCAGGGCAATGATCCCTTCCCGGGCGCCGGTGGCGGTCATTGCGTAACCCAGGCCGCGAATCAGCCGGTCAGCCTGCTGCGCCATCAGCTGTTGATCAACCTTCAGCATCGGTTCGCATTCAGCGGCGTTCACCAGCACGGTATCCACCCTGGCCTGCAGTTTGATGTGGGTCGGAAAGCCCGCCCCACCGGCGCCCACCACGCCGGCGGCCCGGATGCGCTCGCGGATCTCCGCCGCGTCCATGTCTGGTAGTGGCACTATCGCTTCACTCATTGCAGGCTCTCCAGCAGTTGCGCGATGGCCGCGCCATCGGCCGGACGCGGGTTGGTGCGCAGGGTGGCGTCGGCCAGCGCGGCCGGCACCATGGCGGGAATTCGCGATAAGAAAAGGGGATATTTTTCCTGCAAGGCGCCCTTGAGGGTGGGAATGGCGCACTGCTGTTTCAGTGTTTCCACCGCGGCAAGCAGTGCCTGGAGAGCCTCCTGTTCGCCAGCTTCCGGCGGGCAGAACCGGCAGGCCCTGGCCAGGCGCGCATAGCGCTTCGCCGCTCGCGGCTCGCCGGCGTTAAAGCGGATCACCGCGGTCAGCAGCAGCGCGTTGGCCAGGCCATGGGGAAGGTGAAACTGGCCGCCAAGCTGATGGGCGATAGCATGATTGAGCCCAAGGCCAGCCTGGCTAAAGGCCATACCGGCGAGGGTTGAAGCATTGTGCATTTTGCTGCGGGTCGCAACGCAGTCGCCCTGGCGAACCGCAACGGGTAGGGCGCGAAACACCAGCCTGGCGGCCTTTTCCGCCAGCGCATCGGTAAAATCGGTGGCCTGCGGCGATACCCATGCCTCAAGGGCGTGGGTCAGGACGTCCAGTCCGGTATGGGCTGTGATGGTGGGCGGTACGCTGATCACCAGCGTTGGGTCGAGGATCGCCATGTCGGGACAGAGCGCCTCATGGAACAGCGGGTACTTGATCCCTTTTTCCGGGTCGCTGATGACGCAGGCGCTGGTCACTTCCGACCCGGTACCGCTGGTGGTGGGGATCGCCACGCAGGTGTCGACAGGCAGCCCGCCCTGCTGGCTGAACCAGACGATCGCCTTGGCGGCGTCCATCGCCGAGCCGCCGCCGAAGCCGATCACCACTTGCGGACGCAGGGCCTGCATCTGCGCTATCCCTTTCGCCACGGTGTGAATGGTCGGATCCGGTGTAATATCGCTGAACACGCTGACGCGGTTGCTGGCGGGCAGCGCGGCGCGCAGCCGCTCGAACAGCGGCGAGCGCGCCAGGAAGCCGTCGCAGACGATCCAGATGTGCTGATGGCTAAAGCGCTGCAGCGCGGCCAGGCTGCCCGGGCCGCTGTAGAGGCGCGTTTGCAGAGAAAAGGTGTGCATGGCGCCCCCGGTTAGCGAATGGAAAAACCGTTGGTCAACACGCAGCGCCGCAGGCGGGCGAACGTCCGCGCGGAGGTGGTGCCTTCTCCGGTTGGCGTGGCGATGGTGAAGGTGGTAAACCCTTCGCCGCCGACGCCGATACCCGCGTAAGACGGACCATTTTTGACAAAAATGGAGGTCTGCAGCGTGCGTGCCGCCAGATTGAGCCGCGAGACATTCTGCGAGTGCATAATGGCGGTGTGGTGCAGACCCTCCTCAACGCGCAGGGCCAGGGCCAGGGCGCTATCAAAATCGGCGACCCGGACGATCGGCAGCACCGGCATCAGTTGCTCGCAGGTCACCCAGGGGTCGTTCGCCTGCACCTCGGCTATCAGCAGGCGAGGGGGGCGGGAAGGGACGGCGAGACCGGCGGCCGCCAGCAGCTCAGCCGGGCTCTTACCAACCAGTTTTTTATTCGCCGCGCCGTCGGGCAGGCAGACGGCGCGCAGGGTATCGGTCTCCTGCGGGCTCAACAGCAGCGCGTCAAAATCCTGCATCTGCTGGATCAGGCGGTCAGCGACGGAGGCGACGACGATCAGGCTTTTTTCGGCGATACAGGGCAGGTTGTAATCGAAGGCGGCGCCGCTGATGATATCTTCGGCGGCTTTGACGAGATCGGCCGTTTCATCAACGATGCACGGCGGATTGCCGGCGCCAGCGCCGATCACTTTTTTACCGCTTTTCATGCCCATCGCCACAATGCCAGGGCCGCCGGTGATAGCCAGAACGGCAATCAGCGGGTGGGCCATCATCTGTTGGGTGGCCTCAAAGGTCGGCTCGGCAACGGTGACCACCAGGTTACGGATCCCGCTGCAGCGGTAGGCGATCTCTTCGATCCTGGCAATAAGCGTTAACGAGACCTTTTTCGCGCCGGGATGAGGGCTGAAATAGACGCTGTTACCCGCCGCCAGCATGCTGATACTGTTGTTGATAATGGTTTCCGTTGGGTTGGTGCTGGGCGCCACGGCGCCAATAACCCCGAACGGCGAGTACTCAAACAGCACCATCCCGCCATCGCCGGTGAGGGCGCTGGTGGTGAGATCCTCAATGCCCGGTGTGTTCTCAAGGGCAGCTTTATTTTTCAGATATTTATCTTCTTTGTTGCCCATGCCGGTCTCCGTGGCGCTCTCCTCCGCCAGCGTCGCCAGCTCGGGGGCCAGCGTCTCCCGCAGCGCGCTGATAATGGCGCTGCGGGTTTTTAGCGGACACTGCTGATAGCGGAGAAAAGCCTGATGGGCGGCGTCGATGGCGCAGCCGACGTCGCGGAAAATGCCCTGCTGTTCCTGAGAAACGGGGGCGGGCGCGAGCTTTTCGCTGAGAATGGTGCGGATAAGGGTTTCCAGTTCTGCTGTATTCATTGATGTGTTCTCACGTTAATGGCCGCCATGGCAGCCTGTGCAATAGCCATATCCTGCTCGACGCTGCCGCCGCTAATCCCGAGACCGGCTATTAGCTGACCATCGCGCCACAGCGGATATCCGCCGCCAAAGGTGACGACTTTGCCCTGCAGATGGCTCTCCAGACCGTACAGCGCAGCGCCTGGCTGTACGGTCGTCGCGAGCTCGTGGGTGGCGGTTTTCATGGCGACGGCGGTCCAGGCTTTTTTTGGCGCCAGCTCGCTGCTGACCAGCAGCGCATCGGGCATTCGCCAGGTCACGGTTTCGGTACCGTGTGCGTCAACGATGCTGACCACCACCGGCACCTGCAGCTGGCGGGCGTGTTCGATAGCCTGACGGGTAAGCTGATGCAGCTCGTGAAAGGAGAGTGCCCCGGCCTGGGCTTTGGGCGCGTCGGACGCAGGCGACCCGCTGGCGGCCAGGTAGCGGGCCGCGATCTCCGCCACGAGCCGGCGCTGGTGATCGGCATGATCCTCGCTGCGCGCCAGGGCATACAGACAGTCAGATAAGCGGTTCAGATAACGCAGCAGTATCTGACGGAGAGTGACCTCTGCCGCCAGCTCGACCAGCCGACGCTCCGCCCGACGGGCAACGGTGCGGGCCAGGTGCAGGCGACTGGCGGCTTCGCACCGTCCGGGCAACACAAACTGGTGCAGCGCCGGCACGCGGGCCATCTCGCGATCGATGGTCTGCTCCAGCAGGGCAATCTCTTCGCTGCTGATATAGCGCTTACCCGGTGATGGCTGTTCGCTGTCGCTGGCGAGCTCCGCGCTGAACCAGAAAATATGCTGCTGCAGGGCTTCGAGCAGGACGCGATGTTCCTCTTCAGCGGCGGCGCAGACGCACAGGCTCAGCACCGCGTTCAGTTCATCCAGGGTGCCGTAGGCTTCGACGCGCGGATGCGTCTTGCTGACCCGCTGGCCGGTAAAGAGTGATGTACTGCCGGCATCGCCGGTTCGGGTATAAATAGCCACAGGCGCCCCCTTAGCGTGAAAGTGAGTCAACAATGCCCACAACGGCAAGATCGATGGCCTCATTCGGGCCGCTAAAGACGTGGCGTGCGCTCGAGCCGCTGCAGAGCAGCACCAGTTCGCCGACGCCAGCGCCAACCGAATCTACCGCCACTTCATCGCCGCTCGCGGGCTGAAATGGATGTTCGTCGTCTGTGCTTACCCGGCGCACCAGCAGCAGTTTTTTGCCGTTCAGAGAGGGCGATTTTTGCGTCGAGACGACGGCGCCGGTCACGCGTGCCAGATGCATAGTTCACTCCTGCTTAATCAATTGAACATGCCGCGCGACGGCCGCTTCGCGGGCGAGGGCGGTGATAATGGGGCGGCGGCGCAGCACCAGATAACCTCCCCTGAGACGGGCTACATCGGCATAGGTGAGCACCGACGCGGCGTGAAGTCTGACGGGCTGGCCAGGCGGGTCGCTGAACGTCAGCGGCAAACGGGCGAGTTTTTTTACCGCCAGCGCGGGGAGCAGGGCGGGAAGCAGCGTTAGCTGTACCCGAACGCCCCAGGCCATCGCCTCATGCAACGCGCAACCGGCGGCCGTCAGCGCGCGCTGGCCGGTAAGCTGCTCCAGCAGCGGTAAATCCACCTGCACGATGCGCAGCGAAGCGTGCTGGCACAGCAGGCTGTGGATATCCGCTTCGCCGAGCTGGGCCACGCTGAGCGTGGCCGTACTCCGGGCGCGACGGCGCAGACGGGCGGCGACCTCTTCGACGATACGCTGCAGCATCGCGTGGTTCATGGCTTCGTCACCAGCGTAGCCCAGGCCTGCGCAGCGTCAGCGCCTGCCGCATTGGCTTCGTCAGTATCGATGTGCATCTCAAGACGCATATCCGGGGCTACGCGGACCGCTACATTGTCGAAGATAAGCCGCCTGTCGCTGCCTTCGATCGCCACCGCGACGCTATCGCCATGGGCGACGCGCAGGATCAGGGCATCGAGCGGGGACATATGAATATGTCGTTGGGCGACGATCGTCCCGCTGCTCAGCTCCAGTTCGGCAAAGGGGCTTATCAGGCGGATCCCTGGCGTGTCCTGCAGATTGCCTGACATGCGCAGCGGCGCGGCGATACCGAGGGTCCGGGCGTCGGTGCGTGAGATTTCCACCTGGCTGGTCTGGCGCAAAGGGCCGAGCAGGCGCACGTTATTTAATCGTCCTTTGGGGCCAACCAGAGTCACCGTCTGCTCTGCGGCATACTGCCCGGGCTGCAGCAGCGCTTTTTTCGGCTGGATGGGCTGAGCGGGAAAGAGCCTGGCATAGTCCTCCGCCGCTAAATGGATATGGCGACTGGAGATACCGATTGGGATGGGACGCTGGCGCATCTCATCCAGCACTTTGTTGACTGTTGAAGCCAGCTGTTGTTTATCCATTACGCGTCACCTCGTTTACCGGCGTGCAGGCACTGCGAGCGAGGTTCGCCTTTTTGCCGTGGACAGTGCGGGTCCAGGCACAGGTTGCAGGTCACCTGCTCCGCAGGGCGGGGGAGGGTGTCTGCGGGATCTCTGCGCTCATCCATTACGGTGGCGTTCTCCTCTTCCAGAGCAGCGTCAGGTGCTGGTGAAGGCGCTTCGACGTGGGCTGGCAGCAGGCCTGCGCCGGGCCTGGCGATAACCTTCTGCGCCACCAGCCCCTGCTGCCGGTCGGCGAGTTCGGCCCCGGTCATCACCGCCGCCTGGACAGAGGCCACATCACCGGCGATCTTCACCACCATCCAGCCGGAGCCGTTGGTCTTTTCCAGGGCGAGCAGCGTGATGGCGGCCGCTTTCGCCATGGCGTCGGCGCAGGTGATGGCCAGGGCCAGGCCGCTGACCTCAAGTAATCCCAGTGATTGCTTCACGCAGTGCTCCTTGTTTCAAGGTCAGACGGATTTCGGCAGAATGGCCTCGACATCGCTGTGCGGGCGTGGGATCACATGGCTGGACTTGACCTCGCCGACCACGCTGGCCGCCGCGCTCCCGGCGTCAACGGCGGCTTTCACTGCACCGACGTCTCCGCGGACCATCACGGTAATCAGCCCGGAGCCAATTTTTTCGTAACCAATCAACTGCACGTTGGCGGATTTCACCATTGCATCAGCGGCTTCAATGGCGCCAACCAGGCCTTTCGTTTCAACCAGTCCTAGTGCGTTATTCATATTGTGTTCTCCTGTGGATTAAGCATTGCGATCCCGAAATGGGATCCCTTTGACGAGACGAGCCGCATTGTTGCCAGTGTTTCGCCGGGCCAGCCTGTCCTGGTGATACCTCAGCGAAAACAGCGGAGTTGATGCGGGTAAATTTTTGTAGTGCACGATGAGCTGTTCCCGGTCGCAGGCGATGCCCACCAGCAGCGGCGAACGCTGCGCCGCCTGCCAGGCGTGATGGACAAGATCGCCGCCGGTCCGCGGTTGCAGAACGAAAGGAATGCCTTCCTCTTCAATGCCCAGCAGGACATCGCGCCACTGTTCGCTGCATTCGTCAGTGACCGCAATGACGATGGCGGGGGTGACGAGGCTACTCTCCATGCGTACCTCCTTTTTGCCAGGCAAGGAGTAATCCGCTGGCGACCGCATTGCGCGGGCCTTCACTGCCGCGGATGTTGCCGCGCCCGGCAACCAGCCGGTAGTGCGCCAGCGCGTCGGTGACCAGCTGGGGGATCTCGAAATCGAGGGACGAGCCGCCCACCAGCACTACGAACGGGATGTCGCGAATGTTGCCGGTAGGGCTCACCTGGCGTAACGCCCGCAGGGCGTTGGTGACAAAGACGCGTGATTTGGCGCTACGGCGAATGGCGCGCACTTTCTCCAGCGGCAGATCGCCGGGCAGGGGAACCAGTTCATCCGGTTTCACCACGCAGACGCGGGCAAATACCGCCGGTGGTAAGGCCGACGGAAAAAACTGGACGCTGCCGTCTTCATGACGCAGATGAAACAGGCTTTCGACTTTCGCCAGCGGGTATTTTTTGATCTCTTCCGCCAGATAGCGGTCCTCAAGCCCCAGCTCGCGGGCGATGATCATCGTGACCATATCGCCGGCGCCGGCCAGGTGAGTGGCGCTGATCTCTCCTTGCGCATTGATAATGGAGGCGTCGGTCGACCCGGCGCCCAGATCGAGGATCGCCAGCGGGCGCGTGGTGCCGGGAGTGGTGAGCGCCCCGAGAATGGCCGCTTCCGCCTCAGCGCCACCCACCTGAACCGCAATCTGCAGTTTGTGCTCAATTTCACGGGCGATCAGGGCCATCTGCAGGCGATCCGACTTGACCATCGAGGCGATACCCACCGCCTGCTCCAGCGAGAACTCCCCCGCCAGGCCACCGGTCACGCTGACCGGCACCGCCGTATCAACGGCCAGCAGATCCTGAATGCGGATCTCCTGAGCTGGCTTATTGGTAAGCTCCGCCATGGTCTGGCGCACGTGCTCAAGCATGCCGCCGATATTGGTGCCCGCTTCTCCCGCGACGTTGTCCAGTTTGCCGCAGCCGTCAACCGCCTTCATGATGGCTTCCGCCCCGGCGGCCACATCAACCTGTACGCTGCGCCCCTGAGCGATGAGCAGCAGATTCCCCGCCGGAATAGTCCGTGCCTTGACGTCGCCGGAGGGGGTTTTCACCACTACGGCCGAACGATTGCCAATCAGCGCCCGCGCCATTGGCACGATATTTTTGGTCTCTTCGGCGTTGAGATCGAAAACGGTGGCAATACCGTAGGGGTTGGAGAGCGTTTCGATGATCTTGCCGGGTAAAGCGACCTCGACCGCCGCCAGCATGCCAAGTGGAATACGGTCGATATGCTGAACTTCATCGATCACCGGCAGCGGTTGCTGTAGCCGGTTATTGACCAGCACGCCGTCATCCTGCTGCAAAATAATGCCGGAAATCTGATAGCCCGCTGCCGTCGCCGCATTGACCATCGCAGCGACATCGGCAAAGTCAAAGGCTGAGGAGACCACCAGAATATAGGGGGTGTCCGCAGCGCAGGACAGCAGCGCCTCCGGTGTGATGGTGATGCCGACCCCCAGTCCGACGCCGCCGGGTGTCTTCGGGTTGTGGCCGATCATGGTGGACTCGGTGATGATGGTTTCCGTGATGGTCTCCATCGCCACATCGCCAATGACCGGCGTGGCTTCGTTAATGCGAATAAGCGAGATATCGCTGACCTGAATGCCTGCCGCTTTTGCCGCCTGTGTTAGCGCCTCCTGAATACCGAACACATTACGTAATGTGCCTTTAATACCGGTGGTTTCAGCCAGCGCGCTGTGGCGGATGTTCAGCACACCTGCGTCATCGACCGTCGCCAGGGCGACCTCTGTCGATGAGTTGCCAATATCAATGCCAGCGATATAGCGCATGCTTGCCCCCTGTTAATCGTCGCCTTTCAGTTTCTTACGCTCGACGTACAGCCCGGCCGCTTCCCGAACAAAGGCGGCACAGAGCCGGGCCTGGTAGCGATGCTCGAGGTCATCAGCGATCGCCAGTAGCTCCGCCTGGGTGGAACGGTAAGGGCGCAGGGCGTTGTAGATCTCAAGGATCCGGTCGTCGGGAACCGCGGTGAGCTCGGCGGCCCGCTCAAAGTTCATCGCCAGCCGATCGCGTCCGGCATCCTGGGCGATCGCCGCCTGCATGCGCAGCGTTTCCGGGGTGATGCGCATGTCCTGTGCCGTAACGCGATCGCTTAATACGTTCTCCAGCGTCAGGTCATCGAGCGTTTTATTGGTAGCGGTTTTGACCCACTCCGGATGGCGGGTGGCTAACGGGTAGTCGCTGACTTTAGGCTGGCGAGCGGTGTCGTTTGTCGGTGCGGCTGGCGCGGGCGTTGCCCCGTCCTGTAGGCTGTTCATCCGGCTCAGCACGTCGCGTACCATGGATTCAATTGCGTCGGTATTCATCGGGATATCCTTTGTTAAAGTGCCATGCTCAGTTCCTGCGGGTTTTTGCCGGTCACTACGTATTTGGTCTCTTTAATGTGCAAAATGGCCGACTTCGCCTGGTATTTGGGACGAGCCATCTGATCGTTGAGCGTCGGCACCGGCTGCGGCGACTCGCGTTTGGCGTAGCGCGCGGCGTTTTTGCCAATCTGGCGGTAGGTTTCCAGGGTCAGCAGCGGCGCCTGCGGGAAGAGTTCCAGATTGGAAAGCGGCGGCAGGCCCCGCTGGTGGATGACGGTGGTGCCTTTCGACTGAATACCGATCGAGATGCCGGAGCCGCTCAGGCGGTTGCCTTCCACCGCCACGAAGGCGACGTCAGAAGATTTAAAGCAGCGGATCACCCGGGCTTTGATGCCTTCTTCCTCAATGCCGGCGATCACTTCGCGCAGAATATTTTTATGCGGAATGCCGACGATATTGGCGGTTTGCGCCAGGCCAAAGGCGGGCCCGACGGCAATGATGACTTCATCCTGCTGCGTGCCGGGTTTGGCTTCGCCGATTTCCGTCAGGAAGCTTTCGCTGGACACAGGCGCAACAGCGGCCGATGCGACGGAAGCGGCAGGCGCGCTAAAGGAGACCGGCTTATCTGCGCCTGATTTCATCTCCGACAGCACCTCTTCGATAATCTGGCGCAGCAGCGTTTCGTTAATTTCCATTTTTCACCCCTTAGCCAAGTTCATTGGGATCGAGCGCGCCCGGGATATTTTTAATCTCTTCCCAGCGCTCGCCTTGCAGGCGATAGCCTGTTGCCGGACCGGCATAATCGTTCACGTCATTCACGGCCGAGAGCACCTGGCCCTCGCCGACGATAATGGCGGAGGTGTGCAGGTAGTCGCCGGTGAGCTTGGCTTTCTGAATATTGAGCATGTCCTGGGCGACATCGGGGAAGCCGCCTTTCGCCAGGGCTTTCACCACCTCCAGGCCGTTGCGGTTCTTGTTGATGATCTCCTGGGCAAACTTGATGTCCTCAACGATGTTGCGCTCAGGCATATCTTTTGAACCGTGGGCGTAAGTGGCGGCCTCCACCTCTTCATCCGTAATTGGCGGCAAACCCATGCCGGCAAATACCGCTTGCAGCGCGCGGGCGGCTTTATTACGAATGGCGATCACGTCCTCTTCACGCACCGGCCGCAGGCCGCCATCGACCTTCAGATCGCGCTGGATCACGTTGTAGTCGTCGAAGTCTTCGGCATCTTCGTTGGAACCGGCGAACATGTTGTCGTAGTTCGGCACCGCCGAGTAACCGGAGGAGATAAAGTCGGTGCCTGGCAGGAACTGCATCAGCAGGCGCGCGGTACGCCGCATATCCGAGTGGGTAAAGGTTTGATCGTTACTTGAGGCGCACTCCAGATCCAGCGCTGAGCAAATCAGGTTTTCCGCCAGTACGGCGCGGATACCCGACGGTACGGCGGACGGCACGCCGATACAGCTGACGGAGCCATTCTGCAGGCCTTGCACCCCGGCGGCTTTGGTGATGTAGATGCAGCGCGCTTCGAGATACAGCATCGATTTGCCTTCGGCATAACCCATCTGCACTTCAGAGCCGGAGCCGGAGGTAAAGCGCATTTTCAGGCCGCGCGAGGCGTAGGAGGAGGCGAGGAAGCCTTTCGACCATGGGGTGTCATCGCCATCGGTAAACACCGGTTCCGTACCGTAGACCGAAATGGTTTCGGCATAGCAGGTATGGCCCAGCATGCCCAGTTTCAGCTCGGTGGCTTCTTCCAGGGAACACTGGGTGAGGACGCCGGGGCGGCCCACCTGTGAACCGACCAGCAGGGCGATGGCGTTGAACGGCGCGTAGCGCGCCACGGCGACGGTGGTCTCCTGCTCGTCAAAGCCGCGCCATGCGCCTTCAGCGGCGTCGGCGGCAATCTGTACCGGATTATCTTTGATATTAGTGACATGCGCCTGCTGGGACGGCGTGCGGCGGGCGCGCATTTTTTGCATCGCCATCATCATCTCGACCACGTTCATATGCGACACCACTTCGACGATTTTCGCCGGGGTCATCGCGGTGGTGAGCGGCACGATGTCGCTGCGTTTAACGTTCGGGTCGCAGAGCATATTGGCGAGCTTGACCGAATCCATGGCCATCACTTCTTCGGCACGTGCCAGATTAATACCGTAGCGCGCGATAAAGTGGTCAATCAGGTCGAACTGCTCAACCGGTTTGCCGTCGAGTTCGGTCACCGCGCCGTTGACGATGCGGATAGAGGGTTTGGGATCGTTAGGGCTTTCCATCGCGATAAAGCCCTCTTCGATCCACTCCTTAACGAAACCATCCTGATTCACAGGGCGTTTCGCCAGTGCTTCAAATCTTTTCGATCTCATGAATCAGCCTCGCGGGTATTAAATGTAGGAGGGGCGATCGTTTTTCGGTTCGGCGCCCAGCGTCCCCAGTACGGTTTTGCCGATCTCCCGGGCGGAGATCACCGCCTGGCGCACCGCGCCGGAGTCGCCGGAAATCACCAGGATGGCTTCGTTGCTGAAGCTGGTGCCGTGGGCCGGTGAGCTGTAAGCCACCACTTCGACGTTGGCTGATTTCAGCGCGGTATCGGCCATCAGCACGCCAACGGACGCCGGCGCGCCGACGATAATCCCGCAGGCGCGGCCCAGCGGAGCGCCGAAGGCTTTTTCCAGGGCGTAGCTGGCGCGCGCGGTATACTGCAGCTCGATATGACCCGCCTCGTTGCCGTAGACATCGCCGAAAGTACGGTCCAGCTCTTTCAGCGCGACCTCAATCCCGCGTTTGACGTCGGAAACATCGTTCCCGCCCAGCACAATCAGTGAGCCATGGCCTGCGCCGCCTTTGGTGTCGCGAGGAAGCTCAATGCTGACCACTTCGGTGTTGGTGGCTTTGACCGCTTCATCGGCGGCCATAATGTGCGGCCCGGCGCCGGTGCGAGCGCCGAGGATGCCGATAGAGCGATAGCGTTTTTCAAGCTTCATGGCTTCCAGCAATGCGGCATCCACGTTGGCGATGACCAGCCCGAGGGTGTCGCCAATGGCGGTCCCGACAAATTCCGTTAAGCTGCAGCTTTTCTCTGCCATAGCCGTTTCTCCTGTGGGATGGGGGGTATCGGGAAGCGCCTGCTGCTCTGGCGTCGCCACACGGGCTATGACTTGCGCCATGATCTGTTCAACCAGCTCATTGCTGCTCATTGGCTATTCCCCTTCGGTAAGATTTTTTCAACATCGGTATGGGGGCGGGGAATGACGTGTACGGCTTTCACCTCGCCCACGTGGCGGGCTGCGGCGGCACCGGCGTCGGTAGCGGCTTTAACTGCCCCCACGTCGCCGCGCACGATGACGGTCACCAGGCCTGAACCGATCCTTTCGTAGCCCACTAATAAAACATTGGCCGACTTAACCATTGCGTCAGCGGACTCTATGGCTGCGGTTAAGCCTTTGGTTTCTACCATTCCTAATGCTTCTTGTTGCATAAAGACCTCGCAGGGTATGTTCCAGTGAGGGAACTATATGGCGGGGCGGCGAAAAAGAATGGCTGAGTTGATAATGTAGAGCGAAAAAATAGTGGTTTTTATATAATAATAAATAGTCATGATTTGTTTTATATTGTTGTTTTTATTGGTTTTTATTTTTGTTATTAATGTGATTATCTTGCGGATGCTGTTCCATATTTACATTTTTAGGCGTGATTTTTTAAATTATTTTTGCTATGCGATATTTTGCATGGTGTGATATTTGTTGGAAAATAAACACTGCGCTTTTGCAATTTTTTATTATTGAGTTGGAAATAAAAATATCCCCTGAACGCCCGCCATTGCTGCATGAATTTGCGAGCAAATAGCAATAAATTGCTCTTCTTCAGCGATTTTACGCTGCCCGTTTTCCGCAGGATGCCAACACTTTGCTGCCGCCGGTTTCTATAGTGGGCCTCGCCGTACCCAACGAGCCAGCGGATGGTTGGCTGGCCTGGACACGAACTTCGTCAAGAGGTGTCACAATGAATGGTTCTTTACGCGCGCAATGTATCGCCGAGTTTTTAGGCACCGGGCTGTTTCTGTTTTTTGGTATCTGCTGCCTGAGTGCTCTGAAGCTGGCTGGCGCCAGCCTGGGGCTGTGGGAGATCTGTATTATCTGGGGACTGGGTATTTCTCTGGCGGTGTACCTGACGGCCGGCATTTCGGGGGGGCATCTGAACCCCGCCGTCACCGTCGCCCTGTGGCTGTTTGCCTGCTTCCCGGGTAGAAAAGTGTTGCCCTATATCGTGGCCCAGGTCGCCGGCGCGTTTGGCGGCGCCGTGTTAGCCTGGATACTTTACAGCACCCTGTTTACGCAATTTGAAACGGTGCATCACATGGTACGTGGCAGCCTGGAAAGCCTGCAGCTGGCCAGTATCTTCAGTACCTACCCGGCGCCTGAGCTCAGCATCTGGCATGCGGCGCTGGTGGAGGTGGTGATCACCTCGATGTTGATGGGGATGATCATGGCGCTCACCGATGATGGCAATGGCGTACCCAAGGGCCCGCTGGCGCCGCTGTTGATTGGCATTCTGGTAGCGGTGATCGGCGCCTCGACCGGGCCGCTTACCGGTTTTGCGATGAACCCGGCGCGCGATTTTGGCCCGAAATTATTTGCCTGGCTCGCCGGGTGGGGCGACATCGCGATGACTGGTGGAAGGGATATTCCCTATTTTATCGTGCCCATCATCGCGCCATTGCTGGGCGCCTGCCTCGGCGCCGCAATTTATCGTTTTCTCATCGCCAATAATCTTCCCTGCCATACCTGCGTTGAGGAGAAAAATACGCGTTAGCATCCAGTGAAAAATGTATTACTGAAATAGCAAAACTATTTCATGAACCGATATCACGAACCGCTCAAAAAGTCTCCCCGGGGTGGGAGACTTTTGTTATTGTCAATGCACTTTTTTATCGTCGACGGGATCTGATGCTAAAAAAGGGAAATATGAATAATATGTTTTATTTATAACAAAAAATTAACTGAGGGGTTTTATCATGATTTCTGCGAGTACCCTGAACTCAGAACTCATCAATAAAATCGCACAGGATTTTGCGCAAGCCACCAGTCTGGCGGTTGTGGTCGTCAATATTCACGGTGATGAGATTTCTGAACTGTTTAATTTCACGCCGTTTTGCCAACTCATGCGTCAGCACCCGGAGCACAGCGGACGCTGTCGCATGAGCGACCGCTGCGGCGGGCTGGAAGCCTCGAAAAATGACCAGCTGTGTATCTACCGCTGTCACGCGGGGTTAACTGATTTTTCCATCCCGCTGGTGATCGCCGGCCACCTCGTTGGCTTCGTGCTGTGCGGCCAGGTGCGTCTGAGCAATGATATTGAACTGGTTGATATTCTGAACGTGGATGACCGCTGGCAGGACGATCCGGCGCTGGTCCAGGCGTTTCGCGATGTGCCTGAGATGGACTATTCGCGGGTTATCGCTTCGGCGGATCTGCTGAAGCTGATCGTCGAGAATTGCCTGAAAAAACAGCTCAACTTTGTGGTTATCAAAGATAACCCGCCGCAGAACGACCCGGCGCAGGCCTGCCGGGCGGCCTCGCCGCACGATGGCAAAATGAAGAAGGCGCTGCGCTATATCGACGCGCATCTCTCCGATGAGCTGCGTCTGGAGGACGTGGCGGCGCACGTCTATCTCAGCCCGTACTACTTCAGCAAACTGTTTAAAAAGTATCAGGGGATCGGCTTTAACGCCTGGGTCAATCAGCAGCGGATGGCGAGCGCAAAAGAGCTGCTATGCCACAGCGACTGGAGCATTGCCAGCATCGCGCGGAATTTAGGTTTTTCGCAAACCAGCTATTTTTGCAAAGTGTTTCGCCAGACCTATCAGGTAACGCCGCAGGCATTTCGTCAGCAAATTAATGCCGGATCACAAACTGAGTCTTTTTAAATGACAATATTTTGCTATTGCCGATTTTTGATATCCCGGAGTATCTTCATCATTATAAAATGAAAAAAACGACAGTAGAGCAATAAATTGTCATAGCGCAACAAAATAGTGATATTCGAGGGATAAACTACACCAGTTTTTATTTTTGTGATGGGATAGAGTGTCCGTTAATACGAGACTGATGAATATCACAACACCGCTTCACCTCGCTGACGTCATTTTGCAGGCGATGAGGCGGTAAAAGTAAGCTTGAAACATTAACCGCGGATGCATGGCGCATCGGCGAATACAACCGACAGGTTCGACACCAGTTTGGTGTCAGGGAAGGGGGTGTAAATCCCCCGCAGCCCCCGCTGCTGTGATGCTGACGACCCCGCAAAAACCACTGATCGAAAGATTGGGAAGGGCGGGCGAGAACGAGGCTAAGCCAGAAGACCTGCCTGCCGGTAACTGACCAACAACTTCGGTGGGAAGTGGGTGGCTTAGCGGTGCGTGGTCGCAGGACCAGGCATGCGCGCAGCTATACCCCGACCACCTGAACAGGACAGGGTATGGCAACCAGGCGTGCGTTTATTCTTGCGGGTACCGGCAGCGGTTGTGGCAAAACCACCGTTACGCTTGGCCTGCTCAGCTTGCTCCAACAGCGCGGTTTGCGGGTGCAACCGTGTAAAGTGGGGCCAGACTACCTGGACACCGCCTGGCACACCGCCATCAGCGGCGTCGCCTCCCGCAATCTCGACAGCTTTATGCTTCCCGCCCCGATACTCAACGCGCTGTTTGCCGAACAACTGCAGCAGGCCGACATCGCGGTTATCGAAGGGGTGATGGGCCTGTATGATGGCTACGGCATCGACCCCAACTACTGCAGCAGCGCGGCGATGGCTAAACAGCTTGGCTGCCCGGTGATTTTGCTGGTGGATGGCAAAGCGGTGTCGACTTCCATCGCCGCCACGGTGATGGGCTTTCAACACTTTGATCCGGCCCTCAACATCGCTGGCGTTATCGTCAATCGGGTTAACAGCGACGCGCACTTCCAGCTGCTGAAAAGCGCCATTGAGCGCTACTGTCAGGTGCCAGTGCTCGGCTATGTGCCGCGCGTGGAAGGCGTGGCGCTGCCCGAACGGCATCTGGGGCTGGTGACCGCCCGCGAGTCGGTGGTCAATCAGCAGGCATGGCGGGATTTTGCCAGCCTGCTGGGGCGCACCCTCGACATAGACCGGCTACTGGCCCTCAGCGAACTGGCCGCCATGCCGGCCGGCGAGTGGGGGGAACAGCTTGCCGCCGACGCCGGCGAAGGACTGACGCTGGCCCTCGCCGACGATGAGGCCTTCAATTTTTATTACCCCGATAACCTGGCGCTGCTGGCGCGCTGCGGCGTGAAGATGGTGCGCTTTAGCCCGCTGCGCGATCGCCAGCTGCCGGCCTGCCAGATGATCTGGCTCGGCGGCGGCTACCCGGAGCTGCATGCGGCCGGGCTGTCCGCCAACCATGAGATGCTGGCGCAGCTTCGCGCGGCGCACCGGCGCGGGGTGGCGATCTACGCCGAGTGCGGCGGCCTGATGTATCTGGGCACGACCCTGGAAGTCACCGGCGGCGAGCGCTACGCCATGGCGGATATTATTCCTGGACACAGCCGAATGGGGACGCGTCTGACCCGGTTCGGCTACTGCGAAGCGCAGGCGCAGCAGCAGACGCTGCTGGCCGCTCCTGGCGAGTGGCTGCGCGGCCATGAATTTCATTACTCCGATTTTTCGCCCGCCACCCCTGCCGTACTGGCCTGCCGTAAACAGCGAGACGGTAAGACGCTCCAGCAGTGGCCGGGAGGATGGCAGTCCGGCAGCGCCTTTGCCAGCTATCTCCATGTCCACTTTGCCCAGCGCCCCACCATGCTCAACCACTGGCTGCGAGCGGCAAGGAGGGCGCAATGACTCTTCTCGCCTGGTGTGTGGCCTGGATACTTGATGTGCTCATTGGCGATCCGCCGCACTGGCCGCATCCGGTGCGCTGGATAGGTCGCCTGATCACCGTCAGCCAGCGTGTGGTGCGGCGCGTCTGCCATAGCGACCGGGCGCTGCGCATCGGCGGCGGGGTAATGTGGCTGGTGGTGACCGGCCTGACATGGGGCGTGGCCTGGGGCGCACTGGCGCTGGCGCACGGGCTCCATCCCTGGCTGGGATGGCTGGTGGAGGTGTGGATGATCTTCACCGTGCTGGCGGGACGCTGTCTGGCACAGTCGGCGATGGCGGTGGCCCGGCCGCTGCAGGCCGGGGATCTCGCCGAAAGCCGGCATAAGCTCTCCTGGATTGTCGGGCGCGACACCTCTCAGCTCCAGCCAGCGCAGATCAACCGTGCGGTGGTGGAGACCGTGGCGGAAAACACGGTGGATGGCATTATCGCGCCGCTCTTTTTCCTGCTGCTGGGCGGCGCGCCGCTGGCCATGGCCTATAAAGCGGTCAACACCCTCGATTCCATGGTCGGCTATAAACACGAAAAATACCGGGCGATCGGCATGGTCAGCGCCCGTCTTGATGATGTAGCCAACTTCCTTCCCGCCCGGCTGAGCTGGCTGCTGCTCAGCCTTGCCGCAGTGCTATGCCGGGAAGATGGCGCCCGGGCGCTGCGTACGGGCTGGCGCGATCGTTATCAGCACAGCAGTCCTAACTGCGCCTGGCCGGAAGCGACCGTCGCCGGCGCGCTGGGGATCCGCCTTGGCGGCCCGAACGATTACTTCGGCCAGCGCGTTGAAAAGCCCTGGATAGGCGACGCCGTCCGCGACATCGCGGTGGACGATATTTCCCGAACCATTCGATTAATGTGGGTGGCGTCAAGCCTGGCGCTGGCGCTATTTATCGGCGTGCGCTACTGGCTGGTCGGCGCGGCCTGAGGAGAACCTGATGCAGTACATCCAACAACCGCAGGCGATCGAGGCGAAAAGCTTCGACATCATCAGCGAGATCATCGCCGAAACGCGACCGGACTACCGTTTCGCCAGCCCGCTGCACGAGGCGATTATCAAGCGGGTGATCCACACCACCGCTGACTTCGACTGGCTGGATATTCTGTGGTTTTCTCCGGATGCCCTGATCGCGCTGAGCGAGGCGTTGAGCCGGCCCTGCACGCTGTATACCGATACCACCATGGCGTTGTCCGGGATCAACAAAACCCTGCTGGCCCGCTTTGGCGGCGAATGCCGCTGCTATATCAGCGACCCACGGGTGGTGCGCGAGGCGCAAAGCCGGGGGATGACCCGCTCGATGGCGGCGGTGGATATTGCGGTGCAGGAGCCCGGGGAGAAAGTGTTCGTCTTCGGCAATGCGCCAACCGCACTGTTTCGCCTGCTGGAACATCGCGAGACGGCCATCGGCGGCGTGGTGGGGGTGCCGGTCGGGTTCGTCGGCGCCGCGGAGTCGAAAGCGGCGCTCAGCGAGAGCGGCCTGCCGGCCATCGCCGCGCTCGGCCGCAAGGGGGGAAGCAACGTGGCGGCAGCGATTGTGAACGCTCTGCTTTACCACCTGCGGGAGGCGCAATGAGCGATCAGACCTTTGACGCCCCGGTGTGGCATCACGGCAAAGCGCTGCGCAAGGGCTACACCACCGGCTCCTGCGCCACGGCGGCGGCAAAAGTGGCGGCGCTGATGGTGATGCGCCAGCATCTGATCCACCAGGTCTCGATCGTCACCCCCTCCGGCGTCACCCTGTGCCTGAACGTCGAGTCTCCGCACGTCGAAGGGCAGCAGGCGGTCGCCGCGATCCGTAAAGACGGCGGCGATGATGTCGACGCCACCCACGGCATGCTGATTTTTGCCCGGGTGACCCTCAATGACAGCGGAGAGATTAGCCTGCAGGGCGGCGAGGGCATCGGCACGGTGACCCGCAAAGGGATCGGTCTGCCGACAGGCAGCCCGGCGATAAACCGTACTCCGCGGCACACCATCGAGACCGCCGTTCGCGAAGCGATTGGCCCTTCCCGTGGCGCGCAGGTGGAGATCTTTGCCCCGGAAGGTGTACTTCGCGCGCAAAAAACCTATAACGCGCGGCTGGGGATCCTCGGCGGCATCTCGATTATCGGCACCACCGGGATCGTCACCCCGATGTCGGAAGAGAGCTGGAAGCGCTCGCTCTCCCTCGAGCTGGAGATAAAACGCGCCGCCGGGCTGGATCGCGTAGTGCTGGTGCCGGGCAACCACGGTGAGCGCTTTGTCCGCGAACAGATGGGCATCGACCCGCAGATAGTCGTCACCATGAGCAACTTCGTCGGCTACATGATTGAAGAGGCGGTCCGGCTCGGTTTCCGCCAGATTGTGCTCATCGGCCACCCCGGCAAACTGATCAAAATCGCCGCCGGGATCTTTCATACCCACAGCCATATCGCCGATGCGCGGATGGAAACCCTCGTCGCTCATCTGGCGCTGCTTGGCGCGCCGCTGCCGCTGCTGACGCTGGTCAGCGAGTGCGACACCACCGAAGCGGCAATGGAGCATATCGACGCCTGGGGATACCAGCGCCTCTATAACCATCTGGCTGAGCGAATCTGCCAGCGTGTTCTTGAGATGCTGCGCTTCACTCAGCACCCGCCTGCCTGCGACGCGGTTCTGTTTTCTTTTGATAACCAGGTGCTGGGCAGCAGCCGTCCGCTGGCGGCGATTGCCCGGGAGCTGACATGTTGACGGTCGTGGGAATGGGCCCGGCGGGGCTGCAGTGGCTGGCCCCGGCCGCGCGCGAGGCAATCGCCGCCGCCGAGGCGCTGGTGGGCGGCAGCCGCCACCTCCGGCAGTTTCCCGACTTCGCCGGGGAGTGCTTTGCGCTGGGGGCCGATATGCCGGCGCTGCTGGCGTGGATCGAGGCCCGCGCCGGGCGCCACGTCGTGGTGCTGGCCTCCGGCGATCCGCTGTTCTATGGCATTGGCACCCGGCTGATTGCCCACTTTGGCCGGGAACGGGTGCAGGTGATCCCCGGCATCAGCGCGGTGCAGTACCTCTGCGCCCGGGCGGGCATCGACATGAACGACATGTGGCTGACCAGCAGCCATGGCCGGGCGGTGAGCTTCGATGCGCTGGCCGCCCACCGGAAAGTCGCCATGGTGACCGACGGCCGCTGTGGTCCGCGGGAGATTGCCGCCCAGCTGACGGCCCGCGGCAAAGGCCACCGCTGGATGGTGATCGGCGAAAATCTGGCGATGGAAAACGAGCGGATCCACTGGCTGCCGGTCAGCGCCGTGGAGGACGAATATGAGATGAATGCGGTGGTGATCCTCGATGAAAGATGAGCTGTTTTTGCGCGGCGCCCAGGTGCCGATGACCAAAGAGGCCGTGCGCGCGCTGGCGCTGGCGAAGCTGGAGCTGCACCGTGCGCGCCACCTGATTGATATCGGCGCGGGCACCGGCAGCGTCAGCATTGAGGCCGCCCTGCAGAACCCGGTGCTGCGGGTGACGGCGATTGAGCGTCAGGCCGACGCGCTGCGCCTGCTGGCGGACAACCGGCAGCGCTTTGGCTGCGACAATATCGCTATCGTGGCGGGCGTTGCGCCGCTGGCGGTCGCCGACAAAGCCGACGCGATCTTTATGGGCGGCAGCGGCGGCCACCTGACGGCGCTGATCGACTGGTCGCTGGCGCAGCTGCATCCTGGCGGCCGGCTGGTGATGACTTTTATTTTGCAGGAAAACCTTCATAGCGCCCTGGGGCACCTGCAGCAGTGCCGCATTCGCGAGGTGGACTGTCAGCAGCTGGCGGTCTCCACTCTGGCCACGCTGGGCAGCGGCCACTATTTCAAACCCCATAATCCCGTTTTTGTCATCGCCTGTCAGAAGGAAGAAAACCATGGCTGAGACTTTTGATCCCCATTGCGTGTGGTTCGTCGGCGCCGGTCCTGGCGATCGCGAACTGATTACTCTCAAAGGCTACCGTCTGCTGCAGCAGGCGCAGGTGGTGATCTACGCCGGGTCGCTGATCAACACCGAGCTGCTGGCCTACTGTCCGCCACAGGCGGAGTGCCACGACAGCGCCGCGCTGCATCTGGAGCAGATCCTCGACCTGATGGAGGCGGGGGTGAAGGCGGGAAAAACGGTGGTGCGTCTGCAGACGGGCGATGTTTCGCTGTACGGCTCGGTGCGCGAGCAGGGCGAAGAGTTGACCCGCCGCGGGATCCGCTGGCAGGTGGTGCCGGGCGTCAGCGCTTTCCTCGGCGCGGCGGCCGAGCTGGGGGTGGAGTACACGGTGCCTGAGGTATCGCAAAGTCTGATTATTACCCGTCTGGAAGGGCGCACGCCGGTTCCTGCGCGCGAACAGCTGGAGGCCTTTGCCAGCCATCAAACCTCGATGGCGATTTACCTGTCGGTGCAACGTATTCACCGGGTGGCGGAGCGGCTGGTGGAGGGCGGCTACCCCGCGACCACCCCGGTCGCGGTGATTTACAAGGCCACCTGGCCGGAAAGCCAGACCGTCCGCGGTACCCTCGCGGACATCGGCGACAAAGTACGCGACGCCGGGATCCGCAAAACGGCGCTGATCCTGGTCGGTCCCTTCCTCGGCGATGAGTATCACTACTCAAAACTGTACGCAGCGGATTTTAGCCATGAATACCGTAAAGCCTGAATCCATTGCCCTGTTTTGCCTGACGCCCGGCGGCGTGCGGTTGGCAAAACGGCTGGCGGCCATGCTGCCGCTCACCTGCTACACCAGCGAAGCGCTGCAGGAAGAGGGGTTTATCCCCTTCAACGGCGGCTTTGCCAGCGCAGCCCGCGAGGCATTCAGCAGCTTCTCGGCGCTGATTTTTATCGGCGCCACCGGGATTGCCGTGCGGGTGCTGGCCCCGCTGGTGAATGACAAGTTCAGCGACCCGGCGGTGGTGGTGATTGATGAGCGCGCCCGGCACGTCATCAGCCTGCTCTCCGGCCATGCCGGGGGGGCGAATGCGCTGACCCGCTATCTGGCCGGGATGCTCGACGCCGACCCGGTGATCACCACCGCCACCGATGTCAACGAGCTGGCCGCCCTCGACACGCTGGCCTTCCAGCTGAACGCCCGGATGACCGATTTTCGCGCGGCGGTGAAAACCGTCAACCAGATGCTGGTGAGCGGCAAGCGGGTGGGGCTGTGGTGCGACGGCGAATTCACCGAGGCGCTAAGCCGGTGCGACCAACGCGGCTTTATCCCGGTAAGCGACCTGGCGCGCTTGCCGGCGCTCGACGCGCTGATCTGCGTCACCCTGCGCCGGTCGCTGCCGTCGCTGCCGGTACCTCACTGGAAGCTGGTGCCCCAGCGGGTGGTGGCGGGCATCGGCTGTCGGCGCGACACCCCCTGTTCCTTGCTCTGTACGTTGCTGGATCGCCAGCTTGCCGCTCAGCGTCTTGACCCGCTGGCGCTGAAAGCGATCGGCAGCGTGAGCCTGAAGGCAAACGAGCCGGGGTTGCGCCAGTTGGCTCACCGCTGCCGGGTGCCGTTCGAAACCTTCAGCGCCGAGGCGCTGCGCGAGCACGAGCACCGCTTTCCGGCCTCGTCTTTTGTCCGGGAGACGGTCGGCGTCGGCAGCGTCTCCGGTCCGGTGGCCTGGCTGCTGAGTCAGGGAAACCTGTCCGGCGAAACCCTGCGCGAGCAGGGCGTGACCATTACTTTGGGAGTAACACACTGATGTTAAGCGTAATCGGAATTGGCCCTGGCTCGCAGGCGATGATGACCATGGAAGCCGTGGAGGCCCTGCAGGCGGCAGAGATTGTGGTGGGCTACAAGACCTACACCCACCTGGTAAAAGCCTTTACCGGTGACAAGCAGGTGATCAAAACCGGCATGTGCAAAGAGATTGAACGCTGCCAGGCCGCCATTGAGCTGGCGCAGGCCGGGAACAACGTTGCGCTGATCAGCAGCGGCGACGCCGGCATCTACGGCATGGCGGGGCTGGTGCTGGAGCTGGTCAATAAGCAGCAGCTGGACATTGAGGTCCGTCTGATCCCAGGGATGACGGCGAGTATCGCCGCCGCCTCGCTGCTCGGCGCGCCGCTGATGCATGATTTCTGCCATATCAGCCTCAGCGATCTGCTGACGCCGTGGCCAGTGATTGAAAAACGCATTGTCGCCGCAGGGGAAGCAGACTTCGTTATCTGTTTTTACAACCCCCGCAGCCGCGGCCGCGAAGGGCATCTGGCGCGCGCCTTTGCGCTGCTGGCGGCCAGCAAAAGCCCGGACACGCCGGTCGGCGTAGTCAAATCCGCCGGGCGCAAAAAGCAGGAGAAATGGCTGACCACCCTCGGAGAGATGGATTTTGCCCCGGTGGATATGACCAGTCTGGTCATCGTCGGCAACAAAGCGACTTACATCGACAACGGTCTGATGATCACCCCGCGAGGCTACGCGCTGTGAACCACGGCGACGTGCTGGTTATCGGGGGCACCAGCGATGCGCGGGCGATCTGCCAGCAGCTGGACGCCGCCGGCGTGCGCTACACCCTGTCGGTGGCGACCCCCACCGGCGAGCGGCTGGCCGGCGATATCCGCGGGCGGATACGCTGCGGGCGCATGGAGTGGCAGCAGATGGCGGAGTGGCTCAGGGCGCAGCGCACCCGCTGGGTGATTGACGCCTCTCACCCCTACGCCGAAGTGGTCAGCCAGAATATTGTGCGCGCCTGCGCCAGCGTCGGGGTCCTGCTCAGCCGCTATCAAAGGCCGGAGCAGCTGAGCGATCTGCGCCATCCGCTACTTCACGTGGTCGGCGATCTGAACGAGGCCTGCGTGCTGGCCCGTCGCCTCGGGGAGCGGATCCTGCTGACCACCGGCAGCAAAGATCTGGCGGCCTGGCGGGCGGGACTGGCGGAGAAAACGCTGCTCGCCCGGGTGCTGCCGGTGCCGGAGGTGGTTCAGCACTGTAGCGATCTGGGGTTTGGCGTCGGGGAAATCTTTGCCCTCTGCGGGCCGTTCAGTGCCGAATTTAACGCCGCCTTTTATCGCCAGTGCCGGGCTGATGTTGTGGTCACGAAAGCCTCGGGCGCGGAAGGGGGCTATCAGGAAAAAGTACAACCCTGTCTTGATGCGGGGATCCCCTGCATCGTCATTACCCGCCCGGCGCCGCTGGTGAAGGGCGATGAATTACTGGAAAGCCAGGCCGATTTCGCTACGCGGCTGACGCGCTGGCTGTCGGCGACTTGAGGAACAGGATATGAAAAAAGCACTTCTGGTGGTGAGCTTCGGCACCAGCTATCACGACACCCGCGAGAAGAACATTACCGCCTGCGAGCGCGATCTTGCCGCCAGCTGTCCGGATCGCACGCTGTTCCGCGCCTTCACCTCGGGGATGATTATTCGCAAACTGCGGCAGCGCGACGGTATCCATATCGATACCCCGCTGCAGGCCCTGCAAAAGCTGGCTGAGCAGGGGTACCAGGATGTGGCGATCCAGTCCCTGCACATTATCAACGGCGACGAGTACGAGAAGATCGTTCGCGAAGTGCAGAGCCTGCGCCCGCGCTTTCAGCGCCTGACGCTGGGCGTGCCGCTGCTGAGCGGTCATGGCGATTATGTTCAGCTGATGCAGGCCCTGCGCCAGCAGATGCCGCCGCTGGCGGCGACGGAGCGAGTGGTGTTTATGGGGCACGGCGCCAGCCACCACGCCTTCGCGGCCTACGCTTGTCTGGATCATATGATGGCGGTGCAGGGTTTTCCGGCGCGGGTGGGGGCGGTGGAAAGCTATCCCGAAGTGGACATCGTCATTAACGAACTCTCCCGCCAGGGCGTGACCGGCGTGCATCTGATGCCCCTGATGCTGGTGGCCGGCGATCATGCCATTAATGATATGGCCTCCGACGAAGACGATTCGTGGAAAACCCGCTTTAATGCCGCCGGTATTCCTGCCACGCCGTGGCTGAACGGGTTAGGGGAAAATCCGGCGGTGCGGGCGATGTTTGTCGCCCATCTGCAGCAGGCGCTGAATAACGCGATGGAGAAAGCAGCATGAGCGGCAAACTCTACGCCCTGAGCACCGGGCCGGGGGCGGCCGATCTGATCACCGTGCGTGCGGCGCGGATACTCGGCCAGCTGGATGTGCTGTACGCGCCAGCCGGCCGCAAAGGCGGCGACAGCCTGGCCCTCTCCATCGTGCGCGAGTACCTTGGCGCACACACGGAGGTCCGCTGCTGCCATTTTCCGATGAGCGCCGACAGCGCGGAAAAAGAGGCAGTGTGGAACGACGTTGCCGCGGCGCTGGCCCAGGAGGTGGCGGCGGGCAGGCAGGTTGGATTTATCACCCTCGGCGACGCCATGTTGTTCAGCACCTGGGTCTTTCTGCTGCAGCGGATTGGCTGCCCGGACTGGCTGGAGATTGTCCCTGGCGTTACCTCCTTCGCCGCCATTGCCGCGCGGGCGAAAACTCCGCTGGCTATGGAGCAGCAGTCGCTGGCGGTGATCTCCTGTACCGCGCCGGAAGCGGACATTGCCGCGGCGCTGCGCCAGCATGACAGTCTGGTGCTGATGAAAGTCTATAGCCGCTTCGCCCGCATTAAGGCGCTGCTGGCGCAGGCGGGGCTGCTGGATGCGGCGCTGATGATGTCAGAGGCCACCCTGCCGGGCGAGCAGTGCTGGCGCCGTCTGCGCGAGGTCAGCGATGACCAGCCGCTGCCCTATTTCTCGACCATCCTGGTTAACAAACAGTGGGAGGAGGCGTAATGAATCAGGTGAAATCGCTGAAGCAGCTTTCGTACGGGGGGCTGGCAGCGGCTGTTCTGCTGATCATCGTCCCGCAGGAGGCGTTCGCCATGCATATCATGGAGGGTTTTTTACCGCCGATGTGGGCGCTGGCGTGGTGGCTGCTGTTTTTACCCTGCCTGTGGTACGGCCTGGTGCGCCTGCGGCGTATCGTCCAGGAGGAGAGCAATCAGAAGGTGCTCCTGGCCCTCTGCGGGGCGTTTATTTTTGTTCTTTCGGCGCTGAAGATCCCGTCGGTGACCGGCAGTTGCTCGCACCCGACCGGCGTTGGTCTGGCGGTGATCCTCTTCGGGCCGGGCGTGGTGGCGGTGCTGGGGGCGATCGTTCTGCTGTTCCAGGCGCTGCTGCTGGCGCATGGCGGCCTGACCACCCTTGGCGCCAACGGGATGTCGATGGCGGTGATCGGCCCGATGGTCGGCTATCTGGTGTGGAAGCTGGCCTGCCGGGCGGGGATCCGTCGCGATGTCGGGGTCTTTCTCTGCGCCATGCTGGCGGATCTGATGACCTATTTTGTCACCTCCGTCCAGCTCGGGGTGGCCTTTCCCGATCCGGCCACCGGGGCAGGTGGATCGATCCTGAAGTTTATGGGGATCTTCTGCCTGACGCAGATCCCGATCGCCATCGCGGAAGGATTGCTTACCGTGATGATCTACGATCAACTGACCAAACGGCGGCTGATCGCCGCGGAGGGACATTAATATGAAAAAGACGCTGATCCTGTTGGCGATGGTGGTTGCCCTGATGATCCTGCCCTTTTTTATTAACCACGGTGGTGAGTTTGGCGGCTCGGACGGCGAAGCGGAGAGCCAGATCCAGGTGGTGGCGCCGGATTATCAACCCTGGTTCCAGCCGCTGTACGAACCGGCGAGCGGCGAGATTGAGAGCCTGCTGTTTACCCTGCAGGGCTCGCTGGGCGCGGCGGTGATTTTTTACATTCTCGGGTATGCGAGGGGCAGGCAGCGCCGTGATGACCGGGTTTGACCGACTCAGCTACCAGAGCCGCTGGTTGCAGGTGGCGCCAGAGCGTAAGTTTCTGCTCTGGCTGCTGCTGATGGTGCTGGCCTTTACGCTGCCGGCGTGGGGCCAGGCGCTGACGCTGGCGCTGACCGCCGCGCTGACCTGCTGGCTGCTGCGGGTCTCATTCTGGCGCTGGTGCCGCTGGATGGCGCTACCCTTTGGCTTTTTGCTGGTCGGCGTGCTGACCATTGTGTTCAGCGTCAGCCGCGACCCGCAGATACTGTTAGCCAGCATCCGGCTGGGCGCTTTCTCTATAGGAGTGTCCACTCCGGGGCTGGTCGTGGCCGGGGAGACCTTCTGGCGCAGCCTGGCAGCGATGGCGGCCACGCTCTGGCTGGTGCTTAATCTGCCTTTCCCACAGCTGATTATCTTGCTCAAGCGCGGTCGCGTACCGCGACTGTTGACGGAGCAGATCCTGCTGACCTGGCGCTTCATTTTTATTCTGTTGGACGAGGCGATGGCGATTCACCGCGCGCAAACCCTACGTTTTGGCTATGGTAGCGTGCCGCAGGGCTATCGCTCGCTGGCGATGCTGGTGGGACTGCTGTTCACTCGCGTCCTCCTGCGCTATCAGCAGATGAGCACCGCGCTGGATATCAAATTGTACCAGGGTGATTTTCACCTCTAAGGATAAGTATGCTTGCCACAACCGATCTCTGGTTTCGCTATCAGGATGAGCCGGTACTTAAAGGGCTGACGCTGGATTTTTCCCGCCATGCGGTGACCGGCCTGGTGGGGGCCAACGGCTGCGGAAAGTCGACGCTGTTTATGAACCTGAGCGGCCTGCTGCGCCCGCAGCAGGGGGCGGTGCTGTGGCAGGGAGAGGCGCTGAATTACAGCAAGCGCGGTCTGCTGGCGCTGCGCCAGCAGGTGGCGACGGTGTTTCAGGATCCGGATCAGCAAATCTTCTATACCGATATCGACAGCGATATCGCTTTTAGTCTGCGCAACCTCGGGGTGGCGGAAGAGGAGATCGCCCGCCGGGTGGATGAAGCGTTGACCCTCGTCGATGCCCAGGGGTTTCGCCAGCAGCCGATCCAGTGCCTCAGCCATGGGCAGAAAAAACGGGTGGCGATCGCCGGGGCGCTGGTGCTGCAGGCGCGCTACCTGCTGCTTGACGAGCCCACCGCGGGCCTCGATCCCCGGGGGCGGGCGCAGATGATCGCCATCATCCGGCGCATTGTCGGGCAGGGGCGGCGCGTGGTGATCTCCAGCCACGATATCGATCTGATCTATGAGGTGAGCGACGCCGTTTACGTTCTGCGTCACGGCGAAGTGCTGGCCGCGGGGGATCCCGGCGAGGTATTTGCCTGCGCGGCGATCATGGCCCAGGCGGGATTGACGCAGCCGTGGCTGGTGAAACTTCATAGCGAACTGGGATTGCCGCTGTGTAAAACCGAAGCGGAGTTTTTTCAGCGGATGCACAACAACGCGATAGGCGCGATAAAGGAGGCGTCATGACGCTGGCAGTGATGTTACAGGGCACGGCTTCCGACGTGGGGAAAAGCGTACTGGTGGCGGGACTGTGCCGCATTTTTCATCAGGATGGGCTGCGTACCGCGCCGTTTAAATCACAGAATATGGCGTTGAACTCCGGCATTACGCCGGATGGCAAAGAGATGGGCCGGGCGCAGATTTTCCAGGCCGAAGCGGCAGGGATCGCGCCGGATGTCCGCATGAACCCGATTTTGCTCAAGCCCACCAGCGACCGTCAGGCGCAGGTGGTCCTGATGGGGCAGGTGGCGACCAGCATGGACGCGGTGAGCTATCACCAGTACAAGCCGCGCCTGCGCGAACAGATCCTCGCGGTCTACCAGAGCCTGGCCGGAGAGTATGAGGCGCTGGTGCTGGAAGGGGCCGGCAGTCCGGCGGAGATTAACCTGCGCGACCGCGATATCGTCAATATGGGCATGGCCGAGATGGCGCAATGCCCGGTGATCCTGGTGGCCGATATCGACCGCGGCGGGGTGTTTGCCGCGATTTACGGCACGCTGGCGCTGCTGCAGCCTCAGGAGCGGGCGCGGGTGAAAGGGGTGATCATCAATAAATTCCGCGGCGATGTGGCGCTCCTGCGCTCGGGGATAGAGCAAATCGAGGCGTTGACCGGGGTGCCGGTGCTGGGCGTTATGCCGTGGCTTGACGTGGATCTCGAGGATGAGGACGGCGTCGCGCTGCAGGCCGGGAAATACCATCGCACCGACCGGCGCGACATCGACATCGCCGTGGTTCACCTGCCGCATATCGCCAATTTTACCGACTTTAACGCCCTGGCGGCGCAGCCAGACGTCCGGGTGCGCTATGTCCGCGACCCGCAGGCGCTGGCCGACGCCGACCTGGTCATTCTCCCGGGCAGTAAGAATACCCTCGGCGATCTGTGCTGGCTGCGCGAGAGCGGCATGGCGCATGCAGTCGAGCAGGCCCGGCAGCGCAAGGTGCCGCTGCTGGGGATCTGCGGCGGCTATCAGATGCTCGGCGAAACCATTATCGATGAGGTGGAGTCTGGCCTTGGCACCCAGCCCGGACTGGGGGTGTTGAAGACCGTGACCCACTTCGCCCAGCACAAAACCACCACCCAGGTGCAGGCGACCCTGGGAACTAACCTCCCGGAATGGTTAGCCGACGCGGCAGGTCTGCATGTCAGTGGCTACGAAATTCATATGGGCGAGACGCGCCGTGAGGCCGGCAGCCCGCCGCTGCTGCAGCTGCATAAAGCGGGACAGTCAGTAGAGGACGGGGCGATAAGCGACGACGGCCTGGCATTCGGCACCTATCTCCATGGCCTGTTCGACAGCGATGCCTTTACCCGGGCGCTGCTCAACGGCCTGCGCCAGCGCAAAGGGCTGGCGCCGCTGGATAGCGCCCTGGAGTATGCCCGCTATAAAACCCGGCAGTTTGATCGGCTGGCGGACGCCATGCGCGAACATATCGCCATCGATAAAATTTACGCCATCATGCGCCAACATCAGGAGCCCCTATGCTGACTCTGGTTACCGGCGGCGCGCGCAGCGGCAAAAGCCGCCATGCCGAGGCGCTGATTGCCGATGCGCCGCAGGTGTTATATATCGCCACCTCGCAAATCTTTGACGACGAGATGGCCGCAAGGATCCAGCACCATCGCGACGGCAGGCCCGCCCACTGGCGCACCGCCGAGCGCTGGCAGCAGCTTGATGAACTGATCACCCCGGATATCGCCCCAGCGGAGGCGATTCTGCTGGAGTGTATCACCACCATGGTCACCAACCTGCTGTTCGCGCTCGGCGGCGACAGCGACCCCGACGGCTGGGATTACGCCGCCATGGAGCGGGCTATTGATGACGAAATTGGTGTGCTGATTGCCGCCTGTCAGCGCTGCCCGGCGCACGTCGTGCTGGTGACCAACGAGGTGGGGATGGGCATTGTGCCGGAGAACCGCCTGGCGCGGCATTTTCGCGATATCGCCGGGCGGGTCAATCAGCGCCTGGCGGCCGCGGCTGATGCGGTCTGGCTGGTGGTCTCCGGCATCGGCGTCAAAATCAAATAACTCAATCGCTGGCTGACCGGGCCAGTCCTGGCAGGGATTCTGTATGGAAAACTTAAACACGGTTCTGCGGGCGATCCCCGCGCCGGACGCTGACGCCATGGTGCGGGCACAACACCATATCGACGGCTTGCTCAAGCCCCCCGGCAGCCTGGGGCGTCTGGAGGCGCTGGCGGTGCAGCTGGCGGGAATGCCCGGCCTGGGCGGCCAGCCGCAGGTGGCGAAAAAGGCCCTGCTGGTGATGTGCGCCGATCATGGGGTGTGGGACGAAGGGGTGGCGATTTCGCCGAAAGCGGTCACCGCCATTCAGGCAGCCAATATGACCCGCGGCACCACCGGCGTCTGCGTGCTCGCCGCCCAGGCCGGGGCGCAAGTGCATGTGATTGATGTCGGTATCGATAGCGAACCGCTCCCCGGCGTGGTGAATATGCGGGTGGCGCGGGGCTGCGGCAATATTGCCCGCGGCCCGGCGATGACCCGTGAGCAGGGGCAGGAATTGCTGCTGGAGGTGATGCGCTACACCCGCGCGCTGGCCCGGGAGGGCGTTACTCTGTTTGGTGTCGGCGAGCTGGGGATGGCCAATACCACGCCGGCGGCGGCGATCGTCAGCGTTCTGACCGGCAGCGATGCGCAGGAGGTGGTCGGGATTGGCGCCAATCTGCCGTTGGCGAAGGTTGGCAACAAGGTGGAGGTGGTGCGGCGGGCTATCGCCGTCAATCAGCCCGACCCGCAGGATGGCCTCGATGTGCTGAGCAAAGTCGGTGGTTTCGATCTGCTGGGGATGGCGGGGGTGATGCTGGGGGCGGCGGCCTGTGGGCTGCCGGTGGTGCTGGATGGCTTTCTCTCCTACGCCGCAGCGCTGGCGGCGTGCCAGATAGCGCCGGAGGTAAAACCGTATCTGATCCCGTCCCACTATTCGGCGGAGAAGGGGGCGCGTATCGCGCTGGCGCACCTGGGCCTCGAACCGTATCTCAATATGGGCATGCGTCTGGGAGAAGGCAGCGGCGCGGCGCTGGCGATGCCGATCGTCGAGGCAGCCTGCGCGATGTACCATCGCATGGGCATGCTGGCGGCAAGCAATATTGTGTTACCTAAGGGGTAAGCCGGCGAGGGGGCGGCAACGGCTGTTCCCGTTTTCGGCAGAGGTTTGCCGGCGGCAGAAACAAAAAAACACCCTTGAGGGTGTTTATGATGTTGGTTGCGGGGGCCGGATTTGAACCGACGACCTTCGGGTTATGAGCCCGACGAGCTACCAGGCTGCTCCACCCCGCGTCACCGTACTGCTTTACTTTGTCAAATTTGATTGGTTGCGGGGGCCGGATTTGAACCGACGACCTTCGGGTTATGAGCCCGACGAGCTACCAGGCTGCTCCACCCCGCGTCACCGTACTGCTTTGTACTTCATCAAATTTTAATTGGTTGCGGGGGCCGGATTTGAACCGACGACCTTCGGGTTATGAGCCCGACGAGCTACCAGGCTGCTCCACCCCGCGTCCGTGGAAGCGCACTATACTCCGCTAGCGAGATGATGCAACCTTTTTTCGACCAAATCGACATTTTTGTAAGAATTGGCTTATAAAACGCCACGTTGTGGTGTTTTTTTACACAAATCTGTGCCATCGATGAGATCGCGCATTTCAATAGCCCCGGCGCTTTGTTATCTTCAACACGCACTAAGGCTTCGCAGCAAAAGATGAGACACCATGAAAGGACGTTGGGTAAAATATGTAGCGACGGGGGCAATGCTGGCCATGCTCGCCGCCTGTTCCTCAAAACCGACCGACCGCGGTCAGCAATATAGCGATGGCAAGTTCACCCAGCCGTTTTCACTGGTAAACCAGCCGGATGCCGTCGGGGCGCCGATCAACGCTGGCGACTTCTCCGAGCAGGTTAATCAAATTCGTAACGCCTCGCCACGCCTCTATAATAGCCAGAGCAACGTCTATAACGCCCTGCAGGAGTGGCTGCGCGCCGGCGGCGACACCCGTACGCTGCGCCAGTTTGGCATCGACGCCTGGCAGATGCAGGGCGTCGACAACTATGGCAACGTTCAGTTTACCGGCTACTACACGCCGGTGGTGCAGGCGCGCCACACCCGTCAGGGCGAATTCCAGTACCCCATTTACCGGATGCCGCCGAAACGCGGTAAGCTGCCGTCCCGCGCCAGCATCTATGCCGGCGCGCTGAGCGATAACTATGTGCTGGCGTACAGCAATTCGCTGATGGATAACTTCATCATGGACGTGCAGGGCAGCGGCTATATCGACTTTGGCGATGGTTCGCCGCTCAACTTCTTTAGCTATGCCGGGAAAAACGGCTGGCCCTATCGCAGCATCGGCAAAGTGCTGATCGACCGCGGGGAAGTGAAGAAAGAAGATATGTCGATGCAGGCGATCCGCGAGTGGGGTGAAAAGCACAGCGAAGCGGAAGTGCGCGAGCTGCTGGAGCAGAACCCGTCGTTCGTGTTCTTTAAACCGCAGTCTTTCGCGCCGGTGAAAGGGGCCAGCGCTGTGCCGCTGATCGGCCGCGCCTCGGTGGCCTCTGACCGGTCGATTATTCCGCCGGGAACCACCTTGCTGGCCGAGGTGCCTCTGCTGGATAATAACGGCAAGTTTAACGGCCAGTACGAACTGCGCCTGATGGTCGCTCTCGACGTCGGCGGGGCCATCAAAGGCCAGCATTTCGACATCTATCAGGGCATTGGGCCTGACGCAGGCCACCGTGCCGGCTGGTATAACCACTATGGCCGCGTATGGGTGCTGAAAAACGCCCCGGGCGCGGGGAATGTTTTTAGCGGCTAACTCCCCTGGCCATGCCTGTTGACCAGGGCGCCCGGATGATGCCGTTTACGGCGGCCTCCGGGCGCTGTCATTTTGTTCTGAGGTTCTATGTCTGTTGTTATCAGCGATGCCTGGCGCCAGCGTTTTGGCGGTACGGCACGTTTATATGGTGAAAAAGCGCTGCAATGTTTTGCCGATGCCCACGTCTGCGTGGTCGGGATCGGCGGGGTCGGCTCCTGGGCGGCGGAAGCGCTGGCGCGAACCGGCATCGGGGCGATCACCCTTATCGATATGGACGATGTCTGCGTCACCAACACCAATCGTCAGATCCACGCCCTGAGCGGCAACGTCGGGCTGGCGAAAGCGGAAGTGATGGCAGAGCGTATTCGTCTCATCAACCCGGAGTGTCGGGTGACGGTGGTGGATGATTTCGTGACCCCGGAAAACGTGGCGGAATATCTTGGCGTCGGCTTTAGCTATGTTATCGACGCGATCGATAGCGTCCGGCCGAAAGCGGCGCTTATCGCCTGGTGTCGCCGCTACAAAGTGCCGCTGGTCACCACCGGCGGGGCGGGCGGTCAGATTGACCCAACGCAGATCCAGGTCGCTGACCTGGCGAAGACCATCCAGGATCCGCTGGCGGCTAAACTGCGCGAGCGGCTGAAAAGCCAGTTTGGGGTGGTGAAAAACAGCAAAGGCAAGCTCGGCGTGGACTGCGTCTTCTCTACGGAAGCGCTGGTCTACCCGCAAGCGGACGGCAGCGTCTGCGCGATGAAGAGCACGGCGGAAGGGCCGAAACGGATGGACTGCGCTTCCGGCTTTGGCGCGGCTACCATGGTGACCGCGACCTTTGGCTTCGTCGCGGTATCGCATGCTCTGAAGAAGATGCTGGCGAAGGCGGAGCGGCAGACGACGTAAATCCCGGGTCGCGGCGCAGGCGCCTTACCCGGTCTACAGGACAATTCCCCGGAGGCGGCGCTGCGCACCTGTCCGGGCGACAAAACTGCATGAGCCCGTAGCCCGGGCAAGGCGCGTCAAGCGCCGCCCCCGGGATGAGCTTAAACCTCAACCTCGCGGGCGGCGGCGAGCACTGCCTCGCTGAGGGCGCTGAGGCCCTGGCTGCGCGAGGCGCTGAGCTGGCCGCGTAGCCCCAACTCGACGAACAGCGCCAGCGGATCCTGCGCCAGCAGCTCAGCGGCGCTTTTGCCTTCCACGGCGGTCAAAAGTACCGCCAGCAGACCGCGCACAATCCGTCCTTCGCTGTCGCCAAAGAAGTGCAGCCTGCCCTCGGCATCCTCCTCATAGCCCAGC
The DNA here is from genome assembly GCF_003790505.1 of Klebsiella sp. P1CD1. NCBI lineage: Bacteria > Pseudomonadati > Pseudomonadota > Gammaproteobacteria > Enterobacterales > Enterobacteriaceae > Klebsiella > Klebsiella sp. P1CD1. Next base: position 1,035,691 of record NZ_CP033631.1, read on the forward strand.
CAGACGCGGTTTTCACACCCGGCAATCTCCCGGGCCTGCGCTTTGCGCTCATCGGTCAGCGTCGGCAGCTTTTTGCCCAATAAAATCAGCTGACGATATTTATCCTCCCACTGGTTCAGCGGGGCGAAGGTCTGGCGCAGCGTGGCGTCGGTAATGGTTGTGCCGAAGGGGTGCAGAGTTGTCATTAATCCACCAGAATTTCCAGGGCGCGATCCACCGCGTGGACCAGCGCCGCAACATCGTCTTGGGTATTGTAGGGGGCGAAAGAGGCCCGCAGCGTGCCGCTGACCCCTAAGGCCGCCAGCAGCGGTTGGGCGCAGTGTTGCCCGGCGCGCAGAGCAATGCCGGACTCCGCCAGCAGCGTCACCAGATCGCTGTGATGAACACCGTCGAACTCAAAGGCCAGCAGGCTTGACTGCTGGCAGCGGAAAGAGCGGAAGCCCGGCCGTTTCGCCAGCGCCTCTTCCGCCAGACTCGCCAGACTGCGGCTCCAGTTTTCCGCCTGGCCGATATCGCTCTGCGCCAGCCACTCCAGGGCGGCGCTAAGGCCGATTACCCCGGCGACATTCGGCGTGCCGGCCTCGAGACCATAAGGGGCCGGCTGCGGCGTAAAGCCGTCAAAGCTGACCTCGGCGATCATTTTCCCGCCGCCGAGCCAGGGCGACATCGCCGCCAGCAGCTCGCTTTTGCCGTACAGGGCGCCGATCCCGGTCGGGCCATATAGCTTATGGCCGGAAAAGGCGTAAAAATCGATATCCAGCGCCTGCACGTCAGCGGGGAAATGCACCGCGCCCTGGGCGCCATCGACCATCACTACCATCCCGGCGGCGTGAGCAAGGCGGATAGCCTGCGCCAGGTCCGGGCAGCCGCCGGTGACGTTGGACATCTGGCCGATGGCCAGCACCCGGCTGCGCGGGGTGATGAGCGCGCTGAGGCTGGCGATATCCGGCAGGCGGTCGGCGCCAAGCGGCAGTTTGACGACTCGGGCGCCGGTCTGCCCGGCTACCATCAGCCAAGGCACGAGGTTGGCATGATGCTCGGCTTCGCTAACGATAATTTCATCGCCAGGCTGCAGGCGCGGCCGGACGTAGCTCTGCGCCACCATATTGATGGCCTCGGTGGTTCCCCGCGTCCAGACGATATCTTTGCCGGACGGGGCGTTAAGCCACGCCGCCACGCGCTCGCGGGCCGCCTCGTAGCGCTCGGTCAGCCGCTGGGCGGCGGCGAACTGGCTGCGATGGACGTTGCCGGCGCTCAGGCGATAAAACTGGTCGCTGGCGTCGATCACCGCCTGCGGTTTGAGCGCGGTCGCCGCGCTGTCGAGATAGACGCCGGCATCGGCCAGAGCCGGAAACTGCGCGCGAAAGTGCGCCGGGTTGAATGCGTTCATGGAATTCCTCGTATCAATCCCGCGATCGTCGCGCAATTTGCCGGGCGTGACAAGGCCTCTGCGCCCTGTGGAATTGTCCGAATGTGACTTCAGGTGGGTCAAAGAGGGTTATGCTGAAAAGTGTTGGGTTTGTGTTTTAACCTATTACTTAACGAGTCACGAATAGTATAAATAGCCGTAAGGAGAGAAAAATGAAAATGACTAAGGCCGCTGCGATTATCTCTGCCTGTATGCTGACTTTAGGCCTGAGCGCCTGTTCCTCTAACTATGTGATGCATACCAATGATGGGCGAACCATCGTTACCGACGGGAAACCGCAAACCGATAATGATACTGGCATGATCTCGTATAAGGACGCGTGGGGCAACAAACAGCAGATCAATCGCTCTGACGTGAAACAGCTGGGTGAGCTGGACGAGTAAGGCAGTAAAAAGGCAAAAAAAAGCACCGCGCGTTGCGGTGCTACATTAAATCACTATGGACAGACAGGGTAAATGTACAGGAAGTGAAAAGGGGTAGCTTTGCTACCAGGGTCTGCAAAGACAGACCAATTGCAAACACAACAACACAACATCACAACCGTAAGCCAAAAGCTTGATGGAACACGCATTCCAAAAAAAGCTTCTCGTTCCGGCTCAGGAAGTGCCGCCACTATAGGTATTTGCTGGTAGAACCTCAACGGACAATTTATAATGGCTCAGATAAAAAAAACTAATAGGTTAATCATTGTTTCCTATTTGTTAAATTGAGTTAACATCTAAGCCAGAATAACCATGTCGAAGCGATTACCACCTCTGAATGCATTACGTGTTTTTGATGCAGCCGCACGTCATCTCAGCTTCACTCGGGCAGCCGATGAGCTTTTTGTGACGCAGGCCGCAGTCAGCCATCAAATCAAGTCTCTCGAGGATTTTCTGGGCCTTAAGCTGTTCCGGCGGCGCAATCGTTCGCTGCTGTTAACGGAAGAAGGGCAGAGCTATTTTCAGGATATTAAAGAGATTTTTTCGCAACTGACGGAAGCGACGCGTAAACTTCAGGCGCGCAGCGCCAAAGGGGCATTAACGGTCAGTTTATTGCCAAGTTTTGCCATCCAGTGGCTGGTGCCGAGACTGACAAGCTTTAACTCAGCTTATCCGGGAATCGACGTCAGGATCCAGGCGGTAGACCGCCAGGAGGATAAGCTGGCGGACGATGTCGATGTGGCGATTTTTTACGGCCGCGGCAACTGGCCGGGCCTGCGTGTGGAAAAATTGTACGCCGAGTATCTGCTGCCGGTCTGTTCCCCGCTCTTGCTCACCGGCGACAAAGCATTGAAAACGCCTGCCGATCTGGCGCAACATACGCTGCTTCACGATGCGTCCCGCCGCGACTGGCAAACTTATACCCGCCAGCTTGGTCTAAGCCATATTAATGTGCAACAGGGGCCGATTTTCAGCCATAGCGCGATGGTGCTGCAGGCGGCCATTCACGGGCAGGGTGTGGCGCTGGCCAACAACGTGATGGCGCAGTCCGAAATTGAAGCCGGTCGCCTGGTGTGTCCGTTTAATGATGTTCTGGTCAGTAAGAATGCGTTTTACCTTGTTTGCCATGACAGTCAGGCAGAACTGGGTAAAATAGCCGCTTTCCGGCAATGGATCCTGGCGAAAGCGGCAAGTGAGCAAGAAAAATTCCGCTTTCGTTATGAACAATAAATACTTGTAGGGTAAAAACATGACCAGCCGTTTTATGCTGATATTCGCCGCGATTAGCGGCTTTATCTTTGTGGCTCTGGGTGCCTTTGGCGCGCATGTATTAAGTCAATCGCTCGGCGCGGCGGAGATGGCCTGGATCCATACCGGCCTGGAGTACCAGGCCTTCCATACCCTGGCGATTTTTGGTCTGGCGGTGGCGATGCAGCGCCGGATCAGCATCTGGTTCTACTGGAGCAGCGTGTTTCTGGCGTTAGGGACCGTGCTGTTCAGCGGCAGCCTCTATTGTCTGGCGCTGTCTCATTTACGTCTGTGGGCGTTCGTGACCCCGGTGGGCGGCGTAAGCTTCCTCGCCGGTTGGGTTTTAATGTTAATTGGTGCAATTCGTCTGAAACGTAAGGGCGTTGTTCATGAATAAGGTTGTCCTCTATTGTCGCCCTGGGTTTGAGAAAGAGTGCGCAGCAGAAATTACCGATAAGGCCGCCCGCCTTGAGGTGTTTGGTTTTGCCCGGGTCAAAGAAGACTCTGGTTATGTGATTTTTGAAGGTTATCAGCAAGACGACGGTGAGAAGCTGGTACGCGATCTGCCGTTCAGCTCGCTGATTTTCGCCCGTCAGATGTTCGTGGTCGGCGAACTGCTGCGCGACCTGCCGCCGGAGGATCGCATTACCCCGATCGTCGGCATGCTGCAGGGCGTGGTGGAGAAGGGTGGCGAGCTGCGTGTGGAAGTGGCGGATACCAACGAAAGCAAAGAGCTGATGAAGTTCTGCCGCAAGTTCACGGTGCCGTTACGCGCGGCGCTGCGCGAGGCGGGCGTGCTGACCAACTATGAAACGCCAAAGCGACCGGTGGTGCATGTGTTCTTTATCGCACCCGGCTGCTGCTATACCGGCTACTCGTACAGCAACAACAACTCACCGTTCTATATGGGCATTCCGCGGCTGAAGTTTCCGTCCGATGCCCCGAGCCGTTCCACCCTCAAGCTGGAAGAGGCGTTCCACGTCTTTATTCCGGCGGACGAGTGGGACGAGCGCCTGGCGAACGGCATGTATGCCGTCGATCTCGGCGCCTGCCCGGGCGGCTGGACCTATCAGCTGGTGAAGCGCAACATGTGGGTCTCTTCGGTCGATAACGGCCCGATGGCCCAGAGCCTGATGGATACCGGCCAGGTGACCTGGCTGCGCGAAGATGGCTTCCGCTATCGTCCGAACCGCAACAACATCTCGTGGATGGTCTGCGATATGGTGGAGAAACCGGCGAAGGTGGCGGCGCTGATGGCGCAGTGGCTGGTCAACGGCTGGTGCCGGGAGACCATCTTCAACCTCAAGCTGCCGATGAAAAAGCGCTATGAAGAGGTGTCGCAGAATCTGGCCTATATTCAGGCCCAACTGGACGAGCACGGCATCAACGCCCAGATCCAGGCGCGTCAGCTGTATCACGATCGTGAAGAGGTGACCGTTCATGTGCGTCGCCTGTGGGCCGCCGTCGGCGGACGTCGCGACGAGCGTTAATCCTTCCCCCTCAGGCCGGAGACGCGTGCGCGTCCTCCGGCCTTCCCCTTAAGGCTGCGGCGCATCCGACACAATATGCGTCACGTCATCCAGATGACCAATCCTCGCCTCGCCGGAGCGGTTGAACTTGCTTTTGTCGATCAGCAGTAGCGACTGCGCCGCGCGCTTAAGCAGGATCGATTTAAAGTCGGCATTGAACGCATTGGAGTCCCATAGCGCGCCCTGCGGGTCGATGCCTTCGCAGGAAAAAATAAACAGATCGATCTCCAGCGATTTCAGCTGGGAAATCAGCGCCGGGTTCACGTAGCAGCCATATTTCCGCTGCAGAGTGCCGCCGGAGCAGGTGAGCGTGATTTGGTCGCGTTTGGCCAGCTCCTGGCAGATGGGCTGGCTGTTGGTAAAGACGTGCAGCGGGCGGTCCGGCAGCTGGCGGGCGAGATACCAGCAAGTGGAGCTGGCATCGAGGGCGATCACCATCCCTTCGTCAATCCAGGCCAGCGCTTCGCGGGCGATATCGGCTTTATGCGCGTAATGGCTTTTCAGCCGCATGTGAAAAGGGTCGCCGCTGTCCTGGCTGCGCTGATGGATCACTTTGGCCCGGCCGTGGTTGCGCAGCACTTTGCCCTGCGCCTGCAGCTCGCTCAGATCGCGGCGAATGGTTTCCCTGCTGACGTTGAGCTGTTTTGACAAGGTTTCGGTGGTCAGGCTGCTGTGGGTGATCAGGAGATCGACGATCGCCTGCTGGCGGGCTGCTTTCATTTATTCTCATCCCATCATTGATTGAGCGTCTGCATCAGGCAGACGCTCCGGCATGAGATTACGGCGTGACTCCTTTTTTTAAAAGGATATTTCCGTACTTAGCTCGCTCACCTGTGATAACGATCGCAAAGGCTTTTTGCGCCCGGTCGTAGAAGGCAAAGCGGTCAATCCGCACGATATCCGGGCAGGGGGCCTGCGCCGAGAGCGCCTGCCGATAGCGCTGTTCCACCGTCGGGTCCAGCGCATCGCCTTCGACGGCGGCCATCATCACCAGCGGCGGCGCGTAGCTGTCTAACTCGAACAGCGGGATAATCGCCTGCAGCAGATCGCTGACCCGCAGGCCATCAGCGCGGATCACCTGTGGCCCCATGCTGTGCGCCGGGAAATGGGCATCGGAAAAAATGATTTCATCCCCATGGCCCATTTCGGCCAGCACTTTCAGCAGCTCCGGCGATATCAGCGGGGAAATGGTTTTGAGCATCTCAGGCTTCCTCTGTTAATTCAGGTTCAGTTTGCGGCCAAAAATAGCGGTAGCGGTACGCGACCTGCGCTCTGGCCTGTTCCGGCGAAGAGAACTCGCCCACGCCATACCAGCCAAACATCGCCGCGCCGGCCACCGTGGTTTCGGCATCATCGAGAACTTTGATCGGTATTCCAAGCCGGTCGGCCTTGATCTGGTTCCACAGCGCGTTGCGGCTGCCGCCGCCCACCAGCAGCAGCTCTTGCGCCCGGAAGCGGCCGATGTTTTCCAGGGTTTGCAGATGCTGCGCCAGCTGGTCGCTTAACCCCTCCAGCGCGGCGCGGTAAAAATGGCCGCGGGTGGTGTTGAGCGTGACGCCCTGCCAGCCGGCGTGCTGGCTGGCGAGCAGGTCGCACTGCATCCTGACGCCCTGGGCGCCGGGCGGGATCGCCTGCGCTTCGGCAATCAGCGTCTGCCACGGCGTGTCAGCGCTCCACAACAGCTTGCGCACCCATTCGAGCACGCCGGAGGCCAGCCACTGCATTCCCGGGTTATAGCGGCCCGGCTGGCTGTCCAGCTCGCAGGTGGAGCCGCTGTAGTCGCAGAGCAGCGAAGTGTCGACCTGGGCGCTGCGCACCATCAGGATCTCCCAGGTCCCGGAGGAGAGCACCGGCTCATCCTGCCCGGCGCCGGCGCCAAACAGAGCGAACTGAGTGTCGTGCCCGGCCGAGATAACCGGGATCCCGATGGGAAGGCCCAGCAGCGCAGCGGCCTCCGGCAGCAGGGCGCCGATCGGCTGGCCTGCTTCAACCAGCCGCGGGAACAGGCGGTGCGGCAGGCCGGTCGCCTGCAGGATTGGCGCGCTGAAATCGCGCTGCCGGAGATCGAGCATCTGGCTGGTGCCCGCCATGGTGAGGTCGGTGGTGAACTCCCCGGTCAGCCGATGGTTGATCAGCGACGAAATAAACAGCCAGGCATGGGCCTGCGCCAGCAGCTGCGGGTGGCACTCTTTCAGCCAGATCAGCTTATACAGGGTGTTGAACGCAAACGCGCCGACGCCGGCAATCTGCTGCAGCTGGTGTGCTGGCATATACTGGCTGATATTCTCCATCACCGCCGCGGTGCGCGGGCATTTCCAACTGATGATCGGATACAGCAGGGCACCCTGCTCATCCACCAGCGCGCCATCGACGCCAAAGGTCGTGACGGTGATGCCGCGCACCGTGCAGGAGGCCAGCTGGTCATGGATCTGCCGACAGCAGTCGGCAAAGCGCTGCATAATGGCCTCCAGCGACCACTGGTGCCAGTCGCTGTTCTCCGCCGCGATGTCGCTGGCGTTCGCCGTTGCGGCGCGGGCGATAATGTTTCCCTGTCGGTCAACGGCCATCGCCCGCACGTTGGTGGCGCCGCAGTCGAGGACCAGGATAACGTCTTGCTTCATAGTAACTCCCGAAACAACATCGCCGGATGGCGCGGCGCTTATCCGGCCTACAGACCGCGCGCATCTGTAGGCCCGGTAAGCCTGCGCCACCGGGCGAAACCAACCTGTTAACGCTTATACAGCGGCCCGTAGTTCTGGCAGGCGCGGTAGTCCTGGCCCTCGATATCCATGCCATGCGCAGCCCAGGCGGAGGGGCGGTAGATTTTCGCCGCTTCCACGTTGTGCATGCAGACCGGAATGCGCAGCATGGCGGCGAGGGTAATGAAATCCGCGCCAACGTGGCCGATGGTCAGCACGCCGTGGTTGGCGCCCCAGTTAGCCATCACCGAGTACACATCGCTGAACGGACCCTTGCCGGTCAGGCGTGGGGCAAACCAGGTGGTGGGCCAGGTGGAGTTGGTACGGGCGTCGAGCTGGTCGTGCATCGCTTTGGGCAGCGCCACGCTCCAGCCTTCGGCAATTTGCAGCACCGGCCCCAGGCCTTTGATGATGTTTACCCGGGTCATGGTGAACGGTACGCCGCCTTCGGTCAGGAAGCGGGAAGAGAAGCCGCCGCCGCGGAAGTATTCGTGGATCGCCGGGCACCATTCGGTCGCCGCGAGGCAGGCATCCGCCTCGTTCTGCTCAATCTCCCAGTGAGGTTTCATCGTCGGGTTGCCCTGCGCGTCGCGCTGCTGGCAGGAGCCGTCCAGCGCCGCAGAGCCGGAGTTAATCAGGTGAATGATGCCGTGCTCCGCCCGCCCGGTGAGCGGCTGCCCGGTGACCCGCTCAACGGCGTCCGGCGACCAGTAGGTGCGCACGTCGGCAAACACCTGGGCGGTGCCGGTGAGCTGATGACCCATCAGCATGGCCACGCCGTTGAGGCTGTCGTTTTCGGTAGCGACGACAAATGGCTCGCGCACCCCGTTCCAGTCAAAAGAGCTGTTGAGCAGCGCTTCAGCGGTATCGCCATTGGGGTATTGATCGGTCCAGTGGCGCTGACCCTGGAAACCGGCGGCGATGGCGTTGTAGCCCAGCGACTCCTCCACCAGCCCTTTTTCCGCCAGTTTCGGGTTGCCCTGCATCATGTCGCGGATGCACATCGCCATCAGCAGGCTCTCTTTCAGCACCGCGCGACTCTGTGTTTCATTGCGCTTATACTGCTCAGCGTTCTGATCTTCGCCGTAGCGGAAGTGTTTATCCGCCCACGCCAGCGCCATCTCCAGCTCGGTTTCATCATAGATTTTCTGATCGATTCGCCGGCGCAGCTCCGTCATGTCGACAGCCTGGACCTTCATGCCGAGCCAGGATTCAAAGAAATTGTGGTCGACGATGGAGCCGGCGATGCCCATTGAGACGCCGCCCAGCGACAGATAGCTTTTCCCTTTCATACTGGCGACGGCCAGGCCGGCGCGCGCGAAGCGCAACAGCTTTTCTTCGACGTCCGCCGGGATCGAGGTGTCATCGGCATCCTGCACGTCATGTCCGTAGATGGAGAACGCCGGGATCCCTTTCTGGCTATGGGCCGCCAGCGCGGCGGCCAGATAGACCGCCCCCGGACGTTCGGTGCCGTTAAAGCCCCAGATGGCCTTCGGGCGCAGCGGATCCATGTCGATGGTTTCGCTGCCGTAGCACCAGCAGGGGGTGACGGTGATGGTGACGCCGACGTTCTGGCTGCTGAATTTCTCTTCACAGGCGGCCGACTCGGCCATGCCGGCGATGCAGGTATCGGCAATCACGCACTCCACCCGGGCGCCGCAGGCGTGGCGCAGTTTCTCGCTGATAAGCGCGGCGGTGGCTTTCGCCATGTTCATGGTTTGCGCTTCCAGCGACTCGCGGACCCCCATGCGACGACCATCGATTACCGGGCGGATACCGATCTTCGGTAAGCTGATTTTTTTCATTACAGATCCCTCAGGTTATGCGGATAACAGGTTTAGTTCGTCGCCGCTTGTGAACGGAAACGGGCAAAAATAAAGATGATGGCGAAGCACAGCGCCGGGACCAGTTCGGCGGTCGGGATATTGCCGGCGGCGTCGCTGACAAAGCCCATCACCGGGGTGACGATCCCGCCGCCGATAATGGTCATGACGATAAAGGACGAGCCATATTTGGTGTCCTGGCCCAGATGCTTAATCCCCAGCGAGAAGATGGTCGGGTACTGAATGGACATAAAGGCGCTGCACAGGGTCAGGGCCAGCAGACCGACGTGGCCGCCGCTGAAGGCGGAGAGCAAACAGAGCAGCATGGCGATAAACGCATAGATAGCGAGCACGTTATGCGGCGCAAAGCGGCGGATAAGCCAGGTGCCGGTGAAACGGCCAATAAAGAAGCAGACCATGGTGGCGGTCAGGTAGTTGGCGGCGAAACCGGCCGTCATGCCCGGGATCTCTTCGATAGCGTAGCGAATCAGGTAGCTCCAGCAGGCGGTTTGCGCGCCGACGTAGCAGAACTGGGCCAGCACCGCCCAGCGCCAGTGACGGATGCGCATCAGGCGCGTCAGCGAGGCGAGGAAGGTGCTCTGCGCGCTGTCGTTGTGGTCATCGCTCTGCAGGGAGGGGAAGCGGGTACAGACGATCAGCAGGGCAACCAGCAGGACGATGGCCACGATAATCATATAGGGGGTTTGTACCGACAGGACCAGGCTGTGCTTCCAGGCGCTGAGCTGTTCTGGCGTCATTTTATCCAGCACCTCCTGCGGCTGATGCGGGACGTTAGACAAAATAAGACTCTGGCCAAATACCACGGCAATAATGGCGCCAAATGAGTTAAAGGTCTGGGCCAGATTAAGGCGGAAGTGACCGCCGCTTTCCGGACCGAGAACGGTCACAAACGGGTTGGCCGCCGTTTCCAGGCAGCCAAGCCCGGCGGCGATAATAAATAATCCAATCAGGAATAAAGTGTAGTTCATCACTTCGGCGGCAGGCCAGAACAGCGCGGCGCCGCAGGCATATAAAAACAGACCCGTAAGAATGCCTGCTTTATAGCTGAATTTTTTCATCAGCATCCCAGCGGGGATGGGAATAATAAAATAGCCAAAATAAAAGGCCGACTGAATTAATCCGGCCTGGAAATTAGTCAGGGTAAAGGCCTGTTGAAATTGCGGTAATAAAATATCATTCAGATTATTAGCCACCGCCCACAGAAAAAAGAGGGAGCACAGCAGAGCAAAAGGAATAATGTAGCTTTTACTCTGCCCGCTCTCCATGGCGCGGTAACTTTGCGTTGGTATCGTTGTGTTTCCCATAGCGTCCTCATCAGTTCAGAAGCATTTACAACAGCATTCAGGGCGCAGTCTGGTGCTGCAGCAGACCGCAAAATTAAGTGAGCTCAGGTGACGCGCCGGTGAGTGAAATGAAAGTCACGGCGGAACTCATGACTTCATTTTCAAATAAAAACCGCCTGTTAATATGATGATGGTCACACTTAACGATCTGCGGGCCATTTTATGTGATAATTGTCACTTTAATTTTTCAAAAACGCTGACCGTTTGAGAAAATAAATTCACAAAACCACAACGCTAATGACCGAATGAATGTATATCGTGGAAAACGGGCAAATGTTACAAAGAAATAAAATGCCCGCTTGATGAAATATTATTAAGAACGGGCATTTTAAACACTCTCTTAATGGGCATGGTTGCTTTATTCATGGCGGAATTATTGACGCGGTTCACAAAATATAGTCATGAAAATTCCCCTTTGATTATTCAGGTTGATGATGAAGACCATTATTCACCCTATCCCACGGTAGCCGACGATATTTCTGTTGCCCTGCCGTTGACGGATGATGAGTCACCACAAGAGGAACGCAATGGAAAGAAACAGACTGGCCCGGCAGATTATCGATACCTGCCTGGAAATGACCCGCCTGGGGTTAAATCAGGGGACCGCCGGCAATGTCAGCGTGCGCTATCAGGGAGGAATGTTGATCACCCCCACCGGTATCCCGTATGAAAAGCTGACGGAAGACAAGATCGTCTTTATTGATGCCGACGGCCAGCATGAGCAGGGAAAACTGCCCTCCAGCGAATGGCGTTTTCATCAGGCGGCCTACCAGACGCGGCCCGATGCCCAGGCGGTGGTCCACAATCACGCTGTCCATTGTACGGCGGTGTCGATCCTCAACCGGCCCATCCCGGCCATCCACTATATGATCGCCGCGGCCGGCGGGAATTCGATCCCCTGCGCGCCCTATGCCACCTTCGGCACCCGCGAGCTGTCTGAGCATGTCGCGGTAGCGCTGAAGCACCGCAAAGCCACGCTGCTGCAGCATCATGGCCTGATCGCCTGCGAGGCCAGCCTGGAGAAAGCGCTCTGGCTGGCGCATGAAGTGGAGGTCCTGGCCCAGCTCTACCTCAGCACGCTGGCGATTATCGACCCGGTACCGGTGCTGGATGAGGAGGCGATCGCCATCGTGCTGGAGAAGTTCAAAACCTACGGATTACGTATTGAAGAGTGATGCCGCAACGCTAACAGGAGAGACGCGATGGCAAACCGAATGATCCTCAACGAAACGGCGTGGTTTGGCCGGGGGGCGATAAACGCATTAACCGATGAAGTAGCTCGGCGCGGCTATCGTAAAGCATTGATCGTCACCGACAGCACCCTCGCCCGCTGCGGCGTGGCGGCGAAAGTCACTGATAAACTGGATGCCGCCGGGCTGGCATGGGATATGTTCAGCGACGTGATCCCTAACCCGACCATTGCCGTGGTCCAGCAGGGACTGCAGGCCTTTCAGCGCAGCGGGGCGGATTACCTGATCGCCATCGGCGGCGGTTCGCCGCAGGATACCTGTAAAGCGATCGGTATTATTCAGCGTAACCCGGAATTCGCCGATGTCCGTAGCCTCGAGGGGCTGTCGCCCACCCGTCAGCCCAGCGTGCCGATCTTCGCGGTGCCGACCACCGCGGGTACCGCGGCGGAGGTGACGATTAACTATGTCATCACCGATGAAGAACAGCGGCGTAAGTTCGTCTGCGTCGATCCGCATGATATCCCGCAGGTGGCGTTTATCGATGCCGATATGATGGACGCCATGCCGCCGGCGCTGAAGGCGGCCACCGGCGTGGACGCCCTGACGCACGCTATCGAAGGATATCTCACCCGCGGCGCCTGGGCTTTGACTGATGCGCTGCACCTCAAGGCCATCGAGATCATTGCCGGGGCGCTGCGCGGCTCGGTTGCCGGGGATGCCGGCGCGGGCGAAGCCATGGCGCTGGGCCAGTACGTCGCGGGGATGGGATTTTCCAACGTCGGGCTCGGGCTGGTGCACGGCATGGCGCATCCGCTCGGCGCTTTTTACAACACGCCGCACGGCGTGGCGAATGCCATCCTTTTGCCGCACGTGATGCGCTTTAATGCTGAGGCGACGGGGGAAAAATATCGCGATATCGCCCGGGCGATGGGCGTCAGGGTGGAAGCGTTAAGCCTGACTGCCGCGCGCCAGGCGGCAGTGGAGGCGGTCTGCCAGCTAAACCGCGATGTCGGTATTCCCGGCCATCTGCGAGAGGTGGGCGTCAGGAAAGAGGATATTCCGGCGCTGGCGCAGGCGGCGCTGGAGGATGTGTGTACCGGCGGTAACCCGCGTGAGGCGAGCCTGGCCGATATCGTCGGGTTATATCAGGCGGCCTGGTGATTGCCTGGCCCGGGTAAAGCAGGCAGTGCCGGAGGCAGTTACCCTGCACCGGCGCACCTCTTAACGATGGTTAGCGCGTCAGCCGCAGCTGCTGCAGATTGCCATCCAGCTGGAGGTCGGTCTGCAGGCGGGCCACTTCCCGGCAGGTGAAGGCCATCTCCTGATGCGCGGCCAGTTTTTTGCGCCACTTCTCCGGGACCTCGGCCAGACGGGCGTACAGCCCCTCCAGGTCCTGAAACTCGTTCAACAGCTGGGCGGCGCTTTTGGGTCCAATGCCCGCCACGCCCGGCACCTTCGAGCTGCTGATCCCCGCCAGCCCCCAGTAATCCGCTAGCTGCTCTGGGGTGACGCCGAACTCGCTGGCGATGAAGGGCGCATCCAGCCAGCGCTTCTGAAAGTAGTCGCGGATGCGGATGGTGGGCGACAGCAGCTGACAGTAGCCTTTGTCGGTGGAGACAATGGTGGCTTGATGGCCCGCCTGGGCCACCTTTACCGCCAGGGTGGCGGCGAGGTCGTCCGCTTCGCTGCCCGGCGAGGCCCAGCAGCGGATCCCCCGCTGTTCGAAGGCCGCCCGCAGCGCTGGCATCTCGGCCACCAGCGTCTCCGGCATCGGCGCGCGGCCGGCTTTGTACTCTGGCAGGCGCTGGTGGCGCCAGCCGTGGGCACGATCCTCATCATCGAACACCGCCACCGCGTGGGTGGGCTGACTGTGGACGATCAGCTGCTCCAGCGCATGCAGGCAGGTATCGACGCAGGGCGAACCCTGCACCGCATGGATGCGGCGGATCAGATTTAACGCGTCGACGATTAACAGATGAACAGCCACAGATACCCCCTTATTCTCAGCGTCTTTAGGGTAACATCGCCATCGGATCGAGGCTATCTGCGCCTGAACAATCAGGAAGATAACGCGCAAATTTCGCTAACTGACCGCCATCAGCGGGCTGATGACGCCCGGCGCGGGTTCGCCGTACCACACCGCTTCGCGCACCGGGACCGGTTTGGCGATAAGCCCGAGGGCGTAAAAGCGATCGGCGATGGTCTGCTGGGCGCGGATCACCGACAGATCCATCGGCCGCGGGCGATGGCTGCGGCGGGCGAGGGCCATGCTCAGCGACCGGGCGTCAATCCCCAGCTCTGCCGAGAGTAAGCGGGCCGCTTCGCCACGATGCGAGTCGATAAACTGCCCGGTGTGGGTCAGCTCCGTCAACAGACGGCGCATGATATCGCCATGCTGAGCGAGGTAGTCCCGTCGCGAAAGATAAAACTGATGGTTGTTGACTCGACCTTCGCCGCTGGCGACCACCCGCAGCTCGCCGGTGTGTTCGGCGTCGCTGAGCAGCGGGTCCCACATCATCCAGGCGTCAACCGCCAGGTAGTCGCTGGCGGTCAGCGGATATTTCGGCGGGGTATAGACCACCCGCACGTCGTTCAGACCCAAGCCGGCGTCCTCGAGGATCTGCAGCAGCAGCCAGTGGACATTCGACCCTTTATTGAGGGCGATGCGTTTACCGCGCAGATCGCTGAGCTGGCGAATGTCGCTCTCCTGCGGGACGACCATCGCCACGCTGCGCGGTGCCGGCGGCTCCCATGCGACGTACATCAGTTCGCTATTGCTGGCCTGGGCAAACACCGGCGGCGCTTCCCCGGTGGTGCCGAAGTCGATCTCGTTGCAGGCGAGGGCGTGGAGGAGCTGCGGTCCGGCAGGAAACTCACTCCACAGCACGTTGACGCCGAGGCTGGCGAAGGCGGTTTCCAGACTCTGGCGGGCTTTCAGGATCCCGAGGCTGCCGAAGCGCTGGTAGCCAATGCGCAGTTCGCGATCGGCCCCGGCTGCGTTGGCGAATGCCCGCGGCGGCGCAGGCGGGCGGCGGCGGCTTTTGATCAGCCCGAGGTTAGCGAGCTGGGTGCGCAAGGTATGCCGGCTGATCCCCAACAGCGCGGCCGCCTGGCTCTGGTTATCGTCGCAATGCGCCATGGCGTGGCGAATCAGGGCGCTGGTGACTCGCTGCCACAGCGGCTCGCCGGGAAGCGCCAGCTGGTGGCGAATAAAGTCGTCCAGTTCATGATCGCTCGCCGGCGCCGGGGCGTCGTTGAGCGTCGCCAGGCGCAGCTGGGCAGGACTGATCTCCTCTTCTTTACTGAGGAGCACCGCGTTGTGCAGGGTGTTTTCCAGCTCGCGAATATTGCCCGGCCACGAATAGTCCATCAGCCGGGCCAGTGATTCCGGCGCCAGACGCAGGGTTGGCCGCCCTAGGCGCCGGGCATAGAGTGATAAAAAGTGGTGCGCCAGCAGCGGGATATCCTGCCGACGCTGGCGCAGCGGCGGCAGCGGCACCACCGCGATATTCAGTCGATAGTAGAGATCCTCGCGAAAGCGGCGCTCGCGGATCGCCTGGGCCAGGTCGACGTGGGTGGCGGCAATCACCCGGACATTCACTTTAATCGCTTTGCGTGAGCCGACGCGGGTAATTTCACGCTCCTGCAGCACTCGCAGCAGCTTGACCTGCAGCGGCAGGCTTAATTCGCCGATCTCGTCCAACAGCAGCGTCCCCCCTTCCGCGGCTTCAAACCAGCCGGGCTGTCCCTGCTGCGCGCCGGTGAAGGCGCCTTTCTCATGGCCGAACAGTTCGGCTTCGGCGAGGCTCTCGGTCAGCGCGCCGCAGTTAACGGCCAGAAACGGCTGCTGGCGACGGGCGCTGTGATGATGGAGATAGCGGGCCACCACCTCCTTGCCGGTGCCGGTTTCGCCCACGATCAGCACGGTCGCCTCCGTTGGCGCGAGCTTGTCCAGCAGGCTCTGGAAGGCCTTCGACGCCGGGTCGATCAGCGCGGGAGCGGTGGAAGGGGATTCTGGGTTCAGCATAGCGGGCCTCCGATCGTTGACGCTCTGAACTTATCCTGCGGCGGCCGCAGAAACCAGAGGGGGAAGGCCCGCGGCTGTTGCAAATGCGCCAGCGGATGCGCGGCGGCTGCGCGATTTGCAACAGCGTGGCGCGGCGAAGCCGTTTTCAGTGCATTGATTTTAAAAGATTAATTTTTTATTCACCATTGGCATGATTATCGCTAACACTCATATAACCAAATTAAAACATCTCTTCGATAAATATCGGATATGGTTATATAGGAAATAGATAATGACGCAGCAAGCTCCCGACAAGATCAATGTCTTCTGGTTCTTACCTACCCATGGCGATGGCCGTTATCTGGGTACCACCGAGGGTGGACGCCCGGTCGATTTACCTTATCTGCAGCAGGTGGCGTTGGCGGCCGACAGTCTGGGCTACTACGGCGTGCTGATCCCCACCGGTAAAAGCTGTGAAGATTCGTGGCTGGTGGCCTCGGCGCTGGCGCCGTTGACCCGCCGTCTGCGCTATCTGGTGGCGGTCAGGCCGGGCCTGCAGCCGCCAACCCTGGCGGCACGGATGGCGGCCACCCTCGACCGTTTATCGGAAGGTCGGCTGCTGATCAACGTCGTTACCGGCGGCGACCCGGTGGAAAACAAAGGCGACGGTATCTTCCTCAGCCACAGCGAGCGCTATCAGGTGACCCGCGAATTTCTTGATGTTTACACCCGCCTGTTGCGCGGGGAAAAAGTGGACTATCACGGCGAGCATATTCACGTGGAAGGCGCTGAAGTGCTGTTCCCGCCGGTACAGGAGAATGGCCCGCCGCTCTATTTCGGCGGCTCTTCTGAGGCGGCCATTGATGTGGCGGCCGAGCAGATTGACAGCTATCTGACGTGGGGCGAACCCCCGGAACTGGTGGCGGAGAAGCTGGCGGTGGTGCGCGAGCGCGCCGCGGCCCGCGGACGCACCCTGCAGTACGGCATTCGTCTGCATGTAATTGTGCGCGAAACGGAAGAAGAGGCATGGGCCGCCGCCGACCGGCTGATCGCCCATCTTGACGACGATACCATTGCCCAGGCGCAAAAGATCTTCGCCCGCATGGACTCGGCCGGCCAGGCGCGGATGAGCGCCCTGCATCAGGGGTCGCGCGATAATCTGCGCATTGCGCCCAATCTGTGGGCCGGCGTCGGACTGGTGCGCGGCGGCGCGGGTACCGCGCTGGTAGGTAATCCGCAGCAGGTAGCGGAACGCATCCGCGAATATCAGGCGCTCGGCATCAGCAACTTTATCTTCTCCGGCTACCCACATCTGGAAGAAGCGCACCGCTTTGCTGAGCTGGTGATGCCTCTGTTGCCGCTGGAAAACGCGGCCTCGTCGAAGGCGCGTAGCGTGAACACCGGTCCGTTTGGCGAAACCATCGGCGGCGATAAGCGCCCGGTGCGCCAGGTCAGCGCCAGCTGATGGCCCGGAGCGCGACCATGAGACAGCATACCGGAGGAGGGCTGCGATGAGTGCAGAACCGCATATCGTGATTATCGGCGGCGGCTTTAGCGGCGCGGCGGTGGCGATTGAGCTGCTGCGCCTGGCGCCGAACGGGGTGCGCGTGACACTGCTGGAGCCGCGCCAGTCCCCCGGGGCAGGGGTGGCCTACTCCACTGCGGAGCCGACGCACCGGATTAACGTCCCGGCCGCTCGCATGCAGCTGGCCGGCGACGAAGAGGGCGCCTTCGATCATTGGTACCGCCATCAGCCTGCCTTTGCCGTCGATGTGCAGGCGCTGCGCCCGGACGGTTCCGTCTACCCTCAGCGCGGCCAGTTTGGTCGCTATGTGGCGCAGCGTTTTGCCGACGCCGTGGCGTCCAGCGGCGGACGGCTTCGCCACCTGCGCGATCGGGCGCTCGCTTTTCATCAGGGGACGGTGACCACCGACGGCGGCCTGCAGCTTAAGGCCGATCTGCTGGTGCTGGCGATCAGTCATCCACCGCCTTCGCTGCCGCCGCAGGCCGAAGCCTGGCGTCATCATCCGGCGCTGATTGCCAACCCGTGGCAGCCAGGCGCGCTCGATGCCATCGCCCCGCACGCCCGGGTGGCGGTGATGGGCACCGGATTAACCATGGCCGATACGGTCGCGACGCTGGACCGGCTGGGCCACCGCGGCAGTATCATCGCCTTTTCGCGCCATGGCCTGCTGTCGCGCGGCAACCTTAGCGGCACAGGGACAACCTGGCCCGGCGACTATCAGCAGGGCAGCCTGCGTCAGCGCCTGCGCCAGATCCGCCTCGACGTCGCGTATGCGGCGCAGCAGGGCCTGAGCTGGCAGGTGGTGCTGGATGCGGTTCGTCAACAGGGGCAGCGGATCTGGCAGGCGCTCAGCGTCGCCGATCGCCAGCGTTTTCTGCGCCATCTGCGCCATTACTGGGATGTCCACCGCTACCGCGTGGCGCCGCAGGTCGCCGAGGTGCTGGAGGCGCGCCAGCGCACGGGCAGTCTGCAGGTGCAGGCGGCCAGGCTATTGTCGATAAGCGGTGAAGGCGAAACGCTGCGACTGACGCTGGCGCGGCGCGGCGGCGGCGGTGTGCAAACGCTGAGCGTCGATCACCTGATCCTGACCACCGGACCCGCACACCGCGCCCTGACCGACAGCCAGCCATTTTTACAGGACCTCGCCCGCCGCGGCCTGATTCGCGCCGATGCCCTCGGCATGGGCCTGGAGGTGGACAGCCGTTCCCGGGCAGTGGCTGAGCCGCACGTTGAGGCGCCGCCGGTGCTGGTGGCCGGTCCGGCCGCCCGCGGGCGTTTTGGCGAACTGATGGGCCTGCCGCAGGTAGCCGACCATGCCGCCGACGTGGCGGCGCAAGCGTTACTCACGCTCGGGATCCCGCTGGACTCCCGATGTCCTGCGTACTGAATACCTCCCTTTATTTTCCCTGATTCATTTTGCCGCGTGCGCCCCGGCGACGGGCCGCGCTATGGAGATTGCTATGTCATCACAACGTGAAATTCGTCTTAACGCTTTCGATATGAACTGCGTCGGCCATCAGTCGCCGGGCCTGTGGGCGCATCCCCGGGATCGCTCCTGGCAGTATAAAGATCTGGAGTACTGGGTGGATCTGGCGCGGCTGCTGGAGCGCGGCAAGTTCGACGGGCTGTTTATCGCCGACGTGCTGGGGATCTATGACGTACTGAACGGCAGCGGCGACGCGGCGATCCGCCAGGCGACGCAGGTTCCGGTCAACGATCCGCTGGCACTGATCACCCCGATGGCGCTGGTGACGGAGCATCTGGGCTTCGGCCTGACCGCCTCGCTGTCGTTTGAGCATCCTTACCCCTTCGCTCGTCGTCTGTCGACGCTCGATCATCTGACCAAAGGGCGGGTGGGCTGGAATATCGTCACCTCCTATCTGGAGAGCGGGGCGCGCAATATCGGCCAGCAGACTCAGACCGATCATGACACCCGCTATGACTATGCCGATGAGTATTTGCAGGTGATCTACAAACTGCTGGAGGGAAGCTGGGAGGACGGGGCGGTGCTGCGCGACAGAGAGAGGAAGATCTTCAGCGATCCGCGGAAAATCCATCCCATTAACCATCAGGGACAGTTCTTTTCCGTGCCGGGGATCCACCTCTGCGAGCCATCCCCGCAGCGCACGCCGGTGCTGTATCAGGCGGGGGCGTCCAGCCGCGGCAAACAGTTCGCCGCCGGCCATGCCGAATGCGTCTTCGTCGCAGCGCCGTCGAAGGTGCTGCTGAAGAAGACGGTGGCGGATATTCGCCGCCGGGCAGTTGAGGCGGGGCGAGATCCGCACAGCATCCTGATCTTCAACCTGCAGACGGTGATTGTCGGCGACACCGACCGCGAGGCGCAGGCGAAGTGGCAGGAATATAAGCAGTACGTCAGCTATGAAGGCGCGCTGGCGCTGCTCTCCGGCTGGACGGGGATCGATTTCGGCCAGTATCAGCCGGATCAGGTGCTGAAGTATCTGCACACCAACGCCATTCAGTCGGCGGTGGAGGCCTTTTCGACCGCTGATCCGAACCGCCAGTGGACGGTGCAGGCCCTGGCCGATTGGGCGGGGATCGGCGGCTTCGGTCCGCTGGTGGTTGGCAGCGCGCAAACCGTGGCGGACGAACTGCAGTCCTGGGTCGAAGAGACGGACGTCGATGGCTTTAACCTCGCCTATGCCGTCACTCACGAAACCTTCCGCGACGTCGTCGAGCTGCTGGTGCCTGAGCTGCAAAAGCGCGGCGTCTTTAAGCAGGAGTACCGCGAGGGGACCCTGCGCGAAAAACTGTTCGGCGCCGGCCCGCGTCTGGCCGCGCCTCACCCGGGCGCCAGCTACCGCCGCGATGCGCGCACGGCGGCATCGGTAGAGGAGAAGGTGACATGATCGCTATCGATGACCTGCATAAAAGTTACCGCACGGCGGATGGCCGGCTCAGCGCGGTGCTGAAAGGGCTGACGCTGCAGGTGCCTGAGCGCTCCATCACCGCGGTGGTGGGGCCGAGCGGCGCCGGTAAATCAACCCTGGCGCGCTGCATCAGCCTGCTGGAGCAACCGGACAGCGGCAGCATTCGTATCAATGGCCAGGATCTGTCGGCGCTGTCCGGCGAGGCGCTGCGCCGGGAACGGCGGGCGATTGGCACCGTTTTCCAGTCTTCGGCGCTGTTGAGCCGCAGGACCGCCTGGGAGAATGTCGCCCTACCGCTGGCGTGGCTGGGTGTGGTGGAGCGCGATATCAAGGCGCGGGTTGGCGAGCTGCTGGAGAGCGTCGGCCTGAGCCACAAAGCGGATGCCTGGCCGGCCCAGCTCTCAGGCGGCCAGCGCCAGCGGATCGGCATTGCCCGCGCGCTGGCGCTGCGCCCGTCCGTTCTGCTGGCGGATGAAGCCACCTCCGGCCTCGATCCTCAGGCCACGGCCTCGGTGCTGGCTCTGCTCAAGCGGCTGCGTGACGAGTACCAGCTGGCGATCGTCCTGATCACCCATGAAATGGACGCGGTGCGCACGGCGGCGGATGCGGTGGCGGAGATCCGCGACGGGACGATCGTCCAGTACGGGCGGATCGAAGATCTGCTGGCGCGCCCCGATTCTCTGCTCGGCCAGCAGCTGTTGCCGCTGACGCCGGCGGCAGCGGCCCACAGCGATCTGCTGCTGCGTCTGAGCTACCGCTGGGATGTGCCGGTGGCCACCGACTGGATCAGCCGCCTGAGCCAGCAGTGGGCGCTGCAGATCGATCTCCTTGGCGGTCACGTCGAGGTGATTAATGGTCGGCTGGCCGGTCGCCTGCAGGCCGGAGTGCGCTTTCAGGGCGAACGCCTGTCGCCCGCGCGACTGCAGGGCCTGCTGGCGCAGCTCGGCATAACGGCGGAGATCCTCGACAGCGCGCCGTTGCTCAGGGAGGCGGTATGAAACCGACAGTCATCAGCCAGGATACCCCCTGGGGCGAAATCCCTTCGCTGCTGCTCCCCGCCTATGGCGAAACCTGGCTGATGGTGGCCATTGTGATGCTGTTTGTCGTCACGCTGGGGGGGCTGGTGGGGGTGGTGTTGTTTAACGCCTCGCCGCGGGGCTTATTTCCGCACGCGCTGCTGTACCGGCTGCTGAACTGGGTGGTCAATATGGGACGTTCGCTGCCGTTTCTGGTGCTGATGGCCGCTATTATCCCGTTCACTTACTGGCTGACCGGCACCACGATTGGCATCCCCGCCGCGGTAGTGCCGATGATCGCCGCCGGCGTCCCGTTCTTTGGCCGTCTGGTGGAGAACGCGCTGCGCGAGTTGCCGGCGGAGGTCACCGCAGTGGGGGTCGTCTGCGGCGGGTCGCGCTGGCAAATCATTGCCAGCGCGCAGCTCAGTGAAGCCTTGCCCGCGCTGGTGGCGGCGGTGACGCTGAACCTGGTCTCGATGATTGAGTATTCGGCTATCGCCGGGACCATCGGCGCCGGCGGCATCGGCTACCTGGCCGTGGTGTACGGCTATCAGCGCTTCGACAACCACATCATGATCGCGACGATCGTTGCCCTGATCGCCACGATCCAGTTGATTCAATTTTTGGGTGACCGTCTGGTCAACCGTTTACGCCACACGCAGGGGAACCTTGTATGACAACAGAGCAATTTGAGTTACGTAAAGCGCGGCGCTGGCCCTGGCTGGCGGCGCTGGCGGTGATTATCCTGCTCGCCATCGCCTTCTGGTGGTGGCGGGGACATACCCAAAGCCAGCAGGTGGTCTTCGGCAGCACGTTAAAAATTCACTACGAGCCGGCGATGGCTGGCGAGCAGCGGATCATTGAGTATATTAATCAGCATATTGCGCCCGATTACGGTCTGAAACTGGAGGCGGTGGGGGTGCAGGATCCGGTCCAGGCTGACCGCGCGGTAGCGGAAGGACAGTATGCCGGGACGATCTATCAGCATCAGTGGTGGCTTAAACAGGTGGTGGACGCTAACGGCTTTGCGCTGTCGACCACGGTGCCGGTGTTCCAGTGGGCGTTTGGCATCTATTCCGACCGCTACTCGTCGGTACAGGCGTTGCCCAACGGCGCGACCATTGTCGTGCCTGACGATGGCGCCAATCAGGGGCAGGCCCTGTGGCTGCTCCAGCGCATTGGGTTGATCTCGCTCGACCCGGCGGTGGAGCCGCGTACGGCGAAGCTGAAAAATATTGTCGGTAACCCGCATCAGTTTGTCTTTAAAGAGCTGGATCTGCTGACCATGCCGCGGGCGTTAAATTCGGTGGATGCCGCCATCGGCTATGTCTCGCAATTTGACGCCGGGAAAGTGCCGCGTGAGAAAGGCATATTATTCCCGCCGGCGCCGCGCACCTTTGCTTCGCAATTAGTGATTGGTACACCGTATTTATCGCAGGAAAATATCGTCAAATTAAAACAGGCTTTTTCTGACCCGCGGATCCAGACGTGGTTACAAACCACCGATGACCCGCTGGTAAAAGACGTATTAGTTCCAGTGTCCGCGGAATAAGCGTCCTGCACGACGTCTATTTTCGTTGTTATTTATTTCCCTTGAGGATGCGCGAAAGCGCGTCCTTTTTGTGCTGGTAATATTTATTAACTTATTGATTATATTGATTTTTATAGAATGATTTGTTGTTTTGATTCTCGTCGCGCGCGGTCTATAACCGCTGATGACCTGCACAAAATAATAAGGTGAAAAAATGAGTACATTACCAGTGGATAATCCCGGTATCGCTTCGGTACCGGTCAGTAGCGTCGGGGATGTGGCGCGGCTAATTAATTCCGGCAAGGAACAAGCGAAATATGCGCGGATGATTGTCTTCCTCGCGCTGGGGGGCGTTTTTCTCGACGCATATGACTTAACCACGCTCTCCTACGGTATTGATGACGTTGTACGTGAATTTCAGCTCTCACCGCTGCTGACTGGCCTGGTGACTTCGTCCATTATGGTCGGGACTATCGTCGGCAATATTATCGGCGGCTGGCTGACCGATAAATATGGTCGCTATTCGGTTTTTATGGCCGATATGTTCTTTTTCGTGATTTCGGCTATCGCCGCCGGGCTGGCGCCGAACGTCTGGGTGTTGATTGGCGCCCGCTTCCTGATGGGCATCGGCGTTGGCATCGACCTGCCGGTAGCGATGTCCTATCTGGCCGAGTTTTCCCGCTTTGCCGGCAAAGGCAACAAAGCGGCTCGCCTCGCGGCGTGGTGCCCGATGTGGTACGCCGCCTCAACCGTCTGCTTTCTCATTATCTTCGGCCTCTATTTCCTGCTGCCGCAGGAGCATCTTGACTGGCTGTGGCGCGCCTCCCTGCTGTTCGGCGCCGTGCCGGCACTGCTGATTATTGCCGTCCGCAGTCGATTTATGAATGAATCCCCGCTGTGGGCGGCGAACCAGGGCGATCTGACCTCTGCAGTGCGTATTTTACGCGACTCCTGGGGGATCCATGCCCATGAGGTCCCGGCGGCGAAGCCCGCGCCCGCGCCGAAAGTGAGCTTCCGCGTGCTGTTCGAAAAACCCTACCGTGAGCGGACTATCGTCGCCGGGGTGATGAATATCTGTATCTCCTTCGAGTACACGGCGATTGCCTTTTTCCTGCCGTCAATTCTTGCCCAGTTCCTCGGGGCTGGCGTCTTCGAAACTATTTCGGCATCGCTGGGGCTGAACGCCCTGTTTGCTTTTACCGGCGGGCTGCTCGGTATGCATCTGGCGTGGAAATATCCTTCGCGTCATGTGGCGATAGCCGGCTTCGCCCTGCAGTTTGTGGCGCTGATTGTGCTGGCGCTGGTGGGGCAACCGCACGCGACGGCAGGTATCGTGCTGGCTATCGCGATGCTGGGGCTGTGGCTGTTCGCCGAAGGGTTTGGCCCGGGGGCGCAGCTGATGATCTACCCGGCGCTCTCCTATCCTACTGCCATTCGCGCCACCGGGGTCGGTTTCAGCCGGGCACTCTCCGGGATCGGCAGCGCGCTGGCGTTGTTTATTCTGCCGCTGCTGCAGGCCTCCCTCGGCACGCAGATGTTCTGGGTGGTCTCGCTTGCCGCCATTATTCCCATTTTCTTCCTGCTGGCGGTCCGTCATGAACCGACGCGAGAAGATATCGACGCACTCCATGAATAAGGAACTGACAATGACCCTGCTCTCCACTGGCACCGATTATGACGCGCTGGCGGCCGCCTTCCGCCCGATATTCACCCGTATCGCCCAGGGCGCTGCGGAGCGCGAACAGCAGCGCATTCTGCCCGATGAGCCGATCCGCTGGCTGAAAGAAGCGGGCTTCGGCACGCTGCGTATCCCGCGCGAGAAGGGCGGCTGGGGCGCTTCGCTGCCGCAGCTCAGCGCGCTGCTGATCGAGCTGGCGCAAGCGGACTCTAACCTGCCGCAGGCCCTGCGCGCGCACTTTGCCTTTGTGGAAGATCAGCTGAATCAGCCGGATTCCGCCGGGCGCGACCGCTGGTTTCGTCGCTTCCTCGACGGTGAGCTGGTGGGCAGCGGCTGGACCGAGATCGGCGCGGTTAAGCTGGGAGAGGTGAACACCAGAGTGACGCCGACAGAGGGCGGCTGGCGACTCGACGGCGAGAAGTTTTACAGCACCGGCGCGCTGTACGCCGACTGGATCGATGTGTTTGCCCGGCGCAGTGATACCGCCGGCGATGTGATAGCCCTGGTCAGCACCCAGCAGACCGGCGTGGCGCGGGAAGATGACTGGGATGGCTTTGGCCAGCGGCTGACCGGCAGCGGGACCACCCGCTTTACCGGCGCTCGGGTGGAAACCGAACATGTCTATGATTTTGCCCAGCGCTTTCGCTATCAGACCGCCTTCTACCAGCATGTGCTGCTGGCGACCCTCGCGGGCATTGGCCTGGCGGTTGAGCGGGATGCCGCGCAGGGCGTCAAACATCGCTCCCGGATGTACAGCCACGGCAACGCCGCCGTGCCGCGCGATGACGCTCAGGTTCTGCAGGTCGTTGGGCAGATCAGCAGCTGGGCATGGGCGACCCGGGCCGCGGTCCTGCAGGCCGCGGAATCGCTGCAGCAGGCCTATGTGGCGCACGTCAGCGACGACGAAGCGCTGATCGCCCGGCGTAACCAGCTGGCGGAAGTGGAAGCGGCGCAGGCGCAGGTGATCGCCAGCGACTGGATCCCGCGGGCGGCGACGGAGCTGTTTAATGCCCTCGGGGCGTCGGATACGCGAACTCGCCTTGCGCTGGATCGCCACTGGCGCAATGCGCGGACGGTCGCCTCGCATAATCCGGTGATTTATAAGGCACGCAATATCGGTAACTGGCTGGTGAACGGTGAAGCGCCCACCTTTATCTGGCAGATAGGCAATGGTGAGAAAACGGCGGGGTAAGCCTGTCGGCGACGGGAGGCGCAGTGCTTCCCGTCGTCAGGAAAATCAAGGTTTATCCAGCGACCAGGTGGCGCTGCGCACGTCGACTTTCACCGGCAGCAGGCCGATGCGCGTAAAGGTATCCGCCAGCGCCTGCTGTTCGTTATACACCGCCGGGGTCATGCGTTCGGCACCGTAGGGCAGGCGGGCCAGGGTCTTCAGCCAGATGGCTTTATCCAGTCCGGTTGAGGTCGACAGCAGCCCGGCGGCCTCGTCCTGATGGCTGTTCGCCCACGCGCTGAGTTTACCCAGCTCATCCACTACCTGCTTTGCTGTCTCCGGGTAGGTATCTGCAAACTTGCGGCTGGCGAGATAGAAGGTGTAGTGCGGCACCAGCCCCTCGGCATTGCGGATCTGTCGGGCTTTCGCGTTGGTTTCCACTTCTGCGAGGAACGGATCCCAGATCACCCACGCATCAATCGCCCCGCGCTGGAAAGCGGCGCGGGCATCCGCCGGCGGCAGATAGACCGGGGTGATGTCTTTATAGCTGAGGCCCGCTTTTTCCAGTGCGGCAACCAGCAGGTAGTTGACGTCAGACCCCTTGTTCAACCCCACGCGCTTGCCCTTCAGGTCGGCCACGCTGTGGATTGCCGACTGTTCAGGCACCACAATCGCTTCCGTTTTCGGGTTAGCGGGGGAATGGGCAAGGTAGACCAGATCGGCTTGCGCCGCCTGGGCAAAGGCCGGAGGCGCATCGCCGGTCGCGGCCAGATCGATACTACCGACGTTCAGCCCCTCCAGCATTTGCGGTCCGGCGGGGAATTCGACCCAGCGTACGGCAATACCCTGTTTTTTCAGGCTCTCATCCAGCGTGCCGCGATACTTCAGCAGCGCGAAGATATTCGCCTTTTGATAGCCGATGTTGACGGTTTCCGGCGCTTTGGCCAGCGCGGAGGTAGAGAGGGCGGCGAGGACCAGCAGCCAGGCAGGGCGGAATCGGTTGGACATTGTCTGTTCTCCTTAGCGGTTTTGCGTAAGGTAACAAACAGCGCTTATAACCATTAAATAACTAAAATTTTATTGATATAACAAAAAGAGTTATTCAGGACGATGACCCGACACGCCGACGCGTGCCGGGTCTGAGGATTAATCGCAGGCGACGATCTTCATCGCCAGGCCACCGCGAGAGGTTTCCCGGTACTTAGCGTTCATGTCTTTACCGGTTTCGTACATGGTCTCGATCACTTTATCGAGGCAGACGCGCGGCTCGCTGGTCCGGCGCAGCGCCATTCGCGCGGCGTTGACCGCTTTCACGGCGGCGATAGCGTTGCGTTCGATGCACGGTACCTGCACCTGGCCGGCAACCGGGTCGCAGGTCAGGCCGAGGTTATGCTCCATGGCGATCTCTGCCGCGATGCACACCTGACCCGGGCTACCGCCCAGCAGTTCCGCCAGACCGGCCGCCGCCATCGAGCAGGCGACGCCCACTTCACCCTGACAGCCGACTTCGGCGCCGGAGATTGACGCGTTCATCTTATACAGCGAACCAATCGCGCTGGCGACCAGCATATAGCGGGCCAGAGAGTTGCTGTTCACCTTGCGGATAAACTTGTCATAGTAGGCCAGCACCGCCGGCACGATACCGCAGGCGCCGTTGGTTGGCGCGGTAACGACCCGGCCACCGGCGGCGTTCTCTTCGTTCACCGCCAGGGCGAACATATTGATCCAGTCGACCACCGCCATCGGATCGCTGTTGGTGGTGTCCTGACTCACCAGCATGCGGCGCAGCGCGGCGGCCCGGCGCGGCACGCGCAGTTTGCCCGGCAGAACGCCTTCGGTGGTGATGCCGCGTTCGATACCGGCGCTCATCACTTCCCATACCGCGGCAAAGTGTTGCTCCAGCGCTTCTTTGCTGTGCAGCGCCAGTTCGTTCTGCATCATCAGCCCAGAGAGCGACAGCCCGGTTTCACGGCAGTGACGCTGCAGGTCGGCGGCGTTTTTATAAGGGTAAGGAACCGCAACCGGCGCATCGGCGATCTGGCCGAAGTGCGCTTCGTCGACGATAAAGCCGCCGCCGATAGAGTAATACGTCTGGCTGTAGATCACCTTGTCACCGGCCAGGGCGGTAATGCGCATGCCGTTCTCATGCAGCGACAGGTTGTCGGCATGGAAATTCATGCACTGATCGACCGGGAAGCCCACTTCGTGCTGACCGTTGGCCAGCATCAGGCGGCCATGGGTGTTAACGTCCTGAATAAAGCCCGGAATGGCGTCGATGTCGACGGTGTCCGGCAGGTTGCCGGCGAGTCCCATGATAATCGCGATGTCGGTATGGTGGCCTTTACCGGTCAGGGAGAGGGAGCCATAGACGTCGACGACGACTTTGCTGACGTCGGCCAGCAGGCCGCGTGCGATCAGATCGTCAGTGAATTGTTTGCCCGCTTTCATCGGTCCAACGGTATGGGAGCTGGAAGGGCCAATGCCGATTTTAAAGATATCGAATACGCTGATCATATGTATTCCCGTGCTGTCGGAAAGCGCGCCGCCGTTAAGCGGCGCGGGGGGAGGTATTGACTGAATTAGCTGAACAGCGAGTAGAAGATCGCGGAGATGGCAATCAGACCCATAATCACCACGAAGACGTTGCTGATATGGCCGCTGTATTTACGCATCGCCGGCACTTTCTGAATCGCGTACATCGGCATCAGGAACAGGATCATCGCGATAATCGGGCCGCCAAGGGTCTCGATCATCCCGAGGATGCTCGGGTTCAGCGTCGCCACAATCCAGGTGGTCACCAGCATGAACAGCGCGGTCAGCTTGTTCAGTTTGTTGACTTCGATAGATTTGCCTTTACTGCGCAGGGATTTAATCACCATGCCGTTAAAGCCTTCGCGGGCGCCCAGATAGTGGCCGAGGAAGGATTTGGTGATGGCGATCATCGCGATGATCGGTGCCATCCAGGCGATAACCGGCGCGTTAAAGTGGTTTGCCAGGTAAGACAGAATCGAGATGTTCTGCTCTTTCGCCGCCGCCAGGTCCGCCGGAGAGAGGCTCAGGACGCAGCTGAATACGAAGAACATCACGGTCAGCACCATCATAATGTGAGCGCGGGCCAGGATGCTGGAGCATTTCTTCTCGGCGCCTGCGCCGTACTCTTCACGCTTGGCCACCGCGAAGGAGGAGATGATCGGCGAGTGGTTGAAGGAGAAGACCATCACCGGGATCGCCAGCCACAGGGTCATCAGCAGGCCATTGCCGGTTGCGGAGGCGCTGTTCAGGGAGAGCGTCTCCAGCGCCGCGCCGTTCCACTGCGGGATCAGGTACAGCGCCAGAATCATCAGGGCGATAACGAACGGGAACACCAGGATGCTCATCGCTTTCACAATCATCTGCTCACCGAAACGCACGATGGTCATCATGCCGACGATCAGGATCAGCGACAGAATGGCGCGCGGCGGCGGCGTCATGTGCAGTTGGTGCGCCATGAAGGTTTCGACGGTGTTAGTGATCGCCACGCTGTACACCAGCAGGATCGGGTAGATAGCGAAGAAGTAGAGCAGGGTAATCAGCTTCCCTGCGCCTACGCCAAAGTGTTCTTCCACCACTTCGGTGATGTCTTCGCCCGGATTTTTCCCGGAGAGGACGAAGCGAGTCATACCGCGGTGAGCGAAGAAGGTCATCGGGAAGGCCAGAATCGCCATGATAATCAGGGGGATCATGCCGCCGACGCCGGCGTTGATCGGCAGGAACAAGACGCCCGCGCCGATCGCTGTACCGTACAGGCCCAGCATCCACATGGTGTCGGTTTTACGCCATCCGCTGCGGGTTTCGCCCGAAACGATGGTGCTGGTTTGAGTGGTTTCCATCTGTATCTCCTGGAGGAATCAACAAAATCTAATGAACAAATACAATTGCGTAACATGAAATTCGTTTAATTACGGTTTTTTTAGAAATTTTCTCCGTAATAATTGGGCCGGAAAGATACATTTATATGGTTTATGCATCAGTGATCGCGATCTCAAATGCAATAATCCACTTTCAATGTGCGTATTTTTAGTCCAACAGCCTGTTTCTGGTGATCAGCCAGCGATTTGTGGCGCGCAGGCTACCATTTGCAGCATATGAGATAAAAGCGGAGCGGCGTAATAACGAGGGATTTACTGTAAAAAAGAGATGTAGTCGACGTTTTTGCGCTTAAAACCATTTTTTGCAGTGATAATTGTCGCAGTTTTTACCAACGCAAACGATTGGCTATGTAGAAATGATTCAGGTGACTGAATAATAACAGAAAGGTTTTTAGCGTGTTCTGGAAGTCAGAGGAAGAGAGCCCGCCGGGGGCAGGCTGTAGAAGATACCCCGGCGGGAGAGTGAGAAATCAGGCGATGATTTCGTAGCAAGGAATATAGGCGGTGCCGCCCGGCAGTTTCATACGATGCTGGGCGACGAAGCCCTGCAGCAGATCGTCCATGCGGCGCATCATCTCCGGATCGCCATGCAGCTTGTAAGGACCGTACTGCTCAATGGCCTGGATGCCCACCTCTTTGACGTTACCCGCGACAATCCCGGAGAAGGCGCGACGCAGGTCGGCGGCCAGCACTTCCACCGGTTGGTCCGGGGAGAGCTTGAGATTGGCCATGTTTTCATGGGTCGGATCAAACGGCATCTGCAGGTCCGGCGAGATGCGTATCGACCAGTTGAAGCTGTAGGCATCATCGGTCTCGCGACGGCTCTCTTTCACCAGCGGCATCGCTTTTTTCATCTGCCGCGCCACTTCCGCCGGATCGTCGATGATGATCCGATAGTGACGACGGGCGGACTCGCCCAGAGTATGGGTGATAAACTCGTCCAGCACGCGGAAGTAGTCGGCGCTCTCTTTCGGTCCGGTGAGGATCAGCGGCAGCACCTGCGCTTTGTTCTCCGGATGCATCAGAATACCCAGCAGATAGAGCAGCTCTTCGGCAGTGCCGACGCCGCCCGGGAAGATAATGATCCCGTGGGCGATGCGCACGAAGGCTTCCAGACGCTTTTCGATATCCGGCATGATGATCAGTTCGTTGACCAGCGGGTTCGGCGGTTCTGCGGCAATGATGGACGGTTCGGTCATGCCGATAAAGCGGCTGTCTTTGTAGCGCTGCTGCGCGTGGCCGACGGCGGCGCCTTTCATCGGGGCCTCCATTGCGCCAGGCCCGCAGCCGGTGCAGATGTTCAGTTCGCGCAGTCCCAACTGCGTACCGACGCGGCGGGCGTAGAGATATTCGTTTTCATTAATGGAGTGACCGCCCCAGCAGACGATCATGTTCGGTGCTTCGCCGACGTGCAGCGCGCGGGCGTTGCGCAGGATCGAAAACACCAGGTTGGTGATATGGACCGAACTTTCCAGATCGAGATTCGGGAAGCGAACGGTATTGTGGATCTGGCCGTAAACGAACAGGATATCGCGCAGCACGGCGAACAGGTTGGCCTGCAGGGAACGGATAATACGCCCGTCAACGAAAGCCTCTTCCGGCGGGTTGATCAGTTCCAGCTTCACGCCACGTTCGCGACGCAGCACGTTAATATCGAAGTTTTCAAAACGGGAGAGCAGCTCCTTGCTGTTATCGGTCAGGCTCCCCGAGTTGAGCACAGCAAGCGAGCAGTTGCGAAAGAGTTGATACAGGTCACTGCTGGCGGTGCGCTTAAGCATATCCACTTCCAGCTGCGACAGCATATCCATTGAACCAAGCGGGCTAACATGTGTAATCAAGTGAACTCCTTACAGGACGCTTATGGTCTTCCTGTGATTACAATAGCCCTGCGAGCGGCGTTTCCACAACCTTGCGCGCGCCTAAACGCACGCATATTGTGAAATTATTTATTATTGTCGGGCGAGGCGGCCAGTGGCGGGGGAAAAGTCGCCGTTGCTGCGCCAGGGGTTGATATCCAGACCGCCGCGTCGCGTATAGCGGGCGTAAACGGAAAGCGATTCCGGCTGGCAGAAACGGAGAATATCGTTAAAGATGCGCTCGACGCACTGCTCATGGAATTCGTTATGATGGCGGAATGAGACCAGATAGCGCAGGAGCTGCTCGCGGTCGATTTTCGCCCCCCGATACTGGATCTGTACCGAGCCCCAGTCCGGCTGGTGGGTGATCAGGCAGTTGGATTTCAGCAGATGGCTGACCAGCGTCTCTTCCACGATTTTGCCGCTGGCGGCGCCCTGCAGATAGTTGGTGCTGAACTGATAGTTATCGATCTCGATATCCTGATCGTCGATGCAGGCACCGTGCAGGTGGGCAATCGGCTGGCCTTCCAGTTCATCCAGCCGATACAGCGCCACCTTGACCTCTCCCTGCGCGCAGGCGCTCAGATCGCGGGTCAGCGTCTCTGCAACGTCCTGCCAGCTGGCGAAACGCGTCTGGTTAAAGCTGTTGAGATAGAGCTTAAAGCTTTTTGACTCCACCAGATTGACGCTGGTGTCGGGGAGTTCGACGTGGCCGACGGCCACCTGCGGCAGGCCTTTGCCGTTCAGCCAGGAGAGTTCGTACAGCGTCCAGATATCGGCGCCGTGGAACGGCAGGTTATCGGCATGCAGGCCCAGCGGATCGCGGTTAAGGCTGCGCGGGACGCCCTGCAGCAGCGAGGCGTCATAAGTATCGCGGTAATCGGTTGATTTACCGAGCGTCAGGCCGGCCAGCGCCTGATGATTATCGTAAGAAGACATGTTTCACCATAGTAAAGCGGGTACACTATCTCTCCAGTGTATCCTGTCTAACGTGAAGAGAGAAACCGGTGGACCATCAGACCGCAGAAGCGCTGCGCGCTTTTACCCAACGTTACTGCGCCGCCTGGCAGCAACAGCGCAACAGCCTGCCGCGCAGTGAAGAGCTTTACGGCGTTCCGTCGCCTTGCGTCGTTGATACCCAGGGCGAGGCCGTATTCTGGCAGCCGCAGCCGTTTTCGCTGGCGCAAAATATCAGCGCGGTTGAACGCGCCCTGGATATTGTGGTACAACAGCCGCTTCATTCTTATTATACCACTCAGTTTGCCGGCGACATGACCGGCCGGTTTGCCGACGAAACGCTGACGCTGCTGCAGACCTGGAGTGAAGAGGATTTCCAGCGGGTGCAGGAAAACTTAATCGGGCACCTGGTGGTACAGAAGCGCTTGAAGCTGGCGCCGACGCTGTTTATCGCCACCCTCGAGAGTGAACGGGATGTGATTTCCGTCTGTAATCTCAGCGGCGAGGTGATCAAAGAGACCCTCGGCACCGCCAAACGCATCACGCTTTCCCCCTCGCTTGCGAGTTTCCTCAGCCACCTTGAGCCGGTTCTGTAATCCAGTCTACCTGGTCGTTTGTGAGAGATCTCTTACAAAACCTGTAAGAGATCGTCATCATTTAAGGCAAATTTAATCCCTTCTTTTTTTTATAAGTCATTGGTATCAAATCAGATCTTAATTTTTTCGTCCTTTTGAGTGGGGACTAATCTTAAGAGATTGTCTCAAGAAGGGTTGTAAGACGAGGCAGAATCAGTGATCCTATGTCTGTCGACAGGAAGTCGCGAAATGAAGCGAACATCAGGATGATGGCGCTTCTGCAGGACCCGCCAGGATGGCGTTGCAAGGACAGGCTTCAGGATGAAGCAAGGATAACGCAGGAACGCGTAATGGACACCTCCAGGATGGAGAACGAGAGCCGCTCAGGATGAACGGTGGATCAGGAAGATCGGGACAAACTTAAGGATAAGTCATTTCGCATCGGGGTGGTGTGAAAGCAGGATGCGCGAGTTTATGGATGAACATTGGTCAGGAGACCTCAGGAAAAGTTTTCAAGGACGAGCAGGGAGCACCAATGTAGCGGGAATGCTGCAAAACGAACCGGGAGCACTGTTTATACAGTGCTCCCTTTTTTTATTTCTTCTGCGGATTTGCTATCCTGCGCCCGGTTTTTAACTCATCGAGGTTTCCCCATGACTCTTCACGATAGCGTGCGCGATCGCCTGCGCGCCATTGAAGCCCTGCTGCGCGAAACAGAGCACTGGCAGGCGACGGCGCCGGACAGCAGCGCCTTCGCCAGCGATAAGCCGTTTTGCCTGGATACCCTGGAGCCGCTGGAGTGGCTGCAGTGGGTCCTGATCCCGCGTATGCACCAGCTGCTGGAGAGCGGTCAGCCGCTGCCGCAAAATTTTGCCGTTGCGCCTTATTACGAGATGGCTCTGGATCAGGCCCACCCGGTCCGCGAATCCATGCTGGCGGAACTTCTGCTGTTAGACGCGCTGTTTGCCGGTGAGCAGGCCTGATGCTGGAGATTATCTACCAGGACGACTGGCTGGTGGCGGTCAATAAACCCTCGGGCTGGCTGGTGCATCGCAGCTGGCTCGATCGCGACGAGAAAGTGGTGGTGATGCAGACCGTGCGCGACCAGATTGGCCAGCACGTTTTTACCGCTCATCGTCTCGACCGGCCCACCTCCGGCGTCCTGCTGATGGGGCTGTCGAGCGAGGCGGGCCGCCTGCTGGCGCAGCAATTTGAACAGCATCAGATCCAGAAGCGCTACCATGCGATCGTCCGCGGCTGGCTGATGGACGAAGCGCTGCTGGATTACCCGCTGGTGGAAGAGCTGGATAAAATCGCCGATAAATTTGCTCGTGAGGACAAAGATCCGCAGCCGGCGGTGACCCACTACCGCGGCCTGGCGACGGTGGAGATGCCGGTGGCAACCGGGCGTTATCCCACCACTCGCTACGGGCTGGTGGAACTGGAGCCGAAAACCGGCCGCAAGCACCAGCTGCGCCGCCATCTTGCTCATCTGCGTCATCCGATCCTTGGCGACAGCAAGCACGGCGATCTGCGGCAAAACCGCAGCGCCGCAGAACATTTCGGCTGTCACCGCCTGATGCTGCACGCCAGCGAGCTGTCGTTAACCCATCCGTTTACCGGCGAGCCGCTGACCCTGCGCGCTGGTTTTGACGAGGTCTGGATGCGCGCCCTGTCGCAGTTTGGCTGGCGCGGGCTTCTCCCGCTAAATGAAAGGGTTGAGTTTGCCGACGACTGCGGTCAGGATGAAGGGAATAAGGTCAATCCAGGGAGATAATAGCATGGCGGAAGTCGGAATTTTTGTCGGCACCATGTACGGCAACTCGCTGCTGGTCGCGGAAGAAGCGGAAGCGATCCTCAGCGGACTGGGACACAAGGCAACCGTGTACGAGGATCCGCAGGTCAACGACTGGGAATCCTATACGGGTAAATATGTGCTGGTGGTCACCTCCACCACCGGGCAGGGCGATCTGCCGGACAGCATTGTTCCGCTGTATGAGGGGATGAAAGATATGTATCAGCCCCATCTGCGCTACGGCATTATCGCGCTCGGCGACAGCACCTATGCTAACTTTTGCGGCGGCGGGCTGAAGTTCGACCAGCTACTGCAGGAGCAGGGCGCGAAGCGCATCGGCGAGATGCTGAAGATTGACGCTAGCGAAGACCCGGAGCCGGAGAGCGTCTCCAATCCGTGGGTTGAGCAGTGGGCCACCCTGCTCGAATAAAAGCGCTGCCCTCTCCCTACGCAGAGGGCGCTCTTTCAATACGTCGCGGCCAGATACGCGGACGTCAAAATGGTAGCGCGTTCCTGGCGCCACGCCTTTAGGCAAACGCCACAATATCCTTAGCAATATCATGGCTTAAGCCAGCCAGTTTCACCGGGTCAAGTGAGGTATTTCACACTCCGGCCCTTTTTGCTGTGCTTTGCGGCTCCAGCGGCGCTGGTTTTTCATTTCCGTGAACTTCCCCCCATTCTTTCAGGCATTCGCCACAAACCACCTGCAATAGCGGCGTAAAAGCTGTGTAGATGCACGGTGAGCCGCGGTGTGCCTCTTCATATACTGCTCCAGCCAGTGATAAATGCAGTGCCAGATATAACGACAACTATCAAAACACGACCACGTCATTCTGATTACCCTACAGGTTGTGCTGTTCAGAATGAACGTAGCTAAACGCTATGATTCAGGAGTACAACAATGAGTTCATTAAGTCAGGCGGCGACGGCGGCTGAAAAGCGCACCAACGCCCGCTACTGGATAGTGGTGATGCTGTTTATCGTCACTTCTTTTAACTATGGTGACCGGGCGACGCTGTCGATCGCCGGTTCGGAAATGGCCAAAGATATCGGCCTCGATCCTGTTGGCATGGGGTATGTGTTCTCCGCGTTCTCATGGGCGTATGTCATCGGCCAGATCCCGGGCGGCTGGCTGCTTGACCGCTTCGGTTCGAAGCGCGTCTATTTCTGGTCGATCTTCATCTGGTCGATGTTTACCCTGCTGCAGGGCTTCGTCGATATCTTCAGCGGCTTTGGCATTATCATCGCGCTGTTCACTCTGCGTTTCCTCGTCGGCCTTGCCGAGTCGCCGTCATTCCCGGGCAACAGCCGTATCGTCGCCGCCTGGTTCCCGGCGCAGGAGAGGGGGACGGCGGTATCGATTTTTAACTCCGCCCAGTACTTTGCCACCGTTATCTTCGCGCCGATCATGGGCTGGCTGACGCATGAGGTGGGTTGGTCGCACGTATTCTTCTTTATGGGCGGCCTGGGGATTGTGATCAGCTTTGTGTGGTTGAAAGTGATCCACGATCCGAACAACCATCCGGGCGTGAACCAGAAAGAGCTGGACTATATCGCCGAAGGCGGGGCGCTGATCAACATGGATCAGAAGAGTAGCGCGCAGAAAGTGCCGTTTAGCGTCAAAATGGGACAGATCAGACAGCTGATCGGATCGCGGATGATGATCGGCATCTATATCGGTCAGTATTGCATCAACGCCTTAACCTACTTCTTTATCACCTGGTTCCCGGTTTATCTGGTGCAGGCGCGCGGCATGTCGATCCTCAAAGCCGGCTTTGTCGCCTCCGTTCCGGCGGTGTGCGGCTTTGTCGGCGGGGTGCTGGGCGGGGTGATTTCCGACTGGTTAATGCGCCGCACCGGCTCGCTGAACATCGCGCGCAAAACGCCGATCGTGCTGGGGATGCTGCTCTCCATGACCATGCTGATGTGTAACTATGTCAACGTGGAGTGGATGGTGATCGGCTTTATGGCAATGGCCTTCTTCGGCAAAGGGATCGGGGCGCTCGGCTGGGCGGTGATGGCGGACACCGCGCCGAAAGAAATTAGCGGTCTCTCCGGCGGCCTGTTCAACATGTTCGGCAATATCTCCGGTATCGTCACTCCCATCGCCATCGGCTATATCGTTGGCACCACCGGCTCGTTCAACGGCGCGCTGATCTACGTCGGCATCCATGCCCTGGTGGCGGTGCTGAGCTACCTGGTGCTGGTGGGCGATATCAAACGCATCGAACTGAAACCTGTGGTGGGGCGCTCATCATGACTACCCAATCCAGCCCGATTATCACAGAGATGAAGGTCATTCCGGTGGCCGGGCACGACAGCATGCTGCTGAACATCGGCGGGGCGCACAACGCCTGGTTTACCCGCAATATCGTGGTATTGACCGATAATGCCGGCCACACCGGCGTTGGCGAAGCGCCCGGCGGGGAGGTTATCTACCAGACGCTGCTGGCGGCGATCCCGCAGGTGGTGGGCCAGGAGGTCGCCCGACTCAATCGCGTAGTGCAGCAGGTGCACAAAGGCAATCAGGCGGCGGATTTCGATACCTTCGGCAAAGGGGCATGGACCTTCGAACTGAAGGTTAACGCGGTGGCGGCGCTGGAAGCGGCGCTGCTCGACCTGCTCGGCCAGGTGCTGAAGGTGCCGGTCTGCGAGCTGCTGGGGCCGGGTAAGCAGCGTGATGCCGTCACCGTGCTGGGCTACCTGTTCTATATTGGCGATCGGCAGAAAACCGACCTTGGCTATCTGGACCATACGCCGGGCGATCATGAATGGTACCGCCTGCGCCATCAGCAGGCGTTGAGCAGCGAGGCGGTAGTGCGTCTGGCGGAAGCCGCCCAGGATCGCTACGGTTTCAAAGACTTTAAGCTGAAGGGCGGCGTGCTGCCCGGCGAGCAGGAGATCGACACCGCGCGGGCGCTGAAAAAGCGTTTTCCGGAGGCGCGCATCACCGTCGACCCGAACGGCGCCTGGCTGCTGGATGAGGCCATCGCGCTGTGCAAAGGGCTGCAGGATGTCCTGACTTATGCCGAAGATCCGTGCGGTGCCGAGCAAGGTTTCTCCGGCCGGGAGGTGATGGCCGAGTTCCGTCGTGCCACCGGGCTGCCGGTCGCCACCAATATGATCGCCACCAACTGGCGTGAAATGGGCCATGCGGTGATGCTCAATGCCGTCGACATCCCGCTGGCGGATCCGCATTTCTGGACGCTCTCCGGCGCGGTACGGGTGGCGCAACTGTGTGACGACTGGGGGCTCACCTGGGGCTGCCATTCCAACAACCACTTTGATATTTCCCTGGCGATGTTTACCCACGTGGGCGCCGCCGCGCCGGGCAACCCCACCGCCATTGACACCCACTGGATCTGGCAGGAGGGCGACGCGCGCCTGACCAAATATCCGCTGCAGATTATTCACGGCAAGATTGCCGTGCCAGACGCGCCGGGACTCGGCGTGGAACTTGACTGGGAGCAGGTGCGCAAAGCCCATGAGGCCTATAAAGCGCTGCCGGGCGGCGCGCGCAACGACGCAGGCCCGATGCAGTACCTGATCCCCGGCTGGACATTCGACCGCAAACGTCCCGTTTTCGGCCGCCACTAATTAAAAAGGATGATGCTATGACGACTTTCACTTCAACGCCCGTTGTTACGACCATGCAGGTGATCCCGGTTGCCGGCCATGACAGCATGCTGATGAACCTGAGCGGCGCGCACGCCCCGTACTTCACCCGCAATATTGTGATTATCAAAGATAACGCCGGGCATACCGGCGTCGGCGAAATCCCCGGCGGCGAAAAAATCCGCCAGACCCTGGAAGATGCCGCGCCGCTGGTGGTGGGCAAAACGCTGGGCGAGTACAAGAATGTGCTGGGCGCGGTGCGCAACCAGTTTGCCGACCGCGACGCCGGGGGCCGCGGCCTGCAGACCTTCGACCTGCGTACCACCATTCACGTGGTAACCGGGATTGAAGCGGCGCTGCTGGACCTGCTGGGCCAGCACCTTGGCGTCAATGTCGCTTCCCTGCTTGGCGATGGCCAGCAGCGCAGCGAAGTCGAAATGCTGGGCTATCTGTTCTTTGTCGGCAACCGCCACGCCACGCCGCTGGCCTATCAGAGCCAGCCGGATGAGCAGTGCGAGTGGTATCGCCTGCGCCATGAAGAGGCGATGACGCCGGATGCGGTGGTCCGCCTGGCGGAAGCGGCGTATGAAAAATATGGCTTCAACGACTTTAAGCTGAAGGGCGGCGTGCTGGCCGGTTTTGAAGAAGCTGAGGCGATCAGCGCCCTGGCGAAACGCTTCCCGAATGCCCGCGTCACTCTCGACCCGAACGGCGCCTGGCTGCTGGAGGAAGCCATCCAGATTGGTAAACAGCTGAAGGGCGTGCTGGCCTATGCGGAAGACCCATGCGGCGCCGAACAAGGTTTCTCTGGCCGCGAAGTGATGGCCGAGTTCCGCCGCGCGACGGGCCTGCCGACCGCGACCAATATGATCGCCACCGACTGGCGACAGATGGGCCATACCTTGTCCCTGCAGTCGGTGGATATCCCGCTGGCGGACCCGCACTTCTGGACCATGCAGGGGTCGGTGCGTGTGGCGCAGATGTGCCATGAGTTCGGCCTGACCTGGGGATCGCACTCCAATAACCACTTCGACGTGTCGCTGGCGATGTTCACCCATGTCGCGGCAGCGGCGCCGGGCAAAATCACCGCGATTGATACCCACTGGATTTGGCAGGAGGGCAACCAGCGTCTGACCAAACAACCTTTTGAAATCAAAGGCGGTATGGTGCAGGTACCGAGTACCCCGGGCCTGGGGGTTGAGCTGGATATGGACCGCGTGATGCAGGCAAATGAGCTATATAAGAAACATGGTCTTGGCGCCCGCGACGATGCGATGGCGATGCAGTATCTGATCCCGGGCTGGACCTTTGACAACAAGCGTCCATGCATGGTGCGCTAAAAGGCCGCCGGCCTCTGCGGGGCCGGCATTGCGCGACAGCGCCAGGGGTTGGCTCAGAGTAAGGACAGCACATGAAAATAGTGATCGCACCGGATTCCTGGAAGGAGAGTCTGAGCGCGCTGGAAGTGGCCACGGCGATAGAGCAAGGCTTTCGCGAGATTTATCCTGACGCGGAGTACGTCAAGCTGCCGGTTGCCGACGGTGGTGAAGGGACGGTGGAAGCCATGGTGGCGGCGACCGGCGGGCATCAGGTTCCGCTGACGGTCACCGGGCCGCTGGGTGAACCGGTTGAGGCATTTTATGGGCTGTCCGGCGATCGCCAGTGCGCCTTTATCGAAATGGCGGCAGCCAGCGGGCTGGAGAGCGTCCCGCCGGCGCAGCGTAATCCGCTGCTGACCACTTCCTGGGGAACCGGGGAGCTGATCCGACACGCGCTGGACGCCGGCGTGCGACAGATCATTATTGGCATTGGCGGCAGTGCGACCAATGACGGCGGCGCCGGGATGGCGCAGGCGCTGGGGGCGAAACTGTTGACCGCCGACGGCCAGCAAATCGCCTCCGGGGGCGGCGCGCTGGAGACGCTGGCGCGTATCGACCTTAGCGAACTCGATCCGCGGCTGGCAGATTGCCGGATTGAGGTTGCCTGCGACGTCACCAACCCGCTAACCGGCCCGCAGGGGGCCAGCGCGGTGTTTGGCCCGCAAAAAGGGGCGACGACGCAGATGATCGACCGCCTCGACAGCGGCCTGCTGCACTATGCCCGGATAATCGCCCGTGATTTAGATATCGATGTGCTGAGCCTGGAAGGCGGTGGCGCGGCGGGCGGCATGGGGGCGGCGCTGTATGCGTTTTGTGGCGCAACGCTGCGCCCGGGCATTGAGATCGTCACCGATGCGCTGCAGCTGGCGACGCGGGTGGCGGATGCCGATTTAGTGATCACCGGCGAAGGGCGTATCGATAGCCAGACGATCCACGGCAAGGTGCCGGTGGGGGTAGCTAAGGTGGCGAAGCGTTTTAACGTTCCGGTGATTGGGATTGCCGGCAGCCTTACCGCCGATGTCGGGGTGGTGCATCAGCACGGACTGGATGCGGTATTCAGCGTGTTATATACCATCTGTACCCTGGATGAAGCGCTGGCCAATGCCGCCGCCAACCTGCGGATGACGGCGCGTAACGTCGCCGCGGTTTTGCAGATGGGCGATAAGCGGTAACCCGGCTGGCGCAGTGGTATTTGTAACCCGGATAAGGTGCGTAGCACCGCGATCCGGGAACCATCCCCGGTGGCGCTTACGCTTACCGGGGCTACCAACCGAATACCGGACCGTAGGGCGTAGCCTGGATGAGGCGCGTAGCGCCGCTATCCGGGGTTTACACGCCCATCCGGCACGCTTCGCGGGCCACATTATCCATCTCGTCTAACAGCTCGAGCAGCTCCGGCTCCAGGTCCTCGGCGGCGGTACCCGACCGCAGCTGGCTCTCCAGGGTGTGGCACAGCTTTTTCAACCGCGGCACGCCGCTGTAGCTGCAGCTGCCGTGCAGCTTGTGGATCAGATCCACCAGCCCTTCCGGCTGCTCGCCCACCAGCTGCTCTTCCACTTTATTACGCACCTCCGGCATAAAGGCGATCAGCATCTGCAGCATCTCCCGCGCCAGATCCGGCTTCATGGCGGCCTGACGCAGCGCCAGCTGCCAGTCAAGCGTCAGGTTATGGTCGATGACCGGCTCTGCGGGCGGTAGCGCCGCCGGAGCGACGCTGAGCAGGCCGGGCTGATAGCGCAGCAGCAGAGCGTGCAGTTTCTCTTCTTCGATTGGCTTCGCCAGATAATCGTTCATGCCGGCGCTCAACAGCTTCTCCCGCTGGCCCTCCAGGGCGTGCGCGGTGACCGCAATCACCGGGGTTTGCTGATGATGCGACAGATGATGAATCAGCTCGCAGGCGCGGATGCCGTCCATATCCGGCATCTGAATATCCATCAGGATCAGATCCATCTGCAGCCGCTTGGCCTGGTCCACGGCCTGCTGGCCGCTGTCGCAGAGGATCACCTGCTGCACAAGGTCGTCCAGCAGGGCGCCAATCAGCTTCAGGTTAGCCGGATTGTCGTCGACGGCCATCACGGTCATCGGCAGCTTATGGCTGTCGGTTTGCGTCAACGGCGCGGAAGCCGGCGCATGATTGGTGGCCACCAGCGCCGGCAGCAGGCGGGTGGTAGTGAGCGGTTTCAACAGGCAGGCAGCGACGCCGTCGCGCTTCAGGGCTTCGGCGCTGACCTGGGCATGACATGGCAGAGCAAGCAGCACGTTGTCAGACATCGCGCAGGCTTTGACTAATTTTTCCCGATGCGGCGACAAATCGCGCATTGAGACCGGGATGCCGACCAGCAGAATGTCGTACTGCGCTTCCGCCAGCGAGGAGAAGGTAGGGCTGTAGATCACCTCCAGCGGCGTGGCGGCCAGCATCTCCAGCGTACATTGCGCCGCCGTCGCGTTGGCTTCCACATAGGCCAGACGTTTGCCCGTCAGCCCGTCGGTGTTCAGCATATCCGGAATGGCGTTCGGGTTGAGATCAAGGCTGATATGGAACCAGAAGGTGGAGCCGCGGTTCGGCTGACTGTGGAACGAAATATCGCCGCCCATCTCTTTGACCAGACGCTGGGTGATCACCAGCCCAAGCCCGGTGCCGCCGTGCCGGCGTGAAATGCTGGCATCGGCCTGACGGAAGGCTTGGAACAGTCGGGACTGGTCGCGCTCGGGGATGCCGATGCCGGTATCGTGGATCTGAATTTCGATCTGTACCCGCGAGTTGCTGATGGCCCGCTGCTCCACCAGCACGTCGATATTGCCGTGCTCGGTGAATTTAATCGCATTGCCCACGAGGTTGGTCACAATCTGCTGCAGACGGAGCGGATCGCCAATGACGTTATCCGGCACATTGTTCTTAATGTTCAGCGTCAGCTCCAGCCCTTTATCGTGCGCGGAATGCGCCAGCAGGGTGACCACTTCATCAAGCGAGGTGCGCAGCAGGAACGGAATACTCTCCAGAATCAGCTTCCCGGCTTCCAGCTTGGAAAAGTCGAGCACGTCATTGATGATCGCCAGCAGATTATTGGCCGAACGTTCGATGGTGGTAAGGTGGTCGCGCTGCGTGGCGTTGAGATCGGTTTTCAGCGTCAGGCGGGTAAAGCCGATCACCCCATTGAGCGGGGTGCGCAGCTCGTGGGACATATTGGCCAGGAACTCAGACTTAATGCGCGCCGCCTCCTGGGCGCGCTTTTTCGCCAGGTCCAGCTCAACGTTCTGGATCTCCATCTGCTCAAGGGTTTCCCGCAGATCGGAGGTCGCCTGGTCGACGTTGTGCTGCATCTCCTCATGGTAGGCCGCCAGCGACATGGCCATCGAGTTAATGCCGTTTTTCAACATATCCAGTTCGCCGAGCATAAAACCCTCGACCCGGCTGTCCAGCTGTCCGCGGCGGATGCGGTCGACGGTGTTGACCATATTGCGGATAGGCCCGGTGACGTCGCGCATCAGGCGCCAGCCGAAGATCAGCGCGATGCCAATGCAGAACAGCATCATCACACTGGAGATGAAAATCTCTTTGTACTGCTGGAGGCGGACTGATTTCAGATCCAGCTCCAGCGCGACGTAGCCCAGCATATTGCCCGGCATTTTGGCGTCAGATTCGGGGGACTCATCGGGCGAATAGCTTTCCGAGACGATCGGCGTGCGCAGGATCATGATGTCGCCGTCGCGG
The DNA here is from genome assembly GCF_003790505.1 of Klebsiella sp. P1CD1. Classification (NCBI taxonomy): domain Bacteria; kingdom Pseudomonadati; phylum Pseudomonadota; class Gammaproteobacteria; order Enterobacterales; family Enterobacteriaceae; genus Klebsiella; species Klebsiella sp. P1CD1. Next base: position 1,079,007 of record NZ_CP033631.1, read on the forward strand.
ATGACGCTGAGATGGCGGGGAAATGCCTCGCCTTTCGGGATCTGCAGTTCGCTGGGGTTGAGCTGGTAATTGGAGGTGACAAACAGCCGGTTATGCGAATCATACACCGAGATGGCCCGCACGATCTCCGAATGACGCCGATGCAGGACGCTGATCAGCTGGCCGATGGATTCGCGGTTTTGCAAATTCATCCCATATTCGCTGGAGACCGCCAGCGGCTCAATAATGCTGGCGCCGGCGTCCTCCAGCTGGCGTTGCAGGTCGTTATAACGATGAGCGACAAAGAAAATACTGAGCAACAGCCCAATCAGGACGGTTGGCGCCAGTATCAGAATCATCATGCGAGCACGCAGGCTGTAGTTGGTCATGCGGTTCCATTATGGGAGAATATAGACATCATCGTTCTGTGCGCGTCGGTGCGCTTCGCGGCACTGCCGCCCTGAACGAGCTCGTTTTATTTGATTGAGACAACTCTCTACGATGGCGCAATTCTACTCTGCAAAACGGCGTGTGACGACGCGCCAGATCATAACCGTTACAGTCAATGACCTCGATCCCTTTGGTCAGGGCGTTGCCCGCCACCAGGGGAAGGCGCTGTTCGTGAGCGGTGTGCTGCCGCAGGAGCAGGCCGAGGTGGTGCTGGTGGAAGACAAAAAACAGTACGCCCGCGCCCAGGTGAAACGCCGTCTAACCGACAGCCCGCAGCGCCAGGCGCCGCGCTGCCCGCATTTTGGCGTCTGCGGCGGCTGCCAACAACAGCATGCCAGCGTCGCGCTTCAGCAGCAAAGTAAACGCGCCGCGCTGGCGCGGCTGATGAAGCGTGAGGTGGATGAGGTCATCGCCGGCGTGCCGTGGGGCTACCGCCGTCGCGCGCGCTTAAGCTTGAATTATCAACCAAAGACCCAACAATTGCAGATGGGTTTTCGCCAGGCCAACGCCAAAGCGATCGTCGATGTGGTGCAATGCCCTGTTTTGGTGCCCCAACTTGAGGCATTGCTGCCTGCCGTGCGCGAGTGCTTAAGCGCGCTGAGCGCATTACGCCACCTCGGCCACGTCGAGCTGGTGCAGGCGGACAACGGCCCGCTGATGGTGCTGCGCCATACCGCCGCGCTGCCAGCGGGCGACAGGGAAAAACTGGAACGCTTTTCGCAAACTCACGGTCTTTCTCTGTACCTCGCGCCGCAAAGCGAGATACTGGAACATATTCATGGCGAAGCGCCATGGTACACCTCAGACGGACTACGCTTAGTGTTCAGTCCGCGGGATTTTATCCAGGTCAACGACGGCGTGAATCAGCAGATGGTGCGTACTGCGCTGGAATGGCTGGATCTGCGGCCGGAGGACCGGGTGCTGGATCTGTTCTGCGGGATGGGTAACTTTACCCTGCCGCTGGCGACGCGAGCCGCCCAGGTGGTGGGGGTGGAAGGGGTGCCCGCGCTGGTAGAAAAGGGGCGGGAAAACGCCGCCCTCAATGGTTTATCAAATGTCACTTTCTTCCATGAAAATCTGGAAGAGGATGTCACCCGTCAGGCCTGGGCGAAGCACGGCTTTGATAAAGTGCTGCTGGACCCGGCCCGCGCCGGCGCGCCGGGCGTGATGCCGCATATTATAAAACTGGCACCGCGGCGGGTGGTGTATGTTTCCTGCAACCCGGCGACGCTGGCGCGAGACAGCGAAACCCTGTTGCAGGCTGGATATCAGATTCAACGCCTGGCGATGCTGGATATGTTCCCGCATACCGGTCATCTGGAATCAATGGTGTTGTTTGAGCGCAGGCTTACATAAGGTCATTCACAACGTCGCAGAAGAGCCACCCTGGCCGTCAATGCTGACGCGACCTGCAGGATGACATGTAGAAAGTTGAGGCTTGCCGACTTCGGCAGGCCGGTCCCTTAAGGAGAGGACAATGGTTGCGGTAAGAAGTGCACATCTTAATAAAGCTGGTGAATTTGACCCGAAGAAATGGATCGCGAGTCTGGGGATTTCCAGCCAGCAGTCGTGTGAGCGCTTAGCCGAAACCTGGGATTATTGTCGCGAAAAAACGCAAGGACACCCGCAGGCAGACCTGCTGCTGTGGCGTGGCGTCGAAATGGTGGAGATTCTGTCCACCCTGAGTATGGATCTCGATACGCTGCGCGCGGCGCTGTTGTTCCCACTGGCGGACGGTGAAGTCGTTAGTGAAGAGGTCATGCAGGAGAGCGTGGGTAAATCGGTCGTGACCCTGATTCACGGGGTGCGGGACATGGCCGCTATCCGCCAGCTAAAAGCCACCCATAACGACTCGGTATCTTCCGAGCAGGTGGATAACATTCGCCGCATGCTGCTGGCGATGGTTGACGATTTCCGCTGCGTGGTCATCAAGCTTGCTGAGCGGATCGCGCATCTGCGCGAGGTCAAAGACGCGCCGGAAGATGAACGCGTGCTGGCGGCGAAAGAGTGCACCAATATCTATGCGCCGCTGGCGAACCGCTTAGGTATCGGCCAGCTGAAGTGGGAGCTGGAAGATTACTGCTTCCGTTATCTGCATCCGGCAGAATACAAGCGCATTGCTAAACTGCTCCACGAACGCCGTATCGACCGTGAGCATTACATCGACGAGTTCGTCGGCCACCTGCGCTCGGAGATGAAAGCCGAAGGCGTCAAGGCGGAAGTCTATGGCCGGCCGAAGCACATCTACAGCATCTGGCGCAAAATGCAGAAAAAACACCTCGCGTTTGACGAGCTGTTTGACGTTCGCGCGGTGCGCATCGTGGCCGAGCGTTTGCAGGATTGTTACGCCGCGCTGGGGATCGTCCATACCCACTATCGTCACCTGCCGGATGAATTCGATGACTACGTGGCCAACCCGAAACCCAACGGCTATCAGTCTATTCATACCGTGGTGCTGGGCCCGAGCGGCAAGACGGTGGAGATTCAAATTCGCACCCGGCAGATGCATGAAGATGCTGAGCTTGGCGTGGCTGCGCACTGGAAGTACAAAGAGGGGGCGGGAGCGGGCACCGGCGGTGGCCGTGGCTATGAGGACCGCATCGCCTGGCTGCGTAAGCTGATTGCCTGGCAGGAAGAGATGGCCGACTCTGGCGAAATGCTCGACGAAGTGCGCAGTCAGGTTTTCGACGATCGGGTGTATGTCTTTACACCGAAAGGCGACGTGGTGGACCTGCCGGCGGGGTCGACGCCGCTCGACTTTGCCTACCATATCCACAGCGACGTCGGCCATCGCTGCATCGGCGCCAAAATTGGCGGCCGTATCGTGCCGTTCACCTATCAGCTGCAGATGGGCGATCAGATTGAAATTATTACCCAGAAGCAGCCGAACCCGAGCCGCGACTGGCTGAACCCTAACCTCGGCTACGTGACCACCAGTCGCGGACGCTCGAAGATCCACGCCTGGTTCCGTAAACAGGACCGCGACAAGAATATTCTCGCTGGTCGGCAGATCCTCGACGACGAGCTGGAGCATCTGGGCATCAGTCTTAAGGATGCGGAAAAACACCTGCTGCCGCGCTACAACTTCAACGAGCTCGATGAACTGCTGGCTGCCATTGGCGGCGGCGATATCCGTCTCAACCAGATGGTCAATTTCCTGCAGGCGCAGTTCAATAAACCGAGCGCCGCTGAGCAGGATGCGGCCGCGCTGAAGCAGCTGCAGCAGAAAACCTACGCCCCACAGAACCGCACCAAGGACAATGGCCGGGTGGTGGTGGAAGGGGTAGGCAACCTGATGCACCATATTGCCCGCTGCTGCCAGCCGATCCCGGGCGATGAGATCGTCGGCTTTATCACCCAGGGGCGCGGGATTTCCGTGCATCGCGCCGACTGCGATCAGCTGGCTGAACTGCAGTCGCATGCTCCGGAGCGCATCGTCGATGCGGTATGGGGTGAAAGCTACTCGGCGGGCTACTCGCTGGTGGTCAGGGTGGAGGCGAACGATCGCAGCGGTTTACTGCGCGATATCACCACCATCCTCGCCAATGAGAAGGTGAACGTGCTGGGTGTCGCCAGCCGCAGCGATACCCGTCAGCAGCTGGCAACCATCGATATGACCATTGAGATTTACAACCTGCAGGTGCTGGGCCGGGTGCTCGGTAAGCTCAACCAGGTGCCGGATGTGATCGACGCGCGCCGTCTGCACGGCGGTTAAGTCCTCTCCAGGCCAGGTCAATGAATGACCGCTGGGGCAATGGCTGCTGAAACTGCCGGCGTTGGCGGCCTCAAAATCGCTGAGACGTTCCCGGAAGGCAGGGGCAGCCCGCATGGATGCGGGCTGAGGGCCGTGTTTTGCAGGGACGCTGCCTCGGCCCGACCCGAAGCCTGCAGGGAAAAGTCGAAGGCACCGCGCAGCGGCGATTTTGCTGGCCGGAGCCCGGGGGTACAGGGGGCGGCGGCGACTGGCCGCCCCCTGTACCACAGGAGACATATGGCAGAACATTTACCGGGAGCGCAAAGTACGCTGGAGTCACACGTGAAAAACGCTTTTCCCGGGCTCAAAAGTTGCAAACCGATATCAATTTCTACCATTTTTTACATTTCCAGGATCCTCACATGACCCAAATCGACCGCCTGCTCGGCATTATGAAGCGCCTGCGCGACCCGGAAAACGGCTGCCCGTGGGATAAAGAGCAGACCTTTGCCACTATCGCCCCTTACACCCTTGAGGAGACCTACGAGGTCCTCGATGCTATCCAGCGGGAAGATTTTGACGACCTGCGCGGTGAGCTGGGCGATCTGCTGTTCCAGGTGGTGTTCTATGCGCAAATGGCGCAGGAAGAGGAACGCTTTAACTTTGACGATATCTGCGCTGCCATCAGCGATAAGCTGGAGCGTCGCCATCCCCATATTTTCGCTGATGCTACCGCAGGAAACAGCAGCGAAGTCCTGGCGCGCTGGGAGCAGATCAAAAGCGCGGAGCGGGCGGAAAAAGCCCAGCACTCGGCGCTGGACGATATACCCCATAGCCTGCCGGCGCTAATGCGTGCGCACAAAATTCAGCGCCGCTGCTCGGCGGTCGGTTTCGACTGGACCTCGCTGGGACCGGTGCTCGACAAGGTGCATGAAGAAATTGATGAAGTGATGCATGAAGCGCAGCAGGCGGTGGTGGATGAAGCAAAACTGGAAGAGGAAGTGGGCGATCTGCTGTTTGCCACGGTGAATTTATCCCGTCATTTAGGGGTCAAAGCCGAGGTGGCGCTGCAGAAAGCAAACCGCAAATTTGAGCGTCGCTTCCGCGAGGTCGAGCGCATTGTCGCCGCCCGCGGCCTGGAAATGACCGGCATCGACCTCGATACCATGGAAGAAGTGTGGCAGGAAGTAAAACGCCAGGAAACTGATCTCTAACGAGTTTTCGTGATCAAGCGCGATTTGTGTGATTTTATAAATAACAAGCGCTTGATTTACGTCAAAAACATTTCGCCAAAAGCGTCTATTTTCTCTTTCCGTTATGTCGTTGAAACACCATGTAGCCTGCCTCTTCGAGTTGTTCGAGTCGCAACACAGGTGCAACTTGAAGAACGAAGGGGAGGGGAAGAATGAAAGTTTGTGGCGTCACGCATGTTCGGGTATACTACTTTCCCGTCCTGGTTATTCCATCGTTTTACCCTAACTTCTCAGGTTCAGCATGACAACGAACTATATTTTTGTGACCGGCGGGGTCGTATCCTCTCTGGGTAAAGGCATTGCCGCAGCCTCCCTGGCAGCCATTCTTGAAGCCCGTGGTCTCAACGTGACCATCATGAAACTGGATCCGTATATCAACGTCGATCCGGGCACCATGAGCCCAATCCAGCATGGGGAAGTGTTCGTTACTGAAGACGGCGCAGAAACCGATCTGGACCTGGGCCACTATGAGCGTTTCATCCGTACCAAGATGACGCGTCGCAACAACTTCACCACCGGCCGTATCTACTCCGACGTACTGCGCAAAGAGCGCCGTGGCGACTATCTGGGTGCCACCGTTCAGGTTATTCCGCACATCACTAACGCTATCAAAGAGCGCGTACTGGCGGGCGGCGAAGGCCATGACGTCGTACTGGTGGAAATCGGCGGTACCGTAGGCGATATCGAATCCCTGCCGTTCCTCGAAGCCATTCGTCAGATGGCGGTAGAGATCGGCCGCGAGCATACCCTGTTTATGCACCTGACCCTGGTGCCGTACATGGCTGCTGCGGGCGAAGTCAAAACCAAGCCGACCCAGCACTCCGTGAAAGAGCTGCTCTCCATCGGTATCCAGCCAGATATCCTGATCTGCCGCTCAGACCGCGCGGTTCCGGCCAACGAACGAGCCAAAATTGCTTTGTTCTGTAACGTTCCGGAAAAGGCTGTGATTTCTCTGAAAGACGTCGATTCCATTTATAAAATTCCGGGCCTGTTGAAATCTCAGGGGCTGGACGATTATATTTGTAAACGATTCAGCTTAACTTGTCCGGAAGCAAACCTGGCCGAATGGGAACAGGTAATCTATGAAGAAGCCAATCCGGCAGGCGAAGTCACCATTGGTATGGTCGGTAAGTACATTGAACTGCCGGATGCCTACAAGTCGGTGATTGAAGCGCTGAAACACGGTGGTCTGAAAAACCGCGTGACCGTCAACATCAAGCTGATCGATTCGCAGGATGTGGAAACGCGCGGCGTCGAAATCCTCAAGGATTTAGATGCTATCCTTATCCCGGGCGGCTTCGGCTACCGCGGTGTGGAAGGTAAGATCGCCACCGCGCGCTATGCGCGTGAGAACAATATTCCTTATCTGGGCATCTGCCTGGGTATGCAGGTTGCGCTGATTGAGTTCGCGCGCAACGTAGCGGGTATGGAAAACGCCAACTCGACGGAATTTGTGCCAGACTGTAAATACCCGGTTGTGGCCCTGATTACCGAATGGCGTGACGAAGATGGCAACGTTGAAGTCCGCTCCGAGAAGAGCGATCTGGGCGGCACCATGCGCCTGGGCGCACAGCAGTGCCAGCTGGATGATGAATCTCTGGTGCGCCAGCTGTACGGCGAGCCGACCATCACCGAGCGCCATCGTCACCGCTACGAAGTCAACAACATGTTGTTGAAACCGATTGAAGCTGCTGGTCTGCGCGTTGCGGGCCGTTCCGGGGATGATCAGTTGGTCGAGATCATCGAAGTGCCGAACCATCCGTGGTTTGTTGCCTGCCAGTTCCACCCGGAGTTTACTTCGACGCCGCGTGATGGGCACCCGCTGTTTGCTGGCTTTGTGAAAGCCGCGAGCGAGTACCAGAAGCGTCAGGCGAAGTAAAAGAGTTAGAACGGCAATGCACCCAACTGGGTGCATTGTTTGTCTGGAGTTTTAGTTTAACTTGTACTGAGGAAAACCTAATGTCCAAAATCGTTAAAGTCATCGGTCGTGAAATCATCGACTCCCGTGGTAACCCGACTGTTGAAGCCGAAGTACACCTGGAAGGTGGTTTCGTCGGTATGGCAGCTGCTCCGTCAGGTGCTTCTACTGGTTCCCGCGAAGCGCTGGAACTGCGCGATGGCGACAAATCCCGTTTTCTGGGTAAAGGCGTAACCAAAGCTGTTGCTGCGGTAAACGGCCCGATCGCTCAGGCAATCCTGGGCAAAGATGCTAAAGATCAGGCTGGCATCGACAAGATCATGATCGACCTGGACGGTACTGAAAACAAATCTAACTTCGGTGCGAACGCTATCCTGGCTGTTTCTCTGGCAAACGCCAAAGCAGCTGCAGCGTCCAAAGGCCTGCCGCTGTACGCGCACATCGCGGAACTGAACGGCACTCCGGGCAAATACTCCATGCCGGTTCCGATGATGAACATCATCAACGGTGGTGAGCACGCTGACAACAACGTCGACATCCAGGAATTCATGATTCAGCCGGTTGGCGCGCCGACCCTGAAAGAAGCCGTACGCATGGGTTCTGAAGTGTTCCATCACCTGGCGAAAGTGCTGAAGTCCAAAGGCATGAACACTGCCGTTGGTGACGAAGGCGGCTACGCGCCGAACCTGGGTTCTAACGCCGAAGCACTGGCTGTTATCGCTGAAGCGGTTAAAGCTGCTGGCTACGAGCTGGGCAAAGACATCACCCTGGCGATGGACTGCGCAGCATCTGAATTCTACAAAGACGGTAAATACGTTCTGGCTGGCGAAGGCAACAAAGCGTTCACCTCTGAAGAGTTCACTCACTTCCTGGAAGACCTGACCAAACAGTACCCGATCGTCTCCATCGAAGATGGCCTGGACGAATCTGACTGGGACGGTTTCGCATACCAGACCAAAGTACTGGGCGACAAAATCCAGCTGGTTGGTGACGACCTGTTCGTAACCAACACCAAGATCCTGAAAGAAGGCATCGAAAAAGGCATCGCTAACTCCATCCTGATCAAATTCAACCAGATCGGTTCTCTGACCGAAACTCTGGCTGCCATCAAGATGGCGAAAGACGCTGGCTACACCGCTGTCATCTCTCACCGTTCTGGCGAAACTGAAGACGCGACCATCGCTGACCTGGCTGTCGGTACCGCTGCAGGCCAGATCAAAACCGGTTCTATGAGCCGTTCTGACCGCGTTGCTAAATACAACCAGCTGATTCGTATCGAAGAAGCGCTGGGTGAGCAAGCGCCGTTCAACGGTCGTAAAGAGATCAAAGGCCAGGCATAATCCTGTCTTTGTGAAATAATAATGCCAGCCTCAGGGCTGGCATTTTTTTTACCTCGTCGGCGATTATTTAAAATCGACGGCCATTTGCTGGGGGATCGACAGCCCGCGAGTGGTCTCCACGCAGCGGTCGATGTAATCCGTAAAACGCGGTGGTTTTGGCATTCCCATGCTCAACAGCTTGTCGTTACTAAAGCGCACATTCAACGTAGCGAACGCGCCATATAAGCGCATGGCTTTCAGCATCAGACGTTCATTGCATGGCCCAAATATCCCTTTCAGTTCACGACGCATTTTGACCAGCGTGTCATAGCTGACCTGGGCGTACTTATCCCCCACCGGGGCCTGTTCGAGGGCCTGAGCCATCGCCCGGTCGATTTCGGCAAACTTCACGCTATTCTCCTCCCCGGCAGAGATGTGCACCACTTCGCCGTGAGCCAGCGGCTGGTTAAGCAGCATCAGCAGGGCATCAGCGCAGTAGTCCACCGGGATGACATCGATTCGGTCCTCCATGGAACATAAAAATTTCTGCAGCATCAGCCCCATGCTGAACACCCAGAAAATACTGCTGGAAGGCCGGCAGCCGTGATGGGTATGACCCACCACGATAGAAGGGCGGGCAATGACCAGCGGCAGTGTAGGGCAATGCTGCTGCATCAACTGCTCGATGGTTGATTTCGAGTGGGTGTATTCCACCAGGTGCTCAGCGCGTTCCCGAAACTCCGCGCTTTCGGCGACCAGTGAATCCGGCTCAGGCGAACATGACATCGCTGTGCCGACGTGCAGAAAACGCTGCAGACCCTCAACCTGCGCCATCCGTTGCGCCAGGCGCAGCGTACCCTCAACGTTAACCTTCCAGATGAGCGGGTTGCTGCCAAACGAGGCGACAGCGGCGCAGTTGAGGACATGCGTCACCTGATCGAGGCGCGGATCGTTAAGAAAATGCTCCGGAGAAGCGAGATCGCCCAGCAGGATATGCTGCGGGTGAAGCATCGCCAGCTTCTCCTCGGCGATGTTGAACTTACGCATGTTCTCTTTGACCCGTTCGAGGCCTGCCTCGGGGCTATCAGCACGCACGAGCAGTAGCAGATCTAACCGGGTTTCCTGATGGAGTATTTTCTCTAACGCGGCACCGCCCAGAAACCCCGTAACGCCGGTAATTAATAATGTGGTCATAAACGCTATCTCATTATGGTTGGTCTGCGGGATTCTAGGCGGGCAAAAGTAAACGACGATTAAATAAAGAAGGGGCCCGATCAGGGATTTATTAAGACCAGTTTAAGGTTATTATCACCGGCGGATTGAATTGGACTCGCAGATCGGCCAGATAATTCACTCTTTCATGTATCAGTTTGTACATCACTGTATTTTAAGGTTTTTTATTTTGCTGTCTGGACCTTTTATTTTATCCTGAATGACAGGAATAACATTTTCTGTTACACATTTTCAGTCCACGTGTCAGAATATTAATTATTTTAATTCTTATCATGCTAATAAATTAAGCCAAAAGAAAAGATTGTTTCTTTAATCAATAATATTATTCCCGACACGGATATTGACGAAGGGGTAAAAAAGGGATCGCAGCGCAGGACAAGACCTGTGCGCTGAAATCTGCGATAATGGACGTTTATGACCCTAAACAGAGATGACTATGCAGTACCCGATTAACGAGATGTTCCAGACCCTGCAAGGCGAGGGTTACTTCACCGGCGTGCCTGCCATTTTTATTCGTCTGCAGGGATGCCCGGTAGGATGCGCGTGGTGCGACACTAAGCATACCTGGGACAAGCTGGCCGATCGGGAAGTGTCGTTGTTCAGCATCCTGGCGAAAACCAAAGAGAGCGATAAGTGGGGGCCGGCAAGCAGCGAGGATCTGCTGGCGATTATTGGGCGCCAGGGGTGGACTGCCCGCCACGTGGTCATTACCGGCGGTGAACCCTGCATTCATGATTTAACGCCGTTAACCTCGCTTCTGGAACAAAACGGCTTTAGCTGTCAGATTGAAACCAGCGGCACCCATGAAGTGCGCTGCAGCCACAACACCTGGGTGACGGTATCCCCGAAGGTTAATATGCGTGGCGGGTATGATGTGCTGTCGCAGGCTCTGCAGCGGGCGGATGAGATCAAGCATCCGGTAGGGCGCGTCCGCGACATCGAAGCGCTGGACGAACTGCTGGAAACGCTGAGCGATGACAAACCGCGGATCATCGCCCTGCAGCCGATCAGTCAGAAAGAAGACGCGACGCGCCTGTGTATCGACACCTGCATCGCCCGTAACTGGCGCCTGTCCATGCAGACGCACAAATATTTGAATATTGCCTGATAAAAAAGCCCGGCAGCGTACTGACCGGGCTTTTTTTTCGCTTACTCGCCGCGATAGACGCAGCCAGCGGTGCAGGTCTCTTTGACCATCACGGCGCTCAGCAGCGGTACCCGCGGTTTCATCTCATCCCAGATCCATTTCGCCAGCACTTCGCTGGTGGGGTTTTCCAGACCGGGGATATCGTTCAGATAATAGTGGTCCAGGCGATCGTATGTCGGCTTGAAGGCGGCCTTCAGCTCGGCAAAATCCATGATCCACCCGGTATGGGGATCGACTTCACCGGTGATCTCCAGACGCACCATAAAGGAGTGGCCATGCAGGCGACCGCATTTGTGCCCTTCCGGGACGTGCGGCAGGTGGTGGGCGGCTTCGAAGGTGAAATCTTTAAACAGCGTGGTGGACATCATTGACTCTCAACAGGACGAAAAAAACCGCCGTAGGGTACCGGAAAGCACATTTTTTCGCATTAACTAAAACGGCCCTGAACAGAAAATGGACACATTTATCTGGGTTATCTGAATTAAATGGTTATATTTCATGTGGTTATTTAATCGATTTTGTTGTTAATAACTACAACTAAAACAGGTTAGTCCATTTGGTTATTTATTATTTCCATCCCTTCTTTAATTGTTACTATCAGCACCGTTACCCTTCTATTCTCTTCTGTTTTTGTCGCGCTGACAGGGCGCGAACAACAGCTTTGCTTACTGGAACAAACGACGCATGACGACACAGGCCACACCTTCCAACTTGCTGCCGCTCAACCCGGAGCAACTGGCGCGCCTTCAGGCGGCCACCACTGACTTCACGCCCACTCAGCTTGCCTGGGTGTCTGGCTATTTCTGGGGCGTGCTGAATCAGCAGTCCGGCGCGGCTGTGGCCGTTCCTGCCCAGGCCGCTGAGGTGCCCTCGATCACGCTGATTTCCGCCTCGCAAACCGGCAATGCCCGCCGCGTCGCCGAAGCGCTGCGCGACGATCTGCTGGCAGCGAAGCTGAACGTGAAGCTGGTGAATGCAGGCGATTATAAATTCAAACAAATTGCTGCGGAAAAACTGCTGGTGGTCGTGACGTCCACCCAGGGGGAAGGTGAGCCGCCGGAAGAAGCGGTCGCATTGCATAAGTTCCTGTTCTCGAAAAAAGCGCCGAAGCTGGACGGGACCGCGTTCGCTGTCTTTGGCCTCGGCGATACTTCTTATGAATTCTTCTGCCAGTCCGGCAAAGATTTCGACAGCAAGCTGGCCGAGCTCGGCGCAGAACGCCTGCTCGATCGCGTCGATGCCGACGTCGAATATCAGACCGCGGCTGCGGAATGGCGCGCGCGCGTTGTTGAGGTGCTGAAGGCCCGTGCGCCAGTTGCCGCGCCCGCTCAGCTGGCCACCAGCGGCGCGGTGAACGACATCCATACCAGCCCGTACACCAAAGAGGCTCCGCTGTCGGCGACCTTGTCGGTCAACCAGAAAATCACTGGCCGCGATTCCGAAAAAGATGTGCGCCATATCGAAATTGACCTCGGTGATTCCGGTCTGCGCTATCAGCCGGGCGACGCGCTGGGCGTCTGGTATCAAAACGATCCTCAGCTGGTCAAAGAGCTGGTGGAGCTGCTGTGGCTGAAGGGCGACGAGCCGGTAACCGTTGATGGCAAAACTCTGCCGCTGGCGGAAGCGCTGGAGTGGCATTTTGAGCTGACGGTTAACACCGCGACTATCGTCGAAAACTACGCCACCCTGACCCGCAGCGAATCGCTGCTGCCGCTGGTGGGCGATAAAGCTCAGCTGCAGCAGTATGCTGCTGCGACGCCGATCGTCGATATGGTCCGTTTCTCGCCGGCGCAGCTGGACGCCGAGGCGTTAATCGGTCTGCTGCGTCCGCTGACGCCGCGCCTGTACTCCATTGCCTCCTCACAGGCGGAAGTGGAGAGCGAAGTGCATGTCACCGTGGGCGTGGTGCGCTATGAAATTGAAGGTCGCGCCCGGGCTGGCGGTGCCTCCAGCTTCCTCGCCGACCGTGTGGAAGAAGATGGCGAAGTCCGCGTCTTTATAGAACACAATGACAACTTCCGTCTGCCGGCTAACCCGGAGACGCCGGTGATCATGATTGGCCCGGGCACCGGCATTGCGCCGTTCCGCGCCTTTATGCAGCAGCGCGCAGCGGACGGGGCGCAAGGCAAGAACTGGTTGTTCTTCGGCAACCCGCACTTCACTGAAGATTTCCTCTATCAGGTAGAGTGGCAGAGCTATGTGAAGGAAGGTCTGCTGACCCGTATTGACCTGGCCTGGTCCCGCGATCAACAACAAAAAGTCTATGTACAGGACAAACTGCGCGAGCAGGGGGCCGAGCTCTGGCGCTGGATCAATGATGGCGCCCACATTTATGTCTGCGGCGACGCCAATCGTATGGCGAAAGACGTGGAACATACTTTACTGGAAGTGATTGCCGAATACGGCGCGATGGACGCCGAAGCGGCGGACGAATTTTTAAGTGAGCTGCGCGTTGAGCGCCGTTATCAGCGAGATGTCTACTAATGAGCGAAAAACATCCGGGGCCTTTAGTGGTCGAAGGTAAACTGACCGATGCCGAGCGCATGAAGCTTGAGAGCAACTACCTGCGCGGCACCATTGCGGAAGATTTAAACGACGGTCTGACCGGCGGTTTTAAAGGCGATAACTTCCTGCTGATCCGTTTCCACGGCATGTACCAGCAGGACGATCGCGATATCCGCGCGGAACGCGCCGCCCAGAAGCTGGAGCCGCGCCATGCGATGCTGCTGCGCTGCCGTCTGCCGGGCGGGGTGATCACCACCACCCAGTGGAAGGCGATCGATAAGTTTGCCGCGGACAACACCATTTACGGCAGTATTCGTCTGACCAACCGGCAGACCTTCCAGTTCCACGGCATTCTGAAAAAAAACGTCAAGCCGGTGCATCAGATGCTGCACTCGGTGGGGCTGGACGCGCTGGCCACCGCCAACGATATGAACCGTAATGTGCTGTGCACCTCCAACCCGTACGAGTCGCAGCTGCACGCTGAGGCCTACGAGTGGGCGAAAAAGATCTCCGAGCATCTGCTGCCGCGTACCCGCGCTTATGCCGAGATCTGGCTGGATCAGAAAAAGGTCGCCACTACTGACGAAGAGCCGATCCTCGGTCAGACCTATCTGCCGCGTAAGTTTAAAACCACGGTGGTGATCCCGCCGCAGAACGATATCGATCTGCACGCTAACGACATGAACTTCGTGGCGATTGCCGAAAATGGCAAGCTGGTAGGCTTTAACCTGCTGGTGGGCGGCGGTCTCTCTATCGAACACGGCAACAAGAAAACCTACGCCCGCACGGCGAGCGAATTCGGTTATCTGCCGCTGGAGCATACTCTGGCGGTGGCGGAAGCGGTCGTGACTACCCAGCGCGACTGGGGCAACCGTACCGACCGTAAGAATGCGAAAACCAAGTACACCCTTGAGCGCGTTGGCGTCGAAACCTTCAAGGCGGAAGTGGAGCGCCGGGCCGGCATTAAGTTTGAGCCGATCCGCCCGTACGAATTCACCGGCCGTGGCGACCGCATCGGCTGGGTGAAGGGGATTGATGACAAATGGCACCTGACGCTGTTTATTGAAAACGGCCGCATTCTCGATTATCCGGGTCGTCCGCTGAAGACTGGCCTGCTGGAGATTGCTAAGATCCATAAAGGCGAATTCCGCATCACTGCCAACCAGAACCTGATCGTTGCCAGCGTACCGGAAGATCAGAAGGCGCGGATCGAGAAGCTGGCGCGGGATCATGGTCTGATGAATGCCGTTACTCCGCAGCGCGAAAACTCGATGGCCTGCGTCTCCTTCCCGACCTGCCCGTTGGCAATGGCGGAAGCCGAACGTTTCCTGCCGTCGTTTATCGACAAGGTGGAAGGGGTGATGAACAAGCACGGCGTGAGCGATGAGCATATCGTCACCCGGGTCACCGGCTGCCCGAACGGCTGCGGCCGCGCGATGCTGGCGGAAGTGGGACTGGTGGGCAAAGCGCCGGGGCGCTACAACCTGCACCTTGGCGGTAACCGCAGCGGCACCCGCATCCCGCGGATGTACCGTGAGAATATTACCGAGTCGGAAATTCTCGACTCGCTAGACGAACTGGTAGGGCGCTGGGCGAAAGAGCGCGAAGCGGGTGAAGGCTTCGGCGACTTTACGGTGCGTGCGGGCATCATTCGCCCGGTGCTCGACCCAGCCCGCGATTTCTGGGAATAACATCCTGGTGCCCGGTGGCGCGTAGCGACCCGGGCCTGTAAAACCCGTAGGCCGGGCAAACGCAGTGCCGCCCGGTAAAACAGGCAAACGAGGTTTATATGTCCGTACTCGATCTAAACGCGCTTAATGCATTGCCGAAAGTGGAACGTATCCTGGCGCTGGCGGAGACCAATGCGAAGCTGGAGAAGCTCAGCGCCGAAGAACGCGTAGCATGGGCGCTGGAAAATCTGCCTGGCGAGTATGCTTTATCTTCCAGCTTTGGCATTCAGGCGGCGGTGAGTCTGCACCTGGTGAACCAGCTGCGCCCGGATATTCCGGTGATCCTCACCGATACCGGCTATCTGTTTCCGGAAACCTATCAGTTTATCGATGAGTTAACCGACAAGCTCAAGCTGAACCTGAAGGTCTATCGGGCGCAGGAGAGCGCCGCCTGGCAGGAGGCGCGTTACGGTAAGCTGTGGGAGCAGGGCGTTGAGGGCATTGAGAAATACAATGAGATCAACAAAGTCGAGCCGATGAACCGGGCGCTGAAAGAGCTCAATACTCAGACCTGGTTCGCTGGTCTGCGCCGCGAGCAGTCCGGTAGCCGGGCGACCTTACCGGTGCTGGCTATCCAGCGCGGGGTGTTCAAGGTGCTGCCGATTATCGACTGGGATAACCGGACGGTGTATCAGTACCTGCAAAAGCACGGGCTGAAATACCACCCGCTGTGGGATCAGGGTTATCTGTCGGTAGGCGATACCCACACCACCCGCAAATGGGAACCAGGCATGGCAGAAGAAGAGACTCGGTTCTTCGGGCTTAAACGCGAGTGCGGATTGCACGAGGGTTAAGCTGTTAGCGCTTTCTTTGGGTGATAATTCAAGAAGAACACGCGGGTGATACCGCGCGTTCTTTTGTGCGTATCAGCTTTTCTTCTCCACCTTCGCCAGCTCTTTCACCAGCGGCAGCATCACTTTCACTACCTCGCGGCTGCGGCGTTCTATGCGTCCCGGCAGCGCGTGGTCGAGATACTGCTGATTATCAATCTGCACGCTATGCCAGCTGGTGCCGTCCGGGAAGGCGCGGGATTTCTGGCGCTGCTGATAGCCATCCTTTTTACCGAGTGACCAGTTGGTTGCCTCGACCGACAGCACCGGGATCCCCGCGCTGTCGAAGACGCTGGCGTCGTTACAGCAGGCGGTGCCTTTTGGGTATGCTGGGTTCAGTCCTGGATTGGTCGCCGCGACAATCCCCTTGCTGCGGGCGATAGCCAGCGCGCGGTCGCGGGTTAGCTTACGCACCGAGGCCGGCGTGCGGCGGCCACTGTTGAAGTAAAGCTTATCGCCCACCACCAGATTATCGAGGTTGATCACCAGCAGGGTATTTTTCTTTTCCGCCTCACTCATGCGCTGTAGCAGATTTTGCGCCCCGAGACGACCTTCCTCTTCACCGCTGGTGGCGATAAAGCGAATGCCATAGCGGGTGGGGATATTCTTTAAATGATCCGCCAGCTCCAGCATCACGCCGAGCCCCATCGCGTTGTCGTCGATGCCCTGCAGCGTCAGGCCGCCAAGGTTGTTCTCCACGTCTTTATCGCTCTGCGGCGCGTAGGTATCGAGATGCGCCATAATAATGATTTGCTGGCGGGACTGGCCTTCATGGGCGGCGATCACCGTACTGCCGGTGGCGTTATGCCAGTTCTTACGCTGATTGTTATCGGTATAGATGTAGCGGGTATTGAAGCTGCGCACGTCGCTCTGATAACCCATCTGGGCGAACTGCTGGCGGAGGTACTCGGCTGACAACATCTCGGCTGGTGTTCCGGTCATTCGTCCCGGGAAGACGGTGGCGATATGACGGGCCTGGCTACTGGCGGTGTCGCCCAGCGCGCTGAAAGCGGGGGCGGCGGCGAAAACAAAACCGGTGCCGAGCGCCAGAGGAAGCAGACGGCGGCACAACGCGGAAAACATAAGGGGTCCTTACACGAACAAGACAATTTGACGCGTACAGTATGAAACTGTGACCGCGGTTAAACAATTTCAATTGCTCTTAAATAGCGGAAAAATAGCGCGTTAAGCACTTTTTGATATTTGTATTTCCACAGCGTTATTCCTTTGCGTCACAACTCATTCCATTTCGTAATTTCATTTGCTCTCAGGCGCACCCTATAGTCGCAGTATCGCTGATTGTAAGAGAGTTGTTGCGCCGTGGATTACTTGCCCCTTTTTGCCGAACTGAAACAAAGGCCCGTGCTGGTGATCGGCGGCGATGAGATTGCTGAACGCAAGATTAAATTCCTGCTGCGCGCTCAGGCGCAGGTGCAGGTGGTCGCCGGGACGCTCTCTCCGGCGCTGGCCGATCTGGCGGCGCGCCAGGCGCTTAGCTGGCGGGCGACGGAATTTAGCGAGTCGCTGGTGGATGATGTCTTTCTGGTGATTGCGGCCACGGAGGATGAGGCGCTTAATCAGCGGGTGTTTGCGGCGGCTAACGCGCGCTACCGGCTGGTCAACGTGGTGGATAACCAGGCGCTGTGCTCGTTTGTCTTCCCTTCTATCGTCGACCGTTCGCCGCTGCTGGTGGCGATCTCCTCCAGCGGCAAAGCGCCAGTGCTGTCGCGCATTCTGCGCGAGAAAATTGAAGCGCTGCTGCCGACGAACCTCGGGCGGCTGGCGGAATCGGCGAGCTACTGGCGTAACCATCTGAAAACCCGTCTGACGACCACCGAAGCGCGTCGCCGCTTCTGGGAACGCGTCTTTACCGGCCGCTTTGCCAGCCTGATGGTGGCGGGCAATCATGCGGAGGCGGAAAAGGCGCTGCAGGATGAGCTGGATAAGCCCGAACGCGAGACGGGAGAAATTATTCTGGTGGGCGCCGGGCCGGGCGATGCCGGGCTGCTGACCCTTCGTGGTCTGCAGGCGATCCAGCAGGCGGACGTGGTTTTCCACGACCATCTGGTGACCCCGCCGGTTCTCGAGCTGGTGCGCCGTGATGCCGAGCTGATCTGTGTCGGCAAACGCGCCGGCGAGCACTCGGTGCCGCAGCATGAAACCAATCAGCTGCTGGTGGCGGCGGCGAAGGCGGGGAAAACCGTCGTGCGTCTGAAGGGCGGGGATCCGTTTATTTTTGGCCGCGGCGCAGAAGAGCTGCAGGCTGCCGCCGAAGCGGGGATCCCGTTCCAGGTGGTGCCTGGCGTCACTGCTGCTGCCGGGGCGACGGCCTACGCCGGTATTCCGCTGACCCATCGCGACTATGCGCAAAGCGCCGTCTTTGTCACCGGCCACTACAAGCCGGACAGCGCCCCCTTCGACTGGTCGCTGCTGGCGAAGAGCCAACAAACGCTGGCGATCTACATGGGCACCATGAAGGCGGCGGAAATCAGCGCCCAGTTGATCGCCCACGGTCGCGACAGCGCTACGCCGGTCGCGGTGATTTCCCGCGGTACCCGCGACGATCAGCAGACGATAACCGGCACATTGCAACAACTCGAACACCTGGCGAAAGACGCCCCGATGCCCGCCCTGCTGGTGGTCGGCGAAGTGGTGCAGCTGCATCAGCAGCTCGCCTGGTTTCAACATACATCATCCGCCGAAGGGTTTAACGCTTCGGTGGTCAATCTGGCTTAAGGAACGGTTATGGACCAAAAACGACTCACTCACCTGCGGCAACTGGAGGCGGAAAGCATCCATATTATTCGTGAGGTGGCCGCCGAATTTTCTAACCCGGTGATGATGTACTCCATCGGGAAAGATTCCAGCGTAATGCTGCATCTGGCGCGCAAAGCGTTTTATCCGGGAACCCTGCCGTTCCCGCTGCTGCACGTCGATACCGGCTGGAAATTCCGTGAGATGTATGAGTTCCGCGACCGTACCGCCAAAGCCTACGGCTGTGAGCTGCTGGTGCATAAAAACCCGGAAGGGGTGGCGATGGGCATCAACCCGTTTGTCCACGGCAGTGCTAAGCATACCGATATCATGAAAACGGAAGGCCTGAAGCAGGCGCTGAACAAATACGGCTTTGACGCCGCGTTCGGCGGCGCGCGTCGCGACGAAGAGAAATCCCGCGCGAAAGAGCGCATCTACTCCTTCCGCGACCGCTTCCACCGCTGGGACCCGAAAAATCAGCGTCCGGAGCTGTGGCACAACTACAACGGCCAGATTAACAAAGGCGAAAGCATCCGCGTCTTCCCGCTCTCCAACTGGACTGAGCTGGATATCTGGCAGTACATCTATCTGGAAAATATTGAAATCGTGCCGCTGTATCTGGCCGCTGAGCGCCCGGTGCTGGAGCGCGACGGTATGCTGATGATGATCGATGACGACCGTATCGATCTGCAGCCGGGCGAAGTGATTGAAAAACGGATGGTGCGTTTCCGTACCCTTGGCTGCTGGCCGCTGACCGGCGCAGTGGAGTCTGAAGCGCAGACGCTGCCGGAAATTATTGAAGAGATGCTGGTATCGACCACCAGCGAACGTCAGGGCCGCGTGATTGACCGCGACCAGGCCGGCTCGATGGAGCTGAAGAAACGTCAGGGGTATTTCTAAGGAGCCGCCATGAACACCACAATTGCCCAACAAATTGCTAATGAAGGCGGCGTAGAAGCTTACCTGCACGCGCAACAGCACAAGAGCCTGCTGCGTTTTCTGACCTGCGGCAGCGTTGATGACGGCAAAAGCACCTTAATTGGCCGTCTGCTGCACGATACGCGCCAGATCTATGAAGACCAGCTGTCGTCTCTGCACAACGACAGCAAGCGTCACGGTACCCAGGGCGAAAAACTGGACCTGGCGCTGCTGGTGGACGGCCTGCAGGCTGAGCGTGAGCAGGGCATCACCATCGATGTCGCTTACCGCTACTTCTCGACCGAAAAACGCAAATTTATCATCGCCGACACCCCGGGGCACGAGCAGTACACGCGCAATATGGCCACCGGCGCGTCAACCTGCGACCTGGCGATCCTGCTGATCGATGCGCGCAAGGGCGTGCTCGACCAGACCCGTCGTCACAGCTTCATCTCGACGCTGCTGGGCATTAAACACCTGGTGGTAGCGGTCAACAAAATGGATCTCGTCGAGTTTAGCGAAGCGCGCTTCAACGAGATCCGGGAAGATTATCTGACTTTCGCCGAGCAGCTGCCGGGCAACCTCGATATCCGCTTTGTACCGCTGTCGGCGCTGGAAGGCGATAACGTCGCCAGCCAGAGCGCGAACATACCGTGGTACAGCGGCCCGACCCTGCTGGAAGTCCTCGAAACCGTGGAGATCCAGCGGGTGGTCGAGAGCCAGCCGCTGCGCTTCCCGGTGCAGTATGTTAACCGTCCGAACCTCGATTTCCGCGGCTTCTCCGGCACGGTCGCCTCCGGTACGGTTACCGTTGGCCAGCGTCTGAAGGTGCTGCCGTCGGGCGTCGAATCGAGCGTGGCGCGTATCGTCACCTTCGACGGCGACCTGCAGGAAGCTGCCGCCGGCGAAGCCATTACCCTTGTGCTGAAAGATGAAATCGACATCAGCCGCGGCGACCTGCTGGTTGACGCGCAAGCCTCGCTGCCGGCGGTGCAAAGCGCCAGCATCGACGTGGTGTGGATGGCCGAGCAGCCGCTGACCCCTGGCCAGAGCTACGACATTAAAATCGCCGGCAAGAAGACCCGCGCTCGCGTCGACGCTATCCGCTACCAGGTCGATATTAACAACCTGACCCAGCGTGAAGTCGAGTCTCTCCCGCTGAACGGCATTGGGCTGGTGGAGCTGACCTTTGACGAACCTTTAGTGCTGGATCCGTATCAGCAAAACCCGGTGACCGGCGGCCTTATCTTTATCGATCGCCTGACCAACGTCACCGTGGGCGCCGGGATGGTCAACGAGCCGCACCTGCAGGCGTCGACCTCGGCATCGCAGTACAGCGCCTTCGAGCTGGAGCTGAACCAGCTGATCCGTAAACACTTCCCGCACTGGGACGCCCGCGACCTGCTGGGAGGCCAATAATGGCCCAGCATGACGAAAACGTCGTCTGGCATGCCCATCCTGTGACCCAGCAGCAGCGGGAGCAGCATCACGGCCATCGCGGCGTGGTGCTGTGGTTTACCGGCCTTTCGGGGTCGGGTAAATCCACTGTCGCCGGGGCGCTGGAAGAGGCGCTGCATGAGCGCGGCGTCAGCACCTATCTGCTGGACGGCGACAACGTGCGTCATGGCCTGTGCAGCGACCTGGGATTCAGCGATGAGGATCGCAAAGAGAACATTCGCCGCGTCGGTGAAGTGGCCAGGCTGATGGTCGATGCCGGGCTGGTTGTATTGACGGCATTTATATCTCCGCACCGCGCGGAGCGACAGATGGTGCGCGAGCGCCTGGGGGAGGGACGCTTTATCGAAGTGTTCGTCGATACCCCGCTGGCCATTTGCGAGGCGCGGGATCCGAAAGGATTATACAAGAAGGCGCGGGCAGGGGAATTACGCAATTTCACCGGCATAGACTCGGTCTATGAGGCACCGGAAAAGGCGGAAATTCATCTGGATGGTGAACAATTGGTAACAAATTTGGTGCACCAACTATTAGACCTGCTGCAACAGAGCGATATTATCAGATCCTGAAACGGCAGCGGCATCGAGGGGTGCCGGTTGCCCGGTCTACAGGATTCGATATGCGCAATACCCAGAACCTCAGTATTATTCGTTCAGAACCGCCTCCGGCGATCGGCGACGAGACCACCTGGTCTCTGTCGGGCGCTGCCGTGGGCTTTATTTCATGGCTGCTGGCGCTGGGTATTCCCTTCCTTCTCTATGGCAGTAATACGCTCTTCTTCCTCCTTTACACCTGGCCGTTCTTCCTTGCGTTGATGCCGGTGGCGGTAGTGGTCGGTATTGCGCTGCACTCTCTGCTCAATGGCAAACTGCTCTATAGCGCCAGCGCGACTATCCTGACCGTCGGGCTGATGTTTGCGCTACTCTTCCTCTGGCTGTTGGGATAACCCGTTTCCGGGATGAATCAAGCATGGGTATCGGCAGCAAAAATATGGTACAGTCCCCGCGTTACGCGGCATCGTCCGCGCGCCCCGGTAGCGTACCCGGGCGAGTTTTGGGATGATGATGCCGTTTTTCAGGGGGCAGGATGGGTAAACTAACGCTGCTATTATTAGCTTTGCTGGTCTGGCTACAGTATTCACTGTGGTTCGGTAAAAACGGCCTGCACGACTACACGCGGGTTAATGACGACGTCACCGCCCAGCAGGCGACTAACGCCAAATTAAAAGCACGCAACGATCAGCTATTTGCCGAAATTGACGACCTCAACGGCGGGCAGGAAGCGATCGAGGAGCGCGCGCGCAATGAACTCAGTATGACCCGCCCGGGCGAAACCTTCTATCGTCTGGTACCGGATGCGTCTAAACGCAACCAGGCATCGGGGCAACAGCAGAACAATCGATAACCAGGCCCAGGATTACGACATGGCAGCCACTTTTCCGGGCGTTTGCGCCGTGGTGCCGGCAGCCGGTTTTGGCCGCCGCATGCAAACGGAATGCCCGAAACAATATCTCTCAATCGGTAACAAAACGATTCTCGAACATGCCGTCGCCGCACTGCTGGCGAATGCGTGCGTCCAGCGCGTGGTGATTGCCGTCAGCCCCGGCGATCGGCGCTTCAGCCAGCTACCGCTGGCGCAGCACCCGCAAATTACCGTCGTGGATGGCGGCGCCGAGCGCGCCGATTCCGTGCTCGCGGGCCTGAAGGCGTTGCCGGAGGCGCAGTGGGTGCTGGTGCATGACGCCGCGCGCCCCTGCCTGCATCAGGACGACCTCAGCCGTCTGCTGGCGCTCAGCGAAACCAGCCGTGTCGGGGGGATCCTCGCGGCGCCGGTGCGCGACACCATGAAGCGCGCCGAGCCGGGCAAAACCGCTATCGCCCATACCGTCGATCGTAATGACCTGTGGCATGCGCTCACCCCGCAATTTTTCCCTCGCGAGCTGCTGGTGGATTGCCTCACCCGGGCGCTGAACGAGGGGGCGACCATCACTGATGAAGCCTCGGCGCTGGAGTACTGCGGCTTCCATCCGCAACTGGTCGCCGGTCGCGCGGATAATATTAAAGTGACGCGCCCGGAAGACCTGGCGCTGGCTGAATTTTACCTCACCCGTTCCCGACACCAGGAGAAAGCTTAATGCGAATTGGACATGGTTTTGACGTACACGCTTTTGGCGGTGAAGGCCCAATCATTATTGGCGGGGTACGCATTCCTTATGAAAAAGGGCTGCTGGCCCACTCCGACGGCGACGTCGCGCTGCATGCGCTGACCGACGCGCTGCTGGGCGCCGCGGCGCTCGGCGATATCGGCAAACTGTTCCCCGATACCGATCCGGCGTTTAAAGGCGCCGATAGCCGCGAACTGCTGCGCGAAGCGTGGCGTCGTATTCAGGCCAAAGGCTATACGCTCGGCAACGTCGACGTCACCATTATCGCCCAGGCGCCGAAGATGCTGCCGCATATTCCGCAGATGCGCGTCTTTATCGCGGAAGATCTCGGCTGCCATATGGACGACGTCAACGTGAAAGCGACCACCACCGAGAAGCTGGGCTTCACCGGCCGCGGGGAAGGGATCGCCTGCGAAGCGGTCGCGCTGCTGCGTAAGGCCGAAAAATGATCGCCTTTGACCAACTGACCTGGCTGCACGGCAAGCCGCAGAGCAGCGGGCTGCTGAAAGCCAATCCGGAAGATTTTCTGGTAGTGGAGGATCTGGGCTTTGCGCCGGACGGCGAAGGCGAACATGTGCTGGTGCGGATCCTGAAAAACGGCTGCAATACGCGCTTTGTCGCCGACGCGCTGGCGAAATTCCTCAAGATCCACGCCCGTGAAGTGAGCTTCGCCGGGCAAAAGGATAAGCACGCCGTCACCGAGCAGTGGCTGTGCGCGCGGGTGCCCGGCAAAGAGATGCCGGACCTGAGCAAATTTCAGCTCGAGGGCTGCCAGGTACTGGAATATGCCCGCCATAAGCGTAAGCTGCGTTTAGGCGCGCTGAAAGGCAACCAGTTTACCGTGATCCTGCGCGAGATTAGCCATCGCCAGGACGTGGAGACGCGTCTGCAGGCCATCGCT
Source organism: Klebsiella sp. P1CD1 (assembly GCF_003790505.1). Taxonomy (NCBI): domain Bacteria; kingdom Pseudomonadati; phylum Pseudomonadota; class Gammaproteobacteria; order Enterobacterales; family Enterobacteriaceae; genus Klebsiella; species Klebsiella sp. P1CD1. The sequence goes on from NZ_CP033631.1 coordinate 1,103,257, forward strand.
GAACGGGGCGTACCGAACTATTTCGGCGCGCAGCGCTTTGGCATTGGCGGCAGTAATCTGCAGGGCGCGTTGCGCTGGGCGGAAAGCGACGCGCCGGTGCGCGATCGCAATAAGCGCAGTTTTTGGTTGTCGGCGGCCCGCAGTGCGTTGTTTAATCAGCAAGTCAGTATTAGATTAAAAAAAACGGAATTTAATCAGGTTGTTGATGGCGATGCGCTACAATTAGCGGGGCGTGGGAGCTGGTTTGTCGTCACACCGGAAGAACTCGAGGTTTCGCAGGCGCGGGTGCACAACCGCGAACTGATGATCACGGCTGCGCTGCCGGGCAGCGGCGACTGGGGAAGCCAGCGCGACGCTCTGGCCGCCGAGCAGGCCGCCATCGCCGAAGAAACGTCGCTGCAGGCGCTGTTGGTGCGGGAGAAAGTTGAGGCGGCGCGCCGGGCGATGCTCCTCTATCCGCAGCAGCTTAGCTGGAACTGGTGGGATGACGTAACCGTTGAACTGCGTTTCTGGCTGCCGGCGGGCAGCTTCGCCACCAGCGTGGTCAGGGAGCTTATCAATACAACGGGTGACTATGCGAATATTGCTGAGTAACGATGACGGGATCCATGCGCCGGGGATACAGACCCTGGCAAAGGCCTTAAGGGAGTTTGCCGAGGTCCAGGTTGTTGCACCCGATCGTAACCGCAGCGGAGCCTCGAATTCGCTGACGCTGGAATCATCCCTGCGTACGTTTACCTTTGAAAATGGCGACATCGCCGTCCAGATGGGCACCCCGACCGACTGCGTCTATCTCGGCGTGAACGCGCTGATGCGCCCGCGTCCGGACATCGTCGTTTCCGGCATTAACGCGGGTCCCAACCTGGGCGATGACGTCATCTATTCCGGCACCGTGGCCGCAGCGATGGAAGGTCGCCATCTGGGGTTCCCCGCGCTGGCCGTGTCGCTGAACGGCTATCAGCATTACGATACCGCCGCGGCGGTAACCTGCACCATTCTGCGCGCCTTAAGCCGCGAGCCGCTGCGTACCGGGCGGATCCTTAACATCAACGTGCCGGATCTCCCGCTTGATCAAATCAAGGGCATTCGCGTGACCCGCTGCGGCAACCGCCATCCGGCCGACCAGGTGATCCCGCAAAAAGATCCGCGCGGCAACACCCTGTACTGGATTGGCCCGCCGGGCGATAAGCGCGATGCCGGGCCGGGCACCGATTTTGCGGCAGTGGATGAAGGCTATGTTTCCGTGACGCCATTGCACGTCGATTTAACCGCCCATCAGGCGCATGAGGTAGTCAGCGATTGGCTGGAACGTGTCGGGGTTGACGGGCAATGGTAAGTAAACGTGTTGAAAGTTTGTTGAATCAACTGCGCACGCAGGGCATCGTCGATGAGCGTGTCCTCGAGGCGATCGCGCGGGTCCCGCGCGAAAAATTTGTTGATGAAGCCTTTGAACATAAAGCGTGGGAAAACACCGCGCTGCCGATTGGCCAGGGGCAGACCATCTCCCAGCCTTACATGGTGGCGCGGATGACCGAGCTGCTGACGCTGACGCCGGAGTCGCGCGTGCTGGAGATCGGCACTGGTTCCGGCTACCAGACGGCCATCCTGGCGCACCTGGTGCATCACGTTTGCTCGGTGGAGCGGATTAAGAGTTTACAGTGGCAGGCGCGTCGTCGCCTGAAACAACTTGATTTACATAATGTTTCAACCCGTCATGGCGATGGGTGGCAAGGTTGGCAGGCACGGGCGCCGTTTGATGCCATTATTGTGACGGCGGCGCCGCCGGAGATTCCAACCGCGCTGCTGGCGCAGCTGGATGACGAAGGCGTGCTGGTGCTGCCGGTTGGCGAAGAGCATCAGTTTCTCAAACGGATCCGTCGCCGGGGCAACGAATTTATCATTGATACCGTCGAGGCCGTTCGCTTTGTTCCCCTGGTGAAGGGGGAGCTGGCCTGAGACCCGGATTATTCCAGGTTTTTTTTGCCTGACTTTAGGCGTAGGGTGGACGCATTTTTCAGTGTCCTGGCCGGGCGCCGCCCGGTAAGCAAGATATTGGCAGTTAACATATTCCTGGGGGATAAATGAGCGCGGGAAGCACCAAATTTACCGTCAGCCGTATTGCGGCTCTTTCACTGGTTTCACTCTGGCTGGCCGGGTGTACCAACACCAATAATCCGCCAGCGCCGGTTAGCTCTGCCGGCGGTGCCGCCTCTTCCAGCACCAACTCCGGCATGCTGATTACGCCGCCATCCTCCGGCGTCAAGTCTGCTCCTCAGGCGCAGCCGATCCAGCCGGTACAGACCCAGACCATTCAGCCGCAGCCGACGCCGATGGCGCAGGAGCCGGTACAGACGGTGAACGGTAAGATCGTTTACAACCGCAAATATGGCGATATTCCGAAAGGTAGCTACACCGGCGGCAGTACCTATACGGTCAAACGCGGCGACACGCTGTTCTATATCGCGTGGGTCACCGGCAACGATTTCCGCGACCTGGCGCAACGCAACAATGTCCCGGCCCCGTACGCGCTGAACGTGGGTCAGGTGCTGCAGGTCGGCAACGCCTCAGGCCAGCCGATCACTGGTGAAAACGCCGTTTCTCAGGCCAGCGCAAGGGCGAGCGGCGGTGCGACAGCCACCACAACTTCTGCACAAAAATCGACCGCGGTGGTTGCTTCACAACCGACTATTACGTATTCTGAATCTTCAGGTGAACAGAGTGCTACCAAGATGTTGCCTAATAATAAACCAGCGACCACGACCACAACGGTTGTCGCGCCGGTGACGGCACCAACAACGGTGAGCACAACCCAGCCGACTGCAAGCAGTACGTCAACCAGTTCGCCGATCTCATCATGGCGCTGGCCGACTGATGGCAAGGTTATCGAGAACTTTAGCGGCGCGGAAGGCGGCAATAAAGGTATCGACATTGCAGGCAGTAAGGGACAGGCTATTGTCGCGACCGCCGATGGGCGTGTCGTCTATGCCGGTAACGCACTGCGCGGCTACGGTAATCTTATTATCATCAAACACAACGATGATTACCTGAGTGCCTACGCTCATAACGATACCATGCTGGTTCGGGAGCAACAGGAAGTCAAAGCGGGGCAGAAAATCGCTACCATGGGTAGCACCGGAACCAGCTCAACAAGATTACATTTTGAAATTCGTTACAAGGGGAAATCCGTCAACCCGCTGCAGTACTTACCGCAGCGATAATTTGGCAAAGTACGGATAAGCGAAGCATCAGCTAACAGGCGCCAGGGCGGTGTCTACGTCCCTCTCGCAGAGAGGGCAGGGGAAATCGTCCAGGCGTCGTTTGTTGATGTGCCGTGGAAGGTGCTTTGCTCAGGGATCACGGGTAGGAGCCACCTTTATGAGTCAGAATACGCTGAAAGTTCATGATTTAAATGAAGACGCGGAATTTGATGAGAACGGAATTGAGGTTTTCGACGAGAAGGCCTTAGTAGAAGAGGAACCCAGTGATAGCGATCTGGCTGAGGAAGAGCTGCTGTCGCAAGGCGCAACACAACGCGTACTTGACGCCACTCAGCTTTATCTTGGAGAGATTGGTTATTCCCCACTGCTGACCGCGGAAGAGGAAGTCTATTTCGCGCGTCGCGCACTGCGTGGTGATGTCGCTTCACGCCGTCGCATGATTGAAAGCAACCTGCGTCTGGTGGTGAAGATTGCCCGTCGTTACAGCAATCGTGGTCTGGCGCTGCTGGATCTGATTGAAGAAGGTAACCTCGGTCTGATCCGCGCCGTTGAAAAGTTTGACCCGGAACGTGGGTTCCGTTTTTCGACTTATGCGACCTGGTGGATCCGCCAGACTATTGAACGGGCGATCATGAACCAAACCCGTACGATCCGTTTGCCGATCCACATTGTTAAAGAGCTGAACGTCTATCTGCGTACCGCGCGCGAGTTGTCCCATAAGCTGGACCACGAGCCGAGTGCGGAAGAGATTGCCGAACAGCTGGACAAACCGGTCGATGACGTCAGCCGTATGCTGCGTCTGAACGAGCGCATCACCTCCGTGGATACTCCGCTGGGTGGCGATTCAGAAAAAGCGCTGCTGGATATTCTGGCCGATGAGAAAGAGAACGGCCCGGAAGACACCACGCAGGACGATGATATGAAGCAAAGCATCGTCAAATGGCTGTTCGAACTGAACGCCAAGCAGCGTGAAGTTCTGGCGCGTCGTTTCGGTCTGCTGGGTTATGAAGCAGCCACGCTGGAAGATGTGGGCCGTGAAATTGGCCTCACCCGCGAGCGTGTGCGGCAGATCCAGGTGGAAGGTCTGCGTCGCCTGCGGGAAATTCTGCAGGGGCAGGGGCTGAATATCGAAGCGCTCTTCCGCGAATAAGATCTTTTCTCTCAAAAAGGCCCCCTCGACAGTCGGGGCCTTTTTCTTTGCGCTAGCCGAGTCGGGTTTCCTGCAGATGACGCCAGATCATTTTTCCTTCCGCTTGCTGAAAAATCGCCGTCGACCAGCGTACGTTCTCACTGCCATCCGCCAGCGTTTGGCTTTCACGGTATAGCACTGCGGCGCCGTCGTGCCACTCGCTAATGATTTTCGCCTGATCCACCACGATGTGTAATCCCGGACGGGTTGCCCCCGCATGGTGGAAAAAACGGCTCACCGCCGGGTAGTCCATCTTCTCGCCGCCCGGAGGGATCATGATGAATTCGGCGGCAAAACGTGTCATCAGCGCCTCAGCGCTTCCTTCCCCCTGGCTTAACCAGCGTTCGATAAGGACATGGGCGTCGAGGACTTCCTGCAGATAAGGGTTCATGACTTCTCCAGTGTAGTGTGCAGGCGATGGATAATCGCCCGATTGTTCAGCCGCAGGCAAAACAGCAGCGGCAACAGGGTGATGGCAGCGGCGCTAATAAACCCCCCCTGCCAGGCGTAGACCGGCGGGAACACCCTCAGCAGCAGGGCGAGCAGCGCGCTGCCGGCAAAGAAGCTGAGCTGGCGGTTCAGATTCCACAGCGCGCTGGCGTCAGGCATCTCTTCGGCAGGCGTATGCAGGAAGGCGCTGCTTTGCGCAGTACTGCTGCATAAGCTGCCTCCGCCGCCCATCAGCGTAAAGGCCAGAACCAACAGCGCCAGCGGGCTGTGCGCATCGATCTTCAGCAGCAGCAGGATCCCCGCCGCCTGAAGCAGGCAGCCGATGACGATCAGCGGCCGGGGCCCGAAGCGGTTGAAATACCTGCCGGTAAAAGTGATGGCGGCAAACGAGGCCAGCGACCAGGGCACCATCAGGGCACCGATGGCCCCCGGCGCCATCCCGGTGACGCGTTGCAGGTAGAACATCCCGACCACGTTGACGCCAATGAACATCCCCGGTACGCAGAGGTAGATCAGCATCGCGAAGCGCAGCAGGGGATCGGCCAGCAACGACAGCGGAAGAAAGCGAGTCGGGCGAACCGGGCCGGGGCTGTCGTTCAGCCATCGCACCGCCAGCACAAAGGTTAGCAGAGCCACAGGCAGGCTGGCGAAAAAGACCCAGCGCCAGCTGAAGGCCTCGACTAACAGGCCGCCGATCGCCGGCGAGCAGGCTGGCGCCAGCAGGCCGACCAGCATCACCGCCGCCGAGAGTTTCGCCCGCTCATGCGGCTGAAACAGCGGCCACGTCAATGCCTGGCCAAGGGGGATTAACAGCCCGCCGCCCATCCCCTGCAGCGTCCGCCAGAAAATCAGCTCGCCGAGACTGCTGGCAAGCCCTGCCGCCAGCGCGGCGAGGCTGAACAGCCCCAGCGAGAGTAAAAACAGTCGTTTCGCCCCCCAGCGCTGACTAAGCCAGGCACTGAACGGTACGACGACCGTCAGACCGAGAATATAAGCATTGCTGACCCACGCCAGCTGAGAGACGGAAACCGTCAGCGCGCGGCTGATGGCCGGGAAGGCGATGCTGGCGATAAACATATTGATCAAATCGAGAAAAAAGCCGAACAGAAAAACGGTGGCAACGCGGTGGCGATAGGTCATGGTTCACTCCCTCAGACAGGCGGCTACTGTAAACCCGGTTCTGCGTGGGATAAACGGGGCTGGTCGGGATATACTGTCTGAATATTTTTGACAATCATCCGGACGACAATGCTTAATCTTCAGCGTGTGACCATGTTTATCGCCGTGGTGGATGCCGGCAGCTTCACCCTGGCCGCTGCGGCGCTGGGGCAGACCAAGGCGGTGGTCAGCTTTAACGTGCGGCAACTGGAAAATGAACTGGGGGTGACCCTGCTGCTGCGCTCAACGCGTCGTCTGCGCCTCACCGACGCCGGGACGTTGTTCTATCAGCGTGGGGTGGCGCTGCTGAAAGCGGCGGAAAATCTGCAGGATGAGGTGCGGGCCAGCCATACCGGCTTAAGTGGCGAGCTGCGGATCACCACCACGCCGGAGTATGGCGCGCAGGTTATCATTCCGGCGCTGTCCGCGTTTGCCCGTCGTCACCCGGCGCTGCGGGTGCGCCACGTCTCCTCCTCCCATCATGCGGACCTCATTTCAGAACGATTTGATGTGGCGATACGCCTCGGTACGCTGGCCGATTCCCGCTATCGGGCGACGCGGATAGCCAGTTTCGCGATCCTGCCCGTCGCCTCTCCGGCCTGGCTGGCAAGCCATCCGGTGCAGACGCTGTCCGATCTGGCGCAAGCTGACTGGATTATTCATGAGCGTCTGTCGGCGCCGCTGCGCTGGCAGCTGCGCACGGATCAACAGACAGAGGTGGATTTCGCCATCGCCAGCGCGCCGCGCTTTTCAGCTGACAGCGCTACGGCGCTGATGAGCTTTGCCCTGGCCGGGTGCGGCATCGCCTTGCTGCCGGCATGGCTGGTAGCCGAAAAAGTGGCGCAGCGGGAGCTGGTGCCGCTCCTGTCGGAATACCATTTCCCACAGCAGGGCGTGTATGCCCTTTATCCCGATGCGCAGCATATGCCGACCCGGGTGCGGGCGTTTATTGACTTCCTGCGCGAGAAGGTCGGTTAAGCGCCCGTTCAGGGCGCCATCATTTTGCGCACCAGCCGGGTGAACTGTTCACGTTCGCCATCGCTCAGGCGGCCGAGAAACTCGTCATCGATCTCATTGCCCTGCGGAATCGAACGGTTAAGCAACGCCTCGCCTTGTTCGGTCAGATAGACAAAACGGCGGCGTTTATCGGCGGGATCGTGTTCCCGGCGCACCAGGCCGCGCGCCTCCATCCGGCTGAGCATCTCCGCCAGCGTGGCCTTGGTACTGACCGCCGCTTCAATCAGCACGACCTGCTCAATACCCGGCTGCTCCGCTACCGAGCGCATCACCGCATACTGAGGTTTAGTCAGGTCCGGTAACGCCTGCTGCCAGCGGGCGGTATGTTGTTGAAAAAGCTGGCGCAGCAGGTGAAATGCTTCGTTTCGTAACTCCATGAATACTCCGTAACAAAACTGTCACCTCTATGATAGCCGTTCGTACGCCATTTTATACCCTTTCTGCGTTTTTGATTAAAAATGCGCACGTATACGAACGATCTTGTCATCCCCGTCCGGAGAGGGTAATTTAAATATAAAGTTCGTGTACGAACAAAGTGAATGAGGTCTGGAATGAAACTGATTATTGGGATGACGGGGGCCACCGGGGCTCCGCTTGGGGTGGCATTGCTGCAGGCGCTACGTGATATGCCGGAGGTGGAAACCCACCTGGTGATGTCGAAATGGGCCAAAACCACCATCGAGCTGGAAACGCCCTGGACAGCGCGCGAAGTGGCCGCGCTGGCGGACTTTTCCCACAGCCCGGCAGACCAGGCCGCCACCATCTCTTCCGGTTCATTTCGTACCGACGGCATGATCGTTATTCCCTGCAGTATGAAAACGCTGGCAGGCATTCGCGCGGGTTATGCCGAAGGGCTGGTGGGCCGCGCGGCGGACGTGGTGCTCAAAGAGGGGCGCAAGCTGGTGCTGGTCCCGCGGGAAATGCCGCTCAGCACGATCCATCTGGAGAACATGCTGGCGCTGTCGCGCATGGGCGTGGCGATGGTGCCGCCCATGCCGGCTTACTACAACCACCCGGAGACGGTTGACGATATCACCAATCATATCGTCACCCGGGTGCTGGATCAGTTTGGCCTCGACTATCACAAAGCGCGCCGCTGGAACGGCTTGCGCACGGCAGAACAATTTGCACAGGAGATCGAATAATGGCTTTTGATGATTTGCGCAGCTTTTTGCAGGCGCTGGATGACCAGGGACAACTGCTGAAAATCAGTGAAGAGGTGAACGCTGAGCCCGATCTGGCGGCGGCCGCCAATGCCACCGGACGCATCGGCGACGGCGCCCCGGCGCTGTGGTTCGATAATATTCGCGGCTTTACCGACGCCCGCGTGACGATGAACACCATCGGCTCGTGGCAGAACCATGCCATCTCGCTGGGCCTGCCGCCCAACACGCCGGTGAAAAAGCAGATTGATGAATTCATTCGCCGCTGGGATAACTTCCCGGTGACGCCAGAGCGCCGCGCCAACCCGGCGTGGGCGGAAAACACCGTGGATGGCGACGATATCAACCTGTTCGATATTCTGCCACTGTTCCGCCTCAACGATGGTGACGGCGGTTTCTACCTCGATAAAGCCTGTGTCGTTTCGCGCGATCCGCTTGATCCTGACAATTTCGGTAAGCAAAACGTCGGTATCTACCGCATGGAAGTGAAAGGCAAGCGCAAACTCGGTCTGCAGCCGGTGCCGATGCACGATATCGCGCTGCATCTGCACAAAGCGGAAGAGCGTGGGGAAGATCTGCCGATTGCTATCACCCTCGGTAACGACCCGATTATTACCCTGATGGGCGCCACGCCGCTGAAATACAATCAGTCAGAATATGAAATGGCTGGCGCGCTGCGCGAGAGCCCGTATCCCATCGCCACCGCGCCGCTGACCGGCTTTGATGTACCCTGGGGTTCGGAAGTGATCCTCGAAGGGGTCATTGAAGGGCGTAAGCGTGAGATCGAGGGGCCGTTCGGCGAGTTCACCGGCCACTACTCAGGCGGCCGCAATATGACGGTGGTGCGTATCGATAAAGTTTCTTATCGCACAAAACCGATTTTTGAATCGCTCTATCTCGGTATGCCGTGGACCGAAATTGACTATCTGATGGGCCCGGCGACCTGCGTGCCGCTGTATCAGCAGTTGAAGGCAGAGTTCCCGGAAGTGCAGGCGGTCAACGCCATGTACACCCATGGTCTGCTGGCGATCATCTCCACCAAAAAACGCTACGGCGGTTTTGCCCGCGCGGTGGGCCTGCGGGCGATGACCACTCCGCACGGCCTCGGCTATGTGAAGATGGTGATCATGGTTGATGAAGACGTCGACCCGTTCAACCTGCCACAGGTGATGTGGGCGCTCTCCTCGAAGGTTAACCCGGCGGGAGACCTGGTGCAGTTGCCGAACATGTCGGTCCTTGAACTTGACCCAGGCTCCAGCCCGGCAGGCATCACCGACAAACTGATTATCGACGCCACCACCCCGGTTGCGCCGGACCTTCGCGGCCACTACAGCCAGCCGGTGCAGGATCTGCCGGAAACCAAAGCCTGGGCTGAAAAACTGACCGCTATGCTGGCCAACCGTAAATAAGGAGAAAAAGATGATTTGTCCACGTTGCGCCGATGAAAAGATTGAAGTCATGGCGACCTCGCCGGTGAAAGGGGTCTGGACCGTGTATCAGTGCCAGCACTGTCTTTACACCTGGCGAGATACCGAGCCGCTGCGTCGCACCAGTCGCGAACACTATCCGGAAGCGTTCCGCATGACGCAGAAAGATATTGATGAGGCACCGCAGGTGCCACACGTACCGCCGCTATTGCCGGAAGATAAGCGTTAATAAAAGGGGCCCGCTAAGTCGGGCCTTTTTTATATTTAGTACAATTATGGAAGCTATTTTTTCATTAAATTAAAAGATTACGTGAGGGGTTAATATACCGGGATGACTTTGCGAGCCTGCTTCCAGATTATTATAAAATCCGTCTGATTAATTCCTTGCAGATAAATTTCACGCCATGACGAGTATAGAATAGCGGCGGGTGCTTGAGGCTGTCTGGCCTTGAGCATTACCAGGACCCCAGACAGACGAAAGCCCCAGGAGATATTTCTATCAACTGAGGCTAGCGAATGAACATAGACAATTCAGATGTTAGTCTCTTCTTTGCAGGGAGGCAAGATATGCTGACAAAATATGCCCTTGTGGCAATCATCGTACTCTGTATTACGGTACTGGGATTTACGCTGTTGGTGCACAGCTCACTATGCGAGCTGAGTATTAAAGAGCGTAATATTGAGTTTAAAGCTGTTCTCGCTTACGAATCGAAGAAGTAGCATCCGCGCGGGGGCAACCCCGCGTATGGGTTGTCAGGACGCATCCTCTAGCACCCATTTTTAGTTTGTTAAAACGGCAGCGCTGAGCGGCGCTGCCGTTTTTCACCTTAATGGGTGGCTAAACCAGGCTTTTCAGACGGTAGATCCACTCCAGCGCCTGACGCGGGGTCAGGGAGTCGGGATCAAGATTCTCCAGTGCCTCAACCGCAGGCGAGGTCTCTTCCGGGGCGGCGAGCAGCGACATCTGCGTGCCGTCGACCTGGGTCGCCGCCGCGTTGGGCGAGATGCTCTCCAGCTCGCGCAGTTTCTGCCGCGCGCGCTTGATCACCTCTTTCGGCACCCCGGCCAGCGCGGCGACCGCCAGGCCATAGCTCTTGCTGGCTGCGCCATCCTGCACGCTGTGCATAAAGGCGATGGTATCGCCGTGCTCCAGCGCGTCGAGGTGGACGTTGGCGACGCCTTCCATTTTCTCCGGCAACTGAGTGAGCTCGAAGTAGTGGGTGGCGAACAGCGTCAGCGCCTTGATTTTGTTGGCCAGATTTTCCGCACAGGCCCACGCCAGCGATAGCCCGTCGTAGGTGGACGTGCCGCGGCCAATCTCATCCATCAGCACCAGGCTATGCTCGGTGGCGTTGTGCAGAATATTGGCGGTTTCAGTCATCTCCACCATAAAGGTCGAGCGGCCGCTGGCCAGGTCATCCGCCGCGCCGACGCGGGTAAAGATGCGATCGATGGGCCCGATCTCCACCTTCTGCGCCGGGACGTAACTGCCGATATAGGCCAGCAGCGCAATCAGCGCGGTCTGGCGCATATAGGTACTTTTACCGCCCATGTTCGGCCCGGTGATGATCAGCATCCGCCGCTGCGGCGCCAGCTGCAGCGGGTTGGCGATAAACGGCTCTTTCAGTACCTGCTCGACCACCGGATGGCGGCCTTCGCTGATGCGAATACCTGGCTTATCGCTAAAGGTCGGACAGCAGTAGTTCAGGGTTTCCGCACGCTCCGCCAGGTTGACCAGCACGTCCAGCTCGGCCAGCGCGCTGGCGCTGGTTTGCAGGTCGGCGAGATGCGGCAGCAGCAGGTCGAACAGTTCGTCATAAAGCTGTTTTTCCAGTGCCAGCGCTTTGCCCTTGGAGGTCAGCACCTTATCTTCGTATTCCTTCAGCTCAGGAATAATGTAGCGTTCGGCGTTCTTCAGCGTCTGGCGGCGCACGTAGTGGATCGGCGCGAGGTGGCTCTGGCCGCGGCTAATCTGGATGTAGTAGCCGTGGACAGCGTTGTAGCCGACTTTCAGAGTATCGAGGCCCAGCCGCTCGCGCTCGCGGATCTCCAGCTTATCGAGATAATCGGTGGCGCCATCGGCCAGCGCCCGCCACTCGTCCAGCTCTTCGCTATAGCCCGGGGCGATGACTCCGCCGTCGCGGACCAGCACCGGCGGCGCGTCAATCACCGCGCGCTCCAGCAGTTCGCGCAGTTCGGTGAACTCGCCCATTTTCTCGCGCAATTTTTGCACCGGCTGACGGTCAACGTCGGCCAGCAGCTCACGCAGCAGCGGCAACTGCTGCAGGGCATGACGCATGCGGGCTAAATCGCGTGGACGGGCGGTACGCAGCGCCAGACGCGCCAGAATACGTTCCAGATCGCCGACCTGGCGCAGCACCGGCTGCAGCTCGGTATAGCGCTCCTGCAGCGCGCCGATGGTCTGCTGGCGCTCCACCAGCACGGCGGTATCGCGGACCGGCATATGCAGCCAGCGCTTGAGCATCCGGCTGCCCATCGGCGTCACCGTACAGTCGAGTACCGAGGCCAGGGTATTGTCGGTGCCGCCGGCCAGATTCTGGGTGATCTCGAGGTTACGGCGGGTGGCGGCATCCATAATGATGCTGTCCTGCTGGCGTTCCATGGTGATGGAACGGATGTGCGGCAGCGAGGTGCGCTGAGTGTCTTTGACATACTGCAGCAGGCAGCCGGCGGCGCACAGGCCGCGTGGGGCGTTTTCCACGCCGAAGCCGACCAGATCGCGGGTGCCGAACTGCAGGTTAAGCTGCTGGCGCGCGGTGTCGATTTCAAATTCCCACAGCGGGCGACGGCGCAGACCGCGGCGACCCTCGATCAGCGACGATTCGGCAAAATCTTCCGCATACAGCAGTTCCGCCGGATTAGTACGCTGCAGCTCTGCCGCCATGGTTTCGCGGTCGGCCGGTTCACTCAGGCGAAAGCGCCCGGAGCTGATATCCAGCGTCGCGTAGCCAAAGCCCTTGCTGTCCTGCCAGATGGCGGCCAGCAGGTTGTCCTGGCGCTCCTGCAGCAGCGCTTCATCGCTGATGGTGCCCGGCGTAACGATACGCACCACTTTACGCTCGACCGGTCCCTTGGTGGTGGCCGGATCGCCAATCTGCTCGCAAATGGCCACCGACTCGCCCTGATTGACCAGTTTGGCGAGGTAGTTCTCCACGGCGTGGTGGGGGATGCCGGCCATCGGGATGGGTTCGCCCGCGGAGGCGCCGCGCTTGGTCAGCGAGATATCGAGCAGCTGCGACGCGCGTTTCGCATCGTCATAAAATAGCTCGTAAAAATCCCCCATCCGGTAAAACAGTAGAATGTCAGGATGTTGCGCCTTCAGCTTGAGATACTGCTGCATCATCGGCGTGTGGGCGTCGAGATTGTCAATTGTGCTCATGGGGTGTTATCCAGATCCCTGATTTGAAATGGCTGCGATTTTGTAGTTGTCGTCGTTATCACATGGATGAGACATGATAACGGAGATGGGCAGGTGAGGGAAACCGACGAAAGCGCGCGGCGCGATCCGGATTCCAGTTGCAGAGGGGGCGGGGTACCGTCACAGTAATTGAACCGCCGCCACGCGATCGTCTTCATACATTACGTTCGCCGTCGATGTTGTTCTGCCTTCTGGCCGTAGACCTCGTTACGACAACGGCTTGTGGTTGCTAGTCGTAAAGCCATTTACCTGCTTTTGCTGATTCGGCAAACATTTTGATAGTTAAAGGTTTACGCGTTTTTTCTACATCTTCTCGTTTTACTTTAAACCACCGAGTTAGCATTGGAGTATTCTCCCAAGGGAAATAACACGACCATTTAACACTGGAAAGATCAACATTAAATTTTTGTTCAAATTTATTTAAAGCGTCATGCAGATCGTCGCCGGGAGCATCAAATAAGTCATAATCAAGTTCCAATGGGATTTCTTTCCAATTTTTATCTAAACGGGTTGAGATCTCATCTTTAAACAAGTCTAAAACCTGATCTTGAATGCTTTTCATTAAAAGGATGTCCATTGTATACGGTCTTTGGGGCGAGCTATTAGGTTGTATTTTTCCTGAGTTTTTCTTGAAACTTGATAAATTGAGTTTACAAGTCCTATCCAACCTAACCACGGAACATAACGGGCGATAACAGCAGCAAGACTATTCGTTTTTCTCATTCTTACACCAACGGGTGTAGGAACCCTAATACCAAATGGAGTTTTTGCATTTCTCAGAAGCATCCTTCCATATTTAGAAACAACACTTGTTCCTTTTATTGCCTCTCCTGGCTTTGTTCTGGTTTTTAGCCAAGGTTGCCCGGCGAGGATAGCGGCACCAGATTCAATACCAATGCCAAGTTCGTCACAAAATTGTTCAAGAAAAATGACATCAAAAAGTTCACCAGCCGAAAGATTGGATTGTCCGTGATAGAAATAGGTTCCATTTAGTTCTTCTGTCGTATCCATTTGCTCATCTATTATGCTGTTTGTCTTTCATTCCAGGCATCGGTGAAAATTATATTTCCGTCACAATGTTTCCAGGTGATCTTCTCATATCTAAGTTCGACAGATTCAAGATGGTTGTTGTTCTTGTCTTCTGGGGAAGCCATTGTAGGAGATATTGATACGATTCGGACGCCTTCAAGTAGCATATTGAAGTATTCCACTTCTTGACCAGCATCGCTGATTTATACCATTTGATTTGAGCAGATTTCAGGTTCTGACCAGTAGCTACTGCTTTGTAGAGGTATGGACTGGAATAGTCGAATTCTTTAACGATGATCATTGGTGAGTGCTGACGAGTGCCGGTAGGCTTGCCAGTGGCATTATCAGTGGGAATGGAGAGATTGTGATGAAACCCTTTAAATTCGATGCTGAACTCCCTGTCTGCAACATCACAACCACCTTTGATTAGTGCCCCACCGTCGTCGTATATCCACATATTACCTGGAATAGCCATGCTTCTTCTTCCCTCTATTATCATTAGTAAGAAAACAGTGTATCGAGTTGATTAAGCGCAGTAAATAATCAATGTGTCGTTTTTGGATTAATACGGGAAATATCTTCTCTGTAATGATGGTTTATATTTAAAAATAGCTGTCGTAAATATTTCATTGGGTTATTACGCCATTGGTATAGATTTTAAATATAAATGACCCTCAATAATATAATGCAGGCAATTATTGCCAGAAAGCGTAAGCGCGGCGCGATCCGGATTCCAGTTGCGCCGCGCGGGGATTATGGCGCCAGATAAACCTGGGGGGCCGCGTTGTCCGGGTGCTGGACGAGGCGGACATCCGCCCCGTACCAGCGATGGATAACCGGCTGCTGGATCACCTCCTGCGGCGTGCCCTGGGCGACCAGATTTCCCTGGTGGAGCAGCAGAATGCGGTCGGCCCACAGGGCGGCGAGGTTAAGGTCATGCAGCACCACGCAGACATGCAGTTGCCCGCCGGCGGTGAGCCGTTTGAGCAAACGCAGCAGGTGCTGCTGATAGTAAAGATCCAGCGCCGAGGTGGGCTCATCAAGAAACAGCCAGCCCTGCGGCGCGCCGTCGCGCCACAGCTGCGCCAGACAGCGGGCCAGCTGCACCCGCTGCTGCTCGCCGCCGGAGAGGCCGGGATAGCGGCGACCGGCAAGGCCATCGCAGCCGGTGACGGCCATCACCGCCGCCAGCACCGCCGGATCTGCCGTCGCGCCCCACGGTGCGCGTCCCATGGCAATGACCGTTTCCACCGTCCAGTCGGCCTGCAGGGCCGTTCGCTGCAGCATGACCGCCCGACGGCGCGACAGCGCCTCGGGGGACCAGGCCTCCAGCGGCTTGCCTGCAAGGCGGCGGGTGCCGCTGTCCGGAGTCAGATAGCCGGTCAACAGCCGCAGCAGAGTGGATTTCCCGGCGCCGTTCGGCCCGATAAGCGCCGTCATCTCGCCGCCGCGCAGCGCGACGGAGACGTTGTCGATAACCTGTCGTTTACCAAGGTGAAGTGACAGCCCCTGGGCGCAATATTCATTAACCATGTCTGGAGTTCTCCCGACGAAAGACCAGCCACAGAAACCAGGGGGCGCCCAGCAGGCTGGTGAGCAGACCGACCGGCATCTCCGCCGGCGCCGCCACGGTGCGGGCCAGGGTGTCGGCCAGCAGAAGCAGGATCGCGCCGGCCAGCAGCGAGCCGGGGATCAGTCCGCGATGGTCCGGTCCCAGCCACAGGCGCATCAGGTGCGGCACCACCAGGCCGATAAAGCCGATGACTCCGCTGATGGCCACCGCGGCGGCCACCAGCACCGCGCTGCACAGCAGCAGCCAGCGCTGTAGCGCCTGCACGTTGACCCCGAGATAGTGTGCCTCTTCATCGCCAAGCTGCAGCAGATTGAGGCGGGACGCCATCCACCACACCGCCAGCGCCGCCGGGATAATCAAGGTTGCGACCACCAGCAGCGTCGGCCATTCGGCCTGCCCCAGACTGCCCATTCCCCACAGCGACAGCTGGCGCAGCTGGGCGTCATTGCTCAGCCAGGACAGGACGCCGACCAGCGCGCCGCACAGCGCGTTGATGGCGATCCCCACCAGCAGCAGGCGCGACAGCGAACCCTCCTCCGCCCGGCTGAGGATGAAAATCACCACCATCACCGCCAGGCTGCCAATAAACGCCGCCAGCATCGGCATGTACAGGGCGATCAGCCCCGTAGCGGAGAACGGAAGCACCAGCCAGCTGGCCACCGCCAGCGCGGCGCCGCTGCTGATGCCCAGCAGGCCCGGGTCGGCAAGCGGATTTCGAAACAGCCCCTGCATCACGCAACCGGAGAGGGCCAGCGCCGCGCCCACCAGCAGGGCCAGCAGCACCCGCGGCAGACGGATATTCAGCCAGATGTGGCGCAGCATCTCATCCCCGGAAGGCAGCAAGTTGACCAGCGGCAAGCGCATGGCGCCGAGGGTGGTGGCAAACAGCGTCAGGAAGACCAGCAGCAGCGTCATCAACAGCAAACGACGGGCGAGGGCAGGGCGCATCAGGGCAACTGCTCCGCTTTGTTTCGCAGCGCGATTATCGCCTGCGGTGTGCGCGGCCCGAAGCCCAGCAGGGCCATGTCGTCGATCGTCAGCAGCTGTTTATGACGCCCCGCCGGGGTCTGTGCCAGGCCGGGCAGTTTCCACAGCCCGGCTTCGCCGCCCATCCCTTTGAGACCATCGGCGGAGATCACCACCAGATCCGCCTGGCTGGCGGCGACCCCTTCCTGCGACATGGCGCGATAGTGGTCGAAGCCCTGCATCGCGTTCTGCAGCCCGGCGGCGCGAATGGCGCCATCGGCCGCGGTGTGCTGTCCGGCCACCAGGGTATTCATTCCGCCATGGCTGAGAATAAACAGCACCCGCTTAGCAACCGGCTGCGTGGGAATGGCGGCGATCTGTTGCTGAAGCTGCTGGCGCAGCGCGTCGCCTGCCGCCGTTTTGCCTAACGCTTCGGCAATGACAGCCACTTTGTTATCGATCGCGGACAGACTTTCGCCGCCCGGCACGTTAACCACCTTCACCCCGCTCGCCTGTACTTTGTGTAAGACCAGCGAGGGCTGCGCCTGGGCGCTCGCTAATACCAGCTGCGGGCGTAACGCGAGGATCCCCTCGGCGTTCAGCTGTCGCAGGTAGCCGACGTCCGGCAGCTTTTGCGCCGCCGGGGGCCAGCTGCTGGTGCTGTCCCGCGCCACCAGGCTCTGTTCCGCGTCAAGGGCATAGACGATCTCAGTGACATCTCCGCCGAGGGTGACGAGTCGCTCAACGGCAGCGTGGCTCAGCAGCGGGAAAGCGATGAAGAGCAGTAACCAGCGCATCATGCGGGCAGTCCTTCACGGGTCAGACGATCTACCTGCTGGCGCCATTGTGCCTGCTCGGGGTGGCCTTCGCTGCGCTGGCCATAGAGCTGGGCAATCTGGGTGCCGTCTTTGGCGAACAGTTCGACGCTGGTGACGTGTCCATCTGAGGTCGGTTTACGGGTCACCCACACTTCATCGAGGCTCTCTTCGCGCAGATGCAGGGTAAAAGTGGTATTGAAGATATTCAGCCAGCCGCGCATGGGGGCCAGCTTTTCCAGGGCGCCGGTGAAGATCTGCACGCAGCCGCGATTGCCGACGAAAATCATAATTTCATTACCTTCCTGGCGCACCGTCTCCAGCAGCGACGGCAGCGCATGGCGATCCACGCGGCAGGCGAGGTCGTCGCTCACCAGACGGAAAGCCTGCTGGCGGGAAAGCTGATATTTACGCAGCAGACCGAAGAACTGGTGAACGTCGGTCATCGCGCGCCAGTCGTTCTCCAGGGCGGCGCCGTCGGCGGTATCGGCATATTTCACCGGCTCCAGCGGGCGCAGGGCCAGCGGTGCCGGCGCCGCCACCCGATGTTCCGCGATCAGGGTGTCCCAGGCCGCCATGTCGGTCTGCGTGGTCGCATAGACTTTCAGCAGGGCGTCGCCGTGGTGGTCGAAAAACTGGATGCTCTGACGGCCATTATCGTTCAGATGGAAGGCGCTGGCCCACTGGCTGAGGAACAGACGCAGGTCGAGCGCGCGCGGATTCAGCACCAGCCCGGCGTGGCCGCTGAGGTGCTGGTGCGTGAACTGGCCCACCTGCTCATGCACGGCATACTCGTTGCGGCAGATGCATTTGGTTTCGCCGACGCGCTCCAGGGCGGCAATCAGCGTCCGGGCGTCATCGCTCAGGCGCACGGCATCATGGCCGAGGCGGGCGGCGGTCAGCTCGGCTTCGCTGATCCCCATTTCCGCGGCGATATCGCGGGCATATTTCGCGGTACTGGCCGCTTTGGTGGCCTGGTAGCGCTGCCACAGGTCAGGGTGTGCATTTGGCATAATCATATCCTTCTCGACGATGAATATCCCCGGCCGGCGGGCCGGGGGCAGGTGCGTTATTATTCGGGCAATCAGAAGTCGACGTTGACGCCCAGTTGCCAGGTGCGGCCCGGCATCACCGCCAGCGCTTTATCGTTGGCGTCCTGGTTGGTGCCGGTCTCGATATTGCGGCTGCTCAGGTAATCCCAGTATTTACGATCGGTGAGGTTGTAGACCCCGCCATTGAGGCGCACGTTTTTCGCCACCTGCCAGTACGCGGTCCAGTCCAGCATGCCGTAGCCCGGCACGCGCATATAGTCGCTGCTGGCATCGGTGATGGCGGACCCGCTGTTGCTGTAGCTTTCTCGGTTGGTGGTGGTCGCCTGTTTCCCTTTGACAAAGGTCGCCGTCAGGGCGGTGCCGTAGCGTTTCGCCGGATCGTCCCACGCCACGCCGACGATGGCTTTCATCGGCGCCACGCTGTCGAGGTCGACGTATTTATCGCCGCTGTAGCTGGATTTCGATTTCCCTTCGCTATAGCCGAGGGCGAGGGTGGTGCTCAGGCCGTTCACCTGCTCAAACCAGGTGCCAAAGTTAAATTTGGTGCTGATCTCACCGCCGTAGATATAGGCTTTATCGCGGTTTTCCGCCTGATAAATGGTGTAGATGTTCGACGGCACATTCGTGAACTGGCCCGGATTATTGGCGCGGGTATAGCGCGTATAGGCGATAAAGTTCTTATAGCTGTTGTAGAACAGCGCCGTGCGCACGGTGATGCCTTCGGTGACTTCCCCCTTCAGCCCCCACTCGAGATTATCGCTGGTTTCCGTCTTCAGATCGGTATTGCCGATCAGGGCATACTGCTGGCTGCCGGCGTAGCTGGAGCCAAGGTTCCAGGAGCCATACAGCTGGCTGGCGTTGGGGAACTGCGCGCCGCGCTGGTACTGCAGGTAGGTCATCAGGCGCGGGGTGAGGTCGTACTGGAAGGTCAACGACGGCAGAACCTGGGTATCGCTGTTTTTGCCGTACAGATTCGCCACCGACGATTCGGTCAGTACGCTGCTGTTGGCGGCAAGGTCGGACAGATTTTCCGGCTTAGTCGATTGATGCACCACGCGCACGCCGGGAATAATGGCGAAGTTGTGGCTATCAAGGTCGAAGTTGATCTTATCCTGGACAAAGCCGCCGAGGGTGTAGCTGCGGCTGTCTGCCTCCGGCTGCATGATCTCGCTGTAAACGCTGGGGATCGGCGACTGGCTGAACGGCCGCTGAGTTTTGGTCGTGCTGGCGTTGAAGCCAGCGCTCAGATCGTGGCGGCCCAGGGTTTTCGCCAGCGCGGTCTGCAGGCCCCAGGTGTCGGTGTCGTAGTTGGAGTTCACCGTCTGCATGCGGCGGGTGACGCTGTCCGGCATATAAGTCCAGTCATGGGCTTCAGTATGCTGGTAGTAGATTTTCGTGGAGACGCTGTCGAGGTAGTCGTTCATCGGCGTCCAGTCATCCTTCAGGCTCAGGCCCCAGCGCCGGGTCTGGCTGGTCTGGTTGGCGGTGCCGATGGTGCTGTTGCCGCTGGAGTCCCAGGTATCGTAGTGGGTGTGGTTGGTTTTATGGTAATAGTCGAAGGTGCTGGTCAGCTTGTGCTCATCGTTAGGCTGCCAGATCCCGGAGGCCAGAAAAGCATCGGAATGCCAGTTCGCCGGGTAGGCGTCGACGGTGCCGCTGTTGTTTTCGGTTTCCTGACCGTCACGGCGGCTGTAGACCAAAATTCCGCGCAGGAACTCATCGCCGCCGGCGACGGTCACCCCGTTGTGCCAGCTGCGATCCGCAGAGTCGTAACCGCTGCGGTAGCCGAAGGCGCTGGTCTTGCCCGGGCGCAGGTAATCATCCGCCGATTTCGGGCGGAAGGAGACATTTCCCCCGATAGCGCTGTTGGCCGTTTCCGTCGAGGTGGCACCGGACTGAATATCCACACTGCCATACATATACGGGTCGATATAATCGCGGCCGATGCCGAAGGTGTTGAGCCCGGCGCGACCGACGTAGCCGCGGCCGGTGGCGTTGGGTTGGGCAATACCGTCCACGTCGATGCCGACGCGGTTGCTCTCCATGCCGCGGATGTTGTAGCCGGTGTAGCCTCCGCGGTCGAAGCCGCTTTTGCCGTTGCCGGAGCCGCCGCTGGCCCCGGTGGCGCTGATGAGCGGCTCATAGCGCATGATAGAGCCAAAATCGTTAGCACCTTTATCCTCCAGCTCCCGGGCGCTGATGCTGTGCTCACTACCGGCTTTCTGCACCGGTGCGGGGGCGGTGACGGTCATTTGTTCCGAGGTGTCATCCACCGCCTCGCCGCTAACGGCGGAAGTGTCTGCTGCGATGGCAGAAGTCTGATAAATTGCTGCAAGCAAAGAGGTCACCAGCAGGCGTTTTTTACACCATGCTGCTGACGGAGTCGATTTGTACATAGTCGCCACGCCTTGATCGTTATTAGTATCGGCTCACGCGTTACTTCCAGAGTTGCAGGTTGCTCCGTCTTTTCCGTTGCGGATGGGGTCTTACTCCATTTGTTGATTGCGAATGGTAATGATAGGTATTATCGTTTGCAACAAAATAATCATGTGTTCTTCATTTAAACTGCACTTTGTTTACAATTTGCCCTTTCAGACTTAGCGAGACGACGATGAACTCAAAAGCGGCCATCACCATCACCTACTGTTCCCAGTGCAACTGGATGCTGCGCGCCAGCTGGATGGCGCAGGAGCTGTTACATACCTTCAGTACCGACATCGCCTCAGTGACGCTGGTGCCGGGGACCGGCGGGATCTTCACGATCGATGTCGGCGGTCAGCAGATCTGGGAGCGCAAGCAGGATGGCGGTTTTCCGGATGCGGCCGAGCTGAAACGCCGGGTGCGCGATGTCTGTTTCCCGGAGAAGCCGCTGGGCCATGTGGATAAAGATGAGCAGAAAGGGTGACAACCCCCTCCGGGCGACAAGCGCCCGGAGGAGAAGCCGTTAGCGGGCTAACTGCACGTCAACCAGCACGCTTTGTCGGCGGGTGCGTATGAGGGTGACCGCTTCTTCCAGCACGCCGGGGAGATCCTCGGCCCGGGAAACCGACAGGGCCGCCGCGCGGCTGGAGGCGGCGATCGCGGCGAAATCCGGCGAGGTGGTAAAGGCGGTGGCCGGAATGGTCTCCGCGCGGGCTGCGTAGCCGTCCGGGTAGAGCGCTTTGGTGCCGCCCGCGACGGCGCCCCATCCGCCGTTATTTCCGACCACGACGAGGACAGGGAGCTTCATTACCTCCGCAATATGGTGGCAGACCGCAGGGTTGGCGAACAGGTACGACCCGTCGCCGACGGCGGCAATAATCAGCTCTTCCCGGCGCGCAAGCTGCAGCCCCAGCGCGATAGGCAGGGCTTCGCCCAGGCCGCCGGCCAGCGCTTCCTGGTAATAGCTCTCGGCATGGATCAGTCCGGCAAACTGCGGCAGCGTGGTCAGTTCAGAAACGATCCGGCCACGGTGTTGATTCGCCAGATGACCGAGGCAGTAGCTGAGCCAGGGTTTGGTAATGGCCCCGGTCTGGCTGGCATGGAGAAGCGCGTCGCGCTGGTTTTTCTGTTGCTGGATGCGGTTCTGCGTATATGCCGCCCGCTCCGCCACATGTTGCTGGCGGGCGGCCTGCAGCGGGCGCAGCGCCTCTTCCAGCAGGCTGAAGACTTCATCGGTCTCGCCCGCCAGGTTGATGTCCGCGCGATAGCCACGTACCGGGTAGCGGGAGAAGAGCGGATCGGGGCCCATCTGGATCACGGTGCAGTCCTGGCGACAGTCGCCCTCGGCGATCATCCATGGCGCCTGCGAGTCGACCACCAGAATCACATCGGCGTCGGCGAGCCAGGCGCTGGGATCAGCCCCGGCGAGCAGTGGGTTATCGGCGCTCAGGGTCACCTCGGTACCCCAGTATTCCACCAATGGGATCGCCCATTCGCGCACCAGGCTATTAAGTCGCGCAAAGCCACCCGCCGTTCGGGCGCCGCGCTGGGCGAAGATGACGGGATGCCTGGCGCAGGCGATTGCCTCGGCGGCCCGGGCGATATCTTCCCGGACTGGCGCATAGCGGACCGGCTGCTGCGAAGGACCGGCCTGCAGTGCGGCCTCATCAATAGCAAAGGTCTCGCACAATGGCTCGCGCGGTAAGCTCAGGTAGACCGGCCCTTTCGGCAGGGAGCTGGCAATCGCCCAGGCCCGGTCAACATGCTCGCCGATCTGATCGGCCAGCCGCAGTTCAAAATCCCACTTCACGGATTCACGGATCAGCGCCGCCTGGTCGCGCATCTCCTGGCCGTAGCCAATCGGCGTATTGCGGCAGCCGAAGTGGGAATGTTCGCTAATCGGCGTGCGACCACCAAAAATCAGCACCGGGATATTGCTGTTCGCCAGATTGATGACACCGCAGGCGGCGTTGGCTAACCCGACGTTGGTATGAACCATTACCGCCTGCACCTTGCCAGTGCCGAGGTAGTAGCCGTGCGCCATGCCGATGGCGGCGTTTTCATGCGGGCAGATCACCAGCTCGGGTACCTTTTGCCCGGTCGCCCGGGCCTTTGCCCAGGCTTCAATAACTGGCGGATAATCGGTGCCCGAGTTAATAAAAATATATGCCACGTCCAGCGCCTGTAGCCGATGCAGTAACAGTTCAGCAGCCGATAATGTGATAGAGGCCATATTCTCTCCGTATTCACGCGGTGTAATCGCGATAATTAAAAGGTTAAGAAAATAAATCCGCCCATCGTAATGATGGAGGCAATAATACTCAGCGCCATCGTCGAGGCCATTTCCTGCTCGCCGGTTTTATACTGCATGGCAATAATTATCGCGATGGAGCCTACCGGGATAGCCATCGTCAATACGACTTCCTTTATTTGCTCCATGCTGAAGCCCATTTTTAATAACAGGAGATAGCAGGCGCCGGGCACCAAAATATTGCGGGCGATAACGGTGATAATGGTAGCGGTGGTGATAACAATGCTGCGTGTATAGAGCACGATCCCGGCGGCAAACAGCGCCAGCCCGCCAGAGGCTTTACCCAGCAGACCCAGCGACATCGAGATAGTCTGCGGAATATGGATATCCGCCAGCACGATGATCAGGGCGATCACCGGTGACCAGACCACAGGTTGTTTAATGGCGTTTATCACCCGTGTGCCAAAGGAGATATGCTGGCTTTTATCGCCAGTGGCGACCGACATCAGAATCATTACCAGCGGCAGCTGGAAGACGTTTTGCGTGATGCTGGACACGGTGATCAGCGACGCGCTGACGGTGCCAAATAAAAAGGCCAGCACCGAGGTGCCGATGAAAGGAACCGCCGGCGAGCCGATGGCCAGCGCCTGCAGCGTACTGAGGGCGAGGTCGCGTCGGAACAGATAGCGGGCGACCAGTAAGGGAATGACGAAGCTCAGAATCAGCGCGAGGATAATGGCCACCGCAACCGGGCCCATGGTCATGACGATGTGTCGCGGCGTCATCACCATATTGCTGAAAATACTTAGCGGTAATGCATAGAGCATCACAATTTTATTGATGTCTCCTGCCTGCTGCCAGTTAAAGTCTTTTCGTTTACCGCTAATATAGCCGATGATGACGGTAATGATGACCGGTAATATAGCGCCTGAAATTAATAGAATATTGTTCTGTGTCATGGTGATATATTCTCGTTATAAATTATCTTCGGGTCCGCAATTCGTTTTTGCCGTGCGTGATGAGGTTAATAAATCCGTTTTTCCTGATGCGCGGTAGCTATTTTTGAGCGTATTGATAGCGACATTTATTCGCTAAAACAGGCCGCAAGGGAAATGCAAAAACCGTTTATTCAATGAGTAAATATCATGCCAATGAAATTTAAGCAGATTCAGGCTTTTATTACTGTCGCTCACGAAGGCAATATGACCCTGGCCGCAGAGAAGATGGGGATCACTCAGTCGGGACTGAGCCGGCTGTTATTGAGCCTGGAAGCGGACCTGAGCGCGACCTTATTCGAAAGACACAAACACGGTATGGCGTTGAGCGAATATGGCAGCGCCTTTTTACCCTATGCGCTGACGATGCTGAATACCGAACAAAAGGCCCGCGAGGAGATTGCGCTCATCCGCGGCGCCGGGAAAGGTATCCTGCGGATTGGCTGTGTTTCCAGCCTGCTGACCAGCCATTTCATCGATAAGCTGGCAGCTTTCCATCAGCGACATCCCCGGATCCATCTGCGGATCGTCGACCGCATTGACTCCGAGCTCTTTAAACTCCTGCGGATGCACGACATCGATATCGCCCTCTGCGGCCCCTTACCGCATGATGAGAAAATCGTGGTGCGCGGTAAAATTAACTGGCAGGACCGGATCTGCATCGTCGCCAGGCAGTACCACCCGCTACATCAGGCGGCGAACTTATCCCTCGAGGCGATGCTGGACTATCCGTGGATCATGCCGCCGCCGTTAAGTACCCCGATGAACATCCTTGAGGATATCTTTCGTGCCCATCAGCTACCCTGTCCGCAGCCGGTGATTGAGTGCGCGTCCTCCTCGGCCATTAAGGCCTTTCTGTGCGAGAGCGATCTGTTAACGTCGATGCCGGCCCCGGTTTACCGGCACGAGGAAGCGCTGGGCCTGCTGCGTCCGTTCGAACTCGAGGGCAGCGTTTTTATCCGCGATTTCTATGCCTATAGCCATTTCGGGGTTCTGTCCGGGGCAGCCCTGCAGTTGATCCAGCATCTCAAGCAGTGAGGCTGGTCGGGCACGAACGTTAAGGTGTATAATATATGCATCTTAATAACAGGCGAAAGGCGGGGAGATGGGGAAGCGTATCGAACGGGAAAAGATGACGATTCAGCGGATGATTGCCCTCTACCAGCGGCGCTGTCCCGGGGCGCTGGCCGATAATGCGCACTATCAGGCGCTGAACGCCTACGCCGACAAGCGCCTTGATAAGTGCGTGTTTGGCGAGAATAAACCAGCCTGCAAGCAGTGTCCGGTGCATTGCTACCAGCCGGCGAAGCGCGAAGAGATGAAGCAGATTATGCGCTGGGCCGGGCCGCGAATGCTCTGGCGCCACCCGATCCTCACTATTCGCCATCTGCTGGACGACAGGCGCCCGGTGCCGGCGCTACCGGAAAAATACCGACCGAAAAAATAGCGGCCTTTCCCTGGTCAGCGCGGCGCGTAGCCGGGCGACAAGTCGGCCCCGGTAAGGCATTAGCCGCCACCGGGGATGGTTGCTGAAGCCCTCTGTTTCTGACTATCGCGGATCGTGCTTGCCACAAAGGCGACCACAAACAGCGCGGAAAACAGCACCACGATAGTCGGCGCCGGCGCGCTGTCGAGATAAAACGCCAGCCACACCCCTCCCGCCGAGCAGCCGATGGCCACCGCTACCGCCAGCAGCAGGGCGTGGATAAAGCGCCGCACCAGCAGGAGCGCGATCGCCCCGGGAGCAATCAGCAGCGAAATCGACAGAATAATCCCCACCGACTGCAGCGTCGCGACGATGGTCAGGGCGATCATGCACAGCAGGCCGTAGTGCAATAGCCCGCCGCGCAGGCCGCTGGCTTTGGCCTGCGTCGGGTCAAAGGCGTGCAGCAAAAAATCCCGCCATTTGAGACCGATAATCAGCGCAATCACCAGCGCGATAGCCGCCGTTTGTCCAATATCGCGAAGGGATATCCCCAGCATGTCGCCGAACAGGATATGGTCGAGATGAACATCGGACTGGATCGCTACATACAGCACCAGCCCGGCGCCAAACATGCCGGAGAAGACAATCCCCATGATGGTATCGCGCTTGAGTCGGCTGTTATCGTCGAGAAAACCGGTCGTCACGGCGCACAGCAGCCCGGCGATAAACGCGCCGATGGCGAAGGGGATGCCGATAATGTAGGCCAGCACCACGCCCGGAAAGACCGCGTGGCTCATGGCGTCGCCCATCAGCGCCCAGCCTTTGAGCACCAGAAACACCGACAGTAGCGCGCAGGGCACGGCCACGATGATCGATACCGCTATCGCATTGACCATAAAAGGAAACTGGAACGGGGCCAGGAACAGGTTCAGCATGCGGCCTCCCTGGCGCGGCGGCGGCTGGCCAGCAGGCCGTGCTTCGGCGCGAAGATAAAGGTGATGAGGAACAACAGCGTTTGCGCGACCACGATAATGCCGCCGGTGGCGCCGTCGAGATAGTAGCTGAGCCAGGCACCGAAGAAACTGGTCAGACTGCCGATAGCCACGGCGATGGCCAGCAGGCGCGGAAAGCGGTCGGTTAACAGCCACGCGGTGGCCCCGGGAGTCACCACCAGGCAGATGACCAGAAAGGCGCCGACGGTCTGCAGCGCCGCCACGGTGCAGGCGGCCAGCAGGGTAAAGAACAGCAGCTTCAGGCCGCGGGTGTTCAGGCCAATCGAGCGGGCATGGTTTTCATCAAAGAAGGTCACCATCAGATCTTTCCACTTCAGCAGCAGGATCGCCATCGAGATAAAGCCGATCGCCGCCAGCTGGATAATATCCTCCGGTGCGATGGCCAGAATATTGCCGAGAATAATGGTCTGGATATTCACCGACGTCGGATTCAGCGACACCATAAACAGCCCGATCCCGAAGAAGGAGGAGAAGATCAGGCCGATAATGGCATCCTCTTTCAGCCGCGAGCGTTGCTGCAAAAACATCATGCTGCCCGCCGCCAGGCCGCCGGAGAGAAACGCGCCGAGCGCGAAAGGCAGGCCGAGCATATAGGCCCCGGCGACGCCGGGCACAATCGAGTGGGAGAGGGCGTCGCCAATCAACGACCAGCCCTTCAGCATCAGGTAGCAGGAGAGAAACGCGCAGACGCCGCCTACCAGCGCCGACACCCACATCGCATTGAGCATATAGTGATAGCCAAACGGCTCCAGCAGCCAGCTCATCGTGGGCCTCCTGCCGCGCGCCGGCTGATAAACGGCCGCTCGTCATCGGTGATAACCTGCGCTTCCCCGCCGGTCAGCGCGACGTGGCGTAGCACGCCGCTGAAAGCCCGCTCCAGATTCTCGGCGGTGAAGGTGGTTTCTGTCGGGCCGCTGGCCAGCACGGTGCCTTTCACCATCACCGTGTAATCACAAAATTCGCTCACTGATCCGAGGTTGTGGGTGGAGACCAGCATGGTACAGCCCTCATCGCGGAGCTCGCGCAGCAGGCTGATGATCCGCGCTTCGGTCTGCACATCGACGCCGGTGAAAGGCTCATCCAGCAGGATCACCTGACCCTGCTGAGCGATAGCGCGGGCAAGGAAAACGCGCTTTTTCTGCCCGCCGGAGAGCTCGCCAATTTGCCGATGGCGGTACTCGCTCATGCCCACGCGGGCCAGCGCGGCATCGACAATGTCGCGATCGCGCGGCTTTGCCCGCCGCAGCCAGCCCATATGGCCGTAGCGGCCCATCATCACCACATCCTCTACCAGCACCGGGAAGGACCAGTCCACCTCTTCCGACTGCGGGACATAGGCGACCAGGTTCTGGCGCAGCGCGCGGTTGACCGGCTGGCCGAGTATGGCGATCTCGCCGTGGCCGACGCGCACAAAGCCCATCAGCGCTTTAAACAGTGTGGATTTACCCGAGCCGTTAACGCCCACCAGTGCGGCAATGGAGCCGCGCGGTACGCTGAACGAGGCGTCGCGCAGGGCAGTGTGGCCGTTGCGCCAGGTGACGGTGAGCTGGTCGACATACAGTCCCGCTTGCGCTGCATTCATGGCTGCTTCCTCATCCCGTCCTGGATACCGTTGACGATGGTTTCGGTGGTGACGCGCAGCAGGTCGAGCCAGGTCGGCACCGGGCCGTCGGCGGCGCTCAGCGAATCGACATACAACACGCCGCCGTAGTGGGCCCCGGCTTCGCGCGCCACCTGACGCGCCGGTTTATCGGAGATGGTGCTTTCGCTGAAGATGGTCGGGATGCGTTCTTTCTTCATGGTGTCGATAACCTTGCGCACCTGTTGCGGGGTGCCCTGCTGGTCGGCATTGATCGGCCACAGATACAGTTCGCGCAGACCATAGTCGCGGGCCAGATAGGAGAAGGCTCCCTCGCTGGTGACCAGCCAGCGTTTATCCGCCGGCAGCTGCGCCAGTCTGGCCTGCAGCGGCGCCATCGTTTGACGGATCTTCTCTTTGTAGGCCTCGGCGTTACGGCGATAGGTGTCGGCGTGAGGCGGATCGTACTTCACCAGCGCATCGCGAATGTTATCGACATAGATCAAGGCGTTATCTGCTGACATCCAGGCATGGGGATTGGGCTTCCCGCTATAGGGGCCCGCGCTGATGCCCATCGGCTGGATCCCCTTGCTGACCACCACCTCCGGAACGCCCTGTAAGTGCTGATAAAAACGGGCAAACCACCGCTCGAGATTAAGCCCATTGCTGAGGATCAGCTGCGCCCCCTGCGCGCGTTTGATATCGCCCGGCGTGGGCTGGTAATCGTGGATCTCTGCGCCCGGTTTGGTGATGGAACTGACGACGGCGGCGTCGCCGGCCACGTTCTGCGCCATATCGGCGATAACCGTGAAGGTAGTGATAACCCTGAATTTCTCCTGCGCGGTGGCCGGCGTCGCGGCCAGCAGAGCCAGCGCGCTGGCCAGCAGCAATGATTTCAGCGGTGTCAGGTGTAGCATAGGATCCCTCGCAATGGTGTGGTTAATTTCCCAGCGTTTATAGCCATTGCTATGTTATATAGCACAAGCTATTTACAAATGAAAATAATTCTTATTTGCATGCGTGGGTAATAATGAGCCGGGAAACGAAAGCGACAAGAAAGGGGGAGATAAGGCTGGCCCGGCGCGAACCGGGCGAAGATCAAGAGATATCGGCGACCGACTGGCGCGGGATCAGGCGGCCAGCCAGCGAGCGGCCCTCGGCGGTGAAGGTTGGCCGGTCGTCAATCAGGCTGCGAATACGCTGAATACAGTTATCCAGCAGCGCCTCCAGTGGCCAGGAGATGCAGGTCAGCGGCGGGTAGAGCAGCGAGGCGAGCGGGGAATCCTCAAGGCTCAACAGGGAGACCTCCTGCGGGACGGCGATGGTGAATTCGCGTAACAGACGCATCGCCTCAGCCGCGTAGCGGTCGCGTTTAACGATAATGACTGAGTATTTACTGAAGCTGTTAATTAAGGTCAGCAGCGCCTGCTCGACGTCATCGTTGGCCGTCAGCACCAGCTGGCGGTTAAAAGGAATGGAGTAGTTTTGCAGGACGTTGCGGTAGCCTTCCAGCATCTGACGGCTGGCATCGTCGCTATCGCTGTCCATCAGCAGGGCGATGTTGCGGTGTCCCTTGCCAATCACATAGCGGCAGGCGCTTTCGGTGGCGAAGGCGAAGTCATAGCCCTGGCTGTTGCTCCCGGCGACGCCGAAGCGGTCAAAGGCGATAACGTTGCGCGGCGCGTCGGCGGCAACGGCGCCCAGCACCACCACCGCCACGCACTGGCGCTGCAGATCGTCGATCGCCGCCGCCTGCTCTACCGGATCGCTGACATACTGGACCAGCAGGCTTTTATTCAGCCCTTTCAGCGCCTGAGAGAGCAGCGGCAGTAGACGCGCGCCGTGGCTTTCGTCCTGCGCGGAAATCACCAGACCAACGTGGCTGGATGTCTGACTGGCGAGGTTTTGCGCGGCAAAGCTCGGGCGATAGTTGAGTTCTTCAACGGCCCGCAGCACAGCTTCCCGGCTCTCTTCGCGCACGCCCCGGGTGCCGGTCAGCACGCGGGAAACCGTCGCTCTTGAGACATTCGCTAATCTTGAAACATCATCAATCGTTGGCATGGCTTTTTCTGTCTGAACATTTTCGCCTAGCTTAACATACCTGCTGAAAAAAGTGTCTACCGCTGCCCGTCCGCGGCGCCGGGCAGACGGGGCAGCCAGGCCGCGCCGCGCACGCCGCTGGCGTCGCCGAAGCGGGCCGGTTTGATCTGCGTGCGGCAGGTGTCGGAGAAGATCCACGGCACGATGGCGGCAGGCAGATCGCGATAGATCTGGCTGACGTTGGACAGACCGCCGCCCAGCACAATCACCTGCGGGTCGAGAATATTGATCACCGACGCCAGGCTACGGGCAAAGGCATCGATAAAGTGTCGCCAGTGGGCCAGCGCGCGCGGATCGCCGTTTTGCGCCGCGGCGACAATGGCTTCCGCACGGGCTTGTTCCCCATAGCGGCGGGCGAAGCCGGTGCCGGAGAGAAAGCTTTCGATGCAGTTCGTTTTGCCGCAGTAGCAGGGCTGCGGCGGACCATCGCGCTCAGGAGTATAGCCCGGCAGCGGATTATGCCCCCACTCCCCGGCGATAGCGTTGGGGCCGCTGAGCAGTTGTTGATGAACGGCGATCCCCCCGCCGCAGCCGGTACCGATAATCACCCCGAAGACGGTGGAGGCCCCGGCGCCGGCGCCATCCACCGCCTCCGAAAGGGTGAAGCAGTCGGCATCGTTTGCCATCCACACCGGCTGGCCAAGCTGCTGCATGATATCCCGGCGCAGATCGTGACCGTTGAGCACCAGGCAGTTGCAGTTTTTAATGCGTCCGCTTTGCGGATCGATAGCCCCGGGCAGGCCGATCCCCAGGGTGAACGGCTGCGGGCTGACCGCGCGAATATCGGCAATCAGGGTCAGCAGCTGACGCATAAAGGCGTCATAGCTCTCTTTGTGGGTCGGCCGGCGCAGGCGCTGGACGCATTCGCCCGCCGGGTCCAGCAGTACGGCTTCCATTTTGGTGCCGCCAATATCTATTCCAAGATGTAACATAGTGACCTCGGGGAATCAGACCCGGCCAGCGCGCCTGGCCGGGGAACGCGCTAGGCGTGAAGTGGTTGCGCGCGGTAAATCGCAATCAGTTCGGCAATCAGCTCTTTCGCCAGAATGGAGGTCATCAGGTGATCCTGAGCATGGACCATTACCAGCGTCATTTTGGTTTTTCCCTCGCCTTCGTCAGCTTCGATAAGCTGGGTCTGTACAAGGTGAGCTTCGCGGGAATAGTGCGCCGCTTCCTGCATTTTGGCGTCGGCGGTGGCGAAATCACCCGCTTTAGCGGCGTGCAGCGCTTCGTAGCACAGACTACGTGACTGGCCGGCGTTGATGATGATCCCCATCACCTGTTCTTCTAATTCCATGATTATCCTCTGAATCGTTAGCGTTAAGCGGTTTGCGCCGCGTTGTCAGCCTGGCCGACGGCGTTTTCACGCTCCTGGGCCAGCAGCTGTTTTTCGTAAGCTTTGAGAAATGGCAGGTACATCACCATGGAGGTGGCCATACAAATGAGGCACAGGATCACCGGGCTAAAGCTCCAGTTCGCCGCCCACGAGGCGCCGATGGGCGCCGGCGTTGTCCACGGCGTCATCGATACTACGCGGCTGACGAGATCCAGCTTCAGCGCAAAGTACGCCAGGGTCGCGTTGACCATCGGCACCAGCACGAACGGCAGGAAAAACAGTGGGTTCATGATGATCGGCGCGCCGAAGAGGATCGGTTCGTTAATATTGAATACCCCCGGCACGACCCCCATCCGGCCAATCGTCCGCAGATGCACGGCCTTGCTGCGCAGCAGCATCAGCGCCAGCGGTAGGGTGGAGCCGACGCCGCCGATCAGCAGATAGTGATCCCAGAAGCCCTGGACATAGATGTGCGGGATAGCGGTGCCTGCCGCCATGGCCGCCTGATTGACCGACAGGTTGGCCATCCAGAACGGGTTCATGATCCCGGTGACGATCAGCGCGCCGTGGATCCCGGCGAACCACAGTACCTGACAGACCAGCACTGACAACAGAATGGCCGGCAGCGTATCGGAAGCCGCGACCAGGGGTTTGACCAGCGACATGATCGCTTCCGGAATGATCATCCCCAGCTGAGCCTCGATAAACAGGTTCAGCGGATGCAGCGTCAGAATGATCGCCAGCACCGGGATCAGGATCTCGAACGAGCGCGCCACCCCGGCAGGCACTTCCGGCGGCAGGCGAATGGTGATGTTATGCCGCTTGAGGAAGGCGTACAGCTCGGTGGAATAGATGGCCACCAGAATGGCGGTGAAGATCCCCTGGCCGGAGAAGTAGGCCGTAGAGATCTGGCCATCTTTCAGCGGCGCGGCCACCAGCAGAAACGACATCAGCGACAGCATCCCGGCGGTCAGCGAGTCCAGGTGATGGTGCTTGGCGAGGCTGGCGGCGATCCCGACGGCAATGAACAGGGTCATCACCCCCATGCTGAAGTTGAACGGCAGCATCAGCGCATCGCGATGATCGAGCGAAAATTGCAGCCAGGCGCGGGCAAAGCCCCACGTCGTATCCGGAGAAAACGGCGGAAAGATAAATACCAGCAAAAACGAGCCGACGATCATAAAGGGCAGGGCGGTAATAAAACCGTCGCGGATCGAGGTGACGTATTTTTGCTGGCCGATCGCCCCCGCCATAGGCGTGATCTGCCGTTCGATCACATCGATCAGTTTAGCGTACAGAGAGCTCATGTTCTTTCCTTAGTTCTTGTTTTCAATGAGGGAAAGGGCGAAATCGAGGACCGCGGCGCCTTTTTGCATGCCGTAGTCCATCATATTGATGGGTTCGACGCGAATACCGTATTTATCCGCCTGTTTTTGCAGATCCTGCTGCATGTATTTCACCTGCGGCCCTAGCAGCACCACCTGATAATGGCCAACCTGTTCGGCGAACTCCGCTACGCCATAGGCATTGATCTCTACCGGCAGGCCCCGCTGTTCGGCTTCGGCAATCATTTTTTTCATCAGCAGGCTGGTGGACATGCCTGCCGAACAACACAACATAATTTTTTTCATAAGTACCGCTCCTGATGAGGTTGGATGAGCGGACTATAGTCAAAATGGATGCATTACGGAAAGCGCTTTCCGTTTGTGGATTTATTAATTGTGACCATGATCACCTATGGCAGGCTTTCACTTTCCGGTGTTGTGGGCGATCATCCCGGCGAGACAACCATTCGCAAAGGTAGGAGTATGAACATTCAGTTAATGAATGTGGCCGTGGACATCATCGAGCAGCGGCTGGCGCCGCTGGCGAATGTTCTGACGCGCAACAACCACATTACGGCGATGCGCGATAGCTTTGCGCTGGCGATGCCCTTTGTGATTGTTGGCAGCCTGTTGGTGCCCATTTTGTTTCCGCCCGTTTCCATAGACGGCGCCTCGCGTTTCGGCCAGGTCTATTTGCTACTGCGGCCTATCCTGCTGCCGACCTTTCAGCTAACCATTGGCCTGGTGGCGCTGATTGTCGCCTTCGGCGCCAGCGCCAGTCTCGCCAAGCAGTACCGTCTGCCGGAACGGCTCTGCGGTTTAACCGGGTGTCTGGCTTTTCTGCTGTTTATCGGCTTTCGCGAGACTGCGGTGAGCAATGTTTATCTCGGCGGTATGGGGATATTTACCGCTCTGATATCCAGCACCTATTCCATTGAGATAATTCGCTTTTTCTACAAAAAAGGCTGGTGTATTCGCTTGCCTGATGAAGTGCCGCTGATGACCCGCAATGGCTTTCAACTGCTGATCCCGCTGCTGGTGGTGATGCTGTCGATAAGCGTGATGAATGCCATACTGCTGCAGACCACCGGACGCATCGTACCGGAGTTGATCAGCGAAGCGGTGCGGCCGCTGGTGCTGGCGTCCGACACGCTGATGGCGGTACTGATCTCTTTATTTATCTGTAACTTACTCTGGTTTATCGGTATCCACGGCGCGCTGATCATCACCGGGATCATGAACCCCTTCTGGATGACCTATCTGTTTGAAAATCAGCAGGCGCTGGCGGCGGGTTCGCCAACGCTGCCGCATATTTATCTGCAGGGGTTCTGGGATTTTTACCTGCTGATCGGCGGTATTGGCTCCACTTTGCCGCTGGTGCTGATGGCGATGCGCAGCCGCTCGCGGCAGCTGAAAAGCGTGGCAAAAATTGGCCTGCTGCCGTCGCTGTTTAATATCAACGAGCCAATACTGTTTGGTTTTCCGGTAATCATGAACCCGGTTTTTTTACTGCCGTTTCTCTTTGTTCCGCTGATAAATGCCTGTATCGCATGGTATTTAACTCAGCTGGGTATCCTCGACCGCGCGGTGGCGATGCTGCCATGGTCGATGCCTTCCCCGCTGGGGGCAGCATGGTCGGCGAACGGTAGCTGGAAAAATTTGTGCATGAGCCTGTTCGCGATGTTTAACGCCTGGATGCTCTATCGCCCCTTCTTCAAAGTGTACGAACGCCAGCTCGCGGAAACCGAACGCTGACCCCCTCGCCGTCGGCGGCTTATCCCCCGGCGGCACTCATTCACCTGCTCCTCCTTCCGCTCTGCTGCCGGCTCCCGGCGGCATTCTTGTTATTTTATGTGATCAGTCTCACGAATATATTCGTCGCGGAGCGAATTTTGTGAACCAGATAGGCAATTATGGAAAGCGCTTTCCATTAACGGATGTACATTTCCATTTTTGATCCGTAAATTTCCCCTCCGTTATCGGTTCGTGTTAACAAACATAACGTGGGAAAAAAATAATGATAAAGCTGAAACATTCAATACCTCTGGCTCTCCTCTCGCTGGCAGGGGCCAGCAGCCTGGCCTGCGCCGATCCGAAGTATGATTTTGCGCTGCATGGCTATATCCGCTCCGGGATCCTGGCGAACTCCGATGGCAACCGCGCGGACTCCGTCGGCCTGATGCCGGACGGTAAGTGGCGACTGGGCAACGAAGAAGACACCAAGATCGAACTGATCCCCACCGTGACGCTGACGGCGGACAGCGGCGTGGTGGCGAAAGTGCAGGCCAACCTCACTCATCAGTCGAAATGCACCTCCGACTGGAACTGTCAGGATGACGATGGCCATGACGTACAGTTTCGCGAAGGGTTCGCCGAGCTGAGCAATCTGGATTTTGCGCCGGAGATGACCTTCTGGGCCGGTAAGCGCTACAGCAGCTCCAACACCTCCAGCCATCAGTTCGACTGGGAGTACATTCAGTACAACGGCACCGGCGGCGGCTTCGACAACATGGATCTCGGCTTCGCCCGCTTCGACGCCGGGGTGTACGCCTTTTCACCCACCGATGAAACCAAAGCCTACCCGGTGGATAAGGGAGATCAGGGCTACCCGGATGACTATTCCCTCAACCTGTGGCTGAAAAAGATCGCGGGGACAGGCTTCGATCTGGAGCTGATCGGCCACCATATGAACCGTAACGAAAACCACCCGACTTCCGCCGAGAAGGGCTATGGCGTGACCGGTATTTATAACTTTGACGGTTTCTATGGTCTGACCGGAGGCTACTCCCGCCTTGCATTGCAGTACGGGAAAGGGCTGGCGGCGGGTGACTCACTGGGTAAAAACGGCTGGGGATGGGCCAATCTGGAAAACACTCAGTCCTGGCGAGTGGTGCTGGATAGCGTGGCCTCGATGGGCGACCTGGATATCTCGACCTTCGCTTTCTGGCAGAAAGATAAAAACTACCGCTGGTGGACGGAAGATGACCATGGCTGGGGACGCTCGATGTGGGTCGCCGGTATCCGCCCTTATCATCAGATTACCCGCAACTTTGCCATGCAGTACGAGCTGGGCTACGAATACCTGGATGACAAAAACTACAAAGGGGTAAACGGCAAAGGCAAAGGCGGCCTGACCAAAGTCACCGTTGCGCCAACGCTGACCTTTGACTCCGGTTTCTGGGCACGCCCGCAGCTGCGCTTCTTCGTCACCTACGCGAAGTGGGATAAAGGTGTCTCCGATGCGCTGGACGGCAACTACAACTGGGATACCAATACCATCACCGCGGGCGGGTATTCCCGCAGTGGCTCTACCGACACCGTTAACTTCGGCGTACAGGCCGAGGTCTGGTTCTAAGGAGAGACAACGATGAAGCCGATGAAAAACCTGCTGCTGATGGGGCTGCTGTCCGCGCTGGGGGCCGGCGGGGCGCTGGCCGCCGAGCGCTCGCACTTTACGCACTTTATCACTCGCGACGGCGCCACCCTCAAGGACGGCGACAAGATGTTTCGTTTCGCCGGGATCCACGCGCCGGAGCTGCACCGCATTGAAGACGACGCCCGCGGCCCCTGCAGAGCAGACCCGCGCGGCTGGGGACAATACTTTAAATGGCCAACGGCGCAGGAGCAGCAAAACTGGATCCAGGCGATGGTGCAAACCGGGGCGAAAGCCCAGCGCGTCTACGTGCTGTCGGTGCAGCAGGAATTTGATAAAGCCTGCGGGCGCGAGACCCATATTCTGGCGCCGGAAACGGCGGACGGCATGCCGCGGCTGAATGAGAAAGCCATGCGGGTGTATGACAACATGATTGCCGAAGCGGATAAACAGGGATTGCGACTGATCCTGCCGTTTATTGACCACTGGTGGTGGTGGGGCGGGCGTGAGCAGCTGGCGGCGTTCTACCACGAAAAAGCGGAAGACTTTTATCGGACCGATAGCAAGACCTTCAAAGCCTATCTGGATGTGATCCGCCAGGTTATCACCCGGACAAATACTGTCACCGGCCGCGCCTATTATGATGAAAAGGCGATCATGGCCTGGGAAACCGGTAACGAGCTGGAGGATACCAACGCCGATTTCCTGCATCAGACCGCGGCGTGGATTAAAAAATGGGCCCCTCATCAGCTGGTGGTAGATGGTACCTATAAGAAAATCAATTCCTTTGCGCTGACCGACCCCAATGTGGATATCGTCAGCAATCACTATTACACCAATGCCGATAATAACCATCCCGGGCAGGTGACGCAGGATCTGCGCGCCGTCGGCGGGCAAAAAGTCTATCTCGTCGGCGAGTTTGGCCTGCTGCCGGCGGATCAACTGAACGCCATTATGCAGTCGATTGTTCACAGCGAGGTCAACGGGGCGCAAGCCGCCGGCGGGCTTATCTGGGGCTTCCGCGGCCATCGTCACGACGGCGGCTTCTACTGGCATAAGGAGTCGACCGGGCACTACAGCTACCACCTGCCGGGGTTTGCCAAAGAAGGCGAAGCGAACCAGGAGCAGGCGGTGGTCGATCTGGTGCGCACGGCCGCGGCGCAGATGGCCGGGCAGCAGACGATGGCGCCGCTGCCGAAGCCGGACGCGCCTTTGCTGCGCGAGACCACCTCGCCCTTCGCGATCAACTGGATGGGAGCCGCGGTAGGACGCAGCTACGATGTTGAACGCGCCGACTCGCCGACCGGGCCGTGGACGGTGGTGGGCCGGGATATCTCCGATGGCGTTAACGAATGGAATCCGGAAACCATGGTTCTGTTCCGCGACGATTATCGTCAGCTTCAGCTCGGGCATACGTACTACTACCGGGTGACAGCGAAAAACGAGAGCGGTCATTCGGCTCCTTCCAATGTGATTAGCGTGCAGCATAGCGAGGAGAATCAGCCGCCGGTTGTCACGCTGGAACCGGCCCTAACCACCACGCAGGACCAGGGCGTCGAGCTTACGGCCAGCTGGCAGGACGATGGCCTGCCGTCGCGAGAGGTTAAGGTGGGCTGGCAGCACGCCGGTGAGGGACAGGTGCATTTTTGCCATGCCGATCGGGCTCAAACCCGGGCCTGGTTTACGGCGCCAGGTACCTATGCGCTGACGTTCACGGCGGACGATGGGCTGCTGAAAAGCAGCAAAACCGTGACCGTGACGGTGGGCGAAGCGACGGGGAAAGCGCCAGCAGATTTTTGTCGTTATTACGGCGAAGTTTATGGCGTGGCTGAGGGTCGGCTGACGGTGATGAAGAGTGATAAAGACGCGCTGACAGTTGGCGAGGACGGCTTCCTCGGCCCATTTGCCAACGAGGGGGATAAGATCGGCTGGCAGGTGCAGGCGCCGTGGAGCGGTCAGTTCCTGCTCAATGTAACCTTCAACGGCAAATGGGGCGATAAGCAGAACTCATTTGTCGTCAACGGGGGCGCTCCGCAGGCCGTGGCCTTCCCGCAGACGGATGAGCAGGGCCAGCAGTTGCGGATACCGGTGACGCTTAACGCGGGGACTAATCAGATTGACTTCGGCCGCTTCGCCGGCGACTGGGGCTATATGTTCATTAAATCGATCGAAGTGGTCGCAGAGTAGTACGTTCAGGCTGCGCCAGACGGGCGCAGCCTTTTTTCGAAGGAGAGGTTATGCAGCAATATCAGTTTCCGCAAGGGTTTCTATGGGGGGCGGCGGCGTCCGGCCCGCAAACGGAAGGGGTCACCAATAAGCGCCATCGTTCCATCTGGGATAGCTGGTTTGCCGAACAACCGGAGCGATTTTATCAGCAGGTAGGGCCGCAAACCGTATGTGATACTTATCATCAGTATCCGCAGGACGTGGCGCTAATGAAACAGACCGGCTTCAACTCGTTTCGCACCTCAATTCAGTGGTCACGACTGATCGCTGATTTAGAAACCGGTGCGCCGGACCCGGACGCGGTGCGTTTTTATCACGCCTATCTCGATGAGATGATCGCCAACGGCATTGAGCCGATGATCAATCTCTACCACTTTGATATGCCGGAAGCGCTGCAGAAACAGTACGGCGGCTTTGAATCGGCGCACGTGGCCGAGCTGTTTGCCCGCTTTGCCCGCACCGCCTTTAGCCTGTTTGGCCATAAGGTTAAATACTGGATAACCTTCAACGAGCCGATTGTGCCGGTTGAGGGGGGCTACCTGTACGACTTCCACTATCCGTGTAAGAAAGATGGCCGGCTGGCGGCGCAGGTGGCGTTTAACATTATGCTGGCGCACGCCAAAGCGGTAACGGCTTATCGTGAACTGGCGCTGGTGGGCGAGATCGGCGTGGTGCTCAACCTGACCCCGAGCTATACCCTCACCGACAGCGACGCGGATAAAAAAGCCGCCGGGTATGCCGACCTGTTTTTTAACCGCAGCTTCCTTGACCCGCTGGTAAAACATGAATTCCCCAAAGCGCTGTGCGAGATCCTCGCCGCCCACGACTGCCTGCCGACGACCAGCAAAGACGACGTGGCGTTGATCCTCAGCGCGGATATCGATTTTCTTGGGGTGAACTATTACGTGCCGCGGCGGGTAAAAGCGCGTGAGGGCGAATATGATCTCGATTATTTCACCCCGGAATACTATTTCGAAAACGCGGTGAACCCGCAGGGCCGCTTTAATCCCTATCGTGATAACAACGAGATCCTGCCGCAGGCGATCTATGACATTGCCGCCAATATTCGCGATAACTACGGCAACATTAAGTGGTATCTCGCGGAAATCGGCATCGCGATGGATCGACAATCAGAGGGAGAGCCCGGGGCGGACGGGGTGATAGACGATAATTTCCGCATCCAGCTGATGGAGGAGCATCTGGTGCAGCTGCACCGCGCCATTGCCGACGGTGCGAACTGCTTTGGCGTACACCAGTGGACGTTTATCGACAACTGGTCGTGGATCAATGCCTTCAAACGACGCTACGGCTTCTGGCGACTGGATCTGGAGACCGGCGAGCGACAGATAAAACGCAATGCGCTGTGGTTTGCCGAACTGGCGACCAGCAACGGTTTTACCAGCGATAAATAGCGCGCTGCGCCAGCGCTCCCTCTCACCGGCGCGGAAAGGGGGAGCGCACGAGGTTACACCAGTTCGTCTTTATTAATACCCAGCCGCTTCATGCGCGACAGGAGCGTGGTGCGCTTGAGCCCCAGCCGCTGGGCGGCGCCTTTCGGCCCGGCCACCACGCCGTTGCTCTCCTTCAGCACCCGGACGATCAGCTGATATTCATCCTCACCTTCCTCAGGCAGGACCGCCGGCGTTCGAGGAACTTCCACGATCTCCCGCTCCGGCAGGGAGAGCTGCAGTACGTTGCCGCGGGTGAGTAACACAGCCCGTTCGATAACGTTTTCCAGCTCGCGCACGTTGCCCGGCCACTCCATCCGCGTCAGGGTGCGCAGGGTTTCCGCCGGAATGCTGTCGATGTTGCGCCCCATGCGGCGGGCGATTTTAAAGGTAAAGGCCTTCACCAGCAGCGGAATATCGTCGGGACGTTCGCGCAGCGGCGGCAGGTGGATGGGGAACACGTTGAGCCGATAGTAGAGATCGCTGCGGAATTCCCTGTCGATAACCATCTGCTTGAGATCGCGGTTGGTGGCGGCGATCAGCCGGACGTCGGTCTGGATCAGCTTGTTGCTCCCCAGACGTTCGAACTCCTGCTCCTGGAGGACGCGCAGCAGTTTAGGTTGCAACTCCAGCGGCATATCGCCCACTTCATCAAGGAACAGGGAGCTTTTGTCCGCCAGCTCGAAGCGGCCGATACGCTGGGCGCTGGCCCCAGTGAACGCGCCGCGTTCGTGGCCGAACAGATCGCTCTCCAGCAGCCCGGCGGGCATCGCGGCGCAGTTCATCTTCACCATCCGTCGACCGTTACGCCCGCTGAGGTTGTGGATAGCGCGGGCGATAAGCTCTTTACCGGTGCCGGTTTCGCCGAGGATCAGCACGGTGCTGTCGCTGTGCGCCACCATCTCGACCTGTTTGAGCACATTGTTCATCGCCTCGCTGCGGCCGATGATCTCGCCGAATTCGCTCTCGACATTATTGAGCTGCTCGGTGAGGGCGAGGTTCTCATCCACCAGCCGCTCTTTCAGGCGCTGAATTTCGCGGTAGGCGAGGGCGTTATCGATAGCGATCGATACCCGCTCGGCGATCTGCCGCAGCAGCTTGAGATTGGTGGTGGTGAAGACCTGTTCGTCGCACTGCGCCAGCTTCAGCACCCCGAGCAGGGTATTGCCGGACATCAGCGGCAGCAGGCACAGGGTCTGGATCTTATTGCCCCACATCTCGAAGAGCATTTTCTCATACGGCGCGAGGGTGTCATGCTCGTGCAGGTTGAGCAGCAGCATCTCTTTGCTTTTGAACACGCGCTCGGTGAGGGTACCTGCTTCATCCACCTCGCTCTGGTCGTGGACGGGATGGCTGGCGTCAAGATAATGCGTGGAATAGATGTTGAGCTTCCCTTTGCGGTCGCTGCGCAGCACCAC
The DNA here is from genome assembly GCF_003790505.1 of Klebsiella sp. P1CD1. Taxonomy (NCBI): domain Bacteria; kingdom Pseudomonadati; phylum Pseudomonadota; class Gammaproteobacteria; order Enterobacterales; family Enterobacteriaceae; genus Klebsiella; species Klebsiella sp. P1CD1. The sequence continues at coordinate 1,144,664 of NZ_CP033631.1, forward strand.
GCTGATGGCGTCGATCCGGAAGTAGCGATGGATCTCTTTCGCCACCTCGCTGACCAGCTCGTCGATATCCAGGCGTGAGAGCACCGCGTTGGTGATCGCCACCAGGATGCGAAAGTTGTCGCGCTCGTGGCACAGCAGATCGTAATCGACGTTATTGCTGACCCGGTTCTGAATTTGCTCGGTGACGACGGCGACGATCTGCGTGAAGGTATGCAGCCGCTGGAACTCTTTCTCGCTCCACGGCCGGTTGTCACGGCGCAGAAATTCACAGCCGCCGAAGATCCGCCCATCAGCCGCCAGCGGCAGCAGCGAGTAGTACCCGAACGGGCGATAAAGCCCGCTGCGGATAAGCTGCGGCCAGGTGTCGGCAAAGGTCTCGTGGTCGCAATGCAGGGCATCCGGCCGGGAGAGTAAGCGGCGCACCGGACCGTGGGCGAGCACGGTTTCGTCCTCGTAGCTCACCGGGTGACCGGCTTCATCGCAGGCGTACCTGGCCGCGCGGTGGTTACCCGCGTTCCACAGGATGATGGCCGCCTCGTCGGCGAGCGCAGACTGTTGCACCAGGCGGGTGAGAGTTTCGCTCAGCGCGGCCAGATCGGGCTGCTGTAATAAAAGCCGGGTGATATCGAACAGCCCTTGCTGACCGAGATCGCTCATCGGTGTATACGACATTGCTTACGTCCAAAACGCGCCGACAACGTGGCGCATAAGAAAATGATGGTACAAATAATAGTATGTTAATAAAGCGGTTATTGCCGCTTTAACCCCGGCTCGCGCTGCGCTTAGCCGGGCTACGAGCGCGCAGTTTTGTAGCCCGGATAAGGCGCCAGCCGCTATCCGGGACCCGACGCCGTCGTTAACAAATTCTCGGCAGCGGCTCGGCGTGGGGAAGATCGAGCGTACGCTTCACGCCGTACAGCCCAACGGAACGCACGCCCGGGCGGTCGACCACTTCGCCGATTATCGCCGCATCGCGTCCCAGTGGGTGAGACCGCAAATGCGCTAGCACGTTTTCCGCGGCCTCGCGGGCGACGGCGAGCACCAGTTTGCCTTCATTGGCGAAGTTCAGGGCGTCCAGCCCAAGCAGTTCGCAGACGCCGCGCACCGTATCGTTGACCGGCAGCGTTGCCTCCTGCAGTTCGATGCCGCAGCCGCTGGCGGCGGCGAACTCATGGGCGACGGCATTGACCCCGCCGCGGGTGGCGTCGCGCAGAGCTTTCACTCCACTCAGTGGCCGCAGGGTCTGGATAAGCGGCGTCAGCACCGCGCAATCGCTGGACAGCGCGCCGTCCAGCCCCATCTGCTCGCGCAGGTTAAGGATGGTGGCGCCATGATCCCCCAGCGTGCCGCTGACCAGTAGCACATCACCGGCGCTAATCTGCTGCGTCCCCCAGCGAACGTCCGCCGGGATGGCGCCGATGCCGGCGGTGTTAATAAACAGCTTATCCGCCGCGCCGCGCGGCACCACTTTAGTGTCGCCGGTGACGATGGCGATCCCTGCCGCCCGGGCGGTGTCGGCCATGCTGGCGACCACCGCTTCCAGGGTGGCCATCTTCAGCCCCTCTTCGAGAATAAAGCCGCAGGAAAGATAGCGGGGGATGGCGCCGCTGACCGCCACATCGTTGGCGGTACCGCAGACGGCCAGCTTGCCGATATTGCCGCCGGGAAAGAACAGCGGGTCAATCACGTAGCTGTCGGTGGAGAAGGCGAGGCGGTCCCCCTGGGCGGCGAGCGCCGCCAGATCGAGGCGCGCCTGATCCTCCTGCTCCGCCAGCCAGGGGTTGGCGAAGGCCTGCATAAACAGGTCGCCGATCAGCTGCTGCATTGCCTGACCGCCGCTACCGTGGGCTAACTGGACGCTTTTCATGCTTCATTTTCCTGACTGCGATATTGATACCAGGCGGCGCAGGCCCCTTCTGAGGAGACCATCAGCGCGCCAAAGGCGCTTTGCGGATTGCAGGTGCGGGCGAAGAGCGGGCACTGGTGCGGTTTACAGCGGCCGGTCAGCACCTCGCCGCAGCGGGCCCGCGGGTCGTCGCACACGCGCTGCGGCGCCGGGCGGAAATGCGCCTCGGCATCGAAGCGCTGATAGGCTGGCGTAAGCTGCACGCCGGAGTCGCTAATGACCCCCAGGCCGCGCCATTCGCTGTCGCCATCCAGGCGAAAGACGTCGGCCATCGCCGCTTGCGCCAGCGGGTTGCCGGCATCCGGCACCACGCGACGGTACTGATTTTCCACATCGCTGCGCTGCGCTATTGTCTGCTCAACCAGCATCACCGCGCCTTGCAGTAGATCAAGCGGTTCGAAACCAGCGACCACTAAAGGACGATGATAGTCGCTGGCGATAAAGCCGTAGGCTTCGGTGCCGATCACCATACTGACGTGGCCCGGGGCGAGAAAGGCGTCGATACTGTTGTCCGGCTGATCCAGCAGGCTGCGCAGGGTCGGCAGCAGGGTGATGTGCTGGCAAAAAAAGTAGAAGTTATCGACGTTGCGCTCCCGCGCCTGACGCAGGGTGAGGGCGGTGGCGGGCATGGTGGTTTCGAAACCGAGGCCGAAAAAGACCACCTCACGCTGCGGGTTTTGCTGCGCCAGCCGCAGGGCGTCCATCGGCGAGTAAACGATGCGGACATCGGCGCCGCGGGATTTCGCCTGCAGCAGCGAGCCGTTTTTACCTGGCACGCGCATGGCGTCGCCGAAGGTGCAGAAGATGACCCCCGGACGGCTGGCAATCTCAATGCAGGCATCGATGCGCCCCATCGGCAGGACGCACACCGGGCAGCCTGGCCCATGAATAAATTCGATATTCTCCGGCAACAGCTGGTCGAGCCCGAATTTAAAAATGGCATGAGTATGGCCGCCGCAGACCTCCATGATGCGTAGCGGTCGCGCGGCGGTGTGCGGCAGCAGACGCGCACGCTGCTGAAGATGCGCCACCAGCTGCATCACCTGTTCGGGGGCGCGGTATTCGTCAACGTAACGCATTATCGCTCCTCGCCATACAGCAGCGCGCCGACGTCCGGCTCCACATCGAACATATTTTGCAGCGCCTCGAGAGTGTCGCGCGCTTCGGCTTCATTGATCACGCTCATGGCGAACCCAACGTGCACCAGCACCCACTGGCCGAGACGCGGCTGACCCTGCTCATCAACGGCACCGACCAGCGTCAGGTCGACGTCGCGCTGAATGCCACAGACTTCCACCTTCGCCAGCACGCCGTCGATGGCGCAAATTTGTCCCGGAATGCCTATGCACATCGCTGCGTCTCCAGCCAGGTGAGCCACTGCTCCATGCCTTCGCCGCTGGTGGCCGAGAGGAGAATAATCTCAATATGCGGATTGACCTCACGGGCGCAGGCCAGGCACTTCTCAACGTCGAAATTGAGATACGGCAGCAGGTCGACTTTGTTGAGCAGCATCAGGCTGGCGGCGGCAAACATATGTGGATATTTCAGCGGTTTGTCTTCGCCTTCGGTGACCGACAGCACCGCCACCTTATGGCGTTCGCCGAGATCAAAGCTGGCCGGGCAGACCAGGTTGCCGACGTTTTCGATAAACAGAATGCCGTGGTCAGCCAGCGGCAGGCGCGGGGCGGCGTCGGCGATCATCTGGGCATCGAGATGGCAGCCTTTCCCGGTATTGACCTGAATCGCCGGGGTGCCGGTGGCGCGAATGCGGGCGGCGTCATTGACCGTTTGCTGATCGCCTTCAATCACCGCGCAGTCGGCGCGTCCTTTCAGCCGGGTGAGGGTTTCGGTCAGCAGGGTGGTTTTACCGGAGCCGGGGCTGGAAACCAGATTCAGCACCAGCTGCTGTTTCGCCGCAAAGCGTGCGCGGTTGCGCGCCGCCAGACGGTTGTTTTTATCCAGCACGTCGATCTCCACTTCCAGCATCCGCCGCTGGCTCTGCCCCGGGGCGTGAGTCCCAGCCTCTCCATGGCCGTAATGCAGGTCGCCCTCTGGCGTGCGGGTGGGGGCGAAGTGATCGGTTTTGACACCGGTGATGGTCATCGTCTGGCGTGGGGCGGGCGCGAAGGGGGCGCTGCGGAACGCGGAATGCGGGTTTCGTTCGTCTCCTTCAATATAGAGGTTGCCTTCGCCACAGCCGCATGTTGTACACATAGTTTACTCCAGTTCTAAACGCTGAATCTGTAAGCCGTCATCCGCCACGATCTGTAGCTGGTCGTTATTGCAGAGCGGGCAGCGGCGGACGTGCTGCGAGACAAGATGGACGTACTGCTGGCAGCGTTCGCACCAGCATTCAGCCTGTTGTTCGGCGATATGCAGTTCGCACCCCTCCGCCAGCGTGCCGCGGCAGACCAGCTCAAAGCAGAAGGTCAGGGCGCTGGCTTCCACGCAGGAAAATGCGCCGACCTTGAGCCACACGCCGGTCACCCGTCGCGCGCCGGCCTGCTGCGCCTGTTGTTCAATAATTTCCAGCGCCCGCTGGCTGAGGGTGATTTCGTGCATAGTCGCCTCCGTATCGCAATGCGCCTTGTATGCAATAACGATGCCAGAATGAAATCGTCGTGGCCGGCAATGTCGATGTCGACGCCCCGGGGCTGTCATCGACATGTCGCGTCGGCAGGGATGAATACAAAAACATAGTTAAATCAATTAAATAAAATCTGGCATGAAAAATGCTTAGAGGGTGCATCTCATGCAACGGAGAAACCGATATGACTATTTGGGAAATAAGTGAAAAGGCGGATTACATCGCCGACCGTCACCGGCAGCAGCAGGAGCAGTGGCACATCTACTGTAACTCGCTGGTTCAGGGGATCACCCTGTCGAAGGCCCGCCTGCATCACGCGATGAGCTGCGCGCCGGATAAAGAGCTGTGCTTCGTGCTGTTCGGCCATTTTCAGGTGTTTGTCGCGCTGGCGGAAGGCTTTAACAGCCACACCATCGAATACTACGTCGAAAACAAAGGCGGCGGTGATAAGTACCTGATTGCTCAGGCCTCGCTGGCGGCAGATGGCACGGTGGACGGGCGGATCAGCAACCGCTCCCGCGACCAGGTGCTGGAGCACTATCTGGCGATTATCGCCACCGTCTATGACCGTCTGTATGACGCCATGGAGCAAGACCAACCGGTGGATTTAAGCCATCTGGCCCTGACCCACTGATCGCGAGGTGTCGACATGTGTCGAAAATGACACCTGCGCAACCTGATTTCGTCAAAAATGACTTTCACCCGAGGATGACCCGGTGAACCGTTTTGTAATTGCTGACTCCACTGTCTGTATCGGCTGCCGCACCTGCGAAGCCGCCTGCTCTGAGACGCATCGCCAGCACGGCCTGCAGGCTATGCCGCGGCTGCAGGTGATGCGTAATGAAAAAGAATCGGCACCGCAGATGTGCCACCACTGCGAAGATGCTCCCTGCGCCACCGTCTGCCCGGTTAACGCCATCCAGCGCGTCGATGGCGCCGTCCAGCTCAACGAGAGCCTGTGCGTAAGCTGCAAACTGTGCGGCATCGCCTGCCCGTTTGGCGCCATCGAATTTTCCGGCAGCCGTCCGCTGGATATTCCGGCCAATGCCAATACCCGACTGGCGCCCCCCGCGCCGCCGGCGCCGGCCCGTGTCAGCTCGCTGCTCGACTGGGTGCCCGGCGTGCGCGCCATTGCCGTGAAATGCGACCTCTGCCACTTCGATGACCAGGGCCCGGCCTGCGTGCGGACCTGCCCGACCAACGCGCTGCTGTTGGTGGATAGCCGGGATATCGCCCAGGCCAGCAAGCGTAAACGCCAGCTGACCTTTAATACCGACCTTGGCGACTTGTCGCTGTTCCAGGCGCAACAGGGGGAGAGGGAATGAGTGTAATGGGATTAGTCAATCAGGCGGTGATGTGGTACGCCGCCAGCGCCGTGCTGGCCTTTGTGTTTGCCATGCGTAAACCGCTCAGCGGCGCTATTGCCGGGATCGGCGGCGCGGTGGCCAGCGCCATGCTGGTGGTTGCCGGCGGCGCAGCGCTCTTGATGCCGGAACGGATCCACGGCGGCATGCTGCAGTTTCTGCATCTGACGATGCGGGTGGGCGGTGTCAACGCGCTGTGGCTGCTGGCCATCGGCCTGTCGGCGCTGCCGGTGTCGCTGTTCAATATTAGCTGGCATCGCCATCCGCAAGTGAAGGCCAACGGCCTGCTGGTCAACCTGCTGCTGGCCGCCGCCACCTGCGCGGTGGTGGTGACCAATATCGGTTCGCTGGTGGTGATGGCGGAGATCATGGCGCTCTGCGCGGCGTTTCTCACCGGCTGCGCCGCTTCCGGTAAGCTGTGGTTTGCCCTGGGGCGTCTCGGCACGTTGCTGATGGCCTGGACCTGCTGGCTGGTATGGTCGACCTACGGCACCCTCGAGCTGGCGCAGATCAACCTGCAGGCGGTGGATATGATGCAGAACCCGCTGCTGTGGCTACCGGGGCTGGTGGGTTTCGCCCTGCTGGCCGGGGCGATCCCGCTGCACGGCTGGGCGCCGCAGGCTCACGCCGGGGCCAGCGCGCCGGCCGCCGCGCTGTTTTCCACCGTGGTGATGAAGGTCGGTCTTTACGGCATGCTGACCGTCTCGCTGGCCGGCGGCGTGCCGCCGCTGTGGTGGGGCGTCATGCTGCTGGCGCTGGGGATGATCACCGCCTTTATCGGCGGGCTGTATGCCCTGATGGAGCATAACATTCAGCGTCTGCTGGCCTATCACACCCTCGAGAACATCGGCATCATCCTGCTGGGGCTGGGCGCCTTTGTTACCGGCGTGGCAACCCGCAACAGCACGCTGATGGTGCTGGGTTTTATCGGCGGCATGTATCACCTGATTAACCACAGCCTGTTCAAAACCACGCTGTTCCTCGGCGCCGGGGCGGTGTGGTTCCGTACCGGCCATCGCGATATCGAGAAGCTGGGCGGCATCGGTAAAAAAATGCCGTTGATCTCCCTCGCCATGCTGGTAGGACTGATGGCAATGGCGGCCCTGCCGCCGCTGAACGGCTTCGCCGGCGAGTGGGTTATCTACCAGTCCTTCTTCAAAATGAGCACCGGCGACCTGTTTATTGGCCGTCTGCTGGGGCCGCTGCTGGCCGTCGGCCTGGCGATCACCGGCGCACTGGCGGTGATGTGTATGGCGAAAGTCTATGGCGTGACCTTCCTCGGCGCGCCGCGGACGAAAGAGGCGGAAAACGCCACCTGCGCCCCCTGGCTGATGACCCTGAGCGTAATACTGGCGGCGGTCTTCTGCCTCGTTGGCGGCATCGCCGCGCCGTGGCTGCTGCCGCTGGTGAGCGGCGCCTTCCCGGTGCAGGCTCAGGTATCGAGCGTGGTATCGCAGCCGATGATCGCGCTGCTGCTTATCGCCTGCCCGCTGCTGCCGTTCCTGCTGATGATCTTCTTTAAAGGCGATCGCCTGGCGGCGCGCTCGCGCGGCGCGGCGTGGGTCTGCGGTTACGACCACGAGCAGTCGATGGTGGTAACGGCCCACGGCTTTGCCATGCCGGTGAAAGAGGCCTTTGCGCCGTTGCTGAAGCTGCGTCACTGGCTGAACCCGGTGCGTCTGGTGCCGGGCTGGCAATCGGCCTCGGCGCCGGCGCTGCTGCGCGGGATCGCGCTGGTTGAGCTGGCGGTGCTGGTGGTGATTGTCATTTCGCGAGGAGCCTGAGAATGAGTCTGTTAATTGCATTGCTACAGGCGCTGGTGCTGTTTGCCGTCGCGCCGCTGTTGTCCGGGATCGTTCGCGTCGCCCGCGCGCGGCTGCATAACCGCCGCGGACCGGGGGTACTGCAGGAGTATCGCGATATCCTGAAACTGCTGGGCCGTCAGAGCGTCGGTCCTGACGCCTCTGGCTGGGTGTTCCGCCTGACGCCGTACGTCATGGTCGGCGTGATGCTGACCATCGCCACCGCGCTGCCGGTGGTGACGGTGGACTCTCCGCTGCCGGTGCTCGGGGATCTCATCACCCTGATCTACCTGTTCGCCATCGCCCGTTTCTTCTTTGCTATTTCCGGTCTGGACACCGGCAGCCCGTTTACCGCGCTGGGCAGCAGTCGCGAAGCGATGCTCGGCGTGCTGGTGGAGCCGATCCTGCTGCTGGGCCTGTGGGTGGCGGCGCAGGTCGCCGGCTCGACCCATATCAGCACCATCACCGATACCCTTTACCACTGGCCGGCGGCGCGCAGCATTCCACTGATTCTGGCGCTGTGCGCCTGCGCCTTCGCCACCTTTATCGAGATGGGCAAACTGCCGTTCGATCTGGCGGAAGCGGAGCAGGAGCTGCAGGAGGGCCCCCTGTCGGAATACAGCGGCAGCGGCTTTGGCATCCTGAAGTGGGGCATCAGCCTCAAACAGCTGGTGGTGCTGCAGATGTTTGTCGGGGTCTTTTTCCCGTGGGGCCAGATGACCAGCTTCAGCGTCGGCGGCCTGCTGTTGGCGCTGGTGGTCGCTGTCGTCAAGCTGGTGGTCGGGGTGCTGATTATCGCGTTGTTTGAAAACAGCATGGCGCGTCTGCGTTTTTGTGCCACCTCCCGCGTCACCTGGGCCGGGTTTGGTTTCGCCTTTTTAGCTTTCGTCTCCTTGCTGGTGGCGTGATTAAGAGAGTTTGAGCATGTCTGAAGAAAAAATCGGTCAACACTATCTTGCGGCGCTGCACCAGGCCTTTCCGGGCGTGGTGCTGGACGAAGCCTGGCAGACCAAAGACCAGTTAACCATCACCGTGAAGGTCAACTACCTGCCGGAAGTGGTGGAGTTTCTCTACTACCAGCAGGGTGGCTGGCTGTCGGTGCTGTTCGGCAACGATGAACGTAAGCTCAACGGCCACTACGCGGTCTATTACGTGCTGTCGATGGAGCAGGGCACCAAATGCTGGATCACCGTGCGCGTGGAAGTGGACGCCAACAAACCGGAATATCCGTCGGTGACGCCGCGCGTCCCGGCGGCGGTGTGGGGCGAGCGCGAAGTGCGCGATATGTACGGCCTGGTGCCGGTCGGCCTGCCTGACGAACGTCGTCTGGTGCTACCGGACGACTGGCCGGACGAACTCTATCCGCTGCGCAAAGACAGCATGGACTATCGCCAGCGTCCGGCGCCGACCACCGACGCGGAAACCTACGAGTTCATTAACGAGCTCGGCAGCAAGAAAAACAACGTGGTGCCGATCGGCCCGCTGCACGTCACCTCTGATGAACCTGGCCACTTCCGCCTGTTCGTTGACGGCGAGAACATTATCGATGCCGACTACCGCCTGTTCTACGTCCATCGCGGGATGGAAAAGCTGGCGGAAACCCGCATGGGCTATAACGAAGTGACCTTCCTGTCGGACCGGGTGTGCGGCATCTGCGGCTTCGCCCACAGTACCGCTTACACCACCTCGGTGGAGAACGCGATGGGCATCGTGGTGCCGGAGCGGGCGCAGATGATCCGCGCCATTCTGCTGGAGGTGGAACGCCTGCACTCGCACCTGCTGAACCTCGGTCTGGCCTGCCACTTTACCGGCTTTGACTCCGGCTTTATGCAGTTCTTCCGCGTGCGCGAAACCTCAATGAAGATGGCGGAAATTCTCACCGGCGCGCGTAAAACCTACGGCCTGAACCTGATCGGCGGGATCCGCCGCGACCTGCTGAAAGAGGACATGATCCAGACCCGTCAGCTGGCGCAGCAGATGCGCCGCGACGTGCAGGAACTGGTGGATATGCTGCTCAGCACGCCGAATATGGAACAGCGTACCGTCGGTATTGGCCGTCTGGATCCGGAAATCGCCCGCGACTTTAGTAACGTCGGCCCGATGGTGCGCGCCAGCGGCCACGCCCGCGACACCCGCGCCGACCACCCGTTTGTCGGCTACGGCCTGCTGCCGATGGAAGTCCACAGCGAGCAGGGTTGCGACGTAATATCTCGCCTCAAGGTGCGGATCAACGAGGTTTATACCGCGCTGAATATGATTGATTTCGGTCTCGATAACCTGCCGGGCGGCCCGCTGATGGTGGAAGGGTTCACCTATATTCCGCACCGCTTCGCACTGGGCTTCTCCGAGGCGCCGCGCGGCGACGATATCCACTGGAGCATGACCGGCGACAACCAGAAACTGTACCGCTGGCGCTGCCGGGCGGCGACCTATGCCAACTGGCCGACCCTGCGCTATATGCTGCGCGGCAACACCGTTTCCGATGCGCCGCTGATCATCGGCAGCCTCGACCCGTGCTACTCCTGTACCGACCGCATGACCGTTGTCGACGTACGCAAGAAGAAGAGCAAAGTGGTGCCGTACAAAGAGCTGGAGCGCTACAGCATCGAGCGTAAAAACTCGCCGCTGAAATAAGGAATCGCCATGTTTACCTTTATTAAAAAAGTTATTAAGACCGGCACCGCGACGCACGCCTACCCGCTGGAGCCGATGCCGGTAGACAAAAACTTTCGCGGCAAGCCGGAGCATACGCCGCAGCAGTGTATCGGCTGCGCGGCCTGCGTGAACGCCTGCCCGTCGAACGCCCTGACGGTCGAGACCGATCTGACCACTAAACAGCTGGCGTGGCAGTTCAACCTCGGGCGCTGCATCTTCTGCGGCCGCTGTGAAGAGGTGTGCCCGACGGCGGCGATTAAGCTGTCGCCGGAGTATGAGCTGGCGGTGTGGAAGAAAGAGGATTTCCTCCAGCAGTCGCGCTTCGCTATCTGCCACTGCCGGGAGTGCCAGCGTCCGTTCGCGGTGCAGAAGGAGATCGACTACGCCATCGCGCTGCTCAAGCATAACGGTGATACCCGCGCCGAGCTGCACCGCGAAAGCTTCGAAACCTGCCCGGAATGCAAGCGCCAGAAATGCCTGGTGCCGTCCGATCGTATTGAACTAACCCGCCATATGAGGGAGGCCAGCTGATGAGTACTTTACTTGGCCCGCGCGATGAAAACGGCATTCCCGTGCCGATGACGGTGGATGAATCCATCGCCAGCATGAAGGCCTCGCTGCTGAAGAAGATTAAACGTTCGGCCTACGTCTACCGCGTCGACTGCGGCGGCTGCAACGGTTGCGAAATTGAAATCTTCGCCACCCTTTCGCCGCTGTTCGACGCTGAACGCTTCGGGATTAAAGTGGTGCCTTCGCCGCGCCATGCCGATATCCTGCTGTTTACCGGGGCGGTGACCCGCGCCATGCGCTCCCCGGCGCTGCGCGCCTGGCAGTCGGCGCCGGATCCGAAGATCTGTATCTCCTACGGCGCCTGCGGCAACAGCGGCGGCATCTTCCACGACCTGTACTGTGTCTGGGACGGTACCGATAAAATCGTACCGGTCGATGTCTATATTCCGGGCTGCCCGCCGACGCCCGCCGCCACCCTGTACGGCTTTGCTATGGCGCTCGGCCTGCTGGAGCAGAAAATCCATGCTCGTCTGCCAGGCGAACTCGACGAACAGCCGACCGAGCTGCTGCATGCCGATATGGTGCAGCCCCTGCGGGTGCGCATCGATCGCGAAGCGCGGCGTCTGGCGGGCTATCGCTATGGCCGGCAGATTGCTGACGACTATATGCGTCTGCTCGGCCAGGGCGACAGCCAGGTGCTGCGCTGGCTGGAGGCGGAGAAAGATCCGCGTCTGACCGAGATCGTCACCCATCTCAACCAGGTGGTCGAGGGGGCGCGTATCCGATGAGCGAGACGGTGGTGTTCAGTCAGCTGAGCCGTAAATTTATTGATGAGAACGACGCCACGCCGGATCAGGCGCAGCAGGTGGTCTATTACAGCCTGGCGATTGGCCACCACCTCGGCGTCATCGACTGTCTCGAGGCGGCGCTGAGCTGCCCGTGGGACGCGTATCTGGCATGGATCGCCACCCTTGAGGCCGGGAGCGCCGCGCGGCGCAAAATGGAGGGTGTGCCGAAGTATGGCGAAATCGTCATCGACAGCAGCCATGTGGCGATGCTGGCCAACGCCTTTGATAAAGCGCAGTCCGCGCAGACCCCGCAGCAGCAGGCGTGGAGTAAAACCCTGCTCAGCATGCTGCATGATATTCACCAGGAGAGCGCCATCTATCTGATGGTGAGGAGATTACGTGACTGACGTTTTACTCTGTGTTGGCAACAGCATGATGGGCGACGACGGTGCCGGCCCGCTGCTGGCGGAGATGTGCGCGGCGAACCCGGCCGGCCAGTGGGTGGTCATCGACGGCGGCAGCGCGCCGGAAAACGACATCGTGGCGATCCGCGAATTACGCCCCGAACGCCTGCTGATTGTCGATGCCACCGATATGGGCCTCAACCCCGGCGACATTCGCGTCATCGACCCCGACGACATCGCCGAGATGTTTATGATGACCACCCATAACATGCCGCTCAACTATCTGGTCGATCAGTTGAAAGAGGACGTCGGCGAGGTGATTTTCCTCGGCATTCAGCCGGATATCGTCGGTTTTTATTATCCGATGACCCAGCCGGTAAAAGAGGCCGTTGCCCGGGTGTACCAGCAGCTGGCAGACTGGCAGGGCCAGGGCGGCTTTGCCCGGCTGGAGGCTGAAGACGATTAACCCAGCGGCGAACCGGGCTCTCCGCCGGCGCACGACTGACCTGCCGGGAGCCCCGTTCCCGGCGGCGCCAGCTCAAGATTCTCTATCACTAATTTCCCGGGTGACACCGAGACTCTGACCTGCGTGCCGACCGGAAACCCCGCCTGCTCCAGCCAGTCGCCGTTCAGGTTCAGGGCTGCGTGGCGGGTGTAGCGCCGCGTCTCCCGCGTTTTGCGGTCTTCATGGCGTTTTCTGACATATCCCACGGTTAACTGGCGAATGGCCCTGGCTATCCCTCTGGCTGCGGTAGTGTGCTGTGCGCTCATGATGTGCTCCTTGCTGAAGATACCCCTGTAAAAGTACTGGATAAAATACCAGTTATTGTGAACAGGAGGCAAACCAGAAACTGGAATCAGGCTCGAGAAAAAAGCATGTAATAGATGCAACAGAAAGCAGACGCCCGTCCCCCGTTTATCGCGGGGAATGGGCGCGCGTGGGCGAGGACGCTTAGTCGAGATCGGCGCCGTTGCTGGCTATCACCTTCTGGTACCAGAAGAATGACTTTTTACGCTTACGCGCCAGGGTGCCATTGCCGGCATCGTCGCGATCGACATAGACAAAGCCGTAGCGCTTGCTCATCTCGCCGGTTGACGCTGAGACCAGATCGATGCAGCCCCAGCTGGTGTAGCCCAGCACCGGAATACCGTCGCCGATAGCGTCGCGCATTGCCCTGATGTGCTCGCGCAGGTAGCTGATGCGATAGTCGTCATTGATGTCGCCATTGGCATCGATCTCATCGCGGGCGCCAAGCCCGTTTTCCACCAGGAACAGCGGTTTCTGATAGCGGTCGTACATCATGTTCATGGTGATACGCAGGCCCAGCGGGTCGATGCCCCAGCCCCATTCGCTGGCCGGGATGTGCGGGTTCTTCAGCGACTTGACGATATTGGCGGCATTGGTGTTGCTGGCGTTCATCTCCGCCGAGGCGCAGCGCGACGCATAGTAGCTAAAGGAGACGAAATCGACGGTGTTTTTGAGGATCTCGTCATCGCCCGGCTGTTTCGCAATCGTGACCCCTTTTTCCCGGAACACCCGCGCGGCCCACACCGGATAGGCGCCGCGCGCCTGGACGTCGATAAAGAACAGATTTTCGCGGTCCTTCTCCAGCGCCATCCACACATCTTCCGGCTTGCAGGAGTAAGGATAGAAATTGCCGCCCGCCAGCATGCAGCCGACCTGATTTTGCGGGTTAATCTCATGGGCGATTTTTGTCGCCAGCGCGCTGGCCACCAGCTCGTGATGCGCGGCCTGGTACTTCACCTGCTCCTGATTTTCACCCTCTTCAAACACCAGCCCGGCGCCGGAGTAGGGGCTGTGCAGCATGATGTTGATTTCATTGAAGGTGAGCCAGTATTTCACCAGACCGTCAAAAGCTTCAAAGCAGGTGCGGGCGTAGTGGCTGAAAAAATCCACCATTTTGCGGTTGCGCCAGGAGCCGTACTCCATCACCAGATGCATCGGCACGTCGAAATGACACAGCGTGACCAGCGGCTCAATACCGTGCTTTTTGCACTCCTCAAACAGTGAGCGGTAGAAGGCGATGCCCTGCGGATTCGGCTGCTGCTCGTCGCCGCGCGGGAACAGGCGGCTCCAGGCGATGGAGGTGCGAAAGACGCTGAACCCCATCTCGGCCATCAGGGCAATATCTTCTTTATAGCGATGGTAAAAATCGATCGCTTCATGGCTGGGGTAAAATTCGTCTTCACGCAGCGTAAAGCGCTTCTCCAGGCCTAATTTTACCGGCAGGCGGTGGGCGCCGTGGGGGAGGGTATCCACGGTGGTCAGCCCCTTACCGCCTTCAAGATAAGCGCCTTCAGACTGGTTGGCGGCCAGTGCGCCGCCCCATAAAAATCCCTGTGGGAAACTCGCCATGCATTACCTCATTATCAATTGTGTGTTCAGGCGTGGGATGCCTGGGCCCGGGCCTGGCGCGCTCTGGCGTCGGCAGCGGCCTGTTCAACGGGAATATCTTCAAAGCCGAGGATCAGCGTCAGGGCAAACGACAGCACCACCGACAGCGCCATCACGCCAAATACCCAGACGATAGTCATCGGATTGGCTGGATCGAAAAACTGCACGCTGGTAAACAGCCCTGGCGCCGCCATCGAATGGCTGGCCAGACCGGCGATTCCCGCCACCGCGCCGCAGATAAAGCCGCTGATTAAGCTGGCGATCAGCGGGCGCTTCAGGCGCACCGCCACGCCGTACAGCGCCGGTTCGGAAATCCCGGCCAGAATCGCCGATGCCGCGGCGGCCAGCGCCGTCTGGCGCAGCTCCGGGTTTTTGGTTTTCCACGCCACCGCCAGCGACGATCCGCCCAGCGACAGGTTGGCGCCGATCTCCGATGGCATCACCATGCCCTCTTTGCCGGTTTCGGCGATGGTCTGAATGATGGTTGGCGTAAAGACGCGGTGCATCCCGGTCATCACCAGCAGTGGCCACAGCCCGCCCATGATCGCCACCGACAGCCAGCCGAGATAGCTGTGGATCGTATACACCAGCGCGGAAATGGCGCTACCGATCCAGATGCCCAGCGGGCCAATCAGCAGGATCGCCAGCGGGGCGGCGATCAGCACGATCAGCATCGGCTTAAGGAAGTTTTTCGTCACCGCCGGGGTAATGCGATCCACCCAGCGCTCGATATACGACAGGCACCAGGTCATCACCAGCGCCGGGATCACCGTGTAGGTGTATTTCACCGCGGTAACCGGAATAAAGGCAAATTCAACGTGTTCGCCCTGGGCGGCTTTGGCCATCAATTCGATAAACCCGGGATGCACCAGCACCCCGGCGATGGCGATAGCCAGCGACATATTGGTTTTGAATTTCACCGCCGCGGAGGCGGCCACCATCAGCGGCAGGAAGAAAAATGCGCCATCGCCGATAAGCGCCAGAAGTGTCAGCGTCGGCGAGCCTTTCGGCAGCGCGCCGCTCATCTCAAGGATCATTACCAGCAGCTTGACCATCGATCCGCCGATAATCGCCGGGATCAGCGGCGACATGGTGCCGATCAGCGCGTCAAGGATCCCGGCGCCGATGCGTTTCAGGGTTAGCGGCGCTTTGCCCTGCGGCTCAGCCGGGCGCAGGTCGCCAGGCAGCAGATTCACGACCTCGCGGTAGGCCTGGGAAACGGTATTGCCGATGATCACCTGGCACTGGTTATCGCTGCGCACAACGCCGAGTACCCCGGTCAGGCCTTTCAGGGTGGGGCTATCGACCTTTTCGTCGTCTTTGACCACGAAGCGCAGACGGGTCATGCAGTGGGTCACGGCGGCGACGTTATCGACTCCGCCGATTGCCTCGACTATCTGTTGCGCCAGGGCTGCATAATTTTTCGACATCGGATTTTATCCTGTTTATCAATAGGGTACTGATCTGCTACCGCGCCGCATCGCCGGGCGATACCATGTTTATATAGGAAACCGGTTCCACAAAATCATGGTGAGTTTCATTTGATTGCACAAGGAATAAAAAAAGATGATCTCAATTTTGTGATTTTGATCGCGAAGCGTCGCCGTGAGCCGGATCGCGGTGGTGAACAGGGGAATGCTGTAAAAGCGGGAAACGTGCAGTACACTGCCTGCAACTTTTGCAACAGGAAGAATCACATGGCAACGATGCTGGAGGTCGCAAAGCGCGCGGGGGTATCGAAGGCAACCGTTTCGCGGGTACTGTCGGGCAACGGCTATGTCAGTCAGGAGACCAAAGACCGGGTGTTTAAGGCGGTGGCGGAGAGCGGCTACCGGCCTAATCTGCTGGCGCGCAACCTGGCGACTAAAACGACGCAAACCCTGGGCCTGGTGGTGACCAACACCCTGTACCACGGCGTCTATTTCAGCGAGCTGCTGTATCACGTGGCGCGGATGACGGAAGACAAGGGACGACAGCTGATCCTGGCCGACGGCAAGCACAGCGCGCAAGAGGAGCGGGAGGCGATCCAGTACCTGCTGGATCTGCGCTGCGATGCGATCATCATCTACCCGCGCTTTCTCACCGTTGACGAGATGGACGAGATCGTTGAGAACCACTCGCAGCCGATCATGGTGCTTAACCGCCGCCTGCGCCGCCACGCCAGCCACTGCGTCTGGTCCGATCAAAAAGCCTCGGCGATGCGGGTGGTGGAGCGGCTGATTGCGCTTGGCCATCGCGATATCGCCTTTATTACCGGCTCCCTTGACTCACCCACCGGCGTCGAACGCCTTGCCGGCTACAAAGACGCGCTGGCTGGCCATGGCATCGCCCTGAACGAGGCGCTCATCGCGGAGGGGCGCTGGACGCCGGAAACCGGCGCGGCGGCGGTGGAGATCCTGCGTCAGCGCGGGGTGACCTACAGCGCGCTGGTGGCGAGCAATGACGATATGGCGATCGGAGCGATGAAGCAGCTTCACCAGCTGGGCGTTAAGGTTCCGGATCAGGTCTCGGTGGTGGGGTTTGATGATATTGTGCTGGCGCCGTATATGGTGCCGTCGCTCGCCAGCGTTCGGGTACCGGTGACGGAGATGATTAAAGAGAGCATCAATCGGCTGATATTTATGCTGGATGGTGGGGAGTTCAACTTTCAGCAGAGCTTCCCCGGGGCGCTAATTGAGCGTGATTCACTGGTGGCGGGTCCCTGTGCCTGACGTCGTCAGCTGTCATCGTCACTACTGACGATGACAGCAAATGTTCGATTTAATTCTCTTAACTATCAATGATATAAAAACTGGAACGTATTATGCATACTCCGGCGCCTAACCTTCTTACTGCTGGAGAAATGGATGAACCGTTTCATTATCGCCGATGCGAGCAAATGTATCGGCTGTCGCACTTGCGAAGTGGCCTGCGTGGTGTCCCATCAGGAACATCAGGATTGCGCCGCCCTGACGCCTCACACCTTTCAACCGCGTATTCACGTGATCAAAGGGGTCAATGTCTCCACGGCGACCGCCTGCCGTCAGTGTGAAGACGCCCCCTGCGCCAACGTCTGCCCGAACGGCGCCATCAGCCGCGATAAAGGCTTTGTCCATGTGATGCAGGAGCGCTGCATCGGCTGCAAAACCTGCGTTGTTGCCTGCCCGTACGGGGCGATGGAGGTGGTGGTGCGCCCGGTGATCCGCCATAGCGGCGCCGGACTGAACGTCGTGGCGGAAAAAGCCGAAGCCAACAAGTGCGACCTCTGCTTCCACCGCGAGAGCGGCCCGGCCTGCATGGAAGTCTGCCCGACGCACGCCCTGGTGTGCGTTGACCGCAATAAACTCGAGCAGATGAATATCGAGAAACGTCGTCGTACGGCGCTGGCCTGGTAAGTCGTGGCATGAAAGGGGTGCAAATCCGCATTCGCGGTAAAGTGCAGGGGGTGGGGTTCCGCCCCTTTGTCTGGCAGCTGGCCCGGACGCAGGCCCGCTGCGGCGATGTCTGTAATGACGGTGACGGCGTCCTCGTGCGGCTGGCCGGGGGCGACGATGGTTTTACTGCCGCTCTGGCTGACCACTGCCCGCCGCTGGCGCGTATCGACAGCACCGACTGCACCCCTTATTGCTGGACGGCCACGCCGAAGGATTTCACCATCCGCGAGAGCGGGGCGGGATGCATGCGCACTCAGATCGTGCCCGATGCCGCGACCTGTCCGGCGTGCCTCGCGGAGATGAACGATCCCCGGGCGCGCCGCTACCGCTACCCCTTTATCAACTGCACCCACTGCGGGCCGCGGTTAACCATTATCCGCGCCATGCCCTACGACCGGCCTTTCACCGCAATGGCGCCGTTCCCGCTCTGTTCCCCTTGTGAGGCGGAGTTCCGCGATCCTGCGGATCGCCGTTTTCACGCCCAGCCGGTGGCCTGCCCCGACTGCGGACCGCGGCTGGAATGGCGGGCAGAGGGGGAAACGCTGAACAGCGAGGCGGCGCTGCAGGCGGCCATCACGCGGCTGGCGGCAGGCGACATCGTGGCGATAAAAGGCATCGGCGGCTTTCATCTGGCCTGCGATGCCGGTAATCCTACTGCCGTTGCCACGCTGCGGGCGAGGAAACACCGTCCGGCGAAACCGCTGGCGGTGATGTTGCCGTCAGCGGCGGGCTTACCCGCCGACGCCGCGGCGCTGATGGGCTCCCCGGCGGCGCCCATCGTACTGATTGCTAAAGCGCAGGTCTCCGGCCTGTGTGACGAGATTGCGCCAGGACTTGCGGAAGTAGGGGTGATGCTGCCGTCTAATCCGCTGCAGCATTTGCTTCTGCAGGCCCTGGCGCGCCCCATCGTCATGACCTCCGGCAACCTTAGCGGCCGTCCGCCGGCGTTAAGTAATGCTCAGGCGCTCAACGACTTAGCCGACATTGCCGACGGCTTTCTCTTGCATAATCGCGACATCCTGCAGCGAATGGATGATTCGCTGGTGCGGTCAAGCGGTGAAATGCTGCGCCGCGCCCGGGGCTACGTCCCGGATGCGCTGCCGCTGCCGCCGGGGCTACAAGACATCCCGCCGCTGCTGGCTCTCGGCGCGGATATGAAAAATACCTTCTGCCTGGCGCGCGGCAGCGAAGCGCTGCTGAGCCAGCACTTTGGCGATCTTGGCGAGGAAGGCGTTGAACAGCAGTGGCGCAGCACCCTGCAGCTGATGCAAAGCATTTACGCGTTTGTGCCGCAGCGGGTGGTGGTTGATGCCCATCCCGGCTATCGCTCAACGCAGTGGGCGGCGTCCCTGTCGCTGCCGGTGGAGGCGGTGCTGCATCACCATGCCCACGCGGCGGCTTGCCTGGCGGAACATCGATGGCCGCTTGACGGCGGCGACGTTATCGCCCTGACCCTCGACGGCATCGGGATGGGGGAAAACGGTGCGCTGTGGGGCGGGGAGTGCCTGCGGGTGAACTATCGCCAGTGCGAACATCTTGGCGGACTGCCGGCCGTGGCGCTGCCGGGCGGTGACCTGGCGGCGCGCCAGCCGTGGCGAAATCTGCTGGCTCAGTGCCTGGCCTTTGTCCCTGACTGGCAGGATTATCCGCAGACCGCCCCCCTCCGCCAGCGCAACTGGCCGCTGCTGGCGCAGGCCATCGATCGCGGCATTAACGCGCCGCGCGCCTCGTCCTGCGGGCGGCTGTTTGATGCCGTCGCCTGTGCGCTGGATTGTGCGCCGGAGAGCCTGAGCTATGAAGGCGAAGCAGCCTGTCGGCTGGAAGCGCTGGCCGTCAGCTGCCCCGGCGTCAGCCACCCGGTTACGCTGCCGTGGCGCGACGACGTGCTGGACTTAGCAACCTTCTGGCGACAGTGGCTGAACTGGCAGGCGACCCCGGCGCAGAAAGCCTGGGCCTTCCATGACGCCCTGGCCTGTGGGCTGGCGGCGATGGCCCGCGACTGCGCCACTGCCCGCGGTATCGAGACGATGGTCTGCAGCGGCGGGGTGCTGCATAACCGCCTGCTGGCGGCGCGATTGACCTTTTATCTGGCGGATTTTACTCTGCTGTTTGCGCAGCAGTTGCCGGCCGGCGACGGCGCAATCGCATATGGTCAGGCGGTGATCGCCGCCGCCCGCGGGCAGGCTCAAGGAACACAACAATGATAATGACAGTTTTACGCCAGCAGCCGCGCGCTGCGGGACTGGTGTTGGGGTTGATCGCGGCAAACTTACTGGCCTGGTGCTGGGCGCTGCAGGCCTTTGGCGACAGCGGCGCGCTGATGGCCGCCAGCCTGCTGGCCTGGGGCTACGGCCTGCGCCACGCGGTGGATGCCGACCATATCGCGGCGATTGATAACGTGACCCGGAAGATGATGCAGCAGGGGCGGCGGCCTTTCGCCGTCGGGGCCTGGTTCTCGCTGGGCCACTCATCGATTGTGGTATTGGCCTCGGCGGCGATTGCCGCGACCGCCACGGCCTTCAGCGCGCAGATGAGCTGGCTGCATGACACCGGTAGCGTCATCGGCACCGCCGTGTCGGCCCTGTTTTTACTGGCGATGGCTTTTATCAACCTGGTGATTTTACGCAGCGTGTGGCGCAGCTTTCGGGCGTGGAAGCGCGGTGAGAAAGTGAGCGACGAAATCGTCAGCGGCGGCGGGGTGATGAGCTGGCTGTTTGGCAAAACCTTCCGTCTGGTCAGCCGCAGCTGGCAGATGTACCTGGTCGGCTTCCTGTTCGGCCTCGGTTTTGACACCGCTACCGAAATCGGCGTGCTGGGTATCTCCGCCGCCGGCGCGTCGAGCGGGATTTCCGTCTGGTCGATTATGGTCTTCCCGGCGCTGTTCGCCAGTGGTATGGCGCTGGTGGATACCCTCGATAACGTGCTGATGGTCGGCGCCTACGGCTGGGCGTTCAGCAAACCGCAGCGCAAGCTTTATTACAATATGACCATCACCGGCACCTCGGTGGTGGTGGCGCTGTTTATCGGCGGCCTGGAAGCGCTGGGCCTGCTAATGGATAAGTTTGCGCTCAGTGGCGGGATATGGCGCTGGGTGGGGATGTTAAACGATAACCTTGGCGATGCCGGATTTGTGGTGGTCGGGTTGTTTGTCGCCTGTTGGGCGCTGTCGGTGCTTAACTACCGCTGGCGCGGCTACGACAATCTGGCGCGTTAGCCTGATATTTTCCCGGCTTGCGCTGTGCTTAGCCGGGCTACCCGATCTGCCCGGCGGCGCTGCGCTGACCCAGGTCCTGGCGATGCATCGCTCTGCGTCAATAATCTCAATTACTTAACTCACTGAAAAATTGGTATTTTTTATCAAACCTTCATTTTCCCTCGTTTTAACGACCCGAAGCATCTGTGATTTACCTCTTATTTACATAATTTAAACCACTCGTTAACTGGATAAAAACACGACAGCCTCGTTATAGTAGTTTTGTAAAATAAAACTAAGTTGTACAGAGTGCAACAATAGCGAGATGTTCATGGAGATCGTTACCGCGCCGCACCTTGCGGCCAGAAACGTGTGGCTTGCGTTACCTGGTGAAGCAACATGACAACCCAGGTAGCCCATCCTCATCTCCGGACGCGGCAAAACGGACGCATCAGGCTGAAGTCACTTATTTCGTCACTACATCGTTTTCCTGATAAACATAATGAAACCCTGCGAGGAAACCATGACCGATCAATTACCGAACCGCGCTATCGATAACGATGCGCTGGAAAAAGAGACCATGCGGCGGGTTATCTGGCGCATCCTGCCTTTCCTGGTTGTCAGCTACCTGGTGTCGATTATTGACCGGGGCAATATTGGTATGGCTGCGCTGCAGATGAATGAGGATCTGGGCCTGAGTAAGGCGGCTTTTGGCTTCGCCAGCAGTTTGTATTTTGTCGCCTATTTTATCTTTGAGGTGCCCAGCAACCTGGCGATGCAGAAGGTGGGGGCGCGCTTGTGGATCCCGCGCATTATGATCAGTTGGGGAGTGGTATCGATGTGTATGGCGCTGGTGCAGAACACCACCTCCCTTTACATCGTCCGTTTTTTACTGGGCGCTGCCGAAGCGGGCTTTTTTCCGGGCGTGGTACTCTATCTTACCTGGTGGATCCCGTCACGCTACCGTGCGCGTATTATTGCCTCTTTTATGGTGGCCATTCCGCTGGCTAACTTTATCGGCTCACCGCTTTCAGGGCTGATCCTGATGCTGGATGGCTGGTTAGGGCTGCGCGGCTGGCATCTGTTATTCATTATTGAAGGGTTGCCGGCGGTGCTGCTGGGGATTGCCGCTTTCTTTATTTTGCGCGACCGCCCGCATCAGGCTGGCTGGTTAAACGACCGGCAGAAGACGTGGCTGGAAAACACGCTTCAGGCGGAGCGCCAACAGCAGAAACAGATCGGCCATACCACCACATGGCAACTGTTGAAGCATCGCCAAATCTGGCTGATGGCGTTGATTTACGCCGGTGCGTCGTCTGCCGGCACCACGCTTAGCGTCTGGTCTCCACAGCTGCTGAAGTCGTTCCATCTTGATAACCTGACCACCGGGCTGCTGAATGCCATCCCCTATGGACTGGCGTCGGTGCTGATGATTGTCTGGGGACGCAGTTCGGACCGGAAAAATGAACGCCGCTGGCACACGGCGCTTACCCTCTTTATGATTGCGGCTGGCGTGTTCGCGGCATTTATCAATCTGTCGCTTCCGGCCACCATTATGATCCTCAGTACCATACTGATTGGCGCTTATGCGGCGAAGGGCCCCTTCTGGGCGCTGGCATCGGGCTGGATGAGCAGCACGTCAGCCGCCGCCGGGCTGGCGGCCATCGGCGCGATCGCCAACCTGATTGGCGGCGCGGTGATGGTGAATGCCTATGGCATTATTAGCGAACGGACAGGAAGCCATACGCTGGCGATGCTGCCGCTGGCCGCCTTGTGTCTGGCAGGCGGCATTGCGGTGCTGGCCATGGGACGGCGTTACTCGCAGACTGCCAGGCAGGAAAAACAGATGACCCATTAATAAGCAAAGGCGGGATTTTTCCCGCCTTCTTAGCCAATCTTACTCTTTCAGACCGTAAAACCTTTCGCAGAATGGCTTGCTGGCGCCTAGCTTGAGCGACAGGCGGTTGGCCGTCTCCTGCATGAGCTGGCTGATGCCGTTTTCTTTACGATCTTCCGTCAGACGCGATGCCGGCCCGGTCAGGGCCAGCGCCGCGATCAGTTTATCGTGGACGCCAAACACCGGCATTGCGAAGGCCGCGGTGTGCGGGTCGCGCGCGCCGGAGGTATAGAACGGCAGCGTCGGTTCGTCTTCCTGCAACGATTCACCCAATCCCCAGTGGCGTAAAACCTTGCTGATAGCGGAACCATCCAGCGGGAACTGGCTGCCGGGCAGGTTGCTGTGGCGTAATCCCTGGGAGGCTTCGGCGCGGAACAGACACAGGCGCTGTCCCCCCTCAATCACATACCAGCTCGCGCTTTCGCTGGAGGCCTGTGACAGCGCCTGCAATTCCGGCTGTACGACTCTGGCAAGTTCAAATGATTGCTCATAGAGCTTGCCGAGATAGAGCAGACGGTGGCCGAGCGTATAGGTGCCATCGTCGTGCCGGATGATGTAGTTCATTCGCTCAAGCGAATTCATCAGGCGATAAACGGTTGTTTTGTGATATCCCGAAAGCTGGGCCAGCTCCGTTAACGTCAGACTGTCATTACCGGGACGGAAGCAATCAAGTAAAGCCAGCGCCTTTTCAACGGCAATTACGCCTTCATTCCCCATCATGTTCTCCTTTTTGCCGAACAAAATTGTACCTGAATTTTGTGAGTAACTTCGTGTTTACATCACAAACAACTTCGCAACACTGGCGAAAAGCGAAGCAATGCTCGTATAGTTGTTTTATATAGTACACGTGAGTTGTATCTAGTAAAACAAATGGAGAGTAACCATGCCTGCTTCGCAACAGAAACTCATCAACTTTGATATTGCGCGTGTTGACGCGGAAGAGGTCCGCCAGGCCGCCGAATTTCAGGCCGCCATTCTGGCTGACGTGGCCGGACGCCGTGGCACATTACATGGCCGCATCAAGCCGCTGGCGCCGCATATGGCGGTTGCCGGGCCAGCGATTACCGTAGAGGTCCGCCCGGGGGATAACCTCGCTATTCACGCCGCAATGGCCGTCGCCAAACCTGGCGATGTGCTGGTCATCGACGGGAAGGGCGATCTCTCCTGCGCGCTGCTGGGAGAGATCATGGCCACGCAGGCCCAGGCCAGCGGTATCGCAGGGATTATCATTGACGGTGCCGTTCGCGATGCGGAAACCTTAAGTAACCAACTCTTTCCGGTTTTCGCCGCCGGCCTGAATCCGTGCGGCCCCACCAAGTTCATTCCAGGCAGGGTCAATCACGCTATTTCAGTCGGTGGCGCCGCCGTGCAGGCAGGTGACTTAGTGGTAGGGGATATTGACGGCGTGGTCGTTATCCCGCGCGATGAAGTTCGCACCATCATCGAACTGGCGAAAGGCAAACTGGCGATGGAATCAAAACGTCTGGTTGCTATCCGCGACGGCGACCTTCGTCCGCACTGGCTGGAGAGCGCTCTGCGTCAGGCAGGGATGCTGAGCGAAGGGGAGACACTGCCATGAGCGCTAAAAACGTCATCCTGATTACCGGCAGCGATTTGGCTGCAGCAGCGCTGGAGATGCTGGAAGATTACGAGCTTGTCTTTGCCGGCCGCCAGCCAACAGAATCCCAGCTGATAGCCTTGTGCCAGCAGCACAATCCGCTCGCGATACTGGTGCGCTATGGCAAAATCACGGCCGCCGTCATGGATGCCGCCCCGGCATTGAAGGTGATTGCCAAACATGGCAGCGGCATTGATGTCATTGACGTTGAGGCGGCCACCGCGCGCGGCATAATGGTTCGCGCGGCGACGGGGGCCAATGCCGCCGCGGTTTCCGAACACACCTGGGCGTTAATTCTGGCCTGTGCCAAGTCGGTAATTCCGCTTGACCGCCGCCTGCGTGAAGGGCACTGGGATAAATCAACGCATAAATCACTCGAACTTGAGGGCAGAACGCTGGGACTGGTCGGCCTCGGCGCTATTGGCAGCCGTGTGGCGAAAATTGCCGTCGCCTTTGGTATGAAGGTTCTGGCTTACGATCCCTACGCGAAAACGGTCCCGCCGGAATGTGAACGTGTTGACGAACTCAAAGACCTGCTGATGCAGGCCGATGTTCTGTCCCTTCATTGTCCCTTGACGCAACACAACAGAGGAATGATCAATGCCGCCACGCTGGCGCAGTGTAAGCCGGGCGCTATCCTGGTGAATACTGCGCGCGGCGGGTTGATTGACGATGTGGCGCTGGCCGCAGCATTAAAAGCGGGGACCTTGCGCTGGGCGGCGCTCGACAGCTTTCACAGTGAACCACTCACCACGCCGCATATCTGGCAGGCGATTGATAATGTCATTCTGTCTCCGCATGTGGGTGGCGTTAGCGATGCCTCTTACGTGAAAATGGGGACCGCCGCCGCAGCCAACATTCTGCAGGTGCTGCAGGAGTCGGCTCAGACAGAAACAACGTTTTGAGTGTTAACCGAACCTGCGCTTCCGGTTAATTTTTCGGCACTCTGTTTTCCGTGGCGCAGGGAGCGGCCAGACGCCGCCCCCTGCGCTGGCGGCGCTGCGCTTGCGCGGGCCTACAGTATATGAGCTTACGGGCGGCCTCCGTAGGCCGATGTAATGGACACCTCCCACCTTACGGCATCAATGTGCCAGACTGAGGTGTTAACTTCAGTTCCCAGGGGGAGGTGTCCACATGAATATTAAACGTATTGGCCTCGATCTCGCAAAACAGGTTTTTCAGCTTCATGCGGTTGATCACCAGGAACGTGTTGTGCTTCGCAAAACCCTGCATCGCGCCCGGATGCTCACCTTTTTCACCCGGCTCGAACCCTGTCTTATTGGTATCGAAGCATGCGGCTCCTCGCATTACTGGGCACGCGAGCTGACCCGACTCGGTCACACGGTTCGCATTATTCCGCCTCAGTTCGTTAAGCCTTATCTGAAGGGCAATAAAAATGATGCCAATGATGCCGAAGCGATCTGCGAGGCCGTCAGCCGGCCGGGGATGCGCTATGTTGCCATTAAGTCTGAAGCACAACAGAGCATGCAGGCTGAACACCGGGTTCGTGCCCGCCTGATCCACGACAGAACAGCGCTCAGCAACGAAATACGCGGGATGCTGGGTGAATTTGGCTTTGTACTTCCCGCTGGGTTGTCCGCTCTCCGTAAAGCACTGCCGGAAATACTTTCTCAGCAGGAAAAATGGGATAACCGCTTTATCCGTCTGCTGAGTGAGTTAACAGAAGAACTTCAGGCACTTGATGAGCGACTGAATCGTTATGACAGCTGGCGCAGGAAGATGAGCGTATCAGACGACTTCAGGAGATCAGCGGGATTGGTCCGGTAACCGCCAGCGCCCTGGTCGCCGCAGTGGGTGATGCAAAACAGTTTAAGAGCGGGCGGGAGATGGCAGCCTGGCTGGGACTGGTGCCCCGGCAACATTCGAGCGGCGGAAAAACCAAAATGGGTCACATCAGCAAAAGGGGCGACAGCTACCTGCGAACGCTGCTGATCCACGGTGCCCGTGCGGTGCTGAATGCGTGTGATCACAAGGAGGACCGGCGAAGCCGGTGGCTTCAGTCGGTGGCAGAAAGACGTAACAGGAATATCGCAACGGTCGCCATGGCGAACAAAAATGCACGTATAGCCTGGTCGGTACTGAGCCGGGGGGAAGAGTATCGTGTGATGTGATACAGACCTGACTGAATGTCAGAGAAGCGTCATCCTGTCGTGAGATTGCGGAGTCATTAAGCAGTGATGTGTAACAGGTAAGACCGACACCTGAAAACTCCGGTTTACCCGAAGGCTCCCTGCGAAGCAAAGCCGTTAGGCCGAATGGAACCAGGTGTGCAGATAACATCATGGCCGGGTACGACGGTACCGAAAGAGAGGCCGGATATACGAAAGCATCTTACTCCCGTTACACAAAATGCAGAATGGCTTGCATAACGGGAGGTGTCCATATACGGGTAAGCGTAGCGCCACCCGGCAAAACAGGGCTGCCTGGACGGTAATCAACTCACCAGTTGCTTGAGCAGCGCAAAGGCTTCCTTCATTTTGTCTTCACTCACCACAAAGGCACGCAGTTGATTCTCTGCATCCAGGCCTTTCGCCACCAGCCCCTCTTTGGCGGCCACGATATTCCACGTCAGATCGTCGCGGCGGGTGTCGCCGGCCAGATGCAGCGGCAGATCCGGGGTTTTCACTTTCACCAGCATTGGCGGCAGCTTGAGTTCCCCCGCCTGCGCCAGCAGGTTTTTACTCAGGCACATGGCGCTGAGTAAAATCGGCTGCAGGAACGGCAGTACCGTACCGTTGATTTCCGCACAGTCGCCGAGCGCATAAATCGCCGGGTCGCTGGTTTGCAGTTGGTTATTGACCACCACGCCGCGGTTAATCTGCAATCCAGCGTGGCGCGCCAGCGACGTTTCCGGGCGCAGGCCGGCGGCGGCCACCACCGCATCGACGGTTAACGCGCGCTGGCGATCGAGGCTGACGCGAATGCCGTCGGCGGTGTGTTCCAGCCCTTCGAGCTGCGTTTTCAGCATCAGATGTACGCCCATCTCGGTAAGCCGATGCTGCAGGCGGCTGCTGGCCTCCGGCGGCATCAGCGCCGCCAGCACGCTGGCTGAGTTATCTACCACCGTTACCGCTTTACCGGCGCGGCAGAAATCCATCGCCAGTTCGCAGCCAATCAGGCCGCCGCCGACGATCAGCACGCGCTTCGCGTCGTGCAGCTGGCTCTGCGCCGCGCCATATTCGCGCTGGCTGTTCAGCGTCAGCATTAGCTCGCGTCCCGGCACCGGCGGGATAAACGGCGTCGCCCCGGTGGCCAGCACCAGTTTGTCATAGCGCCACTGGTTATCCTGGCTCTTCACTAACCGTTTTTCGGCGTCGATATCGCTCACCCAGGTATGGGGAAACAGACGCAGATTATACTGCTCGGCGAACTCGCCGGCGCTTTGCAGGGTCAGATCGTCGGCCTTCTGCCCGCGGCTGATGACATGGCTGAGGTCCGGTTTGTTGTATTCATCCATGCTATCGGCGGCGATTAACGTCAGCGGGATTTGCGTATCCTGCTTACGGATATTTTTCACCAGCTGGCGGGCCGCGAAGCCCGAGCCGATGATGACGATGCCATCACTCATTTTGCCTCCGTCGCCAGTACGTCAAAGACATCTTTGCCAAGAGAACACTCTGGGCAGAGGAAATTGTCCGGCACTTCACTCCACGGCGTACCCGGCTGGACATCCTGGTTAGGTTCGCCTTTCGCCGGGTCATAGACCCACTGGCACACGCTGCACTGCATCATGGGACCGAGATCGGCGGCCGCGGCGGCGGCACAGGCACAGTCCTGTTGTTCCGGCGTTGTCGCTGCTTCAGCAACCGGCAGCGGCGAGAGGGCCCACTGACGAGCGATATCGCGTCCGTGTTGGCGGCACAATTCCAGCGCGTCGATATCCGGGCGCCATTTGGCTTTCAGGCTCAGCGACATCTCAAAGCCGGCATCCTGCAGGCGGGTGGAGAGGCGGTCTACCGCGCCGCCGCTCCAGCCGTGCGAGCCAAAGGCGCTGGCGCGTTTATTGCGAAAACGCAGCCCGGTCATCTCTTCCACCAGCCCGGCGATTTTCGGCATCATCACGTTGTTCATGGTGGAGGTGCCCACCAGCACACCTTTCGAGCGGAAAACGTTGGTGAGAATGTCGTTTTTGTCGCTGCGGGCGACGTTGAAGATTTTTACCGCCACCCGCGGGTCAACTTCGGTGATCCCCTGGGCAATGGCGTCCGCCATCATACGGGTGTTGTTGGACATGGTGTCGTAGAAAATCGTGATGCGATCTTCCTGATAATCCGCCGCCCACTCGAGGTATTTCTCGACGATTTGCGTCGGGTTATCGCGCCAGACCACGCCGTGGGAGGTGGCAATCATCTCCACCGGCAGGTTGAAGCCGAGGATTTCAGTAATTTTCGGCGTCACCAGGCGGCTGAAGGGCGTCAGGATGTTGGCGTAGTAGCGCTGGCACTGTTCGTACAGTTCAATCTGGTCCACTTCATCGTTGAACAGGTGTTCGTCGCAGTAGTGCTGGCCGAAGGCGTCGTTGCTGAACAGCACCGCGTCGCCGGTCAGGTAGGTCATCATGCTGTCAGGCCAGTGCAGCATCGGCGTTTCCACGAAGATCAGCTGTTTACCATTACCGATATCGAGAGTATCGCCGGTTTTCACCACGTGGAAGTTCCACTCAGGATGATGATGGTGGCCGTTGATCGAGTCGATGGCGTTGGCGGTGCAGTAGATCGGCGTATCCGGGATCTGCATCATCAGTTCGGTCAGCGCGCCGGCATGGTCCTCTTCGGCGTGGTTAATGACGATGTAGTCGAGGTCGGCGAGATCGATTTCGCTGCGCAGGTTCTGCACGAACTCGCGGCTGAATTTATGATCGACGGTATCAATCAGCACGTTTTTCTCTTCGCGGATGAGATAGCTGTTGTAGCTGCTGCCGCGCAGCGTTTTATATTCGGTGCCGTGGAAATCACGCACTTCCCAGTCACGTTGGCCAACCCAAAGAATGTTATTTTTAACCGCAATAGACATAGCAACCTCAATCAATACAGTGTGTTTAAACTCAGTTGATTGGCTTATATCAAGTTGCATGCCAACTTTTTAATTCATTGATAATTAGCTATTTTTAATTTTTTCTGATTTTGATTGCTGTCAAAATGACAATGGCTAAAATAGTCGATATGACAATGCGTGTTATCAAAATGACAATGGAGCGGCAATGAGTTTTTCCGTCGACGAGCTGGCGAGAATCGCCATTGATTTACAAAGCGATATTGGTCACACCGACCGCTTTTCGCGCCTGATTACTACCCTGCGGCAGATCCTC
This sequence comes from Klebsiella sp. P1CD1, assembly GCF_003790505.1. Classification (NCBI taxonomy): domain Bacteria; kingdom Pseudomonadati; phylum Pseudomonadota; class Gammaproteobacteria; order Enterobacterales; family Enterobacteriaceae; genus Klebsiella; species Klebsiella sp. P1CD1. The sequence goes on from NZ_CP033631.1 coordinate 1,174,546, forward strand.
GGCTGCGATGCCTCGGCGCTGCTGCGCTATGAGGCTCATCAGTTTGTGCCGCTGGCGATCGATGGCCTGGCGCAGGATGTGCTTGGTCGGCGCTTTGCCCTGGAAGGACACCCGCGGCTTGAGGCGATTGCGCGTGCCGGGGATGTGGTGCGCTTCCCGGCGGATAGCGACTTGCCCGACCCCTATGACGGGCTGATCCCCGGTCATGAGAGCCTGAAGGTTCACGCCTGCGTTGGCCTGCCGCTGTTTGCCGGGCAGACGCTGATTGGCGCGCTGACTCTTGACGGCATGGATGCTGACCGTTTCGATAGCTTCAGCGATGAAGAGCTGCGGCTGATTGCCGCGCTGGTGGCCGGGGCATTGAATAACGCGCTGCTTATTGCCCGCCTTGAGGCGCAAAACGTGTTGCCGGCGCAGCCGGTGAATGACGCGCAGCCTGAGCGTCAGGAGATTATCGGCCTGTCAGCGCCCATGCTGCAGCTGAAAAAAGAGATCGATATCGTCGCCGCCTCGGACCTAAACGTACTGATCAGCGGCGAAACCGGCACCGGGAAAGAGCTGGTGGCGAAGGCGGTGCATCAGGGCTCTCCGCGGGCGGCTAACCCGCTGGTCTATCTCAACTGCGCGGCGCTGCCGGAAAGCGTGGCGGAGAGCGAGCTGTTTGGCCATGTGAAAGGGGCGTTTACCGGGGCTATCAGCAACCGTAGCGGTAAATTTGAGATGGCTGATAACGGCACCCTGTTCCTTGATGAAATAGGCGAACTGTCGCTGGCGTTGCAGGCGAAGCTGCTGCGCGTGTTGCAGTATGGCGATATTCAGCGCGTCGGCGATGACCGCAGCCTGCGGGTCGATGTGCGGGTGCTGGCGGCGACGAACCGCGATCTGCGCCAGGAGGTGGTGGAAGGGCGCTTTCGCGCCGATCTGTACCATCGGCTGAGCGTCTTCCCGCTGTCGGTTCCGGCGCTACGCGAACGGGAAAACGATGTGGTGCTGCTGGCGGGCTATTTCTGTGAGCAGTGCCGCCTGCGGATGGGGCTGGCGCGGGTGATACTCAGCGAAGCGGCGCGAAACAGGCTGCAGCAGTGGTCCTGGCCGGGCAACGTGCGCGAACTGGAGCATGCTATTCACCGGGCGGTGGTGCTGGCGCGGGCCACCCAGGCCGGTGATGAAGTGGTACTGGAGCCGCAGCATTTCCAGTTTGCGGTGACGGCGCCGATGTTGCCGACTGAGACGGCGGCAGCGGCGCCGGCGACGGAAAACGTCAATTTGCGCGAGGCGACTGACTCTTTTCAGCGAGAAGCGATTAGCCGCGCGCTGGAGGCGAACCAGCGCAACTGGGCGGCGACCGCCCGTGCGCTGGAACTGGACGTCGCCAACCTGCATCGGCTGGCGAAACGACTGGGGCTTAAAGGATCCCTGCCTGGTAAAAGTTCTGCAGGTTGATGGCGCCGACCAGTTGGCCGTTTTCATCCACGACCGGCGCGGCGCTGATTTTGTGTTTCATCAGCCGCTCTTTGGCTTCCACCGCGCGGCTTTCCGCCTGCAGCGTTACGCCGTTGCGGGTCATCGCCCGAGTGACGCTATCGTTGAGCGTACCGCCAGCAACCAGCCAGCGGCGCAGGTCGCCGTCGGTGAAAACGCCCTGCACGCGGTTGGTTTCATCGCAGACCGCCACCAGGCCGAGCCCGGTTCGGCTGAGTTCAAGCATGGCGTCCATGACGTTGGCCCCGGCATCGACCCGCGGCACTTCTTCGTCGCGGCGCATCAGGTGATGCACCTTATTCAGCAGACGCGCGCCGAGGGCGCCCGCCGGGTGGGAACGGGCGAAATCTTCTTCATTGAAACCGCGCGCCTGCATCACCGCCATCGCCAGCGCGTCGCCCAGCATCAGGGTGTTAACGGTGCTGGAGGTCGGCGCCAGATGCATCGGACAGGCTTCGCGCTCCACGGCGATATCCAGCACCGCTTTCGCCGCCAGCGCCAGCGGCGAGGTGGATTTGCCGGTCATCGCCAGCAGCGGAATGGATTTCTCTTCCAGCCGCGGCACGATGAGATCCAGCTCTTTTGCGCTACCGGAGTAGGAGATAAACAGCATCACGTCGCGGCTATCGAGCATACCGAGATCGCCGTGCAGGGCTTCCGCCGGATGGACGAAAAAGGCCGGGGTGCCGGTGCTGGCGAAGGTTGCCGCCAGCTTTTTACCGATGTGGCCGGATTTACCGATACCGGAGACAATCAGTTTGCCCTCGCAGTGGATGATGGTTTCCGCCGCGCGGATGAAGTCGTCGCCCAAGCGTTCCGGCAGGCGGCTCGCCTCCTGCAGCTCAAGCATCAGGGTCTGGCGTCCGGCCTCTAACAAAAAGTTACTCATGATGTTCTCCAGTAATAATGACTTCAATACCTTTGGCTTCCAGCGCCCGCTGGAATTCAGGGTCAATATCGGCATCGGTAATCAATTTATCCACGCGTTCAAGGCCGCAGACAATGTTGGGACTTTTACGGCCAAACTTGGATGAGTCGGCCATCAGGATCACTTCGCGGGCGGCGTTACACATCGCCTTACTGACGGTATAGACCTCGTTAAAGGTGGTGACGCCCGCCACCAGATCAATGCCGTCGGTGCCCATAAACAGCTTGTCGAAGCTGAATTGTTCGAATGCGTTTTCCGCCAGCTGGCCGTGGAATGAAGCCGATTTTTTACGGAAGGTGCCACCCGGCATCAGGATGGTCTGCTCGTTATCGAACTCGGAAAGGGCGTTGACGATATGCAGGCTGTTGGTCATCACCGTGATGTTATTGAAGCGGCTCAGCAGCGGCACCATCTGCAGCACGGTGCTGCCGGCGTCGAGGATGATTGAATCGCCATCGTGGATGTAGCGCACGGCGGCCTCGGCAATCTGCGCTTTCTTGTGGGTGTTGATCAGCGTCTTGTGGTCGATAGGCGGGTCGGCCTCGTCTTTATTCAACACTACGCCGCCGTAGGTGCGGATGACGGTCCCGGCATTCTCCAGAATCACCAGATCCTTGCGGATAGTGGTGCCGGTGGTGTCGAAGTGTTGCGCCAGCTCTTCGACCGAGCATTTGCCCTGCGATTGCAGGTGCTCGAGAATGGCTGCCTGGCGCTGACGTGGTTTCATAGGCGTTGTATCCTGCGTTTAAGTTTCGAAGTGATAATTTCGCAAGATATTAACTTTCACAACGAAATTATGCATGTTTCGGATTAAGCGCTAATGATAGTGCATTCTGACAGAGCGGATCATTGGGAAAGATCACATCAGGCTGCAATTCCTTGAGATGTTTACCGCTAAGCGTGGGGATTTTTTGCGGGCTGGCGAAGACGGTGAGACCCTTCATCAACAGCGTATCGCAAATACGATCGTTTTCATCGACGGCGATAGCGACAATCGCGCGTGGTTTAAAGCGCCCGGAGGAACGGCCGACGCCAACGCGGCCCTGCTGGCAAAGGCTATCAAAAGCGCGATTGAAGCGGCGAATTTGCCAGCCGCCGAAAGCCAGCTGAGTCAGCCAGGCGATAGCGGCGACGGTGATTAATGTGGTAACCATAATGTCTCCTGAAGGTGGGGTACCGGGTAAAACCCGGGTACCGTTTTTTGTCGGGTGGCGGCTAGCGCCTGACCCGACCGACATTTTTGTAGCCCGGATAAGCGCAGCGCCATCCGGGAACCTTTTAAAACATCACCTGGCCGCCGGTAACGTTAATTGACTGCCCGGTGCAGTACGACGCCTGCGGGCTGGCGTAAAACATCAACACGTTCAGCACATCCTGGTAATCGCAGCCGCGTTTCAACGGCACCTTATCGATGTAGTACTGCTCGACTTCGCTCTCATCAATGCCGAGCTTGGTGGCATACTGCGGCAGCAGCGACTGGAACATCGGCGATTTCAACAGATTGCCGAGCATCAGCGAATGGACGGTAATACCGTACTCCGCCAGATCCAGCGCCAGCGACTGGGTCAGCCCGACGCCGCCGAACTTCGCCGCGCTGTAGCCGGAGTTGTGCTTACTGCCCACTTTGCCGGACTTCGAGTTGATCTGAATGATGCGACCTTTAATGCCATCGCGGATCATCAGCCGCGAGAACTCGCGGGCGCAGAGGAAATAGCCCACCAGGTTCACCTGCAGCGAGCGGTCGAAATCCCCCAGCGCGAAGTCGCTAATAAACGCCGCTTTGGCAATCCCGGCGCTGTACACTAGCAGATCGACGCGCGTGAAAATCTCATCCACCCCGTGAGCCAGGGCAGTGACGCTGGCTTCGCTGGTGGCGTCGGCGCCGAAGCCGTATGCCGTGCCTTCGCCATATTCAGCGTTGATCTCCTGGGCGACGCGGCTGGCTTTTTCACTTTGAATATCGACCACCGCCACGCGGTACCCCTCGGCGGCCAGACCGCGGCACAGAAACTCTCCTAAGGTTTGTCCGCCACCAATGACAACAGCAACCTGATTCATCTTTCTCTCCTTCTAAGCAACAAATTTCAGTACGCAGCCGGTCGCGATAGCATCCGGCACCGGGCCGGCGACGTGAACGGTTCCGGGAAACTCCGCTTCACGATGGCCGTCGAAGCGCAGGGTGATGTGGCCCAGCTCGCGCAGGTTTTGTTCGGCGACCTCGCCGACGGCGGTCACCGGATAACGCCTGTCGCCGAGCTGCAGCTCTGCGCCCGGCGTCAGGGGGCCGGCAAGCTCGCCGTGGTTGTGAATAAAGCAATACTCTTCGATATCCGCCGGGGCGCCCTCGCGGAAGGTGATCAGCATCTGCTCTTCCAGCGCCATCGTCGCGCAGGCGCCGATGCGGGTAATGGTGGTGTGGTAAATGACGGTCATCTTCAGGAACCTCTTACTGGTAAATAAATCCGGAAACGAACCACGCGATCAGCACGGTTGGCGCGCCGGTGAGGAAGCGGCTGACCAGCACCGACGGCACGCCGACGCGCACGGTATCCTGACGGGCCTCGGCCAGCGACAGGCCTACCGGGATAAAATCGCAGGCGGCCTGGGCGTTAATGGCAAACAGCGCGGGCAGGGCGAGGTGCGGTGGAATGTTGCCAAGGCCGATCTGGACGCCGATCAGCACGCCGATGACCTGGGCGATAACGGCGCCGGGGCCGAGAAACGGCGACAGCAGCGGGAAGGAGCAGATCAGCGCCAGGGTCACCAGCCCCAGCGGATGGCTGGCAAGCGGCGCCAGGCCATGGGCAATCCAGTCGCCGATGCCGGAGGCCATGATGATGCCGATCAGCGCCGAGACGAAGGCCATAAACGGCAGAATGGTTTTCAGCACCGTGTCGATGGTGTCGCGTCCGGCCTGGAACAGCACCGCCACCACCGATCCCATCCCCATCCCGACCTTAGCCAGCAGGCCGTCGCTCTGTTCGGTGATCTTTTTGCTGGCGTCATAATCGCGGCCCGCGGCAGGGAGTGGTTGCGCTGCCGTCTCGCCGCTATCTTCCAGCAGTTTGATGTTCTCTTCTTTCACCCCGGAGACGTAAATATCCTCGACGATATACTGCGCCAGCGGCCCCGATTTGCCAGTGGCATGGATATTCACCGTAGGGATACGGCGCTTGGGATAGAGCCCGCAGCGCAGGGTACCCCCACAGTCGATAATCGCCACGCCGATGTCGCTTTCCGCCGGTTCGCCCTCTTTAAAACCGTCCACCGCCTGCCAGCCGGTCAGGCTGGCGATGCGGTCAACGATCGCCGGGCGGGTGCCGGCGGTGATATAGACGATCTTTTTGCCCTCGACGACGTCGAGTTCAAGGGGGCCGCCCCAGCCGCCGGTGCCTTTCTCAATACGAATGCGGGTCATGATGTCGCTCCTGACAGATGCACTTTCCGGGCAAGCTGAATCGCCATTTTTTTCTCGAAAATAGAGGTGGTCAGGTCGGTGACCCAGCCGCGGAAGAAGTTGGTCACCAGCCCAACCAGCAGATAGCTCACCGCCAGGGGACCAAGCGGCAGGCCAAGCGTGGTGAGGCCGTTGGCGATGCCGAGATAAACAAACAGCTCGCCGGGGTTGATATGTGGAAAGAGACCGTTCATCGAGTGGCAGCTATAGGACGCCGCCGCGTAATAGCTGGGCTTGTACTTCTCTGGCATAAAGCGGCCGAGACTTAAGGTCATTGGGTTACAAAAAACGAAGGTGCCGATGCAGGGCAACAGCAGATAGCGGGAGATCGGATTTCCGGCGCAGCGCTGCGCCAGTTTTTCGATCCGCTGCTGGCCGATAAAGTTGATCAGCGCGTTCATGATCACCAGCAGGCTGATCAGTAAGGGGAGGATCCCGGTCACCATGCCGGTAAATACCTCGCCGCCTTTCTGAAACAGGCCGATAAACCACTCCGCGCCGTGGGTAACGACGTCAATCATTGTTCTCTCCTTCAGCGTGTTATTTTTCTTGCTAACTGCAGGCTGATTTTAATCATTTTGAAAGGTTTTAAAGTGTTAAATGGATCGCAAAATGAAAGATAAATATTTTATTTTGAAAGTTTGAAGGCAAGAGGATGAAACGATGAGGCGCATGGCAGTATGTAGGGAAGGGGCGATGAAGGACTATTTTGTCTACAAACGGATTGTCGCTTTCTTGTTGGTTGTCGCATGCTTTACCATAATTATCCCTTGCTGAATTTGTTAAACGGAATTCCCATGTTGAAGCGTCGCTATCTGGCTTTACTTCCCCTTTGTGTGCTCCTCGCTGCCTGCAGCAGCAAACCCAAGACCCCCGCGGAAACGGAGATGGCGAGTGGAACCGGCGGCTTTTTGCTGGAACCGCAGCATAACGTGATGCAGATGGGCGGCGACTTCGCCAACAACCCGGCGGCGGCGCAGTTCATCGATAAGATGGTGGCGAAGCACGGTTTCGACAGACAGCAGCTGCAGGAGATCCTGTCGCAGGCTAAGCGCCTGGATTACGTCCTGCGGCTGATGGATCGTCAGGCGCCGACCGGCCTGCCGCCGACCGGGCCGACCGGCGCCTGGCTGCGCTACAAGAAACAGTTTATTACCCCGGATAATGTGCAGAACGGCGTGGTGTTCTGGAACCAGTATCAGGATGCGCTGAACCGCGCTTATCAGGTTTATGGCGTGCCGCCGGAAATCATCGTCGGCATTATCGGCGTGGAGACTCGCTGGGGTCGGGTGATGGGCAAAACCCGCATCCTTGATGCGCTGGCGACCTTGTCATTTAGCTACCCGCGCCGCGCTGAATACTTCTCGTCGGAGCTGGAAACCTTCCTGTTAATGGCGCGCAGCGAAAGCGACGACCCGCTGGATCTGAAAGGCTCTTTCGCCGGGGCGATGGGTTACGGCCAGTTTATGCCGTCCTCCTATAAGCAGTATGCGGTCGATTTTAACGGTGACGGCCATATCAACCTGTGGGACCCGGTGGATGCCATCGGCAGCGTGGCCAACTACTTCAAACAGCATGGTTGGGTGAGCGGCGATTTGGTGGCGGTGCAGGCGCTGGGCCAGGCGCCGGGGCTGGAGAATGGTTTCAAAACCAAATACAGCGTGTCGCAGCTTGCGGCGGCGGGGCTAACCCCAACCCAGCCGCTGGGTAACCATCAGCAGGCCAGTCTGCTACGGCTGGATGTCGGCACCGGCTATGAGTACTGGTACGGGCTGCCGAACTTCTACACCATCACCCGCTACAACCACAGCACCCACTACGCGATGGCCGTCTGGCAGCTGGGTCTGGCGGTTTCGCAGGCCCGTGGCGGGTACTGATTTTCATCCGGCTGACAGATTCCGCGCCTCCCCGGATAGCGGCGCGTAGCGCCTTATCCGGGCTACGGTCTGGTATCCGGTTGGTAGCCCCGGTAAGCGCAGCGCGACCGGGGGATGACGCCGGGGAGGCCGCGCTTAACCTCTCGTTTTTTCCCGCCCGCATGCCTCTTGTTGACCTTTGTTACATTTCTGCCCACTGACACTGATTTACATTCTTTTTTCGCTTCTGTATTGTTATGTTATAACATTAAAAGAGGTGAAATATGTTCACATCAGTTTTTATGGCCTCCGGCGCGACGCGCGCGACCATCGCAGGCGTGCTGCTGGTGGCGCTATGGTTAGCGACCTGGTGGGCGGTGGCGCTGCCATGATTGAGCTGGAGCAACTGGTCGCTGGCTATGACGGGGTGGCGATCACCCCACCGTTGAGCGGGATGATATGCCCCGGCAGCCTGACAGCAATCGTTGGCCTCAATGGCTGCGGAAAATCAACGCTGCTGAAAACGCTCGCCGGGTTTCTACCACCGGTCAGTGGCCGCCTGCGCTGGCAGGGGAAACGGCCGGTGATTGGCTGGCTGGCGCAGCGCCATGCCCTCGAGTCGCAGTTTCCTCTCAACGTGCAGGATGTGGTGAGTCAGGGCGCATGGCCCGGCGTGTCGCTGCTACGCGGTCTGGGCGGCGATACCCGGCGACGTATCAGCGCGGTGCTGGAGCGGGTCGGGCTGGCGGGTCTGGCGAAATCGCCGATTGAGGCGCTCTCCGGCGGCCAGTTTCAGCGCATGTTGTTTGCCCGGGTGATGGTGCAGCAGGCGCCGCTGGTGATGCTCGACGAGCCCTTCACCGGCATCGACGAAGCGACCTGCCGGGAACTGATGGAATTGATCCTCGAGATGCATCAGCAGGGGCAGACCATCCTGGCGGTGCTGCATGATAACCAGCGGGTGGCCGACTTTTTCCCCGAGACGCTGCTGCTGACTCCCCAACGCGCCTGCTGGGGCGTCACCCGGGCGGTACTTCCGGCTTTCAGTCATGCGAGGTCGGCATGATCTGGCACACCTTCTTTCAGCCTTTTATTGAATTTGGTTTTATGCGCCGGGCGCTGGTGGTGTGTCTGGCGCTGTCGCTGAGCACCACCATGCTGGGCGTCTTCCTGCTACTGCGGCGCATGAGCCTGATGGGCGATGCGCTGTCGCACGCCATTCTCCCCGGGGTGGCGGTGGGGTATCTGCTGAGCGGCATGTCGCTGCTGGCCATGACCCTGGGCGGCTTCATCGCCGGCATCGTGGTGGCGCTGGTGGCCGGGTGGGTGAGCCGGCGGACACCGTTAAAAGAGGACGCCAGCTTTGCCGGATTTTATCTGGGATCGCTGGCTCTGGGCGTCACCCTGGTGTCGCTGCGCGGCTCCAGCGTCGACCTCCTGCATCTGTTATTTGGCTCTATTCTGGCGGTCGATCGTGACGCGGCGCTATTTGTCAGCGGCGTCGCCAGCCTGACGCTGCTGTGCATTGCGCTGTGCTACCGCGGTCTGGTCAGCGAGGCGTTCGACAGCGCCTGGCTGCAGGTGAACCACCCCCGCCTTCCCGCGCTGCTGCATGGACTGTTTCTGGCGCTGCTGGTGCTTAATCTGGTGGCGGGGTTTCAGGTACTCGGCACGCTGATGGCGGTAGGGGTGATGATGCTTCCGGCGGTTGCCGCGCGCTGCTGGGCGCGAACGCTGCCGGGCATTCTGCTGCTGGCGGCGCTCTCCGGCGCACTCTGCGCCTGGCTGGGATTAAGTCTCTCCTGGGCGGCCAGTCTTCCCGCCGGGCCCGCCATCGTGCTGACCGCCAGCGCGCTGTTTTTTATTTCGCTGTTTTTTGGCACGCATAGCCGGCTGCTGGTCGGCTGGCGCAAATTGATGGGGTAAGGAAATGATGAAACGTAGTGCAATGGTTGTGGCGCTGGCTTTGGGGCTGATGGCGCAGGGGGCGATGGCAAAAACGCTGAACGTGGTAAGCAGTTTTTCGGTGCTGGGTGATATGGTGCAGCAGGTCGGCGGGGAGCATGTTCATGTCGATACGCTGGTCGGCCCGGACGGCGATCCACATACCTTCGAACCTTCGCCGAAAGATAGTGCGCTGCTCAGCAAGGCCGACGTAGTGGTGGTCAACGGCCTGGGGCTGGAAGGGTGGCTGGATCGTCTGATTAAGGCCTCTGGTTTCAAAGGCGAGCTGGTGGTGGCGTCGAAAGGCGTCAAGACCCATACCCTTGATGAGGATGGCAAAACGGTGACCGATCCCCACGCCTGGAACAGCGCGGCGAACGGCGCGTTGTATGCGCAGAATATCCTCGATGGTCTGGTGAAAGCCGACCCGGAAGATAAAGCGGCATTGACCAGCAGCGGCAAGCGCTATATCGAGCAGTTGACGAATATCGACGGCTGGGCGAAAGCGCAGTTCAGCGCCATTCCGCTGGCAAAGCGCAAGGTCCTGACCAGCCATGACGCCTTCGGCTATTTTGGCCGCGCTTACAATGTGACATTCCTCGCGCCACAGGGGCTCTCTTCAGAGAGCGAGGCCAGCGCGGCGCAGGTGGCGGCGCTGATTAAGCAAATCAAAGCCGATGGCGTCCATACCTGGTTTATGGAGAACCAGCTTGACCCGCGGCTGGTGAAGCAAATCGCCAGCGCGACAGGCGCCCAGCCGGGGGGCGAACTCTATCCGGAGGCGCTCTCCGCACCGGGTGGCGTCGCGGATAGCTATGTGAAAATGATGCGTCATAACGTGGCGCTGATCGCCGCCAGCATGAAGTAATCGTGCGATTTATCATCCCGGCGTCGCCGGGATGATTCATTTTGGATGTCCCCTCGTAAATTCCACACCTCGTCCCCATATCTCTGTGGAAAGTGCTATCTTTGATGGCCTCTTTATCCAGACCAAAGCGGGGCGATAATGACCGATTCAGAATTAATGCAGCTAAGCGAGAAGGTGGGCCGGGCGCTGAAGGCGCGCGGTGCGACGGTGACCACGGCGGAATCCTGCACCGGCGGCTGGATAGCGAAAGCGATCACCGATATTGCCGGCAGCTCAGCGTGGTTTGAACGCGGTTTTGTGACCTACAGCAACGAAGCCAAATCGCAAATGATCGGCGTCAGCGAAGCGACGCTGCGGGACAACGGCGCAGTGAGCGAACCGGTGGTGGTCGAGATGGCGATCGGCGCACTGCGCGCGGCGCGCGCGGACTATGCCATCTCCGTTAGCGGCGTCGCCGGGCCGGATGGCGGCAGCGACGAAAAGCCGGTCGGCACGGTGTGGTTTGGTGTCGCCAGCGTGAGCGGGCAAGGCGTGACGCGGCGCGAATGCTTTGCCGGAGACCGCGAAGCGGTGCGTCGTCAGGCGACGGCCTATGCGCTCAATCTGCTCTGGCAACAATTTCTACAAAACACTTGATACTGTATGACCATACAGTATAATTGCCTCAACTGAACAAATATTAACGGCGAAGCGAACACGCTTCACCCTGCATGATTAGGAGTAACAATGGCGATCGACGAAAACAAACAGAAAGCGTTGGCGGCTGCACTGGGCCAGATCGAAAAGCAATTCGGTAAAGGCTCCATCATGCGCCTGGGTGAAGACCGTTCTATGGACGTAGAAACCATCTCCACCGGCTCGCTTTCTCTGGATATTGCGCTCGGCGCCGGCGGTCTGCCAATGGGCCGTATCGTCGAGATCTACGGGCCGGAATCTTCCGGTAAAACCACCCTGACGCTGCAGGTTATCGCCGCAGCGCAGCGTGAAGGTAAAACCTGTGCGTTCATCGATGCCGAACACGCGCTGGACCCGGTCTATGCGCGCAAACTGGGCGTGGATATCGACAACCTGCTGTGTTCTCAGCCGGATACCGGTGAACAGGCGCTGGAAATCTGTGACGCGCTGGCGCGCTCTGGCGCGGTTGACGTTATCGTCGTCGACTCCGTCGCGGCGCTGACGCCGAAAGCGGAAATCGAAGGCGAAATCGGCGATTCTCACATGGGTCTCGCGGCGCGTATGATGAGCCAGGCGATGCGTAAGCTGGCGGGTAACCTGAAGCAGTCCAACACGCTGCTGATCTTCATCAACCAGATCCGTATGAAAATCGGCGTAATGTTCGGTAACCCGGAAACCACCACCGGCGGCAACGCGCTGAAGTTCTACGCCTCCGTGCGTCTGGACATCCGCCGCATCGGCGCGGTGAAAGAGGGCGACAATGTCGTCGGCAGCGAAACCCGCGTCAAAGTGGTGAAGAACAAGATCGCCGCGCCGTTCAAACAGGCTGAATTCCAGATCCTCTACGGCGAAGGCATCAACTTCTTCGGCGAGCTGGTTGACCTTGGCGTGAAAGAGAAGCTGATTGAAAAAGCGGGTGCCTGGTACAGCTACAACGGCGACAAAATTGGTCAGGGTAAAGCGAACGCGATCACCTGGCTGAAAGAGAACCCGGCGTCGGCGAAAGAAATTGAGAAGAAAGTTCGCGAACTGCTGCTCAACAACCAGGACTCTACGCCGGACTTCGCCGTTGACGGCAACGACGCAGAAGAAACGGAACAAGATTTCTGATATCGTCTAACAGAGTGATAAAGGGCTGCTTATGCGGCCCTTTTGCATTTCTTAGATTATTGAGGTGCCTGTGACTGAACCTTCATCACGCCGCTCCGGCTACGCCCGCCTGCTGGACCGCGCTATCCGCATTCTGGCCATGCGCGACCACAGCGAACAGGAGCTGCGGCGCAAACTGGCTGCGCCAGTAATGAGCAAAAATGGCCCCGAGGCGCTGGACGTCACCCCCGAAGAGCTGGAGCAGGTGGTTGCCTGGTGTATCGAAAACCGCTATCTCGACGATCACCGTTTTGTCGGCCAGTTCATCGCCAGCCGGAGCCGCAAAGGCTATGGTCCGGCGCGCATTCGTCAGGAGCTCAGCCAGAAAGGGATTGCCCGCCAGGACGTTGAACAGGCGATGCGCGAATGTGATATCGACTGGGTGAGCCTTGCCAGGGAGCAGGCGCAGCGTAAATACGGCGAACCGTTACCTTCCGCCTTTACTGAAAAAGTGAAAGTTCAGCGATTCCTGCTTTACCGCGGCTACCTGATGGAAGATATCCAGGAAATCTGGCGAAATTTTGCAGATTGACCCATCGGGGATTTTACTTCGCCGTAAAGAAAACTTATCTTATTCCCACTTTATTCCGTCGGGCCGCTGGTTGTGACAGTACAGACAGCGTCCAGGGCGATTATTCCTTATACACAAAATCATTCAAGCTGCATCAGGGCGGCAAGAGAGAACATCTTCTGGAACGCACGTCAGTTCGGTGCCGGGAGAGCAAGCGCAGCCAGGACAGAGGCGACTTGAAGGATGACGTGTAGCTTGATTTCAGGATAATTATGAGCAAGAGCACCGCTGAGATCCGTCAGGCGTTTCTCGACTTTTTCCATAGTAAGGGACATCAGGTAGTTGCCAGCAGCTCCCTGGTACCGCACAACGATCCAACCCTGCTGTTTACCAACGCCGGGATGAACCAGTTCAAGGATGTCTTCCTTGGCCTCGATAAACGTAATTACTCGCGCGCGACCACCGCGCAGCGTTGCGTGCGTGCGGGTGGTAAACACAACGATCTGGAAAACGTCGGTTACACCGCGCGTCACCACACCTTCTTTGAAATGCTGGGCAACTTCAGCTTTGGCGATTATTTCAAGCAGGATGCCATCAAATACGCATGGGAACTGCTGACCGGTGAAAACTGGTTCGCCCTGCCGAAAGAGAAGCTGTGGGTCACCGTCTACGAGACCGATGACGAAGCGTTCGACATCTGGGCTAACGAAGTAGGCGTTCCGCGCGAGCGTATCATCCGCATCGGCGACAACAAAGGCGCGCCGTTTGCTTCTGATAACTTCTGGCAGATGGGCGACACGGGTCCGTGCGGCCCGTGCACCGAAATCTTCTTTGACCACGGCGATCACATCTGGGGCGGCCCTCCGGGAAGCCCGGAAGAAGACGGCGACCGTTACATCGAGATCTGGAACATCGTCTTCATGCAGTTCAACCGTCAGGCTGACGGTACCATGGAGCCGCTGCCGAAGCCGTCCGTCGATACCGGTATGGGGCTGGAGCGTATTGCCGCCGTGCTGCAGCACGTTAACTCCAACTATGATATCGACCTGTTCCGCGATCTGATCGCCAGCGTGGCGAAAGTCACCGGCGCGACCGACCTGACGAACAAGTCGCTGCGTGTGATTGCCGACCACATTCGCTCCTGTGCATTCCTGATTGCTGACGGCGTGATCCCGTCGAATGAAAACCGCGGCTACGTGCTGCGTCGCATCATTCGTCGTGCGATCCGTCACGGCAACATGCTGGGCGCGAAGGACACCTTCTTCTGGAAACTGGTTGCCCCGCTGATCGCCGTGATGGGTTCCGCCGGTGAAGAACTGAAACAGCAGCAGGCTCAGGTTGAGCAGGTACTGAAAACTGAAGAAGAGCAGTTCGCCCGTACTCTGGAGCGCGGACTGGCGCTGCTGGATGAAGAGCTGTCGAAGCTGAAAGGCGACACGCTGGATGGCGAAACGGCCTTCCGTCTGTACGACACCTACGGCTTCCCGGTCGACCTGACGGCGGACGTGTGCCGCGAACGCAACATTAAAGTTGACGAAGCTGGCTTTGAGGCCGCCATGGAAGAGCAGCGCCGCCGTGCGCGCGAGTCCAGCGGTTTCGGCGCTGACTATAACGCGATGATCCGCGTTGACGGAGTCTCTGAATTTAAAGGCTACGATCATCTGGAGCTGAACGGCAAAGTGACTGCGCTGTTTATCGACGGTAAAGCGGTGGATAGTGTCAGCGCGGGCCAGGAAGCGGTAGTGATCCTCGACCAGACCCCGTTCTATGCGGAATCCGGTGGCCAGGTGGGCGATAAAGGCGAACTGAAAGGCGCAGGCTTCTCCTTCGCCGTCAGCGACACGCAGAAGTACGGTCAGGCCATTGGTCATATCGGTAAAGTCGCCAGCGGTTCCCTGAAAGTGGGCGACGCGGTGCAGGCCGATGTGGACGAGGTTCGCCGTCAGCGTATCCGTCTGAACCACTCCGCGACGCATCTGATGCATGCGGCGCTGCGCCAGGTGCTCGGCACCCATGTGGCGCAGAAAGGCTCGCTGGTTAACGATAAAGCGCTGCGCTTTGACTTCTCGCATTTCGAAGCGATGAAGCCGGAAGAGATCCGTGCAGTCGAAGATCTGGTCAATGCGCAGATCCGTCGTAACCTGGCTATCGAAACCAACATTATGGATATCGATGCCGCGCGCGCATCCGGCGCCATGGCGCTGTTCGGCGAGAAATACGATGACCGCGTCCGCGTGCTGCAGATGGGCGACTTCTCCACCGAACTGTGCGGCGGGACTCACGCGGCGCGTACCGGTGATATCGGCCTGTTCCGCATCACCTCTGAGTCCGGTACCGCCGCTGGCGTGCGCCGTATCGAAGCGGTAACCGGCGAAGGCGCGATAGCCATGCTGCACGCGCAGAGCGATCAGCTCAGCGATATCGCACAGCTGCTGAAGGGCGACAGCCACAATCTCGGCGAGAAAGTTCGCGCCGCGCTGGAGCGTACCCGTCAGCTGGAAAAAGAGCTGCAGCAGCTGAAAGAGCAGGCTGCGGCGCAGGAGAGCGCAAACCTCTCCAGCAAAGCGGAAGAGATTAACGGCGTTAAGCTGCTGGTCAGCGAGCTGGCCGGCGTGGAGCCGAAGATGCTGCGTACCATGGTTGACGATCTGAAGAACCAACTGGGTTCGACGGTTGTGGTGTTGGCTACGGTCGCAGACGGTAAAGTTTCCCTGATTGCCGGTGTGTCTAAGGATGTGACAGATCGCGTGAAGGCAGGGGAGCTGGTTGGTATGGTCGCTCAGCAGGTGGGCGGTAAAGGGGGCGGTCGTCCGGATATGGCGCAGGCCGGTGGTACCGATGCGTCTGCTCTCCCTGCAGCGTTAGCCAGTGTGAAAGGCTGGGTCAGCGCAAAACTGTAATAACTATAAACGCCTATACCCTAAATAATTCGAGTGGCAGGAAGGCGGCGACGCAGCGAATCCCCAGTAACTTACTCAAGTAAGTGACTGGGGTGAGTGAGGAAAGCCAACACACAGGCAACTTGAAGTATGGCGGGTATAGGTGCCGTAACCTCGGGGAAACGGCACCTTGCGTCATAAGTACTGATAACGATAAAGTCGGGTTGAAATTGTGTATATCGGCTAAACTTAGGTTTAACAGAATGTGATGCCATGACTGCCTTATACCGCAAGGTATTTGTCATCGCTTACTTTTTGGCGTTATATGATGGATAATGCCGGGATACGAGAGACCCGACTCTTTTAATCTTTCAAGGAGCAAAGAATGCTGATTCTGACTCGTCGAGTTGGTGAGACCCTCATGATTGGAGATGAGGTCACTGTGACAGTTTTAGGGGTGAAGGGTAACCAGGTTCGTATTGGCGTAAACGCCCCTAAAGAAGTATCTGTTCACCGTGAAGAGATCTACCAGCGTATTCAGGCTGAAAAATCCCAGCAGTCCAGTTACTAAGGTTTCCGCGCCTCGCTGTTCAGTGAGGCGCATCCCTTCCCGCCGTTATTTTTGCCTTTTTTACTTTTTCCCCTGCGCAATACCGGTTTTCATCACCCTTTGCCGCTTTGGCTGTTTGGCGTTATGCCTGCGCCAGGTCTGATTTCCTGTTGATAAATTGCCCTTTTTGCCGTTTTTGCACGCGAATTGCGTGCGAAGTGTGCAAACGAAAAAAGGTCTCGAAAAAGTGTTTGACTTATAAGTACCAGAAAGTAATATGTGCGCCATCGCAGCGACGAAGAGCAGAAACAAGTTCTTCGAAGCACTCGAAAGAGGCGTGTGTGGTGAGGTGGCCGAGAGGCTGAAGGCGCTCCCCTGCTAAGGGAGTATGCGGTCAAAAGCTGCATCCGGGGTTCGAATCCCCGCCTCACCGCCATTTTGCATCCGTAGCTCAGCTGGATAGAGTACTCGGCTACGAACCGAGCGGTCGGAGGTTCGAATCCTCCCGGATGCACCATATTCTCCTTAGTAATAGCGATATCGTTGTTGCAGGGGCTGCGAAATTATCGCCAGCACCAGGGAGGATAACGTTGAGTAAACAACGGCCCGTAGGGCGAGGCGCAGCCGAGTAATCCTCCCGGATGCACCATCTTCTTTCTGAATTAAGAGAGAAGAACGCTGTGAAAGCAGCGGCCCGCAGTGCGAGGCATAATCGAGTCACTCTACCGATTAGGCCATCATACTCAGTGTGGCAGGTGTTAGTTGTGACACTGACGCGTAGTAAAGCAAGTTTCCCGATGCATCCGTAGCTCAGCTGGATAGAGTACTCGGCTACGAACCGAGCGGTCGGAGGTTCGAATCCTCCCGGATGCACCATTCTTTGATAAGAATGGCAAATCGCGAAATTTGATATCAGAATTACAGCAGTAATCCCGATGCATCCGTAGCTCAGCTGGATAGAGTACTCGGCTACGAACCGAGCGGTCGGAGGTTCGAATCCTCCCGGATGCACCATATTCTCCTTGATAACAGCGACGATGTTGTTTTATGGTCTGCGAAATTATCGCCAGCACCAGGGAGGATAACGTTGCGTAAGCAACGGCCCGTAGGGCGAGGCGCAGCCGAGTAATCCTCCCGGATGCACCATATTCTCCTTAGTAACAGCAACATTGTTGTTATCTGGTTTGCGATACCATCGTAAGTGCCAGGAGAGTAACCCCGCAGTAAAATAGCTTTCCCGATGCATCCGTAGCTCAGCTGGATAGAGTACTCGGCTACGAACCGAGCGGTCGGAGGTTCGAATCCTCCCGGATGCACCATATTCTCCTTAGTAACAGCAACATTGTTGTTATCTGGTTTGCGAAACCATCGTAAGTGCCAGGAGAGTAACCCCGCAGTAAAATAGCTTTCCCGATGCATCCGTAGCTCAGCTGGATAGAGTACTCGGCTACGAACCGAGCGGTCGGAGGTTCGAATCCTCCCGGATGCACCATATTCTCCTTAGTAGCAGCGACGATGTTGTTGCATGGTCTGCGAAATTATCGTCAGCACCAGGAAGGATAACGTTGCGTAAGCAACGGCCCGAAGGGCGAGGCTTAGCCGAGTCATCCTCCCGGATGCACCATCTTCACTCTTTACTCTCTCCTCACCATCCCTATAACCTCGTTTTCCATCACCGGTTTCATACTGACTTTTTTATTGGCAAGCCGCGCTTTCCACTATAATTTATCCTTGTATATCAGCGTTATCAGGCTGAGTTAAATGCAAGGAGAGAAATCCATGAAATGGTTCAAAGCAATACCTGCTTTTTGCGCGACGCTGCTGGTGGCGACGGCCCTTACTGGCTGTGCCGGTTCGTCCACCAAAGAAAGCACCGGCGGTTACATTGACGATACCGTGGTGACCACTAAGGTGAAAACGGCGCTCTTTAACGATAAAGATATCAAGTCCTCAGAAATCAGCGTCCAGACCTTTAAAGGCCGCGTGCAGTTGAGCGGGTTTGTCTCCTCTGCGGAAAGCGCTAAACGTGCGGTGGAAGTCACCCGTCGGGTGCAGGGCGTGCGTATGGTCGAGAACGATCTGCGTATTAAATAAGACCCACTACCCGGTTTATGCCTGAAGGCGCCTGAGGGCGCCTTTGTCGTTTGAGCCGCTGGCCGCGACAACGACGGGCTTTTGCGATAGAGTAACTATTCATTAACCGGTTGGTGAGAAGACAATGTACGAAGGTTACGCAGGACTGATCTTTGATATGGATGGCACCATTCTCGATACCGAGCCGACCCATCGGCAGGCATGGAACGAGGTGTTGGGCCGCTACGGTATGCGTTTCGACGAACAGGCGATGGTCGCGCTCAATGGCTCACCAACCTGGCGGATTGCCCAGGCGATTATTGAACTCAACCAGGCGGATCTCGATCCACATCGCCTGGCGCAGGAAAAAACCCAGGCGGTTAAGGCGATGCTGCTGGACAGCGTACGCCCGTTGCCGCTAATTGAGGTGGTCAAGGCGTGGCATGGTCGTCGCCCGATGTCGGTGGGTACCGGCAGCGAAAGCGCCGTCGCCGAGGCGCTGCTGGCGCACCTGGGCCTGCGTCATTACTTCTCTGCGGTGGTGGCGGCCGATCATGTAGTCAACCATAAACCCGCGCCCGATACCTTCCTGCTGTGCGCCGAGCGCATGGGCGTCGCGCCGGAAAAATGCGTGGTCTTCGAAGATGCCGACTTTGGTCTGCAGGCGGCGAAGCGTGCAGGCATGGACGCTGTTGACGTGCGTTTGCTGTGAGCGACGCGCTGTCACTCACCTCGCTGTTTGCCAGTAGCTTTTTAAGCGCCACGCTGCTTCCCGGTAATTCGGAGGTTGTGCTGGTGGCTATGCTACTTGCAGGGGTCAGTCATCCATGGTGGTTAGTATTAATAGCAACAATCGGCAATAGCCTTGGAGGGGTAACTAACGTTATTCTGGGGCGCTTGTTTCCGCTGCGCAAAACCTCGCGCTGGCAGGAGCGGGCGGCAGGCTGGCTTAAGCGCTACGGCGCGGTCACGCTCTTACTGAGCTGGGCGCCGGTTGTCGGCGATTTACTGTGTTTGCTGGCGGGATGGATGCGCATTTCCTGGGGACCGGTACTCTTTTTCTTATGCCTTGGTAAGGCGCTGCGCTATATCGTTATTGCAGCAGCGACGCTTCAGGGCATGACGTGGTGGCACTAATTGGACTGATAGTTCATCCATTACAATTATGCTTATTCAAACGATTTCGACAGGCGGGAGGTCAAATTGATCCCGGACGTATCACAGGCGCTGGCCTGGCTGGAAAAACATCCGCAGGCTCTGCAGGGTATTCAACGTGGTCTGGAGCGGGAAACGCTGCGCGTGAACGCAGACGGCACCCTTGCAACGACCGGTCACCCTCTGGCGTTAGGCTCAGCGCTGACGCATAAATGGATTACCACCGATTTTGCCGAAGCTTTACTCGAGTTCATTACGCCGGTGGATGGCGATATTGAGCATATGCTGACCTTTATGCGCGATGTCCATCGCTATACCGCGCGTCAGCTGGGCGACGAGCGGATGTGGCCGCTGAGTATGCCATGCTATATCGCTCCCGGTCAGGATATTGAGCTGGCGCAGTACGGCACCTCAAACGTGGGGCGTCTGAAAACGCTGTATCGCGAGGGGCTGAAGAACCGCTATGGCGCGTTGATGCAGACTATCTCCGGCGTGCACTATAATTTCTCGCTGCCGATGGCGTTCTGGCAGGCGAAGTGTGGCGTGGAAGACGTCGAAAGCGGTAAAGAAGCTATCTCGGCGGGCTATTTCCGCTCGATTCGTAACTACTATCGTTTTGGCTGGGTGATCCCTTATCTGTTCGGCGCCTCGCCGGCGATTTGCTCCTCGTTCCTGCAAGGGAAACCGACGACGCTGCCTTTTGAGGAAGCGGGTAACGGTATGTACTACCTGCCGTACGCCACCTCGCTGCGCCTCAGCGACCTCGGTTATACCAATAAGTCGCAAAGCAATCTCGGAATTACGTTTAACGATCTGCATGAGTATGTGGCAGGATTGAAGCGGGCGATTAAAACGCCGTCGGAAGAGTACGCTAAAATCGGGCTGCAGAAAGACGGCAAGTATCTGCAGATCAACAGCAATATCCTGCAGATTGAAAACGAACTCTATGCGCCGATCCGTCCGAAACGCGTGACCCGTCGGGGCGAAACCCCGTCCGATGCGCTGCTCCGCGGTGGCATTGAGTACATTGAAGTGCGTTCGCTGGATATCAACCCGTTCTCGCCGATCGGCGTTGACGCCCAGCAGGTGCGTTTCCTCGATCTGTTTATGGTCTGGTGCGCGCTGGCCGACGCGCCGGAGATGAGCAGCGATGAGCTGCTGTGCACTCGCACCAACTGGAATCGGGTGATTCTGGAAGGGCGTAAGCCGGGCTTAACGCTGGGGATTGGCTGCGAAAGCGCTCAGTTCCCGCTGGCTCAGGTGGGCAAAGATCTGTTCCGCGATTTACGCCGCGTGGCGCAGACCCTTGACAGTATCCACGGTGGCCAGGCATATCAGCAGGTCTGCGACGAGCTGCTGGCCTGCTTTGACGATCCGGAATTAACCTTCTCAGCCCGCATTCTGCGTTCTATGATTGAAGAAGGGATTGGCGGCACTGGCCGTGCATTGGCGGATCGCTATCGGACGCAGCTGCGGGAAGAGCCGCTGGAGATCCTGAGCGAAGCCGATTTCATCGCCGAGCGCGAGGCATCGGTGGCGCGGCAGAAGAAAGTGGAAGCGGAAGACAGTGAGCCGTTCGAAGCGCTGCTGGCACGACACGCGTAGCCGCTGACGATACAAAAGAAAAAGGCCACATCAATGTGGCCAAACTTTCATCTCTGATTCAGGGATGATGATGATAATAAATGCGCGTCTTTCATATACTGAGACTCGCGGCTGAACAAAGAGTTCATTTTATTTTAAAAAAAATCACTCCCGGAGGTGACGAATGCCGTTGTTAGATAGTTTCACAGTCGACCATACCCGAATGGAAGCCCCAGCGGTGCGTGTCGCGAAGAAAATGAACACGCCGCATGGCGATGAAATCACCGTTTTCGATCTGCGCTTCTGCGTGCCGAACCAGGAAGTGATGCCGGAACGCGGTATCCACACCCTGGAGCACCTGTTCGCGGGCTTTATGCGCGATCACCTGAACGGGAATGGCGTGGAAATTATCGACATTTCGCCAATGGGCTGCCGCACCGGGTTCTATATGAGCCTGATTGGTACACCGGACGAGCAGCGCGTCGCTGACGCCTGGAAAGCGGCGATGGCCGATGTGCTGAAGGTGAAAGATCAGAACCAGATCCCGGAGCTCAACGTCTACCAGTGCGGAACCTATACCATGCACTCGCTGGAAGAGGCCCAGGACATCGCTCGTCATATCATTGAGCGCGATGTACGCATCAACAGCAACGACGAACTGGCGCTGCCGAAAGAAAAACTGCAGGAACTGCACATCTAGTGCTTCCGCCACGGCCCGACGCCTGTCGCCGGGCCGCTCTCCTGACGCCGCCATGACGACCACCACGACTTTCTCCTTTCAGCACCGCCCGCTGGTGCCTTTTGCCCATGATTATGCCCACGGTGACCAGGAAGACTGGCATCAGCATGACTGCGCCCAGCTGCTGCATATTTTAAGCGGCGTGGTGCGGGTCGCGACACCGGCAGGTTACTGGGTGGTGCCTCCCGGGCGCGGCGTCTGGCTGCCGGCGGGAACGCCGCACGCGCTGCGTATGACCGGCAACGTGGCGGCGCGCACCCTGTTTATCGATCCGCTGGCGCG
The DNA here is from genome assembly GCF_003790505.1 of Klebsiella sp. P1CD1. Lineage (NCBI taxonomy): Bacteria > Pseudomonadati > Pseudomonadota > Gammaproteobacteria > Enterobacterales > Enterobacteriaceae > Klebsiella > Klebsiella sp. P1CD1. The sequence continues at coordinate 1,196,678 of NZ_CP033631.1, forward strand.
CGCCGATCTCCCGGCGGGTTGCCAGATCGTACAGATCACGCCGCTGCTGCGGGAACTGATCGTCTCATCCCTGGGACTGGCCGAGTGCTATGCCCCCGCCAGCCGTGACGAACGGATTTATGAGCTGATCCTCGATGAGATCCGCGGGATGGCGATCCTGCCGTTTGGCCTGCCGGAACCGCAAAGTGACACGCTGCGTCGGCTGTGCCAGCAGGTACGCGAGGCGCCGGGCAAAGCCTGGAGCAGCGGCCAGGCGGCAAAGGTGTGCAGCATGAGTGAGCGAACCCTTAACCGCCATTTTCAGCAGCAGACTAGCCTGACGTGGAGCGAGTGGGTGCGCCGGGCGAAGCTAATGGAAGCGCTGATTCGCCTGGCGCAGGGTCACTCCGTGCTGCGGGTGGCGCTGGAGCTGGGCTACGGCAGCCACAGCGCCTTCAGCGCCATGTTTCGTCGGGTGATGGGCGTCGCCCCCAGCGACTATTTTCGCCCTTCGACCTGATCGGCGACGCTGATCGCATTGCACAATGCCTGCAGCGAAGCGCGCGCCACGTCATTATCAATACCCACTCCCCAGTAGCTTTCACCTTGTGGAAAAACGCAGCGGATATAGGCGACCGACCGACTGTCGCTGCGCGCGCCAAGGGTATGCTCATGGTAGTCCTTGATCATAAACGGTTGTCTGAGCAGCGCGCTGAGGCCGCTGGCGGCGGCCGACAGCAGGCCGTTGCCCTGGCCCTGCAGGCGTCGGGTTTCGCCGTGGTGTCGCAGCGTCGCCTGCAGCGAAAGCTGGCCATCCTGTTGGCTGGCGCTCTGATAATCAAGCAGCGTCAGCGCAGGCTGCGCCAGCAGGCCGTAGCGCGTGCGGAACAGCTGCCACAGCGCGTGGTGGGTCATCTCTTTGCCGTCGCTATCGGTCACCTGCTGTACATGCTGACTGAAGTCCTGCTGCAGCCCGCGGGGCAGCTTGAGACCATGGTTTTGTTCGATAAGCCAGGCGCTGCCGCTTTTTCCCGACTGGCTGTTGACGCGGATCACCGCCTCATAGCTACAGCCAATATCCTGTGGATCAATGGGCAGGTAGGGCATCTGCCACGGATCGCCTGGCTGACGGGCATCAAACCCTTTTTTGATGGCATCCTGATGGGAGCCGGAGAAGGCGGTATAAGCCAGACTTCCCGCCCACGGGTGGCGTGGGTGAACGGGGATCTGGTTGCAGTTTTCCACCACCTCCACCACCCGGTTCATCTGCTCGAAGCGAAGCTCAGGGTCGATGCCCTGGCTGTAGAGATTCATGGCCAGCGTCACCAGGCAGACGTTGCCGGTGCGTTCGCCATTGCCAAACAGGCAGCCTTCCACCCGATCGGCGCCGGCCATCACCGCCAGCTCGGCGCTGGCGACACCGGTCCCGCGGTCGTTGTGCGGGTGCACGCTGATGCAGACCTCGCCGCGGCGGGAGAAGTGGCGGCAAAAATACTCGATCTGATCGGCATAGACGTTGGGGGTGTTCACTTCCACCGTCGCCGGCAGATTGACGATCATCGGCCGTTCGGCGCAGGGCTGCCAGACGTCCGCCACCGCCTCGCAAATCTCAAGGGCAAACTCGGGTTCGGTAAAGCAGAAGGTCTCTGGTGAGTATTCGTATTGCCAGCGGGTCTCCGGCTGTTGTTCGCACTGCTGGCGGATAAGTCGGGTGGCGCGGGTCGCCAGGGCGATCACTTCGGCTTTATCCATCCCGAAGACCAGCTCGCGAAACAGCGGCGCGGTGGCATTGTAGAGGTGGACGGTGGCCTGGCGGGCGCCGCGCAGTGCCTCAAAGGTGCGCAGGATCAGCGGATCCCGCGCCTGGGTCAGCACCTGGATGGTGACATCTTCCGGGATGCGCTGCTCGTCGATCAGCTGGCGGACGAAGTTGAAATCGGTTTGCGAAGCGGAAGGGAAGGCGACCTCAATCTCTTTAAAACCGCACTCCAGCAGCAGATCCCAGAACTGCAGTTTGCGGGCGCTGTCCATGGGCTCCGCCAGCGCCTGGTTGCCGTCGCGCAGGTCGGTCGACAGCCAGCGCGGGGCGTGGCTGATTTGCCGGTCGGGCCAGCGGCGGTCGGGCAGGGCAATCGGCGGATAGGGACGGTACTTTTCAGCAGGATGGCTCAGCATAGTGTTCTCCTTAATGGTCAGCCTTTATCCTGCCCGAGCACCGGGTGGCGAGCTTTCGCAAACGAGACAGAAACTAGCGAGAATTGGACAATCTGACGCCATAAAAAAGGGACCCGCAGGTCCCTTAGTCTGATGCTTAGTGTGCGCCCCCGCCGCCGCCGCCGGCACTGAATGGCGGCCTGGCGAACCACACCAGGCTGAGCAGAAGAATAAAGATCCCCGCCGAAACCCAGAAGATTTCGTTGGCGGAGATAATCAACCCCTGGTTGGTTATCTGCTGCGCTATCCAGCCGGAAGCCTGCTGCTGGGTCATTCCCATGCCCTGCAGCTGATCGTACATCTGCTGGGCGTTGGGGTTGAACGGCGTCACCGACTCGGTGAGCTGCGCATGGTGCAGCGCCTCACGGTTGGTCCACATGGTGGTGGTGATCGAGGTCCCGATGGAGCCGGCCAGAGTTCGGGTAAAGTTTGACAAGCTCGACGCCGCCGCCAGCCGCTCCGGCGGCAGGCCGGAGAGGGTGATGGTGGTCAATGGCATGAAGAAACAAGCCACCGCGAAGCCCTGGATAAACTGCGGCCACGCCGATGCACCAAAGTCCATACCCGGTTCAAAGGTCCACGCACGCCAGTAGAAGCAGACGGCATACATAATAAAGCTGAAGGTGACCAGCCGACGCATATCGAGCTTATGGGCAAAGCGGCCAATAATCGGCGACAGAATGACCGGGATCACCCCCACCGGCGCCGACGCCAAACCGGCCCAGGTAGCGGTGTAGCCGTAGACCTCCTGCAACAGCTGCGGCAGCAGTACGATAGCGCCGAAGTAGAGCATATAGGCCAGGCTGATACACAAACAGCCGATGGTGAAGTTGCGCGACTTAAACAGCGACAGGTCGACTATCGGGTTATCGTCAGTCAGCTCCCAGACAATCAGGAAGCTTATCGCCACCACCGCCACGATGGTCAGGATGATAATCTCGTTGGAAGCGAACCAGTCGAGCTCTTTACCGCGGTCGAGCATCACCTGCAGGCTACCGATACCGATAATCAGCAACGCCAGCCCGACGCCGTCGATACGTCGCTGTTCGGTACGGGTTTCGCGCCCGCGCAGGGTTTGCAGCGTCATGATCACCACTGCGATACCAATCGGCACGTTGATGAAGAAGATCCAGCCCCAGTGGTAGTTATCGCTGATATAGCCGCCGAGAATCGGGCCACAGATCGGCGCGACGATCACGGTCATTGACCACAGGGCCAGCGCAATCGACCGCTTCGCCGGTGGGTAGTTGCTGAGCAACAGGCTCTGCGACAGCGGGATCAGCGGACCGGCGACGATCCCCTGAATGACGCGGAAGAAAATCAGCATCGTCAGGCTGTTCGACACCCCACAGGCCCAGGAGGCGATAGCGAATGCCACCGTCGACCAGACGAAGAGCTTCACCTCGCCGACGCGCTTCGCCAGCCAGCCGGTAATGGGGATGGAGATGGCGTTGGCCACCCCGAACGAGGTGATGACCCACGTCCCCTGGCTCAGCGACGAGCCAAGGTTACCGGCAATGGTTGGGATCGCCACGTTGGCGATCGTGGAGTCCAGCACCTGCATGAACGTCGCCAGCGACAACGCAATGGTCATAATGACCAGTTGCGCGCCTTCGAGCGGTTTTTGCTGTTGCATTACGCTCACCCCGAATTATCCGGCGTTGGCCTGAATGATCTCGTCGATCAGTTTATTAACCGGCTCAAGCGCGATTTCGCGGGCATTGCTCTCGTAAACCGGGGAGCTTCGCACCTGGCTGGCCAGCATTTCGCCATCGCGATCGGTGGTGTTGACCTCCACCAGCGTGGAGAGGCCGATGCGCAGCGGGTGTTCCGCCAGCTGTTTTTCATCCAGCTCAATACGGACCGGCAGGCGCTGTACCACTTTGATCCAGTTACCGGTGGCGTTCTGCGCCGGCAGCAGGGAGAAGGCGCTGCCGGTGCCCATATCGAGGCCGACCACTTTGCCGGTGTATTTCACGTCATCGCCATAGATGTCGCTGATCACGGTGGCCGGCTGGCCGATGCGCATGTGCGCCAGCTGGGTCTCTTTAAAGTTGGCGTCGATCCACAGGTTGGTCGCCGGGACCACCGCCATCAGCGGCGTGGTGGTGCCGATCTGCGCCCCAGGCTGTACCGAGCGACGGGAAACGTAGCCGCTAATCGGGCTGACGATTTGCGTACGCTGCAGGGCCAGCCAGGCGTTACGCACTTCGGTGGCCGCCTGCAGCACCGCCGGCTGCTGTTCCAGTTTGGTGCCCAGCACGATCGCCTGGTTGGCGTTGTATTGCTGGATTGCCACGTCGAGTTCGGCCTGCGCGCTGGCGACGGTATCGCGGGCGTGCTGCAACTCTTCGCGGCCGATCAGGTTCGCGGCGCCCAGCGGGATGCGGCGATTCAGGTCAGCCTGCGCCTGGGCGAGGGCGGTCTTTTTGACGTCAATATTCGCCTGCAACTGCTTGCTGTTGATCATCTGCTGACGGGTTTGACGCACGCTGGCGGCCAGCTGCGTTTTGGCTTTCTCAAACGCCTGCTGGGCATCGGTCTGATCGAGCGTCACCAGCGGATCGCCTTTCTGCACGTAGTCCGTGTTGTCAGCCCAGACTTTGGTCACGCTGCCTGAGACCTGGGCCATAATTTGTACCTGGTTCCCTGCCACGTAGGCATCGTCGGTCTCTTCGTAATGACGCAGTACCAGAAACCAGTAAATCCCATATGCCACGGCAATAATAATAAAGAGCAATGTCAGCAACAGGAGTGCGCCTTTGCGCTTTCCTTTTTTGCTGCCTGGTTGCTGCGGGGTTTGGCTCTCCGCATTTGCGCTCATGTTATTCTCCACGATCTTATTATTTCACATCGGCTGAGCCGACCTGTTTATCAGAAAGGCCAGCAGAGATCTGCTGGCCTGGCTGTTTTCCTTGCAACGTAAAAATGGGCTGAGCGACGCCGCCCTTAGCGTAGAGAGTCCGCCAGCACGCCTTCTTCTTCCATCTGGTCAAGGCGGCTCAGGAGTTTGCGGGTGATATGTTCGAGCTGATCTTTTTCGCTGGTGCTGAGTGAAGACCACAGCTGATGCAGGCAGTTATGCTGCGGTGGCAGGACTTCACGCAAAAACTGATGACCCTTTTCGGTCAGTTGCAGATGCAGACAGCGGCGATCGTTATCGCTCTCGCGACGTTCAATCCAGCCGCGTTTTTCCAGTTCATCAGCGATACGGGTGGCGTTGGTACGCGACGAGCCCAGCGCGCAACTCAGCTCGGACGGCTGGATGCTGTGGTTTTCCTGTGACTCCAGCGTAATCAGCGCCATAAATAATGTCTCGTTAATTCCCTGCGCTTTGAGCATTTTATTGCGATTTTCCAGCAGCTTACCTTGCATATGCATGCAAAGACGAGTTAACAGGATCTCCTGGAACGGGAAATCTTCATGGCGGCTGGCGCGGAATTTGAGCATTTGCTCAATGGGAGTAAACGAACTATCCATTTGGGTATGACCTCATTAATTACAGCCGATATAATAACTATTGTGACAAATAAATCAAATGAATTATTGACTAAAATTGATACGTAAAGCTTAGAGTCCGCTGGTGATTTTCCATGCCAGACCGTAGGCCAACGCCGACAGCAGCGTCGGGACAATAATGCTGCGGGTTTTCCAGAAGGCGGCCCCCAGCACCAGGAAGCCGATCAGCGTCGGCGCCAGGCGATGGGCATCGGCGAGGATCTCCGGCACGCTGGAGACCACCAGCAGCGCGCAAATCGAGGCGATGCCGATGGTATCCAGCAGCACGCTGACCGGGCCACGGCGGGCAGGCCGGGCATGGCCGGCGCGCAGGCGCAGGGGAAGATAGCGAAACAGATAATTCACGCTGCCGACTATCACCCCGAGCAGAAGGACTTCACTGTTCATCCGGCATCCCCTTAAGCATGGCCTGGACCAGCGCCGTCAGACACCCGCAGACAATCCCGGCGAGGATGGCCGCCGGAATGGAAAATAACAAAATGCCACCCAGCGCGCCCGCCAGGGCTGCCGTGACGCAGAGTGACTGCTGGCGCTGGAATGAGGCCAGCAGGAAGCTCATAAACAGCGCCGGCAGCATAAAGCCGAGCGCGGCCTCCACCGCGGGATAATCCACCAGCAGGCCGTTACCGGACCAGGCGCCGGCCAGCGTGCCGCACACCCACGATGCCCAGGAAGTAAAAGCGAGACCGAGCATCCAGTTTTCGCTCCAGCGGCGGTTATCGCGAACCAGCCTGGCGGTGGCCGCGGCGAAAACCTCATCGGTCAGGCCGAAGGCCCAGAGGGCGGTTTTCTTTTTATCCAGCGCTGAGCGAATGCGGCTGCGCAATGAGGGACCATACAGCACGTGGCGGACATCCATCGCCATCACCGTCAGGGCGGCGACCCACAGCGAACTGCCGGCGGCCAGCATGGCGGTGATCACAAACTGGCTGGCGCCGGCGTAAATAATGCAGGAGAAAAACAGGCTTTCCAGCGGGGTGAATCCCAGCCGGGTGGCGTTCAGTCCGAAGGCGAAAGCCACCGGCAGGTAGCTGATAACGATGGGGAGACTGTCTTTGATGCCTTCGCCGACGGTGGCGACACGTTCAGGTAAGGCACAGGTTAAGGGCGCGGGGTTTTCCATATGAATAACTTATCGCTGGATCCATGTGAAGGTGACAAATTGACCGATGGGTCCACCTTAACAGAGCGCGACGCGCCTTAACACTATGGAAATTCCTGGAATCCGCTTTTCCATACTCTGTGCTGCGAGCAACGAGGGAAAGGGAGCCCGGATAAGACGGAGCGCCTTATCCGGGAGGCAGGGTTACTGCTGCGCGGCGAGCGCCGCTTTCACCCAGCTGTCGAACAGCGGCTGGTGGGCTTTGATCCAGCCATCGACATGACCGTTAATGTCGGCTTCGGAAGCATGGCCTTCGTGCATCATCGCATTCTCGGCGTTGATGTCGGCGATCGGCAGCTTCATGACGCTAAACAGGGTGGCGGCGGCCGGATTTTTCTCGGCCCAGGCTTTGTTGGCGACGATGTGCATTGTGTTCACCGGGAAGCCATAGTTGGCGCCGTTGGCCAGTTTGGTGTCGATGTTTTTCTGCTCGCCCGGCAGGGAGGAGAACGGCACTTGCAGCCAGACGACGTCTTTGCCAGGTTTCAGCACGTCGCTGACCCAGTACGGCGTCCAGGTGTAGTAGAGCACCGGTTTACCCTCTTTATAGCGGGCGATGGTGTCAGCCATCATCGCCGCGTAGTTGCCCTGGTTATGGGTGACGGTTTTGCTCAGGCCATAGGCGTCAATCTGGTGGTTAATCACCGCTTCGCAGCCCCAGCCTGGCGTACAGCCGGTGAGATCCGCTTTACCGTCGTTATTGGTATCAAACAGTTTGGCGATCTGCGGATCTTTAAGCTGATCGATGGAGGTGATGTGGTACTGCTCGGCGGTTTTTTTATCGATCAGATAGCCCTGGGCGGCACCTGAGACATACACCCCTTTACGATAGAATTTGTTATCACCGCCTGCCGCGGCGTACATGTCATCGTGCAGCGGCTGCCAGTTGGTGGCGATAAAGGTGGTATCCCCGGCGGCAATCGAGGTATAGGCAACGTTATAGTCCACTTCGCTCGGTTTCTCGACGGTGTAGCCTAGCTTCTCCAGCGCGCGACTGACCAGCAGGGTCTGGAAGGTCTCTTCCGAAATAGTGCTCTGGGCAGGCTTCACGGTAATCCCTTTGCCCGGCAGGTCGGCGGCGAAGGTGCTGGTGGCGATCAGGGTGGCAAAGGCGGCGGTGGCCATCATCGTACGATGTCGCATGGTGGTTCCTCTTATTGTTTAACGGGAAGAGCGACCCCCCGGCCTCGGCTGGTGCCGGGGAGCGGCGCTGTTATCGACTTATCGACAGAAAGGGCGAGTGATAAGCCCCAGTGGGCCGGTGGTGTACCAGCGGCGGTTGCCGCGACTGCGGGCGTCGCGACCGACGGCCTGGGTGAGGCGGTCAAGAATAATCGCGAGGATCACGATCCCCACTCCGCCGACGGTGGCGAGACCCATATCCAGGCGGCCGATGCCGCGCAGCACCATCTGGCCAAGACCGCCGACGGCGATCATCGAGGCGATCACCACCATCGACAGGGCCAGCATCAGCGTCTGGTTTACCCCGGCCATGATGGTGGGCATCGCCAGCGGCAGCTGAACCTTAAACAACAGCTGGCGCGGGCTGGCGCCAAACGAGCGCGACGCTTCGATCAGATCCGCGGGCACCTGGTTTATCCCGAGAATTGTCAGGCGGACGATCGGCGGCAAGGCGAAGATAATCGTCACTACCACGCCAGGCACGTTGCCGATGCCGAACAGCATCACGATCGGCACCAGGTAGACGAAGGCCGGCGTGGTCTGCATGGCATCGAGCAGCGGGCGGATAATTTTTGCCGCCCGCGGGCTGCGCGCCAGCCAAATACCCAGCGGCAGGCCGATAACCATGCAGAACAGCAGGGCGGTGAGGACCAGCGCCAGGGTGACCATCGCCTGCGACCAGGCGCCGATAGCGCCGATGGCAATCAGCGAAACCAGGGTGGCGACCCCCATGCCGAGGCTGGAGATCTGCCAGGCGATCAGCGCGAAGACGATAATCGCCACCGGCGCTGGCATCCCCAACAACAGCTGCTGGAAGGCGCTGAGGATGTAGTCGATCGGCACGCGGATCCCCTGGAATAGCGGACGGAAGTGCAGCACGATCCAGTCGATAGCGTGGGTGACCCAGCTGTCGAGCGGGATCAGCGTTTTATGGAACGGGTCCATGATGTTGAACGATTCCGGCTGCGGCGCGGGCGCGCTGTGCAGCCAGTCGGCGCCGCCGCCGTTGGCCGGCGCGGCAGTAGAGGCGCCACCCCAGGCGTCGGCGGCCTGCGCAGCGCTGTCGGTTGCCGGGGCGCTGTCCCACGGATTAGTTTGATCAGCCATGATTCACCCCCTCGCGATCTAAAGCCTGGAGCAGCATTCGTTTGGAAATGATGCCAATGTATTGTTGTTCTTCATCCACCACCGGGACGGCGCACGGGGCGTGGCCGACGTGGGAGAGCAGATCGCTGAGCGGCGTTTGCGCCTCCACCGCCAGCGGGGCGTCAATCAGCGCCGCCTCGATCCCCTGGCCGACGCTGAGCGCGGTTTTCAGAGAATCGATCGAGACAATCCCGACAAAGCGATTTCCGCGTTCGATGACATAGCCATATTCCCGGTCTTCATCCTGTAATAATTTCAGCGCGGAGCGGGGGCCAAAACCTGGGGTTTTACGAATCAATCCAACCGGGCTGCGGCGGGCAATATCTTTGGCGCTGAAGACCTGGCTAATATCCACGCCGCGGAAGAAGGTGCGCACATAATCATTGGCCGGATTATTCAGTATTTCATCCGGCGTACCGACCTGGACCACTTCGCCATTTTGCATAATGGCAATGCGATCGCCAATTCGCATGGCTTCATCAAGGTCATGAGAAATAAAGACGATAGTGCGTTGATGCTTCGCCTGTAATTTGATGAGCTCATCCTGCATTTCGGTGCGAATGAGCGGGTCGAGCGCGGAGAAGGCTTCATCCATTAACAGAATATCGGGATTAATCGCCAGCGCGCGAGCTAAACCGACGCGCTGACGCATCCCGCCGGAGAGTTCATCCGGCCAGGCATGGGCATAATTCTCCAGCCCCACCTGACGCAGCGCCTCCCGCGCTTTTTGCTCTCGTTCGGCGGTCGGGACGCCGGCAAGCGCCATACCAAACGCCGTGTTGTCGAGCACGCTCATGTGTGGCATCAGCGCAAAGGACTGAAATACCATCGCAATTTTCTTGCGACGCACCTCGCGCAGCTCGGCATCCGACATTTTGGCGATGTCGACCCCGTCAATCAGCACCTGGCCGCGGGTGGGTTCAATCAGGCGATTGAGAAGGCGAACCATGGTGGATTTCCCCGAGCCGGAGAGCCCCATGATGACGAATATCTCGCCTTCTTCAATGGCCAGACTGGCGTCTTTGACGCCAAGCGACAGCCCCGTTTTTTCCAGTATTTGCGCTTTGTTGAGTCCTTTCTCAATATATTTGAAAGCCCGGTTTGGGTGCTCGCCAAATATCTTATAAAGATTTTTGATTTCTAATTTAATTGCCATGCAATAGAGAAGTTCCTGTTATTTGTTTATTGCGATACGATACCCGATGGTGATTATGATCTTTTTACACCCTAACATACTCAGATTCTGTGACAACCCTCAATGGCAAACTCTCGGCAAAATGGCGTGAGGGATAGGGTGGCGCAGCCCCCGTGATATAAGGGCTGAGCGTCAATTTGTTGTGGGTAATATTTTTTGATTATCTCTGGATAATTCGACTGAAATGGACCAGTTTTCTGTTAAATATGACGGAGTGATGACGGTTATGCGATGGAGAGAATATTTGGCAGATGAACCCACTTTTCTGCGAAATAGATCACCAGGAACCAGCCCGCCATATTCCTGGTGAAAGTACGGTTAAAAGTCCCAATCGTCGTCGGCGGTTTCTTCCGTTTTGCCTATCACGTACGAGGAGCCGGAGCCGGAGAAAAAGTCGTGGTTTTCATCGGCGTTAGGCGACAGCGCGGCGAGGATCGCCGGGTTAACCGCTGCCATCTCCGCCGGAAACAGCGCTTCATAACCGAGGTTCATCAGCGCTTTGTTGGCGTTGTAGCACAGGAAAGCGCTGACGTCGTCAAACCAGCCGCTCTCGCCGTACAGTTCCCGACTGTAGGCCAGCTCGTTGTCGTAAAGATCCATCAGCAGATCGAGGGCGAAATTTTTCAGTTCTTCGCGCTTTCCGGGGCTGACGATCTCCAGTCCTTTCTGATACTTGTAGCCAATGTAATAGCCATGTACCGCTTCATCGCGAATGATCAGACGGATCAGATCCGCGGTATTGGTCAGTTTTCCCCGGCTGGAGAAGTGCATTGGCAGCCAGAAGCCGGAGTAGAAGAGAAAGGATTCGAGGAACACGCTGGCGATTTTTTTCTTCAGCGGCTCGTCGGCCTGATAGTAGCCCAGCATCAGTTGCGCCTTGCGCTGCAGGGGTTCGCAGCTTTCACTCCAGGCGAAGGCGGCATCCACCTCTTTGCTGTGGCACAGCGTGGAAAAAATGGAGCTGTAAGAGCGGGCATGAACCGCTTCCATAAAGCTGATGTTCGACAGCACCGCCTCCTCATGCGGGGTCAGCGCGTCCGCCATCAGCGCCGGCGCGCCGACCGTGTTCTGAATGGTGTCGAGCAGCGTCAGCCCGGTGAAGACGCGAATGGTCAACTGCTGCTCCGCCGCGCTGAGGGTTTGCCAGGCGGGAATGTCGTTTGACAGCGGCACTTTCTCCGGTAGCCAGAAGTTGCTGGTGAGACGATTCCAGACCTCAAGATCTTTGTCGTCATCAATGCGGTTCCAGTTGATAGCGCTGATGCGCGTTAAATGGGTCATCCTGTTCTCCTTACAGTGCGCAGGACACGCAGCCTTCAATTTCAGTGCCTTCCAGCGCCAGCTGGCGCAGACGGATGTAGTAGAGGGTCTTAATGCCTTTCTTCCAGGCGTAGATTTGCGCCTTGTTGATATCGCGGGTGGTGGCGGTATCCGGGAAGAACAGCGTCAACGACAGCCCCTGATCGACGTGGCGCGTCGCCTCGGCGTAGGTGTCAATGATCTTCTGGGGCCCTATCTCGTACGCATCCTGATAAAGGGCCAGATTGTCGTTATTCATAAACGGCGCGGGGTAGTACACCCGCCCGGTCTTCCCCTCTTTGCGGATCTCAATCTTCGAGACGATCGGATGAATGCTGGAGGTGGCATGGTTGATGTACGAGATCGACCCGGTGGGCGGCACCGCCTGCAGATAACGGTTATAGATGCCATAGCGCATGACATCGTCGCGCAGCTGGCGCCAGCTTTCCCGGTCGGGCAGGGGGATACCGGCGCGGGCGAACAGTGCGCGCACCCGTTCGGTTTTCGGCTGCCACTCCTCCTGCAGATATTTGTCGAAGTACGCCCCGCTGGCGTAGCGTGACTGTTCGAAGCCAGCGAAGCGCTGGCCGCGCTCGCGGGCCAGCAGCATCGAGGTGTGCAGGGCATGCCAGGTCACGGTGTAAAAATAGATATTGGTGAAGTCCAGCCCCTCCGGACTGCCGTAGGCAATCCCTTCTCGCGCCAGGTAGCCGTGCAGATTCATCTGCCCCAGGCCGATGGCGTGGGAGGCCGCATTGCCGGCCGCCACCGAGGGAACCGACTGTATGTCGCTCATATCGGATACCGCGGTCAGGGCGCGCACCGCGGTGGCGATAGTGCGGGCAAAATCCGGCGAGTCCATGGTATGGGCGATGTTCAGCGAGCCGAGGTTGCAGGAGATATCCTCGCCGATATGGGCGTAACTGAGGTTCTCATCATAGGTGGATGGCGTACTGACCTGCAGAATTTCCGAACACAGATTGCTCATGGTGATCCGTCCGGCCACCGGATTGGCGCGATTGACGGTATCTTCAAACATGATGTACGGATAGCCGGACTCAAACTGGATCTCCGCCAGGCGCTGGAAAAGGTCGCGGGCGCGGATCCAGCGCTTGCGGACCCGTTCGTCGGCCACCAGCTGCGGATAGAGATCGCCGATGGCGCAGTCGGCGAAGGGTTTACCGTACAGCCGCTCGACGTCATACGGCGAGAACAGGGCCATCTGCGCGTCTTCTTTTGCCAGCTGGAAGGTGATATCGGGGATCACCACTCCCAGCGACAAGGTTTTGATGCGGATTTTCTCATCGGCATTCTCACGCCGGGTATCGAGGAAGCGCAAAATATCGGGATGGTGCGCATGCAGCCAGACCGCTCCCGCCCCCTGGCGGGCGCCAAGCTGGTTGGCATAGGAGAAGGCGTCCTCCAGCATCTTCATCACCGGCACCACCCCGGAGGACTGATTTTCGATGCGCTTGATCGGCGCCCCGGCCTCGCGCAGGTTGGAGAGTAAAAAGGCCACGCCGCCGCCGCGCTTCGACAGCTGCAGCGCCGAGTTAACCGCCCGGCCGATGGATTCCATATTATCTTCAATGCGCAGCAGGAAGCAGGAGATCAGCTCCCCGCGCTGCTGCTTGCCGGCGTTGAGGAAGGTGGGGGTCGCGGGCTGGAAGCGGCCGCTGAGCATCTCTTCCATTAGCTGCCGCGCCTGCTGGTCATCCCCCTGGGCCAGCGTCAGCGCCACCATTACGCAGCGATCGGCAAAATCCTCGAGGTAGTGCTTGCCGTCAAAGGTCTTCAGCGCGTAGCTGGTATAGAACTTCCAGGCGCCGAGGAAGGTCTGAAAGCGAAACGCGGCGCGCCGGGCATGGGCGAACAATGCCAGCACAAACGCGCGGTCATAGCCGGCCAGCACCTGCGGATCGTAATAGCCCTCACGAACGAGCCAGGTGAGTTTATCCTCCTGGCTGACAAAACTGAGGGTGTTGGGCTGTATCTGGGCGGTCATAAAGACCTCCACCGCCTGGCGATCTTTCTCAAACGGTATGCGACCCTCGCTGTCGTACAAATTCAGCATCGCGTTGAGGGCGTGAAAATCCGCCGCGGCGGTTATACGTTCTGCGGTTGTCGTTGCCAAAATTCGCTGACTCCTTTACGCACGTTGTCGATATCGTCGGGGGTTCCCATCAGCTCGAAGCGGTAGAGATAGGGCACGGCGCATTTTTGCGCGATGACCTCCCCGGCACGCCCCCAGGCGTCGCCAAAGTTGCGATTGCCAGCGGCAATCACCCCGCGGATCAGCTGGCGGTTATGCACGTCGTTTAAAAAGCGGATCGCCTGACGCGGTACCGCGCCGGCCGTACCGCCGCCGCCATAGCTGGGAACGATGAGAATATAGGGTTCGTCTACCTGGAGATGTTCGCGCTCGTTCAGCGGAATGCGCACCGCCGGCAGCCCCAGGCGCTGCACAAAGCGATGGGTATTCTCCGAACGGCTGGAGAAGTAGACGATGAGGCTCATGCGCTGGCCGCCGTGACGGAGGGGCGCAGGCGATTGATCATATCCGGGCGGAAGCCGCTCCAGCGTAGCTCACCGGCGATCACCACCGGCAGCTGGCGAAATCCCTGCTCGCGCAGGGTGTCAGCTGCATCCGGCTGCTGGTCGACGTTCACCATTTCAAAGGCCAGTCCTCGGCTCTCCATGGCTCGCCGTGTGGCATGGCACTGCACGCAGTCATTTCGAGTGTAAATAATAATGCGCATGATTCGTATTTCCATTTAAGATAACAGCACGGCGCTAAACGCAGCGTCGAACGTTGTGGGTCATTCGATAAGGAAATACTAGATGTAGTTGTTTGAAAGTTCAACCACTCAATATATAGCGTTTTTAGCAAGGAAATCCCCCGCCGGGACAATTCGGCGGAGGAGGGGGAAGGCTGTGCGGAACTACAGACGCATGGCGACGGCGAGTCGGTTGAAAGCGTTCATCAGGCTGATGGCTAAGGTCAGATCGCTTATCTGACGCGGGGTAAAATGTTCGCGCAGCGGCAGGTAAACGTCATCTTCCGCATGGCTGGCGGCAATGTCGGTGACCGACTCGGCCCACGCCAGCGCTGCGCGTTCGCCAGGTGTGAAGTGGGCGCTTACCCGCCAGCCCGCCAGGGCATCCAGTTTGCTTTGCGCCATACCGCCCTTGCGCAGCGCCTGGCTGTGCTTCTCAAGGCAGAAGGCGCAGCCGTTGATCTGCGAGACGCGTAAATAAACCAGCTCTACCAGGGCGCTGCCCAGCTCGCTTTTCTCCAGCGCGATGCTGGCCTGTACCAGCCCTTTATAGACTTCCGGGCTCAGTTCACTGAATGGCTGACGTAATTGGCTCATGGTGTTCTCCTCTCTAAGACGGCAGCCAAAATAGCACTATAATGGACTGCAAAAGATAGCCATATTGTGATGAAAAAAGCAGACCATAATGGAAGCGATCCACCTCCCTCTTTATCAGCGTATTGCCCGCCAGCTGAAATCGGCAATTGAACGGGGCGAACTGACCCCGGGCAGCCGTCTGCCCGCCAGCCGGGTGTTTGCCCAGGAGCAGGGTGTCTCCCGGGCGACTATCGAAAACGCCTGGGGTGAACTGGTCGCCCAGGGGTGGCTTGAGCGGCGTGGGCAGGCGGGGACCTTTGTCAGCGAGCGGCTCAGTCCGCGCCAGCTGGCGCCGGTAACGCCAGCGCAATCAGCCGCCTCGACGGACCCGTTGCCCTTTCAGATGGGGCTGCCGGCGCTGGATCTCTTTCCGCGCGGGCTGTGGGCGCGAGTGATGGGTCGTCGGCTGCGGACGCAGTCGCGGTTCGACCTTGCCCCCGGCGATCCCGGCGGCGACCCGCTTCTGCGCCAGGCGATCGTGGAGTATCTGCGCCTGTCGCGCAGTATTGACTGCCAGCCGGAGCAGGTGCTGATTACCGGCAACTATGCTACCTCCATGGATCTTATCCTGCGTACGCTGGCGCAGCCGGGGCAGCATATGTGGATGGAGGATCCGGGGTATCCCTTTATCCGCCCGGTCGTTGAGGCCAGGCAGCTGGTGGTGGATGCGATCCCGGTGGACGACGAAGGAATGGATGTTGGCTGGGGCTTGCGGCATCACCCTCAAGCGCGGTTTGCCCTGCTCACCCCGGCACACCAGAGCCCGCTGGGGGTCGCGCTGTCGCTGCCCCGGCGTCGCCAGCTGCTGGCGTGGGCGACAGCGCGCGACGCGTGGATTATTGAGGACGATTACGATAGTGAGTTTCGCTATCACGGCAAACCGCTGCCGCCAGTGAAAAGCCTCGATGCGCCGCAGCGGGTTATCTACGCCGGCACTTTCAGTAAGTCGATGTTTCCGGCGCTGCGCACCGCCTGGCTTGTGGTGCCGACCCCGCTGGCGGCGCGTTTTCATCAGACGGCGGAGCGCCAGCCCTGCACCGTTCCTACTCTGTGGCAGCAGACGCTGGCGGATTTTATCCAGCAGGGACATTTCTGGCGTCATCTGAAAAAAATGCGCGCCAGCTATAGCCAGCGCCGACAGTGGCTGGAGTCGGCCCTGCAGGCGCAGGGCTTTCAGGTCACGCCGCAGCAGGGGGGCATTCAGCTGGTCATGCCGGTCAGCGGCAACGATCGCCTGCTGGCCCGGCAGGCGGTTGAGGCCGGGCTGGCGGTGCAGGCGCTGAGCGACTGGCGTCTTCGCCATGCAGGCGAGGGGGGATTACTGATGAGTTTTACCAATATTCGCTCAGCGGCGATGGCCGATGCGCTGGCCCGGCGGCTCAGAGAGGCGATCGCGAACGATGGCGCATAAAAAACCCCTGCGGCCAGAGGCGCGCAGGGGCTGACGCGTATTTGTTATCTTCATTAGATTCCGTGAAGCTCGCGGGCTTCCGCTCGCCAGGCGCGCGCGGAAGCTGACGCTGTCTCTATTATCGACGTAAATTGAGCAATACGCCAATAAATACCCCGACGGCGGCTGCGGCGCCGACGCTGTGCCAGGGTTTATTGCGCACGTAGGTATCGGCGCAGCCCAGCGCATCACAGGCTGCCTGACGGGCATCCAGCGCCGCCTGCTGCACCCGGTTGTGACCATTGAGGCGGGCACGGGTCTCTTTCAGCAGCGACTGAGCTTTAACGCGCGCCGCTTCGGCTTCCTCTTTCGCGTCACTGCCCCACGATTTCAGCACCTCTTCCAGCGTATCCGCTAATTGACTGACATCGTTATGGATATCCTCAGCATTCTCGTCAAAATTGTTGCGGTTCACATGGTTAGCCATCGTTATCTCCCTTAATTCCATCGAGTGAGTAAGTGTAGGACAAGATTTTGAATTATGCTTACTGCTGTGGTTTCTGGAATATTCCGAAAGCACTGCGCTTAACGAATAAGGTAAGGTCAATGTGCGGTAAAAGATAACGAGGAATCAGTATGTATTTAAGACCCGATGAGGTGGCGCGTGTTCTTGAAAAAGCCGGCTTCACCATGGATGTTGTGACGCAAAAAGCGTACGGCTATCGCCGAGGCGATAATTATGTTTATGTGAACCGCGAAGCGCGCATGGGGCGGACAGCGTTAATTATTCATCCAGCGCTCAAAGAGCGTAGCAATATGTTGGCCGAACCGGCCTCAGATATCAAAACCTGCGACCATTATGAACAATTTCCGCTGTATTTAGCCGGAGATGCGCAGCAGCATTATGGTATTCCGCACGGATTTAGCTCACGGATGGCGCTTGAGCGTTTTCTGAATGGACTATTTGGCGAAGCCCAGCCGGCGATGTCGACAAATTAATACGGTGGTTGAGGAACCGGGGCGGAGCAGGCTGATGAGAGCGCGACTGGCAGGGCCAGTCGCTGGAATAGCGTCGGTCAGGCTTTCGCCTGCTGGTAGGGGGCCACGCGGAACAGGCGGCGGCAATAGTCGAGGAAGTAGCCGTAAGCAGCGCCCATCATCATCGATACCGCCAGGTTTGAGCTCACTGCAGCGACAATCTGGTGCCAGTCTGCACCTACGCTCCACAATATCGCGACATACACTGGCGACTGGAAAGTGACGTAGGCCAGCACGTCGGCCATATTTTTCATCCAGCCTGCCGGGCTAATGCGCCGGGCCTGACGCATCGCAAAGTCGCGATAAAAACCATAGGGCACGGCAATAATAATGTTGACCGGGATCGCCACCAGGCGCGACGATAACGACTGCTCAAACGTCATACCAGAGAGAAAAATTTCGATCATCATGTTGACGACGGTGCAGTAAACCACCATCGCAAAGGTGTCTGCAACCGCATGCCGCAAGCGGGAGTGCGCA
Organism: Klebsiella sp. P1CD1; assembly: GCF_003790505.1. NCBI lineage: Bacteria > Pseudomonadati > Pseudomonadota > Gammaproteobacteria > Enterobacterales > Enterobacteriaceae > Klebsiella > Klebsiella sp. P1CD1. The sequence goes on from NZ_CP033631.1 coordinate 1,214,695, forward strand.
GAGAACATCGGAGTGCTCCTCGAAAATGAAGTCAATAACGCCGAAAAATGCGCGTTGGTATAGCGTTTTTGGGCTGCCTGTTTTGATGTGCGTAGAGTATATCTCTGCATTAAAAGTGGCAACTAGCTATAAATTTTTATTTATTGTCTTTTTGTCGATAAAATACTCTGCGACAGTTGGTTTTCTGCCCGTTACGCTACTTTTATTGCTGGTTTTGTTAAATGTCTTTAATTTCAGTTGGTTACTTGACGTTTTTGCATGATATCTGACCAGGGAGGCGGCGTCTGACCGCCCGCTGTGGCGCAAAATCGCGTGAGCCTGTGATGAAGGTCTCGTTAAGATGTTTTTATGCCATTATGCCGGTTTTTGTGGTGAAAAATTCTAAAATGACGTGTGGCGTTTTATTCTGATTGGCTGGGTAACTATTCATTAGGCCGTGTGGAGAGGGCCTGCGCATCCGCCGACGATAAGAGGATAAACCGCTGACCATAAAGGTAATATCGCCTGCTGAATATATTTTCATATCTTACCATCCGCCGCTTTTATTTATTCATGGTCTTGTTGGCCTGCGCTGGCGAAAAAGAACCGGGGATTTGCCGATATAGGGCAGGCGGAAAAGGTTTACTCTTTGCATAATATATTTATCTGGACAACCGAAGGCTGGAAATAAATAAGTGTTTCCATTACACTTGCCGCGTTGTATCTTTTAATTGGTTATCTGGGATTTCTTAATTTTATGTCTTTAATGTTACACAAACTGAATAATATCCGTTCACTGCGTACCCTGTCCCGTGAATTCTCCATTGACGTGCTTGAAGAGATGCTGGAAAAGCTCAGGATCGTCACTGAAGAAAAACGTACGCAACAGCAGCTGGCGGCGCAGCAGCAGGCGGAATATCAGGAAAAAGTGAATACCTGGCTTGAGCTGATGCGCGCCGACGGTATTTCTCCTGACGACCTCGTGGCCGATATTCAGCCGTCGATGGCGGTAGGGAAAAAGCGGCAACCGCGCCCGGCGAAATATCGTTATACCGATCATACTGGCGCAGAAAAAACCTGGACCGGTCAGGGAAGAATGCCGAAGCCGATTGCTCAGGCGGTTGCTCAGGGCAAATCGCTGGACAGTTTCCTCATTTAAAGCCGATCCGGCCGGTATCAGGACAGTGGGGGAGACCCGCCGTTCCGTCCGGCCTTATCACTCTCCGGGAGAGGGGCTTTAGCAGACGCCAAAGTCGCCCTCTTCCTGGTATGGCGTCACCTCTTCTGAGTTCAGCGTATAGCGCTCGCCCTGCTCTTGCGCGGCCTGAACCACCACCAGCTGTTCTCCCTGTACTTCAACCACTTTCAGTTTTGGTCCACCCGCACGCGGTTGTACCAGATCGCCGACAGAAAACATCATTCACTCCTCACGGTTAACATCCTGGATGAACCTCAACCATAGCTCAACGACTGGCCAGTGAACACTGGCTGTGCTGTTTTTTGTTAAAACAATTTGGGGGTATATGTATTAATGTTGTTAATGTTTTGCTGGCGCCATACCGCTGCTGAGAAGGGGGGACGGCGAGGGTAGGGTTACCATCAATCAGGTCAGGAAAGACACCATGAAGTATATCGTTCTATTGATCATTGTTATTGCTGTTCTGTATGTCCATTATCGCGGGCGGGTGCGCTATCGTTTCTGGCGACAGCTCTCCGATCATTCAACATTTACTGCTCCGCTGAATGGATTTATGTATTTATTTTCCCGCGTGCCGAATACGCCATATCTGCGCCCGGAGATGTTTCCCGAGCTGGCGATATTGCAGCAGAACTGGCAGGTAATTCGCGATGAAGGTCTCCACCTTCAGCAGCTGGAGCAGATTAAAGCGGCCGATAAATATAACGATGCCGGATTTAACTCATTTTTTAAAACCGGCTGGAAACGTTTTTATCTGAAATGGTATGAGGATGCCCATCCCTCCGCCAGCCAGCTCTGTCCACACACCACCGCGCTACTGCGCGATATCCCGTCGGTGAAAGCGGCCATGTTCGCCACCCTGCCAGACGGCAGCCGTCTGCCGCGCCACCGCGATCCCTACGCCGGTTCGCTGCGCTTTCATCTCGGCCTGGCGACGCCGAACGATGACCGCTGCTTTATCGAGGTGGATGGCCAGCGCTACAGCTGGCGCGATGGGGAAGGGGTGCTGTTTGATGAGACCTATATTCACTATGCGGAAAATACCAGCGGTGAGAATCGGCTGATTCTGTTCTGTGATATTGAACGGCCCATGCGCTACCGCTGGGCGCAGCAGGTGAACCACTGGCTGGGACGTCATCTGATGAGCGCCGCCTCGGCGCCCAATGATACCGGCGATCGCATTGGCGGGATTAACCGGGCGTTTCGCTATATCTACCAGATCCGCATTGTCGGCAAGCGGCTGAAAAAATGGAATAAGACGGTCTATTACATCGTTAAATGGCTGCTGTTCGGCGGCATTGCCTGGCTTATCTGGAGTGCGTTTTAACCCTCATGACGCCGGTTCCAGGGCATGATCGCCAGCAGACGCGCCATGCCGCAAAAGCCGGTCACCCCGGCGAAGGTGAGCCCGGCGCCGACCGCGCCGCTGAGCAGGAAGAAGCCGCTGCTCACGGTATAGCCCAGCAGTACACCGAGTAAAATCAGGACGCCAGCGGCAATTTGTACCTGGCGCATCAGCGGCAGCGGCTTGGATTTATCCTCCTCAACCGGGAACCCCGCGGCCCTCCAGCCCTGAATCCCCCCGGCCAGCAGGCTTGCCTGCGCCGGTGCGGCGGCGGCGGCCAGGCGAATCGCGTTATTCTGCGTCCGGGAACCCGCCTGGCAGTGAAAGATGACTGTCTCTCCGGCCCGGGCATTGAGGGTCGCACCGTTGGTCAGGCTGGCCAGCGGCACCAGTTCGGCATCGGGAATATGTTCGCGCGCGTATTCATCCGCATCACGGATATCAATCAGTCTGGCGCCCTGGGCAATCAGCGCCCGGGCTTCGGCCGGGCTTAAGGTAGCGATGGTCATAGGATCCTCACGGGCAATAGAGCATTTTCAGCGTGTTGATCACCTGCTGTACCGCAGGGTGGGTGATGAAATAGTGGATACGCTGGGCATCGCGCTCGCTGTCGATCAGCCCCTCGTCACGCATCCGCGCAAGGTGCTGCGAGGTGGCAGAAGGGCTCAGGCCGGTAGCGCGCGATAGTTCACCGGCGCTGGCCCGCGGCGCATCGCACAGCATGCACAGGATCAGCAATCGGTGAGGATTGCTCATGGCTTTCATCAGCGCGGCGGCTTCTCCGGCGCGGGCCTGCAGGTCTTCAGGTGTGGTCATATATTTTAGCTTTTTCTAAATTTAGATAACTCTAAAATAAAAACATCCCCTGCGCCAGCACTTTTTATCTGTGACTCAGGCCGGAACGGCGAGCTGGGCAATCTGCGCCCGGGCGCTGGCGATCCCTGCGTCGCGACCATGCGGACGATTGTCCAGCCCTTCGGCATAGATAAATTCCACCTCATGGATCCCCATCAGCCCCAGTACCGCGCGCAGATAGGGGGTGATGGCGTCGGTGGTCTCTCCCTGGTGAATACCGCCGCGGCTGCTGACGACCACCGCCCGAACGCCCTCGACCAGCCCCTGCGGCCAGCTGTTGGTGTAGCGAAAGGTTTCCCGCGCCCGCGCCACGAGGTCGAACCATTTCTTCAGGTCGGTCGGGACGTTGAGGTTATACATCGGCGCCCCGATCACCAGCAGATCGCTGGCTTTTAACTCGGCGATAAGCTGGTCGGAGAGCGCAACCGCCGCGCGGATGGCCGGCTGCGGATCCACTGCCCCGCGCAGGGCGGCGAACAGGGGGCGATCCAGTGTTGGCAGCGCCATGGCGCTGAGATCGTGTTCCGTGAGCCGATCGCGGTGGCCCGCCGCCCGGCGCGCCGCGAGAAATTCGTTAATCAGCTGATTGGTCAGGGATGTTTCGCCATTAATGCTGGATTTTAATACCAGAACGTTAGCCATGATGAGTGCCTCAAGTGAAGGGGAGAGGCAGAGACTAACACTGTCTTTTTTCTCTCTGGAGTGACATTATTTTCCTCTATTGTATCCCGTAAGGAACCAATTTGTGCGTGACGATCTGAACGCGATCCCGGTGTTTGTTACCGTGGTCGAGAGCGGTAACTTTGCCAGCGCGGCGGCGATCCTCCACGTGACGCGTTCGGCGGTGGGTAAAACCATTGCCCGGCTGGAAGCGCGCCTCGGCGTGGCGTTATTCCAGCGCACTACCCGTCGGCAACTGCTGACGGAAGAGGGGGAGCAATTTTACCACCAGTGCCGGGAAGCGCTGGCGCGCATCCGCGAGGCCGAAGAGGCGCTCCAGCGCGGGAAGGGCGAGGTGCAGGGGCGGCTGCGGATCTCGCTACCAGTGCTCTTTGGTCAGCGCTGCGTGGCGCCGCTGCTGTTCCGCCTGAGCCAGCGCTATCCGTTACTGAAGCTCGAGCTCCACTACAGCGACCGGCAGGTCAATCTGCTGGAGGAGGGGTTTGATCTTGCGGTGCGTATCGGAAACCTGGCCGATACCGGGTCGCTACGGGCGCGGGCGCTGGGGGAGCATGGCATGGTGCTGTGCGCGGCGGTAGAGTACCTGCGCCGCCAGCCGGCGCCGCAGACCATCGCCGGGCTGAGCGAGCACCGCACCCTCGGCTATCTGCACAACGGCCAACTGCAAAAATGGCAACTGTACGACCCGCAGCAGGGCGAAGTGCGCTTCAGTCCGCAGACGGGGCTGGTACAGGATGATTTTGCCGCCATCGCGGCGGCGGTGCAGCAGGGGATGGGCATCGCCTGGTTGCCGGACTGGCTGGTGGCGCAGGCGCTCGCCGACGGGACGCTGCAGCAGGTGCTGGCGCCCAGCGCTCAGGTGCGTTTCGCTATCCACGCGGTGTGGCCGGAGGGGCCGTGGCTGCCGCAAAAAACGCGGGTGACGATCGATGCCCTGCGGGAAGGACTGCGCCTTGCTAAAAGCACACCGCCCAGCGGTTAAGGGTATCTTAAGGCGACCGGGCGATAATGACAGAAAGATGACGACTGAGAGCTATCGCCATGAACGCCCTGGAAACCCTGAATCAATCTGTTTTTTTCGCGCTTAACGCGCAGCCTGGCGCCGCGGAGGGCCTGCTGTCGCTGGCCCGTTTTTGCGCCAGCGGCATCGTGTTTATGATGCCGGCGATCGCGCTCGGCCTGTGGTTTCTCGGTGGTCGTGAGGGACACCGCCAGGCGCTGTTTATGACCCTGGCCGTGATGATTTCCCTCGGGCTGGGGATGGTGTGCGGGACGCTCTGGTTTCATCCGCGGCCGTTTATGATCCCCCTCGGCCATACCTGGATAAGTCATCCGGCGGATAACAGCTTCCCCAGCGATCACGCTACGGTGATGTTCAGCGCCGCGTTTGCGCTGCTGTCGCTGCGCCTGCGGGCGCCTGGTCTGCTGATGCTGCTGGCTGCGCTGCCGGTGGCCTGGTCGCGGATCTATCTTGGGGTGCATTTTCCGCTGGATATGGTGGGCGCAGCCCTGGTCTCCATTGGCGGGGTCATCGTGGCGAAGCGGGTCTGGCAGGCGGTCGGCCCACGGCTGGTGCTGCTGTGCGAGGCCGTCAGCCGGCGGATGTTCTCCTGGCTGCCGGCGCGCTTTACGCCATAGCCTCAGCGACGAGGCCGTCCGGTACGGGCGGCGCGGCGGTATAGCGTGCTGCGGGCGATACCCAGTATCTGTGCCGCCCGGCTGACGTTGCCGTTAACGCTGGCCAGGGTATCGACAATCAACTGCTCGTCATGGGCCTGCAATCCTCCGCGCGGCAGCGGCGCAGGCGCGGTGCGATACGCCTCCGGCAGCGCGTCAGGCGTCAGCGTGTCGCCCTCATCGGCCAGAGCCAGCATCACCTTCAGGACGCTCTGCAGCTGGCGCACGTTTCCCGGCCACGGCAGCTGGCTGAGGTGGACCAGCAGTGCATTTGAAAGCGTCACCCGGCGTGAAACACCGCCCAGGTCGCGCCACAGCGTGGCGATAAAGGTTTCCAGCGCCGGCCACTCGCGCAGCGGGGGCAGCGCCAGGGCATACTCCCGCAGGCGCCACAGCAGATCTTCACGGAATTCGCCGGCGCTGACCCGTTGTGTCAGATTGCGGTGGGTGGCGCAGATCAAGGCGAAATTCACCGGCACGCTGCGGCTGGCGCCCAGCGGGGCCACCTCTTTTTCCTGCAACACCCGCAGGAGCCGCGTCTGCAGCGCCAGCGGCATATCGCCGATCTCATCGAGAAACAGTACCCCGCCCTCAGCCTCGCGGATTTTACCGATATAGCCGTTTTTGCTGGCGCCGGTAAATGCCCCCGGCTGGTAGCCGAAGAGCTCGGATTCGATCAGCGATTCCGGGATGGCCGCGCAGTTGATGGCGACAAATTTGCCACTGCGCCAGCGGCTGTGCTGATGCAGCGTACGGCTGACATACTCCTTGCCGCTGCCGGTTTCTCCCTCAATGCATAGCGCAATGCCGGCGTTGAGCAGCCGCAGCAGCTTTTCGCCTTCGCGCGGGCTGGTGAAAGGGAGATGCATGACCGGCGGGGCGCTTACCGCCACCCGGCGGCGGGTGGGCTCCCGCAGGCGATAGTGATAGCGGCCCTGCGGGGTGGTCAGCGGCAGCGGGACGCTGACCGCCCTTTGCGCCAGCGTCGGAAAAAGCGACGCAAAGGTGAGCTGGCCAAACTGCGCCGCGCTCAGGCCGAACTCGCGCATCGCCAGTCGGTTGCCGGCGGTGAGGACGTTGTCAGAAAAGACCAGCAGCAGCTCCTCGACGCTGTCGAGCTTGTCCACCTGCCGGTGCAGGCTCATCAGCCACTGCTCCGGATGCAGGCTCTGTTTCACCCACAGATACTCAATCTGCTTTGCCGCCGCCTTCACCCAGCCGAAGGTATGCTGGTGGGGAAAATCCGCCGGGCCGGAGATATCCAGCACCCCGGCAATACTTCCGTCCGGCCGCTGGAGCGGCATCGCCGCACAGTACAGATTCTGATTGCGGGTAAGAAAATGCTGGCGGCCATCGATTTCGCAGCCGTCATCAATGACCAGCGCGGTGCCAATGGCGTTGGTCCCGCGCCCGCTTTCGCTCCACAGATTGCCGGGGGCCAGCGCCACGCGCTGAGCCTTCTGCATCGCCTGAGTATCGCCGACGGTGTGCAGCACCAGGCCACTGGGGTCGGAGAGGACCACCACCGACTGCAGGTCCGCCACCTGGCGCGACAGGGCATCCACCACCGGCTGCGCCAGCTGCTGCAGGCTGCGGTGGCTGGCGAGCCGGTCTGCCAGCTCCCCGGCGCGCAGACGGGGAAAATCCTCGGTAGCGGGATCCAGACCATAGCGCTGGCAGCGAGACCACGAGTCGCTGAGCAGGGGGTTAGCGTTAACCTCTGGTGCGAGAAGATAGGGATTACCTGGCACAGGGCACCTCAGGGTCGATGTTGCTGTGTTGCAATATTGTAGCCATTTGGTTTATTTGGTGTTGCGATTTGCAACACAGAAGTGGACATCTGTGCGACAGCGCCTGCCATCCTGGTAAATAAATAATCCTAACTCATTAATAAATAATATAAATTATTGGCAATAAAAAACTGGCATAACCCCTGCAAAGTGAGAAGCGTTCGGCGGCAAGTTTAAAAAATCAATATGCCGCTGCGTCTCAACCCTACAGAAGGAGATTTGCGATGCGTTATGCACATCCTGGCCAGCCCGGCGCCCTGGTTTCATTTAAATCCGCTTACGGCAACTTCATTGACGGTAAATTTGTCGAGCCGCTGAGCGGTGAATTCTTTATGAATACCTCCCCGGTCGACGGCAGCAACATTGCGCAGTTTCCCCGCTCGGACGCCAAAGACATTGAGTTCGCCCTCGATGCCGCTCACCGTGCGGCGCCGGCGTGGGGTAAAACGTCAGTGCAGCAGCGCTCCAGGCTGCTGCTACAGGTCGCCGATCGTATTGAACAGCACCTGGAGTATCTGGCCGTCGCGGAGAGCTGGGACAACGGGAAACCGATCCGCGAAGCCCTGAATGCCGACCTGCCGCTGGCGGTGGACCATTTCCGCTACTTCGCCGGCTGCCTGCGCGCCCAGGAGGGAAGCACCGCCGAGATTGACGAAACGACGGTGGCCTATCATTTCCATGAACCGCTGGGGGTGGTCGGGCAGATTATCCCGTGGAACTTTCCGCTGCTGATGGCCGCGTGGAAGCTGGCCCCGGCCCTGGCGGCGGGTAACTGCGTGGTGCTCAAGCCGGCTGAACAGACGCCGCTGAGCATTACCCTGCTGCTGGAGCTGATCGGCGATCTGTTCCCGGCCGGGGTGCTTAACGTGGTACAGGGATTCGGCAAAGAGGCAGGCGAGGCGCTGGCCACCAGCAAGCGTATCGCCAAGCTGGCGTTCACTGGCTCCACGCCGGTCGGGCGGCATATTCTCGCCTGCGCGGCGGAAAATATTATCCCCTGCACTGTCGAGCTGGGGGGCAAATCGCCCAACATCTACTTCGCCGACGTAATGGAGGGAGAAGAGGAGTTTATTGAGAAGGCGGTGGAGGGACTGGTGCTTGGCTTCTTCAACCAGGGGGAGGTATGTACCTGCCCGTCGCGGGCGCTGATCCATGAATCCATCTATGAGCCCTTTATGGCGCGGGTCATGGAGAAGGTGGCGCAGATCCGCCGTGGTGACCCGTTAGATACCGACACCATGATCGGCGCGCAGGCTTCCCGCCAGCAGTTCGATAAGATCCTCTCCTACATTCAGATTGCGCGGGAAGAGGGCGGGCAAATTCTGACCGGCGGCGAGCGGGCGGCTATCGCGCCGGCGCTGGATAACGGTTTTTATATTCAGCCCACGCTGATTAAAGGCCGCAACGATATGCGCAGCTTCCAGGAGGAGATCTTTGGGCCCGTGATCGGGGTGACCACCTTTAAGGACGAAGCGGAAGCGCTGACCATCGCCAATGAGACCCAGTTTGGCCTTGGCGCCGGGGTCTGGACGCGGGATACCAACCTCGCCTATCGCATGGGCCGCGGGATTAAAGCCGGCCGCGTATGGACCAACTGCTATCATGTCTACCCGGCGCATGCGGCGTTCGGTGGCTATAAACAGTCCGGCGTCGGCCGGGAAACGCACAAGATGGCGCTGGATGCCTATCAGCAAACCAAAAATCTGCTGGTGAGCTACGGCACCGCGCCGCTGGGCCTGTTCTAAATACAACCCCGCGCTTCTGTTCCAACCTCTGTCCGCAATCCGTCCGGGTTGCGGATTTTTTTAACTGCAAAATAACCCTGCTATTTAGCCGGTTTTATTGAGCGGCATGACCAACACATTCACACGGCTGATGTAATATCTTTCACTTGAAAATAAAAAGGGTTCCACAACAAGAAATTATGCGCAGTGAGGCGGACACTTGTGCTTCATTTATGTAGAAATGATGAATATTAATACCAGGAAAATTCCTAATTTTCCTGTGCTGCCGATCGGAAGCACAATAAAACAAGACAACTTTTTGAGTAATTAACTTTAAATTTGTTAATGGTTTTAATCTGTTGTTGTTTGAAAGTGTTTTATTACCGTTTGTATAGATATGTAAATTAACATTGAAAAGGCATTTCAAAAATAAATTTTATGCCTCTGATAATCATTAACTTATTCGTAACATTGTGCCGGGTTGCCTTTTGGTAGGTGCGGTAATATATTTATTTCGCACACCAAAATAACTTTTTTAGCTTCTGTTTTTTATTAATGGTCACCTTTTGACAGAATAAAGCAGAGCGAGAGGGCGTGTGCCTACTATCCTGCGGAAGGAACGCAATGAACATTTACAAGGAGGAACTGATGAGCAGCTTCGCGATAGCCAAGCGCTATTGCCGATGACTGTGTGATATATTCGTTAACGATGAGATAAATAATGAAAACCCAACTTCGTATTATGGCAATTCTCATGGGCGCGCTGGTTTCGGGCGCGGCAATTTCAGGCAATACGCAACCGGCAAGATCGACAATGACCGTTAACCCAGGCGCCAGCGCAGGCACTCAGGGTACCGGTGGGCAGGTAATTTTTAACGGCTCTATTACCGACAGCTCCTGCAACGTCGACAGCGGTTCAACCGGCCAGACCGTGGATTTGGGCAAATGGGCCAGCAGCTATTTTACCGGCACCGGCTCCGAAACCACCAAAACTCCCTTCCATATCAAAGTCAAAGATTGCCCGGCCAGCGTGGCCAAGGTTGCGGTGCTGTTTGACGGCGCGCGCGATCAGTCTGATACCACTCTGCTGGCCACCAATGGCGGCGCCACCGGCGTGGCGATCAAGCTGTATGAAGACGACCAGAACACGGCGGTCAGCCTCGGCAAAGTGTCCAAAGATCACCCGGTCGTCGCGGGCGCCACTGCCGGCACCGGCTCTGCTGACCTCGAGTTTTACGCCGACTATGTCTCTACCGGGGCCGTGGCGGCGGGCGATGCCAACGGTACGGCTAATTTCAATATGATTTATAACTAATCTTATTGCGCGTTATTCAGAGCCAGTCCATTGCGTCTGGATCCCTAGCAGTTTGTTGAAATATTAATGGCGAAGCAGTCGCGATATATATTCGTGACGGTATTGTTGTTCCTGCTAATTATCTCAATGGTTACTGGCTCTGTTATTCACAGCTTTATTTTATTGTCTGTTCAACCTTTACCTGATGGTTATTAATGATGAAGAAAATAATTGCCGTTGCGGCTTTTCTGCTGTGCTCCACGGCAGCGCAGGCCGGTATTGTCATGGGGGGAACCCGTGTGATTTATCAGGAAGGGAAGCGTGAAGCCGCTATTTCAGTCACCAATGCCGATACTCACACACCCTATCTGGTGCAGTCGTGGGTGGAAAATTACGCGGAAAATGACAAGAGCAAGGTGCCCTTTATTGTGACCCCACCGCTGTTCCGTCTCGATCCGGAGCAGAATAACGTTCTGCGTATTAACTTTATTGGCGCCTCGCTGCCCGGCGATCGTGAGTCGGTGTTTTGGCTGAACGTCAAAAGTATTTCTCCGACGCCGCAGGGCGAGGTGAATAAGCTGCAGGTCAATATTAAGTCGAAATTCAAAATTTTCTATCGCCCCAACGGTCTGGCAGGCGACCCGGCAAAAGCCTGGCAGCAACTGAAGTTTACCCAGTCCGGCGGTCATCTGACGGTGGCAAACCCCACTCCCTATTTTGTCTCTTTTTACTCCGTCGCGGTGGGCGGGCAGAGCATCGATGAGCCAGGCATGGTGGCTCCGTTCGGCCAGAAAACGTGGCCGGTGAGCGGGCACGGCGCCGTCAAATGGCGGGCGATTAACGACTACGGTGGCGTCAGCGATTTCGCCCAGCAGTAATTCCCTTTTGTGATGACATGACCGGACGGCGCCAGCATGAAAAGAACAACAACAGCGAAGGTGCGGGAGTATGCCGCAATGCCAGTGACCGCAGGACGGGCGCTGGCGCTGGCGACAGTGCCGACGATGATGTTTTGTCTCAGCCCGCTGAACCGGGCGCTGGCCGACGACTATTTTGACCCGGCGGCGCTGGAGTTTGCCGACCCGCAGCAGCAAACCTCCGACCTGCACTACTTCGCCAAACCCGGCGGGCAGCAGCCGGGCACTTACTCTGTCACCGTGGTGGTTAACGATCAGGAGCTGGGTCAGGCTGATATTACGTTTGTTGACGATGGCGGGAAGCTGCAGCCGGTGCTGACGCCCGGTCAGCTGGCGGATTATGGGGTCAACGTCAGCGCCTTTCCCGCCTTTCAAACGCTGCATGAAGGAGAAACCTTCACCCGGATCGAGAAGTTTATTCCCGACGCCAGCAGTCGGTTCACCTTTGCTAACCAGCGCCTGACGCTGAGTATTCCCCAGGCGGCGATGAACGTGCAAAGCCGCGGCTATGTCGATCCCTCGCGCTGGGACGATGGCGTGCCGGCCGCGTTTGTCGATTACTATTTTTCCGGCGCGCAAATAAAGAACGCCGATGACGGGGAGAGCAGCCGCTCAAACTACCTCAATTTACGCAGCGGCGTGAACCTGGGCGCCTGGCGGCTGCGCAACGTCTCCTCAATGCAGTACGACCAGCAGCGCCGGCACTGGGATACCCAGAGCACCTGGCTGCAGCGCGACGTCCGCTCGCTGAAGAGCTTGCTGCGGATCGGCGATACCTACACCACCGGCGATGTGTTTGACAGCATCCCCTTTCGCGGCGTCCAGCTGATGTCTGACGATGAGATGCTTCCGGACAGCCAGCGCGGCTTTGCCCCCACCATCCGCGGCGTGGCGCACAGCAATGCCAAAGTGACCGTCTCTCAGCACGGGTATGTGATCTACGAAACCTTCGTGTCGCCGGGGGCATTTGCCATCAGCGATCTTTACCCCACCTCGCAGAGCGGCGATCTGGAGGTGAAGGTGACCGAGAGCAATGGTTCGGTGCGCACCTTTACTCAGCCCTATTCCGCAGTTCCTTTTATGCTGCGCGAAGGGCGCGGCAAATTCAGCCTTAGCGCCGGGCGCTACCATTCGGGGGCGGATACCGTCCGCTCGCCGGAATTCCTGCAGGGAACCCTGTTCTACGGTCTGTCGGCGGGGTTTACTCTCTACGGCGGTACGCAACTGGCCCAGGACTATCAGTCCTGGGCGCTGGGCCTGGGTCGCGGCTTCGGCGAGTTCGGATCGCTGGGAGGCGACGTGACCCAGGCCGTCACCCGCACGCCGTCGGGCAAGCGCTACGCGGGCCATTCGCTGCGCGCCCAGTATCAGAAAGATTTTGTCAGCTCGGGGACCTCATTCAGCCTCGCCAGCTACCGCTACTCCTCCAGCGGCTATTACGATTTTGCCGAAGCCAGCGCGCTGGAAAGCGCGCAGGGGCAGGTGGACAACCGGCGTCGCCGGGAAGAGCTGTCGGTGACTCAAAGCCTTGGCGGCCTCGGCAGTCTGGCGATCTCCGCCTGGTCGCAGGATTACTGGCACCGGCAGAGCCGGGATGAGACGGTACACCTCGGGTTCTACAGCGCCTGGAAGGGGATCTCCTGGGGCGTGGGCTATTACTACACCCGCGCCAGCAATCAGGAAAAAAATGACCGTTCCTGGTCATTTAATATCAACATCCCGCTGGGCGGCCCGCTGTCCGACAGCGCGGTAAGCTATAACACCACCTCGGACAGCAATGGCTATACCTCGCAGCAGGTCTCGCTGTATGGCGCGGTGCCGACGCGGCCAAATCTGTTCTATTCGGTCCAGCAGGGCTATGGCAACCAGGGGCGAGGCAGCAACAGCAGCGTCGCGCTGGATTACCACGGCGGCTTCGGCAACGCCCAGCTCGGCTATCGTCATGACGCCGCCAGCAACCAGCTGACTTGGGGAGGCGCCGGCTCGGTGGTCGCGCATCCGCACGGCGTCACCTTCGGCCAGACGGTGGGCGAGAGCTTCGCCATCGTCCGCGCGCCGGGGGCCGCTGGGGTGGCGGTACAAAACGGCAACAATGTGCACACCGACTGGCGCGGCTATGCCGTGGTGCCATCCCTGACCGCCTATCGAAAAAATGTCATTACCCTCGACACAGAGTCGATGGCCGACGATACCGACGTCGATCAGGAGGGGCAGACCGTGATCCCCGGCGGCGGCGCGGTGGTGATGGCCAACTACCGGACCCACATTGGCAACCGGGTGCTGTTTACCCTGCGCAATGCCCAGGGGCCGTTGCCGTTTGGCGCCAGCGCGCGGCTGGTCACGGCGGAGGAGAGCGGCAATGCGCCGGGCGGCATGGTGGCTGACGGTGGGCAGGTGTACCTCAGCGGCGTGCCGCAGGAGGGGACCCTGGCGGTGAGCTGGGTCGTTAACAACCAGTCGCAGAGCTGCACGCTGCATTTTCAACTTCCGGATAACCCACAGCAGAGTCTGAATACGGTGAAAACCGTCTCCGGACTGTGCCAGACACGCTGAGGCGGCTATGAAATCTGTTTTTCGTCTACTTCCTGTTCTCTTTCTGCTGGCGCTGAGTGGTTACCTCCCCGGCGTGCGGGCTGAAACCTGCCGCGCGAATATCGGCCAGACCACGGTCAATATTCCCAATATCAAATACTTACCCACGCTGCCGGTCAATACCCAGATGACCAGCGCGATGGCGGATAACGGCAGCGGGATCCCCTTTTCCTGCGACCTGCAGCTGCCGACGGCGAGCGCCAAACGCATCGTCTATAAGCAACTGAAAACCGGCGGCTCGCCGGTGGTGATTAACGGACAGCACGTCTACCCCAGCGCCATCGACGGCATCGGTTACTCGCTCAGCTTTCAGTGCGCGGGCGGCCCGATGCGCGCTATCGACGGCAGCCACTCCGCGGGCGGCGAGTCGGTGGTGGTGTGCGACAGCGCAATGCTTCCGGCGCTGATGACGCAGCAGCAAACCACGGTCAGGATCGCGGTGACCTTCTATAAAACCGGGACGGTGCAGCTGGCGGACGGGACGCACACCAACTCGCCGTCGCTGCCGCAGGTGGGGGAGATGACCATTGAGCAGCAGGCCAGCGGGAGCGCCAGCTATGTCGCCAGCGCGCCGGTCAGTATCGATATGGCGGCCCTGAACGTGGACATCGGCAGCAGCGGCAGCTGTCAGGTAGCGACGTCGACGATCCAGGTCACTCTGGGCACGGTAAACCGGGCGGAGTTTCACGGTAAAGGGAGCACCGGCGGCCAGGCGAAGCGCTTTTCGATCCCGGTGTTCTGCCCGTCGCCGACCGACGTGCGCATCGGCTTTTTCGGCGTCAGCGTGGAGAGCGATACCCTGGCCCTGAGCAAGGCCAGCAACAGCGCCAGCGGCGTCGGCGTGAAGCTGACCTACGGTAATAACCCCGGCGCGGCGGTCTCTGATGGCACCAGCGTTAAGATCAATGAGGCCAGCAACTTGCCGATCCTGAAAAGGGTGACCGGCACAAACGCCGGTACCGCCGAGGCGATCAATTTTAACGCCCAGTATGTGCAAACTGACGCCACGGTGGGGGCGGGCACGGCCAACAGCATGGTGACCTTCGCCCTGGAGTATAACTAGCCTGACGCTGGCGCATGGGCATTCTGCAGAGGGATGGGCACCACCGCGCCGTAGTCGTCGATATAGTTCAGCTGGTACAGGCGAGTGCTGTCGGTGGTCATCACGGTATGGCTGCTGTATGGCCGGAGCATCACGTTTCTCATCGGCGAGAGGTGGCCTTTATTATCGATCAGCGTCCCGTTGACCAGGGTGATATGCAGTGGGCCTGAGTTGGTAAAGCGCAGGTGATTCCCGCTCTGCTGCCACTGCAGCTTTTGCACCTCTCTGGCGAGGGTGGTGGTGATGGCGGGCGGACGATAAAAGAGCTTCAGGCGGGTACGGACGACAAATTGCAGCGTATGCGTGCCGACGGCTGCGGGAGGCGTCTCCTGGATATTGACCCAGTACACGCTTTCCCGATCGCCGGGCAGCCCGCCGCCGAAATAGATAAAGCGCAGCTGGGCGGATTGTTGCGGCGATAAATAGACCTGCGGCGGCGTCGCCACTATCGGCAGGCCGACGCGCGAGGTATTGAGTCCGGCGTCCAGCCAGATCTGCACTTTATAAGGCGTGCTGCTGCGATTGTGAATGTTCAGGCTGGCGACCTTTTCTTTCCCGGAATAGACCACCCGCGTGGCATTAATGGTGATCCCGGCGCAGGCCTGAAAGGTCACTGCGCAGAGCAGAACCGCCAGCTGTGTTTTCATGAGCACTCCCTTGACGTCTCATCCCTGACCGGCAAGCTATTCCTGCATAATGGTAAATCGGGCCGTCGCATTGCCGTCGCCGGGATCGGCGTGGGTTTTGTCCCAGGTGTAATAGAAGGCGTTCAGCCTGAAGGTTCCGGAGCCGCCGTCCACCGGGATCTCTATGCGGGGATCGTGTTGCGGATCAAGGCGTTCATCGAGGCTGAGCGGGGTGCCCGTGCGGTCAGTGAGCAGAATACCTACCTTGCTGGCCGGCTTACCGCTGCCGTCGAGCGCCAGCACGCGATTTTCAGGTGTGCCGGCAGGCGAGGGGCCGTCAACCACAATGTAGTAAGTGCCTTTCTCACAATCTTTAACGCGAATGTCGATGCCGACTGCCGGCCCGGTCCCAGACTGACTGTTTTTCAGTCTCGACAGCGGAATAGCGCCCATACTGACGTCGATGACCCCGCTGTCGCTCACCCCTTCGAGCTTGCAGGAGGCGTTCACGACCTTGCCGATGAAATTCAGCTTGCCCTCTGCCGCGAGTGCAGGGACAGCGGCCAGCCCGGCAAAGACCGTCGCCAGACACAGCGTGATTATTTTCATTTTCTTTCCTTCTCTATTGCCCGTAAAGCTGGCGCCAGGGCCGTTATTTTGATGAGTCTTATTTACGCCAGGTATGTTTTTTATTAATTCATCTGACTGACAAATTTATTAATACCAGGAAATAAACTGGCTTGTTATTTAGGGGCTGCTTTTGTCGGGATAGTAGCGTGGGGGAATTGCGACGTAAATAAGACGGTTATTAACGCGAGTTGAATGCCAAATATCGCTCGATAAAATAAATTGCTATTTTAATTCAATGCATTAGAAATAGCTTATTGCTCTTTTTTGCCAGGTGTTCGAACCCACTTCATGGTGGAAAATACGATCGTTCACGTAAGGCTACGCCCGGCAGATGAGGGATCATTCACCGGAGGGGGGCTGTTTTTTATCGCCAGATTTGCGATCGGCAACCGTGCTGCCGGGTTGTATGTCACGATGATTAAAAATAGGATGAATGCCCTGGCGTATGCTGCGGATGGTGTTGACTGATAAGCGGCCGATCACCCCGGCGCGAAAAATCGATAACGATAAGGATGGCGAGATGAAACTGACGGTGGGGCTGGCGCTGACGCTGGCGATAATGACCTGCGGCGCCCAGGCGCGCGATATGCAAACCATCGAGCACAGCGGTGAGCTGAAAGTGGGCGTGCCGGGCGATTACGCCCCGCTGGCGTTTCGCAATGCCGCCGGCGAGCTGCAGGGCTATGACGTGGACATGGCCCGCGATCTCGGGCGCACGCTGGGGCTGAAGGTGAGCTTCGTCTACACCAGCTGGCCAGCGCTCGCCGCCGATCTGCGGGCGGACAAGTTTGATATTGCGATGGGCGGCGTGACGCAGACTCCGGCGCGGGCGAAGGACTTCGCCCTCAGCCATCCGGTAGTGGCGAACGGTAAAATCGCCTTAGCCAACTGCCAGGCCGCCCCGCGGCTCGGCTCGCTGGCGAAGATTGACCGCCCGGAGGTGAAGGTGGTCGTCAACCCTGGCGGCACAAACCAGAGCTTTGTCGATGAGCATATTAAGCAGGCGCAGATCATTCGCGTACAGAACAACGTCGACAATCTGGAGGCGCTGCGGCAGAAAACAGCCGATATGATGGTGACAGACCTGATCGAAGGCGACTATTACCAAAGCAAAGAGCCCGGCGTGTTCTGCGTTGCTAACGAAACACCGTTCGCCGGCACCGCCAGCGACAAGGTGTATATGATGAATAAGGATAACCCGGCGCTGCTGGAGAAAGTGAACCAGTGGCTGGATAGCCAGGACAAAGAGGTTCTCAAACGGAAGTGGAAAATTCGCGGTTAACGCGGCGGCGCGCCACCGCCGGCAGACGCGTCCGGCGGTGGTTATCGTCCACGGTTAGCGCTGCGGCGACAGGGTCTGTCGCGCGAGGCCGCGGAAGTAGCAGGCGTAGCCGAGGGTGGCGGTCAGGCACAGCATATAGCCAAACGACTCGCTGCCTTCCTCGACCGTGTTTTTCACCACCCGGGCGTAGTTCTCATCCAGCACGGCGTACCACAGGCCGTGCATACCAAACAGCCGAGAGAAGACCAGAATCGCCAGCAGGCCGCTGATCATCATCCCGTAATAGGGCGTGCGGGTATACTCCGCCAGCTGCGACAGGGTCTGAGGCAGATGGCGCAGCGGCGCCAGCAGCGACCCTACGGTGGTCAGCAGGGCAAACCACACCCAGCTGCCGTGGGAGAGCAAATCAAACAGGCCATCCAGTTCACGGATCAGCATGGCGAGGAAGAAGCCGCCGATGAGGATATTGCTATAGCGCAGGTGGGTATATTTTCGCGCCAGCAGGAAGTGAACCAGTACGATGACGGCCAGCACGCTCTCCTGCACCACTTCGGTGAGCGACACCTCCGGGATGTCGTTACCAAACACCCGAATATCCACCCACAGACAGAGTACCGCGAGGGCGGCTGCGACCGCCGCGCCGAGAAAGAATAGCAAGCTTCGTAACAGAGACATTAACACCACAACTTATACTTAAAAGAAATATCATAAGTTTTGGGAATGCATGTTCCTGTTCACTTTGTGCGACTTTGCCGCGTTTTTTTAACATTTTGCGCGGTTTAGCGCCGGCGAAGGCGACAGGGGAGGGTGACTCCCCTGAATGAGGTGGGCGTCAGAGAATATCATCCACCACGCCGCCGTCGACGCGCAGTGCGGCGCCGGAGGTGGCCGATGCCTGCGGCGAGCAGACGTAGACCACCATATTGGCGACCTCTTCCACCGAGGCCGCCCGCTGGATCACCGAGCTCGGACGATGGGTCATGACAAACGTTTTCGCCAGTTCCTCCAGCGACTTGCCGGTTTTCGCCACGTCGTCTTTCAGCATCTCGGCAAAGCCGTCGGAAATCGTCGGCCCTGGCAGTACGCTGTTAACGGTCACTCCGCTGCCGGCGACATATTTCGCCAGGCCGCGGGCCAGCGACAGCTGCGCGGTCTTGGTCACGCCATAATGGATCATGTCCGCCGGGATATTGCGCGCCGATTCTGAGGAGATAAACACCACCCGCCCCCAGCCTTTACTGACCATCGCCGGGAGCAGCCCCCGTGACAGGCGTACGCCGGACATGACGTTGGTCTGCCAGTAGTTGTCCCATGTCGCGTCGTCGGTGGCGTAGAAATCCTGCGGGCCATAGATCCCGGCGTTATTGACCAGAATATCGACGCCGGTCACCGCCCGCAGCAGCTGGGCTGCGCCGTCGGCGTCGCTGAGGTCGGCGATGGCGGGTCGCGCCTTCGCGCCCGACACCTCATTTTGCAGACGAGCGATGGCGGCGTTCACGCTCTGCTCGCTGCGCCCGTTAATGATGATCTCTGCGCCGCTCTCCGCCAGGCCTTTGGCGATGGCGAAGCCAATACCCGCCGTGGAGGCGGTGACCAGCGCGACTTTCCCCGATAAATCAATCTTCATGTTCCTGCCTTCTGGTTGTGGATCTCCCATTAAGCGTAGCAGCGGCAGTATGGCTGGGGATCAGTAACCGGCGTGCTTATTGACCAGGTTCTTCAGCGGCAGCCCGCGGCGCTGGCGCTGAATGTTCTCCAGCAACTGGCGGGCGATCACCTCGGCAGGGGCCGCAGAGGCCATATGCGGGGTGATGACCACCTGCGGATGGCGCCACAGCGGATCGTCCGCCGGCAATGGCTCCTGCGGGAAGACGTCGAGCACCGCCCCGGCGAGCTGGCCGCTCTCCAGCGCCGCCAGCACATCGTCATTGACCATATGCTCCCCGCGG
Source organism: Klebsiella sp. P1CD1 (assembly GCF_003790505.1). Lineage (NCBI taxonomy): Bacteria > Pseudomonadati > Pseudomonadota > Gammaproteobacteria > Enterobacterales > Enterobacteriaceae > Klebsiella > Klebsiella sp. P1CD1. Next base: position 1,234,336 of record NZ_CP033631.1, read on the forward strand.
CCGCAGTTGATCAACACCGCCCCGGCGGGTAGCCGGTTGAACAGCGGCGCGGCGAGGATACCTCGGGTCTGCGCGGTGAGCGGCAGGAGGTTAATCAGCCCGTCAAGCGACCCAAGAAAGTGGTCGAGCGCCTCCTCGCCGCGATAGCAGGTGACACCAGCCAGCTGCTTTTCACTGCGCGACCAGCCGGAGACCCGATAGCCGAGGCGGGCCAGCTGGTCTGCGATATAGCCGCCAATTTCGCCCAGACCCATAATGCCGATATGGAAGTCGGCGGCGGCGCGCTGGGGATAGAGCTTCCAGGTTTGGGTTCGCTGGTGGGCCAGCGCCCGGTCGAAATGGCGCTGAAACCACAGGACGCTCCACAGAGCATATTCGAACATGCCGTGGCGAAAATCTTCATCGATCACCCGGCACAGCGGGATCTCGCTGGCGAACAGCGCGGGCGGCAGATGATCGACCCCGGCGGACGCGGCCTGGATCAGCTTCAGCCCCGGCGAACGGCTCAGCAGCTGCGGGTCCGGGAACCAGCAACTGGCGTACTGGGCGTCGCGTGCCGCCTGGTGATGGGGCAGAAGCGCCGTGACGTCGGGAAACTGCTGCAGGGCGGCGCAAATATCGCGGGCGAAATCCGCGTCGTTACAATCCACAACGATAGTGATATCAGACATAGGCGTTAGTCTTTGTAAGAGGTATCGAGACGGTCAAGACGGCGCAGCCACGCCTGCCAGACCTGTTGACGTTCATGCTCCACGCCCATCAGCTGCTCGCAGGCGTGCTGGCTGAGGTGCGGAGCGATGGTGTGGATCGGGCTGAGGGCCGCCAGCTGGGCGGTGGCCATCTGGATCTCGCAGGCGCGGTTCAGGTAGTACATGATATAAAAGGCGTCAGCCACGGTGCGGCCCACCGACAGCAGGCCGTGGCTCTGCAGGATCATGGCGATATTATTCCCCAGCGAGCGCTGGATGCGCGCCCGTTCGTCGAGGTCAAAGGCCACCCCTTCATAGGGATGGTAGCCGACGCGCTGGTAAAACTCGGTGCTGATCTGGTTGAGCTGCAGCAGGCCGTCCTCGCAGGCGGCCACCGCCATTCCCGGCAGCGTATGGGTGTGGATCACGCAGTGGGCATCTTCCCGGGCCATATGCACCGCGCTGTGGATGGTAAAGCCCGCCGAGTTAGCCGGTGCGTCGCCCTCTACGACCTTACCCTGCATATCCACCACGATCAGGTTGCTGGCGGTGACTTCGTCAAACATCATGCCGAAGGGATTAATTAAAAAACGCGGCTCGCCGTCGCCGGGCAGGCGCACGGAGAAGTGGGTGTAGAGGGTATCCTCCCAGCCGAACAGCGCCGCCAGCCGGTAGGCGGCGGCCAACTGCTGGCGCAGGTGTTGCTCAGTTGCCATTTAGCGTACTCCCATAAATTCACGGATTCGTTGCAGAGAAGGGGCCTCCAGCGGGCTGCGGATCACCTGCGGGGCGATATCGGCCTGCACCACGCCGTTCTCCATTAGCACCACGCGGTCGGAAATCGACAGGGCGAACTCCATCTCGTGAGTGACAATCAGCATGGTCATGCCTTCGCGGGCCAGCGACTGAATGACCTTCAACACTTCGCCTACCAGCTCCGGATCCAGCGCCGAGGTTGGCTCGTCAAACAGCATAATGTCCGGTTTCAGCGCCAGCGCCCGGGCGATCGCCACGCGCTGCTGCTGGCCGCCTGAGAGCTGCCAGGGGTATTTGTGGGCATGGGCCAGCAGGCCGACGCGGTCGAGCAGCGCCAGGGCCTGCTCGCGGGCGACCGGCTGGTCAAGCAGCTGGTGATAGCGCGGGGCCAGCATCACGTTGTCGAGCACCGTGCGGTGGGGGAACAGGTTGAAGCTCTGGAAGACCATGCCGATGCGCCGCACCCCGGCGCGCATCTGGCGTTTGTCGACGATGGCTCCGCCCTTCAGATAGTCCTCGCCGTAGAGAATGATCTCCCCGCCATCAAGGCTTTCGAGGGCGTTGATGGTGCGGATCAGGGTGGTTTTTCCGGAGCCGGACGGGCCGATGATGCTGATCACCTCCCCGTTCTCCACCTGCAGATCGATGCCTTTCAGCACCTCATGCTGACCCCAGGATTTGCGGATGCCCCGCAGATCGAGCGCTGGCGGCGCGCCGTTGACGGCCGGCGTTTTGATCTCCTCCGTCAGCGCCGGCAGGCTCTGGCGCAGCGCCTGGCATTCCGCCTCGCTGAGGGTTTGCGGACGCTTGCGCTGAATATCGAGACGATTTTCCAGCGCCCGGAACAGCCAGGTGAAGACGGTAACCACCATCACGTAGTACACCGCCACCGCCAGCAGGGTCTCCATCACGAGGAAATTTTGCGCATACAAGCGCTGGCCGGTGAGCAGCAGCTCGGGTAAGGAGACCACCGACAGAATCGAGCTCAGCTTAATGATGGTGATGTATTCATTGATCAGCGTCGGCAGCGAGATGCGAAACGCCTGAGGAATAACAATCAGCCGCTGGATGCCGATAAAGCTGAAGCTCAGCGCATGGCCCGCCTCGCTCTGCCCCTTGGCCACCGACAGCAGGCCGCCGCGGTGGATCTCCGCCATATAGGCCGCTTCGGTGACGGTCATCGACACCAGCCCGGCGATAAACGGCACCCCGAGTAGCGGCTGGGTCACCGGAAACAGCTGCGGCAGGTTGTAGACAAACACCAGCAGCACCATCAGCGGCACGCTGCGAAAAAACCAGATATAGAGTTCGACGGGGATCTTGACCCAGCGCGGCGCGGAGAGCTTCGCGCAGGCTAACAGAAAACCGACCACCAGGCCGATCCCCCAGGACAAGGTGCTGACCACGATCACGGTCACGCACGCCTGCCAGAATGCTCCAATGCTAAACAGTGAAAAAAAGTATCCCCAATCGAACGCCATACCGACTCCTGTTGCGCAGTGCTTATTGTCTTAATCGATGCTTTCTAAGTTGTATTTTTTGATCAGCGCGGCATATTGGCCGTTGGCTTTCAGCGTGGCCAGGGTGGCCTTAATCGCCTCCGCCAGCTCGGTGTTGCCTTTGGCGACGTAGATCCCCAGCGGCAGCGGGTAGACCAGGCGCGTAGAGCTTATCCCCAGGCGGCCGCGGCTCTTGTCGACGATGATCTGCGCCGCCGGGGCAATCTCAAGCTGGGCGCCGATGTTCTTCGACAGCAGCGCCTGCGAGGCTTCCGGCGCCGTCGGGAACTCCTGAATGGTGATGGCCGGTTTGCCGTTTTTCAGGCACCACTCATCGGAGTGTTTTTTCAGGCTGGTCACCCAGGTGGTGCCTGCCTGCAGGCCGACCTTCACGCCGCACAGCTCATCTTCGGTTTTCGGCTGCACCGCGCCGCCCTTCAGGGCGATGATCGACGCGCCGGAGAGGGCGTAAGGGATGGCGTCGGCCTGCTTCTGGCGTTCCGGCGTCACGTACATCCCGGAGATCACCGCATCATATTTCTTGCCGATGCCGAGGATCAGGCTGGTGAACTTGGTGTCGATCAGCTGCGGTTTGGCCTGCAGATGTTGGGCGATCAGCGCGGCGAAATCCGGGTCGAGACCGACGATGTTGTTATTGCTGTCATAGGACTCAAACGGCGGGTAGGTGACCTCCATCCCCACCTTAAAGACGCCCTCGGTCAGCAGTTCCGCCGCCTGGGTGACAGGGGAAAAACAGGCGCTGACGGCGAGGGTAAGCGCGACACGGCGCGAGATTTTTTTCAGGGTGCTAGTCATCATGGTTCCTCACGGGTGGTTAGGGGTTTTTTTGCTGTGCCTGTTTTTTCAAATGGCCAAAGGTATTGGTGCCGCGCGCGCGCTCCGGTAGCTGAAGTTCACCGCGATTGACCTTCTCGCGCAGGTAGCGATAGGTTTGCAGCGCCTGGCTCCACATATGCTCCCCGATGCTGAGCTCCTGATATTCACCGGCTTCGCCGGCGGCGAGGAAGGTCGGCAGCGGGCGGATCAGCGTGTGGTAATCGCAGGCGAAAAACAGCGGGAAGGAGTACCGCTCCTGCGGCACTTTGCGCACCCGGTGGGCTGTAGCAACAAATGTGCCAGCGCTGAGCACTTCCAGCATGTCGCCGATATTGATCACGAACGCCTCTTCTCCGGCGGCGTTCTTGACGGGAGGTGCATCGATCCACACGCTTTCTTCATTGAGGACTTCAAGGCCAGGCTGGTCGGCGAGCAGCAGGGTGAAGCACTCATAGTCGGTGTGTGCACCAATTCCGGGAACATCTTCGACGCTGGCGTCGAACGGGTAATGGATCAGCCGCAGCTTGGCCGGCGGGCAGGTCACCATCGGTTTGAAATACCCTTCCGGCAGACCGAGCGCGAGGGCGAAAGCGTCGAACAGACGGTGGCCGAGGGCGAAAACCGCGTCGTAGTAGGCCAGCACCCGCGCGCGGAAATCCGGCAGATCGGGCCACTCATTGGCGCCGATCAGCGGCGTACCGGCGAGCACCAGCGGATGGTCATCCGCTGCCTGGAAGCCGATATCGAAGGCCTCTTTATGGTCCGGCTTGCCGGAGCCGTAGATCTCTTCTCCTTCCGGAACATAGCCCTTATGGCTTTTGGAGTGGCCGATGTAATAGTTCATCTTCTCCTCCATCGGCAGGGCGAAGATCTGCTTCGCCGCCTCGCGGACGCCGGCGATCAGCGCCGGGTCGATGCCGTGGCCGGTGATGTAGAAAAAGCCCACCTCGCGCGCCGCGCGGCCGATGGCGTCGGCCACCGCCTGGCGCCTGGCGAGATCGTCGCCGGCCAGATCGCGGATATCGATGGTCGGGAGTTCAGTAAAAGCGTGCTTCACGGCGGTCATGGCTGCGGTTCCTGTTCAGTGAGCGTTAAAAACTGCTGAAAGTGGGCCTGCTGGCGCGCGGCCATCCAGGCGTTGAGCGACCAGAGGTCGGCCACCGGGACGTTGGTGAACGGCAGATGGTGCAGATAGCCGTCGGCGCCAAACTCCGGGGTCAGCGTGGTCTGCAGGTAGCCCCGCTGGCGCTGTGAATACCAGACCTGCTGCCAGAAACGCTCGGCAAAAGCCAGCGCCGGCTGATACTCCGGCGCCGCCGGGTGTGGCACCTGCGGCCCCTGGTCGTAGCCCACCCGAGCCTGCACGTGATGCACGCGGTCGATAAAGGCGCTGAAGTCATCGCTGGGGTCATCCAGCAGGCGCTCGCTGACCACCACCCAGTGGCTGATGTCGGCGGTAAAGCGCAACTGGGGGAGCTGCTGAATAATCTCCAGCGTGAGCCACGGGCTGTACAGCGAGGTGGCGCGATGGGTTTCAAAACTGCAGGTCAAACCAAACCCGGCGGCCAGCTCGTGCGCCTTGCCGAGAAAATCGACCTGCTGCGCCAGCGGCCAGCGATCGTTGCCCGCCAGCAGATTGACAAAGCGCGGGTTGAGGCTGCTGGCCTCGGCGAAGCGGGTCTGCAGGCGCGCCAGATGCTGCTCCGGCGTTTCATGCTGGGCGGGAAGCACTCCGCCGCCGCTGAAAAGAATGGCGATATACTCCAGCCCCGACGCCTGCAGGCGGTCGGCGAGCTCCCGCCGTTCGGCCACCGTTAACGGCACGCGGGCTTCGATACCGCAGCAGCCGACGCGCTGCAGCTCATCCAGCGTTTGCGACCAGGGGGTGGTGACTCCCCAGAGGGTGCGAAAGCATTTCAGCTCCATGGCGGCTTCCTCAGGCGTACTTCACGCCGGGCAGGACGCAGAGCATCTCGTACAGCAGGTTGGCCGCCAGTTGGGAGGTATTACCACTCACGTCATAGGGGGGCGAGACCTCGACCAGATCGGCGCCAATCAGGTTCAGGCCGCGGCAGCCGCGGACGATCTCCAGCGCCTGAATGGAGGTCAGGCCGCCGACTTCCGGCGTCCCGGTTCCTGGAGCCCAGATGGGATCGAGGCTGTCGATATCAAAGCTGAGATACACCGGTCCGTCGCCCATCTGCTGACGGACTTCGGCCATCAGCGGCGCCAGCGAGGTATGCCAGCACTGCTCCGCCTGCACCAGGCGAAAGCCCTGGTCAACGCCCCACTGGAAGTCGCCGGCGGCGTAGCCCTGGGCGCGCTGGCCAATCTGCACCACCCGTTTGAGGTCGAGCAGTCCCTCCTCAACGGCGCGGCGGAAGGTGGTGCCGTGGGCGATTTTCTCTCCGAACATCTCATCATTGGTATCGGTATGGGCGTCGACGTGGATGAGCCCCACCGGACCATGTTTTTTGGTCAGCGCCCGCAGGATCGGCAGGGTAATGGTGTGGTCCCCGCCGAGAGTTAGCGGGATCAGCGGATAACTATTCAAACCGGTGTAGTAATCTTCGATAATTTGCACCGATTTGAGCAGGCTGTAGGTATTGATCGGCACATCGCCGATGTCGGCCACCGACAGCGAGTCGAACGGCGCGGCGCCGGTTGCCATATTGTACGGACGGATCATCACCGATTCGGCGCGAATATAGCGCGGTCCGTAGCGCGTACCTGAGCGCTGCGAGGTGCCGATATCCAGCGGAATGCCGACAAATGCCGCATCAAGTCCCTGTAAATCTTCAATAAACGGCAGGCGCATCATCGTGGCGCGGCCGGCGAAGCGTGGCATCTCATTGCCACCCTGCGGTTGGTGAAAGAGGTTATCCATGTCTGCTCCTGAATCTGACGGATGAAACGTAACAGGAGAGATAGTGCGCAACCCGCGCTGGACTTTACATCGTCTGACGTAAATACTCAGTTCATTTATTGGTGAACTAAATACGATGCATCACGACGCCAGCCTTAATATTCGACAGCTGCAGGTTTTCGAGGCGGTGGCCCGCCTGGAGAGCTATAGCCGGGCCCAGCAGGAGCTGGGCATTTCGGTCTCCGCCATCAGCAATGCCATGTCGCAGCTGGAGGGACAGCTTGGCTTCACCCTCTGCCAGCGCGGGCGCGGCGGTTTTTCCCTGACTGAGAAAGGTCAGCAGTTTTTACAGCAGGCGATCCGCGTGCTGAGTGAACTCAATGAGCTGGAGCGGCAGTCGGCGCTGCTCAAAGGGGAGCACAGCGGCACCTTGTGCATCTCGACGCTCGACTCCATCGAGACCGAAACGGCGCTCTCGCTGCCGGTGGTTCTGCGCAGTTTCAGCGACAAATTTCCCCATGTGCATATCAAACTGATTATTCGCACCCCGGCGGAGCAACTGAACGGCGTGCTGAACAACCATATCGACCTGGCCATCGGTAGCTACAACTCGCAGGTGCATAACATCATCAGCGAGCCGCTGTACCGCGAACAGCACTGGCTCTACTGCAGCGATCTGCACCCGATGTTCTTCAGCCGCCAGCTGGATAAAGAGCAGATCAGCCAGTGCCCGCTGGTGACCCGCAGCTACTGGAACACCAGCGATTTGCGCCGCCGGGGCTTCAGCAAAGGCAGCGCCACCGTCGAGACCGTCGACGCCCAGCTGCTGCTGATCCTCTCGGGGAAATATATTGGCTATCTGCCGGAGCATTACGCCTGGCCGTGGATCAAAGAGAACCGCCTGCGGGTGCTGCTGCCCAACGAGTTTGGCTTTCAGTCACCGTTCTCGGCTATCTGTAAGCGCGGGCGCAGCAATGAGCCCTACCTGAAAGCGTTCCGCGACCTGCTGAAGAAAAACACGGTGGCGCGGCCGAAGTGGAATTACTGAGTGGGGTAGGGGCTTCCCTCCGCCGCGGTGGTGGCTCTGGCGCTCAGCGCGCAGCCCGGCGGTGGTATTTCTCCTGTTTAAAAAACGAACAGTAGCCGGTAGCCCGCCCGGGCTGCGGCTGCCAGGCAACTGCCTCCAGGTTATCCACAGGGTTAGGCGCCGCTGGTGTGGACAGGTCGCCGGGCAGCGCAGTCGTTAGCGATTCGCTTTAATGGTTTTTTCCGCAATCGCGATGGTGGAGAGTTTGTGCAGGCAGATCAGCGCCAGACAAATCCCGCAGGCAAACAGATAACTCGCCATACTCAATTTATGCAGACGCGATAAATGATTAATTCTGTCAATCACCGCCGGGCTGGCGAGGCCTTCATACAGGAAAGGCAGCGCCGTTAAGAAGCCGCCAATAAAATAGAGCACCAGACTGATGACTTCGACAGCCTTACGGTATAACCAGAAGCGGTAACCCCATTTTTTCCATTTGAATATGCGTTTCTCATCATTGACCGAAATCAGATGCTGGCATTTACTGTAGTTATCAATATCGCTGACCGGATTTTTGCATTTCAACAATATCTTTCTTTGCGCCATGGTCAGGTTTTTATCTTTGGTCAGCGCGGCGATACCATATTCGTATGCGATCCGTTGCAGGTCGGGGTCGTCACTATTTTTGTGCAGTGCGGCGGCGAATTCACTGATATTTTTGCGCGAGGTGAATATTTTATCTTTGGGAAATACCCAACCTGAACGCACGGCGACAATCTGAATAATCAACGTGATAATCGCTATCGCATATTTGAAAAACTCTGCCGAGAGAATATTCATATCCGTATATTCCTTTCCATGATGAAGGGGAAAACTGAAATATACCTTAGCCATGTGAGCGGAGAGGTGTCAAATATCACGCTGCGCGGGAAGAATATCTTCGGTGATAAGAGATTAGCGTCTGGGGAAAGGGGGAAAAATCCGCCAGCGTGGCCGGCGGAGGGGGCCGGGCAGGGCTTATATCGGCCTCGCCGTCAGGGCCATCATATCGCTGATCGCCTGCTGGCGGTTAAAATGGCGATCGCGGTGGATCTCACTCTCGCCCACCTGCAGCGAGGCGGCCCAGATCTGCTGACAGCGCGGCCGGCGGCGGGCGTCAAAGTGCGCCAGCGCGGCTGCTACGCTGTCGGTCTGCTGCAGCGCTTCGCGCAGCACGATGGCATCCTCAATCGCCATGCCCGCCCCCTGACCGAGATGCGGAGTGGTAGCGTGAACCGCGTCGCCCACCAGCACGACGCGTCCCTGATACCAGGGATCGTCGACGAACAGCTCCTCCAGCGGCTTATAGACGACCTCGTCGTTGTTAACGATATGCTCGCGCAGGCTGCCCGGTAACCCCGCGCCGGGCGGCAGACGGCGGCGCATCTCCGCCGCCAGCTGGTCGCGGGTGTAGCGGGGGTTATCCGCTTCATGGGAGGTGATAAACAGATACATCAGATCTTCCCCCAGCGGCACCAGCCCACAATTGCAGCCCTCGCCCATAAAGCACATCAGATGATCCACCTCCGGCGGCCGCGGAAAGTTGTAGCGCCACACGCCCTGGCCGGTAAAGCGAGGTTGATAGCGCTCGCCGTAGAGCATGCCGCGCACCCGGGAGTAGATCCCGTCGGCGCCGACCAGCAGATCGTAGCGCCCCTCGCCGCCGCGGCTGAAGCTCACCTCCACGGCATCATCATGCTGACGGAAGGCGTCAATGCTCTCGCCAGTGGTCAGCCTGGCCCCCAGCTCCTGCGCGGTGGAGCAGAGTACGTGGTGCAGGGCCAGGCGGGAGATACCGACGTTGGCCGGGAACTGTTCGCCCGCCAGCCGCTCGCCGGGAAAGCTGGCTAACTGCTGGCCGCTCAGGGTATGCACCGAGACGCTGTCAAACGGCCAGGCGGCGTCCAGATAGCGTTCCAGCACGCCAAGCCGCTGCATTTCGCGCACAACATTGTTCTGCTGAATGATACCGACGCCGTAGACCCGCCACTGCGGCTGGATCTCCACCACATCGACGGCGACACCGGCCTGGCGGAGAGCGATGGCGGTGCATAATCCGCCGATGCCGCCGCCAACGATTAATGCGTTATGGATATTCATCGTAGGTGTTTTCTCAAGGGGACAGAGAGCAGGACGTTAACCAACGGAGCGGCACGCTGACTAATCGCGATAAAGAATGATCGCTATCGCAAAAAACAATATCGCCGTGGAAATTGAAAACAAAAAGTTGCAGAAAAGTTAAATTAAGCCACAGGATAAGCACGCCATTTCTCGCCGGGGGACCCATGCGTTATCAACATCTTGACCTGAACTTACTGGTGGCACTGGATGTGTTACTGGATGAACAGAACATTACGCGCGCGGCGGGCCGGTTGCATATGACCCAGTCTGCCACCAGCGGGGTACTCAACCGGCTGCGCACCTACTTTGAGGACGACCTGCTCACCCAGGTGGGCAGAAAGATGCGGCCCACGCCGCTGGCGGAAGAGCTGCGGGAGCCGGTTCGCGACGTGCTGATGAAAATTCAGACCTCTATTGCCCGACGGCCGGTGGATGAGCCGGCAACCAGCAAGCGCCATTTTCGCATTATGGCCTCGGATTACGTGATCAACGTGATGTTGAAGGATGCGCTGCAGGCGGTACATCAGGAAGCGCCGAGTATGACCTTTGAGTTTTTCTCGCCTGACGCCCAGTCCACCGGCATGCTCAACCGCGGCGAGCTGGATATCATCGTGGCGCCGGAACGTTTTATGGCCGCCGACCATCCTGCCGAAGCGCTGTTTGACGAAGAGTTTGTCTGCCTGGCCTGGGCGGACAATCCCCACACCGGCGAGATGCTGACCCTCGACGCCTGGCAACAGCTGGGGCATGTGTCGGTGGTCTTTGGCCGTGAGCGGCAGCCGGGGCTGGAGGGCAATCTGTTTGCCGAGTCGGGGCTAAGTCGTCGTATCGAGGTGGTGACTCACAGCTACCATTGCGTTCCGCAGCTGCTGCTCGGCACTTCGCGGATCGCCACGCTGCACCGGCGGTTGGCGGAGCAGTACGCGGCGATGCTGCCGCTGCGTCTTTTCCCGGTCCCGGTGACCCTGCCGATGATGCGCGAATTTATCGGCTGGCACCGCTCGCTGGATAACGATCCTATCTTCGGCTGGCTGAAGGCAAAAATCGTCGCCAGCGCACGCTAACCCACGGGTATTGCTCCCGTCGATACCTGACATCCTGAGACATGATTGGTCGCCCGCAGGTGCTTTATGTGACAGTGCCTGCGCTAAAGCGACTGCGACTGAATGTTGAAGGATGACCCTATGTTTCGCTATTTCCCTAAAAACTATGTCTGGAACCTGTCGGTGGATCTCTCCATCGAGATGGGCGCCCGCATCGGTGAGATCGAAGAGATGTGCGCGCCGCTGCTGGCTGCGTCCGAGCATCCCGACGCCGAAGGCACCCGCGCGTTCCGGGAAACCTGGTCCCGAATGGCCGATAAATTATGCGCGCTGGCGGGCGAAGATGAAGCGCGGGGACGGCGGCTGTCGGCGGGAGAGAAGTATCTCCGGGCGGCCAACTATTACCTGACCTGCGAACGCCTGCAGGCGTATGGCGCACCGGACCGCGATGCGCTGTACCGCCGCTTTCTCGATGTCTTTGCCGCCGGGCTGCACCATACCCATGCCAACTGTCAGCGGGTAACCATCCCCTACGAGGGCAAAACCCTGTCGGCACTCTACGTCCGCGCCGAAGGGGTGACCGGCCGCGCGCCGCTGCTGGTGCAGGTCAACGGTCTCGACTCCACCAAAGAGATGAAATATCTGGTGGGATTACCGCAGTGGCTGGCGCAGCGCGGGGTCTCCTCGCTGGTGGTCGACCAGCCGGGAACCGGCGAAGCGCTGCGTCTTCACGACATGAAGGCCCGCTATGACAGCGAGCACTGGGCCAGCCGGATCGTTGACTGGCTGGAGCAGCACCCGGAGGTGGATGCCGGGCGCATCGGCATGGAAGGCGTCTCGCTGGGCGGCTATTACTGCCCGCGGGCGGTGGCGTTTGAGCCGCGCTTCGCCTGCGGCGTGGTGTGGGGGGCGAATCACGACTGGCGTGAGGTGCAGCAGCGCCGCCGCGAACGCGAAGGGGATTTTCCGGTACCGCACTACTGGCAGCACGTGCGCTGGGTCTGGGGCGGCGAGGATATCGACGCTTTTATGCGCCTTGCGGAGAACGTCCATCTCGACGGCGTACTCGACCGCATACGGGTGCCTTTCCTCGTCACCCATGGTGAAAAGGACTCGCAGATCCCGGTGAAATGGGCGCAGCGCACCTACGACCAGCTGGTGAACAGCCCACGCCGCGAGCTGAAAATTTTCACAGACCGCGAGGGCGGTGTGCAGCACTCCAGCTTCGACAACTCGATTAACGCCGGGCACTACATCGCTGACTGGGTGGCGGAAACCCTCGGCGGCCGGGTGGCCTGAACACGCATAAGGAACAACCGCGATGAATATTCTTGGTCCGGATTATCTGGTATTTGGCGTCGATGACCTGGCGGGTTGCCGGCAATTTCTTCTCGACTACGGTTTACGCGAGCAGGAGAACGGTTTTTTTAGCGCGCTGGATGGTACCGGCGTGCTGCTGCGGGAGCGTGACGATCCGTCGCTGCCCGCGGCGCTGCCCAGCGGCAGTCAGTTGCGGGAAACCGTCTATGGCGTGGCGGATAGCGCCACGCTGGAGGCGATTGCCGAGACGCTGCGCCGCGATCGTGAGGTGAAGCTTGGCGCCGACGGCGTACTGCGCTGCGTCGATGATGCCGGCTTTGCCCTTGGTTTTCGCGTCAGCCAGCGCCAGCCGCTGCAGCGGGAAGGGGAGAAAATCAATGCCCCGGGGGATCACGCCGGGCGGCCGGTCAACCAGACCGGGGCCAGCGCTGACATGGCGGCAGAGCCGCGTTCGCTTTCCCATGTGGTCTATTTTGTGCCGGACGCCGCGCGCGCTGAAGCCTTCTATCAACGGCTGGGCTTTGTCTGTACCGATCGCTTCACCCACGTCGGCCCCTTCCTGCGGCCCGCCGGCACCCAGGATCACCATACCCTGTTTCTGATCCAGGCTCCGCCGTTTATGACCGGTATTGAACACTTTACCTTCCATCTCGGCGGCCCAACCGAGCTGATGATGGCCGGTAGCCGCTTTCAGCAGAAGGGGTATCAGACCTTCTGGGGGCCGGGGCGCCATCAGCTGGGATCGAACTGGTTCTGGTACTTCAACAGCCCGCTCGGGTGTCATATCGAATATGACGCCGATATGGATCAGCACGACGACCACTGGCAGCCGCGCGAAGCACTGCCGGGGGCCGATAACTCGCAATATTTCCTGCTGGGGTATCGTGAGAAGTGGGCCCCCGGTCCGGATAACGCCCGCTGATGGTTCGTCTGTGCCGTGCCGACAGCCTGGCCGAGGGCCAGGCGCGGGGATTTGACCCTACGGGCAGCGGGCAGGCGACGGTGATTGCCTGCCGCTATCAGGGGACACTCTATCTGTGGCGCAACCGCTGTCCGCATCTGGATACCCCGATGAACTGGCGGCAGGACGCTTTTCTCAACGCCCGGGGCGACCGGCTGGTCTGCTTCGCCCACGGGGCGATTTTTATGCCGGACAGCGGCCTTTGCGTGCAGGGCGCCTGCGCCGGCCAACGTCTGAGTCCGCTGGCTGGCGACGTGGACGCCGACGGCTGGCTCTGTCTGCAGGAGGAGGCAGATCATGAAACTGGCAACACGAGATAACGGTGAACGCGACGGCTGCCTGGTGGTGGTCTCGCGTGATTTGACGCTGATGGCCGATGCGGCGGATATCGCTCCGACGCTCCAGCAGGCGCTGGAGCTGGCCCCGTGCGTCTGGCCTGCGCTGCAGGCGCGCTATCAGGCGCTCAATGCGCGCCGCTACCCGGCGGCACAACCCTATGATCCCTGGCGTCTGCTGGCGCCGCTGCCCCGCGCCTGGCAGTGGCTGGATGGATCGGCCTTCCTCAGCCATGGCGAGCGCATGCAGCGGGCCTTTCATCTGCCGCCGATTGCCGGCGCCGACCAGACGCCGCTGATGTATCAGGGCAGCGGGGACGACTTTCTTCCCCCTCACGCCGGGATAAGCTGCCGCCGGGTCGAGGATGGCCTCGACTTTGAGGGCGAATTCGCGGTGGTGGTCGACGAGGTGCCGCAGGGCTGCTCGCCGCAGCAGGCACTGAGCTATATCCGCCTGATCGTCTTGCTCAACGATATCAGTCTGCGGGCGCTGGCGCCGCGCGAGATGCAGACCGGGTTTGGTTTTATTCACGCCAAACCCGCGTCGGCTTTTGCGCCGGTGGCCCTTACCCCGGATGAACTGGGGGAGGCCTGGCAGCATGGGCGGGTGGCGCTGACGCTGCAGGTGATGCGCAATGGCGAGCCGTTTGGCTGCCAGTCAGGCAGTGACATGCATTTCCATTTTGGCGAACTGATTGCCCATGCGGCGCAGACCCGCCGCCTGCGCGCCGGGACGGTGGTGGGCTCCGGCACGGTGTCCGGGCCGGACGCCAGCCGCGGCGCCAGCTGTATCGCCGAGGTGCGGGCCATGGAGATGCTGGCCCATGGTGAACCGCGTACGCCGTTTTTGTCCCCAGGGGAGCGGGTGACGATGGCAGCCCACGCCCCCGATGGCCGGCCGCTGTTTGGCGTGCTGGATCAACACGTTGTGATGTTAATGGAGTAAACCATGATCAATCTTTTACAAGGGCGTCGGCTGGTCGATCTTTCCGTCACCCTGGACAACAATCCCTGGACCGATCCGCCGCCTCTGCTGCCGAACATTGAATATCAGGATCATCAGCAGGGGTGGCCGGAAATGGCGGCGATGTTCCCGGAACTGGAAAAATCGCAGATGCCGGGAGAGGAGGCCTGGGCCTCCGAGCGCCTGACCGTGACGCCGCACAATGGCACCCATATGGACGCCCCCTGGCACTACAGCTCGACCACCAACGGCGGCGAACCGGCGTTTGGCATCGATGAGCTGCCGCTGGAGTGGTGCCTGCGCCCAGGCGTCCGGCTGGATTTCCGCCACGTCGCCGACGGGGCGATCCTGCAGCCGGAGGATCTGCAGCGCGAGCTGGCGCGGATAGGCTATTGCCTGTCGCCGCTGGATATCGTGTTAATCAATACCGCAGCCGGCGCCCGCTACGGCCAGCCGGACTATCTCCAGCGCGGCTGCGGTATTGGTCGGGCGGCGACGCTGTGGCTGCTGGAGCAGGGCGTGCGGGTTGTTGGCACCGACGCCTGGAGCTGGGATGCACCCTTCCACTTTACCCGCGAACGCTTTCAGGCCAGCGGCGACGCCGGGCTGATCTGGGAGGGGCATAAAGCCGGCAGGGAGATCGCCTATGGGCAAATGGAGAAGCTGAGCAACCTGGAGCAGCTTCCCGACTACGGCTTCTGGGTGAGCTGCTTTCCCTACAAGATCCGCCGCGGTTCGGCCGGGTTTATCCGCGCGGTGGCGATTGTCGACGCCTGAAACTACGGAAGGTTATGTTAATTTAATGTGAATGTATTGTGTTAATTGTGATAGCAATCGCAGTCCACGCCACCTGCATCCGGTAGGGTAGAACGGTATGTGTGCTGAGTTCGCTAATGCGTTGTCAGCCAGTATGCCGGGGCGCAAAACGCCTTTCTTTATCGATAAAAAATAGAACTGTAATTCATATTCTAAATAAAGGGCAGTGACGGAGAGCGGAAAATGGTGATGCACAAGGTTTCAGCAACCCCGCGCGAGGCGGGGGTCGTACAGGCGATGTTATTGATGTTGGCGGCCCTGCTGCCGATCATGGGGACGTTGACCATGCTGCCGGTGATGCCGATCCTGTTCGGCCATTTTGCCGCGCAGCCGCACGCTCAGCTGTTGGTGCCGATGATCATCACCTTACCGGCGGTGAGCATGGCGCTGCTGGCGCCGCTGGCCGGAATGGTGGGCGATCGCCTGAGTCGTCGCCGTCTGCTGATCGCCGCCACCGGCGTGTACGCGGTGTTTGGCCTGCTACCGGTGATGCTCGACGATCTGCATACCATTCTGCTGGCGCGGCTGGTGATGGGCATCGCCGACGCTTTTATCCTCACCACCGCCAATGCGCTGATTGGCGACTACTTTGCCGGCGAGGCGCGCAGTAAATGGCTGGCGGTGCAGAGCGGCATGGGGTCGGTACTGTCGACGCTGATTGTGCTGGGCGCTGGCCTGCTGGGAACCCTGGGTTGGTATGGGCCGATCTATTTGTATGCCCTGGCTATCCCGGTCTTTATCGGCCTGTGTCTGTTCACCGCTGAACCGGCACTCCGCCATCGCGCGGACAATATCGCTGACGAGAAGGGCGTCGCTTTTCCGCGGCGCAAAATGGCGGCGATCGGCCTGATTACCCTTGGCAGCGCAATCCTCTACTTTCTCGAGCCGCTGCAGATAAGCCTGGTGTTCAGTCAGCTCGGGCTGACCTCCAGTAGCCAGATCGGCATCGCTACCGCCATGGCTGGGGTGGGGGTGCCGCTGGGGGCCTGGCTGTATGGCCGCAGCGCGAAGCAGCGTATCGACAGGCAGTTTTTGCTGTTTTACGCCATTTTTGGTTTCGGCCTGTTGTTTATCGCTGTGGCCCGCAATCCGCTGGCCGGCGTGGCGGCCGGGTTCGTCGCGCAAATCGGTAACGGAATGCTGATCCCCCTGATGCTGGCCTGGATGATGAAGACCCTGCCGGCGCCGCATCGCGCGACGGGGATCGGCATCTGGCATACCTTCTTTTTCCTCGGCATGTTCATCAGTCCAGTACTGATGAACATGCTGAATGGCGTTACCGGCAGCCTGCAGCACAGCCTGCTGTGGTTTGCGCTGTTGACGCTGGCTATCGCCGGTATGACGGGCATCGCCAGCGCCCGGATGGGGGGCCGCCGCGCGCTGGCCCGCTAATTTTACCTGACGACGATATCACCATACGCCCGCTGGCCTCCCGGCGGGAACGGGAGGTTATTATTTAAAAAAGCCTACACCTTATTTAGCGTTAACTTTCAGCCTAATTAATCCCTGTTAATAAACGTATTGTGACGAATTTATTTTTCACGATATGGCGCATCTTACCTGCAAAAAATAAAAATGAGGGTTTATTATGAGTCTCTGCTGTACCGACGTAAGTAAGAAAATAATTTTTCCCCTTTCGGCGCTGACGCTGGCGATATTCTCCAGTACCGCGCTGGCGGATACCTGGACCTGTGAGCAACTGGATAAACTGAATACCCGCTCCGCGCAGGTCGTCAGCCCTCCGTCGACCTGCGAATCGCTTATCGGCGATATTGGCGGCTTTCGCAGCGCGCTGGCCGACCGCGGCTGGGGCGTTCAGTTAAGCTGGAACCCGATGGTGATGTACGATCTGAAAGGCCAGTCCGCCGACCCGCAACAATATGCCGGGCAAAGTTTTACCTGGTCGCAAAATATGTCTTTGAACGTCACCTACGATTTAAGCCGAATTGGGTTTACTAAAGACGCGCAATTTACTTTCTCTCCCCAGTGGGCGACCTCGAATTATCATGACAGTTATCCGGAGCTGCATAATATTGCGGTGCTGGCGGTGAACCAACCCTTATTAAACGGCCAGCTGGAGTTGCAATATGGTTTTTATCCGTTAATTCGCCAGTTTTACGGCATGGTGCTGGGGGGCAACTCTTCATCAGCCGCGCTGGGGCCGACCAGCGTGATCCCGGTGCAGGTGGGGATCAGTCTTAACGCGCCGACGCCGACCTTCACCGCCATCGTCCGCGATAGCGAAAAGAAGTTTTATAACAACTTTGCCGTCAGCCGCAGTATGTCGCCTGCCGGGCACCTCGACGACGTGGAGCAGAACCCCTCGGGCCTGAAATGGCACATTGATGGCGCCAACCCGATCCTGGTGGATGAGTTTGGCTTTAAGCAGCCGGCGGGCGAGTCGCAGCGCTCGCTGTGGTTCCGCGCCGGGGCAATCTACAACACCTCGCATTACCAGTATTTTGACCAGCCCGGCGACAGCAGCAGTAACTACGCGTTCTATGTCGCCAACACTGTGCAGCTGACCCAGCCGAAAAAAGGGCTTCCGCTGGGGCTGTATCTTGATGTGAAAGCGGACTATGCTCCGGACGATCGCAACGCTTACACCAGCGACTTCCAGGTCACCTTCTTTGATATCGGCCTGTTTCCCGGCCGCGAGCAGGATATGACCTCGCTGGGCTATACCCGCTCCTTTATCAGTAAAAAGTTCCGCGATTATGTCGGCGAGGCCGGGATGGAGGCGCCGCAGAGCATCAACGCCATCTCCCTGTCGCACGCTCTGCGCCTGACCAAAGGCATTTACTGGATCAACGGTATCACCTGGCAGGATAACCCGACGCTGGTACCGAAGCATGAGTCGGCGGTTCTCTGGCAGTCCTCGATGTACTGGAACTTCTGACCACAGACCCCCTGAGGATTTTAACCCCGCCCGCCGGTACGCTGCCGCCGGGCGGTTTTTTTCGCGAACCGGTTGGCGGATGGACAAAAAAAGAGGGTCGGCACGTTGCCGACCCTCTTTGCCATCGATCCGGGTTTAGCCCCGGTGGCTGATTTTCCCGTCGGGGGTCAGCACGAAATCGAAGGTTGCCCGGATATCGTCGCTGGCGAAACCCACCGCCAGCTGCCAGGGGCCGCTGGCCAGTTGCCATTCCTGGGCAGGCACCTGCCAGCACTGCAGCGCGTGACGCGGCAAGTCAAGGGTCAGGGTGGCTTCGTCGTGCGCCGGGACGCTGACTGCCGCAAACTCCGCCAGCGCCGACCACGCCGTCTGCGGCCCCCGCAGGTAGAGCTGGACCACCGCTTTCCCGTCGCGGGCGGCGCGGTTTTGCAGCTGGCAGCGCAGCTGCAGCCCGTCCACCTCGTCGCCTGTCAGCGCGGCGGCGTTGAGGGTGATATCGGCATACCCCAGACCGTGGCCAAAGGCCCAGGCGGCGGGACGTTCGCGGGCGCTAAACCAGCGATAGCCCACCTGCTGGCGCTCGTGATACCAGAGGTCGCCCGCGGCGTCCGGCGTCAGGCTGCGTACCGGATAGTCATCCAGGCGCTGGGCGAAGGTGACCGGCAGGCGACCGCCAGGTTCACGATCTCCGGCCAGCACCGAGGCCAGCGCCGGGCCAAACTCCTGGCCCGGATACCAGACGACCATCACCGCCGCCGCGTCGGCGAGACACCCGGTATCCACCGGATGGGCAACGTTCAGCACCACCACCGTCCGCGGGTTCGCCGCGCAGACGGCGCGGATCAGGGCGACCTGATGCCCCGGCAGCGCGGTAGCGTCCCGGTCGATGCTCTCCAGACCGGCATCGGCCGTTTCGCCAATCACCAGCACCACGCTGTCGGCCGCCCGGGCATGGTCGACCGCCTGCTGCAGCAGATCGATGGTTTGCGGGGGCTGGCAGCCAAACCAGATGCCGTGGGCGATACTGCTACCGAGCTCCATCTCGGCCCGGAAGGTCAGGGATTCCCCGGCCTGTAGCGGAAATTCAAGGTGAGTATGGGGGGCCTGCATCAGCTTGCCCATGATATCCCCGTCCAGCGCCTCGCCATTGAAGGTCGCCACGCGTTCGCCGTTCAGCTGCAGGGCGACCTCCCCGGTGCCGCCGATCCAGAAGCCGTAGCGGCCGCTGACCGGCGCGGTGAACTGGCAGCTTACTGTCACGGTGGCGCGTTCGGTCAGGCGCAGCATGTCGCCGACGCCCGGCATATCGCGAAACCAGATCAGCGAGGAGGTATCGCGCACCTCCCGGTGAACCACCTCCCCGGCGGCGGTGGCGTAGGCAACGTCCAGTCCGCGTTCGCCGGCGGCGGTGCGCAGCGGCAGATGATGCAGAGGCGGGATGCGGTAATCGCTCTCCACCCCCTGGGCATAGCTTATCTCAACCCCGGCGGCGGAGAAGCGCTGACGAATGGACTCCAGGGGGGAGATCAGTCCCGGCATCAGCGCCACTCTGGCAAAGGTCCCGCCCTGGAAGCAGGGCGTCGTGGCGTTGGGACCCATCACCGCCAGCCGCTGTCCCGCCTGCGCGTCGAGAGGCAGCAGCCGCTGGCGATTGTGCAGCAGGACAAACCCCGCCGCCGCGGCTTCCTCCAGCGTGTGGCACCGCTGCGCCTGGGCGGCCGCAGAGCCATCCCACGGCAGAGGATGGCTGACCCGTTCGGCCAGCCGCGCCAGCCGGGCGGCGGCATCGTCGAGACGCCGGGCATCGCTGTCGGTATCCATCAGCGCAGGCAGCAGGTGGTCGCCCATATGGCGGGCCGGGCCCGGCATCTCCAGATCCAGTCCGGCGCGGAAGCTGGCCGGGCCATTCTGGGTGCCGAACCAGTCGGACATCACCAGCCCGTCCCAGTCGAGATCGCGCTTCAGCCACTGGCTGATGGCCTGATGCTGCTCGGCGCAATAGATCCCGTTCACCCGGTTATAGGCGGTCAGCATGCCCCAGACGCCGCGGCTGGCCGCCACTTCGAACGGCCAGAAATAGACTTCGCGCAGGGTGGCTTCATCGACGACCACGTTCATGGTCCGCCGATCGGTTTCTGAATCGTTACAGACCATATGTTTGACGATGCAGCCCACTCCCTGGCGCTGAACGCCGTCGATCCACGCCGCGCCCAGCTCGGCGATATGCCGCGGGTCTTCGCCAAAAAGCTCAAACGCGCGGCCGGCAAGGGGGCTGCGCAACAGGTTCAGGTTAGGCGCCAGCAGCGCCTGCGTCCCGGTGCGCAGCGCCTCCTGACCGATGACGCCGCCCACCCGGCTGACCAGCTGGCGGTCCCAGCTGGCGCCAAGCGCCAGCCCGCAGGGGCTGAGCAGGGCAATATCCCGCTCGTCAACCCGGCCGCCGGTGATCCCCATCGGGCCATCGGACAAGGTGACCGATCCCAGCGTGGAGTGCGGGATAGGGTGGGTAGACCACATCCCCATCCCGGCGGTGAGCCGTACTTTTTCGGCAACGCTAAGCGACAGACTGAGCGCAGGCATCGGCATGTCTCCGTAAGAGGGCGTCAGGGGTGAAGGCCAGCGACTGTTCGGCTACGGTGGCCAGCGCGCGCTGGACCGCGTCGTCGGTGCAGCGGCCCTCGCTGTCGAACAGCGACACGCCGGCGGTGTTGAGGGTTACCCCCAGCGGGGTCGGCCAGCCGCGCAGGGCATGAACGATACCGCGCATGGCGCCGAGGGTGGTGTTGCACCCCTGCCAGCCGGCGGCGGTAACGATGCAGCCCACCGCCCGGCCATCGAGATAGACCCGGCTGTCGCCGCGCAAATCTTCCAGCAGGTCGATGGCGTTTTTCACCAGGCCAGACACGCCGCCGTGGTAGCCCGGCGAGGCCAGCAGAATGCCGTCGGCCTGGCGCACGGCTTCCACAAACGCTACCTCCTGCGGCGTGCGGGTGGTCACTTCCGGGTTAAACGGCGGCAGGGCCGCCAGTTCAGCGCCGCCGAACAGCTGGGTTTGCGCGCCGAGCGTGCGGGCATGGGCCAGCGCGGCGGCGAGGGCGCGCTCGGTGCTGGAGCCCGGGCGGGTAGTGCCGCCGATACCGATCAGCAGCGGCGGGCGCGAGAAAACAGGCTTATTCATAGCAGGATCTCCCGGTCGGATTAGCGAAAGCGCGGCAGGATCTGGTCCGCGAACAACGAGATCGACTGCTGGCTCAGGCGCAGGCGCTCCTCGGTCAGCGGGCCGTTGGTGAAGCCGAGCAGCACGTTGCCGATGCCCAGCTGCTGGTGGCGTTCCAGCTCCTCGGCGACGGTCTCCGGGCTGCCGTACAGGCACCAGGTTTTGATCCACTCTTCGCTGAAACAGTCCGGATGGCGGTGCAGCGTAACGCCGCTAAACTCTTCCGCCCGCTTGTTGTACTCATATTCCCGGTCGATGGCCTGCTGGTACCAGCCCATGATCTGCAGCATCTCCTCGCGGGCCTGCTCGTCGGTGGGGGCGATATGGACGCACTGCCAGGTATGGGTGGTCCACGAGAGGCAGTGGTTCACCACCTCGTCGCTATGGTCGGCGTTGAGCAGGGCATCGCGGTAGCGGGTGAAATAGTGGGTCAGCTGGCCAAACGGATCGTTGCTGGCCGGGATCGGCGGAGTAAACGCGGGTATAAAGGCCGGCCAGCCGTTGTCGGCGGCGCGCTGCATGCTGGTTTCACGCAGGGCCACCGGCATGATGCGGTTAAACGGTTTTTGCCAGGGGGCAGGAACAATGCGCTGGACCACCGCGCCCTTATAGTGGCCGGTCTCGAAGATGATCGGATCGTCTTCAATGTTTTTCTCCCACAGCCGCTGGACCAGATCGAGGTTCTCCTGCAGCAGGCTGGAGGCGTCCTTGTAGTTCACGCCAAAGCCGATCATCTCTTCCGGCGTGGTGCCGCTGCCGATGCCCACCAGCAGGCGGCCTTCGGTGAGTTGATCCAGTAGGTTAACGCGCTCGGCGAAGCGCACCGGGTGGTGCAGCGGGACGGTGGTGACTGACATGCCAAAGTGGATCTTTTTCAGCTGTCCCGCCAGGTATGCGGCGAAGACAAACGGATCGCTGGACATCGGCGCATAGCCGGTAAAGTGATGGTCTGGCATAAAGACCGCATCGAAACCGCGATCTTCGGCCTGGCGCGCGTGATCGATCAGTGACTGCATCACGAAACGATCCTGCTCGGGGGCAGTGGAACGGCCGACGAGGAAAACAGAGAAACGCATAGCAACTCCTGGGTTGTGTGGTGGTTGTTATTATTAAATAGAACTAGAATTATGATTCTAGTTGTTTATCAAAGAATGAAAATGACCGCCATCACACTTTTGCCACATGGCCCACAGGTGAGTCGGGCGGGTAATTTGCAGCGCGGTTGCTAACTGCAATACACTGCGGGGGTTTTCTATGGATAAAGAGGTGAGAACTGCGATGACCGATCTTCCCGCGATGCGCCAGCCGAAACAGGACCGGAGCCGGGTGGCGCTGGAGCGGCTGATGGCCGCCAGCCGTGAAATCCTGCATGAAGGCACCTTTGAGCTGCTGACCATTGCTGAAATCAGTAAACGCTCGGGCGTTTCTGTCGGCTCGATTTATGCCCGCTTTGGCGGCAAAGAAGATCTGTTTATCGCCGTCATGATGGAGGTGATGCAGGAGCTGGACGCCGAATGGCAGCAACTGATCCAGCAGCTGCACGCACGCAATCTGCCGCTGCGCCAGCGGCTTCCGGCGCTGATGGATGTCCAGGCGGAGTATCTGCGCCGCCATGCCGGGATCCTGCGGCCGTTTATGGCGCGGGCGGATGATGAGCGCGTGGCGGGGATTGGTAAAGCCGCTTATCAGAAAAACGAACAGACCTTTATCGACCAGCTGCTCGATGCCGCGGCGGAGATCCGCCACCCCGAGCCGGAACAGGCCGCCCGCTTCTGCTTTACGGTTTCGTATGCCGCGCTGGCCCGCTTCCTCGGCCTGGGGTCGGCGGCAGAAGCTGCCGGTGAGGGCGACTGGGAACAGCTCAAACGCCATCTGGGCATGATGTGTCTGAGCTATCTGGTCACCCCCGTCGAGGCCGGCTAAGCCGCGGGATCTTACTTCGCTAACTGCCAGGCGCTGGCCTGCTTATGCTGACGCAGGCGCTGGCTATGACGGGAGAAGGTATAAAGAAATATCGCGGCGGCCAGAACCAGCGCCGCGATGCCGAGCGTCAGGAAGGCGCTCAGCACATCGTTCCCGGCCCGAAGGCGGATCGCGCCGACAATAATCGGGCTGACGAACATGCCCGCGAAGAAGGCCCCGGACCAGGCGCCCATCGCCCGGCCGCAGTAGGCGGGCGGAATCAGCGACCCTACCCAGTAAATCATCGCGTTAATCGCCATTCCGGCCCCCAGCTGCTGGATGGCGGAGCCGATCCCCATGGCGATCACCGTCCGCGATTCGCCCACCACCAGCATCCCGATCCCCATCAGGCAGAGCATGATGGCGAGCACGCGCTCCGGCGTATAGCGGCGGGAGACCAGACCGAACAGCAGCGAACCGACAGGTACGGCGAGGCTGACCAGCGACATAATCAGGCCGATACGCTGCGGAGTGGCATTTTGCAGAGTATGAAAGGCGTTGGCGCCATTGATGGTGTACACGTAATAAATGATGGCGCAGACAAACGTCAGCACGCTGAGGGTGATCACTCGCGGCCACGGAAACTGATTATGCTGCGCCGCCTGGGCAGCGTGCTGCGGACGGGCCGCCTGAGCCGGTTCGAACATCCAGAAGTACATCGCCAGGAACAACAGGATGGCGACAAAGTAGATCATAAAGGCGCCGTTCCAGCGCAGGGCGGTCAGATAGCCGGAGCTGGCCAGCACCAGCACCGCCAGCGCCGGGCCAATTACCCCCTGCACCGTCAGCCAGAAGCGGCGCTGTTTGTCGTCAAAGTAATCGATCAGCATGGTGTTAGCGATGGTCAGCACTACCGCCTCCGCCAGTCCGACGCCGAGGCGGCTGCAAAAGATGCCGGTCAGGGAGGTGATGTAGAGCGGCATTGTGCCGCAGATGCCATACAGCAGCGTGGCGCTGAGCAGCAGTTTACGGCGGCCAAATTTATCCGCCAGCCAGCCGGTGCAGGGCCCGGCGATGGCGATCACCAGACCGGGCGCGGTGAGCATCAGCGGTACCAGGGTTTCGACATAAGGCACGCCGGCGAAGTGCTGGATCAGCGTCGGGACCGCCGGCGCCAGGGAAACGATCGCCAGGATGGGTAGAAAGGCGGTCAGGGCGATGATGATGCCCTGGATCGCGCCGGCTTGCGGCGCGTGGGGCGGATTCAGGCTATGGCTCACGACGTTCTCCTTTTATCGCGCGGGTCGCCTGTCGTCGGCGGTGGCGCGGTTTTTTAGTATGCAGGTCAGGGATACAGGTGGCGGCGGGAATCGCCGCGGATTTAAGAGTAGGAGCAGGAACGGCGCGGGGAAAAATTGTGATTACGTATGTGATCCATCACAAACAAAAATACCATTGAGTTGTTGTGGTTTTGCGGCAATAAAAAAGGCGACCGATGTCGCCTTTCGCGGGGAACCAGGGCCGCTTTTACCCCGGTAAGCCAGAGGCGCTACAGCAGCCGCGCCACGATATCATCCGCGGCAAGGATCGCCAGGGCGACGCTGGTCAGCGTCGGGTTGCAGGCGGTTGAGGTGGGGATCACGCCGTTGCCGCCGACGTACAGATTGTGAAAATCCCAGACCCGCGAGTGACGATCGGCCACGCTGCTGCCGTCGTTTGCTTCTCCCAGGCGACAGGTTCCCTGGTAGTGCAGCGAGGTGCCTGCCGGCAGGATAATGGCTTCTCCACCGGGCGCCACGCGGCCCAGCGCGACGCCGACGCGTTCGGTCACCGCCACCGCCTGCTGTAACCGGCGGCGATCGCCGTCGGTTAACTGATAGTTCAGTTGCATTTTCGGCAGCCCTACGGCGTCGGTGTTATCACTGAAGACGATCCGATCCTCCTCGCGTAGCTCCTTAGCGAGAAACAGCCCCAGACCGACCACCGGCTTCGTCGGGCTCCCCGGCGGCTGGGTAAAGGCGATCGGTGAGGTATCCATCTGCATCAGCTGACCGTGGAACGGGAAATCGGGCTCATGAAACGGCAGCCAGGTGACGCCGGAGACATTGTCCCGTCCGTCGCGCACCGGGTTGGCCTGCGCGGCGACGGCAGGCGGGGCGTCCACTTCAATCAGGGCGATCACCTGTGGCTGATCGTTGAGCCAGCGGCCCAGCGCCCGCGGGCGGATGCCTGAGGCGTACAGCAGTTGTGGGGTGCGCAGCGCATCGGCGGCGACCACCACCGCTTTGGCCGTCACCACGTACTGTTCACCGCTGCGCAGATCGCGCATCTCCGCTCCGCGGGCGACGCCGTTCTCGCTGAGGATCCGGGTGCACAGGGTGGCGGTGCGGATCTCCACCCCGCGCTGGCGGCGGGTCTCTTCCTCCGCCAGCTCGCCGAGCACCGCGTCGACGCCGGACCAGCGCGGTTTGCCCTCCGGCGTCGCGGCGCAGGCCAGCGGCATAGGCTGCGCCAGCCGCGCCGGGGGACGGTCGCTGGCGAAGTGCTGGTTAAGGGCATCGACGATTTGCCGGCCGATGGCGGTGGCCGGAAATCCTTCGCGGGTCACCTGCAGATAATGCTCTGCCGATTCCCAGGCGTCAGCCATCTCTCGGGGATCGAGAAAAGGAATGACTTCGCTGCCGCCCGGCCGCGGACAGGCGCAGGTCCAGTGGACGCCCATGCCGCCGAGGTTAGTGGAGAGCGCTGCAGCCGGCATGCCGCTGTGGGGCGACGCCGGGTCGAGGAGGTGGGTGCCCGGCCGCGCCTGCAGAGCGTCTGCCGGCAGGCTCTCCGGCAGGGCGGCCAGCGGAAACGCCCGGGCGCTGGCGTACGCCGCTTCCCGCTGCTCAGGCGCCAGGTTACGGATATTGACGCCGGTCGCGGGGGTCAGCGCTTCGCCAGCCTCCACCACCAGGATCCGCGCGGCGCTGCGATCGGCAATTCGGCGGGCAAAGGCGGCGCCCACCGGGCCGCTGCCAATAATCAGTACATCGATGTTTTCATCCATATCAGTTCTTACCTTTTATTGTTCTCCGGGCGTATGCCCGTTGCAGGTGTACAGAAAATAGGTACTACAGCCTGGTGCGTCCTGATAAATGGTTCCTCATGATAGCAGCCATTGCCGGACGCGATAGGTCATGGCTTACCCGCCGGGGGAAGCACTGAGGCGGGCAGCAGGCGGCTGAGGGCGGCAATCGCCAGCAGGATCAGGGCCCCAAGGGTCAGCAGGGTGATAAAGGCCCCGCGCCAGGCCTCCGGTGCGGAGGCGCTTTGCGCCAGATAGAATCCGCCGAGGGTCGCCATGCCGAGGGCGGCGCCAAACTGCTGGCCGGTGCGAAATAATCCCGACGCCGCGCCGGCGTGGGCCACCGGTATCGCCGCCATAGCAAAGGCCGGCAGCGGGGCGGAGATAAGCCCCATCCCACAGCCGCACAGGCCGAACCCAAGACCCAGCGCGGTCAGCGGCAGCGTCCCCGGCGCTGCGGCGATCCCGTAGCCCATCAGCAGTAGGCCGCTCATCTGTACCGCCACCCCAACCAGCGTCACGTTGCGCCCAAGACGAAGTGACAGCCGGCGTCCAGCGACGGCGATGGAAAACATCGCCCCAAGCGCGAAGGGGATATGCATCAGGGCAGTGTGGAACGGGCTGAAGCCCAGTCCGCTCTGCAGCACCAGCGCGGTGGCCAGCAGCAGCGAGGCGGTGGTCAGCTGATAGAGCAGGGTGATGATAATCCCGGCGCGAAAAAAGCGGTCGCGCAGTACGGCTGGCGGCAACAACAGCGTGCCGCCCCGGCGTTCGCGTCCCAGCAGATGGCGCCAGAGGAGTGACACCGTGATGACCGACAGCAGCGGCGGCAGCACCATCCAGGCCGGCCAGCGCAGAGCGGGACCCTCGATCAGGGTGAGCAGCAGCGCGCCGCCGCCTACCACCGCCAGCAGGGTTCCCAGCGGATCGATGCCTTTCGCCTCCGGGCTGCGCACCGCCGGGAGCACCCGCCACGCCAGAGCGACGGCGATGGCGATCACCGGCACGTTGATCAAAAAGATCGGCCGCCAGCTGAGGCCGAAAAGATTGCTTTCGATGATGATCCCGCCAAGTACCGGGCCGAGGATCCCGGCGGCGCCGCCGAGCAGGCCGAAAATACTCATCACCCGAAAACGCTCGTGCGGGCGATACAGAACCTGCATCAGGGAGAGGATTTGCGGGCCCATCATCGCCCCGCTGGCCCCCTGCACAATACGCATCGCGACCAGCATTTCCGGGCTGGTGGCCAGCCCGCAACCGGCCGACGCGGCGCCAAACGCCAGCAGGCCGCTAATGAACATCCGCCGGTAGCCATACAGATCGCCGAGACGGCCGCCGGTAAGCAGCAGAATGGAGAAAAAGAACAGGTAGCCGGTGACCACCCATTCGATTTGCCGCGGGCTGGCGAGCAGGTCGCGCTGTACCACCGGGATGGCGACATTGATGATTGAAACGTCGATGATCTCCAGCACCAGCGCTATCGAAACCACCAGCGTGGCCAGCGTGCGCTGCCGTTCGCTGGTGTAGGGAGGCGCCTGAACTGTGGCCGCCGAAGCGTTATTGAGCATGATGTACCTTCAGATTTAGTTAAATACTTGTTAAATAATATTGACAATTTATAGCAATCAGAGATTAGAATTAGAGCACTCATTCTGGTTATGCCGCGTCAGATCCTGCCGTTGACCGATAAGCCAGAGGGGAAGGCGTCACACTGCCGCTCCGAAACAGAATAAGAATTCTTATTCTAATTTTGTTTGTTTTGATCTGGCAAGTAGAGAAGGGGGTCGGATGTATTTGTCCGCATGTATTGAATGGCTGTTTCGTGAAGAGTATCCCGATTTCAGCGATCGGGTCCGGGCGGCGAAAGCGCAGGGATTCAGCCACGTTGAGTTTCACCTCTGGCGCGATAAACCGCTGGCAGCGCTGGCGCAGGCGCTGGAGGAGACGGGCGTGACGCTGTCTAGCTTCGTGGTGGAGCCCCGGCGCAGCCTGGTGGATCCGGCGGAGCATGAGCAGTTTCTGGCGGCAGTGAGCGACAGCCTGGCGGTGTCACGTCAGCTGGGGTCGCCACCGCTGGTGGTAGCCTCCGGCTTCAGTCGTGAAGGGGTCGATATTGCCGAGCAGCGGGCGCAGGCGGTCCACATCCTGCGTCAGGCAGCGACGCTGGCGGAAGCCGCCGGGGTCACCCTGCTGCTGGAGCCGCTCAACACCCGCATCGATCATCCGGGGATGTTCTTAAACGATACCCGGCTGGCGCTGGATATTATCGAGGCGGTCGACAGCCCACGGCTGCAGCTGCTGTTTGATGTCTATCACTCGATGGTAATGGAAGAGGAGATGGAGGAGGTGCTCGGCGGCAGAATGCATCGGGTGGGGCACGTGCAGATAGCCCAGGCGCCGGATCGCAACGAACCGGATCCGCGCAGCGGCGAGTGGCCAGCGCTGATCGCCAGGCTGCAACGGCTGGGCTACAACGGGGCCATTGGTCTGGAGTATAAACCGTCGCTGCCCGCAGCGGCCTCGGTGGCTCGCGCCCGCGAAGCGACCGGCTTATCCTGTTAAACAACTTACCTGGTACTTTTATGACTCAGAAAATAAAACGCGGCGTCAGCCTGTATAGTTTTCAGAATGAGACCTACCTCGGCAAAATGTCACTCGATCAGGCGATCGGTCACTGCGCGGCGTTCGGCGCCCGCGGCATTGAAGTCGTCGGCGAACAGACCTTCGCCGGCTGGCCCGAATGCGGTATGCCGGAGGCGGCGATCGCCGACTGGCATCGCCTGATGCAGCGCCATGATACGGTGCCGGTATGCCATGACTTTATGCTCGACTATAAGCGATATAAAGACCGGCCGATGCCGTTTGACGAGCAGGTGCGCAGCGTACAAAACGACATCGACTTTGCCGCCCGGCTGGGCATGCGCTATATCCGCTCCCTGGTTTCCGTGGCGCCGGAGGTGCTGGTGGCGGCGGCACCTTATGCGGAAGACAAAGGGATCACGATTCTGCTGGAAGTGCACGCCCCGCTGCATTTCGATCATCCGTGGATTATTCGCCATGCCGAAGCCTATGAAAAAGCCCATACCCGGGCGCTGGGTTTCCTGCCGGATATGGGGATGTTTTTAGCCCGCTTCCCGCGGGTGTGGAAAGAACGCTTTATTCGTAACGGTTGTCCCCAGGCGGCGGCGGACTTTATTGAGAAAGCCTATGAAGACCGGACGCTCAGCGAATACGTGATCCTGGATGTGATGCAAAAATGGGGGCCGGGCCCGCAGCTGGCGATGGCGGAAACCCTGCGCCACAACGCGGCGTTCGAGCCGAAGCGGATGCTCGATTTTATGCCGCGGATCCACAACATCCATGCCAAATTCTATGAGATGACCGACGAGATAACCGAGTGGTCGATTCCCTACGATGAGATCTTCCGCGTGCTGCAGAAGGGTGGCTATGAGGGATATGTGTGCTCCGAGTACGAAGGTAACCGCTGGGTGGAAGACGCGCAGGAGGTGGACAGCCTGGAGCAGGTCCGCCGCCAGCAGCTGATGTTCTGCCGCCTGTTAGATGAAACCCCACCCCCGGCGCTGCTGGGCCAGTAAGGAGCATTATCATGTTTGATCAGCATATTATCTGCCGTGAAGGGTTCGACAACGTCACCCGCGACGGGGAAATTATCGGCGTGCGCTTTTTGGCTCGTCTGCCTTACTACCGTGGCCTGGGGCTGTCGATGGTGGAAGATATCGCCGTGACCCTCAACGGCGAAGCTATCCCACGGCAGGCGATCCGCCTGGCGCTGCGCGGCCGGGAGTGGACGCTCGACGAGCTGGAGAGCGTCTACGATGACCGGTGGAACTTCGGCGAAAAGGCCACCATCACCGTACTCAAACCAGGCGGCCTGCCGGCCGGATGGCATCGCCTGAAGGTGGCCGAGAGGCTGCGGATCTCTTACCTGCCGTTTGTGCCGGTGACCACCTTTGAAACCGAGCTGGAATTAACGGCCTAACACCCCGCAGGATCCGCTGCCGTTATGGCAGCGGATTTCTATAACACGGGGCAGCCACTGGGGAGCGGTGAGGCGATTGCCGTTCAGGAAAACCGGTACGGAAGGGCGCGTTTTCTCAGCCTGCCTTTGCCGACGAAATCAGAAAATTTACTTCGCAGGCTAACCGCAGATTGCTTCAAAAAAATTCCCGTATTTGTTATATTGTTGTTCATTGATTATTCACCTCTGCGGTGCCAAAAAGAACAAGATTCACCGCAACCCAGGACAATACCATGTTAGATTACCGCTTCCCGACAGCTTTGCAGATGGTTCTCAGCGTAGCAATGGCGGAGCAGATGGGTGAACGTTCGACGAGTGCGATTCTGGCCTACGGCCTGGAAGCGAACCCGAGCTTTATCCGTAAACTAATGGTTCCGCTTACTCGTGACGGCATCATCGTCTCCACGCTTGGCCGCAACGGCTCTATTCATCTTGGCCGCCCGGCGGACAAGATCACCCTGCGTGATATCTATCTTTCGGTTATTGAAGATAAAAAGCTGTGGGCGTCGCGTCCTGAAGTTCCGGCTCGCTGCGTGGTCAGCGCCAACGCCTGTTGGTACTTCAAATCGATTGCCGATGAAGCAGAGCAGGCTTCGCTAAACGTCCTTGCTCGTCACACCGTGGCCAGCGCGCTGGAGGCGGTCAAAAACGCCGATACCAGCGGCTGCGATCCGGTGCCGGAAATGATCGCCCGCTTTAAGAAAGCGCTTTAATTCCTATCTGATGACGAAAAAAAACCGCCTTCATTGTGAAGGCGGTTTTTTGTTATCTGCTGCAGGCTAGGCGGGCAGATCCTCCTGGAGCGGCTTCCTGCGGGTCACCAGTTTCCGCAGCGTCACGTAAAACACCGGCGTCAGGAACAGACCGAACAGCGTTACGCCCAGCATCCCGGAGAACACCGTGATCCCGGTGACACCGCGGACTTCCGCCCCCGCGCCATGGCCGAGGATCAGCGGAATGGTCCCGGCGATAAAGGCGATGGAGGTCATCACGATCGGGCGCAGACGCAGGCGGCATGCCTCCAGCGCCGCTTCCATGATGCCTTTCCCCTGGATCTCCAGCTCGCGGGCAAACTCGACGATCAGAATGGCGTTTTTACAGGCCAGGCCCATCAGGACCACCAGCCCCACCTGCACGAAGACGTTGTTATCGCCCCCGGTCAGCCAGACGCCAAACAGCGCGGAGAGCATCGTCATCGGTACGATAAGGATCACCGCCAGCGGCAGGGTCCAGCTTTCATACAGTGCGGCCAGCACGAGGAACGCCAGCAGCACCGCCACCGGGAAGACGATCAGCGCCGTGTTGCCCTGGGTGGCCTGCTGGAAGCTCAGATCCGTCCACTCAATATTCATCCCATTCGGCAGGATCTGCTTCGACAGCTCCTCCAGATGCGTCATCGCCTGTGAAGAAGAGAGGACCCGCGGATCGGCATCGCCAATCAGGTCCGCCGCCGGATAACCGTTGTAGCGGATCACCGGATCCGGCCCGTAGGTGGTACTGATATTCACCATACTGCCGATCGGCACCATTTCGCCCTGATTATTACGGGTGCGCAGATTAGCAATATCTTCCACGCTCTCGCGGAATGGCCCATCGGCCTGGGCCATCACGCGCCAGGTACGCCCGAACTGGTTAAAGTCATTGACATAAGACGAGCCGAGATAGGTCTGCAGCGTGCCGAACAGATCGGTTAGCGACACCCCCTGCGCTTTCGCCTTATCGCGATCGACCTGCACGTCCAGCTGCGGCACGTTAGCCTGGTAAGTCGAGATCGGGAAGTGCATCCCTGGCGTCTGCATAATCGCCCCGGACATCGCATTCACCGCGCTTTGCAGCGCGCCATAGCCCAGCCCACCGCGATCCTGGATGTACAGGGAGTAGCCGGAACCCTGACCCAGTCCTAAAATCGGCGGCGGCAGGATGGAGAAGCCAAAGCCCTGCTGGATTTGCGCGATTTTGGCGTTGATCTCCGCATTAATTTCCGCCGCCGTGTGTTTGCGCTGGTCGAACGGTTTCAGGCCAAAAAAGACCGTCCCGGTATTCGGCGTGTTGGTGAACTGCAGCGCATTAAGCCCCGGGAAAGCGACCGCATAATCGACCCCTTCGGTATTCATCCCGATCTCGCTCATTTTGCGGATCACCGCGTCGGTGCGCGCCAGCGACGACCCTTCCGGCATCTTCACGCCGCCAATGAGATACAGCTTATCCTGGGTGGGAATAAACCCGCCGGGGACGACTTTAAACATCACCCCAGCGGCGCAGAGCAGCAGCAGATACACCACAAACACCGCGCCACGGCGTCCGAGGGTTTTGCTCACCAGCCCCTGATAGCCGTTCGAGCTGCGCAGGAAAAAGCGGTTAAACGGACGGAAAATCCAGCCAAACAGACGATCGATCAGCCGGGTAGGGAGGTCTTTCTTCGCGCCGTGCGGCTTTAACAGCAGGGCCGCCAGCGCCGGGGAGAGCGTCAGCGAGTTGATGGCCGAGATCACCGTCGAGATGGCGATGGTCACCGCAAACTGTTTGTAGAACTGGCCGGTGACCCCGGAGAGAAACGCCATCGGCACGAACACCGCACACAGCACCAGCGCAATGGCGATAATCGGCCCGGAGACCTCACGCATCGCCTGATGCGCCGCGGCAAGCGGCGCAAGCCCCTCTTCGATATTACGCTCAACGTTCTCCACCACCACGATGGCGTCGTCCACCACGATACCGATAGCCAGTACCAGCCCGAACAGGCTCAGGGTATTCAGCGAGAAGCCCAGCAGATAGAGAATGCTGAAGGTACCCACCACCGATACCGGCACGGCGATCAATGGGATAATCGACGCGCGCCAGGTCTGCAGGAACAGGATCACCACCAGCACCACCAGCACCACTGCTTCCAGCAGCGTCTGCACCACCGCGCGGATGGAGTCGCGCACGAAAACCGTCGGGTCGTACGGCGCCGCCCATTTCATATCTTCCGGGAAGCGGGTGGCCAGCTCGGCCATTTTGGCGCGTACCGCGTTCGACAGATCGATGGCGTTAGCCCCCGGCGACTGGAAGATACCGATCCCGACCGCATCCTTATTGTTGAGCTGGGAACGCAGCGCATAGCTGCCGGAACCCATCTCGATGCGCGCCACGTCGCGCAGGCGGACCAGCGAGCCGTCCTGCGCCGTTTTCAGAATGATATTGCCAAACTCTTCTTCGGTATGCAGACGGCCCTGGGCGTTAATGGAGATCAGGAAATCGCTCTCCTGCGGCAGCGGCTCGGCACCAAGCTGTCCGGCAGACACCTGGACGTTTTGCTCCTGCATCGCCGTCACCACATCCGAGGCTGTCAGACCGCGGGCCGCGACCTTATTGGGATCCAGCCAGACGCGCATCGCATATTCACCGGAGCCAAAAATCTGGATCTGGCCGACGCCGGGCAGGCGCGCCAGCTCATCCTTCACTTTCAGCGTGGCGTAGTTGCGCATATACAGCGAGTCGTACTTACCGTTTGGCGAAAACAGATGCACCACCAGGGTTAGCGTCGGAGACTGTTTCTGGGTGGTGATGCCCAGACGGCGTACATCCTCCGGCAGACGCGCTTCCGCCTGCGCGACCCGGTTCTGCACCTGAACCTGCGCCTGATCCGGGTCGGTACCCGGGCGGAAGGTGACGGTGGTGACCAGCACGCCGTCGGAGCCAGCGACCGATTTCATGTACATCATGTTTTCAACGCCGTTGATCGCTTCCTCCAGCGGCGTCGCCACGGTCTCGGCAATCACTTTCGGGTTGGCGCCGGGATACTCCGCGCGCACCTGGACGCTCGGCGGGACGACGTCCGGATATTCGCTCACCGGCAGCAGCGGGATAGCGATTAACCCGGTGATAAAAATTAAAATCGACAGCACCGCGGCGAAAATCGGCCTGTCGATAAAAAAGCGGGAAAAGTCCATGTGTTGGATTCTCTGATTAGGGATCAGTTGAGGGCGGCGCTGGTGGTCATGGCAACGGTTTTGGCATTCACCGGCATACCCGGCATAAACACTTTTTGTAACCCGTCGACGATGACGCTATCCCCAGGGTTCAACCCCTTCTGAACGATGCGTAAACCGTCTGCCAGACGCCCCGGGGTAATATCACGTCGCTGCGCTTTACCATCTTTATCAACGATATAGACGTATTTCCGATCCTGATCGGTCAGTACTGCTTTGTCGTCGATCAGCGTGGCTTTGAACTCGGCGCTGCCCGGCAGACGCACGCGGGCAAACAGCCCCGGTGTGAACAGACGCTGCGAGTTATCCAGCAGCGCGCGCATGCGGATGGTGCCGGTACTCGGCGTTAACTGATTATCGAGAAAATCCACTTTGCCCTGATGGGGGTAACCCTCCTCGCCAACCAGGCCAATCTCCACCGGGAGCGCCTGATTATCGCTGGACGCCCCTTGCCCACGGCGGGCGAGGTTTTGATAGTGAAGGTAGGTTGACTCGTCGACATCAAAGTAAACGTATACCGTCTTCTGCGAGACCAGGGTGGTGAGCACGCTGGCGGTGTCGCCCGCGGTGACCAGGTTACCGCTGGTGATCAGCGCCCGGCTGGCGCGGCCGTCAATAGGGGCGGTCACTTTGGTGAAGTCGAGGTTAAGCTGCGCGGCATCCACCGCCGCCTGCGCGGCGCGAATATCAGCCTGCGCCTGAACCGCGGCTGACCGGCGCTGCTCCCACTCTTCACGGGAGACAAGATTGGTATGGACTAATTTATCGGTGCGGTTCGCCTCACTTTGCGCCAGGCTGGCCTGCGTTTTGGCTCTCGCCAGCGTCGCCTGCGCCTGCTCCAGCGCGGCGCGATAGGTTCTGTCATCTATCGTGAACAGCACCTGGCCCTTTTTCACCTCCTGACCGTCGGTGTAATTCACTTTATCAATGTATCCCGAGACGCGAGGGCGAAGCTGAACGCTCTCCACCGCTTCAATGCGACCGTTAAAACTATCCCACTGACTGATCGACTTCACCAGCACCTTAGCGGCGCTGACCGTCGGGGCGGGAGGCGCGGCATTTTGCGCGACGCTGTCGTCGCAGCCGACGAGCAGAAAGGAGAGCATCATCGCGCCGAGCGCGGTCAGGTGAATGTTTCCCCAGGTTTTTTGCAGGCTCATTATTTTTATTCCGGTAATTGTAGCCGCCGGGCAAGACGCAGCGTGAGAGGCCGCGCCACTTCCTTTGTCCGGGCTGGCTTAAGGCCATTTGTGTCGATCATCGCCACAAAACTGTAACAATTTCGAATACACTATCGCGGCGATTGTAGGAAGGCGCTTAACTAAGTGCAAGAATAATTGTTGCACTTTATGTGCGGTCCTGGCTGGAGACAAAAACCGCGATCCCGGCGTGGATTTAAATGTAACAATAAAACTTGCATTTTGTGTAAAAACAGGCCACCTTTAAATGCAACTGACAAAGATGCTTTTAACCGGCTGCGCGGAGGTAACATGACGAACACTGGCGCCATCATTCAGGATCTGATCGACTGGATCGACAACCATCTTGATAGCCGTCTGGATATTGACACCGTTGCCCGACGATCCGGCTATTCGAAGTGGCACCTGCAGCGGATCTTCAAAGAACATACCGGGCAGCCCCTCGGAGAATATATTCGGGCGCAAAAGCTGCAAAAGTCGGTCGAACGCTTAGCCCACAGCAACGAGCCGATCCTCAACGTGGCGATCGCCCTCGGCTTTGACTCCCAGCAGTCCTTCAACCGCAGCTTCAAGCGCCAGTATGGCCAGGCGCCCGGCGTCTGGCGCCGGAGTATCAGCCGCTCTGCAGGGCAGGCATCTCGTCAGTGATCTTCATGACCGGGGAGGATCAGTCCTGACCCGGTCCATGATCAAATTTGCTGCCTTTGCCGATGGCATAGAACTGCCCGCCTGCGACATAGTGAACGGTCCGCAGCTCGTCCGGCGCATCATCAAAAATCCAGTGTCCGTTACGGAATACCCGATCATCGCTCCAGGCGGCGACGATATCGCCCATAAACAGATTGTGTTGTTGCTGAATGTCCGGGTAGGGCATCACTTTGCACACCAGCCAGCCCGCGCAGCCTGCCACGAGGGGGATGTCGAACCCCGGCTGATAAATGAAGGGGATGGGGTCATTTTTATCCGGCGCGTCGGCATAGCTGCGCCCGCCAGCGTAGAGGACGGTTGCCATCTGGCTGACTACGGGGATCTGCACCACGAAATAGCCGCTCTTTTCCACCAGCTGACGAGTGAAGGCCTGGGGGCCGATATAGGCCACCACTTTTCGCTCGCCTGCCAGCCCAACCCAGGCGGCTGACATGACATTTTCGACGCCATCATATTTTGCGGAAATCATGGTGGTGGACCCGACCTGCAATAAACGATAGGCCTTACTTAATTCGACAGGCTGAACGGACATGGTTTTTCCTTTATGCGTGTTATTTAACGTTATGATTCTCTGGATATTTATTGAGGGCATGGCCATTTTGGGCCCCTCACGCGATACCCATAGCGCAACGATACGCCAGGCTATTAAGCGCAAAAAGGTGCGTAAATTGTTTTCATTATTCATAATTAACGAATAATCATGCCGTCTGTCGGTAAGTTGCTTGCTTCAGGAGAGAAAGAAGGTGGATCGTATCCAGGCTATGCAGATGTTTATGCGCGTCGCGGAGGCAGGGAGCTTCGTGCGCGCCGCGGAAACCCTTTCCCTGCCTGCCTCCACTGTCACCAGTACCATTAAAAACCTTGAGAAATACCTGAAGGTGCGGCTGCTGAACCGGACCACAAGGCGGGTGAGCCTTACCCCGGAAGGGATGCAGTATCTGGCGCAGTGCCGGGAAATTCTCGCCCTCATCGAACATAGCGAATCCAGCCTGAGCGAGTCTGTCGCGCGGCCTCAGGGGCGCCTGCGGGTTGATATGCCCGCAGGCATCGCGCATTTCATCGTCATGCCGCATCTGCCGGACTTTTACCGGCGCTATCCCGATATCTACCTGATGATCGGCGTCAGCGATCGCCAGGTCGATCTCATTCAGGAAGGCGTCGACTGCGTGATACGAACGGGAGAGCTGAACAACTCCAGCCTGGTGGCCCGCCCTCTGGGCCGCTTTCGCTGGGTAACCTGCGCGTCGCCGGACTATCTCAGGGAATATGGCGTGCCGTCGTCACCGGAGGCACTCTCTCAGCACCGGGCGGTGCATTATTTCTCCGGCCAGGCGAGACGGGCCGATGAGTTCCGCTTTGTTCGCCACGGCGAGACCTTTTCTGTACCCGTCAGCGGCAACGCCGCGGTGAATGAAACGGGGCTCTATATAAAAATGTGCCTGGCGGGCTTCGGGCTGGCGCAGCTGGCGGAGAATATCGTTGCTGACCACCTGCAGGAGGGGAGACTGGTGGAAGTGCTGACGGACTGGCTGCCGCCCCCGGTACCCGTCACATTGCTCTATCCGCACCAGCGCTTTCTCTCTCCCGCTGTGCGGGCGTTTGCTGAGTGGATGAACGAGGTGGTTTGAGGGAGGTATTGCTTCCGATATAGCGCGTCGGGAGCCCCGCCAGGGAGGGGAGGGTTCCAGCAGAAATATCTGGTCTGCGGATGAATCGCTCGATATTCTGTAATGCTTTGTCTTTTTTGTGAACAGGAAAAAGTATGCTTAATACGCTACCCGATTTACACAGAAGTTTTGCAGAGCAACTGAAGCTTAAATTACAGTCTGATTCGCGGATCCACTCCCTTCTCGCTGGCGGCTCGTTTATCCATGGCGGGTTTGATCAATACTCCGATCTGGATTTCGTGGTGGTGGTCGACCCTTTCTATTATGACGAAATCATGGCTCAGCGTATGGCGTTCGCCGGAACGCTCGGCCATCTGCTACATGCTTTCACCGGGGAACACGTCGGTGAGCCTCGCCTGCTGATCTGCCTGTTTGGCCCGGAACTTCTGCATGTCGATCTGAAATTTATCACTCTGGACATGCTCACTCAGCGCGTTGAAGAGCCTGCCGTGTTATTTACCCGAGATAACGATGCTCTAGAGCGACAACTGGCAAAATTTAGCGCGCACTGGCCGGATATGACGCCGGAGTGGTTTGAGTCCCGAGCCTGGATCTGGCTGCATTATGCCGTGGTTAAACTGGGCAGGGGGGAACTCTTCGAAGCGATGGGGATGCTGTCTTTCTTCCGGGAACAAGTGCTGGGACCGATGCTGTTCCGTCGCGCCAATCTACCGCAACGCGGTGTTCGCCGAATAGAAGCCCTCGGCATTGATCCCGATGGCCTGCTGACTTCCACCCTGGCAACGCACGATCGTCACTCCGTCGGGATTGCCATTCGAAGGGCTGCTGACGCTTATGTCACTCTGCGGGCTGATGCGTTGCCTGACAATATCGCAGACGATGCAGCGCGTCGGGCGGTCCTTGCCATGCTGGACGTGTATTCTGCCAAGGGGTAAATCTATCTCTCCGGCCGCGGACGCGGCCGGAGGGTGAAAGGGTTGTGCGAGTGTCGTGGGAGGTCTAATTCTGAGAGGGGGGGTTGGCGGGTAATTGGTAGCGCGAAAACAACAGAGCTTTTCGTTGGGCCTATCAATGGGCCTAAAAGGTTCGGATTTAATGAGTTCTCTTCGGACTTCGCGGGATAAATTCAAGGCACAAAAAAGCCCACAGGGCTTGCGCCGTGCGGGCTCTTAGGACTTCATCGGATGACTCTGGTAATCACCGATGGAGAATTTTGGTGCTGGCGGAGTCTGAATTGGTTTTTTAATCCATTGAATTTACTTTGGTAACTACTAGTTCAACTTTTTGCTGGTGCCTATTTGGGTGCCTAAAAGTTTTTTCTCCCTTTGATGAGAAAAATGAGACGAGATAGTGACTGTGCGTGATGATATCTAGTTGAGTCGTCACACTGAAAAACAGACTTGACCTGCTCACCGTTGAGTAACAGACCACAACTTAAGTTGACCCTCAACTGTTGTGACAACGACTGTGATTTCCTCTCCTCACCCAGAGCGGACGGTCAACAACTAATCTTCTGCGCACGCTGCCGCTAGGCCATCAAGCACTTGCTGATCAATATTGCTGATAAACTGCAAAATCACTCCTCTAAGCGCCTGAATATCGCCAATACTAAGACTGACAATGTTTCCTTTTTTGTCCTTCCCATTTCGATGAACAATATCATTTCGTGTACCGACGGCCTTACAAAGCTTGCTAAAGCTGCTATTGTCAAACTCCACTATCAATACATTACGGAATATTTCTTTAGCCTTAGCAAGATTGTGAAAAGCAATTCCATCTAAGGTGTCATGGACTCGTTTATCTAGCTTACGAAGCTGAGAGTGAATATTGCTGAGTGGAAACTTCATCTCACTATATTCTTCATAGGTAGTTACAAAACGCTCCATTAAGGCAGGGCGCGTCATGATTTCTCTTTTAATAATGTCACCAAGATAGGTTTCCATTGCCGTAATCATGCTGGCATAACACATCCTTTGAAGCGTGGAGTTAGATGGTTCTACCCCAGCAAGTTCCGACAGCTCAGCAAGCGATTCGCGGCAGGCTTTGCAAGGAGAGGTTTCGGACAAAGCTATTTCAGCAAGATCAGTAAAATCATCAAGATATTCAGCGACAATAAGCTCGGTCAGGTCAAGCTCACAAATTGCATCATCTGGCACGGTTAAAAGCAGCGCCAGAGAGAAGAAATCAGGATTTGATACCGGAAAATTAAAGTCAGCCGCCAAATAGCTATCAGAATATATTAACGGAGTACTCAGCATTGCATTAAGTAATGCTGGGGAGCTATCACAGCTGCTCCATTCTGGAGTAGCATCTGAATACGGTTTATCGTGCTTCCGTCTTATTTTTTCCTTACGCGCCGCCGGTAGCAATTGAAGCCATTCGTCAAGTGACGTTCCTTTAATTACTTGAATAATATTGCTTTGTATATCCCTCATATTAAGATAAAAGGCGTCATCAATGTTTTTAGAAAGTCTTTCCTGTACTGATCTGAGTCCATACTCAAGCTGATCGATATAGCGTTCGAGACTGACGTTAAAGTCTTCCTTCAGAGTCAGGTAGTTGAAACCGTTCAGTTCCAGCCGCTTTTGTATCGTTTTAGCGCTTGCTCTATATCCTATAAAATCACGTACATCATCTGAGTCCTCGTCAGAAGTTCTCTCGACCACTTCTCTTACTCGCTCCGAGTGTTTGAAGTACCAAAAATGACAGCCATAATGAGTAAATTCTTCAATCACATACCCGTCAATTCTTATATCAGCCCAAGATGACAAGAGCGCTCTCCTTACCTTAATCAAGTTTCGCAATGGCCATACGAGTATAAGTCAGCGCCTCGTTCAAAACAGCCTGATATCTAACAACCTCGCACTAGAGGTCGGAGGATCAAGTCCGGCAAAAGGCACCTTTCATACCGCTCTTAGCTGCGGAGCCTAATATATTAAAATAATATAATTTCATTCAGAAACATATTGCCCAAGCAACTATTCTTACAATACCTTTTTTAACTATGTAGCTTTCTGTGGAGATGAAGCTATGTACCAGAACATCCGGCTTTGCCTTTTAACTACTGCCTTAATGATCTCTGCTTCGAACAGTAACGGTATGGATATAAATCTAGGGCCTATTGGACATTTATGCGATACATGCGGAGGTGGGGTTATCGGGGGATTGCCGATAGTCGGCCCAAGCCTCAATGAACTTGTCTCACAAGCTGGTGCCCCTGCCTTGGAACAATGGATTATTCAGTCTCGAAACACGGCTATAAATGGGACGGCTCCAATCCCTCCTATGATTCGTCAAATGCTCACCGGGTATGCAAGTGAAGACTCAATGAATAAGGCGAGATTTAAGGTCGAGGATAATGGTTTCCTCAATCTGTCGCGTGTTATTGAGCAAGCCGGGCAAGCTAGTGCTGTGACCCTCATAGACGTCATAGTGTTTCGTGATACTGCCAGTGCTAATAATCCAGCGATTTGGGCACACGAACTTACTCATGTTGATCAGTATTCGAGATGGGGTGCTCATGACTTTGCCATTTCATACATACGTGACCATGGCACAGTAGAACAACCCGCTTATGACAAACAATATCGTTATGCAGCCTGGGCGCAATCAAGAGGATTCCCTCAGAATCCGCAGCCGGTTGTTTCTATGCCGCCTCCAGTTATCAACATGCCACCACCGCAATATGTTCCGATCAACAACCCGCCGTTACAGCCAGTAGTTGTTGGCTCGTTTTGCCAAACACCTATGGGACGGTTCGGCCCCGGCCCTGCGATGATTGTCGGCTCACCCTGCTATGCTCAGATTCCGCAGGGCCTGGTGCAAGGGTTTATAATTAGATAATAGATATGGGCTTCTCCTGTATGGCCATAACAAAAAAATCGCCGGTAGTGGCGGGTTTCTTATAGGTGTCTTGCAGCCTTAACCTTGCTGTAAACGCTCAAGGGGAGAGAGTGTTGGGACGAATTGCGCCCCCTTTGTGCACCTCACCGAATCAGGCTTACGCAGATCTTCGCCGTCGGCGTTCTTGGGGTCCGCTGGGAAAACGGAAAATATCCTACGCCAAGCCTGTTTTTTAAGCAGGCATGGCAGGCAGCTTTGTGCCAGGAGCGGACGTTGCTCACCTATAAATATCCCAGCAAAACGAAACATTCATCTTTGCAATCTTTTTTATATTTATATAAAGTTCCTCAATCAGTTCTTCCGAATTTTGACTGTAATGCAATGCCCGATGGCAATTCGTGGGATAGTGCAACACAATTGCTTATGGTGTCAGCACCAGATAAAGAAAGAAGTATCACATGATACACTTCGAGATATGGGATATCGCCATTTATTAAGAACGGTGTATTTTCACTACATTTTTCACAAACGCCCTTACTCTCTTGCAATACACAAGATTTAACAGCAGGATCCCGAATATAAACTTTCTGAACTCTTTCTAATGTTCCACTTTTTTATATCCCGCGGGCTCGTTTAAAGGAATTTATATTAGCTTACTGACCATTTTACTTAGAACACTCTCATAATTAGTGGATCGAAAAGCTCTGATGTATCTCCGTAGATGATAGGTTTCCAAAATTCAGCACTATTAACACTAGGAACATTTATCATGACTCGCTCAGTTTTATCCCCTGATGGTGCATCTTTTTTAGCAGTACTGCTCAAATTAGTCTGATACATACACATTTTTTGGGAAATATCGGAAGGGTAGTTTACCACTAAAGAAAAACACATCATCAGGATGTATTTTTCTTTCCGCTATAGATGGTATATGTCTTCCGGTTGATGATGAGGCCAAATACACAACGCCTTTGTTTACCACGGAATCAATAAGTCGTCCAATGATATAATCGAGGGAAACATTATAATCTTTGTTTCTTTGCGCCGGCCCTCAGGGCTCAAATATCAGGCCATATACCCCATCTTCTTCACCTACTAGGCACTCAACGTTCAGTTCCATACCATTGTTATCAAGAGATTGCTATGTATTGCGCGGGAAACGTTTAGTATGAATTAAGGAATTGTGAGGCGGGAGATGGGATTTAGGAATTTGGTTAGAGTCAGCAATGTTAATGAATGGGCCTGATTTCACTTTAAATCGAATTCCTAAATATTAAAGAAAGCAAGCTGGCCTACATAAACAGCCAGCCTTTGATAATTCAATTCACTTCTTACATAAAATACTGGGTTTGACTCCGTACTCAACACATGCGCTCAAAAATGTATTTATAAGCCAGATTAGCTGAACAGTATAAGGTTTGGCTGACTGATTTCTCTTGATGATTTCCACCTCATCGATTAACATTTCTTTTCTTAAAAATGGAGCAGCTAATATTAACTCCCTACTAGTTTTCGGACTCTCATTAATTTTGTCAAGAGCTAACTCAATGTCATTCCTGGAAGTGTCAATTGGTCTAACTCTACTAATCTGCGTTTGTAAATATTTTGAAGACCATTCATTATCATATTTATCAAGGTAAAGTTCTTTTGGTGAATGTAATCTGCCAATATTTTTTAAAGCTTGACTTATAACTTCATGAAACTTACTGGCGCCATAGCTCTCTTTTTTAATATATTTAGAATGAATAAACTTTATGGATGGATTTCCTGTCGTGATATCCAGCACAATATGATCGGCCCACTCATCATTCATATCATCACAAATTACAATAGCATCTTTATTTGAATAGATATTCTCCACTCGTCTAAATAGCGATCTCACTGGAAATCTTTTAATATTTTCTGGATAAGATTGTTTGTCATCTTTCTCTTTTTCCGATCTGATTGTTGAAAAATCAAAGCTATCATCAAAAACGGACAGGAAAATATTCAAATTATTTAACATCGTCTTATCTTCAAAACACGAACGACCATGATAGCAATATTGGGGGGAATCGAAGGTTATAGTGAATGGCTTAACCTTGTTAATATATTTACTAAGGGACATTAACTGAGAACCATTTTCACTAATCATAATACCATCGAGATATTTGGATACTATAGTCACAACCTTAGTATTGAATCTCAGACGACATTTGAATTTGAATCTTAAATTGGTTAGCGTTTCACCATCTAAGAAATATGATGATTTAAATCCATTGAAAAATTTCTCAAGTTCAACAGAATTTAACGTCACCGTTCCATGAGGCACATTTTTTGTTAGTGTAAAAGTATGGGACGTGCCACGTACCATATCATCCAACTCGCTAAGATCTATAAAAATAGCTTTTGGCTTGACTTTTTTTGCTAATAATTCACTCAAAGTAATAGGGGAAGAGAAACCTGCCATTAGCTTACTTGACAAAGAGGCTGTGTTAGATAATTCATTAACTGTAGCTATTGCCCATGAGCAGAAATTAAAAAAATCGACTTTTTTATCTTTGTAGCCTATTCGTGAAGTATTTGGTGTTAAAGTAAATATGTCATTTCCTGTCTTGACTCTAAATGTCCCTGGAATTGAACGTCCAGTCGTGTTAGGAGAAAGAATGCCACTTAGATT
This sequence comes from Klebsiella sp. P1CD1, assembly GCF_003790505.1. Taxonomy (NCBI): domain Bacteria; kingdom Pseudomonadati; phylum Pseudomonadota; class Gammaproteobacteria; order Enterobacterales; family Enterobacteriaceae; genus Klebsiella; species Klebsiella sp. P1CD1. The sequence goes on from NZ_CP033631.1 coordinate 1,278,741, forward strand.
TTTTGCTTCCACTGTTCTATTTCTTATCACTGAATCTGACAGTGACATATTCCTCATGCTAATCTTTTCATACTCAGGATTCAGCCTTCCATTAAAATTTGAAAATTTATCAAACTCAAAGTATTCTATGAACCTTTCCAACTCGCTTTCAATTGCATCAACATTTTTCTTCGAAATTATTAAAAAATCCTGAACCTCCAAGATCATTAGATACGCATACTTGCTTTCTGAAATGCTAGTGCCTTGTAGAAATGAAGGCTCTTCTATAACTTTAAAAGACACCAAAGAGTAAGTTAAATTCCCATTATCTACAACAACTTCAGATTTAATTTTATTTATAAGAAAAACACCATCTTTTATCGAGGATATGCTTCTAAATAGATTTTTTATTTTATTTCTAGATAAAGGTTTTTTTATCTTAAAAAATTGTGCATTTTTTGATAAAATTAAATCATTGATACTGAAGATATATTTAGTCACTTTGATGTCCTTATAATTAACATTTGATTATTCAAGAGCAACTAGACAGCATTTCAGAGAAAGCTAAATGTGAAATGGAATAGTTTGGATTCAGAAAATTACATTAACACGTAATATATTAAAAGTAATTATCTAAAACAATATCAATTATTGACTCGAGCAGTATTTAACTGCAAAAATTTGATTTAGGTCGTTTTTTTCTTGCAAAGGCCAAGCCGCCAGGCCCGAAATGTCGCCTCTGCCGGTTAGCGCAATTGGGCTGACGCCTGGGGCACTGGGGAGCCGAAACTTTAAGAAATCCGGAGAATTGTCCGTTATTTGAAATAAAAACGCCATTGTAACTTTCGTGTTTAGACATAGAAAAAATTTCCTTTTTAACAAAACATAGTAATACTAGTAATGCGCCTTGTGCGGTGATCAAAATTGCGAACTTCCGCTCCTCGCTCACAGCGGACCTTCAAACCAGCCATCTCGTCCGCTCTGTGCTGTGAGTTCAACCGATGGATGCAACACATTGATTGAACCGTTCTGCGGGTGATTCATAGTCTAGCGTTTTTCTCGGCCTTTCGTTGAGCTGTCTGGCAACACTGTTAAGTCTTTGCTGGCTGTGAACCGATAAGTCAGTTCCTTTTGGAAAATATTGTCTGAGCAATCTGTTCGTATTTTCATTTGAGCCACGTTGCCAGGGAGATTGAGGATCACAAAAATAAATCTGAATGTCTGTCGCTATAGTAAATCGTGTGTGGCTGGTCATTTCAGCGCCACGATCCCAAGTTAATGTTTTATAAAGCTCAGCAGGTAATTCCCGGGCTTGTCTGATGAGTGCAGATATAACCGTTATGGTCTTGTTGTCTCTGATCTTCGCCAGCATAACAAAACGAGAATGACGTTCTACGAGGGTGATGATATAGGAGTTTTTCGAGCCCTGAATCAAGTCACCTTCCCAGTGACCTGGGATGGCTCTGTCAGCCGCCTCTGGTGGCCTTTCGCTGATAGGTATCGTGTTCGGGATTGACCCTAATCCTTTCCCTTTAAGCGATGACGTTCTGGATCTACGCACTGCTCTTCCGCTTCTGAGGCATTGCTGCAGCTCTTTTTTTAATGCTCCCCGGGTTTGTATAAAAAGCGTTTTATAAATCGTTTCGTGTGACACATGCATTTCCTGATTATCCGGATAACAGCGTTTCAGCCAACCGGCGATCTGTTCCGGCGACCAGTCCTGATGCATCTTCTCTGCAATGATTTTACACAATGCGGGGCTTTCAATTAGCTTGCAAGGTTTTGGTCTCAGTGCATTTTCCCACGCAGTAGCATCGGCTTTTGCTGCACGGTATTGTTTTGCACCACCGTGCCTCCTGACCTCGCGGCTAATCGTTGAGGGCGCTCTTGATAATTTGGCGGCGATATCCCTGATACTGAGTTTTGCTACCAGCCCTCTGGATATCTCCTCTCTTTCATCAAGCGAAAGCGCTAATCGGTGCCGTTTTCGCACGGGAGGACGATAGCCGCCTGTCTGGTGGATAGTGGGCATAATGGAAGAATGATATCTGTCGAACATTCTGGCGATATCATGTAGAGAATCACCTTGCTTATATCTGTCCCAGATAATTGCCTTCTGCTCTGGCGTGTAGTTAATCCGAGTTCTTCGTTTCATGACAACGTCCCCCTTGATTAAGGATAGCGTTGCATCGACCCGTTGAACTCACAGCACTAAACGGGCTAAAGCAGACTGATTTGATGAGATAAGGGTATAGATGAATTCTCCATACCCTTGAACGATTACTTCCCAGTTGATTTGCTTGGTTTCAGTCCTGGGGTATTGCCGGGTGTATCCTTATTATCACGTCTGCGTTGATCGGGTTTTCCTGTTGATTTTGCGATTGGTTTTGGACCAGGTTTAAGCCCCATAATCATACTCCTTAGCCATGTCAGAGGTTATTCCTCAGTGTGGATATAAGGGGAGCGGTAACAATTATCAAGCTTGGATGGGCGGTGAAAAGTGACTGCTTGATTATTATGTGAGCAATGTCAGATTTTAACACATAGCGGCCAGCCCATTACTGAAGTTAGCCAAAAATGAGTCGCGATGAGCCCTCAATAATGAGGGCCACCTCGGAGATTGTTAGGCTGATTTCGCCAATTGCCGATGCAGGACCTGAAGGCTAGTTCCCGCCCCTGTCCATGCAGCAGCCGAGCCGACCACATACAGGTTTTGCTTGGCGCGTGAGACGGCTACATTGATTATGTTTGGTGGGCTTGCCGCCCACTGACGTGCTCTTTGCTGACTCGCTTTCGGCGCACCCAGCAACAGGATTACCGTGTCCGCCTCTCGGCCCTGGAACGTGTGGATTGTGCCTACACGATCACGGCACCATTCATCCAGCTTTACGCCGAACGTTCGCAGCAGATCAGTTTCACTGTCGAGACGCCGACGCATGTTCTGCTCTACGATCTTGAATGGTGTGATGATAAATACGTCCGGATTTGTAATGCCCGATGCTGCCAGCTCTTTGAGCATTCGCACAACCGCTTCGCCCTCGTCGGGACACCACTTCGTCTCAGCATCGCCATTGATATCCACCCAGTGAGATCTCCCCAAAGCCGAGCCTATAGATCCGGGTTTTTTAGGCCCGACAGCATGGACCATCTGCCCGGCATAGGCGATGGAGTTAGAAACATCAAACATTGGGTTCTGGCAACGCCTGTGAACGAGCAATGGCAGCCCGACTTCTCGATCACCTACGTCCATGACGAAGGTGGATTTGAAGCGCGATGCCTGATCAGCAAGGGTCTGCGTAGATGCTGCGGGGGCAGACCATTCGACTTGGTCAATGTCAAAGAACTTGCAGATTTCGGCGTTCAGCTTTTCAGGAAGTGAAACTACAGGTGGGATTTGCAACGGGTCACCTACCACAATGGAGCGCTTTGCCCGCATGATAGCTCCAACTGCTGCCTGAGGAACGGCTTGGCCCGCTTCATCTACTAGAAGCCAACCAATGCTCTCTGGTGGCAGATCCCCGAACATCGTCCGAACAGAGGCGAATGTCGTGGACACGGTCGGCACAACCACGAAAAGGCTTGACCAAAGGTCGGGGAGAAGTTCACGGTGAGCGGAAGACTGGAAGGCACCAGCTACCATGCCTGACATCAATAACCCAAGATTGTGTTGCAAGCGGCTGGCCGAAGCATCGATGAACGTTTTATGCACAGTCAGGGCAGCGGCGAAAAGATCCTCCCGCAGGCGATGAACCTCATCGGGAAGCCATGGCGCAGTGAGGTGGATAGCCTCGTGCTCGCGCTCGAAGAACCTCTCATCAACGACCCTGTCTCCCATACGGTTTCGTGCCTGTGCCTCGGTTGCCTTCAATTTCGAGACAGCCTGACATTTGCTGGAAATTTCCTGGTCGAGTTGCTGTAACTGGGACTCAGTATTGCTCCACTCAGCCCTTGCAAGCTCTAGGGCACCGTCCGTCCCCTGCGCCCGTATGACTGATTGCTGCAAGGTCGTCGAGAGCTTCTGCAGTGTCGATCTCCACGACTTCCAGGCCGCAGTCGCAAACAAACGGGAGAAGAAACCTGGACGGCAAGCAAGATGGCTGTCGAGCATGATCTTGTCCTGCTCGATCTGCGATTTTGCCTTCTCATGCTCTCGTTGGCAGGATTCAGCAGTCTTGTGTGCCTCTTCGACGGCTTCATTCAGACTCGGTCGACGCTGTTCAGCCCTTTGAAGTGCGGTGATCGCTCCCTTGAGCGCCTGGATATCCCGTCGCATCTCTTCGATGCTGGCGATTTCGGCGTCTACCGTCTCCTTAAGTTTAAGAAAGGCGGTTCGCGCTTTCAGCCAGGCCGCAGCAGCATCCGCTTCGTTGGTGCTGGGCCGCTCATTGACAACCACGCTGGGCATCACACGATCGATGGTTTCGCCAGTTCGCTCGTCCTTGATCTCACGCATGACATTTATGCCGCGAGCTGCTTTCAGGTAGGTAAGGAAACCACCGTCTTCATTCCACCAGAAACCTTGCTGAAACGCGCCTCGGTTGCTGCTCTTGCCGAGAGCAGCGGCGATCAGCCCCCAGGTTTCGACAGTGTCGGAGGGGATGTCCCCCTCGGCCTCGGCTTCGAAATAGCCGGCGCGTTTGGGATTCGCAATCAGGTCGCTGATGGACCGGAAGTAGGCGATCTGTTCATGGCGACCATTGGCTTCCTTGAGAGGAAGCTCTTTACTGACGTTTTCGACCGCTTTGTTATTGGAGGAGGCTACGACGATCTCATGGCCCCTCAAGGATGCATGTAACTTGTAGAAGTGCAGGAATGCATTGGAACCGAATGCCAGCTTCTCGCCTGTTGTGGAAAAGGCATCCTGCGGTTTGTTGAAGCCGGACATCGCCGTGGCCCGATCGAGAATGCATCCAACGACGATATCCCGGAGAAGAGTGGTCTTACCGGTTCCCGGAGGCCCATTGACGCCGATGATACCTGGAGCATCATTCAGCTCAGCACGCGCCGCATTCACGGCAGCCTGTTGAAGCAACACCAGTGGATGGCCGCCTTTCGAAGGCCAACGAGCCTGCGGCATGAGCGACGGTGCGACGAACGGCTCAACTGCGGAAATGGGCGATAGCACGTCGATTTTCTGGTCAGGTCTGCCAATTCCCATGTAGCGGCGCAAACCGGTTCCGGCTTTGCCCGTCTCGAGCAATTTGGTTGCTTCACCGAGATCTTCAAGATAGAAGGAATTCAGTAACGAAGGTTCAGGCGGCGCCTTAGCCTTGAAATGATGAAACACCTTAATCGCGAATGTGGGTGGCTCAACCAAATGCTCGGGTACACTGAACTGCGATACAAGCCATTTATAAGCGTTATGAACAACATTCAGATCGATCGGTATGGGTTCTCCATCTTTGTTGTGGTGGCGAATCATTCGATCCAGATGCTTGATAATGCGCGGCTCAACATTCGGCCAATTCCCTAAACTCCCAAGCTTCAGATCGAGAGCCGGCTTGAGTGCCCAGGCAAAACTGGACACGGCAACGCCTTTTTCCTCAAGCACATAGCCTTCTTTGTCGATCAGGATCGAGCCGATGGCCGCTTTCTTACCGTCCGGGCGTGAACGCTCCTCATCCTCGCCAAAAACCTTGACCAGCTCGTCCGTCGCCTTGTCGAGAGCGATGGAGCCGAGGACGACCTCGAAATAAAGCTTATAACTGGGCTTGCTGCGGGCATTTGGTCCCCATGGAACACCTCGCTCCAATAGAGCAACCCTAGAGCGGTCGCCGGTTGCCATATCCTCTGGGCGTTTATAACCTTGAGGCGACAGTGCTTCGAGGGCTGTCCATGCTGCCAGTATTGCTCGCGCATCATTCGCCTTACCTGATGGAGAAAAAGACGGGATCGGACCAAGGTCGATTTGGTCTTTGTCGAATTGCTCTCGTATGGCAGAGTCTGGGATGGACTTCAGTTGCAGTTGCTCTTCCGCAGCAGGCGAATTGTGGGGCACAACTCGAGAAGATTGAATGGACACCGAATCGGGATGGCGTGTTGATGGGCTGGAAGCCGACATGGCGACCACGCTGTGGCCGCTAAGTGCAAATAGAGATTGCTCGATTTTAGCCGTCAGCGTCCGCGCCTTGGCAGTGTTGCGAAAGGTCAGCTCGCTCAACAACTGTTCAAGTTCGCTAACATTGTTGCTGGACTGCTCGAAGATTGCTTCCAGATCGAAGATTGATTTTTGCGCATACTGCCGTGTCTTCATTTATTTCTGCGGCTCCATATCCCTTCCATTAAGAGATATTATGCTAATTAGCTTTATTTCTAAAACTATTAGCTTTCGCTTGAAATATAAATTCTCATCTGGCCCACTACTAAAGTGGGAACTGTCATTAATTATCCGTCATCCCGCTAAACGCTCTCCCCTCATACCTCCCTCAATCATACTTCCGCGATCAGCAGCCATAACAAAATCAGCCCACCATTGCATCATCGGTCGCCGTTGCTCAAGGTAATCACTGCGGTTATAAGCGCGACGTACCTCATTTTTGTCTACATGAGCCAGTGCTGCTTCAATGACATCAGGCAGAAATCCTTCCTCATTGAGTGCCGTACTAGCGATAGAACGTAAACCGTGTGATACGAGTATGCCTCCTAAGCCAGCACGCTTGAGTGCAGCATTCACTGTCTGGCTGTTCATCGGCTGGGTAGGCTTAATGCGACTGGGAAAGATAAATTCTCGATTACCACTTAACGGCTTCATCATCTCCAGTATCGCAATTGCTTCATCTGACAATGGATCAGTATGGTCGCGGTTCATTTTCATGCGTGCTGCAGGAATCTTCCACTCTCGCGCTTCTATGTCTACCTCTTCCCAGCGAGCTTCAGCCGCTTCGGCAGGGCGGGTAATAGTAAGAAGTTGCCACATGAACAGGCAGCGTGTGGAAAGGCTAATGCTGGCTGTTCGCATTGTCTGCATCAGTTGAGGTAGCTGGTCCGGTCGAATGCTGGGCATGTTCTTTTTCTGAGGCTTCTCGAAGGCTTTACCGATATTAACGCTGGGAACAGCATCAATCAGCCCTGTGTTTTGGGCATAGATCATGACCTCATTAATGCGTTGGCACAGTCGACGAACGGTTTCCAGTGCTCCTCAGGCCTGAATAGGTTGAACGGCCTGAACCAGTGTGTGAGCTTTAATATCTGTAACGCTAACGTCCCCAATTGCAGGAAAGACATCTCTCTCAAGAGAGCGCCAGATATCTTCTGCATAGTCCGCTGTCACGCTTGCTTTCTTCACATTCCACCAACGTTCAGCTACGAGCTGGAAAGTATTGGTTTTGGCTTCAATTGAACTGCGCAGTTGTTCCTGCTGATGTTCCTGGGGATCAATTTGTTTCGCCAGAAGGGAACGGGACTCTGCCCGATAGTTTCGGGCATCGGCAAGGGTAACTGACGGGTAGAGACCTATGCTCTTTTTCGCACGTTTCTTAGTGACAGGGCGAATGTAGCGAAACTGCCAGATTTTACTTCCGCTGGATTTGATGAGTAGCTCAAGGCCATCACCATCATAGAGAACGTAGTCCGCTTCTTTGGGTTTGGCGGATTCGATTTCTTTAACGGATAGAGGTTTGGTTTGTCTTGCCATTGCCGGGTTTCCATAGTTTTAGGCACCTCAAAAACAATAAAGCTGTATGAGGTGCCTAACAAGGTGCCTAAAAGGTTCGGATTTAATTAGTTCTCTTCGGAATTCGCGGGACAAATTGAGGGCACAAAAAAACCCGCAGGGCTTGCGCCGTGCGGGCTCTTAGGACTTCATCGGATGACTCTGGTAATCACCGATGGAGAATTTTGGTGGAGCTGGCGGGAGTTGAACCCGCGTCCGAAATTCCTACATCCTCGGCACTACATGCTTAGTCAGTCTTTACATTCGCTTGCCAGCTGCGGACAGACACGCCACTAACAAACTAGCCTGATTAGATTTAACGCTTCAACCCCAGGCAGGGCATCCACGCGATCTCTTTTGGGTTTGACCTCTCTTTGATCCCCGTCTTAAGAGCGGAAGCTAGGGAGAGAGGGCTCAGAGCAGGTTATTAAGCTGCTAAAGCGTAGTTTTCGTCGTTTGCGACTATTTTTTGCGGCTTTTTACGAGGCCAACCGCCCCTCGGCATGCACCTTGGGTTTCGCAAATCCCGTCGAATCCAGAATCAGCCCCAATGTGTAGGTCAAGTATAACAGATTTGTGAATGTCGTTACCAGCCCCATCACGCAGGATTATTTCAGCAGGGTGGACGAAAAAGCAGCATCAACAAGGATATAGCGTAAGGGCCAGCGAGAGCTGGCCCTCGGGGAGGGGAAATTAACGTCCGGCGTGCTTCATAATACGCGCCTTATCCAGCGCCCATTCACGATCTTTCAGATCGGTACGCTTGTCGTGTTGTTTCTTACCTTTGGCGACGCCGATTTTCACTTTGCACCAGGCGTTCTTCCAGTACAGCGACAGGGCGACGACGGTGTAACCTTCGCGGTTAATGCGGCCGTACAGCGTGTCGAGTTCGCGCTGGTTAAGCAGCAGCTTACGAGTGCGCGTCGGGTCGCACACATAGTGGGTGGAAGCCACGGCCATGGGCGTAAAGTTGGCGCCGAACAGGAAGGCTTCGCCATCCTTCAGGATGACATAGCTATCGCCGATGTTGGCTTTGCCTGCACGCAGGGATTTGACTTCCCAGCCCTGCAGGGCGAGACCAGCCTCGTATTCATCTTCGATAAAGTATTCGTGACGGGCGCGTTTATTCAGCGCAATGGTGGCTGATCCAGGTTTGTGGGCTTTTTTCTTAGTCATAATGTCCTGAAGTCATCGTCTTATACACAGTTACCTCGATCGCATCCTGCGAGGTGTACTGCGCATCTTAGCACGAGTTGCGGCACAGCGTTTTTTTTAGCAGCAGATAAATGATATTATTTGCACTGTGTTTAAATGTGGAACCTGCTATGCCTCAGATTAGCCGTACTGCGCTGGTGCCTTTCAGCGCGGAACAGATGTATCAACTGGTAAACGATGTGAAGTCCTATCCTGATTTTCTGCCAGGCTGCACCGGTAGCCGCGTGCTGGAATTCGGGCCGACGCAAATGACGGCGGCGGTTGATGTGTCCAAAGCCGGCATCAGTAAGACCTTCACGACCCGGAATACACTGACCAGCAACCAGAGCATTTTGATGAGCCTGGTGGATGGCCCGTTCAAGAAGCTGATTGGCGGCTGGAAGTTTATTCCGCTGAGCCCCGAGGCGTGCAAAATCGAGTTCCATCTCGATTTTGAGTTTACCAATAAGCTGATTGAGATGGCCTTTGGCCGGGTCTTCAAAGAGCTGGCCGCCAACATGGTGCAGGCGTTCACTTCGCGCGCCAAAGAGGTCTACAGTGCCAGCTAATATTCGTGTTGAAGTCGCCTACGCGCTGCCTGAAAAGCAGTATTTGCAGCGAGTCACCCTGGATGAGGGAGCGACGGTCGAGCAGGCGATTATCGCCAGCGGGCTATTGGCCTTGCGTGATGATATCGATCTGGCGAAGAACAAGCTGGGGATCTACAGTCGTCCGGTTAAGCTGCATGACGAAGTTCACGACGGCGACCGGGTCGAAATCTATCGACCGCTGATCGCAGACCCGAAAGAGCTGCGTCGCCAGCGGGCAGAGAAAAGCGCTGCGAAGTAACCCACAGCAGCAGACCGGCTATCAGCCATAAAAAAAGCGCTCACTGAGCGCTTTTTGCTTTTCCGGGCCTTACTGACTGGTCAGCGCGGGCTTGTTATCAATGTTAGTTAACACGCCGCCGCTGTTGAACGTCAGGGTCAGGGTCTGCTGAGTCACTTTCTCGTGGCCCGGCTCCTGACGGAATACATAGAACCAGGTGTTGGTGCCGAACGGATCCGACATCATTGGCGTTCCGAGAGCATAAGCAACCTGCTGTTGCGTCATACCGACACGAATTTTCGCTACATCGTTAGGTGCCAGATAGTTACCCTGGTTGATGTCAGGACGGTAAACCACTCGTTCCAGAGTGGAACAGCCTGCGGTCAACATAAGAAGAACCGCTGCGGCAGCAGTCAGCGTTTTACAGCGCATAGTGATTTGATTCCTTTTTGGGCCCGAGCAGTACGTGGCTCATCTGTAATATGCCGATAATAATAGACCTTCGCGCCGATGGAAACCTCCGGCTGCAGGTCAGCAGGCAATTTGCTGTTCACTATGACCCTGTGAAAATCAAAAAGTTTACGCCGCAAGCAACTCTTTCGCGTTCGCCAGGGTGTTGCGCGTGACCTCGCTGCCGCCCAGCAGGCGAGCCAGCTCCTGCAGACGAGCGCGCTTATCCAGCGGCTGCATATGGGTTTCGGTCATCTCGCCATCGGTCTCTTTGCAGACAAAGAAATGATGGTGGCCGCAGCCCGCAACCTGCGGCAGGTGGGTCACGCACATCACCTGCGTGGACTCGCCCAGCTGGCGCAGCAGCTTGCCGACCACGGCGGCAGTCGGGCCGCTGATGCCGACGTCCACTTCGTCGAAGATCAGCGCCGGGGTTTCCATTTTACGCGCGGTGATCACCTGAATCGCCAGCGCAATGCGCGACAGTTCGCCGCCGGAGGCCACTTTCGCGATCGGCTGCAGCGGCTGACCGGGGTTAGTGGTGACGCGGAACTCAATATGATCGGCGCCGTCGGCGGTGAGATGGCGTTCATCGAAAGCGACCTCAATCGCGAAGATTCCGTGCGGCATCGAAAGTGAGTGCATACTCTCGGTGATAAGCTGGGTCAGCTCGTCGGCGCTGGCCTGGCGCAGGGCGTGCAGCTGACGCGCGGTCTCCAGCGCCAGCTGATGATGTTCGACCACCTGCTGGCTGAGGGATTCCAGCGAGCCGGCGCTATCGTCCAGCAGACGCTGCTCTTCCAGCATCGCCTGATAAACCGCCGGCAGCTCTTCCGGCATTACCTGGTGTTTACGCGCCAGCGCGATTTGCCGGGAAATCCGCTGCTCAAGTTCGAACAGACGGTTAGGATCGAGATCCAGACGGTCGTGATAGTGGCGCAGCTCGTCGCTGGCCTCGCTGAGCTGAATGGCCGCCTCTTCCAGCATATCCAGCACGCCGGAAAGCTTGCTGTCCATACCCACCAGCTCGCTGACCAGCTGCTTCGCGGTATAAAGCAGGCTCTGCAGATTGGCCTCTTCACCGTCCGCCAGTACCGTCAGGGCGTGCTGGCAGGTGCTGAGCAGCTGGCCGCTGTTGGCCAGGCGCTTGTACTCTTCGTCAATCTGCTCGAATTCTCCCGGCAGCGGGTTAAATTCGTTCAGCTCTTTAAGCTGATACTGCAGCAGATCGGCGCGGGCGGCGCGCTCCTGGCTCTGCTGCTGGTGCAGGGCCAGCTCGCGGCAACTCTGGTGCCACTGGCGATAATGCTCGGCCATGCGCTGAGTGAGCGCATACTCACCGGTATAGCCGTCGAGCAGCGTTTTCTGGTGTTCGGGTTTGGTTAACAGCTGGTGCGCATGCTGGCCGTGGATCTGGATCAGCAGCTGGCCCAGCTCGCGCAGCTGAGAGAGCGGGACGGCGGTACCGTTGATAAAGCCGCGAGAGCGGCCGTCAGCGCTGATCACCCGACGAAGTAAACACTCACGCCCGCTCTCCAGCTGGTTCTCTTCCAGCCAGCGCTGGGCGGCCGGAGTATCCTTCAGCGCGAAGCGCGCGCACAGGTCGGCGCGGGTGGCGCCGCGACGCACCATGTCGGCTTCCGCTCTGCCGCCGAGGCACAGCCCCAGCGCGTCGATGGCAATGGATTTCCCGGCGCCGGTTTCCCCGGTGATGGCGGTCATACCGCTGTGGAAATCAATTTCCAGTTCACGAACGATAGCAAAATTACTGATGGTGAGTTGCGCCAACATAGCTGCCTTCCTGTATGAAAAACCAATACTGTGTTTTCGTACAGTATAGACTGGTTTTTTATCCAGTAAAGAGGCAGCGATGTAAATCAGAACAATTTTTTCGACCAGCCGAGCTTGGTGCTTAATGTATTGAAATAGCTGTAATCTTTCGGGTGAATCAGATTGAGGTGATAATCACAGCGGCGAATGAGAACGTCTTCGCCATCCTGGATCGGTAGGGCAATCTGGCTGTCGCAGCTGATCTCCAGATCGCTGCAGCGATGAGAGAAGCGCAGGCGGATGGTGCTGTCGCCGTTGATCACCAGCGGTCGCGCTGAAAGGGTGTGCGGGAACATCGGCACCAGGGTGATAGCGTCCAGCGACGGGGTGAGGATCGGGCCGCCGGCCGACAGCGAATAGGCGGTGGAGCCGGTCGGGGTGGAGATTATCAGGCCATCAGAGCGCTGAGAGAACGCAAAGACTTCGTCGATATAGACTTCGAACTCAATCATATGCGCCACTTTGCCTGGGTGCAGCACCACTTCGTTGATGGCGGTGCTGATGCGTTTCTGGCAATCCTGCTGGCACACCTGGGCCTCCAGCAGAAAGCGTTTCTCGGCGATGTAGTGGCCTTCCAGCACGTCGGCGAGCTGCTGCAGGGCGTTGTCCGGGTCAAGGTCGGTGAGAAAGCCGAGGTTGCCGCGGTTAATGCCGATGACGTTAATGTCATACCGGGCCAGGGTCCGCGCCGCGCCGAGCATATTGCCGTCGCCGCCCACCACCACCGCGAGGTCGGCCTGTTGGCCAATCTCCGCCAGCGTGCCGGTTTTCACGTTGCTGAGCTGAAGTTCATGGGCGATCTGCTGTTCAACCAGCACTTCATACCCTTTGCTGCACAGCCAGCGCCAGAGCATTTCATGTGTGGTCAGGGCGGTGGGGTGACGAGGATGTCCCACAATGCCGATACACTTGAAATGGTTCTTCATGATCTGGATGTCCTTGCGTTAAATGAAATAGTGACAATCTGTCCGCTTCCCTTGAAACCCGGAAACTGATCCCCATAATAAGCGAAGTTAGCGAGATGAATGCGAAAAAAACGCGGAGAAATTCATGAGTAGTAAAGAACAGAAAACGCCTGAGGGGCAAGCCCCGGAAGAAATTATCACGGAGCAGCACGACGACGTTGAGGCAGTAGAGCCTGAAGTTTCGGCTGAGCAGGTGGATCCGCGCGATGAAAAAATTGCGAATCTGGAAGCCCAGCTGGCTGAAGCGCAGAAACGTGAACGTGAAGTGATGCTGCGTGCCAAAGCCGACGAAGATAACCTGCGTCGCCGTACCGAGCAGGATATCGAGAAAGCGCACAAATTCGCGCTGGAAAAATTCGTCAATGAACTGCTGCCGGTGATCGACAGCCTGGACCGCGCGCTGGAAGTGGCCGACAAGGCTAATCCGGACCTGGCGCCGATGGTGGAAGGGATCGAACTGACCCTGAAATCCATGCTGGACGTGGTGCGTAAGTTCGGCGTGGAAGTGATCGCCGACACCAACGTTCCGCTGGATCCGAACGTCCACCAGGCCATTGCGATGGTCGAATCTGAAGACGTGGCGGCGGGCAACGTGCTGGCCGTGATGCAGAAAGGTTATACCCTGAACGGCCGTACTATTCGCGCCGCGATGGTGACGGTAGCGAAAGCGAAATAACGTCTGCTGCATTGCTCAACGGCTGCCCGCGGGCGGCCGTTTTTTTATGCCACCGCTCCCGGCGCGAGATAAAAAAACGGCGGGCCGCAGCCCGCCGTGATGTTAATTCCTTCGCTCGCGCTACTCCGCGACGCTCTCGCGTAATGATTTCACCGGCATCACTTTCACCTGTTTGATCATGTTGTCCTGCACGTCGAGGATATCTATATCGTACTGCTCAATGCGCACGCGGGTGCCCGGGACCGGGATCTCTTCCAGCGCTTCGAGGATGATACCGTTGACGGTGCGCGCTTCATCTTCCGGCAGGTGCCAGTTAAACGCTTTGTTGATTTCGCGAACGTTGGCGCTGCCGTCGATAATCACCGTGCCGTCGTTAAGCGGGGTCACTTCCTCCGCCAGGGTGGGTGACATGGAGGTGGTGAAGTCGCCGACAATCTCTTCAAGAATATCTTCTACGGTGACCAGCCCCTGAATATCGCCGTATTCATCGACCACCAGACCGACTTTCTTTTTATTGCGCTGAAATTTCACCAGCTGGGTGCTGAGCGGCGTCCCTTCCGGAACAAAGTAGATCTCATCTGCCGCCCGCAGCATGATCTCTTTTGTGAACTCTTTCTTCTCCGTCATCAGACGGTAGGCTTCGCGAACGCGCAGCATGCTGATGGCATCGTCCAGTGAATCGCGGTAGAGCACGATGCGGCCATGCGGCGAGTGGGTCAGCTGGCGGACGATAGATTTCCAGTCATCATTGATGTCGATGCCGACAATCTCATTGCGCGGCACCATGATGTCGTTAACGCTGACTTTTTCCAGATCCAGGACCGACAGCAGCATATCCTGGTTGCGCCGGGAGATTTGTGAACGGGATTCATTCACAATCGTGCGCAGTTCATCTTTGCTCAAAGCGCTGCTGATGACGGTATCGGTGCGGATGCCCATCATGCGCATCAGCATGCGGGTGATGGTATTCAGCAGCCACACCAGCGGCATCATCAGCACCTGCAGGGGCGCCAGCAGGAAGCTGCTGGGGTAGGCGACCTTTTCCGGATAGAGCGCGGCGATGGTCTTCGGCAGCACCTCGGCAAATACCAGTACCACAAAGGTGAGCACGCCAGTGGCGATCGCGACGCCGGCGTCGCCGTACAGGCGCATGCCGACGATGGTGCCCAGCGCCGAGGCGAGAATGTTGACGAGGTTATTGCCGATGAGCACGAGGCTAATCAGGCGGTCCGGCTTGCGCAGCAGCTTCTCCACGCGCTTGGCGGGGCGGTTGCCTTGTTTCGCCATATGACGCAGCCGATAGCGGTTCAGCGTCATCATGCCGGTTTCGGAGCCGGAGAAATAGGCAGAGATAATCACCATGACGATCAGCGTTATGATCAGCGTGGTGGTGGAGATATGTTCCACGTAGGATTCCTTAAAAGACTTAGCTCACGAACTGCTGCAGCACGCGGCTACCAAAATAGGCCAGCGTCAGCAGACCGGCGCCAGCGACGCTGAACCAGACCACGCGACGTCCGCGCCACCCTTCATGATAGTGGCCCCACAGCAGAACGATATAGACGAACCACGCAATAATCGACAGCACCGCTTTATCAATGTTTTCGCTGCTGAACAGATTGTGCATATAGAACAGGCCGCTGCACAGCGTCAGGGTCAGTAGCACCACGCCGACCTGAGTGATGTGGAACATTTTGCGCTCGATGCTCATCAGCGGCGGCATTTCGCTGCTGAAGGCCAGCTTTTTATTCTTTAACTGGTAGTCGATCCACGCCAGCTGCAGCGCATACAGCGCGGCGATGATCAGCGTGGCGTACGAGAAGAGCGACAGGCCGATATGCACCAGCATCCCCGGGGTGGTTTCCAGGTGGGTGATATATTCGTTAGGCACGAAAGTGGCGAAGGCCAGATTGATCAGCGCGAAGGCATAGACGATAGGCAGCAGCAGCCAGCCGCGATTGCGCGAGGCCACGATAGTCATCACCGTACAGATCATCAGGCTGACCAGCGACCCGACGTTCAGTAAGCTGAGGTTTTGCCCGCTCTCGCCGCCGGGGAATATCCGTGCTTCCAGCGCAAAAGCATGGCAGATCAACGCGATAGTCGCAGATAAAATCGCCATTCGCCGCCAGCTGCTGTTTTTTTGCAGCAAGCCGGGGATAATCAGCGCGAGGCTGACGGAGTAGGCGACAAGGGCGAGTAGAGCAAAAACAGGCATAGGTGTCGGCTGTTGGCTAAATAAGAAAGAGAAGCAGTATAACGTCAGCAGGCCTCTGCTCCAACCGTTGCAGCACATTCAGATTGATGTCGTGTTATACTCCGCCACATTCGTTTTGTGTGTCGCTGCGGCGACCGACCGTTTCCACCTCAGGCGAGAGACAATGTTTGATAATTTAACCGATCGTTTGTCGCGTACGCTGCGCAACATTAGCGGCCGCGGACGCCTTACAGAAGACAATATTAAAGACACCCTGCGCGAAGTGCGCATGGCGCTGCTGGAAGCGGACGTTGCGCTTCCGGTGGTTCGTGATTTCATCAGCCGTGTGAAAGAGAGCGCGGTCGGCCATGAAGTCAATAAAAGCCTGACCCCGGGTCAGGAGTTCGTCAAAATCGTCCGCAACGAGCTGGTGGCGGCGATGGGCGAAGAGAACCAGACGCTCGACCTGGCCGCGCAGCCGCCGGCCGTGGTGCTGATGGCGGGCCTGCAGGGTGCCGGTAAAACCACCAGCGTCGGTAAGCTGGGGAAATTCCTGCGCGAGAAGCACAAGAAGAAAGTGCTGGTCGTTTCCGCGGACGTTTACCGCCCGGCGGCGATCAAACAGCTGGAAACCCTGGCCGAGCAGGTCGGCGTCGATTTCTTCCCGTCTGACGTCGGCCAGAAGCCGGTTGATATCGTCAACGCGGCGCTGAAAGAAGCGAAACTCAAATTCTACGACGTGCTGCTGGTGGATACAGCCGGTCGTCTGCACGTTGACGAAGCGATGATGGACGAAATCAAGCACGTCCACGCCGCCATTAATCCGGTTGAAACCCTGTTTGTCGTCGATGCGATGACCGGCCAGGATGCGGCGAATACCGCGAAGGCCTTTAACGAAGCGCTGCCGCTGACCGGCGTGGTGCTGACCAAAGTGGACGGCGACGCCCGCGGCGGCGCGGCGCTGTCGATTCGCCATATTACCGGCAAGCCGATTAAATTCCTCGGCGTCGGCGAGAAAACCGAAGCGCTGGAGCCGTTCCATCCGGACCGCGTCGCTTCCCGTATCCTCGGCATGGGCGACGTGCTGTCGCTGATCGAAGATATCGAGAGCAAAGTTGACCGCGCGCAGGCCGAGAAGCTGGCCTCCAAACTGAAGAAAGGCGACGGTTTCGATCTGACGGACTTCCTTGAGCAGCTGCGTCAGATGAAAAACATGGGCGGCATGGCCAGCCTGATGGGCAAGCTGCCGGGTATGGGCCAGATCCCGGACAACGTGAAAGCGCAGATGGACGACAAAGTGCTGGTGCGTATGGAAGCCATCATCAACTCGATGACTCTGAAAGAGCGCGCCAAACCGGAAATCATCAAAGGTTCACGTAAGCGCCGTATCGCCGCCGGCTGCGGGATGCAGGTGCAGGATGTGAACCGTCTGCTCAAGCAGTTCGACGACATGCAGCGCATGATGAAGAAGATGAAATCGAAAGGCGGCATGATGAAGATGATGCGCGGGATGAAAGGGATGATGCCGCCAGGCTTCCCGGGCCGCTAAAAACAAGGGTATAAGGCTATCTTGTTTGCCATTTTAGCTCCGGGGTGTGCTCGAAATGCTCACGTACTACGTGTACGCTCCGCTTTCTGCGCGCACGCCGGAACTAAACTAGCTGCACCGATATACGCCTTCTATCCCTTGTTTAATGCTCAGTACCAAGATGCTGATTGCATTTTCCCCAGAAATCAGTAAAATTTTCGGGCTTTTAATATGACACCGGGCTCCGTTCCTCGATGGGGCCCGGTTGTTTTATTCACACAAGAGGATGTTATGGTAACTATTCGTTTAGCACGTCACGGCGCTAAAAAGCGTCCGTTCTACCAGGTTGTTGTCACCGACAGCCGTAATGCACGCAACGGTCGCTTCATCGAGCGCGTTGGTTTCTTCAACCCGATCGCTAGCGGCGCGGAAGAAGAAACTCGCCTGGATCTGGATCGTATCGCTCACTGGGTTGGCCTGGGCGCTACTGTTTCCGATCGCGTTGCCGCGCTGATCAAAGCCGCTAACAAAGCAGCTTAATCTGTCACGGTGGTCATGATGAGCAAGCAACACACCGCACAAGCACCTGTTGATCCGATCGTATTGGGGAAAATGGGTTCTTCCTACGGTATCCGTGGTTGGCTCAGAGTGTTTTCCTCCACCGAAGACGCCGAAAGCATTTTTGACTATCAGCCCTGGTTAATCCAGAAGGCGGGTCAGTGGCAGGTTGTTGAGCTGGAAGGCTGGCGCCACCACAATCAGGACATCATCATCAAGCTGAAAGGCGTTGACGATCGTGATGCCGCGAATCTACTGACTAATTGCGAAATTATCGTGGATTCATCGCAGTTGCCGGAGCTGGAAGAGGGTGACTACTACTGGAAAGACCTGATGGGCTGCCAGGTAGTGACAACGGAAGGCTATAGCCTCGGTAAAGTCATTGATATGATGGAAACCGGGTCTAATGACGTACTCGTCATCAAGGCAAACCTGAAAGATGCATTTGGCATCAAGGAGCGGTTGGTTCCGTTCCTCGATGGGCAGGTTATCAAGAAAGTCGATCTCACTACGCGTACTATCGAAGTAGATTGGGATCCTGGTTTTTAAATTCTCCGGATAAACGGTAAAAGACGGCGCTATGTGGATTGGCATAATTAGCCTGTTTCCTGAAATGTTCCGCGCAATTACCGATTACGGGGTAACTGGCCGGGCAGTAAAAAATGGCCTGCTGAGCATCGAAAGCTGGAGTCCTCGCGACTTCGCTCATGACCGGCACCGTACCGTGGACGATCGTCCTTACGGCGGCGGACCGGGGATGCTAATGATGGTGCAACCTTTACGGGATGCTATTCATGCAGCAAAAGCCGCGGCAGGTGAAGGCGCGAAGGTGATTTATCTGTCACCTCAGGGACGCAAGCTTGATCAAGCGGGCGTCAGCGAACTGGCAACGAATCAGAAACTGATTCTGGTGTGCGGTCGCTACGAAGGGATAGACGAGCGCGTAATCCAAACCGAAATTGACGAAGAATGGTCAATCGGCGATTACGTTCTCAGCGGTGGTGAGTTACCGGCAATGACGCTGATTGACTCCGTTTCCCGGTTCATTCCGGGAGTACTGGGCCATGAAGCTTCGGCAACGGAAGATTCCTTTGCTGATGGGTTGCTGGATTGCCCGCACTATACCCGTCCTGAAGTGTTAGAAGAGATGGAAGTACCGCCAGTATTGCTGTCGGGAAACCATGCTGAGATACGTCGCTGGCGTCTGAAGCAGTCGCTGGGCCGCACCTGGCTTAGAAGACCTGAACTTCTGGAAAACCTGGCTCTGACTGAAGAGCAAGCAAAGTTGCTGGCGCAGTTCAAAAGCGAACACGCGCAACAGCAGCATAAACATGATGGGCAGGCGTGAGCCCCCAATATCAGTTTACCCAGGATAAGAGATTAAATTATGAGCAACATTATTAAGCAACTTGAACAAGAACAGATGAAGCAGGACGTACCTTCCTTCCGTCCGGGTGATACCGTGGAAGTGAAAGTATGGGTTGTTGAAGGTTCCAAAAAACGTCTGCAGGCATTCGAGGGCGTGGTTATCGCTATTCGTAACCGCGGTCTGCACTCTGCATTCACTGTTCGCAAAATTTCCAACGGCGAAGGCGTTGAGCGTGTCTTCCAGACTCACTCTCCGGTAGTTGACAGCATTGCTGTTAAACGTCGTGGTGCTGTACGTAAAGCTAAACTGTACTACCTGCGTGAGCGTACTGGTAAGTCTGCTCGTATCAAAGAGCGTCTTAACTAAGATTCGCTTTCGCGACATCCTGACAGAAGGGCTGGCCAGATGGCTGGCCCTTTTTTTATCTTTGTTGTAACCATTGTGATGTAAATCATTTACAATACGCCCTCTATTCGGAGGGGCGGTGGTCAGCAACAGTTTCCTGCAAACGACACCTAAACGGCGAGCCGCCTGGCTGGCACTGTTGGCGATCCTGTTGATCGTCGTGGCCCCCCTGATCTCCATCTCCCTGCAAAAAGACCCCATGAGCGCGATGCCCGGCATGCATCACGCCATGATGATGGACAGCTCGTCCGCGAGCATGGCGCAAATGCCCGACCACGAGATAGCGATGATGCATAGCACAGACGGCGCCACGCATACCGGACACGAACTGCCGCTGGACCATGCCGAAGCGTGTGGCTATTGCGTGCTGTTAGCCCATGTCCCGGGGCTGCTTTTCGCGCTGGCGCTGTTCGTCGCCATGCTCCTGCGGCGTATTCGCCTGCCGGCTTCTCGCCCGGTATTAAAACACTGGCACTACTTCCCCTGGCTCTACCCTGAAACCCGCGCCCCGCCGCGGCTGTCTGCTTTTTTCCTTTAATAAAAATCAATCTGCGCACGGCGCAATAACCTCTTTTGCTTTAAAAAAGGAAGAGTATGACAACCTGCACCTCGCGCGCGGCATGGTTAAACCTGCTGCGTCGCCTCCATTTCTACATCGGACTGTTTATCGGACCGTTTATCTTTGTCGCTGCCCTGACCGGCACGCTGTACGTGGCGACGCCGCAGCTGGAAAACTGGCTCTATCACGACGCGCTGCATGGCCTTGCCGACGGGACCCCGCAGCCGCTCAGCGCCCAGATTGCAGTGGCGGAAGAAGCGACCCAGGGTAATCTTCGGCTGCTGGCGGTGCGGCCGGCCCCCGCGATGGGGGAGACTACCCGGATTATGTTTGTTGACCCGAGCCTGGGCGAGTCAGAATCCCGGGCCATTTTCGTCGATCCGATCTCGCTGCGGGTGAAGGGCGATATGACGGTCTACGGTACCAGCGGCATCCTGCCGCTGCGCCAGTGGATTGATTATGCGCATCGTTCGCTGCTGCTGGGCGACAGCGGGCGGTTATACAGCGAACTGGCTGCCTCATGGATGTGGGTTGCCGCACTGGGTGGCATTGCCCTGTGGGCGATGACACGTCCAAAACGGCGGATCAATAACGTCCTGCAGAATCATCGTCGGTTGCACGTGACGCTGGGCTGGGGCTTACTGCTGGGCATGCTGCTCTTCTCCGCCACCGGCCTGACCTGGTCGCAATGGGCTGGCGGTAATGTGGATAAAATGCGGGCGGCTTTCGGCTGGTGGACGCCGCAGGTGAATACCCTGCTGCACGGTGAGGCGCCGATGGCGCACGATCCCCACGCCGGGCATCATATGGACGGGATGGCCATGCAGCATCAGTCAGTGCTGCAGCCAGCGCAGTTTGACCTGGTGCTGGCGGTGGCCCGTCAGGCGGGGCTGAACGCCAGCCGGCTGGAGATCCGTCCGCCGGTTTCGAAGGAACGTGCCTGGACGGTAAATGAGATCGACCGCCGCTGGCCGACGCAGGTGGACGCGGTGGCGATCGATGGCGCCACGATGCAGGTGGTGGATCGCACCCGGTTCGCCGACTTCCCGCTGATGGCGAAGCTCACCCGCTGGGGCGTCGATTTCCACATGGGGGTCCTCTTTGGTCTGGTGAATCAGTTGCTGCTGGTAGGGTTCGGCTGCGCGCTGTGCGTCACCATCGGCGTGGGGTATCGGCTGTGGTGGATCCGTCGTCCGCCTCAGGCGGTCTGGGATCCGGCGCATTCGCTGCTGCAGGCATGGCTGTCGCTCGCCTGGCCTGCCCGTGGGCTGGTACTGGGGATAGCGTTAGCCCTGGGTCTGGCCATGCCATTGATGGGGGCAAGTCTGGTGCTGTTCATTGCCGTTGACTACCTGCGCTGGCGCGCGGCAACGGCAATGAGGATGGCGAAGTCCAGCGATTAAGCGAAGGCTTACGGCGTGCTGATGACCACCGTGACCCGGCGGTTTTCAGCGCGCCCGGCCGCCGTGTCGTTGCTGGCGATCGGGTATTTCTTGCCAAGGCCGCGGGTGACTAAATGACTGCGCGGGACATGGGCGCCTTCCGCCCAGGCATCGGCTACGCTATTGGCGCGCTTAAGCGACAGGGCTTCGTTATAGCTATCCTCACCGTAATTATCGGTGTGGCCTTCAAGGCGGCTATGGGTGATCCCGGTCGCCGCCAGCCGCGAGGCCATCGTGGTGATCTGCTGGCGGCTGTCGGGACGTAGTCGGTAGTCATTCTTGTCAAACAGGATGCTATCGGATAAGCCCAGGGACCAATCGCCATTGCTTTCAGTGAAGCCGTAAGATTTCATCGCCGCCACCTGCTCGGGGGTAAATTTTCCCTGAGGAGCCTGGCAACCTGTCAAAAGCGCCGCCGCCATCAGGGCGGGGACGAAATATTTTCTGAGCATAATGAGTCCTTTATTATTTCAGCGTCTGCTGGATACGTTGGTTTTTCATGCGATACATATTCTGATCGGCAAGTTCTTGCAGTGATTCCGCGGTGGCGTGCTCCCACGCCAGGGCATAACCGACGCTCAGCGAGAGCGTGGCGCTATGGCCATTGTGCAGGTTGAATGGCGGAAGAAATTGTTCCGACAGCGCCTGGCACAGAGCCTGCACTTCGGCTTCCGAGCGCACCTCACGCAGCAGAACGGCAAACTCATCGCCGCCGAGACGCCACGCCAGATGGCGTTTTCCGGCGAAGGCCATCAGGCGGCTGGCGACCTCCGTCAGCACTTTATCGCCTGCCGCGTGCCCCCAGTTGTCATTGATCAGCTTGAAGTTATCGCCGTCAAGAAACAGTAATGCCGAGGTCTGGTGATCCACCTCGTTCTTCATCAGTTCGGCGAGCGCGTTGCGAAAGGCGGCGCGGTTAGCCAGGCCGGTCAGCGGGTCATGTAGCGAGCTACGCAACAGCTGGGCATTCTTGGCCTGCAGCTGGCGCTGCCAGTCCTCCATCTCCCCCAGCAGGCTGTTAAAGTCCTGGGCGAAAAGATGGAATTCCTCAATACGCTCCTCGGGCACCCGACGTGAGAAATGACGGTTTTCACGAATATCGTGCACAACCTCGGTGATGCTCTGCAGGGCGGTGACGATCCCCCGGTGCAGTGAGTGGGTCAGCAGCAGGGCGATGAACGAGGCGAGCAGAATGCTGCCGGTCAGTACCAGAATCGAGATACCGAGAAAGTGGCTGATCAGTTCATCAAGCGCGGTCAGTCGCAGCTCGCCGATTTGTTTGCCCTGGTGCCAGATGGGCTGCACCGTGGGCTCCGGAAACAGCCATTGACTGATAAGGCCGCTCACTTGTTCTTTGTTGGCCAGCGGTTCATGGCGCCATGCGGCGAAGTGCTGCTTCTGGCCGTTGAGCACAATCGCCTGGGAAATCTGCCCTTGCTTCCCCAGTGAAGCAAGGGTCTCCTCCGCCGCCGCGCTATCGCCAAACACCAGGGCGGCTTCGAGGCTGCGACCCATGGTCGCGGCAGTGAGCTCTAGATTTTTCTGCGCGTACTGCTTGAGCGTGAAGATTGAGGCTGTGCTTAGCAGCAGCCAGACCAGCGTCATGGAGATCACCACGCTTATCACGCTAATTCGACGAAGCGCGCGTTTAAATGTCGGGCGCGCGGTCTGTGAAAAGTCCTTATTCATGTGGTTTTTTCCGGGCAAGCATCAGGACGTCCGGGTTAACCCGGACCCCGCTGTGCGTCAGAACGTCCAGATTAACGGAGAAGCGGACCCTGTCGTCGTTGATGATCAGGCAAAACGCGCTACCAATGGAGCAATCCGTATTTTGTTCTGCGATGAGTAAAAGCGGCTTCGGGCCATAGCGGCGAGTTAATTCCGACTGTTGGGTCGGCGATTCACTGCCAAAATAAAAACCATCGCAGGTTGTTTTTAACGCTTCTTCACTATTACGTACTATCACCGGTTGATAGGGCAAGGCATCCGGATCTTCATGAGCCAGGCTATGGGTGAAGCGTGATGAGGCAAAAATGCACAGCTTCGGCGCCCCTGTTAATGCCGGCCAACGGGTGTAGGTCACGATCCCGGAAACAATAGCGCGAACATGTTCTGAAGGTCCGGCAGCAAAAACAGGAGATACCGCGATGAGAAAAAATACAGTCAATAAAAGACGGTGTAATACTGTCATTAACGCTTCCGTCAAATTCGCCATAGCGCGGGAAAAGCCGCTGCCGATGCCCGGCGCAGAATACCACTGTTAACAAAACCCGTCATTACATGCGCCCTTTGCTTTGGGACAAATCTCACCAGGATTTTTCGTAATCGCGATCGCGATAGCGCGCAAGTTTGCTGTGAATTTTGGTTGTGTAAACATTTTAGTACATATTTTGTCGAGTTAAGTGGCAATTAATTTGCTGGTGTAAATTAAAATTTACGGAATATGGATTGAATTCTTTACTTTGTGTGGTATCGTTACGCCATGCCCGCTGAGGCACCCTTTATCGCAAACGAGCTACACAGGATCGCAATCATGCAAAAAGACGCGCTGAATAACGTACATATTACCGACGAACATGTGTTAATGACCCCGGAGCAACTGAAGGCGGAATTCCCGCTAAGCGTTGAACAGGAAGCGCAGATTGCGCATGCCCGTGAGACTATCTCCGATATTATCGCCGGCCGCGATCCGCGCCTGCTGGTGGTTTGCGGCCCTTGCTCGATCCACGATCCGGAAGCCGCGATTGAATATGCTCGTCGATTTAAAGCTCTTGCCGCAGAGGTCAGCGATAGCCTCTACCTGGTGATGCGCGTCTACTTTGAAAAACCCCGTACCACTGTCGGCTGGAAGGGGCTGATTAACGATCCGCACATGGATGGTTCGTTTGATGTTGAAGGCGGCCTGAAGATTGCGCGTCGTCTGCTGGTCGAGCTCGTCAATATGGGACTGCCGCTGGCGACGGAAGCGCTGGATCCGAACAGCCCGCAATACCTTGGCGATCTGTTCAGTTGGTCCGCTATCGGCGCACGTACCACGGAATCACAAACGCACCGCGAAATGGCCTCTGGCCTGTCGATGCCGGTCGGCTTTAAAAACGGTACCGACGGTAGTCTGGCGACGGCCATCAACGCCATGCGCGCCGCGGCGATGCCGCACCGTTTCGTCGGCATCAACCAGGCCGGGCAGGTCTGCCTGCTGCAAACGCAGGGTAATCCGAACGGCCATGTGATCCTGCGCGGCGGTAAGGCGCCGAACTACGGTCCGGAAGATGTGGCGAAATGCGAAAAAGAGATGGCGCAGGCGGGACTGAAACCGTCGCTGATGGTAGATTGCAGTCATGGGAACTCCAATAAAGATTTCCGCCGCCAGCCAGCCGTGGCTGAATCCGTTGTCGCACAGATCAAAGATGGCAACCGCTCCATTATCGGCCTGATGATCGAGAGTAATATCCACGAAGGCAATCAGTCCTCTGAACAGCCGCGTGAGACGATGAAATACGGCGTTTCGGTGACGGATGCCTGCATCAGCTGGGAAACCACCGATGCGCTGCTGCGTGAACTGGATAAGGATCTCCGCGGCCATCTGGCGGCCCGTTTGGTGTAAGAGGAAAGTATGGTTGCTGAACTGACCGCGTTACGCGATCAAATTGATGAAGTGGATAAAGCGTTGCTTAGCCTGCTGGCTAAGCGTCTGGAACTGGTGGCCGAAGTCGGCGAGGTGAAGAGCCAGTATGGTCTGCCGATTTACGTCCCGGAGCGCGAGGCGGCGATGCTTGCCTCCCGGCGTGAAGAGGCGGCCGCGCTCGGCGTACCGCCGGATCTGATCGAGGATGTTCTGCGTCGCGTGATGCGGGAATCCTATTCCAGCGAAAACGACAAAGGCTTCAAAACCCTGCACCCGAATCTGCGGCCGGTGGTCATCGTCGGCGGCGGCGGGCAGATGGGGCGTCTGTTTGAGAAGATGTTAACGCTGTCCGGCTACCAGGTGCGTATTCTGGAAAAAGACGATTGGGCCCGGGCGGCGGATATCGTCGCCGATGCCGGCATGGTCATCGTCAGCGTACCGATTCACACCACCGTGGAGACGATCGGCAGGCTGCCGCCGCTGCCGGCGGATTGCATTCTGGTTGACCTTGCCTCGGTGAAAGCGGAGCCGCTGCAGGCGATGCTGGCAGCGCATCAGGGCCCGGTTCTTGGCCTGCACCCGATGTTCGGTCCGGACAGCGGCAGCCTGGCGAAGCAGGTGGTGGTCTATTGTGATGGCCGCCAGCCGGAGGCCTATCAGTGGTTCCTCGAACAAATTCAGGTTTGGGGCGCGCGGCTGCACCGCATCAGCGCCGTTGAGCACGATCAGAACATGGCGTTTATTCAGGCGCTGCGCCACTTTGCCACCTTCGCCTATGGTCTGCACTTGGCAGAAGAGAATGTGCGTCTTGAGCAACTGCTGGCGCTTTCGTCACCTATTTACCGGCTGGAGCTGGCGATGGTGGGGCGCCTGTTTGCCCAGGATCCGCAGCTGTACGCCGACATTATTATGTCATCGGAAAATAACCTGGCGCTGATTAAGCGCTATTACCAGCGTTTCGGCGAAGCGATTGGCTTGCTGGAGCAGGGCGATAAGCAGGCGTTTATCAACAGCTTCCGTAAAGTCGAACATTGGTTTGGCGATTACGCTCAGCGTTTCCAGAGCGAGAGCCGCACGCTGCTGCGTCAGGCGAACGATAATCGGCAGTAAAGCGAAAAAGATGTATACAATAAAGCCAGCGACCGCTGGCTTTTTTTATAGGGATGACAACGATGGCTGAACCACAACCGCTGTTTGACTACACCGGATACCTGCCGGAATGCCCGACCTGGAGCGAGGCTGAACAGGCCCTCTACTGGGCCGATATCATGGAGTGTGAAATCCACCGCTACGATACCCGCAGCGGCGAACACCAGGTGCTGCAGTTTCCGGAGGAGGTCGGCTGTTTCTCCCTGCGTGAGAAGGGCGGATTTATCGTTGCATTACGCAGTGGCATCTGGCTGACCGACGCCCACGGCCTGCTGCGGCGGAAAGTCTGTGATAATCCGAGCAATCCGGAGCTGGCGCGGTTTAACGATGGTGGGACCGATCGCGAGGGGCGTTTTTATGCCGGCACCTTCTGGGGGCCGGGGGATTACAACGGCGCGCTGCTGATGCGAGTCGATAATGACCTGAAGCCGAAAGTGATCCAGTGTGATATCCATGGCGCCAACGGTCTGGCGTTTAGCGCCGACCAGCGCTGGATGTATACCTCTGATACGCCGAACGCCGTGATCTACCGTACGCCGCTGGATGAACAGGGTGAGCCTGGACGACGCGAGGTGTTTCGCCGTTTCCAGCCGGGCGAAGGCATCCCTGACGGGGCGGCGATCGATGTGGAGGGCTGTTACTGGAGCGCGATGTTTGACGGCTGGCGGATTGCTCGTTTCTCGCCGCAGGGCGAGGAGCTGGAGACTTACCCGATGCCGGTTCGTTGTCCGACAATGGTCTGCTTCGGTGGGGCGGATATGAAAACGCTCTATATCACCACAACCCGGGAAAACATGGAGGACGATGAGCTGGCGAAGTACCCGCTGTCAGGCGCCATCTTCACCCTGCCGGTTGCGGTGGCAGGGATGAAGAAATTACCGTTCCGCGAACGTTAAACCGGATCCACTGGCACCACGTTTTCGCTGGGGTAGCAACCGAGGACCTTCATGGAGCGGGTGATTTCCGCCAGCTCCTTTAATGCCTTGCGCATGGGCAGCGAGTCCAGGTTGGCCTGAATATCGAGATAAAACATCTCTTCCCAGGGATTGCCGTGGATCGGGCGAGATTCCAGTTTGGTCATGATCAGATTGTGGTTGCGCAGCACCAGCAGGGCTTCCACCAGGGCGCCCGCCTGCTGACCGGTCGCCATTAACAGCGTGGTCTTGGCCGGAACCTGATCGGAGACGTTCACCGCTTTGCGCGCCAGGACGAGGAAGCGCGTGATGTTCTGCGTCTGGTTGGCCTGGCAGTGCTCCAGCACCTGCAGGCTATATAGGGCGCCACCCGCTTCGCTGCCCAGTGCCGCAACGGCCGGGGAGTTAGCCTGCGCCACTTTTTCCATTGCCGCCGAGGTGCTCTCGGTATATTCAATCTTCCAGTGCGGGTAGCGGCTCAGATACTGGCTGCACTGCTGGAACGGCTGCGGATGGCTGTAGACGGTCTGAATTTTATCGGCATCCGTCGAGGTGCTAACCAGCACGCAATGATCGATAGGGATCGTCAGCTCGCCAACGATCGACAGGCTGGTGTGCTGCAGCAGATCGTAGACGTCGTTGATCCCGCCAGAGCTGGTGTTTTCAATCGGCACCACGGCGTAATCGGCCTGGCCGGTCTCTACCTGATTAAAAATATCGGCGAACTTCGCGCAGCCGCTCTCAATAAACTGCTCAAAATGGCGAGCGGCGTACTGACGCGCCGCCAGATGCGAATAAGAGCCTTTAGGGCCAAGGAAGGCCACGCGGGCCGAATGCGGATTAATTTTATTCAGATGCTGCTGCAGCAGGGTTTGTTGGGTCAGGACGGAGTCTTCGATGATCAGCTGGAACAGGCGGGTGATGTAGTGCGCATCCAGATTATGGCGCTTGCCGATGGTCATCAGACGCTCCAGCAGATCGCGTTCGCGGTCAATATCACGCACTGGACGGTGGGAGGCCAGTTTGGCTTTACCAACCTCAACAGCCAGCCCGCGGCGCTCCGCCAGCAGAGCAAGCAGTTTCTCGTCCAGTGCGCTTATCTTATCGCGCAGCGCCAGTAATGGGTTTTCCTCGGTCATAGATGTTGCCTTTGTTGTTATCAAATAAAAAAGGCCTCCCGGGTGGGAGGCCTTATTGTTCGTCTTCGCATTCTTTCTTATACGACGAATTGCCTCCCGGTCAGGGGAAGGTAAAAAAGAATGCGAAGAAGAACGGGACACGTTTCATGGTAAATTCCTTGAGGTAGTGGGGATTACAGTACCTGTACTGTTTTCACTCTGTCAATAAAAAACGCGCCCGAAGGCGCGTGGCATGACACAACTTAAGTTAAGGATTACTCTTCTTCTTCCACAAAGCCTGCCTCTTTCACCGATGTTGCGGCGCGGCGGGCTTCCCCTTTGTGTTGCACTTTATTCAGCTGCCGTTCCAGCTTGTTGATCAATTCGTTAATGGCGGCGTACATATCTTCATGACGCGCACTGGCAACCAGATGACCGTTTGGCGTATTGATGGTTGCATCAGCGATAAAACCCTGCGGCTCCTTAGACAGAATGATGTGCGGGTTGATTAAATGAGTTTGCCACTTATCCAGTTTGGCGAGACGGTCTGCGACATGCTGGCGGATTGCCGGAGTAATTTCCATTTGTTTACTGGTAATGTTCATTGTCATAAATTTTACCTCTTGTCTTTCCCGTCTTGGTGAATCCAGCATACCTTTCCCAATGTCAAAAAGCGTGATCTAAATCACATTTTATTGTCACTTTTTGTCAACGAATTCATTTTGTGAGACAGGGCAGGAAGAAGTGAGATTTTACTTGTCGAACCCGGTAAAGCAGGCCATATTTGATGAGTTAACCCGGCGCTAAACCGCTTCAGCTTGACGGGATAAAGTATAAAAAAACGGCAGCCAGTGGCTGCCGTTTGCGATCCATGAGTCAGACTCAGGTGTTCTTGCTGTTCGCGGCGATTATCTTCGCGACTTTGTCCGCCTGGGCGTTCATTTGCATCTGACGATAGGCGTTTTCCATCTTCGGCAGGGCATCGCGGGTGGCCTGGGTATCCGGATAGTTACGCATCATACCTTCCACGCGGTTCACGACGGCAACCCATGCGCCACGGTCGGTGTAGTAATCCACGACCGACAGCTCATATTTGGCCAGGCGATCTTTCAGGAACACCATACGTTTATAGGCGTCAGTGGCGTACTGGCTGTTCGGGTAACCACGCACCAGTTTGGAGAAGTCATTGAAGGCATCGCGCGCGTGCTGTGGATCGCGGTCAGAGCGATCGACACCAAAGAAGCCCTGCAGGGCGCTGTCATCCAGGGCCATGTTGGTCAGGCCGCGCATATAGATGACGTAATCGATATTCGGGTGGGTGGGGTTCAAACGCATGAAGCGATCGATGGCCGCCTGAGCCAGCGGCAGATCGGCGTTTTTGTAATACGCATAAATCAGATCCAGCTGTACCTGTTGGGAATAAGGGCCGAATGGATAACGGTTATCCAACGCTTCCAGTTGCGTTATCGCCTGTTTCCAGTTACCGTCCTGCAGTTTTTGCTGGGCGGTCGCGTAGATTTCATTCGGCGGATTATCAGGCACCTCTTCCTTAGAGCCGGAGCAACCCACCAAAGCCAGGCTCAGTGTGGCGGCTGCCACCAGGTATTTCATGCGCGTCATGACGTTTTGACTTCCTCAAAATGTTTATGCGGGAGAATCTCTGTTCCTGCTCCCGATTAAGACCAGCTACAATAGCACACTATATTAAACGGCAAAGCCGTAAAACCCAACGTTAAACGAAGAAGCTGTATATGGCACAACGAGTACAACTCACCGCAACGGTGACCGAAAATCAACTCGGTCAACGCTTAGATCAGGCTTTGGCCGAATTGTTCCCTGATTATTCGCGATCGCGGATAAAAGAATGGATCCTGGACCAACGCGTATTAGTCAATGGCAGCATTGGCGATAAGCCGAAAGAAAAAGTGCTGGGGGGAGAGCACATCGCTATCGATGTCGAAATCGAAGAAGAGGCGCGCTTCCAGCCGCAGGATATTCCGCTCAATATCGTTTACGAAGATGATGACATCCTCGTGATTAACAAACCGCGCGATCTGGTTGTGCATCCTGGCGCGGGCAACCCTGACGGTACTGTGCTGAATGCGCTGCTGCACTACTATCCGCCGATCGCCGATGTGCCGCGCGCGGGGATCGTGCACCGTCTGGATAAGGACACCACCGGTCTGATGGTGGTGGCGAAAACCATTCCGGCACAAACCCGGCTGGTGGAGTCGTTGCAGCTGCGCGAGATCACTCGCGAGTATGAAGCGGTGGCCATCGGTCATATGACTTCCGGTGGCACAGTGGAAGAGCCGATCAGTCGTCACCCGACGAAACGTACCCATATGGCGGTGCATCCGATGGGCAAACCGGCGGTGACCCACTACCGGATTATGGAACATTTCCGCATCCATACCCGCCTGCGCCTGCGCCTGGAAACCGGTCGTACGCACCAGATCCGTGTGCATATGTCGCATATCACCCATCCGCTGGTGGGTGACCAGGTATATGGCGGCCGGCCGCGCCCGCCGAAGGGCGCGTCGGAGGAGTTCATCACCGCGTTGCGTAAATTCGACCGTCAGGCGCTGCACGCCACGATGTTGCGTCTGTATCACCCGATCACCGGCATTGAAATGGAGTGGCACGCGCCCATCCCACAGGATATGGTCGAGCTCATCGAGGCGATGCGTGCCGATTTTGAAGCCCATAAGGACGATATTGACTGGTTATGACTAAACTGATTGTACCGCAGTGGCCGATGCCCCGCAGCGTGGCGGCCTGTAGTTCGACCCGCATTGGCGGCGTGAGTCTGCCGCCCTATGACTCGCTCAACCTGGGCGCCCATTGCGGAGACAATCTGCAGCATGTTGAAGAAAACCGGCGGCGGATGTTTGCTGCCGGTGGCTTGCCGTCTTACCCGGTTTGGCTGGAGCAGGTTCATGGCACCGATGTTCTGACGCTGGACGGCGGACCCTATCCATCGAAACGCGCAGATGCTTCTTATAGTCGTACGCCAGGCACCGTCTGTGCGGTGATGACCGCCGACTGCCTGCCGGTCCTGTTCTGTAACCGCGACGGCACCGAAGTCGCCGCGGCGCATGCGGGATGGCGCGGCTTATGCGAAGGGGTTCTGGAAGAGACGGTTGCCCGTTTCGCCGATAAAGCCGAAAACATGATGGCGTGGCTGGGCCCGGCCATTGGTCCGCAGGCATTTGAGGTGGGGCCGGAAGTCCGGGATGCCTTTATGGCGAAAGACGAGAACGCGCACCGGGCTTTTCGTCCGGCAGGCGAGAAATATTTTGCTGATATCTATCAACTGGCTCGGCAGCGTCTGGCAAACGTCGGCGTTGAGCAGATTTTCGGCGGCGATCGCTGCACGCTAAGCGAAAAG
This sequence comes from Klebsiella sp. P1CD1, assembly GCF_003790505.1. Lineage (NCBI taxonomy): Bacteria > Pseudomonadati > Pseudomonadota > Gammaproteobacteria > Enterobacterales > Enterobacteriaceae > Klebsiella > Klebsiella sp. P1CD1. The sequence continues at coordinate 1,310,569 of NZ_CP033631.1, forward strand.
GATGATTTTTTCTCTTACCGGCGCGACAAGACCACCGGTCGTATGGCAAGTTTCATTTGGCTGATATAACCTAGAGAATCAAGACGATCCAGAAGGCAAACTTATTTTTCGCATAGTTCAGGTCTTTAACCTTGAATAATTGAGGGATGACCTCATTTAATCTCCAGTAGCAAATTTGACCTGTTTATGGGAGGAGTTATGCGTCTGGATCGTCTTACCAATAAATTCCAGCTTGCTCTTGCCGATGCCCAGTCACTCGCACTCGGGCACGACAACCAATTCATCGAACCTCTTCATTTAATGAGCGCCTTACTGAATCAGGAAGGGGGATCGGTACGTCCTTTATTAACCTCGGCGGGCGTCAATGCCGGGAAACTACGCACTGACATCGAGCAGGCCTTGAGCCGTTTACCGCAGGTGGAAGGCACCGGCGGCGATGTACAACCTTCTCAGGATTTAGTGCGGATCCTGAACCTTTGCGACAAGCTGGCGCAAAAGAAAAAGGACAACTTTATTTCGTCGGAACTGTTCGTTCTGGCGGCGCTTGAATCGCGCGGTACGCTGACCGACCTTTTAAAATCCGCCGGAGCAACAACCGCCAACGTGACTCAGGCGATTGAACAAATGCGCGGAGGTGAAAGCGTGAACGATCAGGGTGCCGAAGACCAACGTCAGGCATTGAAGAAATTTACCGTCGATCTGACCGAGCGAGCCGAGCAGGGCAAGCTGGATCCGGTGATCGGCCGTGATGAAGAGATTCGCCGTACCATCCAGGTACTGCAGCGTCGTACCAAAAACAACCCGGTTCTGATTGGTGAACCCGGGGTGGGTAAAACGGCAATCGTCGAAGGGTTGGCGCAGCGTATCGTCAACGGCGAAGTACCAGAAGGGTTGAAAGGCCGTCGGGTATTGGCGCTGGATATGGGGGCGCTGGTGGCTGGGGCGAAATACCGCGGTGAGTTTGAAGAGCGTCTGAAAGGCGTGCTGACTGACCTGTCAAAACAGGAAGGCAACGTCATTCTGTTTATCGACGAACTGCATACCATGGTGGGCGCTGGTAAAGCCGACGGTGCGATGGATGCGGGTAACATGCTGAAGCCGGCGCTGGCGCGTGGTGAACTGCACTGCGTCGGGGCGACGACGCTTGATGAATACCGTCAGTACATCGAAAAAGACGCCGCGCTGGAACGTCGCTTCCAGAAAGTGTTCGTCGCCGAGCCGACGGTAGAAGATACCATCGCTATTCTGCGTGGCCTGAAAGAACGTTACGAGCTGCACCACCACGTGCAGATCACTGACCCGGCGATTGTCGCGGCGGCGACCTTGTCGCATCGCTATATTGCCGACCGTCAGCTGCCGGATAAAGCCATCGACCTTATCGATGAGGCGGCGTCCAGCATTCGTATGCAGATCGACTCCAAGCCGGAAGAGCTGGACCGTCTCGATAGACGTATTATCCAGCTGAAACTGGAACAGCAGGCGCTGAAGAAAGAGTCTGATGAAGCGAGCCTGAAACGTCTCGATATGCTCAACGAGGAGCTGGCGGATAAAGAGCGTCAGTACTCGGTACTGGAAGAAGAGTGGAAAGCGGAAAAAGCCTCTCTCTCCGGCACCCAGACTATTAAAGCCGAGCTGGAACAGGCGAAAATCGCTATCGAACAGGCGCGTCGCGTCGGCGATCTGGCGCGGATGTCCGAGCTGCAGTACGGCAAAATTCCGGAACTGGAGAAACAGCTGGCGGCTGCCACTCAGTCCGAAGGGAAAACCATGCGTCTGCTGCGTAATAAAGTGACGGATGCTGAGATCGCCGAAGTGCTGGCCCGCTGGACCGGTATCCCTGTCTCCCGGATGATGGAAAGCGAGCGCGACAAACTGCTGCGTATGGAGCAGGAGCTGCATCATCGGGTGATTGGCCAGGATGAGGCGGTTGAAGCGGTATCGAACGCCATTCGCCGTAGCCGCGCTGGGCTATCCGATCCGAACCGGCCGATTGGTTCGTTCCTGTTCCTCGGTCCAACCGGGGTCGGTAAAACCGAGCTGTGTAAAACGCTGGCTAACTTTATGTTCGACAGCGACGACGCGATGGTGCGTATCGATATGTCCGAGTTTATGGAGAAACACTCCGTCTCGCGTCTGGTCGGTGCGCCTCCGGGATACGTCGGCTATGAAGAGGGTGGTTACCTGACCGAGGCGGTGCGTCGTCGTCCTTATTCCGTCATTCTGCTGGATGAAGTGGAAAAAGCGCACCCGGATGTGTTCAACATTCTGCTGCAGGTACTCGACGACGGGCGTCTGACCGACGGGCAGGGGAGAACGGTCGACTTCCGTAATACGGTGGTCATCATGACCTCGAACCTCGGTTCCGATCTGATTCAGGAACGGTTTGGCGAACTGGACTACGGTCATATGAAGGATCTGGTACTGGGAGTGGTAAGCCAGAACTTCCGTCCGGAGTTTATTAACCGTATCGACGAAGTGGTGGTCTTCCATCCTCTGGGTGAGAAACACATTGCTTCTATTGCCCAGATCCAGCTGCAGCGTTTGTATAAACGCCTGGAAGAGCGTGGGTATGAAGTGCGGATGTCCGATGAGGCGCTGAAGTTGCTGAGCGCCAACGGTTACGATCCGGTATACGGCGCGCGGCCACTGAAACGCGCTATTCAGCAGCAGATTGAGAACCCGTTAGCCCAGCAGATCCTTTCCGGTGAGCTGGTTCCGGGGAAAGCTGTCGAGCTGGTGGTGAAAGACGACCGTATTGTGGCAGTGCAGTAAATCACAAAACGACAAAAACGGGCCCAACGGGCTCGTTTTTGTTTAAAAACCAGGCAAGAATTAAAGCTCAACACCTGGTTTGGTTGAAAAGTGAGCGGTTGAATTCTTTTTTTGAATTTATCCTTGTCACTTCAGAATTACTCCCTATAATGCGCCTCCACTGACACGGAACAACGGCAAACAAGCCGCCGGGTCAGGAGGATTCAACGACGGAAATCGACGTTGAAAGCCGACAGAGAAAAGCAAAATAAGCGCTTGACTCTGAATGAGGAAAACGTATTATACGGGACCTCGCGACAGAGCGCTAAAGCGCGTCGCAACTGCTCTTTAACAATTTATCAGACAATCTGTGTGGGCACTCAAAGTGACATGGATTCTTAATGTCTTCGGACAAAAAATGAATACCAAGTCTCTGAGTGAACATACGTAATTCATTACGAAGTTTAATTCACGAGCATCAAACTTAAATTGAAGAGTTTGATCATGGCTCAGATTGAACGCTGGCGGCAGGCCTAACACAATGCAAGTCGAGCGGTAGCACAGAGAGCTTGCTCTCGGGTGACGAGCGGCGGACGGGTGAGTAATGTCTGGGAAACTGCCTGATGGAGGGGGATAACTACTGGAAACGGTAGCTAATACCGCATAACGTCGCAAGACCAAAGTGGGGGACCTTCGGGCCTCATGCCATCAGATGTGCCCAGATGGGATTAGCTGGTAGGTGGGGTAACGGCTCACCTAGGCGACGATCCCTAGCTGGTCTGAGAGGATGACCAGCCACACTGGAACTGAGACACGGTCCAGACTCCTACGGGAGGCAGCAGTGGGGAATATTGCACAATGGGCGCAAGCCTGATGCAGCCATGCCGCGTGTGTGAAGAAGGCCTTCGGGTTGTAAAGCACTTTCAGCGGGGAGGAAGGCGGTGAGGTTAATAACCTCATCGATTGACGTTACCCGCAGAAGAAGCACCGGCTAACTCCGTGCCAGCAGCCGCGGTAATACGGAGGGTGCAAGCGTTAATCGGAATTACTGGGCGTAAAGCGCACGCAGGCGGTCTGTCAAGTCGGATGTGAAATCCCCGGGCTCAACCTGGGAACTGCATTCGAAACTGGCAGGCTAGAGTCTTGTAGAGGGGGGTAGAATTCCAGGTGTAGCGGTGAAATGCGTAGAGATCTGGAGGAATACCGGTGGCGAAGGCGGCCCCCTGGACAAAGACTGACGCTCAGGTGCGAAAGCGTGGGGAGCAAACAGGATTAGATACCCTGGTAGTCCACGCTGTAAACGATGTCGATTTGGAGGTTGTGCCCTTGAGGCGTGGCTTCCGGAGCTAACGCGTTAAATCGACCGCCTGGGGAGTACGGCCGCAAGGTTAAAACTCAAATGAATTGACGGGGGCCCGCACAAGCGGTGGAGCATGTGGTTTAATTCGATGCAACGCGAAGAACCTTACCTGGTCTTGACATCCACAGAACTTTCCAGAGATGGATTGGTGCCTTCGGGAACTGTGAGACAGGTGCTGCATGGCTGTCGTCAGCTCGTGTTGTGAAATGTTGGGTTAAGTCCCGCAACGAGCGCAACCCTTATCCTTTGTTGCCAGCGGTTAGGCCGGGAACTCAAAGGAGACTGCCAGTGATAAACTGGAGGAAGGTGGGGATGACGTCAAGTCATCATGGCCCTTACGACCAGGGCTACACACGTGCTACAATGGCATATACAAAGAGAAGCGACCTCGCGAGAGCAAGCGGACCTCATAAAGTATGTCGTAGTCCGGATTGGAGTCTGCAACTCGACTCCATGAAGTCGGAATCGCTAGTAATCGTAGATCAGAATGCTACGGTGAATACGTTCCCGGGCCTTGTACACACCGCCCGTCACACCATGGGAGTGGGTTGCAAAAGAAGTAGGTAGCTTAACCTTCGGGAGGGCGCTTACCACTTTGTGATTCATGACTGGGGTGAAGTCGTAACAAGGTAACCGTAGGGGAACCTGCGGTTGGATCACCTCCTTACCTTAAAGAACCTGCCTTTGTAGTGCTCACACAGATTGTCTGATGAAAGTAAAGAAGCAAGGCGTCTTGCGATTGAGACTTCAGTGTCCCCTTCGTCTAGAGGCCCAGGACACCGCCCTTTCACGGCGGTAACAGGGGTTCGAATCCCCTAGGGGACGCCACTTGCTGGTTCGTGAGTGAAAGACGCGTGCCGATGTATCTCAAAACTCATCTTCGGGTGACGTTTGAGATATTTGCTCTTTAAAAATCTGGATCAAGCTGAAAATTGAAACGACACACTGTTTAAGTGTGTTCGAGTCTCTCAAATTTTCGCGACACGATGGTGTTTTACGAAACATCTTCGGGTTGTGAGGTTAAGCGACTAAGCGTACACGGTGGATGCCCTGGCAGTCAGAGGCGATGAAGGACGTGCTAATCTGCGAAAAGCGTCGGTAAGGTGATATGAACCGTTATAACCGGCGATGTCCGAATGGGGAAACCCAGTGTGATTCGTCACACTATCGTTAACTGAATACATAGGTTAACGAGGCGAACCGGGGGAACTGAAACATCTAAGTACCCCGAGGAAAAGAAATCAACCGAGATTCCCCCAGTAGCGGCGAGCGAACGGGGAGCAGCCCAGAGTCTGAATCAGCTTGTGTGTTAGTGGAACGGTCTGGAAAGTCCGACGGTACAGGGTGATAGTCCCGTACACCAAAATGCACAGGTTGTGAACTCGAAGAGTAGGGCGGGACACGTGGTATCCTGTCTGAATATGGGGGGACCATCCTCCAAGGCTAAATACTCCTGACTGACCGATAGTGAACCAGTACCGTGAGGGAAAGGCGAAAAGAACCCCGGCGAGGGGAGTGAAAAAGAACCTGAAACCGTGTACGTACAAGCAGTGGGAGCACCTTCGGGTGTGACTGCGTACCTTTTGTATAATGGGTCAGCGACTTATATTCTGTAGCAAGGTTAACCGTATAGGGGAGCCGCAGGGAAACCGAGTCTTAACTGGGCGTTAAGTTGCAGGGTATAGACCCGAAACCCGGTGATCTAGCCATGGGCAGGTTGAAGGTTGGGTAACACTAACTGGAGGACCGAACCGACTAATGTTGAAAAATTAGCGGATGACTTGTGGCTGGGGGTGAAAGGCCAATCAAACCGGGAGATAGCTGGTTCTCCCCGAAAGCTATTTAGGTAGCGCCTCGTGAACTCATCTTCGGGGGTAGAGCACTGTTTCGGCTAGGGGGTCATCCCGACTTACCAACCCGATGCAAACTACGAATACCGAAGAATGTTATCACGGGAGACACACGGCGGGTGCTAACGTCCGTCGTGAAGAGGGAAACAACCCAGACCGCCAGCTAAGGTCCCAAAGTCATGGTTAAGTGGGAAACGATGTGGGAAGGCACAGACAGCCAGGATGTTGGCTTAGAAGCAGCCATCATTTAAAGAAAGCGTAATAGCTCACTGGTCGAGTCGGCCTGCGCGGAAGATGTAACGGGGCTAAACCATGCACCGAAGCTGCGGCAGCGACACTATGTGTTGTTGGGTAGGGGAGCGTTCTGTAAGCCTGCGAAGGTGGCCTGTGAGGGTTGCTGGAGGTATCAGAAGTGCGAATGCTGACATAAGTAACGATAAAGCGGGTGAAAAGCCCGCTCGCCGGAAGACCAAGGGTTCCTGTCCAACGTTAATCGGGGCAGGGTGAGTCGACCCCTAAGGCGAGGCCGAAAGGCGTAGTCGATGGGAAACAGGTTAATATTCCTGTACTTGGTGTTACTGCGAAGGGGGGACGGAGAAGGCTATGTTAGCCGGGCGACGGTTGTCCCGGTTTAAGCATGTAGGCGGAGGTTCCAGGTAAATCCGGTACCTTTTAACGCTGAGGTGTGATGACGAGGCACTACGGTGCTGAAGTAACAAATGCCCTGCTTCCAGGAAAAGCCTCTAAGCATCAGGTAACATTAAATCGTACCCCAAACCGACACAGGTGGTCAGGTAGAGAATACCAAGGCGCTTGAGAGAACTCGGGTGAAGGAACTAGGCAAAATGGTGCCGTAACTTCGGGAGAAGGCACGCTGGTGTGTAGGTGAAGTCCCTGCGGACGGAGCTGAGACCAGTCGAAGATACCAGCTGGCTGCAACTGTTTATTAAAAACACAGCACTGTGCAAACACGAAAGTGGACGTATACGGTGTGACGCCTGCCCGGTGCCGGAAGGTTAATTGATGGGGTTATCCGTAAGGAGAAGCTCTTGATCGAAGCCCCGGTAAACGGCGGCCGTAACTATAACGGTCCTAAGGTAGCGAAATTCCTTGTCGGGTAAGTTCCGACCTGCACGAATGGCGTAATGATGGCCAGGCTGTCTCCACCCGAGACTCAGTGAAATTGAACTCGCTGTGAAGATGCAGTGTACCCGCGGCAAGACGGAAAGACCCCGTGAACCTTTACTATAGCTTGACACTGAACATTGAGCCTTGATGTGTAGGATAGGTGGGAGGCTTTGAAGCGTGGACGCCAGTCTGCGTGGAGCCAACCTTGAAATACCACCCTTTAATGTTTGATGTTCTAACGTAGGCCCCTGACCGGGGTTGCGGACAGTGTCTGGTGGGTAGTTTGACTGGGGCGGTCTCCTCCCAAAGAGTAACGGAGGAGCACGAAGGTTAGCTAATCCTGGTCGGACATCAGGAGGTTAGTGCAATGGCATAAGCTAGCTTGACTGCGAGCGTGACGGCGCGAGCAGGTGCGAAAGCAGGTCATAGTGATCCGGTGGTTCTGAATGGAAGGGCCATCGCTCAACGGATAAAAGGTACTCCGGGGATAACAGGCTGATACCGCCCAAGAGTTCATATCGACGGCGGTGTTTGGCACCTCGATGTCGGCTCATCACATCCTGGGGCTGAAGTAGGTCCCAAGGGTATGGCTGTTCGCCATTTAAAGTGGTACGCGAGCTGGGTTTAGAACGTCGTGAGACAGTTCGGTCCCTATCTGCCGTGGGCGCTGGAGAATTGAGGGGGGCTGCTCCTAGTACGAGAGGACCGGAGTGGACGCATCACTGGTGTTCGGGTTGTCATGCCAATGGCACTGCCCGGTAGCTAAATGCGGAAGAGATAAGTGCTGAAAGCATCTAAGCACGAAACTTGCCCCGAGATGAGTTCTCCCTGAGACTTTAAGTCTCCTGAAGGAACGTTGAAGACGACGACGTTGATAGGCCGGGTGTGTAAGCGCAGCGATGCGTTGAGCTAACCGGTACTAATGAACCGTGAGGCTTAACCTTACAACGCCGAAGCTGTTTTGGCGATTTGAGAGAAGATTTTCAGCTCTGATACAGAGTCCGAAGGATTTTGCGCTGAGACAAGGCGGCAAACGAGGCGATGGAAGGAGCATACATAAGTATGTGACTGACACTCGCGAGAGCAGCCAACGCAGTATGAGCGCAAAAGACACAGGACGAGCACAAAGAATTTGCCTGGCGGCACTAGCGCGGTGGTCCCACCTGACCCCATGCCGAACTCAGAAGTGAAACGCCGTAGCGCCGATGGTAGTGTGGGGTCTCCCCATGTGAGAGTAGGGAACTGCCAGGCATCAAACAAGTAAAAAGCCCATCCTGCCGGATGGGCTTTTTGCGTTTCAGTGGTCCGGCAACCGTGCCGGCATGTCTCCCCGGTGGCGCTGCGCTTACCGGGGCTACGGATTCGCACCCGCCCTGCACGACCTGTAGCCCGGACAAGGTGCGCAGCACCGCCTCCGGGGAAAACCCTGCCATACCCGCCCCATTATCTTCATTCAAAGCAACATAAAACCCCGTCGTGGTAATCCCTTCATCATAATCTACTTTTTCCTTGCCCCTGCGCTGGCGTTAATCGCGAAAACCACTCTTACGAAAAAAAATGTGAATACAGTCACATATAAAGATATAACAATTATATAACATTTAGTTCACTAACTAATTTGTCTACGTGACGTGGTACGCCCGACAAGACAGATTGCAGTCTTTGCTGGAGCAATATAACAATGACAGAAAGTAGCATTACCGAACGGGGCGCGCCGGATCAGGCCGATACCCGTCGTCGTATTTGGGCAATAGTTGGCGCTTCCTCGGGGAATCTGGTTGAGTGGTTTGATTTTTACGTTTATTCATTCTGCTCGCTCTATTTCGCCCATATCTTTTTTCCATCTGGCAATACCACCACCCAACTGCTGCAGACGGCAGGCGTATTTGCCGCCGGATTCCTGATGCGTCCCATCGGCGGATGGCTGTTTGGTCGAATCGCCGACCGCCGCGGACGTAAAGCCTCCATGCTTATCTCGGTGTGCATGATGTGCTTTGGCTCACTGGTGATTGCCTGTCTGCCGGGTTATGCGGTCATCGGCACCTGGGCCCCGGCGCTGCTGCTGCTGGCGCGTCTGTTCCAGGGGCTGTCTGTTGGCGGAGAATACGGCACCAGTGCGACCTATATGAGTGAAGTCGCGGTGGAAGGTAAGAAAGGCTTCTATGCCTCCTTCCAGTACGTTACGCTGATTGGCGGTCAACTGCTGGCGGTATTAGTGGTTGTCGCGCTCCAGCAGGTGCTCAGCGATGAAGATCTCCATGCCTGGGGATGGCGTATTCCTTTTGCTCTTGGGGCGGTACTGGCTATCGTCGCGCTGTGGCTGCGTCGCCAGCTGGACGAAACCTCAAAGCAGGAGACCCGGGCGCTGAAAGAGGCTGGATCATTTAAAGGGTTGTGGCGCAATCGCCGGGCCTTCGTGATGGTGTTGGGCTTTACCGCCGCCGGATCGCTGACCTTCTACACCTTTACTACCTATATGCAAAAGTATCTGGTCAACACGGCGGGCATGACGGCTAGCACCGCCAGCGTGATCATGACCGCGGCGCTATTCGTTTATATGCTGGTTCAGCCGCTGTTCGGCGCCTTTTCGGATAAAGTTGGCCGTCGCACCTCCATGCTGTGCTTTGGCGTGCTGGCGACGTTATTTACCGTGCCTATTCTCAGTGCTCTGCAGAAGGTGAACTCACCGTATGCCGCCTTCGGACTGGTGATCTGCGCCTTGCTGATCGTCAGTTTCTATACCTCTATCAGCGGCATCCTGAAAGCAGAGATGTTCCCGGCTCAGGTCCGCGCGCTTGGGGTAGGGCTTTCCTATGCCGTCGCGAACGCGCTGTTCGGCGGCTCTGCGGAGTATGTCGCGCTGTCGCTTAAGTCGGCGGGGATAGAGCACGCGTTCTACTGGTATGTGACGGTGATGGCGGCCATCGCCTTCCTGGTTTCCCTGATGCTGCATCGTAAGGGAAAAGGCCTGCGCCTGTAACGCTTACTGGTGCGCCAGTTGCCACACAGCATAGCCGGTGGTCGCGCCGGCGACATCCCAGGCGAAATCTTTCCAGCTCCAGCCGCTCCCTGCCGGGCGGCTGTCCCAAAGCTCTTTTGACGCGCCAAGACTGATGGAAAACATCAGGCCAATGGCGGCGCTGCGGTCCCGGCTGTAACCCTGATGTTGCGCATACTCATTGCCGGCGGCAGACAGCATCGCCGAGGCCAGAAAATGCTGGGCTTTGTCCTGACCGGACCATGCATCATTTGCCATGTGGCTGCAGCCCGTTAACAGCAGCGATGTCATCACTATTATCGAACGCATAGCGCTTCCAGAAAAAAGCCCCGTCGACGCGGGGCTGATAGTCAGAGAATACGGCTGATCAACCGGTCAATGCGGATCCGTCGCAGGCGGCGGATCAGTTTTCGCACTTTCACCGGATAGTCGGCGATACTTTGCAGATCCCGATAATGTTTCACTACCGTGGTGTGGGTGCGGATGAGCTTCAGCTCTTTTTCCCGCATGGCCCCCAGCTGCCGCTTTGGATCGTGGATCAGAATGGCGTTTTCCAGATCGAGCCGCCAGGCGCGTGGGTTAAGGTTGTTGCCAGTGAGCAGCATCCACTCATCGTCAACCCACATGCCTTTCAGATGGTAGCTGTTATCGTCATCCTTCCACAGGCGAACGATCAGCTGATCGGTATTGACATAATATTGCAGTCGGCTGAGGAAACGCCGCAGGTTGATCTCATACAGATAGGGAAGCGCACCGATAATTTTAAACGGTTGATCTTCCGGAATGTAGAAATCGTTAGCGGTTTTATCGCCGACAATAATCTCCACCTGTTTACCGTCCCGCAGCAGCTGGATGATATTTCTCACCAGTACGGCAGGGAGGTTGAAGTAGGGGGTACAGATCGTCAGCTTGTGCTCGGCACAAGGCATCAGGTGAAAAATAGTTTTGTTCAGCAGGCTGGATTTCCCCAGTCCTACCAGCGGGGTGACGGAGAGTTCTTCGTCACCAGCGGTGCCGACAAAATGGTAGCTGCGGTCGCGGAGCTCCTGACGGTACTGGCGAATGTCGTTTTTGATTTCCGGGCTTTTTGGCCGATCCGGTCTGTCGAGACGATTAACGCCGCGCCCCTGAACCAGATTATTGTCGACCCAGTCGAACATGACGTCCGCCATTTTGCCGTTACGGATGCACTGATAGCGGTCATAACGGTACTTGTCGTGCTGATGCAGATAAACATCGTTCAGGCTGGCGCCACTGTAGAGGACGCTGTCATCGATAATAAAGCCTTTGAAATGGAGAACGCCGAGCGCCTCCCGGGTATTAATCGGCACGCCGTAAACGGGGATATCCACACCTGGGTTTTCATCGGCCATCCGGCAATACCAGTCGGCATTGGTGTTGGAGGCGGCGGCGCCGATACGACCACGTTGAGCACGGTGCCAGTCTACCAGAACGCGGACATCCAGTTCCGGACGCTGGCGTTTGGCGTCGTAGAGAGCCTGCAAAATTCCTTTTCCGCCATCATCTTGCTCCAGGTAGAGCGCAATAATGCATATACGCTGAGTGGCGTGGGCAATCCGGGTCAGTAACGCTTCCCTGAAATCCGCAGGGGCGTAAAAGAACTCTACATCATCAACTGACTGAGAAAGCTTAGGGAGTTGGGCAAGGTGTTGTTGATGTTTATTACGCTTAAATTTTGACAACATCACAGTGCGTTTCTTCTCTGTTTATTGAAGGGTCTTCTGTACCATGCAGACGACGTAAGCGGGCAATAATACCATTACTACCCGCTAATGTGGTCAACAATTGCGGTCAGCGTGACGCGATTATCCCTGATTCAGGGGCAGCGATAGACTGACAATCCCATCTTCCAGCTGAATATCAACGGTGAATCCCAGCTTTCTGGCCAGGCCGATCATGCCTCTGTTATTCGGCATCGTAATGCCATTAAGGCGTTGCAGGCCATGGCTTTGTGTATAAGCGATCAGCTTTTCCAGCAGCCTTCGCCCCAGGCCTAACCCTTTTAAATCTGAACGGACCAGAACGGCAAACTCGGCGTCAATATTGTCGGGATCGGATATCGCCCGCGTTACGCCGAGAATTTCGCTCTTCTCTGCGGTGGTCCTGACGGCAACAAACGCCATTTCACGATCGTAGTCGATCTGCGTCATATTGGCTAAATCGTCGTGGGTAAATTCGTTGATCTCACTAAAATAGCGATAATAGAGATCTTCTTTGGTGACCTGAGCGATAAACGCGAGCAGCTGCGGCTCATCTTCCGGAAGGATCGGCCGAAACAGGCAGCGATCGCCATTTTTCATTACCACCCACTCCTCCTGCTGGTGCGGATAGGGACGAATCGCAAGGCGGCTTTCACTGTCGCCGTCAAAGGGGGCCAGGCCTAGCGTGACGTCCAGCGCCGTAAACTCGTTGCCGGAGGCGAGCAGGGGATGAATGTCCAGGCGCTGGATCTCCGGGCAGTCGACGATCAGATTCGATACCTGAACCAGCAGCTGGCTCAGGCCCGCGATATCCAGCGGGCGCAATGCGCTGCGACCGCGGATCTTTTTATTTTTGATCGCCTGGATCACCAGATAACGCGCCAGGTTCATATTCAACGGCGGCAGCGCCACCGCGGCCTGATCCTCGGCCCGCCACTCCACGCCGCCTTCGCCCAGCATAATCAACGGGCCGAAGACGGGATCGTGTTCAACCACCACTCTCAGCTCCTGGGCGCCGGCGCGATTAGCCATACTCTGCACCAGCAGACCATGGATGCGCGCCTTGGGCCAGGCCAGTCTGACGCGATCGATCATCGCATCTGCCGCCTGCTGCACCTCGGCGGCGGTACGCAGATAGAGCATGACCCCCTGTACTTCCGATTTGTGCGGGATATCCGGAGAACGCAGCTTCAGCGCGACCGGATAGCCTATCTGCTCAGCGATATGCACTGCTTCTGCGCTGTCAGCGGCAATCCATGTCGGCAGAGTATGGATGCCATAGGCCCGGAGCACCGGGCTGACCTCATGGGTATCCAGCGTGGTGGCGCCGTCATCTATCGCTTGCTGCAGCAGAGCATGCGCTTCGCTGGTATTGGCGGTTAACGAATCCGGTAGCACCGGCGTCTCGCGCAGTTGTTTCTGGTTGCGACGGTATTCCACCATATGCATAAAAGCGGTGATCGTGCCCTCTGGCGTACGGTAGGTTGGGAGGCCGGCATCGCTGAATAAACGTCGCGCTTCCTGCGAGGAAAATTCGCCGCACCAGTTGGTCAGCACGGTGACATATTTACCGCGCGGATGATGCTTCAGAGCGTCAATCAGGGCCAGCGCACTCTCCGTGCCCGGCGCGGCCGCGCTGGGCGAGTGGATCACCAGCAGCGCGTCATAGTCCTGACTGTTGAGCAAAATATTCACGGCCTGCTGATAATGTTCGCTGCTGGCATCATCCCGCAGATCTAATGGGTTGGCGATCTCGACGCCAACCGGCAACGCCTGGCGCAGGGCGTCGCGGGTCTCCTCGCTGAGGACCGCCAGTTTGCCATTACGCAGCCAGAGTTCATCCAGCGCCAGTGCCGCCGGTGCCGCGCCATTGCTGACGATCATCAGCTTTTCACCACGCAGCGGGCGCATATGGCTGAGCGTTTCCACGGCGGAGAACAGCTCATGGGTGTCCTGCACCCGCAGCAGGCCAGCACGCTGAATGGCTGCATCCCATGCCGGATCCATCCCGGAGTTGACGTGCAACAGCTTTTGCGCCGCGGGACTACGGCCGCTTTTAATCACCAGGATAGGCTTGTTTCGCGAAGCGCTGCGCGCGGCGGAGACAAACCGACGCGCGTCGCTTAGATGCTCGAGGTAAAGCAAAATGGCGCTGGTCTTGCTGTCGCGGGCCAGAAAGTCCAGCAGGTCATCGACATCAATGTCCAGGCTATCGCCCAGCGCGATGAAGTAGGAAAACCCCATCTCGCGCTGCTGCGCCCAGTCAAGGATGGTATTAGAGACGGCGGCCGACTGCGAGATAAAGGCCAGTTTACCGCGATGGATCGCGACCGGCGAGAAGCTGGCGTTCAGGCCTTGCCACGGCGCCAGCAGTCCCAGGCTGTTTGGGCCGAGCAGGCGCATCTGATAGCGCGCGGCGCATTCGAGCAGCGCCGGATACTGTTCCGGCTGCGAAGAGAGAATGATGCAGGTTTTACACCCTTTCTGCCCTAAGGCTTCGAGCAATTCGATATTACGCCGGGCGTTAGTACAGAGCACCGCCAGATCCGGCGTAAACGGCAGGCTCTCAATCGTGGGCCATGCCAGCACCCCGAGCACCGCCTTCCAGGCGGGGGTCACCGGCAGTACCGGGCCATTGAAACCGCCGGCTAACAGGTTGCGCATCATGAGATAGCCAGCGCGCTGCGGCTTCATTGATGCGCCAATAACGGCGATGGACTTTGGTCGCAGCAGTGCTTCCAGGCCTCGTTGGCTCATACCGGTCTCCTTTCATCCCAGTGACCGAATGATTTTAAACGTTTTCCACCTGGTCCGCTGTGATACTGCCCTTATGCTGGGTTTTTCCCGCCAGATAGCGGGTCCGGAAGCGGGTGAAGTGCTCGCCAAGCGCAGCGGCGGCCGGGGCATCGCCCGCCAGATCCAGCAGGGCGATGGCTACTTCCGCGGTACAGTATTGTCCGTCGGCGTGCGCCTCGCGCAGATGATAGGCAGAGATGCGTGACAGATCGACGGAGATTATCGGTAGCGCGTCAAGATAAGGGCTCTTGCGGAACATTTTGCGCGCTTCGGTCCAGGTGCCGTCGAGCATAATAAATAGCGGCGGCTTGCCGGACGGCGGCGCGCTCAGGATCTGGCGCTCCGGCCCGGCATAGGAGGCAGGGAAAACCACCATCGGTTGATAATCAGGATGCGCGACCAGATCGAGCAGCGCCTGCGGCGGCTCGGTTCTCGACCATTGAAAAGCCTCGGTATCAGGCAGAATATCGGCGATGAGCCGGCCGGTGTTGCTGGGCTTCATCGGTTCTGTATCAAACATCACCAGGCAGAAGCGGCTGGTGGCCTGCGCTGGCACTAATGTTGCGCACAGGCACTGCTTGAGCGGCAGCAGGCAGCGCTGACAGCGGCGGATGCGGTTGCCGCGAGCAAGGAAAGGCCGGGTAGCACGCGCGAGGCGTTCAGCGCGCAGGCGAAGGACTGCGTTTTCAATCATGGGAGTCGCTAGAGAAAAACGCTATTGTCGCAGAGGTGAAAACGGGGCACAAGCGGTGCCCCGGAAGGATTACTGTTGGCCGGCTTCGTTCAGCCAGCTATCAAATGGCGCTTTTGGCACCGCGCCATTGAGCATGTCGATCACTTCGCCATTTTTGAACATCATAATGGTCGGGATGCTGCGGATACGAAACCGGGCGCTAAGCTCACGTTCCGCTTCGGTGTTGACTTTCACAAAACGCATCTTCCCGCTACGCTCTTCCGCGACATCTTCAAAGATCGGCGCGAAGCTACGGCAGGGGCCGCACCATGGCGCCCAGAAATCGACAACGACCGGCAGATCGTCCTTTAAGAGTTTATCCAGCGTTGCCCCGGTCGCGTTGATGACGTCGCCGTCAAAAAGATCGTGACCGCAGCGTCCGCACTTTGCGCCATCCGCGCTACGATCGTCCGGGAGGCGGTTCAGAACCTGACAACTGGCACAAACGGTATTCATAACTAACCTCTGGTTATGGGTTGCAACGTGGCACGTGGCCGATATGTTTCTGTGATGTTACATATTATCGATTAAGTGTTATTTAAGGACAATGCGTTTTGTTCGATGAGTGCAATAGAGGCCGGCTTTTAAACGAAATCATGGCGAAGCGATGACACATCGGGTAATCTGCGCGCTTCGCGCAGCGCAGGTGGAGAAAATTGATGAGCGACGAACTGAAAAATAAAAGCGGCAAGGTCAAAGTGATGTATGTCCGCAGTGATGATGATTCTGACAAACGCACCCATAACCCACGTACCGGGAAAGGGGGAGGTCGTCCAGGAAAATCTCGTGTTGACGGCCGCAGCCGCCCTGCGCGTGACGAACGAAACAGCCGCGGCGACGATCGCAAACGTGACGACCGTAAGCGTGACGATCGCAAGCGCGATGATTTTCATCGTGACGATGCGTCTCCGTGGCGTACCGTTTCCCGTGCTCCTGGCGATGAGACGCCGGTAAAAGAAGATCACGGCGGGATCAGCGGGAAGAGCTTTATCGATCCGGAAGTGCTGCGTCGTCAGCGTGCGGAAGAGACCCGCGTGTATGGCGAAAACGCCTGCCAGGCGCTGTTCCAGAGCCGTCCGGAAGCTATCGTTCGCGCCTGGTTTATTCAGAGCGTCACGCCCCGCTTTAAAGAGGCGCTGCGCTGGATGGCGGCCAACCGTAAAGCCTATCATGTGGTGGACGAAGCCGAGCTGGCGAAAGCTTCCGGCACCGAGCACCACGGCGGGGTCTGCTTCCTGATCAAAAAACGCCACGGCACCTCTGTTGCCCAGTGGGTCGCGAAGGCGGCAGAAGAAGATTGCGTTCTGGCGCTGGAAGACGTGGGTAACCCGCACAACCTCGGGGCGATCATGCGCAGCTGCGCGCACTTCGGCGTGAAGGGCGTGGTGGTTCAGGATGCTGGCGTGCTGGAGTCCGGGGCGGCGATCCGTACGGCGGAGGGCGGAGCAGAGCATGTTGAACCGATCACCGGCGACAGCTTTATCGATACCCTGGATCAGTTCCGCAAAGCGGGCTACGCGATTGTCTCAACGTCCAGCCATAATGGTACGCCGCTTTTTAAAGCCGAGCTGCCGAAGAAAATGGTGCTGGTGTTAGGCCAGGAGCGTGATGGTCTGTCCGATGCGGCGATTTCCAGCTCCGATCTCAGCGTTGCCATCGACGGTACCGGCAATGTCGAAAGCCTGAACGTCTCTGTGGCGACCGGCGTCCTGCTGGCAGAATGGTGGCGTCAGAACAAGGCGTAATTCGCCTGCCTGAATGCGAAAAAGCCAGCTGATGCTGGCTTTTTTATGGCTGTCGATCACTCGCTTTCGGCGGGGAGGACCGGCATCCAGTCGATCGGCGCTTCGCCGCGGTCAGCCAGCCACTGGTTGGTCTGTACGAAATGGTTGCTGCCAAAGAAGCCGCGATGCGCAGAGAGCGGCGATGGGTGCGGCGCCTTCAGCACGCAGTGGCGCTGACGATCGATAATCGCGCCTTTCTTCTGCGCATGAGAACCCCACAGCAGGAATACCACCCCCTCGCAATGCTCATTGATTAACGCGATAACCTTATCGGTAAAGGTCTCCCAGCCGAGGCTGGCGTGCGAGTGCGCCTGCCCGGCGCGGACGGTCAGGACCGTATTAAGCAGAAGTACGCCCTGACGCGCCCAGCTTTCGAGATAACCGTGAGTGGGGCGAGTAAAGCCGGGGATCGTGGCCTCCAGCTCTTTGTACATGTTCAAGAGCGAGGGCGGGATCGCGACGCCCGGGCGAACCGAGAATGCCAGACCGTGGGCCTGACCCGGGCCGTGATAGGGATCCTGGCCGAGAATGACGACTTTGACGTCGCCCAGCTCGGTAAAGCGAAACGCATTGAAGACGTCTTTTTGCGGTGGGTAGATGGTGATCCCGGACTGGCGCTCTTCGGCGACGGTCTTCAGTGTATTGAGAAAATAGGGTTGTTGCTTTTCATCCGCCAGCACGTCATGCCAGGTTAAAGAGGTGGTCATCTTGCTCTCCTGCAAAGGGTCATCGCTATAGCTTAACGGCTTCTTTCTACAGAACAAAATCGGCACGGCTTGATGTGGGCTTTTATGCAAAAAAAATTGAAAATTTACAAAATTATTTATGAGACCCCATGGGCTAACTTGATGTAAAACAATAAAATCCCCCTATACCCACTTTGTGTGAGTGGTTTTTATTGATTTATATCAAGGAATGCCGAGGGTGCGGCTGATATATATACACTCATACAACAATGGTTTTACCAATTGGCCGCGAAGAGGCCAAAATCGAATAAACACTGCCTGGGAGGCATCAAATGATTACTGGTATCCAAATTACTAAAGCGGCAAACGACGACCTGCTGAACTCTTTCTGGCTGCTGGACAGCGAAAAAGGCGAAGCGCGCTGCCTGTGTGCCAAAGGTGGTTTTGCGGAAGACGACGTGGTGGCGGTGAGCAAACTGGGTGAAATCGAATACCGTGAAATTCCGGTAGACGTGAAACCAGAAGTTCGCGTGGAAGGCGGTCAGCACCTGAACGTGAACGTGCTGCGTCGCGAAACTCTGCTGGACGCGGTTGAGCACCCGGAAAAATACCCGCAGCTGACCATTCGTGTTTCCGGCTATGCGGTACGCTTCAACTCCCTGACTCCGGAACAGCAGCGTGACGTTATCGCCCGTACCTTTACCGAAAGCCTGTAAGGCTGAAGCCAGATGTGAAAACGCCGGGATGTCCCGGCGTTTTTTTTACTCTTCAGTGGACGTTGATGGCGTCCCGGCCGCGCTTGGCTTACGGCGCTTACCGATATTTTTGGTGTCGCGGTGGCGTTTCTTCACCCGCGGTTTCTCTTTTTCTTTCTCTTTTTTCTCGGCGCGCTTCGCCAATACTTTCTTCGACGGTTTACCGGTTAACTTCTCGCTCGGCGCGCGGGTTTTCGGTCGCAATTCATCAATCACGCGGGCTTTCAGCGGTTCTTCAACGTAGCGGCTGATCTTGCCCAGCAGCAGGTGGTCATGCGCTTCAACCAGCGAAATGGCGATGCCTTTTTTACCGGCGCGGCCGGTACGACCGATACGGTGCAAATAGATATCGGCGGTGCGCGGCATGTCGAAGTTAAACACGTGGCTGACATCCGGGATATCAATACCGCGTGCGGCGACGTCGGTGGCGATCAGCACGTTCACGCGACCATCGGTCAGGCGTTTAATCGCTTCGTTGCGCTTAATCTGCACCATCTCGCCCTCCAGCCAGCAGGTGTTAATCCCTGCTTCGTGCAGCTTAGCGGCGAGTTCGTGAACGCGCTCGCGCTTACGCACGAAAACGATGGAGCGGGTTGCTTCCGGCTGCTTCAGCAAATGAATCAGCAGCGCAGTTTTATGCTCGATATCGTCGGCGCGATAGTACCACTGATGAATTTTTTTACGTTCGCGGGTCGATGGGGTAGCGGAGACTTCAACCGGCTCTTCCAGCAGGCGTTCGGCAAAATCTTTGATCGCATCGCCTTCCAGCGTGGCGGAGAACAGCATGGTCTGCTTACGCCAGCGGGTTTCACCGGCGATGGTTTCGATATCCTGAGCAAAGCCCATGTCCAGCATGCGGTCGGCTTCATCGAGGATCAGGGTCTCGACGGCGCGGCAGTCAAAGTTCTCTTCTTTAATATACTGCAGCAGGCGACCGGTGGTAGCGACCACGATATCCTGGTTTTCGCTGAACACTTCCGCGTGGTTCATGTACGCTACGCCGCCGGTAATGGTGGCGATATCCAGATGGGTATGCTTCGCCAGCTCGCGGGCGTGGTCAGCCACCTGCATCGCCAGCTCGCGGGTCGGCGTCAGGATAAGAATGCGCGGCGGCCCGGATTTCTTACGCGGGAAATCGAGCAGGTGCTGCAACGCTGGCAGCAGATACGCCGCCGTTTTACCGGTGCCGGTCGGCGCTGAACCGAGAATGTCACGGCCATCGAGCGCAGGCGGAATAGCGGCGGCCTGAATGGCTGTCGGGCGAGTGAAACCTTTATCCTGGAGGGCCTCCAGCAGGTTTTCGTCGAGTTCAAGTTCGGAAAAAGTCGTTACAGTCATGTTCTACCTCTGAGTGGGCCGCCGATTATAGACGTTACTGACGTAATGTTCATCTGTTTGTAAGGCTATCTGTTCTCCGGTATTGTGCATAGCCTTACGTTCAGGAGTTTTGTCGGCAAGGTTATTGAGGATGTCTCAGTCGAAGTTTGCGCTGCCGCGCAATGGTTTTACCTTCAAACAGTTCTTTGTCGCCCACGATCGTTGCGCGATGAAGGTGGGCACTGATGGCATTTTGCTTGGCGCCTGGGCGCCGATTGCCGGGGTGAAGCATGTGCTGGATATTGGCGCGGGCAGCGGCCTGCTGGCGCTAATGCTCGCCCAGCGTACCGGTCACGATGTGCAAGTCGATGCGGTCGAACTGGACGAGGAGGCAGCCGCTCAGGCGCGGGAAAATGCCCTCGCGTCACCGTGGTCTTCGCGCATAGAAGTCTGCCAGGCCGATATCCATCAGTGGCAGCCGTCGCAAACCCGACGCTATGAACTGATAATCAGTAACCCGCCTTTTTTTGCCGAAGGCGTGCCATGCGCTACCTCGCAGCGGGAGCAGGCGCGGTATACCACGACGCTCGATCACGCCTCCCTGCTGACCTGTGCCGCAGAGCATATCACCGAAGAAGGTTTTTTTTGCGTGGTGCTGCCGGTGGATATCGGTAATGCGTTTATCGAGCGGGCAACGGCGATGGGGTGGCATTTGCGACTGCGCACTGACGTGGCGGAGACCGAACTGCGGCCGCCGCACCGGGTGCTGCTGGCGTTCTCCCCGACGGCAGGAGAGTGTTTCAGCGACAGACTGGCGATCCGCGGGCCAGAGCAGCAGTACTCTGAAGGGTTTACTGCTCTGACCGGGGATTTTTATCTCTTTATGTGAGCCAGGGGCGACAGTATCGACGGGCCGCTGTTCGGCAGCGGCTGCGGATAGTCGAGGGTATAGTGCAGCCCGCGGCTCTCCTTACGTAACATCGCGCAGCGTACGATAAGCTCCGCCACCTGCACCAGATTGCGCAGCTCCAGCAGATTATTCGAGACGCGGAAGCGGGCGTAATACTCATCCAGCTCCTGCTGGAGCATGGTAATGCGCCGCAGGGCGCGCTCCAGTCTGCGCGTTGTGCGCACAATGCCGACATAATCCCACATCAGCAGGCGCAGCTCGTGCCAGTTATGCTGGATAACCACCAGTTCATCCGGGATCTCCACCTGACTTTCATCCCACGCCGGCAGGGTGGTGACCTTCTGAGCCAGCGGCAGGCGCCGGGCGATATCCTCCGCGGCGGACCAACCGTAGACCAGACACTCCAGCAGCGAGTTCGAGGCCATGCGGTTGGCGCCGTGCAGCCCGGTATAGCTGACTTCGCCGATGGCGTATAAGCCATCGACGTCAGTACGGCCATTATCATCCACCATCACGCCGCCGCAGGTGTAATGCGCGGCGGGGACGACCGGCACCGGATCTTTGGTTAAATCAATTCCCAGACCGAGCAGCTTTTCGTAAATCATCGGGAAGTGCTGGCGAACAAACGCCTCGGGTTTATGGCTGATATCAAGGAACATACAGTCAACGCCCAGGCGCTTCATTTCATGGTCGATGGCGCGGGCGACGATATCGCGCGGGGCCAGCTCGCCGCGCTCGTCAAAGTCCGGCATAAAGCGGGTGCCGTCCGGGCGTTTAAGGTGGGCGCCTTCGCCGCGCAGCGCTTCAGTAAGCAGGAAATTGCGTGCCTGTGGATGATACAGCGCGGTGGGGTGGAACTGGTTGAATTCGAGATTCGCTACCCGGCAGCCCGCCCGCCAGGCCATCGCAATGCCGTCTCCGGAAGAGACGTCAGGGTTAGTGGTATATTGATAAACCTTGGCGGCCCCGCCGGTCGCAAGCACCACCGCCTTCGCGCTGCAGGTTTCTACCCGCTCTTTATTGCGGTTCCAGATCCAGGCCCCGACCACCCGGCGCGTGCCCGGCAGGCCAATCTTGTCCGAGACGATCAAATCAACGGCATTGCTGCGCTCAATGATGCGGATATTAGGATGAGCAAGGGCTTTATCGACCAGCGTCGTCTCTACCGCTTTGCCGGTAGCGTCGGCGGCGTGAAGAATGCGTCGATGGCTGTGCCCCCCTTCGCGAGTGAGATGGTAGCTCTCTTCGCCATTGGCCTGGACCTGGGTGTCAAACAGCACGCCCTGATCGATAAGCCATTGTACGCACGGTCTGGCGTTGCTGGCGACGAAGGTGACCGCATGGCGATCGCAGAGTCCCGCGCCGGCGATCAGCGTATCTTCAACATGGGATTCGATACTGTCCGTCTCATCGAAGACGGCGGCAATCCCGCCCTGCGCATAGAACGTCGAACCTTCGCTGATCGGCCCTTTACTCAGCACCGTCACCGAACTGTGCTCCGCCAGGCGCAGCGCGAGGGAGAGACCGGCAGCACCGCTGCCGATAATCAACACATCACAAGAGAAGTCAGGAGTGGTATTCATCGTCTTTGTTTAATTTACTAAACACATTTAGCTCACAATAGCACCAGCGCGTGAGGAATCGTACATATTTTTTGCCTGGTGTTGTGACGGCTAAACAGAAGGGGCCGGGAAAAGGGGCGTCGTGCGGTAAAAAAGAGAAGTGGAGCAGGTTGTTAGCATTGGATTTTATAGTGAAATAAACACTGTGTTACGATACCCTTCAGTCGGGCCTGCGCTTTTTCTTATTGACTAACCTGTTGTTTAGCAACCTGGGCATATAATGATTGATAACGATCTGCCGCCGTTGCCAGACAAAAAACAAAAGCGTAACGGAACTTTATTGTTTTCATGCACTCCAACAGTCAGCTTGCTCATAATGCAGATTTTGGGTGGTGTTTTGAAGACGCATGGGAATTGGGTTTGGGGAGACATTACCTCGGATGAGCGAGCAGTTAACGGATCAGGTCCTTGTTGAACGGGTCCAGAAAGGAGATCAGAAAGCGTTTAATTTGCTGGTGGTGCGCTATCAGCATAAGGTCGCGAGTCTGGTTTCCCGCTATGTACCGCCGGGCGATATCGCTGACGTTGTTCAGGAATCGTTCGTTAAGGCATGGCGTGCGCTGGACTCTTTCCGGGGAGATAGCGCTTTTTACACCTGGTTATACCGTATCGCCGTCAACACGGCGAAGAATTATCTGGTTGCTCAGGGACGCCGTCCGCCGTCCAGCGATGTTGACGCCAACGAGGCGGAAAACTTCGAAAGCGGCGGGGCGTTGAAAGAAATTTCGAACCCTGAGAACTTAATGTTGTCAGAAGAACTGAGACAAATAGTTTTTCGTACCATTGAATCGCTCCCGGAAGATTTACGCATGGCAATTACGTTACGGGAGCTGGATGGCCTGAGCTATGAAGAGATAGCCGCTATCATGGATTGTCCGGTTGGGACGGTGCGTTCGCGTATCTTCCGGGCGCGAGAAGCTATTGATAATAAAGTTCAACCGCTTATCAGGCGTTGACGATAGCGGAATACTGGAAAAGGGTATCAGGCATGCAGAAAGAACAACTTTCGGCTTTAATGGATGGTGAAACGCTGGATAAAGAACTGCTCAACGAGCTGAGCCGTTCCTCTGAGATGCAAAAAACCTGGGAGAGCTATCACCTCATTCGCGATACGCTGCGTGGCGATACCGCAGAGGTGCTGCAATTCGATATCTCCGCCCGGGTGATGGCCGCCATTGAAAATGAGCCCGTTCGTCAGACGGCGCCGCTTATTCCTGAATCTCAGCCCGCACCCCACCAGTGGCGGCAGATGCCGTTCTGGAACAAAGTGCGTCCATGGGCCAGCTCACTCACCCAAATGGGCGTTGCCGCCTGCGTATCGCTTGCGGTTATCGTCGGCGTCCAGCACTATAATGGGCAGTCTGATGCGACTCAGCAGCCAGAGGCGCCAGTGTTCAATACCCTGCCGATGATGGGTAAAGCGAGCCCGGTAAGCCTTGGCGTGCCGGCTGACGCATCAGCGGGTAGCGGCCAGCAGGCGCAAGTCCAGGAACAGCGCCGCCGGATTAACGCCATGTTGCAGGACTATGAACTGCAGCGCCGCCTGCACGCTGAGCAGCTGCAGTTTGGCCAGGCCCAGACTCAGCAGGCAGCAGTCCAGGTGCCGGGTTATCAAACTTTAGGAACGCAATCGCAGTAATGAAGCAACTTTGGTGTGCCATGTCGCTCATGGCAGGCAGCCTGTTGTTCTCTGTCAACGCCTCGGCTGATACATCGTCCGGGGCGTTGTTGCAGCAGATGAACCTGGCCAGCCAGTCCCTCAATTATGAGCTGTCTTTCGTCAGCATCAATAAACAAGGCGTTGAGTCGCTGCGCTATCGTCATGCGCGACTGAACAATCAACCGCTGGCGCAACTGCTGCAGCTGGACGGCCCGCGCCGGGAAGTGGTCCTGCGCGGCACGGAAATCAGCTATTTTGAACCCGGTCTCGATCCTTTCACCCTCAACGGCGACTACATCGTCGATTCGCTGCCATCGTTGGTTTATAGCGATTTCAAACGCCTCTCCGCTGCGTATGATTTTATCTCCGTTGGCCGTACTCGTATCGCTGATCGCCTCTGCGACGTGATCCGCGTCGTAGCTCGCGACGGTACGCGCTATAGCTTTATCGCCTGGCTGGACGCCGAGACCAAACTGCCTCTGCGCGTCGATTTGCTCGACCGCGACGGTGAAACGCTGGAGCAGTTCCGGGTTGTCTCCTTCAACGTTGGCGATAACGTCAGCGCCAGCATGGAGACGCTGGCAAAAGCGAATCTACCGCCGCAGCTGTCCGTCCCTGAAGGGGGCGACAAAGCCAACTTCAACTGGGCGCCAACATGGCTTCCCCAGGGGATGGCTGAAGTTTCCAGCAGTCAGCGCCGTCTGCCCACTTTTGACGGTCCAGTCGAATCACGTCTCTATTCCGACGGCTTGTTCAGCTTCTCGATCAATATCAACCGCGCCACGGCGGCCAGCAGCGACCAGCTGTTGCGCACCGGCCGACGTACCGTCAGCACGACGGTACGCGATAATGCGGAGATCACCGTGGTGGGCGAACTGCCGCCGCAGACGGCGAAGCGTATCTCTGACAGTATTAAATTCAAGGCAGTACAATGATTAAAGAGTGGGCCACCGTGGTTTCCTGGCATAACGGCGTGGCGCAGGTGCACTGCGACGTTAAAGCCTCCTGCAGCAGCTGCGCTTCCCGTGCCGGCTGCGGTAGCCGGGTGTTAAACAAGCTGGGGCCGCAGACCAGCCATACCATTAGCGTGCCCTGCGAGCAGCCATTGGCCGCGGGGCAAAAAGTGGAGCTGGGGATCGCTGAAAGTAGCCTGCTGGGCTCAGCGCTGCTCGTCTATATGGCGCCGCTGGTGGGGCTGTTTGTGATGGCGTCCATTTTCCAGGTGCTGTTTGCCAGCGATATCGCGTCACTTTGCGGCGCGCTGCTGGGCGGCGTCGGCGGCTTCCTGGTGGCGCGCGGTCTGTCGCCGCAGCTGGCTGCTCGCCAGTCATGGCAGCCGGTGATTTTAAGCGTCGGTTTGCCGCCGGATCTGCTGCGTGTTGATACGCCCTCCTCTGAAATGGGGCAGTGATTTCACTGCCCCTCATCTTTATTTACTCTTCCTGTAACAACGCCACAATTTCTGCCGTTATGCTGGATCTAACAGCATTTCCTGGTTTCACGGATGTAGTGTAGAATGCGGCGTTTTCGGATTAAAAAACGTCAGGCACAGTACAGCGGCCTCATGATACTCGTAAGGCATAATTAACTCTAAATATGAAGAATATACGTAACTTTTCGATCATCGCTCACATCGACCACGGTAAGTCGACGCTGTCTGACCGTATCATCCAGATTTGCGGTGGCCTTTCTGATCGCGAAATGGCGGCCCAGGTTCTGGACTCCATGGACCTTGAACGTGAGCGCGGGATTACCATCAAGGCGCAGAGCGTCACCCTGGACTATAAAGCCAGCGATGGTGAAACTTATCAGCTCAACTTTATCGACACCCCGGGCCACGTTGACTTCTCCTATGAAGTATCGCGCTCCCTGGCGGCGTGCGAAGGCGCGCTGCTGGTGGTTGACGCCGGACAGGGCGTAGAAGCCCAGACCCTGGCGAACTGCTATACCGCCATGGAAATGGACCTCGAAGTCGTTCCGGTGCTCAACAAGATCGACCTGCCCGCGGCCGATCCGGAGCGCGTAGCGGACGAGATTGAAGATATCGTCGGTATCGATGCTCACGACGCGGTTCGCTGCTCGGCGAAAACCGGCGTTGGCGTGCCGGACGTGCTGGAACGTCTGGTGCGCGATATTCCGCCGCCGGAAGGCGATCCGGACGCGCCGCTGCAGGCGCTGATCATCGACTCCTGGTTCGATAACTACTTAGGCGTCGTGTCGCTGGTGCGTATTAAAAACGGCACCATGCGCAAGGGCGATAAAATTAAGGTGATGAGCACCGGCCAGGTCTATAACGCCGACCGTCTGGGCATCTTCACCCCGAAACAGGTCGACCGTACCGAGCTGAAATGCGGCGAGGTAGGCTGGCTGGTCTGCGCGATCAAAGACATCCTCGGCGCGCCGGTGGGCGATACCCTGACCGCGGCGCGTAATCCAGCGGATAAAGCGCTGCCGGGCTTCAAAAAAGTGAAGCCGCAGGTCTATGCCGGTCTGTTCCCGGTGAGCTCTGATGACTATGAAAACTTCCGTGATGCGCTGGGTAAACTGAGTCTGAACGATGCTTCCTTGTTCTATGAGCCGGAAAGCTCAACGGCGCTGGGCTTCGGCTTCCGCTGCGGCTTCCTCGGCCTGTTGCACATGGAAATCATTCAGGAGCGTCTGGAGCGTGAGTACGATCTTGACCTGATTACCACGGCGCCGACGGTAGTCTATGAAGTGGAAACGACCTCCAAAGAAGTTATCTACGTCGATAGCCCGTCCAAGCTGCCGCCGCTGAATAATATTCAGGAGCTGCGTGAGCCTATCGCCGAGTGTCACATGCTGCTGCCGCAGGAGTTCCTCGGCAACGTGATCACCCTGTGTATCGAGAAGCGTGGCGTGCAGACCAACATGGTTTACCACGGTAAACAGGTGGCGCTGACCTACGAAATCCCGATGGCGGAAGTGGTTCTCGACTTCTTCGACCGCCTGAAGTCTACCTCCCGTGGCTATGCGTCGCTGGATTATAACTTCAAACGCTTCCAGGCCTCGAACATGGTGCGCGTTGACGTGCTGATCAACGGCGAGCGTGTCGATGCGCTGGCGCTGATCACCCACAACGACAACGCCCCTTATCGTGGTCGCGAACTGGTCGAGAAGATGAAAGAGCTGATCCCGCGTCAGCAGTTCGATATCGCCATTCAGGCGGCTATCGGCAACCACATCATCGCGCGCTCTACTGTGAAACAGCTGCGTAAAAACGTCCTGGCGAAATGCTACGGCGGCGACGTCAGCCGTAAGAAAAAGCTGCTGCAGAAGCAGAAAGAAGGTAAGAAGCGTATGAAGCAGGTCGGTAACGTTGAACTGCCGCAGGAAGCGTTCCTCGCCATTCTGCACGTTGGTAAAGACGGCAAATAATTAAGGAGTTGGCATGGCGAACATGTTTGCCCTGATTTTGGTCATTGCGACCCTTGTGACAGGGCTGTTGTGGTGTCTGGATAAGTTCATCTTCGCACCAAAACGTCGTGAGCGTCAGGCCGCTGCTCAGGCAGCGACCGGCGAGCAACTGGACAAGAAAACGCTGAAGAAAGTGGGCCCGAAACCGGGCTGGCTGGAAACTGGCGCCTCGGTCTTCCCGGTGCTGGCGATTGTGCTGATTGTGCGTTCGTTTATCTATGAACCTTTCCAGATCCCGTCAGGTTCGATGATGCCGACCCTGCTGATTGGCGATTTCATCCTGGTGGAGAAATTCGCTTACGGCATTAAAGATCCGATCTACCAGAAAACGCTGATCGAAACGGGTCATCCAAAGCGCGGCGACATCGTGGTGTTTAAATATCCGGAAGATCCGCGTCTCGACTACATTAAGCGCGCGGTGGGATTACCGGGCGATAAAGTCACCTACGATCCGGTTGCCAAGCAGGTCACTATTCAGCCGGGCTGCAGCTCCGGACAGGCCTGCGGCAACGCGCTGCCGGTGACCTATTCCAATGTTGAGCCGAGCGATTTCGTTCAGACCTTCTCCCGCAGCAACGGCGGCGAAGCGTCCAGCGGTTTCTGGCAGTTGCCGAAGGGCGAAACCAAAGCTGACGGCATTCGTCTGACCGAGCGTCAGGAGACGCTGGGCGACGTCACGCACCATATTCTGATGGTGCCGATTGCCCAGGATCAGGTTGGGATGTACTACCATCAGTCCGGCCTGCCGCTGGCCACCTGGATTGTACCGCCCGGTCAGTATTTTATGATGGGTGACAACCGGGATAACAGCGCCGACAGCCGCTACTGGGGCTTTGTGCCGGAAGCGAACCTGGTCGGAAAAGCGACCGCTATCTGGATGAGTTTTGAAAAACAGGAAGGTGAATGGCCGACCGGCGTGCGGTTATCGCGCATTGGTGGAATTCATTAATTTCCCCTGTTGAATTCACGTCGCTGCGATAACCGCAGCGACGTGAATTATTTAATATTTAAATCCATTCAAACTAACGACATCACGTGTCGTTGCGTATAGAATATCCCCCCGAAGTTTTTGGTTGTCGCTCTGCCGGGTGACACTGCACACGAAAGCGTATTGGACTGTTTCAACTTGCTGTATGAAGCGTATGCTCAGGTCGGTTTCGTGTGCTGCATCTTTGACGCATTCATTTATTGGTAACGCATGAACCCCATCGTAATTAATCGGCTTCAACGAAAGCTGGGCTACACTTTTCATCATCAGGAGCTGTTGCAACAGGCATTAACTCACCGCAGTGCCAGCAGCAAACATAATGAGCGCCTGGAGTTTTTAGGTGACTCCATTTTAAGTTTTGTGATCGCGAATGCGCTCTATCATCGTTTTCCTCGCGTAGACGAAGGCGATATGAGCCGCATGCGCGCGACGCTGGTGCGTGGCAACACGCTGGCGGAGATCGCTCGCGAGTTTGAACTGGGCGAGTGTCTGCGCCTCGGGCCGGGCGAACTGAAAAGCGGCGGTTTCCGTCGCGAATCCATTCTCGCTGACACCGTTGAAGCGTTAATTGGCGGGGTTTTCCTCGACAGCGATATTCAGAACGTTGAACGCTTAATCCTCTCCTGGTACCAGACCCGTCTGGACGAAATCAGTCCGGGCGATAAGCAAAAGGATCCGAAGACGCGTCTGCAGGAGTATCTGCAGGGACGTCATCTGCCGCTGCCGTCCTACCTGGTGGTCCAGGTGCGTGGCGAAGCGCACGATCAGGAATTTACTATCCACTGCCAGGTCAGTGGCCTGAGTGAACCGGTGGTTGGCACAGGTTCCAGCCGTCGCAAGGCGGAGCAGGCTGCCGCCGAACAGGCGCTAAAAAAACTGGAGCTGGAATGAGCGAAGAAAAAAGTTATTGCGGATTTGTCGCCATCGTTGGTCGTCCAAACGTTGGCAAATCCACGCTGTTGAATAAGCTGCTTGGGCAGAAGATTTCGATCACTTCCCGAAAAGCGCAAACGACGCGTCACCGCATCGTCGGTATCCATACCGAAGGGCCGTATCAGGCGATTTACGTCGATACCCCGGGCCTGCATATGGAAGAGAAGCGTGCCATTAACCGCTTAATGAACAAAGCGGCCAGCAGCTCAATTGGCGATGTTGAACTGGTCATTTTCGTGGTGGAAGGTACTCGCTGGACGCAAGACGACGAGATGGTACTCAACAAGCTGCGTGACGCGAAAGCGCCAGTGATCCTCGCGGTCAATAAGGTGGATAACGTGCAGGACAAAGCGGAGCTATTGCCGCACCTGCAGTTCCTCGCCAGCCAGATGAACTTCCTCGACATTGTGCCGATCTCTGCGGAAACCGGCACCAACGTCGATACTATCGCGGCGATCGTGCGTAAGCATCTGCCGGAAGCGATCCATCACTTCCCGGAAGATTATATTACCGATCGTTCCCAGCGCTTTATGGCCTCCGAGATCATCCGTGAAAAACTGATGCGTTTTCTCGGTGCTGAGCTGCCGTACTCCGTCACTGTGGAAATCGAACGTTTCGTAACCAATGAGCGCGGCGGCTACGATATCAACGGCCTGATCCTCGTCGAGCGCGAAGGGCAGAAGAAGATGGTGATTGGCAATAAAGGCGCCAAAATTAAAACCATCGGTATCGAAGCGCGTAAGGACATGCAGGACATGTTTGAAGCGCCGGTACACCTCGAGCTGTGGGTCAAAGTGAAATCCGGCTGGGCCGATGACGAGCGCGCCCTGCGCAGTCTCGGTTACGTTGACGACCTCTGAGTTAACGCAACGTGGATGGATGGCAGCGCGCCTTTGTCCTGCATAGCCGACCGTGGAGCGAAACCAGCCTGATGCTGGACGTCTTCACGGAAGAATCGGGTCGTGTGCGCCTGGTGGCCAAAGGCGCACGCTCCAAACGCTCTAATCTCAAAGGCGCTTTACAGCCCTTTACCCCATTACTGGTTCGCTTCGGCGGCCGCGGCGAAGTCAAAACCCTGCGCAGCGCGGAAGCCGTCTCGCTGGCGCTGCCGCTCAGTGGTATCACGCTCTACAGCGGTCTCTATGTGAACGAGCTTATCTCCCGCGTGCTGGAGCACGAAACACGCTTCTCCGAACTCTTTTTTGACTATCTGCACTGCATTCAGGCGCTTGCCGGAACCAGCGGCTCGCCGGAGCCCGCGTTGCGGCGTTTTGAGCTGGCGCTGCTCGGGCACCTGGGCTATGGCGTGGATTTTCTTCACTGCGCGGGCAGCGGTGAGCCGGTGGATGACACCATGACCTATCGCTATCGCGAAGAAAAGGGCTTTATTGCCAGCCTGGTGATTGATAACAACACGTTTACCGGGCACCATTTGAAAGCGTTGGCGAGTCGCGAATTTCCTGATGTTGATACGCTGCGCGCCGCGAAGCGCTTTACCCGTATCGCCCTGAAACCCTATCTTGGGGGCAAACCGCTTAAGAGTCGGGAATTGTTTCGCCAGTTTATGCCCGCGCGAAAGGCGCGGGCGGATAATACGAATAATGATTAACGAGGATTGTCATGGCTGAATTACTGTTAGGGGTCAATATTGACCATATCGCGACCTTGCGTAACGCGCGCGGCACCGCCTATCCGGATCCGGTTCAGGCAGCGTTCATTGCCGAGCAGGCCGGCGCCGACGGCATCACCGTGCATCTGCGCGAAGACCGTCGCCATATTACCGATCGCGATGTGCGTATCCTGCGCGAGACGCTGCACACCCGGATGAATCTTGAAATGGCGGTCACCGAAGAGATGCTGACGATCGCCTGCGAAACCAAACCACACTTCTGCTGCCTGGTGCCGGAGAAACGTCAGGAAGTCACTACCGAAGGCGGACTGGACGTGGCCGGGCAGCGCGACAAGATGCGCGATGCCTGCCAACGCCTGGCGGATGCCGGTATCCTGGTGTC
Organism: Klebsiella sp. P1CD1; assembly: GCF_003790505.1. Lineage (NCBI taxonomy): Bacteria > Pseudomonadati > Pseudomonadota > Gammaproteobacteria > Enterobacterales > Enterobacteriaceae > Klebsiella > Klebsiella sp. P1CD1. Next base: position 1,342,008 of record NZ_CP033631.1, read on the forward strand.
CCTGTTTATCGATGCGGATAACGAGCAGATCAAAGCGGCGGCAGACGTTGGCGCGCCCTATATCGAAATTCACACCGGCTGCTATGCCGATGCCAAAACCGACGCCGGGCAGGCGAAGGAGCTGGAACGTATTGCCAAAGCGGCCACCTATGCCGCCAGCCTTGGCCTGAAGGTGAATGCCGGCCACGGTCTGACCTATCACAACGTGAAAGCGATTGCTGCGCTGCCGGAAATGCATGAGCTGAATATCGGCCATGCGATTATCGGTCGCGCAGTGATGAGTGGCCTGAAAGAGGCGGTCGCGGAAATGAAGCGTCTGATGCTGGAAGCGCGCGGCTAATGGCCATTCTCGGGCTGGGTACCGACATCGTCGAGATCGCCCGCATCGAAGCGGTGATCGCCCGCAGCGGCGATCGCCTTGCCCGCCGGGTGCTGAGCGACCATGAATGGAGCATCTGGGAGCAGCATCAGCAGCCGGTGCGTTTCCTGGCGAAACGCTTTGCGGTCAAGGAAGCGGCGGCGAAAGCGCTGGGAACCGGGATCCGTAACGGACTGGCGTTTAATCAGTTCGAGGTATACAACGACGAGCTGGGCAAGCCGAAGCTGCGGCTATGGGGCGAAGCAAAGCTTTTGGCGGAACGAATGGGGGTAAGGGCTATTCACGTTACTCTCGCCGATGAACGCCACTACGCCTGCGCCACGGTGATTGTCGAAAGCTAGCCAGGATGGCGGTTAAATTTTATCCGCGTGGTGCATCAGCACGAATTTATCCCACAGCTGTTCTTCACTCTCGACGTGTGCCGGATCTTTCAGGATCGTATTCGGGATCGGGCACACTTTCTGGCAGGTTGGCGTGTCGTAATGACCCACGCACTCGGTGCAGCGGTCGCTGTTAATTTCATAAATGCTATCACCCATCGAAATGGCCTCATTCGGGCACTCCGGTTCGCACATATCGCAGTTGATGCATTTTTTGGTAATTAACAGCGCCATCAGGAAAGTCTCAGAAACAACACAAACAGGGCGGGCATTATACGCCCATTTTCTGCTCAGACCAGCTTTTTCACCAGCGCTTCGCTATGGCGAATGCGCTCCGGCGCCCGCTCCAGATCCTGCTGCACCAGCCCCATAAACAGCAGGTCGGTGAGCATCATTTGCGCGCTGGTGGAGGAGATGGCCGCGCTGCGCGTCGCCTGCTCTTCGGCAATGGTATACAGGCAGTGGGTTGCCTGCTGCTGCAGGGCGTTAGGGCTAAAGCCGGTGATCGCCAGGATCTTGCAGCCCACGCGCAACGCTTCACCTGCCGCCATATTGATCTCCCGGCGCTCACCGGAGTAAGAGATCGCCAGCAGCAGATCGTCGCTGGACATGGCCTGCACTGTCGCCAGCAGGGCGTGCATATCCTGCTCAGAAACCGCGTTGATGCCGATCTTCATCAGCTTCCAGCTAAAGTTACGCGCCACCAGACCGGACGCGCCGATGCCGGTGACGATCACCCGGCGGGCGTTGCGCAGCAGCGTGACGGCTTCCCGCAGCGTCTCTTCAGTATTGACGTCCAGCGAGGCATGCATGGCGGCGACATTGTCTTTAATGAGTTTCTCGCCGACCAGACGCAGCGGGTCGTCACCGCGAATGTGGTTATGTACCGGAACCGAGTGCGGATCCGGGCTGCTGGCCAGCGCTTCACTCAGCGCCAGCTTCAGAGCCGGAAAGCCTTTGAACCCCAGTTTCTGGGCAAATTTAACCACGCTGGACTGACTCACGCCGGCTTCCGCCGCCAGCTGCTGCGAGCTGAGGTGCCGGGTCTCATCGGGCTGGCTCAGAATATAATCGGCCAACTTTTTGTCGCTCGCCGCCAGGGTGGGATAGCGCTGACGAATACGCGTTAAACAGTTCATTGGAGCTCCGCTGGAGCCGTCCGGCTCGTGACTGACAGAATTTTTATTCGATTATAAGGGGTATACCACGAATTAAAAATTCTTGAGCCACAATTTTTCCTTCGCCTGCTAATTTAATTGTTCCTTAACGGCAGGGGATGTTTTCCCTCTTCGCGGCGTAAGGCTGTTAAGCTTAACCTAACGAGAAGCGAGTCCTGACATAAGGAGGCAGTTTGCAGCACAATGAACGGAAAGTGGTGTTTTTCGATCTGGACGGAACCTTGCATCAGCAGGATATGTTCGGCAGTTTCCTGCGCTACCTGCTGCGTAATCTGCCGCTAAACCTGCTGCTGGTGGTGGCGATGGGGCCGGCGATCCTTGCCGGGCTGGCGGTGTGTGGGCGGGCGGCGCGCTGGCCAATGAGCCTCCTGCTGTGGGCGTCAACCTTTGGCCGTCGCGAGGCGGTACTGAAGCGGCTGGAAGCGGAATTTGTCGGCTGGTTTCGCCATCATGTGACGGCGTTTCCGGTGGTTCATGCGCGGCTCACGGCCTACCTGACCAGTACCGATGCCGACGTCTGGTTGATCACCGGCTCGCCGCAGTCGCTGGTGGAGCAGGTCTATCGCGATACTCTCTGGCTGCCGCGGGTGAATCTGATAGCCAGCCGCACCGCGCGCCGCTGGGGCGGCTGGGTATTGACCCTGCGCTGCCTGGGGCATGAAAAAGTGGTGCAGCTGGAGAAAAAGATTGGCGCGCCGCTGCGGCTGTACAGCGGCTATAGCGACAGCGAGCAGGACAACCCGTTGCTCGGCTTTTGCCAGCATCGCTGGCGGGTAACGCCTCAGGGAGAGCTCCAGCAGCTGGAGTAATAGTGTGTAATTGATAGCGCCCATGTATAATGCGCCCCGCTTTTTCTGCTGGAGTGGCCGCTGTGTCTGACCTCGAACTCAATGATGAATACTGGATGCGTCATGCCCTGACGCTGGCAAAGCGCGCCTGGGAAGAGGGCGAGGTGCCGGTGGGCGCGGTGCTGGTGTATAACAACCAGGTCATCGGCGAGGGCTGGAACCGGCCGATCGGCCGTCACGACCCCACCGCTCACGCGGAAATTATGGCTTTACGCCAGGGCGGGCTGGTGCTGCAAAACTATCGCCTGATCGACGCCACGCTGTACGTGACCCTGGAGCCTTGCGTCATGTGTGCTGGCGCCATGGTGCACAGCCGTATCGCCCGCCTGGTCTTTGGCGCCAGGGATGCCAAGACCGGCGCCGCTGGCTCGCTAATAGATGTCCTGCACCATCCGGGAATGAATCATCGGGTTGAAATAAGCGAAGGCGTGCTGGCGGAGTCCTGCTCTACCATGCTGAGCGACTTCTTTCGCTGGCGGCGGGAAGAGAAAAAAGCGCTGAAGAAAGCCCGGGAGCAGACCGGAGAAGGTTAATACAGGTGGCCGGGGAGTTTTAACCGGGCATTATCCATCTGCTTATCGGCGCGAAACTTGAAAAAGGGCAGGGTGGTCTCCTGCGGCTGTTCGAGTTCATTCGGGAGCACGGCCGGGTAATCCTCCGCCAGGGCCAGCGTTTGCTGTTGCTGGCGCTCCTTCTCTGACAAATAGCCGACAAGGCTTATCTGATATTTGCGGATGTTTTCCACATAGGCGTAGGCCTCATGGCCGCGCGCGTAGCCGTATTTAAGTTTGCTGTAATAGGGCTTCTGGCTCAACAGGGGTAAACGCAGCTTAACGTCTGCCCAGCTGTTGGGATTGCCTTTTTGTTTGCGGGTGAGCGCCATGGCGTCCAGCATATGGGCATAGCCCATATTGTAAGCAGCCAGCGCAAACCAGATGCGTTCGTCTTTCGGAATCGAATCCGGCACTTTATCCATCATATCCTGCAGATAGCGCATGCCGCCGTCGATACTCTGCGCCGCATCGGTCCGGTCAGTCAGTCCCAGACTTTGCGCGGTGTTGCGCGTCAGCATCATCATGCCGCGCACGCCGGTGGGGGAAGTGGCCTGCGGATCCCAGTGGGATTCCTGCCAGGCGATCGCGGCCAGCAGGCGCCAGTCAATCTCGCGGGCGTACTTTTCAAATAGTGGCTGCACGTCCGGGAGAATATTTTCCACTGCACGGAGGAAGGTGCGGGTGTCGACATAATCGAAGTCGTTGCCGTGGCCGAGGTATTTCTCCTCCAGGCGCGCCAGCGTCCCGTCTTCATTAATGTTATTGAAGAAATCAAGCATTGCGGCCGACAGCGAATTATCTTCGCCCCGGGCGCTAAACCAGGTGACCGGCTGTTCGTCGGTGATATCCAGGGCCACCGCCAGCTCCGGATGGACGCGCTGAAACAGGCTGACGGCCACCGAATCGGCGACGGTGTAATCGAGTTTGCCGTCAATCACCGCCTGCATCAGCGCCGTGGTACCGCGCTTCTCGTCCACGCGCCAGGTAAGATCCGGATATTTCTCCGCTTTTAAGGCCTGCAGGTCGTTGATCGCCACGTGGCCCGGAGCGATAGTGAGTTGCTCGGCGGTTAGCGACGCGAGAGTGCGCGGCCGGATATTACCGACACGATAGACCAGCTGTTGGGAAACAGAATAGTAGGTGGGGCCAGCCTGGTAGTTTTTCACCCGCTCCTGGTTATAAACCAGACCGGCAGCCAGCATATCGGCCTGACCGTCGTCGAGGTCGTCAAACAGCTGGCTGATATTCTGCCGGACGGTTATCTTAAGCGTCACGCCCAGATAGTCAGCAAACTGCTTCGCCAGTTCATAATCCAGACCGAACGTTTTATCGTTCATGGTGGCGAAGGTCATCGGCGAGTTGATGGTGCTGATGCGCAGCTCGCCGCGAGCGATAATACCCGCCACCCGGTTCTCGGGTTTACTGGACCAGGGGATTGACGGCCACAGGGCCGCCGCCAGCAAAAGGGTGACAATGCCGATCAGCAGATAATTAATCTTTAATTTTTTCAGAGCGTTAATCTTCTGCAGCTTCAGGTTCCTCAGCAGGCGATGTCCGGAAAAAACGCAAGGTTGTCGTCGAATGTGCGGCATTCTGCTTAAGAATGCGCCAGTTGGCAACTTATTCGCGATGGTCGTCACATTTATTGATAAACAGCATCAATGATTTTATTTCTACGCAAACGGTTTCGTCGGGGCGCAGGATTCACTATAATGACGCCCGTTTCCCCCCCCTGGCTCACCCTGAAAGCTTCGAAGACGAGAGACTTATGATGGAAATTTTGCGTGGTTCACCTGCACTGTCGGCATTCCGTATCAATAAACTGCTGGCACGATTTCAGGCGGCCAACCTTCCGGTAAGCGCCATATATGCCGAGTATATTCATTTTGCCGATCTGAACGCTCCGCTGAGCGCTGACGATCGCGAGCGCCTGGCGCGACTGCTTCAGTATGGCCCGAGCTTAAGCAGCCATACCCCGACCGGTAAATTACTGCTCGTGACCCCTCGCCCTGGCACCATCTCTCCCTGGTCTTCTAAAGCTACCGATATCGCTCACAACTGCGGTCTGACTCAGGTCGTGCGCCTGGAGCGCGGCGTGGCGTATTACGTTGAAGCCTCAACCCTGACCGAAGCGCAGTGGACCGCCGTGGCGGCGGAACTGCACGACCGCATGATGGAGAGCGTCTTCGACGCCCTGGAAGCGGGCGAGACGCTGTTTGCCCATCATCAGCCGACGCCGGTCACCAGCGTTGACCTGCTGGGCGAAGGCCGTCAGGCGCTGATTGACGCCAACCTCCGTCTGGGGCTGGCGCTGGCAGATGACGAAATTGACTACCTGCAGGATGCGTTTACCCGTCTGGGCCGCAACCCGAACGATATTGAGCTGTATATGTTCGCTCAGGCGAACTCTGAGCATTGTCGCCACAAGATTTTCAACGCCGACTGGATCATCGACGGCGAACAGCAGCCGAAGTCGCTGTTCAAAATGATCAAAAACACCTTCGAAAAAACGCCGGACTACGTCCTGTCGGCCTATAAAGACAATGCCGCGGTGATGGAAGGGTCTGAAGTGGGGCGCTATTTTGCCGACCACCAGACCGGGCGCTACGACTTCCATCAGGAGCCGGCGCACATTCTGATGAAGGTGGAAACCCATAACCACCCGACGGCCATCTCTCCATGGCCGGGCGCGGCAACCGGCTCCGGCGGCGAAATCCGTGATGAAGGCGCCACCGGCCGCGGCGCGAAGCCGAAAGCGGGCCTGGTGGGCTTCTCGGTTTCCAACCTGCGTATTCCGGGCTTCGAGCAGCCGTGGGAAGAAGATTTCGGTAAACCGGACCGCATTGTCACGGCCCTGGACATCATGACCGAAGGCCCGCTGGGCGGCGCGGCGTTTAACAACGAGTTTGGTCGTCCGGCGCTGAACGGCTACTTCCGCACCTATGAAGAGAAAGTCACCAGCCACAATGGCGAAGAGTTGCGCGGCTACCACAAACCGATCATGCTGGCCGGCGGTATCGGCAACATCCGCGGCGAGCATGTGCAGAAGGGCGAGATTACCGTCGGGGCGAAGCTGATCGTGCTGGGCGGCCCGGCGATGAACATCGGCCTCGGCGGCGGCGCGGCCTCTTCTATGGCCTCCGGCCAGTCCGATGCCGACCTCGATTTCGCCTCCGTACAGCGTGACAACCCGGAAATGGAACGCCGCTGTCAGGAAGTGATCGACCGCTGCTGGCAGCTGGGCGACGCCAACCCGATCCTCTTTATCCACGACGTTGGCGCGGGCGGTCTCTCCAACGCCATGCCGGAGCTGGTGAGCGACGGCGGCCGCGGCGGTAAATTCCAGCTGCGCGATATTCTCAGCGATGAGCCAGGGATGAGCCCGCTGGAGATCTGGTGTAACGAATCGCAGGAGCGTTATGTTCTGGCGGTCGCCCCGGAGCAACTGCCGCTGTTCGACGAACTGTGTCGCCGCGAACGCGCGCCTTATGCCGTTATCGGCGAAGCTACCGCGGAGCAGCACCTGAGCCTGAGCGACAGCCACTTTAACGATCAGCCGATCGACCTGCCGCTGGACGTTCTGCTCGGCAAAACGCCGAAAATGACCCGCGATGTGCAGACCCTGAAAGCCCAGGGCAGCGCGCTGGATCGCCAACCGATTACCCTTGCCGATGCGGTAAACCGTGTTCTGCACCTGCCGACGGTGGCCGAGAAAACCTTCCTCGTGACCATCGGCGACCGCACCGTGACCGGTATGGTCGCCCGCGACCAGATGGTCGGCCCGTGGCAGATCCCGGTGGCCAACTGCGCGGTGACCACCGCCAGCCTCGACAGCTACTACGGCGAAGCGATGGCGATGGGCGAGCGCGCCCCGGTTGCCCTGCTGGACTTCGCGGCCTCTGGCCGTCTGGCCGTCGGCGAAGCGCTGACCAACATCGCCGCCACGCAGATTGGCGAGCTGAATCGCGTGAAGCTGTCGGCTAACTGGATGGCCGCCGCAGGTCACCCGGGCGAAGACGCTGGCCTGTATGAGGCGGTGAAAGCGGTAGGCGAAGAGCTGTGTCCGGCGCTGGGCCTGACCATTCCGGTCGGTAAAGACTCGATGTCGATGAAAACCCGCTGGCAGGAAGGCAGCGAGCAGCGCGAGATGACCTCCCCGCTGTCGCTGGTGATCTCCGCTTTCGCCCGTGTCGAAGATGTTCGTCATACCGTCACGCCGCAGCTTTCTACAGAAGATAACGCTCTGCTGCTGATCGACCTCGGTAAAGGGCACAACGCGCTGGGCGCGACGGCCCTGGCGCAGGTCTATCGCCAGCTCGGCGACAAGCCGGCTGACGTGCGCGATGTTGCCCAGCTGAAAGGCTTCTGGGACGCGATGCAGGCCCTGGTGGCGCAGCGTAAACTGCTGGCCTACCACGACCGCTCCGACGGCGGCCTGCTGGTGACTCTGGCGGAAATGGCCTTTACCGGCCACTGTGGCCTGGAAGCAGATATCGCCGCGCTGGGCGATGATCGTCTGGCCGCGCTGTTCAACGAAGAGCTGGGGGCGGTGATCCAGGTGCGCGCTGCAGACCGTGAGGCGGTGGAAGCCATTCTGGCGGTTAACGGCCTGGCAGACTGCGTGCATTACCTTGGTAAAGCGGTCGAGGGCGATCGCTTCGTGCTGACCGCCAACGGTCAGACGGTGTTTAGCGAGAGCCGCACTACGCTGCGCATGTGGTGGGCGGAAACCACCTGGCAGATGCAGCGTCTGCGCGACAACCCGGCCTGCGCCGATCAGGAGCACGAGGCGAAAGCCAATGACGCCGATCCGGGCCTCAATGTGAAGCTTTCGTTTGAGATTAATGACGACATTGCGGCGCCGTACATTGCCACCGGCGCGCGTCCGAAAGTGGCCGTCCTGCGCGAGCAGGGGGTGAACTCCCACGTTGAAATGGCGGCAGCCTTCCATCGCGCCGGCTTTGACGCCATCGACGTGCATATGAGCGACCTGCTGGCGGGCCGCACCGGTCTGGGGGATTTCCATGCCCTGGTGGCCTGCGGCGGCTTCTCCTATGGTGACGTGCTGGGCGCGGGTGAAGGCTGGGCGAAGTCGATTCTGTTCAACGAGCGCGTGCGCGATGAGTTCGCGACGTTCTTCCATCGTCCGCAGACGCTGGCGCTCGGCGTGTGCAACGGCTGTCAGATGATGTCCAACCTGCGCGAGCTGATCCCGGGCAGCGACCTGTGGCCGCGCTTTGTGCGTAACCAGTCTGACCGCTTCGAAGCGCGCTTTAGCCTGGTGGAAGTGACGCAAAGCCCATCCCTGCTGCTGGAAGGCATGGTTGGCTCACGGATGCCGATTGCGGTCTCCCACGGCGAAGGTCAGGTGGAAGTGCGCGACAGCGCGCATCTGGCCCAGCTGGAGAGCAAAGGTCTGGTGGCGCTGCGCTTCGTGGATAACTTTGGCAAAGTGACCGAAACCTATCCGGCGAACCCGAACGGTTCCCCGAACGGTATCACCGCGGTGACCAGCGAAAGCGGGCGCGCGACCATCATGATGCCGCACCCGGAACGCGTCTTCCGCACCGTAAGCAACTCCTGGCACCCGGAGAACTGGGGCGAGGACAGCCCGTGGATGCGTATCTTCCGTAACGCGCGTAAACAGCTGGGTTAACCTTCCGGCAGCGCCTCATGTGAATGTATCAGCCCCCTGCTCAGGCAGGGGGCTTTTTTTATCTGTGATGGCCGGCACGCCAGGGTGTCGGGAATTGCCGACAACCCCTATGTTATGGTGTCGTCAATAGGAGACACTTAACATATTGATTTTATTGAGCAGTGGTGCGGCGCCTGTTTAGTGTCGTCAATTAGCGACAATGTGAATAAAAAATGTACGGTTCCGGTATGGCAATGATCGTGAGCTAATATCATATATATCAGCGTGTTAATAAAATGTTTTGAAAGGTGGCATAGTTCATGCATAATATTAACCAGTGGCTCATTCACCTTCTTATGTCAGCCCCTTCGGGACGCGCTACATAAACTTCGAATGACGCACAAACAGGTGCCTGCCGTCCAACTCCTGATAACAGCCTGGCTTTATCAGACATCGGGCGAAACGTCGAGTAAGGCACCGCCTCATTCCTGAACAAAGCCAGGCCTTGCGCCTGGCTTTGTTGTTTCTGCGGCGCAGTAACCAGCGGTAGCGCTTTTCTCCGGCGCGCTCCTCAGTTAGCATCGACCAGAGCTAATGATTGAGACAACATCCTTGAAGCGACTCTCTCTTTTTCCCCGTTCGCTGCGTCAACTGGTGACGCTCTCCTTTGTGCTGATCCTGCTGCCGCTGTTGGTGCTGGCGTGGCAGGCCTGGCAGAGCCTGAATGCCCTTAGCGCCCAGGCGGCGCATATTAACCGCACTACGCTGGTCGATGCCCGACGCAGCGAGGCGATGATCAATGCTGCGCTGGAGATGGAGCGCAGCTATCGCCAGTACTGCGTGCTGGACGATCCGACGCTGGCGCGGGTGTATCAGAATCAGCGACAGCGCTACAGCCAGATGCTGGATGCCCATGCCGGCGTGCTACCGGACGAGAAACTCTGGCAGGCGCTGCGTCAGGACGTCAGCGATCTGGCGCAGTTGCAATGTAAAAATAGCGGCCCCGATGCCCAGGCGGCCGCCAGACTGGAAGTTTTCGCCAGCAATAACAGCGATATGGTGCAGGCGACCCGGGCAGTCGTCTATTCCCGCGGCCAGCAGCTGCAGCAGGAGATTGCCGAACGCGGCCAGTTTTTCGGCTGGCAGGCGCTGGTGCTGTTTCTGCTGAGCCTGGCGCTGGTGCTGCTCTTCACCCGCATGATTATCGGTCCGGTGAAAGGCATAGAAAGAATGATCAATCAGCTGGGAGCAGGGAAGTCGCTGGACGACGCCGCATTGTTTACCGGCCCGCGCGAGCTGCGCTCGGTGGGCAAGCGCATCATCTGGCTCAGCGAGCGCCTGGCGTGGCTGGAGTCGCAGCGGCATCAATTTCTTCGTCATCTGTCGCATGAGCTGAAAACCCCGCTGGCCAGTATGCGTGAAGGTACCGAGCTGTTGGCCGACCGGGTCGCCGGGCCACTGACCCCTGAGCAGCAGGAGATCGTCGAGATCCTCGACAGCAGTAGTCGTAACCTGCAAAAGCTGATTGAACAGTTGCTGGACTACAACCGAAAACAGGCCGACAGCCCGGTGGCTCGCGAAGCGGTGGATCTGGTGGACCTGGTGGAAAACGTCGTGGCGGCGCACAGCCTGCCCGCGCGGGCTAAACTGATGCATACTGAACTGACGCTGCAGGCGCGGCGTTGCCTGGCAGAGCCTGCACTATTGATAAGCGTAATGGATAATCTCTACTCCAATGCGGTGCACTATGGCGCTGAATCCGGTAACATCCGTATCCACAGCTACCGGCACGGAGAGCAGGTGCGTATTGATGTCGCCAACAGCGGCGAACCGATCCCGGCCGCGGAAAAGAATATGATTTTCGAGCCTTTTTACCAGGGGAGTCACCAGCGTAAAGGGGCCGTTAAGGGCAGTGGGCTGGGGTTGAGTATCGCCCGCGACTGCGTCCGGCAGATGCAAGGGGAGCTCAGCTTAGTTGACGCGCCCGCCGGGCAGGTCTGTTTTCGCATTACGCTTCCCTCAGCGCCGGAATAATCCAACTTATGAATCGATATCGGGGAACTATGTCCCAATTCCTGGCCTGGCGCCGTTCCCTTCGCGGATGGCTGCTTTCAGGCATTGCTTGTCTGACGCTGGCGGGGTGTTCCGCCGGCTTTTCACCGCATACCGCGGAAGGTACCGCCGCCCCCGGGCAGGCGCAGCATCAGGTGGCCGATTTTGTCGCGGTAGACTGCGCGGACATCTGGGCCCACAGCAGCGATGCCAGCGACAAAAATCCCCTCTACTGGCTGCGGGGCATTGACTGTGCCGATCGCCTCGCACCGGCGCAGGCGCGGGCGGAGGCGAAACGCCATACCGACGACAGCTGGCAGGACGCGTTCCGTCGCGGCATCCTGCTTGCTGATGCCAAAATTACTCCCGACGAGCGTCGCGACCTGGTGGCGCGTCTCGATACCTTCAGCCCGCAAATCGCCGTTCAGGTCCGCCCGCTGTATCAGCTTTGGCGCGACGGCCAGACCCGTCAGCTGCAGCTGGTGGAAGAGCGTGCCCGTTACGCGAAGCTTCAGCAGTCCAGCGATAGCGAACTGGAGACGCTGCGTCAGCAGGAGCAGGCATTGCGCGAACAGCTGGAGCTGACCACCCGTAAGCTGGAGAACCTGACGGATATCGAACGCCAGCTCTCCAGCCGCAAGCCGGGCGGCAACTTCGGCAGCGAAAAAGTGCCGGAGGTGATCCATGACGATCCGTAAACCGGCGCGTTTGCTGCTGGTGGATGACGATCCGGGACTGTTGAAGCTGCTGGGCATGCGTCTGGTCAGCGAAGGCTACAGCGTGGTCACCGCCGAGAGCGGGCCGGAAGCGCTGCGCGTGCTGGGGCGTGAGAAAGTGGATCTGGTGATTAGCGATCTGCGGATGGATGAAATGGATGGCCTGCAGCTGTTCAGCGAGATCCAGAAGGGGCTGCCCGGCATGCCGGTGATTATTCTCACCGCCCATGGTTCGATTCCCGACGCCGTGGCCGCGACCCAGCAGGGGGTGTTCAGCTTCCTGACCAAGCCGGTCGATAAAGATGCCTTGTATAAAGCCATTGATGAGGCGTTAGAGCAGCGCTCGCCAGCCACCGACGAAGCCTGGCGCCAGGCGATTGTCACCCGCAGCCCGCTGATGCTGCGCCTGCTTGAGCAGGCCGGGATGGTGGCGCAATCGGATGTCAGCGTGCTGATTAACGGCCAGAGTGGGACCGGGAAGGAGATCGTCGCCCAGGCGATCCATAACGCCAGCCCGCGTCATGATAAACCGTTCGTGGCGATCAACTGCGGCGCGCTGCCGGAACAGCTGCTCGAATCCGAACTGTTTGGCCATGCGCGGGGCGCCTTTACCGGCGCGGTCAGTAACCGTGAAGGATTATTCCAGGCCGCTGAGGGCGGTACGCTGTTTCTCGACGAGATCGGTGATATGCCGGTTGCGCTGCAGGTGAAGCTGCTGCGCGTCCTGCAGGAGCGTAAGGTGCGTCCGCTGGGCAGCAACCGCGATATCGAGATCAACGTGCGGATCATCTCCGCGACCCACCGCGACCTGCCGAAGGCGATGGCCCGCGGCGAGTTCCGCGAAGATCTGTTTTACCGACTCAACGTGGTGAATCTGAAGATCCCACCGCTTTCCGAACGGGCTGAGGATATCCCGCTGCTGGCTAATCATTTGCTGCGCCAGTCCGCCGATCGCCATAAGCCGTTTGTCCGGGCGTTTTCCAGCGATGCGATGAAGCGGCTGATGGCCGCCAAGTGGCCGGGTAACGTGCGCCAGCTGGTGAACGTGATTGAGCAGTGTGTGGCCCTGACCTCGTCGCCGGTGATTGGCGACGCGCTGGTGGAGCAGGCGCTGGAAGGAGAGAATACCGCGCTGCCGACCTTCGTGGAGGCGCGCAATCAGTTTGAGCTGAACTACCTGCGCAAGCTGCTGCAAATTACTAAAGGCAATGTCACCCACGCCGCGCGGATGGCAGGGCGCAACCGCACCGAATTCTATAAACTGCTGTCGCGCCATGAGCTCGACGCCAACGACTTTAAAGAGTAGCTCCGCAACATAGCGCAAGTTATGATACGGTAAGCAACCGGTTACGCGACTAAGACAGGAACACCATGAAAAAGATTGATGCGATTATTAAACCTTTCAAACTGGATGACGTGCGTGAAGCGCTGGCCGAAGTCGGCATCACCGGGATGACGGTGACGGAAGTGAAGGGCTTTGGCCGCCAGAAAGGTCATACCGAGCTGTACCGCGGTGCGGAGTACATGGTGGATTTTCTGCCAAAAGTAAAAATTGAAATCGTGGTGACCGACGATATCGTCGATACCTGTGTGGATACCATCATCCGTACGGCGCAGACCGGCAAGATTGGCGACGGCAAGATCTTTGTCTTCGACGTCGCGCGGGTCATTCGTATCCGTACCGGTGAAGAAGACGACGCGGCGATTTAATCCTCGCCGCTCGCTGCAGTATTGCCGGGTGAGGCTGCGCTTACCCGGCCTCCAAATCCCCGCGTCGTCGGGGCTTACAGGACCTTATGCGGGCCGAAACATTCGTAATGAATGTTGTCTTTATTAACCCCTAATTCTACCAGCTGCTTCGCTGCAAACTGCATAAACGCTACCGGGCCGCAGAGATAGAACTGCATCTGCGGGGCGCGAATATAGTCCGCCACTGCCGCTAAATCCATCAAACCTTCGCTATCAAAACGTCCAGTCTGACGGTCGGCTTCGCTCGGGTTGCGATACCACACGTGCGAGGTAAACGCCGGCAGCGCCGCGCCAAGCGCACTCACTTCATCGGCAAAGGCGTGAACGTCGCCATTTTCCGCCGCATGGAACCAGTTCACCTGACCCTGATGACCGCTCTTCGCCAGCGCATCCAGCATCGCCAGCATCGGCGTTTGCCCGACGCCCCCGGAGAGCAGGGTGACCGGCGTCTGTGGTTCAACGTTAAGGAAGAAGTCACCCGCCGGGGCGGCTAAATAGACCACATCGCCTTCGCTGGCATGGTTATGCAGCCAGCTGGAAACCTGACCGCCGTCCTCACGTTTTACCGCAATGCGGTAGCCTTTGCCGTCTGCATTGCGGGTTAAAGAGTATTGACGAATTTCCTGATAGTCGAAGCCTTCCGGTTTCAGCCAGATGGCCAGGTACTGGCCAGGCTGGTAATCGGCGACCGGCTGGCCATCAACCGGTTCGAGCTCAAAGCTGGTGATAAGCTGGCTGCGCGGGGTTTTCTTCACGATGCGGAACGCGCGGGTCCCTTCCCAACCGCCGGTTTTACTGGCGTTTTGCTGATAAATTTCTGCTTCGCGGCCGATAAAGACGTTCGCCAGCACGCCGTAAGCTTTCCCCCAGGCATCAAGCACGTCCTGACCCGGGCTGAACATTTCATCGAGGGTCGCCAGCAGATGGCTGCCAACGATGTTGTACTGCTCCGGTTTGATCTGGAAGCTGGTGTGTTTCTGGGCGATTTTTTCCACCGCCGGCAGCAGGGCGGGCAGGTTATCGATATTGCTGGCGTAGGCGGCAATGGCGTTGAATAACGCTTCGCGCTGATCGCCGTTGCGCTGGTTGCTCATGTTGAAAATCTCTTTGAGCTCCGGATTATGCGCGAACATACGATCGTAGAAATGGGCGGTGAGCTTTGGGCCGGTCTCTACCAGCAGGGGGATGGTGGCTTTGACCGTGGCGATGGTTTGAGCGTCGAGCATAGCGTGCTTCCTTGTGTGTTATCTTATTGATGCATTTTAAATGCATCTTATAGAAATAACCCTGCTATGTAAATGGTTCTTTAACACTTAACCCCGATGCCGTTACAACATGAAGAATTTGCATCACAAACCTGAAAAGAAATCCGTTGATAATGAGAGAGACGTTATTGCTCAAAGCCTTGTGTCATGCGGAGCCAATCGTTTGCGTAAAATCCTTTGTCAAGACCTGTTATCACAGAATGATTAGGTTATACTGTGGGCCGTTGTCCAATCGGACCGCCTTTTTAGGCCGAAATTTTATTGTTAGCTGAGTCAGGAGATGCGGATGTTAAAGCGTGAAATGAACATTGCCGATTATGATGCCGAACTGTGGCAGGCTATGGAGCAGGAAAAAGTACGTCAGGAAGAGCACATCGAACTGATCGCCTCCGAAAACTACACCAGTCCGCGCGTCATGCAGGCGCAGGGCTCTCAGCTGACCAACAAATATGCTGAAGGGTATCCGGGCAAGCGTTACTACGGCGGCTGTGAATATGTCGACGTGGTTGAGCAACTGGCTATCGACCGCGCGAAAGAACTGTTCGGCGCTGACTATGCTAACGTCCAGCCGCACTCCGGCTCTCAGGCTAACTTTGCGGTCTACACCGCGCTGCTGCAGCCGGGCGATACCGTGCTCGGTATGAACCTGGCGCAGGGCGGCCACCTGACTCACGGCTCTCCGGTGAACTTCTCCGGCAAACTGTACAACATCATCCCTTACGGTATTGATGAGTCCGGTAAAATTGACTATGACGACATGGCGAAGCAGGCTCAGGAACACAAACCGAAGATGATCATCGGTGGTTTCTCCGCTTACTCCGGTATCGTTGACTGGGCGAAAATGCGTGAAATCGCTGACAGCATCGGCGCTTACCTGTTCGTCGATATGGCGCACGTGGCAGGCCTGATTGCCGCGGGTGTGTATCCGAACCCGGTTCCGCATGCTCACGTTGTGACCACCACCACCCACAAAACCCTGGCGGGTCCGCGCGGCGGCCTGATTCTGGCGAAAGGCGGTAGCGAAGAGCTGTACAAAAAACTGAACTCTGCCGTGTTCCCAAGCGCGCAGGGCGGCCCGCTGATGCACGTTATCGCGGCCAAAGCGGTGGCGCTGAAAGAAGCGATGGAGCCAGAGTTTAAAGTTTACCAGCAGCAGGTTGCGAAAAACGCCAAAGCAATGGTGGAAGTGTTCCTGAACCGCGGCTACAAAGTGGTTTCTGGCGGTACTGAGAACCACCTGTTCCTGCTGGACCTGGTGGATAAAAACCTGACCGGTAAAGAAGCTGACGCCGCCCTGGGCCGCGCCAACATCACCGTGAACAAAAACAGCGTGCCGAACGATCCGAAGAGCCCGTTCGTGACTTCCGGTATCCGTATCGGTTCTCCGGCTGTGACTCGCCGCGGCTTCAAAGAAGCGGAAGTTAAAGAGCTGGCTGGCTGGATGTGTGACGTGCTGGACAATATCAATGACGAAGCGGTCATTGAACGTGTGAAAGGCAAAGTGCTGGATATCTGCGCACGTTTCCCGGTTTATGCGTAAGCGTTAACGTTGCAATAAAAAAGGCCGCGATTGCGGCCTTTTTTGTGTCTGCCGATTAGCGGCGGTCGAGCGAAATCGCGCCGGGGCCGGTAATCGCCAACAGCAGAAAAGCGCCGGCAATACTGACGTTTTTCCAGAAATTAATCATGTTCGGCAATACCGCATCGCCGGTCATATCCCAGTAATGATGGCCAATCACCGCCGTACCCAGCGTATAAAAAATAAAGATGACCGCCAGCGGGCGGGTGAAAAAGCCCAACACAATTAAGATCGCCGCAGGGACCTCCATTATCACAGCGATAATCGCCGCCAGCGTCGGCATCGGCGCGCCGGAGGCGGCCATGTACTGCACCGTACCGCCAAAGCCTAACAGTTTCGGATAACCAAAAAGGATAAACAGGACCACCACGGCGATGCGGGCGATGAGCAGCAGCAAGGAGCGGGAAGCGCCAAAATCAAAATAGCGGAGTGTGTTCATAATCAGCTCGTTATGAGAGAAGTGTGATCTAAACGTAATACACAAATTTGCCCGCCGCCATGGAGAGAAAATAATAATGTTGCGCTTCGTTTCATCAGGATTTGGCTGCGGGGTTGCTCGCACTTTGATGCCCGGTTATCGGATTTTATTTAATACAACCGGCGATGGGATGGTGCTCGCTCTGTGATGTGTGTCACGATTTAAAGACAAATGTACTCAACTTCCATATAGAGAGTGAGACACCGGTTTACTCAAGATGGGGTTTGTCGCCAGACTATCGCCACCATTCGGGAGGAAATCATGGTCTTGCACTCCACGCGCTGGCTGGCGCTCAGTTATTTCACCTACTTTTTTAGCTACGGTATTTTTCTGCCCTTCTGGAGCGTCTGGCTGGCCGGAAACGGGCTGACTCCGGAAACCATCGGCCTGTTGCTTGGCGCCGGCCTGGTGGCCCGTTTTCTTGGGAGCCTGCTGATTGCCCCGCGGGTCAGCGATCCCTCCCGGCTCATTGCCGCGTTGCGCGTGCTGGCCCTGTTAACGTTGCTTTTCGCGCTGGCCTTCTGGGTCGGCAGTCACGTGGCATGGCTGCTGGCGGTCATCATCGGCTTCAACCTGTTCTTTTCGCCGCTGGTGCCGCTGACGGATGCCCTGGCCAATACCTGGCAAAAGCAGATCACCATGGACTATGGCCGGGTACGGCTATGGGGCTCCATTGCCTTTGTCATCGGTTCGGCGCTGACCGGCAAGCTGGTCAGTCTGTTTGACTACCGGGCGATCCTGCTGATGTTAAGCCTGGGTGTCGCCTCGATGCTGCTGGGTATGCTGCTTAAGCCGTCGGTGATGCCCCACGGGGAGTCGCGCCAGCAGCAGGGAGCAGGACTGACGGCCTGGCTGACGCTGGTACGCCAGAGCTGGCGCTTTCTCGCCTGCGTCTGTTTGCTACAGGGGGCGCACGCCGCCTACTACGGCTTTAGCGCCATCTACTGGCAGCAGGCCGGCTATTCTGCCTCGGCGGTCGGTTATCTGTGGTCGTTAGGCGTGGTGGCGGAAGTGGTGATCTTCGCGTTGAGTAAAAAGGTGTTCCGCCGCTTCAGCGCACGCGACCTGCTGCTGCTCTCCGCCGTCTGCGGGCTGATTCGCTGGGGACTGATGGGCTGGACCACGGCGCTGCCGGGACTCCTCCTTGCGCAGATCCTTCACTGTGGCACCTTCACGGTGTGTCACTTGGCGGCGATGCGCTATATCGCCGCCCGTCAGGGCAGCGAAGTGATCCGCCTGCAGGCCGTCTACTCCGCGGTGGCGATGGGCGGGAGTATTGCCATCATGACCGTCTTCGCCGGTTTCCTCTATCAGCACCTGCACCAGGGCGTGTTCTGGGTAATGGCCCTGCTGACGATCCCGGCGCTGATTATCCGGCCAAAAGCGGTGGCGGCCTAGTCCTCAAGCATCGCGCAGATATGCTGCTGTTGGCGTTCAGTGAAGCAGTTCTCCGCGTGGATCAGCGGCGGCGAAAACAGCGGTAGCGCCGTCGCATAAGGGGTGACGATAAGCGTCACCCCTTTGGGCGCACCTTCCTTCTGAAAGCGCTCTACGGTCTGGTATTTGATATTCAGCGGCAGCAGCGTGAGTTCGCGCAGCTGCTGTTCCAGAGCCTCTTCTATAGCCGGGTTGTCATCGGTTAGCAACAGCACCTGTTTTTCGTGCAGGTCGCTTTTCTGCATCAGCCAGGCGCCAAAGATCACCGCGATTAAGCCAGTCTCTTCCTCATTAAAACGGATGTGCCAGGCTTCCTCGAATTCGCTCAATGCCGCCTGGGTGGTACGCAGTAAGCGAGGATAGAGCCGGCTCACTTCCTCCGTGAGCGTGCTGTCGATGCCGATGGCAAACACGCTGCGGATCAACGCCTGCGATAAATGAATATAGAGTTGATCGCTGAGCCCCTGCTCATCACTGAAAGCCCTGCCGGCGAGGACCTGGAAACGATGGATCAGGCCGGAGATAGCCAGTCGCAGGCGGCGATCGTGCGGGTGACCGTCGCGGACCGGGTCGGGGGTTTTGAGCAACATAAACAGTAGCGAGAGGAAGAAGGGCTCTCCAACATGCGGCGGAGCGCCGACCCGGCGCTGCCAGTGGCGGACAATCTCCTGCGCCAGGGTAAACTCGGCGGCGGTCTGGGCCCAACGCTGCTGTTCATCATTGAAGTCCGGAGAGTATCCCCGGTGATGCTCAAGCAGACAGTACTGCAGATATAAGCGCAGAAACTGCACGTCGCGGCAGTCAAACTGGCGATTGAGCGCCCGCGCGCAGCGGTTCACCAGCGCCTGCAGATTGGTATCATCGTATAAGGTACGGGCAATGCCTTCCTGTTTAAGCTGCGTTTTCAGGGCCGGGGTAAAATGATGATTGACGAACTGCGGGCAGAGGCGTAGCCCCCGCCGCAGCGCATGCAGCAGACATAAACGTTGGTCGAGCGCGGCGCCTTCAATCCGATAGCTGCCGTCCACCTCTGACCGGAGGGTCAAACGGTGGTAACGCTGAATTTCGCGTCCGGTCTCCTCAATATCCTGCCGGGCCGTGGTCTCATCAACGAGGTTGATCCTGCCAAGCCGTTCAGTCGTCACCGACTGTCCGGGCAGATAAAACATCAGGAGCACCTGGCTACGGCGCTGTGGACTGGAAAGCGCAGATGGTGGTTCAATGACGGTCATCATCTGGTAAGTTCCAGTTAGGGTTTTCGCTAAGAATAGACAATGGCAGAGGCGGGGGCAGGGCGAAACGCCCGCTTTAGCTCAGGATTGCTGGTGAAGTTCACAGAATTTTTCACGTGAGGAACAGATGAACAGAGTGAAACAATGCACCAGCGCGGCGTTTTTCATGGTTTTATCATTTTCAGCCGCCGCGCATCCGCATAGCTTCATTAGTTTGCAGAGCGAGCCGGTGGTTAAAGACGGTCTGCTGAGCGGGTTTAAAATGCGCTGGACCATGGATGAAATTACCTCATCGGATCTGCTCTATGACGCCGGTAACGCCAAACCGGGCAGCGAAGTATGGAAAAAGCTGGCGGCGGAGGTGATGGCCAACGTACTCGGCCAGCACTATTTCAGCGAGCTGTGGCACAACGGCCAGCGGGTGAAATTTGAAAATCGTCCCGACGGCTATGGCCTCGAGCGTGACGGACTGCAGGCGGTACTGACCTTTACGCTGCCGCTGGCGACGCCGCAACCCGTTGCCGGGCAGACGTTTACCTTTTCCACCTTCGACCCGACCTACTACGTCGATATGTTTTATGACAAGGATAGCGATTTTTCCCTGCCCGCCGCGCTGCGGGCCGCCTGTAAGGCAACGGTGATGACGCCAAAACCGAACGACAAAATGCTCTCGTACGCTCAGTCGCTGGATAAAGCGGATGCGCCGCCGGAGGATATGGCGCTGGGCAGCTATTTTGCCCAGAAGGTGACCCTGACATGTCAGTAATTTTCACCCCCCGCGCGCGATCCTCGCGCTGGAAAGCGCTGTGGCCGCTGGCGCTGTTGCTGGCTGTGAGCATCATCGGCGGCATTTGGCTATGGCGGGTGTGGCCGCAGGTGCTGATGCAGAGCGCGGTCTGGCAGCGCTCGTTGAATCTGGAACTCAGCCGCCTGCTGCAGGCGGTGGCGGAGAACCCGGCAGCGGCGGGCCTGTCGCTGCTCGGGTTCAGTTTCGTTTATGGTGTAGTGCATGCCTTAGGGCCCGGCCATGGCAAAATTGTCATTACTACCTGGCTCGCCACCCATCCCTCGAAGCTGAAATCAAGCATTAACCTGACGCTGGCCGCCTCTTTATTACAGGGGCTGGTGGCCATCGCGCTGGTGGTCGTGGTGCTGGCGCTGCTGCAGCTGCCGGCGCGCCAGCTGCATCTCAGCAGTTTCTGGCTGGAGAAGGGCAGCTATCTGCTGGTGGGCGCATTAGGCTTGCTGCTGTGCTGGCGGGCGTTAAAAAAGCTGCGTCTGCTGCTGAGCCGGCCAACGTTTACCGCTTTTACCCCACATCATGCTCATCACGAGCATTGCGGCTGCGGGCATCAGCATCTCCCGGCGCCGGATCAGCTTCAGAGCGGCGACGACTGGCGGGCACGCGCCGCGATCGTCCTGTCGATGGGCATGCGCCCCTGCTCGGGAGCGATCATGGTGCTGCTGTTCAGCAAGGTGATCGGGGTGTTCAGTTGGGGAATGGCGGCGGCGCTGGCGATGGCGGCGGGAACCTCGTTGACCATCACGGCGCTGGCGCTGCTGGTGCACAGTTTTCGCCAGCTGGCGGTGAAGTTGGGTCAGCATCAGGCGCCGCCGCTGTGGCGTCAGGTGGGCTGGCTGACGCTGGCGCTGGCCGGCGGCGTGATTTTGCTGGCGGCGGCAGGAGTGATGTGGTTCACCGCAGTCCCGGCCGGCGGTGGGATCCGCCCGTTTTAGTCAGACGCCGGGCGCAAATCCGAAAGTGGGCGCCTGTGCTTGCCGCTGGCGAAGCGATGCTCTAGTTTTCCGCTTTTCGGCGGATGACAAGGAGTCGCTATGGCCGCAAATATCGTTTCTTCCGCACCGAGCGGGCGGTTTTATTATGGCTGCGCCGGTGCCGCCGGGCTGCTGGCGGGCCTGGCGATCGTCTACTGGTTTCCGGCGCTGGCCAGCTGGTGGCCGTCAGATCTGGTGCGCGTCTACCACGCCATGTCGTATGTCATGGGATTCGGGGTGTCGCGTATCGGGGATATCCCGCTGGTGGCCTACGCCACCTTAACGCTGTCGGGTTTCGTCATGGCTTTTTGCCACCCCGGGCACAGTAAACTGCCCATTGTTGCCTGGGCTGTGCATAATCAGCCTTCGCCACGGGAGATGGTCGATTGGATCCTGCGCAGCTGGGTATTGCAGTTCGGTTTCCTGGTGATCATTTTCTGGCGTTTTGCTTTCATGGGGAAGCTGACCAGCTATCGGCTGATGCAGTTCGTGGGCATCTTTAACGACGTCTGCTATCTGGCCACGCTGGTGCTGGCTGGGATACTGCTGCGCGATAGCTGGCGAGACTTTCAAGGCGTTTCCGCTCCGGCAAGCAATATTCGCATTCCGCTGATCTTTGCCCTGAGCTTTTATCTGCCGTTTCAGCTGGTATGGATTTTACTCAGTGCGCAGCAGTTCGAGTTGCCGCTGTGGGGATGGCTGCTGCTGGTTCCGGCGATGGTCGGCGTGCTGTTAGCCCGCCTGGCGACAGTAGGAATAGCGTTGTGTTTCCGGCGCTGGCTGGGGCCGCAGGGTTGTCTGCGCTGGCGCGGGCCGCTGGCCTTGTTTAGCGGCCTGACGGTACTGTGCATCGGCGGCAATGCGGTGATTCGCCAGATCCTCAACATGATAAAATGACATAAAAAAAGGAAGCCGCGGCTTCCTTTTTGACATCAGTAAGAGATTAACGCTTCAGCGCATCGCTCAGCTGCTCACGCATATTCGCCAGCATCGCTTTCACCACGCGCGGGTTACCGGCAACGATGTTGCCCGTCAGCAGGTAGTTATGGCCACCGGTGAAGTCGCAGACAATCGCGCCAGCTTCACGGGCGATCAGCTCGCCTGCGGCGAAATCCCAAGGCTTCAGGGCGATCTCAAAGTAACCGTCAACGCGGCCGGCGGCTACATAGGCCAGATCCAGCGCGGCAGAGCCGGTGCGACGGAAGTCGGCACATTCGGTAAACATGTTGCCGAGAATATTCATGTAAGTGGTGGCGTGCTGCTTCGCTTTGAACGGGAAGCCGGTCGCGATGATGGTGCCGTCGAGGTCGCGAGCGTTGCTGCCGCGCAGACGGTAGCCGTTCAGCTGCGCGCCCTGGCCGCGGGTCGCGGTGAACAGTTCGTTACGCATCGGATCGTAAACCACCGCGACTTCAGTACGACCTTTGATGCGTACGGCGATGGAAACAGAGAAGTGGGGCAGACGTTTAACGAAGTTGGTGGTGCCATCCAGTGGATCGATAACCCATTGAACATCCTGCTCTTCACCAGCGTGTTCACCGCTTTCTTCGGTGATAATGGTGTGCTGCGGGTAAGATTTGCGAATGGTTTCGATAATAATCGCTTCAGCGGCTTTATCGACGTTGGTCACAAAATCATTGCTGCCTTTCTGGCTGGTTTCTACGGTGTCTGGCGTTTCGTAGTGCTTGGCAATTAAATTACCCGCCTTGCGCGCGGCGCGCACGGCGATGTTCAGCATCGGATGCATCGGTCTCTCTCACTGGATGTTAAAGAACGGGAAAAAACGGCGCATATAATAACAGCGAAATCTGCTTATGTCTCCGTTTTATGGTAGCATGCCCGAATAATCTTTAGCCGAAGAACCATAATGCTGCAAAATATTCGAATCGTACTGGTAGAAACCTCCCACACCGGCAATATGGGCTCTGTAGCCCGCGCGATGAAAACCATGGGCTTAACTAACCTGTGGCTGGTCAACCCACTGGTCAAACCCGACTCACAGGCGATAGCCCTCGCCGCGGGCGCCAGCGATGTGATCGGTAACGCGCAGATCGTCGATACCCTTGATGAAGCCCTGGCGGGCTGCAGCCTGGTGGTGGGTACCAGCGCGCGCTCCCGCACACTGCCGTGGCCAATGCTCGATCCGCGCGAATGCGGCCTGAAAAGCGTCGCCGAGGGGCAGCATGCGCCGGTGGCGCTGGTCTTTGGCCGCGAACGCGTTGGCCTGACCAACGAAGAGCTGCAGAAGTGCCACTACCACGTGGCGATCGCCGCGAACCCGGAGTACAGCTCGTTGAACCTGGCGATGGCGGTGCAGGTTATCGCTTATGAAGTGCGGATGGCCTGGCTGGCGACGCAGGAGCAGGCGCAGCCGGCGGTTGACCATGAAGAGGCGCCGTACCCGCTGGTGGACGATCTGGAGCGTTTCTACGGCCATCTTGAGCAGACGCTGCTGGCGACGGGCTTCATCCGCCCGAATCATCCGGGGCAGGTGATGAACAAGCTGCGTCGTCTGTTCACCCGCGCGCGTCCGGAAAGTCAGGAGCTGAACATTCTGCGCGGCATGCTGGCGTCTATTGAGCAGCAGAATAAAGGTAAGTAAGCGCGTTAACGCCGGATGGCGCTTCGCTTATCCGGCCTACGAATCTACATCTCTGTTGTAGCCCGGGCGAGGCCTTTGGCCGACCCCGGGAGCGGCTCGAAATTAATAACGGCACGGAAAGCCAAATACCTGACTAAAACAGTCAAGTAAATAGTTGACCAAATTACTCGGGAATGTCAGACTTGGCCCTGCTATGCAATACCCATATTAATAAAAAGCCCGGCCAGGGGCGAGTTTGAGGTTAAGTAAGACATGAGACTGACATCTAAAGGGCGTTATGCCGTGACCGCGATGCTTGACGTTGCGCTCAACTCTGAAACGGGCCCGGTGCCGTTGGCAGATATTTCAGAGCGTCAGGGAATTTCGCTTTCCTATCTGGAACAGCTGTTCTCTCGCCTGCGTAAAAATGGCCTGGTTTCCAGCGTTCGTGGTCCAGGCGGTGGTTATCTGTTAGGTAAAGATGCCAGCAGCATCGCCGTCGGCGAAGTGATCAGCGCGGTAGACGAATCCGTTGACGCGACCCGTTGCCAGGGCAAAGGCGGCTGTCAGGGCGGCGATAAGTGCCTGACTCACGCGCTGTGGCGCGATTTGAGCGAACGCCTGACCGGCTTCCTGAACAATATCACCCTGGGTGAACTGGTGAATAACCAGGAGATCCTTGATGTGTCCGGCCGTCAGCATCAGCACGAAACCCAGCGCAATGCGCGCACCCAGGACGCGATCAACGTTAAGCTGCGCGCCTGAGTGACCCGTCCCGTTTCGGACTGCGGCTGACAGGGCGAGGCAGCACGAAACGGTCGGGACAACGATTATAAAGAGCTTTCAGAATCAGGCCGGGATGCGCCAGCATTCCGTGTACTCGGTCGTACATCAAGCCGGTTGCCTGATTCCTTGCATTGAGTGATGTACGGAGTTTAAGAGCAATGAAATTACCGATTTATCTCGATTACTCCGCAACCACGCCGGTGGACCCGCGTGTTGCCGAGAAAATGATGCAGTTCCTGACCATGGACGGGACCTTTGGTAACCCGGCCTCCCGTTCCCACCGTTTTGGCTGGCAGGCTGAAGAGGCGGTTGATATCGCCCGCAATCAGATTGCCGAGCTGGTCGGTGCCGACCCGCGCGAAATCGTCTTTACCTCTGGTGCGACTGAATCCGACAACCTGGCGATCAAGGGTGCAGCCAACTTTTATCAGAAAAAAGGCAAGCACATCATCACCAGCAAAACCGAGCATAAAGCGGTTCTGGATACCTGCCGTCAGCTGGAGCGTGAAGGCTTCGAGGTGACCTACCTGGCGCCGCAGCGCAACGGGATTATCGATCTCAAAGAGCTGGAAGCGGCGATGCGTGACGACACCATCCTGGTTTCCATCATGCATGTGAATAACGAAATCGGCGTGGTGCAGGATATCGCTACCATCGGCGAGATGTGTCGCGCCCGCGGTATCATTTACCACGTAGACGCCACCCAGAGCGTGGGCAAGCTGCCTATCGATCTGAGCCAGCTGAAGGTGGACCTGATGTCCTTCTCCGGCCATAAAATCTATGGTCCGAAAGGCATTGGCGCGCTGTACGTTCGCCGTAAACCGCGTATCCGTATCGAAGCGCAGATGCACGGCGGTGGCCACGAGCGCGGTATGCGTTCTGGTACTTTGCCTGTTCACCAGATCGTCGGCATGGGTGAAGCTTACCGCATCGCCAAAGAAGAGATGGAAAGCGAAATGGCGCGTCTGCGCACGCTGCGCAACCGTCTGTGGAACGGCGTGAAGGATATGGAAGAAGTTTATCTCAACGGCGACCTCGAGCAGGGCGCGCCGAACATTCTTAACGTCAGCTTCAACTACGTTGAAGGTGAGTCGCTGATTATGGCGCTGAAAGACCTGGCGGTTTCCTCCGGTTCAGCCTGTACTTCCGCGAGCCTTGAGCCATCCTACGTGCTGCGCGCGTTAGGCATGACTGATGAACTGGCGCACAGCTCTATTCGTTTCTCTTTAGGTCGTTTCACTACCGAAGAAGAGATTGACTACACCATCAAACTGGTTCGTAACTCCATCGGCCGTCTGCGCGATCTTTCTCCGCTGTGGGAAATGTTTAAGCAGGGCGTGGATTTGAACAGTATTGAATGGTCACATCACTAATTCGGCACCGATAAGGAGAATTCAACATGGCATACAGCGAAAAAGTTATCGATCATTACGAGAATCCGCGCAACGTCGGCTCTTTTGACAACAGCGACGAGAACGTCGGCAGCGGTATGGTCGGCGCGCCGGCCTGCGGCGACGTGATGAAGTTGCAGATTAAAGTCAACAATGAAGGTATCATTGAAGACGCGCGCTTCAAAACCTACGGCTGCGGTTCCGCCATCGCTTCCAGCTCCCTGGTTACCGAGTGGGTGAAGGGCAAATCCCTGGACGAAGCGCAGGCGATCAAGAACACCGATATCGCCGATGAACTGGAACTGCCGCCGGTGAAAATTCACTGCTCTATTCTGGCGGAAGACGCGATTAAAGCCGCGATTGCGGATTACAAAAGCAAACGTGAAGCAAAATAATTAGTTGAGGTTTTGTTATGTCGATTACTCTTAGCGACAGTGCTGCAGCGCGAGTCAATGCCTTTCTGGCGAACCGCGGTAAAGGGTTTGGCCTGCGCCTGGGCGTGAGAACCTCCGGCTGCTCGGGTATGGCCTATGTACTGGAGTTTGTTGACGAGCCGGCGGCAGAAGACACCGTGTTTGAAGACAAAGGCGTGAAGGTCGTGATCGACGGCAAAAGTCTGCAATTCCTCGACGGCACTCAGCTGGACTTCGTCAAAGAAGGCCTCAACGAAGGGTTCAAGTTCACCAACCCTAACGTCAAAGACGAGTGCGGCTGCGGCGAAAGCTTTAACGTATAATCGGTCATCCCCAACCCCACCGCGGTTACGCCGCGCGTGGGGTTTTCATTTAGATGCATGACCCTGAGGTTACTATGGACTATTTCACCCTCTTCGGGTTACCAGCCAGCTATACCCTCTCGCTTGAACAACTGGCTGTCCGGTATCAGGATCTGCAGCGCCAGTACCATCCGGATAAATTTGCCAGCGCGCCTGCTGCGGAACAGCTTGCGGCGGTTCAGCATTCCGCGACCATAAACCAGGCCTGGCAGACGCTGCGCCATCCGTTGACCCGGGCGGAATACCTCCTCTCGCTTCATGGCTTCGATCTGGCCAGCGAGCAGCATACCGTTCGCGATACCGCATTCCTGATGGAACAGCTGGAGCTACGCGAAGAGCTCGACGAGATCGGTAAGGCGAAAGACGATGCGCGGCTGGAAGCCTTTATCAAACGAGTGAAAGCGCTGTTTGATACCCGCCATCAACTGATGGTTGACCAATTGCATAATGAGAGCTGGGAGGCGGCGGCGGATACGGTACGTAAGCTCCGTTTTCTTGATAAACTGCGCAGCAGTGCTGAAGAACTCGAAGAAAAACTGCTCGATTTTTAATTTTCGGAAGCAATTATGGCCTTATTACAAATTAGTGAGCCCGGCCTGAGCGCCGCGCCGCACCAGCGTCGTCTGGCGGCCGGTATCGACCTGGGCACCACCAATTCTCTGGTGGCTACCGTGCGTAGCGGCCAGGCCGAAACCTTGCCCGACCATCAAGGCCGCTATCTGCTGCCGTCGGTGGTGAACTACCACGCTTCGGGGCTGACCGTCGGCTATGATGCCCGGCTTAACGCCGCCCAGGATCCTGCCAATACCATCAGCTCGGTGAAGCGAATGATGGGGCGCTCCCTCGCCGATATTCAAAACCGATACCCGCATCTGCCGTATCAGCTGCAGGCCAGTGAAAACGGCCTGCCGATGATCCAGACCGCCGGCGGCCTGCTGAACCCGATTCGCGTCTCCGCCGACATCCTGAAAGCGCTGGCTGCCCGGGCAACCGAAGCGCTGGCTGGTGAACTCGACGGCGTGGTGATCACCGTTCCCGCTTATTTCGACGACGCTCAGCGTCAGGGGACCAAAGACGCGGCGCGTCTGGCGGGGCTGCACGTGCTGCGCCTGCTCAATGAGCCGACCGCGGCGGCTATCGCCTACGGCCTCGATTCCGGTCAGGAAGGGGTAATTGCGGTCTACGATCTCGGCGGCGGCACCTTTGATATTTCCATTCTGCGCTTAAGCCGCGGGGTGTTTGAAGTGCTGGCGACCGGTGGTGACTCGGCGCTTGGCGGCGATGATTTCGACCATCTGCTGGCCGACTATCTGCGCGAGCAGGCGGGCTTCAGCGACCGCAGCGATAACCGCCTGCAGCGTGAGCTGCTGGATGCCGCCATTGCGGCGAAAATCGCCCTCAGCGATGCCGAGGCAGCGCACGTCGAGGTCAGCGGCTGGCAGGGCGATATCACCCGCAGCCAGTTTAACGATCTGATTGCCCCGCTGGTAAAACGCACTTTACTGGCCTGCCGTCGCGCGCTGAAAGACGCCGGCGTTGAGGCGCAAGAGGTGCTGGAAGTGGTGATGGTCGGCGGTTCCACTCGCGTGCCGCTGGTGCGCGAACGCGTTGGCGAATTCTTTGGCCGCACCCCGCTGACCTCCATCGACCCGGACAAAGTCGTCGCCATCGGCGCGGCGATTCAGGCGGATATTCTGGTCGGCAACAAGCCGGACAGCGAACTGCTGCTGCTCGACGTTATCCCGCTGTCGTTAGGGCTGGAGACCATGGGCGGCCTGGTGGAGAAAGTGATCCCGCGTAATACCACCATTCCGGTGGCCCGCGCGCAGGAGTTTACCACCTTCAAAGATGGTCAGACGGCGATGTCCATTCATGTGATGCAGGGCGAGCGTGAGCTGGTGCAGGATTGCCGCTCGCTGGCGCGTTTTGCGCTACGCGGGATCCCGGCTCTGCCAGCGGGCGGGGCGCATATTCGCGTCACCTTCCAGGTCGATGCCGACGGTCTGCTGAGCGTCACGGCGATGGAAAAATCGACCGGGGTGGAAGCCTCTATCCAGGTGAAACCGTCTTACGGTCTGACCGATGGCGAAATCGCCACCATGATTAAAGATTCGATGAGCTACGCCGAACAGGATGTCCAGGCGCGCATGCTGGCTGAACAGAAAGTGGAAGCCGCCCGTGTCCTGGAGAGCCTGACAAGCGCGCTGGCCGCCGACGCCGCGCTGTTAAGCGCCGCGGAGCGTCAGGCTATCGATGCCGCTGCGGAGCAGGTACGCGCCGCGGCGGCAGGCGACGACGCCGACGCCATTAAAGAAGCGATTAAAAATATCGACACACAAACCCAGGAATTCGCCGCCCGCCGTATGGATCAGTCGGTCCGTATCGCGCTGAAAGGCCAATCCGTGGACGAGGTTTAAAATGCCAAAAATTGTATTTCTGCCCCACCAGGACCTGTGTCCGGATGGCATCGTTGTGGAAGCTGAGACTGGTGAAACTATTCTGGATGCGGCGCTGCGTAGCGGCATCGAGATTGAACACGCCTGCGAAAAATCCTGTGCCTGCACCACCTGCCACTGCATCGTGCGTGAAGGCTTTGACTCGCTGGCGGAAAGTACCGAAGATGAAGACGATATGCTGGATAAAGCCTGGGGACTGGAGCCTGACAGCCGCCTGAGCTGCCAGGCGCGCGTCACCGACGAAGATCTGGTCGTTGAGATCCCGCGTTACACCATCAACCACGCACGCGAGCATTAATATGGCACTGAAATGGACCGACAGCCGTGAAATCGGCGAAGCGCTGTACGACGCTTATCCGGATCTCGATCCGAAAACCGTTCGCTTTACCGACATGCATCAGTGGATTTGCGATCTGGAAGAGTTCGATGACGACCCAAACGCATCCAATGAAAAAATTCTCGAGGCGATTCTGTTAGTCTGGTTAGACGAAGCCGAATAATTTTCGCGTTATGATTTATGCGACGGTATTAAGTCGGATGAATCATCGAGCGAGAGAACATTACGGGCTGCCATACGGTGGCCCGTTTGCTAAGAAGGATAATGATAATGACCGAAGCCATGAAGATTACGCTTTCTACTCAGCCAGCCGATGCGCGCTGGGGAGAAAAGGCGTCTTACAGCATTAATAACGACGGCATCGCCCTGCATCTCAACGGCAAAGACGACCTGGGCCTGATTCAACGCGCGGCGCGTAAAATTGACGGTATGGGCATCAAACATGTCGCGTTAAGCGGCGAAGGCTGGGACACCGACCGCGCGTGGGCGTTCTGGGCGGGTTATAAAGGTCCGAAAGGCACCCGTAAAGTTGAATGGCCGACCCTGGACGATGCGCAGCGTAGCGAGCTGGACAACCGTCTGACCATTATTGACTGGGTGCGCGACACCATCAACGCGCCGGCGGAAGAGCTGGGCCCGGAGCAGCTGGCACAGCGCGCCGTGGACCTGCTGTGCAGCGTGGCGGGCGAGCAGATGAGCTATCGCATCACCAAAGGCGAAGATCTGCGTGAGCAGGGCTATCTCGGTCTGCACACCGTAGGCCGCGGCTCCGAGCGTCCGCCGGTCCTGCTGGCGCTGGATTATAACCCGACCGGCGATAAAGAAGCCCCGGTATACGCCTGCCTGGTGGGCAAAGGCATCACTTTTGATTCCGGCGGCTACAGCATCAAACAGAGCGCCTTTATGGATTCAATGAAATCCGATATGGGCGGCGCGGCGACCATCACCGGCGCGCTGGCTTTTGCCATTACCCGCGGGCTGAACAAGCGCGTGAAGCTCTACCTGTGCTGCGCCGACAACCTGATCAGCGGTAACGCCTTTAAACTCGGCGATATTATTCATTATCGTAACGGCAAAACCGTTGAAGTGATGAACACTGACGCCGAAGGCCGCCTGGTGCTGGCGGATGGCCTGATTGACGCTTCGGCGCAGAAGCCGGCGCTGATCATCGATGCCGCCACCCTGACCGGCGCGGCGAAAACCGCGTTGGGTAATGACTACCACGCGCTGTTCAGCTTTGACGATGCGCTGGCGAATCGCCTGCTGGCGAGCGCCCAGGCGGAAAACGAAGCCTTCTGGCGTCTGCCGCTGGCCGAGTTCCACCGCAACCAGCTGCCGTCGAACTTCGCTGAAC
Organism: Klebsiella sp. P1CD1; assembly: GCF_003790505.1. Taxonomy (NCBI): domain Bacteria; kingdom Pseudomonadati; phylum Pseudomonadota; class Gammaproteobacteria; order Enterobacterales; family Enterobacteriaceae; genus Klebsiella; species Klebsiella sp. P1CD1. Next base: position 1,372,946 of record NZ_CP033631.1, read on the forward strand.
TGAACAACACCGGCAGTGCCGCCTATCCGGCTGGCGCCAGTACCGCGGCGGGTTTCCTGTCCCACTTCGTGGAAAACTACCATCAGGGCTGGCTGCATATCGACTGTTCGGCAACCTACCGTAAATCTGCCGTTGAGCAGTGGTCGGCGGGCGCGACGGGTCTTGGCGTGCGTACCATTGCTAACCTGCTGACGGCTGAGTAACGGCCTTGCCGGGGGCGCTACGCTTACCCGGCCAGGAAAACCGTATGCCCGCGTGGACGAATGGCCGCCGGGCAATTCATTGTGAAGTAGCCAAACTATGTCTGATACGAAAAATGAATTAGAAACCCTGCTGGAAAAAGCGGCGACTGAGCCCGCCCACCGTCCGGCATTTTTCAGCGCGCTGCTGGAGGCGACCGTCTGGGTACCCGGCAGTGCAGCCGATGGTGAGCAGATTGTCGAAGACAGCGCGCTGGATCTGCAGCACTGGGAAAAAGATGACGGCAGCTCGGTGATCCCGTTCTTTACCTCGCTGGAGGCGCTACAGCAGGCGGTGGAAGACGAACAGGCTTTCGTGATGATGCCGGCCCGTACGCTGATGGCGATGACGCTGGGCGAATCGCTGTTCCTCAACCCGAAGCTGCCGAGCGGCAAAGAGTTCACCCCGCGTGAAATCAGCCATCTGCTCGGGGAAGAGGGCAGCCCGCTCAGCACCCAGACGGTGCTGGAAGGGGGCGAAGCGCTGTTATTGTCTGAAGTCGCTGACCCGCCGGCGCAGATGGTCGATTCGCTGACCACGCTGTTCAAAACGCTGAAAACCGTCAAGCGGGCGTTCCTGTGCTCGATCAAAGAGCACGCCGACGCGCCCGCTAATCTGCTGATAGGTATTGAAGCGGAAGGGGATATCGAGTCCATTATTCAGACCACCGGCAGCGTGGCGACCGATACCCTGCCCGGCGATGAGCCGATCGATATTTGTCAGGTGGTGGAAGGCGAGAAGGGCATCAGCCACTTTATGATTGCCCATATCACACCGTTCTATGAAAAGCGCTGGGGCAGCTTCCTGCGCGATTTCAAACAAAACCGCATTATCTGACCGCGGGGGCGGCTGCCCCCGCTGTTTCTTTATGCTTCCAGTGTGAGGCCGAAAATCGGCTTTGCCAGGGTTAATGCAGCGCAGCAAAGATCCGCGGATAGGCTGACGCCATGTTATAGATAAGAAATCCCGTCACACACAGCGTGACAATGCCGTTGAAGAGCGCCATATCCCCACGCCATGCCCGACATCTCTCCTCGCCCAGCAAAGAACGTAGCGCTGCCACCAGCCCGCCGACCAGCATAAACGCCAGTAACACCCCTGCCATTTGCGCGATAACAATGTACCAGCCCAGCGGCGTATTCACGCCCCGGGCGCTCATCAGCGCGATCTGCGCCGGCAAAATCGTCTGAAACCCCAGAGTGAGTATCACGAGGAGGCGCAGGTCCGCCAGCTGAGCGTCGAACGTGCGGGCCAGACGTCGGGCGTCACGCAGGAGCAGCACCCCTGACGCCACCGCCGCGGCAACGCTGACGTGCTGGAGAATAAAAATATATAACGCCAGGGTCCCGGATCCGACCCGGGATAAAAAGAACAGATTGCAAAAGACGATAATCAGCAGGCCAAATTTTATGCCCCAGGCGCGGAGAACCTCGCCGGGCCAGCGCCGGCTTGACGCAGGGTTATGCATCATCCACGCGGCAAGGGTCGACTTACCGTAACCGGGCGCGAGCAGCACCATCAGAAAACCCAGCAGCGCCTGGTGACCATAGGTTATTAACGGGACCTCTTCCAGCGTGACCCCGAGAAAGCGGGTATAAACAGAAACCGGCACAGGCACCAGGCTTAACCATGTCCGGTTCCATTGCGGCCAAAAATAAAGAATGACTCCGCCCGCCAGCAGGCCAGCTATGCCTCCCAGCCAGGGACGGCGCGGTGAATCAGCAGAATGTGGGTTAGAGACTAATGCCATTTTCACTCCTTGTGGTGACATCAGATTGGGACGGACTGGATGCGCTATCAGTCCTGAGGAATTCCGTACCGGTGCTCTGCCTCCTCATCAGGGCAGGTACAAACCCTGCGGCAGCACAGAGTAACCGGTTTAGCGAGAAGCAGAAGGAGGGGAGAGGGAAAATCAGAAATTATTTAGTGACCGCGGGACGGGAGGCCCGCGGTCACGCCGTGTTTACGGAGCGGCAGAGGCCGGTTCAATCGGCAGATCGCTCCGCGCGCCCCATTCGCTCCAGGAGCCGTCGTACAGGCAGACGCCGTTCACGCCAAGCGTGGTGAGCGCCAGCACGACCACCGCCGCCGTCACCCCCGATCCGCAGCTGGCGATGATTGGCCGTTCAAAATCGACACCCTGACGTAAAAAGATGTCGTTCAGCTCGTCGACGGTTTTCAGTTCGCCGTTAATCACCAGCTCCGTCCATGGCACGTTAAGCGCGCCGGGGATATGCCCGCGACGCAGGCCCGGGCGCGGTTCGTCGGCCTGGCCGTTAAACCGGGCCGCCGGACGCGCATCGACAATCTGCGCCGACCCTTCATGGCTGACCAGCAGGACGTCGGTCAGGCGCTTAATTTGTTGGGGATCGAAACGCACGTCGAATTCCCCTTCGGCCACCTCGGGCACGCCTTGCTCCAGCGGCAGTTCGTCACGTCGCCAGCCCTCCAGCCCACCGGCCAGAATGGACACCTTCTCCACGCCAAAGGTGCGCAGCATCCACCAGGCGCGAGGCGCGGAAAACAGATTGCCTTCGTCATAAACCACCAGGTGCTTATCGCTGCAGACGCCCAGCTCGCGCATGGCGACGGCAAACGCCTCGGCGCGCGGCATCATATGCGGCAGCGGGCTGGTGTGATCGGACAGCGCCTCGATATCGAAAAACAGCGCGTTCGGCACGTGGCCGGCGCGGTATTCCGCGGCCATATCGCGCAGGGCCTCCTGCCCGGCGGGCGCCATACGGGCGTCGATAATCTGGATCTCCGGGTCATCAATATGTTCTGCCAGCCAGTCGGCGGCGACAAAAAACGAGGTGGACATGGGTGCCTCCGTTTTACAATTCATGACTGAATTGTCGGCGTTTTATCTCACGCTGACAAGTTAAGGACGTCAGAGTGGGGACGACGTCACGGCACTTTTCTGATTAATCGGCAGAAACCCGCGTCATCACTGTTGAGAAGTGCCGCCTTAACGCATAATAAAAAGTGATAATTTGCATCAGGCCCACCGGCCGAGGGGTTAGAAGGATGAAACCATTTCGTTTAGCGGCGCTGTCACTGGCGCTCCTTACCGCATTTTCATTAACCGGGTGTGATGACAGCGGTACGCCGCAGGCCACGGCCCCGGCGCCAGCTGCGGATAGCAACCCAGGCGCGACGGCAAAACCGGACCGCGCCCAGCTGGCGGCGCTGGCGGAAAAAAGCCAGGGCAAAGCGCTGACGCTGCTCGACGCCTCGGAGGTGCAACTGGATGGCGCCGCGACCCTGGTGCTGACGTTTTCCGTGCCGCTGCAGCCGGACCAGGATTTCTCCCGCAGCGTGCATCTGGTCGACAAGAAAAGCGGTAAGGTGGACGGTGCCTGGGAGCTGGCGCCGAATCTGAAAGAGCTGCGTCTGCGTCACCTTGAGCCAAAGCGCGAGCTGATTGTCTCGGTCGACCCGACGCTGACCGCCCTGAACAAGGCCACGCTCGACAAACCGTTCGAGAAGACCCTGACCACCCGCGATATCGCACCGAGCGTTGGTTTCGCCAGCCGCGGCTCGCTGCTGCCGGGCAACGTGGTCGCCGGGCTGCCGGTGATGGCGCTGAACGTTGATAATGTCGACGTTAACTTCTTCCGTATTAAGCCGGAATCACTCTCCGCGTTTGTCAGCCAGTGGGAATACCGCAACTCGTTAAGCAACTGGGAGTCTGATGAGCTGCTGAAGATGGCGGATCTGGTCTATACCGGCCGCTTCGATCTCAACCCGGCACGCAATACCCGCGAAAAGCTGCTGCTGCCGCTGAACGATATCAAGCCGCTCCAGCAGCCGGGCGTCTACGTGGCGGTGATGAACCCGGCGGGCCATTATAGCTACAGCAACGCGGCGACGCTGTTTACCCTCAGCGATATCGGCGTCTCGGCGCATCGCTACCACAACCGGCTGGACGTCTTTACCCAGAGCCTGGAAAACGGCGCCGCCCAGTCTGGTATCGACGTCCAGCTGCTCAACGCCAAAGGGCAGACCCTGGCGGAGGCGAAAAGCGACAGCCAGGGCCACGTTACTCTGCAAACCGATAAAGAAGCCGCGCTGCTGCTGGCGCGTAAAGAGGGGCAGACGACGCTGCTCGATCTCAAGTTGCCGGCGCTGGATCTGGCGGAATTCTCTATCGCAGGGGCGCCCGGCTTTAGCAAACAGTTCTTTATGTTTGGCCCGCGCGATCTCTATCGGCCGGGCGAAACGGTGATCCTCAATGCGCTGTTGCGCGATAGCGACGGCAAGCCGCTGGCGGAGCAGCCGGTGAAGCTGGAGGTGGTTCAGCCGGACGGCCAGGTGATCCGTTCGGTGATGAGCAAACCGGTGAATGGTCTGTACCAGTTCACTTATCCGCTTGACAGCGGCGCGGCTACCGGCATGTGGCACATTCGCGCCAGCACCGGCGATAACCAGCCGCGCGAGTGGGACTTCCACGTCGAAGACTTTATGCCGGAACGCATGGCCCTGAGCCTGACGCCGCAGGCCGCGCCAGTCGCGCCGGATGCCGAGGTCACCTTTGCCGTCAGCGGCGCTTATCTCTACGGCGCGCCGGCCAGCGGCAACCAGCTGCAGGGCAAGCTGTTCCTGCGCCCGCTGCGCGACGCCGTCGCTGCGCTGCCGGGCTTCCAGTTCGGCGATATTGCGGAAGAAAACCTCTCCCGTAGTCTGGATGAAGTCCAGCTGACGCTGGACGAAAAAGGCCATGGCGAAGTGACCACCTCAAGCCAGTGGCAGGATAGCCATTCGCCGCTGCAGGTGGTGTTGCAGGCGAGCCTGCTGGAATCCGGGGGGCGTCCGGTGACCCGTACCGTACAGCAGCCGATCTGGCCCGCCGGGGCGCTGCCGGGGATCCGCCCGCAATTTACGCTGAAGGACGTTTACGATTACCGCACCGATACCACCGTGAAGCAGCCGGTGGTCGATGAGAACAGTAACGCTGCGTTTGATATCGTCTATGCCGACGCCAAAGGCGAGAAAAAAGCGGTCTCGGGCCTGCAGGTACGGCTGATCCGCGAGCGCCGCGACTACTACTGGAACTGGTCCGATAGCGAAGGCTGGCAGTCGCAGTTCGATCAGAAAGATCTGCAGGAGGGCGAGGAGTCGCTGGATCTGCAGGCCGGACAAACCGGCAAAGTGAGCTTCCCGGTAGAGTGGGGCTCATATCGCCTGGAGGTGAAAGGGCCGGACGACGTGGTCAGCAGCGTGCGCTTCTGGGCCGGCTATAGCTGGCAGGATAACAGCGAAGGTACCGGCGCGGCGCGTCCTGATCGGGTCACCATGAAGCTGGATAAACCGAGTTATAAACCGGGCGACACCATCAAGCTGCACATCGCCGCCCCGGCGGCGGGTAAAGGCTACGCGATGGTGGAATCCAGCGAAGGGCCTCTGTGGTGGCAGGAAATTGACGTCCCGGCGGAGGGGATGGATTTGTCTATTCCGGTGGATAAAGCCTGGAACCGCCACGATCTCTACCTCAGCACGCTGGTGGTTCGCCCCGGCGATAAATCCCGCTCGGCGACGCCGAAACGCGCGGTCGGCCTGCTGCATCTGCCGCTGGGCGATGAAAACCGCCGCCTGACGCTGGCGCTGGAGGCCCCGGACAAAATGCGCCCCAACCAGCCGCTGACGGTGAAAGTGAAAGCCAGCGTCAAAGAGGGCGAGGCGCCGAAACAGGTCAACGTCCTGCTCTCGGCGGTGGATAGCGGGGTACTGAATATCACCGATTACGCTACCCCGGATCCGTGGAACGCCTTCTTTGGCCAGAAGCGTTACGGCGCAGATATCTATGACATCTACGGCCAGGTGATCGAAGGGCAGGGACGTGTGGCCAGCCTGCGCTTCGGCGGCGATGGCGACGAGTTAAAACGCGGCGGCAAACCGCCGGTCAACCACGTGACGATCGTCGCCCAGCAGGCGCAGCCGGTGGTATTGAACGATCAGGGCGAAGGCACGGTGACGTTACCCATTGGCGATTTTAACGGCGAGCTGCGGGTGATGGCCCAGGCGTGGACGGCGGATGACTTCGGCAGCAGCGAAGATAAAGTGGTGGTGGCCGCCCCGGTCATCGCCGAACTGAACACCCCGCGCTTCCTCGCCAGCGGCGATACCACACGGCTGGCGCTGGATCTCAGCAATCTGACCGATAAACCGCAAACCCTGCAGGTACATCTTACCGCCAGCGGGCTGGTGACCTTGACCGATGGCCAACTGCCACCGGTGCAACTGGCGCCGGGGGGGCGCAGCACGCTGTTTATACCGGTGAGCGCGCTGGCGGGATTCGGCGATGGTCAGGTCAATGCTACTATCAGCGGCCTGAGTCTGCCGGGAGAAACCTTCGCCCCGCTGCAGAAACAGTGGAGAATCGGCGTCCGTCCGGCGTTCCCGGCCCAGACTGTCAACAGCGGCGCGGTGCTACAGCCCGGCGAAAGCTGGCAGGCGCCGGCGGCGCAGAGCCAGGGGTTCGCCCCGCAAACGCTGCAGGGCCAACTGCTGCTCAGCGGGAAACCGCCGTTGAACCTCGCGCGCTATATCCGTGAGCTGAAAGCCTATCCTTACGGCTGCCTTGAGCAGACCGCCAGCGGCCTGTTCCCGTCGCTGTACACCAGCGCGGCGCAGCTAAAAGCGCTGGGCATCAGCGGCGATAGCGATGAAAAACGCCGCGCGGCAATCGATGTTGGTATCTCACGCCTGCTGCAGATGCAACTGGAAAACGGCGGCTTTGCGTTGTGGGATAAAGAGGGGCCGGAAGAGTACTGGCTGACCGCCTACGCCATGGACTTCCTCGTCCGCGCGGGCGAGCAGGGCTATAGCGTACCGGTCAACGCCATTAATAAAGGTAACGAACGCCTGCTGCGCTATCTGCAGGAGCCGGGGCTGATGACCGTGCGCTACAGCGATGACGCCCAGGCCAGCCGCTTTGCCGCCCAGGCATACGCCGCGCTGGTGCTGGCGCGTCAGCAAAAAGCCCCGCTCGGCGCATTGCGTGAAATCTGGAGCCGTCACGACCAGGCGCGATCCGGCTTGCCGCTGCTGCAGCTCGGCATTGCGCTGAAAACCATGGGCGATGCGCCGCGCGGCGATGAGGCCATGAAGCTGGCGGTTGCCACCCCGCGCCAGGATGAGAATCGTTGGCTGGGCGATTACGGTAGCCCGCTTCGCGATGACGCCCTGAAGCTGGCGCTGCTGGAAGAGAACAAGCTGCTGCCGGAGGTGCAAAACACGCTGTTGAGCACGCTGTCGGAAGAGGCCTACGGCCAGCGCTGGCTGTCGACCCAGGAAACCAACGCCCTGTTCCTTGCCGGACGTACGCTTGCCGACCTGCCGGGCAACTGGCAGGCGCAAACCTCGCTGCAGGCTGAGCCGCTGGCCGGCGACAAAGCGCAAACCCGTAACCTCGACGGCGATCGGCTGGCGACGCTGCAGGTGAGTAATACCGGCAGTCAGCCGCTGTGGCTGCGTCTCGACAGCAGCGGCTATCCGCAAAGCGCGCCACAGCCGGGCGGCAACGTGTTGGGGATTGAACGCGCTATTTTCGATACCCACGGCCAGCAGAAATCGCTGACCTCGTTGCGCAGCGGCGAACTGGTGCTGGTGAAGCTGGAGGTGACCGCCAAACGCAATGTGCCTGACGCGCTGGTGGTTGATCTGTTGCCTGCCGGTCTGGAGCTGGAAAACCAGAATCTGGCCAACAGCAGCGCCAGCCTGCAGGAGAATGGCGACGCGGTGCAAAATCTCCTTAACCAGATGCAGCAGGCGGATATTCAGCATATCGAGTTCCGTGACGACCGTTTCGTCGCCGCTGTCGCTGTCAATGAAGGCCAGCCGGTGACGCTGGTTTATCTGGCGCGGGCGGTGACGCCGGGTACTTATCAGGTCCCGCAGCCCCAGGTGGAATCGATGTATGTGCCGCAGTGGCGGGCGACCGGGGCGGCCAGCGGTCCGCTCACCGTGACGCCGTAAATGCGCGTATTGCCTCGGGTTAAACGCCGCTGGCGCTGGCTGGCGGCGTTTATTTTTCTGCTGTGGCTGGCGGTGCTGGCCGCCGATCGCCTGTGGCCGCTGCCGCTGCAGGACGTCACGCCTGCCCGCGTGGTGGTGGCGGAAGACGGCACGCCGCTCTGGCGCTTTGCCGATGCGCAGGGCGTCTGGCGTTATCCGGTGACTCTCGCCGACGTGTCGCCGCGCTATCTGCAGGCGCTCATCCAGTATGAAGACCGCTGGTTCTGGAAACATCCTGGGGTCAATCCCTTCGCGGTGCTGCGCGCCGCCTGGCAGGATTTAACCTCCGGGCGGGTCATTTCCGGCGGCAGCACGCTCACCATGCAGGTGGCGCGTCTGCTCGACCCTCATCCGCGCACCTTCGGCGGCAAGCTACGCCAGCTATGGCGGGCGCTGCAGCTGGAGTGGCATCTGTCAAAAAACGACATTCTTACCCTCTATCTGAACCGCGCGCCGTTTGGCGGCACCTTACAGGGGATCGGCGCGGCCAGCTGGGCTTATCTTGGCAAACCGCCCGCTCAGCTCAGCTACGGCGAGGCGGCGCTGCTGGCGGTGCTGCCCCAGGCGCCCAGTCGTTTGCGCCCGGACCGCTGGCCGCAGCGGGCCCAGGCGGCGCGCGATAAAGTCCTCACGCGTATGGTCAGCCAGGGCGTCTGGCCGCAACGGCCGGTACAGGAAGCGATGGAAGAACCTGTATGGCTATTCCCGCGGCAGATGCCGCAGCTGGCGCCGCTTTTTTCACGCCGGGCGCTGGCGACCAGTCGCGACGAAAAGGTGACGACAACGCTCGATGCCGGGCTCCAGCGGCAGCTTGAGGATCTGGCGCTGAACTGGAAATCGCGCCTGCCGCCGCGCAGCTCACTGGCGATTGTTGTCGTCGATCACACGGATATGAAAGTCCGCGGCTGGGTGGGATCGGCGGATATCACCGACGACAGCCGCTTCGGCCATATTGATATGGTCTCGGCGGTGCGTTCGCCGGGATCGGTGCTGAAACCCTTTGTCTACGCGATGGCGATGGATGACGGGCTGATCCATCCGGCGTCGTTATTACAGGATGTTCCACGACGCTTTAGCGATTATCGTCCCGGCAATTTTGACAGCGGATTTCATGGCCCGGTGAGCGTCAGCGAGGCGCTGGTGCGCTCCCTGAATCTGCCGGCGGTGCAGGTGCTTGAAGCCTACGGGCCCAAACGTTTCGCGGCGAATTTACGCAACGCCGGGCTGCCCCTGACGCTGCCCGCTGGCGCAGAGCCGAACCTGTCGCTGATCCTCGGTGGGGCCGGGGCACGGCTGGAAGATATCGTCGCGGCGTACAGCGCCTTTGCCCGTCACGGCAAGGCGGCGTGGCTGCGCCTGAAGCCCGACGACCCGCTGGTGGAAAGATCGCTGATGTCACCCGGCGCGGCGTGGATTGTCCGGCGCATTTTGGCCGGCGAAGCGCAACCGGTTCCCGATGCCTCACTGCCGCAAGTGGTGCCGCTGGCGTGGAAAACCGGTACCAGCTATGGCTATCGCGATGCGTGGGCGGTCGGCCTCAATGCGCGATATCTGATAGGTATCTGGACCGGACGGCCCGACGGTACGCCGGTGGTGGGCCAGTTTGGCTTCGCCAGCGCCGTGCCGCTGTTAAACCAGGCCAATAATCTGTTGCTGGCGCGCCAGGCGATGAGCCGCGGCGGGCTGCCGGTCGACCCGCGCCCGCAAACGGTGAGCCGCGGGGCTATTTGCTGGCCAGGCGGGCAGGATCTACCGGCCGGTGACAGCAACTGCCGCCGGCGCTTAGCCAGCTGGCTGCTGGATGCCAGCCAGCCACCGACGCTGCTGCTGCCCGGGCAGGAGGGCGTGCGCGGGATCCGCTTCCCGGTGTGGCGCAACGCAGCAGGGGAAAGGGTGGCCGCGGATTGTCCGGGTGCGACTGAAGTCGTTATTGATGTCTGGCCGCTGCCGCTGGAACCGTGGCTGCCGGCCAGGGAGCGCCGTCGCGCGCGTCTGGGGCCGGTATCGAAAGTGTGCCCACCGTTGCAAACTCAGAATGCCGCGCCGCTGGTGTTGTCAGGTATTCGCGAAGGGGCGTTAATAAAACGTCTGCCGGGCGAGGCGCGGGTGATGTTACCCGTGCAAACCAGCGGTGGAGAAGGGCGGCGCTGGTGGTTTATCAACGGCCAGCCGTTAGACGCCACCGGTGCGACAACCACGCTAACGCTGGATAAGCCTGGCGAGTGGCAGCTGGTGGTCATGGATGAGGCTGGGCAAACGGCGGCCGCCAGTTTCACCCTGCAATAACCAGGGTAAATTTGTTGTTGGCGGTTTGTGTTTCCAATACTCATCTTATTTTAACAAAATGTTACCTTCATCCGTAGGCATCGCCGACGTTGCTCATTATAATGCGCGCCAGGCCATACGATCGTATGCGCAACAACAGAACATTTAATTAGAGGTAATCATGGCTATTGAACGTACTTTTTCCATCATCAAACCAAACGCGGTGGCAAAAAACGTTATTGGCAGCATCTTTTCTCGCTTTGAAGCTGCAGGGTTCAAAATCGTCGGCACCAAAATGCTGCACCTGACCGTTGAACAGGCTCGCGGTTTCTATGCTGAGCACGAAGGTCGCCCGTTCTTCGACGGTCTGGTTGAGTTCATGACCTCCGGCCCGATCGTGGTTTCCGTTCTGGAAGGCGAAAACGCGGTACAGCGTCACCGTGACCTGCTGGGCGCCACCAACCCGGACAACGCCCTGGCCGGTACCCTGCGCGCTGACTACTCTGACAGCTTCACCGAGAACGGCACCCATGGTTCCGATTCTGTAGAATCCGCTGCTCGCGAAATCGCGTTCTTCTTTGCTGAAGGCGAGGTTTGCCCGCGCACTCGCTAATCCTCGTCGTCTTTTCGACCGTCGCGGCGTTGGCTGCGCGCGTTCACCCCGGTCACATAGTTATCTATGCTCCCGGGGATTCACTTGCTTGCCGCCTTGCGACAATCGAAAAGCCTTAGAGGATTGAGCAGTCAGTAACAGATTTTTTCATCATTGACTGCGCGCAGGCATGGCTTCCATGCGCCAGACTTTGTAGAATATAGCGCCCCTGGACGAGCAGTCGCTCTCCGGGGCGTTTCTTTTTCAACCCACCTGGGGCCATAACGTGTAATAACGAGGCCGGAAAACATTATGTCTGAACAAATTGTCACGCCTGATACCGCCGCTCTGACGGTGCCGAACAAAGATGCCAAAATCAACCTGCTGGATTTAAACCGTCAGCAGATGCGCGAGTTTTTTAAAAACATGGGCGAGAAGCCTTTCCGCGCCGATCAGGTGATGAAATGGATGTATCACTACTGCTGCGACGACTTTGATGAAATGACCGACATCAACAAAGTCCTGCGCGGCAAACTGAAAGAAGTCGCTGAGATCCGTGCCCCGGAAGTGGTGGAAGAGCAACGCTCAACCGACGGCACCATCAAATGGGCGATCGCCGTTGGCGATCAGCGCGTCGAGACCGTCTATATCCCGGAAGAAGACCGCGCCACCCTGTGCGTCTCTTCACAGGTAGGCTGCGCGCTGGAATGTAAATTCTGCTCCACCGCCCAGCAGGGCTTTAACCGCAACCTGCGGGTGTCCGAAATTATCGGCCAGGTCTGGCGCGCGGCGAAAATCGTCGGCGCGGTGAAGACCACCGGCGTGCGTCCGATCACCAACGTGGTAATGATGGGCATGGGCGAGCCGCTGCTGAACCTCAACAACGTCGTCCCGGCGATGGAAATCATGCTGGATGACTTCGGTTTTGGTCTCTCCAAACGTCGCGTCACCCTGTCGACGTCTGGCGTGGTGCCGGCGCTGGATAAGCTCGGCGATATGATCGACGTTGCGCTGGCGATTTCCCTGCACGCGCCGAACGACACCATTCGTGACGAAATCGTCCCGATCAACAAAAAATACAACATCGAGACCTTCCTCAACTCGGTGCGTGGTTATATTTCGAAGTCCAACGCCAACCAGGGCCGGGTGACCATCGAGTACGTCATGCTGGATCACGTCAACGACGGTACCGAGCATGCCCACGAGCTGGCGGCGCTGCTGAAAGACACCCCGTGCAAGATCAACCTGATCCCATGGAACCCCTTCCCGGGGGCGCCTTACGGTCGTAGCTCCAACAGCCGCATCGACCGTTTCTCCAAGGTCCTGATGGAATATGGATTTACGACCATCGTGCGTAAAACCCGCGGTGACGATATTGATGCCGCCTGCGGCCAGCTGGCGGGCGATGTTATTGACCGTACCAAGCGCACGCTGCGTAAGCGGATGCAGGGTGAAGCGATTGACGTAAAAGCGGTCTGACAAATGATGACCCGTGCAGCACAGGCGGCGCGGGTCATATTTATGACCAATAACCAGGCGAAATACGCTGATTCAGTTAATAATTACGGTGCGTTTTTGTCGACTTTGAGGCAGTATGTAGCGGCACAACAACCGCTTAGCATTCAATTTTGATTCGTCTCTGTGATCGCGCGCCTGACAGTCCTATACTGTGAGGCTGACGTACCACAGATGTCTCGCGGCGCCGGCGTTTTCCCGCGCTGAACTTTAAATTTCACGTACCAGTAGTTGTAGCGAATGAATACTGAAGCCACTCAAGATCATCAAGAAGCAAACACCACGGGCGCGCGTTTGCGTCACGCCCGCGAACAACTCGGACTTAGCCAGCAAGCGGTGGCCGAACGCTTATGCCTGAAGGTGTCCACGGTTCGTGATATTGAAGACGATAAGGCACCTGCCGACCTCGCCTCCACCTTCCTGCGCGGTTACATCCGCTCCTACGCTCGCCTCGTACATATCCCTGAAGAAGAACTGCTGCCGATGATGGCCAAGCAAGCGCCTATCCGTGCGGCAAAGGTCGCGCCAATGCAGAGCTTCTCTTTAGGCAAGCGTCGCAAAAAGCGCGATGGCTGGCTGATGAGCTTTACCTGGCTGGTGCTGTTTGTGGTTATCGGCCTGAGCGGTGCCTGGTGGTGGCAAGACCATAAGGCGCAGCAGGAAGAGATCTCGACCATGGCCGATCAGTCTTCCGCTGAGCTGAACGGCGGTGACGCCAACAGCCAGAACGTGCCGCTGGATACCAGCGCACCGGTAGACTCAGGCACCGATAGCGCCGCGAACAGCGCGCCAACCGATACCGCCAGCACACCGACCACCAGCGCCCCGGCTCAGACGCCAGCGGACAATAACGCGGTCGTGGCACCTTCTCAGGCTAATGTCGATACCGCCGGAACGGCCCCGACGACCCCGGCAACGCCGGCCTCGCCGTTACCGACCGATCAGGCGAACGTCACGACCCCTGCGGCGTCGGCACAGGATCTGGTGATGAACTTTTCCGCCGACTGCTGGCTGGAAGTGAGCGATGCCACCGGTAAAAAACTGTTCAGCGGCCTGCAGCGTAAAGGCGGCAACCTGAACCTGAGCGGTCAGGCGCCGTATAAACTGAAAATTGGCGCCCCGGCAGCGGTACAGATCCAGTTCCTCGGCAAGCCAGTCGATTTGAGTCGTTTTATCAGAACTAACCAGGTTGCGCGTCTGACCCTCAATGCCGAACAATCACCGGCGCAGTAACAGACGGGTAACGCGGGAGATTTTTCATGCATAACCAGGCTCCGATTCAACGTAGAAAATCTAAACGTATTTACGTTGGTAATGTGCCAATTGGCGATGGGGCCCCCATCGCCGTCCAGTCAATGACCAATACGCGTACCACCGATGTGGCCGCGACGGTAAGCCAAATCAAAGCGTTAGAGCGCGTCGGCGCGGACATCGTCCGCGTCTCTGTTCCGACGATGGATGCCGCCGAAGCGTTCAAACTGATCAAACAGCAGGTCAACGTCCCGCTGGTCGCCGATATCCATTTTGACTACCGTATCGCGCTGAAAGTCGCCGAATACGGTGTTGACTGCCTGCGTATCAACCCGGGCAACATCGGCAACGAAGAGCGCATTCGCACGGTTGTGGACTGCGCACGCGATAAAAACATTCCTATCCGCATCGGCGTCAACGCCGGCTCGCTGGAAAAAGATCTGCAGGAAAAATATGGCGAGCCGACGCCGCAGGCGCTGCTCGAATCGGCTATGCGCCACGTCGATCATCTCGATCGCCTCAACTTCGATCAGTTTAAAGTCAGCGTTAAAGCCTCCGACGTCTTCCTGGCGGTAGAGTCTTATCGCCTGCTGGCGAAACAGATCGATCAGCCGCTGCATCTCGGGATCACCGAAGCGGGTGGGGCACGCAGCGGCGCGGTGAAGTCCGCGATCGGCCTGGGCCTGCTGTTATCCGAGGGGATCGGCGATACGCTGCGCGTCTCGCTGGCGGCGGATCCGGTGGAAGAGATCAAGGTCGGCTTCGATATCCTCAAGTCCCTGCGCATTCGTGCTCGCGGCATTAACTTCATTGCCTGCCCAACCTGCTCGCGTCAGGAGTTTGACGTTATCGGTACGGTCAACGCCCTGGAGCAGCGTCTGGAAGATATCATCACCCCGATGGATGTTTCGATCATCGGCTGCGTGGTGAATGGTCCGGGCGAAGCGCTGGTCTCCACCCTCGGCGTGACCGGCGGCAACAAGAAAAGCGGCCTTTATGAAGACGGCGTGCGTAAAGATCGACTGGACAACGACGACATGATCGACCAGCTGGAAGCGCGTATTCGTGCCAAAGCCTCGATGCTCGATGAAGCCCGTCGTATTGACGTTCAACAGCTTGAAGCAAAATAACGTGTTGGGAAGCGATACGCTTCCCGTGTATGATTGAACCTGCGGGCGCAAGGCGCCGGGGTTCATTTTTGTATATATAAAGAGAATAAACGTGGCAAAGAACATTCAAGCCATCCGTGGCATGAACGATTATCTGCCGGGCGAAACCGCTCTCTGGCAGCGCATTGAAGGCTCACTGAAGCAGGTGCTCGGTAGCTACGGTTACAGCGAAATCCGTTTGCCGATTGTAGAGCAGACCCCGTTATTCAAACGCGCGATCGGCGAAGTGACCGACGTGGTTGAAAAAGAGATGTACACCTTTGAGGACCGCAACGGCGACAGCCTGACGCTGCGTCCGGAAGGGACGGCGGGCTGCGTACGTGCCGGCATCGAACATGGTCTGCTGTACAATCAAGAACAGCGTCTGTGGTACGTCGGGCCAATGTTCCGCCACGAGCGTCCGCAGAAAGGTCGCTACCGCCAGTTCCATCAGATTGGCGCCGAAGTGTTTGGCCTGCAGGGCCCGGACATCGATGCCGAGCTGATTATGCTGACCGCGCGCTGGTGGCGTGAGCTGGGCATCTCCGATCACGTCAGCCTTGAGCTGAACTCCATCGGTTCGCTGGAAGCGCGTGCCAACTACCGCGACGCGCTGGTCGCTTACCTGGAGCAGTTTACCGATAAACTGGATGAAGACAGCAAACGCCGGATGTACACCAACCCGCTGCGGGTGCTGGACTCCAAGAACCCGGACGTGCAGGCGCTGCTGAACGACGCGCCGGCGCTCGGCGACTACCTTGACGAAGAGTCGAAAGCCCACTTTGCCGGCCTGTGCGCGCTGCTCGACGATGCCGGGATCCGCTACACCGTCAACCAGCGTCTGGTACGCGGCCTCGACTACTATAACCGTACCGTGTTCGAGTGGGTAACCACCAGCCTCGGTTCCCAGGGCACCGTCTGCGCCGGCGGTCGTTACGACGGCCTGGTTGAGCAGCTGGGCGGTCGTGCCACCCCGGGCGTGGGCTTTGCTATGGGGCTGGAACGTCTTGTTTTACTGGTCCAGGCAGTGAATCCGGAATTTAAAGCCGATCCTGTTGTCGATATATACCTGGTAGCCTCCGGGACCGATACTCAGTCTGCTGCAATGCGTCTGGCTGAGCAGGTTCGCGATGCGCTGCCCGGCGTCAAGCTGATGACCAACCACGGCGGCGGCAACTTTAAGAAGCAGTTTGCCCGCGCCGATAAGTGGGGCGCCCGTATCGCCCTGGTGGTCGGTGAGTCAGAGATCGCTGACGGAAACGTGGTAGTGAAGGATTTACGCTCAGGTGAGCAAACTACCGTAACGCAGGAGAGCGTTGCCGCGCATTTGCGCACACTTCTGGGTTAATCTCCCGGGAATTATTAGTCAGGAGAAGGACTGCGTGGAAACTTTTAACAACGAGAACGATCAGGTCGATGCGCTGAAGCGCTTCTTTGCCGAAAACGGCAAAGCGCTGGCGGTCGGGGTGATTTTAGGGATTGGCGCGCTGGTTGGCTGGCGCTACTGGACCTCCCATCAGCAGGATACGGCCAGAGACGCGTCTCTGGCTTACGAACAGGCGACTTCCGCGCTGAAATCGAATACGCCAGAAGTACTGTCAGGGGCGGAGAAATTCGCGGCTGACAATAAAAATACCTACGGCGCCTTCGCCTCCCTCGAGCTGGCACAGCATTTTGTTGAACAGAACGATCTGCCTAACGCTGAAAAGCAGCTGCAGCAGGGGCTGGCGGCCGCGTCTGATGATAACCTGAAATCGGTTATCAGCATGCGTCTTGCCCGCGTTCAGCTGCAGATGAAACAGGCTGATGCGGCGCTGAAAACCCTCGACAGCATCAAAGGTGAGGGCTGGACCGCCATTGTGGCCGATTTGCGCGGCGAAATTCTGTTGAGCAAAGGCGATAAGCAAGGGGCCCGTGCGGCGTGGGAAGCTGGCGTGAAAAGCGATGCTTCTCCTGCGCTCAGCGAAATGATGCGTATGAAAATGAATAATTTGTCCATCTGAGAGGGACTCGATGCAATTGCGTAAATTACTTTTGCCAGGGCTGCTTTCCGTTACCTTGCTGAGCGGGTGTTCGCTGTTTAATAGCGAAGAAGATGTGGTGAAAATGTCACCGCTGCCGACGGTAGAAAACCAGTTTACGCCGTCCACGTCCTGGAGCACCTCGGTTGGCGATGGTATCGGCGAATTTTACTCTAACCTTCATCCGGCCTTCGCCGACGGCGTAGTGTATGCTGCTGACCGTAAAGGCACCGTCAAAGCGCTGAACGCGGACGACGGCAAAGAGGTGTGGTCTGTGAACCTGGCGGAGAAAGATGGCTGGTTCTCGCGCGTGCCAGCGCTGCTTTCCGGCGGTGTGACCGTCTCTGGCGGCCATGTTTATATTGGCAGTGAGAAAGCGCAGCTGTATGCGCTGAATACCAGCGATGGTACCGTTGCCTGGCAAACCCGCGTTGCTGGCGAGGCGCTGTCGCGTCCGGTGGTGAGCGATGGCATGGTGCTGGTGCATACCAGTAACGGCCAGCTGCAGGCGTTGAATGAGACCGATGGTGCCGTGAAGTGGACCGTTAACCTCGATATGCCGGCACTCTCCCTGCGCGGCGAGTCTGCGCCTGCGACCGCTTATGGCGCGGCGATCGTCGGCGGCGACAACGGCCGCGTCAGTGCAGTATTGATGCAGCAGGGGCAGATGATTTGGCAGCAGCGTATTTCTACGGCCACCGGCCCGACGGAAATTGACCGCCTGAATGACGTCGACACGACGCCGATCATCGTTAACGGTGTGGTTTATGCGCTGGCTTATAACGGTAACCTGACCGCGCTGGACCTGCGTAGCGGCCAGATTATGTGGAAACGCGAGCTGGGTTCGGTGAATGATTTCATCGTCGATGGTAACCGTATCTACCTGGTTGACCAGAACGATCGCCTGCTGGCACTGACCACCGATGGTGGTGTGACCCTGTGGACGCAAAGCGATCTGCTGCACCGTTTGCTGACCGCGCCGGTGTTGTATAATGGCAATCTGGTCGTCGGTGATAGCGAAGGCTACATGCACTGGGTGAATCCGGAAGATGGCCATTTTGTGGCACAGCAGAAAGTCGATAGTTCCGGCTTCCTGACCGATCCGGTGGTTGCAGATGGTCGACTGCTGATCCAGGCGAAAGACGGTACGCTGTACGCGATTACGCGTTAATTACCGCTGTCGTGAATGATTAAGAAACGGCCCCTGGCAGACAGGGGCCGTTTTGACTTTTTTAAAAACGTCGTTAAGACGATGTTGCTTAGTGATTGTATGAGGCATTTAACATGATACCTGTGGTCGCGCTTGTCGGGCGCCCTAACGTTGGAAAATCCACGCTCTTTAACCGCCTGACGCGCACTCGTGATGCGCTGGTTGCGGATTTCCCGGGGCTGACTCGTGACCGTAAGTACGGTCGGGCCGAAGTCGAAGGCCGCGAATTCATCTGTATCGATACCGGTGGTATTGATGGTACGGAAGAGGGCGTGGAAACCCGGATGGCGGAGCAGTCGCTGTTGGCTATCGAAGAGGCCGATGTGGTGCTGTTTATGGTCGATGCGCGCGCAGGCCTGATGCCGGCGGACATCGCCATCGCTAAACATCTGCGCTCTCGTGAAAAGCCCACCTTCCTGGTGGCCAATAAAACCGACGGCATCGATGTCGACCAGGCGATGGCGGACTTCTGGTCCTTAGGCCTGGGTGATATCTATCCTATCGCTGCTTCGCACGGCCGCGGCGTGACCAGCCTGCTGGAGCAGGCCCTGCTGCCATGGGTGGATGAGATCAGCCCGCAGGAAGAGGTGGATGAAGACGCCGAATACTGGGCAAAATTCGAAGCCGAGCAGAATGGTGAAGCGGAAGAAGAGCCGGAGGACGACTTCAATCCGCAGGATCTGCCGATCAAGCTGGCGATTGTTGGACGCCCTAACGTCGGTAAATCAACCCTCACCAACCGCATCCTCGGTGAAGATCGCGTGGTGGTTTACGATATGCCGGGCACCACCCGCGACAGTATTTACATCCCGATGCAGCGTGACGAGCGTGAATATGTGCTCATCGATACCGCCGGGGTACGTAAGCGCGGGAAAATCACCGACGTCGTGGAAAAGTTCTCGGTGATCAAAACGCTGCAGGCGATTGAAGACGCCAACGTCGTGCTGCTGGTGATCGATGCTCGCGAAGGGATCTCCGATCAGGACCTCTCGCTGCTGGGCTTTATTCTCAACAGCGGTCGTTCGCTGGTGATCGTTGTTAACAAGTGGGATGGCCTGAGTCAGGAAGTGAAGGAGCAGGTGAAGGAGACCCTCGACTATCGTCTGGGCTTTATCGACTTTGCCCGGGTGCACTTCATCTCCGCCCTGCACGGCAGCGGCGTCGGCAACCTGTTTGAATCGGTACGCGAAGCCTATGACAGCGCCACCCGCCGCGTAAGCACCGCGATGCTGACCCGGATCATGAACATGGCGGCGGAAGATCATCAGCCACCGCTGGTGCGTGGCCGTCGCGTGAAGCTGAAATATGCCCACGCCGGGGGCTACAACCCGCCTATCGTGGTAATCCACGGTAACCAGGTGAAGGATCTGCCGGATTCCTACAAGCGCTACCTGATGAACTACTTCCGTAAATCCCTGGACGTGATGGGTACGCCAATCCGGATCCAGTTCAAGGAAGGGGAAAACCCGTTCGCCAACAAGCGCAACACCCTGACGCCGAACCAGATGCGTAAACGTAAGCGCCTGATCAAGCACATCAAGAAAAGCAAATAATCATCAAACCCGCTTCGGCGGGTTTTTTGTGGCCGCCATGCCGGTAAATGTCAAAACCTTCCGCCATAATCCCGCGATACTTCGCGGGGAACAGAGCGGCTCAAAGGTGGACTTACTATGCAGATTGGTTTTATCGGCCTCGGCGCGGTGGTGGAAACCGCTTATTTACCGGCGCTGCGTCGCCTGGGAAACATCATCGACCGCTGCCAGGGCTATGACCTGGACTGCAGCAGAGCGCTGCCGGGGATCCAGCGCTGTAGTTCGCTGTCGGCACTGCTGGCCGAACCTCTGGATACGCTCTTCATTACCACCTCATCACTTCAGCATCTGCCCGTGCTGGAGAGAGCGTTAGCCAGCGGCATTTCCCGCATCGTGGTGGAAAAGCCGATCGTGGCCAACCTTGAGCAGGCCGCCCGGCTGCGGGCGCTGCTGGCGCCGCCTGAGCAGGCCGCGCGGGTGCTGGCTCTTGACCACTGGATGGCGCGAGGCGTTGCGCTGAACGCTCCTGGCCCACGGTGGCGGGCGGAAGGGGAGGCCAGCCGCCAGCCGCCGCCGCACCTGTCAGCGCAGGATATCGTCTGGCTCGAAGGCCATTTACAGGAGCCAAGCGGCTTTAACGCTGCCGGAGAGCCGGTCGCGCTCAATTTTGCCACCGGGGAGCTGGATACCCGGCAGCTGCGTCACCCTGATGGGGTGATCCTTGATATCGGCACCCATGTCCTGGCGATGCTCCGCGAAACCCTGCACGCCAGCGGAAGCGATACGGCGCTGAGCCTTTCCCTTCGGGTGGCGAAAGACCGCCTCGGCCATGGCATTGCCCCTGGGGATACGGTCACCGCAGAGGGGGAGGCGCATCTGCAGGGAACCCTGGGCACTATCCCGCTCAATATCTGGCTAAACAAATACGCGGGCCCCGCAGGCGGGCAAAAGGGAATGCGGATAGGGCTGCGGGACGGGCGAATCCTCATCCTCGACCGCTGCCCTGAGGGCGAAGTGGTGACGCTGCACGACGGCGAGCGGATCCAGCGCTGGACCCGCCCCGGGACGATCTATTCGCACTGCCTCGATGAGCAGATCCTCGGCGCGGATAATCTGTTTATCCGGGCGCCCGACAGCGTGGCCGGGTTGACGCGACGTCGGCTTGAGGAAGTGGAATGGCTGCTTAGGTTGCAGCAGCAATTACGCGGCCCTCATTGAAGCCGGAACATGATAAAATAGGTGCAGATAAACATTGAAAGGAATGGTTATGGAACTTGATTGCCCTCTGTGCCACGCGCCGTTAGATGTCAAAGGCAGCAGCGCGCATTGCGCCCAGTGCGAAAGGGTATTTGCCCTCGAGGCCCGCTGCCCGGAATGCCACCAGCCGCTGGAGGTGCTCAAGGCGTGCGGCGCGGTGGATTACTTTTGCCAGCATGGGCATGGCCTGATCTCGAAAAAACGGGTGGAATTTATTCCGCTGGTTTAGCGGGTGAAGGCTTTCTGGCCCGCGTTTTTTTCACCGGCGCGATCTGCTTCACTTCGCTTTCGATCCAGCCGTCTTTCAGGCGGGTGGTGAGCAGATCGCCGGTTTTGACCTGTTTCGTCTGTTTCAGCACCGTACCGTCGCTCACCGAGGTGACGCTGTAGCCGCGCGCCAGAGTGGCTAAGGGACTCACCGCCTCCAGATGGGTCACCGCGTTGCCAAACCGTTCACGCCGCTCGCTGAGGCGGCCACGCATATTTTCCGCCAGCCGGTATTCCAGCTGCTGGATCCGCGATTGCGCCCGGTGGATCCGTGGCTGCGGGTTGTAGTGATCCAGACGTTGAACGGTGCGCTTTTGCCGCTGTTCGGCGCGCTTAAGCTGCGATTCCACGGCGATACGCATCCGCTGGCGCAGGCGTTCCAGGGCGGTCTGCTGGCGGGCCAGGCGCAGCTGCGGATGCTGTTGCTGCAGGCGATGGAACAGCTGGGTAAAACGGCGCTGGCGACTGGCGAGGAAATAGTCCATCGCCATCTCCAGACGCTGCTGTCCGGACTGCAGCTGGCGCAGCAGCTCCTGCTGATTGCGGCTGACGATCTCCGCGGCGGCTGAGGGAGTCGGTGCTCGCAGGTCGGCAACAAAATCGGCGATCGTGACGTCGGTTTCATGGCCGACGGCGCTAACGATAGGGATCTGGCTGGCGAAAATAGCCCGTGCCACCCGTTCATCGTTAAAACTCCACAGATCCTCCAGCGAACCGCCGCCGCGTCCGACAATCAGTACGTCACACTCCTGGCGCGCGTTGGCCAGCGCGATGGCGCGCACAATCTGCCCGGGGGCGTCGTCACCCTGGACCGCGGTTGGGTAGATGATCACCGGCAGCCCGGGATCGCGGCGCCTGAGAACATGGAGAATATCGTGCAGCGCCGCACCGGTTTTCGAGGTGATGACGCCGACGCAGTGGGCGGGTGAGGGGAGCGCCTGCTTATGTTTTTGCTCGAACAGTCCTTCCGCCGTTAACTGCGCTTTGAGCTGCTCATACTTCTGCTGTAATAACCCTTCGCCGGCGGGCTGCATGCTTTCGACGATAATCTGGTAGTCGCCGCGCGGCTCATACAGGGTGATGTTGGCGCGAACCAGCACCTGCTGCCCGTGCTGTGGGCGAAACGTCACCCGGCGGTTGCTGTTGCGGAACATCGCGCAGCGCACCTGGGCGTTATCGTCTTTTAAGGTGAAGTACCAGTGGCCAGAGGAGGGCTGGCTGAAGTTAGAGATCTCGCCGCTGATCCAAACCTGGCCCATTTCGCGCTCAAGCAGCAGACGCACCGTCTGATTGAGGCGGCTTACGGTAAAAATTGCGGGGGATTGAGAGGGTAACATGTGAGCAAGATCAAACTTTAAATCAGCAGGTTATTCAGTCGATAGTAACGCGCTCAGAGGGGATGGCAAGTATTATTTGCAAAAAAGGGTAGATGCAATCGGTTACGCTCTGTATAATGCCACGGCAATATTTATCCACCCTGGTCGAGATATTGCCCATGCTACGTATCGCTAAAGAAGCCCTGACGTTTGACGACGTCCTCCTCGTTCCCGCTCATTCTACCGTTCTGCCGAATACTGCCGATCTCAGCACTCAGCTGACGAAAACCATTCGTCTGAATATTCCTATGCTCTCCGCAGCCATGGATACCGTAACGGAAGCGCGTCTGGCTATTGCCCTGGCACAGGAAGGCGGCATCGGCTTTATTCACAAAAACATGTCCATCGAGCGCCAGGCGGAAGAAGTTCGTCGCGTGAAGAAACATGAGTCCGGCGTGGTCACCGACCCGCAGACCGTTCTGCCAACCACCACCCTGCGTGAAGTGAAAGAGCTGACCGAGCGTAACGGCTTCGCCGGCTACCCGGTGGTTACCGAAGAGAACGAGCTGGTCGGTATCATCACTGGCCGCGACGTGCGTTTCGTCACCGATTTGAACCAGCCGGTCAGCGTCTATATGACCCCGAAAGAGCGCCTGGTTACCGTACGTGAAGGCGAAAGCCGCGAGGTGGTCTTCGCTAAGATGCATGAAAAACGCGTTGAGAAGGCGCTGGTCGTGGATGAGAGCTTCCACCTGCGCGGCATGATCACCGTTAAAGATTTCCAGAAAGCAGAACGTAAACCGAATGCCTGTAAAGATGAGCAGGGACGTCTGCGCGTAGGCGCGGCGGTCGGCGCTGGTGCCGGCAACGAAGAGCGCGTAGACGCGCTGGTAGCCGCGGGCGTTGACGTTCTGCTGATCGACTCCTCGCACGGTCATTCTGAAGGCGTCCTGCAGCGCATTCGTGAAACCCGCGCGAAATACCCGGACCTGCAGATCATCGGCGGCAACGTGGCCACCGGTGCAGGCGCGCGCGCGCTGGCGGAAGCCGGTTGCAGCGCGGTGAAAGTGGGTATCGGCCCGGGCTCCATCTGTACGACCCGTATCGTCACCGGTGTGGGCGTGCCGCAGATCACCGCCGTTTCCGACGCGGTGGAAGCACTGGAAGGGACCGGTATTCCGGTTATCGCTGACGGCGGTATCCGTTTCTCCGGCGATATCGCCAAAGCCATCGCTGCCGGCGCGGCCGCGGTGATGGTCGGCTCTATGCTGGCGGGTACCGAAGAATCCCCGGGTGAAATCGAACTCTACCAGGGCCGTTCTTACAAATCTTACCGCGGCATGGGCTCTCTTGGCGCGATGTCTAAAGGCTCCTCTGACCGCTACTTCCAGAGCGATAACGCCGCTGACAAACTGGTGCCGGAAGGTATCGAAGGCCGCGTGGCCTATAAAGGTCGCCTGAAAGAAATCATTCACCAGCAGATGGGCGGTCTGCGTTCCTGTATGGGTCTGACCGGCTGTGGTACCATTGACCTGCTGCGTACCAAAGCTGAATTCGTACGCATCAGCGGTGCGGGCATTCAGGAAAGCCACGTTCACGACGTGACCATCACCAAAGAGTCCCCGAACTACCGTCTGGGCTCCTGATTTCTTCGCCCGACCTAGCGTCGGGCGATTTATTTACTCTGTTTCACTTGCCTCGGAATTAGCGTCAATGACGGAAAACATTCATAAACATCGCATTCTCATCCTCGACTTCGGCTCTCAGTATACTCAGCTGGTGGCGCGTCGCGTGCGTGAGCTGGGCGTCTACTGTGAGCTGTGGGCGTGGGATGTCACGGAAGCACAGATCCGCGAATTCAATCCAAGCGGCATCATTCTTTCCGGCGGCCCGGAAAGTACTACCGAAGAGAACAGCCCGCGCGCGCCGCAGTATGTGTTTGAAGCCGGCGTGCCGGTATTTGGCGTCTGCTACGGCATGCAGACCATGGCGATGCAACTGGGCGGCCATGTGGAAGGTTCTAACGAGCGTGAGTTTGGCTACGCGCAGGTTGAAGTGGTTAACGACAGCGCGCTGGTGCGCGGTATCGAAGACTCCCTGACCGCAGACGGTAAACCGCTGCTGGACGTGTGGATGAGCCACGGCGACAAGGTCACCGCCATCCCGTCTGACTTCGTCACCGTCGCCAGCACCGACAACTGCCCGTTCGCCATTATGGCCAACGAAGAAAAACGCTTCTACGGCGTGCAGTTCCACCCGGAAGTGACCCACACCCGTCAGGGGATGCGTATGCTGGAGCGCTTCGTGCGCGACATCTGCCAGTGCGAAGCCCTGTGGACCCCGGCGAAAATCATCGACGACGCCGTCGAGCGTATCCGCCAGCAGGTTGGCGATGACAAAGTGATCCTCGGCCTCTCCGGCGGCGTGGACTCCTCCGTGACCGCGATGCTGCTGCACCGCGCCATCGGCAAAAACCTGACCTGCGTATTCGTGGATAACGGCCTCCTGCGTCTGAATGAAGCGCAGCAGGTGATGGACATGTTTGGCGACCACTTTGGCCTGAACATTGTTCACGTCGAAGGCGAGCAGCGCTTCCTCGACGCGCTGAAAGGCGAGAACGATCCGGAAGCGAAACGTAAAATCATCGGCCGCGTCTTCGTGGAAGTGTTCGACGAAGAAGCGCTGAAGCTGGACGACGTCAAATGGCTGGCGCAGGGTACCATCTACCCTGACGTTATCGAATCTGCCGCTTCCGCTACCGGTAAAGCGCACGTCATCAAATCTCACCACAACGTGGGCGGCCTGCCGAAAGAGATGAAGATGGGGCTGGTTGAGCCGCTGCGTGAGCTGTTCAAAGACGAAGTGCGTAAGATCGGTCTGGAACTGGGCCTGCCGTACGATATGCTCTACCGTCACCCGTTCCCGGGCCCGGGCCTCGGCGTGCGCGTGCTGGGCGAAGTGAAGAAAGAGTACTGCGACCTGCTGCGTCGTGCGGACGCTATCTTCATCGAAGAGCTGCACAAAGCTGACCTGTACAACAAAGTGAGTCAGGCGTTTACCGTATTCCTGCCGGTTCGTTCCGTCGGCGTGATGGGCGATGGGCGTAAATACGACTGGGTCGTTTCCCTGCGTGCAGTGGAAACTATCGACTTTATGACCGCGCACTGGGCGCACCTGCCGTATGATTTCCTCGGCCGCGTCTCTAACCGTATCATCAATGAAGTGAACGGTATCTCCCGCGTGGTGTATGACATCAGCGGTAAGCCGCCAGCAACGATTGAGTGGGAATGATCCCCGTCGTTAGCTGAATGAAACGAAACCCTCTGTTTTTACAGAGGGTTTTTTATTTTAGACATCCCTTCAATCCCGTCGTCCCAGAAGGTTATCTGGCAGGGTGAGGTTTCCCTGTGAATTCCCCGTTTGCGGTTCCGGCAGATGTTCAGCTGGCCCATTTTTTGCCGCCGCCGTGCGGAGCGCGGAAAGTTTACCCGGCTGTACCGTGCCCGCCCCGCGCACCATCGCCAGCGCCAGTCCGGCAACGATCAGCGTTAACCCGGTGGACACCCACATTCCGCCGATAATGCCCAGCCGGTGGTTCAGCCATGCGTAGGCAAAGGGGGAGGCAGCCGCCATCAGTTGCGCGGGGATCAGCAGGATACCGGTGCGGCTGGCATAGCTTTCTGCGCTAAACAGCGCCAGCGGTAGCGTCGCTTTGACAATCGTCACCAGCCCATTAATCGCGCCATACCCCAGCACAAACCCGGCTGCGAACCCGGCATAAGCCGTGCTGCTCAATCCAAGGAGAAAACAGAGCGGCATGGCGAGCGCGGTAAAACGCGTCAGCGTGAGTGGGGTGACCCGGGGACCGGCCAGGACTTCCCCCAGCCGGGCGCCGGTCTGGCCGAATCCCCACAGCATACCGACGGCAACCGGCAGACCAAAGTGGCTGATAAACTCCGGCAGATGGGTGGAGGTGCCGTTAGAGATGAAGGTGATCAGCGCAATGAAGATCGCGTAACGCGCCCCGTTACGCCGGTCGCCCTCTGCTGTCGCTTGCGAGGCTGGTGATTTCGCCGGTGAACTGAGCCGCTGGCGAGGCAGTTGATAACTCAGCCATGCGCTCAGCAGGCCAAACAGCGCATAGATCCGCAAGGCATTCTGCCAGGGCATGATGGTTAATAACGCCTCGCCCAGCGGCCAGAAGAGGGCAGAGGCCAGACCGCCAGCGAGAGTGATATGAGAGATAGTTTTCCGCGCCTGCTGACCGTACAGATTCACCACTGCGGCGAACAGCGCATCATACAGCGAAAGCCGCATGCCGATGCCGGTCAGCAGCCAGGCGCCGTACCAGCCGGCCAGCGAAGGGCGCCAGGCCATCATGGCGCAGCTGGCGGCTATCAGTAAGGTTCCGCTGGTGACCACCAGCCTTCCGCCAAAGCGAGCCAGCAGCCTGGCAACGAACGGAGAAACAGCGGCCATCATCAGCATCGCAAGCGTCAGGCCGAGATAGATCTGCGGTGATGTCCATCCCTTGTCGGCTTCGATGGCGTGGGCAAAGGTGCCGGGCATATAAAAAGAGATCCCCCAGTTGATCAGTTGCTGACCGCCCGCGGTGAAGGCGAGCCGTCGGGGAATAGCGCGTGTTTCCATGGTTTTCATTCCGTTAAGGCAGTTGTCCTGAGCATACCCGGCAGGCTATTGTTCTGGCAGAGCGGCCACCTTATGCGCGGTATAAGAGAAACTTTGTATGACAACACTGAACCTGGGAAACCTGGCGACCTTCCGGCTGGTCGTACAGCGCGGCAGCTTTTCTGCCGCCGCCGACGCGCTGGGGATCTCCCAACCTGCCGTTAGCCTGCAGGTGCGTCAGCTGGAGCAGTTTTTACAGACCCGTTTGCTGGAGCGTACCGGCCGCGGGATCAAGGCGACGGCGGCGGGAATGGCACTGCTGGCCCACAGCGAGCAGATCGATCGGGCGGTGAATAGCGCAATGCAGTCGGTCAGCGCATTCAGTCAGGAAGTTAATGGGGCGGTAACGCTGGGGACCGGCGCGACGGCCTGCATTCATCTTCTCCCGCCGCTGCTGCAGCATCTTCGTCAGCAGCATCCGCTGTTGACGGTGGGGGTGACCACCGGCAACACGCTGGATATCGTCCGGGCGGTGGAGGAAAATCGCCTCGATCTCGGGTTGGTTACCTTGCCCGTACAGGGGCGCAGTCTGGCGGTGACCTCAGTGGTTGACGAGGAGTTCGTGGTTATCCATGCCAGTCACGAGACGGGGACGCTGGCGGATTATACCCCTGCTGAACTGCTGGCGCTGCCGCTCATTGCCTTCGAAGCCGGCAGCGGCACCCGGGATCTGATTGACCGCTGGTTCCGCTCGGCGGGAGTGGCGGTCACGCCGGTGATGCAGTTGGGCAGCATCGAGGCGATTAAACGGATGGTGCGGGCAGGGCTGGGCTACAGCATCGTGCCCCGCATGGCGGTGGAGCAGGAGAAGGATCGCGACGGATTAAGCGTGCACTCGCTGGCGCCGCGGCTATATCGACAGCTGGCGGTAGTCATGCGTCAGGACAAAATTGTGACAAAAGGTATCGCGGAAATGCTGCGCCTGCTGCATGCCGTGCGCTGATAAATCGCCGACGGCAAAATTACCGCATCAAAGACAATACATCAGCAGCGAGCGACTCTGTCTGCGGAGTGTGGCGCTTCCAGTATTAGAATCAAAGGATTACTCGCGAGCGGAGGGCTCGACGGTGAGTGAAGACTCCTGCGACGCTTTTTTATCCTGGTGATGGTACCAGGCGCCGATGGAGGAGTAGACAAAGCGTCCAAAGAAGAAGAGAAAGCTGATAAGCAGTACGATACGGGTCATGCGACGGTTAAATCGATGTCGTTTACGCATACTGGGTGCCTGACTCACAAAAGGTTCCTTGAAGTATACCCGAAGATGGGCGATGGGGGTATTAAGGCACAGGAACGAGGTGGGGTCAATTGATGCAGATGTAAAAGTGCCGCAGTGAAAACATTAATTAATGTTATATAAGATAATCATCGTATTTACATGCTCACTTTATTAGCAATAAAAAGGTAAAAAAATAAGTTTTATTAATGTTAGCGTCAGTATTTGTTGATTTATATCAACAGTCCCATTCTCTTGACCACTAAAATCAGCGAACATTACCGTATCGTTATTACTTATGCGGTCAGCATGGGGTGGTTGGATGCCTGCCTGAATATGCCTCGCAGGAGCAGAGGCTCTCTGTAGAGCACCTATGAATTTATTAAAATATTATCAACAATATCGCGACAAGTGGTGGGCTTTACCGCTTGTTCTGCCCTCGCTGTTATTACCCTTCGCCAGATGGGCGAATACCTACACCATGCTCAATGGCCACATGGTATTCCTTTATTATCTTCCTCTGGCATTAGTACTCAGCCTGATGATGTTTTTCGGTTGGGCGGCGATCCCGGGTATTATTATTGGCCTGCTGCTCACGCTGGCCCGAGGAATGACGCCCGAGCAGGCTATCGGCGTGTTGTTTCATTTTCTCATCCCCTGCGTGCTGTGCTGGGGCGGATATCGCATCTTTGTACCCCGGCGCCAGCAGGTCTCGCACGGTAACGTCAAACTGATGCCGCACCGTCTGTTCTGGCAGATGCTGCTTCCCTCGGTCATTTTTCTTATTCTGTCACAGATCGCTGAGTATCTGGGACTGCATCCACGTACGACGGAGATGACGGGGATTACGCCCTTTAGTTTACGGTCGTTAATCACCTTTCAGGCGTTGATGGTGGGGTGTCTGACGGGCGTGCCGCTGTGTTATTTTCTGCTACGGATAATTCGGAACCCTTTTCATGTTCGCGGATTTATTTCTCAGGTTCGCTTACAAATTGATCCAAAAATAAAAACAATTGAAATCATTTGCTGGGCGGCGATATTAATCCTGCTGCTGGGGCTATTATTGATGCCGCTTAATGATACCAGCACCATATTTAGTACGAATTATACGTTATCATTACTTATGCCGGTCATGCTCTGGGGGGCCATGCGTTTTGGCTATCGTTTTATCTCGCTGATCTGGACGCCGGTACTGATTGCCGTGATCCATTTTCATTACCGTTACTTACCGGTTTATCCAAGCTATAACACCCAACTGGCGATCACCTCGTCAAGCTATCTGGTCTTCTCGTTTATTGTCGCCTACACGGCGATGCTGGCGACACAGCAGCGGCTGATCTACGCTCGCGTCCGGCAGATGGCTTTCCTCGACCCGGTCGTACATATGCCTAATCTGCGGGCGCTGAGTCGGGCGCTCAACGGCGCGAGCTGGTCGACGCTCTGTTTTTTGCGCATTCCTGAGCTGGAACTGCTGGGCCGCCACTACGGCGTATTGTTACGCATTCAGTATAAGCAAATGCTGGCGAACCACCTGAGCGCGTTACTGCAGCCTAACGAAGCGGTGTATCACCTTGCCGGCCATGACTTGGTTTTTCGCCTCAACAGTGAAGGGCATCAGGCGCGTATTCATTTGATCGACCGCTCCCTGCGGCAGTTCCGTTTCTACTGGGACGGGGTTCCCCTCCAGCCGCGGATCGGCATGAGCTATTGCAACGTTCGCTCACCAGTCAAGCATCTGTATTTGCTGCTTGGCGAACTAAACACGATTGCCGACATGTCGCTGGCCAGCGGCCATCCGGAGAATATGCAGCGCCGCGGCGCCGGCCATGTTCAGCAGGATCTGAAAGATAAAGTGGTGATGATGAATCGCATCCTCAAGGCGCTGGAGCAAGACCACTTCGTCCTGATGGCGCAGCCTATCCAGGGCATCCGCGGCGATAACTACCATGAAGTGTTGCTGAGGATGGAAGGGGAGTCGGGCGAACTGACGGGGCCAAACGCGTTCCTGCCGGTGGCGCATGAGTTTGGCCTCTCCTCTCGTGTGGATCAGTGGGTCATTGAGCACACGCTAGCCTTTATGGATACCCACCGGCGGGCACTGCCCGGTCTGCGGCTGGCGATCAATCTCTCTCCGGTCACGTTGAGCCGCAGCCAGTTTCCTCAGGAAGTCGAAGCGCTGCTGCAGACGTACAACATTGAGCCATGGCAGATTATTTTCGAATTGACCGAGAACTATGCGCTCAGTAACCCTGAGCTGGTCTGTCAGACTTTAGAGCATCTGCGGGCGCTGGGCTGCCGGGTGGCGATCGATGATTTTGGTACCGGCTACGCCAGCTACGCCCGGTTAAAAACGATGAACGTCGACATTCTTAAAATCGACGGCAGCTTTATTCGCAATCTGCTTGCCAGCAGTCTCGATTACCAGGTGGTGGATTCTATTTGTCGTCTGGCGCGTATGAAGAACATGCAGGTGGTGGCTGAATATGTCGAGTCGCCGGAGATACGCCAGGCGGTCATCGCGCTGGGGATCGATTATTTGCAGGGCTACGATATCGGCGTACCGGTACCACTGGCGCAGCTGGCGGAAGGGATGACTGCCTGAAGCAGAAAAAAGCCGGGCGCGATGGCCCGGCCTGGGGAATATTCAGGAGCGCCGATCAGGCGTCTGGCTCTTCTTCTGCAATCTTCAGCAGCCATTCCGGCACACCTTCCCAGTACTGCTGCTCTTTTTCCAGATCCAACAGCACCAGCGCATTCTGGCTAAACCAGTTGTGCGGGAAGGTCAGCGTCCAGTGGTGAGCTTCCGTCTGCAGCCGCAGGGTCGGCGGCGTGGTGGTGGCCTGACGCTGGTTATTCAGCAGCACGCCCAGGCGCAGCAGCTGGATCAGCGGCAGAAACTGCTTTTTCCTGAACAGCGTAAAGCGCGGCAGGTCGTCGAGTTTTATCGCTTTGCGATGATAGCGCACCAGGGTGGCCATCAGCATCTGCTGCTCCTGGTTGAAGCCCGGCAGGTCGCTGTTCTGCAGAATGTAGGCCGAGTGGCGATGCATACCGCTATGGTTGATATTCAGCCCTACCTCATGGAGCATCACCGCCCACTTCAACAGCGCCGCAAGGTGCGGATTTGCCAGCTTGGGGTTCTGTTCCTGCCACTGTTCCAGCATATGGGTGGTGGTTTCCAGCACCCGGCGTGCCTGTTCGCGATCGATATTGTACTGATTCGCCAGACTCTGCGCTGTGCGGCTACGAATATCCTGGTGGCGGAAGCGGCCTTCCATTTCGTACAGCACGCCTTCACGCAGGGCGCCATCGGACAGACGAAGTTCTTTAATGGCTAGCGCGTCAAACACGCCGCACAGAATCGCCAGCCCCGGCGCAAAGACCGCTTTACGATCTTCAGAGAGGCCTGGCAGACTGAGCGCGTCGAAGTTTTTATGCTTCAGCAGCTCACTGACCAGCATTTCGAGGCGTTCCGGCGTAATAAACCCGTCCTTCTCACCCATGGCCACCAGCACTTCCTGCGCAGCTTTAATGGTGCCGGAGGCGCCCAGCGCCACGGTCCAGCCCTGAATACGGAACTGCCAGGCAAGGGTTTCCAGTTTTTGTACCGCCGCAAGACGAGCACGCTGGAAATTTTCTTTATTGATTGTCCCGCCAGGGAAGTAGGCTTGCGAGAAGCTCACGCAGCCCATGCGACGGCTTTCCACCAGGCGGGGCTCAAAATCTTCACCGATGACCAGCTCGGTCGAACCGCCGCCGATATCAATCACCAGCTTACGACCGCGCTCCGGCTGCGTATGCTCAACGCCCATAAAAATCAGGCGCGCTTCTTCATTGCCGGAGATGATCTCGATCGGGTAGGGGATCACTTTTTCCGCGCGTTTCAGAAACTCCGCCGCGTTGGTCGCCTGACGCAGCGTATGCGTCCCGACGATGCAGACGCTGGAAGGGGAGAACCCTTGCAGACGTTCAGCAAACAACGACAGGCAGTTCAGCCCGCGGGTCATCGCTTCTTCGCTCAACACCGAGTTTTCATCAAGGCCATCGGCCAGATGCACGCGCTGTTTCAGGCGTCCAATGATCTGCATGGCGCCATCGACGACACGGGCGATCACCATATGAAAACTGTTCGAACCAAGGTCGACCGCAGCGAATTCCTGCGGCCGAGGGGTTATTTCGTTTATTGGCATAGGTTAGTCGGGTTGTTCGAGTGATTTGAGATAATCGTAAATCGCCATCTGTGCACGCACTTTACGGCGATTGCCGCGCGGCACATAGCGATTACTCAGTTCTTTATCAAGATAGCGCGCTTTTACCGTATCGTTGAACAAGATATCAAAAATATCCAGCACTCGCTGTTTCAGACGCGGGTCGAGCAGCGGGGCGGCAACTTCAATACGGTAATCGATGTTACGCGTCATCCAGTCGGCAGAGGAGAGCCAGACCTGTTTATCGCCACCGTTTTCAAAACAGTAGACCCGGTCGTGCTCGAGGAAACGGTCAACGATGCTAATGACGCGGATATTATCGCTGATGCCTTCCAGTCCAGGGATCAGCGAGCACATGCCGCGGATCAACAGATTGACCGGCACGCCGGAGCTGGAGGCGGCGTACAGTCTGTCCACCAGCCCTTTATCCACCAGGTTGTTCAGCTTCAGCGTAATCCCGGAGGGTTGCCCGTTCTGCGCATTGGCGATCTCGCGATCGATCATCTCATACAGCAGACGGCGCGAGTTCTGCGGCGACACCAGCAGGTAATCGAAGCTGACCGGGCGGTAGGGGTTTTCAATAAAGTTAAACACGCGGCGGACTTCATTGGTAATGCGCGCATCGGCGGTTAACAGCGAATAGTCGGTGTAGATCCGCGCGGTCTTCTCGTTAAAGTTACCGGTACCGATATGGGCGTAGCGCACCACCTCATCGCCTTCTTTACGCGAGATAAGGAACAGCTTGGCGTGGATCTTCAGACCCGGCGCGGAGAAGATCACGTGGACCCCCGCTTCCGTCAGGCGTTTCGCCCAGTGAATGTTAGCCTCTTCATCGAAGCGTGCCTGCAGCTCCACCACCACGGTGACTTTTTTACCGTTATGGGCGGCGTGGATCATCGCGTCAATGATGCGCGAATCTTTGGCTACACGGTAGATGTTGATTTTGATCGCCAGTACGCTGGGGTCGAACGAGGCCTGACGCAGCAGCTCCAGCACATGCTCAAAAGTGTGATAGGGATAGTAGAGCAGGACGTCGCGTTCGCGGATGGCGTCGAAGCCGTTGCGGAATTTATCAAACCACAGATGACGCAGGCGCGGCATAGGCTTATTGACCAGATTAGCCTTACCCACATTCGGGAAGCCGATAAAGTCTTTAAAGTTGTGGTAGCGGCCGCCCGGCAGCATCGAGTCGTAATTGGAGATGGAGAGCTTATCGCGCAGCATTTCGACCATCGCGTCCGGCATATCGCGCTGGTAGACGAAGCGAACCGGCTCGGCGGTTAAGCGCTGCTTGAGGCTGGAAGACATCAGCTCCATCAGGCTCGACTCCATCTCATGCACCAGATCGTACTCGGCGTCACGAGTCATTTTCATCGAGTAGGCGTTCAGCGCATCGTAATCAAAGAAGCCTTTAAATATATCATCCAGGCAGTAGCGTAGGATGTTATCCAAGAGGATCATTGGTTTACGGCGGCGAGGCGCTTCCGGCGGCAGGTTTACGAAGCGCGGCACTTTGTCTGACGGAATTTCCAGCAGGGCATAGTTGATGTTTTCCCCGCGGATAATCTCCACCGCCAGATAGGTGTAATCATCTTTCAGGAACTGCACGAGGTCCGTTTCACGGTTAATCAGGATCGGCGAGATATGCTGACGCAAATACTGTTTGAAGTAGTTGCGCAGCCAGGCCTGCTGATTGACGGACAGCTGGCGCTCGTTGATGAGGAAGATCTGGTTGCGCGCCATCTCCAGCAGCAGTTCGTTATACAGACTATCGAATTCCTGATCGGCCTTCAGAACGCGGGCCTGGATTTTGCCTAACAGGTGGCGAGAATGGGCGGTACTGCCTTGTTCTTCACTGATAATAATCCGGCGCTTAAGCTCAGCGAAGCGCACTTTGTAAAACTCATCAAGGTTGTTGGAGTAGATCCCTAAGAAGCGCATGCGCTCAATCAGCGGGTTACTTTTGTCCGCCGCTTCCTGCAGCACGCGTTCGTTAAAAGACAACCAGCTGAGTTCTTTTTCGATGTATAGCTTTTCCTGGCCCATTACCGCTCACACTCCGTTTTACTCACAGGACGTAGACTATTATGACGAATTTTTCTGCATAGCGATTTACTGTGTCACAACAATATGACAGTAAGAAGAAATATTTCTGTGAGATGATTGATTAATAAACAATTTTAATTAAAAAAAAGCCCCGCGACAGGAAAAGGCGGGGCTGTTGTTCATTCTTCAGCGGCATAGCCCTGGGGCGGAAGTTGTCGTTCATCCAGCCAGGCGTGGTTGCCTGCCATGCGCAGACGCCCATCGACGAACCAGCTGATGACCAGCGGATAAATGGCATGTTCCTGGGCCTGAACCCGCGCCGTCACCTCATCTTCGCTGTCGCCAACGAAGACCGGCACCTTGGCCTGCAGGATAACCGGACCGCCGTCCAGCTCATCAGTGACGAAGTGCACCGAGGTCCCATGTTCCTCATCACCGTTTTCCAGCACCTGACGATGAGTATGCAGGCCAGGATACTTCGGCAGTAACGAGGGATGGATGTTCAGCAGACGTCCCTGATAATGGCTAACGAACGCCGGGCTCAGGATACGCATATAGCCCGCCAGCACTACCAAATCCGGGGCGTAGGCGTCGATTTCATGCATCAGCTGACGATCGAATGCTTCCCGGTCGGCAAACTGACTTTGCGCCAGCGCGTGGGCCGGGATGCCGGCCGCGCGCGCGCGTTCAAGGCCGAACGCATCAGCCTTGTTACTGAATACCGCCCGCAGGGTGCCGTTTATCTGTTTCCGGCCGCAGGCGTCGATGATTGCCTGCAAATTGCTGCCGCTACCGGAAATCAGCACCACGATGTTTTTCATGCAATGACCACACGCTGTTCGGAATCGGAAGCTTTGATATACCCGATTTTCCACGCGTTTTCACCTTTCTCGTTCAGCAGGGCAATGGCCTTGTCTGCTTCTGCAGCCGGCAGGGCGATAACCATCCCCACGCCGCAGTTAAAGGTACGGTACATTTCATGTTGGCTGACGTTACCGGCGGTTTGCAGCCAGTTGAAGACGGACGGCCACTGCCAGGAGGACTCATCAATGATCGCCTGGGTGTTATCCGGCAGCACGCGCGGAATATTTTCCCAGAAACCGCCGCCGGTCAGGTGGGCGATAGCGTGGACGTCAACGCTGGCGATCAGATCGAGCACCGATTTCACATAGATGCGGGTTGGCGCCAGCAGATGGTCGGCCAGCGGTTTGCCGTCAAGGTCGGTGGTCTGCGGGTCAACGCCGCTAACCTCAATGATCTTACGCACCAGTGAATAGCCGTTAGAGTGCGGGCCGCTGGACGCCAGCGCCACCAGCACGTCGCCATCGGCCACTTTGCTGCCGTCGATGATTTCTGATTTTTCCACCACCCCGACGCAGAAACCCGCTACGTCGTAATCTTCACCGTGATACATCCCCGGCATTTCTGCGGTTTCACCGCCCACCAGCGCGCAACCGGACTGCAGGCAGCCTTCGGCGATGCCGTTAATGACGCTGGCCGCGGTATCGACGTCCAGTTTACCGGTCGCGTAATAATCCAGGAAAAACAGCGGCTCAGCACCCTGAACCACCAGGTCGTTCACGCACATGGCGACCAGGTCGATGCCGATGGTGTCGTGACGCTTCAGATCCATTGCCAGACGCAGCTTGGTACCGACGCCGTCGGTGCCGGAGACCAGTACCGGCTCGCGGTATTTCTGCGGCAGTGCGCACAGCGCGCCGAATCCGCCCAGTCCCCCCATCACTTCCGGGCGACGGGTTTTCTTCACCACGCCCTTAATACGGTCGACGAGAGCGTTGCCTGCATCAATATCCACGCCGGCATCTTTATAGCTGAGAGAGGTTTTGTCGGTCACTGCGAAGTCTCCACGCGTTTGCGGTAAGCAAGAAAAATCGGCGCAATTCTAACAGGGAAAGCAAACGTTTGCGAGCGTGCTTTACAGTCGGCGTGAAACAGCGGATAGATGGTCAAATTTGATACTGCTCACGAAAATGAAACCGGGTACAGTCTTGTGCTTGCCTCAGCCTTAAGGAATCCTCATCATAAGACTGAAACCGGTTTCTGTGTTGGTTTGCCACGCATTTTGCCAGTGATTGACGCTGGTCAGGAGAGGGATGAATGAAAATTGCGGCATTTGATATCGGTGGCACCGCATTAAAGATGGGCGTGATGACCCGCGATGGCAGGCTACTGGAAAGCGCGAAGCAGTCGATCAATGACAGCGATGGCGATCATATCTTACAGGCAATGCTGTCATGGCTGGCGGCCCATCCGTCGTGTGAAGGGGTCGCCATCAGCGCGCCAGGCTATGTTGATCCGCACAGCGGCTTTATCACCATGGGCGGTGCTATTCGTCGATTTGATAACTTCGCCATGAAAGCATGGCTTGAAGCCCGGACCGGACTGCCGGTCTCAGTTGAAAATGATGCCAACTGTGTGCTGCTGGCAGAGCGCTGGCAGGGCAAAGCGGCGGAAATGGCCAATTTTCTGGTACTCACCATTGGCACCGGCATTGGTGGCGCGATTTATTGCCATCATCAGTTGGTTCACGGGGCGCGTTTTCGCGCCGGTGAGTTCGGCTACATGCTCACTGACCGTCCCGGCGGGCGCGATCCTCGTCGCTATTCGATGAATGAGAACTGCACCCTGCGAGTGCTACGCCATCGCTATGCGGAACATATCGCTGCGCCGCTGGAGAGCGTGACAGGCGAAATGATTTTTGACCGCTATGACGCTGGCGACCCGGTTTGCCAGCGTCTGGTCGCCGAGTTCTTCAATGGCCTGGGCCATGGCCTTTATAACCTCGTTAATATCTTCGATCCGCAGACCATTTTTATCGGCGGCGGCATTGTGGAACGTCGCGGATTTCTGGCGCTGCTGCGCCAGCATCTGGCCTGGTTTGGCATTGCCGACTATCTCGATACCGTCAGTCACGGCAACGATGCCGGCCTGATTGGCGCGGTTTACCATTTCAATCAGCACTATCGTTCGCCTGGCGACGATCGACATTAGGGAGAGACTATGTCCGGATTTAAAGCAGGTTTTCTGTGGGGCGGCGCGGTCGCCGCGCATCAGTTAGAGGGCGGCTGGCAGGAGGGCGGCAAGGGGATCAGCGTGGCGGATGTGATGACCGCCGGCGCCCACGGCGTGCCGCGTGAAATTACCGACGGCGTGGTGGCGGGGAAAAACTACCCGAACCATGAGGCGATCGATTTTTATCATCGTTATCCGGAGGACCTGGCGCTGTTTGCCGAGATGGGCTTCAAATGTTTTCGTACCTCGATTGCCTGGACGCGTATTTTCCCGCAGGGCGATGAGCTGGAGCCCAACGAGGCTGGCCTGCAGTTTTACGATGATCTGTTCGACGAATGCCTGAAGCACGGCATTGAGCCCGTGATTACGCTGTCGCATTTTGAAATGCCTTATCACCTGGTCACCGAGTATGGCGGCTGGCGCAACCGGAAGCTGATCGACTTTTTCGTGCGCTTTGCCAGGGTCGTCTTCACCCGCTATCAACATAAAGTGAAGTACTGGATGACCTTTAACGAGATCAACAACCAGGCCAACTTCCATGAGGACTTTGCCCCCTTCACCAACTCCGGTTTGAAATATTTGCCGGATGAAGACCGGGAACCGGTGATGTACCAGGCCGCGCACTATGAGCTGGTGGCCAGCGCCCTGGCGGTGAAAGCGGCGCGCGAGATCAACCCTGCACTGCAGATTGGCTGCATGATCGCTATGTGTCCGATCTATCCGCTGACCTGCGCGCCAGACGATATGATGATGGCGATGAACGCCATGCACCGCCGTTACTGGTTTACCGACGTTCATGTGCGCGGCCGCTATCCGCAGCATCTGCTCAACTATTTTGCCCGCCGCGGCTTTACCCTGGATATCACCGAAGCCGATCGTCAGGCGTTAACTGAGGGCTGTGTCGACTACATTGGCTTTAGCTACTATATGTCGTTCGCCACCAAAGCCACCGAAGATAACCCCTTGCTCGACTATGATGAAACCACCAGCCTGGTCTCCAACCCGTATGTGAAAAAGTCGGACTGGGGCTGGCAGATTGACCCGGTTGGCCTGCGCTATTCGCTGAACTGGTTCTGGGATCACTACCAGTTGCCGCTGTTTATTGTCGAAAACGGTTTTGGCGCGATCGATGTCCGTGAAGCGGACGGCAGCGTCAATGACCAGTATCGTATCGATTATCTCTCCGCCCATATCGCGGAGATGAAAAAGGCGGTGGTCGAGGATGGCGTTGATCTGATGGGCTACACCCCGTGGGGCTGTATCGATCTGGTTTCCGCCGGCACAGGGGAAATGAAAAAACGCTACGGCTTCATTTATGTTGATAAAGATAATGAAGGCAATGGCTCGCTGGCTCGCAGCCGGAAAAAGTCTTTTGCCTGGTATCAACAGGTGATTGCCAGCAACGGGGAGAACCTGTCGTAGTCGGGTGGCGCTAACGCTTAACCGACCTACAATACACGTAGGCCCGCGTAAGCGTATGGACTGCACCCCGCACCCAAGCCGGAGCCTTGCCTCCGGTTTTTTTGTCTCTAAATCACTTTGCTTGATATACGTCAAGCAAGATGGGTATGGCACAATCCGCAAAAAGCGGTATAATCCCGCGATTTTTTTTGTGGCCGCCCCTCAGAGGAGAAAGAGAATGAAGATTGTGGAAGTCAAACACCCACTCGTCAAACACAAGCTGGGCCTGATGCGCGAGCACGACATCAGCACCAAACGCTTCCGTGAACTCGCCTCAGAAGTGGGCAGCTTACTGACTTATGAAGCCACCGCCGATCTGGCGACCGAGAAAGTGACCATCGAAGGCTGGAATGGCCCGGTGGAAGTTGAGCAGATCAAGGGCAAGAAAATTACCGTTGTGCCTATCCTCCGCGCAGGCCTTGGCATGATGGAAGGGGTGCTGGAGCACGTCCCCAGCGCGCGTATCAGCGTGGTGGGTATCTATCGTAATGAAGAGACTCTCGAGCCGGTACCTTACTTCCAGAAGCTGGTGTCCAACATTGATGAGCGTATGGCGCTGGTGGTTGACCCGATGCTGGCCACCGGTGGGTCGATGATCGCCACTATCGATCTGCTGAAAAACGCTGGCTGCACCAGCATCAAGGTGCTGGTACTGGTGGCGGCGCCGGAAGGGATTGCCGCGCTGGAGAAAGCGCACCCGGACGTTGAGCTGTACACCGCCTCTGTCGATAAGGGGTTGAATGAACACGGGTATATCATTCCCGGTCTCGGCGATGCCGGCGACAAGATCTTTGGTACGAAATAATCGAATAACGATAAATAAGCCGACTTTGAAAGTCGGCTTTTTTTTGAATAAAACACACATAACTAACCATCTCAGAGGAAAACACTATGACGCGCCGTGCTATCGGGGTGAGTGAAAGACCACCGCTTTTACAGACTATCCCGCTTAGTTTGCAGCACCTGTTTGCTATGTTTGGCGCAACGGTGCTGGTGCCAATCCTGTTCCACATCAACCCGGCCACCGTCCTGCTGTTCAACGGTATTGGTACGCTGTTGTACCTCTTTATCTGTAAAGGCAAAATCCCGGCGTATCTGGGATCGAGTTTCGCCTTTATTTCTCCAGTACTGCTGCTGTTGCCGCTGGGCTACGAAGTGGCGCTGGGTGGTTTTATTATGTGCGGCGTGCTGTTCTGCCTCGTCTCCTTTATTGTCAAAAAAGCCGGTACCGGCTGGCTGGATGTGATGTTCCCGCCGGCGGCGATGGGCGCCATCGTGGCGGTTATCGGCCTCGAACTGGCGGGTGTGGCGGCTAATATGGCCGGGCTGCTGCCAGCCGACGGTCAAGCCCCCGACAGTAAAACCATTATTATTTCGATGGTAACGCTGGCGGTGACGGTATTTGGTTCTGTGCTGTTCCGCGGCTTCCTGGCGATTATTCCAATCCTGATTGGCGTGCTGGTGGGCTATGCGTTGTCGTTTGTGATGGGCGTGGTCGATACCACCCCGATCGCCGAGGCGCACTGGTTCGCGCTGCCGACCTTCTACACGCCGCGCTTTGAGTGGTTTGCTATCTTCACCATTCTGCCCGCCGCGCTGGTGGTGATTGCTGAGCACGTCGGGCACCTGGTGGTGACCGCCAATATCGTTAAGCGCGATCTGATCCGCGACCCGGGTCTGCATCGTTCGATGTTTGCCAACGGCCTGTCGACGATCATCTCCGGCTTCTTTGGTTCGACGCCCAACACCACCTACGGTGAAAATATCGGCGTGATGGCGATTACCCGGGTTTACAGTACCTGGGTTATTGGCGGCGCGGCGATCATTGCGATTCTGCTCTCCTGCGTCGGCAAACTGGCGGCGGCTATCCAAATCATTCCGGTACCGGTGATGGGGGGCGTTTCGCTGCTGCTGTACGGGGTGATCGGCGCCTCGGGGATCCGCGTACTGATTGAATCGAAGGTGGATTACAGTAAAGCGCAGAATCTGATCCTCACCTCCGTGATCCTGATCATCGGCGTCAGCGGCGCTAAAGTACACATTGGCGCCGCCGAGCTGAAAGGGATGGCGCTGGCGACCATCGTGGGCATCGCGCTGAGCCTGATTTTCAAGCTTATCAGCGTCCTGCGTCCGGAAGAGGTGGTCCTCGACGCGGCGGATAGCGAAGAGGTTAAATAACGATCTCCTGACCGGGCGGCGATCCCGCCCGGTTCTCTCCTGACCTAAATCTGTGGTAAACTCTCCGCGTTTTTCTGTAAGCCTATGTTGAGGTCCATCTGAACGCACCGGCACAGCTCTCTTTGCCACTGTATCTTCCTGACGACGAAACCTTCGCAAGTTTCTGGCCGGGTGATAATCCTTCCCTACTTGCTGCCCTCCAGAACGTACTGCGCCAGGAACACAGCGGGTACATTTATATCTGGTCACGTGAAGGGGCAGGTCGCAGCCACCTGTTACACGCCGCCTGCGCCGAGCTTTCCCAGCGCGGGGATGCGGTGGGCTACGTGCCGCTGGATAAACGGACGTGGTTTGTGCCCGAGGTACTGGAGGGGATGGAACAGCTGGCGCTGGTCTGCATTGATAATATTGAATGCGTCGCCGGGGATGAGCCCTGGGAAATGGCCATCTTTAATCTCTACAACCGGATCCTGGAATCAGGCAAAACCCGACTGCTGATCACCGGCGATCGGCCGCCGCGGCAGCTGAATCTTGGTCTGCCGGACCTCGCCTCACGGCTGGACTGGGGGCAGATCTATAAGCTGCAGCCGCTGTCGGATGAAGACAAACTGCAGGCGCTGCAGCTACGCGCCAGACTGCGCGGCTTCGAGATGCCGGAAGACGTGTGCCGCTTCCTGCTGAAGCGGCTGGATCGCGAGATGCGCTCGCTGTTTATGACCCTCGATCAGCTGGATCACGCCTCGATTACCGCCCAGCGCAAGCTGACGATCCCCTTCGTGAAAGAGATCCTTAAGCTCTAGTCCGCCAGTGGGGCCAGCTCCTGCTCCGTCAGTCCGGTCAGATGAGCGACCAGATCGCGCGCCAGGCCACTGTGTAGCATGGCGGCGGCGATACGCTGTGCCTCTTCTTTCCGGCCTTCCTGTCGGCCTTCCTGTCGCCCCTGCGCCAGTCCCCGCTCCAGTCCCTGTTGCTCGAGATATTCCGCAATCGTCATCAACGTCTCCTTATGTTGCGGCGTACGTAACGCCAGTTCGCGTATGAACTTGATCGGCTCGCGCGTATTGCCTGCCTGCACCAGATAGTGCATCAGGGCTTGTACCTGCGATTGTGTCGCCAGTCCAGTCAATAATAATTCGCTCAGCTTGTCGAGGAGCTGCGCCAGATCGCGTTGTCGAATATGTTTTTGCAGTAACTCCAGCGTTGCCATGCGCTGGTGGGTGGCAATGTCGTCATCCGGAATGACGGTAATGTCCGCCAGCGGAAACGCTTCGTGATAAAGACGGCTGGCCAGTTCCGGGGCGGCGAATTCATCGAGCCAGCGTAGAGAGTATGGGTAGGGGCTGGCCAGACCGTGGTAGAAGAGGACAGGGATCACCAGCGGTAGTTGATCGTGACCGGCATCGAGATGACGCTGCATGGCGGCGATGGCATAGCGCATCAGACGAAAGGCCATATGCCGGTCGGGCGTGCTCTGGTGTTCGATAAGCGCATAAATATAACCGTCTCCCGCCGTGGTTTTCAGGGAATACAAAATGTCGGCATAAAAGGGACGCAGATCGTCTTCGACAAAATGCCCCGACTCGAGGTGCAGCGTACGCAGATCGCATACTTTAAGCAGCGTTTCGGGCAGATACAGTTGCAGGAAATCGCGGGCGGTATCGGGATGGGAGAGGTAGGTTTTAAACACCGCGTCATGGGGCGTGGAGGTCGGTTTTTTCATGTTCATCCGTCCAGTGGATTGAGCGATAGATGAACAGTAGCATCGTCCGGCGGGCGGGAGGGATTGGCGTGGAAGATCTGGAATCGGCCACGTAAAAAAAGCGCCGCGAAAGCGCGGCGCAGGTGGGTTAGCTTACGATCTCAAGGACCTGCTCCGGCGGGCGGCCAATACGCGCCTGGCCGCGGCTGACGACGATAGGGCGTTCAATGAGCTTAGGATTGTCGACCATCGCCTGAATCAGCGCCGCGTCGCTAAGCGCCTGGTCGGCAAGATTGAGCGATTTGTACAGATCCTCCTTCTGGCGCATGAGCTCGCGGGGGCTCTCCATACCCAGCAGCTGCAGCAGCTCACGCAGCGTATCGGCATCCGGCGGTGTGTCGAGATAAAGCACCACCTGTGGATCGATGCCGCGGCTCTGCAGCAGGCTCAGCGTTTCGCGGCTCTTCGAGCAGCGTGGGTTATGGTAAATTGTTACCGCGTCGGTCATGGGGTCTCCTTACATTTTTTGATAGGGGCGGAAGCGGGCCTGCAGATCGCGTAGCTGGTCGATACGGGCATCGTAACGCGCCTGCTGCAGGCTACCAAGTTTCACCTGCGAGCTGGCGCTGCTGAGCAGGGAAATCGCCTGTTCCAGCTGACCGACGAGCGCCATGCTTTCTGCCCGCGCCGCCAGCTCCTGGTCGCGATTGCCCAGCGCGCCTTCCGCCTGGGCCAGCAGATCCCAGCCGTTGCCATCCTCTTTATTGGTAAAGGTATACCGGTTCAGAATGGTCGCCGCTTCCCCGGGCTGTCCACCCTGCAGTAAGGCGTTGGCCA
The DNA here is from genome assembly GCF_003790505.1 of Klebsiella sp. P1CD1. Lineage (NCBI taxonomy): Bacteria > Pseudomonadati > Pseudomonadota > Gammaproteobacteria > Enterobacterales > Enterobacteriaceae > Klebsiella > Klebsiella sp. P1CD1. The sequence goes on from NZ_CP033631.1 coordinate 1,416,940, forward strand.
GGTTCAGCTGCAGTACCGGATTGGTGCGCAGCTCGCGGGCGTTTTTAAGGCGGTTGATGGCGTCGCTGGTTTTCTTCTGCCCGAGGTCGATATCCGTGGCCAGGTCGAGATACCAGGCGTTTTGCGGGTCGGCGCTGAGCAGCGGCTGCAGCGTTTTGCGTGCCTGGTCAAAGTTGTTGCTTTCCATCGCCAGCAGAGCGCGACCATACTGGGCGGCATGCTGTTGGCGAATATTGCCCTTATCCCAGGCGTTCAGCAGATCGGTGCCCAGCTTGTTGTCGCCGTTGGTGTACATCCCGAGGGTACGCGCCTTCGCCAGATAGAAGTCCGCTGAGGACTGTACCACCACCGGGCGCATCTGGTTGGCGCGGTTACGGGCATCGGCCAGTCGGCTTTCCGGCAGGGGGTGGGTGAGCAGCATTTCCGGCGGCCGCGTCGAGTAGCGCGACTCATCAAGCAGTTTACCCATAAACATCGGCATTGCCTGTGGGTCGAATCCCGAGCGTTGCAGAACCTGAATGCCAATCCGGTCGGCCTCTTCTTCGTTCTGGCGGGTGAAGCTGATCATGCCTTGTTGGGTACCGGCCAGCGTCCCGGTCAGCGCCGCCATCCCGGCCTGCGGGCTGGCCATCGCCAGCAGAATCGAACCCAGGGCACCGACCCAGGTCAGCGGCGCATTGCGCTTCTGATCTTCCATCGCGCGGGCGAGATGCCGCTGCGTAACGTGGGAGATTTCGTGTGCCATGACAGAGGCCAGTTCGCTCTCATTATCAGAGTAGCGGAACAGGGCGGAGTGGAGGACCACGTTGCCGCCAAAGAAGGCGAAGGCGTTGATTTGGTCGTTATTAATCAAATAGAAATGGAACGGGGTGCGCACTGAGTTGGCGTGTGCCACCAGACGCATGCCCAGCCCGTTGATATATTGTACCAGCAGGGGATCGTTAATCAGCGGCGCACTGCCGCGCAGCTGGCGCACATAGTAATCCCCCATCTGCATTTCCTGACCAATCGACAGCGTGCTTCCTGCAGAGGTCCCCATGTCCGGCAGCGTATCTGCGGAGTCAGCAAAAGCAGGGCCTATCGAACCCAGCGTCAGCGAGGCGATGACGGTCGCCACCAGCGTTTTCTTCAACTGCCTGAACATAACCTCTGTCCTGTAATGTGGGTGTGCCAGTTTGACCGATTGTGCGACGCAATGTTCCCTGGCCGCATCCCAGCGAGTTTAGCTGGCGTTGGCCGCCTTGAAAATATGATCTTCACGGCGGAGAACGGTTTGTCTGCGGCGCATCAAAAAGCGAAGTCTTTTTTGTGACATTTCGATACAATTCCCCGGATTGTCGCCGCTTGGCCCTTCAGGGAAGGTTTTATGCTTGAGATGTTAATGCAGTGGTACCGCCGTCGATTCAGCGACCCTGAGGCGATAGCGCTGCTGGTTATTTTGCTTGCCGGTTTCGGCATCATGTTCTTTTTCAGCGGTCTGTTAGCGCCGTTACTGGTGGCTATCGTACTGGCCTATCTGCTGGAGTGGCCGACGGTTCGTCTGGAACGGATTGGCCTGTCGCGCACCTGGGCGACCTCGCTGGTGCTGATTCTCTTTGTGGGCATCCTGCTATTGCTGGCCTTTGTGGTGCTGCCGGTGGCCTGGCAGCAGGGGATCTATCTCATCCGCGATATGCCGGGTATGCTCAACAAACTCTCTGATTTTGCCGCTACGCTGCCGCGGCGCTATCCTGCGTTAATGGATGCCGGCATCATCGATGCGATGGCGGAAAATATGCGCAATCGGATGTTGACGGTGGGCGACTCGGTTGTGAAGTACTCTCTGGCCTCGCTGGTGGGGCTGCTTACCCTGGCGGTCTATTTGGTGCTGGTGCCGCTGATGGTCTTCTTCCTGTTGAAGGATAAAGAGCAGATGCTCAACGCGGTGCGCCGCGTACTGCCGCGTAATCGTGGCCTTGCCGGGCAGGTCTGGAAGGAGATGAATCAGCAGATCACCAACTACATTCGCGGCAAGGTGCTGGAGATGATTGTCGTCAGCGTCGCCACCTGGATCGGCTTTATTCTCTTTGGCCTCAACTACTCGCTGCTGCTGGCGGTGCTGGTGGGCTTCTCGGTGCTGATCCCCTATATCGGCGCGTTTGTGGTGACCATTCCGGTGGTGGGGGTGGCGCTGTTTCAGTTTGGCGCTGGCACCGAGTTCTGGAGCCTGTTCGCGGTCTATCTGATTATTCAGGGGCTGGACGGCAACCTGCTGGTCCCGGTGCTGTTCTCGGAAGCGGTCAATTTACACCCGCTGGTGATTATCCTGTCGGTGGTGATCTTTGGCGGGCTGTGGGGGTTCTGGGGCGTCTTCTTCGCCATTCCGCTGGCCACGCTGATTAAAGCGGTAGTGCATGCCTGGCCGGATGGCCTGGTGGTTGACGACGACTGACGTGTTCGGGATAAAAAAGACGCCGGGTGAGGATCTCCTCCCCCGGCGTCTTGCTTTGCATCAGGCGTTTTCTTTCAGCCAGTTCAGCACCACGTCGTGGTGATTGCTGGTCTTGAAGTCATCAAAGACGTGTTCGATTTTGCCATCGGCATCGACGAGGAAACTAATACGGTGAATACCGTCGTAGGTTTTCCCCATGAAGGATTTTTCGCCCCAGACGCCAAACTGCTCGCAAACCTGATGGTTTTCATCAGACAGCAGCGTGAAGTTCAGCAGCTCTTTCTCGGCGAAACGGGAGAGCTTTTCCGGTTTATCGGTGCTGATGCCCAGCACTTCTACACCGGCTTTCTTCAGGTCGTCCATATTATCACGCAAGCCGCACGCCTGGACGGTGCAGCCTGGGGTCATGGCTTTCGGGTAAAAATAAACCAGGACACGTTGTCCCTGGAAGTCGGTTAAATTTACTTCCTCGCCGTCCTGGTCCGGTAAGCTAAATTTCGGTGCGATATCACCGGCTTTCAGTGGGGTCATGGGTTAAACTCCATCCTGTTCATCATGCTGTGAATAATTAACGATGTTAATACTGCCTTGTGCGTTCAGTTCTGTACATAGGGCTTTGAATGCTTGTTCGATATTTGCTGCATTTTGCGTCGCAGGACTGTGGGCAGTTATCTGGATAAAAAGCTGCGCGGAATCGCCGTCTCCCGGCTGAGTGCGGGACACCAGTTCCGCAATATTCATATTCCAGGTATCGCACAGGGCAGTGAAGCGCTCGATGATATGCGGTGAGTCCGGCACCTCAACCTGGACCCAAACGGTGTTTGGCATGGCCTGTGGCGGGCGCGCAGTGGTGCGTTTCATCACGATCAACAATTCCAGCTCCGCACCTTTCAGCGGCAGGGTTGATTCGATCAGGTTAATCGCATTCCACGACCCGGAAAGCAGCATGATAAACGTAAACTCATCACCGAGCATGGCCAGCCGGCTGTCTTCGATATTACAACCGCAGCTGCTGACGTGGCGAGTGATCGTATTCACGATGCCGGGACGGTCAGCCCCCAGGGCGGTAATAACCAGATAGTGTTGTAATGAGGCTGTCAAACCTGTTCTTCCTTTAAAAAGGTGAGGTAACATTAGGAAAGCATAAAAAAAACCGCCATACAACATCCCTGATGGCGTCGGGTCTCTTGCTTTTATTGCAGCTCCAAACGTAACATTGAGAATCTTGTCGCACTTCTGCTCTGAGGATGGCCCATGTTCACGGGAAGTATTGTAGCGCTTGTCACGCCGATGGATGAAAACGGTAATGTCTGCCGGACAAGCCTGAAAAAACTGATTGATTACCATGTCGCCAACGGAACCTCGGCGATCGTTTCGGTAGGGACTACCGGTGAATCCGCAACGCTGAGCCATGAAGAGCATGGCGACGTAGTGATGATGACGCTGGAACTGGCCGACGGGCGTATTCCAGTTATCGCTGGCACGGGAGCCAATGCAACCGCAGAGGCGATTAGCCTGACCAAACGTTTTAACGATAGCGGTGTTGTCGGCTGCCTGACGGTCACTCCTTATTATAACCGTCCGACCCAGGAAGGCCTGTTCCAGCACTTTAAAGCTATCGCTGAACATACTGACCTGCCGCAAATTCTGTATAATGTGCCGTCCCGTACCGGTTGCGATATGCTGCCGGAAACCGTTGGCCGTCTGGCGGAAATTAAAAATATTGTCGGTATTAAGGAAGCTACAGGGAACTTAAGTCGCGTTCACCAGATCAAAGAGCTGGTTTCAGACGACTTTATTCTGCTGAGCGGTGACGATGCGACCGGTATGGACTTCATGCAGCTCGGCGGCGTGGGCGTGATTTCCGTCACCGCCAACGTGGCGGCGCGCGAAATGGCCGACATGTGCCGTCTGGCGCTGGCGGGTCAATTTGCCGAAGCGCGTGCGATTAATCAGCGTCTGATGCCACTGCATACAAAATTATTTGTCGAACCCAATCCTATCCCGGTGAAATGGGGATGCAAGGCGTTGGGTCTTGTGGCGACCGATACGCTGCGCTTGCCGATGACGCCCATCACCGACCATGGTCGTGAAGCCGTCACCGCCGCGCTGAAGCATGCCGGTTTGCTGTAAAGTTTAGGGAGATTTGATGGCTTACTCAGTACAGAAGTCGCGCCTGGCGAAGGTTGCGGGTGTTTCGCTGGTTCTACTCCTCGCGGCCTGTAGTTCCGACTCGCGCTATAAGCGTCAGGTGAGCGGTGATGAGGCCTATTTACAGGCGTCACCGTTGAGCGAACTTCACGCGCCGGCGGGGATGATCCTGCCGATTCAGGTGGGCGATTACAACATTCCGGTGGCCAACAGCACCGGCGCGGTGGGCAAAGCGCTGGACATTCGCCCGCCGGCGCAGCCGCTGGCGTTGGTCAGCGGTGCGCGGACCCAGTTTAATGGCGATACCGCGACGCTGATGGTTGAGAACGGCCGCAGCGGCTCGCTGTGGGCGCAGGTCACCAGTATCCTTCAGTCGAAGAACTACGTTATCGCGAAACGCGATGATGCGAGCCAGACGCTGAACACCGACTGGGTTGAGTGGAACCGCCTTGATGAAGATCAGCAGTATCGCGGTCGTTATCAAATCTCCGTCAAACCGCAGGGCTATCAGCAAGCGGTGGTCGTTAAGCTGGTGAATCTGGAGCAGGCGGGTAAACCGGTTGCCGATCCGGCGTCACTGCAGCGCTACAGCACCGCCATGCTGAACGTCATTTCTGAAGGCCTTGATGCGAGCGCCACCAGCGCCCAGAACGCGGCCCAGCGCAGTGCTGGCGCCACCTTCGACGTGCAGAGCGCTGCCGACGATACCGGCCTGCCGATGCTTGTCGTTCGCGCGCCGTTTAACATGGTGTGGCAACGTCTGCCGGGCGCCCTCGAAAAAGTGGGAATGAAAGTGACCGACAGCACGCGCTCTCAGGGCAGCATGGCGCTGACCTACAAGCCGCTGTCTGACAGCAGCTGGCAGGAGCTGGGCGCACGTGACCCGCAGCTGGCCTCCGGTGACTACAAACTGCAGGTCGGTGACCTCGATAACCGCAGTAGCCTGCAGTTCATCGACCCGAAAGGTCACACTCTGACGCAGTCGCAAAATGACGCCCTGGTAGCCGTATTCCAGGCCGCATTTAACAAGTAATCAAAAGGGCTGGAGCAATCCGGCCCTTTTTCATGTATAGTGACGCAAACGTGTGCGTAGCCGCATAACCCTGTAAATCGCCGCGTTAAGGCCGCTCCAGTCGCCTGACTGCAGTTCGCCTCGCAAGCGTTTAGCCTCTGCTCTGAGGCTCGATGTAGGATGTTATGTAAGACCGACACGTCATTTTTTGGCTCAATATCACTGGAGTAGTGAAAGATGAAAAAGCAAGCTGAGTTGTATCGTGGTAAGGCGAAGACAGTATACAGCACCGATAATCCGGACCTGCTGGTACTGGAATTCCGTAACGATACGTCAGCAGGTGATGGCGCGCGCATCGAGCAGTTCGATCGTAAAGGCATGGTGAATAACAAGTTCAACCATTTCATTATGAGCAAACTGGCAGAAGCGGGCATCCCTACCCAGATGGAAGCGCTGCTTTCCGATACCGAATGTCTGGTGAAAAAACTGGATATGGTGCCGGTAGAGTGCGTGGTGCGTAACCGTGCGGCAGGCTCGCTGGTAAAACGTTTAGGCATTGAAGAAGGTATCGAGCTGAACCCGCCGCTGTTCGACCTGTTCCTGAAAAACGATGCTATGCACGATCCGATGGTCAACGACTCCTACTGCGAAACCTTCGGCTGGGTGAGCAAAGAGAATCTGGCGCGGATGCGCGAGCTGACCTACAAAGCCAACGACGTGCTGAAAAAGCTGTTCGATGACGCCGGTCTGATTCTGGTGGACTTTAAGCTGGAGTTTGGTCTGTTCAAAGGCGAAGTGGTGCTGGGCGACGAGTTTTCGCCGGACGGCAGCCGCCTGTGGGATAAAAATACCCTCGATAAAATGGACAAAGACCGCTTCCGCCAGAGCCTGGGCGGCCTGATCGAAGCCTACGAAGAAGTGGCTCACCGCCTGGGCGTTAAGCTCGACTAACCCGCTCGCCGCCAGAAGATGGCCTCATCTTCTGGCGTCTCTTGCTGTTTCCTGTGGTAATCCTGCGCTGAACCGCCTACGATCTCTGCTATTGATACATAACAGGGAATGAGGTGCTTATGCGCTGGCAAGGGCGTCGCGAAAGCGACAATGTTGAAGATCGACGTGGTCAATCAGGCTCGCCGTTTGGCGGCGGCGGGGGCTTCCGTCTGCCGAGCGGGAAGGGCGGCATTGTACTGCTGATTATTGTGCTGGTGGCGGGCTACTACGGCGTGGATTTGACCGGCATGCTGACCGGGGAGCCGATGCCGCAGCAGCAGACCTCCACGCAGCGCTCCATCAGTCCGAAAGACGATGAAGCGGCGAAGTTTACTTCCGTCATTCTGGCCACTACCGAAGATACCTGGGGACCGATCTTTGAAAAGATGGGCCGCCAGTACCCCCAGCCAAAACTGGTGCTCTACCGCGGCGCGACACGTACCGGCTGCGGCACCGGTCAGTCGGTGATGGGGCCGTTCTACTGTCCTGCCGACAGCACGGTCTATATCGATCTGTCCTTCTACGATGAGATGAAAAATAAACTGGGCGCCGACGGCGACTTTGCTCAGGGGTACGTCATTGCTCATGAGGTGGGCCACCACGTGCAAAAACTGCTGGGCATTGAGCCGAAAGTTCGCCAGCAACAGCAGCATGCCACCGAGGCCGAAGCCAACCGTCTGTCGGTGAAGATGGAGCTGCAGGCGGACTGCTTCGCCGGCGTCTGGGGCCATAATATGCAGCAGCAGGATATTCTGGAAACCGGCGATCTGCAGGAGGCGCTGAACGCTGCCGAAGCCATCGGCGACGACCGTCTGCAGCAGCAGAGCCAGGGGCGCGTGGTACCGGACAGCTTTACCCACGGCACGTCAAAACAGCGCTACACCTGGTTCAAACGCGGTTTCGACAGCGGCGATCCGGCGCAGTGCAACACCTTCGGCAGCGCGCTGTAATCGCCACCGATGATGGACGCGCTGCTTGACCTCACCGCGCAGATGGCGCGGGAGGGGATCCGTCGCCTGCTGGTGCTCAGCGGCGATGAGGCCTGGACGCTGCAGCAGGCGCAGGCGCTACGGGAGCGGCTCGGCGGCGATGGTCTGTGGGTAGGCTCCGATCCGGTTTCTGCGCCCTGCGTGGCGCCTGGCGCCCTGAAGACGCTGCTGGGTCGGGAAGTGATGCACGCCTTTTTCGATGCCCGGCGCGGGTGTGACGTGGCGGCCCTGGCGGCCCTGAGCGGTACGCTGCGGGCGGGAAGCTGGCTGGTGCTGCTGACGCCCCCCTTCGCCGACTGGCCGACCCGGGCGGATGAGGACTCCCTGCGCTGGAGCGATACTCCCGACCCTATCGTTACCCCCAACTTTGTTCACCGCTGCTGCCGGCAGTTTATCGCCGATCCGGAGGTGCTGCTCTGGCAGCAGTCGGACCGGCCGCGCTTCCCGCTGGCCGCCCCCCGCCCTGACTGGCATCCCGCCGATGGCCACCCCCAGGCCGAGCAGGCGCTAATCCTTGAGCAACTGTTGCGGCTGCCGCCCGGTATCGCGGCGGTGACGGCAGAGCGCGGGCGAGGGAAATCCGCTCTCGCGGGCATGCTGCTGCGCCAGCTTGGGGGCGAGGCCATCGTCACCGCCCCAACGCGTAGCGCCGTCGAGGTGCTGGCGAGCTTTGCCGGCGAGGCGTTCCGCTTTATGGCGCCCGATGCGCTGTTGGCGTCGCAAGAAACGGCGGCCTGGCTGATTGTCGATGAGGCCTCGTCGATCCCGGCTCCGCTTCTCCGGCAGCTGGTGAGCCGTTTTCCCCGCACGCTACTCACCACGACGGTGCAGGGTTATGAAGGCACCGGTCGCGGATTCCTGCTGAAATTTTGCGCCAGCCTGCCCCGTCTGCAGTCATTCAGCCTGAGCGCCCCGATCCGCTGGGCGGCGGGCTGTCCGCTGGAGTCAGCCATCCGTCAGTTGCTGATCTTTAACGATGAGGCATTTCGCGACGCGCCGACGGGGGAGGTGGTGCTGGAAGCGGTTAATCAGTCCTGCTGGCAATCGCAGCCAGCGCTACCGGAGGCGATGTACCAGCTATTGTCCGGGGCGCACTACCGGACTTCCCCGCTCGATCTGCGGCGCATGATGGATGCCCCCGGCCAGGCTTTTCGCTGCGCTCGCGCCAGCGGCGCGGTGGCGGGCGCGCTGTGGCTGGTGGCCGAGGGGGGACTTTCTCCCGAACTTAGCCGGGCGGTGTGGGCAGGGTTTCGCCGGCCGCGCGGGAATCTGGTCGCCCAGTCGCTGGCGGCGCATGGCGGCAGTCCCCTGGCGGCGACGCTGTCCGGTCTGCGGGTCAGTCGGATCGCTGTCCATCCTGCCCGTCAGCGCGAAGGTCTCGGGCAGAAGATGATCGCCAGTATCGCCGCCGATGCCGCAGGCTATGACTATCTATCCGTCAGCTTCGGCTATACCCGTGAGCTGTTGCGCTTCTGGCAACGCTGCGGGTTTATCCTCGTGCGGCTGGGAACCCATCGCGAGGCCAGCAGCGGCTGCTATACCGCGATGGCTCTGTTCCCGCTGACTGCAGCGGGGCACCAGCTCGCGCAGCGGGAGGCGCAGCGGCTGCTGCGGGATGAATATTGGCTTCGCCCGTGGCGGGACGAATCCGCGCCGCTGCCGGCCGTCGCAGACGCTATGCTTAGTGATGAGGACTGGCTGGAAGCGGCGAGCTTTGCTTTCGCCCATCGCCCGCTGGCCGCGGCGCTGGGCTGCCTCAACCGCCTGCTGATGCAGGTCGACATGCCGTTACCGGCCCTGCGCAGGCGTCTGCAGGGAGAAGAGGAAGCCGCGCTGTGCGCTGCGCTACAGCTGACGGGGCGTAAAGCCCTGCTGGCGAGATGGCGTCAGGAGGCCGCTGACGCCTTATGCTTCCTCGATGCAGCGCGTGCTGAGGCACTGCGTCAGCAGGTGGCGCATCTGCAATTTTTTTAACTAACTCATTCAGTTAAATGACATGGTCATATCTGGCGAGCGGCGTAAACTGCCGGCATACACTAAGGAGACAGCCATGAAACACGATCATTTTATTGTTCAAAGCCCTGCGACGCCTGCGCAACAGCTGTTGCTGCTGTTTCATGGTGTGGGTGATAACCCGGTCTCTATGGGGCAAATCGGCAGCTGGTTCGCGCCGCAGTTTCCCGATGCGCTAATTGTCAGCATCGGCGGGGTCGAACCTTGCGGTCCCAACGGTCGGCAGTGGTTTTCGGTGCAGGGAGTGACGGAAGAGAATCGTCAGCAGCGCATCGATACCATTATGCCGACCTTCATTGACATTGTGCGCTACTGGCAAGAGAAAAGCGGCGTCAGTCCACTGGCCACCGCGCTGATCGGTTTCTCTCAGGGGGCGATTATGTCGCTGGAGAGTATCAAAGCGGCGCCGGCTCTGGCTTCAAGAGTGATCGCCTTTAATGGCCGCTACGCGACGCTGCCGGTGACGGCAACGACTGCCACCACCATTCACCTGATCCACGGGGGGGAAGATCGGGTTATCGATCTGGCGTGGGCGGTGTCGGCTCAGGAGGCATTACAGCAGGCGGGCGGCGACGTGACGTTAGATATTGTTGACGATCTGGGGCATGCCATTGACGATCGCAGCATGCAGTTCGCCATCGAGCGTCTGCGTTATACCGTGCCGAAGCACTATTTTGATGAGGCGCTGAGCGGCAGTACGCCAAAAGGGGACGATATCATCGAAATGCTGTAACCCCGGCGGACGGGGTTACAGGCGGGCAGTACCGCGATAAAGGCAAACTTACGGTTTCTTCGACTGGTCGTGCTTTGGCCAGTCGTCGTCATCGTCCCATTTATCGTTAAAATCGCGGTGCGGCGGCAGATCGGGTTTGTTGTTAAGGAATTTTTTGTGGTCAACGCGGTTCAGATCTTTGATCACGTTGATAATCACCCCCACCAAAAAGACCAGAACCAGAATCCACCAGTGTTTAATAAGCCATTCCATGCGCGCTTCCTCTTTACGTCAATTCGTCAGGCGACCAGCTGTTCCATTACGCGTTGATACATCCGTGCCAGCAGCTGCAGGTCGGCGGCGTTCACACATTCATTAATTTTGTGAATGGTTGCGTTCACGGGGCCCAGCTCAACCACCTGCGCCCCCATGCGGGCGATAAACCGACCGTCAGAGGTGCCGCCGTTGGTCAACAGCTGCGGTTTGATCTCATTATAGTGCTCAATTGCGCTCACCACCGCATCCACCAGTTTACCGCGCCCGGTGAGGAACGGCTGGCCGGAGAGCCACCACTCCACGCTGTAACGCAGCTGGTATTTTTCCAGCAGGGAGACCACGCGGGCTTTGATCATCTCGTCCGTCAGTTCCGTACTGAAGCGGAAGTTGAACTGGACGAACATATCGCCGGGGATCACGTTGTTGCTGCCGGTACCGGACTGTACGTTGGCGATCTGCATGCTGGTTGGCGGGAAAAATTCATTGCCTTTATCCCACTCGATATTGACCAGCTCCGCCAGCATCGGCGCCGCGCGATGGACAGGGTTATCGGCAAGGTGCGGATAGGCAACATGGCCCTGCACGCCGTGAATGGTCAGGTTGCAGGTCAGCGAGCCGCGGCGGCCGTTTTTCACCACATCGCCGACCACTTCGGTACTGGAGGGTTCGCCGACCAGACAGTAGTCCAGACGCTCATTACGCGCCATCAGCGTTTCCACCACTTTGACGGTGCCGTTTTTGGCGCTGGCCTCTTCATCTGAGGTGATCAAGAACGCCAGTCTGCCGCGATGATTCGGGTACTGCGCGACAAAACGTTCCGCCGCCACCACCATCGCCGCCAGCGAGCCTTTCATATCTGCTGCACCGCGGCCGAACAGCATGCCGTCGCGGATGGTCGGTTCGAACGGGGGGTTGATCCAGCGGTCGGCGTCGCCTGCCGGGACCACGTCGGTGTGGCCGGCGAAGGCCAGCGTCTCGCCGTGGCCGCGCCAGGCCCAGAAATTCTGTGTATCGCCGAAATCCATCGGTTCAACGGTAAAGCCGATCGCACGCAGGCGTTCAATCATTAACGCCTGGCATCCCGCATCATCGGGGCTAAGGGAAGGGCGGCGAATAAGCTGCTGAGCCAGCTCAATGACCGGGCAAGACATAGACTATACCTCGTTAAACTGCTGATAACTTGCTTCACTAAAACCCAGCAGCATAGGACGACCGGGCGCACAGAGCAATGGGCGTTTGATAATCGCCGGCATTTCCAGCATCAATGCGGCGGCGGCGTCGGCATTATCGATGCTGTTGCGCAGCGACTCGTCGAGTTTGCGCCAGGTGGTGCCGCGGGTGTTCAGCAGCGCCTGCCAGCCCAGTTCGGCAATAAAGGTATCCAGTTGCGCGCGGTCAAGGCCATCGGCGCGGTAGTCATGAAACTGATACGCAATCTGATGCGCTTCCAGCCAGCGACGGGCTTTTTTAATGGTATCGCAGTTTTTAATTCCGTACATGGTGAGCATAGATAAACCTTTCACATTCAATTAAGCGGTTAACTCAGATATTTCCGAATATATAAGTCTTACTGAAATAATACGTGATTCAGATGAATAAATATAACTTTTTACCGGGTATCTCATTCAATTGACGGCGTGGTGAAATTTTGCTCATTCGCGGAAGTGATGTGAGGCTATTAACAATATTGCGAAAATGTTGCCTGAGAGTGCTCTGCGTCACATAATTTTTACATACGAAACGGCATAGTGGCGGCAACCAGAGGTTTTATCTCTGTCAGACGTCCACAAGACAATCAGAGCAATAGGGGAGCCCAACTTCCCATCAGCAATGAAGTTATATAGAATCGACCATAATAATAAGAGAGGCTATTATGATTGAACATGAACTGGGGAACTGGAAAGATTTTATTGAAGGCATGCTTCGTAAATAAATTTCCGCAATGTGAGCAGGGGAATAACGCGAAGTAAATAAGCGCGTCATCGTTCTGAACACATAAAGAAGGCGACCTTAAGGGTCGCCTTTTCTGTTATTAAGGCTCGCCGCCAACGCCCGACGGCTTATTGCGGACGCTCCTTCAGCGGAAAGCGACGGCGTACCAGCACAAAGAACAGCGGCACGAAAAAGATGGCCAGCACGGTGGCGGAGATCATCCCGCCCATCACCCCGGTACCGACCGCATGCTGGCTGCCGGAACCGGCCCCGGTGCTGGTCGCCATCGGCAGCACGCCGAAGATAAACGCCAGCGAGGTCATCAGGATGGGGCGCAGGCGCTGACGGCAGGCCGACAGCGTGGCGCTGAGCAGATCCTGGCCTTTCTCGTTCAGCTCGTTGGCGAACTCAACGATCAGAATGGCGTTTTTCGCCGACAGGCCGATCACCGTTAACAGGCCCACCTGGAAGTAAACATCATTCTCCAGGCCGCGCACCCAGGTCGCCAGCAGGGCGCCAATCACCCCGAGCGGGACCACCAGCATCACCGAGAACGGCACCGACCAGCTCTCGTACAGCGCCGCCAGGCACAGGAACACCACCAGCAGCGAAATCGCGTACAGTGCCGGCGCCTGAGCGCCAGAGAGGCGTTCCTGGTAGGACATGGCGGTCCATTCGAGGCCAAAGCCGGTTGGCAACTGCGCGGCCAGCTTCTCCATCATGTCCATCGCGGTGCCGGTACTGATACCCGGCGCCGCCTCACCAACGATCTCCACCGCCGAGTAGCCATTGTAGCGTTCCAGCCGCGGCGAGCCGGTCTCCCAGCGTGAGGTGGCGAAGGCCGAGAACGGCACCATCGTGCCGCTGCTGTTGCGGACATACCAAAGATTGATATCGTCTGGCAGCATCCGGTATTTCGCCGCTGCCTGGACGTAGACTTTCTTCACCCGGCCGCGATCCATAAAGTCGTTGACGTAGCTCGACCCCCACGCGGTTTGCAGCGTATCGTTGATGTCGTCAATGGAGACGCCCAGCGCCTGTGCTTTACGCTGATCGATATCGACCTGCAGCTGCGGACTGTCGTCGAGCCCGTTATGGCGGACCCGGGTCAACAGTGGGTTTTTGCCGGCCAGCTCAAGCAGCGTATCGCGTGCCGCCATCAGCGCATCGTGCCCCTTACCGGCGTGATCCTCAAGCTCCATATCGAAGCCTGCCGAACTGCCGAGGCCGCTGATGGCCGGCGGGCTGCTGGCGATGACCCGCGCTTCGTTGATCTGATTAAACGCTTTGGTGGCGCGTTCAATAATGGCAAAGGAGGAGCCGGTTTCCGGGTCGCGCTGGTCCCAGTCTTTGAGACGCACAAACATGCGGGCCACGTTCTGCCCGTTGCCGCCGGGGCCGGAACCGACGGTGGCAAATACCGATTCGACGTTCTGCTTCTCATTATTGAGGAAGTAATCTTCCGCTTTTTGCACTACTTTCAGCGTCTGCTGCTGAGTAGCGCCGCTCGGCAACTGGACCGAGGTGGTGAACATCCCGCGATCTTCCAGCGGCAGGAACGAGGTGGGCAGATGCAGGAACAGGAACACCATCCCGCCGAGCAGGACGACGTAGATCAGCATCCAGCGCAGCGAGCGGTGAAGAATTTTGCCGACAAAGGTTTCGTAGCGGCTGGCGCTGAGGTTGAAGGTGCGGTTGAACCAGCCGAAGAAGCCTTTTCTTTCATGGGATTCACCTGGCTTAACCGGCTTGAGCAGCGTGGCGCAAAGGGCCGGAGTGAGGATCATGGCCACCAGCACCGAGAGGACCATCGCCGCGACGATAGTGATTGAGAACTGGCGATAGATGGCCCCGGTGGTGCCGCCGAAGAAGGCCATTGGCACAAACACCGCCGACAGCACCATGGCGATCCCCACCAGTGCGCCCTGAATTTGTCCCATCGATTTGCGGGTCGCCTCGCGGGGCGACAGGCCCTCCTCGCTCATGATGCGCTCGACGTTCTCCACTACCACGATGGCGTCATCCACCAGCAGGCCGATCGCCAGCACCATCGCGAACATCGTCAGGGTGTTGATGCTGTAGCCACAGGCATACAGCACCGCAAAGGTGCCCATCAGCACCACCGGCACGGCGATGGTCGGGATCAGGGTGGCGCGGAAGTTCTGCAGGAACAGATACATCACGAGGAAGACCAGCAGGATCGCCTCCAGCAGCGTTTTGACCACATCAGTGATGGAGGCCTTTACGAAGGAGGTCGTCTCGTAGGCGACTTTATATTCCAGACCGTGAGGAAAATACTGCGACAGCTCATTGAGGCGATTGATCACGCGCTCCGCCGTGGCCATTTCGTTGGCGCCGGAAGCAAGCTTAATTCCCAGGCCCGAAGCGGCCTGCCGGTTGTAGCGGCTGAGGTAGTCGTACTTCTCCGCCCCCATCTCGACGGTGGCGACATCGCCCAGCGTCACCTCTGAACCATCCTGATTGACGCGCAGGGTGATATTGCGGAACTGCTCCGGGGTTTGTAGCAGAGATTGCGAGTTGATGGTGGCGTTTAGCGCCTGCTTATCGACCGAAGGCGTCCCGCCAAGCTGGCCGACGGCAATCTGGGCGTTCTGCGAACTGATGGCGTCGGTCACATCCTTGGTGGTCAGCTGGTAGCTATTGAGCTTCGCCGGGTCGAGCCAGATGCGCATTGAGTATTGCGAGCCGTAGGCGTCGATATCCCCCACGCCGTTGACGCGGCTGAGCGGGTCCTGAATGTTACTGGCGACGTAGTCGGCAATATCTTGTTTATCCATGCTGCCGTCGGTGGAGACGAAGGCGAGGGTCAGGATATTGGTGTCGCCGGTCTTGCGCACCGTCACCCCCTGGTTTTGCACCGCCTGCGGCAGTTTACGCATCGCCGACTGCAGCTGGTTCTGAACCTGCTGCACGGCTTCGTCCGGGTCGGTACCGGCGGTGAAGCTGAGGGTGATCGTCGCCTGGCCAGTGGCGCTGCTCTGGGAGGACATATACATCAGGTTATCGAGGCCGGTCATATTCTGTTCGATAACCTGGGTGACGGTATTCTCCAGGGTTTGCGCGGAGGCGCCGGGATAGTTGGCGGTGATCCGCACGTTCGGCGGGGCGAGGTCGGGATACTGTTCAACGGGAAGCGACAAAATGGCAAGGGTGCCCGTCAGACATAACAGGATTGCCAGCACCCACGCAAAAATGGGGCGATCGATAAAGAAATTCGCCATCAGAATAAAGACCTCATATGCACATTTTTTTGTTATTGCACAGCCTGTGCCACTTTAGCGCCAGCGCCTCCGGCAATCGTGGAGAAATTAAGGAGATAGTGTAATTTATCATGTTGCTTTTGCCGTATCGTAAAGAAACCTCGAACTTTCCTGCCAGCAGGCAGTGAGCCTGCTTTGCAGCCTCAGACAGGCGCATTATCCCTTGCCGGTGTGAAACCTCATTTCATTTAAGTCAAAAAAATTGATCCAAAACGGATTCTCTCCAGAAAAAGTTTATCCTGGGCATTTGGACATTGTTCCGGCGCCGTCTTGTCGGGTAATAAATAGTCATGCGCATTGAGGGGTTATTCACCAAGAAGACAAAAGGAAGCCATGAACCACTTTATTTTGAGCGATAGTCGAAAATGTATCGGCTGCCAGGCCTGCGAAGTGGCCTGCGTAATGGCGCATAACGAGGAGCAACACGTGCTGACCCCGCAGCGCTTTTTACCTCGTATCACCGTCATCAAAGCGGCGGGCCAGCGTAACGCTATCACCTGCCGCCACTGTGAAGACGCCCCCTGCGTCCGCAGTTGCCCCAACGACGCCATTGCCCAGTCCGGCGACAGCGTTCAGGTCAGTCAGGAGAAATGCATTGGCTGTAAATCCTGCATGGTGGCCTGCCCGTTCGGGGTGATGCAGGTGGTGGTGACGCCGCAGGCTGCGGGCCTGGTAAAGGCCAGCGCGCAGAAATGCGATCTGTGCCAGGGCCGCGAAGCGGGACCGGCCTGTGTGGAAAACTGTCCCGCGCAGGCACTGACCCTCGCCGACGATGAGACGTTGACCGCGCTGGCGAAGCAGCGGCGACTGCGCTCGGCATGCCAGGAGGTGCAGCCGTGGCAGCGCGGTACGCCGACCTGCAGCCAGCCCAATGTTGGCGCGAAGGTCAGGCAAATGGCGATGACGCCGCCGCGCGGGGAGCCGGATAAGCTGGCGGCGGAGGCGCGTAAGAGCCACTTTGAGGAGATCTATCAGCCGTTCACCCCGGCGCAGGCGCAGCAGCAGGCCGCCCGCTGCCTCACGTGTGGGGAACACAGTATTTGCGAATGGACCTGCCCGCTGCATAACCATATCCCGCAGTGGGTCGAGCTGGTTAAGGCGGGGGATATCGCCGCCGCGGTCGCGCTTTCCCATCAGACCAACTGCCTGCCGGAGATCACCGGTCGCGTCTGCCCCCAGGACCGGCTGTGTGAAGGTGCCTGCACCCTGCGCGATGAAAGCGGCGCAGTCACCATCGGCAACATTGAGCGCTATATTTCCGACCAGGCGCTGGCCAGCGGCTGGCGTCCGGACCTCTCGCAGGTTAAGCCGAGTGGTAAGCGGGTGGCGATTATCGGCGCCGGGCCGGCCGGGCTGGCCTGCGCCGATGTGCTGGTGCGTCACGGCGTCCAGCCGGTGGTTTTTGACCGTCATCCGGAGATTGGCGGTCTGCTGACCTTCGGCATCCCGGCGTTCAAGCTGGATAAATCGCTGCTGGCCCGGCGGCGGGCCATTTTCAGCGAGATGGGTATCCGCTTTGAGCTCAATTGCGAGGTGGGGAAAGATATCCCCATGGCGACGCTGCTGGCCGACTATGACGCGGTGTTCGTCGGCACCGGAACTTATCGCTCCATGAAGGCGGGGCTGCCGAACGAAGAGGCCCCCGGCGTCTACGATGCGCTGCCGTTTCTTATCGCCAACACCAAACAGGTAATGGGGCTGGCGGCATCGGCTCAGGAGCCTTATATCAACACCGCTGGGCTGAACGTCGTCGTGCTGGGCGGCGGCGATACAGCGATGGACTGCGTGCGCACCGCGCTGCGTCACGGCGCCCGCCAGGTGACCTGCGCCTATCGGCGGGATGAAGCCAACATGCCGGGCTCGAAAAAAGAGGTCAAAAACGCCCGCGAAGAGGGGGCGGTCTTTGAGTTTAACGTCCAGCCGGTGACCCTGGAGCTGGACGAAAGCGGGCGGGTGAATGGGGTACGTTTTCTGCGCACCGAGCTGGGCGCCCCGGACGCGGGAGGACGCCGCCGCCCGACGCCGATCCCCGGCAGTGAGTTTGTTATGCCGGCGGATGCGGTGATCATGGCCTTTGGCTTCCACCCGCACCGCATGCCCTGGCTGGAAGCGGCGGGCGTGGCGCTGGACAGTCAGGGGCGCATCAAAGCCGGCGTCGAGAGCCGTTACCGTTACCAGACCAGTCAGGAGAAGATCTTTGCCGGCGGCGATGCCGTGCGCGGCGCAGACCTTGTAGTGACGGCGATGGCGGAAGGCCGTCATGCGGCGCAGGGGATCCTGGACTATCTGGCGCTGAAAACGACGCCGCTTCACTGACGACAAACCCGGCCCCGCAGCGTAGTATGAGGACGTCCTTTTACGCTGTGGGGTCGGTATGTCACTCAATATTCACGTCATTAAAGATAAAATCCTCTCTGAAAACTGGTTCGTGTTACGCAACATGACCTATGAGCTGACGCGCGAGGATGGCAGCGTCGTGCGCCATAAGCGCGAGGTCTACGATCGTGGCAACGGCGCTACCGTGCTGCTGTACAATCGCCGCAAGCAAACGGTGGTCCTGGTGCGTCAGTTCCGGGTCGCCACCTGGGTCAATGGCAATCATGACGGCATGCTGATTGAAACCTGCGCCGGGCTGCTGGACAACGACGAGCCGGAAGCGTGCATTCGTAAAGAGGCGGTGGAAGAGACCGGCTACGAAGTGGGCGAGGTGCGTAAGCTGTTTGAGTTGTTTATGTCGCCAGGTGGCGTTACCGAAGTGGTGCATTTCTTTATCGCTGAGTACAGCGACGCGCAGCGAACCACCAGCGGCGGCGGGGTGGATGATGAAGCCATCGAGGTGCTGGAGCTGCCTTTTAGCCAGGCGCTGCAGATGGTCGCTGACGGTGAGATCCGCGACGGTAAGGCGGTCATTCTGCTGCAGTATCTGCAAACCTCCGGCCTGATGTCGGGGAACTCTGACAAATCCGATTGAGTAAGCGGCTGCCGTTGTCCAGGATAGGCGCCGTGGTCGGGTTTATCTGGGGTCGGGCGGTTCATGCTTTTTCGCATCATTTATTTCCTCTTTCTGGCGGTGCTGCCTTGCTCGCAGGCATGGTCGGCACCGACGCAGCAGCGCTTCAACGACTGGCAGGTCACCTGTAACAACCAAAATTTCTGCGTCACCCGTAACGTGGGGCTGCATTATGGGCTGGTGATGACCCTCAGCCGCAGCGCCGGAGCAGTGACTGACGCCAGCCTGCGTATCGAACTGGGGGGCACCGGTAATCCGGTGGCGACGCTAGCGCCGATAGCGCCGCGCCTGCTGCTGGATGGCAAACCGGTGTCCCTGACCGACAAGCGCTGGCACATTGAAGATAAGCTCATTAAAACCGCCGACAGCGTGACGATCGATGCATTTCTCCAGCAGGTTCAGGAGGGGAAAGCTCTCTCGCTGGCCAATGGCCTGCAGAGTATCTCCCTGCAGGGGTTGAAAGCGGCTCTGTTTTTTATCGACGATCGGCAAAAGCGGGTAGGCAGTGAAACGGCCTGGGTCGGCAAAGGGGAAGAGCCGCCGCTCAGCGTACCGCCGGCCCCGGCGCTGCGCGCAGTGGCGACCGCGGAAACAGCGCAGTCGCCGCTGGGGCGTGAGGAGCTCAACGATCTGATGGACTACGGTAATGAGCGGATGACCAACAGCAACTGCTCCCTCGATCCCTTCCGCCGTGAAATTCGCGTTACTGCGCTGACGGATGACAAAGTGCTGCTGATGACCAGCTGCGAATCCGGCGCGTACAACACCGTCTGGCTGGCCTGGCTGGTCTCCCGCCAGCGGCCCTATGTCGCCCGTCAGGTGCGGCTGACGCTGCCGTTTCAGCCGCCGGGCGAGGCACCGCGGGAGATCGAGCTTATCAACGCCAGCTACGATGATCGCCGCCATGAGCTGGTGACCCTGGATAAAGGCCGCGAGGCCGGCGATTGCGGGATCCAGACCCGCTGGCGTTTTGACGGCCAGCGGTTCAGTCTCTCCCGCTACGCGCAGCAGCCGACGTGTGATAACTGGCAGGGGCCAGACGCCTGGCCCACGCTGTGGATCACCCGTTAAGCACCTGCTCCGCGGTGGCGACGATATGGTCGACCGTAAAGCCAAAGAACGGAAACAGCTGCTCTGCCGGGGCGGATTCGCCATAGCCGGTCATGCCGACGATCTTGCCTTTTAAGCCGACATATTTATACCAGTAGTCCGCTATCCCGGCCTCGACCGCCACCCGGGCGCTGACGTCCGACGGCAGCACCGACTCGCGCCAGGCCTCATCCTGGGCATCAAACACATCGGTGGAAGGGAGCGAGACGACCCGCACATTCACCCCGTTCGCCAACAGTTTTTCTGCGGCCAGCACAGTGATCTCCACTTCCGAGCCGGTGGCGATGAGGATCAGGTCGGGCTTCCCGCCGGCATCTTTCAGCACGTAGCCTCCCCGGGCAATAGCCTGCACCTGTTCCGGGGTGCGCGGCATCTGCGCCAGGTTTTGCCGCGACAGGATCAGCGCCGTTGGTCCGTTCTGGCGCGCAATGGCCGCCTGCCAGGCGACGGCGGTCTCCACCTGGTCGCAGGGGCGCCAGGTGCTGAAGTTCGGCGTCAGACGCAGACTGGCCAGCTGTTCCACCGCCTGGTGCGTCGGGCCATCTTCCCCGAGACCGATGGAGTCATGGGTATAGACCATGATCTGCCGGGCCTTCATCAGGGCCGCCATGCGCGCGGCGTTGCGGGCGTACTCCACGAACATCAGGAAGGTAGAGGTATACGGAATGAAGCCCCCGTGCAGGGCGATGCCGTTGGCCACCGCGGTCATGCCAAATTCGCGCACGCCGTAGTGGATATAGTTGCCCGCAGGATCGTCTTTAATCGATGTCGAGCCAGACCAGATGGTCAGGTTACTCGGCGCAAGATCCGCCGAACCGCCCAGCAGTTCCGGGAGATGCGGGCCGTAGGCGTTCAGCGCGTTTTGCGAGGCCTTGCGGCTGGCGATTTTCGCCGGCTCGGCCTGCAGTTTCGCCACGTAGTCGCGGGCGGTCGCGGCAAAGTCTTCCGGCAGGGTGCCATCCATGCGGCGAGTCAGCTCAGCGGCCAGTTCCGGAAACTGCTGCTGGTAGGCGGCGAATTTCTCGTTCCAGGCGTGCTCGGCTTTTTCGCCGCGCGGACGCGCATCCCAGCCCTGATAGATCTCTTTCGGGATCTCGAAGGGCGGATATTTCCAGCCCAGCTGCTGGCGGGCCAGGGCCACCTCTTTTTCGCCCAGCGCCGCGCCGTGAGACTCTTCCGACCCCGCTTTGTTGGGCGAACCGAAGCCGATGATGGTCCGACAGATAATCAGCGACGGCTTATCTTTCACCGCCTGCGCTTCCGCAATGGCCTGTTTAATGGCCTGCGGATCGTGACCATCAATGTCACCGATCACATGCCAGTGATAGGCGCGGAAGCGTTCGGCCGTATCATCGGAAAACCAGCCTTCGGTTTTGCCGTCGATGGAGATGCCGTTGTGATCGTAAAAACCGATCAGCTTACCCAGTCCGAGCGTACCGGCCAGCGAACAGGCCTCATGGGAGATCCCCTCCATCAGGCAGCCATCGCCCATGAAAACCCAGGTGTGATGGTCGATAATCTCATGACCGGGGCGGTTAAACTGTGCCGCCAGGGTGCGTTCGGCGATGGCCATGCCGACGGCGTTCGCCAGCCCCTGGCCCAGCGGGCCGGTGGTGGTCTCCACCCCGGGGGTATAGCCATGCTCCGGGTGGCCCGGCGTTTTTGAGTGCAACTGACGGAACTGCTTGAGTTCTGACAGCGGCAGATCGTAGCCGGTCAGGTGCAACAGGCTGTAGAGCAGCATCGACGCGTGGCCGTTGGACAGAATAAAGCGGTCGCGGTCCACCCAGCCAGGGTTCTGCGGATTGTGCTTGAGAAAATCGTTCCACAGCACTTCGGCAATGTCTGCCATCCCCATTGGCGCACCGGGGTGGCCGGAATTGGCTTTCTGCACCGCGTCCATACTCAGGGCGCGGATGGCGTTGGCAAGCTCTCTTCGGGACATAGTTTTCTCCGTGAGACTAAAGTGACAGTTTGGCGGCAAGCAGATCTTCCAGTTTGCGCTGATCGACGGCGAACAGGCGGATCCCCTCCGCCAGCTTTTCGACCGCCATCGGGTCCTGATTATGTTCCCAGCGGAACTCCGCCTCGCTGAGCGGCACCGGGCGCGGCAGGATCTGGCTGGCAGGGATCAGTTTGCGCACCACCGGGGCGTCGCTGGCCTGCAGCTCTTTTAACAAGGGCGGGGCGATGGTCAGCCGGTCGCAGCCGACCAGGGCGAGGATCTGTTCGGTGCGGCGGAAGCTGGCGCCCATCACGATGGTGGTGTATTTATGCTGTTTGAAGTAGTCATAGATATTGCGCACCGATTTCACCCCCGGATCTTCCTCCACCACGTAAGGATCCAGCGGCTTACGCGCCTGATACCAGTCATAAATACGCCCGACGAAAGGGGAGATCAGATAGACCCCGGCTTCGGCGCAGGCCCGGGCCTGGGCGAAGGAAAACAGCAGCGTCAGGTTGCAGTGGATGCCTTCTTTTTCCAGCGTCTCGGCGGCGCGGATCCCCTCCCAGGTGGATGCCAGTTTGATCAGGATCCGCGACTTATCAATGCCCATCTCCTGATACAGCGCCACCAGATGGCGCGCCTTCTCGATGCTCTTCTCCCGGTTGAAGGAGAGCCGGGCGTCCACCTCGGTGGAGACCCGGCCCGGAATGCTTTTGAGGATCTCCGCGCCAAAATTGACCGCCAGCTTATCGCAGGCGTGAGTCACCTGCGCTTCACGGCCGCCTCCTTGCTTTTTCGCCCAGGCGATGGCGTCGTCAATGAGTCCGCTATAGGACGCCAGGCCGGCGGCCTTCAGCAGCAGGGAGGGGTTAGTGGTGGCATCTTCCGGATGATAGTGGCGAATGGATTCGATGTCGCCGCTGTCGGCGACCACGGTGGTGAACTGCTTGATGCTGTCTAGCTGATTCATAGATAAGTCCTCCTGGAACAAGGTGTTACATGAGTGCTTGCCGGTATGCGGTATAAATAGTGATGAGGTACATAACCAAAAAGCATAGCAGACGGGGCTATTATTGGCGGCGAATCCGGGTAACATAACCGCTATAAATTGATAACAACCAGATCATAGCGATGGCCAGAGTTTGGCGGTGTTCAAAGTTTATCGCCCCGCCAGGAGGGATACTGTCTGCCACTGAAAGGTGAACGACAGGATGGTCATCACGCTTTTCCCCTACGAACGATACGTGAAAGAAAGGAATAGAAAATGGATGAGCAGTTAAAACAGAGCGCCCTCGACTTCCACGAATTTCCGGTTCCCGGAAAAATCCAGGTCTCGCCGACCAAACCTCTCGCCACCCAGCGCGATTTGGCGCTGGCCTACTCGCCGGGCGTCGCGGCCCCCTGTCTGGAAATCGAAAAAGATCCGCTGGCCGCCTACAAATACACTGCCCGCGGCAACCTGGTGGCGGTCGTCTCCAACGGCACCGCGGTGCTGGGGCTGGGGAATATCGGCGCGCTGGCCGGCAAGCCGGTGATGGAGGGCAAAGGCGTCCTGTTTAAGAAATTCGCCGGCATCGATGTGTTTGATATCGAAGTCGATGAGCTGGATCCGGACAAATTCATTAACGTCGTCGCCGCCCTTGAGCCGACCTTCGGCGGTATCAACCTGGAAGATATTAAAGCGCCGGAGTGTTTCTACATCGAGCAGCAGCTGCGCGAGCGGATGAATATTCCGGTTTTCCATGACGATCAGCATGGCACGGCGATCATCAGCACCGCGGCGATCCTCAACGGTCTGCGCGTCGTCGAGAAGAATCTGTCCGACGTGCGGATGGTGGTCTCCGGCGCGGGCGCGGCGGCGATCGCCTGCATGAACCTGCTGGTGGCGCTGGGGATGCAAAAGCACAACATCGTGGTCTGCGATTCGAAAGGCGTCATCTATAAAGACCGTGAACCGAACATGGCGGAAACCAAAGCCGCCTACGCAGTGGAAGACGACGGCAAACGTACGCTTGATGATGTGATCGATGGCGCCGACATTTTCCTCGGCTGCTCTGGCCCGAAAGTGCTGACTCCGGAGATGGTGAAGAAGATGGCGCGCGCGCCGCTGATCCTTGCCCTGGCCAACCCGGAGCCGGAAATTCTGCCGCCGCTGGCGAAGCAGGTCCGCGATGACGCCATCATCTGTACCGGTCGCTCCGACTACCCTAACCAGGTCAACAATGTGCTCTGCTTCCCGTTCATCTTCCGCGGCGCGCTGGACGTCGGCGCGACGGCGATCAACGAAGAGATGAAGCTGGCGGCGGTGCACGCCATTGCCGAGCTGGCCCATGCCGAGCAGAGCGAAGTGGTGGCCTCCGCCTATGGCGATCAGGATTTAAGCTTTGGCCCGGACTACATCATTCCGAAACCGTTCGACCCGAGGCTGATCGTCAAAATCGCCCCTGCGGTGGCGAAGGCGGCGATGGACTCCGGCGTGGCAACGCGCCCGATCGCTGATTTTGACGCCTATATCGAGAAGCTGAGCGAGTTCGTCTATAAAACCAACCTGTTTATGAAGCCTATCTTCTCTCAGGCGCGCAAAGAGCCGAAGCGCGTGGTGCTGGCGGAAGGGGAGGAGACCCGGGTGCTGCACGCCACTCAGGAGCTGGTGTCGCTGGGGCTGGCCAAACCGATTCTGGTGGGGCGCCCTAGCGTGATTGAAATGCGCATCCAGAAGCTGGGTCTGCAGATCAAGGCCGGCGTTGACTTTGAGATCGTCAATAATGAATCCGACCCGCGGTTTAAAGAGTACTGGAGCGAGTACTACCAGCTGATGAAGCGCCGCGGCATTACCCAGGAGCAGGCGCAGCGGGCGGTGATTAGCAACACCACGGTGATTGGCGCCATCATGGTTCATCGCGGTGAAGCGGATGCGATGATCTGCGGGACTATCGGCGAGTACCACGACCACTACCGCGTGGTGCAGCCGCTGTTTGGCTATCGCGACGGCGTCAGCACCGCCGGGGCGATGAATGCGCTGCTGCTGCCGAGCGGCAACACCTTTATCGCCGACACCTATGTCAATCACGATCCCTCCCCGGAAGAGCTGGCGGAGATCACCCTGATGGCGGCGGAAAGCGTGCGTCGCTTCGGTATTGAGCCGCGGGTGGCATTGCTGTCGCACTCCAACTTTGGTTCCGCCGACTGCCCGTCAGCCAGCAAGATGCGCAAAACCCTTGAACTGGTGAAGGCGAGCGCCCCGGAGCTGATGATCGATGGCGAAATGCATGGCGACGCCGCGCTGGTGGAAAGCATCCGCAACGATCGCATGCCGGACAGCCCGCTGAAGGGATCGGCCAATATTCTGGTGATGCCGAATATGGAAGCCGCCCGGATCAGCTATAACCTGCTGCGTGTCTCCAGTTCGGAAGGGGTGACCGTCGGGCCAGTGCTGATGGGGGTGGCGAAGCCGGTGCATATTCTGACGCCGATCGCCTCCGTACGCCGCATTGTGAATATGGTGGCGCTGGCGGTTGTCGAAGCGCAAACCGAACCGCTGTAATCTCGTTTTTTTCCCATTAACGCGCGGAGAGTTTTCCGCGCACAATATCAGGCAGGCCGGCGAGTAAAAACGCTGAGCCTGCCTTTTTAATTCCGCCGCATTATTATTTTCTCTCCTGAGTGATCCACTTCACCTTTTAACCCCACTTGCCGAAATTTGTTATTTGCCGCGCTGAAATACCGTCACCATGAGGACAGATTTCAGGGGGGCAATCAGTCATGGATAAAGAACGCATTATTCAGGAATTCGTACCAGGCAAACAGGTCACACTGGCGCATCTGATTGCCCACCCGGGAGCGGAGCTGGCGAAAAAGATCGGCGTACCCGAATCCGGCGCGATCGGCATTATGACGCTGACACCGGGGGAAACAGCGATGATCGCCGGCGATCTGGCGATGAAGGCCGCCGATGTGCACATCGGTTTTCTCGACCGGTTTAGCGGCGCGCTGGTGATCTACGGTTCGGTCGGCGCGGTGGAGGAGGCGCTCCTGCAGACCATCGGCGGGTTAGGCCGCTTATTAAATTATACCTTGTGCGAATTAACGAAAAGTTAATTGAGAGCGACCATGAAGCGTATTGCCATTGTCGGCGCCGTCGGTGCAGGAAAAACCACATTATTTAATGCCCTGCAGGGAAATTATTCCCTCGCCAGAAAAACGCAGGCGCTGGAATTTAACGATCGTGGCGACATCGATACACCCGGGGAATATTTCAGCCATCCGCGCTGGTATCACGCCTTAATTACCACCCTGCAGGATGTGGACACCCTGATTTATGTCCATGCGGCCAATGATATCGAAAGTCGCCTGCCTCCCGGGTTACTGGATATTGGCAGCCGAAAGCACCTTATCGTGGCGATCAGCAAAACGGATCTGCCGGATGCCAACGTCGCCGCGGTGCGGCAGCTGCTGGACGGGATGGGGTTTCAGGCGCCGGTTTTCGCCCTCAACGGTTGCGATCCGCAAAGCGTCGCGTCGCTGGAAAATTATTTGAGTGAGCTCAGCCAAAAGGAGGAAGGGCCAGGTGAAGAAACTCATTACCGCTAACGATATTCGTGCCGCCCACGCGCGCGGCGAACAGGCGATGTCAGTTGTTCTGCGCGCCAGCATTATCACCCCGGAAGCGCGCGAAGTCGCCGAGCTGCTGGGATTCACTATCACCGAGGATGATGGCGCCGCGCCGGCGGCGACAGCGGCGGACAGCGACAAAACGGAAAGCCAGCGGATCCGCGAAACCATCCTGGCGCAGTTGCCGGAAGGCCAGTTTACCGAAAGCCTGGTGGCGCAGCTGATGGAAAAGGTGATGAAGGAGAAGCAGTCCCTGGAGCAGGAGGCGATGCAGCCAGGATTTGACTCCGTGACCGGCAAAGGCGGCATCAAAGTGATCGACGGCAGCAGCGTGAAGTTTGGCCGCTTCGACGGCGCCCAGCCGCACTGCGTTGGCTTAACGGATCTGGTGACCGACCAGGATGGCAGCAGCATGGCCGCCGGATTTATGCAGTGGGAGAACGCCTTCTTCCCGTGGACGCTGAACTACGACGAAATCGATATGGTGCTGGAGGGCGAGCTGCATGTGCGCCATCAGGGGGAAACGCTGATTGCCAAAGCAGGGGACGTCATGTTTATCCCGAAAGGCGCCAGCATCGAATTCGGTACCCCGTCGACGGTGCGCTTCCTGTACGTCGCCTGGCCGGCAAACTGGCAATCGCTATGAACGATTTCATTACCGAAGCGTGGCTCAGAGCGAATCATACGCTCAGCGAAGGCGGTGAAATCCATCTTCCTGCCGACGCTCGCCTGACGCCCTCGGCGAGGGAGCTGCTGGAAAGTCGGCATCTGCGGGTCAAATTTCTCGACCGCCAGGGGCGCCTGTTTGTCGAGGATGACGAACAGACGCCGCAGCCGGTGCATGTCCTGACCAGCCGCGACCATCCGCCCCAGGCCTGCTGCGAGCTCTGTCACCAGCCGGTGGATAAAAAGCCGGACACCCTGACCCACCTGACGGCCGATACCCTGGTGGCGAAAAACGATCCGCGGCTGGCCTTCCGTGCGGTGCTGGACAGCACCATCGCTCTGACGGTGTGGCTGCAAATTGAACTGGCGGAGTCCTGGCAGCCGTGGCTGATGGATATCCGTTCGCGGCTGGGCAACATCATGCGCGCCGACGCGCTGGAGGAGCCGCTGGCGGCGCAGTCGATAGCCGGATTCAGCGAGGGACAGTTACACCGTCTGTCCCATCAGCCGCTGCGCTTCCTGGGCCACGATCACCTGGTGCCGGAGGCCCGCCATGGGCGCGAGGTCGCGCTGCTTAATCTGCTGCGCGGCAAAGTCCGCGAGGCGGAGGTGACCGCGGCGCAGGTGTTTATCACGCCGCAATTTGCGGTCCGGCGCGCCGATATTATGCAAGCGCTCAACCGTCTCTCCAGCGCGGTCTACGTGATGATGATCCTGGGCGTGACGGATTCGCCGCCAACCCTCAGCCAGCTGCAGCAGCAGCTGGGAGGTGAAGATGATCATTGACCAATGCCGCAAACTGGCGCTGCGCGCCCCCGCCCGAGTGGTGTTCCCGGATGCGCTGGACGTCCGTGTGCTGAAGGCGGCGCATTATCTGCAGCAGCAGGGCCTGGCGCGTCCGATCCTCGTCGCCAGTCCCTTCGCGCTGCGGCAGTTCGCCCTTGGCGAACGTCTGCCGCTGACCGGAGTGCAGATCATTGATCCGCACAGCAACCTGGCGATGCGCGAGGCGTTTGCCGCCGCCTGGCAGGCGCGCGCCGGCGATAAAGCGCCCGCTGACGCCGTCGACAAGCTGGCCGACCCGCTGATGTTCGCCGCGGCGATGGTCAGCGGCGGTGAGGCCGAGGTGTGTATCGCCGGGAATCTCTCGTCAACCGCCAGCGTGCTGCGCGCCGGTCTGCGCCTTATCGGCCTGCAGCCGGGGTGTAAAACGCTCTCTTCGCTGTTTCTGATGCTGCCGCAGTATGCCGGCCAGCCGCTGGGGTTTGCCGACTGCAGCGTGGTGCCGCAGCCGACGGCGGCGCAGCTGGCGGATATCGCGATTGCCAGCGCCGAGACCTGGCAAGCGATCGCTGGCGAAGCGCCGCGGGTGGCAATGCTGTCTTTCTCCACGCACGGCAGCGCCCGGCATCCCTGTGTGGCTAACGTCCAGCAGGCCACGGAAATCGTGCGTCAGCGGGCGCCGCAGCTGATGGTCGATGGCGAACTGCAGTTTGACGCCGCCTTTGTACCGGACGTCGCTGCGCACAAAGCGCCCGGCAGCCCGCTGAGGGGGCGGGCCAATGTGCTGGTCTTCCCATCGCTGGAGGCGGGCAACATCGGCTACAAAATCGCCCAGCGGTTGGGTGGATATCGCGCCATCGGGCCGCTGATCCAGGGCCTCGCCGCCCCGCTTCACGACCTCTCGCGAGGCTGTAGCGTAGAGGAAATTATCGAACTGGCGCTGGTGGCGTCGGTACCGCGCCAGACGGACGCAAGCCGGATCCCCGACTCGTCCACGCTGGTTGAATGAATGGTCCCCTTCAGGACCCCTTATGAGAGGAAAACACAATGGAAGCATTAGGAATGATTGAAACCCGGGGCCTGGTTGCACTGATTGAGGCCTCCGACGCCATGGTCAAAGCGGCCCGCGTCAAGCTGGTAGGCGTGAAACAGATCGGCGGCGGCCTGGTGACCGCCATGGTGCGCGGCGATGTCGCGGCGTGCAAAGCCGCCACGGATGCCGGGGCGGCGGCGGCTCAGCGTATCGGTGAGCTGGTCTCTGTACATGTCATCCCGCGCCCGCATGGCGATCTGGAAGAGGTCTTCCCGATCAGCTTCAAGGGCGATAGCAACATCTAACGGGAGAGGGGGTGCCGGACAGTCCGGGTCGGACAGGACGCTAGCGCGTCGCTATCTGGCAATGACAAGGCATGAATGCCGGATGGCGCTGCGCTTATCCGGCCTGCACATCACACGCGGAGACGGACATGAAGCTGGCTGTTGTTACCGGATATGTGGTCTGCACCGTACGCCATGAAGGGCTGGCCCACGACAAACTGCTGATGGTGGAGATGCTCAATGCCCGCGGCGAACCCGACGGGCAATGCGCGGTCGCCATCGACAACATCGGCGCGGGATGCGGGGAGTGGGTGCTGCTGGTCAGCGGCAGCTCGGCGCGACAGGCGCACGCCTATGGCGCCTCTCCGGTCGATCTGTGCGTGATTGGCATCGTGGATGAGGCTGCGGCCGATGGTCAGGTGCTCTTCCATAAGTAGGGTGAAAAATCATGAATCAACAGGACATTGAACAGGTAGTGAAAGCGGTACTGCTGAAAATGAAAGACAGCAGTCAGCCTGCTGACGCCGTTCATGATAGGGGCGTTTTTGCCTCACTGGATGACGCTGTCGCGGCGGCAACGGCGGCCCAGCAGGGATTAAAGCGGGTGGCGATGCGTCAGCAGGTGATTCAGGCCATTCGTGAGGCGGGTGAAAAGCATGCCCGTGAACTGGCGGAGCTTGCGGTGACGGAGACCGGCATGGGACGCGTTGAAGATAAGTTTGCCAAAAACGTGGCGCAGGCACGGGGTACGCCAGGCGTGGAGTGTCTGACTCCGCAGGTGCTGACCGGCGATAACGGCCTGACGCTGATTGAAAACGCGCCCTGGGGCGTGGTGGCCTCGGTCACGCCCTCGACCAATCCGGCGGCGACGGTGATTAACAACGCCATCAGTCTGATTGCCGCCGGCAACAGCGTAGTCTTTGCCCCCCATCCGGCGGCGAAACAGGTCTCGCAGCGGGCGATCACCTTGCTTAACCAGGCGGTAGTGGCCGCCGGCGGCCCGGCCAACCTGCTGGTGACCGTGGCGAACCCGGATATCGACACCGCCCAGCGGCTGTTTAAGTACCCTGGTATCGGCCTGCTGGTGGTGACCGGCGGCGAAGCAGTGGTCGAGGCGGCGCGCAAACATACCAACAAACGTCTGATTGCCGCCGGGGCCGGCAACCCGCCGGTGGTGGTGGATGAGACCGCCGATCTGCCGCGCGCCGCGCAAGCGATCGTCAAAGGCGCCTCGTTTGATAACAACATCATCTGCGCCGACGAGAAGGTGCTGATCGTGGTCGATAGCGTCGCCGACGAACTGATGCGCCTGATGGAAGGCCAGCAGGCGGTGAAACTCACGGCGGCGCAGGCCGAACAGCTCCAGCCGCTGCTGCTGAAAAATATCGACGAGCGCGGCAAAGGCACGGTCAGCCGCGACTGGGTCGGCCGCGATGCGGGCAAAATCGCCGCGGCGATTGGCCTGCAGGTGCCGGCGCAAACCCGTCTGCTGTTCGTGGAAACCCCCGCCAGCCATCCGTTTGCGGTGACTGAACTGATGATGCCGGTGCTGCCGGTGGTGCGGGTGGCGAACGTCGAGGAGGCCATCGCCCTGGCGGTGCAACTGGAAGGCGGCTGCCACCATACGGCGGCGATGCACTCGCGCAATATCGACAACATGAACCAGATGGCGAATGCCATCGACACCAGCATCTTCGTCAAAAACGGGCCGTGCATCGCCGGGCTTGGGCTGGGCGGCGAGGGCTGGACCACCATGACCATCACCACCCCAACCGGGGAGGGGGTGACCAGCGCGCGGACCTTCGTTCGTCTGCGCCGCTGCGTGCTGGTGGATGCGTTTCGAATCGTATAAGGGATGAACATGGCGCACGACGAACAACGCTGGCTTTCGCCGAGACTGCAAAAAGCCGCTGCTCTGTGTAACCAGGCACCCGCTGCCAGCGAATCGCCGCTGTGGCTGGGTATCGATTTAGGTACCTGCGACGTGGTGTCGATGGTGGTCGACCGTGATGGCCAGCCGGTTGCGGTATGTCTTGACTGGGCCGATGTGGTGCGCGACGGCATCGTCTGGGACTTCTTCGGCGCCGTCACCCTCGTGCGCCGTCATCTCGCGACCCTCGAACAGCAGCTGGGCTGCCGCTTTACGCATGCGGCGACCTCGTTTCCGCCCGGCACCGATCCGCGCATTTCGATCAACGTCCTGGAGTCCGCCGGGCTGGAGATCAGTCATGTGCTGGATGAGCCCACCGCGGTGGCGGATCTGCTGCAGCTCGATAATGCCGGGGTGGTGGACATCGGCGGCGGCACCACCGGGATCGCCATCGTTAAACAGGGCAGGGTGACGTATTCGGCGGATGAAGCCACCGGCGGACACCATATCTCCCTGACTCTGGCCGGGAATCGCGGCATCGGGCTGGAAGAGGCTGAGCAGTACAAGCGCCGCCATGCCGGAGAGATCTGGCCGGTAGTGAAACCGGTGTACGAGAAGATGGCTGAGATTGTCGCCCGACATATTACCGGACAAGGGATTGGTGATTTGTGGCTGGCAGGCGGCGCCTGCATGCAGCCGGGCGTCAGGGCGCTTTTTTGCCAATGTTTCCCGACGCTGAAGGTGCATTTACCCCGGCACAGCCTGTTTATGACCCCGCTGGCAATCGCCAACAGCGGGAGGGAAAAAGCGGAGGGGATCTATGCAAGCTGAACTGCAGACGGCGCTGTTCCACGCCTTCGATACGCTGAATCTTCAGCAAGTGAAAAGCTTCAACGTGCCGCCGGTGACGCTGCACGGCGTCGGCGCGCTGGCGGCCTGCGGCCCGCAAGCGCAGGCCCGGGGCCTGAAGCATCTGTTTGTCATGGTTGACCGTTTTCTCCATCAGGCGGGAATGACCGCCGGGCTGGAGCGTAGCCTGGCGATGAAAGGGGTTGCCATGACCCTCTGGCCCTGTCCCGCCGGCGAACCCTGCGTCACTGATGTCTGCGCTGCGGTCGCCCAGCTGCGGGACGCGCGCTGCGACGGCGTGGTGGCCTTCGGCGGCGGCTCGGTGCTGGATGCGGCGAAAGCGGTGGCGCTGCTGGTCGCCAACCCTGAGCAGACGCTGGGGGAGATGACGGAGCACAGCGAATTACAGCCACGTCTGCCGCTGATTGCGGTGCCGACCACCGCCGGCACCGGGTCAGAAACCACCAACGTGACGGTGATTATCGATGCGGTGAGTGGACGCAAACAGGTGCTGGCGCATGCCTCGCTGATGCCGGATGTGGCGATCCTCGACGCCGCCCTAACTGAGGGCGTTCCCCCGTCTGTCACGGCGATGACCGGGATTGATGCGCTGACCCACGCCGTCGAGGCCTACAGCGCCCGTCACGCCACGCCGTTTACCGACAGTCTGGCGATGGGGGCGATAGCCATGATCGGCGAAGCGCTGCCGAAAGCGGTGGGCTGCGGCCAGGATCTGGCGGCGCGGGAGAACATGCTGCTGGCCTCCTGCATGGCGGGGATGGCGTTTTCCAGCGCCGGGCTGGGGCTATGCCATGCCATGGCGCATCAGCCGGGGGCGGCGCTGCATATTCCGCACGGTCTGGCCAACGCCATGCTGCTGCCAACGGTGATGGGCTTCAACCGTATGGTGTGCCGGGGGCGCTTCAGCCAGATCGGCCGGGCGCTGACCGGCAGGAAAACCGATGACCTTGAGGCAATCGCCGCCGTGCGCGAACTGATTGCGGAAGTCGGTCTGACGATGCGGCTGTCGGATGCCGGCGCGACGCCCGCGCACTACGCCACCTGGGCACAGGCGGCGCAGGACGACATCTGTCTGCGCACCAATCCACGCACCGCCACCCGGGAGCAGATTATCGAGCTGTACGCGGCGGCGCAATAAATGCGGATTTTCCCGGAGGCGTGTGGCTGTGGCTTTCCCGGCTCGCGCTGCGCTTAGCCGGGCTACAGGATCACAGCCGTCTGCTATGCCGTAGCCCGGGTAAGGCGTTCACGCCGCGACCCGGGAAAGTTCCCCGAGTGCGGCTAATGTCCCCGTATTCACAGTATCTACCAATCATAAATGACAGGGAGTAAGGGCTATGGGAATTAACGAAATCATCATGTACATCATGATGTTCTTTATGCTGATTGCCGCCGTGGACAGGATCCTGTCGCAGTTCGGCGGCTCGGCGCGCTTTCTCGGCAAACTGGGGAAAAGCATTGAGGGATCCGGCGGTCAGTTTGAAGAAGGGTTTATGGCGATGGGCGCGCTGGGCCTGGCGATGGTCGGGATGACCGCCCTGGCGCCGGTGCTGGCCCATCTGCTCGGTCCGGTGATTATCCCGCTGTATGAGATGCTCGGCGCCAACCCGTCGATG
Source organism: Klebsiella sp. P1CD1 (assembly GCF_003790505.1). Lineage (NCBI taxonomy): Bacteria > Pseudomonadati > Pseudomonadota > Gammaproteobacteria > Enterobacterales > Enterobacteriaceae > Klebsiella > Klebsiella sp. P1CD1. The sequence continues at coordinate 1,450,528 of NZ_CP033631.1, forward strand.
TTTGCCGGCACGCTGCTGGCGTGCGACATGGGCGGTTTCTTCCTCGCCAAAGAGCTGGCGGGCGGCGACGTGGCGGCCTGGATGTACTCGGGCCTGATCCTCGGCTCCATGATGGGGCCGACCATTGTGTTCTCCATTCCGGTGGCGCTCGGCATTATCGAACCTGCCGATCGTCGCTGGCTGGCGCTCGGCGTGCTGGCGGGCATTGTCACTATTCCTATCGGCTGTATCGCCGGCGGTCTGGTGGCGATGTATTCCGGGGTGGAGATCAACGGCCAGCCGGTAGCGTTTACCTTCGCGCTGATCCTGATGAATATGATCCCGGTGATCATCGTCGCCGTGCTGGTGGCGCTGGGGCTGAAGTTCATTCCGGAAAAAATGATCAACGGCTTCCAGATCTTCGCCAAATTCCTCGTGGCGCTGATCACCATCGGCCTGGCGGCGGCGGTGATCAAGTTCCTGCTCGGCTGGGAGCTGATCCCAGGACTCGACCCGATCTTTATGGCGCCTGGTGACCAGCCCGGCGAGGTGATGCGCGCCATCGAAGTCATTGGCTCTATCTCCTGCGTGCTGCTCGGCGCTTACCCGATGGTGCTCCTGCTGACCCGCTGGTTTGAAAAGCCGCTGATGCGTGTCGGTAATCTCCTCAAAATCAACAATATGGCTGCCGGCGGCATGGTCGCTACCCTCGCGAACAATATCCCGATGTTCGGCATGATGAAGCAGATGGATACCCGTGGAAAAGTGATCAACTGCGCCTTCTCAGTGTCAGCGGCGTTCGCCCTCGGCGACCATCTCGGTTTTGCGGCGGCCAACATGAACGCCATGATCTTCCCGATGATCGTCGGCAAGCTGGTCGGCGGCGTTACCGCGATTGGCGTGGCGATGCTGCTGGTGCCAAAAGATGAAAACGTACCGGCGCCTGCCAACACCGAAGCGGAGGCGCACTCGTGAACACGCGCCAGCTGTTGAGCGTCGGTATTGATATCGGCACCACCACCACGCAGGTGATCTTCTCGCGCCTCGAGCTGGTGAACCGCGCGGCGGTCTCCCAGGTGCCGCGCTACGAATTCATCAAACGCGACATTAGCTGGCAAAGCCCGGTCTTTTTTACGCCGGTTGATAAGCAGGGAGAACTGAAAGAGGCCGAGCTTGAGGCGCTGATTCTGGCTCAGTACCGGGCCGCCGGGATTGCCCCGCAAGCGGTGGACTCCGGGGCGATCATCATCACTGGTGAAAGCGCGAAAACCCGCAATGCCCGCCCGGCGGTGATGGCGCTCTCGCAGTCGCTGGGCGATTTTGTCGTCGCCAGCGCCGGGCCGCACCTGGAGTCGGTCATTGCCGGACACGGCGCCGGGGCGCAGACCTTGTCCCGGCAGCGGATGTGCCGGGTGCTTAATATCGATATTGGCGGCGGTACCTCGAACTATGCCCTGTTTGACGCCGGTAACCTCAGCGCCACCGCCTGCCTCAACGTCGGCGGCCGCCTGCTGGAAACCGACGCTCAGGGGCGCGTGGTCCACGCGCACTCGCCAGGACAGCGGATTGTCGATGCGGTATTCGGCCCGGGAACCGATGCTTTATCGTTGACTGTGGGTCAGCTGGCGCAGGTGGCGCGCCGGATGGCGGGGCTGATCGTTGAGGTGATCGACGGCAGGCTCTCACCGCTGGCGCAGGGGCTGATGCAAACCGAAGTACTGCCTGCGGGTGTTCAGCCGGAGGTGATTACCCTTTCCGGCGGAGTGGGGGAGTGCTACCGCCATCAACCCGCCGATCCTTTCTGTTTTTCCGATATCGGGCCGCTGCTGGCCACGGCCCTGCACGAGCACCCGCGCCTGCGTGAAATGAACGTGCAGTTTCCGACGCAAACCGTGCGCGCCACGGTGATTGGCGCCGGGGCGCATACGCTGTCCCTGTCGGGGAGCACCATCTGGCTGGAGAGGGTTCAACTGCCGCTGCGTAATCTGCCGGTGGCTATCCCGCAGGAGGCCGCCGATCTGCCGAACGCCTGGCGGCAGGCGCTGACGCAGCTCGATCTGGCCCCCGAGGCGGACGCTTACGTGCTGGCGCTTCCCGCTTCACTTCCGGTGCGCTACGCCACCTTACTGACCGTAATTGACGCCCTGCTGGCGTTTGTCGCCCGCTTTCCCAATCCGCGTCCGCTGCTGCTGGTGGCCGAGCAGGATTTTGGCAAAGCGCTGGGCATGCTGCTGCGGCCGCAGCTTCCACACCTTCCGCTGGCGGTCATCGATGAGGTGAGCGTCCGGGCGGGGGACTATATCGACATTGGTACGCCTCTTTTTGGCGGATCGGTTGTGCCGGTGACGGTGAAATCACTCGCATTTCCTTCCTGAGGGAACGACTTATGAAACTAAAGACCACATTGTTCGGCAATGTTTATCAGTTTAAGGATGTTAAAGAGGTGCTGGCGAAAGCCAACGAACTGCGTTCGGGGGATGTGCTGGCGGGCGTGGCAGCGGAGAGTTCGCAGCAGCGCGTGGCCGCCAAGCAGGTGCTTTCCGATATGACGGTGGCCGATATCCGCAATAACCCGGTGATCCCCTATGAGGAGGATTGCGTGACGCGCCTGATCCAGGATGACGTGAACGAAACCGCCTATCAGCGGATCAAACACTGGACCATCAGCGACCTGCGCGAATACGTGCTCAACGACGAGGTCACCAGCGACGATATCGCCTTTGTCCGCAAAGGGCTGACCTCCGAGGTGGTGGCGGCGGTGGCCAAGATCTGCTCCAACGCCGATCTGATCTATGGCGGCAAAAAAATGCCGGTGATCAAAAAAGCCAATACCACCATCGGTCTGCCGGGGACCTTTAGCTGCCGCCTGCAGCCGAACGATACCCGCGACGACGTGCAGAGTATTGCCGCGCAAATCTACGAAGGGCTCTCCTTCGGTGCGGGCGACGCGGTGATTGGCGTCAACCCGGTCACTGACGACGTGGAGAACCTGAGTCGCGTGCTGGATACGGTGTACGGGGTGATCGACAAGTTTACCATCCCGACCCAGGGCTGCGTGCTGGCGCACGTCACCACCCAGATCGAAGCTATCCGCCGCGGCGCGCCGGGGGGGCTTATCTTCCAGAGCATCTGCGGCAGCGAAAAAGGGCTAAAAGAGTTCGGCGTCGAACTGGAGATGCTCGATGAAGCGCGGGCGGTGGGGGCGGAGTTTAACCGCATCGCCGGGGAGAACTGTCTTTACTTTGAAACCGGGCAGGGCTCGGCGCTCTCCGCGGGCGCTAACTTCGGCGCCGACCAGGTGACGATGGAAGCGCGTAACTATGGCCTGGCGCGGCACTACGATCCGTTCCTCGTCAACACCGTGGTGGGCTTTATCGGGCCGGAGTACCTCTATAACGACCGACAAATTATTCGCGCCGGGCTGGAAGACCACTTTATGGGCAAGCTGAGCGGCATCTCGATGGGCTGCGACTGCTGCTACACCAACCATGCCGATGCCGATCAGAACCTCAACGAAAACCTGATGATCCTGCTGGCGACCGCTGGCTGCAACTACATCATGGGCATGCCGCTCGGCGACGACATCATGCTCAACTACCAGACTACCGCCTTCCACGATACCGCGACCGTGCGCCAGCTGCTGGGTTTGCGTCCGTCACCGGAGTTCGAAGGCTGGCTGGAACGGATGGGCATTATGGCAAATGGTCGTCTGACCAAACGGGCGGGCGATCCGTCACTGTTCTTCTAATGACGCGGGGATGACACATCATGGATCAAAAACAGATTGAAGACATTGTACGCAGCGTAATGGCGTCAATGGGACAGCCACAGACACAGCCAGAGGCCCCCGTAGCGACGACGCCGGCCTGCCACGCTGCCGCGTGCGCCACCGACGCAACAGTGGAAAGCTGCGCGCTGGATCTGGGCTCTGCGGAAGCGAAAGCCTGGATTGGCGTACAACATCCGCACCGCGCCGAAGTGCTGACCGAACTGAAACGCAGCACCGCAGCGCGCGTTTGCACCGGTCGCGCCGGTCCGCGTCCGCGCACCCTCGCGTTGCTGCGCTTCCTGGCGGATCACTCGCGCTCGAAAGATACGGTGCTCAAAGAGGTGCCGGAGGCGTGGGTGAAAGCGCAGGGGCTGCTGGAAGTGCGTTCGGAAATCAGCGACAAAAATCGCTACCTCACGCGCCCCGATCTGGGACGCCGTCTCAGTCCGGAGGCCATCGATGCGCTGAAGGCGCAGTGCGTGATGGATCCGGATGTGCAGGTGGTGGTGTCCGATGGCCTGTCGACGGATGCCATCACCGCCAACTACGAAGAGATCCTGCCGCCGCTGCTTGCCGGCCTGAAACAGGCGGGTCTGAAGGTCGGGACGCCGTTCTTCGTGCGCTATGGCCGCGTCAAGATTGAAGATCAGATCGGCGAGATCCTCGGCGCGAAGGTGGTGATCCTGCTGGTTGGCGAGCGCCCGGGACTTGGCCAGTCAGAGAGCCTCTCCTGCTACGCGGTGTACTCCCCGCGGGTGGCGACCACCGTCGAGGCCGACCGGACCTGTATCTCCAATATTCACCAGGGCGGCACCCCGCCGGTAGAAGCCGCCGCGGTGATCGTGGATTTAGCCAAACGCATGCTGGAGCAGAAAGCCTCCGGTATCAACATGAGCCGTTAAGGAGGCATCATGCCCGCATTAGATTTGATTCGACCCTCGGTCACTGCCATGCGCGTCATTGCCTCGGTGAATGACGGTTTTGCCCGGGAGCTTAAATTACCGCCACATATACGTAGCCTCGGACTCATCACGGCAGATTCTGATGACGTGACGTATATTGCCGCCGATGAAGCGACAAAGCAGGCGATGGTGGAGGTGGTCTATGGCCGCTCCCTGTATGCCGGAGCAGCTCACGGCCCGTCGCCCACCGCCGGTGAAGTGCTGATTATGCTCGGCGGCCCGAACCCGGCGGAAGTTCGCGCCGGGCTGGATGCCATGATGGCGCATATTGAAAGCGGGGCGGCGTTCCAGTGGGCTAACGACGCGCAAGATACCGCGTTTCTGGCGCACGTGGTGTCGCGTACCGGCTCTTATCTTTCATCCACCGCTGGCATCGCGTTGGGCGATCCGATCGCTTATCTGGTGGCGCCGCCGCTGGAGGCGACGTACGGCATCGATGCGGCGATGAAGTCTGCCGACGTTCAGCTGGTGACCTACGTCCCGCCGCCGTCGGAAACCAACTATTCGGCCGCCTTTTTGACGGGAAGTCAGGCCGCCTGTAAAGCCGCCTGCAACGCCTTTACCGATGCCGTTCTCGATATTGCCCGTCATCCTGTTCAGCGTGCGTAACGGAGGGAGCGATGATCAATGCGCTGGGATTGCTGGAAGTGGAGGGCATGGTCGCCGCTGTAGACGCCGCGGATGCCATGCTCAAGGCGGCCAATGTGCGCCTGCTCAGTCATGAAGTGCTCGACCCCGGCAGATTGACGCTGGTGGTGGAGGGGGATCTGGCGGCCTGTCGTGCCGCGCTGGATGCCGGAAGCGTAGCGGCGGAGCGAACCGGATGTGTGATCAGCCGTCGGGAAATCGGCCGTCCGGAAGAGGATACCCAGTGGCTGATCGGCGGCTTTCAGCCAGCGCCCCTGCCGCCTGCTGACCCGGCATCATCGGAAGCGTTACTGACGCTACTGGCATCAGTTCGTCAGGGCATGACGGCCGGCGAGGTCGCCGCGCATTTTGCCTGGCCGCTGGATAAGGCCCGCCAGGCGCTGGATCAGCTCTTTTCCGCAGGGACGCTACGCAAACGCAGTAGCCGCTATCGTCTCAAAAATCCATAACCTGTCGGAGGTGCCGGGAGCGGCTTGCCCCCGGCTTTAACGATTATGAAAAAGCGTCGTTCTGCAAATTTGCACCATCTCTGTTGCGAGGCGTTACCTGAAAATACCCGGCTGACGCCCCAGGTTGAAATTGACAATATTCATCAACGACACACAACCGATGTGTATGAGCACGCCCTGACCATTACCGCCTGGCAACAGATTTACGATCAGCTGCATCCGGGGCAGTTTCGCGGCGAGTTTACCGAAATTCTGCTCGATGAGATCCAGGTCTTTCGCGAATATACCGGGCTGGCGCTGCGCCAGTCCTGCGTGGTCTGGCCGAACTCCTTTTGGTTTGGTATTCCGGCGGCGCGGGGAGAGCAGGGGTTTATCGGTTCGCAGTGCCTGGGCCGGGCAGAAATCGCCACCCGTCCCGGCGGTACGGAGTTCGAGCTCAGCACGCCGGATGATTACACCATCCTCGGTGTGGTGATTTCAGAGGAGGTGATTTCTCGCCATGCCAGTTTCCTGCACCACCCGGAGCGAGTGCTGCATATGCTACGCAACCAGTCAGCGCTGGCAGTTCGGGAGCCGCATAAGGCCGCGCTGTGGGGGTTTGTGCAGCAGGCGCTGGCCACCTTCAGCGAGCATCCGGATACCCTTCATCAGCCTGCGGTGCGCAAGGTGCTGCGGGATAATCTGTTGCTGGCGATGGGGACGATGCTGGAAGAGGCGCAGCCGATGGTGAGCGCGGAGAGTATCAGCCACCAGAGCTACCGCCGCCTGCTGGCGCAGGCCCGTGAATATGTGCTGGAAAACAGCGCGGAGCCGCTGACCGTCCTCGACCTGTGCCAGCAGCTGTACGTCAGCCGTCGCACCCTGCAAAACGCCTTCCATGCGATTCTGGGGATTGGCCCCAACGCCTGGCTCAAACGGATCCGTCTGAACGCCGTACGCCGGGAGCTGATAAGTCCCTGGTCAGAGCGGGAGACGGTCAAGGAGGCGGCCATGCAGTGGGGATTCTGGCATCTGGGGCAGTTCGCCACCGACTATCAGCAGCTGTTTGCTGAGAAACCGTCGATGACGCTGCACCATCGCCTGCGCCAGTGGGTGTGAGCGAAGCGACGCCGCTGCCGGGTGGCCAGTCGCCATCCGGCCGTTACAGCCAGTCGCGCACCTGAATAAACTCGCTCAGCGCCGCCTCGGGACTGCCGGACTCGGGCTGATAATCATATTCCCAGCGCACCAGCGGCGGCATCGACATCAGAATCGACTCCGTACGCCCGCCGGTCTGCAGGCCGAACAGGGTGCCGCGGTCCCAGACCAGATTGAACTCGACGTAGCGGCCGCGGCGATAGAGCTGAAAGTGGCGCTCGCGCTCGCCGTACGGCGTGGCTTTTCGGCGTTCGACGATGGGTAAATAGGCGTCAGCATAGCCGTTCCCGACCGCCTGCATAAAGGCGAAGCAGTGGTCAAAATCCGGGGTATTCAGGTCGTCAAAGAACAGACCGCCGATACCGCGCTGCTCCTGGCGGTGCTTGAGATAGAAGTAATCATCGCACCATTTTTTATAGCGCGGATAGACGGCTTCGCCGAACGGCAGACACAGATCGCGGGCGGTACGATGCCAGTGGACGGCATCCTCTTCAAAGCCGTAGTAAGGGGTTAAATCGAAGCCGCCGCCGAACCACCACACCGGGTCGGCGCCAGGCTTTTCGGCAATAAAGAACCGCACGTTGGCATGGCTGGTGGGCACATAGGGGTTAAGCGGATGAACCACCAGCGAGACGCCCATGGCTTCAAAGCTGCGTCCGGCCAGCTCCGGGCGATGGGCCGTTGCCGAGGCAGGCATCGCATCGCCATGGACGTGAGAAAAGTTAACCCCGGCCTGTTCGAACACGTTGCCGTCGCGCAACACCCGGCTGCGCCCGCCGCCACCGCCTTCCCGCTGCCAGGCGTCTTCAATAAACGGTGCGCCATCGACAGCGCTCAGCTGCTGGCAAAGGCTGTCCTGGAGCTGGAGCAGAAAAGTTTTAACCTGCGCGGCATCGGGTTTCATTAACGTCTCTTCGAATGGGCTTTCTGGTTATCGAACCAGTGGAAATAGCTGATAATGCCGTTGGCAATCGCGGTGGCGATTTTCTGCCGGAAAGCGGTGGTGCCGAGCAGTTTCTCCTCGTTCGGGTTGGTGATAAACGAGGTTTCCACCAGCACGGACGGAATGGACGGCGACTTCAGCACCACGAACGCCGCCTGCTCGGTATTGCGGCTGTGCAGCTTATGCACCGGTTTGATCTTTTTCAGGATATGCGAGCCCAGCGTCAGGCTGTTTTTAATGGTGTCGGTCTGCACCAGATCGAACAGCACCTGCTGCAGCAGATGATCTTTATCGGTCGCTTTCTTACCGGCAACTTCATCGGCGCGGTTTTCGCGGTCGGAGAGGTATTTTGCCATGGCGCTACTGGCGCCGCGGTTTGACAGCGCAAACACCGAGGCGCCGGCGGCGCTCGGGTTGGTGAAGCCGTCGGCATGGATCGACATAAACAGATCGGCGCCGTGCTGATGGGCAATCTCCACGCGGTCGTACAGCGGGATAAAGGTATCGCCGGTACGGGTCAGGCGGGCGTCGATGCCGTTGCTGCGCAAAATGCTGCGCACGTTCTTAGCGATCGCCAGCACCACATGCTTCTCTTTCGAACCGTTATGGCCGATAGCCCCGGTGTCGATACCGCCGTGGCCCGGGTCGAGCATCACAACGCGGCGGGCGCCGGCCTTTTTAGCGGCGGGTTTGCTGTGTCCATTTGATGTTTTCAGTGGCTGCTCTTTTGCGCTGACCTGTGCGGCGACGCCACTCAGCGTCATCGCAGCCAGCCCGGCTTTCAGCACCTGACGGCGCGAAGCAAGTATTTTTAAGGGTTTAAAAGTGCTCATTCGGCCTGAATTGTAAACAAGTGATGTCCAATGTTATATCGTATCGCGTTTGCCGTTACGACCATTCAAAATAAGAATTGTTTTACTTTTCATTTCAATACATGACAAAGTCATATTATGCCATTTTTTGTCGCTGATTTCGCCTGATATTGGCTATCAGTTATATTCGCGCCATAATCACTGTTTTTAACCGTCAATGGTGGGGAATACCATGGAGATTCGCGTTTTTCGCCAGCAGGATTTCGAAGAGGTTGTGACGCTGTGGGAGCGCTGCGATCTGCTGCGCCCGTGGAACGATCCGGAGATGGATATTGAGCGCAAGCTGAATCATGACGTCAGCCTGTTTCTGGTGGCGGAAGTGAATGGCGAAGTGGTCGGCACGGTGATGGGCGGATATGACGGTCATCGCGGATCGGCCTATTATCTCGGCGTCCATCCGGAATATCGTGGCCGGGGTATCGCGAACGCGTTGCTCAACCGGCTCGAGAAAAAGCTGATTGCCCGCGGCTGCCCGAAAATCAACATTATGGTTCGTGAAGACAACGACGTGGTGCAGGGAATGTATGAGCGGCTGGGCTATGAATACGCCGATGTCCTGACCCTGGGCAAGCGTCTGATCGAAGATGAAGAATACTGAGTTTATCCCCGCCGATTTTGATGCCCATGGCCGTCTGCGCCTGCCTTTGCTCTTCTGGTGCGTGCTGTTGTTGCAGGCCCGCACGTGGGTGCTGTTTTTGATGGCCGGCGCATCGCGCCAGCAGGGCGACGCGATTCTTAATCTGTTCTATCCCGATCACGACCGCTTCTGGCTCGGTTTACTCCCCGGCGTGCCGGCGGTGCTGGCCTTTCTGCTTAGCGGCTACCGTCAGCGCCTGCCGCGCGCGTGGCGGGCGATGCGCTGGCTGCTGGTGCTATCGCAATTGCTGCTGTTGCTGTGGCAGCCGATGCTATGGCTGAGCGGCGAATCTCCCTCCTCGCTGACCATCGGGCTGCTGGTGGCGGATGGTTATGCCCTGTGGTGGCTGTTAACCAGCCGTCGCCTGGGCGCCTGTTTTCGCCAGACCACCTTTTAAGGGCACTTTTTGCCGATCGTGAACTCCAACATGCGTTGAATGACTCAGAAAGGATTGTGATATGAAATCGCTACGTTTAATGCTCTGTGCGCTTCCGCTGGCGCTGACCGGCTGCTCCACGATGAGCGCAGTCAACTGGTCGGCGGCCTATCCGTGGAACTGGTTTGGCGCTTCTACCGAGGTGACCGAGCAGGGGGTGGGTAAACTGACGGCTTCCACGCCGCTCAACGAACAGGCTATTAGCGATGCGCTGGGGAGCGACTACCGTTTACGCAGCGGGATGAAGACCGATAAGGGCAATATCGTCCACTATTTTGAAGCGCTGAAAGACAACAGCGTGGCGCTGACCATCAATGGCGACAACGGTACCATCAGCCGGATTGACGTGCGTGATGCCGAAATCAAAACCGCCAGCGGCGTGAAAATCGGCACACCGTTTAGCGACCTGTACAGCAAAGCTTTCGGCAACTGCCAGAAAGGCAGCAATGACAATGGCGCGGTCGTCGAGTGTCAGGCCGAGGGGAGCCAGCATATCAGCTATGCCTTTACCGGCCACTGGAGCGGCCCGGACGAGCTGATGCCCTCCGACGATACGCTGAAAAACTGGAAGGTCAGCAAAATTATCTGGCGTCGCTAAATTGATCTGAAGAGACACGACGGCCCTGAAAAACGGTTACAATGGCGCGTTAGCAACGCGACAGCGTTGTAGTTGCATCATTTCAGGAGGAGCGATGTCTCAGGTTCAGAGCGGCATTTTGCCGGAACATTGCCGCGCGGCGATTTGGATTGAAGCCAATGTCAAAGGGGACGTTAACGCCCTGCGCGAAGCGAGCAAAAATTTTGTCGATAACGTGGCCACCTTCCAGGCTAAATTCCCCGACGCTAAACTCGGGGTGGTGGTGGCGTTCGGCAATAACGTCTGGCGTCAGCTGAGCGGCGGCGAAGGGGCGGAAGAGTTAAAAGATTTTCCGGTCTATGGCAAAGGGCTGGCGCCGTCCACCCAGTATGACCTGCTGATTCATATTTTATCCGCCCGCCATGAAGTTAACTTCTCGGTGGCGCAGGCCGCGATGGCCACCTTTGGCGACGCTATCGACGTGAAAGAAGAGATCCACGGTTTCCGTTGGGTGGAAGAGCGTGATCTCAGCGGCTTCGTCGACGGCACCGAAAACCCGGCGGGGGAAGAAACCCGCCGCGAAGTGGCGGTCATTAAAGACGGTGTGGACGCGGGCGGCAGCTACGTGTTCGTCCAGCGCTGGGAGCATAATCTCAAACAGCTGAACCGCATGAGCGTACCGGATCAGGAGATGATGATCGGCCGTACCAAAGAAGCCAACGAAGAGATCGATGGCGACGAGCGTCCGGTCACGTCGCACCTGAGCCGCGTGGACTTAAAAGAAGATGGCAAAGGGCTGAAAATCGTCCGTCAGAGCCTGCCGTACGGCACCGCCAGCGGCACCCATGGTCTCTATTTCTGCGCCTACTGCGCGCGCCTGTATAACATCGAGCAGCAGCTGCTGAGCATGTTCGGCGATACCGACGGCAAACGCGACGCGATGCTGCGCTTCACTAAACCGGTGACTGGCGGCTATTACTTCGCGCCATCCCTGGAGCGTATTCAGGCGCTGTAATTTTTTCCCCTCACCCTAACCCTCTCCCCAAGGGGGAGAGGGGACCGTTCGGTGCGGTTATGGAATCTGCGTGCGGACTCTCTTTCTCCCTCTCCCTCAGGGAGAGGGGCGGGGTGAGGGCATCGGCGACTCAAGCGCTTCAAGTATTCTCTGCATCACCGCATCTTCATACTCTTCAAACTCATTATTCCAGAAGCGTAAAACCCGCCATCCCTGGCTCTGTAGCCAGCGGGTGCGGCGAACATCGTAGGCACGCCTCTCATCGTGTTGGCCGCCGTTCAGTTCAATCGCCAGCTGTGTTGCGCAGCAGGCAAAATCGAGAATATAGGGACCCACGGGATGCTGGCGGCGAAACTTATAGCAAGCAAAATGGCGGTTGCGCAGTCAGTACCCTGGTCGACGTTCTGCGGGCGTTAAGCTACGTCTGAGCTGACGAGCAAATATCTGTGTGTTTTTCATATAAACACAGTGCACGCCTGGCTGCCGTTTGTCACAATGACACGTCTAATCTGCGAGCCGCTTTCAGCAAAGCTTTGCCAGTTGCTTATTCTCTTTTCGACTTCCAAATCGCCAAACGGTATATAAAACCGTTACTCCTTTCGTACCCGTTATAAATATGATGATCATCAGAAAATGTTCAACGTTGATAAGGGTGCGCAATGGCCGTTAAATCACTGAAAAAAGGATATCTGGCGCTGGCGGCTTCCATGCTGCTGGCCGCGCAGGCGCAGGCGACAGAGCTGCTGAACAGCTCCTATGATGTCTCCCGCGAGCTGTTTGCCGCCCTTAACCCGCCTTTTGAGCAGCAGTGGGCGAAGGACAATGGCGGGGACACGCTGACGATTAAGCAGTCGCATGCCGGTTCATCCAAGCAGGCGCTGGCTATTTTGCAGGGCCTGAAGGCGGACGTGGTCACCTACAACCAGGTGACGGACGTGCAGATCCTGCATGACAAAGGCAACCTGATCCCGGCCGACTGGCAAAGCCGCCTGCCGAACAACAGCTCACCGTTCTATTCGACGATGGGTTTCCTGGTGCGTAAAGGCAACCCGAAAAACATTCATGACTGGAACGATCTGGTTCGCTCTGACGTCAAGCTGATTTTCCCGAACCCGAAAACCTCGGGTAACGCCCGATACACCTACCTGGCGGCATGGGGCGCGGCGGATAAAGCCGACGGCGGCGATAAAGCCAAAACCGAACAGTTTATGACCCAGTTTCTGAAGAACGTCGAAGTCTTTGATACCGGCGGACGCGGGGCGACTACCACTTTTGCTGAACGCGGCCTGGGCGATGTGCTGATTAGCTTCGAATCGGAAGTGAACAATATTCGTAAGCAGTATGAGGCGCAGGGATTTGAAGTGGTGATCCCGAAAACCAACATTCTGGCGGAGTTCCCGGTGGCGTGGGTGGATAAAAACGTCAAAGCCAATGGCACGGAAAAGGCGGCGAAAGCCTACCTGAACTGGCTCTACAGCCCGCAGGCGCAAACCATCATTACCGACTACTACTACCGGGTAAACAACCCGAAAGTGATGGACGCCCTGAAGGATAAATTCCCGCAGACCGAGCTGTTCCGCGTAGAGGACAAGTTTGGCTCCTGGCCTGAGGTGATGAAAACCCACTTCGCCAGCGGCGGCGAACTGGACAAACTGCTGGCGGCGGGGCGTAAGTAATGTTTGCTGTGTCGTCCAAGCGCGTGCTGCCAGGCTTTACCCTGAGCCTCGGCACCAGCCTGCTGTTTGTCTGTCTGATTTTGTTATTACCGCTCAGCGCGCTGGTGATGCAGCTGGCGCAGATGAGCTGGGCGCAATACTGGGATGTGATCACCAATCCGCAGGTGGTGGCGGCCTATAAGGTGACGCTGCTGTCGGCGTTTGTGGCCTCGATTTTTAACGGCGTCTTTGGTCTGCTGATGGCCTGGATCCTCACTCGCTATCGTTTTCCTGGCCGCACGCTGCTGGATGCCTTAATGGATCTGCCGTTTGCGCTGCCGACGGCGGTGGCCGGCCTGACGCTGGCTTCGCTGTTTTCGGTTAACGGAATTTACGGTGAATGGCTGGCGAAGTTCGATATTAAAGTGACCTATACCTGGCTCGGCATCGCCGTGGCGATGGCCTTCACCAGCATCCCGTTCGTGGTACGTACCGTGCAGCCGGTGCTGGAGGAGCTGGGACCCGAGTATGAGGAAGCGGCGGAAACGCTGGGCGCGACGCGCTGGCAGAGTTTCCGCAAAGTGGTGCTGCCGGAGCTGTCGCCGGCGCTGCTGGCGGGCATTGCCCTGTCGTTTACCCGTAGCCTCGGCGAGTTTGGCGCGGTGATTTTTATCGCTGGCAACATCGCGTGGAAGACAGAGGTGACCTCGCTGATGATCTTTATTCGTCTGCAGGAGTTTGACTATCCGGCGGCGAGCGCGATCGCCTCGGTGATCCTGGCCGCCTCACTGCTGCTGCTCTTTTCCATCAATACCCTGCAGAGTCGCTTTGGTCGACGCGTGGTAGGTCACTAATGGCGGAAGTTACTCAATTGAAACGCTACGACGCGCCCCGCATCAACTGGGGGAAATGGTTTCTGATTGGCGTCGGGATGGTGGTCTCCACCTTCATCCTCGTGGTGCCGATGCTCTATATCTTTATCCAGGCCTTCAGCAAAGGGCTGATGCCGGTGCTGGAAAACCTGGCCAACCCGGACATGCTGCATGCCATCTGGCTGACGGTGATGATTGCGTTGATTACCGTACCGGTGAACCTGGTGTTCGGTACGCTGCTGGCCTGGCTGGTGACACGTTTTACTTTTCCCGGCCGCCAGCTGCTGCTGACGTTACTGGATATCCCGTTCGCCGTCTCGCCGGTGGTGGCCGGTCTGGTGTATCTGCTGTTTTATGGCTCTAACGGCCCGCTGGGCGGTTGGCTTGATGCGCATAACCTGCAGATCATGTTCGCCTGGCCGGGCATGGTGCTGGCGACCATCTTTGTCACCTGTCCGTTTGTGGTGCGCGAGCTGGTGCCGGTGATGATGAGTCAGGGAAGCCATGAAGATGAAGCCGCGGTGCTGCTGGGCGCTTCCGGCTGGCAGATGTTCCGCCGGGTGACGTTGCCGAATATTCGCTGGGCGCTGCTGTACGGCGTGGTGTTGACCAACGCCCGCGCCATCGGCGAATTTGGCGCAGTGTCGGTAGTCTCCGGTTCGATTCGTGGAGAAACGCTGTCGCTGCCGCTGCAAATTGAACTACTGGAGCAGGATTACAATACCGTTGGCTCGTTTACCGCTGCGGCCCTGCTGACGTTAATGGCTATTCTGACCCTGTTTTTAAAGAGTATGTTGCAATGGCGTCTGGCCAATCAGAAAGAACGCGCGCAACAGGAGGGAAATCATGAGCATTGAGATTGCCAATATTAAGAAATCGTTTGGTCGCACCCAGGTGCTGAATGATATCTCGCTGGATATCCCTTCCGGACAAATGGTTGCGCTGCTGGGGCCCTCGGGCTCCGGAAAAACCACCTTGCTGCGAATTATCGCCGGGCTGGAGCATCAGACCAGCGGTCATATCCGCTTCCACGGCACCGACGTCAGCCGGATGCACGCCCGCGACCGTAAAGTGGGCTTCGTCTTCCAGCACTATGCGCTGTTCCGCCATATGACGGTGTTCGATAACATCGCCTTTGGCCTGACCGTGCTGCCGCGCCGTGAACGACCCAATGCGGCGGCGATTAAAGCCAAAGTGACCAAATTGCTGGAGATGGTGCAGCTAGCCCATCTGGCGGATCGCTATCCGGCGCAGCTGTCCGGCGGCCAGAAGCAGCGTGTGGCGCTGGCGCGCGCCCTGGCGGTGGAGCCGCAAATTCTGTTGCTGGATGAACCCTTCGGCGCGCTGGATGCACAGGTGCGTAAAGAGCTGCGCCGCTGGCTGCGTCAGCTGCATGAAGAGTTAAAATTCACCAGCGTGTTCGTCACCCACGATCAGGAAGAGGCGCTGGAAGTTGCTGACCGGGTGGTGGTGATGAGTCAGGGCAACATCGAACAAGCCGATGCCCCGGAGCGCGTGTGGCGTGAACCGTCGACCCGTTTCGTACTGGAGTTTATGGGAGAAGTAAACCGCCTGCAGGGCATTATCCGCGGTGGACAGTTCCACGTTGGCGCGCACCGCTGGCCGTTAGGCTATACCCCAACATACCAGGGGCTGGTGGATCTGTTCCTGCGTCCGTGGGAAGTGGACATCAGCCGCCGGACCAGCCTGGATTCCCCGCTGCCGGTGCAGGTGCTGGAAGCCAGCCCGAAAGGGCACTACACCCAATTAGTCGTTCAGCCTCTGGGGTGGTATGACGAACCGCTGAGCGTGGTGCTGGCGGGCGATGAGGCGCCGTCCCGCGGCGAACGGCTGTTCGTTGGCCTGCAAAACGCGCGCCTGTATAACGGTACCGAGCGTATCGAGCCGCGCGGCGAGCTTGCTCTGGCGGAGTCGGCCTGATAGCTTATTGAGCAGGTCTATCGCCCGGTAAGGCTACGCTTTCCGGGCCTGGAGTTTTTACGCGTCTTGTAGGCCGGGTAAGCGAAGCGCAACCCGGCTTTTTTATTGAGTAAAAATCGTGAATACACTCGAACACACCATCGGCAATACCCCTCTGGTCAAGCTTCAGCGTCTGGGCCCGGACAACGGCAGTGAAGTTTGGGTCAAACTCGAAGGCAATAATCCGGCCGGCTCGGTGAAAGACCGCGCCGCGCTGTCAATGATCGTCGAAGCGGAAAAGCGCGGCGAAATTCAGCCCGGCGACGTGCTGATCGAAGCGACCAGCGGTAACACCGGTATTGCGCTGGCGATGATCGCCGCGCTGAAAGGCTATCACATGAAGCTGCTGATGCCTGACAACATGAGCCAGGAGCGCCGGGCGGCGATGCGTGCCTACGGCGCCGAGCTGATTCTGGTCACCAAAGAGCAGGGAATGGAGGGGGCCCGCGACCTGGCTCTTGAGATGGCGCAGCGCGGAGAGGGCAAACTGCTCGATCAGTTTAACAACCCGGATAACCCCTACGCCCACTACACTACCACCGGGCCGGAAATCTGGCAGCAGACCGCGGGACGTATCACCCACTTTGTCTCCAGCATGGGGACCACCGGCACCATTACCGGCGTATCGCGCTTTTTGCGCGAACAGAGTAAACCGGTGGCCATTGTCGGCCTGCAGCCGGAAGAGGGCAGCAGTATTCCCGGGATCCGTCGCTGGCCGGCAGAGTATATGCCGGGGATCTTTAACGCTTCGCTGGTGGATGCGGTGCTGGATATTCATCAGCAGGATGCCGAGAATACCATGCGCCAGCTGGCGGTGCGGGAAGGCATTTTCTGCGGGGTCAGTTCCGGCGGCGCGGTGGCGGGCGCGTTACGCATTGCCCGTGAAAATCCTGGCGCGGTGGTGGTGGCGATCGTCTGCGATCGCGGCGATCGTTACCTTTCCACCGGCGTGTTCGGCGAAGAACATTTTAGCCAGGGGGCTGGCATTTAATCATCAAGCAGGTCGGTGCCGTAGGAGTTATCGACCGTACACAGCCAGCGCTCGCCCTGCTTCTGAAAGACATAGGTGGCGCGCCGTGTGACCTGGGATATCCCGTCCGCCGTCGGGATATCCAGCCGGGTCTCCATAATCACCAGCGCATTGCCGCCGCCTTCAATAACCTCCATTTTCCCCTGAGTCACCACCAGTCGGTGCTGGAAATAGTCGGCAATGGCGATAAAGGCTTTGCGGATATTCTCTTTCCCTCTGACCACCATGCCCGGTTTGACGACCAGCGCGGCGTCTTCTGCGTAATAGGCCATCAGGGTATCGTAATCTTCCTGTGAGATAGCGCGGTCGCAGGCTTCAATGACCGCCTTCAGTGCCAGGTCAGTGTGATGCATCTCTGGTGCTCCTTCTTGTGAGCGATTTTTCCGCCACCGGGACTGTTTTATTCGTCCGGGCGAGCAGGGTATGCAGGTAAGACTGTGCCTGCTTTCGTTTACTTTTTCATTAGTTTATCGGCAGCTGCCATCACTCACCTGTGCGGCAGATGCTTCAACATGCTGAATGATACGGCCTGCATCAGGTTTGGTTTAAGACCAGCGCAATATCAGCCGCCAGGCGGGAAATCTCAGCGTCACTCAGACGGCCCAGCGACAGGCGCAGCCCGTGCGCAGGCGTTCGGACACCAAATATTTCCCCCTCCCGGACCAGCCAGCCGGCGCGGGCCAGGCGTAAGGCGTAGGGCTGGCTCGCCGCTGGCAGCGGCAGCCAGAAATTGAGGCCATCGCCAGGCGTAGCATGGCTGTGGCCGTGCCGGGCCAGCGCCGCCGCCAGTTTCTCATTCTGCTGGCGATAATGACGACGGGTCTCCGTCATCGAGGCGATAAACGCCTCATCGGTCAGACAGGCCAGCGTCAGGTCCTGCAGCAGATGGCTGACCCACTGGCTGCCGGCGTTAAGCCGCAGGCGCAGCGCCGCTGAGGTATCGGCATCGCTGGCGATAAAGGCCAGCCGCAGGTCTGGCCCGAGGGTTTTTGACATTGAGCGCACCAGCGCCCAGCGTTGCGTGCTTGCAGGAAGAGGGGAGTACCATGGCGTGGCCGACAGCAGGGCAAAATGGTCATCGACGATCGCCAGCACCTGCGGATAGCGGGCCAGCACCTCCCGCAGGGCATGCGCCCGGGTTTCCGTCAGGCTACAGCCGGTAGGATTATGCGCGCGCGGGGTTAAGATCACCGCCCGTGCGCCGTTGCGTAACGCCTCCTCCAGGCCGTCAGGATCCATCCCCTCGGCATCCACCGCCACCGGGCAGGGGGTAAAACCGGCGTAACGCACCATATTGATGCTGCTGAGAAAACAGGGATCTTCCACCACAACGCCGTCGCCGGGCAGCAGCAGAGCGCTCAGCAGACGCTCCAGGGCGTCAATCGCTCCGCTGGCGAGATTCACCGCAAAGGGAACCGCTATCTCTTTGGCAAACCACGCCTCGGCCCATTGACCAAGCCGCGGCTCGATGGGAGCATCGCCATACAGGCGTGGTGTGCGGGCAAGCTGGCCCAGATAACGGGTTAATTCAGGCAGTCTGGCGGGGTCCGGATTGCCGCTGGAGATATCGTTCAGCGGCGTCGTTGGGTCACCGCCCTCCAGCGCCGGCAGCGGATCCCGTGCTTTAATGGCCGTGCCGTTTCGTCCCTGGCTGACGGCCAGCCCGGAGGTGACCAGCCGTTTATAGGCGGCGGCGACGGTATTGCGATTCACCTCCAGCTGGCTGGCGAGCTCGCGTACCGGTGGCAGAACCTCTCCGGGCCGCAACCCACCGCTCTGCACCAGATGGCGGATATGATCGAAGATATCGCTGGCGGTTTTTCCGGTAAACATTATTGACCTATGACAAAATGAAATTTAGCATAGGACGAATCATAATCAGTGCGTGACCCGCTGTCCAGCGGGGGGAGAAAAGATGGGCCAGCAAGATGACATACAATCAGTGCTCTTTCACGACACAAGCCGGGCGTCGGAAGTCGATATCGTCGCTGTGCAGTCCCAGGTAGTCTATGGCAGCGTTGGCAACAGCATCGCGGTTCCGGCCATTAAACAGCACGGTTTGCGCGTGCTGGCAGTGCCGACGGTACTGTTCAGCAATACGCCCCATTATGAGACGTTCTATGGCGGCATTATTCCGGAGGAGTGGTTTGTCGGGTATCTGCAGGCGCTGGAGGAACGCGACGCGTTGCGCGAACTGCGTGCAGTGACCACCGGCTATATGGGCAACGCCGTGCAAATCGAACGTCTGGCGCAGTGGCTGACGCGGGTGCGGGCCCGCCATCCCGGGCTGTGCATTCTGGTGGATCCGGTCATCGGCGATGTCGACAGCGGCATCTACGTTAAGGCTGAGATCCCGGACGCCTATCGTCAGCATCTTCTGCCACTGGCGCAAGGGATCACCCCCAATCTGTTTGAGCTGGAAACGCTGAGCGGCCAGCGCTGTCGCAATCAGCAGGAGGCGGTCGCCGCGGCGCGAAGCCTGCTGTCAGATACCCTCAAATGGGTGGTGATCACCAGCGCGCCGGGAGAGGCGCGTTCGACGATAAATGTGCTGGTGGTGACGGCCGATGCGGTGGAGGTGGTGGCCCACCCGCGGGTGGAAACGGACCTGAAGGGAACGGGCGATCTGTTCTGTGCAGAGCTGGTGAGCGGTCTGCTCACTGGCCTGGCGCTGGGGGCGGCGACGCAGAGTGCCGCCCGGCGCGTGCTGGAGGTCATGAACTGGACTGCCGCGCAGGGGTGTGACGAACTGATCCTGCCGCCACGGGAGAAAAACTGATGAAAAGCTATCGGTTAGTGATCCGCCAACAGGGGCGCATTGTCGGTCATTTTGATACCACAGGGGAGGCGGCGCTGGAGGATGCTTGCGTAGCGCGGTCGCTGTTCGGCCTGGCCGGAGGGTACCAGTGCGATCTGCTGGTCTCTGACAGTGAGCGTCGTATTCTGGAGAGCACGCCGGAGGGATTGCGCATCTTGTCCCGGGAGAAGTGCTATCAGCCGGTGACCAGCGCGATATAAAAAAATGGCGCCTTTCGGCGCCATTTTTATGCAGCAAGCATTACTTCTTGATGCGGATAACCGGGGTTTCACCCACCGTCACGCTACCGGACAGTTTGATCAGCTCTTTGATCTCGTCCATGTTGGAGATAACCACCGGCGTCAGGGTAGACTTGGCTTTCTCTTCCAGCAGCGGCAGATCGAATTCGATAACCGGGTCGCCGACTTTCACGCGCTGGCCTTCTTCAGCGATACGCTTGAAGCCTTCGCCTTTCAGTTCAACGGTATCAATACCGAAGTGAACGAACAGCTCGATGCCGCTATCAGATTCAATAGAGAACGCATGGTTGGTTTCGAAAATTTTACCAATGGTACCGTCTACCGGCGCGACCATTTTGTTGCCGGTCGGTTTGATGGCAATCCCATCGCCCACAATTTTTTCCGCAAAAACCACATCCGGCACGTCTTCGATGTTGACGATCTCACCGGAGAGGGGAGCAATAATCTCAATAGTTCCGGTGTCTTTCTTGTCATCAGAAACCAGAGATTTCAATTTATCAAACAAACCCATGATCTTCTCCTAAGCAGTAATTTGGGCCGCGCATCTCTTGGATTAGCAGATTGTTTTTTCTTCAATGAACTTGTTAACCAGCGTCATTAACTCGTCCGTTGTCGGTTGAGCAAGAGCCTGCTCTGCTAATACTTTCGCATCTTCGAAGTTCGTATTACGAATAATCTTCTTGATGCGCGGGATGGAAATGGCGCTCATAGAGAATTCGTCCAGCCCCATACCCAGCAACAGAAGTGTAGCACGTTCATCGCCCGCAAGCTCACCGCACATGCCAGTCCATTTACCTTCAGCGTGAGAAGCATCAATAACTTGCTTAATCAGATTCAGTACAGACGGTGACATCGGCTGGTAAAGATGTGAAATCATATCATTACCACGGTCAACTGCCAGAGTATATTGCGTTAAATCATTGGTGCCGATACTAAAGAAATCAACTTCTTTGGCCAGATGACGAGCAATGGTCGCCGCAGCCGGTGTTTCCACCATCACGCCGATCTCAATGGATTCGTCAAATGCTTTACCTTCGTCACGCAGTTCCTGTTTGTAGATTTCGATCTCTTTCTTCAGCGCACGCACTTCTTCAACAGAGATGATCATCGGGAACATAATGCGCAGTTTACCGAAAGCGGAGGCACGCAGGATGGCGCGCACCTGATCGCGCAGGATTTCTTTACGATCCATCGCGATACGCACGGCACGCCAGCCGAGGAACGGGTTCTCTTCTTTCGGGAAGTTCATGTACGGCAGCTCTTTGTCGCCGCCAATGTCCATGGTACGCACGATAACGGCCTGAGAGCCACAGGCTTCAGCCACCGCTTTATAGGCCGCAAACTGCTCTTCTTCAGTTGGCAGCGCGTCACGGTCCATGAACAGGAATTCGGTACGATACAGGCCAACGCCTTCGGCGCCGTTGCGCTCAGCACCTTCGACATCGCGAACGGTACCAATGTTGGCGCAGACTTCAACCTGATGGCCGTCGAGGGTAATCGCCGGCAGATCTTTCAGTTTCGCCAGTTCGGCTTTTTCTTCCGCAACCTGAGCCTGCAGATTACGCAGCGCTTCAATTTGCTCGTTAGACGGGTTGACCAGAACCTGGTTGTTCACCGCGTCGAGAATCAGATAATCGCCGTTTTTCACCTGCGCCGTGATGCTGCCGGTGCCCACGATGGCCGGCAGTTCCAGGGAACGCGCCATGATGGAGGTGTGAGAGGTACGGCCGCCCGCGTCGGTGATGAAGCCCAGCACTTTTTTCAGGTTCAGCTGTGCGGTTTCAGACGGGGTCAGATCGGCGGCGACGAGGATGACTTCATCCTGAATCGCGCTCAGATCGATAATCGACAGACCAAGGATGTTGCGCAGCAGGCGCTTACCGATGTCGCGTACGTCAGCCGCACGTTCTTTCAGGTATTCATCGTCCAGCTCTTCCAGGGCAGTGGCCTGACCTTCGATAACTTCATTGGCTGCCGCGTCGGCAGTCATGTGCTTATCTTTAATCAGGGCTATGATTTCCTGCTCAAGCTCCTCATCTTCCAGCAGCATGATATGCCCTTCGAAGATGGCTTCTTTTTCTTCACCGAAAGTTTCACCAGCTTTGGTTTTGATGACCTCCAGCTGGGCGGAGGCCTTGGCGCGGCCGCTCAGGAAACGTTCGACTTCCTGATCAACCTTATCGGCAGAAATTTTCTTCCGGTCGATGACAATTTCATCTTCCTTCAGCAGCAGTGCTTTGCCGAAGGCGATACCCGGGGATGCTAAAATGCCTGAAATCATAACCCTACCTTACTTGTGACTGATATGAAAAAGAACCCGTGAACTTACTCGAGTTCAGCCATCAGTTTAACCAGATGCTCAACAGCTTTCTGCTCATCTTCGCCTTCAGCGGAGAGGGTCACTACGGTGCCCTGGGTCAGGCCCAGAGTCTGCAGTTTGAACAGGCTTTTGGCGCTGGCGCTTTTGCCGTTGGAGGTTACAGTGATCTCAGAAGTGAAGCCTTTAGCTTCTTTAACAAACTGAGCAGCAGGGCGGGTGTGCAGACCGTTCGGAGCGGTAATGGTAACTTCTTGCTGGAACATTATATTTCCCCAACTTATAGGTTTAGTGTTGTGGACCTAAAGTCTAGTCTAACGACTCGACTTTAGCCTGTATTGTTAGCGCCGGCGTTACGTTTCCGGCCTTGGCGTCGGCAGCGCCTGGCGCTGCGAAGACCTGCGGGCCATTGACGTCTAGCACGTCATTAAACATTATGCCGCGAAAGGAAGACTTGAACCAAATCATAAAATCGATTCAGCTGGCGGAAATCCTCTTCTGAATAATTTCGCGCATCAAAATAAATGTGCTGGTTAAATACCAGACCCTACGAGGTGAATCAATGCCAGGAGGGGTAAAACTTTGACGTATGCCACAAAAAAGCACCTGAAAAGGTGCTTTTTTACACATTATTTACAAGCTGGCACTACTGTTGCAATTCTTTCTCAGTGAAGAGATCGGCGAACAGCGCGGTGCTTAAGTAACGCTCACCTGAGGAAGGCAGGATAACCACAATATTCTTATTGGTAAAGGCCTCATCTTCCTGCAGCTTCAGCGCGGCGGCAACAGCGGCCCCGGAAGAGATACCCGCCAGGATGCCTTCTTCTTCCATCAGACGGCGCGCCGTGGAGATAGCTTCCTCGTTGGTAATGCCGATCACTTTGTCCACCAGCTTCAGATCCAGGTTGCCAGGAATGAAGCCGGCGCCGATGCCCTGAATTTTGTGCGGGCCCGGCTTGAGCTCTTCACCCGCCAGCGCCTGGGAGATGACCGGCGAATCGGTCGGTTCGACCGCGACGGTGATCAGATCTTTTTTGCCCTTGGTGTTTTTAATGTAGCGGCTGACGCCGGTCAGCGTACCGCCGGTGCCTACGCCAGAGATAAAGACGTCCACCTGACCATCGGTGTCTTCCCAGATTTCCGGGCCGGTGGTCTTTTCGTGGATTTCCGGGTTAGCCGGGTTGCTGAACTGCTGCAGCAGCAGGAATTTTTCCGGGTTGCTGGCGACGATCTCTTCCGCTTTCTGAATAGCGCCTTTCATGCCTTTTGCGCCTTCGGTCAGTACCAGGTTGGCGCCCAGCGCTTTCAGCAGTTTGCGGCGCTCAATGCTCATGGTTTCCGGCATGGTTAGCGTTAGCTTGTAGCCGCGGGCCGCCGCCACGTAGGCGAGGGCGATACCGGTGTTGCCGCTGGTCGGTTCGACCAGTTCCACGCCAGGTTTCAAAACGCCGCGCTTTTCAGCATCCCAGATCATATTGGCGCCGATACGGCATTTTACGCTAAAGCTCGGGTTACGAGATTCTACCTTTGCCAGGATACGGCCGTTACCAATGCGGTTCAGTCGTACCAGCGGCGTGTGACCGATAGTCAGGGAGTTGTCTTCAAAAATCTTACTCATGGCCCGTCCTTAACTGTATGAAATTTGGGGGTACGGCATCAGCATACCCGCTTAAAGAATATGCGGAAGTAAGGATTTAGCATATCTATATGCGGAAGGGAAATAATGATAAGCAAGAAGGAATAAGCGAGATATAAGGAGCGGCCTCAGCCGCTCCCGGGGTGAACATGTTGGGGCTATTTCCAGACCGCGTGTTTATCGCGATAACAATCGACCCACATTGCGGTGGCGCCGCAGATGGCCACTGGCAGGATCACCAGGTTTAACACCGGGATCATGGTAAACAGACTGGTGAGCGCCCCAAACTGCATATTCATCACTTTGCGGCTGCGCAGCGCTTCGCGCATGGTTTTGAAGGGAACCTTGTGATTATCAAAGGGGTAATCGCAGTATTGAATTGCCAGCATCCATGCGCTGAACAGGAACCAGAGTACCGGGGCCACCGTCTGGCCAACGCCGGGTATAAAGTAGAGCAGCAACAGCACGATGGCACGGGGCAGGTACCAGGCCAGCTTCTGCCACTCACGTTTCATGATGCGCGGAATATCCTTCATGATGCCAAAGACGCCGACATCCGGCGGGGTGGCGCCAGTCAGACGCGCTTCAAGTTGTTCCGCCAGCAGGCCGCTGAACGGCGCAGCTATCCAGTTGGCGATAGTCGAAAAGAAGTAACCAAACACCAGCAGAATCGAGAGCACCACCACCGGCCACAGCAGGTAATTCAGCCACTGCAACCAGTCCGGCACATGGCTCATCAGCGAGGGGATCCAGCTGTCGAGACGGGTAAACAGCCACCAGAAGGCTCCGCCCATCAGCAGCACGTTAACCAGCAAAGGCAAAAAGACATAACGCCGTATGCCAGGCAGCCCGATGAGTTTCCAGCCCTGCGAAAAATAATAAACGCCGCTACGCGGGGTCGGTGCGGATGATGAAACCATAGCCAGGCAATGCTCCTTTTTTAACATCCAGTGTGAATGCTCGCTTATTTTATCGGGTCGCCAGACAATAACCAGTTAGGAAATGTTCGAAAAAACAGCAAAAAGCACGATTTAGTTCATCTTTATGTGGTGAAAGCGACCGACGCACTTGCACTTGAGGTAATCGGCAAATACTCTTAGTGAGTAAATGTTTGCCGTGGTGGCAAGGTGTTAGAACAACAGAGAATATAATGATGCAGGATTTGCGTCTGATATTAATCATTGTTGGCGCGATCGCCATAATCGCTTTACTGGTACATGGTTTTTGGACCAGCCGTAAAGAACGTTCTTCGATGTTTCGCGATCGCCCACTGAAACGTATGAAGTCGCGCGACGATGAGTCGGAAAACGAAGACTTTGATGATAATGTTGAAGGCGTAGGTGAAGTCCGCGTTCATCCGGTCACTCACGCCCCGCACGGCGCGCATGGGGAGCATGAAGCCCCTCGTCAGGCGCCGCAGCACCAGTACCAGCCGCCTTACGAGCGCCAGATGCAGCAGCCTGTGCGTCCTGATGAACCGGTTCGCCAGCCGCAGCAATCGCCGCGCCAGGCCCCGGTTCAACCGCAGGGACAGCAGCCTGTGCCGCATGCGGCTCCGCAGCCTGGCTGGCAACAGCCGCAGCCCGCGCAGCCGTCCGTGCAACCCCAACATCAGCCGCAGCCCGTTGTGCAGCAGCCCGTCGCACCGCAGCCGGTGACGCCGACCGTTGCCCAGCCGCAGCCAGCCGCCCCGCAGCAGCCTGTGCCACAGCCTGTTGCCGCGCCGCAGCCCGCCGTGGTCGAGCCGCAGCCGGTAGAGCCGCAGCAGCCTGCCGCGCCGCAGCCGAAAGAGCGTAAAGAGACGGTCATTGTGATGAACGTCGCCGCCCATCACGGCGCACAGCTTAACGGCGAGGTGCTGATCAACAGCATCCAGCAGGCCGGCTTCAAGTTTGGTGAAATGAATATTTTCCACCGCCATCTGAGTCCGGATGGCAGCGGCCCGGTACTGTTCAGTCTGGCCAACATGGTGAAGCCGGGGACCTTCAATCCGGACAGCATGGCGGATATGATGACCCCTGGGGTGACTATTTTTATGCAGGTCCCTTCCTACGGTGATGAACTGCAGAACTTCAAGCTGATGCTGCAGTCTGCGCAGTATATCGCCGATGAAGTGGGCGGTGTGGTGCTTGACGATCAGCGTCGCATGATGACGCCGCAAAAACTGCGTGAATACCAGGATCGTATTCGCGAAGTGAAAGACGCGAACGCCTGACGTCCCGCGTTATCTCAACTCCTTCTCAACCCCCGCCTGTCGGGGGTTTTTTATCATTGATGGTGTGATATGGAACCGATCGAACAACAACTGACTGAACTGCGAACCACGCTTCGCCATCATGAATATCTGTACCACGTTATGGACGCACCGGAAGTGCCCGATGCGGAATATGACCGCCTGATGCGCGAGCTGCGCGAGCTGGAGAGTCAACATCCGGAGCTGATTACCCCGGACTCGCCGACTCAGCGGGTGGGGGCGGCGCCACTAACTGCCTTCAGCCAGATCCGCCATGAAGTGCCGATGCTGTCGCTGGATAACGTGTTTGATGAAGAGAGCTTTCTCGCCTTCAACAAGCGGGTACAGGATCGCCTGAAAAGCACTGACGATCTCACCTACTGCTGCGAGCTTAAGCTCGACGGCCTCGCGGTGAGTATTCTCTACGAAAACGGCGTACTGATGCAGGCCGCGACCCGCGGCGACGGTACCACCGGCGAGGATATTACCTCCAATGTGCGAACCATTCGCACTATCCCCCTCAAGCTGCATGGCGAGAATATCCCGGCACGTCTTGAGGCGCGTGGTGAGGTTTTCCTTCCGCAGGCCGGGTTTGAAAAAATCAATGAAGAAGCGCGCCGCACCGGCGGAAAAGTGTTTGCTAACCCGCGTAATGCGGCGGCGGGTTCGCTGCGCCAGCTCGATCCGCGCATCACGGCGAAGCGACCGCTTACTTTCTTCTGCTACGGCGTTGGCGTGCTGGAGGGCGGTGAGCTGCCGGCCAGCCACTCGGCCCGTTTGCAGCAGTTCAAAGCATGGGGACTGCCGGTGAGCGATCGCGTCACCCTGTGTCATACTCCCGAGGAAGTGCTCACTTACTATCGTAAAGTCGAGGAAGATCGTCCTCATCTGGGCTTTGACATTGATGGCGTGGTGATCAAAGTCGATTCGCTGGCGCTGCAGGAGCAGTTGGGTTTTGTGGCCCGCGCGCCGCGCTGGGCCGTGGCCTTTAAGTTCCCGGCACAGGAGCAGATGACTTTCGTCCGGGATGTGGAGTTCCAGGTAGGGCGCACCGGGGCGATCACGCCAGTGGCGCGCCTGGAGCCGGTCCATGTCGCCGGCGTGCTGGTGAGCAATGCCACCCTACATAACGCCGATGAAATCGAACGCTTAGGTCTGAAAATCGGCGACAAGGTAGTGATTCGTCGGGCAGGCGATGTGATCCCGCAGGTGGTCAATGTGGTGCTTTCCGAGCGTCCGGCGGATGCCCGGGATGTTGTCTTCCCGACCCACTGCCCGGTATGTCAGTCCGACGTTGAGCGAGTGGAGGGCGAGGCGGTAGCCCGCTGTACGGGCGGCCTTATCTGCGGCGCGCAGCGTAAAGAGTCGCTTAAGCACTTCGTCTCCCGTCGCGCGCTCGACGTTGACGGCATGGGTGACAAGATCATCGACCAACTGGTGGAGAAAGAGTATGTCCATACGCCGGCGGATCTGTTCCGCCTGAGCGCCGGGAAACTCACCGGGCTGGATCGGATGGGGCCGAAGTCCGCGCAAAATGTGGTCAATGCTTTGGAAAAAGCCAAAGAGACGACCTTCGCACGCTTCCTCTACGCTCTGGGTATTCGCGAGGTAGGCGAAGCGACAGCGGCGGCCCTGGCGGCGCATTTCGGCACTCTTGAAGCCCTGGAGCAGGCTTCCATTGAGGAGCTGCAAAAGGTCCCTGATGTTGGCATCGTGGTTGCCACCCATACCTTCAACTTCTTTGCCGAAGAGAGTAACCGCGATGTCATCGCGCAGCTGCTGGCCGAAGGCGTTCACTGGCCGGCGCCAGTCGTGGTGAAGGCGGAAGAGATTGATAGCCCTTTTGCGGGTAAAACCGTGGTCCTGACCGGCAGCCTGAGTCAGCTATCGCGGGATGACGCCAAAGCGCGTCTCGTCGCGCTGGGGGCGAAGGTGGCAGGCAGTGTGTCGAAGAAAACTGACCTGGTGATTGCCGGCGAAGCGGCGGGTTCTAAGCTGGCGAAAGCGCAGGAGCTGGGCATTGAGGTGATTGACGAAGCCGAAATGATGCGTCTGCTGGGAGAATAACGTGGATAAAGCGCAGCTGGTCGAAATAGCCAATACTGAGATGCCGTTCGGTAAATACAAGGGACGTCGTTTAATCGATGTCCCGGAAGAGTATTTACTGTGGTTTGCGCGTAAGGATCAGTTTCCTGCCGGCCATCTCGGCGAGCTGATGGCGTTGACCCTGCTGATTAAAACCGAGGGGCTGAGCGATCTGGTTCAGCCCCTGAAGAAAGCGCGTTAAGCTTTGGCGGCGTTGGCCTTTTCCTCAGCGAGACGCGCATCGGTTTGCTGCTTGTAGCGCCGCGCCAGCACCGCGCAGACCATCAGCTGGATTTGGTGGAAGATCATCAGCGGCAGCACCATGATACCGAGGATGGAGGTTGGGAAGAGAATATTGGCCATCGGGATGCCGTTGGCCAGACTCTTTTTCGAACCGCAAAAGACGATGGTAATCTCATCGGCTTTGTTAAAGCCGCAGCGGCGGGCGACGAACACGTTAACGGCGATGACAATGGCCAGCAGCACCAGGCTGACCACCACGATAAACAGCAGCGATCCCAGACCGACTTTATGCCAGATGCCATTCACCACTGCCTCGCTAAAGGCGGAGTAAACCACCAGCAGAATCGAGGTCTGGTCGGTCTTACCAATCCACTTCTTATGCTTCGCCACCCAGTTGCCGATCCACGGCCGTGATAAGTGACCGAGTACGAAAGGCAGCAGCAGCTGCAGCATGATTTTACCGACCTGCTCGAGGCTGCCGCCTGCGCCATGAAGGTTCATCAGGACGCCCACCAGCAGCGGTGAAACAAAGATCCCCAGCAGGCTGGAGGCCGAGGCTGAGCACACCGCCGCCGCGACGTTGCCTCCGGCCAGCGAAGTAAAGGCGATAGCGGATTGCACGGTGGCCGGCAGAATGCACAGATAGATAAAGCCGCTGTAGAGCATCGGATCGACATTCACCGGCGCCCACCAGGCAAACAGAACCCCGAGTACCGGGAAGAGTATAAAGGTGCTGCACATCACCCACAGATGCAAACGCCAGTGGCTGCCGCCGGCGATAATCGCTTCCCGGGAGAGTTTAGCGCCGTGCATAAAAAACAGCAGGGCAATGGCGGCGGTGGTCAGATGTTCAAAGAAGGGAACGAAAGCGCCACGGGCGGGGAAGAATGAGGCCAGCAGGACAACGGTGACCAGGGTTGCCGTAAACGGATCGAGAATGCGGAAAAGTTTCATAAACGCTCCTGAAAAGAGATGCGCTATTGTGCTTTTTTTCATTTGAGAAATAAAATTGATTTATTGCATCTATTCATGAATAAAAAAGATGAATTACTCTCTGCGTCAGTTAAAAGTATTCGTCACCGTCGCCCGGGCCAGAAGCTTCAGCCGGGCAGGGGAGATGATTGGCTTAAGTCAGTCGGCCGTCAGCCATAGCGTCAAAGAGCTGGAGCATCAGACCGGCGTTCGGTTACTCGACCGTACCACTCGCGAAGTCGTGCTCACCGAAGCGGGTCAGCAGCTGGCGGGGCGGCTGGAGCGTTTGCTCGATGAGTTGACGATTACCCTGCGCGACGCCGGGCGCGTCGGCCAGCAGATGAGCGGTACCGTCAAGGTCGCCGCCAGTCAGACGATTTCCGCCCACCTGATTCCGCAGTGTATTGCTCACAGCAACCGTCGTTATCCTGATATCGATTTTGTGTTGCACGATCGGCCCCAGCAGTGGGTGCTGGAGAGTATTCGCCATGGGGAAGTGGATTTCGGCATTGTGATCGACCCCGGCCCGGCGGCAGATCTGCAGTGTGAAGTGGTCCTGGCGGAACCTTTTTTGCTGCTTTGCCGGGAGGATCATCCTTTTGCCGGCCTGACGGAGGTGCCGTGGCAAGCGCTGCAGGATGAGAGACTGATCCTGCAGGACTATGCCTCCGGCAGCCGTCCGCTGATTGATGCGGCCCTTAGCCGGCTGGCTATCCGGGCGAACATTGTGCAGGAGATTGGTCACCCGGCAACGCTGTTTCCGATGGTAGAATCGGGAATTGGCATCAGCGTTCTGCCGGCGCTGGCGCTGCCGTTACCGCAGGGGAGCCATCTGACGGTGAAGCGGCTGACCCCGGTGATGGAGCGGCAGTTGATGCTGGCATGCCGGAAAAATCGCTCGCTGTCGACCGCCGCTCAGGCGTTATGGGAAATTGTGCGTGAAGAAGGGGCAAATTTAACCGCTGCGAGGGTGGAAGATCCGCTGTATCAGCGCTGACAGGGGGAGTGCTGCGGGGGAACTCGCGGCAAGACCGCAAACTGCGCATAGCAAAAAGGCGCCTTTAGGGCGCCTTTTTACATTGGTGGGTCGTGCAGGATTCGAACCTGCGACCAATTGATTAAAAGTCAACTGCTCTACCAACTGAGCTAACGACCCGAAGTGGTGGGTGATGACGGGATCGAACCGCCGACCCCCTCCTTGTAAGGGAGGTGCTCTCCCAGCTGAGCTAATCACCCACTTCGGTACTTCACATTTTGACAGAAAATCCAGCTGGCGAGAAAGTGGTGGGTGATGACGGGATCGAACCGCCGACCCCCTCCTTGTAAGGGAGGTGCTCTCCCAGCTGAGCTAATCACCCACTTCTCAATTTTCTGTTCTACACGGCGGAGACTACGTTAAGTAGTGGTGGGTGATGACGGGATCGAACCGCCGACCCCCTCCTTGTAAGGGAGGTGCTCTCCCAGCTGAGCTAATCACCCCCGCTGTGTGGAGTCGCATTATAGGGAGAGTTGAAAATGAGTCAACGCCTTTTCTAAAGAATTCGTTCGTTCGTCGTAAAATTAAACAAAGCGATCGTAAAACCGGCGGCGTAGCATGATTTATAAACAAAAATGGCAAACCGTGACGTTCCGACGGGATCAACATTGAGGAATCAGCCCACGGTGTTAGAATATTGACCCATAATTTCCACCGGACATTGCCGGCTATCGGCATCTTTATTAAACGTAAGGCCAATTCATGAAAATCAAAACTCGCTTCGCGCCAAGCCCAACAGGCTATCTGCACGTTGGCGGTGCGCGTACTGCTCTCTATTCCTGGCTTTTTGCTCGTAACCACGGCGGTGAGTTTGTGCTGCGTATTGAAGACACCGATCTCGAACGCTCCACCCCGGAAGCAATTGAAGCCATCATGGATGGCATGAACTGGCTGAATCTGCAATGGGATGAGGGCCCTTATTACCAGACCAAACGTTTCGACCGTTATAACAACGTGATCGATGAGATGCTGGAAGCTGGCACCGCTTATAAATGTTATTGCTCGAAAGAGCGTCTGGAAGCGCTGCGCGAAGAGCAAATGGCGAACGGTGAGAAGCCGCGTTACGATGGCCGCTGCCGCCATAGCCACGAGCATCATGCCGACGATGAGCCGTGCGTGGTGCGTTTTGCCAACCCGCAGGAAGGGTCGGTGATCTTTGACGATCAGATCCGCGGACCTATCGAGTTCAGCAACCAGGAGCTGGACGATCTGATCATTCGTCGTACCGATGGTTCCCCGACCTATAACTTCTGCGTGGTGGTAGATGACTGGGATATGGCGATCACCCATGTGATCCGTGGTGAAGATCATATCAACAACACACCGCGCCAGATCAACATCCTCAAAGCGCTGAATGCGCCGGTGCCGGTTTACGCCCACGTGTCGATGATCAACGGCGATGACGGTAAAAAACTGTCCAAACGCCACGGTGCGGTGAGCGTGATGCAGTATCGTGACGACGGCTACCTGCCGGAAGCGCTGCTTAACTATCTGGTACGTCTGGGGTGGTCCCATGGCGATCAGGAGATCTTCACCCGCGAAGAGATGATCGAGTTCTTTTCGCTGGGGGCGGTCAGCAAATCCGCGAGTGCGTTCAACACCGACAAACTGCTGTGGCTGAACCATCACTACATCAATACGCTGCCGGCGGAATACGTGGCGACGCATCTGCAGTGGCACATCGAGCAGGAAAATATCGATACCCGTAATGGCCCACAGCTGGCCGAGCTGGTGAAACTGCTGGGCGAGCGTTGCAAAACGCTGAAAGAGATTGCTCAGAGCTGCCGCTACTTCTATGAAGAGTTCGATGAGTTCGACGCCGATGCGGCGAAGAAACATCTGCGTCCGGTGGCGCGTCAGCCGCTGGAAGTGGTTCGCGACAAGCTGGCGGCGATCGGCGACTGGACAGCGGAGAACGTCCACCATGCAATTCAGGCAACCGCTGATGAGCTGGAAGTCGGCATGGGTAAAGTCGGCATGCCGCTGCGCGTGGCGGTTACCGGGGCAGGGCAGTCTCCTGCGCTTGACGTCACCGTCCACGCTATCGGTAAATCCCGTAGCGTTGAGCGTATCAACAAAGCGCTGGCTTTTATCGCTGAACGTGAAGGTCAGGCGTCCTGATTGGGACGTGGATGAAACAACGGCAGGTTACTCCTGCCGTTTTTTTGTCTGTTACGCCGGGCTGGCGATGCCGAGGCGGGCAAGAAAGCCGCTAATCCCTTCCCGGGCCAGCAGATCGCGAAGCTGCAGCTGTTCGGCCGGAGTCATCAGTTGCAGGGTTTCCGTGATTTGCCGCCAGACCACGTCAGCCTCATTGACCAGATAAGCGCCGGGCGATTCCGCCAAATGATTGTCGGTAAACAGATGGCGCCTGGCAGGCGCATTGGTCAGAAATTCGAGCACCGGTTTGTCGATGACCACCAGTCGCGCGCGTCCTCCTTTGACGCCGGGTATCGCTTCCGTGCGCCATTTTTGCTCGCGAACCCAGCGATTGATCGTTTGTCTGGCCAGTCCCAGGCAGTCGGCGAGCTCTGCGGGTGTCATTTTATCTTTCAGTTTCATCATGCTTTACCGATCGCGGATCCCTAACCGAAGTAGTAACCCGGTGATCCCTTCGCGCAGCAACAGCGACATCAGCTGCTTCTGCTCGCTGGGAGTGAGCTCTTTGCTAAGGGTCAGCAGCAGCGATTCCAGATCGCTGTCGTGGGTAGAATAGGCGCCTGGTGTCTCTGCCACGCGCTGAGCGCTGCGGATAAACTCCCTGACTTGCTCATTGACATGGACCAGCCGCGCTTTGCCACCCTGGACGCCAGGCCGCGGAGAGGTTTGCCAGCCTTCTTTCCGCACCCACTTATTGATAGTTTGCCGGCTGTAGCCGGTCAGGTGGGCGATTTCTTCAGGTGTCATTCGTTCCTTGAGCATACTATTTCCTGAGTAAATGTATGGGAATTAGCTGCACATGTTATAGCATCCTTTTACGTGAAAAAGTGACCTGTTTAACTTCTGGCTGCGATAAGGCTCGCAATGTCAGCAAGTTGCCTGCTTTTTCAGCGATTGAATTGCGAAGGATAATTTTGCCGTTGACACCTGAGCGAGGAATTCATATTATGCCGCCCGTCAACACGACACGCTTTACGTTACGGGGCTATAGCTCAGCTGGGAGAGCGCTTGCATGGCATGCAAGAGGTCAGCGGTTCGATCCCGCTTAGCTCCACCAAATTCTGCACCCAGCAGATTTGGTTCGTAAAGAGGTCCTGTGGGGCTATAGCTCAGCTGGGAGAGCGCTTGCATGGCATGCAAGAGGTCAGCGGTTCGATCCCGCTTAGCTCCACCAAAATTCAGAACCCTCGCCTCGGCGGGGGTTTTTGTTTTTAGCTGTTTTCATGTAAAGCACTTTCTGGTTAAGTCAGTTAATCTCCAGCTATTAAAATCGAAAGTAATTTCAGACTTTTTCCTGATAATTCACCTTGCCTGCCCTAAATAAGCAACATAACATTTCCCCCATTAAACGTAATGAGGTTGCCGGAGTTTTAATTAACAATAATGCTTGATAAAATTAACATTAATATCAAAAAAACTCTGTTGGCCTTTCTCGTCAGTTTAGTCGCTATTCCGCTGGCTCGTTTTATTTCACCGCAAACGGTTATTGATGGCAATCTTATTTATATTGCCTGGCTACCAATCAGCGTGATGTTTTCTGTTATTTTTATCTTTGGCCGCTATGCGATCGCACCATTAATTCTCGCGTTTGCCATTACCAATAGCTTTCTCATTGAATTAACGCTGTCACAGGCGCTTATTCTGCTCTTTTGTCAGCTGTTTGCTGTGTTTGTCTCCTGCGCTGTTTTACGCCTGATGGTGGGCAAGCGCTGGCGATGTGGCCCCACGGCGAAACATATGGGGGCGCGGATCTTCTGGGGCGGCTTCTTCGCGCCGGTGCTGTTGAAAATCACCATGTACCTTGCCGGGCAATATTTTGCGTTTCCATTATCTATTACCAGTTACTTTGGTAGTATGCCGTTGATTTATACCGTAATAGATATCCAAAGTTTAATCAGCGCGGCATTAATTTTTACGACGTTTCTTTATTATCCAATGCGGATGATTATCAGTCCGCACTATGCCCGACGTTTCTGGCGTCAGGAATGTTTACCATGGCTGGCACCCAAACATCGTTCTTTTACCCTATATTGGTTTATCTCGCTGGCGCTTTTATTAACTTTACTGTGTGCGCCGTATCAGTCTGAATTTATTGCCGGTTATTTAGTTCCGGTGATATTTATTGTCTACTTTATCGGGATTAGCCGGATTGGTCATGCGCTGCTGCGTATTTCATGGTCTGTCTCAGCCTTTTTGCTGGTGGTGTATAATAAAAACTTTCTCCAGGGCGTCCAAAGCGAGTATTCATTATCCTTTGTGCTGTCGGTCCTGATCTCCTTCACTATCTGTTTGTTTTATATGGCAGACACCTATGCCCGTAGCGATCGCAATAAACGCCGCTGGCGTAGCCAGGCGGAAGAGGATCCGCTGACGGGCTTACCTAATCTGCGCGCGCTGGTGAGCCATTTACAGAGTAGTCCTCTGCAGGCTATCTGCAGCTTGCGTATCGATAATCTCGATTTTCTTAGCCGACATTATGGGCTAATGATGGGGGTGGACTGTAAACGGCAAATCATCCGGGCGCTTCAGCCGCTGTTGGGGGCAACGGATAAAGTCTTCCAGGTTCCCGGCAGCGAATTGATCCTCGTGCTTGACGGGCCGGACCCTGCGGCGCGGCTAAACCATATGGTCGCCATCCTCAACCACAAAAAGTTCAGCTGGCATAATCAGCCGCTGGATCTTGAGTTTGGCGCGGCATGGAGCCGTGATGACGGTCAGGGTGAGACGCTGCACCAGATGCTGGGCCAGCTCAGCTGGCTTTCCGAACAGGCGGGCAGTGAACGCCGGGTACTGGCGTTGGATGAGGAGCAGGAGCTGGTGGTGGATCAAACCACCGAGCAGGTACGCCTCCTGATGCGCGTCAAGCAGGTTCTCAAAGAGCGGGCGCTGGTGCTCTATGCGCAACCGATTCAAAACGCGGAGGGGGAGGGCTATCATGAGATCCTCACGCGCATGCGCTGTGGCGATAGCGTCATTATGCCGGATCAGTTTATTCCGCTGATTGTGCAGTTTAACCTCAGCCAGCGTTTTGACATGCTGGTGCTGGAGACCCTGTTCAGTTCGCTCCATCAGCATCCCGGCCAGCGGTTCTCGGTCAACCTGCTGCCTTCAACCCTGATGCAAAAGGATAGCGCGGCGCAGATTATCGCGCTCTTTCAACGCTATCGCATTTCGCCAGATCTTATCACCATTGAGGTGACCGAAGAGCAGGCTTTCTCCAATGCCGACACCAGCCAGCAAAATCTCGACGCGCTGCGCGCGTTTGGCTGCGCTATCGCCATTGATGACTTTGGCACCGGTTATGCGAACTATGAACGACTGAAGCATCTGCAGGCCGATATCATTAAGATTGACGGCTGCTTCGTCCGCGATATTCTGACGGACCCGCTGGACGCCATTATGGTGAAATCGATTGTCGAAATGGCGCGGGCGAAACAGATGAGCGTGGTGGCGGAATATGTCGAAAGCGAACCGCAAAAAGCGCGCCTGCTGGAACTGGGCGTGAATTATCTGCAGGGTTACCTGGTCGGTAAGCCTCAGCCGTTGGGCGAATGACGGGTAAAAAAAAGCCGGGCGTTGCCCGGCTCAGATGACAGGCGCCTGTTACAGAACCAGTGCCGCAATCGAAGCGGACAGCACGCTAACCAGCGTGGAGCCGTAGACCAGCTTCAGACCGAAGCGAGAAACCACGTTACCCTGTTCTTCGTTCAAGCCTTTGATCGCCCCGGCGATGATGCCGATAGATGAGAAGTTGGCGAAGGAGACCAGGAAGATAGAGATAATGCCTTCCGCACGCGGAGAGAGCGTCGAGGCGATTTTCTGCAGATCCATCATGGCGACGAATTCGTTGGAGACCAGCTTGGTGGCCATAATACTGCCCACCTGCAGCGCTTCGCTTGCCGGCACACCCATCACCCAGGCAACCGGGTAGAAGATATAGCCGAGGATCCCCTGGAAGGAGATGCTGTAGCCGAACCAGCCGGTCACGGTGGCGAACAGGGCGTTCAGGGCCGAGATCAGTGCGATGAAGCCGATCAGCATCGCCGCCACGATAATCGCGACTTTAAAGCCCGCCAGAATGTACTCGCCCAGCATTTCGAAGAAGCTCTGGCCTTCGTGCAGATTCGACATCTGCAGATTTTCTTCGCTCTCTTCCACGCGGTACGGGTTAATCAATGATAGAACGATAAAGGTGCTGAACATGTTGAGCACCAGCGCCGCGACGACATACTTCGGCTGCAGCATGGTCATGTACGCGCCTACGATCGACATCGACACGGTGGACATCGCCGTCGCCGCCATGGTGTACATGCGGTTGCGCGACATTTTGCCGAGAATATCTTTATAGGCGATAAAGTTTTCCGACTGACCGAGGATCAGCGAGCTCACGGCGTTGAAGGATTCCAGCTTGCCCATGCCGTTGATTTTCGACAGAACGGTACCGATGGCGCGGATGACAATCGGCAGGATACGAATATGCTGCAAAATACCGATCAACGCGGAAATGAAGACGATAGGGCACAGAACCTTAAGGAAGAAGAAGGCCAGACCTTTATCGTTCATGCTGCCGAACACGAAGTTTGTCCCTTCGTTGGCAAACCCGAGAAGCTTTTCAAACATCTCAGAGAAGCCTTTCACAAAACCCAGACCAATATCGGAGTTCAGGAAGAACCAGGCCAGCAGGACTTCGATGACAAGCAGTTGAACAACATAACGAATACGGATCTTTTTACGGTCGTGACTGACCAACAGGGCCAGTATAGCCACCACAACGATCGCGAGGACAAAATGCAAGACGCGGTCCATAGTTGCTCCAAATATGAGGCAGGTTAAATTTCCGTGCACATTCTATGCAACGGCTTTAAAGAAAACGAGATCAATTGCACACTATTGCAAGGAACTGTGACCAATGGCAAAAATAGTGATCAAACATCCACTTTTGTTATGTTACGTAAAGGTTTTAAAAGTTGCATTCTTGTACTACTCTTAGTACTGGGCACGCTCTCGTGTTCTAACGCCCGTTTTTCATTTCCGGCCAGCTATTGTTCCCGCCTATCACAGCAATCATTATCTCCATTTTAAATGAACTTGATAATCATTCGCATTTTGATAGCATGAAACATAGCAAAGGCTATATTTCCAGAGGCAGAAGATGACTAGCAGTCGCGTTGAGAATAGCAGTAGTCGCGCCGCGCGCAAGGTGAAGCTCGCCCTCATGGGGCCCGCTTTCGTCGCTGCCATTGGCTATATCGACCCCGGTAATTTCGCCACTAACATTCAGGCTGGCGCCAGCTTTGGCTATCAGCTGCTGTGGGTCGTGGTATGGGCCAACCTGATGGCGATGCTGATCCAGGTGCTCTCTGCCAAACTGGGCATTGCCACCGGCAAAAATCTGGCCGAGCAGATCCGTGACCATTACCCGCGACCGGTGGTGTGGTTCTATTGGGTGCAGGCGGAAATCATTGCGATGGCCACCGACCTGGCTGAATTTATCGGCGCTGCGATTGGCTTTAAGCTGGTACTGGGCGTGTCGCTTCTGCAGGGGGCGGTGCTGACCGGGGTGGCGACCTTCCTGATCCTGATGCTGCAGCGGCGCGGGCAAAAGCCGCTGGAGAAGGTGATCGGCGGGCTGCTGTTGTTTGTCGCTGTGGCCTATGTCGTGGAGTTGATCTTTTCTCAGCCCGCGCCGGCCCCCCTGACAAAAGGGCTGGTGATCCCTACGCTGCCCAACGGCGAGGCGGTATTCTTAGCCGCCGGGGTACTGGGGGCGACCATTATGCCGCACGTTATCTACTTACATTCCTCGCTTACCCAGCATCTGCACGGCGGTACGCGGAAAGAACGCTATAACGCGACCCGCTGGGATGTGGCGATCGCCATGACCATTGCCGGGTTTGTCAACCTGGCGATGATGGCGACCGCCGCGGCGGCATTCCATTTCAACGGCCATACCGGCGTCGCCGATCTCGATCAGGCTTACAGAACGCTGGAGCCACTGCTGAGCCACGCGGCGGCGACCATCTTTGGTCTGAGCCTGGTCGCTGCAGGTTTATCATCGACGGTAGTGGGTACCCTGGCAGGGCAGGTCGTCATGCAGGGGTTTATCCGCTTTCATATTCCGCTGTGGTTTCGCCGGGCGGTCACCATGCTGCCGTCGTTTGTGGTGATCCTGCTGGGGCTGGATCCTACGCGTATCCTGGTGATGAGTCAGGTGCTGCTGAGCTTTGGTATTGCGCTTGCTCTGGTGCCGCTGCTGATATTTACCAGCAATGCGCAACTGATGGGCGACCTGGTGAATACCCGCTGGGTGAGAGTCACTGGCTGGGTGATTGTCGCCATTGTGGTGAGTCTGAACGGCTGGTTAATTGTGGGATCGCTGCTCGGCGTGGCGTAGTTCGTGACCCGCGCTGGTTAAAACACAGGGGAGCCAATGGGCTCCCCTTTTCGTCTGTTAGTGATGACCATGGCCATGGCCACGTCCGCCCGGGCCTCGTCCCCAGCCGCCGCGGTGGTCGTCGCGGTCGCTCCAGCCAGCACGATAGCCGCGCTCCCAGGCTTTATTTTTACCCTTGTCCCAGCCGCGGTGCCAGCCGTTGTCATGTCGATGCCAACGGTTATCACGCCATTCATAGTGACGACGCCAGTAATCACGGTCGCGCCAGCCGCCACCGTCCCAGTAGTTACCGTAATTGTCACGATCGCCTATTTGTAATTTTACCGATGGCAGCAGGGTGATTTCACCAGCGTTAGCGACTAGTGGCGCTGCGGCCAGCAGTACTGCTGCCAGAATCAGTGACCTGAACATACTCTTCTCCTTCACGATCGGGGCCGTAAGCGGCCTGTTAACCTGATATTACGGGCCGGTAAAGACCCGCCGCATCGGACGAACTCCGAAAGCGCAGAAAAGAGCACTTTTTGCTAAAGTAACATTTGCTTTACAGCGCAAGGATGGCGTCGATGGCCGCGCACTCTTCGGTGCTGAAATGGCGATTCTGCAGCATGCCGACGGCATCATCCAGCTGCGCGGTTTTGCTGGCGCCGATCAGCACGGAGGTCACTTTCTCCTCGCGCAGAACCCAGGCCAGCGCCATCTGCGACAGCTTCTGCCCGCGCTCTTCCGCTATCGTATTTAGCTGACGAATTTTTTCTAATCGCGCGGCGGTCAGTTGCTCCGGCTGCAGAAAACGACTGCTGCTGGCGGCGCGAGAGTCGGCCGGGATACCGTTCAGATAGCGATCGGTAAGCTGTCCGCCCGCCAGCGGTGAAAACGCTATACTTCCCACCCCTTCCGTCTGCAGAAAATCCAGCAGCCCCTCTTCCGCACTGCGTTCGAACATCGAATAGCGGGGCTGGTGAATGACGCAGGGCGTACCGAGGTCGTTAAGGATCTTCACCGCCTCCTGCGCCTGGGCCAGCGGATAGTTGGAGATCCCGACGTACAGCGCTTTACCCTGACGGACAAGATGATCGAGCGCACGCATTGTTTCCGTCAGTGGGGTCTGCGGGTCCGGGCGGTGATGATAAAAAATATCGACATACTCCAGCCCCATGCGCTGCAGGCTCTGGTTAAGACTGGCCACCAGATATTTGCGTGAACCCCAGTCGCCGTACGGGCCGTCCCACATGGTGTAGCCCGCTTTGGTGGAGATGATCAACTCATCGCGATAGGGCTGGAGCGCCTCTTTCAGAATGCGGCCAAAATTGCTCTCTGCTGAACCCGGCGGCGGCCCATAGTTGTTGGCGAGGTCGAAATGAGTTATGCCAAGGTCAAACGCGTGCAGGAGCATCTGCCGGCTGATCTCCACGCGCGTTTCGTCGCCAAAGTTGTGCCACAGGCCGAGAGAAATCGCCGGGAGCTGAAGGCCGCTGCGCCCGCAGCGACGATACTCCATCGTTTGATATCGCGTGGTGCTTGCCTGGTAAACCATTCTTCCTCCGCAGATAAAATAGGGTGTGTATACGTTTACACTAATCAATGTTCTGCATGGAGTACACTGCTTTTTGGGCGTAACTATTGCTTTACACCGGCTTTATCGTCCCCCTTCTGGACAGGCGGATCGCTTATTCAATACTCAAATTACACCTGCACCAAAATGAGGATAATGGACATGCAACCGACCTACACTATTGGGGATTATCTGCTGGATCGCCTCGTTGACTGCGGTATTGACCGCTTGTTCGGCGTACCAGGAGATTACAACTTACAGTTTCTCGATCGCGTCATCGCGCACAGCGCCCTGGGGTGGGTCGGCTGCGCCAACGAGCTGAATGCGGCCTATGCCGCTGACGGATATGCGCGCATCAAAGGGGCCGGTGCGCTGCTGACCACCTACGGCGTCGGCGAACTGAGCGCGCTGAACGGCATTGCGGGTAGCTATGCGGAACATATTCCGGTATTGCATATCGTCGGCGCGCCCTCTACCGGCGCTCAGCAGCGTGGCGAACTGCTGCACCATACCCTCGGCGATGGCGATTTTCGCCATTTCGCCCGCATGAGCGAGCAGATCACCTGCAGCCAGGCGCTGCTGACCGCCGGCAACGCCTGCCATGAGATCGACCGTGTCCTGCGCGATATGCTGACGCATCATCGGCCCGGCTATCTGATGCTGCCGGCCGATGTCGCCAGAGCAGCAGCGATTGCCCCGGCCCAGGGCTTGCTGGTGGAGCCTGCTCCGGCGGATGAAAACCAGCTCGCCGGGTTCCGCGAACATGCCAGCCGCCTGCTGCGGGGCAGCCGACGCATTTCTCTGCTGGCGGATTTCCTGGCGCAACGCTATGGCCTGCAGAACACGCTCCGGGAGTGGGTGGCGAAAACCCCCATCGCTCACGCCACCATGCTAATGGGCAAGGGGTTGTTCGATGAGCAGCTGAACGGGTTTGTCGGGACCTATAGCGGGATCGCCAGCGCCCCGCAGACCCGGGAGGCGATTGAAAACGCCGACACCATCATCTGCATTGGTACGCGCTTCACCGACACTATCACCGCGGGATTCACCCAGCATCTGGCGCGGGAGAAGACCATTGAGATCCAGCCCTTCGCCGTCAGGGTGGGCGACCACTGGTTCAGCGGCGTGCCGATGGATCAAGCTCTGGCTGCATTAATGACGCTTTCCGCCCCGCTGGCGGCGGAGTGGGCGGCGCCTCAGGTCGTGGCGCCGGAAGTGGAAGAGGAGGGCGAAGGCGAGTTAACCCAGAAGAATTTCTGGTCGACAGTGCAGGATGCGCTGCGCCCCGGCGATATTATCCTCGCCGATCAGGGGACGGCGGCGTTTGGCATCGCGGCGCTTAAGCTTCCCTCTGAGGCATCGCTGATCGTTCAGCCGCTGTGGGGGTCGATTGGTTTTACCCTCCCGGCCGCCTATGGCGCGCAAACCGCGGCGGCAGAGCGGCGGGTGGTGCTGATCGTCGGCGATGGCGCCGCCCAACTGACGATTCAGGAGATGGGCTCTATGCTTCGCGATAAGCAAAAACCGCTTATTCTGTTGCTGAATAACGAAGGGTATACCGTGGAGCGGGCGATTCATGGCCCTGAGCAGCGCTACAATGACATCGCCCTGTGGGACTGGCAGCGGCTGCCGGAAGCTTTCGCCCCGGACGTTGTTTCTCGCTGCTGGCGGGTCACGCACACGGCTGAGCTACGGGAAGCGATGGCGGAAAGCATCACCTCCGATACCCTTACCCTGGTCGAAGTGATGCTACCGAAAATGGATATCCCCGATTTCCTGCGTGCGGTGACGGAGGCGCTGGAGGAACGAAACAGCCGCGTTTAGTCGCCAGTTCGTTTAGCAATCATCAACGGCCTCCCGGCCAGCAGCAGCCAGGCCGGGAGCATCACAATGCACAGCAGCGGCAGCAGCGTCGTATCCGGGACCACTACGGCGGCCATAAACAGGCTCAGCCAGCCGTCGCGGGTGACGACCAGCACCATGCCGAGAATGGCGCAGGAGACGGTGATCGCCGCTGGCACGGCATCCACGTGGGCATGCAGCATCAGCCCCAGCGCCACCCCAACGAAGACCGCCGGGAAAATTCTCCCGCCGCGAAAGCCGCTGGCGGAGGCGAGCACCAGCGCAGCCAGCTTGACCAGCGCGATGAGCAGAAAATCCGCGGCGGTTAGCGTCTGACTGAAAGCCAGCTGCTGCATCTCATCCAGCCCCTTAAACAGCGTTAAGGGGCCGCCAATGGTCCCGAGGATCCCCAGCAGCAACCCGCCGATGCCCAGCGTCAGGATGGGATTTCTCAGACGATGCATCAGGGCGTGCAGGCGCGGCAGACACCAGACGGCCACCATGCCGACGGCGATAGCAATCAGGGCGACGATCAT
Organism: Klebsiella sp. P1CD1; assembly: GCF_003790505.1. Taxonomy (NCBI): domain Bacteria; kingdom Pseudomonadati; phylum Pseudomonadota; class Gammaproteobacteria; order Enterobacterales; family Enterobacteriaceae; genus Klebsiella; species Klebsiella sp. P1CD1. The sequence goes on from NZ_CP033631.1 coordinate 1,493,552, forward strand.
GCCGCTGATGATATCGACGAAGTGCATCTGGCCATAATGGGGGATCGGCAGCGTGAAATGGGGATGGAAAAACAGCCCGGTCGTCAGCGCGCCTGCGGCGGCGGCAAGCAGCGGCGCAAAAAGGCGATCCCATAGCGGCGACTCGTTGCTGCTGTTGAGGGTTTGCGAAAAAATCAGCGCGGCGGCCACCGGGGTGCCGAAGAGGGCGCCGATGGTGCCTGAGGCCGCGAGGATGGTCCAGTCCAGCGAGCTGACGCGCGGAAACAGCCGTGAACCGACGGCGACGGCCAGCGCAATATTCACCACCATAATCGGATGCTCCGGGCCGAGACTGACGCCGCCGGCAAGGCCGAGGATCAGCGCGGCCAGGAGTCCGGGCAGCGCGCCGGTAGCAATGGGGGCGCCAATGAGCGATTCGGTGGCCGGATCCGGCCCGGCGTGTCCTGGGCTGTAGCGGACTATCAGGCCCACGGCGATCCCTGTCGCCGTGAGCATGGCGATAATCCATAGCGGGCTGTCAGCGCTGATCCCCAACTGGGTGGGCAGATTGCTCCACAGCACGCGCTGTAGCAGCGCGGCAACCTTCATCGCGCCGATCAGGAGCAGACTGCAGGCGATACCTATCAGGATGGCCGGCACCGACAGGATCAGCATTGTTCTGGCGCGAGGATGGAGCATGAAAATGTCCTTGTTAAAGTTCTGAAGCACTACTTTGCCTTCGTCGGCTGGGGCCGTCGATGCAAATGGTGCTGAAACGATAAAGTTAAGGCGGCGTCTGATTCCCGCGGCGTCGTTTACAGACTACCTTGCATAGATTACAAACTAAATGTGACCTATGTCGCTAAACAAGGGGCGTCTGCGCGTTGGACGTTGTTGTTAAGCCGCCATGAATTTACAGTGTGCCAAAAGAATTATTTTGACTTTAGCGGAGCCGTAACGGAATGACAAAATTTGCTTTAGTAGGAGATGTCGGGGGGACCAACGCCCGCCTGGCGCTATGTGATCTGGCGAGCGGAGAGATCTCTCGTGCTAAGACCTATTCCGGGCTCGATTATCCCAGTCTGGAGGCGGTGGTGCGCGTCTATCTGGAGGAGCACCAGGTGACCGTCAACGAAGGCTGTATCGCCATTGCCTGCCCGATCACCGGCGACTGGGTAGCGATGACCAACCATACCTGGGCCTTCTCCATCGCTGAAATGAAGCGCAACCTTGGCTTTGCCCATCTGGAGATAATTAACGATTTTACCGCCGTTTCCATGGCCATCCCGATGCTGAAAGCCGAGCACCTCATTCAGTTTGGCGGCAGCGCTCCGGTAGCGGGCAAACCGATCGCCGTTTATGGCGCCGGAACCGGGCTTGGCGTGGCGCATCTGGTGCACGTTGACAAGCGCTGGGTCAGCCTGCCGGGCGAAGGCGGTCATGTCGATTTTGCGCCGAACAGCGAAGAAGAGGGGATTATTCTGGAAGAGCTGCGCGCCGAGCTGGGGCATGTTTCCGCAGAACGCGTGCTCTCGGGTCCCGGACTGGTCAATTTGTACCGCGCGATTGTGAAGTCTGATGGCCGCCTGCCGGAAAACCTGCAGCCGCGCGAGGTCACCGAGCGAGCGCTGGCGGACAGTTGTACCGACTGTCGCCGGGCGCTGTCGCTGTTTTGCGTCATTATGGGCCGCTTCGGCGGAAACCTGGCGCTGACTCTCGGGACCTTTGGCGGCGTGTATATCGCCGGGGGCATCGTGCCGCGCTTCCTGGAGTTCTTTAAAGCCTCCGGCTTCCGCGGCGGTTTTGAAGACAAAGGCCGTTTCAAAGCTTATGTTCAGGATATTCCGGTTTACCTGATCGTGCATGAAAACCCGGGCCTGCTGGGCTCTGGCGCGCATCTGCGTCAGACGCTGGGCCAGGTGTTATAAGCGCATCCCTCCCGGGCTACCGTCGTAGCCCGGATGGCGGGACTTCCCGCCTCTACAGATTCATCAGCTGGCGAAACTCTTTCACTTTACTGCGGCTCACCGGCACCTGAAATTCAAGGTCGCGCAGGCGCAGCACATAGGTATTGTTAAACCACGGCTCAATTTCGCGGATCTTGCTGAGATTCACGCAGTACGAGCGGTGGCAGCGAAAGAAATGTGCGGTGGGCAGTTTGCTGCAGAATTCGGTGATGTTCATTGGCATGACGAATGACTCCCGGCGGGTATAGACGAACGTCATCTTTTCATGCGCCTCGGCATAATAAATATCATGAATGCTGGTGACGATTATTCGTTCATCTTTTATCAGATTGATGGTGTCGTTTTCTCGTGGCGCCGCGCTGGTCGCTCCCGCAGCGACGTTATTTTGCTGCTGCCAGGCGGCGGTTAGCTTTTGTAGCATATTGATGATGCGTGACTCCTGGTAGGGCTTCAGGATGTAGTCAAACGCCTCCAGCTCAAAGGCTTCCACGGCGTGCTCTTTCCACGCGGTGATAAAAACGATAAAAGGCTTATGGGCAAACTGGCTGATGTTTTGCGCCAGCAAAACCCCGTCCAGCGACGGAATATTGATATCGAGAAAAATGGCATCGACCTTGTTGTGCTGGAGAAACTTCAGCACGTCCAGGCCATCGTCAAAGCTGCCGACGATCTCCATCTGGCTGTGGGTGTTGATAAGCCAGGAGAGCTCCTGCTGAGCCAGAAACTCATCTTCCACAATAATAACTTTCATCTTTTCTCCGCTCATGACAACAGAGACTCCGTCAGCGCCTGCGGCGTGTGTTGATTGGGGACATAAAAGGCGATTTCTGTTCCTGGCGTCAGGGTGCGGATATGCAACCCCTCGCCGTAGAGGAGCTTCACCCGGTGATGAACGTTAAGCAGGCCGATTTTATTTCCCGGCATTTCGTCGGCTTCCACGCGAGCGACCACGGCGGGATCGATGCCGTTGCCGGTGTCGCGAACGCTGATGCGAACCCGATTGCCGCACTCGTTAATGCCGATCGTCACCACCCCCTTGCCTTTACAGGGCTGGATACCATGGACGATGGCATTCTCCACCAGCGGCTGGATAAGCAGGCTCGGGATCACGCAGCTGACGTCGTCGTCAATATCATAGATGACCGTCAGCTTGTCGCCGAATCGCGCCTGTTCAATGGCGATATAATCTTTGATCTGATACAGCTCTCGTTTGATATCAATCTGCTCATCGTCTTTTAATTCGATGTTATAGCGCAGGTAGCGTGACAGATTAAAAATGAGCTGGCGCGCGGTGTCCGGATTAAGGCGAATCGAGGAGGAGATCGCGTTCAGGGCATTGAATAAAAAATGCGGGTTAATTTTGCTTTGCAGGGCGCGCAGCTCCGCTTTGTTGGCCATCTCGCGCAGCTGTTCGGCGCGGGAGACTTCCAGCTGGGTGGAGATTATTTGCGACAGGCCAATCGCCATCTCCTGCAGCGTCGAAGTGATGCGATGGGCGTGGCAGTAATAAATTTTTAGCGTGCCGGTCACCACCCCTTTTTCCCACAGCGGGATCACCATCAAGGAGTGGATCTCCGGCGTGCGGTGGGCTTCATCATTGTTTTTTATAATGATTTTCCCATAACGAATCGCCTGCCGGGTGGTAGGGCTGATGACATCGTCGTGGTGTTGATAGTTGGCCTCCCCCACGCCCACGTAGGCCAGCACATGCTCGGTATTGGTGATCGCCACCGCGTCAGCGGTAATGTCGCGGCGGATAATCTCGCATACCTGGCGCAGAGAATCGCTGTTAACGTGACGAAACAGCGGCAGGGTTTTGTTAGCGATATCGAGCGCCAGTTTTGCCTGCCGCGCCGCGCTGGCCTCCTTTTCCCCTTCCACGCTCTGCACCAGCAGCACGATAAAACCGATGCAGACGCTGCCGAGGATCATCGGGATACCAATTTTAGAGACGATATCCAGGCCGAGGCTCAGGGAAGGCGCCCAGACCACCACCAGAATCATGGTCAGGGTCTCACACACCATGCCGGCCAGAATGCCGATTTTCCACCGTTGATCGCGGGCCACTTTACGGTTAATCAATCCTGACAGCAGGCCTGCGACAATGCTGGTGATAAAGCAGGGCACGGCGGTGACGCCATCGATATCAATCAGGTAGCGGTGTACGCCGGCAATCACCCCGACAATTGCCCCTACCCACGGACCAAACAGGATCCCGCCGGACATGACGGCGATAATGCGTACGTTTACCAGCGAGCCTTCCACCGGGACGCCGGACCAGGTGCTGAACAGGGCGAACAGCGAGAAAATGGCGGTCACGGCCAGCAGCTCTTTCGGCGTATGGGCCGACTTATGCAACAGTTCGCGGAACAGGCGCAGGCGAATGAGGAAAAACAGGCAAATAAGCATCAGGGCCGCACGATCATAGACCGCCAGCATCATCGTAAAAATTTCGTGCATGGGTGCGCCGCGTCAGTGGCCAGAAAAGAACATGATAAAAAACCTGACGGCAGAAGACCAGCCGCAGAAATATATGAGGAAAAGGCATGCTTTTAAAAGGGGATTAATGGGTGAGCACCTCGATAGCCGCACTCTTGCCTTTTAACGAAAAATATCTGTGATAAGAAAGATATCAATATGTTATCACACTTATGCAACTCTGAATTATTCCGGCGACGCACAGCCGCATTTACTGCGATCGATACCCGTTTTTTTCGCCAGAGAATATTTTTCATCATGCCTCTCGACAACATGTTTTTTTTCAGGTTATTTTCTAAACGAGCCGCAACAGCGGCAGCGTCGCTCGGACGGTCCGGGCGCTAACGTTAATCAGAGGAACCTATGGCTGAACCCAGTCCTGAACGCCGTTTTACGCGTATCGATCGTCTCCCCCCGTACGTTTTTAATATTACTGCTGAACTGAAAATGGCTGCGCGCCGGCGCGGCGAGGATATTATTGATTTCAGTATGGGCAATCCCGATGGCGCGACGCCGCCGCATATCGTGGAAAAACTTTGCACTGTTGCCCAACGGCCTGATACCCATGGTTACTCTACCTCGCGGGGGATCCCGCGCCTGCGTCGCGCCATTTCACGCTGGTATGAAGAACGCTATAACGTTGACATCGATCCGGAATCGGAAGCGATTGTCACCATTGGTTCGAAAGAGGGGCTGGCGCACCTGATGCTGGCGACCCTGGATCATGGCGACACGGTGCTGGTGCCAAACCCCAGCTATCCGATTCATATCTATGGCGCGGTGATTGCCGGGGCGCAGGTGCGCTCGGTGCCGCTGGTGGAAGGTGTGGATTTCTTTAACGAGCTGGAACGCGCCATCCGCGAGAGTTACCCGAAGCCGAAGATGATGATCCTTGGTTTTCCCTCGAATCCAACGGCGCAGTGTGTGGAGCTGGACTTCTTTGAAAAGGTCGTCGCCCTGGCGAAGCAGTATGACATCCTGGTCGTCCACGATCTGGCCTATGCCGATATCGTGTATGACGGCTGGAAAGCGCCCTCCATTATGCAGGTGCCCGGCGCGCGTGATGTCGCCGTCGAGTTCTTTACCCTGTCGAAAAGCTATAACATGGCCGGCTGGCGCATTGGCTTTATGGTCGGCAATAAGACCCTGGTGAATGCCCTCGTTCGCATCAAAAGCTATCACGACTATGGCACGTTTACGCCGCTGCAGGTGGCGGCGATCGCTGCCCTTGAGGGCGATCAGCAGTGCGTGCGTGAAATTGCCGAACAATATAAGCGCCGTCGCGATGTGCTGGTGAAAGGGCTCCACGAAGCCGGCTGGATGGTGGAATGTCCGAAAGCGTCCATGTACGTCTGGGCAAAAATACCGGAACCTTACGCTGCCATGGGCTCGCTGGAGTTTGCGAAAAAGTTGCTTAATGAAGCGAAGGTCTGCGTCTCGCCGGGGATAGGCTTTGGCGACTATGGCGATACTCACGTCCGCTTCGCGCTGATCGAAAACCGGGACCGTACGCGCCAGGCGATCCGTGGCATCAAGGCGATGTTCCGCGCCGATGGCTTGCTGCCCGCCGCGAGCTAGCGCTTCGGCGAATACGCCATAACAAAAACGGGAGCCAGTGGGCTCCCGTTTTTTTTGACACCGCTGCAGTCTAGATCATCAGGGCAAAAGTACCGGCCCAAACGATGACCATAAAAGAGAGGCCCATAAAGAAGTATTTCACGATTCATCACTCCACGCGCTTGTGCGACGTTCAAATGAATTAATTGTTCTGTTATTCCTGGGCTGTCGCAGGTGAAAAATCACGTTGCGGCAGCTCGCAATTCTGTGCGCTTTGTGCTCCAGATGGCGCTAATGTACGCCTAAAAAATGAGGGAAACAAGGGGCATTTTTTTATTAATTTTTAGTTACTTAGGAGTGTCGTGATTCGGCGACACATTAATTTCACCCGGTAATAAATTTCACGCCAGCGACGCTGTTAAAACGGATTTTGGCGATGGGCAAAATGGAGGACGGCCAGCGAGGGCGCGCGCAATTTCTTTGCTACGCGCCGCCGCCGATTTAATGCTGGTCAGAGGCGCGCGGCCGCCACTCGGCCGGGTAGTGAGCCGGGATAAAGCGCAGTGTGAGCGCCATGAGTAGCAGGACGCAGAGCGCATGCCAGGACCAGTCAAGCGTGTAGTTCCCGCTCAGGCTACGCAACAGGCCGGAAAGCCAGGGGGAGAGGCCTGCGATGATAAATCCGATACCCTGCATAAACGCCACCAGCCGGCCGGCTACCGCCGGTTGTCCGGCGTGATCCAGCGCCAGCACCAGGCACAGGGGAAAGGCGCCACCCAGACCCACTCCACAGGCGATGGCCCACAGCGCTGGGACGTGCTGCGGCAGCCAGATGAAGCCGCAGAAGCCAATGAGCTGTAGCGCCAGCGCGAACAGCAGAAGCTGGCGTCGGTCATCCTGGCGAGCCAGCGCCGGGAGCAGCAGCGCCCCCGCGGTTTGCCCGACGGTCAGCAGCGCCAGCAGTGAGCCGCTGTACTGGGCGCTATCGCCAAGCTGGATATAGTAGGGCGGCAGCCAGGCGATCAGACTGGCGTAACCGGCATTGATCAGTCCGAAATAGAGTCCCAGCGTCCAGGCGCGGCGCTGGCCAATAATCGCGACCCGGGGGGAAGCGCTGGTCTGATGCGGTGCGCGAGGCAATTGCCGGCAAATCGCCAGCCAGCCGAGCAGGGCCAGCAGGGCAGGGAGCGCCCACCAGGCCAGCGCCTGGTGCCAGACCGTACTGCGTGACGCCAGCCATGGCGTGAACGCAGCGCCTAACCCGCCGCCGCCCATCAGCGCCGCCGACCATAGTCCCATCACCAGCGGCGTACGCCGGGCGAACAGATGCTTTATCACCGCCGGGATGGCGGCCTGGATAATGCCGATGCCAATTCCCCCCGCAAGGGCGCTGCTGAGCAGCAAACCGCTATGTGGGGCGCTTTCCCGCAGCAGGGCACCCGCCGCGATAATCAGCAGGCTCAGCGCAATGCTGCGGTTTTGACCAACAGTGCGATCGACCCAGCCGCCGGCCAGCGCCAGCACGCCCATCGCGATGACCGGCAGGGCGGTGAGGAGCGCGACCAGGGTATAGCTCATCCCGCTGGCGGCGCGGATATCCGGCAGCAAGGGACCTATCGAGGTGAGCAGCGGACGCATGTTTATCCCAATGAGTACCAGGACACACAGCGTCAGATTCTGTCGCAGCATGGGCGTCATGGTTGCTGTTCCGCCCAGCGCTGATAAAGTGCCGGCCCCTCCGGCTGCGGGCAGTGGTGGATGGGCAGCGTCTGCCGGGACAGCGGCTGCTGCAGCTGCTGATAAATCGCGGTGGTTGAGAGCTGAAAGGGTTCGCCATCCTGATTACTGTTGGCGAAAAATACTTCCCGCACGCCGGTTAAATAGAGTGCGCTCAGGCACATAGGACAAGGTTGCCCGCTGGCATAGATAACGCATTCGCGCAGCACCTCGCTTCCCAGTCTGGCGGCAAGCTCGCGAACGGCATTCAGTTCGGCATGCGCCGTTGGGTCACCGTTCAGATGAAAGGTATTGACGGCTTCGGCGACAATCTCATCATGCCGCACCAGAACGGCGCCGAAGGGGCGGCCACCGTCAGCAATATTTTGTTTTGCCAGCGCTAATGCGCGCTGGAGATAGCGATCGTCAGCGGACATAGTCACTCCTGCATAAGATGATGTTGATGGTGAAAAACGCAGAGGATGGTAGGTAGAGAGTACGTATCTTGTTTCATAAGTTAAAAGACTTATTTATGATGAGCCCTATTTGAATTGCTTATAGGTAAGCGGATGCTCCTGCGCCATCTTTCCTACTTTATCGCCGTGGCAGAACATCGTGGATTTACCCGCGCCGCCGCGGCGCTCCATGTCTCCCAGCCTGCGCTGTCACAGCAGATCCGCCAGCTGGAAGCGATGCTGGAGGTTCAGCTCTTTGACCGCTCTGGTCGTTATACCCGCCTGACCGATGCCGGAGAGATCTGGCTGGAGTATGCCCGCCGCGTGTTACGCGATCTTGAGGAGGGGCGGCGCGCCCTGCACGACGCAGAAGATCTGCAGCGTGGTAAACTCCGCATCGCCATGACGCCGACCTTTACCACTTACATGCTGGGGCCGCTGGTGGAGGCGTACTATCGACGCTACCCCGGAGTGAAATTGCTTATCCAGGAGATGAACCAGGAACGGATGGAAACGATGCTCCTGGAGGATGAACTGGATGTGGGAATTGCCTTTGGCGAGAGCCTCTCGCGGGATATTGTGGTTCAGCCGCTGCTGACGGAAACCCTCGCGCTGGTGGTGAGCCGTGCGCATCCGCTGGCTCATGAAAGCCACCTGCAGCTGCAGGCTCTTGACGCACAGCCGCTGATTTTACTGAGCAGCGAGTTTGCCACCCGGGAGCAAATCAACCGCTATTGTCGCCGCCATCGGCTCGAACCTGACGTGCGGATGGAGGCCAACTCCATCGGCGCCGTACTAACGGTTATTCGCGGCACGCCGCTTGCGACGCTGCTGCCAGCGGCGATCGCCGGACAGTATGATGACCTCGTGGCCATTGAGCTTAAGCCCGCGCTGCTGCAGCGCACGGCTTGTTTGCTGCAGCGCCAGGGCGCATGGCAGAGCGCTGCGGCGCGCGAATTCATTGCGCTGGCGCGGGAGATCGCTGTAACGCTTGAGCAGGAAAACGGCCAGGCCCTGTATGAGGACCTGCGTCACTTGCCGACGAGCCTGGACTAACGATCGGCTTCGCTGAGGATATCGGCCTCATCGGGCAGGGTATTCTCCCGGAGCATGCCCTCTTCTTTGAGCCTTTCCAGTACGTGATGAAAGAGCTGAGTCTTGTCTGGCTCGGCCATATTCTGTAATTTCTCATTAAATACGGTATGGGACTGAATAAGGTAATGGATAAATTCCAGCAATACCTCATTTTGCGGCAGGACGGTTAATTCCTGATGGATGTAACTGGTTTGTTCCAGCAGCGAATTTTTTGTCACGTCCATAGGCCGGGCGCTAATACTGTGAGCGTATATTTTCTCAATGGCCTGGCTGGTGATATAGATGCGGTTCAATGATATAGCAGAGTATTCGTCTTCATCCGGAATGAAATGACAATAGACAAACGGTTTGTCGGGCAGCATCATGCTGAGTCTGTTTTCGTAAAGAATATCATCAGGCGCCTCCAGTAGCGCCATTAAATTCCGACTGTGTGGGTGCCAGAGTCCGGAGGCGGACACTTTTACGTTAAACTGCGTCACCGTATTTCCGCGTAATGTTTCCACCATCGGAATATCGCCATCAAGCCGCAGAATGCTGCGGATATGGGAGTGGGGTGACCAGAAAGTCTCCACTTCCTCAGCAGAGGCAAGCGGATTAAGCGCGGTGGTCACGTCTTTTTCCTGATGAGAAAGGACGGCTATTTTTAATGTTCCCCGCGTCGGATTAAGCTTCAGACAGAGATTGATCGCACCAATATCATGCCAATGAAGAATGTCTTCAAGTTCGCAGTTTAATAATTTTTGCGCCCGCGCCAGAGAGCAATACTCCATTGGCGGTAAATTATTTAGCTTCCAGATATTCCGTTCTGTAATATTCATAAGAATTGTACGTCGATGAAAAAATAAATCGCCATGGTGAGCAAAAAGCATCGATGACAAGGATTTATTCTTCCCGCTGACTTCCTTTACCTGATTAACAAAACCCATTCACATTGAGAATAATATGTCGATAAGTTGGCTGTTTTTATTGTTTTGCTGCCGCGTATTTACTTTATCCCGTTATCTTATCATCTCTTATTCGTAGAGAAAAATAGTTTGCTCAATATAAGCATTTCTTTCTGGCAGGAATCTTTTTGCAGGAATGTTGAAGGCGAGCACGAGCGGAGTACGAAGAAAGGGACAGTCAATTGGCGACCTTCGTGGTCGGCTGGGGGGGGCAAACAGACGCCAGTCGCGTCTGTTTGGTGTAGCTGTTGTTATTGTGGCGTCGACAGAAAACGGTCACCCGGCTGCGCGATGGCATACCATGCCATCATCTCTGCGGTGCCCGGTTGGCCTTCGGCAGGCGCCCAGGCCATGGTGTCAACTTCGGCAAGCGGCTGATAAGCACCTTGCTTAACTTCAAAAACCATCCCGCCCGGGTCGAGCGAGAGCACCGTATGCCAGGTACCGGCTTCCATTTCCAGCGCCGTGCAGGTTTCACCCAGCACCACCCGGCGGGTGACTACGCCATTGTCATCAAAATTCAGTACCACAAAGCGGCCTTTCAGGGGCAGCAAAAGTTCGAAGGTATGTCTGTGCCGGTGCGGACGGATATAGGTGCCGGGTTCCATCGCAATGGCGAGGCGCTGTACCGGGTCGCTTAGTTCGGGATGAAAATTGCGATGGGCACGCAAGCGCGGGGCACTGGCTGCCGCTTCGCTCTGCTGCTGCATATCGCTGAGGGTGATCTGTTTCATATCAACGCCTGGCTCCTGTATCGTCCAGAGAAGGTTGCACTGGGGTAGTGGCTTATGACTGTTTAAGCCAAGGGGCATTGTACGCGGAATGCGCGTTTTTGTCGGTTTATTGTCTGTGCGATTGACTGGGGCGCCCCTTCCTGTCCTGGCTAATCCACACGTGGATAATTTCGGCAAATTATGATGGCGAGAAGAATATGCCATGGCTGGCGTTTAGGTAATGGTGGGAAATAGCGGTCAACGTTTATATGGTGTCCCCTGCAGACATCGAACATATGATGTAAGTGCAGGGGTTTTATGAGGAATTGCAGATGTGGGGAATTTTATGCCCGCAGTTGTGCCCGCAAAGAGCGGTCACGATGCTTTTTTGAGGTTGGGTAGGTGGCTGAGTTTCCATGCCTGGTAGTCAGCATACATCCATCTTGATGTGCGACCGTACTTGATGGGTTTAGGTAGTTTTCCTGCGTTAATTTGCGAGTAAAAATATTTTGCAGTATAGCCAGCATCCTCCATCATGAACTTCATGTCAATGAGAGAGTCGTCGCGTAGTTCTCGCATGGGCTTTATCTCCGGATAGGGAATCGAACTGAGAAATGAAACAAGAGGGAAGCCTCATCAAGGGTGAGGCTGTGTGATTCCATGGTTACTCCGAGGAGCTTTCAGGTATAGACTTTAGATATAAACGACCTTTTTCTGTGATCTGAAAATTCCCCATGCCAAATCTGGTTGGCTTGATAAAACCAGAGTCCCATAGATCAATTGCTGTTTGTGGCATACCTCGCCAAAATCTGGTTTTCGTTAGAAAGGTGCGAAGCATGTTAATCTCACGCTTTGATAGTTCCGTTTTCATTCTCTATCTCCGATAAAAATAAACCGCCTTATTCGGTGGTCTCTGAGGTTTCGCTGTTTACGATGCCGTAAACCTGACCGTAGGTTAATTTCTGGAAGTTTACGGGGATGGTAATCTCGCCATGCATTTCGTCATTATTATTCGGTATACCAAAAAGAAGCGCGTCATCCCTGCCAGGGTGTTTACCGCCATACGTGGAGAGCATGACAAATCCTAAACCACGTCCAGACTGACCGCCGATTCCAGTGCGCATAATTCCGTAGTGGTTAATAATGTAGTCTTCCCACCGGGGTAATGCCTTTAATTTTCGGTTAGCGTCAGCCATTACGGCATCAAGCTCTTTATTGTATGCTCTTCCTTCTTTTGTGTTTCCCTTTCCGCGAGCGATAACCACGCGTTTGCCATCAAAGAAATCTTCTCGCTTTATGGTTACAGGGCAGGGGAACTGGAAGTCTTTATTCCATGCAAAACCCTGAATTAGCCCGCCTCCACCTCCCCAATTGCTTGTAAGCGTCCATGCTGCTGCGCCAACAGACTCAGCCGCATTGGCAAGGATTGAAGTTCTTTCTTCATTGATAGCGTTGTATCCATCAATGAGTTTTTTCACACCCTCACCTTCAACCATGTAATAGTCGTAGTATTTGCTTTGGTCAGACATTTCTCTCTCCTCAAGAAAATCTATCGGGATGTAGTGTTATCTTTTAGTGCCTGCTTTCCAGCTTCTGTTAACTGGTAAGCGGCAGGAGAGAATCTGGTGTTTTTATTTTTGTCTTCAACTAACCCAAGAGCTTCAAGTTTTTCTCTGGTTTTAGGTTTCCAGTAACTTGGATAGTCTCGGTAATGGTCAATCTCTTTCAGGCAATCAATCTGAGTTTTAGTTAATTTCACTGTCTTTCTCCCAAATAAAAACCCGCACTTGGCGGGTTATGTTTATTCGATGTTTGGTTTACTTCTTCGCGTTCTGCTCAGCCATCTCAATGTAGTGCGGGTCAGTTGCTTTAGGTAGCTCAACGCTTCTTTCCCTGTAGTAGCGGACGCGCTCCATGAAATACTCGCACAGGTGTTCTGGCTGCTCTCTGGCCACCACTTCGGCGACAACTGGCATGTTCAGGCGCTCTTTGTACGCGACGCCGGAGGCTGCCAGGTCAACGTTGACCTTGTCCTGCTCGTCTTTTGTCTTTGATGCGATATTCCACTGTGACATAAAAATCCCCTCTGCTGTGGAGGGGATTATATACCAATACCAACCTCATTTCGGTATAAAGCGATGCCTGGTCAGCCTGGACCCCATCTCCTTGTGCTCCTGCCGCATGGCTTCTCTTGCCTCGTCAAAGCGCCTTTTGCTTTCGGCATCAAATGACAGCACCACTTTTGCGGGATCGAGACACTCAGGCTCCATTTCATTCCTGAATATCACGAAGCTTGTTCCGTACAGCTCAGCCAGTTTCTCAGCCTGCTGCATCCAATCTGGTTTATTATCCATTCGTTATCTCCTGCGCGGCTTTGCGTTCTGCGGGGGATTTAGGCATCAGTCGTCATCCTCATCCCAATCGTCATCCTCATATTCGTCGTCATCGCAGGATGCGAGCAGAGGATTCATCCGCCGCCCTACCCGGCTGGCGTAGCCGCGTCGACCGAGGTTGTGTAGCACGCCGTAGATTTCGAACATTTCGGTTCGTTCATCACCAATATCAAGCTCACAGGCCAGCGTGTGGCATTCAGTAGCGAGTGTCGATATCTTCTCAAGCAGTTCGACCTTATTCACCTTTCACCTCCTGCGCCGTTCTACGCTTAGCTATTGCCAGCAAACAAGTCAGCACGAAAGCGCGGTGCTGTCGCATTCCCTCAGTCATGGTTTTGGCTCCTGCGGGGTGGCTGGCAAATCCATCCATTTGATAACTCCGGTAATGGTGCCATCTGAAGCCCTCCATTCCCCTGATTCGCAGTCATAGCAGGCGGTCCGAATATCACCAAAGCTGGTCATCACCAGATATTTTCCGTTAACTTCAGGAGGGAAATCGCTCAACACATTCCACACTAACGGGCCGTTACCGCTATAAATCTCCAGCAACTCTCTGGCCATCTGGTAGGCGATATGCCTGCGACCAAAGACCCTTGTCACTTCTTTAAGTCGATCGATGGCAATAGTCATTTTCCCTCCCGCTGGGTATCCGGATATGCGCTTCCTTCCTGGCCGGGCTCATTACTGCCAGTGCAGGCGTTTCTGTGGTCATTCGCTCGCGGGCATCTCTTGTTCCCGCAGTCTGGACACACAACGAAGCGCATATCGTTAATGTCCACAGGACGGCATGTTCGGCACCAACAATCAGGCATCCGCTCGCTTACCGGAATCCATTTACTCGGCACGGTAGCGGGTTCACTGCCGGGTGACTGCGTAGAAGATGCGAGCATGGCGGCGCGATAGAAATTACAGCCTGCAACAAAACTCTCAATAGCACCGTGTCCGCCACTCCAGTGATGCACCGCTTTGCCTGACGTCATTTCTGGTGGTACTTCCGGGTGCTGCGCGTGGCGATAGAGCGGCAGCACGTCCACATCACCATCCTTTGCAACAAATTCTGCCCGGCATTTATCGTTTGTGACATGCCATTGCTCACGATAGTGCCATGTCCACGCCACCGGCTCGCTGTCCATTGCGGCCTTACGGCGTTCCTGTAGCTCCACCAAGGCATGGCGCACCACCTGTTTACCTGCTGCGTTAATCCCTGCAGGGTGCTCCAGTGCGTCGATCACGCCCTGCAGGTCTTTGTCTTGCAGTGGCTTGCGGCGTTCCTGTAGCTCCCGCAGACCATCAGTAGCAGTCAGCAGGTCTTGAGCTCCACGAACGTTTGTCCACTTGAGATTGCAGGCGTAATGCTCCAGGCGCTCAATTACCGAGGTAACACGTTCGTCTGTTATGGTTGATTTGGTCATGGTTGACTCCAGTTATCCTCGATAGCCACACCTAATCGGTGCAGCCAGTCGGCAAGTTTGAGCATCGACTCGCGGTAGCTAAGTCCTTCCGGAAAGTCTTTCAGTTCGATAGTTGGTATGAAACGACCGAAACTATCGCGCTCTATCGTCAAATGCTGCTCCAGAACAGTCTGATGAATGCGGCTGTTATGCCGCACCAGGTAAACGGATTTGGAGTCTTTAGCTTTAGGGTCGTAGCGATACTCGGTCAGTATCATCTGGCTTCTGGTGCGATCGGTTCCTCTCCACATCACTCATCCTCCACTTTGATACCTACAACGGAAAGGCACTCAAGAACTAAATTCTTCTCAAGTACTGCCACTTCGCGACAGAAGTCGTCATCCTCAAATTCCGTATACATAGTCTTCGGAAGCCTCACGGATACCTGGCGCTGCTCGTTATACTGACGGCGCATATCCCATCCCCAGCAAAAGAAACCGAAGTAGGTGGCGTTATCTCCAGAGGTCCACCCTTCTGTCGTCACTTCGTCTTTGACCTGTTGCCATGCCCATTTACGGCACTGGTAAGCATCATCATTCTCGAAATAAGTAACAGGAGGAACGGTTTGCAACTCAACACCAACATTCGAATATAAGATTCTCCGCTCCTCCTCGTTCACCGTTTCGTAATATTGTTTATTGCAATCGCACCACTCGACATATCCGTCTTTATGATGGTTATTCATGATAAATTGATAAACAGGCACCAAATCTTTTTCAAGGCTATCGATATGCTTGAGCGCCTTTCCATGCATCACAGATAAACTGGCGTTTTCTTTACTTGCCTTTGTCGCCAGATCATTCTGTTCGCGAGCTATCTTTTGGAGGTAATCAATCTGCGCCTGCAACACCTCGCAGTGGTCTGTTATCCCACGGCATTGAGTTTTCCAGTAGGCTTCCATCCCCTGCGCTTTCTCCAGCGCCTCTACCAGCTCAGCTCCACCGGCCTGATATGCCATCCAGAAACCGTATTTGATATGCGGCACAGCATCGGTATATTTCGAGGATTCGAGATGTTTATACTCGCGCTCCCACCACGCTTCGAATTTCTCTCTCTGCGCCAGTTCGGTGATATCAGTTGTCATGCGGCACGCTCCGCCTTCTGCTTGTTGTATACGGCCCAGCTAAGGGCATCGAGTTTGCGCTGGCCAGCTTTGTCGAAGAGGTGAATGCCGTTTTTGCAGCCATGCTCAGCCTTCACCTTCTCTTCCAGTTGAGCCAGTTGCTCATAGGTGAGCGCTGCCAGTTTCAGGCGGTTCCAGCCGAAGTTAGGGATGCGGTTGCTCATTTGTCGGACACCTCTGTGTTCGCATGCTCTCGAATCTGCTCGATAAGCTCGCTGGCGTTGACCTCAAAGCGAGCTAGCGTTTTGCACCCGCCAACCTTGTCACCCGAAATACGATAGCCATAGTCGTCATTGCTGACGCAGAGAGACAGGATACCGCTCTGGTTATGAGATACCTCGATATAGACGTGATTTGGCTTTAGCATTGAATAACCTCAAGCCGCCTGCTCAACAGACGGCATATATGATTTATAAAGGCTGCAAACCACTCCGGCCTCAATTAACCGCTCATGCAGACATTCATCACTTACACATGCAAACAGAACATTGCCTGAACTTAAATTCAGCTCATCAGGCATGACGATATCCCATGTGAGCATCCATAATTCGCCAATCCACTGGCGGTCTTGTTTGTTTCGTTTGTCGGCTAAGATGATGATGTCGTGACCAGCAGAATAAAGAGAGCGGAGTAAGTCGACGTTGCAGATAATTTGATTGCCTGAATTGTCTCTGAGGGCATCCAGGCTGAAGACGATAAACTTATCGAGTCTTCCCATATCACCTCTTAGTGCATAGTTTTATGCATCACTGGATGTTCCGTTGTTGCCCATTGAAGCTCTTTCTCCGGGTGGGATGAAGGATTGCCATCATCCCATTGAATGAAGTAGTAGGGTGGTGAGCCGTCTTGCTGTTCGAATATGTTCATCACATATCCGCGAATGTCGCCGGATACGTGCTTAACTATCGCGTTCTGAGGGAATTTTGGCATTTTTGGACTCCTGCATTTTCAGGAATGTTATCATTGCTGCTCTGAGCCCATTTTCATGAGCGCTCCAAATGTGATTTGAGCCATTGAAGTAAGCCGCAACTTCGCTTACTGCAAATCGAAGGGAGGAGTTGTCATTGATGATGGTGATATTGTTCTCATCAATAATCGGCCATGCATCTGCTGGGCTGTTGCAATAATCTTTCAGAGATTTTTTGCTATATGCTACTTTCTCTGTTGTTACGTCAGTTGAGCCTCTCACCCATCTTATTCTGTCATTACCAAGGAATTCGATTTTGTACGGCTCCTTCATCAGCGCATTATGCACTGCTGAGTTAATTTCAAAATCTGATAGCTTGCTGTAATCCATCACACCATCCTCTCTTTCTTCTTGCTCTTCAAAATAGCGTCCAGATACTTGTTCTCGTTCACGCTTGGAAAACTGTCGCGCCCGGCCAGCTCTTCCTTCGTTGGCACCTTGTCCATTCTGTGGCGAATTGATAAATCATCAGGGAATATTGTGGGGTCGTAGTTTCTTCCGATCATGATGTTTCTCCGATAGAGAATAGGGTGGCAATTAGACTTTTTTTGCTGCTTAAGCTGATTTTTAAGTTAAGCTGCCTTCCACTTTCTGTTTAGGTGTGGCGCATTTGAAAGGAAAACAGCCCTTGCAAAACCAAGGGGCGTTGCGCTGCGAATGTTGGCGCGCTCGTCGCTGGGCGGACATTCATGAATTCGGTTGTCCGGATACCAGTCGCGGATCAGGTTCTCCCCCTGATAGTGAAACACTTCCAACGCCTTTTTCTTCGACACCATTCGGCCAAAGCACTGTTTCGCACGCTCGATTGCCTGCGACACCTGCGGGTGCATATTCTCTGCCGGTGCCTTGAAGCCGTTACCGGTCCAAAGGCAAGTCTGCTTCGTGTAGTTGTCATCCGCGCACAGCCCGGTGAACTGGTACGGATGAAACGTGTAATCTGCCGAACCGAAGATGCTACTGAACACGCTCACCGGGTTTTCGAATGCCCACGGGCAGCCGGCCGCTAAGCCAACCATCCGGCATTGCTCAGCGACCAGCGCGGCTTTGGCCTGAAAATGCGGGTCTTTGGCGCGCTTGGGCTCGAACCACCGGGAACCAGAAACAGCCACGTCTGTGCATGGCGGAAAGCCCATGACCATAACAACCTCCTCGGCGCGAATAATTTGAGAAAGCCGTTGCATAGCCTCAAGGATGGTTGCCGATATGCGCTCAATAGGGCCATCGTTCGAAGTCTCATGGTGCTGCGGGTCAACCAGAACTGCACGATAACCCGCCTCTACCCAAGGCTTAGCCATGACGCCAGTGATATCGCACAGGCAGATAATGGTACCCTTGCTCATGCTGCGCCAGCCTTGTCTTCATCCATCTTCCAGGCCGTAGCGAGAGCGCCTGCCACCTGGTGGAAGCTATGCTTTACTGCCACCTTTCCATGCTCACCTGTTGGCGAAACCATTTCGATTGTGGTCAACTCCCCGCCGCTCTTAGCGTCAGGGTAAAACTGTGCGACGTCGTTTGTTTCGACGATTACGGACCCGGTTGGGGTATACATTTTCAGTTTCATGACTCCACCGCCTTGCTCAGCTTTTCGCCTAGCGCAAAGATGTATTCGCGCAACTCTTCCAGTGACTGCGCTTCTGACTGAAGAATCCCCCGATGGCACAACTCCTTCACCAGGTGCTCAAACTTGCTGTAGTAGCCAAGACGTGCGAGCGTTTCCTGTCCGGCATTCTTTCCTTCCTTTACGATTTTCTTCTCGTTCAGGATGAGGTCGTGAGTTGACCCGGTGACGACGTATTTTTCACCGAGTTCGATATAAATGCTTTTGCTCATTGATTGGCTCCTGATGGCAGGCCCAGTTGATACCGCTTAGACCTGACGGAATAAATGCTTCGGGAAGTTGATTTGGCTATATCTTCCGCAGTCGAGGACTTAAAGAGAGATAGCTCTTGCGCAGTCCATGGCTTAATTTTCATGTGATAGGTGAGCCTGACCCCCATCCTTGAGGCCTTACCCCATATTGCCGGAATCGTTCTTTCGAGCTTTTCGGCGATCAACTCAGCGGGCATGGTGGCAGATACTTCGCGCAGGAAATCCTCTTCCCACGATTCCCAGGGAATGCATTTCATAGTGAACCGACTATTTGATTAACAGGGTTAACTTGCCTGGCTTTAACTGCACACCAGGGATGACATTACCGGCTTCAAGTTGGTGCTTTATTGCCAGCTTGTTTGGTTTTACGGTGGTTTCGAAATCGACATATTCAGGGGGAATGGCTCCAGCATCGATGATTTCAACCGTTTGCGATGGCGCTCTTATGGTTACCTGGTGTATGCCGGCTCTCAGCTTTTTCTTGCCAAGCATGTCGAGAGATGTGGCGATGTAGGCGTAGATGCTTTCGATTTTATTTTCGAT
The DNA here is from genome assembly GCF_003790505.1 of Klebsiella sp. P1CD1. Lineage (NCBI taxonomy): Bacteria > Pseudomonadati > Pseudomonadota > Gammaproteobacteria > Enterobacterales > Enterobacteriaceae > Klebsiella > Klebsiella sp. P1CD1. The sequence continues at coordinate 1,512,802 of NZ_CP033631.1, forward strand.
AGCACAAGCCCGGTCTGTGAGTGATTTCGCCTCCTCCCTGAGGCGCTTGGCGTACCCTGTTTCGTTTTTGCAGATGGAAAGGAGCTGCTCTATTTTATCGACCAGTTCGCCTTCCATACCCTCTACGGTGTCTGCAATCATCTCTGGCTCAAGGTCTGAGTCGAGTAGCTTTGCGTACTCGCTGGCAATCTCGTAAAGCTTACTCACTTGGCACCTCCAGCCTTACCTTGCAATCTGCATAGATGGCCTGAACATTCTGCTGCAACTTCATGCCAGCGGTGCGCCGGTATGCTTCGGCAAATACTCGTTTAAGGTCATCCATGGTTTCCGCCCGGGCCATGTCATCACAAAGAGCCTGAACCTGGTCGACGATTTCCTGCTGACGACGGCGCTCATCTTCGCGAATGTCTTCCTCCGACTTATGCGGCATTACTGGCTCCTGAAATACGCCCTCATCTTCATTGAGAAGGTGGATTGCGCTATCCAGGCGCTGGGCCTTAGGCCAGTATTTGCTCGCCCGCTTGACTATGGTTTTGCGGGCCATTTCTTCCCAGAACGTTTTCCACGGGCCGTTTTTAGCCTTGCTGGTTGCCTCTACAGCCTTGATTTCCGCAAGGCTCATCTCTTCCGTGAGATAGTCACCGTCCGCTGTTTTCACCGTGCAATAACCGCCAACTACTGCGCCTCTCTCTCCGAAGGCGTTATATTTGTGAGTCGGTGCTGAGTCCAGGCCGTTTGACTCGTAGGTGTCATTGGCAAAGACCAGTTTGCACTGACCCCACTTAATCGAGCCGGTAGACTGGGCCAGATGCAAAAGCCCCATGTAACTGATGTCGAGACACACCATTCCATCCCGTGGAACCAGGTATGCAAGTTTGCTGGCCGGGTTCAGCGTGATGCCAATGGCGGCCACGTTGATGATGGCGTTCTGCGCGCTCGTTGGATTACCCAGCGCTGTTTTTGCCAGGAAGTCATTTTTCTGGAAATACTGAATGGCAAACTGGCTTTCCTTAGCCCACGTCACGCTCTGGTCAGTCAAGGCGCCGCAGAATAGCGGCTCCTGCTGTTTTACGAACTCTACGATGTAGCTCATTTAACAATCCTTATGGTCATCCCATGGGCCAAATCCACCTACATAAACAAAACCGCTAGATGAATCGCGCCCATGTTTATCGCGCTGAAGTCGCTCAATTGAATTTCTGTCAATGGCCGCCTGACGCATCTCTAATGATTGATGGCCTCTACGACGGCCATATTGCTTCCAATAAGCTGCGCATGACTTACTGCAAAACTGCGCCCAGCCTCTTTTCCTGTCGGCAACTCTGGCAAGGAATTTGTCCGGGCAGCATTTGCAAGTTACCTCCACCATTTTCCCGGTCATGCTGCGTCCTCAAACGAATGGCGGCGGATGAATGCCGCTATTGCGCGCTCGACCACTACACGAGGCCTGAATAAGTCCCACATCGCTGTGCCGGCATAGTCCTGGTAATCACAGTCTTCTTCACTTAGCCACTCAGCTGCGGCCTTCGTGTGCTCGTCTGGTTTGTGGTCTTCGAGCAGGTTAAAAAGCGGCTGCGCTGATGCACACAGCCGCTCAACCTCTTTGTCTATCTCCTGATAATCCGCATCGGTAAACCCGGCGATAATCTGCTTAATTTCGTTTTTATCATTCATGCTCAGGCGCATCGTCTCTCTCCTGTTCATTGTCATGCTCGGATAACATGCCTTGCATGAGGCGAACGAAGTCTTCGTCAGGCATAGAGCTGACGGGGATATGATTGGTCATGGTGGTGTTTGGTTAGGAAGGGTTAGGTTATTTACCGAGTGCTTTTGCGATTACAGCCTCTGCTCTGGCATAGCATTGCTTAGCCTCATCAGACATCCAAATCATATGCTCCATGCATTCGAGCAAAGATTCAAACAACTCTGGCGCGGCAGCCATCATTTTTTGATTCGCAACCTGAACCTCAATTTCAGGGTCGAACTCCACCCAGCCAACAGGAATGACCATCCCATAGGACTGGTCATCTTCTGTTGATATCGGCCCGATAGCTCTGGTGTTATCTGAAAACCATGGCCCGCGCGTACCTTTAAATTCTTCCATCACTTCCTCCTGAACCATGGATAACCAATTGCCGCCTTCATGTCGTCATACGCTGACATCCATAAGGCACCATCACCGATATAACGAGCTATTGCGGCTTTGCTTTGTGCAACCTGCAATCTGTACTGGTCTATTGGCTTAATGTTTGACATAAGTCCCCCACAACCTTTCTGGCGGCTTTAATTAACTGGCGAACCCGACGTTCAAGTTCAGATTCAGGGTTGTAATAGGCGGCCAGGATGCAGCCGCCAGACATCGTAAGCATCATGGCGTTTCCTTTGGTTAGTGATTATATTTCGATAGCGTCTTAATAAAACGCTATTGAGATGTAAAAAAATTGCCGCCACGAATGACGGCAAATGACACAGGTTGATACTGGGCAATATCACGCTGTTAACTCAGCGAATTAACAGCAGGCTATTACCATGGAATGGTTAGCATGAGATATGCTATGGTGCCGTATATAAGGCACATAAACGTCATAGCAATGCTGAGAGAGCGAATGCCGTTTCTGCTCATTCTTTTTTACCGAGGGCTTTTGCGATTGCCGCACGAGCTTTAATTATTTCGGGGCAATTCTCAGGGTCTTTAACCATAACCCCCAGTGAGCCTACCATTTCCTGTAATGACTCAAGCATTTCCGGCGCCGCTTCAATTAATGCCATGTCTTCCTTTTTTACAACCAGCGTAGGGTGTCCATCCCGCATAACATACGAGTCAATCACTCCACCATCTTTCCCTGTCGCCTTGCTGCTCAGACGAAGAAAACTATTGCTTGTCCACCACTCCCATGGGCCTGGAGTTCCTCTAAATTCACCGCTCATACAACCCCCTGCATAGTAAACACATAAGCACAAACAGCGGCTAATATAACTATCACTGTCAGCTCGATTTTGAAATTTCTCCAGGCTCGCTTGTCACATTCGCGAATCATTTGATGCTCCCGAGGTAATAAATGGAATGTTACGAGGCCTTTATTGTGATGTCGTCGGAGTCAAAAATTCCTGATACGTCAACATGCGTGATTTTTATTCCATCGCTACCGTCCATTGATGGCCAACCCTCGACGCCGTTTCCTTCTGACCAGTCAAATTCACTAACAACGCCATATATGTTATATCCCTGGCTAAGCGCAATGAGTAACGCCTCTTTTGCTAGCATGACCAGGACCGCCTCTAAAACAGTTTCATGACGCTTAAGCCGATAATCGGCGTTAGACCAGAAATTGTTAATCTCATGCAGCTTTTCTTCAGTCATTACGTCGTGGTCTATCTCAACCGTTAACTCGGCCTTCCAGTCATAATCGACTGTATATTTTTTTACGTTTGCCATTTCTCACCCCATTAACGAGCTGTCACCTGTTTGCTTCTACGATGCCCTGCAGCGAAGAGGGCGACTTCTGGAAGGCACATGCTTCCAGTTGATTCCTGTTCCGGCTTGTCGCGGAGACTGCACAGAGAAATCGCTCGGTCTACATGAGATTTGCATTCGGCTTTGTGCGTTTCGTTCTGAGCGGATTCTGCCCGACGCTTAGCCATCAGCTCACCACGTTTCAGATAACGCCGTGTGACGCTGTTTGATGCGATTAAATTGGTCATATGTCCTCCGGTGGTTAGCTTTGGTGATTGGATGGCCGGACTCGAACCGGCGACCGCACTTTCTGGAAATCCAGCGTTCAGGATTGCAATCCCTTACGCTGAATTGCTGGCCAGCACTCCGTAGCCCGCTCTTTCCAACTGAGCTACATCCAATCCCAAAGCCAACTACTCTTTGGTCTCCCACAAGGGCGGGAGAAGTAACCTCATCTATGTTAAAATTGGCAATAAAAAACCCGCCGAAGCGGGTTATGACCATTTCTTTTTTGGGTTTCGCTGATGAGCGTGATTAACTTTGTGATACATAGCATCGTCACTCTTCTCCAGAGCAGGTAGCGTATCTTTTGTTACTTGCGGCGAAAGAATTGCTTTCGCTACGGAGTCGCTCGCCCCACCGATTCCAGCGTCTTCTTTCCTTTTCTCAAGTTCCTTCTCTGCAGCTTCTTTAGCTTCAGCTTTCCGCTTTGCCATTAGCTCTCCACGCTGCTTATATCTCCTATTTTTGCTGTTATCTTTCCCTTCCTTAAAAATCACTTTTGTATTCATAGTTGATCACCTTGCCGTTACCGCCTTAGACGCGCGGTATCCTGCAGCATACAATGCTACTTCTGGAATGCACATACCACTTTCCAGCGGCTTGTGACCAAACTCATTGCTGTAAACAATTGCTGCCCTCTCGATCTGGCGTTTGTATTCCTCACAATTCCAGTCAACATCCTGAGCGACGAACTTAATTGGTGTTGCTTCTTCAACGCTTCCCGGCGTGTGGTGTGTTCCTTTTGCTTGTAACTGCGCACGGCTCAGTGTAGGGCGATGCATAACCTCTACACTCGATGTTTCTGCGTTCTGTAACGCAGCACGGCGCTCACGGCGGCGACCAGCTGCTGAACCATTGAATGATGTTCTGCGTGTCATAGAAACCTCCTGATGAACTTTGGTGATGACCTCTGCAAGTGAATGCAAAGGGGGCGTCTTAGCAAACCGCTGATACCCGGCTGTCATCCCAAAGCTCACTTTGGTTTAGTTCGGCTTTTCAGCCGCGTAGATTCGTACCTGAATCGTTGTGATTTCACCGTCCTGGTGAGTGCTGCTTCCTGCTGATGGACTAAAATTAGCATCACGCTAAATAACATGCAAGCGCTAATTGCTAAAAATTTAGCTAATAACGCTAATTTGATGAAGCTTAAAGGAAAATAATTTAGCTTCGCGATGATGAGGGGTAACATCCAGACATAAAAAAACCCGCCATAAGCGGGTTTGGGGTGGGGTTTGTAGGTTTTAGTATGTCACTGACGACCAGAACACTCTTCCTATAACGCGAATTTCGCTTAATGGCCTTATCTCTTCTGGGTGCTCTTCGCTGTTATAGCTTCTTATCCGGATCATCCCGCCGGGCATTGCATACAGGATTTTTACTCTTAGCAAATCGCCATAATCAATGGCATACATCTTTCCATCTTTGATTTCTTTGCTGCCTGTATCGACGCCAACAGTTGCGCCGTTTGGCAAAACGGGCTCCATACTATTGCCTATAACTTCCACACATACAGCGTTACTGAAGTGTATGTTTAGTTTTCGGAGTGTGGATTTGGCAAATCTCAACTTATATCCGTTATGATCTTCTCTAAAGGCACTCCCCGTTCCTGCTGCCAGCTGCACTTCTTTGAGGAACGGAATCTCAACTTCATCATCGTCCAATGAAGTGTCGCTATCCCACGGCTCGATATCACCTACAATCCTGGCTTCGCCCTGATTTTCAGCTTCCTCTAACTCTGGATGAAATTGATCCAACCAGCCATGTAATAACCCTAAATTTTGCTCGATTTTGCGAGCCAGTTCATCCCCCAGGTTTCTAACTGCTTTATCACCAAGGATTTGACTGATGGTAGACGCAGATGTGCCGACCTTCTCTGCAAAGTCAGCTTTTGAGATCCCGCTACGAATTGCGAGGTTTTGCTGGTAGCGGAGGTTGGTCCGCCTGATGTCTTTTATGTCCATGCTTAAATCTTCCCACCTTTTAGCACGGCGATAAATATGCATAAAGCTAAAATCCCACTTGATTTAAATTTAGCATGAAGCTAATATCACTCATGTGCATTAGCAAATGGAGTGTTTATGGAAACCAACGTTAAGCAATTTGAGCAGATGAACGACCTGCTCCGCTGGCGAAAACAGGCCTCCAAAGAGGATTGGGAGCTACTGGCTAAGTTAGCTAACACCACCCCTGGAAACCTGGACCAGCTGGCATATGGGTATCGTGGAGCTTCAGCCAAGAAAGCGAGCGACATCGCAAACGCATCTCTGAACTTCCGATTCCCTAAACCAGTTACTAAAGAAGCGATCGCATTTCCTCCAGTCAGGAAGGTCGCAAGCATCAAATAGATACTGTTTAACCGCAGCTTTTCCCGCCAGAAATGGCTGCGTGATAACCAATCTCTCACAACGACCATTCGGTCTACGTCGCTGAAAAGCGAATCAATAACAAACCTTTTCAAGGCTATGCGTGTTTGCGCATCAGCCTCATTTTTTATCACCAAGGAAATTATCTATGGAAGACACTGCAAACTACAGCAAACCATCGCAGCGCGACATCGATCGCGCAGAGACAGATTTACTCATCAATCTCTCAGCGCTTACACAGCGACGCCTGGCAAAGATGATTGGATGTCATGAGACGAAGATAAGCCGCACTGACTGGCGCTTCATAGCGTCGATTCTGTGCGCTTTTGGGATGGATTCAGACATCAGTCCGATTAGCCGCGCATTTCGTTGTGCGCTTGAGGTTGTCACAAAAGAAAAAGCCCCGGCTGCAACCAAGGCTTTCGAGAAACACGATTTGGAATTTTAACGGGTTCCACAGGAGCTATTTTACATGAAAAAACTCAGTCCTGACCAGGACAAACTTCACAAACACATACTTCGTGATCGCTATCTTTCGTGCTTTAAGCAGCCTGGTCGATTTCGGGCTGAGTTGGAGAAATGGAAACAACTGCTGAAGGGTAAGGGTCATGAGTAACATATCAAACCTAGCCGAAGCCAGAGAGGCCAGAAGGCTCCAGCAACCGCAAAACAGTGGCGGTAAGGGGTTCGCCTTGCTGCATCGTAAAATTATGGATGTGCCGTTCTACAAGGACGCAGAAGCGGCGCATTTGTGGGTTCATCTGATACTCAAGGCCAAGCATGCGCCTGAGGTGGTACTGACAGACCTTGGAGAGAAGTTAATCAACCGAGGTCAGCTCCTGAGCGGTAGAAACTCACTGGCTTCTGAGACGGGACTGAAACCAGACAGGGTTCAATATCTGCTTCGTAAGTTCCAAAAGCTGGGAATGGTTGACTGGGTTTCTCATGGGAAATTCTCAGTTTACACCATCGTTAAATACGACGATTATCAGTCAAATTATGTACCAGCAGATTACCAGCAGATTACCATCTCAAACCCAGGCGCACCAACGCCTGCAGAGCAACCTGTACCAGCAGATTACCAGAAAATTACCACAGATAAAGAATATATAAATAATAACTTACTACCTAACGGTAGTAAGTATGTCGCATCAGTCGAAGAAAAACCGACTGAAAAGACTTCAAGACTTTCCTGCGAAGAAGTCTGGCAAGCACTTCGTGAAGGCGTACCGGATGCCAGGGGATGGAATGTACTCACCCCTGATCGTCGAAAGCGAATCCAGAAGTTCTGGCGGGAAGCCAAACCTATTGCCAAACAGTTCGGCGATGTCGAGCCGTTCGGCATGGAATCCTTCAGGACGTACCTCACTTACCTGCATAAATCCTGTCGCTGGATGTTTGAGACGCGGACGGACAATGCCACTGGCAAAACCTGGCAGAAACGGAATTACGAATACATTTTGAGTGCGGAAATTTACGCACAGACCCGCGAAGGAGAGCGAGATGATCGATGAGATTATTACCCTGCCGCACAGCCTGGAAGCTGAGCAAAGTGTGATTGGCGGTCTCTTGCTTGATGACGATAGCAGCGAGCGAGTCCAGAAAGTGCTGGCGATGCTTAAGCCTGAGTCGTTTTACAGCAAAGTTCACCAAATCCTCTTTGCGGAAATCAGGCAGATGATTCGCGACAACAAGCCGGTTGATGGCCTGACTTTATTCGACGCCCTTGAAAGCAAGGGGCTGGTTGAGCAGGTCGGAGGGTTTGCCTACATCGGCCAGATTGCAAAAAACACTCCGAGCGCAGCAAACATAGTGGCCTACGCAGCATCTGTGCGTGAGTCTGCTATGGAGCGCTATGGCATTCAGCGCATGACCGAAGCGACAGAGTTGCTCTACGCCAGGAACGGCATGAGCGCCATTGAAAAGTACGAAGCCATCCAGAGCATCTTCACCCAACTGACAGACCACTCAAAGACGGGTAGTCGTCGAGGGGCAAGAACGCTCGCGGATGTTGCTGACGACTGGATAGCCGAGGTGGAAAAGCGCTTCGATCCAAACCAGCGCTCACGTGGATTATCAACAGGCATCAAATCTCTGGACGACATGCTTGAGCCAAAAGGGCTTGTTCGCGGTTCGCTGTTTGTCATTGGCGCAAGGCCAAAGATGGGCAAAACAACCCTCTACAGCCAGCTGGCTCTGAACTGTGCCATCAACGAGAAATTGCCAGCCATCATGTTTAGCCTGGAAATGCCTGACAAGCAGATTCTGGAACGGATGATTGGACAGGCATCTGGCGTCAACACGGATATTTTTTATCGCGGCGCAGGTCGGGATGAGGAGTTTGCTATCGCCAACGCTCGCCTGGCAGAAATGGTTGAGAGCCAGAATCTCTACATCGACGACACACCTGGAGCCAGCCTTTCACACATCATCGCTGAGTGCCGGCGCATAAAGCGGGAGAGGGGTAAAGTTGGGATGGTGCTTGTCGATTACCTGACGCTTATGGCAGCGGAAAAAGCGGACCGAAATGACCTGGCATACGGGCTCATCACAAAAGGCCTCAAAAACCTCGCCAAGGAGCTTGATTGCGTTGTTGTCCTGCTGACCCAGCTTAACCGTGAACTGGAAAAGCGAGCCAACAAGCGACCGCTCCCAAGCGACTCAAGGGACACCGGCCAAATCGAACAGGATTGCGATTACTGGCTGGGGATTTACCGAGAGGGTGCCTACGACGAGAACTACCCACAGGGAGATACAGAGCTACTCCTGCGGCTAAATCGTCATGGAAACGGCGGTGTCGTGTTCTGCGAGCAGCGCAATGGCGCAATTTATGACTGTGACCAGATGCAGGCCGAAATGATGCGACGCGACAGAGAGCAACAACCCAAAGCGAAACAGAAAGGTGGATTCTAATGGACTCACTTAAGCAACGCATGCTCGACTTCATCAGGCAAAACCAGCCAGTAACCGAACAGCAACTCAAGGATGGCCTTGGCATATCACTCAACGCCTGCCGGGAGAATCGGCGTCAACTGCGAGCGGCTGGCCTGATTTATATCAGCTGCGGCTCTGGTGCTTTTCTCTCCCTCGAAGACTTCCAGAAATGGCTTGAGCATGGCGGCGGCCACGAAAAAATCAGCATGACGGCCAAGAAAGGAATCCATAACGCCGTTGATAATTCAGCCAGGAAGCGCGTCATTGAATATCTGTCAGAGCAGACAGAACCAGTGGGCGCAGGAGAGATAGCCAAGGCCTGCAACCTGATAAACAAATCGGCTTACCGGGTTCTGGCGACGCTCGCTGATGACGGAACGGTAATTCACGACGGCCGCGTTAAAGGCCGGCAGTACCTTATCGCCTCATCCGATGTTCAATGGCCGGCAAATGGAGAGAAGTCCAGCGAAAGGAAGGTAAAGGCATTCGCGAAGTACAATCCGAAGAAAAACTGCGTAGTTCAGGCATATCTGAACAGCCCGGCCCGTCAGAGGCTGATGGCTGTATATGGGAGGATGGGATGAGCGATATAAGCGACTTTAACGATGATTTCGAAGAGCAAACAGGATGGGAGCCTGGAGACTATCCGAATCGCGATGTTGTTAGGCTGGCTTATGGCATGTGGCTGGCTGGCAAGGCCAGAGGAGAGAAAAGTGACGAGGAAAATGACATGCACGGGCATCGGTGGTTTATTGACGGGGGTGGCGCAGCATGACAATTAGAGAGCGATTTATAGAATTACTTTTAAAAACCAATGCCGACATGGAAACATACAAAAGCGGCATTCACAAGGGCGATTTCAAAAACCCTGTAATAAGAAAAATGTGGTTGGCATACCACACAGCATGGCAGGAAAGCCGCGAGGAAATAGTAGTCGACTTAAGCAAGATGAACTTATTGCTGTGTGACCAGCATGATGTTGTCTGTGAATTAAATAAACACGGGTTAAAGTCGAAGGTGTGACATGCTCAAAGGTGTAATCGCTGGCATGTGCATTGGAGGCGCAATTATTGCCATTTTATGGAATGAAAAGTGGACTTGGGGAACCTACAACCGATGCCTGATTGCTGGCGTTCTTTTTGGGATCGCGATGAATCTTATGGCGGGAGGGTGAAATGAGCGAACCAAAACCAGGGGATTTAATCCGTTGGACACGCGATACAGGCTGGCGCGGTACTGAAGTTGTAGAGTTAGAGCTGGAGATATATCGATACACTCTCGGTTTTTTTGAGAATGACCAGCACCGGAAAGCAGGGATATTTACTCCATTATCTGACCCTGATTTGTGGGTTGATGGGCCAAACTCTGAAGATGACTATATTTGTAATTTTGGCTCATATAGAACAAATCAGGTTCCTGCATTCGACATCATCAAGAAATAAGACTGGCTGAGGTGTGATATGTCTGAAATCTACATAGCAGAGCTATCTGCAAGTGTGGCCGGTATCGTTGCGATAATCGGCCTTTTTTATGCCCGGAGGAAATGGTGAGCGAAAAAATAACCCGCCGAGTGGTCTGCTCGGCAAATCAGTATCAGTCGAAAATTGGCGGAAACCCATTGGTCTTTATCGGCATTCGCCACTACTGCCCAATAATGCGGCAAAACATCAGTCAGAGCCTTATGTACATTGACAGGGCGTCAGAGGTTCAGGGCTTCGTTGACCAGTTCGGCGTCTTTATGGACCGGAAAGAAGCACTGAAAGTGGCAAAGGAGGCCGGACAGCTTAACGTCGCGAGGATTAAAACCTGGCCGGATGATGAGCTGTTTAGCGAAGACCTGTATTAAGCAGGAGGAAATGGTGAGAGTAAAAACAGCAGATTTAACAGGAAGGGCGCTGGACTGGGCAGTGTTCTGTGCAGCATGGCCTGGTGCCACGCCAAACATTGAAGTTTACTCCCCTTCGAAAGTGAACCTTGGTTTGGGAGAAATAGATGTGCCGGGTGGTGTAGTACTCAGTTATGAAGGGTCTTATCGGTGGAAAGACTACTGGCGACCAACAAAAAACTGGGACCAGGCAGGAAGATTAATCGACAGATTCGACATTGATATTAATCCAACTTATCCGGGCTATTCTGCATGCGCAAAAATGGGCATGAGAGCCTCAGGAGATACGCGGCTGATTGCCGTATGTCGCGCATTAGTGTTGGCGAAGCTCGGCGATGAAGTCGACATTCCAGACGAATTAATTGATTAACGGGCCTGCAATAGCGGGCCTTTTTTATGAGGGTAAAGCATGAATACACCAACTATCTACACAGCAACTCCTGCTGATTTATCACCACCAGTTCAAACAGATTCCTTCTGTGTCGACCTGGTTCTGGCTACTGAGTATCAGAAGCTCAAGGATGAGTTTGCGGCGCTGGCTGCGGAGAATATCTGCATGGATGGCTTTGTCGAAGAGATGCTCGCTATCGCATGGCAGGGAGGCTCAGCTGATGGCTCTGATATTCAGGAATTAGCGCTGAAGCATGGCCTTATTCGGCAAGAAGTATATTGCGCCGACGAGCACGAAAACTGCATGTACGACCCAGGCAATTTCGATGATGGTGATGCGGTTTACTTCCGCACGGAAACTCCCGCCACCGATCGCATCGTAGCCGGGATTAAGGCTGATGGTCGTGCAGAGGGTATCAACTTTGCCGCAAGCCGCCTTGCCGCTGCTTTCAATCACGGATTTGTTGATAAGCCGATGGCAGAGGTTGGCGACGTGGTGCGCATGATTCTGACCGCAAAAGAGGATTTGGCGAACGACCCGGTCTTAGCCGCCGATGGCCTGTCAGGTGAGTATGCAGAAAAATCCCTGGCTGAATGGGAATCCGCGCTGCGCGAGGGGGCCGACAAATGAGCGATGAAGCTATGAAAATGGCGCTGGCAAAGCAATTGACGATTGCTCTGCAAAACCTCGGAGCGCCTGTTGAATTGCTCTGCATAGTCGGCAGCTACGGAGATACGCAGACTGATGCTGACATTCTTGAAATGCTCGAACAATACAACGAGCGCGGAACCAGCATGGAAGAAATTATCGCACCCGCATTCATTTGGTCGCCAAAGGAGTCTCAGCATGACAACTGATATCACCGAACTGGCGCAGAGCCTGAAAGCGGCGGCAGAGAAAGCGAGTCCGGGTAACTGGAGGGCATTTCAATATCACGACGGTCGCTGCGGGGTTGGCGGAGGAAATCACGATGAAATTATGGTTTGTGAACACATAAGCAAAAAACGACCACATGACGCTTTATTCATCGCCCTGGCTAACCCTGCCAACATACTCGCGCTGGTAGAGGCGCTGGAGGGCAGGAATGCATTAGTAGCGCTGCAGAAAATTGAAATCAGAGAGCTGAATGCAGAACTGGAGAAGGCGCAGCAGTGCATCGCCGAGCTGGAGTCAAGAGCTGTGAGGTTTGTCGATTGTGATTTTGGTGCCGTTCAGCACATGTCTGGTGGCAGCACCGATTATTGCCATGGCTTTGTGGACGGAACGCAGAATGCTATCCGGTCGATAAGCGCCGCTGGCATCAAGGTGGAGGCTGAGTGATGGCTATCACTGAAGGATTCTGCACGGACCTCTACTGCGACTGTGAAGGTTGTCAGTCAGGGAAAATCTATCCGCAGGCGCAGGCGGACTTTATTGGCCGGAATATGACAGACATTTCACACCAGGCGCGTGAGGCAGGCTGGCGCATCAGCAAAGACCGCCAGCGCTGCTATGCACCGGGCCACAAAATTTCACGGGGAGCCAACCAATGGTCATCATCAAATGGTTTCTCTGGCGTCGCTGGTTGTTTTTGATAAACAGCCGCGATCTTCACTCTCCGTTATTTCTTCAGAACTGCTGGAAAGTGAATCTGGGTAAATGCCAGGAACATCCTATTATCTGGCGGGATATGCAGCACATTATTAATTCGCACGGGAGCTAACCATGACCAAATCAACCATAACCAGAGAGCAGCTGGAAGAATTAGCGGCAGGCCAAAGCGGTTTCAACCTACGAATTGCTTCTCATGAAGAGTCTCAGGAACTGGCCCGCATGGCGCTGGCCATAATACGAAGCGAGCCACACGCAGACGACGAATTATCTAATTTGCTGTGGTACTCACAAGAGGCCACCTGTCATTCTGACCCGAACTACTACTGTGAATTTCAGCGTCTGGCAACTCCCGGATTAATTGCCGGGATAATTCGTGAGCTACAGGAACGCCGCAAGGCCGACAGCGAGCCAGTGGCGTGGCTACTATCAGGGGGAGGCGCCAAGAATGTAGTGTGTTTTGATAGCGGCAATGCGTATTCAGACCCACTACGCGAGGTCACTCCGCTCTATCGCCACGCGCAGCAACCAGTAGTGCCTGATGCGATACCTGTATCCAGAGATATTGATGCTGGGTACCTTTCAGGATGGAACGATTGTCGAGCTGCCATGCTGAAAGAAGAAAATGCAACTAAGTGGTGGCATGGGCTGTATAAAGAAATCAAAGGCCGAGGGCAATGCTCTGAAGGTGACTTCACTCCCGATTTAAGCATGTCGACAGAAGAAATTATTGACGAAATAAATGGATGGACAGAAAACCACAAAGCAAACGCAGCACTGATAATGCTTGATCGGATTGAAACGGCGGACCCGGCAGATGATGACCGCATTGAGGATATTAAGCGGATTGTTCGTGAGCTTGCCAACAACCAGAAAGAGATAAAGTAATGCCCAGCAAACTCAAAAAGCGCCGCATTCGCCGATTGCGTGACGATGTGGCCTGGTACAAAGCAGAAGCCACGGACTGGCAGAAGAGGGTCTTTGAGCTGGCTGATGAAGTTGCAGCACTCAGAGAGAGGCTACATGAACTAACTGGCAGGGGATTACCATGAGCAACGTTATCCCGCTTCATACAGATTATCTCAGGCAGGCTTTCGAGCTTATCGAGAGCCTCAACGACACCTGGTTATCCAAAAAGCAGCAGGCCATCGTAGAGCAGGCATTGTGCTGCATGGAAAAGCAGATTGAACTCAACGTGAGGAAGGAAAGTGCAAATAGACCTGGTTAAACACCCAGGCGGCGTATTCTCCCCAGCAAACGAAACAGACCTCGAACGACTTCAGCGCTTCAAAAACGGCGAAACCTACACGGCAGAAATAAAGCTCACAAGAAATCCCTCGCATCATCGTAAAGCCTTTGCTTTCTTCCAGTTCTGCTTTGACCACTGGTCAGCTGAGCACGCTGGATATGAATGCTCAGACGAATACACCCAGAAAGAAGAGTTCCGGAAGAATTTAACCATCCTTGCCGGGTTCTATGACGTGGTGACGACGATACGCGGGGAGACAAAGGTGAGGGCTAAAAGCCTGGCTTACGCAAACATGGATGATGAAGAGTTTAGTAGGTGTTATTCGTCGCTAATCAACGCCGCTATTAAGCATGTTTTTTCAGGAACGAAAGATAAGGAGATTCTTAACCGACTTCAATCATTCTTCTGAGGTGCGCCATGTCAAATCGCAAAGTAACCACCAAAACCCTCCGGGTGCTCAGGGAGCTGTCATCAACCATGACCGGCAAAGAAGCATCCAAAGTTCTCAATTACAAACCAGCTACCATGTATGACGTCGCTTATCGCTACGGAATTAAATTCACTTCATCAAAATGCCGGCATTCAGCCGAAACCATCCAACGGATTAAATCGCTCAGAGAAGAGCAAAAACTCAAGTTCCGGGAAATCTCTGAGATAACCGGATTCACTACCAATGTCTGCATCTACCTCTACGGAAGGCGCGATATATGCGACAGACACCCTTCGTCTACGACCCAATGACCAACGAAGAAGCTGAGGCCTTAATTGCTGCATACACCTCCCGCAACATCGTTGCTACTAAAACCCTCGCGCATGACCCTCGACTATGGATAGTGACAGTAATTCTGCCTGAGTCATTACGGGAACCACGGATAGACCGGCGCTATCAACAGAAGCACTGGACATGAACGCTAAAGAATCAAATTCACTCAGAACGCAATTTCTCATCATGCACTGGTGGTGCGGAATTGACCTCGCCTACTACGTAATAAAACGGGACGCCAAAAATGCTAAGTCCTGAACAAATCTCTCAGTATCACGCTGAGTGCAACCGGCGCGCCGGCGTCTGCCTCGAATGTGGCATCAGGCTTGTCGAGCAGGAATGCCACGTGTGCGACCGGTGCGCAATAAACCTTTATCCCGATCAGAACCAGGAAGAGGAGCCGGAAGATGGCTAGACCCAACTCACCACCAAAACCCTACACGGAAAAAGAGAAGGAATACATCCGAAGAGTCGCAGGGAAGGTGCCAGTAGAAGTGATGGCGGCCGCAATAAACAGACCTGTGAAGGCCGTTCTGTGGTGGGCTAACAACCATGGCATTAGCCTTCGAGTCCCATTCGAGACGCTGGCAAAGCATTGGCCTGACCTGGCTAACAGAATGACGGGAGGAAAACTGAGGAAGGAGACATGTGATGGCTAAGGGCGCGATGCCTAAACAAAAAAAATGCCCCATATGCTCCACAGAATACATCCCAAGAAGTTCTCTCCAGAAGGTCTGTCACAACTATAAATGCGCTATCGCTTACAACAAAAAGCGAGATGAAGAAAATGCAGCCCGCAACAAGCGAAAGCAAGAGCGTCTGCAAAAATCTGAGCTTAAGCAGCGAAAGGATAGGCTTAAAACCGCCTCACAATGGAATAAAGAAGCACAGGCAGCAGTAAACAAGTTCATTTACTGGCGTGACTATGGAAGGCCGTGTATCGCATGTGGGAGACCTCTTAATTATGGCGTTCGCGGGGGCGCGGTCGACTCCAGCCACTATCGCTCAAGAGGCGCTGCTCCATGGCTTCGATTTAATGTCTTCAACAACCACTCTGGCTGCGTGAGATGCAACAGGGAGCTATCAGGCAATCTGATTCCATACCGACTTAACCTCATAGAGAAAATCGGCCTGCAACGGGTCGAGCGGATTGAGCATGACAATACCGTAAGGAAGTTTTCCATCGAATACCTGAAGCGTGTGAAAGCGATATTCACGCGACGGGCAAAGCATTACGAAAAATTGAGAAAGAGACAACTGGAGGTGGCGGCCTGATTCGTTAACTCCAATAAACCAGCACTGTATTAATTCAAGGTAAAAACCATGAACACAGTAACCAGCATTAACCAGGTAAAAATGCAGAAGACCCGCGACCACGCAGAACTCGCAAGCGTTCAGCAGATTAAAGGTCAGTGCCAGCGGACGCTCGACTATCTGAATACCCGGGAATCAGAACTCAAGGAGAAACTTGGCATCACAGACGATGACCCCGAGGTGGCATGATGTGCTCATACACCATCGAGGAAATCAAAGCGCTCGCTATCAGCAGCGGAAGCGCAAACCAGTTCTTTATGCGAACCGGAATTAAGCCGAACGACGTAATCAGCATCCTTTGCGATCTGATTCAGGAAAGCGGCATTGTTCAACCGTCAACCCCACTCGTTATTACCCCGTCTAAATCAGGATAGTTCTCTCAGAAGGACATCAATATGACAACGTTTGATTATTACCGCTTAGCAAGGCTGCGCGGCAAGCTTCGCCACGCCCGTGATTATGAGCGGCGAATTATGGATGAAATCAGAGCAGTGGAAGCAGGCAAGAAGGGAGTCATTGATACGGTGTTAACCAAGTTAATCAGGTGGTGCGCATGATGACGCTATTCGTTGTATTCGTAGCCGTGTATGCATTCTTTGCCGGGATGATGGCTGAGTATTCGCATTCGCGATTGAAGGAGTTGGGTGAAAGTGAAGATATAGCGGCAACGTCGCTGACAGTCGGTCTGTTATGGCCGTATTATATCTGGAGGAATAATAAGTGAATCTTGAAAACTGCATCAAATTCCACTCGGCTAAAACAACACAAATCAGCGACTCTCCACGCGCCACGGCATCAGATTCTTTAACAGGGACGGATGTTATGGCAGCAATGGGCATGGCGCAAAGCAGGGAAGAAATGGGCTATTCAGCCTTTTTGGGGAAAATGGGTATCAGCAGCAATGACCGTCAGAAAGCTATTGAACTGCTGACCCGCTATGCATATTCGGCCTGCGTTAAGGTTCCAGCCTTACGCGACCTTGATGATGATATTAAGCCAAAGGTGATGCAAGTTCTCGCAATGTTTGCATTTGAGGATTACTCACGCAGCGCAGCCAGCACCAGGATGTGCGACTGCTGCAATGGCGCGAAGTTTATTGAAGCGGAAGTCTTCACGACGAAAGTCACTTCGCCAAAAACACCAATATCCATAGCGGACAAGGAAGCCAGAAAGGTAGTGCCGGAAGAGCATTATAAAAAGCGCCAGGTGAGGGATGTGGTGAAAGTCATTTGCCAAAAATGTAAAGGGAAAGGAACGCTGTCTAATGCGTGTCAGTGCCATGGGAAAGGGTTGGTATTAGACAGGGAAAAAACAGAACAGCAGGGAGGCGTGCCAGCATATAAAACATGTTCTAAATGCAATGGACGCGGATATGCGAGACTTCCGGCAGAGAATGTCCGCAGAGCTTTGTGCGCTTCGGGAATGGAATTGAGTCAACCAACATGGAGTAGAAACTGGAAGCCATTTTATGAATCCCTCATCGAAAGGCTTTTCCAGGGTGAGTCTCACGCCGATACGGTACTTAAAACTGTGACGCGGTGATCAAATATAATGGGGAACGGATTCCCCATATAATGCTCATGTTGACTTCGTGAATAAAATAGCTTAAATTTGACATTAATGATGGGATATTAGCCTTTCATTGAAGCCCGAGGTTAACGCCTTGGGCTTTTTTATGCCTGCAATCCGGTCAGGACTTTTGAGTTAATGCGTGCTGCACGACACGCTGATGCTCATACGCGAGAGTCCTGAGCCACATTGCAAACACTGCGTCATAGTGGCGTGGTTATCTGCGCATAGGTGCTTGACTGATCAGCAGGCCGTTGCTCCACGAAGCGGAGCCCATAACAGGCAAGAGCACTGAGAACCGCCGAGACTGCCACGAAAGTCGTAAGTCCGTGCAAACGTCATGCAGTGCTCTTTCCTATTGTGGTGTATTACCGGTGCTACCGGTTTTGAGACTCCCCTCTAAGATGCCGTCACCTCTGGCAAACTGGCGAGCAGACGGAAGTGTAGGTAGTGGGCGAAATTCCCACGCCAATTCGTGCGAAAATTCGGTGGAAATCCGCAAAGGCTTCGCAACCTTCACCACAATTCATAATCAGGAGTGGCTATGTTCAACTTTGATATGCATATCGAAAAGAACTTTGCTTCCTTCAAAAGTAGCAGCAGTGACGCCATGATTTTTGTCGATTCGTTTGATAACAAAAATTTCGACGTTCGCGCCGGCACCACCACTTCAAGTCATCATATTGCAACAATCTGCGCCTCAAGCAGTGATGACCTCAATGACAAACTTAGCCTCGTTGCAATGGCCTTTGTACTTTAGCTACGCGGCAAACCTATCCCTCTACTTTGGGACCCTTAAGGCCGTAGAGCCGCTTTCACCCTCATTGCTTCCTTTGCCTGCTCTCCCTCAGGCAATTTTTTAGAGTGTATTTTTCGCCAACAACCAGACCCAACACACATATTCCTGCGACGCTGTGGCTACGGCAATCAATGCACTCTAAAAAATAAAACCCGCCATAAGCGGGCTTCGTGAATATGGGCGGCAAGAGGCTGCGTCAACAGCCCCCTGCCTGATTTGCTCATGCCTTTAATCACGAACAAACCACGTTACCGCAAACCGTATCCTGGATTTGTTCGAAAAGAAACTTCACGTACTCCGAATTTGAACAGATCCCCCATTTTTGGGGTCGCTTACGCGGCCTGGTAGTCTCATGCCAGTCGCTTTATCAGGCCACCGCATGGTGGAGACTACGCAATGGCAAACGGAACAGATTTATTTCCGGCTTTGCTTCTCGCGCTCATCATGACGGTGCTAGGTTCATGGGCAAAGTATGAGACCAGGCCGATTGCTGAAAAGGTCAGCCTTGGCAGTCATATGATCGTGTCAATCTTTGCTGGAACTATGATGGCTCTATATGGGCTGGACAAACAGTGGTCACTCTACATCCTCGGTATGGGATGCGGGGCTGCAGGATGGCAAGGTGCAGCGATCCTCAAAAAGTTGCCATGGTTCAGCCAAAGTGACAATGGTGATAATTATGGCAAGAACTGAGATCAGGGTCGGAAGGTATATCTTCGACCTTGTACCTGTCGTGTTCCTTATCTTAACCGCGATTCTCTGCAATCAGTTTAATGATTCAGTGAATAACAGCCGTGACGCGGTGAAGCTCGCCAGCGATATGAACAGACAGCGAACAGCCGCAGAGATGCGCGCTATGCATGCCGAGCGTGAAGCCGCCAAAAATGGCGGAGGCTCATTCAACGTATTCGTTATCCAGCCAGATAAGCGCAACGCTTCATCTCCAGCCTATGTCGACCTGAACAAACCCTTGTGAGCGTCAAATGACAAAAGACCAGATATTTGACCGCATCCTTGGTAAAGAGGGCGGTTATGTTAACAACCCCAACGACAAAGGCGGCCCGACTAACTGGGGCATCACACAGGCGGTTGCTCGTGCCCACGGTTATGTGGGCGATATGCGGAATCTTTCGCGACAGCAGGCCTTATCGATTCTTGAATCCGATTACTGGACGGGTCCACGATTTGACCTTATAGCCACAGTTTCTCCAGCTATTGCAGAAGAACTTTGTGATGCTGGCGTAAACATGGGGCCATCCGTTCCAAGTAAATTCTTACAGCGCTGGCTTACAGCAATGAACAATGGTGGAAAACTTTATCCTGATTTAATTGTGGATGGTGCCATTGGGAACAGAACAGTCATAGCTCTGAAAGCATTTTTACAATCAAGGGGAGCTGCTGGCGAAGCGGTTCTTCTGACGGCGTTAAATTGTAGCCAGGGCGTGCGTTATCTTGAGATTGCAGAGAAAACCCCTGCAAACGAAACATTCCTCTATGGATGGATTAAAGAAAGAGTCACACTATGAAATTCATCGATAACCTCCCGCAACTCTGGAAAATGTGGTCAGTCCGCATCATGGCTATACTGGCGCTGGTTGCTTCCGTCTGGTCACAAATCCCTGACGATGTGAAAGCTCTAATCCCTCCTCAGTATCTCGGCTATGCAGTTGGCTTTGTATCGGTATGCGGCATCATTGCCCGCGCTATCAAGCAATTCAACACCGATGAGCAAAAATGAACATCCCATCGCTGTTTCAGCCTGGCTGGAAATGGTGCGGAATTGCATTGCTGTGTGGCGCCTTGCTTGGCGCACTTGCCACCTGGTGGGTGAATGACAACAAATTCACCGCCGACATCGCCACGATAAAGCAGCAGCACGCCGAAGACCTCAAAGCCATCAGTGACGAAGCAAGCGCTGAGCGAGATAAAAACGCTGCTCTTGAACACGCACTCGCTAACGCAATCGCCAAAAGTGACCAGCAACACTCGCAGGAGTTAACCGATGCGCTCGCAAAAAATCAGGCTCTTCGTGATGCTGTTACCTCTGGTGCTCGCCAGCTGCTCCTCGCAAAAGCCGGTCTTGCAACCTGTAACTTGTCCAAAAGTGCAGTTGCCGGCACCTCCGGCATGGGCATTGGAGCCGAAATCCAATTCAGTCCAGATTTTGGACGAAACATTTACGATATCCGATCTGGTGCAATCACCGACCAAGCCAAATTAGAAATGCTTCAGGATTACATTCGCGCAGGCCAGCAGGCCGGTGTGATTGCAGGTGGTAAGTAAACCACGAAAGAGGTGATCCGCTATCTGGCTGACGGGTAAGCCGTAAGTAGCCAAGCACCGCTGTAAAGCAGAGCGAAAGCTGCGAAAGAACCTCAAAGGCTCAGTCAGAAATGGCTGGGCTTTTTTATTGCTCCAAACCAGCGCATTCGCACGCGCAAATCTACTCAGAACCTTTCAGGATGACCCTTGAGGAACCGGCTGGCTGTCGGAGCCTTCTGAGGGCCGTTTTCCTGTGCGAACAAGGTTCATCACTAAAAGGTAAATCCGATGCAATTAGTTATTTCTAATGTTGCCGTGAAGCAGGATAAGAGCGGTCGTTATTGCCTGAATGATTTGCAAAGGGCTGCGGTCAATGAAGAAGGCGAATCCCGCTCATCCAGGACAATGGAAGTGCATGAGTTTATGCGCAGGCCAGAAACGAAGGCCCTCATCGACTTGCTGGAAAAAGAAACTACGGGAAACCTACGTAGTTTGCCAGTGCTGACAATTCAGGGTCGAAATGGCGGGACGTTTGTTTGTAAAGAGCTTGTTTATGCTTATGCGATGTGGATTAGCCCGAAGTTCAATCTTCATGTGATCCGCACTTTTGACGCGGCTGTAGCAAAAGAGCAAATCCGAGTTTCTTATCGCGACTCTGCAAGGCTTGAATACAAGCCCATGACTGACGCCATCAAGCATGAGCGTGAAGCTGCAGGCAAAAATATTGCTCCGCATCACTTCAGTAATGAAGCGGACCTCATCAACCGGATCGCACTGAATATGACTGCCGCAAAGTTTAAAGTGCATCACGAAATCGGCAAGCAAGAAAGCATCAGAGACTATCTCACGTCTGAGCAAATCCACTGCATCACCGAGCTTCAGCGGGCCAATACAGTATTCATCACTATGGGATGGACATTCGACCAACGCAAAGAGGCGCTGAAAGGTCTGTTTGATCGCAATCACCGCTTACCGCTCATTGAAGAACAACATCGGCTGGCTGCCTGAGGTAAACATGACTCCAGAACAATTCGCTTACTGGCTACAGGGCTACGCCGAAATCTCTGGCAAGCAGCCTACAGAATCTGAGTGGCAGGTCATAAAAGACCACCTCCAGACAGTGTTTAATAAGGTGACGCCAAACCGCCTTGTGTTCCCGCCTTCGATGCCTCAGCCAGGCCAGCCAGGCACCACTATTCCTCCAGGATGGCCCCCTGGTACAATCATCTGTTGAGGTAAACATGCGAAAGATTGGATACGGAGAAGGCATCTCCAGCGATGACGTGGAACTTCTCGATGAACGCCCGGATTTTTAATTACCTCATAGCCGCTCTCGTAGCGGCTTTTTCTTTTTCTGCGGCAGCCAAATCTGATTGCCCTGGTAAATTCCTGAATGACAATCCTCCTGCTATCCAGTACGACCAGGAGATTTGCTTCACTCAGTTCTCTGTGCTGTACAGCGACAAGCTGAAAGACCCTGTTATCAGCGCCCAACATCTTACAGCAGATGACGTTAAAGGCTCTCTTCAGCTTAAGCGCAAGGATGCGTTCCACTCCGAGCCCAAAGTGCCAAAGCAATTCGAGTCCACGCAGAAGGACTACGCAAAGTCTGGTTACGATATGGGCCACATGACCGCCGCAGGTGATGCTGGAAACGCCCAGGAGCAGTTTGAAACATTCAGCCTGGCAAACATGACCCCACAACTTCCAGACCTCAACAGAAAGGCCTGGCGACTGATGGAAGAGTCAGTGAGAAAACAGGTTCTCGCTGAAGGTGACACCTGGGTAGTCACTGGCATGGTTCCCGGCACAAAGACAATCGGTAACGGTGTAAACGTCCCGATCGTTATCTGGAAGGCTGTTAAAGCCAAATCAGGCGAGGCCGTTTATGTCGGTGACAATACTACCGGCACAGTAACAAAGCTCACCACTGAGCAGTTTAAAGCGAAGTACAACATCTCTCCTTTTGGTGATTAGTCACCATTGCGTCGGTCTGTCGCCGTCCACTCATCTTAACTGAGACCGTGGGCCCGCAAGGGTTTCCTCCCCCGCGAGTGGTTGAGTGGAGTCAATAACAGACAATGCCGGGTCCGCAAAGCCTTCATACGTCAGCCATCCAGAGCTGAGGCAGACGAATCTGGAATCACCACAATGCAGAATTTTCTTCCGAGAGAATTCGACATTGTAGTGAGCAGTTAAAAACCGCCACCGAGAGAATAAAGACCTCTCAGCAGAAAGCTCTGAAAATGAACAAACCACGCATCTACTTCAACAGTGTAACCAGAAAATGGCGCTGCTACTCAATCAGCAAAGACATGCGATATGCATCCGCTGACGGGTTAAGTCCTGAGGAAGCATGGAAGAACTGGAGCCGCAGCCACTAACCGAGGAATAAAAATGAGCGACTTAAAGTTTTCTGACTTGCCGGAAACCATTCAGTGTATTGCTGCAGAGTGTCTTGCAAAAGTCATCAGCTCCAGTGGTGGCAGCAAAGCAGAAGCGGAAATAATTGGGCTGGCGTTTATAGCACTTTATGAGGCCACATCATGCCAGAAAGACTCTCAGTAAATATTTGCTGCAAGGCTAAGTGGTGGCTCTCCGCATACCTCTGGCTCTGGATAAAGAAAGAGCAGATTAAAGCCTGCATCACTCAGCAAGAGATTACCGCTGAAGAGATAAAAGCAATGGCTGACTGGATGGCAAAGAAAGGCTTTGTGCTGAAGGTTGGCTGATAAGTTAAACAGGAAAACAACATGGCTAAACAGGACTGGAAAGCTTTACAGCAACAGTTCCTGTCTGAGCACGCTAAATCAGGTGTAACACCTAAGCAGTGGTGCGAAGCGCAGGGGCTGAATTATGCGACTGCGAAGCGCCACATTAAAATGGCGGATGACGATTCGCAAACTGCGAACAAGATTGCGAAGGATGGCAAGCCAAAAAACTACGCCGGCACAGGAAGGCCATCTGATTACATGCCAGAAGTCGCCGCCGATATTTGCGCACTCCTTGCGAATGGCGAGAGTTTGCGAAAGGTTTGCGAACGACCCGGAATGCCAAGCAAAACGTCCGTCTTCCGTTGGCTAGCAGAGCACCAAGAGTTTCGTGACCAATACGCAAAGGCCGCGGAGACACGAGCTGATGCAATCTTCGAATCCATGTTCGACATAGCTGATAACGCCGTTGAAGAAGCCGCAGCTGTCGCAAAGGCTCGCCTGCGTATTGATACGCGCAAATGGGCGCTGGCACGAATGAACCCGAAGAAGTATGGCGACAAGGTTTCTCAGGACATCGATGTTAAATCATCTGACGGGAGCATGACGCCAAAGCCAACCGTTATTCAGCTTCTTCCAGTAGAGCCGAAAAATGAGTAGCTCAGTTCAACTCCCGATCCCCGCGAAGCTTGCTCCATTATTCACTGCCGCAAATAAGCGATATCGCTGCTCACATGGCGGACGTGGTAGCGCAAAGACGAGGACATTCGCCCTGATGACGGCGGTGAAGGCCTATCAGGCGATGATGAACGGAGATAGCGGAGTAATCCTCTGCGCCCGCGAGTTCATGAACTCACTCGAAGAGTCGAGCATGGAGGAAGTTAAACAGGCTATTCGCTCTGTGCCGTGGCTTGCGGAAAACTTTGATATTGGCGAAAAGTACATTCGCACCATCGACAAGAGTGTGAGTTATGTCTTTTGTGGCTTGCGCCATAACCTCGACAGCATTAAGTCAAAGGCTCGCATTCTCCTGTGCTGGGTAGATGAGGCGGAATCAGTAAGCGAAATCGCATGGCAAAAGCTCAGCCCTACAGTCCGTGAGGATGGGTCGGAAATTTGGGTTACATGGAACCCGGAGCGAGATGGTAGCCCTACTGATAAGAGGTTTCGCAAAGAAGCTGGCGACGACTGCATTACGGTAGAAATGAATTACCAGGACAACCCCTGGTTTCCTGATGTTCTTGAGGGAGAAAGGCAAAGCGATCGCCGCAGATTGGATGACCAGACCTATGCATGGATATGGGATGGTGCCTATCGGGAGAACAGCGATGCTCAAATCCTTGCCGGCAAGTACCGCATTGAAGAGTTCGAAGCCGCAGAAGGCTGGGATGGCCCATATTACGGAATTGACTGGGGCTTCTCTCAAGACCCGACTGCTGGCGTTAAATGCTGGGTTCATGACCGCAGGCTCTGGATTGAATACGAAGCAGGGAAAGTTGGGCTTGAGAATGATGATATCGCCACATTCATGATTCAGCGGATCCCCGGCATTGAACAGCACGTTGTACGTGCCGATTCAGCACGACCTGAAACCATCAGCCACGTTAAAAATACCGGGAATGGACTAAGAAAAAGCCTTCCACGAATTACCGGGGTGGAGAAGTGGAAAGGCAGTGTTGAGGATGGCATAGCACACCTTCGAAGCTATCAGGAAATCATCATTCACCCGCGCTGCACTGGATGGATTAATGAGGCGAGGATGTATAGCTACAAGGTCGACAGATTAACAGGTGATGTGCTGACGGATATTGTCGATGCATTTAACCACTACATTGATGCCACTCGTTATGCGCTGGCGCCAATGATTAAGCGCAAGGGGCAGATCAACATGAACCCCAACCTGGTGCGTCAGGCCTCTTCCCGCAATCAATTCCCACGTCGATGAGAAACATATGGCAAATTATAATAAACGCCGTCAACGTCGGCAGGGTGGCCAGCGCAAGCCGTTAACCATATCAGCGGCTATCCGAGAAAAAATCGAGAGTGGGGAGCTTATCCCTACGTTCGACCAGATTAAGTTGATGTACGGCCCGGCAAAAACGCTGGGAGCGCCAAAAAGTGCTCAGATGGCAATGGACCATCAGCTTGAAGTATCCGGTGCTTATACGCTCTTACAGCACGCTTTCGACATGGGCCAGTTTCCAAACCTCGGCCCGAGCTTCATGGGGTATGCCGCACTTTCCTCTCTGACGCAGAACGGGTTAATTCGCGCCTGCGTCGAGACGGTTGCGGATGACATGACGCGAGAGTGGATCGAGATTACGGCCACTGACTCAAATGGCAATGGCGACGATTCAGACGAGAAGACAGCCCTCGAAGAGGCGATGATTGACTATCGCCTGCAGGCTTTATGTCACAAGGCGGCTGAGTTTGATGGCTACTTCGGCGGCTGCCTTATCTTTATTGATACCGGGGCATCAGATAGCCAGTTGCTGACGCCGCTCGATATCAGCAATAAATCAGCCGAGCTGAAGAATTTCAAACGCTTCACGATTATTGAGCCGATCAACGTCTTCCCGGGCACCTATGAATCACTCGACCCACTGAGTCCCCGGTACTATGTGCCCGACACATGGTGGGTGCTTGGTAAGCAGGTTCACAAGAGCCGACTGATTCGCGTCTGCGGTAACGAAGT
The DNA here is from genome assembly GCF_003790505.1 of Klebsiella sp. P1CD1. NCBI lineage: Bacteria > Pseudomonadati > Pseudomonadota > Gammaproteobacteria > Enterobacterales > Enterobacteriaceae > Klebsiella > Klebsiella sp. P1CD1. The sequence continues at coordinate 1,539,063 of NZ_CP033631.1, forward strand.
ACCGGTCATCCTCAAACCAACCTACAACTTTCTCGGCATCCCCCGCGCGCAGATTCTCTATGACTACGTGCTGCACTTTCAGGATGCAAGAATGGCTGAGGCAAGGTTGCTTGAGAAGTTCTCTCTGAAGGTCTTCAAGACCAACATGCAGGACATCCTGACCAACCCCAACGCTACCAGCGGCATCGATGCGCGAATTAACTACCTCACTGCTTACATGAGCAATGATGGCGTATTTGCGCTAGATAAAGAGATGGAAGACTTCATCAACGTCTCCGTACCGCTCAATGGCGTTACCGATATCGTCAGGCAGCAACTGGAGTTCATCGTTGCGATTAACCGCACTCCCGCCGTGAAGCTTATGGGTATTTCACCCCAGGGTTTCAACACCGGAGACGCCGATATCAAAAACTACAACGACCACATCAACTCGCAGCAGGAGAAAGTTCTCCGTGAGCCGCTGCAGAAGATGCTGGACATCATCCAGATTGTGAAACTTGGTACTTATGACGAATCGGTGTCCTTCAAGTTCACCTCCCTGAATGAAGACGATGAGAATTCGATTGCCGAGACGCAGAACAAGAAAGCCAGCACCAGGCAGATTTATTTGACTGAAGGCGTAGTCAGCGAGCAGGAAGTCAGGAAGGCACTTGCTGACGACCCTCAAAGCGGATTCTACGGCATAGAGGCAGAACAGGTTCCGGAAGGCGACGATGGCGAAGAAGAAACAGAAAACGGCATCTTCAACCCGACCGAACGCGGGACTGGAAGTGGAGTACAGGAAGAAGCTGCTTAGCCTTATCGACGAAATGTCTCGCTCTGTAGACTGGTGGTTAAGCGCCGAGTATCGCCGGAATGAAAGTGAAATTGTTGGCGATGCCTCTCCAGCAAAAGAGGTTGGCTCAAAGCTGATAAGCATCATGGCTACCTGGCGAGAGACATTCGACAAAAAGGCACAGGATATAGCCCTGTGGTTTGTCCGCCGTTCTAATGCCTGGGCTTCCAACTCAGTTAAGAACAAGCTCAAGGCGCAGGACATGACCGTTAACTTCCGGGTTACTCCGGAGGTGCAGAATGTCCTCGACAGCCTCTACGAGACTCAGGTTAGCCTCATTAAGTCCATTCCAGAACAATACCTCACGCAAGTGCAGACGATGGTTCAGGAAAGCATTGTACGCGGGCGTGATGTTGGTTATCTGAAGGACGAGCTTAAAAAGCGATACGGAATCACTGAGCGTCGGGCAAAGGTTATCGCCCGCGACCAGAACGCCAAGGCGACAAACTCAATCGCCATGGAGAGAACCAGGCAGGCCGGAATCACTCACGGGATATGGGTTCACCGTGCAGGCGGGAGTAAAACCTTTCGTCACGCTCACGTGAAAATGAATGGCACCGAGTTTGAGCTTGCAAAAGGTTGCTGGGATGACCACGAAAAGCAATTCGTGCAACCCGGTCAGTTAATAAACTGCCGGTGCGAGTACAGGCCGGTGATTCCAACGCCCGGTGAGTAACATGCCCCACGAAATCCTCAGCTCGGCCGCCACGATGTTTATCGCCGGTGGCGCAATCCTCGCTGTAACCCTCATCGTCGCTCTCAAGAGGAAGAAATGATGGAATCTGTCAGTGGGATGAATGCTCGCATTTTGGAAATGCATGGTTTTGTTAAGGTCTACCTGATTGATGGATCCGCTTTTTTCGGAAGCGATGACCTCCTGGCGTATCTTGGCGAAACAAAAGTCATTACCTCCATTTGCGGGAGTGGTTACGAAAGGGGGTTTATTTCCAGAGTAGCCATCCAAGAAGTTGTCAGTATTCCTGCGAGGTAACCTATGTTTGCCACTAAAACCATCGAGCAAGCCTCAACTAATGACGAATCTGCGCTTTATCTGGCTGCCATGCTAAACATCAGCATCGATTTCGATGAGGATGAAGGCGTAATCAGTGTGGTGTGGTCATCTCCTGATGGCATGCTGCAGACGGCATCGGTTGATCATGATTTCGAGAAAGAGGACATGGCGGCGAAAATGTCACTTGTCAGGGCGCTGATTACCACGGCGGCGAGCTACATCATCCAGTAATTCCAAGGTCGCATAAGCGGCCTTTTTTATTGCCAGAGGCAAGGTAACAGATGCCAGTACAAAAAGTTAAAGGCGGCTGGCGCTGGGGTAATCACGGTAAAGTCTACCCCACAAAAGAAGAAGCCGAAGAGCAGGAAAGAGCGGCATACGCCAACGGATATACCGGCGATAGCGCTCTCGCTTTTGATGAAGGCTCCCGACGCAGGATTGACGAAAACGGATACCTTCACGTCACACAGACCCACCTTACCAAAGAGCAGGTAGCGCCATATTACGGTCGCGAGATTCCGGGATGGGAAGCGCTAGAGCTTGACCCCGATCGCGTTTACTACGGCTACCGCTCCGGCGAAGAGCTTGAGAAAGCCAAAGACACATTTAACGGGATGCCTCTGCTGATTATCCATAAGCAGGATTCCGCTCACTCACCACTCAAAGAGGAGCGGGTTGGCTCGATTGGCACAACGCCTGTCTGGTCTCCGCCTTACCTCGACAACGCACTATCAGTAACTGACCAGTCCGCCATCGACGCAATCAACGATGAGAGCCTGAAAGAAATCAGTTGCGGATACTTCTTCGAGCCTGACTTCACGCCCGGGGAATTCAACGGTATTCCGTATGACTTTGTTATGCGAAATCTCCGTGGCAACCACGTTGCTTTAGTGAAAGAGGGGCGAGCCGGCCCCGAAGTTTCTGTCCATGACGGTATGCCGTCACAACTCAAAAAGGTGCAATCAATGCAACTTACCAAAAAACAGGCGCTTGTAATGGGCAATCTGGCCGCATACCTCAAGCCCCGCCTTGCACAGGATGCCGCGCCGGCAGGCCTGGCAAAACTGGTTACGTCTTACAAAAAGCCAGGGAATCTCGTTAAAGCCGTTGTGCGCCAGTATGGCAACCAACTGGCACAGGATATGGACATCGAGCCAGAAGAACTGGCTGAGCTGATGGAAGCTGCTGAGGCCGTTCCGGAAAGCGTCGTTGATAACGAAGCCGATCCGATGGGTCAGGAAGATGACACCATCTTCGACGAAGAGAACCCGCTGGAAAGCATCAAGGCCATTCTCGGCGGCAAGGTTCCGGATGACATCCTGGAGAAAGTAGCCGCGGTATTCGCTCGTCCTACTGGCGATGAAGATCCGGAAGACAAGAAAGAAGAGAAGGCTGAAGAAAAAGAAGAGAAAAAAGAGGCCGCAATGGACGCCAACACCATTAAACATCAGGCGCGCGTAGAGGCTCAGGCCCACTTCCGCAGTCTGAGCGAAGCTGGACGCGCTGTGCGTGAACTGGTCGGCGAACTGGATGTCATGGCGTTTGACAGCGCCGAGGACATCTACGGCCATGCGCTGAAACAGAAAGGCGTGAACATCAAAAACTACGACAAGGCCGCATACAAAGGCATGGTGGATATCATGGCGGCTAACAAGCCAGCTGCGAATCCGGCGCCCGCTTTTGATAGCGCGTCTGCGACATCTTTCGACGGTCAGTTTGCTGGCCTCAAAAACATCAAAATCCGATAAGAGGCTTTGACAATGGGACTTCAATCTCAAGTTGGCTTGTACTACTCCGGTGCGGTTGAGGGCGATAAGGCCTCTCATAACCCGGTTGTATATCTGCCGAAAAATCCGCTGGCTGAAGGTGCTGTCACTGTCGGCCGCTTCGTGTTTCGTGGCACTGACCCGGAAACACAGGTAAAAGCTTCTGGCTCCGTGGTGGCCGGCTTTGTTCAGCGCCTGATCAACTACTACAACTACACCATCACCTCCAGCGGTACGCTGACCATCCCGACCGAAACCCCGGTCACGGTTGCGGTGAAAGGTGAGTTCTACGCGGCTATCAACCAGTCAGCGACCCCGACCTACGGCCAGAAAGCATTTGCCTCTACCACAGATGGCAGCATCGCTTACGCCAACGCCGGTGCAACTGTTGCTGGTCACGTAGAGACTGGCTTTGTCGTGAAAGAGATTCGCGCTGAAGACGGTCTGGTGCTGATCTCCAACTATTCCCCTGCGCTCGCATAATTAATTAAATATCCGCCTGCGACTGACACTGCATTAACGCGGTGGGATTTGTCGCGCGCGGATGGAGACAAAAATGAATATTACGTTTGAACAAGCGAAGCGTTATGGCTTTGATTTCGGTCGAAACGCCCGCCAGTGGATTACTGCGGAAAACATGCCGCAAATCCTGCAGGATGCCGCGCTGATCACCCAGGCTAATACCACCGTCCCGGCCGAACTGCTGGCGTACATCGACCCGACCGTTATCGAGATTATGACCGCGCCTCGTAACGCTCGCGAATTGTATGCCGAAGAAAAGCGTGGCGACTGGACGACTCCGTATTTCAAATGGCGTGCAGATGAAGTGACCGGCAACACCGCCGCTTACTCTGACTTCGGCCAGTTTGGCGTATCCGGCGTCAACAGCGAATGGCATACCCGCGAGCAGTACCGCTTCCAGACCATCATTGAATACGGCGATCTGGAGCAGGACATGGCGGCGCAGGCCAAAATCAACCTGGCTTCTGCCAAGCAACGCGCAGCGGCGACCACCATCGATATCGACGCCAATAAATTCTACCTTCTCGGTGTGGAAGGCAAAGAAATCTATGGCGTGCTGAACGACCCGAATCTGCCGGCTGCAGTGACCCCGATTTCAGTCGGCGGCCAGACTGCATGGGCATCTAAAGACGCGATCGCTCGCTACAACGACGTCATCAAACTGTTTACCACTCTGGTTAACCAGTTAAACGGTCTGGTTGATGAGAAGTCGAAGCTGAAAATCGTCATGTCTCCGGGTGCCCGCTCTCTGCTGGCAGCGCCTACCAGCCTGGGTCTGACCACCATGAAGATGCTGGAAGATTACTTCCCGAATGCTGAGTTCGTATCGCTGCCGCAACTTGGCGCAGCATACGCGCCGGCCGCATCTGAAACGCTGATGATTATCGCGCCTGAAGTGCTGGGTAATGAAACCGGCCTGTTGGGCTTCGGTGAGAAAATCCGCATGGGTCGCGTAGTGCCTTCTCTGTCCTCCTTTGCACAGAAAGTCACTGGCACCACATACGGTGGCGTCATCCGGGTTCCCGCAGCTGTCGCTCAGATGACTGGTATCTAACCATGGCTCGCCCTCGCAAAACCACAGCCTCTCCGGAGGCTGTTTCAACTCCTGAAGGAAATACTATGTCTGGCTCTATTCACGTTCGCCTGAAACACCCACATGGACTCATCTTTGACCTGAAGAACGATAAGAAAGTCTCTCTGAAAGGTTCCGACTTCCATCTTCGCGGCCTGGAAAAAGGCGTACTCACCTGCGGATTCGGATCCACCACTGTTGATGCCGCTGAATGGGAAGAGGTTCTGGCGACGTATCCATCGCTGGTAGCCGACATGGTTCGAAAAGGCACGCTCATTCATGAGAAAGATGCCGCAAGCGCTGATGCCAGCGCCAGTGAGAAAAAAGGCGTGAAGCACGGTCGCGAGCCGGTCGATGTCAAAAATGACAAGACCATCAAAACTCAGGAAGTTCCGGCTAGCGAGGCAGCATAATGGCGATTGTCACTTTCGACAGTGACGAGTTCCTTTCCATTTACCCGCGATTCTCCGGTGTTCTCACGCCAGCGCAATTACAGAACGCATTTGATGTGGCCTGCCTTGTGCTGGATAACACTGAGTCGTCTGTAGTTCCCTACGACCCTACAAATGGCATCAATGACCGCAAGACATTGCTCTATGCGCTCACGTGCCATATCGCCTCTATGGCTCTCTGGGGGAATGGTCAGGCTGGCCCTGCATCAGGAGCGACAGAGGGTAGTGTAAGCGTCTCGTTTGCTGTCCCTGATGTAACAAACGCCTCATGGTTCAAGATGACACCATGCGGTCAGTTGTTCTGGCAGGCGACCAGGAAATACGTTGTTGGCGGCCGGTATTACGCGCGGCGCTATTCCCACCCATGGGGATGAGTTATGGCATCGATATCAGGTGGCGACAAAATCAACCAGGTGCTGGCTGACATGCTCAAGGGTGCAGAAATTCGCATGAATGTTGGCATCCTTGCTGGCTCGACCAATGAAGATACCGGCGAGCCTATAGCGCCATATGCTGCAGCTAACGAATTCGGCACTAAAACTATCCCGGCCAGGCCTTTCATGCGCAATACGGCTGCAGACAAAACCTCTGAGTGGGCTGATGTTACCGCAAAGGCAATGAAGGGGCAGGCGCAGAATGCTGATGGTTTCAGAAACGCCTTCACCATTCTTGGCATGACTGCCGCTCAGGATATTAAGGACACCATTGAGCATTCGGTTCCTCCTCCTAACGCGCAATCAACGATTGATGCTAAGCGCAGGAAGGGGAGAGCCATGCCTGAGATGACGCTGGTAGATTCCGGCAGCATGCAGCGTGCGGTCGATTTCGAGATTATAGAGGGTAGCGACAATGAACCTGCATAACCTCGCATCCGGCCTCATAGCAACCGTAAACCCGTTCATTGACGTACAGATGAAGGTCTTTGTCAGTGAGTCAGAAGATGACAGCGGGAAGATGGTTAAGGTTTATGCCGAGTCTACCGTTAACGGTCAGCTTCAGGCCCTGTCCAATGACGACCTGCGACACGTCGATAATCTCAACCTCACTGGCATCGTCAAAAAGTTCTACGTCAACGGCTCCTTCAATGGCATTAACCGCCCACGGAAAACAGGTGGCGACTTCCTGATAATTGGTGGTGAAACATGGATGATCCGCCAGGTTCTGGAAGAGTGGCCAGACTGGTGCTCATTCGTAATTCAACTGCAGGTAACCTAAATGGCGGCATCCATCACGCCGCTGATGGATGGTTTGTTTCTGTCTCTGCGGGCATTCCTCAAGGCTCACCTGACCCTTTCGGCCTGCAGGCAATCGCAGCAAAACAACACTGAGATGCCGGATGGTAATTACGTCATTATGACGCCCCTCGGCATTGACGGGCTATCAACAAACTCCATCAGCTACCAGTACACAACCGGCGCAGATTCAGGAACAGAAACGCATAAACGAACGGCCATCTGGCGCTGTCAGCTGGATTTCTACGGGGATGCCGCCCAGGACTATGCAAACATCATCTTTACGCTTTCTCGTTCCGATTATGCCTGCCAGTGGTTTCGTGATTTTTCGGAGAGCACATCAAGTGCTCCGCCGTTAATCACCCCTCTTTACTGCAAAGACCCGATACAGACAACCATGGTGAATGGTGAGGACCAGTGGGAAAACCGCTGGACTTGCGACTTCTACGCCCAAATCCCCGTCGACGTGTCGGTAACTCAGTATTTCATGACCAGCGCAAACGTCCGCGCTGATTCTGTAGACGCCAAATTTCCTCCTGAGAGTGCGTAAACATGGCAATTAGTTTAAGTAACATCATCAAAATCAACCCGGGCGTGCTGTCAGCCACAGGCTCGGCGCTTGACCTTAATGGGTTGATTCTGACTGACAGCGAATACGCGCCAAAGGGTGCGCTCCTGTCATTCACTAATTCTGACGATGTCTCCACGTATTTCGGTAGTTCATCTACTGAGTTCTCGATGGCGGACATTTATTTCCAGGGATTCAATAACGCCAGCCAGACGCCGGGGCAGTTGTTTTTCTGTCGCTATAACTCAGATGCGATCGGCGCGTTTCTCCGCTCGGCCAGCCTGGGAGCGCTGACCCTCGCTGAGCTGAAATTGCTAAGCGGCACGCTGACACTGACCATCAACGGCACATCGGTCACCACCGCGAATATCAGCCTGTCCTCTGTTGCGAGCTTCACCGCCGCAGCAACGCAGATTGAAGACGCCATTAATGCCGTTAACTCCGGTGTGCAGGTGACAGTCGTATGGGATACCACCACCAAGGCATTCATCATCACCACCGAAACGACTGGTGATACGGCAACGCTCACATTTGCCTCAGGTACGCTGGCTCCGAGCCTGCTGTTAACCTCTGCCGCTGGCGCAACCCTTTCACAGGGCGCTGATGCCGACGTTGTCAGTGAACTGATGACCTCGGTTACCGCTCTGACTCAGGACTGGGCTCAGTTCACCACGACCTTTGTGCCTAATCCAGACCAGGTGACTGCATTCGCGTCATGGGTGAGCGGCGAAGCTTACCGGTACGTGTTCGTGTTGCTGGATGACTCCAATTACTGCCTGCAGTCAGGCAGCACACAGACGCTGTTCTACCCGGTTAAAACTGCAAATTATGCCGGCGTGTTCCCTGTATACGGTGATGTCAGTAAAACAGCCTCTGCTCTGGGGTACGGCGCAAGCCTGAACTTTAATCAGCAGAACGGCCGTCTGCCGATCGCCTTCCGGGTGCTGAATGGCCTGCTGGCTGACGTAACCACCAACTCTGATTACTCTGCGCTGATTACCAACGGCTACAGCTTCTACGGCACGTATGGCGCGAATAACTACACGCAGAACATGTGGTACAACGGCGCTATCTCCGGTGATTACAAATGGCTGGATGCTCAGTTAGGTCAGATTTGGCTTAACGCAAACCTACAGAAAGCCATTCTGACGCTGTTTACGTCCAACACGTACATTCCGTACAACGCGCAAGGTAAAGCGCTCATTGAGGGCTGCATGACGGCCACAATCGAGCAATTCAAGACCTGGGGCGGTTGCTCTGTGGGTACAGACCTGGATGCGTCGCAGATTCTGGCAATCAAAAACATTGTCGGCTCTGATATCAGCTCCTCTCTGACCTCTGCCGGCTACTACATCTACGTCGCGCCGTTCAACGCAGCAATGCGCGCTAACCGAACCACGCCAACCGTATACCTCTGGTATTGCGATGGCGGCGTCATTCAGAAACTGACTGTCAACGCAGTTGAGGTGCAATAATGGCTAATTCATTAACTTCTGCTGACTGCACAATCATTCTGACGGTCACCAACCTGTATACCAGTGGCTTTAACCTGGAGCAGTTCGAAGCGCAGAACATCTTTGAGCAGGGCGACACTGAGCTGGCGGAAACCATCCGTACTGCCGACGGTAAGCTGACCGGAGGCTTTGTGTTTGGCGACCTGCCGTGGACTTTCCACCTGCTGCCTGACTCGCCAAGCCGGAGCTATATCGATACCTGGTTCCAAACCCAGCGTACATCGAAAGCCATCTTCCGCTGCAACGGGACGGTCTATCTGCCGTCACTGAGCCGGAAATACACGATGACAAACGGCATTTTCAAGAGCTGGAAAGCCGTTCCTTCTGCTGGCCGTATCCTGCAGCCAATGGCAGGCCTGATTGAGTGGGAAAACATCGTCGGCTCTGACTACACCGCATAACACAAACAGCCCCGTCACCTGATGGGGCTTTTTTATCTGCAGTAAGCGCACTCACCCGCGCATACAAACCAAGAACCTTTCAGAAAGCGAATCTGAGAACTGTCGTTAGTGCCGGTGGGCCTCTTGGGGCGGCTTTTCTGTGTGAGCAGGTTCGCTTTTTAAAAGGTAACTCACATGATCAAATTACAACAGCCCACTCAGGTGGGCTTTTTTATGCGCAGTCAAAATACACTCAGGAACAAAAATGAGCCGCAAGCATATTGATTTCACCATTGATGCGAATAATCGCGACAAAGGGAAGACCTTCCGCATTACTGAAATGTCGGCCACTGATGCAGAGATGTGGGCAACAGACCTCGCATGCGCGCTGATTGGCAGCGGCGTTGATGTGCCGAACAATGTTACAAACTTCCTCGCTAAAGCATCATCTGACACTGAAAGCGAAGAAATCCGCGACTCGATTATGGCATCCGGCATGATCGGCCTGGCGAAATACGGCATCACTGCGCTATCCAAGGTTGACCGTGATGAGCGAGTGCGGCTGTCGAATGAGCTAATGCGATGCGTGCAGTTTGTGGCCGCGCCAAATGCTGTTATCCCACTGTCTCCGGAAATCCACATCGAAGAACCAAGCACGCTATTCCGCCTCAAGGTCGAAGCTCTGAAACTTCACCTGTCTTTCTTGAACGCCATCGCAGACTAGACCTGCCACCAGAGATGCCTGAAGACGCTCGCGGGCTCATACAGTACGAGAACGTTCCGAGAACTATTGCGGCGGTTGTTTCCGGGAAGTTGGCGACTCTTCATGAGCTGAGCACTGTCTACAGTGTGCAGGATATGTGGTGGCTGCTTGAGATTTACAGGGTAAACAATCACAACAAATCGGTAATGAGTAAACCACATGGCTCAAGTAATTGACGCGCTGCTTATCACCTTTGGTATCGACACCAGAGAGTTTGATAAGGCCCGGCAGAAAATCGACGACGGGACGAAAAATCTTCGCGAGACATCAAAGAAAAACGCCGATTACATGGAATCCCAAGGCAAGCGAGCCGCGGGGTTCTTCTCAAGCATAAAGAACGAGATGCTGGCGCTGGCCGGGGTAAGCCTGACGTTTGGTGGTACGCTTGGCTTCGTAAAGGGAATGACTGGCGATCTGCAGGCGCTTTCTAATCAGGCTACGGTTTTAAGGTCTTCGGCAAAAGAGCTTGATGGCTTTGGTCGCGCCGCTGAAGCAGCAGGATCCAGTGTGCAATCTATGCTGGGTTCGCTATCTGCCGTTAATGATAAGATGATGGCAGCCAGGCAAGGTCGACCTGACTCAGGCTTTATGGGCGCCTTACAGATGCTAAGTCAGGATACTGGCATAAACCTATCCCGGTTTATGCAGGACCCTAACGTAACATCACAAGAGCTATCAAAGCAGATCCTTGAAGCAATTCAGAAAGACCCAAACAAAGATCGCGCCCGGATGGCTGGTCGCACAATTGGTTTTGATGATGCAGTCATAAATAGCGCCAATTCAGGCCAGTTGTTACGCAATATCGACAGATTCACTGCATCATCGGGCATAACTGAAAGAAATACTAAAGCAGCAAAAGAGTTCAATGAGCAGTGGACAATTCTTGCGCAAAATTTTGATGCCTTCAAAAACCAACTCTACTCAGGCCTTATTCCTTATGTTAAGCAGTTCAGCAACTATCTGAATGATATTTCGGTATGGATGCGAACTCATCCTAAGGAAATCAAAGACAGTTTCGATGCTATCTTTTCGTCAGTGAAAAGCTTTGCCTCGATAGCAAATGATGCAGCCAAGCAGGTTGGAGGTTGGACAACAGCCTTAGAAATTTTAATAGGTCTCAAGGTTGCTTCATGGATTTATGGAGTAACAAAATCATTCTCTGGGTTATTTGCCCTGGTGCCACCCCCATGGCTTGTTGCTGCTGCCGCGATTGGTACAGGCGCAAAAGCGGTCAGCAATATTTCTGATGCCGCCACAAAAGCAGACAACACCAGCTCTTTGTGGGAATCAATAAAACAGAGATGGAACGCCGGCGGCTGGTACAACAATAAAAAAGTAAATGAGAACAAAAGCCCAGAGGACAGGAGAAGAGATCAGGATGAAAAGGCGTATTGGGAAACGACCAAGCAATACCTAGGTAAGATAGCTGATTTCTTTGTTTCACCTGCGGGTGCTGCAGAATTATCCCCAAATCTTCAAGGCTATCAGCCTAATGTTCCGCTAAATGCTACAGCGGCAAGGCTTGGGCCAAAGGGTAAGGCGCTGCTTAACGCGATGTCCGGCGAGTTCGGGATGCTTGAAGGGAAATATGGCCTTCCAGCAGGATTGCTTCGCGGCGTGGCTGCAACAGAATCTGGTGGCGATCCGTATGCAGTATCCAAGGCCGGGGCAAAGGGTTTATTTCAGTTTATGCCTGGCACCGCCAAAGATATGGGGCTGAATGGCGGTGATGTCTATGACCCTAAAAAATCAGCAGAGGCGGCGGCAAAATATCTGCACTACCTGATTATGGCGACAGGAGACACACAATCAGCTCTTCAGGCTTACAATTGGGGGCTTGGCAATCTGCAGAAAAAAGGCATGCAGAACGCGCCAAAAGAAACCCAGGAATACTATGCCAAGGTCATAGCCAACATGAGGGCTGGATCGGGGATGGCTATTGATAGTGTTGCCCCTCACAGGGTAAATGCCAGCGGAGAGCAAAATTTTAATATTCAAACACTGAATATCTCATCGCCGGCAACAAGCGTCGGTAAGCTCTCCCAAGACATGAGCAGAACAGCAAAAAATCGTGCGACGCTAATTGGATATGACAGCGGCCAGTCAGGAGGCTAAATGTTCTCACTGAACGAAACAACCCTGCTGTCAGCCATAAACTCTGGCAGCATTTTTTCCATCATCAACTCAACGATTTTTCCTTCGTGGGGCATCACCTATAACAAGGTTGATCCGGATTTAAACTCTGGATATTTTAAAAGTTCCTCTGTTGGTCCCCTGCCAGGTGGCACGGCATTTATTTATCCCGGGCAAACTGTGTTTGAGCCAACAGGGTGGGTTTCTGCTGAGCCAGTTGGCGATGCATCAATTGTTAGCGCTCCAATTGAAAAGGGCTCTTATACCTCTTACAACAAGGTCAGGAGACCGTCAGAACTAAGGGTTGTCTTTGTTCTGGAGGGATGGAGCGCATACAGTGGCTCCTTACCAAATCTAACGAACTTTAGCACGCTAAGCAGAACAGGAATGTTATCCATTCTTGAGGTGATGAAGAATACTGCTAGCACATACAATATTGAAACCCCAGATCGCGTATATGAGGGATATGATCTCGCTCATTATGATTACTCGATAAGCGCGAAAGGCGGCTTAACGCTACTGAAAGTCAGCGCTACATTTCAGCAGGTAATGGATATCGCCGAGGTGTCTTTATCGAGCAACACCACACCAAACGCGCCATCTGATAACAATTCATCCAGTGTAAACTCTGCTATTTTGACGACTAACGGCCAGTCCTCAGTAAAAGATGTCACTCTGACAGATGTTAAAAATGCCTGGACCAGTGGGAATGTATCGCTATCAAGTGCCTTGCAAACAACTTCAAGCGCTATCGTATCTGGTGTTAATTCTGCCGCCACTACAGTTGGCAATGCATGGACATCGGGAACTGACCAGGTATCAACGCAAATAAAAAACGGAATCGGTAAATTCGTTTCGGTGGTGACGTGATGCAGGAAATAACACTCAACGCGATAAAGTCCCAGCGAGTTACGGTATCTCTCAATAACACCTCCTACACGATAAGAATCCATCAGCGATCTACAGGCTTATTCCTTGACCTCTATCTCGGTGACAATGCCATAGCGCAGGGGGTGTTATGCCTGAACTGCAATTGGCTTGTCAGATACGCATATTTGGGCTTCCCTGGCGATCTCGTTTTTGTCGATACGAATGGCGCAGCAGACCCTTACTGGGATGAATTGGGTAGCCGTTTTAAGCTCTACTTCCTCACATCTTCAGAGATTTCGTCGTGACTTACAAAATCAGAGATCTAAAAGTTGAATTCACTTTAACAGATGGTGAGTTTGAAAGCGGAAGAGGAAATGTTTTAACTATTTCAAATGGAAAGGTAGATTGCGCTATTTCTGCTTATGGAGGAACTTCAGCCACTCAGATGGACATGAGTGTTTGGGGGTTGTCTCTTGATTATATGGCAAAGATTAGTGGTAAGTCACAAAGACAAACACAAGCTAAAAAAAACCTTGTGAAGGTTACTGCAGATGGAGAGGTGGTTTTTTTTGGTACGATAATTTCTGCCAGAATCAATCTAACACAATCTCCTGACGCCCCGCTGGAGATAACCGCGAATACAGCTGGATATTATCAAGCACTACCAATCCCTGATACATATGTTAAAGGTGAAACCACCGCGCAAGACGTTGTAAAATCAATCTGCAATCAGGTTGGGCTTAAATTCGCAAACTATGGCGTAAACACACAGATAAAAGATGTACACTTGAAAGGAAACGCCATTGAGCAAATCAACTCTATTGCTCACGATTATGGCTTCTCCTTTGAATTGAATTTAGAAACTGTCTCTATATTCAAATATGGTACAGCAAGAGATAACATCATTCCTAGCGTAAGCCCAGACACAGGCTTGATAGGTTATCCAGTCTTTTACGATTTAGGGATTGCGTTTAGGTGCATGTTCTCTTCATCAATCGTAATCGCCAGGCTTATAGATCTAAAAACAATGCTTCCAAACGCTTCTGGTAGATATCAGGTATGCGAAGGTACAACGCACTATCTATCATCAAATGTCGAAGGTGGCTTTTGGGAAACTTATGTCGTAGGTTTCCCAATATCTCCAGGGGTAAACGATGTCTAAAAAACGCACCGTATCTCCGGTGGATTCCAGTTGCGATGCCAATATGCTGGGGTATGTGTTCAGCAGGCTTATAGGAAACATGACTTTTGTTAAAATTGTTAAAGTCATTGAAGTCGACATATCTAAAGGCATCGTGGATCTGGAAGGCCTCCTGTATACAGTTAATGCCAATGGCGAGAGCCTTAATGATGGCGGAAGATACTTTTCCATCCCCTACCTTAGATTGCAGAGGGGGGTGAGTGCGGTAGTCATGAATCCAGTTGCAGGTGACATTGGCCTTATGGTGTGTTGCGATCGAGATATAACTGGAATCAAAGATAACAAAACCGCTTCTGTGCCAACAAGCAATCGTCTACACAGTGCTGCGGATGGAGTTTATTTAACATCAATAGCATGCTTGTCAGGGGCACCAACTCAGTATGTTGCATTTCACGATTCAGGAATAGATATTCAGAGCCCTGGAGTTGTTAATATTAACGGAATGAAGGTTTTGTCTGATGGTAGGCTACAACTAGTTGATGGTTCAATAGTTGATGGTCATGACCATGGCGGGGTAGAGAGTGGGGGCAGTAGAACAAGCCCACTGGGTGGATGACACTAACATAAACAGGATTCAGCATTATGAGCCAGGTTATGAGTAATTCAGACTGGAGTATCTACTTCAGCCTCTACCCCATCGTGGGGATAAAAACATTTGTCCAAAATATCGGATACTTTCGTCAGATAGCTCATTTGCCCGCAGCGCATTCCACCTCTCAAGAGCAGCGGCATAATGCCGTTTTCTCAGTAGATGGCGATATTACAACCAATGGAACAATTACGGCGTCGGACGACGTGATAGGCGCGGGGATTTCACTTGATAACCATGTTCATGATGGGGTAGCATCGGGGGGCTCAACTACGTCAGGGCCGCAATGATGAAAAAACTAATGGTTATCTTGTTTTTCTCCCCGCTAGCATTGGGCGGAGAGGCGCCGGTTAAGCACCTTCCATCAACAGAGAAGGTGTCTTTTGCTTGTGATAACCAATCAAGGTTTTATTATTTCGCTGCATTTGCCTCATTGTTATATGTTGACCCAGCAATTCCTCCATCAGAGATTTATGCCAAGACTGGGCGTTACAGCAATGACACCTCTGCTTTTGATTATAATAAAAAAGAGGCTGAAAAATACGGTGAGAAAATAATGATATCTAAAGCAGGTACTGAGAGAGCAATTGATTACTTCTATCGCAATCAGGATGATGCCAAATTATTTTCCTCGATGGAGTATCAATCTTCTTTTTATAAAGTATGCATGCTAAATCCGGAAAGGTATGTTATTTCATATAAGGAACTTGAGTCATCGGGTTTTATGAGAGAGAAATGAATGTTCATTTGCTCATCCCTAACATAGAGCGAATAAATGAACTAAAATTAGATTTTTTATTTGGTTTCTCTTCTTCATTTTCTAATAAAATGTGTAGTTCACAACCACAGCCAAATTCCATTCCTGGAAAAGACTGGCCGTAAGGTGTCTGGCATCCATTTTTAATCACAAAGATTACGTCATTAAGACTTTCATGGGTTTTTCTATTGGTAGCTTTGCAACTTCCAGCTCTAAACTTCCATTTGCCATTTTTTATTCCTTGACTGATGGCAGCGTTTTTTGCCCTCTCTGAGCTGGCTTTTCCTCTAAAAGATAAACTAATGATGGATGATTGCTTCTCATCTAGACCAAAGTGAAACGCGATCTGCTTCCTGAAGGAATAAGAATCTCTGCCGTTGTTGCATTCATCTCTGTAAAATTTTTCTAATGAAGTTAACGCTCCCTTTTGCCTATATGGATTGAATTCCATGAAAGAAATTGCGACCTGTTCAGCCACGTCTTTATCAAGCATGGCTAGTTTTATGATGTCATCTACAATATCCTGTTTTTTCATTATTTATCTTTAGCATTGCTTCGATAGAGGGAGCTAAGGGTTTCATAAACCATTTTTTTGACTAGTTCAGACTGTTCTTCTGCAATGGCCATGGCATTGTCGTTAGGTGTTGTCGATGGTTTATCAAGCGCATCTTGCACGATTTGAAGCAACTCAGCATTGAACGATCGCCCATTGGCGATAGCTCTATCCTTAAGTTTTTTCTTCACATCAGCCGGCATTCGGAATGTGAATTTTGGTTCATCTCTGGCCATATTGAGTTCCATTGTTTAAGAATTGACATGATAGAAGCAGTCTACTATATTCTCAATAAGGTCACGGTGACCTCATGGAGGCAAGATGAAAGGCATGAGCAAAAATCCGCAGTTCAATCTGCGATGGCCGAAAGACGTTCTGGATATGGTTCGCAAGGTTGCGGAAGAAAATGGAAGGTCTGTTAACTCGGAGATCTACCAGAGGGTAATGGAGAGTTTTAAAAAAGAAGGACGCTTAAGTGTTTAAAAAGTTGAAGCCCCAACTGCTGTAACAGTCAGGGCTTCGGTATCAACAAACCACCTAGGAATGATGACATGACAAGTATAGCAATTCTTGAGGCTGTTAACACCTCTTACGTCCCATTCAACGGGCAGCAAATTATCACGGCGATGGCTGCCGGTGTTGCATATGTTGCGATGAAACCAATCGTTGAAAACCTCGGCATGAGCTGGTCTACTCAGCAAACAAAGCTGATGAAACAACTGGAAAAATTCAACTGTGTTCATATGAACATGGTTGCTGCTGATGGCAAGTTGCGCAAACTTCTTTGCCTCCCCCTGAAGAAGCTCAACGGCTGGCTTTTCAGCATCAACCCTGAAAAAGTTCGTGCTGATATTCGCGACAAGCTGATTCAGTATCAGGAAGAGTGCTTTACCGCCCTTCACGACTATTGGTCTAAAGGGATTGCCATTAAGTCAGCGCCTGAGACTACTGTCGATGAGCGAACTCCGCTGCGCGGAATTGTTAATCGCATCATGGGCAAGTACGGCCTGACTTATCAGTCAGTGTACAAAATGGTTCACAAAGAGTTTGGGGTAAGGCACATCGATGAGTTATCCCCCAAGCAAACCGCAGAAGCTGTCGAGTACCTTGCCTCGAAAGCAATTGAAGGAGAGTTCATTGCAAGGAAAGAGAAAAACAACTTTTCTGGTGATTATAATTTCCCGCTTCAAAGCGCAGACCCCGCCAGCAGGTCTTTTGGGAACGTTTGGATGACGCCGAAGGTCATTTTGGATGAGAACAATCCAGCTCCTGAACTGGAGCTACTGGATAGGCTTGAAAAAGATGGCTATTGCGTCGATGGCGTAAGGCTGCGCATACATTCAATGTATCAGATAGCCAAATATCATCTTGATATGCAGGCTGCAATATCTTCTGCTGCGGTCAGCCTGGGTTTCATAAATGACTCTCTGAAATCCCAGGCGAAGGAAAGGGGGCTTAACGTCATCTTCAATGGAAGCAAGTGTATGAAAGAGGGGCCCATCACAGGTCTCCCCGAAAGGTCCCTAAAGAGATAAATATCCTTAAACCCGCTCCGGCGGGTTTTTTTCAGAAGTGTAAAGGTGGTTGCCTGTTTTTTCACCTGAACCTACAATCAGAACCGATGATATACATTGTATATCTTTTGAAGTAACTAATGAGGGTGAAAAAAATGGCAACAGTAGTCGCAAAATGGGGCAATGCCGTAGGCGTTCGCATACCTGCGGCGCTACTTGATCAAGCTGGCATCACTGTTGGCGATCAGGTTGAGTTCTGTGTTAAGGGTGGGATGCTTGGGCTGAAAAAGACCGGGCCAACACTCCAGGAACTCATGTCAAAATGTACAGCAGAAAACAGTCACGATGAGTACTTTTCTGAGTCAATGGGAGAAGAATTACTGTGACAGCCAGGCAAGGAGATGTGGTTTTAATCGACTTCACCCCTTCGGCTGGTAGTGAGCAGGGCGGAAAGCGTCCTGCTCTTGTGGTTTCAGAGACATATTTCAACCAACACGACAGGTTTGTTGTTTTATGCCCGATCACAAGCAAAGCAAAAGGCTATGGATTCGAGGTGCCCATAAGGGGCACACAGAAAACGACTGGAGTAATTCTTAGCAATCAGTTTAAGTCATTGGATTACAGAGCAAGAAACATGGTTGTTGTGGATTCTGTGGATGCCAAAACTCTGGCTGCCGTTCAGCATAACATCAAACAAATTCTTGGCATGTGACTGTAGTCCTGGCCGTGAAAACTAAACCTCGCTTCGGCGGGGTTTTTTTATGCCCGGAGAAAACGTGATCACCTCTTCTTTGTATCTAAACCCCGACACGTGGGATATCGAACTTGATGATACTGGCAACATTGCTGTAGTGGAAAATCCCTACGCATGTGCTCAGGACGTGGCAACTGCGTGCTCTGCGTTTCGTGGCGAGTGCATATACGACGTAAACATTGGCGTTCCTTACTATCCGACAATTCTCGGCAAAAACCCTGGCTCAGGCGTCGTACAAAGCGCTCTGGAGACAGAAGCGCTACGACTGCCTTACATCGCCACAGCTGATGCCACGGTCGTCACAAATCGCGCTGAGCGAGTTTGCGGCGGGGTGATTGTAGTAACCGATACAAACGGCCTTTCCCGCACCGTTAACCTTTGAGGCTAAAATGTCCACAACAATAACCACCTCGGTGCCATCAGTCACATTTTCAACTACCGGACTGGATGTCCCTGATGAGGCTGATATCCTCGCCGGCCGGCTGACAGACCTTTCCACTGCACTCGGCACGTCGATGAGCAAAGAGCTTACCACTCCGCAGGGTCAGATTGCTGTCGCCGACACCGCTATCATTGCGGATAAAAACGACCAGTGCCTCGCCATCATGAACATGGTCAACCCGGATTACTCAACCGGCAGGTGGCAGGATGCTATCGGGCGCATTTATTTCATCGACCGCAAAGGCGCTTCAGGAACGATTGTGACGGCCACTTGCTCTGGCCTTGTAGGCACGCTCATTCCTGCCGGCTCAATCGCTCAGGATGCGAATGGCTACCTCTATTTCTCATTATCTGATGCCACCATCGGCTCTGATGGTTCGGCATCTGTTGAATTTCAGAATCAGACCACTGGTCCAATCGCCTGCCCAATCGGTGAGTTAAACACGATTTACAAGGCGGTATCTGGATGGTCAACCATTACCAACGTTGCTGCAGGAGTTCTCGGGTCAGATGAGGAGGGGCGTGCAGCATTTGAGTATCGTCGCAGGCAGTCAGTTGCTAAGAATGCCAGCAACACGCTTGCAGCAATTTATGCGGCCATTCTTGAGGTTGACGGCGTCACTGATGCTTACGTCACCGATAACAAGACCAGCACCGCTGTAGAGAAAGGCGTAACAAATTACAGCATAGCGCCACACTCGTTTTATGCGGCTGTATATGGTGGTTCGGACGCGGATATTGCCAAGGCGATCTGGAGCGCCGCCCCTCCTGGTGTCGATATGAATGGTGACACGTCTTACACCGTTCAGGACACGGAAAACTACGTTTATCCCTATCCGTCGTATGACATCAGATGGGAGACGCCAACGCCGACAAGCATGTATGTCGAGGTTCAGATTGTGCAAAGCAACCTGCTACCGAGTGACGTTACAAACCAGATTAAGGCCGCCATCCAGAAGGCATTTAATGGTGAGGACGGCGGAACCCGTGCGCGCATAGGGTCTAAAGTTTTTGCCGGCCGTTATTACTCTGGCATCCAGGCGATTGACCCTAACAACATGGAAATACTCGGCATCACGTTATCCCTGGACGGTATTTCTTATGGGCCGTCCGTAGAGTTTGGCATAGATGAAATCCCGACTCTGGATGATGCAAATATTCTGGTGATTATCTCAAGCTAATGAACACATGGGTCTGCGTTGCCTCCGGGCCATCGCTGACGCGCGAAGACTGCATCCTTGTCGAAGAGTCACAACTCCCCGTTATAGCAGTTAACTCCAGTTGGGAAATGATACCCGGTTGTCAGTACATCTATGCCGGCGATCACACCTGGTGGGCTGCGAACTTTAACGATGTACCTGCCGACAAGTGCAGATTTACCAGCGTGCATGCCACGGCCACTCAATTCTCCATCAACTACTTCGAGCCACCTGTCAGGGGTTCCTTCAACTCAGGGCAGAGAGCCATTCTCCTCGCAAAGCATCTGGGCGCGAAACGGATAATCCTTCTCGGTTACGACTGCTCTCTAAAGGCCGGCATTCACTGGCATGGAAAGCATGGAAGAGGGTTGCGTAATCCTGATGAAGATAGCCTTAAGCGCTGGCGTGGAGAGTTTCGTCAGGTTCTGCCTGTAGTGGGCGAGGGGAACATCATCAACTGCTCAAGGCATACCGAACTGGATATGTTTCAGGTTGGAAATTTAGAAGAAGAATTATGCAAAAGTTTTTTATAGACGGGATGCTCGGCATTGGTGACAACATCATGCAGCGGCCATTTGTCAAAAAGATGGTCGAGAAAGGGAATGAGGTCTGGATTAAAACGGCCACCCCGGAAATCTACATCGACATACCCGGGCTTCATTTCGTCAAATCGGGTACATCACTGCGAACACAGCATCGCAACGAAGAAGCATCTGGAGTTGCGTGGGAAGCGCTTCCTGAAGATCACCTGATTATCCGGGAGAAAATCTTCTACGGCACTGTTGAGCTGAGTCGAGGAAGTGTTTTTGACGCTGGAAGACGGCAGTTTGGCATCGAGCCAACCAGATTAGACCTGCCATCATTTACGCTTCCTGATATCGGCATTCCGACCAATAAGAAGGTAGCCCTCATCAGGCCAACCACAGAGCGTCGAGAATGGCACAACGCCGCCAGAGGCCCATTAAATGGACACGTTGACCAGGCCTCCAGAAACCTCTCCCAACTCGGTTATTTCTGTATCAGCGTGGCGGATTTACAGCCGGGCGTTGAGTGGATCCCCGATAGCGAGCCATTTGCTCACCTGAAGCTCCATGGCGGCCAGTTGAGGCTAACCGAATTAATGGCCCTGGTAGAGCGCTCCGATGTTGTAGTGACTGGCAGTGGACTGATTTCACAGATGGCTTTTGCATATCGCAGGCACACCGTTTTTCTCGGTGGTGGCTGTGGCGGTTGCAATCACCACACAAAGATAACTGACGGCAGGCTGATGGATTTATCTCGCTGCCTGTTCCTTTATCCAGACGATTACTGCATGTGCCAGCAGATGAAGCACAACTGCAACAAGCACATTTCCGATCTCCATGAAAAGCTGTCCCGGTGGATGCATGAGAAAAATCTCTGAAATTATTCAGTCAGAACTTAGCTTCTTTCCTGAGCTGGGGTTCGGATACTTCCCTGTGCCGAAAAATCGTCCTTATGACGAGCGGTACTTTGAGAAATACAAAGCAATGGCCGACACGGAAATGGGCCGTCAGTTGACAGACTTCAGGGTGAGCTTTGTCCGTAAGCATCACCACGGCGATGCATGCGACGTTGGCATTGGCTGCGGCCAGTTTGTTGAGGCATGTGACTGCAGCGGCTTTGATGTTAACCAGGCTGGCATTGACTGGCTCAAGGCTGAAGGAAGATATCTGGATTTCTACAAACATGGGTGCGATGCGCTGACATTCTGGGATGTGCTTGAGCATATTGATGAGCCAGATAAGGCGATCGCCTGTGCCAATAAATGGGTTTTCGTCTCCATACCCGTCTTCGACAGTGCCGAACACATCCTCAGAAGCCGGCACTTCCGCAAGGATGAGCACATTTTCTATTTCACCAATGACGGTCTGATCCGCTGGTTTAGGGATAACGGCTTTGTGCTCGTTGAATCGGTAAACACTGAGTCGGAAATCGGCCGAGACGGTATCACAACGTATGCATTCAGACGGGAGTAATTATGGAAAGCTACGCTGCTGCGATAATGAGGCAGTACGTCAATTCAGAAAAGCTCCTTTCCCTCATCGAAACATTCAACCAGTCCGTCGGCCCCGACAAATTCATCGAAGACTTCTATGACCTGGTCTGGAACATACAAACAGCGACCACTTATGGCCTGAATGTGTGGGGGAAAATTGTCGTAATAGACAGAACGCTGACCGTAACAGAAAACAAAGTCTATCTCGGTTTCAAGCAGGCCCTTAGTCACCCTCCGGTAGTAGATGATCCACAGCCATTCAATCAGGCTCCGTTTTACGTCAGGGACTCGAACGTTACTTCAACCGTGACGTTAACCGATGACGCCTACCGAAAACTCATTATGTGTAAGGCGATGGCAAACATCTCTAACTGCACAATCCCGGCAATGAACAGAATGCTGATGTTCATGTTTGGTGAAAGCGGCGTCTGCTACGTGAGAAACGATGGCGATATGACCATGAGCTACGTGTTTGAGTTTGAGCTAAGCACGGTAGAGCTGGCGATTGTTCAGAGTTCTGGCGCATTGCCTGCACCGGCGGGAGTTACCGTAAACATAATACAGGTATCCAGTTCATCATGAATTCTTCTGATATTCCAGATCGCTATACCAAAGCGTTCAGCGTTAATGGCAACAAAAACCCCATCCCAATAGACTCATCAACTACAACCCTTGGGAATGGTGAAGCCACCTTTGATTCTGGTTTTCCTCCGTTAACCATGACGGCCATCAGCGCCGGCGGTATCCCTCCCGACGGGAAGGACACGAACGGCATCCTGTATTCGATCACCATCAAGCAGCAGTGGAATGATGCCGGCATGGGATACCCGTTCAACAGCACATTCGCTGCAGCCATTTCAGGTTATCCAAAAGGATCAATTCTGCCGTCCAGCGATTATGGCGTGCTGTGGTTGAACCAGACAAACGCGAATACCACAAACCCTGAAGGCACGACCGGCTCATCTACCGGGTGGATCCCTGCATGGGGATGTGGCTCAGCCGCCGTCAGCATTAGTTCTGCCAATGTCACGGTCTCAAATATCTCTGCAGCAAATCCACGCTTGATTCTTTCCGGCACGCTGACCGGAAACCGTTACCTCTACCTTCCGCCATTTGTGAAGGACTGGACGATTGAGAACAACTGCACTGGCTCAAATTTTTACGTGGTTATTTCTACGAATGCCAGCGGCGGGACAACAGTCATCTCGAAGCCCGGAACGGTAATCGGCGTGCATGGTGACGGCACCAATATCACATCACTCCAGGACGTACACGGAAAGGCTATTTTCGCTTCAAATGGCACCTTCTCATTCACTGCTCCAGCAGGCGTAACTTTAGTAAAAGCAACCGTTACTGGCGCAGGCGGCTCAGGAAGCGGCTGTCAGGCTTCGTCGGCTAGCGAATCTTTCAGTGGCGGTGGCGGTGGCGCTGGAGGGACAGCCATAGGATGGGTATCTGTCGTGCCCGGTGTCACTTATTCAGTTGTGGTTGGCCGTGGCGGATTGTCAGTTTCCGGCGCAACACCAGGTAATGACGGTGGCGACTCATCATTTGCTGGATTGCTGTTTGGGCGAGGCGGCAAAGGGGCCAGTAAGGCCAGTATTACCAACTCAGCTGGCGGTGATGGCGGTTTAGCTTCAGGTGGCGACATCAACATCAAGGGCGGCACTGGTCTTGACGGACAATCAGGCATCTACATGCTGACTGGTGCCGGCGGCGCTTCTTACTGGGGCGGTGGCGGACGAAATGGCGCAGCAGGCGGTATTGCTGGAACCTCAAACGGGTCTGGCGGCGGCGGTGCTTACGACACCGGCTTCAGCAGCACTGCATACTCATCTGGTGCAGGCGCAAACGGAATCGTCCTGATCGAATACTAAAACCCCTTCAGATTTTCAATTTCCTCGCCATTTATGCGCGAAAAACAATTACCCATCTATTTATTCGGGACAAAAAATGGCAAACACAGATACTGCCAATGCGAAGCTATATGCAACGCAGGCTCAGGTAGCCGCTGCCAGTGCAAAAATTTACGCTGATCAGTCGCAGGAAGCCTCAGGTTTCGCTGATTCTGCACAGGAATCAGCGCAGCAATCAGCCGCAAGTGCGACAAGCGCAGCTGATTCTGCATTAGCTGCCTCCGTGGCAGCCTCTTCTTCTGCTGCAAGTGCTACAGACTCAGCAAATAGCGCAGATTCAGCCTCAGCTTCAGCAATAAGCGCCGCTGAATTTGGCGACAATAAACTAACTTTTTCTGATACAACAGCAGGCCTAGCAGGTACAACCTCCGGGCAATACTTTCGGGTTCCTCAGGGTGTTGGCAACATTCTGGCATTCCGCTATTACAAAAATAATGCGGGGGTTGCTTTAGAGGTTGCTGAATATCCAGGTCAGGGGGCAATTAGTAATAGCATCAGGGAATATGCGACGCTTAGCGTAGCTCAAAGCGATGCATCCGCAGGGAATATCTTAAGCGGATCTTATTGCTGGGTAAGAAATTCTGCAGACGTCACCCTGGCTGATGAGTATGTAAATAACGCAGGAACTCTTAACGCCACTGGCCGTAAGATGCCATCTCAGCAGGCTGTTAATCAGTGTGCTGCGGTTTCAGGTCAGGTGGCAACTGCTTCCGCTGTTCGCGACAATCAGTTACACGGAATGAGTATGCCAGACCGGCGTACGCTGGCTGCAGACTTCACCCAGTATCTGGATGCATTTTCTTCCGGCGGATCATCGGCGCTGAACGGGTCGGCGACTTATGCGGAACGCGTGTTGCTTTCCATTTCCTCACTCTCCACTTCTTTTGCTACAGCCGCATGCACTCTGACGCTAACGGGAGCGGGAAGGGTACTGTTCAGTCAGGGGTTTTTTGACGGGGAAACGCTGACCGATGGTGTTTTGACAACCCCGTATTATGACGTGGCAATGCGCCAGTTCATTGTGGATAGCATTTCTGCCAGCGAGGTTAATACGTGGGTACTAAGGGGTTCAATTAAGTTGCCTAAGCCGTACTCGTCCACAGAGGCCAGGGTGCTTAGAGACCGTAAAAACAGGATCGCGATTGGTATCATTTCATCGGTATACACATATACAGCAGATACCATTGCGTTTGATGCGGCAAATGCATTTTTGTATGTATCGCTGTCGAGATCGGCAATTACTGCTGCAGGATATGCTGACACCACAGATGGTGCCCAGGCATATTTTTGGGACACTTACGGTGGCATAATTCTAAGCCAGAAATCCACCACTTCTCAGACATTGCCGGAATACACCATGTTTTTCTCAGAGGCAGGGGCGGTGACTGCCGTCACTGATCAGAACTGCACAGCGACTATTCAGGTGACAAAAAAACTGTCTCTTGATGTGGGTAAAATGCAGTCAAATGCTAATGCCGTAAATATTGCAGCAAATGCTCAGGCGTATGCTGCTGACAGGTTGAGGGCGCTGAATCTAGAATTACGGGATTACCAGACCAATATCGGCTCAGTGGGTAACTATGGGTCACAGGTATCTTACAGCGCCACGATGAGCGGCGGCAGTATTTTCACGCTGAATAAGCTGTCACTTTCCACGAACGTACGTCGCCTGGTCATGACAATGACCGACGGACTTGGTACTTCACAGAGCATAACTCTGCTGGAAGGCGAATCTACCGCCGGCGCCGTCCTGACAACGCCGTATGTCGACTTTGTGTTTCAGCCATCTGGCATCACAGGAATGGGTATCAACACGTCAACCGGTCGCACGACGATGAATATACCAGTCACCCTGCCTGGGGTTCTTCCATCTGACACCACCAGAATCATTCGTGACCGCGCAGGATTGTTTGATGCCTTTACCCCCACCACAATTGCCGGGGGAACCACGCGAGGTATTACCTACAACGCATCAACTGGCATGCTAATTCTGGCCGTCCTTAATACCGACGTCACATCGGCAGGATATGCGCTTACCACTGCCGGGGTTATTCAGTATGTGGTGGATAAACTGGCGGGGTACGTATTTAGCCAGGTAACGGCAGTATCCGCAGCAAAAACTTTCTGCAATCTCTTCAAACTTGCTTCCGGCGCCGTAACTTTGACGACTGACGGAAATGTGACATTAACCGGTACGTTCAACGGGCCTAAAATGACAACTGATGATTTAACGACGTATCGCCGCTATGAGGTTGTGGCGAACAACACGACTGATTACGCGACCGGGAACCGCCCTGTAGCGATTAAATGCAAATTCCAGGCGGGTGAGGTTCCGACTGATCGCTGTATTGTAGTGACGGATGCAGACGGAACGGCATATCCATCCCAGTGGGCGGGAGAGGGAGACTTTAACCCTCGCAGGGGGCGTAACCTTAGTTACTGGGCTGACGGATCACTACGTAGCGGCGATTTGCTGATTATTGACAACATTCCGGCCAACTCGTCTAAAAAATACCTGCTGAAGGCGTACCCCACCCAGCAGGATGCATCCTCCTATACCCGAACGAACCGGGAGACTGCCACCAGTTTGCTGGTAACTGCAGATGACGGAACGCAGGTGCGTTTTGACAGCGTGGTGGGCTGGCTGCCGTACAAATTTACCCGCGACAGTGTGACCTATACGAACATCTGCCAGCAGTTGTATGCCACGGTGACCGGTACCGCCTGGTCGACGGTCGCAGCGGGTTATACGAACTACGCGTATAAAATCATCAGTGACGGTCCGGTGTTCACTGAGATTGAAACCACCTTCTACAATGGCGCGCTGACCGGTAACGTGGCGATTGCTGCGGGTCTGATTAAACATACCTACCGTACGCGGGTGTTCAAAAATGGGTATGTACAGATTGACGCCATGGCTCGCCTGCAATCTGCGCTAGCAGCTAATGCCCTGTTCGCGTGTATGACCCGTATCCAGCTTAACTCAACGGCGACAAAAGCCTATCGTAATGAGTACAACGCGATCTGGACTGATAACTCAGTATTGCGTTCTGTTTCTATCCGTAACGCAGGGGGAGACACTATCCGTGATTCTGCTGAAGCGTCTACTGTTGGTAACAGGCCGCCAATCGCCGGGCTGACAGCGAACACAACCTATGTGCGTTTCGATGGTGGATGGGTTGCTGGCACATATGGGTCAGGCACAACAACCCTTGGTGCGCCAGCGGGCTGGGCATGGCCTGTTTCATTTACTGTGAACCTAAACGAAAGCATTGCTGATGCTACGGCATTATCTAACGTCGAACTGAATCCAGTGGTTGGCTTTGCGTCACGCGACTCAATTTACCCTCGCTTCCGGCAGGCTAAACTTGCCAGTCGTTTAGGGGATATTATCAGCGGGATTGCTGCATGGAACTCCCTTGACGCCACTAGTACGGACAATGGCAACGGAATGTTCAATACCATTGCCGGGGATATCGTTCGTTATCTGCATCTAAACATCGGCACATTCAACAGTGTTTACGCGAAGTTTTCTTCCTGGGCAACAACGTGGTATGGCGGGATAAGTAACATCCATTTAGGAAGCGCCGCTGACTCTAAATCTTTGCAATATGCATCACGACTGGTCCTTCCGCAGTTGTGGTGGCTCTACAAACTTGCTGTACTGAACAGTGACTCGGCAAAGCAAACCGAACTGAAAGTGGCTATCAGTAATATGGCCGCTGATTGCTATTCGGCATTCGGTACTGTTGGTTCAGCAAACAGCAACTTTTATGCAGCAGCGTTCCGTTCGTGGGCGATGGCGGTGGCAGCTGGAATTGATCCGTCTGGCAACTACACATCGGCAATGACCATGGTTGACGGGCAATTTTCCAGCTCAACCTATTTTGCTGGAGTGAAGGGAATTATCACTGATAACGTTCTGGAGACTGTCCCAAAACGTCGCTATCTGCACTATCAGGTTTATGCATGGAATAACTACCTGATAGGCTGTAAAGCGGCTAGCCGTCCGTCTGTTCTTGACATGCGTTCATATGCCCTGAACTCAATCTCCGGATATGGTGGATTGAGGGAAGTAAATTACTGCATCGCGGAGTCGCGCCGCGGGCAGCCGACAACGGTTGGATTCCTGCTGTACCCTCTTCTGCATTCTGGTGATAACTCCTGCCTCGAAGCGGCTGAGCGACTGCTTGATGCTTTTGATGAGTACGGTGGGTCAAATACCAATGGGCAGATTAAGTTGTGGGATCTGGACTTTTTCTCAGAAATTTCAACGACATTCTCAGAATATACCTTTGCCTGCAATATTATGGCCGACGCATGGATGCAATACTGGCTGGATAACAACCAGTAATACTGTTGCCATGGAAGGCAAAAACGCTTGAATGATCTCGCGACGATGACTACTGTATATAAAAACAGTGTTTATCGGAGGCAGATCATGCACCGTCAGTCAGACATCAACCAGGCTTTCCGCGAGTCGGTATTGCGCAACTCCAAGGGATACCAGTACGTGAACACGAGAGATTTCGTGTCAGCGCTGCGCCGGCGCGGGCTGCACTTTACCGACTCTGAGGCCAATGCATGGATATCTAGAGAGCAGAGCTATTTTGTCGACAAAACGCCAGACCATAGCGAAAACCGCCTGTGGATGCTGGCGAATATGGGGAGGGTGCTCTGATGGGCTTCACTTCTCCGGCAACAGACTACACGGAACAGCGATTGACCGTTAACTCGATATGCAATGTCGGACCAAACACATTGTTGTTTGAAACCGGTGGTGGTTATGTCGTGGTTGATATCTCTCTGAAACCAAGGCAGGGAAGCCAGGTCATGATTAACTATGATGGTCGTACTGAGATAGCAAAAGTAATGGGGTCGTCTTTGATTACGGAAGATGGGGAGGCGATCGAGGGAGAGGCTCTGGATGATGTCATCGTTACCGGTGTGGTGACACACACCATCATCGATGTGAGAAGTGACAGCGTAGCGGTTTAAGGCAGGCTCGAGTGCTGGCCTGCCACTTATGATTACTGGGTCTTTTCGTCCAGCCAGTCAGCCCAAAACTGCATCATCTCTCTGCGTGTATCAAGATAAGCGGCGTGGTTATATACCGATCTGGTTCCTCCGCTGACGTGAGCGAGTTGCATCTCTATGGCGTCACTGTTCCAGTGCTTCTCGTTCAACACAGTACTGAACTGGTGCCGGAAGCCATGCCCGCTGGTTTGCCCTTCATATCCAATATTGCGGATAACGCCAAGGATTGCGTTTTCGCTGATTGGCTTCTTCCTGTCATTCCTTCCCGGGAAGCACAACTCGTACTGGCCTGTGATATTTTGCAAAAAGCGGAAAAGTTCGATAACCTGCTCAGACATAGGGATAACATGCAACTTACGTCCCTTCATGACCTCCGGATCAACACTGATTAACCTGTTTTCGTAATCTATTCCTGCCCATACCAGCGAACGTAATTCGATTGTGCGCATCGCCGTGTAGTGAAGAATCTGCGTCGCAATCTTCGTCACTATCCATCCGCTATATGCATTCAAAGCATTCTGGAACTCGTGTATTCGATGCATAGGAAGGAAAGGGTAGTTTTTCTTTCTGTATCCCCTCATTGCGCCAGCCAGGTCTCTTGATGGGTTATATCTGGCTCTTCCAGTTACGATCGCATAACTGAAAACCTCCCCACATCTTCGCCTCGCCTTATCAGCGCGCTCCATTGCGCCCCTGTCCTCAAAAAGCCTTATCACCTTCAGCAACACCATCGGTTCGACATCATCCATTTTCAGATGCCCGATTATCGGGAGTATGTCATCCGAGAACATGCTCATCATCTCGTCAGCATATCCCTTTGACCATACCTTTGATTTGTGAGCATGCCATTCTCTGAAGATGTCGCCAAAGGTATCCGCAAGCTCTTCTTTCTCTTTCTTCTTTATGGCCTGCTTCTGTTCTGCCGGATCTACGCCGGCCAACAACTTCATTTTTGCTTCAGACTGCTTGGCCCTCGCTTCGGTTAGGGAGATTTCAGGATATGGCCCAATAACCAGCGTTTTTTCCTTACCATCAAACCGGTATCGCATACGCCACACCTTTTTCCCTGATGGCGGCACATAAAGGAAGAGGCCGCCGGCATCTGCAAGGCGATACGGTTTTTCCGCAGGTCTGGCTGCGTCGATTTGCTTTACGGTAAGCATGTGGGCATAAATCCGTGGTAATTTTTCGGCGTGCCCACAATATGCCCGCAAAAGTTTGGCGTAGTCAATCCATGCCGGGTAACGTCAGGTAATAATGATATTGAGTGAGTCGCGCTGTTTCAGGGGTTGCGGTGATGTCAGGAAATGGCGGGTAACGTTTATGTGGTGTCCCCTGCAGGAATCGAACCTGCAACTAGCCCTTAGGAGGGGCTCGTTATATCCATTTAACTAAGGGGACAAGGCGGTGCGAGTATAGCGTTTTTTGCCCGCCTGAGTAAGAGCCATACCGTCTGACTGCTTAAACCCTCGCCACTCACGGCGCTTTTTTTATGCCCGGTCGGCGTTTTTGGCTTTCTCCGCGGCCTGGGCGCGGGCTTCCGCTTTTCGCTTGCTGCTCATATCGTTACGGATCTGCGCATGGCTCAGAAGCGCGAAGATGAAGGTCCCGCCGCAGATATTTCCCGCCAGCGTCGGCAGAGCGAACGGCCAGATAAAGTCGCTCCAGGGCAGACTTCCGTTAAACACCAGATAAAGGATCTCGACCGAACCCACCACGATATGAGTCGTATCCGCCAGGGCGATAAGCCAGGTCATGAGAATAATCACCACGATCTTGGCCGCACCGGCGACAGGAAACATCCAGACCATAGTGGCGACCAGCCAGCCGGAAATAATCGCATTAGCGAACATCTCCGTCGGGCTGTTTTTCATTACGTCTTCGGCGATGCTGACAAAGGCCTGACGAGTTGGTTCATCAAAGACGGGCATAAAATTGAAGGCCCATGCGGCCACTGCGGTACCGATGAGGTTGCCAGCCAGCACCACCGACCATAACCGCATCAGCAAACCGATGTTACCTGGGGTGGGATTGTGCATCACCGGCAGTACGGCGGTAACCGTATTTTCAGTGAACAGCTGCTGGCGGGCCATGATCACGATAATAAAGCCGAAGGTATACCCGAGATTCTCCAGTAAAAACCCGCCCGGGATCCCCTCCAGTTTGACGTGAAAAATCCCTTTTGCCAGCAGGGAGGCGCCCATCGACAGACCGGCCGCAATGGCTGACCACAGCAGGGCCAGCGCATCGCGTTCCATCTCTTTTTCCCCTTCCTGGCGAATATGTTCATGGATGGCCATCGCCCGCGAGGGCAGGCGATCTTCATCCACTTCTATTTCCTCTCCGCGCTGTTTTTCTTCACTTTCGACTTCTCGCTCGTCATCCGCTGGTTTTAATTTGTTATTGTCTAGTTCATCCATTTCGTGGCCCTCGCTATCAATCTATATAGATATAGCGTAGCGGCTTTCCCTGCCGTCTGGCTGGGCATACTCTGAAATCGCAAAAATGGTAACGTCAGATTTTTGTTGCTCCGGTAGAATAGGAGCCCCGCGATCTCGTTATTCCCAGGCTATGATCAAATCAACAACTTGGGTGATATAGACATCGTTCAACGTGCTGTTACAATCGCTCACATCTATACGGGCGGAAACGTTGTCTTTCCGTCATGGATGGCAACTCGCGATAGCCATAAAAACCAGGGAGACACCTATGAATTATCGCCTGTCGGCGCTTGCGCTTGGCGCCACATTGCTGGTGGGATGTGCCAGTTCCAGCTCTGGCGATCAGCCGCAGGGGCGTTCAGACCCGTTAGAAGGGTTTAACCGCACGATGTTCAATTTCAACTTTAACGTGGTTGATCCTTACGTGCTTCGCCCGGTGGCGGTGGCATGGCGTGACTACGTCCCGCAGCCGGCGCGCAATGGTTTGAGCAACTTCACCAGCAACCTTGAAGAGCCGGCGGTAATGGTGAACTCCTTCCTGCAGGGCGACCCCTATAAAGGTATGGTGCACTTTACCCGTTTCTTCCTGAACACCATCCTCGGGATGGGCGGTCTGATCGATGTCGCGGGCATGGCGAATCCGCAGCTGCAGCGCGTTGAACCGCATCGTTTCGGCAGCACGCTCGGCCATTATGGCGTCGGCTATGGTCCGTATGTGCAACTGCCATTCTACGGTAGCTTTACGCTGCGCGATGAAGGCGGTGATATGGCCGATGGCCTCTACCCGGTACTCTCCTGGTTGACCTGGCCGATGTCGATTGGTAAATGGGCTGTCGAAGGGATTGAAACGCGTGCTCAACTGCTGGATTCCGACGGCCTGCTCCGTCAGTCTTCCGATCCTTACATTTTGATGCGTGAAGCTTATTTCCAGCGCCATGACTTTATCGCCAACGGCGGTAAGCTGACCCCGGCGGACAACCCGAATGCCCAGGCTATTCAGGATGAGCTGAAGGATATTGATTCACAGTAATCTGCGAATGATAAAAAAAGGGTGAACATGTTGTTCACCCTTTTTTGTTGCGTGCGGCTTATCAGAAGCGGTAGTTGAAGTTGGCGCCGTACAGCCAGGCGGTCCCTTCGGAACGGAAGGTATACGGTCCTTCCTTAATTTCAACGTGCTGGCCGTGCATATAGGAAAGACCGACGTCAACCGACGCATCCTTGTTGAACGCGTAAGTGGTACCCGCGCTCAGCCACAGGCGATCCTGGTCAGGAATGGAGATGGAGCGGTTGTTGGCCGGCACCGGGCTGTCATCGAAAGCGATACCGGTGCGGAAGGTCCAGTTATCGTCGTAATAATACGTGGTCCCCAGCGCAAGACGGTAGGCGTCCTTAAAGCCTTCCTCTTTATAGAACAGCGTCTGGCCGTTGCTGCCGGTGGCTTTCAGCTCCTGGAACTGACTCCAGCTGGTGTAGGTCAGGCTATAGTGGACCGCCCACTGCGGCGCCACGCGGTTATAGCCAGACAGCTCCCACATTTCCGGCAGGTTAAGGGTCAGAGAACCGCCAGTGGTCTGGCCGTTAGTGCCCGCTGGCAGACCGAAGTTGCCGAGGATTTGGTTATAGGCCGCCGGCAGGCTGCTGCGGTAGTTACCGTCG
Organism: Klebsiella sp. P1CD1; assembly: GCF_003790505.1. Classification (NCBI taxonomy): domain Bacteria; kingdom Pseudomonadati; phylum Pseudomonadota; class Gammaproteobacteria; order Enterobacterales; family Enterobacteriaceae; genus Klebsiella; species Klebsiella sp. P1CD1. The sequence continues at coordinate 1,572,260 of NZ_CP033631.1, forward strand.
AAGTCGATCTTCACCTCGGAACGGTAGGTAAAACCGTAGCGGTTGTTCTTATCCAGCTCATAGAGGATACCGGCATTCCAGCCAAAGCCCCAGGCGTTGCCGTTAAGATGGGCGATCTGCGTGTCGGCAGGGATCTTCGCCACCTGGCCTGCCAGCGCCGGCGGCAGTGCGCCAGAACCAGCGACAATCTGACCCAGGTCACCCGCATAGCGCTCGATCTTCGCCTTGGCGTAGACCGCGTCAAAACCTAAGCCAAAGCTCCAGTTGCTGTCGAGACGGTAGGCGCCGCTCAGGTTGAAGTTCGCGGTGGTCAGGTCGGTTTTACCGCCCATGCTGCCAGCCGCATAGTCATCGTTGTATTCCGTTGCCAGGCCGTAGTTAGAGGTAATGGATGCTCCCCAACCGAATTGATCGTTAATCGGCGCGACAAAGTGGAAGTTGGGTACCCACGCCGTCGGGGCGATATTGTCCGCATTCAGGCTCTTGCCGGTGGGAGAGGTGCCGGAGACATTGACACCCGGGTCAACAAAAACGGCGCCCGCCGACATGGTTGGACGGTCAAACATCATAATTAATGCCGGGTTACGACTGGCATTGCCTGCATCGTCTGCGATAGCCCCTTCACCGGAATAGGCCCGACCCAGCCCTGATGAAGAGAATTCGTTGAGCTGGAAGCCTGCTGACCAGGCCTGGGTGGAAACAAGTGCTACAGCCACTGCAAGGGCAGATTGGGTAAAGCGGGTTTTCTGGCTCATGCCCATAACCTCATTGAGTTATTTTTTTTTAAACTATGTTACATGCCGTAACAGAAGCGCGGAAGTGTAGGGTCTGTGGTACAACAGAGAAATCAGACCAGTGCGCTGAGTATAGGTCTGACCAGATGAGTTGTTGCAAGTTTGTTTATGAAGTTTTTCAATTGTGATAACGGAAACGCGATCCAGCTGGCAAAATTGTCGGGGGGAGTAAGAGGCAGAAGAGGTGATTTTTGTTTTAGATCATTTTTAAGTGTGATTTCTGTCACTTAACGCGGTGATGGCGATTCTCGGCTGGAGGCTCACCGGGGGCAGGGCGTAAAATAGGCACATTATTTGTCTGGCACCGAAGGTGCCTATACAGAGGAAATCTACGATGAGTAAATGTAGCGCTGATGAAACCCCGGTATGCTGCTGTATGGATGTTGGCACCATTGTGGACAACACCGACTGCACCGCCTCATACAGCCGCGTGTTCGCCAACCGCGCGGAAGCGGAGCAAATGCTCGCTGCGCTGAGCGAGAAAGCGCGTAATGTGCAATCTGAACCGTGCAAAATCAACCCGGCCTTCACCGATGTTGACGGCGGCGTACAGCTGGATATCGATTTTATTTTTAGCTGCGAAGCCGAATCGCTGATCTTCCAGTTAGGATTACGTTAATCCCTCCGTTTAACGCCCCGTAGAAGGGGCGTTACCTTTCTGTTCAATGTGTTTTGGCTCGCAATTTTTCGCTTCCCCGATTGGCTTAATGTAAAAAATTAGTTAAGACTGTTATCAGGTCAGACCACTTGGTTGTTTTGCTTAACAGGGGAGCGTTATGAGTCAGGCATTACCGCTTATCACCCGTCAGGGCGATCGCATTGCCATTGTCAGGGGTTTACGCACGCCATTTGCGCGCCAGGCGACGGTTTTTCATGGCGTTCCGGCCGTTGATTTAGGGAAAATGGTGGTTGGCGAAATGCTTGCCCGGAGTGACATTCCCGCGGACGTCATTGAGCAACTGGTTTTTGGCCAGGTGGTGCAGATGCCGGAGGCGCCGAATATCGCCCGGGAAATCGTGCTCGGCACTGGAATGAGCGTGCACACCGATGCCTATAGCGTCAGTCGCGCCTGCGCCACCAGCTTCCAGGCCGTGGCGAATGTTGCTGAAAGCCTGATGGCCGGCACCATCCGCGCCGGTATCGCCGGCGGCGCCGACTCCTCTTCTGTATTGCCCATTGGGGTCAGTAAAACACTGGCCCGCACGCTGGTGGATGCCAATAAAGCCCGCACGCTGAGCCAAAAGCTGAAGCTGTTTTCCCGTCTGCGGCCGCGCGACCTGCTGCCGGTCCCCCCGGCGGTGGCGGAATATTCAACCGGTTTGCGGATGGGCGATACCGCGGAACAGATGGCGAAAAGTTGGGGCATCACCCGGGAACAACAGGATGCGCTGGCGCATCGTTCGCACCAGCTGGCGGCCAAAGCCTGGGAAGAGGGAAAGTTGTCAGCTGAGGTGATGACGGCCTACGCGCCCCCTTTCCGCGAGCCGCTGGAGCAGGACAACAATATTCGTAAAAATTCAACCCTCGCAGATTACCAAAAGTTACGCCCTGCCTTTGACCGCAAACATGGCACCGTCACCGCAGCCAACAGCACGCCGCTGACGGACGGCGCGGCGGCGGTGATCCTGATGACCGAGTCGAGGGCCAAAGAGCTGGGGCTGACGCCATTGGGTTATCTGCGCAGCTATGCCTTTACCGCCATCGACGTCTGGCAGGATATGCTGCTGGGTCCCGCATGGTCCACGCCGCTGGCGCTGGAGCGGGCAGGTCTGACGCTGGCGGATCTGACGCTTATTGATATGCACGAAGCTTTTGCTGCGCAGACGCTGGCCAATCTCCAGTGTCTGGCAAGCGAGCGCTTTGCCCGTGAAGTGCTGGGACGCTCGCAGGCCACCGGTGAGGTGGATGAGAGCAAGTTTAACGTCCTCGGCGGATCTATTGCTTATGGCCATCCTTTTGCTGCCACCGGCGCGCGGATGATCACCCAGACGCTGCATGAGTTGCGGCGACGGGGCGGGGGATTTGGTCTGGTGACGGCCTGCGCGGCAGGTGGTCTGGGTGCGGCGATGATCGTGGAGGCTGAATAATGGATGCTGTTTCCGCTTTTAAGCTTGAGGTCCGTGCGGACAAGATCGCGGTGATCACCATCGATGCCCCGGGTGAGAAAATGAATACCCTGAAAGCTGAGTTCGGCAATCAGGTGCGGGGGCTGATACGACAGGTTCGTGATGATAAGTCGGTGCGCGGCGTGGTGTTTATCTCCGCCAAAGCGGATAACTTTATCGCCGGCGCAGACATTAACATGATTGCCCGCTGCCGCAGCGCGCAGGAAGCGGAAGCGCTGGCGCGCCAGGGACAGCAGATTATGGCTGAGATCCATGGCTTGTCGATCCCGGTGATTGCCGCCATCCACGGCGCCTGCCTCGGCGGCGGTCTGGAACTGGCGCTGGCCTGTCATGGCCGGATCTGTAGCGATGACGAAAAAACCCGACTCGGTTTGCCGGAAGTGCAGCTTGGCCTGCTGCCGGGCTCCGGGGGAACGCAGCGTTTACCGCGGCTGATTGGCGTCAGTACAGCGCTGGATATGATGCTTACCGGCAGGCAGCTGCGTGCGCGCCAGGCGCTGAAGGCCGGTCTGGTAGACGAAGTGGTTCCGCAGGCGATTTTATTGCAGGCGGCGGTGGAGCTGGCGCTGAAGGGGCGCCCGGCCAGTCGGGATATGCCCGTACGCGAACGCGTGCTGGCGGGGCCTTTGGGCCGCCATCTGTTATTCCATTTCGTCGGCAAACAAACGCAGCGCAAGACCCAGGGGAACTATCCGGCGGTGAAGCGAATTCTGCAGGTTGTCGAGAATGGCCTGGCCCACGGTTGCAGCAGCGGTTACGCCGAAGAAGCTCGCGCGTTTGGCGAACTGGCGATGACCCCGCAGTCGCAAGCGCTGCGATCGATCTTCTTTGCCAGTACCGATCTGAAAAAAGACCGTGGCGCCGAAGCCGAGCCCGGACCGCTGACAAGCATTGCGGTGCTGGGCGGCGGCCTGATGGGCGGGGGGATCGCCTATGTGACCGCCTGTAAGGGCGGGCTGCCGGTGCGCATTAAAGATATCCAGCCGCGCGGGATTAACCATGCCTTAAAGTACAGCTGGGATCTACTGAATAAACAGGTCCGCCAGCGTCGTCTGCGCCCCAGCGAGCGCGATCGCCAGATGGCGCTGATCTCCGGCGCCACCGACTATCAGGGCTTTGCTCATCGCGACGTGGTGATCGAGGCGGTATTTGAGGACCTGGCCCTGAAGCAGCGGATGGTCAGCGAAGTGGAGCAATATTGCGGGCCGCAGACCATCTTTGCGTCGAACACCTCATCGTTACCGATAGGCGATATTGCCGCCCAGGCCCGTCGCCCCGGGCGGGTGATCGGCCTGCATTTCTTCAGTCCGGTGGAAAAAATGCCGCTGGTTGAAGTGATCCCGCATAAGGGAACCGATCCGCAGGCTATCGCCACCGTGGTGCAACTGGCTAAACGTCAGGGGAAAACGCCGATTGTGGTGGCGGATAAAGCGGGCTTCTATGTGAACCGCATCCTCGCGCCCTATATCAATGAAGCGATGCGCCTGCTGGTGGAGGGCGAACCGGTTGAAGAGATTGATAAGGCCCTGGTTAAATTCGGTTTCCCGGTAGGGCCAATCCAGCTACTGGATGAGGTTGGCATCGATACCGGCACCAAAATTATCCCCGTGCTGGAGAGCGCGTTTGGAGAACGTTTTAGCCCACCTGCAAACATCATTGACGCGATTTTGAAGGACGATCGCAAAGGTAGAAAAAATAATCGTGGTTTCTATCTTTATGAGACAAAAGGGCGTAAAAGCAAAAAACGGCCCGACCCGGCAGTCTATCCGCTGCTCGGCATCGACCGCCCCCAGTCGCGGCTCTCCGCGCAGCAGGTGGCGGAACGCTGTGTGATGATGATGCTTAACGAGGCGGCGCGCTGCTTTGATGAGCAGATTATCCGTAGCGCGCGCGATGGCGATATCGGCGCCGTCTTTGGTATAGGCTTTCCGCCATTTCTTGGCGGCCCGTTCCGGTATATGGATACTATCGGCGCGGGTGAAGTTGCCGCGATCCTGCAGCGCCTGGCCGCCCAGTACGGCCCACGTTTTACACCCTGTGACACTTTATTACGCATGGCCGAACAGGGGACAACCTTTTGGCCAGCGGATGAACGGCTGACCTAAGTTGTGGTCAAAGAAGATAAATCCGGCTGCGGATGACGCTGTTGATTGGCTGTTTTGTAAACAATGATTGACTATACTTACGCCATTGAGGTAAAAAACAGCGTTTCATTCGTTGAATGGATCAGGCACAATGCCCGGCCACCGGGTCACCTGCGTATTGTCTTCGCAGGCCAAACTACGGTGCTTCTGGTTAACAAAAGCGGTGCAATATGCAAGTTTTTATTATGCGTCACGGCGACGCTGCCCTCGATGCAGCCAGCGACTCAGTTCGTCCATTAACCGTATGCGGTTGTGATGAGTCTCGTCAGATGGCAACCTGGCTGAAAGGTCAAAAAGTGGATATTGAGCGCGTTCTTGTCAGTCCCTATCTGCGTGCAGAACAGACGCTGGATATTGTTGGGGAGTGCATGAACCTGCCGAAACATGTCGACGTGATGCCGGAACTCACGCCGTGCGGCGACGTAGGCCTGGTTAGCGCCTATCTGCAGGCGCTGGCGAATGAAGGCGTGGCGACGGCGCTGGTCGTCTCCCACCTGCCGCTGGTGGGGTACCTGGTCTCAGAGCTGTGTCCGGGGGAAACGCCTCCGATGTTCACCACCTCCGCTATCGCCTGCGTGACGCTGGACGCCGACGGCAAGGGTGAATACCTCTGGCAGAAAAGCCCCTGCAATCTCAAGATGGCCAACGCCATCTGACGGCCCCGGAGCCCGCCGTTAAGGCAGCTCCGGCGGTTGCCACTCCTCTACCTCAATCAGTATCAGCAGTGCGGCGTCACCGCCGTACTCTTTTGGTGCCTGGTGAAACGCCATAATATGCGGGTGTTGCGCCAGCCACAGCGGGGTTTGCTGTTTGAGAATATGTTTGCCGTGCCCGTGCATCACACAGGCGCAAAACACATGTTCGCGGCGGCAGGCGGCAATCAGCGCGCCCAGTTCCTGTTTGGCCTGCTGCTGGGTGAGCCCATGCAGATCGAGAAACAGTTCCGGCGAATAATCCCCACGGCGCAGCTTTTTCAGCTCAAAATGGCTGACGTCGGCGCGGACATATTTCGTCGAGCCTTCAGTATTCAGTAGCGGCTGAAACTCATCAGAGAAATAGTGGCTGTTATCGGCCTGTTCCTGCAGCAAACGCTTCGGAGCAACCTCAGTGACTTTCTTGCGCTGCGGACGGTGAACGATGGTGTCCTGCTTGATCTTCCGCGTGCCGGTCATTAACTGACGGAACAGCGCCTGATCCTCCTCGCTTAGCGATGTCTTCTTTTTCATTGTCCACTCTCATTAATACTTTGCGCTAGTTTACCCGACTCAATATCCCTTCGGGCAAGGAAAACCTGTTTTTTCCCCGGTCACCCCACGCAAGAATGCTGATTTATCGCCGTCTTCATGGCACACTAGCCGCCGAATTTATAGCAGAGTGTGCCCTGGAGGTTGTCGTGGATAAAATTTTTGTTGATGAGGCAGTCAATGAGCTGCATACCATTCAGGACATGCTGCGCTGGGCGGTAAGCCGTTTCAGTGCTGCTAATATCTGGTACGGTCACGGGACTGATAACCCGTGGGACGAGGCAGTACAGCTGGTGCTGCCGTCGCTCTACCTACCGCTGGATATCCCGGAAGATATGCGGACTGCGCGTCTGACCTCCAGCGAGAAACACCGCATCGTTGAGCGGGTGATCCGCCGCGTGAACGAGCGCATTCCCGTCGCCTATCTGACCAACAAAGCGTGGTTCTGCGGGCATGAGTTTTACGTCGATGAGCGGGTGCTGGTCCCGCGCTCCCCGATTGGCGAACTGATCAACAATCAGTTTGCCGGGCTGATTAACCATAAGCCGCAGCATATCCTTGATATGTGCACCGGCAGCGGCTGCATCGCCATCGCCTGCGCCTATGCTTTCCCGGAAGCCGAAGTCGACGCCGTGGATATTTCCCCGGACGCGCTGGCCGTCGCCGAGCACAACGTGGAGTCCCATGGCTTGATCCATCACGTGACGCCGATCCGCTCCGACCTGTTCCGCGATCTGCCGAAGCTGCAGTACGATCTGATCGTCACCAATCCGCCGTATGTCGATGAAGAGGACATGGCCGATCTGCCGGAAGAGTATGAGCATGAGCCGGTGCTGGGTCTGGCCTCCGGTAGCGACGGCCTGAAGCTGACGCGCCGCATCCTCGGTAACGCGCCGGATTATCTCAGCGATGACGGGATTCTGATTTGTGAAGTCGGTAACAGCATGGTACATCTGATGGAGCAATATCCGGACGTGCCGTTTACCTGGCTTGAGTTTGATAACGGCGGCGACGGTGTCTTCATGCTGACCAAACAGCAGCTGATTGACGCCCGCGCGCACTTCGGTATTTATAAAGACTAAAAAAAACAACACGCCAACATAACGAAAAAGATTGGAGCCGTGATGGCAGGAAATACAATTGGACAACTCTTTCGCGTCACTACCTTCGGCGAATCGCACGGCCTGGCGCTGGGCTGCATCGTCGACGGCGTGCCGCCGGGCATCCCGCTGACCGAAGCCGACCTGCAGCACGACCTCGATCGTCGTCGCCCGGGCACCTCGCGTTACACCACGCAGCGTCGCGAGCCGGATCAGGTCAAAATTCTTTCCGGCGTCTTCGAAGGCGTTACTACCGGGACCAGTATCGGTCTGCTGATTGAGAACACCGATCAGCGTTCGCAGGATTACGGCGCAATCAAAGATCTGTTCCGTCCGGGCCACGCCGATTACACCTACGAGCAAAAGTATGGTCTGCGCGACTATCGCGGCGGCGGTCGTTCTTCTGCGCGCGAAACCGCGATGCGCGTAGCGGCCGGGGCGATTGCCAAAAAATACCTTGCCGCGAAGTTCGGCATCGTCATTCGCGGCTGCCTGACGCAGATGGGCGATATTCCGCTGGCCATCAAAGACTGGAATCAGGTCGAGCAGAACCCGTTCTTCTGCCCGGACCCGGATAAAATCGACGCTCTGGATGAACTGATGCGCGGCCTGAAAAAAGAGGGTGACTCCATTGGCGCGAAAGTGACGGTGGTGGCTGACGGCGTACCGCCGGGCCTCGGCGAGCCGGTCTTCGATCGCCTGGATGCCGATATCGCCCACGCGCTGATGAGCATCAACGCCGTGAAAGGGGTGGAAATTGGCGACGGCTTTGAAGTGGTGAAGCTGCGCGGCAGCGAAAACCGCGATGAAATCACCAAAGACGGATTCCAGAGCAACCACGCCGGCGGCATTCTTGGCGGTATCAGCAGTGGACAGCAGATCGTTGCCCATATTGCGCTGAAACCTACCTCCAGTATTACCGTTCCCGGTCATACGATTAACCGCTTTGGCGAAGAAGTGGAGATGATCACCAAAGGGCGTCACGATCCGTGCGTCGGCATTCGCGCCGTACCGATCGCTGAGGCGATGCTGGCGATCGTCCTGATGGATCACTTTATGCGTCAGCGCGCGCAGAATGGCGATGTGACGACGACAATTCCACGCTGGTAACCATGAAAAACACCGTTATCGCACTGCTCGCGCTGCTGGCCAGCGCCGGTAGCCTGGCCGCGACGCCGTGGCAGAAAATATCCCAGCCGATCGGCGGCAGCGCCCAGTCAATCGGCGCATTTTCCAATGGCTGTATCGTGGGCGCCGAGGCGCTCCCTCTGGGCGCCACCGGCTATCAGGTGATGCGTACCGATCAGCGTCGCTACTTCGGTCATCCGGATCTGGTTCAGTTTATTCAGCGCCTGAGTAATCAGGTGCACAATAAAGGAATGGGAACCGTGCTGATTGGCGACATGGGGATGCCGGCAGGCGGGCGCTTTAACGGCGGTCACGCCAGTCACCAGACGGGCCTGGATGTCGATATTTTCCTCCAGCTGCCGCAAACGCGCTGGACATCGTCTCAGCTGTTGAAGCCGCAGGCGCTGGATCTGGTCGCCAGCGACGGCAAGCACGTGGTGCCGTCGCTGTGGAGCCCGCAAATCAGCCAGCTGATCAAGCTGGCGGCGGAAGATAGCGAGGTCACCCGTATTTTCGTCAACCCGGCGATTAAACAGCAACTGTGCCTGGACGCGGGCAGCGACCGCCAGTGGCTGCGTAAAGTCCGTCCCTGGTTCCAGCATCGCGCTCATATGCACGTCCGACTGCGTTGCCCGGCGGGAAGTCTGGAGTGCGAGGATCAGGCGCCACCGCCGCCCGGCGATGGCTGCGGAGCGGAGCTGCAGAGCTGGTTCGAACCACCTAAACCCGGGTCTACCCCACCTGTGAAGAAGACGCCGCCGCCGTTGCCGCCTTCCTGTCAGGCGCTACTGGATGAGCATGTGCTGTAATGGATAGTTTTATCGAGTTGTTTGCCGTATCGCCGTTGGTGCTGGTGGTACTCTTCTTTGTCGCCATCCTGGCCGGTTTTATTGACTCACTGGCCGGAGGCGGGGGCTTATTGACTGTCCCTGCACTGATGGCGGCCGGCATGCCGCCAGCGCAGGCGCTGGCGACCAATAAGCTGCAGGCCTGCGGCGGGTCGCTATCGGCGACCCTCTATTTTGTCCGCCGTAAGGTGGTCAGCCTCGCCGATCAGAAGCTGAATATTCTGATGACCTTTATCGGCTCAACCGCTGGTGCGCTGCTGGTCCAGCACGTCCAGTCCGATATTCTTAAGCAGATCCTGCCGTTGCTGGTGATCGGCATCGGTCTCTATTTTCTGCTGATGCCGAAACTGGGCGAAGCGGACCGGCAGCGTCGGCTGTACGGTCTGCCGTTTGCGCTGGTTGCTGGCGGCAGCGTAGGATTCTACGACGGCTTTTTTGGCCCCGGCGCCGGTTCGTTTTATGCACTGGCTTTTGTCACCCTGGCCGGATTTAACCTGGCGAAGTCGACGGCCCATGCCAAGCTGCTGAACGCGACCTCAAACGTCGGCGGTCTGCTGCTGTTTATCATCGGCGGGAAGGTCATCTGGGCCACCGGCTTTGTGATGATGGCCGGCCAGTTTATTGGCGCTCGCGCCGGCTCCCGGCTGGTGCTGAGTAAAGGGCAGTCGCTGATCCGGCCGATGATCGTTATCGTCTCGGCGGTGATGAGCGCGAAGCTTCTCTATGACAGCCACGGGGCTGAGATTTTGCAGTGGTTGGGAATTCATTAATGCAACAGCAACACCATTATCAGCAGCTGATTGACCTTTTCGACAGCTGCTTTGCCGAAGAATTTAATACTCGCCTGGTAAAAGGCGACGATGAGCCGATCTACCTTCCGGCCGATGACGACACGCCCTATCACCGTATCGTGTTTGCGCACGGGTTTTTTGCCAGCGCCCTGCACGAGATTTCTCACTGGTGTGTCGCCGGCAAAGCGCGCCGCGAACGAGTCGATTTTGGCTACTGGTACTGCCCGGATGGCCGCGATGCGATGACTCAAAGCCAGTTTGAGGACGTCGAGGTGAAACCGCAGGCCTATGAGTGGCTGTTCTGCGTGGCGGCGGGATTTCCGTTTAACGTCAGCTGTGACAATCTGGAAGGAGACGTTGAGCCCGATCGCATCGCCTTCCAGCGCCGGGTCCATGCTCGGGTGATGACTTTGCTTGAACAAGGGATCCCCGAACGTCCGGCGCGTTTTATTCGCGCATTGCAACATTATTATCAAACGCCGACATTGACGGCGGAACACTTTCCGTGGCCGGAAGACCTGCACTAAGGCCACACATTACATGACAAGAGGTAAGATGATGATCGCGGAGTTTGAATCACGCATTCTGGCGCTGATTGACAACATGGTAGACCACGCCAGTGATGATGAACTGTTTGCCGGCGGTTATCTGCGCGGCCACCTGACGCTGGCGGTGGCTGAGCTGGAAGGTGAGGGCGAGCATTCTGCTGAAGCGGTAAACAGTAAGGTCAGCCAGAGCCTGGAGAAGGCCATCAGCGCTGGCGAACTGTCGCCGCCGGACCAAATTCTGGTGCAGGGGATGTGGCATAACCTGTATCAACAGGCGAAAAATCAGGCCTGAGCCATATTGTAGCCCGGGTCAGGCGTCAGCCGTACCCGGGAAATTGCCTGCCCTCATGGTTTTATTTCACCGCTTTTCCCTTCAGCAGTTTTCTCACCCACAGCCGATTCGGATTCAGCGCCGCCAGAGTATCGCTATCCAGCGGCAGCGGTTCACCGCTCATCTGCGCCGCCAGCAGCTCAGCGCTTAACGGCGCGGTGCAAAGTCCGCGCGATCCGAGCGCCCCAAGCATAAACAGGTTGTGACAGACCGGCGCGCGACCGGCGTGATCCTGCTGTTCGTGGAGGCTGGCGTATTGCGTCAATGTTGCCTCATAGTCTGGCACGTTGCCGACCATTGGCAGGTGATCGCGGGTGGCGCAGCGCACGCCGCAGCGGGCGGCATTGGCGCTGATATCCACGTCCAGCGTCCACTCCGCGTTCGGGAAACAGTCGATCAACCGTTGCCGGTTGTGCTGCTGATCTTCCTCGCTGAAGGTGGAATCGGTCTTCCCGCGATGGTAGCTGGCGCCAATACAGTGCTGCTGATTTTGCGGATTATGCGGCGTCAGGTAGCCATCGTAGCACAGCACCTGGCGCAGGGCGGAAAGCCGCGGGGTGGTAGGTATATGACTGACCTGGCCGCCAACAGGGTAGACCGGCAGCTGCGCGGTTTGCGCAAAATCCGCGATGCTGTGGCCGTTCGCCAGCACCACCGCCTGATGATTGCGCTGCTGATTGAGCAGCCAGCCATCGCCCACCGCGCTGAGCGTTTCAACGTGATAACCATAGTGCACGTGCAGTCCGCGAGTTGCCGCCAGCGCCAGCAATTCGGCGGTGAGCTGCTGCGGGCACAGCCAGCCGCCGGCCGGATAAGTGATGCCGCCGCAGCCGGTATCGACGCCGGTCAACCCGACAACCTGTTCCGCCGTCACCGCGCAGGCGATGTCCGGGGGTAAATTCAGCGCCAGCATCTGGGCGATTTTGTGCGCGCTTTTTTCATCCCAGCCGAGCTGGGTGACACCGCACCATTGATGATCGAACATCACCGGCAGCGCGTCATACATTCGGCGGGCGAAGGTAAAGGCTGCCGGGAAAAAGCGCGCCAGCGCCGGATCGTGCTGGCTTAACAGCGGATACAGCGCACCCTGGCGATTGCCGGAGGCGCCCTGCGCCGGGGCGTCGTCGGCGCAGTAGAGGGTCACCTGCCAGCCGCGGCGCAGCAGCGCGAGGGAGAGCAGGGCGCTGGCGATCCCGCCGCCGATGATGGCTACCTCGCGGGCATCGCTGCTACTGCGAGCGAACCAGGGGACGCACGCAGGAAAGCTCAGCGTTTGCGCCATCTCGCCGGTCAGCATCTCCCGCTTGCGGCCGAAGCCTTTGCTTTTACGCATGGTAAAGCCGGCCTCCTGCAGGCCGCGGCGGACAAACCCTGCGGAGGTAAAGGTGGCCAGTGTCCCGCCGGGCCGCGCCAGACGTGCCATGGCATTGAACAGATCCTGGGTCCACATGTCGGGATTTTTGGCCGGGGCAAAGCCGTCAAGAAACCAGGCGTCCACCTGCTGGTTCAGCGAATCATCCAGCTCCCTGGTCAGCTCATTGATATCGCCAAACCACAAATCGAGCGTCACCCGCCCGCCGTCGAGCAGCAGACGATGGCATCCGCCGAAGGCCGACGGCCATTGCGCCTGCAGCTGGTGCGCCCACGGAGCCAGCTCTGGCCAGCGCTGGTGCGCCAGGCGGAGATCCTCAGCCTTCAGCGGATATTTTTCAAAACTGATGAAATGTAACCTTTGCAGGGTAACGTCCGGGTTATCACGAACAAAAACGTCAAACGCCTGCCACAGGGTGAGGAAATTGAGCCCGGTACCGAAGCCGCTCTCCGCGACGATCATCAGCGGGCGAGGGTGGCTGGCGAAACGCTCCGGCAGGCGATTTCCACCGAGAAAAACGTAGCGAGTCTCTTCCAGACCGTTGTCATTGGAAAAGTAAACATCGTCGAAATCTCGGGAAACAGGTGTACCCTCAGCGTTGAATTCCAGGTTGGCGGGTTGTATGGCGTTTTGTTTCACGTAAGTTACTCGAATCACAAGGCGTAGCACGATCTTAACGATGTGTGCCTGAGGGCGCAAATTTATACACAAAATGTCTGATCGGACTTGTTCGGCGTACAAGTGTACGCTATTGTGCGACACGAAACTTAAAATAGTGCGACTTACAGAGGTATTTAATGAAACGTGCAGTGATTACTGGCTTGGGCATCGTTTCCAGCATCGGTAATAACCAGCAGGAAGTCCTGGCATCTCTGCGTGAAGGACGTTCAGGGATCACTTTCTCTCAGGAGCTTAAAGATTCAGGGATGCGCAGCCACGTATGGGGCAACGTCAAACTGGATACCACTGGCCTCATTGACCGCAAAGTAGTGCGCTTTATGAGCGACGCTTCTATCTATGCTTACCTGTCCATGGAACAGGCCGTTGCCGACGCAGGTCTGGCGCCGGAAGCATACCAGAGCAACCCGCGTGTTGGCCTGATCGCAGGCTCCGGCGGCGGCTCCCCGAAATTCCAGGTCTTCGGCGCTGATGCCATGCGTAGCCCGCGTGGTCTGAAAGCCGTGGGCCCGTATGTAGTCACGAAAGCGATGGCTTCCGGCGTTTCCGCCTGCCTCGCTACGCCGTTCAAAATCCACGGCGTTAACTACTCCATCAGCTCGGCCTGCGCCACTTCCGCCCATTGTATTGGTAACGCGGTAGAGCAGATCCAGCTGGGCAAACAGGACATCGTCTTTGCCGGCGGCGGCGAAGAGCTGTGCTGGGAAATGGCCTGCGAGTTCGACGCCATGGGCGCACTGTCCACCAAATACAACGACACCCCGGAAAAAGCGTCCCGTACTTATGATGCGAACCGTGATGGCTTCGTTATCGCCGGCGGCGGCGGTATGGTCGTGGTGGAAGAACTGGAACACGCCCTGGCGCGTGGCGCGCACATCTATGCCGAAATCGTCGGCTACGGCGCAACTTCCGATGGCGCGGACATGGTCGCCCCGTCTGGCGAAGGCGCAGTGCGCTGCATGCAGATGGCGATGCACGGTGTTGATACGCCGATCGATTACCTGAACTCCCACGGTACGTCTACTCCGGTCGGCGACGTGAAAGAGCTGGGCGCCATCCGCGAAGTGTTTGGCGACAACAGCCCGGCTATCTCGGCAACCAAAGCGATGACCGGCCACTCGCTGGGCGCGGCGGGCGTACAGGAAGCCATCTACTCCCTGCTGATGCTGGAGCACGGCTTTATCGCGCCGAGCATCAACGTCGAAGAGCTGGACGAGCAGGCTGCCGGCCTGAACATCGTCACCAAACCGACTGACGCTAAGCTGACCACCGTGATGTCCAACAGCTTCGGTTTCGGCGGCACCAACGCCACGCTGGTGATGCGTAAATACAACGCCTAATCAGCATGCGAAGTGCAGAGGGGAGCCACCGGCTCCCCTTTTTCGTTATCTTGACAGGGTAAGGGCCAGCAGGCACACTGCTGGCGGATCCATTAGTCTCTCCACTAATGCGTAAGCGTTTAACGTCAACCAACGCGCCTTAACCCTGATAATCAGGTGGAGGGGGCGTGTCGCTTTGCTCGCCTTACTCTGCGAATCTGGAGTAATGCATGTCCGCAGTTACTGAAACAACATCCCATTCTTCGGCGAATTTTTCGCTTTTCCGTATTACGTTTGCCGTCTTTTTGACCTACATGACCGTTGGTTTGCCGCTGCCGGTGATCCCGCTCTTTGTCCATCAGGAGCTGGGATTTGGCAACACCGTGGTTGGCGTGGCGGTAGGGATCCAGTTCCTCGCCACCGTTCTGACCCGCGGCTACGCCGGGCGCCTGGCAGACCAGTACGGCGCTAAACGCTCCGTCCTGCAAGGGATGCTGGCCTGCGCCCTGGCGGGCGCGGCATGGCTGGCCGCTGCGCTGTTGCCGCTGCCGGTGCTCGCCAGGCTTGGCCTGCTGCTGCTGGGCCGCCTGATCCTCGGGTTTGGCGAAAGCCAGCTGCTGACCGGTAACCTGAGCTGGGGGATGGGGCTGGTGGGGCCGGCCCGCTCCGGCAAAGTGATGTCATGGAATGGCATGGCGATGTACGGTTCGCTGGCGGTGGGCGCCCCGCTGGGATTATTGATCTATAGCCATTTCGGCGTGGCGGTGCTGGCCTGCGTCACCATGGGATTACCGCTCGTTGCCTGGCTTATTAACGGTACCGTGCGCAAAGTGGCGGCTCACGGTGGCGAGCGGCCTTCATTATGGAGCGTCATCGGCATGATCTGGCGGCCAGGCATTGGCCTGGGCCTGCAGGGCGTTGGTTTTGCGGTGATCGGCACCTTCGTTTCCCTCTATTTCGCCAGCCATAGCTGGCCGATGGCCGGCTTTACCCTGACGGCGTTTGGCGGCGCCTTTGTGCTGATGCGTATTCTGTTTGGCTGGATGCCGGACCGGTTTGGCGGCGTCAGGGTGGCGATGGTTTCGCTGCTGATAGAGGCGGTTGGTCTGACCCTGCTGGGGCTGGCGCCGAATGCCTGGCTGGCGCTGGCCGGTGCGGCGCTAACCGGATGCGGTTGCTCACTGATTTTCCCGTCGCTCGGCGTGGAGGTGGTGAAGCGCGTTCCGGCGCAGGTGCGCGGCACCGCGCTCGGCGGCTATGCGGCCTTTCAGGACATCTCCTATGGCCTGACCGGGCCGCTGACCGGCCTGCTGGCGACCTCGCTGGGCTACTCGTCGGTGTTCCTTGCCGGCGCCCTCTGCGCGGCGCTGGGGATCCTCGTCACCCTCGTCTCTTTTCGCCGCCCGGGTTAAGTTATTGTCCGGTCTTGCTTGCGGGCAGACCGGACGCCGTCTGTCGCGGCAGATAATACTTCACCTGGAATTCAAACATATTGGTATACAGAATGGAATAATCGATAGGCTGGTGGTGTTCATCAATCGCCTGCGTCTGCATGCGGATAATCGGATCTTTAGCGCTGATATGCAGGAGGGTTGCCAGCTCAGGCGTTGGGAGCACCGGCACTATTGATTCGTAACATCCATTTATTCTTACCCCACATTCGTTTTCTATATATGAAAACTTCGATTTCTTCATATGCGCGATGGTCAGATCGGGAAAACGGGTCGCGGAGAGCCAGGTTTCTTCTAATTGCATGGCAATATTATCGATAAAACGTAATCTCTTAGCATAATATACCGCTTCGCCATGCTGCAATTGCAGTCCACGGGCAATTTCCTCCGACGCTGGCTGTAACTCGAATTTGAGGATCTGGCTGGAGGGCGTTTTCCCCTGATTACGGGCAATTTCGGTAAAACTGTCTAAGTGTGTCACCGACGCCTGGAAATGCTTATTTCTAATCCATGTACCTGAGCCATGTCGGCGTTCGATTAAACCATCCTCTTCCAGGGTTTTCAGCGCCTTACGTAACGTATTGCGTGAAACATCATAAAGTTCTGCCAACTCTTTTTCGGCCGGCAGAAGATCGCCAATGTTGTAGAATGGGCTATTAATTTTGTTTTTAAGCAAATTGACGATATTTTTGTAAACCACTTTTGAACCTCCACAATCCCTTTGGAAACATGGGCTTGCTAACGTATGTTGTTAAATACAGGGCAAGACGTTCATTTTTTGCTTTGCTTCTGCACCACTTTGGTATGGCTAACTGTGATCAAAACCGCGGTTAAGAAAATTAACAATTATTAAAGTGCTCGTCAATTGAGGTCATAAATAAAACAGGAAGGGGTAATGCAAAATATATTATTAGTATGTGCGGCGGGAATGTCGACCAGTATGCTGGTGAAACGCATGCAGGAGCAGGCTGAAAATATTAAGGCTCAGGTTAATATCAATGCGCTGGCCATTTCTGAAGCTAAAGAAAAAATTAAGAACAATGAAGTGGATGTCGTCCTTTTGGGACCACAGGTCCGCTTTCAAAAAAAGGAAATAGAAGAGGTGGCTCAGGGAAAAATACCCGTGGCGGTGATTGACATGAAATATTATGGGCAAATGGACGGTAAAGCTGTTCTGGAAAGTGCGCTGGCATTATTGGCAAACCAATAGTTTTCTCATTTATCCCCGTTATCGTGTGGGTACTTTCGTTGCTGCCCTGGGCTGCTGCGGCTAAAAAACACGATGACGTTAATAAATTATTATGAATAAGGGTTCGTCATGAGTTTCATGGATACCTTTGAGCGCGGCATGGAAAAAATCCTCGTGCCTGTCGCGATTAAGTTAAATTCTCAGATCCACGTTTCAGCGATTCGCGATGCGTTTATTCTTTCGTTTCCCATCGTCATGGCCAGTTCGCTGATTATTCTTATCAACTTTGCTATTTTGTCGCCTGACGGATTTATCGCCAGTATTCTGCATTTAGGGACGATATTCCCCCACCTCGCGGAGGCGCAGCAGATTTTCACCCCGGTAATGAACGGTTCGGTCAATATTATGGCGATATTGATCACCTTTCTGGTGGCGCGCAATATGGCGATCAGCTATCAGCAGGACGATCTCCTGTGCGGCCTGACGGCGATCGGCGCCTTTTTTGTGGTGTACACGCCTTATACCATCATTGATGGCCAGGCCTATCTGGCGACCAAATATCTTGGCCCGCAGGGGTTGTTTGTGGCGATTATCGTCGCGCTGATTTCCAGCGAACTCTTTTGCCGCCTGGCGCGCAACCCAAGGGTGACCATCACGATGCCGGCTGCGGTGCCGCCGGCGGTGGCGCGTTCCTTTAAGGTGTTGTTGCCGATCTTCTTCGTGATGATCTTCTTTTCGATCCTCAACTATCTGTTGACGCGTATTTCGCCTAACGGTCTTAACGATCTGATCTATACCCTTATTCAGGCCCCGCTGAAGGATATGGGGACCAACATCGTGACGGTTCTGGTGCTGGGGCTGGTGGCGAATTTCCTGTGGGTGCTGGGGATCCATGGTCCGAACACCGTGGCCGCCATCCGTGAGACCATCTTCTCGGAAGCCAACCTCGAAAATCTCTCCTATGCCGCCTCGCATGGCAGCACCTGGGGAGCGCCGTACCCCATTACCTGGACCGGCATCAACGATGCGTTTGCTAACTGCGGCGGGTCGGGTATGACGCTGGGCCTGTTGTTGGCCATCTTTATTGCCTCCCGGCGCAAAGACTACCGTGACCTGGCAAAAATGGCCTTCGTGCCGGGCCTGTTTAACATCAATGAACCGGTGATGTTTGGCCTGCCGATTGTGCTTAACCCCATCCTGGTGATCCCGTTTATTCTGGTGCCGTTTGTGAATTCATTGATCGGTTATTTCTTTATTAGCATGGAGTTTATTCCGCCGATTGCTTACGCCGTACCCTGGACCACGCCCGGGCCGCTTATCGCCTTCTTTGGCACCGGCGGCAACTGGCTGGCGCTGTTTGTCGGCATTCTGTGCCTCGCGGTTTCAACACTCATTTACTTACCGTTTGTGATTGCCGCCAACAAGGTCAATACCGCGGCGGCGACCGACCAGGAGGATGGCGATGTTTGCAGATGAAAGTACGGTCATGGAGTTGCTGATTTATGCCGGTCAGGCGCGCTCAGACGCCATGGAGGCGATTGCCGCCTCCCGGCAGCGGGAATGGGGGCGGGCAGCGGATTTGATGGCCAGCTCGGAAGCGGCCTGTCGGGCTGCGCATAAGATCCAAACGGCGTTGATAGGTGAGGACGAAGGCTGCGGAAAAATCACCGTTAACCTTATTCTGGTGCACGCCCAGGATCACTTAATGACCGCGATGCTGTGCCAGGATTTAGCCAAAGAAATTATTGCCCTGCGCCAGGAGCGCTCCGCCTGATTTACCCGCCTTCAGCCGTTCTGGCTGAAGGCCAATTATAACAATATGTAAAGGTACCCTATGTATTCAAGTCAATTGAAGGTGAGCTTATTGTCTTTATCGGTACTGCTGGCTATTTCGACAAGTGATGTGATGGCGGCTAAATTAACCATTGAACAGCGTCTGGAATTACTGGAGTCTGAACTTTCGGCGAATAAAAAAGAGCTACAAAAAACGCAATCACAATTATCGACCTATAAAGGTAAGGTGGCCGAATTACAAAAAAGTATTAAGGAGAATGAAAAACGTCATGTCACGACGGGTTATCCAACAGCAACGTCGCCGGTGGCGGAAAATATAGCCAATGAAAATAATGAACTGAGTAAAAAAGCGGCCCCGGTGCAGGTGAAAGCCACTCAGCAGGTGGCGGTTATTGATACCGAAGGCCAGAAGCCGAAACTGGAAAGCGTCACCCTGAAGGACATCAGTAAATTTGTTAAAGATGATATTGGCTTTAGCTACCAGGGGTACTTCCGTTCCGGCTGGGGAACATCAAATCACGGATCGTCGCAGACCTACGCCCCCGGCTCGCTGGGTCGTTTCGGTAATGAAATGAGTGGCTGGTTCGACTTAACATTGAATCAGCGGGTCTATAACCAGGATGGCAAAACGGCGAATGCCGTTGTGACGTACGACGGTAACGTCGGCGAGCAGTATAACGACGCCTGGTTTGCTGGCCAGGATACCGACAGCATTTTGCAGTTTAGTGATATTTACCTGACCACCAAAGGTTTTCTGCCGTTCGCGCCAGAGGCGGATTTCTGGGTCGGCAAACATAAACTGCCCGAGTATGAAATTCAGATGCTGGACTGGAAGTCACTGACCACCGACGTTGCGGCCGGGGTCGGGATCCAGAACTGGGCGCTGGGGGTTGGCCAGCTGGATGCGTCCATCAGCAGGAACGACGTCGACGTATATTCACGAGATTTCACACAAACCACTCAGATGAACACCAACTCAGTCGACCTGCGCTATCGCAATATTCCCCTGTGGCAGTCGGGGTCTCTGTCGCTAATGGGCAAATATGCGTTCGCGAATAAAAATGACGAGCAGGAGAGAAACGAGGATAACAACAGCTACTTCCGGTTCAAAGATACCTGGATGGCCACCGCCATTATTCGTCAGGAGCTGGAGCGCAAGGGCTTTAACGAATTTACGCTGCAGGTGGCGAACAACTCGTACGCCAGCAGTTTCGCCAACTTCTCCGGCGCCAGTAACTCCATGGCCAGCGGACGCTATTACTATGGCGATCATACCAACGGCGTGGCCTGGCGTCTGATCTCGCAGGGGGAAATGTATCTCGCCGATCGCATTATCATGGCCAATTCGCTGGTGTGGGCCCATGGCAATGATGTGTATAGCTATGAAAGCGGGGCGCACAGCGATTTCGACAGCCTGCGCGCGGTGATCCGCCCAGCCTGGATATGGGACACCTGGAACCAGACCGGGGTCGAGCTGGGGTGGTTTACCCAGAAAAACAACACCCGTCAGGGCGACGATCTGCAGGAGTCAGCGTATAAAACGACGCTGTACCATGCGCTGAAGGTTGGGCCGAGCCTGCTGGGGTCACGTCCTGAAATTCGCTTCTATGGAACGTATATCAATATTCTCGATAACCAGTTGTCGCAGTTTGCGTTCAACGACGACAGCAAAGATGAGTTTATGGTTGGCGTTCAGGCCGAGGTGTGGTGGTAACCGGCAAATCACTTAACGAGCGCCCGCATGAGGCGGGCGCGCTTTCCTAAGGCGTGGGCTACAGCAGCCACCACAGCAGAAGGAGCAGGATCAGCACACCGCCCAGCGCCAGCTGCCACGGCTTAGCGGCCCACGCTCGTTTCGGCGCGGGCTTTTCCTGCGGGATGGCCAGCGTCTCCTGGGCGCGGGCTACCCGCAGCACAAACACCTTATTCAACAGCGCCAGGATCTGCGCTGGGCTCAGCGTCGTCTGCGGGGTGACCTGCCAGCTGCGACGAGCAAAGTCGACAATCTTTTGCCATTCTGCGGCCTCCAGCGGCTGCTTGAGCGCACCCTGCAGCGAGGTGAGCGTGGGCGCGCTTTGCGCACTCAGCGTTTGCCGCGCCTGCAGCCAGTATGAAAGCGGCGTGAAGTGCGTCGCCGGGATAAGCTCTCCGGATTTGACGCCGCAAAGTTCCAGCATGGATTGCCAAATCAGTTTGCTCGGTTCGCCGGTGGCAGCCGCCAGCTTAGTCACCAGCTGATTGAGCGTGTTGTGCTCGGCCGGCAACAGCGGGCGCAGGGTCGGCGGGCGCTGCTGCGGCTGCGGGATCGATAGCTGGCCGCGCTGCAGCAGGTGCAGAATGTTCTCCAGCTGCGGCTGGCTTAGCGCATGCAGCGCCGTTTGCCCATAATGTTGACGAATATAATCGCTGACCGCCTGACGGTTATTGCCCTGACCCAGCAGATCGCTGAGCTGCGCCAGCGTCTGACGATGATGATGATTGTCCTGAGCGGCGGCTAAACGCTGATTGAGACTGGCCTCCGCGGCGCTGAAATGGCAGGCCAGCAGCGGCGTGTCGCCTTTCAGTCCGAGATCATGCTTGACGCAGGCCCACACTTCCGCATTCTGCTGCGAGGTCAGCGCCACCAGGCGCGTGATCAGTCGCTCCAGGACGGTGCGTTGCTGCATGGAAAGCGAAGGTTCGCCGGTGGCGGCAGTGCCTGATGGACCTCGCCCCGGAGGGCGGTCTGGCATATCTGCAAGGGGGTGCGTCATGATTCATCCTTTCGATATCGCGGTGCTGGAACCAGGTGATGAGTATGCCTGGCGGCCAGATTATGGCACACTTCCCCGGTTAACTCTCGTTCTCAGACAGGTACTGAACTGTGAAAATCCTCGTTGATGAAAATATGCCCTATGCCCGTGAGCTTTTTAGCCGTTTAGGCGATGTGCAAGCGGTTCCGGGGCGTCCGGTCCCGGCTGAGGCCCTGACCGATGCGGATGCCTTAATGGTACGCTCGGTCACCCGGGTCAATGAAGCATTGCTCTCCGGTAAGGCCGTTAAGTTCGTCGGCACCGCTACCGCTGGCACCGATCACGTCGATCAGGCGTGGCTGCAGCAGGCAGGGATTGGTTTCTCCGCGGCGCCCGGCTGCAACGCCATTGCGGTGGTGGAGTATGTCTTTTCATCGCTACTGATGCTGGCCGAACGCGACGGTTTCGCGCTGCGCGATCGTACCGTCGGGATCGTCGGCGTCGGCAACGTCGGTGGACGACTGCAAAAACGGCTGGAAGCGCTGGGGATCAAAACGCTGCTCTGCGATCCGCCGCGCGCCGATCGCGGAGACGAAGGCGATTTCCGCTCCCTCGATGCGCTGGTTCAGGAAGCTGATGTCCTCACCTTCCATACCCCACTGTATAAAGAAGGGCCATATAAAACCCTGCATCTGGCGGATGAGTCGCTGATTAGCCGTCTGAAGCCAGGATCGATTTTGATCAACGCCTGCCGCGGACCGGTGGTGGATAACGCTGCGCTGCTGAAACGGCTGGAAGCTGGACAGCCGCTGAGCGTAGTGCTGGACGTCTGGGAGCCGGAGCCTGATCTTAACGTAGAGCTTCTTAAGCGAGTGGATATCGGTACCGCGCATATCGCCGGCTACACCCTCGAAGGGAAAGCGCGCGGGACGACGCAGGTTTTTGAAGCCTACAGCGCCTTTATCGGCCATCCGCAGCAGGTGGCGCTGGATACCCTGTTGCCAGCGCCGGAATTTGGCCGCATCACCCTGCATGGGCCGCTCGATCAGCCGACGCTGAAAAGGCTGGTCCACTTGGTGTATGATGTGCGCCGCGATGATGCGCCGCTGCGGAAGGTGGCCGGCGTCGCCGGTGAATTTGACAAGCTGCGTAAAAACTATCAGGAACGCCGCGAATGGTCTTCGCTGTACGTACAGTGCAGCGATGCGCAGGCGGCGACGCTATTGCGCCAGCTCGGTTTTAACGCTGTGCATCATCCTGTTCGTTAATGTCTTCTTAATGCCCCTGCCGGATACTCCGGCAGGGCCGCTTTATTTCTGGAGTAAACCACCATGTCTGAAGGCTGGAATATTGCCGTACTGGGCGCAACGGGCGCCGTAGGCGAAGCCCTGCTCGAAACTCTTGCTGAACGCCAGTTCCCGGTGGGGGAGATTTTTGCTCTGGCGCGCAATGAAAGCGCGGGCGAACATCTGCGTTTTGGTGGCAAGACAGTGATCGTCAAAGACGCTGCCGAGTTTGACTGGACCCAGGCCCAGTTGGCTTTCTTCGCCGCCGGCGTCGAAGCCAGCGCGGCGTATATTGAAGACGCCACCAACGCCGGGTGTCTGGTTATCGATCTCAGCGGCCTGTTTGCGCTGGAGCCAGACGTACCGCTGGTGGTGCCGGACGTGAATCCGTTCGTGTTAGGCGATTACCGCAACCGCAATCTGATTGCCGTGCCCAATAGCCTGACCAGCCAGCTGCTGACGGCGCTCAAGCCGCTTATCGACCAGGGGGGACTATCGCGGATCAGTGTCACCAACCTGCTCTCCGCCTCGGGGCAGGGGAAAAAAGCGGTGGATGCGCTGGCAGGGCAGAGCGCCAAGCTGCTGAACGGCATCCCCATCGATGAAGACGATTTCTTTGGCCGCCAGCTGGCGTTCAACATGCTGCCGCTGCTGCCGGATCGGGAAGGAAGCGTGCGCGAAGAGCGCCGTATCGTCGATGAAGCGCGCAAAATTCTTCAGGATGACGGGCTGATGATCTCCGCCAACGTGGTCCAGTCGCCGGTCTTCTACGGCCATGCGCAGATGGTGAACTTTGAAGCGATGCGTCCGCTGGCGGCGGAAGAGGCGCGTGACGCCTTTACCCGCGGTGAGGATATCGAACTTTCTGAAGAGGGAGAATTCCCGACCCAGGTTGGCGATGCCTCCGGCAACGCTCGTCTCTCCATCGGCTGCGTGCATAACGATTACGGCATGCCGGAGCAGATTCAGTTCTGGTCCGTCGCGGATAACGTGCGCTTCGGCGGGGCGCTGATGGCGGTGAAAATCGCCGAGAAGCTGATTGAGGAGTACCTGTACTGATGTCTGAGATGGAGCAACAGCCGATCTTTAAAATCGCGCTGGGCATCGAGTACGACGGTAGCAAATATTACGGCTGGCAACGGCAAAACGAAGTGCGCAGTGTGCAGGAGAAGCTGGAAAAGGCGCTCTCGCAGGTGGCGAACGAACCGATTACCGTCTTTTGCGCTGGCCGCACCGACGCCGGTGTCCATGGCACCGGCCAGGTGGTGCATTTCGAAACCCGGGCGCAGCGTAAAGATGCCGCCTGGACGCTGGGGGTAAATGCGAATTTACCTGGTGACATCGCGGTGCGTTGGGTTAAACATGTGCCGGCGGATTTTCACGCCCGGTTCAGCGCCACGGCGCGCCGTTATCGCTACGTCATCTATAATCATCGCCTGCGCCCGGCGGTGCTAAGTCATGGCGTGACGCATTTTCACCAGCCGCTCGACGCCGAGCGCATGCAGCGCGCTGCGCAGTGTCTGCTGGGCGAGAATGACTTTACCTCGTTTCGCGCGGTACAGTGCCAGTCGCGTACCCCGTGGCGGAATGTGATGCATATTAACGTTACCCGCTACGGCGCGTATGTGGTGGTGGATATCAAAGCGAATGCCTTTGTACATCATATGGTCAGGAATATTGTGGGCAGCCTGATGGAAGTCGGGGCCGGAAACCAGCCAGAGAGCTGGATGGCAGAACTGCTGGCAGCAAAAGACAGGACGCTCGCTGCGGCAACGGCAAAAGCGGAAGGGTTGTATCTGGTGTCGGTGGATTACCCGGCCCACTATGATTTACCGGTGCTGCCAATGGGCCCGCTGTTTCTGGCGGACTAATAGAGTCATTAAGGGTAAAGACAAACATGGACTTGATTCACTTTTTAATTGATTTCATCCTGCATATTGATGTGCACCTTGCCGAACTGGTTGCCCAGTACGGCGTCTGGGTTTATGCCATTCTGTTTTTGATTCTGTTCTGCGAAACCGGGCTGGTGGTGACGCCATTCCTGCCGGGCGATTCCTTGCTGTTCGTCGCGGGCGCGCTCTCGGCGCTGCCGACGAACGATCTCAATGTTCACCTGATGGTACTGCTGATGGTCATCGCAGCCATCGTCGGCGATGCGGTCAACTACACCATTGGCCGACTGTTCGGCGAGAAGCTGTTTAGTAATCCGAACTCGAAGATTTTCCGTCGTAGCTATCTGGATAAAACCCATAGCTTCTATGAACGTCACGGCGGAAAAACCATTATCCTGGCGCGCTTTGTGCCGATAGTCCGAACCTTCGCGCCGTTTGTGGCGGGAATGGGGCATATGTCCTATCGTCATTTTGCAGCCTATAACGTGGTCGGGGCGCTGCTGTGGGTGCTGCTGTTCACCTACGCCGGCTATCTGTTTGGCGATCTGCCGGTGGTGCAGGAGAACCTGAAGCTGCTGATCGTGGCGATCATTGTCCTCTCCGTCCTGCCGGGTGTGATTGAGATCATCCGCCATAAGCGGGCGGCGTCAAAGCAGGCGAAGTAGTTCGCCCTGCGCTGCGCGTGACCGAACATGATCGTCGCGCGCAGCGGTTTGACCACTTTTTTATCCCATGTTCCGGGATGATATGATTTAATGTGCAACATTCATGGTCTGTAAGAGGCAAAAATGGCATTATGCGCCCCTTACGACAAAACTGGCATCGACCAGGTTCAGGCAGAAAGGTTATCAATGAGCTGGATTGAACGAATTAAAAGCAACATCACTCCCACCCGCAAGGCGAGCATTCCTGAGGGTGTATGGACCAAGTGCGATAGCTGCGGTCAGGTACTCTACCGCGCCGAGCTGGAGCGCAACCTGGAGGTTTGTCCTAAGTGCGATCACCATATGCGCATGTCGGCGCGTAATCGCCTGCATAGCCTGTTGGATGAAGGTTCTCTGGTAGAACTGGGTAGCGAACTTGAGCCAAAAGATGTGCTGAAGTTCCGCGATTCAAAAAAATACAAAGACCGCCTGGCGTCCGCTCAGAAAGAGACGGGCGAGAAAGACGCGCTGGTGGTAATGAAAGGTACGCTCTACGCGATGCCGGTGGTTGCCGCCGCCTTTGAGTTCTCCTTTATGGGGGGCTCGATGGGTTCCGTCGTCGGCGCACGCTTTGTGCGCGCCGTGGAGCAGGCGCTGGAAGACAACTGCCCGCTGATCTGCTTCTCCGCCTCCGGCGGCGCCCGTATGCAGGAAGCGCTGATGTCGCTGATGCAGATGGCGAAAACCTCCGCCGCACTGGCGAAAATGCAGGAGCGTGGGCTGCCGTACATCTCCGTGCTGACCGACCCGACCATGGGCGGCGTATCGGCGAGCTTTGCGATGCTGGGCGATCTGAACATTGCCGAGCCGAAAGCGCTGATCGGCTTTGCCGGTCCTCGCGTAATTGAGCAGACCGTACGCGAGAAGCTGCCGCCGGGATTCCAGCGCAGCGAGTTTCTGATTGAAAAAGGGGCGATCGATATGATCGTTCGCCGCCCGGAAATGCGTCTCAAGCTGGCCAGCATTCTGGCGAAGCTGATGAACCTGCCGGCGCCGGTTGCCGTTTCGGAAGCGCCTCATGAAGGCGTGGTGGTGCCGCCGGCACCGGATCAGGAACCTGAGGCCTGATAAAGCAGAGGGCAGGGCCTGGCGGCGCTGCCCTTTTTTATTCATACGCGTTAACCGTCAATTCTTACGGGCATCATGGAAAAAGATCCTATTCCTCAGGCCACGTCGCCCCTGGCTACGTGGCTTTCTTATCTGGAACATCTGCACAGTAAAACCATCGACCTGGGGCTGGCACGCGTCAGCGAGGTCGCCGGGCAGATGGATATCGTTAAACCGGCGCCATTTGTTTTTACCGTCGCGGGCACCAATGGCAAAGGCACCACCTGCCGCACGCTGGAAACCGTCCTGATGGCGGCCGGCTATAAAGTGGGGGTCTACAGCTCCCCGCATCTGGTGCGCTACACCGAACGCGTGCGCATTCAGGGAGCGGAACTGCCGGAGGCCGCGCATACGGCCTCGTTTGCTGAAATCGAAGCCGCGCGCGGTGACATCTCGTTGACCTATTTTGAGTACGGCACGCTCTCGGCGCTATGGCTGTTTAAGCAGGCGCAGCTGGATGTGGTGATCCTTGAAGTCGGGCTGGGTGGCCGTCTCGACGCCACCAATATCGTAGATGCCGACGTCGCGGTGGTCACCAGCATCGCCCTCGATCATACCGACTGGCTGGGGCCGGATCGCGAAAGTATCGGCCGGGAAAAAGCGGGTATCTTTCGCGCCGGTAAACCGGCGGTGGTGGGTGAGCCGGATATGCCGCACACCATTGCCGACGTGGCCAGCGAGAAAGGCGCGCTGCTCCAGCGCCGCGGCGTCGACTGGTGCTATGAGGTGGAGGACGATACGTGGTCCTTCCGCGACGCGGCCGGGGCGTTAAGCCGCCTGCCGTTGCCTCAGGTGCCGTTGCCGAATGCGGCGACGGCCGTGGCGGCGCTGCGCGCCAGCGGGCTGGCCGTGGATGACGCCATCCTCCGCGATGGGATCCGCG
The DNA here is from genome assembly GCF_003790505.1 of Klebsiella sp. P1CD1. Classification (NCBI taxonomy): domain Bacteria; kingdom Pseudomonadati; phylum Pseudomonadota; class Gammaproteobacteria; order Enterobacterales; family Enterobacteriaceae; genus Klebsiella; species Klebsiella sp. P1CD1. The sequence goes on from NZ_CP033631.1 coordinate 1,599,721, forward strand.
ACGCGATGTTGCCGGGCCGTTTTCAGATAATCAGCGATGCCCCGCGGGTGATCCTCGATGTAGCGCATAACCCGCACGCGGCGGCCTATCTCGCCGGGCGTCTCAAAACGTTAGCGAAAACGGGACGCGTGCTGGCGGTTATTGGTATGCTGCATGATAAGGACATTGCCGGTACGCTGGCCAATCTGGCCCCGGACGTCGACGCCTGGTACTGCGCGCCGCTGGAAGGCCCGCGCGGCGCGACGGCGGAGCAGCTGTTGGAACATTTGCGTGGCGGCACAGTCTATACCAGCGTGGCGCAGGCGTGGCATGCGGCCATGGCTGACGCTAAAGTGGAAGATACCGTGCTGGTGTGTGGTTCGTTTCACACCGTAGCGCAGGTTATGGAAGAGATAGACGCGGGGAGAATCGGTGGCGAGTAAGTTTCAGAACCGTTTAGTCGGGACAATCGTGCTGGTGGCGCTGGGGGTGATTATCCTGCCAGGGCTGCTGGACGGGCAGAAAAAGCATTACCAGGATGAGTTTGCCGCGATCCCGCTGGTGCCGAAACCGGGCGATCGCGATGAACCGGATATGTTGCCAGCGGCGACCCAGGCGTTGCCTTCGCAACCGCCGGAAGGAGCGGCGGAAGAGGTGCGGGCGGGCGATGCCGCCGCGCCATCGTTAGATCCATCGCGTATTCCGGTGAACAGCAACAGCTTCGATGACGTTCAGGAGCCGGTGGTGGCCGCGAAACCGCAGCCCAAGCCGCAGCCGAAACCACAGCCGCAGCCGCAGCCGCAACAGCAGGCCGCGACGCCAACGCCGCCGCCGGCTAAGCCACAGCAGCAACAGCCACCGCAGCAGCAGGCGGCCCTGCCGGCGCCGACCGGGAAAGCCTATGTGGTTCAGCTGGGCGCGTTGAAGAACGCCGATAAGGTGAATGAGATTGTGGGTAAACTGCGGGCCTCGGGGTTCAAAGTCTATACGTCGCCTTCGACGCCGGTACAGGGTAAAATTACCCGCATCCTCGTCGGCCCGGATGCGTCAAAAGACAAGCTGAAAGGCCAGCTGGGCGATCTACAGCAGATCTCCGGGCTTAGCGGGGTCGTGATGGGCTTCACCCCAAACTGATTGTTTTTTCCGCCATGCGGAGAGAACGTGGCGGGGAGAAACGCCCCGCAAACCCTGTCTCAGCCGCCCTCAAGAGGCGAAAGGCAGTCTGGCGTTGAATGTTTTTTCAGCGCCATTTTTATTTCTGTAGGGCATGGAAATCCCTACGCAAACGTTTTCTTTTTCTGTTAGAATGCGCCCCGAACTGGACGACAGGGCGTAAATCGTGGGACGTATATGGTCTGGATTGATTACGCCATTATGGCGGTGCTGGGTCTTTCTTGCCTGGTCAGCCTGATCCGCGGCTTTGTTCGCGAAGCTTTATCGTTAGTGACGTGGGGTTGCGCGTTTTATGTCGCCAGCCATTACTACGCTGACCTGTCTGTCTGGTTTACGGGCTTTGAGGATGAACGGGTTCGAAATGGGATTGCTATTGCGGCGCTGTTTATCGTGACGCTCATCGTTGGCGCTATCGTGAACTATGTGATAGGCCAGCTGGTGGAGAAGACCGGTTTGTCAGGAACCGACAGGGTATTGGGGATCTGCTTCGGCGCGCTACGTGGGGTGCTGATCATCGCCGCTATCTTGTTCTTCCTGGACACCTTTACCGGGATGGCGAAGAGCGATGACTGGCATCAGTCGCAGTTTATTCCCTATTTTACCCCTGTCATCAGATGGTTTTTTGAATACCTGCAAAGCTCGTCAAGTTTCTTGCCTAAAGTATAGACTTTGGGTCGTTGCTGAACGAGGAAAAGACGTATGTGCGGTATTGTCGGTATCGCCGGTGTTATGCCGGTTAACCAGTCGATTTATGATGCGCTAACGGTGCTCCAGCACCGTGGACAGGATGCCGCTGGCATCATCACCATTGATGCCAACAACTGCTTCCGGTTGCGTAAGGCTAACGGGCTGGTAAGCGACGTATTCGAAGCCCGCCACATGCAGCGTATGCAGGGCAATATGGGTATTGGCCACGTGCGTTATCCTACGGCGGGCAGCTCCAGCGCCTCCGAGGCGCAGCCGTTTTACGTTAACTCGCCGTATGGCATCACATTGGCGCATAACGGCAACCTGACCAATGCGCACGAGCTGCGTAAAAAGCTGTTTGAAGAAAAACGCCGCCATATCAATACCACCTCTGATTCCGAAATCCTCCTCAATATTTTCGCCAGTGAGCTGGATAACTTCCGTCACTACCCGCTGGAAGCGGACAACATCTTCGCTGCGATTGCGGCGACCAACCGCCTGATCCGCGGCGCGTACGCGTGCGTCGCGATGATCATCGGTCATGGCATGGTGGCCTTCCGCGACCCTAACGGCATTCGTCCGCTGGTGCTGGGTAAACGTGACGTTGGCGACGGTCGCACTGAGTATATGGTGGCCTCGGAAAGCGTGGCGCTTGATACGCTTGGTTTTGAATTCCTGCGCGATGTCGCGCCGGGCGAAGCGGTCTATATTACTGAGAAAGGCCAGCTGTATACCCGTCAGTGTGCCGATAATCCGGTCAGCAACCCATGCTTGTTCGAGTACGTCTATTTTGCCCGTCCGGACTCGTTTATTGACAAAATTTCCGTCTACAGCGCCCGCGTCAACATGGGGACTAAGCTGGGCGAAAAGATTGCCCGCGAGTGGGAAGATCTGGATATTGACGTCGTTATCCCGATCCCGGAGACCTCCTGCGACATCGCTCTGGAAATCGCCCGCATTCTCGACAAACCTTATCGTCAGGGCTTTGTGAAGAACCGCTACGTCGGCCGGACGTTTATCATGCCCGGTCAGCAGCTGCGTCGTAAATCTGTTCGTCGTAAGCTCAACGCCAACCGTGCGGAATTCCGCGATAAGAACGTGCTGCTGGTCGATGATTCCATTGTACGCGGCACCACCTCGGAGCAGATCATTGAGATGGCGCGCGAAGCGGGGGCGAAAAAAGTGTATCTGGCCTCCGCTGCGCCGGAAATTCGTTTCCCGAACGTGTATGGTATCGATATGCCGACCGCCAACGAACTGATCGCCCATGGCCGCGAAGTGGATGAGATCCGCCAGATCATCGGCGCCGATGGCCTGATTTTCCAGGATCTCAACGATCTGATCGACGCAGTGCGCGCGGAGAACCCGGATATTCAACAGTTTGAATGTTCTGTCTTCAACGGCGTATATGTGACCCGGGATGTCGACCAGCAGTACCTCGACTATCTTGACTCCCTGCGTAACGATGATGCCAAAGCGGTCCAGCTGCAGAACGAAGTCGAAAACCTCGAGATGCACAACGAGGGTTAACCCGTTCGCGCGTCGCGGCCCGCCGCTCCTGAGGGACGGCGGGCTTTTTTTCGCCCCTCAACTGCGCATCAATAGTTGCGCCACAGGCTATAATCCGGCAAAGTCTGCGGCACACGCGCAAGGGGTAACAGAACGTGAAACGACTGATTATTGGCATTTCTGGCGCCAGCGGCGCTATCTATGGCGTGCGGATGCTGCAGGTGTTGCGGGATGTGCCGGAGATTGAGACCCATCTGATCCTCAGCCAGGCGGCACGGCAAACGCTGGCCCTCGAGACCGACTTCAGCGTGCGCGACGTGCAGGCGCTGGCCGATGTGGTGCATGACGCCCGCGATATCGCCGCCAGTATCTCTTCCGGTTCGTTCAAAACCGCCGGGATGGTGATTTTACCCTGCTCAATGAAAACGCTCTCTGGCATTGTCCATAGCTATACGGATGGCCTATTGACGCGGGCGGCCGATGTTGTGCTGAAGGAGCGTCGTCCGCTGGTGCTCTGCGTGCGGGAGACCCCGTTCCATCTCGGCCATCTGCGACTACTGGTTCAGGCCGCGGAGCTCGGGGCGGTGATAATGCCGCCGGTGCCGGCCTTTTATCATCGGCCGCAAAGCCTGGATGATGTCATCAACCAAACCGTCAACCGGGTGCTCGATCAGTTCGATATTAGCCTGTCTCAAGACTTGTTTACTCGCTGGCAGGGGGCACAGGATTGCACTAAATAAGTGCAGTCAATGTACGCTTGCGCCGCAGTGGTGCAAATTTGTCGTCCCGATCAAATCCTCGACATTTATTTCGTCTTTTTGCGCTGAGGCACTGCGGTTTCGCCAGTAATGCTGGTATCTTCCCTTCCAAGACAATCCTGCAACTTTATTTTAACAAATTTAACCCTGTTCCCGGCACGCACCGGGAAGATGGCACAAAAACTGCAGGATTGATCGGCAATCACCATAACAAGCAACGCACCACATCACGACACGACACTTAAGGGTACTGTATGAAGAAGACGATTCTGGCTCTCTCTTTACTCGTGGGAATGAGCAGCACAGCCAGCGTGTTTGCTGCTCTGCCGCAGAGCATTCGCATTGGCACTGACGCGACCTATGCGCCATTTTCGTCGAAAGACGCAAAAGGGGACTTTGTTGGTTTTGATATCGATTTAGGCAATGAACTGTGCTCCCGAATTAAGGTGAAATGTACCTGGGTCGGCAGTGATTTTGACTCCCTGATCCCCTCCCTCAAGGCGAAGAAAATTGACGCCATCATCTCTTCGCTCTCCATTACCGAGAAGCGTCAGCAAGAGATCGCTTTCTCTGACAAACTTTATGCCGCTGACTCGCGTCTGATCGCCGCCAAAGGGTCGCCGATCCAGCCGACGCTGGAGGCGCTGAAAGGCAAGCACGTCGGGGTGCTGCAAGGTTCTACTCAGGAAGCCTATGCCAATGACCGCTGGCGCAGCCAGGGCGTTGACGTGGTGGCCTACCAGAACCAGGATCTGATCTATTCAGATCTCGCAGCTGGCCGTCTGGATGCGGCGCTGCAGGATGAAGTCGCCGCCAGCGAAGGCTTCCTGAAACAGCCTGCCGGGAAAGATTTCGCCTTCGCCGGCCCGTCGGTGAAAGATAAAAAGTACTTTGGCGATGGTACCGGTATCGGTCTGCGTAAGGACGACGTCGAACTGAAAGCTGCGTTTGATAAAGCGCTGGGCGAGATACGTAAAGACGGCACCTACGACAAAATGGCGAAGAAATACTTCGATTTTAACGTTTACGGCGACTAAGACTGCTGCAGGCCCGCACAATAGGGTGGGCCTGCCGCCAGGTTCGTATCCATGCCCCAAAAGGGTGCATCCAAACACGCTGTGGATCATTTCAGTGCAAAAGCAGCCAGTTTTTTGGCTAAAAAATGCATAGTTAAGCGTTTCTGATGCAAAAAATCGGCCTTTCTGGTGCATAAATCTTTGCCCTCAAGGGGCGAATAATGGCACGATAACTGGCGTAAATAGTTCTAATAAACCCGTTAGAATGACAGTCTGTCGAGGATAGTTATGAAAAAACTGGCGTTGTCTCTCTCTTTAGCGCTGGCCCTTTCCAGCGTTTCCACAGTCTTTGCCGCCATTCCGCAAAAAATTCGTATTGGCACCGATCCGACTTATGCCCCCTTCGAATCGAAGAATGCGCAGGGGGAATTGGTGGGTTTTGATATCGATCTGGCAAAAGAGCTGTGTAAGCGTATTAATACCCAATGTACCTTTGTTGAAAACCCGCTGGATGCACTGATCCCCTCCTTAAAAGCGAAGAAAATCGACGCGATTATGTCTTCGCTGTCGATTACCGAAAAGCGCCAGCAGGAAATTGCCTTCACCGACAAGCTGTACGCGGCAGATTCGCGTCTGGTGGTGAAAAAAGGCAGCCCGGTAACGCCGGATCTCGCCACCCTGAAGGGTAAGCGCGTGGGTGTGCTGCAGGGGACGACTCAGGAAACCTATGGCAATGAGCACTGGGCGCCGAAAGGTATCGAAATTGTCTCCTATCAGGGGCAGGACAATATCTATTCCGACCTGACCGCCGGCCGTATCGACGCCGCGTTCCAGGATGAGGTCGCGGCCAGCGAAGGGTTCCTGAAACAGCCTATCGGTAAAGATTACCAGTTTGGCGGACCATCGATTAAAGACGAGAAGCTGTTCGGCGTCGGTACCGGTATGGGGCTGCGTAAGGAAGACAACGAACTGCGTGAAGCGCTGAATAAGGCGTTTGCAGAGATGCGTAAGGACGGCACCTACGACAAACTGGCGAAAAAATACTTCGATTTTAACGTATACGGCGAATAATTCTCACGCCTCACCATTGCGTGCGTTTCGCGCGCAATGGTGAATGACAGACAGGGTAGGCAGCATGCTGTATGGGTTTTCACAGGTTATTTTGCAGGGTGCGCTCGTCACCCTGGAGCTTGCGCTCAGCTCGGTCGTTCTCGCCGTCCTGATAGGGCTGGCGGGCGCTGGCGCAAAGTTATCGAGCAACCGTCCTCTGGCGCTGGTATTTGAAGGCTATACCACACTGATTCGCGGCGTGCCCGATCTGGTGCTGATGCTGCTGATTTTCTATGGCCTGCAGATTGCGCTGAACAGCGTCACCGATGCGCTGGGCATGGCGCAGTTTGATATCGATCCGATGATCGCCGGGATTATTACCCTCGGCTTTATCTATGGTGCCTATTTTACGGAAACTTTCCGCGGCGCCTACCTTGCGGTGCCGAAGGGGCATATCGAAGCGGCTACCGCCTTTGGCTTTAGCGGCGGGCAGACGTTCCGGCGTATTCTGTTCCCGGCGATGATGCGCTACGCGCTGCCGGGGATCGGCAACAACTGGCAGGTTATTCTCAAGGCAACGGCGCTGGTCTCGCTGCTGGGGCTGGAGGATGTGGTCAAAGCCACGCAGCTGGCCGGGAAAAGCACCTGGCAGCCGTTCTATTTCGCCATCGTCTGCGGCCTGATTTATCTGGTGTTTACCACCCTTTCTAATGGCGTACTGCTGCTGCTCGAACGCCGCTATACCGTTGGCGTGAAGAGGGCTGACCTGTGATTGAAATTATTCAGGAGTACTGGAAATCACTGCTGTGGACCGACGGCTATCGCTTTACCGGCGTGGCGATTACCTTATGGTTGCTGATCTCTTCGGTGGTGATGGGCGGCATTCTGGCGGTGTTTCTGGCCATTGGCCGCGTCTCGAGCAATAAATTTATCCAGTTCCCCATCTGGTTGTTCACTTACATCTTTCGCGGCACGCCGCTGTATGTGCAACTGCTGGTTTTTTACTCCGGCATGTATACCCTGGAAATCGTCAAAGGCACGGAGCTGCTGAACGCTTTTTTCCGCAGCGGGCTAAACTGCACGGTGCTGGCGTTAACCCTGAATACCTGCGCCTATACCACTGAAATTTTCGCTGGGGCGATCCGCTCAGTACCCGCCGGAGAAATTGAAGCGGCACGGGCCTACGGCTTCTCGTCCGTCAAACTGTATCGCTGCATTATTCTGCCTTCCGCGCTGCGCATTGCGCTACCGGCATACAGTAACGAAGTGATCCTGATGCTGCACTCCACCGCGCTGGCGTTTACCGCTACGGTGCCGGATCTGCTGAAAATCGCTCGCGATATTAACTCCGCGACCTATCAGCCGTTCACCGCCTTTGGCATCGCCGCGGTACTCTATTTAATTATCTCGTATGTGCTGATTAGCTTGTTCCGTAAAGCGGAAAAGCGCTGGTTGCAGCATATCAAACCTTCTTCGACGCATTGAGAACGCCATGTCCGACAATAAATTAAACGTTATCGATCTGCACAAACGCTATGGGGAACACGAGGTGCTGAAGGGCGTCTCCCTGCAGGCGAAAGCCGGGGACGTTATCAGTATCATCGGTTCATCGGGTTCCGGAAAAAGTACCTTTTTGCGCTGCATTAACTTCCTTGAAAAACCGAGCGAAGGCACGATCGTCGTCAGTGGCCAGAATATTGGCCTGGTGCGGGATAAGGACGGCCAGCTGAAGGTGGCTGATAAGAACCAGCTGCGCCTGCTGCGCACCCGCCTGACCATGGTGTTCCAGCATTTCAATCTGTGGAGCCATATGACGGTGCTGGAGAACGTCATGGAGGCGCCGATTCAGGTGCTGGGCTTAAGCAAACAGGAAGCGCGCGATCGCGCGGTAAAATACCTGGCCAAGGTCGGGATTGACGAACGTCAGCAGGCGAAATACCCGGTGCATCTCTCCGGCGGCCAGCAGCAGCGTGTCTCGATTGCCCGCGCGCTGGCGATGGAGCCGGAAGTGCTGCTGTTTGATGAGCCAACGTCCGCTCTGGATCCGGAACTGGTGGGCGAAGTGTTGCGTATCATGCAGCAGCTGGCGGAAGAGGGAAAAACCATGGTGGTGGTGACCCACGAAATGGGCTTTGCCCGCCACGTCTCTTCGCATGTTATTTTCCTGCATCAGGGCAAAATTGAAGAAGAAGGGCATCCGGACGCGCTGTTTGGCGCGCCGAAAAGCCCGCGCCTGCAGCAGTTTCTGAAAGGGTCGCTGAAATAACCGGCTCACCCGGCGTCTGTAGGCGTCGGGTGAGCTTCCCGCTCCAGCCGATAGATCCAGTCATCGTAATCGATGCCGTTCAGATGATAGGCTTTCTCCAGCACCTGGGTGCGCACAAAGCCTTGTTTCTCCAGCAGGCGCGATGAGCCATGATTTTCACTCAGCACCCAGGCATTGATGGCCTGCACCCCCAGCGTGCTGAAACCATAATCGCAGATCGCGCGCAGCGCTTCGCTGGCATAGCCTCTTCCCTGAGCCTGCGGTAACAGGGCGTAGCCGACGTCAGCCTCGTGCGGATTTTTCGGACTGATGCGTAGCCCAATATCGCCCAGCGCGTCGCCGCGTTTATCACGCAAAACAAACACCCCGGGATCGGCACAGCGGCTGGCAAACACGCTGCGTAGCGCCGTCTCGCTTAACACTTCCCCCATAAAACGCATCACCAGCGGATCCTGGCGCAGGCGCAGAAAAAAGGGCCAGTCATCGGTAACAAAGCGGGTAAGCGAAAGGCGTGGTGTGGTGATGGTTGTCATAAAGCAGTCAATACGCAGAAAGAAAAGCCTACCTTAGCACTTTGCTTCGCCAGGTAACATCGGCGAACCGGCCGGCTGGCGGTGAATTCAGGCGATTAAGGGCGCTGGTTGTCCTGAATATGGCGATGCTGCAGCGCCAGGGTGAGGCCGCCATCCAGGCGTGGAGCATGAGCCAGCAGAATGGAATCAGGGGAGCCAATGCTCCCCTGTGTCAGCCATTAACGCAGCACATCCTTTAGCGCTTCTTCCAGATCGTACCAGCGGAAGGCGAAGCCAGCGGCTTCCAGTCGCTTAGGCAGCGCGCGCTGGCCACCGAGCACCAGGACGGCAGACTCACCCATCAGCAGGCGAATAGCAGCGGCAGGAACGCGGAAAATGGCTGGTCGATTGAGCGCATGACCCAAGGCGTGGGCGAACTGTTCGTTATGCACTGGGTAGGGAGAAACCATATTGAACGGACCGCGTAGATCGTTATCCAGCAGCCACAGAATGCCGTTAACCATATCGTCGATATGGATCCAGGCCAGATACTGTCTGCCGCTGCCGATAGGCCCACCGAGGCCGAGCTTAAAGGCGGGCGTCATTTTGCCGAGAATACCGCCCCGCGGGGCCAGTACCACGCCGGTGCGCAGCAGGCAGACGCGGGTACGTTCGCTTTGCGCTTCGCAGGCAATTTGCTCCCACCGGGCGCAAAGCTTATGGGTAAACTCATTGTGCGGTGGTTCTTCTTCGGTCACCACCACCTCGCCGAGATCGCCGTAGTAGCCGGTGGCAGACCCGCTGATCAGCACGGAGGGAGGCGTGTTGCTGGCGTGGATCAGGCCCACCAACCGCTGAGTGAGATCCCAGCGGCTATGGCACAAGCGTTGTTTCTGCTCGGCCGTCCAGCGTTTATCAGCTATGGGCTCACCTGCCAGATTAATAACGGCATCAATATCATTGAGGTGGTGATGGCCTTCGAAATCGCGCCACAGCGTGACGCGCGGATCGAGGCGGGCGCGGGCGCTATCCGGGTGCCGCGTGGAAACCGTGACGCTATGCCCCAGCTCCAGCAACCGGGGTATCAGATGTCGGCCAATCAGGCCGGTGCCACCCGTAAGCAGGATCTTCATACCACCTCCCTGACATCGTTATCGCCGCCAGCTCATGGTCATCGACACCGAGTCGGCATAGCGTAGCGCATGAAGTTTATCGATCTCCACTTCAGCATATGTGACCCAGTGATGTTCGCATGCGATATTCAGCACATCCTGAGTTAATTTTTCCAGCAACGAGAAACGGCCATTCTCAAGATGGCTGATGATGCGCTTGGTAATGGTGCGGTAGTTCAGCGCATCATTGATGTCTTCGCTATCGCGCGCCTTATCGGCGGGATAGTGAATCGCCACATTCACCACCACGTCCTGGCGGTTGGCGATCTCTTCCTCTTTAATTCCAATAAAAGTACGCAGGCGCAGGTTCTTAATACGAATAATGGCGTCTGGTTGAGACATTGCAGGCTTCCTCCGTGTTGTAAGTTCTGCAATCATACAACAAAGCGCGACGGGCGAGCAGGGGGTTAATAAGGCTGAATTTTTAGCATCGCTTCAATGGTCGCCGGTCGCTGCTTAATGCGCTCATACCAGTTATGCACCGCCGGATAGTTCGCCAGATCGATACGCTGTCGGACATGGCTGTTGACCCAGGGCCAGGCGGCAATATCGGCGATGCTGTAATGGTCGCCGCCAAGCCACGGACTGGCTTCGAGGCGGTGGTTGAGAACCCCGTACAGTCGCTGGGTTTCCACCTGAAAACGTTCAATGGCATAGGGCACCGTTTGCGGCGCCGAGTGGGCAAAATGCTGATTTTGTCCCAGCATCGGCCCAAGACCGCCGACCTGCCAGAATAGCCATTGCAGAGTAATATAGCGCTCCCGCAGTTCACCGCTCAGCAGCTTGCCGCTTTTCTCCGCCAGATAGAGCAGGATGGCGCCGGACTCGAAGACGCTCAACGGCGCCCCGCCATCGACAGGCATATGGTCGACAATCGCCGGGATTTTGTTATTCGGCGAAATCGCCAGAAACTGTGGATGAAACTGCTCCCCTTTGCCGATATCGACCCGAATTAGCCGATAGGCCAGCTGCGCCTCTTCGAGAAACAGGGTGATTTTGTGGCCGTTTGGGGTGGGTGCATAGTAGAGATCGATCATAATATTTCCCGCCGTCGTGGGTCGCAAACTGTTCGAGTATAGGTGAAGCTGCGCAACCCGGGTGGAAATCCGCGAGCGGCGCATCGGTCTGGAGGCAGCCACGTGATGCTGACGCGCGGACGAGCAGTGACATCCCCGGCAAGCCAGGCTATGTTGGCTTATTGTCCTGTCTACCATCCTTGAGGAAGCCATGAGCCAGCCTGTGATTACCCTGTGGTCCGATGCCGATTTTTTCTCACCGTATGTGATGTCTGTCTATGTCGCCCTGCAGGAAAAGAGCCTGCCTTTTAGCCTTAAAACCGTCGACCTGAACCGCGGCGAACATCTGCAGGCCGGCTGGACGGGCTATACCGCCACCCGTCGCGTACCGCTGCTGGAGGTTGATGATTTCGCGCTGAGCGAGTCCTCGGCGATTACCGAGTATCTGGATGAGCGTTTCGCCCCGCCGGAGTGGGAGCGCATTTACCCGCATGATCTGCAAAAACGCGCCCGCGCCCGGCAGATCCAGGCCTGGCTGCGCAGCGATCTGGTGCCGATTCGTGAAGAGCGATCGACCGCCGTGGTGTTTGGCGGGGCGAAAATGCCGGCCCTCAGCGAGGCAGGCAAGCAATCTGCGGAAAAACTGTTTACCACCGCCGCCATGCTACTGGCCCACGGCGGGCAAAATTTATTTGGCGAATGGTCCATTGCCGACGCCGACCTGGCGCTGATGCTCAATCGTCTGGTTCTCAATGGCGATGAGGTGCCGGAGACGCTGGCCGATTATGCGACTTTTCAGTGGCAACGGGCCTCAATCCAGCGTTACGCCGCGCTTTCCGCCAAACGCGCAGGCTGATCGCCCGCCGCGCTTCCGCTATCATAGTGGCATTGTAACCAGTGGAGATGGAATCTATGAAACTGATGTTTGCCTCCGATATTCACGGTTCGCTGCCCGCTACGGAACGCGTGCTTGAACGGTTCGCGCAAAGCGGCGCCAGGTGGCTTATTATTCTCGGCGATGTGCTCAATCACGGGCCACGCAATGCGCTGCCGGAAGGGTATGCGCCGGCGGAGGTGGCCGAGCGGCTTAACAGCGTGGCGGAGCGCATTATTGCCGTTCGCGGCAATTGCGACAGCGAAGTGGATCAGATGCTACTTCGTTTTCCCATGACCGCGCCCTGGCAACAGGTGCTCAGCGAACGCTACCGCCTGTTTCTGACCCATGGCCATCTTTATAGCCCGGAAAATTTGCCGCCGCTGGACGCTGGCGATGTTCTGGCTTACGGCCATACTCATATTCCGGTTGCGGAAAAACGCGGTGCGATCTACCTGTTTAACCCTGGCTCAGTGAGTATCCCGAAAGGGGGATATTCCGCCAGCTATGGGCTGCTGGATCAGGGGCGTCTGCAGGTTTTAGCACTCAATGATAATCAGGTTATTGCAGAGGTCGCAATTTACCCGTAATTTAGCCCTCAATCATAAAGACGCGCCGCGAGAGCGCTTTCAAAGTAAGGTTTCCTGATGGCGGAACAGAATCATTTGGCAAGCACAGAATGGGTCGATATTGTTAATGAAAACAATGAGGTGATAGCACAATCCAGCCGCGAGCAGATGCGCGCGCAGTGCCTGCGTCACCGGGCGACCTATATCGTCGTTCACGACGGAATGGGAAAAATTCTGGTGCAGCGACGCACCGAGACAAAAGACTTTCATCCGGGCATGCTGGATGCCACCGCCGGAGGCGTCGTTCAGGCCGATGAGCAACTGCTGGAGTCTGCCCGTCGCGAGGCCGAAGAAGAGTTAGGCATCGCGGGAGTACCGTTTGCCGATCACGGTCAGTTTTACTACGAAGATAAGTTCTGTCGCGTCTGGGGAAGCCTGTTCAGCTGCGTCTCGCATGGGCCATTTGCGCTGCAGGAAGAAGAGGTCAGCGAGGTGTGTTGGTTAACGCCGGAAGAGATCACCGCCCGCTGCGATGAATTCACGCCGGACTCGCTGAAAGCGCTGGCGCTGTGGATGACCCGTAACGCGGGTAATGAGTATGATGACGCGGAAGAGGGCGAGTAATACCGCAATCGCGCAGCAGCAACAGCTGCTCGCCTCCTGACGAAAAAAGGCAGCCATCTGGCTGCCTTTTGCTTTTATCTCAGCGGGGAATTACTTCTGCTGCTGAGCTGACTGGATCGCGGTCAGAGCGATGGTATAGACGATATCGTCAACCAGGGCGCCACGAGACAGGTCGTTGACCGGCTTGCGCATACCCTGCAGCATCGGCCCGATGGAGATCAGGTCGGCAGAGCGCTGTACCGCTTTGTACGTGGTGTTACCGGTGTTCAGATCCGGGAAGATGAACACGGTCGCGCGGCCAGCAACCGGCGAATTCGGCGCTTTGGATTTCGCCACGTCAGCCATGACGGCGGCGTCGTACTGCAGCGGGCCATCGATCATCAGGTCAGGACGTTTTTCCTGCGCCAGACGGGTCGCTTCGCGGACTTTCTCAACATCGCTACCCGCGCCGGAGGTACCGGTGGAGTAGGAGAGCATCGCTACGCGCGGTTCGATACCGAAAGCAATGGCGGAGTCAGCGGACTGAATGGCGATTTCCGCCAGCTGTTCTGCCGTCGGATCCGGGTTGATCGCGCAGTCGCCGTAGACATAAACCTGTTCCGGCAGCAGCATGAAGAATACGGAAGAGACCAGCGAGCTGCCCGGTGCGGTTTTGATCAGCTGCAGCGGCGGACGAATGGTGTTGGCGGTGGTGTGAACCGCGCCGGACACCAGGCCGTCGACTTCGTCTTGTTCCAGCATCAGGGTGCCGAGAACCACGTTGTCTTCCAGCTGCTCGCGAGCGACGGCTTCGGTCATGCCCTTGCTCTTACGCAGTTCGACCAGGCGAGCCACGTAGCTTTCGCGAACCACTTCCGGGTCGACGATTTCGATACCCGCGCCCAGCTCAACGCCCTGCGCTGCGGCAACGCGGTTGATCTCATCCGGGTTACCCAGCAGCACACAGGTGGCGATGCCACGTTCCGCACAGATAGCGGCGGCTTTCACGGTACGCGGTTCGTCGCCTTCCGGCAGGACAACGCGTTTGCCGGCTTTGCGCGCCAGCTCGGTCAGCTGGTAGCGGAAGGCTGGCGGGGAGAGACGGCGGCTGCGCTCGGAGGTCGCGGTCAGCGATTCGATCCAGTCGGCGTTGATGTAGTTGGCCACGTATTCCTGAACTTTCTCGATGCGCTCGTGATCGTCAACCGGTACTTCGAGGTTGAAGCTCTGCAGGCTCAGGGAGGTCTGCCAGGTATTGGTATTGACCATAAACACCGGCAGGCCGGTGGCGAAGGCACGTTCGCACAGCTTGCTGATGCGCGCGTCCATTTCATAGCCGCCGGTCAGCAGGATGGCGCCGATTTCCACGCCGTTCATCGCGGCCAGGCAGGCAGCGACCAGCACGTCAGGACGATCTGCCGAGGTGACCAGCAGCGAGCCTGCACGGAAGTGCTCCAGCATGTGTGGGATGCTGCGCGCGCAGAAGGTCACGGATTTCACGCGGCGGGTGTTGATATCGCCTTCGTTGATGATGGTGGCATTCAGGTGATGCGCCATGTCGATCGCGCGGGTGGCGATCAGATCGAAGCTCCACGGCACCGCGCCCAGTACTGGCAGGGAGCTGCCTTTCTGCAGCTGAGCCGGGTCGATCTTCACGACTTTCGCTTTCGACGAGTCGTCGAAGATTTCGGACAGGTCAGGACGGGTACGGCCCTGCTCGTCGACCGGGGCATTCAGTTTGTTGACGATAACGCCGGTAATGCTGGTGTTTTTCGCGCCGCCAAAGCTGTTGCGGGTCAGTTCAATACGCTCGTTCAGCTGCTCTGGCGTATCGGTGCCCTGCGACATCACGAAGACGATTTCCGCGTTCAGCGTTTTGGCGATTTCAAAGTTCAGCGCCTGCGCGAACTGATGCTTACGGGTCGGCACCAGGCCTTCCACCAGTACTACTTCCGCTTCCTGAGTGTTCGCGTGATAGTTGGCGATGATCTCTTCCATCAGCACATCTTTCTGATTGCTGGAGAGCAGAGATTCAACGTGGTTCATCTTCAGCGGTTCAGCGGCGGTGGTCGTGGAGGAGCTGGCGCGAACGATGGTGGTGGTCTGGTCTGGCGCATCGCCACCGGAGCGCGGTTGGGCGATTGGTTTAAAGACGCTCAGACGAACGCCTTTGCGTTCCATAGCACGGATCACACCGAGGCTGACGCTGGTCAGGCCTACGCTGGTACCGGTAGGAATTAACATGATAGTACGGGACACGGTATATCCTCTTTCGTTACCGCCAGTATCAGGCGGGATACAAAACAGCACCACCAGCTACCCGTCATACTTCAAGTTGCATGCGCGTTGGCTCTACTTGCTCACCCCGGTCGCGTACGCTGTGTACGTGACCGGGGATTTGCTGCGTCGCCGCCTTCCTGCAGCTCGAATTATTGAAGGTTATGGCTGGCGGTGTGGAATTAAGCGGTCAGACGGCTGGCGTCTTGCGCGATGACCAGTTCTTCATTGGTCGGGATAACCACGGCAGGACGGGTGCCTTCTTTGTTGATGAAGCCAGACTTGCCGAAACGGGCAGCCAGGTTACGTTCGTGGTCAACTTCGAAGCCCAGTACGCCCAGTTTGCCCAGCGACAGTTCACGCACCATCGCGGCGTTTTCACCGATACCGCCGGTGAAGATAACGGCGTCGAGACGACCGTCCATCAGCGCGGTGTAGGAGCCGATGTATTTCGCCAGGCGGTGGCAGTAGACATCCATCGCGCGTTTAGCGTCGGCTTTTTCCTGGTAGTTGTCTTCCACGTAGCGGCAGTCGCTGGTGACTTCGGTCAGACCCAGCAGGCCGGACTCTTTGGTCAGCATTTTGTTGATCGCGTCAACGCTCATGCCCAGGGTGTCGTGCAGATGGAAGATGATTGCCGGGTCGATGTCGCCGGAGCGGGTACCCATCACCAGACCTTCCAGCGGCGTCAGCCCCATAGAGGTATCAACGCATTTACCGTTACGGATAGCGGAAACAGAACCACCGTTGCCGAGGTGGCAGGTGATGATGTTCAGCTCTTCCACCGGCTTGTTCAGGATCTTAGCGGCTTCCTGAGTCACATAGAAGTGGCTGGTGCCGTGCGCGCCGTAACGACGAACGCCATGCTCTTTGTACAGGCTGTACGGCAGGGCGTAGAGATAGGATTCTTCCGGCATGGTCTGGTGGAACGCCGTATCGAATACGGCCACGTTTTTGTCTTTCAGATGCGGGAAGGATTTCAGCGCTTCAGCGATGCCGATCAGGTGTGCCGGGTTGTGCAGCGGTGCGAAAGACGCTGCGTCTTTAATACCCTGAATCACAGACTCGTCGATCACCACGGAGCTGGTGTATTTTTCACCGCCGTGTACGATACGGTGGCCGATTGCGGTCAGCTGAGCAGACAGTTCTGGTTTTTGTGCCAGAATAGTGTTAACGATAAAGTTCAGTGCTTCACTGTGCGCGGCACCGGCGCCTAATTCAGCTTCTTGCTTGCCGCCGTCAATTTTCCATTTGATACGGGCTTCCGGCAGGTGGAAGCATTCCGCTAAACCGGACAGATATTCGTCGCCGTTAACGGCATCAAGGATAGCAAATTTCAGAGAGGAGCTACCGCAGTTCAGAACCAGTACTAACTTACTCGACATGGAAGTACCTTTTTATGATACGTGGCTAAAAAAACGTCAGTGTGTCATTAGCGTAGCGCAGGATGACCTCGACATTTATGATTAACATCATGCCTTGTTCTGTTTTCGGGCACGATGAGAGAAGTACATTTGATTTTATGCCATTTTGCATAATTTTCAGCCAATGGCAGAATATGCGATAATTTGACTAGCCTGGCAAAAGAGTCTATCCGCCCTTTCAGGCGGGCACAGGATACCTGATTGCGGCATCCTTTGCCAAAATCTTTTGAACGATGTCATGCATAGTTGGTGTTTTGCACGAATTTTTTAAGTTTTATATGTAAAGTTGAGGTAAAGCCATGTCGACCCCTGAGAAACGCCCCGTTAGCTTCTTTAGCTTGTTCAACCGCGGGCAGCATTACGCAAAGACCTGGCCTCTCGACAAGCGCCTCGCGCCGGTGTTTATCGAAAACCGCATTATTCGTGCCACCCGCTATGCTATCCGTATCATGCCGCCGATCGCCATTTTTACGCTGTGCTGGCAGATAGCCCTGGGCGGCCAGCTGGGTCCCGCTGTCGCCACCGCGCTGTTTGCCCTGAGCCTGCCGATGCAGGGATTATGGTGGTTGGGTAAGCGTTCGGTGACGCCGCTGCCGCCCTCCATTCTTAACTGGTTTTACGAAGTGCGCGGCAAACTGCAGGAGGCGGGGCAGGCGCTGGCGCCGGTCGAAGGCAAGCCCGATTATCAGGCGCTGGCTGACACGCTTAAGCGCGCCTTCAAACAACTGGATAAAACTTTCCTTGATGATTTGTAATTCACTACGGAAAACGCATATAAAAGAAGGCGCATGATTTATGCGCCTTCTTTATTTCACGCCCTACCGTGCTACAGGAGTAACAACATGGAAATGACCAATGCGCAGCGTCTGATTTTATCCAATCAGTACAAAATGATGACGATGCTCGACCCGGACAATGCGGAACGCTACCGTCGTCTGCAGACCATCATTGAGCGTGGGTATGGGCTGCAGATGCGCGAACTGGACCGCGAGTTTGGCCAGCTGACGGAAGAAACCTGCCGTACCGTTATCGATATCATGGAGATGTACCACGCGCTACATGTCTCCTGGACCAACCTGAAAGACGCGGCGGGTATCGACGAGCGTCGGGTTACCTTCCTCGGATTTGATGCCGCCACCGAAGCGCGTTTTCTCGGCTATGTACGCTTTATGGTCAATATTGAAGGCCGCTACAGCCATTTTGACGCCGGCACTCATGGCTTTAACTCGCAGACCCCGATGTGGGAGAAATATCAGCGGATGCTGAGCGTCTGGCACGCCTGTCCGCGCCAGTATCACCTGAGCAGTAATGAAATTAACCAAATTATCAATGCCTGAGGGAGGTGCCCGTGCAGTGTAAAGGTTTCCTGTTCGATTTAGACGGGACGCTGGTGGATTCCTTGCCGGTGGTGGAGCGTTCATGGTGTAAGTGGGGCGATCGTTTCGCCATTGACCATGATGAAATTCTCAGTTTTATTCACGGCAAGCAGGCCATTACCTCTATTCGCCATTTTATGCCGGGTCGTAGCGAGGAGGATATCCAGGCCGAATTCCGCTTCCTCGAGCAGATTGAAGCCACTGATATCGAGGGCATTGTCGCTCTGCCGGGGGCGTTAACCCTGCTGAGTACCCTCAATGAGGCTGGGATCCCATGGGCGATTGTCACTTCCGGGTCGGTGCCGGTTGCCCACGCGCGTCATCGCGCGGCAGGCCTGCCGATGCCGGAGGTCTTCATCACCGCTGAGCAGGTAAAACACGGAAAACCGGCGCCGGACGCCTATCTGCTGGGCGCCGAGCGGCTGGGGCTGCCGGCCGATCAGTGCGCGGTGGTAGAAGATGCGCCGGCGGGGTTGCTCTCCGGCCTGGCGGCGGGGTGTCGCACCATCGCGGTCAACGTGCCTGCCGATGCCCCTCGACTGGATGAAGCCGACCTCGTGCTGAGTAGCCTGGACGATCTGGTGATCGAACGCCAGGCGGACGGCTATGTTAATGTGCGTCTTAAAGCGTAAACGTATGATTTCGCCCCGCGTTGCCGGGGCTTTTTTATGCCACTATGTCGACTCCCACTTGTGACAAGGAAACGTTGTGAACGGTGAATTGATTTGGGTTTTATCCCTTCTGGCTATCGCGGTTGTGCTGTTTGCTACCGGCAAGGTGCGCATGGATGCTATCGCCCTGATGGTCATTGTCGCCTTCGTCCTCAGCGGCACGCTGACGCTGAATGAAGCCTTTTCCGGGTTCAGCGATCCTAACGTGATCCTGATTGCCGCCCTGTTTATTATCGGTGATGGCCTGGTGCGTACCGGGGCGGCCACCAAGATGGGGGCGTGGCTGGTGAGTGTGGCGGGCAACAGCGAAACCAAGATGCTGGTTTACCTGATGCTCACCGTCGCCGGGCTGGGTGCGTTTATGAGTTCAACCGGGGTGGTCGCCATTTTCATTCCGGTGGTGCTCAGCGTGTCGGCGCGGATGAATACCTCTCCCTCGCGGCTGATGATGCCGCTGAGCTTTGCCGGACTTATCAGCGGGATGATGACCCTGGTCGCAACGCCCCCCAACCTGGTCGTCAACAGTGAACTGCTGCGCGAAGGGCTGCACGGCTTCAGTTTTTTCAGCGTCACGCCGATTGGCCTGGTGGTGCTGATCCTGGGCATCGTCTATATGCTGGCGGTGCGCTTTATGCTGAAGACAGAGAATGGCGAATCCGCGCGTGATGGCCGTAAAAGAAGCACCTTCCGCGATCTGATCCGCGAATATCACCTCACTGGCCGCGCCCGCCGGCTGGCGATCCGTCCTGGTTCGCCGATGATCGGCCAGCGTCTTGATGATTTAAAACTGCGTGAGCGGTACTGTGCCAACGTCATCGGCGTCGAACGCTGGCGGCGGTTCCGTCGGGTGATTGTTAACGTCAACGGGGTATCGGAATTCCGCGCCCGCGACGTCCTGCTGATCGATATGTCCGCCTCCGATGTCGACTTACGCCAGTTCTGTGGTGAGCAGATGCTCGAGCCGATGGTGCTGCGCGGCGAATATTTTGCCGATCAGGCGCTGGATGTGGGCATGGCGGAGGTGTCGCTGATCCCGGATTCGGAGATGATTGGTAAAACGGTGCGTGAGATAGCGTTCCGCACCCGGTTTGGTCTCAATATCGTCGGCATGAAGCGCGATGGCGAGGCGATGGATGGTTCCGTGGTCGATGAGCCGCTGCAGCTCGGCGATATCCTGCTGGTGGTCGGCAACTGGCGGCAAATTGCCCTGCTGGCGAAGCGTGGGCGTGATTTCGTGGTGCTCAATATGCCGGTTGAAGTGGATGACGCTTCGCCGGCACACAGCCAGGCTCCGCACGCGATTTTCTGTCTGGTGTTGATGGTAGCCCTGATGCTCACTGATGAAATTCCCAACCCGATTGCCGCGATCATCGCCTGCCTGCTGATGGGCAAATTCCGCTGCATCAACGCCGAAAGCGCCTATAAGGCGATCCACTGGCCAAGCATTATTTTGATTGTCGGGATGATGCCGTTTGCCCTGGCGTTGCAGAAAACCGGCGGGGTAGATCTGGTGGTCAAGGGACTGATGGACGTCGCCGGAAGCGAGGGGCCTTATCTGATGCTCGGCTGCCTGTTTGTAATGTGCGCGGCGATAGGCCTGTTCATCTCTAATACCGCGACCGCGGTCCTGATGGCGCCTATAGCCCTGGCAGCAGCGAAGTCAATGGGGGTGTCGCCCTATCCCTTCGCCATGGTGGTGGCGATGGCGGCTTCGGCGGCGTTTATGACTCCGGTTTCCTCGCCGGTCAACACCCTAGTGCTTGGCCCGGGTAAGTATTCCTTCAGCGACTTTGTGAAGATTGGCGTGCCCTTCACCGTACTGGTGATGGTGGTCTGCGTGCTGCTGATCCCGGTATTGTTTCCGTTTTAAGGGTGTCAGGCCGGGTAGGGCGCAACCGCTGCCCGGCCTGAAAAATTACAGCGGCGAATCCTGGCTTATTTCATCCAGCGACAGCTGGAAGCTCGGGACAAACACCTGCATAAAGTAATCCATCTCTGCGCTTCGCCGCGACGCCAGCGTCTTTTCCAGACGGCCTTTGGCCAGCAGAAATTCGTTGTTACCCGCAGACAGCTCTTCGAGGCACTTCAGGTAAGCGCAGAGGGCGTCAGCCTGTTTAACGATCGACTGCTCTTCCTCACTGTAGTGATGCTCATCAATCAGCGGCTCGAAAATATCGCGCAGCTCGTCAGGGACCATATCCACCAGCTTTTGCTGAGCAATTTTCTCAATCGCCTTATATTCCTGGGCAATCTGGGAGTTGAAATATTTCACCGGGGTAGGGAGGTCGCCAGTTAATACTTCGGAGGCGTCATGGTACATCGCCAGCAGGGCGATACGTTCTGCGTTGACCTGGCCGCCAAATTTACGGTTTTTAATTGCCGCCAGCGCATGGGCGACCATCGCCACCTGCAGACTGTGTTCGGAGACATTTTCGGTGCGCACGTTGCGCATCAGCGGCCAGCGGTTAATCAGTTTCAGGCGGGAGAGGTGGGCAAAGAAATGACTCTGACTCATAGGAACCCTTAATCAGTGACAACATCGGGTTCCATTGTGCGCAGGGATCGCCGCCGGATGCAAATGCCGGCGGCGTAGCGATTAAAGCTGGTGGTAGCCGGAGAGGAAGCGGCCAAAGCGGGAGATCGCCATCTCCAGGTCGTCTTCACGAGGCAGCGTCACAATGCGCACATGATCCGGCCACGGCCAGTTGAACGCGGTACCCTGCACCAGCAGGACTTTCTCCTGCAACAGGAAGTCGAGCACCATTTTCTGGTCGTCGTGAATATTGAAGCGTTTGGCATCGATTTTCGGGAACATATACAACGCGCCTTTTGGCTTCATGCAGGAGACACCCGGAATATCGTTGATCAGCTCCCAGGCGCGGTTGCGTTGTTCATACAGGCGCCCGCCGGGAATGATGAATTCGCTGATACTCTGGTAGCCGCCCAGCGCCGTCTGGATAGCATGTTGTGCCGGCACGTTGGCGCACAGACGCATCGACGCCAGCATCTCCAGGCCTTCGATATAGCCCTTCGCGTGTTTTTTCGGGCCATTCAGCACCATCCACCCCTGACGGAAACCGGCAACACGGTAGGTTTTCGACAGTCCGTTGAAGGTCACGGTCAGCAGATCTGGCGCCAGAGCAGCAATCGAGTGATGCTGGGCTTCGTCGTAGAGGATCTTATCGTAGATCTCATCGGCGAAAATAATCAGGTTATGCTGCCGGGCGATCTCGACGATCTCCTGCAGCAGTTCTTTGGAATAGACCGCGCCGGTGGGGTTGTTGGGGTTAATGATCACGATCCCGCGGGTGCGCGGCGTGATTTTTGCGCGGATATCGTCAAGATCCGGGAACCAGTCAGCGGATTCGTCACACAGATAGTGGACCGCTTTGCCACTGGAAAGCGACACCGCCGCCGTCCACAGTGGGTAGTCCGGCGCGGGAACCAGCATCTCATCGCCGCTGTTTAACAGCGCCTGCATCGCCTGCACAATCAGTTCGGACACGCCGTTGCCGATGTAAATATCTTCTACCGTGACATCACGCATTCCCCGGGCCTGGTAATGCTGCATGATGGCTTTGCGCGCCGAATACAACCCTTTCGAATCGCAGTAACCCTGGGCAGTAGGCAGATTGCGGATGACGTCGACGAGGATCTCGTCAGGGGCCTCGAAGCCGAATGGCGCCGGGTTGCCGATGTTCAGTTTCAGAACTTTATTGCCTTCTTCCTCAAGACGTTTCGCTTCTTTCAGAACCGGGCCACGGATGTCGTAACAGACGTTCTCTAACTTGCTGGATTTTTCGATGGGGGACATGAATCTTGACCTTTTAGCTGTTATCGCCACTCCCTGCCGTGGAAGTCAGCACGGAACAATGTACTCCGCATCCCCGCTGTTTTGAAGGCTTTGCAGGAGAAGATTTTGCTAACGCAGGATTTTAAGCGTAATTGATTTATCTGCCGCTTACGGTTTTAGGTTGTAGGTTATACCTGCTTATGATGCTTTTTTTGGTCGTATATGTAGACCATATGCCTTTTTTGCCATCATTTATCTGGTTTGTTTGTGTGACGAAGGGGCGAACGAAGAATGTTGGCAGACTAAACAACGCTATCCTTAATACAATAGGGACTGATTTGTAATTTTGATGTTAAATAATATCAATAAAAAACAGTCCGCGGGGGCATTATTATTATTTTTGACAGGTAATAATCTGAGGTTTGTTAATTTATATAAAACGTTGAAAAAAATTTAAAATTATCTGAGTTAATCCTTATTTAGGCTTATAAAAAGGGCGGGAATCGGTTAGAATATCGCCGTTAATATCAGTGATAGCCGGTAAGCACTCCGGTTGGATTGATGTTTAATATATTGTTATTACAGGATTTTATTGTTCATTCTTCCCTGTGTGAACGCGCGGTGGAAGAGAGACTTTCTCACCACCACTGGCCGCTTTTCCGGAGCGACGCATGACACCTGGCTGGCCGTGGTAATAAATAACAATGAGAAATACGAACAATATATTACTCCGTGGTTCTGCGCATTTGCCCAGACGAGTACTTTGGCATGTAATAACGTTCGTCCAGTTGTTTATCCGCCATCTGACGGTGAGCACGAGGCTCAGGGAATAGCCGGAAACCTGGCGTAAAGCATCAACAAGGCAGGTCAGCGTTAGCCACCTGTAAGTGAAGAAAGATGATTAATACAACACGTCCGATACTCAACCTTGATCTCGATCTGCTGCGCACCTTTGTGGCGGTCGCTGATTTGAACACCTTCGCCGCCGCCGCCGCCGCAGTGTGTCGTACCCAGTCCGCGGTCAGCCAGCAAATGCAACGCCTGGAGCAGCTGGTCGGCAAAGAGCTTTTCGCCCGTCACGGGCGTAATAAACTGCTGACTGAGCAAGGCATCCAGCTACTGGGCTATGCCCGCAAGATCCTGCGTTTTAACGATGAAGCCTGCATGTCGCTGATGTATGGCAGCCTGCAAGGTGGATTGACCATCGGCGCGTCGGAAGAAACGGCCGATACCATCCTGCCGTTTTTGTTAAACCGCATCGGCTGCTTCTATCCCAGAATGACGCTGGAGATCAAAGTGCATCCCCATGCCGCCATCATGGCGATGCTGGCCGAGGGGCGGGTGGATCTGGCGCTGACCACCCATCAGCCTCCCGGCTTTACCTCTTTCATCCTGAGAACGTCACCGACCCTCTGGTACTGTGCGGCGGAATATGTGCTGACGAAAGGGGAGTCTATTCCCCTGATCCTGCTCGAAGAGCCAGGTCCATTCCGCCAGGATATTATTGCCGCGCTGGAGGCGGCCCGCGTCCCATGGCATCTGGCCCATGGCGCTTCGTCTCTCTCCGGGGTGAAAGCGGCGGTCAAAGCCGGGCTGGGCGTCACCGCGCGACCCGTCGAAATGATGAGCCCCGATTTGCGCGTGGCTGGCATCAGCGATGGATTGCCTGGCCTGCCGGATACCCGGTATGTGGTCAGTTGCAATCCGCAGACGGTGAGCGAGCTGCCGCAGGTGATTTTTCAGTCACTGAGTCAGGAGAGCGACCCCTGGCGAACGGGGCCGGCACTTACTCCGCAAGAGGGAGATAACACCTTCATTTTGTGAGGGCAATTTTCTAACAAAGATCACAAAAACTGGTAACAGAATGTAAGTGAGCAAAAAGAGCCTCAGGGGAGGGTTTCTCGCCTGGTGGCTCTTTTTTTTGCACTATTATTGATGTTTTGAAAGTTTTTTTTATTTCTTTCCTGAAAAATCAGCGTATTGGCGTGACCTGGCGCTCACCTTGTCGACTTTTCCCTGCACTTTCAACACTTCCTGCTAATGTTAAAAAACCGGACGGATTGTTGCCGATTTCCTGGGGTAATTAACAAAACCGTGTCACAGATCAAGAAAATACCCCTCTTTGGGGGGAGGAATCGAGGCTAAATCCTGTCAAAATAGAAGGGATTTTTGATTTACGACGGAAACGGACACGATTCAACAACACTAAAACCGAACAGTATGCAAGGTTATTTCGCATAAAAGGGCATTTAATGTTAATGAAAAGATTCCAATGTAAATTAATGTTATGAAAACTTTTGTTAAAGTTGACAAAAGGTTAAAGAAAGGGGTAAAAAGCCACGGCATCTGGGCTTCTCACATCAACCAGGGACGCTTTTTTGCACGGTTTTTTTATTCCTCCCGTGAAACGCTGTGGCGTTCATCTGCCAGTAAGAGCAGAGGGTTTTGGCGCTACACTTTTTTGGTTAAGCAATGCGTATGTCAACATCCACTGAAGTCATCGCTCATCATTGGGCATTCGCTATATTTCTCATCATCGCTATCGGCCTGTGCTGCCTCATGCTCGTCGGCGGCTGGTACCTTGGCG
Organism: Klebsiella sp. P1CD1; assembly: GCF_003790505.1. Classification (NCBI taxonomy): domain Bacteria; kingdom Pseudomonadati; phylum Pseudomonadota; class Gammaproteobacteria; order Enterobacterales; family Enterobacteriaceae; genus Klebsiella; species Klebsiella sp. P1CD1. The sequence continues at coordinate 1,625,033 of NZ_CP033631.1, forward strand.
GTCGCGCGCGCGCGCGTAGCAAAAACACGCCGTTTGAATCGGGGATTGACTCCGTTGGTTCGGCCCGCTTACGTCTTTCTGCGAAGTTTTATCTGGTTGCCATGTTCTTCGTTATCTTCGACGTGGAAGCCCTGTATCTCTACGCATGGTCGACTTCTATCCGCGAGAGCGGCTGGGTCGGCTTTGTGGAAGCCGCAATTTTCATTTTAGTGCTACTGGCTGGTCTGGTTTATCTCGTTCGCATCGGCGCACTGGACTGGACGCCTGCGCGTTCCCGTCGCACGCTGGTTAACCCGGAAACAGACAGTCCCACTAACCGTCATATGCAGTAAAAGCGAGGCAATAAGATGGATTATACGCTCACCCGCATAGATCCTAACGGTGAGAACGACCGTTACCCCCTGCAGAAACAGGAGATCGTCACCGACCCCTTGGAGCAGGAAGTCAATAAAAGCGTGTATATGGGGAAACTCGAGCATGCGCTGCATGACATGGTGAACTGGGGCCGTAAGAACTCAATTTGGCCGTATAACTTCGGCCTTTCTTGCTGTTATGTGGAAATGGTGACGTCATTCACTGCGGTGCATGACGTTGCGCGTTTTGGGGCAGAAGTTCTGCGCGCCTCTCCGCGTCAGGCGGACCTGATGGTGGTCGCTGGAACCTGCTTTACCAAAATGGCGCCGGTTATTCAGCGTCTGTACGATCAGATGCTGGAGCCGAAGTGGGTGATCTCCATGGGCGCCTGCGCTAACTCCGGCGGCATGTACGACATCTATTCCGTCGTCCAGGGCGTGGATAAATTCATTCCGGTCGATGTGTACATCCCGGGCTGCCCGCCGCGTCCAGAGGCCTATATGCAGGCGCTGATGCTGCTGCAGGAGTCCATTGGTAAAGAACGTCGTCCGCTCTCATGGGTGGTTGGCGATCAGGGCGTTTATCGCGCCAATATGCAGTCGGAACGCGAGCGTAAACGCGGCGAACGTATTGCAGTGACCAATCTGCGGACGCCGGACGAGATTTAATTTGCGCCTGCGGGCGGGAGTACCACTTCGCAAATCAATCTACAACAACGCGAAGTCTCGCCCGGCAGTCACCACGGACCTTTTGCAATGGTGAACAATATGACCGATTTAACCGCGCATGACGCCGCACCAGCCTGGCAAACCCGCGATCACCTTGATGACCCGGTGATCGGCGAACTGCGCAACCGCTTTGGGCCGGATGCCTTTACCGTTCAGCCAACCCGCACCGGCGTACCGGTGGTGTGGGTGAAGCGTGAGCAACTGCTTGAGGTGGGTGATTTCCTGAAGAAATTGCCGAAGCCTTACGTGATGCTGTTTGACCTGCACGGCATGGACGAACGTCTGCGCACCCACCGCGATGGCCTGCCCGCCGCGGATTTTTCCGTTTTCTATCATCTGATTTCTATCGACCGCAACCGCGACATCATGCTCAAGGTGGCGCTGTCTGAAAATGATCTGCATCTGCCGACTTTCACCAAACTGTTCCCCAACGCCAACTGGTATGAGCGTGAAACCTGGGAAATGTTTGGCATGACCTTCGATGGACACCCGAACCTGCGCCGTATCATGATGCCGCCGACCTGGGAAGGCCACCCGCTGCGTAAAGACTATCCGGCGCGCGCTACCGAATTCGATCCGTTTGAGCTGACCAAAGCCAAGCAGGATCTGGAGATGGAAGCGTTGACCTTCAAACCGGAAGAGTGGGGCATGAAGCGCAGCACCGACAACGAGGACTTCATGTTCCTCAACCTCGGTCCGAACCACCCGTCGGCCCACGGTGCATTCCGTATTATTCTGCAGCTGGATGGCGAAGAGATCGTCGACTGCGTACCGGACATCGGTTATCACCACCGCGGCGCCGAGAAGATGGGCGAGCGTCAGTCCTGGCACAGCTACATCCCGTATACCGACCGTATTGAATACCTCGGCGGCTGCGTCAACGAGATGCCGTACGTGCTGGCGGTGGAAAAACTGGCCGGGATCACCGTGCCGGATCGCGTGAATGTGATCCGCGTGATGCTCTCCGAACTGTTCCGCATCAACAGCCACCTGCTGTATATCTCGACCTTTATTCAGGACGTCGGCGCGATGACGCCGGTCTTCTTCGCCTTTACCGATCGGCAGAAAATTTACGATCTGGTGGAAGCGATTACCGGGTTCCGTATGCACCCGGCGTGGTTCCGCATCGGCGGTGTCGCGCACGATCTGCCGCGTGGCTGGGATCGCCTGCTGCGGGAATTCCTCGAGTGGATGCCGAAGCGTCTGGATTCTTACGAGAAAGCCGCGCTGCGCAACACTATTCTGAAAGGCCGTTCCGTCGGCGTGGCAGCCTATACCGCCAAAGAGGCGCTGGAGTGGGGCACCACCGGCGCAGGCCTGCGCGCCACCGGTATCGGCTTCGACGTGCGTAAATGGCGTCCTTATTCTGGCTATGAAAACTTCGACTTCGAAGTCCCGACCGGGGGCGGCGTCTCTGACTGCTACACCCGCGTGATGCTGAAAGTCGAAGAGCTGCGCCAGAGCCTGCGCATTCTTCAGCAGTGCCTCGATAACATGCCGGAAGGCCCGTTCAAAGCGGATCACCCGCTGACCACGCCGCCGCCGAAAGAGCGCACGCTGCAGCATATCGAAACCCTGATCACCCACTTCCTGCAGGTATCGTGGGGCCCGGTGATGCCGGCCAACGAATCCTTCCAGATGATTGAGGCGACCAAAGGGATTAACAGTTACTACCTGACCAGCGACGGCAGCACCATGAGCTACCGTACCCGCGTGCGTACGCCGAGCTTTGCGCATCTGCAGCAGATCCCGTCGGCGATCCGCGGCAGCCTGGTATCCGACCTGATCGTCTATCTGGGTAGTATCGATTTTGTTATGTCAGACGTGGACCGCTAATTATGCACGAGAATCAACAACCACAAACCGAGGCTTTTGAGCTGAGTGCGGCTGAGCGTGAGGCTATTGAGCACGAGAAGCACCACTACGAAGACCCGCGTGCGGCGTCCATCGAAGCGCTGAAAATTGTCCAGAAACAGCGCGGCTGGGTGCCGGATGGGGCGATCTATGCGATCGCCGATGTGCTGGGGATCCCGGCCAGTGACGTCGAAGGCGTGGCAACATTTTACAGCCAGATTTTCCGTCAGCCGGTTGGCCGTCACGTGATCCGCTACTGCGACAGCGTGGTGTGCCATATCACCGGTTATCAAGGTATTCAGGCTGCGATTGAGAAGAAGCTCAATATCAAGCCAGGGCAGACCACCTTCGATGGCCGCTTCACGCTGCTGCCGACCTGTTGCCTGGGCAACTGCGACAAGGGACCGACCATGATGATTGATGAGGATACTCACAGTCATCTGACGCCGGAGGCAATTCCTGACCTGCTGGAGCAGTACAAATGAAAACCGTAATTCGTACTGCGGAAACGCATCCGCTCACCTGGCGTCTGCGCGACGACAAGCAGCCGGTATGGCTGGACGAATATCGCAGCAAAAACGGTTACGAAGGGGCACGTAAAGCCCTGACCGGGATGGCGCCGGATGAGATTGTCACGGCGGTAAAAGACGCTGGCCTGAAAGGGCGCGGCGGCGCGGGCTTCTCCACGGGTCTGAAGTGGAGCCTGATGCCGAAAGACGAATCCATGAACATCCGTTACCTGCTGTGTAACGCCGATGAAATGGAGCCGGGCACCTATAAAGACCGTCTGCTGATGGAGCAGCTGCCGCACCTGCTGGTGGAAGGCATGCTGATCTCCGCGTTTGCGCTGAAAGCGTACCGCGGCTACATCTTCCTGCGCGGCGAATATATCGAAGCGGCCCAGCATCTGCGTCGTGCGATTGCCGAAGCCACTGAAGCGGGCCTGTTGGGGAAAAACATCCTTGGCACCGGGTTTGACTTCGAACTGTTTGTCCACACCGGGGCAGGGCGCTATATCTGCGGTGAAGAGACGGCGCTGATCAACTCCCTGGAAGGCCGCCGTGCTAACCCGCGCTCCAAGCCGCCGTTCCCGGCGAGCTCCGGCGTGTGGGGCAAGCCGACTTGCGTCAACAACGTGGAAACCCTGTGCAACGTGCCGGCGATCCTCGCCAACGGCGTCGAGTGGTACCAGAACATTTCCACCAGCAAAGATGCTGGCACCAAGCTGATGGGCTTCTCCGGCCGGGTGAAGAATCCGGGCGTCTGGGAGCTGCCGTTCGGCACCACCGCGCGTGAGATCCTCGAAGATTACGCCGGCGGCATGCGCGATGGCCTGAAGTTTAAAGCCTGGCAGCCGGGTGGGGCAGGGACCGACTTCCTGACCGAAGCGCATCTTGACCTGCCGATGGAGTTCGAAAGCATTGGTAAAGCGGGCAGCCGTCTGGGCACCTCGCTGGCGATGGCCGTTGACCATGAGATCAATATGGTCTCGCTGGTGCGTAACCTCGAAGAGTTCTTTGCCCGCGAGTCCTGCGGCTGGTGTACGCCGTGCCGTGATGGTCTGCCGTGGAGCGTGAAGATCCTGCGCGCCCTGGAGCGCGGCGAAGGCCAGCCTGGCGATATCGAAACGCTTGAGCAACTGTGTCGATTCCTGGGCCCGGGTAAAACCTTCTGCGCGCACGCGCCGGGCGCAGTCGAACCGCTACAGAGCGCGATTAAATATTTCCGCGAAGAATTCGAGGCTGGCATTAAGCAGCAGTTCAGCAATACCCATGCAATCAACGGGATTCAGCCGAACCTGCTTAAGACGCGCTGGTAATCAAAGGTTTTTTATTTTTGGAAGCACGCAAATGGCTACGATTCATGTAGACGGCAAAGAATACGAGGTCAACGGGGCGGACAACCTGCTAGAGGCTTGTCTCTCTCTTGGTCTTGATATTCCCTACTTTTGCTGGCACCCGGCGCTAGGGAGCGTCGGTGCTTGCCGCCAGTGTGCGGTGAAGCAATATCAGAACGCGGAAGACACGCGTGGTCGCCTGGTGATGTCCTGTATGACTCCGGCATCCGACGGCACCTTTATTTCTATTGACGACGGCGAAGCGAAGCAGTTCCGCGAAAGCGTGGTGGAGTGGTTGATGACTAACCACCCGCACGACTGCCCGGTCTGTGAAGAAGGGGGCAACTGCCACCTGCAGGATATGACGGTGATGACCGGCCATAGTTTCCGCCGCTATCGTTTCACCAAGCGTACCCACCGCAATCAGGATCTGGGGCCGTTTATTTCTCACGAAATGAACCGCTGCATCGCCTGTTACCGTTGTGTGCGCTACTACAAAGATTATGCCGACGGCACCGACCTGGGCGTCTATGGCGCGCACGACAACGTCTACTTCGGTCGCCCGGAAGATGGCACCCTGGAAAGCGAGTTCTCCGGCAACCTGGTGGAAGTCTGCCCGACCGGCGTCTTCACCGACAAAACGCACTCCGAGCGTTACAACCGTAAGTGGGACATGCAGTTTGCGCCGAGCATCTGCCAGCAGTGTTCCATCGGCTGCAACATCAGCCCGGGCGAACGCTATGGCGAGCTGCGTCGTATCGAAAACCGCTATAACGGGACCGTTAACCGCTACTTCCTCTGCGACCGCGGTCGCTTCGGCTATGGCTATGTCAACCTGAAAGACCGTCCGCGTCAGCCGGTGCAGCGCCGCGGCGACGATCTGATTACTCTCAACGCCGAGCAGGCGATGCAGGGGGCAGCAGATATCCTGCGCCAGTCGAAGAAAGTGATCGGTATCGGCTCCCCGCGCGCCAGCATCGAAAGCAACTTCGCGCTGCGCGAGCTGGTTGGCGCCGACAACTTCTATACCGGCATCGCCAAAGGCGAACAAGCGCGCCTGCAGATGATGCTGAAAGTGCTGCGTGAAGGCGGGATCCATACCCCAAGCCTGCGCGATATCGAATCCTACGATGCGGTACTGGTGCTGGGCGAAGACATTACCCAGACCGGCGCGCGCGTGGCCCTGGCAGTCCGCCAGGCGGTGAAAGGGAAAGCACGCGAAATGGCAGCGGCGCAGAAAGTAGCCGACTGGCAGATCGCCGCGATCCTCAACATCGGGCAGCGCGCCAAGCACCCGTTATTCGTCACCAACATCGATGACACCCGCCTGGATGACATTGCCGCGTGGACCTACCGCGCGCCGGTGGAAGATCAGGCGCGTCTCGGCTTCGCCATCGCTCATGCGCTGGACGACAGCGCGCCAGCGGTTGACGGCCTGAGCCAGGACCTGCAGGGCAAAGTCGATGTCATCGTCCAGGCGCTGGCCGGGGCGAAAAAACCACTGATTATCTCCGGAACCAACGCCGGCAGCATGGAGATCATCCAGGCCGCCGCTAACGTCGCAAAAGCGTTGAAAGGCCGCGGCGCCGACGTCGGCGTGACCATGGTCGCCCGGGCGGTGAACAGCGTCGGTCTGGGCATGATCGGCGGCGGTTCGCTTGAAGAGGCGCTGGACGAACTGGAAAGCGGCGCCGCAGACGCGGTTATCGTGCTGGAAAACGACCTTCACCGTCATGCTTCCGCCGCGCGCGTTGACGCTGCGCTGGCGAAAGCCCCGCTGGTGATGGTGGTTGACCATCAGCGCACCGCGATTATGGACAAAGCGCACCTGGTGCTCTCTGCCGCAAGCTTTGCGGAAAGCGACGGGACTGTGGTGAACAACGAAGGCCGCGCCCAGCGTTTCTTCCAGGTTTACGATCCGGCTTACTACGATGCGAAAACCGTGATGCTGGAGAGCTGGCGCTGGCTGCATTCGCTGCACAGCACCGTCAACAACCGTCAGGTTGACTGGACGCAGCTGGACCACGTCATCGATGCGGCGATTGCCGCGCTGCCGCAGCTGGCGGGCATTAAAGATGCCGCGCCGGATGCGACCTTCCGCATCCGCGGTCAGAAGCTGGCGCGTGAACCACACCGCTACAGCGGCCGCACGGCGATGCGCGCCAACATCAGCGTGCACGAGCCGCGTCAGCCGCAGGATAAAGACACGATGTTCGCCTTCTCCATGGAAGGGAACAACCAGCCGTCCGCCCCGCGTTCGCAGATCCCGTTCGCCTGGGCGCCGGGCTGGAACTCCCCGCAGGCATGGAACAAGTTCCAGGATGAAGTGGGCGGGAAACTGCGCCACGGCGATCCGGGTGTTCGACTGTTTGAAGCGTCCGCCAACGGGCTGGAGTATTTCACCGCGGTGCCGGCCAGCTTCCAGGCGGAAGAGGGCAAATGGCGTATCGCGCCGTATTACCACCTGTTTGGTAGCGATGAGCTGTCACAGCGCGCGCCGGTGTTCGAGAGCCGGATGCCTGAGCCGTACATCAAGCTGAATCCGGCGGATGCCGCGAAGCTGGGCGTTAACGCGGGGGCAATGCTCTCCTTTAGCGTGGAAGGCCAGACCCTGCGTCTGCCGCTGGTTATCTCTGAAGGCCTGACCGCAGGACAGGTTGGCTTACCGATGGGCATGCCGGGCATTGCGCCGGTGCTGACCGGATCGCGTATTGATTCACTGCAGGAGGCGAAAGCATGAGCTGGTTAACGCCGGATCTTATCGACATTCTGTTAAGCATCCTGAAGGCCGTGGTCATTCTGCTGGTGGTCGTCACCTGCGGCGCGTTCATGAGCTTCGGCGAGCGTCGTCTGCTCGGCTTGTTCCAGAACCGCTACGGACCTAACCGCGTCGGCTGGGGCGGTTCGCTGCAGCTGGTCGCCGACATGATCAAGATGTTCTTCAAAGAGGACTGGATCCCGCGCTTCTCCGATCGCGTGATCTTTACTCTGGCGCCGGTTATCGCCTTTACCTCGCTGCTGCTGGCCTTTGCTATCGTGCCGGTCAGCCCGACGTGGGTGGTGGCTGACCTGAACATCGGCATCCTGTTCTTCCTGATGATGGCAGGCCTGGCGGTCTATGCGGTGCTGTTCGCCGGCTGGTCGAGCAACAACAAATACTCGCTGCTGGGGGCGATGCGTGCTTCCGCGCAGACCCTGAGCTACGAAGTGTTTCTCGGTCTCTCCCTGATGGGCGTGGTGGCGCAGGCGGGGTCATTCAATATGACCGATATCGTCAACAACCAGGCGCATCTGTGGAACGTCATTCCGCAGTTCTTCGGCTTCGTCACTTTCGCCATCGCCGGCGTGGCGGTGTGTCACCGTCACCCGTTCGACCAGCCGGAAGCGGAGCAGGAACTGGCCGATGGTTACCACATTGAATATTCCGGCATGAAATTCGGTCTGTTCTTCGTCGGTGAATACATCGGTATCGTCACCGTTTCAGCGCTGATCGTCACGCTGTTCTTCGGCGGCTGGAATGGCCCGTGGTTACCACCTTTCATCTGGTTCGCGCTGAAAACCGCGTTCTTCATGATGATGTTCATTTTGATCCGCGCATCATTACCGCGTCCGCGCTATGACCAGGTAATGTCCTTTGGCTGGAAGGTATGCCTGCCGTTAACGCTGGTCAACTTGTTGGTAACGGCGGCTGTCATTCTCTGGCAGGCGCAATAAGGGGTGAATTGAACATGACCTTAAAAGAATTATTGGTGGGGTTCGGCACCCAGGTCCGTAGTATCTGGATGATTGGCCTGCATGCCTTCGCCAAACGTGAAACCCGGATGTATCCGGAAGAGCCGGTCTATCTGCCGCCGCGCTACCGCGGCCGCATCGTGCTGACCCGCGATCCGGACGGTGCAGAGCGCTGCGTTGCCTGTAACCTGTGTGCGGTAGCCTGCCCGGTGGGCTGTATCTCGCTGCAGAAAGCAGAGACCAAAGATGGCCGCTGGTATCCGGAGTTCTTCCGCATCAACTTCTCACGCTGCATTTTCTGCGGCCTGTGCGAAGAAGCGTGCCCGACCACGGCGATCCAGTTGACCCCGGACTTCGAACTGGGTGAATACAAGCGTCAGGATCTGGTGTACGAAAAAGAGGATCTGCTGATTTCCGGTCCGGGCAAATACCCGGAATATAACTTCTACCGGATGGCGGGTATGGCAATCGACGGCAAAGATAAAGGTGAAGCGGAAAACGAAGCTAAGCCAATCGACGTCAAGAGCCTGTTACCGTAAGGAGAGGGCAATGGAATTCGCTTTTTATATCTGTGGCCTGATAGCCATCCTCGCAACCTTGCGGGTCGTCACCCACACCAATCCGGTACATGCGCTGCTGTACCTGATTATTTCGCTGCTGGCGATTGCCGGGGTGTTCTTTTCGCTGGGCGCTTACTTTGCTGGTGCGCTGGAAATCATCGTCTACGCCGGGGCCATTATGGTGCTGTTCGTCTTTGTGGTGATGATGCTCAACCTGGGCGGCAGCGAGATCGAACAGGAACGCAAATGGCTGCAGCCGGGGATCTGGATTGGCCCGGCCATCCTTTCCGCGGTGCTGCTGGTGGTTATCGTTTACGCCATCCTGGGTATTAACGACCAGGGTATCGACGGCGCGGCGATCAACGCCAAAGAAGTGGGTATTGCGCTGTTTGGGCCGTACGTCCTGGCGGTGGAGCTGGCCTCCATGCTGCTGCTGGCGGGCCTGGTGGTCGCCTTCCACATCGGCCGCGAAGAGCGTGCCGGCGAGGTGCTGAGCAACCGCGTGAACGACAGCGACAAAAGAAAAACGGAGGAACACGCATGATCCCCTTAACACATGGACTGATCCTCGCGGCCATCCTGTTTGTGCTTGGTCTGACGGGGCTGGTGATCCGCCGCAATCTGCTGTTTATGTTGATTAGCCTGGAAATCATGATTAACGCCGCCGCGCTGGCCTTTGTGGTGGCGGGTAGCTACTGGGGCCAGGCAGATGGTCAGATAATGTATATCCTCGCCATCAGCCTCGCGGCTGCGGAAGCGAGTATCGGCCTGGCGCTGCTGCTGCAGCTCCATCGTCGCCGCCAGAACCTGAACATCGATTCAGTAAGTGAGTTGCGTGGATGAACATGCTTGCCTTAACCATTCTTTTGCCATTGATTGGCTTTGTGCTGCTGGCCTTTTCCCGCGGGCGCTGGTCGGAAAACCTTTCCGCTACCGTTGGCATGGGGTCGGTAGGCCTGGCGGCGCTGGTCACCGCGTACGTTGGCGTCGACTTTTTCGCTAACGGCAAACAAGCGGTCAGCGTACCGCTGTGGAACTGGATGTCGGTCGGTGATTTCAACATCGGCTTCAACCTGGTGCTGGATGGCCTGTCGCTGACCATGCTCTCTGTGGTGACCGGCGTCGGCTTCCTGATCCACATGTTCGCCTCCTGGTACATGCGCGGCGAAGAGGGCTACTCTCGCTTCTTCGCTTACACCAACCTGTTTATCGCCAGCATGGTCGTTCTGGTACTGGCCGATAACCTGCTGTTAATGTACCTCGGCTGGGAAGGTGTGGGCCTCTGTTCTTACCTGCTGATCGGTTTCTACTACACCGATCCGAAGAACAATGCCGCAGCGATGAAAGCCTTCGTGGTCACCCGCGTCGGCGACGTGTTCCTCGCCTTCGCGCTGTTCATTCTTTATAACGAACTGGGCACCCTGAACTTCCGTGAAATGGTAGAGCTGGCGCCGCAGCACTTCGCTAACGGCAGCACCACGCTGCAGTGGGCGACGCTGATGCTGCTCGGCGGCGCGGTAGGTAAATCCGCTCAGCTGCCGCTGCAAACGTGGCTTGCCGATGCGATGGCGGGCCCGACGCCGGTCTCCGCGCTGATCCACGCGGCCACCATGGTGACCGCGGGCGTGTACCTGATTGCCCGTACCCACGGCCTGTTCCTGATGACGCCGGAAGTGCTGCATCTGGTGGGTATCGTTGGTGCGGTAACGCTGGTGCTGGCGGGCTTCGCCGCGCTGGTGCAGACCGACATCAAACGTGTGCTGGCTTACTCGACCATGAGTCAGATTGGCTACATGTTCCTCGCGCTGGGCGTGCAGGCATGGGACGCGGCGATTTTCCACCTGATGACCCACGCGTTCTTTAAAGCGCTGCTGTTTCTGTCGTCTGGCTCGGTCATTCTGGCCTGCCATCACGAACAGAACATCTTCAAGATGGGCGGCCTGCGCAAATCCATTCCGCTGGTGTATGTCTGCTTCCTGGTGGGGGGCGCGGCGCTGTCCGCTCTGCCGCTTATCACCGCAGGCTTCTTCAGTAAGGATGAGATTCTGGCGGGCGCGATGGCCAACGGCCATATCAATCTGATGGTAGCGGGCCTGGTCGGCGCCTTTATGACCTCGCTGTACACCTTCCGTATGATTTTCATCGTGTTCCACGGTAAAGAGCAAATTCACGCGCACGCAGGGAAGGGGATTACCCACCATCTGCCGCTGATTGTGCTGCTGATTCTGTCCACCTTCGTTGGCGCGCTGATTGTGCCGCCGCTGGAAGGCGTACTGCCGCAGACCACTGAGCTCGCTCACGGTAGCGTGATGACGCTGGAAATTACCTCCGGGATTATCGCGATTGCCGGCATCCTGATCGCCGCATGGTTGTGGCTGGGTAAACGTACCCTGGTGACCTCCATCGCCAACAGCGCGCCTGGCCGCTTCTTCGGTACCTGGTGGTTCCATGCCTGGGGCTTCGACTGGTTATACGACAAGGTGTTCGTGAAACCTTTCCTCGGGATTGCCTGGCTGCTGAAGAGCGATCCGCTGAATGCGTTGATGAATATCCCGGCGATTCTGTCCCGCTTCGCAGGCAAAGGTCTGCTGGTGAGCGAGAACGGTTATCTGCGCTGGTATGTGGCATCAATGAGCATCGGCGCGGTGGTGGTGCTGGCGCTGCTGATGGTATTGCGTTGAGTTTGAGGATTGGGATTGTTTTGCCCGGCGGCGCGGTGCTTGCCGGGCTTACGGGACCGTAGGTCGGGTAAGCGTTAGCGTCACCCGACAAAACAAGCCTCAATCCGAAGTGAATTTTCTGTGAGAATTCGTTGAAAATCAGGTCGTAAAGGACAGGCGTTATCGGCGAAGTCAGAGTGGACACCGCCTGCGCGGAGCAACCGGAGCGTATTAAAATGCGTGAGGATTGTGAGCACAGCCGACGTTCGCTATGACGAGTAAGATAGCCTGAACCGGACTTAAATAAGGAATAAAAATCACCATGTTATTGCCTTGGTTGATATTAATCCCCTTTATCGGCGGCTTCCTGTGCTGGCAGACCGAACGCTTTGGCGTGAAAGTGCCGCGCTGGATCGCGCTGATTACCATGGGACTGACGCTGGCGCTTGGCCTGCAGCTGTGGATGCAGGGCGGCTATTCTCTGACGCAATCCGCGGGTATTCCGCAATGGCAGTCGGAATTCGTGCTGCCGTGGATCCCACGCTTCGGCATTAGCATCCATCTGGCGATCGACGGCCTGTCGCTGCTGATGGTGGTGCTGACCGGTCTCCTCGGCGTGCTGGCGGTACTCTGTTCGTGGCGTGAAATCGAAAAATACCAGGGCTTCTTCCACCTCAACCTGATGTGGATCCTGGGCGGCGTCATCGGCGTGTTCCTCGCCATCGACATGTTCCTGTTCTTCTTCTTCTGGGAAATGATGTTGGTGCCGATGTACTTCCTGATCGCGCTGTGGGGTCATAAAGCCTCGGACGGTAAAACGCGTATCACGGCGGCCACCAAGTTCTTCATTTATACCCAGGCGAGCGGTCTGGTGATGCTGATCGCCATTCTGGCGCTGGCCTTCGTCCACTTCAACGCGACCGGCGTGTGGACCTTCAACTATGAAGATCTGCTGAAAACGCCTATGTCCCACGGCGTGGAATACCTGCTGATGCTGGGCTTCTTCATCGCCTTCGCGGTGAAAATGCCGGTGGTACCGCTGCACGGCTGGCTGCCGGACGCCCACTCCCAGGCGCCGACTGCCGGTTCCGTCGACCTCGCGGGCATCTTGCTGAAAACTGCGGCCTACGGTCTGCTGCGCTTTGCGCTGCCGCTGTTCCCGAACGCCTCCGCCGAGTTTGCGCCCATCGCCATGTGGCTGGGCGTGATTGGTATCTTCTACGGCGCGTGGATGGCCTTCGCCCAGACCGATATCAAACGTCTGATCGCTTATACCTCCGTTTCCCACATGGGTTTCGTGCTGATTGCTATCTACACCGGTAGCCAGCTGGCTTATCAGGGGGCGGTGATCCAGATGATCGCCCACGGTCTGTCCGCGGCCGGTCTGTTTATTCTGTGCGGCCAGCTGTACGAACGTCTGCACACCCGCGATATGCGTCAGATGGGCGGTTTGTGGAGCAAAATTAAATGGCTGCCGGCGATGTCGATGTTCTTCGCCGTCGCCACCCTGGGGATGCCGGGCACCGGTAACTTTGTCGGCGAATTTATGATCCTGTTCGGCAGCTATAAAGTGGTGCCGGTGATCACCGTTATCTCGACCTTTGGTCTGGTATTCGCTTCCGTTTATTCGCTGTCGATGCTGCATCGCGCCTACTTCGGTAAAGCGAAAAGCGAAATCGCGGCGAAAGCGCTGCCGGGGATGTCCCTGCGTGAACTGTCTATCATCCTGCTGCTGGTGGTGCTGCTGGTGCTGTTGGGCTTCTTCCCGCAGCCGATCCTCGACACCTCGCATGCTGCGATGAGCAACATTCAGCAGTGGTTTGTTAATTCTGTTTCTACTACAAGGCCGTAATTCGCCATGACAATAACTCCACAACAACTGATCGCACTGCTACCGCTGCTGATCGTCGGCTTGACGGTGGTGGTTGTGATGCTCTCCATTGCGTGGCGACGCAATCATTTTCTCAATGCCACGCTGTCGGTTCTCGGGCTTAACGCTGCGCTGGTCTCGCTCTGGTTTGTTGGTCAGAACGGGGCGATGGACGTTACGCCAATGATCCGCGTTGACGGCTACGCCATGCTCTACACCGGGCTGGTGTTGCTGGCGAGCCTCGCGACCTGTACTTTCGCCTACCCGTGGCTTGAGGGTTACAAGGACAACAAAGAAGAGTTCTACCTGCTGGTGCTGATCGCCGCGCTGGGCGGCATTCTGCTGGCCGGTGCGAATCATCTGGCGGCGCTGTTCCTCGGTATCGAACTGATTTCGCTACCGCTGTTCGGCCTGGTCGGCTACGCCTTCCGCCAGAAGCGTTCGCTGGAAGCGAGCATCAAATACACTATCCTCTCCGCTGCAGCCTCGTCTTTCCTGCTGTTCGGTATGGCGCTGGTGTATGCGAACTCCGGCAACCTGTCCTTCCTCGCGCTGGGTAAAAGCCTGGCGGACAATACGCTGCACGAGCCGCTGCTGCTGGCGGGCCTCGGTCTGATGATCGTCGGTCTTGGCTTTAAACTGTCGCTGGTGCCGTTCCATCTGTGGACGCCGGACGTTTACCAGGGCGCGCCTGCGCCGGTCTCCACCTTCCTGGCGACCGCCAGCAAGATCGCCATCTTCGGCGTGGTGATGCGTCTGTTCCTGTACATGCCGGTGGGCAACAGCGAAGCGGTACGCGTGGTGCTGGGCCTGATCGCCTTCGCCTCTATCATCTTCGGTAACCTGATGGCGCTGAGCCAGACCAACATTAAGCGTCTGCTCGGCTACTCCTCCATCTCCCACCTCGGTTATCTGCTGGTGGCGCTGATCGCCCTGCAGAGCGGCGAAATGTCGATGGAAGCCGTTGGCGTCTACCTGGCCGGTTACCTGTTCAGCAGCCTGGGCGCGTTCGGCGTGGTCAGCCTGATGTCCAGCCCGTACCGCGGTCCGGATGCGGACTCGCTGTTCTCCTACCGCGGCCTGTTCTGGCACCGTCCGATTCTGTCGGCGGTCATGACGGTGATGATGCTGTCGCTGGCCGGTATTCCGATGACCCTCGGCTTTATCGGTAAGTTCTACGTGCTGGCCGTCGGTGTGCATGCGCACCTGTGGTGGCTGGTTGCCGCAGTGGTTGTCGGTTCGGCGATTGGTCTCTACTACTATCTGCGCGTGGCAGTGAGCCTGTACCTGAGCGCACCGGAGCAACTGAACCGCGATGCGCCGTCGAACTGGCAGTACAGCGCCGGCGGTATCGTGGTGCTGATCTCCGCCCTGCTGGTGCTGGTGCTCGGTATCTGGCCGCAGCCGCTGATTAGCATCGTGCAGCTGGCGACGCCGCTGATGTAAGTTGATTGACTCAATAAAAAACCGCCGGGATGGCGGTTTTTTTATGCCCGGATTTTACGCCATCTTGTAGACCATAAAGTCTTCCGCCAGTAGCGTATTGGCGAAAATCTCCCGGCATTCCGCCAGCATCTTCAGGCAGCCTTCGGCATCGTAGCGCGAGCTAAAGTGGGTAGCGATTAGCATGCCGACCCCCGCTTCTTTGGCAAGCGCCGCGGTCTGCTGACTGGAAGAGTGGCCACGGCTATTGGCTTTCTCCGCCATCGCCTGCTCAAGGGTGGTTTCGTGGACCATCACATCCGCGCCGCGCGCCATCTCCAGCGCCTGCGGGCAGGGGGCGGTATCGCCGAAGATGGCCAGCGTTTTACCCGGCGTCGCTGGCCCCAGATAGCGGCTGCCGTCAATGACCCGGCCATCTTCCAGCTCAACGCGCTGGCCGAGCTTGAGTTGATGGAACAGCGGCCCCGGACGCACGCCATCGGCAATCAGTTGGGCGGCGTCGAGGGTGCCGGGCTTGTCATGCTGCTCAATGCGATACCCGTAACACTCCACCGGATGACTGAGCGGGTACGCAGTGACCCGATAGCCCTCTTCGTCGAACACCAGACCAGGGCCGACTTCGATGATGGTGAGCGGATAGTCGGTCCACGAACCGCTCAGACGCAGCGCGGTCTCAACAAACTCTTTGAGCCCTTTTGGCCCGTAGAGGGTGAGGGGCAGAGAGTTCCCCTGCATCGAGCGGCTGCACAGCAGGCCGGGCAGGCCGAACAGGTGGTCGCCGTGCAGGTGAGTGATGAAAATTTTATTCAGTTTGCCGGGGTGATAGGGCGTGCGAAGAAACTGATGCTGGGTCCCTTCGCCGCAGTCAAACAACCACATTTCGGCGCGGGTCGGCTGTTGCAAATTGAGTATTATCGACGTCATATTACGCGTGCGGGTCGGCACCCCGGCGGATGTCCCCAAAAAAGTTAATTCCATCGTCCAGTGTCCTCAGGGCGAGTCGCAAAGTATCAGTATATCAATAAGGAGCTACAGATGATGACCTGGCAGGATCTCCACCATAGTGAACTCACCGTTCCCCAGCTATATGCGCTGCTGAAATTGCGCAGTGAAGTTTTTGTCGTGGAGCAGCAGTGCGTCTATCAGGATGTCGACGGCGATGATTTGGTCGGTGAAAATCGCCATCTGCTCGGCTGGCGCGATGGCGAACTGCTGGCGTACGCGCGGATCCTCAAAAGCGAAGAGGCGTTTGCGCCGGTGGTGATTGGCCGGGTCATCGTTAGCCCCGCCGCCCGCGGTGAGAGGCTTGGCTATCAGCTGATGGAGCAGGCGCTGGCCAGCTGCCAGCAGCACTGGCCGCAAAAGGCAATTTACCTCGGGGCGCAGGCGCACCTGCAATCCTTTTACGCCCACTTCGGGTTTACGCCGGTGACCGAGGTCTATGATGAGGATGGCATCCCCCACATTGGCATGGCGCGAGAAAAGCGCGCTATCTGACCCCTCTGCACCCTCGTCCACACGCTGCTTTGGCCCGGCGAGCGGGTAAGATAAAACCCGCTCCCTCGTCATGGGTACTGCTATTCCGCCGTCGAACCCCTTATAATGTGGGGTTTTACTACCGTGGAGGTTTGCGTGCTGTCTGTTTCCACTGCGCTGGCCCGTTTGCAAGACGGCCTGGGTGAGTCTTTTCCAGACTCGCCCGGCACGCGAATTATCGATATTGCCTTTCCGCTGAATGATGCCTTCGATCCGCTACTATGGTGCGGCCAGCAGGCGCAATGGCCGCAGTTTTACTGGCAGCAGCGCAATGGCGATGAGGAACTGGCGGCGCTGGGGGCGGTAAAAACCTTTTCCTCGCTCGACGCGGCGAACCGCTTTTTATGCCAGACCGGGCGGCAGGATCTGCGTATCTGCGGCCTGAACGCGTTTGAACCGCAGCAGGGCAGCCTGGTGCTGCCGCGTCTGGAGTGGCGCCGGTGCGGCGGCAGGGCCGTGCTGCGGCTGGTGCTGCATAGTGATATCTCCCTGCGTGAGGATGCCGCGACGGCCCGCGCGTTTCTCGCCAGTCTGACCACCACTCAGGCGACCCCTGGCGCTATCCCGCCGCTACTGAGCGAGCGCCACTCATCCGACTATTCTCAATGGCAGGCAATGATTGCGCGGGCGACTAAGGCGATTAGCGCCGGTGAAATGGATAAAGTGGTACTGGCGCGGGCAACCGACCTGCAGTTTGCCGCGCCGCTGGACGCCGTGAGCATCATGGCGGCCAGCCGCCGCAGCAATCTTAACTGTTTTCATTTCCTGATGGCGTTTAATGCCCGGCAGGCATTTTTCGGCTCCACGCCGGAACGGCTGTGGCGCCGGCGCGGCGCGCTGCTGCGCACCGAAGCGCTGGCGGGGACCGTCGCGAACCTTCAGGAAGACGCGAAGGCGCAGCAACTGGCCGACTGGTTGATGAAAGACGACAAAAACCAGCGGGAAAATATGCTGGTGGTGGAAGATATTTGCCAGCGTCTGCAGAGTGAGGCCTCGACGCTGGACGTCCTGCCGCCGCAGGTGGTGAGGCTGCGTAAGGTGCAGCATCTCAGGCGCTGCATCTGGACCGAGCTGGCGGCGCCTGACGACAGCCGCTGTCTGCTGCAGCTGCAGCCCACCGCCGCAGTGGCCGGCCTGCCGCGTCGGGCGGCGCTGGCATTCATTCAGCGCCATGAACCCTTTGCCCGCGAATGGTATGCCGGGTCCGCCGGCTATCTGTCGCTGGCGCAAAGCGAGTTTTGCGTGGCGCTGCGTTCGGCGAAAGTGGACCACGACACCCTGCGGTTGTATGCCGGAGCGGGGATCGTCAGCGGCTCCGATGCGCAGCAGGAGTGGCAGGAGATTGACAACAAAGCGGCCGGGCTGCGCTCGCTGCTGTGTCCATAAGGCGGGAATGACGATGCATATCAAAACGTCGTCACTTTGCCTTATCTATACTTAGCATCAATATTTGATACCGGACAATTTCATGTCAGTAAGCGCATTTAACCGACGCTGGGCGGCGGTGATCCTGGAAGCTTTAACGCGCCATGGCGTGCAGCATATCTGCATCGCGCCGGGTTCGCGCTCGACACCCTTAACCCTGGCGGCGGCGGAAAACCGCGCCTTTATACATCATACCCATTTCGACGAACGCGGCCTCGGCCACCTGGCGCTCGGCCTGGCGAAGGCCAGCCGGCAGCCGGTGGCGGTGATAGTCACCTCCGGGACCGCCACCGCAAACCTCTATCCGGCGCTGATTGAGGCGGGCCTCACCGGCGAAAAGCTGATCCTGTTGACCGCCGACCGTCCACCGGAGCTGATCGACTGCGGCGCGAACCAGGCGATCCGCCAGCCCGGAATGTTTGCCTCCCATCCGTCGCAGACGATTTCTCTGCCGCGTCCCTCGCAGGATATTCCTGCCCGCTGGCTGGTCTCAACCATCGACCAGGCGCTGGGGGCGCTGCACGCCGGCGGGGTGCATATCAACTGTCCGTTCGCCGAACCGCTGTATGGCGATATGGATGAGACCGGCGTGGAGTGGCAGCAGCAGCTCGGCAACTGGTGGCAGAGCGATAAACCCTGGCTGCGTCAGGCGCTGCAGTTAGAGAGCGAGAAGCAGCGCGACTGGTTCTTCTGGCGGCAAAAACGCGGCGTCGTCGTGGCGGGGAGAATGAGCGCCGCGGAAGGGAAAAAAGTGGCTGAGTGGGCGCAAACTCTCGGCTGGCCGCTGATCGGCGATGTCCTGTCGCAGACCGGGCAGCCGCTGCCGTGCGCTGACCTGTGGCTGGGCAACGGTAAAGCGGTCAGCGAACTGGCGCAGGCGCAGATCGTGGTGCAGCTCGGCAGCAGCCTGACCGGCAAACGCGTCCTCCAGTGGCAGGCGACCTGCGAGCCGGATGAATACTGGCTGGTGGATAATCTGCCAGGCCGCCTCGACCCGGCGCAGCACCGCGGCCGCCGTCTGCGCGCCAGCGTTGAGCGCTGGCTTGAGTTGCATCCGGCGGAAAAACGTCAGCCGTGGGCGACGGTGATCCCTGAGCTGTCCCGCCAGGCGTGGCAGGCGGCGGTCGCCAGCAATGAGCCTTTTGGCGAAGCGCAGCTGGCGCAGCGTATTCGGCGCTATCTGCCGGAGCAGGGGCAACTGTTTGTCGGTAACAGTCTGGTGGTGCGCCTGATCGACGCCCTGGCGCAGCTACCTGCCGGGTATCCGGTTTACAGCAACCGCGGCGCCAGCGGGATTGATGGTTTAATCGCCACCGCCGCCGGCGTGCAGCGCGCCAGTGCGCGGCCGACGCTGGCGATCGTCGGCGATCTGTCGGCCTTATACGATCTCAACTCGCTGGCCCTGCTGCGCCAGGCGTCGGCGCCGCTGGTGCTGATCGTGGTGAATAACAACGGCGGACAGATTTTCTCCATGCTGCCGACGCCGCATGACGAGCGCCGTCAGTTCTATTTAATGCCGCAGGACGTGGATTTCAGCCACGCGGCGGCGATGTTCGGCCTGGCCTATCATCGTCCTGATGACTGGCAGTCGCTGGATGAGGCGCTGGCAGGCGCGTGGCGCCGCGCCGGGGCGACGGTGATTGAGCTGGCGGTCAACGAGACTGACGGCACGCAGACTCTCCAGCAGCTGCTGGCGCAGGTAAGCCGCCTGTGACCCTCAGCGCCGCGGTCGACAACGGCCAGTCAGGTTATCCCTGGCTGGTGTTTCTGCACGGGTTTTCCGGCGACCGCGACGAGTGGCGTGAAGTGGGCGACGCTTTTCCCGCCTGGCCGCGTCTGTATCTCGATCTGCCGGGCCACGGCGGCTCCGCGCATATCGCGGTACAGGACTTTGCCGGGGTCAATACTCTGCTGCTGGCTACGCTTAATAGTTACAACATCCTTAACTACTGGCTGATTGGCTACTCACTGGGCGGCCGGGTGGCGATGAACTTCGCCTGTCAGCCGCGTGCGGGCCTGCGCGGCCTGATCGTTGAAGGCGGCCATCCTGGCCTGCAGGATGCAGAAGCGCGGCAGGCGCGGCGCAGCAATGACCGCGCCTGGGCAGAACGTTTTCGCCGCGATCCGTTGGCGCAGGTCTTTGCCGACTGGTATCAGCAGCCGGTTTTTGCCTCACTGGATGCCGCGCAGCGCGAGTCATTGGTCGCCTTACGTAGCCGCAATAACGGCGCCACGCTGGCGGCGATGCTGCAGGCAACCTCCCTTGCCGGGCAGGCCGATCTGCGCGCGCCTCTGCAGGCGCGCGATTTTCCTTTTCACTACCTGTGTGGCGAACGCGACGCGAAGTTTCGCGCCATCGCGCAAGCGCTCGCTGCCGATACCCATATCATTCACCATGCCGGACACAACGCGCACCGGGACAACCCCGCCGCGGTGATTGCTTGTCTGGCGCAGATTCTGGCAAGTTAACTGAAGGACATTCTATGATCTCTCTTGATGAAGCAATGCTCTATGCCCCTGTGGAATGGCACGATTGTTCCGAAGGCTATACCGATATTCGCTATCACAAATCGGCCGACGGCATTGCCAAAATCACCATCAACCGCCCACAGGTACGCAACGCCTTCCGCCCGCTGACCGTCAAAGAGATGATTCAGGCGCTGGCGGATGCCCGCTATGACGACAATATCGGGGTGATTGTCCTGACCGGTGAAGGTGAGAAAGCCTTCTGCGCCGGCGGCGACCAGAAAGTTCGCGGCGACTACGGCGGCTATCAGGACGACTCCGGCGTTCACCACCTTAACGTGCTCGACTTCCAGCGCCAGATCCGCACCTGCCCGAAACCGGTGGTGGCGATGGTAGCCGGCTACTCTATCGGCGGCGGCCACGTGCTGCATATGATGTGCGATCTGACCATCGCGGCGGACAATGCCATCTTCGGCCAGACCGGGCCAAAAGTCGGCTCCTTTGATGGCGGCTGGGGCGCCTCCTATATGGCGCGTATCGTCGGGCAGAAAAAGGCGCGCGAAATCTGGTTCCTGTGCCGTCAGTATGACGCCCAGCAGGCGCTGGACATGGGGCTGGTGAATACCGTAGTTCCGCTGGCGGAGCTGGAAAAAGAGACCGTGCGCTGGTGCCGTGAAATGCTGCAAAACAGCCCAATGGCGCTGCGCTGCCTGAAAGCGGCGCTGAACGCCGACTGCGACGGCCAGGCCGGTCTGCAGGAGCTGGCGGGCAACGCCACCATGCTGTTCTACATGACGGAAGAAGGGCAGGAAGGCCGCAATGCCTTCAACCAGAAACGTCAGCCGGACTTCAGCAAATTTAAACGGAATCCATAATGCGCGTTTCGCAGGTTTACCGCTGGCAGATCCCGATGGACGCGGGCGTGGTTCTGCGCGAACGGCGGTTAAAAACCCGCGACGGGCTGTTCATCCGCCTGCAGGAGGATGAACGCGAAGGCTGGGGGGAAATTTCTCCCTTGCCGGGATTCAGTAACGAGACGCTGGAAGAGGCGCAAACAGCGCTGCTGGCGTGGGCGCAGGCCTGGCGCGACGGCGCGGAACCGCCGCTTCCCACACTGCCTTCTGTCGCTTTTGGTATTAGCTGCGCGCAGGCGGAGCTTTACGGCGAACTACCGCAGGCCGCGGATTATCGCGCGGCGCCGCTCTGTTCCGGCGATCCGGATGAGCTGTTCGCCAAACTGGCGACGATGCCCGGCGAGAAAGTCGCTAAGGTGAAAGTGGGGCTGTGGGAGGCGGTACGCGACGGCATGGTGGTTAATCTGCTACTGGAAGCCATCCCCGATCTCCAGCTGCGGCTGGATGCCAACCGGGCGTGGACGCCGCTTAAAGCGCAGCAGTTCGCCAAATACGTCAATCCCGCATATCGCCAGCGCATTGCGTTTCTTGAGGAACCCTGCAAAACGCGGGAGGACTCGCGGGCCTTTAGCCGCGAGACGGGGATCGCTATCGCCTGGGATGAAAGCCTGCGCGAGGCGGATTTCCGCTTTGTCGCGGAGCCCGGCGTGCGCGCGGTGGTGATCAAACCGACGCTGACCGGCAGTGTGCAAAAGGTTCAGCAACAGGTCGCCGCGGCACACGCCCTGGGGCTGAGCGCGGTGATTAGCTCGTCAATCGAGTCCAGCCTCGGGTTAACCCAGCTGGCGCGGGTTGCCGCCTGGCTGACGCCGCAGACCATCCCCGGACTCGATACGCTGGCGCTGATGAGCGCCCAACTGGTACGGCCGTGGCCGGAAAGTACGCTGCCGATGATCAACATTGATGCGCTGGAGCCGCTGCTGTGATGTTTTCCGACTGGCCATGGCGCCACTGGCGCCAGTTACGCGGTGAGGCGCAGGCGTTACGCCTGAACGATCGGCTGCTGACCTGGCGTGAGCTATGCGCGCGGGTTGACGCGCTGGCGGCCGGCTTTGCCGCGCAGGGCGTTATGGAAGGTCATGGCGTGGCGCTCCGGGCCTACAACCAGCCGGAGACGCTACTCGCCTGGCTGGCATTGCTGCAGTGCGGGGCGCGGGTGTTGCCGCTGAATCCGCAGCTGCCAGAGGTGTTGCTGCAGGAACTGCTGCCTGCGTTAAACGTCCAGCATCAGCTGGTGCTGAATGGTGCTGCGCTGCCGGGGGATTTACCGGCGTTAACTCTGCAGGCGGCCGAAGGCGTCCATGCCGTTTGCTGGCATGGCGAACGGCTGGTGTCGATGACGTTAACCTCCGGCTCAACCGGCCTGCCGAAAGCGGCGGTACATAGCGCCAGCGCCCATCTGGCCAGCGCCGCTGGCGTGCTGGCGCTGATGCCGTTTGCCGCAGAAGACGACTGGCTACTGTCGCTGCCGTTGTTTCATGTCTCCGGGCAGGGGATCATCTGGCGCTGGCTGCTGGCCGGCGCGCGAATGACGGTGCGCGACAAGCAACCGCTGGCGCAGATGCTGCAGGGCTGTACCCATGCTTCGCTGGTGCCGACTCAGCTGTGGCGCCTGCTGAATGATGATGCTGCGCATTCCCTCAAGGCGGTGCTGCTCGGCGGCGCAGCGATCCCGGTCGAATTGACTGAGCGTGCACTCGCGCAGGGAATACGCAGTTTCTGCGGCTACGGCCTCACCGAGTTCGCTTCCACGGTCTGTGCCAAAGCGGCCGATGGCGCGGCGGATGTGGGCGAACCGCTGCCGGGGCGGGAGGTGAAAATTGTCGCCGGCGAGATCTGGCTGCGGGCGTCGAGTATGGCGGCGGGTTACTGGCGCGACGGTCAGTTATTGCCATTAACCAATGATGAAGGCTGGTTTGCGACACGCGATCGCGGGGAATTACACAATGGTCGGCTGACGGTTGTTGGGCGACTGGATAATCTTTTTTTTAGCGGCGGCGAAGGTATTCAACCGGAAGAGGTCGAGCGCGTGATACTCGCATATCCAGCGGTACAACAGGTGTTTATTGTACCGCTGGATGATGTCGAATATGGTCAACGCCCGGTCGCGGTGGTGGAATGCGATGACGGCTGCGAGTTGAGCGCGCTGGCGACATGGAGCGCTGAGCGGTTAGCGCGCTTCCAGCAGCCAGTGCGTTGGCTACGGCTGCCGGACACGTTAAAGAACGGTGGGATTAAGATTTCCCGTCAGGCGCTGCGCGAATGGGCCAGACAGCAGACGTATGCGACCGTATCGTAGCCACCCGCCATATCCCGCGGCATAACGCCGGGTGGGTTGAACGTGGTATGCTGGACTAAAGTAGCCCTTTCTGGCTGAGCGTAACGCGGGTGGCGGCATTGAGATCGTAGTTTTTGAGATCTTCTGCTTTGACCCAGGCGTAATCGTCAAACTCCTCGTTGATCGTCACGTCGCGATTGGCGCTGACGCAGTCGAAGATCAGGTAGATCATATAGATCGTTTCCTGCCGACCATCCGGGTAAGTTTTGACGCGGGTATCATCGCGAAAGCTCCACGGCGCGATATGGGTAAGGATGAGTTTTTCGCCAAGCTCTTCGCGTATTTCCCGCCGCAGCGCCTCTTCAATACGCTCCCCTGGCTCCACGCCGCCGCCGGATAAGGCCCATTGCCCGGGGAAAACCCCGCGGTCGGCGGCCATTTTGCAGAGCAGATAATGGCCTTCATTCTGGATAAGCGGGCAAACAATCGTCCTTTGACGCACGGTTTTTCTCCTTCAGAGGGATGGGGCGGTATGCCGATGAAATAGTTTGCGAGCCGCCTCGGTAAACCGCAAGCGAAATGCGGCCCTGGTCCTGTTGGGTGTTAAGTTAGGTGAAAATAATCGCATGGAGTTTCGCCATGGACAGGGCGCCCCATTCCCCGCATGACGCCGTATTTAAACACCTGTTGTCGCACCGGGCGACGGCAAAGGACTTCCTTGACATTCATCTCCCCGCACCGCTGCGCGCGTTATGCAACCTGAATACGCTGCAACTGGAATCCGGGAGCTTTATTGACGATGAGCTACGAGCGAGTCATTCCGATATCCTTTACTCGCTGCAAACGCAGGCGGGGGAGGGCTATATCTATCTGTTGATTGAGCACCAAAGCTCGGCGGACCGCCATATGGCCTTTCGCCTGATGCGCTATGCCATCGCCGCGATGCAACGTCATCTGGATAAGGGGGATACGCAGCTGCCGCTGGTTATCCCCCTGCTGTTTTATCATGGCCGCGTTTCGCCCTGGCCGTACCCGATGTGCTGGCTGGCAGGCTTTGCCGATCCGGACGTTGCGCGGCGGATCTATGGTGATGATTTTCCCTTAATCGATATCACCACCACCCCGGATGATGAAATCATGCGCCACCGGCGCGTGGCGATGCTGGAGCTGCTGCAGAAGCATATCCGCCAGCGCGACATGATGGACCTGCACGAGCAGCTGGTCAGCCTGTTAGCACTGGGATACACTAGCCGCAGGCAGCTAAAGACGCTGTTGCACTATTTATTACAGGCAGGAAACGCCGCCGATCCGGTCGCTTTTTTGCGCCATCTTGCGCAAAGCGTTCCCCGGCGGTCGCACAAGGAGACGCTCATGAATATTGCCCAGTTTCTGGAACAACGCGGCCATCAGCAAGGGTTAAAGCAAGGTCTGCAACAAGGTCTGGAGCAAGGTGAGCAGCAGACCGCGGAGCGTATTGCCCGGGCGATGCTCGCTAACGGGCTTGACCTGTCCCTGGTGGCGAAACTGACCGGCCTCGCCCCGGAATGTCTGGCCCGGCTGCAGCATTAATTATTCCCTTATCCACCCGCGCCGCGCCGATCGTGCGGCGTCAGTTCTCTGTTTTCGTCAATGTGTCAGCGTTAATCATAATAAACATGAATATTCATGGCGCTGAACGGGCGGTTCGTTATTCCGACAACGCCCGATGCCATAAAAAAACGCAACTGGTTACACTCTTGTGAAAATTCATTTCGCCAGGTCATTGATTCCTGACGGGTGCGCAGTAGAATTTTCAGGTTTTTTCGGGACTTCTTTGATTTTAATTTTCTGGATAGAGTAAATAATGAAAAAAAGCATTTTTATGGCGCTGGCTGGCGTCATGCTGGTTTCTTCCGCGGCCCATGCGATCAGCGTTACCGGTGAAGCAGGCGAGCATTACACCAATCTTGGCGTCGGGTTTGGCACGGAGTCTACCGGCCTGGCCGTTTCCGGTAACTGGCTGCATAGCGATAACGACGGCGACGCCGCGGGTTTAGGCCTGGGGCTCAATATTCCGCTGGGGCCGTTCCTCGCGACCGTGGGCGGTAAAGGCGTATACACCAACCCGAAACAGGGCGATGAAGGTTATGCGGCAGCGGTCGGCGGCGGCCTGCAGTGGAAAATCGGCGACAGCTTCCGCCTGTACGGCGACTACTACTACTCGCCGGATTCCCTCTCCAGCGGCATTGACAGCTATCAGGAAGCCAACGTCGGCGCCAGCTGGACCATCATGCGTCCGCTCAGCATCCAGGCAGGCTATCGCTATCTGAACCTGGCGGGCAAAGATGGCAACCGCGATAACACCATCGCCGACGGCCCGTACATCGGCGCCAGCGCCAGCTTCTAATCTCCTCCGGCGCGGTATCTTCTTGCCGCGCCAGATTTTCCTCCTCGTCAGCATCCCGCTTTGCGTTATAGTATTTGCCACCTGGCAGGCAAGGAGTGAGCAATGTTGAATGTGGAAATGCTGTCCACTGGCGATGAAGTGTTGCATGGTCAAATCGTTGATACCAATGCGGCATGGCTGGCGGATTTCTTTTTTAATCAGGGGTTACCGTTAACGCGCCGCCATACCGTTGGCGACGATCTTGATGCGCTGGTGGCGATTCTGCGCGAACGCAGCGAACAGGCGGATGTGCTGATCGTTAACGGCGGCCTTGGGCCGACCAGCGACGATCTGAGCGCGCTGGCCGCCGCCACCGCGAAAGGCGAAGAGCTTATTTTGCATCCGGAGTGGCTGGAAACCATGACCCGTTTCTTTGCCGAGCGCGGCCGGCCGATGGCGGAAAGTAACCGCAAGCAGGCGGAAATCCCCGCCAGCGCCGAGATGATCAATAACCCGGTCGGCACGGCCTGTGGCTTTGCCGTTCAGCTCAACCGCTGCCTGATGTTTTTCACCCCCGGTGTACCTTCTGAATTTAAGGTGATGGTCGAGCAGGAGATTTTACCGCGTCTGCGTCAGCGCTTTACGCTGCCGGAACCGCCGGTATGCCTGCGTTTGACCACTTTTGGCCGCTCGGAGAGCGAGCTGGCGCAAAGCCTCAATCCGCTGACGTTACCGCCTGGCGTGGTGATGGGTTACCGTTCGTCGATGCCGATTATCGAACTCAAGCTAACCGGACCGGCTGACCAGCGCGACGCCATGCTGGCCCTGTGGCCGGAAGTCCGCAAGGTGGCTGGCGACAGTCTGATTTTCGAAGGCACGGAAGGGTTACCGGCGCAGATTGCGCGCTGCCTGCAGGAGCGGCAGCTGAGCCTGACGCTCAGCGAGCAGTTTACCGGCGGCCTGCTGGCGCTGCAGCTGTCCCGCGCCGGCGCGCCGCTGCTGGCCAGCGAAGTGGTCCCGGCGCAGGAGGAGACGCTGGCGCAGGCGGCTCGCTGGGCGGCCGAGCGGCGAATAAACCATTTTGCCGGCCTGGCCCTGGCGGTGAGCGGCCAGGAGAACGATCATCTTAACGTGGCCCTGGCCACCCCGGACGGCACCTTCGCGCTGCGCGTGAAGTTCAGCGTCACCCGCCACAGCCTGGCGGTACGCCAGGAAGTCTGCGCCATGATGGCATTAAACATGCTGCGTCGCTGGCTGAATGGTCAACCGCTGGCCAGCGAACATGGCTGGATTAACGTGGTGGATTCCCTCTCGCTGTAAGTCGTTTCCCCCGGCGCGCGGGCTTCTCCCGGGCGCCGGTTGTCCAGCCTGTTGTACTCTCCTGAAAAAATTCTGTGCGTTAAGTCGCAATAATCTGCAGCGGATGGTCCAGCATACGGGAAAACGATTGCCCCGCGATATCGCTCACACTTTACCGCCCGCACAATCGCAACACTGATTCCAGTATTCAGGATTGGAGTCCAGTATGTTGGAATCAACAAAAGTCCCGGCGCTGACCCGCGCGATTGAGATCCTCAATTTAATCAGCCGGATTGGTCCCTGCAGCGCAGCCACCATCATTGCCGAACTGGGGATCCCGAAAAGCACGGTTTATCTGCTGCTGGGCGAGCTAAAAAAGCAGCGCTTCATCAGTATGGATAATCAGGATAACTACTGCCTGTGGACCAAGCTGGTGGAGCTGGCCGGGCAGGCGCTGAGCAAAATGGATCTGCGCGAGCTGGCGCGTCCGCGCCTCACCCGACTGATGGATGAGTGCGGCCTGCTTTGCCATCTGGGCATCATCGATCAGGGTAACGCCTACTACATTCTTAAAATTGAGTCTCCCGCCACCATTAGCGTGCGTTCGCACGAAGGCAAGAGCCTGTCGCTTTATCGCTCCGGGATCGGCAAATGTTTGCTGGCCTGGCAGCCCGCCAGCGTTCAGGCGTCGATTATCGACGACCTGCAGTGGGAGCGGGCCACGCCAACGACCATCACCGATGCACAACAGCTGCGGGAGGAGCTGGGGCGCATTCGCGCTCGGGGCTGGAGCTTTGATAATGGCGAGGACTATCCGGATGTGCGCTGCGTGGCCGCGCCGGTGTTTAACGCCAATAACGACCTGACCGCCGCCATCTCGGTGGTGGGCACCCGTCTGCAAATCAATGAAGACAATCGCGATTATCTGGCCGGTAAGGCGATTGCCTGCGCGAAAGATATTTCCCGTCTGCTGGGGTGGAAAAGCCCCTTCGAACAACTCGCCTCATCATAAGGAGAACATCATGACCCTACCGAAAATTAAACTCGTCCGCGCCTGGTTTACCGGCGGCGCCACAGCAGAGCAGGGCGCCGGCGGCGGTGATTACCACGACCAGGGGGCTAACCACTGGATTGACGATCATATCGCCACCCCGATGAGCAAATATAAAGAGTATGAGCAGTCCCGCCAGTCTTTTGGCATCAACGTGCTGGGGACGCTGATTGTGGAAGTGGAAGCCGACAACGGACAGACCGGCTTTGCGGTGTCGACGGCCGGGGAGATGGGCTGCTTTATCGTGGAAAAACATCTCAACCGCTTTATCGAAGGCAAATGCGTCAGCGATATCAAACTGATCCATGACCAGATGCTTAACGCCACCCTTTACTACGCGGGATCCGGCGGCCTGGTAATGAATACCCTCTCCTGTGTCGACCTGGCGCTGTGGGATCTGTTCGGTAAAGTGGTTGGCCTGCCGGTCTACAAACTGCTGGGCGGGGCAGTGCGCGACGAAATCCAGTTCTATGCCACCGGCGCGCGTCCGGACCTGGCGCAGGAGATGGGCTTTATCGGCGGTAAAATGCCTACCCACTGGGGGCCGCACGATGGCGACGCCGGGATCCGCAAAGACGTCGCCATGGTGGCGGATATGCGTGAAAAGTGCGGCCCGGATTTCTGGTTAATGCTGGACTGTTGGATGAGCCAGGACGTTAACTATGCCACCAAACTTGCCCATGCCTGCGCCCCTTATAACCTCAAGTGGATCGAAGAGTGCCTGCCGCCGCAGCAGTATGAAGGCTATCGCGAGCTGAAGCGCCAGGCGCCGGCCGGGATGATGGTGACCAGCGGCGAGCACCACGGCACACTGCAGTCCTTCCGCACCCTGTCGGAAACCGGCATCGATATTATGCAGCCCGACGTCGGCTGGTGCGGCGGCTTAACCACCCTGGTGGAGATCGCGGCCATCGCCAAAGCGCGCGGGCAGCTGGTGGTGCCCCACGGCTCGTCGGTTTACTCCCATCATGCGGTGATCACCTTCACCAACACGCCGTTCAGCGAGTTTCTGATGACCAGCCCGGACTGCGCCACGCTGCGTCCGCAGTTCGACCCGATCCTGCTCGGCGAGCCGGTGCCGGAGAGAGGGCGCATTCATAAATCGGTCCTGGATAAACCCGGCTTTGGCGTCGAGCTCAATCGCGACTGCAACCTGAAGCGTCCTTATCAACACTGATTGCGTCGGGCCGCCCGGCGGCCCGCGCCTGAGGATATTATGATGAGCAACACTCTGCTGGAGAGCGTGGTGAAGAAAAACCGCGCCCGCTTAATCCCCTTTATGCTGGCGCTGTACGTGCTGGCATTTCTTGACCGTTCGAATATCGGTTTCGCCAAAGAAACCTACCAGCTGGATACGGGCCTCAGCAACGAAGCCTATGCGCTGGGGGCGGGGATTTTCTTTGTGGTCTATGCCTTCCTCGGGGTACCGGCCAATCTGCTGATGCGCAAATTTGGCGCCAGGAGATGGATCGGCTGCACCACGCTGCTGTGGGGCGTGCTGTCGGCGGCGATGGCGTGGGCGGATACGGAAGCGAAATTCCTGCTGGTACGTACCCTGCTGGGCGCGGCGGAGGCGGGCTTCTTTCCCGGAATGATCTACCTCACTTCGCAGTGGTTTCCCCAGCAAAACCGCGCCAGCATTATGGGGCTGTTTTATATGGGGGCGCCGCTGGCCCTGACGCTGGGATCGCCTTTATCCGGTGCGCTGCTGGAGATGCATGGGTTTATGGGCCATCCCGGCTGGTTCTGGATGTTTGTCATTGAAGGCTTGCTCGCCGTCGCCGCGGGAGCGTTCACCTTCTTCTGGCTGGACGATTCGCCGCAGCATGCCCGCTTCCTGAGCATGGAGGAGAAACAGGCGCTGATAAGCGAGCTGGCGCGCGAGGAGGAGAAAAAGATTGCCTCGCGCCTGTCCGATGCGCTGCGTAACGGGCGGGTCTGGCAGCTGGCGCTGATTTATCTGACCATTCAGGTGGCGGTCTATGGTCTGATTTTCTTCCTGCCCACCCAGGTCGCCGCGCTACTGGGCACCAAAGTTGGCTTCGTTGCCTCGGTGGTGACGGCTATCCCGTGGGTGGCAGCGCTGTTTGGCACCTGGCTTATCCCTCGCTACTCCGATCGCACCGGCGAGCGGCGCAATATTGCCGCCCTGACGCTGCTGGCGGCGGCGGTCGGGATTGCGGTGTCCGGACTGGTGGCGCCGGTGCTGGCTATCATCGCGCTGTGCGTGGCGGCGGTTGGGGTGATTGCCGTGCAGCCGGTCTTCTGGACGATGCCGACGCAGCTGCTGTCCGGCACGGCGCTGGCCGCCGGGATTGGCTTTGTTAACCTGTTTGGCGCCATCGGCGGTTTTCTGGCGCCGATCGTGCGCGTGCAGGCCGAAAATTTGTTCGCCAGCAGCGCCGCCGGACTGTTAACCCTGGCCGGCGTCGCCATTGTCGGGGTGGTCATTATCTTTTCATTGAGCCTTACCCGCGCGGTACCCCAGCGCGGCAGCGTACAGCATTGAATAAAGGAATCGCTATGAACGCACTGTTATCTAACCCCTTCAAACGGGGATTATTACGCGGTGAGACGCAAATCGGCCTGTGGCTGAGCTCCACCTCCTCCTACATGGCCGAGATCGCCGCGACCTCGGGATACGACTGGCTGCTGATCGACGGAGAGCATGCGCCGAACACGATTCAGGACCTTTATCATCAGCTGCAGGCGATTGCCCCCTACGCCAGCCAGCCGGTCATCCGTCCGGTCGAGGGCAACCGCAGCCTGATAAAACAGGTGCTGGATATTGGCGCCAGAACCTTGCTGGTGCCGATGGTCGATACCGCCGAGCAGGCGCGGGAAGTGGTCTCGGCGACCCGTTATCCGCCCATCGGTAGCCGCGGTGTTGGCGCTGGCGTGGCGAGAGCGGCGCGCTGGGGAAGGATAGAGAATTATATGGCGGAGGCGAATGACGAACTCTGTCTGCTGATACAGGTCGAGAGCCGAACCGCGCTGGAGAATCTGGACGCGATTCTTGAGGTGGACGGCATTGACGGGGTGTTTATCGGTCCGGCGGATCTCTCCGCCTCGCTGGGTCACCCGGACGATGCCGGCCATCCTGACGTGCAGCGGGTGATCGAGCAGAGCATCCGGCGCATTCGCGCGGCGGGGAAAGCGGCCGGATTTCTGGCGGTCGACCCGGCGATGGCAGAAAAATGTCTTGCCTGGGGGGCCAACTTCGTCGCCGTCGGGGTGGACACCATGCTGTATACCCAGGCGCTGGACCGCCGGCTGGCGATGTTCAAACCCACCTGCGCCCAGCCGCAGGAGAAAGCGAGCTATTAACTATTGATGGCGGAGGCTGGCGCTGGGCTCAGGCGAGCGCTTGCGCCAGTACCGTCAGCGGATGCTCGCAGCGTTTGCGGGTGGACATCTCAATCTGCCACTTGCAGGTCTCGCAGTCGGTCACGACGATGTCGGCGCCGCTCTCCTCAATCTGGCGGAACAGCGGGGCGCCGATAGCCTGGGATACCGCATAATTCTCAGTTTTAAACCCGTAGGTGCCCGCGATGCCGCAGCACTGTGAATCCAGCACCTCCAGCTGCAGGCCGGGGATCAGCCGCAGCAGCTCGAGGGTATACAGCGACCAGCCCATCTTTTCCATATGACACGGGGTGTGATAGACCACCTTCAGCGGCAGCCGGCGCAGCGGTAGCGTCTTGCCGGCATCCAGCTGTTTCCAGATCCAGCGGGTGGCCAGCTCGACCCGATCGCGAAGATCGCTGTTGTCGACATCGAGGAGATGAGGGTATTCATCACGTAGCGTAAAGGTGCAGGTCGAGGAGGTGGCAATGATCGGCAGCGTGTTTTCCCGCATCGCAGCGACGTTACTCTGCGCCTGTTTACGCGCCTTGTCGAAAAAGCCGTTGGCGATCAGCGGCACGCCGCAGCATTTTTCCTTCGATAACAACTGCACGCCGGTACCCAGCGCGTTGACGACGCGGATCAGATCCTTACCCAGCTGCGGATGGTTATAGTTGACGTAGCAGCCATGAAAGAAGACCACCTGCTCAGGGTACTGCGCCTGTCTGGCCGCGAGCTGGCGGTAAGCGCGGCGGAAGGTGCCGAAGCCATATTTCGGCAGCGTACGCCGGTGATCGATTTTAAGCGCCGCGTCGAGGAGGCGGCGCACCGGTTTTAAACCGGTCGTGGCGTTGACCAGGGGGGCAAAGGGAGTGGAAAGGGTGCCCATCAGGTCTGTATGACTGAGGATGGCGTCGCGCAGGGTTGGCTTTTGCTGGCCGTACTGTGCCCGGGCGCGTTGAATGATATCGCCAATTTTCACATCCGACGGGCAGGCAACCTCGCAGCGCTTGCAGTTAATGCAGTACTTCAGCGCCTCGTCGTACAGCGCGCCATCCTTCAGACGCAGACGTTCGCCGTCCGGCCCCGCCTGTTTCGGGCCGGGATAGCGTGGATTGACCCGACTTACCGGGCAGGTGGTGGTACAGACCGTGCACTTAATGCAGCTTTCAAAACGGGTATCGTTCATGGCCGACCTCCGGCAAGGGCGTGGATCTGTCTGGCGGCGTGCAGCGCGGTGACGGCGCAGACGCCGCCGCCACAGCCGAGCTGAATGGCATCGAACCCGCCGAGCAATGAGCCGATGGCAAACAGATTATGGAACGGCTGCCCGCCCAGCACGGGGCGCAGCAGGGCATCGGTTTTCACGCCGAACCGCTGCCACGGTTGTGAGGCGAAGAAATCGCGCTGGTACCAGCTTTCCCGTGGCAGGGTCTGCTGCAGATCGAGGCCGAGGATCGGCTCGCGCACGCTATCGCGAGTGGCGACAAGACCGTTGCTGAAAAAGCTGCCGCTGGCCAGCACGGTGAAACGCGGACGCAGCGCGACATCGCCGTGATTTCGCGTCCAGACGGCCTCGACGGCGCCCTGTCGATGGCTGATTTTCACCACTTCATCGCCAGCAAGCCAGGTGCCGCCCTCGCGAATGAACTGACGCTGAAGCTGGCTATGCAGGCGCATCCCCGGCACCGAAGGCGGCAGCGTCGGCAGCAAACGCAGCGGGCAGGGCAGGCGCGTCTGCAGCCAGCGGTACAGGCGATCGTCGGCGAGGCCAAAACAGGCGGGCATGATCAGCAGGTCATGCTGCTGCGCCAGCGGCAGCAGCGCCGCATGCAGGGCCGGCCATAGATTCTCATCATCCAGTACGCGGGCGATATTGGCGGCGCGAAACTCGGTGGGGTTGTCACGCAGCACATCCAGCAGTGGTAACTCGATTTCCACCGCCGCGGCGGTAACTCCGTGTTGACCGAGCGCGGCGGCGGCGAGATGTGGCTGAAAATCAGCAAAACCGCTGATCCCCACCAGGCAGACGCCTTGCTGCGGCAGTGGCGCCAGCGGAACCTCTTGTGGTGACAACCATGCCGGGCGCAACGTCCCCAGCGGCGTCACCCGTCGGTGAGGCTGGCGCGCGTCGCCCTGCATCACCGCGCCGCAGGCGGCCAGCAGGGCTTCGGTCTGTGTCGCGTATTCGAGTACCGCCCCGGCGCCGAGCCGGGAATAAGGGTGTTCAGGAAGCTGTTCAGCGAGTTGCTGCAGACCTTGTGCGACGTCAGTAACGTTATCGCCGTTGGGCAGCGCCGAGAGCAGGTCTAACGACGCGGAGGAAAAATGCAGCGCGCTCTGCCCGCGGCTGATAATGACGCTGCGCAGGCCGTACTGATTCAGCGCCAGCCCGCACAACAGGCCGGCGAGCCCGCCGCCGACAATTGCGCAATCAAACTTCATCCTGGTGCTCCTGTGGCAGTCCGCACAGGCCGAGGTAGACCCAGCGGGTAAATTCGCTTTCGCGCAGTGCATCGCCCCAGGCGATGGGCTGAACGCCCTTCCAGCGTTCATTGAGAAACGCCGAGAGCTGGGTCAACGACTGCGCGGGGGTGGTGACGTTAAAGCGCTGCAACAGTCCGGCAGCGCGGCAGGCGCAGAGTTCCCCCTGGCAGGTGCCCATGCCAATCCGGGTGCGGCGGCGCAGGTCGAGGAGGGTGTTGACCGCCAGATTTTCCACCGCGTATTTCACTTCGCCAGCGGTAACGGCTTCGCATTCGCAGACCAGGCTACGGTGCTGGCGGCTGTCGCCAAGCCAGGCAGGAGTGCGATCGCCGTGACGGTAGACGGCCGAGCCGCGCAGCGGGGTGGGGAGGGAGATAATTTTTTGCAGGGTACTTTCCGTTGGCTCCTGTGAACCGGGCAGCGGGGTCTCGGCCGTGCTACAGGGGGTGGTGTTTCCCAGCTTACGACAGACGGCGTCGGTGGCCCACTCGGCCATCAGGCGATAGGTCATCAGCTTGCCGCCGGTGATAGTAATGAAGCCTTCCATACCGTCACGCTGGGCATGGTCGAGCAGGACGATGCCGCGGCTGACGCTGCGCCCGCTGGGATCGTTATCGCTGGCCACCAGCGGGCGGACGCCGGAGTAGGCGCGGAGGATCCGGGTGCGGCCCATGATCGGCGCCAGCTTTTCGCCTTCGCGCAGCAGGGTATCGACTTCCGCCGTCGTTACCCGGTTGTCGTCAATGTCGTCATAAGGAATATGCATTGAGGTGGTGCCGATCAGCGAGATGGTATCCCCGGGCACCAGAATATCGGCGTCGGCCGGCTTACGGCAGCGGTTGATCACCAGGTTGTTAATCCGGTGGTCAAGGATCAACAGCGATCCCTTCGCCGGGAACATGGTGATGCGCAGGTCGGCATATTCCGCAATGCGCTGCCCCCAGATCCCGGCGGCGTTAACCACCACCCCGGCGTACAGCGTGCGGGCCTGGTGAAGTTGGCGGTCGTATACCTGGACGCCACAGACGCGATCGCTCTGGCGTAGCAGGCCTGTCACTTCGCAGCCGGTAAGGATCTGCGTGCCGTGTTCGCGGGCGTCGAGCATATTGGCCGCGGTGAGGCGAAACGGGTCGATGGTGCCGTCCGGGACCTGCACCGCGCCCAGCAGCGTCGGGTTGACGGCGGGCTCCCGGCGCAGCGCGTCCTGCGGCGAGAGCAGCGTGGCCTCAATGCCGGCCTGCTGGCAGGCGGTGATAAAAGTCTGCTGATACGCCAGGTCATCTTCAGGCAGGGTAATAAACAGACCGCCGGACGGTTCGATACAGTGGCGGGCGATGCGGCGCAGGATGCGGTTCTCACTGATGCATTCGCGGGCGGATTCGTTGTCGGTCACCGCATAGCGGGCGCCGCTGTGCAGCAGTCCATGATTACGGCCGGTGGCCCCGGTGGCGATATCATGGCGCTCAATGAGCAGCGTTCGTAATCCGCGCCGGGCGCAGTCGCGGGCGATACCGGCGCCGGTTGCTCCGCCGCCGATGATAATGACCTCGCTATCAAGACGTCCCGTCATCTTCAGCTCCTCTGCTTTCGTTTAACGCCATTTAGCCACAATTCATAAGGTTATTGTTTGATTTCGAGCATATTCGCGCGTTATTTGAGCGTGTTATGTGATTTCGTGCTCACATTAGAACGTTTTGTCATATTTCTGTAACAAATTGTGCGATGTTTCACAGTATCAACTCTACGTATTGCCTACCATCGCGACCATATTTGAAGTTGGTGATTAATCTGGGATTTTGTCGTGACGTCAGTAGAAAACAGCAAGGGCCACGGAGGCTGATATGTTAAGTATTTTTAAACCCGCCGCGCATAAAGCGCGTTTGCCAGCAGCGGAGATCGACCCGCTGTATCGTCGATTACGCTGGCAGATTTTCATTGGCATCTTTTTTGGTTATGCCGCTTACTATCTGGTTCGTAAGAACTTTGCCCTGGCGATGCCTTATCTGATTGAGCAGGGCTTCTCCCGTGGCGACCTCGGTTTCGCCCTTTCCGGCATCTCCATCGCCTACGGATTTTCGAAATTCATCATGGGCTCGGTCTCTGACCGCTCGAATCCGCGCATTTTCCTGCCGGCCGGCTTGATCCTCGCCGCGCTGGTGATGCTGGTGATGGGCTTTGTACCGTGGGCGACTTCCAGCATTATGATCATGTTCGTATTGCTGTTTCTTTGCGGATGGTTCCAGGGGATGGGCTGGCCGCCGTGCGGCCGGACCATGGTGCACTGGTGGTCGCAGAAAGAGCGCGGTGGGATTGTCTCGGTGTGGAACTGCGCGCATAACGTCGGCGGCGGTATTCCGCCGCTGCTGTTCCTGCTGGGGATGGCGTGGTTTAACGACTGGCACGCGGCGCTGTATATGCCGGCTTTCGGCGCGATCCTGCTGGCGATTTTTGCCTTCGCGATGATGCGCGATACCCCGCAGTCCTGCGGTCTGCCGCCGATCGAAGAGTATAAAAACGACTACCCCGACGATTACAGCGAAAAGCACGAAGAAGAGCTGACGGCGAAGCAGATCTTTATGCAGTACATTCTGCCGAACAAGCTGCTGTGGTACATCGCTATCGCTAACGTCTTCGTTTATCTGCTGCGCTACGGCATTCTGGACTGGTCGCCGACCTACCTGAAAGAGGTCAAACACTTCGCGCTGGATAAATCCTCCTGGGCCTACTTCCTCTATGAGTACGCGGGGATCCCGGGCACGTTGCTGTGCGGCTGGATGTCGGACAAAGTGTTTAAAGGCAACCGCGGCGCGACCGGCGTGTTCTTTATGACCCTGGTGACCATCGCCACTGTCGTTTACTGGCTGAACCCGCCGGGTAATCCGGGCGTGGATATGGCCTGTATGATCATCATTGGCTTCCTGATCTACGGCCCGGTGATGCTGATCGGTCTGCATGCCCTCGAGCTGGCGCCGAAAAAAGCCGCCGGTACCGCCGCGGGCTTCACCGGCCTGTTCGGCTATCTCGGCGGTTCCGTGGCGGCGAGCGCCATCGTCGGCTACACCGTCGATTTCTTCGGCTGGGACGGCGGCTTCATGGTGATGATCGGCGGCAGCGTGCTGGCGGTTATCCTGCTGGTTATCGTGATGCTTGGCGAGCGTCGTCATCATCAACAACTGAAACAAGCCTAAGGAGCGACGATGAACATGAAACTCACCGCGCTAATGAGCGGCATGATTTTGTCCAGTTCGGCGCTGTGCTTCAGCGCCGTCGCAGCGGAGAAAATGGTCATCGCCCACCGCGGCGCCAGCGGGTATCTGCCGGAACATACCCTGCCGGCGAAAGCGATGGCTTACGCTCAGGGGGCGGATTACCTTGAGCAAGATCTGGTGATGACCAAAGACGACCGGCTGGTGGTGTTGCACGACCATTATCTCGATCGGGTGACTGACGTTGCGCAGCGTTTCCCGCAGCGGGCGCGTAAAGACGGTCGTTTCTACGCCATCGACTTTACCCTGGCCGAGATTAAGTCGTTGAAGTTTACCGAAGGTTTTGAGCCGAAAAATGGTAAGAACGTCCAAACCTATCCCGGGCGTTTCCCGATGGGCAAATCCGATTTTCGCATTCATACCTTTGAAGAAGAGATTGAGTTTGTCCAGGGGCTGAACCATTCGACGGGTAAAAATATCGGTATCTACCCGGAAATCAAAGCGCCGTGGTTCCACCATCAGGAAGGCAAAGATATTGCCGCCAGCACGCTGAAAGTGCTGAAGGAATATGGCTACACCAGCAAGCAGGATAAGGTTTATCTGCAGTGCTTTGACGCTAATGAGCTCAAACGCATTAAGAATGAGCTGGAGCCGAAGATGGGCATGGATCTCAATCTGGTGCAGCTCATCGCCTACACCGACTGGAATGAAACCCAGCAGAAACAGGCGGACGGTAAATGGGTGAACTACAGCTATGACTGGATGTTTAAGCCGGGAGCGATGGCGCAGATCGCGCAGTACGCCGACGGTATCGGCCCGGATTACCATATGCTGGTAGCGGAAGGCTCGAAGCCGGGCGCGGTGAAGCTGACGGCGATGGTGAAAGAGGCGCATGCCAGCCATCTGCAGGTGCATCCGTACACCGTGCGTGCGGATCAGCTGCCGGAGTACGCGACTAACGTTAATCAGCTCTATGACCTGCTGTATCACCAGGCGGATGTCGACGGCTTGTTTACCGATTTCCCGGATAAAGCGGTGCAGTTCCTGGACGCGAAATAAAACAAAAGGGCCGTAAGGCCCTTTTATGTTTTCCCCCTCTCCCTATGGGAGAGGGCCGGGGTGAGGGCATCAGGCCGCACACATCGACAACACTTACATCTCGATCTCAATATCGCCTTTCGCCCGGCAGCAGCAGGGCAAAATTTCCCCCGGCTGGATAAAGGCCAGCGGCTCGGTTAGCCAGTCAACCTGGCCGGAAACCAGACGCGTGCGGCAGGAACCGCAATAGCCTTCGCGGCACTGATACTCGACGTCGATATTATGCGACTCCAGCGCCGCCAGCAGGGAAGGGTGTTCATCCTGACACTCAAGGCGAGTGTCAGAGATTTTCAGGAAAATCCGCTTCATTACAGCTGGAAATTGCTCAGGTCGTCGGCATCGACTTCAGAATCGATCTGGCCGACGAGATACGAGCTGACTTCCACTTCCTGCGGCGCCACCTGGACGTTATCGGAGACCAGCCAGGTGTTGATCCATGGGATTGGGTTGGAGCGGGTCTGGAATGGCAGATCGAGGCCCACCGCCTGCATGCGGATATTGGTGATGTACTCGACGTACTGGCAGAGAATATCTTTGTTCAGGCCGATCATTGAGCCGTCGCGGAACAGATAGTCCGCCCACTCTTTCTCCTGCTGCGCCGCCAGCACGAACAGGTCATAGCACTCCTGCTTGCACTCTTCGGCGATTTCCGCCATCTCCGGATCGTCGCTGCCGGAGCGCAGCAGGTTCAGCATATGCTGGGTGCCGGTCAGGTGCAGCGCTTCATCGCGAGCGATCAGGCGGATAATTTTGGCGTTACCTTCCATCAGCTTGCGCTCGGCGAAAGCGAAGGAGCAGGCGAAGCTAACGTAGAAGCGGATCGCTTCCAGGGCGTTAACGCTCATCAGACACAAATAGAGTTTCTTTTTCAGCTCGCGCAGATTCACGGTCACGGTTTTACCGTTGACGGTGTGGGTGCCTTCACCCAGAAGATGCCAGTAGCTGGTCATTTCGATCAGCGAATCGTAATAGTGAGAGATGCCTTCCGCACGTTTCTGGATCTGCTCGTTGGTCACGATATCGTCGAACACGGTCGCCGGATCGTTGACGATGTTGCGGATGATATGGGTGTAGGAGCGCGAGTGGATGGTCTCGGAGAAGGCCCAGGTTTCCACCCAGGTTTCCAGCTCCGGGATGGAGATCAGCGGCAGCAGCGCAACGTTCGGGCTGCGGCCCTGGATGGAGTCGAGCAGCGTCTGGTACTTCAGGTTGCTGATGAAAATATGTTTTTCATGTTCCGGCAGCGCCTGGTAGTCGATGCGATCGCGGGAAACGTCAACCTCTTCCGGACGCCAGAAGAAGGAGAGCTGCTTTTCAATCAGCTTTTCAAAGATGTCATATTTTTGCTGATCGTAGCGGGCCACGTTAACCGGCTGGCCAAAAAACATCGGTTCCAGCAGCTGATCGTTTTTCGTCTGTGAAAAAGTGGTGTATGCCATTGAAGTGAGTCCTGTTGAAATGTATTGCCCGGCGGTACTGCATTGGCCGGGCCTACACAATCGTAGGCCGGGTAAGCATCGCGCCACCCGGCAAAAATAACTTAGATCTTACAAGCGCCGCTTTCGCAGCCGTCGTCCTGGATGGACGGGGCCAGGTCATCCTGAGCGTCTTCTGCGCCATCACGGGTGTTGTGATAGTACAGCGTTTTGACACCGAATTTATAGGCGTTGAGCAGGTCTTTGAGCAACTGCTGCATCGGCACTTTTCCGGACGGGAAGCGCGTCGGATCGTAGTTGGTGTTGGCAGAGATCGACTGGTCGATAAACTTCTGCATGATACCCACCAGCTGCAGATAACCGTCGTTGTTCGGCATTTCCCACAGCAGCTCATAGGCGTTCTGCAGATTTTCGTAATCCGGCACCACCTGGCGCAGGATACCGTCCTTGGACGCTTTGATACTGACGTGGCCGCGCGGCGGCTCAATGCCGTTGGTGGCGTTGGAGATCTGCGACGAGGTCTCGGACGGCATCAGTGCGGAGAGCGTGGAGTTACGCAGACCGTGGGTTTTAATGGATTCGCGCAATGCTTCCCAGTCGAAGTGCAGAGATTCGCTGACGATGCCGTCCAGGTCTTTCTTATAGGTATCGATCGGCAGGATACCCTGCGCATAGGTGGTTTCATTGAACCACGGGCAGGCGCCCTGCTCGATAGCCAGCTCGTTGGAGGCCTTCAGCAGGTAGTACTGAATCGCTTCGAAGGTTTTGTGCGTCAGGTTGTTGGCGCTGCCGTCGGAGTAGCGTTTGCCATGCTTCGCCAGATAGTAAGCGAAGTTGATCACGCCGATGCCCAGCGTACGACGCCCCATCGCGCCGCGTTTGGCGGCCGGGATCGGGTAATCCTGATAGTCCAGCAGTGCATCCAGGGCACGCACCGCCAGCACCGCCAGCTCTTCCAGCTCGTCGAGGCTGTCAATCGCGCCGAGGTTGAAGGCCGACAGGGTGCACAGCGCGATTTCGCCGTTTTCGTCGTTGACGTCTTCCAGCGGTTTGGTCGGCAGGGCAATCTCCAGGCACAGGTTAGACTGACGCACCGGGGCGACCACCGGATCGAACGGGCTGTGGGTGTTGCAGTGGTCGACGTTCTGGATATAGATGCGGCCGGTAGAGGCGCGCTCCTGCATCATCAGCGAGAACAGCTCAACGGCTTTAATACGCTGCTTGCGAATGCTGTCGTCCTGCTCGTACTGGGTGTACAGGCGCTCGAACTCGTCCTGATCGGCAAAGAAAGCGTCATACAGGCCCGGGACATCGGAAGGGCTGAACAGGGTAATGTCGCCGCCCTTCAGCAGACGGGTGTACATCAGTTTGTTGATCTGCACCCCGTAGTCCATGTGACGAACGCGGTTGGCGTCGGTACCGCGGTTGTTTTTCAGCACCAGCAGGCTTTCCACTTCCAGATGCCACATTGGGTAGAAGAGGGTCGCCGCGCCGCCGCGAACGCCGCCCTGTGAGCAGGATTTCACCGCGGTCTGGAAATGTTTGTAGAACGGAATGCAGCCGGTGTGGAAGGCTTCTCCGCCGCGGATCGGGCTGCCCAGCGCGCGAATGCGCCCGGCGTTGATGCCGATACCGGCGCGCTGGGAAACGTATTTCACAATCGCGCTGGAGGTGGCGTTGATGGAATCCAGGCTGTCGCCGCACTCGATCAGCACGCAGGAGCTGAACTGACGGGTTGGGGTGCGCACGCCGGACATGATTGGCGTCGGCAGCGAGATTTTAAAGGTCGATACCGCGTCGTAGAAACGCTTAATGTAGTCCAGACGGGTTTCGCGCGGGTAGTTCGAGAACAGGCAGGCAGCCACCAGAATATAGAGGAACTGCGCGCTCTCATAAATTTCGCCGGTAACGCGGTTTTGTACCAGATACTTGCCTTCCAGCTGCTTAACGGCTGCGTAGGAGAAGTTCATGTCGCGCCAGTGGTCGAGGAAACCGTCCATCTGCTGGAACTCTTCTTCCGTGTAGTCTTCCAGCAGATGATGATCGTATTTACCCTTCTCGACCATCTTCACCACGTGATCGTAGAGCGCCGGCGGCTCAAACTGGCCGAAGGCTTTTTTACGCAAATGGAAAATCGCCAGACGCGCGGCGAGGTACTGGTAATCCGGCGCGTCGCGGGAGATCAAATCCGCGGCGGCTTTAATAATGGTTTCGTGGATGTCCGCGGTTTTGATGCCGTCATAGAACTGGATATGGGAGCGCAGCTCTACCTGGGAAATCGAAACGTTATTCAGTCCTTCTGCCGCCCAATCCAGTACGCGATGGATTTTGTCGAGATTGATGCGCTCGGTGGTCCCGTCGCGCTTTGTCACCAGCAGACTCTGATTCATGTGGATTTTACCTGTCCGTGAAAGAAAATATCCCCCGTTTATCCACAGAAGGCCGTTGTGACTAACTCTGTGGATAAATACTATATGTAGGGGGTTGTCGATAAAAGAAACGCTATATGGTGAGTATTTTAGTAAGGAATCTTTTGAGTACAAGGGTTGATTTTGACGTTAAATTGAGGTTGCGGAAGGGTAATAATCCGCAAGTCCACGTCGCATAAGGCCTGGAGAAGAAGTCAATAAAACAGAAAAAAAAATGAAAATTTGATCGAGTGCTGATTTCTTCATCGGAAGAAATAATCACGCGGCTTGATGCCGCGCAATCATCATAAGCGCAGGTGCTGACCTCAGTCCTGTTTGGCGGTGGTATGCAACATATAGTTAACATCAACCCCCGGCGCTAACTTGAAGGTGTTGATCAGCGGATTGTAATGCAGACCGATGATATGCTGCTCTTTCAGAGTAGTCTGATCTACCCAGCTCAGCAGTTCGGCCGGTTTGATAAACTTCTTCACATCATGAGTGCCCTTAGGCACCATCTTCATGACATATTCCGCACCGACCACCGCCATCAGCCAGGCCTTGC
This sequence comes from Klebsiella sp. P1CD1, assembly GCF_003790505.1. NCBI lineage: Bacteria > Pseudomonadati > Pseudomonadota > Gammaproteobacteria > Enterobacterales > Enterobacteriaceae > Klebsiella > Klebsiella sp. P1CD1. The sequence goes on from NZ_CP033631.1 coordinate 1,667,950, forward strand.
CGTTGCGGTTGATGGTGGAGAAGAAGACCTGGCCGCCGGGCTTCACCAGCCGCGCGCAGGCATGCACCACCGACTGCGGGTCGGGCACGTGCTCCAGCATCTCCATACAGGTCACGACGTCATACTGCTGCGGATGCTTCGCGGCATGTTCCTCAACCGTTTCCTGAACATAGTCCACCTGAATACCGCTCTCCAGGGCGTGCAGCTTCGCGACCTGCAGCGGTTCGGCACCCATGTCCAGTCCGGTGACCGTCGCACCTTCGCGCGCCATGCTCTCGGCGAGAATGCCGCCGCCGCAGCCGACATCGAGGACTTTTTTACCGAACAGGCCGCCGGAGCGTTCGGCGATATAGCCCAGCCGCAGCGGGTTGATGCGGTGGAGCGGTTTGAACTCGCCCTCCAGATCCCACCAGCGCGAGGCGACGGCTTCGAATTTGGCGATTTCAGCATGATCGACGTTAGGGGCTACCGACGTTTTTTCGGCATTCATGGGCGCTTTTACTCCTTTTCTGTTCAGACCTGCGAGTATATCAGCAGCGCGCCATGAATAAACCGTATTGCTTTACCTCTATTAGCGCGGCTGTGTTATAATTTGCGACCTTTGAATCCGGGATACAGTAGAGGGATAGCGGTTAGATGAGCGACCTTGCGAGAGAAATTACACCGGTCAACATTGAGGAAGAGCTTAAGAACTCTTATCTGGATTATGCGATGTCGGTCATTGTTGGCCGTGCGCTGCCGGATGTCCGAGATGGCCTGAAGCCGGTACACCGTCGCGTACTTTACGCCATGAACGTATTGGGCAATGACTGGAACAAAGCCTATAAAAAATCAGCCCGTGTCGTTGGTGACGTAATCGGTAAATACCACCCGCACGGCGACTCCGCGGTATACGACACCATCGTTCGTATGGCGCAGCCGTTCTCGCTGCGTTACATGCTGGTGGACGGCCAGGGTAACTTCGGTTCCATCGACGGCGACTCCGCCGCGGCGATGCGTTATACCGAAATTCGTCTGGCGAAAATCGCTCATGAGCTGATGGCCGATCTTGAAAAAGAGACGGTCGATTTCGTCGACAACTATGACGGTACGGAGCGTATTCCGGACGTCATGCCGACCAAAATTCCTAACCTGCTGGTGAACGGCGCCTCCGGGATCGCCGTAGGGATGGCGACCAATATACCGCCGCATAACCTGACGGAAGTGATCAACGGCTGTCTGGCGTATGTTGACGATGAAGACATCAGCATTGAAGGGTTGATGGCGCATATTCCAGGCCCTGATTTCCCGACCGCCGCCATTATTAATGGCCGTCGTGGTATTGAAGAGGCTTACCGCACCGGTCGCGGTAAAGTGTACATCCGCGCGCGCGCGGAAGTGGAAGTGGACGCGAAATCCGGCCGCGAAACCATCATCGTGCACGAAATTCCGTATCAGGTGAACAAAGCGCGCCTGATTGAGAAAATCGCCGAGCTGGTCAAAGAAAAACGCGTGGAAGGCATCAGCGCGCTGCGTGACGAGTCTGATAAAGACGGGATGCGCATCGTGATTGAAGTGAAGCGCGATGCGGTAGGGGAAGTGGTGCTCAACAACCTCTACTCCCAGACCCAGCTGCAGGTCTCCTTCGGCATCAACATGGTTGCTCTGCACCATGGTCAGCCGAAGATCATGAACCTGAAGGACATCATCGCCGCGTTTGTACGCCACCGCCGTGAAGTGGTGACTCGTCGTACGATTTTCGAACTGCGCAAAGCGCGTGACCGGGCGCATATCCTCGAAGCGCTGGCCGTTGCGCTGGCCAACATCGACCCGATTATCGAACTGATCCGTCGCGCGCCGACCCCGGCAGAAGCGAAAACGGCGCTGGTTGCCCAGGCGTGGGATCTCGGTAACGTTGCGGCGATGCTGGAGCGCGCCGGTGATGACGCCGCGCGTCCGGAATGGCTGGAGCCAGAGTTCGGCGTGCGCGACGGTAAATACTACCTGACCGAGCAGCAGGCTCAGGCGATTCTGGATCTGCGTCTGCAGAAACTGACTGGCCTTGAGCATGAAAAACTGCTCGACGAATATAAAGAGCTGCTGGAGCAGATCGCGGAACTGCTGCACATTCTCGGCAGCGCCGACCGTCTGATGGAAGTGATTCGCGAAGAGCTGGAACTGATCCGCGACCAGTTCGGCGACGAACGTCGTACCGAAATCACTGCCAACAGCGCTGATATTAACATCGAAGATCTGATCAACCAGGAAGATGTGGTGGTCACCCTGTCGCATCAGGGCTATGTGAAGTATCAGCCGCTGACCGACTACGAAGCACAGCGTCGTGGCGGTAAAGGCAAGTCAGCAGCGCGCATTAAAGAAGAAGACTTTATCGACCGCCTGCTGGTGGCTAACACCCATGACACTATCCTCTGCTTCTCGAGCCGTGGCCGTCTGTACTGGATGAAGGTCTATCAGCTGCCGGAAGCCAGCCGCGGCGCGCGCGGTCGTCCGATCGTCAACCTGCTGCCGCTGGAAGCCGATGAGCGTATCACCGCCATCCTGCCGGTCCGCGAGTACGAAGAGGGCGTCAACGTCTTTATGGCGACCGCCAGCGGTACCGTGAAGAAAACCGCGCTGACCGAGTTCAGCCGTCCGCGTTCCGCCGGTATCATCGCGGTCAATCTGAACGAAGGCGATGAGCTGATCGGCGTCGATCTGACCTCTGGTCAGGACGAAGTGATGCTGTTCTCCGCGGCCGGTAAGGTTGTGCGCTTCAAAGAAGACGCCGTTCGCGCCATGGGCCGTACCGCCACCGGCGTACGCGGCATCAAGCTGGCGGAAAACGACAGCGTCGTCTCGCTGATTATTCCGCGCGGCGAAGGCGCGATCCTGACGGTAACGCAAAACGGTTACGGTAAACGTACCGCAGCGGCGGAGTATCCGACCAAATCGCGTGCCACTCAGGGCGTTATCTCGATCAAAGTCACCGAGCGTAACGGCTCCGTGGTGGGCGCCGTGCAGGTGGATGACTGCGATCAGATCATGATGATCACCGACGCCGGGACGCTGGTTCGTACCCGCGTTTCCGAAGTGAGCATCGTGGGCCGTAACACCCAGGGTGTGATCCTCATCCGCACCGCGGAAGATGAAAACGTGGTGGGTCTGCAGCGCGTGGCAGAGCCGGTGGACGACGAAGAACTGGATGCCATCGACGGTAGCGTAGCGGAAGGCGATGACGATATCGCCCCGGAAGCGGATACCGATGACGACATCGCCGAAGACGAAGAGTAATCGTCCCAGGTAAATGTTCTGAAAGGGCCGGGTATTCTCCCGGCCCTTTTTGCATTAAGATTGCGGCAAAGCCGGTTTACCGCTACTTTAACCCCATTCTGTTGAGTCCCTGACGGCCGAGCATCGCCACATTGAAATATCTTGCCTCGTTTCATACAACCCTGAAGGTTTCACGTTATCTGTTCAGAGCGCTGGCGGTATTACTGTGGCTGCTGATTGCGTTTGTCTCTGTGTTCTATATCGTCAATGCCCTGCACGAGCGGGAAGCCGAGATCCATCAGGAGCTCAATCTCAACGCCGACCAGGCCCAGCGCTATATTCAGCGTACGGCGGACGTGATTAAAGAGCTGAAGTACGTCGCCGGTAACCGCTTGTCGGCAGGGGACGCGGTAGCGCAAGGGCAAAACGGCGATATCGCGGTGCCCAACTTTGAACCCCTGTACCCAGATTCCGACTGCAGCGCGATGAGCAGCACCTGGCGTAATTCGCTGCAATCACTGGCGTGGTTTATGCGCTACTGGCGGGATAATTTTACCGCTGCCTACGACCTTAACCGCATCTTTCTCATTGGCAGCGATAACCTCTGCATGGCCAACTTTGGCCTACGGGACGTGCCGATTGAGCGCGATCAGGCGCTGAAAGTCCTGCATCAGCGCATTGAGCAATATCGCAACGCGCCGCAAAACGAGCGCGGCAACAACCTGTTCTGGATAAGCCAGGGCATGCGCCCCGGCGTGGGCTACTTTTATGCCCTGACCCCGGTCTATATGGCCAACCGTCTGCAGGCGATGCTCGGCGTGGAGCAGACCATCCGTATGGAGAGCTTCTTCACGCCAGGCAGTTTGCCGATGAGCGTGACGATTTTTGACGATAACGGCCAGCCGCTGATCTCGCTGGCCGGCGCGGAAGGCAAAATCCAGAGCGAAGCGAAGTGGATGCAGGAGCGGATGTGGTTTGGCTACAGCGCAGGCTTTCGCGAGCTGGTGCTGAAAAAAAGCCTGGCGCCGTCCTCTTTAAGCATCGTCTATTCCGTTTCGGTAGACCAGGTGCTGGAGCGGATCCGCATGCTCATCATCAACGCCATCATTCTCAATATTCTGACCGGAGCAATGCTGTTTGCGCTGGCGCGAATGTATGAGCGGCGCATTTTTATCCCGGCGGAAAATGATGCGCAGCGACTGGAAGAGCATGAACAGTTCAACCGCAAAATCGTGGCCTCAGCCCCGGTGGGGATCTGTATTCTGCGCACCGTCGACGGGACCAATATTCTCAGTAACGAGCTGGCGCACAACTACCTGAATATGCTGACCCATGAGGATCGCCAGCGGCTGACGCAGATTATCTGCGGCCAGCAGGTCAACTTTGTCGATGTGCTGACCAGCAACCATACCAACCTGCAGATTAGCTTTGTCCATTCGCGTTATCGCAATGAAAACGTCGCCATTTGCGTGCTGGTGGACGTTTCCGCCCGCGTGAAAATGGAGGAGTCGCTGCAGGAGATGGCCCAGGCGGCTGAACAGGCCAGCCAGTCGAAATCGATGTTCCTTGCGACCGTCAGCCATGAGCTGCGTACCCCGCTATACGGCATCATCGGTAACCTCGATCTGCTGCAGACTAAGGCCCTGCCGAAGGGCGTTGATCGCCTGGTGACGGCGATGAACAACTCTTCCAGCCTGCTGCTGAAAATCATCAGCGATATTCTCGATTTCTCGAAAATCGAGTCTGAGCAGTTGAAGATCGAGCCGCGGGAGTTTTCCCCGCGCGAAGTGATGAACCATATCTCTGCTAACTATCTGCCGCTGGTGGTACGCAAGCAGCTGGGTCTGTACTGTTTTATCGAGCCGGATGTCCCGGAGCAGATGTCCGGCGACCCGATGCGCCTGCAGCAGGTGATCTCTAACCTGCTGAGCAATGCGATTAAGTTCACCGACACCGGCTGTATTATCCTGCACGTCCAGTGTGCGGGGGATTATCTGCAGATCAGCGTCCGCGATACCGGGGAGGGGATCCCGGCGAAAGAGGTGTTGCGCCTGTTCGACCCCTTCTTCCAGGTGGGGACCGGCGTGCAGCGAAACTTCCAGGGCACCGGCCTTGGCCTGGCGATCTGTGAAAAGCTGATCAGCATGATGGATGGCGATATCGCCGTGGAAACGGAGCCGGGGATGGGCAGCCGTTTCACCATCCGTATCCCGCTGTATGGCGTGCAGAACACACCGCAGGTGACGGCGGACGGTTTCGCAGGCAAGACCTGCTGGCTGGCAATCCATAATACCTCGCTGGCGATGTTCGTCACGTCGCTGCTCAGCTATCACGGCCTGACGGTACGCCGCCATGCCGGAGAAACGCCGGACGCCGACGATGTCTTACTGACTGACGATGAAGCGCAGAGGGGCTGGCAGGGGAGTGCGATGGTCATCTTCTGCCGCCGCCATATCGGCATCCCGCAGGAGCGAGCGGCCGGAGAGTGGCTGCACAGCGTGACGACGCCGCATGAACTGCTGCCGCTGCTGGGGCGTATTTTCCACGTCGCCCTCGCCAGCGCGGAGAATAGCCGGGCGCTGATGGCGCCGGACGCGCAGATCGGTAATAACGACGACATGATGATCCTGGTGGTCGACGATCACCCGATTAACCGCCGTCTGCTGGCGGATCAGCTGGGATCGCTCGGCTACCAGTGCGTGACCGCTAACGACGGGGTCGACGCGCTCAACGTACTTAGCAAACAGCATATCGATATCGTGCTCAGCGACGTCAACATGCCCAATATGGATGGTTATCGTCTGACGCAGCGCATTCGTCAGCTTGGCCTGACGCTGCCGGTGATCGGCGTCACCGCCAATGCCCTGGCGGAAGAGAAGCAGCGCTGTCTTGAATCGGGGATGGACAGCTGCCTGTCCAAGCCGGTCACCCTCGACGTGCTGAAGCAAACGCTGACGGTGTATGCGGCGCGGGTACGTAACGGGCGGGAATAACGGGGAGCTCCGTCTCGCCGGGGCGAGACGGAGAAAACAAAGGGATTACTCTTTATCCGTTGAACTCAGCGAGACGGAGGAGAGGTAGTTCAGCAGCGCAATGTCGTTTTCCACGCCCAGCTTCATCATTGCCGACTTCTTCTGGCTACTGATGGTTTTGATGCTGCGGTTGAGCTTTTTGGCGATCTCGGTCACCAGGAAGCCTTCAGCGAACAGACGCAGCACTTCGCTCTCTTTCGGCGACAGGCGTTTATCGCCATAGCCGCTGGCGCTGATTTTTTCCAGCAGACGAGAGACGCTTTCCGGTGTGAATTTCTTCCCTTTCTGCAGCGCGGCCAGCGCTTTTGGCAGGTCGGTCGGCGCTCCTTGCTTGAGAACGATCCCTTCGATATCCAAATCCAGCACCGCGCTGAGGATCGCCGGGTTGTTGTTCATGGTCAGAACAATGATCGACAGATCCGGGAAGTGGCGCTTGATGTATTTAATCAGCGTGATCCCGTCGCCGTATTTATCACCGGGCATGGACAGATCGGTGATCAGCACATGGGCGTCCAGCTTCGGAAGATTGTTGATAAGGGCCGTGGAGTCTTCAAACTCGCCAACGACGTTCACCCACTCAATTTGCTCAAGTGACTTACGAATACCGAACAGTACGATCGGATGGTCATCGGCAATAATTACGTTCATAGTGTTCATGTATAAGGCTACCTTCTACAGCAAGCTCTTGACGTAAGCGTCAATGTCGCTGATATATTTTTCTATGCCTTGCGCATCCTTTTCGCGAATCAGATGCTCAAGCGTTTCACATAACTGCTTGCCGGGTATCAGATTAAGCATAGCAAATGCCCCTTTGAGGCGGTGGGCGGTTTGCGCCAGAGCAGCAAAATCGCCCGCTTCGATTTCAGTATACAATCTCTGAACATCATCCGGTACCGTATCGGCAAACAGTGCGTAATAGCCGCTGGCATGGAGTTCGGCGTTACTCTCGTTTCCTGAGGTGGCGGGCTGAACCGCCTCCTCCGCCAGCTGCTGCTCAATAAGCTGCAGGATAGCCTCCTGCATCGCCGTGCTAATATTAAAGTTGACCCGCAGTTGTCCCGGGCCGATCTTGCGTATCCCGACCTCATCATCGCTTAAAAGCAAGCCCGAAGCAGTAAGATTAGACGGATTATCCGTTAAATACAGATCGAACGCTTGACTTGTCGCCCGATCGTCCGGCGTGATGCACGACGCCCCCCAGCTCTCCAGCTGGCGGGTGACAATTCGCCGCACTTCACTGGAAGTCACATCCAGCAGGACGATAACGTCATCCAGCAGATGTTCGCCCGCCTCTGGCGCCTCTTCGCTGGCCGGCATTTTCAGGTGCAGGGTATAGCGCGTTCCCAGCGACTCCCGCGCTTTGATGGTCAACTGCCCACCCAGTTTGCGCGTCATGCGGTCGCACAGCCAGAAGGTGAGGGCGTTCGCCTTGCCGTACAGATCGCTCTGGGTCTCGTTGAGATACGGGAAGTGCAAATTGTCGATCTCGTTTGCCGAGACGCCGTTGCCAGTATCCAGAATGCGGAAGGTCAAACGATCGCTGGCCGACTCGTCCTGGCAAACGTCGAGGGTGATCTTGCCGATAGGCGTGGTGGTGATGGAATACTGGATTAACAGCACCAGTGTGCGTCGCAGGGCTTCACGGTCACCGTAGCGCTGCTCACCGGCAGGGAGCGCGTTATTGATCAGCAGCTGCAGACCCTTGCGCTTCATCGCCGGCAGAACTTCCGGTACAACGTCATCGATCAGTTCCTGAACCGAGAACAGCGCCTGGCTGGTTTTCCAGGTGTCGCTTTCCAGCAGATTGGCGAGCTGAATGTCATCGATCAGTTTGACCAGCTCATCGGCATGCTGCGCCAGCGTCCGGTTCTCTGTACTGCTGAGCGCCGCCGCCTCTGCCGCCAGGTTCAGCGCGGGCTGCTTCAGGGCGCTGCCAATATGCTGCATAAAGGCCGCCCGCCCCTGCTGGTTTTTCTCATACAAGCGCTGGGCCTGCTTGAGCTTTTTATTGACCAGCACTTCGCGGTCCTGGTCTCGGATAATCAGGATCTGCGTGCGCGGGGCTACCTGGCTGCGATACTGGCGGATTTCATACTGCTCATTATTGACGGTAGCCTGAATCACCCCCTGATGCTGGTCCGCCATATTGGTGATGTTCTGCAGATTCAGGTGCGGAAGCAGATGGTCGGCAATAGGGTTGCTGATAAGGGTTCGGTTGGCTTCCTGATCGTGAACCAGTAGCCCCAGCGGCAGCAAAGAAACAATTTCTTCATTTATAGCGCGCAGCAGACGCAGTTCGCTGTTGGCGGCGGAAGGGAGCCCGGCGCCAGACGGACTGCTGCGTCCTTTAAAGTGACGAAAGGTGGTAAAACCAAACAGCGCCAGCGCCAGCAGGCCAATGTTGAGCAGCAGCGGCAGAAGAATATTCTGCAGGGCGGCCAGCAGCATGCTGCTCAGCGGTACCGTCCAGAGCAACTGCATACCGGTAGTGCTGATATCGGTGGCGATGTCGATCTGCATGCCGTTAAAGGTGATCCCGATATGGTCGGTCGTCTCTTTGTCAGGATTGGTGGCAAGGTTTTGCGACGGGTCTGGCTCGATACGGAAGCTGTCCAACGCCATGCCCGGCGGGATCAGATCGTTAATCGGCAGGTCGAAAGCGACCACCGTGGCCAGATGTCCAGGCTGGTTGAAGGTGGTGCGTAACGTAAAGTAGTGCGCGTTCTGCCAGGCGAGATGGCGCAGCGGCGAGAAGGTCTCGCGCTCATCAAGGGTATTGGCCTGCAGCAGCATCTCCGCGCGCCGGGATTCCACGACGCTACTGATCGTTGACTCTTTAAAGCTTGAGGAGAGGTCCTTCAACGGCAGGGTTGAGACCAGAATCAGGCTATTATCCAGACCATTGAGATAGTACATCGACCATGGGATGGTTTCCGCACCCCACAAAATATCGAGATAATCGGACATTTTCTGCGTCATCTCGAGGGTCGAGCTGTCGTGGGAGCCAAAAATCAGCGCTTCGGTTTTACGCCGGGGCTTCTCAAGGTAGTAGACGTCCTGTTTTAAACGCGTCTCCTGCAAGCCACCGCTCGCAGCGTTAGCCGAGGTCGCGGCGATATTGTCGTAGATCTGCCAGGTGGCATAGCGCCAGGTGTCAATGCGCTGGTGCAAGGCGTGGGAGACATCAACCACCTGATAGCTCTTCTCTTTCAGCCAGGCATTGACGGCACTTTGAATCATCACCCCCATCGTCGCCAGCAGGACAATAACCATCAAAATGAAGAAGCGGCTGATGTTGCCGGGGATCAGGGAGAATTTTTTCGGGGTCATCTTGTGGCTGAACGACTCATCATTGTTTGTAAACAGGATGTAGCGCCAGAGTAACTGGCAACAAAGCAGATGCTGCAGGCAGTATAAAGGCTAATGGCGTAAATCCATACTACAGAATGGTGCCAGCGGCGCGATACTCTCCAGGAATTATCTTAGAATCGAAGCGCCAATGAAACCGCGCCAACAACGCTGACCAGTCGCGATATTGACAAAGTACAGGCGGAAGAATCGCACGAAATAACAAGACATTGGCTGAATAAGGGCAATTGACAGGCTAATTGATTGATTAATAGTCGTTAGGGAATTTTTTGCCGTAGCACAGATAAATTAAAGTTGTGTAAAGAAGGGTAAAAAAAACCGGATGCGAGGCATCCGGTTGAAATAGGGGTAAACAGACATTCAGAACTGAATGACGGTAATAAATAAAGTTAATGATGATAGCGACTGTTATTTTAGTCACCAATGATAGTTTTGTTTTACCATTCAGTGCTATAGAGTTATTTGTGTGTATGTGATTGATTGTGAACCAATAAATATTTTTTTTGATTATTAGTGCGTATTTCCCAGACCATTTTGTGGTGCAAAAAGTTCCGCCATTTTTACAAATTGAAACATCTTGTGGGCATTTTGAAACATCTTAGAAGTTTTAGTATCATATTCTTGTTGGATTATTCTGCATTTTGCAGCACAATGAAATAGCCGACTGATTAGAAGGGTAATCAGTAAGCAGTGGCATAATAAAAGGCATATAACAAACAGAGGGTTAATAACATGAAAGTTAAAGTACTGTCCCTCCTGGTACCGGCTCTGCTGGTAGCAGGCGCAGCAAATGCGGCTGAAATTTATAACAAAGATGGCAACAAATTAGACCTGTACGGTAAAATCGATGGTCTGCACTACTTCTCTGACGACAAGAGCGTAGACGGCGACCAGACCTACATGCGTGTAGGCGTTAAAGGCGAAACTCAGATCAACGACCAGCTGACCGGTTACGGCCAGTGGGAATACAACGTTCAGGCGAACAACACTGAAAGCTCCAGCGATCAGGCATGGACTCGTCTGGCATTCGCCGGTCTGAAATTTGGCGACGCGGGTTCTTTCGACTACGGTCGTAACTACGGCGTGGTATACGACGTAACGTCCTGGACCGACGTTCTGCCGGAATTCGGCGGCGACACCTACGGTTCTGACAACTTCCTGCAGTCCCGTGCTAACGGCGTTGCAACCTACCGTAACTCTGACTTCTTCGGTCTGGTTGACGGCCTGAACTTTGCTCTGCAGTACCAGGGTAAAAACGGCAGCGTCAGCGGCGAAGGCGCGACCAACAACGGTCGTGGCGCGCAGAAACAGAATGGCGACGGCTACGGTACTTCTGTAACTTATGACATCTTTGATGGCATCAGCGCTGGTTTCGCGTACTCTCACTCTAAACGTACCGACGATCAGAACAACCTGGTTCTGGGTAACGGCGACAACGCTGAAACCTACACCGGTGGTCTGAAATACGACGCGAACAACATCTACCTGGCCACTCAGTACACCCAGACCTACAACGCGACCCGCGCCGGTTCCCTGGGCTTTGCTAACAAAGCACAGAACTTCGAAGTGGTTGCTCAGTACCAGTTCGACTTCGGTCTGCGTCCGTCCGTGGCTTACCTGCAGTCTAAAGGTAAGGATCTGGAAGGCTACGGCGACCAGGACCTCCTGAAATATGTTGATGTTGGCGCGACTTACTACTTCAACAAAAACATGTCCACCTATGTTGACTACAAAATCAACCTGCTGGACGACAACAGCTTCACCCGCAACGCCGGTGTTTCTACCGACGACGTGGTTGCACTGGGCCTGGTTTACCAGTTCTAAGTCGCAAGCTGCACAAGAAAAAGGCGCCTCTGGCGCCTTTTTTTATGTCTGGTTTAACCTCGCTGGTATACTCTTGTCGCCCTGGTAAGAGGAGCCTCGACTAATGGACATGACTTTCTTTCGCGCCGCACTGCTGGGCGCCTGCGTACTGCTCTCTGGCTGCGATTCAGCCACCACCCCTGCGACCCCGGCTTCGACGGCCACCGTGCTGGATGGCAAAACCATGGGCACCTTCTGGCGGGTCAGCGTCATTGGCGTGGATGAGGCAAAGGCCGAGGCGTTGCGCGCCAAGGTTCAGGCCCAGCTGGATGCCGACGATCGCCTGCTCTCGACCTGGAAAAACGACTCGGCGCTGATGCGTTTCAACCACGCGGCGGATACCCGGCCCTGGCCAGTGAGCGAAGCGATGGCGGACATCGTGACGCTGTCGTTGCGGATTGGCGCCAAAACGCACGGCGCGATGGATATTACCGTGGGGCCGCTGGTCAATCTGTGGGGCTTTGGCCCGGATAAACAGCCGGTCACCACCCCGGATGCCCAGGCGATAGCCGCGGCGAAGGCGCGCACCGGCCTGCAGCATCTGCAGGTTATCAATCAGAGCGGCAGGCAATTCCTGCAAAAAGATATCCCCGATCTGTTTGTCGATCTCTCCACGGTGGGGGAGGGCTATGCTGCCGATCACCTCGCGCGATTGATGGAGCAGGAGGGGATCTCCCGCTATCTGGTGTCGGTGGGCGGGGCGTTGGTGAGCCGCGGGATGAACGGCGAAGGCAAGCCCTGGCGGGTGGCGATCCAGAAACCGACTGACCGGGAAAACGCCGTCCAGGCGATTGTCGACATCAATGGTCACGGCATCAGCACCTCCGGCAGCTATCGCAACTACTATGAACTCGACGGCAAACGTATCTCGCACGTCATCGATCCGCAGACCGGGCAGCCGATAACCCATAAGCTGGTCTCCGTGACCGTCATTGCGCCAACGGCGCTGGAGGCGGATGGCTGGGATACCGGACTGATGGTGCTCGGGCCGGAAAAAGCGCAGCAGGTGGTGCGCGAGCAGGGGCTGGCAGTCTATATGATCGTCAAAGAGGGCGAGGGGTTTAAAACCTGGATGTCGCCACAGTTTCGCACCTTCCTCGTCGGCGAGAAAAATTAAAAAGCAAGATTGCGGGTTTTTTGCTGCGGGCGTCGCCGCAGACTGAGGATACACTTACAGCAGGAGCCTCGTCATGAAACCGATAGTTGCCGATACCGATGACCGCCGCTGGCAGGCGGTCTGCGAACGTGATACCCGGGCCGATGGTCAGTTTGTCTTTGCGGTACTGACCACCGGTATCTGCTGCCGCCCTTCCTGCCGCTCGCGTCGTGCGCGGCGGGAAAACGTGCGCTTTTTTGCCGACGTCGCCGCTGCCGTGGCGGCGGGGTTCCGCCCTTGCAAACGCTGCCAGCCGGATAAAGACGATCCGCAGCAGCAAAGGGTCGACAAAGTGGCGCAGGCCTGCCGGTTGCTGGAGCAGGACGCGCCCCTGACCCTTGAGGCGCTGGCTCGTGAGCTGGCGGTCAGCCCGTTTCATTTCCACCGTTTGTTTAAATCCGTCACCGGTATGACCCCCAAAGCGTGGCAACAGGCGTGGCGCGCCCGACGTCTGCGGGAAGCGCTGGAGCAGGGGAACACGGTGACCCGCGCCGCGCTGGCGGCCGGTTTTCCCGACAGCAGCAGCTATTATCGTCAGGCCGATGCGGCATTAGGTATGACCGCCCGTCAGTTTCGCCGTGGCGGCGCCGCCACCGTGGTGACCTGGACCACGGGCGACTGCGCGCTGGGCCGCTGTCTGGTGGCGCAGAGTGAGCGTGGCGTTTGCGCCGTTCTGCCGGGCGATAACGATACGGCATTGCTCGACGACCTGCGCCAGCGCTTTCCCAACGCCGAGTTGCGCCAGGGCACCCCTGAGTTCCGTCGCCAAATGGCCGAGGTTTTCGCCCACCTCGACGACAGCCGGCGGCCGGTATCGCTGCCGCTGGATCTGCAGGGCACCGCCTTTCAGTTGCAGGTCTGGCAGGCGCTGCGGCAGATCCCGGCGGGCGAGACCCGCAGCTACCGCCAGGTGGCAGAGCATATTGGTCTGCCACGAGCAGCAAGAGCGGTGGCTGGCGCCTGCGCGGCGAATTCGCTGGCGGTGATCGTTCCCTGCCATCGGGTGGTACGGGAGGGCGGCGCGCTGTCCGGTTATCGCTGGGGAACGGCGCGGAAAGCGCAGCTGCTGGCGCGCGAGGCCCAATACGAGGAGGAATAATGCTCGATCTGTTTAGCGATACGCCACCGTGGCAGGAGCCGCTGGCACCCGGTGCGGTGGTGCTCCGACGCTTCGCCCGCGAGCGCGCCCCGGCGCTGCTGCAGGCGATTGCCGATGTCGCCCGCCAGTCGCCATTTCGCCAGATGGTCACGCCGGGCGGATACACCATGTCGGTCGCCATGACCAACTGCGGCGCGCTGGGCTGGACCACCGATCGCCACGGCTACCTGTACGACCCGGTCGACCCGTTAACCGATCAAACCTGGCCGCCGATGCCTGCCGTATTCCGCGAACTGGCGCTGGCGGCAGCCGCGGCCGGCGGCTATCCGAACTTTTCCCCCGACGCCTGTCTGATTAACCGCTATCAGCCGGGCGCAAAACTGTCGTTGCATCAGGATAAAGATGAACAGGATCTGCGGGCGCCGATCGTCTCGGTCTCGCTGGGTCTGCCGGCCATCTTTCAGTTTGGCGGGTTGCAACGCAGCGACCCGCTACAGCGGCTGCTGCTGGAGCATGGCGATGTGGTGGTCTGGGGCGGCGAGTCGCGTCTGTTTTATCATGGTATTCAGCCGCTGAAAGCGGGTCATCACCCCGAAACGGGCGACTGTCGTTACAACCTCACTTTTCGGCAGGCGGGCAGTCGCCAGTATTAAAATAAGAATTATTCTTGATGTCATCGGCGAGCCGTTTAAACTGCTGGCTGTTTTGCTTTTCCGGATAGCCTGTTATGGAACTTCTCTCTCTCGTCTGGCGTCAGTATCGTTGGCCGTTTCTCGGCGTGATTGCCCTCAGTCTGCTCAGCGCCGCGCTGGGTATCGGCTTAATCGCCTTCATTAATCTGCGCCTGATTACCGCTGTCGATACCTCGCTGCGGGTCCTGCCGGAGTTTCTTGGCCTGCTGGGGCTGCTGATGGCGGTGACGCTGGGCTCCCAGCTGGCGCTGACCACCCTCGGCCACCATTTTGTTTATCGCCTGCGCGGCGAATTTGTTAAACGCATCCTCGATACTCAGATTGAACAGGTGGAGAAGATCGGCAGCGCGTCGCTGCTTGCCGGGCTGACCAGCGATATCCGTAACATCACCATCGCCTTTGTGCGCCTGCCGGAGCTGGTGCAGGGGATCATTCTGACCTTCGGCTCTGCCGCCTATCTGGCCTGGCTGTCAGGCAAAATGATGCTGGTGACGGCGCTGTGGATGGCGCTCACCATCTGGGGCGGTTTTGTGCTGGTGTCGCGGGTGTACAAACATATGGCCAGCCTGCGCGAAACGGAAGATAAGCTGTATCACGACTACCAGACGGTGCTGGAGGGGCGCAAAGAGCTGACCCTCAATCGCGAACGCGCGGAGTATGTGTTTAATCAGCTCTACCTCCCGGACGCCCGGGAGTATCGGCACCATATCGTTCGCGCCGATACCTTCCATCTCAGCGCGGTTAACTGGTCGAATATTATGATGCTTGGCGCCATCGGGCTGGTGTTCTGGATGGCCAACAGCCTCGGCTGGGCCGATACCGCCGTGGCGGCGACCTATTCCCTGACGCTGCTGTTTCTGCGCACGCCGCTGCTCTCCGCCGTCGGCGCGCTGCCCACCTTGCTCAGCGCCCAGGTGGCGTTTAACAAGCTGCGCCAGTTCTCTCTCGCCCCATATCAAGCCGAATTTCCCCGGCTGCAGGCGCATCCTGACTGGCAGACGCTGGAGTTGCGCGATGTCACTTTCCATTATCCGGACCAGCGCTTTGCGGTAGGGCCGCTTAACCTGACGCTGAAACGCGGCGAGCTGGTGTTTCTGATCGGCGGCAACGGCAGCGGCAAGTCAACCCTGGCGATGCTCCTGACCGGCCTGTATCAGCTGGTTTCCGGTCAGATCCTCGTGGACGGCCAGCCGCTGGCGGCGGATAAACCGGAGGAGTATCGCAAACTGTTCTCCGCGGTGTTTACCGACGTCTGGCTGTTTGACCGCCTGCTCGGGCCGCAGGGAGAGGAGGCCGATCCGGCGCTGGTGGCAACGTGGCTGGAGCGCCTGCAAATGGCCCACAAGCTGCAGCTGGAGAACGGGAAAATCGCCGACCTCCGGCTGTCGAAAGGGCAGAAGAAGCGCGTGGCGCTCCTGCTGGCGCTGGCCGAGTCCCGGGACATCATTCTGCTGGATGAATGGGCGGCGGATCAGGATCCGCATTTCCGCCGCGAGTTCTATCAGGTGCTGCTGCCGCTGATGCAGCAGATGGGGAAAACCGTGTTCGCCATCAGCCATGACGATCACTATTTCCAGCACGCCGATCGCCTGCTGGAGATGCGTGCCGGCCAGCTGTCCGAGCTCACCGGGGAGGAGCGGGCGCAGGCTTCCCGCGATGCGGTGGCCCGTACGGCCTGATGCTCGCCGCGAGCCCGGGGGAAAAGCCGGGTGCCGCGCCGCTGAAATTTTCAGCGACTACATTGCTGGCGGTTATTATTTCCCCCTCCTCGCGCTATGCTTAAGGCTTCCGGCCCGCAGGCCGGCTCACTATTCTCAAAAGGATTGCCCGATCGATGTCCGTTTTGCATAAAAAAAGCGCCCGCTTACGTGACGAAGAGCGCGCCCGTCTGATTTGGCTCTTGAGCACCGATAAAGCAGTGACCTCCGCGCTGCTGGGCAAACTGACGCTGGCCGAACGCTATGATGAAGGAACGCTGGCCGATGACCTGGCGGAAGTCGAGATCCTGGTCTCGCATCTGCCGCCGCCGGATCTCGCCGATGCGCTGGAAGCGCTCCCCTATGACGCCCGTACCGCGCTATGGTGCCTGGTGCCTGACGATAAACGCGGCGAAGTGCTGCTGGAAGCCTCAGAAAATGTCTGGGGCGACCTGATCGACAAGATGAGCGACCCCGAGCTGCTGCAGGCGATGCAGCCGCTGGATATCGATGAACAGGTTTACCTGCTGCAGCATCTGCCGCGCAACCTGACCGGACGGCTGCTGGCGACCCTGCCTGCCGAAAAGCGTGCCCGTATTCGCCAGATTATGCGCTACGCCGACAACAGCGTCGGGTCGATCATGGAGTTTGAGGTCATTACGGTGCGACCGGAGGCCACGCTGGCAGCGGTGCAGCGCTATCTGCGGCGTCTGGGTAAAATGCCGGAAAACACCGATAAGCTGTTCGTCACCACCCGTAACAAGCTGCTGCTCGGCGAGCTGGAGCTGCAGACCATTCTGCTCAACGATGCGCAGAAGCGGGTAGGGGAGGTGATGGAGGGCGATCCGGTCACCTTTCAGCCGCACGAAGAGGCGGAGAAGGTGGCGCGCACCTTCGAACGTGATGACTTGCTCAGCGCCGCCGTCATTGATGCCGATGGTAAGCTGATCGGGCGACTGACCATCGATGAGATCGTCGATGTGGTCTATGAAGAAACCGATAACGATCTGCGCCGGATGGGGGGCCTGAGCGATGAAGAGGATGTCTTCGCCCCGGTCAGCAAGGCGGTGAAAACGCGCTGGGCGTGGCTGGCGGTCAACCTGTGTACGGCGTTTATCGCTTCCAGGGTCATCGACGGCTTCGAACACACCATTTCACAGCTGGTGGCGCTGGCCTCGCTGATGCCGATCGTCGCCGGGATCGGCGGCAATACCGGCAACCAGACGATCACCATGATCGTCCGGGCGATGGCGCTACAGCAGATCCAGCCCGGCAGCTTTACCTTCCTGATCCTGCGTGAAATGGGGGTCGCCCTGATTAACGGCCTGGTATGGGGCGGGATTATGGGGGCCATTACCTGGTGGCTGTATGACGATCCGCAGCTCGGTGGGGTGATGACGCTGGCCATGATGCTCAACCTGCTGATGGCGGCGATGATGGGCGTGATAATCCCGATGGTTATGGTGAAGCTGGGGCGCGACCCGGCGGTCGGCTCCAGCGTGATGATCACCGCTATCACCGACACCGGCGGCTTCTTTATTTTCCTTGGTCTGGCGACGCTGTTTCTGATGTAGCCTGCGCCTTCGTGCGCAGGCGGCGGGGGATGAGCGCCATGGCGACGATCCCCGCCAGCACGCCGATCGCCAGATTGCTGGTTCCCACCGTTGCGGCGACGGTCACCAGCATCACCAGCGTTTCCGGCCACGGATTACGCACCAGTTCGCCCGGGCGAATACTATGCCAGCTAAAGGTTTTCACCGCCACAATCACCATCACCCCTGCCAGCACCGCCATCGGGATCTGCGCCATCACCTGGCTGAGCGCTGTCACCAGCAGGAGCAGCACCAGACCGGCGATCACCGTTGAGAGACGGCTGCGGGCTCTGCCCATCTCCACGTTAACGATGGTCTGGCCGATCATCGCGCAGCCGGCGATACCGCCATAACAGCCGGCAAGGATATTAGCGATACCCAGCCCGGCGCTTTCCCGCGATTTGTTCGACGGGGTATGGGTGAGATCGTCCACCAGCTTAGCCGTCAGCAGGGACTCCATCAGACCGACAAAGGCGATACTGAGGGCGCACGGCCAGATAATCTGCAGTGTCGCCAGGTTCAGGGGGACGGTCAGGGCAGTGAATCCCGGCAGGCCGCCGCTCATCGAGCCTTCATCGCCGACGGTGGGCAACTGCTGGCCAGTGGTGACGGTATAGAGAGTGAGCGCGACAATGGCGATCAGTGGCGCCGGGACGGCCTTAATGAAGCGCGGCGCCCAGAGGACGATAAGCAGCGTCAGGACGAACAGGCCGACGATCAGCGGCTGGCGACTCCAGAAGTGCGGTACCTGAGCAAAGAAAATCAGGATCCCGAGGGCATTGACGAACCCGGTCATCACTGCCGGGGGAATAAAACGCATCAGGCGCGCCATGCCGCACAGACCAAACAAAATTTGAATCATACCCGCCAGAATGACCGCCGGCAGAATGTAGCCCACGCCGTACTGATGCACCATTGGGCCAATGACCAGCGCCACCGACCCGGCAGCAGCCGTCACCATTGCCGGGCGCCCGCCGAGGACCGACATCGCCAGGCAAAGCACCACCGAGGCAACCAGGCTGACCTGCGGGTCAACACCGGCAATGACCGAAAACGAAATAACTTCAGGGATTAACGCCAGGGCGGAAAGCACGCCGGCCAGCACTTCGCGCGTCAGTAACGACGGGGAGCGGAGGATGGGGCGCAGATTGCCGGAAGCGGCGGGGTCAGAAACTGGGGGCATAAAAAAAGTTCGCAGCTTATAAAAAAGAGGGAGCGGTGGCAGGCCCTGCTTCCGTGCGGTCTGTCACAAAACCGAGGATGATAGCGCGGAATCCCCAAGGCTACCAGTACAAAAAGTGATTTGGTGTATACATTTATTAAACATTTTTATAACGGATCTCAAAACAGAACTTAAAATTTAAACAATATTTAAATTTTTGAGCTTCGGTGGTAACGTGAGTGGTGAGAATCGTATCACCTGCGCTAAATAAAAACAGCGAGTAAAGTAAGGCTCAAATCCGATGAATAAAAAGATGGCCGTACCACGCTCACAGGCGGTTGGTCCCAACAGCACTCGGACCAACACCCGCCATGAGCAAGAGACGGATGTATTGTTGATTGGCGGCGGCATTATGAGCGCCACACTGGGAACCTGGCTGCAGGAGCTTGAGCCAGACTGGTCTATTACCATGGTTGAGCAGATGTCCAGCGTGGCGGAAGAGAGCTCAAACGGGTGGAACAATGCGGGTACCGGCCACGCGGCGCTAATGGAGCTGAACTACACGCCGCAGACCGCCAACGGCATCAATATCGACAAAGCGGTCGACATCAACGAAGCCTTCCATATCTCGCGTCAGTTCTGGGCGCATCAGGTGACGCGCGGCGTCCTGAACAAACCAAAATCTTTCATTAACAGCGTGCCGCACATGAGCTTTGTGTGGGGCGAAGATAACGTCAACTTCCTGCGCGCGCGCTATGCGGCGCTGCAGCAGAGCGAACTGTTCCGCGGTATTCGCTATTCTGAAGACCATCAGCAGATCAAAGCCTGGGCGCCGCTGGTAATGGAAGGCCGCGATCCGCAGCAAAAGGTGGCCGCCACCCGTACTGAAGTGGGAACCGACGTCAACTATGGCGAAATTACCCGCCAGCTGATCGCCGGCCTGCAAAAGCATGATAATTTCTCCCTGCAGCTGGGTACCGTGGTGCGTCGCTTCAAGCGCAACGCCGACAAGAGCTGGACGGTCACTCTCGCGGATGCCGACAACCGTCGTCAGAAGCGGGTCATTAAAGCGAAATTCATCTTTATCGGCGCCGGCGGCGCGGCGTTGACGCTGCTGCAGGAAACCGGCATTCCACAGGCCAAAGAGTATGCGGGCTTCCCGGTCGGCGGCCAGTTCCTGGTCTGCGAAAATCCGGAGGTGGTGAACCACCATCTGGCGAAGGTTTACGGCCAGGCCGAAGTGGGCGCGCCGCCGATGTCGGTGCCGCACATTGATACCCGTATTATCGACGGTAAACGCGTGGTGCTGTTCGGGCCGTTCGCCACCTTCTCGACCCGCTTCCTGAAGAACGGTTCATTGTGGGATCTGCTGGCCTCGACGAATACCTCGAATATTCTGCCGATGCTCAACGTCGGTCTGGACAACTTCGATCTGGTGAAATACCTGATTAGCCAGGTGATGCAGAAAGATAAAGATCGCCTGGCGGCGCTGTGCGAGTACTATCCGGAAGCGCGGAAAGAGGACTGGCGGTTGTGGCAGGCCGGTCAGCGCGTGCAAATTATCAAGCGCGATGCGAAGAAGGGCGGGGTACTGCGCCTCGGTACTGAAGTGGTGAGCGATGACGAAGGCACTGTCGCGGCGCTGCTCGGCGCATCGCCAGGCGCCTCCACCGCGGCGCCTATCATGCTGCAGCTAATGGAAAAAGTGTTTAAAGACAAAGTCAATTCGCCGGAATGGCAGGCCAGGCTGAAGGCCATCATCCCGACCTACGGTATTCGCCTTGATGGCAACCCGGCGGAGATTGAGAAAGCGCTGGCGTGGACCAGTGAAGTGCTGGAGCTGAAATATGAGCCGGCCGCGGTGGCGGATGAAGCCCCGCAGGCGGAGCTGAAGCCGCTGAGCGGTGGTAAGCCGATGGCGGATATCGCGCTCTGACAAACGCTCTGACAAAAACGGCAGCCTGCGGGCTGCCGTTTTTTTTGTCGGTTTGATGGGTCGACTTAGCGGACGACGGCGTTACCGATGGTTTCGTCGGCGCGCCAGATGCGATATTTCACATCGACATTGCTCGGCGCGTACACGACAATCGGCAGCTTGCTGTTGTAGCGCAGCATGGCATCATCGCCGAGACCGGCAGTGACAAATTTCTTCTCTTTCTTGCCATCCGGGCAGGCCATCATGGTAGAGACCGGGCCGCTCAGCTTATCAAAGATATAGTAGTCATAGCCCCAGCCTTCCAGGGTTTTGCTTTCCAGCTTCCCGCCTAAACGATGGTGGTTGCAGTCAACTTCCAGCGTCTGGCCGATTATCAGCTCAACCTTCAGCGCTGACTCATCCTGCTGCTGCGGCAGCTGAATAACCTGACGCTTCATGCCTTTTTCCGCTTTCGGGAACGGCGCGACTTTTTCCAGCGGCTGGTCTGCGGCCTGGGCGCCAGCGGACATGCAGGCGGCGGTCAGCAGAGAAACGGCTAGCGTAGTGATTTTTTTCACGGTTGATCATCCTTTATTTTCGTTCCTGACTGATACAGCCTATCATTGCTTTGCTGAATGTTAAGTTTTATTTACTAATTTTTTCAAAATGAATGGTGTTATGTACTGGCGTGATGCCATGTCGCACCTTGCGCCACGGCGGCCCATGAAGCTTATTCGTTGCGGCTATTTTTCGCTTCCTCAATGAATTCTTCATCTAATTCATCAGTGTTGCCAGCATGCTCTCGTCCCGACAGCAGGTTCCAGCAAGCGATAAACAAGGCGGCAATCAGCGGCCCGATAACGAATCCGTTGATGCCGTAGATCTCCATGCCGCCCAGCGTCGCGATAAGGATCAGGTAGTCCGGCATTTTGGTATCCTTGCCCACCAGCAGCGGACGCAGAATGTTATCCACCAGGCCAATCACAATCACAAAGAAGCCAACGATAAAGGCGCCCTGCCACAGCTGCCCGGTGGCGAAGAGGTAAATCGCCGCCGGCACCCAGATAATGGCCGAGCCTACCGCCGGGATAAGCGACAGGAACGCCATCAGCGCACCCCACAGAATGCTGCCGTCCAGACCGGCAACCCAGAAGGCAAAGCCGCCCAGCGCCCCCTGCGCCAGCGCTACGGCCACGGTGCCTTTTACCGTGGCGCGGGCGACCGCGGCGAATTTAGCGAACAGGTGCTGCTTCACATAGCTCGATAACGGCAGAGATTCGAGAGTCAACAGCACCAGGTAAGGCCCATCCTTCAGCAGGAAGAACAGCAGGTACAGCATAATGCCGAAGCTGACGGTAAAGCCAAAGGTGCCTTTACCAATCAGAAACGCGCTGCCGGCCAGATACTGGCCGCTTTTCAGCGCAACATCGGAGAGCTGCTGCTGGATCTGCTGCGCGCTATCGAGGTTGTGCTCGGCAAGGAAACCTCTGGCCCAGCCGGGGAGGTGAGCAAACAGACTGGCGACCACCGTCGGGAACTGAGTGTCGTTATGCTGAAGTTTGCTATACACCACGTTCAGCTCGTAGGCCAGCGACGAGAGGATGATCGCCAGCGGCGTAAAAACGATAAGGCAGATGATGACGATGGTCAGCAGCGCCGCGAGGCCATTGCGCTCGCCGAGGCGAGTGCGAATCTTGTTTTTGACCGGATTAAAAATCACCGCAAGGATCGCGGCCCAGAGGATGGCGGAATAATAGGGTGAGAGAACATCAAAAAAGGCCAGGGTTACAATAAAGACGATAAGGATGAAAAATCCTTTGGTAAGTCCATTAACTCTCATGTCATCCGCTCCTGCTTATGAGTCATACAGTCGAATGATAGATGCTACGACGTAATTTACCATCTGGATAGTCGTACTCTATAACAGAGGGGAAAAAGTGGATAAAAGCCCTGGCAGAAAACCCTGCGGACGCTATTGAGTAAAACAGACAACTTCTGCTTTCAATGCCTGTCCGGTACGCATGATGAAAGCAGTGTTATCTGCAAAATGTGCTGTCAGGAAGCAACGAGGTGTAGAAGCGTAGTATATCGATACGGCAAAAGCGGAGGTTATGGCGGATAATCCATGGTCAAACGGGCAGAAAAAAAGCGCGCAGCGGATATTTCCACGCGCGCCTTATGCAGTGTCTTACTGAAGATTGCCTGCGGTCAGGCTCTCTTTATCAAAGGCATGGCTGACATCAATATGATTCTGATGCATCGATGTATCGATATTTGAACCCGCCTCCGGATGTGTCTGGCTCTTCTCTGCGGCCATCACGCCGGACGAAAGTGTAGCGGCCAACAGCAGTGCGGTGACTACGCCGATATTTTTCATATTCTGTTCCTTATTTCATCGTGTTGTCGCTGTCGCCTGTTTCTTCCGGCGGCCCGGCAATGTGGCGATTTTATTTCGTCAGCTCAGCGGTCATATGTACGCGGTTATTGAATTGAGCGCTGGTGATTTTGTAAGACGCGCCTTGCTCTGCGGCCTGCGCGGCAATTTTGGCTTCTGCGCGGTCCAGGGTGGAAGCGCTGGCGCTGATGCTCTGAGCAAAAGTACCGAAAGAGATCATAGAGAGTGCGGCAACTGCAACGAAAGTTTTGATGGATTTCATGGTCGTATTCCTTAAGTGTTTTGTCAGTGTTGGAGCGTTGTTGCCCCGATGTGATAAATGATAGGCTGACGGCCGGATGATTAAAATCGAAACAATTTGCTTTCATTGTTCAGTAAATTTGAATAATCATTGTCAAGTATCGCCATCCAGTTTTGTTAAGAAAGCTAAATTACAATTCAGCCTCATTGTCATAACAAATATATAAAAAGTTATTTTTTAACTTTCGATAGATGATTTTCTTGTTTGCTATCATCTGAACTGCAGCAATATAGTTTTTAGGCAGCAATAAGCGCCGGCGTGCGGCAAATAAAAATTATCCACGAATATTTAATTATGATAACTATTAATAAGATCAGTAAAAGCTTCTCCGGTGAAAGAGTGCTAAAAGAGGTCTCGCTCAGTATTCATTCCGGCGAGATTATTTGCATTATTGGCCCCAGCGGCTCAGGGAAAACCACGCTATTACGTACGCTTAATTTCCTGGAGCCTGCCGATAGCGGGCAAATAAGAATAGATGATGTGGCGCTGGATTGCGCAAAAGCGGGCAAAAAGGAGATTGAAAAGCTACGGGCGAAAACCGCCATGGTTTTTCAATCGTGGAATCTCTTTCATAATCTGACCGCACTGCAGAATATTACCGAAGGCCTGATTTACGCTCAAAAGCGCCCGCGTCAGGAGGCGCAGGATATTGCTGAACAACTCTTAAAGCAGGTGGGGTTATTGCATAAAAAAGACAGCTATCCGCACAGTCTCTCCGGCGGCCAAAAGCAGCGTATCGGGATTGCGCGGGCGCTGGCAATTAACCCCGCCGTTCTGCTGCTGGATGAGCCGACTTCCGCGCTGGATCCGGAAAAAGTTGGTGAAGTGCTGGAGCTTATTCAGACGATTGCCGCTGCGGGTCAGACGATGATTATCGTGACCCATGAAATGGCGTTCGCCCGCCAGGTCGCTTCCCGGGTGGTATTTATGGAAAACGCCGAAATCGTTGAGCAGGGCCCGGCGGAACAGATATTTGGCGCAGCACAGCAGGGGCGAACCCGGGCGTTTCTGGCGCAACTGCACTATCATGCCTGAGGCTAATGATGAACAATAACCCGCTCTTTAACTGGCAGGATATCGCCGGAATATTGCCGAAACTGCTGGAAAATTTACCCGTGACCCTCGGGATAACGCTGGCATCGCTGCTGCTTGGTTTGACGATCGCGCTGCTGATTGTGCTGCTGCAGTTTAGTCGCTTTAAGCCGCTCAGCGCGGTGGCAAACGGGTATACCGACATTCTGCGTGGCGCCCCCCTGGCGCTGCTGATCCTGCTGTTTTTCTTCGGCGGAAAATTAATTTTGACTGCGCTGGCGCTGCCGCCGCTATGGATTAGCGATACCACCTTTGCGGTGTTGTCTATTTCGGTCAGCATCAGTCCCTATTTTGCAGAAATGATGCGCTCCGCGTGGCGTGCGGTGGATACCGGCCAGAAAGAGGCCATCATCAGCCTCAATATTCCCTGGCATAAGGGAATGCAGCGGATTATTTTTCCCCAGGGGCTCATTATTGCCATTCCCGTTTTTGGTAATCTTTTAATTAACCTTGTGAAGATGACCTCACTGGTCAATATTATTGGTATTGTAGATGTTTTTGGCCGTGCACAAAAGATTTCGCAAAATAGCTATGGATCTAAACAGGTTGCGGCGTTTATTAGTGTTATTATCGTTTACTGGGTGCTGAATAGTATTATTCTCTATTTTACCACTCGTATTGAAAAGAAGTATCAGTTCCTGCTGGAGTGATAGATTAACATGTTTAGCCTGGCATTCATTCGGGACAATTTTACGTTTATTTTAAGCGCGCTGCCGGTCACCCTGGTGATAACGTTATTGTCCTTACTCTTTTCCACCCTGCTGGGCGCGGCGCTGGCGTGGGTGATTATTCGTCAGGTTCCCGGGGTTCAATGGGGGGCGAAGGTATTTCTCTCCTTTAGCCGTTCGGTCCCGGTACTGGTGATGCTGTATTTCTTTTTTTACGTCTGGCCATGGATAGCCGCCGGGCTGTTTGGCGGCCCGCAGGACAATATGTACCACTATAAACTCTCGCCACTGGCGGCGGCGGTCACCGCGCTATCGCTGATTTTCAGCGCGTATTTCGCCGAAACCTTTCGCGCAGGCTGGAACGCGGTTGATAAGGGGCAGCGCGAGGCCGCATGGTCAATTGGGCTAAGCGGGTTCACGCAGTTCCGACGCATTATTTTTCCGCAGGCGGCAGTATCCGCACTGCCGAACTTCACCAGCGTGCTGATCGATCTGATTAAAGACACCTCGCTGGTTTACACCATCACCGTTATTGATCTGATGGCGAAAGCCAATATCGCCGCCGCGCGCGGGTTTCATTTTGTCGAAGCCTATTGCGTCGTGCTGGTGATTTATATCGCGCTGTGCCTGGCAATTGCCAGAGCATTGCGCAGTGTAGAACGGTTTCTGCGCGCCCGCTGGCAAGGAAACGTACAAAAGAGTGTTCCACGGTTATCATTTTGGGGAAGGTATTTTGAAAAATAAAATTTTACTGGTGAGTGCGCTGACGTTGGCAATGGGAATTAACGCCGCACAGGCGGTTGAAAAAAGTCCGCACGCGAAGACTATTGAGGTTGTCGTTAACGCTAACGGTTTTCCCTTTAGCTTTGTGGACGATAACAACAATATTACCGGCTACGATGGCGATCTGTTAAAGGTGCTGGACCAGCGGTTAACCGACTATACGTTTCATTTTAATGCGGTCTCGCGCGACGCGATGATCGTCGGCCTGTCGACCGGCGCGTATACCCTTGCGGCGGATCACTTTTATCTCACCAAAGAGCGGGCGGAAAAATATGACCACTCCGGCGAGCCGACCGGGATCAGCGATTTACGCCTGATTGTACGTAACGATGAGAACGATATTCATCAACTCGGCGATCTCGCCAGCGGTAAGAAAAAGCTGGTGCCGATTCACACCTCCGACGCCCGTTATACGGTGATTGAAAACTACAACAAAAAACATCCAGGCCAACAAATTAACCTGCAGCCCAACGGCGAGCAGTCCGCCGCCGATATCTTTAAAGCGGTCGCTTCCGGGGAATACGATGCGGCGATTTATCCCATTGGTGCGCTACTGGCGTTAAATAAGGCGCTAAATCTCAATCTGAAAGCTTCGGATTCCGTCGGCCTGTTTCCTAACGTCTATTTGTATAAAAAAAATACCGACCCGCAGTTGATCAAAGCGATTGATGCGCAGTTGGTTGCCCTGAAAAAAGACGGCACGCTCGCTGAGCTCTCACGGAAATGGTACGCCGAAGATGTGTATGCCCTGCCGGGCGCCAGCGACGTCAAAGTGAATACCGACTGGGAATAAACGCATGACGCAAATAAGCTCGGAGCCGGCGCATAACGCCGCCACCTTAAACGATGAGGTGACCCTGGCGCTGCGCGCCATTACTGAAAAACGCGCGGCTACCATCGGTTACCTGTTGGACGAAAGCCGACAACGTCATATCGCGGATGATTTTGCGCGTGAAGCCATACGTCACTATGGCCGCGATATCGGGCATAAGCTGCGTGCGCAAATGCGCGATCGCCAGGATTTGCAGGAGTTTGCCGGGCTGTTTACCCGCGGTCTGGAATCTCAGGTTTATGAGATGGAGCCCGTTAGCGCCAGCCGGGCTGAATTTATCGTCCTGTTTCACTACTGTCCTTACGTTAACTGCTGGCGGCAGCAGGGGCGGGGCGCCAGCGAAATTGAGACGCTATGCGATATCTGCATGGAAGGCGATCATGCGTTAACCGACGCGTTTCCGGGGCTGCGTTTAGAGGTGCAGACCGCGCTGGCTCGCGGTGATGCCGCCTGTCGGCTGCGTTTTTATCAGTCAGAGTCGCATGAGGCGGAATGGCAACCTTAAGTGGGGGCCACGCAACCAGTTTATTAATCAGCCAGAAGCGGCGATTCAGGCACTGAGCGGGCAAAAGCTCACCACGGTTGACGGCGACGTTGACGGACGGATTTATCCCACTGACGGAACGGGGATTCGCGTTGCCGACCCGGCGCGACAAGGCCGGCGCTTCGGTGTTGGTCACGACGAATAGCGTTTTGAATAAGGAGTAAAACTATGGCAAAGGTCCATTTTATTGGTGCCGGACAGATGACGGAGGCGATTATTCGCGCGTCATTAAGCAACGGTACGCTGCGGGCGGACGCGATCTCGCTGGAGGATATCGACAGCGCGCGAATCGAGGCTTTGCACTCCCGCTATCGGTTGTCGGGCGACGGTGGCTTAAGCGAGGCCTCTTTGCTGGTGCTGGGGATCCGTCCGCAGGACGATCTGGCGGCGGTGGCGAGCCGCGTGCGCGCCCAGCTAAACGGCTCGACGACGGTGGTTTCTCTGATCGCGGGAGTGACCCTGGAAAAGCTGGCCTCCCTGTTTGGTGAGACAACGCCGATTGCCAGGACGATCCCCAATACCCTGACCGATACCGGATTTGGCTATAGCGGCGTAACCTTAAACGCCCACGCCAGCGCGGCTGAGATCGAGCCGTTTCTGCGCGGTTTTGGCAAAGTGCTGTATTTGCCAGAGCGGTTGATCGATGTCTTTACCGGTTTTGGCGTCGCGGGGCCTAACTATATTTACTACTTTATTGAGTCGCTTACCGATGCCGGCGTACTGGCGGGGCTGTCGCGGCCTCAGGCGACGGAGGTGGTGCTGGAGAACCTCCTCGGCGCGGTCGAGATGCTGCGCCAAAGCCAGAAGCATCCGCGTCAGCTTCTGGATATCAATAATTCACCGGCGGGAGTCGGGATCCACGCTCTGTATGAGCTGAACAACAGTGACTTTGCCGCAGGCCTTCAGCGCAGCGTACTGGCGGCGGTCAGGCGTACCCGTGAACTGGGACAGCGCTAAACCCCTTCTTCCCGCCACTGGCCGTGCAGCACCCGGCGCTTTTCCGGCGATGCGCTTAAAGGCACGGCTTAAGGCTGCATGAGAACGGTCGCCCAGCCGGATCGCTAACGTCGTCTATTAATCCACGGGGAGCAGGACAAGTTCAGGCATTGGTCATTCGACATGCCAGGGGGAATATGCCTGAAGATCCCGTTTAAATTCGACGGAAAACAGGCAACAAAAAACCCGCAAACTCGGAGAGAGTGCGGGTTTCTGTAGGGTTACCGGTCGTTAACAAAACTTACCGGTGAATGATTTGGTCGGCACGAGAGGATTTGAACCTCCGACCCCCGACACCCCATGACGGTGCGCTACCAGGCTGCGCTACGTGCCGACGCGTGGGGAACAATATTACCCGTTCCCCGAGCGAATGCAAGCGGGTCGCGCGCGATTGATTCATAATTAATCAATCAGTTAGCGATAAAGCGTTTTTCGTCAGTCAGGACCTGCAGCAACAGGCTGAGCTGCGGTTTCTGATCTTTAATTTTCTCGCCGTCGCGGCTCCAGGTGGTATAGGTGCCGTTATGGTTGAGGACCACGGTGATGGTCGGGGTGGTAATGGCCAGCGTATCGCCGTTGGCCGCGGTGACCCAGTTCCGACGTCGTGCGGCGCTGAACAGATCTTCACCCTGCGAGTACTCATTGGCTGGCGTCGAAACGTGGAGCAGGCGCTGCATCAGCGTGGTCATTACATCTTTGTTATCGGTCAGCGTGGCAATTTCCTGCGCCGGCGTGCCCGGCCAGTGAATAACCAGCGGCACCTGCAACTGCTCGCGCGACCAGTCGAACGAGTCGTGTTTGACGTTAAGCGGCTTGCCGTGGCCGCCAGTGATAATCACCACCGTGTTGTCGAGCTTGCCGGCTGCGCGTAGCGCGGTCAGCACCCGATCAATTTGGGCGTCAACATCACCTGCCGCCTTGCTGTAACGGCGGACAAAGCCCTGTTGCTGCGTGTCGTCGAGGGTGGTGCCGTTGAGCGAGATCCACGAGAACCAGCGATTCTCATCCTGCGCGTAACGGTCCAGCCAGCCGATCCACTGATTGGCCGTCTGTTCGTCGCTCTGAGTCTTCGCGCTCGGTAGCGAGAAGTCGGAGAGCAGCGCCTGGCGATAGAGCGGGCTGCTAAACCCATCGGAGGAGAACAGGCCCAGCTGGTAGCCCTGCTGGTTGAGGGCGGTGATCAACGCGGCGGGAATACGCGCCGAGAGGACACCGTCCATATAGCCTGGTGAAATACCGTAGAACAGGCCAAACAGGCCGCTGTCGGCGGTATTACCCGAACTCATATGCTGGGTAAAATTGACGTTCTCTTTGGCGAACGCCGCCAGCGCCGGCATGGTCTTTTCAAACCGCGAATAGTTCAGGTTGTCGACGGTGATCAGCAGCACGTTGTAGCCCGCGCCGAGATCACGGTAGCGCAGGTTGCTGAGCGGATACTGGACCGATACCGCCTCCGGCGCCCCTTGCTCCACCAGACGACGCTGATAATCCTGGGCGTCGAGCAGGCCATGTTTCTCGAGGAAACGGCGGGCGGTCATCGGATAAGAGAGCGGCAGATTCGCCCGCTGCATCGTGATCGGGCGATAGAAGTTGGCATCCGCCCAGATATAGACCAGGTGGCTGCTGATAAACGACAGAAAGAAGAACCAGGCGACCGGGCGGGCGTAATGACGGCGGCGCGTCAGGCTGCGCAGTTTCTGCCAGCTCCAGGTGGCGAAGAGCATTTCAATCAAAAAGATGACCGGGACGCTGATAAACATCAGCTGCCAGTCGCGCGCCATCTCATTCTGGTCAGGGTTGATGACCAGCTCCCAGACGACCGGGTTTAAGTGAAGATGGAAGCGGGTGAAGACCTCGCTATCTATCAGCAGCAGCGTCATCCCGGCGGTGGCAAGGATCACCGACAGGAAGCGCATCAGGCGCTGCGAGACCACGATAAAGGTCAACGGGAAGAGGATCAGCACATAGCTGGTAAACACCAGGAAGCTGAAGTGTCCGACGAGACTGACGTACGAAAAAAGCCGTCCGGCAAGCGTCGTCGGCCAGTCGGCGACAAAAAGATAGCGGCTGCCGAGCACCATGGCCAACAACATGTTGAACAGGGCGAACCAGTGCCCCCAGCTGACCATCTGGGAGACTTTTTCTCGGTAGGGCTGACGTAGAGTCACCATATACTGTTGCTGTTATCCTTAATGCGCCGGATCGTCGTTAATGGAAGACTGCAAAGCCTGCGCGAAAGAACGGGCGATGGCCTGACGCTGCGCCGGCGCGACGCTACTGTTGATCAGGTTGGTCACCATATTGCCTAACACCATCAGTGAAAGGTCAACCGGGGCTTTGTGTGATTCCAGGACGTTCGTTAGCTCGCTGAGCAACTGTTCGACCTGTTGATCGCTATAGCGGGAAATTTGCGGCATAAACTCAAAATCTGTTTGTTCGTGAAAGGGCAACATATTACCGTAGCAGCAGCTTTTTTTCCGCATTTTTTCGCCGCGACGCAAAAGCGCACCGATCGTCGGTAACAACGTCGAAATGTGTGGCGCCAGTTGCGTCGGCAACCCGGCGGTGGTTGAATACCGCCCGGTCTAAAAGGAGAGTTTAACATGAGTCTGGATATCGACCAGATTGCCCTGCATCAGTTAATCAAACGTGATGAACAAAATCTGGAGCTGGTGCTGCGCGAGTCACTGCTGGAGCCGAATGCGACGGTCGTCGAGATGATGGCTGAACTGCACCGGGTCTATAGCGCCAAAAGCAAAGCCTATGGCCTGTTCAATGAAGAGAGTGAACTGGCGCAGGCGCTGCGTCTGCAGCGTCAGGGGGAAGAAGAGTTTCTGGCGTTCAGCCGCGCGGCGACTGGTCGTCTGCGCGATGAACTGGCGAAATACCCGTTCGCCGAAGGGGGCATTGTCCTCTTCTGCCAGTATCGTTACCTGGCGGTCGAGTATCTGCTGGTGGCGGTGCTCAATAACCTGAGCAGTATGCGCGTCAACGAGGAGCTGGATATCCGCTCGACCCATTACCTGGATATTAACCATGCTGATATCGTCGCGCGCATCGATTTAACCGAGTGGGAAACCAACCCGGAGTCGACCCGCTATCTGACCTTCCTGAAAGGGCGGGTAGGGCGCAAAGTGGCCGATTTCTTTATGGATTTCCTCGGCGCCAGCGAAGGGCTTAACGCCAAAGCGCAGAACCGCGGCCTGCTGCAGGCGGTGGATGACTTCGCCGCCGATGCTCAGCTTGATAAATCCGAGCGACAGAATGTGCGTCAGCAGGTCTACGCGTACTGTAACGAACAGCTGCAGGCCGGGGAAGAGATTGAGCTGGAGTCGCTGTCCAAAGAGCTCGCCGGCGTCAGCGAAAAGAGCTTCCAGGAATTCACTGCCGCGCAGGGCTATGAGCTGGAAGAGAGCTTCCCGGCGGATCGCAGCACCTTACGCCAGCTGACCAAGTTTGCCGGCAGCGGCGGCGGATTGACCATTAACTTCGACGCCATGCTGTTAGGTGAACGCGTATTCTGGGATCCCGCCACCGATACCCTGACCATTAAGGGCACCCCGCCGAACCTGCGCGACCAGCTGCAGCGCCGGACGTCCGGCGGCAATTAAACCCCATGCCCTGTCGGCGCTATCGCTGAACGGGGATGATCTCCACGCCGCACTGCACCAGCTGCTGGCGCAGCGCGGCGTCGGGTTCACCGTCGACGATAAGCGTACTGGCGAGGTTCAGTTCGCCGATGGCAAAGGCTGACGCGGCGTTGAGCTTCTCCCGGGACGCCATCACCACGGTTTCCGCCGCTCTGGCCGCCAGTGCGCGTTTGATGCCCGCTTCTTCATAATCACCGGTAGTGAAACCTGCCCGCGGGTGGATGCCGGTCACCCCCATAAAGAACAGATCGGCATTGATCCGCGCCATACCCGCCAGCGTCTCGGCGCCCACAGCGACGACCGAATGTTTAAACACTTTGCCCCCGAGCAGGATCACCTCGATTCGCGGGTGGTCCACCAGCGCCACGGCGATGCCGGGGCTGTGGGTGACCACCGTACAGTTCAGTTCCGCAGGTAAAAAGCCGATCATTGCTGCAGTGGTGGTGCCGCCATCGACAATCACCACCTGTCCAGGCTGGATCAGCGCAGCGGCGGCGCGGGCGACCGCCTGCTTGGAGGCGATCTGCACGCTTTTGCGCGTTTCAATAGGCGCAATAGCGGCAGAAACCGGCAGTGCGCCGCCGTGGACCCGCTGCAGTTTTCCTTCCGCCGCCAGCTCGCGCAGATCGCGGCGAATGGAGTCCTCGGAGACGTTGAACCGCTGGCTTAGCTCCCCGGACATCACCTGTTTTTCCTCGGTGAGGATCTGGAGGATCTGCTGTTTTCTCTGACTGGCGAGCATGATTTTTCCTTCACGAATGATCTTGTTTGTGCCTGATTATGCATGTTATGGTGCCAGCTGTCATCTCAAAGGGGATATAACATGCAAACTCACGCACCGCACGTCCGCCACGTTCGCGAGACGCTGCTCTCTGACAACTGGTACACCCTGAAAAAATATACTTTTGAACTGCTGCGCCGGGACGGTTGCTGGCAGGAGCAGAGCCGGGAAGCCTATGATCGCGGCAACGGCGCGGTCATTTTACTCTATAACCGTGAGAAGCGGACGGTGGTCCTGACGCGCCAGTTCCGATTTCCGGTATTTACCCACGGTCATGATGGGTATCTGATTGAGGCTGCCGCCGGGCTGCTGGATAACGCCTCGCCGGAGGCGCGGATCGTTGCCGAAGCGGAAGAGGAGACCGGCTTTCGCGTGACGCGGGTCGAACCCGTCTTCACTGTCTTTATGAGTCCAGGCTCCGTGACCGAGAAGCTCTACTTTTTTATCGCGGAATATCAGGCCGATGACCGTCGGGGCGACGGCGGCGGGTTGGCGGCAGAAGGTGAGGATATTGAAGTGCTGGAGTGGCCGCTGGCGCGGGCGCTGCAGGCTATTCGCGATGGCGAGATCATGGATGCGAAAACGATAATGCTGTTGCAGCATCTGGCGCTGAATGCCGATACGCTCCTCGCCAGCTAAGCGGCAAGGAGCAGGGGAGATTAGCGCAATTCGCGGGCAATGGCGCTGTACATCAGCGCCGCTTCCAGCGGCTGGGCGTTGAAGGACGGTTCCGCCTGCGGCCAGGTCGACCACTGGACGATCACCAGATGTTCCGCGCGGTTCACCATGATCACCTGGCCATAGATCCCCAGCGCCCACAGCGAGCCCTGCAGTCCTTCCTGCGGCGTCGGCTGTACGTGTTGCGCATTGGCCGGAATGGCGTTGTTCCACCACTGATAGCCGTAGATACCTTGCGGATGCGCTGCTGAAACCGAGTTCAGCGCTTTTGTCCAGCTTGCGGCCTGGTCGAACCAGCCAGCGGGCACCAGCTGTTTGCCGTTGCTTAACCGACCATCGCGGGCGACAAACTCGCCAAAGCGGCCCCAGTCTTCGAGGGTGGCGTTAAAGCCGTGGGCGCCAACATCATGCTTCCCTTGCTGATAAGCATGCCATACGCCATCGTGGGCCATACCCGCAGGCTGCCACAGCGACTGCTCAAGCCAGGCGGCCAGCGACATACCGGTCGCGCGTTCCAGCACATCGCCCAGCAACCAGGCGCCGCCGGAAGAGTAGGACCACTGCTCGCCTGCCGGGTGTTTACGCGACAGCGTCGACACAATTTTACGTACGCAGTCATAGGCGCCGGGCTGTGCTTCACATTGGGTCAGGCGGGCAAAGTGCGACTGCGGGTTGGTGTAATCTTCATTCCAGTCCACGCCGCTGGTATGTTGAATGAGCTGCTTGAGCGTTACGCCGTCCCAGGCGGTGCCTTTCAGTTCGGGTTCATAAACGGTAATCAGGTCATCGAGGGAGTGGATTTTCCCCTGTTGAATGGCGATGCCCACCAGCGTTGAGACGACCGATTTGCCCACCGATCGCGAGGTCCACAGCGTGGTATCGGTGTTGCCGTTGCCAAGGTATTTCCAGGCGACTTTGCCGTCTTTCAGCACCAGCATGCCGCTGACGTTCTCGCGCTTCAGGTAATCCTGTAGCGTCCAGGTGTGGCCGTTGAGGGTATAGCTGGCGTGGGTCAGTGGCTTTTCAGCACGCTCCAGCGGGACCGCTGCGCCGTGGCGGAAGACGTCTCCGGCATAATTGCGATAGTCGTTACGAAAGCCAACGACGCGTGACGCCTGATCCCAGGTGAGCATGTCTTTGGCCGCGGGTAGCGTTTGGTCGTAAGGGGTGGGGCAGACATCCAGCGTCAGGTCGCCGCAGTTTTGCGCCATCGCCGCCGCCGGCAGCGCCGCCAAAATTAACGCCAGAGCCAGTGGTTTTTTTATCATTTTCATTTCCTCGTTTGCCATAGTTTCGCTGCGCAGTATATAAATCGGCTCGCGAAGGCTAAAATCAGCAAATGGGGGATTTTCCCCCGCAAGGGAGAGAGGGATGAAAACCCTGCAGTATTCTTTCGCACAGATTGAGGCCTTCGCCACCATCGCCGAAACTGGCAGCCTGTCGCAGGCGGCCATTCGTTTAGCTAAAGACCGGACCACGCTTCGCGATCTGCTGGACTATCTGGAAGATGCGCTGGGCTACCGGCTGTTCAGCCGTGAAGGGCGTAGCCTGACGCTAACCGCCGAAGGCGAGCAGCTTTTTCGCCAGGCACACCTGCTGTTGCGTCAGGCGCAGGCTTTCGAGTCTTTTGCGCAAACGCTGCCGCAAACGGCCTGGCAGGCGTTACGTCTGGTGTACGATCCCTTCGTGCCGCGTGAATTTCTCTGTTTGCTGGCTGATACGCTTGCCCGGCGGCAGATCCGTTTAAGCTGCTGGAGCGCCTCGCGGCGCGAAGCCGAGCAGGCGCTGAGCGAGGGCATCGCGGATATGGCCATTTGCCAGGCTAATAATCGTACGCTGGGCAGCGAAATGGAGTGGCGGGCGCTGGGCACCGTTGATTTACGTTTTTACGCCGCGCAAGGATTGTTTACTGACGCCGCACGGCCGCTGACATTGCTGAATTTATCGCTAACGCCACAGCTGGTGATGCACCGGCGCAGTGACGATCAGATCGCCCGCCGGCTACAGATATCCGGCCATACGCTGTATATGAATGAAATCGCGCTGCTGCGCCATGCGATGGAGCAGGGGATGGGCTGGGGGTTTTTACCGGAACATTTACGGCCAGGCGAGTGGCAGGGGGTTGCTGAAATAGCTACCGAGGTCGGCAGTCAGGGACTGAACGTGACCATGGTGATGCTCTGGCTGCCCGGCATGAATAAGCACCGGATGCTGAGCGACCTCGTGGACGAGGCGCCGGAACTTTGGCGGCGCCGATAACAAAACGCCCCGGGTCAGAAGACACCAGGGCGTTTGCCATACAACTTGCTATCGGCGATTACGCGCGAACGAAGTCGATGTGGGTCAGTTTCGGCTTGAAAGCGTGACGCTGAACAGCCTGAACTTTAACTTTCTCTTCTTTGCCATCGATAACGAGGGTCACAACTTCGCCGTAAAATTCAGCTTTATCCTGCATGTTCCACAGTTTGTCGTGATCCAGTTCGATAGCAACCGGAGCAGCTTCGCCACCGTAGATGATTGCCGGGAACTTGTTAGCTGCGCGCAGGCGGCGGCTCGCACCCTTACCCTGCTCTTTACGTACTTCTGCGTTGATAGTAAACATTGATGTCTCTCTATATATAAAGCCTGCAACAGGCGACCCAGCTGCAGGCAGATTATCTGCTTTGCGAATGCAAAAGCGGGCGGCATTATAGCCGCCAATCGGCACAGCGGCAATCAAAACCTCAGTTTTTGGCGGATTAACGCAGCTCATTGGCGCGACGGAAACGGCCCTGATAATCGAAAACTTTTTCCCGCACCTGCCAGTATTGCCCCTTCATTCGGGCGACGACAAAGTCAGGATGGCGCAGCAGCGCCTGCTGGGCAATGATATCCGCCGGGGTTATCCAGCGTAACGGCACGCCCGGCGTACGAGTATGCGGGCGGATAAACAACTGCTCAAAGGCGGTACGCTGGGCGGGCGTTAGCAGACGGAAGCGCTCACTCACGTCGGCGCCGTCCTCATCATAGTAGGTGATTTTCAGCCACGGGCCTTTCTCGTCGCTACCGTGCTGCATAGCCATGCCGCTGCAGCGCAGCACCAGCGCGTCCTTTAGCTTCAGCGCCGCCTTCAGCATATCGTCCGGGTCGACCAAAATCGTGTCGCACTCGCGGCAGCGGCGGGCGGCGATATCGTTTTCCGCGTTGCACTGCGGGCAGTTTTTGAAGCGAAAGCGGAAGTCGCACTGTTCGCGGTGGCCGTCATCATCTTCAAACCAGCCCTGGCAGCGGCGGCCAAAATGCTCAATCAAGGTGCCGTCGGCGGTGGTTTTGCCCCAGAAGGTGTTGGCGAAACCACAGGCCGGGCAGAAGACCTGCACCGGCACGTTGTCACTTTTCCCCTTCGGCGTCCCCACTTCCGGGGCGTACAGGTCATGCGGGTTGCCGGCGTAGTCGAGGATCAGGCAGTCGGTTTTGCCCGGCGCCAGGCGCAGGCCGCGGCCAACGATCTGTTGGTAAAGACTCACCGACTCGGTGGGGCGGAGGATGGCGATCAGGTCAACGTGCGGGGCGTCGAAGCCGGTAGTCAACACCGCGACGTTCACCAGATAGCGATACTCCTGCGCTTTAAACGCCTCGATAATGCGATCCCGCTCTGGTCCAGGCGTTTCCCCGGTGATCAGCGCGGCTTGCGCCGCCGGCAGCAGACCGGTTACTTCCCGGGCGTGTTCCACGGTGGCGGCGAAGATCATCACCCCTTTACGGCTTTCGGCGAACTCCACGATCTGGCTGACGATATGCGGTGTTATGCGCTGCTGTTTTTTCAGTTCGTGGTTAAGATCGGCTTCGCTGAACAGGCCGTTGCTTTGCGCCTGCAGACGGCTGAAATCGTACTGCACCACCGGCATATCAAGGCGTTCCGGCGGCGTCAGGTAGCCGTGCTTAATCATATAGCGCAGCGGCAGCTCATAGATGCAGTCGCGAAACAGTGCTTTCTCATCGCCACGTACCATGCCGTGGTAGTGAAACTGATAGATCCAACCCTTGCCGAGGCGGAACGGGGTAGCCGTCAGGCCGAGCAGCCGGAGCTGAGGATTCACCTGCCGCAGGTGGCTTATGATCTGTTGATACTGGCTGTCGTCGTCATCGCTGATACGGTGGCATTCATCGACGATGAGCAGCGAAAATTCACTGTGAAACTGATCGAGGTTGCGCGCCACCGACTGCACGCTGCCGAACACCACTTTGCCGTGGCTTTCTTTACGCTGCAGACCAGCGGCAAAGATATCCGCCTCGAGGCCAAGGGCGCAGTATTTCGCATGGTTCTGCGCCACCAGCTCTTTGACGTGGGCCAGCACCAGCACGCGGCCGCGTGCCAGCCGGGCAAGCTCGGCAATCACCAGGCTTTTGCCCGCGCCGGTGGGCAGGACAATGGCCGCCGGCTCGGTATGGCGACGAAACCAGGCGAGGGTGGCATCGACGGCTTCTTGTTGATAGGGGCGTAATGTAAAAGTCATGAATTCACGGGGCTAATTAACTCGCGAATAGTATGCCATGAATCTTTTCCCTTGAGTGGTGTTAAGAGCCCGTTATACTAGCCAGTGAAATTCTTCTTTTTCGGGCGAGTTGCCCGCTCCAGCACTATTACAGGCTAAAAAAATTCATGCGACTTGATAAGTTTATCGCTCAGCAGCTTGGCGTCAGCCGGGCTATTGCCGGGCGTGAAATCCGCGGCAGCCGTGTTACCGTGGACGGCGACATTGTGAAAGATGCCTCTTTTAAGCTCCAGCCAGAGCACGAGGTGGAATATGATGGCAATACGCTGACCCAGCAGAACGGCCCCCGTTATTTTATGCTGAACAAGCCGCAGGGTTACGTCTGTTCCACCGACGATCCCGATCATCCTACTATCCTTTATTTCCTCGATGAGCCGGTGGCGCACAAGCTGCACGCCGCCGGGCGCCTGGATATCGACACCACCGGGCTGGTGCTGATGACCGATGACGGCCAGTGGTCGCACCGCATTACCTCGCCGCGCCACCATTGTGAAAAAACCTACCTGGTGGAGCTGGAAAGCCCGCTGGCGGAAGGGACCGCAGAGCTGTTTGCCAAAGGCGTCCAGTTGCACAATGAAAAAGATCTCACTAAGCCGGCAGTGCTGGAAGTGATCACCCCGACCGAAGTGCGCCTGACCATCAGCGAAGGGCGCTACCATCAGGTGAAACGCATGTTCGCCGCCGTGGGCAACCATGTGGTTGGCCTGCACCGGGAGCGCATCGGCGATATCCTGCTGGATGACGCGCTGGCGCCGGGTGAATATCGTCCGCTGACGGAAACGGAAATCGCCAGCGTAGGCGCCCCGCAGGCACGGAGTAAAACGTGACAGTGAAGCAGAATTCTTCTCTGGGAATTGTGTTTATCCTCGGCCTGCTGGCCATGCTGATGCCGCTGTCGATCGATATGTATCTTCCGGCGCTGCCGGTGATCGCCGCCCAGTACAACGTCCCGGACGGCAGCGCGCAGATGACGCTCAGCACCTATATCCTGGGCTTTGCGCTGGGTCAGCTGCTGTACGGGCCGATGGCAGACAGCCTTGGTCGCAAACCGGTGATCCTCGGCGGGACGCTGGTGTTCGCCGCGGCGGCGGTGGCCTGCGCCCTTTCGCAGACCATCGATATGCTCATTGTCATGCGTTTCTTCCACGGTCTGGCGGCCGCGGCCGCCAGCGTGGTGATCAACGCCCTTATGCGCGATATCTATCCGAAAGATGAGTTTTCACGGATGATGTCGTTTGTCATGCTGGTGACGACCATTGCGCCGCTGGTGGCGCCGATGGTCGGCGGGGCGGTGCTGGTCTGGTTTAGCTGGCATGCCATCTTCTGGATCCTCGCGCTGGTGGCCCTGCTGGCCTCGCTGATGATCGGCCTGTTTATCCGCGAAACGCTGCCAGCTGACAGGCGTCAGCCGTTCCATCTGCGCACCACGCTGGGTAATTTTGCCACCCTGTTCCGTCACAAGCGGGTGCTGAGCTATATGCTGGCGAGCGGCTTTAGCTTCGCCGGCATGTTCTCTTTCCTCAGTGCCGGGCCTTTCGTCTATATCAATATTAACCACGTTGCGCCTCAGCACTTTGGTTACTATTTTGCGCTGAACATTGTTTTCCTGTTCCTGATGACCATGTTCAACAGCCGGTTTGTGCGGCGGGTGGGGGCGTTGCGCATGTTCCGCGCCGGGCTGTGGATCCAGTTTGCCATGGCGGTATGGATGGTGGTTTGCGCGCTGCTGGACGTCGGCTTCTGGTCGCTGGTGATCGGCGTGGCGGCCTTTGTCGGCTGCGTATCGATGGTGTCGTCTAACGCCATGGCGGTGATCCTCGATGAGTTTCCGCATATGGCCGGCACCGCTTCGTCACTGGCCGGAACGTTTCGTTTTGGTATCGGGGCGATCATTGGCGCGCTGCTGTCGATGGCGACGTTTACCACCGCCTGGCCAATGCTGATCTCTATTGCCTTCTGCGCAACCTGTTCTATTTTCTTCTCGCTTTACGCTTCCCGTCGGCGAAAAATCGCACACTAGGTCACATTTTCAGGGGCGAAATCGCCCCTTTCTTGATACATGTCAACCAGAATGAGCTTCAGGGTTCTGCGATTTGTTTCCTTTATGTAAAATCAATTAGTGTAAAAAGTCGCATTGTTGCGATAAAAAAGTTGTTTTGGATCACAGAAACGGGTACATATAGCGCCAATCGGCTCGCCGGGTATAAAAATAACGCGCTGGATTATAAGTGCTTAACCCTGGCCCGCCGCGGCTGTAAACGTTTTCTGCGTCAAGGCAGGACTATTTGTCAACAGTGTGTTAATATTGATGTAAATTTATTGTGAAGCCTTTTGCTTCCGGGGAAACCACGTGAATACACAACAACTCTCTATCGTACACCGTCTGCCGCAGAGCTATCGCTGGCTGGCCGGTTTTGCGGGTTCCAGAGTTGAACCGATTCCGCAAAACGGCGCGCAGAACGAGAACAGCCTCGTTGCCCTGAAACTGCTGAGTCCGGACGGTGAAAAAGCCTGGCCGGTTATGCATAAGCTCAGCCAGGCGTTAAGCGACATCGAAGTCGACTGTTCCGTCCTTGAGTGCGAAGGCGAACCCTGCCTGTTCGTTAACCTGCAGGATGAATTCGCCGCCACCTGTCGTCTGAAAAATTTTGGCGTGGCCATCGCCGAGCCCTTCTCCGGCAACAACCCCTTCTGACCGTCAGCTCAGCGCCAGCAGCTGGCGGGTATATTCGTGCCGGGGTGCGCTGAAGACGGACTGGCACTCGCCCTGTTCAACCACCTCTCCCTGACGCAGCACCATCACCTGATGACACAGCGCCCGCACTACGCGTAAATCATGACTGATAAAAATATAGGCCAGCTGATGCTTTTGCTGTAACGCTTTCAGCAGGTGCAGGATCTGCGCCTGAACGGTTTTATCCAGTGATGAGGTCGGCTCGTCGAGGACGATCAGCTGCGGCTTGACGATCAACGCTCTGGCGATGGCGATACGCTGCCGCTGGCCACCGGAGAACGCCGCCGGGTAGCGCTGGCGGCTGGCCGGGTCGAGCCCAACCTCCTGCATGGCAAGGATCACTGCCTGTTCGCGTTCGGCTGCCGTCAGCGTCGGCTGGTGGACGCGCAAGCCTTCCTCAATGATCTGCTGCGCCGTCAGGCGCGGATTGAGCGACGAGTTCGGATCCTGAAAAACCACCTGCATTTGTCGGCGCAGCGGCAGCAGCTGTCGACGGTTACGCCCCTGAATCGGCTGGCCGGCAAAAGTTATCTTTCCCTCGGATGAGATCAGGCGCAGCAGCGCCAGACCGGTGGTGCTTTTTCCCGATCCCGATTCGCCCACCAGGCCCAGCGTCTCGCCGGCGCGTAGCTGAAAACTGAGGCTGTTGACCACCCGATGGTGATCGACCACCCGGCGCAGGATCCCTTTGCGAACAGGAAATGCCACGTTTAAATCATCCGCCTGCAGCAGCACCGGGGCATCGACGGCCAGCGGCACCGGCTCACCGTCTGGTTCGCTATCCAGCAGGCGTTGGGTGTAGGGATGTGCCGGCGCGCTGAACAGCGCCCG
The DNA here is from genome assembly GCF_003790505.1 of Klebsiella sp. P1CD1. Lineage (NCBI taxonomy): Bacteria > Pseudomonadati > Pseudomonadota > Gammaproteobacteria > Enterobacterales > Enterobacteriaceae > Klebsiella > Klebsiella sp. P1CD1. The sequence continues at coordinate 1,709,596 of NZ_CP033631.1, forward strand.
ACAGTCATTTTGTTCCACACAGCGGCCGTTCTGCATCACCGCTACCCGGTCAGCCAGCTGACGGACAATGCTCAGGTTATGGGTGATAAACAGCAACCCCATGTTCAGCTCCCGCTTTAGCTCGCGCAGCAGCTGCAGGATCTGCGCCTGCACTGACACGTCCAGGGCGGTGGTCGGTTCGTCGGCGATCAGCAACTCCGGGCGCGTCAGCAGCGCCATGGCGATCATCACCCGCTGGCGCTCGCCGCCGGAGAGCTGATGCGGATAGTCCGCCAGCCGCCGCGGCGCCTGACGGATCCCGACGCGCTCCAGGCAGTCGAGGATCTCCCCGCGCGCCGCCTCTTTGCGCATTCCCCGGTGTAACGACAGCACCTCATAGAGCTGTTTTTCCAGGGTATGCAGGGGGTTGAGCGACACCATTGGCTCCTGAAAGATCATCGCGATCCGGTTGCCGCGCACGCCGCGCAGGGTCGACTCCTCAGCATGCAGCAGCGACTGGCCATGAAAGCGGATATCGCCGCTGGGGTAGCTGGCCGGCGGGGTGGGGAGCAGTCGCAGCACCGACAGCGCGGAGATGCTTTTTCCTGAGCCGGATTCGCCCACCAGCGCCAGCGTCTCACCAACTGCCACCTCGAGCGACAGATTGTGCACCACGGTCTGCGTCTCGCCCTGCTGGCGAAAGGCAATAGAGAGATTGTCGATAGCTAACAGCGGGTGGGTCATATTACACCGCCTTACTTGGGTCAAAGGCGTCGCGAACCGCTTCACCGATAAAAATCAGTAGCGTCAGCAGTACGGCGACGGAGAGAAACGCGGCAATGCCCAGCCAGGGCGCCTGCAGGTTGTTTTTTCCCTGCAGCAGCAGCTCGCCGAGAGAGGGGGAGCCAAGCGGCAGACCGAAGCCGAGAAAATCCAGCGACGTCAGGGTGGTAATGGAGCTGCACAAGATAAAAGGCAGGAAGGTGAGGGTCGCCACCATTGCGTTAGGCAACATATGCCGCAGGATGATCTGCCGGTCGCTGACCCCGAGCGCCTGCGCCGCCCGGATGTAGTCGTAGTTGCGGGTGCGAAGAAATTCAGCGCGCACCACGCCCACCAGCGTCATCCAGCCAAAAAGGACGGTGATCGCCAGCAACCACCAGAAGCCCGGCTGCACGACGCTGGAGAGCAGGATGATCAGAAACAGGGTCGGCATCCCGGACCAGACTTCGATAAAGCGCTGGCCCCAGAGGTCGATTTTGCCGCCATAGTACCCCTGTATCGCCCCGGCCAGCACTCCCAGCACGCTGGAGAACAGCGTCAGCAGCAGACCGAAGAGCACCGAGATGCGCGTACCATAGAGGATCCGCGCCAGCACATCGCCGCCGTTGGCGTCGGTGCCAAGCCAGTTGCTGGCCGAGGGCGGTGATGGAAAGGGGACGGTGCTGGCAAAATTAATAGTCGTGGCGCCGAAGCGCACCGGCGGCCATAGCGCCCAGCCGTGGGTGGACAGCTGGTGCTGCAGCCAGGGATCCTGATAGTCGGCGGCGGTAGCGAACGCGCCGCCAAAGGTTTGCTCGGTGTAGTTTTTTAACACCGGAACATACAGCTGGCCCCGGTACTGCACCAGCAGCGGGCGATCGTTGGCCAGCAGCTCGGCGCCGAGGCTGCAGAAGAAGAGAATTAAAAACAGCCACAGCGACCAGTAGCCGCGACGGTTGTGACGAAAGCGCGCCCAGCGGGCCTGATTAACGGGACTGAAGAAAGACATTAGCGGCCCTCAAAATCAATGCGCGGGTCGACCAGCGTATAGCTGATATCGCTGACGATATTCAGCAGCAGGCCAATCAGAGTGAAAATATAGAGCGTGCCGAACATCACCGGATAGTCGCGGGAGACCGTCGCTTCATAGCCCAGCAGACCCAGGCCGTTCAGCGAGAACATCACTTCGATCAGCAGCGAACCGGTAAAGAACATACTAATAAAGGTGGCCGGGAAGCCGGCGATCACCAGCAGCATGGCGTTGCGGAACACATGTCCCCAGAGGATCTGTTTCTCACCGACGCCTTTGGCGCGGGCGGTGACCACATACTGTTTGCGGATCTCATCGAGGAAGCTGTTTTTGGTCAGCATGGTCAGGGCGGCAAAGCCGCCGATCACCGTCGCCAGCACCGGCAGGGTGATGTGCCACAGGTAATCGAGGATCTTCTGATACCAGGGAAGGGTGTCGAAGTTCGGTGAGACCAGACCGCGCAGCGGGAAGAGGTCGAAATAGCTGCCGCCGGCAAAAATCACGATCAGCAGGATGGCGAACAGAAAGGCGGGGATCGCATAGCCAATAATAATCAGCGTGCTGCTCCAGATGTCAAAGCGGCTGCCGTTGCTGACCGCTTTGCGAATACCCAGCGGAATGGAAACCAGGTAGATAATCAGCGTACTCCACAGTCCGAGGCTCACCGAGACCGGCAGGCTGTCTTTAATCAGCTGCAGTACTGAGGCGCTGCGAAACAGGCTGTCGCCAAAATCAAAGCGCAGATAATCGCCCAGCATCTTCAGGTAACGCTCGTGCAGCGGCTTGTCAAAGCCGTAGCGGTGGGTGATCTCGGCGATGACTTCCGGATCAAGGCCCCGCCCACCGCGATAGTGCCCCTCGCTGATGTTCCCTGCGCCGGTTCGGGCATGGCTGGCGCCCATCCCGCCGTCGCCGGCACCCGGCATCCCGCCGTGCTGACCAAATTCGATGGCGGCGATGGCCTGATCGACCGGGCCGCCGGGTGCGATTTGCACAATAAAAAAGTTAATGGTGATGATGGCCCACAGGGTGGGGATCACTAACAGCAAACGGCGGATCAGGTAGCTGCCCATGGGATGTCCTTAACGTCTGTCCGCGGGGAGGGTGGCCGCTTTGTTCACGTCGTACCACCAGGTATCGAGCCCGGAGGAATAAATGGGGCGGGTCTCGGGGAAAGAGAACTTATTCCACCACGCGGTGCGGTCCTGCGCCATATACCACATCGGCAGCATGTAGTTATTCCAGGTGAGCACGCGGTCCAGCGCCCGACCGAGGGGGATCAGTTTCTGCTTATTGCCCTGCCACTGCAGGATCTGCGCAATCAGCTTATCCACTACCGGGCTTTGCACCCCCGGTGCGTTATAGCTGGAGTGAATATAGTCTGAGGCCCAGGAGATTTGCAGGTCGGTGCCGGGCCAGGGCATGGCACGCCACAGGCTCGGCATCATGTCGTAATCACGGCTGCGGCGACGGTTGCTGTACTGCGAGTTATCAACCTGACGAATATCCATGACGATCCCCAGGCGCTGCAGGTTGTGCTGAAACGGCAGCACCCAGCGGTCATTGCCACCGGCTGGCATCAGCAGTTCAAAGCGCAGCGGCTTGCCGGTGGCGGCGTTGACCCGGCGCTGGTTTTTTACCGTCCAACCCGCCGCATTGAGCAGGGCGTCGGCTTTGAGTAAGTTGTCGCGGTCGAAGCCATCGCCACGGGAGACCGGCGGCTGGTAAACCTGGCTGAAGACCTCCGGGGGCAGTTCGTTTTTCATCGGCGTCAGCAGGGCCAGCTCGGCGGCGTCGGGCAGGCTGCGGGCGGCATATTCGGTGTTCTGGAAATAGCTGTTGGCGCGCTGATAGGCGCTGTAAAACAGCGCCTTGTTCATCCATTCAAAATCGAACGCCAGGGTAATGGCCTCCCGCACCCGGCGATCGGCAAAAACCGGGCGCTGAATATTGAACGCCAGCCACTGGGTATCCTGCGCCGAGGTATTTGTATGCTCATCTTTAATAATGTAGCCGCGGCTGAAGTTGCGACCGACGTAGCGGGTAGCCCAGTTTTTGGCGACGGTCTCTTCCCGGCGATCGACGGCTCCCGCTTTAAAGGCTTCGAAAGCGACATTGTCGTCGAGATAATAGTCATAGCGCAGCGTATCGAAATTCCAGCGACCCCGGTTGACCGGCAGGTCGGCCGCCCAGTAGTCGGCGACGCGTGAATAAGTAATGTATTGCCCCATTCGCCAGGCGCTGATGCGGTATGGCCCGCTGGCCAGCGGCGGCTTCGACAGCGGGTCGCTGAGTTTGTGCTGGCGCCAGAACGACTCAGGCATCACCGGCAGGCTCAGCAGACTCAGCATGTTCTCTTTGCCGGGCTGGCCGAGGTCGATTCGTACGGTCAACGGGGCGATGGCCTTAACGGTGGTGCCTTTATAAAACAAGCGGAACTGTGGCACCCCTTCGGTCATAAACTTGTTGAAGGTAAATGCAACGTCCTGGGCGGTGATTGGCGTGCCGTCATGGAAGCGGGCGTGCGGGTTGAGAGCGATCTCCATCCAGGAATAGTCCTCGGCATAGCGCGCCCGCTCGGCAATCAGCGGGTAGTAGCTGCCGGGCTCATCATCCGAGGTGGTGAACAGGGTATCGTAGAGCGCCTCAGTGCGCACGGCGGGATTGCCGCGCAGTGCGTAGCGGTTGAAGTTATCAAAGGTGCCGATCGCCGCCAGGGTGAGGGTGCCGCCTTTCGGCGCCTCAGGATTGACATAATCAAAATGGCTGAAGCTGGCTGCGTATTTGGGTTCACCGATAATCGCAAAGGCGACGCTTTCTTTTATTGTTTGCGCCTTAGCGCTAAGGCTAAACAGAGCAAGCAGAATTAAAAAGAGGCGCGCATACATAGGCGGCAGAATACCTTGTCACGGTCGGCCCCCATAGCCGACCTCTGTTCCCGCATCATATGTGAGACTTAGCGCGTTGTGAAATAATTCGCAGGTTCATCATGCGCGGCGACCAGCGCCTCCAGCGATAGCGGACGGCTTATCCAGTACCCTTGCAGGAAATTGACGCCCTGGGCACGAAGCCACTCCGCCTGTTCCTGGGTCTCCACTCCTTCAGCGACGGTCATTAATTTCAGCCGGCGGCTGAGGGTCAGTACCGCATCCAGCACCGGCGAGGTCACGGTTTCGGTGCCAATCGCCTGCACAAAGCCGCGATCGATCTTCAGATAATCGAAGTTATAGCGTTCGAGATAAATCAGCGCGCTATGCCCGGTACCAAAATCATCTATCGCGATTTCAAAACCCTGCTGGTGGAGCCAGGCGAAGTTAGCGATCGATTTTTCTTTATCAATCATGGCCCGCTCGGTCACCTCCAGCACCACGTGAAAATGGTCGGCGGGCAGCGCGGCGGCAAAGCGCAGCATATCGTCGCGGAAGCTGTCAGCCTGCAGATGGGCAGGGGAAATATTCAGCCCCAGCTTGACGCCGCGCGGCAGGATCCGTTTAAGCACTTGACCATCGCTGGCGATCAGCGCCAGCAGGTGATGGGTCAGCGGCACGATCATCTGCTGGGTTTCCGCCAGATTAATAAAGACGTCGGGCGGGATTTCACCCACCACCGGATGGCGCCAGCGCATGAGCACCTCCACGCCGCTGATACGCAGGGTCTGGGCATTCACGACCGGCTGATAGACGACGTGGAACTGGTTATTTTTGATCCCCAGCAGTATCGATTTTCGCGGATCGGATTTGATCGTCAGCACGTAATAACAGAGCAACCCCGCCAGCAGGCCGCACACTACCCCGAGCAACAGGGCAAACTGTGTATTTTCCGCCAGCCAGCTGTTGGCATACAGGTAGACCTTCAGCGGTAAACCGTCGATCTGTACCTGGCGGATCGGTTCGTTATGCAGGGTTTGCGGATCCACCAGCCGATTACTGAAGGTGGAGATGGCGGTGTGACCGATGGCCAGCGCAATACCGCTGAAATCATTTTGTCGTGCGGAATAGAGGATGTACGGCGTGAGATTGGCGTTGATCGATACGAAAATGCCGCTGTTTGCATCATCGGGTTTGCTGACCCATAACGCCAGCGCTGCGCTTTTCGGCATCATCGGCGTACCCGGCAAAATCGCCATATCAACGGGTTTGCGAATATCGATCGCCGGGATAAGCTGAGTAAGGGGCGTATTCATGGCCCCTGTCGCCGAGGAGCAAAAGACGACGCCGTTTTTAACCAGCAGAAACGCGCGAACGTTGGGGCTGAAAGCGGCATGGGAGGTGAGTCCGGAGTCGATATTCTCGCAGGGCTGATCCACCAGCGGCTGCAGGCCATCAATGGTCTCACGGAGATCGTGAAAATAGCTTTTCAGGTAAGTGTCAACGTTGTTGATAATGGCGTCGAAACGCTCTGCCCGGTTATGGTAAATCACCATAAACTGAATGCAGCCGGCCAGCAGCGCGACGATAATCCCCACGCACAGGCTGGTTAACCAGATTTTACGCTGGGGTGAAAAGTAGCGAGTAAGCATAGCTATAGTCTTTCCGTGTTATTGAATCGCATCAACGGTTTGTCGGTCGTCGTTTTTCTCATTCCCACTTAAAAGACATAGCTTATTTTGCGGCGTTCAGAATCAGGTGGCAAAAAAAAACACTGCCGGGGCAGTGTTTTTTTATCCCGCCTCCAGCCAAGGGATAACCGGCGGCGGTAGAGGACAGTTTACGAGCGGCTCAGAACTCGACGCGCTTCGTTGTAGCGCTTTTTCCAGTACGGTTCATCCATGCTGGAGATGGTCACCCCGCTGCTGGTAGAGGCGTGAACGAACTGGTTGTTGCCGAGATAGATCCCGACGTGGCGGCCGGTAGAGCCGGCGCGGAACAGAACCAGATCGCCAGTACGCAGCTGGGTACGGGAAATCGATTTTCCGGTTTCCTGCTGTTCAGAGGTTGAACGCGGCAGTTCCAGACCAAATTGTTCGCGGAAGGTGCGCTGCACAAACGCTGAGCAGTCGATACCTTTACGGGTGCTGCCGCCGAGGCGGTAACGCACGCCTTTCCAACTGGCATACTGATCCATTAAACGGGACTTCACGTCCAGGTTACGGACCATCGTTTCAAATTCATCCTGAGAGGCTTGCAGTGATGATAAATCGCCACTACCCACAGCATGCGTCTCAGAATGCATATTCCTGGCGGTACTTGTTGAACTACACGCGGAAAGCAGAACCGCTACTGCAATCGCGGGGGCTACCCGCAAGATGTATCTCAAAATCGGCTGAGATTTGACCATGCTGTTTATTTTCCCTTGTTGTCCTTAACGACAATGTCGTTATAAAAAATGCCAAACGTGTTAGAGCCTAAATACCCATCCGCAATGAGACAATTCCTTAAGCTTAAATTTGTGCAGTCACGCACAAATTTATTCATGCTCTGAATTAATGTTGCGGAAAAGGCAAAACGAGAACGAGATTACCCTATCAAACGCCGCATGGCGAGCGGTTTTGCGCGATTTCTTATAAGTATTTTGGTGACAAAAAGTGAATCATTGGGAAAGGACAAAATAGCGCCAGTATCGGGTAAAAAACAGACAATTCCTTCATTTGTCACGGGATTAATGTGACAAGAAGATGAACATCATGTTGAAAAAAAGCGCAATTGAAAAAGGGGACCCAAAAGGTCCCCTTATAGATAATGACGCCAGACGGCGACCACGACATTATTTGGCCGATATTCCGCCGGGCAGAGAGCGATCGAAAAGGGCGATCAATTTATCGCTCAGCGGTGTCATCAATACCCACGGCGCGCCAATCAGCACGGCGGTCAGGGAGCCGACGGCAATATCGCTGAACCAGTGAGCGCCAATCATGACGCGCGGGAAAGCAAAGACCACAAATATCACCAGCGCCACGGTTAGCGCGCGGCGGCCGAAATAGCGCCACATAAAGCTCGCGAAGATCAGCAGCATCATCCCATGATCGCCAGGGAAGCTGTCCTTGGAGGCGTCTTTGGTGGGGAAATTGACGACATCGCTGACGCGGGTGACATCGTGGAAAAACAGCGACGGGCTGGCGCGCTGTACCGGCATCAGGTGCTGCGCCAGCTGGTTAATGATCACCGCGGCCAGCAGCATCACCAGGCCCATGATGGCAATCTGGCGACGGCCTGCTGGCGGCGCTTTAAGCCAGTAGCGGAGCATCAGGCAGCCCATCGCCAGCAGCGAACAGGCGTCGAAGGCGCGATTGTTGATGATCGCCAGCAGCCAGGCATAGGCGTGGCTGACGCTGACGCCATGGTTAAAGAAATGGAAGATCGCGGAGTCGACCGGCGACCAGGCGCCGTGGTTGACCGGCAGATACCAGGAGCAAAATAGCGCCACACCCGCGATGTTAAGCAGCAGAATTAAAGGAATTCGGTTTTTCATCATAGCCATTGCGATTTTGTGACAGTCGGCGGCAACCTTAGCCGCCTCAACTTAAACGAAGCCTCAACAGTGAGGTCTGGAGCGCGTTCCAGTCGGCTTCGTTCGCCGAGATAAGCTCTATTCGGCTATCGGGTGGGGGGACGCTCAGAGTCTCGATATGCCAATCCTCGCCCTGGCGGTTGATCCTCACGGCCCCTTCGGCAATGCGCATCACGCCTTTGACGCGCGCCACGGGCGCCAGCCGTGCCCATTCGAGCAGGCCGATGGTCTCAAAGACCGTTTCCGCGTCGAATATCCAGCCGCAGGCCTGATAGCCCTGGCCGCTGTTGAGGTGGCGGCGCCAGCGCTGGTGCTCGGGCAGGCTGAGTGCGGCGAGACCGCTGGTCGGGCGAGAGTGGTGAACATGCTCCGCGCTCGCCGGCAACGGGGCGGTGTTGCGGCGCGGCTCATCGAGCAGGGCGAGGTCGATATTACCCTGGGTTGTCGACACCTTGCGACGATCGCCGCCCCAGCGCTGCCACCAGTCGGCCAAGGCGTGGGCGCTTTCGGGCGTTTCCCGATCGTTTTTATTGGCCACAATGATGTCCGCCGCGGCCAGCTGATCGCGGAAATTGTCGTTATTGACGACTTTTTCATCCAGCAGCTGACGGGGATCGAGGATACACACCGTAGCGCGTAGATCGATCCAGGGTTCATACACCGCTGCGGTGAGGATATCGAGGATCTGCTTCGGGTGGCCAAGGCCGGTGGGTTCGATCAGCAGGCGATCGGGTTTACCCTGGCGCAGCAGGGTATTCAGCCCAACCTGCATCGGCAGGCCGTTAACGCAGCACATGCAGCCGCCGGGGATCTCTTTGAGCAGGGCGCCGCTGTCGGCCAGCAGCGCGCCGTCTATCCCGACTTCGCCAAACTCATTCACCAGTACGGCCCATTTTTCATCCGCAGGCTTCTGCGCCAGCAGATGAAGAATTGAGGTCGTCTTACCGCTGCCGAGAAAGCCGGTGATCAAATTGGTTCTGGTCACTCTTTTCTCCAGGATAAATGTAATGTTGTAACAGTTACGCCTATCCTGACGAAAAAAGGGGGAAAAGAGAAGTCCTGAGGCGGACAGAAGAAGTTTCTGTCCGCATAAGCGCAAATATTGTTAAGAATTTAGCGCGCGGGCCACGGCCTCGCGGGCACCGTGCGTCGCCAGTTGCTGCCAGGCGGCGCGGATCCCGGCGACAAACTGCGCGTTGTGCGGCAGGTCGCGGCCAAATATTTCCTCCAGACCCAGTAGCGCATCGACGCGCTGCTGCTCATCGCTCTGCGCCACCCGCTGCTGGATCTTGTCGACCAGCGGATCGCGCACGTCGATCGTCTGACCCGCGTCGTCCGTACCACTGACGTAGCGCATCCAGCCGGCAACGCCGAGGGCCAGCAGCGGCCAGCGGCTGCCGCGCTCAAGATGTACGCGGATGCCGTCGAGCATGCGCTGGGGCAGTTTCTGGCTGCCGTCCATGGCGATTTGCCAGGTGCGGTGTTTGAGCGCCGGATTACTGAAGCGGTCGATGAGGCTGTCGGCATAGGCCTCGAGATCGACGCCGGTAATGGTCAGCGTCGGAGCCTGTTCGTCAAGCATCAGCTGGCGAGCGGCGCGGCGGAAAACGTTATCCTGCATGCAGTCGCTGACGTGCGCATGACCTGCCAGATAGCCAAGCCAGGCGAGAAAAGAGTGGCTGCCGTTGAGCATCCGCAGCTTCATTTGCTCCCAGGGCAGCACGTCGTCGGTCATCTGCACGCCGGCCGTCTCCCAGGCCGGTCGTCCGGTGACGAAGTGGTCTTCGACCACCCACTGAATGAAGGGTTCGCAGCTGATGGCGCAGGGATCGTCGACCCCCAGCACGGCGGCGATTTCCGCCAGCGACTCGGCGGTGGCCGCAGGAACAATGCGATCCACCATGGTGCCCGGGAAGCTGACATTATCGGCGATCCAGTTCGCCAGCGCCGGGCTGCGTTTTTCCGCCATACCGAGGACGGCATTTTTCACCACGTGGCCGTTGTCGGGAATGTTATCGCAGGAGAGCACGGTAAAGGGCGGCAGGCCCCGTTCCCGGCGGCGGGCCAGCGCTTCCACTAAAATACCGGGAGCCGACTGCGGTAGCGTCGGATTTTCCAGATCGTGAACGATACGCGGATGCGTCGGATCCAGCTTGCCGGTCGCCGGATCGATGCAATAGCCTTTTTCGGTGATGGTCAGCGAGACAATCGCCACCTGCGGCTCGCAAAATTTTTCGATAATTGCCACCAGCGAATCGAGCCTGGCGTTCAGGCATTCGTGCACCGCGCCGATCACGATGGGCTGGTTACCGTCGGCGCCTTTTTCCAGCACGGTAAACAGATGGTCCTGTTCGCGAAGCTGGCTCATCAGCGTATCGCCGCTGAACAGACTGATTTCGCAGATCCCCCAGTCGCCGCCGACGTTATTCAGCACGCGATCGGTCAGCAGCGCCTGGTGCGCGCGATGAAACGCGCCAAAGCCGAAATGGACAATACGCGAGCGGAGCTGGCTGCGATCGTACTGAGGACGTTGCACGTTTTCCGGTAGCGTAGCGGTTGCAATTGTTGTCATTCTTTACACACCTGTTTAACTGCTTATTAACAATGCCAGTCTAAAGTTATATGACAGGAAATTAAATTGGTAAGCCGAAATTATCCGCTGACTGTGAGCTGGATCAATCAATGCGCCGGCACTGTTTGCAGCCTGAGGAGAAACATGTATGGTAGTCGTCATGAGTGTCGCCATTATTGGTATAACAACTTTTGTGAGGGCATAGCGATGGAACAAACCTGGCGGTGGTATGGGCCGAACGATCCGGTATCGCTTGATGATGTACGGCAGGCAGGGGCGACCGGCGTCGTGACTGCGCTGCACCATATTGCAAACGGTCAGGTCTGGCCGGTAGAGGAGATTAAAGCGCGTCAGGCGCTGTTAGCGGCAAAAGGGCTGACCTGGTCGGTCGTCGAAAGCATTCCGGTGCATGAGGATATTAAAACCCACAGCGGGGAGTATGCGACCTGGATTGCCAACTATCAGCAGAGCATCCGCAACCTCGCGGCCTGCGGCATCGATACCGTATGCTACAACTTTATGCCGATCCTCGACTGGACGCGCACCGATCTGGAATATGAGCTGCCGGACGGTTCCCGGGCGCTGCGTTTCGATCAGATCGCCTTCGCCGCCTTTGAACTGCATATCCTCAAACGCCCGGGCGCGGAAGGAGATTACAGCGAAGAAGAGCAGCGTCAGGCTGAGGTTTATTTCAAGGCGATGAGCGAAGCGGACATCGAGAAACTGACCCGCAATATCATCGCCGGCCTGCCGGGGGCGGAAGAGGGTTACACTCTTGACCAGTTCCGCGCGCGCCTGGCGGAATATGACCACATCGATAAAGCGCAGCTGCGCGAGAATATGGCCTACTTCCTGCGGGCTATCGTGCCGGTGTGCGAAGAGGTAGGCATCCGCCTGGCGGTGCATCCGGACGATCCGCCGCGGCCGATCCTTGGCCTGCCGCGTATCGTGTCGACCATCGAAGATATGCAGTGGCTGAAAGAGACAGTGGACAGCATCAATAATGGCTTCACCATGTGTACGGGATCGTATGGCGTCCGCGCCGATAACGATCTGGTGAAGATGGTGGAGACCTTTGGCGATCGCATCCATTTCACCCATCTGCGATCTACCTGTCGTGAAGCGAACCCGAAAACCTTCCACGAGGCGGCGCACCTTAGCGGCGACGTCAATATGGTGGCGGTGGTGGATGCGATTCTGCGTGAAGAGCAGCGGCGTAAACAGGCTGGCGATCTGCGCCCGATCCCATTCCGTCCGGATCATGGTCATCAGATGCTTGACGATCTGCGCAAGAAAACCAACCCAGGCTATTCGGCGATTGGCCGTCTCAAGGGGATGGCGGAAGTGCGTGGCGTCGAGCTGGCGCTGAAAATGACCAAATACCCTGAACTGCTGTAATCGCGGTAACAGGGATAATAAAAGGGACAGCCAGCGGCTGTCCCTTTTTACTGTCGGGGCGTCAGCCTGGTCGGGTAAGTGAAGCGCCACCCGACAAAATAACGGCGCAATGGGGTAGATACGGTGATCGGTTTGCAACAGTGTCGACCCTGGAAAAACCTGTGTTCTCTGTTATTTCCGGGCAGATTGCGCTCCCGATATTTCTTCTGCGTTATGTTACTCATGGTGCAGGGAGCGCACAGGGGGCGGCCAGTCGCCGCCGCCCCCTGTACCCCCGGGCTCCGGCCAGCAAAATCGCCACTTCGTGGTACCTTCGACTTATCCCTGCAGGCTTCGGGTCGGGCCGAGGCAGCGTCCGTGCAAAACACGGCCCTCAGCCCGCATCCATGCGGGCTGCCCCGGCCTTCCGGGAACGTCTCAGCGATGTTGAGGCCGCCAGCACCGGCAGTTTCAGCAAGAATAGTGAATAAATTAACGACAGGTCGTACGTAGGCCGGATAAGGCGTCAGCCGCCATCCGGCACAAATACGGGAACCGTGTTGAATGAATATTACCCGGCACCGGGGCATACCGTCGCCAAATAAAAGGGACAGCCAGCGGCTGTCCCTTTTTACTGTCGGGGCGTCACAGAGGATTAATCCGCGCGGCCCATATAGCGGCACTCTTCGATATGAATGCGAATTTTCTCACCGGTAGTCAGGTATTCCGGCACCTGAATCACCAGGCCGGTGCTCATGGTGGCTGGCTTGGTGCGGGAGCTGGCGGACGCCCCTTTAATACCCGGCGCGGTTTCGATAATTTCCAGGTCAACAGTCTGCGGCAGCTCCAGGGCCAGCAGCTGGCCGTCCCAGGTCAGCACCTGCATATCCGGCATCCCGCCTTCCGGAATAAACTGCAGCTCTTCTTCGATCTGCTCTTTGGTAAAGGTGTAAGGGGTATAGTCTTCTTTATCCATGAACACGTATTCGTTGCCATCGACATAGGAGAAGTCAACGAAACGGCGGGTCAGGGTCACGGTATCGACGATATCGTCACCTTTGAAGCGCTCTTCCACTTTCAGGCCGGTACGCACATCGGAGAAGCGCATTTTATACAGTGTCGCAGCACCACGGGCGCTGGGTGACTGAATATCAATATTTTTCACAATCAGCAGCTTGCCGTTGTAATTCAGCACCATACCTTTTTTAATTTCATTCGCTCTTGGCATTGCAGTAATCCTGTCACTTAACGAGTCAAAAATATCGCGTAAAACTACTCGCGCCCGCGCCTTCAGGCAAGCGGAATTCGCGAGTTTTGCTATCTTCTGGCAAAACGTTTAGGCTGTGGCACAAAATGAGCGTTTGGGAGCTGGGTTGTGGAATGTCGTACCGATTGTGGCGCATGTTGCATCGCTCCCTCTATATCATCGCCAATACCCGGCATGCCGCAGGGCAAGCCCGCCAATACCCGCTGTATTCAGCTTTCCGAGCACAACTTGTGCCTGATTTTCGGCTCCCCTCTGCGCCCGAAGGTGTGCGCCAGCCTGCAGCCCTCGCCCGAGATGTGCTTCACCCACCGCGATGACGCCATCACCTGGCTGCTGGATCTTGAGCTGGCCACCGCGCCCTGAGCTTAAAGCAGCAGATGAGACAGGTTTTTGATATGGGCGCTGAGGCCGTCGAGTAGCGCCTGTACGCGCAGGGGGAGAATGTCCCGCCGCTGGAAGATAAGCCAGGCCTGCAGGTCGATACAGCGCTCCTTTTTCAGACAGGGAACCAGCTGTCCCGCCGCCAGCTCGGTGGCGAGTGAATAGTAGGGCGCATAGACGATCCCCATCCCCAGCTTCGCCAGCTCCACCGCCGGTAGTGTGTTATCGCAAACGAATCCCCCCTTTACCGTGAGATTAAGCGGTTCGCCGTTTTTGCTTTTGAAGGTCCAGACATTGTCGCTGCCGCCCAACATGCGCAGGGTAATGCACTCATGATCCACCAGCGCCTCCGGCTCGGCGATAGGATGTTGCGCCAGATAGTCCGGAGAGGCGAAGACGCCGGTGCGAAAGCGGGTAAAGGGGCGGGCGATGAGATTTTCATTCTGCGGCTTAAAGGGGCTTATCAGCAGATCGCAGTCGCTATTGAAGATGGCGCCGTATTTCTGTTCCCGCTCGCTGGCGTTGCGGGTGACCAGATTGATCTGCAGCTCCGGCAGGGTTTTCCTCAGCGCCGGCAGAATATAGCGCCCGAGAAATTGATGGATACCGATGGGCGCCCCAAGGGTGACCACGCCCTGCAGCGTGTTCTTATAACGGTCGGCGAGGTTGATAAGCTGCTCATGCTGTTCGAGAACCGCGCGACTGGCATGGATAAACTGCTCGCCGAACTCGGTGCGCACCAGCTCTCTGGCGGTGCGCAGGAATATGGCCAAACCGACTTTCCGCTCCACGCTGGTCAGCGTCCGCGAAACGTTAGACTGGGGCATATTCAGGCGCTGGGCCGCCCGGCTGACGCTGGCGGTTTCGGCGATAGCGCAGATGATCCTCAGCTCATCCATTTTAAAGTCTTTCAACATCTTATCGCTGCCTGATATCTTTGGTATATCAAAAATGATATACCAGTTTGGCGGAATTGCCATGTGATTTATTGATCAGCTAAACGTATGATGGCCTTTGCGTTGAACAGTCCGTTATTTAAGGAAAATTGTGCGTTTTATCGCTTCTTTTGTGGTCCTCGACGTCATTAAAAATAACGATCTTCCCGCTGGCTTACTGAGTGTATATGCACCATGCTGCTTAATTATTTTGCTTTGTTTGTATTAATACTGGTTTTTCTCATATTATTTTATGGAGTGATTATTATCCACGATATTCCCTATCATATCGCGCAAAAACGGCAGCACCCCCATCAGGACGCGATTCATGTGGCGGGCTGGATAAGCCTGTTTACCCTGCATGCTATCTGGCCTTTTCTGTGGATCTGGGCCACCTTGTACCGCCCTGACCGCGGGTGGGGGATGGCTTCGCAGACCGAGGATAGTCTGCAACGCAAGGAACTGGAGCAACGTATCGCATTACTCGAAGCGGCGTTAAAAAACAGCCAGCAGGCGTCAGCGGGGAATAAAGATAAATAATATGGATCTGTTAATTATCCTTTGCTATGTCGCCATCGCCTGGGGCGTTTTTAAGATATTTCGCATTCCAGTAAATAAATGGACAATACCCACTGCCATATTAGGCGGAATAGTGGTCGTAGGCGCGTTAATATTAACGATGAACTATAACCATCCCTATACGCTGCGGGCGCAAAAAGTTGTTGTTTCTATTCCGATGGTGCCTCAGGTCTCAGGCGAGGTGGTTGAGGTCACTAGTAAAACCAATGTGTTAATGAAGAAGGGCGAACTGCTGTTCCGCATCGATGACACCCGCTACCGCGCGCGGTTGAACAAACTGCAGGCCGATCTGGCGGCCGAGGAGGCGACGCTGCGGGCGAAGCAGGCGACCATTGACGATGCCAGCGCCAGAGTGCAGCAGGCGCAGGCCGAGTACGATCGCGTTACCCGTGACTACCAGCGTTATGCCCAGGGAGCGGCCATGCCGGTCAATCCTTTCTCGGAACAGGATGTGACTCACGCCAGGCAGCAGGTGCAGATCCAGACGGCGGTATTGCAGGCGGCGAAAGCGCAATTACAAAACGCCAGAGAGCAGGTGTCTGGCCGCTATAACGGGCTTGATGCCAACATTGCCAGTCTGAAATCGCAGATCCTCGAGGCGGAGTATAATCTGGCGCAAACTGTGGTTCGTGCGCCGAGCGATGGCTACGTTACCCAGCTATTGGCGCGGCCGGGGATGACCGCGGTACGTCTGCCCTTCAAGCCGGTGCTGGTGTTTATTCCCCAGCAAAAGCGCCAGGTGGTGGCGGTATTCCGCCAGAACTCGGTTCTGCGTCTGACGGCCGGGGATAGCGCGGAGGTGGTGTTTAATGGTCTGCCGGGCAGCGTCTATAGCGGTAAGGTATCGCGGGTGCTGCCGGCGATCCCGGATGGCAGCTATCAGGCCAGCGGTGCGCTGCAGGGGCTGAGCGCCGGGGCAGGAAAAGAGGGCATCTATGTGCTGATCGACCTCGATCCCCACCCGGAAGTGGAACATTTACCGGACGGGGTCAGTGCGCAGGCGGCGGTTTATACCGATTATTTTGCCCATGTGTCGATTATGCGCAAAGTCCTGCTGCGGATGACCAGCTGGCTGCATTACCTCTATCTGGATCATTAATCAGGATGGCCCGGTCGAGGCCGGGCCGTTTTGCCTACACGTCCCTGATCCGCCACAGGCAGACCTGAGCGGTGATACCCATGACCAGCGCTATCCAGAACACCGCGTGATAGCTCCAAATTTCCGCCACGACCCCCGCCAGTGAACCGGCGATAATCCAGCCAACGCGGGTGGTATTGGTGTAGAGGGTAGTGGCCGCGCCCGCTTGCCCCGGCATCAGATCCTGGAAATAGAGCATGCCGATCCCGGCGAGGATCCCGATATAGACGGCGTTCAGCACCTGCATCGCCAGCAGCAGCGCCGGAGTATGCACCGTCAACATGCCCACGTAAAACAACACACCGGCCACTGCCGAAAGGCGCATCAGAAAGCGTTTACCAAAGCGCCGGGCATAATAACCGGCAATCAGCATGGTAGGAATTTCCAGTCCGGCCGCGGTGCCCATCATCAGCCCGGCCAGCTTCTCCGGCAGATGCAGCTCATTAATGATAAACAGCGGCATATTAATGATGTACAGGCTGTTGGTGCCCCACATCAGCGTGCAGATGCTAAACAGCAGCAGCGCATCGCGGCGGTGCGTGCGCGGGGCTTCCAGCCGGCCCGTCGCCACCGCCGCCGCTTTATGCATGCTGGGTAAGAACAGCCAGACCATGATCCCGCAGACGATAAACGCCGCCGCAGCGCTGAGATACATCGCAGTAAAACCAAACCCCATCGCCAGGGCGTAGGCCAGCGGGGGACCAATCACCCATGCCAGGGAGACCTGGGCGCGCAAAATGGAGCTGAACATCACCGCTTCGCGACCGGTCTTGTCGGCGTGCTCGCGCGCGAGGGCGAACATCTGCGGGTTGGCGGTCGAGCCAAAGCTACTGAGGAAGACGCCGATAAACAGCAAAATGAAGTAGTTCCGGTTCCAGGCAAACAGCAGGCAGGCCAGCACCCCCAGCAGGCAGCAGACGACAATCAGCTGTTTGCGATCGCCCCGGCGGTCGGAGCGGCCGGCGAGAAACTGGCTGACCAGAATGCCAATGACGGCGCTACCGGTAAAAAAGAAGCCGACCATCGCCGGGCGGACGTGCACTTCGTTGGTCAAAAAGAGGCTCAGGGTTGGGGTTTGCAACGCCCCGGCAATGCCTGTCAGAAAGGCGACGATTAAGAATGCGGAAGAGGTTACATCGAACCCGCGTCGGGGAAGAGCGGCGCTACGGTTTTGCATGTTCGGTTTTCTGTAGTTTCAGGAGACGGCGCGGAGTTTACGCCTGCTGGCTGAAAATAAACAGTAGTATGGCACGAATAATTAAAAAGGCGTTTCAAAATATAAGATTCAGCAAAAAGCTGACGTTTGCGGTGGTCGATAGCAAAGGCTTCAGCAAAAGTGTGCAGTACCTCTAAGTTCTGCAATCAAGTCGCTGACGTACCTTGCGCGTTGAGCAAGAAAGGTACAAAATTCTTGAAACGTTTCAGCGTCATTCGACAATCCGTTCCCCGTCAGATGGCGCCTTTTTTCTCAAGTTAGCTGAAACGATTCAATTCAGCAGGAGAGGAGAACCATGTTCCAGTTATCTGTGCAGGATATTCATCCCGGCCAGCAGGCCGGTAATAAAGAAGAGGCCATCCGGCAGGTCGCCGCCGCGCTGGTCAGCGCCGGCAACGTGGCTGATGGCTATGTGAACGGTATGCTGGCTCGCGAGCAGCAGACCTCGACCTTCCTCGGCAACGGGATTGCGATCCCGCACGGCACGACGGACACCCGTGACCAGGTGCTGAAGACCGGCGTCCAGGTATTTCAGTTCCCGCAGGGCGTCACCTGGGGCGAAGGGCAGACCGCCTATGTGGCGATCGGGATTGCCGCCAGCTCAGATGAACACCTTGGCCTGCTGCGTCAGCTGACCCATGTGCTAAGCGATGACGCGGTAGCCGCGCAGCTGCAGTCCGCCACCACCGCGGAAGAGCTGCGTGCGCTGCTGATGGGGGAAAAACAGAGCGAAGCGCTGAAGCTGGACAACGAGACCCTCAGCCTCGACGTGGCGGCCAGCGATCTGCTGACCCTGCAGGCGCTGAACGCGGCGCGACTGAAAGAAGTGGGTGCCGCTGACACGGCATTCGTAAGCCACGCTATCAACGATACGCCGCTGAACCTCGGTCAGGGCGTCTGGCTGAACGACAGTGCGGAAGGCAATCTGCGCAGCGCCGTGGCGGTCAGCCGCGCGGCTAATGCCTTTACCCGCGACGACCAGCCGGTTTCTCTGCTGGTCACGGTGGCGATGGCCGATGAGCAGCCGACTGCGGTGCTGAACCGCCTGAGCAAGCTGTTGCTGGACAAGAAAGCTGACCGTTTGCTGAAAGCCGACGCCGCCACCGTGCTGGCGCTGCTGACCAGCGACGATGCCATTGCGGAAGACGTGCTGAGCGCCGAATTCGTGGTGCGCAATGAGCACGGCCTGCATGCCCGACCGGGCACCATGCTGGTCAATACGATTAAACAATTCTCCAGCGACATCACCGTCACCAACCTCGACGGTTCCGGCAAGCCGGCCAACGGTCGCAGCCTGATGAAGGTCGTGGCGCTGGGTGTGAAAAAAGGTCACCGTCTGCGTTTCACCGCGCAGGGTGAGGATGCGCAACAAGCGCTGGATGCGATTGGCGAAGCGATCGCCGCAGGCCTTGGGGAGGGCGCATAAATGAGCAGACGTGTAGCAACGATTACGTTAAACCCGGCGTACGATCTGGTGGGGTTCACCCCGGAGATTGAACGCGGTGAAGTGAACCTGGTGCGCACCACCGGCCTGCATGCCGCCGGGAAAGGCATCAACGTGGCGAAAGTGCTGAAAGATCTCGGCATTGATGTCACCGTCGGCGGCTTCCTGGGCAAAGACAACCAGGATGGCTTTCAGCAGCTGTTCAGCGAGCTGGGGATCGCCAACCGTTTCCAGGTGGTGCAGGGTCGGACCCGTATCAACGTTAAGCTGACGGAAAAAGATGGCGAAGTGACGGATTTCAACTTCTCCGGCTTTGAAGTCACCCCGGGCGACTGGGAACGCTTCGTCAACGACTCCCTGAGCTGGCTCGGGCAGTTCGATATGGTCTGCGTCAGCGGCAGCCTGCCGTCCGGCGTCAGCCCGGAGGCCTTCACCGACTGGATGACCCGTCTGCGCAGCCAGTGCCCATGCATTATTTTCGACAGCAGCCGCGAAGCGCTGGTTGCCGGACTGAAAGCGGCGCCATGGCTGGTGAAACCGAACCGTCGCGAGCTGGAGATCTGGGCCGGGCGTAAGCTGCCGGAGATGAAAGATGTTATCGAAGCCGCCCATGCGCTGCGCGAGCAGGGTATCGCCCACGTGGTGATTTCCCTGGGTGAAGAGGGCGCGCTGTGGGTGAACGCCTCCGGTGAGTGGATTGCCAAACCGCCTTCAGTGGAAGTGGTCAGCACCGTCGGCGCCGGCGATTCGATGGTTGGCGGCCTGATTTACGGCCTGCTGATGCGTGAATCCAGCGAGCATACCCTGCGCCTGGCGACTGCCGTCGCTGCCCTGGCCGTCAGCCAGAGCAACGTGGGTATTACCGACCGTACCCAGTTGGCCGCGATGATGGCGCGCGTCGACTTACAACCCTTTAATTGACAGCAGGAGAGGCATAATGAAAACGCTGCTGATTATTGATGCCGGACTCGGACAGGCGCGCGCCTATATGGCGAAAACCCTGCTGGGAGCGGCAGCGCCTAAAGCGCACCTTGAACTGATTGATAACCCGAACGACGCCGAACTGGTGATTGTGCTGGGCGCGGCGCTGCCCACCGACAGCGCGCTGAACGGCAAACAGGTCTACCTTGGCGATATTAATCGCGCCGTGGCGCACCCGGAGCTGTTCCTCAGCGAAGCCAAAGGTCACGCAACGCCGTACGCGGCCCCTGCCGCTGCGGCAGCCCCGGCGGCTACCGGCGGACCGAAACGTATTGTCGCGGTCACGGCCTGCCCGACCGGCGTTGCTCATACCTTTATGGCGGCAGAAGCCATCGAAACCGAAGCCAAAAAACGCGGCTGGTGGGTGAAGGTGGAAACCCGCGGCTCCGTTGGGGCTGGCAATGCCATCACCCCGGAAGAGGTGGCCGAGGCGGATCTGGTGATCGTCGCTGCCGATATCGAGGTGGACCTGGCGAAATTCGCCGGTAAGCCAATGTATCGCACCACCACCGGTCTGGCGCTGAAGAAAACCGCCCAGGAGCTGGATAAAGCGGTGGCCGAAGCCAAACCGTACCAGCCGTCCGGTAAACCTCAGGCTGCTGGCGAAGGGAAAAAAGAGTCGGCGGGCGCCTACCGCCACCTGTTGACCGGCGTCTCCTACATGCTGCCGATGGTGGTGGCCGGGGGCCTGTGTATTGCGCTCTCCTTTGCCTTCGGGATCAAAGCGTTTGAAGTGAAAGACACCCTGGCGGCGGCGCTGATGCAGATCGGCGGCGGCTCGGCCTTCGCGCTGATGGTACCGGTGCTGGCAGGCTTTATCGCCTTCTCCATTGCCGACCGTCCGGGCCTGACCCCGGGTCTTATCGGCGGTATGCTGGCGGTCAGCGGCGGCTCCGGCTTTATTGGCGGGATCATTGCTGGTTTCCTTGCCGGTTACGTGGCGAAAGCCATCAGCACGAAGCTGAAACTGCCGCAGAGTATGGAAGCGTTGAAGCCAATCCTGATCATTCCGCTGGTCTCCAGCCTGATCGTGGGTCTGGCGATGATCTACCTGATCGGTAAACCGGTAGCCGGTATTCTCGCCTGGCTGACCCACTGGCTGCAAACCATGGGCACCGCGAACGCGGTTCTGCTGGGCGCAATCCTCGGCGCGATGATGTGTACCGACATGGGCGGGCCAGTGAATAAAGCGGCTTATGCCTTTGGCGTGGGCCTGCTGAGTACCCAGACCTACGCGCCGATGGCGGCGATCATGGCGGCCGGTATGGTGCCTCCGCTGGCGATGGGTATCGCGACGCTGGTTGCCCGCAATAAGTTCGACAAAGGGCAGCGTGAAGGGGGGAAAGCCGCGCTGGTTCTCGGCCTGTGCTTTATCTCTGAAGGGGCGATTCCTTTTGCCGCCCGTGACCCGATGCGCGTGCTGCCTTGCTGCATCGTCGGCGGCGCGGTAACCGGCGCTATCTCGATGGCGATTGGCGCGAAACTGATGGCGCCGCACGGCGGTCTGTTTGTCCTGCTGATCCCGGGAGCGATTACGCCGGTGCTGGGCTACCTGCTGGCGATTGTTGCCGGGACGCTGGTGGCGGGCCTCTCCTACGCGGTGCTGAAACGCCCGGAAGCGCAGGTAGTGGACGTCGAAAAAGCGGCATAATCTTACCGTAATAAAAAAGGGCCGATTGTTCGGCCCTTTTTTTGTCTCTGTTTTACGCCACTTCGGCGATCTGCTGCGCCCGCAGCCAGGCAATCTCTTCCGCCCAGATATCCGGGTTGATGGTTTCCAGAATCAGTGGAATGCCGTCGAAGCGGCTGTCCTGCATGATCCAGCGGAAGCAGTCGTGGCCAATGTTGCCTTCGCCAAGGCTATGGTGACGGTCAACGCGGCTGCCAAACGTACTCTTGGCATCATTCAGGTGCATGCCGCGCAGATACTGGAAGCCGACGATACGCTCGAAGTCGGCAAAGGTCTTCTCGCAGGCTTCGGCGCTGCGCAGGTCATAGCCGGCAGCGAACGCGTGGCAGGTATCGATGCAGACGCCGACGCGGGATTTATCTTCCACGCCGTCGATAATCGCCGCGAGGTGCTCGAACTTAAAGCCAAGGTTGCTGCCCTGGCCGGCGGTGTTTTCGATCACCGCGGTGACGCCTTCGGTCTTCGCCAGCGCGATATTGATCGATTCGGCGATGCGCGCCAGGCACGCCTCCTCCGGGATCTGCTGCAGATGACTGCCGGGGTGGAAGTTGAGCAGCGTCAGCCCCAGCTGCTGGCAGCGGGTCATCTCATCAATGAAGGCATCACGGGATTTTTCCAGCGCCTCTTCCACCGGATGGCCGAGGTTAATCAGGTAGCTGTCGTGCGGCAGGATCTGCCCGGGGCCAAAGTGATACTTTTCGCAGGCGGCTTTGAATTCGGCGATGGTTTCGTCGCTGAGCGGCGCGGCGCGCCACTGGCGCTGGTTTTTGGTGAAGAGGGCGAAGGCGGTTGCTTCGATTTCGGCGGCGCGAATGGCGGCATTGGCCAGTCCACCTGAGGCGCTCACGTGCGCTCCTACGTATTTCATAAAAAAACTCCAGTTAAAGCCGCTGGGGGGTGGGTAATGATAGCGGCTTAACTGGAGAAAGATGTAGTGCTTTATGCCATCAGGCTGTGGATAGCGACGTTAATAGCCCCGCCGCCGACAATCAACCAGACGAACAGCATCAGCGCCATCAGCAGCGGTTTCGCCCCGGCTTTTTTCAGCGCGCTGACGTGAGTGGTAACCCCGAGGGCGGCCATTGCCATCGCCAGCAGAACGGTATCCAGCGTCACCAGCATATCCACCACGGCTTTCGGCAGCAGATGGAAGGAGTTAAACACCGCCACCAGGATGAACATAATCGCGAACCATGGAATGGTGATTTTGCTTTTCTCGCCGTTGCCTGCCGGGGTCAGCTGTTTAACACGCGCCGCCAGGAACAGCAGGAACGGAGCCAGCATCATGACGCGCAGCATTTTGGCGATAACCGCCGCGTTCTCGGCGTCCGGGCTGACCGCATGGCCGGCGGCAACCACCTGCGCCACTTCATGCATGGTGGAACCCATATAGATCCCGTAGGTCTCCGGAGTAAACCAGTGCGCCAGCAGCGGGTACATCGCCGGGTAGAGGAAGATGGCGATGGTACCGAAGATAACCACCGTGGCGACGGCGACCGTCACTTTACTGGCTTCGGCTTTGACCACCGGTTCGGTGGCGAGCACAGCCGCCGCGCCGCAGATGCTGCTGCCGGCGCCGATCAGCCAACTGGTGTGTTTGTCGAGACCAAACACTTTCTGGCCAAGGAAGCAGGCGATGAAAAAGGTACTGGAGAGCGTCAGAACGTCAATCAAAATACCGCTCACGCCGACGTCGGCAATCTGGGCGAACGTCAGGCGGAAGCCGTAGAGGATGATCCCCAGGCGCAGCAGGTGCTGCTTGGCGAAGATCACCCCGCCGTCGCAGGGCTGCCAGATTTTCGGGTAGACCGTGTTGCCGACGACCATCCCGAACAGGATAGCGAGGGTCAGGGCGCTAAAGCCTGCGCCGGCGATGGCCGGGAAACTCCCGGCCCACAGGGCGGCGCCGGTCAGCGCGGCGGTCAGCGCCAGGCCTGGGACAAAATGCCACAGGGAACGATGTTTGGTGGGTAAAGTGAGTGCTGTCATAACCTTCTCCTTTGTCTGCCTAAAGGTTACGCCGCGCGCGGTTAAATATAAAATTGATTATATGTTTATAATCAATCGTAATAAGTGGTTAAGGACCGCATCGTCGCTGACAAGGGGGCAGGGGAGCGATGCGGCGAAAGCGGGGTGGTTTCCCGGCAAGACGATGATTTTGTGACATAAGCGGATTTTCCTTCCTTCAGCCGCCTCGATTTGTGTCACCATAGTAAGGAAGGTTATTCAGGTTGGATTACTAAACGGGTGGGTTATGCATATTACGCTGCGGCAGTTGGAAGTGTTTGCCGAAGTCCATAAGAGTGGGTCAACCACTCAGGCGTCACAGATGCTGGCGCTTTCGCAATCTGCGGTCAGCGCCGCGCTGACCGATCTGGAAGGGCAGCTCGGCGTGCAGCTGTTTGACCGCGTCGGTAAACGACTGGTGGTGAATGAGCACGGACGGCTGCTGTACCCGCGTGCGCTGGCGCTGCTGGAGCGGGCGCTGGAGATCGAACAGCTGTTTCGCGGCGATAACGGGGCGATCCGGGTCTACGCCAGCAGCACCATCGGCAACTATATTATGCCGGAGATCATCGCCCGTTATCGCCATGACTTCCCGGAACTGCCGGTGGAATTGAGCGTCGGCAACAGCCTGGATGTGATCAACGCCGTCGCCGACCTGCGGGTGGATTTCGGTCTGATTGAGGGGCCGTGCCATGCCGCCGACATCATTGCCGAGCCGTGGCTGGAAGATGAGCTGGTGGTGTTTGCTGCGCCTGATTCGCCGCTGCTGGCGGGGGAGGTGACCCTGCAGCAACTGGCTGAGGCGCCGTGGATCCTGCGCGAGCATGGGTCCGGTACCCGGGAGATTGTCGATTATGTACTGCTGTCGCATCTGCCGGCGTTTCATATGGGCATGGAGCTGGGCAATTCGGAGGCGATCAAGCACGCCGTCCGGCATGGCCTGGGCATCAGCTGTTTATCGCGCCGGGTGATTGCCGAACAGCTGGCCTCGGGCACGCTGGCGGAGCTGAAAGTGCCATTGCCCCGGCTGACGCGCACGCTGTGGCGGATCCATCATCGGCAGAAGCATATTTCCAAAGCATTACAACGTTTTCTGCAATATTGCCAGGTGTAGCACCCGGTTTTTACGCCTCATAACGGGGGGAATTCGCTGGCAATTCCGCAGGTTAGTGCTTTACTAATAATTTGCGGGCGATCATGAAGCTCTCTTATAACTTTGCATTTGTACCGGATGGAACCCCGATCGTCTGCTACAATCGCGCCTCATTTTTTGGATGGATAGCATTATCACATGGTTTCGGAAACTAAAACCACAGAAGCGCCCACGCTACGTCGTGAACTGAAGGCGCGCCACTTGACCATGATCGCCATTGGCGGTTCCATCGGTACGGGTCTTTTTGTTGCCTCTGGCGCAACCATTTCGCAAGCAGGTCCCGGCGGGGCGCTGCTGTCTTATATTCTGATCGGTTTGATGGTCTATTTCCTGATGACCAGCCTGGGCGAGCTGGCGGCGTTTATGCCGGTGTCCGGTTCCTTCGCCACCTACGGCCAGAATTATGTTGAAGAAGGCTTCGGCTTCGCGCTGGGCTGGAACTACTGGTACAACTGGGCGGTGACGATCGCCGTTGACCTCGTGGCTTCGCAACTGGTGATGAGCTACTGGTTCCCTGATACCCCGGGCTGGATCTGGAGCGCCTTGTTCCTTGGCATTATGTTCCTGCTGAACTGGATCTCGGTGCGCGGCTTTGGCGAGGCGGAATACTGGTTCTCGCTGATCAAAGTCGCCACCGTCATTATCTTTATTATTGTCGGCGTGATGATGATTGTCGGCATCTTCAAAGGGTCGCAGCCCACTGGCTGGAGCAACTGGGGGATCGCGGATGCGCCATTCGCCGGTGGTTTCTCGGCGATGATCGGCGTGGCGATGATTGTCGGCTTCTCCTTCCAGGGCACTGAGCTTATCGGCATCGCGGCCGGTGAGTCTGAGGATCCGGAGAAGAACATCCCGCGCGCGGTGCGCCAGGTCTTCTGGCGTATCCTGCTGTTCTACGTTTTCGCCATTCTGATTATCAGCCTGATCATTCCGTACACCGACCCGAGCCTGCTGCGCAACGACGTGAAGGATATCTCCGTCAGCCCGTTCACGCTGGTCTTCCAGCATGCTGGTCTGCTGTCGGCGGCGGCGATCATGAACGCGGTTATCCTGACTGCCGTTCTGTCGGCCGGTAACTCCGGGATGTACGCTTCCACGCGTATGCTGTACACCCTGGCCTGCGACGGCAAAGCGCCGCGTATTTTCTCGAAGCTGTCGCGTGGCGGCGTGCCGCGCAACGCGCTGTACGCGACCACTGTTATCGCGGCGCTGTGCTTCCTGACGTCCATGTTCGGCAACCAGACGGTGTACCTGTGGCTGCTGAACACCTCCGGGATGACCGGCTTTATCGCCTGGCTGGGGATTGCGATCAGCCACTATCGTTTCCGTCGCGGCTACGTCATGCAGGGTAACGATATTAATAATCTGCCGTATCGTTCCGGGTTCTTCCCGCTGGGGCCGATCTTCGCCTTCGTGCTGTGCCTGAGCATCACCCTCGGACAGAACTACGAAGCGTTCCTCAAGGACACCATTGACTGGGGCGGCGTGGCGGCGACCTACATCGGTATTCCGCTGTTCCTCGTCATCTGGTTTGGTTACAAGCTGGCGAAAGGCACCCGCTTTGTTCGCTACAGCGAAATGACCTTCCCGGACCGCTTTAAGCGTTAATCTTCGCAATTGTGCGATAAAAGCCCTCTGAAAAGAGGGCTTTTTTTATGTCCGCACGGTTACAGCTTGACACAATTCTTCATAATTATATTGATAATCGTAATCATTATCTTTATCATTTTCGCCCATTACGGATGAAGCCACTCCCCGTCTCTGCCATTGGGTCAGACTGACATCGGGCGACCAGCCACATCGACGAGAAAACAGCGCGAGCATGTCGCCGACAGAGCGACAGGCCGCCAGCGCGTGTGAGCAGCACCTTTTTGTTTGTTTGGTTGTACACCTCATGGAGATTTGGAATGTTCAGGTTAAACCCTTTTATCCGGGCGGGATTGTCTGCGTCCGTCGTATCATTGGCGTTTCCGGCTCTCGCCGATGTAAATGAAGAAACGCTGGTGGTGACCGCCTCGGCCACTGAACAGAGCGTCAAAGACGCGCCGGCGAGCATCAGCGTCATCACCCAGCAGGATTTACAACGTAAGCCCGTCCAGAACCTGAAAGACGTACTGCGCGATGTCCCTGGGGTCCAGCTCACTAACGAAGGGGATAACCGCAAGGGCGTCAGCATTCGCGGTCTGAGCAGCAGCTATACCCTGATCCTCGTCGACGGGAAACGCGTCAACTCCCGCAACGCCGTCTTCCGCCACAATGACTTCGACCTGAACTGGATCCCGGTGGATGCCATCGAACGTATCGAGGTGGTGCGCGGCCCGATGTCCTCCCTTTACGGCTCCGATGCGCTCGGCGGCGTGGTCAACATCATTACCAAAAAAATCGGCCAGAAATGGACCGGGACGCTGAGCGCCGATACCACCATTCAGGAACACCGCGACCGCGGTGATACCTGGAACGGCCAGTTCTTCACCAGCGGTCCGCTGATCGACGGCGTGCTCGGGATGAAGGCCTACGGCAGCCTGGCAAAACGCGCCAAGGACGATCCGCAGTCTTCCAGCAGCGCCACCGGCGAGACGCCGCGCATCGAGGGCTTCACCAGCCGCGATGGCAATGTTGAATTCGCCTGGACGCCGGGCGAAAACCATGATTTTACGGCGGGCTATGGCTTTGACCGTCAGGATCGTGATTCCGATTCCCTTGACCGCAACCGCCTTGAGCGTGAGAACTACTCCCTGAGCCATAATGGCCGCTGGGATATGGGTAACAGCGAGCTCAAGTTCTACGGCGAAAAGGTGGATAACAAAAATCCGGGGCAGAACGGGACCATCACCTCGGAAAGCAATGCCATCGACGGCAAGTATGTCCTGCCGCTGGACATAATTAACCAGCTGGTGACCTTCGGCGGCGAATGGCGCCACGATAAACTCAAAGATCCGGTCAACCTGAGCAGTGGCGGCCAGTCGACCTCCGCCAGTCAGTACGCCCTGTTTATCGAAGACGAATGGCGCATCATCGAGCCGCTGGCGCTGACCACCGGCATTCGTATGGACGACCATCAGACCTATGGCGATCACTGGAGCCCACGCGCCTATCTGGTGTATAACGCCACCGATACCGTCACCGTCAAAGGCGGCTGGGCGACGGCGTTTAAAGCCCCGTCGCTGCTGCAGCTTAACCCCGACTGGACCACCAACTCCTGCCGCGGGTCGTGCAGCATCATCGGTAACCCGGACCTGAAACCGGAAACCAGTGAAAGTTTCGAGCTCGGTCTCTACTACCGTGGGGAAGAGGGCTGGCTGCAGGATGTTGAAGGCAGCATCACCACCTTCCAGAATAATGTCGACGATATGATCGATGTTCTGCGCACCTCCAGCGCCAGCGAAGCGCCGGGCTACCCGAACTTTGTCGGCTGGAAAACCGTCAACGGCAAGCGCGTGCCGATCTTCCGCTATTTCAACGTCAACAAAGCCCGCATCAAAGGGGTGGAGACGGAGGTGAAGATCCCGTTTGGCGATGAGTGGAAGCTGACGATGAACTACACCTATAACGATGGCCGCGATCTGAGCAATGGCGGCGACAAACCGCTGCAGACGCTGCCGTTCCATACCGCCAACGGCACGCTTGACTGGAAACCGCTGGACGACTGGTCCTTCTACGTGACGGCCAACTATACCGGCCAGCAACGCGCGGTAAGCGCCACCGGCAAAACGCCGGGCGGCTACACCCTGTTTGATGTTGGCGCGGCATGGCAGGTGACCAAAAACGTGAAACTGCGCTCCGGGGTGCAGAACGTGGGTGATAAAGATCTGAGCCGGGACGACTACAGCTATACCGAAGAGGGCCGTCGCTACTTTATGGCGGTGGATTATCGCTTCTGATCGTCGGCACTAAAACGTGGCCTGCGGGCCTGAGCATGCGCCGCGAAGCTGCTTCGCGGCGCAGTGGCGTTTAGGCAAAGAGATGCTGCGCATGGAAGCACAGATGGTCTTCAATAAACGAGGCAATGAAGTAATAGCTGTGGTCGTAGCCAGGCTGGATACGCAGCGTTAACGGCCAGGCCTTCTGGCGGGCGGTTTCCGCCAGTACGGCCGGCTGTAATTGCCCGGCGAGGAACGGATCGTTATCGCCCTGGTCGATCAGCGTCGGCACGGCGTCAGCCGGCTGGCTGGCCTGCATCAGCACGCAGCTGTCCCACGACTGCCATGTCGATTCATCCGCGCCCAGATAGGCGGTAAACGCTTTCTTGCCCCACGGCACCTGGCCGGGATTGACGATCGGCGCGAAGGCGGAGACGCTGGCGTAGCGGCCCGGATTTTTGAGCGCCATTACCAGCGCGCCGTGACCGCCCATCGAATGGCCGCTGATGGCGCAGCGTTCGCCGACGCTAAACTCGCTACGGATCAGCGCGGGCAGTTCATCGCGCAGATAATCATACATCCGATAGTGCGCCGCCCACGGCGCCTCGGTGGCATTCAGGTAGAAGCTGGCTCCTTGCCCCAGATCGTATCCATCATCGTTGGCGACCTCATCACCGCGCGGGCTGGTATCCGGCATCACCAGCGCGATGCCCAGCTCAGCGGCAATGCGCTGGGCGCCCGCCTTGGTGGTAAAGTTTTCGTCGTTACAGGTTAGCCCGGACAGCCAGTACAGTACCGGCGGCGGCGTTTCGCGCTCAGGCGGTAAAAAAATGCTGAACGTCATGGCGCAGTTCAGGACAGGGGAGTGATGACGCCAGCGTTGTTGCCGACCGTCAAAACAGCGATGCTCTTCAAGCAGTTCCATGCAAGGCTCCTCGAAAGGGGGGGGGGGCGCGTAAACGTTCATAATACAGATATTTCATTAGCCGGTGAGTAACTTTCACTTTCTCCTTTTGAGAACTTACTGCATCATTAATGCAACTTATAGCCAACATGCCGGTGTAGCGATGGCGCTTATGGATGCGTACAGCGGTTAGATCATTCCGGATTCGGCGATAAGGATTTGGCGCCGCGCCTGAGGCGCGGCTTCAGGCCCTAATAAAAGGCAGCGCCAATTTCAATAATTATCGTTACGGCTACTGGATTCTGTGCGCCACCTCACGCACAATGAATACAAACTTTGCCCCCAGAAAAAGCAAAGAGCGCCACACCTGCAGGAGAAACCCAAATGTCATCACTGAGTAAAGAAGCCGTCCTCGTTCATGAAGCGCTGGTCGCTCGTGGGCTGGAGACGCCGATGCGTGCGCCAGTACAAGAAATTGATAACGAAACACGCAAGCGTTTGATTACCGGTCATATGACCGAGATTATGCAACTGCTGAATCTGGATCTGAGTGATGACAGTCTGATGGAGACCCCGCATCGCATCGCCAAAATGTATGTCGATGAGATCTTCTCCGGGCTGGATTACTCCCGCTTCCCGAAAATCACCGTCATTGAAAACAAAATGAAGGTTGATGAAATGGTTACCGTGCGCGATATCACCCTGACCAGCACCTGCGAACACCATTTCGTCACCATCGATGGTAAAGCGACAGTAGCCTATATCCCGAAAGATGCGGTGATCGGCCTGTCGAAAATCAACCGCATCGTGCAGTTTTTCGCCCAGCGTCCGCAGGTCCAGGAGCGTCTGACCCAGCAGATCCTGATCGCGCTGCAGACGCTGCTCGGCACCAGCAACGTGGCGGTATCCATTGACGCGGTGCATTACTGCGTGAAGGCGCGCGGCATTCGCGATGCGACCAGCGCCACCACCACCACCTCTCTCGGCGGCCTGTTTAAATCCAGCCAGAATACCCGCCAGGAATTCCTGCGCGCAGTACGTCACCACAACTAAAACGGAGCAGGGTACATGGAGAGAAATGTCACGCTGGACTTTGTCCGCGGCGTCGCCATCCTCGGTATCCTGCTTCTCAATATCAGCGCCTTCGGCTTGCCGAAGGCCGCTTACCTCAATCCCGCCTGGTCAGGAAGCGCGACCCTCAGCGATGCCTGGACGTGGGCACTCCTCGACCTGCTGGCGCAGGTGAAGTTTCTCACCCTGTTCGCGTTGCTGTTTGGCGCCGGTCTGCAGCTATTGCTCCCGCGAGGGAAGCGCTGGATCCAGTCGCGGCTGACGCTGCTGGCGCTGCTCGGTTTCATTCACGGTCTTTTTTTCTGGGATGGCGACATTCTGCTGGCCTACGCCCTGGTGGGGCTGGTGAGCTGGCGCATGGTGCGTGAGGCGCACCATGTCAAATCGCTGTTCAATACCGGGGTGGTGCTCTACCTCATCGGCATTGCGGTGCTGGTCCTGCTGGGAGTCATCTCCGGGACGGCGGCGAATCGCTCCTGGGTGCCGGATGCGGCGAACCTGCAGTATGAGCAGTACTGGAAGCTGCACGGCGGCATGGAGGCGGTCAGCAACCGGGCGGATATGCTATCGGACAATCTGCTGGCGCTGGGCGCCCAGTATGGTTGGCAGCTGGCGGGGATGATGCTGATGGGCGCGGCGCTAATGCGCAGCGGCTGGCTCAAAGGGCAGTTCAGTCTGCGTCACTACCGGCGCACGGGTGCCCTGCTGGTGGTTGCCGGCATGGCGGTAAATCTGCCGGCAATATTCGCCCAGTGGTATCTGGCCTGGGACTATCGCTGGTGCGCGTTTTTGCTGCAGGCGCCGCGCGAACTGAGCGCCCCCTTACAGGCGATCGGCTATGCCTCGCTGGCCTGGGGCTACTGGCCGCAGCTGTGCCGTTTCCGCCTGGTGGGCGCTATCGCCTGCGTCGGACGCATGGCGCTGACCAACTACCTGTTGCAGACCCTGATCTGCACCACCCTGTTTTATCATCTCGGGCTGTTTATGCGCTTCGATCGTCTGCAGTTGCTGGCCTTTGTTCCCCCCATCTGGGCCGTTAACCTCCTTGTCTCATCGCTGTGGCTGCGCCGCTTCCGCCAGGGGCCGGTGGAATGGCTGTGGCGTCAGTTAACCCTGCGTGCGTCAGGCACATCATTGAAAGACACATCCAGATAACGATCTCGATCACAATCATTAACAAAACGGATGTAAACGTTTCCAGCCGTGTGACCTCACTCACGTAGCGGACCGCGGGTCGCTGCCAGAATAGCCTCCTTGCTGAGCACAGGAGGTGAATGTGACGTGCTGTAATTCTCTTAAGGTCGCTGAGTATGATCACCATTCGTGATGTCGCCCGCCAGGCGGGTGTATCCGTGGCCACCGTGTCGCGGGTGCTGAACAACAGCGCGCTGGTGAGTCCGGATACGCGCGACGCCGTGATGAAAGCGGTGACCCAACTGGGCTACCGACCCAACGCCAACGCCCAGGCGCTGGCCACCCAGGTGAGCGATACCATCGGCGTGGTGGTGATGGACGTCTCCGACGCCTTCTTCGGCGCGCTGGTGAAAGCGGTGGATACCGTCGCCCAGCAGCATCAGAAGTATGTGCTGATCGGCAACAGCTATCACGAGGCGGAAAAAGAGCGCCACGCCATCGAGGTGCTGATCCGCCAGCGCTGCTCGGCGCTGATTGTCCATTCGAAAGCGCTCAGCGATGATGAACTGAGCGACTTTATGCAACATATCCCGGGAATGGTGCTGATCAACCGCATTGTGCCAGGCTTTGCCCATCGCTGCGTCGGGCTCGACAACGTCAGCGGCGCGCTGATGGCCACCCGCATGCTGCTCAATCACGGTCACCAGCGCATCGGCTATCTCTCCTCAAACCACGGCATTGAAGATGACGATATGCGCCGGGAAGGGTGGAGCAAAGCGCTGCAGGAGCAGGGCATCATCGCCCCGGACAGCTGGGTCGGTTCTGGCTCCCCGGATATGCAGGGCGGCGAGGCGGCGATGGTCGAACTGCTGGGGCGTAATCTCGGTCTCACCGCGGTATTCGCCTATAACGACAGCATGGCGGCCGGCGCGCTGACGACCCTGAAGGACAACGGCATTGTCGTGCCGCAGCATCTGTCGCTGATTGGCTTTGATGATATTCCTATTTCCCGTTACACCGATCCTCAACTCACTACCGTGCGCTATCCGGTAATGTCGATGGCAAAGCTGGCCACCGAGCTGGCGCTGCTGGGGGCGGCCGGCAAGCTGGATCGCGAGGCAACGCACTGCTTTATGCCGACGCTGGTGCGCCGTCATTCCGTTGCCCAGCGGCAAACTGTGGGGCCGATCACTAACTGAAGCGGTGATGGGATGTAACCGCTTTCAATTTGTGAGTAAATTCACAGTATATTAACATTCGCCTGATTATGATGGCAGCGTTTACCAGTCTGAACCACGAGGTGATGAGCTATCCTCACTTTTTTAAGTAGGAACAAGGTGTTAAACGAGTTTTAGAGCCGTATCTTTCTGGAGCGTTACCCGACACGGAAGACCGAATTTTCGTCGTGAAATGCGTTGTGCGGTAACACTAATGCAACAAACCCCGCCCGCACTTTTTCACAATAATGACCCTGCATAATAAAACCGGAGATTCCATGAATAAGAAGGTGTTTACCCTGTCTGCTGTAATGGCTGGTCTGTTATTTGGCGCCGCCGCACACGCAGCAGATACCCGTATCGGCGTGACGATTTATAAATATGACGACAACTTTATGTCGGTGGTGCGTAAGGCAATTGAAAAAGATGGCAAATCCGCGCCTGACGTCCAGCTGCTGATGAATGACTCGCAGAACGACCAGTCGAAACAAAACGATCAAATTGACGTGCTGTTGGCGAAAGGCGTGAAGGCGCTGGCGATTAACCTGGTTGACCCGGCGGCAGCGGGAACGGTGATTGAAAAAGCGCGCGGGCAGAATATTCCTGTGGTGTTCTTCAACAAAGAGCCTTCCCGCAAAGCGCTGGATAGTTATGACAAGGCTTATTACGTCGGTACCGATTCGAAAGAGTCGGGGATTATTCAGGGCGATCTGATCGCCAAGCACTGGAAAGCCAACCCGAACTGGGATCTGAATAAAGACGGCCAGATCCAGTTCGTCCTGCTGAAAGGCGAGCCGGGCCATCCGGATGCGGAAGCGCGTACCACCTACGTTATCAAAGAGCTGAATGATAAAGGTCTGAAGACCCAGCAGCTGCAACTGGATACCGCCATGTGGGATACCGCGCAGGCGAAAGACAAAATGGACGCCTGGCTCTCCGGCCCGAATGCGAACAAGATTGAAGTAGTGATCGCGAACAACGATGCCATGGCGATGGGTGCGGTTGAAGCGCTGAAAGCGCACAACAAGAGCAGCATTCCGGTGTTTGGCGTCGATGCCCTGCCAGAAGCGCTGGCGCTGGTGAAATCCGGTGCGATGGCCGGTACCGTGCTGAACGATGCCAACAACCAGGCGAAAGCGACCTTCGATCTGGCGAAAAACCTCGCGGAAGGTAAAGAAGCCGCGGCGGGCACCAACTGGAAAATTGACAACAAGATTGTTCGCGTACCGTATGTGGGCGTCGATAAAGACAACCTGAGCCAGTTTACCGGCAAGTAATCGTGATGTGAGTTGCGGGCGTGGTTTAACCACGCCCGATTATTCCTGATACAGAACCAGACTCCTGCTGGCGTTATTGCGCCGGACGGGGCGTGCATGAACGCAGCCAGGTATAACTATGGTCAGCAATAATAGCGAACGGTCAGGCGAATATTTGTTGGAAATGACCAACATCAACAAATCGTTTCCTGGCGTCAAGGCTCTTGATAATGTCAACCTGAAGGTTCGTCCGCACTCCATTCATGCGTTAATGGGTGAGAACGGCGCCGGCAAATCGACATTATTAAAATGCCTTTTTGGGATCTATCAAAAAGATTCCGGTAGCATTCTTTTTCAGGGAAAAGAGATCGATTTCCATTCGGCGAAAGAAGCCCTGGAAAACGGTATATCGATGGTGCATCAGGAATTAAACCTGGTATTACAGCGTTCAGTCATGGATAACATGTGGCTCGGACGCTATCCCACCAAAGGCATGTTTGTCGATCAGGACAAAATGTACCGGGATACCAAGGCCATTTTTGATGAGCTGGATATTGATATCGACCCGCGCGCCCGCGTCGGTACCTTATCGGTATCCCAGATGCAGATGATTGAGATCGCTAAGGCGTTTTCCTATGACGCCAAAATCGTCATCATGGACGAACCGACGTCATCGCTGACGGAAAAAGAGGTCAACCATCTGTTTAAGATCATCCGCAAGCTGAAAGATCGCGGCTGCGGTATCGTCTATATCTCGCATAAAATGGAAGAAATTTTCCAGCTGTGCGATGAAATAACCATCCTGCGCGACGGCCAGTGGATCGCCACTCAGCCGCTGGAAGGGCTGGATATGGACAAGATCATCGCCATGATGGTCGGGCGCTCGCTCAACCAGCGTTTTCCGGATCGCGAAAATACCCCGGGAGAAGTGATCCTCCAGGTGCGCAATCTCACCTCGCTGCGTCAACCCTCCATTCGCGATGTCTCCTTTGATCTGCATAAGGGCGAAATTCTCGGTATCGCCGGCCTGGTAGGCGCTAAACGCACCGACATCGTGGAGACCCTGTTCGGGATCCGTGAGAAGGCCAGCGGCACCATCACCCTGCACGGTAAGAAGATCAACAACCACAGCGCCAACGAGGCGATTAACCACGGTTTTGCACTGGTGACCGAGGAGCGGCGCTCCACCGGGATTTATGCCTATCTGGATATCGGTTTTAACTCGCTGATCTCCAATATTAAGAAATATAAAAACAGCATCGGCTTGCTGGATAACTCGCGAATGAAGAGCGACACCCAGTGGGTTATTGACTCGATGCGCGTTAAAACCCCCGGCCAGCATACGCAGATCGGTTCGCTTTCCGGTGGTAACCAGCAAAAGGTCATTATAGGCCGCTGGCTGCTGACCCAGCCGGAGATCCTGATGCTGGATGAGCCAACGCGCGGTATCGACGTCGGCGCCAAATTCGAGATCTACCAGCTGATTGCCGAGCTGGCTAAAAAAGACAAAGGGATCATTATTATTTCTTCCGAAATGCCGGAACTGCTGGGGATTACCGACCGCATTCTGGTGATGAGCAATGGCCTTGTCGCGGGCATTGTAGAGACTAAAACCACCACGCAAAACGAAATACTGCGTCTTGCGTCATTGCACCTTTAAGATCAGGGGCTTCACATGAGTGCGTTAAATAAAAAGAGTTTTCTCACTTACCTGAAAGAGGGTGGGATCTATGTCGTCCTTCTGGTCCTGTTGGCCATTATTATTTTCCAGGATCCGACATTTTTAAGTCTGCTCAACCTGAGTAATATTCTGACCCAGTCTTCGGTGCGTATTATTATTGCCCTGGGCGTGGCCGGACTTATCGTCACGCAGGGGACCGACCTCTCCGCCGGCCGTCAGGTGGGACTGGCGGCGGTCATTGCCGCCACCATGCTGCAGGCGGTGGATAATGCCAACAAGGTGTTCCCGGATATGGCGACCATGCCGATCCCGTTGGTGATCCTGCTGGTGTGCGCCATCGGGGCGGTCATCGGCCTGATTAACGGGATCGTCATCGCCTACCTGAACGTGACGCCGTTTATTACCACCCTCGGCACTATGATCATCGTGTACGGCATTAACTCGCTGTACTACGACTTCGTGGGCGCGTCGCCGATCTCCGGTTTTGACAGCCACTTCTCCCATTTTGCCCAGGGGTTTGTGGCGCTGGGCTCGTTCCGCCTGTCCTACATTACCTTCTACGCGCTGATTGCCGTCTTCTTTGTCTGGATCCTGTGGAACAAGACGCGCTTTGGTAAAAACATCTTCGCTATCGGCGGTAACCCGGAAGCGGCGAAAGTCTCCGGGGTTAACGTGGCGTTGAACCTGCTGATGATCTATGCCCTCTCCGGCGTGTTTTACGCCTTCGGCGGCCTGCTGGAAGCCGGGCGTATCGGCTCGGCGACCAATAACCTCGGCTTTATGTACGAACTGGACGCCATCGCCGCCTGCGTGGTGGGCGGCGTTTCGTTCAGCGGCGGGGTAGGGACCGTATTCGGCGTGGTGACCGGGGTGATTATCTTCACCGTCATCAACTACGGCCTGACCTATATCGGCGTCAACCCTTACTGGCAGTACATTATTAAGGGGGCGATTATTATCTTCGCCGTGGCGCTGGACTCCCTGAAATACGCCCGTAAGAAATAAGATTGAACGCATCAAAAACCCGCGCCTGGCGCGGGTTTTTACTATTTAAATAGAGAAGAAATAAGTGTTTTAGAAATAGGGACGAGTCCTGTTTCAAGGCCAAACGGCTTATAGATTTTATTAATGATCTCGGCAGAATAATTGCCTTTATCATTTTCCACATCAGATAAGGTCTTACGAGAGACATCCACTAGCCGGGCATATTCATCCTGGCGTAAACCCAGAACTTCTACTCTCAGTTTTTTCAGGGCCTCTCCCTGGCTGATGGCGCCTAGCATGATGTCATGGATAATGGCGTGAATGACCGCCTGACGATCGACCGTTTTGACTTTTTTTAAACCAGCCGAGACGCGTTGTCTGCTTATCTCTGAACGAGCTTTTTTTTCCGTAGCCGTTACCCCGGTGGCGGGTAGGGATGGTGGGTTATCCGCCCGCAGCCTGGCTAAGGTATTTTGGATTTCTGTTTCTTTTTTATTCAGGGTCTTCATAACAGCCCCCAGCGAGCGAGTTTGTCAGGTATAAATTTAAAACCAATGGATGGCATTTCCAGAATCTGAACAGGAACGCCGCGTGCTTTAAGACGGGCCGGTAAATCAACGAGTTGAGATGCGGTTTCTCTTAAAGCATTAAGCAATGTGTCAGGGGCGATCCATTCAGCCAAAGCTTGTGCGATGGCGCCAAAGTTGTATTCGCCTCCTGATTCGCAGGCTAATGACCACTTCATCGTACGCGGTATACCTTCCGGGTCGGCTTTCATTGGTGCAAAATCGTAGATTGGCGCAAGGGTAATTTCATTATCTGCTTTCATAAATGCAGTATTACGTCCATGGTTATCACTATTGCCAAAAATAATGTTTAATAAGTCTCGACGTACCCAATCGATGATAAAACCTTGAACATCAAAGCGATAATTCTGAACTCTTACCATATTACTGGATGTGATCTTTTCGATCAGGATCCGCAGCGTGGTTTCATGATCAAGTATCGTCGCTGGCGCTTTTTGTAACAGAGAATAGACTGACTCCATTCCCAATCTCATTATCCGGCCATCACCGTCTCTTCTGATATCAAATCGCGGCAACCAGAGAGAGGGATAATGTAGCCCCTCCTGCTGCGGCTCCTCGTTCCTGGTCATAGTCGAGAAAATCACTGGCACGATTCATGACATCAGTGACAGAGAACGTTTTACTGCTTGCCAGACTGTCCCAGTCCGGCACCGAGGTTTTAATGCGTAAATTTCCCACTGGCGACATCGTGCCGAATTTGAGCAAGATGAAATTCTGCTGGCCCTGAGGAAGTTCACTGATATCTAAAAAGTTAACCCAGTAACGTCGGCTGGCGCCGCCTGGAATGATATCGTCTATAAATCTTAACCATCCAGGATTTCCGTGATCCTCAAAATAAAGCGAAACGGGATGGTTGAGCGACACGGCGTGATAGTCATCGCGTTCCAGAAAGTCGATGGCGTAATCGGTAAGATAGTCGATTTGTGTTGTAAACCAGTCCCCTTGCTCACTACCGGGGAATTTTATCAACGCAATGTCTTGCCACTCCGCATTGAGAAAGGCTTGTACCGTTAATGTTTCCATCTCGCCCTCCAAAAAGGATGATGAGTGAAATATTACTCATTAAAGAGCATTCATGCAATTAACGTTACTTATAATACGCATTGTTTTGGCATCGCATGATTAATGCATCTTATATCACTCATTGGCGGGTTTTGTGTTTTTCTGCAGTTCCAGCAGCTGCTCCGGAGTGACTGCCGGGTAGGACTGGGCGTCATCCGGTACGTCATGCTGTTGAGCCGGAATCGGGATGAGAGGGCCGAGAAAGCGCGGTTCCCGTTTGAAGATATAGAGGTCCGCCAGCGCGCCAAAGCGGGCGCCGAACTCGCGCAGCCGCACGCTCCACATATCCTTCGGCGACGGCACCGCGTAGCACTGGGCCTGGATCCCCATATGCAGGGCGATAAACAGCGCCCGTTCGCAGTGGAAGCGCTGGGTGATGATAATGAAGTCGTTGGTGTCGAACACTTTGCGGGTGCGGACAATCGAGTCGAGCGTACGGAAGCCGGCATAGTCCAGCACGATATCGGCAGGATCGACGCCGCCTTTAATCAGGTCCCGACGCATGGTCATCGGTTCATTGTAGCTTTGCAGAGCATTATCGCCGCTCAGCAGCA
This sequence comes from Klebsiella sp. P1CD1, assembly GCF_003790505.1. Lineage (NCBI taxonomy): Bacteria > Pseudomonadati > Pseudomonadota > Gammaproteobacteria > Enterobacterales > Enterobacteriaceae > Klebsiella > Klebsiella sp. P1CD1. Next base: position 1,748,864 of record NZ_CP033631.1, read on the forward strand.
GATAGTTGACCTTGCCGCTGTTGTAGGCGTTCAGCGCGCCCTGGATGCGGTAGCGGTAATACTGATTGATGACGCCGGTGCGGTAATATTTGGCGGTGCCCAGCACCACGCCGACCTGACGGTAGGGCAGGTCCTGCAGCTCATCATAGATATAGGGCGCGGTTTTCCAGCTCATCCAGCGGTCAAGGCCCAGCACGGTCAACAGCAGCAGGCCGAGCAGGACTAACAGGCTGTAGAACACACGCTTTAACATGAACTTGGCTCAATAATAGACAACGGAGTCTTCAGGCTACTTTACCCGCCGGGTAAGCGCAAGAAACCCGCGTTTGATTGCGGGGATTTTCAGCAATATAGACAGATCGCCGAACGCAGGTCGGGTAAGGCGTGAGCCGACACCCGGCATAGAGATCTTCAGCTCGCCATGGCGCGAACCGTAGGTCGGGTAAGCGTAGCGCCACCCGACAACATCTCGGTATATCAGGTCGGCCGGATAAGGCGAAACCGTCATCCGGCAATCTGCTCAGGCTGATCAACCTAACAGGACGCGCTCGATATTCTGGCAGCCCAGCGCCTTCAGGGTGGCGACGGTGGCATCCCACTGGATCAGCGCCGCGTCGGCTTTCTCCGCGAGGATTGCCCGCTGGATAGCGGGATAATCATAGCCGTTGAGGCTCAGGAGATTCAGCGCCCCCTGCAGCGGCGGCAGCGTCGGATTGAACGCCGCGTTTTCCGCATAGCTGCCGCTGAAAATGGTGCCGTCTTTCAGCTCCAGCGCCACGCCGGAGGGCGAGTGGCTGTAGGGCGCATGGCAGCGGTTGGCGGCCTGAATGGCTGCCTGGGTCAGGGCATCGCCGCTCACCGGGTAGCCATGGTCCTGTGCATCCATCAACAGGGTTTTTATCTCCAGATCTTTCGGACCAAAGGCGTCCGGCAGATAGTGCTCCAGGGCATGCGCTTCGCGGCCCGGCAGATGAATGCGCAGCGCCAGTCCGCTGTTCAGTTCGTTCATAAACTGACGGCAATGGCCGCACGGCGTGTAGTTCACCGTAATAGCGCGCAGGGAGGTCTCGCCGCGCAGCCAGGCGTGGCTGATGGCGCTCTGTTCGGCGTGAACGGTCTGCTGCATGGTCGCGCCGAGAAATTCCATATTGCCGCCAAAGTACCAGCGGCCGCTGACGCCGCGGGCGATCGCCCCGACGTTAAAATGAGAAAGGTCGGCGCGCGCGCAGGCGGCAGCAAGCGGCAGTAGCGCAAAGGCCAGCGCGTCTTCGTCCAGACCTGTCGCCTGCTGCAGCGTCGCCACCTGATCGGCTTCGAGCAGCGCCGGGAAGTGCGGGTCGGCGAGCATCGGGGCGATGGCCGCCTGCAGGTCTGCTGCCAGAGTCGTCAAAGCAGCTTGAAAACGTGAGTGCATAGCGTTGCCTCATAACAATGTAATGGGAAGCCAGTGTACGGGCGTCCAGCAGTCTCATATGTGATGAATATCTCATTGTTTATGCAACTTTGATTTGTTGCATTAAAAAATGTGATTTAAATCACAATTTATCCCACCACCGCGAGGATCAGCGGAAATAAGAACGGTGCCATCAACGAGGTGATGATCCCGCACAGCACCAGCGCCAGCGAGCTAAACGCCCCTTCCTGGTAGTCCAGTTCCGCACAGCGGGCAGTGCCGAGGGCGTGCGAGGCGGTACCCATTGACAGGCCGCGTGACGCTTTGGTGCGAATGCGCATCAGGTTAAGCAGCGTATGGCCGAATACCGCGCCGAGGATGCCGACAAAAATCACGCACACGGCGCTGATGGCCGGAATACCGCCGATGCTGCCGCTGACCGCCATGGCAATTGGCGTAGTGACTGACTTAGGCAGAATAGAGGCGGCGATTTGCGGCGTGGCGCCCATCAGCAGGGCGACGGTAGTACCGGTGATCATCGCCACGCAGCTGCCGATAAAGCAGATGGTGATGATTGATTTCCAGCGCGCGCGGATCTGGTGCAGTTGCTCATACAGTGGAAAGGCCAGCGCGACCACCGCCGGCTGCAGCAGATCGTTCAGGACTTTGCTGCCGGCAAAATAACGCTCATAGGAGATCCCGGTCAGCAGCAGAAACGGAATTATAACTACCATCGCCACCAGCAGCGGGTTGAGCAGCGGGAACTTAAAGCGGGCGGCCAGCCTGCGGGCGAGAAAAAAGACGATCAGGGTTAGCGGCAGCGACCACCAGATTTCATGCATCATTTTTCTTTTCCTTTTGCCCAATCACTTTACGTTCGCCATGCACCAGGTGAGAGCTCCAGCTCACCACCACAAACACCACCATCGTGCTGATGGCGCAGGAGATGACGACTGGCCCCAGCTGGGCGCGCAGCAGATCCCAGTATTGCATCACGCCGACGCCGATGGGCACGAACAATAGCGCCATATAGCGGATCAGGATATTGCAGCCAGGATTGACCCACTGCGGCGGCATAATTTGCAGCGCCAGCAGCACGAAGAGGATCAGCATGCCGATGATGCTGCCGGGGATAGTGATGGGCAGCAGTCCGGCGATAAAAATTCCGGCGTATAAGCAGGCGTAAATCAGGACGAAGGCCCGCAGGTACTGCCAGATAATAGTCAGCGATTTACTCATGGTAATAACCCTTGATGAAGTGCATTCATCATACAATTAATCCCTAAAATGTGCTACCGATCACATCATGAATTCTACGCATAGCGCTGATAGCGTACGGGAACAATAGCCTCTCCCGGCAGGACCCGACAGCTCGCAGCTAAGGGTATATGGAGTCCCACGCTACCTTTTTGAACGAGGCGCGGCAAATAAAGGCGGCATGAGACGCCGCAGACTCCTGTAAAGCATAGAGATTATCTCCTCGCTTTGCCGCATTCGCCGAACGGGGAATGGCGTACGGCAGGCCGGACGCATTGAGCGCTTTCCACCAATGCCTGGAGGCGCTACCATAGCGCCTCTTTTTTTTCCGGATAACGATATGCGTGTTCTACTGGCGCCGATGGAAGGCGTGCTCGATTCGCTGGTGCGCGAGCTGCTGACCGAGGTTAACGATTACGATCTGTGCATCACCGAATTTCTGCGCGTGGTGGATCAACTGCTGCCGGTAAAATCGTTCTACAGGCTGTGCCCGGAACTGCATCATCAGAGCCGCACGCCGTCCGGCACCCGCGTGCGCGTCCAGCTGCTGGGACAATATCCCGAGTGGCTGGCGGAAAACGCCGCCCGCGCGGTGGAGCTGGGGTCGTGGGGGGTGGATTTAAACTGCGGCTGTCCGTCTAAGCTGGTGAACGGCAGCGGCGGCGGGGCGACGCTGCTGAAAGATCCGGAGCTGATCTATCGCGGTGCGAAAGCCATGCGCGAAGCGGTTCCCGATCATCTGCCGGTGACCGTCAAGGTGCGACTCGGCTGGGACAGCGGCGAACGGCGCTTCGAAATCGCCGATGCGGTGCAGCAGGCCGGGGCCAGCGAGCTGGTGGTTCACGGCCGCACCAAAGAAGATGGCTACAAAGCCGAACGCATTAACTGGCAGGCGATCGGTGAGATCCGCCAGCGTCTGACCATTCCGGTGGTGGCCAACGGCGAGATCTGGGACTGGCAAAGCGCCCAGGATTGTATGGCCGTCACCGGCTGCGATTCGGTGATGATTGGCCGCGGGGCGCTCAACGTACCGAACCTCAGCCGGGTGATCAAATACAACGAACCGCGCATGCCGTGGCCGCAGGTGGTTCAGCTGTTGCAAAAATATACCCGCCTGGAAAAGCAGGGCGACACCGGTCTGTATCATGTGGCGAGAATTAAGCAATGGTTAGGCTATTTACGCAAGGAATATAGTGAGGCGCTGACCCTGTTTAATGAAATTCGCGCCCTGCAAACGTCTGCTGAAATAGCGGCGGCCATCGCCCGCTATTAAACACCATACTGTTATTTGCTTCACATATTATTACTTGCCTGCCTATTGCTGGTAGGCATGAGTTGAATAAAGTGATAATGTGCGGTCAATCAATTCAGGATTGCTACTGAACCCAGGCAAAACCTAAGCACTTTCGTCATTCGTGGCGGAAAGTGCTTAGGTTTTTTTTTGGCTAAAATTCAATGGTGAAAAAATGGTTATGTAAAACAATAGGTTGTAATTAACGTTTTCTCTGGCATCGTCGCGGTTTTATTACCGGCGGACGCCCTTTGCCATTCATTTTTTTAAAAAGAAAACAGGTAAATAAATAGCCTGGGGATCCCCTTTGTTTTTATTCAGTCACGGTGGATATCACAATGCATAACAAAAAAATAAATCAGCTTTTGATCGGCGCGGCGCTGGCGGCAATGGTGCCTGCCGTGAGCGCCGCGGAAACTCCGGCGTGGAACGGCAGCGTGCTGGGGTTCGAAGCCGGGCAGCAGGGGCTGCTGGGCGATATGCTGGGCATTCGTCCGATCCTCGAAGAGAACGGCTTTCATTATAATCTCGGCTATCTTAACGAGATGGCCTACAACGCCGGCGGCGGTTACGACCATGATAAACACCTGGCCTATATTGACCAGGTGGCGCTGACCTTTACCCAGGATCTGGAGCGCTGGACCGGCATACCGGATGCGCGTCTCGAAGGCAACATCGTCAACCGTAACCACGATGATAACCTCACCACGAAACGGCTGCAGGATCCGCGGGTGAGTTTCAACGATCTGTCGCAGGAGAGTTGGGGCGGCGGGTCGATCACCCGCCTCGGCTGGCTGACCTTTGCCCGCAGCTTTGACGACCGTCGCCTGACCTGGCGCATCGGCATGATGAACAAGGTGCAAACTTTCGACCAGATCATTCCCTGCGATTTTCAGCTACTGACCCAGTGCGGTGGGAAATCGGCCAACTCGCTGACCTGGAATAACTGGAACATCCACACCTGGGGCACCACCCTGGAGTACAAGCTGACGCCGACGGTCACCCTGAAAGGCGGGGTGATGGAGCAAAACCCGCAGGCTACCGCGCGCAGTCACGCCTGGAGCGGGTCGACGAAGGGCAGCAAAGGCATTTTACTGCCGATGGAGATCGAAACCCGTCCGCTGATGAATGGCCTGCCGGGAGCCTATAACCTGGGTGTGGTCTGGACCAACGCGCCGCAAACCGACCTCTACAGCGGCAAATCTGGCGGCGCCGGGGCGACCGATCCGCAAGGCTACGCCGAGCACGACAGCACCTGGTTTATGTACGCTGGTCTGAACCAGCAGATCACCCGCCACGCCGACGACCCGCTGCGGGGGATGAGCGTTTCGCTGAGCGGCAGCCTCAGCGACCAGCGCAGCAACTATATCCACTCCGCCGTCGCCGCCTCCATGCGCTACCGCGGGCTGTTAGACGCCCGCCCGGAGGACTGGATTGGCTTTGGTCTGACGTGGATCGACATGAGCAGCCACTACGCACGTAACCAGCGCTATATGAATCAACTCAGCGGCGTCACCGCCTATAACGATCCGGCTTACCAGCCGGTGGCCGGTCATTCGCTGAACGGCGAGCTCTATTATCGCTTCCGCCCGGTCTCCTGGCTGGAGCTGCAGCCGGGCCTGCAGTACTGGCACCGTCCGGGCGGCGTCGCGCAGACCCAGGACGCGTGGGTGGTGGAGTGGAAAACGGTGGTGACTTTCTGATAGTCGCGATCTTAATCACGTTTTTTCACTTGTCAGGTTGAGCGCGCAGCAGAAGTTGTTACAGTGCGGGTGTTGGATTGCAACTGCTGCGGCAGGCAAAACCTGATCACCTGGCGTTTCGTCGGGGGTCAGGTTTTTTTGTTTCTGGGGTCTATATGCAAATCGCCAAAGTACTCAATAACAATGTGGTGGTGGTTCTTGACGAGCACCGGCGCGAACAGGTGGTGATGGGGCGAGGGCTGGCCTTTCAGAAACGCCCGGGCGACGTGCTGGACGACAGTAAAATTGAAAAAGTCTTCGCCTTACAGAGCGATGAACTGGTAGGCCGCTTAGGTGAGTTACTCAGTCAGATACCGTTAGAAGTGATGACCACCTGCGATCGCATTATCGACCTGGCACGCGGGCGGCTGGGCAAGCTACAGGAAAGTTTGTACATCACATTAACGGATCACTGTCATTTTGCTATCGAGCGGCAGAAAAAGGGCATCGCACTGCGTAACGTGCTGCTGTGGGAGATTAAGCGGCTGTATCCGAAGGAGTTCGCGCTGGGTCAGGAGGCAAGGGCCATTATTGCCAAAAGGCTTGGTGTGGAGCTGGCGGAGGATGAAGCCGGATTTATCGCCCTGCATCTGGTGACGGCGCAGCTCAACAGCGAAATGCCGGAGGTCATGCACGTGACCCGGGTGATGCAGGAGATCCTGCAGCTGGTGAAGTATCAGCTGCAGCTGAATTACGATGAAGAGTCGCTGAGCTATCAGCGTTTCGTTACCCACCTGAAATTTTTCGCCCAGCGGATGCTGACGCGCACGGTGGTGGAAGATGACGACGTCTCGCTGCACAGCGCGGTGAAAGATAACTACGCTAAAGCGTGGAAGTGTGCGGAAACGGTGGCGACGCATCTGCAAAAGCAGTATCAGCGGTCGCTGACCACCGAAGAGATTATGTTTCTTGCCATTCATATCGAACGGGTAAGAAAAGAGGGGCGTTAATTCCCCCAACAAAACTGGATTGTTACTGCATGATGCAGGCAAAACCTGAGCGCGACGCCCACCGGCGTGGTTCTCGGGTTTTTTTATTTTTACTACTCAGTCGCCGGTTGTCTGCGGGCAGCGGCAGTAAGGAAAAGAGCATGGAATATAAAGCACTCGCGCAGGATATTCTCAACCGCGTCGGCGGCAAAGAGAACATTGTGAGTCTGGTTCACTGCGCGACACGTCTGCGTTTTAAACTGAAAGATAACGGCAAAGCCGATGCCGAAGGGCTGAAGGCCAATCCGGGCGTCATTATGGTGGTGGAGAGCGGCGGCCAGTTTCAGGTGGTGATTGGCAACCACGTTCACGACGTCTGGCTGGCGGTGCGCCAGGAGGCAGGGTTAAGCGATGACAGCGAACCGGTTGCCGGGGAAAAAGCGGCCAAAGGATCGGTGTTAAGCCAGCTTATCGACATCATTTCCGGCATTTTTACACCGTTTATCGGCGTGATGGCGGCGACCGGTCTGCTGAAAGGCCTGCTGGCGCTGGCGGTGACCTGCGGCTGGCTTACGCCGGAGCAGGGGACTTATAAAATCTGGTTTGCCGCCAGCGACGCGCTGTTCTTTTTCTTCCCGCTGTTTCTTGGCTATACCGCCGGGAAGAAGTTTGGCGGCAACCCGTTTATCTCGATGGTGATTGGCGGGGCGTTAACCCACCCGCTGATGATTCAGGCCTTTGAGGCCAGCCAGGCGCCGGGCGCGGCGGTGGAGCACTTTCTCGGCATCCCGGTGACCTTTATCAACTACAGCTCGTCAGTGATCCCGATTATTCTCGCCTCGTGGGTCTGCTGCTGGCTGGAGCGCAAGAGCAACGCGCTGTTGCCGTCATCAATGAAAAACTTCTTCACCCCGGCGATCTGCCTGGCGGTGGTGGTCCCGCTCACCTTCCTGGTGATTGGCCCGGTCGCCACCTGGCTGAGCCATCTGTTGGCCAACGGCTACCAGTTCATTTATGCGTTTGCCCCATGGCTGGCGGGCGCGGTACTGGGCGCCATGTGGCAGGTGTGCGTTATTTTTGGCCTGCACTGGGGGCTGGTGCCGTTGATGATCAACAACATGACGGTACTTGGTCACGACTCCATGCTGCCGATTATTCTTCCGGCGGTGATTGCCCAGGTGGGGGCGGTTCTGGGGATTTTGCTGGCCACCCGCGATGCGCGTCAGCGGATGCTGGCCGGTTCCGCCTTCTCTGCCGGGCTGTTTGGCATCACCGAGCCGGCTATCTACGGTCTGACCCTGCCGCTGCGTCGTCCGTTTATCTTCGGCTGTATCGCCGGCGCCATCGGCGGGGCGATCACTGCCTTCAGTAATAGCCATGCTTACTCGTTCGGTGTGCCGAATATCTTTTTCCCGGCGCAGATGATCCCGCCTGGCGGGATTGACGCCACCGTCTGGGGCGGGCTTATCGGCACCGGCGTGGCTTTCGTGCTTGCCTGCGTGCTGACCTTCTTCGCCGGCATGCCGCGCGCCAGCGCTGCACCGGGCGCCGTGACGGTAGCCCCGGCCTCGGCAAACGATATTCTGGCGCCGATGAGCGGCAGCGTTATCGCCCTCGAGCAGGTGCCGGATAGCACCTTCGCCAGCGGCCTGCTCGGTAAAGGGGTCGCCATTATCCCGGCGGTGGGCCAAGTGATTGCCCCGTTCCCGGGCGAAGTGGCTTCCCTGTTTCAGACTAAACATGCCATCGGCCTGCAGAGCGACAGCGGCATTGAGCTGTTGATCCACGTCGGCATCGACACGGTCAAACTCGACGGCGTGCCGTTTACCGCACATGTCAAAGAGGGCGACAGGGTGCAGGCCGGCGATCTCCTGATCGAGTTCGATCGTCAGGCGATTCTGGATGCCGGTTACGACCTGGCGACCCCGATCATTATCAGCAACAGCGACGACTACCGGGAAATTGATACGGTGGCGTCCAGCGCCGTCGAAGCCGGCCAGCCGCTGTTGTCAGTCAGCCATTAATCACAGGAGAGAGAGATGAAAACATTCCCGGCGGATTTTTTATGGGGCGGCGCGACCGCGGCGAATCAGGTGGAAGGGGCTTATCTGGAAGAGGGCAAAGGCTTATCCACCTCCGATGTGCAGCCGCACGGCGTGTTCGGCGAGGTGGTCGAGCGCGTACCCGGCGACAGCGGTATTAAGGATGTGGCGATCGATTTTTACCATCGCTACCCGGAAGATATCGCTCTGTTCGCCGAGATGGGCTTTAACTGCCTGCGGGTGTCCATCGCCTGGACCCGCATCTATCCCAATGGCGATGACGCCGAGCCCAACGAAGCCGGTCTCGCGTTCTACGACAAGCTGTTCGACGAGATGGCGAAGCACAACATCACCCCGCTGGTGACGCTGTCGCATTATGAAATGCCGTGGGCGCTGGTAAAAAACTACGGCGGCTGGGGCAGCCGGGAGGTGATTGGTTTCTTTGAGCGCTACGCCCGCACGGTGTTCAGCCGCTATAAAAATAAGGTCAAATTGTGGCTGACCTTTAACGAAATCAATATGTCGCTGCATGCTCCGATGACCGGCGTCGGCCTGCCGGCCGGCAGCAGCAAAGGCGAGGTGTATCAGGCGATTCACCACCAGCTGGTGGCCAGCGCTCTGGCGGTTAAAGCCTGTCACGAGCTGGTGCCCGAGGGCAAAATCGGCAATATGCTGCTCGGCGGGCTGATGTATCCCCTGAGCTGCAAACCGGAAGATGTGTTTGAGACGCTGCAGGAGAATCGCAGCTGGCAGTTCTTTGGCGACGTGCAGGCGCGCGGCGCGTACCCGGGCTATATGCAGCGCTTTTTCCGCGACAACGGCATCACGCTCACCATTACCGATGCCGATCGCGAGGCGCTGAAAACCACCGTCGACTTTATCTCCTTTAGCTACTACATGACCGGCTGCGTCACCGCCGACGAGGCGCTGAACCAGCAGGCGCGCGGCAATATTCTCAGCATGGTGCCGAACCCGCACCTGGCGAGCTCGGAGTGGGGCTGGCAGATAGACCCGCTGGGCCTGCGTACGCTGCTGAACGTGCTGTGGGATCGCTATCAGAAGCCGCTGTTTATCGTGGAAAATGGTCTGGGCGCCAAGGATAAGGTGGAAGCCGATGGCAGCATTAACGATGACTACCGCATCAGTTACCTGAACGACCATCTGGTGCAGGCGCGGGAAGCCATTGACGATGGCGTTGAGCTGATGGGCTTTACCAGCTGGGGGCCGATTGACCTGGTGAGCGCCTCGAAGGCGGAGCTGTCGAAGCGCTATGGCTTTATCTATGTCGACCGTCATGATGACGGCACCGGCACCCTGGCGCGCAGTAAGAAGAAGAGTTTTGACTGGTATAAAGAGGTGATTGCCAGCCGCGGCGCCAGCCTGAAAGCGTAAAGGATGCCCGCCCGGCCATCGCCGGGCGGGGGATTAGCCCGGTTTACGCGCGCGCAGTAAAAAGATCATCGGACGTTCTTTCTCTTCATCCAGGGCGGGCTGTTGGACAATCTGTTCGGCGCTCGGACCCCACTCATCCAGCTGCTCCAGCACAAAACCCGCGGCGATAAGCGCGTTTATCCAGCTTGAGAGCTTGCGATGTTGCTTGATGACGCCCTCGGCAAACCAGTTGCTGACGCGCTCACCCTCCTGCTGATAGTGACTGACCGGCCAGCTTTTCTGTCCCTGGTCATCCACCCGCCAGCCCTGCTGCAAGGGGGCGGTATAGATGGGATGTTCGGCGGAAAAGACCAGGGTGCCGCCGGGAACCAGCGCCTGCTGCAGGGTAGCGAAGAGCGGGGCAATGTCCGGTAAATAATGCAGCGCCAGCGAGCTGTAGACCAGATCGCAGCTGTTGGCGGGCAGCGTCAGGGTTTGCAGATCGGCGCAGCGGTAGACAATCTCATCCCCGCGGGTCATCTCCCGCGCCTGCGCCAGCATGCGCTGGGAGATATCAAAACCGGTTATCTGGCTGGCTCCCTGCTGCTGTGCCCAGCGGCAAAACCAGCCGTAGCCGCAGCCGAGATCCACCACCCGCAAACCGGTTATCGGCGGCAACATTGCCTGCAGGGAAGGCCACTCCGGTGCGCCATCCAGTCCCTTCACCGAGCGATCGAGGGTCGCATAGCCGGCAAAAAACTGCGGGTCGTCATAAATATTCTGACTCATATTCATCCCTTGAATTGATAAGGTTGTTTATTTTTAGCTAACTAATAATTTAGTCACACGCTTTACTAAACGCGTTTAATTCAATTAACTTATGATAACCAACCTGATTAAGTTATCTGACCTGTCTAATGAAATTGATATTAAATAAAAGCGTGCTGGCGGCATTGCCCCTGGCCATCGCGCTGGCTGGCTGCGCGCCATCTCATGAGGTTGCTAATCCGCCGCAGCAGCAAATTCCAGCCTCCCATGTTTCCATGGATCTCCCTGCCGCCGTGAAAAATGGCTGGCCGCAGACCGACTGGTGGAAAGACTACCACGATGCCCAACTGGATAATCTGATTCAGCGCGCACTCGCCAATGCGCCGGATATGCAAATTGCCGAACAGCGCATCAGGCTTGCCGAAGCGCAGGCGCGAATGTCGCAGGCGAATCTTGGCCCGGAGATGGATTTCTCCGCCGATGTTGAACGCCAGCGCATGTCGGCCGAAGGCCTGATGGGGCCGTTCGCCACCGACACCGACGGCAATACCGGCCCGTGGTACACCAACGGCACCTTCGGCCTGACCGCTGGCTGGGATCTGGACCTGTGGGGTAAAAACCGCGCGCTGGTGAAAGCGCGCATCGGCGAGCTGAAAGCCCAGGTGGCGGAGCAGGCCCAGACCCGCGAATTGCTTTCTGGCAGCGTGGCGCGCCTGTACTGGCAGTGGCAGACGGAAGCGGCGATTAAAGCAGTGCTGCAGCAGGTGAAGGGTGAGCAAAATAATATCGTGACGGTCGACAAGGCCCTGTTGCAGCGCGGGATCACCAACTCCGCCGAAGGGGCGGAGAACGATATTAACGTCAGCAAAACCGACCAGCAGCTGGCGGACGTGGCGGGCGCGATGAAAGAGATTGAAGCGCGCCTGATGGCCCTGACCAACAGCCAGAGCCAGTCGCTGAACCTCAAACCGGTCAGCCTGCCGACGGTCAGCGCGCAGCTGCCTGATACCCTCGGCTATGAGCTGTTGGCGCGCCGCCCGGATCTGCAGGTTGCTCACTGGTACATTGAGGCATCGCTGAGCGAAGTGGACGCGGCGAAAGCGGCGTTTTATCCCGACATCAATCTGATGGCGTTCCTGCAGCAGGATGCCCTGCACTTAAGCGATCTTTTCCGTCACTCGGCGCAGCAGATGGGCGTCACCGCCGGACTGACGCTGCCGATCTTTGACAGCGGCCGCCTCAATGCCAATCTGGATATCGCCAGCGCGCAGAACAGCCTGTCGATAGCGCAGTACAACAAAGCGGTGGTGGATGCCGTCAACCAGGTGGCGAAAACCGCCAGCCAGGTCGAGACGCTGATGGCCAAAAGCCAGCAGCAGCAGCAGGTTGAAAAAGACGCCCAGCGGGTGGTGAACCTGGCGCAGGCCCGAATGGCGGCGGGGATCTTACCCGGCTCCAGAGTCAGTATGGCGAAGCTCCCGGCGCTGCAGGAGCGCATTACCGCATTGCGCCTGCACGGCCAGTGGATTGACGCCAGCATTCAGCTGACTTCTGCTCTCGGCGGCGGCTATCACCAGAGCGTGAAATAACCGGCGCAACGGCGCGCCTGCGGGGGCGCCGTTTAGTCTTTCTTCTTCCTTTCTCGCCGCCTGAGCCACCAGTGGGCGGCGACCACCAGTCCTACCGCGAGGATCAGCCAGATCCAGTGCTTCAGATGGGCGTCCAGATGGTGCAGCCACGGGCCAACCACCTCGCCGCCGAGATAGCCAATGGTGGTAAACAGCAGGGCCCACACCAGCGCTCCGACAATATTCAACGGCAGGAAAATGCGCGGCGGCAGGCGGCTGGCGCCGATCAGCAGGGGGCCGATTACCCGGAAGCCATACATAAAGCGGGTGCCGATGACAAAGAGCCACGGCCGGTGCTGGATCATGCGCTGCGCTTTACGTATTCGCGCCTTCTGGCTGGCGAAACGGCGCAGAATGCGTCCCCCGAAGCGGCGGCCGACCAGATAGAGCAGCTGATCGCCAATCATCCCGCCGAGGGCGACGGCGATCACCACCAGGGGAAACTTCAGTAACCCCTGATGCGCTGCGACGCCGCCCAGCAGGGTAATGGTCTCACCTTCCGCCATGCTGCCGACGATCAGCGCCGCGTAGCCATACTGGGAAATCAGGTGATTGATATCCATAAACAGCTTATCTCCTTATCTCATCACCTGTTAATCATACACCCTGCTGACCAAAACGCGGCGACGCAGATTTTTTGCGCTGTACACAAAATAATCTACAGGGTGAATTATACTTGGATCAGTGCAGTACGAAGCCGTGACAAGGGGGACGCTATGAACCATGTCTGGGGGCTCTTCGCTCATCCCAACCGGGAAATGAGCGTGATTAAGAGCGAGAATGAAACCATTTCTCATCACTATACGCACCATGTGCTGCTGATGGCGGCGGTTCCGGTGGTGTGCGCCTTTATCGGCACCACGCAGCTGGGCTGGAACTTCGGCGACGGCACCGTTATTAAACTGTCGATGTTGACCGGTCTGGCGCTGGCGGTACTGTTTTATGCCGTGATGCTGGCCGGGGTGGCGATCATGGGGCGGGTTATCTGGTGGATGGCCAGGCAGTATCCGCAGCAGCCTTCGCTGAAACGCTGCATGGTGTTTGCAGGCTATGTGGCCACGCCGCTGTTCCTGAGCGGGATTGTGGCGCTCTATCCGCTGGTCTGGCTGTGCGCGCTGATCGGTACCATCGCGCTGTTTTACACCGGCTATCTGCTCTATCTGGGCATCCCGACCTTCCTGAGCATTAACCGGGAAGAGGGGTTAAGCTTCGCCAGTTCGACGCTGGCCATCGGAGTGCTGGTACTGGAAGTGCTGCTGGCGATCACCGTGGTACTGTGGGGGTATGGTTACCGACTCTTCTGATCGCACGTCACTGGATAATATGCATTGCCGGCAAATATGTATTTTGTGTCGGCAATGCAGCATTTCTTCACGATTCTTATTAGGCACAGGGCCTTACGGCGCGGTATGATGGCGTTTGCCAGCGATGTTGCCCACTTAACCTCGCGGCGTACGTTCCATAACGTGCAAAAATACTTTTCAGAATGCCCATGATGCCGAAATTTCGAGTCTCTTTGCTCAGCCTGACCTTGCTGCTGGCTGTGCCTTTTGCGCCCCAGGCGTTAGCAAAAACCTCTGCGGCGGTTGCCGCCTCGCAGCCGGATATCGCCTCCGGCAGCGCCATGATCGTCGATCTGGCCACCAAAAAAATCATCTATGCCAGCCAGCCGGATCTGGTGCGCCCGATGGCGTCAATCACCAAAGTGATGACCGCCATGGTGGTGCTCGATGCCCATCTGCCGATGGATGAGATGCTGACGGTGGATATCAGCCATACGCCGGAAATGAAGGGGATCTACTCCCGCGTGCGCCTCAACAGCCAAATCAGCCGCCGCACGATGCTGCTGCTGGCGCTGATGTCTTCCGAGAACCGCGCGGCCGCCAGCCTGGCGCATCACTATCCAGGCGGCTACGATGCCTTCATTCGCGCGATGAACGCCAAAGCCCAGGCGCTGGGCATGACTCATACCCGCTACGTGGAGCCGACGGGCCTGTCGGTGCATAACGTCTCCACCGCCCGCGATCTGACCAAACTGCTGATCGCCAGCGAGCAGTATCCGCTGATTGGCCAGCTGAGCACCACTAAAGAAGAGACCGCTACCTTCGCCCATCCGGCCTACAGCCTGCCGTTCCGCAACACCAACCATCTGGTGTATCGCGATAACTGGAATATCCAGCTGACTAAAACCGGCTTCACCAACGCTGCCGGCCACTGCCTGATTATGCGTACGGTGATTAACCAACGCCCGGTGGCGCTGGTGGTGATGGATGCCTTCGGTAAATACACCCACTTCGCCGACGCCAGCCGCTTGCGGACCTGGATTGAAACCGGGAAGGTGATGCCGGTACCCGCCTCGGCGCTGAGCTATAAAAAGCAGCGCGAAGCGCAGATGGCGGAGGCGATGCTGAAAGGCGGCGCGCAGACCGCGCAGAACGATTAATCTGCCTGTCCCCCGGATGGCGGCGCATTGCGCCTTATCCGGGCTACGTGATTTGGCACCGGGTTCGCCCCCTTCGTAGGCCCGGCAAGCGCAGCGCCGCCGGGCAATATACCCGACACCGTGCCGCGTTTGTGCCGGATGGCGGCGCATTGCGCCTTATCCGGGCTACGTGATTTGGCGCCGGGTTCGCCCCTTTCGTAGGCCCGGCAAGCGCAGCGCCGCCGGGCAATCAGGCCGAGTGCCGGTGTTTGTGCCGGATGGCGGCTGACGCCTCTACGGAACCGCGCTGAACGGTAGCCCGGCTAAGGCGTTTACGCCGCGAGCCGGGGATTTGACGCCGGATATCACTCCGGCAGCGTCCAGTCGCCGTCACCCAGCGCGCGCTGCATAATCAACGTATCTCGCCAGTCGCCCATCTTGTAGCCCACGCTGCGCAGTTGACCCGCCACGGTAAAACCAAACTTTTTATGGATCGCCAGCGAACCGGCATTGTTATGGCCATCGCCAATGATCGCCAGCATCTGCCGCCACGGGCCTTTCTCGCATTCGGCGATCAGCCGCGACAGCAACGCGCTGCCGATGCCGCGCCCGCCCATCCCGGATTCCACGTAGATCGATTCCTCAAGCGTGTAGCGATAGGCCGGACGAGGCCGATAGAAGGTGGCGTAGCAGTAGCCGACGATGGCGCCGCGCCACAGCGCCACCAGCCAGGGCAGCCCGTTATCGCGGACGGTTTTGATCCGTTTACGCATTTCGTCAACGGTAGGGGGGATCTCTTCAAAGGAAGCGCGGCCATTGAGCACGTGCCAGACATACAGCGCGGCGATGGCGTGCGCATCGTCGGGCAGCGCTTCACGAATTTCTAAATCACTGTCGAGTAACGGGGCCTCTGCGGGCATGGCGGCGCTCCTGAATCTGCCGGAGAGACATTCTCCGGCGTGCAGCGTAATACAGAAGCGCCAGGCTGAATAGTCCTGCCGCTGATTATTGCGGATCTGCCGGGGAGACCGGCGTTGGTGCCGCTTCACCCCAGTATTTCTGCTTACTGGTTTTACCAATCCCCGGGTTCATGCTGTTGGTCGGATCGTTCTGGCGATAGAACTGCTGCAGGCTCTCCGGGGCCTCATACAGATGACCCACGTTATGCTCCGCCGGGTACTGGGCGCCACGCGCTTTCAGCAACGCCAGCATCTGCTCTTTCAGAGCGTGGGCGTCGACCCCTTTCTTGACGATGTAATCCTGATGGAACACATGGCACATAAAGTGGCCATAGTAGAGCTTATGCACCAGCTGGCTGTCGATCTCCGGCGGCAGATGTTCGAACCACTCGGTATCGTTGCGGCGCAAGGCGATATCCAGCGCCAGAATATCTTCCACTTCGTCAGCATGCACCGCCTGATAGCGGATGGCCGCGCCGGCGGCGGCAAAGCGGTGCAGAAACGCCTTGCTGCCTTCCTCCGGCGTACAGGCGAAGAAATCCCCCTCGGCCTGCTGGAAGTATTCCGTCAGCCAGCGCTGCGCTTCTTCGATGCCATCCCCGGCCATCTTCAGCAGCAGATGATGTTCATATTTATCACGCCAGGTTTTCATCCGCTCCGGTAAGTGCGCCGGGAAGACGTGGCCGAGCTTCTGCATAAAGCGGTCGGTAAAGTGCGGCTTAAACAGCGAGACTTTCTCCAGCATCGCGTCGGTGCGCCCCTTCATGGTGAAGAAGAACGGCATTTTGTCGGTGCCGAGCTTGTCGATCATCAGGAAGGTGTCTTTGCCATACTTCTCGGCGATATCGTAAATATCGCGGTGCATATATTCCCCGGCCACCGGCAGATGCTGGAACTCGGCGAGGATATGGCGGCGGATCTCGGTCAATACCTGCGGCTGGTTGGTGCCAATGTAAAACACCTGCTGGCGTTTTTCCGCCGGGAAGGTATCCAGACGCGCGGCGAAAACCGCCAGCTTGCCGGCGCAGCCGGAGGATTCGAACAGGCGGTCCGGGTCGGCGTTGTAGCGCGCCGGGGTGTCGGCATCGACATCGCGCACGCGGGTCACATAGTCGTGATCGTGGGCGTGGCGGCCGTCGTGCAGCACATCGCTATCGCTGATGCGCTCGTCGTCGAGGCGGCTGAGGATCTGCTCCGGCGTGCTGCCGAGATCAATGCCCAGATGGTTGACCAGCTTCAGCTTGCCGTCGGCGTCAATCTGCGCGAACAGCGACATTTCGGTATAGGCGGGCCCGCGCTGCACCAGCGAACCGCCGGAGTTGTTGCAGATCCCGCCGATCACCGATGCGCCGATGCATGACGAGCCGATCACTGAGTGCGGCTCGCGACCCAGCGGTTTGAGCGCTTTTTCCAGCGAATAGAGGGTAGTGCCGGGCCAGGCCAGCACCTGCTCGCCTTTGTCCAGCAGATGCAGTTTATCCAGGCGCAGAGTGCTGATAATCACGATCTCGCGATCGTAATCATTGCCGTTGGGGGTCGAACCTTCGGTCAGGCCGGTGTTGGCCGCCTGCATCAGAATAATTTTATCGGCGTCTACGCAGGCGTTAAGCACGCGCCAGAGTTCCAGCAGGGTGCCGGGAAAGACAACCGCCAGCGCCTCGCCCTGACCGGAGCGGAAGCCTTTGCGGTAGCGTTGGGTTTTTGCCGGGTCGGTCAGCAGATGCGAAGGGCCAACCAGGCGCGCCAGATCCGCCAGAAACGTTTTATGGGTATTAGTGGGTGCAGATGACATGTTCCACTCCTTGTGGTGGTGCGCGAAATATCGAGGATAAGCATAGCGCTTTGTATGACAATTTGATGCATGAATGTTTCGCAAAAATCAGAGAAGAACCTTAGCATTCTGCGGGCGCGTTGTTTATATATATGGCAAACTGCGGTTTTTATTATGTTTTACCGAGTCCCCGTCTGAGAAAAAGCGAGATAACAATGAAATGGCTCTGCACTGTAGGCGTCGCCGTGAGTCTGGCGCTGCAACCCGCGCTGGCGGATGAACTGTTTGGTAACCACCCTCTGACCCCGCAGGCGCGGGATGCCTTTGTCACCGATCTGCTGAAAAAAATGACGGTAGACGAGAAAATCGGCCAGCTGCGTCTGATAAGCGTTGGCCCGGATAACCCGAAAGAGGCGATCCGCGAAATGATCAAAAACGGTCAGGTGGGGGCGATTTTTAACACCGTCACCCGGCCGGATATCCGCGTGATGCAGGATCAGGTGATGCAGCTTAGCCGCCTGAAGATCCCATTGTTCTTTGCCTACGATGTGCTGCACGGTCAGCGCACCGTGTTCCCGATAAGCCTCGGCCTGGCCTCATCGTTTAACCTTGACGCCGTGAAGACCGTGGGCCGCGTGTCAGCTTATGAAGCCGCCGATGACGGCCTGAACATGACCTGGGCGCCGATGGTCGACGTCTCCCGCGACCCGCGCTGGGGACGCGCTTCCGAAGGGTTCGGGGAAGACACGTATCTGACCACGATGATGGGCCAGGCGATGGTGGAGTCGATGCAGGGCAAGAGCCCGGCGGATCGCTATTCGGTGATGACCAGCGTCAAGCACTTCGCCGCCTACGGCGCGGTGGAGGGCGGGAAAGAGTACAACACGGTCGACATGAGCCCGCAGCGCCTGTTCAACGACTATATGCCGCCGTACAAAGCCGGGCTTGATGCCGGCAGCGGCGCGGTGATGGTGGCCCTGAACTCGCTGAACGGCACCCCGGCGACTGCTGATTCCTGGCTGCTGAAAGACGTCCTGCGCGACCAGTGGGGCTTTAAAGGCATCACGGTCTCCGACCACGGCGCCATCAAAGAGTTGATTAAGCACGGCGTGGCCTCCGACCCGGAAGACGCGGTGCGCGTGGCGCTTAAGTCCGGCATCAACATGAGCATGAGTGACGAGTATTACAGCAAGTACCTGCCGGGGCTGGTGAAGTCTGGCAAGGTGACCATGGCCGAGCTGGATGACGCCACCCGTCATGTGCTCAACGTCAAATATGACATGGGGCTGTTCAACGATCCTTACAGCCACCTGGGACCAAAAGATTCTGACCCGCAGGACACCAACGCGGAAAGCCGCCTGCATCGCAAAGAGGCGCGCGAAGTGGCCCGCGAAAGCCTGGTACTGCTGAAAAACCGTCTCGATACGCTGCCGCTGAAAAAATCCGGCACCATCGCGGTGATTGGCACGCTGGCGGACAGCAAACGCGACATGATGGGCAGTTGGTCCGCGGCCGGGGTGGCCGACCAGTCGGTGACCGTCCTGACCGGCATCAAAGAAGCGCTGGGTGATAACGGTAAAGTGATTTACGCCAAAGGGGCGAACGTCACTGACGATAAAGGCATCGTCGATTTCCTTAACCTGTATGAGAACGCGGTGCAGGTTGACCCGCGCTCGCCGCAGGAAATGATCGACGAAGCCGTCGCGGCGGCGAAGCAATCCGACGTGGTGGTTGCCGTGGTGGGCGAAGCGCAGGGCATGGCGCATGAGGCCTCCAGCCGGACCGACATCACCCTGCCGCAGAGCCAGCGCAATCTGATTGCCGCCCTCAAAGCCACCGGCAAACCGCTGGTGCTGGTGCTGATGAACGGCCGTCCGCTGGCGCTGGTGAAAGAGGATCAGCAAGCCGATGCGCTGCTGGAGACCTGGTTTGCCGGCACTGAAGGCGGTCACGCCATCGCCGACGTGCTGTTTGGCGACTATAACCCGTCGGGCAAACTGCCGATGTCTTTCCCGCGCTCGGTGGGGCAGATCCCAACCTACTACAGCCACCTGAATACCGGCCGGCCGTATAATCCGGAGAAACCGAACAAGTACACCTCGCGTTACTTCGATGAAGCCAACGGCCCGCTGTATCCGTTTGGTTACGGCCTCAGCTACACCACCTTTAGCGTCTCCGATGTCACCATGTCGTCAGCCACCCTGCCGCGCGACGGCAGCGTGACCGCCAGCGTGCAGGTGACCAACACCGGCAAACGCGAAGGGGCAACGGTCATTCAGCTGTATCTGCAGGACGTCACTGCCTCCATGAGCCGGCCGGTGAAAATGCTGCGCGGCTTTAAAAAGGTCAACCTCAAGCCGGGCGAAACGCAAACCGTCAGCTTCCCGATTGACGTCGACGCGCTGAAGTTCTGGAACCAGCAGATGAAATACGTTGCTGAGCCGGGCAAATTCAATGTCTTTATCGGCGTGGACTCCGCCCGCGTGAAGCAGAGCGAGTTTGAACTGTTGTAAGGAATAGCCCTTAAGCTCAACGTGACACGTTAAAGGCCGATTAATCGGCCTTTTCTTTTTCGTATCGCCAGCAAATGGACTACGCTTTTCTCTTAAGCTTCTGTAAGCGAAGCGCAAAAGAACTGAGGGAAGCGGGATGAAGATGGCAATGAAATGGTCCGGTGCGCTGGCGCTGGCCGCCCTGATAAGTTTACCGCTGCAGGCGGCGGAGCCGGTGAAGGTCGGCTCGAAAATTGATACCGAAGGCGCGCTGCTGGGCAATATGATCCAGCAGGTGCTGGAAAGCCACGGCGTAAAAACGATTAATAAAATCCAGCTCGGCACCACGCCGGTGGTGCGCGGGGCGATTGTCGCCGGCGAGCTGGATATCTATCCGGAATATACCGGCAATGGCGCCTTCTTCTTCAAAGATGAAAACGACCCGGCGTGGAAGCATGCCCAACAGGGCTATGAGAAGGTGAAGCGCCTCGATCAGGAGAAACATCAGCTGGTATGGCTCACCCCGGCGCCGGCCAACAATACCTGGACTATCGCCGTGCGCCAGGACCTGGCGGAGAAAAATCACCTGACCTCGCTGGCCGACCTCAGTCGCTACCTGAAGCAGGGCGGCGAATTTAAGCTGGCGGCCTCGGCGGAGTTTATTGAGCGCCCGGACGCGCTGCCGGCGTTTGAAAAAGCGTATGGCTTCAACCTCAACCAGAACCAACTGTTGTCGCTGGCCGGGGGCGATACGGCGGTGACCATCAAAGCGGCGGCGCAGCAGACCTCGGGCGTAAACGCGGCGATGGCCTACGGCACTGACGGCCCGGTCGCGGCGCTGGGGTTACAGACGCTGAGCGACCCGCAGGGCGTGCAGCCGATTTATGCCCCGACGCCGGTGGTGCGTGAGGCCGTGCTCAAAGCCTATCCGCAGATCGCCGACTGGCTGAAGCCGGTCTTTGCCAGCCTCGATGAAAAAACCTTGCAGCAGCTGAACGCCCGCATTGCGGTGGAAGGCCAGGATGCGAAGCGCGTGGCGGCAGATTATCTGCAGCAGAAAGGCCTGCTGAAGTAAGCCACCGGTGACCATTCGCTGTACTCACCGCGTCGGCCTGCTGCTGACAGGTCTGCTGCTGGTTACGCTGGCGCTGCCGTTTATTACTTACGCGCCGAATCGCTTACTCTCCGGAGAAGGGCGCGGGCTGTGGCAGGTGATGCCCTGGCTCGCCGGCGTTCAGCTGGCGGCAGTCCTTGCCGGGATGCTGCTTTGCTGGCTGCCAGGCAGGGCCGCGCCGCTTCTTCACCTGCTGCTGGCCGAACTGCTCTTCCCGCTGCTTATCTGGGGCAGCGGACAGGCGGCGCTTGAGCTCTCCCGGCACGGCTCGCCGCTGGCGCGCACCTCGCCCGGCAGCGGCCTGTGGCTGTCGCTGGCGCTTTGTCTGCTGCTGGCCAGCGAGGCCATCCGTCATCTTACCGTCCGGCCGCTGTGGCGCTGGCTGCTTAATGCGCAAGTCTGGCTGTTGCCCATCATCCTGCTTGCTACCGGGGCGCTCGATCAGCTCTCTCTGCTGAAGGAGTATGCCAACCGTCAGGAGGTGTTTGACGACGCGCTGCGCCAGCATCTGCTTTTGCTGTTCGGCACCCTGCTGCCGGGCCTGCTCATTGGCCTGCCGCTGGGGGTATGGCTGTGGCGACGTCCGCGCTGGCAGGCGCCGGCCTTCACCGTGCTCAATGTGATCCAGACTATCCCGTCGGTGGCGCTGTTCGGCCTGCTGATTGCGCCACTTGCCGGTCTGGCGCGCTATTTCCCGGCGCTGGGCGAGCTGGGCGTCTCCGGGACCGGCGTGGCGCCGGCCCTGATCGCCCTGACTTTGTATGCGCTGCTGCCGCTGGTGCGCGGGGTGGTGACCGGCCTGCAGCAGGTGTCGCAGGATGCCCTGGAGAGCGCGACGGCGATGGGCATGAGCGCCGGGCAGCGCTTTCGTCAGGTGCAGCTTCCGCTGGCGATGCCGGTGTTGTTGCGCAGCCTGCGGGTGGTCAGCGTGCAAACCGTCGGCATGGCGGTAGTGGCCGCGCTGATCGGCGCCGGCGGTTTTGGCGCGCTGGTGTTTCAGGGGCTGCTGAGCAGTGCGCTGGATCTGGTGCTGCTGGGCGTGGTGCCGACCATTGCCCTGGCGGTGGTGGTGGATGCCCTGTTCGCCCTGTGGGGCGCCTGGCTAAAAGGAGAGGCCAATGATTGAGTTTGAAGGGGTCAGCAAAGTGTTTGCCGGCCACCCGGCGGTGAAGGACCTGACCCTGGAGCTGCGCGAAGGCGCCTTCTCGGTGCTGGTGGGGACCTCCGGCTCGGGCAAGTCGACGACGCTGAAGATGATCAACCGCCTGCTGGAGCCGGACCGTGGCACTATTCGTTTTGCCGGCGAGGACATCCGTCAGCAGCCGGTCCTGACCCTGCGGCGGCGGATGGGCTATGCCATCCAGTCCATCGGCCTGTTTCCGCACTGGACGGTGGCGCAGAATATCGCCACTGTGCCGCAGCTGCAAAAATGGCCGCGGGCGAGGATCGCCGACCGGGTCGACGAGCTGATGGCGTTGTTAGGGCTGGAGGCGACGCTGCGCGACCGCTACCCGCATCAGCTCTCCGGCGGCCAGCAGCAGCGGGTGGGGGTGGCGCGGGCGCTGGCGGCGGATCCGGAGGTGCTGTTGATGGATGAGCCCTTCGGCGCCCTCGACCCGGTGACCCGCGAGGCGCTGCAGCAGGAGATGCTGCGCATCCACCGGCTGCTGGGGCGGACGATTGTGCTGGTGACCCATGATATTGACGAAGCGCTGCGTCTGGCGGACCACCTGGTGCTGATGGACGGGGGCGAGGTGGTCCAGCAGGGGGCGCCGCTGGAGATGCTCCTGCGGCCGAAAAATAGCTTTGTGCAGACCTTTTTTGGCCGCAGCGAGCTGGGCGTGCGCCTGCTGTCGCTGCGCGAGGTGGGGGACTATTTGCGTCCCGGCGAACGGCTGGCGGGCGAGGGGCTGACCGTCACCATGACCCTGCGGGAAGCGCTGTCGCAGTTTGTCGCCCGGCGCTGCGAGGCGCTGCCGGTGGTCGATGCCGAAGGCAGGCCCTGCGGCACGCTGCATTTTGCCGATCTGCTGCGCCAGGAGGCGAGCCATGAAGGCGCTTCGTGAGCCGCTGTGGTGGCTTATCGTGCTGTTTATCGGCCTGCTGGTAGGGCTGCCCTACAGCGCGCCGCTGTTCAGTCGGCTGTTCCCGGAGCTGCCGCGGCCGGTCTATCAGCAGGAGAGCTTCTGGGCGCTAACCCTCGATCACGGCTGGCTGGTGGTGGCGTCCAGTCTCGCGGCAACCGCTGTGGGCCTGGCGGCCGGGATCGCAGTCACCCGGCCCGCCGGCAGCGCGTTTCGCCCGCTGGTGGAGACCATCGCCGCTATCGGGCAGACCTTTCCGCCGGTGGCGGTGCTGGCGATGGCGGTGCCGGTGCTGGGATTTGGCTGGCTGCCCGCGCTCATCGCCCTCGCGCTGTATGGCATACTGCCGGTGCTGCAGGGGACGCTGGCCGGGCTGGGGTCGATACCGTCGGGGGTGTCAGGGGTGGCCGAAGGGATGGGAATGACCGGCTGGCAGCGTCTGTATAAGGTGGAGCTACCGCTGGCGGCCCCGGTAATACTGGCGGGGATCCGCACCTCGGTCATCGTCAATATTGGTACCGCGACCATTGCTTCTACGGTGGGGGCCAGTACGCTCGGGACGCCGATCATCATCGGCCTGAGCGGCTTTAATACCGCCTATATTGTTCAGGGGGCGCTGCTGGTGGCGCTGGCGGCGATTATCGTCGACCGCGCGTTTGAGCGTCTGACCCGCTGGATCAGCCGACACCGCCACGCACAATAAAGGAATAGCCGGCCAGCATTACGCCGCTGATCCCGCCGATGGCCATAAGTAAGAAGAGGGTGACGACCGCGATTTTCGCTGGCTTCATAATAGGCTCCTGATGTTAACAGGGGGATTATACGGTGAAGCGCAGGTGTTAATGAAACATTAATTGCGGTTTAGCGCGCCGCGCCGGGGTTTTTGCCGCGTTTGCTGCGCAACGCGCCGGAAAAAAGTGTGATCCTGTCCGTCATTTTTCATTTTTATGCAGGGCTTCAAAGAAAGTTTTCGCCAGGCAGGGTATGGTACGCGCTTTCAGGAATGTGTGGTTTGCGGGTATGTACGAGTTTGATCTGGTGTTGCTGCTGCTTCAGCAGATGTGCGTATTTTTGGTCATCGCGTGGTTGATGAGCAAAACCCGGCTGTTTATCCCCCTGATGCAAGTCACCGTTCGCCTGCCGCACAAGCTGCTGTGCTACGTCACCTTCTCCATTTTCTGCATTATGGGGACCTATTTCGGTCTGCATATCGAAGACTCCATCGCCAACACCCGCGCCATCGGCGCCGTGATGGGCGGCCTGCTCGGCGGCCCGGTGGTCGGCGGGCTGGTGGGGCTGACCGGCGGCCTGCACCGCTACTCGCTGGGGGGAATGACCGCCTTAAGCTGCATGGTCTCCACCATCGTTGAGGGGCTGCTGGGCGGGCTGGTGCACAGCGTGCTGGTCAAACGCGGCCGGCCGGACAAGGTCTTTAGCCCGCTGACCGCCGGGGCGATCACCTTCGTGGCCGAGCTGGTGCAGATGATGATCATTCTGCTGATTGCCCGCCCGTTCCAGGACGCCCTGCATCTGGTGCAGAGCATTGCTGCGCCGATGATGGTCACCAATACCGTCGGTGCGGCGCTGTTTATGCGCATTCTGCTGGATAAACGGGCGATGTTCGAGAAATACACCTCCGCCTTTTCCGCCACCGCGCTGAAGGTGGCGGCGTCGACCGAGGGGATCCTGCGTCAGGGATTCAACGAAGAGAACAGCATGAAGGTGGCCCAGGTGCTGATCCAGGAGCTGGATATCGGCGCGGTGGCGATCACCGATCGCGACAAGCTGCTGGCGTTTACCGGCATCGGCGACGATCACCATCTGCCGGGCAAGCCTATCTCCTCCTCGTATACGCAACGGGCGATTGAGACCGGGGAGGTGGTCTACGCCGATGGCAACGAGGTGCCTTACCGCTGCTCGATTCATCCGCACTGTAAGCTGGGGTCGACGCTGGTGATCCCCCTGCGCGGTGAGAACCAGCGGGTGATAGGCACCATTAAACTGTATGAGGCGAAAAATCGCCTGTTCAGTTCGATCAACCGCACCCTCGGGGAGGGGATTGCCCAGCTGCTGTCGGCGCAGATCCTCGCCGGACAGTACGAGCGGCAGAAGGCGCTGCTGACGCAATCTGAAATCAAGCTCCTGCACGCCCAGGTCAACCCGCACTTCCTGTTTAACGCGCTTAACACGCTGAAGGCGGTGATCCGCCGCGACAGCGATCAGGCCGGCCAGCTGGTGCAGTATCTGTCGACCTTCTTTCGTAAGAACCTGAAACGGCCGACGGAAATTGTCACGCTTGCCGATGAGATCGAGCATGTTAACGCCTATCTGCAGATTGAGAAGGCTCGCTTCCAGGCTAACCTGCAGATCCAGATGGCGGTGCCCGAGGGGCTGGCGCATCACCAGCTGCCCGCTTTCACCCTGCAGCCGATCGTGGAGAACGCCATTAAGCATGGTACATCGCAACATCTTGGCGTCGGCGAAATTACCATCCGCGCCAGCCAGGACGATCGCTGGCTGCAGCTGGATATCGAAGATAACGCCGGGCTGTACCGGGCCAACCCCCAGGCCAGCGGACTGGGGATGAATCTGGTGGACAGGCGTCTGCGGGCGCGTTTTGGCGCCGACTGCGGCATCAGCGTCACCTGCGAGCCGGAGCGCTTTACCCGTGTCACCCTACGTCTGCCCCTGGAGGAGAATGCATGCTGAGAGTATTGATCGTCGATGATGAGCCGCTGGCGCGGGAAAACCTGCGTATTTTGCTGGAGACTCAGCGCGATATCGAGATCGTCGGCGAGTGCGGCAACGCGGTGGAGGCGATTGGCGCAGTACATAAGCTGCGCCCTGACGTGCTGTTTCTCGACATCCAGATGCCGCGCATCAGCGGTCTGGAGATGGTCGGGATGCTCGACCCGGAGCATCGCCCCTATATCGTGTTTCTCACCGCTTTTGATGAGTACGCGGTGAAAGCCTTTGAGGAGCACGCTTTTGACTATCTGCTGAAGCCGATTGAGGCCGTGCGGCTGGAGAAAACCCTGGCCCGCCTGCGTCAGGAGCGCAGCCTGCAGGACGTGTCGCTGCTGGATGACGCCCGGCAGACGCTGAAATACATTCCCTGTACCGGCCACAGCCGTATCTGGCTGCTGCAGATGGAGGATGTGGCCTTCGTCAGCAGCCGGATGAGCGGCATCTACGTGACCGATCGCGAGGGAAAAGAGGGCTTTACCGAGCTGACCCTGCGCACCCTCGAGAGCCGCACGCCGTTGCTGCGCTGCCATCGCCAGTATCTGGTGAATATGGCGCACCTGAAGGAGATTCGCCTGGAAGAGAATGGCCAGGCGGAGCTGCTGATGCGCGCCGGGCAAACGGTGCCGGTGAGCCGGCGCTATTTAAAAAGCCTGAAAGAAGCGATTGGCCTGTAAAACTGCTACACTGCGCCCCATTGCAACATCGACAGTAAAAGGCACTCATGCTCAGTAATGATATTCTTCGTAGCCTGCGCTACACCCTGAAAGCCAATAATAACGATATGGTGCGCATTCTTGCGCTTGCCGATATGGAATCCACCGCCGCCAGCTTCGATACCTGGATGACGAAAGAGGATGAAGAGGGTTTTGTCCGCTGCCCGGATATTATCCTGTCGGGTTTCCTCAACGGCCTTATCTATGACAAGCGCGGCAAAGATGATTCGGCGCCGGAGCTGGCGCTGGAGCGTCGGGTGAATAACAACACGGTGCTGAAAAAGCTGCGGATCGCCTTCTCGCTGAAAACGGACGATATCCAGGCGATCATGAGCGAGCAGAAATACCGGGTGTCGGTGCCGGAAATCACCGCCATGATGCGCGCCCCGGAGCATAAAAACTACCGCGAGTGCGGGGATCAGTTTATGCGCAACTTCCTGCGCGGGTTGACCCACCGGGTGCATCACCCGAAGGCGTGATGTTTAGCCGGGTGGCGGCTTCGCCTTACCCGGCCGACAAAACCCGTCGGCCCGTGCAAGCGTAGTGCCGCCGGGCAAAAAAAAGCCGGAGATACTCTCCGGCTTTTTTGTTATTTCACCTGCTGACCCGGCTTCGCGCCGTCGTCAGGGCTTAACAGGAAGATATCCTTCCCGCCAGGGCCGGCGGCCATCACCATGCCCTCGGAGATGCCGAAGCGCATTTTCCGCGGCGCCAGGTTGGCGACCATCACCGTCAGGCGGCCAATCAGCGGCTGCGGATCCGGGTAAGCGGAGCGGATGCCGGAGAAGACGTTACGTTTTTCGCCGCCGAGATCCAGCGTCAGGCGCAGCAGCTTGTCGGAGCCCTCGACGAATTCCGCGTTTTCAATCAGCGCCACGCGCAGATCGACTTTGGCGAAATCGTCAAAGGTGATGGTCTCCTGAATCGGATCGTCCGCCAGCGGACCGGTGACCGGCGCCGCGGTGGCTTTCACCTCTTCTTTAGAGGCTTCCACCAGCGCTTCCACCTGTTTCATCTCGATGCGGTTATACAGCGCTTTAAACGGATTGACCTTATGCGCCAGCAGTGGCTGCTGAATGGCATCCCAGCTGAGTTCGCTGTTGAGGAACGCTTCCGCACGCGCCGCCAGCTGCGGCAGCACCGGCTTCAGCCAGGTCATCAGCACGCGGAACATGTTCAGACCCATGGTGCAGATGGCCTGCAGGTCGGCGTCGCGGCCTTCCTGTTTCGCCACCACCCACGGCGCCTGCTCATCGACGTAGCGGTTAGCCACGTCGGCGAGGGCCATGATTTCGCGGATTGCCTTACCGAACTCGCGGCTGTCCCATGCTTCGCCGATGCTTTCCGCCGCGTCGGTGAAGGTTTTATACAGCGCCGGGTCGGCCAGCTCAGCGGCCAGCACGCCGTCGAAACGCTTGCTGATAAAGCCGGCGTTGCGCGAGGCGAGGTTAACCACCTTGTTGACGATGTCGGCGTTCACGCGCTGCACGAAATCTTCCAGGTTCAGGTCGATGTCATCGATGCGCGAAGAGAGCTTGGCGGTGTAGTAGTAGCGCAGGCTGTCAGCGTCGAAATGATTTAACCAGGTGCTGGCCTTGATAAAGGTCCCGCGCGACTTGGACATCTTCGCGCCGTTAACCGTCACGTAGCCGTGCACGAACAGGTTAGTCGGCTTACGGAAGTTGCTGCCTTCCAGCATTGCCGGCCAGAACAGGCTGTGGAAGTAGACAATGTCCTTGCCGATAAAGTGATACAGCTCTGCCGTGGAGTCTTTCTTCCAGTATTCGTCGAAGCTGGTGGTGTCGCCGCGCTTGTCGCACAGGTTCTTGAAGGAGCCCATGTAGCCGATCGGCGCGTCCAGCCAGACGTAGAAATATTTGCCCGGCGCGTTGGGAATTTCGAAGCCGAAGTACGGCGCATCGCGGGAGATGTCCCACTGCTGCAGGCCGGATTCGAACCACTCCTGCATTTTGTTCGCTACCTGCTCCTGCAGCGCGCCGCTGCGGGTCCACGCCTGCAGCATTTCGCTGAACGACGGCAGGTCGAAGAAGAAGTGCTCGGAGTCACGCATTACCGGCGTAGCGCCGGAGACCACCGATTTCGGGTCGATAAGTTCGGTGGGGCTGTAGGTCGCGCCGCACACTTCGCAGTTATCGCCATACTGGTCCGGAGATTTGCACTTCGGACAGGTGCCTTTCACAAAACGGTCCGGCAGGAACATGCCTTTTTCCGGATCGTAGAGCTGAGAGATGGTGCGGTTTTTAATAAAACCGTTCTCTTTCAGGCGGGTGTAGATAAGCTCCGACAGCTCGCGGTTCTCGTCGCTGTGCGTCGAGTGATAGTTATCATAGCTGATGTCGAAGCCGGCAAAATCGGTCTGATGCTCCTGACTCATTTCGCCAATCATCTGCTCCGGAGTGATACCGAGCTGCTGCGCTTTGAGCATGATCGGCGTGCCGTGAGCGTCGTCGGCGCAGATGAAGTTGACCTCGTGGCCGCGCATTCGCTGGTAACGGACCCAGACATCAGCCTGGATGTGCTCCAGCATGTGGCCGAGGTGGATGGAGCCGTTGGCGTACGGCAGGGCGCACGTTACCAGAATTTTCTTCGCGACTTGAGTCATAGTGAGCATTACATCTTCTGTTGTAAAAAGGGCTTCCGATATTACCAAAAGGGCTGTGGGTGCGCCATAAATGGCTGCCCATATATGGATAATCGTTAGCTGTGATAAACTCTGTGATTACTGAAAGCATCTCAAAACAACAAAGGAGTCGGGATGAATTCGCAATCCCAGGCCAAATCCCCTGAGCGCCTACGTGCGATGGTCGCCGGGACGCTGGCCAATTTCCAGCACCCAACCCTGAAGCATAATCTCACCGCCCTCAAGGCGCTGCACCATGTCGCCTGGCTGGACGATACCGTTCATATTGAGCTGCAGATGCCGTTCGTCTGGAGCAGCGCCTTCGAAGTGCTGAAAGAGCAGTGCAGCGCCGAGCTGCTGCGCATCACCGGCGCGAAGGCCATCGACTGGAAGCTGACCCACAGCATCGCGACCCTCAAGCGCGTGAAAAACCAGCCCGGGGTCAACGGCGTGAAGAACATTATCGCCATCAGCTCCGGCAAAGGCGGCGTCGGTAAATCTTCTACTGCCGTAAACCTGGCGCTGGCCCTGGCGGCGGAAGGGGCGAAGGTGGGCATTCTTGATGCCGATATCTACGGTCCGTCGATTCCGACCATGCTGGGCGCCGAAGACAGTCGCCCGACCTCACCGGACGGCACCCATATGGCGCCGATCATCAAGTATGGCCTGGCCACCAACTCTATCGGCTACCTGGTGACTGACGACAACGCCATGGTCTGGCGTGGTCCGATGGCCAGCAAGGCGCTGATGCAGATGCTGCAGGAGACCCTGTGGCCGGATCTTGATTACCTGGTGCTGGATATGCCGCCGGGCACCGGCGACATCCAGCTGACCCTGGCGCAGAACATTCCGGTGACCGGTGCGGTGGTGGTCACCACGCCGCAGGACATCGCGCTGATCGACGCCAAAAAAGGCATCGTGATGTTCGAGAAAGTGGAAGTGCCGGTGCTGGGGATCGTGGAAAACATGAGCATGCATATCTGCAGCAACTGCGGGCACCACGAGCCTATCTTCGGCACCGGCGGCGCGCAAAAACTGGCCGAGAAATACCACACCCAGCTGCTGGGTCAGCTGCCGCTGCATATTACGCTGCGGGAAGATCTGGATAACGGCACGCCGACGGTGGTGGCGCGTCCGGACAGCGAATTTACCGACATCTACCGCCAGCTGGCGGGCCGGGTGGCGGCCCAGATGTACTGGCAGGGAGAAGTGATCCCGGGTGAGATTGCCTTCCGCGCCGTTTAAGGCCGCGGCGAGCGCATCAGCCAGTATCTGCCCTCGGGCGACGCGCCCTGTGCTTCGATGGTCCAGCCATGACGCTGGTAGAAGCGCAGGGCGTTTTTATTTTCCATCAGGCATTTCAGCGTTCCGCTGGCGGTAAAGCTCCGTTCGACCTGCGCCAGCAGCGCGCTGCCGATATGTTTGCCCTGCCAGTCGGGGTCGACAAACAGATGGTGAAGGAAATTATCGGCGGTCCATACGGCGGCAAAGCCCACCGGCTGGCCGTCGCATTCCGCGACCCACAGTTGTTCATCCGCGGTGGCGGCATCGAAATCCTCCAGCCGCCACGCCGCGGCGGGAAGCCAGGTCCACGATAAACTGCGCGCCCGCAGGAAGATCTGGCGCAGCGCCGGAGAGTCCGCTGGCTCGCCGGGGCGGACGTGGAGGTTGCGCGGATCAGCGATGATAGAAGATCTCGCCATCGTACACTTTGAGAATTTTGCCTTCGGTATCGGTGATCAGCACGTAGTTACCGCCCATGTAGGTCCAGTGGCTGCCGGCGTCCGGTGCAGGCAGGTTACGCTGCTGCCACTGTTTGATGTTGTATTCCGGGGTGAGGTACATCGCCGGAACGGTGTCGCCGATGTGAAACTGGGTGAAATCGGCAGTGAACTCTTTCAGCGCATACTGATCGATCCCCGCGGCAGTAGCCGTCCAGCTGGCGCCAGCGGTGGCAAGAAGTACGCCCAGAAGCATCATTTTTGTTTTACGCATAATTTCCTCAATATTACCTGGACTCAAATTAGCAGCCTCGTATCATTCCTGATGCGTTGCTGAAATGGCAAGCACTGGATTTTTAAAAAGTGTAAGCAAAACACGGCACAAGTCTTGCGCCGCTTGCGTTGCAGCGACGGTGATGCGTATTTTGGGAGCAATCTGAAGCAGGGGAGAATCGGCATGTTCAGGCTGGAAGATCTGACCTTATTTGTCCGCGCCGCGGCACTGGGCAGTTTTAGCGACGCGGCGCGCGAGGCCGGACAGCAGCCGGCGCAGGTCAGTGCGGCGATTAAGCGTCTGGAGACGATCCTCAATATTCGCCTGTTTGCCCGTTCGACCCGCAGCCTGCGCCTGACGCCGGAGGGGGAGACCTGGCTGCCCTACGCCACCCAGATGCTCGATACCCTCGAGGCCGGTCTGCAGAAGATCCAGACCCCGGACGATGAAGTTCGCGGCATGTTGCAGCTTGCCGTGCCGTCGGACCTCGGGCGTAACCTGCTCCTGACCCTGTTCCGTGATTTCCGCCAACGCCACCCGGCGCTGCGTTTGCGGTTGCTCTTTTCCGACCAGCTAACCGACGTGTTTAAAGATCCGGTGGACGTCGCGTTTCGCTATGGTAATAACGACGATGCCTCGTTTATCTCGCTGCCGGTGGCGCCGGAAAATCGTCGGGTGCTGGTGGCCTCGCCTGAGTGGATCGCCCGCCACGGCGAACCGCAGACCCTCGAGGAGCTCAGCCAGCACAATGCGTTGATCTACATTTTGCGCGGCCATCCGTTCGACCGCTGGTCGCTGAGCCTCGACGGCGTGGTTCAGCAGCAGAAGGTCTCCGGCACGGTGATGAGCGACGACGCCGAGGTGATCCGTCGGCTGGCGGTGGCCGGGGAGGGCATTGCCTATAAATCGATGCTCGACGTCAGCGACGATCTGCGGGCGGGGCGCCTGCGGCGCCTGCTGCCGCGTTATCAGGGGGATGTGGTGCCGTTGAATCTGATTTGCCCGCACCGCAAACAGCTCTCTGCCGCGGTGCGTTTGTTATATGAAGAGGTGAAATCACATTGTGAAGGGCTTAATGCCTGACTAAGGTCGCGAAGTAATACACCAGCGGGACAGCCAGCACCCACAGGCCAATCGGGATTTCCCGCCACTTGCCGGCGATAGCCTTGATCACAATGTAAAACAGCAGCCCGCCGGCAATCCCGGTGCCGAAGCTGTTGGCGATAAGGGTGATCATCACCATCATCAGCACCGGCAGCCCGTCGGTGAAGTTGCCAAGATCCACTTTGCGCAGGCCGCTGAACATGTTCAGGCCAATCAGGATCAGCGCTGGGGCGGTGGCTTCTTTCGGGATCATCAACGCCACCGGCGTGAACAGCAGCATCAGCAGGAACATTACCGCCGCCGACAGGGCGGTGAGGCCGGTTTTGCCGCCGGCTTCCGCTGCCGCCGAAGACTCAATCAGTGCCGTCGCCGCCGGGATGCCCACCCATGGGCCGAGCGCGGCGGCAATCGAATCGACCATAAACGGGCGATTAATCTGCGGCATGTTGCCTTCTTCATCCAGCAGCCCCGCCTCGCCGCCCACCGCCAGCGTCGTCCCCATGGTGGAGAAAAACTCAGAAGCGAAAAAGACGAACAGGAACGGCAGGAAGGCGATGTTTAACGCCCCCAGCAGATCAACCTGCCCCAGCACCGGGGTTAGCGAATGGGGAACGTCGATAAAACTTGTCGGCAGATGGGTGACGCCGAAGGGGATGCCCACCAGCGTGGCGCACAGAATGGCCCACAAAATCGCGCCCGGAACCTTACGCGCCTGCAGGGCTATCGCCAGGAACAGGCCGCACAGCGCCACCAGCGCGCCGGGGGCGAGAAAGTCGCCGAGCATCAGCGCGTTGGTTTTCGCATTGGCCAGCACCAGCCCGGCATTGCGAAAGCCGAGGACGGCGACAAACAGGCCGATGGAGGCGGTGAGCCCCAGCTTGATCGACTGCGGTACCGAGCGGGTGACCACTTCGCGCAGGCCAAAGCGGGTCAGCAGGAAGAAGAGGATCCCCGACCAGCAGGCAATCCCGAGGCCAGTCTGCCAGCCAATCCCTTCGCTACCGGCCAGCGTCACTCCCACCAGCACCGAGCCGCCAATCCCCGGGCCAACGATAAACGGCAGGTTGGCATAAAACGCCATCAGCAGAGAGCCGACGACGAAGACCAGAATGGTGCCGGTGGTGGCGGCGCCTTTGTCCATCCCGCCGATCGCCAGCAGCCCCGGGATGACCACCAGTAAATAGGCGGCGGCGAGAAAGCCGGTGATCCCGGCCAGGCATTCGGTGCGTAGCGTACCGCCGCGCGAGCGCAGCGCAAAGCGGCGCTCCAGCCAGTTAGCGCGGTCGGATGAGTGAAGTGTGTTATCGGCCATGCTCAGGCTCCCTGAGGATTATTGTTGTGATCGGTTGGCTCCGGGGTCTCCCGGCAGGCTATCAACGGGTCGACTATCTGACGGCTGCCGCCGTCGGTCAGACCCAAATCGGTTAAATGCGGCCCGGCGTTACAGGCAAGGCAGGTTCCTTCAATGGCCTTGAACACCCGGTACGGTGGCTCCCAGTCGGCGACTTGGCTGCTCAGATCGCGCAGCTCGCGGAACTGACGCGCCAGCTCGGCGGCCGGGAGATTCGACAGCATGCCGGCAATCGGCATTGCCACATGGGCAAGGATCTCGCCCTGTTGCGCCAGCGCCATCCCGCCGCCGGAGGCGATAAGCTGGTTGGCCGCCAGCGCCATATCATCAGCGTCGCGCCCGAGCACCACCAGATTGTGCGAGTCGTGGGAGTAGCTGGTGGCGATGGCGCCGCGCAGCTCACCCCAGCCTTCGAGCAGGGCGATTTGCGGTGTCGCCTCGTGGCGGCCGTGGCGGTGTTTAACCCAGATCAGACTGAAGCCGGCGGGCAGCTGGACTTTCCCGTCACGAACCTGCACTTCCACTTCGCCCCACTGGGTGAAGCGCGCGCCGCGGATATGACGCAGGCGGGCGACGCCGTGACGAATGCCCTGGACGCGCAGAACAAAGTCATCGGCGCGGAGGGGGGCGATCGGCAAAGTATCGCGCGGCGGCGTCACGCCCGGCGCGGGGGCGATCGGCTTCAGCAGGCGGCCAGCATGGGCCAGCCGTTCCCCCCCAACGTAGACTTCACGGGCCACCAGTTTCTCCAGGGAATCAAACACCACCAAATCCGCGCGCCGCCCGGCGGCAATCAGCCCGAGATCGTGGCGCTGCAGGCGAAGAGCGGCGTTGAGGGTGGCGAATCGCAGCGCATCGACCGCCGGTAAACCGTGCTCGATCAGCAGGTTAAGCAGGGCGATGATCCCGCCTTTCTCCAGCAGCATATCCGGCGGCACGTCATCGGTGCAGACGGTGATTTGCGAGGAGAGGTGCGGCAGCGTTTTTAACGCCGCGACGATATCCGGCAGCAGATAGGGGTGCGAGCCGCGGATCTCGATCGTCAGACCGGCGCGCAGTTTTTCCAGCGCGTCGTCCGCCGAGGTCAGTTCATGATCGGAGGTGACGCCGGCGGCGAGGTAGGCCTGCAGGTCAGCGCCGCTCAGGCCGCGGGCGTGGCCTTCAATCAGTTTGCCGCTGTTGAGACCGGCCTGGACAATCTCCTGCATCCGCTCGCTACCGTGCAGTACGCCGTGCATATCCATCACTTCCGCCACACCGCGCACTTCCGGCCAGCCGAGCATGGTCTCCATCTCCGCGCCGGCGAAATCGGCGCCGGACATTTCGAGACCTGGCGTGGAGGGGACGCTGGACGGCGCGGCGACCATCACCTGCAGCGGCAGATGGCGGCTGGCGTCAACCGCGTAGCGCACGCCCTCGACGCCGAGGACGTTGGCCAGCTCATGCGGATCCCAGAACACCGCGGTGGTGCCCTGGGTGAGGACGATTTCCGCGTAGCGCTCCGGCGGCAGGTGCGAGCTTTCGAGGTGTACGTGGGTGTCCATCAGGCCGGGGGACAGGTAGCCACCGGCCAGGGAACGTACTTCATGGGCGTCGGTGCGGCTGCCGCGCGGGTGGACGCTGGCGATCATTTCGCCGACGATACCGACGTCAGCGGGGCGAATTTCGCCCGTGGCCATATCGACGATCTGCGCCTCGACCAGCAGCAGATCAAACGGGGATTCGCCGCGCGCGGCCTGCACGGCGCGACGACGGACTTGAGCATTGCTGGACATAACCACTCCGGCACAAGGATAATGCGGATACTCTATGGGCACAGCAAACGTTTGCCCAGATGAATAAATTTATCACCCGATAAGCTCGGGTTATTGTGCAGGACCACCGTAGCGAACCCGATAATGAACGAACCCTGGCAGCGTCTGCCCGCGCTCTCTCTTAAACAGCTTCAGTATTTCGTCACTCTGGCCCAGCTGCGCCATTTTACCGATACCGCCAGTCGGCTGGCGATTAGCCAGCCGGCGCTGAGCAGCGCGCTGCGGCAGATTGAAACGGTGCTCGGCGGCAAGCTGGTCAACCGTACCGCTTCGGCGGTCACCCTGACTGAACTGGGGGCGGCGATTTTACCCCACGCCCAGCGGATCCTCAGCGTAGCGCAGGCGGCCTTTTTCGATATGCAGCAGATCGTCGAGGCGGGCGGCGACGGGACAGTGCGCATCGGTCTGGTGCCGTCGGTCAGTTCGCTGCTGTTCCCATTGCTGCCGCAGACCCTGGCCCAGGCCTTTCCGCGTCTGCGCATTGAATTTCACGATCAGACCAACGATGCGCTTATCCAGGCGCTGCTGCGCGGCGAGATTGATTTCGGCATCGGGGCGATCGACAGCTCAGTGCCTGCTGAACTGCTGGTCTATCCGCTGCGCGAAGATCCCTTTGTGGCGGTGCTGCACCGTGACGATCCGCTGGCCGCGCAGGCGCACTTGCCGTGGAAACAGCTGGTGGGGCGGGATATTGCCGTCTTCTCGAAGGGTAATATTCAACGGCTGGTGGCGGCATTAGTGGAGAGCCATCGCCTGACGCTGACCACCCGCTACCAGGTGGACTATATCGAAACCCTGTATGGCCTGGTGCGCTCGCACTTAGCGGTGGCCATTCTGCCGGCGCTGTACACTACCCATCTGCAGGACCCGGCGCTCCAGGTCGCCCAGCTGCAGCAGCCGGCGCTGACCCGTACGGTGGCCCTGATGCGCGGCCCGCAGGCGCTGCCGCCGCTTATCGAAGCCTGTTTTTCCCTGCTGCAGGGAGAATTGCGCTAGGGCAGGTGCTTGATCAGCACGTCTGCGGTTATGTGATTGATGTACTCCAGCGAATGTGAGGAGAGGACGCCCAGCAGCCGGTTATGGTGCCCGGCAATAATTAAATCGATCTGCCGCTGCCGAACGCAGGTTTCCACGTCTTCAAACCGGCGGGTGGTCACCAGCGAGAGGGTTTCAACCGGCAGGGAGACAGTGCAGGCCAGCTCGTTGAGCAGGGCCTTGGCCTGGATCACCTCCTGTGAAACCTGATCGTCGCGCAGGCTGTCGGAAACATAGTTCAGCGCCCGATAGTCGGTGCTGATGTGGGCGATGGTGATGCGCATGCCGTTCTCTTCTGCCATTCTGGCGGCATGCTCGAGCAGCGGGACGCCGTCCTGACTGCTGTTAATCAGTACCAGCGCATGGTGATAAACGGCCATGGCGTATATCCTCGGTAGGCTAAATAGCGCATGATGTCATCATTTTCCGCCCGCCAGCAGCGGAATGCAATCCCGCCCGGTCGCTTGATGAGCATGATGGCCGCGCGGGTGTCGTTGCAGGGCTAAAGGCTTGTTGTATGAACCGGTGAGTTGCGGTAAATTCCACAACGCTTAACAATTTCACTATTTTGACTCGGGGTGCCCTTCTTCGTTGAAGGCTGAGAAATACCCGTACCACCTGATCTGGATAATGCCAGCGTAGGGAAGTCAGAGACCGCAGGGTCATTGCTTCTACCTCGTCTGGCGGGAGCAAACCATGCCTGAGCTGCTGAATCCCGCGCCTGTCGCGCACCTGCGCCATCTGCTGCGCGCCCATTCCCCCCTTGTGCACTGCATGACCAATGATGTGGTGCAGACCTTTACCGCCAATGTTCTGCTGGCCGTCGGCGCCTCGCCGGCGATGGTGATCGATCCCCGCGAAGCGGCGCAGTTTGCCGCTATCGCCGATGCGCTGTTAATTAACGTCGGTACCCTGACCGAAGATCGCGCCGTGGCGATGCGTGCCGCGGTGGAGCACGCCCGTCAGGCCGGTAGGCCCTGGACGCTGGATCCGGTGGCGGTCGGCGCCCTGACCGTGCGCACGGCCTTTTGTCATGAGCTGCTGGCCCTCCAGCCGGCGGCCATTCGCGGCAATGCCTCTGAAATTCTGGCGCTGGCCGGGATGAGCGCCGGCGGGCGCGGGGTGGATACCACCGATACGGCCGCCGCGGCGCTGCCGGCGGCCCAGGCGCTGGCTCGCCGGCTGGCTACCGTGGTGGCGGTCACTGGCGAGGTGGACTACGTCACCGACGGCGAGCGGGTGCTCAGCGTGGCGGGGGGTAATCCGCTGATGACCCGGGTGGTGGGCACCGGCTGCGCGCTGTCGGCGGTGGTGGCGGCGAGCGCGGCGCTGCCGGGAGACCGGCTGGAAAACGTGGCCGCCGCCTGCGGGCTGATGAAGCAGGCCGGGGAGATCGCCGCCCGTCAGGGAGGCCCTGGCAGCTTTATTCCGGCGTTTCTCGACGCGCTGTATCAGGAGGTGCAGGGATGAAACGCATCAACGCCCTGACCATCGCCGGCACCGATCCCAGCGGTGGGGCCGGTATCCAGGCCGATCTGAAAACCTTCTCCGCGCTGGGGGCCTATGGCTGCTCGGTGATCACCGCCCTGGTGGCGCAGAATACCCGCGGCGTGCAGTCGGTCTATCGCATCGAACCGGATTTTGTGGCCGCGCAGCTCGACTCGGTGTTCAGCGATGTGCGTATCGATACCACCAAAATCGGCATGCTGGCGGAGACCGATATTGTGGAAGCCGTGGCCGAGCGGCTGGCGCGCTACCGGGTGGCCAACGTGGTGCTGGATACCGTCATGCTGGCGAAAAGCGGCGATCCGCTGCTGTCGGCCTCGGCGGTGGAGACCCTGCGTCAACGATTGTTGCCGCAGGTGTCATTGATCACCCCGAACCTGCCGGAAGCGGCCGCGCTACTCGATGCCCCCCATGCGCGCACCGAGCGCGAGATGCTGGAGCAGGGGCGGGCGTTGCTGGCGCTGGGCTGCGGCGCGGTATTAATGAAGGGCGGCCATCTCGACGACGCCGAAAGCCCGGACTGGCTCTTCACCCGCGAAGGGGAACAGCGGTTTACCACGCCTCGCGTGCAGACCAAAAATACCCACGGCACCGGCTGCACGCTCTCCGCCGCGCTGGCGGCGCTGCGCCCCCGTCATGCGGACTGGGCGGCCACCGTCGCCGAGGCGAAGGCCTGGCTGTCGGCGGCCCTGGCGCAGGCCGACTCTCTGGAAGTGGGCCACGGCATCGGGCCGGTGCACCATTTCCACGCCTGGTGGTAAATGGCAGCGCAACGGGACAGCAGAATCTCCTGAAAAAATGGCCCCCCGGCTGGAAAATAGGCTAAGTCGGTACCAGGCTTAACCTGCCCAAAAAAATTGGGTTGGGATAATGCATGCCGGCTTCGGCCGGCCTTACGGGAGATTGCTATGACTGATATTACGCAGTTGCTGGGCAAAGATGCCGAGAGCCTGTTGCAGCACCGTTGTATAACCATTCCGGCCGACCAGCTGTATCTGCCTGGGGCAGATTATGTTGATCGGGTGATGGTGGATAATAACCGACCACCGGCGGTGCTACGCAATATGCAGACCCTGTACAATACCGGACGCCTGGGGGGAACCGGCTACCTTTCCATTCTGCCGGTTGACCAGGGCGTGGAGCACTCGGCGGGCGCCTCCTTCGCCGCCAACCCGCTGTACTTTGATCCGAAAAATATCGTCGAGCTGGCGATCGAAGCCGGCTGTAACTGCGTGGCGTCGACCTACGGCGTGCTGGCCTCGGTGTCGCGCCGCTACGCGCATCGCATCCCTTTCCTGGTGAAGCTCAACCATAACGAAACGCTGAGCTACCCCACCGAATACGACCAGACCCTCTACGCCAGCGTTGAGCAGGCGTTCAATATGGGGGCGGTGGCCGTGGGAGCGACGATCTATTTCGGCTCGGAACAATCGCGTCGTCAGATAGAAGAGATTTCCGCCGCCTTTGAGCGGGCCCATGAGCTGGGCCTGGTCACCGTGCTGTGGGCCTATCTGCGCAATTCGGCGTTCAAGAAAGACGGTGTCGACTATCATGTCTCCGCGGACCTGACCGGTCAGGCCAACCACCTGGCGGCCACCATCGGCGCTGATATCGTTAAGCAAAAAATGGCGGAGAATAACGGCGGCTACAAAGCGGTTAACTTCGGCTATACCGACGACCGGGTGTACAGCAAACTGACCAGCGATAACCCCATCGATCTGGTGCGCTACCAGCTGGCCAACTGCTATATGGGCCGCGCCGGGCTGATTAACTCCGGCGGCGCGGCGGGCGGGGAGACCGACCTTGCCGACGCGGTGCGCACAGCGGTGATCAATAAACGCGCCGGCGGTATGGGGCTGATCCTTGGTCGCAAAGCGTTTAAGAAATCGATGGCTGACGGCGTGAAGCTGATCAATGCCGTGCAGGACGTCTACCTTGACGGGAAAGTGACTATCGCCTGATAAGCACGAGTATCGTTGGGATCCCCGGTGGCGCGACGCGCACCGGGGTTACCGTTGTGTATGCGCCTTCAGGCCGCGCCGTTACCGCGTCAGCAGCCAGCGGGCGGTATGTTCATCGGTCACCAGACCATTGATCCAGCCGCCTTTAAGGGCCGCCAGGATCGCCGGTCGTTTGTATTCTCCACAGGCCGCGGCAATACGCGGGCAGTGGTTCTGACGGATATCATAGCTGGTGATCATGCGGTTGATCTCGCTGTCTACCACGTGGCCTTCCGCATCGATAAACCGTCCGAGGATCTCTCCGATGCCGCCGCGCGCGGTCAGCTCATCCATTTGCGCCTGATTGATAAACCCGTCTTTAAAGATCGGACTTTGCGTGCCCAGGGGACCAATGCCGACAAAAATCACGTCCGCCTCTTGTGCGACGCCGGAGACGCTGCGGAATAAGCGGTTGGTGCACCACATGTCATGCTCCTCCGCGCTCTGGGCGTAGCGCGGCGCCGGCCACTGATAGTACTTGGCCTTAATTTTGCGGGTCAGCAGCAGGGGCACGTCATCGTAATAATTGCACTGCCCGTCGGCGTTCATGGCGCTGATCAGCGCCACGCAGCGGGTATTCAGGCTGTCAAAATCGATGCGCTGCAGCGCTTTTTTCAGGGTCAGGCCCGAGCCCAGGCCGATGATTTTCTCCTTATCATCCTGCAGATAGCGAGCCATCAGCTGATAGCAGCCAAACGACACGCTGTCGAGGGTGCTTTCTTCGCTAAAGGCGGGGACCACATTGCACTCGATCAATCGATACTTTTCCTGCAGCAACTGCGCATAATCGAGGCAGTTTGCTACCGGATGGTGCAAATTAATCGACACTATCCCTTCTTCTTTCGCCGCGGCGATCAGCCGTTGCACCACCGGTCTGGAGGTGCCCAGCTGGCTGGCAATCTCGCTCTGATTCTGACCGGCGATGTAGTACATCCATGCGGCACGCACCTTCTGATCCAACCGGATATCGTCTTCTTTACTCATGGTTTCCCGCCCTAAGTTGCTGACCAGGGCTCGCAATTGGCCCGGCGAATACCCGCATTCTCGCCGTGGTTGGCATAACTGGCAAGCTTTTGCTCTTGTCTGGTCATTTGTAATTTAATTGGGTAATTGTTCTTTTGTGATCCGTGGCTCTTATTTTGGTCAAATGATCAATTACAGTGGCGCCATCAACTCAAGGAGAACAGAACATGAACAATCAATTCACATGGCTTCATATCGGTCTGGGTTCTTTTCATCGCGCGCATCAGGCGTGGTATCTGCATCGTCTGATAGCGTCCGGGGATAAGCGCTGGCACATCGCGGCAGGAAATATTCGTAACGACGCCGAGCAGGTGGTGCAGGCGCTGGCGGCGCAGGGAGGACGTTACGTCCTGGAGACCGTCAGCCCGGAAGGGGAGCGTGAATATGAAGAAATTACTTCTATCCAGAAATTGCTGCCGTGGCAGGCCGGGCTGCAGCCGCTGATTAACGAAGGGGCGAACCCGCAGACCAAAGTTATCGCCTTTACTGTGACGGAAGGGGGGTACTACCTGAACACCCGCCATCAGCTGGAAACCAGTAACCCCGATCTGCAGGCCGACCTGCAAGGCGAGTGCAAAACCATTTATGGCACCCTCGCGCGGATCCTGGAGAAGCGCATGGCCGACGACGCCGGGCCGCTGACCCTGCTCAACTGCGACAACGTGCGCCACAACGGCGAGCGTTTCCACGACGGCATGGTCGAGTTCCTGCAGCTCACCGGCAAACAGGCGGTAATTGACTGGATGGCGGCCAATACCACCTGTCCGAACACCATGGTGGACCGCATCACCCCGCGTCCGGCGGCCGATCTGCCGGCCCGTATCAAAGCGCAAACCGGGATTGATGACAAAGCGCCGGTGATGGGGGAGACCTTTATCCAGTGGGTGGTGGAGAACCACTTCCGTGATGCCCGCCCGAACCTGGAAGCGGTCGGCGTGGAGATGGTCGAGTCGGTCATCCCGTATGAAGAGGCGAAAATCCGCATTCTGAACGCGTCGCACAGCTGCATTGCCTGGGCGGGAACCTTAATTGGCCAGCAGTATATTCATGAAAGCACGCTGACCGATGTTATCTACGCCATTGCCGACCGCTACGTCACGGAGGATGTCATTCCCTGCCTCGGCGATAACGGCATTGATCTGCCCACCTACCGGGATGTGGTGCTTAAGCGCTTTACCAATCCCTATATCCAGGACACCAACCAGCGCGTCGCCGCCGACGGCTTCTCGAAAATTCCGGCGATGATCGCCCCCACGCTGCAGGAGTGCTATCAGCGCGGCGTCCGCCCTGAGGCGACCGCCATGCTGCCGGCGCTGTTCTTCGTCTTTATGGAGCAGTGGCATAAGGGAACGCTGCCCTATCAGTACCAGGACGGCATCCTGGATGCGCAGGCGGTGCATGAGATGTATGAGGCTCAGGATCCGCTGGCTGTCTATGCCCGCGATAAAGCCCTGTTTGGTGACCTCGCCAACAACGCGGATTTTCTGGCGCTGATGCGCGAGAAAGTCGCCGCCGTTTACACGCTGATTAAATAAGAGGTGGCTATGTATCTGGGTATCGATCTCGGCACATCGGAAGTCAAAGCGCTGGTCATTGATGAGAACTATGAGGTTATCGCCAGCCATAGCGCGCCGCTGAGTATTCAGCGGCCCCATCCGCACTGGTCAGAACAAGCGCCGGAGTTATGGTGGGAGGCGACGGAGTACCTGATGAACACGCTGCGGGAAAAATGCGCGCAGCACTGGCCGGCCATCAAGGCGATTGGCCTCTCCGGACAGATGCACGGCGCGGTGTTGCTGGATGAAAAGGGGGAGACGATCCGTCCGGCCATTCTGTGGAACGACACCCGCTGCGCCGCAGAGTGCGCCGAGCTGGAGGCGATGGCGCCGGAGCTGCATCAGGTGGCGGGCAACCTGGCGATGCCGGGCTTTACCGCGCCGAAGCTGCTGTGGGTGCGCCGTCATGAGCCGCAACACTTTCAGCGCACCGCCACGGTGCTGCTGCCGAAGGATTATCTGCGCTATCGGATGACCGGGAAGAAAGTCTCCGACATGTCGGACGCCGCCGGGACGCTGTGGCTGGACGTGGCGAAGCGCGACTGGTCCGACGCTCTGCTGGACAAGTGCGGCCTGTCGCGCAGCCACATGCCGACACTGGTCGAAGGCTGCGAGGTTTCCGCCACCCTTGATCCGCAGGTGGCGGCGCGCTGGGGGCTGAACGCCTCGGTGGTGGTGGCCGGGGGCGGGGGGGATAACGCGGTTAGCGCCATTGGCGTCGGCGCGGTCTCGCCGGGGGATGCGTTTATTTCGCTCGGCACCTCCGGGGTGCTGTTTGTGGTGACCGACGCCTATCGTCCGGCGCCGCAGTCGGCGGTACATGCGTTTTGTCACGTGCTGCCGAACCTGTGGCACCAGATGAGCGTCATGCTGAGCGCCGCCAGCTGTTTGCAGTGGTTCTGCCGCCTGACCGGCACCACGGAGGTGGCGCTGCTGGCGGAAATTGCCGAGCTCAGCGAGGAGGAGAAAGCCCACGCCCCGTTCTTCCTGCCCTATCTCTCCGGCGAACGTACCCCGCATAACGATCCTGACGCGCGCGGCATGTTCTGGGGCATGACCCACGCCAGCCTGCGCGCCCAGCTTGGCTACGCGGTGCTGGAAGGGGTGAGCTTCGGTATCAACGACGGCCTGCAGGCGTTGAAAGAGAGTGGGACGCCCATCGCGCAGTGCTCGCTGGTGGGCGGCGGCGCCCGCAGTCCTTTCTGGGCCCAGCTGCTGGCCGACATTCTCGCTATGCCGGTTGTGACCCATAAAGGGGGAGAGACCGGCGGCGCGCTGGGCGCGGCGCGGCTGGCCTGCCTGGCGGCGGGCAAACCGATTGCCGCGGTGTGTGAAAAACCGGAAGTCTGGCAGACCTGGCGTGCGGATCCCGTTCGCCACCACACCCTGATGCAACGCTACGCGCAGTTTAAAGACCTGTATTTAAACGACCTGAATTATCGGCAGCACTGATTTTCATCATAACAGCCGCTTCGTTGCACATCGCGGAGCGGCCACCCTGTACCCTGAAAACGAGGTCATTATGTCTATCAATAATAAACAGTGGCTCGGTTTACCCCTGAACCTGCTCTGGGGATACATCGCCATTGCCGTATTTATGACCGGCGACGGTTTTGAATTAGCCTTTCTGTCGCACTATATCAAAGCGCTCGGCTTCTCTCCGGCGGAGGCCTCCTTTGCCTTTACCCTCTACGGCCTGGCCGCCGCGCTGTCGGCGTGGATTTCCGGCGTGGTGGCGGAAATTATCACCCCGCTGAAAACGATGATGATTGGCTTCGTGCTGTGGTGCGTGTTCCACGTGCTGTTCCTCGTTTTCGGCCTCGGTCACGCCAACTATGCGCTGATCCTGATTTTCTACGGCATCCGCGGCTTCGCCTATCCGCTGTTCCTCTACTCGTTTATCGTGGCGATTGTCCATAACGTCAAAAGCGACAATGCCAGCTCGGCCATCGGTTGGTTCTGGGCGGTCTATTCCATCGGCATCGGCGTGTTCGGCAG
Organism: Klebsiella sp. P1CD1; assembly: GCF_003790505.1. Taxonomy (NCBI): domain Bacteria; kingdom Pseudomonadati; phylum Pseudomonadota; class Gammaproteobacteria; order Enterobacterales; family Enterobacteriaceae; genus Klebsiella; species Klebsiella sp. P1CD1. The sequence goes on from NZ_CP033631.1 coordinate 1,793,611, forward strand.
TTATATTCCGAGCTTCACCATTCCGCACATTGGCGAACTGGGGACTTTATGGCTGGCGCTGGCCTTCTGCGTCACCGGGGGCGTGATTGCCCTGGCTTCCCTGCGCCATATTCAAACGCCGCAGCATATGCAGAATCTCACCACTCGCCAGAAATTTTCCGAGCTGGGACGCGCCGCGACGCTGCTCTATACCAACCGCAATATTCTGCTGTCGAGCATGGTCAGGATTATCAATACCCTCTCGCTGTTCGGTTTTGCGGTCATTATGCCGATGATGTTTGTCGATGAGCTGGGCTTCACCACTTCAGAATGGCTCCAGGTATGGGCAGTCTTCTTCTTCACCACCATTTTCTCTAACGTGCTGTGGGGGATCCTGGGGGAAAAACTGGGCTGGATGAAGGTGGTGCGCTGGTTCGGCTGCATCGGGATGGCGCTCTCCAGCCTGGCGTTTTACTACATCCCTCAGCACTTTGGTCATAGCTTTGCGATGGCGCTGATCCCCGCCATCGCCCTCGGGATCTTTGTCGCCGCCTTCGTGCCGCTGGCCGCCGTGTTCCCGGCGCTGGAGCCGAAGCACAAAGGCGCGGCGATTTCGGTCTATAACCTGTCGGCGGGGATGTCGAACTTTCTCGCGCCGGCGATTGCCGTGGTGTTGCTGCCGTTCTTCAGCACCATCGGGGTGGTGATCGCCTACACCGCATTGTACGTGGTGGCCTTTTTCCTCTGCGCCTTTATCCGCGTGGAGCAGCCGGGGTTCTCCCACAAGGAAGCAACCGCCCGCGAGCAGGTTGAATTCTCTTAGGTGATGCGGCTGGCATGAAGCGCATGCCAGCCTTAATGAGGTGAACGAATGAGTATGCAGGCGGTTATTTTTGACATGGATGGCGTGATTATTGATTCCGAGGCGCTGTGGCGACAGGCGCAGATTGACGCCCTCGCGCAGTGGGGGGCAACGGCGAGCGTGGATGAGTGTGAAACCCTCACCAAAGGCAAACGCCTCGACGAAATCGCCGGCACCTGGTGCCGCTATTTTCAGCTTGATCTCGACCCGCAGCGGCTTGAAGCCGCGATATTGCAGCGTATTACCGGCCTGATCGCCACCGAAGGCGAGCCGATGCACGGCGTGCATGAGGCGTTACGCTATTTTCGCGAGGCGGGCTATCAAATTGCGCTCGCCACGTCATCATCCCGCCAGGTTATTGCCGCTGTGCTGAACAAGCTCTCGCTCTGGCACTTTTTCGACGTGGTTTGCAGCGCAGATGATGAAGAACGTGGAAAGCCACATCCGGCGGTTTATCTGACGACGCTGAACAAGCTCAATCTCAACGCCAGCCAGTGCCTGGTGATTGAGGATAGCTTTACCGGCTTTTGCGCGGCTCAGGCCGCCGGTATTCCCACGGCGGTGGTTGCCGAAGATAGCCGACAGGGGCGCTATCAGGCCGCTGTCGGCCGCTATCAAACCTTACCTGAACTGCTGGAAGCGCTTAACGCCGAGCCAGCGGCGGTCGCATAACTTACGCTTTCGTGAGCGCAGAAAATCCCGGGATGTACACGGTCGGTCACTCTCTTTTCTGCGCTCACGCCCTTTTTTCTCCATGCCGATCCGCCTCACATTTCGCTCATCTTTTGTGAAAACAGTCACGTCTTGTTGTGCCAATGCCCAAATTTATGGCCTTGCTTAGCGGTGTTTGTCCGAGGCACTGCTACGTAATTGTGCTTAGATTATATATTGAAACGTATTTTCAATAATGTGAAACCGCTTTGCCGATTTGCCTCTGTCGATCGGATTTGGCCGTGATAAGGATTGAGCATGAAAATTGAATCTGTGAATGTCACCGTTTTCCAGTATCCCACTCGTCGGGTTTCCGACAGCGCCGGGCACTCCCATCCGGGGGCTGAAAGCATGGCCAAAATGGCGATGCTGACCATCACCGCTGATGATGGGGCGCAGGGTTTTTCGTTTGCGCCTCCGGAAGTCGTGCGCCCGTTCGTGGTGAATACTTTTTTTCGCAAAGTGCTGGTGGGGCAGGACCCGTTTAACCGCGAGCGTATCTGGCAGGATCTTAACCACTGGCAGCGCGGCAGCGCACATCAGCTAACGGAGCGCGCGCTGTCGTTTGTTGAACAAGCGCTGTGGGACCTGATTGGCCGCAGCCTCAGGATGCCGGTCTACAAGCTGCTCGGCGGCTATCGCGACACCGTCCCGGCTTACGGTAGCACCATGTGCGGCGACGATCTACCGGGCGGCCTGTCGACCCCGGAAGAGTATGCCGCCTTTGCCGAAAAGCTGGTCGCCCGCGGCTACAAGGCCATCAAACTGCACACCTGGATGCCGCCAATCTCTTTTGCGCCCAATCCCAAAATGGATATTAAAGCCTGCGCGGCGGTGCGCGAAGCGGTAGGGCCGGATATTGACCTGATGATTGATGGCTATCACTGGTACAGCCGCGCCGAGGCGCTGTGGATCGGCAAAGCGCTGGAAAAACTCAATTTCGCCTGGTTTGAAGAGCCGATGGAGGAGGATTCGATGTCCTCGTACGCGTGGCTGGCGGAAAACTTGTCGATTCCCATCGTCGGGCCGGAGAGCTTCGGCGGCAAGCACCACATGCGCGCCGAATGGGTGAAAGCCGGAGCCTGCGACATTCTGCGCGCCGGCGCCAACGGCGTGGGGGGCATTACCCCGACCATGAAGGTGGCGGCGCTGGCGGAATCTTTCGGCATGGATTGCGAAGTCCACGGCAACGGCGCGGCAAGCCTGGCGGTGGTCGGCGCGATCCGTAACTGCCGTTGGTATGAGCGCGGCCTGCTGCATCCGTTCCTCGACTACGATGAACCGGCGGCCTATCTCAACAGCATTGTCGACCCGATGGATGATCAGGGATTTGTGCATTTGTCACAACGTCCGGGTCTCGGCGAAGACATTAATTTTGCGTATATCGAAGCCAATACCGTTAGCCACGACTGATTTAAAAAAATAAATGCCCGATGGCGCTGCGCTTATCGGGTCTGCGGCCCGGTAGACCGGATAAGGCGAAAATGCCGCCATCCGGCAACATGTACCCTACAGTACAGGCAAACAGAGATATGAAAAAAACCTCCTTACTGGCAGCGTGTATTCTCGCGCTCGCCATGTCGATGGGGAGCGGGGCGGCGGTGGCGAAAACGCCGCCCGATCAGCTCATTATCGGCATGAATATGAATAACCTGCTCACCCTTGACCCGGCGGCGATGACCGGTAACGAAGTGGTGGGGATCGTGGTCAACCTCTACGACTCGCTGGTGGAGCTTGACCCTGAGCAGCTCACCACCGTTAAGCCCGCGCTGGCGAAATCCTGGGATATCAGCCCCGACGGCAAAACCCTGACCTTTCATCTGCGCGATGACGTTAAGTTTCACTCCGGCAACCCGCTGACCGCCGCCGACGTCGTGTGGTCAATGCGGCGCATCCTGCACCTCAACCTGGCCCAGGCCTCGGTATGGAAATCCTATGGCTTCAGTAAGAAAAATATCGACAGCCAGGTCAGCGCGCCGGACCGCTTCACGGTGCAAATCGTATTACCCAAAGATAACGATCCGCAACTGGTGATTTACTCGCTGGCGGCGCTGGGCAACCTCGGGGTGCTGGACAGTAAAACGGTGCAAAGCCACCAGCAGGATAACGATTGGGGAAACCGCTGGCTAACCACCCATGAAGCCGGTTCCGGGCCGTTTACGCTGGAAACCTGGCAGGCAAAAGAGGTGCTGCGCATAAAGCGCAATCCTGACTACTGGCGCGGCGAGGCGAAAATGAGCCGCGTGGTGTTGCGCCATTTCCAGGAGTCGCAAACCCTGCGTCTGATGATCGAAAAAGGCGACCTCGATATTGCCAACAACATGGCGGTTTCCGATATCAACGCCCTGCGCAGCGACCCGCAGCTGACCGTCGATGCGGTGCAGCGCGGCACCATGTACTACGTGGCGATGAGCATGAAAGAAGCGCACTTCGCCAATCCGAAAGTGCGCGAGGCGGTGCGCTATCTGATTGATTATCAGGGTATCAATAAAGCGCTGATGCCGGGCTACGGCGTGCTGCACCAGCGGCCGATTAAGGCGGGCATGCCATCCACGCTGCCCGACCCTGGCTATAAGCTGGACGTGGCGCGGGCGAAAAAGCTGCTGGCGGAAGCGGGATATCCCAACGGCTTTGATACCACGCTGCGGGTACTCTCCGATCAGCCATTTCTTAACATCGCTATCGCCGTGCAGTCGACGCTGATGCAGGCGGGGATTAACGCCAAAATCATCACCGGCACCGGTAACCAGATCTACGGCGCGATGCGTGAGCGTAAATTTGACCTGCTGGTAGGTCGCGGCGGCAGCGGGATGGAGCCGCATCCGCACTCCAGCCTGCGCGCGCTGGTCTATAACCCGGATAACAGCGATAAGGCGCGCCTGACCAACTTCCAGGGCTGGCGTACCGGTTTTTACGACCCGCAGCTTAATACGATGATTGACCAGGCCCTGCTGGAACGCGATCCGCAAAAACAGGTGGCTGACTACCAGGCCATCCAGACACGCTACGACCAGCTGGTTCCGGCTTTAATTCCGCTTTCGCAGATGGTTGATTCGGTCGTCGTGCGCAACGAGGTACGGGAGTATCAGCCGCACCCCTCCGCCACCACTTTTCTGCGTGACGTCTATAAAGTCCGCGAAGGAGAGAAAGGATGAGTACCGCAATCCTTGCGCCCGGCTCACGCGGCCGGCGCTTATCCAAACGGCTACTGCAGGTGGTGATTACACTGTTCGGCCTGCTGCTGCTGACCTTTACCATTGGCCGCGTCATGCCCATCGACCCGGTGCTGGCGATTGTCGGCCCGGATGCTGACCAGAGCACCTATCAGCAGGTTTACCAGCAGCTGGGGTTTGATAAATCGCTGACCACCCAGTTTGGCATCTATTTCGTCAACCTGCTGCACGGCGATCTGGGCAACGCGCTGCTGACCGGGAAACCGGTGGTGGACGATATTATCCGCGTCTTCCCGGCCACCATGGAGCTGGCGACGATGGCGATTATTGTCGGCGCGGGTCTTGGTATTCCGCTGGGCGTGTTGGCGGCGGCGCGGCGCAATAGCGTTTCCGATTATGTGGTACGCATTATCAGCCTGGCGGGCTACTCGACGCCGATCTTTTGGGTCGGAATGATGGGACTGCTGGTGTTCTATGCCTGGCTTGGCTGGGTAGGCGGCGCCGGGAGGGTAGATCTCGGGCTGGATGGTGTGGTGCCGCGCCGCACTGGCCTGATGACCGTTGATGCGCTGCTGGCAGGCAACGGCCAGGTGTTCTGGAACGCCATTAATCATCTGATTCTTCCCGCCTCGCTGCTGGGTTTTCACTCGCTGGCTTATATCAGCCGTATGACCCGCAGCTTTATGCTGGCCCAGCTGTCGCAGGAGTTCATTATTACCGCGCGGGTGAAAGGGCTGACCGAGCGTCAGGTTATCTGGAACCATGCGTTTCGTAACATCCTCGTGCAGCTGCTGACGGTAGTGGCGCTGGCCTACGGCGCGCTGCTGGAAGGCGCGGTGCTGATTGAAACCGTCTTCTCATGGCCGGGTTTCGGCTCCTACCTTACCGGTAGCCTGCTGCTGGGCGATATGAATGCGGTGATGGGCTGCGTGCTGCTGGTGGGCGTGATCTTCGTGATGCTCAACCTGCTCTCCGACCTGCTGTATCAATTCTTTGACCCGAGGACAAAATCATGACCGTTTCTCTGGATTCGCCGCTTTCGGGCGGTGCGGGCGAAGGCCGTCAGCGGCTGCAACGCGCGGCGGCGCGGGCCGTCGGGTTTATCGGCAAAATGGCGCGCAATCCGCTCACGGCCATCGGCGGAGGCATTATCTTTCTGCTGCTGGTGGTGGCGATTTTCGCGCCGCTGATTGCGCCTTATAACCCGCTGGTACAGGACCTGAATAGTGCGCTGGTCGCGCCGAATGCACAGCACTGGTTCGGCACCGATGAGTTTGGCCGGGATATCTTTAGTCGCCTGGTGTACGGCTCCCGCATCACGCTCTATATCGTGCTGCTGGTCTCGGTGACTGTCGGTCCGCTCGGGCTGCTGCTGGGCGTCAGCGCAGGCTATTTCGGCGGTAAAGTCGATATGGTGCTGATGCGCGTCACCGATATTTTCATCTCCTTCCCGAGTCTGGTCCTGGCGCTGGCGTTTGTCGCCGCTTTAGGACCGGGGCTGGAGCACGTGGTTATCGCCATCACGCTGACCGCCTGGCCGCCGATTGCCCGTCTGGCGCGCGCCGAAACGCTCTCTCTGCGCCAGGCCGATTTTATCTCCGCCGTGCGTCTGCAGGGCGCTTCATCGGCCCGCGTCCTCTGGCGCCATATCGTGCCGCTGTGTCTGCCCTCGGTCATTATCCGTATCACCATGAATATGGCCGGGATCATTCTGACCGCGGCCGGCCTTGGCTTTCTCGGCCTCGGCGCGCAGCCGCCAGAGCCGGAGTGGGGAGCGATGATCTCCAGCGGGCGCACTTATATGATGGAGTGCTGGTGGGTCGTAACCATTCCGGGGCTGGCGATTCTGATCAATAGCTTAGCGTTCAACTTCTTAGGAGATGGCCTACGTGACATCCTCGATCCCCGCAGTGAATAATGTACCGCTGCTCGACGTGCGCGATCTGTGCGTCGATTTTGTTAACGGTAGCGCGGTGACCCACGCCGTGCGCGGCGTCTCCTTCCAGCTGGGGCATGAGAAGCTGGCCATTGTCGGCGAGTCCGGTTCGGGTAAGTCCACCGTTGGGCGCGCGCTGCTGCAGCTGCATCCGAAAAAGGCCCGCGTCAGCGCCAGCCGGATGCAGTTTGCCGACCTCGATCTGCAGCATCTTAGCGAAGCGCAGATGCGCGGCGTACGCGGCAAACGTATCTCTATGATTATGCAGGACCCGAAATATTCGCTTAATCCGGTGGTCTGCGTGGGTAAGCAAATCGCCGAGGCCTGGCTTACTCATCATCCCGGGCGCAAAGATGAGGCGAAAGCCAGGGCGCTGGAGATGCTGGAGGTGGTGCGTATTCGCCAGCCGGAGCGCGTTTATCAGCTTTATCCGCATGAAATATCCGGCGGACAGGGGCAGCGCATCATGATCGCCATGATGCTGATTACCGACCCGGAACTGATCATTGCCGATGAGCCCACCTCCGCGCTGGACGTGTCGGTGCGCCTGCAGGTGCTGGGCCTGTTGGATGACCTGGTTCAGTCGCGCGGGCTGGGGCTGATTTTTATCAGCCACGATATCAACCTGGTGCGCAGCTTCTGCGACCGCGTACTGGTGATGTACGCCGGACGGGTAGTGGAGTCCATCGCCGCTAAAGATCTCGATAACGCCCGTCACCCCTACACTCAGGGATTGATTAACTCGCTGCCGGATATGCTGCATCGTCGCCCGATACTGCCGGTGCTGCAGCGTCAGGCCAGCTGGTTAACGGATTAAGGAGCGGATAATGATTGAAGTTCAACATCTCAACCTCGCGTTTGGCGAGGGGGAGAAGCGTAACCAGGTGCTGTATGACGTCAGTTTCCACGTTAAGCCCGGCGAGATCTACGGTCTGGTAGGAGAGTCCGGTTCCGGTAAAACGACGGTGCTCAAGTGCCTGGCGGGGCTGTTTACCCACTGGCAGGGGGAACTGACCATCGATGCTCAGCCCTTAGGGCATGAAATTAGCCGCGAGCGCTGCCGTCAGGTGCAGATGGTATTTCAGGACCCCTACGGATCGCTGCATCCCCGTCACACCATTGGCGATATCCTCGAAGAGCCGCTGCAGATCCATCGTTTCAATGACCGCGACCGGCGGATCAATGCGCTGCTGGATAAAGTTGGCCTCAACCGCGCTTTTCGTGAGCGCTATCCGCATCAGCTCTCCGGCGGGCAGCGGCAGCGCGTGGCGATAGCCAGAGCGCTGATTCTTGAGCCACAGGTGCTGCTGCTGGATGAGCCGACGTCGGCGCTGGATGTGTCGGTGCAGGCTGAGATCCTTAACCTGCTGGCGGAATTGCAGCGGGAGGCGAAGCTCACTTACCTGATGGTCACCCACGATCTTGGGGTTATTGCCCACTTATGCCAGAAATGGCGGTGATGCAGTACGGGAAGATCCTCGAAACCCTGACGGTCGATGCGTTGGTCAGCGGCGAGGCGCGGACGGCCTATACGCAGATGCTGGTTAACGCCAGTCGGCAATATACGCGCGAAATGGCGCGCGAGGTGGCGGACTACTAAGCTTGATGGCGCATTGTCTCACGGCAGATGCGCCCATTTTAATGGGTAATTATTTGATATTATGTGAGTTTGAGGTTGTAGATATCGTCTGTTAATGTAAGTGCGGTGTTTGGATCGATATCTGCCCAGGTTTTTCCTGCAGCCGCAGGTGCCGTTTTACCTTAACATTCAGAGGCTCAATCAACGAACCCGGCTGCTGTATACCAGCCGGGCGCCGTCTTTGCTTTGCGAAGCCTGATCAACGTAGCAGCGGGCAGTCGGGCGGCAGCCGGCAGCGCAGGGCCGCCGGTAACAGCTCCATGCGGAAGGTTTTTCCGCTGAGCGGCTCGCCGTCGAGGTTAAACGTCATCTCATGGGGGGCGGTGATCTCAAACCATGAGGAGACACCGTCAACAATATTCGGCGAGTTTTCCGGATTCGCCAGGGTGCTGAACAGGGCAGGGATCAGCTCTTCGCCGGTGAAAATGCGCAGATGCAGCAAACCATCGTTAATCAACGCCTCCGGGCACAACTGCTGGCCGCCGCCGGCCTGGCGGCCGTTGCCGATGCCAATGACCAGCGCATCGCCCTGCCAGTGAAAGTTCTCTCCGCGGATCTCGCAGCGGTCTGGCTTCAGGGTATCCATACGCATCAGGCCATGGATTAAATAAGAGACACCGCCGAGCGCGGCTTTGAGTTTTTCCGGCGTTTCGGTGGTGATTCGGGTGCCGAACCCGCCGGTCGCCATATTAATAAAGCCGGTTTTATCATTCACCCGGGCGATATCTATCGGCACATCGCGGCCGACGATCGCCAGCTTGAGGGCGCTGGCCAGATCCTGCGGAATGCCGACGCTGGTGGCAAAGTCGTTGGCCGTGCCCAGCGGTAAAATCCCCAGCGCCATCTTGCTACCGCGCTCCACCAGCGCGGTCGCCACTTCATTAATGGTGCCGTCGCCGCCGCCGGCGATCACCGTTTCAACGTTCAGCTGCAGGGCTTCATCGATAAACCGCACGGCATCGCCCTTTTCCCAGGTGACGCGGACGTGAATATCGATCCCTTCGTCGCGTAACAGGTTAACCGCCTCGCGTAACTGCGGTTCATTGGCACCTTTGCCGTTAAGGATCAGTAAGCTGGCAGGAAACGTAGACATCATCAAGGGAACCTTTATTGCTTAATGTTGCATAAAGTGTACCGCATGACGCAAGCGAAGACCGGAGGAGAGGCAAAAAAATAAGCCCGCGTAAGGGAGATTACGCAGGCTAAGGAGGTGGTTCCTGGTACAACTAGCATTTATGGGTTATGTTTTTCAGCGAAATGGATGATACCTGTTTCGATCGAAACGGTATGTGATCCGATTCTAATATCCTTACATCATGAAAAAATAACGCAAATTAACTAGTTACCGTGCGGATTTCTGGTTGTCTGACCAGTGAAGTTGCGCATCAGTAGCGCATACTGCAGGGGCAGGTCGTCCGGCACAGGCAACCATACGGTATAGCCGTCGCCCGGGGCCACCGGCATGGCTTCGCCTTTGCCATTTTCCATATGCTCGAGGGTGAAGTTGACGTTACCCTGCGGGGTCATCAGCTCGAGGCTGTCGCCGACGCTGAACTTATTTTTGACCGCCACGGCCGCCAGCGGGCCGTTACGCTCCCCGGTGAATTCGCCGACAAACTGCTGGCGCTCGGAGAGGGAGTAGCCGTACTCATAGTTCTGGTAATCGTCATGGGTATGGCGGCGCAGGAAGCCTTCGGTGTACCCGCGGTGGGCCAGTCCTTCCAGGGTCTCCAGCAGGCTGGTATCAAACGGTTTTCCGGCGGCGGCATCGTCGATGGCCTTGCGGTAAACCTGGGCGGTACGCGCGCAGTAGTAGAAGGATTTGGTGCGGCCTTCGATCTTCAGCGAGTGAACGCCCATCTGGGTCAGACGCTCAACGTGGGCGATAGCCCGCAGATCTTTCGAGTTCATGATGTAGGTGCCGTGCTCGTCCTCAAAGGCGGTCATATACTCGCCCGGACGTTTGGCTTCCTCAATCATAAAGACTTTATCGGTCGGCGCGCCGATGCCGAGGGTGGGCTCCACGGTCTGCACCGGGATCGGCTCATATTTGTGGACGATGTTACCGACGTCGTCCTCTTTGCCTTCCGCCACGTTGTATTCCCAGCGGCAGGCGTTGGTGCAGGTCCCCTGGTTCGGGTCGCGCTTGTTGATATACCCGGAGAGCAGGCAGCGGCCGGAGTAGGCCATGCACAGCGCGCCGTGGACGAAAATCTCAATCTCCATCTCCGGCACCTGGCGGCGAATCTCTTCGATTTCGTCCAGCGACAGTTCACGCGACAGGATCACACGGGTGAGCCCCATCTGCTGCCAGAATTTGACCGTCGCCCAGTTGACGGCGTTAGCCTGCACTGAAAGATGGATCGGCATCTCCGGGAAGTGTTCCCGCACCAGCATGATTAAACCCGGATCGGACATGATCAGCGCGTCCGGCCCCATCTCCACCACCGGCTTCAGATCGCGAATAAACGTTTTCAGCTTGGCGTTATGCGGGGCGATGTTGACCACCACATAGAATTTTTTACCCAGCGCGTGGGCTTCATTGATGCCGAGCTGCAGATTTTCGTGATTGAATTCGTTGTTACGCACGCGCAGCGAGTAGCGCGGCTGGCCGGCATAAACGGCATCGGCGCCATAGGCGAAAGCGTAACGCATATTCTTCAGCGTTCCCGCCGGGGAGAGGAGTTCTGGTTTAAACATGGTGTTCTCGTTCTGATGACAGGTCAGATTCGCCGCACCTGGTGCGGCGAGTTGGGGAGTGTCCCCACATTAAGGGCGGGCATTGTAGCGCCGCGGCGAAGGGGAGTAAATATCAGATGGGTATCTTTCAGTATGGCTAATTTGTTTGCCATTTTGAACCTGGGCAGTGCTCACACTGACAGCACTCATAACGCCTGGTGGGATAGGCTCTATGGCGTTCCCCGGGTTGCGGCGTAAACGCCTTACCCGGGCTACGGATTGCAGAGGGCGGTGAACGTGTAGCCCGGCTAAGCGCAGCGCGAGCCGGGAAAAGGCTAACTACGCCAGTCGGCAGGCGTCTGCTTCCCAGCGATAGCCAACGCCATACACCGCGCGAATAAACGACTGCTCGGCGTCCAGCGCCTCCAGCTTGCGCCGCAGGTTTTTGATGTGGCTGTCGATGGTGCGGTCGGTGACTACCCGATAATCGTCATACAGATGGTTGAGCAACTGTTCGCGGGAGAAGACCTTGCCCGGCTCCTGGGAGAGGGTTTTCAGCAGCCGGAACTCGGCGGGAGTGAGGTCCAGCAGCTTGTCGCGCCAGGAGGCCTGAAAACGACCTTCGTCGACAATCAACGGGCTCTGGGCGTCCAGCGCCTGCAGATCGCGCTGCGGCTTGCAGCGGCGAAGAATGGTTTTCACCCGGGCGACCACTTCCCGCGGGCTGTAGGGCTTGCAGATATAGTCGTCGGCGCCAATCTCCAGCCCCAGCAGTCGGTCGATCTCTTCGATTTTCGCCGTCACCATTACCACCGGAACATCGGAGAAGCGGCGAATTTCCCGGCACAACGTCAGACCGTCGGTGCCGGGCAGCATCAGATCCAGCAGGATCAGGTGCGGCGGCGTCTGCCGAACGTAGGGCAGGACCTTGTCACCGTGGTTAATCAGCGTAGGCGCATAGCCGGCGGCTTGCAGATAATCAATCAGCAGCTGGCCGAGCTTCGGTTCATCTTCCACGATAAGAATGCGTGGGGTGTTTTCATCTACAGGCAATTCAGTCATACGTCTCTCGGTAAATCATGTTCCAGAGGTAACTCAACTTTAATGCTAACCCCGCCAAAAGGCGAATGGTCGGCACGCAGGGTGCCGCCGTGGGCCGCGACAATATTGAGGCAAATCGCCAGTCCGAGGCCGGAGCCGCCGCTGGCGCGATTGCGCGATCCTTCCGCCCGGTAAAAGCGTTCGCACAGGCGGGCCAGCTGCTCATCGCTGACGCCGGGGGCGCTGTCGGCGAAGTCAATCACCAGCATTCGGCCGCTGCGGCGGGCGGTGATGTGCAGGCTGCCGCCGCTGTCGGTATAGCGCAGGCTGTTCTCCAGCAGATTGTTGAAGAGCTGCATCAGGCGGTCGCGGTCGCCGAAGATCATCGCCTGCTCGGGGAGCGACACCTGAATGCTCAGCTGCCGGCTGGCGAAGCGCTCGCGAAAAGCGCCCGCGGCCACCTCCAGCAGGGTGATGATATCCAGCGACGTTTTCTGGTAGGCCAGCGCCCCCTCATCGGACATCGACAGCTGATGGAGGTCGTCCACCAGCTTGGTGAGGGTAGCCACCTCGGCCTGCAGGGAGGGGATGGACTCGGGGGTGAAGCGCCGGACTCCGTCCTGAATCGCCTCCAGCTCGCCGCGCAGCACCGCCAGCGGAGTACGCAGCTCATGGGAGATATCGGCCATCAGATCGCGACGCATCTGCTGGTTGCGCTCCAGGGTGCTGGCGAGCTGGTTGAAATCCTGCGCCAGGCGGCCGAGCTCGTCGCCGCCGGTCACCGTCACGCGGGTGGAAAAGTCGCCCGCCGCCAGCTTATGGGTGCCTTCCACCAGCCGCTTCACCGGCGCCAGCAGGCCGCGGGCCAGCGGGAAAGTGGCCAGCGCGGCAAGCAGGGTGGCAAGGGCGACAATCAGCCAGCTGGTGCGCTTTTGCTGCCGGTCGAAGTTAATATCGGTATTGCGCGTCAGCCGCTCTACCGGCGAGGCGATCACTTTGCCTACCTCCACGCCGTTGACCACAATGCTGCGCTGGGTGCCGTCCTCCGGTACGCGCTCACGGGGCCCCACCAGCACGCGGCCCGACTGATCGACCACCCAGAACATGGTGCGCCAGCCGTGGGGCGGCATTTCCGGCCTCGGCGGCGGGGTGTCGCTGGGGCCGTCGGGCGGCCCATCCGGCGGCGGCCCATCCGGCCCCTGACCCTCCATCGGACCCGGCTTCATGCCGTGTCCCGGCGGCGAACGGTCGTCGTTATCCCGTTCGAAGGTGCGCAGCAGCTGGAAGATAAAGCGGTCGTTGTTGCGCAGAAACGCCCAGCTGCCGTGCTGGGCATACTGCTCACTCAGCGCGTCGCTGAGCATGGTTAACCGCTGCTCATTACCGCGCTTGATGTAGTCGATAAACCCACGTTCGAAACTGATACGCACCGCCCAGTGCATGCTGATCAGCAGCACGATGCAGGTGGCGAAAATAGCGAGGAACAGCTTACCGGTAATGCCCGGGCGCCAAAATTTCACGATCCACTCCTGTTGCGTCGACGGATGACGGTATTCGTGCCGACGTCATCCGGTACCCGGGAAAAGATGAGCGCCGGGAGGGCGATGATCGCCGCCATGCTCAGATAGGTATAGAGAAAGACCTGATGGGTGCTGGCGGCGTCGAGGCTCATATGCTGCTGGCCATACAGCCCCAGCAGCAGCCCGGCGATGGTCACGCCGATACTCATCGACAGCTGCATCACCATCGACAGCAGGCTGTTGCCGCAGCTGGCCAGATCGTCCGGGAGATCTTTCAGCGTCAGGGTATTCATTGAGGAGAAGCGGCTGGAGTTGATCATCCCCTGCAGAAACAGGACCAGCGGCAGCGCGTAATACCAGCCGGCCAGGGCGCTAAACATAAACAGCAGACTGACCGCCGCCAGGCCCAGGGTGCTGGCGACCAGCACCCGACGGTAGCCAAAGCGGTTGACCACCTGGACCACGATCCGCTTCATGCCCATGCTGCCGAGCACCATCGGGATCATCATCAGCCCGGCGTGAAAGGGGGAGAAGCCGAGGCCAATCTGCAGAAACACCGGGGTCATAAACGGCAGCATACCGCTGCCGATGCGTCCGGCGAAGCTGCCGCCGAGGCCGAGGGAGAAGGTGCGGTTACGAAACAGGTTGAGGCTGAACAGCGCCCGGGCGTTACCGCGGGCGTGCCACAGGTACAGCAGCAGGGCGGCGAGGCCGACGGCCACCAGCCCCGCCAGCCAGCGTGACGATATACCGAGCCCTTTCTGGCCGTCCAGCGCCAGGGTCAGGGTCGCCATCCCGGCGGCCAGCAGCAGAAAGCCGGAGAGGTCGAAGCGCCGGGTCTGCAGGGTGTAGTTGGGCATCAGGCAGAGGGTGGCGATGGCGCCGACGATCCCCACCGGGATATTGATGAGGAAGATCCAGTGCCAGGAGGCATACTCCACCAGCACCCCGCCCAGCGCCGGGCCGAGCAGCGGGCCAACCTGGCCCGGCAGGGTGACGAAAGTCATCGCCGCCATGTACTGATCGCGTGGGACGATCTTCATTACCGTCAGGCGACCAACCGGCACCATCATCGCGCCGCCGATCCCCTGCAGCACCCGCGCCATCACCAGCTGGTCAAGGGTGCTGGCCTGGGCGCAAAACAGCGACCCGGCGGTAAACAGCACGATGGCGGTGAAGAAGATATTGCGCACCCCGACCCGGTCGGCCAGCCAGCCGCTGGCCGGGAGCATGACCGCCACCGTCAGGACATAGGAGACGATGATCATATGCATATGCAGCGGGCTCTCCCCGAGGCTTTTGGCCATCGAGGGGAGGGCGGTGTTAACGATGGTGGTGTCCAGCGACTGCATAAAGAAGCCGAACGCCACTATCCATAGCTGCCAGCGCACGCTGGCCGGGAGGTCTGTCATGTTATTCGCTTACCGGTTGAGAGGAGTGACGCGAAAAACGCAACCGCAGACGGTCAAAGAAAAGATAGACCACCGGCGTGGTGTAGAGCGTTAACAGCTGGCTCATCACCAGACCGCCGACGATGGTGATCCCCAGCGGCTGGCGCAGCTCAGAGCCATCGCCCCCGGAGAGCACCAGCGGCAGGGCGCCGAACAGCGCCGCCAGGGTGGTCATCATAATCGGCCGGAAACGCAGCAGGCAGGCCTGGAAAATCGCCTCTTCCGGCGCCAGATTGCCGGTGCGCTGCGCCTCAAGGGCAAAATCGACCATCATGATGGCGTTTTTCTTCACGATGCCAATTAATAACATGATCCCGATAAGGGCGATTAGGCTGAACGGGGCATCGAATATCTCCAGCGCCAGCAGGGCGCCCACTCCGGCGGAGGGCAGCGTCGAGAGGATGGTCAACGGATGCACATAGCTCTCATACAGCATCCCCAGCACGATATAGACCGTGGCGATGGCCGCGAGGATCAGGATCACCTGCGCGTTCATGGTCTGCTGAAAGACCTGAGCGGTACCGGCAAAGGAGCCGCGCACGCTCGACGGCACCCCGAGCTGGGTCATCGTGCGGTTAATGGCGTCGCTGGCTTCCGACAGCGAGCGGCCGGTGGGCAGGTTAAAGGAGATAGTGGACGCCGCCGACAGCCCCTGGTGGTTCACCGACAGCGGGGCGTTGGCCGGCTGCCATTTGGCGAAATAAGCCAGCGGGATCGGCTTGCCCTCGCTATTGATAACAAACATCTTGTCGAGGGCGCTGACGTCCTGGGTGTAGGCCGGATCCACCTCCATCACCACCTTGTACTGGTTGAGCGGCTGGTAGATGGTGGAGATTTGCCGCTGGCCGAAGGCGTTGTTCAGCAGGTTGTTGGCGTCCTGGACGCTGATGCCGAGGCGCGACATCGTGTCCCGGTCATAGACCAGGTCCATTTCGGCGCCATTGTCCTGCTGATCCGAGTTGACGTCCGCCAGCTCAGGCAGCGCCGCCAGTGCTTTGCGGATCTTCGGCTCCCACTCGCGCAGCGCCGACAGGTCGTCGGACAGCAGGGTGTACTGATAGCTGGCGTTCGACTGCCGGCCGCCGACGCGAATATCCTGCACCGCCATCAGGAACAGGTTGGCCCCGGGCTCGTTGGCCAGCTTTTTGCGCAGCCGGTCGATCACCTGCTGCGCCGTCTCGTGGCGCTGGTCGCGCGACTTGAGGGTGATAAACATCATCCCGCTGTTGACCCGCGAGCCGCCGGTAAAGCCGGTGACGTTATCCACCGCCGGATCTTCACGAATGATCTTCATAAAGTCCTGCAGCTTGCCGCGCATCGCCTGGAAGGAGATGCTCTGGTCGGCCTGAATGCCGCCCATCAGCACCCCGGTGTCCTGCTCCGGAAAGAAGGTTTTCGGGATCGAAATGTAGAGCCAGACGCTGAGGGCGATGGTGCCGAGCACCACCAGGCCGGTCAGCCGGCTGTGCCTGAGCACCCATTTTAACGATTTCCCATAGCCGCCCTGCACGGCCACCAGCAGGCGGCCAAAGCCGCGGTTGCGCGTCGGCTGGTGGGGCTTACCGCTTTTCAGCAGCCAGCCGCACATCATCGGCGTCAGGGTGAGGGACACCGCCAGCGAGATGCCGATCGCCACCGACAGGGTGACGGCGAACTCGCGCAGCAGGCGGCCGGGCAGGCCGCCCATCAGCAGCAGCGGCAGAAACACCGCCACCAGCGACAGGCTCATCGACAGCACGGTAAAGCCGACTTCGCGGCTCCCCTGCAGCGCCGCCTGCAGAGGTTTCATCCCCGCTTCCAGATGGCGGGAGATATTCTCCAGCACCACGATAGCGTCATCCACCACGAAGCCGGTGGCGATGGTCAGAGCCATCAGCGACAGGTTATTGAGGCTGAAGCCGCACAAATACATCGCGGCGAAGGTACCGATTAAGGAAACCGGGACGGCGACGGCCGGGATCAGCGTGGCGCGCCCCGAGCGCAGGAACAGGAATACCACGAGGATCACCAGCGCCACCGATAT
This sequence comes from Klebsiella sp. P1CD1, assembly GCF_003790505.1. Classification (NCBI taxonomy): domain Bacteria; kingdom Pseudomonadati; phylum Pseudomonadota; class Gammaproteobacteria; order Enterobacterales; family Enterobacteriaceae; genus Klebsiella; species Klebsiella sp. P1CD1. The sequence goes on from NZ_CP033631.1 coordinate 1,810,625, forward strand.
CACCAGCGTCTGCTCCACCTCCTCCAGCGAAGCACGGATGGTCGGCGAGCGGTCCTGGGCGATCTGCAGGTCGATAGCCGCCGGAATGGTCTGCTGCAGCTCCGGCAGGCGGGCGCGGATGCTGTCCACTGTCTGGATAATATTGGCTTCCGGCAGTTTGCGGATCATCAGCAGGATCGCCGGTTTGGCGTTGGTCATCCCGGCGTTGCGCACGTCCTGCACCGAATCCGAGACGGTGGCGACATCCCCCAGTCGCACTGCGGCGCCATTCTGGTAGTGGACGATCAGCGGCTGATAGTCGGCGGCGGTCTTCAGCTCATCGTTGGTCTGCACCTGCCAGCGGTGCGCGCTGTCCTCCAGCGCCCCCTGCGGTTTGCGCACGTTAGCGTCGCTGATGGCGGTGCGCACCGCGTCCAGCGACACGCCCTGGTTGAACAGCGCCTGCGGGTTGAGGTCGACGCGCACTGCCGGCAGGGAGCTGCCGCCGACGTCGACATCACCCACACCGTCGATCTGCGCGATGGTCTGCGCCAGCTGGGTGGAGGCGAAATCATACAGCTCACCCTGGGAGTAGGTGTCCGAGGTCAGCGTCAGGATCATGATCGGCGCATCCGACGGGTTGGCTTTGCGGTAGGTCGGCCGGCTGGGCATCCCGCTCGGCAGCAGGCTTTGCGCGGCGTTGATCGCTGCCTGAACGTCGCGCGCCGCGCCGTTGATATCGCGGTCGAAGTTAAACTCAAGAATGATGCGCGTACTGCCCAGCGAACTGGAGGAGGTCATCTCATTGACCCCGGCAATCCGTCCCAGGGAGCGTTCCAGCGGGGTGGCCACCGATGAGGCCATGGTCTCCGGGGAGGCCCCCGGCAGCGAGGCGCTAACCATGATCACCGGGAAGTCCACCTGCGGCAGCGGGGCTACCGGCAGCAGCCGGAAGCCAAGAATGCCGCACAGGGTGATGGCCAGCGAGATGAGGATCGTCGCCACCGGGCGGTAAATGAAGAGGGCGAAAAACTTCACTTACGCCTCCTCTTCCTGACGCGGGAAGCGGCGCTTCAGGTGCAGCGACAGGCGGTCGAACAGCAGATAGATCACCGGGGTGGTGAACAGGGTCAGCACCTGGCTGAGCATCAGACCGCCGACCATGCCGATCCCCAGCGGACGCCGCAGCTCCGCGCCGACGCCGGTGCTCAGCATCAGCGGCAGGGCGCCGAGCAGGGCGGCGAGGGTCGTCATCAGGATCGGACGAAAACGCAGCAGGCAGGCCTGGTAGATCGCTTCCCGCGGCGGCATGCCCTGTTCGCGTTCGGCGGCCAGCGCGAAGTCGATCATCATGATGGCGTTCTTCTTCACGATGCCGATCAGCAGAATGATGCCGATGATGGCGATCACGTCCAGCTCGCTGCCCGCCAGCCACAGCGCCAGTAGCGCCCCGACCCCGGCGGTGGGCAGGGTGGAGAGGATCGTGATCGGATGGATAAAGCTTTCATACAGCACCCCCAGCACGATATACATCGCCACCACCGCGGCGACCACCAGCCAGACGGTGCTGCCGAGCGCCGACTGGAAGGCCAGCGAGCTCCCCTGGAGCTGGGTGCGGATATCGGTCGGGAAATCCAGCGACTGTTCGGCGGCGAGGATCGCGTCCACCGCTTCGCCCAGCGAATAGTTGTCCGGGACGTTAAACGAGATGGTGGTCACCGGGAACTGATCGAGGTGGTTCACCGACAGCGGGGTAAAGCGCTGCTCCACCGTGGCGATGGCGGTCAGCGGCACGATGCCGCCGTCGCTACTGGTCAGGCGGATATTATCCAGCGCCGCCAGGCCCGGCGTCGCCTCGGTATCCTGCTCGAGCACCACGCGATACTGATTCGCCTGAGTGTAAATGGTGGAGATCAGCCGCTGGCCGAAGGCGTTGTACAGCGCGTTATCGACATCGGCCATTGAGATGCCGAGGCGGCTGGCGCTGTCGCGATCCACCTTGATATAGGCGGCCAGGCCTTTGTCCTGCCAGTCGCTGCTGACGTCGGCCAGCTGCGGCTGGGCCTGCAGGCGGCTGAGCAGCGGCGGCACCCAGGTGCTCAGCGCCTCGAGGGAGTTTGCCTGCAGGGTGAACTGGTACTGGGTGCGGCTCACCGTGGTGTCGATGGTCAGATCCTGGGTCGGCTGCAGGTAGAGCGCCACGCCCGGGACGCCGTCCACCGCCTGCTGCAGGCGGCTGATCACCGTCTGGACGCGGTCATCGCGTTCATCCAGCGGCTTGAGGTTGATCTGCAGACGGGCGCTGTTCAGCGCCGGGTTGGTGCCGTCGACGCCGACGAACGAGGTCAGGCTCTCCACGGCCGGGTCCTTAAGGATAATGCTGGCCACCTGCCGCTGGCGCTCGGCCATGCTGGCGAAGGAGACCGACTGCGGCGCCTGGAGGGTGCCCTGAATAATGCCGTTATCCTGGATCGGGAAGAAGCCTTTCGGGATAAAGACCCACAGGATAATCGACAGCGCCAGGGTGCTCAGCGCGACGCCGAGCGTCAGCCATGGATGGTTCAGCACCCGGCTCAGCCAGCGGCCATAGACGGCGATCACTCGGTCGAAGAAACGCTCGCTGGCCCGGGAGAAACGGTTCTGCTTGCGCAGCGATTCGTGGCTTAACATGCGGGCGCACATCATCGGCGTCAGGGTCAGGGAGACCACCGCCGAGATAAGAATAGCGACGGCAAGGGTGACGGCGAATTCGCGGAACAGACGGCCGACGATATCGCCCATAAACAGCAGCGGGATCAGCACCGCGATCAGCGAGAAGGTGAGGGAGATAATGGTGAAGCCGATTTCCCCCGCGCCTTTCAGCGCGGCGGCCAGCGGCTTCTCGCCTTTTTCGATATAGCGCGAGATGTTCTCGATCACCACGATGGCATCATCCACCACAAAGCCGGTGGCGATGGTCAGGGCCATCAGCGTCAGGTTGTTGATCGAGAAGTCGAGGAACACCATCACCGCGAAAGTGCCCACCAGCGACAGCGGCACCGCGACGCCGGGAATAATGGTCGCCGGCACGTTGCGCAGGAACAGATAGATGATCATCACCACCAGGGCGATGGCCAGCATCAGCTCAAACTGGGTGTCGCGCACCGAGGCGCGAATGTTGGTGGTCCGGTCGGAGAGGACCTGCACCTTCACCGATTTCGGCAGGCTCTCGGTGAGCTGCGGCAGCATCTGGCGAATGCTGTCGGCGGTGTCGATGATGTTGGCCCCCGGCTGACGCTGAACGTTCATCACGATGGCCCGCTGCTGGTTGGCCCACGCCCCGAGCCAGCTGTTTTCGGCCCCTTGTTCGACGCTGGCGACATCGCCGAGACGGATCGGCGCCCCGTTCTGATAAGCGATGATCAGGCGGCGGTAATCCTCAGCGGACTGCATCTGATCGTTAGCGGAAAGCGTCACCGCGCGGGCCGGGCCGTCGAGGCTGCCTTTCGCGGAGTTAACGTTGGCGCTGGTGATAGCGGTGCGCACGGTTTCGCTGGTCAGGCCGAGGGCGGCGATGGCCTGGGCGTTAAGCTTCACCCGCACCGCCGGGCGCTGGCCGCCGGCGAGGGTCACCAGACCGACGCCGGAAACCTGGGAGATCTTCTGCGCCACCCGCGTCTCCACCATGTCCTCTACCTGGGTCATCGGGATCGCGGAGGAGGTGACGGCGAGGGTCATGATCGGCGGATCCGCCGGGTTCACCTTGCTGTACACCGGTGGGTTGGGCAGATCGCTCGGCAGCAGGTTGGTGGCGGCGTTAATGGCCGCCTGCACTTCCTGCTCGGCGACGTCCAGCGGCAGGGTCAGCTGGAACTGCAGCGTGACTACCGAGGCGCCGCCAGAGCTTTGCGACGACATCTGCTTAAGGCCGGACATCTGGCCGAACTGGCGCTCCAGCGGGGCGGTGATAGCGGAGGTCACCACATCCGGGCTGGCGCCCGGATAGAGGGTAACCACCTGAATGGTCGGGTAATCGACTTCCGGCAGAGCGGAGACCGGCAGGAAGCGGTAGCCGATGATCCCGGCTAACAGGATCGCCACCATCAGCAAAGTGGTGGCGACCGGACGCATAATAAACAGCCGGGACGGGCCGCCGGTGCGGCCTGGGGGTAACACCTGCATCAGGAACGCGCTCCGTGTTTACCGCTCTGGCGCGGAGCGGGCTGCGCCTGCTCGCTGCCGCTGGCGGTGACAACTTCCACTTTCGCCCCTTCGGTCAGGCGGTCAATCCCGTCGGTGACCACGCGATCCCCGGCGGAAAGCCCGGCGCTGATGACCACTTTCTGGCTGTCCTGGATGCCGGGCGTCACGCTGTGTTTGCTGACCTTATTCTCATCGTTCAGCACCCACACAAAATGCCCTTCGTTGCCCATCTGCAGGGCGGCGGCGGGGATCACCACCGCGTTCTCTTCGGTATCCACCAGCAGGCGGGCGTTAACGAACTGGTTGGGGAACAGCGCGTCGTCCAGATTGCTGAAGCGCGCCTTCAGCTTAATGGTCCCGGTGGTGGCATCGATCTGGTTGTCGAGACTCAGCAGCTCGCCGACGCTGATTTTCTGCTTATTGGTGCGATCCCAGGCTTCGACGCTGAGCGCTTTGCCCGCTTTCTGCGCCTGCACCACCGTGGCGATGCTGTTTTCCGGCAGGGTGAAGACCACATCAATCGGGTGCGTCTGGGTGAGAACCACAATCCCGGTGGTATCTCCGCTGGAGATCTGGTTGCCAATATCCACCTGCTTTAAGCCGACGCGGCCGTCAATCGGCGCGGTGATGCGGGTCCAGTCGAGCTGCAGCTGGGCGCTGGCGACGGCGGCTTCATCGGCCTTTACGGTGCCAGCGGATTCCACCACCAGCGACTGCTGGGTGTCGAGCTCCTGGCGGGAGACGAGGTTGGTTTTCACCAGCTGCTGGTAACGGGCGAGATCGCGGCGGGCGTTCGCCAGGGTGGCGTTATCTTTCGCCAGCTGACCCTGCGCCTGGGCGAGGGCGACTTTAAACTGGCTGGGGTCGATCTGCGCCAGCAGGTCGCCGGCTTTGACCTGCTGTCCCTCCTGGAAGTGAAGGCTCAGCAGCTGGCCGTCGACCCGGCTGCGCACGGTCACGGTATTGGCCGCCGTCACGGTACCCAGCCCGGTGAGATAGCGTGGCACCGCTTGTTCGGTCGCGGTCGCCGCCTGCACCGGCGCCAGCGCGCCGCCGAAACGGCCATGACGCGCGCCGCCCGGCCCCTGCGGGCCTTGTCCTGCTGCGGGAGCGCTGCTGCCGCTCGTGCCACGATCGTGCCAGAACCAGTAGGCGGCTCCGGCGATAATCACTACCGCCAGCGCGGCGCCCCAACGACGTATGTTACTGCCTTTCATTAGTTTACGGTCTCATCCTGAAGCGTTTCGCTGAATGATACTAGTTTAGTGAGGGAAGGGGCCGTAAAAATGGAGGAATTATGAAAAGAAGGTTGAGAAATGTCTGGATAACCGCCGCGACGCCGGGCGGTCTCGTTGGAGATTTCCGGGGTGATATCAACTTTTAGTTTAAAAAAGTAAAAAATAGTTGTATCCGGGAGGGCTTTAATTAGATTTATGCGGTGAATAAATCAGTGCATTTTCATAATAATAACATATGCACTTAAAAATCAACGTGTTAAATAATCAGGGGTCATTGCTGTGGCAAACGCAAACAAACTCACGCTCTTTATCGTCATTTTTATGCTGATGGGGATCCTCTCCGGCGCGGCTATCCATGCCTACGCGACGCCGACCACCATCTCCGCTTGGGCGGACAACATTACGCTGCTGACCGATCTGTTTCTGCGGTTGATCAAAATGGTCATCGCGCCGTTGGTGTTCAGCACCCTGACGGTCGGCATTATGCGTCTCGGCGAGACGGCGACCATTGGCCGGGTAGGCGGGAAGGCGATGGTGTGGTTCATCACCTCCTCGGTATTATCCATTCTCGTCGGGCTGGTGATCGTCACCTTCCAGCACCCGGGCGCCGGGTTAAACCTGGCGGTGCCGAAAGAGGCGGTGGATACCGGCCTGGCGGTCAGCGGCATGAGCCTGAAAGGATTCCTGTCGCACACTATCCCCACCAGCATCACCGAGGCGATGGCCAACAACGAGATCCTGCAGATTGTGGTGTTCTCGATGTTCTTTGGCATCGCCGGCGCGTCGCTGGGCGAGAAGTTTAATGCCCCGCTGGTGGCGGCGCTCAATGTGGTGTCGCACATTATGCTGAAGGTGACGGGCTACGTGATGTACGTTGCGCCGCTGGCTATCTTTGCCGCCATTTCGTCGGTGATTGCCTCCCAGGGGCTGGGGATCCTGCTCAACTACGCTTCGTTCATCGGCGGTTACTACCTGGCGGTACTGTTGACCAGCGCGGTGCTGATTACCGTTGGCTATATGGTGCTGAAAAAAGAGGTCTTCCGTCTGCTGAACATGCTGAAGGACCCGGTGTTGGTGGCGTTTACTACCAGCAGCTCCGAAGCGGCCTATCCGAAGACTCTTGAGCGGCTGGTGAAGTTTGGCTGCTCGCGCAATATCGTCTCGTTCGTCCTGCCGATTGGCTACTCGTTCAACCTTGTTGGCTCGATGGTTTACTGCTCCTTCGCCGCGATGTTTATCGCCCAGGCCTATAACGTACCGCTGAGCTTTAGCGAGATTACGGTCATGATGCTGACCCTGATGCTGGCCTCGAAAGGCATCGCCGGGGTGCCGCGCTCGGCGCTGGTGGTGCTGGCGGCCACGATCCCCAGCTTCAATATTCCGGTTGCCGGGATCCTGCTGCTGATGGGTATCGACCATTTCCTCGACATGGGGCGCTCCGCCATCAACGTGTTGGGTAACGGCATCGCCACCGCCATGCTGTCGAAAAACGAAGGTCTGCTGACCGACGAGGAAGCACAGCCGGACTGGGAAGCCGAGAAAGCGGAAGCCTGATCCTGCCGCGCCCTTTCACAGAGGGCGCTATTCCACACGAAAAAAAAGACCCCTGACAGGCACGTCAGGGGTAATGTGACGAAGTATCAGTTTTCCTCGTAACTAGTCTTTTTTCTTATATAAAAACGCGCGGTAACGTCTTTATACCGAGGAAGCGTCAGAGTTTAACGTTATGTTCGGCAGCGCTGGCGCTTTTTTAGCATCCTGCGGCTATTTTCGGATTCCAGACAATATCACTACGGGAATATCTTATTCTCTTCTGTTCGCTATTTGCCTACCAGCGCTCACGTAACAGATTCATAAACTGGAAAAAGTCGTGATTATTATTCAGGCTGTATTTTTCCATAATCTTATTCTTATGGTAAGCGGCGGTGCGGGGACTGACGCGCTGCAGGGCGGCGATTTTACTCATGTCCAGCCCTTCAAGAATACCGTGCACCACAGCGGTCTGCGACCGCGACAGGACACGATGCGGGCAGCTGGCGCAGCTCAGTTCCCGGCTCGTGGCGTCAGTGGCCGACGGGTCCATACAATGCTGTAGTTCGCTTTTAATGATCGCCAGCAGCTGTGGAATACTGGCCGTTTTCAGCGAGACAAAAATGACTCCTTTCAGGCAATTAATCATGAAATCGTCTTCCGGCAGCTGGTCGTAGCTGTGGAGGATAATCAGGGAGCTGCCTTTTTTTCTGTTTTTAATCAGGGTATTGCACAGATAGATTTCACCAGGGATCACTTCGCATATAATAATATCTTCGTCTGACAGGTCGTTATTGCGCCAGGAGAAACGGGCCCGCATATCGTCCCGGGAGAGATCATTAACCATGGCGACCAGCGATTCACGTACAAAGGTGTTGCGGGTATTGATGGTGACATTAATGTTTCTCATGGCGTTATTTCCTTATGCAAAACATAACGCCATGCTGTGACAAATCCTCCGGGCGTATGCGGTGTGTTGATTTTATAAACGTACCTGTAATCGTTTTTAATTATTATAAAGTGAATTATTTACGACGCGTCGAACGCTTATCGTTAAACGTAAACTTCTGCCGTCTCCTGTCTTTTAGATAGGAAATAAAACTGTATACAGAGATGCTGAAGAAAAATATGCATAGCAATAATATTAACCACGTTTGCATGGCCATCGTTTTTACCTTATTTGTGCTGCATGGTGTCAGAATTTACCGCGAACGGCTATTACGTTTTGTTATATGTTTTCCTGTCCACTGAAAATCATACGACATCATCCTGATGTGCTAGCACTATAAGAAAGTTCTTAAGCGCGTCGTCAGTCTCATTCCTCTCATTTCTCTCAGAAAATGAGAAAAATTAACACTTGCGAGTTATTCACACCCCGCGCAGCGGCCAGATCGCGCTTTCGATCAGGAAATAAACGCCAGTCCTTTGCCAAAGATCGCTCGTACGGGCAGGTGGATCCCTTGCTGGCGCGCCTTATGGCGCAGGCGGCTAATCACCACGTCGATGCGGTGCAGGTCAGGCTCGCTGTCGTGGGAAAACAGGCAGGCATGGAGGTCCAGCTTGCTGCACACCTCGTTGCGATTGCGCATTAACAGCTCCACCAGACGGTACTCCTGCTGGGTTAACTCCAGCGTCCGGGCATCGGGAGAAATCAGTTTATCCTCATGCAGACGCCACAGTCCGGTGGCGGCGGATGACGCGGTGCCGGGCGCCTCCGATGGAAGGGCGGCGGGTCGATCCTGCTGCAGGCGGGCGCCAAGGGCGGTGAGGGTCTCCGCAAGGTGGGCGAAGTTAACCGGCTTAATCAGGTAAGCATCGGCCCCAAGACTGAGCGCCTGCAGTTTATCCTGCTGCTGGCCGCGGGCGCTGACCACCACCAGACCGTAATGCCCCAGCTCATGCAGGTAGCTCAGCACGCTGAAGCCATCTTCCCCGGGCAGGCCGATATCAATCAGCACGATGTCCACCGGATGGCTATGCAGTTGTCGCCAGAAGGCTTCGGCGCTGCGCGAGCCCCACACCTCGAAGCCGCGATAGCCCAGCCAGGCCAGCAGTTCATCCAGCAGATCGGCGTTATCTTCAATTATCGCCAGCCGTAAAGCCATACGTCGTTCTCCTCTTAAGCAACCGTGGGGAGGGTGAGAATAAAGGTGCAGCCGTCCGGGCCATGCTCGGCCAGCCACAGTTTGCCATCATGAGCCTGCACGATCTGACGCGCAACATACAGTCCGAGACCGGTGCCGCCCGGCACCGGCGACGTGTGCTCGCCGCGGCGGTAGCGCTCAAAGATCAGTTCCGCTTGCCCGTCGGGCAGGCCCGGGCCGTGGTCGCGAATGCGCAGCTCGGTATGCCCGGCTTCGGAGCGGATATCGATGGCGATTTCACCGGGGGGCGAATACTTCACCGCGTTATCCAGCAGATTGGCGATGGCGATGCACAGCAGGCCGGCATCGGCCTGCAGTTGCGGGCTTTCCACCGCGCCGTGATGGCGGATGTTCAGGTAATGGTCGTGGGAGATGGCCACCACCGAGGCGGCCATGTTGATCACCGACAGCAGGGCGGTCTGCTGGCGATCGACGTGCAGGTCGTGTGAGGCGAGCCGGGCGTCGGCAAGGCAGTTATCGGTGAGCTGCACCAGACGGGTGGCGGCGCGCCCGATGCGATCGAAGCGCGCCTCCTGGCTGGCCGAGGCGGCCGAGAGGCGGAGATTTTCCAGCGCTGCCTGGATCACCGCCAGCGGCGTGCGGAATTCGTGCGCTACCATGCCCATAAACTGTCGCTGATGGAAGCTGGCTTCACGCTCAATCTGCAGCTCACGCGCCAGGCGCTGCTTCTGCTCCAGCTGGCGGTTTTCAGCGCGCACCCGCAGGATGGCAATGATCAGCACCGTAATGATGTGGACGATCAGCGCATACTGCCAGAGGGAATAGATCGCCATATGGAACGGGATTATCCCGTGGATAGACAACTGCACCAGCACCGCGGCGGCGACGTAGAACGGCGGCAGCAGACCCAGCAGCAGAGTGTTACGGTCGATGGCTTTTTTGCGCCACAGCCACCAGGAGGTGAACAGCAGCACCGGGGTGATAATGATGAAGATCACCCCTTCAATCTGCATCGCGAAGCCGTAAAACCCGAGCGGAATACTGACCTGCAGCACCAGGTTGAGCACCACCGCAGCGATCAGTAGCTGATGAAGCCGCGGCATATTCTTCTTCAAATCAAAAATCTCGCTGTGCAGCCAGAGGGCGGTGGCATAGCTGAACAGGGAGAGGCTGCTGATCATGAAGTCCTGGAACGGCAGCGCCGCGTGGCCGAAAAACCACTCCGGGAAGCCGTGCAGGGCGGCCACCAGCGGATAATTGAGCGAGAAAAGACAGATGCCCCACAGCAGACGCCGGCGCAGGGCTAGCGCCAGCCACAGCGCCACGCCGCTGGCGACGGCGGCCAGGCCGAAGTAGAAGCTCCAGAAAGCGGTGTCGGCGGTCGCCCGTTGTACAAATTCCTGCGGCGAAGAGAGCGAGGCCAGCAGGATCAGAGTGCTGGTGCTCTGCAGGCGAAAGACCACCTCATAGCCGGCGGCGGTTGGCGGCGGGGGGATAATCAGCACGCTTTCCCGGTAGTGCAGGTCGCTCTCGCGGGCGACGTCGCGGTCGCCAAAGGTGCGCTGTTCCCAGGGGGCATCGCTGCCCAGAGGTCGGTAGTAAATGGTCAGATGGTCGACAAAAGAGGGGCCCAGCTGCAGCCAGCGCGGCTCCCCGGCAAACCACGTTCCCGGCAGCTCGCTGCGCAGCCACCAGGTTTTTCGCGAATAACCAAAGGAGGGGATCTGCCGGGTGGTGGCGAGCTGGTCTGTGGGCAGGGCGGCGAAGCGATCGATGGTCATCTGGCCGCTGGCGTCCGCGTACCACTGGACCGGGATATCAATGCCCACCTGGCGCGTCACCGCCTGCGCCTGCGGGGCGACCAGCAGCAAGAGTAATCCACAGCTGAGCAGCCAGCCTGCCAGGAACCGCGGCCGGCAACGCCGGACCGCTGCGAAGATCGCAGACACCCTTTTCAATCACGCCCCCTTGCGGCATGCCAACGATACAGACCGCAGACATCTGGCTACGGTATGGATAATACGCCCCCGGAAGTGGGGAAGAGTGGACAGGCCTGTCCGGACGAACAGGCCATTTTGCGTGGGAGACCAGGAATATTCCAGCGTAATCTGCATCGGCAGGATCAGGACAGACCTGCTGCGCGGCGGCGGTGGGCTGGGGTTAGCGGAAAACCACCTGCGCCCAGCGGGCCAGCCCGGCGGTTACCGAGCCAAAATCATCGCCACCGGCCAGCGGAATACCCGGCAGCTGGGCGGTCAGCGCCTTTTTGATCAGCGGCGAGCGGGCGCTGCCGCCGGTAAGATAGATCACATCCGGGGTGGTCTGGCTGCTGTCGAGCGCGAGCTGCACCTGTTCCATAATGCGGGTCAACGGTTGATCCAGCGCCGCTTCCAGACCCTGCTGGGCGATGGCGGTGGCCAGCTCGTCCTGAATAAACGGCAGCGCGGTTTCGACGCTGGCGGCGCTGGAGAGGGCGATTTTGCTCTCTTCGGCGCTGCGCACCAGACGATAGCTGAGACGCTGGCGCCAGACCTTCAGCAGCAGAGCCACCTTGTCGGCATCCCGGGCGCTGCGCAGCAGATCGTTAAGCAGACGGCCGTTGGCGGTGCTGTAGAAATCACTCTGCGCCGGCACGTCGTTGATGGCCACCGCGTTCCACCACGGGAGGATCGGCAGCGCGGTGCCTTTCTCCGTTTCGCCGCCCATACCGAGAAGGGGCATCAGGCATTTGAAGGCCAGGGCAATGTCGAGGTCGTTGCCGCCGATGCGGCAGCCGCTGTGGCCGAGCAGGCTCTGCTGGCGGTCGGCGCGCTCCCGCCACTGCGGGCCCATCAATAGCAAGGAACAGTCGGTGGTCCCACCGCCGATATCGACGACCAGCACCCGCTTTTCTTCATTGAGGGTCGCTTCGAAATCGAGCCCGGCGGCAACCGGTTCAAACTGGAAGACCACATCGCGGAAACCGGCGCGGAGAGCCGCCCGCTCAAGGATCCCCTGCGCCTGGGCGTTCGCGTCGTCGCCGCCGAGGCCCTGGAAGTTAATCGGTCGGCCAATCACCGCCTGGTCGATCTGCTCGGGCAGCTGGCTCTCAGCCTGCAGTTTGATGTGCAGCATCATGGCGCAGACCAGGTCTTCAAACAGGGCCACCTGCTGCGGCTTCAGCCCGCTGGCGCCGAGGAAGGATTTTGGCGATTTAACGAAGTAGACCTCTTCCGGATCTTCAACATACTGATGCAGCGAGGCGAGACCGAACTGCACGCTGTTGCGCAGCACCTCGATGTCTTCGTCGCGGTTGGCGGCAATGGCCCGGCGCAGCAGCGCCTGGTTTTCATCGCTGTGGGTGGGGACGTCATGATGGCGATAGAGCCACTCGCTGACCGCTTCGCGCGTTGGCGCGCAGAGCATCGAGGGCAGCAGCGCGCTGCCGTTTTCCAGTGTCAACAGCTGAGGGGTGTTTTCCCGCATCACGGCCACCGAACAGTTGGCGGTGCCGTAGTCAAAACCAATAAACATCGTCTGCAAAATCCCCATGCCGGTGAAGAAGGGGGGCGACTTTAGCGGATCGTCGCCAAGCCGACAACTGGAATTTAAAAGCAAGGCGCTGACGGTCAAGGGCGACTATCATTGAAACGCTATATAAAGGAGAGCTTATGGTGCTGTTACCCTGGACCCCGCCTTACGACTGGGCGTGGATGGTTGGTTTTCTGCAGGCGCGTGCCGTCGCCGGCGTCGAGCGCTTTGATGAAGGAGGCTATAGTCGCAGCTTTGGCGTTGAAGGGCATCGCGGGCTGATTCATCTGGCGCCGGACGAGGAGGCGCAGGGCCTGCGGGTGACCCTCTCCCCGGGGCTGCAACCGGTGGCGGAGATCTGCTATGCGCGAATTGGCCAGCTGTTTGATTTAGCCTGCGACCCGCGGCAGGTCGCCGGGGCGTTGGGCTTTCTGGCCCAGGCGCGGCCGGGGCTGCGCCTGCCGGGGGCGCTGGATGCCTTCGAACAGGCGGTGCGGGCGGTGCTGGGCCAGCTGGTGAGCGTGGCGATGGCCGCCCGGCTCACTGCCAAAGTGGCGGCTGGCTGGGGCGAACCGCTGACGGAGGCGCCCGGCTATGTGTTATTCCCGACGCCAGAGGCGCTGTCCCGGGCCGACCCGCAGGCGCTGAAGGCGCTGGGAATGCCGCTTCGGCGTGCGGAGGCGCTGATCCACCTCGCCCGGGCGGCGCTCAGCGGCGAGCTGCCCCTGACGGCGCCAGCGGACATCGACGCCGGGCTGCGTCAACTGCAGAGCCTGCCCGGGATTGGCCGCTGGACGGCAAACTACTTTGCTCTGCGCGGCTGGCAGGCGAAAGATATCTTTTTGCCGGATGATTACCTGATTAAACAGCGCTTTCCGGGAATGACCCCGGCCGCCATCGCTCGCTATGCCCGTCGCTGGCAGCCGATGCGATCGTATGCGCTTTTGCATATCTGGTATACCGATGACTGGATCCCGGCGGCGGAATAGCCGTCCGGGGCGCATACCACTGGTATCGGGACGCTGAAATCCCTATAATTGCCGCGTTTGGCGGTCCGCCGCCACCCTCCATCTCTATCCAGGTTAATCAGGTCGCAAAAATTTATGACTGATATGTCCCATCAGTGCGTCATTGTAGGTATCGCCGGCGCATCGGCTTCTGGCAAAAGTCTTATTGCCAGTACTCTCTATCGCGAATTGCGTGAACAAGTTGGCGACGAACATATTGGCGTCATTCCGGAAGACAGCTATTACAAAGATCAAAGTCATCTGTCGATGGAAGAGCGCGTCAAAACCAACTATGACCACCCGAGCTCAATGGACCACAGTCTGTTGTTCCAGCACCTGCAGATGCTGAAAAGCGGCCAGCCGATTGAACTGCCGGTCTATAGCTACGTCGAGCATACCCGCACGCCGAACACCATTCACGTCGAGCCGAAGAAGGTGATCATTCTTGAAGGGATCCTGCTGCTGACCGACGCGCGCCTGCGTAACGAGCTTAACTTCTCTATTTTCGTCGACACCCCGCTCGATATTTGCCTGATGCGCCGTATTAAGCGCGACGTTAACGAGCGCGGCCGCTCCATGGACTCGGTGATGGCCCAGTACCAGAAGACTGTGCGCCCGATGTTCCTGCAGTTTATTGAACCGTCGAAGCAGTATGCCGACATCATCGTGCCGCGCGGCGGCAAAAACCGCATCGCGATTGATATTCTGAAGGCCAAAATCAGTCAGTTCTTTGAATAACCTGGCCGAATTGTGTAACGTGCAAAGAGTAGCCCTGTTGCCCTCTCCGCCGCGAAGCGTGCGGGAAGCAGCCTTATAAGGAGAAAGCCCATGCGTCTGTGTGACCGAGATATCGAAGCCTGGTTGGATGAAGGGCGACTCGCCATCAATCCGCGCCCACCCGTTGAGCGTATTAATGGCGCGACGGTTGATGTACGGCTGGGTAATAAATTCCGCACCTTCCGCGGCCACACGGCGCCGTTTATCGATTTAAGCGGTCCGAAGGCCGAGGTCAGCGCCGCGCTGGACCGCGTGATGAGCGAAGAGATTGTCCTGCCGGAAGGGGAGGCCTTTTTCCTGCATCCGGGCGAACTGGCGCTGGCGGTGACCTATGAGTCAGTCACCCTGCCTGCCGATCTGGTGGGCTGGCTGGACGGACGCTCCTCACTGGCGCGGCTGGGGCTGATGGTGCACGTTACCGCGCACCGCATCGACCCGGGCTGGTCCGGCTGCATCGTGCTTGAGTTCTACAACTCCGGCAAACTGCCGCTGGCGCTGCGCCCGGGAATGCCTATCGGCGCGCTGAGCTTTGAGCCATTATCGGGCCCGGCGGCCCGGCCGTATAACCGCCGTGAAGACGCCAAATATCGCGACCAGCAGGGCGCGGTGGCGAGCCGAATCGACAAGGATTGATAACGTCAACGGGGTGTTGCTGAGGGTGCCATGAGACGAATACTGACAACGCTGATGATCCTGCTGGCGGTCATTGTCGCCGGGCTTACCTCGTTGGTATTGCTGGTCAATCCCAACGATTTTCGCGCCTATATGGTGCATGAGGTGGCAGAGCGCAGCGGTTATCAGCTTGAACTCGATGGCCCGCTGCGCTGGCACGTCTGGCCGCAGCTCAGCATTCTCAGCGGACGCATGACGCTGACCGCCCGGGGCGCCGAAGAGCCGGTGATCCGCGCCGACAACATGCGCCTCGACGTGGCGCTGCTGCCGTTGCTGTCGCACCAGCTGCAGGTGAAGCAGGTGATGCTCAAGGGCGCGGTGATCCAGCTGACCCCGAAAACCGAGGCGGTTCGCGATAGCGCTGCGCCGGTGGTGCCGCATGACAACACCCTGCCGCAGGCTCCGGAGGACCGCGGGTGGTCCTACGACGTGCGCCAGCTGCAGGTGGCCGACAGCGTGCTCTTCTTCCAGCATGAGAACGGCGAGCAGGTCACTGTGCGTGATATCCGCCTGCAAATGGAGCAGGATGAGAATCACCGGGCCACCGTCGACTTCTCCGGCCGGATCAACCGCGACCAGCGCGACCTGGCGCTGAGCTTCTCCGCTACCGTGCAGGGCGGCGACTATCCCCACTCCTTAAAAGCCGACTTTAGCCAGCTAAGCTGGCAGCTGCGCGGCGCCGAGCTGCCTCCTGATGGCATTAATGGCCAGGGCAGCCTGCAGGCCAGCTGGCAGGAAGATGGCAAAACCCTGCGCTTTGACAACCTGAATCTGATGGCCAGCGGCAGCACCCTTACCGGCAACGGCAGCGTGGTGCTGGGGGATCGCCCGGACTGGTCGCTGGATCTCCACGCGACCACCCTGAATCTCGACAGCCTGCTGGCGCCCTCCTCGCCAGCGACCGACAGCAGCGCCAGCCAGCAGGGCCAGAGCCAGACGCGACCGCTGCGTCCGGTGATCGCCGACAGCGATGAGCGCGAAGATTACCAGAGCCTGCGCGGCTTTAACGGCCGGATGGCCCTGAGCGCCGACCAGTTGCAGTGGCGCGGCCTGAACTTCACCCAGGTGCAGAGCGAAATCAGCAACCAGCAGGGGCTGCTGACGGTCAGCAAAATGCAGGGCAACCTCGACGGCGGGCAGCTCTCTCTCCCCGGCACTCTGGATGCCCGTGGCGACACGCCGCAGGCGGCGTTCCAGCCGGCGCTGCAGAATGTGGAGATCGGTTCGCTGATCAAAGCCTTTAACTATTCATTAAACCTGACCGGCAAGCTGTCGCTGACCGGCGAGTTTTCCGGAACGCGCATTGACGCGGATGATTTCCGCCGTCACTGGCAGGGGCAGGCCCAGCTGCAGATGGCCGATACCCGTACCGAGGGGCTGAATTTCCAGCAGCTGGTGCAGCAGGCTGTGGAGCGCAGCACCAACGTGCGGGCGCAGGAGAATTACGACAATGCCACCCGCCTGGATTCCGTGAGCAGCCAGCTGACGCTGGATAACGGGGTGGTGACGCTGAACCGCCTGCAGGGGCAGTCCGACGTGATGGCGATGACCGGCGAAGGTCAGCTTGATCTGCAGAAAGAGAACTGCGATATGCGCTTTAACGTGCGCGTGCTCGGCGGCTGGAAAGGGGAGGGCAAACTTATCGACCGCCTGAAACAGACCGCCATCCCGCTGCGCATCTACGGCGACTGGCAGTCGCTGAGCTACAGCCTGCAGGTCGATCAGATCCTGCGCAAACAGCTACAGGATGAAGCGAAGCAGCGCCTCAACGACTGGGTTGAGCGTAATAAAGGCAGCAAAGAGAGCAAAGACGCCAAAAAGCTGCTCGATAAGCTGTAATCTCCACCCCCGCGGCCCGGGCCTTCCGGGCTGTGAGATTGTCGTCAGAGGATGATGTTATGTTGATGCCGGGTGGCGGCTGCGCCTGACCCGGCCTGGGTTGTGCGCTGGGGTTATTCCCCGGTTTATGTCGCCATCCCGTAGGCCTGATAAGCGAAGCGCCATCAGGCAATGTGGCTGCTGTAGAGCATCAATTCCCCGTGATGAAAGAATGTCGTCAAAGTGTGGAGCCCCGTTGATGCCGGGTGGCGGCTACGCCTGACCCGGCCTGGGTTGTGCGGTGGGGGTAATACCCGGTTTGCGTCGCCATCCATGTAGGCCTGATAAGCGCAGCGCCATCAGGCATGGGTTTGATTATCCATCCCACCGCCCGGGATACCCCGGGCCAGTTTTATGCCTGACGATTACACCTCATAATCCAGCTCATCCTGCTTTGCCGGCGGGACGATCTGCACCTTCTGCACCCGATGGCTGTCGACCTGCAGCGTGCGCAGGGTATAGCCATCAATCTCAATGGTTTCTCCCACCTGCGGCACATGCTGCAGATACTCCATCAGCAGACCGGCGACGGTGTGGTACTCACGTTTATCATCCAGCGGCAGCGGAACGTACTGCACCAGATCCTCCAGCGGCATATGGCCGTTAACCGTCCACGAACCGTCCTGATGATGCTGAATATCATGCCGGGCGTCGATCTCCTCCACCTCGTTAGGCAGATTACCGGCGATAGTCTCCATCACGTCGCTCAGGGTCACAATCCCCTCGACGGAACCAAACTCATCGACCACAAAGGCGAAGTGGGTGCGGGCCTGACGGAACTGCTCAAGCGCGGAGAGGAGCGGTAACCCCTCCGGAAAGACCAACGGCTGGCGGACCAGCACCTGTAGATCCAGCGGCTCCTGGCGCAGGGACTGCTGGAGCAGGTCAATAACATGAACCACCCCCAGCAGGTCTTCATTATCTTTCCCGCCGGTCACCACCAGCCGGGTGTGCTGATTTTTCTCCACCAGGTTGCGGATCTCTTCCTCCGGCGCGCTGAGGTTGATGCGCTCGATATCATGGCGTGACGTCATAATACTGCTGACGCTGCGCTGATTAAGGTTCAGCACCCGCTCAATCATCAACCTTTCCTGCGGATTAAACAAAGGATGATGGTCCTGATCGGCCACCAGCGACGCCGTGTCAGCATCCAGTTCAGCTTTTTCCTTCTGGCCGCTCAGCAGGTTCATCACCGCCTCGGTGGTGCGCTGACGCAGCGTCATATTGGCCGACAGGAAGCGACGGCGGTTAAACAGCGCCAGCTGGTTAAGGGCTTCAATCATGACCGAGAAGCCAATTGCCGCGTACAGATAACCTTTCGGGATAATAAAGCTGAAGCCTTCAGCAATCAGGCTGAAGCCGATCATCAGCAGGAAGCTCAGACAGAGGATGACAATGGTCGGGTGGCTGTTAACGAAGCGCGTCAGGGCCTTGCTGGCCATCAGCATCAGGCTGATGGCGATGATCACCGCGGCCATCATCACCGCCAGGTGGTCGACCATGCCGACGGCAGTGATCACCGAGTCGAGCGAAAAGATGGCGTCGAGCACCACGATCTGCGCCACCACGGCCCAGAATTTCGCCCCTCTGCGCTGGGTGGGATTATCGCTGTCCTTCCCCTCCAGCCGTTCGTTGAGTTCGACGGTGGCTTTAAACAGCAGGAATAAGCCGCCGAACAGCATAATTAAATCGCGGGCGCTGAAGCTGAAGTCGTGAAAAACAATCAGCGGTTTGGTCAGGGTCACCAGCCAGGAGATAGAGGCCAGCAGCAGCAGACGCATGATCATCGCCAGCAGCAGACCGGTGATACGAGCGCGGTCGCGCTGGGCGGGCGGCAGCTTTTCGGCGAGGATAGCGATGAAAACCAGGTTATCGATACCCAACACCAGTTCGATAACCACCAGCGTGACGAGACCTGCCCAGATTGACGGATCGGCAATCCATTCCATATGTATTAAAACCTGTACGACTGCGGTATGTGTTACCACGATCATGGATAAGATGAGTCTAAAATGCAATAACGACGCGGATATCACTCCGCCAGGGGTGGATATATTTCCAGCAAATTAAGAGAACGGAAAAGAATTATGTTCCAGAAAAGATCAGCGGAAAAATAACAATATGGCGGAACGCGCTGGAATAAGCTTGCTGATATCAGAACCATAACCCACTGCGTTTTGCCCGGCGCAAAAGCGAGGGCAGTCCCGTCGTTCGCCACGGTAGGCACCCTTCCTCATCCCCGGGTGAAGTGCGAAGCCCGCTCACAAAATCGGCATAATTCACATCATGAAGTGAGCGCAGAATAGCGCCGATCGCAGTTATCTGCCGTGGTTTACGGTTATTATCCTGCCATATCTGGCTGTTTGTGCTGAAATATATTGCCTGGCGAAATTAATTATCTATATCTATTCTTTCCGCACACATGGGCGCCGCAGCCTGCAGCTGGCAGGGTCTGCGTACCAAAGGCCGCGATATACGGGCCTCGCGGCGGCATCGCGCTGTGCAGGGAAGCGGGCCGCTGAATATCCTGATGGAGAATAAGATTATTCTCACTTCAAACTGTTGGTAAAAGGAAGTTGTGTGTATTCTTTAAGGTGACAGTGAATTTAAGAATTTGGCGGGCAGATGCCCGGGCAGTATCCGTGTATTATCAGTTCCAATGGATTTGTGACATGTACAATTTTGCAAAACTGCGTGTTTTGCAACCAAACAGGTGAAGATGAATATGGCGAATTTGAAAGCGGTTATTCCGGTCGCAGGACTAGGCATGCATATGCTGCCGGCCACAAAGGCAATTCCAAAGGAGATGCTGCCGATCGTTGATAAGCCAATGATTCAGTACATTGTTGACGAAATCGTCGCCGCCGGGATCAAAGAGATTGTCCTGGTGACGCACTCCTCGAAGAATGCGGTGGAAAACCACTTTGATACCTCCTACGAGCTGGAAGCCCTGCTTGAGCAGCGCGTGAAGCGCCAGCTGCTGGCGGAAGTCCAGGCCATTTGCCCGCCGGGCGTAACCATCATGAACGTGCGCCAGGCACAGCCGCTGGGTCTGGGCCACTCCATCCTCTGCGCCCGCCCGGTAGTCGGGGATAACCCGTTTGTGGTGGTGCTGCCGGATATCATTCTCGACGGCGGCACTGCGGACCCGCTGCGCTATAACCTCGCCGCCATGGTCGCCCGCTTTAACGAGACCGGCCGCAGTCAGGTGCTGGCGAAACGCATGCCGGGCGATCTCTCCGAATACTCCGTTATCCAGACCAAAGAGCCAATGGTAGCCGAAGGGCAGGTGGCGCGTATCGTCGAGTTCATTGAAAAACCGGACGAACCGCAGACCCTGGACTCCGACCTGATGGCGGTGGGCCGCTACGTGCTGTCGGCAGATATCTGGGCTGAGCTGGAGCGTACCGAGCCGGGCGCCTGGGGCCGTATCCAGCTAACGGATGCCATTGCCGAACTGGCGAAGAAGCAGTCCGTTGACGCGATGCTGATGACCGGCGAAAGCTATGACTGCGGTAAGAAAATGGGCTACATGCAGGCCTTCGTCACCTACGGAATGCGTAACCTGAAAGAAGGCGCCAAATTCCGCGAAAGCATTAAAAAACTGCTGGCCTGACAGCTGGTGTGAAGATGAGCGGCAGGGCAAAGGCTTTCGCCACGCCGCTCATAACGTTATGCAGAAATTATTCATAACGTGAATGTTATAACGATTGTAAAGAAACGTATGGCTTCGGAGACTTCTGGTAGTTTGTCTCTGGCCTCTGTGGTGCAATGGTCGGAGTAGCGGCAATAATGCTTTGTGAATAGTCACTTAGTGCGACAATTCCTAAAGCGCAGGGAAAGCGGTCAACGTCAGCCAAAAATAAAACTTGACTGCGATCATGTTTCCGCTTTAAACATCTCACTTGCATGCATAAAAATGTGAAATGAATTGGCATGCGAGCTGGTACAGACATTACGGATAATCCCTGAGCACGGCAGTGGACATCATCGAAGGATCACAGGTATATGAACTGGCAACTCATCTCATTTTTTGGCGATAGCACCGTTTTGCTGCCCAGCGCAGCGGCGCTGTTTATTGTCCTGATGCTGCGTAAAACGTCGCGGTTGCTGGCGTGGCAGTGGAGTTTGCTGTTCGGCATCACCGGCGCCATCGTCTGCGCCTCCAAACTGGCCTTTATGGGCTGGGGTCTGGGTATTCGCGAGCTGGATTACACCGGCTTCAGCGGCCACTCAGCGCTTTCCGCGGCCTTCTGGCCTATCTTCCTGTGGCTGCTTAGCGCGCGTTTTTCCGCGGGCTTGCAAAAAGCAGCCGTCGCCACCGGCTATATTCTGGCCGCTGTGGTGGGTTATTCACGGCTGGTCATCCATGCGCATTCCGTCTCGGAAGTGATCGCTGGCCTGCTGCTCGGCGCTGCTGGTAGCGCTTTGTTCCTGTTGCTACAAAAACGTACCACCCATTCGGAAAGCCTGAGTATTTCCTGGGGCGGCGTCGCGTGCCTGGTGATGGTCCCGCTTATCCTGTTGCATAGCGGCAATAAAGCGCCGACTCAGTCCCTGCTGGGGCAAATTGCCACCGCAGTAGGGCCGCTGGATAAACCCTTTACGCGTACCGATCTGCATAAGCAGGCCTGGTAATTGCCATTTGTTTTACAGGGGAAATTAAGTTTTCGCCGGTTAATTAGACAAATAAGAAAATAATCTACTATATGCCAGTCAATTGATAATTCATATTTATGAAATAATGCAGTGCTACTACATTGTAATTGTCAATTTGCGTGGATATAGCCATGGTCAGACGTTTCTTAAATGCGTTCAGAAAGCACCTGTTCCACGTTGGATGAATAATCCTGCATCGAGAAACTATTAGAAATTGTAGTTGACTGTCGCGTCATCATCTGATTTTGAAATGACATAAGCATGATGGAAAAGATCTTTTTTTACAAAGGGTTATCTGTGAGTAGGTCAGCCTGACGGCCCCAGGCAGATGTTTGATAGTTGAGAGCAATAAATAATCTTTATTGGCGAGCCGCTTATTTTCCGCCAATAAAACAGCGGATGGGATTAATTGGCAGATATTCGGCATCAAGACTCCCAATTGTGACCGAAATCCCGTAGACTTAACGCCGCAAAAAATAAAGGCCTGACCAATTTATCACCCACAGGCCGATTAAATACGCCGTTCAGGTAGTCAGTGCGCTGGTAGCTGTTAAGCCAGGGGCGGTAGCGTCGCTGAAACCACGTGCTGCTGCACAAAATACCTTCTCTGAAAGGCTATAAAAATCGATGCACTTTGGGTGATTACCGCCATAAGATATCTATCATGCTCATCAGATATCCTCATAAAGCGGTCAGGCGCGGCTGCTGATATCGCCTTTAAACCAACTTTCCCGTCTCATCGATAGCCTGTACGGTAAAATTCGCCTACATTGTGAGCTGGGTGGATGTGATAAGGATTACGAGCAGCTTAGGGTAACTGTACTTGCCTCGCCGGTGTTGCACAGTGAAGTCAGCTGGTGCCGCGAGCGCTTTCTATCTTAGTATTCCCCTCATTCTCATTGAGATACGACAGCGGGGCTGAAAATGGATCTTGTACAATGATAAAAATTGCGCGCATTGCCGTGACATTGGGCTTGCTTTCCTCACTGGGAGCCCAGGCTTACGCGGCCGGGTTAGTAGTAAATGATAACGATCTGCGAAACGACCTTGCCTGGCTTTCCGATCGCGGGGTCATCCATCTGAGCCTGTCGACCTGGCCGCTGAGCCAGGACGAGATCGCCCGGGCGCTAAAAAAAGCTAAACCGTCCTATTCTTCTGAGCAAGTAGTGCTGGCCCGTATCAACCAGCGACTGTCTGCTTTAAAAGCCGATTTCAGGGTCACCGGCTACACCTCAACCGACCAGCCTGGCACCCCGCAGGGGTTTGGCCAGACGCAGCCGGCAGATAACTCGTTAGGCCTGGCGTTTAACAACAGCGGCGAGTGGTGGGATGTACATCTCCAGGGCAATGTCGAAGGGGGCGAGCGGATCAGCAACGGCTCGCGCTTCAACGCCAACGGCGCCTACGGTGCGGTGAAGTTCTGGAACCAGTGGCTCTCTTTTGGTCAGGTACCGCAGTGGTGGGGACCCGGGTATGAAGGGAGCCTGATCCGCGGGGACGCGATGCGGCCGATGACCGGCTTCCTGATGCAGCGGGCAGAGCAGGCGGCGCCGGAAACCTGGTGGCTGCGCTGGGTAGGTCCATGGCAGTACCAGATCTCCGCCAGTCAGATGAATCAATATACCGCGGTACCCCATGCCAAAATTATCGGCGGTCGTTTCACTTTCACACCGTTCCAGTCTTTAGAATTAGGCGCGTCGCGCATTATGCAGTGGGGCGGGGAAGGGCGCCCGCAATCACTTAGTAGCTTCTGGGATGGCTTTACAGGGAAAGACAATACCGGAACGGATAACGAGCCGGGGAACCAGCTGGCCGGCTTTGACTTTAAGTTTAAACTGGAGCCAACTCTCGGCTGGCCGGTCAGTTTCTACGGACAGATGATCGGTGAGGATGAATCTGGTTACCTGCCATCGGCAAATATGTTCCTCGGTGGGGTCGAAGGGCACCACGGCTGGGGAAAAGATGCTGTAAACTGGTACCTGGAAGCACATGATACGCGCACCAATATGAGCCGGACCAATTACAGTTATACCCATCATATCTATAAGGATGGCTACTATCAGCAGGGATATCCCCTTGGTGACGCAATGGGTGGTGATGGCCAGCTTATCGCAGGAAAAGTTGAGCTTATTACGGAGGATAACCAGCGCTGGAGCACGCGTCTGGTATACGCCAAAGTTAACCCGGAGGATCAGTCGATCAACAAAGCATTCCCTCATGCAGATACTTTGAAAGGAGTACAGCTGGGCTGGAGCGGGGATGTTTATCAGTCTGTCCGTTTGAATACTTCACTGTGGTATACCAACGCTAACAACAGCGACAGCGATGACGTTGGGGCCAGTGCAGGGATAGAGATACCGTTTAGTTTATAAGGCTGAATGCTGAAAACAGGGGAGAGAGGGTGGTAGCGCTGCAGGACGCAGTCAGCTTTTATCTCTCCATAGGCCGGCAGGGAAGCAACGGCTATGACAGCTGCTCAGGAATTGGCAAATTTTGATTTACTGATGATGTGACATTATGAAGAAAAAACTTGTTAGATTTTCGGCATTAGCGTTGGCTATTGGGTTTTTATCGGGTTGTACAATTATCCCTGGTCAGGGATTAAATAGTCTGCGGAAGAACGTAGTGGAGCTTCCGGACAGCGATTACGATTTGGATAAACTGGTAAACGTTTATCCGATGACGCCGGGCCTGATCGAGCAACTCCGTCCGGAGACTGTGCTCGCTCGTCCAAACCCACAGTTGGATAATTTACTACGTAGTTACGAATATCGCATTGGGGTAGGTGACGTACTGATGGTTACGGTATGGGATCACCCGGAATTGACAACGCCTGCAGGTCAATACCGTAGCGCCAGCGACACCGGCAACTGGGTTAACTCCGACGGTACCATTTTCTATCCTTATATCGGTAAAGTACAGGTGGCGGGAAAAACGCTTAGCCAGGTACGCCAGGATATAGCCAGCCGTTTGACAACATATATCGAAAGTCCACAGGTAGACGTAAGTATTGCTGCATTCCGCTCGCAAAAAGCTTATGTGACTGGGGAAGTTGCTAAATCAGGACAACAACCGATTACAAACATTCCTCTTACTGTCATGGATGCTATTAATGCAGCAGGTGGTTTAGCTGAAAATGCAGACTGGCGTAATGTTGTTCTAACCCATAATGGTAAAGATACTAAAATCTCATTATATGCATTAATGCAAAAGGGCGACTTAACGCAAAACCATATGCTCTATCCAGGAGACATCCTTTTTGTTCCTCGTAATGATGATCTTAAAGTTTTTGTGATGGGTGAAGTTGGTAAACAAACCACAATGAAGATGGATCGAAGTGGTATGACCCTAGCTGAGGCTTTAGGGAATGCTGAAGGGGTATCTCAGGAAATGAGCGATGCAACAGGGATATTTGTTATACGTCAATTGAAATCCAATAAGCAGGGGAAAATTGCTGATATATATCAATTAAATGCACAAGACGCATCAGCAATGGTTCTAGGAACAGAATTCCAATTGCAACCATATGACATCGTTTATGTCACTACAGCACCTTTGGTACGCTGGAATCGAGTAATCTCTCAATTAGTACCAACTATAACAGGTGTACATGATATGACAGAAACAGTTCGTTATATTAAGAGATGGCCTAATTAATGTTTAACTCTATACTTGTAATATGTACCGGGAATATATGTCGTTCACCAATAGGTGAGCGCTTATTACAAAAGTATCTACAAAACAAAACTGTTGACTCTGCTGGTGTAGGGGCTTTAGTAGATTATCCTGCGGATGATTCCGCAATAAGGATAGCAGCTACGCATAATCTTTCACTGAACAATCATCAGGGTAAACAATTCACATCTTCGATGGCCCGAAAATATGATTTAATACTTGTGATGGAGAAGGCGCATATAGAAAAAGTAACTCATATCGCACCGGAAGCACGTGGGAAAGTAATGTTGCTAGGCCATTGGATAGGTGAAAGAGAGATTCCTGATCCCTATCGTAAAAGTGATGAAGCATTTGAGTTAGTATATCAATTAATTGACCAAAGCTGTAAAAGTTGGGTCGCAAAATTAGGTAGATAACATCAGGATATAAGGTATGACATCAGTAATGAATAATAAGCCTTCTCCCGTAGATTCCGATGACATCGATTTAGGCCGTTTAATTGGTGAATTGATTGATCATCGCAAGTTAATAGTTGCGATAACTACAGGGTTTACGGTAATCGCGGTATTTTATGCTCTGTTAGCTACGCCAATCTATCAGGCAAATGCATTGGTACAAGTTGAACAAAAACAGGGTAATACAATTTTAAGTAATTTAAGCCAAATATTACCTGATAGCCAACCGCAGTCTGCACCAGAAATCACTCTGTTACAATCTAGAATGATTCTAGGTAAAACAGTAGATGATTTAGGATTGCAAACCCAGATAAAACAGAAGTTTTTCCCTGTAATTGGGAGAGGCTTAGCTAGAATAATGGGAAATAAATTGGGTGCAATTGAGGTAAAAGATCTGTACTTGCCTGATAATAAAAGTGGTGAAAATCCTGAGGTAATCTTAACTGTAATTGATAAAGATAATTACTCAATAGAAGCGGATGGATTTGATTTTAATGCCAAGGTAGGAGAATTGGTCGAAAAGAATGGAATGTCGATTTTAGTTACAGCGATTGAGGCTGAGCCTGGTAGTAAATTTAGTATTAACTACCTGACGCGTCTAAAAGCAATGAATATGCTACAAAATTCATTTGGAGTTGCTGATCAAGGAAAAGACACTGGCATGCTAACGCTGACAATGACTGGTGACAATCCACAGCAAATTACAAAAATTTTAGATAGTATTAGCCAAAATTATTTAGCACAAAATGTGGAGCGTCAAGCTGCTCAAGATGCGAAAAGTTTAGATTTTTTAAACGAACAATTACCTAAAGTCCGAAATGATTTAGATCAAGCTGAGGATAAGTTAAATGCTTATCGTAAGCAACGTGATTCAGTCGATTTGACAATGGAAGCAAAGTCAGTATTAGATCAAATTGTTAATGTGGATAACCAGCTTAATGAGATCACATTCAGAGAAGCTGAAATATCACAACTCTACACTAAAGAGCATCCAACTTATAAAGCATTAATGGAAAAAAGGCAAACACTCCAAAATGAAAAAACAAAGTTAAATAAAAAAGTAAGTTCGATGCCATCGACACAGCAAGAGGTGCTTAGGCTTAGTCGTGATGTTGAATCTGGAAGAGCTGTGTATCTTCAATTACTTAATCGACAACAAGAGTTGAATATAGCAAAATCTAGCGCAATAGGTAATGTGAGAATAATTGATAATGCAGTTAGTGAACCAAAACCAATTAAACCCAACAAACCACTAATTGTTGTGGTCGGATTTATCTTTGGCTTATTGTTTTCAGTTGGGATGGTTTTATTAAGAATTCTATTAAGACGCGGTATTGAATCGCCAGAACAATTAGAAGAAATGGGAATAAATGTTTACGCTAGTGTACCTGTTTCTGAATGGCTAAGTAAAAACTTAGCGAAAAATAAAATTAACAGAAAAGAGTCTGATATTTTACTAGCAGTAGAAAATCCTGCAGATTTAGCCGTTGAAGCGATCAGGGGGTTACGGACTAGCCTTCATTTTGCAATGATGGAAGCCAAAAATAATATACTTATGATTTCTGGCGCTAGTCCAAATGCTGGTAAGACATTCATCAGTACAAATTTGGCTGCAACAATCGCATTAACAGGAAAGAAAGTACTTTTTATCGACGCAGATCTGAGAAAAGGGTATGTGCATAAAATGTTTGGCGGTAACAATGAGCATGGTCTGTCAGACATTCTTTCTGGACAAGCCACTCTCGATAATTCTTTAAAGCATGTTAAAGAAGGGGGCTTTGATTATATTGGACGTGGTGCGGTTCCGCCTAATCCTGCAGAATTGTTAATGCATCCACGATTTGAAACCCTTTTGAAAAAAGTAAGCAATGAATATGATTTGGTAATTATTGACACGCCACCTATTTTGGCCGTGACCGATGCGGCTATTATTGGCAGATATGCAGGTACGACTCTTCTTGTCGCTAGGTTTGAAATCAATACGCCTAAAGAGTTAATGGTAAGTGTGAAACGCTTTGAACAAAGCGGTATCACAATCAAAGGATGTATTCTGAATGGTATTGTAAAGAAAGCCAGCAGCTATTATGGCTACGGATATAGCCATTATGGCTACTCCTACGAGGATAAAAAATAATACAAATTTGGCTCTTTTTAAGGGCCATTTTTGAGATATATTAGAAGAATAGTAATTTAACTTGTCTTCAATAGGCAGAGGAAATTATGACGCATTTAGCGAAGAATATAGGCTGCACTATTGCCTTAGTTGTGTCTGATTTTATTAGTTTTGTGCTTTCATTATATTTAGCTGTTGGTCTTTTAGCTGTATCAATGACTGATTTTGAAACTAGAGTTCCGGGTGAACAACTTGATACTTGGATTTTGTTACATTTACTTCTTGGAGTGTGTTGTGTCGCTTGGTATGGTATAAGGCTTAGGCATTATTTTTATCGAAAAACATTTTGGTATGAACTAAAAGAAATTTTAAGAACATTAATTATTTTCGCTGTTATTGAAATGGCGGTGATGGCTTTTGCGAAATGGTATTTTTCTCGCTATGTTTGGCTATTAACTTGGCTTTTGGCTGTTTTCTTAGTACCGTTAGCCAGAATGGGGACTAAATGGTGTCTAAATAAAATAGGATTCTGGTTGCGGGATACATGGATAATTGGCAATGGGAAAAATGCAATCGAAGCTTATAAAGCTATATATAGCGAGCGGAATTTAGGCTTGAAAATTGTTGGCTTTATCGATAGTGGGAGTGCGTCAAACAATACTCATGGAACAGATGTTATTAATGGTATTGAGGTAATCAAAGCTAGCAAGGATTGGCTGGAGTCCATTGATAGGCGAACACAATTTATTGTTGCGGTTGAATCAACAGAAAGTGAGACTCGCAACAATTGGTTACGTGAGTTCATGATTAAAGGCTATAGATATGTTTCGGTTATACCTACTTTAAGAGGTGTTCCACTAGACAGTACAGATATGTCTTTCATATTTAGTCATGAAGTAATGATTTTTCGTGTTCAGCACAATCTTGCAAAATGGTCATCAAGAATAATCAAAAGGCTCTTTGATGTTGTTGGATCTCTAGGAATTATATTCATTTTATCTCCATTGTTAATATACATTAGTTATAAAGTAAAAAAGGACGGTGGACCTGCAATATATGGACATGAGAGAGTTGGGAAGAATGGGAAACCGTTTAAATGTTTGAAGTTCAGATCAATGGTTGTAAATTCCAAGGAAGTGCTTGAAAACTTATTGGCCACCGATGATTCAGCCCGTCATGAATGGGAAATGACGTTCAAATTAAAGAATGATCCTCGCATTACAAAGATAGGACAACTATTAAGAAGAACAAGTCTTGATGAGTTACCACAGCTCTTCAATGTACTTAAAGGTGAAATGAGCTTGGTAGGACCTCGCCCAATTATTACTGCAGAATTAGAACGCTATAATGATGAAGTAGCATATTATTTACTTAGTAAACCAGGAATGACAGGCCTTTGGCAAGTTAGTGGGCGTAGTGATGTAGATTACGATACTCGGGTCTATTTAGATGCATGGTATGTTAAAAATTGGTCGATGTGGAATGATATTGCAATACTCTTCAAAACTACAACTGTCGTATTGAAGAGAGATGGTGCATATTGATGGTCTATTTAATGTCACAACAGAGTGTTTAGTATGAATTACTACATTGCTATACCAACCTATAATGGTGGTAGTGTTTGGAAGGAAGTAGTAGATGCAATTAAGAAAAATATCTCCTCAGATGTTTTTATCCATGTCATCGATTCCTCAAGTAAGGATGAAACAGTTTCAATTGCAAGAGAAGCAGGTTTTAATATCGTAACTATTGGAGGGCATCAATTTAACCATGGTGGAACAAGGAATCTTGCAGTATCGAACTTTGCTAAAAAATATGATGTAGTTATCTTCCTCACACAAGATGCAATACCTGAAGCTGGATTTATTGAGAATATTATCTCTGTATTTGACAACCCTGGAGTCGCATGTGCATATGGGCGCCAACTGCCTCATAATAATGCCAACCCATTAGCTAAGCACGCAAGGTATTATAATTATCCTGCTGAGAGTTATATTGCCAGTAGAGAAACAGTCAAAGAAATGGGACTGAAAGCTGTTTTTATGTCTAATTCATTTTCGGCATATCGATTATCAGTATTTGAAGAAATTGGTGGTTTTCCATCGAATACAATTCTTTGTGAAGACATGTTTTTTGCTGGCAAAGCATTGCTCCGCGGCCATAAGATAGCATATGTCGCGGATGCCAAAGTCCGACATTCACATAATTATTCAGCAATAGAGGAATTTAAACGTTATTTTGATATTGGAGTTTTCCATGAATGTGAACCATGGATACGTCATAACTTCGGTGGTGCTGGGGGAGAAGGGAAAAAATTCATTCTTTCTGAACTAAAATTCTTGGCCGAACATTATCCACATTGGATACCTGTCGCATTCATAAATAACTTTATGAAAATTTTAGGGTACAAACTGGGACAGCGTTATAAACATATTCCGTATAGTGTGATTCAGAGATTTAGTATGCACAAAAAATTTTGGATAAAATGATCCATTAAACTCCTTTAGTATCTTAATGTTTTATAAAATATAATAAATATATTCTGACATGTAAATTTTCAGCTGAAAATATTTTGCTAAACTTAACTATATACTATCAGATTGAGAGGTTTTCTTGTCACGTATAAAAGTGCTTTATATATTGCCTGACTTGTCAAACGCCGGGCCAGTTAATATGTGTCTTAGTTTAATCAAAGGATTAGATAAAAAAACATTCGATATTAATGTTGCCGCTTTGGGTAGCGGTGAGTTAATTCATCAGTTTGAAGATTTTGCCTCTGTTAAAATTTTCCCGCGGTCAAAAATATTGAATTTTATCAAACAAATTAAGATGGGAAATTATGATATTATTCACTCGCATACAATAATTGCAGATTTATTTTCTTTTACAGCATGTTCTACTGCTAAAAAAATTACTACAATTCATAACTATCCTGATATAGATTCAGTATTTAGAAGAGGAAGGATTGTTGGCGGTGGTCTGTATATTTTACAAAAAATTGCCATTAGGAGTATGGTAAAGGTTGCTTGTTCTATTTCAGTGAGAGATTATTGTACAAATAAATTAAACTTTGGGAAGGTGATTGCTATACCAAACGGAGTTCCTCCTTCGGCCTATTCAACAAAAAATGTTAATGTAGATAGTGGTACTATAAACTTTTATTACTTGGGAAGTATTACAGCACGAAAGAATGTTGAAGAATTGCTCCTGGCCTTTTCCAAGTGGAGCGTAAATAAAAATGCAAAGCTTAATATCATTGGTGGTGGTGACCTTTTGGAGGCATTATCATTAAAATATAATGATAACAAAATTAAATATTATGGGAAGATATCTGAACCAGCACAGACGGTTATTGATTTTGATTGCTTCGTTTCAGCATCCAGAGCCGAAGGAATGCCTCTAGCTTTATTAGAAGCGCTAAGTTTAGGGAAAGCGTATATTTGCTCGAATATAGACCCTCATATGGAGGTCTATAAAAGTGATAATGGACGCTCTGGATTTATTTATGAGTTAGAAAACAAAGAGGAATTAATTCAATCCTTTGATAAATATTATAATACTCCAAATCGCGCCATGTTATCACAAAATGCCAAACAATGCTTTGATTTATATTATGATATGAGAATTATGTCAGAACATTACTCTAAATTATATTTAGAGATGGGTAATAAGGTATAACATCAATTTTTTTATATATATGCTACAGGAATTCTGTATGGATCTTAAAAAAAGGTTTTTATTAAAAGCATTGGCAGCCAACTTAATTGTGAGTGAAGCTTTATTTAAAAATCTTGTTTGGTCTGCGGAGTTTTCTGTTGAAGATCGAACGTACTTATATCCCGAGGATTTTGGTGCAAAAGGAAATGGCTTAATCGATGATAGTGCTGCTCTGGCTGATTGCCTTAGAGTAAGTATTCTGATGAAAAAAAAAGTTCGTTTTAAAGAATCAGCTAAATATCTTTGTAAGCAGACTATTAGTATAGTAGGCACGATTAAAGTCAATGCAACCGGAGCGACAATTATCAGTAATGGTAATTTTCTTGAGGTTATTGACGGTGCTGGTAGTGAATGGGTAGGCGGATTATTAAAGGCAGCATCAAAACCGTACACTATTACCTATACTCAAGACTGGAGTATACAGCGTGAAGGAACATTAGGCTACGGAAGAATGCCATTTGATAACGAGTCGCAAAGAATCAACCGAGATTTTTTAGATCAAAAAATTGGATGCGCTCTCGTATTTAGAAGTTCTAACGGTTATGCTCTAGATGGTGTAATAATAAAAAACGTAACTACGGACTATGGCAATATTATTATTGCTGGCTTCAAAAATGTTATTATTGATTCCTGTAAAATAAAAGGAGGAGCTCATATGGGAGGTTGTGCCATATTAAATGGCACAAGAGACCCTATATTGTGGGGTTACAAGAATAGGATAAATGATTTCGAATTTGCACGTGGTTATGGACACAAAATTAGTAATTCCATCTTTTATCAGTGCCGAAATAACGGTCTTTTTTTGAGTGGTTCTGAAAATGTAGTGATTGATAATTGTAAATTTATTGATAATGGAGAATCTGGATTTAAGACAGCTCAATATGTTAAAAGAAGTTGGACAAATACTAATTGCTGCTGCAAAAATATAAAAATTTCAAATTGTTATGCATCTGGACAGGGGTATGATGGTTTTGATTTGCAGAATGTTTTTGGAAGTGGCGAGCAAGTTCACATTCCATCAAATATTTTGATATCAAACTGCATTTCTGAAAATAATCGTAGAACTGGCTTTATATCACAAGGCGGTGGTAATTTTTTTGTAGAGTGTATTTCATCTAATAATGGCTCACATGGATTAGTCTCCAAATTTAGTAGAAATGTTAAAATGCTTCGGTGCAAATCCACAAATAATCTTCAGTTTTTTGATGGGATTGAATTAGGATTATTAGGCCCAGACTGTATTATGGAAGAATGTAGTGTTGTACATAACAAAGGAAACGGGAAGTATTTTTTAATAACGCATACTATTAATGATTCATCTATTAACAGGAAAGCAGGGTATTCAATAAGAAATAAAGTCCAAGATCATAATAAATGTGATATTGACCCTCGTGTTATAATTATTAATTAATATTGTTTAATGAGGAATTTATGAGAACACCATTAGTATCTGTATATATCCCAACTCATAATCGCGCTAATTTACTAAAAAAAGCTGTAGAATCTGTACTAAGACAAACATATCCACATGTCGAAATTTTAATTTGTGACGATGGATCTACTGATAATACTGAAGAGGTAGTTAATCAGTTAATTGAAAGAAATTCTGGGAAGACGATTATTTATTTAAAAAATGAACAAGCTCGTGGAGCCTGTTTTAGCCGTAATAGATGTCTCCAACATTCGAAAGGTGATTTTGTTACAGGTTTGGATGATGACGACGAGTTTACACCTGAAAGGATAAAAGCTTTTATAGATTTTGCACATGCGAAACAAATAAATTTTCTAACATCAGCACTTATGTTCCACAATGGACGCTTCTATAAGCGTGATAATAGTGTCGCTGAAGAAATTACCTTTGAAGATATGGGCTATAAAAATGTAATAGGTAATCAAGTGTTTGCTCATCGAAATATGTTCTTGGATGTGGGGGGGTTCGATGAGACATTTCCTGCTTGGCAAGACTATGATATGTGGTTTCGTATGATTAAAAAATTTGGACCATGTTACAGGTTAAATGACGCTACCTATATTATGAATGTAAATGAACAGCGTAAACGTATTACTACAGGTGGTAACGCACATCAAGGATATCAAAAATTTATTTTCAAACACAAGAAAGAACTTTCTACTAACCAGCTTAAGTCATTATACCTACGCGATATAATCAATAGAAATGATACTATTTCTATTAGCGATATTCTTAAATGTGGAACCGTAAATACGGCGCTGGAAATTTCAAAATATTGGTTAAGGAAGAATATTTCCGGGTTAGATAAAATAATTGCGCTAGCAAGAAGCAAAAAAACATCATAATAAAGTAAATGGATTTATATCTCTTCAGGTGACTTTTCATATGAACAATAAGTTTATTATTTCATTTTGGTCTTTTTTATTGTTGTTTATTCTTCCCGTAGCCGGATTTATTACATCTTTTTTTGCTCTAAGGCCGAATAAAAATAATAATCGCGTTTATTTAATAATGGCGCTTTTTTATTTTTTCTTTATGATCAGATATCCACCATTTTCGGATTCTTATTTCAGATTTTTGCAATACCAAAGTCTGTATTCATTATCTGGTGTGTTTAGTTCGGGGAATGATATATTATTCTATTTGAGTGCATTCATAGCAAAAAAAATAGGTGTCGACTTTTACTTAATACCTGCGTTCTACTCCTTTTTAATGGTTTATTTTTCATTGTCTGCATTTGGCGTTGTTATTAATAAAGAAGTGTATTGCACAAATGATAAGAAATTTATTTTTGCCCACGTGGTTTTTATCTCTACGTTAAATATCCTTAACTGGGCGGCTGGAATCAGATATGGCATGGCCATGATATGGATGGTGGCTGGAATAATTTACTACCTCTATGATTCCAGAAAGATCGGTATTTTATTAATTCTGTTCTCTGTATTTATGCATTTTTCAATGCTGTTTTTCTTACCTGTTATTTTTATAAATAGATTCTATAAACTTAAAAGTAAAAAAATAATTGTTCCGGTCTGTATCTTTTTTTACTTTTTAAGCACAACTATACTACCATTAGTTTTATCTAGTATAACATTTTGGGGAATATCAGACCATTCTTCTATATATGTTGATGGTATGTATTCACGGCAGAATAGCAACTTCAATGCAATGTTTTTATCAATTCTAGGTTATGTTTTTTTTGGGGTTTTACTTTTATCATTTGTAACTGATAGAAATCATAGATTTAAAATAGATGAGTTTACAGGGATATGTTCTATGGCTATTTTTCTCTCTGCCTCCTCTATAACTGGCTTTGGTAGATTTATTGCCTTGTGCAACTTTTTTTTGGTGTCGCGATTTCTTGTTGTTTATCTCGAGGGGAATTTTAGTATTCTCTCATTTAAGAAGTTATTTATATTATTCTTTTGTGTTGTTAATATTTTTCTTTTTGATATCTATCTTCAGCGCGATCAAATTTTCATGGCCAAAATGTGGCAAGGATTATATAAATCACCAGTCACTCTTTTAGACTATTCTCAGACTGACTATAATAAATATCTTTATCAAATTAATGCTGATGGTACTTGGATTCAACATGATCGAGATTCATATTAATTATCAATAATAATAGTGGTTAATATATGAAATTAAAAGAACAAGTAGGATTTTCTATTAATGAAAAGGCGATTGTCCTCCCTTGTAAGAAGGATTACAAACCTAAAAGTTGGGGAGTGGGAGGTGTTATAGACCAAGACGGTAAATTCATAGATAGTTCCGGATTATATATGAATTGGATTTCGTTTGGTGGAAAGTACGATTTTAATGCAGATGATGTTAAGCATGAAAATAAAAATGTAATTTGGTTTGGATTTTTTTACAAACATTGGGGGCATTTTCTTCTGGATTTTTTAAGTAGGATGTGGTATCTGCTTGAGCAATATAATGGTGAGGATATTATTTATGTTAGCCATGATCAAACCATAGACTCAAATTATATTCTTTTTTTTAAACTATTAGGAATAGATGAATCAAAAGTTCGAAGGATAACATCTTCGACATCCTTCAATGCCGTAATAATTCCTGACTATTCACGAACAGAGGATTATTATAATGAAAATTATTTGAAGATTTTTGAGGTTATTTCAAATAAAGTATTGAACGATGCTACTCAACAGGAAAAAAATAAATTTTTAGGTAAGTCATTTTATCTTTCTCGTTCTAAATTTAGTGATGCTAATAAAAAAGAGATAGGTGAGAACGGCATAGAAGCTGCTTTCAATACTGCAGGATTTGAATCAATTTCTCCTGAGGTTTTGACTCTACCACAGCAGTTATTGCTATGGAATTTG
Organism: Klebsiella sp. P1CD1; assembly: GCF_003790505.1. NCBI lineage: Bacteria > Pseudomonadati > Pseudomonadota > Gammaproteobacteria > Enterobacterales > Enterobacteriaceae > Klebsiella > Klebsiella sp. P1CD1. The sequence goes on from NZ_CP033631.1 coordinate 1,846,442, forward strand.
TCGTCAAAAGTAGCTTGTATAAATGGAACACTACCACTTAATTTTTTATTTGGAAGTAATAGTCTAAATTTAATTGTTCTTAATAAGACCAATCTTGTTCATCGAAATCTTGATGACGTTCTAGAAATTAAAAAGCACAAGACTGTAGTTTTTATCGATGTGTTCGAGCCTTGCTTTAGATGGGCGTCTAAAAATATTGGTGATGGACCTTTTGTCTTGAAGGTTACACCATCTCTGCAAAAGTACTTAGGTATCAAAAACACTCATCAATATGGAGTTCGTTTCTATATCAAGGCCTCGCTGTTTGTATTTTCTTTCAAATTAAAATATTTTTCCGTTAGAATAATCAAAAAGATTGCTAAAAAAACTTTAAATATAATTGCTCTATTTAATATAAAGAAGAATAACCATGAATAATATTGCGATTCTAGTAGTGCTATACGATAAAGAATTGATAGACTCCAAAACATTAACATCGTTGGTTAACTTTGACTTTAATTTTAATTCATTAGTTATTTATAACAACGGACCCGTCAATTTGGCTGTTAACGAGCAATTTGTGAATAGTTTATATCACAAATTTAAATCTGTGAAAATCGTCAACGATTTAAATAATTCTCCTTTGAGTAAGATTTATAATAATTTTATTTCGGAAATTGAAGTTTCTTCATATGTTATACTGGATGATGACACAGAGTTAAATCCTAGTTATATTGATATGTTAAATGATAATTATTTAAAATCAAAATATGATATTGTAGTTCCTAAAATCATATCGAAGGGTGGAGAACAGTATTATCCCATATCTAATGGTTTGCCAGTTATTACTGAAGGGGATGTTAATAATTTACCTAACCTATTATCTATAACTTCTGGAGTTGTCATAAACAATACTCTACTAGCAAAGATCAATGTTCTTAATAACCGTGTTTTTGACGAGCGATATGCATTATATGGTGTAGATACCAGTTTTTTCAAAAATATATCCAAGAATAAGCGGGTGTCGATAGGATTAGCTTCGCATTTATCTCATTCTTTATCTCGCGCTGAATCAATAGATTCACCTTTTAGGAGAAAAGAACGCTTATTCGATTTAGCCATTTCTACGAGATGCTATCCTAGCCTTTTCAATTATTATTATTTTATTAAGACTTTAATTAAGTTGTTTTTTTCCAGAAACTTTAAACTTGCATTATCAGTAGTAGATGTTTTTTGTAAAGGTAGACATCCCAAATGCTAAATTCAAACTTTACGTGCATTATATACTGTGTGAATAATATTTTTTTTATTGAGCCTTTCAAACTCGATGGGACATGCATATGACTTTATTAAAAAACGCTCAATGGAATATGCTTTCCCAGTTTTTTAAAATGCTTGTCCAATTAATTAATGTTATTTATTTAGCTAAAATAATACCTCCCGCGGAATATGGTATTATGGCCATGGCTCTGGTTATTATAAATCTTGGTATCTTGTTACGCGATTTAGGTACTTCTGCAGCTATTATCCAAAAAAAATCTTTAAGTCAAGATTTAGTAAATACGGTTTTCTGGCTTAACAGTTTTATGGGATTAGCTTTAGCTATTATCGTAGCTGTTTCAGCACCTTTTGTCTCATCTTTTTATGGACAGGTGAAACTATTTCCAGTTTTAATTTTATTAAGTATTACTTTTCCATTATCTAGTTGCGCTGCAACACACTTAGCCTTACTTGAAAGAGAGTCTCGTTTTAAAACAATATCTTTTATCGAAGTCTCATCCTCTATTATTGCAGTGATTGTAGCAATTACTATGGCAAATATGGGGTTTGGTGTGTTTAGTTTGGTTGGCCAAGCTATCATTCTTAATCTTATGTCAGCAATTCAGTTTTGGCGTGCGTCAAAGTGGAGACCTTATTTCAAACGATTTATTAACCTTGATGAACTTCGAAGTATTTTTGGATTTAGTGCGAATTTATCTCTTTTTAATTTTATTAATTATTTTTCGAGAAATGCTGATAGTTTTATAATAGGTAAGTTTTTGTCTGCAGCAATATTAGGTAGTTATAACCTTGCTTACAGACTTATGTTATTTCCTATTCAGACATTAACTTTTGTTGCCAATAGATCCTTATATCCAATTTTAAGCAGGCATCAAGATGATAATTCAGTGATTTCGAAAAACTATTTTAATTGTGTGTTCATTATTTTGATGTTGACAACACCATTAATGTGTGGGTTAGCTTTCTATAGCACTCCATTTATATATTTAGTTTTTGGTAGTCAATGGTTTTTAACTGCGGAGATTCTGCGTTGGCTTGCACCTACGGCAATTATTCAAGCGGTTTTGAGTACAACAGGTGCAGTATTTATGGCTAAAGCTAAGACAGACGTCTTAATGCGTTTAGGTTTTCTTGGTACTTTTTTACAAGTAAGTTCTTTTATTATTGGTGTACAATATGATATTAAGATATTTGCAATGTGTTATTTTATTGCAAATTGTCTTAATTTCTTTCCAGTAATGTTTTGCTTATTTAAAATTATTGATGTATCTTTTATCGATTTCTTCAAGCGAATTAGTCCCATTTTTGTGTCTTCTTTTCTTATGGTGCTATTTTTATATGCACTTTCAATTATATATCCAGTAAATGATATTGCCAACTTATTAGTCCTTGTGTTATTTGCTTTGGCAGGTGCATTTGTTTATATTCTCGCTTTATTTTTAGTGTCTAGCGATTTTCGAAGTTATTTTATTGCTCGTGTACTGAAGAGGCATTGATATATAATCATTTTTATCTTCCCTAGAAAGTCATATGCTTATTCTTGGTGTGGATTTTATTTTTATAAATGTTCTATCAGTTATCTCCTCTTTGAGTTAAAATTATCTAACATGATTAATTTTGCTACTTTGTGCATTGACTAAACCTGACAGGAGTATGTAATGTCCAAGCAACAGATCGGGGTTGTCGGTATGGCAGTGATGGGGCGTAATCTTGCGCTGAACATCGAAAGCCGCGGTTATACCGTCTCCGTTTTCAACCGCTCCCGTGAAAAGACCGAAGAAGTGATTGCCGAAAACCCAGGCAAGAAGCTGGTCCCTTACTACACAGTACAAGAGTTTGTTGAATCCCTCGAAACACCACGTCGTATCCTGTTGATGGTGAAGGCCGGGGCTGGCACCGACAGCGCCATCGATTCCCTGAAGCCTTACCTCGACAAAGGCGACATCATCATTGATGGCGGTAACACCTTCTTCCAGGACACTATTCGTCGTAACCGTGAACTGTCTGCTGAAGGTTTCAATTTTATCGGTACCGGTGTCTCCGGCGGTGAAGAGGGGGCTCTGAAAGGCCCTTCCATCATGCCTGGTGGGCAGAAAGAAGCCTATGAGTTGGTTGCTCCGATTCTGAAGCAGATCGCGGCGGTTGCAGAAGACGGTGAGCCATGTGTGACCTATATCGGTGCTGATGGTGCTGGCCATTATGTGAAGATGGTTCATAACGGCATCGAGTATGGTGACATGCAGCTGATTGCTGAAGCTTATGCGCTGTTGAAAGGCGGTCTGGCACTTTCTAACGAAGAGCTGGCGCAAACCTTCACCGAATGGAACGAAGGTGAGCTGAGCAGCTACCTGATCGACATTACCAAAGATATCTTCACCAAGAAGGATGAAGAAGGTAAGTACCTCGTCGATGTCATTCTTGATGAAGCTGCAAACAAAGGTACCGGTAAGTGGACCAGCCAGAGCTCACTGGATCTCGGCGAACCTCTGTCTCTGATCACCGAGTCCGTGTTTGCTCGCTATATTTCTTCGCTTAAAGACCAGCGTGTAGCCGCTTCGAAAGTGCTGAGCGGCCCGCAGGCTCAGCCGGCCGGTGATAAAGCTGAATTTATTGAAAAAGTGCGTCGCGCGTTGTACCTCGGTAAAATCGTTTCCTATGCTCAGGGCTTCTCCCAGCTGCGCGCTGCTTCTGATGAATACAACTGGGATCTGAACTACGGCGAGATCGCTAAGATTTTCCGCGCTGGCTGCATCATTCGTGCGCAGTTCCTCCAGAAGATCACCGATGCTTATGCGCAAAATGCTGGCATTGCTAACCTCCTGTTGGCGCCGTACTTCAAACAGATCGCTGATGACTATCAACAGGCGCTGCGTGATGTCGTGGCCTATGCTGTGCAGAATGGTATTCCGGTACCGACGTTCTCTGCCGCAATTGCCTACTACGACAGCTACCGTTCCGCAGTTCTGCCAGCTAACCTGATTCAGGCTCAGCGTGATTACTTTGGTGCGCACACCTATAAGCGTACTGATAAAGAAGGCGTTTTCCACACTGAGTGGTTAGATTAATATTTAATTTATTAGACCTCCTGAAATTTATTGGAGGTCTAATGTTAAAGTACATATATAATCAAGTTCTATTGTGATAAATAGTGGGAAATTAAGAATTTCGCTATTTGTTTTAAAAGTGTTCCTTCGATATTATCCCCATAAAATTACATCTCAGACATTTTAATATGGAGATGTATGCAATTATTTTTTTTTGCATGAGTAATCAAAGGTAAATAAAATATGAAGATTCTTGTCACCGGTGGCGCAGGCTTTATCGGCTCTGCTGTAGTTCGTCATATCATTGAAAATACCCGGGATGAAGTCCGAGTGGTGGACTGCCTGACCTACGCCGGCAACCTCGAATCCCTGGCGCCGGTGGCCGGGAGCGAACGCTACTCGTTTTCCCAGACTGATATCACCGATGCCGCTGCCGTGGCGGTCCAGTTCAGCGAATTCCGCCCGGATATCGTGATGCACCTGGCGGCAGAAAGTCATGTGGACCGTTCCATTGATGGCCCGGCGGCCTTTATCCAGACCAACGTGATCGGCACCTTCACTCTGCTGGAGGCGGCCCGTCACTACTGGTCCGGGCTTGGGGAAGCGCAGAAGCAGGCTTTCCGCTTCCACCACATCTCCACCGATGAAGTGTACGGAGACCTGCACGGCACCGATGATCTGTTCACCGAAGAAACCCCGTACGCGCCGAGCAGCCCGTACTCCGCCTCCAAAGCGGGCAGCGACCATTTGGTTCGCGCCTGGAACCGCACCTACGGCCTGCCGGTGGTGGTGACCAACTGCTCCAACAACTATGGTCCGTATCACTTCCCGGAGAAACTAATCCCGCTGACTATCCTTAATGCCCTGGCGGGTAAACCGCTGCCGGTATATGGCAACGGGGAGCAGATCCGTGACTGGCTGTATGTTGAGGACCATGCCCGTGCGCTGTACAAAGTGGCGACCGAAGGCAAGAGCGGCGAGACCTACAATATCGGCGGTCATAACGAGCGTAAAAATATCGATGTGGTGCGCACCATCTGCGCCATTCTCGACAAGGTGGTGGCGCAGAAGCCGGGTAACATCACTCATTTCGCAGACCTGATCACTTTTGTCACCGACCGTCCTGGACATGACCTACGTTATGCCATTGATGCCGCGAAAATTCAGCGCGATCTGGGCTGGGTACCACAGGAGACGTTCGAGAGCGGGATTGAAAAAACCGTGCACTGGTATCTGAACAACCAGACCTGGTGGCAGCGCGTGCTGGACGGCTCCTATGCCGGCGAGCGTCTGGGCCTCAATAACTGATATCTGACTAATTAAGGAAAAGATTTATGAAAGGTATTGTTCTGGCCGGCGGCTCCGGCACGCGTTTATATCCGATCACCCAGGGCGTCTCCAAGCAGCTGCTGCCGATCTATGACAAGCCGATGATTTTCTACCCGGTGTCCGTCCTGATGCTGGCGGGGATTCGCGACATCCTGATCATCTCTACACCGGACGATATGCCCTCCTTCCAGCGCCTGCTGGGCGATGGGTCACAGTTCGGGGTGAACTTCAGCTACGCCATCCAGCCGTCGCCGGATGGTCTGGCGCAGGCCTTTATCATTGGCGAGAAGTTTATCGGCAACGATGCCTGCGCCCTGGTGCTGGGGGATAATATCTACTTTGGCCAGAGCTTTGGTAAAAAACTGGAGGCGGCAGCGGCGAAGACCTCCGGTGCCACGGTGTTTGGTTATCAGGTGCTGGATCCGGAGCGCTTCGGGGTGGTGGAGTTCGACGAGAACTTTAAGGCGCTGTCTATCGAGGAGAAACCGCTGAAGCCGAAATCGGACTGGGCGGTGACCGGGCTCTACTTCTACGACAATAACGTGGTGGAGATGGCGAAGGACGTGAAGCCTTCTGAGCGCGGCGAGCTGGAGATCACCACCCTGAACCAGATGTATCTGGAGCAAGGTGACCTGCATGTTGAACTGCTGGGGCGCGGTTTTGCCTGGCTGGACACGGGCACCCACGATAGCCTGATGGACGCATCACAGTTTATTCACACCATTGAGAAGCGCCAGGGGATGAAGGTCGCCTGCCTGGAAGAGATTGGTTACCGCAATCAGTGGCTGTCGGCGGAAGGGGTGGCGGCTCAGGCCGAACGCCTGAAGAAAACCGAGTACGGTGCTTATCTGAAGCGCCTGCTGAACGAGCGTTAATGCTTTCTCCGTCAACGACAGGATACAGAGAATGAAGATTTTACTGATTGGCAAGAATGGCCAGGTGGGCTGGGAGCTCCAGCGTTCACTGTCCACCCTCGGCGACGTGGTCGCGGTGGACTACTTTGATAAAGAGCTGTGCGGCGATCTGACGAATCTGGAAGGCATCGCGCAGACCGTGCGTACCGTCCGCCCGGACGTGGTGGTGAATGCCGCCGCGCACACGGCAGTGGACAAGGCCGAAAGCGAGCGGGAGCTCTCCGACCTGCTGAACGACAAAGGGGTGGCGGTGCTGGCGGCAGAGTCGGCGAAGCTGGGTGCCCTGATGGTGCATTATTCCACGGACTATGTGTTCGACGGCGCCGGCAGCCATTATCGCCGGGAAGATGAAGCAACCGGCCCGCTGAACGTCTACGGTGAAACCAAACGCGCCGGTGAACTGGCGCTGGAGCAGGGCAACCCGCGTCATCTGATTTTCCGTACCAGCTGGGTGTATGCCACCCGCGGCGCCAACTTTGCCAAAACCATGCTCCGCCTGGCGGGTGAGAAAGAGACGCTCTCCATCATTGACGACCAGCACGGGGCGCCCACCGGCGCTGAGCTGCTGGCAGACTGCACGGCGACGGCAATCCGTGAAACGCTGCGTAATCCGGCGCTGGCCGGCACCTATCATCTGGTGGCCAGCGGCGAGACCAGCTGGTGCGACTACGCCCGCTATGTGTTTGAGGTGGCGAGGGCGCACGGTGCAGAGCTGGCGATCCAGGAAGTGAAGGGCATTCCGACGACGGCCTATCCGACGCCAGCGAAGCGTCCGCTCAACTCACGCCTGTCGAATGAAAAATTCCAGCAGGCATTTGGGGTGACTCTCCCGGACTGGCGTCAGGGTGTGGCTCGCGTGGTAACGGAAGTTCTGGGCAAATAAACGGGTAGCAAAAGATGAACATTATTAAAACAGATATTCCTGACGTGCTGATTTTTGAACCGCGCGTGTTTGGTGATGCGCGAGGTTTCTTCTTTGAGAGCTTCAGCAGCAAGGTGTTTAATGAGGCGGTGGGCCGCCAGGTGGATTTTGTTCAGGACAACCACTCCCAGTCCCAGAAAGGCGTATTGCGTGGGTTGCACTATCAGCTGGATCCGCACGCCCAGGGCAAACTGGTCCGCTGTGTGGAAGGTGAGGTATTTGACGTGGCGGTGGATATCCGTCGTTCATCGCCAACCTTTGGCAAATGGGTGGGCGCAGTGCTCAGCGCAGAGAATAAACGTCAGCTGTGGATCCCGGAAGGGTTCGCCCACGGGTTTATGGCGCTGAGCGACACGGTGCAGTTTGTCTACAAGGCGACGAACTACTACGCGCCGCAGTCAGAACGGAGCATCATCTGGAACGATCCGGAGATCGGGATTGACTGGCCGGCGCTGAGCGATTGCGCGCTCTCGCTGTCGGAGAAAGATCTGCAGGCACATACTCTTGCCACTGCAGAAGTATATAAATAATTAGGTTGTTTTTTTCCTAAAATGGCGGGTTCCAGATGGAACTCGTCATGTTTCTTCGTTAACAAACCGGGTCAACCGACCGACTTGACTTACCTTCCTTCTCAGCGTAAAACCGCCAACAGCATTATTTAAATTCGTGGCTATCCGCCATTACCCAGTTAACTGATTAAAGTGTAATCGAATGAAAATTACTATTTCCGGTACAGGTTATGTTGGTTTATCGAACGGTGTCCTGATTGCGCAAAACCACGAAGTGGTTGCTCTGGATATCGTACAGGCCAAAGTGGATATGCTTAACCAGAAGATCTCTCCGATTGTGGATAAAGAGATTCAGGAATATCTGGCAGAAAAACCGTTAAATTTCCGTGCTACCACGGACAAGCACGACGCCTATCGTAATGCCGACTACGTGATCATTGCGACGCCGACCGATTACGATCCCAAAACCAACTACTTCAACACCTCTACAGTGGAAGCGGTTATTCGCGATGTCACAGAGATCAACCCGAACGCGGTGATGATCATTAAATCGACCATCCCGGTGGGGTTCACCCGCGACATCAAAGAACGTTTAGGGATTGATAATGTTATTTTCTCTCCTGAGTTCCTGCGTGAAGGCCGTGCGCTGTACGACAACCTGCACCCATCGCGCATTGTTATTGGTGAGCGCTCTGCGCGTGCCGAGCGTTTCGCAGACCTGCTGAAAGAAGGCGCGATTAAGCAGGATATCCCGACCCTGTTTACCGACTCCACTGAAGCGGAAGCGATCAAACTGTTCGCGAACACCTATCTGGCGCTGCGTGTTGCCTATTTCAATGAGCTCGACAGCTATGCTGAAAGCCAGGGGCTGAACAGCAAGCAGATTATCGAAGGGGTATGCCTGGATCCGCGTATCGGTAACCACTACAACAACCCGTCCTTTGGCTATGGCGGCTACTGCCTGCCGAAAGATACCAAGCAGCTGCTGGCGAACTACGAATCGGTCCCGAACAATATCATCGCGGCTATCGTGGATGCTAACCGTACCCGTAAAGACTTTATCGCGGATTCTATTCTCGCCCGTAAGCCGAAAGTGGTGGGTGTGTATCGCCTGATCATGAAGAGTGGTTCGGACAACTTCCGTGCCTCTTCTATTCAGGGCATTATGAAGCGCATCAAGGCGAAAGGTATTCCGGTTATTATCTATGAACCGGTGATGCAGGAAGATGAGTTCTTCAACTCCCGCGTCGTGCGCGATCTGGATGCCTTCAAACAAGAAGCGGATGTGATCATCTCTAACCGTATGGCGGAAGAGCTGGCGGATGTGGCGGACAAGGTATACACCCGCGATCTGTTTGGTAACGATTAATTCTGCCTGTCTGAGACTGGCGGTTCCCTGCCGCCAGTGTTCTTCTTTATCTCCCCGTTATATCCCTCACTCCGCGTATTTCTCGCACATTCAGATTAGCCTCAATAAATTGTGATGGACATTACGATCCTGCTCAAAAGCCGTTGCGGGTTGAAAACAGGTCCGATAAGTTAAACTTACCTTGTGAAGAGCTACCGTCACTGTGATGTAGATGCCGGAGATAAGCGCCGGGAGGTAAAACAAAGCCTGCAACGCAGGCTTTTGTTATTTATGCCCTATGGAAATATGATGAACAGGGCGCGATTAACACTATTTTTTCTTGCCTTAATGCCACGCCAAAAAGCAGAATGAACGCTCATTCTGTAATATCATTTTTTTATCTCTTAATGTTATCTTAATCTGATTGCAATACAGAGCGGTCCTTACCACTTGCGTTTATTAAACGTCAGTTTCGTTTTCTTTCTGTCTTTTAAATAAGAAATCAAGAAATAAACGGAAACAGCAAGTAGTATGGCAGCCACCACTAAGAAAAATAGGTTTTCCATAATATCTACCACAGAGCGTATGTTGATTGAATTATTAGTTTGATAAGCAATGCACCAGTTTTGTTCTGTTGCATGGCTTGCTCTAACATATCCTGGATTTAGGAAAATTCCTACAGAGAGTAATGTTTTTGCTCAATCAGCATATAATGCTGTTTCCACTCACCAAATTGGGATGGATGACAGAAAAGTTTGAGTGCCTGGCGCGCGGATATTTGCTTTTTTGAAAAAAGCTGGATGAAACTGGTTTCAGGCAGGCGAGAAAAAAGGCAAAAATACCGTCTATAGCACAAAACATTATATATAAAACAATGAATGTGCATTCAGTCGACATATAGTCAGGATAACGGAGGTTCCATAGAAGAGATTGCCGCAACCTGACGATTGCGGCAGGGCAGGGGATTAGATCTGATAGTAATCCTTATACCACTCGACGAAGTTCTTCACGCCTTCCTTCACTGACGTCTGCGGCTTGAAACCCACCAGGTCATATAGCGGTTGGGTGTCTGCGCTGGTGTCCAGCACATCGCCCGGCTGGATCGGCATCATATTCTTCTTCGCTTCCATCCCCAGCGCCTCTTCCAGGGCGGTAATGTAGTCCATCAGTTCCACTGGCGAGCTGTTGCCAATGTTATAGACCCGATACGGCGCGGAACTGGTGGCCGGTGAACCGCTCTCAACGGTCCAGTCGGCATTGGCCTGCGGGATCACATCCTGGACGCGCACCACCGCCTCGACGATGTCGTCGATATAGGTAAAGTCGCGCTTCATTTTGCCGTAGTTGTAGACGTCAATACTTTTCCCTTCCAGCATCGCTTTCGTGAACTTGAACAGCGCCATATCCGGGCGGCCCCAGGGGCCATAGACCGTAAAGAAGCGCAGCCCGGTGGTCGGGATGCTGTACAGATGGGAATAGGTATGCGCCATCAGCTCATTAGCTTTCTTGGTGGCGGCATACAGGGAGACCGGATGATCGACGGAATCTTCGGTGGAGAACGGCATTTTACGGTTGAGGCCGTAAACCGAGCTGGAGGAGGCGTATACCAGGTGTTTCACTTTGGTATGACGGCAGCCTTCCAGAATATTCAGATAACCCATCAGGTTAGCGTCCGCATAGGCATACGGATTTTCCAGAGAGTAGCGCACACCGGCCTGGGCCGCCAGGTGGATCACGCGATCAAATTGCTCTGCGGCGAACAGCTTTGCCATACCTTCCCGGTCGGCCAGATCCAGCTGCTGGAAATGGAATGCCGGAGATGCCAGGCGATCCAGACGGGCCTGCTTCAGGCTGACGTCATAATAGTCGTTCATGTTGTCGATCCCGACAACATCATGCCCTTCATTCAGCAGGCGCTGCGCGATATGAAAGCCGATAAAACCTGCGGCACCAGTGACCAAAAACTTCATATTTTTCCTCCGGGGTGTGGATATCCCGTTCTACATAAGTGCCGATTTTACACTGGCTTGCGGTTGGGATCACTTGCTTTGCCGCGTCATCTCCGCCAGACGTGAGGTGAAGGACGTTTTTTCTGGCAAAATAACCGTGGCAAAAGGTGATAAATAACAATGTTTCTCATTTGACTGTTAGCCTCCGAATAATAACCTTGTGACTTGTCAGCGGTTTAGCGATTTGTGGCTAAACACAAAGGCAACAAATACCCATTGAGCCCGGCATAAGTTTGTTTAAAGTTATATTTTTTGTGCCCGGTTTATTTATCAAACGGGCTAAAAGTGCGCAATGATGGCTTTCTTTTCTTCATGGATATCAACAAATTGCTCTTTTTTTGCTTGTTTAATGAATGTTTATGATGTGTGTCATTTGAGTAATCCATTAATCAGTAGGCTTTTTTATTTTTATTCCCGCCGACCAGCGCTATAATCTGCGCACGATTTTCTTTGTGGAATGTGCAGTGTAGAGGCATGAGTCGTTTATCCCACCTATCGGAACATAGCGCCGTTGTTGTGTGCACAGGGCCATCAAGCCTGAATGCGCGTGGTCTCCCTGGCGGCGAAGACGATGTCTCTTCTTATCTTTCCCCACGTCGTAAACGCTCCTTTCTGACGGTTGCCAGCATCGGCTGGGCGCCCGTTGCGCTTTTTTCGGTGGCGGTAAGGGCATGTGTTTTGCCCTGCGTAAATGAGAAAGTCCTGATGGTTAACCCGGCGGCAAATGCGGAAAGTGTGGTGCGTTTGGCGGCCAGGTGAGGGAAGATGCATGTTAAAAGCAGAGATATGCCTGAAGGTATATCTCTGCTTTTAGGTTTTCAGGACACGCGTTCCGCCAGGCTGTCATTGTAGCCGCTGACTGAACGATCTGCCGACAGCCTGAAGCGAAAGAGGGTGGCGCTTAGCCTGGAGCACGGGAGCAGTACGCATTTTGGTTGCGACAGCCAATGGCGGTAGCGTGCCTCAAAAAGGCTACGCCACCTGACGGTCGATTGATTGATAGTAAAATAAAGCAATTATTTATTTAAGGATTTCATTATGTTACTTCCTGTAATTATGGCTGGTGGTACCGGCAGTCGTCTCTGGCCGATGTCTCGCGAGCTTTACCCGAAACAGTTCCTCCGGCTGTACGGGCAGAACTCCATGCTGCAGGAAACCATCACCCGACTCTCGGGCCTTGAAATCCATGAACCGATGGTCATCTGTAACGAAGAGCACCGCTTCCTGGTGGCCGAACAGCTGCGTCAGCTCAACAAGCTGTCGAACAACATTATTCTAGAGCCGGTCGGGCGCAACACCGCCCCGGCCATCGCCCTGGCGGCTCTTCAGGCCACCCGTCACGGCGACGACCCGCTGATGCTGGTCCTCGCCGCCGACCATATCATCAATAACCAGCCGGTCTTCCACGACGCCATCCGCGTCGCCGAGCAGTATGCCGATGAAGGCCATCTGGTCACCTTCGGTATCGTGCCGAACGCCCCGGAAACCGGCTACGGCTACATCCAGCGCGGCGTGGCCCTCACCGACAGCGCCCACACCCCGTACCAGGTGGCCCGCTTCGTGGAGAAGCCGGACCGCGAGCGCGCCGAGGCCTATCTCGCCTCCGGGGAGTACTACTGGAACAGCGGCATGTTTATGTTCCGCGCCAAAAAATACCTCTCCGAGCTGGCCAAATTCCGCCCGGATATCCTCGAAGCCTGCCAGGCCGCGGTCAATGCCGCCGACAACGGCAGCGACTTCATCAGCATTCCGCATGACATTTTCTGCGAGTGCCCGGACGAGTCCGTGGACTACGCGGTGATGGAGAAAACCGCCGACGCGGTGGTGGTCGGTCTCGATGCCGACTGGAGCGACGTCGGCTCCTGGTCCGCCCTGTGGGAGGTCAGCCCGAAAGACGAGCAGGGTAACGTCCTCAGCGGTGACGCGTGGGTGCATGACAGCGAAAACTGCTACATCAACAGCGACGAGAAGCTGGTGGCGGCCATTGGCGTGGAGAACCTGGTGATTGTCAGCACCAAGGACGCCGTGCTGGTGATGAACCGCGAGCGTTCCCAGGACGTGAAGAAGGCGGTCGAGTTCCTCAAGCAGAACCAGCGCAGCGAGTACAAGCGCCACCGCGAGATTTACCGTCCCTGGGGCCGCTGCGACGTGGTGGTCCAGACCCCGCGCTTCAACGTCAACCGTATCACCGTGAAACCGGGCGGCGCCTTCTCGATGCAGATGCACCACCACCGCGCCGAGCACTGGGTCATTCTCGCCGGCACCGGTCAGGTGACGGTCAACGGCAAGCAGTTCCTGCTGACCGAGAACCAGTCCACCTTTATTCCGATTGGCGCCGAGCACAGCCTGGAAAACCCGGGCCGTATTCCGCTGGAAGTGCTGGAGATCCAGTCGGGGTCGTACCTCGGCGAGGACGACATTATTCGTATTAAAGACCAGTATGGTCGTTGCTAATTTTTTTCGGGACAAAACGCAGAATGACACAGTTAACATGCTTTAAGGCTTATGACATCCGGGGTGAACTGGGCGAGGAGCTGAACGAGGACATCGCCTACCGTATCGGCCGCGCCTACGGCGAATTTCTGAAACCCGGGAAGATAGTGGTGGGGGGCGATGTGCGCCTCACCAGCGAGTCGCTGAAGCTGGCGCTGGCCCGCGGGCTGATGGACGCCGGCACCGACGTGCTGGATATCGGCCTGAGCGGCACGGAAGAGATTTACTTTGCCACCTTCCACCTCGGGGTGGACGGCGGCATCGAGGTGACGGCGAGCCATAACCCGATGAACTACAACGGCATGAAGCTGGTGCGCGAGAACGCGAAGCCCATCAGCGGCGACACCGGCCTGCGGGATATCCAGCGCCTGGCGGAGGAGAACCAGTTCCCGCCGGTGGACCCGGCGCGTCGCGGAACCCTGCGTCAGATTTCGGTGCTGAAGGAGTACGTCGACCACCTGATGGGCTACGTGGACCTGGCGAACTTCACCCGTCCGCTGAAGCTGGTGGTGAACTCCGGCAACGGGGCGGCGGGGCACGTGATTGATGAGGTGGAGAAACGCTTCGCGGCGGCCGGGGCGCCGGTGACCTTTATCAAGGTGCATCACCAGCCGGACGGCCATTTCCCGAACGGTATCCCGAACCCGCTGCTGCCGGAGTGCCGTCAGGACACCGCCGATGCGGTGCGTGCGCATCAGGCGGACATGGGTATCGCCTTTGACGGCGACTTCGACCGCTGCTTCCTGTTCGATGACGAGGCGTCGTTTATCGAGGGGTACTACATTGTCGGCCTGCTGGCGGAAGCGTTCCTGCAGAAGCAGCCGGGGGCGAAAATCATTCACGACCCGCGTCTGACGTGGAACACGGTGGACATCGTGACCCGCAGCGGCGGCCAGCCGGTGATGTCGAAGACGGGGCATGCGTTCATCAAGGAGCGGATGCGCCAGGAAGACGCCATCTACGGCGGGGAGATGAGCGCGCACCATTACTTCCGCGACTTCGCCTACTGCGACAGCGGGATGATCCCGTGGCTGCTGGTGGCGGAGCTGCTGTGCCTGAAGAACAGTTCGCTGAAATCGCTGGTGGCGGACCGCCAGGCGGCGTTCCCGGCGTCGGGGGAGATCAACCGCAAGCTGGGGAACGCGGCGGAGGCGATAGCGCGCATCCGGGCGCAGTATGAGCCGGCGGCCGCACACATCGACACAACGGACGGTATCAGTATTGAATACCCTGAGTGGCGCTTTAACCTGCGCACGTCCAACACGGAGCCGGTGGTGCGTCTGAACGTTGAGTCCAGAGCGGATACGGCGTTAATGAATGAGAAAACCGCCGAGCTGCTCAACCTGTTAAAAGAGGAATCGCTTTGAGTCCTATGTTTTCAGCGATCTATCGCTACCGTGGCTTTATTATTGACAGCGTTAAACGGGACTTTCAGTCCCGTTACCAGACCAGTTTTTTAGGCGCGGCATGGTTGATCTTACAGCCGATCGCCATGATTTCCGTCTATACATTAATTTTTTCAGAGTTAATGCGTGCCCGCCTGGCGGGCATGGATGGTCCTTTTGCCTACAGTATCTATCTCTGTTCCGGGGTATTAACCTGGGGGCTGTTTACGGAAACGCTCGGCAATCTGGTCAACGTTTTTCTGACCAATGCCAATATCCTCAAGAAACTGAGCTTTCCGCGGATCTGTTTACCGATCATTGTCACCGCCTCGGCGTTCATTAACTTCCTGATCATTTTTGGTCTGTTTGTACTGTTTCTGATCGTCACGGGCAATTTCCCGGGCATGATTTTCTTTGAAATCATTCCGGTGCTGATCGTCCAGATGCTGTTTACTCTTGGCCTGGGGATTATCCTCGGGGTGCTGAACGTTTTTGTCCGCGACGTCGGGCAGTTCGTCAATATCCTGCTGCAGTTTTGGTTCTGGTTTACGCCGATTGTTTACGTATCCAAAACGCTGCCGGAATGGGTATCAGGTCTGCTGGCGTATAACCCGATGGCGACCATTATCGGTTCCTACCAGAACGTGATGCTCTATCACCAGAGCCCTAACTGGATGGCGCTGCTTCCGGTCACAGTGGTGTCGGTCATTCTGTTTTTATTTGCCTGGCGTTTATTTAAAAAACATGCCGCTGATATTGTGGACGAGATTTAATCATGAGTATCAAAGTTCAGCACGTCGGCAAGGCGTATAAATATTATCCATCTAAATGGAACCGGGTCATTGAGAAACTACTGCCGGGCGATAAGCCGCGGCACAGCAAGAAATGGGTATTGAAAGATATCAATTTCAGCATTGAACCCGGTGAAGCGGTCGGCATTGTTGGGGTGAACGGCGCAGGTAAAAGTACATTACTGAAGCTGCTGACTGGCACCACTCAGCCCACCAAAGGCAGCATTGAAATCCAGGGGCGCGTCGCCGCGCTGCTGGAGCTGGGCATGGGCTTCCATCCTGACTTTACCGGCCGGCAGAACGTGTATATGTCCGGGCTGATGATGGGCCTGGGCCGGGAAGAGATCGAGCGCTTAATGCCGGAGATCGAAGCCTTCGCCGATATCGGCGACTACATTGAAGAGCCCGTGCGCATCTATTCCAGCGGTATGCAAATGCGCCTGGCGTTCGCTGTCGCCACGGCCTCCCGGCCGGATATTCTGATCGTCGATGAAGCGCTCTCCGTGGGTGACTCCCGTTTTCAGGCGAAATGCTATGCTCGCATCGCGGACTTCAAAAAGCAGGGGACCACGCTGCTGCTGGTTTCCCACAGCGCCGGGGATATCGTCAAGCACTGCGACCGCGCCATTTTCCTCAAAAATGGTGACATCTGCATGGACGGCACCGCCCGCGACGTAACCAACCGTTACCTGGATGAGCTGTTTGGCAAACCGGATAAAGACAGCGCGACAAAAAGCGCAACGGCTATCTCGTCAGCCAGTGGCGAAAGCCAGATGTCTCTCGATGAGATTGAAGATGTGTACCACACGCGCCCAGGCTACCGTCCGGAAGAATATCGCTGGGGGCAGGGTGGCGCGAAAATCATCGATTATCATATCCAGAGCGCCGGGGTTGATTTTCCTCCCTCACTGACGGGCAATCAGCAGACCGATTTTCTGATGAAGGTCGTGTTTGAATACGATTTTGATTGCGTGGTGCCAGGCATCCTGATTAAGACCCTCGATGGCTTATTCCTCTACGGAACCAACTCTTTCCTCGCCTCTGAAGGGCGGGAAAATATTTCGGTTTCCCGCGGCGATGTTCGGGTCTTTAAATTTAGCCTTCCGGTTGATTTAAACAGTGGCGATTACCTGCTGTCATTTGGTATCTCTGCCGGCAACCCACAGACGGATATGACGCCGCTGGACAGACGTTACGACTCCATTATTTTACATGTGACCAAGAGCATGGATTTCTGGGGTGTCATCGATCTTAAGTCGTCCTTTACTAGCTACCAATGACGTTGAGAAAAACGATTCCATGACTAAAGACTTAAACACGCTGGTTAGCGAATTACCTGAGATTTATCAAACTATTTTTGGCCATCCCGAATGGGATGGCGACGCCGCTCGTGATTGTAATCAACGCCTCGATTTGATTACCGAACAGTACGATAACTTATCCCGTGCGCTGGGGCGCCCGCTTAACGTTCTCGATCTGGGCTGCGCGCAGGGCTTTTTTAGCCTGAGTCTGGCAAGCAAAGGCGCGACTATCGTTGGTATCGATTTCCAGCAGGAAAATATTAACGTGTGCCGCGCGCTGGCCGAAGAGAACCCCGATTTTGCCGCCGAGTTCCGGGTAGGCAGAATTGAAGAGGTGATCGCCGCGCTGGAAGAGGGCGAGTTTGATCTGGCCATTGGCTTAAGCGTGTTTCACCATATTGTTCACCTTCATGGTATCGATGAAGTTAAACGTCTGCTCTCGCGCCTGGCCGATGTCACCCAGGCGGTGATCCTTGAGCTGGCGGTGAAAGAAGAACCGCTTTACTGGGGCGTTTCTCAGCCGGACGACCCGCGCGAACTGATTGAGCAGTGCGCGTTTTATCGCCTGATCGGTGAGTTTGACACCCATTTATCCCCCGTACCGCGCCCGATGTACCTGGTCAGCAACCACCGGGTGCTGATCAACGATTTTAATCAGCCGTTCCAGCACTGGCAGAATCAGCCCTATGCCGGGGCCGGCCTCGCGCATAAGCGCAGCCGTCGCTACTTCTTTGGCGAAGATTATGTATGCAAGTTTTTCTATTACGACATGCCCCACGGCATCCTGACGGCGGAAGAGAGCCAGCGTAATAAACATGAACTGCATAATGAAATAAAGTTCCTGGCGCAACCGCCAGCGGGCTTTGACGCGCCCGCATTACTGGCCCACGGCGAAAATGCTCAGTCTGGCTGGCTGGTGATGGAAAAACTCCCGGGTCGTTTGCTGAGCGATATGCTGGCAGCCGGGGAGGAGATCGATCGTGAAAAAATCCTCGGTAGCTTGCTTCGTTCCTTAGCGGCGCTGGAGAAACAAGGGTTCTGGCATGACGATGTACGCCCGTGGAACGTGATGGTCGATGCCCGACAGCATGCCCGCTTAATCGACTTTGGCTCTATCGTTACCACGCCGCAGGACTGCAGCTGGCCGACGAACCTTGTCCAGTCGTTCTTCGTGTTTGTGAATGAGCTGTTTGCCGAAAACAAAAGCTGGACTGGTTTCTGGCGCTCGGCGCCTGTTCATCCGTTTAATCTGCCCCAGCCGTGGTCTAACTGGCTGTATGCGGTCTGGCAGGAGCCGGTTGAACGCTGGAACTTTGCCCTGCTGTTGGCGCTGTTCGAGAAGAAAGCGAAGCTGCCTTCAGCTGAACAGCAGCGCGGGGCGACGGAACAGTGGATCATCGCTCAGGAGACGGTGCTGCTGGAGCTCCAGTCCCGGGTGCGTCATGAAAGCGCCGGCTCGGAGGCGTTGCGCGGCCAAATCCATACCCTGGAAGAGCAGATGGCTCAGCTGCAGGCCGCTCAGGATGCGTTAGTCGAGAAAGCTCAACAACCTGTGGAAGTCAGCCATGAACTCGCCTGGCTTGGTGAGAATATGGAGCAGCTGGCGGCGCTGTTGCAGTCGGCACAAGCGCACGCCCAGGCTGACGTTCAGCCCGAGTTGCCCCCTGAAACCGCTGAGCTACTGCAGCGACTGGAAGCCGCTAACCGGGAGATCCACCATTTAAGCAACGAAAACCAGCAGCTTCGCCAGGAAATCGAAAAAATCCATCGCAGCCGTTCCTGGAGAATGACCAAAGGTTATCGTTATCTGGGCCTGCAGATCCATTTGCTGAGGCAGTATGGTTTCGTGCAGCGGTGTAAACATTTTATTAAGCGCGTCTTGCGGTTTGTTTTCTCGTTTATGAGAAAACATCCGCAGGTAAAACATACCGCGGTAAATTGTTTACATAAGCTGGGCCTTTATCAGCCTGCCTATCGTTTGTATCGTCGTATGAATCCACTGCCGCACAGTCAGTATCAGGCTGATGCGCAGATTTTAACGCAGACTGAACTGCAAGTGATGCATCCGGAGCTTTTACCTCCGGAGGTTTACGAAATTTATCTCAAACTAACGAAAAATAAATAAGGAGATTAACTTGCATATTTTGATTGATGTCCAGGGTTACCAGTCGGAAAGTAAATTCCGCGGTATCGGTCGCAGTACCCTGGCCATGAGCCGCGCCATTATTGAAAATGCCGGTGAGCATCGCGTCAGTATTTTGATCAATGGTATGTACCCCATTGATAATATCAATGATGTCAAAATGGCCTATCGGGACCTGCTGACGGATGAAGATATGTTCATCTTCTCAGCCGTTGCGCCAACGGCCTATTGCAACATCGAAAACCACGGTCGTAGCAAGGCAGCCCAGGCGGCCCGCGATATCGCTATCGCCAATATCGCGCCTGATATCGTCTATGTTATTAGCTTCTTCGAAGGCCATGGGGATAGTTATACCGTGTCTATTCCGGCGGATAATGTGCCCTGGAAGACGGTGTGTGTATGCCACGATCTGATCCCGTTGTTAAATAAAGAGCGTTACCTCGGCGATCCGAATTTCCGTGAGTTTTATATGAACAAGCTGGCGGAATTTGAGCGGGCAGACGCGATCTTCGCTATTTCGCAGTCGGCAGCTCAGGAAGTGATCGAATATACCGACATCGCCAGCGATCGGGTACTGAACATCTCCTCGGCGGTGGGCGAAGAGTTTGCGGTGATCGATTATTCTGCTGAGCGTATTCAGTCTTTAAAAGAGAAATACAGCCTGCCGGATGAGTTTATCCTAACGCTGGCGATGATCGAGCCGCGGAAAAACATTGAAGCGCTTATTCATGCTTACAGCATGCTGCCTGCCGAACTGCAGCAGCGCTATCCGATGGTGCTCGCGTATAAGGTGCATCCTGAAGATCTGGAGCGTATTCTGCGTCTGGCGGAAAGCTATGGCCTGTCACGCAGCCAGCTTATCTTTACTGGGTTCCTGACCGACGACGATCTGATTGCCTTGTACAACCTGTGCAAACTGTTTGTGTTCCCGTCGCTGCATGAGGGATTCGGCCTGCCGCCGCTGGAAGCGATGCGCTGTGGGGCCGCGACCCTGGGTTCAAACATTACCAGCCTGCCGGAAGTCATTGGCTGGGAAGATGCCATGTTCAATCCGCATGATGTGCAGGATATTCGCCGGGTCATGGAGAAGGCGCTGACCGATGAGGCTTTTTATCGTGAGCTGAAAGCGCATGCTCTCGCGCAGTCGGCCAAATTCTCGTGGGCCAATACCGCCCATCTGGCGATCGAGGGTTTCACTCGTCTGCTGCAGTCGTCCCAAGAGGCGAATGCCGGGCAGGCGGAAAGCGTGACCGCCTCCCGTATCCAGACGATGCAGAAAATCGATGCGCTGAGCGAAGTCGACCGTCTTGGTCTGGCATGGGCGGTTGCGCGCAATAGCTTTAAGCGCCATTCCCGCAAGCTGCTGGTGGACATTTCGGTTCTGGCGAAACATGACGCGAAGACCGGGATCCAGCGCGTCTCGCGCAGTATCCTCAGCGAATTACTGAAATCTGGCGTGCCGGGTTACGAGGTTTCCGCTGTCTACTACACCCCTGGCGAGTGTTATCGCTACGCCAACCAATATCTGTCCAGTCATTTCCCGGGCGAATTTGGCGCTGATGAACCGGTGCTGTTCAGCAAAGACGATGTGCTTATCGCCACCGATCTGACCGCGCATCTCTTCCCGGAGGTGGTGACGCAAATTGACAGCATGCGCGCCGCCGGGGCGTTCGCCTGCTTCGTGGTGCATGATATTCTGCCATTACGCCGCCCGGAGTGGAGTATCGAAGGCATTCAGCGTGAATTCCCGATCTGGCTGTCCTGCCTCGCAGAGCACGCCGATCGGCTGATCTGCGTCTCTGCCAGCGTTGCCGAGGATGTGAAAGCGTGGATTGCGGAAAATCGCCATTGGGTGAAACCGAACCCGCTGCTGACCGTCAGCAACTTCCATCTGGGAGCCGACCTCGATGCCAGCGTACCGTCCACTGGCATGCCGGATAATGCACAGGCGCTGTTAGCAACGATGGCTGCAGCCCCGTCATTTATCATGGTGGGTACCATGGAGCCGCGCAAAGGCCACGCCCAGACGCTGGCCGCCTTCGAGGAACTGTGGCGCGAGGGCAAAGACTACAACTTGTTTATCGTCGGCAAACAGGGCTGGAACGTTGACAGCTTGTGCGAAAAATTACGCCATCATCCGCAGCTGAACAAAAAGCTCTTCTGGCTGCAGAATATCAGCGACGAGTTTTTGGCCGAGCTATACGCTCGTTCACGCGCGCTGATCTTTGCCTCGCAGGGAGAAGGCTTTGGCCTGCCGTTGATTGAAGCGGCGCAGAAAAAGCTGCCAGTGATTATTCGCGACATTCCGGTGTTTAAAGAGATTGCTCAGGAACATGCCTGGTATTTCTCCGGTGAAGCGCCGTCCGACATCGCGAAGGCGGTAGAAGAGTGGTTAGCCCTGTACGAGCAAAACGCGCATCCTCGTTCCGAAAATATCAACTGGTTAACCTGGAAACAGAGCGCGGAATTTCTCCTGAAAAACCTGCCGATTATCGCGCCAGCCGCGAAGCAATAATCGCTATCAACAGGGCTACTCCGGTGGCCCTTGTGATGAGTTCGTTATGAAAATTATTTTTGCTACTGAGCCAATTAAATACCCATTAACGGGCATCGGTCGGTATTCCCTGGAGCTGGTTAAGCGGCTGGCGGTTGCCCGTGAAATCGAAGAGCTGAAGCTGTTTCACGGCGCGTCGTTTATCGATCAGATCCCCCAGGTGGAGAATAAAAGCGATACCAAAGCCAGCAATCATGGTCGTCTGTCGGCGTTTCTGCGTCGCCAGCCGCTGCTGATTGAGGCGTATCGCCTGCTGCATCCGCGGCGCCAGGCGTGGGCATTGCGCGATTACAAAGACTACATTTACCATGGTCCCAATTTCTATCTGCCGCATCGCCTGGAACGCGCCGTGACCACGTTTCATGACATCTCCATTTTTACCTGCCCGGAATATCATCCAAAAGATCGGGTTCGCTATATGGAGAAGTCCCTGCACGAGAGCCTGGATTCGGCGAAGCTGATCCTGACCGTCTCCGACTTCTCGCGCAGTGAAATCATCCGCCTGTTCAACTATCCGGCGGATCGGATCGTCACCACCAAGCTGGCCTGCAGCAGCGACTATATTCCGCGCAGCCCGGCGGAGTGCCTGCCGGTCCTGCAGAAATATCAGCTGGCGTGGCAGGGGTATGCGTTATATATCGGCACCATGGAGCCGCGTAAAAATATCCGCGGTCTGCTGCAGGCCTATCAGCTGCTGCCGATGGAGACCCGCATGCGCTACCCGCTGATCCTCAGCGGTTATCGCGGATGGGAAGACGATGTGCTGTGGCAGTTAGTCGAGCGCGGTACGCGTGAAGGGTGGATCCGTTACCTGGGCTATGTCCCGGATGAAGACCTGCCTTATCTGTACGCGGCGGCCAGAACCTTTGTTTATCCCTCCTTCTATGAGGGATTCGGTTTACCTATTCTTGAAGCGATGTCTTGCGGTGTGCCGGTAGTATGTTCCAATGTCACTTCTTTGCCTGAGGTGGTTGGCGATGCCGGCCTCGTTGCCGATCCTAATGATGTAGACGCGATTAGCGCGCATATTTTGCAGAGCCTGCAGGATGATAGCTGGCGGGAAGTCGCCACCGCGCGCGGTCTTGCCCAGGCGAAACAGTTTTCGTGGGAGAACTGTACGACCCAGACCATTAACGCCTATAAATTACTCTAAGGGTGTCAGTTGAGAGTTCTACACGTCTATAAGACCTACTATCCCGATACCTACGGCGGTATTGAGCAGGTCATTTATCAGCTAAGTCAGGGCTGCGCCCGCCGGGGAATCGCAGCCGATGTTTTTACTTTTAGCCCGGACAAAGAGACAGGTCCTGTCGCCTACGAAGACCATCGGGTCATTTATAATAAGCAGCTTTTTGAAATTGCCTCCACGCCGTTTTCGTTGAAAGCGTTAAAGCGTTTTAAGCAGATTAAAGATGATTACGACATCATCAACTACCATTTTCCGTTTCCTTTCATGGATATGTTGCATCTCTCGGCGCGGCCTGACGCCAGAACGGTGGTGACCTATCACTCGGATATTGTGAAACAAAAACGGTTAATGAAGTTGTACCAGCCGCTGCAGGAGCGATTCCTCGCCAGCGTAGACTGCATCGTCGCCTCGTCGCCCAACTACGTGGCCTCCAGCCAGACCCTGAAAAAATATCAGGATAAAACCGTGGTGATCCCGTTTGGTCTGGAGCAGCATGACGTGCAGCACGATCCGCAGCGGGTGGCGCACTGGCGGGAAACCGTCGGCGATAACTTCTTCCTCTTCGTTGGCGCTTTCCGCTACTACAAAGGGCTGCACATTCTGCTGGATGCCGCCGAGCGTAGCCGGCTGCCGGTGGTGATCGTCGGGGGCGGGCCGCTGGAGGCGGAAGTGCGTCGTGAAGCGCAGCAGCGCGGGCTGAGCAATGTGGTGTTTACCGGCATGCTCAACGACGAAGATAAATACATTCTCTTCCAGCTCTGCCGGGGCGTGGTCTTCCCCTCGCATCTACGTTCCGAAGCGTTTGGCATTACATTACTGGAAGGCGCGCGCTTCGCCAGGCCGCTGATCTCCTGCGAGATCGGCACCGGGACCTCGTTCATTAACCAGGACAAAGTGAATGGCTGTGTGATCCCGCCGAATGACAGTCAGGCGCTGGT
The DNA here is from genome assembly GCF_003790505.1 of Klebsiella sp. P1CD1. Classification (NCBI taxonomy): domain Bacteria; kingdom Pseudomonadati; phylum Pseudomonadota; class Gammaproteobacteria; order Enterobacterales; family Enterobacteriaceae; genus Klebsiella; species Klebsiella sp. P1CD1. The sequence goes on from NZ_CP033631.1 coordinate 1,870,571, forward strand.
GGAGGCGATGAATGAGCTCTGGCATAACGATGAAACCGCCAGCCGCTATGGCGAAAATTCGCGTCGTCGTTTTGAAGAGATGTTTACTGCCGACCATATGATTGACGCTTACGTCAATCTCTACACTACGCTGCTGGAAAGCAAATCCTGAGGTCAGCTACCCCCGCCGTTGCGGCGGGGGTTAACGCGTTAGTGACGACTCTTCAGATTATCAATCACTTCCCCGAGATCCAGCCCCTGGTCCTGCAGCAGCACCAGCAGGTGGTACATCAAATCCGACGCCTCATTCTTCAGCTCGAAGCGGTCGTTCACCGTGGCGGCCAGCGCGGTCTCCACGCCTTCTTCCCCCACTTTCTGCGCAATACGCTTGGTGCCGCTGGCGTACAGCTTCGCCGTGTAGGAGCTCTCCGGGTCGGCGTGCTTACGCTCGGCCAGCAGCTGCTCCAGCTGATAGAGGAACAGCCACTGGTGGCCGGTTTCGCCGAAGCAGCTGGTGGTGCCTTTGTGGCAGGTCGGCCCGATCGGGTTCACCAGCACCAGCAGCGTATCGTTGTCACAGTCCGGCGTGATGCTCACTACGTTGAGGACATTGCCCGAGGTTTCACCCTTGGTCCACAGTCGCTGTTTGGTGCGTGAGTAAAAGGTGACCTTGCCGGTGGCTTCGGTTTTCTCCAGCGCCTCCTTGTTCATGTAGCCCAGCATCAGCACCTCGCCGGATACGGCGTGCTGCACGATGGCCGGCATCATGCCGTCCGTTTTTTCCCAGTCCAGCTGTTCAGTCAACATACCCTTATCTCCACGCCCTGTGCCGCCAGGTACGCTTTCAGTTCGCCAATATTAATAATCTGTTTGTGGAATACCGAGGCCGCCAGCGCGCCGTCAACGTTGGCGTCGCGGAAGGCTTCGAGGAAGTGTTCCATGGTGCCCGCGCCGCCGGAGGCGATCAGCGGGACATGGCACACCGCGCGAACCTTCGCCAGCTGCTGCAGGTCGTAACCGTTGCGCACCCCGTCCTGGTTCATCATATTAAGGACGATCTCGCCCGCGCCGCGCTTCTGCACTTCCTCCACCCAGTCGAGGGTTTCCCACTGCGTCACCCGGGTACGGGTCTCGTCGCCGGTATACTGGTTGACGTGATATTTGCCGGTCTCTGCATCAAACCAGGTATCAATCCCCACCACAATGCACTGCACGCCAAAGCGGCCGGCAAGGCGGGTGATCAGCGTCGGGTCGGCGAGAGCAGGGGAGTTAATCGAAATCTTATCGGCGCCGAAGGAGAGGATCTGCGCCGCGTCTTCCAGCGACTTGATCCCACCCGCCACGCAGAAAGGAATGTCGATCACTTCCGCCACGCGCGACACCCAGCTCTTGTCGACCACCCGGCCGTCGCTGGAGGCGGTGATATCATAGAACACCAGTTCGTCGGCCCCTTCGTCGGCATAGCGTTTGGCCAGCGGGACGATGTCGCCAATGATCTCGTGATTACGGAACTGCACGCCTTTCACTACTTGGCCGTCGCGGACGTCGAGGCAGGGGATTATCCGTTTTGCCAGCATTGAATGGCCTCCGTTACGTTGAATTTACCTTCCAGCAGCGCGCGACCGACAATCACGCCGCGCACCCCGGTGCCGCGCAGCGCGGCAATATCTTTGAGATCGCCGATGCCGCCGGATGACTGAAACGCCACCTGCGGGTAGCGGGCGCAGACTTCCTCGTACAGCGAGACGTTAGAACCTGCCAGGGTGCCGTCACGGGAGATATCGGTGCACAGCACGTGCTGCAGGCCGACCGGCAGATAACTTTCCACCAGCTCCTCCAGCGTCACGCCGGAGTTTTCCTGCCAGCCGCTGACCGCCACCTGCTTGTTGCCGTCGGCGTCAATGCGCACGTCGAGCGCCAGCACCAGCTGTTCAGGGCCAAAGCGTTTAAACCAGCCTTTCACTTCCTCCGGGGACTTCACCGCGGTGGAGCCGACCACCACGCGGGCGACGCCGGCCTCAAGCAGGGCCGCGACATCCGCTTCGGTCCGCACGCCGCCGCCAACCTGTACCGGGACGTCAACGCCGGCGACCAGCGATTTCAGCAGGGGGATCTGGCGTTTCGCCGGATCCTTCGCCCCGGTCAGGTCGACCAGGTGCAGGACTTCCGCTCCCTGAGCGGCATAGGACTGCAGGCGCGGCAGCGGATCGCTGCCATAGTCGCGCTGCTGGCCGTAATCGCCCTGGTGGAGACGAACGACGGTGCCGTCGATTAAATCTAAAGCAGGAATAATCATCACATCTCCAGGAAGTTTTTCAGCAGTTGCGCCCCGGCGCTCCCGGAGCGCTCCGGGTGGAACTGCACGCCAAAGAAGTTATCTTTCTGCACCGCGGCGGTGAACGCCTCGCCGTAATTGCACTGGGCGATGGTATACGGGTTGACCGGCATGGCGTAGCTGTGCACGAAGTAGAAATACGCGCCTTCTTCAATGCCGCGGAACAGGCGATCGCCTGCTTTGGCATACACCCGGTTCCAGCCCATGTGCGGCAACGGCAGACCGTGGTCGGTCATCTTCGGCACCTCTTCTTCGATAATGCCCAGCAGATCGACGCCGTTGTTCTCCTCGCTGCGCTTGCCGAGCAGCTGCATGCCCAGGCAAATCCCCAGCACCGGCTGGGTACAGGCTTTAATCAGGTCGATCAGATCGCGGTCGCGCAGCTGGTCCATCGCCGCCTGGGCGGTGCCGACGCCAGGAAGAAACAGTTTATCGGCACGCAATACCACCTCAGGATCGCGGCTGACCACCGGCTCATAGCCGTGGCGGCCAATCGCCGATTTCACCGAATTGAGGTTGGCGCACCCGGTATCAAGGATCACCACATTCATCACAGCACCCCTTTGGAAGACGGCAGGGCATCGCCCTGGACGCGGATCGCCTGGCGCAGCGTACGGCCAAAGGCTTTGAACAGGCTCTCCACGCGGTGGTGATCGTTCTTGCCCTTGGTTTTCAGGTGCAGGGTCACCGCCATGGTGTAAGAGAGCGAGCGGAAGAAGTGTTCCACCATCTCGGTGCTCAGATCGCCGACGCGCTGATAGGTGAAGTCCGCCTTATACTCCAGGTGCGGCCGGCCGGAGATATCCAGCGCGCAGCGGGCGAGACACTCGTCCATCGGCAGCACGAAGCCGAAGCGGTTGATGCCGCGCTTGTCGCCGAGCGCCAGCTTCAGGGCTTCGCCGAGGGCCAGGCCGGTATCTTCCACGGTGTGGTGATCGTCGATGTACAGATCGCCGCCGACGTTGATCTCCATGCGGAAGCCGCCGTGAGTGGCGATTTGGTCGAGCATATGGTCAAAAAAGCCGACGCCGGTGTGGATCTTGCTGCCGCCTTCACGGTCCAGCCACACCTTCACGTCCACCTGGGTCTCTTTGGTGATGCGCTCGACGTGGGCATAGCGGTCACGGCGGGTCAGCTGCTCGCTGATGGTCGGCCAGTCCAGGGTCTCGCGGTCATAGCGCAGGCCGGTAATCCCCATGTTATCCGCCAGCTCAAGGTCGGTGGCCCGGTCGCCAATCACATAGCTGTGGCTTTTATCCAGTACGCCGTCTTCCAGCCACGGCAGCACCAGCTGCGTTTTCGGTTTGCGGCAGGCGCAGTTGTCGCCCGGGAAGTGCGGACAAATCAGCACCTCTTCGAAATTGACGCCCTGCGAGGCGAAGATCTGCATCATCAGGTTGTGCGGGCCATCAAATGCTTCCTGCGGCAGACTGTCGGTTCCCAGGCCATCCTGGTTGGTGATCATCACCAGCTTATAGCCTTCCTGCTGCAGCTTCAGCAGCGCCGGGATCACCTGCGGCTCAAACGCCAGCTTGTCGAAACGGTCCACCTGGAAATCCACCGGCGGTTCGGAAATCAGGGTGCCGTCACGGTCAATAAAGAGATACTTCTGGGTCATACATTCTCCGCAGTCAAGGCGTCAATCACGCGCTGGCTCTCAGCACGGGTACCGATAGTGATACGCAAACAGCCGCTCAATGAAGGTTGTTTATTCTGGTCACGTAAGATAATGCCCTGATCCCACAAAGATTTAAACACTGCGCTGGAGGCGGTTATCCGCGCCAGAACGTAGTTCGCCTCGGAATCGAAGACCTGCTCCACGCAGGCGATGCCGCGCAGCTGTTCCACCAGGTAGCGGCGCTCGTCGAGGATCTGCGCCACGCGCTGACGCATCGCGGCGATCCCTTCCGCGCTCAGGGCCTGGGCGGCGATATCGGCCACCGGCGTGGAGAGCGGGTACGGGGCGATCACTTTCAGCAGCACGTTGATCACCTCGGCGTTGGCGAGGGTGAAGCCGCAGCGCAGGCCGGCAAGGGCGAAGGCTTTGGACAGCGTGCGCAGCACCACCAGGTGCGGATAGTCGCTGAGCCAGCCGGCGAGCGTCGCCTGCGGGCAGAATTCAATATAGGCTTCGTCGGCGACCACGATGGCTTTATCGCGAGTCATCTCCAGCAGGTCGCGTATCGACTGCGGATCGATGATCTGACCGGTCGGGTTGTTCGGGCTGCAGACAAAGACCACCTTCACGCCGTCCAGCTGCGCCTCGATACCCGGCAGGTCGAGCTGCCAGTCGGCGAGGGTCGGCACGGTGCGGCATTCGACGCCGATGGTCTCGGCGCTGACGCTGTACATGCCGTAGGTGGGCGGGCAGTAGAGTAGCGCGTCTTTGCCGGGCTCACAGAAAGCGCGGATCAGCAGCTCAATCCCTTCGTCGGCGCCGCGGCTGACCAGCACCTGCTCTGGTTTGACGCCGGCGTAGCGGGCGTAGCTCTCGATGACTGCCTTCGGCTGCGGCTCCGGATAGCGGTTCATCGTTTGCGCGGTAAGCTGGAAAGCCACGGCGGTCGGGAATTCGTTGGCGTTCAGCCAGACGTCGCCTTTGCCGCCCAGACGGCGAGCGGATTGATACGGGGTCAGCGCACGGACGTTGGCGCGGGCTAAATCTTCAATGCTCATGCTTGCTCCTTCAGGGCGGCAACGCGCAGCGTTACGGCGTTTTTGTGGGCGTCAAGGCGCTCGGCGGCGGCCAGGATCTCAATCGTTGAGGCGAGGGCGGCAAAGCCGTCGCGCGACAGCTCCTGCACGGTCATCCGCTTCTGGAAGTCGGCCAGGCCGAGGCTCGAACAGGTGGCGGTATACCCATAGGTCGGCAGGACGTGGTTGGTGCCCGAGGCGTAATCACCCGCGGATTCCGGTGACCAGTCGCCGAGGAAAACCGAACCGGCGCTGGTGATGCTGTCCACCAGCTCGCGGGCCTGACGGGTCTGAATGATCAGGTGCTCCGGGCCATACTGGTTGGAGATAGCCACGCACTGCGCCAGGTCGCGGGCCACGATGATCCGGCTGGCGGAGAGGGCCACGCGGGCGGTTTCCGCGCGCGGCAGGGCGGCCAGCTGGCGTTCGACGGCCTCAGCAACGCGACTGCCGAGGTCGGCGTCCGGGGTCAGGAGGATCACCTGCGAGTCCGGGCCGTGTTCCGCCTGCGACAGCAGGTCGGAGGCGACAAAGTCCGGGGTGGCGCCGCTGTCGGCGATCACCAGCACTTCCGACGGACCGGCCGGCATGTCGATGGCTGCGCCGTCCAGACGCTGGCTGACCTGACGTTTGGCTTCCGTGACGTAAGCGTTACCCGGGCCAAAGATTTTATCCACCTTCGGCACCGACTCGGTCCCGAGGGCGAGGGCGGCGATAGCCTGGGCGCCGCCGACGTTAAAGATGGTTTTCACGCCGCACAGCTGCGCGGCATAGAGGATCTCATCGGCGATCGGCGGCGGCGAGCAGAGCACCACCTGCTGACAGCCGGCTATGCGCGCCGGCGTCGCCAGCATCAGCACCGTGGAGAACAGCGGCGCCGAGCCGCCCGGAATATACAGCCCGACGGAGGCGATAGGGCGGGTGACCTGCTGGCAGCGCACCCCCGGCAGCGTTTCGACATCCACCGCCTGCAGCTGTTGCGCGTTGTGGAAGGTCTCGATGTTTTTCACCGCCACCGCCATCGCCTGCTTCAGCTCGTCGCTGAGGCGTTCGCCGGCGGCGGCGATCTCCGCCTCGCTCACCTGCAGCGCGGCGACGGTGGTTTTATCAAACTTCGCGCTGTATTCGCGCAGCGCCGCGTCGCCGTTGGCTTTGACGTTATCGAGGATCTCCGCCACCGTTTTACTGATGCTGTCGGAGGCGGAAATCGCCGGGCGCGTTAAGAGTTGTTGCTGTTGGTCTGCGCTACAGCTGTTCCAGTCGATGATTGTGTTGAAGCTCATGATTGTTTTCCCCTGTGTGTCCCGTGACCGGCTGGCCGATTACTCCATCATCTTCTCAATCGGCAGCACCAGAATGGAGCTGGCGCCCAGCGCTTTCAGTTTTTCCATGGTCTCCCAGAACAGGGTTTCGCTGCTGACCATGTGCATCGCCACGCGCTGCTTGTCGCCTGCCAGCGGCAGAATAGTCGGACGCTCGGCGCCCGGCAGCAGGGCAACCACTTCTTCCAGGCGTTCGGTCGGAGCGTGCATCATGATGTATTTCGACTCGCGGGCCTGGATCACGCCCTGAATACGGGTCAGCAGGCGGTCAATCAGCTGCTGTTTGGCGTCGGCCATCTCGCCGTCGCGCTGGATCAGGCAGGCTTTGGAGCGGTAGATCACTTCCACTTCGCGCAGACCGTTGGCTTCCAGGGTGGCGCCGGTGGAGACGAGGTCGCAGATGGCGTCGGCGAGGCCGGCGCGCGGCGCCACTTCCACGGAGCCGTTCAGCAGACAGGATTTAAAGGAGATACCTTTTTGATCGAGGTAGCGCTTCAGCAGGTGTGGGTAAGAGGTGGCGATGCGTTTGCCGTCCAGCGCCGCCGGGCCGTTCCAGGCTTCATCCACCGGGGTCGCCAGCGACAGGCGGCAGCCGCCGAAGTCGAGACGGCGCAGGGTGAAGTAGCGCGGGTCTTCGCCCTGAGCGCGGCGGCTGAGCAGCTCTTCTTCCAGTACGTTTTCGCCAATAATGCCGAGGTCGACAACACCGTCCATCACCAGGCCCGGGATATCGTCATCACGCACGCGCAGAATGTCGATTGGCATATTTTCCGCCAGCGCAATCAGACGCTGGGTGTGCAAATTGACTTTAATGCCGCAGCGGCTGAGTAATTCGCGTGAATCTTCGCTTAAACGGCCTGATTTCTGAATAGCTATGCGTAAACGGGTGTTGTCTAACATTGTTCTTTTCCTCTGAATACCTGTCTGAATCTGTCCGAATTTGGTCCAAAAAAAAGCCCCCGGAAGTGAATCTTCCGGGGGCTCTCTGCGCGTTCATGCACCACTGGAAGATCCAAATGTCTTCCAGCACACATCGCCTGAAAGACTAGTCAGGATGATGGTGATGATGGTGGTGTTTAAATTGAACGCGGTTCATAAAAATTCTCTGTGAATGACTATGCATTTGATGTCCTTTAACCTAAACCACTTCCGCCGCAGAAAGCAAGGGCTTTTTTCTATCATTAATTCATTTCACATTGAGCGAAGAAATTGTCAGTTGCCGCAGGCTGGCGTAGCCTGTAATCAGCACAGCGAAAGAGTCAGGAGCCTGGGATGAAAAAGGTCGCGATAGTCGGTTTGGGATGGCTGGGGATGCCGCTGGCGCTGTCATTGATGGCGCGAGGCTGGCAGGTCACCGGCAGTAAAACCACGCAGGATGGCGTGGAGGCGGCGCGGATGTGCGGGATTGACAGCTATCCGCTGCGCCTGGAGCCGCAGCTGGTCTGTGATACCGAGGACCTCGACGCGCTGATGAACGTCGATGCGCTGGTGATCACGCTGCCGGCCCGGCGTACCGGGGCGGGAGAGGGGTTTTATCTGCAGGCGGTGCAGGAGATTGTCGATACCGCGCTGGCGCACCATATTCCGCGGATCGTCTTCACCAGTTCCACCTCGGTGTATGGCAACGTCAATGGCACGGTGAAAGAGAACTCCCCGCGTCTGCCGCAAACCGCCAGCGGGCAGGTGCTCAAGGAGCTGGAGGACTGGCTGCACAACCTGCCGGGAACCTCGGTGGATATTCTGCGTCTGGCCGGGCTGGTGGGGCCTTCCCGTCATCCGGGACGTTTTTTTGCCGGCAAGTCGGCGCCGGATGGCCAGCACGTGGTCAATCTGGTGCATTTGCAGGATGTGGTGGCCGCTATCGAACTGCTGTTGCAGGCCCCGAAGGGCGGGCACATCTATAATCTATGTGCGCCCCGCCATCCGGCGCGCGGCCTTTTTTATCCGCAGATGGCCCGTGAGCTGGGGCTGCCGCCGCCGGTGTTCAGCGACAGCCCGGACGGCGGTCAGGGCAAGATTGTGGATGGCAATCGTATCTGCAATGAGCTGGGGTTTGAGTACCAGTACCCCGATCCGCTGGTGATGCCGATGGAGTGATCTACCAGCGGTGATTCGCATACCGTAAGGGGGTAGCGATGAAACCACTGCTGGATGTCCTCGTGATCCTCGACGCGCTGGAAAAAGAGGGGAGCTTTGCCGCCGCGTCGGCAAAGCTCTTTAAAACGCCCTCGGCGCTGAGCTACACCATTCACCGGCTGGAAAGCGATCTCAATATTCAGCTGCTTGACCGCAGCGGCCACCGCGCGCGCTTTACCCCCACCGGACAAATGCTGCTGGAGAAAGGGCGGGAGGTGCTGCATATCGCTCGCGAACTGGAGATCCGGGCGGTCAAGCTGCAGCTGGGGTGGGAGCACACCCTCCGCCTGACGGTGGACTGCACTTTTCCCGTGGCGCAGCTTTCGCCGCTGATTGCCGCATTTTATCAACAACAGCCGCTGACCCGGCTGCACTTCACGCAGAACCCCTCGCTGCTGGACTGGCGGCCGCTGACTGACGGGCAGGCCGATCTGCTGCTGGGCGCCCTCGGCGAGCCGCCGCCGCTGAGCGGCTATGACTATCTCCCCCTCGGCGAGCTGGAGCTGCTGCTGGTGGTTTCCCCGCAGCATCCGCTGGCGCGACACCGCGCTCCGCTGAGCTGGCGGACCCTGCGCCGTTACCGGGCGGTGGCCACCGTCGAGGGCGGGGCGCTGCTCAGCGATCAGGAGACCCTGACGGTGTGTGACGCCGCGGGGCAGCTGGCGCTGCTGCGCATGGGACTGGGCTGGGGCTGTCTGCCGCGTTACCAGGTGCAGGGGCTGCTGGAGAGCGGCGAGCTCATCAGCATGGCGGTTCGCGGGCTGTCGCCCCGCCAGCATGCCTGGATCGCCTGGAATGACGCCACCTGCGGTTTGGCCAGCAAATGGTGGCGGGAAACGCTATTAGCAAATAGTGCTATTTTTACAATTTATCATACGGAAATCGTATAGATATTAGCACGTTAAAAAATACGCTTACGCAATGAACTTCATAACATCTTGTCAACGCCGTTGAATTTGTTGCAAAATATGCGGCCTGAAAACCAGAGACTAGCCGACGCTTTTTTTAAAAGTGTCGGTTATTTTTTTGGTCGAAAGACACATCATTCAATACCAAGAGGCCGGGCTTCGTACCGGATAGATATTTACTAAAAACCGACAGTCGTTGTCGCTGAGGAATAGAAAGAAATGGGGCAATTTTTTGCTTACGCGCTGGCGTTCACCGTAAAAGGGGATAACTATGTCGCATAACGCTACTCCAAATACCTCTCGCGTGGAATTACGTAAAACGCTTACGTTAGTTCCGGTTGTAATGATGGGCCTGGCCTATATGCAGCCGATGACGCTGTTCGATACGTTTGGTATCGTCTCTGGTATGACCGACGGTCACGTGCCGACGGCCTACGCCTTTGCGTTAATCGCCATTCTGTTTACTGCCCTGAGCTATGGCAAGCTGGTACGTCGTTACCCTTCTGCCGGCTCGGCGTATACCTATGCGCAGAAATCCATCAGCCCGACCGTCGGCTTTATGGTGGGTTGGTCCTCGCTGCTCGACTACCTGTTCGCGCCGATGATCAACATTCTGCTGGCGAAAATCTATTTTGAAGCGCTGGTGCCTTCGATTCCGTCGTGGGTGTTTGTTATCGCGCTGGTCGCCTTTATGACCGCCTTTAACCTGCGCAGTATTAAATCCGTCGCCAACTTCAACACCGTGATCGTGGTGCTGCAGGTGGTGCTGATTGCCGTTATTCTCGGCATGGTGATTTATGGCGTGTTTGAAGGCGAAGGCGCCGGTACGCTGGCCAGCAGCCGTCCGTTCTGGTCCGGTGACGCGCACGTGATCCCGATGATTACCGGGGCGACGATCCTGTGCTTCTCGTTTACCGGCTTCGACGGCATCAGCAACCTGTCTGAAGAGACCAAAGATGCAGAGCGCGTCATCCCGCGGGCGATTTTCCTGACCGCGCTGATTGGCGGCCTGATCTTTATCTTTGCCACCTACTTCCTGCAGCTGTACTTCCCGGACATCTCGCGCTTTAAAGATCCGGATGCGTCACAGCCGGAAATTATGCTCTACGTAGCAGGTAAAGCCTTCCAGGTTGGCGCGCTGATCTTCTCCACCATCACCGTGCTGGCTTCCGGTATGGCGGCGCACGCTGGCGTGGCGCGTCTGATGTACGTGATGGGCCGCGACGGCGTGTTCCCGAAAAGCTTCTTCGGCTACGTTCACCCGACCTGGCGCACCCCGGCGATGAACATCATCCTGGTCGGCGCTATTGCGCTGCTGGCGATTAACTTCGACCTGGTGATGGCGACGGCGCTGATTAACTTTGGTGCGCTGGTGGCGTTTACCTTCGTTAACCTGTCGGTGATTTCGCAGTTCTGGATCCGTGAGAAACGCAACAAGACGCTGAAAGACCACTTCCAGTATCTGTTCCTGCCGATGTGCGGCGCCCTGACCGTTGGCGCGCTGTGGGTCAACCTGGAAGAGAGCTCGATGATTCTGGGCCTGATCTGGGCCGGTATCGGTCTGGTCTATCTGGCTTGCGTGACCAAAAGCTTCCGCAACCCGGTGCCGCAGTACGAAGATGTGGCCTAAGGCATAGCGTGATGTAAATGAGAAAAGCCGGAGGGAAACCTCCGGCTTTTTTTTCGTTTGGCCCGGTGCGATACCTTTTGCCCGGCGGCGCTGCGCTTGCGCGGGCCTACGGTGATGGTTAACCTTCTGAAATTTAATGGTTATGTAGGCCGGGTCAGGCGCAGCCGCCACCCGGCAATATGTTGGGCACGGAAACGACGACCGGACGGTTCCCTCTCCCTCCGGGAGAGGGTTAGGGTGAGGGGAAGCATTGCAGTGTGGTTGTTTATGTTATCAGTGGCTTCAGCGTAGTTTGCGCTCCCGATTAGTTTTCTGCGTGATGTCTCTTATGGTGCTGGGAGCGCACAGGGGGCGGCCAGCCGCCGCCGCCCCCTGTACCCCCGGGTTCCGGCCAGCAAAATCGCCACTTCGTGGTACCTTCGACTTTTCCCTGCAGGCTTCGGGTCGGGCCGAGGCAGCGTCCGTGCAAAACACGGCCCTCAGCCCGCATCCATGCGGGCTGCCCCGGCCTTCCGGGAACGTCTCAGCGATTTTGAGGCCGCCAGCACCGGCAGTTTCAGTGGCCCCTGATCCAGTGGTGATTTGGGGTTGTAGGCCGGGTCAGGCGCAGCCGCCACCCGGCAATATGTTGGGCACGGAAACGACGACCGGACGGTTCCCTCTCCCTCCGGGAGAGGGTTAGGGTGAGGGGAAGCACCATCGTGCGATCCTTTATGTTATTAGTGGCTTCAGCGCACATTGCGCTCCCGGTTAGTTTTCTGCGTGATGTCTCTCATGGCGCTGGGAGCGCACAGGGGGCGGCCAGTCGCCGCCGCCCCCTGTACCCCCGGGCTCCGGCCAGCAAAATCGCCACTTCGTGGTACCTTCGACTTTTCCCTGCAGGCTTCGGGTCGGGCCGAGGCAGCGTCCGTGCAAAACACGGCCCTCAGCCCGCATCCATGCGGGCTGCCCCGGCCTTACGGGAACGTCTCAGCGATTTTGAGGCCGCCAGCACCGGCAGTTTCAGTGGCCCCTGATCCAGTGGTGATTTGGGGTTGTAGGCCGGGTCAGGCGCCGCCGCCACCCGGCAATATGTTGGGCACGGAAACGACGACCGGACGGTTCCCTCTCCCTCCGGGAGAGGGTTAGGGGGAGGGGAAGCACTGCAGTGTGGTTGTTTATGTTATCTGTGGCTTCAGCGTAGTTTGCGCTCCCGGTTAGTCTTCTGCGTTATGTCTCTTATGGTGCTGGGAGCGCACAGGGGGCGGCCAGTCGCCGCCGCCCCCTGTACCCCCGGGCTCCGGCCAGCAAAATCGCCACTTCGTGGTACCTTCGACTTTTCCCTGCAGGCTTCGGGTCGGGCCGAGGCAGCGTCCCTGCAAAACACGGCCCTCAGCCCGCATCCATGCGGGCTGCCCCGGCCTTACGGGAACGTCTCAGCGATTTTGAGGCCGCCAGCACCGGCAGTTTCAGTGGCTCCTGATCCAGTGGTGATTTGGGGTTGTAGGCCGGGTAAGCGAAGCGCCACCCGGCAGAAACCCGCGTAAAGCGCTAAAACGCGAGTGTGGTTGGGTCAGCCGCAGGGGGCTGCGGCTTGTTTATAGCGGTGGCGGTTCGAAGCAGAGGCTGCGCTCCAGGCACTCGTCGCAGCTCGGCGATCGGCAGACAATCTCCCCCTGCGACTGCAGGCAGCGCTGGCGGTAAAAGAACTTTTTCCAGCGCATATGGTGGACGTTCTGCACCACCAGCTGTGGAAAGCAGTCGCTCATCAGTCGGCCCAGTTCCGCCCGCGAATCGAGTCCCAGATCCTCCCACAGATGGTTAAACGCCAGCGCTACCTCGGCGACGATCTGCGCCATCGGTTCGGCCCCCGGCGCCATCCACTCCGTCAGCCACTGCCCCAGCTGCCGACGCTCTTCGTCGCGGGTGGCATTCAGCTCGGTCATCAGCCGACGGCGGCTCAGCGTCGCGCTGTCCAGCGGCGTCGCCACCTCGCCCAGCCGCTGCTGCAGCGACCGCCATGCCGCGGGCGTCAGCCCCATCCGCAGCGGAAAGCAGCCTTTTCCGGCGTGATACAATCGCCACATGCGGGTCAACCAGTCGACCGGCGCCATCAGGCGACCCCCTGACGCAGGCGCGATGCCGCCAGGCTCTGGCGCCGCCGCTGCCACCAGGCAGGCAGCACCTCGGCGACCGAATGCCACGCGCCGTCCACCTGCGGCTCAATGCCCTGCAATTCCAGTTGCTGCCATGGCGTATGGCCGATACGCACGCAGAACACCGCTTTCACGTCGGCGAGCAGCGCCAGCAGCGCCGCCAGTCTGGCCTCGTTCTCCTGTGGCTCACACTCCTCTTCGCCGCGGCAATATTTCGGTGTAAAGCGCTCGCCCACCAGCACCATACCGGCGGCCGACAGGCTGTAGATCGAGAAGCGGTCGGCATGGCCAAAATGACAGTCAATGACCTCGCCGTGGCGGGAGGCCACGGCCACCAGACAGGCGTCATCCGCGTCCGACTCCCCCTGCGTGGCGAGGCTGGCATGAAGTTCGGCGCGCTGGTGGAGGATGGGCAGCCAGTCGGGGAGGCTGTCCGGGTCCGGCAGCCGGGTGAACTGCTGGCTGCGATCTTCGCCCAGCATGCCGATGGCGTCGGCACGGCACTGGTGGCAGTGGGTCATCTGCGGCATCACCTCCCCGCACTGGCTGCGGATCGCGGCGAGCATCCCGGCGTCCGGCTCCGGCTGGCCGTTGAGACCAAAAACCGTGCCGTGCTCCGGTCTGGCAATCAGCGGCATAATATTGTGAATAAACGCGCCGCTTTCCCGCAAACGACGGCCGACCTCGGCCATGCCGCCGTCGTTGATCCCCGGGATCAGCACCGAGTTTATCTTGACCAGCACCCCCGCGGCGGTCAGCCTGCGGACCCCTTCAAGCTGGCGGGCAATCAGGATCTCCCCGGCTTCCCGGCCGCGGTAGCGTTCGCCGTCGAGCCACAGCCAGGCATAGATTTGCCCGGCGATATCGGCATCCAGGGTATTGATGGTCACCGTGACGTGATCCACGCCGACCTCCAGCAGGCGATCGACCGCGTCGGGCAGCATCAGCCCGTTGGTTGACAGGCATAATTTGAGGTCCGGAAGCTGGTCGCGGACCAGCTCCAGGGTGCGGAAGGTGCGGGTCATATTGGCCAGCGGATCGCCGGGCCCGGCTATGCCGACCACCGACAGCTGCGGGATGGCCTGGGCCACCTGGCGCACTTTCAACACCGCCTGCTCGGGGGTCAGCAGCGTCGATGACACCCCGGGACGGGACTCATTGCTGCAGTCGAATTTACGGTTGCAGTAGTTGCACTGCAGATTGCAGGCCGGGGCGACCGGAAGATGCATTCGGGCGAAACGGTGATGCCCGCTGCGGGAGTAGCAGGGGTGCGCGGCGACCTTGTCGGCCACCCGCGGCGCTAACGCGCTGGCGTCCGCCGACTGACAGGCGTTACCGCCGGAAAAAGAAGAGCAGGAAGTCATGGTCGTACCTTCATGGTTGGGCGATACCTTCCTGCTGCAAACGACGTACCAGTGACGAATTTTTTATCTGGCTGAAAAATAAAGCGTTATCCCGCATCCCTGCGGCTCAACATTGTCGCGTTCCTGCCGCACTGACGACAATGTCCTGAACCTGACACCGCGGCCTACAGACGCGGCAGGGTGATATCCATGATCTGGATCCGGTAAGCGACCTGGCGCGGCGTCATCCCCAGCAGCCGTGCCGCCTTGGCCTGCACCCAGCCGGCTTTTTCCAGCGCGGCGATCAGTCGCTGACGTTCGTCCAGGCTGTTGTCCAGCCAGCTGTCTTCCGCTGGCCCGCTGGCAGGCAGGGCTTTGGCGGGACGATCCTGGTGAGTGAAGAGGATCACGTCGCGATCGATCAGGCCACTCTCCGACATCACCGCCGATCGTTCGAGGCAGTTCTCCAGTTCGCGAACGTTACCCGGCCAGCTGTACTCCATCAGCAGGCGGATCGCGCCCTCGCTGATCCGCAGCGTGCGCCCCTGATGCTGGCCGATTTTGCGCACCAGGAAGTGCGCCAGCTCGGCGATGTCCTCCTGACGCTCGCGCAGCGGGGGCAGCGCGATGGGCATCACGTTCAGACGATAATAGAGATCCTCGCGGAAATGGCCCAGCCGGACCTCCTCCTCCAGGTGACGGTTGGTGGCGGCGATGATGCGGACATTCACCCGCAGGGTCTCATCGCCGCCGACCCGCTCCATCTCCCCCTCCTGGAGGATACGCAGCAGCTTGGCCTGGAACGAGGCGCTGCTTTCACCAATCTCATCGAGGAACAGGGTGCCGCCATCCGCCAGCTCAAAACGTCCTTTACGCTGACGCACCGCCCCGGTAAAGGCGCCTTTCTCATGGCCGAACAGTTCGCTTTCCAGCAGGGTGTCCGGCAGCGCCGCGCAGTTAAATTTGACGAAGGCGGCGCCAGCCCGTGGCGAATGGTGATGGATGGCGTTGGCGATCAGCTCTTTCCCGGTGCCGCTTTCGCCGCGTACCAGCACGGTGGTGTCCCAGCGCGAGACCTGACGGATCACCTCCACGATCTGGCGCATCGCCGGGCTCTTGCCGACCATATTGTCAAGGCCCACGCCGCGCGACGACGAGCAGGCCGGCGGCCGTTCCACCTTCGGCGGCTGGCGGCTCGACAGGGCGGGTGAGGCCGGAAGGATCATCAGCCGGATGGTCTGGGCGACGAGGTTGGCGACGGTTTCGAGAAAACGGGTGCAGGCCGGCAGCCGCTCTTCCTGGCGCGCCATCGGCTGGGCCGCCAGCACCCCTATTGGCCGGGCGTTGGGCCCCATCAACGGTACGGCGATAAACGGCAGATCGTAATCGTAGAGGCTCAGGCGGTCGAGAAAACGCTGATCGTCGGCGACCCGGGGCAGCACCAGCGACTGCCCCTGGGCCAGCACGGTCCCCACCAGTCCCTCGCCGGGGCGATAGCGGATCTGCGTGCTGCCGGGGAGGGGCTGCTGGCCGGTTTGCTGCAGCGCTTCGATACTGAGGATCTCCTGCTCGCTGTCGTACAGGCAGATCATCCCGTGCTGCATAAAGGCATCGTTGTGCAATACGCTGAGCACCTCCTGCAACGTTTTGCTGGCCTCGGTGGCCCGGCTCAGCACCACGCTTATCCGCTGCATGGCGGTGAACTGCTGAGAGAGGTCGAAGCGTCTGACGGAGGTGTCCGGGTCGGATTCAGGGATCATGCTTCACCTCCGGTCAGGGTGTTAAACAGCGGGAAACGCAGGGTCAGGCAGGTGCCGCCCTGCGGTCGGGAAGCCAGCTCAATGGCCCCGCGATGATGCGCCACCAGGGTCTGGATCAGCCGCAGCTCCATGCCTTTGCCCGGCGAGTTCAGCGCGTCGGGGGAGTGGGCGTAGCGCACCTGCAGCAGCGGTACGTTGTCAGTCAGGTACAGCGACAGCCAGCCGTCGTTCTCCTCGGCGTAGAGCTGCATCGCCAGCGGCACGGAGGGCAATTCGGCGGCGAGGGCCAGGGTGCGGTCGAGCCACAGGCTTAAGCACGCCAGCAGCGGGGTGCGCTGGCCAAAGCCGATCAGATGCGGTGAGGCCATGTCGACCTGCAGCCCGTCGGGATCGAAGCGGGTACGGTAGAGGGCGCACAGATCGTCGAAAAAGGGCTGCAGCGGCCAGACGGCGGGGTTTTCGAGTTCCAGCGATGGGCGACAGCGCTGGAGCCGCGCCATCGCCTCTTCCCCTTCACGCCAGGCGGCCTCCAGCGCCACATTCCCGCTTCCCTCGCCGTTCAGCCGACGGGCTGCCGCCAGCATATTAATCGGGCAGTTCAGCTGGATCAGCGCGGCGTCCAGCGACTCGCGGATCGCCGCCAGCAGCTTGCCGGCGGTCATTTGCTGCTTCAGCCGGTCAAGGCGTCCTTGCTCCTGCTGCTGACGCTGCTGGGTACAGTCGGCGATCACCACCAGGGTCCGCGCCAGCGCGCTGTCGATAAAGTAGCGGCTGGCCTCTTCGCTGACGCCGGGCAACGGCCAGCAGGTTACCGACAGCCAGCGCGCGGCCCCGCGCAGCGCCACCGGCAGGATCGCCTCCACGCCGGGCGTCATCCGGCCAGGGGAGACCTGCAGCTCGGTGAGCAGCTCCCGGCCGCCGCAGTCAGCGCAGAAGGTTTTGTAGGCGAGGTTGTCCATCACCACCCGATCCTGCTCGTCCACCACTACCACGGCGGCGGGGATATTATTCAGCACCGCCTCCATCAGGGTCATATGGTTGCGCAGCCGCTGCTCGAGGGTGTAGCTGACGCTGATATCCCGCTGCATCGCCAGATAATGCTCCAGTTCCCCTTGCGGGCTAAGCACCGGGGTGATGTCAATCTCCACCAGGTACAGGCCGCCGTCCCGACGCTGATTAATCAGCTGGCCGCGCCAGGGCTGACGCTGGAGCAGGGTATGCCACATCTCCTGATAGATCTCGCGCGGCGTCTGGCTGCTGGCCAGCAGGCGTGGGTTCTGGTTTAACAATTGCGCCAGCGAATAGCCGGTCTGGCGGCAAAACGCCGGGTTGGCGTAAATGATCCTGGCGCTGGCATCGGTGAGGGAGATGGCCACCGAGGCCTGTTCCACCATGGTAAAAAACAGCCCCGGATGTTGTTGAGTCAGCGCGCCGGCGATGGCCTCCGGCGCGGCGTTATCGAGCATCATATTCAGGGTCATCGCAAACTCCTGTGTCGCAGTTATGACAAATTGTCCGACACCGTGCGCAAAACGCGGCGGGGTAAGCCGAACCCGGATAACCATGCAAAGTGTGCGCCCTTATCGGAACGACCACGCGAAACATTGATCCGACAGGGGGAAAATTCACGGATTTTTACCTTTCGCCCCGCCGGGTGCGCCTTTGGCGCGCGGCATCGTGATGCGAAGCGATCCTGATGGGGCAGGGATGGGCCGTCGCGGTGCAGGGCAACCTGGCACAGCCTTCGCAATACCTCTGTCGTCATTCCTTTTTTCAACACCATTCCGACAGGAGCGTACTATGGCGAACATTGGCATTTTCTTTGGTACCGATACCGGTAAAACCCGCAAGATCGCGAAAATGATCCACAAGCAGCTGGGGGAGGCCGCCGCCGCCCCGGTCAATATTAACCGCGCCACGCTGGCGGACCTGCTGGCCTACCCGGCCCTGCTGTTGGGGACGCCGACGCTGGGCGACGGCCAGCTGCCGGGCCTCGAGGCCGGGGGCGAGAGCGAGTCGTGGGCCGAGTTTATCCGCAACCTCGGCGACGTCAGCCTGCAGGGGAAAACGGTGGCGCTGTTTGGCCTCGGCGATCAGCGTGGCTATCCGGATAACTTCGCCAGCGGGCTGCGGCCGCTGTACGACGCCCTGCGTGCCCGCGGGGCGACGATGATCGGCAGCTGGCCGAACGAGGGGTATGAGTTCAGCGCCTCATCGGCGCTGGAGGGGGATCGCTTTGTCGGACTGGTGCTGGATCAGGATAACCAGTTCGACGAGACCGACGCGCGGCTGGCGACCTGGCTTGAGGAGATTAAACCGCATCTGCTGTAGGCGATGGCGGGTAGCCTGTCGGCTACCCGCACAGCCCCGGCTGGCGCGCTAACATCTCGGCCAGCCACTGGCGCTGGTGGCGGCGCTGGCTCTGTTGACTGAGGTAATCGCGGGCGCTTTCCAGCGCCTGCTCAGGCGTCATCGGCGCGGCAGGGCGAATGGCCTCACACCAGATCAGATGCCAGCCGAGCTCACTGGCCACCGGCGCGCTCAGCGCATTTTCCACCAGCGCAAACAGCGCCTCCTCCAGCTGCGGATAGAGCAGCCCCCGGCCGATCCACCCCAGCCGCCCGCCGTCCAGCGCGCTCGGGCAGTGGGAGTGTCGCTGGGCCAGCGGCGCAAACGCCTCGCGAGAGGCTTCGATTTGCCCATGAAGCTCCCGTATGCGCGAGTAAACCGCCTGGTCGTCGCCATCGACGGTGAGCAGCAGATGGCGGGTCAGGCGCTGTTCCGGGCGCATAAACTGCGCCTGATGCCGCAGATACCAGGCCTGCACCGCGGCGGGATCCGGCCGCGGCGCCTGGCTGGCAATCCCGGCGAAGGCGGTTTCCAGCCGGGCGTGGTGCAGGACGATCGCCGCCCGCTCCGCTGGCGTAAATCCTCCCTCATCCAGCCAGGCGCCCAGCGAAGTGGCGAGGCCCTCCAGCAGCGCGGCGGGGATCGCCTCCGGCGCAATTTGGGCGACGATGAGCTGCTCCATCTGGGCCTGGCGCTGCCAGGCCGTCTCGAAGGCCTGCCGGTCGACCGCGTCGATGGCCGCCGGCTCGCAGTTCCAGCGGCTCTGCGCCAGCCGCTGCCGGCCAAATCGTTGCCATGGCTCCATTATTCTTCCTCCTCTGCCAGCGCCAGCGCGCTTACCGGGACCTGGAACCAGCGGCCGCCGAAGTCGACGATATAGCCGTCGCCATGCTCGCCCCGGTCGGTGGCTTCGATGCGCCCCAACTGACCTACGCTGACCACCATCTCGCCCTGCATCGCCAGCGCCGTCTGACAGATTACGCTATCGCCATACTGCAGATTGCCGGCCAGCCAGGGCCGATCGCCGGCAATCAGCTCCTGTTCGCGACAGCCGACCACCCGGTCGCAGTCCGGGAAGTGGATCTGGTAGATGATCTGGTCCTGCAAGAATACTCCCCAGTCGCGGACATAGCCGATGCTGCCCCGGCGCACCAGCAGGGCGCCGGACGGCAGGCCCGCATAGGTGCCATCGTTACGGATGGCGCGCACGACGCGGACCGCTTCGCTAAAGGTAAATCGGGGTCTCATGGCGTGTTCTCCTCGAACTGTTGCTGATAACTCTCCGCCAGCAGTCGGCGCGCCAGCAGCCAGTGCGCGCGCGGGTTATCCTCCAGCTGGTTGAGCAGAGGCACTTCCGCCTTCAGCTTGCGGTGAAAGGTGGCCAGCACCGGCAGGCTGCAGTGCGCCAGGCGCTCGGGCTGGTAGGGAACGGCGAAAAACTGAAAGAACGCATCGGCGGAGCGCAGGTCGCCCACGCCGGGGATCTGATAAAACCACTCCATACTCACCCCCTGGCCTGCAGCGTTTCGGCGCCGCAGAGCGCGTGGTAGATTGCCGCCAGCTCATCATCCCGCGGGCTGCGTTTGCCGTTTTCGGCAAAGCGACGGAGCGCTGGCAGCAGCTGGTCAATTTGCGCTGATGTCAGGTGATAACCCATCCGATCGAAGACGCCGTTAACCGCCTGGCGACCGGAGTGTTTGCCCAGCACCAGCCGATAGCCGCGGCCCAGCAGGGCGGGGTCGATCGCCTGATAGCTCTCGCTGTCGCGCAGCAGCGCCGCAACATGTACGCCGGATTCGTGGGTAAAGACCAGCTCGCCCACCAGCGGCTGCTGGGGGTCCACCGGGCGGCGGGTGGCGAGGGCCACCTGTTCGCACAGCGCCGGCAGGGCGGTGAAACGCACGCCGGTCTTGACCTCCAGGCAGCGCTCTAGTCCGAGCGCCACGGTCTCCAGCGCCGCGTTGCCCGCGCGTTCGCCCAGGCCCAGCACGGTGGTGTTCACGCTGGTGGCCCCGGCGCGCACCGCCGCCAGGGTGTTGGCGGTAGCCAGGCCCAGATCGTTATGGGCGTGCATCTCGAGTTCGCCGGGCCAGACGCGGCGCAGGGCGGCGATCTGCGCCGCGGTGGTGAACGGGTCGAGGATACCGACGGTATCGGCATAGCGCAGACGGGTGGCTCCCGCCTCCCGGGCCAGGCGGGCAATGTCCTGCAGCGTCGCATCGCTGGCTCGCGAGGCGTCCTCACAGCCAATGCAGACCTTCAGGCCAAGGGTGTGGGCGAGGTGGATCAGGGCCGCCAGCCGCTCCAGCAGCAGCGGTAAGCCTTCGCGCAGTTTGTACTGCCGCAGCTTGTCGGAGGCGGGGATGGAGATATCCACCCAGTCCATGCCCAGGTCGGCGCTCTGGCGAATTTCTCCCGCCTGCATCCGGCACCAGGTCATCAGCGTGGCGCCCGGGAGCTGTCGGCGCACCTGCCGGATACGGGCGCACTCCTCCTCGCCCATCGCCGGGGTGCCGACCTCCATGGCCTCGATCCCCGCCGCGTACAGCGCCTCGGCGATGGCGATCTTTTCGCTGGCCTGAAAGGCCACGCCGGGACTCTGTTCACCATCGCGCAGGGTAGTGTCGTTAATCAGTACGCGTCCCATCATTGTCTCCCCGCCTTAGCCGTAGACCGGCGTGAAGGCGCCATCCTGCAGGTGCGGCTGACCCTGTCGCCAGTAGGGCGACAGGGCGCGCAGCCGGTCGATAACCGACGGCAGGGTGGCGATGACGTAGTCGATCTCTTTTTCCCGGGTATAGCGTGAGAGGGAGAAGCGGATGGTGCCGTGGGCCGCAGTGTAGGGGATATTCATTGCCCGCATGACGTGCGACGGCTCCAGCGAGCCGGAGGTGCAGGCGCTGCCGCTGGAGGCGGCGATCCCGGCCTGATTCATCAGCAGCAGGATTGCCTCGCCCTCGATACACTCGAAGGCCAGATTGAGAGTGCCGGGCACCCGCGGCTGGCTGCCGCCCATCACCGTCACCGCCGGGATAGTGGCCTGGAGATGTTGTTCAAGACGATCGCGCAGTTGGCTAATCTGCGCCATGCCCGGCAGATGAACCTGCGCCAGCTCGCTGGCGGCGCCCATTCCGACAATGCCGCTGATATTTTCCGTACCGGCCCGCCGGCCATGCGCCTGGTGGCCACCGCGCAGCAGCGGGCGAAAACGCGTTCCCCGCCGCAGCCAGAGGCAGCCCACCCCTTTGGGACCGTGGAATTTATGCGCCGAGCAGGAGAGCATATCGATCCGCGTCTGGCTGAGCGCCATCGGGATTTTGCCCACCACCTGCACCGCGTCGCAGTGAAACAGCGCGCCCTGCTCATGAGCCAGCTCCGCCAGTTCGGGCACCGGGAACATGACGCCTGTTTCGTTATTGGCCCACATGATGCTGACCAGCGCCACGCGCGGGCTAAGCGCCGCCCGAAATTGCGCCATATCCAGGGCGCCCTGCTGATCCACGGCGATACGGTGGATCAGGTATCCCTGGCGCTCCAGCTGCTCGCACACCGCCAGAGTGGCGGGATGTTCGACCGCGCTGGTGATGATCTCGCGCCGCTCCGGCATCAGGGCCACCGCCGAGGCGATAGCGGTGGTGGTGGCCTCGGTGGCGCAGGAGGTAAAGATGATCTCGCTGGGGTAGTCGGCCCCGAGCAGGGCGGCCACCTGCTGGTGCGCCCGTTCAAGGGCCGCCTGCGCCGGCAGACCAAAATCGTGTATCGACGAAGGGTTGCCGTAAAAGTCGGTTAAAAAGGGCATCATCGCGTCGAGAACCATCGGGTCGAGACGGGTGGTGGCGTTGTTATCGAGATAAACAGGTTTCATCGTATCCCCCTTGGGTTAGTTAACCGCGGCCGGGGCCGCCACCACGTCCATGTAAGTTCCGGTACGCTCCATCAGCTTTTGCTGCAGCCAGGCGAGGGTCATGTCGGTCATCATGCAGCCGCTGCAGCTGCCGGAGAGGCTGACGGTCACCTGACGCGGGGTGACGTTGAGCAACGTCATGTCGCCGCCGTCGGCCTGAATGTGCGGGCGCAGTTCGTTGATGGTATCGACCACGCTTTGCCAGTGCGCATCGTGGGTCGTCTCCGCTGGCAGGGGGGCTGGCGGCTGTTGGGCGAGGATCGCCGCCAGCGCCAGCTCAATTTTTTCATGGCAGGCGGTGCAGCCGCCGCCGGCTTTGGTGTAGTTGATCACTTCCTCGAGGGTGGTCAGGCCATTGTTCACCACGGCCCGGCGAATATGCCCTTCGTCGACGCCGAAGCATTTACAGATCAGCTTGCCCTCCTCATGCTCCTCCTCAAGGCTTTCGCCGCGAAAATGGGCGATGGCCGCACGCAGCGCTTCCTGGCCCATCACCGAGCAGTGCATTTTTTCCGGCGGCAGACCGTCGAGGTAGTCGGCGATCTGCTGGTTGGTGATCTGCCCGGCTTCGGTCAGGGTGTGGCCGATAATCAGCTCCGTCAGCGCGGAAGAGGAGGCGATGGCGCTGCCGCAGCCGAAGGTCTGGAAGCCCGCCTCCTCGATGATCTCGGTCTGCGGATCAACCCGCAGCATCAGGCGCAGCGCATCGCCGCAGCTTAATGAACCCACATCGCCCACCGCGTTGGCGTTGTCGACCACGCGCGCGTTGCGGGGATGAAAAAAATGGTCTTTCACTTTCTCGGAGTAGTTCCACATGCTGTCAGCTCCAGGGATGATGACGAAAACGCCGGGGCGCGGTACACCGCAGACTGGCGGTGGTACTGACCCCCAAGCAATTGCGATACCAACGCATAAAAACCTTATTTGTTAATGACCTGGCGGGTTAATCGCCCCCGACAGGGCCGACACTGTTGTGGCGTTTTGTGGGCTTTGTCACATAAACGACAGGATCAGGGGAGCGGGTCGGGTTCCTCCCGCCACGCCGGCTCCTCCAGCAGGCGGTTAAAGCGCTGCGGATCGCGTTGCCGCGCGCTGCGGCGCTGCGCTTTTTCATACCAGGAGAGTTGGATCTCCTGCAGCAAGCCGAGGATGGTGGTCTGGTCTGGGACACGTTCGGCGCGGACGCCCACCTGCAGCAGCTGGCGAAAAACCGCCTCGCCAATCGCCACGCAGAACAGGGTGACGCAATCCTCAAGGGCATGGATGCGCTCGGCTATCTTCTCGGTCTGGTGACCGCTGGCGACCGGGAACTCCACCACCCGCAGCAGGGTGACCCGGTCGGCTTTGACGCCGTAGACCACCAGCCGCGGCGTGGCGCCGAAATGCTGATCGACGTGGCGGTAATCGGAGCTGGCGAAGGCGACTTTCATCGACCACTCGTCGGCGTGGACCATATCAAACTGACGGTTAATGGGCGGCATAAGCGTCTCCTGAAGCCGGCTGGGGGTCGGCGCCCTGGCGAAGCGGCGAGCGGTAGAGGGCGGTGTGGTGATGGCGGTCGCGCAGCAGATTGGCCAGCTCAAACAGCGTATCTCGCATGCCGGCGTACCCCTGGCGGACCCGACGAAACTCACCGAGCCGGTCGAAGAGGGGAAAACCGACGCGGATCAGCGGCAGGGCAAACTGCTCCGCCAGATCGCGGGCGTGAGAGTTAGCCACCAGCAGATCGGCGGGTTGGTGGCTCAGCAGCTGCTGCAGATCCTCAAGATCCCCCGGCACGACTTGCTCGACCGGCAGCTGGCGCAGGCTGGGGTGGCTGGTGGGGGCGACCAGCGGGCCGGGCTGCATCCCCTGGCTGCGGGCGAAATCACACCACGCCGCCAGCAGGTCGCCCTCCGCCGCCATCGCCATGCGCTGGCCCTGAAGCCACATATGGCAGTCGATCATCGCATCCTGCAGCTGGCCGCGCTGGCGCTCAATCCAGGCCGGTACGCGGCGTCCGGACATCTTCGCCAGCTGATGGATAAAGGTATCGCAATGGTCGAGGGTCATCAGATGCGGCAGGGCGATCACGTCGCCGCGGCTGCGTTGGGTCAGGAGCGATGCCGCCCGCTGGAGCGACACGCCAATGGCGAAGCTGCCCAGACTCTGGCCCATCTGGGCAATCTGGCGCAGCGAGGCGCCGCCCTGGGTCAGGGGCGTAAAATCCCCTTCACCGAGGTGGCCATCCATTGACTGTGAGAGGTCCGGCAGGATCACCGGCTGCAGGCCAAAGGCCTCCACGCAGCGGCCCAGCCATTCGATATCCCCTGGCGAACAGAGGTGGCTGACCAGCAGGTTGACCCGCCGGGGCCGCTGCCCCGGACGCGGCGTCGGCGCGACCCACTGCTCGATCACGCTCTCGATCACCGCGCTGTAGCCGTTTTCCATAGAGCCAAAAAAATCCGGGGTATTGACGGTGAGGATCGCCACGCCGTTATGGCGCGGATGCGCCTCACGAAACTGGCGCACCACCCGGGCGATATCGCTGCCCTGCGCTTCCGCCAGACCGGTGCTGAGCAGCACGATGGCCTGCGGGCTGTGGCGCTGGCAGAGGGTGTCGAGCGCGGTGAAGATATTGCCGTCGGCCCCCATGATCGTGGCGGTCGGATCCATGGCCGTCGACTGCAGCGGCACCGGGTCATGGAAATGCTGAATAAAGAAAACTTTGGCGAAGGCGCTGCAGCCCTGGGCGCCGTGGACCAGCGGGATGGCCTGGGCCAGCCCGAGGCTGGCGAGGATCGCCCCGAGCGGTTGCCCGGTTTTAATCGGGCTCACCGCCAGCGGTTTTTCACTGCGGATAATGTCTGCCATGGTGTTCTCCTAGCGCCACGGGGCGCGGGTATGCGTTTGCGGCCAGACGGGACTGGCGAGGGTCAGACAGAGCTGGCGGGCGAGGGTGATGATGCCCTGATAGCCGGCGTAGGCGTGCTCGCGCTCCTGATTGATATCGAGAAACGGCAGCCGGGCTTTCCAGGCGGTGTACATATTGCGTCCGCCGGCGATCATCAGGTCGGCCTGATAGCGGTACACCACGTCGAGCAGGGTGCGGGCATTGCCCTCCTCAAGCATCACCGCCTCGTCGCCCATCAGCTCACGGATCCGCTGTTTGTCCTCCTCGGTGGATTTCCGCGTGCCGGTGGCCACCACGGTCATGCCGAGATCCTGCAGGGCCGAGACCACCGACCAGGATTTCACGCCGCCGGTATAGAGCAGCACTTTGCGCCCGCGGAGCTGCTCGCGCCACGGCGCCAGCGCCTGCTCCGCCGCCTGCTCTTCGCGGGCGATCAGCGCCTCGGTGCGGCGGCACAGGTCGTCATCCCCCAGCAGCGTCGCCAGCTGGCGCAAGGCGTCGGAGGTGGCGCGGATCCCGTAGAAGCTGCCTTCAAACCACGGCGTGCCGTAGCGCAGCTCCAGCCCCCGGGCGACGTTGATCAGCGCGCGCGAGCACACCAGCATATTGGCCTGCGCCCGGTGCAGGGTCTGGATCTCGGCAAAGCGGCCGTCGCCGGAGAGGCTGCCGAGGACGCGGATCCCCAGCTCATCCAGCAGCGGCTGGACCTGCCAGAACTCGCCGGCGATATTGAATTCGCCAATCAGGCCGATATCGTGGCGCTGGGCCGGGGCAAAGGGCGTGTTGTCTGGCCACGGGGCCGGTTCGCGCTGGCCAATCACCTGCCTGAGCATCACGTCGCCCGCCATTCGGTTGCCAAGATTTTTACTGCCGTAGAAACCGGCGGCGTCAATGGCGATGACCGGGACGCCGGTGGCGGTCTGTGCGGCCTGGCAGACGGCCTCCAGGTCATCCCCCTCCATCGCCGGTACGCAGGTGTTGTAGATAAAGACCGCCGCCGGATGATAGCGGTCGACGATGTGACGGACGGCGTGGAACAGGCGGCGTTCGCCGCGGCCCATAATCACATCCTGTTCGTTGAGATCGGTGGTAAAGCCGAGCCGGTTGAGGGCCGGGCCGGCGCTGACGCTGCCGCGGTTATCCCACGAGCTGCCCGCGCAGCCGATGGGGCCGTGCACCAGGTGCGCGACGTCGGCGATGGGCAGGAGCGTTATCTGCGCGCCGTCGAAGGCGCAGCCGCCGGCGGTAGCGCCGGGCTTAGGAGCGCTGCAGCCGGATTTTTGCTTCTGGTTGTGCTCGCAGGCGGGTTCGTCCAGCAGTGCCAGAATTTCCTTTCCCTTCATAGTGACCTCGTTGACGGTGGGAGACCGGAGAAGTGATGCAATTCGCGCTCCAGGGAGAGGGAGATTGATTTTTAAGGGAAAAGGGTTGTGGGTTTTGCGACAAAGGCAACAATCAAACAGGGGGAAGGCATGATTTATCGCGCTGATAACTGGATTTACCGCGACAGTATTGCCGCATATTGGCGAATGACGGGAAGGGTCGATAAGGTGGAATATTCCGTTCACTGACCTTCCTCACTATTTCATTGCGCCCTCTGCGGGTGAACGGCATGGGGGGCGTTTCGCCCGCCCCCCATGACCCCCAGCATGGCGCTGAAAATTGCCGCTGCGCGGTCCGCTCCACTCCGGCTTCATCTGGCGGAACGGGCGGACTCGACATCCTTGTCTCGACCGCCCTCTGGCCGCCGTCCTGGCGGCCAGTCCTGGATGCGCGCCTGCGTTCTCGCCAATTTTCCTGATGCGCCCAACCCCCGGCTGTTACTTTTGTCCCTGTCCTGCGGCGCTTGCCTTGCTGAAAGAATGTTCCCTGCGGGGGCAAAAAAAGGCCCGCGGGGTCGGCGGGCAACAAGCAAAACGCAACGATTAAAAAACACGTTCCTCCAGAGGGTTATCCCGGTTGAGGCGCTTCGCCAGCCACGGCGGCAGCCGACCGGCCAGCATCGTGCTTACCGCGTCGCACTGAGCCTGAATCGTCGTGCCCGGCGGCGCTTTCATCGGATGGATCTGATGGCGGATCAACCTCGCGGCGGCAGGCCCGCCAATCTCCTGACAAAACAGCAGATGGCAATCCTCCAGCAGCCTGGCGCGCATCTCGCTGGCGTCCGACGCCGCAGAAGAAGACGCATAGCGGCGCAGATCCGCCAGCCAGCTGCCCTGGTCATCGAAGGCATAGATAAAAAACAGCCGGCTCTGGCCAAAATGACCATTGATGGCCAGGCCATCCTGCGAGCAAAAAGCGACCCGCAGCTGCGGCGTTCGCTGAGGGGGGCGGGCGATGCGCAAATGGCCGGGCAGCACCCCCTGCAGGCAGGCGATGACCCGTGCCCAGCGGGCCGGGGACATCACCGCCGTCGCCGAAGGAAAGCTGGCGGCCAGCTGAGGCTGCGTCAGGGTGGTTAACCGTGCCGGGGTCAACGTTTCGCCGCACTCCTGCGCCAGCCAGTCGACGACTTGCACCGGCTGCAGCTCCGGCAGCGTCTGGAACAGCGCCAGCAGACGCCAGAAAAGGGTATCGTTGTCGGACATTTCCAGCTCCTTATAGCAGCGTGCTGCGGGTGGCGCGCAGGCTTATCGGGAAGACGGGTCGCCCCGGCTGCGGATTGACGTAGTAGCGACGTCCCCCCTCGAGGGCAATCGCGCCGCCCCAGCGGTCCGTCTCGTCATGTTCGACCTGGAGCACCCGGGCCTCCAGATCCTGTTTGGCGATATAGGCATACAACGCCTCGCCGCGCTCACGGAAAATCACGATGGGCATACTCCCTCCTGGCCCCGCCTGCGGCGGGGCGCCTGATGGTTAACGAACGAGGTCGAAGCTGTAATCGGTTTTGCCCAACTGGCTGGTGTCGTGGTCCAGTTTTTCCAGCACGGCGTTCACCAGCGTCGTGACGATGTTCATTGCGCCTTCATAGCCCCAGGTGGTCTGGCGGTGCAGATGATGGCGGTCGAACAGCGGAAAGCCCAGACGGATCAGCGGCACTTCGAAGGCTTTGCCTTTCGCCAGGGTATCGCGCTGGATAAACTTGCCGTAGGAGTTACCGATCATAAAGTCCGGCTGACGGGTGAACATCAGCGACCGGAAGTGCCACAGGTCGCAGTTGATGAACACTTCGCTTTCCTGACCGTACGGCGAGGCATCGAGCATTTTCTTCATCGCTTTTTGCCAGCGTTTATTGGCGTTATGGCTGAGGATCACCGTCGGCTCGCAGCCCAGCTCCAGCAGGAAGCGCGTCAGCCCCATTACGAAATCCGGATCGCCGTAGAGGCCGAATTTTTTGCCATGCAGCCAGGTGTGGGAATCCAGCATCATGTCGACCAGCCGGCCGCGCTCCAGGGTCAGAGCGTCGGCGATCGGTTTGCCGGTCAGCTGACTGACGGTCATCAGCAGCGCGTCGGTGGCAGCCAGGCCCAGCGGAACGGCCACCTCGGTGGCGGGCTGGTTCCACATCTCCTGAACCACCTTTTTGCTTTTCACCAGCTGCCACGGCTGCAGCAGCAGGGTGTCAATGGCGTCCGGCGCGGTTTTGATCTCCTGCTGGCTGGTGCCGCCGGCGTACATCCGGTAATGGCCGTCGGCAGGGGTGTCGAGCACCTCTGATGGGTCGGAGAGCAGGCTGCACGGGACATCCATCTGCGCCATCATCCGCTTCAGCACGCGGAAGTTGCCGAGATAGGTCTCAAATCCGGTCACCAGATTGAGCTTTTGCTGTTTGCCCGGCTGCCCGGCGTAGTCAGCGGTAAAGGTCTTCGCGAACCCTTCGAACATATTGTCCCAGCCGGTGACATGGCTGCCGATAAAGCTGGGGGTATGGGCGTAAGGAATGGCGATGCTGTCGTCAACAAATCCCTCTTTTTTGGCGTTGGCGATAAACGCCTGCAGATCGTCGCCGATCACCTCGGCCATACAGGTGGTGGAGACGGCGATAATCTCGGGTTTATACAGCGCGCTGGCATTCTGCAGGCCCAGATTCATGTTGTTGTTGCCGCCGAACACCGCCGCGTCCTCGGTCATGGAGTCGGAGACGCAGGCGACCGGCTCTTTAAAATGGCGGTTAAAGTAGGTGCGAAAATAGGCGACGCAGCCCTGGGAGCCGTGCACGTAGGGCAGGGTGCCGGCGAACCCCAGCGCGCAGAGTACGGCGCCGAGCGGCTGGCAGGCTTTGGCCGGGTCGACGGTCAGCGCCTCGCGCTGGAAGTTCAGCGCTTCATACTCGGCGGTGGTGGTCCAGGCAAAAACCTCCTGCACACGCTGCGCGTCGTGCGCCTCTTCAAGGGTCTTTTTATTCTGGAACAGGGTCTGGTATTCATCCTGTTCAAACAGCGGATAACAGCTGTGAATTTTATCGATCGTTTGGCTCATGGTGTTCTCCTCCCGCGCCACAAATCGGTGGACTGACGGGACAGTGAAGGGGCAATCACGCAGACTTCAGCCACGGGGCAGTCAGTTCGTTCCACGCCGGATTGTTCAGGGTCATATCCATATCGCGGGCAAAGATGGCGAAGCCGTCATAGCCGTGATAGGGGCCGGAATAGTCCCAGGAGTGCATCTGGCGGAACGGCACCCCCATTTTCTGGAAGATATATTTCTCTTTGATCCCGGAGCCGATGAGGTCAGGTTTCAGCGCTTTGACGAAGGCCTCCAGCTCATAGCTGCTGGCATCGTCAAACAGCAGGGTGCCCTCTTTCAGGTCCGGCAGGGTGCGGTCGTAATCATCGTTATGGGCAAACTCGTAGCCGGCGGCGATGATCTCCATCCCGAGATCCTCATAGGCGCCGATGACGTGGCGCGGTCGCAGCCCCCCCATGTACAGCAGCACTTTGCGCCCCTCCAGCCGCGGGCGATATTTGGCGATGATGGCCGCCATCTGCCCCTCATATTTGGCGATCACCGCTTCCGCATTGGCGCGAATGGTGTCATCAAATTGATCGGCGATCTTGCGCAGCGATTCGGCGATTTTGGTCGGGCCGAAGAAGTTATATTCCATCCACGGGATCTGATGTTTCTCCTCCATATGGCGGGCGATATAGTTCATCGAACGGTAGCAGTGGACGAGGTTAAGCTTAACGAATGGGGTGTTCTCCATCTCCACCAGGGTGCCGTCGCCGGACCACTGCGCCACTACGCGCAGCCCCATCTCTTCCAGCAGAATGCGCGAGGCCCAGGCGTCGCCGCCGATGTTGTAATCGCCAATGATGGCAACATCATACGGGGTGCTGGCAAACGGCTGCCCTTCGCGATTGTTCAGCACCCAGTCGCGCACCACGTCGTTGGCAATATGGTGGCCCAGCGATTGCGATACGCCGCGAAAGCCTTCGCAGCGCACCGGGATCACCGGTTTATCCAGCGCCTTGCTGCTGGCGTTGGCCACGGCGCTGATGTCATCGCCGATCAGGCCCACCGGGCACTCCGACTGGATGGTGATCCCTTTGGTCAGCGGGAACAGCAGCTCCATCTCTTCGATCAGTTTGGTCAGCTTTTTATCGCCGCCGAAAACAATATCGCGCTCCTGAAAATCAGAGGTGAAGTTCAGGGTGCCGAAGCTGTCGACACCGCTGACGCCGGTATAGTAGTTGCGCCGTCCGGCGCGCGAGTACTGGCCGCAGCCGATGGGGCCGTGCGAGATATGGGCCATGTCTTTGATTGGCCCAAACACCACCCCTTTCGAGCCCGCATAGGCGCAGCCACGCACGGTCATCACCCCGGGCTGCGATTTACGGTTCGAGATAATGCACTTGCCGACGCTCTCCATCTGCGGATCGCTGATCATCATGTGCTTTCTGCGCTCTTTGCGCGCGGTTTCGGGAAACACCTCCAGGACTTCCTGGATGAGCGCAAGGTTACGTTCGCCTGTTGCGTTGGTCATGGTGAGGATCCTGTGCTCAGGCCGCGTTTTCTTCAGCGGCGGTTTTACCAATGATGCTGGTGTCTTCTTCTTCCATGATGCCGAACCCCATCAGCAGCGATTCCAGCTCGTCCATGGTGCACGGCGTTGGCACCACTTTTTTGGTGTTATTGACGATCTTCTGCGCCAGTTGACGATATTCATTCGCCTGCTGACAGGTCGGGTCGTACTCGATCACCGTCATCCGGCGGATCTCCGCGCGCTGCACAATGTTGTCGCGGGGAACGAAGTGGATCATCTGCGTGCCAAGCTTCTCCGCCAGGGCGATGATCAGTTCGTCTTCCCGGTCGGTTTTGCGCGAGTTACAGATCAGGCCGCCGAGGCGCACCTTGCCGGATTTTGCGTACTTCACGATCCCTTTGGAGATATTGTTGGCGGCATACATCGCCATCATCTCGCCGGAGCAGACGATGTAGATCTCCTGGGCTTTGTTTTCGCGGATCGGCATGGCGAAGCCGCCGCAGACTACGTCGCCGAGGACGTCATAGAAGACGAAATCCAAATCTTCCTCATAGGCGCCTTCTTCCTCGAGGAAGTTGATGGCGGTGATCACCCCGCGTCCGGCGCAGCCGACGCCTGGCTCCGGGCCGCCGGATTCGGCGCAACGGACATCGCCATAGCCGATTTGCAGCACGTCTTCGAGCTCCAGATCCTCGACCGAGCCCACTTCCGCCGCCATCTCCATGATGGTGTTCTGGGCTTTAGCGTGAAGGATCAGACGGGTGGAGTCCGCTTTCGGATCGCAGCCGACGATCATCACTTTCTTACCCATCTCGGCGAGGGCCGCGACGAGATTCTGGGTGGTGGTGGATTTACCGATACCGCCTTTACCGTAGATAGCGCATTGACGCATGGTCATGGTGACTTCTCCTGTTGTTGAGTGTTTGCCAGCAGAGAAGTGCAGGGAACGTACCAGCTGCGAATTTTTGCTCAGTCATTTGATAAATAAGTGTTTTTTTGTAAAACAGCCGTGCCGGGAGGCTGAGCAAACGGCACAATAACGCTACCAAATGTGCGAAACAGAACAATTTCCCGCCACGGGCCCGGCGCGGCGCTTTGTCACCTGTTCAACAGCTTGTCGCGCACAGTGTCTTATTCCCCGCAATCCCGCCGGACGGGCCTGCGCGTTTCTTCCCTTAACCTGTTGAATTGATGAGTGACAGGCGGCAATTCGCGAGCTGGCACAGGCTGTGCTTGGAGAGGTGACAGGGTTTGCCGCGGGCTGCCGCGGTAAAGAGAACGCTCACCTTTGAGGATTGAACGATGTCCGGAAACATGAAAACAATGGATGGCAACACGGCGGCGGCCTGGATCTCCTACGCCTTTACCGACGTGGCGGCCATCTACCCCATCACCCCCTCCACGCCGATGGCGGAAAATGTCGATGAATGGGCCGCTAAGGGGAAAAAGAATCTGTTTGGCCAGCCGGTGCGCCTGATGGAAATGCAATCCGAAGCCGGTGCCGCCGGGGCGGTGCACGGCGCGCTGCAGGCGGGAGCGCTCACCACCACCTACACCGCGTCGCAGGGGCTGCTGCTGATGATCCCCAATTTGTACAAAATTGCCGGTGAACTGCTGCCGGGTGTTTTTCACGTCAGCGCGCGGGCGCTGGCGACCAATTCGCTGAATATTTTTGGCGACCATCAGGACGTGATGGCGGTACGCCAGACCGGCTGCGCCATGCTGGTGGAGAATAACGTTCAGCAGGTGATGGACCTGTCGGCGGTGGCGCACCTGGCGGCGATCGCCGGGCGGATCCCGTTTATCAACTTTTTCGACGGCTTTCGCACCTCGCACGAAATACAGAAGATTGAGGTGCTGACGTATGAGCAACTGGCGACGCTGCTGGACCGGCCGGCGCTGGAGCGCTTTCGTCGGCAGGCGCTGCACCCGGATCATCCGGTGATCCGCGGCACCGCGCAAAATCCGGATATCTACTTCCAGGAGCGGGAGGCCGGTAACCGCTTCTACCTCGCACTGCCCGATCTGGTGGAAAGCTATATGGCGAAGATCACCGCGCTGACCGGGCGGGAATATCACCTGTTTAATTACCACGGCGCGCCGGATGCCGAGCGGGTGATTATCGCCATGGGCTCAGTGTGCGACACCGTCCAGGAGGTGGTGGAGACGCTGAATGCGGCGGGGGAGAAGGTGGGGCTGCTCAGCGTCCATCTCTATCGGCCGTTCTCGCTGGCGCACTTTTTCGCGCAACTGCCCGGCAGCGTGCAGCGTATTGCCGTCCTTGACCGTACCAAAGAGCCGGGGGCGCAGGCGGAACCGCTGTGCCTCGACGTCAAGAACGCCTTCTATCAACGCGACGATGCGCCGCTGATCGTCGGCGGACGCTACGCGCTCGGCGGTAAGGACGTGCTGCCCAACGATATCGCCGCGGTGTTTGACAACCTCAGGCAGCCGCTGCCGAAGGACGGCTTTACCCTGGGTATTGTCGATGATGTCACTTTTACCTCGCTGCCCGCCCGGCAGGAACCGCTGGCGGTCTCCCATGCCGGGATCACCGCCTGTAAATTCTGGGGGATGGGCTCGGACGGCACCGTCGGGGCGAACAAAAGCGCCATCAAGATCATCGGCGATAACACGCCACTCTACGCCCAGGCCTACTTTTCCTACGACTCGAAAAAGTCCGGGGGGATCACCGTTTCGCACCTGCGCTTTGGCGACCGGCCGATCACCTCGCCCTACCTGATCCACCGGGCCGATTTTATCGCCTGCTCTCAGCAATCCTATGTCGATCGCTACGACCTGCTGGAGGGGCTGAAGCCAGGAGGCACCTTTCTGCTCAACTGCAGCTGGTCCGAGGCAGAGCTGGAGCAGCACCTGCCGGTCAGCGTCCGGCGCTATCTGGCGCAGGAAAAGATCGACTTTTATACCCTTAATGCGGTGGACATTGCCCGCGAGCTGGGCCTCGGCGGGCGCTTTAACATGCTGATGCAGGCGGCGTTCTTTAAGCTGACGGCGATTATCGATCCGCAAACGGCGGCAGACTATCTCAAGCAGGCGGTGGAGAAAAGCTATGGCAGCAAAGGGGCGAGCGTCATTGAGATGAACCAGCGGGCTATCGAGCTGGGGATGGCGGCGCTGCACCGGGTGACGGTACCCGCCCACTGGGCGACCCTCGAGGCGCCGGCACCGCAGGCGAGCGCCCTGATGCCGGACTTCATCCGCGATATCCTGCAGCCCATGAACCGCCAGCGTGGCGACCTGTTGCCGGTGAGCGCCTTCGCCGGGATGGAAGATGGCACCTTTCCCTCCGGCACCGCCGCCTGGGAGAAGCGCGGCATCGCGCTGGAGGTGCCGGTCTGGCAGCCTGACGGCTGTACCCAGTGTAACCAATGCGCCTTTGTCTGCCCGCATGCGGCGATCCGCCCGGCGTTACTGAGCGCTGAAGAGCAGGACACGGCTCCCGCCGGGCTGCTGAGTAAACCCGCCCAGGGGGCCAAAGACTATCACTATCATCTGGCTATCTCGCCGCTGGACTGCTCCGGCTGCGGCAACTGCGTGGAGAGCTGCCCGTCGCGCGGCAAGGCGCTGCAGATGGTCTCCCTCGACAGCCAGCGTGCGATGGCTCCGGTCTGGGATTACGCCCTGGGACTGGCGCCAAAAGATAACCCGTTTCGCAAAACGACGGTCAAAGGCAGCCAGTTCGAAACGCCGCTGCTGGAGTTTTCCGGCGCCTGCGCGGGTTGCGGAGAAACGCCCTATGCCCGGCTTATCACCCAGCTGTTTGGCGACCGGATGCTGATCGCCAACGCCACCGGCTGCTCTTCGATCTGGGGCGCCAGCGCGCCTTCGATGCCCTATACCACCAACCATCGCGGCCACGGACCGGCGTGGGCAAACTCGCTGTTTGAGGATAACGCCGAGTTCGGTCTCGGCATGATGCTTGGCGGCCAGGCGATCCGCCAACAGATCGCCGAGGAGCTGACCGCCGCGCTGGCGCTGCCAGTCAGCGACGCGCTTCACGCCGCGATGCGGCAGTGGCTGGCGCAGCAGGATGAGGGGGAGGGGACCCGCGAGCGCGCGGACCGCCTCAGTGCGTTGCTGGCGGCGGAAAAAGAGGGCGTCCCGCTGCTGGAGCAGCTCTGGCAGAACCGCGACTATTTCGTCCGGCGTTCGCAGTGGATCTTCGGCGGCGACGGCTGGGCCTACGATATCGGCTTCGGCGGCCTCGATCATGTGCTGGCCAGTGGGGAAGACGTCAATATTCTGGTGTTTGATACCGAGGTCTACTCCAACACCGGCGGCCAGTCGTCCAAGTCGACCCCGGTGGCGGCGATCGCCAAATTTGCCGCTCAGGGGAAACGCACGCGTAAAAAAGATCTCGGCATGATGGCGATGAGCTACGGCAATGTTTACGTTGCCCAGATCGCCATGGGCGCCGATAAAGATCAGACCCTGCGGGCCATCGCCGAGGCCGAGGCCTGGCCGGGACCGTCGCTGGTGATCGCCTATGCCGCCTGTATCAACCACGGCCTGAAAGCCGGGATGCGCTGCAGTCAGCGCGAGGCGAAGCGGGCGGTGGAGGCGGGATACTGGCACCTGTGGCGCTATCATCCGCAGCGGGAAGCCGAGGGCAAAACGCCGTTTATACTGGACTCCGAAGAGCCGGAAGAGAGTTTC
This sequence comes from Klebsiella sp. P1CD1, assembly GCF_003790505.1. NCBI lineage: Bacteria > Pseudomonadati > Pseudomonadota > Gammaproteobacteria > Enterobacterales > Enterobacteriaceae > Klebsiella > Klebsiella sp. P1CD1. Next base: position 1,906,559 of record NZ_CP033631.1, read on the forward strand.
CGCGACTTTTTGCTCGGCGAGGTGCGCTACGCCGCGCTGCACAAAACCACGCCGGATCTGGCGGACGCGCTGTTCCGGCAAACGGAGGACGATGCCCGGGCCCGTTTCAGGCAGTATCAGCGGCTGGCGGGAGAGGAGTAGGCTGTCGGTTAGCGATTCACGGCTGCTGCATCACGTTCAGCAGCGTATCCAGCAGGCCGGGAAAACGGGCGTCCAGATCTTCCCGGCGCAGCGAAATCATGTTCTCCCGTCCCTGAGGCCGTTGCCAGATCACACCGCTGTCGCGCAGGACGCGCCAGTGGTGGGTCATGGTGGACTTGGCCACCTCTTCCTGGCGCAGAGCGTTGCAGCTCAGCTCGCTGCCGTCGGCCAGCGTGCGGATGATCTCCAGTCGCAGTGGGTTACCGAGCGCGGAAAGGACATTTTCCAGGCGAATTTGTTCTCGTTCGGGGTGATTGGCGATCATAATAATCCTGTGTCGGCGGTGGCGCGGCGCATGGCAGCCGCAGCCCATATCGGCGGCTGGCGGCTACTATACCCAAACTCCGGTTCTGATGCCACGCGCGCCGCCGCAACCTGACCAATCGTAATAATAGCAAAAATAGTTCGAATATACTCGTACAGTTGTACTATGATAGGCGGCAGTTAAATGAACTGCGGATCATTCCGACCGCAGACTGACAGTCAAAACGACTAAGGACGCATCATGCCCCGACCCATCCCCCTCGAACGTTATCGCAACATCGGTATCTCCGCGCATATCGATGCCGGTAAAACCACCACCACCGAGCGCATCCTGTTTTACACCGGGATGAGCCATAAGCTGGGTGAAGTACACGATGGCGCGGCAACCACCGACTGGATGGCCCAGGAGCAGGAGCGCGGGATCACCATTACCTCGGCGGCGGTAAGCTGCTTCTGGCCGGGTATGGACCGCAGCTTCGAGCCGCACCGGATCAATATCATCGACACCCCGGGGCACGTGGATTTCACCATTGAGGTGGAACGTTCCATGCGCGTGCTCGACGGCGCGGTGATGGTGTATGACTCCGTCGGCGGGGTGCAGCCCCAGTCAGAGACCGTCTGGCGCCAGGCGAATAAATACCACGTTCCGCGGCTGGCCTTCGTCAACAAGATGGACCGCCCCGGGGCGGACTTCTTCCGCGTGGTGCAGATGATGATCGACCGTCTGAAGGCTAACCCGGTGCCGATTGTGATCCCCATTGGCGCCGAAGAGCATTTCACCGGCGTTGTCGATCTGGTGAAAATGCGCGCCATCCTGTGGGATGACGCCACCCAGGGCATGACCTTCAGCTATGGGCCTGTCCCTGACGATCTGCTGGCGACGGCACAGCAGTGGCGGGAGAAAATGGTCTCGGCGGCGGCGGAAGCCAGCGATGAGCTGATGGATAAATACCTGGAAACCGGTGAGCTGGACGAGGCGGAGATCGTTGCCGGTCTGCGCCAGCGCACGGTGAAGGGGGAAATCCAGGCGGTGCTCTGCGGGAGCGCCTTTAAAAACAAAGGCGTGCAGCGCATGCTCGATGCGGTGGTGGAGCTGATGCCGTCGCCGCTGGATATTCCGGCGATACAAGGCGTTGATGAGAAAGGCCAGCCGGCGGAACGCCATCCGAGCGACGATGAGCCGCTGTCGGCGCTGGCGTTTAAACTGATGACCGACCCCTACGTCGGCCAGCTGACCTTTATCCGCGTCTACTCCGGGACGCTGAAGAAAGGCGATGCGGTGTGGAACCCGGTGAAGGGCAAGAAAGAGCGCATCGGGCGTATCGTGCTGATGCAGGCCAACGACCGCCACGAAGTTGACGAACTGCACGCCGGGGATATCGCGGCCTGCGTCGGTCTGAAGGATGTGACCACCGGTGATACGCTGTGTGATCCGGATGCGATCATTACCCTCGAACGGATGGAGTTTCCGGAGCCGGTGATTTCGCTGGCCATCGAGCCGAAGACCAAAGCGGATCAGGAGAAAATGGGCATCGCGCTGCAGCGGCTGGCGGCGGAAGATCCGTCGTTCCGTCTACATACCGATGAAGAGTCTGGCCAGACGATTATCTCCGGCATGGGCGAGCTGCATCTGGAGATCATTGTCGACCGGATGAAGCGCGAGTTTGGCGTCGAGGCCAACATTGGTCGTCCGCAGGTCACCTACCGCGAAACCCTGCGCAAGAAAGTGACGGACGTGGAAGGCAAATTTGTGCGCCAGTCCGGCGGCAAAGGGCAGTACGGGCACGTCGTGCTGACCCTGGAGCCGCTGGAGCCGGGCAGCGGTTTCGTCTTCGAGGACGCCACCAAAGGCGGCGTGGTGCCACGCGAGTACATCCCTTCCGTGGAGAAAGGACTGCGCGAAGCGATGGGCACCGGCGTGCTGGCGGGCTATCCGGTGGTTGACGTGAAAGCGACCCTGACCTTCGGGTCGTACCACGACGTGGACTCCTCGGAGATGGCGTTCCGCATGGCGGCGATCTTTGGCTTCCGGGAAGGCGCGCGCAAAGCGGATCCGGTGATCCTTGAGCCGGTGATGCACGTCGAGGTGGAGACGCCGGAAGAGTACGCCGGGAATATTATGGGCGATCTCTCTTCCCGTCGCGGGATGGTGCAGGGGATGGAAGAGCGCTTCGGCAGCCAGATCATCCGCGCCGACGTGCCGCTGGCGGAGATGTTTGGTTATTCCACCACGCTGCGCTCGATGTCTCAGGGACGGGCAACCTACAGCATGGAGTTCCACCATTACGCGGAAGCGCCGCGTAATGTGGCGGATGAAATCATCGCCAGCCGCGCGAAAAGCTAAGCAACGTTCCCGGGTGCGACGCGAGGCGTCTTACCCGGGCTACGAGTCCAGCCATCGTTTGTAGCCCGGGTAAGGCGTTAGCCGCAACCCGGGAATGTCAGCCAATCAGACAATATCCTGTGCGTATTGCCACAGCGCCTTCAGCTGCGCCAGCTTCTCTTTATCATCCGCATACTGCTGATACAGCATCTGCAGCTCATCGGCATAGGCCTGCAAAAACTCTGGCGTAAACACCTGACGACGGTGCTCTAACCAGCGCTGCTGCTCATGTTCATCGAGCGTGCCGGGGAAGTTGCGCGCCCGGTAGTTAAACAGCAGGCGTTCGATACGCTTATCGGCGAAGGTAATATCCAGCGCCGGCAGATTGCGCGGTTCGGTTTCCAGCACGATTTTCATCGCCGCGCGATCGGCATCGCTAAAGAACCCATTGTAAAGCTGGGCGTCGACGTTTTCGGACGGCACGAACGGCTCGGCTTCGGCATAGACCGCCACCACTTTCTCGCGCACCTGCGGATTCGCCCGCAGCAGCTGGGCATTCTCCAGACAGCGCTGAATGGAGATCCCCAGCCGGTCGGCATCCAGCGGGCGCAGGGTATTGGCCTGAGCCAGCACCGGACATTTATTGAGATGCACCAGCTTGATCGGCGCCGCCGGCAGATCGCCAAGCTCGGCGCGCGGGGTGTAAAGCCGCTCGCGCAAGGCATCGGCATCGAGCTCCAGCAGCGGCGCCATATCGCCCGCCAGATCGACCATAATCACCGCATTGCGGTTTTCCGGATGCCAGGCCAGGGGCGCCACCAGGCTGGTGTTGCCGCGCGCGGCGCCAAACATGCCGGAGACATGCACCAGCGGTTTCATCTGCGGCACGTCGATGAGCGTCGCCAGCTTGCGCTTATTGCGGTGGCTGTAGAGATAATCAAACAGCCGTGGCTGCTGGGTTTTCACCAGCTTCGCCATGGCGATGGTGGCGTACACATCGGCCATCGCATCATGGGCGTTCTGGTGTTCAATACCGTTGGCGACGGTCAGATGTTCAAGCCGGAAGCTGGGCAAACCCTCGTCATTCTCCGGCCAGGTGATCCCTTCCGGACGCAGGGCATAGCAGGCGCGCATCACGTCGAGCAGATCCCAGCGCGAGTTATCGTGCTGCCAGCTCCAGGCATAAGGGTCATAGAAGTTGCGATAAAAGATATTCCGCGTCACTTCGTCATCAAAGCGCACGTTGTTATAGCCGACGATGCAGGTTTGCGGCACCGTGAACAGATCGTGGATGCGGCGGGCAAACGCGGCCTCATTATCCCCTTTGGCCAGCGCTTCCTGCGGGGTGATCCCGGTGATCATCACCGCCTGCGGCTGCGGCAGATAATCGTCAGCGGGCTTGCAGTAAAACACCTCGGGCTCGCCGATCACGTTCAGCTCCGCGTCGGTGCGGATGGCGGCGAACTGCGCCGGCCGGTCGAGGGAAGGGCTGGTGCCGAAGGTTTCATAATCGTGGAATAAAAATCCGGGCTGGTTGACGCTATCTTGCATAGTCTGTTCATTATCCGTGGTGGCGTGCGACCGGTATGGTAAACGATTTGCCCGGTCATCAGAAGGGTAACGGCAAGCAACTTCCTCTGCTGTGTCATATTTTCTTGCAATTAAACCCTGATATGAAACGCGAAGTTCCGTAAAAAGGACGGCGGATCTGTAAATCTAGAGGATATGCCGTTGAAAGGCCGTTTGTTTATTGCTGTATCTTTGCTCGCTTCGAGCGTTTCCTGCGCATTTGCCGTCGACTTCCCTGCTACGGTCGCGCCACCGGCTATTCAGGCTGGCTCCTGGGTGCTGATGGATTACACCACCGGTCAGGTCCTGACCGCGGGTAACGAACATCAGCAGCGCAATCCTGCCAGTCTGACCAAACTGATGACCGGCTACGTGGTCGACCGCGCCATCGACAGCCATCGTATCACCTTTGACGACATCGTCACCGTGGGTAAAGACGCCTGGGCGAAGGGCAACCCGGTGTTCGACGGGTCATCCCTGATGTTCTTAAAACCAGGGGATCGGGTCAGCGTCCGCGACCTCAGCCGTGGGCTGATTGTCGACTCGGGTAACGACGCCTGCGTCGCGCTGGCCGACTATGTCGCCGGCGGCCAGCCGCAGTTTGTCGCCCTGATGAATCAGTATGTCGAAAAACTGCACCTGCGGGACACCCATTTCGAAACCGTCCACGGCCTCGACGCTCCGGGCCAGCACAGTTCGGCCTATGACCTCGCGGTGCTGTCGCGGGCGATTATTCATGGCGAACCTGACGTCTACCACATGTACAGCCAGAAAAGCCTGACGTGGAACGGGATCACCCAGCAAAACCGTAACGGTCTGCTGTGGGATAAAACCATGAACGTCGATGGCCTGAAAACGGGCCACACCTCGGGCGCCGGGTTCAACCTGATCGCCTCGGCGGTGGATGGCCAGCGCCGGCTGATCGCCGTGGTGATGGGGGCGGACAGTCCGAAAGGCCGCGAGCAGCAGGCCGCTAAACTACTGCACTGGGGGCAGCAGAACTTTGACACCGTGCAGGTGCTGCAGAAAGGCCAGAAGGTCGGCACCGAACGCATCTGGTACGGCGATAAAGAGCAGATTAAGCTCGGCACCGATCAGGATTTCTGGTTAGCGCTGCCGAAGGCGGAAGTGTCGCGGATTAAAGCGAAATATGTGCTGGATAAGAAGGATCTGGAGGCGCCGATCGCCGCCAACCAGCGGGTCGGCGAGATTTCGCTGTATGACGGCGACAAGGTGGTGGGGCACTATCCGCTGGTCACCCTCGAAAGCATCAATAAAGGCGGGGTGTTCTCGCGAATGAGCGATTACCTGCACCACGAGCTGTAACCATGATAACCGCCTCTTTGCAGGCGGTTTTTTTTCGTCTGTCGCTCCTGCTGGCGGGGCGCCTGTTTTTTCAGCAGTGTGATGGCGACTCTGTGAATTCGCGCACATACTGAGGGGGGATCTCCTGTTAAATTAACTGTATATTCATACAGTCATTTATCCCCAAAGGAGGCAAGATGAACTACAGTATCACCACCCTCGGCAAGAAAACCATTGCCGGTTTCCATCTGGTCGGGCCCTGGGATCAAACGGTCAAGCAGGGGTTTGAGCAACTGATGATGTGGGTTGAGAACCATCAGGTGCCCGCCCGTGAATGGCTTGCCGTCTACTACGATAACCCGGAGGAAGTGCCGGCGGAAAAACTGCGCTGCGCCACCGTGGTCGCCGTTGACGAGGATTACGTCATTCCCGCCAACAGCGAAGGGGTGATACTGGCGGCGGTTGCCGGCGGGGATTACGCCTGCGCCCGCGCGCGGGTGGTGGATTACGATTTTGCCACCCCGTGGATGCAGTTTTTCGACAGCCTGCTGCAGAGCACAACGTATCGCGTGGCCCCCAGGCCCTGTTTTGAGATCTATCTCAACGACGGCAACCACGACGGCTACTGGGATATCGACATGTATGTCCCCGTTGAGCGCGTCGCGTCGTAGCGGTTTACCCCTGTTCCGGACAAGGATTTTTACATTCCCGGCACGCTCCGGGCGAAAAAGCAGTTACAATTGGCCTTTTCGTTTTGCCGGAGAGGGTTGTGCGCGCTGATAAATCACTCAAGCCATTTGAGATCCGCTTGTATCGCCATTATCGGGTGGTGCATGGCGTGCGGATTGCGCTGGCCTTTGTGCTCACTTTTTTGCTGGTGCGGCTGCTGAACGTGCCTGAGGGGACCTGGCCTCTCATCACCCTGGTGGTGGTGATGGGTCCGATCTCCTTCTGGGGCAACGTCGTGCCGCGGGCGTTTCAGCGCATCGGCGGCACGATCCTCGGCTCGGCGCTGGGGCTGGTGGCGCTGAAGCTTGAGCTCATCTCCCTGCCGCTGATGGTCCTCTGGTGCGCGGCGGCGATGTTCCTCTGCGGCTGGCTGGCGCTGGGCAAGAAACCCTATCAGGCACTGCTGATCGGCATTACCCTGTCGGTGGTGGTCGGGGCGCCGCCCGGCGATATGCATACCGCGCTGTGGCGAAGCGGCGACGTGATCTTCGGCTCGCTGCTGGCGATGCTGTTTACCGGTATCTGGCCGCAGCGGGCGTTCATCCACTGGCGCATCCAGATGGCCAGCTATGTCACCAACTTTAACCGCCTCTACCAGGCCGGCTTCTCGCCAAATCTGGTGGATCGGCCGCGGCTGGAAAAGCATCTCCAACAGGCGCTGAACGACGTCGTCAAAATGCGCGGGCTGATCACCCCCGCCAGCAAAGAGACGCACATCCAGAAGGCGATCTTCGAGGCTATCCAGACCGTCAGCCGCAACCTCGTCTGCATGCTGGAGCTGCAGATCAACGCCTGGTGGGCCACCCGTCCGGGTCATTTTGTGATGCTCAATGCGCACACCCTGCGGGAGACGCAGCAGATGACCCAGCAGACGCTGTTGGCCATCGCCCACGCCTTGTATGAAGGGAACCCTCAGCCTGTGCGCGCCAACAATGAAAAGCTGAATGAGATCGTTCTCGAACTGCGCCAGCTGATGAAAGAGCAGGGTGACGACAGCCTGGCGGAAACCCCAATTCATGGCTATGTTTGGCTCTCGATTGAACTGGCGCGTCAGCTGGAGCTGCTGTCGCATCTGATCTGCCGCGCGTTGCGCAAATAAGCACCAGATGCACCGGGTAACTGCATGGGTTGTTTCGATTCAGCAGCGTTTAGGGTTATGATAAACGCAAAGGAAAAAACATTGTCATCAGCGACTGCTAGCAGTTATGTTAGCCCTATAACGCAGTCGCTTTACGAATCCGAATCTCAATTATTAGGGGTGTAAAAATGGAAACAACTAAGCCTTCTTTCCAGGACGTACTGGAGTTTGTTCGTCTGTACCGTCGTAAGAACAAACTGCAGCGTGAAATTCAGGACGTTGAGAAAAAGATCCGTGATAACCAGAAGCGCGTTCTGCTGCTGGACAACCTCAGCGACTACATCAAACCGGGCATGAGCGTGGAAGCTATCCAGGGCATCATCGCCAGCATGAAGAGTGATTACGAAGATCGCGTTGATGATTACATCATCAAAAATGCCGAGCTGTCCAAAGAGCGCCGCGACATCTCCAAAAAACTGAAAGTGATGGGCGAAGCCAAAGTCGAAGGCTAATCCCTGCCGGTCCGGCGGCGATCGACGTCGCCGGGCTGTTCTGCTCTACCTCCCCATTCGTCTCTTTTTCTGCAAAACTTTGTCCCGGCAACTGACTCTCCTCACCGACTCTTTGCTATACTGCCCCGCGAAAACGTATTGATATCGGAAAGGTTTCTCTCATCCTGGCCGGGCATCTGACGCAGCGGCGTCAGAGCGATATCTCAACACCTCTCACCTCTCCGACGATCGATTCGCCAGAAGACAAACTCAGGTGCTGACCGGGCGCGACCGAACTCTTCCGCTGCTTTCGCCGACAGGAGTCAACCTCACGTGATTAAGTCATTCTTTGCTGCACTCTCGTTTATCAGCCGCCTGCCGGTCCCGGCGCGGTTATCTCAGGGCCTGGAGATCGAACAGTACCAGCGCAGTATCGTCACCTTTCCGCTGGTCGGTTTACTGCTCGGCGCCATCGCCGGCGCAGTGGCGCTCCTCCTGCAGCCGTGGTGCGGCGTCCCGCTGGCGGCGCTGTTCGGCGTGCTGGCGCTGGCGCTGCTGACCGGCGGATTTCACCTTGACGGGCTGGCTGATACCTGCGACGGCATCTTCTCCGCCCGCACCCGCGATCGGATGCTGGAGATCATGCGCGACAGCCGGCTGGGCACCCACGGCGGGCTGGCGCTGATCTTCGTGCTGGTGGCGAAAGTGCTGGTGGTCGGCGAGCTGCTGCTGCGCGATACCCACCCCATCGCCGCGCTGGCGGCGGCCTGCGCCGTCGGTCGCGGAATGGCGGTGCTGCTGATGTATCGTCATCGCTACGCGCGGGAAAAGGGGCTGGGCAATCTGTTTATTGGCAAAGTTAGCCTGCAGCAGACGCTGGTGACGATGGCGATGGGGGTAGCGCTGGCCACCGTCCTGCTGGGGCTGCAGGGCCTGCGCGCCGCGCTGATCACCCTGGTGCTGATCTGGGGTCTGGGATGGGCGCTGAAGCGAACCCTAGGCGGGCAGACCGGGGATACTCTCGGGGCGGCGATTGAGCTGGGTGAATTACTCTTTTTACTGGCGCTGCTGTAAGGCCTGGCGCCAACGATGAGGAACAGAATGGAAACACTTTCTGCGTTACTGGCTGCCATTCCGCAGCCCGATGTGGCGGGCATGGCGCGCGCTCAGCAGCATATTGATGGCCTGTTAAAGCCGCCCGGTAGCCTTGGACGTCTGGAGACGCTGGCCGTGCAACTGGCTGGTCTGCCGGGGCTGCAGGGGCAGCTGGCGCTGGCGGAGAAGGTGATAGTGGTCATGTGCGCCGACCATGGCGTCTGGCATGAAGGCGTGACGCCTTCGCCGCAGGTGGTGACGGCCATTCATGCCGGCAATATGGTGCGGGGCAACACCGGCGTCTGCGTGCTGGCGGCGCAGGCCGGGGCCAGGGTGCAGGTGGTGGATGTCGGCATCGATGCCGACCCGCTGCCGGGCCTGATTAACCTCAAGGTGGCCCGCGGTAGCGGGAATATCGCCCGGACGGCGGCGATGAGTCGCCAGCAGGCGGAGACGGTGCTGCTGGCCAGCATGCATCTCACCCGCCAGCTCGCCGCCGACGGGGTGAAAGTTTTTGGCGTCGGCGAACTGGGAATGGCCAATACCACCCCGGCCGCAGCGGTGATCAGTGTCCTGACGGGCAGCGATCCTGACACAGTGGTGGGCTGTGGGGCCAATCTGCCGCTGGCGCAGCGGGGCCATAAGGTGGCGGTGGTGCGCCAGGCGATAGCCCTTAACCAGCCGAACCCGGAGGAGGGGCTGGATGTCCTGGCGAAGGTGGGCGGTTACGATCTGGTGGGCATGACCGGGGTGATCCTCGGGGCGGCCTCCTGTGGCCTGCCGGTGGTGCTGGATGGCTTCCTCTCCTATGCCTCTGCCCTGGCGGCGTGTCGCATGGCCCCGACGGCGCATCCTTATCTTATCCCTTCGCACTTGTCGGCGGAGAAAGGGGCGCAGATCGCCCTGGACGCGCTGGGTCTGCGGCCGTATCTCGATATGGACATGCGCCTGGGAGAGGGCAGCGGCGCCGCGCTGGCGATGCACCTGCTGGAGGCCGCCAGCGTGATGTACAACCAGATGGGAACGCTGGCGCAGAGCAACATTGTGCTGCCCGATACCGCGCCGTCGTCCTGATGGTAGAGCGCATCGTCTCCACGATGGGGGGACGATGCGCTGCGTTTACAGCGCCTGCTGCCAGACCGCCTGGGGCAGGAGGTAAACCTGCGCCGGGGCGCGCATGCCGTCGGAGACAATATGGCGGATGCCGCTGGCCATCACCGCCAGGGTGACGTCAAAAGCGTTCAGGCTGTCGCCGAAGCCCGCGGTCAGGTTGAGCATCGAACCATTGGCCAGCAGATAGATGGTTTTGTCGGCCATGCGGTAGGCGTTGATATACGGCATCACCTCTTCCTGAGGGTACTGGCGCAGGTACTCGCCGTCGATCTCTTCCGCCACGTGGCCGACGTTAAGGATAAAGACTCCCGCTTTCGCGCGCTCCAGCGCCTGGCGATTAACCACGTTTTTCCCGCCTGTCGCCGTGGCCACCACGTCCGCCGAGGCGATAGCCTCCTGCAGATCCACCACATGCCAGCCGTCGTAGGCCGCCTGCAGACGACGGGCAGGATCGATCTCCGCCACCATCACCTGACCGCCAAAGGCTTTTGCCGCCGCCGCGACGCCCTGGCCGACCAGGCCGTAGCCGATCACCAGCACTTTTTTCTCATGCAGGGTGAGATGAGTGGTCTGGAAGAAGGTGTGCCAGGCGGTGAGACCGACCATATGGCGGTTGTGCAGCCCCTCTTTGACCGGCAGATCGTCCCAGTTAAAGATCGGATAGCCTGGCTGAATATCGCCCAGCCGATTGACGCCCGAGCCAGTGGCTTCCAGACCCGCCACGATGTTACCGAACTCGCCGCGCTGGTGGAGCAGGGTGGTGATATCGGCGCCCATCTCGCACAGGTGAGTGGGCTGCCAGGCAATCGCTTTTTCCCATGACTGTTGCCAGTCGGCGTCGCTCATATTGCGCCACGCGCAGGCCTCGGCGCCGCGCTCCACCAGCCAGGCCACCACGTCGTCCTGCACGGTGGTGGGGTTACAGGTGGTTAAAAAAACCTGAGCGCCCTTGTCGAGGATCCCCTGCACCAGCGGGATCATTTTCATGTCGAGGTGCATACAGCAGGCCAGGCGCACGCCGCTGAGGTCGGGCAGGGCGGCGACCTGACGCAGGGTACGCGGCATATTCTGGCTGGCCCATGCCACTTCTTTCGCTAAAGAGATTTTATTATTCACTGGGTTATGACCTTCAGTTCGCAAAAGGGGTATCCCCCTGACAGAAAAGGGATTCTATCAGCCCACGCGAGAATTCACAGCCCTGTGCCCTCTGGACGATATTGCCTACGCTATCCCCCTGTGAAATACATGGTTGTTAATGTAAGGTTAAAAAAAGAAAATAAAATATAAGTAATTCCTATGACCTAAGCGATAAAGCGATGTTGAGTGTCATTTCAGCGGGGCTGTTTTCACGGCTGCGGATTTTCCTTGGACGCCTGAAGCCGCACGCGCTACCGGTGGCCCGCCGGCATATCGTGCTGGGATCCATTGGCGCCGGCACCGGCCTGGCGGTGACCAGCATGTTCAGCCACTGGCTGCTCGGCGAAGTCAATTTGTGGTTTATTGCCCCCATGGGCGCGTCGGCGGTGCTGTTATTTGGCGTGCCGAGCAGCCCGCTGGCGCAGCCGTGGTCGATTGTCGGCGGTAATGTGCTGTCGGCGCTGATCGGCGTCACGGTGGGCATGCTGGTTCCCGACCCGGCGCTGGCCTGCGGGCTGGCGGCCGCGCTGGCGATCGCCGGGATGTATTTTCTGCGCTGTCTGCATCCCCCCGGCGGCGCGGTGGCCCTGACGGCGATCCTCGGCGGCGCCGGGGTGCACAGCGAAGGCTATCACTTTGTGCTGACGCCGGTGCTGCTCAACTCGCTGATGCTGGCGCTGCTGGCCATCGTGTTTAATAACCTGGTTGGCCGCCGCTATCCGCATTCGCTGGCGGCGGAGGAGGTCAAGCCCCGGGCGGTGCCACTGGGCATCTCGGTCACCCGGGAGGATATTCACGCCGCGCTGCTGGAAGGCCAGTTCCTCGACATTGATGAAGACGATGTCCAGGAACTGCTGGAGAATATCGAGCAGCAGGCGCGCCAGCGCATCGCGATGGCTGCCCGCCGCTAAGGGCGCGCTTCGGGCTGCGGGTTACAGATCGCCGGTAAGATACTGCGCGACCCCGCGGCCAAAGCTCCAGTCACCTTTCTGATTACTGATAATCGACACCATCACATCATCGCCGCTCAGGCCGCAGTGCTCCGCCAGCTCCTCCTGCAACAGGGCGAAGAAGCGTTGCTTCTGCGCCTCGCTGCGCGGGCTGGTATAGACCCGCACCACTACCAGATCCCGCGTGCGGGTCAGTCCGAGGCCGGTATCGTCAATCACCATATGGTGGGCTTTGTTTTCGTGAACAATCTGGTAGCGGTCGCGTTCCGGTACCTCGAAGGCACGCAGCACGGCGCGATGGGCGGCATCCAGCAGGGTTCTGATCTCCTGTTCCGTACGGCCTTCAATCAGGTCAAATGTCAGTAATGGCATGCAGGTGTTCCTTATCGTTAGGGAATAATGACGGGCTGAACAGGATGCTAGCCGATGCCGTCGCGGGCAAAAACCGCTATAGTTGAATACATTGTTTTTACTGGTGAACAATCACATGAGCGAGAGTCGTCCGGAGAGTTACTGGGCCCATCTGTACTGGCTGACGGTGCTGGAAGAGCAAAAAAGCTATACCCGGGCCGCGGAAAAGCTGGGGATCAGCAAGTCGGCTATCAGCCAGAAAATCAGCGAGCTGGAGCGGGTGACTGGCAAAACCCTGGTCCATCGCACTACCCGCAGCGTGAGCCTCAGCGAAGACGGACTGCGGCTGGTGGCGGAACTCAACGAGCCGTTTGGTCAGTTGCGGGATATTTTCACCGGCGCCTGCGATGAGGGCGGGCCGCTGCGGGGAACGCTGCGCCTGACCGCGCCGGTGGCCTTTTCCCGCCAGCAGCTGGTCCCGGCGATCGCGCCGTTTTTGCATCAGCATCCCCAGCTGCATTTGCAGCTTGAGGTGACCGACCGGCTGGTCTCTCTGGCCAGCGAAGGGTTCGATCTTGCCATCCGCCACTGTCGGCGCGAGGCGCTCCCGGACACCCACGTCGCCTGGCCGCTGTGTCACACCGCGACGCTGATCGTCGCGTCCGCCGACTATATTCGCCACCATGGCCGCCCGGAGACCCCCGACGATCTGCGCCACCACCAGTGCCTGACCTATCCCCGTGGGCCACAGCGCCCGCAGTGGACGTTCGCCTCCCGCCAGACGCCCGATGAACGGGTGACCATCAACGTGCAGGGGCCCTTCGCCACGAATAACAGCGAGTCGCTACGCGATGCCGTGCTGGCGGGGCTTGGGGTGGCGCTGCTGCCGAATTTCAGCGCCCGGGAGGCCATCGGTCGCGGGCTGGTGCAGGAGCTGCTCCCGGCGTGGCAGCCGGTGGAGGTGTTTGCCGATAAGCTGTACGTCATCCGGCCCTATACCCCGCGCGTGTCGCGCGCGGTGGAAACCTTCAGCCGCTACCTGAAAGCGACCTTCAGCGAGCCGCGTCCAGCTCCCGCGCCAGCGCCTCGCTAAAGCGGGGAAGCAGATGGCGCTCGCCGGGAAGCCGCTGCGCGAGGGTGACGGTTTTGTCGGCGCAATAGACCCGCTCGCTGCCGAGCTGCGCTTCAAAGGCGTTCGCCGCCTGATGCGCCGCGGTAAGATCGGCGTCAATAAGGATCACCGCATGGGCCAGCACCACGTGGCCGCGGCCTGCCGTCAGCGGCCGCCAGTACTGGGCGGTACCGACAATCTTGCGCGCCGCCTCGCCCTCCCCGCAGGCGAGGTTATACCGGCCATCGCAAAAGGAACCGTTTACCGCCCGGGCGTGGCTGGCAACGCCGAAGCGCGCGAGGGTACGCTGCAGCACCGCGCACAGCGAGTGATAGATGGGTTCGGCGGCCTCGCCGAGCGACTGCTGTACCGGCCAGGCGAGGCTAAGGTTGATAATTCCCGGCCCCTGAGGCACCAGACCGCCCCCGGAGCGGCGGAGCCATACCGGCCAGCCGCGCGCGGCAAAATGCGCGCTGACCGCCGGCAGATCCGCAAACTGACGATAGCTCCCCGGCACCACAAATCCCTGCGGCGCCTGCCAGAGCTGGGCGACGGCTTCCCCGGCGCAGGCTTTGGCAAACAGCGGCTGTTCCGCCTGGGTGGGGTCCTCGCAAAACTGCAGCGCCAGCGAGGAGGGGGTAAAACGGCGAGGCCAGCAGTCGGCCAGCGATAACAGAGACATGCATTCTCCTTACCGGAGGGCGCGGGTCACGCCCTCCGCTGGTGGGTCAGTGGACGGTCTGTTTTTTCATCAGCAGGGCGGTGAGCGCCGACAGCAGGCATCCCGCGGTCAGATAGAGGGCCACGCTGTGCCATGAACCGCCGGAGAAGGTGACCAGCGCCGCGGCGATAAACGGCGTAAAACCGCCGCCGACCACGCTCGCCACCTGGTAGCCGACGCCGGCGCCGCTATAGCGATAGCTGGCGCCGAACAGCTCGGTAAACATCGGCTGCTGGACGCAGACCACCATATCATGGGCGATATTGACCAGCATCAGGGCGAAGAACAGGATCCAGAAAACAGACTGACTCTCCAGCGCCATAAAGAACGGAAAACCGCTCAGCGTGCCGATCAGCGCGCCGGTGATATAGATCCGTCGGCGACCAAAGCGGTCTGCCAGCCAGGCGAAGCAGGGGATAGTCAGGCAACTGAGTCCGCCCACCAGCAGGCCGATGTTGAGAAACAGCTCGCGCGACAGGCCGAGGTTTTGCGTGGAATAGTTGAGGGCGAAGGCGGTGACGATATACATCGTCAGCAGTTCGCACAGCCGCAGGGCGATAATCAGTAAAAACGCTCCCGGATGGCGAAGCAGGGCTTCCACCACCGGTAGTCGCTTTTTCTCCGGCTGAAGGTTGGCCTGGCTCTGCTGCGCTTCAAATTCCTGCGATTCCGCCATGCCGTGACGGATCCACAGCGCAATAAGGACCAGCACCACGCTGAACAGGAACGGTAAGCGCCAGCCCCAGTTGAGGAACTGCTCGTCGGTGGTCAGGCTGCTGATCAGCGATACCAGTCCGGTGGAGAGCAGCAGGCCGACGCCGTAGCCTACCTGCACCCCGCTGCTGTAAAAGGCTTTTTTCCCCTGCGGGGCGTTCTCCACCGAGAGCAGCGCCGCGCCGCCCCATTCCCCGCCGACGGCAAACCCCTGAACTGCCCGCAGGAACACCAGCAGCGCCGGCGCCCACCAGCCGATCTGGCTGAACGAGGGGAGCAGGCCGATGCAGGCGGTGGCGATACCCATCATCCAGACGGTCATCATCAGCATCCGTTTGCGCCCGAGGCGGTCGCCGAAGTGGCCAAAGATAATCCCGCCGAGCGGGCGAAAGAGAAACCCGACGCCGAAGGTGGCAAAGGCGGCAAGCGTCCCCATCGCCGGGCCGATCTGCGGGAAAAACTCGCGGTTAAAGACCAGCGCGGCGGTAATGCCATAGAGAAGAAAATCGTACCAGTCGACCACCGCGCCGGCAAAACTGCCCCATGCCGCCCGCCGGGCGCGAAGCAGTGAATCTGGCGCCTCGGCGGGCTGCACGCTTATTGTTGAATCCATACCCTGTCCTGTCTGTCACATAATTTGTCGTTATTGGAATGAGACGCTTTTACTGTTGCGTCAGCGTTGAGACTACCGCGCAGCGGCCGTGGAGGAAAGTAGTTTGCCTGCTAAGCGGGGAGATGGCGCAAAAAAGAAGCGACGGGAAAGGCGGGCTAAATCACACCCTGTACTAAACAATCTGGCAATTTGCCAGCCAGCTTATACTTTTAATTAAATCAACGGATAACAAAGAGGGACACCTTTTAAGAATTGACGTAAATGGTTTACACTTAACATGTCTCCTTCTCTGGAATGGTGAGTTAAATGCGTCTACTTCTTGCAGTGTTATTTTGTTCTGTCATGTTGCCTTCCGCTTACGCTGAAAAACTGCCTGCGCCGACAGGAAAACCTGTACTGACCATTTCCGGAAAAATCGGGAATACGAACGTCGGTGACAAAGCCGTTTTTGACCTCGCGGCGCTGGAAAAACTGGGGATGAAAACGGTGGAAACCACCACCCCCTGGTACACCGGTAAGGTTCGTTTCGATGGCATTCCCCTTAATAAACTCATGGATTTAGTCGGCGCTAAGGGCAAATCCGCGCGCGTGCTGGCGCTTAACGACTACACCACCATTATCCCGATTGATGATTTTTATAAATTCCCGGTCATTATGGCCTTAAAAATGAACGGCGAATATATGCGCGTTCGTGATAAAGGTCCATTATTTATCGTCTACCCTTACGACAGCAGCACTGAATTACAAAACCAGATCTATTATTCCCGATCGGCCTGGCAAGTTTCTAAGATTATTATAGAGTAAGGGTTGGATCTTGAATCGAATACTCACGGCTATTATTTTGTCGTTATTTATTGTTACCGGATATATTACCTATCTGGTGCATGAGCGACAAAGTGAGTTGCAAAAATTTACCCGCTATACAGACTCCTGGTCAATGTCGCAGATGGTGTCGGAATATATGCGACTGGAGTCTCGTCTGGCGGGAATGGCGATCGGGGCCGAAGGGGCGGACCACGATGAGGTGCGCCTGCGCCTGGAGATCATGATGAGCCAGATCGAACTCCTGCAGCAGGGCGATCTGGGTAAATTTATTAATAAAAGCGAACAGCGGAAGGCGGTGGTCGCGACGCTGATTCGTAATCTTCATCTGCTTGATAAACAAGTTGATACCATGACGCCGGAGCAGGTCAAACAGATCCTGCCGGTGTTGAGTGAACTGGATGGCCCCCTGACCTCAATGGCCGCCGCCACCCTGACGCAAGATATTAATATCGTTAATATCACGCATGATAAAATCCAGCATCTTTATTATATCTACTCGGTGATCTCCATTCTGCTGATCGCCATGTGTATTACCCTCGGCCTGTTGATGCTCCGGCAGAATAATAACCTGCGTCGCGCCCATGTGCGCATGAAGACGCTGGCCAACGATCTGCAGGCCTCGAAAGAGAAGTTGCAGGTACAGAACCGCCGACTGCAGTACGATGCCTACCATGATTCGCTGACCGGTATGCCGAATCGTCTCTCTTTCTGGCAGCGGTTACAGGAGATTGTCAACCAGGTGCGCCCCTATCAGGGGTGCGCGGTGGTGATGCTGTTCGACCTCGACAGCTTTAAGGATGTGAACGATACCCTCGGCCATGATGCTGGCGATAAGCTGCTGCAGGATCTGGCCAGTCGTCTCTCTTTTTTCCGCAAAACCTCCGAGACGCTGTATCGCCTCGGCGGCGATGAGTTCGCGATGCTCTCTTACGATCTGACTGAAGAGATGGCCTTCGAGCGCGCCAATGTTATCCGGGAGAAGATCAGCCAGCCCTATCAGATCTACGATGCGCAGATTAATATCGACGCCTGCATCGGGATCGTTATCTCTGACGGCGAAAGCCGGACCGATTATCTGTACAAGTGTGCTGACCTTGCGCTGTACGAGGCGAAAAAAGAGGGCAGCGGTCATGTGCAAATTTTCCGGCCGGGCATGCTGCAGCGCCTGCAGGAGAATAAATCGTTCGAAGATGACCTGCTGCAGGCGCTGGCCCATGACGAATTTAAAGTCTACTACCAGCCGATCGCCGATACCGTCACGCGTGAAATCTACGGCTATGAAGCGCTGGTTCGCTGGTTCCATCCCGTGCGCGGCGCTGTGCCGCCGACGGTGTTTATTCCCGTCGCGGAGAAAATCGGCCTGATCAATACCCTCGGCGAGTGGGTGCTGAAAACCGCCTGCGCCGAAGCGGCCAGTTGGGCGACGCCGCTAAAAGTCTCGGTCAACGTTTCGCCGATTCAACTGATGAACACGTCGTTGACCGATACCATTATCGGCGTGCTGCAGCAGACCGGCCTCGATCCGCGACGTCTGGATCTGGAGATCACCGAGTCGGATGTGTTCAATGAGAATACCCGTTCGCTGGAAATTCTCAGCCAGCTGCGCGAGCAGGGCATTCAGATTTCCATTGATGACTTTGGTACCGGCTATTCTTCCCTGTCCCGTTTAAGCTACTTCCCGTTCGATAAAATCAAAATTGACCGCTCGTTTGTTATCAATATTCCGGAGCAAAAAGACGATTTGGATATCGTTCGCCTGATTATCAGTATGGGGAAGAGTCTGCATATGCGTATTGTGGCGGAAGGCGTGGAAACCGAAGAGCAGTTGACCTCGCTGCAGGCGCTGGGGTGCGACCTGGTCCAGGGGTATTTAATCGGCAAGCCGAGTCCGCTGCGCTAACAAATTTTTAACGCGTTTACTTTTATTCTCCGGGCGATTTCAGGATCCTGAAATCGCCTTTTTTATTTTACCGCGTCGCTAATCCCTGAGAGGTATAAAAAGGAGTAGACGGTAAAAGCAGCAACAAAATAATATCCTTAGCGTTTAAAAGGGGTATATGATATGCATCATATAGGCTATTTCTGAACGTCGCATTTGAGACGGTAAAGTGAGGCACCATCATGCAGCGAATCATTATTCCCACCCATTACGTTCACACCCGCAGCACGCCGCTGTGGACCAGGGAGACCGCCCCGGCCTCTATCTGGCGTCGCCATCTGGATGCCGGCACCCGGCAGGGCGTCTATCCTCGTCTCTCGGTGATGCAGGGGGCGATCCGCTATCTCGGCTATGCCGATGAAACCAGCCCCGAGCCTGTTGAAACGCTGACCATTGAAGCCGGGCAGTTTGGCGTTTTTCCGCCGGAGAAATGGCACTGTATTGAGGCGCTCAGCGAGGACACGGTTTTTAATGTCGACTTTTACGTCGATCCGAAAATTCTCATCGAGGGATAACAAGAGATGAACAGCGAAAATAAAGGCTATGCCTTGGCAGTTGAGAATGGCCAGCGTCAGGAAAAACGCGAAAAAATATATCTCAAACCGATGGCGCTTTATATTCCGCAGCACGCGGTGGAGGCGGTAAATAGTCTGCTGGATGACCTGCCAGCTGGCAATGAAGAAGAGGAGTGGGTGTTAACCGTCACCAATAATAATAACGGCGTCTCGGTTGATAAAACCTTTTCCTCGCTGGCGGCGCTGCGCGACCCGCTCACCGCCGCTGATACGGTGAAGGATCTGATCAATATCGTTCGCGGCTACGAGTCCGATGAAGAGACCATCGTTTGCGGCTGGTAAGCCCGCTACTCTTCCGCCGGATGGCGACCGTCACCTAATACCATCTGGCCGACCAGCCACTCCCGCAGAGCGATAATATCCGCGCGCTGCGCCGCAGCCTCGGTGGTGACCAGGTAGTAGCAGGCGCCTGGTAATGCACAGCTAAACGGCGCGGACAACACCCCGCGCTGCAGCAGATCCCGCGCCAGCAGTTCGCTGGCGATCACCACCCCCTGGCCGGCCACCGCCGCCTGCAGGGCATGGGTCTCATCGCTAAAGGTTAACCCCGCATCAATATTCAGCGTCGACGGCCCATAGCGGCGGCGCCAGTTCTCCCAGTTTGGCGAGTCGGCCGGCACGCGGCGGTTGGCGACGTGAAACAGCGTCACCCGCTGCAGATCTTCAGGCCGGGCGAGGCCCAGGGACGGGCTGGCGACCACGATAAAACGATCCTCATACAGCAGCGTACAGCACAGGTCTGGTTCCGGCGTTTCACGATAGCGAATCGCGGCGTCCACGGTACCCAACTGTAGATCCACCCGTTCGACGCTAGTGTGCAGACGCAGGTCGATAGCCGGAAAGCGAGCGGTAAAGTCCGCCAGCCGTGGCACCAGCCAGTGGGTGAGAAAATTGGAGGTGGTGGTGACGGTTAAGGATGGTGGCTGGCGAGCATGAGCGATCTGGACGACGGCCTGTTCCAGGGCGCTAAAAGCGCGCTGCGTGGCGGCGTAGAGGATCTCGCCATCGGCAGTCAGACTGACCCCCTGTGCGCTGCGTTCGCAAACCCGGCACTCCAGCACCGACTCCAGCAGTTTAATCTGATGGCTGACTGCCGTCGCGCTGACGCCGAGCGCCCCGGCGGCCTGTTTAAAACTGCGGTGGCGGGCGACGGCATGAAAGGCGCGCAGCGCCCCCAGCGGCGGTAGACGGGGTGTTTTCATGGCTGAGTTTTTCTCATCTATGGCTGAAAACTATGCGTTTGTGTAAGGCAATATAGTGGCGCTAGGCTACGGGCATGTAAAGACAGTGGCATGAATTAAATTCATGCTGCTTCGCCTGTCAGGAGTCAATTATGCACGTTGTAAGCCGCTACACCGCCGCGGACGCGGCGGGGATTATCGAGCCGCGCGGCCGCGCCATCGCCCTGAGCGTGGCTTTTGCCGCCGGAGTCTTGCTGTTAAACATGGTTCCCGTTATCGGCGTGACCGGCATGCTGAGTCTGCTGACGGCACTGAGCGCCGCCTTCGGCGCCGGGTGGGGATCCACACGCGGGCAGTCCTGGCTCTATCGCTCGCCCCTGGCGGCGACGCGCTGGGCCTTTCTGCTGTCGGCGGCCGGCTGGCTGCTGGCGCTGGTGGCCTGGTATGGCGGGCAGGACTGGTCCGCCATGCTGCCGGGCGTGGCGTGCGGCGGGGCGGGGGCGGCTGTCGCCTGGCGGATTGCGGCGGGACGGTCGGCGCAGTGTGGGCCCAGAGTCGATGGCGCAACGCTGCTGAGCGTGGTCGTTGTCATCGCGGCGACGCTGTTGGCCCAACACACTGCCGGGGCCGGGCGCAGCGGCGTGTGCTTCGCCTTCGCCGTGCTGCTGGACCTGTCGCTGCTCGGCGCGCTGATCGTGCGTATCAGGCAGCAGGAGAGTGCGGCGTAACGGAGTCCGGCGGCAAATGAAGCGAGACGGGGTAAGTCACCCGGCGTGGTGACAAATTTCTTCTACACTGTTACAGGCATCACATTCCTGTGCGGTCGGCACTCCTGCCGGCCGCCGTCGGCGTTCAGCCCAGGCACGGGCCTGCAGGCTGGTTATCCTGAAAGAGGAGTCTGTAACATGGCATTTGTCACCACCCAAGACGGCGTCAACATTTACTTCAAAGACTGGGGTCCAAAGGAAGCTCAGCCGATAGTCTTTCATCACGGCTGGCCCCTGAGCGCCGACGACTGGGATAACCAGATGTTGTTTTTCCTTGCCGAAGGTTTTCGGGTCATCGCTATCGACCGTCGGGGTCATGGCCGCTCCGATCAGGTTAGCGAGGGGCACGATATGGACCATTACGCGGCGGACGTTTCGGCGGTGGTGGAACATCTGGATCTGCACAATGCGGTCCACGTCGGGCACTCCACTGGCGGCGGCCAGGTTGCCCGCTACGTCGCCCGCTACGGCCAGCCGCAGGGGCGGGTGGCGAAAGCGGTGTTAATTAGCGCCGTCCCGCCGCTGATGGTGAAAACCGAGCAGAATCCGGGCGGTACGCCGATCGAGGTGTTTGATGGTTTCCGCAAAGCGCTGGCGGCGAACCGCGCCCAGTTCTATCTCGACGTCGCCTCTGGCCCGTTCTATGGCTTCAATCGTGACGGGGCAGAAGTGTCGCAGGGGACGATCCAGAACTGGTGGCGACAGGGAATGATCGGCAGCGCCAAGGCCCATTATGAAGGTATCAAGGCGTTTTCAGAGACTGACCAGACGGAAGACCTTAAGTCGATCACCTTGCCGGTGCTGGTGATGCAGGGGGATGACGACCAGGTGGTTCCCTATAAAAATGCGGCCATTCTGCAGGACAAACTGCTGCCGAACAGCCAGCTAATCATTTATCCTGGCTTCCCGCACGGGATGCACACCTCCCACGCCGATACCATCAACGCCGATCTGCTGGCGTTTATCCGCGCCTGATCTTCCCCTTTGCCGGGCAGAGTGCCGTTAATGGCATTCCGCCAGCGCCCTGGTCGCCAGTCGCCGGGGCGCGCTGGTTGACGAGCAGGGGAAATCTGCTTAACTCATGGGATACCTGACGACTATTTTCCCCCTGGCAGGATAAAACGCCGGGTTTCTCTGTGGAAACCCGGCAGAATTCTGCGCAAGAGACAAGAGAGAGACAATGAAATTAGCCGGACTTCATCCCGACGAGCAGCGTCGCCTGCAATCGCTACGCTCTTCCGGGCTGTTGAATAGCGGAAAAGAAGAACGCTTCGATCGCCTGACCAGGCTTGCCCGTTCGCTGTATAACCTGCCGGTGGCGTCCATCAGTCTGGTGGGGGAAGATCTCCTGCATATCAAGTCCTGTGCCGGCCTCGATGTGGACACGGTGCCGAGAGATATTTCATTTTGCGCCCATACCATCCTGCAAACCGACCCGCTTATCGTCAACGACATGCAGCAGGACGAGCGCTTTCACGATAACCCGCTGGTCATTGCGGCGCCGTTTATCCGTTTTTACGCCGGGTATCCGGTGCAACTGCCGGATGGCGCGACCGTCGGGTCTTTTTGTCTGATGGACCACCAGCCGCGTTCATTTTCCGCCCATGAAATGCAGATCTTAAGCGATCTGGCGGCGATCGTGGAGGATGAGTTCAAGGTGCTGGATGCGGCAACCTCGGATGAGCTGACGGGACTGTTTAATCGCCGGGGGTTCCTCACCCTGGCGGAGTATGCCCTGCTGACGGCCCAGCGCCGCCATGAGCCGGTAAGCCTCGCCTTTGTCGACCTCGACCGCTTCAAGCACATCAATGATACCTGGGGGCATGAAGAGGGCGACCGCGCGCTGATCGCCATCGCCGATTTGATGAAAGCGGCCTTCCGTGAGTCCGATATCCTCGCCAGGCAGGGTGGGGACGAATTTATCATTCTGTTCGCCAATACAAGCCGCCACGATGCCGCGACAGCGATGGAGACGCTCAGTCACAACGTGGCCCGTTTCAACCAGCAGGCGGCTCACCCCTGGCAGCTGGCGTTCTCCTGGGGCTGCGTCGAGTACGATCCCGCCAGCCATCCCAGTCTCAACGCGCTGGTGGCCACCGCTGACCGGCTGATGTACCAGGCGAAGCAGAAGCAGGGTCGCGAGCGTCGCTAACCTGGCGTGGAGGCGTTCTGCAGGTACCGCTGCGCCAGCTGCCGCTTCTGCGCATAGCTGCTGAGCAGCGCCTGCTGTGATTTGCCTTCGTTATCGTAAAACAGACCGCCTTCGTCGGCGATAAAGCGATAATGCTGTTCCAGCTGGCCTATCACCCAGTCGATACGTTGCAGAGTGAGTAAGGTACACGACTGGCCATGCAGATCGTCTTCGATATCCAGCACGTGGGAGCGGAAAGCCTCCACAGCAAATAAACGCCTCAGCGCGGCTGGGTCCGCCAGCGCCGACGCCCAGCGCGCCGTTATCTGCTGAAAATGGGCCTGCACCTGCGGGGCGGCCTGTCGGGCGCGGAGCCAGGCGAGCTTGCGCCGGTAGCTTTCGAGCGCCAGCCGCTTCAGATCGCGATAGTGCGCCAGCTGCTGCTCCGCGCCGGGAACCTGGGTCATCAGCCAGCTAAAAAAGAAGCGGGTCTCAAAGCGCTCGACAAAGTGGAACAGCGGATCGGCCAGACCGTTGCTGTTGAATTCCCTGAGCGGATCGAAGGGATACATGTAGCCAAAATCGAACAGCCACAGCTGCTCCTGATGGTCCACCAGCAGATTTCCACGACAGAGATCCCACTCCATCAGCCCCTGTTCCTCACAGGCTTCCAGGGTAGTAAATAGCTGGGCGATCAGCGGCGGGGTCAGATGGTGAATCAGCTCGCCATCGATCCACGGCGAGAGCAGGATGCCGAGGCGATAATCGGCATACAGCGTTGGGACGATGTGGGTGAAGCGCGGGGCGGTGACCGGGTTATCCTTCAGCCGTTGCAACGCTTGCCGGCGCTGCACTTCATTTAAAAACGACAGCTGGCCGTTGAGGTTGGCGACGCCGGCGACGGCGCGTCGTTTTTTTAAATTGTACTCCTTGCCAGCGATGCGCAACCGGTAAACCTCCCCGGTCAGGCCTGAGCCGTATACCTGCACCACATAAGGGGAATCGGGGCCCAGTGCGGCGAGGGTTTCGGGTGGCAGCGGGCAGTGGCTGACGTCGCCGACGATAAGGGGTTCTCCGCTGCGATCGAACGCCTGCTGTTGCTGTTGTCTGAGGTTCATGGTGCCTCCGGGTATAACGTTAGATAGCGTGGATAATCCACGCTATCTCACCCGCAAGCGGCAGTGAATTCATCCTACTGGCGGGGGCTTTTTCAGGCTGAGCTGGGGGGCGTTCACGGAGGATACTCGGGGCGTAGGGAGGCGGCAGGGAACGGCATCGCACCTGAGCAAATCTGGCCTTCGCACTATCGCTGATGTTCCTCCAGCGCAACACGGATACGGAAGCAGCGCCGCATTTTGTTTATCTGATTCGCCATGATCCTTTGAACCCCAGAATCAGTTTTCTATTATCGCCTTCTTACAACGAAATTAGTTCTAGCCTGCACACAATGCTTCCTGACCTGCAAGAAGTGCCCGATGTATCAGGATGGTCGCCGTTTTACAGGTCATCACACCGCTGAAAACTGGGATCTGTCCTTCGATGGATTGCGGTTTATTACGCTAAGGAAATCACCATGAATCTGATGAGTAATAGTGCACAATCCACCCTGGATGTTATATTAAAATATAATATTCGGAGGTCCTCTATGTACAAAACTCGCCTGAAAAAGGTTGGCGGATCCATCATGCTGGCGGTTCCTCCCGCCGTGCTGAAAGCGCTGGAGCTGTCGATAGACAGCGAAGTGGGTATGACTATAGATAATGGCTGCCTGATTATTGAACCGCAGAAACGGCCCCATTATTCGCTTGAGGAACTGTTGGCGCAGTGCGATCCGCACGCCGAAATGAGCGAAGAGGATCGGGAATGGATTGATGCGCCTGCGGTGGGCAAGGAGATTCTGTAAATGGACAGAGGGGAAATCTGGCTTGTTTCACTGGATCCGATTGCTGGCCACGAGCAAAGTGGAAAACGTCCGGTCCTCATTGTATCGAAGGCATCGTTTAACAAGCTGACCCGGCTACCGGTCGTGGTTCCCGTCACCAGCGGCGGAAACTTTGCACGTACAGCAGGCTTCACGGTTTCACTGGAAGAGGCGGGGACCAAAACAACAGGCGTTATTCGCTGCGACCAGCCCAGAACTATCGATATGGCGGCCCGGAACGGCAAGCGTCTGGAACGCATACCTGACGCCATTATCAATGAAGTGCTTGCCAGGCTGGATGCGATTCTCAGTTAACGTCAGCGACGCAAAAAAGCAAAAAGCCTGCTCGAAAGCAGGCTTTTTAAATTTGGCTCCTCTGACTGGACTCGAACCAGTGACATACGGATTAACAGTCCGCCGTTCTACCGACTGAACTACAGAGGAATCGTGTGGAGTCGTATCTTAGCGGCGAAAAATCTTTTGTCAAACATCAATTCGCCTGTTCAGGCGCAACTGCCGCTTCCATCAACAATTTGTTGTCATTTCCGACAATTATTCAGGAAAAATACTTTGCAGGATATCCATTTCTCAATCATCATTTGAAATGTTGTTTCAACATCTCTCACTAAGGTCTCTCTTGAACGTCACCTCCGCCGTACGCCAGGCCGTCGAACGGACATCCTGGTTTAAAAAACGTCAGCGTTATCGTGTGCTGTACTGGCGCGAAATCAGCCCTCTCGCTGTCCCCATTCTGCTGGAAAATGCCTGTGTGCTGTTGATGGGGGTATTGAGCACCTTCCTTGTCAGCTGGCTGGGAAAAGAGGCCATGGCCGGGGTGGGGCTGGCCGATAGCTTTAACATGGTGATCATGTCGTTCTTTGCCGCCATCGATCTTGGCACCACGGTGGTGGTCGCTTTTAGCCTTGGCAAGCGCGATCGGCGGCGGGCGAGAGCGGCCGCGCGTCAGTCGCTGGCCATTATGACGCTGTTTTCCATTTTGCTGGCGGGAGTGATCCATGCCTTTGGGCAGGAGATTATTGATTTTGTCGCCGGTGACGCCACTGCGCAGGTCAAGGCCCTGGCCCTGACCTATCTGGAGCTGACGGCGCTGAGCTATCCGGCGGCGGCGATTGCGCTGATCGGTAGCGGTGCACTGCGCGGCGCCGGAACCACCAAAATCCCGCTGCTGATCAATGGCGGGATGAATATCCTCAACATCTTAATCAGCAGCGTGCTCATCTATGGCATCTTCTCCTGGCCGGGGCTGGGGTTTGTCGGCGCCGGTCTTGGGCTGACCATTGCCCGCTATATTGGCGCGATAGCCACGATCTGGGTGTTGATGGTGGGTCTCAATCCGGCGCTGAGGCTGTCGCTGAAGGGCTACTTCAAACCCTTTAACTTCGCCATTATCTGGGAGGTGATGGGGATCGGCATCCCGGCCAGTATCGAATCGGTCCTGTTCAATGGCGGCAAGCTGCTGACCCAAATGTTTGTCGCCGGGATGGGTACCAACGTTATCGCCGGCAACTTTATCGCTTTTTCAGTGGCCTCGCTGATTAACCTGCCGGGCAACGCCCTCGGCTCCGCCTCGACGATCATCACCGGTAAGCGACTGGGAAAAGGGCAGATTGGTCAGGCTGAATTCCAGGCCTGGCACGTATTTTGGCTGTCGACGATCATTCTGACGCTGATCGCCTGGGGCAGCGCCCCGTTCGCCGGCTTCATTGCCTCGTTCTATACCCATGAAGACGACGTGAAAGAGGTGGTGAAGCAGCTCCTGTGGCTCAACGCCCTGTTTATGCCAATCTGGTCGCTGTCGTGGACCTTACCCTGCGCGTTTAAGGGGGCCCGCGACGTTCGCTATACCATGTGGGTGTCGATGCTGGGCATGTGGGGCTGCCGGGTGGTGGCGGGCTATACGCTGGGTATCGTGCTGGGGATGGGCGTGATAGGCGTGTGGTTGGGGATGGTGCTCGACTGGGCGGTGCGCGGCGTGCTGTTTTACTTCCGCATGGTGAGCGGTCGCTGGCTGTGGAAGTACCCGCGCGTGAAGGCCACGTCGGAGGAAACCTGAGCTGTTTGCGGGGATGAACGCCATTTTTTGCGCAAAGTGAAGAATAATTCGGCAAACGATTCATTTTATTGAAAACAGGCTTTGACAGCGCCGGGCGTCATCGATAATATGCGCCCCGTTCACACGATTCCTCTGTAGTTCAGTCGGTAGAACGGCGGACTGTTAATCCGTATGTCACTGGTTCGAGTCCAGTCAGAGGAGCCAAATTTAAGAAGCCTGCTTTCGAGCAGGCTTTTTGCTTTTCTGCGCGCCACGCTTCCCTGTGGACGCACATCCAAAGTTCTCGCCGGGCCGTTCGTTTCGCTCATCCCGGCACTGACGATCCCCTGCGGGGAACGCCAGCGTGTTTCCTTTTTATCTCTGCGTCACCGGTTAGCGGAACGGCGGTTCGTTGAAGGTACGCAGCTTACGCGAGTGCATGTGATCTCCCTCGGCGCGCAGCAGGTCGATCGCCCGGATGCCTATCTGCAGATGCTCGGAGATAGCCCCCTCGTAGAAGCGGTTGGCCTGGCCCGGTAGCTTGATTTCACCGTGCAGCGGCTTGTCCGAGACGCAGAGTAGCGTGCCGTAAGGCACGCGGAAGCGATAGCCCTGGGCGGCGATGGTCGCGCTCTCCATATCGATAGCCACCGCGCGGCTGAGATTAAAGCGCAGCGCCGAAGCAGAATAGCGCAGCTCCCAGTTACGGTCGTCGGTGGTGACCACCGTTCCGGTACGCAGCCGCTGCTTCACCTCCTCGCCGGGCATCCCGCTCACCTGCTTGGTGGCGTCGTACAGCGCACGCTGCACTTCGGCAATGCTGGGGATCGGAATATCTGGCGGCAGTACCGCATCCAGCACATGGTCGTCGCGCAGATAGGCGTGGGCCAGCACATAGTCGCCGATAGCCTGGCTTTCACGCAGGCCGCCGCAGTGGCCAATCATCAGCCAGACATCGGGGCGCAGTACCGCCAGATGGTCACAAATGGTTTTGGCGTTAGCCGGGCCGACGCCAATGTTAATCAGGGTGATCCCTTTGCCGTCGTGGGTGATCAGATGCCAGGCTGGCATCTGGTGCTTCTTCCACGCCAGATCGGAAATGGCCTGTTCCGGCGCTTCCGTTTCCGCGGTGATCCAGATCCCGCCGGCGCAGGAGAGGGCGATATAGGGGCTGTCGGGATCGAGGATCTGGCTGCAGCCCCAGCTGACGAACTCATCCACATAGCGGGTATAGTTGGTGAACAGCACGTAGGGCTGGAAGTGTTCCGCCGGCGTGCCGGTGTAGTGACGCAGACGCGCCAGCGAAAAATCGACGCGGCGGGCGTCAAAGTGCGACAGCGGATAGAACTCGGTAGGGTGGAACAGGCCATCCGCGGTCTCATCGCCAATCTGTGACAGCTCGGTGGTGGGAAAATAGCGCGTCAGACCAGCGCTCATCGAGCGGTCGAGGGTCAGGGTGGAGCCATCTATCACATAAGGATAGGGGATCTCATGCTGCGACAGCTCGACGCTGATATGCGCGCCATAGTCCTGATACAGCAGGGTCAGCTGTTCCAGCAAATAGTGGCGGAAC
Organism: Klebsiella sp. P1CD1; assembly: GCF_003790505.1. Classification (NCBI taxonomy): domain Bacteria; kingdom Pseudomonadati; phylum Pseudomonadota; class Gammaproteobacteria; order Enterobacterales; family Enterobacteriaceae; genus Klebsiella; species Klebsiella sp. P1CD1. Next base: position 1,935,289 of record NZ_CP033631.1, read on the forward strand.
AGTTTCGGATTCGTAATGGTGGTGGTATAGCAACCGGCATGGGTGAAACGTCCCCAGGCGCGCGTTTTGAGGGCTTTATGATCGGCGCCGTCCCAGGAGACCGACAGCTGCGGGTAGACAAAAAGGCCTTCCGCACGGGCTTCGGTATCAGGGAGCGTATTATGGTCGATATAGTCGCCGATGGCCTTGCGTAACGCCGTGACCGAGGCTTCATAGCGCGCTTCCAGCTCGGCAAGCGCTTGTTCCGGGGTCAGACTGGCGGCCTTGTGATTCATTATTCGCTCCTTGTTTCAGGTCTGCTGACATTCCCGATAGTATGTCACAGCGTGAAAAGGACGAAGGGGAATTTATATATTGGATGCGAAGATACTGAGACTATAACTGGCTAAGGGCCGGACGTGCTCTTTATCCGCCGAGTTTGGCCCAGCGCTCACTGCTATAATGAGTGGCTTTGAGGATCTTCAACGTCTGCGCCGGGTTATTATTCAGACAATAACGAGCATTGGCCAGCGGAGTGAGTTTATCGCCTTCCTGCAGGTGGAGGCGACAAGCTTCAATTTCCGCAATCATCTCCAGCGCACCGCTCTGCAGCACGACGCAGCAGGAGCTGGTCATTGAATTTTTTCGTACTTTTTTTACCCACCACTCCATCTATATCTTCCTGTCCTGATCGCGTCCCTGCCGATAATTCATGTTTCCTCAAGGTCTGACAATAAGATTATCCCCTTGGTTTATACAGTGTTTAAAAATACGCGACCGAACGTTGATCTCATCGGTAGGCTTTTTTTCACCGAACATGAATGATCTGCCGGGTTTAATTTGCCGGAACCGATGACTATGCTGAGAAGCAGACAGTGAAAATAGCCTGTCAGGAATAGGGCAGATGAGTTCGGCTACGCGAAAAATATAAGAGGGAGCGTCATGAAGCATGTTTTACGCCACTGGCGAACGTCGGGCGCCGTGATTGGCTCACTGCTAAAAAAAGGGATCATTGCGGTACTGGTGCTGCTGGTGGTCTTTCTCGCCGGGCGGATCTATGAGTCCCAGCGAGGCCCGGCCCTGCATCGCTGGCATACCTGGAGCGCCAACGAGATGTCGGCCGAAGAGATCGACCAGGCGACCTTTGCCCAGTATCTGGCGCGGGAGAAGACGATTTTCGCCGATCTCCAGCACGAGGTGACAGAGGCTTTGCCGGAGGAAGATAAAACCCCGGTCAACCGCTTTTATCGTCACAGCCGGGTCTGGCCGGGGCAGTTTAAGCAGGACTGGAATCGTTCTTTTGTGCTGTTGCCGCAGGGCAAGCCGCGCGGCAGCGTGGTGCTGCTCCATGGCCTGACTGATTCGCCCTACAGCGTGCGCTATCTGGCGCAACTCTGGCAGCAGCGGGGTTATGTGGCGGTGGTGCCGCGTTTGCCGGGACACGGCACCGCGCCGGGGGCGTTAACGGCGGTGGACTGGGAGACCTGGCTGGCGGCGACGCGTCTGGCAGTGCGCGAAGCGACGCGCCTGGCCGGGGCGGACGTGCCGCTGCATCTGGTCGGTTACTCTAACGGCGGCGCGCTGGCGCTCAAGTATGCTCTTGATAGCCTGGAAGACAATCACTTGCGCCAGCCGCAGCAGATTATCCTGCTGTCGCCGATGATCGGTGTGACCGCGTTTGCCCGTTTCGCTGGCCTCGCCGGGCTGCCGTCCATCTTCCCGGCGTTCGCCCGCGCGGCCTGGCTGAACGTGGCGCCTGAGTTTAATCCCTTCAAGTACAACTCCTTTCCGGTCAAGGCGGCAAGACAGTCCTGGTTATTGAGCCAGGCGCTGCAGCAGCAGATTATCCGCGCGTCCCGTCAGGGCGAGCTGAAAGCGCTGCCGCCGGTCCTGACCTTTCAGTCGGTGATGGATTCCACGGTCAGCACCCGCGCGGTGGTGGAGTCCCTGTATCGCTACCTGCCGGATAACGGCAGCGAGCTGGTGGTGTTCGACATTAACCAGGCGGCGGATCTCCGGGTCCTGTTCCGTCCCGCGCTCTATGCGGCAGTCAATACGCTGCTGCCCCCGGCGCCGCGGGCCTATACCACCACGGTGGTGACCAACGCGACGGCGCACACGCTGCAGACCATCGCCCGTACCACGCTGGCGCAGGAGCAGGATGAGCATCGTTATCCGTTGCATCTCGCCTGGCCGGCGGATATGTACTCTCTGTCGCATGTGGCGGTGCCGTTTCCCCTGAGCGACTCGCTGTACGGTCGCGAGCCGGACGAGAAGAACCGCTACGGCATCAGCCTGGGCACCATTTCACTGCGAGGGGAAACCGGAACGCTGAGCGTGGGGCTGGAGACGTTAATGCGCGTCACCTCCAATCCTTTCTTTCCGTGGATGCTGGCGCGCGTCGATGAGCATATCACCTGCGGCGAGCAGGCGGCGGTGACGGCCTGCCTGAAAGCGCAGGCCAGAGCAGAGGCGTTAAAACAGGAGCAGGTGCAGAACGGTACGCAGCAGGATGCCGACGATCGCCGCGGGAACGACAAAGCGAAACAGGCGGACAAACCGTGAGCTGATGCCGAGAAAAATACCGATACCGGGTAGATCAAAGGTCTGGATCAGCAGGCCGGCCGAGGCGTTGACCTGGCTGACGGTCACTTTGCCCTGCTGGATCAGCTCAGAAATGACGCCAAAGTAGGCGGTGCCCCCGGCGACGCACTTCACCAGCGCCGGCAGCACAAAGTTCTGCGGGATATGCAGCCAGCCAAGTACCGGCTTCAGCGCCTGCTGTAGCAGGTCAATGGCCCCGGCGCCCTGCAGCAGCCCGACGATGGTTAACGACAGGATCAGCATCGGGACTGCGCCGAGCGCCAGGCGGATGGCGTCGGAGCCGGCGCTGTTGATCACCGCCAGTATGCCCTGGCTGTTTTGCTCGGCGTTGGGCAGCGCTTCCGCGCGGGGATTCTCGGCGACCGATAAGCGCCGTCCGGTGACGTGCCAGGCGACGGCGGCCGCGCACAGCCCGCCGATCACCGAGATAACGATCGAGGCCAGCCAGTGCAGACCAAAAGGGGTGAGGGGATAAAAGACGTTGCCTTGCCCCATGGCGAACACCATGGCCAGCGTGGCGGCCATTTGCCGGTCCGAGACGCCGCGTTTGTCCATAATCGACAACGTCGCAAGCGGGGCGGCAAAGCTGACAAAGTTAATCTGGATCAGGGCGAAGGCGCTCATCCCGGTTAAGCCGAAGGGCTTCAGCAGCGGGGCAACCCAGCGAACAATCACATCGAGGATGCCGCGGACCTCCAGATATTTCATGATGATCAGCATGATCACCATAATCGGCAACAGCGTATACAGTGCAACGTCAACGGATGATTTACCCGCCGCCATAATGATGCTTATGACATCCATTTACTTTTTTACCACTCGCAAAGGCATCGGTTCGCGTCATCATAATCCCGTGGGGAAGGAAATGATATGCCTTGATCCTCTCGAAGTCCGGCGCCCCACGGGCGCCGGGAGTAGAGGATTACTGGCCGATATTGACCAGCGTCCGGCCGTGAATCGTGTTGCTGAGAAAATCTGCGGCATACGCTGGCGCCTGCTCCAGCGTGATTTCGGTGGCCGCCTGCTGGTAGTAGCTCTCCGGCAGAAGCTGGGCCAGACGCTGCCAGACGGCGTTGCGTTCAGCGGTCGGCACCATCACCGAGTCCACCCCCTGCAGGCGCACGTTGCGCAGAATAAACGGCATCACGGTGGTCGGCAGATCGAAGCCCCCGGCCAGACCGCAGGCGGCGACGCAGCCGCGGTATTGCGTCTGCGCCAGCACTTTGGCCAGCATCGTGCCGCCTACGGTATCCACCGCGCCCGCCCACAGCTGTTTCTCCAGCGGACGGGTCTCCGCGAAGTCGCTGCGCGGCAGGATCGCATCGGCGCCCAGCTGACGCAGGTAATCGTGCGTCGATTCCCGGCCCGATACCGCCGTCACCCGGTAGCCCAGCGCTTTTAGCAACACCACGGCGGTGCTGCCGACCCCGCCGCTGGCACCGGTAACCAGGATTTCCCCGCTTTCCGGAGTGACGCCCGCATTGACGAGGGCATCAACGCACAGCATCGCGGTAAAGCCGGCGGTGCCGATGATCATCGCCTGGCGCGCGCTGAGCGCCGCCGGCAGGGCAACCAGCCAGTCACCTTTGACGCAGGCTTCGGTGGCCAGGCCACCCCAGTGGTTTTCGCCTACGCCCCAACCGGTCAGGATCACGTCCTGACCGGGAGCAAAGCGCGGATCGCGGCTTTCACTCACCCGTCCCGCAAAATCGATGCCAGGCACCATCGGGAACTGACGGATGATTTTGCCTTTGCCGGTGATCGCCAGGGCATCTTTATAGTTGAGACTCGACCAGTCGATAGCGACCCGAACGTCGCCTTCGGCAAGGGCGGGCAGGTCGATCGCTTTGATGGCGGCGACGGTGCGGTTGTCGATCTGGTCCAGAACTAATGCTTTCATGACAGAGTATTCCTCGTCGGAAGGGGGTTATCGGCGCTAACGCCGTCCTGTGCAGGTGTTTTTGTTGTCATACTGTGCGCAAAAAATTCCCAGTACTGGTGAAGCGGTGCGGCGGACTGGCACAGCCTGGCGCGCATCACCGCGCCTTCCCAGCCGATCCAGAAGACCTGGGCCAGCGCGTCCGGTGAGGCGTCGCGGGCGATCGCTCCGGCAGCCTGCGCCTCGTGCAGGCAGCGGGCCACGCGCGACTCCCATGCCGTCAGAATCGCTTTTAATCGCCCGGGAAAGGTGTCGGGTAACAGCGGGGCTTCCTGCAGGAGGTTGCCCACCAGGCAACCGCGGCGAAACTGGTATTTCTCCATCCCCTGGCCGGCATGACGCACAAAAGCCGCCATCCGTTCCAGCGGCGGCACGGCGTCGTCCAGCAGGAATTTATCTAATTTATGCGCAAAAAAGTCGCCATAGGCGCTAAGCACGGCCAGGCCAAAGGCCTCCTTGCTTTTAAAGCAGTGATAAAACGATCCCTTGGGCACATCGATATTCCTGATAACGGCCTCGATACCTGCCGCGAGATAGCCCGTTTCGGTCAGCACTTCAAGGCCTGAGCGAATCAGCGCCTGGCGCGTATCGTCAAACTGGCGATCGACCTTGGGTGGACGACCGCGGCGGGGCTTCAGGACGGCGGAGGTATCGGGATTCATCATTTAGACCGTGTGGTTTAATTGTCGGTCAGGGTACGCCCAAACCCGGGATGGGGCAAGCGCAGCGTGGCGGAGGAGAGGGATGTCGAAAACCAGGGTCAGGAAGGCGGCCTGGCATAAGCATGTTCTGGCACTGTACGGCGATAACCGTTGTTTTCGGCAGAGAAATATTACTCTGCGAATTCTATTAGGTTGCCTGGTAATATCCGTATTCGAAATACGATAAGAAGAACTAATAATATAAAAATATATTGATCCGTGATTACCATCAGGTGGGGTAGACGAGCGCCAGAGATACCTGCATTGCGCTGTCGCAGACGCGGATTGTCAATTATTTGCAGACGATGGCGGATTGACAAAGGCGGTACGATAAAACACATTGTCACCCCTGGTTCGGCATGAGGCGCACCGTAGTTTAAATAACATCGCCATCATACAGAGATTGCTGACCTCTATTATCGGCGTCTGAAGCAATAAACCGGCGATGAAACAACACCTGCAAGGAAAGGAATAAAAGCGTGATGTACAGAATGAGTATTGCCGTCAGAGGAGGGGGCGAATGTCGCTAATTACTATTGTGTTGGTCTTTATGATGGCCATCGTCGTGACCGTGTTCGTGTCTCATCTTCTGCCCGTTAAGGTGCCGCTGCCGCTGATCCAGATCGCCGCAGGCGCTGCGCTGGCCGCCGGCGGATTTCAGGTCGATTTCGATCCGCATATCTTTTTGCTGCTGTTTATTCCGCCGCTGCTTTTCCTCGATGGCTGGCGGATCCCCAAAGACGCCTTTTTCAGGGATATGAAGCCGATTCTGTCGCTGGCGATAGGCCTGGTGATGGTGACGATCCTCGGCATTGGTCTGTTTATACACTGGCTGATCCCGGCTATCACCGTGGCCGCGGGGTTCGCCCTCGCGGCTATTCTGTCACCCACCGATCCGGTGGCGGTATCGGCAATGACCGCCAGCTCGCCGCTTCCCTCAAGGATGGCGCATATTCTCGAAGGGGAGTCGCTGTTAAACGATGCTTCAGGCCTTGTCGCCTTTAACTTCGCCATCGCCGCGGTGCTGACCGGCAGCTTCTCGCCGGGAGACGCAGTGGTGAAGTTTTTCCTGATGGCGTTTGGGGGGATCCTCAGTGGCCTCGTGGTGGTGTGGGTCACCGGCAAATGCAACAACTTTCTCGTGCGGCGCACCCGCGAGGAGCCGGCAATTCAGATCCTGATAAGCCTGCTTATCCCCTTCGCTGCCTATTTGCTGGCCGAGGCGTTCCATGTCTCAGGCATTCTTGCTGCGGTGGCCGCCGGCATTGCGATGCACTATGAGCAGCTGTCGGGTCCCCGACTGCCGGCGACGCGTATGAAAAGCAGCGCGGTGTGGACCATGCTGCAGACCACCCTCAACGGCATGATTTTTCTCATGCTGGGCGAGCAGCTGCCGCGCATGCTGAAAACGCTTCCTGCGGTGGCCAGTCAGGCCGGCGTCTCGTCTCCCTGGTATCTGCTGCTGTACGCGGTGGCCATCACCCTGGCGCTTGGCCTGATGCGCTTTGCCTGGGTATGGCTGTCGATGACCCTGACGATTTTCCGCCGTAAGCGCCGGGGCAAGGCTATCACTATTCGTCCGCGATTCAGCATTATGGCCGTCATGGCGCTGGCGGGGGTAAAAGGTTCCGTCACCCTTGCCGGTATCCTGACACTACCGGTATTGCTGGCGGATGGCTCGCCGTTTCCGGGGCGGGAACTGCTGATCTTTCTCTCAATGGCGGTGATCCTGATGTCGCTCATCGTGGCGGCCGTCGGCCTGCCGTACATGACCCAGTATCTGGCCGATGATTTACCCCATGACACCGGGAAGGACAATATCGGTGCGGTGATGACCGAAGTGGCGATTAACCGTCTGAATGCGCTGCTGGACGAGCCGGTGGACGATCCGAATGAGCAGGCTTTGCGGGTCGATGCAGGCAATATGCTGCTGGAAACGTACCAGCGGCGGCTGCACTATAACGACAGTGACGAGGGGCAGGACGTCGGGCTGGAGCTGGCGAAGCGCGCCAGGCTGGAGAAGTATATGCAAAGAGAGGTTATTATCGCCCAGCGCCAGGAGCTGTTCCGGCTGCGGCGTGCCCATAACATCAGTGATACGACCTTTTATGAAGTGCTGCGGGAGATAGACCTCAAGGAAGAAAGCTTGCGCTAACAAACATGGCCGGTGGGCCGGGGCGTAAGCGCTGAAAGGGGCTGGTTCGCCTTCCGGAAGAGGTGTTCTGCCGCGGTATAAAACAAAGCCTGCTGGAAAGCAGGCTTTTTTTATGTTGGCGGCCTGGACTGGCGAACAGTGGCAGATGGGGCGAGTTGCTCTGAAAGCAAACCTCTGGCTCTACTTATTGCAAGGAACCTGCTTTTCCCCATCTCACTGGGGTTTGACGCCTGCAATGCTTGACCAGGCGGGATGCAATGTCGCGACTGAGTGAGGTGAGGGGGGAAGAATACCTTGATTTTTAACTATTTATTCTTTTCAGCTATTTAAAGTCAATAAGGTTATTTGTTTTTAATGTGGGTAATGCATAAAAGTGAGGTAACGCCAAAAAGAATTTTATCGATGTGCTTTTATGAAGGATATTATTATGCCGGAAGCGGGTGAATTGTATCTCTTGCCGAAAAGAGAAAATAACTGGCATTTAAATAATGTCGTCAATGAATTGCGTCGCGTTCGCCAGGCGTGGCGCGATGAGCACGCGAAGAATAATTATCGTAATAAACGGAGTTTACCTTCCCGGGAAAGCGTTAATTCCGTCGCGGATACATTGATAAAAGTGCTTTATCCGATGCGCTTAGGCGACGTGGACTTACGCAAAGAGGGGGAAGATTATTACGTCGGCCATTTGCTGGGCACCGCGCTGGACAGGCTCACCGAAGAAGCACTTCTGGAACTCTATTATCAGTCGGATGAGCAGGCGGAAAATGAGGTCCTGTTGCAGGAGGCGGCCAGACGCGTTCAGCAGTTTGCCAACCGTTTACCGGTGATTCGTCAGCGTCTTGACGGTGATATCCTCGCCGCTTATCAGGGTGACCCCTCCGCGCGCAGCATGGATGATGTGCTGCTCTGCTACCCGGGAATTCATGCGGTGATGCACTATCGGCTGGCCCATGAGCTGCATCAGCTCGACCTTCCGCTGCTGGCGCGCATCATCACGGAAAAGGCGCATAGCCAGACCGGAATCGATATTCATCCCGGTGCGCAGATTGATGACGGATTCTTTATCGATCACGGAACCGGCGTGGTCATTGGTGAAACCGCCATCGTCGGTAAACGAGTACGTATTTATCAAGCCGTCACCCTGGGGGCCAAACGTTTCCTCGTCGGTGAGGACGGACAATTGCAAAAAAATTATCCTCGCCACCCTATTATTGAAGATGACGTTGTGATTTATGCCGGCGCGACAATCCTCGGGAGAATTACCATTGGGGCGCGCTCCAGCATCGGAGGAAATATCTGGCTAACCCGTGATGTGCCACCGGACAGTAATGTTCAACAGGCGCGAATACAGCAGAGACATTTCAGCGACGGCGACGGCATTTAATCATTACAAGAATAAATAAACCTATCGTTCCCGTACCATTAAAATAACAGCGTGATCATTATTATGAATTTACTTGAAACGATTGGCGAGACGCCTTTAATAGCCTTGCCCTCTTTTTCTGCAGAATTATCGGGTGTCACGCTGCTGGCAAAAGCTGAATTTATGAATCCCAGCGGCTCGGTGAAAGACCGCGCGGCAAAAGCGATGGTACTGGACGGAATTGCGCGGGGGTTATTGACGCCGGATAAAACTATTATTGATGCGACCAGCGGTAATACCGGAATTGCTTACGCGATGATCGGCGCCGCGCTGGGGTATCACGTTCGGCTGTATCTCCCGCAGAATACCAGCCCGGAGCGTAAAAAAATAATTCGTCAGTATGGCGCCACGATTGTGGAGACTGATCCGCTTGAAGGTTCCGATGGCGCTTATCTTGAAGTCCAGGCCCAGGTCGCCGCACACCCGGAGCGCTATTTTTATCCCGACCAGTATAACAACCCCGTTAATCCGCAAACGCATTTCGCGACCACCGGGAAAGAGATCTGGGAGCAAAGCGGAAAGCAAGTCACCCATTTTGTCGCCGGGATGGGCACGTCAGGCAGTTTTGTCGGCACCGCCCGGCGGCTGAAGTTTGAGGATCCGCGGGTGAAAACCCTCGCCGTTCAGCCCGCTTCGCCATTCCATGGCATTGAAGGGACTAAGCATATGGGCAGCAGTATTAAACCCGGCATTCTCGACGAAACCCTGTTTGATGATGTGATTTCCGTCACCACCGAGGAGGCCTATGCGAGTGCGCGACGCCTCGCCCGGCGGGACGGCATTTTTGTCGGTATTTCATCTGGCGCCAATGTTGCCGCCGCCGCACGGCTGGCCCGCACGCTGCCGGCTGGTTCGGTGGTGGTCACGCTGCTGTGCGATGTGGGCTCCCGCTATTTGACCGACCCTTTCTGGAATGAAACCCATGATTGAATTGACTCGTGAAATCGCCAGACAGATTGGCGCTGAAGGGGAAAAGACCTATCCCAATGAATGCTGTGGTGCGCTTTTTGGTCATTTATCTGCGCAGGGCGATGGCCGCGTGACGGCGATTTTCCCCATCGTCAACGCGCGGGAATCGGAAGAGCAGTACCACCGCTTTGTTATCACCGCCGACGACGCCTTGCGGGCGGAGCGTGCTGCGCTGGCGGAAGGTGTGGATGTCATCGGCTATTACCATTCGCACCCCGATCATCCGGCCATTCCATCGGAATTTGACCGTGAACATGCCCTGCCGTTTTACGCCTACATCATCGTGGCGGTCGCGCAGCGGCAGGCGGGGGCGCTGACCAGCTGGCGGCTCACGCAGGACCGCCTGCGCTTTTTGCAGGAGGAAGTGCACATCGTTTCATGACGTGAATAACAGGCACAACGTTGCCGGAAACCAGAGCAAAACACGGAGAGATTATCACTATGGCATCGACATTACTGATCCCCACTGCGCTACGCGCGTTCACCGACGGTCAGGGGAAGGTGACCCTCGAAGGTCACACCGTTGGGCAACTGGTCGCGGCGCTGGCGGCGCGATATCCGGACATTCAGCCGCATCTGTATGACGACGCAGGCGCGTTGCGCAGCTTTATCAATCTGTATGTGGGTGAGCACAATATTAAAACTACCGGTGGGCTGGAGACGCCGGTTAGCGATGGGGCGGAAGTGTTGCTGGTTCCCGCCATTGCCGGTGGCGTCGGGAAGGCGATATGAGCAGACCGAGCATTATCCCGGACGACCGTCTGTCGGAGCTGACGCATGCTGAGATTGCCCGCTACAGCCGCCACTTGCTGCTGCCGGAAGTCGGGCTTGAGGGGCAAAAGCGTCTGAAGGCCGCCCGCGTGTTACTTATTGGCACCGGCGGGTTGGGGGCGCCAGTGGCGCTTTATCTGGCCGCGGCGGGGGTTGGTAAGCTGGGGATTGTCGACTTTGATTTTGTCGATATCTCCAACCTGCAAAGGCAGATTATTCACAGCACCAAAGATATTAACCGCCCCAAAGTCGCTTCGGCGAAAGACAAGATTAAAGCAATTAACCCCGAGATTCAGGTGGAAACCTATAACACCACCCTGAGTAGTAAAAACGCGCTCGAGATCATCCGCGAATACGACCTGGTGGTCGACGGCACGGACAATTATCCCACCCGGTATCTGATCAACGATGCCTGCGTGTTACTGGGTAAGCCGCTGGTCTACGGCTCCATCTTCCAGTTTGAAGGGCAGGCCAGCGTTTTTTATGCCGGGCAAGGGCCCTGCTACCGCTGCCTTTATCCCGAGCCACCGCCGCCGGGGCTGGTGCCCTCCTGCGCGGAAGGCGGCGTGGTCGGTGTGTTGCCGGGCATTATTGGCACTATTCAGGCCGCGGAAGCCATCAAGCTTATCGTCGGCGGCAGCGAGAGCCTGATCGGCCGTCTGCTGCTCTTCGATGTGTGGCAGATGAAGCAACGTGAACTGCGGCTGGAGAGGGACCCCGGCTGTCCGGTCTGCGGTGAGCATCCGTCGATCCATGCGCTCATCGACTATGAGGAGTTTTGCGGGCTGAAACCTGATGAGTCAGAAGCACCCATTGAAAGCGTCACGGCGCTTGAGCTTCATGCGTGGATAGAGGAGGGAAAACCCCTGCAACTGATCGACATTCGTGAGCCCCACGAAAGAGCGATCGCAAAATTTCCGCAGGCCAAAGTGATGCCGCTGGGCCAGATAGTCAGACGTATCGATGAATTCGATCCGACGGTCGATGCGGTGTTTCTGTGCAAGATAGGGCAGCGCAGTATTTTCGCCATTCGGGCACTCCAGCGCGCAGGTTATCAGGGGCGCGTGATGAATTTAAAAGATGGCCTAAACGCCTGGGCGCGGGATGTCGATACCCGTTTACCGCAGTACTAACCTTCAGCTCCACTCTTTCAAACACTAAGGACTTATCATGGCAGAACAAAAAAGCATTAATGCACTGGGGCGTGAAGCCGCGTATCAGTTAGCGAATGTGACCAAAACGGCGCCGCAATTTGCGGCAATTACTCCGCGCTGGGTCAGTCGTTTTCTCGATTATAAAGGGCTGGAGTCGGGCATTTATCGCGTCAACAAGGTCGTGGAGGGGGAGACGCCGCTGGACGTATTATGCAGCCAGGACCCTTCACGCGTAGAGATACCACAGGGCTATATTGAGTATCAGACCACACCGCGCGAATATCAGCTGGATTCGATCTCGACCATTATTAACGTTGATACCAAAATTGCCGATCTCTACAGTTCGCCCTATGACCAGGCGTCAGAGCAAATTGCGCTGGCGATCGAAAGCCTGCGTGAACGCCAGGAAAGCCAGCTTATTAATAATGATGAATATGGACTGCTGAAAAATATTGATGACTCGCAGCGCATTCAGACCCGCAACGGCCGCCCGACGCCGGATGATCTGGATGAGTTGTTGTCAAAAGTGTGGAAAGAGCCTTCCTTCTTCCTCGCCCATCCGCGGGCCATTGCCGCCTTTCAGCGTGAAGCCACGCGACGCGGTGTGCCGCCGGTCACGGTGAACCTGCATGGCGGGACTTTTATTCTGTGGCGCGGTATTCCGCTGATCCCTTCCGATAAACTTTTTGTCGACGGACTGAAGAACCCAAAAAGCCAGGGCGGGAAAACCAATATTCTGCTGATTCGCTCCGGGGAAAGTAAACGCGGCGTGCTGGGGCTTTATCAGGAAGGGCTGCCAAACGAGCAGTCTCGCGGGCTGTCGGTGCGCTTCCGCGGGATCGATGATAACGGCGTGGCCTCTTATTTACTCTCACTTTATTGCTCCGCCGCGATCCTGGCCGATGATGCCATTGCTGTGCTGGAAGATGTTGAAGTGGGTGAATATTATGACTACGAGTAATTTATTCACGCTTCCCTTTGCGCCGGGCGGATGGCCCGGCGAGGCGGGTGACGCCCCCTCTGCACGCGATTATGGTCTGCCCGACGCGCGGGATCTGCAAGGGTTGCTGAGCGATACGCCCGCCCGTCCGCGCGGAGTGGAGGCGGCCTACGCGCCGCGGGTGGTGCCACTGGGCCAGGAGAGCAGGGCGGATATCGCACCTCGCGGGTTTGCGTCATTGCCTGCTTTCGGCTCCCGGCCTGCGCCAGCGGCGCGGGTTGGGCAGATCCCGGTTGAGCGGATCCGTGCGGATTTTCCGATCCTCGCCGAACAGGTGGAGGGGCATCCGCTGGTGTGGCTGGATAATGCCGCGACGACCCAGCGCCCGAAGCAGGTTATCGATCGCATCAGCCATTATTATTTGCACGAGAACTCGAACGTTCATCGGGCGGCGCATACGCTTGCCGCTCGTTCCACCGATGCTTATGAAGCCGCGCGGGAGAAAGTATCGCGCTTTATTGGCGCCCGCGGCCCGGAGAAAATCATCTTCGTGCGCGGCACCACGGAGGGACTCAATCTTATCGCGCACAGCTACGTGAAGCCGCTGCTACGCCCTGGGGATGAAATTATCCTCACGCAGCTTGAGCATCACGCCAACATTGTGCCGTGGCAACTTATTGCGCAGGAGACGGGCGCGACGATCCGCGTTGCGCCGGTTGATGAGCACGGACAGCTGATTGTCGAGGAGTATATTCGGTTATTCAACGATAAAACCCGTTTTGTGTCCGCTACTCACGTTTCCAACGCCCTGGGGACCGTGACGCCGGTTCAGGAACTGGTGCAGATCGCCCATCGTTTTGGCGTGCGTATCGCCATCGACGGCGCGCAGTCTATCTCACATATCCCGACCAACGTCACGGCGCTGGATGCCGATTTCTTTGTCTTCTCCGGGCATAAAATTTTTGGACCTACCGGGATCGGCGTCGTCTATGGCAAGCAGGAGGTGCTGGAAGAGGCGCGCCCGTACCAGGGCGGCGGGAACATGATTGCCGACGTGACCTTTGAGCTGACGCGCTACCAGCCTTCGCCGAATAAATTTGAAGCGGGAACGGGCAATATTGCCGATGCCGTCGGGCTGGGGGCGGCCATCGACTATGTGACCTCACTGGGGATTGAAAATATTGCGCAGTATGAGCATGCCTTACTGGAGTATGGGATTGCGAAGCTGTCGGCTATTCCGGGCCTGACGCTGGTCGGCACCGCGGCGAACAAAACCAGCGTCTTGTCTTTTGTGCTGGCGGGGCATGAAAATGAAGCCGTGGGGCGCTATCTCAGTCAGGTTGGCATCGCTGTGCGGTCCGGGCATCACTGTGCGCAACCGATCCTGCGTCGTTTGGGCTATGAGAGTACCGTCCGGCCTTCGCTGGCTTTTTATAACACGCCGCAGGAAATTGATTTTCTCGCCGAACAGGTTGCCCGATTTGCCGCGCGGCAATGACGCCGTAAACCGCGTAAGGCCGCATGAAAAGCGAAAAGCAAAAAGCCTGCTCGAAAGCAGGCTTTTTTAAATTTGGCTCCTCTGACTGGGATCGCCTTTGCCAACAAGTGGCTGATAATTAAGCTAAGCCAGAATGGCTTGCCTGTCAAGACCACCAGAATGACCACCAATAGTTACGGATTACATAAATCTGGTTTGAACGATCCTCAGCACGTGCTCGTGATGATGGTTACAATGGCTTAACCTGAAAAGGATGCGTAGCTAATGTGGGCGTTTAAGAATCTATCCTGAGTGAAGTGTGACCAAATGACCCCAAATCGGATAACCAATCTTTCCCGATGGGGAAGGGAAAATAAAAAAGCATCTGAAAGACTTTTCTCACTAACACGCTAAATCTAGATAATATGAAGATTCGCGAAGAAAACATAATTCTGATTCTTCTGACTGGCATGAACACCACATGTCAGTTAAAGACGGTTCAGGAGGACTTGGATAGTTCGTATAACTAATTAAATAAAAAGGTGGATCTACCGCGACCTTAACGCCTGATAGCAGTGAGCTAAGGCCCCACATCTAAGATGTTCTGACTCGGATCGCTCGTAAGCATGCCGTTTCAGCAACCCTGATCTGGGAATTTAAGTTTAATATCCCGAATTAACAAGTGCAAAAATTATCGTAAGCTATCATTTTGCTTGCTGGCTATATATTCTGAAATTCCATACCGCTCTCAGAACCAAAATGCAGCAGGTCACCAGGAATACCGGACGCATGCCTAAATAACCACCAATAAAACCACCTATAAGCGGTCCTGTAAACTGACCAGCGAATTGTGCAGCAACAGAATAGCCAAGTATGGTACCTACCATCTCATCCGGGACATGCTGACGAAGCACTGAGGCGATACAAGGTAAAAGGCCGCCTAAAGCCAGTCCCATAAGAAAACGCAGGATAATTAACTGCCAGCCTGCGCTGACAAATGCCTGTGGAATAAGCAGAAGTCCGGTCACAGCAAGGCCGATAGTAATTATGCGAAGATGCCCAATTCTGTCCGCCAGTTTTCCAAGCCAGGATGCGGACAGAATGCTGCCCAGGGCCGTTGCTGACATGACATAGCCTGCAACCTGGGTCACATACGACGGGTCACTGACGAGCATACGAACGTAAACGGTTATGATGGGTTCAATTGACATATTGGCCAGCATCAGCAGTACACCAGTGCAGAGCATACAAATAATAACTGTGCGATAAGGCAGATTCGCCAGGCTGATGCGAGTTTTTCCGACAGATTCAGACGTTTTTGGCGTATCATTCCCGAATGAGCGTAATCGTCATCACAAATGTCAGAAAAATGAGAGCACTGGCGCAAAAAAACGTTGACCGGATACCGATTAAGTCAGGTAGCCATCCGCCTGAAAGCGGGCCGGCAAGATTACCGGCCATTACTCCTGATGAAACAATTCCTAGCGCCCACGCCCCACGATTTTTAGGTGTCTGAACGGCAATGAGTATCCTCCAGCAAGACCAATGAGCAGTCTCAGACCAATAAGTTGCCAGATGTTTGTCACCATACCCATTAAGGAGACTGCAATGGCCATTCCAAGACTCGCCATCACCTGCATAGATTTACGACCAAACCGGTCTCCAAGCCTTCCCCAGACGGGAGCTATGAGTCCGGCTGAAATAAAAGTTGCGCTGAAAGCAATGACGGACCACTGAACTACAGCTGAGTGTCCATGTACGCCAAGCTCTTCGATATAAAGGGGCAAAAAAGCAACATAATAGTCATCGCAAAGACCGTTGTGAAGGAACCAAAAAAACAAACAGGTTTTGCTGCCAGTAGGTATTGTTATGTTGCGACATACAATATTACCTTTAGATACATAAATCAGGTTTTTTTTTAAAAAAAGCAAAAATAGTTATTTGTCATCTAATGATGATAGAAACGCATCTATCTTACCAGCCTTTCCAGACTTAGAAAGTTGTCCTGGATGCAACAGTTAGATGAAAATCAGTTCTGAGTGGATAAAGCAGACTTTGCAGAAAAGTACTGCCGGTAACATTTAGTTTCTTTATGTATTTTTACTGCACTCTACTTAATAAAGCGAAATTGCCGGGCTTCATCTATTCATGCCGATGTTTTCAATTTTTGTATTATTTTTGGAAAAGAGGGCGTTATCGTTCTCAAGCCTATAAGGCTTAGCAAGATGTTACCAAATGGTGAGTTTATCAAAATTATTAAAGGGCTGTAAAAGCAGCCCTTATCAGGTATTTATCATTTCAAGGTCTAATTCTGGTCAGTGTGTCTCCCCCTGGCTCGTAAGGCAGAGGACCTTCCGTAACATTACCTGCATATCCTTTAGCACGATTACTGACGTAAACAATACCGTCGGATGGATTAATCGCGATACTCTGAGGATGAGTTCCGGTATAGAGGTTCGCTTCCACACGATAAGTATCTCCGTTTATGATTGTCACAGTACCGTCGCCCCGGTTTGCAACGTAAAGTTTATTGGTTTTACTGTCGTACTTCGCACTTAATGAACCAGCCCCCGTATTGATGTTTTTTATGAGTTTTCCATCTTTTGCACTGATGACACTGACATTTCCTGATGCCTGATTAACGGCAAATATACGTCCCTTATCGCTATCGAAGGCGAGATTAATTGTGTCCGGCCCGTCAGCCTTTTCTTTCCATGCTGGATTTCCATTTATTACAGCTGATGATGGGAACGTCCTTACTACGTTACAGGTAGCAGGATCAATCTCGGCAATTTCATTTTTGAAAAAGTCAGCGACGTATAATTTTCTGGTTTTATTATCAAAAACCATCCCTGTAGCTGATTTTACAGGATCCAGAATTGTATGTTTTACGGTATCAGTATTTCCGTCAATAACCCAGACAGTACTTTGGGGAGCAGGTTTATCTTTACTGTGTTGAAAACCGCCGACCGATGAAGCGAAAATTGTATTTGTTCTGGCATCTATGACGATCTCCCGCAGTGGTGAGTGCGAAGCAGGATTCCGGATGGAATGAAGCTTCATACCTGTTTTAACATCGTAAACAGCCACAACCCCGGATATACTGTCCGAAGCGTACAGTTTCTGCGTATTCACATTGAGTGCAATCCCGAAGGGGAGGTCATGTCCTACATCAATCGTTTTTTTCTTTTCAAGCGTCCTGGCATCAACCACTACGATCCCCGCCTGTCTGTAACCATCTTTGCTGACCGGCCCTGAAGTGGCAACATAGATCTCATCGAATTTAGGATTATAGGCGATCTCATAGACACTATTTCCAATTTTCACCGTTTTATCCACCGACGGAAGTGCATATGCAGTCGTTGAAACAACCATCAGGACTCCGGTTATAAAACGTATTTTTGATGGTATCGCCTGGGTCATTTTTCTTTTCATCTGGTTACACCATTTGGTTTATCATTATTTCTTTTCAGAAAGATGCTGTAACGCCCATGTAATAAGCTCTTCCTGGTTCATTATAAGTTGAAGCCCCTAACCCGCTTCTCTTTATATCCTTATCGAAAAGGTTGGTAATTCCTGCTTTTACATCAAGATTTTTCGTGACCCTGTACTGGGCACCAACACCTACAAGACCGTATGAACCTACCCGCATCTGATTTAACCCATAGAATTTATCAGTATTAGTCACTGCGTTTTTGCGTGGTTTTTGCGGACCGTAAAAGGTGTAGTTTATATTTGTTGAAAGAGCATCAGTCACCTGCCAGTCCAGGGTAGAATTAATTGTGTATTCTGGAATGATTGATAATGGATTACCAGTGGTTTTATCTTTTGATTCAATCATATAAGTCCCATTGGTGGAGA
Organism: Klebsiella sp. P1CD1; assembly: GCF_003790505.1. Taxonomy (NCBI): domain Bacteria; kingdom Pseudomonadati; phylum Pseudomonadota; class Gammaproteobacteria; order Enterobacterales; family Enterobacteriaceae; genus Klebsiella; species Klebsiella sp. P1CD1. The sequence continues at coordinate 1,953,262 of NZ_CP033631.1, forward strand.
GTTCAAGTCGATCCTTCAATGGTATGGTCAGATTACCTTCCAGTCCCTGAACAACCGCCTTTCCGGTATTCTCCCATCGTAAAATGGATGTACCACTGCGGGTAACACCAAGAACATCGGAGCCAGCAATGATTTTATTTTTGTAATCATTACGGAACCAGGTGATCCCCGCTAACCATCCTTCATTTTTAAACTCCAGCCCGATTTCTTTATTGATGCTAATTTCGGGCTTCAGATCATCATTGCCCAGGAGATAGCAGGGGCCATAGCCCATTGAAATGGGGCATCCAAGTCCATAGGAGTTCAGCGCGTAGTTAGGGTTGGATTGATACAGGTTAGGTGCTTTGAAAGCTCTGGCGATACCTGCCTTTAATTTGAACATATCGCCCAGTCCCTGAGAAACATTGAGGCTTGGACTGAAATTACTGCCGAAGTCGCTGTGATGATCGAAACGTAAGCCAGGGATGATTTCAGTGCTGTCCGAGGCCTGGATATTATCCTCAAGATAAAGGCCTGAAATATCCGCAGACGACCCGGAACTCCGGCCAGTGGAAGGTACACCGGCGATCATATCTCCGGGGAACAATGCTTCGCCTGTCGAACCCGGATCATTGAGTTCCGAGCGGGTCCATTCAGCACCCAGAGTGAATGTATGGTCAACCCAGAGCTCAACTGGAAAATTTACTTCACCGTTAACTCTGTAGTCCTTCAGCCTGCTGGTCTGAAAATCAGCATCATCCGCTATTGTTCCTTCGACTCGCCCCGCCAGTCCTTCCTGTAACCGACTGTTTCTGGTTTGTTCGAACTGGAATGATAATCTGGACTGCCCCCAGTCCCAGATGCCATTATGCGTGACAGCAATGTTTTGACGATACAACCGGTTCGTCTCAGCGCCGGATTTTGCAAGCTCATTGGTTTTGTTTGTGGCCATGCTGAACTGAGTATCACCTGCATAAATATTCCCCTGCCGACTATAGCCTGCGTCAAAATCAATGATCTGATTAATAGTCGGCTTCCAGGATAAAACAGCATTTACATCCTTATTTCTGACGCCCTCTCGCCCGGCTGGGGTCAGCCCGGATTCAGAACTCGTACCATTAATATCCGGGCTGTCAGCTTTGGTCTTGTTCCAGTTACCATAAATCCGCATCGTGAGGGCATCACCCGCCAGGGGGCCACTCAGGCTGAAATTAGTCCGGTTTGTGTTACCTTCACGGCTGCTCTCTGGCTGGTTGAGAAAATATCCCCAGCTTCCGTGCCATTCATTTGTAGGGCGTTTGGTTATGATGTTAACTACACCCCCTGAGGCTCCCGAACCATATCTGGCTGCGGCGGGACCACGCAAAACCTCAATGTGATCGACTTCTTCAGCAGGTACCCAGTTAGTATCCCCGCGAGTATCCCTTTCACCATCCCATGAATAACGAATAGAATTTCTGGACATTACCGGATTTCCGTCAATCAGAATCAACGTGTTCTCTGGACCCATTCCCCGGATATCAATCTGCCGGTTATTACCGCGTGCACCTGTGTTACTATTCCCGGTAAGGTTAACGCCTGGCATTTTTCGGATGATGTCAGATAAATCATTAACCGGCGGATTTTTACGGATATCCTCTGATGTAATCGTGGATACCCCAGGTTGTTGTTTGAGCATTTTTTCTGCTGTGACCAGCATAGTTTCTTCCTGGTCATCTGACGGCATCACATTACCGGAAACATCGGTTTCAGGTATATCAGTTGCCTGAGCACATACATGCGGTGCAGAAAGGCTGAAGATGAGCATGCCGGCCACAGGTTTCAGGCGAAATAAATAAGGTGTGTTCATAACATATCCCAAATGTTTGAAAGAGAATCTAAATAATAATCATTACCATTAATGATTAAATGAAATCGCGTCTGTTTGCTTCAGATAACGAAAATATAAAATAATAGAGTCATTGAATACTCTGAAATAATAAAAAAAGAGATAACATTTAATATTCCTGGTATCGATATCACCTATAATCAGGGAATGTCGTATTTGCCTTTTGGAAATATATGTCATCAGTTAATTTTCTTTTTATTTTTCTGAAGAAATAACTGAGTAAATCTGTTTATGGTTATTTAAAATTCTTCACCTTAATTTTCAAGAGATAATAATTTACGCCCGATTTGTATTGCCTCTTCCTTACTGGCGGCAATCAAAAAAGGGTATCCCCATAACTTCTCATAGGATGATGCAATTTTTCTCGCGGATAAATGTTTATTTTCGTCTGATTCAATGTAAATGCTGGCTTTAACTAAGGTGGTTAATCTGATTCTGTTAACTTTCACCCAACGTGAGATTTGATGCATATGTTGACGATCTTCTTTAAACTCACCCACGCTTAATCCTTCATCATTGAGCATAATGAAAGGCTCATTTCTGTTTAGCAGAGAATCAAACTGCTCTAATGGGGAAATATTATTGTTTAGGCCTTCTTCCTGCATATATGTCCAGACAAATGGGAAGTCTTCAGTGTTAACCTTCATATCTACCTCTCTGAATACTGACACCAAACTAAGGCTCATTATTTATAACGATGTCAGTCAACAGACTTAATTTAACTTGTTATGGGCTGGATATCATTGCACAATTCGGCCATAATATTTTTAGAACAGGCCATAATGAGGCCTCTTAACATCCGGATCTCCAAAATGCTTTCACAACCAGACCAAATCGACAGAATATTTTTCGCTCACACAGGCACAGGTGCTCCCTGGAACTGGGGAAAACCACATAAACATGCCAAAGCACAACTCCTGTACACCGTTAAAGGCATTCTCCATTGTGAAACAGATCGCGGTATGTGGATCGTTCCGCCACAAAGCGCACTTTGGATCCCGGGATTGGTTTTACACTCAGTAAAAGGACACGCCGAAACACAATGCTATTCATTTTATATAACGCCTGATGCGCTGGCAGGATTACCTCTCAGTTGTTGTACTCTTGCTGTTTCGCCTTTGTTACGGGAACTATTATTAAAAGCGATCCAGTTCCCTGCGCTGTATTCACCAGAGAGTGCAGAAGAGCGCCTCATTTATACCCTCCTTGATGAAATTGCATCAGCCCGGGCTGAGAGTCTGAGCTTTCCATTACCAACGGAGCCACGCCTGCAAAGGCTGGCTAAAGATCTGATGGATATGCCTTCAGAAAAGACAACAAAAAGTGAGTGGGCCCAGCGTATTGGTATGAGTGAGAGGAGTATGAGCAGACAACTGATGGCTGAAGTAGGAATGAGTTTCAGAATTTGGCGACGCCAGTTACATGTAATCCTGGCCCTTCAGTGGCTGATGAATGGCAGCAGTGTAAAAAACGTTGCGCTGAGACTCGGTTATGAGAATGCCAGCGGTTTTGTGACAATGTTTCGTAAGTCGGTAGGAAAACCACCGATAAAATATCTGACAGAAAGAACAGTAGAAAAAGTAACGCCCCCTGTCCCGGCTATCATCCTGCCAGCCGCACAGGGTAACATTCAGTAGAGATAAGAATACCAGTCAATGATCTGAGAATCTTTACTTTAGTTAACACGGATAAAAACTGAAGTTAACGGAATGGATTGTAGTACAATCACCTTCCCGTTTGCCTATAACTACCATTGTAACAAAATCAATCAGCCTTCTGGGGGAATTTATATCGATCTTAACATTTATTATATATTTCACTGAGATGTTGGCCCGTCCTTTCCGGAACGGACCAGCCATTATTAATTAAATCTTTGCGCAATGGAGACAATACGCTCACCAAATTTAACGGCAGTATCCAGATCCCCGGATGCAATTTTATCCGTGCCGGCATCAGATGGTGACTGCACGAGAAGACCAACAGAACCGCCGAGGTTATTGATGTCTTCACGTGTGGCAGCGAGTGTGTTCGATGGCAACATGCCCAGGCTTACCCAGATCCCGCCATGCTGGGAGGCTAGGGTATGCAGGTATTGCAGAGAAACTTGCTTGTCACCGTTCAGGCTGGCACTGTTGCTGAATCCGGCAAAAATTTTATCCTGCCAGCCACGGCTGACCCAGACTTTAGAGGTTGCATCCGCAAACTTTTTGAACTGCCACGGAACACTACCCATATAGGTGGGCGCACCAAAAATGATTGCTTTCGCATCATTCAGCTTTTGCCAGTCATTCTCCTGAATATCACCATTTTCATCAACAGCAATCAACTCAGCCTGAGCACCGGATGCCACTTTTTCAGCCACCAGTTTTGTATGACCATATCCGGAATAATAAACCACTACGATGCTCATGAAATGTCTCCTTAATTATCATTGATCATTCGTATCTGGCTGAAAGGCAATATTTGCCAGCCCCCAGAAACATAATGCACACTCCGCCCATGAAATAGAGTGCTTCGTTTTCAAGCCCCCAGGCGCCCACCTTGGTAATGATGAAAAATTTACCAATCCCAACAAGTAACGTGGCGACCAGAATATTGAACGAATAAATAAATGCTGCAGGTCGGGTAAACCAGCCGAGAATGATACATAACGGCGCTACAATCTCACCGAGGAATACACCATAAGCTATAAATCCGGGTAATCCTCTGGCTTCCAGCAGGCCGGAAATCCAGCCAATACCGTGGTTCATTTTTGCAACACCATGGAATATCACTAATATTCCGAACGTGAGACGCAGTAAAAGTTTCCCGAAATCGGGATGATTCGTATACTGGCTGAATAAGGAATTAAAACGATTCAACATTTTCTTTTTCTCTTGTTATTTCTTTATTTCTGTCAGTGTATCTTTCCTGCGAGACGCCGAGCCGTCCGGTAAAAAAATATTGGTATAAGAAATTCCGTTACGGAAGTCATCCACATGAACCACATGCTGACCCGCACGGCGTGACCAGTAGATCATGTACACGTCATTTCCAATCGGTGTCACGGTAATCGGCACTGTGGCCGAGTTTTTACCATCGGGTGACGTAAAATGCATTTCATGAACCGACGGGAAATCCAGCCGAAACTTCTGATCGCCAAAATCAACGTTATAAGATTTCCCGAGTGGGGAAAATTCATCACCATTAACCTGTGGTACCACATGTGGGTCTGTTTTCTGTGCCAGGGTAACACCGGGAAAACCGATACTCACGGCAGCAACCAGGATGAGCGGGAGCAGTCTGTTACTTAACTGGGTCTTGCCCCGCTGCAGAATTTTTGCCATTTTTGGCTCCTTAGTATCAAATAGAAACCAACGACCAATTTATACACAAGATGGGCAGGTTACGGAAGAAGGCACCTGAATGTCACCAGGTACCCTCATGGGAACCTGACTGGAGAGACTATCGTTATGAATAACATGCCGTTACCTTACAGTGTTTACGATGACCGTTGTCCCACACGGGATGTGCTTGCACGGCTGGCCGACAAATGGGCGTTACTCATTCTTGGTCGTCTGGAGCGCGGACCGGCGCGTTTCAATGCTCTGCGGCGTGATATCCGGGGCATTACCCAGAAGATGTTGACCCAGACACTGCGCAAACTGGAAAAGGATGGACTGGTTTCACGTGAGGCTTACGCAACTGTGCCGGCGACGGTGGAGTACAGCCTGACCCCTCTGGGCCAGACTTTGACCGATACTGTTACGGTAGTCGCTCGGTGGGTGGAAAACAACATGGATGCCATGCTTGCAGCGCAGGCTGCCTGGGATGCAACTAATTCGGGGTGAGCAATAAACTTCTCTGGAATTACTCAAACTTTAAATCCCCGTAGCGCCGGATAACTGACAGAACTCGAAAGGAGCATTCGGCGATGACTATTTATTTAAGTGTACTTGCAGGTGAGGAAATCGTGCCTACTTTAACCCACCGTTGTAATGGTGAGGCCTGACGCTGTTGTAGTAATTCAGGATATAGGCGCTAATTTGTCGCCGGGCTTCGTCCTTGCCTGCGTAACCATCCGTCGGCATCCATTCTGTTTTCAGACGGCGGAAGAAGAGTTCCATCGGGCTGTTATCCCAGCAGTTTCCTCGGCGACTGACGCTTTGGTTTATTCTGTAACGCTAGAGAAGTTGTTGATATTTAGGCCTGTATACTGGCTACCTTGGTCGCTAAGGAACATGACATCACGCGGTTGACCACGCGTTTCACAGGCCATCCGCAGGGCACTGCTTATCAGTGCGGTATCTGCTTCCGCTGACAGACTCCAGCCGATAACCCTGCGGGCAAAAAGATCCATAACGACCGCCAGATAGCACCAGCGATTTCCTGCCCAGATATACGTAATGTCTCCGCACCATACCCGGTCTGGCTCGGGCACAGCGAACTGACGCTCAAGCAGGTTCAGCAGGCAGGTATGCGCCTGACGGGCATTTTTGTACTGATGTTTTCCGGGCTGACAACTGCTCAGGTTCAAGTATTTCATCAGACGCCCGGCATGGTAACGGCTCATCGGGACGCCATTTTGGACCAGCATCTCAGCTATAGTGCGCACCCCCGCAGAGCCCCGGCTCTGGTTCCACGCCCGTCGTATTTCGCTGTACAGCCTGACACGCGCCGGATTAACCGTATCGCGTCGTTTTAGCCAGTACCGGTAACCAGCTCTCAAGAGTGGTAGACCCGACATTCCTCGCTTCACCGGCTTGTCGATATGAGTAGCCCTTATCAACAATCAGCTGTGCACATTCCAGTCTGAACTCAGAGGTGAACGTACGTTTGGTTTTCTTGTTCATTAAGTCACCTGTTGTGTGTTGAGGTGAGGATATCACCTTTAATCAGGTGGCCAAATTTACTGTGCCACTACAGCTTCCAGATGCTCAGCCTTATGAATGTATGCCTAAGCCAGACGCATGGTGTTGCGCTCCTGAGGGCTCATCTGGCGCTCCACCGCTTCCTGCGACCATAAGCCTGATCCCATCAGGGCGCTACATGCCATCGCCTGGAAGCCGTGAATGCAGATATCCTGATAAGTGTCATAACTCATCAGGCGAAGCACCTTATTGACCGTGTTTTCACACACCGGTCCTTACGGATTATGGTCTCCAGGAAACACCAGTTCATGGTCTCCGGATATTTCCTTAATCCGTTCCAGAATGCCGATGGACTGTTCTGACAGAGGCACAATATGCGGCGTACGCATTTTGGCACCGCGATTGCAATAACGCCCCCACAATGGGTTCCCGTGTCGAGGGTATTACCCAGACCCGGTTTCTTAACTCAATCTCTGACCAGCGGGCGAAGCGCAGTTCACTGGAGCGAATGAACACATGCAGCGCCAGCAGGACGGCAAACCGGGTTAACTCGCGCCCCTGCTGATAACCTTCGATCTGCCCGGGAAGGCGTTCCAGCGGCAGAGCTGTATGGTAGTATCTGACGGGCGGCGTTGTCACTTCGCCAAGACCGGCTGCCGGGTTGCTGCCGCGGGCGGGACGTGACTTCCTGTAAGCCTTTTTCATCAATGCGTTTCAGCAGGTCGATGAAATGACGGGATTTAAGTTTTGACACGAACGGATATCAGATAACCGGAAAGATGTGGTTGTTCAAGTTGGCAAAATCCTGGACAAGAACGTCAAGCATGATAAAAAATACGACAACTTAATTGAAAGTTATATCCCTATATTTCATTTTATAGGTACAATTTTACCTGATCTAAATCCATTTTTGAATAGTTCCTTCTACAAGGCCTGTGAATAAATTATGTCATTTTTACCCGCTCCCCAAAATAGTTTAAACAATGTTTTGGCAAAATGCCTATAGGGATCCTCAACGATTAAAATTCGCCAATTAAATTACTATGAGGATACCCTTATAGTTGACTTTTTTGAGTGGTTTTCACCCCAGAAGTCCGTGGTAATCAGCGACAACCAGTGGGAACAGAATTCCCTTTTGTAATGCGTATTTCCCTATAATAATAAAAGCAACTGATGAAGTAAGGTGTGGCATAATTAAGTACAGCTATTCAGTTGCTTTTATTATTAATGGTCTTGCAAGCTGCAAGCTAAAAAGTTTTTATATGTTGACAGGCACCATCAGAAGGTTTACAGACGTAGGAGGTCTCTTTAATTCCCGTATTCGCTTCGTATTCTTTATTTACCTTGTGAAGCACATTCGCAACCAACTCTTCCGGTATCACCGCCACAATGCAACCTCCGAAGCCGCCTCCAGTCATACGCACGCCACCTTTATCGCCAATCGCCTCCTTCACAATCTCAACCAGTGTGTCGATCTGCGGTACGGTAATTTCAAAGTCATCGCGCATGGAAGCGTGAGACTCAGCCATCAGTTTACCCATCCGTTGCAGATCGCCTTTCTCCAGCGCATCAGCGGCCTCGACGGTGCGAATGTTCTCCGTCAGTACGTGGCGCACGCGTTTTGCAACGACAGGATCCAGCTCGTTCGCCACCGCGTTAAATTCGTCCAGCTTAACGTCACGCAGCGCAGGCTTCTGGAAGAATCGCGCCCCGGTTTCGCACTGTTCGCGGCGGGTATTGTATTCACTGCCCACCAGCGTACGCTTGAAGTTACTGTTAATAATAACCACCGCCACGCCTTTCGGCATTGAAACCAGTTTGGTGCCGAGCGTTCGACAGTCAAGCAGCAGGGCATGATCTTTTTTGCCCAGCGCGGAAATAAGCTGATCCATTATGCCGCAGTTACAGCCCACAAACTGGTTTTCCGCTTCCTGACCGTTCAGGGCGATTTGCGCACCGTCCAGCGGCAGATGATAAAGTTGCTGGAAGACGGTACCGACTGCGATTTCCAGTGAGGCGGAAGAGCTGAGGCCCGCGCCCTGCGGAACGTCGCCGCTGATAACCAAATCCGCGCCGCCAAAACTGGCGTTACGCCGCTGAAGGTGTTTTACCACGCCGCGGACGTAGTTGGACCACTGCTGCTTTTCATGCGTCACAATCGGCGCATCCAGCGAAAATTTGTCAACCTGATTGTCGTAATCAGCGGCGATAACGCGCACGGTTCGATCGGAACGCGCTGCACAGCTGATCACCGTCTGATAATCAATTGCGCAGGGCAGCACAAAACCGTCGTTATAATCAGTGTGTTCGCCAATCAGATTGACGCGGCCCGGTGCCTGAATAACGTGGGTAGCAGGGTAGCCGAATGTTTCAGCAAACAGAGACTGTGTTTTTTCTTTCAGACTCATTGTTATTCTCCGGATTCGCGAAAATGGACGTCGCTGACCGCACGCAGGCGTTCGGCGGCTTGTTCTGCGGTAAGATCGCGCTGGGTTTCCGCCAGCATTTCGTAGCCAACCATAAACTTACGCACGGTGGCAGAGCGCAGCAGCGGCGGATAAAAGTGGGCGTGTAACTGCCAGTGTTGATTTTCTTCGCCGTTAAACGGCGCGCCGTGCCAGCCCATCGAGTAGGGGAAAGAGCACTGGAACAGATTGTCGTAGCGGCTGGTGAGTTTCTTAAGCGCCAGCGCCAGATCCTGACGCTGCTCGTCGGTTAAATCAGTGATCCGCAATACATGTGCCTTAGGCAGCAGTAACGTTTCGAACGGCCATGCGGCCCAGTAGGGCACCACCGCCAGCCAGTGCTCTGTTTCCACTACAGTGCGGCTGCCGTCCGCCAGTTCGCGCTGAACATAGTCGACCAGCATCGGCGAGTGTTGTTCGGCAAAGTAACTTTTTTGCAGGCGATCTTCACGCTCGATTTCATTAGGCAGGAAGCTGTTGGCCCAAACCTGACCGTGCGGGTGCGGGTTGGAGCAGCCCATTGCCGCGCCTTTATTTTCAAACACCTGTACCCAGGGATAGTCTTTCCCCAGTTCCGCCGTTTGCTGCTGCCAGGTTTTAACGATTTCCGCCAGCGCGTCGACGGTTAATTCCGGTAGCGTTTTGCTGTGGTCAGGTGAGAAGCAGATCACCCGGCTGGTACCGCGCGCGCTCTGACAACGCATCAGCGGATCGTCGCTCTCCGGTGCGTCGGGCGTGTCGGTCATCAGCGCGGCGAAATCGTTAGTAAAAACGTAGGTGCCTTTGTAGTCCGGATTCTTGTCGCCGGTAACACGGGTATTGCCGGGGCAGAGAAAACAGTCCGGATCGTGCTCAGGCAGCGTTTGCTGCGAAGGCGTTTCCTGCGCCCCCTGCCAGGGGCGTTTCGCACGATGCGGTGAAACCAGGATCCATTGCCCGGTTAACGGGTTATAGCGGCGATGCGGATGATCGACCGGGTTAAATTGTGTCATCACTGTTCCTTAGTCTGAATAGCCTTGCGGATGGCGAGACTGCCAGTGCCAGGTGTCCTGCGCCATTTGATCAAGGGTGCGGGAAACGCGCCAGTCCAGCTCTTTATCTGCCTTGCTGGCATCAGCCCAGTAGGCCGGAAGGTCGCCATCACGACGCGGGGAGAAATGGTAATTGACCGGTTTACCACAGGCTTTGCTGAAGGCGTTAACTACATCCAGCACGCTGCTACCCACGCCTGCGCCCAGGTTGTAGATATGTACGCCGGGTTTATCCGCCAGTTTCTGCATTGCCGCGACGTGGCCGTCGGCCAGGTCCATGACGTGAATATAATCGCGTACCCCGGTGCCGTCTTCGGTCGGGTAATCGTTACCGAAGATAGCCAGCGATTCGCGGCGACCCACGGCAACCTGCGCGATATACGGCATCAGGTTATTCGGGATACCCTGTGGATCTTCGCCCATATCGCCCGACGGATGCGCGCCGACCGGGTTAAAGTAACGCAGCAGGGCGATGCTCCAGTCCGGCTGGGCTTTTTGCAGATCGGTAAGGATCTGCTCGACCATCAGCTTGCTTTTGCCGTAAGGGCTTTGCGGCGTGCCGGTCGGGAAACTTTCAACGTAAGGGATTTTTGGCTGGTCGCCATAGACGGTTGCAGAGGAGCTAAAAATGAAGTTTTTAACGTTGGCTGAGCGCATGGCCGAAATCAGACGCAGCGTGCCGTTAACGTTGTTATCATAGTACTCCAGCGGCTTAGCCACGGATTCACCGACCGCTTTCAGACCGGCAAAGTGGATCACCGCGTCGATACTGTGATCGTGCAGAATTTCCGTCATCAGCGCTTCGTTACGGATATCGCCTTCGACAAAGGTCGGATGTTTGCCGCTAAGACGTTCGATAACCGGCATTACGCTACGTTTGCTGTTACACAAATTGTCCAGGATGATCACATCATGCCCGTTTTGGAGCAACTGCAAACTGGTATGACTACCAATGTACCCGCTACCACCTGTAACCAATACTAACATTATAAGCTCCAAAAAAAGTGGTTACTTAATAATATATCTATAAGATATTAATTTTTGAACATTTGTCATTCCTAATAAATGTTGCTTAAGGCCACGTTGAAAAAAATACCATTTAAGGAATTCCTAAAATAGAGCAGTTCAATTATTCGAGGGCAATTATATCTGCACTAATACGCTGATTCTTTTCATCAAACACTATGCAGTAGCGATCGTCGAATGCCACATTGATTTTCTGCCAGGGATGGAAATGAATGTCGCCGGGCAGCAGAATTTTGACGTTATCGTGGCCGTAGCACTGGCCGAACAGATAGGTGTTGTTACCCAGTCTCTCCACGACTTCACATTGAAACTCAACTACGGTGCCGATATTCACATCGGTTGAGAGATGTTCTGGGCGAATACCGAGGGTAACGGCAGCGCCGGGCTGCAGCGGCGATGTGGTGATATTGAGTGTCAGATTATGATCTTGCGCCATCTTCACGCTAAGCTGGCCCGGCTGCCATGCGGTGACCGTCGCGGGCAGGAAGTTCATTTTCGGCGAACCGATAAATCCCGCAACGAACTTATTGACCGGGTTGTAATACAGCGACATCGGCGAACCCATCTGCTCAACTTTGCCGTAGTTCATCACCACGATTTTATCGGCCAGCGTCATCGCTTCAACCTGATCGTGGGTGACATAAACCATGGTGGTTTTGAGTTCATGATGCAGTTTAGCAATATGCAGGCGCATCTCAACGCGCAGCTCGGCATCCAGGTTGGAGAGGGGTTCATCAAACATAAATACCCGTGGATTACGCACGATGGCGCGACCGATCGCCACGCGCTGGCGCTGGCCGCCGGAAAGCTGCTTAGGTTTGCGATCCAGCAGATGAGAGAGCTGCAGCGTTTTCGCTACCATTTCAACCTGGCGGCGAATTTCATCTTTTGGCACTTTATTCACCTTCAGGCCATAGCCCATATTTTCCGCTACCGTCATATGCGGGTAGAGCGCATAGGACTGGAACACCATGGCGACGCCGCGATGGGCAGGAACGACATCATTCATCACCTCATCGCCAATAAGCACTTCACCTTCGCTCACCTCTTCGAGACCGGCAATCATTCGCAGTAGCGTCGATTTGCCGCAGCCTGACGGACCGACGAAAACCGCAAACTCGCCATCTTCAATATCAAGATTTACCTGATGCAGCGTCACTGTACTGCCGAACCGTTTGGTGACATTCCTCAGTCGTATATTGGACATCAACACTCCCCGGGTTAGTAGCCGTTTTTGCCGTTGGGATTTGGGCTGTGACGCATTGTTTGTATAACGTGTAACAATTCAGCCTGGCGATGCTCAACGACACTAAAATCATGCAGTGACTATAACTTCCAGAGTTTTAGCGCCCTATATCGATGTTTCATTTCTGCAATCACGATCACACAACTGGCAGCTTTCAGTAGTTTTGTCAGCATTCAAAGCGTACCGTATAACAAATCAGAAATAACGGCATATTTGTTTATGAATCACCGTTTATCAGTTAACGGAAAGATCCTCGGAAGTCATATTGCCCAATAAAAACCATTAAATTGTTATACCTTCACATGAGGTTGGTAATGAAAAAGAACACTCTTGCTGCACTGATCCTTACTACTCTGACTGCCGGCCAGCTGGTTAGCCTGCAGGCGCTCGCGGCCGGACAGCTCAACGTCTGGGAAGACATCAAAAAATCCGACGGCATTAAGGCCGCGGTAAGCGATTTTGAAAAGCAGTTCAACGTTAAGGTGAACATGCAGGAAATGCCGTACGCCCAGCAGCTGGAAAAGCTGCGCCTTGATGGCCCGGCGGGCATTGGCCCGGACGTGCTGGTGATCCCTAATGACCAGCTAGGCGGTGCGGTCGTCCAGGGACTGCTGTCTCCCCTGACGCTGGACCCGGCGAAGCAGGAGGCCTTTACGCCGGCGTCAATCAACGCGTTCCATATGGATAACGTGCTTTACGGCGTACCGAAATCGGTGGAAACCCTGGTGCTGATTTACAACAAAGACCTGATCGATAAGCCGCTGGATAGCCTGCAGGACTGGTTCGACTATTCGAAGCAGCAGCGCGAAGAGGGTAAGTACGGCCTGCTGGCGAAGTTTGACCAGATCTATTACAGCTGGGGCGCTATTGGCCCAATGGGCGGCTATATCTTTGGCAAAAACGACAAAGGCGGCTTCAACCCGCAGGATGTCGGCCTGAATAAGCCAGGCGCGGTGGAAGCGGTGACTTTCCTGAAAAAATTCTACACCGACAAGGTCTTCCCGGCGGGGATCCTCGGCGATAACGGGCTGAACGCCATCGACTCGCTGTTCACCGAGAAGAAAGCGGCTGCGGTGATTAACGGCCCGTGGGCCTTCCAGCCGTATGAAGCGGCAGGCATTCATTATGGCGTCGCACCTTTGCCGACGCTGCCGGATGGCAAACCGATGAGCTCCTTCCTCGGCGTGAAGGGCTATGTCGTCTCGACGTGGAGTAAAGATAAAGCGCTGGCGCAGCAGTTTATCGAGTTCATCAACCAGCCGCAGTACGTGAAAGCGCGTTATGTCGCCACCGGAGAAATCCCGCCGCTGAAGGCCATGATTGACGATCCGCTGATTAAGAATGACGAAAAGGCCAGCGCGGTGGCGGTGCAGTCAGCGCGGGCGACGGCGATGCCCGGGATCCCGGAAATGGGCGAAGTATGGGGCCCGGCGAACGCCGCGCTCGAGCTTAGCCTGACCGGTAAACAGGAGCCGAAGGCGGCGCTCGATAACGCTGAAAAGCAGATCAAGATGCAGATCGAAGCCATGCAGGCCAGCAATCAATAATCCGGTGATTTAACAGGACGGGAGGGCCGTCCTCCCGTTTTCAGAAGGAGTCGTGTGTGATTATCAATCCCAGCGAAAATATTGCCGAAGCGCGCGGCGCAGGACGCCATGCGTGGTGCGGCCTGTTGCTGGCTATCGTGCCGGGTTTTGGGCAGTTTTATCACCGCCAGTGGCTGAAGGGGATTGTCTTCCTGGTGCTGCTGAGCAGTTTTATGAGCATTTTCTATGACTTTCTCAGCGAAGGCCTGTGGGGGTTATATACCTTAGGCGAGGAAGTTCCGCGGGATAACTCTATTTTCCTGCTGGCGGAAGGGATAATCAGCGTACTGATTATCGTATTCGGTTTGTTGGTCTATTTCCTCTCGCTGCGCGATGCCTGGGTTAACGGCAAAAAGCGCGATGAAGGCATGGCGCTGAATAGCGTACGCAAGCAGTATCAGATGCTGCTCAGCGAGGGTTTCCCGTATCTGATGATCACGCCCGGCTTCATACTGCTGGTGTTTGTGGTCATCTTCCCGATCCTGTTTGGTTTTGCTATCGCCTTTACTAACTACAACCTTTATCACACGCCGCCGGCGAAACTGGTGGATTGGGTGGGATTCAAAAACTTCATCAATATCTTCACATTATCCATCTGGCGCTCGACCTTCTTTGACGTACTGCAGTGGACGGTGGTGTGGACGCTGCTGGCGACGACCCTGCAATGTACCGTCGGCGTGCTGCTGGCGATTCTGGTCAACCAGAAAGATCTGCGCTTTAAGCCGATGATCCGCACAATTTTCATTCTGCCGTGGGCGGTGCCGGGCTTCGTGACGATTCTGGTTTTTGCCGGCATGTTCAATGATTCATTCGGGGTGATTAACAACGCCATTTTGTCCTTCTTTGGCATCACGCCGAAGGCCTGGCTGACCGACCCGTTCTGGACTAAAACGGCGCTGATCATGATGCAAACCTGGCTGGGCTTTCCGTTTGTTTTCGCCATGACCACCGGCGTCCTGCAGGCGATCCCGGACGATCTGTATGAAGCGGCCACCATGGATGGCGCCAGCGCTTTTACCCGCCTGCGGACCATTACTCTGCCGCTGGTGCTCTACTCCATTGCGCCGATCATCATTACTCAGTACACCTTCAATTTTAACAACTTCAATATCATCTACCTGTTCAATAACGGCGGACCGGCGGTAGCCGGGTCGAATGCCGGCGGTACGGATATTCTGGTGTCGTGGATCTACAAATTAACGATGTCGTCTTCGCAATACGCCATCGCGGCCACCATCACGATTCTGCTGTCGATTTTTGTCGTCGGCCTGGCGTTGTGGCAGTTCCGCGCCACGAAATCCTTCAAAAACGACGACATGGCGTAAGGGAAGCAACATGGCTAAATCACCGAGTATTAAACGCGAAAAGTGGATTCGCCTGTCTCTCACCTGGCTGGTGGTCCTCTTTGTATCGACGATTATTATATACCCGCTGGTCTGGACGGTAGGGGCGTCTCTGAACGCCGGGAACAGTCTGCTGAGTACGTCGATTATTCCTGAAAACCTGTCGTTCCAGCATTACGCGGATCTGTTTAACGGCAATGTGAATTATCTCACCTGGTACTGGAACTCGATGAAAATCAGCTTCATGACCATGGCGTTGACCTTAATCAGCGTGAGCTTCACGGCCTATGCGTTCTCCCGGTTTCGTTTCAAAGGGCGGCAGAACGGGCTGATGCTGTTTCTGCTGCTGCAGATGATCCCACAGTTCTCGGCGCTGATTGCGATCTTTGTTCTCTCTCAGCTGCTGGGACTGATCAACAGTCATCTGGCGCTGGTGCTGATCTACGTTGGCGGCATGATCCCGATGAATACCTGGCTCATGAAGGGGTATCTGGACGCGATCCCCAAAGATCTGGATGAATCCGCGCGGATGGATGGCGCCAGCAGCTTCCGCATCTTTATCGAAATCATCATGCCGCTGTCGAAACCTATTCTGGCGGTGGTGGCGCTGTTTTCATTTACCGGCCCGCTGGGGGATTTCATCCTCTCCAGCACCATTTTGCGTACCCCGGATAAATACACGCTGCCGATTGGCCTGTATAACCTGGTGGCGCAGAAAATGGGCGCCAGCTACACCACCTACGCGGCGGGCGCGGTGCTGATTGCCGTCCCGGTGGCGATTCTCTATCTGGCGCTACAAAAATACTTTGTTTCCGGCCTCACCTCAGGCAGTACAAAAGGATAACCCCATGAAAAGATTAACACCCGCGTGGCTTGCTGTTTCTCTGGCATGCTGTTTTTCCGCCGGTACGCTGGCGGCAGATGCGCTGCAAACGAAGGCGTTTAGCAATATGCCCGCTGATTTTATTAAAGGCGCGGATATCTCCACGCTGCTGGACGCGGAAAAGCACGGCGCGAAGTTCTTTAACCACAACAATCAGCCGCAGGATCCGATCGCGATTCTGAAGGCCGACGGCGTGAACTATGTTCGCCTGCGCCTGTGGGTGGATCCAAAAGACGCCCAGGGTCAGCGTTACGGCGGCGGCGATAACGATCTGGCGGCGACGCTGGCGCTGGCGAAGCGCGCAAAAGCGCAGGGTATGAAGCTGCTGCTTGATTTTCACTACAGCGATTTCTGGACCGATCCGGGCAAGCAGTTCAAGCCGAAGGCCTGGGAGAAAATGGATTATCCGCAGCTGAAAACCACCATCCACGACTACACCCGGGACACGATTGCCCGCTTTAAACAGGAGGGCGTGCTGCCGGATATGGTCCAGATCGGCAACGAAATCAACGGCGGTATGTTGTGGCCGGAAGGCAAAAGCTGGGGGCAGGGCGGCGGTGAATTCGATCGCCTGGCGGGGCTGCTTAACGCCGCCATTGACGGCCTGAAGGAAAACCTCACCGGCGGCGAGCAGATTAAAATCATGCTCCATCTGGCTGAAGGGACCAAAAATGACACCTTCCGCTGGTGGTTTGATGAAATCAGCAAACGCAACGTGCCTTATGACATTATCGGCCTGTCGATGTACACCTACTGGAATGGTCCGATTAGCGCGCTGAAAGCCAATATGGATGATATCAGCAAGCGCTATAACAAAGATGTGATAGTGGTGGAAGCCGCTTACGCCTATACCCTGGAAAACTGCGACAACGCCGAAAATAGTTTCCAGGCGAAAGAGGAAAAGGATGGCGGTTATCCTGCCACCGTACAGGGGCAATATAATTATATTCACGACTTAATGCAGGCCGTTGCGGACGTACCGGACCACCGTGGTAAAGGTATTTTTTATTGGGAGCCGACGTGGATTGCCGTACCGGGAAATACCTGGGCGACGCCTGCCGGAATGAAATATATCCACGACGAGGGGAAAGAGGGGAATGCCCGGGAAAATCAGGCGCTGTTTGATTGCCAGGGAAAAGCATTGCCGTCGATGAAGGTATTCAATTAATTATTCAGCTTTACACTTCAGGATGTTTATTATGAAAAAATTTGCGCCTCTGAGTCCGAAGGTCAATGCGCTATTGCATGGCGCCGACTATAACCCGGAGCAGTGGGAAAACTATCCCGATATTATCGATAAAGATATTGCCATGATGCAGCAGGCAAAATGTAATGTCATGTCGGTAGGGATATTTAGCTGGGCGAAACTTGAACCTCAGGAAGGCGTATTTGAGTTTGGCTGGCTGGACAGTATCCTGGATAAACTCTATGCCGCCGGCATTCATGTCTTTCTCGCGACCCCAAGCGGCGCGCGCCCGGCCTGGATGTCGCAGAAATATCCTCAGGTCCTGCGCGTCGGTCGCGATCGGGTGCCTGCGCTGCACGGTGGACGTCATAATCACTGTATGTCGTCGCCGGTCTACCGTGATAAAACCCAGAAAATAAATTCCCTGCTGGCGGAGCGCTACTCGCAGCATCCGGCGGTGCTGGGCTGGCATATCTCCAACGAATACGGCGGAGAGTGCCACTGCAGCCTGTGCCAGGAGCGTTTCCGAGACTGGCTGAAAGCGCGTTATGAAACGCTGGATAATCTCAATCACGCCTGGTGGAGCACCTTCTGGAGCCACACCTACAGCGACTGGTCGCAGATCGAATCTCCGGCCCCGCAGGGGGAAGTCTCCATTCATGGTCTGAACCTGGACTGGCATCGCTTCAATACCGCTCAGGTGACGGACTTCTGCCGTCACGAAATTGCGCCGCTGAAAGCGGCGAATGCTGCGCTGCCGGTGACCACCAACTTCATGGAGTATTTCTACGATTACGACTACTGGCAGCTGGCGCAGGTGCTGGACTTTATCTCATGGGACAGCTACCCCATGTGGCACCGTGATAAAGATGAAACCACGCTGGCCTGCTACACCGCCATGTATCATGACATGATGCGCAGCCTGAAGGGCGGCAAACCGTTTGTGTTAATGGAATCCACCCCGAGCGCGACCAACTGGCAGCCGACCAGTAAGCTGAAGAAACCGGGAATGCATATTCTCTCTTCCCTGCAGGCGGTAGCGCACGGCGCGGATTCGGTGCAGTACTTCCAGTGGCGTAAGAGCCGCGGTTCGGTTGAGAAGTTTCATGGCGCGATTATCGATCATGTCGGTCATCTGGATACGCGCGTGGGCCGTGAAGTGACGGCGCTCGGCGAGATGCTAAGCCAGCTGCCGGGCGTCGTGGGCTGCCGGACGGATGCGAAAGTGGCGATTATCTTCGACCAGCAAAACCGCTGGGCGCTGGATGATGCACAGGGGCCGCGAAATCTCGGCATGGAGTATGAAAATACCGTCAACGAACATTACCGTCCGTTCTGGGAACAGGGGATTGCGGTAGATATCATCGATGCCGATGTTGACCTGAGCGCTTATCAACTGGTTATTGCCCCGATGCTGTATATGGTTCGCGACGGCTTTGCCGAACGCGCCGAGGCCTTTGTGGCCAACGGTGGTCATTTAGTGACAACATACTGGACAGGCATAGTGAACGAGTCCGACCTTTGCCATCTCGGCGGTTTCCCGGGCCCGCTGCGTAAACTGCTGGGCATTTGGGCGGAAGAGATTGACTGCCTGAACGACGGCGAACGCAACCTGGTACAGGGGCTGGCGGGCAATGAAGGGGGCCTGCAGGGACCGTATCAGGTACGCCATCTGTGTGAACTGATCCATGCCGAAACGGCACAGCCGCTGGCGACCTACCGCGATGATTTTTACGCGGGAAGACCGGCGGTTACCGTCAATCATGTGGGTAAAGGTAAGGCCTGGCACGTCGCTTCGCGCAACGATCTGGCTTTCCAGCGGAACTTCTTCACCGCCATAAGTAAAGAGCTGTCGCTGCCGCGTGCGGTGGCGGCCAATTTCCCGCCGGGCGTGGTGGCGACCGCACGGACGGACGGTGAGACCACCTACGTGTTCCTGCAAAACTACAGCGCGCAGCAGCAGCAGGTGGCCTTACCGCAGGGCTATCAGGACAGCCTCACCGGCACGGCACTGAACGCGCCGTTGACCTTAAAAGCGTGGGATTGCCGCATTCTCAGCCGTCACGCGTAATTTTTCTCTATTCACGCCTGCTCTCAAGAGCAGGCGTTTTTTTATCTGCTTAGCAGGAGTCTATTATGGTGAGTTTAAAATCCTTTCTGAATTACTTCTCCCAGTCTCGTCCGGCGGTAACGTTAAGCCCTGCGGAACAACAACAGATTGAACGTTTAATTCAGGCTTTTGGCGGCGAGGCGAATATTATCAACGTTGACGCCTGTATCACCCGCTTACGCGTCACGGTGAATAATCTGTCGATTGTTGACTCTCAGGGGCTACAGCAGCAGGGAGCGCTTGGCGTTATTATTCTTGGACAGCAGGTGCATGCTATTTTCGGTAAACAGTCGGATGCTTTGCGTCAATTACTTGACGAACACTTTGCCAGCCGTAAATAAAATAAAACGGGATAACGCAATAATGGGTTATCCCGAAAAGAAAACAAAGCATTCAATGGCAATAATCATTACCGGAGGGTAATTAACGACCGTACAGCTGGAGATAAAACAGTTAAATGACGGCTACCACCAGGCCTCGATCTGTACACCAAAGTTCCACGTATTATTGGCAGTTTGATCTTCGAACGGTTTACCGTTTTCAGAGTCATTCAGATACGAAGCGAAAATGCGCAGTTCCGGGCGAGACATAAAGTCAGGGCCATCGGCCAGGCCCAGCGCGATGGTATATTTCTCACCGGCCTGCTTATAATCAGTATTGTTCTTGTAGCTATCTTTTTGGTAAAAGCCGCCCACTTCGCCAATCAGGCGCACGTATTCGGTGAACTGATACTGCCCGCGAGCCACCAGCGACAGCATGCGCGTTTTATCCGTGTAATCGGTGATGTTGTCCGCAGAGCCCCAGGTGAGAACGTGGTTAATGGAGAACTTTTCGGTAATCGGAATTAAACCGGTATTAATCACGCGGTATCCGGTGGCGTCATTGACGTAGTTATACATGTCGTACCAGCCGCCGCCCTGGGAAACCATGTTCTGCGCAAGTCCTTTAGTCGCATACTGGAGGACTGTTTTATTCGATCCTCCGAGCATATTCTGACTGATTTCACCGGTCAGCATGACACCGTTTTCAGCATCATACAGGCCGCCGTAAGAATCCTGCTTTTTGGTGGTGTTAGGCATCGCGTAGTCGATACCAAATTCGGTCCACGACCCGGCCCAAGGCTTCCAGCCTGCGTAGCGCAGGTCAAGGTAGTTAATGTTGACGTCACTTTTACCATCGATACGGCTATCAACATCATTGGCATCGCCGCGGATCCAGGCAAATGAAACGGCCCCCGGGCCGAGCGTATAGTTTTCGATCCCGGCACCGGATCCGGAAATGTTCCAGTATTTGGTATCAATGATGTGGAGATCGTGGCGCTGGTAGTAGCGTTTACCGCCCCAAATGACCGCGTTCGGATCGCCGGGGACCAGCCCTTTGATTTGCAGGTTGAGCTGGCGCAGGCCGAATTGGGCATCATCATCGAGCGTGGTTTCGTTATCGTTAGAACCGTCAGAGACCATGCTGACCATGCTATCAAGATAGAAGCTCACGTCATTCTTCTTATAGACCTCTGATCCCAGCTCCAGCTCGCCGTAGGTATCGGACTCGTTACCCAGACGGCCAATTTTGTTTTTTTGCCATTCGGCCTGACTACCGTCGCCGGAGACCCCAACCCCGGCGCGCATATAGCCATGAAAATCGATACCCGGAAGCGTGGCGGAAGCAGCAAACACGGATGGTGAAATCAGCGCAGCGGCCAACGCAGCGGAGAGTGTGCGCAGCGTAGTGTTCATGTCTATCCTCTTATTGTTTTGTATTACGTTCACATATCAGGTGTCATAAAATGCCTAAACCAGAATTCAGGCAATTTAATGATCGCTATATTGTGATTAACTGCAAATAAATTGGCGTGTTTTGTTACGACTAGTGAGTCTATTCACAATTTGTTGTATTGTGAGCGTAATACTTTTTGTGATGATTGTGGTTCGGGGGACGCGGCGATGAGCGTTTTTTCACATTGCCCCTGTTACAATCTAGGGATAACAACATAAGGAACCGGACTATGAAGTCTAAAAGCGCGACCTTAGAAGACGTTGCTCGCCATGCGGGCGTCTCCTATCAGACCGTGTCCAGGGTACTCAACAAATCTGCTAATGTATCCAAAGCCACACGCAGCAAGGTGGAGAAATCCATCGAGGCGCTGCGCTATGTCCCAAACCGCCTGGCGCAGCAGCTGGTAGGAAAGCAAAGCCGCACCGTGGGCCTGGTCACCATCTCCCTCGCATTGCACGCGCCTTCTCAGGTGGCTGCTGCGGTAAAACGCTATGCGAATGTGGAAGGCTATCAGGTTCTCATCTCTATGATCGATGAGAGCGTAAACCAAAGTATTCAAGATTCCATTAATGAACTTAAGTCTCAGCTGGTAGATAAGGTCATCATCAACGTGCCGCTGGAGACTGAACTGGCTCAAAAAATTGCCGCTGATAACGATGATATCGTCTGTCTGTTTTTAGATGTTGACCCCTACAGCTCCGTGTTTAACGTTTCGTTTAACCCGGCTGACGGCACCCGGGCCAGCGTCAAATATCTCTATGAAATGGGGCATCGGGAGATCGCGCTGCTAGCCGGCCCGGAAAGCTCGGTATCGGCCAAACTGCGTCTGAAAAGCTGGATTGAGACCCTTGAGGGATATGGCCTGCAGCCGGTCACGGTGATTCGCGGTAACTGGGATGCGCAGAGCGGCTATGCCGGCGCGCTGCAAATGCTGCGGGAGACGCCAAACTTTACCGCCGTTCTGGTGGGTAACGATCAGATGGCGCTGGGCGTACTGAGCGCGTTTCACCAGCACCAGGTGCCGATTCCGGGGGAAAAATCGGTTATTGGTTATGATGACACCTATGAGAGTTCGTTCTTTTACCCGGCACTCACCACCGTTTCGCTGGATCTTGATTTACAAGGAAAAGAGGCCGTCCGGCGCCTTCTCGATAGCGGCGATCACGAGACATCTCATACTTCTTCTATCCTTCCGGCCCGTCTGATCGTGCGCCATTCAAGCGGTGCCAGATCCGAAAGAGGTAAAGATTTACAGATAATCGCGCAACAGTTACATAGAATTGCGTATAACTTAATTCGTTGATCATGTCGGTAACATAATCAGTCAAGCGGGACGAGGGCTGATATGGTAACCGGTTGACTACATTTTTTCGCTATGTAGCTGTGATATCCGTCATCGTATTCCCATAATCTGTGAACATAGAGTAGAGTGGCCCTATAAATCTCCAGACAGTTGGTTTCACTTAAGTTAGTGATAGTCTAAAAACTAGTCGTTGGAGTCCGAATGATTGATGTTTTAGGTCCAGAGAAGCATAGACGGCGCAGTGTTCAGGAAAAAACGCCATTGTTAAGCAGAGCTTTGAGCCCGGAATGACCGTGTAGCTGGTCCCCCGTCAGCATGGGATTGCTGCCAGTCAGTTGTTCCTGTGGCGTAAGCAGTATCAGGAAGGCAGTCTCACAGCCGTTGCCGCAGGATAACAGGCTGTGCCCGCGTCGAAGCGGGCATCTGCGATGAAGCAAATTAAAGAGCAGCAGCGCCTGCTGGGCAAGAAAACCATAGAAAACGAGTTGCTGAAAGAAGCCGTTGAATACGGCCGACAAAAAAATTGATAGCGCACGTGCCCCTGTTGCCGGAGGATGGCGAATACCCCTTGTTAGTCGTTGCCTCCGGGTCTCACGCGCACAACTGCATGACATGGCCCGTCGGACGAAGGACTGGCAGGATCGTCGGTGCAAGCGCAAGCCTGATGATACTGAAGCCTTGGCCTGTATCCATACTGTTATCGGCGATCTGCCCACCTATATTTATCGTCGGGTATGGACACTGCTGCGTAGACAATCAGAAAATGACGACATGCTGGTGCTCAATGCCAAACGCGTATACCGCATCATTTGTCACAATGCGCTACTGCTTGTGCGTAAACCGGCAATACCGCCATCGAAGCGGGTGCATACAGGGAAAGTGTCCGTTGGAGAAAGTAACCAGCGGTGGTGCTTTGACGGTTTCGAGTTCCGCTGTGATAACGGTCAAAAAATGCGTGTAACGTTCGCACTTGAGTACTGCGATAGTGAAGCCCTGCACTGGGCGGCTAGTACCGGTGGATATAACAGTGAAACCGTGCAGGACGTCAGGGTGGGGCGGTGGAGCGCTGCTTCTGCAGCAATGTACCGGTCTCACCCGTTGAGTGGCCTACAAACAACGGTTCAGCCTACGGTTCTCATCAGACGCGTCAGTTCGCCAGAATGGTAGTGCTTGAGCCGAAACATACGTTAGTACCCAGTTCGGAAAGCAACAGGATGGCGGAGAGCTTCGTGAAAACGATGAAGTGCGATTATATCAGCATAATGAGGAAGCCCGACGGGTCAATAGCGATAAAGAACCTTGCGGAGGCCTTCGAACATTACGACTAATGGCATCCGCATAGTGCACTGGGATATCGTTCGCAATGGGAATATCTGCGGCGGCGAACCAGTAATGGATTAAGTGATAAAAAGTGTATGGAAATATAGGGGCCAATCCATGTCGATGCTCAATTTAAGCTTGGTTTAATATACGAAACGGTGAGGGAGTGAGTCAGAATTATCAACAGGCAAAGGCTTGGCATGAAAAGGTTGCTGATCAAAACGATGCGTAGGTGCAGTTTGATATTGGTGTGATGAATGAACGGGGGGAAGGGAAACAACAACATATAGCAATTAAGACCTTGGTTTGGGCTGGCATGCAAGAATGGCCTAAGGAAGTTTGCGAACGTAATGAAAATAACTGAAATGGTTGTATTGTGAATTATTTTTCATATCTAAATTTTATTTTATCTTTATGATTTACTTTTGCCTTTCAGATATTAAAAGTATAACCTGAGGAAAGGGGGTAGTTGATATACAAAACATGAGTGCAATTAATAATGGATTTCTTAATGATCTTATTTTGCTAAACAATCTATACAAATTTTTCTGACGTTATCTTTTATGCTCTTATATTCTAATGCATAATATGCAAGCGGGTATGCTACAGAATCAATCGTAAGATCCGCTACAATATAAGGGATATAGGGATATAAGAATGAAATATCCCTGAATAACCTGAAGCCGGAAGAATACCGGCTGATGGCTGAAACCCCGGAAATCTCAAAAAGTGCGTAGAACTAAAACGGGTGCGCTTACAGTAGCCGAATGTAGTGGTATCCTGAAGCAGTAGAATCGTCTCATCTTGCAGCGCATGTATCATTTGACTGGTAGCCTCGGAATGTCCCTGCGGCAGGTGCTACTCATCAATCCTGTCGCTGGAAAGGAACCGGTAAGCGGCTTTTGTCGCTGCATTATCTTGGCAGGCAAAAGGAAGGCTATTTCCCATTCCCCGCCAAAGTTTTTGCATGAGACGGTTAAAACGACTGGCATGACGGCGATCGCTAAAAACAGAAGCATTAATTTCCTCGTCGAGCCATGTAAGCGAAGCCTGTTCCTGCTTAACCATTCAATCATCCCTGAAAGTAATTCATCCGGCTATCATGATGATTACCTTAATATAATTGTGAGTAGTTGCAAGATGGGACGACGCTTACTGACATAACGCTACCTTTGACTTATCTTCCGGTTCAAGCTCATCCATACCTTTGAGGCAGAATTCTGCCCTGTCAGATGGATAAGGCACTTCGTCGCTTACAGACAATACCTGCAGCAGGCAATCATAGGGTCCTGAACGATGATGACATCTGTCAGGTATATCGGTAAAACCTGTTCTGTATTTCTGAATGACTTGAACAGATCGTTTGTATTTCCATGCTGGGTTTTTACTCTTATTATCTACCACCTCAGGGCAAATCAGCCCGGTGTATATAAATGAACTCAGGTATATGACCATGAAATCCATCAAAAATTTAGTTATTGTTGCTGTTTTATCCGTAATGTCTTCCGGAGCTTTTGCGCAGAGTATAACAGCCTGCGCTTCCACTATTGACAGCGCTGAAGCCCTGATTGCTGCCCAGGCAAAAAAATCAGGCGCTTCATACAAAATCACTGAGTCGAGCTTTAATAATGGCGTCCATATGACGGCGGAGCTGACTAAATAAAATATATTCCGGGGAAATGGCCGGACGAACTGACAGAAGATTTGGGGCATCCTCTCCCCGGGAAAAATTCTTCAGTTCCCGGCCCCTTTTAGTGTTGCTGACATATGAGACCCATGACGCAACTCTTAACAACAGATGAACGCGGTGTGATAGCTATCATTGATTTGTACATTGATGCCCGGAAATTTTACAGTTTTTTCTGCTCACGGCGGAGCATACTATGACTGTTTAAAATAAGGAGCGATATGATGACTCAGTATGTGATCACCCCCCCTGTTCAGCCTTCGGTCGCCGTACACGGTAGCACGGCCCGGTTCCCGGTCCGGCGTGTCTTTTGCGTGGGGCGCAACTATGCCGAGCATGCCCGAGAGATGGGGCATGATCCGAGCCGGGAACCCCCTTTCTTTTTTTCTAAACCCGCGGATGCGGTCGTCCCGGCCAGGGATATTATTCCTTATCCGCCCCTCACCCAGGAACTGCACCACGAAGTCGAACTGGTGGTGGCTATAAGTAAAGCCGGAGTGAATATCCGACCGGAAGATGCTCTTGAGCATGTCTGGGGATATGGCGTGGGGATCGACCTGACTCGTCGTGACCTTCAGGCCCGGGCCAAAAAAGCGGGACGCCCCTGGGACTGGGCGAAAGGGTTTGATTCATCGGCGCCCTGTTCTCCCTTATATTCTGTACAGGACACCGGGCATGTCAGTCGGGGCAGCATCTGGCTAAGCGTCAACGGTGTGGCTCGTCAGGAGGGCGATCTTTCCGGACAAATCTGGCAGGTAGCAGAAATCATTTCCCATCTTTCCACCGCAGTCCGGCTGTCACCGGGTGATCTTATACTTACCGGTACCCCATCAGGAGTGGGTGTTCTGTTCCCCGGGGATCGTGTTGAGGCGGGGATAGATGGTGTGGCGAAGGTCTCGTTTGTAATAGGCGCAGAGGCGGGCTGAATGGCGGCCAGTAAATCCGGTCAAACGCCGGTCTTTTGTATGGAGCAACGAAGTGACCGTCCGGACTTCTATATCCGCGACCACATGGTCCGCCCCGCGCTGACCATGTTTCACCGGCATGACTACTTTCAGATACAGATTAATCTGGAAGGGGATACATGGCATTATATCGGTGCCATCAAAAAACCTTTTCCGCAATACAGCATAAGTTTTGTACTGCCTAACCAGGTGCACAGGGTGGAACACCCTCCGGCGGGACGGTTTTTTGTCATCAATTTTTCCCGGAAATTTCTGCTGCCACAGCTGCAGTGCGGTGATCTTGAGCTGTCTGAGGTTTCCCTGCAGGATTATCCTGAGCTGATACCCTTTGTATTGCAGGAGCAACTGGACTTTGTTCTCAGCTCTGCTGAATTTGATTTGGTCTCTGAAATTACGAACAAAATGTTCATATGGAGCAGTCCGCGACGTTTTGCGTCAGGGATGATGCTGCGGGCTGAACTGCTGCGCCTGCTGGCTTATGTCTGCCAGCTGTTCTCCCGTGATATTGAGGACGTTCTGCTGATGCAGAAACCTGGTAGCCTGCAAAAGCGGGCCCTCCGCAGAATTGTTGATCATATACAGAAAAACATTAGTGATCCGGCCTTATCATTAAATAGTGTTTCCCGGGATGTTTTTATTACACCGAACCATGTCACTCACGTGCTAAAAAAAGAAACGGGCTACACATTTACACAACTGGTGAGGGCAGAGCGGATGCGCAAGGCCAGGCAGGAACTGGTATCCACCGATAAGTCCCTCAAAGAAATTGCCATGTTATGTGGGTTCAGTAATGAATCGTACTTCTCCAGGTGTTTCAGGAAACTCACAGGCTATGCGCCAGGCAGATACCGCAGGTTTTTTTGTGGAAAAAGTGGCTGATGTTAACGATGTATATGCGCAAGGGGGGCAAATACAGGGTGTGCTGCGCTCAGTTAAGCCATGTGGACAGGAAGTTCACATGGCCTCTCAGGTCAGCAAGGAAGCAGACGATTATCAGTGAGATGAATGCATTTTACGAAAATGCAAGCCATGGCTAGTGAAGCCGTTTTTGTTTTGCGGCGCTACATGCTGCCGGGCGGAGTGAATAAAGATATTCATACAGCAGAAGCATTCCCACCCGATTATCATCGAGATGCTCGAAGTCAACATGTATTTTATCAACGAGATAAGCCCTGAATGCCTGCACCGTCATTCCCTTGTGACTTGCCATGGCCTGACAAAGCTGGCGTATTATTTCACATTTTATGGTGTAGGGGATTTCAGGGTTATAAATCTCAGGAATGGAATGAGTCTGGTTCATAGTACCACCTTCCTGTAATGCTACATTCACGGTTACGAAAATGACGTAAACACGCCATTCGCTAAATTATATAGCAGGTCATGGCGATGAATTCAACGATAATGATTATCATTTATTTTTTGTGGTTATTGCCGGGCTACTGTTTTGTATATTAATGACAACTATTTCCGGTCAAGAGTAATTGTATGGCCCAAATATTGAAACATTTGTAAGCGCACAGTGAAGGACGTAGGGTAAAAATTAGTTTACATAGAGGGTGACGTTCTAGGGCAGCAGTTCTTTCACGCGGTTGGCGGGCCAGGTGTTGATGACTCTGAACACATGGCGCAGCCTGGCTTCCGGCTCGATGCCGTTAAGTTTGCAGCTACCGATCATGCTGTACATCACTGCCGCACTGTCACCACCACCATTAGAGCCGAAGAACATGTAGTTACGGCGCCCCAGCGCAACCACCCGGAGGGAGTTTTCACACAGGTTATTGTCGATCTCCACCCAGCCATTGCGGCAGTATTCGTTCAGTGCATCCCATTGCTTCAGCAGGTATGCGAACGCTTTTGCCGTATCTGAGTGACGCGACAGCATGCCCGTTTGCTGCTGTATACAGTCGTACAGCGACTGCATCAGCGGTACTGTTTTGGCTTTTCTGACCGCCAGCCGTTCTTCTGCCAGACTGCCGCGGATCTCAGACTCGACAGCATACAGCGCACCGATACGACTGAGCGCTTCTGTCGTTACTGTCGTTGGATGGCGGACATGTACATCGTGGATCTTGCGTCGGGCATGCGGCATACAGGCCGCTTTCGTAAAGAGCATTGTAACCGGCGTACGCATCGGCCTGCAGGATACCGCTGTAGTCCGCCAGATGTCGCTGTGGGTGGCGTCCTTTGCGGTAGGGTGAGTATGAGAACCACACTGCTGCCGGCATGGTTGAGCTGGCGTTGCGATCGTCACGAACATAGACCCACACCCGCCCGGTACGGGTTTTACCCTGACCGGGCTCCAGTACATTCACCGGCGTGTCGTCGGCATGCACTTTACACGGCATCAGCACATATTCGCCGTCGCCGACAACTATGAACAGAATTGCTGCGAGCAAGGCACTCAGGACATGATGCCGTTTTACGCGTGGCGCGGAGATGGAGGGTTATTCCATAAGTACCAGTAATTTGTCGGCAGGTTTGCCACCCTCGCGGTAGCTGTAAAAGTGTCTTAAGTGAGGCCATTTTGTTATCCATAACTTAAAACAGCTTAGATCCTTGTTAACTTAAAAGTTTCATCAATTTTTGTCTACCCAAGTTGCGGAAGACCCAATATTAGACCGTCGGTGGAGATGTAAGTGGATCACTTTTTACCCGTAGTTGACAGGCAGAGTTATCATCGGGGATCGCCTTTCAACTCACCAAGTAATACTCGCAGCAGAGCCGGAGTCATAGTTCAGTGTAGTTTTATCGTTCCACCTGGCAGCTCCACTTCGCAACAGGGTACATCAACAAGCGATGGTTCTGTCAGAGGAGCTGGAGCGACTGGGGGGGGCACGATACTCACCGGTAGCAGTTCGGCTGGCAGGTTATCCCTGCGATTCAGTTTTCCATGTTTATACTGGTGGCGCCAGTTAAACAGCAGATTGTCATTAATACCGTGTTCGCGGGCAAGACGTGCCACGTTGGTATCAGGTTGCATCGACAGTTCCACAAGATGCAGTTTGAACTCCATGGAGAAATTAGGTAGCCGGCGCTTTTCGGGTATTTCTCTGGTGGGAATCGGTTCGTATTGTTGGCTTTTCCCGGGGTAGAGAAGCCGTTCAAGTTGCGCAGGTGATAAGTGTTCGGGAACGGGCCAGTTCAGACCTGAGCGTGCAAAGCGCCGGAACAGGCTCTGCAGGGTGGTTCTGGAAATGCTGAATCTTTTACTTATCTGTTTCCCATGAACTTTTTTATCAAAGCGAAGATGCGGAGCTTCGTTAATCCATGCCCGATTATTCAATGTTCTGTGTCCATTATCCGGAGAAATAGTGGACATTATCGTTACCCGGATGAGTCAGCTTATCCAGACGTCCTTGGTGGTGCGCTTACCGTTGAACGCGTTCGTCAAAGCCACGTTCTATATCAAACCGAATAAAGCCAAGCGCGCGGAGGCGACGCCCTTTGCCAGGGGTTATATCAAGTTCTGGGGATACCCCATGCTGATTGCCGATTCATCCCAGGAAGCACTGCTGATCGCGGAAGATGTGCTGCGAAAGTGAGAAGTGAAAAACTTCGCCCAGAGAGGCTTCCTGTCAGGCTCGCGGCCATGGATGTGCGTCTCATCCTGGCCACCTTTAGGTCACATTCTTGGTCTGTAGGGCATCCCCTTGCTCACAGGACAGGGCGTCCCGCTGGTCACTCTTTTTCCATGCGCTCGAAATGCCAGGTTGCGACGATCCGACCGTTCTCCAGGCGGTGCATGTCCATGCCATAAAGCGTCGTTGGTGCGCCGCTGGGCTGCCATTCGCCTAACGGCTGGACATGACGACCGGTCATGGTGATCCGGCAGACGACGAGATCGTCCTGTGCGACGATGGCGTCACGGGTAATGCTGAAGTTCTCGAAGGCCCGATGGAAGTCCTGCACGCCTCCCTTGAAGCCTTGCGGGGTGTTCTCGTGCCCCGGGTCGGCGGGATGGTTGATCCATTCCGGAGCGAGGATATTGTCGAACGCGTCCAGATCCCGACGGTTGAACGCCTCATAGAATTCGATCACGAGCGCGGTGTTGTTGTCTTGCGTCAAATTCGTCATGTTTATTACCTCTGAAGTTGCTCTCGATCTGGAGTGCCATGGGCTGTAGTAGGGTATCCGCAATCGTTCTTGCAAGCACGTTTATTTTCCCGCTAGGAGTGCGGCCAGTGCAATTGCAGCCGGCAGCGCCTGAACGAACAGAATCTTTCGACTCGCGGTCAGCGCGCCAAATATTCCGGCTACCACGACACAGACGAGGAAGAACAGTTTGAAGGCATGGCCGACATCCCTTGGAAGGGTCAGGCCGCACACCAGCCCCGCTACGATGAAGCCATTGTAAAGCCCCTGGTTGGCCGCCAGACGCCAGCTTTGCAAGGCAAACTCCCTGCTCATGTCGAAGGCACGCAGGCCCGCCGGTTTTTCCCACAGCAGCATTTCCAGCACGACAATGTATACATGGATGAGCCCGACCGCGGCGACGAGGGTGTTGGACAGCATATGGTTCATGTTCCTCTGTTACGCGCGAAACGAGCGGCTCGAAAGGAGTTCGGACCGCTCGTTTCGCGCTATTAATCGTCACTGCGGCAGCCCCTTGTCGGGGTGCAGGCCAGGATGTCTGGGCGACGGATCACCCTTGGTTTCGCCGAGGTAAAGTCCGATCTGAGAACGGAAGCGTTCGACAGCGCCGCGGTCAGCGAGGAATTTGCCGAATGCGGTCGGATCGCCATTCTTGTATTCCCAGATGGGTTTGTAGCCGGATGGCGGCGCGACATCAATGCGAACCGACCACATGTACCAGACGTTTTTCAGGGTCTCTTTTTCCAGCAGCCAGTTCAGATAGAGTTTCGCAGTTTCCGGATGCCTCGCGCCCTTGATGATCGCGGCCTGCTGCGGCCAGGCAACGAACGGATCTTCCTTGGGCAGCACGAAGCGCGAGGCGGCGCTCTCGGACGGAACGAGGCCGCCATCCGTCGAGAAGGTCACTGCGGCTTCGCCGCTTTCAACCATATCAGCAGGCGCCTGGGTTCCGCGAACGAAGATCGGCTCCTGTTTGGCAAGGTCAGCGACATAGCCCCAGCCGTACTTGTCGACGGCCTGCTTGAACCAGAAGAGCAGGTCGTCGGTGGGATAGGTCAGTACGATCTTGCCCTTGAATTCCGGGCGCAGATAGTCCTTCGCTTCGCGCGGCCAGCTTTTCTCATCGGGAAGAAGCTTCGTGTTGATCACGTTCGAGAACGCATCCACGAAGATGCCCGTATAGGCACCGTCCCTATCCCGGAAAGCAGGGTAGATCTTGTCCAGCCGAGCGGCTTGTAGGGCTGCAGAATGCCTTCCTTCTTCTAGCGTGGGAAATTCTGCAGCGTCTGGATCTGGATGACGTCCGGCACCAGCGAGTGCGTGGCAACCTGGTTGTCAATGCGCGCTTCATGGAATTTCGAGTAGTCCACGACCACATCCAGGGTCACGCCCGGGAACCGGGATTCGAACGCCTTCTTCATTCCATCTTGCTGATCAGCCGTGTCGCCACCGGCATAGACAATGACACGCCCTCGCTCGGCAAGAGCGGCCTTGTAGACATCATTGAGACTGCGCTTTTCAACGGGAAAGTTTGTTCCGTCGCTGGCTATCGCCGGCGCCGCATTGGCGGCGATCGCGATCATGATGCCCGTTAGAAGAGCTCTGCATTTTCTGAGTTTCAAGATATTTTTATCCTGTAGTTAATGCGTTCAGCGCCGGGCCATCGCTTGTAAACAATGCTGTGCTGTGCGGCCGACCCATTACGGGGGTAATGGCTGACCAAGGTAGTCCATGAACTTGCAATCGGGCTGATCCAGAGAGCCAGTAATCACCGCCCGCAACCCTGTTACGCTGACCTTCAGCGGCACCGGGGCATCCGGACCACCCATTTCGGTTTGCACCCAGCCAGGATGCAGGAGCAGGACGCTGCGGCCTGCGGGAAGCGCGGTCGCCATCGCAAAGGAGCGCGCCAGCGAATTCAGGGCGCTCTTGCTGGCGCGATAGAGCGCCATGTCGCCTGTGTCGTTAAGTGTGAAGCTTGCCGTCCGTGATGACATGAAGGCGATCACGCCCCCAGGGCGGACCAGCGGCAACACCGCCCCGGCCAGGCGCACCGGCGCGATAGCGTTGGTCACAAACATCGCGCTGAGCTCATCGGTCGAGACTTGCGCGACGCTCTGGTGCGCCGGGCCGAGAATTCCGGCCGTGATCACCAGTGCATCTAACTCCGACACGCGGAATGCATCGCCCAGACGCGAGCCTGCATCAGGATCGGTAAGATCGAGCAGGAATGTCCGGATTGCGGGTTGATTGGGGAAATAGTCCGTGCCGCGTTCCCGCACGGTCGCCACGACCTCCACGCCTTCCTCGGCAAATGCCTGTGCCAGCCCGCGGCCCAGGCCGCGGGAAGCACCGACGATCAGTACCCGCATGCCCGGCTCCAGTGTCCGACCCGTTCAGGCAAGACCATCAGGCGTTCAGAACATGGTATTGTCATTGGCCGCCTCCTCGGGCACGTCCTGGATGACGTCCCAGTGCTCCACGATCTTGCCGTCCTTGACGCGGAAAAGGTCCAGCACCGCTTGCCCGCGGTCATTGGCGCCATTGGTCGCATGGACGTGCAGCCACACCAAATCGCCGTCAACGGCGCTGCGAACCACCCGGGCCCGTGACTGCGGATTGTCCTTGAAGAAGTGCGTGAAGTAATCCACGAACGGCGCCTTGCCATCCGGCACATCGGGGTTGTGCTGCCTGTAGTTTTCTGCAACGTCAGCAGCAGCGCCACCTACATCGTGACGGTTGAAGAAACGCTCATAAAAGTCCAGCACCAGCGCACGGTTGGCGTCTTCAACCGCCAGATCACGGACAGCCGGTCCGCTGGCGAACGCCGGCGCCGCGGTCGCCAGCATTGCGTAGGCGAACAGGAACGAAGGCAGTAATCTGACTGTTCTCAGCATGGCCCGTCCTCCATCAATAACCGACGGTAAAGCGTCTGCGCGAATGCGCCGGGCGCTCGATTTCGTCGACCAGGGCAACGGCAAAGTCCTCAAACGAGATGCGGCTGCCCTGGTCGTTGGTCAGCAATTGATCGCCGCCCAGGCGGAACTTGCCGGTACGTTCCCCCGGCACGAATTCCGCCGACGGAGAAAGGAAGGTCCAGTCCAGATCCGCTTCGGCGCGTAGCACGTCAAGGAATTCGGCTCCCTTGCTGGCCTCGGGCTGGTAGGCCTCGGGGAAGCCGGGCTGGTCGATCAGCCGCTTGCCCGGGGCGATTTCGAGACTGCCGGCGCCTCCCACCACGAGGTAGCGCTGCACGCCGGACGCGCGCACGGCGTCGATCAGCGTGCGCGGGTTGGTGTTTGCAAACCTGACCGCGCTGATTACCACATCATGGCCCGCCAGCAAGCGGGTCAGGGCTTCCTTGTCGGCGACATCGCCCGACTGCGCAGTGACGTGCGGCAGTGCAGGGATTTTCTCCGGATGCCGGGCAATTGCCGTGACCGTGTGCCCGCGATCAGAGAGTTCCCTGAGGATGCGCGAGCCGGCCTGTCCCGACGCGCCGATGAGTGCAATACGTGCCATGAAAAGCTCCCTTTGATTATCATTCACACCGAGTCTCAATAATAGACTTATAGTTTTCCGGATGCTACATTTGCTCCCGCATCGAAGAAAGAAGTCAGGTCGAGTCCGTCAAGGTGGTATAAATCAGTTACAGTCTTCCGGTCCGGTAATGGGCCTGTTATGCGCTGAGTGACAGCGCCTCGATCACTTCATTCTCAGTGCGCTGGTCTATCTCCGCCATAGTGTGTTGTGGCAGATAACGGTTCTGCAGCAGCCATTCCTCATTCTGCTCTATCAGCACCGCCCCCAGCAGCCGCATGATGCTCTCTTCGTTTGGGAAGATGCCCACCACCACGTCTGCGCGCCGCTTCACCTCTTTATTCAGACACTCCAGCGTGTTCGTTGAGTGGATTTTAACCCGGTGCGCTTTCGGAAACCGAAGTACGCCAGCACGTCCGCCTCCGTTTCGTCCATCATCTCCGTGACGGCAGGGAAGCTCTTCTCCAGTTGGGCGGCAACCTCGCGCCAGGTAGCGTGAGCGCTTTTCTCCTCGGTCTGCACGAACACCTGTTGCAGCGCGGCACGGACTACCGACTGGCTCGCCCGGTTAACCCGGCCCAGAACGTTGCGCATGAAGTGGACCCGGCATCGCTGCCAGCTGGCACAGAGCACCTGCTGTATTGCCGCTTTCAGACCGCAGTGCGAGTCGGAGATGACCAGCTTTACACCTTCAAGACGGCGCTCCTTCAGGCTCAGCAGGAAAGCCAGCCAGAACGCTTTGGCTTCTGACTCGCCGATACCCATCCCTATAATCTCCCGGCGACCGTCCAGGCTGACCGCGCAGGCGATTATAACGTCACGCTGACCACCCGGCCGTTCTTGCACACCTTCACGTAGGTCGCATCCAGCCACAGGTAGGGCCATTCCCCTTCCAGCGGCCGTTGCAGGAACGCCTGCACACGCTCATCAATGCCGCGACAGATGGACGACACCTGGCTGCGGGAGATACCGGTCATCCCCATCGACAGGACCAGCGCGTCAACCTTACGGGTGGAGACGCCGTTTATCCACGCTTCCTGGATAACCGCGTTGAGCGCCTTCTCCGACAACCTGCGGGCCTCGAGGAAGGACGGGAAGTACGAGCCTTCACGCAACTTCGGGATACGCAGGTCCAGCGTACCGAGCCGGGAGTTGTACTGGCGGTCACGATAGCCGTTGCGGTAGGTCTCACGCTCATCACTGCGTTCATGGGGCTCTGCGTTGATACGCTGAGTGACATCGGCTTCCATGATGCGGTTGAGCATAAATTCGGTGAGTTCACGCAGAAAGTTCTCACCGCCGAGTTACATCAGGGTATTGCTGAATGCCATGCTATTGTCAGCCATCGGTTTGTTCCTTTAAGATAATTGTCTTCACATCCATTGCCTTACCGGATAAGCCGATGGCTCTCACCATACTGCTGAATTTACACCACGTCCTAAGACTCTACTTGGCTGAAAGATGAACCGAAATTGGGGAGCACCGAATTACTTCTCAAGTTTGAAGACGTACATCGGGGTAAATTTACAGAAGGCCATTGCAGAACAGGGTAACGGAGATTTCAGGAATGGAGGGTTAAAATGGTCAGAGAATTGGTCTATGGAACCCAAGTAAATGGTAACATTTTAGATGCAGCAAGAAAGTAACATTAACTGGTGAATCAATACGGCGGACGAGGTAATTGTCGCTTAATAAGGGAAAATCCTTATCTACGGTGCGGTTCGCTGGCTCAGAGGAAATGTGGCGCTTGCTTGATGTACTGAAGCACTGATGAATAAACACAATTTCAAGGAGCGGATTGTTTCAGCGCCGAGTTGGCTACGTGCTGGTTTCCCTACATAAACGCGGTAATAAAGGAATAAACCACCAGCTCCGCCCGAAAAGGCAATGTTTATCGTCTGGATTGGAAACAAGTCAGGAGTTTTTCCTGCCTAGTATAAAGAACACTACTATGCAGCGGATAGCCTCGTGCTTACGTTTTGTAAACAACGTATTTTAGAGAAACAGATGCACATTGTACAAAAGTACAAAAAGGATATACTCATTACCGTAAACCGCGAAGTACGCTTCTCTTTCATCAGGTGAGGTATCAGGTAAACCTAATGTCTTTCACCCAAAACATGGGTATCACCCGGATTTCTACCGATTTACTGATTCTGCTGGCGCTACTCACCGCACTGGATGCTGTCGCCATTGACATGTATCTCCCGGCGATGCCCGTGATTGCCTCATCGTTCATCGTGGATGCCGGGCAGATCCAACAAACACTGACCGTATTTTTGATTGGGCTGGCAATTGGCCAGGCATTATATGGCCCACTACTCGACAGTTATGGTCGACGCACGTCATTAATAACCGGCATGCTGCTTTTTATCGCCGGCTCGGTGATGGCAGCACTTTCAGCTTCGCCGGAGGTGCTGACTATCGCACGGTTTATTCAGGCGCTGGGCGCTGCGGCCGGTCTTGTTACCCCGCGTGCTATCGTCAGCGACGTGTGTACGGTTACTGAGTCGGCAAAAATCTATTCGGTATTGATGCAGGTAATGATGGTTGCGCCAATTCTGGCACCGCTAATCGGCGGTATGGTGCTTCAAGTGGCGAGCTGGCATATCCTCTTTTGGCTGCTGGCGGTATTTGGCGTTATCGCTCTGCTCTGGTGTCAGTTCGGGTTGCCCGAGACCCTGCCGCCAGAGCGTCGCGCGAGACTGGATAGCAAATCCGTACTACGTGCATACGGTCGCTTATTGTTACAGCAGGATTTTATGGTGCTCACGCTGGCAGGCGGTTTGATGCTCGGTTCGCTATTCACCTATATCAGTGCATCCTCCTTTATTTTTACCGGCGTGTTTTCCCTGACACCCGCGGCATTCAGCGTTTTGTTTGCCCTCAATTCGCTGATGCTGATTGGCGGTGGTTATTTCAGCAATGCGCTGTTAACGCGTGGATATAGCGAAAAAATACTCACCCGGGCAGGGATCGCCAGCCACTGTATCGCCGCCGGAGTATTGCTGTTCGCAACGCTCAAAAGTGCCGTATCGCTCATACCCTTTGCTCTGCTGATTGCCCTTGCTATTGGATCACTGGGCCTTGTATTCGGCAACCTGACCGCGCTAACTATGCAACTGGCAAATAAGCAAGCAGGAATAGCGTCATCTATTATAGGCGCGTTGCAGTACCTGCTGTCGTCGATTATTGGTTTTATCTACAGTAAATTTGCTTTCGGGCTGGAAAGCCTGCCATTGACCATGCTGCTCTGCGGTGTCATTGCGCTGTTTTTATGCCTGAAACGAATAAACAAAACACTAAAAATTAGGGGTAATTAAAATGGTCAAGGATTTATATGCTAATTTAAACAGTCGGCTTTATAACATCGATGTTGCCGCACTTTTATTAAGGCTCACGCTTGGCGGTTTATTGCTTTTTCACGGTTGGCATAAAGTGCACTCGGGGATTGGCTTCATATTGAGCATGCTGAGTGAGCACGGTGTTCCGTCATTTGTTGGTTACGGTATTTACCTGGGCGAAGTAGTAGCTCCCATACTGATTATACTCGGTATTTGTTGCCGACTGTCGGCTATCACCGTCATTGGTACGATGCTCGTTGCCTGGCTACTGGCTGATATCGGTAATACTTTTCATCTGAATGACGTTGGTGCCTGGGCTATCGAAGACCTGATGTTCTACGTCATGATGTCGGTGGTGCTGTTGTTCCTCGGCTGCGGAAAATATTCCGTAATGGGCAATCCAGACTGGCGCTAATAGCCGGACATTAATATCAACGGCGGTTATTTTTTGCCGTCGGTGCTCCGCCACTAATCATCCTTTTTGATGCTCCGTGCCGGGCAATATGCGTAAACTGGTGGGGCAGGGAGGCGTCGCCATCAGATTCTACCTGCCATCCACAGCGATTAAAAAGTTTCATCATATCCGCCAGGCTCCCACTCAGACGCAATGTTAGCGGATTTATCTGTCGGCCATTATCGTCAAAAAAAAATATCGAGGTTTGTTAGTGAGAGATAAATGCTGTTCGCGCCGTAAGTAAACTAATGGTATGGCAGAGAGCTTCGTGAACACGATGAAGTGCGGCTACATCTGCATAATGCCGAAACCAGTCGGATTGACAGCAGCAAAAACCTTGCGGAAGCGTTCGTGCTCCGCACTGAGTATCACTCGCCACGGGAATATCTGCAGCGACGTACCAGTACTGGGTTAAGTGATAAACAAAGTATGGAAATATAGGGGGCAATACATAAGTTATTTCGGTCAGCATAGTTGGCGCTAGGCGGCAACTATACTGACGTCTAATAAAAAACTCATGTTAATAGTTTATGGTTCTACAGCCCAGATCTACTGACCTGTAATCCTGAGTATGTTTTCCCTAATTAATTGTTAGGTGGTGGTTGCCATTTAATTGACAACGTTACAGATATCAGAGGCCGCTTTTGCAGGTCAACAACTAATAATCGGTTCATCAAGACACAGTGTTGAGCTTATTTTCGTTACAATTATACTTTTCAAACACAGGATTACGGAAATAAAAAATGAAAGTACAGACCAACAGAGTCAGCTGCCCGGTGAGGTTTTTGGCTGTTATCGAAACAGGTGTGGTCTCCGGTGTTGCAGGGATTGTGCTGGACCTGGTATTACATACCGTCCAGCATTATGCATTCGGTTACAACTCCTCACATGTCATCAGCGATGAATCTTTTCTGCAGGGGGTAGGTGACTCCCCGCCACTTATGCGCATAATCGCTATCATTTCAGGTGGTGCCTTCGCCGGGTCCGGGTGGTGGTTGCTGGGGCGATATGGCCGGCCTCGAGTATCAATCCAGTCTGCAGTATCAACACCTTCAAGCCCCATGCCTGCCGGGACCACAACCATTCATGCGCTTCTACAGATAATTACAGTCGTGCTGGGGTCCCCCTTAGGGCGAGAGGTTGCTCCCAGAGAGATGGGGGCACTTGTTGGAGGAGTTATAGCACGCCGGCTGGGGCTGGACGACGATGAGGTGCGGATTCTTATTGCCTGCGGTGCCGGTGCCGGTCTGGCGGCCGTCTATAATGTTCAGCTGGCGGGTGCTCTGTTCATTCTTGAAGTTCTTCTGCTTTCTTTCAACTGGGAAAAAGCTATCACAGCTGTGGTGACATCTGCCATTTCAGCCTGGGTGGCAACACTGGGCCTGGGTAACGAATCACAGTATCATTTTGTATCCGTGGAGCTTCCACACACCTTTACATTATGGGCCTGTGTCGCAGGCCCGGTTCTCGGTCTGGCTGCCTTGGGGTTCCGGAAGACCACAGTGAAAGCACGTGCCAGCGTCAGGAATAACTGGCAAATGCCCGTTATCTGTCTGTTCGCCTTTGCTGTTCTGGCGGTCCTGAGTCTTTACTATCCTCAGTTGCCGGGTAACGGAAAAGGGCCGATGCAGCTGGCCATCAGCTATGGGCTGGATTACCGCCACGCCGCCATATTGCTGGGGCTCAAGCTGCTGGTCATTCTGGCCGTACTCCGGGGAGGGGCAGAAGGCGGATTGCTTACTCCTGGTCTGGCTGTCGGAGGGCTGTTAAGCCTGCTCCTCTGTGCGGGCTGGCAGCTTGTATTTCCTGGCGGAGATGCTCTCAGTTTTGCGCTTGTGGGAGGGGCCGCCTTTCTGGCCGCGTCCATGCAAATGCCACTGACTGCAGTTACCCTGCTCTTGGAGTTTACTCATATGGAGCACGGCTACTTTGTACCGATTCTGCTGTGTGCTGCTGGTTCCTTTATTACATGCCGTGTTCTGGAAAAGAATTATGTATTCTGAGATAGTGAGCTGGCAGCAGGTCTGAAAGACGTAAGTGATGAGATGGTTTACCCCCTCCTTCACGGCACCACCAACTTCCGCCATGATGGATAAAATTTAAGCAGCAAAAGTAAGAGGAGTACCATGTCTGAAATGAAAATCACCGGCATCGATCTGGCTAAAACAAACTTTTATCTTTTCAGTATTAAAGCTTATGGAAAACCAGCTGGAAAGATAAAACTTTCTCGTAGCAACTTACTCAAATGGCTCGTTCAACAACCCGCGATGACTGTTGCTATGGGAAGCCTGCGGAGCATCGTATTACTGGGTCCTTGGGCATAAAGCGATTTTACTTCCGGCCCAACACGTCAGAGCTTATCAGCGACCCCAGCAAAATGATTACAACGATGCACAGGCAATCGCTGAGGCCTTAAAGGTGCAACAGAACTGCGTAGAATGCTACCTGCATTGCTTTAGGATGCTGAAAATTAACTCACTGACACCATTAGGACATTGCTATATCGAGAGTACACACGGCTGATTACGCTGGATGATGAACTGGAATGGCATAATGCGGAACAGAAAAAAATACGTTCAACAAGATCCTGTGTGCAATCGGTTGTTAAGCATTCCCGGGCTGCTGAAAAGTTGTTATGGTGGCCAGCGTGATGACAAAGACAGGTAAGACCGTGGCTCACCAAACATGAAGAGGATCTTGGGCTTAAATACCTCCGCGAATTACATCGGGGATCGCAGCTTATGGCGGCAAAAGCCGGATATTAAGCTGCAACCTACCGGTCAATGCCAGAATAAAGGATGCCTTGCAAACGGGATGCGTTCATATAAGCCTCTCGGTCTGATAATCGTGCTTTGTTCGATTATCAGATAATCATTCTGAATTCAACGTGCTGTATTCACATTGAACATAATGTCTGATATATTTTCTTGCAAATAGTTACATTTGCTTGGAGCTGAGGCTTAACTTATGACACAAAAATGCATCTATCGTTCTCGCCATAATTTTAATGCACTATGCTGCAACCACTTTTTTCGCTAATACTAATGAAGTTGTCCAGGCAGAAGCGATGAGTGTATTAGTCATAAAAACCTGTCACTGTGATAGAATATATTGTCAGGTGATTTTACAAAAACAGCGCGTTAAGATGAGGCTGAATGTGTCCTTAATAAGGTATTTATAAATATAGGGAATAGTTCAGAAGTTATTTGGGATGGGTCTAATATAAATATTTATTGAAACGATATACCTCATATTTAAAGAAGATGGTGTCGTAATTAGTAGTAGTTCAATAAAAATAGAAGAATTATGTTGTCAGTGTTACAATAATTATTGTGATGATTTTTAATTCTTTTTAAACATTTATTGTTATTGAGCAATGCATAAAATTATTCATTAAATGGATTATATATGAAAGAAAATAAAATAGCATTTGCGATTCTATGCGCCTTGTCAGTTCCTGCATCTGCTCAAGAAGAGACTATGGTTATAACCGCCAGTGGTTATCAACAAAAAATGACAAATGCTCCGGCATCGATTTCAGTGATTAGTGAAAATGAACTAACGAAAAAAAACTATAGTGATCTGGGAGAAGCTCTCAGTGGAGTCGAAGGGGTTGATGTACGTGGGGGAACGGGAAAAACAGGTGGGCTAGATATCTCTATCCGAGGTATGCCCAGCAGCTATACACTGATCCTGATTGATGGTATACGCCAAAATGCGAGTACAGATACCACCCCAAATGGTTTTGACACTCTAAATACCGCTATGATGCCGCCACTGTCTGCAATTGATCATATCGAAGTGATTCGGGGCCCGATGTCTACACTATACGGCTCCGACGCGATGGGTGGTGTTATTAATATTATCACAAAAAAGAATACTGATAGCTGGCACGGTGGGATTAATCTTTCACACTCAATACATGAAAATAGTAAATGGGGTGATACTTCCAACGTCGGTATTTATACCAGTGGTACTTTGATTCCTGACACACTTGATTTATCTCTACGTAGTAATTTTGAGCATAGACAAGGTTCAAATGTTAGCAGTCTGAGCGACAGTGGAGCTAACACACGAGTTCCCTATCCAACGAAAAGTGATAACTATACGGTGGGTGGCAGGCTGGATTACAAAATTAATGACAAAAATACGGTGTGGATCGACGGGGAAACCTCACAGCAAGAGTACGATAACCGTAATGGTCAACTCGGTCCTGTCGGGACCAGTGGGGGGGGATATCGAGAGAAACTGCAGTATCAGCGAAATAAAATGATGCTAGGTTATGACAGTGATCTTTCGTTTGGTCGCTGGAGTTCAAGTGTATCTTATGCTGTAACGGAAAATAAAGGCAGAGTGTTGACGCCACGTACATTGACCAATACAAATAGAAAGCTTAGCGGTACTGACCGAGTATTAAAAAATACCAATACGATCTTTAATACCAGTATTATTTCACCGGTCGGTGAAGATCATCTGCTGACAGTTGGAGCAGAATATTGGGATGCACAGTTAAAAG
This sequence comes from Klebsiella sp. P1CD1, assembly GCF_003790505.1. NCBI lineage: Bacteria > Pseudomonadati > Pseudomonadota > Gammaproteobacteria > Enterobacterales > Enterobacteriaceae > Klebsiella > Klebsiella sp. P1CD1. The sequence goes on from NZ_CP033631.1 coordinate 1,995,852, forward strand.
ACGGGATTGTACTGGCAAACAGCGGTGACACATTCCGACAAAAAACCTGGTCTCTATTTACTGAAGATGACTGGCAGATTACGGACCCTATTTCCCTCACCTGGGGGGCTCGTTATGAGAAACATGATAGCTTTGGTGGTCATGTCAGCCCGCGAGCCTACTTAGTATGGAATGCATTAGACAACTGGACGGTCAAAGGCGGCGTAAGCACCGGTTATAAAACGCCTTCCTTGAGCCAGCTACACAATGGAGTAAGTGGTATTGCGGGGAATGGCCTTGTCACTACTGTTGGTAATCCAGAACTGAAACCGGAAACCAGTATCAACTACGAAACCGGTTTATACTACGAAAATAGTGAGAGCCTGAAAGCCAACATTACTGGCTTTATCAGCAACTTCCGGAATGCTATTGCCAGCGAAACAATTAACGATTCAACGTATTCTTATCGCAACGTTGGTAAAGCGATTAACCAGGGCGTTGAGTTCGCTACTTCATTCCCGGTTGTTGTTCCAGAACTAACGATGAACCTGAACTACACTTATACTGATAGCAAGCAGCGCGGTGGGGAAAATCCTGGAGCACCACTCACCAATACTGCTCGTCATATGGCTAATGCGAAATTGTCCTGGAAGATGAACGACTCACTAACATCATGGGTTGCGGCAGAGTATCACGGTAAAACACCTCGCTATACAAGTAACGTTAGCAACCTGAGCGCCGTAGAAAAAGCAGTATATGACGATCGTGGTGCTTACCTGAAGGCCTGGACAGTTGTAAATATGGGGGCCACATACCGTATTACCCCAGAGTTGACGATTAACGGGACTGTCAATAATTTGTTAGATAAAGATTTTTCGAAAGTAAGACTCTATCAATCAGGCCGCAATAGTATGTATGCTGGTGATTACTTCCAGACTCAGGCATACACGACAGGTTATGTGACTCCAGGTCGGAATTATTGGGTATCACTGAACTATACATTCTAATCGAAACTGGGTTGAATCAACTATTTATCCGCAGCCCTTTGTTAGGCTTGCGGATTTTTTACTATTGCCTGAAAAACGGTAAGGATCATTTTTTCCGACAATATTGCTTCGGTTTCGTCAAGTATACCGCGCATCAACCAGGCATCAATACACGAGACTGCGGCCCGGGCTTGTGCAGGTGTCAATGCCAGGTACTCCATCAACAACTCTTCGTGAACATGTAGCCATTGTATGGCACAGGGGCGTAATGCTGGCCTGGAGACTGCTGCAACAAATAACTCATATTCTGAGCGAAGACGGGAACGCTCACTTAGTGTCCAGAAAACAAAACGAGTGAGGATCTCTTCCTTTTTACCCGAAAAGTTAAGATTTAACCAACCACGTGTCTTGTCTGTAAAATCATCAATAGTATATTTCATTACAGCAACAATCAATTCATCCAGAGTACGAAACTGGTATGTTGTTGTGCCAAGCGAAACCCCGGCCTCCTCCGCGACAGCTCTGTGGGTACAGGATTGGATTCCATTTTTGCGTATAACAGAAGCTGCACCAAGGATGATCTTTTCTTTCGTTAGTTCACTTTTCGCTAGAGACATTAACTTTTCCCGTACCACGATTGATTGTACTACGTCCAGAGAACTCGATCTTACAGAAAAAAAACTGTAATGCTTACAAAATTTAATAACTCTAGAACATATAACTGTACATATGTACAAAACAAAGTTTGTGGTGTTGATTTTTTCTTTAATTTTTTTTATCAATGGTGTTTAATGCTAATAATTGACGTCTGTGTAGTTAATTTTCTGGTTTGGTTAGTCAGTTTTTTTGACGATGTATTTCAAAAAACAGCATCTTTTAATACAATACCGTATGTATATTATATTTTGCAGAGCGTGAGAGCGTGAGAGCGTGAGAGCGTGAGAGCGTGAGAGCGTGAGAGCGTGAGAGCGTGAGAGCGTGAGAGCGTGAGAGCGTGAGAGCGTGAGAGCGTGAGAGCGTTATGTACCCGAGCTAGATACAACTAATTTCAAAGGAGGAATTAAGTTTAGTTGCGTTTCTGTGCAGGAATAACAGGTGCTATGCCAAATAAATTTGGCATATTCATTTTAGCGAAAACTCCATATTCAAAGGGAAGAGTATCTCCTGAAATTCACATGTGCTGTAGCCGTGTAAATTTCATTACTTATTAGTAAATAATAGCATAGCTATCTTTGGGAATATCTTTATGCTGCTTAATAGTACACTGATGCTATTTACAAAAAATGATATCGCATTAGTAGACATTCATACAGAACTTGAATTGAATGGTTTCAGGGTTATTGTTTCCGCATCAATTAATGAAACAGTACATTTAAGCCAGCAATATAATCCTGCATTTATCCTCATGTGTATTAATCTTTCTGAAACAGATGGATGGAACTCACTTTATTCCCTGAGAGCTGTATCAACCATACCAGTGATAATCCTTTCTGAAGGATCCACTGAGATAGACAGAGAATTTGCACTCAGGGCCGGGGCTGATGATTTCATGGCTATGCCCTGTCGTGCAAGGGAAGTATCTGCACGAATTATTTCAATACAACGTAGAATCGATTACACATTGGGCGAATACAGCATTACCTCATATTCTTCAGGGCAACTTACTCTGGATACTATGGCCAGAAGTATTTTGATAAATTCTTCTGGTAAAGATATTACGAATATGTTTACTCCAACAGAGTTTCGCTTACTGGAGCATCTTATTCGCTTTCCCAAGAGAGTGTTTACAAGAAAAGAGCTCGTTGATGCTTGCCTGTATGGAAGTAATTCGGGAGAACGTGTCATTGACCTTCACATCAGCAATTTGAGGAAGAAACTTGTGAATGAGGGAGTTAAGTTTATACCTCAAAGTAGCAGAGGTAGAGGTTATTACTTTGGAGCTTGATACTTATGAATAACTTTGATTATTTTGAGAAATAAATTATTAGCGCAATCATGCTGATTATGACATTTACTATTTATTATAGGAAGCTATAATATTATAACTTCCTATAAATGGAGCTATAATCAGAAGTGATATGTCAGGCCTATCCCTGTCTGATCATCTGATGGAATACTTAAGCTATTATCAGACTTTATTTTGTTAAGCTTATAATCGACGTATACCGACATATTTTTGTTCATAGCATACGAAACAGAAAAATCCCAGTAATTCAGAATGTCTTGATCACTATGTCCTTCAAGATTCTTAGCTTTCGAGTTAAAATAACCTATCTGAGGAGTGATGCCTGAATCAAATGTATATTGTGCTACGAGTTCAATATTCTGTGTCTTATTCGCAAAGCCCAAGTTTGTAACGCGAGACAGATTATGCGCCTCGGCATATGTTGCGGCGAGATACAAATTGTTATCATCATATTTTAGACCAGTAGCCCAAATTTCTGCCCGCTCTCCTTTACCAAGGGAAAGGATATTCTGTTCGTCAGTACGCTTGGAGTTTGAGTAAGCTCCAAGAATACTTAAGTTAGCAGCAGTGTCATATTCAACGGAAAAACCATACCCATCACCATTGGAGTTGAATGGGCTTCGGGGGTTATTTTTGCTTTCATCATTCGCCCCCTGGTATTGAAGACCGAAATTCAACCCTGGAAGCATACCGAAGAAATCATGATTGCGGTAAGTCAGAAGTCCGTTTGCTCTTCCTGTCATGAAGTTATCAGTGGAACTGAACGTTTCATCGTCAAAGATTACAGGTGTATCCGTAATTGCTGCAACATCATAGATGATCCCATAGTTACGGCCGTAATCCAGTGAACCAAAATCTTTTACTTTTAAGCCAGCAAATCCAAGACGGGTTTTTGTACCTCTGGTTGCGTCTGAACCCTCTGAGTTGTTCCCCTGAACATTATATTCCCACTGCCCGAACCCGGTGAGGATATCATTGATTTGGGTTTCTCCCTTGAAACCTAATCGAATGAATGTGGCATCTCCGTCAATGGCATTATTACTACTAAAATAGTGACGTGCAGCAACCTGACCATAAAGGTCCAGTTTGTTTCCATCTTTGTTGTAAATCTCTGCTGCATCAGCGGTGGAACCGATTGTACCAATGATCAGTAATGTAAGAAGCGTCTTGTACATATGTCACTCTCTTTTTTGTTTGTCAAGATAATATTTCATTTGAAATTTATTGATTAACAAAAATATTATTGGATATGCATCATAAAAAAACAATCATTAAAGTTTGTGTCTCATTTAATTATTACCATACAACTGACTTCTCTTGACTTTAAAAGCAGGCAATATGGCTGATTTTAACGACAGGCTTAGTTGAAGAAGTTGAATTTAATGATGGTTTAAGGATGTTACTTGTTTTCATTATGTTTGTAAGCATCGGTCTCTTTTGTCTGGATTATATAGGCAGTATATTGTGTTTTATCTTTTTCATGGCTTATACATGGATTATGTCCGTACGATGAGGTAATAACATAACATAATGTGATTAGCTTTAAAAAATGAAGGCAGGCAGGAGATACAGGTGATAAATGAGAATAAGTACCGAATTATTTATCCGATTTTTTTATCATAGAATAGTAACAATTTAGATATGAATTATATCAGAATTGCATTGAGTAACCGAAAGATAATTTATCCTTTCGGATGCTTCAGTTTGGGACTTCAATATCCCTGATCCGATGACGGGTTCAACTCTCATGTCAGAAGTTGTTGGTCGCTTACATTAACCTTAAGGGGGATGAATGGAAGATCTGATGGCTGACGAAGCCATTTATGGACCTATGATTCACGGTTACACAAGATATAGATGGCCTGATGCCGTTTACTCGCTTATATCCCAGCGCTTTGACTACAGCCATTTTTATCCGGATTCTCATCACTGAGAAAGTGATGAATAAATGTATATCAAATATTTATCGTGCAGTCCTGTTACTGAGGTTTACATTGGGTGAGTTCTTACTTTTCCATGGATGGCATAAAATTTACTCAGGTATTGATTTTATCCTCAGCATATTACAGGAGAGAAAATCACCAGTATTTATCGGATATGATATTTATCTAGGTTAGGTTGTTGCGCCTGTACTCATCATTCTGATAGTTTTATGTCGCTTGTCTGCGATAACTGTAATTGGTACTATTTTTGTGGCATGGGATAGGGTGGATATAGGTAATACATTCCATGTTAATGACGTTGGAACATGGGCAATAAAGACCTTGTTTTCTATCTCATGATATCGGTCGTGTTGTTGTTTCTCGTAGAAGGTAAATATTCAGTACTCCGAAACCTTGACTGGCGTTAAGCTGTTACAATTGTATCCCGGAAATATATTTCCCGGGATACAATTACGCCCATAATGAAGTAAACACTCTTTATATATCATATCCATGACAATCAAAAGGATAATCCGCAACCACTGGCATCTGACTTGCGGATCCGCAATGTGGTCAGAAGCAGTATCTGTGAGGATATCCTTCGTCACGCTTAATCAAAGAGCCGCGAATTTCCAGTTGACCAGGAGGATGTTCTGGTCCTGGCTGCGCGTACCGGTGATATTGGTACGATAGGTCACATTTTTCCAGGCTACAGTAACCCCTTTAGCGATATTATCCGGAACATCATAACTCAGCCCAAAAGTTCGGACCCATTCGTCCTGACCCTCGCTGTCTTTTGCCGCCCGGGCCTGGCTTCCCGAAACATAACTACTGTTAAAATGAAGTCTGGTAAAACCAAACTGGTCCAGACTGGCGTTGTAACGGAGTACGATAGCCTGCTCATGGGCTGTCCTGAATTTAGAAAGCGGTGACTCACTTATAAGCCCGGTACTTCCTCCAGATGTATTGGTGGACACTCCATCGACACTTTGTCCCGGGTCCAGATACGGAAAATTGCTGGGACCCGTCAGTTTCTGATAGCCCAGCCCGAATGTGTTTCCTTTTTCCGACCACCAGAGCATCCCTCCCAGGGCGTCATTATCAATATCTCCGCTGTATCTTTGTCCGTCACTGCGACTGTTGAAATACCTGAGATCTGCTTTAATTTTATTCCCTGGGCCCAGAGGAAATGTTCTGGTAATGCCGATGTAATGCTGATCATAGAAATCATTGAGACGGGCAAAATAGTAGCTCAGCTCAAGCCCCTTCTCGGGGGCATAAAACCCTCCGAAATAGCTGAACCCGGAGCTGTAGCCGCGTGCTTTTCCGGACGCTTTTAGCTTTTGAAAATGTGTCTGATTCCGTCCCTGTGTTCGATCGATGAAACCGGCATCAAGATTCAGGTTTTCTAGCTCAGACGATGTTATAGTGTAGCCGCGATAGAGTGATGGCAGTAATCTTCCGTCATTAGTTTTAATAACCGGAAGATTAAGCGACTGAAATCCGGCTCTCGCTTTTGTTTTACTGATTTTTGCCTTCAGCGCCAGACGAAGAGAGCCAAAACTGCCCGGAGAACTGTTGTCTTGGTGTTGGGGGAACATGCCGGTTGGAGTATTATGACCATCACTTCCGTTAATTTTTATTCCCAGTAAGCCAATGGCATCGACTCCTAAACCCACACTTCCGTTTGTATACCCGGAACGTCCATTAAAAATAAAACCCTGACCCAGTTGTTTGCCCGCAGGTTGTTTACCGGCAGCAGCCCTGCTGTCATTATTATAATACATGGTACGGGCTGTAATATCGATATGACTGTCATTCAGGATATCGGCAAAAGTTCCTGTGGATGTAAAAGAACCGCCCATAATTATAAAGGTCATTAATTTTTTCACATTCAGTTATCGATGCTATTTAATATTTAAGTGTACTTATTTATCGTAAACCTGATTAACAGATTACGGGCCCACAAGACCGTCAATAATGACCTGCTTTATTCCCCCTGGACAGGACTCAACACGACCACGTACGCCATAAACCCTTTCCAGTGTTCTGGGGGTAATGACAACAGAAGGTGCACCTTCAGCAAACAACTTCCCTCTGTTTAACATCAGTATATGGTCAGTGTGACGAAGCGCGATATTAATATCGTGCACCACCACTAACGTAATGATGTTCCGCCTGTGGGTTTCTTTTCGGACAATATCCATCACGTGGTATTGATAATTCAGATCCAGGGCACTGAGTGGTTCGTCCAGCAAAAGTATTTCGGGCTTACGGATCAACGACTGGGCCAGGCCTGCAAGCTGCCTCTGGCCTCCGGAAAGCCTGTCCAGGAAATCCAACGCGAGATGCCCGATGCCGAGCTGGTGTAACTGTGCCATGACATCATTTTGCATCTGTGGTATGTGTGCTCCTCCGCTTACCCGTGCGGCGACAATGACTGATTCAAGAACACGCAGGTGTACTCCGGAGGGTAATGTCTGTGGCAGATACACCACTTTTTCGGCACGTCGGGCAAACGGTTGTGCCATGAGATCTTCTCCATCCAGAAAGACCTTTCCGGCTGACGGCCCGAGCCCCGCTATCGCCCGCATAAGTGTTGATTTTCCGCTTCCGTTTGGACCCAGAAGCGCAGTAATTTTTCCCCGGGGCAGATGATTAACTGAAAGGTCTTGAATTACCGGATACCTGGAGTAACCAGCGCTGAACCGGGATAAGGCAAGCCCGGATTTTATCTCACTCATATATTCCCTCTGTGTCGCAGGATTATGCTCAGGAAGAAAGGCACGCCAACCAGTGAGGTTACAATCCCGACCGGGATAATCGCTCCGGGCAAAAGATTCTTCGATGCCACCGAAGCCAGAGATAAGATCAGTGCTCCGGTTAAGGCGCTTGCGGGCAGGTAAAAACGGTGGTCTTCACCAAATATCAGCCTTGCAATATGGGGGGCAACCAGACCAATAAAGCCAATCGGGCCGACAAACGCCACTGAAATTGCCGACAAAATACTGATGCGCAGGAGCGTAGTAAGACGCAGACGACGCACGTTAATTCCAAAACTCATGGCACGGTCTTCCCCAAGACGCAGCGCGGTCAGCTTCCATGAACTCAACACTGACAAGGGCATCACCACCACCAGAGCGCAAAAAAGGATCCCCACCTTTGACCAGGATGCGCGATCAATACTGCCCATTGTCCAGAAAACCAGTCCCTGTAAGGTATCTTCATTGGCGACGAACTGAAGCATGGCGACAAGCGCATTAAAGGTGAAGACCAGTGCTATGCCGAACAGGATAACCCCGGATGAGGCTACCTTTGTCCATCTTGTAATGCCATCGAGTAGCAAGGCTGCCAGCAGTGCAAAAATGAACGCATTTGCAGGGATAAACCACTGTGCCGGAAGCCCCGGAATGCCAATTCCCGCCACTATTGCCAGAGCTGCACCAAAGGCTGCAGCAGATGACACACCAAGTGTGAACGGGCTGGCAAGAGGATTATTGAGGATGGTCTGCATCTCTGCGCCCGCCAGACCAAGGGCCAGACCTACAACGATGGCCATCAGGGCAAAAGGCATGCGTATATCCCAGACAATGACACGCGTGCCGGCGTCTGCACCATGTGAATTCATCAGGGTATACCACAGAGATTTTAGTGGCAGACCAGACGGGCCCATCATAAAATCCAGAAGCAGTGATACCAGGATAAACAGTATTAGTAACAACATAATTGTTATGCGACGGCGAATAATATTTCGGTAATTCGCCTGCATTGTCTGCATGTCCGCAGGATCAGTCCCGTTGACAGTTCTCGTTGTGTATTGCATACAGAGTTACTTGCCCTCGTGCCAGGAAAATATAAATGGGCTGTCAGGCAGACTGGTGAAGTTACGCACGATATAGTGGTATGTGTCATCCGGGTTGAGACTGCTGAAAGCATCCGGATAAATGTCTTTTGCCAGGTACTCCATACCTACAATATTCCAGGGGTGGTTATAAAAATGGTGATAAACCCCATAAGCGCGATTTTCTTTTACCGCAGGGATGTCTCTGACACCGGAACGTTCCACCAGTTTGCCAGCCTGATCGTTGACATCTTCCCCGTTGGCTGCATAACCTAAAGGCAGAACCTGGCTGTTCCCTCTTTTTGAGCCTGTCATAATGTAGGTGTCGGGTTTCATGCTTATTATTTTTTCCAGCGACACAAAACCCGATGCTCCGGGAAGCAGTTGCGATCCAAGATTTGTGGCCCCAACGGCCTCGACAAGTCCCCCCCAGCCGCTATGGCTATGGCTAAAACAGCAGGCGTCGCTGTTTCCGGCCAGTGCTTCGACAAATACTCTGGGTTTCGGTGTAATGCTGTCGGTTTTGTCATGAATAATCCGGAGTTGTGCACGATAGTAGCCAGTGAATGCTCTGGCGTTGTCTTCCCGGTTGAGGATCTGCCCCAAGAGGTCGATGCTTGGCGCAGTATCCTTTAAGGGATGAACTTCATAGTCAACAAACACAACAGGAATGTGCAGATTGCTGAGTTTGTCTATAACACCGCTTTCAGTGAGGGCGGGTTTGGCCCGCAACTGAGCAATCATTAAATCCGGATTTCTGGCAATGACACTTTCAAGATTGACGTTACCTTTATCGCTGAATCCCATGTCAAGTATATCAGCTGAACGGGGCCATTTTTCTTTCAACAGCTGCCATGTATTAATGTCCTGCCTTTTTGCCAGATTGTTCCATGCAACCACACGCATGAAAGGGTTTTCTTTGTCCAGCAGTGCCATAGCCATGATGTCGCGACCATCCTGAAGGATTATGCGCTGTGGTTCATGTTGCAGAGTAACACTACGTCCATCCAGGTCAGTCACTGTTAGTGGATATTCTGTTGCAAGACTGCCGAATGAAAGGGAGAGCAATGTCGGGAGCAGAAATGAAGTCAAAGTTTTTTTAATCATAGGATTAACCATTAATGCTTATGAGAATAATAATAATTGTTATCTTAAGTAAAGATAATTCAACAAGTCGTAAACAGAACCAGTGAAACCAGCGTGGCTATGTTTTCCTGAGTGATAAATTTGAGTAATCAGCAGGCTACACGGGGCTTACAGAACGTCTCCAGCCGGGATACAAACGGTGAGTACAGGTTAAACCCGGAGTGAGAACTGCCTGGCTTAACCCCCACCTGAAGGAATGTGTTAGCGTTTTAATGGGGACACCCGGACCAGAGTCCTGAATTTAAGGTATCTGTAAATAACAGGAATCTGGTGCTTCAGGTCCGGTAAATATTCTTTCTGTCGTTGTGTTCTTTATGGACAGCGTCAGGCAACTTCCGTCAATGTTCCCGCCATAACAAAAAAGTTATGGTCCTTATCAGTATAATGAGAATGCGAAGTGCCTGAGATAAAGTCGTCTAAATGGACGACAGTGCCTCCATCTTCCTCCTGCCATGAAATCAAAAATTTGCCTTCTCCGACGTTTTGAGCTTTGTAAGCTGCCTTACCTTTAATTCCTTTCGCCGGACCAGTTAAAACTTCAAAAATGACTTCGTCAGAAGTAAATGTATCTCGGGCAACAAAACCATTGTAATCGAAAATATAGGATTTCCCGTGAAAGCTCTGTTTACTATTATTCATATATTCTCTCTAATGAATTTGCTATCTGTTACTGAAAATGAACCGTTAAAACATTGACCGGAATGTAAATATACTACATATCATTCATGATAACGCGACCCACTCAGGCTGTTATTTTGGTTAAGCAAGAAAAATCATTAGCAAAAGTCATGGGGCTATCAAAAAATAAAAATCCTATTATAAATAACATAAGTTAATCTCAGATTTTAAGAGGTTTTAATTTTTTGTCAGCACCCCACTGATATGTGTTTATAATAGCAGATTAAATGATATTGTTTACCGTCTAAAACTGAAAAAGTAAATCAGTTTTTTTGAAGGAGATTTAGTATGGGTGTAATTGCACATGGTGCGATTAATGGATTTTATTGCTGACTTGCATCTTAATGGCAGTGCGTGGCAATGAATTAAAGACAACAAAAAGATATATATACTTTTCTGACGTCAATGCTTTTTCTGCTGAACCAGCAATAACAGTAGTTGGAGAAGAGGGCTGATTTTGGTTTGGCAGCAAAACGTATACTGTTGAATGCGCAGGCAGTCCGACTTGTAATGCCGGAGGAAAAGATGAACTTAATGATTAATGAAAAACACATTGTGCTTCTTTTTGAAAGAACAATTAATATTATTTCCGAGCGGACATTAAATAATGCCGGGATGGTATTAAAAGTCTATTTAAGTTTAATTAATATCATATGTTTTTAAGTGTTATGGTAAAATGTTATATAAGAGAGCATGAGGCCTGTCAAACTGGTAAAAAACTTACAATACTGATCTCCCATATCTGTGTGTAATATCTTGTATTGAAAAAAATACAAGGCTGAGTTGGTTAATTAAAAACAGTCCTGTTCAAATCATATGTACTCCACGGCTATTCAGAATATAGTTGAATGCATCCTCAATGAGCATCGGATCAAGCGTTTCGGCCCCATCGTAAATAATACTTCTCAATAACCATGCATCCGTATAAGCAACACATGCATCAGACTGGTTTTTCGTTAGCAGAAGAGTATCCTGCAAAATCTGGCTATGAACTTCGAGCCATGTAGCGGAGGTTTTTCTCAGTAAGGGGCGCGAAACCGAAGCGATAAATAATTCATATTCCCGAGCTAACCTCTCATTTTCACTGATAGTCCAGAACAGAAATTGTGTGAGAAGCTTTGCAGGTTGAGATTTCTCTGCACTTGCAAACCACTCAATGGTCTGGTTGCGAAACGACAGAACTGCTCTTTCAAGGACGCTCTTGTGCAGATTATCGAGGGAACCAACATGCCATGTAATGGTTCCCGTAGATATTCCAAGGTACTGGGCTACAGCCCTGTGGGTGCAGGCTTTTATTCCATCCATACGAATAATTTCCGCCGCACTGTCAAGGATTTGTTCTAAAGTGTGCTCTCCACGAGCTCGTTTCTTTCTCATCATGCCATCAGTAGTCATCTGTGTCAGCAGAACCCGTAGCGTACCTGTTAATTACATTCATAATTGAATTATAAGCATAATTTTACATTTATGCTACTCGTGTGATTTTTAATAAAAACCATAATTGCACGGTGTGCAATTATCAGGATATAACTCTGAATTTGCCCAGTGCCATTCCTAGTTTACAATCTGTGTGCTATTAATAGGCATGCGTGGTTTTGTTACTTTTACTTATTGTTCAAAGGAATTATCGTTATGAAAAAACTATCAATTGCCTTGTCTTTGGTGTTGATGACCTGCTCGGTTACAGCTTTTGCTGCAACTGAAATTTCTCAGAAAGAAGCATCTTCAATGAAACTGGTAAAAACTATTACGGTAACAGAAGATACTGTTAATAGTTGTATGGATAAAATTTCTAAAGCTGCAGATAAAGACGGTGCTGAATATTATGTCATTAAGGGTTTTGAGAGTGTAGGTAATGGCGGACAAGCCGTGGTGATCGGCGAACTTTACAACAAGTAAATATACACAAATGCAGCACTAGTATCCTGGGTGACCAGTTGTGCTGCTTTGTCATACAATCGTGCCGGTTATCTTAGTTAACAATTGCTCCGAGTCATTAAAGTAATTCTGCATTTTATTCAACTTTTAATGGGATGATTTATATCTGGTTTGCTAATGTGGTGAACAGTTGACCTGAAAGCAAAAAATCAGGAACATGTGAAACGCTATATTATCACGGATTCATTTTGCCCTGCTATTCTTTGAGTTAGATTTCAGTTGGTACTTTTCATCTAATAATATCAGATGGAATATTCTGCCGATTGTTACTGGCATACCGTAAAAGGAACGAATCAATGAAGAGAAAACCTAAGTTGGTTTCCATTGTGGCTGGTGTTGTAGCGTTAACCTCCGGGATACTATCATTTTCAACCCTGGCTGCGACTCATCAGGAAAATCGTTCGTTAGATGACATCTACAAAAGTGCCCTTAAAGAGGGGGGGGGTGTCACTGTATATGCTGGAGGCGATACCCCTGGGCAGCAGGATGGAATGAAAAAGGCATTCGAGCAACGTTTCCCCGGCATGACTCTCAATGTTATCGTTGACTACAGCAAGTACCATGATGCACGAATCGATAATCAGTTAACGACTAACACACTCATACCTGATGTAGTCCAGTTACAGACGCTTCAGGACTTTCCTCGCTGGAAAGAGGAAGGTGTTCTGCTGAATTATAAACCCTCCGGATGGAATAAGATTTGGCCGGAGTTCAGAGACAAAGATGGTGCCTGGACAGGAATTTTTGTTGATGCGTTTAGCAATGTTATCAATATCCATCTTCTTCAAGAGAAGGAATGGCCCCGTGAGGCATCCGATTATCTCAGACCAGATCTTAAAGGGAAAATCGTTGTGACTTATCCAAATGATGACGATGCCGTTCTGTTCTGGTTTAAACAGGTTGTTGATAAGTATGGCTGGAGTTATGTTGCCAGATTTAGTGAACAGAAACCCATTTTTGTTCGTGGAACACAGGCTCCCGCAGATGATGTGGAAAGCGGTAAAGCTGTCGCAACATTTTCAACAGATGGGGCCCTGGTACCGGATAATAAAACAGCTTCGCGCTTTGTTCTGCCTGTAAATGATCCTTTTGTTTCATGGGCGCAGAGAGCGGCTATATTCAAACATGCAAAACATCCTGAAGGCGCAAAATTATATCTGAACTGGTTGCTGGATAAAAAAACGCAAAAAGATATCTGGTACATGTGGTCAGTGAGAACCGACGTTGCTCCTCCTGAAGGATATAAACATATATGGGAATACCATAATACCAACCCGGAAGCGTTTGTAAAATTCATGAGCAATCGCGCAGAAGTAGAACGTTTTCGTACCCAGATAGGATTATACCTTGGGGAAGTTAAAGGTGAACCATCGCCAGGATGGCTTGGATTATATCCCGATAAGCCTATTACTCATTAATAATATTACATGGTGAGAGCATATGTTCTCACCATAATTTAAATATAACTACAATACTCTGTGATGAATATAACAGAATTTTCGAAATGACCATCGATTATTCAATGAGTATACAAACCATCCAGATTCTGGCAGGCTTCTGCTTCGGATAACTTTTGGTGTGTTGATGCTCTTCCATGGTATTGCTAAATTAAGACACGGTGTTGTCTGAATTTATGACACGTTACAATCCCTTCACATTCCTGGATTTGTGGCATACGAGGTTTTGTGGGTGAAATCATTTCACCAGCTCTTCTGAGCTTAGGTTTTCAAACTCGTCTGGCAGCTTTAATTTATTCCTTTAATATTCTTATTGCCACATTATTAGTCGGGTTTGGGAGTTTTTTTACTCTCACGGGCATGGGGGGCTGGTGACTTGAAAGTGAGGCTCTATTTCATGGGGGGAATGTGTATTATGTCTCTGGAGGCGGGGAAATACCGTCTTCCAGCCAAGAACGAATAAACCAAAATAATTAAGGAGAAATATTATGAATATTGTAGTAGTTTATTATTATGGTTATGGTCGTACAAAACTTGTGGCGGAAAAAGTAGCATCAAGCGCTCAGGCTGAGTTAATAGCCGTCGATGAAAATGGCGACATTCAGGATTGAATCGCCACGGGTTAGTGAGCTGAAACACACGGTGGCAGTTACGGCAGCGAAATCTGTCATGGCCTTTAGGCTTCTGACCATGGCGGTAGACCTTAGCGGACTGACAACGGGGACAATGAACGTTAACGCTGGCCATGAGATAACCTCAAAAGCACGTATTATACATCAGAGTCAACTAATTAGAGGCGTCACCGTTTTTTATTGTGGCGACGTTCTGTTGTTTATCAGACGAACATCCGCAGCACCCGTGACAAATACCAGAATAATGGGAAGTTTATAAACAATATTCACTGACACACCATAAACTATAATTGTGCATAATGCCCATGGGCTGAAGAACAATCCTCCGTATATAATTCCGATAATAATATATTTTATCATGGTTTTTCCCCTGGCTCCGGGCGACCATAAGTTATATTTATGCCCGGCATTATAACGACTAAAATAGTGCTAAGAATTATCGAGCGAATAAGTGATTGAATATTGTCAGATACGCCAATGAAATCTGGTGTGAAAAATACAAGTGTTGTAAAAAATACAGTCAGTAGTACAGTCCACCATTTTATTTGTAATTTACTAAAAGAGTTTGTATTCATTCTTCACCTACCTTACTGTTTTAGCCAGCAACAGTAAGGATAAAAAGGCAATAACAATGGTCAGCACAAGGATAAAACGACGCACATTTCTCCACTGATAATACTCTCTGGCGTCCGCTTCCCTTATTAACCTCTCTGAATCATTTTCATTATCTATTCTTTTTCCTCTTTCCAGTATATGGCGATAATGTTTTCTCATTCCATAAATAATAAACTGATACCAGATTATGATTCCGGGGCAGACCACGCATAAAGTTCTGATAATATCACGCGGAAATGTGTTCTGGTTTGGTAAAAAGTAATCATATACCCTGAAAAAGAACAATATCCAGATAAAAGCAATAGCTGCCCCAGCCCAGTATTCAATATGAGTCGATATGGCGTTATAGGCATCTTTAAAGTTTTTCTTCCTGAGCTGTGGCGGAAGGTCTGCAAGTTCAGGAATACTTTTTCGCGTCCAGTAGATCTTCATATGACATCCTGTTTATCGACGAAGCAAGCCCCGGACAAAGCCAGCAACAACAAATCCACCCCTGGATTATCGGAGGCTGATTTTGACCAGGATGAACATCGTAACACCTGAGGAGATATTGATGCCAGTAGAACGACCCTGTTTACTATTTCTGGTAGTCGTGTGTAACAGGTTGTGTTACCCGTGGGCCGGTAAGCCAGTTACTGGATGAAGCCATTGAAGACTTGTTGAAGAAAGACGATGTCGCGGAGTGTTCAGAATATAAATAATGACCTGAATAAAAAGCCGTACCAGCGCTGGCTGATACGGCGTTGAGGTTTCTGAACGAGTAATTGACAAGTCAGGCGGCGGTGTCATGTTTTTGCCGGACCAGGATATAGGGGGATACATAATATTCACGGTACGCATCCAGATAATCCGACCACCACTGCATCATCGTCTTGCGGGCTTCCAGATGTTCGGCCCGATGAATATAGGCCAGACGCGCGGTGTTGCGCTCCTGATGGCTCATCTGGCGTTCCACCGCATCCTGTGACCATAAACCGGACTCCATCAGGGCACTGCATGCCATTGCCCTGAAGCCGTTTCCGCAGATATCCTGTTTCGTGTCATATCCCATCAGGCGCAGTGCCTTGTTCACGGTGTTTTCGCACATCGGTTTATACGGGTTATGGTCGACAGGGTATACCAGTTCACCATCACCGGAAATATCCTTAATCTTTTTCAGAATGGCGACAGCCTGACGCGAGAGCGGCACGATATGTGGAGAGCGCATTTTGGCACCGCGACCGGAATATTGCACTCCCTCGATGGGTTTCCGTGTGGCGGGTATCGTCCAGACCCGGTTTCTGAAATCAATCTCTGACCAGCGGGCAAAGCGCAGTTCACTGGAGCGGACGAACACATGCAGCGTCTGCAGGACGGTAAGTCGGGTGAGTTGTCTTCCCTGATGATAATCTTCAATACGTTCAAGCAATTCAGGCAGCCGTTTCAGCGACATGGCGGGATAGTGGTGTCTGACGGGCGGTGTTGTCACGCCGTCAAGGTTCGCTGCCGGGTTGGTGTCGATGAATCCCTGATGGACGGCATGACGCATGATGTTGCTGAGATGCTGCCGCGTGCGGGACGCGACTTCCAGCAGGCCTTTTTCCTCGCTCCCCTTCAGCAGGTCAATGAAATGACGGGGTTTAAGTTCCACAACAGACAGATTACCAATCACCGGAAAGATATGGTTATTCATGCTGGCGAGCAAACGGTCAGCAGTATTCTGCGACCATTTTTTATTGTTTTTATGGCACGCCAGCGCCACGGTTTTAAACAACTTCTCCGGTGTACAGGCTCCGCATTCAGCGGCACGTTGCTGCGCCGGGTTGATGTTCAGCGCCAGCATTTTACGGATACCTTCACGCTGTTGCCGGGCATCAGACAGGGAGACAGCAGGATAGGCACCCAGTGCAATGCGGGACTCTTTGCCGTTTATACGATATTTAAGATACCAGTGACGTGAGCCGCCTGGATTGATAAGAAGGTACAGACCGTGAGAACAGGGTTTCAGCGATTCACGCTGGATGACCTACAAACAGGCACAGGCAGCAGGTGGACAGGTTCGCAAGGGCGAGCATGGCACAACAGCCATTTTCTACACTACGCTGGAGAAGGAAAACGACGCCGGAGACGTTGAACAAATCCCGATGCTGAAAACTTTCACCGTGTTTAACGTTCAGCAAATCGACGGTTTGCCCCTGACAACTGAAACAGTCAGCCCGGAAGCGACATTTGCCCCGTTGCCGCAGTCTGAAAATCTGTTCAGGAAGAGCGGCGCAAACATCATTGAGAAAGGACAAAACGCCTTTTTCAGCCCATCAACTGACGAAGTCTGGTTACCGGAGCGCCATCTATTCGCTGATGCGGCTAACTTCTACGCTACCGGCCTGCATGAGCTTGTCCACTGGAGTGGGGGTAAAAAACGCCTGAACCGTGAAATGAAAGGGAAGTTTGGCAGTGCGGATTATGCAGAGGAAGAACTGGTGGCGGAGCTGGGAAGTGCTTTTCTGATGGCGGACCTGGGGATTGAGGGAGAGGTACAACATGAAAGCTACATTGCTTACTGGCTGAAAGCACTGAAAAACGACAGGCGCTATATTTTCAAAGCGGCCAGCGCCGCCTCTAAAGCGCATCGTTATCTGATGGATAAACTCTGAGGCCGGAGCCGGACAACCGCAAGGGAATGCGGTTACATGGTTTTTAACCGGCAACGCTGCAAGGCGCAGACTGAGGCGGAACGCAACACAGCGAGTACCGAACAGTCTGCGCCTCGCAGTGGAATAAATAATTTCTGGCCTGGCGGTATCGCTGCCAGGCCGGTAAGGCCACCATGATGGCCTGTGTAAAAGCTTACGTATAGCTGTCTAATGACAGGCGTTTCAGTTCATCAAGGGTATAAATGCGAAACACACGGCGGTGGCGTTCTTCCAGCGGGACGTGCTGATGGTTGATGATGACATGCCTGATGCTGTCAAACAGCAGTTCAAGTGCACACTTCTTCTGTGGTTCGGGTACAACATAAAAAACGTAAATCCACTGCTTGCGGGTACGGGCCAGCAGGTGGCTTGCCATGATCGACTGATACCGGGCCCGGGTTTTCAGGCGGCGCTCGGTTTCAATGGCAATAACGTTACCGTCAGGCAGCGTCAGTAATCCGTCCGGGCGATGTTTTACCTGATACTGACTAAGAAAGCCGGCCCGGTCGCCGTTAATCCATCCCGAAGCGCCTTTTTTCTCCAGAATAAGCTTGGCGATCTGATTATCAAGATGATGCTCCAGCGTCCAGCCGGTAACTCTGGACGGTTCAAACCTCGCGGGAAAGATTTTATCATTCGGGGTTAGCACTACCGCCAGTCCGTCGCTGGTGATCCCCCATAATGAAATCTTCATTGTTCGTGATTCAAGCACATGCTTCTGTATTAACCCCATTCGCTCTGTTTTTGCCAGTAGCGAATAAAGAGACTTATGATCCCGGAAACCAAACAACAGCATCAGCGTTTTAAAATCGCTGTAGGTTTCTTCTTTCAGGAAGTTCAGCAGTTGTTTTATTTTTTCGTTGTTACGCGTCTGGCGCTCGTGAAATGACGAAATCAGCATAACCGCTCCTTAAAAATCCAGCGGGGACAGGTCTTTTTCATCATCAGGTTTTGGCTTTGTCGGTTTTACTTCGCTTTCGTCGAAGAAAAGAGCCGGGTGCGATGTCATCACATCCAGCGCGGTTGGTTTATCATCGTCGCCAAAATCCAGTGCGATCTTCACCGGTGCCGCCGCTGCGGCAATATCAGGGGAAACAGAAAAGGTTTTTAACCGGCGCTTTCTGACCTTTATCGGTGAAATCAGGGAGGCAGAAGGTAGCGTTGTTGTCGTAAAGATAAAACTGACAAAATCAGGCAGGTTCAGGATCATATTGCTGTCAATAAAAAAACGTTCGGCCTGGCGGATTGTGCGCTCACTGTCGATGGTTTCAGTGAGCATATTATCCGTCTTAGCCTTACGGAGTTCGTCATCCACCAGAATCGTTCCTGACATTCTCGCTATCCAGTCTGCTGTATCCGGATCCATAACCCGATAAACCAGTTTGAATTTGGCATTTTCAACGACCGCACCGACAACGGCGTCACCTTTCAAATCTACCGGGCAGTCTTTTAAATCGGCAATGGACTGGTGATCCATAATAATATGCACGCCTTTATCCCGAGCCGCGCCTAAACCTTCCAGCGCTGGCCTGGATAAATGGTATTTCAGTTCGGAAAGATAAACAGCAATGGGGCGGGGGACGTCTGTTACTCGATCGCGCGTTTCTGCTAACTGGTAAAGGCGAACCAGCAGCATGCGCTGGGCGGTAATAATTTTGCTGTTTCGCATGGAGCCGATAACATAACAGCAGCCGCCTTTATCAAATATGTGCTTAAGCGAAAAACCTTCCGGTGAATTAATGGCATTGAGTAATGCCAGTTCCTCAATCTTGCCAAAAAATGCTTTGATTTTTTCGGCAATACCTTGAACGTAATCACCGTTATAAACATCCCTGATTGTTGTCGATGGATTTTCGCTGACAAATTGTGCGGCCATACGCGCGGCTTTTCGGTCATCAATGCGATAAAAATCCGATTCCTGTCCTTTTTCCGCCAGGCTGAAACCGGCAACGAACAATTCTTCGAGTTCATCTGGCGTAATATCTTCAATCAGGTTTAACTGATATTGCTGTTTTCGCAGGTCAATTAAGGCAAAGGGTTTGCCTGCATCCTCGCAGGCTTTGCGGTAAAGATGCGGTGCCCATTCATCATCCTTGGGGTCCATAACAAACACACCTTCACCGGCCAGAATGCTTTGATATAGCAATATGCCGGCGGCAATGCCTTTACCGGCTCCGGTGGTGCCGATAATATCCGCGTGCTGTTTCTGCCAGTCTTTTAACGGGAGATACATTGGTTCGTTCTCTCTGTCCATGCCAGTAAAAATGCCTTTATTCAGATCGATATAATCCAGCGGCTCATAATGCAGTGTTTCCGGTAGCAGGGACTTTACGGTGCGGACATCGGTGCGCAATTCCCGTTCAAGGGTAGTTTTTTTTACAAGGCGTTTCTTTATTTTGTCCAGTTCCGGCGTGAATATCCGGCGAAGCATAATATGAAAAATAATCCCGGTTACAGTGAAGGCAATCCGTACTGACCAGGCCAGTGCTGTATTATCACTGGTGAGTCTGGTCTTATACAGCCACTGAAAAAAACCGATAACGACCGGGGCCAGTGTGCTGGAGAGGAAACACAGCAGGGAAAAAACCATAATCAGCTTTTTCCAGAGCGGAGCTTTCTGCCGTTCATCGCTTTTCATTGATGCAAAAAACGGCATCGTCAGCCCCGCTAATAACGCCATTATCAGTTGCTGCTGTTGCACAAAAGCGAGCAGCGCCAGCATCCCGTTCACTATCGGTGACAGTGAAGCGGCAAGCTTATTTAAAATCATGATGCCTCCTTCGTCAGAGATTCGCCCCATGACATCGCCCCATCAGTTCGCCCCATGGTGTCGGGCGAAAAGGCGGGGCGAGCGTATGGGGTAAAGAAGGTGGCCGCTGTGCGGCCATGTGCCGGAAAGCATGCTTCCCGGTACGAATCGGCGTGCGCCAGTACATGCGGGCTGGACGCCCTTATAGCCTGCCGCATGGGGGTAATGTCGTGGCTGAACGCCACTCCAAAACCCCCAGGGTCAATGGCGGCACACCGTCGCCCGCTACGCGCGACCACCCCCTTTAAGACGGTCGCTTTCGCCTTTTTCTTCCCTTTGCTCGTGCCTCGCAGCGGGAATAAAAGGGAAGCAGACCTTTAAAGAGGGTGGTCGCGCCACGCTACCGGCTTTTGGCCGGAGACTTAGCCGCGACGGTGTGCGGGGCTGTGCCCCCCAAATAAATCGCTGTCGTGGGCGACAGCTTTTCGCTCGCTGGGGCGGCGAAATTTATTCGGCTCCCCCCGGCCGGCAAAATCCGCGTGGGCGCGGCTGTTTGCCGGTGAGGCGCGGTGCCTGAACTATTTTCGCTCCTTAACCCGCGAAAATAATTCTGTCCGCTGCCTCATTTTTACGGCCCGCATTTCTTCACTCCTTAATTCGCGAAAAATGTGCTAGACCGTAAAAACCTGAAAACCGCCACGCCTTAAGCCTGATTCGGCTGAAATATTCCGCTGTCGTTTGAGAACTGAGAATAAAATAATAGCAGGGGTTAATATTGGTTCTCGCGGATTTCCCTGATGATGTCGGAATAACACTGACGACTTTCTTTAATGCTGGTTTCATCAAGCGTAAACCCTCGACGGTTAGCTTCTTCTGTCAGCGTTATTCTGTCGGTGCCGTTCAGCGTTTGCAGTAATTGCAATAACCGGCATATAACCCAGTAGTGATATATTTCATAATAAAGGCCGCATCCGTGCATCGACTCATTTTCAATGTGCTCAATAACACAGGCTGCGCGCATGGAATCTCCGCGCTGATGTGTCCAGGGATGCTGAATAAAACCCGGTTTCGTCATAAAGATAACCTCCGCTAATTAACCACGCATGCGGCCAAATTTATTGATAATCTGGCTGATAATGGCGGGGTCTGCCGAATCACATTCAAGTAAAAACGATTTTCTGGCATCGGCAGTATGGTCCGGCAGAAAACCGTGCCTGTTCTTTTTGACGATGTTAAAGAATGCTCGTTCGGCCGAATGGCATTCATTGCCGCCGCCGTTCCCGGTGGCTTTACCGTACATGCATAACACCACTTCACAGGCGTCAGCGGCCATGACGGAGGTGGAATATGACGCCATAGCGCTGAGTAATAATGCGGAGGATATTACTTTTTTCATTTCGGTCACCTTCACATTTAAACAAGGGTAGCGTATTTGGATATGTTATTTACTGGAGTCCTTTGCTGAATACACCTCTCATGTCATTGAGATGAAGGGGTTTGAAATAAACATCACTCATCCGGCGTATGTCACCGTGAATATCAATGCTGACTATCACATCAATGCTCTTAAGCAACTTGCGTAACAGCACGTCGAAAGGCATGTTCCGGCAGTCGGGGTTTTCATAGCAGCGGTCAATTAACCCTTCGATACATTCTTCCGGGCTGCCCGCATGCAGGGAGGTTATCAATCCCTCATGCCCTGAACCGACGATTTTCAGGGCATCCCAGGCTTCCCGACCGCGAATTTCAGCCAGTAATATCCGGTCAGGGTTCATACGATAATTGGCGCGTATCAGTCTGCCGGGCGTGATAATGGCATTATCCCCGGCGTCCGCTGGATAAAAGAGATGGACATAATTGGTGTGGTGATAGAGCCGGATTTCGGGATTATCCTCAATGGTGGTCAGCCTGAGGTGCCGGGGAATCGAGTGCAGCAGCGTTTTCATATAGGTGGTTTTACCGGACCCGGTTTCACCGACGATAAAAATCGTCTTGCCGTATTCCACCGCTTTTTCCATAAAGCGGGGAATATCCTCACTCTGATAGTAGCGGGTCAGTTCAACATCTTTGCCTTCCGTTCGCTCCCTACCGGTCACCCGGTTATAAAATCCCGCATCAATCCATGACTGATGCGTTTTCTGCCCGAATGAGGGTTTGCGCAGGGTAATAGACACGGTATTACGCTCACAGGCCGGGGGAATAATGGCCTGAATGCGCTCGCCTGATTCAAGCGTGGCGGAAAGGATCGGCGAGGTGTCGTCGATATTATCGTCCTGCCACGACGCCAGCGCTCTGGCAAAGGCGTAACACTGGCGCAGCGTAATGGGGGCTTCATGTCTTCGCCATTTCCCCCGAATTTTGGTATGCAGTTCACCCGGCCGGTTAACGGCAATTTCCGTCAGGCCGTCCTGCGCAATAAAATCACCAAACAGCTGTTTTTTCATAAAATCCAGCGACAGGTTTTCAGCGTTCATACCACCTCTTTTTCAGTCGTAGCTGCCAGACGGATGAGAAATCAATGTCGGTGCCGGTCATGATCCCGATGACATCACCCTGATTCAGGTAAAGGGTGGGCGGGATATTGATGCTGTTGTCCAGCGTCGTTTTCGCCATTTCCGCCGTGGCGGCGCGGGTGTTTTCGGTGTAGTCGGTATTGCGGTCTTTCCCCGGGGCAGCATCCGACGCCGCCGCAGCCACGTCCTGCACGGTACTGAGCATCAGGGCATTGCCGAAGCGCTCCCAGAAGTGATTGTCGATCCAACCTGAGATCCCCGCCTCGCCGAGCGGGCCGCTGGCCTGCGTATCAGTTAGCGGGATTTGCAGGCTGCCGGGCTCAGGCGTACGCAGCTCCGTCCACAGCACAAACATCCTGCTGCGTCCGTGTTGCAGCGCCCCGGTGCGGTAGATGCCACGAGCGACCGTTCCCGCCGGGATCAGCGTCACATGGTTGCTGGCGCTGTAAACATCTTCACTGACCTGGCAGGAAATATGCCCCGCGACATCGGACACGAAGCGCCACATCATCGAACACGGGATATAGCGGTCCACCGGGATATAGAGATCAGGATCGAGGCCCAGCGGTCTGACGCCGGTGACACGGGCGACGCCCGGATTGTCGTTATTACCCGTTTCCGGCGAGGCAGTCTCCGGGCAGCGCAGGCGGCCATCTTTACCTCTGGTCAGTACTGACGGACAGGATGTGTACGTCGTGGATGATGACGGACTGTTGGACGTTTCTGCGTTGCTACGCATTTCACCCGGGGACGTGCGTGCATTATCACCCGGCATTGTTCGGGCGTTGTTCAGCCCGTCAGCCAGTGCGGCTGCCTTGTTCAGGGCGGGTGGGGCTGGTGGCAGGGTGGGTGCGGGAGTGACGGCTTGGCGGGCAGGGTCTGTTTCGTCCTGTGTGTGCGGCCCGAACAGGCCAAACGGGTTACTGTCCATGCCCAGATTTTGACGCTCATGCAGCGTCTTCCCGGCGGAGGTCGGCGGCGAGGTGTCGGCTTCTTTCTCATTACCCCCTTTCAATGCACTGAAAAGACGATCGCCGCCGGATGCCAGGGCGATCACCAGCGCCAGACTCAGCAGGCTGACGGTCAGCGTGCGGCGACCGGATGCCTTACGAAAACGGGTCACTTCCGGCTGGCCGGGCGGTGTTCTTTGCTCCGGCTCCTGATACGCCATTGCCGCACGGGCGCGTTCGCGGGCTTCCGCTTCCCGCTCTGCGGTAGTTTTTTCCGGCTTGTCCGGGACAGGTTTATCGGTCATCTGGCCTCCAGCGTAACGGACGGTGAAACGGTGTCGCTGCGGGTTATCGCGATGCGCCCGAACCCGTCGTTTTCGATCCCTACCACCGAGGTGCCGTAACGCAACACCAGTTGTGGCGCTGCCGGCACCACCATCACAATGTAATTACCCTGCTTAACTGTCCGGGGCGTGAGCGCCTGCTCCCGTCCGTTAACCACCCGGAAAACAGACGGCAGGGTTTTGATGGGGGAAAAACCGATATAAGCAAAACGACCATCATCCCAGGCAAAATCCGGTGCGATGGAGGCCGAACCGGCGGCGACCCGTTTGGTGTAGCGCCAGTTGCGCGGCGTGCTGGCCTGTCCGAATGCCGCCGCTATCTGCTGCTTCTCCTGTCTTTCACGCTGCTGCGTCTGACGCTCGGCGCTGGCGGCGGCGGATTGCTGGCGAACCTCGGCCGGATAGTGGTAACGGATAACGAACGCCTGCGCGTGGGAATCGTGGTCCAGCACGTTCAGCTCCAGGCTGTAATCACGCTTTGAGGTCACCACGAAGAGGTTGGTCTTCCAGTCCTTTGCCGTGGGCAGGAACACCTGGCTGACGTTGTTGCCGCTGGCGTCCGTCACCGGCTGGGTTATGGGGTTCGGGCTGACGCCGACCCGGTTATCACTTTTCGTGACCGTCCAGCCTTTTGGAAAACCCGCTTGTGCATCAATCACAGTTTCATCGTCGTCAAACAGCAGCGTGGTGACGTAGCCGGGACGGGTATTCACCACGGTGGCGTTCTGGCTGTTATACGATACGTTCTGCATCCGGCTGTCATAGCCGCTGCCGCGCGGGGTGGCGGCGCTCCATGTCGCGCATGACACCATTAAGCCCGTCAGGAGCAGGATGTTTTTCAGCATCATTCGCTCCTCAGTTCTTTATCGCGCTGGTAGCTGGTGACGATAAAGCCCAGCGGGTTCACTTCCCGCTGGCTGTCCGTCAGTTGCTGATGCGGGACATAGCGGTAAGTGAGGCGGATATTCCAGAAGTCCGTTTTCACTGAATTATCAGAAATACGACGGAGGGTGCGCTTAATACGCAGTGTTGCCAGGTTATCGGGTCCGGTGGCAGGTGCATGCACATTAGAAATAATGTCGATATAGACGACATATTCGGCTTTATTAAAAATAACGTCCGGAGCCTGTTCGCCGTTAAACCTGTCCAGATAATCCCGGTTCACAGTGTCGCTGTTAAATAACTGTACGTCGTCGTAATCACGCTGGAGGGAGAAGTAATTATACCCTTCGCGAAGACTGACATAGTGTGCCGCCAGTGAGTGGGCCAGTGCTTTTTCAGACGCAATATCCCGCTCTTTAAGGCGGGTCATATACTCATAACGACCGGTCTGTTTGTCCACCGACCACAATTCAATGTCAGTGGTTTTCAGCGGCAGCAGAATAATAATGGCTGCGACCGCCAGTGCAGCCAGAATCAGCCCGGCAGCGGCCACCCGCCAGGCAGTTTTGCGGGAGCGCTCTTCCTTTTCCAACAGGATGGATTCAAAAGAGCGCGAGACATCGATGATGCGCTGAATATCAGACATGGTGAGTCAGCTCCTGAATTATGGCGGGGGAATTAACCGGCTGGGGATCGCCGGACACCGGTGGGAGGTCGCCCTGATGCTGCGCGCAGCCCGTAAGCGCGCACAGCACCAGAAGCAAGATGCTGAATTTCATGGAAGCCTCTTATCGGATAAATGCAGGAAGGCCTCACCGCTGGCAGAGGCCACGGCGTGACGGAGAAAAGAAATTAGCGGTCGGGAGGATTAACGATGACGCTGCTGATTCTGGCGTTTCATGCTTTCAATGGCGGTGGCACGTTTCTGCCAGGTGCTCACGGTTTTGCCCGCCCCTGCGGCAATGAACCTGCCGGTTGTCGCTGCAGCGGCCATGCCACCTTTGGCGGTCAGTCGGCCCCCGGTCTTTATGCCGGGTTTGGAGACGTCGGCAGATTTGCTCGCCAGCCCGCTCAGTCCGCTCATAGCTGCACCCTGTAACACGGCCTGCACGGCGGCACCGCTCAGCGCAGTGGCTATTTTCGCTGAAAAATACACCAAGACGCCTGCGGCAATCCCGGCCAGCAAACATTGCGCCGCCAGGGTCACCATATTGCTTTCTGCAGACGTTGCTGTGGCGGCATCCAGTATTTTATTCAGGTAGTTGATGGCGATCCGGACAGACAGGGCAGAGAACATGATCGTTAAGATTGCGGTAAATAGTGTTTTCAGCCAGTTATCAAACATGGGTTTAAGAAAACCGTACAGCAGGCAGAAAATAAAGAGTGGGGCGGTGGTGGTCATTAACAGAATGGTGATTTCGGCGAGCAGGTTGACAAAGGTTGCAGCCAGTAACAGAACGATTGCACCGCCCCAGACCAGCACCTCGGCAAAGCCGCCATTCATTTTAACGTAGGTAGAAGTGTCCAAATTGAACAGCGTTTGCCCCAGCGCTTGTGCCTTTTCCCACACCGTGTCGAGCAGCGCCCAGACATTATCATCGCCACTGATGCCGTCCTTAAGCCCTTCAATGGCCGCAATGATGGCATCCAGCCAGCCATCGCGGTTTAAAACAAAGGTGGTGATCAGCAACATGCGGCCCACATCCCAGACAACATCTTCAACAGGTGTCTGGAGTTTGCCGCCAAGGGTCTGATACCCGCGATACGTAATAAATAGGGTAAAGGAACTGACGATAATCACACTGATTAGGGTGCCGTAGGTAGAAGACTGACTTTCTAACACGGCATTGAATCCATCCATGATGTTTTTGTCCATACCAACAAAAATACCACCGGACATGGTGCCTCTCATTAGTCAGGAACAGACAGGGGATAAAAACAGGGAAGGACCCCTGTTTTTGTTGGTGGGGATCTTACTGAGTGACGGATTTTCTTTTTTGGGCTTCCTGCTGAAACAGTGTCTCGAATTTTTCCCTGATGCCGGGTTTGCCTGTCTGGGCAAACATGAGTGCTGCCCGGTGCGCAAACTCGCAGTTGTCGCTTGCCTCACCATCCATGAGGCATTGCGTATAGACTTTATAGGTTTCATCGGGATGTTCTTTATACCAGGCTTCTGATTTCGTCTCTTTACAACCGGATAAGACGAGAATGCCTGACATGATGCATAAGGTTAATACGGGTTTTAACATGTTAACCTCCCTATAGAGAGTTCAGATCGGCAACGGGCGCAGTTAATTGCTGTTGCTCAAAGGCTTTCTGTTTTTGCTGTTCCAGCAGCGTTGTTCGCTGTTCAGCCTGTTTGACTGACATTTCCCACTGGCTGGTCAGCGCATTTAATTGTACGCTTTTGGCCGCGATGGCGTTAGCCAGGTCCTGCGACTCTTTCGAATCCTGCGCATTAGCAATACGGTCTGATAAATCTGATATATCGCCGAGCGTGCCCGTGATCTTGTTTTCAACCTCGGACGTATTTTCTATCGCTACGGCCTGATTCAGGATCATCTGTTTGCAGCTGTCCAGATAGCGTTGTGAAGCGCTGGACGGGTTACAGGTATCGAACGTTTTATATTTGTTATACAAGCTATTAAGTTCAGACGAATATGACCCGCTTTGGTTGCTCAGCAGGTCATCCAGTGAAATACCGTGCTGACGAAGATTATCAATATCGGTTTTCAGACTTTTGGCCTCGCGGAGAAATGCCTGAACGTCACGCACGCCCGTTGCCGTGGCTAATTGCTGCTTGTAGGCATCAAGTTCACTTCTGTAATGGGTAACGGTTTCCTGCCACTGCTGGAGTTTCTGGATCCACTGATTCATGGATTCGGTATTCTGTACGGCGTCGAATACCGGTATTCCGGCGCTCATCGCCTGGGTGGAAATAAACAGTGATAATGCCAGTATGGTATCTCTGAACCGCATTTTTATTACCTCCGTCATGAATATTACAGGGCTTGTTCAAGGAAGGCGGCTTTCCAGTCATCAGGCTGCATTCCTTCCAGATACAGGGTGTCGAACAGCTTCAGGTTGTCTTCGCTGCCGCTGAGCATTTTGGTAAGTTTCCCGAGGCCCGATAAATCCATTTTCGCCATCGCCACAAAAGGCCGGGTTTCACCCGCGCGTAACGGCGTTTTCAGGACCACCATAGATCGCTCACCCGGATCGAGGTTTCTGACGATGTCGTACACGCTTTCCGGCACTTTCATCTTTTCCACGTAATCCGCCCTGCTGGCCTTCGGGTTGGCGAGAAAAATCTGCGTGCTGCACTGCTCGATAATCGCCGGGGCAATCGGGTGCTTGACGATTTCGTCAGGCGACTGCGTGGCGGGGACGAAGATGCCGTTCAGTTTGCGGATCACTTTCAGCATATTGAGCGAGAAGCGGGAGAATTCGACATCGGCCAGCCATTTCCAGAACTCGTCCATGAACATCACCAGCCGGCGACCGTCCAGCAGGCTGGTGACGCGGTAAAGCAGATAAAACGTGATGGGGCCGCGAATGTCGTCATCATCGAGAAATTCCGTACCGTCGATACCAAAATTTTCGACGTCGCTGATATTGAAGGTGTCCTCCTCATTGTCGAATACCCAGCCGAACTCGCCGCCCTGCGCCCACTGTTTAAGGCGAATACGTAGCCCGTTGATGCGGGCGTCGGGGGTTGGCGGCTCCGGCAGGACTTCCAGCAGCCGGGTGATACCGAACTTGCGGTATTCCGGCGGGTAGTCGAGCATAATGGTATCTACGGCGGCACTGATCCGCTCCTCATCGCGCGGATCGAGCGGCTTGCCGTTGCGGCCGCACAGCATGCGCACCAGTCGTTTGATAAAGCTGATATTCCGCCGGGTCGGCGCAAGCTTAAACGGGTTAAACCCGGTGGGCGTGCCGGTGCGGATACGGAAGTAGCATCCGCCCATCTGGCGTATCGCCATCTCCGCCGCCCGGTCCTTGTCGAAATACACGGTGGTTAGCTGCTTAAGGGGGGCTGATTCAGAGAACGTCGCCGGATTGCGGTACTTCTGCATTAGTTGCTGCATCATGGTCATCAGCATCGTTTTCCCTGAGCCGGTTTTACCGATAATCGCCGTATTACCCGGCGTTTTTTCGTTGAAGTCATCCCGCCCGCTCTGGCTGTCGTGCAGGTTCAGGTAATACCCGCCACTGCCAGGGGATTTGAGTATCGCGATGGCATCGCCCCAGGGATTGCCGTTTCGTTTATGAGGATGAAAATTGTGCAGGCTCGCCAGGTCGGCAAAGTTCTGGCTGCTGACGGCCACCAGACGGGGGCGCAACGTATACACCCCCGGCAGTTGCGCCAGGTACGCGGCGGGCAGCGACAGCGTGGACAGCGTCGTCATGATGCCGAGGTCGGCGAAGGGTTGCGCCAGCGCGTTGGTGTCCTTGACCACCTGGTCGGCGCTGTCTGAAGATACCAGCAGGGAAAAGTGGTATTTTCCGCAGGAGACATGCCCGGACTGGAGCAGGTCACGCAACACAATCAGCTCTTCGCGCTGTGAAATGGCGTCGTCATCTGCCGAAGTCAGGCGCTTTTCCGCCAGGCGAATATGCTTCTGCACCTCATCGCGGGCCATGCAGGTGAAGGACTGCGTCAGCACATACTCGCTTTCGGCATACAGCAGTGCGTCCAGCAGGCCGGTCGCGGTCTCCGGCGAGTAGTCTTTGATTTCCAGACTTCGAAAAAAGCGGGAGCCGCCGACGGTCTGGCACTCGGCGGTGTCGGTGGTAAAAAAGACATCCGGCGTGCTTAACGTTTCATAAAACGCCGCAGGCGTGACCGCCACCTTTTGCCACTGGCCGGTGAGCAGACGGTGGTAAAAGGACAACTGGGCGGAATATACCCGCCCGTTTTCTTCATACATCCCCAGAGGCGTCGTCGTATAGCGGGACAGCGTCGAAGCCAGCGCATCCCGGTGTTCCAGCATCACTTTCAGGGCATCATCCAGCGCCGCTTTGCGTTTACCGTACGGTTGCGCCTTCATGGCCTTTTTCCCTAGCGGAGAGAAGGGCGCGTAGCAGACGGTGAAAAACAGCCGGTGCCGCCAGAACGGCTTTTCGTTGATCGGCTGGTAATACCGCCGGGTCACTTCATCAGAAAAGGGAATACCTGAATTCGCGTCAAAGGCATCGTGGTATTTTTCCCGGATACGGTGAAGATAGAAAGTGATCGGCAGGCCTTCATATGAACGAATAACGTTATTGAGATGCGTCGCCATTAACGTCAGATGGTGTTCGTCCTCGCATTCAAAAATGGTGCCCTCCAGCTCCCAGCTGGCAACCAAATCACCCTGGCGGTTTCTGATGACGTACGGGTGAATATGGGAGGAATACGGAATGTATTTCTCCAGCGTAACGCGCTCGTTTAACTTCATTTTTTCAATAAACTCCGAGACGTCGACAGCGTCATAGCGATTTGCCAGCAGGGCATTGGCACCAAAATGTTTATTGGTGCCAAACCGGCCACGGGTTTTAAAGGCCAGCCAGAGCAGCCCGAAATAGTGAATATCGGTTCTGGCTTTTGCCTTCATCTCCAGCCAGGCGGGAATAAGCAGTAATACCAGGTAATAGCTGACATAAACCGCCAGCAGGACGATAGCCCCGCTGACCATCACGAACGGCACGAGGGGAATACCGGCTATGGCGGCAGGCCGCGTCAGCGCTTTGTTCAGCGTAGCCATCGTTACCTCCCTTATGACGCCCAGTAGGCACCGAAACCTGACGCACCGACGATAAGGATGGCGCCAATGATGACGTTGCGCATGTCGTGCAGGCTCTTGCCGTCAAACAAGACTTTGTATCCCACCCACATGGTGGCCAGCGTGATGGTGACGGCGGCCAGCCCGAGCAGGCCAGTGGAGGTGTTACTCAGCGTCTCATTGGCTTTATTAAATCCGCTGTCTGCTGCCAGCACCGGGCTTGCCATTAACAAGGAAGAGAGGGCGGGCCAGTCAGTCTGTTTTCGTTTCATCATTGTTCCTCCTGGGGGCGGGAATGGGTAACGCGCCGCGTATCAAGGCGTTGGGGTAGTGCAGGGATGTCAGAACTGGCGTGGCGTTATCGGTAAGCTCGCCACGCATGACGGCGGCGGGGTAACGGATTGTCGGTACGAGCTTTTCGGCGGGAAGTCGCTGCCGGTCTTCCCGCGTTGACGGCACGGCGTAGCCGATGCGCTGGATGTAGCTGGTCTGGTTAAACGCAGATTCCGGCTGTTGGCCGGTCGTGAAATTTCCTGAGTAGTAGCAACTGAGCGCACGTTTGAGGGAACCGCCGCGGCGGTAGCAGTCGGTGAGGATGTGCTCAAACACGGACAGGTTGGTACAGGGGTTAAGAAGGTCACGGGCGCTCGCGCGGTAATGACGGAAATTGGTGCTGGTGATTTGCATCAGCCCGACCGAATAGCGTCGGCCCTGTGCTGCCAACCGTCCGGTGAGGCTGACGGCCTCCTCCCTGCTCGTGGGGAAATGTGAAATCACGCTTTTGCCACCGGGCAGAATTTCAGCGATGGCATACGGATTCAAACCGGATTCGACCCGCGCCACATCAAGTGCCGTAGACGGGTGAATGCTGGGGGCGCACTGCATAGCCGCCGCCAGAAATACGGTGGTGGAAAGCATGATGGCCTCGGAATGATAAACCGGGCAACGCGTACCGCCATCAGACGGCACAGGGCCGGAAAAAGGGGGAAGGGTGGTTAAACGGGATGAGTATCCTGTGTTGTGTCGCCGTCATCCCGGGGCTCAAGGAGCACCAGCTTTCCGGAAACGGCAATGCCGGGTGTCAGTACCACGTTCAGTCCGGGTTTATCGCGATGGGCGAAAGCGACGCCGACTTTCGTCCACCAGGTGTTTTTTTCACCCTGTGGGTCGGGCTGACTTTCCTGGGTGACAAATACGTGATAAATGGGTTTTCGCATGACGCCTCCTCTAATAAAAACAACAATGAGTTAAATGAATGTCACATCCCAATTCTGCATTCCGGTTTTAACGGGTCAGCGAGAACATTCAGCGGCACCCTGAATTGTGGTTTCGTGACAGCCCGAAACTTATTTTTAAAGAGCAATACCCGACCCGGGGAAATTAACGTCCATTCGGGTAACTATTATGTAATGAGGTTTTCAGGATCAGATATCCGGGGCGGTATATAAACTATAAATTCAAAGTTAAAATGAGAGAGATAAATTAGTGGTGGAGGGGGTAAGCTCTGCGAAAAATAAAAGTAAGTGAAATAGTTAATAAAGACGACTGTATATTCATAGTTAATGATAAAGACATGCAGGGGAAATATTCCTGCATGTCTTTATGACCATTATTAACGTGTTCGACGTTCAAGTTTTTTCTGGCATTCTGTGCAGGTGGTTATGCCCGGGAGTGCCTGCCGTCGCTTTTCAGGAATGGGTTTACCGCATAGACGACAATGGAATAATGATGGCGTAGACCCTGGCTTAAAACGACTCTGTTCAATCATATCCTCCAGTCGTTGCTCATTAAATTCCTGATCGCGGTCGATCTCATCTGGCATGTGCGGCCCTCCGGTCTGACGTCTCCTGTTCACAAAGTGCGATCCGCTTCCAAACGATGGTCAGTGACAACCCTTCGACTTTCGGCAGCAGGGTTTGCGTTACCTGCATCATGGCGGCCAGCGCATCGGCCGAGTCCAGGTTGGCCACCCGGCATTGTTGCCATTGCCGCCAGATGGCCGCATCCGTCTCTTCGTTCGGCTCTGGCGTCCGGCCATAAGGCACACGGACGCCCAGTAACCGGCGGCGAAGGCAAACTTCGTTGGAGGTGAGGCCAAAATATTTGTTGAGTAGCGCAATTGACCCGCCGAGCCGGATGGCATGATTGATACGTTGCTGCTGCAGAACCTCCTTACGGGATTTAGCCAGAAGCAGGTGTAATGCGTCGTGATGAACCGTCACAGCCAAAAACTGCGCAGACTCCCGACTGATGATAAACAGCTCGTCTAGTGATAATTGGTTGAGGGCATTCATTTCGTCGAAAGTGAATCCGAGCGATTCACAGTAGCGAATGTTGCCATCCTTCAATGCATGCAAGGCATCGGTTAAAACGGCGTAATTCAGTGACGGGATAATCATGGTGTTTTCTCCCTTCAGCTTATTGAGCGGCGGGCTAATTTAATATTGATCCATTCGTCAATTTCCGATTCGAGCCAGGCGACACTGGCTGGGCCAATCTTGATTGAGCGAGGGAAGGTGCCGTCTTTCATATACAGATAGATTTGAGAGCGCTTCAGGCCCGTTTTTTCTTCAACCTGTTTCAGACGTAATAACTGATGAGATGTCACGGTATTCTCCTGTGGCAGATGTTGCGCTAGCCGGGAGATAACACGACAACACAAAGTCGTGGTGCGGAGAAAGTTGATGAACCCGTATTACGGAAAATCCAATCCTTAATACGGGTTTTCATAGCGAAGGGCATCATCTTACTTTTGTGTTGGTAGGGAAGGGGGCGAGCCGCGCTCAAGCGCAGTTTTGAGCGTGTCGCCACTGAATCGATCGGTAATGCCTTCCTCTGATGCCCATTGCTCAAAAATGGATAGCAACTTGTAAGGTTTTCCTATCAACGGGCTGATAGTTTCATTATTTCTACAGGCAAGCCAAAATAGTCTTGATAGAGGGGATGATATGCGTGTGGAAGAATCCGAGAGTGATTTTTTTTCCAGCCAGCCAGTTGACTATTTTATTTAACTCAGTTTGCCTGATAACAAAACATGCATCCTTCGGTAAGTTATAAATAGGTAAGTAGGCATCATTAAAACTTAAATCTATGCCATTTAATGAGATTCCATTGCGTAATGAAATTCTATTGTGAACTAGAAAGTTTTCCCCTGATAAGGAAACAGTGATGCCATAGTTATTGTTCCCTCTAAGTACAGGTGATGGTATTTTTAGATTGTGAGCAAGTAGGCATTGTATGAGAAAATATTCATATCCAAAAAGACTTGTATCAATGACGCCATGAGCAGTGTGAAAATATTTACCTTCGGTGCTGAAAGTTAAATTACTCTCGCTAAAAAAAACGATTTCATCCGACGTAATTTTGCCGTCAGGTAAGTTATTATCTTTAGGTTTTAGCTTTAATTTATGATTATAGGATTTTATTTTCCTCAAGGTAATTGGAGACTGAAAGTATATCGAAAGGAGGATTTTTCCCTGCAGAGCATATCGATAGATATCACTTTCTTGTATTTTTCTAATGCCGTTTTTCTTTGATGCTTTAACTGCTTCTTTGATAGTTAACCAGTCTGAGTTTACATTTTTATTCTTAAAAAAAGCGAGTCTGTCTGACATAACATATCTCCTTTTACATATCCGTGCTGATAAATATAATGCCCTCTCATAAGGTGAATAAAGAATGACTGTTGATGGAAGGTTGGATATTTTTTTCAGTATTATCCATTCGTATTGATTTGCAATATAAGAATGCCGCAAAAAAATCGCGGCATTTTGGTTTATTTTAAATTTGGATTGATGTCGGGATTTTCAAAATCAGGAACAAAAGAAAGATATTTCCCACCAATCTTTATAGTCCGTCTGTTTGCTTCTGCATCATGAATGTGTAACGGTGGGGTAACACCCTCTTTCGCTACAATGCCTGTTTCTTTAAAGAACCCTTCGAAACCTGCGGGAGAGAACATCAACAATATCTTGATAGGTTTAATGCTGTTATTTCTAAATTGGTGATAAATGCCCTTTGGTACATAAACAAAATCGCCAGGGTTTGCCTGAAAGATATTTTCTCCGGCTCTTACGGTTAATTGGCCGTCTAGTACATAAAATATCTCATCAGCGTCTTCATGAAGATGCCAGATCGGACCACCACCAGGCCCAACAAATCCCTGAATAATAGAAATGCTGCCGCCGGTATTTTCTTTGTCAAGCTTGATAGTATAGGTGTCATTATTTAACCAAAGCGGAACGCCTTCATTATCTCTAATAATAAATGGTTGCATTATTTGTACCTCACGGTTATGAATTTAAAGAGAGTGGCCGCCATCGATAACTATTCGTGTACCCACTAAGTAGTCAGACTGGCCTGAGCAGGACCAAATAATGGCTTGAGCGATCTCTTTAACATCGCCAATACGTCCAATGGGGATCAAATCGCGCCATCTTTTGTCACGGTCTGCCGCCGATTCGCCGGGAAGTTGGGTCATTTCGGTGGCCAATGGACCTGGGTTTATTGAGAAAACTCGCACGCCGTGCGTGATAGCCTCTTTTGCCGAGACGCGGGTCAATGCATCGACGGCAGCCTTTGAAGCGGTGTAGGCTGCCGTGCCCGGAATATTCAGCCCGATAGACATATTTGATGAAATATTAACGATAGTCCCGGCCCGGTTTTCTTTCATCGACTGAAGTTCGCGCTTCAGACTTTCAAACAAACCAATGACATTAGTAGTGAATACGTGATTAAAGTCTTCACTGGAGGTTTCATCGACAAAACCAAAAGAAAATACTCCGGCGTTATTAACGGCAATATCAAGAGTACCGACTCTATTTTTAATTTCATCAAACAGGTTATCTATTGATTGATTATTATTTACGTCGAAAGGAATAACCCATGATTTGCCAGGAGTCTCGGAGATCGCTTGCGCTGTCTCTTCTAGTTTCTGCTTATTTCGACCTGCAAGAATAACGGTTCCGCCAAGTCGTGAAAATGCCAAGGCTATTTCTCTGCCAAGTCCACTGCCTGCGCCGGTTACAAGAATTTTCTTTTGCGAAAAAATACCACTCATCGGTTCTCTTCCTTATATAAAGTAATCTTCGACTTTGCCACCAAGGAGAATATCGCCGCACACCTGCAGGACTTTTTCCTGCGCGACAGCGTGCTGGCAAATAGTGTTGATATCACGTAATGCGCGATCAAAAGGTGTTTCATGGGTGTAGATAGAACCCCCACCCTGTAGGTCATACAAGCTTGAAACGATGGTTCGTGCGGTTTGAAAGGCATTTCTTCGACTCAAAGCTGACTGCACGCGCCAATGAGTAATATCGTCATGAGCGGCATCGGCTTCGAGCGCCTGCCATAATGTACTTACGCTAGTGAGCGCCGCGTTTCTAGTGATAAATAACTGATTCTCTGCGTTAGCCACCGCCGTCTGTACGCGCTTTGAGTTTCGCCATTTCACATCATTGATTCTGTCTGTGCGGTCGTCGGCGACGTCGTAGATATAGTCCAGACAGGCTCTCGCAAGCCCCAGCGGGATACCGGCCATTTTGCGTAAAATTGCATCCGGCGTTTTGTGCAGCGGCCCTTGACGTTTTGGTTCCGAGAAATTGAACGCGTGCTGTTCGGGAATGAACAATCCTTGCGTGGAGTAGTCCTGACTGCCGCTTCCCCGCAGGCCGGTGGTGAACCAGGTGTCGGAAAAAAGGTAGTCGGCAGGACGCGCCAGCATGACTCGCCAAAGGGGCTTGCCGTTATCATCCAGTATAAGATTGCCGTTACGGTAGAGGAAGCAACCTGCCGAGATGACATCGCCATGAGGCGATCCGCTGGCAAAACGCCATTTGCCAGTGACAATGTAGCCGCCATCAACTATCTCGGCTTTTCCCTGCGGGTGTATCCAACCCGCCACGGCCAGATTGGCGTGTGGAAAGATCTCTTTGGCGCTTTTTTCTTCCAAGAAACCTGAATAAATACCTGAGTCACAACCAATCATGGCGCACCAGGCGGTAGCCGTATCGCCCCGGGCGAGTTCTTCCAGCACAAGGATTTGCTCAATCGACGTCAGTCCGGCACCGCCCCATGATTGCGGGAAACACATTCCAAATATCCCAATGCCACGTAGCCTTTCAATAATATTGAGTGGTATCCTGCGATGCTCTTCTATTTCACGAGCGGAGTTACGTAATTTGCCACGTAAATCTCTTAGATTAACTAATATATTGCTAAATGTATTTTCTTCATGAGTTATCATGGATGTGCCTCAATAAATGAACCTATATGATTAAATCTTAAAAGTACATATTGGTTATTATTAATAACTATATCGCCCGGATGCGAAAATTCCCTTTGGGTCTAAAGTTTTTTGCAAGCTTCTAATGATTTCACCTTCACGAAGCGTTCTGGCATTACGACTATTGGCGAGAGGATGTTCGACGTCCAAACGATAAGGATAAAAACCGGAAGCACTAAATTTTTCATGAAGAAGTTTCAGAGCACGATGAGCTTTTCTTATTTCCTCTTCTACGCGTTCAAAACGAATGGATACAACGAGATCAATAATCTGATCACTCAGCGTATTAATTGTGGCGCCGCAGCGCACGCCAGTAGACTCGAAGATATCGTCGAAATGTAGATAAGCCTGTTTAATAGCCTGACCGGTAAAAGGAAGCAGAGGCAAGAAAAATATCCAGCCTTTGCCTTCGGCATCTATTTCAGCCGGTGTAGTACCGAGCGTCTTCTCCAGAAGGATATCATGATATTTAGTATCCCCTTGATAGGCAGCGTTGACTAGATTGGCGACGATATCATCTTGATAAGGATTCGTAGGGCTGTCGTTCCAGATCAAAGAGATGAATTTCTCGCCAGCTTTTACAAACTCGGTTTCCAGCGCGGTGGAAAGTGCCGATACTACTGAGGCAGCTCCCGAAAGAGGCAAATGAACGAGAAACTCGCCCTTATTCGCACCATACGTCAGTGTTGAGGTTTCATCATAAACCTTAAGTACACCGTGAATTAACCCTTGTGCTGACCAACGCTGGAAAGTATTGATAGCATACTCTAAGTTTTCGGGAGAAAAGGAAATATAGGCGACGCGAGATTTTTCTGGTCGATTAAGTAGACGTACAACGCCACCGGTTATAATTCCGAGATTCGATTGGGTGAATAATTGCACCAGTGAAGGGCCAATCCCGTGGGAGTATAATGCGCTATGTTTTCCCTGTTCCGGCCACCAGCCCACTCGGTGCAGTGTCCCGTTGGCGAGAACAATTTCCAGGCCGAGAAGATCTTCTGTACGCTGGTGCCTCAACCCGACGCCCCGATCGAGAGCATTACCTAAAAAACTCGTTTCTGCAGATGAGGCTGTCACATTAATAAAGCGATGGGTGTTCAGTAATTTTTGCGATAATATTCCCTGCGTCACACCTGGCTCAATGACAGCATAACCCTCTGCGATATTAATCTCGCGAATTTTATTTAATCCGGTCAGCTTCAACTGCACGGCGTTGTCTGACGGAGGTTTTGTTGAACCTAGCCCCCAATTGTATCCAGTTGAGTAGGGATAAAGCGCTGTTTCTCCGTCAAATTGATCTGCTAGCTTAACAATACGAATTACTTGTTCAATACTGGAAACATCCACTCGGCCAGAAACCGATGGGGAAGTATATTCACCAACATCATTCGGTGTTTTTACATAGGCGACGACGTTTTTATGATCTAAATGCTGTTCGAGAAAGGAGATGAACTTTTTGCTCATTTAATCAATCCTCTATTTTGCGATAGCTAATATTCGGGTTCAGAAAGAAATAGTGCATTTCATTACTGTATGAACCATCGTGATTTTTCAATCGTCCCGGACGCATCCCCTCAAATTCAAACCCTCCCTTTTGCGCGACTCTTTCTGACGCGATATTGCCTTCTTTGACACCAAGTTCTAAACGAACATAACCAGCTTCATTAAAGGCCCATTTTTTCAAAAGATTCAGTGCCCTTACGGCGTAGCCTAAACCACGATATTCCGGCAATATCCCGTAACCCACATCACCTACATGAGGTGGTACAACATTGCGGATAACAATTTTTCCTACAGCATTACCAGTTGAGCATTCTATAATAGTTAGTAATATATTAGGGCCTACGGCTGAATTAAGCCCGCAACGCCTGACTTTTTGTTTTATTTCATCAAGTGATGCTGTTTCGAATAAACCCCACTTCGATGATTCAGGATTTGATTGCTCTAACCATATACAAAATGTGTCTTTTGTTTCGGCTAAACGTAGTGCGATTTTTTCATCGCGATAAATATTACTATCCACTGCAGGGAATAATAAACTTTTTCCCATGTTAGTTTGATCCTTCAATAATGAAAATACTGCAAATTCCTCTAGCTCTGAATTTACATTAAATTTTTGTGTAATACCTTCAAAAGTATACCCGCTCAATATAAGGCTATTAATGATTTTATGATGATCAATCAGAATGTGAGTCTCAACTCTCAGTGTCTTATATTTTTCAAATAAAAAAACTGAAAGTTTACGGAATAGTCCGGTTTTTATTTTTTCTCCTAATGGCGTATGAATGTTAATGTCTAGAATTATGCTGCTATAATCATTTTCTGATGGCCGCAAGAAAATGTCTCCTATATGCTCCGGCTTGCATTTTCGTATAACAAATATTTTATGTGTGAATGATTTTTTATTGGGCGTGTCATTTGATAACCTTGCCTCGCAACTTTGGTCGATAATTTTATCACTCTCGCTGTGGTAAATGATTGGGATCTCATGCTTGTATTTGTTTTCGGGAAATGAGTGCGATTCCGGAATAGTTTGAATGTTATTTTCATAGCCTAATGAATTAGTTTCACTGTTCATGGTCTATTCCTATTGGTCCAGTCAGATATTTGTCTGAGGATTAACAGCAGGAGTATCGTAACGGTTGTTTCTCAAAACAGGGAGTAGGGTGACAATCGCCAATCCTGCTAAAAAAATACCGATGAGAGTTGGTGCACGGTAGCCATAACCTTGGTCGATTGCATAGCCACCGGCCCATGAACCAATAACTACTCCAAGACAAATAACGGAGGTATGCATAGTGTTAATTAATGAAGTATTAGGAGCTGCTTTAAACACGCGTGAGGACATGGCAGGAGTGAGAGTAATACCAGTAAGTCCTAAAATCATTACAGATATCAGCACTAATATTTTATTTTCGTAGAAGGTATAAAGCCCAAGCAGTGCAAGTACTAGCACGACGCTTCCGGTGAAAACAACTTTAATCGGCGATTTATCTGCTAGTCGACCTACAAGAAAGTTACCAATTACCGTGAATACACCGTAAGCGAAAAGAATAGCCGGGATATATGGAGTATCGAAACCGACAGTGTTTTCAAAATAGGGAACGAAGTAACTGAATGTCGCGAATGTAGCAGCAATAATAAAGAAACTTGTAATAAAAGCCCCCCAGATTGATCTGTTTATAATTGAACCAAATTCAGCCTTAATACTACCCTTAACCTCCGCCTTGAATTTAGGAACAATCAGTATAATACCTATTCCAGCTAAAGATGTAAGGACAATAATTAATGCGAAGGAAACTCTCCAGCCATAATACTGGTCAAGTATTGCTGATAGTGGCAGTCCCGCCACCGTCGCTATCATCATCCCGCCCAAAACGATGGAGGCTGCAACGCCAAAGCGTTCCGGTGGAACCATTTTTGCCGCTGTCAACAGCGCAAAACCGAAGAAGGCTGCCGAAGATAATCCGGTCGCAAACCTCGCTAATGCTAAAAGATCATAAGTTGCAGAAACGGTTGCGACTACTTGGGCGACAAGAAATATGCCAGTAATAGTCAATAATGCTGCTTTATTGCTAAGTTTAACTAAAAATGTAGCAAGCAAGGGACCACCGAAAACCATACCTAATGAATAAATGGTAATTAAATATCCAACTTTAGGAATGGAAACACCTAAATCAGATGACATGGATGTGATTAATCCTGCGACCATGTATTCAGATGTTGTCATGGCAAATAGAGTAAAACCTAAAACATATATTGCCGCTGGAAGTGGTTTATTCATAAAAATTCACTCAATGTGATTAACAGTAATGAAACTAATACCCTCGATCATCAGTTTTTGTAAACAGAATATGAATCATAATTGTTATGACATTTTTCACCAATATAATCTGCTGGTTTATCGAGTTGTCGTGTTAGGTTAGGAGGTTAAGATATCGAATTTAGGTAATTAAATTGTCATCGGCTTATCTTAAAAATAGATAATGTTATTTATTTAATTGATTTTTCTGAATGTGTAAATATCGAAAAGGAAAATAACAATGAGTGAATACGTGCAAGCAATTGTGAAATCAGATACTGGTGGTTTTAGATTTACCGATGTACAGCGGCCAGTCAGAAGGACGGAAAGTGATATTTTAATCAGAGTTTCCAATATATCACTTAATCGGGGAGAATTAGACTTTCCCTGGGAATCGGATAAGCCTGCCGGATGGGATGCATTTGGTATTGTGATCGAGACCAGCACCGACGGTCAGGGACCAAAAATTGGGGAGCGGGTATTAACATGGAGTTTTTCGGGTGCCTGGAGCCAATATCGCGTTGTCGATCGTGCCAATGTCGCTATCGTGCCAGAGAGTGTATCAGCAGCGGTTGCAGCAGCGTTGCCGGTGGCAGGATTAACGGCGCTGCGTTCTCTGCGATCCCTTCATTTGCAGCCGGGCCAGTCTCTGGCCGTTACCGGTGCAACGGGCGGAGTAGGGCATTTGTTGGTTCAGTTGGCAATGCATGCCGGTATTAAAGTTTCGGCGGTGGTGCACAGTCAGCGTGGATTCGATTGGCTGCAAGCCAGCGACGTTAAACCCAACGAGGTACTATTGGCTAAAGAATACCCTTTTGAGGGAACCTTTGATGCACTGGTCGATACCGTCGGTGGCGATTTACTGGCTCATCTATTAGACAATGTTGTCCCTAATGGCACAGTTCTCATTCTGGGCGTTGCCTCGGGACAGGTGGCGAGCATAGACACCACAATTTTGGTATCACGAGGAATCGATCTGATTTCTTATAAGGATTATTCCCCGGCCGGAGAAGATTTAAACACCTTGCTCACTCTCGTTGACGAGAAGATCATTAAAGTATACGCGGATAATATTGGTAGTTGGGATAAAGTCATTAAACAGGATTTCATGCATCTTCTCGCTCCAGGCAAAGTCACGCTCAACGTACCTCAGGACTAAGCTCAACTCGTACATAGTCCTCTATGCTGTCGCCACGCAAGGATATTGCAATAATTGTGGCGACATAGCGTTATCTTTTAACTAATAACACATTGATATTTAACTTCTGTCAGTTTTTTTTGTATCTTGATACCTCCACGAGGCATAGATGTTCGTGTAAGAGATGTAAGAGAAGACTTATGGATTTAAACGCGCTTAAAATCTTTATTAAGGTAGGGGAAACGCAGAGTTTTACCAAAGCTGCGCAGGCATTGGGCCTCACCCAATCAGGGGTCTCACGTGCAATTACCAGGCTTGAGCTCGACCTTCGTGTTACCTTGCTTAACCGCAATACCCACTCTGTAAGTCTGACTACCGATGGCGTTTTTTTATATGAATCCTCAAAAAGCCTGATTCATGAAATGGATGAGGTTGGGCATTCGATTACCGGCAGAACGGTATTCCCTGAAGGCGAACTAAAAATAACGACACCTTCTGCCTATGGCCGATTGGTAATTATTCCTATGCTCAAAGAGATTCTGGACAGATATCCGGCATTAACAATTGACGCGGTTATGACTGACCGATTGGTTGATTTGGTGGAAGAAGGCTTTGACGCGGCGATTAGAATTGGCAGCGTACAGGACTCACGGCTTATCGCCAGAACTATTAAGCATTTACGTTTTGTCACCGTTGCGTCACCGGAATATTTAAACAGCCACGGAATTCCAAAAGAGCCAGCGGAACTGGTACAGCATAACTGTCTGGCTGTTAAAGCACAGAGAACTGGGCGTAGCACAAAGTGGTTTTATTCTATAGCGGGAGAACAGCAGGCTTTTGATATTAAGGGTAATCTGGTCGTCGATACTGCGGATGTACTGTTAGAGGCGGCACTCAGCGGGATGGGAGTTGTTCAAATAATGGACTTTGCGGTCGGTAAATATCTGGAAAACGGTAAACTTGTCGAGCTACTACAAGAATACTCCGAGGCTTCGATTCCGCTTTCATTAATTTATGCAAAATCGCGCCATCGTTCGCCTAAAATCAGTACATTGCTGGCGGCGTTAGGAATAAATACTTGACCCCCAACACAGATGCAATTGTGCTTGATTTGTGAGGGGCCAAATTCAACATCCTGCTCAATTCTGTGACTAAAAACCAAGCTTTGTATGAAGCTGATGGTGTTTTAAGTATATATGCGAAGTATTTAGTCTTAAACGGGGCTCATTAGCTGAGCCCTTTTTCAAGCTTATCAATCGGTATATACCGTAGTTCAGACTTTGGCCTGCTGATGGCCCAAAATATAGGATGGCACGAATTCCTCTCTGCACCTGTCCAGATAATCTGACCACCACTGCATCATCGCCTTGCGGGCTTCCAGATGCTCCGCCTTGTGGATGTAGGCTGCCCGAACGCTATTGCGCTCCTGATGGCTCATCTGACGCTCAACTGCATCCTGTGACCAGAGACCTGATTCTATCAGGGCACTACAGGCCATTGCCCGGAATCCGTGGCCGCAGACATCCTCTTTAGTATTATATTCCATCAGCCGCAGCGCCTTATTAACCGTATTTTCACTCATTGGTCTGGATGGATTATGGATGCTGGGGAACAGCAACTCCTGATCACCGGAGATTTCTCTTATCTGCTTCAGTATGTCGATGGTCTGTTGTGACAGCGGCACAATGTGCGGCGTGCGCATTTTCGCCCCCCTGCTGGAATAGCGGACGCCTGGGAGCGGTTCTCGTGTGGCGGGGATCGTCCAGATTTTATTTGTGAAACTTATCTCCGTCCAGCGGGCAAACCGCAGTTCGCTGGAGCGAATAAAGACATGCAGGGTAAGTGAAACAGCCAGCCGGGTTAATTCCCGTCCCTGATGATAGCCATCAATGCGACTCAACAATTCGGGTAGTCGTTCAAGGGGAAGGGCGGGGTAGTGTCGTTTAACCGGTGCTGCGATGATACCTTCGAGATTCGATGCTGGATTGCTCTCAATCATCCCCTGATGCACCGCATGCCGCATGATGTTGCACATATGCTGCCGG
Organism: Klebsiella sp. P1CD1; assembly: GCF_003790505.1. NCBI lineage: Bacteria > Pseudomonadati > Pseudomonadota > Gammaproteobacteria > Enterobacterales > Enterobacteriaceae > Klebsiella > Klebsiella sp. P1CD1. The sequence continues at coordinate 2,040,158 of NZ_CP033631.1, forward strand.
GTACGTGCTGCGACTTCCAGCAGACCTTTTTGCTCAATGCCTTTCAGCAGGTCGATAAAGTGACGAGGTTTCAGTTCAGCTACTGGCAAGTGTCCAATCACAGGAAATATATGATTGTTCATGCTGGCAAGCAGACGGGAGGCGTGGTTCTCAGACCATGTTCTGTTGCTTTTATGCCAGCTCAATGCAACGTGCTTAAATGTTTTTTCTGGTGAGCGGGCAGCTTTCTCTGCGATACGTTGTTGTGATGGATTGATATTCTGCGTTAGCAGCTTGCGTATACCATCACGTTGCTGACGAGCGTAAGCCAGAGAAACATCGGGATAGGCACCTAAGCCGAGGCGAGATTCTTTACCATTGATACGATATTTGAGATACCAGAGACGTGAACCGCCTGGATTGACTAAAAGGTACAGTCCATGAGAATCAGAAACTTTGAAGGGTTTTGCGGATGGTTTTAAGCTACGGATTTTAGCGTCGTTCAGAGACATATGGTGGTCACTCCATAATCGAACTGAAATGACCCCAAATCAGACCACCAATCTTGCCCGATGCGGAGGGGGAAATGAAAATGCATCGGGAAGACTTTTCACGCTAACTTATTGAATCTAAATCACATAAGGATTCGCAAAGAGGCATGAAAACAAGAATTTGGCTCCTCTGACTGGACTCGAACCAGTGACATACGGATTAACAGTCCGCCGTTCTACCGACTGAACTACAGAGGAATCGTGTGAACGGGGCGCATATTAACGATGCCATCCGGCCTTGTCAAAGCCTGATTCAAAGAATTGCGTTCAACTGCTGACAATTTCAACAACCCCTGGCTGGGCGCCGCTTTTTTCACCATTACGCACCGTTGCGGTGCAAAAATACCCCTAATGGGGCATACCACAATCTGCTTACCGGGCAAATAAAAGCTGGATTGTTATCACTATCCCTTATAACACGGCTTCTGGCGGGCAGCGGCAGCGCAATTGAAAAGCTGGCAAGCAAATTGCAAAACCAGTTACATCATACTTCCAGCGTTGACGCTGGCGTTCCTTACAGGAGGCAAAATGAACTTAAGACGACTGAAATATTTTGTGAAAATCGTCGATATCGGCAGTCTGACCCAGGCCGCTGAAGTCTTGCACATCGCACAACCGGCCCTGAGCCAGCAGGTCGCGACCCTGGAAGGTGAAATGGACCAGCAGTTGCTGATACGCACCAAGCGAGGGGTCACGCCAACAGAAGCCGGTAAAATTCTCTACACCCATGCGCGAACCATCCTGCGCCAGTGTGAGCAGGCGCAGCTGGCGGTCAATAACGTCGGCCAGACGCTGCGTGGTCAGGTCTCGATTGGCCTGGCGCCGGGCACGGCGGCTTCTGCCATTACTATGCCGTTGCTGCAGACGGTGCGTAATGAGTTGCCCGAGGTGATGGTCTATCTGCAGGAGAGCAGCGGCACTGCGCTGAATGACAAGCTGCTGGCGGGTCAGCTGGATATGGCGGTGCTGTATGAGCGTTCGCCAGTGGCCGGTATCGTCAGCCAGCCGCTGCTGAAAGAGGATCTCTATCTGGTGGGTACCCGCGACTGCCCGGGACAGAGCGTGGATCTCACGGCGGTGGCGGAGATGAACCTGTTCCTGCCGCGGGATTACAGCGCGGTACGGGCGCGGGTCACCGAGGCGTTCACCCTGCGTCGTCTGTCGGCGAAAATTATCGGCGAGATCGAATCCATTACCACCCTGACTGCGGCTATCGCCAGCGGCATGGGGGCGACGGTCCTGCCGGAATCCGCTGCCCGCTCCCTGTGCGGCGCGGCAAACGGCTGGATGGCGCGGATTAGCACGCCGTCGATGAGCCTGTCGCTGTCGCTGAATATGTCGGCACGCGGCAGTCTGTCGCCGCAGGCGCAGGCGGTGAAAGAGATCCTGCTGTCTCTGGTGAGCCGCCCGTCGCTGGAGAACCGTGAACTGCAGCTGGTTAGTTAGGCTATATTCTCTTAAGGAATAAGTTGCTGGTTTTTATTATTTGTTACCTGGGACAACAGACTTTAACAATAGCAGATACGTTAAGTCCATTGGCCCGGAGGAAAGGGTGAACTTCCAGCAACTGAAAATTATCCGTGAGGCGGCCCGTCAGGATTACAACCTGACGGAAGTCGCGAATATGCTCTATACCTCGCAGTCAGGCGTCAGCCGCCATATCCGGGAACTGGAAGAGGAGCTGGGGATTGAGATCTTTATCCGTCGCGGTAAGCGCCTGTTAGGCATGACCGAGCCGGGTAAAGCGCTGTTATCCATTGCCGAGCGCATCCTCAATGAAGCCAGCAACGTCCGGCGGCTGGCGGATCTCTTTACCAATGATGCCTCCGGCGTCTTAACCATCGCCACCACCCACACCCAGGCGCGCTACAGCCTGCCGCCGGTGATTAAAGCCTTCCGCGAGCTGTTCTCAGATGTTCGCGTCGAGCTGGTGCAGGGCACCCCGCAGGAAATCGAAGCGCTGCTGCATAACGGCGGGGCGGATATCGGTATCGCCAGCGAGCGCCTGAGCAACGACCCGACGCTGGCGGCTTTCCCCTGGTTCCGCTGGCATCACAGCCTGCTGGTGCCGAAGGATCATCCTTTGACGCAGGTTTCTCCTCTGACGCTTGAGGCAATAGCCCGCTGGCCGTTAATCACCTACCGCCAGGGGATCACTGGCCGTTCGCGAATCGATGAGGCCTTCAACCGCAAGGGGTTGATGCCGGATATCGTGCTGAGCGCCCAGGATTCCGATGTCATCAAGACCTATGTCGAGCTGGGGCTGGGCGTCGGGCTGGTTGCCGAGCAGTCCGGAGATGCCCGGGAAGCGGACACCTTTACGCGTCTCGATACTCGTCATCTGTTCGATGCCAATACCGTGTGGCTGGGGTTGAAGCGGGGCCAGCTGCAGCGTAACTACGTCTGGCGCTTTATCGAACTGTGCAATGCCGGACTGTCGCTGGATGAAATTAAGCGTCAGGCGATGGAGCCGGAAGAGGCCGCTATCGACTATCAGATTTAAGCCATCGCGGTCAGCGGATCGGGGCGAGGAAATAACGCTATAATTCACACACGAGAGTCGCGACTGAGGAAGGGAAAATGACGATGCGGCGTGTGAAATTACTTTGTTCTGCGCTGATGCTGCTCGCCAGCCACGGCGCGCTGGCCGTCAGTTATCCGCTGCCGCCGGAGGGAAGTCGTCTGGTGGGCAGCGCATTTACCATCGCCGTGCCGGAGAACAACACCCAACCGCTGGAAAGTTTTGCTGCCCAGTACGGCCAGGGGTTGAGCAATATGCTGGAGGCCAACCCCGGCGTTGATGTTTATTTGCCGCACTCCGGTTCGACGCTGATTATTCCGCAACAGTTGATCCTGCCTGACACCGTGCGCGAAGGGATCGTCATCAACGTCGCCGAAATGCGTCTCTATTATTACCCGCCGCTGGGCAATAGTGTGGAAGTGCTGCCAATCGGCATTGGCCAGGCCGGACGCGAAACCCCGCGTAACTGGGTGACGGCGGTAGAGCGCAAGCAGGAGGGACCGACCTGGGTTCCGACCGCCAATACCCGGCGCGAGTATGCGAAAGAGGGCAAAACCCTGCCGGCGCTGGTGCCGCCCGGGCCTGATAATCCGATGGGGCTGTATGCGATCTACATCGGCAGGCTGTACGCCATCCACGGCACCAACGCTAACTTTGGCATTGGGCTGCGCGTCAGCCAGGGGTGCATTCGCCTGCGCAATGACGATATTAAATTCCTGTTTGATAACGTACCGGTGGGGACGCGCGTCCAGCTGATCGATCAGCCGGTGAAGTACACCGTGGAGCCGGACGGCAGCCATTGGCTGGAGGTGCACGAGCCGCTGTCGCGCAATCGGGCGGAATTTGAATCCGACAGAAAAGTCCCCTTGCCGATGACCTCGGCGCTGCGCGAGTTTACTCAGGGGCCGGGAGTGAGTCCTTCGCAGGCCGAGCAAACCCTGCAGCGCCGCTCCGGCATGCCGGTGAATATCAGCGCCTCAGCGGTGCAGGGGAGTTTGTAGCGGGGCGTTTAGCCTGATTAACGGTTATTGTAAGAAGGCTCTTTTGCTGTCGATGCATTCAACGTTGTTGGGGATAAGGATCGGGAAACCGATCCTTAACTTATCAGCAGTGGCGGTGATGGCGTTTTAATGAGGGTGCCAGGAGATGCTCAGGAGGAGATGATAAAATCTGCAAATATATCTATGGACTTAATATTGTTACTGAGGATCTTTTTTTTGGCTGCCATTGTCCATGAAAGCGAAGATACCGCTTATGATAGCCAATATCCAGAATATAATACTAATGAGTTTTGCAGAATCCATATTATCAAAACACTCCTGACCACAGCCACTACCGCTGACCCCCATCCCGACGATCATGAAGCTCATCATGCCGCTCAGCAATGCCAGAATCACGAAAACTACCGTGATGATAATTTTTATACCTTTTTCATAAATTAATATCCTTATTTTATTAAATGCAATTTTCTATAATTACAATGAATGGTGCGGGAATGACGATATTAAAGATAAAGTGTACCTCATCGGGAATCCCATGAATACTGTAGTTAGGCAAACAGACTAGTGTTAGGGGAAAAATTTCCAGCGAGTCCCGAACAGGACGGCAATCCCGCATTATAGTTCTTGGATTCGTTATAAATATTTAAATTGGGAAAACGATTTCTATTATTAACTTTCGTTCAAAACAACGGGAATGATCACCCATCGTCGTTGATAAGCGAATCAGGGAGCTGGGATGTCGTTACTTATTGTTGGTAATGGGGACATGCTGTTGCATCAATTCAACGATCCAGTCAATAAAAACGCGCAGTTTGCCGTTGACATGGCGGTTCGGCGGAAACGCCAGGTGCAGGGGCATTGGGCTGATACGCCATTGTGTAAATAACGGAATCAAAGCGCCAACAGCCTGATGTGCTGCCGCCATATAGATTGGCAGCGCAATCACGCCTAACCCGGCTAATCCAGCTTCGAGGTAAGCATTGCCGTCATCTACGGCAAGCACATAATTGCCCGTAATTTCAATCTGTTCACTCTCACTGCGCAGAACCAGAGGATCAATCTTACGGCTGCGTGAGGACACGAATCCTACTATGCGATGGTCGGTGTTTTGCAGTTCTCGCGGGTGCGCAGGGGCGCCAAGGCGTTCCACATAATGGGGGGCGACGTAGACGCCGATTTGCAAATCGCCGACATGGCGTGCGATTAGGGACTGGTCGGTGATTTCACCACCGCGCAGAACGCAATCCACGTTGTCGCCGATCAGATCCACCACCCGGTCGCTCACACCCATGTCGAACTGGATATCAGGGTAGCGGGCGTGGAAAGCCGGTAGCGCCGGCACCAGAATAAGGCGGGCCAGCGGACTGGGTACATCCACCCGTAGCCGTCCCCTGGGCGTCATCGCCGCACTGGACAGGCTGTTTTCAGCATCCTCCATGTCCGCCAGCAGACGGATGACGCGTTCGTAGTAGACCGCGCCATCAGGAGTCACACCGAGTTTGCGGGTAGTGCGATGGAGCAATTTGACGCGCAGGCGCGCTTCCAGCTGCTGAATGAGTTGCGTCACCGTGGTTTTGCTCATATGAAGCGTTTGGGCAGCCTTCGTGAAGCTACCTGCCTCTACCACGCGAGCAAAGGCGCGCATCGCATCGAAACGATCCATTCCTTATCCTCTCTTTTCACCGATTGTTTGGATATTACAAACAATGAGGGACAAAGTCGCTTGTTTATCCGCCCGATCTCGCCGCTGTAAAGTGTCTTTATATTCACCGGGCTTATTTCGCCCCACGATAAAGGTACAAAACATGACAGCACGCGAAGCCGTTTTTCCCTTCGGTCGGCAGACGCTCTATGAGCGCAATCGCTATTCACCGGCCATCAAATCCAATGGTTTTTTGTTCGTTTCGGGGCAGGTTGGTAGCCGCGAGGACGGCTCGCCTGAGCACGATCTGCAAGCTCAGGTCAGGCTGGCGTTCAATAATCTTAATGCTGTGCTCGCGGCGGCGGGCTGCACGTTTGGTGACGTGGTAGACGTTACCCTCTTTGTCGTCGATCCCGAGTCAAATCTCGACGCTATCTGGAGTATTCTGCCAGAATATTGGGGGGAGGCGCCTTACCCTACGTTGACCGGGATCGGCGTGACCTGGCTTTACGGATTCACGTTTGAGATAAAGGTCATTGCCAAGCTGCCCTAAGCGTTATGAGTCTTTCCGCCAGTCGAAAATTCAATAGGGCAACCTGCGCTGCCTGTGGAGGTCTATGCTGGATCGGGAGAGTTAGCCAGACGGGTGCGGATTAACGGAGGGGACAGAGGACAATTTATGAAAGCAGCGGTTTATGACGTGGCAGGCGCTCCCGGCGTCCTGAAATATGTCGATATCCCCGATCCGATCACCGGGCCTGACGATATCCTGATTGCTGTCGAGGCAATCTCCATTGAAGGAGGCGATCTGATCAACCGCCGTTCAACTCCGCCGCCGCTTCCTTCATGGGTCGTGGGCTACGCGGCCGCGGGCACAGTGGTTGCCGTCGGATCGAATGTCCGTAGCCGTAAGGTTGGGGACAGAGTCGCTGCTTTTCACCTGCAGGGATCACATGCGGAACGTTGGGCGGTACCCGCGGAACACACCTGGCTTATCCCCGATGGCGTGGAGATGCCTGAAGCGGCGGTGGTACCGATTTCTTTTGCAACCGCGCATCATTGTCTTTTCACCCAAGGCATGCTCCGACACGGAGAAACCGTCCTTATTCAGGCCGCGGCGGGTGGCGTGGGGCTCGCGGCCGTTCAGCTTGCCTCACAAGCAGGCGCAACGGTCATCGCCGTGGCAAGCGGAACACAGCGCAGGAGTCGGTTGCTTGAACTGGGTGCCGATCATGTCGTGGATCGTGCCGAGCACAACATCGTAGACCGTGTCCGACAGTACACCCAGGGTACCGGTGTTGACCTCGTCATCGATCCGGTGGGGACGACGCTGCCTGCTTCGCTTTCTGCACTTGCCCCGGAAGGACGTCTCGTCTTCGTCGGTAATGCGGGCGGGGGGAGTCTGACTGTCGACTTGTGGTCGCCAATGCAGTCTAACCAGACACTCATGGGAGTCTTCATGGGCCCCCTTTTTGCAAGGCCTGGCGTGCGGGCCAGTGTGGACGACCTGTTGCAGGCTGTAGCAGCAGGGCGTATCAAGGTGGTCATTGACCGTATCTTCCCCCTGGCTAACGCTGCCGCGGCCCACGAATTCGCTGAGACAGCGAAACCGCTTGGCCGCGTCGTGATGAAGCCATGAGGTGCGTTTGACCAGTACGCGTGCGCCAGGCTAATGACTTGCATCTGGTATCAAGGCGATTTACCTGACGCATAGCAGGCGTGAGCGCACGGTTAAAACCGCAGAATATCAAAAGGAGTGGTTTAACATTCTTTTGAGCCAGCGAGTGCTGCGAGCCCACGGCGCTGACCTTGAGTTTGAATGAAAAGTGTTCTTTAGCCCGCCCCTGACTTTCCCATTTTTTCGAAATCTTTATCTCTTTTTCTCATTTGTCAGTAAAAGGCATATGCCCGCAGAATCATGTCTAAGGCAGGGCGGGTGTTGCACTATCAATGATAAAACCCCTCTGATGGCCTTGCCTCTTTTACCACACCTCTTTTGTGGTTTTTACAGGTTTTAACCAGGAAAAGGCTTCTTTATGACGTTATCTAAATTACTGCTTCCTTTGCTGATTGCCGGGAATCTCTCTTCTGCGTGGGCTGCCGGGCAGGTTGTTCCGTCCTCTACCACCTTTCATGTCACCGCTGATGAGGCGCTGAAAAGTAAGCTTCCGCCGGATATCGCCAAACGCGGATATATCGTTGCAGGCACCAATCCGAATACGCCCCCAACCACTTTTTTCCAGGAAGACAATAAAACGCTCGCCGGGCGTGAGATTGATGTGATGAATGCCGTGGCGGCAAGGCTCGGTGTGGAAGTGCGCTGGCAGGATACCGGCGGTTTCGACAATATTATTCCGGGGTTGAAATCGGGTCGCTATGACGTCGCACTATCCAATATCAACGCCACCAAAAAACGTCTCGAGCAGGTCGATTTCGTCAGTTACTACGATGCGTCGCGCCTGGGGGTCATCTCGCGTAAAGACGCCAATATTGCGCCATTTACCTCTTTTGAGGCTGTGTGCGGGCAGGAAGTAGGCGCCGGCGCGGGCACTACGCAGATTGGGCGTCTTGAAGCTGCAAGCAAAATTTGTACTGATGCGGGTAAGCCGCCGATCAAGATTGCCGTATTCCCGGATCGCCCTTCAGGCGTACAGGCCGTGGTCAGCGGTCGCGTACCGATGTTCTTCGGCCCGTATGAAGGTCTGACCTATCAGGTTAGCCAGGTCAAACCGCTGACGCTGACCGGCACTATTCATGTTGATGATGCGCCTGTCTCCGTGGCGTTCCCTAAACAGTCGGGGCTGGAAGAGGCGGTGCAGGCATCCCTGAACTCGCTGATCAAGGACGGGACTTACCAGAAAATCCTCGATAAATGGTCCATCGGTTTTGGCGCAGTCAAAGAGTCAAAACGTAATGAAGAGATTTTCGGATGAGCAGTGAAACACACGATCAGCAGCCGGAAGAACTGCGGATCATCGGTAAAAAATATATCGGGCGCTGGATAAGCGCCCTGATCGTATTGCTGATATTGCTGGCTATGGGGAACTCCATGCTCAGCAATCCGCGTTTTGAATGGTCGGTGATTGCCGAAAACTTTACCGGTCCGTCGATCATTCAGGGCGTACTGATGACATTGCAACTGACCGCAATTTCCGTGATTTTTGGCTTTGCAGGCGGCACGATCCTGGCGCTGATGCGCCTGTCATCCAATCCGGTGCTGGTCGCTGTCAGCTGGGGGTATACCTGGTTTTTCCGCGGGGTGCCGATGCTGGTTCAGTTATTTCTCTGGTACAACATTGCCGCGCTTTACCCGACTATTTCGATTTCGCTGCCGTGGGTTGGTGAAATCTGGAGCGCTTCTGCGAACTCACTGATTAGCCCGTTCAGTGCTGCCGTGATTGCATTAGTCATGCATCAGTCTGCCTATGCCGCAGAGATTATCCGCGCCGGGATCCAGAGCGTCGGCACCGGGCAAGTCGAGGCTGCACGTGCTCTGGGTTATCGCCCGGCACAAATATTCCTCCACACCATTTTGCCGCAGGCGATGCGCGCCATTCTGCCTCCGGCCGGGAATGAAGTGATCGGTCAGTTGAAAACCACAGCGGTTGTCTCGGTGATTTCACTACAGGATGTGCTGTTCTCCGCGCAGATTATTTATCAGCGCACCTATGAAGTGATCCCGCTACTGCTGGTCGCCACGTTGTGGTACCTGCTGCTGACATCATTGCTTTCAGTGATTCAGTATTACGTTGAACGACATTTCAGCCGCAGTAGTCACCGCAAGGTAAAACGCAAAGCCGGGAAAGCGTCGGCATCCGGCGCGGTCAGTACCCCCAGTATCAGCGCAGGAGAAACCAGCCATGGGTGAAGCCATTGAATTTCGCAAAGTCACTAAGCGTTTCTCCGGTAATACCATTCTGGATGAAATCAGCCTCGATATTCCGGCCGGCTCGGTCACGGTGATCCTCGGGCCTTCCGGTTCAGGGAAATCCACCTTGCTGCGTTGTATCAATCATCTTGAAAAACTGGATGGCGGCACGATCCGTATCGGTGGCGAACTGGTGGGTTATCAGCAGAAAGGGCAGGCATTGTATGAACTGAGCAGCCGCAGAATCGCCGCGCAGCGCAGCCGTACCGGCATGGTATTTCAGCAATTTAACCTGTTTCCGCACCGCACCGTTTTGCAAAATATTACCGATGCGCCTTTGCGGGTGAAGAAGCAAAACCGTGAGCAGGTACTCAGTAAAGCCCGCGCGTTGCTCCGGCAGGTTGGGTTAGCCAGTCGTGAAGATGACTGGCCGCAGCAGCTTTCCGGTGGGCAGCAGCAGCGTGTAGCCATTGCCCGTGCGCTGGCGATGGATCCTGAAGTGATGTTGTTCGATGAACCCACTTCCGCGCTGGATCCTGAACTGGTGGGCGAAGTGTTGCAGGTGATCAAAAAGCTGGCGCACTCCGGGATAACGATGGTGATTGTCACCCACGAAATCGGCTTTGCACGAGAAGTGGCAGATAACGTCATCTTTATGGAGGGTGGCAAGATTGTGGCGTCGGGGCCAACGAAAAGTGTACTCGATGAAACGGAGAACGTCCGTGTCCGTAATTTCCTGTCGACGGTTTTATAATGACGCTGCGTTAATTTGTTTCGCAAATAACATATCAACCAGCCGCGGCAGACTGTCGCGGTTTTCCAGCCTGCTCAGCGCCACCAGCTCCACCCGCTTTGCGTCTGTGAGGCCGGGCAAACAGGCACGCAGTTTTGCCGGTAAATCAAACGGGATCGCCAGGCTTTGCTGCCGCGTGAAGCGCTGTTGCAGCACGCTACCGTCACGCAAAAACACCGTCACCTGATGAAAACGCGCGGCCGGGTTCAGCTCGTCCGGCGGTGCGGAGAAATCCGGGCAACGCGCCACACTTTCTGCCAGCGCGGCAATATCTGTCGCCACCGGCGCCGATGAGAAATCCTCTAAGCGTAGTTCTCCGCGCAGCAAACATGCCGCAATCACGTATTCCAGACTGAACCTGGCTTCAACGCCGGTGTTGGGTTTTCGCACCGACGCCGCAATATCACCGCCCGGCGGAAAAGACACTTCAATGCGTTCGATGGCTGCGATCAGTACATCCGCGCCGTTGCCCGTTTGCAGCCACTCCTGGCGGAGAGCTCGTGCGGCATCGGCGGCGCTATGCGTGCCTCCGCAGGTCGGATAGGGTTTGAATTCCAGACCGGGCGAGATAATCCGCCACGGCGCGCCCCAGCCTGAGATAAGTTTTTCCGGCTGCTGCTGACCGGCGCAATAAGTCGATAAAAAGCTGTCCAGCACGTTGTCCGGCTGGCCGTGAAAGCCTGCCAGCGTGAGCTGTGTGGCAATGACGGCGGTCTGCGCCGCCAGGCCCGCGTGCAACGGTTTGACATCACTGCCGAACTGCGCACGTAAGCCCGCAGACTGCGTCGCCGCGATACCCAAAATCACTGCCGTTTGCCGCTCCGTGGCATGCACCAGCCGCGCGCAGGCAGCGGCGGCGGCAATCGTGCCGAGCGTAGCGGTATTGTGAAAACCGAGGGTGTAATGCTGAGAACCGACGGCCAGCCCGAGGCGCCCGGACATTTCCACTCCGGTCACATACGCATCGAGAAAATGTGCGCCATTGATATCGGGTCTTTGTGAGGCCAGCGCCAGAAGCGCGGGCAAAATCACCACGCTGGGGTGACCGCGAAAATCGGGATGGAAATCGTCAAAATCCAGCGCGTGCCCGACATACCCGAGCAGCAACGCGCGGGTCGGCGGATCGTCAGCGCGGTAAACCTGATGCAAACTGTTCAGTCCCGCATCGGGGAAGTCGCCGCGTAAAACCGGCAGGGTAACCGCCAAAAAATCCAGTAACCCTTCCCGTGCTGCTTCATGAGCCGCGGGGGAAGGGGACGAGCTGACGATAAGTTTCGCCAGCGATTGCGTTAATGTCATCGGTGTATTCCCCGTTTCAGGCCTGAGCGACCGAAGATAATAAATTAACGAAAGGTTCACGCTCGCAGAGCGCATGCAGTTGCACCAGCAGGGCGTCTGAAATCGGGTGCCCGTCAAGGGTCAACGATGAGAATCCATGCCTGGCAAGTCGGTGCCTGCTTGTCGATTCATGCGCTTTTATCCTTGCTGTTTATTTCCGCACTGAGAGTGCGCAGCGCTTGTACCGCCAGTTGCGACAGGTAATGTGCAGTCGGAAACAGGGCGCGATCGTCAACGCGAAATTGTGGATGGTGCAGCGCGTAAGGGCCTCCGGAGCCGATCATGATGAATGCGCCGGGCAATTTTTGCTGATAGAACGCGAAGTCCTCCCCTATCGGGCTGGCTTCAACGCGACGGGCTTCAAAGCCGGAGCCTTCACCGTGCGCCAGCGCGAAATCCACCCATTTAGCCGTATTGACCACTGACGGCGGGCCTGGCTGCCAGTCGAGGCTGATGTCGGTATCAAATGCCGCAGCGATACCCGTAAGAACCTGCCGCAAACGGCGTTCGATCAGTTCCCGTGTGTCCTGATTAAAGGTGCGGACGGTGCCTTCCAGCCAGGCGGAATCCGGGATCACATTCCAGGTGCTCCCGCTGTGAACCTGGGTGATAGAAACCACCGCGTTGTGTGCGGACGGCACGTTGCGGGCGATCAGGGTTTGCAGCGCGGAAATCACCTGTCCGGCGATAATAATCGGGTCGTTGCCTTCGTGTGGACGCGCCGCGTGGCTGCCGGTACCGGAGATGGCGATCGCAAAGCGATCCACGCCGGCGGTTAATGCGCCGTCTTTGCTGCCGATAACGCCAACCGGCAAAGAGGGATCGTTATGAATGCCGAAAATGACGGCAGCGTTATCGAGCGCGCCGGTGCTAATCAGCGCCGGCGCACCGTGACCGGTTTCTTCCGCCGCCTGAAACAGAATGCGCACCGTGCCGGAAAGCGAATCTTCCTGCGCTTTCAGCAAAATCGCCGCGCCAAGTGCCGCCGAGGTGTGGAAATCGTGGCCGCAGGCGTGCATCACTCCGGGATTTTGCGAGGTGTAATCCACAGCGGATTTTTCTTCAATCGGCAGGGCATCGATATCAGAACGTAGCACCACCAGTTCGCCGGGATTGATGCCGCCAATTTCTGCCACCAGACCAGTTTTGAGCGGCAAATCTATCACGCGGATTTGATACTTCTCCAGTACCGCCCGGATACTGGCAGTGGTGTTAAATTCGTCGTTGGACAGCTCCGGATGGCGGTGCAGGTGGTGGCGAAAATCCTGAATAAACGCCGCCAGTGGCTGATGTTCCTGCGTGATATCTAACATTTAAACTCCTGTAGGTGGCTGACGTTCCAGCCAGCGGGCGTGGCTTTTTTCATCGAGAATTTTTTTCAGGTACAGCGTGATATGTCCTTTGCCGAGGTCTCTTTCAAAGACCGGCTGAAAACCCAGTTTCAGGTACATATCGCGCAGCCACGGATGGCTGGTGGCGGTACCGAGTGAGTAAGCCGGGGCTTTCAGTTCGCGGATCAGAATGTTGTCTTCCAGCCAGCCCAACAGTTTTTTGCCGAGGCTCTGACCGGCGTAATCTGGATGCGTGCCAAACCAGCCAATATGCGGCAGGCCCAAAGGGCCGGGCATTGCGCCCCACGGGAAGCGCAGGGTAACCGAAGCCGCCATCCGCTGGTCATCAAAGAGCGCAAACACCGCATGATCGTCGAGGTGTTGTGTCACGCGTACCAGATCGGCGGTGGCAGCATCAAACTGAATCCCGAGCGCTTTGATTGGCGCGTAGGCGGCCAGCATCAGTGTCAGATAATCGTGTTTATCATCCAGCGTCAGCCGCCTGAAATGTTGTGTCATAACCCAGATCCCTCAGGAGAAGTCAGATGACCGGACTGCTCGGCAAAGCGGATGACGTCATCGACTTTTTGCGCGGCGCAGCCGGTGTAATGAGCCGGATCTAACCAGTGGTCAAGATCCCGTTCAGTAATACAGGCCGCCAACACCGGATGCGCAAGCAGAACGGTTTTAAAAGCGTGTCGTTTTTCAAACGCCTGCATGGCGCATTCATAAACCAGATGATGCGCGGTTTGTTTACCGAGTTTTTTACCGACCTCAAACATCACTTTTTCGGACAGCAGCAGGCCGTCCTGCATTTGCAAATTCGCAAGCATGCGTGCTTTATTGACCGTCAGGCCGGAGAGAATCGACTGAGCATTTTGCAGCTGTGCAGAGAGATAAATAGAGATTTCCGGCAGGGCGAGCCACTCGGCGCGCCAGCTCATCGCATCACGTTCATGCTCCACGTGCATCGACTGATAAATCAGTGATGCGCTGTGCAACAGCGGCTGTGTCAGGCTGGCAAGACCTTCGAGGGCCGCGGGATTGCGTTTGTGCGGCATGGTGGTGGAGCCGATTTTCCCGCTGCTGAACGGCTCTTCGACTTCATTAATTTCGGTGCGCATCAGGTTGTAAAGTTCGTTGCCGATTTTGCCCAGAGTGCCGCTGATCAGCACCGCCACCGAGGCGTATTCTGAAAAGCGGTCACGCGCAGCCTGCCAGCCGATATTCGGCGTACTGAGGTTCAGGCGCGCCAGTGTGCGGCGTTCTACCTCCGGACCCACTTCGCCAAGCGCAGCGTAGGTACTGATCGCGCCGCTGATATTACCGGTCAGCAGACGCGGCGTGATGGCGGCAAGACGGTCGAGATGACGGATAAACTCATCCAGCCAGACGGCGACTTTAAAGCCAAACGTGGTGGGCAACGCCTGCATACCGTGGGTGCGGCCTGTCATCAGCGTGTACTGATGCTCACGCGCCAGCGCTTTCAGCTCATTCGCCACGGCGGTGCTGTCACGGACGATCACTTTCAGAGTTTGTGCCAGCTGTAAAACGGTGGCGGTATCGATGATATCCTGCGTGGTTGCGCCGTAATGAATGTATTCCCCTGCGTCACCGCATTGCTGTTGCAATGCGGTGAGCACCGGCATCAGAGAATGTTTCATCTGCGCGCCGGAGGCGGCGATGTCCTTAATATTCAGCTGGCTGGCATTGGCCAGCTCCGCAATGCTCAGCGCAGCCTGTTGCGGAATCACACCCAGCTCACCTTCGGCCAATGCCAGCGCAACTTCGACATTAATTTGCTGTGTCAGGCGATTTTGCTCTGACCAGATTTCCCGCATTTCGGGTGTGCCAAAATTGTTGCCAAGTAAAAGAAAATCTATCGGATGTGAGGACATAATACTCTCGTCTTATATAAGGGATAATTAACGTTGTTTTAAGATCGTCATTAAAAACACGATATCGAAATGGCGTATCAGGTATGGGATGATGCCAGATGCTTCTGTTTTCATTGCGTTAAATTAGCCCTGTCTGACACTATCATTTCTTTGATCCAGCACAGCATGCAAGGGGTTTATAGGCTATAGCAAAAATCAATCTATGCTATTGAGAATAAGTTAATAAGGATCCCCACTTAGCACTTTGTTAATTTTTTCAATTCTCGTAGGATGCTTTTAATAACACTTGAATATATCCCATATCAAATTCCTGTTTAATTACGGGGAGTTTCTCTTTAACCAGACGACAAATACAGGGCATCGATGTGTTCGCCATAAAATCACCGCAGACCTATCATCATCAGCCCGGCCTGCTTTCACGCACCGGTGAGCTACTTGCCGTTCATTCCTCCGATGTCGCGATCATCACCAGCCCGAAAGCGTGGCGGGCGGTGAATCCGCAACTGGAAACCAGCCTGGAGGCAGCCGGTATTCGCTGGCAGGTCAATTTTCTCACCACGGAATGTACCGATGCGGCTATCGAAACCCATCTGAACAGCGTGCGGGAACAAAACGCCACGCTGGTACTGGGCATTGGCGGTGGGCGGGTGCTTGATTGTGCCAAAGCGGTGGCGAATCTGCTGTCCCACGTCGGGCTGGTGACCATACCGACCGTTGCCGCGACCTGTGCCGCCTGGTCGCCGGTCAGCATTATTTATAATGAGCTCGGCGGGCATGTGCGCAGCCAGCCGTTGTCGCGTATGCCGCTGATGCTGCTGGTCGACACGAATGTGATTGCGCAAAACGATGTGCGTTATCTCAAAGCGGGCATCGTGGATGCGCTGGCGAAATGGTACGAATTCCGCCCGTATAAACAGAAAAGCGACGACAGTCTGGCGCTGAACCTGAAAGTTCAGGCAGCAAAACTGGCGGTGGACGTCTTTGAACAATACGGCGCTCAGGCGGTGCAGGACAACGCCCGCCATGAAGTCACACCGGCGCTGATGAAAGTTATCGACGCCAATATCGCGGTGGCAGGTATGGCTAACAGCATGCGCGATGAAACCCCTGCGCCGGGCGTGGCGCACGCGATCCATAACCGTTTCACCCATCAGCCGGAATTGCATGACTGGCTGCACGGCGAGAAAGTGGGTTTCGGGTTGCTGGTGCAGTCCCTGTTGGAAAGCGATGACGGCCAGCCCGAGGTGCAGTTGCTGTCGTTGTTACGTGAATATGACGCGCCACTGTCATTGCCGCCACTGAATGGTGACCGGGAGGCGATCATC
The DNA here is from genome assembly GCF_003790505.1 of Klebsiella sp. P1CD1. NCBI lineage: Bacteria > Pseudomonadati > Pseudomonadota > Gammaproteobacteria > Enterobacterales > Enterobacteriaceae > Klebsiella > Klebsiella sp. P1CD1. Next base: position 2,056,405 of record NZ_CP033631.1, read on the forward strand.
GCGGCCATTGCCCGCGAAGTAAAATTCTCCGCCGAAAATGCCGCCCGTTTACCGTTTCCAATAGCAGCGGAAAATATCGAAAAAGCCCTGCGGAAAACCGAAACTAACTATTATTCACAGGGATAACGCCATGACCTCTGATTCATCTTCTGCAAAAAACACACGTCAATTGCGTCTTGGTCTGTTTGTACAGCCGCTCGGGCATCACGTCAGTGGCTGGCGCTTAACTGAACACCTTGGTTCGCCGACCGACATCGACTGGCTGACGGGGATTGCCAAAAAAGCCGAAGAGGGCAAGTTCGATATGTTCTTCGTCGGCGATGCTCTGGCGACCAGCGTCTACCGGTTGCCGTCCACCATGGCGCGGCTTGAGCCGCTGACCTTGCTGTCGGCGCTGGCAGTGCAAACACGCCATATCGGGCTGGCCGCCACGGCTTCAACGACATTCAGCGATCCGTTTAATCTGGCACGCAGCTTTTCTTCTCTTGATCACATCAGCCACGGCCGTGCGGCGTGGAACGTGGTAACGTCGTTTTCCACTGACGTGGCGCGCAATTTCAGCCGCGACGATATGCCCACGCATGCCGAACGTTATGCCGTGGCGCATGAGTTTCTCGAGGCGACGTTCAAACTGTGGGAAGGCTGGCAGGAGGGGGCGGTGCAGCCGGACAAGGCCAGCGGCCAGTATTTCGTGAACGAGAAAATCCAGCCGGTGAATCATCAGGGCACGTATTTTCAGGTACAGGGTCCGCTGAATATCACTCGTTCGCCGCAGGGGCGCCCGGTGATTATTGAGGCTGGTTCTTCTGCTGACGGCCAGAAACTGGCGGCGGCCACGGCGGAAGTCGTGTTTACTGCGGCCGCCACGCTGGAAGAAGCGCAAACGTTTTACCGCGCGCAAAAACAGCAGGTGAAAGAGGCCGGACGGAATCCAGATCACGTGCTGATTTTGCCAGGCGTAATGCCCATCGTGGGCCGCACGCTGGAAGAGGCGCATGAAACCTGGCGTGAACTGAATTCGCTGGTGGATATTGATAACGGCATCCGCCAGCTTTCCACCCGTTTTAATATGGATCTGAGTGTGTTTCCGCTTGATGGACCGGTGCCGGATGTGCCTGCTGGTGAAGGTAATCAGAGCCGAGTGAAACTGCTGACCGATCTGGCGTATCGCGAAAATCTGACCCTGCGTGAACTGGCCGCGATTGCTGCCGGTTCGCGTGGGCACCGCGTACTGGTCGGTACGGCGGACGTTATCGCCGATGATTTCCAGCACTGGCTTGAAGAAGGCGGGGCAGACGGTTTCAATATCATGCCGGCGGTGATGCCGGAACAGCTTTCGCTGTTTGTTGAGCTGGTGATCCCCGAATTGCGCCGTCGCGGGTTGTTCCGTGAAGAGTATGAATTCAGCACGCTGCGTGAAAACCTTGGGCTGCCTGAGCCTGACTTTAACCGCCTGTCTTAACTTTAGCGTTGGAACATTACGATGACGATTTCTTTGTCAGACCGCGTTCAGCGCGTGTCACTTTCCGCCAATGCTGCGGCGAAACAGCGCACCAATGACCTGAAAAAAGCTGGGGTGGATATTTTGGATCTCACCACCGGTGAGCCGGATTTTGATACGCCCGCTCACATTAAACAGGCAGCATACGAGGCGATTGCGGGTGGTGAAACCAAATACACGCCGACGCCGGGCATTCCAGCGTTGCGTGAGGCGGTGCGACAGAAATTACAGCGGGAAAACCGGCTGCCATTCCCTGTTGCCGACATTATGATTGCCAACGGAGCCAAGCAGGTCATTTTCAATGCCTTTGCCGCTACGCTCAATGATGGCGACGAAGTGATTGTGCCGGTTCCGTACTGGCCGACGTTTCCGGATAGCGTGCGTTTTAACGGCGGCACACCGGTTTTGGTCGAATGTCATCTGGAGCAGGGTTACAAACTGACGCCGGAACAGCTGGCCGCCAGTATTACGCCGCGCACCCGCTGGCTGGTGCTCAATCATCCAGGAAATCCGAGCGGCGCAGTATATTCCGCCGCGGAATTGCAGGCGCTGGCCGCCGTCCTGCGCGGACATCCGCAGGTGCTGGTCATGCTCGATGACTTATATGAGCACATTCTGTTTGATGGCTGTGAACACCAGAATCTGCTCAACGTAGCCGCTGATTTACAGGGGCGCAGTCTGCTGGTGGGCGGCGTATCCAAAACTTATGCAATGACCGGCTGGCGAATTGGTTTTGGTGCCGGGCCACAAGCGCTTATTGCCGCCATGACCGTGGTGCAGTCGCAAATCAGTTCCGGTGCCAGTTCGGTGAGTCAGGCGGCTGCGCTGGCAGCCTTTAACGGCGGGCTGGATTTTATTGCGCCACAGGTTGCGGCTTATCAGCAACGGCGCGATGTGATAACCGACATTCTGGCGAATATTGACGGGCTGGAGTTGCGGGTGCCGCAGGGCGGTTTCTTTGTCTTTTGCCGCTGCGCCGGATTAATCGGACGTTACCGGCCAGGCGGGGCGAAAATCGAAAACGAAGCTGACGTGCTGGATTATCTGCTGGAAAACGGCGTGTCCGGCGTTGGCGGCAGCGCATACGGCTTGTCGCCCTATTTTCGATTATCGATTGCCACAGACAACGCCACGGTAGCTGAAGCCGGGCGGCGCATTGCATCGGCCTGCGCGAAACTCAGTCCCGCTGAGTAAACTTAAAAGGTTTTTCATTAGGCTTGAAACTGCGGAATTGGGTGTCGCAAAAAGACATAGGGTGGTCAGCGCAAAATCGAACTGAAATGACCCAGAATATTGCCTGATGCGGAGGAAGGAATGAAAATGCATCAGGAAAATTTTTCACGCTAACTTGTTGAATCTACATCGTATAAAGATTCGTGAAGAGGCATGAAAACCGAAAAGTAAAAAGCCTGCTCGAAAGCAGGCTTTTTTAAATTTGGCTCCTCTGACTGGGATCGCCTTTGCCAGCAAGTGGCTAATAATTAAGCTAAGCCAGAATGGCTTGCCTGTCAAGACCACCAGAATGACCACTAATAGTTACGGATTACTTAATCTGGTTTGAACGATCCTCAGTACGTGCTCGTGGTGATCTCCTGGTCACAGCAGTCCTGTGCGAAGGTTACCCGCAACTTTTCGCCATTATCGCAGCGGAACTCAAAGCCGTCTGAACACCAACGTCGGTTGCTCTCAGCCACTGCAACACGTCTTTTATGGGCCCGTTTACGGTGCTTATCCGCAGGTTTTCGCTCAAGAAGCAGATGGTGGGTGTTCATAATGCGGTACACCCGTTTTGCATTAACTACAGGCTTCCCGTCACGCTCAGATTCTCGTCGCAACAGTGCCCACACCCGTCGGTAACCGTACGCGGGCAGGCTGGCCACAGCGGTATTTATCCGGGACAACACCGCGTTATCGTCAAAACGGGGTTGTCGCCGGTGATCCTGCCAGTCAGACAACCGGTGAACCCTGATACTCAGCTGCGCACGCGACACGCCAATACTTAGGCAAACGTCGGATATTCGTCGTCCCCGGGCAACAGGGGCGCATGCGCAATCCATTTTTTTGCCCGATCGAACTCCACGGCCTTTTAAGTATTTCAGCTTCCATCGTCTTTTTGCCCAGAAGGTGCTGTAGTTTACGGATTTGCTTATTGGCTGCAGCAAGTTCAGAAGCAGGCACAACTTCTTCACCTTAAGCCACGGCTGTTAGCGAGCTGTCTTCGTATTGCCTGCGACATTTGAAAATCTGGTTGGCATTGATGCCATGCAGGCGGGCGACATGAGACACGGTCATACCGGGTTCAAATGTCTGCTGAATAATGGCTATTTTTTCCTGCGGTGTACGGCGGCGGCGCCGCACAGGTCCTGATAACACTTCAACCATCTTATTATTCTGATTGGTGTTAAACATAGGTCTAAGACTACCTCTTATTTTAAGAGAGGCGAAGTGTCTGGTGATCTATGGGGCCAGTCCAGAATCAAAGCGCTACCATCTCCATATGCATAATGTCAGTACATGCTGGGCAGTCAACCGGGACAGCGATTTACAGCCGTGGCGCGTTGCACTGTGAGCTGAATACTAACTACAGTCTGTACGGTCCTCGTAACCCACTTATACTTAACAATTTCATCTCATCTGTTGACATGCCACAGTGCCGGGGGTACTGTGTTTATATACAGTATTGGTGGGGTTGGGAGGTATTGTGCTTACCCAGTAAAAAAGGTTTTCACAATGGTGAACCTAATACAAAGTTTAGGTACTAAATGTCGTTAACGAAGGTATTATCGGCTTAAGGTTCCGTTTAAAAATTCGTAAATGCTTAATTAGCGACATATCGTCGTGTCAAAAGCATTTAATCTACTCTGGATGGCTGAAGCTGAGAGCCGAGCCGTGCATAATTTTTTTACATGTCTTTCTAATTGAAGAGGGGACATGCTGCGCTTATTTATGGTGAAGAGGTATTTTGCATGACTGTGAACACAGTAGACCCGGTTCCACTCTATGATTATTTACAAATCAGCATAGCTGCGTCATTAACAATGGGGGGGATGTTTTGATCATGATACAACATTTATGAGAATTATAACCTTTTTAAGATTATTACTACAGGAGTGAGAATGGACAGAGTATAAAATTCATTATGCATTTCGCAGCACGGAAAATTCTCTTTCCTTAATCGCACAAAGTTATTATAAAGGAGATATTTAATATGTCTGAATTTGGTTTGGTTACTGACAATGAGTTCTTTACTATTAAAAATGGTGAGAATTTAATTTTTAAAGTCAGACGTCAGGATTATGGTTCCAGCACACAATCGCCAGGCGATATTGCATCCTTAATTTATAAAGGTGTTGAGTATCAGGATAAGTCCCGTGGCAGCCAGATTAATTCTGGCTTCGACTGGTTATACAATGGCATTTATGACGTAAATGTTGAGGCTGAATTAATTAATGATGACATCGTCAAAGTTACCGTAAGAGCAGGGTATCTGACTCATTACTATATTGTCAGAAAAGGTGAGGACAATATTTATATGGGGACGTACTTTACTCAGCAACCTGATGTCCATGGACATGTAAGGTATATTTTGAGAACTAATTATTCCTTACTTCCTTATGGTCCTGAGCCTTCAGATTTGCATGGAACCACAAAGACAATCGAATCTGCTGATATATTTTCTACGGATGATGGTCACACAAAATCTAAGCATTACTCGAATCAGCGACTTAAAGACTGGTCATACATCGGTGCTACAGGTGATAATGTTGGGCTTTGGGTTGTGCGTGGAAATGCGGAAGGTATGTCCGGAGGTCCCTTTTATCGTTCATTGCTGAATCAGGCCAGTGAAGATCAGGAAATTACATATATTATTAACTACGGAATGGCTCAGACTGATGTATTCCGTACGAAGATCCTTAATCTGTATACGCTTGTATTCAATGATGGATCTCAGCCAGAAAAACCTGGATTGACATGGCTTGCTGATACAAACCTGCTGGGCTGGATTCCCTTGGAAAACAGGGGGGGTATTAATTGTACGGGAATTGATGGCCTGGATGGAAAATCAACATACACTGTATCTTTTTCAAATAAATCTTCTTTTTACTGGTGTATTATAAATAACATTACAACTCAATTTAAGTGCGAAGGACTTATTCCCGGGGAATATGATTTGACGGTCTTTAAAAATGAACTAGAAGTTCTTAAAGACACAGTCACAGTAATTTCCGGGGCAACAACGCAGATCAGTCACCTGACAATAACTGACGATCCTTCGTTTGTTGAAAGCCTGTGGCGAATCGGTGAGTGGGATGGTTCTCCTCAGGAATTAATGAATGGGGATAAAATTACAGTCATGCATCCTACAGATGTTAGAATGTCCGATTGGACCCCAGAAACATATACTATTGGGCAGTCTGTACCAAATAAACACTTCCCGGCGTATCAATGTCGTAACATCAATAATGATATAAAGATTAACTTCCGCTTAACCAGTGAGCAGTTGGGCGCCAGCAGGCTAAGAATTGGTACTACCACTGCAGGACAAGGTGGGCGCCCTGCAATCAATGTTAACGGCTGGATTGCGAAGTCAGGGGCACCGGTTCAACCCAAGACAAGGAATATAACTGTAGGTACATATCGCGGCTTTAACACCCTTTATACATTTGATATTCCTGAAGGCGTTTTGAAAGAGGGTGAGAACACCCTGACCATTAGTGTAATAAGTGGTTCAGGTGGTGCAGGCTGGCTTGGCCCTTCATTCGCTTATGATGCCGTAGACCTGATACGTCAGCAGTAATTATGAAAACCTGAAAATGCTTCGATCCATAAATAATGGTCACTAATAAAGTAGTGACCATATTTTATGAGTACTTCGTGCCTTTTTACTAAAGAATATTTATTTTTCAGATTATGTGAAATTGAGATGAAGAATGGAATAAGAAAAAAATCACAACGACGTTCGATAATATACCCGGAATTTTAACCCGACAATGAGCTTATTTTGGAGGAGAAAACATTCTAAATAACTGTTCCTAATACCGCTACACTTTAGCCAGCCCATGCATTCCACCGGGGAATGGGCTGACGGTATCCATAAAGTGACGAACCTTTTTCAACAGTTGCCACATTGAACGGCACTGGTGATTTCGGCTTATTGTTTCATGAAGCGCCTGCCATAACCGTTCAACATGATTGACCCGCGGCGAGTAAACTGGCTGATAAATCACTCTGAACTTTGGGTTTGCTTTCAGCCAGCGCAACGTTTCACGGCTTTTGTGGATGATGTAGTTATCGACAATGAGCGTAATCGTTTTTGCCCGCCGGTATGTCGCCTTCAGATTTTTTAACATACTGATAAATAATGATGAACCTTTGCTGTTTCCACCCACGTAGCTGACTTTGCCCGTACCACTGTGTAGCGCACCGGCAAGATAGTACTTTTCATTCTGCCCCGGCGTGACAACGCGTTTTTGCTGCCCGCGTAACTGCCAGTCAGCGCCGATTTTGGGATTGAGGTGGATATCCACTTCATCTTCGTAAAACACCGGGTGTTCTGTGCTACAGCTGGCTAACGCCACATTAATCGCTGCCACTTTTTCTTCCTTATTCGGGTACCGGATACGCAGTGTTGGCGTTGTTCTGAGCCATACCAGTCCGGCAGCAGGTAACCATCGCCGGATGGTTGAAGCATGTAGCGGACAACCGGTGACATCACGGATTTTTATCGCCAGCAGCTCGGTACTCCAGCGGGAACGCTGATAACCAAAATCGCCGGGAGAATGCTTAACGAGCTCACGCAGCAATGCGTAAATATGCTCGAACGGCCAGCGCCTCCCACGTCCTGACGGCAATGACTTCAGGCCATCAGCGCCAGACAGCGTGAACCAGTTAATCCAGCGACCAATTGATGAGCGGGCACAGCAGAGCGTTCTGGCAACATGGCTGACGGTGTCACCACGATGCAGCATTAGCATGGCTGTGAGTCGCCGGGCGTGGTTTTTGTCCTTTGTTTTATGGAGCGTTTTCTGCATCATGCGTCGTTCAGTTCTGGGAATTGGTGCTATGATTGGCATTGCTCAGTCCGGTTGGTGATTTGGGATATTCAGCGATTGATCAGATCGCATAAACCGGGCTGAGTTCCCCCTGAGTGATCTACTATTCCGAGCAGTTATTTAGCATTAACAAGAATTTTCCGTTAGTGCCAATCCTCAATTACCAAAAATCTATTTTCACCACTGCGAACTAAGGGGCGCTATGCCCGGTTATGCAGGGGCCGATTTTTTCTCCCGCGTGCTTTTCGTTCCCGTATTCGCTTCCGGTTAATCGTTTCCCGTTGCAACCCGTCCTGCAAGGGTGAAGTGCACGCATGCTGCGCCCCTGCGGGACAGAACGACGCCGGGAAAGCGAACCGTCAGGCGATACGAAGACGAAAATCACACCACTGACGGAGAAAAAACCATGTCCATTTCCCTGCATAACCAGACTACCGCCCCTAACCCCGCAGCGGCGACCAGCGTATCGTCGCTGGAGCGCTCTGGCTCCTCAAAAACGAAAGGGTTAAAAAGCCGGACTGATATTTACCAGACCGTGACAGACAGCATCATTGAAGCGCTTGAAGCGGGTGTAAAACCGTGGTCATGCCCGTGGAAGCGTGTTCCGGGAATGTCCGGTCTGCCTGTTAATTATGCTACCGACGTGGCTTACAGCGGGATGAATATTATGCTGCTGTGGTGTAGTGCTTCGAAACAGGGATTCAGTGATTCACGGTGGATGACGTACAAACAGTCGCAGGCCGCTGGCGGTCAGGTACGTAAGGGAGAGCGCGGGACAACCGCCATTTTCTACACCACGCTGGAGAAAGAAAACGACGAGGGCGAGACGGAACACATCCCGATACTGAAAACATTCACGGTGTTTAACCTTGACCAGATTGACGGTCTGCCCGTGACGGAGAAAGCAGGAGCAGAAGTCCCCGCCGCTACGTTTGACCCCTTACCGCAGGCAGAAGCACTTTTCAGTTGCAGCGGTGCGAAAATCATCGAGAAGGGGCAGAATGCATTCTTCATGCCCGCCACGGATGAAATCTGGCTGCCTGAGCGCCATCTGTTTAACGATGCGGCGAACTTCTATGCCACCGGCCTGCATGAGCTGGTTCACTGGACCGGGGCAAAAGCCCGCCTTAACCGCGAAATGAAAGGCAGATTTGGCAGTGAGTGTTACGCTTTCGAGGAGCTGTGCGCGGAACTCGGTAGCGCGTTTCTGATAGCAGATTTAAGCATTGAAGGTGAGGTTCAGCACGAAAGCTATATTGCATCCTGGCTGAAAGCACTGAAAAACGACAAGCGTTATATTTTCAGAGCAGCCAGCGCAGCCTCAAAGGCGCACCGTTATCTGATGGATAAGCAATGAGTGTAAAATAAGCTGCCGCAAGGGAATGCAGCTTTCGTCTTATATCGGGGCCAACAGGATGAGATATATTCCAGGTGATATTCATTTCCCTGCGAATTTATCCGGGCATCTTATACCCGAATAAATTCGCAGGCTGCGGGGGCGGGCGGCAAAGAGCCCGCACATCCGGTAAGCCTCTTCCGTGGCAGTTCGCCCCATGACATTGCCCCGCTCATCAGGGCCATGATATGGGGCAAATGGACAGGGCGACCCGTATAAAATCCCGGCGTTGTTTTTTCCATGAAAACGGACACGCCCTGGTACCTGTTTTCATGCTGACACAGGCGCTGACTATGGGCGTCACGGATGGACGTCAGACCCCACGCCCATCGGAGACGCCCACAGATGGCGCCCATGAACCGGTTGCCCGTATCCTGCGGGCATGCCCGTTATCCGCGCTTTCAGATGACAGCCGACCCGTGGTCGTCCGCCACCTGAAACGCCCGAATGGCGGGCAACGGCGTGTGTCATTACGCTCGGGCTGGACGCCCTCACTGCCTGTCACATGGGGGTAATGACTCCGCTGAACGCTGCGTCAAAACCCCCTGGGTCAAAGGCGGCACACCGTCACGCGCTACGCGCGACCAACCCCTTTAAGACGCGCGTTTCGCCTGTTTTTTCTTTTCCTCGCCAGCTCGGAGCGAAAAAACGGGAACGCTGCTTTAAAGGGGTTGGTCGCGCCTGATCGGCAATATTCCCCGTGGGCGGGAAATATTACCTGGCTTGACGGTGTGCGGGGCAGGCCCCCCACAAAAACCGGCACGTGGGCGTGCCTTTTTGCTCGCCGGGGCGGCAAAATTTTTGCGGCTCCCCCCGGCCTGCTCAATTCGCTTTGGGCGAATGTTCGCAGGTGGGCGCGGTGCCTGAAAATTAACAATTCCTCCGGAATTGAATTTTCTGACCGCGAGCCACATGCTTATTTCATGGCTTAACAATTTCTCCGAAATTGAAGCCATGAAATAAGCATGCCGTAACCTCATCGCCTGAAAATATGAGAGCATTGTCATGTTACGCTTTTGTTGTAACTTAAAGTACAATTTACATTTTATTCATGAGCTATTAGTTGAGGAGGTAATTATGGGTATCGCTTTCTCACAATTAAAAAAACAAAGACTCGTCAATGAAGATGAAAACGAAGCTTTTCCTGCAAAGCAGGGCAATGCCTGGCATGCGACGCCTAACCGCTTACAAAAACAGGCTCTGGTACGTCTCAACACAACCTGAACAAAGCTGCCGGAACTGGGCTGTCAGGCAGTAAAAGTGCCTTAAATCCTGCGTCAGCCGCTTCATCTATCAATATATCAAGGCTGAACGTACGCCAGTCACGTTCAACGGAGAAACTGCGTATTTTTACTTCGCCGTCATGCTGTTCAAAGCGAATATGCCAGCGCATTATTTCCGGTTCATCTTCTATTTTTTGCCCACTTAGCCAAATGTCGTAACGGTGCTCACCAACATCAACGCTGGCCGCACGGAATTCTGACACCTGCTGCGGCTCCGCTATGGGCATCACATCGACCAGTACAGCACCGTTCGGCGTCAGCAATGAGGCCAGCTGCGACCAAAGCGCTTTCCGCACCGGAACCTCAAAAAAACCAACACAGCCACACACAAGGGCGATATCAATGTCTGCAGGAAGCGTGGCCTGAGCAATATCGCACGGGTGTACGGTAACCTGCCTGCGTAGTCGGGTATCTGCTAGTATCCGCGTCATCAGACCGATGCGCATTGACGCAGAGGGTTCAATGGCATGAACCTGTGCACCTGGAAAGGCTTCCAGGACGACATCCAGAGCCATGCCAGTGCCGGAACCGATATCAAGTATGGTTTTCGCGTCAGGGCAGGTAGTCTGCAATCCATTCAGCACTGAGGCACGCCGGGACTGCCAATGTTTTTCCGAGAGAATATCGTACATCTCTGCTGATTGGGTATATGCGTCCAGGAGGTGAGAAAACGTCTCTGACATGATGGGATTATCTCCTTAATCGGGCTACGAAACAGGCAACGTTGTGTTGGGCAGTTGCTGTTGGGGTACCGTTTTAACTCATGGCGTAAAAGGGATGCCCTTCCGGTATCCCTTTTAAAATAATCAGAAGAAATCAATTCGCGTATTGATACCGACGGTGCGTCCCATATTGACCTGCGCGGCGGCGCTGCTGCCGTTCATATAGCCATAGGTACGGTAACGACGGTCAAACAGGTTATCGACATAGACGGAAATGTTTATCCGTTCAGTCGCCTGCCAGCCCAGGCTGCTGTCCAGGGTGGCATAGGTGCCTTGCCGCAACTGGTTGCCGCCATCAAAATAATGCGGCCCGACCAGATTAACCGCCAGTCGGGGCATCAGTGCGCCATAGCGCGTATCAACCACGCCGTTCACGCTGCTTCCCGCGCCATAACGTGGTACGAACGGCACCCGGTTGCCGTGATACAACTCACTGTCATTGGTGAATTCGGAACGGATCACGTTGCCATTGATATCCCATGACCAGCCTGGCGCAAACCGCCATTTCGCTTCAAGCTCAACGCCAGTGGCGTCGGCTTTACCCGCATTGCTTAATGTCTGCATCCCGACCGGGCCAGAGTAGAGCTGCATGTCTTTGGTGTGGGTATAAAACGTCGCGGCTTGCAGCGTGACGTCAGCGGTTTCGTAGCGGGTGCCAAGTTCATAGTTGATGGATTTCTCGGCGACGAACGGTTTGGCATCAAGACCCGCAGTAGGTACGATGTTGTACCCGGAAGGTTTATATCCCTGGGCTACACGGGTATACACTCTCCAGTCATCGGTCAGCATATAGCCTGCGGATAGCTGCCCGAGCACCTGATCGTCATTGCTCTTACCCTGGTCGCCAAACGGGTTGCCGAGCATGCTGCCGTGATATTGTGTACTGGATTTATCATGCGAGAAGCGCACGCCGCCGCCGATATCAAAACGATCGGTTAAATGCCAAGTCAGGTCACTGTATGCGGCCAGCGTTTCAGCGGTGGTATAGCCGGTACTGCTTAAATAAGGCATTGTCGGCATGTCGTAGGCTGAATTTAACTTCTCGCGGGTGTTCTGCCGGTACAGCCCAAACACCATATCAACGGTACGCGCATCGCCCAGGGTTGCGGCGCGCAGCTCCTGCACATCCTGATTCCAGCGCTGAGGCATATTGACGATTAACGAACCGGAAGGGTAGGTGCGCGAATAATGCTGCTGCTGCCAGGCGCTGATCAGGTTGAAAACCCAGTCATCGGTGGTGTATTTCCCACTCAGGGTCTGGCTGTCAGTGCAGCGCCGCATGTACGGGTCTGGTGAACCATCGCTGATCGACAGCTTACGGCCCTTAATATCATTCCATCCCACATAGGCGTCCTGGGTGGCGCGGGTACATTCGCGTGAGGCGGCAAAGCCCATTTCCCAGGGCTGATCGTCCGGCGCCAGACGCAGTTTCACATTCCCTATGCTGGCGCGGGTGCCGCCTAAGTCATCGCTTCCCGTCGCGGGGTTAATCATGTCGCCGTCATCAACCTGGCGTAACAGGGTGACGCTGCCGTACAGCAGGCCATCCTGAATGGGGCCGCTCAGGTTGAACTTACTTCGATAACTGTCGCGGCTACTGACGCCGCCTTCAATATAGCCGCGCGGCGTGCTGTCCGGCTGCTGGGTGACGATGTTGATGATCCCGCCCTGAGCGCTTTTGCCATATAACGTTCCCTGTGGGCCTCGCAGCAACTCCACGCTTTGCACATCGGTAAGCGCCTGGATGGTGTTGGTGGAAAGCTGAGGGACGCCATCGACATACAGGGTGACGGCGGGGTTATAGAAGTCCTGCGCTGAAGAGACGCCGCGTAGCGAGATCGTCGAAAAAAGCATGTTGCCGCTATTTTCAATATTGAGCCCGGGCAAGACTCTGGGGAGTTTGTCGCTGGCGGTGACGCCGGCGTCGCTTAATTCCGGCGCGCTGACAACAGTAGACGAGACGTTGTTGGCTGATGCCGAGCGGGAAGATTGTTTACTGGCGGTAACCACCAGCGTGCTTTCGTCTTGCTGTGAAGTCTGGGCATTAGCAATGGCGGGGAGCAATAATCCCCCCAAGGCCAGAGGATAAAGCCGTGTCATTTTCATTGTTGTGAGTCCCTGTAAGACGGCGAAACGCCAAAAATACCGACAATGGTGAATTGAAAATGATAACTATTTCTAATGGTGGTGCTACCCGAAACGGGTTTATTTCAACCTGTTTCGGGTCGGTTTGCGCTTATTGGGCAGAATGGCGATAACGGTCGACGGCGAGAGCCGTCAGGCGTTTTTTGTCTATCTTGCCGACGGCGGTGAGCGGCCAGTGGTCCAGAAACTCGATTTGGTCAGGAATTTTCCACGCGCTGAGCCCCATACGGGTCAGTTGTTGACGCAACTGCTGATAGTCAGTTGGCACCTGCTGCGCGATGATAAACGCGCAAATCCGCTCGCCAAGCAGCGTGTCCGGCGCGGCGACCACCGCGCAATCTTGCACTTCCGCTAAACGCAGCAGTGCCGATTCCACTTCAGCCGCGGCTATTTTTTCTCCGGCGCGGTTGATCTGCTCTTTTATGCGTCCCTCAACGTGCAGGTTCCCCACCTCATCCAGCCTGACATTGTCGCCTGTGCGGTAAAACCCTTGCGCGGTAAAGGCCTGCGCGTTGTGGGCAGGGGCGCGGTAATAGCCCGAAATGGTATAAGGGCCGCGCGTTAACAATTGCCCGGTTTCGCCCGGCGCGACGTCGTTCTCGTCTTGATCAACGATGCGGATTTCATCCAGAGGGGACAACGGGCGCCCCTGGCTGTGGAGAATGGTGGCATGCGGATCGTCCAGCCGGGTAAAACAGAGCAGGCCTTCCGCCATACCGAAAACCTGTTGCAGGGTACAGTCAAAGGTGGCGATAACCTGCTCAGCAAGCGTCGGGTCGAGCCGGGCGCCGCCTGCCTGAATGACGCGCAGCGACGAAAGGTCGCTGTCTTCCCACTCCCTGGCCTGCACCCATAATTGCGCCAGCGCCGGAACCAGGGCGACGTGAGTCACTCTTTCCTGCGCGATTAAAGGCATCACCTCATCACAGCTGGCGCTGTCGGTCAGCACCACTTTTCCGCCGCAGGCAAGCGTTCCCAGAATACCGGGGCAGGCCAGCGGAAAGTTATGCGCCACCGGGAGGACGGCGAGATACACGCTCTGTTGGCTGATGCCGCACAGTTCAGCAGAAGCGCTGAAGTTATAGCTATAGTCGGCATGTCGGCGCGGGATGAGTTTGGGCGTGCCGGTTGTGCCGCCTGAGAGCAACAACAACGCGGTGGCGGAAACATCAGGCTGCGGCCATGCCTGTCGCTCACCGTGAAGGGAGAAGAGCGGCGTAAAATCGTCGCTCACGGTCTCTCCAGCGACCAGAACATGACGCAAGCAGGCGTGTTTGTGCGCCATCTGTCGGGCCAGCTCTGCGTGGTTTTCCCCGTGAATAACGTAAGCGACGGGTTGCGCCAGCTCAATCAGCGCGTCGATATCCAGCGCCCGTTGCGAGGGCATCGCCAGCACGGGGATAACGCCCAGTCTTAACAAGGCGAACAGCAGGGTAACAAACGCGTTGTCGTTGGGAAGCTGCACAATTACATGCTCCCCCGAACGCAAACCCAGTGATGACAGACCTGCGGCAAGTTCGTCAACTTGTGCATCAAGCGCGCTGTAGGTTAACGACCCCTTTGCATCAACGACGGCAATTCGCGAGGCATAACGGGCCGCCCAGTGGCGCAACTGTTCGGCAATGGGGAAGGGATACTGTTCAATCAGAGATTCAAAGGAAGAATTCATGCGTCACCTTTCTGAAGTACTGGGCTGTTTTTGCAACGCGGTCATTGCAGAAAATGCGTGGGGAAAATGGCGGACAATCTGCGTAAAAAAGGACCGGGCTTGTTGAATGGGATAGAAATGATCGCCGTCAATCACCACCGGGCCTGTAACGTGGCTCAGCCACTGACGCCAGGCATCGACCTGCTGCCAGGAGGCTTCGCGATCGTGGCTGCCGCACAATAACAGCGCAGGCGTGCGCAGCGGCGGACAGACGTCGGGCGAGTCGTAGTGATAGCTCTCGGTGGCGTAAAAATCAGCGCGCAGAAGAGGAAGAAACAGCGACATTAATTCCTGGTTTTCCCGCAGTTCAGGAGAACATCCGCCAATGTCTATCAGCTCAGCGATAAAGTCGGCATCATCGCGATGGCTGAGCTGGCGTTCAGAATGCAGATGCGGGGCATGGCACCCGGAAATAATCAGTCCTTGTGGCGCAAGCCCCCGTTGCTCCAGAAGTCGGCAGGTTTCAAACGCCACCTGCGCCCCCATGCTGTGCCCGGCGAGTAAAAGCGGCGTGTCAGGCGATACGGATGCTTCCAGCTCGTTCGCCAGCAGTGCCGCCAGTTGTGTAATGCTTCTGAGCGGTTCCAGATGGCGAAGGCGATCGCGCCCCGGCCAGGTCACCAGAGAAAGCGCGCAATCAGCCAGTTGCTCAGCTTGCCAGTGGCGAAACGCGCTACTGCTGCCGCCAGCGAAAGGGCACATGACCAGATGCGCAGTATTGCCGTTCCGGGCGGGCCACAGCGGGATGCACATTGCAGATTGCGTCACAGCGCCTCCTTATCATCATCGTTGTAGAAACCGGCTAACCGGTCGTGGTGCGGCGGCGTCAGGCGTCTGATCTCCGCATTGCCGGTCTTACGTAAAATCTGCTGCCATAAACGTGATAACGCGATCTGATGTACGCTTTGGCAGGCCGCTGGTGGATGTTCGCCCGCCAGATTGCTGCGCAACTGGTGTAGCAACCAGCTGACGCCCTCCGGCCCGACGGTTTCGCAGCAGTCGCGCCAGCTCAGGGGCGCCGCGCTGCGCGTCAGACCCGGCAGATCGCGCAGGATCTCCGGTCTGCGGTAGAGGCTGTGGGCGTTCTCCTGATGGTCTGCGACAAACAGGCTGGATGACCAGATGACGGGGCCGTAGCTCGCCTCCAGCGAAAGATGACCTTCCGGCCAGCCCAGCAGCAGGCGGTGCATGATAAGGCTATGCATATCTGGATCGTCAGGATCGAGATAGCGCTGAAGCAGCAGGCAGGCTTCTCCCTCCGGCCAGAAGAGTCTCAGACAGTGAAAATCGCTAAAGCTGCCAACCACGTCGCACTCCACGGCGGCGGCATCAACGCCCAGAGCCAGCAACAACAAATCCAGAGTGGAGTAGAGCAACTGTCGGCTGGTGGTGGCGTGGACTACCGGCGGCGTCTTAGCCAGGCAGCGACGCAGCTGCTGCGCATCGCGAAGCCATGTGCGTCCCGCGCGCGTATGCGGATAAAACGTGTTTACCCAATAGCAGCAGCCCTGTTCCTGCGCCAGCGTTTGTAAGGAACTGATGTCATCCGGGTGGAGGGGATGCTCCTGAATGACGTGTACGCCGCGCGTCAGAAAGTGTCTGGCAAGCTGCGTACCGGTTCCTCCGGCGACGGTCGAACGCACGACAATACAGGCGATATCCGGCATCCTAGTTATCTGTTCCGGCGAGGTATACAGCGGAATGCCAAACGCATGAGCCAGCTCTCTTGAACGGGCGCTTCCCTGCGCCAGCAGGCCGACCAGTTCCAGCCCCTCCGGGGGCTGCATAAAGGCATTCAGGTACATTTCGCCAAATTTGGCGCCCACAATCAGTACGCGTTGTTTTGGGGAGGCGGACGGCATCATAACGTGTTCTCCGGTTGCGTTGAGGTTGCGCAAAGCCAGCGCGTAATGTGTTGCGCACAAGCCTGAACGTGGGGGGCTTCCATCATGATTTGCCAGTGGCTGGCTTCAATCACAGCGTCGTCGGCGTTGTTTATCCAGCCCTGCCACTCGGTTTCTGCTGGCGTCCAGCGCGCGGGTCTCCCGGCGGCATACACCATGAGACAGGGGACCGGAACGCTTTCGCCCGGCGTATGCTCAGTCAGTAAACGCAGCAGATGCGCGATGTTGTCGAGCCACGTTTCTGCCGCTTGCAGCGTCAGGTTTTGCGACACCATACCGGCCGTTTTAGCGAGGCTGATAAAGTCGGCAAGCTGGCTGTCGGGCGTCTGCTGGTCGAAATGTTCGGGCAGTGCCAGAGGCGTTTGTCCTTCGGCTAACAGGCGCAGCAGGGCCGCCCGGTTTTCGCAACAGAAATCCTGTCGGCACACGGGATCGATTAACACCATCCGAACCTGCTCGCCTTTGGCGTACAGGCGCTGTGCGGCGCCCGCCGCAAGAAACGCGCCATACGACCAACCCGCCAGCACATAAGGGCCGTGAGGCTGCTGACGACGGATGCACCCGACATACTCATCGATCATCTGGTCGAGCGTGGCAAAGCGCTGCGGCGATTTTGCTTGCAGGCCGAAAACGCGCCTGTTCAACGCGCTGGCGAGCGGCAGCCAGGCGCTGATATCGCCGTCTGAAGCGTGGAAGACAAACAGGGTTTCCTCACCGTCGCCCTGGCAAAGGGGTATCGGGTTGTCCTCTCCTGACGTAGCCGCCTGTAGATGGGCGCAGAAGTCGCTCAGCGTCGAATGGCTGAACAGATCCTGAAGGTTAGCCCTGGCAATCCCTCTCCGGTTTAGCTGCGCGACCATCCTTGTCGCCATCAGGCTGTCGCCGCCCAGTTCGAAAAAGTCGTGATGCCTTGCCACGGGGCGAGACAGCAGGGATTGCCAGAGTTCAGCCACCTGTTTTTCCAGCGCCGGATTCCCCCCGGCAACTGGCGTGGGTTTGGCTGGCTCAGTCGGCGCCTCAGACGGGGCATGCAGCGGCGTAAATAACGCTTCTCTTTGCCGGATCTGTAAAATGGGCAGACCGGTGCCAAAGCGCTGCTGTAAATAGCGGCTCACGGCTTTTTTATCCGGGCGATTTACGCCAGGCGAACGCGCCACCAGCAGATGCTGGCGCAGCGGCGACGATTCCTTCGCGGGCCACGCCAGCTCGTTTGCAAACCCGGCCTGAACGAGAACCTCCTGCCATGCGGAGCGGGTGAGCATCGGTTTCTCATCCCGGCGGCGGAAATCACGGTATCCGCTTAATCCCTCAATAAAGCCCACGCTCGCCAGCTGGAATACGCTGTTTCGCTCCGTCGCTTCAACGATCAGCAAACGTCCGCCGGCTTTCAGCAACAGTTTTAATCTGCGCAACGTCTGGACGACATGGCTGGCGTCGTGGAGCACATTGACGGCAACGATCAGGTCGTAACCCGCCTCTGGGTGGGCGGTGAAATCCAGCGGCTGGTTGATGTCGAACAAGGCATAAGACACCTGCGATTCATCATGGAAACGGGCTCTGGCGTCATTGAGGAACTGCGCGGAGACGTCCGTGAAGTGGTACGACTGCCGCGTGTTTCGCGTGGCCTTCAGCACCGGCGCGGTAGTGGCTGCGGTTCCGGCGCCAACCTCCAGAATCCGTTCTGCGCTGCACAAGGCGGCAATCTGCGCGGTATAGCGATTCAGACAGGCGCTGGCGGGGTTGTCGCGATACAGCGCGTCGGTAACGCGATGCTGCTCGTTGAACAGCAATTCCAGCGGAGAACACTGCCCGGAGAAGAGGGCGTCGTGCCGGGCGATGCAGGTTTCCAGATACTGCGCCAGCGCCTGGCTCCATTGGCTTTGCGGGCACGCTTCCTGAGGCTCAGGAATCTCGCTGAGCGGAATGCGGCAGCGCCAGCTTTCACCTTCGCGGATTAACCACTCTCTTTCCGTCAGATACTGTAGCCACTGGCGCAGCAGACGCTGGTGAGACGCTTGCGCGGACAGCGCCTGTACTATTGCGCTAAAGCGATGGGCGATCTCCGGCGTGGTAAACAGGCCGTGACGATTTAGCGTAGCCGCGATCCCCTGTAGCGCACGCGCCTCCAGCCAGCGCCAGGTCGCCTCCAGCTCATCAAGCTGCGCCTGCTCAGGCAACGGCAGCGCCAGTTGGGTAAGTTCGTGCTCATCAGGCATCGCCGCTGATGGCGACGGATCGTCGGCCATCACGATATCCAGCGTCAACGCGCCCTGTTCGGTTATTTCCGCTCTGGCCTGCCGGATGCCGGGGTATTCGAGCGTCGCCTGCTCAATATCCCGCAGGTCGTAGTCCGCCTGCGCGTTCAGCGGCCAGCGTCGGCGGGGAATGTGCCCGGCGATGCCGCTGGCGAGAGTCTTCAGGCTTTCAGGGGCGGCGATGACGGCTTGCAGGATGGCGCAATAGTCATTAAACATCGCCTCGGCAGCGCCGGGTTCCAGCACGTTGTCCATGCAGTACCAGCTAAACATCAACTCGCCGTCGCTCTCCATGACCTGATGATCCAGCCAGACCTGCGGCGTTTGCGTGAATACATAGCAGGGTTCGCCGAACAGATGGCTCATCGCCTGATCGATAGTCATGCCTTCCAGCGTCATCCCCAGCATACTGGTAAACACTACCGGCATCAGCGGTTGACGTTGTGATCCGCGCAGGCGGCCCAGCTCACGGATCACCTCAACACCGTTCATTTCACTGTGCGCCATGTTTTGCCAGAGGCGCTGTTGGGTCTGTTGCATCTGCTCTTGCAACGTCACCGGCGCTGAGAAGTTAAAATCAACCAGCGTGACGGAGGTAAAATCACCAATCAACTGGTTGATTTGCGGATGGATCGGCTGGCGATTGAAGAACGTCAGGTTCAGCGTAAATGTTGTGGTACGGCTCCAGCGCTCAAGGGTGGCGGCAAACAGCGTGAGCAGCGCGGCAGACGATGTGACGCCTTGCTGCTGCCAGCGCTGTTTCACGGCCTGCCATTCTGTCTTGCCGATCGTCGATTTGAAGGTGGTGAAGTGTGGCGTTTCCGGGGGCGTCTCAACCACCGGCAGCTCTGGCGCTAAGGGCAGTTGCGGCAGTTTTTCCTGCCAGTAATCCCAGGCATCGTGCCATGCCGATGTCTGTCGGCGCGCCTGTTCAGCCATCACATAATCACGGAAGGTAATAGCGAGCGGCGCCAGCGTTTCACCGCGCCAGACCTGCGCCAGGTCGTCCATCATGACTTTAAAACTCTGCACATCAAACTGCAAAAGGTCGAGGTTCATATGAAGACGGTAATGGCAATCGTCGATTTCGCTGACCACCAGCTCAAAAAGAGGCCACTGGTCGGCAGGCAAAACGCGATAGCTCAGTTCATGCCGCCGTTTTTCCAGCGCGATGCGCTGTTCTTCCGGGGAAAGCGCGCGCAGATCGTCACGCGGGATGTGATACTCCGGCGTTGTCGCCAGGATTCGCTGCTGCCCGTCGGCATCAACCACCATACGCAACATATCGTGGCGTGCGATGAGCTGGTTCCATGCTTTCTCCAGTATGGCGAGATCGAACTCATCGTGGCGTTTATCCCACTCAAACAGGACGTGACAGGCGACGCCGCCATAGCCAATGAGGTGGGTTCGCCCCAGCCAGTAGGCGTGCTGAATGGGCGTCAAAGGGAAGGGCGCATAACGCTCGTCGGCGTCGTGCCGCAACACTTCCGGCTGCGAAGCGGCAGGCGTCGCCTCTGGCTTAGAACAGATAAGCTGCGTGAGTCCATGAGGAGACAGATCCTGCCACGCCCGTTCCGCATTGATGCGTACGCCCAGGTAGTGCTGAATATCGCTACTGAGTTCAAGGAAGAGCAGCGAGTCCATGCCGAGTTGCAACAGATCCTGGTTTGGATGCAGTGACGCCGGATCGCTCAGCCTTAGCTGAACCGCAATCCGCTTTTTCAGCCATGCCATCACCGCTGTTTCATCGCTCAGGCTGCCGTTAAAGGCGTTGTCATCAGCAGGAGGAATGACCGGCGTTGCGGCTTTTTCTGTGGCGCTGAAGTTAAACAGAGCCTGTTGTAACGGGGGCATTTTGTCGGTAAAAACGCGCATCGCCAGTCGCCACGGGGCGCCGCGCATCACCGCCTGTTCCAGGTGCCAGCAGCCTTCGGCATCGCTTAACGCGCCCATACCTAGTCTGGCGAGCGTCGCCAGCATTTCCGGCGTGGCCGCCCGACCGCTTTCTCCCCATGCGCCCCAGGCGACAGAGAGCGTTTTCGGCGCATCAAGGGTGGAAAACTGCTGGGCCAGCCCGTCCAGGTAGCCGCAGGCCAGCGCATGGGCGCTCTGACCCGGCGCGCCGAGGGTGGCGGCAGCGGAAGAGTAGAGAATAAGATAGCGTCCGTCGTGGTTGCGCAGGGTTTGCAACAGCTGGCTTGCCGCCTGCGCTTTTACCGCGAAAACGGCAGCCAGCTGGTGGTCATCAAGCTCCTGCAAGGGCGCGTCAGCCAATACGCCAGCGGCATGAATCGCTCCGGCAATGCCGCCGTTGGCCGCCAGATCGTCAAGAACAGTGGCCAGTTGCCCGGCATCGCCCACATCACAACGGCAGACGCGCGTCTGCCCGCCCTCCACGTCGCGTAGCCATGACTCATCCACGCGCGGCGCCAGCAGGGCGATGCGTCGCGCCCCTTTTTCTCTGAGCCAGTTCACGGCAAGGCGGCCTAATCCGCCAAACGCTCCGGTCACCAGATGCCAGCGGCTATCGCCGGTAAACACGTTTGCCGGTAATTCAGCGGCGCATCCCGTATTGGGCGCCAGTGAAGGGAGCCAGAGGGTGTCACCCCGTGCGGCGAGCCAGCGCTGTGATAGTGAGACTGCGCTCAACCCTTGATGCAGCGTTTCCCACGGGGTGTTTTCGGCGAGATCGATGGCGGCAAGCAACCGTTCCGGCTGTTCGTTGGCCGCGACGCGAAGCAAGGCCCATAGCGCGTGATGGGATGCAGAGAGTGCTTCATTTTCCTCGACTCGCCACGCGCGGCGAGTAACCACAATCAATCCGGCTGCGCTAGCGGTGAGCGCTGCTATCACTTTCTCCGCTAAGGCCAGCGTATCCTCGCTCTCCTCAACAATCATCAGTCGCGAAGAGGCGTGCGGATCGTGAATGATGCCGTATTGCGCCAGCTCGTCGCTGCGCGCAAGCGTACCGGCGCTGAAGCTAAAGGTAAGCGGATGGTCAATGCTGGCGACGTTGAGGGGCGTCCAGCGCCATTGATAATGCGTCTGCGGCGCAGGAAGAGGCGCGGCGGGCGATAGCGGCAGCCACTCGCCAGCAGGATGACGGGCTTCAACGCGCATCTGACCGCGGGAAAAGGCTTCGTTTTGCCAGCTTAAGCGAACCTTCCCCAGCCACTCCGGGGCGGCGACGGGGGGCGGTTCCACAGGCAGAGCGTCGCCATGACGCTGTGAAAGCAGACGCCAGGCCTCCTGCCAGCGGGCGTTAAACCGTTCGGGCTGACCTGCGCAATCAGACCAGTCGGCGAGATAATCACCGTTATCCGTCAGCGCCTGCCCCAACACGGGTTCTGATGGCGCGGTGAATGTTACGGCGCTAACCGCCTGACCGGGCAGCGTGGCGAGAATGATATGTTCGCTCATCCCGGCGGTCGGGCTGCCATCCTGTGGTAGCCACGCCACTTTGCTGAATCCGGCGTGGCGGCACTGTTGTTGCCACTGAGCGGTGGTGAGGAATAACTCACCTTCGCGGGCGTCGAGATCCTGTAGCGGAAGAACCAGCGGGCCGAAAACGAAGTCAAACAGACGCATTGGCTGGGTGATTTCGCGCATCAGCAGGCGCCCGCCCGGCTTGAGCAGGGGGCGCAGATTATCGAGCGTGCAGCCAATATGGCGGGTGGCGTGAATCACGTTCGCTGCCACGATAAGATCGTAAGACTGTGCCTGGAAACCCTGAGACGGCGCCTCTTTTTCGAGATCCAGCTCGCTATACTTCACAAAATCATAGTCGGCGAATTTCTGCTGGGCGCGACGGGTGAACAGCGCCGAGATATCGGTGAAATGGTACTCCAGTGCCGGAACGCCGTTGAGTTCCGGCAGCAGCCACGCGGTGGTGCCGCCGGTTCCGCCGCCAACTTCAAGAATACGCAACGGCTGGCGGGGCTGACGCGTCTGGACAATGCCGCGTAATACCCCGGCGGCGATTTGGTTGAAATAGCGGCCAAAGCTGAATTCCTGATACAGCACTTCCACGCCGTCGGAGGCGCTTTGCGGGAAGATAATCGCCACCGGTTCTTCCGCGCCGCTCATCATTTCATATAACCGATCGCCGGCACGGGCGATGGTGTCGGGAATAGCCTGAAAACCTTCACAATAACCGGCAAGTTCCGTCAGCAGTGATTCCCGCTGTTGATGTTCAATGGGGCGGGCGCGGACGTATCGCCCGTCGGTGCAGCGGTAATCGCCGTCGACCACGCAGTTATTCAGCAGGCGCTGGAGTAGCTGCTGGTAGCGGGGCAGCAGACGTCCACGGCGCATGATGGTCATGGCGTCCACGCCGTTCTCAATGGCATCGCCGGTACAGCGTTGTACCAGTTGATCGACGTAGATGGCGTGCAGTCGCGTGGCGCACTGTTTAAGCGCTTCCAGGCGAGGGAGATCGAGCGCTGTCGCGGCGCGACTCGCCACCTCCAGCCCGGCAGACAGCGCTGCGTCGGCAGGCTCGCAGGCCGGGGAGACGCGCTCTTTCCAGTAACGCTCAGTATCAAACGGATAACATGGCGCAGCGATACGTTGTCCATCGCCCGCCAGCAGGTCGGCCCACGGTAGGGCGACGCCGGCAGCGTAAAGCTGGAGCAGGGCCTGATTGAGGACATCGCTCGCCTCTTTGTTACGCCGGGCGCTGGCTATCCAGTATGCGTTATCGCGGTATTCGCGCTGCCCGCAAGCAACCAACTGGGCATCGGGCCCCATCTCCAGAAAAACGCGGGCGCCGAGCTGATGCGCCACCTGAATACTCTGGATAAAACGCACCGGCTGGCGCATGTGTCGGCGCCAGTAATCCGCCTGGTTGAGCGTTGACTCATCAATGACGTCGGCGGTGAGCGTGGAAATAATCGGTATTTGCCCCGGCTCCGCGTGCAGTCCCGCGCAGGCGTCCTGGAACCGATCGAGTATCGGCTCCAGTAAAGCGGAGTGCGCCGCACCGGTTACGCTCAGGCGACGATAGTTAATGTCATGCTGCGAGAGCGTGGCGCAAAATACCGCGAGACGGGCTTCCGGCCCGGAAAATACCGTATGTTGCGTACCGTTGTTGGCGGCGAGATCCAGCTCAAACTGGCGAGCCAGCGGCATCAGCGTGTCTTCGTCTGCAAATACCGCCACCATCGCGCCGCTTGCGCACTGCTGCATTAGCGCGCCGCGCCGACAAACCAGTGGCATGACCTGTTCAATCGTATAGTGTCCGCAGACAACGGCAGCGGCAAATTCACCGACGGAATGCCCAATGGCGAAGTCTGGCTTCAGTCCTTCAGCACGCCAGTGCGCCGCCATCGCGATTTCAAACGCGACAATCGCCGGCTGCGCCCAGGCCATATTGTCCAGCTGCGCCGAATCGGGGTTAAACATCGCTTCGCGCAGTGACGGCGTGAGCATTTCGCTACAGGCGGAAAAACAGCGATCCAGCGTGTCGGCAAACGCCGTTGAGTGCTGGTACATCGTTTGACCCATAGTGCGCCAGTGCGAGCCCTGGCCGGTAAACAGCCACACCTGCTTGCCGCTGGCGCCGTGGCCGCTGTAAACCAGCTCCCCCGATTTCTCACCGGCCCAGGCGCTGAGCGCCTCGGCGGTTTCACGGTTTAATGGCGCCGCCAGGCGGAAGGGGAGATCGAGACGGCGCGCGTGCAGGGCTGTGAAGGCCAGAGAGCTGGCATCCGCATTCTCTCTCAGCGCCCCGGCATAATCCGTCGCCAGCCGCCGCAACGCGCTGTCGCTGGCGGCGCTGAGCAGCAGCGCGGTACTTTTTCTGCCGCTATCCGTATTGGGGAGGCGCGCGTTGAGCGCGTCGGGCAGCGAGGCGACGATCATATGGCAGTTGGTGCCGCCAATACCAAAGGAGGAGACGCCCGCATAGCGCATTTCGTCCTGCCATGCCTGTGCCGACACCGGTATGGTAAAGGGGCTCTCTTCAAGTTTCAGCGCAGGGTTGGGGGTGTGAAAATTCAGTAAGGGAGGAATTTGCCCGCGACTGACTGCCAGAACGGTTTTCAGCAGTCCGGCAATGCCCGCCGCGGTATCCAGATGGCCCATGTTACTTTTCACGGAACCGAGCGCACAGCGCTGATCCTGCGGGCGAGGCGCATAGACGTTGCGTAACGCTTCAATTTCAATCGCGTCGCCCAGCGGTGTGCCGGTGCCGTGGGTTTCAATGTAACCTACCTGCCTGTCGTCGATGGCCGCCAGCATTAACGCCTCTTCGATGACTGCCTGTTGCCCTGCGACGGAAGGGGCGGTATAGCCGACCTTTCTGTTGCCGTCGTTGTTGACCGCGCTGGAGAGGATCACCGAGATAATCGGATCGCCTGACAGCAGCGCGTCTCTCAGGCGACGCAGCACCACGCAGCCGAGACCGTTACCTGCCCAGGTGCCCTCAGCCGAGGCGTCAAAGGGACGACAGTGACCATCAGGAGAGAAAATCATTCCGGGCTGGTAGCGGTAGCCTGCCTGCTGGGGGAAAGAGAGCGCCACGCCGCCGGCAACCGCCATATCGGATTCGCCTGCGCGCAGGCTTTCACAGGCCAGATGCACGGCAACCAGCGAGCTGGAGCAGGCGGTCTGTACCGATAACGCCGGGCCGTGCAGGTTGAGTTTGTACGCGGCGCGGGTGGCAATATAGTCTTTATCATTGCCCATCAGAGATTGCAGACCTTTTACCTGCGCGACTTCTGTCACGTTCAATGCTTCGCGACCGGGGTAGGTACTCATCCGGGAAGAGGCGAAAACGCCGGTCTTATGGGGGACGGCGCCGGGGGCATAACCGGCATGTTCCAGCGCATGCCAGACCGCCTGCAAAAATAGGCGCTGCTGCGGGTCCATCGACTCCGCTTCCTGTCGCGAATAGCCAAACAGGGTGGCGTCGAAGCAGTCGGCGTTGTCTAACACCGTACCGATATTGACATAATGAGGATCGTCAATGATGGCGGCATCCAGACCGACGGCCAGAAGCTCTTCGCGCGTAAAGCGTCGGCTGCATTCACGACCTTCCAGCAGATTTTGCCAGAACGTTTCGCCATCCGGCGATTCAGGAAAATGGCAGGCGTAGCCGATAACCGCGACAGGTTCGCAGTCCGGGTAGTGTTGAGCGATCGATGCATCAATGGAATCTGCTGTCGGCGCAGAAGAGAAGCGCAAGTTATCCATAATCGGTCCCGTTTCCTAAGATTCACAAAGTCAATGGAACGCCATGCGTTCGCGATGGCGTTCCGGGGAAAATCAGTTTGCTTCGCGCTATATCCGCCGCTGACGACGGCGAACAGGGCGAGGTCGTTTTGTTTTCTCCACCGTGGCGACGCCGGCCAGATAATCGGCCAGGGCAGCAGGAGAAGGGTGGGTGAAGAGGTCAAGCAACGTCAGGGTGGAAAATTCGTGACGTTGTAACAAAACGTGCAGTTGCACCAGATTCAGCGACGTTGCGCCCGCCTCAAAGAAGTTTTCTGCGGGCGTGACAGACTCGCCAACCACCTCGCGGAAGGCGTCGCAAATCAGGCTGACGGTGCTCTCGTCCGCCGCAATGTGTGGCTGAGAGTGCTCAGGGCATACGCGCGGTGAGCGCTCTGTGCATTGCCCTGCGTGTTTAACGGGAGGCACCAGCGCGGCGAGCGGCAGTTGCCAGCCGCTTTCATCCTCGGCCATTCGGTTTAGCAATGCGCAATACTGTTCAAACTGGCGCTCCACCTGCCCGGCAGGAAACAGCGCGGCGACAAAATCCCAGTTAAAGCGCAGTTCGCCTTCGGATTCATAAATCTGGTGATCGAGCCAGACCTGCGGCGTCTGGGAGATGCCCCAGACCGGTTTGAGCAGATTACGCTGGGCGAGGAAGTTATCCTGCTCAAAGCCCAGCGCGCTGGTAAAGACGACGGGCATCGGAACGGCAGGCACGTTTTGCCGTTGCGCCAGTTGACGCATCACGCGGATGGCTGACACATCGCGGTGGTTGAGGTTCTGGCTCAGCCGCTGCTGTAGTGACTGCGCGCTGTGCAGCCAGCTTTCGCCGGGATGCCAGCTCAGCAGCATCAGCGAGGTGAAATCGCCCAGAATCTGGTTGATTTGCGGGTGCAGCGGTCGCCTGTCGAAAAGCGTAAGGTTAAGCGTGAACTCAGGCTGTGCACTCCATGCAGAGAGAACCGTTGACCACACCGACAACAGTACGGCCGACGGGGTGAGATGGGCGTCAGCCGCCCGTTTTTTCAGCCGATGCCAGCGCGTGCTGTCCAGCGCGCCGTTCAGGCGGGCGAAGCGCGGTGTTTCAACCTCCTGAGGCAAGCAGCGCAGCGGCAACGCAGGCGCCGGAGGAATATCATCAAGCTGCGCCTGCCACCATGCCAGAGAATCTGGATTGGGCGACTGTAGCGAGGGTTGTTGCAGATAATCCCTGAAGGTGACGGGCAGCGGCGGAAGCAGCTGTTGCGGGTAGCGGTAGCCGTGCTCCAGCTCCGCCAGCAGGATCTGCATGCTCAGACCGTCAAGCAACAGGTTATCCAGACACAGCCACAGGCGGGCAGGCATCCCGTCCACGTATCCGACCTGGAGATCGAATACCGGCCACACTTCGGGGTTGAGTACCTGATGCGCCAGTTTTTCGCGCACCCGCAACGCCTCTTCAGGCGTATGGAGGGTGTGTGCGGGTATCACCCTGGGGGGCGTCTGTTCGAGCACCTGTTGCTGTCCATCACGCACGATGGCGCGCAGCATATCGTGGCGGGCGATTAATCGGTTCCAGACCGTCTCCAGCCGGGTGAGGTCCAGATCGGCAATTTCAAATTCAACAAAGAAATGTGAGCCGACGCCGCCCAGGGCAAAGCCCGGCTGACGCCCCACCAGGTAAGCCTGCTGCACGTCGGTAAGCGCAAAGGGCTGGTAGCGATCTTCAGGGGAGTGGACGAATGGTTGTTCGACCGGGACGTCGGTTTTCCGCAGCGTGGCGGCAAAATCCGCCAGCCGGGGATGATTAAACAGGTCGCTTAATTGCGCTTCATAACCTGCCTGATGAAGTTGCCCGGTCAGACGGGTCGCCAGCAGGCTATCGCCGCCTTGCTGGAAGAAGTCGGTTTCTCTGGTGACATTGCCAGTTGATAAGAGTTGCTGCCAGAGGGCGGCAACCTGTTTTTCAATGTCGCCCTGGGGTAAATCCGCTTCGGCCGGGTTTTCCGCTTCAGGGGTATGACGACGCTTCAGCGCCTGGTAGTCAATTTTCCCGTTAGCCGTCAGCGGTAAGGCGTCGAGGAAGACGATCCGTTGCGGCACCATCCACCCCGGCAGACGTCCGGCGAGGGCGGCCTGAAGTTGACGGGGATCGCGGCGCACCTGCCTGTCAGGACATTGTACGAGGAAGCGTTGTAACCCCGCGACCTCATCGCCATGCTGACAGTTGAAGGCGGCCGCGCTAAATAATGCCGCCCAGTCGGCGCTGTTATGCAGCAAGGCCTCCGGCTGCCCATTGGTTAACAGGAGCGTGCTGAGCAGGGCGGACGGCGTTAACTGGCGAAACTCCATCACGTAGAGCAGCGCGCCGGGAACGGCAAGCTGTTGTAATGTCGCAAGGAGCCCGGGATCTTCCGGCAGCAGACGATGCAGGGCGTTATTAAGCCAGATAATGTCCGCCGAGTGAGCGTGCGCCGCCAGCGTGTCTGCATTCCAGAGGGACAGACGGGCGCCAGGCCAGGGGGCGAGCCTCTGCCGGGCGCTCAGCAGCATCTCCTGGCTCTGCTCAAGCCCGACATACTCAATCTGTCCGGCGTTGAGCTGTGCTAACAGCGATTCTGCGGCGCGGCCAGTGCGGGTTCCCACCTCAAGCAGGCGTACCGGGCGCTGTAAGCGCTGTGCAAGCTGTTGGCAAATTGTCGCCAGTTCCTGAATATACGGGGCGCTGGCCGGATGGTTAAAGGCCAGGCTTTCCGGCGACCACTGCGCGTCGTTCAGTAACGACAGTTCGTTACGGGCACCGCGAAGAATTTGCGATAACGTTAAATCATGTCCGCTGAAGTGCGGGTGCTCATCCTCGCGTTCTTCACCAGCGCAGACCTGATAACCTTCAGCAGCGGGCTTCAGTCGCCGTTGTGTCACCAGAAATGCTAACCAGCGTTCCACCACGGCCTGCCAGCGCGGCTGGATAGCGAGTGAGTTCATCAGGGGGAGAGGATCGGCGCCAGCGGTGTGACCCGGCTTCAGTTTTAGCAGGCGATGCTGAAGGAAATCGGCTACCTGTTCTGCGGAGATCTCTGGCGAGATGGCGCAACAGGGCAACGTTCCCGCAAGCGTGTGCCACGCCTGCGGCAGTGCCGGGTTCCGATGATCGGTAACGCAAAAAGCCTCGCCCTGAGGAACAACGTATGCCGCCAGCGTTTTTTCTTTTTCGCCGATCGCCAGAACGGTTGCTTGTTTCACCCCCGCCAGCTGGCTGAGCGCGCTTTCGATTTCGCCCAGCTCGATGCGATATCCTCCGACTTTGACCTGCTTGTCGCGACGACCGAGGAACTCGATTGTGCCATCTGGCCAGTAGCAGCCGAGATCGCCGGTGCGATACCAGCGCTCGTCCGGGAGCGTCAAAAATTGCTGCTCGCTACGCAGGGGATCGTTGAAATAGCCTTCCGCGACCCCAATGCCGCCAATCCATAATTCACCCGGCACCCAGTCAGGGCAGTCCCGGCCCTGTTCATCCACCACCCGGTAGCGTTGGTTGGTTAGCGGAAAACCGTAAGGGATGGAGCGCCAGTGGGCGGGGACGTCGTGAATTTCGCAGGCGTTAGACCAGATAGACGCCTCGGTGGCGCCGCCCATCGCGATAAATTGTCCTTGTGGCCGGAAGGCCCGATAACGGGCGGGGAGGTCAAGCCCGATCCAGTCGCCGGAAAGCATCACTGCGCGCAGGTTTTCCGGCGTGGCGTCGGCGAAACCTTCACACCAGGTCAGCAGCATATCGAACAGCGCCGGGACGCTGTTCCAGAGCGTGACCTGATGGCGCTGGATCAGCTCACACCATGCGTGAGGATCGCGCCGTTGATTTTCCATCACCATCACCAGCGCGCCGCCCACGCGCAGTACGCCAAAAATGTCGTAAACCGATAAATCAAAATGTAGGGCGGAGAGGGCCAGCACCCTGTCATGCGGGCCAACCTGATAGCGGGTATTGATATCGCAACAGGTGTTAAGCGCTCCCCGGTGAGAAATGACTACCCCTTTCGGCGTACCGGTAGAGCCGGAGGTGTAGATAATGTAGGCCGGTTGCGTGGGGGCGCGTACTACCAGGTTGGCGATCGGCTCCGCCTCAATGGCCTGCTGCCAGGCAAGGACGGGAATATCGTCTGACCCGGCGCTGGCGTCGTGCTGACAAATGAGCACCAGCCGGACGCTGGCGTCAGCGTAGATTTTCTCGCGCCGTGCGGCAGGCTGATCCAGCGAAACCGGAACGTAAACCGCCCCGGCCAGCAGGACGGCCAGAACCGCAACAAGTTGTCCTGCGCCTTTCGACATCGTGATAGCCACATTATCGCCGGGCTGAACCCCGCACTCGATTAACCTGCCCGCGCAACGGCGGGCATAGTCTGTCAGCTCATGATAATTCCACTGATAACGCATGTCCGTTACCGCCAGCGCCTGCGGCTGTTGCAGAGCGATACGGAAAATGCCTTCATGCAGCAAGCCTTCGGGAATGGGGGCGCCGGTGGCGTTGACCCGTTCGCGTATCGCGCGCTGGCTGGCGGGCATCATATCTGCGAACGGCTTTTGCCAGGCGCTTTCGTCATCGCAGAGTTGGTTAATCAACTGGCAGTAAGCGTCGAACAATGTTTCGACTAACGCCGGAGGGAACAGCGCGTCGTTGCTGTCCCATTGTAGCCAGACCTCGCCGTGATGCTCGAACGCCAGATGATCTATCCAGACCTGCGGCGTTTGCGAGATGCCCCATTCCGGCTCGCCCAACGGCGATTCTGCGCGGCTGCTGTAGAGGGAACGCCCCAGATTGCTGGTAAATACCACCGGGGCGCCGTGGGGGTAGCGCTGCTGGCGTTTGAGTTCACGGAGTAATTCGACGCCGGACCAGTGGCGATGCTCCCAGTCCTCCGTAAACGTGAGCTGGTTTTTACGCGCCAGGTTGCTGACGGTATCGCCATCGCAGGCGGTATCCAGCAGAAGAATATTGGTGAAGTCGGCAAGCATCGCGCCAACCGCCGGGTGCAGCGGCTGGCGGTCGAATAAGGTGATGTTAAGCAGCAGACGCGTCAGGCCGCCCCAGCGAGCCAGCACGGCAGAAAAACAGGTCGCCAGCGCCATTGTCGGCGTCACGCCATACTCGCCGGCCCGGTTGCTAAAGGCGTGCCAGCGTGTTGCCGGGACAATCATGCGGCGTCGGGTATTACGGACTTCACGTAGCGTGGCGGGTTCGCAGGCCAGCGGCAAGACGGGCGCGGGGGGAAGCGTCGATGCTTTCGCCAGCCAGTAAGCGCGCGCGTCGTCTCTCAGTGGTTGATTGATCTTCTGCTGGTGCAGCAAATACGAGCGGAAATCATAGCGGGTGTCGATAGCCGGCAGCGATTCTCCGGCCAGCAGAGCGTTAAGCTCATCGAAGAAAAGCGTAAAGCTGGAGGCATCCATAATCAGCAGGTCAATATTGACATGGAGGCGGTGGCGATTGTCCGGCAAGAGCGTCAGCTGAAAATCAAACGTTTCGCCGATTTCCACGCGTAAAAGACGGTGGCTCAGGCGCTGGCGCAGTGCGTCCAGATAGGCCTGGCGGCTTTCAGCGTCGTTATGGCGTAAATCATGAACGGTGACGCCGTTCCAGTAAGGTTGCGGTAGCCAGACCTGCTGCCCGTCGGGGCGAAAGGCGATATGCAGCATTGGGTGGCGTTGCAGCAAGGTCGTGATGGCCTGCTCCAGCTGCGACGCCGTCAGACAATGGCCTTCAAACTCCTGATACAGGTGGCAACCCACGCCGCCAAGCTTCTGCCCCGGCATGCGGCCCGTCAGGTAGGCGTGCTGTACTGGCGTCAATGGGAAGGGGGTACTTTCGGTCATGTTCGGCCAGGATGATTCGTCGGGCGGCGTTTCTTCTTCCGCGTTCTCAGGCGACCGGCTGAGCATTAACTGGTTCCATGCCGCCAGCGTGGGGGCGGCATACAGCTCGCGAAGGGTAAGGCGGTAGCCATTTTTACGAAACCAGTGTAACCATCTCATCAATCTTATGGAATCCAGGCCGGCCTGGATCAGGTTGCTCTCTTCATGTAACTGCTGCGGCGTTAAATTCAGTTCCTGTATGAGCCGCTCGCGTAATTGTTGGTAATCAGCCGCGTGGCGGTTGTCCGGTAACAGCGAATCCTGAGATGGTGCGCCAGAAATCATTCTTCCTCCTGATGGCACGTCTTACCGAAAAGCATTGCTCATATGAGAATAATAATTATTAACAATTGGATGCTACCCGAAACGGGTTTATTTATGCCCGTTTCGGGTTGGTAACAGGCGGAAAGAACAGAGGCCCGGATGGGGTATCCGGGCCTCTGTCAGGGAGGAGTTTAGGGGGGCGCGACCCCGGTTACATCACGCGTTTAAAGGTCGAAGGGGTTACGCCAAACTGTTTCTGGAAGGCGGCAGAGAAATGGCTGGCGTTGGCATAGCCCAGATCGGCCGCCACCGTCATGACGGAGGTATTGCCGTTGGCCAGACGTCTTCTGGCTTCCTGCATTCGTTCAGCCTGAAACAGGCCATAGACGCTGTTGTTGAACAGAACGCGGAAGCCTCGCTTAATTTTGAGAACGCTCAGACCGGACTCTCTGGCCAGCTCCGCGACGCCCGGCGCTTGCGTCAGATCAGCCAGCAGCAGATCCTTCGCCCGCAGCAGTTTCTGACGTTCCATCGGGTTGAAGTGGCAGGAGAGGCAACTGGCGTCTTCGCGATGTTCATCCAGCACCAGACTGAGCATGACCAGACTTTGCCCCTGCAACCATAGCGTCGACGGCTTTTGTTCATGGCTGAAGCCGCCGTGCATGCGCATCAGCGCGTGACGCAAGGCCTGAGCCGTTAAGTGGGTTTCAGCATTACAACGCTGCTGCTGGCAACAGCAGTGGGAGTCGATCTTATTCTTAATGACCGCGCTAATATCCGGCACCCACAGCGCGAGGGTTTCAGGGCTGAAGGAGAGGGTAATGCTCTCGAATCGGCCACAATAGGAGGCGCTGCCGCGACAGTCTGGCGTATGGGTAATGTAATGGCGATTGCGCGCAAGCTCCCAGTCGGTGTGGCGCCGGAGTCCCTGAATCGCAAAGCGCGATGTGCCTTCCAGGATGCACGAGAAGTTAATCCTGCCCAGATCGTCGTGTAGCTGCAACGTCTCAGGCCGCGCAAAATGGCCCCTCCAGAGCAAAATATCCATACCTTCCTGCAACGAACAGCGCAGCAGTTCACACTGAGCAGGAATATTGCCATCGTTTGCAGGTTTCCCGACCACCAACTGGTGAATAGAGATTTCAGATTGCGTTTGCGGTGACTCCGTCATGACCTGGTTATCTCCCTGTGGCTTAGACCAATGCGGGTATAAATAGAACCGAATGGGGTAGATGAGTTATTGATAATGGTTATTATTCACATTAATTCTCAGAACGCCACCCTGAATTGTCGTTTTTGGCGTCCGTAAAAATTCATCAGGAAATTCAGTTACTCCCATGTCATCTCAATCATCAAATACTGAATCGCTGTCCCGATTTCCTCTCTGGCAGGTGATTACACCGGTTCGCAGGAAGGTTATTTTAGCTATGGCGCTGGCGGGGCTGGCGGCATTAACCAGCCTGGGGGCGCTCCTTTTTCTGGCGTGGAGCCTGCGTGACATTCGCGCGACGCCTGACGCTATTCCGGCCTGGCCGCTGGGCGGCGTGATCGGCTGCGTGGTCTTAACTTTTGTTCTGCGCTTACAGGCGTTCAACACCTCTCATTACGCGGCTTTTCATCTGGAGAACATTCTGCGCAGCAGGTTAGCCCGTAAAGCATTGCAGCTTCCGCCTGGCGTGTTACAGCAAATGGGCAGCGGGTCAGTGGCGAAAGTGATGCTGGATGACGTGAAGTCGTTACATATTTTTGTGGCCGACAGCACGCCGCTCTATGCCCGCGCGATCATCATGCCGCTGGCGACAATCGTTATCTTGTTCTGGCTGGACTGGCGGCTGGCAATCGCGACGCTGGGGGTACTGGCGTTTGGATCGGTTGTTCTCGTGCTCGCCCGCCAGCGTTCGGAAGATATGGCTCAGCGTTATCATAAGGCGCGCGAGCAGGTTAGCGCGGCGGTTATTGAGTTCGTGCAGGCCATGCCCGTGGTGAGAACGTTTGATAGCGGCAGCACCAGTTTTTTGCGCTATCAACGCGCCCTTGAAGAGTGGGTCGATGTGCTCAAAACCTGGTATCGCAAAGCCGGTTTTTCAGCGCGTTTTTCCTTCTCGATTCTGAATCCTCTCCCGACCCTGTTTGTCCTGATCTGGTCGGGATACGGCCTGTTGCACTATGGCAGTTTCGATTTTATCGCGTGGGTGGCCGTTTTACTGCTGGGCAGCGGAATGGCCGAAGCCGTAATGCCAATGATGATGCTCAATAACCTGGTCGCGCAAACGCGTTTAAGCATTCAGCGTATTTATCAGGTTCTCGCGATGCCGGAGTTATCGCTGCCGCAGTCTGACCAGCAGCCGCAAGAGGCGAGCATTACCTTTGAGCAGGTGAGCTTTCATTATCCGCAAGCGCGTACTGGTGCCGCGTTGCAGGAGGTGAGCTTTCATGTGCCTGCCGGGCAAATTGTGGCGCTGGTCGGGCCAAGCGGCGCCGGAAAAAGCACCGTGGCGCGCTTGCTGCTGCGTTACGCCGACCCGGACAAAGGCCATATCCGTATTGGCGGCGTGGATCTGCGTGATATGCAGACGGACACCCTGATGAAGCAACTCTCGTTTGTGTTTCAGGACAACTTTCTTTTTGCCGACACGATAGCCAATAACATTCGTCTGGGCGCGCCGGATACGCCGCTGGAGGCGGTAATAGCGGCGGCCAGAGTGGCGCAGGCCCATGATTTTATTAGCGCTCTGCCAGAAGGTTACAACACACGAGTCGGGGAACGTGGGGTATTTCTCTCCGGCGGCCAGCGGCAGCGCATTACTATCGCCCGGGCGCTTTTGCAGGATCGCCCCATCCTGGTGCTCGATGAGGCGACGGCGTTTGCTGACCCGGAAAACGAAGCGGCGCTTATCAAGGCGCTCGCGGCGGCCATGCGTGGCCGGACGGTCATCATGGTCGCGCATCGTCTCTCAATGGTGACTCAGGCCGATGTGATATTGCTGTTTTCCGACGGACAGCTCAGGGAAATGGGGAACCATACGCAACTGTTGGCGCAGGGCGGCCTGTATCAACGGCTCTGGCAACACTATCAGCAGGCGCAGCATTGGGTGCCGGGTGGAACACAGGAAGAGGTGGTGGAAAATGAAAGACAATAATCCTGCGGATAACCTGGCCTGGCGCGTCATCTGGCGCCAGCTTATCTCCAGCGTTGGCAGTCAGGCCAGGATGCTGCGACGCAGTATGCTGGCGCTGTTGCTGGCGGCATTCATGCAGGGGATCGCCTTTGCCTGTCTTTATCCGATCATTGATGCGCTGTTACGGGGAGACGCGCCGCAACTTCTTAACTGGGCTATGGCCTTCAGCGTCGCCGCAATTGTGACGCTGGTGCTACGCTGGTATGGCCTGGGCTTTGAATACCGTGGTCATCTGGCGCAGGCCACCCATGAGTTGCGCCTGCGACTTGGCGAGCAGTTACGCCGCGTGCCGCTGGAGAAGCTCCAGCGCGGCAGGGCGGGTGAAATGAACGCCTTGCTGCTGGGCAGCGTGGATGAAAATCTCAATTATGTTATTGCGATAGCCAATATTTTGCTGCTCACCATTGTCACGCCGCTGACGGCGTCGCTGGCGACATTGTGGATAGACTGGCGGCTGGGGCTGGTGATGTTGCTGATCTTCCCTCTGCTGGTGCCGTTTTATTACTGGCGCCGCCCGGCGATGCGGCGACAAATGCAGACGCTGGGGGAAGCGCACCAGCGTCTGAGCGGCGATATCGTTGAATTTGCTCAGGGGATGATGGTATTGCGCACCTGCGGCAGCGATGCCGATAAAAGCCGGGCGCTGCTGGCGCATTTCAATGCGCTGGAAAACTTACAGACCCGCACTCACCGTCAGGGCGCTGGCGCGACGATGCTGATCGCCAGCGTCGTGGAGTTGGGCCTACAGGTGGTGGTGTTATCCGGGATCGTCTGGGTAGTGACGGGCACTCTGAACCTCGCCTTTTTGATTGCCGCCGTCGCGATGATTATGCGCTTCGCAGAACCGATGGCGATGTTTATCAGCTACACCTCGGTTGTGGAACTGATCGCCAGCGCCCTGCAACGGATTGAGCGGTTTATGGCGATAGCACCGCTTCCCGTCGCAGAGCAAAGCGAGATGCCGGAACGTTACGATATCCGCTTTGACAACGTCAGCTATCGCTACGAAGAAGGCGACGGCCACGCGCTTAATCATGTTTCTTTGACGTTCCCGGCAGCCAGTATGAGCGCGCTGGTGGGTGCCTCCGGCGCAGGCAAAACTACGGTCACCAAACTGTTAATGCGCTATGCCGATCCGCAGCAAGGGCAGATTTCTATTGGCGGCGTCGATATTCGCCGCCTGACGCCGGAACAGCTCAATAGCCTGATTTCTGTTGTTTTCCAGGATGTCTGGCTGTTTGATGACACGCTGCTGGCGAATATCCGTATCGCGCGCCCACAGGCGACGCGGCAGGAGGTAGAAGAGGCCGCCCGCGCGGCGCAGTGCCTTGAGTTTATTTCCCGTCTTCCGCAAGGCTGGCTGACGCCAATGGGAGAGATGGGCGGCCAGCTATCGGGCGGCGAGCGCCAGCGGATTTCCATTGCCAGAGCGTTATTGAAAAACGCGCCGGTCGTCATTCTCGATGAACCGACTGCCGCGCTGGATATTGAAAGCGAGCTGGCGGTGCAAAAAGCGATCGATAACCTGGTTCACAACCGGACGGTGATTATCATCGCTCACCGTTTATCCACCATCGCCGGGGCCGGAAACATTCTGGTGATGGAAGAGGGACAGGTGGTTGAGCAGGGTACTCATGCGCAATTGCTCTCACATCATGGACGTTATCAGGCGCTGTGGCAGGCGCAAATGGCCGCGCGCGTGTGGCGCGACGACGGGGTTTCCGCGTCTGGAGAGTGGGTGCATGAGTGATGTTCAGTCGAATGTGAAACCGCTGACGTTGACGACCGGGCGGGTGATTTTTGCTATTGCCGGCGTCTATGTGACGCAGAGTCTGGTATCGGCGCTGTCTATGCAGTCCTTACCCGCGCTGGTGCGCGCTGCTGGCGGTTCGCTGGCGCTTGCCGGTGCGACAACCCTGTTTATGCTGCCCTGGGCGCTGAAGTTTATTTGGGCGCCGTGGATCGAGCGCTGGCGGCTTCCGCCCGGTAGCCAGGAGCGCCGTTCCCGCATGTTAATCCTGCGTGGTCAGGTCGCGCTAGCGGCGATCCTGACTATTGCCGCAGCGATTGGCTGGTTTGGGCGAGAAGGGGGATTCCCCGATACGCAAATCGTCGCGTTATTTGTTCTGTTTATGGTGGCAGGCACGGTCGCCTCCACCATTGATATCGCCAGCGACGGCTTTTGCGTCGATCAACTGACCCGCACGGGTTACGGCTGGGGAAACAGCGTGCAGGTCGGCGGCAGCTATCTGGGAATGATGTGCGGCGGCGGGGTGTTCCTGATGCTGTCGGCGGCATCCGGCTGGCCTGTCGCCATGCTGATGATGGCGGTGCTGATTATGGCGCTGTCACTCCCGCTGTGGCGCATTACGGAGCCGACGCGAACAGCGACTATCCCGCATGTTCCGGCGTTAGGTTATGCGCTAAGGAGGAAGCAGGCGCGCCTGGGCTTACTGCTGGTATTGATGCTGAATTCAGGCATGCGGTTTGTGCTGCCTCTTCTGGCACCGCTGTTGTTGGATCATGGGGTGAGCATGTCCGCATTGGGCGCGCTGTTCAGCGGCGGCAATATTGCAGCGGGCATAGCAGGAACGCTGGCAGGCGGATTGCTGATGAAATACACCTCACCCGGCAGAGCGCTGTTGACGGCTTATGGCGTCCAGGGGATCGCGCTGCTGGCGGTGGTGATGACGCTCATGATGGCGCCGGGTCATCTGCTGCTGCCGATTCTCCAGTGTCTGGTCATTGTCCAGTCCATTTCGCTGGCCTGCGCGCTGGTCTGTCTTTACGCCACGCTGATGTCGCTTTCATCGCCTTTGCAGGCCGGTGTCGACTTCACCCTCTTTCAATGTACTGACGCGGCAATCGCCATTCTGGCAGGCGTTATCGGTGGCGTTGTTGCTCAACATTTTGGCTATGCGGCCTGCTTCCTGTTTGCCGGGGCATTCACGTTGCTGGCGGCGTGGGTTGCTTATATCCGGCTGCATTCGGCAAGAGAACTGATGACAAGCGCAATTGATTGATCCGGGAATAACACAGAGAGGTAAGGGATGAAAATCAGTGAATTTCTACATCTGGCGTTACCAGAGGAACAATGGCTACCGACGATTTCTGGCGTTTTACGCCAGTTCGCAGAAGAAGAGTGTTATGTCTATGAGCGTCAACCCTGTTGGTATTTAGGCAAAGGGTGCCAGGCACGGCTGCACATTAATGCCGACGGAACGCAGGCGACATTTATTGATGATGCCGGGGAGCAAAAATGGGCGGTGGATTCCATTGCCGACTGCGCGCGTCGTTTTATGGCGCATCCTCAGGTGAAAGGACGTCGGGTATATGGACAAGTTGGGTTCAACTTTGCGGCGCATGCGCGGGGGATTGCCTTTAACGCCGGGGAGTGGCCGCTGCTGACGTTAACCGTTCCCCGTGAAGAACTTATTTTTGAAAAGGGAAATGTCACCGTTTATGCGGACTCCGCCGACGGGTGCCGACGTTTGTGCGAGTGGGTAAAAGAGGCCGGTACAACGACGCAGAACGCACCACTGGCGGTGGATACCGCCCTCAATGGTGAGGCATATAAACAACAGGTTGCGCGCGCCGTTGCGGAGATCCGCCGTGGCGAGTATGTCAAAGTGATTGTCTCGCGCGCCATTCCCCTGCCATCGCGGATTGATATGCCCGCCACGCTGTTATACGGGCGGCAGGCAAACACACCTGTGCGCTCGTTTATGTTCCGTCAGGAAGGACGCGAAGCGCTGGGCTTTAGCCCGGAACTGGTGATGTCAGTGACGGGCAATAAAGTGGTCACTGAACCGCTTGCGGGCACCCGCGATCGCATGGGAAACCCGGAGCATAATAAGGCGAAAGAGGCAGAACTGCTGCACGACAGTAAAGAGGTGCTTGAGCATATCCTTTCTGTCAAAGAAGCTATTGCTGAACTGGAGGCCGTTTGCCAGCCGGGCAGCGTGGTGGTTGAAGATTTAATGTCGGTTCGCCAGCGCGGCAGCGTTCAGCATCTGGGGTCTGGCGTGAGCGGTCAGCTTGCGGAAAACAAGGATGCCTGGGATGCGTTTACCGTGCTGTTTCCGTCGATTACCGCCTCAGGTATCCCTAAAAATGCTGCTCTGAACGCGATTATGCAAATTGAGAAGACGCCGCGAGAGCTTTATTCCGGCGCAATCCTGCTGCTGGACGATACGCGCTTTGATGCGGCGCTAGTTCTGCGTTCCGTATTTCAGGATAGCCAGCGCTGCTGGATACAGGCGGGGGCGGGAATCATCGCGCAATCTACGCCGGAACGCGAACTGACAGAAACCCGGGAGAAATTAGCGAGCATTGCGCCCTATTTAATGGTGTAGGAGTAACTGTTTTCTAACCTCACAACCAGACTGTCCAAAGACAATTGAGTCGCTCTTTGATTCCTCTGTGACTCTATTGTCTTCTTTTGGGATAAAATAGGTGTTTTTCGTCATGAAGTTGATAAAAGTCTATATAGAACCACCTCCTGTGGAGGTGGTGGTAATTTGCCAGAGTGTGGGATTCGTTAGTATACTATGGGATAAACTTATTTTTACCAATTGTATAAGGCGGTGCATAAGATTCTCGGCATGCTTCCAGATAATCCGACCACCACTGCATCATCGCCTTGCGGGCTTCTAGGTGCTCTGCCTTATGAATATAAGCCATGCGCACGGTATTGCGCTCCTGATGACTCATCTGGCGTTCTACTGCGTCCTTTGCCCATAAACCCGATTCCATCAGCGCACTGCATGCCATTGCCCGGAAGCCGTGACCGCAGATATCCTTTTTCGTGTCGTAACCCATCACCCGCAGTGCCTTATTGACCGTGTTTTCACACATTGGCTTATACGGGTTATGGTCGCCGGGGAAGACCAGTTCATTATTACCGGTGATATCTTTAATCTGTTTCAGAATGGCGATGACATGTTCTGAGAGGGGGACGATATGCGGCATTCGCATTTTGGCCCCGCGCCCGGAATAACGCACGCCAATAATGGGTTCTCGCGTCGCGGGTATCGTCCAGACCCGGTTTGTGAAATCAATCTCTGACCAGCGGGCGAAACGCAGTTCACTGGAGCGAATGAACACATGCAGCATCAGCAGGACGGCAAGCCGGGTAAGTTCGCGGCCCTGATGATATGCCTCAATACGTTCAAGCAGTTCAGGCAGCCGCTCCAGTGGCAGGGCAGGATAGTGCCGTCTGACAGGAGGTGTGGTCACGCCGCCAAGGTTTGCTGCCGGGTTCGTATCGATTAACCCCTGATGGACCGCATGGCGCATTATGTTACTCAGGTGCTGCCGCGTGCGGGACGCAACTTCTAGCAGACCTTTTTCCTCGATCCCTTTCAGCAGGTCAATGAAATGACGGGGTTTAAGTTCTGATACAGGCAGGTTCCCGATAACCGGAAAGATGTGATTGTTCAGGCTGGCAAGCAGACGGTCAGCGGTGTTCTGCGACCATTTTTTATTACTTTTATGCCACGCCAGCGCCACGTTTTTAAAAACTTTATCCGGTGTTCGTGAGCCACGTTCAGCAGCCCGCTGCTGTACCGGGTTGATATTCAGCGCCAGCATTTTACGGACACCTTCACGCTGCTGTCGCGCATCAGAGAGGGAGACGGCAGGATAGGCACCCAGCGCAATGCGGGATTCTTTACCGTTAATACGGTACTTGAGATACCAGTGACGTGAGCCACCCGGTTTGACCAGCAGATACAGACCGTGGGAATCGGAGACTTTAAAGGGTTTATCAGAGGGCTTGAGAGTGCGGATTTTCGCGTCGCTAAGGGACATATGGGGGTCACTCCATTATCGAACTAACCTGACCCCAGATTTGACCACCAATTTTTCCCGATGCGGAGGGTAAAATCAAAATGCACCGGGAAGAATTTTCACGCTAACCTGTTGAACTAACATCATATAATGATTCGCAAGGATGCATGAAAACAGGAATTTGGCTCCTCTGACTGGACTCGAACCAGTGACATACGGATTAACAGTCCGCCGTTCTACCGACTGAACTACAGAGGAATCGTGTGAACGAGGCGCATACTACTGGCCTCGCATTTTTGTGTCAACACTAAAATTAACTTGCTGATTCAACTGGCTAAATTTAGCCCAAGGCGTTGTTTTAGTGAACAATGCGCCGATTGTCTTCATCCTGCAGGCCATTCTCACGTATCCGCTGCAGCGGATCCTGCTGGTAGAAGTGGCAAAAACGCTGCCACAGGGCGGGGAAGCGGGGCGCGAACAACTCGGGCGCGCTGAAAAAATATTCCGAGAGGACGGCAAAGCACTCCGCGGGGTCGGTGGCGGCATAGGCGTCAATGCTGGCGGCGCTTTCCCCCACCAGGTCTATCTCATCCTGAATATTGTTCATTGCCGCGTGGAGATCGTGCTCCCAGCCGGCAACCTCGCGTAATGGGATAAGCGGCACGCCGCTGGCCCGATCGCCATTCCTCGCATCCAGCTTATGCGCCACCTCGTGCACCACGAGGTTAAAGCCTGACGCATCAAAGGAGTCCTGAATATCCAGCCAGTTCAGCACTACAGGCCCCTGCTGCCAGCTTTGTCCCGATTGCACCACCCGCTGGTTATGGACCAGACCAATATCATCTTCCCATTCATCATCCACGACGAACGGGGCTGGGTAGATCAGCACTTCATGGAAACCGTCCAGCCACTCTATTCCCAGCTCAAGCACTGGCAGACAAAAGAGCAGGGCAATGCGTGCCTGATGCAGCGGGGTGAGCTCCAGCCCCTGCAGCGCCACCAGACGTTTTTGCTGTAAGAAACGGGCAGCCAACTGAGTAAGCTTGCGCTGCTCAGTGGGAGAAAGATGGGCTAAAACCGGAATGGCAAGCGCTTGCTCCCAGGGCATCTCTGCGTTGCCGGACTCATCATCTGCTTTCCAGGGCCATTTAAACATCATATTGCTCGCAAAGTCGTCACTTGAACACGATTACCGAAACGGGAGCTATTAAAATGCCAAAGATCCTGGCATTATAGCAACCACAACAGCGGAGAGATGCCGGAGCGGCTGAACGGACCGGTCTCGAAAACCGGAGTAGGGGCAACTCTACCGGGGGTTCAAATCCCCCTCTCTCCGCCACTTTTCTCTTAATGACCATTCCCCTTCAATCACACCGTTAGCTTCAGGTATAACGCCTGCGCTGGGGTATCGCCATCATCATCGTCCTGGTTTCAGCGTAGAGACGCGGTAGCGCGCTTTATCCTTTTAGGACCTTATCGCCGCTTTTTGCCCGAACGAGCTTAAACGCATCATAAAGAGGGAAGGTACGCCTGGAAAGCGGCAATGTCGAAAAGAGTGATCTCAACGGAGCGGGAACATAAAAAAGCCCGCTGAACGCGGGCTTTGACGGGGATCAGAACTGATAGACCAGGCCGAGGGCGACGATGTCATCGGTCGCGATACCGCTGTTTTTGTAGAAGCGGTCGTCTTCATCCAGCAGGTTGATTTTGTAATCCACATAGGTGGACATATTTTTGTTGAAGTAGTAGGTCATGCCCACGTCGACATACTTGACCAGATCCTTGTCGCCGTAGCGAGAATAGGTGTAGAGATCTTTACCCTTCGACTGCAGATAGGCGACAGACGGACGCAGCGGTAAATTAAAGTCGTCAAACTGATACTGCGCGACCACTTCGAAGTTCTGCGTTTTGTTGGCAATCCCACCAAAACTATCGTTGCCGTAGAAGGTCATGTTGCGGGTTTCAGCATACATGGCGGCCAGATAGATGTTGTTGGCGTCATATTTCGCGCCGACGGTCCAGGCGTCAGCTTTATCGCCATTGGCGTAGCGCTGGCTGCTACGAGCCTCTGCCAGCTGGTTATGGGTACGGTCAGAAGACGAATACGCTGCCCCTACGCTGATCCCCATATCAAGATCGTAGTAGCTGGAGATACCGAAACCGTCGCCATTTTCCCGCGCCAGTTTACGTTTGCCGCCGTTATTAGTGCCTTCGCCAGAACCGGCGTTTTCATTATTACCCTGATACTGCAGAGCGAAATGCAGACCGTCGACGAGGCCGAAGAAGTCGCTGTTACGGTAGGTTGCCACGCCGTTGGTACGGCCGGTCATGTAAACGTCGGTCTGGGTGTAGGTATCGCCGCCGAATTCCGGCAGCATATCGGTCCAGGATTCAATGTCGTACACCACGCCGTAGTTACGACCGTAGTCCAGTGAGCCGTAGTCGGCAAACTTCAGACCAGCGAAGGCCAGACGGGTCCAGGAGTTTGCGCCTTCTTTTTCAGTGGTATTTGCCTGAATGTTGTATTCCCACTGACCGTAGCCGGTTAACTCGGAAGCGATCTGCGTTTCGCCTTTTATACCAAAGCGAGCATAGGTCTGATCGCCATCCTCTGAAGTGTCGTCAGAGAAGTAGTGCAGGCCGTCGACTTTTCCGTAAAGGTCCAGTTTGTTGCCGTTGTTGTTATAGATTTCCGCGGCATTAACGGCATTGGCCATTAATAATGCCGGTACCATGAGTGCCAGTACTTTTCTTTTCATTATATATTCCCTTTTAATAATAATTTCTATGAATTATGACAATCCCTCCGGAATGACTATCAGAT
This sequence comes from Klebsiella sp. P1CD1, assembly GCF_003790505.1. NCBI lineage: Bacteria > Pseudomonadati > Pseudomonadota > Gammaproteobacteria > Enterobacterales > Enterobacteriaceae > Klebsiella > Klebsiella sp. P1CD1. Next base: position 2,100,533 of record NZ_CP033631.1, read on the forward strand.
ACTAACGACTAAGTTCATTTTTATTTAAAATAAAAGATGTAAATAAATAATATAAAACATTTCAATTTATTTCAATTTGGTTCTTTATATTATTTGTGAATAATTTTTGGTGGAATATTATTTTATTATATAGCAATGGGATATGACTTGGTTTGATTAATTTTGTTAACTTAATGAAATGAGTTGTATGAATTAACATCAAGGCATCATTCATCACGAAAATTGCTTTTTGGCCGGCAAAAATAATCAATATATTATCAATACAACACGCGATCTCCCGCGCCGGAATAAACTTTTCGCATGGGGAGAAGAATAAATAAAACACTCCAGCGCCCGCTCACCGGCAGCATAAGTCGCAGGTTGACGCAGAAGATGGGGATGAAACTGCTGCCTGCTGCGCAGGTTGGCGGTATAATGTGATGCTTGTCACGTTTTGAGTGGCGGTAGTGTGTTGTGTCACGGAGAGGAATGAGATGGAAGAGCAGGCAAAACGCAGCCCCGGAGGGAAGCTCGCGTTATGGGCGTTGTATGCTTTTTGCGGATATTGTGTCTGGGTCATCGTGCGTTACTGGTGGGTGGTCGGAAAAATTCACAGCGTTCCCGGCGCCAGCGTGGAGGGCGATTTGGGAACCACAGCGGGAAAATGGCTTGGCGCGCTGTTGGGGATGTTAGTCCTTGCGGGCATTGGCGCGATCCTCGGGGCGGTTGTCTGGTATACCCGGCCGTCTCGCGGCGAGCGGGATCATCAGCGGTAAAGTTGCTATGCTCGAGGCTGACCTTCACATAAAGGAAAGCCTATGAACCTGGTTGACTGGCAGCAACGATATGAGCACTGGATACTGACGCACCACGCGCAGGATGATGCCGCACACGATCTGTCCCATTTTCGTCGCGTCTGGGCCACGGCTACCCAGCTGGCCGCCGGGGAGGAGGTCGACCGACTGGTACTCCTCACGGCCTGCTATTTTCATGACATCGTCAGCTTGCCGAAGAATCATCCGGAGCGAAGCCGTTCCTCGATGATGGCCGCCGAGAAAACCCTCGCGATCCTACAGTCCTCTTTTGCCGATTTTCCCGTGGAGCGTTACGCGGCGGTCAGCCATGCCATCGAGGCGCACAGCTTCAGCGCGGCGATCCCGCCACGCACGCTGGAGGCGAAAATCGTCCAGGATGCCGACCGTCTTGAGTCGCTGGGGGCGATTGGTCTGGCGCGCGTCTTCGCCGTCGCCGGCGCCCTGAATACCATCTTGTTTGATGCTGAAGATCCATTTGCTGACCGGCGGGCGCTGGATGACCGCAGATATGCCCTTGACCATTTCCAGTGCAAACTCCTGCGCCTGCCGGAGACCATGCAGACGACCAGAGGAAAAGAGATGGCGCAGCACAATGCCCGCTTCCTCGTCGAATTTATGGCCAAGCTTAGCGCGGAGCTGCAGGGGGAGCCGCTGGCGCTGGATGAAGCGGTTTTACGCCGCTTTGCACCGCAGGCGTCAACCGACCGGTGATTTATGGTACTCTCTGCAAAAATCGTCCGCGCTGGTTGAGGATATGCCGCAAAAGTTAATTAAGGAAAACAGGTCGTTGCCGCTGGCTGAGCAGGCCGGGGAAGAGGCTCAGGCGCTGCTGCGTCAGCTGATGACGATCTATGATGTGAAAACGCTGGTCGCCGAACTGGTAAGCGTCGGCGAACAGCACTGGAGCGCGGCGATCCTCAAGCGCGTGGCGGCGCTCTCCCGCGCGGCGGGGCGTTTGCGTCCGCAGGAGATCGCCCATCTGGCGACGCTGCTGCCGGCGCCGCCAGCTCATCACCCGCATTATGCGTTCCGCTTTGTCGATTTGTTTGCCGGTATCGGCGGGATCCGCAACGGTTTTGAAGCCATCGGCGGGCAGTGCGTCTTTACCAGCGAGTGGAACAAGCACGCGGTGCGTACCTACAAGGCCAACTGGTACTGTGATCCGCAACAGCATCGTTTTAATGAAGATATCCGCGATGTCACGCTCAGCCACCGCCCCGATGTCAGCGATGAAGAAGCGGCGCAGCATATCCGCGAGACGATTCCTCAGCATGATGTCTTACTGGCTGGCTTTCCCTGCCAGCCTTTCTCACTCGCCGGCGTCTCCAAAAAAAATGCCATGGGGCGCGCGCACGGCTTTGCCTGCGAAACCCAGGGGACGCTGTTTTTTGATGTCGTGAGAATTATCGCCGCGCGTCAGCCGGCGATTTTTGTGCTGGAGAATGTCAAAAACCTCAAAAGCCACGATCAGGGGCGCACCTTCCGCATCATCATGCAGACGCTGGATGAGCTGGGGTATGAGGTGGCCGATGCCGGGCATACCGGGCCGGATGACCCTAAGGTCATCGACGGGCGCCATTTCTTACCACAGCACCGGGAGCGCATCGTGCTGGTGGGTTTCCGCCGCGACCTGCAGCTGCATGAAGGATTTACGCTGCGCGATATCGCTGCGCTCTATCCGGCGGTGCGGCCGACGTTTGGCGAGCTGCTGGAGCCGACGGTGGATGCCAAATTTATCCTTACGCCGGTGTTGTGGAAATATCTCTATCGTTATGCCCGCAAGCATCAGGCGCGGGGTAATGGCTTTGGTTATGGCCTGGTAGACCCCGGTAATCCCCACAGCGTGGCTCGAACACTCTCTGCCCGCTACTATAAAGACGGTGCCGAAATTCTCGTCGACCGCGGCTGGGACCGGCCGTTGGGCGAGCAGCATTTTGACGATCCACAGAACCAACAGCGGCGGCCTCGCCGGTTGACGCCGCGCGAATGCGCCCGGCTGATGGGCTTTGAATCGCCCCAGGGTTCACGGTTCCGCATTCCAGTGTCGGATACCCAGGCCTATCGTCAGTTCGGCAACTCGGTGGTGGTTCCGGTCTTCGCCGCGGTGGCGAAGCTCCTGGCGCCGCGTATCGCCCAGGCGGTGGCGCGTCGCGAAGCGGATGATAACGATGGCGGATGTTCACGATAAAGCCACGCGCAGTAAAAATATGCGGGCTATCGCCACGCGCGATACGGCGATTGAAAAGCGGATAGCGGCGCTGCTGACCGGGGCGGGATTCACCTTTGTCGCCCAGGATCGCGCGCTGCCAGGACGCCCCGATTTCGCCTTACCCGACTACCGCTGCGTTATCTTTACTCACGGCTGTTTCTGGCATCACCATGACTGTTATCTGTTTAAGGTGCCGGCCACCCGGACGGCTTTCTGGCTGGATAAAATCGCCGGCAACGTGGCGCGTGACGCCCGCGACCGGCAACAGCTGGCTGAGCAGGGCTGGCGGGTGCTTATCATCTGGGAATGCGCCCTGCGCGGCCGGTTGAAACTAAATGATGAGGCGCTCACCGAGCGTCTGGAAGAGTGGATCTGCGGCGCCGGGCACGACGCGCAGATCGATACGCAGGGGATCCGCGAGCTGGCGTTTACTTCGCCGCCTTACAAGGAGTAGCCTCGCTGCGGGCGGGGAAGAGATATTTTCCCAGCGTCACCAGCACTACGGCGAAAATAATCACTGCCAGCGCCAGCCATTCAATGAGCGACAGGCTTTCACCGCCAAACCCGGTGCCGAGCAAGACGGCCACCACCGGGTTAACATACGCATAGCTGGTGGCTACCGCCGGGGTGACGTTGCGGATCAAAAACATGTAGGCGTTGATGGCGATTAGCGAGCCAAAGATAGCCAGGTAGGCCAGGGCGGCGATCCCGGACCACGAGGGGACATGGGTTAACGTCTCACCGGTCAGCCATGACGAGACCAGCAGGACGATCCCGGCGGCGAGCATCTCGATAGCCCCCGCCATCATGCCGGTCGGCAGCTCAATCCGCGACCCGTAAACCGAGCCGAACGCCCAGCTTAGCGAACCAATCAGGATCAGCAGTGCGCCCCAGGGGTTGCCGTTCAGGTTGCCACCGCTGTTGAGCATGACGATACCTGCCAGGCCAATGGCAATGCCCAGCCACTCCAGTTTACGGGTGGCGATGCCGAAAAAGCGGCTGAAACATAGCGTGAACAGCGGCACGGTGGCGACCATCACCGCCGCGATCCCTGACGGAACGTGCTGATGTTCGGCGAGAGTGACGAAGCCGTTGCCGACGGCAAGCAGCAAGACCCCGATCAGCGCGGCGTTAAGCAGCGGCCGGCGGGCTGGCAGCTTATGGCCGGTGGCCAGCAGCCAGCCCAGCAGTAGCACGCCGGCAGAGAGAAAGCGAATACCGGCCATCATCAGCGGCGGCCAGCTGGCGACGCCGACGGCGATGGCAAAATAGGTAGAGCCCCAAATGATATACAGCGCAAACAGCGCCCCGATAAGCGGTAACAGCTGACGGGTAGACATACTTCCTCACGACGGTGCAGAGATAGAAAGGGGACATATAGTAAACGTGAAAACTATCGCGCTGGCGAGCGCTTAATTTGCCCGAGTTTGTTAAATTTATATTGACTAATTGTACCTTGGGCACCGGCCGTTTTTTAACGCATACTCGAGGGAGACATTGATGAAAAGAGAAGGAAATTATTTTGGCAGGAAGTAGTCTTTTAACATTACTCGATGATATCGCCACGCTGCTGGACGATATTTCCGTGATGGGCAAGCTGGCGGCGAAAAAAACAGCCGGGGTATTGGGCGACGATCTGTCGCTCAATGCTCAGCAGGTGACCGGCGTGCGAGCGAATCGTGAACTGCCGGTCGTCTGGGGCGTGGCGAAAGGTTCGTTCATTAATAAAGTGATCCTCGTGCCGCTGGCGCTATTGATCAGTGCTTTTATCCCCTGGGCGATTACGCCGTTGCTGATGCTGGGAGGCGCATTCCTCTGTTTTGAAGGGGTGGAGAAGGTCCTTCACAGCCTGGAGGCGCGTAAGCACAAGGAGGACCCTGCGCAACGGCAGCAGCGTCTTCAGGCGCTGGCGGAACGTGACCCGCTGGCCTTTGAGCGTGACAAAGTGAAAGGGGCGATTCGCACCGATTTTATTTTGTCCGCGGAAATTGTCGCCATCACCCTCGGCATTGTGGCGGAAGCGCCGCTGCTCAATCAGATCCTGATCCTCTCGGGGATCGCGATTCTGGTCACCATCGGGGTCTATGGCCTGGTGGGGGTGATCGTTAAGCTGGACGACATGGGCTACTGGCTGGCAGAGAAACGCGCTGCGCTGGCGCAATGGCTGGGCAAAGGATTGTTAGTGGTAGCCCCCTGGCTGATGAAAGTGCTCTCCATCGTTGGGACGCTGGCGATGTTCCTTGTCGGCGGCGGGATTGTGGTTCACGGCATTGCGCCACTGCATCATGCCATTGAGCACTGGAGCGCGGGGCTGGGCGGGATATTGGCTTCCCTGCTGCCGGTCATTGCCAACCTGGTGCTGGGTTTTATCATTGGCGCAGTGGTGCTGGCGGGCGTGAAAGTGGTGAGCAGTCTGCGCCGGTCAGTGAAGTAGAGTGGCTGCACGCAGCGTGACGGCGCTGCGTCGTCTACGCTAAAAGCGCGCCCGGCGTCGACACCAGCCGGGGCGCTGATGTCGTCAGGTTTGCGCAACGTACTGCGAGATAATGATGGATAAGCCACTTCGGTTGAAGATAAACAAGCTCCGCCACCTGACTCGCCCGGCGCATGTGGTTAACGTTTGTTTTATTGTGGTGCTTTTTTTCTCCACGTTACTGATCTGGCGTGAAATCAACGTCCTGGAAGAGGCCTATGTGGCCAACCAGCGCAATAATCTGGCTAATGTCGCCCATGAAATGGATGGGTTGCTGCAGTTCAATATTGACCGGATGATGTTTTTTCGCCACGGCATGCAGTCTGCCCTTGAGCAGCCGCTCGATATCGACGTATTGCGTAGCGCCAGTCAGCGCTATCTGAGCCAGCGTCACCAGGAGGCCTGGCGAGTAGCGCTGCCGAATCGTCGTACGCTGCCGGTGTTTGGCGTCTCGGGGAGCGTCGTCGGTAACAACCCTATACTGCTGAAGGACGATCCGCTCGCGGCTGATGAGTTGATGGCGACGCTGGAGCTGGGGTATCTGTTGAATCTGACGCAACATGACCGCGATTTCGCCGAGCGGATGCAGTATATCTCTCGCAGCGGCTTTTTCACCTCGACCCTGCCGCTGCGGGACGAGTCGCAGGTGATGACCCACTATTCGCAAGCCATCAGCGCCCTCTGGTTTACCCGACAGAGCCAGCGGAATAATCCGGGGCGGGGCGTTATCTGGCAAACCTTTCCTGACGATGACCCGCAGCTGGAAGAGCAGGTGGTCACCGCTTCGATACCGCTGGATTTCGCCGGTTACTGGCGCGGGGTGCTGGCGATGGATTTCTCGGTCAGTGAAATAAAAGCGTTTTTGGTCAGCGCCATGCAGGGCGGGCAGGAGGGGGAGTACCAGCTTTATGATAGCCATTTGAACCTGCTGGCCTCTTCCGCGCCGGGGAATGTCCTGACGCTATTGTCCCCCAGGGAACAGGAACTGCTCAGCCGCGCGTTTGTCCATGATAACCAGGGGGGGCTGCGCTTGCTGACGCGCTATATCAGCTGGGCCAAACTGCGCAATTTTGACGGCGTGTTGCTGCGGATCCACACCCTGCGGGAAGGCGTGCGGGGCAATTTTGGCACCATCACCATCGCCCTGACCCTGATGTGGGTCCTCTTCACCTTGATGCTGTTGCTCTCCTGGCTGGTGATCCGCCGCATGGTCCGCAATATGAGCGTCCTGCAAACCTCCCTTGAATGGCAGGCATGGCATGATGCCTTAACCCGTCTGCTCAATCGCGGGGCGCTGTTTGAACAGGCGATGGCGGTAGCCAGCGCCTGCCAGCGCAGTGGACGGCCGCTGTCGGTGATCCAGCTCGATCTGGATCACTTCAAGCGCATCAACGATCGCTATGGCCATCAGGCGGGTGACAGAGTGCTGTCGACGGTGGCCAGTACCCTTGCCAGCACCGTTCGTGAGGATGACTTGCTGGGCCGCGTGGGCGGGGAGGAGTTTTGTGTCGTGCTGCCGAATACCACACTACAGGACGCGGTGGCGGTGGCAGAGCGGCTACGCCTGCGAATTCAGGGCCGGGAGGTCTTTTTACATAACAATGTGACGCTGCGGGTCAGTGCCTCGCTGGGGGTCAGTACCAGCGAAGAGCAGGGGGAGTATCAGTTTGAAGCCTTACAGTCGGTGGCCGATCGTCGTCTCTATCTGGCAAAGCAGAACGGCCGCAATCAGGTCTGTTTTCGCAGCGAAGCGTGAGCAAAACGTTTCGCCCGAATCAGGCGAAATGAGATTTTTCTTAAAGTGTTCGACGGGGATCGCGCTATCGAATGAAACCGGTTTGCGGCGAAGCCTTCTCGCATCAGCCCTGCAGCCCTGCTCAAAGCAAAGCGCTAACATTCTCAATAATTTGCGTCATGAATATCGCTTGTCATGCAAAATAATTGAGGATAATGTTTTAACGCATCGGATTTCCCGGTGTAACGAATTTTCAAGTGCTTCTTGCATTAGCAAGTTTGATCCCGACTCCTGCGAGTCGGGATTTTTTTCGCCTGCCGTTAGCGGTTAACTTCACTGGCGCTGAAATCGTGAATGTCGAGCTCAAATGCCTCCGCCAGTTCGCGCCAGGTATGTGACCCGCGGCCATCAATGCTGGCGCGCTGTGGGTCGTCCAGAGTGCGATGGATTTCACTTTCGCTAATCTCATTAATCGCTGCCAGTAGCGCATCCACGTTGACATCAACGTCATTTCCGGCCTGGCCAGTCAATCGATTCTTCATCATTACCCCCTCGCTGAGCGTCGCTCAACCCTCTTTAAGTATAGTCGGTCTAAAAAAACACCAGTCATGGGCCGCGACGCTGCGAGTTGCGTGGTTTTGTTCTACACTGGCTGAAAAATAGAGGAGAGTGAATATGCAGGTGAACGATCGTGTCACGGTGAAGACCGACGGTGGCCCACGTCGATCGGGGGTAGTGCTGGCAATTGAGTCGTTTAGTGAAGGGACGATGTATCTGGTTTCGCTGGAAGACTATCCTTTAGGGATCTGGTTTTTCAACGAAATAGGGCATCCGGATGGGATCTTCGTCGAAAAAGAAGCCTCATAAAACGGGACTGGCGGTACTACCGCCAGTCTGTTTCAACGCAGATTCACCTGAATACCTGACGTTACGTTTTCGGTCAGTCGAACGATATGGTAAATCACCTGCTTATTGTGCGTTTGTATTTTCTTTTTAATATTGCCTTTATGCGATGATACCGTCTTCGCTTTGATGTTCATTTGCGTTGAAATTTGTGACGTGCCGTGCCCGGCCATCCACATTTGCAGCATATTTGATTCTGTTTTACTCAGCGACAACGTCGGTAAATTTAATTGCCCCAGACTGCTATTTTTGTATTTTAGATAATTAACCAGAATAACATCAAGGTCTTTTGGCGTTATCGATTTCGAACTGATCAGCAGGTTTTTCCGTACCCGCAAATAGCGGTCAAAATGAATGTTTGCCAGCGACATAAAGATAACAAACAGCGTCGCCGGGTTTTGCGTAATGATCTGGCGAATAATGCCATTACTTTCATCATCATGCACGAAGCAGTCTTCATTAAGAAACACCACTGCCGGACAACACGACGCGCAATGTTTTTGCAAATCTGTCGCGCAATGGACCTCAACGATTTCCTGTTTTTTTATTCCCCGACTGGTCAGATAACCCGTTAAGCCTAACCGGGTATAACTGCACAAATCCATAATCATCGTTGACATGACCCATCCTCAATCAACACGTAACGATATTCTCTTCACACGCATTGTGCGAAGCAGTCCTTGCGAGCAGTAATAGTAGGTTTACGAAAGAACCTATTAGTTCCGTTAAACTATTCCGCATCTATGCATATAATTTGCCAGGAAAACTCTTAAAGTAAAGTCGAGAACCGGTAGTGTGAGCGGATTAAAAACAAAAAGTGCCCATAGATGCTATGGTTACGCCCCAAACATTATTTTATTTTCGGAATTTCCTTATTTCAAATGAAGGCGGTGCTGCCCGTTCCTGTTTTGCCCGGTTTTTCCGCCGGGAGCGGGGGTGGAAGGCTTAACGCTTTAATGCCACAATACTTTTTTATCGGCTTGTGGGATGAATGATGAAACAGTTAGTTTTTGCGGGCATGGTGGTGGCGCTGGCCGGATGTGTGCAGGTTGATCATTACGATGACGTCGTTAAAGCACCGGCGCCGGCTGGCCTTGAGGGCTACTGGCAATCGAAAGGGCCGCAGAGTGAAATGATGAGCCCTGACGCGATCGCCAGCCTGATCGTCACTAAAGAAGGGGATACCTTCGACTGCCGCCAGTGGCAGCGCGTGATCGCGCAGCCGGGTAAACTGATGAACCGCGATAACCAGATCTACAACGTTACCGCTTCCCTGGATATCTATCCAATCGAGCGTGAGGGCAATACCCTCTCCTACGATCGTATGACGTTGACTCGCGTTGAACGCCTCACCCCTGAGTGCGAAAAGGCGTGGGCCAAAGCGCGTACGACAGGGGCCGTCAGCGCGCGGGCTTCCGTGCGCTGAGGTTCCGGCGGGCCCGTTCCGGCCCGCCAGGTACATCGCCAGCTGACTACAGCACGGCTTCCATCACCCACACGCTCACGCTACCCCCGTTGCAGGTAAAGATCGCGCTACCCTCAGCGTCGGTTTCGACAATCTCTTCCCGGTTGCCGAGAAAATCCCGCCAGCGTTTATTGCCATAGTTCTCGCCCAGCGTCAGGGTTTTTTCTCCCTCATCGCCATTGGACATCACCACCACGCAGCCGGGATCCTCGTCGGTGCCGCTACGGCTGAAGGCAATACAGTTGGGGTGATCGAACCACAGCGTTTGCACGCCATGGGCAAAGCGCTGACGGGCGTCGATCAGTTCATGCAGTTGTTCGATAACGGGCATCTCAATGGCGTAGGTTTGTCCATCGCCGCCGGTATCTTCATAGGATGCGCCGAAAAGATCGGCATAAAAGACCGACGGCACACCATTTTCACGCAGCAGGATCAGCGCATAGGCCAGCGGCTTGAACCAGGGTTCAACCGGCGCCTCGAGGGCCTGCAGCGGCTGCGTATCGTGGTTTGTCACCAGCGTCACGGCGTGAAAAGGGTCTGCTTCCACCAGCGTGCCGCTGAATATCTGGCTCATGTCATAATCGCGCCCCTGGCGTGAGGCTTCATGAAATTTCATCTGCAGCGGGGCATCGAACAGCATCGTCTTGCCCTCGACCAGGTCGATATACTGCTGGAGCTTTTCCACCTCATGGGACCAATACTCCGCGACAATAAACAGCGGCTGCGGTGCCACCTCCTGGACGTGCTCGATCCACGCTTTGTAAAACCAGGCGGGGATATGCTTCACGGCGTCAAGACGAAAACCATCGCAGCCGGTCTGCTCCATGACCCAGCGCGCCCAGTATTTGATCTCCTCGGTAACGGCGTGATTACGAAAATCAATGTTGGCGCCCATCAGGTAGTCGAAGTTACCAAGCTCATCGTCGACCTGCTCGTTCCAGCCTTCACCGGTGTAATCGTTGACGATTTTAAACACACCGTCTTCCGTCGGATTCTCAATGTGGTCGATACCGCTAAAGCATTTGTAGTCCCAGACAAATTGCGAATACTGCCCGGCCCGCACCGGAAAGGTATAGCGAGTCCATGCCTCACACTCAATGATCTCCTCGGCAATCTGGGTGCGATCGTGCTCATCGACGCGCTGCACCTGCAGAGTTTCTTTTTCATCGGCGCCCATTTTGTGGTTCACCACCACATCCAGCAGCACGGCGATATCATGCTCTTTCAGAGCCTTCATCGCCGCCAGCAGCTGCGCTTTATCGCCATATTTGGTGGCGACTGAACCCTTTTGATCAAACTCACCAAGGTCGAAGAGATCATAGGTGTCATAGCCGACGGAATAACCGCCCGAGGCGCCTTTATAGGCGGGCGGCAACCAGACCATATTGATGCCGATTTCATTCAGGCTGGGGGCCAGCGCTTCGACTTCACGCCATAGCTCGCCGCCGGCGGGGTAGTACCAGTGAAAACATTGCAACAAAGTGGGGTTTTTCATCTTCCATGCTCCAGACGTCAACAGGCTGACCTTTGCAGTATGGGAGATATCCCGCAAAACGGGAGAGGAAAGCCCTGATTTTCGCTATACCCTAATCGGGATCATATATAATAAATTGGCATAAGATGTAGCGTAACGATGTTGGTGCCGGGCCGTTAAGCGCCTTACACTACAGGAAAATCCTAACCTTCGGGGTATCTATGAAATTAGCACTTCTGGGTCGTCAGGCGCTGATGGGCGCGATGGCCGTTGTTTTGATGGCTGGCGTTAGCGTGAAAACTTTTGCAGCGGAAAACCTGCTCAATCAGGTTAAAGAGCGCGGTACCCTGCGCGTGGGCCTCGAAGGCACCTATCCTCCTTTCAGCTTCCAGGGCGATGACGGCAAGCTGACCGGATTTGAAGTGGAGTTTGCCAACGAGCTGGCGAAACATCTTGGCGTGAAAGCCGATCTCAAACCGACCAAATGGGACGGTATGCTGGCCTCGCTGGACTCCAAACGCATTGACGTGGTGATTAACCAGGTCACTATCTCCGATGAGCGTAAGAAGAAATACGATTTCTCAACCCCGTACACTATCTCCGGTGTGCAGGCGCTGGTGAAGAAAGGTAACGAAGGCGCGATTAAAACCGCGGCGGATCTGAAAGGCAAGAAAGTCGGCGTCGGGCTGGGCACTAACTATGAAGAGTGGCTGCGTCAGAACGTCCAGGGCGTTGATGTTCGCACCTATGATGATGACCCGACTAAATACCAGGATCTGCGTGTAGGCCGTATTGACGCCATTCTGGTTGACCGTCTGGCCGCGCTGGATCTGGTGAAGAAAACTAACAATACGCTGGCGGTAACCGGTGAAGCATTCTCCCGTCAGGAGGCCGGCGTGGCGCTGCGCAAAGGCAACGACGATCTGCTGAAAGCGATTGACGCCGCGATCGCGGATATGCAGAAAGATGGCACCCTGAAGGCGCTGTCAGAGAAATGGTTTGGCGCTGACGTGACGAAATAACGGTCAGTGGTGAAAAAAGGCGCTCCTGGAAGCGCCTTTTTTTATTTAGCGCGTAACTGTGTGCATAATGAAGCATAACTGAGTCAGGAGGGGCCATGTCACTGCAAAATTTAACCCGCTTTCCGCGTCTGGAATTGATTGGCGCGCCGACGCCGCTGGAGTATCTGCCGCGTTTGTCCGATCACCTTGGGCGCGAGATTTTTATCAAACGCGATGATACAACGCCGCTGGCGATGGGAGGCAATAAACTGCGCAAGCTGGAGTTTCTCGCCGCCGATGCGCTGCGGGAAGGGGCAGATACCTTAATCACCGCCGGCGCGATCCAGTCCAACCATGTGCGTCAGACGGCGGCGGTCGCCGCGAAGCTGGGGCTGCACTGCGTGGCGCTACTGGAAAACCCCATTGGCACCGGGGCGGAGAACTATCTGAGCAATGGCAACCGCCTGCTGCTGGATCTGTTTAATACCCAGGTTGAGATGTGCGATGCCCTGACCAATCCTGCCGAACAGCTCGACGAGCTGGCGACCCGCATCGAGGCGCAGGGCTATCGCCCCTACGTCATCCCGGTCGGCGGATCCAATGCGCTCGGGGCGTTAGGCTATGTGGAAAGCGCGCTGGAAATCGCCCAGCAGTGTGAAGGCGCGGTGGAGATCTCATCGGTGGTGGTGGCTTCCGGTAGCGCCGGTACGCATGCCGGGCTGGCTGTGGGACTCGAACAGCTGATGCCGCAGGCGGAACTGATTGGCGTGACGGTATCGCGCTCCGTCGCTGACCAGCTGCCAAAAGTGGTGGCGCTGCAGCAGGCCGTGGCCAACAGCCTCGAGCTGCAGGCGAAAGCCGACATCACCCTCTGGGATGATTACTTTGCCCCGGGCTACGGTACGCCGAACGAGGAAGGCATGGCCGCCGTGAAGCTACTGGCGCAACTGGAAGGTATTTTGCTCGATCCGGTCTATACCGGCAAAGCGATGGCCGGGCTTATCGACGGCATTACGCAGAAGCGTTTTAAGGATGAAGGACCGATTTTGTTCGTCCATACCGGCGGGGCGCCGGCGCTGTTTGCCTATCATCCTCACCTTTAATACAGAAACGACAGCATGCAAGAAAGTATCCAACTGGTCATCGATTCCGCTCCTTTTCTGCTCAAAGGGGCCGTCTTTACGCTGCAGCTGAGCATTGGCGGGATGTTTTTCGGCCTGGTGCTGGGCTTTATCCTGGCGCTGATGCGCATGTCGCCCCTCTGGCCGGTAAAATGGCTGGCGCGCATGTATATCTCCATTTTTCGCGGCACGCCGCTTATCGCCCAGCTGTTTATGATCTACTACGGCTTGCCGCAGTTTGGCATCGAGCTTGACCCGATTCCGGCGGCGATGATCGGCCTGTCGCTCAATACGGCGGCCTACGCGGCGGAAACCCTGCGCGCGGCCATCGCCTCGATCGACAAAGGGCAATGGGAAGCGGCGGCCAGTATCGGCATGACGCCGTGGCAGACGATGCGCCGGGCCATCTTACCCCAGGCGGCACGGGTCGCTTTGCCGCCGCTGTCCAACAGTTTTATCAGCCTGGTCAAAGATACCTCGCTGGCGGCGACGATCCAGGTGCCAGAGCTGTTCCGTCAGGCGCAGCTTATCACCTCGCGAACCCTTGAGGTCTTCACCATGTATCTCGCGGCCTCGTTGATCTACTGGGTGATGGCGACCGTCCTCTCCTCGCTGCAGAACTATTTTGAAAACCAGCTGAACCGCCAGGAGCGTGATCCGAAATGAGTGCGATAGAAGTGAAAAGCCTGGTGAAGAAATTCCATGGCCAGACGGTGCTGCACGGTATCGACCTGGAGGTACAGAAAGGGGAAGTTGTGGCGATTATCGGCCCCAGCGGCTCGGGTAAAACCACTCTGCTGCGCAGCATCAACTTGCTGGAGCAACCGGAGAGCGGCACCATCCGCGTTGGCGATGTGACCATCGACGCCGGTCGCAGCATGGGGCCGCAGAAAGGACTCATTCGCCAGCTGCGCCAGCATGTCGGCTTTGTCTTCCAGAACTTTAATCTGTTTCCCCACCGTACGGTGCTGGAGAACATTATTGAGGGGCCGGTCATCGTAAAAGGTGAAGATAAGCAGGAGTCGATTGTGCGGGCGCGCGATCTGCTGGCGAAAGTGGGTCTCAGCGGTAAAGAGAATAGCTATCCGCGTCGCCTCTCCGGCGGTCAGCAGCAACGGGTGGCTATTGCTCGCGCGCTGGCCATGCGTCCGGACGTGATCCTGTTTGATGAGCCAACCTCGGCCCTCGATCCTGAGCTGGTGGGGGAGGTGCTCAACACCATCCGCCAGCTGGCGCAGGAGAAACGCACCATGGTTATCGTGACCCATGAAATGAGTTTCGCCCGCGACGTTGCCGATCGGGCCATCTTTATGGATCAAGGACGCATTGTCGAGCAGGGAGAAGCGAAAGCATTGTTCGCCTCCCCGCAGCAGCCGCGTACTCGCCAGTTCCTCGAAAAATTTCTGATGCAGTAAACCATGCGCTGACGTGGCGGCTTTCCCGGGGGAGGGCCGCCGCGTACAGCCTGTCTTCCCTGCGGCGCGCCACGCTCCTCGTCACCTCTTTGTGCTATTTCTCCCTGTGGCCGTATACACCGCTTCCCATCCCCCCTTGTAGGGTGTAGAAAATGACGGGAAAGTGAGCACGAGGTTCTGCGCTGAGAACGGGAAAAAGGCAAGCCTTCAGACTAATAAATGCGACACCGACAATATTTTATACATATAAATAAGATTTATGTGTTAGTTTTCTGTATTTATAATAATGATTATCAATCAGGAGTTATTTGCACAGCTATGAGGGACAATGATTTTTTCAGCTGGCGGCGGGATATGCTGCATCAATTTCAGTCCGTGGCCGCTGGTGAGGAGGTTTATAATCTCCTGCAACGAGAAACCGAAGCGCTGGAATATGATTACTACACGCTTTGTGTACGCCACCCGGTGCCTTTCACTCGCCCCCGCGTCACCTTCCAGTCGACTTATCCCCGCGCATGGATGTCGCACTACCAGGCCGAGAATTATTTCGCGATAGATCCGGTATTACGCCCGGAGAATTTTATGCGTGGCCATCTGCCATGGGAGGATGGGCTGTTTCGCGATGCGGCGGCATTATGGGACGGCGCCCGCGATCATGGTCTGAAAAAAGGGGTGACCCAGTGCCTGACGTTGCCCAACCATGCGCAGGGTTTTCTCTCCGTCTCCGCGAATAACCGTTTACCGGGCTCTTATCCTGATGATGAACTGGAGATGCGCCTGCGCATGCTGACGGAGCTAAGCTTGTTGGCGCTCCTGCGTCTGGAAGATGAGATGGTCATGCCGCCGGAGATGAAGTTCAGCCGCCGTGAACTGGAAATTCTGAAATGGACCGCGGAAGGGAAGACCTCGGCGGAGGTGGCGATGATTCTTTCTATTTCGGAAAATACGGTGAATTTCCACCAGAAGAATATGCAACGGAAATTCAATGCGCCGAACAAAACGCAGATAGCCTGTTACGCGGTGGCGACAGGGTTAATCTGAGAGCGCCTGTCGTTCTGCGTGCCAGACGTGACACCGGCTGTCAGGGATACTTTCAGCCGGTACAGGATTACTGACGGTAAGCTTGTTTAATTTGCTTAACGGTGCTGGAGAATACGGCAGCCTGAGCCTCATCTTCCATCTGCGCGATCTGCTTTTCCATTTTAATAATCACGCGACCCGCATCCGCCTGGCCCATCGCCTGCAGCATCAGCGTTATCATCGCTTTCAGGCAGGAGACTTCCTGCGCCAGTTCTTGATTATTTTCTGCAGTGGAAAAATCTGGTGTGCTCATCGATATCCTCGTTTACTCGCTGCGCTAATGCGCCTTACCCAATGTGAAGGCCGCGCAGTATACCACAAGCGACGGGAAAAAAAGGAGTGCTTAATTTCTGTTCTCTCATCTGAGCTGTGAATGATTCAGTGCTTCGGATAATACGTAATAGCCGCCAGGCCGCCATTAATTTATTCCATCTATTTAGCACGTTAATATTTGTTACATATTTTGCTGTGTATTTATGCACTACGTAATCTGTTGTGTTTTTTGTACTTTCTGTATGAGGATTGTTAAAAAATAAGACGACGGCAACTGACTGTTCTCAATGACTTTCCACTACGTGTGCACAGACATTGCCATAAATGAGCGGCAAATCGAGGTGAGGGCATTTTTTTGCCTTTTAAATTAGCAATAAAACCCGGTAATATGTGGGAGATAAAGTATCAGTAGCGTTATCCCTCATTCTGGAGATTATTCCTTTGATCAACGTTCTTCTTGTTGATGACCACGAACTGGTGCGCGCAGGGATACGACGCATTCTGGAAGATATAAAAGGGATTAAAGTCGCTGGCGAAGCCTGTTGCGGCGAGGACGCCGTGAAGTGGTGCCGGGCTAATTCCGCAGATGTCGTCCTGATGGACATGAACATGCCCGGGATCGGTGGTCTTGAAGCCACGCGCAAAATCGCGCGCTCCGTGGCGGGCACGAAAGTGATCATGCTCACCGTGCATACCGAGAATCCTCTACCTGCCAAGGTCATGCAGGCGGGGGCGGCGGGCTATCTTAGCAAGGGTGCTGCACCGCAGGAAGTGGTGAATGCGATCCGCTGCGTGGCGTCCGGACAACGTTACATTGCCTCCGATATTGCTCAGCAAATGGCGCTAAGTCAGATTGAACCGGAAAAAACGGAATCGCCGTTTGCCAGTTTGTCTGAACGCGAATTGCAGATTATGCTGATGATCACCAAAGGTCAGAAGGTGAATGAGATCTCAGAGCAGCTCAATCTGAGTCCCAAAACGGTTAACAGCTATCGCTACCGAATGTTCAGCAAATTAAACATTCATGGCGATGTGGAGCTGACCCACCTGGCAATTCGCCATGGCCTGTGTAATGCGGAGTCGTTAGCAAGCCAGTGAGTGATGTTTTTGACGCAAAAGCTTTCCTGAAAACGGTGACCAGCCAGCCCGGTGTGTATCGGATGTATGATGCTGGCGGGACCGTCATCTATGTTGGCAAAGCCAAAGATCTGAAAAAGCGGCTCAGCAGCTATTTCCGCAGCAATCTCGCGTCGCGTAAAACCGAAGCGCTGGTGGCGCTGATTGCGCAGATTGACGTGACCGTCACTCACACCGAGACGGAAGCGCTGCTGCTGGAGCACAACTATATCAAGCTGTACCAGCCGCGTTACAACGTGCTGTTGCGCGATGATAAGTCTTATCCTTTTATTTTCCTCAGCGGTGATACTCATCCACGTCTGGCGATGCATCGCGGCGCCAAACATGCGAAAGGCGAGTACTTTGGTCCTTTCCCCAACGGCTATGCCGTGCGGGAGACCCTGGCGCTGCTGCAGAAAATTTTTCCTGTTCGCCAGTGCGAAAATAGCGTCTATCGCAACCGCTCGCGTCCCTGCCTGCAGTATCAGATTGGCCGCTGTCTGGGGCCGTGCGTGGCGGGGCTGGTCAGCGAAGAAGAGTATGCTCAGCAGGTTGAGTATGTACGGCTGTTCCTTGCCGGCAAGGACGATCAGGTCCTGACCCAGCTCATCGCCAGAATGGAGAAAGCGAGCCAAAGTCTGGAGTTTGAAGAGGCCGCGCGCATTCGCGACCAGATTCAGGCGGTCCGCCGGGTGACGGAGAAACAGTTTGTTTCTAATACCGGCGACGATCTTGACGTTATCGGCGTCGCCTTTGAGGCCGGAATGGCCTGCGTCCATGTGCTGTTTATCCGCCAGGGCAAAGTGCTGGGCAGCCGGAGCTACTTCCCGAAAGTGCCGGGCGGCACTGAGCTGGGAGAGGTCGTGGAGACCTTTGTCGGTCAGTTCTACCTGCAGGGTAGCCAGATGCGTACCCTGCCGGGGGAGATTTTGCTCGACTTCAGCCTTGGTGATAAGACGCTGCTGGCCGAGTCGCTGTCGGAGCTGGCGGGACGTCGAATCAATGTGCAGACTAAACCGCGCGGCGACAGAGCGCGTTACCTTAAGCTGGCGCGCACCAACGCCGCGACGGCGTTAACCACGAAATTGGCTCAGCAGTCGACCATTCATCAGCGCCTGCAGGCGCTGGCCACCGTGCTGGAACTGCCGGCCGTGAAGCGAATGGAGTGCTTTGACATCAGCCACACCATGGGCGAGCAGACCGTGGCGTCCTGCGTGGTGTTTGACAGCAATGGTCCGCTGCGTGCGGAGTACCGGCGCTATAATATCACCGGCATCACCCCGGGCGATGACTACGCGGCGATGAATCAGGTCCTGCGCCGTCGCTATGGTAAAGCGATTGATGATAATAAAATTCCGGATGTGATCCTGATAGATGGCGGAAAGGGGCAGCTGGCGCAGGCGAAAGCGGTGTTTGCCGAACTGGATGTTCCCTGGGATAAACATCATCCGCTGCTGCTGGGCGTGGCGAAAGGCAGCGATCGTAAAGCCGGCCTGGAAACGTTATTCTTTGAACCGGAAGGCGAGGGGTTTAGCCTGCCGCCGGATTCGCCCGCTCTGCACGTAATCCAGCACATCCGCGATGAATCGCACGATCATGCGATTTCCGGACATCGTAAAAAACGGGCGAAAGTGAAGAGCACCAGCTCGCTTGAGACTATCGAGGGAGTGGGGCCGAAGCGTCGCCAGATGCTGCTGAAGTATATGGGTGGGCTGCAGGGGCTGCAGCAGGCCAGCGTCGAGGAAATTGCTAAAGTACCGGGCATCTCTCACGGTCTGGCAGAAAAGATCTTCTACTCGTTGAAACATTAGGGGCTCTGTAGCAACATAGGGCTAATTTTTACTTACAACAGATAGTTACCCGTCACTATGCAATTTAATATCCCTACGTTGCTTACTCTGTTTCGCGTCATCCTGATCCCGTTCTTTGTGCTGGCGTTTTATCTCCCCTTTAGCTGGGCGCCGTTTGCCTGCGCGTTAATTTTCTTTGTCGCCGCCGTGACCGACTGGTTTGATGGTTTTCTGGCTCGTCGCTGGAATCAGAGCACCCGGTTTGGCGCCTTCCTGGACCCGGTGGCGGATAAAGTCATGGTGGCTATCGCCATGGTGCTGGTTGCCGAGCACTATCACACCTGGTGGGTCACGCTGCCGGCGGCGACCATGATCGCGCGTGAAATAATTATTTCGGCACTGCGCGAATGGATGGCTGAGCTCGGGAAACGCAGCAGCGTGGCGGTCTCGTGGATTGGCAAAGTTAAAACGACCGCACAGATGGCCGCCCTGGTATGGATGCTGTGGCGTCCTTATCCGTGGGTAGAGTGGGCCGGGATCGCGCTTTTCCTCGTGGCGGCGGTGCTGACGCTGTGGTCGATGCTGCAGTATCTGAACGCGGCGCGCGGCGATTTGCTTGATCAGTGATCGTTTCGCCGTTATTTTCAGCAAACGATGCAAAGTTGCGAAAAATACCGTTGACTCACCGCGAGAGATAAGTAGAATGCAACGCATCGAACGGCGGCACAGTCTTCCAGACGATAACAAAATCAAGTGATTAGCAAATAACTTGATAATGCGGGAATAGCTCAGTTGGTAGAGCACGACCTTGCCAAGGTCGGGGTCGCGAGTTCGAGTCTCGTTTCCCGCTCCAGATTAACAGCATCGGCAGTAGCGGGTGCTTCAGTATTAAAGGCGCGTTAGCAAAGCGGTTATGTAGCGGATTGCAAATCCGTCTAGTCCGGTTCGACTCCGGAACGCGCCTCCACTTTCTATCCCGAGCCCGGATGGTGGAATCGGTAGACACAAGGGATTTAAAATCCCTCGGCGTTCGCGCTGTGTGGGTTCAAGTCCCACTCCGGGTACCATTGGGATAAAAGCAGAATAATCAAAGCAATAAGCAGTGTCGTGAAACCACCTACGGGTGGTTTTTTTGTTTCAAAACCACCCAATTCATAATATCACTTCATACTAGTTTTCTTGTCCACCTTGCTCTTCCCCCAGGATAACCGCACCCGGCTAAACCGTCGCGCCTCGTGGAATAATGTCGTTGGGATGATTTCGCTCCCCCAAACCGGCAGGGGGAGGCAAATCGATACTCTGCGTGCCAGAGGCCGGAGGTGAAACCGTCTCTAGAGTTCGAGGTTGAACGAAAGGACTTTAGATATAATTACCATCTCATCCGTAAGCGAGGAGAATTTTCCGGTAAATCTTTCTTCAGACTCAGGTGTCAAACTATATAGTGAATAATTTTCACCCGAAGATATACGCTCCAGTTGAAGATAGGCGGGTTTCTGCAAGGCAAAAGCCAACAGATAGAAATTAGTCGTGTGGTGAGAAAGTTCAGTGACTAATTCAGGGAGTTGCTTTGCTATATCTATTTCCTCTCTACAGCAAATCACAAAAAGCTTCCCTTCTTTGCTTTTTAATATGTTTCTGAATCTTTTAACCGCGCGGACGTAATACTCATAATCAGCAGGGGTGTTTGGGTCGCGATGCGTGAATATATCATTCAGACGATATTTTTCTTTGTATTTATTGTGGTGTGCTCCGGGTTCTCGCGACTGGCGACGTAATGAGCTGTACTCATTTTTATCTAAAAATGAGGTAAAATCATCCCTCAGGCAGTCGATAATCATCGCCGGACAGGAAAATAGCCAGTCAAAAGGCAGTGATATCTTTTTCAGGTTGAATTTTTTCAATGTCCATGAAGTTAAACAATGGCTGCCCAGGGAGACAATATGTTTGACGTGCATTGAATCATCAGGAGCACTCTCTGTTAACGCTTGTGGTGTGTAACTGAATTTATCAGATGACATTCTGGATTTCGTGAAAGCAATAAACTCGTCGCTATGCATCAGCGATGAGTTAAGAAATTCTGCTGATTCTGCAAGTGACTTATTAGCAATGGCGTTGAGGTAGTTTTTCAGACCATCGCTATCTGCCGGTCGACCGAGTAGCGTTTTATAGGTTGTTTTTATTAGATGTATTTTTAAGTAATTTTCTTTAATGTCATATCTCATTTTTTATCCAATTGAAGCTGTAGTCTTTCTTTATTTTATTGCTGCTAAAACAGGTAGGCATACAAATCGTGTGGGATTATGTCAAATAGACAGGATATTGGCAATCGAGGAAATACGGGCGGCTACAGAGGACGCGGTTATTGAAGACGCTCGCCAGAATCTACGGATCCTGATGCCTGAACTGACAGGGAAAATATCCCGGAGGAGAGCATCGCACGCAGGCGAATGAATACATCACGCTCAGCGGCGATCGTTCATTTGTCCCAGGACAAAACGATCTCTCCTTGCTACTATCAACCGGACTTTTATCCCAGCCTGCCGGAGGCATCATGTTCACAGGGCTTTGCGCATTTCCGCTGACGCCGCTGCATCAGCAGCATCTTGATGAAAAGGCGTTTATCCGTATTCTCTCTCGTCTTACCGATACCGGAGTCGACTCTCTGGGCATCTTAGGCTCGACCGGCAGCTACGCGTATCTGAATCGTGAGCAGCGCAAGCGGGTGGTGCAGGTGGCGAAAGCGCATGTTGGGTCGATCCCGATGATGGTTGGCGTCGGCGCCATCGCTACCAGCGAGGTGCTGCGCCTGGTGGAGGATGCCCAGCAGGCCGGGGCGGATGCGTTATTACTGCCGATGATGTCCTATCAGCCGCTTTCTGCGGAGGAGATCTTTGCCTTCTACGAAGAGGTCTGTCGGCACGTCTCGGTTCCGGTTTGCCTGTATGACAATCCCCGCACCACTCACGTCACGCTGGCGGATGAGCTGCAGGGGCGCATCGCCGCCTTGCCGGCCATCGCCTCGATTAAAATTCCCGGCTTGCCTGAGCCGCAGGCGAGTGAGCGGGTGGCAACGCTACGCCGTCATCTTCCTGCCCGCGTTACGCTTGGCGCCAGCGGCGATGCCCTGGCGACGGCGGGATTGCAGGCCGGTTGCCAAGTCTGGTACTCGGTTTGCGGCGGGCTCTTTCCCCAGCTTTCAGGGGCGCTGGTAAGGGCGATTCGTTCTGGCGACGCGGCACGGGTTGCGGCGCTGAATGCGCAGCTGGCCCCGCTCTGGCGATGCTTCGACCGCTATGGCGGCAGCCTGCGGGTAATCGCCAGCGCGGCGGCCATTCTGGGGCTGTGCGACCCTGACTGCCTTCCCCGCCCCTTGCTGCCGTTAGGGGAGGAGGCCATTCGCGACGTGGCGGCGGCGCTGCACGGCCTGGCCTGATGGGCATGGGAAGGCGGATTGCCGCGCCTGGTGGCTTTCTGTCGGCAATTCGGCTACTGTAGGCCCGATTTTTACCATGCGAGCCTGTGAATGAATACCGGACCTTTAAACGAAAACGAACTGGAATGGCTGGACGAGACGCTGGCGAAATACGCCACCGAAGGCGCTATTCTGGATGTGTCTGAACTGGATGGCCTGCTGACGGCTATCCTCTCTGCGCCGACCGATATCGAACCAGCTCAGTGGCTGGTGGCGATCTGGGGCGGGGCGGATAATGTGCCGCGCTGGGCCAACGACCGCGAGCGCGATCGCTTTGTCGATCTGACGCTGCAGCATATGAGCGACATCGCTGAACGCCTGGAGTCCTATCCCGATCAGTTCGAACCGCTGTTTGGCACCCGCGAAGCGGAAGGTCAGGAGCTGACGATCGTCGAAGAGTGGTGCTTTGGCTACCTGCGCGGCGTAGCGCTGAGCGACTGGTCGACGCTGCCCGCTGAACTTAAGCCGGCGCTGGACGCTATCGCGCTCCACGGCAGCGAAGCGCAGTTTACCGCGCTGGATAATCTGACGGCGGATGAGTTTATCGACAGCATCGAGCGTATCACGCCGGCGGCACTGGCGCTTTACCAGTACTGGATGGCGAATCCCCTGCCGGTGGTGGTTCCGCAGCCGGTCAGAAATGAGGCGAAGGTCGGACGCAACGATCCCTGCCCGTGCGGGAGCGGAAAAAAGTATAAGCAGTGCTGCTTAGCAAAATAAAACCAGGGGCCAGCCGGCCCCTTTTTTATCCCACCGCAGGCAGCAGTCCGGCGACGATACTGAACTGAATCGCCACAATACCGATCCCGCACAGCAGAACCAGCCACAGCGCCGGCGCGCCGCCGACCACCCGCCAGGCAGCCTGCGGATGTTGTCGGCGGCTCTTCATTGCCAGCAGGGCAGGCAACATCAGGGCCAGCACGGCGAGCGCCACCCCGGCGTAGCCCAGGGCCATAACAAAACCGCGGGGATAGAACAGGGCGAACGCCACCGGCGGCAGGAAGGTGATCGCGCCGCTCTGCAGACGTCCGCTGACGCTGTTTTTGCGTTGAAACACATCGGCCAGGTAATCAAACAAGCCGAGCGAGACGCCGAGGAATGAGGTCGCCAGCGCGAGGTCGGCAAACAGGTGCACGGCCAGCTCCACGTGCGGCGACGCCACCACTTCGCGGATCGCCTCCAGCAGACCGTTCAGACCGGCGTTTTTGGCCAGCAGCGCGGTAAAAGCGGGAGGGTTGATACTCCCCAGCGTCGCCAGCTGCCAGAAAATATAAGCCACCAGCGGAATAAAGCTGCCGATAATAAATACCCGGCGCAGTTTACGGATATCGCCGCCAAGATAGCTGACGATGCTCGGCACACTGCCGTGAAAACCAAAGGAGGTAAAGATCACCGGAATAGCCGACAGGGCCAGGCCTTGCTCAACCGGCAGCGTCAACAGATTGACCTGATGAATATGCGGCATCAGTAGCGCCAGCATAATCACCAGAAAGATGATTTTGGCGCTGAACAGGAAGCGATTGAATAAGTCGACCAGCGAGGTACCGATGCACACCACCGCCCCGCCCAGCGCCGTAAATAACAGTACGCCGGC
Source organism: Klebsiella sp. P1CD1 (assembly GCF_003790505.1). Classification (NCBI taxonomy): domain Bacteria; kingdom Pseudomonadati; phylum Pseudomonadota; class Gammaproteobacteria; order Enterobacterales; family Enterobacteriaceae; genus Klebsiella; species Klebsiella sp. P1CD1. Next base: position 2,124,448 of record NZ_CP033631.1, read on the forward strand.
CGCCGGCGGCAGCTGCCAGTCCAGCCACTGGTTGAGGCTGGAGGCGAGCAATTCACCGGCGCCACTGATATAAGCCGCCGTGAGGGCATACAGCAGAAACAGCATGCAGAACCCGGTTACCCACTGCCCGTAACGGCCCAGATAGCGCGCAGCCAGGGAACCAAGCCCCATGTCGGCAGGCACGTGCTGGTAGACTTCCAGCAGCAACAGGGCGGTATAGCACATCAACGCCCACAAGGTGAAAAGTAAACCCAGCGTGACGGCAAACCCGACGCCGGCGGCGGCCAAGGGCATCGCCAACATTCCTGCACCGATAGTGGTGCCAGCTACGATTAAAATACTGCCCAGAGTGCGGTTTTTCACGCTTTTCGCTATCCCTACAGCTAATAACAATAAATTATGCCGCGCAGAGTAGGGGATATTACAGCGTTCGTCAAATGAGGGTTACAAGTTCTGTAATTTTATCTTTACGCATTTAAGGGGGCGAAAGCCTGCGCTGGCGCAAGGCGCCGATGGCATGGCTGGCCTAAGCTGGTGGTTTTCAGGAGGGGTTATGTCTTCTATTCATGGTCATGAAGTTTTACAGATGATGCTCGCCTCGGGTGAGTCCTGGACGGTCGCCTCGCTGGAGGCCGCCATTCGCCGCCGCTTTGGCGAAGAGGCGCGGTTTCACACCTGTTCAGCAGAGAATCTAAGCGCCGCAGAGCTGGTGGCGTTTTTAGAGAAAAAAGGCAAATTTCTTGCCAGAGAAGAAGGTTTTACTACCGCAGAAAATAAGATTTGCCGGCATTAAAATGGCCGCGACACGGGGGTGTCGCGGCGCGGAAGATTAATTCTGTGTGTCGAGGGTCGCCAGTTCTTTATCGATAAAGTACAGACCTTCGCCACTTTTTCCAACGAGGGTCAGTTTATCAATCACCGATTTAAATAATTTCTCTTCTTCGTGCTGTTCAGAGACATACCACTGCAGGAAATTAAAGGTCGGGTAATCCTGACTGGTCATGGCGGCGTGCGCCAGTTCATTAATTTTTTGCGTGATCAGCTGCTCGTGCTCATAGGTCTGGCGGAACAGCTCGTCCAGTGAGGCATATTCGGCAAACGGGGAGGCGATCGCGTTGATGCGCGGCAGGCTACCGGTGTCGGTCAGGTAGTCGAACAGGCGCTGCATATGGGTCATCTCTTCCTGGGCATGGCGACGCAGGAAGGCCGCAGCCCCTTCAAAACTGTGGTAACTGCACCAGGCGCTCATCTGCTGATAAAGAAGAGAAGAATAAAGTTCAAGATTCATCTGTTCATTCAGTTTGTCGATCATTTCCGTTTTCAGCATTGTCGCGCTCCTGGAATTAAAAAATAGATGTTATCGGCTGCCACTATAATTTGTTATTTAATTATTTGCAAAAAGTAAATTTAAAAATGTTTTATTTAAAATGCTAATGGGAATAACACGCATTGGCAATTTAATAATAAATGAGAATGGTTTTAATTTATTATTAATTGTGGTGGAAAATGGTATGACCGGCCAACGGGCTGCGAGGTAGAGCGCGCGAGGTGAGGGGGGAATGCCTGGGGGCGGGGACCTGGCGACTGGACTGGCGGAGAGGGCGAAAGTGTGAAGCGCTGCGTAATTTTTAAAACAACTTTTCATAAAATTTGAAAGTTTGTTTTCCAGGTAGTAGAGTGCAGTCAACGCCAATGACATTCTGCGGGCAGGCCCGCACAGCATTCAGGAGAGTAAACCATGAAGATTGCACTGATGATGGAGAACAGCCAGGCGAACAAAAACGCCATCATCCTTAAGGAGCTTAGCGCCGTTGCTGACGAAAAAGGATTCCCGGTGTTCAACGTCGGCATGAGCGATGAGCACGATCATCATCTGACCTACATTCACCTCGGGATCATGGCCAGCATCCTGCTGAATTCGAAAGCGGTCGACTTCGTGGTCACCGGCTGCGGTACCGGTCAGGGGGCGCTGATGTCGCTGAATATTCACCCGGGCGTGGTCTGCGGCTACTGTATCGATCCGGCGGACGCGTTCCTGTTTGCTCAGATCAACAATGGTAATGCGCTGTCGCTGCCGTTTGCCAAAGGTTTCGGCTGGGGCGCGGAGCTGAATGTACGCTTTATCTTTGAAAAAGCGTTTACCGGCCGCAACGGCGAAGGCTATCCGCCGGAGCGCAAAGAGCCGCAGGTGCGAAATGCCGGGATCCTCAACCAGGTTAAAGCGGCAGTGGTAAAAGAAAACTATCTCGACACCCTGCGCGCCATCGATCCGGAGCTGGTGAAAACCGCGGTATCCGGCCCACGCTTCCAGCAGTGCTTCTTCGAAAACTGTCAGGATAAAGCCATCGAAGCCTTCGTTCGCCAGATCGTCGGTTAACCGTCATCAGGGCCAGCGCCGCTGGCCCTTCCATCATTATTTCTTCTTCTCCGACACGCTGCTGCCGGCCGTTTTGGCCAGATGCAGGCTGTCGATCATCCCTACCAGACAGATCACCGCGATAAAGACAAACGACAGACGAAAGCTGATCCCCGGCAGCGTGGAAAGGTGCAGCCAGTCGCCGACCTGCTCGCCCAGGCGAATGCCAATCGCCCCGAGCGTGATCCCCAGCCCCACCGCCAGCTGCGACGCGGTACTGAACAGCGTATTGGCATCACTCATCTGCGCGGCGGGGACATCGGCAAAGGCCAGCGTGCTTACGCCCGTAAACTGGATCGAGCGAAATACCCCGCCGAGATAAAGGATTAACATGATGGCCCAGACCGGCGTCTGCGGCGTGAGCAGCGCACAGGCCAGCAGTGAACAGACGTTCAGTGCACCGTTGATCAACAGCAGTCGGCGAAAGCCCAGCCAGCGGATCAGCGGCGTGGTGGCGGGTTTGATGGTCAAATTGCCGACAAACACCGCCAGCACCAGCAGGCCGGAGTGGAAGGGATCCATGCCGAACCCTACCTGAAACAGCAGCGGCAGCAGAAAGGGGACCGCGCTGATGGAGGAGCGGAACAGCGAGCCGCCGTACATTGTCACCCGGAACGTTGGCACCTGCAGGGCATCGAGACGAACCATGGGCGCCGTCGCCCGGCGGAAGTGGCGTATAGCATATGTCAGACAGCCGAAGCCAAGCACGGCGAGAGCCAGCGTCGGCCAGATCTGCGGCTGGCGATCGCCGAGCCGTTCCATCGCGGTGACCAGACTGACCATCGCGACTGCGGTGGTGATAAAGCCGGTGAGATCGAAGGAGCGCCGTTCCGTTTCGCGAATATCAGGGATAATGCGCAGCGCAAGGATGATGGCTGCGAGGCCCAGCGGGACATTGATAAAGAAGATCCAGTGCCAGCTGGCGTAGCGGGTGATAAAGCCGCCCAAAGGCGGGCCGATAATGGGGGCCACCAGCGCCGGCCAGGTGAGGGTAGCGATGGCTTTGATCAGCAGATGTTTCGGCGTGGTTCGCAGTACCGCCAGGCGACCGACAGGGACCATCAGCGCGCCTCCGATCCCCTGCAGGATACGCATGGCGACAAAAGTATGCACCTCGGTGGAGAGGCCGCAGAAGACCGAGGCAAGGGTAAAGATCGCCAGGGCGAGGGTAAAAATAGCGCGGGCGCCGAAGCGATCGGCGATCCAACCGCTGGCCGGGATCAGTACCGCGAGGGTGATCAGATAGGCGCTGATGCCGATATTCAGCTCGACCGCGGTGACGCCAAAATCTTTCGCCATATCGGGCAGCGCGGTGGCGATCACCGTCCCGTCGAGAAACTCCATAAAAAAAGCACCGGCCACCAGCAGCGCAGGCGCTGAAAAAGCACGTTCGTCTCTGGAAGAGATCGCGGTATTCATGTTGTCACTGCCATCAAGAATGTGAGCCTGAGCAAAGCGGCAGGAGAAGTTCCGCCAGCCAGTAGGGTAGATAAAAAAACCTGCGACGGCAGGTTTTTTTATCTGTGAAAATTTAGGGTACTATTACGCTCCTGAAAAAAGGAGTAATTAATGTCTCAACATCTTACCGAACACGATGAGCTGGTTTCCGATGTGGTTGCCTGCCAGCTGGTTATCAAACAGATCCTCGATGTCATTGACGTCATTGCGCCCGTGGAAGTGCGTGAAAAAATGACCACTCAGTTGAAAGCTATCGACTTCGCCAGCCATCCGGCCTCTGCCGATCCGGTGACCCTTCGCGCGGTACAAAAAGCGATCGCATTGATTGAGCTGAAGTTTACCCCGCAGGAAGAGACGCATTAATAACAGGCCTCGCCGTTTACCGGCGGGGCCTTCTTCTTTAATGGGAAACGACGGTCTGCGCAGGCGCAGGGGCAGCATCTTTGAACAACTTGCTGTTGCCCCAACACTCTTCGTAGCGATGACCGACCAGATCCTCCACGATAACTCGTACATCCGGCGCGATATCGCTGATTTTTCCGCCCGCTTTGATCCGCGCGACTTCCTGCAGCACCACCAGATGAGCTTTACGATCCAGCTTCATCTGCTTGCTGAAGACGATGGCGGCCAACGCTAACGCGATCACCCCGACGCAGAATACCACCGCGATAGCGGTCACCGCGCTTTCCGGTTGGCTGTGCGCTTTTGACTGGAAACCGTAGAAGCTCAGGATCGCCCCCATCGAGAACACCACAATTGAGCGCAGAATTTTCCCTGAGAAGGTCATGGCGCCGGCATAGATCCCTTCCCGACGGCGTCCGGTGTAGATCTCATCGACATCGGCCAGGAAGGTGTAAACGGTCCAGGGAATGTAGTAAACCCCGCCGGTACCCAGGCCGAACAGTACGGTAATGCCGAACATCAGCACCGTCGCCAGGCCTGACGGCAGATGGAAGAACCACAGCGAGGTATACAGCAGGACCGCGAAAATCACGATCCCCAGCGCCAGAATATAGGGTTTACTGAAGCCCTTTTTCACGCACAAGCCGATAAACAGCGCTGTAGAGATCAGTTGCAGAATCGAGTTCAGGCTATTCAGTCCGGCGACCATCGCCGGGTCGTGCTGCAGAACGAATATCACGAAATAGGTGAAGATGGAGGCAAACAGCCATTCAGCGCCAAACCCGCACAGGTACATACCAAGATGTTTGCGGAATACGCGCAGATAAAAGGTGGAACGCATGTCTTTTGCCAGCGACAGCAGGGTGCTCAGCAGCCCTTTCCTGGCGCTGGTTTCTATCTCTTCCTCGCGCTTTCGTTCCCAGCTGCAAAGCCACAGGCAGGAAATCGCGACGATGAGGATAACGCCGTAGGTCAGACCGGTGAGGAAGAAAGGGGTGGCAGAATCTTTGCCATACAGCAGAATGAACTGTCCGGGAATAAACGCCGCAAGGAAGTTGGCTAGCTTGCCGAAAATGGCTTTATAGCCGGTCAGTTTTGAGCGCAGCGAGAAATCATCGGTCATCTCTGTCGCCAGCGTTTCATAAGGCACCATGATAGAGGTGTAGATGATCTCAAACACCACATAGGTGCAGAGGTAGTACCAGAAACTCAGGCCTTCCACCCACAGCAGCGGGTAGAACATCATCAAGGGGATGCCGATCAGCAGAAAGAAACGCCGGCGGCCAAAGCGCTTGCCTAAGCGCGTTTTGCCAAAGTTATCGGTGAGATAGCCCATCAGCGGGTTGCTGATAGCATCGATGATGCTGGCGACGGAGAAGATAAATGAGGCCTCGATCAGCGTCAGGCCGCAAAAAGTCGTATAAAAATAGAGCAGCCAGGCGCCGCTTATCGCCAGCGCGCCACTCCCCAACAGATTACCACCGCCGTAAGCTAACTGATGGCGTAACAAGATCGGTCTTCCCTGCAGCCCTTCAGGGGCTGAAGCCGTGTATCTAGCCATAAAAAATAAACCTCGTGTTTTATATTTTTGAAACACTGTTTTTATATTTCTTTGTGGCTTGATAAAAAGTGACCGCGCTCACTAATCCCTGAGAAGGGGTAACGGTGACGAGGGAATGCGATCGCGTTAAAACTTTTTTATTCTATTGGGGAATAAATGAGGTGGAAAAATTGACATAACTGATTTAAAGCGAGAGACGGGGCAGCGTGGGCACGCTCCCCCTGACAGAGCGAAAATGGCTGACTAATGCGGCTTCCGTGGTTCTCCGACCAATGCCATCAGACGCCGATCGGTCTGCTCCATTCCGAGACCAGCTTTATCGGCATTGCGGATTTCCTCAAGCACGCTTTGCAACAGCAGACCATCCTGTTGCTGCTCTTCCGCCAGCAGCGTCAGAAATCGCCAGGTGTTGTCGTCGCTTTGTGCCCTGGCTTCTTCGGCAAGACCGCTCAGCATACTGCTTCGCTGTTGGTAATCGTTCAGGGTTTGGGTAAACAGATCTTCCAGCGAGGTGCATTCGGGATTACAGGCGCGGTCGGGATTCACTATCGGCCAGCTGCCGGCTTTTTTCAGATAGTCAAATACGCGCATGGTGAGGGTAATGCTGCTTTGCGCGCGGGTGCGCAAAAATGTCGCGGCGCCGTCGAAGCGATGCCGGGCACACCACTCGCTTAAGTTCAGGTAAACGTTAGAGGCGTGAAACTCAAGATTCATCTGGGTGTTTAGCTTTTGTGCCATTCCTGGAACTGCCATAAAAAAATATCCTTATTAACCGGGAAGGGGTTACTGATGCGTGTCGACAGATCCTGCGGATAACCACAAGATAAAATAGTGACACGCGGCACTGTTGCAGAATAATAAAACTCTACACATTCCGTATGAGTCGGGTATTTTTTCCATTTGCCGACGATTTAAGAATACTCGCTCAACGGAATTAAGAAAACTCTCAATCGCGGTAATTTACGTTTTGTTACACCATTATTTTTAGAGGGTATCTGGACTGAAATCATGCGCCGTTGGCCGGGGCTTGCTGGCATCGCGTTAGTGATAAGTTATAGGTATTTGACTACGAAATTTGTCGTAGAACAGAGCGGAATAAGTTATTTCAAGCGTAATGTTTCTGGCTAATGATCATTATTTTTATTTTTTGTTGCAGGCTTTTATTTGAAGCGGAATATTTTTTCAATTCGGTATTAATTACGGAAAAGATCCGTTTTTTCGCGATATTAAGCGGTCCCGGTCGCCCGGCGATGCGGGGCTGTTGTCACTGAGGAGGTACAGAGGCAAACGCCCTTTACGAGGCTGGCAATCGCCGGGGATAACAGCGCTGTAACCCTCTGTTAAACATCCTCTGACATCACAAGGATAAGTCTGCTGGTGGTATAGATGATCCTGCTATAGCCCGGTAAAATTGTATGACAATTGTGTCATTTTTTATGTCATTTTTTGCTAAATGTATGTACGCAATTACTGTAATTCCGCGATGTGATAATGCTCTCGTATGGAGAAATAATTTCCGGGTATTACTACTCTAACAACGGCAGTGGGGAATGCGATTTTTCTAATGCCTTGTTTTGATGCCGATAAAATTGTTAATTCCGATTTTTCCCTACATGAAAGCGAATTAAAGCTGGAGTTTACCATGCACAAATTTACTAAAGCGCTGGCGGCCATTGGTCTCGCTGCGGTTATGTCACAATCAGCTATGGCGGAAAATTTGAAACTGGGTTTTCTGGTGAAGCAGCCGGAAGAGCCATGGTTCCAGACTGAGTGGAAATTTGCTGATAAAGCAGGAAAAGATTTAGGGTTTGACGTCATTAAAATTGCGGTTCCGGATGGTGAGAAAACCCTCAACGCAATCGACAGCCTGGCAGCCAGCGGCGCGAAGGGCTTTGTCATCTGTACCCCCGATCCCAAGCTCGGGTCGGCGATTGTCGCCAAAGCGCGTGGCTATGACATGAAGGTCATTACCGTCGATGACCAGTTCGTCAATGCGAAAGGCAAACCGATGGAGAGCGTACCGCTGGTGATGATGGCGGCCAGCGAAATCGGCGCCCGCCAGGGGCAGGAACTCTATAAAGAGATGCAAAAACGCGGCTGGGATGTTAAAGACACCGCGGTGATGGCTATCACCGCCGATGAGCTGGACACCGCCCGTCGTCGCACCACCGGCTCCATCGATGCCCTGAAGGCAGCCGGCTTCCCGGACGCGCAAATCTACCGCGTGCCGACAAAATCTAACGATATCCCGGGGGCGTTTGACGCCGGTAACTCCATGCTGGTCCAGCACCCGCAGGTGAAACACTGGCTGATCGTGGGGATGAACGACAACACCGTGCTCGGCGGCGTGCGTGCCACTGAAGGCCAGGGCTTTAAAGCACCGGATGTGATTGGCATCGGCATCAACGGTGTGGATGCGGTCAACGAACTGTCGAAGGCGCAACCGACCGGCTTCTATGGTTCCCTGCTGCCAAGCCCGGATATTCATGGCTATAAAACCAGCGAAATGCTCTACAACTGGGTCACTAAGGGCGTTGAGCCGCCGAAGTTCACGGCGGTGACCGATGTGGTGCTGATTACCCGCGATAACTTCAAAGAAGAGCTGGCGAAAAAAGGGCTGTAACAGCCTGGTTGAACTGGCCCCCGCCGCGGCGGGGGCTGAGTGCTGAAGAGCGGAGTCGTTATGCAACAGTCTACCCCTTATCTCTCATTTCGCGGCATCACCATGACGTTCCCTGGCGTAAAGGCCTTGTCCGATATCAGTTTTGACTGCTACCCCGGACAGATCCACGCGCTGATGGGTGAAAATGGCGCAGGCAAATCGACGCTGCTGAAAATTCTCAGCGGCAACTATATTCCGACCGCTGGCCACCTGCAGATCGGCGGCCAGCAGATGGCATTCAGCAATACCATGGAGGCGCTGAACGCCGGCGTGGCGATTATCTACCAGGAGCTGCATCTGATCCCGGAGATGACCGTCGCTGAAAATATCTATCTTGGCCAGCTACCGCACAGAGGCGGTATCGTCAACCGATCGTTGCTCAACTATGAGGCCCGCCTGCAGCTGGAACATCTGGGGCTGGATATCGATCCGGAGACGCCGCTGAAGTATCTCTCTATAGGCCAGTGGCAGATGGTGGAGATTGCCAAAGCGCTGGCGCGCAATGCCAAGATCATCGCTTTCGATGAACCGACCAGTTCGCTCTCCGCCCGGGAGATCGACAATCTGTTTCGCGTTATCCGCGAACTGCGGGAGGAGGGGCGAGTCATCATCTATGTTTCGCACCGGATGGAAGAAATTTTTGCCCTCAGCGATGCCATCACCGTCTTTAAGGATGGCCGCTATGTCTGCACCTTTGACGATATGCCGAGTGTCAGTCATGACGCCCTGGTTCAGGCGATGGTGGGGCGCAATCTAGGCGATATATACGGCTGGAAACCTCGCCCCTATGGCGAAGAGCGGCTGCGTCTGGAGGAGGTCAAAGCACCGGGCGTGCGTACGCCGGTCAGCCTCTCGGTACGCAGTGGCGAAATCGTCGGCCTGTTCGGGCTGGTGGGCGCCGGTCGCAGCGAACTGATGAAAGGCTTATTTGGCGGCACCCGGATCACCGACGGTCAGGTGTATATCGATGGCCAGCCCGTGGACATTCGTAAACCGGCCCAGGCCATCCAGGCCGGGATGATGCTGTGCCCGGAAGATCGCAAAGCGGAGGGGATTATTCCGGTTCACTCCGTACGCGACAATATCAATATCAGCGCCCGGCGCAAGCATATTCACGCTGGCTGCCTGATCAACAACGCCTGGGAGGCAGACAATGCCGATCAGCATATCCAGTCGCTGAACATTAAAACGCCTGGCCCGGAACAGCTGATCATGAACCTGTCGGGCGGCAACCAGCAGAAAGCGATCCTTGGCCGCTGGCTGTCGGAAGAGATGAAGGTGATCCTGCTCGATGAGCCCACCCGCGGCATCGACGTCGGCGCCAAACATGAAATTTACAACGTGATATATGGCCTCGCCGCCTCAGGTGTTGCCGTGGTGTTTGCCTCCAGCGACCTGCCGGAAGTGCTGGGCGTCGCTGACCGCATCGTGGTGATGCGCGAAGGGCAAATCGCCGGCGAACTGCTGCATGACGAAGCCAATGAACAGCAGGCGTTAAGCCTTGCGATGCCAAAAGTGAGTCAGGCTGTCGCCTGAGTAAGGAGTAAATGATGTCATCTGTGACTACGTCCGGCGCTACCCGCTCTGCCTTTAGCTTTGCCCGCATTTGGGATCAGTTTGGCATGCTGGTGGTGTTTGCTGTGCTGTTTATCGGCTGCGTTATTTTTGTGCCCAACTTTGCCTCATTCGTCAATATGAAGGGGCTGGGGCTGGCGATCTCGATGTCCGGAATGGTGGCCTGCGGCATGCTCTTCTGCCTGGCCTCCGGCGATTTTGACCTGTCGGTGGCGTCGGTTATCGCCTGTGCCGGGGTCACTACCGCAGTGGTGATTAACCTGAGCGAAAGCCTGTGGCTGGGGATTGCCGCCGGCCTGCTGCTGGGCGCGGTCAGTGGTCTGGTCAACGGCTTTGTCATTGCGCGCCTGAAGATTAACGCCCTGATCACCACCCTCGCGACGATGCAAATCGTCCGGGGCCTGGCCTACATTATCTCCGACGGGAAAGCGGTGGGGATCGAAGATGAGCGCTTCTTCACTCTCGGCTACGCCAACTGGTTTGGTCTGCCGGCGCCAATCTGGCTGACGGTCGCCTGCCTGGTGGTTTTCGGATTATTACTAAACAAAACCACCTTTGGCCGTAATACGCTGGCTATTGGCGGCAATGAAGAGGCGGCGCGTCTGGCCGGGGTCCCGGTGGTGCGCACCAAGATTATTATCTTTGTGCTCTCCGGTCTGGTATCGGCCGCCGCGGGGATCATTCTGGCGTCGCGGATGACCAGCGGCCAGCCGATGACCTCGATTGGCTATGAGCTGATTGTTATTTCAGCCTGCGTGCTGGGCGGGGTATCGCTGAAGGGCGGGATCGGCAAGATCTCCTACGTGGTCGCCGGGATCCTGATCCTCGGGACCGTGGAGAACGCGATGAACCTGCTGAACATCTCGCCTTTCTCACAATACGTCGTGCGCGGTGTGATCCTGCTGGCGGCGGTGATTTTTGACCGCTACAAACAAAAAGCCAAACGCGCGGCCTGATTTCAGGCATAACTTTTAAGTCTACAGAGTAATTACCGCCAGCGCCCGTTTCGCTGGCGGTAACTATCAAAAATGGCGAGGTTGGTCACACTGTCTATACTTACATGGCTAACATATAATTAACAACCAGCTTCGGCTGGCCATGATAAGGAGGAAACAGGGTGGATAACCAGATATCTGTACCGCCTGCGCTAACCGGAAACTACGCTTTTTTCTTTGACCTCGACGGTACTCTTGCCGATATCCAACCGCACCCCGATCAGGTGGTGATACCCGACAACACGTTGCAGGCGCTCAACGCGCTGGCCCAGCAGCAGGGTGGGGCGGTGGCATTGATTTCAGGGCGCTCAATGGCTGAACTTGACGCGCTAACCCATCCCTGGCGGCTACCGCTGGCCGGCGTGCACGGGGCAGAACGCCGTGATATCAATGGTAAAACCTATATCGTTTCTCTGCCGTCGGCGCTGCGCGATGAAATCGCGACTGAGCTGACCTCGGCGCTGCAGGGGCTCCCCGGCTGCGAGCTGGAGAGTAAAGAGATGGCCTTCGCGCTGCACTACCGCCAGGCTCCGCAGCAGCAGAGCGCAGTACTGGAGCTGGCTCAGCGCATCGTTCAGCGCTACCCGCTGCTGGCATTGCAGCTGGGTAAATGCGTGGTGGAGATTAAACCCCGCGGAGTGAACAAAGGGGAGGCGATCAGCGCCTTCATGCAGGAGGCGCCGTTTGCCGGCCGCGAACCGGTTTTTGTCGGCGATGATTTGACCGATGAGGCGGGATTTAGCGTGGTTAATCAACTGCAGGGAATGTCGGTAAAAGTCGGCGCCGGGGAAACTCAGGCGCACTGGCGGTTGGCGGATGCCGCCGCTGTAAGGACGTGGTTGCAACATTTGGCGTATGACGCGCAAACCGAAAGGAGGGATGACCATGAGTCGTTTAGTCGTAGTCTCTAACCGTATCGCCTTACCGGACGATAAAAAATCGAGCGCTGGCGGTCTGGCCGTCGGCATCCTGGGGGCACTGAAAGCGGCGGGGGGTCTGTGGTTTGGCTGGAGCGGCGAAATTGGCGATGACCAGCAGCCGCTGAAGCAGGTCTCCCGCGGAAATATCTCCTGGGCGTCGTTCAACCTGAATGAACGGGACCATGATGAATATTACAACCAGTTTTCCAACGCCGTGCTGTGGCCGGCCTTCCACTATCGTCTTGACCTGGTCAGCTTCCAGCGCGAAGCCTGGGAGGGATATCTGCGGGTCAACGCGATGCTGGCGGACAAGCTTCTGCCGCTGATCGAGCCAGACGATACGCTGTGGATCCATGATTACCATCTGCTGCCTTTCGCCAGTGAACTGCGTAAGCGCGGAGTGAACAACCGGATCGGCTTCTTTTTGCATATTCCATTCCCGACGCCGGAGATTTTTAACGCGCTACCGCCGCATGCCGAGCTGCTGGAGCAACTGTGCGATTACGATCTGCTGGGCTTCCAGACCGAAAGCGACAGAACCGCCTTTCTTGACAGCATTGCCATGCAGACCCGACTCTCCGATCTCGGGGACAAACGCTATCAGGCATGGGGTAAGGCGTTCAGTACCGAGGTTTATCCGATTGGGATCGATCCGGACGAAATTACGCGCAACGCCAAAGGCCCGCTGCCGCCGAAGCTGGCCCAGCTGAAGAATGAGCTGAAAAATGTGAAGAATATCTTCTCCGTGGAGCGGCTTGACTACTCGAAAGGGTTGCCGGAGCGATTCCTCGCCTATGAGACGCTGCTTGAGAAGTACCCTCAACATCATGGCAAGATCCGTTATACTCAGATCGCGCCCACTTCCCGTGGCGATGTACAGGCCTATCAGGATATTCGTCACCAGCTGGAAACTGCAGCCGGACGCATCAATGGCCAGTTTGGCCAGCTTGGCTGGACCCCGCTCTACTACCTGAACCAGCATTTTGACCGTAAGCTGCTGATGAAGGTCTTCCGCTACTCTGACGTCGGGCTGGTGACGCCGCTGCGTGATGGCATGAACCTGGTGGCGAAAGAATACGTCGCGGCGCAGGATCCGGATAACCCCGGGGTGCTGGTCCTGTCGCAGTTTGCCGGGGCGGCGCAGGAGCTGACCAGCGCGCTGATCGTCAACCCTTACGATCGCGATGAGGTTGCCACCGCGCTGGATCGTGCTCTCAGCATGCCGCTGGCGGAACGTATCGCCCGTCATTCCGCGATGCTGGACGTGATCAGAGAGAATGATATTCATAACTGGCAGGCGCGTTTTGTCGACGATCTGCAGCATATTTCGCCGCGCAGCGAGGAGAGCCGTCTGCGGGGGAAGATAGCCACCTTCCCTAAACTGGCCTAGTTCAGGAAAAGGGCTAACCGGCGTTAGCCCTTTTCAAGGGAAACCAGCAGAACATCGACGCCGCTACTGCCGACGATATTTTTCGCCGAGCAGGTGGCGCGCGAGAAAAGCGAGTGGTTGTGATTGCCGCAGATCACCAGATCAACCTTGTGCGACAGGCAAAAGTCTTTGACATGGTGACCCAGTTCGCCGCAGGCGATGGTCATTTTTTCTATCGGGTAGTCCGCCTGACGTGCCAGCTCATTGAGAAACTCCCGCGTTTCTTCCTGCATCAGCTCACGCAGATTTTCCATCATCGGTGCGGCGAACTGGTTATACATTTCCGGATCCGTGGCGAAGGTAATAAAGCTCACTTTCGCGTTAACGGGGCGGGCAATCGACACCGCTTTTTTAATTAATATCTGACTTTCCGGCGTTGGCGCGACGGCAACCAGCAGATGTGAATAAGGCATCTGGCCTCCTTGAGATACGCGGAATAACCCTTCTTTCTTTACTCCTGTTTCCCCAGCGGCGCAAGGGTTGCTCCCGTGATTTGCGACGCTCTTCGCCAGTCCGTGTTTTCCTCACAAGATCACATAAATGAACCTGCCTTTTTATTTAAAAGAAATGCTGTTTTATAAATGAGTGAAGTAGAGACATCGTCTCTTTGTCATTTTGCCACCGGCGGTTGTTCCGTGGCAAAAACACAAAGGTAACGTCGTTTCACTGCTTTTAGTGTAGCCAGGTACCCACTCCCTTCCGGTGGCAAATCCGGAACGATTGTCGGCGTTCTTTTAATAAAAGACACAGGATCACGGCGATGAAAACACGAAAAATTGGACTGGCTAACTACCTGGCCTACGGCGCGGGCGATTTTCTCGGCGCCGGCACGACAGCGCTAACTGCCGCATGGCTACTCTACTTTTACACGACCTTCTGCGGACTGACCCCAATTGAGGCCACGCTTATTTTTGCTGCTGCCCGCGTGCTGGATGCGGTGGTGAGCCCGCTGATGGGCTTTCTCACCGATAACTTCGGCACCACCTGGCTCGGAAAGCGCTTCGGCCGCAGAAAATTCTTTATTCTGCTCGGTATTCCGTGCGTATTCAGCTATTCAGCGATGTGGGTCGGCGAGATGGGCTTCTGGTACTACCTCGTCACCTATCTGCTGTTTGATATGGTTTACACCATGATTCTGGTGCCCTACGAAACGCTGGTGCCAGAGATGACTGATGACTTTAAACAGAAAACCAAATTTTCTGGCGCGCGCATCTCGATGGCGCAAATGTCGGCGATTTTAGCCTCCTTTCTGCCGGGGATCCTCCTCACCTGGCTCGGGAAAGACAATGCCAGCTCATTCTTTTATGCCAGTCTGGTGTTCTCGGTCCTGTGCGCGGTGATGCTGACCTTCGTCTGGTGCTTCACGTGGGAACGGCCGCGTGAGGCGTGGTCAGAGGCGGCGCTGCGGGCGGAAGCGGAAAAACAAAACTTAACCCTCGCTCAGAGCCTCAATCGCCTGGTGATTGAGCTAAGCTCCACGCTGCGGATAAAAATTTTCCGCCAGCACCTCGGCATGTATCTGGGGGGCTATATCGCCCAGGACGTCTTCAATGCCGTGTTTACCTATTACGTGGTTTTTGTCCTGATGCAGGAAGCCTCTGTCGCCTCGAATCTGCTCGGGACGATGGCCATCTTCCAGTTTATTGCGGTGATCGCCATGATCCCGTTGTGCATTCGCTTTGGTCCCGCGCCGTCCTACCGCATGGTGGTGGTCCTGTTTGGCCTGAGCTCGCTCTCGTATGCGCTGCTCTATTACGCCGGACTGAGCGACGTCTATTCCTTACTGCTGCTCATCTCTGCTGTCGCCGGACTGGGACGCGGCGGGATTAACTACGTACCGTGGAATACCTATACCTATATTGCCGACGTCGACGAGGCGATCACCGGCCAGCGCCGCGAAGGAATTTTTGCCGGCATCATGACGCTGACCCGCAAAGCCTCGCAGGCGGGGGCGGTCATGCTGGTGGGTATCATCATGCAGCTGTCGGGGTTTGTCTCCGGGCAAAAAATACAACCGCCAGGGGTGAGTCATACCATTTTGCTGATCCTCAGCGTCG
This sequence comes from Klebsiella sp. P1CD1, assembly GCF_003790505.1. Classification (NCBI taxonomy): domain Bacteria; kingdom Pseudomonadati; phylum Pseudomonadota; class Gammaproteobacteria; order Enterobacterales; family Enterobacteriaceae; genus Klebsiella; species Klebsiella sp. P1CD1. The sequence goes on from NZ_CP033631.1 coordinate 2,139,923, forward strand.
GCACTCTGGTGGTGTTAGCCTGCGGCTTCCTCGTCTCGCTACGCTTCAAGCTCAACCTGCACACCCACAGCATCCTGCGCAGTGAAACCCTCAGAATGCGCGATCTCGGCAGTGCCCAGCCGGAACAGACCATTGCAGAACACCGCGCGGTGGTCGAGATGCTGGCGGGGATGCCTTACGACTGCCTGTGGGGCAATAACAATATTGGCTATCTGAATCGTCATAAACCTGCTGCCCCGGGGCTCACCCAGGGCGGCGCTTTAAATTCGACATACACCCGAGGTTAACAACATGAAAGTTTGGCCAGTCAAACATAGCCCATTACTGTGTCAGCCTGAGCGTTTTATCGCCCGCAGCGAACTGCAGGCACTGATCCGCAACGTGACGCAAAACCTGGTGAACATTAAGGATGAGAGCGGGCAATTTTTACTGCGCCTCGATGACGGGCGCGTGATCGATACCAAAGGCTGGGCCGGCTGGGAGTGGACCCACGGCGTTGGGCTGTACGGCATCTATCAGTATTATCAGCAAACCGGCGATATCGAGATGCGCGATATCATCGACCGCTGGTTTGCCGACCGCTTCGCCGAGGGGGCAACGACCAAAAACGTCAATACGATGGCCCCGTTCCTGACCCTGGCATACCGCTTTGAAGAGACCGGCCGGATGGCGTATCTGCCGTGGCTGGAGAGCTGGGCGGAGTGGGCGATGCATGAGATGCCGCGCACCGAGCAGGGCGGCATGCAGCACATGACCCTGGCGGAGGAGAACCATCAGCAAATGTGGGATGACACGCTGATGATGACCGTGCTGCCGTTAGCCAAAATTGGCAAGCTGCTTAATCGCCCGCAGTATGTGGAGGAGGCGACCTATCAGTTCCTGCTCCATGTGCAGAACCTGATGGACCGGGAGACCGGGCTGTGGTTTCACGGCTGGAGTTATGAGGGGCGGCACAACTTTGCCCGGGCGCGCTGGGCGCGGGGCAACAGCTGGCTCACCATGGTGATCCCGGACTTTCTGGAGCTGGTGGATCTCCCCGAGGGGAACGCGGTACGGCGTTATCTGATGACGGTACTCGACGCACAGATTGCCGCCTTAGCAAAATGCCAGGACGACAGCGGCCTGTGGCATACCCTGCTGGACGATCCGCACTCTTATCCTGAGGCCTCCGCGACCGCCGGCTTTGCCTACGGCATTCTCAAAGCGGTGCGCAAGCGTTACGTCGGGCAGCACTATGCCGGGGTGGCTGAAAAAGCGATTCGCGGGATTGTGCAGAATATTTCGCCGCAGGGGGAGCTGCTGCAGACCTCGTTTGGCACCGGAATGGGGGCAGACCTTGATTTTTATCGCCAGATCCCGCTTACCTCGATGCCCTATGGCCAGGCGATGGCGATCCTTTGTCTGACGGAGTATCTGCGCAAGTATTTCTGAGCAGGGGCCCCGCTGACGGGGCGCCGAATAAAACTAACCCGGCTTTCGCCGGGTTGTTTGTTACATACGCTCTACGGTTTCGATACCCAGGGTATCGAGACCCAGCTTGAGGGTTTTCGCCGTCAGCAGCGCCAGCTTCAGGCGGCTGTTGCGGGTCTCTTCGCTTTCCGCGCTGAGGATCGGGCAATGCTCGTAGAAGCCGGAGAATAGCCCCGCCAGATCGTACAGGTAGGCGCACATCACGTGCGGCGTCCCTTCGCGAGCGACCACGGAGAGGGTCTCTTCAAACTGCAGCAGGCGCGCGGCCAGCTGGGCTTCGCGATCTTCGGCGATGACCACCGGCGCGTCGTTCATCGCGTTTTCGTCGATGCCGGCTTTGCGGAAGACGGAGAGCACGCGGGTATAGGCATACTGCATATACGGCGCGGTGTTGCCTTCGAACGCCAGCATATTATCCCAGTCAAAAACGTAATCGGTGGTGCGGTTTTTCGACAGATCGGCATATTTCACCGCGCCGATACCGACCACTTTCGCCAGATTTTCCAGCTCGTCAGCCGACATGTCCGGGTTTTTCTCCGCTACCAGGCGACGGGCGCGCTCCAGCGCTTCGTCCAGCAGATCGGCCAGCTTCACGGTACCGCCGGCGCGGGTTTTAAACGGCTTGCCGTCTTTCCCCAGCATCATACCGAACATATGGTGCTCCAGCGGCACAGAGTCCGGCACGTAGCCTGCTTTACGCACGATGGTCCACGCCTGCATCAGGTGCTGGTGCTGACGAGAGTCGATGTAATAGAGCACGCGGTCGGCGTGCAGCGTTTCATAGCGATACTTCGCGCAGGCGATATCGGTGGTGGTGTAAAGGTAGCCTCCATCCTTTTTCTGGATGATGACGCCCATCGGTTCGCCTTCCTTGTTTTTATACTCATCAAGGAACACCACGGTGGCGCCTTCGCTCTCGACGGCCAGCCCTTTGGCTTTCAGATCGGCGACGATCCCCGGCAGCATCGGGTTGTACAGGCTCTCACCCATTACGTCATCGCGGGTCAGCGTCACATTCAGGCGATCGTAGGTGATCTGGTTTTGCGACATGGTGATGTCGACCAGCTTACGCCACATCTGCAGGAAGTACTGATCGCCGCCCTGCAGTTTAACCACGTAGCTACGTGCGCGCTCGGCGAAGGCTTCGTCTTCGTCGTAGTGCTTTTTCGCTTCGCGATAGAAACCTTCGAGGTCGGCCAGGGCCATCTCACCGGCGTTTTCCTGCTGCTGTTTTTCCAGATACGCGATCAGCATACCGAACTGGGTGCCCCAGTCGCCGACGTGGTTGGCGCGGATCACCTTATGACCCAGGAACTCCAGGGTACGGACTGAAGCATCGCCAATGATGGTCGAACGCAGATGGCCAACGTGCATCTCTTTCGCTACGTTGGGTGCCGAGTAGTCGACGACGATAGTCTGCGCCTGCGGTTTCGTGACGCCCAGGCGCTCAGACTGCAGCGCGCGGTTGACGTTGTCCGCCAGAAAAGCAGGATCGAGGAAAATATTGATAAAGCCCGGCCCGGCGATTTCAACCTTGTTGGCAATGCCGTTGAGGTCAAGATGAGACAGTACCTGCTCTGCAAGTTGTCGCGGCGCCATGCCCAGTTTTTTGGCGACAGCCATCACGCCGTTGGCCTGATAGTCACCGAACTGAACTTTTGCTGACTGGCGGACCTGAGGTTCGCAATCGGCAGGCGCGCCTGCCGCGATCAGGGCCTGGCTGACTTTTTCTGAGAGAAGAGCCTGAATATTCACCGGAATACCTTACGTGTAATGCGCCTGCCCCCGAGGGAGGCAGCGCCATAATGTGGACAAATTAGGGCGGGAGTATACTGCATTTGTCCCCGTCCGTCAGCATTGCGCGCGGCGCGGCGGCGTGCGCAATCCATCGCCGTTCAGTTGCCCATCAGCAGGGCGGCGGTTGGTCCGCAGACCGAAACACGGTAAATTACCTTTTCATTACTGACGAGCATCATTGACGAGCAAACCCATGGCAAACTGGCAGCAAATTGAACAACTGGCCGATATTACGGCGGATCTCCCGCGATTTTCCGATGCGCTTCAGCGCTTCACTGCGCGACTGGGACTGGAGATCGCCGGGCTCGACGCCGACCATATCTCCCTGCGCTGTCATCAGAATACCACTGCGGAACGCTGGCGCCGCGGTCTGGAACAGTGCGGAACCCTGCTGTCGGAGAATATGATTAACGGCCGGCCCATTTGCCTGTTCAAGCTGGCGGAGCCGGTCTGCGTGGCGCACTGGCGCTTCCATATCATTGAGCTGCCGTGGCCGGGTGAAAAGCGTTATCCCCATGAAGGCTGGGAGCATATTGAAATTGTCCTGCCTGGCGATCCGGCAACCTTAAATGCCCGCGCGCTGGCGCTGCTGGCCGATGATGGACTCAGCCAGCCGGGGATCGTCGTCAAAACCAGCTCGCCGAAAGGGCAGCATGAGCGTCTGCCGAATCCCACCCTGGCGGTGACCGACGGCAGCGTGACGGTGAAATTTCATCCGTGGTCGATTGAACAAATCGTCGCCAGCGAGCAAGCTGATACGTAACAGTGTGAAGCCGCGCGGCGTCTGCCGCGTGAAATCATGACATGCTGCAAAGGTTGTCTGGATCAGGGAGAGAGGAATGGCGGTACTGGAAGTGTGTTGCTACAGCATGGCGTGCGCTCGGGAGGCTGAGCGCTGCGGCGCCGATCGTATTGAACTCTGCGCCGCGCCGCAGGAAGGGGGATTAACACCCTCTTATGGGGTGCTGGTCTCGGTCCGCGAGGCGATTACCCTCCCGGTGCATCCGATCGTTCGCCCGCGCGGCGGCGATTTCTGCTACACCGAAGAGGAGTTCGCCGCGATGCTTAGCGATATCTGCATGGTGCGGGAGCTCGGCTTTCCCGGGGTGGTGACCGGCGTACTGAATGCCGATGGCCAGGTCGATATCCCGCGGATGAAAAAAATAATGGCCGCGGCCGGGCCGCTGGCGGTGACCTTTCATCGCGCGTTCGATCTGTGTGCCGACCCGCGTCAGGCCTGGAAGACGCTGGGTGAGCTGGGGGTTAAACGTATCCTGACTTCCGGTCAGCAATCCTCGGCGGAGAAAGGTATTTCATTAATTACGGAACTTATTGCCGCAGGGGATACTCCAATCATTATGGCCGGTGCGGGAGTGCGCGCCGCGAACTTGCCGCTGTTGCTGCAGGCGGGGGTGAAAGAGGTTCATAGCTCTGCAGGCCAGTGGTTGCCATCGGAGATGCGCTTTCGTCATCCAGGCGTTTCGATGTCAGCCGATCCCGATGCGGACGAATACAGGCGCTACGCCGTCAATGGCGAAGCGGTGGCGGAGATGAAAGGGATTATCTCCGCCTGGAGAAGTTAAACGGTTTTTTGCTGCACATCATGTCGCCCAATATGATGATTGCCCGTACCAGGCCCCTGCCCATTAAACAGGGGCCTTTTTTTATCTCGCTTTTTTTGCCAGCGACTGCTGCGTTTCCGGTTTGGTGGCGATAATCACCGCGCGCAGCGGAGCCGGATACCCCTCCACGGTTTTGCGCTGATCCTGCGGGTCGAGGAAATCGGCCAGCGATTCACTGGTCATCCATTCGGTGCGCCGCTGCTCATCGGTCGAGGTGACGCAGGCATCGACGATGCGCACATCGATAAACCCGCACTTCTCCAGCCACATTTTCAGGGCCGCCGCCGAGGGAATAAAATAGACGTTGCGCATCTGCGCATAGCGGTCGCCCGGAACCAGCACCGTATTTTCATCCCCTTCGACCACCAGCGTCTCCAGCACCAGCTCGCCTCCCGGCGCCAGCTGATCTTTCAGTTGCCACAGATGGTCCAGCGGCGAGCGGCGGTGGTAGAGCACGCCCATCGAGAACACGGTGTCGAAGGCCTCCAGCGCCGGCAGCTGCTCGATGCCCAGCGGCAGGAGATGCGCCCGCTGGTCGTTGCCGAGCAGCTTACGCACCGCTTCAAACTGGCACAGGAACAGCTGGGTGGGATCGATGCCGACCGCCAGATGCGCGCCGGCGCCGATCATTCGCCACATGTGATAGCCGCTGCCGCAGCCCACGTCGAGGATAGTCCGCCCGGTAAGATCGGACAGGTGCGGCAGGACGCGCTCCCATTTCCAGTCGGAACGCCATTCGGTATCGATATTAATGCCGTACAGCGAATAAGGCCCTTTGCGCCACGGCATCAGGTTTTTAAGCAGGTTTTCTACCCGCAGCTGATGACCTTCGCTGAGCGGCGTTTCGCTCTCGGCGGTGACGCTGTGCAGGAGATCCAGACGCCACGGCGTTAATTCCGGAAGAAACTCAACGGCGCGCTCCCATTCGCGAAACTTGCCGTGCAGGGCCTCGCGCTGCCAGGCGGCTACCTGAGCTGGCAAGGTTTCCAGCCAGTGAGATAGCGGGCTTTTGGCGATCAGCTGATAGAAATTACTGAAGTCGATCATGCCTGCTCCCCGGATTTTACTGCCACCAGCGAGCCAAAGTTAAAGCACTGGAACCACAGTTCGGCATGTTCAAACCCAGCCTGACGCAGGCGGGCTTTATGGGTTTCCACGGAGTCCGTCAGCATCACATTTTCCAGCATGCTGCGTTTCTGGCTGATCTCCAGCTCGCTGTAGCCGTTCGCGCGTTTAAAATCATGATGCATATTGAACAGCAGCTCGCCGACGTGGGCGTCTTCGAAGCTGAATTTCTCCGAGAGCACCAGCGCGCCGCCCGGATTAAGCCCCTGATAGACTTTATTGAGGATCGCCTGGCGATCGCCCGGCTCAAGGAACTGAATGGTAAAGTTCAGGATCACCAGCGAGGCGTTTTCAATGGCCACATCGCGGATATCCCCTTCAATGACCTCGACCGGCGTCGGCGCTTTATAGGCGTCAATATGGCGACGGCAGCGCTCTACCATCGCGGGAGAGTTGTCGATGGCGATAATGCGACAGCCCGGATGACTAATATTGCGGCGCACAGAGAGGGTGGCGGCGCCCAGCGAACAGCCAAGATCGTAAACCTGGGTGTTGGGCTGAACGAAGCGCTCGGCCAGCATGCCGATCATCGAGATGATATTGGAATAGCCGGGCACAGAGCGCTGGATCATATCCGGGAAGACTTCAGCAACCCGTTCATCAAAGGTCCAGTCGCCGAGGCTGGCAATCGGCGCGGAAAAAAGCGTATCGCGGTGAGACATAACGTTAAACCCGAAAAAACGAAAACGGCGTATTGTGCGCTAACGGAGGGAGAAAACCAACTCCCAGGGCATATACCAGAGGTTGGCCAGCACCATCAGCAACAAGGCGCACCAGGTGGCGCTCATGCCGGAGCGGCGCCAGTGGTAGACGCGGTGATGAAAACCCCAGGAGTGCATCAGTCGCCCGACAATCAATAAAATGCCGCAAACGTGCACCATCCAGGTCTGGGCGCCGTTCATCTCCATAAATAACAGCAAAATGAGGCCAATCGGCACATATTCGACGGCATTACCGTGAACGCGGATGGCGACCTGTAGCTCGCTAAAGCCGCCGTCACCGTAGCCTACATGGTATTGGGTGCGTAACCGCACCACGTCGAACGAGAACTTCACTAACAATAATGCACCTAAAACGGCATACAGCGCGCTGACCATACGAAAACTCCCTTTAACTCTGGCAGATGGCTCCGATTATGATAGCAGGATATCAGAAAAGGGAGGATTGCTGCGGAATCGACGGCGCATTTCCTGCCGCCGGCAGGGCGGTGCGCAGATCGCTCCACAGCGTATCGACCAGCGTCGGCGCGTAAGCAATGTCTGGGGTATGCAGGAACAGCCACGGGGTGCCAGACTGATGCCACTTCGGCAGGGTCTGCAGCCAGACGCGAAACAGTTCCCGGTTGTGGGCCATGTCGTCACCGCCGATAAAGCGTACCATCGGCTGCCGGGCGGTCATCACCGCATGTACCGGCACTTTGGGTTTCTTTTTCTGCGCGTCGATCATCGCCGGACTGGTGGCCGCAGCGCTGTGGACCGGGCGGCTATCGAGGATCACGCGGTTAACGTTGCGCTCGTGCAGCCCGCGGTTGAGCTGCTGTTCCGCTTCGCCTTTGGCGAAGAATTCGGGGTGACGAACCTCGACGCCGTAGGTGAAATCCTTCGGCAGCCCGTCGAGAAAATGCCATAGCGCGGGGAGATCGCGAGGACCGAAGGTCGCCGGCAGCTGCAGCCAGTACTGGCCGATGCGCGAGGCCAGCGGCGCCAGGCGGGCAAAAAATTCACTGCTTAAATCGTCGCAATGACGCAGGGCGGCCTGGTGCGAGATGGTGGCCGGGAATTTAAAGCAGAAGCGGAAGTCATCATGGGTTTGTTCATACCAGCGGGTGACAATCTCCGGCTTCGGTAGCGCATACAGGGTGGTGTTACCCTCCACGCAATTGAAGTGGCGGGCGTACTCTTCAAGGCTGGTGATGCCAAGGCGCACCCATTTCGGGTGCGACCACTGGGGAAGCCCAATATAAATCATAGCGCGGCGAGGATCTCCTCGGTGCTGCGCACCCGACCGATGCGCGGGAAAATATGCGTCATGCTGCCCTGATGCTGCTCGGCGGAGGCGGCGCTGCAGGCATCTTCAGCGATGACCAGGTTAAAACCCAGCTCCCAGGCGTTGCGGGCGGTGGATTCGACGCCGATGTTGGTGGAGATACCGCAGAGAATAATGGTGTCGATACCGCGGCGGCGCAGCTGAAGCTCAAGGTCGGTGCCATAGAACGCGCCCCACTGGCGTTTGGTCACTTCGATATCGCTCTCCTGCTTACCCAGCGTGGCCGGGTAGGTCCACCAGTTTTCAGGCAGCTTATGCGCCCCGGCCTGAGCGTCGACAGGCTGTTTCAGCGCTTCGGCGAAATCGGCCGACCAGCCGACGCGGACCATGATGACCGGTGAACCCTGTTGTCGACACTTGTCTGCCAGGCGAGCGGCACGCGCCACCACCTCGTCAGCCCGATGTGGTCCGCCGGCAAAAGGCAGAATACCTTCCTGCAGATCGATCACCACCAGCGCCGTTTTTTTTGCATTGAGTTCTAACATGGTATCCCCGTATCTTCTTCTGTTGTCAGGCGGCTACAATACCTGCGCGGCTTCAGCAAAAGGGTAACAAATATTGTTAATTTATGTGAGTGTAGACGTTAAGCGCGCAGCAAAGCAGCGTACATCGTGCGTCGGACTTATCGAACGACAGAATTTCCAGTATAATAGCCGCCTTTTTTCATTCAGTTGTGACATCAGCTAAAGCTGCGACCTCGTCGCCTGCAGGGCAGACGACAATCCGCCGACGGCTAAGTTAAGGGATATCTCATGCGTACAGAATATTGCGGACAGCTTCGACAGTCCCACGTTGGGCAGCAGGTGACTCTGTGTGGTTGGGTCAACCGCCGTCGCGATCTCGGTAGCCTCATTTTTATCGATATGCGCGACCGCGAAGGCATCGTTCAGGTGTTTTTCGACCCGGATCGTGCGGATGCGTTGAAATTAGCCTCTGAACTGCGTAATGAGTTCTGCATTCAGGTCACTGGCACCGTCCGCGCGCGTGAAGAGAAAAACATCAACGCGGACATGGCCACCGGCGCCATCGAAGTGCTGGCCTCCGATCTGACGATCATTAACCGCTCAGAATCGCTGCCGCTGGACTCCAATCACGTCAACACCGAAGAAGCGCGTCTGAAATACCGCTACCTCGACCTGCGTCGTCCGGAAATGGCGCAGCGTCTGAAAACCCGCGCGAAAATCACCAGCTTTGTGCGCCGCTTTATGGACGACCATGGCTTCCTCGACATCGAAACTCCGATGCTGACCAAAGCCACCCCGGAAGGCGCTCGCGATTACCTCGTGCCTTCCCGCGTGCATAAAGGCAAATTCTACGCGCTGCCGCAGTCCCCGCAGCTGTTCAAACAGCTGCTGATGATGTCCGGGTTCGATCGCTATTATCAGATCGTTAAATGTTTCCGCGATGAAGACCTGCGTGCCGACCGTCAGCCTGAATTTACCCAGATCGACGTGGAAACCTCCTTTATGACCGCGCCGCAGGTGCGTGAGATCATGGAAGCAATGGTGCGTCAGCTGTGGCTGGAAATTAAAGGCGTCGACCTGGGTGATTTCCCGATCATGACCTTCGCCGAAGCCGAACGTCGTTATGGCTCCGATAAACCGGATCTGCGTAACCCGATGGAGCTGGTGGACGTCGCCGACCTGCTGAAGTCCGTCGAATTCGCGGTCTTTGCCGGCCCGGCCAACGATCCGAAAGGGCGCGTGGCGGCCCTGCGCGTCCCGGGCGGTGCCTCTCTGACCCGCAAGCTGATTGACGAATACGGCAACTTTGTGAAGATCTACGGCGCGAAGGGGCTGGCCTATATTAAAGTGACCGAGCGTGCGAAAGGCATGGACGGGATCAACAGCCCGGTGGCGAAATTCCTCACCGCTGAGATCGTGGAAGCGATCCTCGAACGCACCGGCGCGCAGGACGGCGATATGATCTTCTTCGGCGCCGACAACAAGAAAGTGGTGGCGGACGCGCTGGGCGCGCTGCGTCTGAAGCTCGGTAAAGACCTGAGCCTGACTGACGAGAGCAAATGGGCGCCGCTGTGGGTGATCGACTTCCCGATGTTCGAAGACGACGGCGAAGGCGGCCTGACGGCGATGCACCATCCGTTCACCTCGCCAAAAGATATGACCGCGGACGAGCTGAAAGCTGCGCCGGAAGAGGCCGTAGCGAACGCCTATGATATGGTCATTAACGGTTATGAAGTCGGCGGCGGTTCTGTACGTATTCACCGTGGCGACATGCAGCAGACCGTATTTGGTATTCTGGGCATTAATGAACATGAGCAGCGTGAAAAATTCGGCTTCCTGCTGGATGCGCTGAAATACGGTACGCCGCCGCACGCGGGTCTGGCGTTCGGTCTTGACCGTCTGACCATGCTGCTGACCGGTACCGATAACATCCGCGACGTTATCGCCTTCCCGAAAACCACCGCCGCGGCCTGTCTGATGACCGAAGCGCCAAGCTTCGCCAATCCGGCTGCGCTCGGTGAACTGGGTATTCAGGTTGTGGAGAAAGAGGCGAAAGCGTCTCTGGAGAACAAGTAATATGTCATTTAAGCTGCCCGTTTCGGTGCTGGTGGTGATTTACGCCGAAGATACGAAACGGGTGCTGATGTTACAGCGGCGTGACGATCCCGCGTTCTGGCAGTCGGTGACCGGCAGCCTGGAAGCAGGAGAGACCGCGCTGCAGGCCGCCGCGCGTGAAGTAAAGGAAGAGGTCGCCATTGATGTTGCCTGCGAGCAACTGACCTTAATTGACTGTCAGCGCACGGTGGAGTTCGAGATATTTTCTCATTTGCGTCATCGCTATGCGCCGGGTGTAGAGCGCAATACAGAATTCTGGTTCTGTCTTGCGCTGCCTCATGAGCGGGAGATCACCTTCACCGAACATCTGGCCTACCGCTGGGTCAGCGCGACGGAAGCCGCTGCGCTGACCAAGTCGTGGAGCAACCGGCAGGCGATTGAAGAATTTGTAATTAACGCCGCCTGAAAGGGCGCGCTTTTTGGAGAGTTTTTTATGGCAGGTCATAGTAAATGGGCCAACACCAAACACCGCAAAGCGGCACAGGATGCTAAACGCGGTAAAATCTTTACGAAAATCATTCGCGAGCTGGTGACTGCGGCGCGTCTGGGCGGCGGCGATCCGGCTTCCAACCCGCGCCTGCGTGCGGCCGTTGATAAAGCGCTGTCTAACAACATGACGCGCGACACCCTGAACCGCGCCATCGCGCGCGGCGTCGGCGGTGATGAAGACGCGAACATGGAAACCATCATTTACGAAGGCTATGGCCCTGGCGGTACCGCGGTAATGGTGGAATGTCTGTCCGACAACCGTAACCGTACCGTTGCGGAAGTGCGTCACGCTTTCACCAAAACCGGTGGTAACCTCGGTACCGACGGCTCCGTGTCCTACCTGTTCAGCAAGAAAGGCGTCATCTCCTTCGAGAAAGGCGATGAAGACACCATTATGGAAGCGGCGCTGGAAGCTGGCGCAGAAGACGTGGTGACCTATGACGACGGCGCCATCGACGTCTACACCGCGTGGGAAGAGATGGGCGCCGTGCGCGACGCGCTGGAAGCCGCTGGCCTGAAAGCCGACGCTGCCGAAGTCTCGATGATCCCGTCCACCAAAGCGGATATGGATGCCGAGACGGCGCCGAAGCTGCTGCGTCTGATCGATATGCTGGAAGACTGCGACGACGTGCAGGAAGTGTACCATAACGGCGAGATCTCCGACGAGGTCGCGGCCACCCTGTGATGCAGTCGCATCCACGGTTAACCGGAGGCGCGTGATGGCTATTATTCTCGGCATTGACCCGGGGTCGCGCGTCACCGGTTATGGCGTGATCCGCCAGGTCGGACGGCAGTTGAGCTACCTTGGCAGCGGATGCATCCGCACCAAAGTGGACGATCTGCCGTCGCGGCTGAAGCTGATCTACGCCGGGGTGACGGAGATCATCACCCAGTTTCAGCCCGACTATTTCGCCATTGAGCAGGTCTTTATGGCGAAGAACGCCGATTCGGCGTTAAAGCTTGGGCAGGCGCGCGGAGTGGCGATCGTTGCAGCGACCAATCAGTCGCTGCCGGTGTTTGAATACGCCGCCCGTCAGGTCAAGCAGACCGTTGTCGGGATCGGCAGCGCCGAAAAGAGCCAGGTTCAGCACATGGTGCGCACCTTGCTCAAACTGCCTGCCAATCCGCAAGCGGATGCGGCGGATGCGCTGGCGATTGCCATCACCCATTGCCATATCAGCCAGAATGTTGCTCAGGTCAGCGAGACCCGGCTCAATCTGGCGCGAGGGCGCTTACGATAATCGCAAATCAGGCTGGATATCTATCCAGCCTTTTTTTATGATACCGCCAGATACTTAGACCATAACGCAGGAGCCCCACGTGATAGGCAGACTCAGAGGCATCATTCTCGAAAAACAACCCCCGCTGGTGTTGCTGGAAACGGCGGGCGTCGGCTATGAAGTGCATATGCCAATGACCTGCTTCTATGAGCTGCCGGAGGCCGGTCAGGAGGCGATAGTCTTTACCCACTTTGTGGTGCGTGAAGATGCCCAGCTGCTGTATGGTTTTAACAACAAACAGGAACGTACGCTGTTTAAAGAGCTGATTAAAACCAACGGCGTGGGGCCAAAGCTGGCGCTGGCGATCCTCTCCGGCATGTCGGCGCAGCAGTTCGTCAATGCCGTTGAGCGGGAAGAAGTCGCCTCGCTGGTGAAGCTGCCGGGGATTGGCAAAAAAACCGCAGAACGCCTGATCGTCGAGATGAAAGACCGCTTCAAAGGGCTGCACGGCGACCTGTTCACTCCGGCGGCCGATCTGGTGCTGACCTCGCCGGCAGGCCCGACGGCAGATGATGCCGAACAGGAAGCGGTTGCCGCGCTGGTCGCGCTGGGCTATAAACCGCAGGAGGCCAGCCGGATGGTAAGCAAGATTGCCCGTCCGGACGCCAACAGTGAAACGCTAATCCGCGAAGCGCTGCGCGCCGCGTTGTGAGGTAAGGGATGATTGAAGCAGACCGGCTGGTATCGGCAGACAGCAGCGGCGCAGAAGAGGCCGTTGACCGCGCCATCCGCCCAAAATTGCTGGCAGAGTATGTCGGCCAGCCGCAGGTGCGCTCCCAGATGGAGATCTTTATCCAGGCGGCGAAACTGCGCGGCGACGCCCTCGATCACCTGCTGATTTTTGGCCCGCCTGGGTTGGGGAAAACCACCCTGGCGAACATTGTCGCCAATGAGATGGGGGTGAATCTGCGTACCACCTCCGGCCCGGTGCTGGAGAAAGCGGGCGATCTCGCCGCGATGCTCACCAACCTCGAACCGCACGACGTGCTGTTTATCGATGAGATCCATCGCCTCTCGCCGGTGGTGGAAGAGGTGCTCTACCCGGCGATGGAAGACTATCAGCTGGATATTATGATTGGCGAAGGTCCGGCGGCGCGCTCCATCAAAATCGATCTGCCGCCGTTTACCCTGATTGGCGCCACCACCCGGGCCGGTTCATTGACCTCGCCGCTGCGCGACCGCTTTGGCATCGTGCAGCGTCTGGAGTTCTATCAGATACCCGATCTGCAGCATATCGTCAGCCGCAGCGCCCGCCATATGGGGCTGGAGATGAGCGACGAAGGCGCGCTGGAAGTGGCCCGTCGTTCACGCGGCACGCCGCGTATTGCCAACCGTCTGCTGCGCCGGGTGCGCGACTTCGCGGAAGTGCGCCACGACGGCAGCATCTCTGCCGACATTGCTGCCCAGGCGCTGGATATGCTGAATGTCGATGCGGAAGGGTTCGACTATATGGACCGTAAACTACTGCTGGCGGTGATAGATAAATTCTTTGGTGGGCCGGTGGGGCTGGATAACCTCGCCGCCGCGATCGGCGAAGAGCGGGAAACCATTGAAGATGTGCTGGAGCCCTACTTAATTCAGCAGGGTTTTCTGCAGCGTACGCCACGGGGAAGAATGGCGACGGTGCGCGCCTGGAATCATTTCGGGATCACGCCGCCGGAAATGCCCTAGTTCGCGACGGATGTGTCGTTCATTATGAGGCCCGGTCAGCAGCGCGACCGGGCTTTTTCATTTTCAGCTGGCGGCTTTTTTTGTCATGCTGAGAATAAACAGCACGGCGGCGCACAGCACCACCGACGGCCCGGCCGGGGTGTCGTAGAAGGCCGAGAAGGTTAACCCGCCGGTAACGGCCAGCATGCCCACGCCCACTGCCACGGCGGCCATCTGCTCCGGCGTGCGGGCAAAACGGCGGGCGGTGGCGGCCGGGATAATCAGCAGGGAAGTGATGATCAGCGCGCCGACGAACTTCATCGCCACGCCGATAGTCAGAGCGGTGACCAGCATCAACAGCAACTTCACGCGCTGCAGCTTCACGCCATCGACAAACGCCAGATCCGGACTGATGGTCATCGCCAGCAGCGGTCGCCACTGCCAGAGCAGGATACCAATCACAATCACTACGCCAATGGCGATGGCAATCAAATCCTGCGGCGTCACTGCCAGCAGATCGCCGAACAGGTACGCCATCAGATCGACGCGGACGTTAGACATCAGACTGACCACCACCAGCCCCAGCGACAGTGCGCTGTGCGCCATGATGCCCAGCAGGGTATCGATCGCCAGATGGGGGCGTTTTTCCAGCCACACCAGCCCGCCGGCCAGCAGCAAAGTCACGGCGATCACCGCATAAAACGGATTGATGTTAAGTAATAAGCCAAAAGCGACGCCGAGCAGCGACGCATGCGCCAGCGTGTCGCCGAAATAGGACATGCGGCGCCAGACCACAAAGGAGCCCAGCGGACCGGCGGCGCAGGCCAGCATCATCCCGGCCAGCCAGCCAGGTAACAGAAGTTCAATCATTAGCGGCTGTTTCCCCGACGCAGTACAATTCGCCCCTGAAGGTCGTGGCGGTGATTATGGTGGTGGCGGTAAATCCCCAGCTGTTCCGCGCCGCGCGGGCCGAACATGGAGATAAACTCCGGATGCATGGAGACCACCTCCGGCGCGCCGGAGCAGCAGATATGCTGGTTCAGGCACAGGACTTCGTCGGTTTTGGCCATCACCAGATGCAGGTCGTGCGATACCATCAGCACTGCGCAGTCCAGTTCATGGCGCAGCTGGTCGATAAGATCGTAAAGCGCCACCTGGCCATTGACGTCAACACCCTGGGTCGGTTCATCCAGCACCAGCAGCTGTGGGCGGTTGAGCAGGGCGCGGGCCAGCAGTACGCGCTGGGTTTCGCCGCCGGAGAGTTTTTGCATCGGCGCGTCGATCAGATGCCCGGCCTGCACACGTTTCAGTGCCGGCAGGATGTCGTCTTTGCGGGTACCTGGGCGCAAACGCAGGAAGCGGCTGACGGTCAGCGGCAGCGTGGCGTCAAGATGCAGCTTCTGCGGCACGTAGCCAATCCGCAGGCGGTCTTCCCGCTTGATGACACCCTCTGTTGGTGCTACCAGCCCCAGAACCACTCGCACAAGGGTCGATTTACCGGCGCCGTTCGGGCCCAGCAGGGTTAATATTTTGCCTGGCGTGAGTGCCAGCGAAATGTCAGACAGCACGCGGCGTTGGCCAAAGGCCACCGACACATTTTCCAGCGTAACAAGGTTTGTCATAGTAATTTAGGGTTGCACAAGCTAGTGAATGTTATAATATCACATCACATTCACTCGTTTCGATGACTAGACGCATTATGTTACATAAAAATACGCTTCTTTGCGCTGGACTTGGCGCTGTTTTTTTGTTCGCGCAGGTTCCGCTGGCCAGCGCCGCCGTAGTGACTTCCATGAAACCGCTGGGCTTTATCGCAGCCGCCATCGCCGATGGGGTGACAGATACTCAGGTGCTATTGCCCGACGGCGCCTCAGAGCATGACTATTCACTGCGGCCTTCTGATGTAAAACGCTTACAGAACGCAGACTTAGTGGTATGGATTGGGCCGGAAATGGAAGCCTTTATGGATAGGTCGACGCAAAGCATTGCGGCGAATAAAAAGGTGACCATCGCGGAGCTGGAAGGGGTGAAGCCGCTGCTGATGACCGGGGCGGATGACGATGACGATCATGATGGTCATGACCACGGCGCAGCAGAAAAAAGTGACGGCGATCACCATCACGGTATTTACAATATGCATCTGTGGTTATCCCCAGAGATAGCGCGGCTTTCGGCGGTTGCAATCCACGATAAATTATTAGAACTTATGCCGCAGAGTCGAGCCAAACTCGACAGCAACCTGCAGCAGTTCGAGGCCGCGCTGGCGGCGACTGACAAGCAGGTTAGCAATGAGCTGGCACCGCTGAAAGGGAAGGGCTATTTCGTTTTTCATGACGCCTACGGTTACTTTGAAAAACACTACGGTTTGACCTCGCTGGGGCACTTTACCGTCAACCCTGAAATACAGCCTGGTGCGCAGCGTTTACACGAAATCAGAACACAACTGGTTGAGCAGAAGGCCACGTGCGTTTTTGCTGAGCCACAGTTCAGGCCAGCGGTTATCGAAGCTGTTGCCCGGGGCACGTCTGTGCGCATGGGAACCCTGGATCCGCTGGGTACTGGAATTACGTTGGGTAAAGCGAGTTACCCGCAATTCCTGACCCAGCTGGCGAATCAGTATTCGAGCTGCCTGAAAGGAGATTAACGAGGAAGTGAATACGTGCAACAGATAGCCCGCGCTGTCACTCAGGCATTCAACAATCTGCCACGACCTCATCGCGTCATGTTGGGGTCGCTTAGCGTTCTTACCTTAGCGGTCGCCGTCTGGCGACCCTACATTTACCACCCGGAATCCGCCCCCATCGTCAGAACCATTGAACTGGAAAAAAGCGAGATCCGTTCCCTGCTGCCGGAAGCCTCCGAGCCGATCGACCAGGCCCCGCAGGAAGAAGAAGCCATTCCTCAGGATGAACTCGACGAGAAGGCCGATACCGATGCCGGCGGTCATGAATATGTGGTGTCGACTGGCGATACGCTCAGCAGCATCCTGAACCAGTACGGTATCGATATGGGCGATATCGCCCAGCTTTCCTCCGCCGATAAAGAGCTGCGTAATCTGAAGATTGGCCAGCAGCTCTCCTGGACCCTGACCGCGGACGGCGATCTGCAGAGCCTGACCTGGGAGATGTCCCGCCGCGAAACCCGCACTTATACCCGTGTGGACAACGGTTTTAAAATGAGCAGCGAGCTGCAGAAAGGCGACTGGGTCAACAATGTGCTGAAGGGCACCGTCGGCGCCAGCTTTGTCTCCAGCGCGCGCGATGCCGGCCTGACCAGTACCGAAATCAGCGCGGTGATCAAGGCCATGCAGTGGCAGATGGATTTCCGTAAGCTGAAAAAAGGCGACGAGTTCTCGGTATTGATGTCGCGCGAAATGCTCGACGGCAAGCGCGAGCAAAGTCAGCTGCTGGGCGTGCGTTTGCGCTCCGACGGTAAGGATTACTATGCTATCCGTGCCGAAGACGGCAAATTCTACGATCGTAACGGGACGGGGCTGGCGAAAGGCTTTATGCGCTTCCCGACGGCGCGTCAGTTCCGCGTTTCCTCTAACTTTAACCCGCGTCGTCTGAATCCGGTCACCGGGCGCGTCGCGCCGCATCGTGGCGTCGATTTCGCGATGCCGCAGGGGACGCCGGTGCTGGCAGTGGGTGATGGCGAAGTGGTAGTGGCCAAGCGCAGCGGCGCTGCCGGGTATTATGTTGCTATCCGCCACGGTCGCACCTATACCACCCGCTATATGCACCTGCGTAAGCTGCTGGTGAAACCGGGGCAGAAAGTGAAGCGCGGCGATCGTATCGCGCTGTCGGGGAATACCGGCCGTTCTACCGGGCCGCACCTGCACTATGAAGTGTGGATCAACCAGCAGGCGGTCAACCCGCTGACGGCTAAGCTGCCGCGTACCGAAGGGCTGAGCGGTTCCGACCGTACCGATTACCTGGCGCAGGTCAAAGAGGTCGTCCCGCAGCTGCGGTTTGACTAACCACCGGTCAGTGGAAAGCCGGTGCCCCAGGGCGCCGGCTTTTTCTTTTGTAGGTTACCTAACGTCTCGCTACACTATCCCATTATCTTGATTAAGCAGTCGACCTGCGGATTGGGCATGGAAACGAAAAAAAATAATATTGAGTTTATCCCTAAGTTTGAGAAATCCTTTTTACTGCCGCGCTACTGGGGCGCGTGGCTGGGCGTCTTTGCCTTCGCAGGCATCGCGCTGACGCCGCCTTCCTTTCGCGATCCGATCCTCGGAAAACTCGGCCGCTTCGTAGGGCGTTTGGCGAAAAGCTCGCGGCGCCGGGCGCAGATTAATTTGCTCTACTGTTTTCCGGAAAAAAGCGAGCACGAACGGGAAGCGATCATCGACGCCATGTATGCCTCGGCGCCGCAGGCGATGGTGATGATGGCCGAGCTGGGCCTGCGCGATCCGCAGAAAATCCTTGCCCGCGTCGACTGGCAGGGGAAAGAGATCATCGACGAGATGCAGCGTAATAACGAGAAAGTGATTTTCCTCGTTCCGCATGCCTGGGGCGTGGATATCCCGGCGATGCTGATGGCCTCCGGTGGGCAGAAGATGGCGGCGATGTTCCACAACCAGGGTAACCCGGTCTTTGATTACGTGTGGAATACCGTGCGCCGTCGTTTTGGCGGGCGTATGCACGCGCGCAACGACGGGATCAAACCGTTTATTCAGTCGGTGCGCCAGGGCTACTGGGGTTACTATCTGCCCGATCAGGATCACGGCGCTGAGCACAGTGAATTTGTGGATTTCTTTGCCACCTACAAGGCGACGCTGCCCGCGATTGGCCGTTTAATGAAGGTATGCCGCGCCCGCGTCGTACCGCTGTTTCCGGTCTATGATGGCCAAACGCATCGCCTGACGGTGCTGGTCCGCCCGCCGATGGACGACCTGCTGGACGCAGACGATACGACGATCGCCCGGCGGATGAACGAAGAAGTGGAAGTGTTTGTTAAGCCGCACACCGAGCAGTACACCTGGATCCTGAAGCTGCTGAAAACGCGCAAGCCGGGTGAAATCGAGCCCTACAAACGCAAAGAGCTGTTCCCAAAGAAGTAGTCTAAAAGAGAGCCAGTGGGCGTTCCTGGCTCACTGGCTATATTGCGTCAGTAACATCAGGTTCTCGACGACAAGCCGGTAGCGATACTCCGGGCGGCCAGTGATACCGTAGTGATTGGTCGTGAAGAGCACGTTTATCTGCTCCAGCCAAATCAGGTATTTACGGCATGACACCCTGGATATCTGCAGCGCCGCCGCCAGCTCGTTGGTCGAAAAATCGCGCGCCTGATGGTCGTCAATCCACTGGCACACCAGGCGAAGGGTTTGCGGCGTCAGCCCTTTCGGCAGGCGGCGGGCGCTTTCCTGTTGCGGGATCCCGCGGCGCAGCAGGGTGTCGATATCCGCTTGGGCATAACAGGATTTCGCCTGCGTCACCTCACGCTTTTTGCGCCATGCCTGCAGGGCCTCCTCAAAGCGCGGAAACTGAAACGGTTTAATCAGGTAATCCACCACGCCATAGTGCAGCGCCGTTTGTAGCGTGAGCGTATCGGCGGCAGACGTCATCATGATGACGTCAATATTCCGCCCATCTGCGCGAAGCGCCGGCAGCAGGTCCAGGCCATTCTCCTGTTGCATATAGACATCCAGCAGCAGTAGATCGACCTGCGCCAGATGGCTTAGCATCGCTTTGGCGTCGCCGATCGTCGCCGCCACCCCGCAGCAGTGAAAATCAGCTACCCGGCTGATAAACAGCCGGTTCAGGTCGGCTACCATGGGATCATCATCGACGATCAGCACATTGAACATGCGTGGTTCCCCGGTGTGGCGGGAAGCCAGCCGGCCTCCCGTAAGATGAGCGGAGCAATGACGATCAGAATGACGATCGTTTATAGGCGGTGTAGCGCGCTCGCCAGAAGGTTTTATCGATATTCGCCGCCAGCTGTGCCTCGTCAATCTGCGGCGCAACGCCGTCCCGCTGCGCGGCGCGAGCGACCTCTGCGGCAATTGCCCGGGAAATCATTTCGATCTCTTCAACCGGCGGCAGTAAAGCACCGGTTTCACGGCTCGCCAAAGGCGAGTGGGCTGCCAGGGTTTTACTGCAGGTGATCAGCATCGCTTCCGTGACGCGCTGCGCTTTACTGGCGAGGATCCCCAGCCCCAGACCGGGAAAAATATAGGCGTTGTTGCACTGAGCGATATCGTAGGTTTTGCCGTCGTAGAAGACGGGTTCGAACGGGCTGCCGGTGGCGATCAGCGCGCTTCCCCGGGTCCACTCCAGCAAATCCTTCGGCTGGGCTTCGGCCCGGGAGGTGGGGTTAGAGAGCGGCATAATAATCGGACGCGGGCAGTGCCGATGCATCTCCTTCACTATCTCTTCGCTAAATAACCCCGGCTGGCCAGACACGCCAATCAGTACGGTAGGGTGGACGTTGCGTACGACATCCATCAGCGACAGTTGGGCGGACTCGGTATCCCAGTGGGCAATACTGGCTCGCGGCGTGACGAGGTCGCGCTGAAAATCGAGCAGATTGGGCATCTCATCCGTCAGCAGGCCAAAGCGGTCAACCGTAAAGATACGGCGGCGTGCTTCCTCCTGCGAAAGCCCATCATCCACCATCAGCGCAATGATTTTTTCCGCAATGCCGCATCCGGCCGAACCGCCGCCAAGGAAAACTACCCGCAGGTCGCGGATCGGCGTCCCGGCCGCGGCCGCGGCGGCGATCAGCGTCCCTGAGGTCACGGCGGCGGTGCCCTGGATATCATCGTTAAAACAGCACAGCTGGTGACGATAGCGGTTGAGCAGTCGCGTGGCATTCTTTTGGGCAAAGTCTTCAAACTGAAGTAATACATTCGGCCAACGTTGCTGAATGGCATGGACAAACATGTCCATAAACTCCAGGTACTGCTCGTCGCTGATGCGCGGATGGCGCCAGCCCATATACAGCGGATCCTCCAGATGCTGCGGGTTGTTGGTGCCGACATCTAGCATGATAGGCAGCGTGGATGCCGGGTGAATGCCCCCGCAGGCGGTATATAACGAGAGTTTGCCAATGGGGATCCCCATGCCACCAATCCCCTGGTCGCCCAGCCCCAGAATGCGCTCGCCATCGGTCACGACAATGACTTTGATATCATTGCGGGAAAATCCCTGCAGCATTTCGTCAATCTGGTGACGGTTGGGCCAGGAAATAAACAAACCGCGTCCCCGGCGATATATTTCTGAGAAATGTTCACACGCTTCACCCACCGTCGGGGTATAGATCACCGGCAGCGTTTCTTTCATATGACTACGCAGCAGGTTATAGAATAATGTCTCGTTAGTATCCTGAATATTCCTGAGATAGATATGGCGCGAAATACTCTTTTTGAACTGGCAAAACTGGCCCCATGCGCGCTCGGTTTGTTCTTCAATGGTTTCAACATTATGGGGTAACAGTCCCTGAAGATTAAATGCCGTGCGTTCACTTTCGGTAAAAGCAAGGCCTTTATTTAATAACGGATTTTCCAGCAGGACGGCACCGTTATAGGGAGTGTATAAGGTTTCTGTGGCTAACATTGGATGACTCCTGAATATCAAATTAAAACATTGCCTGATGTCTTGGTGTTTTATTTCCGTGATTACGAAATGAGATAAATCATGATGCCTTCGGTGACGACGCCGATGGCGGTACCCAGCAAAATAGAGGATGAGGCCGGCTCAATATAGGTATCGCTGCGCAGCGCAAACATCCCTGCCGCGATGGCGGAAGGCGTCGCGCCGATGATAATAACCTGTTGCATTAAGGTATGACTGAGCCCAAAGGCCAGTCCGGCCAGGGCCATCATTGCCGGTTGGATCAGATTTTTGATACTGATATTGGTACAGGTTTGAATATTGACCGTCGGGCGTTCGCCGTAAAACAGCAGTCCCAGGGCGAACAGTGACAGACCGCCGGCGATTTTACCCACCATTTCAATAGGCATACTGAGCATAGGTGGCAGCTGGACTCCCGCCAGGCTGAGCAATACGCCGGAAATTGGGATCCAGACGATGGGGTTTCTCACGGCCTTCAGTAGGTTTTGCAGGATCAGCTGCCCGGCGTGAAGCTGGGGTTCATCCGCGCTCCGGTGCTTGTCTCCCATGCGAATCAGGATAATAGTCAGGGGGATCATCAATACGCTGGTCACCAGGTTTCCGATAAGCACGCCGAGAAAACCCTCCGGACCTATCAGTACCGCCAGCACGGGCGCGCCAAAGTAGGCCATATCGGGGAAGGCGCAAACCAGCGACTGAATCGCGCTGGTTTTAATATCATGACGGAAAACATAGCGTGAGATCAGCAGCGTGAGAAAATAGGACCCCATCAGGCCAATGACTAACACCGCCATAAAGGTGAAGTTTTTAATTTTATCGGGATGGGTATTTAACGCGCCGATAAAAAGATGGAACGGAAGCGCAAAGCGGATCACCACCGTGGCCAGAACGGAGGCATCCTCGCGCCGGGTATAGCCTAGTTTACCGCTAAGCCATCCCAGCAGCATGATAAATACCAATGGGAAAAGAGATTGTAAGAGTAGTGAAGGCATAAGATGTCCTGACATATTTTATCGGGTTGTTGTGTCGCCAATCTAGCGATCCCGTAATATTTAAAAGGTGATAGTCATCACAGTCGCCTGCCTTTAAATAATTTCGTCTCGGATACTTTACTTACAAATAAAGAAAACAGGGTTAAATCATGGGGTTGTATCTAAGGCATTTAAATTTCACCATTGATGAAAACTTTAGCTTTATGACGATAAATTAAATTACTTAAAATCAATTTTATAGTTTAGTCACAAAGCCAACAGAAGAAATCCGTTTGTCATTTTTTGTTTTAAACGCCTGTGCTACCGTTTTGAGTGTATTTTGGTGAGCCGGTGTTTAGTGCTATTTCATTTATGTTGCTACGCAAATTTTAATATTGCGTTACTACCCTACGCTACCTCCTTATCATTCAGGTAAAAATATGGAAAATAATTCACTCAACCACCCGATAGATAAAACGCAACCGAACGGCCAATCGACACGACTTTTATCCAATATCGACGTTGGTGCCGTACCGTTAACGCTCTTTATTGGTATCGCTGCGATCGTCGCGCTCTCTGCGAGCGCGGGCCTGCTGCCGAAAAATATGATTGGCGGACTGGCGGTCATTATGACCCTGGGATTCGCGCTGGCTAAGATTGGCCGCATGGTGCCAGTACTAAAAGACATTGGCGGGCCGGCCATATTGTGTCTGATGATGCCCTCAGTATTGGTCTACTTTGGCGTGTTTGAAGCTCATACGCTCGATACTGTGCACTTGCTGATGAAAGAGGCCAATCTCCTCTATTTCGTCATCGCCTGTCTGGTTGTCGGGAGTATTCTGGGAATGAACCGCACTATTCTGATCCAGGGGATGGTGCGTATGTTTGTCCCGCTGGTGGCCGGGACCGGGGCGGCAATATTAACCGGCCTGCTGGTGGGCAGCTTATTTGGCTACAGTATTTACCACACCTTCTTTTTTATCATCGTGCCGATTATCGGCGGCGGCATCGGCGAAGGGATCCTGCCTTTGTCGCTGGCTTATTCGGCCATTCTCGGGCAAACACCTGATGTCTATGTTGCCCAGCTGGCGCCGGCCGCGGTGGTTGGGAATATTTTCGCCATTATATGCGCTGGTTTTCTGGCGCGCATGGGCGCACGTCGTCCGGCGCTCTCCGGCAATGGGATGCTGATCCGCAGCCATGACGATAATAGCGTCTTTGCGCAACATCAGAGTACCCAACCCACCGATTTTCAGCTGATGGGCGCCGGGTTGCTGATGATTTGTGCATTTTTCATCGTCGGTGGTCTGCTGGAGAAGGTAGTGCATATTCCCGGGCCGGTGCTGATGATTCTGGCGGCCGTCTTCTGCAAATATACCAACGTTATCCCGGCGGCGATGGAGCTGGGGGCGCATAGCTGCTACAAGTTTGTCTCCGCCGCGCTGGTGTGGCCGCTGATGATCGGCCTGGGCATGCTGTATGTGCCGCTGGAGAGCGTGGTCTCGGTCTTCTCCATTGGCTACGTCGTGGTTTGCGGCTCCATCGTTATTGCCATGGCGCTGAGCGGTTTCTTTATCGCTACTCGCCTGAATATGTATCCGGTGGAAGCCGCTATCGTGACCAGCTGCCATAGCGGCCTTGGAGGAACCGGAGATGTGGCCATCCTCTCGGCGTCAAACAGGATGGGGTTGATGCCGTTTGCCCAGATTGCGACGCGGATCGGCGGGGCGTCGACGGTGATCGCCGCGACGCTGTTGTTGAGCTGGGTGGTGTAATCTGCCAGATAATGGGCAAAAAAAACCTGCCAGCCGCATCGCTGGCAGGTCGACACCGAGGCTTACTCGACGGTGAGGATACGGGTGGTGTTGGTGCTGCCGATGGTGCTCATCACGTCACCCTGGGTAACGACCACAAGGTCACCAGAGACCAGGTAGCCTTTGTCCCGCAGCAGATTGACGGCATCGTGCGCAGCGGCTACCCCGTCATTCTGGCTGTCGAAGAACACCGGGGTCACCCCTCGGTAGAGTGCGGTCAGGTTCAGGGTGCGCTCGTGGCGGGAAAGGGCGAAAATCGGCAGACCGGAGCTGATGCGCGAGGTCATCAGCGCGGTGCGGCCCGATTCGGTCATGGTGATGATGGCCGTGATGCCTTTCAGGTGGTTGGCGGCATACATCGCCGACATAGCAATCGCTTCTTCTACGTTGTCAAACTGGACGTCCAGACGGTGTTTGGAGACGTTGAGGCTGGGGATTTTTTCGGCGCCCAGACACACGCGCGCCATCGCGGCCACGGTTTCCGACGGGTACTGACCGGCAGCGGTTTCCGCAGAGAGCATCACCGCATCGGTACCATCCAGCACGGCGTTGGCCACGTCCATGACTTCAGCACGAGTCGGCATCGGGTTGGTGATCATCGACTCCATCATCTGGGTGGCGGTAATGACGGAACGGTTCAGCTGACGGGCACGACGAATCAGCGCTTTCTGGATACCCACCAGCTCTGGATCGCCGATTTCGACGCCGAGGTCGCCGCGCGCAACCATGACCACATCGGAGGCGAGGATCACGTCGTCCATCGCATCCTGATCGCAGACCGCTTCCGCACGCTCAACTTTGGCGACGATTTTCGCATCGCAGCCGGCATCGCGCGCCAGGCGACGGGCGTAGTTCAGGTCTTCGCCGCAGCGCGGGAAAGAGACCGCCAGGTAGTCGACGCCGATTTTGGCGGCGGTGACGATATCGGCCTTGTCTTTGTCGGTCAGCGCTTCGGCAGACAGGCCGCCGCCCAGCTTGTTGATCCCTTTGTTGTTGGACAACGGGCCGCCGACGGTCACTTCAGTAAACACTTTCATTCCCTGAACTTCGAGGACTTTCAGCTGCACGCGACCATCGTCGAGCAGCAGGATATCGCCCGGCACGACATCCGCCGGCAGGCCTTTGTAGTCGATCCCGACTTTCTCTTTGTCGCCTTCACCTTTACCAAGGTTAGCGTCGAGCAGGAATTTATCGCCGACGTTGAGGAAAATTTTGCCTTCTTTGAAGGTCGATACGCGAATTTTTGGTCCCTGGAGGTCGCCGAGGATGGCCACGTGACGGCCCAGTTTTGCCGCAATCTCACGCACTTTGTCGGCACGGAGCTGATGATCTTCCGGGGTGCCGTGAGAGAAGTTCATACGCACTACGTTTGCGCCCGCGGCGATAACTTTTTCCAGGTTGTTATCGCGGTCAGTTGCCGGGCCTAAGGTAGTAACGATTTTGGTTCTGCGAAGCCTTCTGGACATGTAATACTCCGTTGACTGATACAACTTTGGTGTTGCGTGAACATGGATTCGGTAGCGCCAGCCTGCAACGTCGCACAGCCGGATCGTTATCGAAGGTGTAATGGGGTACTGCTTGTTATCAACTTTTATTGATTATCACTGGGTACGAACGGTTCTTTATCAAAACGCGATTCCTTCAGCGCTTCCTTGACCCTCTTCAAGTTATCTCTGAATTTTGCTCCCCGACGCAGCGTAAACCCCGTCGCCAATACGTCGATGACGGTCAGCTGGGCGAGACGGGAGACCATCGGCATATAGATGTCGGTATCTTCCGGCACATCGAGGGTGATGGCGAGCGTGGCTTCCCGGGCCAGGGGGGTACCGGCGGAGGTGAGGGCGATCACCATGGCATCGTTTTCACGGGCCAGCTGCGCCAGCTCCACCAGGCTCTTGGTTCTTCCGGTATGCGAGATAATCACCACCACATCATCGTCATCGCAATTCATACAGCTCATGCGTTGCAGGACAATGTCGTCGGAATAGATGACCGGCACGTTAAAGCGGAAAAATTTGTTCATCGCATCATGGGCGACCGCCGCCGAGGAACCGAGGCCGAAAAAGGCGATTTTTTTGGCCTGAGTCAGCAGATCCACCGCGCGATTCACCGCCGACATGTCGAGAGAATGGTGGACCTGATCTAAACTCGCCATGGCCGATTCGAATATTTTTCCCGTGTATGACTCAACGCTGTCGTCTTCATCAACATTCCGGTTAACATAGAGCGTGCCGTGCGCGAGGCTCTGGGCAAGGTGCAGTTTAAAATCAGGAAACCCGCGGGTTTCGAGACTGCGGCAGAAGCGATTGACGGTCGGTTCGCTCACCCCGGCCTCAAGGGCGAGGGCGGCGATGCTCGAATGAATGGCCTGCGCGGGGGTGGCGAGGATCACTTCCGCCACTTTGCGTTCAGATTTGCTAAGGTGTTCCAGTCGGGACTGGATTTTTTCCAGCATGTTCATTAGTAACAGGGCGCTCATCAATGGAAACGATTTCATTAATGGGTGAAATCATCGGGCGTTTTAGCAAGAATATACCCCTCCGCAAGCGCAAGCGGTGAGGAATGACGTGAAATAATGTTGTTTTTTTTCATTACATGATCAGAGTCGTATTTTACTGACCTGAAACAGGTACAAACAACGAACAATATCAGCCAGATGCCCAAATCATCGCCGAATGTTTTCACCCTGTGCGGTTTTACCGCCGCAAACGAAGGGGAAGGCTTTCGGGAAATACGTAAACACAGTACAGTGCAGTGTAAGAAAATTACAAATATAGCCTGGCAGAAGCACCAGACTATCAACTGAGGAGAATGACATGGCGGTAACGCAAACGGCCCAGGCATGCGACCTGGTCATTTTCGGCGCGAAGGGCGACCTGGCGCGACGTAAATTGTTGCCTTCCCTGTATCAGCTTGAAAAAGCGGGCCAGATCCACGCCGACACCCGCATCATTGGCGTCGGCCGTGCCGATTGGGATAAAGCGGCTTACACCAAAGTCGTGCGCGAAGCGCTGGAAACCTTCATGAAGGAAAAAATTGATGAGGGTTTGTGGGATTCCCTGAGCGGACGCCTGGAGTTCTGTAATCTTGACGTCAATGACACCAGCGGCTTCACGCGTCTGGGTGAGATGCTGGATCAACAGAACCGTGTCACCATCAACTATTTCGCCATGCCGCCGAGCACCTTTGGCGCGATCTGCAAAGGTCTGGGCGAAGCGAAGCTCAATGCCAAGCCTGCGCGCGTGGTGATGGAAAAACCGCTGGGTACCTCGCTGGAAACCTCGCGTGAAATCAACGACCAGGTCGGCGAGTTTTTTGAAGAGTGCCAGGTCTACCGTATCGACCACTACCTCGGTAAAGAGACGGTCCTCAACCTGCTGGCGCTGCGCTTTGCCAACTCTCTGTTCGTCAATAATTGGGACTGCCGCACTATCGACCATGTCGAAATCACCGTCGCGGAAGAGGTGGGTATTGAAGGGCGCTGGGGTTACTTCGACCAGGCCGGGCAGATGCGCGACATGATCCAGAACCACCTGCTGCAGATCCTCTGCATGATTGCCATGTCACCGCCGTCCGATCTCAGCGCCGACAGCATCCGTGATGAAAAGGTCAAGGTCCTGAAATCCCTGCGCCGCATTGATCGCTCCAACGTGCGTGAGAAAACCGTTCGCGGCCAGTACACCGCCGGCTTTGCCCAGGGCAAAAAAGTGCCGGGCTACCTGGAAGAAGAGGGCGCCAACAAAACCAGTAACACCGAAACCTTCGTGGCTATCCGCGTCGATATCGATAACTGGCGCTGGGCCGGCGTACCGTTCTATCTGCGCACCGGCAAACGTCTACCGACCAAATGCTCTGAGGTCGTGGTTTACTTCAAAACTCCGGAGCTGAACCTGTTTAAAGAGACCTGGCAGGAGCTGCCGCAGAACAAGCTGACCATTCGTCTGCAGCCGGACGAAGGGGTGGATATCCAGGTGCTGAACAAAGTGCCGGGCCTCGACCATAAGCATAATCTGCAGATCACCAAGCTGGATCTGAGCTACTCCGAGACCTTCAACCAGACGCACCTGGCCGATGCTTATGAGCGTCTGCTGCTGGAGACCATGCGCGGTATCCAGGCGCTGTTCGTCCGCCGTGATGAAGTGGAAGAGGCGTGGAAATGGGTGGATTCCATCACCGAAGCCTGGGCTGCCGACCGCGATGCGCCGAAACCGTATCAGGCAGGGACCTGGGGACCGGTTGCGTCGGTGGCGATGATCACCCGTGACGGCCGCTCATGGAACGAGTTCGAGTAAGCTCGCAGCCTAATCCGTCAGGGTTATTTTACCGGTAACATGATCTGACGCAGAAAGTCGCACGCTTTTTAATCTTTTAAGCCCCGTGAGGATTCACCCACGGGGCTTTTTTTATTACACTGCTTTCAGACATTTTGCCCCTGAGCGCTGGTGTTGGTGGCCTTTAGCACAAAAATACGTCATCACGCAGCGGCCGGACAGATACAAATTTGAGGAGCCTTTATGAATTCGACAATGTTACGGGTAACAAATCGCATTATCGAACGGTCGCGTGACACCCGCGCGGCTTACCTCGCAAGGATTAACCAGACCAAAACCGACACCGTGCATCGTGCGCAACTGGCCTGCGGCAATCTGGCTCACGGTTTCGCGGCCTGTCAGGCTGACGACAAAGCCTCTCTGAAAAGCATGTTGCGCAACAATATCGCCATCATTACCTCCTACAACGATATGTTGTCCGCTCACCAGCCCTACGAACACTATCCGGACATCATCCGTAAAGCGCTGCATAGCGCCAATGCGGTCGGCCAGGTGGCCGGCGGCGTGCCGGCAATGTGCGACGGCGTAACCCAGGGGCAGGACGGTATGGAGCTCTCATTGCTGAGCCGCGAAGTGATCGCCATGTCCGCCGCTATCGGTCTGTCGCATAACATGTTCGACGGCGCGCTGTACCTCGGGGTGTGCGATAAAATTGTTCCTGGCCTGACCATGGCGGCACTCTCTTTCGGCCATCTGCCGTCGGTCTTTATTCCGTCCGGTCCAATGGCCAGCGGCCTGGCTAATAAAGAGAAGGTCCGCATTCGCCAGCTGTACGCGGAAGGTAAAGTGGATCGTATGGCCCTGCTGGAGTCTGAAGCTGCCTCGTACCACGCGCCGGGAACCTGTACTTTCTACGGGACGGCGAACACCAACCAGATGGTGGTTGAGTTTATGGGCATGCAGCTGCCGGGCTCCTCTTTTGTCCATCCGGATGCCCCGCTGCGGGACGCGCTGACCGCCGCCGCCGCGCGCCAGGTCACCCGCATGACCGGCAATGGCAACGAGTGGATGCCGCTGGGGAAAATGTTCGACGAAAAAGTGGTGGTCAACGGCATCGTGGCGCTGCTGGCGACCGGTGGCTCTACCAACCATACCATGCACCTGGTGGCGATGGCCCGCGCGGCGGGGATCATCATTAACTGGGACGATTTCTCCGACCTGTCAGACGTGGTGCCGCTGCTGGCGCGCCTCTATCCCAACGGCCCGGCGGATATCAACCACTTCCAGGCGGCGGGCGGCGTTCCGGTACTGGTGCGCGAGCTGCTGAAAGGCGGCCTGCTGCATGAGGATGTTCACACCGTCGCTGGCTTTGGTCTGTCGCGTTATACCCTGGAGCCGTGGCTCAACAACGGCGAGCTGGACTGGCGTGAAGGGGCGACAGCGCCGCTTGACGATCAGGTCATCGCGACCTTCGAGAAACCGTTCTCCCGTCACGGCGGCACCAAGGTGCTGAGCGGCAACCTGGGGCGCGCGGTAATGAAAACCTCGGCGGTCCCGGTGGAGAATCAGGTGATCGAAGCGCCGGCGGTGGTGTTCGAGAGCCAACACGACGTATTGCCGGCCTTTGAAGCGGGCCTGCTGGATAAAGATTGTGTGGTGGTGGTCCGTCATCAGGGGCCAAAAGCGAACGGGATGCCAGAATTACATAAACTTATGCCGCCACTTGGTGTATTATTGGACCGCCGTTTCAAAATAGCGCTGGTGACCGATGGCCGACTCTCTGGCGCCTCCGGTAAAGTCCCGTCAGCAATCCATGTCACGCCTGAAGCCTATGATGGTGGGTTGCTGGCGAAGGTGCGCGATGGCGATGTGATTCGCGTGAACGGGCAGACGGGAGAACTGACGCTGCTGGTGGACGATGCCGAACTGGCGGCGCGTCAGCCGCATATCCCTGACCTCAGCGCGTCGCGCGTGGGAACCGGTAGGGAGATGTTTGGGGCGCTGCGTGAGAAGCTCTCTGGCGCGGAGCAGGGCGCAACCTGCATCACTTTTTAAGACGATTTTATTTCTAGATCTGGCGAGAGAAAATCCTGATGAAAAACTGGAAAACAACAGCAGAAGCAATCCTCACCTCCGGTCCGGTTGTCCCGGTTATCGTGGTGAAAAAGCTGGAGCATGCGGTACCGATGGCGAAAGCGCTGGTCGCGGGCGGCGTGCGCGTGCTGGAAGTCACCCTGCGCACCGAGTGCGCCCTGGAAGCGATCCGCGCGATTGCTAAAGAAGTGCCGGACGCGATTGTCGGCGCGGGCACGGTCACCAACGTCGAGCAACTGAAAGCGGTAACGGAAGCTGGCGCGCAGTTCGCTATCAGCCCGGGACTGACCGAATCCCTGCTGAAAGCGGCGACCGAAGACGGCACCATTCCGCTGATCCCGGGGATCAGCACGGTTTCCGAGCTGATGCTGGGTATGCAGTATGGTCTGAAAGAGTTTAAATTCTTCCCGGCGGAAGCCAACGGCGGCGTGAAAGCCCTGCAGGCGATTGCTGGTCCGTTCGGCCACATTCGTTTCTGCCCGACCGGCGGTATTTCTCCGGCCAACTACCGTGACTACCTGGCGCTGAATAGCGTGCTGTGCATCGGCGGTTCCTGGCTGGTGCCAGCCGACGCGCTGGAGGCCGGCGACTACGATCGCATCACCACCCTGGCGCGTGAAGCGGTGGAAGGCGCGAAGTAAACCGCGCCTCAGGGTCGACAACCCGGTCAGCGGCAACGCGACCGGGTTTTTTGTCTTTAGCCTTCGACGATGACCGCCGCGGCGGCGGTTTTAGCCCGCGCTACGGCCTCTTCAACCGAATCGGCAACGGCGAGGGTCACCCCCAGGCGGCGGGTACCGTCAATCTCGGGCTTGCCGAACAGTCGCAGCTGCAGGCCAGCCCCGACGGCCGATTGCAGCTGGCCAAAGCTGACGTTCTGACTGGTCAGCTGCGGAAGGATCACTGCGGAAGCGGCCGGACCATACTGGCGGATAGCGCCGACGGGCAGTCCAAGAAAGGCACGAACGTGCAGGGCGAATTCCGAGAGATCCTGCGAGATCAGCGTTACCATGCCGGTGTCGTGTGGGCGCGGGGAAACTTCGCTGAAGATCACCTCGTCGCCGCATACGAACAGTTCCACGCCAAACAGGCCATGACCCCCCAGCGCCAGCACTACCTTGCGGGCGATGGCCTGGGCACGTTCGAGGGCCAGGTCGCTCATCTGCTGCGGTTGCCAGGACTCACGGTAATCGCCGTCTTCCTGGCGATGGCCAACCGGGGCGCAGAAATGCACGCCGTCGACGGCGCTGACGGTGAGCAGGGTGATTTCGAAATCGAAATTCACCACCCCCTCGACGATCACCCGCCCGGCGCCGGCGCGGCCGCCCTGCTGCGCATAGCGCCAGGCTTCGCTGAGCTGGTCAGCCGAGCGGATAAAGCTCTGACCTTTGCCGGAGGAGCTCATCACTGGTTTGACGATGCACGGCAAACCGATGTCGGTGACCGCCGCGCGGAAGCCTTCTTCGCTGTCGGCAAAGCGATAGCTGGAGGTGGGGAGCTGCAGCTCTTCTGCCGCCAGGCGGCGAATGCCTTCGCGGTTCATGGTGAGCTTAGCCGCCCGCGCCGTGGGGACTACTTTCTGCCCGGCCTGTTCCAGTTCAACCAGGGTATCGGTAGCAATAGCTTCGATCTCCGGCACGATGTAATCGGGTTTTTCCTGTTCAATCAGAGCGCGCAGGCTCTCGCCATGCAGCATATTGATGACATGGGCGCGGTGGGCGACCTGCATCGCCGGGGCATCGGGGTAGCGGTCGACGGCGATAGTTTCAATGCCCAGACGCTGACATTCAATAGCGACTTCTTTGCCCAGCTCGCCGGAACCTAACAGCATTACTTTGGTGGCTGCCGGGCGCAGCGCGGTGCCTAATACAGTCATAACTCTCTTCCGCAGTAAAAAAAGATGCCGCCGATTATAAACGAAAACGTTTGCGTCTGTCTTTACGCGCGTGAGTTGAGTCCGGAGAGGAAATTTGTTATACTGTATAAAAATACAGTACTGAGAGGCTGCAGCATGGCGGTTGAAATTAAATATGTTGTGATCCGCGAAGGTGAGGAAAAAATGTCTTTTGCCAGCAAAAAAGAGGCCGACGCTTACGACAAAATGCTCGATCTGGCAGAGGTGCTGAATGACTGGCTGGTGGCATCGCCGCTGGAGATGGATGACGCCCAGCGTGACACCATGGCGATGTGGCTGGCAGAGCGAAAAGAGGCGCTGCAGCATATCCTGCGCGTCGGCCGATTGCCGGAGCAGGATGCGTCCGCGCACGACTCACCCGCGCCGTCGGCGGCAGAAGAGGCTTCTTCAGCGGAAGACGCCGCGGCGCCAGCGACCAAAGCGCGTAAGGCGAAAGTGGCCTGACTGGCGGCAGCGAGCTATGGCCTGGCTGGGCAGGGATTTGTCTGCCGCGCCCACCTTTGCGCATCTTTAGCCAGATCTAACATTTCCTGACATCGCGTCGTTTAGGCTGATAGCAGTGTTTTATCACCTGAGAGGAAAACCATGGCTAACTGGCTTAATCAACTGCAGTCGCTGCTCGGGCAGCAGGGCGCGTCATCGACAGGCGAGTCGTCAAAAGGGAGCGCACTGCTGCCCGGCGCGATTGGCGGGCTGGCCGGGTTGCTGGTGGCCAGTAAATCCTCACGCAAACTGCTGGCGAAGTACGGCACCAGTGCGCTGCTGGCTGGCGGTGGGGCGGTGGCGGGTACGGTGTTATGGAACAAGTATCAGCAGAAGATGCGCGCTCAAAACGCGCCTGTCCCCGAGGCGAACACGCCGGCTGCCGTGCCGGCGGACGTTGATCCGCGCAGCGTGCGACTGATCACCGCGCTGGTTTTTGCCGCCAGGAGCGATGGTCATATAGATGACCACGAACGGGCTAATATTGAAGCCCAGCTGCGGGCGACCAATATCGACGTTCAGGCCCGGGTGCTGATCGACCAGGCGCTGGCCCAACCGCTGGATCCTCAGCGTCTGGCGGAGGGCATCGTTGATCCGCAGGAGGCACTGGAGATCTACTACGTCAGCTGCGCGGTCATTGATATCGACCACTTTATGGAACGCAGCTATCTGAACGCGCTGGGAGACGCTTTGTCACTGCCAAAGGATGTCCGGGCCGATATAGAACAGGATATCCAGTCACAAAAACAAGCGCTAAGCGTCTAAATTATCACGTTTCGCTTGCATCGCCCGCGTCTTTTGCCACCCTTATAGACACGTCATCATTCAGGCGCCGCCGTGTGACCTGAATGCTCTTGTGTCACGATAAAGCAGCAGAAGAACAACATGCCACCTAAAGCCAAACGGATCCCTCACGCCATGACCTTGCATGGCGATACACGCATCGATAACTATTACTGGCTGCGCGACGATGAGCGCGCGCGACCTGACGTGCTGGAGTACCTGCACGCGGAGAACGCCTATGGCAAGCGGGTGATGGATTCGCAGCTCAGCCTGCAGGAACGTCTGCTGAAAGAAATTATCGACCGCATTCCGCAACGGGAAGTCTCCGCCCCTTACAGTAAAAATGGTTTTCGCTACCGTCAGGTTTACGAGCCGGGCTGTGAATACGCCATCTATCAGCGCCAGTCGGTGCTCAAAGAGGAGTGGGACGAGTGGGAGATCCTGCTCGACGGCAACCAGCGGGCGGCGAAGAGTGAGTTCTACACCCTTGGCGGACTGGGCGTCGCGCCGAATAACCAATTGATGGCGGTGGCGGAGGATTATCTTTCCCGCCGCCAGTATGGCCTGCGCTTCTGCAACCTTAGCAGCGGTGAGTGGTACCCGGAGATCCTGGAAAATGTCACCTCCGGCTTTGCCTGGAGCAATGATTCCCGCTTTGTGTGGTACGTGCGTAAACATCCCACCACGCTGCTGCCTTATCAGGTCTGGCGCCACACGGTGGGTACCGCGGCGCAGAGTGATGTGCTGGTTTATGAAGAAAAAGATGAGACCTTCTACGTCAGCGTACATAAGACCACTTCCCAGCAGTTCGTGGTGATTTATCTCTCCAGCGCCACCACCAGTGAAGCATTACTGCTCAACGCCGAACTGCCTGACGCCGAGCCGGTCTGCTTCCTGCCGCGGCGGAAAGATCACGAATACAGCCTCGATCACTATCAGCACGCGTTCTATCTGCGATCCAACCGCGAGGGGAAGAATTTTGGCCTCTACCGTACTGTGCTGCGCGATGAAGATCAGTGGACCACGCTGATCCCGCCGCGTCACGACGTGATGCTCGAAGGATTTACCCTGTTTACTGACTGGCTGGTCGTCGAGGAGCGCCAGCGCGGCCTGACCAGCCTGCGGCAAATTAACCGCAAGACCCGGGAGGTGGTAGGGATCGCCTTTGACGATCCGGCCTATGTCACCTGGCTTGCCTATAATCCGGAGCCCGAAACGTCGCGCCTGCGCTACGGGTATTCCTCCATGACCACGCCAGATACCCTGTTTGAACTGGACATGGATACCGGCGAGCGGCGGGTTATCAAGCAGCAGGAGGTGAAGGGGCTGGACACGAGCTGGTACCAGAGCGAACACCTGTGGGTGACCGCCCGCGATGGCGTCGAGGTTCCGGTATCGCTGGTCTACCATCGCGAACATTTCCGCAAAGGGAGCAATCCGCTGCTGGTCTATGGCTACGGCTCATATGGCGAGAGTATCGATGCCGATTTCAGCGCCAGCCGGCTGAGTCTGCTCAACCGCGGCTTTGTCTACGCCATCGCCCATGTCCGCGGCGGGGGTGAGCTGGGGCAGCAGTGGTATGAGGACGGCAAATTTCTGAGTAAGAAAAATACCTTCAACGACTATCTGGACGTCTGTGACGCGCTGCTGGCCCAGGGGTACGGCGATCCGCAGCTCTGCTATGGCATGGGGGGCAGCGCCGGCGGGATGCTGATGGGCGTGGCCGTTAACGAACGTCCTGAGCTGTTTCATGGCGTGATAGCCCAGGTGCCGTTCGTCGATGTGGTGACCACCATGCTGGACGAATCTATTCCACTGACCACCGGGGAATTTGAAGAGTGGGGGAATCCACAGGATGAAACCTATTACCACTACATGAAAAGCTACAGCCCCTACGACGGCGTCCGGGCGCAGGCTTATCCGCATATGCTGGTCACCACCGGACTGCACGATTCCCAGGTGCAATACTGGGAGCCGGCGAAATGGGTGGCCAAACTGCGGGAACTGAAAACCGACGATAACCTGCTGCTGCTCTGTACCGATATGGATTCCGGCCATGGCGGCAAATCCGGGCGCTTTAAAAGCTATGAAGGGGTGGCCCTGGAGTATGCCTTTTTCATTGCCCTGGCGCAGGGGACACTGCCGGGAAAAGCGGCTGTGTGACGACTATTCCCCGAGGTAGTGTTTGAGGGTCAGACGCAGTTCGGGGCTCATCCGGTCGAGATTGTTGAATAACCAGCGCAGGTAGCCGGGGTCGTTTTCAGCAATTTCGGCCACCGCTTTACCCCGGTATTTGCCGAAGGTAAAGGTGGTGAGCAGCGCCGGGCGGCCGGTGATATCGGCCATTTCGTCAGGCGTCCAGCCGGAAACGTTGATGATATCCAGCAGCAGCGCGGCGGTGATATAGCAGTCATACAGCGCGCGGTGGTGATGCAGCCCCGGCGGGGTCGCCACATTCAGCTTACGTGATTTATATAACCCCATATTGCTGTATTTGATCCCCGGCCACAGGCGGCGGGCCAGCTTCATGGTACAAATCCACTCGCCGCTCATCTCCGGTAACACCCGGCGGTCAAAGCTGGCGTTGTGCGCGACATACCA
Source organism: Klebsiella sp. P1CD1 (assembly GCF_003790505.1). Classification (NCBI taxonomy): domain Bacteria; kingdom Pseudomonadati; phylum Pseudomonadota; class Gammaproteobacteria; order Enterobacterales; family Enterobacteriaceae; genus Klebsiella; species Klebsiella sp. P1CD1. The sequence goes on from NZ_CP033631.1 coordinate 2,176,496, forward strand.
GGGGCTGCCAAGATAATACGGAATAATCTCTTCAATCCACGGCTTATCGGCGACCATCTCTTCCGTTATACGGTGGATAGCCATCGCCTGCGGCGTGATGGGCCGATCAGGACGCACCAGATGGCTCATCGGGTTAGTGATTCGCCCGTCGACAATATCGACCGAGGCGATTTCGACGATGCCCCCCTGCAGGCCGCAGGTTTCGGTATCAATGACGCGCAGCATGGCTCGCTCCAGAGCAAAACAACAAGCGTAAAGGAATTGGGTGGTCTTGCCAACCGATGGGGAGCTGGCGGGCGCGCATTATTTCTGCTTCGGCTCCCAGGGCAGTCGGGAAAGCGAGACAGAGGCCAGCCGATGGGCGATCAGTCGTTCGCGGAACCAGTCGCGCAGATGGGCGGGCTGCTCACGCTCGACCAAATCAGCGACCACCGGCATGTTGTATCGCTCCTTAAAGGCGACGCCGGCGGCGGCGAGATCGACGTTGACCTTATCCATCTCAGCTTGCGAAATTTTGGCCAGATTTCTTTCCATTATTAACTCCAGTGTGCTGGTAAACCCGGTCGAGGCGCTGACGCTTAGCTCGACTCTGCCATTATACAGGGTTATTCTCTGTCCTACAGACATAACAAAAGGGAATGACGAATATGCGACTCCTCGCTGGACGCGCGTTGCGCCTCTCCGTTGCGTTTGCCGGTATGTTAACCGCGGCAGGCGCCTTCGCCCATGCTCACCTGCAACAGCAGATCCCCGCCGCGGGTGCCCAACTGACCGCGCCCCCTCAGACGCTGACGCTCAGTTTCTCAGAAGGGATCGAACCGGCCTTCAGCGGCGTGACCGTCACCGGTCCGCAGCAGCACGCGGTAGCCGCCGGTAAACTGACCCGCAGCGCTGACAACCCCGCTCAGGTCACCTTACCCCTGGCGGAAACGTTGCCTCCGGGGGAGTACACCGTAGCATGGCATGTGGTCTCGGTTGACGGCCATAAAACCAAAGGGCAATACACTTTTAGCGTGAAGTGATCGATGTTGACCGGGCTCTATATCACGCTGCGTTTTGGGCACTTTATCACCCTGATGTTGGCTTTTGGCTGCGTGCTGTATGGCGCCTGGTGGGCGCCGGTACCGCTGAGGCGCGTGCTGATGCACCGCTTTTATCCGCTATTACGCCCCCTGATGTTGATTGGCGCGCTCTCAACCGTGGCGCTGTATCTGCTGCAGGGGGGGATAATGGGCGACGGCTGGGCGGATGTCTGGCAGCCCGCCGTTTGGCAGGCGGTAGCGGGTACCCGCTTCGGCGGGGTGTGGATCTGGCAGATCCTGCTGGCGTTGACTGCTCTCGCCGTGGTGTGGATCCGCCCCCATCACGGCGCCAGGCAACTGATGGCCCTGCTGGCGGCCCAGCTGCTGCTTTCCGCCGGGGTTGGGCATGCTGCTATGCACGATGGCTTACTCGGCGCCCTGCAGCGGACTAATCATGCCGTCCACCTCTTCTGCGTCGCCAGCTGGTTCGGCGGCCTGTTGCCCTTCATCTACTGCCTGCGTCTGGCGCAGGGGCGCTGGCGTCAGGCTGCGGTCTATACCATGGCGCGCTTTTCGCGTTATGGACATCTGGCGGTGGCCGGCACCCTTGCCAGCGGCGTGGTCAATGCGCTGTTGATCCAGGGGGCGGTGATCGGAACCTCGCCCTGGGGACGCATGCTGTTGATCAAATGTGCGCTGGTCGCCGGGATGGTGGTAATTGCCTTAGTGAACAGGTATGTTCTGGTACCGCGCATGTCGGCAAGCGGTTCGCGGGCGGAAAGCCTGATCCTGCGAACCACGCAGGCTGAGATAGGGCTGGGCGCGCTGGCGCTGCTGGCCGTCAGTCTGTTTGCCACCTGGGAACCTTATTGAATTAACTGGCAAAATCATGAAAAAAATTGTTCTGACCATGTTGTTACTGGCAAGCTCCGGGGCTGCTCTGGCGGCGCCGCAAATTATCACCGTGAGCCGCTTTGAAGTGGGGAAGGAGAGTTGGGCGTTCAACCGTGAAGAGGTGATGTTGACCTGCCGTCCGGGTAACGCGCTTTACGCCATCAACCCGAGTACGCTGGTCCAGTATCCGCTCAATGACGTCGCGGAACAGCAGGTTAAAGCCGGCAAGACGACCGCGCAGCCGATCTCGGTGATCCAGATCGACGATCCGCAGCACCCGGGACAAAAAATGAGCCTTGCGCCATTTATCGAGCGAGCGCAGAAGCTCTGCTAGCGTTCCGCGTTATCTTACTGTAATAGAATAAAAAAAACCGCCCTTGCCGGATAACGGCAGTGGCGGTTTTTTACTGGCTGACAGCCGTTTCCCAGGAATTATACGACCACATTGGCCACGGACTGGAAAAGCTGACGCGTTAAACTATTCTTATAGTGCAAGGCGACTTAGCCTGCATTAATGCCAACTTTTAGCGCACGGCTCTCTCCCAAGAGCCATTTCCCTGGACCGAATACAGGAATCGTATTCGGTCTCTTTTTATCGGTAACCTTCTGCTTTCGCAATAGCCAGCGACATCATGTCAGTCAAACCCCAGGCTGGCCTCTGGATGTCCCGTTATAGCACACCGTTTTTAGCATACACAATCCATTTACACACAAATCGCATCCTGAGGAAGGGGGGCGTCGGGAAGGAGAGATCTGAAGCTGGGGTGGAAAGAGAAAAGAAAAAACCTGCACCTAACCAGGCCCGGCGTGCAGGTTAACTGGCGGGCCAACATCGGAAGCCTGCTAGTATACACATTTGTATGACAAATAAAATAAGCAAAGTCTAATAGGTTTGGCAATTCATGCGATTAGCTATCAATGAACGACCGTATCGCTAAAAATAATAAGCGAATGCGCCGCTATTTACAGCGGCTAAAATTATTCAGGGACGCTAAAGGTGGGATATATTTTACTTTCGAGATAGCAGAGCAAAAGCCAAATTTCATCGCTAAAAATAAACCATACGCAGCCCAGCAGAATGACCGCAAGAAGAATCAGCAGGAAAATTTCGGTTTTACTCATCATGCCAACCACTATCCAATGGCGCCAGGGGCCATGATAGTAGCGAAATAACGACCGAATAAGCAAACGCCGCGTGTCAGCGCGGCGCTATCCGCAGCGAAATTTACGCACCATGGCGCGGTTGCGTCAGGATGTCCACCTGCTCAGCCAGCTGATCCAGCAGCTGGAACCGACGCCGGTATTCGGCCCGTTTTTTGCTGGCGATACTCTCCAGTGATTTTCGTTCCAGACGCTGCGGCAGCCGCCAGCGCCATGCGCTTTCCGGCTTACCATCGATGGACTGCCAGAACTCGTCGTAGCTGGCGTGGAAATGGCGGCCCTTGCTCAGACGATAGCGCAGGGCACGGAACACATGGCCGTTATCGCTGACGCCATAAATCGACTCGATAGCGCTGCGAGCGGCCAGCAGCCAAATGAACTCCAGCAGCAGGCGCTTCGGGAACAGGCCGAAGCAGGCGCGAGTGGCCTGCTTAATCACCTCATGGGAAACGTGGCGCCGTGGCCCCTGCAGGCCGCCGATGACAAGTTGCCAGGCTTCACCGTCCCAGGTCACGCTAAAGGTTGCGCTGGCCAACAGGGTGTGATCGCCGTCGCGTAGCCATAATGTGGTTTCGCCCTCGCGCTCAGCCTTCCCGGCTGAGGAGGCGGAGAGAGTGAACGGGCTGTCGTCTTTTCCGTTCAGCGTCAGCAGCGGGACCTCGCTCACCGCGGTCATGGCATGCGCCAGCAGCGACCCTTGCAGGGTATCGATGTAGCGATAATGACTTATCACCGCCATCGCCCGCTGCCAGGCGTTAAGATCGCGCGTCAGGTACTGACGGTGCACTTTTCCCGGCAAGGTCGCCTGCGCGGTCAGAAGCTGATTAAAATCGTCACGGGCGCTAAGCGACTCAAGCATTGCTTTGGTGGGGCTATAAAATAACGCCGTACGCAGCAGAAATTTAAGGCGAAAATTTTTCTGCCGCCAGATAGGTGCAGGTATTAGTCTGCCCATCACCAGATCGGCAATAAGATGCGAGCGCGGCGCAAGCACGCTGGTTGAATGCAGGCTATTGTCTGTCACGATAAACACCTCGTTGTTATTTCCTCCTATTTTAAAGCGAGCTTCTGATAAGCTTAATCCTCTGGCCGACTATATTTCCCGTTTGTTTAAAATCGATTGAGGTGTAAATAAAAATCACCGGGGATTCGGCGCAATTACCTATAATTACAGCAGAGAGGTAATTATATGTATCAACGTATTAATGGTAGCGACTGGCGTAATATCTGGCTGATGGGCGATCTGCATGGTTGCTTTGCGCTACTGATGGACCGCCTGCGTCAGCTGCGCTTTGATCCCTGGGCCGATCTGCTCATTTCCGTGGGCGATCTGATCGATCGCGGACCGCAGAGCGCTGACTGCCTCGGCCTGCTGCGCTGCCGCTGGTTCAGGGCCGTTCGGGGGAATCATGAACAGATGGCGCTGGAGGCGCTGGAGAGCGGGGATATGGCACTCTGGCAGATGAATGGCGGCGACTGGTATGGCCGGGGCACCGCGCAGCAGCGGGCCGAAGCCGACCGGCTGTTAGCGCGTTGTCAGCGGCTACCGTTGATTATTGAAGTTGGGTGTGCAGATGCCCGGCATGTGATCGCCCATGCCGATTATCCGGCGCCAGTCTATCGCTGGCAGCAGCCGGTGGATCCCCAGCGGGTGTTATGGAGCCGTCATCGCCTGAGCGAACATCTGGCGGGACGTCATGGCGCCATCGCCGGAGCAGACCATTTCTGGTTTGGCCATACGCCGCTTCGCACGCCTTATGAACGCGATAATCAACACTATATTGATACGGGCGCCGTGTTTGGCGGAACGCTGACGCTGGTGGCGCTACAATCGGCAGGTTAAAAATCGCTGTATTCGCTGGCGGGTTGCCAGAAGCCATCAATAAAATCTTCTATCGGATAGCAGCCGCCGTGGCGGATCCGCTGATCCTCCATCGCCACTAAGCACTGCGTTTCCTCGCGGTAGACGTCAACCACAATGTCCTCGCAGCCGCCATCCAGATAGCAAATAAACAACACCAAGGCAAACATCCTGGCCTCATGCTCGGGTTCACATACTCTTTAGTGTAGGGGATGACGGCGGGACGGGGAAATAAATAACCCGTCTCAGGCGACGGGTTCATTTGAGTCAGGCAAGGCGCATGACCCAGGCATCAGACTGGCGGTCGTAATGTTTACGGTAGAGCACGGAATGTTCGCCATTGAGAATAGCGGGCACGCTGGTATCGGCATCCCAGGCGTCAAGCTGCATACATAAATCTGGATCGGATTTGCAGGGAATACTTAACGTTCGCTCTCCCTGATGTTCACCGTGCAGTTCGGCATCGTCTATCTCAAACGCGCCGATGCGGACATTGGTTTTACTCATCGCTTCACCCCATTTTTCAGCTGAGTTGTGGTACGACCAGTTGAGGCCATCATTTTTCAGCGTAGTCAATGGGGTGAAAACCGCCAGTCAAAAAGTGCGCGTTTTTTGCGCGGCGTCACACCTTGCCGGCAAAAAGTTTCCCATCGCGCACCAGTTCGCGCGGGTAGCTATTCTTCAGACGGGAGCCGACGCGCTTGGCCAGACCCAGCGGGACACCCTGGAAGGTCACGATGGCCTCATCCTGCTGCGGCGCGGTCTGCGGATAGACGTCGCGTCCGCGATACCATTCCTCCGCTTCCTCCTGGGTCAGCTCGAAGGCGCGCTGCGGCGCGGCAAAGGCGATAACCGCCTCATGCTGCCAGCGGTACCCCTTATTGTGCACCTCTGCCAGGCGTACGCCGATGCGTGAAAAACGCACCTGACCAAACAGGGGCTCCATAGCCTGCGGGAACAGCCACAGCTCTTTATCCCGCTGCCACAGCGTATGACCTGCGTCCCACACCAGGCCAACAGCGCTGGCGGCGGCAGTTACCGCGGCGGCCTCCCGGCTCTTCAGCGGCGTAAACGGGAATTTGCCGACCTTATAGCCTGGCGCCGGGAGCGGATCGATCGCCGCGGTCTTGCGCAGGCGAGCGACAAAGAAGCCTTCGCAATCGTAGATCTGCGGGAATACGTGCAAAAATCCTTCTGCGGTTAAGGCATCGGCCGCGCCGGAAAACAGATCTCCCAGCGGCAGGATCTCCACCGCCTGCGGATAACGGGACAGTAACCACTGAACAACCGACTGGTTTTCCTCGCGATTCAGGGTACAGGTCGAATACACCAACGTCCCGCCAGGACGCAGGGCATGGAAGGCGCTGTCGATAAGTTCGCGCTGGGTGGCGGCAATGTCGAGGTTGCTCTCCGGCGACCAGTTTTTCAGTGCGTCAGCATCTTTACGCACTACGCCTTCGCCCGAACAGGGGGCATCAAGCAGGATGGCATCGAAAGCTTCGGGTAGCGCCGCGCCGAAAACCCGGCCGTCGAAGTGAGTCAGGGCGACGTTACTGATGCCGCAGCGGCTAATGTTGGCATGCAGCACCTTCACCCGGCTGGCGGAGAACTCATTGGCCAGAATGCCGCCCGCGTTACCCATTCGGGCGGCAATCTGGGTGGTCTTAGACCCCGGCGCGGCGGCAACATCCATCACCCGTTCAGGCTGCGGGTTATCGGCGAACAGAGCGGCGACCGGCAGCATCGAGCTTGCCTCCTGAATATAGAACAGCCCGCTGAGATGTTCGGCGGTGCTGCCCAGCGGCAGGGCATCGTCGCCGTCCCGTTCGATCCAGAATCCCTCTTCACACCAGGGGACCGGCGTCAGCTGCCAGCCATACGGGGCGACCAGAGAGAGAAAATCGGCCACACTGATTTTCAGCGTGTTGACGCGAATACTGCGGCGTAGCGGGCGCTGGCAGGCGGCGATAAAGTCGTCGAAAGAGAGATGCGCGGGCATTGCCGCACGCATTTGAGCGAGAAACGCTTCAGGGAAATAGACAGTATTTTCAGCCACAGGCAGCGCACCACAGAAAAAAAGGGTGCGCAGTTTAGCACAAACGCCCCGGTGCAGGACACCGGGGCGTGCGGTGAGTCATCTTCCCGCCCCCGGCGTTGGCCGGTGCGGGAGAAGGCGTTGTGAGGGTTACTGTGGCAGGGCGGTGCCCCATTCCCGCCACTCTTTCGGCTCGCTCTCCAGCAGCAGGAAGTGCTTGCCATCCTGGGCCTTCGGCGCCAGCGGCGTACCCGGCGGCGTGGCAAAGGCGATCCCGCCGCGGATAAACTGATTGAAGGTCCCGGTTTTCACCACGCCGCCAACCAGGCCGAAGTCGAGGCTGTAACCCGAGGCCAGCCAGAACACCGAGTTATTGCGTACCAGATACTGGTAGCGCTTGCTGATACGCAGTTTCACCATCACCCGATCGGACATTGACCCCAGCGACAGGCCAGTGACCGTCCCCACTTCAAGGCCGCGGAACAGGACCGGCGTACCGATGCCAAGCGACCCCGCCTCCGGCGCTTCCACCACGATGTTCAGGCCGTCGATATAGCGTGAGTCGCTGATCGTCGTATCCTGGATCTCAAAGTCGCGACGCGCCGGCCCGCGTCCCGGCTCAACGTTAATATAGGACTGGAACAGGGTGTCGAGATGCTCGACGCCCGCGGCGGAGATTTGCGGGGTGATCACCGAGAAGCGGGTCCCGGCCCGGGCAAAGGTACCGACGTATTCCGGGTAGAGCACCGCTTTCGCCTGCACTTCGTTTTTGGCGGTGATCAGCTCCAGGGACTGGATCTGACCGATATCGATGCCGAGATAACGAATCGGCATCCCGGCCGCCATCTTCCCGGCGTCAAACGCGTGCAGGGTTATCTGGCCGCCCACGGCGCGCGCCGCCGTTTCCGAAGCGTAAAGGATACGTTTGTTATTCAGCCGCGCGTTGGCGCTGCTGCCATTGAGGTTATCGAAACTGATCGCCCCTTTAATGGCGCGCGCCAGCGGCGAGGCCTGAACGGTGAGTCCGTTGCCGTCAAGTTTGACCTTCGCCCCCCCTTCGGCCCAGAAGACGCTGTTGTTGGTCAGCAGGTAGCGGTACTCCGGCTTGATATGCAAATCGATATCGAAAGCGTCTTTGCGCGGTTTGACGGCGATGATCTCGCCGACGGCGAATTTACGATACAGCACCACCGAGCCGGCCTGAACGTCAGGCAGGGTCTCGGCTGAGAGGCTTAAGGTCGTGGTCGGCACTTCGCTCAGGCTGTTTTCTTGGGCCTTTTCGAGGTTGGCGTACAGCGGGTAGCTGCTCTGCATTTCGCCTTTTTCTCCCGGAATGACCCGGATCCCGCCATTAACCCATTCGCTGGCGCTGGCCCCCAGCACCTGCACGCCATCGAGTCCGACTTTGACATCCAGACGGCTGTTAACCACAAACTTACTGTCACCGCGAATGAGATCGCGGTATTCGGGGGCAATCGCGACCTGGAAGGTCACCCCTTTGGCCGTCAGTTTGCGCTCCAGCACCTGGCCGACTTTTACTCCGTGCAGCACCAGCGGTTGGCCGCCGTCAATCCCGTAGCTTTCCGGCGCCGAGAGCGTGACGGTGGCGACGTTGGGCTCCTCCAGCAGCGCTTTATCTGCTGGCATGACGGAGAAGTGGTTGCGCGGCTCGCCTTCACCGGGTACCAGTTCAAAGGTATTGCCGGTGAGCAGGGCGCTGACGCTGGGGTTATCGAGGGAAATCTTCGGCTTCTTCATCTGAATCAGCGTCTTCTCACGCAGCAGCGTCACCACGCTCGGGTCGACGGTCATCTCGCCGGTCACTTTGCCGCCGGGGTTAAGATTCAGCTTACTTAACTGACCCACTTCCAGCCCCTGATACATCAGCGGCGTCGAGCCTGCTTTCAGCCCATCGCCGTCGGGCAGGTCGAGGGTGACCAGCACACCGCGCTGGCTATGCGCCAGATCTTCGTACAGATGATAGTCATCGTTTTGCGCCGCAACCTGCGAATCGGCAGGTGAATCGAAGGCGATAGCGCCGTTCACCAGCGCAGAAAGGTTCTCCAGCTGCACTTTTGCCCCACTCAGGCCGACGTCGGCTTTGATCCCGGAGACGTTCCAGAATCGGCTGCCTTTTTTCACCAGGTTGGTAAACCGGCGCTCGATCAGGACATCGATGGTGACTCCCTGATTATTGGCATTCAGGGTGAAATCATACACGCGCCCGACCGGGATCTTGCGGAAATAGACCAGCGAGCCGCTGTTCAGGGAGCCAAGGTCCGGCGCCTGCAGGTGGATCATCAGCTCGCCGTTGTTGATGCGGTATTTCGGCTGAGTGTCGAGGGCCACGAAGTGATCTTCGGGCTCACCCTTGCCAGGCATCATGCCAATGTAGTTCCCGCCCACCAGCGCATCCAGCCCGGAGACTCCCGCCAGAGAGGCTTTTGGGGTGACCAGCCAGAACTGGGTCTCTTTGCGCAGCGCATCTTTCATATCGCGTTTGATGCTGGCGGAAACCTCAATCTTACTCAGATCTTTACTGAGGCTAATATCCTGGACGGTGCCGACCTCGACCCCCTGATAACGGATAGGCGTCCGCCCCGGCACAATGCCGTTAGCGGACTGGAAATCGATGGTAATCGTCGATCCGCGGTCGTCAAAGCTGGTCCAGATGAGCCAGGCGGCAATCAGCAGCGCGATGACCGGCAACAGCCAGAATGGCGAAATACGGCGTTTAGTTTTTATTCTGGCTTCAGTCTGCGAAGCGGGCGATTCCTGACTCATGTGCGTCCCAAAGTAAGCGGCTGTCCAGCCATTCAACTGCAAGAATAGTTAAAATTACCGCACCGCCGAAGTAAACCGCCGCCGGCCCCATGGTGAAAGCGAGGAGCTGATCGCGATTGATTAGCGACATGGTGAGTGAAATAACAAACAGATCCAACATCGACCAGCGGCCAATCCAGGTTATCAGCCGCAGCAGCAGGATGCGGGTGCGCAAGCCTTGCTCGCACTTGAATTGTATGCTGACCAATAGGGTAAATAACACTATAACTTTGGTGAATGGCACCAAAATACTGGCGATAAACACCACTCCGGCGATGGCGATATTGCTGCTGGCAAGGGAGATGATCCCGGAAAGGATCGTATCGTCCTGGCGCGCACCGTTAACATAGATGATCGAGATCGGCAGCAGGTTGGCTGGTAAGAGAAATATCAGCGAGGCAATCAGCGCCGCCCAGCTGCGCTGCAGGCTCTGCGGCCGACGATGATGCAGCGGGGAGTGGCAGCGTCGGCAACGGCCACGCGCGTCGCGGTAGCCGGTATAGTGGCAGCCGGTGCACACCTGTAAATTGTTATCGGCGCGGGTCGCCGGCCGTTCAGGATAGAAACGCTCCCACAGCTCTTCGACGTTCATGTGAATAAGCGTCAGGATGCTCAGCAGCGTCAGCGAGATAAACGCCACCAGGCCGATGCCGGGCTGCAGAAAGGCGTAATCCTGCACCTTGATGGAGGCGACGCCAATACCCACCAGATAGATATCCAGCATCACCCACTCTTTGAGCTTGCCGAGCATCAGCAGCACCGGGCGCAGGTTCATCCCCAGCACGTTGCCCAGCCAGAGATAGCTAATCGAGACCACCAGCAGCACCGGGGCGACCACCGCGCAAAACAGCACCATGGCGGCGGTAAGCGGGTCACCCTGCGCGGTCATCTGCCAGATCCCCTGCAGGACGTTGGCGTCGATGCGCACGCCCAGCAGGTGCAGGCGCAGCAGAGGCTCCGACCAGGCAAAAGGCATGAGCAGCAGCATCGCAACGGCCATGCTGCCCAAACGCGTCAGCGACCAGTCGCGCCCATCGCGCACCTTGGCGTTGCAGCGTGGGCACCAGGCGCTTTGGTTGCGTTTAAGCACCGGTAAGCGAAAGAGCATGTCACACTGCGTACAGCGCTGATAATGCGCATAGGGAAGCGGTGTGCTGACGGCATGCACGACCAACTTCTTCGCAGGTTTAATCGTTGGTGTTTTTATCGGCATTTATTACGTACAGGAATGAATGTATCCCACTATCTTAACCTATGAATGAATTCATCTTGAGCCTAAGCGCATTTAATGCTTATTTTAGTAGGCTGTACGTATCAGGCAGTAAGACAACCAAGTGAAGATATAATGAGCAAAACAGAATTTTACGCGGATCTGAACCGCGATTTCCAGGCATTAATGGCAGGTGAAACCAGTTTTCTGGCGATGATCGCCAATACCAGCGCGCTGCTGTTCGAGCGGCTGAGCGAGGTCAACTGGGCCGGTTTCTATCTTCTGGAAGGCGATACCCTGGTACTGGGGCCGTTCCAGGGCAAACTGGCCTGTGTGCGCATTCCGGTTGGTCGCGGCGTCTGCGGCGCCGCGGTGGCGCAAGCCCAGGTCCAGCGCGTAGAGGACGTGCATGCGTTTGATGGTCACATTGCCTGCGATGCCGCCAGTAATTCAGAAATTGTCTTTCCCCTGCGCGTGAACGACCAGATTATCGGCGTGCTGGATATCGACAGCCCGGCGTATGGCCGCTTCACAGCTGAAGATGAGCAGGGGTTGCGCACGCTGGTCGAGCAACTGGAAAAACTTATCGCGGCCACTGATTATCAAAAAATCTTTACCCGTGTCGTGGGATAATCAACGGATAACGTAGCATTTAGCGAGGACGTCATTATAATGTCGCCTGTTCATGCCTGCGGCTTGTTGGCTACGTCCGTTGTAATCAGGAAATTTCATGGAAAATCAACCTAAGTTGAATAGCAGTAAAGAAGTTATCGCCTTTCTGGCCGAACGTTTCCCGCAGTGCTTTAGCGCTGAAGGCGAAGCGCGCCCCCTGAAAATTGGTATTTTTCAGGATCTCGTTGAGCGAGTGGGTGGTGAGATGAATCTCAGCAAAACCCAGCTTCGCGCTGCATTACGTCTCTACACGTCCAGCTGGCGTTATCTGTACGGCGTGAAAGCCGGCGCTATCCGCGTTGACCTGGACGGCAACCCGTGCGGCGAACTGGAAGAACAGCACATTGCCCATGCGCGCCAGCAGCTGGAAGAAGCGAAAGCTCGCGTTCAGACGCAGCGCGCTGCCCAGCAGGCGAAAAAACGCGAAGCCGCCGCCGCCGCAGGTCAGCAGGATGAAGGGGTTCGCCGCGAGCGTAAACCACGTCCTCAGCAGCCGCGTCGTAAAGAAGGCGCTGAACAGCGTAAACCGCGTCCTGTTGCGGCCAAAGCCCCGCGTGAAGAGCGTCATACTCCGGTTTCGGATGTTTCCGTTCTGACCGTCGGCCAGGCGCTGAAGGTAAAAGCAGGCAATAACGCAATGGACGCCACCGTTCTGGAAATCACCAAAGATGGCGTTCGTGTACAGCTGACTTCTGGTATGTCAATGATTGTACGCGCAGAACACCTGGTGTTCTGAAACGGAGGCCGGGCCAGGCATGAACACATTTTTTAAAATCACCGCGCTTGCGGGCCTGCTGGCAATAGCAGGCCATGCTTTCGCTGTTGATGAAATAACCCGTGCAGATCAAATACCCGTGCTGAAAGAAGAGCCGCAGCACGCGACGGTGAGCGAGCGCGTGACGTCGCGCTTTACCCGTTCTCACTACCGTCAGTTTGATCTCGACAACGCCTTCTCGGCAAAGATTTTTGACCGTTATCTGAACCTGCTGGACTACAGCCACAATGTGCTGCTGGCCAGCGATGTGGCGAAGTTCGCGGCCAAAAAAGACCAAATCGGCGACGAACTGCGCACAGGGAAACTGGACGTCTTCTACGACCTCTACAACCTGGCGCAGCAGCGTCGCTTTGAGCGCTATCAGTATGCGCTGAAGGTGCTGGAACGTCCGATGGACTTTACCGGCAACGATAATTTTAACCTTGATCGCTCCAAAGCGCCGTGGCCAAAAGATGAGGCCGAGCTGAACACGCTGTGGGACGCCAAGGTGAAGTTTGACCAGTTAAGCCTGAAGCTGGCGGGCAAAGACGATAAAGAGATCCGCGACACCTTAACGCGTCGCTATAAGTTCGCGATCCGTCGTCTGGCGCAAACCAACAGCGAAGATGTCTTCTCGCTGGCGATGACCGCCTTCGCTCGCGAAATCGACCCGCACACCAACTACCTGTCTCCACGTAATACCGAGCAGTTCAACACGGAGATGAGCCTCTCTCTTGAGGGGATCGGCGCTGTCCTGCAAATGGATGATGACTACACCGTCATCAATTCGCTGGTGGCGGGCGGTCCGGCCGCGAAGAGCAAAGCGATCAGCGTCGGCGACCGTATCGTTGGCGTTGGCCAGACCGGGAAGCCGATGGTTGATGTCATCGGCTGGCGTCTGGATGACGTGGTCGCGCTGATTAAAGGACCGAAGGGCAGCAAAGTGCGCCTTGAGATCCTGCCGGCAGGCAAAGGGGCCAAGACGCGTATCGTGACCCTGACCCGCGAGCGGATCCGTCTGGAAGACCGTGCGGTGAAGATGTCGGTGAAAACCGTTGGTAAAGAAAAAGTCGGCGTGCTGGATATTCCGGGCTTTTACGTTGGTCTCACCGATGATGTGAAGGTGCAACTGCAGAAGCTGGAAAAACAGAACGTCAGCAGCATCGTCATTGATCTGCGCAGCAACGGCGGCGGGGCGCTGACCGAGGCGGTATCGCTCTCGGGTCTGTTTATTCCGTCCGGCCCGGTAGTGCAGGTACGTGATAACAATGGCAAGGTCCGCGAAGACAGCGACAACGATGGCGTGGTCTATTACAAAGGGCCGCTGGTGGTGCTGGTTGACCGCTTTAGCGCCTCGGCGTCTGAGATCTTCGCCGCGGCGATGCAGGATTATGGCCGCGCGCTGATCGTTGGCGAGCCGACCTTCGGTAAAGGGACGGTACAGCAGTATCGCTCGTTGAATCGTATCTACGATCAGATGCTGCGTCCGGACTGGCCGGCGTTAGGTTCCGTCCAGTACACCATCCAGAAGTTCTACCGTATTAACGGCGGCAGTACGCAGCGTAAAGGCGTGACGCCGGATATCATGATGCCAACCGGTAATGAAGATCGTGAGACCGGCGAGCAGTATGAAGACAACGCGCTGCCGTGGGATAGCATCAACGCAGCCACCTACGTGAAGTCCGGGGATCTGACCCCGTTTGGACCGGAACTGCTCAAGCGCCATGATGAGCGTATCGCGCAGGATCCAGAGTTCCAGTACATCATGAAGGATATTGCCCGTTATAACGCGATGAAGGACAAGCGTAACATCGTCTCTCTGAACTACGCCCAGCGTGAGAAAGAGAACGAAGAGGATGATGCGATTCGTCTGGCGCGGATTAACGATCGCCTGAAACGCGAAGGCAAACCGCTGCTGAAAAAACTGGATGACCTGCCGAAGGATTACCAGGAGCCGGATCCGTATCTTGATGAAACGGTCCATATCGCGGTAGACCTGGCGCATCTTGAAAAAGCGCGCCCGGCGGTGGAACCGCCAGCCAGTAAATAAATAACAAACGGGCACCTCAGAGGGTGCCCGTTTTATTTTGTGCTTTTGTCATCACCTTTCAGCTCAACTAACAAAATGTCAACCTGCCCGGCCGCTGTCAGCAAGATGCTACAAAATGTAAAGTTGTGTTTTTATCGTGACTTAGCGGGGGTTGATGGTTGAAAATTGCAGCCTGACCCATACGATGTGGGTAATCGCATAGTGCGTTTTGTTAAATTGAGGTAAAAAGAAAATTATGATGCGAATCGCGCTTTTCCTGCTGACGAACCTGGCAGTAATGGTCGTGTTCGGGCTGGTGTTAAGCCTCACGGGGATCCAATCCAGCAGCATGACCGGTCTGTTGATTATGGCCCTGCTGTTCGGCTTCGGTGGTTCTATCGTTTCGCTGATGATGTCGAAATGGATGGCCCTGAAGTCTGTGGGTGGGGAAGTGATCGAGCAGCCGCGCAACGAAACGGAACGCTGGCTGATGCACACCGTCGCCCAACAGGCGCAGCAGGCGGGCATTGCCATGCCGCAGGTGGCTATCTATCACGCGCCTGATATCAACGCTTTTGCTACCGGCGCGCGTCGCGACGCCTCGCTGGTCGCCGTCAGCACCGGGCTGCTACAAAACATGAGCCGTGATGAAGCGGAAGCGGTCATTGCCCATGAAATCAGCCACATCGCTAATGGCGATATGGTGACCATGACGCTGATTCAGGGGGTGGTGAACACCTTCGTTATCTTTATCTCGCGCGTGATTGCCCAGATTGCGGCCGGTTTCCTCGGCGGCAACCGGGAAGATGAAGGGGAGAGCAGCAATGGTAACCCGCTGATCTACTTCGCTGTTGCCACGGTGCTGGAACTGGTGTTCGGTATTCTGGCCAGCATTATTACCATGTGGTTCTCTCGTCATCGCGAGTTCCACGCTGACGCCGGCTCGGCGCGACTGGTGGGCCGCGAGAAGATGATTGCTGCCCTGCAGCGTCTGAAAACCAGCTATGAGCCACAGGAAGCCAGCAGCATGATGGCGTTCTGCATCAATGGTAAAGCGAAATCCATGAGCGAGCTGTTTATGACTCACCCGCCGCTGGATAAACGTATTGAAGCCCTGCGTAGCGGTGAGTATCTGAAGTAATCCGTCGGTTCGACGCTAAAAATAAAAATCCGCAGCCCGAAAGCTGCGGATTTTTTTTGCCGCCGTTTATCAGGCCGCGCGCGGCTGGGTGACGCGCAGACCGCTAATCAGTGCGGCAACGGTCGCCAGAATGCCGGCCAGCAGCAGGGCGGTATGGGTGCCGCTGTTGCCGAGCAGGTTGAACAGCAGGGCGACCAGCGCCGCGCCAGTGCTCTGACCGAGCAGGCGAGCGGTACCCAGCATCCCGCTGGCGCCACCGCTACGATGGCTCGGAGCCGAGGCGACAATAGTGTGGTTATTCGGCGACTGAAACAGCCCGAAACCGGCGCCGCACAGCGCCATACGCCAGATAATATCCAGATCGGAAGGCGACTCGGGCAGCAGCGCCAGGCCGAACAGGCCGCAGGCCATAACCAGCAGCCCAATGGCCCCCAGCAGTCCCGCATGGCATTTCTCAATCAAATAACCGGCCAGCGGCGCCATCACCATGGTCGCCAGCGGCCACGGCGTCAGCAGCAGGCCGGTCTCCACTTCGCTGCGCCCCATCATCGTCTGCAGGAAGAAGGGCAGGGAGACCATCGCCAGCATCTGCGCACAGAAGGAGCAGATGGAGGTGCAGATAGAGAGTGAGAAGAGCGGGATGCGCAGCAGGTCGACCGGCAGCAGGGGGACGGGCATGCTGAGCTGGCGGCGAACGAAGAAAAAGCCCACCACCAGCATGGCGGCCACTTCCGCCAGCACCAGCTGAACAGACTGTCCCTGGGCGAACCCGCTGAGCGCAGTGATCAGCAGCCCGAAGGTGAGGGCGTTCATGATGGCGCTCGGCAGATCGAAGCGGATGATTTTGCTGCGCGCGCTGTTGGGTGGCAGAAAGCGCATGGCCAGAACAAAAGCGACGATCCCGAGGGGAACGTTAATTAAAAACAGCCATTGCCATGAGGCAAGGGAGAGGATCGCCGCGGCGATCGTCGGGCCTGCTGCCGAAGAGACGGCGACGACAAAGGAGTTGATGCCCATGCCGCGGCCGAGAAAGCGCTGCGGATAAATCAGGCGGATCAACGCGGTGTTCACGCTCATCAGCGCGGCGCCGCCCAGCCCCTGGGCGACGCGGGCGAAGGTCAGCATGTCGAGACTGCGCGACAGGGCGCAGGCCAGCGAGGTAAAGATAAACACCACCAGGCCTATCTTATAGATTCGGCGATAGCCGACCATATCGCCGAGGAAAGAGAGCGGTAGCAGGGCGATGACAATGGCGATTTGGTAGGCGTTAACGATCCAGATTGAGGCCGCCGGCGAGGCGTTAAGATCGCTGGCGATGGTCGGGAGCGCGACGTTGGCGATAGCCCCGTCGAGCACGGCCATGGTCAGCCCCAGCACGATGGTCAGAATGGCGCCATAGCGTTGCGGCAGCGGCACGCCATCGGAAGAATTTTTATCCATGGTGAATATAAGTCTTAAATGAAACGGTTTTTTGAATGATGAGTTTAGCATTGATTATTCCGCAGTATGTCGCAGATTTGTAACGAAGTGGCAGAAGAATGATTGCGGCGCAGAGGCGGCGAATTTATAATAAAAACCGGTTCTAAATTTTATAAAACAGTTACGGCGAGGTGATAAATGGCAGGTGCAGATTTGGATAAACAGCCAGATTCTGTCTCTTCGGTATTGAAGGTTTTTGGCATCTTACAGGCGCTGGGTGAAGAGCGTGAAATTGGCATTACCGAACTGTCCCAGCGCGTCATGATGTCGAAAAGCACCGTTTATCGCTTTTTACAGACCATGAAATCACTGGGCTATGTGGCGCAGGAAGGCGAGTCAGAGAAATACTCCCTCACGCTCAAGCTGTTCGAGCTGGGCGCTCGTGCGCTGCAGAACGTCGACCTGGTACGCAGCGCCGATATTCAGATGCGCGAACTCTCCCGGCTGACGAAAGAGACTATTCACCTCGGGGCGCTGGATGAAGACAGCATCGTCTACATCCACAAGATTGACTCGATGTACAATCTGCGGATGTACTCGCGTATCGGCCGTCGCAATCCGCTGTACAGTACCGCGATTGGTAAGGTACTGCTGGCGTGGCGCGATCGCAGCGAAGTGGAGCAGATCCTCGAGGGCGTGGAGTATAAACGCAGCACCGAGCGGACCATCACCAGCACGGAAGCGCTGCTGAAGGTGCTGGATGGCGTACGCGAGCAGGGATATGGCGAAGATAACGAAGAGCAGGAAGAGGGACTACGCTGCATCGGGGTACCGGTGTTCGATCGTTTCGGCGTGGTTATCGCCGGACTGAGCATCTCTTTCCCGACGCTACGTTTCTCAGAAGAACGTTTGCATGAATATGTGGCGATGCTGCATCAGGCGGCGCGCAAGATTTCTGAGCAAATGGGATACAACGACTACCCGTTCTGACGCGGTAGCTGAAACATCCGGCGAGCGCGGTGCTATTGTCGCGCTCGCCGGATTGATTTTAACCGTTATCAACCACGGTTGCGCTTTTGCGCAGAACCGGACAGTTACTGACGCCGATCACACCGCTATTGGAATGCACATAAAGTGCGGTACTGACCCCGCGGGCGGTGAGATACTGACACTTAAGACCCAGACCACCGACGTTTTCTTCACTGTGGAATAATACGCCATAGCCGCTTAATAATACGCCAATCCATAAGATAGCCACGACGACAATAGTACGAATGATTAATCGCATTGATGCCTCATTATTTGTATGATCCTTGCCGTGATTTTGACACGAACACGTTTTGAAACAAGTCGATGATTCCTAAACTTGCCGTTCGTATTACAGTTAGCCGCGGTTTAAGAAGGCCGTGTTATCCTGGTGAGATAAAGTACTAATGCGGAGAGTGGAGTGAAAAAATTACGGTGGGTTTTACTGATAGTCATCATAGCAGGCTGCCTGTTGCTGTGGACTCAGATGCTTAACGTAATGTGCGACCAGGATGTTCAGTTTTTCAGCGGCATTTGCACTATCAATAAATTCATCCCGTGGTAAGACATTTTTCTGACGACTGATTTCCTTCTGCGGTGTGGGTGGTAGAATGAACGCCTTCTCTTTGAGGTGGTGAAATGAGTGAGTTACTAAATCCTGGGATCTTAAATCTGGCTTCGCTGGCTGTATCCGTCGCGTTGCTGCTTGTCGGTCTGTTGTTATGGTTCTTCGTCAACCGCGCCAGTTCGCGGGCGAACGAGCAGATAGAACTGCTGCAAGCGCTGCTGGATCAGCAAAAGCGGCAGAATGCGCTGTTACGTCGCCTTTGCGAAGCTAATGCGCCGGAAAAAGAGGACGTGGCCGAGCCGACCGTCGCAGGCAAGGCGAAAGGAGAGGATGAGTTTATCCGCCTGGTGGCAGAGCGCTAAGTACCTCCACAGGTGTGCATCATAAGATGCGCACCTGCATGATAGCTGGCAGTAATAGCTTATTCTTATTCCATTATTCCTTTCCCCGCGCATTATTCCCTTTTTTACACGCTGTAAATAAAGTCATTCCCGCCGCGTTTATTGCCCTGGAATGTGACACTGTCATCATTTTTTCATTATTAAGGTGCAGAATTAGCTCTATTTTTAGCGTGACGACTAACAGGTTTTATTATCACTACACTGGTACGGCTTTAGCGATTTTTCGTCTGCTGTTATGAGTAATTATGCGCATCAATATTCATCGCCTTCAGCGAAGCGCCGTCAGCATGGCGGTTCGTATACGTACATACCTGGACGAAGCGAAGTTGTTGAGCTATGGTAAAAAAGTTGCAGTAATGAGGCAGCAACCAGGTGATATTAGCGAATGCTATAACGCCTTGCCAGGAGCGGCAAAGACGCATAAATGTGCAGGCGATCAAATGATTACCTTATAATTTGTGCGAACGATCGTGACACGTTTAAAAATGGCTTGCCATTATTTACGTAGTATGTGATAACACGTTTCGGGTTAAACGAGGTACAGTTCTGTTTATGTGTGGCATTTTCAGTAAAGAAGTCCTGAGTAAACACGTTGTCGTTGAATACCGCTTCTCTGCCGAACCTTAAATTAGTGCCTCATGCAGTTATGTGTCAGTTTTATCTATGTAAACGCCAGCAGGCGAAGAAAACAGTCTAAGGAATTTTGCAAATGGCAAAGATTAAAGGTCAAGTTAAGTGGTTCAACGAGTCTAAAGGTTTTGGTTTCATTACTCCGGCTGATGGCAGCAAAGACGTGTTCGTACACTTCTCCGCTATCCAGGGTAACGGCTTCAAAACTCTGGCTGAAGGCCAGAACGTTGAGTTCGAAATTCAGGACGGCCAGAAAGGTCCGGCTGCAGTTAACGTAACTGCTATCTGATACAAGACCACTCTTCTTGTATAAAAGCCTCGCCTGCGCGGGGCTTTTGCGTTTTTATTGCAAAGCATGTCATTTTACCCCCTTCCGTCGCGTCTTGTTGCAAATAGTCAACTTTATTAGCATTGTGTAGCAGTCTGTTTTGCTAATTTTCTGTTAAATCAGATGGTTGCAAAATGATGCCGGAGCTATGGTGCTAAAGAAAAAAATGAAGTCCGCCGCCAGCTTTACCCCGATTCGCTTCGGGTTACTCTGTGTGGCCATTCTTGGTTGTCTGGGACTGCTGTTGGCCCGCGTGGGCTGGCTGCAAATTGTCTCTCCCGATAACCTGGTAAAACAAGAAGACATGCGTTCTCTGCGCGAAGAGCCTGTGGCGGTGGAGCGCGGCATGATTAGCGACCGCGAAGGACGACCGCTGGCGGTGAGCGTACCGGTCAGCGCTATCTGGATCGACCCGCAGACCACCATGGAGAAGGGTGGGGTTGGTTATGGTCCTCGCTGGCAGGCAATGGCCGAAGCACTGCATCTCAACCTCGGGGAGCTGGCCCAACGGGTACAAAGTCATCCTCACGCCCGTTTTCTCTATCTGGCGCGTCAGATCAATCCGGAGCAGGCGGAGTGGATTGATAAACTGCATCTCCCGGGCGTCTATCTGCGCGATGAATCGCGACGTTTCTATCCGGCTGGTCATGTGGCTGCCAATCTGCTGGGCTTTACCAACGTCGATAATCAGGGCATCGAAGGGGTGGAGAAAAGCTTTAATGCCCAGCTGACCGGCAAACCCGGACGACGCCTGGTGCGCAAAGATAAACATGGCAATGTTATTGAAAATATTACCGAAGTGCCGCCAGTCCCGGCGCATAATCTGCAGCTGAGTATTGATGAACGTCTGCAGACGGTGACCGAAGATGCGCTGGATAATGCCGTTCGCTGGAATAAGGCGGAATCCGGGGCGGCGGTATTGATCAAAATTGATACCGGTGAGATTCTGGCGATGGCCAGCTACCCGGACTTCAATCCGAACAATCGCGACAGCGCGACGCTGGATGATTTCCGCAACCGCGCCATCAGCGACACCTTCGAACCCGGATCGACCGTCAAACCGCTGGTGATCATGACCGCGCTCCAGCAGGGGATTGTCCAGCCGGATAGCGTGGTGGACACCCATCCGTTTGTCCTCGACGGCCACCGCATCCGCGATGTTGGCTATTATCCGGAGCTGAGTCTGACCGGGATCCTGCAAAAATCCAGTGATACCGGCGTGTCGCATCTCTCGCTTGCTATGCCGGTGCAGCATCTGCTTGATACCTATCAGGCATTTGGTTTCGGCGAGCCGACCGGATTGGGATTGACCGGGGAAAGCGCCGGGCTGATGCCGCATCGTCGCTACTGGGGGCAGCTGGATCGCGCTACCTTCGCGTTCGGCTATGGGTTAATGGTGACGCCGCTCCAGCTGGCGCACGTCTACGCGACTATCGGCGGTTTCGGTATTGAACGACCGTTGTCGATAACCCGCATCGATCCGCCGGTGATAGGTACGCGGGTGATGCCGGAGAACATCGTGCACAGCGTAGAGCATATGATGGAGAGCGTGGCGCTCCCGGGGGGAGGCGGTACCAAAGCGGCAGTGCGCGACTACCGGGTGGCGGTAAAAACCGGGACGGCGAAGAAAATCGGTCCGGACGGCAAATATATCGATAAATATGTGGCCTACACCGCCGGCGTGGCGCCCGCCAGTCGTCCACAGTTTGCGCTGGTGGTGGTGATGAACGATCCGAGTAATGGTTCCTATTACGGCGGGGCGGTGTCCGCGCCGGTCTTCAGCCAGATCATGGGGGATGTCCTGCGGCTGGAGAACGTCATGCCGGACGGCATGCCGCAAGGGGCAGAGAATCTGATCGTGATGCACGACAGCCATCCGCTGGCGCCGGCGCTGTAACAGTGGTCTGCAGGGGCGAATAGCGCTACACTTTCGCCCTTTAGCAACACCGGAGCCGTCATGTCATACAGTTGCCCCCTTTGCCACGCGCCGTTAAGCCGCGGCGACAACCACTATTCCTGCCCGCAGCGGCACCAGTTCGATCTGGCGAAAGAGGGGTACGTCAATCTGCTACCGGTGCAGTTCAAGCGGTCGCGCGATCCCGGCGATAGCGCTGAGATGATGCAGGCCCGGCGGGCGTTTCTGGATGCGGGTCATTATCAGCCGCTACGGGAGGCGATCGCCGAACGGCTGCGGCACTACGCCCCTGCGGATTTACTGGATATCGGCTGTGGCGAAGGGTATTACACCCACGCGTTTGCCACCATCGCCAGCCATAGCTGGGGGCTGGACGTGTCGAAGCCAGCGATCCGCGCGGCGGCAAAACGCTACCCGCAGGTCAGTTTTTGCGTCGCCTCCAGCCAGCGTCTGCCGTTCTCCGATAACAGCTTCGATGCGGTAGTGCGCATTTACGCCCCCTGCAACACCGAAGAGCTGGCGCGGGTGGTGCGGCCTGGCGGATGGGTGATCACCGCCACGCCGGGACCCCGCCATCTGCTGGAGCTAAAAGGGCTGATTTACGATGAGGTACGCCTGCATGAGCTGAAGACGGAAGCGATGCCGGGATTCCGCCTGGACGCTCAGCAGCAGCTGGCTTATCCGATGACCCTGACGGGAAGTGAAGCGCAGGCGCTGCTGCAGATGACGCCGTTCGCGTGGCGGGCTAAGCCTGAGGTGCACGCCGCGCTGCGTCAGCAGGCGACGTTTGGCTGCCAGACCGACTTCATGATCCATTGCTGGCAGCGCGAGGCGTAAGGCTTAACCGGCGAAATGGCTCCAGAGGATTTCGCTGCCGATGCCAATCAGCACAATACCGCCGAGGATTTCGGCCCGTTTGCCCAACAGCGGGCCAATAAAGCGACCGACCATGATCCCCAGCGTCGACATAAGAAACGTCGCGCAGCCGATCGCCAGTGCGGTGGTCACAATGCTGACCTGCAGGAAGGCCAGACCCACACCAACGGCCATCGCGTCAAGGCTGGTGGCGAAGGCGGTGGTGACCAGCAGCCAGAAACCATGACGGCGAGGCGCGTCGCACGCCTCGTCGCTGTCGCCGCGAACACCTTCCACGATCATTCGCCCGCCGAGAAACACCAGCAGAATAAAGGCAATCCAGTGGTTCCACTCGAGGACAAACTGGCTGGCCAACATGCCGAGTCCCCAGCCAACCAGCGGGGTCAGGGTTTCAATCACGCCAAAAATCAGCCCGGTGCGGACGGCTTCTGAGAATTTAGGTTTGTGCAGGGTGGCACCCTTGCCGATAGAGGCTGCAAAGGCGTCCATAGACATGCCGAAGGCGAGAAGAATGGTAGCGGATAAATTCATGTGCGTGTCCTGACCGGGGATAATCCATATGACACATCGCTGCCCCCAGTAAATATACGCGGAGCCGCTCAATGGCTGAGCAATACGTACAGCAGTGATGTATCTATGGTCTCGCCTGATTGAATCACTTCAACCCGTACGTGCCACGTTTTGCAACGAGTATGTTGACACGTACATTTCCTGGCAAACAGGAAATCGGCTACTCCCCAACGACGGGCGCAACCTTAACATATTTTTAGAATATAAAACAATAACAGAAGACGGCTATTTTAATAACCAAATGATAACGATTTTCATTTGAATTTATAAGTAAATAAATAGTTAATAAAAAAGGGAAGAGGAGGCAGGGGAAATATAGCCATGGCTATATGTTTTTCCAGAGAAAAACTGGAAGATATAGCGCTGGCTATGTTTATAAATTATTGAGTTGAAACGAGAAGTTTGTAGATTTTCTCCAGGTCATCGATATTTCGTACGCGAATAAGCAGCCGCCGTTGCTCTAATTGCATCACCAGCACGCCATCCTCGGATAAATTCATCTCTTTAATTCGCTGATATTCTATCCACACGTTGGCGAAGAAAAAGCCGCGCGGTTTAAAAATGATTTTCGGCGTACGGATCCAGAATAAATAGAGACCCATCAGCGCCAGGGCAGATAATAGCCAGGTGGTGATCGGGGTGCCGTGCTGGGTAATGTTGTTATAGATCAGAATGGCGGTGAGGCCGACAAAGATCAGACCGTCAACGCGGCTGCGGCGAAGCAGGGGGATGGCCAGCAGCACCGGGCCGTTCCGCCTCGGCATAATGAACTGGTCATACACCGCGTAGGCCAGTAGCGCAAGGATAAACAGGATGATCACCAGGTCCGTGAATGTCATTGCTTTGCGTTCCTCCTGATAAAAAAAAGCCGGGGGCAAGCCCCCGGCGTACAACCTGGAAATTACAGACCCAGCAGGCCGACAGCGTAGCCTGCGATACCGATGACGAAGAAGCCAACGATGATCCACAGTGGGTTAACTTTCTTGCGCAGCAGCCACATACAGGCGAAGGTCAACAGCAGCGGTACCAGGCCCGGCATCAACTGGTCGAGGATGGTTTGCACCGTGGTGACGTGAACCTGTCCGTCAGAACCGGTGATTTTTGACACCACCATCGGAATATTCACGTGCGTCCACTTGTTAACCAGCGCCCCCATGACAAACAGGCCGAGGATTGACGCCCCCTCAGTCAGTTTCTGCAGGAAACCGCCGCCCATATCTTTAACGATGTCCACGCCTTTGCGGTAACCATAGGCGACGCCATAGTAACGGGTCAGCAGACGCACTGCGTTGAACAGGATAAAGAACAGCAGAGGACCGAGCAGGCTACCGCTCATCGCGATCCCAGCGCCTAAGGCCGCGAACACAGGACGCACGGTACCCCAGAAGATCGGGTCGCCGACGCCGGCCAGCGGCCCCATCAGACCGACTTTGATGCCGTTGATGGCGCCATCGTCAATCTCTGCGCCATTGGCGCGCTGCTCTTCCATCGCCAGGGTTACGCCCAGTACCGGAGCGGCAACGTAAGGATGGGTGTTGAAGAACTCAAGGTGACGTTTAATCGCCTGCTTACGCGCATCATTGTTCTCCGGGTACAGGCGACGGATTGCCGGAACCATAGAGAAGCAGAAGCCCAGCGCCTGCATACGTTCGAAGTTCCATGACCCCTGGAACAGGTTAGAACGAATGAACACGCCACGAATATCACTCTGAGTGAGTTTTTTCTCGGTGGTATTTTTAGTCATATCAACCATTTCGCTCACCTGTTAGTCCAGTTCGTTATCGAGATCGTTGTTACCAGCCGCCTGAGCCGGCGCACCGGCGACGCGGTTATATTTCGGGCTCAGCTGGATGTAGAGGATAGCCATGACCGCACCAATCACACCCAGGGCTACCAGGTTGAAGTTGGTGAAGGCGGCGGTGACGAAGCCGAGGTAGAAGAACGGCATCAGGTAGCCTGCGCGCATCATGTTGATGACCATCGCATAACCGACAACCACGATCATACCGCCGGCGATGTTCAGACCGCTGGTGACCACTTCAGGGATCGCGTTCAGCAGGCCCTGGACTTCGCTGGTACCGACGGAAATGGCGACGATGACGGCCGGGATAGCGATACGCATCGCCTGCAGGAACAAGGACGAGACGTGCAACCACGACAGGGCGGTCAGGTTGCCATTCTCCGCCGCTTTATCTGCCGCGTGCTGGAAGGCTACGGTGATGGTACGAACGATAATGGTCAGCACCTGGCCTGCCGCCGCCAGCGGGATAGCCAGCGCGATACCGGCACCGATGCTCTGATGGCCGGCAATAACCAGAACGGTGGAAATAATGGACGCCAGCGCGGCATCAGGTGCAACCGCCGCACCGATGTTCATCCAACCCAGAGCGATCATTTCCAGCGTACCGCCGATGATAATACCGGTTTTCATATCGCCGAGAACGGCACCGATCAGCGTACAAGCGACCAGAGGACGGTGGAACTGAAATTCATCAAGCACCGACTCCATACCCGCAATACACGCGACGATGAACACCAGCACAATCTGAAGAAGGGTAATCTCCATTGTACTTCTCCTGTTGATTAAGTCTTAAAGTGAAAACTGGGGCGCGATCGGCCGGGTTATTTATCAACCTTGGCGATCAGATCCATCATTTTCAGTTTCGGGTCGGTGGACACTTTACGTGCCTCCAGCTCGATACCGCGTGCGTTCAGCTTGTTAAACGCCTCAATATCTTTGGCATCGACCGAAATCGCGTTGTTAACCTGGGTTTTGCCCTGGCGGAACGCCATACCACCGATGTTGACGCTGGTGATTTTCACGCCGCCCTCGACGATACGCTCAACGTCGGTCGGGTTAGTAAACAGCAGCATGACGCGCTGCCCGGCGTACATCGGGTTGTTGTAAACGCGGATCATTTTGGCGACGTCCACCACGTGGGCGGTGACGCCCGGTGGTGCAACCTGGGTCAGCAGGGTTTTGCGCACCGTATCCGCGGCCACTTCGTCGCTGACGACGATGATGCGGGTGACGTTGGTCTCTTTGGTCCAGCGGGTGGCGACCTGACCATGGATCAGGCGGTCGTCAATGCGCGCGAGGCCAATCACCATGTAGTCGTTCGGGCCCATCGGTTTGGCCGGCGCGGCGGCTTTTGGCGCCGCGGCAGGGGCTGGCGCGGGAGCCGCTTTTTCCACCGGTTTGGCCTTCAGCGCTTTCACGCCTTCGCTACCGGTCTCCACCGCTAAGGCGACCAGTTCATCAAACGAAGGGTCATCATCGCGGGCCATGAAGGTTTCCACCAGCATCGGGATGTTGACGCCAGCGATAACTTCGTAATGCTCTTTATCGACGACAATGCGGCTCGCAGCGTTGAACGGGCTGCCTCCCCATGTATCGACGAGAAATAGCACGCCTTTACTGGTATCCAGTTTTGCCAACTGGGCATTGTATTTCTCGATCAGCGTTTCGGCGTTTTCACCCGGAACGAAATCGATCCAGCCAACGTTTTCCTGCTCGCCCAACAGCATCTCTGCTGTTTTCAGCAGCTGTTCTGCAGCCCAACCATGTGTGCCTATTACAATAGCAATCGTCACTTGCTACCTCCTTTATTATCGTGAATGCATCATCTGCTTTGATACATCCTGAATCACTCTTGAGGACAAAATCGATTCAGTTAGGGTGTAAGATAGAAAATAGTTACTACCGCGAATTATTTTAGACAGTGAAAAAATAATTAATGTGATGAAGATCCGTTAATCAGGCATCGCCTGGTAATAATTTTGCAGCGCAAAAAATAGCCTTAGTTATTGCAAATTCAGGTAAATTTTTTCCAATTTCGATCTATATTTTGCTATGTTTAACTTCCGTTTAATTACTCAGGAGTATAGGGCATAGCCCGCAGTATGGACCGTCATCGACGTCTTTTCACTTTCTGGCACCTGGTTGCCACCTCCACGCATCACGCTTTTCTCTCAGCACCTATTGTCGCGCCCATGCATGACATGGCGATGACTCAGCTTGCCGCTAACCGGAGTCGTACATGGAATTGTTAATGGATCCCTCAATCTGGGCTGGCCTGTTGACGCTTATCGTTCTGGAGATTGTGCTCGGTATCGACAACCTGGTGTTTATTGCCATCCTGGCGGACAAACTGCCGCCGAAGCAGCGCGATAAAGCGCGACTGATCGGCCTTTCGCTGGCGCTGGTGATGCGCCTGGGGCTGCTGTCGGTGATCTCCTGGATGGTGACCCTGACGAAGCCGCTGATTACTATCGCTGATTTCTCCTTTTCCGGGCGCGACCTTATCATGCTGCTCGGCGGGATCTTCTTGCTGTTTAAGGCGACGACTGAACTGCATGAGCGGCTGGAAAACCGCCAGCACGATAGCGGTCACGGTAAAGGGTATGCCAGTTTCTGGGTGGTGGTACTGCAGATCGTGGTGCTGGACGCCGTCTTCTCTCTGGATGCGGTGATCACGGCGGTCGGGATGGTTAACCATCTGCCGGTGATGATGGCGGCGGTGGTGATCGCCATGATCATGATGCTGCTGGCGTCGAAGCCATTGACGCGCTTTGTCAACCAGCACCCAACGGTGGTGGTGCTCTGTCTGAGCTTCCTGTTGATGATCGGCCTGAGCCTGGTGGCGGAAGGGTTTGGCTTCCATATTCCGAAAGGGTATCTGTACGCGGCGATCGGTTTCTCGATCATCATCGAGTTCTTTAACCAGGTGGCGCGACGCAACTTTCTCCGACATCAGTCGACGCTGCCGCTGCGTGCCCGTACCGCGGATGCGATCCTGCGCCTGATGGGCGGCCGGAAACAGACCTCCGTCAGCCATGACGCCGACAGCCCGGCAGCCATACCGGTGCCGGAAGGGGCGTTTGCCGAAGAAGAACGTTACATGATTAACGGCGTGCTGACGCTGGCCCAGCGCTCCCTGCGCGGTATTATGACCCCGCGCGGTGAAATCAGCTGGGTCGACGCCGAACAGAGTGATGACGAAATTCGTCGTCAGCTGCTCTCGTCGCCGCACAGTCTGTTCCCGGTCTGCCGCGGAGAGCTGGATGAAATCATCGGTATCGTGCGGGCGAAAGAGTTGCTGGTGGCCCTTGAGGCGGGAGAAAACGTTGCGGCGCTGGCCTCTGCCTCCCCGGCGATTGTCGTCCCGGAAACGCTGGACCCGATCAATCTGCTCGGCGTTCTGCGCCGCGCGCGCGGCAGCTTTGTCATCGTGACCAACGAGTTTGGCATGGTACAGGGGCTGGTGACGCCGCTGGACGTCCTGGAAGCCATCGCCGGTGAATTCCCGGATGCCGATGAGACGCCGGAGATCGTCATTGACGGCGATGGCTGGCTGATCAAAGGCTCGACCGACCTGCATGCGCTGCAGCAGGCGCTTGGACTGGATGCGCTGGTCAATGAAGATGAGGATATTGCCACGGTGGCCGGGTTGGTGATCGCTGTCAATGGCCATATCCCGCGCATTGGCGACACCGTGTCGCTACCGCCGCTGCAGTTTACCGTGGTGGAAGCGAATGATTACCGGGTCGACCTGGTCCGCGCGGTGGTCACCCGTCCGCTGAGCGACGAAGAAGAGTAATTGCCCTGCTCGTCGGCCCCTGTGGCCGGCGAGCTATTCTCCCCCCTCGCTTTTCTGCCCCTCTCTGTCTGCCAGCCACGCCGGAAACGCCTCTATCGGCATCGGCCGGGCATAATAAAATCCCTGCAGCACATCGACGCCGTGGCCCCGGAGATAGCTTTCCTGCTCCAGCGTCTCCACCCCTTCGGCCACGGTAACGATATTCAGACGGTCGGCGAGGGCTATAATAATATCCGTCACCGTGGCATTGACGCTGTCTATCCCGACGGAACTGGTAAACGAGCGGTCGATCTTCAGCACGTCCGGCCGCAGTTTTTCCAGCCACGAGAGCGAGCTGTTACCGGTGCCAAAATCATCTATCGCCAGCTGGACCCCTTTTAAATGCAAATGTTCGGCCATGTGCTGGTCGCCATCCTGCAGGACATCGCGTTCGGTGAGTTCAACCACCAGCTGTTGTACCGGATTGACGCTAAACCAGTAATTGTGCAGGTCATGCAGCAGCAAACCGTGGGCAAAGTGACGGGCAGCGACATTAATCGCGATATGAAAATGCGGCTCGCTGGGGAAGGCATCCAGGCGGCGGGCGGTTTCGGCGATCACATAGCGGGTGAGGGGAATAATCAGATTGTCCCCTTCGGCGATGGGAATAAATACCTCGGGCGAAATCTCGCCGCGGCGGGGGTTGTTCCAGCGCAGCAGGATCTCCACCCCGCAGCAGCGTCCGCTGCGCGCATCCTGCAGCGGCTGGCACCAGAGGGTAAATTCCCGGGCCGTGATGCCGAGACTTATCTCTCGCGAGAAACTCATTCTGCCGGCGGTGGCCAGCCAGGCGATGCCGGTCATCAACAGGCTGAAGATGAGGGCCAGCGGCAGCTCACCGGGCAGCTCCTCCAGCGCGATAGTCGCGGCACCCGGACCGTTAATGTTGATGGTAAAGGGAAATTCTGTGGAACGCTGGCGATAAATCACTGACGCCTGCGGGGCGTGCGCTTTGTCAATCAGGCCGAGGCCGCTGATAAAATAATGGTCGCCGACCTGCAGGCTGACGTCGCTGATCAGGGGCGATTTTTCTTTGAGAATTAAGGTCCCCAGCAGTTCGATATTGACAATTAACATCACGCCGTCGAAGTCGCTTTCCGAGGCTGGATACCACTGGATCAGCACCGGTGTGCCTTTGAGCAGTGAGTTGTCGGTAGAAAAGAGCAGTAAGGGGTGGTGAGCCGGAAGCGCGGGCTGCAGCTGGTGCAGATCCGCCTGCCGTTGCCCAAAGATACTGGAACAGTAGATCATCCCTGACGCCACCAGCGCGACGGAGCGGACCGTCTGCAGCGAGGCCGCCATTTTGCGCAGTGTGAGATGAATATCCATGCAGGGTTTGTCGACCAGGGAGAGTAGCGTCGCCCGCTCTGCGCTCAGCGGACGCAGGATGTTATCCAGCGCCGTGACCCGCTGGCTGGCGGCAGTGCGAATGTACTCTTCATTTACGCTACGCTGTGAAATAAATCGGATAGCTAAGGTGGTACCCAGGGTTAGCAGGGCTACCAGCAGGCAGACAATAATGCGTTTGCGACGATAGGCCGTAATGACTTTTTGTGCAGTCTGCATGTGCGACACCCTGTCGACAGGACGAGTGGTTAAGCGTGGCTTATTTAATAGAGCAATTGTAGTGGCAGAATATCGCCAGGTATAGAAAAAAGAAAATGCGCCGTTGAAGGCGCATCAGGGAGATTTCAGTCACCAGGGTTATCCCCCTGCGCGCTTTGCGAGCGCAGGGGGGGACGAACAGTTTAGTCACACTGAACTTTAATCGCCAGGCCGCCGCGGGAGGTTTCGCGGTACTTGGCGTTCATGTCTTTACCGGTTTCGTACATGGTCTCGATCACTTTGTCGAGCGAGACGCGCGGTTCGCTGGTACGGCGCATCGCCATTCGCGCGGCGTTGATTGCCTTGACGGAGGCGATGGCGTTACGTTCAATGCATGGCACCTGCACCTGGCCGGCGACCGGGTCGCAGGTCAGGCCGAGGTTGTGTTCCATGCCGATCTCCGCCGCCACGCAAACCTGTTCCGGGCTGGCGCCGAGCAGTTCAGCCAGGCCCGCCGCCGCCATCGAGCAGGCAACGCCCACTTCACCCTGACAGCCGACTTCCGCCCCGGAAATGGAGGCATTCATCTTGTACAGCGCGCCGATCGCCCCGCAGGCCATAAAGTAGCGGATATAAATTTCCGGGCTGACGGATTCGATAAAGTGGTCGTAATAGGCGAGTACCGCTGGAACGATGCCGCAGGCGCCGTTGGTCGGCGCGGTCACCACGCGACCGCCGGCGGCGTTCTCTTCATTGACCGCCAGTGCGAACATATTGACCCAGTCAACGACATTCATTGGATCGCTGGAGAGCTTATCGCTGGCCACCAGCAGACGACGCAACGCCGAGGCGCGACGCGGCACGCGCAGCGGACCAGGCAGCACGCCTTCGGTGTTCATCCCGCGGTCGATACAGGCGCGCATGGTCTGCCAGACGTTGGCGAAATAGTCCTCGATCTCTTTTTTGCTGTGCAGCGCCAGCTCGTTTTGCATCACCATCCCGGAGAGCGACAGGCCGGTCTCTTTACAATACGCCAACATTTCCTGCGCCGATTTAAACGGGTAGGGCACCTGCAATTCATTGGCGTTTTCTTTGCCGAAGTGCTCTTCATCGACGATAAAGCCGCCGCCAATCGAGTAATAGGTCTTGCAGTAGATCTCTTTCTCGCCGGCCCAGGCATGAATGGTCATGCCGTTTTCGTGCAGCGGCAGGTTGTCGCTGCGAAAACGCATGCCGTCATCCGCCGGGAAGTCGACCTCGTGCTGGCCGTTGGCCAGCAGCAGTCGGCCGCGCGCCTCGACGTCACGGATAAATGCCGGGATCGCGTCAATATCGACCGTATCGGGCTGATTGCCCGCCAGTCCCATGATAATGGCGATGTCCGTATGGTGGCCTTTGCCGGTTAATGACAGCGAGCCGTAGACGTCAACCGCCACACGGGTCACCGCATTAAGCAATCCTTTTTCGACCAGGTCATCGACGAACTGTTTACCGGCCTTCATCGGGCCAACAGTGTGGGAAGATGAGGGACCAATCCCCACCTTGAACATGTCGAATAGACTAATCACGATAATACTCCTGACAGGGTTACCGCGGGTGCGGTAACGATGTAATAACTGCGCATAGTGTAAGAGGGAAGCGCGCTGCCAGTTGAACTATTCACATGAATTAAACTAATGGATAACCGCGATTTTACTAATAGTGAGAGCGCCCTCTCATAATCAGTATAGCTAAGGTCGAGCGCCTATCTGCAACGCCAGCTCGCGAATGATCCCGGCGGTCATTCCCCAGACAAAATAATGCTGGTACCAGGAGAGCCAGACGCGGTGATCGTTGCCCCGACGGTGGATGTCGAGCGGATGGTAGCGCCCCAGACGCAGGGCTTCGGCGAGGGGCATCTCAAATACTGCGGAGACTTCGTCCTGGCTGGCATGATAGTGCAGATTGGGGGGGATAATACCCACCACCGGCGTCACCTGAAAACCGGTGACGCTGTCCACTGGCGGCAGAACGCCGATCACCTCGACGGCTTCCGGCGGGATCGCGACTTCTTCCTGGGCTTCGCGCAGGGCGGCGGCGATAAGCGTCGCATCGGTATTATCTACCGCGCCGCCGGGAAAGGCGACCTGACCGGCGTGCTTGCGCAGCAACGGCGAACGCTGGGTCAGCAGCAGGCCGGGCTGCGGCCGGCGCACGATCGGCACCAGCACCGCCGCCTGCCGCTGATTGAGCGCATGGCGCGAAGGCTGGGGGCGCAGCAGCTGGAAGCGGGACAGAAAATCATCCAGATTGAGGGCGTGGTCCGCCATGGTCTAGTTCTCCAGTTGGTGCAGGATACGATTAACTTTATCAAAAGTTTCCTGATATTCCGCATCTTCCTCGCTGTCCGCGACGATACCGCCTCCAGCGGAGCAATACAGTTGCCCCTGCCAGGCCGTCAGGGTGCGAATGGTGATGCTGGTATCCATATTGCCGCAATAGCTCAGGTAGCCAATGCTCCCGCACCAGGCGTTACGTCGCTGAGGTTCCAGTTCATCGATAATCTCCATCGCCCGGACCTTCGGGGCGCCAGTGATAGACCCCCCGGGGAAGGCGGCGCGCAGCAGATCGCTGGCGTGCAGCGTCGCCGGTAAGCGGGCGGTGATGGTGCTGACCAGATGATGGACCGCCGGGAACGGCTCCACCACGAACAGCTCGGGGACCCGCACGCTGCCCGGCACGGCGACGCGGCCGATGTCGTTGCGCATCAGGTCGACAATCATTAAATTCTCGGCGCGGTCTTTCGGGGAGTTCGCCAGCTTCTCAGCCTGCCGCGCATCTTCCTGCGGCGAATCGAGCCGCGGCAGAGTACCTTTTATCGGGCGCGTCTGGATCTCTCCCTGGCGCAACTGAATAAATCGCTCCGGCGACAGGCTTAAAATCGCCCCTTCCTCGAGGCGAATAAAGGCGCTAAAGGGGGCGCGGTTGGCAACGTTCAGCTGGCGGAAGGCCTGCCATTCATCACCGACGTAGCGGGCCTGCAAACGCTGGGCGAGGTTGACCTGATAGCAGTCGCCGCTGTGCAGATAGGCCTGCACCTGGCGAAATTTCTCGCCGTACTGCTGGCGGCTCATATTTGACTGCCAGGCAGAGGTCAGGGCGAAAGGTTTCATCGCCGGACGGGATTGCGCCTGCAGCCACTGCAGGCGCTGCTGCGGATCGTCATAGCTGAGCAGCGAAATTTGCTGGCGCTGATGGTCGACAATCAGCGCCCAGTCATAGATCCCCACCGCCATATCCGGCAGCGCGATATCGGCCTGGGCGTGCGAAGGGAGACGCTCAAAGCGACGGCCCAGATCGTACCCGAATAGTCCCAGCGCGCCGCCAAGAAACGGCAGATCGTCATGGGGCTGCGGCGTGAACGGCTGACGATCCAACTGCTGTTGAAGCAGTTGCAGCGGATCTTCCGCGGAGACAAAAGCGGTTTCGCCGTCATCGACCCACGTCTGTTCACCGCGCGTCAGCAGCGTGGCGCGCGGGGCAGCCACCAGAATATCAAAGCGGTTATGCGGATGGTCGGCAAAGCCGGAATGCAGCAGCATCGCCCAGGGCAGGGCGCTTAACGGCGCAAAATAGTGTTCGGCCGCATCCGGGCGCCAGGGCAGGGTAATAATCGCGGGGGACAACATCTTTCTCGATCCTGAACGTTGCCGTCCCTCTGGCGTAGGCGGGGACGGCGTGAAATAATTACGCCCCACAATGTAGCAGGAGTAAAAGATGTTTGCAGGTTTACCTTCGCTGAGCCACGAGCAACAGCAAAAAGCGGTCGAACGTATCCATGAGCTAATGGCCCAGGGGATGAGCAGCGGCCAGGCGATTGCCCTGGTGGCGGAAGAGCTGCGCGCAACGCATACCGGCGAGCAGATCGTCGCGCGCTTTGAAGATGAGGATGAAGATCAAGACGAAGATGAGGACGACTAATTACACCGCGGCGATAATTTTGATCTCAACTTTATACTGCGGGTTCATCAGCGTCGCTTCCACCGTGCAGCGCACCGGGGCGTGACCGGCCACCACCCACGCGTCCCAGGCTTTATTCATCGCCGCAAAGTCGCTTTTATCGGCGAGGAAGATGGTGGCGTCAAGAATACGCGACTTGTCGCTGCCCTGTTTTTCCAGCACCGCGTCAATCTGCGCCAGGGTATTGGCGGTCTGCTCGAAGGCGTCGGCATCAAGATTTGCCGGCACGCCGGTGTAGTACAGGGTCTGGTTGTGGATCACCACGTCTGACCAACGGGCTTCGGCATCAATACGCGTAATTGTCATTTCTTTTTCCTCTTTGAGCATTCCATTCGGCTGCGGCAAGACTGCCATAATGTTCCGCTCGCGTCACTACCTGGACTGGCGAAACGCCGTCCTCCCTGACATAATCACTGTCCAAATAACCAGGGGGCAATGTGATCGACGATTTTGCAGCAGACGGCCAGTTAGCCAAAGCCATACCGGGATTTAAGCCGCGCGAGCCGCAGCGCCAGATGGCGAAAGCGGTGAGCGAAGCGATTGAGGCCTCCCGACCGCTGGTGGTGGAAGCGGGGACCGGAACCGGTAAAACCTACGCTTACCTGGCGCCTGCGCTGCGGGCGAAAAAAAAGGTGATTATCTCCACCGGCTCGAAAGCGCTGCAGGATCAGCTCTACAGCCGCGATCTGCCCACCGTCGCCAAGGCGCTCAAATTCACCGGTAAACTGGCGCTGCTTAAAGGGCGCTCCAACTACCTGTGCCTTGAACGTCTTGAGCAGCAGGCGCTGGCGGGCGGCGATCTGCCGGTACAAACCCTCAGCGATGTGATCCTCCTGCGCTCCTGGTCGAATCAAACCCAGGATGGCGATATCAGCACTTGCGCCAGCGTCGCGGAAGACTCCCAGGCCTGGCCGCTGGTCACCAGCACCAACGATAACTGTCTCGGTAGCGACTGCCCACTGTATAAAGATTGCTTCGTGGTGAAGGCGCGTAAAAAAGCGATGGACGCCGACGTGGTGGTGGTCAACCATCACCTGTTCCTGGCCGATATGGTGGTCAAAGAGAGCGGCTTTGCCGAGCTGATCCCCGAGGCGGAAGTGATGATCTTCGATGAAGCCCATCAGTTGCCGGATATCGCCAGTCAGTACTTTGGTCAGTCGCTCTCCAGCCGCCAGCTGCTGGATCTGGCGAAAGACATCACCATTGCCTACCGCACCGAACTGAAAGACACCCAGCAGTTGCAAAAATGCGCCGACCGCCTGGCGCAAAGCGCTCAGGATTTTCGCCTGCAGCTGGGGGATCCCGGCTATCGCGGCAACCTGCGCGAACTGCTGGCGGATAGCCACATTCAGCGCGCGCTGCTGCTGCTCGATGACGCGCTCGAGCTATGCTATGACGTCGCCAAACTTTCGCTGGGCCGCTCGGCGCTGCTCGATGCCGCCTTTGAGCGCGCCACCCTCTATCGCGGGCGCTTAAAGCGGCTGAAAGAGATTAACCAGCCGGGCTACAGTTACTGGTATGAGTGCACCTCGCGCCACTTTACTCTCGCCCTGACGCCGTTGACCGTGGCCGAGAAGTTTAAAGAGGTGATGGCGCAGAAGTCGGGGAGCTGGATCTTTACCTCGGCGACGCTGTCAGTCAACGACGATCTGCATCACTTCACTGCCCGGCTGGGGATCGACGAGGCGCAGTCCCTGTTGCTGCCGAGCCCCTTTGATTATCAACATCAGGCGCTGCTCTGCGTGCCGCGCAATCTGCCGCTGCCGAACCAGCCTGGCGCGGCGCGCCACCTGGCGGCGATGCTCAAGCCGCTGATCGAGGCCAACGACGGTCGCTGCTTTATGCTGTGTACCTCGCACGCCATGATGCGCGATCTGGCGGAGCAGTTCCGCGCCACCATGACGCTACCGGTGTTGCTACAGGGGGAAACCAGCAAAGGCCAACTGCTGCAGCAATTCGTCAGCGCCGGCAACGCCCTGCTGGTGGCCACCAGCAGCTTCTGGGAAGGGGTCGACGTGCGCGGTGATGCGCTGTCGCTGGTGATTATCGATAAGCTGCCGTTTACTTCGCCGGACGACCCGCTGCTGAAAGCGCGCATGGAAGATTGTCGGCTGCGCGGCGGCGATCCGTTCGATGAAGTACAGCTCCCGGAAGCCGTCATCACCCTCAAACAGGGGGTGGGGCGTCTGATCCGCGATATCGACGATCGCGGGGTGCTGGTGATCTGCGACAACCGGCTGGTGATGCGCCCCTACGGCGCGGTGTTCCTGGCCAGCCTGCCGCCCGCGCCGCGGACCCGCGATATCCGCCGGGCGGTGCGCTTCCTCGCCGTGCCGCCGGCAAGGTAATCCGCACTAAAATGTGTTAAGCTGCGCGCCATTTTGTTAATTAGCGGTTCCCAATAGACTTCGGGCGGCATGGCGGCGGGTTGGCCGTTTGCCGGAAAACAGGCTGCCTGAAGGCCTGAACTATGTAACGAGAGCGTGACCACCCATGCGAATTTTGGCTATCGATACCGCCACAGAGGCCTGCTCCGCGGCGCTGTGGAATGATGGCACCCTTAGTGCTCATTTCGAAATTTGTCCCCGCGAACATACCCAACGTATCCTGCCGCTGGTGCAGGAGGTCCTCACCGAGAGCGGCGCCACGCTGACCGAGCTGGACGCGCTGGCCTTTGGCCGCGGTCCGGGTAGCTTTACCGGCGTGCGCATCGGCATCGGTATCGCTCAGGGGCTGGCGCTGGGCGCTGAGCTGCCAATGATCGGCGTTTCGACGCTGGCCACCATGGCGCAGGGCGCCTGGCGCAAAACTGGCGCCACCCGCGTGCTGGCGGCTATTGACGCGCGGATGGGCGAAGTCTACTGGGCCGAGTACCAGCGCGACGAGCAGGGCATCTGGCATGGCGAAGAGACGGAAGCGGTGCTCAAACCGGAAGCGGTAGCCGAACGGCTGGCACAGCTTTCCGGCGAATGGGCCACCGTCGGCACCGGCTGGCAGGCGTGGCCGGATCTGGCGAAAGCGAGCGGACTGACCTTAAGCAGCGGCGAAATTGAATTGCCGGCGGCGGAGGATATGCTGCCGTTAGCCTGTTACCTGCTGGCGGCGGGGAAAACCGTGGCCGTGGAGAAAGCGGAGCCGGTTTATTTGCGAAACGAGGTGGCGTGGAAGAAACTTCCAGGCCGCGAGTGAATCTCAGTAACAAGAAGACTGAGAAAAGGAGTCGCATCATGGCGGGTCAAAAACAGGGCGTTCGCTGGCTGTTAGCCGCGGCGGTTGCCGTTGCGCTAAGCGGCTGCGTGTCAGTGCCGGATGCCATCAAAGGCACCAGCCCTACGCCGCAGCAGGATTTAGTGCGGGTGATGAACGCGCCGCAGCTGTACGTTGGCCAGGAAGCACGCTTTGGCGGCAAAGTGGTCAATGTGCAGAACCAGCAGGGTAAAACCCGCTTAGAAATCGCCACCGTACCGCTGGACAGCGGCGCACGGCCTGTGCTGGGCGAACCGTCTCGTGGGCGCATCTATGCCGACGTTAACGGCTTCCTCGATCCGGTCGACTACCGCGGCCAGCTGGTCACCGTGGTCGGGCCGATTGCCGGCGTGGTCGACGGCAAAGTGGGCAGCACGCCGTATAAATTTATGCTGATGAACGCCATCG
The DNA here is from genome assembly GCF_003790505.1 of Klebsiella sp. P1CD1. Classification (NCBI taxonomy): domain Bacteria; kingdom Pseudomonadati; phylum Pseudomonadota; class Gammaproteobacteria; order Enterobacterales; family Enterobacteriaceae; genus Klebsiella; species Klebsiella sp. P1CD1. The sequence continues at coordinate 2,214,668 of NZ_CP033631.1, forward strand.
GTTACAAACGCTGGAACGTGGTGCAGCAGGTGGTGATGCCCCCGCAGCCCATCGATCCGTGGATGCTGGGTCCGCGCCCCTGGGGTTACGGCTATGGCGGCTGGGGCTGGTACAACCCCGGCCCTGCTGAGGTGAGAAACGTCGTAACCGAATGATTTTGTTGTTTATGTTAGTTCAAAGAAACAGCGGCCGGTCCGCTGTTTCTTTGTTTTCAGTCGAATAAGAAAAAAAATAGTGACGCGCTTCGCAACCTGCTCATTGCCTAATTAATAAACTGGTACGCTGAGTTAATATAATGTTAACAAAATGTATTTACCAGGGGCTGTGATGACGACGAATAACTATTTCAGAGGTGATGCAGTGAAAAAGGTTTGGCTAAACCGTTATCCCGCAGATGTTCCTGCGGAGATAAACCCTGACCGCTATCAATCCCTGGTTGAACTGTTTGAGCATGCCACCACCCGCTACGCTGACCAACCGGCGTTTATCAATATGGGTGAAGTGATGACCTACCGTAAGCTGGAAGAGCGTAGTCGCGCCTTTGCCGCTTACCTTCAGGAGGGGTTAGGATTACAGAAGGGCGATCGCGTGGCCCTGATGATGCCTAACCTGCTGCAGTATCCGGTGGCTCTGTTTGGCATCCTGCGCGCCGGGATGATCGTGGTCAACGTCAACCCCTTGTATACCCCGCGTGAACTGGAGCATCAGCTCAACGACAGCGGCGCGGCGGCGATCGTCATCGTCTCCAACTTTGCCCATACCCTGGAAAAAGTGGTGGCGAAAACTCAGGTTAAGCACGTGATCCTGACGCGCATGGGCGATCAGCTCTCCACCGCCAAAGGCACGCTGGTGAACTTTGTGGTCAAGTACATCAAGCGCCTGGTGCCGAAGTACCACCTGCCGGATGCCATCTCGTTTCGCAGCGCGCTGCAGCATGGCTACCGCATGCAGTACGTGAAGCCGGAGATCGTTCCAGAAGATCTGGCGTTTCTGCAGTACACCGGGGGCACCACCGGCGTGGCCAAAGGGGCGATGCTGACCCACCGCAACATGCTGGCGAACCTCGAGCAGGTCAATGCCACCTACGGCCCGCTGCTGCATCGCGGCAAAGAGTTCGTGGTGACCGCGCTGCCGCTGTATCACATTTTCGCCCTGACCATGAACTGCCTGCTGTTTATCGAACTGGGCGGGCAAAATTTGCTGATCACCAACCCACGCGACATTCCCGGGCTGGTGAAGGAGCTGGCGAAATATCCCTTTACCGCCATGACCGGGGTCAATACCCTGTTCAACGCCTTGCTGAACAACAAAGAGTTCCAGCAGCTTGATTTCTCCTCGCTGCACCTCTCCGCCGGCGGTGGGATGCAGGTGCAGCAGGCGGTGGCCGAGCGCTGGGTAAAACTGACCGGACAATATCTGCTGGAGGGCTACGGCCTGACCGAGTGTTCGCCGCTGGTCAGCGTCAATCCGCACGATATCGACTACCACAGCGGCAGCATTGGCCTGCCGGTGCCTTCCACTGAAGCCAAACTGGTGGACGACGACGATAACGAAGTGGCGCCGGGTCAGCCGGGCGAGCTCTGTATCAAGGGGCCGCAGGTGATGCTGGGCTACTGGCAGCGTCCTGACGCGACGGATGAGATTATCAAAGACGGCTGGTTGCACACCGGGGATATCGCGGTGATGGATGAAGAGGGATTCCTGCGCATCGTTGACCGGAAAAAAGATATGATCCTGGTGTCGGGGTTTAACGTCTATCCGAATGAAATCGAAGATGTGGTTATGCAGCACAGCGGCGTCCTCGAAGTGGCGGCCATCGGCGTGCCGTCCGGCAGCAGCGGTGAAGCGGTGAAGATTTTCGTGGTCAAGAAAGAGGCCGCATTAACCGAAGAGGCGCTGATTACGTTCTGCCGCCGCCATCTCACCGGCTACAAAGTGCCGAAGCTGGTGGAATTCCGTGACGAACTGCCGAAATCCAACGTCGGGAAAATTTTGCGGCGAGAACTGCGTGACGAAGCGCGCGCTAAAGTGGACAATAAAGGCTAAGTAACGAATGAGTCGCCTGACGCCGGCTACGCCGGCGTTTTTTATGGGCGCAAGTTAAGAGAGTATGCTTTGAACTATCAGATGATCACCACCGATGATGGCCTGCGCGCTGTGTGCGAAGCGGCAAGCGCGGCCTCCGCCGTCGCTCTGGATACGGAATTTGTCCGTACCCGTACCTACTATCCGCAGCTGGGCCTGCTGCAGCTGTTCGACGGCACCCAGGTCTCTCTGATCGATCCCTTGACGATTAGCGACTGGGCGCCGATGCGTGAGCTGCTGCTCAACCAGGATGTGACTAAATACCTGCATGCCGGCAGCGAAGATTTAGAAGTCTTCCTCAACGCGTTCAGCCTGATGCCGCAGCCGCTGATTGACACCCAGATCCTGGCGGCGTTCTGCGGCCGCCCGATGTCCTGGGGCTTTGCCTCTATGGTGGAAGAATATTCCGGAGTGGCGCTGGATAAAAGTGAATCCCGCACCGACTGGCTGGCGCGCCCGCTGACCGAGCGTCAGTGTGAATACGCCGCAGCTGACGTCTGGTACCTGTTGCCGATCGCCAGCCAATTAATGGCGGAGACCGACCGCGCAGGCTGGCTGTCGGCGGCGCTGGACGAATGTCGTCTGATGCAGCAGCGCCGTCAGGAAGTGGTCGACCCGGCCGAGGCCTGGCGCGACATCGGCAACGCCTGGCAGCTGCGTACCCGCCAGCTGGGCTGCCTGCAGCTGCTGGCAGAGTGGCGTCTGCGCAAAGCGCGTGAGCGCGACCTGGCTGTGAACTTTGTGGTGCGGGAAGAGCATCTGTGGAGCGTGGCGCGCTATATGCCCACCAGCCTCGGCGAGCTCGACAGCCTCGGGTTGTCCGGCAGTGAAATTCGCTTCCACGGCAAAACGTTGATTAGCCTGGTCGAGAAAGCCCAGGCGCTGCCGGAATCGGCCCTGCCGGCGCCGCTGCAGAACCTCATTGACATGCCGGGATACCGTAAAGCCTTTAAAGATATTAAAGCGCTGGTGCAGGAAGTGAGCGCCGACAAGGGCGTGAGCGCGGAACTGCTGGCCTCGCGTCGGCAGATCAACCAGTTGCTGAACTGGCACTGGCAGTTGAAAACGCAAGCCGGTGAGCCTGAGCTGATTTCCGGCTGGCGTGGCGAACTGATGGCCGAGCGGCTGAAGTCGCTGTTAAACGACTATCCGCGCTAGCGGGCGGTCTGGTTCAGGCCATTAAAAAACCGGCAGCGCAGGGCGTTGCCGGTTTTTTTCGGGGCGGAACAACAGGGTCAGGGTTTCGACTCTTCCGTTTCGGGTAGGGTCACGTTCAGCTCAAGAATCGAAATATCACCATCCCGCTGCTCCAGCTGCACGCTGACCATCTCCGGGTCGATCTGCACGTATTTACAGATCACTTCCAGAATATCTTTGCGCAACTGCGGCAGGTAGTGCGGCTCCGCGTCGCCGCGGCGACGCTCGGCGACGATGATTTGCAGGCGTTCTTTCGCAATATTAGCCGTGTTCTTTTTTCGCGAGAGAAAAAAGTCGAGTAAAGCCATAATTTATCCTCCGAACAGGCGTTTGAGGAATCCTTTCTTCTCTTCTTCAATGAAGCGGAAAGGGCGTTCTTCTCCGAGCAGACGTTCAACGGTATCGGCATAGGCTTTGCCTGCGTCCGACGCGGCATCCAGAATCACGGGCTCACCCTGGTTGGATGCGCGCAGAACTGACTGGTCTTCCGGGATCACGCCCACCAGGTTGATGCGCAGAATTTCCAGCACGTCTTCCATGCTCAGCATATCGCCTTTATTGACGCGCCCTGGATTGTAGCGGGTCAGCAGTAAATGCTCTTTGATCGGCTCTTCGCCATTTTCCGCACGACGGGATTTCGAAGCGAGAATGCCAAGGATACGGTCGGAGTCGCGAACGGAGGAGACTTCCGGGTTGGTGGTGATGATGGCTTCATCAGCAAAATAGAGCGCCATCAGCGCACCGGTTTCGATACCTGCCGGTGAATCACAGACGATGAAATCGAAGTCCATTTTCTTCAGTTCTTCGAGAACTTTGTCGACGCCTTCGCGGGTCAGGGCGTCTTTATCCCGGGTCTGAGAGGCCGGGAGAATGTAGAGATTTTCCGTGCGCTTATCTTTGATCAGCGCCTGGTTCAACGTGGCATCGCCCTGGATGACGTTGACAAAATCATAAACGACGCGACGTTCGCAGCCCATAATCAGATCGAGGTTACGCAGGCCGATGTCGAAGTCGATAACGACGGTTTTCTTTCCCTTCTGGGCCAAACCTGTAGCGATGGCCGCGCTGGAGGTGGTCTTGCCAACGCCCCCTTTACCCGAAGTCACAACAATAATGCGTGCCATAGAAATTCCTTGTTAAAAAGGGATTAATTCAACGGTTGAACTGTCAAAGCGCTTTCACCTAAACGCAGGCGTGCCGCTTTGCCATAAAATTCGGCCGGGATGTTATCGCTCAGCCAATATTCCCCGGCGATGGAGACCAGCTCCGCCGCAAGGTGGGTACAAAATATCTGGGCGTCTCTGTCGCCACCGGCGCCTGCCAGCGCGCGTCCTCGCATCATGCCATATACATGGATATTGCCGTCAGCGATAAGTTCCGCACCGGCACTCACATGATTTGTAACAATAAGATCACAGTGTGGCGCATAAATGCGCTGACCGGAACGTACCGGCTGATCAATCAAACGCGTTTTTGTGATCTGGTTAGCAACTGGCGGCGGCGGAGGGGTGGGTTCGGACGGTGCCGGACGAGGGGCTTTCTCTTTCCCTTCGGTTAATAACGGGATCCCGGCGCGATCGATTTCGGTTTTCAGGCGCGGGATTTTGCATCCGCTGACGCCCATAATGCGTAAACCGGTCGCGGCGATGGCCTCGTTAATGGCGCGCCATTCGACCTCCTCCTCCACGCTGGCGATATTCACCACCACCGGCGCATGGCGTAAAAAGGCGGGAGCCTGGGCGATTTTGTCTTCTAACGCCTGACGAATAACCTCGGGATTTGCATCGTGCAAATGAACGACAGATAACGTGAAGCTACTGCCTTTAAGTTCGATTGGCGTATTTGACATCCTGGCCTTACTCAATTTGCTGTTTATCAACCGCAGAAGTGCGGTGATATTCCGAAGACTAAAAGGCATGTTATAGTCACTCATATATTGAGGCAAGTGACCACGGGTCTAATTCCGAGTAAAACTATGTTTTGTGTGATCTATCGAAGTACTAAACGTGAACAAACCTATTTATACGTCGAAAAAAAAGACGATTTCTCACGCGTTCCTGACGAGCTAATGCGCGGCTTCGGCACGCCGCAAATGGCGATGCTGCTGCCGCTGGATGGGCGCAAAAAGCTGGTTAACGCCGACCTGGAAAAAGTGAAACAGGCGTTGAGCGAGCAGGGCTATTACCTGCAACTTCCCCCGCCATCTGAAAATCTACTAAAGAAACACCTGGCGGAACAGGGGAAACAATCCGATTAACCCACGAGGGAAAATAATGTACCAACATCATAACTGGCAGGGTGCGCTTCTGGATTATCCAGTGAGCAAAGTGGTTTGCGTCGGCAGTAATTATGCAAAACACATCAAGGAAATGGGCAGTGCGACGCCGGAAGAGCCGGTGCTGTTTATTAAACCTGAGACCGCGCTGTGCGATCTCCGTCAGCCGTTGGTGCTTCCTGAAGGGCTGGGCTCAGTGCACCACGAAGTCGAGCTGGCGGTGCTGATCGGCAGCACGCTGCGTCAGGCGACGGAAGAGCATGTGCAGAAAGGGATCGCCGGCTATGGCGTCGCGCTGGATCTCACCCTGCGCGACCTGCAGGCTAAGATGAAAAAGGCCGGGCAACCGTGGGAGAAGGCGAAAGGCTTCGATAACGCCAGTCCAATCTCCGGCTTTATCCCGGCCGCTGAGTTCCACGGCGACCCACAGAATACGCCGTTAAGCCTGAAGATTAACGGTGAAGTGCGCCAGCAGGGAACCACAGCCGACATGATCCATAAGATTGTGCCGCTGATCGCCTATATGTCGCGCTTCTTTACCCTCAAAGCCGGGGATGTGATCCTCACCGGCACCCCGGAAGGGGTGGGGCCGCTGCACAGCGGTGACGAACTGGAAGTTGGCTTCAACGGCCTGTCGCTCACCACCCGCGTGCTGTAAGCGCTGCTTGCCGCCTTTTGGGGCGGCAAAACTTGCATCGGCGTGCCAGACTGGTTATAAGGTGCACCCTTAACTGGCAACGACGGACACTCCGATGAGCGAACAACCTTTCTGGCAACAAAAAACACTGGATGAAATGACCGACGCGGAGTGGGAATCGCTGTGTGACGGCTGCGGCCAGTGTTGCCTGCACAAGCTGATGGATGAAGACACCGATGAGATCTACTTCACCAACGTCGCCTGCCGTCAGCTTAATATCAAAACCTGCCAGTGCCGTAACTACGAACGTCGCTTCGAGTACGAGCCAGACTGCATCAAGCTTACCCGCGAAAACCTGCCAACCTTCGAATGGCTGCCGCCGACCTGCGCCTATCGCCTGCTGGCGGAGGGCAAATCGCTGCCGGCCTGGCATCCGCTGCTGACCGGCTCAAAAGCGGCGATGCATGGCGAACGCATCTCTGTTCGCCATATTGCGGTGCCCGAGTCCACCGTCGTCGACTGGCAGGATCATATCCTCAATCTGCCTGACAGGGCGCGTTAAGCGCCGGATCACGCTTTCTTCGCGTGAAACAGCCCGTTTTCACCGTCGGTTTCTTCGGCCACCCAGAAGTGAATATTGAAGCGGGCGTCGTCACTGAGTTCGACGCGGTGCCAGTACTGCGGCGGACTGGTGGCAAACTGTCCGGCATGAATGACCACTTTCTTTTCCGGCTCCGTCGCCTGCGCATTGGCAAAACCGTAATAGGTGACCGTTCCCTCCATGACGCACAGCTGACCGAAGACGCCGGCCGCGGTGTTGTGATGGCTCAGCAGGGCGGCGGGCACGTTCTCTTTAGTAAAGAACGGGGTGGAGCGTTTAACTTTCCAGTCTGCGGGGATCAGTAAAGATGACATGTGAGCTCCTGTGGGGCTTTAAAAGATGTATTTAATATGCACCTTTTAGGGGCTGTGGTCAACCACAGGCAGGAAACGATGCAACGATGCGCAGCAGACATAAAAAAACGCCCCGCAGGGCGTTTCATTGTGTGCGGTACTCGCAGCGGCTTAGCGGCCAAACAGATCGCGTTTTTTCGCTTTGAAAGGCTGAGCAATGATCACCAGGATGGCGACCAGCAGATAGGCAGCAAAAATACCGACCAGCCATTGCGGCATCTCCAGCGACAGAAATTGCCACTGACGCACTGAACAGTCGCCGGACGCGACGAAAACCTGCGGCAGCCATTTATCCAGCGGCAGCCAGGTTGGGAAGCGGGCGGCGAAATCACAGGTCTGGAACGGCGAAGGGTGCAGCTGGATCATCGTATGCTCCCACGCCAGCTGCAGTCCACGTATTGCGCTGTACAACCAGATCACCATGGCGACATAGCGCAGCGGCGTTTTGGGGGCGATGGCGCCGACCAGCCCCGCGCCCATGATGCCGAACAGTGCGCAGCGTTCGTAAATACACATCACACACGGCTGCAGCAGCATCACATGCTGGAACCACAGCGCAACGAGTTCGAGAATAAAAGCGGTTAATGCCATCAGGAGCCAGGCACCGCGTCCCCTTGAGCACTGGTTTAAATATTGCAACATAATCATTTCCCTGGAAGATGCTAAATCATGGCAGTGTAAACGAAAACCGAACCGACGCCAGCGGCCCGGCAGAAAATATTACGTAACGGGTTATTGAATGGCCCGGATGGATCCGGGCCAGGATCGGGTCAGGGCAGCGTGGGCGTGGTCACCCAGCCGTGCGCCAGCAGCCAGTTGGTGACCGGCATCAAGGTGAACTCGACGCACAGCAGGCCGACCAGCGTCAGTACGAGAGTGTAGGGCAGCGCCATCCATACCATGCGGCCATAGGAGAGTCGGATAAGCGGCGCCAGCGCGGAGGTCAGCAGGAACAGGAATGCCGCCTGGCCGTTGGGCGTGGCGACCGACGGCAGGTTGGTGCCGGTATTGATCGCCACCGCCAGCATCTCAAACTGCGGCAGGCTGATAACGCCATGTTCGAGGGCGGTTTTCGCTTCGTTAATGTAGACCGTGCCGACAAAAACGTTATCCGAAATGGACGACAGCAGGCCGTTAAACAGGTAAAAGAGCGACAGCTGCGCGTGCGGCGAGGCCTGCAGCACAAACTCAATGACCGGGGTGAACAGCTGCTGGTCGATGATCACCGCCACAATGGCAAAGAACACCGTCAGCAGCGCGGTGAAGGGCAGCGCCTCGGTGAACGCCTTGCCAATGGCGTGCTCATCAGTCACCCCGGAAAACGTGGTGGCGAGGATGATCACCGACAGGCCAATGAGCCCGACTTCGGCCAGATGAAAGGCGAGGGCGACGATCAGCCAGACACCAATCACCGCCTGGGCCAGCAGCCGCAGCTGCTCCTGACGGCTGCGCTGGGCGCGGCTGCGGTCGTCAAAGTCCTGCAGCACCTTCCGTACCGTGGGCGGCAGCGGTTCACCGTAGCCAAACAGGCGATACTTTTCGACCAGCAGGCAGGTCAACAGCCCACACACCATCACCGGCACGGTGACGGGCGCCATGCGGATAAAGAACTCGCCAAAATGCCAGCCCGCCGCTTTGGCGATAATCAGGTTTTGCGGTTCGCCAACCATGGTCATGACTCCGCCGAGGGCGGTCCCGACGCCGGCGTGCATCATCAGGCTGCGCAGAAAGCCGCGGAATTGCTCCAGCACCTCGCGGTAGTGCTGCTCGATATGGCTGTCGTCCAGCAGATCGTTATCATCAGGGCGAGCTGAAGCGACGCGGTGGTAGATGCCGTAGAACCCAACGGCGACGCTAATCACCACCGCCACCACGGTAAGCGCATCGAGAAAGGCGGAGAGGAAAGCGGCCGCCAGGCAGAAGGCCAGCGACAGCAGCATCTTGCTGCGGATCCCCAGCAGCAGGCGCGTGAAGACGAACAGCAGCAGTTGTTTCATGAAGTAGATGCCCGCGACCATGAAGATCAGCAGGAGCAGCACTTCAAGGTTGCCGGCGATCTCTTCCCGCACATGCGCCGGGCTGGTCATGCCGATCAGCAGCGCTTCAATCGCCAACAGGCCGCCCGGCAGCAGCGGGTAGCACTTCAGCGCCATGGCGAGGGTAAAGATAAACTCAACCACCAGCAGCCAGCCGGCGACAAACGGCGCCACGGCAAACACCAGCGGGTTTACGATTAAGAAAATGATTAATGCCAGCTTGTACCAGTCCGGCGACTGGCCAAGAAAATTGCGCCACAGCGCGCGGCCATATGAAATTTCCACGACAGAATCCTTCCCCGTCAATTAGTACATGATTTTGTGCGTAACTATTGGCAAGAGTATCAGTTGAGCAAAATGAGAAGCAACTTTCTTCGCACCGCGGCGGTGGTGACGGGAGATAAGGAAAAGCGCAAAGTAAAAACGGAAAATGAAACAGCGATCCCTTTTTAATTCACTTGCGATGCTATCTGCGCTATAGCGGCTCTGGTATGATGAGTGCAATTGCAACAATGTGTAATGGAAATATTATTATGGTCATTAAGGCGCAGAGCCCTGCGGGTTTCGCGGAAGAGTATATCATTGAGAGCATCTGGAATAACCGCTTCCCACCTGGATCGATTCTCCCCGCTGAACGCGAGCTTTCTGAGCTGATCGGTGTCACCCGCACCACTCTGCGCGAAGTGTTGCAGCGTCTGGCGCGTGACGGCTGGTTGACCATTCAGCATGGCAAGCCCACCAAAGTGAATAACTTCTGGGAGACCTCCGGGCTGAATATTCTCGAAACGCTGGCGCGCCTCGATCACGACAGCGTGCCGCAACTGATTGATAACCTGCTCTCCGTGCGCACCAATATTTCCACGATTTTTATTCGCACCGCGTTCCGTCAGCATCCGGATAAAGCGCTGACGGTACTGGACAGCGCCCGGGAAGTGGAAGATCACGCCGACGCCTTTGCCGACCTCGATTACAACATTTTCCGTGGTCTGGCGTTTGCCTCCGGCAACCCGATTTACGGCCTGATCCTCAACGGCATGAAGGGGCTGTATACCCGCATCGGCCGCCACTATTTCTCCAGTCCGGAAGCGCGCAGCCTGGCGCTGGGCTTTTATCATCAGCTGGCGAAGGTGTGCGAAGGCGGTCTGCACGATCAGGTGTATGAGCTGGTCCGTCGCTACGGCCATGACAGCGGGGAGATCTGGCATCGGATGCAGAAATCGCTGCCCGGCGATTTAGCCATGAATATGCGTTAAGCCGGATATTGGCGATCGATAAACACAATAAGGGGGCCAGTGGCCCCCTTCGTCGTTTTCATCGTCCCGCAATGTTATAGCGCGTTCGGGCGCGCCGGGCAGCGGTCCAGCAGCTCAATGCTGCCGTCGGCGTTCTGCTGCTCCAGCAGCACATCGAATCCCCACAGACGATGCACATGTTTCAGCACTTCGCGCCGGCCTTTGTCCAGTGGGACGCGATTGTGCGGCACATAGCGCAAGGTCAGCGAGCGGTCGCCGCGCAGGTCAACGTTCCACACCTGGATGTTCGGCTCAAGATTGCTGAGGTTATACTGCGCCGAGAGCTTGTTGCGGATCTCGCGATAGCCCTCTTCGTTGTGAATCGCTGAGATCTCAAGATAATTGTTGTGATCGTCGTCGAGCACGGTAAAGAAGCGGAAATCGCGCATGATCTTCGGCGACAGGAACTGGCTGATAAAGCTCTCGTCCTTGAAATCACGCATCGCGAAATGCAATGTTTCCAGCCAGTCAGAACCGGCGATATCCGGGAACCAGTACTTGTCCTCTTCGGTGGGCGACTGACAGATGCGCTTGATGTCCTGGAACATGGCGAAGCCCAGCGCGTAGGGGTTAATCCCGCTATACCACGGACTGTTGTACGGCGGCTGGAACACCACGTTAGTGTGACTATGGAGAAACTCCAGCATAAAGCGCTCCGTCACTTTCCCTTCATCATAGAGATGGTTGAGGATGGTGTAGTGCCAGAAGGTCGCCCACCCCTCGTTCATCACCTGGGTCTGTTTCTGCGGGTAGAAATACTGGCTGACTTTACGCACGATGCGCAGGATCTCGCGCTGCCACGATTCGAGCAGCGGGGCGTTCTTCTCCATAAAGTACAGCAGGTTCTCCTGCGGTTCGGAAGGGTAGCGACGGGCGGACTCAATCGCTTTTTCTTCCTCGCGCTTCGGCAGAGTGCGCCACAGCATATTCACCTGGCTTTGCAGATACTCTTCCCGGCTTTTCTGCCGCGCTTTCTCCTCCTGCAAGGAGATTTTTTGCGGACGTTTATAGCGGTCGACGCCGTAGTTCATCAGCGCGTGGCAGGAGTCGAGGAGTTTCTCCACTTCGTCGACGCCATAGCGCTCTTCACACTCGGTAATGTATTTGCGGGCGAAGATCAGGTAATCGATGATCGAGCTGGCGTCGGTCCAGCTGCGAAACAGATAGTTATTTTTAAAGAATGAGTTGTGCCCATAGCAGGCGTGCGCCATGACCAGCGCCTGCATGGTGATGGTGTTTTCTTCCATCAGGTAGGCGATACAGGGGTTGGAGTTGATGACTATCTCATACGCCAGGCCCTGCTGGCCGTGCTTATAGGCCTGCTCGGTCTCAATGAATTTCTTGCCGAACGACCAGTGCGGATAGTTGATGGGCATGCCGACGCTGGAGTAGGCGTCCATCATCTGCTCGGAAGTAATGACTTCGATCTGGTGCGGGTAGGTGTCAAGACGATAGAGCTTGGCGACCCGGTCCACTTCGGCCAGGTAGGTCTCCAGTAACTCGAACGTCCAGTCGGGTCCATCGCTTAAACGGGTGGTGTCCCTGTTCATGGAGTCAATCGTAGCCATTAGCGCGCCCTCGTTGTTGTTGGTTTTCTCTGAACGGAAAACCTCTAAACAAGCATAGAACACCGGATGGCAAACTGTATCGTCAGACAATTTCTTTTCTTCGCGATTTCCCCATCTCAAAGCCGTTTTTTGCGCTTATTTACAGAATTTAATGCTGGGTAAAAATAAAGCGCAGCATGAGATCGTAAATCTCGCAGCGCAGGGCTGGTGCGGTTTGCTGTGAGTTAAGTCACCATAAATAAAGCGTATGTTGAATAATATTTTCAACTGAGTTATCAATTTGTAATTAGATGATTGTTCTTTAACTGTTACGGAGTCGCTATGCGTGTCGTCATACTGGGAAGTGGGGTGGTTGGGGTAGCCAGCGCGTGGTATTTGAGTCAGGCGGGTCATGAGGTGACGGTTATCGACCGTCAGCCTGGTCCGGCAGAGGAGACCAGCGCGGCCAACGCCGGGCAGATTTCTCCCGGCTATGCGGCGCCCTGGGCGGCGCCGGGGGTGCCGCTGAAGGCGATCAAATGGATGTTTCAGCGCCATGCGCCGCTGGCGATCGGTCTTGACGGCACGTCGTTCCAGCTGAAGTGGATGTGGCAGATGCTGCGTAACTGCGACACCCGCCACTATATGGAGAACAAAGGCCGTATGGTGCGCCTGGCGGAGTACAGCCGCGACTGCCTGAAAGCGCTGCGCGACACCACCGGCATTCAGTATGAAGGGCGTCAGGGCGGGACGCTGCAGCTGTTCCGGACCGCCAAACAGTATGAAAATGCCACCCGCGACATCGCGGTGCTGGAAGACGCCGGCGTGCCGTACCAGCTGCTGGAAGCGAAGCGGCTGGCGGAGGTGGAGCCGGCGCTGGCGGAAGTCAGCCATAAACTGACCGGCGGCCTGCGCCTGCCCAATGATGAAACCGGCGACTGCCAGCTGTTTACCACCCGGCTGGCGGCAATGGCGGAACAGGCCGGGGTCACTTTCCGCTTCAACACCGCAGTGGACGCCCTGCTACAGGAGGGCGATCGCATTGCCGGGGTGAAATGCGGCGATGAGATTATCAAGGGCGATGCCTATGTGATGGCCTTCGGCTCCTACTCAACGGCGATGCTTAAAGGGCTGGTGGATATACCGGTCTATCCCCTGAAAGGCTACTCATTGACCATTCCGATTGCCCAGGAGGACGGCGCGCCGGTTTCCACTATCCTTGATGAAACATACAAAATCGCTATTACCCGCTTCGATCAGCGCATTCGCGTCGGCGGCATGGCCGAGATCGTCGGTTTTAACAAAGCGCTGCTGCAGCCGCGTCGCGAAACCCTGGAGATGGTGGTGCGCGATCTGTTCCCGCGCGGCGGCCACGTGGAGCAGGCGACGTTCTGGACCGGCCTGCGGCCGATGACACCGGACGGCACGCCGGTGGTCGGCCGCACGGCGTATAAAAATCTGTGGCTCAACACCGGCCACGGCACGCTTGGCTGGACCATGGCCTGCGGCTCCGGGCAGCTTATCAGCGATCTGATCTCCGGGCGCACGCCGGCGATCCCTTACGACGATCTGGCGGTCGCCCGCTACAGCCCCGGGTTCACCCCGGCGCGTCCGCAGCATCTGCATGGCGCACACAACTAAGGAGCTTGCATGACCCGTCCGGTAGTGGCCAGCATCGACCTGCTGGCCTTGCGGCAGAATTTACAGATAGTGCGTCGCGCGGCCCCTGGGTCGCGCCTGTGGGCGGTGGTCAAAGCCAACGCCTACGGCCACGGCGTGGCGCGCGTATGGAGTGCGTTAAGCGGGGCGGATGGTTTCGCCTTGCTCAACCTGGAAGAGGCGATCCTGCTGCGCGAGCAGGGCTGGAAAGGTCCGATCCTGCTGCTGGAGGGCTTCTTCCATGCCGATGAGCTGGCGGTGCTCGATCAATATCGCTTAACCACCAGCGTCCACAGCAACTGGCAGATTAAGGCGCTGCAGCAGGCGAAGCTGCGCGCGCCGCTGGATATCTATCTCAAGGTGAACAGCGGTATGAACCGGCTGGGCTTTATGCCGGAGCGGGTGCATACCGTCTGGCAGCAGCTGCGGGCGATAAGCAACGTCGGCGAAATGACGCTGATGTCGCACTTCGCGGAGGCGGAGAACCCGCAGGGGATTGTCGAGCCGATGCGCCGTATCGAACAGGCGGCGGAGGGGCTGGATTGCCCGCGCTCGCTGGCCAACTCGGCGGCGACCCTCTGGCATCCGGAAGCGCATTTTGACTGGGTGCGTCCGGGCATCGTGCTGTATGGCGCGTCGCCTTCCGGGCAGTGGCAGGACATCGCGAACACCGGGCTGAAGCCGGTCATGACGCTGCGCAGCGAAGTCATCGGCGTGCAGAACCTGCGCCCCGGCGAGGCGATTGGCTATGGCGGCCTGTACCGCACCAGCCAGGAGCAGCGGATCGGCATCGTCGCCTGCGGCTATGCCGATGGCTATCCGCGGGTGGCGCCGAGCGGCACGCCGGTGCTGGTGGATGGCGTACGCACCACTACCGTTGGACGCGTATCGATGGATATGCTGGCGGTCGATTTAACGCCTTGTCCGCAGGCCGGGATCGGCGCGCCGGTCGAGCTGTGGGGCAAAGAGATTAAAATCGACGACGTGGCGGCCAGCAGCGGCACCGTCGGCTATGAGCTGATGTGCGCCCTGGCGCCGCGGGTGCCGGTTGTGACCCTGTAACCTATTCCGGGGCGGATCACTCCGCCTCGTCTTCCGCGACCCGCACCCCGACCTTCAGCACGTGATCGTTCTCTTTTTCCGCCACCGTCCACACCATCCCGGCGAACTCCACCTGGTCGCCCACCACCGGCGCGGCGCCCAACAGCTGCTGCACCACTTCCCCGAGCGACTGCTGATGCTCGCGGAACTCCTCTCCGCCATCGAGGCCGTAGATTTGCGCCACATCGGCGAAGCGGGCCTCGGCATCAAGAATAAAGTCGCCGAAAAAGCGCTGATCGAGCGCCACCGGCGGCGACTGGCTGAACATTTTGCCCAGCGCCGGCAGGTCGTGCTCCCGACCAATGACGCACAGGATATCGCCTTCCCGCAGGCGGGTGCTGCCGGTGGGGTGCAGCAGGGCATTGTTGCGAAACAGTGCCGCAATCCGCGTCTCCGGCGGCATATGCAGATCGCGCAGCGCCGCGCCGATGCACCACTTATCGGCGCCCAGCTGATAGACAAACTGCTCCCACGGGTTTTCCGGGTGAATATCCAGCCCGACGCGGGAGATGGGCCAGCTGATGGGCGGCACCACCACTTTGGCTTTCTTCGCCGCCCACGACAGCGAAGTGCCCTGCAGCAGCAGCGACACCAGCACCACGAAGAAGGCGACATTGAAGAACAAGCGGGCGTTGTCCAGCCCGGCCATCATCGGGAACACCGCGAGAATGATGGGCACCGCGCCGCGCAGGCCAACCCAGCTGATAAACACCCGTTCGCGCAGGTTAAAGCCGCGAAACGGCAGCAGGCCGGCAAACACCGACAGCGGGCGGGCAATGAAAATCATCCACATCGACAGCAGCAGCGCCGGGATGGCGATCGGCAGCAGGTCGGAGGGCGTCACCAGCAGGCCCAGCACCAGGAACATGGCGATCTGCGCCAGCCACGCCAGGCCGTCGAAGTTCTGCAGGATACCGTGTCGGTTGCGGATCGGCCGGTTGCCCAGCAGAAAGCCGCAGAGATAGACGGCAAGGATACCGCTGCCGTCGAGGGTGGTGGTGACGGCAAAAATCATGATCCCGCCGCTCAGCGCCAGCAGTGGATAGAGCCCGGCGGGCAGCACGATGCGGTTAATCATCTGCAGCAGCAGGTAGCCGCCGCCGAGGCCGATGGCGATCCCGAGACCAAACTGCTGGATGATATGCACGGCGAACATCCAGCTGAGGCCGGTCTGGTGCTGCTGGATCATTTCGATCAGGGTGATGGTCAGGAAGACGGCCATCGGGTCGTTACTGCCTGACTCAATCTCCAGCGTTGAGCCGACGCGTTCGTTGAGCCCCTTGCCGCCGAGCAGCGAGAAAACCGCCGCAGCGTCGGTGGAGCCGACAATGGCGCCGATCAGCAGGCCTTCGATCATATCCAGCTTGAACAGCCAGGCCGCCATCATCCCGGTCAGCGCCGAGGTGATCAGTACCCCGACCGTCGCCAGCGATAGCGCGGGCCATAGTGCGACGCGAAAGGAGCTGGCCTGGGTGCGCATCCCGCCGTCCAGCAGGATCACCGCCAGCGCCAGGTTACTCACCATATAGGCGAAGGGGTAGTTGTCGAAGGGGATGCCACCGATGCCGTCAATGCCTGCCAGCATCCCGATGGCCAGAAAGATGACCAGAATCGGGATGCCAAGGCGCGAAGAAAAGGAGCTCAATAAGATACTGCAGGTTACTAAAACAGAACCCAGAATAAACAGACTAATGACCGCAGCGGCGTCCAATGTTCACGTACTCCCTGACTGGCGTGAAAAAATGGCTAAAAGTGACACTATTTTAACAATTCGCAGGGGATCCGCCTATGCGTCCGGGAAATTTATTCTGTCAGCACCGGGTGGCCGCTGATCGTCAGAGTGGTGGTAGCTGCCTGATTCACCAGTCGCGCGCGGGCGCCCAGCGGCAGGGTCACCGTGCGCTGCTCGTGGCCAAACTCCAGTCCGCTAATCAACGGCAGGGAAAGCTGCTGGCGCAGGTAATCAAAGACCTGCGGCAAATCGTACCCCGCGTCATAGTCGTTTGGCGCGCTGCCGGTGAAGCTGCCGAAGATCACTGCTTTCTGCGCCGCCAGCACGCCGCTATGCAGCAGCTGAAGCAGCATGCGCTCGACGCGGAACGGGTGTTCGTTGATATCCTCCACCACCAGGATGCCGTCGCGGATCGCCGGTAGCCACGGCGTGCCGATAAGCGAGGTCAGCATCGCCAGATTTCCCCCCCACAGGGTGCCTTCTACCTGGCAGTTCGGCCCTTCGCCCGGCCATTCGAGGGTAAATTCCGCCTGGCGTAGCGCCTGCCAGAAATGGTGCTCGGTAAACGGATCGAGGGTCTCCGCGCCGAAGTTGCCCGCGAGCATTGGCCCGCTGAAGGTGATGACGTTGCCCGTAGCCAGCAGGCCCGACTGGATAGCAGTGAAATCGCTGTGGCCGCAAATCAGCAGCGGGTCGCGCTGCTGGCGGGCAATCAGTCCCTGCCAGTCGATATGCGGCAGCAGGCGACTGGCGCCGTAGCCGCCGCGCACCGCGAGGACGATACGGTTGCGCCCGGGCAGCTGGGCCAGCTGGTTAATATCGGCCAGGCGCTCCTGTTCAGTCCCGGCGAAACGCTGCTGCCGGCGGGGAATGACCTGCTGGTGGGCCACCTCATGTCCGGCCTGCTGCAGACGCTCGACGCCGCGGGCTGCCGCCTGCTGGTTGATGCAATAACCCGATGGCGCGACCAGATAAAACTGAGACATGATAATTCCTTGCTATGAATGAAAGGGTTATGATGCCGCCTGGAATGGCGATTGTCATCTCCAGGTGGCTAACTTCAGTCCGCACCCGTCATCCTTCAGGTTGTCGGCCGGCGGGGGACGTACCGCTGCCGTCGTTCTGCAGCATGATGGCGTTTGGGTAGATAAGGATAGATGTGTGAAATTGAGATGGTTGCTTATTTTAGTCGTTTTTCTGGCCGGTTGTAGTTCGAAACATGATTACACTAACCCGCCGTGGAACCCCGAGGTCCCGGTGAAGCGGGCGATGCAGTGGATGCCGATCAGTGAAAAAGCCGGCGCCGCCTGGGGCGTGGACCCGCAGCTGATCACGGCGATCATCGCCATCGAGTCGGGCGGTAACCCTGCGGTGGTGAGTAAATCCGGCGCCGTCGGGCTGATGCAGCTCAAGCCGTCGACCTCCGGACGCGATGTCTACCGGCGGATGGGCTGGCGCGGCGAGCCGTCGGTCAGTGAGCTGAAAAACCCGGAACGTAATATCTCGATGGGGGCCGCCTATCTGAGCATTCTGGAGAACGGTCCGCTGGCGGGGATCAAAGACCCGCAGGTGATGCGCTACGCGGTGGTGGTCTCCTATGCCAACGGTGCCGGCGCCCTGCTGCGCACCTTCTCGTCGGATCGCCAGGACGCCATCGATGAGATTAACGATCTCGACGCCGATGAGTTCTTCGAGCATGTGGTGAAAAAACACCCGGCACCGCAGGCGCCGCGCTATATCTGGAAACTGCAGAAAGCGCTGGACGCCATGTAGGCCTACGCTCACCCCGCTGACCTGGCGGGGTGAGTGCTTCTCACTCGCCTAATCCTCGGTACGCAGCGAGGAGATAGCGCTCATCGGCGCAATGAGCGTTTTATAGTCCCGGTAGCGCTCGGGAAGGGATCCTGGGCCGTTCACCGCCACGCAGAGCATGGCTGTCGCGTCATCTTCCTGATCGCCTTTCAGCGCTAACGCTTCTCGTAACGCATCGATGCAGGCATGGGCGTCATGATGTGAGATGCCGCAGATATCGAGACGAATGGTTTTGCTAATGGCTTCTATCCATAACCCGCCCCACAAAACGCAACCCGTGGGCATGAGCAGGCAACTAAAGATGCTGTACGCGGTGAAGTCGAGCCAGATAAAGGTCTTACTGAAAACGATAATGCCGAGGGCGAGCGAAGGGATGCTGATGGCCAGCATATTACACCCGCGGCGCAGCGGACTTAAGGCTAAGCCCGCGCTCGCTATCTGTTCCTGCCAGAGGTTACGTCCGGCAATACTCAGGCTGCAGGGCAGATCTTCATGACACGGCTTTCGCACCTCAAAATGGTCAAACAGTATTCTTTCAATGACGTTCATTTCCTGGTTTGCATAGCGTCCGTTGGCCAAAACCTGCCCGGCCTCCGGGATCCACAGATACTTTTTACTGAGTAAGCTGAACATCGCCAGCTGGATCACCCGGGTCCCTTCTCCGGTCAGCCAGGCCAGCAGCCATGGACTGACCTCCGTCGCGTGCGGCTGGGGCTGAGCCGCTGGCCGTGTCACGACGATCGTCGTACCGATAGCAATATAGATACCCGGGACGATAAACATAAATCCGCCAAGAAACAGCAGTGGATGCAGATGCATCATAAAATTCCACATACTGTCCCCTCGTTAATCCAGGCGCTGCAGACAAAAGGGATACTGAATAAGGTTGATGATTTTTACATATTCAGCAAATCTTTCGGGAAGCAGGGTGGTTGTACCAATCGCCACGCAATAATCGGCGTTTTCATCGGTCAGGGTATCTGCGTCAGCAATAAGCGTCTCTTTCAGGGTATCAATATAGTGGTGAAGAATATTAATAGCGATCCCCTCCCGGTCGAGCCGGGTGGCATTTAAGGTGATGCATAATAGCCACAGCCACCACAGTCCGGAAACCATAAACATCACCAGCCAGCTCAATACGCTGGAGTGAATTATCGCCTGATGATCAAATAGTGTTTTCCAGACGAGCACAGCGATTAACAGCAGGGAGGGGGCGGCAATCACTATCATGTTCCACGTTTGGTGCGTTGGGCTTAGCCGTAGCCCACTGCAGTGGGGATCGGTAGCCCAGTGGTTTTGTTCAGCGACGTGCAGAGAAAGCGGGAGATCCTGGTGACAGGATTTTGGCGTAGCGAAATGGTCAAACAGTATTTTTTCCACGCAGGTCATTTTGCATTCGGCATACTGCTGATTGGCGCAGAGCTGAATATCTTCAGCAGAATGGATGAGGGTGACATAGTTTTTTCTTAACAGCCGGAACATGGCCAGCTGAATGACGCGGGTGGCGCGATGACGTAGCCAGGCTAAAAAAGAGGGGGAGATAGAATAGGGCGCCGGGACGGCGGTGGTATTTCCAGCAGGGCGGGTCTTCGCAATAATGATATTCAGCAGAATATATATCACTGTGGTGGATAATACATAATAACCCATAAATGATAACGGATGTAAATTGGCAATATAGCTAATGACGGGGTTCACTTTTATTCCTTGTGAGCGCTATAACCGGTTTGCGCCAGCATAGTAAGCTTTCTCATCCGCGGGGGGCAAGTGAAATAATGGGGTGGCATTTTTAAGTTAATTTCAGCAATAAAAGCGAGATAAAAGTCTTCATGAAAGCCTCCGACGTCATGGCCGGAGGCTTATATTGCTGCGGTCAGTTAAAAGTCGTAGCCCACGGTGGCCATGACGCTGCGCTCTGCTCCCCAGTAGCAGTTGCCGGTGCCGTAGCAGCCGGAAATATACTCGCGGTCGCCGATATTGTTGGCGTTAACCTGCACATAAGCGCCTTTCAGCGTTGGCGACCAGACACCGAGGTCGGCCCGCATCATGGCATCCATCAGCGTGACCGACGGCAGCCGCGCGGTGTTGGCATCATCCGCCCACTGTTTGCCGATGTAGCGGACGCCAGCGCCCACCGAGATCCCCGCCGGGAACTGATAGCGCGCCCAGAAGGAGGCCATCTGATCCGGGGTCAGCTGCGGCGTGTTGTTATCGGTACCGTCCCTGGTGTCCTGGAAGCGCAGACGATTCCAGGTATACGAGGCGATAGTACTCAGCTGCGGGGTGATCTGGTGGTGTGCTTCCAGCTCAACGCCCTGGGAATGGACCTTACCCGCCGGAATATAGGTGGCGGTGGCGATGTTCGGGTCGCGGGTGGCGACATCCTTTTGCGTCAGGTCGTAAATTGCAATGCTATAGAGGTCGCGGCTGCCCGGCGGCTGGAACTTCAGACCGGCTTCGACCTGCTCGGCGGTGGTCGGTTTCAGCGGTTTGCCGTCCGCGCCCGGCAGCATCGCCGGGGTGATCGCCTGGCTGTAGCTCAGATAAGGCGAAAGGCCATTATCCAGGGCGTACAACAGCGAGGCGCGGCCGCTGATATGGTCGTCTGAACGGCGGTTTGAGGTGCCGAAGGTATCGCTGACCTGCTGGGAAACGATGCGGTCGTAGCGTGCGGAAACATCCACATGCCAGCGGTTCCAGACCATCTCATCCTGCAGATACAGCCCGGTCTGGTAGTAGCGGCGATGATTGTCATCGCTGTAGGTGACGGTATGCCCGGTCTGCGCGGTATAGCCGGTAAACGGGTTTAGCGGCGCCGCACCGCCGGCGCCGGTCCACAGATCGTTGCGGAAGCGATGATATTCGGCGCCGAGGATCAGGGTATGCGCCAGGTCGCCAGTATTGAAATCGGCGCGCAGGCGGTTATCGGTCGACCAGCCGTCCAGCGAACCGCGCGAACCGCTGTAGCCGCGGGTCAGCATGTCGCTGTCATCTATCCAGCCGACCTGGTAGACCTGATCGAGGGAGACGTTGGTGTGGGTGTAGCTCCCGGCGGAATAGACCGACCAGACGTCGGTGAACTGGTGGTCAAACTCATAGCTGTAGATCTGCTGGCGGCGCTGATAGCCATCTCCCGGATCGCCCTCGTTGGTGCTGGGGGAGAGCTTACGACCATTATGCGCGTAGCGGGTGCCATCCAGCGGCAAAGAGCCGTGGTAGCCGCCGGAAGGATCTTTTTGCAGATAGGCGCGCAGCAGCAGCGAGGTGTCGCTGTCCGGCTGCCATAGCAGGGAAGGCGAAATCGCGTAGCGCTCTTCGCGGGTATGGTCATACTGCGTGTCGCTGCTGCGGGTCATCCCGATCAGCCGCCATGCCCACTGCTCGTTGATGGCGTCGGTGTAATCGAAGGCCGCGCCTTTGGTATTTTGCGTACCGCCGGTCAGGCGGACGTGGCCCTGCTGGCTAAACTGCGGGCGTTTGGAGGTCAGGTTGACCACGCCGCCCGGCACGCTCTGCCCGTAGAGCGCGGAGGAGGGGCCGCGGATCACATCGACCCGTTCGATAAACCACGGGTCGATTTGCACAACGTTATGGCTGCCGCCGTCGCTCATCAGGCGCATACCGTCGAGGAACAGGTTATCGACGTCGCCGCCGTGGTAGCCGCGCAGGGAGATAGCGTCGAACCGGGTCGCGCCGCCGCCGAAGCTGGAGTAGACCCCCGGGGTATATTCCAGCGCCTGGCTGATGGTATTCGCCCCCTGGTCCGCCATCTGCTGGCGGGTGACCACCGATACCGACTGGGCGGTGGTGATTAACGGCTGGTCGGTTTTCGTCGCCCCGAGAGAAGTGCTGGCGCTGTAGCCTTCAGTCGGCGCGCTGGCGGACGCCGGCGGGCTGGCAGTGACCACCACGGTCTCTTCAGCTTGCGCGGTGAGGGGAAGGGCGACCACGAGGGCGTACAGCAGCCTCGGGCGTTTTCGGAAAATAGCCACGTTCATAAGATCATCCTGAACCAACGCGGTCTGGTACTCCTGTACGCCGCCGCGGGAAAAACGAATCTGTCATTGTTCGTTAAAAAGTAATGCGAATTATTATTGTTTGTATTTATGTGATCAAGCGAAAGGTGACCGGTTCAGGGCGATGGGGGGAGTGACATGCTTCACGCGGGCCGCAGAGCGGGGCTGCACGGGGACGTTGTCAGCAGGGAGACGACTACCCCCTACCGAATTTGGTAGGGGGTGCGTGAAAAGCGTCAGGCGCCGGTTTTTTGCGCTGCCACCGGTGCGGGGTCGTTGGCGGCTGGCTTGCTCTGCGCGGAAGGGGCCGCCGCCGGGCGCGTGGCGGGCAGGGCATCGCAGGGGTTCTCCTGCGGGCAGATCAGATCCAGCATCTTCAGGGTGACACCGTTGGTCCAGCCAAAGCCATCCTGTAGCGGATATTCGCCACCGCCGCCGCCGGTCCCGGTCGAGCTTACGTCATACTTCTCCACCAGCTTTTGCTTGCTGTCATAGGTATGCTGAACGTTGCTCAGGAAGCGCCAGCTGACCTCCATGGCGATCTTTTGTTGGCCGTAGTTTTGCAGGCCCTCGACCGCCACCCACTGCAGCGGCGCCCAGCCGTTCGGGGCGTCCCACTGCTGACCGCTGTTGACGGTGGTGGTGGTCAGCCCGCCGGGTTTGAGCAGCCGCGACTCAGCGGCGGCGGCCACTTTCGTCGCCCGCTCGCGTGACGCCGCATTGACGTACAGCGGGAACAGCGCCGCCGCGGTCAGCTGATTGCGCACCTTGCGGGTTTTCAGATCGTAATCGGCGTACCATCCCTCTTTATCATTCCACAGATATTTCTCGATGGCCTGCTGGCGGGCATTAGCCAGCGCATCGTACTGCGTAGCGCCGGCGCTGTCCCCGGATGCCTTGCTGGCGCGGGCGAGGGTTTTCTCCAGATGGAACATCAGGGCATTGAGATCGACCGGGACAATCGAGGTGGTGCGAATGGTGGCGAGCTGCTGCGGATTATCCATCCAGCGGGAGCTGAAATCCCAGCCGGAGGCGGCGGCGGAGCGCAGGTCGCGATAGATCTCGGTTGCCGGACGATTCGGGTTGCTTTTGGCGGTTTTGACGTCGTCAAGCCAGGACTCGGGGCGCGGGGTGTCGTTATCGTCCCAGTAGCGGTTGAGCAGCGCGCCGTCCGCCATCCGCACCGCCCGTTTGTCAGCGCTGCCGGGGGCCAGCGCGTCCGCTCCGGCCATCCAGTAGCGATACTCCTTCTCCAGCTGCGGCTGGTAGGTTTTCAGTACCTGGTCGCCATCGTGCGTCGCCAGCAGGCTCACCATAAAGGAGAAGAAGGGGGGCTGCGAACGGCTGAGGTAATAGGTGCGGTTGCCGTTGGGGATATGGCCCCAGGTGTCAATTTCCGCGGCGAAGTTGGCGACCATATCTTCGACTTTATCCCAGTGACCGCTTTCGGCAAGACCCAGCATGGTGAAATAGCTGTCCCAGTAATAGACTTCGCGAAAGCGTCCTCCGGGGACCACGTAGGGCTTAGGCAGCGGCAGCAGCGAGTCCCATTTTTCCACCTCGACGGTGCTGCGGGTCAGGACCGGCCACAGGCCATCGATATGTTGACGCAGGGTTTGCCCTTTAGGCGGCACATAGGTGTCATTTTCTTTCGGCAGCGTGAAGTTCAGCTCGACGAAGTGGCGCAGGTCAAAGCTGGCCTGGTTTTTCTGCATCCGGTAATCGGCAAGGATCATCAGCGGATCGCTGTTAGGGATCGCGTCGGCGAAGGTTTTTTGATCGGCAAAGAGCTTCGCGCTCTGGACATCATTGAACAACGGGCCCAGCAGAATATCCGGCGAGGGGGGCGGCGCGGTTTTGCCGTCTTCCGCCTGGACATTCAGGCTCATCAGGGCGAGCAGGGCGCCGCCGATCGCCAGGCGCAGGGTACAGGGCAAAGCAGCGGGACGATGTGCATCAGTACTCGTCATGGGGAGTTCTCCTTATCATTATCGACTGCGGGCCACGACGTTTGGCCATCCAGAAACCTTAGACGAATATCTGCCGCTGCGCGTGTCAGGGGTAACATTTTGCGCGAAAACAGAGGATTTACCTGCCAGGTTTTCTGATATAACCACCAGCAAAGCGGTTAGGTTTACAGGCAAGCCAACGCGCCCGGGAGCCAGTCATGAATCGACGTCAATTTCTGCTGTTTAGCGCCGCTGCGCTGTCTGCGGTGCGGGGCGCGGCGGCCACTGCTCCGGCGCTGACGCTGCCGCTGTGGTCGGATCAACCGCCGGGGGGAGGCGGGCCGGGGGGCGAGGCTCGGTTATCCGCCCGCGGTGCGCTGAGCCATATCCCTCGTCCTGTGCTGACGGTCTGGCAACCCGCCCGGGCCACTGGCCACGGAGTGCTGGTGGCGGCCGGCGGCGGATACCAGCGGATCGAGATGGGCAGTGAGGCCTGGCCTGCGGCGCACTGGCTGACGGCGCACGGCTATACCGCCTATGTGCTGAGCTACCGCTTGCCGGGGGAGGGCTGGCAGGCCGGTGCGCTGGCGCCGCTGCAGGATGCGCAGCGGGCCCTGCGGCTGATCCGCGCCCGGGAATCGCAGGTCAGCGTGCTCGGTTTTTCGGCGGGGGGACATCTGCTGGGGATGGCCGCCTGTCGGCCGGCGTTTGCCAGCTACCCGCCGGAGGATGCGCTGGACCACCAGCCCGCCACCGCCGACGGCGCCGCGCTGATCTATCCGGTGATCACGCTCCTGCCGCCCTGGAGCCATACGGCGACCCATCGTCTGCTGGTGGGGCCGCAGGCGAGCGAGGCGGCCGACCGCGCCTGGTCGGTACAAACCTGGGTGACAACGGCCACACCGCCCTGTTTTCTGGTACAGGCGCAGGACGATCCGATTTCCAATCCGCACAATACGCTGTTGATGGCTGACGCCTGCCGCCAGCATCAGGTTCCTGTGCAGCTTTTCCGCTATACCCGCGGTGGCCATGGCTTTGGTATGGGGCGCCCGGGAACGCCGACGACCGCCTGGCCCAAGGCCTATGCCGCCTGGCTGAAGGCGCTGGCGTCCACGATGGCGCAAAAATCGTAGCGCTGCCTCACGACGGTGCAACCGCAGCCGGGCGCGGGCGGCTGTTCTGGCGATTTTTTGCACAATCAGACGGCGGGTCAGAACAGATTTGCACAACGCCGCGGCGGTAGATGACCTGGCATAATTAATGCTTATCTCTTACCGGGATTACCACAAAGTGAGTACAACCGGAGGGGATAGCCATGATTAAAATTACGCTACCTGACGGGCATTATTATGACGAGATGCTGACCGCGCAGGGTGAACAGCGGCCGCACTATAATGCCTGGTGGCAATGGTTTCGCAACACCGATCAATTCTCTATCCGGCAGAAAAAAGCGCAAGCGGAACTGCTTTTTCACCGTATCGGCATCACCTTTAACGTGTACGGCGAGGATGAGGGAACCGAGCGGCTGATCCCGTTTGATAGCGTGCCGCGGATCATACCCGCCGGGGAGTGGCAGCGCATTGACCGCGGCATTCGCCAGCGGGTGAAAGCGCTCAACGCCTTCCTCTATGACATCTATCATGAGCAGAATATTCTGCGCGCGGGGCTGATCCCGGCCGAGCAGGTGTTGGCCAACGAGCAGTATCAGCCGTGCATGCAGGGCATCAACCTGCCAAACAACACCTATGCCCATATCACCGGCGTCGATATGGTGCGCAATAACGACGGTCAATACTACGTGCTGGAGGATAACCTGCGTACGCCGTCCGGCGTCTCCTACATGCTCGAAAACCGTAAGATGATGATGCGCCTCTATCCGGAGATGTTCGAGCAGCATCACATTGCGCCAGTGGAGCGTTACCCGAGCTACCTCCTGCAGACCCTGCGCGAAAGCTCGCTGGTGGATGACCCTTGCGTCGTGGTGATGACCCCGGGGCGCTTCAACAGCGCCTACTTTGAGCACAGCTTCCTGGCGCAGCAGATGGGGGTCGAGCTGGTGGAGAGCGCCGACCTGTTCATTAAGAACGGCGCGGTGTATATGCGGACCACCGAGGGGCCGCGGCGAGTGGATGTGATTTATCGCCGCATCGACGACGCCTGGCTCGACCCGCTGGCCTTCCGCGCCGATTCCATGCTCGGCGTACCGGGGCTGCTGTCAGTCTATCGCGCCGGCGGCGTGGTGCTGGCCAACGCTATCGGCACCGGCGTCGCCGACGACAAATCAATCTACCCGTACGTTCCGGAAATGATCCGCTTTTACCTCGGCGAACAGCCGATCCTCAGCAATATCCCCACCTGGCAGTGCCGGAAAGCAGAGGACCTGCGCTATGTGCTGAGTAACCTTGAGCTGATGGTGGTCAAGGAGGTCCATGGCGCCGGGGGTTACGGCATGCTGGTTGGCCCGCGTTCGACTAAAGAGGAGCGAGAGGCCTTCCGCCAGCGCCTGCAGGCCAATCCGGCCAACTATATCGCCCAGGACACCCTCGCGCTGTCGACCTGCCCCACCTTCGTTGATGAAGGTCTGTCGCCGCGACATATCGATTTACGGCCCTACGTGCTGTCCGGGCAGGAGATGCGGCTGGTGCCCGGCGGCCTGACCCGCGTGGCGCTGACCGAAGGGTCGCTGGTGGTCAATTCGTCGCAGGGCGGCGGAACCAAGGATACCTGGGTGATGGAGGATGACGCATCATGCTAAGTCGTACGGCGAGTGAATTGTTCTGGATGGCCCGCTATCTCGAGCGGGCGGAAAGCTACGCCCGGGTACTGGACGTGACCTGGAAATTATCGATGATCCCCCGGCACAGCCAGCAGTCGCGGGATCTGGCGCTGCCGCTGAATTTGTCGATGACCCACGAGCTGTTTCAGGCGCGCCACGCCCGCTTTACCATGAGCAACCTGCTCAACTTCTTTGCCCTCGATGGCAACAACCCCTGCAGTATTTACAGCTGCGTGGAGATGGCGTGGAACAATGCGCACGCGGTGCGCGGCAGTCTGTCGGCCGAGGTGTGGGAGAGCATCAACGCCACCCGAATCGAGCTGCGAACCCTGCGCCAGCAGGGGCAGGGCGAACTCGGCAGCGACGGCTTTTTCGAGTGGGTGAAAGAGCGGGTGCATCTGTTTCGCGGGGCGGTGATTGGCACGCTGCTGCGCAACGACGCGCTGAGCTTTATCGGCATCGGCACGCTGATAGAGCGCGCCTTCGCCACCACCCAGCTGCTGCTGATTAAGGATCAACAACTGACCAACGACCCGGATCCGGTGCGGGAATACTATCGACTGGATACCTTGCTCAATGCGGTCAGCGCCCGCGAAGCCTACAACAGCCTCTATCGCCAGCCAGTCAGTCGCGAAACGGTGATGGAGCTGCTGATCCTGCGTAACGATATTCCGCGTTCGCTGCGCGCCAGCATTGCCGATCTGGTCGGCGAGCTGGAGAAGATCGCCAACGATCGCTCCTATCAACCGCTGCGCCTGGCCCATCAGCTCAACGTTGACCTGCGCTTCAGCACCCGCGACGACCTGGCGCAGGCGGACCTGCAGACCACCCTTAACGGCCTGCTGGCGAGAATTAACGCGCTGTCCGACAGCATCAGACAAACCTATCTGGAGGCCTTATGAAACTGGTCATCGATCATCTCACCCGCTATGGCTACGATGAAGAAGTGAAGTTTTCCACCCAGTATCTGCGCCTGACGCCGCGCAGTACCGGCCGGCAGACCATCACCGCCTGGACGCTAACCCTGCCGGACGGGGCGGCGGTGACCACTACCGACGGCTGGGGCAATGTGCTGCATGTGCTGACGCTGGATAACCCGCACAAGGAGATCACTATCCGCGCCAGCGGGATTGTCGATATCGCCGATGAAGGGGAGGAGACGCGTGATGAAGAGGCCGAGCTGCTGTCGCCGCTGGTTTTTCTGCGCTGTACGCCGCTAACCCGCGCCGATACGGCGATCCGTGAGTTTGCCCAGCGCCTCTATCGTCCCGATGCGGCGGAAGAAAGTCTGAATCAACTGATGGCGGATCTGCTGTTAAGAATGCCATACTCCCCCGGCGCGACCCAGGTGCAGGACTCCGCCGCCGACGCCTTCGCCCGCGCGAAGGGAGTGTGCCAGGATCATACCCATGTTTTTCTGGCCTGCTGCCGCGCACTGGAGATCCCGGCGCGCTACGTCAGCGGCTATGTTTACAGCGATAACGCTCAGCATGTGGCGATGCACGCCTGGGCTGAAGTCTGGCTCGACGGCCGCTGGCTGTCGTTTGATATCACCAATAATACCCGTCGCCTGAATCAGCATTTGCGGCTGGCGACCGGGCTGGATTATCTCGACGCCTGCCCGGTACGGGGCACCCGGCTGGGCGGCGGCGGGGAGATTATGTTAACCAACGCTGAAGTGCGCGAACACAGCCAGCAGGCGCAGCAGCAATAATACGGGAAAAACCGCAATGACCTACTGTGTGGCCATGTGCCTGGCGGATGGACTGGTGTTTGCTTCCGACTCCCGCACCAACGCGGGCGTCGACCATATTGCCACTTTTAAAAAGCTGCACGTTTTCCATCAGGAGGGGGAACGGGTGCTGGTGCTGCAATCCGCTGGCAACCTGGCCACCACCCAGAGCGTGATAAGCCTGCTCAGCGCGCGCATCCGTACCCAGCAGGAGCCGAATCTGATGCAGGTCACCTCCCTCTACGACGCCGCGATGCTGATCGGTAAAACGCTGCTGGAGGTGATCCAGCGCGACAGCAGCAACCAGCAGAACTGCAGTAACACCAACTTCAACTGCAACCTGCTGCTTGGCGGCCAGATCGCCGGCGAAACCCATCGTCTGTTCCATATTTATCCGGAGGGCAACTTTATTGAAGCCACCCGCGACACACCTTATTTCCAGATTGGTGAAAGCAAGTACGGCAAGCCGATCATCGATCGGGTGCTGACCATCGATACGCCGCTGGAGCAGGCGATGTGCTGCGCGTTGATCTCCATTGACTCGACGCTGCGCAGTAATCTGTCCGTCGGCCTGCCGCTGGATACGCTGCTCTACCGCAGCGGCAGCCTGAGCAGTGCCGGGCAGCATCGCATCACCGACAGCGATCCCTACTTCAACCGCATCCGCAAGGCGTGGTCCGAAGGGCTGTTGCACACCTTCCAGACGCTGCCGACCTGGACCCCAGCGGAGCGGGAAGAGGAGTAGCCCTGGAACACGACCTCGCCCGGAGCCCGGCCACACGGATGATGACCGGCTCCCTTCGCCCTTAGCGCGTCTCCGCCAGCCGCTCGCCGCTGGCGGCATCAAACAGATGCAGGTTTTCGCGGCGGAGAGTCAGCCCCAGCGTCTGCTGCGCCGCGACCGCCACCCTGCCGGCAACCTGCACATGCACCGGAAAACCCTGCCAGTCGAGATGCAGCAGGGTGGATTCCCCCGTCACCTCCATGATGTTTACCGTTGCCGGCGCGCCATGCGCATCCGGCAGAATATCCTGCGGGCGCAGACCGACAATCAGCGGGGCATCGCCCTGCTGCGCCACGGCCTGATGCCAGCGTTCGGCCAGCGGAAACCACAGCGCGCCGCAGGCGACGCCGGGCTGGCCGTCGCGCACGGCGCGCTGACCGGGCAGGAGATTCATCGGCGGGGAGCCGATAAAGCGGGCGACGAAGGTATTGCAGGGCTGGTCGTAAATGGCCAGCGGCGCCCCCTGCTGGACGATCTGCCCGTCGCGCATCACCACAATCTGATCGGCCAGAGTCATCGCCTCCACCTGGTCATGGGTGACATAGATCATGGTGGTATTGATGCGCTGGTGAAGGGATTTGATCTCTGCGCGCAGCTCCATCCGCAGCTGGGCGTCAAGGTTCGACAGCGGCTCATCGAACAGGAAAACCTGGGGGTTTCTGACCATGGCCCGGCCCATCGCCACCCGCTGGCGCTGGCCGCCGGAGAGCGCTCGCGGATAGCGAGCCAGCAGTTTATCAATCCCCAGCAGGCTGGCGACCTGCTGCACTTTGCTTTTCTGTAACTGCTTATCCACCTTTTTGACCTGCATATGAAAGGCGAGATTTTCCGCCACCGTCAGGTGGGGGTAGAGCGCGTAGCTCTGAAAGACCATCGCCACATCGCGGTCGGCCGGATCCAGATCGTTGACCGGCCGCTTGTTCATCAGAATGGTGCCGCCGGAAAGCGTTTCGAGACCGGCCAGCAGGCGCAGCAGGGTCGACTTGCCGCAGCCGGAAGGGCCCACCAGTACGGTAAAGCTGCCGTCGGGGATGGTGAGGTCCAGCGGCTGGAGCACCGTCTGTTTGCCGTAGCGCTTGGCGACATCGATCAGTTCAACACTGGCCATCGGTGGCCTCCTCAAGGTGATGTTGCAGGGTATGCCAGTCGGGATAGCGGCGCGGGGAGGTGCCGATCGCCTGCGCGGCGACGGTATTTCCCCAGCGCAGCGCGGCTGCCGCAGGTTTACCGCTCAGCAGCGCGGCAAGGAATCCTGCGTTAAAGCTGTCGCCAGCGCCGATGGTATCGATCACGGTGACTGGCCGGGTCGGCGCATGGTGATGGCCGTCGGTCGTCCAGCAGTCCGCGCCGTCGGCGCCGCGCTTTACCACGCACCCGCCGCGGCCGCTGAGCCGTGCCGCCAGGGCTGCGGCGGCTTCGGCGAGGGTCGGGTGGCCGGCCAGCTGCAGGGTTTCAACGTCGTTGAGCAACAGCCAGTCGCAGTCGCCCAGCCAGCGGTCGACCTCATGACGCAGCGGGTCGCTCCAGCCCTGAGGCGGCCAGCCGGTATCGACGGCAAGGGTAAAACCGCGCTGGCGGAGCGTGGCGAGCAGCTGCGGATAGTCGGACAGCAGCCCGGTACAGAGAAAGGTACCGCAGAGCAACACGATATCGCCCTCGCCAGCGGCGGCCGGCAGCTGGCTCAACACATCCCCGGCGGTCAGGCGGGTAATATGTCCGTGGTTGCTGAGGAAGGAGCGCTCTTTGTTGGGATGGGTGATCGCCACCGTCAGCGAAGTTTCACAGGGATACTGCGGCCAGCGTGCGCTGCCGCCGGGAAACTGTGCCGCCAGCCACGGAGTAAACGCGTCGTCGCCCTGACAGCCGACCGTGCAGTGCGGAAGCTGCATGGCGGCGGCGGCCAGCGCGCAGTTGCCGGCAGAGCCGCCGGGCCGCAGCGCGCTGTGCTCGAGCATCATCTCAGTCCCCTGAGCAGGCCAGTGGGTCAGGGTTCCCATCACTAAGTCAATATTGTAATTGCCCACGATATAGAGCACAGGTGTCCTGGTGTTATCCATAGTTATCCTTTACTTCCCCCGTTAGTGAGGCCGCTGACCAGCGTTTTTTGCAGCCAGATAGCAATCAACAGCGGAGGGACTGAGGCCAGTATGCCCACCGCCGCCACCAGCCCGTCATCGGTGGCGCGGCCGGCGGTGAAGCCGGCGATGGTCACCGGCAGCGTTTGGGCGGCGAGGTTGCTGGTGAACAGTAGCGCATAGAAAAACTCGTCCCACGCCAGCAGCCAGCCGAACAGCGCGGCGGCGCCAAGCATCGGTTTCGCCAGCGGTAGAGTGATGCGCAGCAGGACCTGCCAGATGCGCAGACCGTCAAGCCGGGCCGCCTGTTCGATATCCTGCGGCAGGGTATCGAACTGGTTTTTGACCATCCACGTCAGAAACGGCACGATCAGCGAGCAGTAGACCAGCACCAGCCCGCTGCGGGTGTTGAGCAGGCCAAAGTGTTCAAGAATAAAATAGAGCGGCAGCACAAAGGCCACGGGCGGCACCATATAGATGCCGAGGCCGGCGTACAGCCAGCCGTCGCGGCCGGGATAACGCGAAAAGCTGAAGGCGGCGGGGATCGCCAGCAACAACGACACCAGCGTCGCCCCGGCGGCCACCAGCAGGCTGTTGCCCAGCGCGGGAAGAAACAGCGCCCCGGGTTCGCCAGGGGCCAGCGACAGCAGATGGCCATAGCGGCTGAAGTCCCACTGCCGCGGGAGCCACTCCAGCGGGACGCGGGTGAGGTCCGCGGTGGTGCTGACGCTCATCAAAAACAGCCACAGCATCGGGGCGAGGATCGAGATCGCCACCGCCAGCGCCGCCAGGTAACGCAGTACGACGTACCCTTTACGCTTCATCATCAACACTCCGGCGCCGCTGACGCAGCAGCAAAAACAGATACAGGGCTATCAGCACGGCGCACATCAGGCTCATCAGCATGGCGTAGGCCGCGCCGCTGCCGGCGCGCAGGTAGCTGAAGGACTCCTGATAGACAAAAAAGCTCAACGTTTTGGTACTGTCGAGCGGGCCGCCGCGGGTCATAACATAGATAATGTCGAACACTTTGAAGGCATCGATGGTGCGTAGCACCAGCGCGACGCCAAGGGGACCCACAATGGCCGGAAAGGTAATGGCGCGAAAACGCCGCCAGGCCGAGGCGCCGTCGAGCCGCGCCGCCTCGTACAGATCTTCGGGAACAGACTGCAGGGCGGCCAGCACCAGCAGGGTGACCAGCGGGTAGTTTTTCCAGATATCCGCCAGCATCACCGCGTGCAGCGCAGAATCCGGCGAGCCCAGCCAGCTGCGATAGCTGTCAATCAGCCCCAGCTGGCTGAGCAGAGCATTAACGCTGCCGTAGTCGGGATTAAAGTTAAGCCGCCACATCATGGCGTTGACGATAGTCGGCAACGCCCACGGCAGGATCACCAGCACCCGCAGGACATTTCGCCCGACAAAACGCTGATTCAACAACAGCGCCACCAGTACGCCGATCGCCCCCTCAATCGCCACCGAGACCACGGTGAAATAGAGCGTTCGCGCGAAGGCCGCACGAAAGTCCGGGTCGGTCAGGGCATAAAGATAATTATCCAGCCAGACGTAGTGGGTCACCTCGCCGCTTCCCGCCAGCGCGGTATCGGTAAAACTCAGCCACAGCGTGCGCGCCAGCGGCCATGCGGTGAGGATAAACATCGCGATAAGCATGGGCGCTAACAGCACCCATGCCTGACGATGCTCGCGTCGTTGCAGACTCAGCATCATGCCTCCTTAACGCAGACGGGCCGCGCTGGTGTCGACCGCCTTGAGGGCGACGTCGGGCGTGGCTTTACCCTGCAGTACCGACTGAAGCTGCTGTTGCAGGGTGTTTGACAGGCGCGAGTAATCTGCCGTTTCGGGACGAGAGAGCATCACGTTCAACGACTTGTCGGCGGCGGCGATCAGGCTCTCCTGGCCTTTGGCAACGGCAGGATCCTGGTACGAGGCTTTCCACACCGGCAAGCTCAGTTTGGCATACTTGTCCTGTACCGGCTGGGAGGTCAGATAGTGAATATACTGCCAGGCCTCTTCCGGATGCTGACTGGCTTTGGCGATGCCCAGCCCCATAGAACCGTTGACGGCGCCGGGTTTATCCGGGGTATCGCCTGGGGCGGGGACAATGCCAACATCACCTGCGACTTTACTCTGTTTCGGATCGTTGGCCATGTTGTACATATAGGTCCAGTTGAGCGCAAAGGCGGCGTCGCCATTGGAGAAAGCCTTACGCACATCCTCCTCAAGATATTCACGTGAGGCCGGGTTGCTCAGCCCCTGATCGAGCGAGGTTTTCATCAGCGTGACCGCTTTCAGCGAGGCGGGCGTCGAAAAATCGAGCTTGCCGTTCTGGTAGAAGCTCCCGCCGAAGCCGGAGACGAGGGTGGTGTAATCGCAGACCAGCGCTTCCGCTTGCGACCAGCTCCAGACCAGAGGATATTTAACAATCCCTTTGTCCTTAAGCACTTTGGCGTCGTCCATTACCTGCTGCCAGCTGGCAGGCGGTGTTTTGATCCCCGCTTTGTCCAGCATGGCTTTGTTGTAGTACAGATATTTGGTGTCGAGGATCCACGGCATGCCGAGGGTTTTGCCTTGATACACCACGGTATTCATCGCCCCGGGGAAAATCTTCTCGCGCTCGTCGGCGGCAATCCGTGAGGAGACATCCTGCAGCAGATCGAAGCGGCTAAACTCCGCCGGCCAGATCGCGTCGAACAGCACCACGTCGTAGCCGTTACCCCCTGCGCCGCGGGCGGCGACGATCTTGTCGTGCAGCGCTTCATAGGGGACGAATTCGAGATTGACCTTCACGTCAGGGTGTTGCTTTTCGAAGTCACTGGTCATCGCGCGAATATCGTTTTCGCTATAGGCCGCCTGGGTCATGAACAGGGCATTAATCTGGGTCGCTGCGCTGACGCTCCCGCTGATAACGAGCATCGCCAGCAGACAGGCGTTGACCCGTAGTGCGCTGTGGTATTTCATCTTTGCTCTCCGCTGTGCTGTACTGAAAGGGGTTATGATTTATTAAATCAATTTGATTGATTTAATCAGGGCGACAATATCGGCGACATCTCCCGAGGGGCCCCAGCACTAAGCGTAGCAAAGGGTATGCCATCGCGAAGACCCGCCTGCGCGGGTCGTTGTCAGATCTGTGATGCCGGCTAAAATTTCACCAGTCCAGCCTGGAAGGGAAACGATGAAAACATCAGGTACAAACCTTGAACATGCCCGGGTGCATAACCGCCGGGTGATCATTGAGGCGGTGCGTTTACATGGCGAGCTGACCCGCGCCGAGCTGGCGCGGCTGACCGCGCTGACCCCGCAGACCGTGTCGAATATTGTGGCGGAGCTGGAGCAGATGGATATCCTGACCAGCCACCAACCGCGGCGCGCCAGCGGCCGTGGACAGCCAGCGGTGCCGGTGAGCCTCAATCCCGCCAGCGCCTGGTCAATTGGCATCCATCTTGATCATCAGACGCTAATTGTGGTGCTGGTGGATCTGGCCGGCGAGGTCCATTTTCGCCGACTCATTCTGGTGCAAAAGCCCCAGCCTGGTGCGACCTTTGCCCGCCTCGCCGAGGTGCTGGATGAGATCCGTGCGCTGCCGACGCTGGACTGGTCGCGGGTGCTGGGGATGGGGGTCGTGATGCCGGGGCCCTTTGGCGTGGAAGGGATCTCGTCGACGGGGCCCACGACGCTCAACGGCTGGGAAGGGGTCGATGTAGCGGCGGAGCTCGGGCGACTCAGCGGCCTGCCGGTGACTCTCGAAAACGACGCCACGGTGGCCGCCATTGGCGAACGCTTTCACGGCGTGGCGCGGCAGCTCAACTCTTTTGTCTATCTCTATATTGGCACCGGTCTGGGCGCCGGTATTTTTACCGATGGTCATGTGTATACCGGCCATGCCCATAACGCCGGTGAGGTCGGGCATATTGTGGTCGCGCCGAACGGTCGCCCTTGCTATTGCGGGAATGAGGGATGCCTTGAGCGCTATGTTTCGCTGCAGGCGGCCTATGAGTTTTGCGGCCTCGACCCCTATCGCGCGCTGCCGGAAGATCTGCTGTCGGTGGACGCTGCGCTTTTCGACCAGTGGATCACCAGCATCCTGGCGCCGTTGCGTCAGGCGATCAATTTGCTGGAGTGCGTCTTCGATGCCGAGACGGTTGTGGTGGGCGGTATGATGCCCGCCCCCTTGCTGGAGAAAGTGCTGGCGCGGCTGCCGCCGCTGTATCAGTCTGTGCGCGGGCGTTACCTGCCGGCGCAGCGTGTCAAAATGGGGATGACCGGCACCGATACCGCCGCGCTGGGCGCCGCTGCGCTGCCAATCTTTGATGAATTTAATCCGCAGTTTCAGGTGTTGATGAAAGCGGTGAATACAAACGCGCTTTTTGGCAAAGCTAAGTAAATTAAATACTTTGTTATTTAACGTGTTATCTCACATCTTCGGAGGGAATGAGGCAACACGGCAAGGTATCGGAAGTGACGGAAAAGAAGACGGCTGTCTATGTGGATGATCAACAGCGCATCCTGATCCGCCAGCTGGCGCGCAGCTGGCTGTGGCGCAGCGAGCTGCCGACATGGCTGCTGATTGTGACGGTTTACGGCGGCTGGTTTGCCTGCGTGGCGGGCTGGCAGACGCTGGGTTTGATGCCGGCCACGCTGCTGCTGATCTGGTTTACCACCTGGTATATGTCCTTACAGCACGAGCTTATCCATGGGCATCCCACCCGGCTGGCATGGTTTAACCAGCTGTTGGGGACGCTGCCGCTGGCGGTCTGGTATCCCTATGGCATCTACCGCGACAGCCACCTGGCGCACCATCGCAACCATCTGCTGACGCACCCCGAGGACGACCCCGAATCGTACTATGTGACGGCGGAAAGCTGGCAGCGCTTCTCAGCCTGGCAGCGCCGTCTTATCCACCTGCGCAACACCTTCTGGGGGCGTCTGCTGCTGGCGCCGCTGATGGATATTATTCACACCCTGAACAGCGCGCTGCGGGCTTTCCGCGAGGGCGACCGCCGCGCTATCGCCATGTGGAGTCTGCATCTGTTGCTGCTGACGGGCCTGCTGACCTGGATGGCGGCGCAGGGTTTTTCCCCACTGTGGTTTGTGCTGGCGGTGAGCTACCCGGCGCTGGCCCTGACCAAAGTGCGCTCTTTTCTCGAACACCGCGCCGCGGATGACCCGCTGGCCCGCTCGGTGATCAACGAGGCCGGGCTCCCCTGGCGGGTGCTGTTCCTCAATCTCAACTACCATGCGGTGCATCATGACCTGCCAGGGGTCCCCTGGTACGCTTTACGTCAGCTGTATCTGCATCGCCAGACGGCTTATCTGCAGCGTAATCAGGGGTTCCTGGTGCGTGGGTACGGCGAGTGGCGACGCCATTTTGGCCGCCGGGCGGTGGCGGTGAACGCCCATCCGGGCTTTGGCGAGCAGGCGCAAGCGGGAGGAGAACATGGCTGAACGCATGACCTTTCCGATGTATGCCATCCACCGTCAACAGACCCAGGCCCTGTGGCAGGCGGTGCAGTCGCTGCTGGCCGAACGCGGCGTGACCGTGACGGGAGATCCTCCGGCGGCTGACCCCGAGGATCTGCTGGACCACTGGCGCCAGCCGACGCTGTTGCTGAGCCAGACCTGCGGCTACCCGCTGGTGACCCAGCTGCCGGAGGTGCAGACGGTGGGCTGTTTCCACTACGCCGCGCCCGGTTGTGAAGGGCGCCGCTACCGCAGCCTGTTGGTGGCCCGCGAAGCGGATAGTCATCGGATGCTGGGGGACTTTTTTGGCCGTCGGGCCGCGTGCAATGCCGAGCACTCGCAGTCCGGCTACAACGTGCTGCGTAAAATGGTCGCGCCGCTCTCCCGGGAGGGGCGATTTTTTTCGGAGGTGGTGTTCAGCGGCAGCCATCGGCAGTCGCTGCGCGAGCTGCAGCAGGAAAACGCCGATATCGCCGCCATCGACTGCGTGACCTACGCGCTGCTTCAGCGCCATCAGCCGCAGGCCCTGGCAGGCCTGGTGGCGATCGGCTGGAGCCCGGCCGCGCCAGGGCTGCCGCTGATCACCGCCGGCGCCACTCCGGCGGTGACGCTGAATAGCCTGCGCGAGGCGCTCCAGCAGTTAGTGAGCGATGCGCGCTATCGTCCCCTGTGCGATGCCTTGCTGATCTGCGGCTATAGCGATATGCCGCGGGAGGCCTATGCGCCGCTGCTGGCGTGGCGGGATGAGGCCGCGGCGCTGGGAGTCAGCCAGCTATAGGTAAAATGCCCCGGCCAGCGGTCTGTGCCGGGGCGGGCCACGTCGGGCTACGGCGCGGTGAAGCGGTTTTCCACCGCGGGCAGACCGAGCTTTTCACGCAGGGTGCCGGGCGGGTAGCGATCGCGCATGACGCCGTTACGCTGCAGAATCGGCACCACCTGGTCAACAAAGCGGTCAAAGTCTCCCGGCAGCAGCGGGAACATCAGGTTGAACCCATCGGCGGCGCCCGCCTGCCAGGTCTCCGTTAAGGCGGCGGCAATCTCCTCGGCGCTGCCCAGCAGCAGCCAGCTATCGGAACTCTGTAATAACAATTTCCCCAACTCCAGCAGGGTGAGCCGCGGATCGTACTGGCGGATAAGCTTCAGCGCCGTGCGGATGCCATCAAAGCTCTCTTCATCGGGGAGCGGCGGCAGGGGTTGGTCCCGTGGCAGGGTGCTGAGATCCATCCGAAGATAAGAGGAGAGCAGGTCGATAGCCATCTGGTCGCTCATCAGCTGCTCGTTAAGCTGCTGGCGGGCCGCCTTTTCCTCGCTGGAGTTCACCACCACCGGCAGGACCCCGGCGATAATTTTGAAATGGGCCGGATCGCGCCCGTGCTGGCGCAGCCGCTGGTTCATCTCTTCGCGATAGGCCAGCCCTTCGGCGATCGAGTGAATAAACACGAAGTGCATATCAGACCAGGCGGCGGCCAGCGCTTTTCCCGCCTCTGAAGAGCCGGCCTGCACCAGCAGCGGATGGCCCTGCGGCGGGCGAGGGACGTTGAGCGGGCCGCGCACGCGAAAGTACTCGCCCTGATAGTCGAGGTGATGCACCTTGCCGGCATCGGCGAATACTCCGTGCGCTTTATCGAAGATCGCCGCGCCATCTTCCCAGGAATCCCACAGGCGAGTGACCACGTCGATGAATTCACTGGCCCGCTGGTAGCGGGTGCCGTGGCGGGGAAGCTGCTCCAGACCGAAGTTTGCCGCCTCTTCTTCCAGCCACGACGTCACCACATTCCAGCTGGCCCGGCCATTACTGAGGAAATCCAGCGAGGCAAAGTAGCGCGCCAGGTTATAGGGTTCGTTATAGGAGGTCGACGCGGTGGCCATCAGACCGATATGCTCCGTCACCGCGGCGAGGGCGGAGAGCAGCGTCAGGGGTTCAAGCCGGGCGTTGGCATAGTGGGTCAGGCCGCTGGGCACCGTATCCCACACCGCGATATGGTCGGCGACAAAGATAGCGTCGAGGGTCGCCGCTTCGGCCTTGCGCGCCAGACTGGCGTAATAGTTGAGGGTAAATATTTCCGCTTCTGGTGCGTCAGGGTGACGCCAGGAGAAACGGTAATCCCCCTGCGGGTTATAAAAGAACAGGTTCAGGATCATGTGTCGGGTAGACATAGCGTGGACTCGCGGCTGAACGCCATCCGTGGCGGGGTGACGGTCAGTGTTGGGGGAGGTTGGCATTAACCCATTGCTCGGCGACGGCTGCCGGATCTTTATGCTGGAGATCCACCTGCTGGTTGAGGGCAATCAGCGTGGCATTGTCCAGCTTGCCGGAAACCTCATTGAGCACGGCGCTGATCTCCGGCGTCAGACTGGCTTTGCGCACCAGCGGCACCACGTTCTGACTCGGTTGTTCATGTTTATCATCCTCGAGGACCACCCATTTCTCCTTCGCCAGGTTGCCCTGGGTGGAGACGACCGTCGCGACGTCGATTTTGCCCGAATTGAGCGCCAGCCGGGTCAGCGGCCCGCCCATGTCCAGCGATTTCACCGCTTTGAATTCAAGGCCATAGACGCGCTTCAGCCCCGGCAGGCCCAGGGCGCGCACCGCCAGCTCCGGTGGTCCGCCGATCACCAACTGCGGGGCGACGGGCTTCAGGTCGGAGAGGGTGCGCAGATGGTATTTCTCCGCGGTCTCGGCACGTACCGCCCAGGCGGTGATCGAGGTGGCCGGGGCCGGGTTCAACAGGGTGAAATCGGCGGGCAGGGCCTGGGCCAGCTCAGCGCTAACGGCCTGCTGGCTGGTGGCCTCGGTCTTGCCGTTATAGAAATTGAGCAGGGCGCCAAGATATTCCGGGACGATATCGATCTCACCGCTCTGCAGCGCCGGAATAATAATTTCCCGGTTGCCAAGGTTGAGACGGGTGTTGGCCTCGATATGGTTTTTCTTTAACGCGCTGGCGTAGATGTTGGCGAGAATGGAGCTTTCGGTAAAATTGGCCCCGCCCACCGTGACGCTGGCGGCAAAGGTGCTAACGCTCAGGCTGAAGAGCCCGGCGGCCAGCAGCGAGAGACGAAATCGACGGGCGGTGACGGCCTTGCCAAATAATTGCTTCATAATACCTCTTTTATTTTCAGGTTAATCAGCCCCAGGCGCTGGGGTCATGTCAGTTTCACGCTAATAAGGCGCGGCAATACGGCGATGAACCAGGCGGCCGGCGCAGCGGGCGAAAAGCAGTTCACCGCCTATCGCCAGCAGGGAAACCACCAGCGAGCCGCCGATCACCTGCGGGATATCCCGCTGCCCGAGGCCGTCGATCAGAAAACGTCCCAGCCCGCCCAGACCGGCATAGGCCGCGACCACCGCCGTGGCGATAAGCTGAACCAGCGCCGTGCGCACACCGGCGAGGATCAGCGGCGCCGCCAGGGGGATCCGCACCTGCCACAGGCTTTGCCAGGGGGTCATGCCCAGCGCGATGGCCGCATCGCACAGCGGGCGATCGGCGTGATAAATCCCCACCCAGGTGTTAGTGAGGATGGGCGGGATCGAGAGCGCAATAAGCGCCGCCAGCACCGGGATATCGTTAAAGCCAAAAACGATGATGCATAATAAAATCAGCCCTAACGAAGGGATGGCGCGGCCAAGATTAAACAGGTTAATCACCACGAAGGCGCCTTTGCGCCAGTAGCCCAGCGCGATGCCGAGCGGCAGGGCAATGGCGCAGGCCACGGCCATACTGACCAGCACGTAATAAAGGTGTTGGCCGAGGCGCAGCAAGATGCCCTCGTCACCCAGCCAGTGCTCCGGCTGGGTTAGCCAGTGAAAAGTAGCAAGAAGCAGGGTCATCATTCCGTCCACGGCGCTAGCCAGTCGCCGAGACGGGCAATCAGCCCGTCAAAGACCAGCGACAGGAGCAGGCTCAGGACCAGGCTAACGACTATCGGCGTCAGAAAGTCCTGATTAAAACCCGCCAGCAGTAGCTGCCCCAGCCCGCCCTGGCCGATCAGCGCAGTGACGGTGACCAGGCCGACCAGCGTCACCGAGGCAATGCGCAGCCCGGCAAACAGAGAGGGCAGTAGCAGCCACAGCTCGATATCGAAGAAGCGGAACCCGCGGGTGTAG
Organism: Klebsiella sp. P1CD1; assembly: GCF_003790505.1. Lineage (NCBI taxonomy): Bacteria > Pseudomonadati > Pseudomonadota > Gammaproteobacteria > Enterobacterales > Enterobacteriaceae > Klebsiella > Klebsiella sp. P1CD1. The sequence continues at coordinate 2,255,907 of NZ_CP033631.1, forward strand.
CCGAGCGCCCGCGCGGACTCCAGCGCCGCCTGCGGCAGCTTCTCCATGCCAGCCAGCACGTTGCGCAGCAGGATCAGCAGGGAGTACAGCGTCAGGCCAATCAGCGAGGTGGTCAGCGACAGCCCGGTAAACGGCAGCAATAAAATAAACAGCGCCAGCGAGGGAATGGTAAAGAGCACACCGCACAGGGTGATGAGCGGCTGCGCCGTCGCGGGCCAGCGTAAGGTCACCGCTAACAGGCCGCCGGTGAGCAGGGAGCCGAACAGCAGGGCCAGCAGGACCATCCGCGCATGCTGCCAGAGCAGATCGCCGATCATCGCGTGGTTATCGATAACCCAGCTCCAGTCAATCATGAGATCGCACCCCCACCGCGCCGTCGAGCACCTGCTGCAGCAGGGTGTGGGATACCGCCCCCTGGTATTGGCCTTCGTCATCCACATGCACCAGCACGCCGGTCGCCACGTCGAGCAGCGCGCTGTAGGCAAAACGCAGGCTGTGGCTGCTGGCGAGTGGGCGCTCCACCGGCAGGGTGAGGCCCCGCTGCGGATCGAACCAGTGCAGCGGGCGTCGCTGGCGGTCAAGCACCAGACGCAGCGGGCTGGCCAGCGGTGGATGGGTACTGGCGATCGGCGTCAGCGCTTCGTCGAGCAGGGGGACATCGTGACGCGGCAGCTGGCCGACCTGTATCATGCCCAGCCGCTTCAGATTGGGCTCCGGGCCGATAAAGCGGCGCACGAACTCGCTCGCCGGGTGGGCCAGAATACGGTCGGGTGTATCAAACTGCGCCAGCACGCCGCCTTCCTGGAAAATGGCGATTTTATCGCCGAGACGGATCGCTTCATTGATATCGTGGGTCACTAATACAATGGTTTTCTGCAGTCGTTGCTGCAGGAGCAAGAGCTCATCCTGGAGGCGTTCGCGGACCACCGGGTCGATGGCGGCGAAAGGCTCATCCATCAGTAAAATGGGCGGATCGGCGGCGATGGCTCGGGCGATGGCCACGCGACCCTGCTGGCCGCCGGAGAGCTGATGCGGATAGCGGTGCAGCAGATGACTATCGAGCGACATCAGCGCCACCAGTTCGTCAATCCGCGCGCGGATCCGTGCTTTGCTCCAGCCCGCCAGCCGCGGCACGGTCGCGATATTTTGCGCCACGGTACGATGGGGAAAGAGCGCAGCGCTTTGCATCACGAAGCCGATCTGGCGGCGGATCTGGATAATATCAGTGTCAGCGAGGCGGACCCCCTGAATATAGACGTCGCCGCTGTCGGGAATATCCAGCTGGTTAATCATCCGCAGGATAGTCGTTTTTCCGCAGCCGCTCGGGCCGACGAAGGTGCAGAATTCGCCATGATCAATATCCAGACTGAGGTCGCGAATGGCCGGCTGGGCGCTGCCTGGATAGGTTTTAAAAAGATGCGTTAATTTAATCATGGCGGAATTCAACACTCTGAATAATAAAGTCCTGACCCGGATAAAGTGGCGCCGGGATCCTGGCTCAAACTACAGAGCGCCTGCGGGGAGGGCAAATACGTTATTTGCATTTGCATAGTGAAAAGCTGGTTAATCAGTTGCTATGGAAGAGAGGCCGGGAAGTTGTTTTATGGATTTGTGATCGGCAACACAAATGACTCTCAAGCGGCCACCGTAAAAGATAAATTACCAGGGTTGATTTTAATCAAAGTATGACCGCCTGCGATATGGCGGAAAAAACAGCGCTGCCTATCGCAACCCAAAAGAAAAATTGTGAAGTTAATGTTTCTATCGTGTGAATAATGACCGCGCATTTTACCCAACCGCCGGGGATAAAATGTGATGCCCGACCGGCTTGTCGTTAAATAACGGCGTTTATTACGTCTGCTTTTTATTGTTTACAGCATTAATTTAATTTTCGGCTTTCTTCTCACCCTGATAACGCGGGTCGAATAACGTACAAAAGGCGTATTTTTTATCGCCATTTCGCTGTCGATGTTATCGCCATCAATTATTTTTATCCCCGCATTCGGCCACGGCAAAAGGCGCGCAAATAGCGTTCATGATACTTGTAATTTGTTGATTTTAATTTACTTATTCTGACTCGTGGCTCCTGCTTATCCGCCGCGGCGGAGCCTTTGTGAGAGCTCTCACATAACCCGGTGATCGCGATTTGTTACACTTTCCGCCGTCAACAAAGGAATGAAAGTGAGACGCGATGAATACTTTTTCTCTGCCTAAAACACAGCATCTGGTGGTTTTCCAGGAAGTGATCCGCAGCGGGTCAATCGGGGCCGGAGCAAAAGCGTTAGGACTCACTCAGCCGGCGGTCAGTAAAATCATTGGCGATATGGAAAGTTATTTTGGCAGCGAATTAATCGTCCGGCGAAATACCGGCGTCTCGCTCACCGAGGCCGGGCAGGTATTTCTCAACTGGTCAGAAGCGATCACCCGTGAAATGAAAAATATGGTCAATGAAATGAATGCTCTGACCAACAGCGCGGTGGTGGATGTCTCCTTTGGTTTCCCTTCGCTGGTCGGGTTTACCTTTATGTCGGAGATGGTGCATCAGTTTAAAATGACCTTCCCGAAGGCGCGGGTCTCAATGTATGAGGCGCAGCTCTCCGCCTTTTTGCCGGCGATCCGCGACGGGCGTCTCGACTTCGCCATCGGGACGCTGAGCGATGAGATGAAACTGCAGGACCTGCACGTCGAGCCGCTGTTTGAGTCTGAGTTTGTGCTGGTGGCGAACCGGGCGCGGATCGGCAACGGCACCGTCCGCCTGGCCTCGCTCCAGCATGAGCAGTGGGTGCTGCCGGAGACCAATATGGGCTATTACAGCGAACTGCTGGCCACCCTACAGCGCAGCGGCATCCGCCGCGAAAATATCGTCAATACCGATTCGGTGGTGACGATCTATAACCTGGTACTCAATGCCGATTTTCTGACGGTAATCCCCTGCGACATGACCACGCCGTTCGGCTCGAGCCAGTTTGTCACCATCCCCATTAAAGAGGCCTTGCCGGTAGCGCGCTATGCGGCGGTATGGTCGAAGAATTACCGGCTTAAAACCGCGGCGGCGTCGCTGGTGGAGATGGCGAAACAGTACTCTTCGGGGCAGGGCAACCGCCACTGGCAGCCAATAGAAATTGCCTGACTGATATTGATTAAATAACCCAACACACGTCCTCGCTGTTATCAGCAGGATGACGCCCGGTCATTGACTTTATATTAAGATACAGAGGCTATCATGCATATTACCTACGATCTTCCCGTATCCATTGACGATATTCTCGAAGCGAAGCAACGCCTGGCGGGAAAAATATATAAAACGGGCATGCCCCGCTCGAATTATTTTAGCGAACGCTGCCAGGGTGAAATATTCCTTAAATTCGAAAATATGCAGCGCACGGGTTCATTTAAAATTCGCGGCGCCTTTAATAAGCTGTGCGGTTTAACCGCGGCGGAAAAACGCAAAGGGGTGGTGGCCTGCTCGGCGGGCAACCATGCGCAGGGGGTCTCGCTCTCCTGCGCCATGCTCGGCATTGACGGGAAAGTGGTGATGCCGAAAGGGGCGCCAAAATCGAAAGTCGCCGCCACCTGTGATTATTCGGCAGAGGTGGTCCTGCATGGCGATAACTTTAACGATACCCTCGCCAAAGCCAGCGATATTGTTGAACTTGAGGGCCGTATTTTTATTCCCCCCTATGACGACCCGCAGGTGATTGCCGGGCAGGGAACGATTGGTCTCGAAATATTAGAAGATCTTTATGACGTGGATAATGTCATCGTGCCGATTGGCGGCGGGGGATTAATTGCCGGTATCGCGATTGCGATTAAATCCATTAACCCGACGATCCGCATTATTGGCGTGCAGTCGGAGAATGTTCACGGCATGGCCGCCTCCTGGTATGCCGGGGAGATCACCAGCCATCGCCACGCCGGCACCTTAGCCGATGGTTGCGATGTCGCCCGGCCAGGGAAACTGACTTATGAAATCGCCCGCCAGCTGGTGGATGACATCGTCCTGGTGAGTGAGGACGACATTCGCCAGAGCATGGTCGCCTTAATTCAGCGCAATAAAGTGATCACCGAAGGGGCCGGGGCGTTGGCCTGCGCCGCGTTATTAAGCGGCAAACTAGACAGCTATATCCAGAACCGCAAAACGGTCAGCCTGATTTCCGGGGGCAATATCGATCTCTCCCGGGTATCGCAAATTACGGGTTTTGTTGACGCTTAATTCAATACATAAGTGAGGACAGGATATGAGTACGACTGAGAGCATTGCATCCAGCCAGACAAGCCTTTCGTCCTGGCGTAAATCTGACACCACCTGGACCCTGGGCCTGTTTGGCACCGCTATCGGCGCCGGGGTGCTGTTTTTCCCGATTCGCGCCGGCTTCGGCGGGCTGATCCCGATCCTGGTGATGCTGGTGCTGGCCTATCCCATCGCCTTTTATTGCCATCGGGCGCTGGCCCGGCTGTGCCTGTCGGGGGCTAACCCCTCCGGCAATATCACCGAAACGGTGGAAGAGCATTTTGGCAAAACCGGCGGGGTGGTGATCACCTTTCTGTACTTCTTCGCCATCTGCCCGCTGCTGTGGATTTATGGCGTCACGATCACCAATACCTTTATGACCTTCTGGGAGAACCAGCTGCAGATGCCGGCCCTCAACCGCGGGGTGGTGGCGCTGCTCCTGCTGCTGCTGATGGCGTTTGTCATCTGGTTTGGTAAAGACCTGATGGTCAAGGTGATGAGCTATCTGGTGTGGCCGTTTATCGCCAGCCTGGTGGTGATCTCCCTGTCCCTGATCCCTTACTGGAATAGCGCGGTGATTGAGCAGGTCAACCTCAGCGATATCGCCTTAACCGGTCACGACGGCATTCTGGTGACGGTATGGCTGGGCATCTCCATCATGGTGTTCTCCTTTAACTTCTCGCCGATCGTCTCCTCGTTTGTCGTCTCCAAACGCGAAGAGTATGAAGCGCAGTTTGGCCGGGAGTATACCGAACGCAAATGCTCACAGATCATCTCCCGGGCCAGCATGCTGATGGTGGCGGTGGTGATGTTCTTCGCCTTCAGCTGCCTGTTTACCCTCTCGCCGCAGAACATGGCGGACGCCAAGGCGCAGAATATCCCGGTGCTCTCCTATCTGGCGAACCACTTTGCCTCGATGTCGGGCACCAAATCCACGTTTGCCACCCTGCTGGAGTATGGCGCGTCGATCATCGCCCTGGTGGCCATCTTCAAATCGTTCTTCGGCCACTATCTCGGCACCCTCGAGGGGCTGAACGGTCTGATCCTGCGCTTCGGCTATAAAGGGGATAAAACCCGGGTCTCCAGCGGCAAGCTCAATACCCTGAGCATGGTGTTCATCATGGGCTCGACCTGGGTGGTGGCGTATGCCAACCCCAATATCCTCGACCTGATTGAGGCCATGGGCGCGCCGATTATCGCCTCGCTGCTGTGCCTGCTGCCGATGTACGCCATTCGTAAAGCGCCTTCGCTGGCCAAATACCGTGGACGTCTCGATAACCTCTTTGTGACCGCCATTGGTCTGCTGACCATCCTCAACATCGTTTACAAACTGTTCTAATCCGGCTCAGGCCACGCGGAGTACAACATGACTGAATTTCCGGTAGTACTGGTGATCAACTGCGGCTCGTCGTCGATCAAATTTTCCGTCCTGGACGCCGCCAGCTGCGACTGCCTGCTGAACGGCGTGGCCGAGGGCATCAACGCGGAACGGGCGTTTCTCTCGCTCAACGGCGGCGAGCCGGTGGCGCTGGCGCAGCGCGGCTATGAAGGCGCCCTGCAGGCGATTGCCGGAGCATTAGCCCAACGCGACCTTATCGACAGCGTGGCCCTGATTGGCCACCGCGTCGCCCACGGCGGCGACCTCTTCACCGAGTCGGTCATTATTAGCGAGGAGGTTATCAATAACATTCGCCAAGTATCATCCCTGGCCCCGCTGCATAACTACGCCAGTCTCAGCGGCATCGCCTCGGCGCAGCGGCTGTTCCCGCAAGTGATGCAGGTGGCGGTCTTTGATACCAGCTTTCACCAGACCCTGGCCCCGGAAGCTTTTCTCTATGGTCTGCCGTGGGAGTATTACCAGAACCTCGGGGTACGCCGCTACGGTTTCCACGGTACCTCGCACCGCTATGTGTCCCGGCGCGCCCTGGCGCTGCTCGGGTTGCCGGAGCAGGAGAGCGGCCTGGTGATCGCCCACCTGGGCAATGGCGCCTCGATCTGCGCGGTGCGCAACGGCCGCAGCGTGGACACCTCGATGGGAATGACGCCGCTGGAGGGGCTGATGATGGGCACCCGCAGCGGCGATGTCGACTTCGGCGCCATGGCGTGGATTGCCGGGGAGACCCGGCAGACCCTCAGCGACCTGGAGCGGGTGGCCAACACCGCCTCCGGCCTGCTGGGGATCTCCGGCCTTTCCTCCGACCTGCGGGTGCTGGAGCAGGCGTGGCATGAGGGCCATGCCCGCGCCCGCCTGGCAATTAAAACCTTTGTCCATCGCATCGCCCGTCATATTGCCGGTCACGCCGCGGCGCTGCAGCGTCTCGACGGCATTATTTTCACCGGCGGGATTGGCGAGAACTCGGTGCTAATCCGTCGGCTGGTGAGCGAGCGGCTGGCGGTCTTTGGCCTTGAGATGGACGTCGCCCGCAACCAACAGCCGAATTCGGTCGGCGAACGCCTGATCTCCGCCGACGCCAGCCGGGTGCGCTGCGCGGTTATACCTACCAATGAAGAGCGCATGATTGCCCTAGATGCGATCCGCTTAGGGCGGATCCACACGGCGGCGCTGGCCTGACTTTTTATTCTGTAGAGAGACGATGTTCATGAAAGTAGATATCGATACCCAGGATGTACGATACGCCGAGGCCTGGCAGGGCTTTCGCGGTACGGCGTGGCAAACGCAGATCGACGTCCGCGACTTTATTCAGCATAACTACACCCCTTACGAGGGCGATGAGTCTTTCCTCGCCGACGCGACGCCAGCGACCACCGCCCTCTGGGAGCAGGTGATGGCCGGGATCCGCGTCGAGAACGCCACCCATGCGCCGGTGGATTTCGACACCAATGTCGCCACCTCCATCACCGCCCACGCGGCGGGCTATATCAACCAGCCGCTGGAAAAGATCGTCGGCCTGCAAACGGACCAGCCGCTGAAGCGCGCCCTGCATCCTTTTGGCGGCATCAATATGATCAAAAGCGCCTTCGAGGCCTATGGCCGCGAAATGGATCCCGCCTTTGAGTATCAGTTTACGGCGCTGCGCAAGACCCACAATCAGGGGGTATTTGACGTCTATTCCCCGGATATGCTGCGCTGTCGCAAGTCGGGGGTGCTGACCGGGCTGCCGGACGGCTATGGCCGCGGACGGATCATCGGCGATTACCGCCGCGTCGCGCTGTACGGCATCCGCTATCTGGTTCGCGAACGTGAGCTGCAGTTTGCCGACCTGCAGCCAGCCCTTGAGCGCGGCGAGGCGCTGGAGGCCACCCTGCGCCTGCGCGAAGAGCTGGCCGAACAGCGGCGCGCGCTGCAGCAGATGCAGGAGATGGCGGCCCGCTACGGCTGCGATATCGCCCACCCGGCGCGCACTGCCCGGGAGGCGGTGCAGTGGCTGTACTTCGCCTACCTGGCGGCGGTGAAGTCGCAGAACGGCGGTGCCATGTCGCTGGGGCGCACGGCCACCTTCCTCGACATCTATATCGAACGCGATCTGCGGGCGGGTCGGCTCAATGAACAGCAGGCCCAGGAGCTCATTGACCACTTCATCATGAAGATCCGCATGGTGCGTTTCCTGCGCACCCCGGAATTTGACACGCTGTTCTCCGGGGATCCCATCTGGGCGACGGAGGTGCTGGGCGGTATGGGGCTGGATGGCCGCACCCTGGTCAGTAAAACCACCTTCCGTTACCTGCATACCCTGCACACCATGGGGCCGGCGCCGGAGCCGAACCTGACCGTGCTCTGGTCGCAGGCGCTGCCGGTGGCGTTTAAAAAATATGCCGCCCGGGTCTCTATCGCCACCTCGTCGCTGCAGTATGAGAACGACGATCTGATGCGCAGCGATTTTCACAGCGACGACTACGCCATCGCCTGCTGCGTTAGCCCGATGGTGATCGGCAAGCAGATGCAGTTCTTCGGTGCCCGCGCCAATCTCGCCAAAACGCTGCTCTACGCGATTAACGGCGGGGTGGATGAGAAACTGAAGATCCAGGTGGGGCCGAAAACCGACCCTCTGCGTGATGAGGTGCTGGACTATGACACCGTGATGGCGAGCCTCGACCACTTTATGGACTGGCTGGCGGTGCAGTACATCAGCGCGCTGAACATCATCCATTGTATGCATGATAAGTACAGCTACGAGGCGGCGCTGATGGCCCTGCACGACCGCGACGTCTACCGCACGATGGCCTGCGGCATCGCCGGCCTGTCGGTGGCGGCGGATTCGCTGTCGGCGATAAAGTACGCCCGGGTGAAGCCGGTGCGCGATCACCACGGGCTGGCGGTGGACTTTGTCATTGAGGGCGATTATCCGCAGTACGGCAACAACGACGATCGGGTCGATGCCATCGCCTGCGACCTGGTGGAGCGCTTTATGCGCAAAATTCAGGCGCTCCCCACCTGGCGCCAGGCGGTGCCGACCCAGTCGATCCTGACCATCACCTCCAACGTGGTGTACGGGCAGAAAACCGGCAATACGCCGGACGGACGTCGGGCGGGGACGCCGTTCGCCCCGGGGGCCAATCCGATGCATGGCCGCGACCGCAAAGGGGCGGTGGCGTCGCTGACCTCGGTGGCGAAACTGCCGTTTACCTACGCCAAAGATGGCATCTCGTATACCTTCTCCATCGTGCCGGCGGCCCTCGGCAAAGCCCCGTCGGCGCAGGAAAACAACCTGGTGGGGCTGCTGGACGGCTACTTCCACCACGAGGAGACGGTGGAGGGGGGACAGCATCTTAACGTCAATGTGCTGAACCGGGAAAAGCTGCTCGATGCGATAGAACACCCGGAGCAGTATCCGAATCTGACGATCCGCGTCTCCGGCTATGCGGTCCGCTTTAACGCGCTGACCCGCGAGCAGCAGCAGGATGTGATCTCCCGAACGTTCACCAGTCAACTCTGAGCGGCCGCCAGGCCACAGGAGAGCCTTTAACGGGCTCTCCTGTTATCATCTTCACATTACCGCAACAAAATAATCACCACTGTTGATCATATTCGCATTTTTGCACCACGCTGGCGCGCAGCGACCGCTAACTGCATCTATGTTTAGCTCACGGGCCGGTACGGATACCGCGTTGTCCGGCTCGCCACGTGATGGCAACCGATCTCCTGACCTGAAAGGGAATGCGCCCTTGCCGGATGCGGCACGGGTTGCCGTCGCGTGCGCACTGACCGGGGCGTCCGCGCTCCGGCGCGACCTCTCTACCTGGCGGGATTTTTGCTTCTTCCACCCTGGCCGTCCTGGCGCTGCGCCAACGTCGGCACCACACGGTAAGTGATATTTTCTGCGTCATTCCATGACGCCAGGCTTTACATCGCTGAGGAATATCCGAATGTCTTTGAAACTGAAAACAATGACGCTTCATGTTGTGATAGCAGGTTGTATGAGCATGGCCTTTTACGCCCAGGCAGACGTGAAGATCGGCGTCGCCGGGCCCTTTACCGGACCCAACGCCACCTACGGCGCCCAGTACTGGAAGGGGGCTTCGCAGGCGGTGGCCGATATCAATGCCGCCGGCGGTATCAAAGGCGAAAAGATTGTGCTGGTGCAGGGGGATGACGCGTGCGAACCGAAGCAGGCGGTGGCGGTGGCCAACCGGCTGGTGGATGAAGCGAAAGTCTCCGCCGTGGTGGGGCACTTTTGCTCTTCCTCAACGATGCCGGCTTCCGAGGTATATGACGAAGCTGGGATCCTGACCATTACCCCCGGCTCGACCAACCCGCAGATCACCGAGCGCGGCATGAAGGACCTTTTCCGCATGTGTGGTCGTGACGATCAGCAGGGGGCGATTGCCGCCAACTATATGCTGGACGTGCTGAAGGCGAAGAAAATTGCCGTCATCCACGATAAAGACACCTATGGTCAGGGGCTGGCCGATGCCACCCGCGCGGCGCTGGCGAAGCGGGGCACCAAAGAAGTGTTGTACGAAGGCCTCTCCCGCGGTGAAAAAGACTTTAACGCCCTGGTGACCAAGATCGGCGCCCTCAAGCCGGACGTGGTCTACTTTGGCGGCTGTCATCCGGAAGCGGGCCCGCTGGTGCGTCAGATGCGCGAGCAGGGGGTGCAGGCCAAATTCTTCTCCGGCGACTGTATCGTCACCGAGGAGCTGGTGACGGCCGCCGGCGGGCCGCAGTTCACCAACGGCGTGCTGATGACCTTTGGTCAGGATCCACGCACTCTCCCGGAAGGCAAAGCGGTGATCGAGAAGTTCCGCGCCAGCGGCTTTGAACCAGAAGGCTATACCCTCTACGCCTACGCCTCCATTCAGGCTATTGCCGCGGCCTGGAACGCCGTGGGTACCGATAACGCCAAAGCCAGCGACTGGCTGAAGAGCCACGATGTCGAGACGGTAATGGGCAAGAAAGCCTGGGATGGCAAAGGCGACCTCAAGGTGTCCGACTACGTGGTCTATCAGTGGGACGACAAGGGCAAATATCATCAGCTCTGATCGGCCACGACCTGAGGACGCTCTGTCCTTTTGACTTGCGAATCGTCACATCACGGCGGTCGACCGGGAACGGAACCCGGCGGCCGTCTGCCTGGCGGCTGGAGGGGCTATGACGGCGTTTTTTCTGCAACAACTGATCAATGGGCTGACGCTGGGCGCAGTGTACGGCTTAATCGCCATCGGCTACACCATGGTGTATGGGATCATCGGCATGATCAACTTCGCCCACGGCGAGGTGTATATGGTCTCCGCCTATCTGTGCGCCATCGGCCTGGCGCTGCTCTCTTTCTTCGGGATCCACTCCTTTCCGCTGCTGATTTTCGCCACCCTGGTGTTCACCATCGTGGTCACTGGCGTATACGGCTGGGCGATCGAGCGCATCGCCTACCGGCCGCTGCGCAACTCGACGCGACTGGCGCCGCTGATCTCGGCTATCGGGATGTCGCTGATCCTGCAGAACTATGTCCAGCTGAGCCAGGGGCCGAACCAGCAGGGGATCCCGACGCTGCTCAGCGGCGCGCTGCGCATGACGGTGGGCGATGGGGTGGTGCAGATCACCTGGACCAAGGTGTTTATTCTCGTCGCGGCGCTGGTGGGGATGCTGACCCTGACCTGGATTATCCAGTACACCCGGCTGGGGCGCATCTGTCGCGCTACCCAGCAGGACCGGCGTATGGCGGCAATCCTAGGCATCAATACCGACCGGGTGATCTCCCTGGTGTTTGTCATCGGTGCGGCGATGGCCGGTCTGGCCGGGGTGCTGGTGACCATGAACTACGGCACCTTCGACTTCTATATCGGATTTATTATCGGCATCAAAGCCTTTACCGCCGCGGTGCTGGGCGGGATCGGCTCGCTGCCTGGCGCGATGCTGGGTGGTCTGCTGCTTGGGGTGGCCGAAGCCCAGTTCGCCGGGCTGGTGAATTCGGATTACAAAGATGTCTTTTCCTTTGCGCTGCTGGTGGCGATCCTGATTTTTCGCCCGCAGGGGCTGCTGGGACGTCCGCTGGTGGCCAAGGTCTAAGGAGGCTTTATGGGTGAATTTACGCGCCAGCCTGCGCGGGATATCAAAAGCGCGCTGATCGACAGCGTGCTGGCCGGTCTTTGCGCGTTAATTGTCTTTGGCCCGATCGTCGGCGTGGTGCTCAAAGGGTATGGTTTTACCCTCGCGCCCGCGCGGGTGGCGATCCTCGTGGCGGTGGTGATGGCCGGCAGGCTGGCGCTCAGCCTGCTGCTGCAGAGCCGTCGGGGAAAAGCCTTTATTGCCCGCTTTGAGGGGGCGGATGACGGGGTGTACGTCCGGCCGCCGGGATACCGCTCGCGGCTGCGCTGGATAATGCCGCTGCTGGCGGTCCTGGCCATTGCCTTTCCATTTCTCGCCAGCAAATACCTGCTGACCGTGGCGATCCTCGGCCTGATCTACGTTCTGCTCGGCCTGGGGCTGAACATTGTGGTGGGCCTCGCGGGCCTGCTCGATCTGGGCTATGTGGCGTTTTACGCCATCGGCGCCTACGGCCTGGCGCTGGGCTACCAGTACCTGGGCCTCGGCTTCTGGGCGATGCTGCCGCTGGGGGCGGTGATGGCGGCCCTCGCCGGGGCGTTGCTGGGTTTTCCGGTGCTGCGTATGCATGGCGACTATCTGGCCATCGTCACCCTCGGCTTTGGCGAAATTATCCGCCTGGTGCTTAACAACTGGGTGAGCTTCACCGGTGGCCCTAACGGCGTACCGGTGCCATCCCCCACGCTGTTTGGCCTCGAGTTTACCCGCCGGGCCAAGGATGGCGGCATCCCCATCCATGAGTTTTTCCACGTCAGCTACAACCCCAACCTGAAATTCATCTTTCTCTACGCCGTGCTGTGCCTGGTGGTGATGCTGGTGCTGCTGGTGAAGCATCGCCTGACGCGGATGCCCATCGGCCGCGCCTGGGAGGCGCTGCGAGAGGATGAGATCGCCTGTCGGGCGATGGGGCTCAATCACGTGCTGGTGAAGCTCTCGGCGTTTATGCTCGGCGCGTCGACGGCCGGCATCGCCGGGGTGTTCTTCGCCAGCTATCAGGGGTTTGTTAACCCGACGTCGTTCACCTTTTTTGAGTCGGCGCTGATCCTGGCGATTGTGGTGCTCGGGGGAATGGGCTCCACCCTGGGAGTGGTGCTGGCGGCGTTTGTCCTGACGGTCACCCCGGAGCTGCTGCGCGGTTTTGACGAATATCGGGTGCTGCTGTTCGGCGTGCTGATGGTGGTGATGATGATCTGGCGGCCGCGCGGCCTGGTGCGCACCAGCCGCAGAGGGGTTGCGTTGCGAAAAGGAGTCGCGCCATGACCGACAGCATCTTACGCGTTGAGCATCTGATGATGCATTTCGGCGGCATCAAAGCGCTGAATGATGTCAATCTGGAGGTGGAGCGGGGGTCGATCACCGCCCTGATCGGCCCCAACGGCGCGGGCAAGACCACGGTGTTTAACTGCCTGACCGGTTTTTACCGGGCGACGGGGGGGAGCATCGTGCTGCGGGCGCGGGAAAAGGTTACCGATGTCATTCAGGTGCTGGGGCAGAAGCTTCACCCGGACGATTTTCTCCACCCGGCGCAGCTGGGGCGGCGGATCTATTACAAGATGTTCGGTGGCACCCATCTGGTGAACCGCGCTGGCCTGGCGCGCACCTTCCAGAATATACGTTTATTCCGCGAGATGTCGGTGATTGAGAACCTGCTGGTGGCCCAGCATACCCAGGTTAACCGCCATCTGCTGGCCGGGATCCTCAATACCCGTGGGTATCGGCAGGCGGAGAGTCAGGCGCTGGATCGCGCTTTTTACTGGCTGGAGGTGGTGGAGATGGTGGACTGCGCCAACCGTCTGGCGGGGACCCTCTCCTATGGACAGCAGCGGCGGCTGGAGATCGCCCGCGCCATGTGTACCCGCCCGGAGATGATCTGTCTGGACGAGCCGGCCGCCGGTCTCAACCCGGTGGAAACCCAGGCGCTGAGCCGGATTATTCGCTTTCTGCGCCAGCAGCACGGCATCACGGTACTACTGATCGAGCATGATATGGGGATGGTGATGGAGATTTCGGATCATATCATCGTCCTCGATCACGGGGACGTCATCGCCCGCGGGGCGCCGCAGGCGATCCAGGCCAACGCCAGCGTGATTGCCGCCTATCTTGGCGCTGAGGAAGAGGAGACGCGCCGATGAGCCAGCCATTGCTTGCCTTTGATGAGGTGGATGTCTTCTATGGGCCGATCCAGGCCCTGAAGCAGGTCTCCCTCACCGTCAACGAGGGGGAGACGGTGGCGCTGATCGGCGCCAACGGCGCCGGTAAATCAACGCTGCTGATGTCGGTCTTCGGCCAGCCGCGCATTGCCGGCGGGGAGATTTTCTATCGCGGGGAGGCGATCAGCCGGAAATCGACCCACTTTATCGCCAGCAACGGCATCGCCCAGGCCCCGGAAGGGCGGCGCATCTTTCCCGATATGACCGTCGAGGAGAACCTGCTGATGGGGACCATTGCCATTGGCAACCGCTATCAGGCCGAAGACAAGGCGCGGATGTATCAGCTGTTCCCCCGGCTGGAAGAACGGCGGGGACAGCGGGCGATGACCCTCTCCGGCGGCGAGCAGCAGATGCTGGCCATCGCCCGGGCGCTGATGAGCCGACCGCGCCTGCTGCTGCTGGATGAGCCAAGCCTGGGGCTGGCGCCGCTGGTGGTGAAGCAGATTTTTCAGATCCTGCGCGAGCTGACGGCCCAGGGGATGACGCTGTTTCTGGTGGAGCAGAATGCCCGCCATGCCCTTAACCTGTCGGACCGCGCCTATGTGATGGTGAACGGCCAGATCCGCCTGAGCGGCAGCGGCCAGGCGCTGCTCAACGACCCGGAGGTGCGTAAGGCATATCTGGGGATCAGCGGCTGAGGGGGTTATTCCCGCGGTTCGTTACGGGTTTTAATGTGCTGCCAGAAACGTTCGGCGGCCTGGTTAAGCCGCGAGCCGGAGCGGTAGAGCCAGGCGCCGATCGGCAGCGACAGGCGGTCATCGAGGATCGTCAGTCGGCCTTCGTCCAGCTCGCGCTGAATAGAGTATTGCGGCAGCCAGCCCACGCCGTCGCCATTGAGGATCATGCGCTTGAGCAACTCGCTCATGGAAGAGACAAACGTAAGGGAGAAGGTGATCTCCGGCGTACGGTCGATCACCTGGTTCACCTGGCGCCCCATATAGCTGTCGTTGGCGTATTTCATCAGCGGCAGCACGCCGCGATGTAAATGAAACAGCGGGCGGCCATGTTCGTCGCAGGGGGAGACCAGGTGCAGGTAAGAATCAAAAATTTTATGATTAATAAACGGATAGTTCATTAATTCTTCATTATAGAAGGAGAGGATAAAATCGCTTTTTCCCTCTTTCAGGTTAAATACGGCGTCGTTGACGTTAATCGATTCAACATGAAAAGTCTTATTTTTACGGTCGGTGTAACCGGCGATGATTTCCGGCAGTAATAACACCGACAGCGAAGGGGCCGCGTCGATTCTTATTTTCTGGGTCGTGTTATTTAAACCCTTAATACGACTGATCTGAAAATCCATGTCATCGAGCATATTTCGCGCATAGCCGACAAAAATTTTCCCGCGGTTGGTCAATTGCAGGGGGTTGGCGCTACGATCGAAGATGCTGAATCCGAGGGAGGCCTCCAGCGACTGGATGCGTCGACTGAACGAGGACTGAGAGATGTTGCGGGCTTTGGCCGCGAGGGTAAAGCTGCGTGACTCCTCAAGGGCAATCACATCATACAGCCATTTAACTTCCAGATTTGCCAACACCGATCCAGTCCTCAAAAACGCAATAAAGGCTATGCAATTTTAGCATAGCGCATAGAAACTATGCAATTAACATAATTATCGACAGGTGTTAACATTTTTTGGAAAGTTGAGATTTATGAATGCATATCGGCGACCCTACATGAGCACGATATGAAATCGCGACTCACAGTTATTTATTGCTTTATTTTATTGTCCAGGACTTATCTTATTAAATCGCCGGCGACGATGACGAAAGCAATGAATAACCCAGGCCTCTTACCTTAAATAGTTTGTCAGGAGTTCCATGTCACAACAAATTGAATCAGTTAAAATGGCTCTGCAGGAGCTGGGGATTAATGCAAGCGGCGAATTCTTTTACAACCCTGATTACGATTTGCTTATTGCACATGAAACCGCTCCTGAACTGACCGGCGCGGCCCGCGGCGTGATGACCGACTCTGGCGCTGTGGCTGTTGATACCGGGATCTTCACCGGCCGTTCACCGCGCGATAAATACATCGTCCGCGACGAACAGACGCGTGATACCGTCTGGTGGGCAGACTCAGGCCTCGGCCGCAATGACAACAAACCGTTATCGCCAGACGTGTGGCGCAGCCTGAAAAGCCTGGTCGCGGGCCAGCTGAGCGGCAAAAAACTGTACGTCATCGACGCCTGGTGCGGCGCCAGCCCGGACACCCGTCTTGGCGTACGCTTCGTCACCGAGGTGGCGTGGCAGGCCCACTTTGTCAAAAACATGTTTATCGTGCCGAGCGCCGACGAGCTGGCCAGCTTTACGCCAGACTTCGTGGTGCTCAACGGCGCGGGCTGCACCAATGCCAACTGGCAGGCGCAGGGGATGAACTCCGAGAACTTCGTCGCCTTTAATCTCAGCGAGCGTATTCAGCTCATCGGCGGCACCTGGTACGGCGGCGAAATGAAGAAAGGGCTGTTCTCGGTCATGAACTACCTGCTGCCGCAGAAAGGCATCGCGTCGATGCACTGCTCGGCCAACCGTGGCGAAGCAGGGGATGTGGCGCTGTTCTTCGGCCTCTCCGGTACCGGTAAAACCACCCTGTCGACCGATCCGCATCGTCAGCTGATTGGCGATGACGAGCACGGCTGGGACGATGACGGCGTGTTTAACTTTGAAGGCGGCTGCTACGCCAAGACCATCAATCTCGACCCGCAGGCGGAGCCGGAGATTTATGGCGCCATCCGCCGCAATGCGCTGCTGGAAAACGTGGTGGTGCGCGCCGACGGTAGCGTGGATTATGCCGACGGCAGCAAAACCGAAAACACCCGCGTCTCCTATCCGCTGTCGCATATCGACAATATCGTCAAGCCGGTGTCCCGCGCGGGCCATCCGTCGAAGGTGATTTTCCTTGCCGCCGATGCGTTTGGCGTCCTGCCGCCGGTCTCCCGTCTGACCACCGAGCAGATGCAGTACCATTTCCTGTCGGGTTTCACCTCGAAGCTGGCGGGTACCGAGCGCGGCATTACCCAGCCGACGCCGACCTTCTCCGCCTGCTATGGCGCGGCGTTCCTGCTGCTTCACCCAACCCAGTACGCCAGCGTCCTGGCGGCGAAGATGGCGGAATCCGGTGCGGAAGCCTGGCTGGTCAACACCGGCTGGAACGGCGAGGGCAAACGCCTGTCGCTGCGCGATACCCGCAGCATCATTAGCGCGATCCTCAACGGCACTACCGGCCCGCTGCGCGATGAGACCATCCCGGTGTTCGGTCTTGCGATCCCGCAGAGCATTCCAGGGGTAGACAGCGCGGTGCTGGATCCGCGTAATGGCTGGAGCTCAGCGGATAAGTGGCAGGAGAAGGCCGAGAGCCTGGCTCAGCTGTTTATGGATAACTTTAAGCAGTACAGCGATACCGAAGCGGGCGCGCGTCTGGCGCTGGCCGGTCCGCAGCTGCAGAATAGCGCGGTCGAAGCCTGATCCGCGGCCAGCAGGTCGACGCCTTGCGCCGACCTGCTGGCGAGCCGCTTTACTCCGCAAAGGCCCGCAGCGCATCGCCCGTGAGGCGATAACGCACCCACTCATCCTGCGGCTGCGCGCCAATGCTCAGATAGAAATCAATCGCCGGCTGGTTCCAGTCGAGCACGCTCCACTCCAGACGCCCGCACTGACGCTGTACAGCATATTGCGCGATGGTTTTCAGCAGCGCTTTTCCGGCGCCTATCCCGCGAAAGTCGGGGGTGACGTACAGATCCTCCATATAGATACCATTGCGTCCAAGCCAGGTGGAATAGCTGGTGAAGAACACCGCGTAGCCCACCGCTTTGCCCGCCACCTCGCAGATCAGCGCTTCGGTTTTGCTGCCGCTGGCAAACAGCGTCTCTCTGATCTCCTCTGCCGTCGTCACCACCTCTTCAGGGGCTTTCTCGTAGACCGCGAGTTCATAAATCATGTCGTAAATAGCGGTGGCGTCGTCCGGGGTGGCCTGGCGGATCGTGATGCTCATGGGGCGTCCTGTATCAATAGTCAAAAGAGAGCAAAATTGCTGACCCTGAGGATAAGCGGTATTGTGAAAAGAATTAAGTGCAATGAAATCAGCAAACGATGAATATTATGCATCCTGTCCTGCGCCGGATTGACCTCAACCTGCTGCCAGTCTTTGACGCGGTCTATCGCTCCCGCTCGGTGCGCCTGGCGGCGGAAGAGCTGGCAATGAGCACCTCGGCGCTGAGCCATGCGCTTTCCCGGCTGCGCAGCGCCCTCAACGATCCGCTGTTCTATCGCGAAGGCCACCGGATGTGTCCCAGCGTCTATGCCAGCCAGCTGGCGCCCTCTATTGCTTCGGCGCTGAAGTTTCTCAACCAGGAGCTGACGCCGCCGGCGGCGTTTGTGCCGGCCGCCAGCACCGACTGCATGCAGATTGCGATCACCGATTTCACCGCGTTCTGCGTCTTTCCGACCCTGATGCACCACCTGCAGCGTGAGGCGCCCGGGCTGCGGTTTGAACTCCGTTATCTGCCCCACAGCCCGGCGCTGACCGAGCTGCTGGCGGGCGAGGTCGACCTGGCCCTCGGGTTCAATACCCCTGACGAGCCAGCCCATCCCGATCTTGAGGAGATTAACTGGCTGCGGGACGAATATGTGGTCATCAGCCAGGCCGACCGGACGGCGCTGACCCTGGACGCCTACCTTGCTGCCCGTCATCTGGTGGTGACCCCGTGGAATGAGCAGCAGGGGGTGCTGGACCGTGAGCTGGAGCGGCAGGGCTATTCGCGGCAGGTGGCGATGAAAACCCCTTCGATGCTGAGCGCGCCCTTCATTATTGAGCAGAGCGACCTGTTGATGGCGCTGCCCCGGCGAGCGGCGGAGACGATGGCCCGCGCCGCCCGGCTGACCATTTTCCCGCTGCCGTTTCCGGTTCCGCCGTTTGACGTCAAGATTTACGCCCACCAACGCAGCGGGAAACGCGAGGCTACCCGCTGGCTGATCGCTCTGTTGCAGACGCTGGTGGGGGAGTCTGCCGCTTCCGCTTCCTGACGCGCTTTGCGGCCGGCAGCGTGTATCCTCACCTCAGGCCAGGGTTTTTATGCCGTCAACCCGCGGCGACGTACCCTGGCCTCGGTCACAAAACGGAAAACTGACTTTTTCGCCGTCACCCGCGGCGTGGTTAGCACGGGATGTGTTAAATGATTGTATGTAAAAGTAATGTTAATTAGTTAAATGTTATTCATGCGTAAAATGCATTAATGGATGCGTTTATTACGCTTATTTCGTTCCCGGTTCTGTTTCAGTCTTCAGCAACAGGCGCGCGACAACGCGTGGATAACAAACTGGAGACCTGCATGCATTCGACAACCTCACTGATGAGTACCCGTGACCGGATCGGCGCCATCCTGCGCGTCACGTCCGGTAACTTTCTCGAACAGTTCGACTTTTTCCTGTTCGGGTTTTATGCCACCTACATCGCACATACCTTTTTTCCGGCGAGCAGTGAATTCGCCTCGCTGATGATGACCTTCGCGGTCTTTGGCGCCGGCTTTTTGATGCGCCCCATCGGCGCCATCGTGCTTGGCGCCTACATCGACAAGGTGGGGCGGCGCAAGGGGCTGATCGTCACCCTGTCGATCATGGCCACCGGCACCTTCCTGATCGTGCTGATCCCCTCTTACCAGACCATTGGCCTGTGGGCGCCATTGCTGGTGCTGATCGGCCGTCTGCTGCAGGGCTTTTCCGCTGGCGCCGAGCTGGGCGGGGTGTCGGTCTATCTGGCCGAGATCGCCACACCGGGTCGCAAAGGCTTTTACACCAGCTGGCAGTCGGGCAGTCAGCAGGTTGCCATCATGGTGGCGGCCGCGATGGGCTTTGCCCTCAACGCGGTGCTGGAGCAGAGCGCCATCAGCGACTGGGGCTGGCGCATTCCGTTCGTCTTCGGCTGCCTGATTGTTCCGTTCATTTTCATCCTGCGCCGTAAGCTGGAGGAGACCCAGGAGTTTACCGCCCGCCGCCATCATCTGGCGATGCGCCAGGTGTTCGCCACGCTGCTGGCGAACTGGCAGGTGGTTATCGCCGGGATGATGATGGTGGCGATGACCACCACCGCGTTCTACCTGATCACCGTCTATGCGCCGACCTTTGGTAAAAAGGTGCTGATGCTCAGCGCCTCTGACAGCCTGCTGGTTACGCTGCTGGTGGCGATTTCCAACTTCTTCTGGCTGCCGGTGGGCGGGGCGCTGTCTGACCGCTTTGGCCGCCGACCGGTGCTGATTGCCATGACCCTGCTGGCGCTGGCTACCGCCTGGCCTGCACTGACCCTGCTGGCGAACGCGCCGAGCTTTTTGATGATGCTGAGCGTGCTGCTGTGGCTGTCGTTTATCTACGGCATGTACAACGGGGCGATGATCCCGGCGCTGACCGAAATTATGCCTGCCGAAGTGCGCGTGGCAGGTTTCTCGCTGGCCTACAGCCTGGCGACCGCGGTATTTGGCGGCTTCACGCCGGTGATTTCCACGGCGCTGATCGAGTATACCGGTGATAAAGCGTCTCCCGGCTACTGGATGAGCTTTGCCGCCATCTGCGGCCTGCTGGCCACTTGCTACCTCTATCGCCGTAGCGCCGTTGCGCTGCAGACGGCACGTTAATCAGGGAGAAGATGATGCGTAAAACGACAGGAACACTGCTGGCCACGCTGCTGCTGGCCGCCACCGGCGGCAGCGCGCTGGCCGCAGAGGTCACCGTGATGATCTCCGGCGGCTTCAAAGCGGCGCTGGAAAAGCTGGCCCCGGCGTGGGAAAAACAAACCGGCAACCACCTCGTGGTGATCCCCGGCCCGTCGATGGGGAAAACGCCGCAGGCGATCCCTAACCGCCTGGCGCGGGGCGAACACGCGGACGTGGTGATTATGGTCGGGGATGCGCTAACCAGCCTCGAAAAAGCGGGCCGTACGCAACCGGGTTCGCGTCGGGAGCTGGCCGACTCGCCGATCGGCGTGGTGGTGAAGGCGGGGGCGCCGCTGCCGGCTATCCATAGCGCAGACCAGCTGCGGGCGACGCTGCTGGCGGCGCCGTCGGTCGCGTACTCCGACAGCGCCAGCGGACGCTATGTTAGCTCGACGCTGTTCCACACCCTGGGCATTGATGACGCGATGCAGAGCAAAGCGCAGATGGTGGAGCGCATTCCGGTAGCCTCGGAAGTGGCGAAGGGACGGTATGCGATCGGTTTTCAGCAGGTGAGCGAACTGCTGCCGGTACCCGGCGTGACCTTCGTTGGCGAACTGCCGGATAACCTGCAGTACATCACCCGCTTTGCCGGGGCGGTGACTATCAGCGCCGACCACCCGCAGGAAGGCAAGGCGCTGCTGGCGTATCTGGCCTCACCGGCGGCGCAGGAGACCATCCACGCCACCGGCATGCGAAGCGTGGCCGCCACCACGCCGGTCAGCCAGAAGGATACTGTTCAATAATCAGCTTCTCCAGCTCTGCCGCCACGTAGGACTGAATACGGCCGCTGAGGCGGATCAGGCCTACCGTACGCGTGACCACCGGGTCAGTGAGCGGCACAGCGCGGAGAACGGAATGCTCCCCGGCGGGCATCGACATCGCGGGCACGGCGGCAATGCCGATGCCCGCTTCCACCATCCCCAGCATCGTGGTGACGTGGCGGGTTTCGCAGATACTTGGCCGCGCCGGCGTCAGATGCGCCAGCTCCCGGTCGAGCAGAGTCCGGTTGCCCGAGACCCGATCCAGGCCAATATAATCCTGTTCAAAATACGCCTGCCAGCTGAGGTGCGTCTTGCGCGCCAGCGGATGATCGTACCGACAGGCGGCCACATAGCGGTCGTCGGCAAGAGGCGTGAATTCGAGACTGGCTGGCAGGTTTTTGGCAAAACAGAGGCCAAAGTCAGCCTGTCCGCTGCTGACGGCCTCGATCACATTCCCGACGCTGCTGTCAATCAACCGGATGCGCACCTGGGGATAACGCGCCTGAAAGCTGCGGATGATTTCCGGCATAAAGTAGTAGGCGGCGGAGGGCACCGTCGCCACCGTCACCAGCCCGGTGCGCGCCTTGCTGACCTGGCTGATATCCGCCAGCACCGTCTCGACATGGGCCAGCAGTTGCTCCGAACGTTCGGCAAAATTTTGCCCATACAGCGTGAGGGTCACCCGCCGGGTGGTACGTTCGAACAGCCGGTTGCCCAGCGCCGTCTCCAGCTTTTCGATGCGTCGGCTAAGGGCCGACTGCGACAGGCAGATGGATTCAGCGGCCAGCCGAAAACTGCCATATTCCATCAGGGCGCGAAAGGCGTAGAGATCGTTGAAGTCAAAATTTACGGGCATGGCGGCGGCATCCTTATCGGCTGTCTGGCGCCATCGCCCCGTCCGGCGAGGGGCGATGGCGGGTAGTCTATCGGGCAGGTCTTCGGGCGCGCGGGAAACCGCGCGCCGGGGCTTACACCTTAAGCAGTTTTACCGTGGCATCGATATCGATTTCGTCTTCCGAGAAGATCAGGGTTGTCCCCTGAAAGGTGGTGATCGCCAGCTTTTTCACCGAACGCATCTCTCCCGGCTGCACTGTGGATTTTGGCCGGATGCTGTTCATCAGCAGCCCGACCGACAGCACCGCGTTTTCTTTATCGACGCGGGTCTCGACCGGCTCCTCCTCATGGTACACCACATAGGATTTGATGGAGGTCAGCTTCAGCCGCTCGCCGGCGATATAGATATATTTGCTCTCCGGAATGACCTTCACCGCGTAGGCCGACAGCCCTTTATTGTTGGTGGTAGGTTCGAAAGTCACCGCCGCGTCTTTCTTGATAAGATCAGGATTGGCGACCTTAATCACGTGAAAATAACGATTTTCGCCGTTTTCATCTTTGATAAATCCAAAACCTTTATCTTTAAACCACGTTGTGATTGTTCCGTTCATCGCCATTACCGTTCTTACTCGTTGGTTAACTCAAATTTTGCAGCGCGCAGTGTAAAGCACATTGCCTGTGCAGGCCATGCCTTTGCGATAAGTGTGGGTGATAAATGACGCCGCCGCGAGGGCGGATTGTGCGCCAGCATCGTGCCGGCGGCCAAAATGGGGTACTATCGCCAGCCACTCCTTCTTCGGGCCGCCTGATGTCCACCATTATCGATACCTTTGTCGCGCCGCCGTGCCGCGAACAGATCACCCTCTTGTATCAGGACGAACACCTGCTGTTGATCAATAAACCCGCCGGGCTGCTGAGCCTGTCGGGCAAAGATCCGCGCAACCTTGACTCCGTGCATCACCGGCTGGTTCAGCGCTTTCCGGGCTGCACCCTGGTGCACCGCCTGGACTTCGGTACCTCCGGTCTGATGGTGGTGGCCCGCAACAAAGACGTTAACGCCTTGCTGTGTCAGCAGTTCAGCCAGCGCACGGTGGCAAAGGTCTATACGGCGCTGCTGTGCGGCCACCTGGCGGAAGACGAGGGGATCGTGGAGGCGGCAATCGCCAAAGATCCGGCCCGTTTCCCGCGCATGTCGCTCTGCGCCCGGCACGGCAAACCGGCGCGTTCGCGCTATCGGGTCATTGACCGCCTGTATCAGTCACGGGATGGGGAGAGGGCGCTGGCGTTAACCCGGGTGGCGCTTACCCCGGAGACCGGGCGCACCCATCAGCTGCGCATCCACTGCCAGCTGCTGGGCTATCCGATCCTTGGCTGCGATTTGTACGGTGGCCGGGAGCTGCCCGGCACGGAACAGGCTCCGCGGCTGATGCTGCACGCCAGCGAACTGCGCTTTGTCCACCCCGTCAGCCATGAGCCGATGCATATCCAGCAGGCGAGCCCGTTCTGATCGCCCGCGGCGAGAAAGCCCGGGGTTACCACATCAGATCGTCGGGCACCTTAAAGTCGGCGTACGGATCGTCTTCATCCTGCTCATCCTGACTCAGGGCGCTGTGCAACACGATGCTGCTGGCGTCGCGCTGGGCGATTTTCTCGGCCACCACCGCCGGAATAATCGCGTATTCACCTTCGGGCTTGTTATCCACCGCCAGGCGGGCAATCGCCAGACGGCCGTTAATCAGCTGGGTCTGGGTGGTCTTGTCGACCATGATTTTTTTGATCAGATTATTATCGGTGAAGTTAAAGCCGATATCGCCCCGGGCGACCGTAATGCGGTTCATCTCGATCAACTGCTTCACCTGGGCTTTATACTCTTTCGCCAGCACCGCCTGCTTTTGCTGCTCGCTGAGCTGCTTATCGCGCTCCAGCTGAGCTTTTTTATTTTCTTCCACCGCTTCCCGGGCCTCACGGGCCTGAACGCGGGATTTTTTTGCCGTCCTCTGGACTTTAGCCATTTTTTTGCTGCTGACCAGGCCGGCTTTGAGCATCTGCTCTTGTAAGGTGAGTTTTGTCATCTGCGTGTCTGAAACTGAGGAAACATCTGCCAAGTATACCTGCATTGGCCGAAACGACGCCAGACTACCCACCGTTCGTTACCCCGATTAGCCTGCCAGCCCCCCGCCGAAGCCGCGTTAACCCAGCCTCGCAGGCCCATCTTTCCCGTCCCCGGCGAAGGATCATCGCCACCATTTTTGGCATGCCGACGATCCTTTTTTGTGATGGATTGTCTTTTTTGTGATCTGGATTGTAGTACAATTTTTATTAATAGTACTACTATGTGTCACAGGCAAGGATGAACAGGTTCACGTTTGTACTACCAGACTGGGTGGAAATGCGCTAAACGGAGTAAAGTAACCGGGCATAACCCCGTTAAGGACACGCTATGAACCTGACTAAAACCGATCGGCTGATGGTGACCCTGGGCCGCCAGATTGTGAGCGGCAAATATCTTCCCGGCGCGGCGCTGCCGGCGGAGGCTGACCTGTGCGAGGAGTTTGCCACCTCCCGCAACATCATCCGCGAAGTCTTTCGCTCGCTGGAGGCGAAGCGCTTGATTGAGATGAAACGCTATCGCGGCGCCTTCGTCGCGCCGCGCAGCCAGTGGAATTTCCTCGACAGCGACGTATTGCAATGGGCGCTGGAACAGGATGAAGACCCGGGGCTCATCGCGGCGATGAGCGAAGTGCGTAATCTGGTGGAGCCGGCGATAGCCCGCTGGGCGGCAGAGCGGGCCACCTCCAGCGATCTGGCGCAGATTGAGGCGGCGCTGAATGACATGATCGCCAACAACCAGCAGCGCGATGCCTTTAATGAAGCCGACATTCGCTATCACGAAGCGGTGCTGGCGTCAGTGCATAACCCGGTGCTGCAGCAGCTCAGCGTGGCGATTAGCTCGCTGCAGCGCGCGATATTTGAACGGACCTGGATGGGGGATGAGGCCAACATGCCGCAAACGCTCCAGGAACATAAAGCGCTGTTCGATGCGATTCGCCATCAGGACAGCAACGCGGCAGAGCAGGCGGCGCTCACCATGATCGCCAGCTCGACACGAAGACTGAAGGAAATCACATGACATCTCGCTACATCGCTGTTGACTGGGGATCGACCAATTTTCGCGCCTGGCTGTTTGAGGGCGAACGCTGCCTCGACAGCCGACAGTCGGCGGCGGGGATCGCCCGCCTGAACGGTCAATCGCCGGCAGCGGTGTTAGCGACACAAATCCATGGCTGGCGCGAGGGGCGTACCCCGGTGGTCATGGCGGGAATGGTAGGCAGCAACGTGGGCTGGAAGAACGCGCCCTATTTACCGCTTCCCGCCGATTTCACGGCCATTGGCGACCAGTTGACCGCCGTAGATGAAGGGATCTGGATTGTCCCCGGGCTTTGCACTTCCCGCGAAGACCACCACAACGTCATGCGCGGCGAAGAGACACAGCTCCTCGGCGCACGCCTGCTGGCCCCTGCGGCGGTGTACGTCATGCCCGGCACCCATTGCAAATGGGTCAAAACCGACGGCCGGCGGATTGAGGACTTTCGCACGGTGATGACCGGCGAACTGCACCATCTGCTGCTGACGCACTCCCTGATCGGTGCGGGATTACCCGAGCAGCAGGCTGCGCCGGCGGCGTTTCACGCCGGGCTGGCGCGCGGCCTGGCCGCGCCCGCGGTGTTGCCACAGCTTTTTGAGACCCGCGCCGCGCACCTGTTGGGGGCGCTGGCCCGGGAGCAGGTGAGCGAGTATCTATCCGGCCTGTTAATTGGCGCGGAGGTGGCCAGCATGCGCGCCTTCATTGCCGACGAACAGGCTATCGCGATCGTTGCCGGCCCGTCCCTCTCCGCGCGCTATCAGCAGGCATTTCAGCTGCTGGGCCGCCAGGTGACGACAGTGTCGGGCGACGATGCCTTTCTGGCTGGTATAAGGAGCATCGTACATGCAGTGGCAAACCTCACTTCCGCTGATCGCTATTCTGCGCGGCATCACCCCTGACGAGGCGCTGGCGCACGTCGGCGCGGCGATCGCCGCCGGGTTCGACACCGTGGAGATCCCGCTCAATTCACCGCAATGGCAGCAGAGCATCCCGGCCGTGGTCGAGGCCTACGGCGCGCAGGCGCTGATTGGCGCCGGAACGGTGCTGCAGGAAGCGCAGGTCGATCGGCTGGCGCAGCTTGGGGCGCGGCTGGTGGTGACCCCCAATGTGCAGCCGGCGGTGATCCGCCGGGCCGTCGGGCACGGAATGACCGTCTGCGCCGGCTGCGCGACGGCAAGCGAGGCGTTTACCGCGCTGGAGGCCGGGGCGCAGGCGCTGAAGATTTTTCCCTCTTCGGCGTTTGGCCCCGACTACATCAGGGCGCTGAAAGCGGTTTTGCCCGCGTCGGTGCCGGTATTTGCGGTCGGCGGCGTCACGCCGGAAAACCTGGCGCAATGGATCGAGGCCGGTTGTGCGGGCGCGGGGCTGGGCAGCGATCTCTATCGCGCCGGTCAGCCGGTAACGCGGACCGCAGAGCAGGCCGCCGCATTTGTTAGGGCGTATCAAGAGGCTGTGAAATGAAAATAACCAAACTGACCACCTGGCGTTTACCCCCGCGCTGGATGTTCCTCAAGATTGAAACCGACGAGGGGATAGTCGGCTGGGGCGAGCCGATCGTCGAAGGCCGGGCGCGCACCGTGGAGGCGGCGGTACATGAGCTGGGGGACTATCTGATTGGCCAGGATCCGGCGCGGATCAACGATCTGTGGCAGGTCATGTACCGCGCCGGCTTTTATCGCGGCGGACCGATCCTGATGAGCGCGATCGCCGGTATTGACCAGGCGCTGTGGGACATCAAAGGGAAGGCGTTAAATGCGCCGGTCTGGCAGCTGCTGGGCGGCCTGGTGCGCGATAAAATCAAAGCCTACAGCTGGGTAGGAGGAGACAGGCCTGCCGAGGTCATTGCCGGGATTAAGACGCTGCGCGGGATGGGGTTTGATACCTTCAAACTCAACGGCTGTCAGGAAATGGGGATGATTGACAGTTCGCGCACGGTGGATGCGGCGGTGAACACGGTGGCGCAGATCCGCGAAGCATTTGGCAACGACATTGAATTTGGCCTCGATTTTCATGGCCGCGTCAGCGCGCCGATGGCGAAACTGCTGATTAAAGAGCTGGAACCCTATCGGCCGCTGTTTATCGAAGAGCCGGTGCTGGCCGAGCAGGCGGAGTACTACCCGCGGCTGGCGGCGCAAACCGCGATCCCGCTGGCCGCCGGTGAGCGCATGTTCTCGCGCTTTGAGTTCAAGCGGGTGCTGGAGGCCGGCGGGCTGGCTATTCTGCAGCCCGATCTCTCTCACGCCGGCGGCATCACCGAATGCTTCAAAATCGCCGGTATGGCGGAAGCGGCGGACGTGTCGCTGGCTCCGCACTGCCCGTTAGGCCCCATCGCGCTGGCCGCCTGTCTGCACGTGGACTTTGTTTCCTACAACGCTGTCTTCCAGGAGCAGAGCATGGGGATCCACTATAACCAGGGCGCCGAGTTACTCGACTTCGTGAAAAACAAAGCCGATTTCAATATGGAGGGTGGGTACTTTAAGCCGTTAATGAAGCCGGGGCTGGGGGTCGACATCGACGAAGAGAAAGTGATCGAGATGAGCCGACGCGCTCCTGACTGGCGGAACCCCGTCTGGCGCCTTGCCGATGGCGTGGTCGCCGAGTGGTAGTCCCCGGTTAATACCTGCTGCGATTCTTAATATCAATCTTTGCCTGGCGCGGGCGGTCTTCCCCTGCCCGAGGCAAAGTCATGGGGTTATTATTATGAGCATTGAACTCTGTACTTCTACATTAAAAAAGCTAAACAGCAAAATCATCCCCTTTATTATTATCTGCTATTTTGTCGCCAATCTTGATAAAACCAATATTTCCATTGCCGCGCTGCAAATGAACGCCGATCTGGGATTAACGGCCAGCATGTACGGCCTTGGGGTCGGCATGTTTTATATTTCCTATATTATTTTCGAAATTCCCAGCAACCTGATCATGACCCGGGTGGGGGCGCGGATCTGGATCGCCAGAATAATGATCACCTGGGGAATGGTGAGCGCCGGCATGGCGTTCGTCCAGACGCCGACCCAGCTTTATATTATGCGTTTTTTACTCGGCATGGCGGAGGCGGGATTCACCCCAGGGATTATTTACTATATCTCCTGCTGGTTTCCGAAGCGCAACCGGGCGCGGGCGATGTCGTTCTTTTATATGGGATCGGTGCTGGCGTCGATCATCGGGCTGCCCGTCTCGGGGCTGATTTTAAATATGCATGGCATTGCCGATGTCGCCGGCTGGCGCTGGTTGTTCGCCATTGAAGGGGTTCCCGCCATCGTGCTGGGGGCGCTGGTGCTCTGGCTGCTACCTTCCAGCCCGCAAAAGGCGGCCTGGCTCTCTGAGGCGGAGAAAGGCTGGCTGACGGCGCAGATTGCCGCTGATAACCGCGGCGCGGTAGTTAATCAACACGCCTCCTGGTTCAGTGCGCTGAAAAATAAAGTGGTACTCCTGCTGAGTCTGGTCTGGTTTCTGCAGGCGTTCGGCTCCATCGGCATCACGCTTTTCTTACCGCTGATCCTCAAAAGTATGGCCAGCGAGCAGAGCGATGTGGTTATTAGTCTGCTGTCCGCGGTGCCGTTTATTTTCGCCTGCCTGTTTATGTACCTCAATGGCCGTCATTCGGATCTGACCGGCGAGCGGGCGTGGCATATGGGGCTGCCGCTGATTCTGGCCGGTCTCTCGCTGGCTGTCGCCATCTATGCCGGCAACCTGCTGGTTGCCTATCTGCTGCTGGTGCTCACCGTGGGCTTTAATTTCGCGCTAACGCCGGTGTTCTGGGCGGTGACCACCGAGAAGCTGGCGGGCGTGGCGGCCGCGGCCTCCATTGCATTTATCAACACCATCGCCAATTTTGTCGGCTTAGGCTTGCCGCCGCTGCTCGGGAAGATTAAGGACCTGACCAACAGCTATCACTCCGGACTGCTGATCGTCGCCGTGGCGCTGGCCCTTGGCGGGATTATCGGCATCATCGTCTCCCGGAGCGGCCAGAAACCCTCCGCCTTCCACACTCTGAAAGAAGATAAGCTATGAAACTGAACGTGTTAAAACAGGCGTCGCTCCCGGATGCCCTGACTGCGGAACTGGCGCGACGCTATCACCTCGTGGAGCTGACCGCACTCACTGACGCCGACTTTCGCGCGCTGGCCGGCACCTTTACCGTGCTCATCACCAACGGCGAAGCCACCGTGACGCGAGCGCTGATCGCCAGCCTGCCCGCGCTGGAGCTGATCGCCGTCTTTGGCGTCGGCTATGACGGCGTGGATGTGCAGGCGGCTGCAGAGCACCAGGTGCGGGTCAGCCATACGCCGGGGGTGTTAACCGACGATGTGGCGGATCTGGCGCTGGGCCTGATGCTGGCGACCTCGCGGCAGATCGTCGCCGCCCACAAGTTTATCGAAGCGGGCGAGTGGGCGGCGGGCGGTTTTCCGTGGACGCAAAAAGTCTCCGGTTCGCGGGTCGGCATCGTGGGCATGGGGCGCATCGGCCAGGCCATCGCCCGGCGCTGCGAGGGGTTCGCCATGCAGATTGCTTATCATGACCGCAAGCGTCTCCCGGCGCTAAATTATGCCTGGCGGGAAGATCTGCTGACCCTGGCCGCGGAGAGTGATTTTCTGGTTATCTGCACGCCGGGAACGGCGGCAAACCAGGGGCTCATTAACCAGCCGGTGCTGGCGGCGCTGGGGGAGAAAGGGATCCTCATCAATATCTCGCGCGGCAGCGTGATTGATGAGCCCGCGCTGGTTGCCGCGCTGGAGAGCGGGATTATCGCCGGGGCGGGGCTGGATGTCTTCAGCCATGAACCGGCGGTACCGGCCGGGCTGCTGCAGCGCAGTAATGTGGTCGTCACACCGCATATGGCCAGCGCCACCTGGAGTACCCGCGCGGCGATGGCGCAACTGGTGCTCGATAACGTTGCCTGCTGGGCTGAGAAGAAGGCGCTGGTGACTCCAGTGGCGGAAAGCCTGGCGGACTGACCGCAAAGCCGTGAACGCGCTGGGCTGCTGTATTGTATAGCGCGTTCGCGGCGGGGATTACTCCCGGGGCTGAAGCTGATAAATCCAGGCGCTGACCTGTTGTCCATCGTCGGTGGTCACCTCCACCGGCACCCGATCGTACCCCTCCTCAAAGTCGTCCAGCATGGGCCAGTGCGCCGCCAGACGATCGGACAGGAACAGATAGCCGTTGACCCGTGGGCCGTGAGCGTTGAGGACGATCCCCGGAAAATCGGCGGCTGCGCCCCAGCCGCGCGCGTAAAAGGTGCCAGTGACGTAGCCGGGACGCCACTCGCCCCCGATCGCCTCCAGAATGTGCGCATTGCTGCGACCGGGACAGAGCGTCCCATAGACAAATAGCGGTTTCATTTTCTCTCTCTCGTTCGCCCTGATACCCGCCCACAGCGGAGCGGAAAACCAAAATACGGCGTAATTCAGCGCCTGACAATGGCCGGGTGGGGCGGGGCACTCCTCCGGGCATCTCTCTGATGCTGGGGAAAGCTTTGGCCTCGGCGCTAATGAAGGTATATCGATCGCGATGATATTTTTATTATTATTTATATTTAAGATCAATATAAATAATCCTGACGGAGGGATTAATTCGCTAATTAACACTCAATGGGGAAATAATAAAACGATAGCTTATGGAATATTCCTTCTCAATGGATTAAACAAGAGCCATAAAAGCAGTCGTAGGTTGAATTCAGATATTATTTAGGGCCAGGCGTTACCTCCCCTGGCTTTTTCGCTTTATGATAAACCTCCCTTGTACAAAGAATACCATCTGACTTCGAAACCCTCGCGGGCAGAGTTGATATTTCCTTTCCCTGAAGCGGCAGGCAATAAATCGAGCCGAACGACGTTCGGGAGAAAAACCGCTAGTGATGAACAGGCCAGAGCAAAGGCAGAGGCTGAGGCGAACGTACGGCGGATGAAGGATATCCGACCGGGCATTTGGTCCTGTCTGCAGACAGATGAAAGCGAAAGGCACAGGAGGTGCAATGAAGATTTTCCGCCCATTATGGCGCGACGGGGCTTTTCTGGTCCCGCAGCAGTTTCAGCAACAGGCCCGCTGGGATGCGCACGTCGCGGATACGGTCTCCCGCATGGCGCTCGCCCACCCGTGGGGGGTCTTGCGCGCGGAGTTTGACGCCAGCGCGCTCACCCTTTCCCGGCTCAACGCCACCCGGCTGATCGTGCGTTTCGCCGACGGAACGCTGATTGACACCGAGCTGGCGGATACTCTGCCACCGGTCCGTGATGTCTCGGGCGTGATGCTGGACAGCGTGGAGGTTGTGCTTGCTCTGCCGCTGCTCAGCGCCAGCGGCGGCAATCTTGATGACGGCCAGGAGAGCGCCCGCCCGCGCCGCTGGCGCGCCGAGCAGGTGACCGTGCAGGAGCTGGCCGGCCATGAACGCAGCGAGCTGGCCGTCCTGCGGCACGCGCTGACGCTGCGTCTCTCCACCGAAGAAAACGCGGCCTTCCTCACCTGCCCGGTAGCGCGTCTGGTACGCGACGCCCAGGGGCAGTGGATCGTTGACCCGGAATTCATACCGCCGCTGCTGTCGCTGGCGGCAAGCCCGACGCTGGTCAGTGAGCTGGGCGAGCTGTTACATCGCCTGCAGGCCCGACGCAGACGCCTGATGGCCATGCGCCGTGAAAGTAATGCGCGAATGGCTGATTTTGCCGTGGCGGATGTTTCCCTGTTCTGGCTGCTCAACGCGCTGAACAGCGCCGAGCCGGTGCTCAGCGAGCTGCATCAGGACCCTTCGCGCCATCCGGAGCTGCTCTATCGCGAACTGACCAGGCTGGCCGGCAGTCTGATTACCTTCTCCCTTGAACATCATCTGGAAGCTATCCCCCGCTACCGGCATGCCTCGCCGGAGCAGGTATTCCCGCCGCTGTTTGCCCTGCTGGATACGCTGCTCGAAGTCAGCCTGCCCTCAAGGGTGATCGCCATCGCTCTGGAGCAGGGAGCCGACCGGGAGATCTGGCGGGGCAGGCTGCACGATGCGCGACTGCGCGAGGGGGCGGATTTTTATCTGTCGGTGCGCTCTTCACTCCCCCCTCACCAGCTACAGAGCCGCTTTCCGCAGCTTTGTAAGGCGGGTAGCCATGATGATGTCGCTGAGGTCGTCAATATTGCCCTCAGCGGCATCGCGATCAAACCGCTGAGCCACGTGCCAGCGGCCATTCCGCTACGTCTGGAAAACCAATATTTCGCTCTGGATCTCTCCACCGATGCCGCCCGCGCGATGCTGGAGGCCGGCAACTGCACCTTCTATACCCCGGAATCGCTTGGCGACGTGAAACTTGAACTCTTTGCGGTACTGCGCTCATGAATACCTCTGAAAGCGATCTGATCAACAAAACTTTTTACCCGGGCTGGCTGATGGTCAGCCAGTTACGCTGCGGCCAGCCGGTGACCGATGGCGAGGCGCTCTATCGTCAGGCCTGTCGATGGGTGACCGAGGCGCGCGAGGCGCTGACGGCGGCAGGAATCAGTGACACCAGCGCTGAACAGATGCTCTATGCCTACTGCGCGCTGCTCGATGAGAGCGTCCTCAACCGCGCCAGTCAGGATGATGGCTACCGCAGGTGGCGCAAGGATCCGCTGCAGGCGCGCTTTTTCAGCACTCTCAACGCCGGGGAAGAGCTCTGGGAACGGATCCGCCAGCTGCTGCGAGAGCCCACGGCGGATGCGGCGGTGCTGACTTGTTTCTATCGTACTTTGCAACTGGGATTTGTCGGGCAGTACCGCGCCCAGGATGACGAACGGCGTGAGGACGTGGCGCATGCGCTTGGCGCACGGGTCCCGCCGTTCAGCCTGACCCAGGAGGCGCCGGTGGTGGTTCGTGCCTCCCGGCTGCGCAGCGGACGGCGGATGTACTGGTGCGGCTGGGCGGTTGGCATTGTGGCGCTGGCCGCGCTGTGGTTGACCTTCTCCGCCGTGCTGTCACAGATGGTGGCGAAGATAGCAGGGCAGGGATAAGAGATGCGTGATAACGCCCGTCGTCTGCTTACGCTACTGACCGTCATCCTGGCCCTGTGGCTGGTGCTGGGCTTCTGGCCGCTGTCCATCGGCAACCAGGTGATCGTCAGTCTGTGCATCCTGCTGGTGGGCGGCGCGGCGCTCTGGCGTCAGCGTCGCCGGGCAGTCAGCCGTCAGCGATCGGAAATCGTCCTGCCGCCCGAGGATTTTCAGGGGGCGGTGGTTCTGGTCTGCGGGGATACCGACAGTCTGTTTCCCGGGCGTTCGGCGCACTGCGAAACCCGTCACGGCTGGTATCTACGGGGAGACAGCGCGGAGCAGTTGCCGCGGCTGGCGCAGTACCTGGCGGCGGCGCGTCCGGCGCTGGTATCGCAGGTTTCCGTGCTGCTGGCGGTGGTACCGGAGCACCACCCCTCCGGGGAGCAACTGGCGCAGTCGCTACGCGACTGGCGGCGGAGTATCGTTCAGTGCCGAACCTGGCTAAACGGTCTGCCGCTGGTGTGGAGCGTGTTCTGGGTGACGCCACCAGGCGGCCAGGCAGGGGAAAGCCGCTGGTTTACCGTCACGCCGGAGAGGCCTAGTCTCCAGGTGCAGCAGAAGGGGCAAGCGCCCCAGTCGGTTGCCGAGTGGCAGCGGGAGGGGAGCCCTGATTCACGCCTGTATCAGACGCTGTGGCTGGAGAGCATTCTGACCTTGGCCGAAAACGCTCTTTTCCGGCCATTCCGCGCCCGGCAGGCGGAACTTCCTCCGCTGAGCCTGTGTGCCGCGGGCATCTGCCTGACACCGGTGGCGGCGGTGGCAAATAACCTCTGGCAACAGCAAATCGCCGGGATCACCACGCTCTCCCCGGGCAACGCCGCGGCGCCAGGTCCTCACCCGCTGCCGGATCTTCTTCTGTCGTCACTGCCGCACCGCCACGGGGTCAGCCGCCGGATGCGCGATGCCGGTCTTGCCGCTGGCGTGGGCTTCCTCTTTCTGGCGCTGGCGATGCTGGCTTCCTTTATCAACAACCAGAGCCTGGTGCGCAGCGTCGGCGATCATCTGGCGGTGTACTACCGCCTCAGCGGCACGCCGCCGATGCCGAAGCTGCAGGCGCAGCAGCGTCTGCGTACCGACAGCCGCCAGCTGGATGACTGGCTGCGCCGGGGAGAGCCGTTGCGTTACCGGCTGGGGCTGTATCAGGGGATGCGGCTGATCCCCTTCGTGGAAGCCGCTATCAATGCCTGGGCGCCGCCCCTGCCGCCGCGTCCGGTCATTAAGCAGGTTGTGCAGGGGCCGCAGACGATCCGCCTCGATAGCATGGCGCTGTTCGATACCGGCAAATCGACGCTGAAACCAGGTTCGACAAAGCTGCTGGTGAACTCGCTGCTGGGCATTAAGGCGAAACCCGGCTGGCTGATCGTGGTGGCAGGCCATACCGACAGCATCGGCAACGATAGATCCAATCAACAGCTCTCCCTGAAGCGTGCCGAGGCGGTCCGCGACTGGATGCGCGATACCGGCGATGTGCCGGAGAGCTGTTTTGCGGTGCAGGGCTACGGCGCAAGTCGTCCTGTCGCCAGCAACGAGACGCCAGAGGGGCGGGCGCAAAATCGCCGGGTGGAGATCAGTCTGGTCCCGCAGAAGGACGCCTGTCTGACGCCGGGCACGGCTAATACGTCAGGAGCCGGGGCTGACGCCTTAAAAAACGAAACCGAGTAACCCGCGAACCCGATCGCGGACGTTGAACAACAACATTATGCCTGCCTGACCCTGTGCGCTACGGGTTCCTGATAAACAGGAAACAGCGATGGGCGGTAGCGTGCCTGCAGCCAGTCAATCTTGTCGGCAAAGCGGGGCCTCTGCGGGGATGAAGCGCAGGAAAGGGGATGGATAAAGGAGATCAGCATGGATAGCGCTAAGGACAGTGCCAGAGAAATGCTGGCGGCGATAAACGTTGAAGGTTCCGGTTTCTGGCTGCTTTTTTTATTTCTCAGTCAGTGAATATAAATATCTCTGGGGTTTCCTTTTAGTTATGAAATTCCTGGTGGGGTATCTGAGATATCGATATGCACATAAATATATTTATGATGAATGAGATGATTATCATTAAAAAAAATTAAACAGTGCATCCTGTTAATTGATTTTTGGTGGTCATTACTGCGGAGTAAAACAGGAATATAATGGATACCTTTTCAATGATTACCGGCACCACCCTTAACCGTTACCAGCTGGATATTCCTTCATGTACCGCATCGCTGGATGTGGAAGAATTCAGTGGTGCAGAAAAGCTGAGTGAACTTTATTATTACACCATTACGTTTACCAGCGCAGAGAAAAACATCGATGCCGCACAGCTCCTGAGCAAACCCGCCATGCTGACGATGGGCGGCGGCGCACTGCAGCAGTTGGCGGACTGCAAACGCGTCCATGGTGTGATTACCACCTTCCGGCGCGTCAATCGTTCTGAAGATCAGTCGACCTATCAGATAACCCTCCAGCCGTTTCTCTTCCTGCTGGATAAACAGTTTCGTAGCCATCGTTTTTTCGTGAATAAATCGGTACCGGAGGTGGTGGAGCAGGTATTGCAGGAACATCACCTGCATGACTGGGAGTATGAGTTTAATCTCAAGCAACACTATCCGCGGCGCGAGCAAATTAATCAGTATCAGGAGAGCGACCTGGCATTTATCCAGCGCCTGCTGGCAGAGGTGGGGATATTTTATTTCTTCACCCTGCAGGAAGAGGCCCAGAGCGAAGTGGTCCACTTCGCCGACGCGCAGCGGGCGCTGATGTTCGATAAGACACTCCCTGTAAACAGCCCGTCCGGGATGAGCGACAGCGGTACGGAATCGATATGGGGTCTGAACATCACGCGTAACGTCGTAGAGGCGAACGTCACTACCCGGGATTATAACCCCCGCGATGCGCAGAGCGTTCTCCAGTCGGCAACAGCGGATATGACCCGGGGAAATGGGGAAGGCATCACTTACGGTGAGGTATACCACTATAAGCTTCGCCACCTGGAGCGTGGCGATAAAATCGACCCGCAGACGGAGACCGCCAACTTCTATGCCCGTCTCGACCATGAGCGTTTTCTGGCTCACCAGACGCTTATTACCGCGAGCAGTACTGCAGCCTGGCTGGCGCCGGCCCAGGTGCTGACCGTTACCGACAGCCTCCCACCGACCCTGCCTGCGCCCGTGCAGGATCCGCTGTTAATCACCGGCACAGGTTTTACCGCCAGCCGCCGGGAGGCACTGCGGGTGTCCCTGCTGGCGGTGCCCTACAGCGAAACATTGTGCTGGCGTCCGCCGCTGCTGCCGCGCCCGAAGGTGACTGGCACCATGACGGCGCGGGTGACCAGCGCGAAGGCGAATGATATCTACGCCTGGCAGGATGCGTCCGGCCTGTACCGGGTGAAATTTGACGCTGACAGAGAGGTTAAAGGGCAGGGTCAGGAAAGCATGCCGGTGCGTCTCGCCAAACCCTACGGCGGCGACGTGTACGGCTTTCACTTCCCGCTGATCCAGGGCACGGAGGTGGCGATTGCTTTCCACGAAGGCGATCCTGACCGGCCGTATATTGCGCATGCGCTGCACGACTCGCGGCATGTCGACCCTGTGACGGAGAAAAACAGCACCCGCAATGTGATTCGTACTCCGGCCAATAATAAGCTGCGAATGGAGGATAAGCGCGGCGAGGAGCATATCAAGCTCAGCACCGAGTACGGCGGCAAGACGCAGCTGAATTTAGGACATAACGTTGATGCCAGCCGCAAGCTTAGGGGGGAAGGGTTTGAACTGCGTACCGATTCGTGGGGAGGGATCCGGGCGGGGAAAGGGATATTCATTACTGCGGACAGCCAGACTGAGGCACAAGGGAAAGTGCTGGATATGGCTGCGGTACATTCCTTGTTGACGCAAGCCGTTAGTCAAATGGAGTCTCTTTCACAGGCAGCATCAGCAGCAAAAGCACAGCTCTTGCAATATGAGCAACAACAGGCACTGATGGAAGAGAAGTTACTTGCGCTAAAGCGGGCTGTATTACTGATGAGTGCACCAGAAGGTATTGCTTTAGCCAGTGGAAGTCATCTTCAGGCAGTTGCAAGCGAAAATATTTATATGACTGCAGGGCAAAATGTTGAACTGGGAGCAAAGAAAAATATTACTCTTGCCGCTTCTGAAAAAATATCAATCTTTACCGAAACTGAGGGCATAGAAGCTATTGTAGCCAAAGGCGATCTAATATCACAGGCTCAGTCAGGAAATATTGAAGTAATAGCTAAGCAAAATATTTCACTGACCAGTACAACAGAGGGTATGACTTTTACAGCGGCAAAAACTTTAACGTTTAACTGTGCTGGCGGGGCATACATTCGCCTGTCCGGAGGAAACATCGAGTTAGGCTGCCCTGGTGATATTATGATGAAGCAAAGTAAGCTTCTCTACAGTGGCCCAGCTTCTATGCAGTCAAATATTCCAGAACTTCCTGATAGTGGTCCACAGTCAATGAGTTTTATGCTGTTAGATGCTCTTGGTAATGCTGCGCCATCTACTATGAAAGTGAGTCTTTTTGATAGTGAATCAAAAGAACAAATATGGAACTCTGCTTTTAATGATGGAGAGTCAGGTTGTTTTGAACAGCCTGAAAGTAAAAATTTTCATGCAATAATTGGCGATGATAAATGGACGAGCCTTTTTTCTTATAACGATGAGCATGATATTGAGGATGAGACTGATGATGACCTGGATTTCGATGAACATGGTCCGCAATATGATGGTGAATTAAACGAACAAGATAAGGAATAGCCATGGAACAGTATACAGTTCAGAAGGGTGACAGCCTGTGGAAAATCAGTCGTAAATTCGGAATTGATGTTAATGAACTGGCCAATATTAACGGTCTTCTCACTAAAGCAGAGCAGCATATTATCCAGCCCGGTCAGGTATTGAGTTTACCATCAAAAGACAAAGTTTATGATGCTCAATTGACTTTGAGGATTTGCGATCTCGTCTGGCGCCCGCTTGGAGATGCAAAACTCAGACTCACTTTTGATGGTAAGACGTGTGATTACGTAACAGACAGCACTGGTGTTGTCGCTGGTCTGCTTATTGAAGACCGCACCAAAGGTATAAAGGTTGAACTGCAACATTTAAATAAAAAAGAATACATTCTGATTGCAGACCATAAAAAATTGCCGCTGGGAACGTTAAGTTTGCGGATATCATCCAGGGAAATGATAATAAAAGGGAGTACCAGAGTTAAACAAGGTACCCAACAATCGAGCAAACAACAGGAAAAAGAAAAGGCGAAACAGAGAAATGACTCATCTGCTTCCGGCCCATCAGAAAGTAGAACAGCGGAAAGCCCGACACCTTCTGTAAATCAAACCACGAGAACCGAAGGTGGTGCTCCCACCAGTGTGAGTAATATTGGTAATGTCAGTGAAGGGTTACGCCTTCCTCCAGAGGCAGAACAATATCGAGATTATATCATTGAAACAGCTAAAAAATATGAATTCCAGCCAGAGGGACTTGCTGCATTAATTTATGCAGAGTCAAGATGGAAAGCAAATGCGACCAATCCTACTGGTTCTGGAGCGGTAGGGTTAGGACAGTTTAAACCTGATACATGGTTATCTTACTGCACTAAACCTGAATCCAAGGTTTATCAGTTTATAACAGAAAAATACTCATACCAAAAATTAATATATAGAGATAATAAGCTTTTTGGCGAGTCAGTTGACGGAACTATAACGGAAATCGATACAGATACTGTTTTATCTTTACGGGTTAATGCAGAATACAATATTGATATGATTGGATTGTATGATCGAAAAGGGATTGACTCACTTAGTTTAAAGTTATCAGCAGTTAGTGCTCTTGAATCAGATGAATTAGTTAAAATAGCTTACCTTGTTCATATGAATGGGGCATTTGGCGCATATGACATTATTATGAATGGGAAGGAAACTCCTGGAAAAGGCGAAAAAATCCCGACTAATATTGTTTTCTATAACCGACTAATTGGTAATTTAAAAGATAATGAGATGATAATTAGGTATTATTCTATTGATAGTACATGGAGGACCGCTTTTGTTGCATGGATGGTCAATTATTTCGATTCAATTATCGTACCTGATCATTACCGAATTGAACCGAAGATGAAAAATTACTCCACCAAAGATATTATTCAGAAACTTAATTCTACGTACATTCTAAATACGGATTTACCTCCAGTAACTATTATGAATTCGCAGCCAAGAAGTACCCCATCAAATTCGCAGCCAAGAAATACCCCATCTCCTTCTGTAAACGTTGAGGGGAATACATGGAGTAATCCACTTTCTGTTTGCCGGATTCGTACTCATGCTCTTCCTCGAGTCCGTAGTGCTACTTTTAAGGGATGGAGAACTCGCTCTAATGGACGTCGTTATCAACACCAGGGCTTGGATATAGAAGCTGCGCCAAATACACCAATATTTTCAGTAGCAGATGGTCGCATCGCTTTTATAATTGATCCTCCTCGTAGTGATTATGGCAGACAGTTGTGTATTATTGTTCAGGTTGACGATCTTCCACTAGAGAAGGCGTTGCTTTGTAGATGTAATGATAGTGAAATTAGTGAGGTTTATTTTTTCTACGCCCATCTGTCTGCAATTCATTCTGGTTTAGAGAGGGGAGACCATGTACGTTGTGGTGAATTATTGGGAGAAACTGGTTGCACAGGTAATGCCAATGGAATGACCAGTATAGCTTTAGGTGCTCATCTCCATTTTGAAGTTAGAGTAAAAGAGAGACCTGGTCCTGGTATAGCAAACAGGCTTGATCCTGCTCCTTTCATCGATGGGTTTAATTATCCTTAATAAGAAAATGAGAAATGAGAATTTTTATTAAATATTCTTTCATGTCGCTTTTATTTTTAGAAGCGGCAAGCTTACAAATCTGTTATGCGTCAGATAAGTCAGTATCCAGCGTCAACTCGGATACAAATTCCATGACATTCTCGGAGATTTTTTCAAGACAGGAACAACAACGTGTTGATGAGGAATATCGCGGTGATTATCGTAATTACAAAAATAAGCAAAATAATTTACCTGATTCTCAGAGGAGCAAAGTTTTTTCAAGTAATGAATATTGGTTGGTAAATAAAGAACAGGATCTATGGCTTGGCTTGTTTGATGGAAAAAATATCAAAGTGCCAGCAAACTATTACAAGGACATTCCTAATGGTGGGTATCATCAACAACGAATATTAAGAGTTAAAAGAAAGGGTAAAATTTCACAATTTCTATTGCAACGTGAAACTAATAATTACCCATCTAAATGTCTCAGTGTAATAAATAATATAGTTTTTGACTCTTCATTATATACATATTTTTACTCTGGATGTGCTAGTTTTAGTTTTGAACCTAACTCAACCCGCCATAGCATATTATATGATATTTTACTATATGATAAAATATATGATGCGATAATTGTGCTTGATTCAATACCTTATTCAACTCCTGAAGATCTTAAATATATAAAAGAATCTTTGGTGTCAATAAATGGATACTATCGGTATGATGCGCTTGACGTTGCATTTAGAATAATCGCAAAAGATCAGACCGTTATTGTTGACCCTGACACAGGCAAAGCTATACCTAAAGTACCAAAAACTGATGACAATGGGAAAAGCATCTTGATTAATGGAAAGCCAGTAATGGTTGATGACCCTGATGGCTATAATCCTGTCATTTTAAAAAGACTTCCTGAAGTTACTATTGCCAATTAATATATCAGACTGGATAAATGAGAATATGAAAAAAACTATTTGTGTAGGTGATAAAACATCTCATGGTGGATCTGTCTTAACGGGCTCATCTCAGATAATCATTGATGGTAAATCTGTGGCACGTAAGTCTGATCTGGTCTCATGTCCAACACACGGTGTAAATAGTATAAGTGAGGGAGATGAAAAACATTGCGATAACGGGTTAGCTGTTGCGTTAGAAGGGCATCGCTGTTCATGTGGCGCTATTCTTATTTCCACCGGTTCGCGTGTTTTAAAGGAATGAATTTATGCCAGTAAATATTTTTGATATTCCTTCGGAAGAGAAAACATCCCAAAAAACATTATCATTATGGGTTGAATTCGGAATTTGTGTTTGTATTCTTGCTGTATATGTATGTGTTTTTTTGGTTTATTTTCCTGAGTATTTATCAAAAAATAATTATGCTTTCTGGTCTGAGTTATTGCTGGTGCCGCTACTCTTAAGCGGGGCTGTATTTTTCTTCAGAGTTATAATATGGAATAATGAGAATATCGAAACAGTTTACTGGAATAAAACTCGCCTGGATTATTATCAGGAGTTGCTTCAAAAAGGAAGGGCCTATCTTGAGGTCATTGAGTTACAGGTCAGATTGCCTGATTTAAATGGTGGTGTGACTAATATCATAGAGGGGGATTTATTGCCTGTTCGCTATGCACCAAAGTTAACGCATATGTCCAGATATCTTAGTTTTAATTCCCCAATAAATGAATTAAATAGCATTCATCAAATACAGGATAGAAATGCTATTTTATTTAATAAAATAATGGGATTTCTAATTAATGATATCCATATGCATATAACCCTTTTGCCTAAATATGTTAGGGTAAAAGTGATATGCGCTCTTAATGATAATTTAAAACCTCTGATGGAAAAGATTTGGCAAGAACGACTTGATAATATATATCCGGGGGGGGGATATTGAGTTTAGTAGAAACTTATCTGAATCCATCGATAACTTGCTGGATAGCTCTTCTGATGAATATATAGTTCTTATTGCCGCCAGTTTTTATGGCGCAGAATTACTTGACGATGAAATCGACGATAAATCTGAATCTGTGATGTTTTTGTTGGGAAGACTGAGAAATGATGGTGAGACTGTTGGTCACTCATCTTTAGGGGCTTTTTTTCGACCAGAATGTGATTGGGTAGGAATAGATAAATCGCTCCTTTGGGGAAGGGTTAATGAAGGGAGGCGGCTATCTGGTGTTATATATTCTGGGTTGAATGAAGAAGAGCTTAAAAAAGTGGTGTTAAAAACAACAGATGTAATGTCGGAAAGTGCACTTTCGTCGTATATATACGTTGATTCAGACAACTATTTATGTAAATGCCCGCCTCTTACCGAGTTTTTGCAATTGAGTTATGTAAATGAGCATCTTCCCCCAGGACAGTATTTATTGGTAAATAAAAATAATGATGTTTTGAACTCTCATTTGTTTAACTCGGTTGCCAGTGTTTAGAGGTTTATTATAACATGAAGAAAATCCTTATTAAATTTTCTGGCGTTTTTTTTTGTCGTTATTATTACTGTTATTTTGTTTCTACTATATTACCTGTGGGGACCATCCCTGGGATTGATGGAACCAGCAGAAAAATTTCGGGTGCTCTGTACTATTTTCGCAGTTCCTGTTTTCCTCTCTTTGTTGCTAGTCAGTCGGTACTCACTTGTTGCGTTTGCATCAAGATTGCGTTTTTTCCGTAAGTTAAATGATAAACAGAATACTTGGTCAAACAATAGTGCTCATTTGAAACAGGTAGACATAAGTAAAAAGATAATAAACGACGTACAACAAGTTCTGCGACATACTTACGGTCATTTCTGGCATAGCAAAGTCCGCATCCTGCTGATGACCGGCTCAGTCAGTGATGTGGAACAACTGGCCCCAAAACTCACCAGGGAACTCTGGCAGGAAGACCGGGGGACTGTGCTGCTGTGGGGTGGCGATCCTGCGACTCCGGCCGATGCAGGCTGGCTGGCTGCGTTGCGTAAACTGCGCCGCCGTGCGGTGGACGGAATGGTCTGGGTGACCTCAGCGCTGGACGGTATGCCGGCAACGGAAAACAGCGCAACCTCAGGTCTCACGCCAGATGCAATGGATAGCGTGTCTCATGCTTTAAAGCTTCGCTATGAGGCTCTGGGCTGGAAGCTGCCACTGTACGTCTGGTCGCTGCATCCACGCGCCGGAGAACAGGCCGGGCGCGTCACCCAGCCAGTGGGGTGCCTGTTGCCTGCGAATTGTTCACCGCAGACGCTCGCCGGACAGCTTACCGGGCTGATACCGCAGCTGACCGCGCAAGGCATACAGCAGGTCTGCGGTCAGCCACAGCACAATTTTTTACTCACGCTGGCCGATCAGTTGACCCGTAAACCGGAAACGGTGACGGAGCCGTTATCGGTATTGCTTAATCCTTACCGCCCGCAGCCGCTGGCCGGAGTGGTGTTCAGCGCGCCGTCGGCGGAGGCCGGCCGCAGCATCAGCCATCACTGGGGCCGGGATAACAGCTGGGATATTCTGCCGGACAGGATGACGGAATTACCCGCAGGTCTACGTCCGCGCAAACAGGGAGTCAACTGGATGCGTGGGATGAGCGTGGCCGCTGCTGCCCTGATGTTACTCTGGGCCGCCTCAATGACAGTCTCTTTTATCGCCAACCGCCACCTGGTGGCGACCGCACAGCAGCAGGTGCAGCAGGCCTCGGCGGGAAAACAGCCGCTGGCCGTACGCCTGCATGCGCTCTCCGCGTTACAGAAAACGTTTTCTAAACTGGAATACCGCTCGCAGCACGGCGCGCCGTGGTATGCCCGCGCTGGCCTCAGTCAGAACGATGACCTGCTGGCGGCGCTGTTTCCGCGCTACGGAGAGAGGGCGCAGCCGCTGCTGCGCGATGCGGCGGCGCGTCATCTGGAAGAGCAGCTCACCGCCTTCGTACAGCTGCCGCCGGACAGCCCGCTGCGTGAGAAGATGACGAAGACCGCTTACGACCAGTTGAAACTGTACCTGATGCTGGCCCGCCCGGAGAGAATGGATGCTGCGTGGTTTGCGGGAGCGTTGATGCGCGAGTGGTCGCAGCGCTCAGGCATCGCCGACGCCGTCTGGCAGGGCAGCGGCCCTTCGCTGCTGGCATTTTATGCCGCCAGCCTGGCATCGCATCCGCAGTGGCGTCTGCATACCGACGACGTGCTGGTCAGCCAGGTGCGCACACGGTTAATTCGCCAACTGGGCCAGCGCAACAGTGAGTCCACGCTTTATCAGAAGATGCTCGCGCAGGTGGCGAATCAGTATGCCGATATGCGCCTGGCGGATATGACTGCCGACACCGATGCTTCGCGTTTGTTCAGCACTGATGAGGTGGTGCCGGGAATGTTTACCCGTCAGGCCTGGGAGCAGGCCGTGCAGTCGGCCATTGAGAAAGTGGTCGCGGAACGCCGCGATGAAATGGACTGGGTGCTGAGCGACACGAAGCAAACTGCCGCGCAGTTGATGTCGCCGGAAACTCTGCGAGCCCGGCTGGCGGAGCGTTATTTCGCTGATTTTAGCGGCGCCTGGCTGGATTTTCTCAACTGCTTGCGCTGGCAGCGCGCGGCGACCCTCTCCGATGCCATTGACCAGCTGACCCTGATGGCCGATGTGCGCCAGTCGCCGCTGGTGGCGCTGATGAACACCCTGAGCGTGCAGGGGCGAACCGGCCAGACCGGGGA
This sequence comes from Klebsiella sp. P1CD1, assembly GCF_003790505.1. Taxonomy (NCBI): domain Bacteria; kingdom Pseudomonadati; phylum Pseudomonadota; class Gammaproteobacteria; order Enterobacterales; family Enterobacteriaceae; genus Klebsiella; species Klebsiella sp. P1CD1. The sequence continues at coordinate 2,300,755 of NZ_CP033631.1, forward strand.
AGCCATCGCCGATTCGCTGGTCAAATCGGCAAAGCAACTGTTTAACCGTGATAACTCGCCCGCCATCGATCAACGGTCCGGCGCGCGCGGTCCTCTGGATGCCACCTTCGGACCCGTGCTGGCGCTGCTGGATAATCGCGACGGCGGGACGCCCACCAGCCGTCTTAGCCTGCAGACCTTCCTGACCCGCGTCACCCAGGTGCGTCTGCGCCTGCAGCAGGTCACCAACGCCACCGACCCGCAGGCGATGACCCGGTTGCTTGCGCAGACGGTGTTCCAGGGCAAGGCCGTGGATTTAACCGAAACGCGCGACTACGGCAGCCTGGTGGCGGCGGGACTGGGCCAGGAGTGGAGTGGTTTTGGGCAGACGCTGTTTGTTCACCCGATGGAGCAGGCCTGGCAGCAGGTATTGACCCCGGCGGCGGAAAGTCTCAACGCCCAGTGGCGCAGCGCGGTGGTGGAGGACTGGAATAGCGCTTTTGGCGGTCGCTACCCCTTTAAAAATACCAGCAGTGAAGTCTCTCTGCCGCTGCTGGCAAAATATCTTAATAGCGAGACCGGGCGCATCGCCCGCTTTCTGCAGACCCGGCTGAACGGTGTGCTGCATAAAGAGGGGAGCCGCTGGATGGCGGACAGTATCAATGCTCAGGGACTGACATTTAACCCGGCCTTTCTGCAGGCGATGAATACCCTGAGCCATCTCTCCGACGTCGCGTTCGCTAACGGCGAAGCGGGATTGCATTTTGCGCTACGCCCCGGCACGGCGGACGGTGTGATGCAGACGGAGCTGGTCATCGACAGTCAGAAACTTGTCTATATGAACCAGATGCCGGCCTGGCGGCGGTTCAGCTGGCCCGCCGACACCGAAGCGCCGGGCGCTAGTCTGAGCTGGATCAGTACCCGGGCGGGCACCCGCCAGTATGGCGATTTCCCGGGCGCCTGGGGGTGGATCCGACTGCTGGATAAGGCGGTAGTCAGCGCTTATCCCGGAACGAGCAGCAGCTGGAGCCTGAGCTGGAAAGCGCCGGATGGTCTGTTGCTGAACTACACGCTGCGTACCGAGGCGGGGGAAGGACCGCTGGCGCTGCTGTCTCTGCGAAACTTTACGCTACCGGAGACGATATTCAGCGTGCGCGCGCCTGCTGAGCGTGTTCCGCTGACCGACGATATACCCGGAGAAGAGGGATACTGAAACCGCCTCCCAGACTGATTGGCGTTGACCTGCAACGCCAGGCCTCCTTCGCTCATGGCCGCCCGACGGCCAACTAATCTGACCGCGCAGCCATGCTGCGTGTCTCCCTGTAGACGAATAATGGAATATTCATAATGGACGATTTAACCCTGCGATATTTTGACGCTGAAATGCGCTACCTGCGCGAGGCGGCAAAAGCGTTCGCGCAGGCTCACCCCGATCGGGCGGCGATGCTGGATCTCGATAAAGCCGGTACGCCGGACCCTTACGTTGAGCGCCTGTTTGAAGGCTTTGCCTTTTCCGTAGGTCGCTTGCGCGAAAAAATTGATGATGATCTGCCGGAGCTGACCGAGGGGCTGGTCAGCATGCTGTGGCCGCACTATTTGCGCACCATTCCATCGCTATCGATCGTGGCGCTGACCCCAACGCTGCCGGCGATGAAGATGGCGGAAACGGTGACCCCCGGGTTTGAGATTAGCTCCCGCCCACTGGGGCCGAAAAATACCGTGTGCCGGTACCGAACCACCCGCGATCTGACGCTTAATCCGCTGGCGATAGAGGAGGCGGTGATGACGGCGGAGCCGGACGGACGTTCGGTCCTGCGGCTACGCTTCGCCTGTAGCGAGCTGGCTGATTGGTCGCAGACCGATCTCCGCCGCCTGTCGCTGTACCTGGGAGAAGACGCCGTTACCGGCAGCGCCCTCCATCTGTGGCTGACCCGACGCCAGGCCGCGCTGTACCTGCGCCTGCCGGGTCAGACAGAGCGGATAAGCCTCGACGGCTATTTTTCCCCGGGGGGATTCAGCGAGGAGGATCGTTTATGGCCGAAGGGGGAGAGCGCTTTCAGCGGCTATCAGTTGCTGCTCGAGTATTTCACCTTTCGCGAAAAATTTATGTTCGTGCAGCTAAATGGCCTGGAAAACATCACCCTGCCGGCGGGGATATCGCATTTCACGCTTGAGGTGGTGTTCAGCGAGGTCTGGCAAAGCGATTTACCCGTCAGCGCAAGCAGCCTGCGCCTGCACTGTGTGCCGGTGATTAACCTGTTTACCCTCGAGGCCGATCCGTTGACCATCTGCGGGCTGGAGAGCGAATACCTCCTGCGTCCGAAGCGCCTGCAGGACGGGCATACCGAAATCTATTCTGTCGACAGCGTGACCGGCTCCGGGCGCACCGGGGAGGCGCGCTATGTGCCTTTCACCCGCTTTCGTCACCAGGGGGGAATGATGCGTCGCCATGCGCCGGAGCGCTACTACCACACCCGCGTCAAACGGGGCGTCACCGGCATGCACGATACCTGGCTTATCCTCGGCGGACAGCAATGGGAGGCTGACCGGGCGCTGGCGCGGGAAACGGTCTCCTTGCGCATCACCGGCACTAACGGCCAGCTGCCGCGCCGGGCGCTACAGAGCACGCTGCTGGATCGCTGTGAGTCGATATCAGCCACGCCGCTTACCGTCCGCAATCTCTGTAAGCCCACATTGCCGGTATATCCCCCGACGGAAGACCGCTACCACTGGCGGGTCATGAGCCATCTGGGCACCCGTTTTCTCAATATGATGAGCAGCGCCGAGGTACTGCGCGGTACGCTGTCGCTCTACAACTGGCGGGAGGATGAGCTCAATAACCGTCGTCTGGACGCTATTCTGGCGGTCAGCCATCACCGAATTCAGCGTTTCGAACAGGGATTCCTGCTGCGCGGGCTGGATATCGAAGTGACTCTCGACGGTAGCGGATTTACCGGCGCGGGCGATGTCCACCTGTTTGGCGACATGCTCAACCGCTTTTTCGCACTGTATGCCGATATGAATCAGTTCAACCAGCTGACGCTCATTGTTCAACCTGAAGGGAAATGTATCCGGTGGAAAGAGAATCACAGTCTGCGCCTGCCCGGCTGATGGCTCAGCTCCGGCCTCAGTTGCCGTACATGAATTTTTACCGCTTCTGCCAGTTGCTGGAGAAGAACCATCCGAAGGCGCCGATCATCGGCAGCGGCTGGCTATTAGGTGATGAACCCATACGCTTTCGCCCGCATCCGGGGATGGGCTTTCCGGCTGGCGAAATCCGTGGAATGGACGATCCTGAACCGCCCCGTCCGCCGGCGGTTCGCGTTACTTTTATGGGACTCTACGGCGTGGAATCCCCGCTGCCGACCCACTATAGCGATGACATTGCGCAACGGCGGGAAGGCGTCGAGGCGACCGAGGATTTTCTCGATATCTTTAACCATCGGCTGATCGCCCAGTATTACCGTATCTGGCGCAAATATTCCTACCCGGCAACCTTTCGGGCGGGTGGCACGGACAACACCTCGCAGTATCTGCTGGGCCTGGCGGGGCTGGGCATACCGGGATGTGCCGCCGTTGCCGCAGCGCCGCTGTCGCGATTTCTGGCGCTGCTGCCGGTGATGATGCTGCCGGGGAGATCCGGGGAAGGCATGGAGGCGCTGGTGGCGCTCCTGGCCCCGGGGACCCGGGCGACGGTGTACCACCACGATCCCTGCCGGATCCCCTTGTCGCAGCCGTTAACGATGAGCATCCGCCAGCCGGTTAGCCTGCAACACAGGCCAGTGATGGGAACCCACGCCACGGATGTGAACAGTCAGGTGTTGCTGCAGCTGGCGACGGAAAAGCCTGATGAGGTCCGCGGCTGGCTGCCTGGCGGCGAACTGTTCAGCGACCTGATGGCGCTCCTGCACGTCTGGCTCGGATCTCATCTCGACGTGCGGCTGCAGCTTTGCGTCGCCCGCCATTTACTGCCGGATGCGCAACTTTGCTGCCAGCAGGCGCATGCCGTCCAGCTTGGCCGTACCGCTGTGCTGCGTCCGCTGGATGCGCAGAAACAGGCTGACGACAGGACCACGATTTATCTGGGGCGCTATCAGCGCGTCCGGGAAAATATCCACCGCAGGGAGAGCGATGAAGATGGCGATTACCGCAGTTAAACCCTCCGCCAGGTTGCTGGCATTCCTTATGGTTACCGTCTTAACCGGCTGCGGCCTGACGCAGACCGTAAAAGACGGCGCCGTTTCCGTGACCCAGTCCATTTTTTACCCCCAGGTGAAAACCCTGCATCTGGATCTTCGCGCCCGGGAAGGGGTGAATAACAACGCCAAAGGCGCCTCCCTGGCGACGGTGGTGCGTATTTACCAGCTTAAGGATCGGCAGGCGTTTGACAATACTGACTACCCGTCGCTGTTTGCCGGCGATGGCCAGGCGCTGCAGGCGGACCGGGTGGCGGAAAAAGATGTTCGCCTGCGTCCGGGCGAGTCGGTGACCGTCGATATGCCCATGGAAACCCGCGCGCAGTTTGTGGCGGTGGCGGCCATGTTTATCGATCCAGACCTGACGCAAAACAGCTGGCGGCTGGTACTCACCCGGGACGATCTTGACCCGGCGAGGCCGCGCATTATCGAAGCCAGCCAAAATCAACTGACGCTGCACCCGCTTAAGGAGAAGTGAAAATGCCTCGTCCCTCCCTGTATGACATCCTGTACGGCAACTTCGCCGGCGGGCTTGACCTGAATACTGTCAGCGAAACGGATCAGGTCATCCTGTCGGTGCTCGATAACATGCAGCGCATCCTTAACTGTCGGGCTGGAACGCTGGCGCATCTGCCGGACTACGGCCTGCCGGATATGACCGCTATCCTCCAGGGGATGCCGGCGTCGGCGCATCAGCTGATGAGCACGTTATCGGCGGTGTTGCTGAAATACGAACCGCGCCTGCAGCGGATCGCGGTGGTGATGCTCGATCAGCATGCGCCCGGCGAACTGCGCTATGCCATTGATGCGGAGCTGAAGGATATTGGCCTGGTGCGTTACGGCACAGAGTTTATGCCCGAGGGCAGGGTGTTGATCCGCCACCTCAAACGCCAGCAGTATCTTGACGCCCGCTCCGCCCTCTAATCTCTCGCTGAAAGACATCATGATGACAACACACGACGAACGCCACTATAAAACCGGTGGCGACCCGCGCACGCTGGCTGATTTTATTGCCCTGCGTGCGGAAATGAACAAGCTCAGCCACCCGGCGCGGCCGGATATTAACTGGCCGTATGCCGAGCAGCTTGCCCGCTCGCTGCTGGAGCATCACGGCGCGGATCTGCAGACTGTCGCCTGGTATACGCTGGCCCGCGCCAGGCTGGGCGGGCTGGCAGGGATCCACGAGGGGCTGTCGCTAATGGAGTCGCTGCTGGCCCACCAGGGGAAAAACCTGTGGCCGCAGGCGCTCCCGGCCCGGACAGAGATCTTCCGCACCCTGAGCAAGCGGCTGCGGCAGGTGCTCCGCACTCTCAGTCTCGCCCCGGCGGATCTCGAATCGCTTGGTCAGGCTGAACGTTCGCTGCAGAGCTTCGACGCAGTGCTCCAGCGCCTTGAGATCGGGCCTGAAAACCCGCTGAGCGACCTGCGGGCGCTGCTGCACAGCACGGTAAGCCGCTTCGAGAATCTCGACCCTGCGCCAGCGCTCCCCACCGCGCCGCCGGTGGCGGTGTCTGACGCGGAACTTCCCGGCGCTCTGGTCAGCGAAGAGGATGCGGCGAAGGTTGAACCAGTGCCAGAACTAAAACGTAGGCCAAAGGCTGAGCCGCTTGCGCCGCCTTTACCTGCAAAGCGGCCCGCGCCAGTGGTGGCGTCTTCTCCGGCAACCGCGCCGCGCTGGAAGCCGTTTGTCGCCGGGATGGTCACCATGCTGGCGGTGACGGGCATCGCCGTCGGTGGATGGCTGGCGTTGCGTCAGTCCGATTTACCGCCCATTTCGGTGACCCAAAATGTGATACCGGGCCTGCCGGGGGCATCTCCCCTGATGCCGGTGGATCTGCCTCAGACGCAGCGCCAGCTTGGCGAGCTCGCCCGCCTGGCGCCGGACTGGGCGGTAAGCTACGGCGACCAGCTGGTCCGGCAGGCCCTGAGTCGCTGGCCGGATCAAGCACAACCGCTGGCGCAGCAGTGGCGGCAGCAGTTGAGCGCTGCCGCACTGCCCGCGGAAAACCTCACCGGCTGGTCCGAGGGAATGCAGCAGCTGCAGCGGCTCGCCGGCCAGCTCAATGCCCTCGACGAGCAGAAGGGGAGATACCTCACGGTGAGCGAACTGAAAACCGCAGTGTTTGCCATCATGCAGTCGTTTAACCGCGCCGTTCCGCTGGAGGAGGAGCTACGCCAGCTGGCCGTGCTTCCCGTTGATCAACCCTGGCCTGCCGCCCGGGAAAGCCTCGCGGAGCTGCATCTGCAACAGCTGATAGTGGAGTATGCCCTGCTGAAGCGAAAGCAGGCGCCGCCCGCGGCGATCCCCCCTACCGGTGAGCCCTCAGTGAGTGAGGCGGTGAAATAAAGTGTGCGCATGGCAACATTTTCTTTACATCCTTATTGCAAGAACTGAACGCCCTTCGTAGTCTGAAAATGATTTAAATATACCATTTATGTTTATATTGAAAATTTCATTTCGACCTCTGAGGGCATGCTATGAAGCACTGTAAAATCATCCTGTTAGTGGGGTTACTGGCCAGTTCCGCCTCGGCTTTGGCGGAGAAGATCGGCGTCTCAATGGCCTACTTCGATCAAAACTTTCTCACCATTATCCGCCAGTCCATTGAGAAAGAGGCCCGCGCCCGTCATGTCGACGTGCAGTTTGAAGACGCCCGCGGCGACACCGGACGCCAGGCCGATCAGGTGCAGAGCTTTATCGCCTCCGGCGTGGACGCGATCATCGTCGACCCGGTGGACTCCGCCAGCACCCCGCAGCTGACGAAGATGGCGCAGCAGGCCAAAATGCCGCTGGTGTATGTGAACCGGACGCCGGGGGATAAAACGTTACCGCCTGGCGTGGTGTTTGTCGGTTCGGACGAGCGGGAGTCCGGCACATTGCAGATGGAGGCGCTGGCGAAGCTGGCGAACTACAAAGGCAATGTCGCCATCATGATCGGCAATCTCACTGACGCCGGCGCGCTGCAGCGCACCAAAGACGTCGAGCAGGTGGTGGCCAAATATCCGGCAATGAAAGTGGTGCAGAAACAGCCGGCCAACTATTCCCGCAGCGAGGGAATGGATCTGATGCAGAACTGGACAGGCAACGGGGAAGCGATTGATATTGTGGCGGCGAACAACGACGAGATGGCGATTGGCGCGGCGATGGCGCTGGAGAAGAGCCAGAAGAAGCTGTTGATCGGTGGGATCGACGCCACGCCGGACGGGCTGAAAGCCCTGGCCAGCGATAAGATCCAGGTGACGGTCTTCCAGGACGCCGTCGGTCAGGGCAAAACGGCCTTAGCGGTAGCGCTGAAGTTGATTAAAGGAGAAAAGGTCGAGTCTCATGTCTGGATCCCGTTTGAGTTAGTGACCAAAGAAAACATGCAGACCTATGTGGAAAAGAGTCATTAACGGCAAGGCGCACGTGAACGAACTTTGCTGATAAAACCGGGCTGATAATGTGACGCCCGGGCAACGAAACCGGAGGAAAAGACATGGCAACGGCAAGAAGCGGCTATACGCTGCAGGTGATAAAGGCAGGGCAGCAGGGACATGTTGAAATGAGGTGGGGGCATCTCGCAGACGTTGATACGCGCGCGGCGGCGGCGGCCATCGTGCAGCAAATCGGGCGACCATCGTCCGCAGCGGGACAGCTGGAGATCAGCCTGTCACTGACCAATGCCGCCAGCGGCATCTCGGTGGAGCTTCATCACCCGGCCTCAGGGGAAAGCGCCACCCCGGCTTTCATCGAGGGCGAATTAAAGAAAATTGTGCAGATCGTTGATGGCTATGAGGCGGCTGAAGAGACCCATATTGTGGAGTAGCGTGTCGTCCGGGTAAAAAAAATCCACGCCGCTGCGTGGATTTTTATGACGCGGTGGTGGCGAAAACGCCAGCCAGCGGGATCAGACGTTGAACAGGAAGTTCATCACATCGCCATCTTTCACGATGTAGTCTTTACCTTCAGCACGCATTTTACCGGCTTCTTTTGCACCCTGTTCGCCTTTGTAGGTAATAAAATCTTCATAGGCGATGGTCTGCGCGCGGATAAAACCTTTTTCGAAGTCGGTGTGGATCTTACCGGCTGCCTGCGGGGCGGTTGCCCCGACCGGGATGGTCCATGCGCGAACTTCCTTCACCCCTGCGGTGAAGTAGGTCTGCAGATTCAGCAGCTCGTAACCGGCGCGGATCACGCGGTTGAGGCCTGGCTCTTCGAGACCCAGCTCGGCCATAAACTCGTCGCGGTCAGCGTCGTCCAGCTCGGCAATATCGGACTCAACGGCGGCGCAAACGGCGACGACCACAGAACCTTCGGCGGCGGCAATTTCACGGACTTTATCGAGATAAGGGTTATTCTCAAAGCCGTCTTCATTGACGTTGGCGATATACATGGTCGGCTTCAGCGTCAGGAAGCTGAGGTATTTAATCGCTGCTTTGTCTTCGTCGGTCAGGTTTTTCAGTGAACGCAGCATGCCGGCATTTTCCAGCTGCGGCAGGCATTTTTCCAGCGCCGCCAGCTCAGCTTTAGCGTCTTTATCGCCGCCTTTAGCTTTCTTCTGCACACGGTGGATAGCGCGCTCGCAGGTGTCCAGATCGGAGAGTGCCAGCTCGGTGTTGATAACGTCGATGTCGTCAGCCGGATCCACTTTGTTGTTAACGTGGATAATGTTGTCATTTTCAAAGCAGCGAACCACGTGGCCGATAGCTTCGGTTTCACGGATGTTGGTCAGAAACTGGTTGCCGAGACCTTCACCTTTGGACGCGCCTTTCACCAGGCCCGCGATATCAACGAATTCCATCGTCGTCGGCAGGATGCGCTGCGGTTTGACGATTTCAGCCAGCTTGTCCAGACGCGGATCGGGCATCGGTACGACACCGGTGTTCGGCTCAATGGTACAGAAGGGGAAGTTGGCCGCTTCAATACCCGCTTTGGTGAGCGCATTGAACAGGGTGGATTTGCCGACGTTGGGCAAACCGACGATACCGCATTTGAATCCCATGATTTAAATCACCTTAATCTTTGGATAATCAATCTGTTATAAGCAACAGATTGCAGAAAATTGAATAGCTTTGCCTATTATACACGGTGCGCGGCAAAAATGCCGCACGACAACGGCTTATTGCGCCTTAAAGGCATGTAAGCGGTTGGTGGCTTTGGTCAGCCCGTCCTTTAACCAGATTTCGGTGCAGCGCGCCGCTTCGTCGACAGCATCATCAATCAGTTTCTGCTCGCTGGCCGGCGGTTTGCCGAGTACAAAGCCGACAACCTTGTTTTTGTCACCCGGATGGCCGATCCCGACGCGTAAGCGGTGAAAGTTCGGGTTATTGCCGAGCTTACTGATGATGTCCTTTAGGCCGTTGTGGCCGCCGTGGCCACCGCCAAGCTTGAATTTCGCCACCCCGGGCGGCAAATCCAGCTCATCATGGGCGACCAGAATTTCATCCGGGTTGATGCGATAAAAGGTCGCCATTGCAGCCACTGCTTTACCGCTGAGGTTCATAAACGTCGTAGGAACCAGCAGGCGAACGTCTTCGCCCGCCAGATTGATGCGCGAGGTGTAGCCGAAGAACTTGCTCTCTTCGCGCAGCGGCGCACGATGGCGATCCGCCAGTAAATCGACATACCAGGCGCCAGCGTTGTGCCGGGTGGCGGCATATTCCGCACCGGGGTTGGCCAGGCCGACAATCAGTTTAATGGTCACGTTTTCTTTCCTGCATGGGGCATTCTCTGCCGCGTAGTGTACTGTCTGCGGGCGCGCTTGACAAAGTTCTGCCCACGAGACAATACCAGCATTGATGATTACCCACCTGAATCATTAGAATTTGATATTGTTCAGAGGCTTATTTGTAAATATTTGTCTAATCGGTGTTCACTAATGTGATCGTGGGCGCACTCCAGGGCAGGGACCCTGTCTATACTACACCTATAAGATTTGGGGATATTCCCTGGCAACCCAAAGTCCGGAGGTGACACATGAAACGCAAAAACGCTTCGTTACTCGGTAACGTACTCATGGGGTTAGGGTTGGTGGTGATGGTTGTGGGGGTAGGTTACTCCATTCTGAACCAGCTTCCGCAGCTTAACCTGCCGCAATTCTTTGCACATGGCGCAATCTTAAGCATCTTCGTTGGCGCCGTGCTCTGGCTGGCCGGTGCCCGTATTGGCGGCCACGAGCAGGTCAGCGACCGCTACTGGTGGGTGCGCCACTATGATAAACGCTGCCGTCGTAATCAGCATCGCCACAGCTAACCGTAGCATGATTTCCCGCATCGGCCCCTGAAGGCCGATGCGTTTTCCTGTGACTCTCGTTATTTCCTCCTCTTTTCCCCATCACCATACGACCCCATTCCGTCCTGACCTCCGTGCTGCTAAGGTTGCCACCAAAATGAATAGCTAATGAGGTTTTCGCTTGACCCTGACGTTACGTCAGGCAGCAGAGTAGCGGACCTGGCCACAGAGAGGAGCAGTCATGTTAATTCAGGTGGGAGAGCTGGCGAAGCGCGCCGGAATGACGGTGCGTACGCTGCATCATTATGAACAGACGGGGCTGTTAACGCCTTCGGCCAGAAGCGAGGCGGGCTATCGGCTCTATAACCTGTCCGCGGTTCAGCGCCTGCATATGATAAAGGCGCTGGCGCAGGCCGGGCTGACGCTCGCCACCATCAAGGACTATCTCGATCGGCAAACGCTGTCGCTACCCGAGCTGCTGACGCAGCAGATAGAGACGCTCAACGCCCAATTGCGCGATGTCGGCAGGCTGCGCGACCGGCTGTTGGTGCTGCGCGAGGCGCTGGCGGGCGGCAATGAACCCGATCTGGAGTCCTGGCTACAGACGTTGGAGTTAATGAAAATGTACGATCGTTGGTTTAGTCAACAGGAGTTAGCCGCGCTGCCGTTTGCGGCACAGGATGAACAGCGCGCGCAGGCGTGGCGCGAGCTAACAGAGGAGGTGCAGACGCTGATGGCGAGCGGCTGCCCGACGGACAGTCCGCAGGCGATGAGTATGGCGACGCGCTGGATGGAGCGCCTGGAGCAGGATACGGCAGGGCGCCCGGAGTTTCTGACCCGCCTGAACGAGATGCATGCCGCCGAGCCGCAAATGGTTGAACAGACCGGCGTCACCCCGGCCATCATCGCCTTTATCACCGAGGCCTTTGCCGAAAGCAAACTGGCCATCTGGGCGCGTTACCTCGACGACGAGGAGATGGCGTTCACCCGCCGGCACTATTTCGACCGGCTACAGGAGTGGCCTGCGCTGGTGGCGAAGCTGCATCAGGCGTGCCGGGAGGGCGTAGCGCCGGACTCGGCGTCGGGTCAGGCGCTGGCCCGGGCGTGGCTTGAACTGTTTCAGTCCTATGCTGGTACCCGGCCGCAGACGTTGCAGAAGTTTCGTCGGGCAATGGAGCAGGAGCCGCATTTGATGAAGGGCACCTGGATGACGCCGGCGGTGCTGAGCTGGCTGCAGCAGGCGACCGGAGCCTTGATGCGGCAGGCGCAGGGGCCTGCCGCCGGGTGATCACAGGTCAGCCAGCGCGGCCTGACGATCGGGGTAGAAGCTCAGGCGTCCGGGCAGCGGCTTGACGCCGGCGCGCGCTAACGTGCGCAGCGGCTGAAACTCGAGGTTAGATACGCGCAATTCACAGCCTTCCGGCAGCTTGTTCACAAAGCGCTGGAAGGCATCCAGACCACCGGCGTCGAGAACCGGCACCGCGTCCCATTTCAGCACCACGATGCGCTTGCCGGCGATCCGGGTCTCCAGGTCGTTGAACAAGCCTTCGGCGGCGGCAAAGAACAGCGGCCCAATCACCCGCAGCACCAGCACATCGTCTGGCACCTCGACGTTGACCGGCGCCAGATGGGTCATGCGCGCGATACGGCGCATAAACAACAGCGAGGCCAGCACGATCCCGACGCTGATGGCAATCACCATATCAAACAGCACCGTCAGCGACATGCACATCAGCATCACCACGATGTCGTCTTTCGGTGCGTGGCGCAGCAGGTTGATCACTTTATGCGCCTCGCTCATATTCCATGCCACCATCAGCAGCAGGGCGGCCATCGCCGACAGCGGCAGCCAGGAGAGCAGCGGGGCGAGGATCAGCAGCGCCAGGATCACCAGCAGGGCGTGGATCACGGCGGCAACCGGCGATGTGGCGCCGGCGCGGACGTTCGCTGCCGAGCGGGCAATCGCCGCGGTGGCAGTGATCCCGCCGAAGAACGGCGCAACGATGTTGCCCAGCCCCTGGCCAATCAGCTCGCTGTTGGCTTTATGCTTGGTACCGGTCATGCCATCGAGCACCACCGCGCACAGCAGAGACTCAATGGCGCCGAGCATCGCCATGGAGAACGCGGCAGGCAGCAGGGCCTGCAGCGAGGCCCAGCTCAGGGTAAAGTTTGAGCCCGGCATATCCCAGGGGAGTACCAGCTGCGGCAGCAGCTGTGGAATACCGTTGCCCTGAGTGCCGTCTGCCAGCTGATAGTGGAACTGCGAGCCAATTGTGGCGACATCGCCGCCGAGCAAATTAACCACCAGCATCACCGCGCAGCCAGCCAGCAGCGCCGGAAGGTGGCCCGGCAGACGGATACCCAGCCGCGGCCAGAGGATCAAGGTGCCAAGGGTGACGACGCCGATGGCTGCATCGCCGGGGTTAATCGTTGGCAGGGCCATCGCCAGCGCCGCCACTTTCTGCAGGTAATGCTCCGGCACATGGGGCATCTGCAGGCCGAGGAAGTCTTTAATCTGCATGGTACCGATGGTGATACCGATCCCGGAGGTGAAACCGAGAGTCACCGACAGCGGGATATATTCGATCAGACGGCCAAAGCGCGCCAGACCAAAGAGAATTAAAAAGATCCCCGACATCAGCGTCGCCACCAGTAGCCCCGCCAGACCAAACTGCTGGGAAACCGGATAGAGGATCACCACAAAGGCGGCGGTCGGACCGGAAACGCTAAAGCGCGACCCGCCGGTTAAGGCGATCACAATCCCTGCCACCGCTGAAGTATAGAGGCCGTACTGCGGCGGCACACCGCTGCCAATCGCCAGCGCCATCGCCAGCGGAATCGCAATGATCCCGACGGTGATCCCGGCGATCAGGTCGCGGGTAAAGCGGGCGGTGGTGTACTTTTCTTTCCAACAAGCGTCGATGAGGGCGCGGAAAGGCATCACATGTGAGGAAAATAATCTGTTCACAATAATGTTTCATCCATGAGCGCATCATCTGTCAACTAAATGGCAGGTGAAGGAGGCATTGGTCATTTCCACGTCATCCTTCGGGATGCCTCTGTGTTGGCTGCGTTCATTTACCCCGGTCACGTACTGCCTGTACGCTCCCGGGGATTCATTCACTTGCCGCCTTGACGCATGCCGAATGATTTTGTGGAAGAATTAAAAATTCAGAGACAAAAAAACCCGCCGCAGCGGGTTTTTATGCTCGGCTCGATTAATGTTCGAACATAGCAGAGATAGATTCTTCATTGCTGATACGGCGAATAGCTTCAGCCAGCATACCGGAGAGCGTCAGAGTACGCACTTTATCCAGCGCTTTAATTTCGGGTGCCAGCGGAATGGTATCGCAAACGACAAATTCATCAATCACAGAGTTTTTGATGTTCTGGATAGCGTTACCGGAGAAGATCGGATGCGTGGCGTAAGCGAATACGCGTTTCGCGCCACGCTCTTTCAGCGCTTCTGCCGCTTTACACAGGGTGCCGCCGGTGTCGATCATATCGTCGACCATCACGCAGTCACGACCAGCCACGTCGCCGATGATATGCATCACCTGGGAGACGTTGGCGCGCGGACGGCGCTTGTCGATGATAGCCATATCGGTATCATTCAGCAGTTTAGCGATAGCGCGGGCACGCACGACGCCGCCGATGTCCGGAGAAACCACAATCGGGTTGTCCAGGTTCAGCTGCAGCATATCTTCCAGCAGGATTGGGCTGCCGAACACGTTATCAACTGGCACATCGAAGAAGCCCTGGATCTGTTCTGCGTGCAGGTCAACGGTCAGCACGCGGTCAACGCCGACGCTGGACAGGAAATCCGCCACCACTTTCGCGGTGATTGGCACACGAGCAGAACGAACACGACGGTCCTGGCGAGCATAACCGAAGTAAGGGATAACGGCGGTGATACGACCTGCCGAAGCACGACGCAGAGCATCAACCATAACAACCAGTTCCATCAGGTTGTCATTGGTGGGAGCACAAGTGGACTGGATGATGAAAATATCACCACCGCGTACGTTTTCATTGATTTGTACGCTGACTTCGCCGTCGCTAAAACGACCTACAGCGGCGTCGCCAAGAGAAGTGTACAGGCGGTTGGCAATACGTTGTGCTAGTTCCGGGGTGGCGTTACCAGCAAAAAGCTTCATATCAGGCACGAGAAGAACCTCAGGCATGCGTCCAGTGGTGGATGAGTGGGCCAATAATGTGCGGGCTGGCGCCATTCGATCCAGTCGGTGTATTTAAAGAGCACGATGCAACGTCTGGAACAGGGTGACGTTGTCACCGTAACTCAATTTCCCCGGTTGACTCGTTATCGTTGCGCCATCACGGCGCAGGATTCAGAGCAGGGCCTGCTTGAGCGGCGAGAGGTTAACTCCGCGCGCTACAAAGCCATTTAGCCATGCCGGGGCAGTGTCCAGCACCTGACGGGCAGCGGATTCGGTGTTAAATTCAGCAAACACACAGGCCCCTGTGCCGGTCAGGCGTGACGGCGCATATTCTAACAGCCAGGAAAGCGCTGCATCAACCTCGCGAAAACGTTTTCTTGCGATAAGCTCGCAATCGTTGCTGAATTCACAATTTAATAACGTATTAATTGACCGGCGCGGGGTATTTCGTGGTAGCTCCGGATCGCGAAAAATGACTGGCGTCGGAATACTGACCCCCGGGTGCGCCACCAGGTACCATTTTTCCTCGGGCTCCACCGGCGTCAGAATTTCGCCGACTCCTTCGGCAAAGGCGGCATGACCGCGCACGAAGACCGGCACATCGGCCCCCAGCTGAAGGCCCAGGGTCGCCAGCTCCTCTTCAGAGAGACCGCAGCCCCAGAGATGGTTGAGCGCCACCAGCACGGTGGCGGCATTGGATGAGCCGCCGCCCAGGCCGCCGCCCATCGGCAGGCGCTTGTCGACACTGATATCGGCGCCGCTACCCGCCGGCAGGCGGTCGCTTTCGCTGGCGGCACGCATCAGCAGACGCGCGGCGCGAACGATCAGGTTCTCCTCGTCCGGCACGCCGGCCACCGGCGTCAGCAGGCGCAGTTGACCGTCAGTTCGCGGTTCGATGGTCAAGGTGTCGCCATAGTCGAGAAACTGAAACAGCGTCTGCAGGGTATGGTAGCCATCGGCCCGCTGGCCGGTGATATATAAAAACAGATTCAGTTTTGCAGGAGAGGGCCAGCGGCTCATCATTTCACGATCCAGTTATCCATCTTCAGCTTGATGCGCTGAGCGCCATTGTTCAGCTCGACATTAGACGGCAGGGCTGGCTGGGTATCGCTGGTGTAGCCGCCGTAGGTGACGTGCCAGGTTTTGCCATTTTGCGTGTAGTTAAGTTCACGCAGACGGTACTGATCGTCCAGCGAATAGTCGGTGGCGTCGCCCGGCAGGCCGATGATCCACTGGCGCAGGCTGTTCAGCGGGATCGGCATCCCGGTCAGGCGGCCGATCATCTCTTCGGCATCGGTGGCGGTGTAGGTCTGGCCTTTGTTATCGATCAGCTGCACGCTGCCTGGCTGCGCGGTCAGCGACAGCTCGGTGCTGCCCAGCGGGTTGGTCAGCAGCAGGCGATAGCGGTCCTGGCCGGTCTGTTGCCAGAAGAAGCGAGCATAGACTTTTTGCTCATCGGAAAGATAGGCAAACGCCCCGCGAGTCTGGAACTGGTTGAGGCTGCGAACAGCCTGCTGGTGCTGACGCCACTGCGGCGAATCCGGGCTTTTGCCAGGCCCTTGCGGCGTATGAAGAGAACAGGCGGTGAGGACGAGGCTGGCCAGCGGCAGCAAGCGGAACAGTCGATTCATAATGATGACAAATCCTTGATGTCTACAGGGAAAAACGGCGGCAGGGGAATAGCGGGCCGATTTGTGTAGCAGGTTACATTTATAACCCTTAATGCTAGCGTCGCCGGGCGATAGCGTCTACGTTCAAGTTGTCTGAAATCAAAAAATTAACGTTAATGGCGGTCTTGCTTTGGCTATTACTCCAAAAGGGGAGCCTCTCTTTTATTGATTACGCGCATCCTGTATGATGCACTCAGACTAACCTTAGCAACGCTGGTACTACTCCCTCACAATGACCCTTTTAGCTCTTGGCATCAATCACAAAACAGCGCCGGTCGACCTGCGAGAACGCGTGACGTTTTCGCCGGAAACGCTCGATCAGGCGCTGGAGAGCTTGCTGGCTCAGCCGATGGTGCAGGGTGGGGTAGTGCTGTCGACCTGCAACCGCACGGAACTCTATCTCAGCGTCGAAGAGCAGGACAATCTGCAGGAAGCGCTGATCCGCTGGCTGTGCAACTATCACGGCCTCAACGAAGAAGACCTGCGTAAGAGCCTCTACTGGCACCAGGATAATGACGCCGTCAGCCATCTGATGCGCGTCGCCAGCGGCCTCGATTCGCTGGTGCTGGGCGAGCCGCAGATCCTCGGCCAGGTGAAAAAAGCGTTTGCTGATTCCAGCCGCGGTCATCTTAACGTCAGCGAACTGGAGCGGATGTTCCAGAAGTCGTTCTCGGTGGCAAAGCGTGTGCGTACCGAAACCGATATCGGCGCCAGCGCCGTTTCCGTCGCGTTCGCCGCCTGTACCCTGGCGCGGCAAATCTTTGAATCGCTCTCCAGCGTCACCGTGTTACTGGTCGGCGCCGGTGAAACCATCGAACTGGTGGCGCGCCATCTTCGCGAACATCACGTGCGCAAAATGGTGATTGCCAACCGCACCCGCGAACGCGCCCAGGCGCTGGCGGACGAAGTGGGCGCCGAGGTGATTGCCCTCAGTGATATCGACGAACGGCTGAAAGAGGCCGACATTATTATCAGCTCCACCGCCAGTCCGCTGCCGATTATCGGCAAAGGTATGGTGGAGCGCGCGCTCAAGGCGCGGCGTAACCAGCCGATGCTGCTGGTGGATATCGCCGTCCCGCGCGATGTCGAACCGGAGGTCGGCAAGCTGGCCAACGCCTACCTCTACAGCGTCGACGATCTGCAAAACATCATTCAGCATAACCTGGCGCAGCGTAAAGCCGCGGCGGTGCAGGCGGAATCGATCGTCGAGCAGGAGACCAGCGAATTTATGGCCTGGCTGCGCGCGCAGAGCGCCAGCGAGACGATTCGCGAATACCGTTCTCAGTCTGAGCAGGTCCGTGAGGAGCTGACCGCGAAGGCGCTGGCCGCGCTGGAGCAGGGCGGTGATGCCCAGGAAATTATGCAGGATCTGGCCCGCAAGCTGACCAACCGCCTGATCCACGCGCCAACCAAATCTCTTCAGCAGGCCGCCCGTGACGGGGACGACGAACGCCTGCATATTCTGCGCAACAGCCTCGGGCTGGAATAGCGCACCTTTCTCTTATTTTCAGGACAGGGTGAATTCACGCCTATGAAGTCTTCTATTGTTGCCAAACTGGAAGCGTTGTACGAGCGCCATGAAGAAGTGCAGGCGCTGCTCGGCGATGCCGCGACGATTGCCGATCAGGATAAATTCCGCGCGCTGTCGCGGGAATATGCTCAACTGAGCGATGTGGCGCGCTGCTATACCGACTGGCGTCAGGTGCAGGAGGATATCGAAACTGCGCAGATGATGCTCGACGATCCGGAGATGCGCGAAATGGCGCAGGAAGAGCTGCGTGACGCCAAAGAAAAAGGCGACCAGCTGGAGCAACAGCTGCAGGTGCTGCTGTTGCCGAAAGATCCCGATGACGAGCGTAACGCTTTCGTGGAAGTGCGCGCCGGAACCGGCGGTGACGAAGCGGCGCTGTTTGCCGGCGATCTGTTCCGCATGTACAGCCGCTATGCGGAATCGCGTCGCTGGCAGGTGGAGATCCTCAGCGCCAACGAAGGTGAACACGGCGGTTTCAAAGAGGTGATCGCCAAATTCAGCGGCGACGGCGTTTACGGTCGGCTGAAATTTGAATCCGGCGGCCATCGCGTGCAGCGTGTGCCGGCCACCGAATCGCAGGGGCGTATTCATACCTCCGCCTGCACCGTGGCGGTGATGCCGGAGCTGCCGGAAGCCGAAATGCCGGACATTAACCCGGCGGATCTGCGCATCGATACTTTCCGCTCCTCCGGCGCGGGCGGTCAGCACGTCAACACCACCGACTCGGCTATCCGTATTACTCACCTGCCGACCGGCATCGTAGTGGAGTGTCAGGACGAACGTTCCCAGCATAAAAACAAAGCCAAGGCGTTGTCAGTGCTGGGGGCGCGTATCCGCGCCGCCGAAGTGGCCAAGCGTCAGCAGGCGGAAGCCTCCACGCGCCGTAACCTGCTGGGCAGCGGCGATCGTAGCGACCGTAACCGCACTTACAATTTCCCACAGGGGCGCGTGACCGACCACCGCATCAACCTGACGCTTTATCGTCTGGATGAAACCATGGAAGGCAAACTCGATATGCTGATTGAGCCAATTGTTCAGGAATATCAGGCCGATCAGCTGGCGGCGCTGTCCGAGCAGGAATGATGACCTTTCAGGCCTGGCTGCAGCAGGCGATCGCCCGGCTGCGTGAAAGCGACAGCCCGCGACGCGATGCCGAGATCCTGCTGGGACATGTTACCGGCCGGGCGCGCACCTGGATTTTGGCCTTCGGCGAAACGACGCTGTCCGCTGACGAGGCGACGACGCTGGAGGCGCTCCTGCAGCGACGTCAGCGCGGAGAACCCATTGCCCACCTGGTTGGGCAGCGTGAGTTCTGGTCGCTGCCGCTGTTCGTCTCCCCGGCGACGCTGATCCCCCGACCGGATACCGAGTGTCTGGTGGAGCAGGCGCTGGCGCGACTGCCTGCCGCGCCGTGCCGTATTCTCGACCTCGGCACCGGGACCGGCGCCATTGCTCTGGCGCTGGCCAGCGAGCGTCCGGATTGCGAGGTCACCGCGGTGGATGTGATGCCGGACGCCGTGGCGCTGGCACTGCGCAATGCCGCTCATCTGGACATCGCTAACGTGACGATACGGCAAAGCGACTGGTTTAGCGCGCTGGCCGGGCAGCGTTTTGCCATGATCGTCAGTAATCCACCCTATATCGACGCCGCCGACCCGCATCTCGCCGAGGGCGATGTGCGCTTTGAGCCGTTGACGGCGCTGGTTGCTGCCGATCAGGGGCTGGCGGATCTGGCGCAGATTATCCGCGAGGGACGGCAGTATCTGCTGCCCGGCGGCTGGATGCTGCTGGAGCATGGCTGGACCCAGGGCGAGGCGGTTCGCGCCCTGTTCCGCGAAGCGGGCTATCTCGACGTCGCGACCTGTCGCGACTATGGCGACAATGAACGTCTGACTCTCGGACGTTTACCCGACATGGAGAACGTTGGCTGATGAACTTATTCACGGCTGTCCTCTACCTGCACATCGCCAGCGTGGTGGTGTCGGTAGGATTGTTCGTTTTACGTTACTGGTGGATGTATCATCAGAGCCCGCTGCTGAACCAGCGGTGGGTGCGAATTGCGCCGCACTGCAGCGATACGCTGCTGTTTCTCAGCGGTGCGGGTTTAATGGCGATAACGCACTACCTGCCGTTCACCGAAGACGGCGCATGGCTGACTGAAAAGCTGTTTGGCGTTATCATTTACATCGCATTAGGTTTTATCGCGCTGGGCCGCCGTCGTCCGCGCAGCCAGCAGAGCCGTTTTATCGCGTTCCTGCTGGCGCTGGTGGTGTTGTTTATTATCATTCAACTCGCCATCACAAGAATACCGATACTGGGGTAGGGCATGGGGTCATTAGCGGATTTCGAATTTAACAAAGCGCCATTGTGTGATGGCATGGTCCTCATTTCTGAACAGGTCCGCGACGATTTTCCGTCGCGTTTTGTCGAGGAAGAGCTGCAGCGGCTGCTGCGCCTCGCGCAGGAGGAGATTGCGCCGTCGTGGGACCAGGAGCGCCAGATAGAACGCCTGCTGGCGCTGTTTTACGACGAGTGGGGCTTTGGCGCGTCGCAGGGCATTTATCGTCTTTCCGACGCGTTATGGCTGGATAAAGTGCTGGTCAACCGTCAGGGGAGCGCGGTGTCGTTAGGCGCGATCCTGCTGTGGATCGCCCAGCGCCTGGCGCTGCCGGTGGTGCCGGTGATCTTCCCGACCCAAATGCTGTTGCGTGCGGATCCGGAAACCAGCGAAGAGATGTGGCTGATTAATCCGTTTAACGGCGAGACCCTCGACGAACATACCCTGGAGGTATGGCTGAAGGGCAACATCGGGCCGGTGGCGGAACTGTTTAATGAAGATCTCGACGAAGCGGATAACGCCGAGGTGATCCGCAAGCTGCTGGACACCCTGAAGTCGGCGCTGATGGAAGAGCGGCAGATGGAGCTGGCTCTGCGCGCCAGCGAAGCGCTGCTGCAGTTTAACCCGGAAGATCCGTATGAGATCCGCGACCGCGGGCTGATATACGCCCAGCTGGACTGCGATCACGTGGCGCTGTTGGATCTGAGCTATTTCGTTGAGCAGTGCCCGGAGGATCCGATCAGTGAGATGATCCGCGCGCAGATCAACACGATTTCGCACAAACAAATTACATTGCATTAGTCTGGAACCATTCCGGTTACACCCTGATAAGGCGAACTTATGAAACAAAAAGTGGTTAGCATTGGTGATATCAACGTAGCGAACGACCTGCCGTTCGTGCTGTTCGGCGGGATGAACGTGCTGGAGTCGCGCGACCTGGCGATGCGCATCTGTGAACATTACGTCACCGTTACGCAGAAGCTTGGCATCCCCTACGTCTTCAAAGCCTCCTTTGATAAAGCCAACCGTTCCTCCATCCACTCCTATCGTGGTCCGGGTCTGGAAGAAGGGATGAAGATTTTCCAGGAGCTGAAGCAGACCTTTGGCGTGAAAATCATCACCGACGTTCATGAAGCCAGCCAGGCGCAGCCGGTGGCTGACGTGGTGGACGTGATCCAGCTTCCGGCCTTCCTCGCGCGCCAGACTGACCTGGTGGAAGCGATGGCCAAAACCGGGGCGGTGATCAACGTCAAGAAGCCGCAGTTCGTCAGCCCGGGTCAGATGGGCAATATCGTCGATAAGTTTATCGAAGGCGGTAACGACAAAGTGATCCTCTGCGACCGCGGCGCTAACTTCGGTTACGACAACCTGGTCGTGGATATGCTCGGCTTCGGCGTGATGAAGAAAGCCTCCAACAACTCGCCGGTTATCTTCGACGTCACCCACGCGCTGCAGTGCCGCGACCCGTTTGGCGCTGCCTCCGGCGGTCGCCGCGCGCAGGTGAGCGAGCTGGCCCGCGCCGGTATGGCGGTAGGTATCGCCGGTCTGTTTATCGAAGCGCATCCGGATCCGGACCACGCGAAATGCGACGGCCCGTCCGCGCTGCCGCTGGATAAACTGGAGCCGTTCCTCAAGCAGATGAAAGCGATTGACGATCTGGTGAAAAGCTTCGACGAGCTGGATACCAGCAAGTAAGCCTGAACGCATCACAGAAAAAGCCTGCCGGTGTTAACACCGGCAGGCTTTTTTTTCGCCCGGACTCCGCCGGGCGGGTAAGCGGGGTCAGGCGAAAATGGTCATCAGATAGGCGGCGAACAGCGCCAGGTGGGCCGCGCCGTTCAGCACATTGGTGCGCCCGGTGGAGAAGGAGATATGGCACAGCACCAGCGAAGCGACCATCACCACCATCTCCGGGGCGCCAAGGCCAAAGCGCAGCTCATTGCCGGTCAGGAAGGCGATGAGGGTGACCACCGGGACCGTCAGCGAGATGGTGGCCAGTACGGAGCCGAAAAACAGGTTCATCGCCCGCTGTACCTGATTGTTGAGCACCGCTTTGAGGGCGCCAAGGCCTTCCGGCGACAGGATCAGCAGGGCCACCAGGAAGCCGGTAAAGGCCACCGGGGCGTTCATGCTGGTCAACAGCGTTTCCAGCGGATTGGCGTTCATTTTGGTGACTGCGATCACTGCCACCAGGTGCACCAGCAGCCAGGCGGTATGCCACCCGCTGCTGTGGGCAGACGGTTTACCGTGGTGCGGGTCGTCATCGTCGCTGTCGTCTTCATGCTCATAAACAAACAGACTCTGATGGGTTTTGGTTTGAATCAGCAGGAAAACGCCGTACATGGCCGCCGAGATCACCGCCACCAGCAGCGATTGCCCGGTGCTGAAGTTTGCGCCCGGCAGCGCCATCGGAAACACCAGCACGATAATCGCCAGCGGAAACAGGGCGATAAGATACTGCTTAATGCCGAACAGATTCATATATTGGGTGGCAAATTTACGCCCGCCCAGCAGCAGAGAGAAACCGACCAGACCGCCGGTGACGATCATAATAATGGAGTAGAGCGTATCACGCATCAGGGTCGGCGCGGCGTCGCCGGTGGCCATTAAGGCGGAGATCAGACTGACCTCAAGGATAACCACCGACAGACTGAGAATCAGGGAGCCATAGGGTTCGCCCAGGCGGTGGGCGAGGACGTCGGCGTGGCGGACCACGCTGAAGGCGCTGCTTAAAATACCGACCAGCGCGAGGATATTAATTGCGATAACCACTGGCAGTGACTGGCTGCTGCCCCAGAAAAACAGCACCGCCAGCGCCAGCACCGGAAAGACGAGGGAAGACTCCTTATGGCGGGTTTTTACCGCCTCATGTGCATGGGTCATGAACCATCTCCATTTATGCAGGTGTTATAATTATAAAAACGTAGGGCGGTAAAGTAACAGATTTTGATAAATTACCGCTGGTTTTTTACTTAAATTTACGGGTATCGAGTGATATCTTGATTAGTTTATTATAATTTATGTTTACCACTATTTAGTTCTTACTATTCAGATAATTACTAAAATAATTTTTCTACTCATTTTGACCTTGATAGCCAGCCGCTTGCGTACCAGACTTAAATTTAATGCTCAAACAGGAGGTCAGTATGCCCTATCGCAATAAACAAGAACTCCCCGACAGCGTTCAGCATGTTCTGCCTGCTCATGCGCAGGAAATTTATAAAGAAGCGTTTAACAGCGCCTGGGATCAATATAAAGATAAAGATGAGAGGCGCGATGACGCCAGCCGCGAAGAGACGGCGCACAAAGTCGCCTGGGCGGCGGTGAAGAACAGCTACGAGAAAGGCGATGATGATAAGTGGCATAAGAAAAAATAATTGCTGACGCCGCTTTTATGCTTGCCAGCGCCCCGCTGATTGCTTATTGAAGGATAAAGCTGGATAATATTTCAGCAATATTAACGGATGCATGAGACGAACGCCGGGAAGCGGGCAGTGGCGGAGGTAGTAAACAGTGTTAACTCGTGATTTCTTAATGAATGCGGATTGTAAGACAGCGTTTGGCGCTATTGAGGAATCGCTACTCTGGTCGGCAGAACAACGTGCAGCCTCGCTGGCGGCGACGCTGGCCTGCCGCCCGGATGATGGCTCAGTGTGGATCTTTGGCTACGGTTCGCTTATCTGGAACCCGGCGCTCAATTATCGCGAGTCCTGCACCGGGACGCTGCCGGGCTGGCATCGTGCGTTTTGCCTGCGGTTGACCGCCGGGCGCGGTAGCGCCTGCCAGCCGGGACGCATGCTGGCTCTCAAAGAGGGCGGCCGAACCACCGGCGTCGCCTATCGTTTGCCTGACGACACGCTGGAAGAAGAACTGACCCTGCTGTGGAAGCGGGAGATGATCACCGGCTGCTATCTGCCTACCTGGTGCAAGCTGGAGCTGGACGACGGACGGACGGTGAATGCCCTGGTGTTTATTATGGATCCGCGCCACCCACTGTTTGAACCGGATACCAGCGCCCAGGTTATCGCCCCGCTGATCGCCCGGGCCAGCGGGCCGCTCGGCACCAACGCCCAGTATCTGTTTTCGCTCGAGCAGGCGCTAAGCAAGTTGGGGATGCACGACGCCAGTCTCGATGACCTGGTGGCCAGCGTACGCGCGCTGTTGGGCGAGAGTCCGACGCCGGGCCTGGCCTGAGCGCGCGGAAAAGAAAAACGCCCGGCACGGCCGGGCGTCCGATTGCTGACCAGTAAGGAAAAAGCGTGGTTTTTCCTTACTGGTGGTTATCAGCCGAAAATCAATAAATTGATTTTCCCTGTTATTTTTCTGGTGCAATCTGCAAGCACAATGATTGCATGAGGTTTGTCATGAATCTCACGCCCGGCACGGCCGGGCGTGTGTTCTGATAGTAACTGTCAGGCCGGAACGTAGCTGATGGAGTGCTCCAGTGACTGGCTGTGACTGTCGATAAGCACGTTCCAGGTGCCGCTGTAGGGCACCGTCAGATAGGCGCTATCCCGATCCTGCACGCTCAGAATATCCGCATGGCTATCGCCCGGGACCTTCGCGCTCATTAGATGAATATGGCAGCGCTCTGAACACCGCACCACCAGTGTGTCACCACCAAATAACGTCAAACTTGCTTTAACCATCGCCATTTTTGTACCCCGTTTCTGTCCCGCTACAGCATCCTGCCCACCCAGTCCTCGCGTGATATTGTTCACACTTTGCTCTGTGCATCACACCAAACGGCGCGGGCCGGGATGCTGATTTTGATCAAAAAAAGGGATAAAGATTAAACAAAAATGACGTTGTTCCTGAAAGCATTCAGCTAACGTTTTTTTTGTCTCTTCAAGCGCCAATACGTGACATTTCATCCCGTTCGACGGCCTACATTCAGAAGGTCAGCACTTTATCTGCCGCCAGCGTCCACTGGGCCAGCTCAACCAGAGTACCGACCTCCACGCCGTCAATCAGCGGTAGCGCGCTGACGCCGCGGCCGTCCGCGCAGGTTTTGCACAACTTCACCGGCACCTGCTGGGCGGTGAGGATCTCCAGCATCTGCTGCACATTGTATCCTTCCGCCGGCTTCTGCCCGCGCAGCCCGGCGGTGACGGCGTCGGACATCAGAAACAGCTTGAGATCGAGGTCGGACTGTTGCTCGCGCAGGGCAATGGCCAGGCGCAGGCTGTTGAACAGGGATTCGCTGCCATAGGCGGCGCCGTTGGCGATAATCACAATACGTTGCATACAAACTCCTTCTTAAAGGCACGGTTATTGCTTTACCGCAGTATAAAGCGTTAACCCGGAGGAGGGGTATGAATAATACGACTGGTCACGCGCACGATGAGACGGCCTGGCTGCAGCTGGCGCGTCGCCTGCAAAAACAACAGCTTCAGCAGCTTAGCCAACTGGGAGAACTGGCCAGCCAGCTCAGCGCGCTGGTGCATATGCTGCAGTGTGAGCGCGGGGCGTCGAATATTTTTCTTTGCTCGGGCGGCCAACTGTATGCGGCGGAGTGTCGGGCGGGCGGGGCGCTGGTTGATGAGCGGTTAGCGCTGTTCTATGCCAGCCTCGAACGGGCACGTACGGTCGCCGGCAGCGCGCTGTGCTGGCGCATTGCCAGGGCGGTTGGCGATCTGCTGCAGCTTCCGGCGCTGCGTGAGCAGATCGCCCGCCGGCAGATTGCCGCGGAAGCCGCGACGGAGCAGTTCAGCCGTGTCATCCGCCATCTGCTGAATATCGTCCCGCAGCTCAATGACAGCATTGACGATCCGCCGGTGGCCGGCCGCATGGTCGCGCTGTACAGCTTTATGCAGGGTAAAGAGCTGGTGGGTCAGGAGCGCGCGCTGGGCGCTCTGGGCTTTACCCGCGGCGAGTTCAGCGACAGCCTGCGCCAGCAGCTGGTGGACCGTATTGACGGTCAGCAGCCCTGCTTCGACAGCTTTCAGGCGCTGGGCAGCCCGGCGACCGTCCAGCTGTTTATCACCCAATGCCAGGCCGGCCTGGACATTGAGCAGCTGCGGCGGATCGCCTGCACCCGCCAGCCGGCCGCCGACGGCGGGGAAACGGCGCTGCGCTGGTTTGGCCTGCAAACCCAGCGGCTTGAACACCTGCGCGAAGTGGAAGAGCAATTGATCGACGATCTACTGAACGCCACCGACACGCTGTTAGTGGACGACGCGCCTGGCTGGCTGCCCGGCGAGGAAGTCGATACCCTGACGCCGCATCTGGATAAACAGCTGCTGCCGCTGGTGCGCCAGCAGGCCTATGAGCTACAGCAGCTCTCCAGCCAGCTGGCCTCGCTGAAAGACGCGCTCGAAGAACGCAAGCTGATAGAAAAAGCGAAAAGCCTGCTGATGACGCACCAGGGAATGCAGGAGGAGCAGGCCTGGCAGACGCTGCGCAAGATGGCCATGGACAAAAACCAGCGCATGGTTGAGATAGCCCGCGCGCTGCTGATGGTGAAGGCGATTTGGCCGCTAACACCAAAGGAGTAGATGCACAATCGATGGGCATTCTTTGCCTGCCGGCGGTGCACTTTTACGTGAAAAACCGGCCAACGTTGGGAAAAAGCCTGCCAGCGCGCGATTGCCAAAGCTGGCATCCCGTTTGCATTACTTATTGAGTGAATAAAAGTCCGGACAACGAACCAATGGCGGTTCGGGTGTCCGTGGATAAAGGCGTCCTGCAGTGCGTATGCACTGTCGGACGCTTTTTTTTTGCGCGTGGTGGAGCGGATATGAGCGACAAGTTTTCAATTTCCCGGCGGCGCTTGCTGCAGGCAGGGGCCGCGCTGGGCGGCGCGATGCTGCTGCCGGGGGGGATGCAGGCCGCATGGGCCGGCGGATCGGACAAACCGGAGCAAACCCGCGTGCGGGTCGGATTTATTCCGCTGACCGATTGCGCGCCGCTGGCTATCGCCGCGGCGAAGGGGTTTGACAAAAAGTATGGCATCACCCTGGTGGCGAGTAAGGAAGCCAGCTGGGCGGCGGTGCGCGACAAGCTGGTGGCCGGCGAGCTGGACGCGGCACATATTCTCTACGGCCTGCTGTACGGTCTTGAACTGGGGATCGCCAGCAAGCCGCAGGCGATGGCTAATCTGATGACCCTCAACCGCAATGGTCAGGCCATCACCCTCTCCGGTGAATTGCAGGAGAAAGGGGTAACCGACCTCGGCGGGCTGAAACGGCTGATCGACCGCAGCGCGCCGGGCAGCTACACCTTCGCCCATACCTTTCCCACCGGCACCCATGCCATGTGGCTCTACTACTGGCTGGCGAGCGCCGGCATCGATCCCTTTAACGATGTGCGCACCGTCGTGGTGCCGCCGCCGCAGATGGTGATGAACATGCGCATCGGCAATATGAGCGGCTTTTGCGTCGGCGAGCCGTGGAACGCGCGCGCCATTAACGACCGCATTGGCTTCACCGCGGCCACTTCCCAGGATATCTGGCCCGAGCATCCGGAAAAGGTGCTGGGCACCCGTCGCGACTGGGTGGAACGTAACCCGAACACCGCCCGCGCGCTGGTGGCGGCCCTGATGGAGGCGCAGCGCTGGATCGCCGCCTCGCCGGAGAACACTCAGGAGACGGCCCGCCTGCTCGCCAGACGTGGCTGGCTCAATACCAAGGAACAGTACCTCACCGGCCGGATGCTTGGGGAGTATGACAACGGCCTCGGCCGCCGCTGGCAGGATGCCCATCCGATGCGCTTCTGGGCCGGGGGCGAGGTGAGTTTCCCCTGGCTGTCGGACGGAATGTGGTTCCTCACCCAGTTCCGCCGCTGGGGGTTGCTGAAGCAGGCTCCGGATTACCTCGCGGTGGCGTCGCGCATTAACCGCATCGACGTCTGGCAGGCTGCCGCCCAGGCGGTCGGCGGGATCAGCACCCCGGCAGCCACGATGCGTAACAGCACACTGATGGACGGTACGGTCTGGAACGGGTCTGACCCGGAAGGCTACGCCCGCCATTTTGCCATTCAACGTAAGGGGGCATGAGATGAAGCAGGCACAACGTAAGCAACCGGTCGTCAGCGTGGAGAACGCGCCTGGCGAAGTGATTATCCTGCCGCCGGTGCAGGTCCGGCGCACCACGCCAACCGTCACGCGCTGGCTGCGTGAGCTCATTCAGCGCCTGCTGCCCCCGCTGTTGGGGTTGGGGGTGCTGCTGCTGGCCTGGCAGCTGGCGGCGATGCACAGCAAAGGTTTTCCCACGCCGCTGAGCACGCTGGACTCGGCGCTGACGCTGTTTGCCGATCCGTTCTATCAGGACGGGCCCAATGACATGGGCATCGGCTGGAACGTGCTGGCCTCCCTGCAGCGCGTGGCGGTGGGCTTCGGCCTGGCGGCGCTGGCGGGCATTCCGCTGGGGTTTTTGATCGGCCGTTCGCTGTTCTTCGCCCGCATGTTTAATCCGCTGATTGCCCTGCTGCGCCCGGTCAGCCCGCTGGCCTGGCTGCCGATTGGCCTGCTGCTGTTCCAGAAGGCGGAGCCGGCCTCCAGCTGGACCATTTTTATCTGCTCCATCTGGCCGATGGTGATCAACACCGCGGAAGGCGTGCGGCGGATCCCGCAGGACTATCTCAATGTCGCCCGCGTCCTCCAGCTCTCGGAGTGGACGGTGATGCGCAAAATTCTCTTTCCGGCAGTGCTGCCGGCGGTGCTCACCGGCGTGCGTCTCTCCATCGGCATCGCCTGGCTGGTGATCGTGGCGGCGGAAATGCTCACCGGCGGGCTGGGGATCGGCTTCTGGATCTGGAACGAGTGGAACAACCTCAATGTGGAAAACATCATCATCGCCATCGTCATTATCGGCGTCGTCGGCCTGCTGCTGGAGCAGGGTCTGATGCTGCTCGCCCGCCGCTTTAGCTGGCAGGACAAATAAGGAGCCAACATGAAACCATTAATTCAGGTGCAGGCCGTCAGCCAGCGCTTTAACACCGCCAGCGGCGAGTTCCTGGCGCTGCAGAATGTTTCCTTCGATATCGTCGAAGGGGAGACCATCAGTCTGATCGGCCACTCGGGCTGCGGAAAATCGACCCTGCTGAATCTGATCGCCGGGATCACGACGCCCACCGAGGGCGGACTGCTGTGCGATAACCGGGAAATCGCCGGGCCCGGGCCGGAGCGGGCGGTGGTTTTCCAGAACCACTCGCTACTGCCGTGGCTGAGCTGTTTCGATAATGTGGCGCTGGCGGTGGATCAGGTGTTCCGTCGCACCATGAGCAAGAGTGAGCGCCGGGAGTGGATCGAACACAACCTGGCGCGCGTGCAGATGGGGCATGCGCTGCACAAACGTCCCGGGGAGATCTCCGGCGGTATGAAGCAGCGGGTAGGTATCGCCCGGGCGCTGGCGATGAAGCCGAAGGTGCTGTTGCTTGATGAGCCCTTCGGCGCCCTGGACGCGCTGACCCGCGCCCACCTCCAGGACACGGTGATGCATATTCAGCAGGAGCTTAATACCACCATCGTCATGATCACCCACGACGTTGATGAAGCGGTGCTGCTCTCGGATCGGGTGCTGATGATGACCAACGGTCCGGCGGCGACGGTGGGCGAGATCCTCGCGGTCGATCTGCCGCGTCCGCGTCACCGCGTTCAGCTGGCGGACGACAGCCGGTATCACCATCTGCGCCAGCAGATTCTGCATTTTTTGTATGAAAAACAGCCGAAAGCGGCGTGAGGAGGCGGTCATGACGCGGCGACTGGTGGTGATCGGTAACGGCATGGCGGCCACCCGACTGGTGCAGCGACTGGTTGAGCGCGACCCCGCGCAGTTTGCCATTACTGTCGTCGGCGACGAGCCGCATCCGGCCTATAACCGCATTCAGCTCTCGCCGCTGCTGGCTGGCGAAAAAACGGCGGCGCAGCTCCCGTTGCTGCCGGCGGAGTGGTACACCCGGCACGGGGTGTGCCTGCGGTCCGGCGAGGCGGTCGATGAAGTCGATGTTGAGCAACGGCGGCTGCGCATCGCGGAAACCTGGCTACCGTGGGACGAGCTGGTGTTCGCCACCGGTTCGCGGCCCTTTATCCCGCCGCTGCCGGGCAGTGATCGTCCGCAGGTTATCCCCTTCCGCACCCTGGCGGACGTGGAACGTATTCTGGCGATACCCGGGCCGGCGGTGGTGATTGGCGGTGGGGTTCTGGGTGTGGAAGCGGCGGCGGCGCTGCGTCGCCACGGCGGGGAGGTCACTCTTCTGCATCGTGGCAGCGGATTAATGGCGCCGCTGACCGACGCTTTTGCCGCCGATGAGCTCAGGCAGCAGCTTGAAGCGCGCGGCATCCGCTGTGTGCTGGAATGCCGGATCGCCGCCATCGAAGAGGATGGCGTGCGGCTGGCGGACGGGCGCGCTTTCCGTGCTGCCAGAGTGGTGCTGGCCGCCGGCGTGCAGCCTAACAGCCGTCTGGCGGCGCAGAGCGGCGTGCTGTGTCAGCGGGGGATCGTGGTTGACCGCCAGATGGCCGCCTCGCTGCCGGGGATCAGCGCCGTCGGGGAATGTTGCGAAATTGACGGCCAGACCTGGGGGCTGGTGGCTCCCTGCCTGCGCCAGGCCGAGGTACTGGCGGATCGCCTGTGCGGCGCCCCCGGTGAGGGCTTTGTCTGGCAGGACGCCGGGACCCGCCTGAAGGTTACCGGCATTGAACTCTTTAGCGTCGGGGAGCAGCAGGCCGGCGAACAGGATGACATCTATACCAGCTGGGACCCCATCGATCGCCACTACCGTCGCCTGCTGCTGCGCGACGGCCGCCTGCGCGGCGTGCTGCTGATGGGCGACTGCACCGCCGCCGCCGCGCTCACCGCGCGCCTGGAAAGCGACGAGCCCGCCACCGCGGACTGGCTTTTTGACCCCTCTTCAACGCAGCCGCAGGCTGCAGGAATAATGACGATGACGAAACCTGTATTAGTGCTGGTGGGACATGGCATGGTCGGCCACCATTTTCTCGAACAATGCGTGAGCCGCAACCTGCATCAGCAATATCGAATCGTGGTGTTTGGCGAAGAGCGTTACGCCGCCTACGACCGGGTCCATCTCTCCGAATATTTCGCCGGGCGCAGCGCTCAATCGCTGTCGCTGGTGGCCGATGATTTCTTTCACCAGCACGGCATCGAACTCCGCCTCGGCGAGGCGGTGGCGACGATCGACCGCGACGCGCGGCTGGTGCGAGACGCCGAGGGACATGAAACCCACTGGGATAAACTGGTGCTGGCGACCGGCTCCTATCCCTTTGTTCCGCCGATCCCTGGCAACGATCTCGACGGGTGCTTTGTCTACCGCACTCTTGACGATCTCGACCGTATCGCCGCCCATGCCGCCGCGGCGAAGACCGGAGTGGTTATCGGCGGCGGCCTGCTCGGGCTGGAGGCGGCTAACGCCCTGAAACAGCTGGGGCTGGACACGCACGTAGTGGAGTTTGCCCCGAACCTGATGGCCGTCCAGCTGGATAACGGCGGGGCGGCGATGCTGCGGGAGAAGATCGTCGCCCTCGGCGTGGGGGTGCATACCAGCAAAGCGACCACCGCCATCGTGCGCGAGGCCGACGGCCTGCGGCTGAACTTTGCCGACGGCGGCGCGCTGCGGACCGACATGGTGGTCTTCTCGGCGGGGATCCGTCCGCAGGACGCGCTGGCCCGCGGTTGCATGCTGCAGGTGGGCGAACGCGGGGGCATTCACATCGACGGCCAGTGCCGCACCTCTGACCCGGACGTGCTGGCGATAGGCGAATGCGCCCTGTGGGACAATAAAATTTACGGTCTGGTGGCGCCGGGCTATCAGATGGCGCGTATCGCCGCGGCCACCCTCGCGGGAGAAGACGCCTGCTTTAGCGGCGCCGACATGAGTACCAAACTGAAGCTGCTGGGGGTGGACGTCGCCTCATTTGGCGATGCGCAGGGGCGTACGCCGGGCTGCCAGAGCTATCAATGGACCGATGGTCCGCAGCAGGTGTACAAAAAAATCGTCGTCAGTCAGGACGGCAAAACCCTGCTTGGCGGCGTGCTGGTGGGGGAGGCCAGCGACTATGCCACGCTGCTGCAGATGATGCTGAACGGCATGGCGCTGCCGCCGCGTCCGGAGAGCCTGATCCTGCCCGCGCTGGAGGGCGCCGCGCCGAAGGCGCTCGGCGTCGCGGCGCTGCCCGATAGCGCGCCGATCTGCTCCTGCCATAATGTCAGCAAAGGCGATATCTGCCAGGCGGTGAACAATGGGGCGGGGGATATGGCGGCGATAAAAAGCTGCACCAGAGCGGCCACCGGCTGCGGCGGCTGCAGCGCGCTGGTGAAACAGGTGATGGAGTACCAGCTGGCGGAGCAGGGCGTCGAAGTGAAAAAAGACGTCTGCGAGCATTTCCCGTGGTCGCGCCAGGAGATCTACCACCTGGTACGGGTCAATCATATCCATACCTTCGAGCAGCTGATTAGCCGCTACGGCCAGGGGCACGGCTGTGATGTCTGCAAACCGCTGGTGGCCTCGGTGCTGGCTTCCTGCTGGAACGAGTACCTGCTGAAGCCGGCGCACCTGCCGCTGCAGGATACCAACGACCGCTATTTCGCCAACATTCAGAAGGACGGAACCTATTCGGTGGTGCCGCGGATGGCGGCGGGGGAAGTGACGCCGGACGGGCTGATCGCTATCGGGCAGATCGCCAAACGTTACCAGCTCTACAGCAAAGTGACCGGCGGCCAGCGTATCGATCTGTTTGGCGCGCGGCTGGAACAGCTGCCGGCTATCTGGCGCGAGCTGGCCGACGCCGGGTTTGAAACCGGCCACGCCTACGGCAAGTCGCTGCGCACGGTGAAATCCTGCGTCGGCTCAACCTGGTGTCGCTACGGCGTGCAGGACTCCACCGGGCTCGCCGTGCGGCTCGAGCATCGCTATAAAGGGCTGCGCGCCCCGCACAAAATCAAGATGGCGGTCTCCGGCTGCACCCGCGAATGTGCCGAAGCCCAGGGAAAAGATATCGGAGTGATTGCCACCGATAAAGGCTGGAATCTGTACGTCTGCGGCAACGGCGGGATGAAACCGCGTCACGCCGACCTGTTTGCCAGCGATCTCGACGAAGCGACGCTGATCCGCAGCATCGATCGTCTGCTGATGTTCTATATCCGTACCGCCGATCGCCTGCAGCGGACCAGCATCTGGATGGATAACCTGGAGGGCGGCGTCGCCTATCTGCGGCAGGTGGTGCTGGAGGATAGTCTCGGCATTGGCGAGGAGCTGGAGCAGGAGATGGCCCGGATCGTCGACAGCTACCAGTGCGAGTGGCAGACCACCCTCAACGATCCGCAGCGTCTGGCGCTGTTCCGCTCCTTCGTGAACAGCGACCAGCCGGACGAGGCGGTGCAGCGCCACGAGCTGCGTGGTCAGCCGCAGCTGTTACAGACTGAGACGTTGCCCGAGGGCGAACTCCCATCCCGGCCGTGGCAGGCGGTATGCGACCTTGACGCCATCCCGGCGCAGGCGGGGATCGGCGCCCGCTTAGGGGAGCGGCAGATTGCCCTGTTCCGCTTTGGCGATCGGGTCTACGCCCTGGACAACCGCGAGCCGGGCAGCGCGGCCAACGTGCTGTCACGCGGGCTGTTAGGGGACGTCGGCGGCGAGCCGGTGGTGATCTCCCCGCTGTACAAACAGCGGATCCGCCTGCGCGACGGCTGGCCGTGCGACGGCAGTGAACAGGCGGTACGCGCCTGGCCGGTGAAAGTGGAAAACGGCAAAGTGTGGGTGGGCAGCCAGCAGCTGCTGGCCCGAGCGGAGGCCTCCTGATGCAGACCATCCGAACGACCTGCCCCTACTGCGGCGTAGGCTGCGGGGTGCTGGCGAGCGTGGACGATGCGGGGCAGGTGAGCGTGCGCGGCGACGATCAGCACCCGGCCAACCTCGGCCGCCTGTGCGTCAAAGGGGCGGCCCTCGGGGAGACCACGGGCCTGGCGGGGCGGCTGCTGGCACCGGAGGTGGACGGCCAGCAGGTAGCCTGGCCTCAGGCGCTGGCGGAGACCGCTGCGCGCCTGCAACAGGTTATCGACCAGCACGGCCCGCAGGCGGTGGCCTTCTACGCCTCTGGCCAGCTGTTAACCGAGGATTACTATGCCGCCAACAAGCTGATGAAGGGATTTATCGGCGCGGCGAACATCGACACCAATTCGCGGCTGTGCATGTCGTCGGCGGTGACCGGCTACAAACGGGCCTTTGGCGCCGATGTGGTGCCCTGTAGCTATGAGGATGTGGAAAACAGCGATCTGGTGGTGCTGGTCGGCTCGAACGCCGCCTGGGCGCACCCGGTGCTGTTCCAGCGGCTGGCGCAGGCGAAGCGGGATAATCCCCGACTGCGGATCGTGGTGATCGACCCCCGGCGCACTGCCACCTGCGAGATCGCCGACCGCCATCTGGCGCTGGCCCCGGGGAGCGACGGTGGGCTGTTCGTGGGGCTGCTTAACGCCGTGGCGCAGGCCGGAGCCTGCATCGACGGCTTTCGCGATGGCTCACAGGCGCTGGCCGAGGCGAGAGGCTGGGACGTGGCGACGGTAGCGGATTTTTGCGGCCTGACTGTCGATGAGGTGGCGGCCTTCTATCGCGAGTTTATCGCCGCCCCGCGGGCGATCACCCTCTACACCATGGGAATCAATCAATCCGCCAGCGGCAGCGACAAATGTAACGCCATCATCAACGTCCATCTGGCCAGCGGGAAGTATGGCCGCCCCGGCTGCGGCCCCTTTTCGCTGACCGGTCAACCCAACGCCATGGGCGGCCGCGAAGTCGGCGGGCTGGCGACGATGCTGGCGGCGCACATGGATTTTGTGCCAGACGATCTGCAGCGGCTGGCCCGCTTCTGGGGGACGGAACGGCTGGCGCAGACCCCGGGGCTGACCGCCGTGGAGCTGTTTGCCGCCATTGGCCGCGGCGAGGTGAAAGCGGTGTGGATCATGGGCACCAACCCGGTGGTGTCGCTCCCTGACAGCCACGCGGTGAGCCAGGCGCTGGCCGCCTGTCCGCTGGTGATCGTCTCGGATGTCGCCGCCCAGACCGATACCGGACATTTCGCCCACATCCGCTTTCCGGCGCTGGCCTGGGGCGAGAAGAATGGTACGGTCACCAACTCGGAGCGGCGGATCTCCCGTCAGCGCAGCTTCCTGCCGCCGCCGGGGGAGGCGAAAGCGGACTGGTGGATCATCGCCAGAGTGGGGCAGGCGCTGGGGTATCGCGAGGCGTTTGCCTGGCAGCATCCGCATGACGTCTTCCGCGAGCATGCGGCGCTGTCCGGTTTCGAAAACGACGGTCAGCGGGCGTTTGATATCGGCGCGCTGGCGGATCTCAGCCGTGAGGCGTGGGACGCCATGGCGCCGGTGCGCTGGCCGGTCAGCCGCAGCGAGGCCGCCTGGGATATCGCGCGCGGCTGGCATGGCGATGGCAGGCTGCGGATGGTGCCGGTGACGCCTCAACCGACCCGGGCGACAACCGATGTCTTTTATCCGCTGATCCTCAACAGCGGGCGGATCCGCGATCAGTGGCACACCATGACCCGTACCGGCACGGTGCCGCGGCTGATGCAGCACATCGCGGAGCCGGTGGTGGAGGTGGCGCCGCAGGATGCCGTTCGCTACCAGCTTCCCGCCGACGGGCTGGCGCGGATCTGGTCGCGGCATGGGGTGATGGTGGCGAAAGTGACGATCAGTGAAGGGCAGCGCCCCGGCTCGCTGTTTGTTCCGATGCACTGGAACAATCAGTTTGCCCGTCAGGGGCGGGTGAATAACCTGCTGACCGCCGTCACCGACCCGTATTCCGGCCAGCCGGAAAGTAAACAGGCGGCGGTGGCCATCGCCGCCTGGCAACCAGCCTGGCACAGCGAGCTGTTCTGTCGCGAACCGCTGCCGTTTCCTGCCGCCTGGCACTGGCGGCGGCGGGCGGCGCCTGGCGTGCTGCACTATTCGCTGGCCGGGGAGGTGTCTGCCCGACAGTGGATCAGCGCGTGGTGCGCCCGGCGCGGCTGGCAGCTACAGGTGGCTGACGGCGGCGCGGTATGGAACCTGCTGGCCTGGCATCAGGGGAGGCTGATGCTCGGCTGGTGGAGCGATGCGCGCGAGCCGGCGGTGGATAGCGCATGGATAAGCGCCGCCTTTGCCGCGCCGCCGTCCGATGCCGTCCAGCGACATGCGTTGCTTAGCGGCCGACCGGGCGCCGCCGTCGCCCCGCGGGGGCGGATCGTCTGTAGCTGCTTTGGCGTGGGGGAACGGTCAATTAACGAGGCTATCGCCAGCGGCTGCGCCAGCGTCGGGGCGCTGGGTGGAAAGCTGAAATGCGGGACCAACTGCGGCTCCTGCGTGCCGGAACTCAACGCGCTGCTGGCGGCGCAACGAACCCGAACCCAGGCGTAACGGTGGCGCGCAGCGACGGCTCCGGTTGGGCGACACCTTGCCCAACCGGTTTCAGTATATTCCTGGAATTGCCCACAGGGCTGCGGGAGCAGGGAAAAAACGATAAACTAACATTTCTTCCCATTTTTGTGAGCCTGCTCAAAATCTGTTGATGCCTGTGTCCTTCCGTTTGTTGCCAACGTTGACCTTTCTCCTGCTGCTGCCGGGCGTTCCCGTCTGGGCGCTGACCGCCAGCGACACCACTCGCCCCGCGCCAGCGCAAGATCCGCTGCCCGATATGGGGATTGCTCCCCAGGTCGATGACGACGCCCGGCACTTTGCTGAGGTGGCGAAGAAGTTTGGCGAGGCCAGCATGAGCGATAACGGCCTGACGGCGGGCGAGCAGGCGCAGCTGTTCGCCATCAGTAAAATCGGCAATGAAGTGAGCCATCAGCTGGAGAGCTGGCTCTCGCCGTGGGGCAACGCCAATGTCGACCTGCTGGTCGATAAAGAGGGCAAATTCACCGGCAGTAAAGGGAGCTGGTTCGTGCCGTTGCAGGATAACGACCGTTACCTGACGTGGAACCAGTATTCGGTGACCCGGCGCGAGAACGATCTGGTGGGCAACATCGGGCTTGGTCAGCGCTGGCGGGTCGGTGGCTGGCTGCTGGGCTATAACT
The DNA here is from genome assembly GCF_003790505.1 of Klebsiella sp. P1CD1. Classification (NCBI taxonomy): domain Bacteria; kingdom Pseudomonadati; phylum Pseudomonadota; class Gammaproteobacteria; order Enterobacterales; family Enterobacteriaceae; genus Klebsiella; species Klebsiella sp. P1CD1. The sequence continues at coordinate 2,337,881 of NZ_CP033631.1, forward strand.
CGTTTTACGACAAAGTGTTGAGCGAAAGCCTGGCGCGCGGCAGCGTCGGCGCGGAGGCGTGGGGAGAATATCTTCGCCTGTCGGCAAACTATTACCATCCGCTGGGCGACTGGCAACTGCGCGATAATCAGACTCAGGAGCAGCGGATGGCCGCAGGGTATGACGTCACCGCCCAGGCGCGGCTACCATTCTACCAGCACATTAATACCAGCGTCAGCGTCGAACAGTACTTCGGCGATAGCGTCGATCTTTTTCACACCGGTACCGGCTACCATAACCCGGTAGCCGTCTCCGTTGGGCTCAATTACACCCCGGTCCCGCTGGTCACCGTTACCGCTAAGCATAAGCAGGGGGAAAATGGCGTCAGCCAGAACAATGTGGGCCTGAAGCTAAACTATCGCTTTGGCGTCCCCCTTAAGCAGCAGCTGGCCGCAGACGAGGTAGCGATCAGCAATTCGCTGCGCGGGAGCCGCTTCGATAGTGCGGAGCGGGATAATCTGCCGGTGGTGGAGTATCGTCAGCGCAAAAATCTGACAGTCTATCTGGCCACGCCGCCCTGGGATCTGCAGTCCGGGGAGACGGTGCAGTTGAAGCTGCAGATCCATAGTCTGCATGGCATCAAGGCGCTGCACTGGCAGGGTGACACCCAGGCCCTCAGCCTGACGCCGCCGGTGGATGCCAGCAGCGCGGATGGCTGGAGCGTCATTATGCCGGTGTGGAACAGTGAACCGGGCGCCGCGAACCGCTGGCGCCTGTCGGTGGTGGTGGAGGATAAACAGGGGCAGCGCGTCTCCTCCAATGAGATCGCTCTGGCGCTGACCGAGCCGCTGGTCAAGTTCACCGCGCCTGGCGTCTCCTGGACGGAATCGCCTTAGAAAATTCGCTCCTGGTGGACCCATACCGCGGCCTCCACCCGGGATTTGAGCTTCATTTTCTTCAGCATGTGCTTCACGTGTACTTTGACGGTGCTTTCGGTGATATCCAGGCGACGGGCGATCATTTTGTTCGGCAGTCCCTGGGCGATCAGCTTGAGGATGTCGCGCTCGCGCGGGGTCAACTGGCTGATGTCGCGATCGGAGGTGGCGCGGTTGGCGCGCAGGCTGGCGGCCAGCACCGGGGTTAACGCCTCGCTTAACACCATCTCTCCGGCGGCGGCCTGCTGCAGGGCTTTCAGCAGATCTTCCGGCTCCATATCTTTCAGCAGATAGCCATCGGCGCCGCGCTTCAGGGCGGTGACAACGTCCTCTTCATGGTTGGAGACGCTAAAGACCACCACCCGGCCAGAAAGGGATTTCTCACGCAGTTTGTCCAGCGTTTCCAGGCCATTCATGCCCGGCATATTGAGGTCGAGCAGGATCAGGTCCGGATCCAGCGATTCCGCCAGCTCGATACCTTGCGCGCCATTGCTGGCCTCGCCAATCACCTGGATGTCCGGCGCCATGCTGATCAACTGTTTCACGCCGGTGCGCAGCATCGGATGGTCGTCAATGAGAAGGATGGTTGCCCGTTCCTGTTGACTCATGGGGGTCTCCTTATTGGATGGAAAACGTTTTTTCCGGGATAAACGTGACGATCACTTCGGTTCCGCCGGTTTCCCGGCGTCGTACCTGACAGTCACCGCGCAAGCTCTGGGCGCGATCCCGCATAATAATTAAACCGTAATGGTTACTCCGCTCGGCGTGATCCGGCACGCCGCGGCCGTTATCCGCCACCACCAGACGGACCTGATTATCGCGTTGTGACACCGTCACGGTCACTTCCGTCGCGCTGGCATGCTTCAGGGCGTTGCTTAACGCTTCGCGGGCGATCTGCAGCAGGTGAATGGCCTGATGCGACGGTACAAAGCGCGGCGGAAGCTGATAATCAAGCTGTACCGTAAAGCCGAAGTGGGCGCTGTACTCCTGACAGCTGGCCTCCAGCGCCGGGCGCAGTCCCGGCTCGGTCAGCTGCAGGCGGAAGGTGGTTAACAGCTCGCGCAGCTGGGCCCAGGAGGTATTCAGCTCGTTGCGTATCTGCCCCAGCAGCTGGCGGCTCTCCGCCGGTAAGGCGTCGCCCTGCATCTGCAGACAGCTGACCTGCATCTTCATACAGGACAGCGACTGGGCGATGGAGTCGTGCAGCTCGCGGGCGATAGTGGCCCGCTCTTCCATGACGATCAACTGCTGCTGTTTCTCCTGATGGCGGTCCAGCGCCAGGGTACTGGTCAGTTGTTCCACCAGAGTGTCCACCAGCTGCTGCTGGTCGTGGCTGAGATGGCGGCCAACCGGCAGCGTCGCCAGCAGAATGCCGTACTGATTATGCGCATCCGACAGCCGCCACTTCAGCGTTGTTCCGCCATCCGGCAGCGGCGGCAGATTGCGTGGACAGAGGTAGCAGCCTTTATCATCACACTCATCATCCGAGTGGCAGGTAAACTCCTGGTGATTATCTTCGTCTTCCAGGTCGTAAACCCGTACCTCGATATCGCGCAGCAGCGTCAGCCCCTGCAGGCCATTCAGTACCGGTGAAATCCGCTCGCAGAGCGGGGCGCTGGCATGCAGCCGGCGATTGGCCTGCCATAAGAAAGCAAGGATCTCGTTCTTCTGTTCCAGCCCGGCGGTCTTCTCCTGCACCCGCCGCTCAAGCACCGCGTAGCTTTCCGCCAGCTCTTCCGACATGTTATTCAGCGCCATGCCGAGGGTCGCCATTTCGTTACGCCCGCTGATGTGCGCCCGCTGGGTGAAATCGCGCTGGCTGACCGCCCGCGCCATGCCCAGCAGCTGTTTCCACGGCCGCAGCAGGCGCGCGCGTAACCAGATGATGGTAAAAATCAGCAGCAGCGCCATACCAATGGCGAGAATGCGATGGATCCAGACTACCCGCTCGATACGCTGCTCGGTGGTGTGGTCGAATGCGGTGACCAGCTGGTCGATACGATCGACAAAGTCGGCGACATCCTGAGCCACTTCCGCCTGGTTAATCGCACGCTGCATGCCGGGGGCCAGCGCCTGCTGCCAGTATTGCTGCAGCGCTTTTAACTGTTGTTCCTGGCCGTCGCGGCGGGCGGAATTTTGCAGCTCGGGGCTGAAGACGGTGGCGGTCATGTCCGACACCAGCTTTTGATCGTTTTCATTCAGCGGGATCGCCGCCAGCAGCCGGTAGCTTTGCATACGCAATGAACCGGCCTTGTTAATCGCGTGGGCGCTGCCCTGGACGCCGTTCACCAGACGCGCGGAGATCGCCATGCCGGCGACGCCAATAATGGTGGCGAGCAGCACGATTAACGCCAGTTGATTGACCAGCGTCAGCGGAGTAAAAAGACGTTTTAACATGGAATGCGTGGCTCCTGACCGGTGATCTCTCCGGGAGTGGCGCTTATTCTCGGCTATCCCCTGGAGTATACCCATACCCCTAAAGAGTTACTCCTTAATTGTCGGTGGTAGGCGCTATTGGGGGTGGGGTTATACGCAACCCGGCAGCCGCGTGAAAAACCACACTTTTTTCCTCACCTTTCTCTACTCACTTCGGAGCATGGTTTATTTTTGCACAAATTAGTGCGCGCTTTTCCTTTGATTTATATCAACTTACCGCCCCGGGCAACCCCTAAGGTAGCGGCAGGAAATATGAATAATCAGAGGTATCTATGAGTCAATCTTCCCTACCGGAGAAGGCTAACCGCTCGGTCATTACCGACTGGCGCCCTGAAGATCCTGAATTCTGGCAACAGCGCGGTCACCGTGTGGCGAGCCGTAATCTATGGATCTCCGTTCCCTGTCTGTTACTGGCGTTCTGCGTATGGATGTTGTTCAGCGCCGTCGCCGTTAATCTCAACAAAGTGGGCTTTCAGTTTACGACCGATCAGCTGTTTATGCTGACCGCGCTGCCGGCGCTGTCTGGCGCCTTATTGCGCGTGCCTTACGCTTTCATGGTGCCGCTGTTCGGCGGCCGTCGCTGGACGGCATTCAGCACCGGGATCATGATTATTCCGTGCGTCTGGCTGGGCTTTGCGGTCCAGGATACTTCCACGCCGTTTAGCGTCTTCGTGATTATCTCGCTGCTGTGCGGCTTCGCCGGGGCCAACTTTGCCTCCAGTATGGCTAACATCAGCTTCTTCTTCCCGAAAGCGAAGCAGGGCGGGGCGCTCGGCGTCAATGGCGGCCTTGGTAATATGGGCGTCAGCGTGATGCAGCTGGTCGCGCCGCTGGTGGTGTCGGTCTCAGTGTTTGCCTTTTTTGGCGGGACCGGCAGCGAGCAGCCGGACGGCTCAATGCTGTATCTGGAAAACGCCGCGTGGATCTGGGTACCTTTCCTGATTATTTTCACCCTGGCGGCGTGGTTCTTTATGAACGACCTGTCGGCTTCTAAAGCCTCGCTGAGCGAACAGCTGCCGGTGCTCAAACGCCTGCACCTGTGGATTATGGCGCTGCTCTATCTGGCCACCTTCGGCTCCTTCATCGGATTCTCCGCCGGCTTCGCCATGCTGTCGAAAACCCAGTTCCCGGACGTGCAGATCCTGCACTACGCCTTCTTCGGCCCCTTTATTGGCGCGCTGGCGCGTTCGATGGGCGGGACGATCTCCGATCGTCTCGGCGGGACTCGCGTGACGCTGGTCAACTTCGTGGTGATGGCTGTCTTCTGCGCGCTGCTGTTCCTGACCCTGCCGACTAACGGCCAGGGCGGCAACTTCATCGCCTTCTTCGCGGTGTTCATGGTGCTGTTCCTGACCGCCGGGCTGGGGAGCGCCTCCACCTTCCAGATGATCTCCGTGATCTTCCGTAAGCTGACCATGGACCGCGTGAAGGCCCAGGGCGGCAGCGAAGCGCAGGCGATGCGCGAGGCGGCGACCGATACTGCGGCGGCGCTGGGCTTTATCTCCGCTATTGGCGCCATCGGCGGCTTCTTTATTCCAAAAGCATTCGGTATCTCGCTGGATCTGACCGGTTCGCCGGCCGGCGCGATGAAAATCTTCCTGATCTTCTATATCGCCTGCGTGATCATCACCTGGGCGGTATACGGCCGTAAGCGTCAGTAATCCGCCGCGTTCATCATGACGTTTGAAAAGGCGCGCTGCCAGGGCGGCGCCTTTTTTTACGTTACTCGTTAGTTACAACATACTAATGGATGATTTGATTCATATTGGCCACAGAGCCGGGAAGGGACGGCTTGCCAGCGAAACGGCTCTACCCCTTAATACCTCCTTTGTTAACAAATCCTTCCATGATGACGGCTTTTTAGGAAAAAGAGCTTATAAAACATAAAATTAAAAAATAGTATCTCATACCACCTTGGTGGTAATCGCGGTTTCCCTCCGCTTTGACAAGCCAGTCCGGATTGATCGCCATCAATTCTCGCCCTCTTTCATAGCGTTACCTTCGCTGCAAATCCAGCAATGTCGATTTATCAGAGAGCCGTCAGGCTCCATATCAGGAGAAACCCGATGAGTAAATTCCTGGACCGGTTTCGCTACTTCAAACAGAAGGGTGAAACCTTTGCCGATGGGCACGGCCAGCTTCTAAACACCAACCGGGACTGGGAGGATGGATACCGTCAACGTTGGCAGCATGACAAAATTGTGCGTTCCACTCACGGTGTCAACTGCACCGGCTCATGCAGCTGGAAGATTTATGTGAAAAACGGTCTGGTGACCTGGGAAACGCAGCAGACTGACTACCCGCGCACCCGTCCGGACCTGCCGAACCACGAACCACGCGGTTGCCCGCGCGGTGCCAGCTACTCCTGGTATTTGTACAGCGCGAACCGCCTGAAATACCCGCTGATGCGTAAACGTCTGATGAAGATGTGGCGGGAAGCGAAAGTTCAGCATAGCGATCCGGTTGAGGCATGGGCCTCGATTATTGAAGACGCCGACAAAGCCAAAAGCTTCAAACAGGCTCGCGGTCGCGGCGGGTTTGTCCGCTCCTCCTGGCAGGAAGTGAATGAGCTGATTGCCGCCTCCAACGTCTATACCGTCAAAACTTACGGTCCGGACCGCGTGGCCGGTTTCTCGCCGATCCCGGCGATGTCGATGGTTTCCTACGCCTCCGGCGCCCGTTATCTGTCGCTGATCGGCGGCACCTGCCTGAGCTTCTACGACTGGTACTGCGACCTGCCGCCAGCTTCGCCGATGACCTGGGGCGAACAGACCGACGTCCCCGAATCGGCGGATTGGTATAACTCCAGCTACATTATCGCCTGGGGCTCCAACGTGCCGCAGACCCGTACCCCGGATGCCCACTTCTTTACCGAAGTCCGCTACAAAGGCACCAAAACCGTGGCGATCACCCCAGACTACGCCGAAATCGCCAAACTCTGCGATCTGTGGCTGGCGCCGAAGCAGGGTACCGATGCTGCGATGGCGCTGGCGATGGGCCATGTGATGCTGCGCGAGTTCCATCTCGATAAACCGAGCCAGTACTTCACCGATTATGTGCGTCGCTATACCGATATGCCGATGCTGGTGATGCTCGAGGAGCGCGACGGTTATTATGCCGCTGGCCGTACGCTGCGCGCCTCCGACCTCGTTGATTCCCTTGGTCAGGAGAACAATCCGGAATGGAAAACCGTCGCCTTTGACGAGAGGGGCGACATGACCGTACCGAACGGTTCCCTCGGATTCCGCTGGGGCGACAAAGGCAAATGGAACCTCGAACAGCGCGACGGTAAAACTGGCGAAGAGATTGAGCTGCGTCTGAGCCTGCTGGGCAGCCATGATGAAGTGGCGAACGTCGGCTTCCCGTACTTCGGCGGCGAAGGTTCTGAGCACTTCAACAAAGTCGACCTCGAAAATATTCTGCTGCACAAACTGCCGGCCAAACGCCTGCAGTTGGCCGACGGCTCCACCGCTTTGGTGACCACCGTTTACGATCTGACCATGGCCAACTATGGCCTGGAACGCGGTCTGAACGATGAAAACTGCGCCACCGGCTACGATGACATGAAAGCCTACACCCCGGCCTGGGCGGAGAAGATCACCGGCGTCTCCCGCGCGCATATCATCCGCACTGCACGTGAATTTGCCGATAATGCCGATAAGACCCATGGTCGCTCGATGATTATCGTCGGGGCGGGCCTTAACCACTGGTTCCACCTCGACATGAACTACCGCGGCCTGATCAATATGCTGGTCTTCTGCGGCTGCGTCGGTCAGAGCGGCGGCGGTTGGGCGCACTATGTGGGCCAGGAAAAACTGCGTCCGCAGACCGGCTGGCAGCCGCTGGCGTTCGCCCTTGACTGGCAGCGTCCGGCACGTCACATGAACAGTACCTCGTACTTCTATAACCACTCCAGTCAGTGGCGCTATGAAACCGTGACTGCGCAGGAACTGCTGTCGCCGATGGCGGATAAATCCCGTTACAGCGGCCACCTGATCGACTTTAATGTGCGCGCAGAGCGCATGGGCTGGCTGCCGTCTGCGCCGCAGTTAGGGGTGAACCCGCTGCGTATCGCTGATGAAGCGAAAAAAGCCGGCATGACCCCGGTGGATTACACCGTGAAGTCGTTGAAAGAGGGCTCGATTCGTTTTGCGGCCGAGCAGCCGGAAAACGGCAAAAACCACCCGCGTAACCTGTTTATCTGGCGCTCCAACCTGCTGGGCTCCTCCGGTAAAGGCCATGAGTATATGCTCAAGTACCTGCTGGGTACCGAGAACGGCATTCAGGGCAAAGACCTCGGCAAGCAGGGCGGCGTGAAGCCGGAAGAAGTCGAATGGCGGGATAACGGCCTCGACGGCAAACTGGATCTGGTGGTGACCCTCGATTTCCGTCTGTCGAGCACCTGTCTCTACTCCGACATCGTGCTGCCGACCGCCACCTGGTACGAAAAAGACGACATGAATACCTCGGATATGCATCCGTTTATTCACCCGCTGTCGGCCGCCGTTGACCCGGCCTGGGAATCGAAGAGCGACTGGGATATCTATAAAGGTATCGCGAAGAAATTCTCTGAAGTCTGCGTGGGCCACCTCGGCAAAGAAACCGACGTCGTCACGCTGCCGATCCAGCACGACTCCGCCGCGGAAATGGCGCAGCCGCTGGATGTCAAAGACTGGAAAAAAGGCGAATGCGATCTCATTCCGGGGAAAACCGCGCCGCATATTATTCCGGTTGAGCGTGATTACCCGGCGACTTACGAACGTTTCACCTCGATCGGTCCGCTGCTGGAAACCATCGGCAACGGCGGGAAAGGCATCGCCTGGAACACCCAGAGCGAGATGGACCTGCTGCGTAAGCTCAACTACACCAAGGCGGAAGGCCCGGCGAAAGGCCAGCCGAAGCTGGAAACGGCCATCGACGCCGCGGAAATGATCCTCACCCTGGCGCCGGAAACCAACGGTCAGGTGGCGGTGAAGGCGTGGAAAGCGCTGAGCGAGATCACCGGTCGCGAGCACGCGCACCTGGCGCTGAACAAAGAAGACGAGAAGATCCGCTTCCGCGATATTCAGGCGCAGCCGCGGAAGATTATCTCCAGCCCGACCTGGTCTGGCCTGGAAGATGAACATGTCTCCTATAACGCTGGGTATACCAACGTTCACGAGCTGATCCCGTGGCGGACGCTGTCCGGCCGTCAATCGCTGTATCAGGATCATCAGTGGATGCGCGACTTTGGCGAAAGCCTGCTGGTCTATCGTCCGCCGATCGACACCCGTTCGGTGAAAGCGGTGATGGGCGAGAAGTCCAACGGCAACCCGGAGAAGGCGCTGAACTTCCTGACCCCGCACCAGAAATGGGGTATCCACTCGACCTACAGCGATAACCTGCTGATGCTGACCCTGTCGCGCGGCGGGCCGATCGTCTGGATGAGCGAAGCGGATGCGAAAGATCTGGGTATCGAAGATAACGACTGGATCGAAGTGTTTAACGCCAACGGCGCCCTGACGGCGCGTGCGGTGGTGAGCCAGCGTGTACCGGCCGGGATGACCATGATGTATCACGCGCAGGAACGCATCGTGAACCTGCCGGGATCTGAAATCACCGGTCAGCGCGGGGGGATCCACAACTCCGTCACCCGTATTACGCCAAAACCGACCCACATGATCGGCGGCTACGGCCACCTGGCCTATGGCTTTAACTACTACGGTACCGTCGGCTCCAACCGCGATGAGTTTGTAGTGGTACGTAAGATGAAGAACATTAACTGGTTAGACGGCGAAGGCAACGACCAGGTACAGGAGAGCGTAAAATGAAAATTCGTTCACAAGTCGGCATGGTGCTGAATCTCGATAAGTGCATCGGCTGCCATACCTGTTCGATGACCTGTAAAAACGTCTGGACCAGCCGGGAAGGGATGGAATACGCCTGGTTCAACAACGTGGAGAGCAAACCTGGCGTTGGCTTCCCGAACGACTGGGAAAACCAGGAAAAATGGAAGGGCGGCTGGATCCGCAAAATCAACGGTAAACTGCAGCCGCGCATGGGCAACCGCGCGATGCTGCTGGGTAAAATCTTCGCCAACCCGCATCTGCCGGGGATCGATGATTACTACGAGCCGTTTGATTATGACTACCAGAATCTGCATAACGCGCCGGAAAGCAAACATCAGCCGATCGCCCGCCCGCGCTCGCTGATCACCGGCCAGCGGATGGACAAGATCACCAGCGGTCCGAACTGGGAAGAGATCCTCGGCGGCGAGTTCGAAAAACGCGCCAAAGATCAGAACTTCGACAACATGCAGAAGGCGATGTACGGTCAGTTCGAAAACACCTTCATGATGTATCTGCCGCGCTTGTGCGAGCACTGCCTGAACCCGGCCTGCGTCGCGACCTGCCCGAGCGGCGCTATCTATAAGCGTGAAGAAGACGGCATCGTACTGATCGACCAGGACAAGTGCCGCGGCTGGCGGATGTGTATCACCGGCTGTCCGTACAAGAAGATCTATTTCAACTGGAAGAGCGGGAAATCCGAGAAATGCATCTTCTGCTACCCGCGTATTGAATCCGGAATGCCGACGGTGTGCTCCGAAACCTGCGTGGGCCGTATCCGCTACCTTGGCGTACTGCTGTATGACGCAGATGCGATTGAAAACGCCGCCAGCACCGAGAACGAGAAAGATCTGTATCAGCGCCAGCTGGATGTGTTCCTCGATCCAAACGATCCAAAAGTGATTGAACAGGCGTTAAAAGATGGCGTACCGCAGGGGGTCATTGAGGCTGCGCAGCAGTCGCCGGTCTACAAAATGGCGATGGACTGGAAGCTGGCCCTGCCGCTGCACCCGGAATATCGCACCCTGCCAATGGTCTGGTACGTGCCGCCTCTGTCGCCAATTCAGTCGGCTGCGGACGCTGGCGAATTGGGTAGCAACGGTATTCTGCCGGACGTGGAAAGCCTGCGTATTCCGGTGCAATACCTGGCGAACCTGCTGACCGCGGGCGATACCCAGCCGGTCCTGCTGGCCCTGAAACGCATGCTGGCGATGCGCCACTATAAACGTGCGGAAACCGTTGACGGCGTCGTCGATACCCGCGCGCTGGAAGCGGTGGGGCTGAGCGAAGCGCAGGCCCAGGAGATGTACCGCTATCTGGCGATCGCTAACTACGAAGATCGTTTCGTGGTGCCGAGCAGCCACCGTGAACAGGCGCGAGAAGCGTTTCCGGAGAAAAACGGCTGCGGCTTCAGCTTTGGCGATGGCTGCCACGGCTCGGACAGCCAGTTCAACCTGTTCAACAGCCGTCGCATCGACGCTATCGACGTGACCAGCAAAACGGAGCCGCACGCATGATTGAACTCGTGATTATGTCGCGTCTGCTCGAATACCCTGACGCTGCCTTATGGCAGCATCAGCAGGAGATGTTCGAGGCGCTCGCGTCATCAGAGAAACTCAGCAAAGAGGATGCCCACGCGCTGGGCGTTTTCCTGCGCGATTTAGTGGCTCAGGATCCGCTGGACGCCCAGGCGGCCTATAGCGAACTGTTTGACCGCGGCCGCGCCACCTCGCTGCTGCTGTTTGAACATGTCCACGGCGAATCCCGCGATCGCGGGCAGGCGATGGTGGATCTGATGGCGCAGTATGAGCGCCACGGTCTGCTGCTTGATAGCCATGAGCTGCCGGATCACCTGCCGCTGTACCTTGAGTATCTGGCGCAACTGCCGGAAGAGGAAGCGCTCGGCGGCCTGCGGGACGTCGCGCCGATCCTCGGCCTGCTCAGCGCGCGCCTGCAGCAGCGCGAAAGTCGCTATGCGGTGCTGTTCGAGCTGTTGCTGAAGCTGGCCAATACCCAGGTCGACAGTCAGAAGGTGGCGGAGAAGATTGCCGACGAGGCGCGCGACGATACGCCGCAGGCGCTGGATGCGGTCTGGGAAGAAGAACAGGTCAAATTCTTTGCCGACCAGGGCTGCGGCGAGTCGGAAATTTCCGCTCACCAGCGTCGTTTTGCCGGAGCCGTAGCCCCGCAATATCTGAATATCTCTAACGGAGGACAGCAATAATGCACTTCCTGAATATGTTCTTCTTTGACATTTATCCGTACATTGCGGGCTCGGTGTTTCTGATCGGCAGCTGGCTGCGCTATGACTATGGCCAGTACACCTGGCGCGCCGCCTCCAGCCAGATGCTGGACCGTAAGGGGATGAACCTGGCGTCGAACCTGTTCCATATCGGCATCCTGGGTATTTTCGCCGGCCACTTCCTCGGCATGCTGACCCCGCACTGGATGTATGAGTCCTTTCTGCCGATCGACGTCAAGCAGAAGATGGCGATGATCGCCGGCGGCGCCTGCGGCGTGATGACCCTGGTGGGCGGGTTACTGCTGCTCAAGCGTCGTCTGCTCAGCCCGCGCGTTCGCGCCACCACCACCGGAGCGGATATTCTGATCCTCTCCTTGCTGATGGTGCAGTGTGCGCTCGGCCTGCTGACGATCCCATTCTCAGCCCAGCATATGGACGGCAGTGAAATGATGAAGCTGGTTGGCTGGGCGCAGTCGGTGGTGACGTTCCACGGCGGCGCGTCACAGCATCTGGATGGCGTGGCATTTATTTTCCGCGTTCATCTGGTGCTGGGCATGACCCTGTTCCTGCTGTTCCCGTTCTCCCGTCTGGTTCATATCTGGAGCGCGCCGGTCGAATACCTGACGCGCAAATACCAGATTGTCCGCGCCCGTCGCTAACTGGCCCGCGACTGCTCACTGACCCCGCCGCGGCGGGGTTTTTTTTCGCCCCAGCCGAGGTTATTCCCTGCGGCGGCAAACAGAATAAGCATCCCGCCAATCAACTGCACAGGGGTCAATGCATGGTGGAAGACCAGATAGTCGACCACCATTGCCACCAGCGGATAAATAAAGGAGAGCGAACCGGTAATGGGCGTCGGCAGTTTCTGTATCGCGCTATATAAAAGCTGATACATGATCCCGGTATGGACGATGCCGAGGATCAGCAAATAGCGCCAGGGGAAGCTGGCCGTCCATTCGGGGGCATGCACCAGCGGCAGCAGCATCACGACGCCAACGAGCACCTGAATAAAGGCGATATGCTGCGCGGGGAGCGGATGCAATTTGCGCGCGATAATGGCGGTCAGGGCATAGAAGAATGCCGCGCCCAGCGCCAGCAAAACGCCGGTGGTAAGCCCCTCTCCATGCGCAGACGTCAGCTCGCTTGACAACAGGATCACTACGCCGCCAAAGGCCAGCAGTAGCCATCCCCATTTCACGGCGCTGACCCGTTCCCCCAGCACCATCCCCATCAGTACCAGCATAAACGGCTGGGTGTTATAGACCACGGTGGCCATACCGATTGAGATCCGCGAATAGGCGGCAAACAGCAGCAGCCAGTTGACGACCAGCGCCGCGCCGCCAATTACTGCCAGAGCGAGAGTGAAACGCGTTAGCCGGCTGAAGGGCTGGCCGCTTAACACGATAAACACCAGTAAGGTTAGCGCGCCAATCAGGCAGCGCCAGAACACCACATCCATCACCGGCAAACCAGAGAGCAGCACGAACGCGCCGATCGAGCCGGAGATTATCATTGCCAGGCTCATTTGCCAGACGCCGCGGGTAAGTTGCATTTTTCACCTCCATCATTTTTCAGTTATTGTGCGAAAAACCCTGACAGGGTGATATGGCTGAATTAAGGTAGAAAGACGCGAATGCCTTTTATAATTAGGTGAAAAACATGAATGACGTACTTGATGAAATTGACCGGGCCATCCTCACTTGCCTGACTCAGGATGCCAGAGTCTCGCTAAAGGTATTGAGCGCGCGAGTAGGGCTGACCTCGCCGAGCACGGCCGAGCGGGTGAAGCGCCTGGAGGAGCGGGGCGTCATTCAGGGCTATGGTGCGCGGGTGAATCTCGCCGCGCTGGGCTACAGCCTCCAGGCGCTGGTGCGGGTCCGGCCGCTGCCTGGGCTGCTGCAGAAAGTGGATAAATATATCCAGGCGATGCCGGAATGCATTGAAAGTGACAAAGTGACCGGGGAAGATTGTTTCGTGATGCGCCTCGTGGTGCGCGATATTGCCCAGCTGGATACCCTGCTGGACGGTCTGGCCGAGTATGCGCAGTGTAACACCTCGGTGGTGAAAAGCTCGCCGGTAAAAAGGCGTTTGCCACCGCTGTGAGTTTCCCGGAGGCGGTGCTGCGCACCTGTCCGGGCTTACCAGACGGCGCCACCTGTAGCCTCGCTAAGCGAAGCGCGAGCGAGGAGGTAGCAGTACAGGTGGTTGCAGAGAGCGCGAGAATAGAGGGGGAAGGATAACTCGTCGCTATCGTTCCTCGCCCTTCGGGCCGTTGCCTGCGGCAACGTTCTCTCGCTGGCGCTCGAGTCGAACCTTGGTCGAAGCTTCTCATCCTTCCCCGTAAGGTAGAATCTAGAATATCGTAGAGTAATTGGATTGCGGTGTTTTTAAGAGGATGGTGGTGGGGGAAGGATAACTCGTCGCTATCGCTCCTCGCCCTTCTGGCCGTTGCCTGCGGCAACGTTCTCTCGCTGGCGCTCGAGTCGAACCTTAGTCGAAGCTTCTCATCCTTCCCCGTAGGGTAGAATATAAAATATCGTAGGTTGATTAAGCTGGGCATGACATGGGTAGATGGTGGTGGGGGAAGGATTCGAACCTTCGAAGTCGATGACGGCAGATTTACAGTCTGCTCCCTTTGGCCGCTCGGGAACCCCACCAGGGGTAAAATCACATTGTAGGCTATTCAGCAAAATGAATGGTGCTGGGTGAAGGATAACTCGTCGCTATCGCTCCTCGCCCTTCGGACCGTTGCCTGTGGCAACGTTCTCTCGCTGGCGCTCGAGTCGAACCTTAGTCGAAGGTTCTTACCCTTCCCGCAAAGTGCAAACATCGTTTACGTTTGTCGGGGAAACCATATCACTGTAGTGAATAATGGTGGTGGGGGAAGGATTCGAACCTTCGAAGTCGATGACGGCAGATTTACAGTCTGCTCCCTTTGGCCGCTCGGGAACCCCACCACGGGGTAATGCTTGGTACTGGCCTGCTTCCTTCTCGGGAAGCGGGGCGCATCATACCAAATGATGCGCCCCTGTAAAGCATTCGTTTGACAAAAATAAACTGGTTGCCTGATTTTTACGCGTAACGCCGTAAAGCTAACCAATTCATTTCTCAGTCGATTAAAGAATAATCGTCCGGTTACCGTAAACGAAGACGCGCTGCGCCAGTACCTGATACAGCGCCCGGCTCAAGACGTTTTTTTCGACATCGCGGCCAGCGCGCATCATATCTTCTGCAGTATAGGTATGATCGACATGAATCACGTCCTGCATGATGATTGGGCCTTCATCCAGATTGTCATTCACATAGTGGGCGGTGGCGCCAATGATCTTTACGCCGCGCTCATAGGCCTGATGATAAGGACGGGCGCCGATAAACGCCGGCAAAAATGAATGGTGAATATTGATGATTTTGTTCGGGAAGCGGGCGACAAACTCCGGGGTGAGGACGCGCATATACTTGGCCAGTACCACGTAATCCGGCTCATGTGCCGCAATGGCATCCCCCATCTGCTTGTCGTGTTCTTCGCGGCTTAACCCTTCGTGGCTGACCAGCTCAAACGGAATACCAAAACGCTCCACCAGCGGGCGCAGCGTGTCATGGTTGCCGATAACCGCGGCGATATCGACATCCAGTCCGCCGTAGTTGGCTTTCATCAGCAGATCGCCGAGACAGTGCGCCTCTTTGGTCACCAGAATGACCACCCGGCGACGGCCTGCCGGATTCAGTTCGCGGATGGAACCTTCCGGCAGGGCGCTATCCAGATCGGCCAGCAGAATAGCGTCGTTAAAAATGCCCTCCAGTTCGGTGCGCATAAAGAAACGACCGGTACGGTGGTCAACAAATTCATTGTTCTGCACAATGTTAAGTTCGTGTTTGTAGCAGATATTGGTGATACGCGCGATGAGGCCTTTCTGATCAGGGCAAATAGTGCGTAGTACTTTACGTTGTAATGAATGCATCGCGAGGAAAATCCTGTAGTGTTTGCAAGCGCTACGGCAGCGTTACTGGCCGCAGCATTTTTTAAATTTTTTACCTGAGCCGCAAGGGCAGGGGTCATTACGACCAATCAGCGGTCGTGTCCCGTCGATATAGTACCACTGTCCATTTTCTTTTAAGAATCTGGAACGTTCAATAATGGCGCCCGGACGGTTATTGTCATTAAAGCGGGCGACAAAGCTGACAAAGCCTTCATTTGGGACTCGCCCTTCATCACTGGCGAACAGGGTTAAACCCAGCCACTCGGTCTGGCTGAACCCCTTCTCCAGCTCGGCGCGAAACGTCTGCGCCTGACAGGACGGATGCCAGGTTTTGATCAGATAGTCGGCATCTTTCATGACGAACGCGCTATAGCGGGAGCGCATAAGCTGTGACGGGCCTGGCGCAAGCTCTGCGCCGGACAGATATCGCTGGCAACATGAGCTATACTCCAGTGCGCTGCCACAGGGGCATAATTGCGACAAAACTGCCTCCATGGAAGAAAGAATTACGGCGCTTCAACGCCAAAGGTGTTTATGTTAACTGAGCCGTGACAATGTTGCCACGCTCAGAGTGGAAGGATAGTTATCAGTAATAATGAGAAAGCTTAAAATTGGTCTGGCGTTAGGGGCGGGAGCTGCCCGAGGATGGTCGCACATTGGCGTCATCAACGCCCTCCGTCGGGCTGGTATCGAGATTGATATCGTCGCGGGGTGTTCTATCGGTTCGCTGGTAGGGGCGGCGTATGCCTGCAACCGGCTCCCGGCGCTCGAGTCATGGATCTGCTCATTCAGCAACTGGGATGTCCTGAAGCTGATGGACCTCTCCTGGCGACGTGGGGGCCTGCTGCGCGGTGAAAAGGTATTCAATCATTACCGTCGCATTATGCCGGTGACCGATATCGAACGCTGCGAGCGTCGGTTTGCTGCCGTCGCGACCAATTTAAGTACCGGCCGGGAACTGTGGTTTACTGAAGGCGATCTGCATTTAGCCGTTCGAGCCTCCTGCAGCATGCCTGGACTGATGGCGCCGGTGAGGCATAATGGTTACTGGCTGGTCGATGGCGCAGTGGTCAACCCGGTTCCCGTGTCGCTGACGCGGGCAATGGGGGCCGATATCGTGATTGCCGTTGACCTGCAACATGATGCCCATCTCATGCAGCAAGATTTATTTTCCCTCGAAACGCCGCGGCCGGAAGCTGAAGAGAAGGAGGGCCCATGGCATACTCGTCTGCGCGCGCGATTGACGCAAATGAGCTCCCGTCGTACGGCCGTGACGCCGACGGCGATGGAGATCATGACCACGTCTATCCAGGTCCTGGAGAACCGTCTTAAACGCAACCGCATGGCGGGTGACCCGCCGGATATCCTGCTGCAGCCATACTGTCCGCAAGTGTCGACGCTCGACTTCCATCGCGCAGGAGAGGCGATTGCCGCGGGCCAATTGGCCGTGGAAAAGAAAATGGATGAACTATTACCCTTAGTGCGTACAGCGGTTTGACGTACAAGTACCTGACTTAAGTAAAATCTGACAGGCGATAGTGAGAATAGCGTGCCACTATTGAATTATCGTCAGCCAGGGGAGATATCATGACGCAGCCATTGGCGGGAAAACAGATTCTGATAGTTGAAGACGAACCCGTTTTCCGCTCACTCTTGCATGGATGGCTGGCCTCGCTGGGAGCAACGACCTGGCTGGCGGAAGATGGCATGGATGCCCTGCATAAAATGACCGAGGTACGTCCGGACCTGATGATTTGCGACATTTCAATGCCGAGAATGAACGGTCTGGAACTGGTCGAGACGCTGCGTAACCGCGGCGAGCAGCTACCGATTCTGATGATTTCCGCCACCGAAAACATGGCGGATATTGCCAAAGCGTTACGGCTGGGCGTCCAGGATGTGCTGTTAAAACCGGTGAAAGATTTCGATCGCCTGCGTGAGACCGTTTATGCCTGCCTGTATCCCGCGATGTTTAGTTCACGTGTGGAAGAGGAAGAGCGTTTATTTGAGGACTGGGACGCGCTGGTCAGTAATCCGACCGCCGCATCGAGACTGCTGCAGGAGCTACAGCCTCCGGTGCAACAGGAAATGTCACATTGCCGTATTCATTATCGACAGCTGGTATCGGCGGATAAGCCGGGGCTGGTGCTCGATATTGCGCCGCTCTCGGAAAATGATTTGGCTTTCTATTGTCTGGATGTCACACGAGCAGGGGATAATGGCGTGCTGGCGGCTTTATTACTGCGCGCGCTATTCAATAGCCTGCTGCAAGAGCAACTGGCGCATCAGGGGCAACGGCTACCTGAAATGGGGAGTCTGTTAAAACAGGTCAATCAGTTACTCCGCCAGGCGAATCTTCCCGGTCAGTTCCCTTTGCTGGTGGGTTATTACCACAGTGGACTGAAAAATTTAATTCTGGTGTCCGCAGGGCTCAATGGCACGTTGAATACTGGTGAGCATCAAATTCAGATAAGTAATGGCGTTCCTTTAGGGACGCTAGGCAATGCCTATCTTAACCAAATTAGCCAGCGCTGCGCCTCATGGCAGTGCCAAATTTGGGGGGCCGGGGGGCGTTTACGCTTAATGTTGTCTGCGGAATGAGCAATTGCGTTTATATCTAAGCAGACGGCATTACCTGCAGCCCTATACTGGTGGTACCATCGAGCAGTTTTATGCGTAAAAGTCCTAATTCGAGGCTATCGGAACCTTTTCAGACCAGTGAATACGCGGTTGACTGATATACTCGACACGTTATTTGTAACGAGAAGTTTAAAAAACAAACAGTCCAGGAGATTTCAATGGCTGCCCTTAATTCTAAAGTCAGAAAAGCGGTTATCCCGGTAGCGGGATTAGGCACCAGGATGCTGCCTGCCACCAAAGCAATTCCAAAAGAAATGCTGCCGCTGGTAGATAAGCCGTTAATTCAGTACGTTGTTAATGAATGTATCGCTGCAGGAATTACTGAAATTGTTCTGGTAACGCACTCATCGAAAAACTCTATCGAAAACCATTTCGATACCAGTTTTGAGCTGGAAGCGATGCTGGAAAAACGTGTAAAACGCCAGCTTCTGGAAGAAGTGCAGTCTATTTGCCCGCCGCACGTGACAATTATGCAAGTTCGTCAGGGCCTGGCGAAAGGCCTTGGTCACGCCGTGCTGTGCGCCCATCCGGTAGTGGGTGATGAGCCGGTAGCGGTTATTCTGCCAGACGTTATTCTGGATGAATTTGAGTCCGATCTGAGCCGTGATAACCTTGCGGAGATGATCTCTCGTTTTGATGAGACTGGCGCCAGCCAGATTATGGTTGAGCCTGTCGAGGATGTGACCGCGTATGGCGTGGTCGATTGCAAAGGCGAATCCCTGAAGCCGGGCGAAAGCGTGCCGATGGTGGGCGTGGTCGAGAAGCCAAAAGCTGACGTTGCGCCGTCCAACCTGGCGGTAGTGGGGCGCTATGTCCTCAGCGCAGATATTTGGCCACTGCTGGCGAAGACCCCTCCGGGCGCCGGTGATGAAATTCAGCTGACTGACGCGATTGATATGCTGATCGAGAAAGAAACGGTTGAAGCTTATCATATGAAAGGCAAGAGCCATGATTGCGGCAATAAGCTTGGCTACATGCAGGCGTTTGTCGAATATGGTATTCGTCACAAGACGCTTGGTGACGATTTTAAAGCCTGGCTGGAAACCGCGGTGACGAAGTAATCCGCAGCGCGATTAAAAGCCAGAAACCGGGAGCGCGTCAGCGACTCCCGGTTTTGTTTATCGAGCCTGAGGGCAAAAAAAATCCCGCCGGAGCGGGATTTTTAATATTGCGACAACGGAGATTAGATCAGGAAATCGTCCAGTGATTTACCTTGTTCGTCCATTGCTTTTTTGATCACCGCAGGAGTACGGCCCTGGCCAGTCCAGGTTTTGGTTTCGCCGTTTTCGTCTACATAGCTATATTTAGCCGGACGTGCAGCACGCTTAGTTTTGGTACCGGCTTTAACGGCAGCCATAGTGCTCAGCAGTTCATTCGGGTCAATACCGTCAGCAATCAGCATTTCACGGTATTGCTGCAGCTTACGCGTACGCTCTTCAATTTCTGCTGCGGCGGCGTTTTCTTCTTCACGGCGCTCGTTAACAACGACTTCTAATTTTTCCAGCATTTCTTCGAGCGTTTCAAGGGTGCATTCTCTTGCCTGCGCACGAAGAGTACGGATGTTGTTCAAAATTTTAAGTGCTTCGCTCATTGTAGTAATCTCAAACTTATATTGTGGGGTGGTTTGTTGAACTAATAATAGAGCGATAAAATGCGTTGTGCAATAGGGGAGAATGTAAGGAATTCAAAATTACTGGTTATTTGTCGCGGGAATTAATTAATTTAAGTTAAAATTCTCGTGCCGCTTCACATCTTTGCTCCTTATAGCCATGAGTAGGGGGCCAGCTAAAACACTGAGACCATATGCTTTTTCTGAGGTTCAGTGAGAAAAATTATCCTTTGCATGGGTAAATAACCCTCGTCAGTATTAGCGCATTTTTGGTTACGCGCCTTAATATAAAACAACCCGCAAGCCCGCTTATAGTGCATGGATACTGGTCCTATAAGCACGAAAAGACAATGGTTACCTCACCGATAGCGTAACGGGGCGTACAAATAATGGCCCTGTAAATTCAATTCATCCACGTCACCCTTTCCGTTTCCATGCCCTTCAGCGCTGCGACAATACCCCTGCGGAAAGGGCGGCTGTACGCATAAAATATGGTACAATCGCCGCCGCGATAAAACACTTTGATTGGGGTCACGCAGCCGATGGCACAACTTTATTTCTACTACTCTGCAATGAATGCAGGTAAGTCGACCGCTCTGTTGCAATCTTCGTACAATTACCAGGAGCGGGGGATGCGTACCATCGTTTATACCGCTGAGATAGATGACCGCTTCGGTGCTGGAAAAGTCAGCTCGCGTATCGGCCTCTCCTCGCCGGCCCGGTTGTATAATCCGCAGACGTCGCTATTTAACGATATTGCGGCAGAGCACAAGCTTAAGCCGATTCACTGCGTGCTGGTGGATGAAAGCCAGTTTCTGACGCGCGAACAGGTTCATGAGCTGTCCGAAGTTGTCGATACACTGGATATTCCGGTGCTGTGCTATGGACTGCGGACGGATTTTCGCGGCGAGCTCTTTACCGGTAGCCAGTATTTGCTGGCATGGTCCGATAAACTGGTGGAGCTGAAAACCATTTGCTTCTGCGGCCGTAAGGCGAGCATGGTGCTACGTCTCGATCAAGAGGGGCGACCTTATAATGAAGGCGAGCAGGTTGTCATCGGCGGCAATGAGCGGTATGTGTCCGTCTGTCGTAAGCATTATAAAGAGGCGCTGAGCGTGGGTTCTTTAACCCAGGTACAAAACCAGCGTTATTCCTGCTGAGTTGCTCAGAAGCTCATACAGGCGCCTGTGGGCGCCTTTTTTATACTCTGGAAGGCTGGAGCTCGGGATTGGCTGACAAGCAGGCATAAAAAAGCCCCGTCATCTGACGGGGCTTGCAGTATGTTTACCGTTGTTGATTAAGCGGATTTCTTCGCTTTTTTCTCAGCTTTCACCGGAGCCGCGTCGGTTTTCGCAGCAGTTTCGCCTTCGACGAACTCGCGGCCGTAGTAGGTATCCAGCAGAATCTGTTTCAGTTCGGAGATCAGCGGGTAGCGCGGGTTAGCGCCGGTGCACTGGTCATCGAAGGCATCTTCAGACAGCTTATCAACGTTAGCCAGGAAGTCAGCTTCCTGAACGCCAGCTTCGCGGATAGATTTCGGAATTCCCAGCTCAGCTTTGATGCTTTCCAGCCATGCCAGCAGTTTCTCGATCTTCGCTGCGGTGCGGTCGCCCGGTGCAGAGAGACCCAGGTGATCGGCGATTTCAGCGTAGCGACGACGAGCCTGCGGACGGTCGTACTGGCTGAACGCAGTCTGCTTGGTCGGGTTGTCATTCGCGTTGTAGCGAATAACGTTGCAGATCAGCAGGGCGTTGGCCAGACCGTGCGGAATATGGAACTGAGAGCCCAGTTTGTGCGCCATGGAGTGACACACCCCGAGGAAGGCGTTCGCAAACGCGATACCGGCGATAGTCGCAGCACTGTGTACGCGCTCACGGGCAACCGGGTTCTTGGAACCTTCGTGGTAGGAAGCCGGCAGGTACTCTTTCAGCAGTTTCAACGCCTGCAGAGCCTGGCCGTCAGAGAACTCGGAAGCCAGCACGGAAACGTAAGCTTCCAGGGCGTGAGTCACCGCATCCAGACCACCGAACGCACACAGCGACTTCGGCATATCCATCACCAGGTTGGCATCGACGATGGCCATATCTGGGGTCAGCGCGTAGTCTGCCAGCGGATATTTCTGACCAGTTGCGTCATCGGTCACTACGGCGAACGGCGTCACTTCAGAACCGGTACCGGAGGTGGTGGTGATGGCGACCATCTTGGCTTTGACGCCCATTTTCGGGAACTTGTAGATACGTTTACGGATATCCATAAAGCGCAGCGCCAGTTCTTCGAAGTGGGTTTCCGGATGTTCGTACATGACCCACATGATTTTCGCCGCATCCATCGGGGAACCGCCGCCCAGCGCGATGATGACGTCTGGTTTGAAGGAGTTCGCCAGATCGGCACCTTTACGTACGATGGTCAGAGTCGGGTCAGCTTCAACTTCGAAGAAGACTTCGGTTTCAACGCCCGCTGCTTTCAGTACGGAAGTGATCTGATCGGCATAGCCGTTGTTGAACAGGAAGCGGTCAGTCACGATCAGCGCGCGTTTGTGACCATCAGTAATCACTTCATCCAGTGCGATTGGCAGGGAGCCACGACGGAAGTAGATAGATTTCGGAAGTTTGTGCCACAACATGTTTTCAGCTCGCTTAGCAACGGTTTTCTTGTTGATCAGGTGTTTCGGACCAACGTTTTCAGAGATGGAGTTACCACCCCAGGAACCACAACCCAGAGTCAGGGAAGGCGCGAGTTTGAAGTTGTACAGGTCACCGATACCACCCTGAGAAGCCGGGGTGTTGATCAGGATACGTGCGGTTTTCATCATCTGGCCGAAGTAAGCCACGCGAGCCGGCTGGTTGTCCTGGTCGGTGTACAGGCAAGAGGTGTGACCGATACCGCCCATGGCAACCAGTTTTTCTGCTTTGGTGACCGCGTCTTCGAAATCTTTCGCACGATACATCGCCAGCGTCGGAGACAGTTTTTCGTGAGCAAACGGTTCACTTTCGTCAACGTTGGTCACTTCGCCAATCAGGATCTTAGTCGTAGCCGGAACGGTGAAGCCTGCGAGTTCCGCGATTTTTGCCGCTGGCTGACCAACGATAGCAGCGTTCAGCGCGCCATTTTTCAGGATGATGTCCTGAACCGCTTTCAGCTCTTTACCCTGCAGCAGATAGCCGCCGTGGCTGGCGAAACGTTCGCGAACCGCGTCATACACTGAATCAACGACGACAACAGACTGCTCAGAAGCACAGATAACGCCGTTATCGAAGGTTTTAGACATCAGAACGGAAGCAACAGCACGTTTGATATCAGCCGTTTCATCAATGACCACCGGGGTGTTACCGGCACCAACGCCGATAGCTGGTTTACCGGAGCTGTACGCCGCTTTCACCATACCTGGACCACCGGTCGCAAGGATCAGGTTGATGTCCGGGTGATGCATCAGCGCGTTAGACAGTTCTACGGACGGCTGATCGATCCAGCCGATCAGGTCTTTCGGCGCGCCAGCCGCGATGGCAGCCTGCAGTACGATATCAGCCGCTTTGTTGGTGGCTTCTTTTGCACGCGGGTGCGGAGAGAAAATGATGGCGTTACGTGTCTTCAGGCTGATGAGCGATTTGAAGATGGCTGTTGAAGTCGGGTTAGTGGTCGGTACGATACCGCAGATGATGCCGATCGGTTCAGCGATAGTGATGGTACCAAAGGTGTCGTCTTCTGACAGGACGCCACAGGTTTTTTCATCTTTATATGCGTTGTAAATGTATTCGGAAGCGAAGTGGTTTTTGATCACTTTGTCTTCAACGATGCCCATGCCGGATTCGGCAACGGCCATTTTAGCGAGAGGGATTCGAGCATCTGCAGCGGCCAGAGCGGCAGCGCGGAAGATTTTATCGACTTGTTCTTGAGTGAAACTGGCATATTCACGCTGGGCTTTCTTGACACGCTCAACAAGCGCGTTCAGTTCAGCGATATTAGTAACAGCCATAATGCTCTCCTGATAATGTTAAACTTTTTTAGTAAATCAGTCGCTCGATTCGACATTATAGACAGGCTGTTAACAGCTTGCATGTAAATGTTTATGTAGAAAAATCAGGACACTGTTTTACCGATTTACTAAAAAAGCTCTATTACTTTAACTTTCAGGTCATGCTGCCTTCCACTCTGTTGGTGTCATCAAGATTACTCACTTCTGAGTACAAAATACGTGATTTAGATCAAGTATTGGCGTGGCTGATACCTTTCAGCTGGCTGCTTTTTAACCGATTCGATCAAGTGTAATGGAAGGGTTTTGAAATTAAAAAAACGATTAGCATTAAAGCTACAAATAACTAACATTCGATACATATCACCGGGTTATGCATATTTATAATGAATATTGCATGCAAAAAGCGTATGTTTCGCGCAGTTATTTTATGCTGTTAATAGTCAACCGCCAATTTTGATGATGCTGCGGAGCCCATTGTGACTCAACCACTGTTCGATTTTGCTACCTATTTCAAGTTTTTCATTGGCTTATTTGCCCTGGTCAACCCGGTCGGCATCATTCCGGTGTTTATCAGTATGACCAGCTACCAACCGGCAGCGGTGCGCAACAAGACCAACCTGACCGCAAACCTGTCGGTGGCGATCATTCTCCTGACGTCGTTGTTTCTCGGCGATGGCATTCTGCAGATTTTTGGCATCTCGATTGATTCCTTCCGCATTGCCGGCGGCATCCTGGTGGTGACCATTGCGATGTCGATGATCAGCGGCAAGCTCGGCGAAGATAAGCAGAACAAGCAGGAGAAGTCGGAGACGGCGGTCCGGGAGAGCATCGGCGTCGTGCCTCTCGCGCTCCCCTTAATGGCCGGACCGGGGGCAATCAGTTCAACTATTGTCTGGGGCACCCGATATCATTCCTGGGTGCACCTGGTCGGGTTCTCACTGGCGATAGCGGTATTCGCTCTTTGCTGCTGGGGCATTTTCCGAATGGCGCCGTGGCTGGTTCGTCTGCTGGGACAGACGGGAATCAACGTCATCACCCGTATCATGGGGTTGCTGCTGATGGCCCTGGGGATCGAGTTTATCGTAACCGGTATTAAAGCGCTGTTCCCCGGACTGCTTAATTAGTGGAACACCATGCAAGCGTGGAGGCTTCACTTCGCGCTTGCGCGATTATTAGCAAAACCTATTAACCAGCGCGAGATCGGCTGTTGAGATAACGTTTTGCGATAATATCTTTAAATCCATATTTTTCATTAAGATATCTGTTTTTGTTCATTGTTTTCCCCTCACGCTCTTCCTGCCTGCGATGTTATTTTCTTCACATCATTCTCTGGCACTTGCTGTCGGATCATCGAAATGATATTAGTAATTTTAACAAGGCAGTAGATGAATGTGCTAAAAAGTAACCTGTTGTTAAATTTTTGTACAAAAAAACATCTTTTAGCCGATACTCGATTCTCAACGCGATTAAAAAATCATATCACTATGATTAACAATGATATTTTTTTGTCGGTAGTCCGCGAAGATCTTGAGCATCGCGGGCAATATCGGCGATAAAAGAGAATCCGGTAACATATTTGCAAATTGCATTGGCGGAGGTGTTTACCTTTTGGTAATTTCCGCCGTTATCGTCTGCTGAATTATATGCGTAAATGAGAATTATTATTAATAATCTCACTGCGCCGGAACTGCCCTCCAGCGAGGGGGCAAAGAATCGACGTTAAGGCTGCCGTTCGAGCGGTCGTAATAAATAAGTCGGTGATAGCAATCTGCCAATCGCAAACGCTCCTGCGTTGGACAGATCCCCGCAAACGGGAAAAAACAGGCTGGTTAAAAAACCAGTAATTATAATGACTGGAGTTACAACACAATGACCATCATCACTAAAAAACGTTTGATCGCCGCGGGAGTGCTATCCGCACTGCTTGCCGGCAATATGGCTATGGCAGCGGATGTCCCGGCCGGTGTGCAGTTGTCGGATAAGCAAACGCTGGTGCGAAATAGCGGCGCTGAGCCGCAATCGCTGGACCCGAATAAAATTGAAGGGGTACCCGAGGCCAATATTAGCCGCGACCTCTTCGAAGGCTTGCTGAATACTTCGCCGAAAGATGGCCACCCGATCCCTGGCGTAGCAGAGAGCTGGGATAATAAAGATTTTAAAGTCTGGACCTTCCATCTGCGTAAAGATGCGAAATGGTCTAACGGCGAGCCGGTTACTGCTCAGGACTTCGTCTACAGCTGGCAGCGTCTGGTGGATCCGAAAACCGCTTCTCCTTATGCCAGCTATCCGCAATATGGTCATATCGTTAACGTCGACGACATCATTGATGGCAAGAAAGCGCCGAGCGAACTAGGCGTAAAAGCCATTGACGACCACACGCTGGAAGTAACCCTCAGCGAGCCAGTCCCTTATTTTTATAAGCTGCTGGTTAACCCGGCGATGTCTCCTGTCTACAAACCGGCTATTGAAAAATTTGGCGAGAAATGGACACAGCCTGGCAATATCGTCACCAACGGGGCGTATACTCTGAAAGACTGGGTGGTCAACGAACGTATCGTGATGGAGCGCAACCCGCACTACTGGGATAATGCAAAAACCGTCATTAACACCGTTACCTGGCTGCCGACCTCTTCCGAAGTGACCTATGTTAACCGCTATCGCAGCGGTGAACTGGACATGACCTATAACCAGCTGCCGATCGAACTCTTCCAGAAGCTGAAAAAAGAGATCCCCAACGAGCTGCACGTTGACCCGTATCTGTGTACCTATTATTACGAAATCAACAACCAGAAAGCGCCGTTTACCGACGTACGCGTCCGTACCGCGCTGAAGCTGGGTCTGGATCGCGATATTATTGCTAATAAAGTGAAAGGACAGGGCGATCTGCCGGCCTACGGCTACACGCCGCCGTACACCGATGGCGCGAAGCTGAGCGAGCCGGAATGGTTTACGTGGTCGCAGGAAAAACGCAACGAAGAAGCGAAGAAACTGCTGGCCGAAGCCGGCTATACCGCGGATAAACCGTTGACCTTTAACCTGCTGTATAACACCTCCGATTTACACAAGAAGCTGGCGATTGCCGCCGCCTCGCTGTGGCGTAAAAACCTGGGCATTGACGTGAAGCTGGTTAACCAGGAGTGGAAAACGTTCCTCGATACCCGTCACCAGGGCACCTATGACGTGGCACGCGCGGGCTGGTGCGCCGACTATAACGAGCCAACTTCCTTCCTGAACACCATGCTCTCTGACAGCTCAATGAACACTGCGCACTATAAGAGCCCGGCGTTCGACAAGATTATGGCTGAATCCGTAAAAGCGTCTGATGAAGCGCAGCGTACGGCAGCCTATGCGAAAGCGGAACAGCAGCTGGACAAAGACAGCGCGATCGTACCGGTCTATTACTACGTCAACGCCCGCCTGGTGAAACCGTGGGTTGGGGGCTATACCGGTAAAGACCCGATGGATAACGTCTATACCAAAGATCTCTACGTTATCAAACATTAATGGCAATACGTGGGGCGGGCCTGTGCTCGCTCCATCGTGTCTTATTTGAGAGCAGTGCAAAGGCACACGCCAGAAGGTACGGGCAATGTTAAAATTTATCTTACGTCGCTGTCTGGAAGCGATTCCGACGCTATTTATTCTTATTACCATCTCATTCTTCATGATGCGTCTGGCACCGGGAAGTCCTTTTACCGGGGAGCGCACCCTGCCGCCGGAAGTCATGGCGAATATTGAAGCAAAATACCATTTAAATGACCCTATCATGACGCAGTACTTCAATTATCTGAAGCAACTGGCGCATGGCGATTTTGGTCCCTCCTTTAAATACAAAGATTATTCGGTCAACGATCTGGTGGCCGCCAGCTTCCCGGTTTCTGCGAAACTGGGCTTCGCCGCCTTTTTACTCGCGGTGGTGATCGGCGTAGCCGCCGGGGTGATAGCCGCTCTGAAGCAAAACACCCGATGGGACTACGCGGTGATGGGGGTAGCCATGACCGGCGTGGTTATTCCGAGCTTTGTGGTGGCGCCGCTGCTGGTGATGATTTTTGCCATTACCCTGCACTGGCTGCCGGGCGGCGGCTGGAACGGCGGAGCGCTGAAATTTATGATCCTGCCGATGGTGGCGCTTTCCCTGGCCTATATCGCCAGTATCGCCCGTATCACCCGCGGCTCGATGATAGAAGTGTTGCACTCTAACTTTATCCGCACCGCGCGGGCAAAAGGGCTGCCGATGCGCCGCATTATTTTGCGCCATGCGCTGAAGCCGGCGCTGCTGCCGGTGCTCTCCTATATGGGGCCAGCTTTCGTGGGCATCATCACCGGCTCAATGGTCATTGAAACCATTTACGGCCTGCCGGGGATCGGCCAGCTGTTCGTTAACGGGGCGCTTAACCGCGACTACTCGCTGGTGCTGAGCCTGACGATCCTCGTTGGCGCCCTGACTATCCTGTTCAACGCCATCGTTGACGTGCTGTACGCCGTTATCGATCCGAAGATTCGCTACTGAAGCCGGAGTTCGCCATGATGTTAAGTAAGAAAAATAGCGAGGCGCTGGAAAACTTCAGTGAGAAGCTGGAAGTGGAGGGGCGTAGCCTCTGGCAGGATGCGCGTCGCCGCTTTATGCACAACCGCGCCGCTGTGACCAGCCTGATCATGCTGGTGCTTATTGCGCTGTTTGTCACCTTTGCGCCGATGGTGTCGTCGTTCTCCTACTTCGATACCGACTGGGGCATGATGTCCAATGCCCCGGATATGGCTTCAGGCCACTACTTCGGAACCGACTCCTCCGGGCGCGACCTGCTGGTGCGCGTGGCGATCGGCGGGCGTATTTCGCTGATGGTCGGGGTGGCAGCGGCGCTGGTGGCGGTGATCCTCGGCACGCTGTACGGTTCGCTTTCCGGTTATCTTGGCGGCAAAGTGGATTCGGTGATGATGCGTCTGCTGGAGATCCTCAACTCCTTCCCGTTTATGTTCTTCGTCATCCTGCTGGTGACCTTTTTTGGTCAGAATATCCTGCTGATCTTTGTTGCCATCGGCATGGTTTCCTGGCTGGATATGGCGCGTATCGTGCGCGGACAGACCTTGAGCCTGAAGCGTAAAGAGTTTATCGAAGCCGCGCAGGTCGGTGGGGTCTCCACGGCCAGCATCGTGCTGCGCCATATCGTCCCCAACGTACTGGGGGTGGTGGTAGTGTACGCCTCGCTGCTGGTCCCCAGCATGATCCTCTTCGAATCCTTCCTCAGCTTCCTCGGGCTGGGAACCCAGGAGCCGCTCAGCAGTTGGGGAGCATTGCTCAGCGATGGCGCCAACTCAATGGAAGTCTCGCCCTGGCTGCTGCTGTTCCCGGCGGGTTTCCTGGTGGTGACCCTGTTCTGTTTCAACTTTATCGGCGATGGTCTGCGTGATGCCCTCGACCCGAAAGACCGCTAAGGAGCGCTGCCATGACCATGATTGAAACGGCAAAGGCGCCGCAAGCGCAGAGTCACAGCGGCCTGCTGCTGGACGTGAAAGATCTCCGCGTCACCTTTAAAACGCCGGATGGCGATGTCACCGCCGTCAATGACCTGAACTTCACCCTGCAGGCGGGCGAGACGCTCGGCATTGTGGGCGAATCTGGCTCCGGTAAATCGCAAACCGCCTTCGCTCTGATGGGGCTGCTGGCGGCCAACGGCCGCATCGGAGGATCCGCCACCTTTAACGGTCGGCAGATCCTCAATTTGCCCGAGCGTGAACTGAACAAACTGCGCGCCGAGCAAATCTCGATGATTTTCCAGGATCCGATGACCTCTCTTAACCCGTATATGCGGGTGGGCGAGCAGTTAATGGAAGTCCTGATGTTGCATAAAGGACTGAGCAAAGCCGAAGCGTTTGAAGAGTCGGTGAAGATGCTCGATGCGGTAAAAATGCCGGAAGCGCGCAAGCGCATGAAGATGTTTCCGCACGAGTTTTCCGGCGGGATGCGCCAGCGCGTGATGATTGCCATGGCGCTGCTGTGTCGGCCGCGGCTGCTGATTGCGGATGAACCCACCACCGCGCTGGACGTCACCGTGCAGGCGCAGATCATGACGCTGTTGAATGAGCTTAAACGCGAATTCAATACGGCAATCATCATGATCACCCACGACCTCGGGGTGGTGGCCGGGATCTGCGATAAAGTGCTGGTGATGTACGCCGGGCGCACCATGGAGTACGGTCAGGCGCGCGATGTCTTCTATCAACCGTCACATCCATACTCCATTGGCCTGTTGAATGCAGTTCCTCGTCTGGATGCCGAGGGCGATGCGTTGTTAACCATCCCTGGCAACCCGCCAAACCTGCTGCGATTGCCGAAAGGCTGTCCATTCCAGCCGCGCTGCCCGCACGCCATGGAGCAGTGTAGCAGCGCACCGCCGCTGGAGTCGTTCGCGCCAGGCCGCCTGCGCGCCTGCTTTAAACCGGTGGGGGATCTGCTATGAACGCCGTAACTGAACAACGAAAAGTCCTGCTTGAAATTGCCGACCTGAAGGTGCACTTCGATATCAAAGATGGCAAGCAGTGGTTCTGGCAGCCGTCGAAAACGCTGAAAGCAGTGGATGGCGTGACGTTGCGCCTCTATGAGGGGGAAACCCTCGGTGTGGTAGGGGAGTCAGGCTGCGGCAAATCGACCTTCGCCCGCGCCATTATTGGCCTGGTGAAAGCGACCGATGGCAAAGTGGCCTGGCTTGGGAAAGATCTGCTGGGTATGAAGCAGGAAGAGTGGCGCGATGTGCGCAGCGATATCCAGATGATCTTCCAGGATCCGCTGGCCTCGCTGAATCCGCGCATGACCATCGGGGAGATTATCGCTGAACCGCTGCGCACCTATCATCCGAAGATGTCGCGTCAGGAAGTGCGCGATCGCGTCAAAGCGATGATGATGAAGGTCGGGTTGCTGCCTAACCTGATCAACCGCTATCCGCATGAGTTCTCCGGCGGTCAGTGCCAGCGTATCGGCATCGCGCGGGCGTTGATCCTTGAGCCGAAGCTGATTATCTGCGATGAGCCAGTATCTGCGCTTGACGTGTCGATTCAGGCTCAGGTGGTCAATCTGCTGCAGCAGCTGCAGCGTGAGATGGGGCTGTCGCTGATATTTATCGCCCACGATCTGGCGGTGGTTAAACATATCTCCGACCGCGTCCTGGTGATGTATCTGGGCCATGCGGTGGAGCTGGGCACCTACGACGAGGTGTATCATAATCCGCTGCATCCCTATACCAAAGCGCTGATGTCGGCGGTACCGATCCCCGATCCTGATCTCGAGAAAGCGAAAACTATTCAGTTGCTGGAGGGCGAATTACCCTCGCCAATTAACCCTCCGTCGGGCTGCGTGTTCCGCACCCGCTGCCCGCTCGCCGGGCCAGAGTGTGCGAAAACCCGCCCGGTACTGGAGGGCAGTTTCCGCCATGCGGTTTCCTGCCTTAAGGTAGACCCGTTATAATCTCAGGGGCTGACGCAGGTCAGCCCTTTTTTTGCGAGGTTAACGAAGTGGGTATGCTTTCTGCCGCTCGTCTGCGGCTTTATCATTTACTTTTCGATCAGAACCGACGTTCCGGCCGCCGCTTCGAAGGGCTGTGCGGACTTTTCGCCTTGCTCAGCGTGCTGGTGATTTTTATCGAGTCGGGGCTGGGCACGCAATATCATCTGACATTAGATGAATGGCATATTTTCGTCTGGCTGGAGCTGCTGGTGACCGCGGTTTTTACCGTGGAGTACCTGCTGCGTATCGCCACCTGGCCCAATCCGCTCCACTATATTTTTAGCTTTTGGGGACTGATTGACCTGGCGACGATTTTGCCGCTGTATGTGATGTGGCTGTGGCCGGAGATTAGTCTGAATTATGTCTTTGCCTGGCGAGCAATGCGAGCGATCCGCGCGCTGCGTATTCTCAAACTGTTGCGCTTTATGCCTTCGCTCAACGTGTTCTGGCGAGCAATCGTCAGTGCGCGTCACCAGCTGATTCTGTTCTATTCGTTTATCGCCATTGTGATGGTGATTTTCGGTTCGCTAATGTATTTGATCGAGGGGCCGGAGTACGGCTTTACAACGCTCAACGCCTCGGTCTATTGGGCCATCGTGACCATCACCACCGTCGGCTATGGCGATATCACCCCGCATACCCCACTGGGCCGCATTCTGGCGTCGATCCTCATCCTGATCGGCTACTCCATTATTGCGATACCGACCGGGCTTATCACTACCCATATGACCAGCGCCCTGAACCGTCGGCGTCAGCGTCGCCTGTGTCCGCAGTGCCAGCAGGGCGACCATGACGATAACGCCCGTTTTTGTCACGCCTGCGGCCATGCGTTGCCGAAATAAGCTGCCAGCATAAAAAAAGCCTGCCGGGTGAACCGCGGCAGGCTTTTCACTGGATAGTGAGCGTTATTCACGCCACAAAATATGACACAGCTTATGATCTTTTTCGCGGCACAGCAGAACACGGGCGAAAATGTCATTAATTTCCCCGCCATCGGTATCCGCCAGGCCAATTACCACTTCGGCGAAGAAATCCGGATTCAGATCGTAATCCACATGCTCTTCCCAGTCTGCGGACGGGTCGAACAGTTCGGCGCCCCCGCGCTCTTCAAACTGCAGGTTAAACAGAATGATGTCCGCCGGGTCGAGGTTGTCGGCCGCCAGCTCGAGGAAGATATCGTAAGCCTGCTCAAGCGTTTCGTCTTCGGTCAGGCGGTTGTTTAAATCCATATCCATGATTGCTACTCATTCGGTATCTGATGGGCACGTTTTACAGCAACGGGCTGAAGAAGTAAAACAGTCGCTCGACGATCCGCTGCCAGAGCGGTCGTTTTAGCCAACGACGGGCGTCAAGCAGGCGCGAACGCGAGATATAGTCATCCTGGACCGCCGCCAGATCGCTGCCAAAACCGGCGTCATCAATGACCAGCGTAATCTCAAAATTGAGCCACAGGCTGCGCATATCCAGATTCACCGTCCCCACCAGGCTCAGTTCGCCATCCACCAGCACGCTCTTGGTATGCAACAATCCGCCTTCAAACTGATAAATTTTGACCCCGGCCGCCAGCAGCTCGGTGAAAAAGGCCCGGCTGGCCCAGCCCACCAGCAGTGAATCGTTCTTGCGCGGTAAAATAATACTCACGTCGACACCGCGCTGGGCGGCGGTACAGATTGCGTGCAGCAGGTCGTCGCTGGGCACGAAGTAAGGTGTCGTCATGATCAGATGCTCTTTCGCCGCGTAGGCGGCGGTGAGGAGCGCCTGATGGATCAGATCTTCCGGAAAGCCCGGGCCGGAGGCGATCGTGTGGATGGTATGCCCGCTGGCCTCTTCGAACGGCATGATATTGACGTCCGGTGGTGGCGGCAGAATGCGCTTTCCGGTTTCGATTTCCCAGTCGCAGGAGTAGACGATGCCCATCGAGGTCGCCACCGGGCCTTCCATCCGCGCCATCAGGTCAATCCACTGGCCGACCCCCGAGTCCTGCTTAAAGTAGCGCGGATCGACCATATTCATGCTGCCGGTATAGGCAATATAGTTATCGATCATCACCATCTTGCGATGTTGACGCAAATCCATCCGGCGCAGGAACACACGCATCAGGTTAACTTTGAGGGCCTCGACGACTTCAATACCGGCGTTACGCATCATCGCCGCCCATGGGCTGCGGAAAAAGGCCACGCTGCCCGCAGAATCGAGCATTAGCCGACAGTGAACCCCACGACGCGCGGCGGCCATCAGCGATTCGGCGACGCTGTCGGCCATACCGCCTGGCTGCCAGATATAAAAGACCATCTCGATATTGTGGCGGGCCAGTTGAATATCGCGGATCAGAGCCTGCATCACGTCGTCAGATTCCGTCAGCAGCTGCAGCTGGTTGCCTTTTACGCCACCAATGCCCTGACGCCGTTCACACAGCTTGAACAGGGATTCTGCCACCGGGCTGTTATCTTCCGCGAAGATATGTTTGCAGGCTTTGAGGTCGTTTAACCACTTGGCCGTCGAGGGCCACATCGCCCTGGCGCGTTCCGCCCGGCGTTTGCCGAGATGCAGTTCGCCAAAGGAGAGATAGGCGATAATCCCCACCAGCGGCAGGATATAAATGATCAGCAACCATGCCATGGCGGACGGGACAGCGCGGCGTTTCATTAGAATTCGTAATGTTACACCGGCGATCAACAGCCAGTACCCCAGAATGACCAGCCAGTTCACCACCGTGTAAAAGGTTGTCATAGATGTAAAATCCTTTTGAATGACGTTATGTGATGAGTTTACGCATCAGTATTTTTCTGGCAAATAAAAACGCAGCGAAAGCGGTAGTCAGTTGCTGGCAGAGGTTTATAATGGAGGCTGTTTTCACTCGTAGAGTCGTTGCAATGAAGCGTAGTAGAACGGAAGTAGGGCGCTGGCGCATGCTGAGACAGGTGAATCGCCGTAAAGCGCGCTGGCTGGAAGCCCAATCGCGCCGCAATATGCGGATCCTTGCTATCAGGAAGGGACTGGTGAAACGGCAGCGTCATGCTCTGCTGTTTATTTTTCCCGACTGTTAAGCGAGCAGGCTAACGGCACCGTACGCGGTGCCGTTGTCGTTTTCTCAGCCCTGCGCTGAATTATCGTTATCATTGCCATCTTGACATCATTATTTTGCTCGACTGCGGTGCAACGACAGTTTGCGCCTGGCTTGCTTTCACGTCTCATTAAAATAGGCATGTCACGTTATTCCGGGCGGTTTGTTTCAGGCAGAACCTATTCCTGCCGCCACAGGAATTAATTGCCATGCAGTATTTATTGTTACCCAGACAGGTGCGGCGCTGTCGAATGCATGCCCACACTGGCCAGCAGATGCAGCCTGAAGTAAGTTGAGAAGAATGATGAAACAGGCGCAGTCAGATCATGGCGCATGAGGCTAAGCGTGCCGCTCCTGGTCTTAAATAATCTGCGCCTGTTTGTTTGCCTTTCAGAACGGTTGTCTGGATAACGCGCCTGAATAAAATGCACGCTATTACGCGTGCATTACTTTATTTTGCATAGGCTTCAGTGGATAAAGTGATGGTCACGTTATCACTTACCGCGGGCACATACTTATCAAGCTTGAAGTCTGAACGTTTGATTACCCCTGTTGCATCAAATCCAATCGCCTCTTTTTTCACCATTGGATGCATGTCCTGCTTATTGAGGGTTGCATGCAGAACTACCGGTTTGGTGATGCCTTTAATGGTCAGGTTACCTTCGACATCATATTTATTGTCACCCTTGCTTTCCACTTTGGTACTCCGGAAAGTAGCCTCGGGAAACGTTTTGACATCAAAGTATTCTTTGCCTAAAAATTCATCGGTTAACGCTTTGACATGCGTGTCAATGGTTTTTACCGGCAGAGTAACGCTAACAGAAGATTTTTCAGGGTTTTCTTTGTCAAAAGATAATTTCCCTGAAACATCAGAGATATAGGCGGTAGGGTTAGAGAAACCGAAATGGTTCCAGGCAATAACCACCGACGTGTGCTGCGGATCCAGGTTATATTCCGTCGCCGCAGCTTGTGATACAGGGATATATAAGGCAAGCAGAGAAAGAAATGCTGTTTTTTTCAGAACGTTCACAAAAAATTCCTCAAAATGGGCAAGTACACAAAGGGTAGCTTAAAAAGAGGGAAGTCTTATTGAAAACATTTGTTATTCCCTTTCAAAATTTTTAATCAAGCACGAATAACCCTACAGTAACGCAGCGTGAACTTTACGCAAGGCAATTAATAGAAGTTAAAAAATGATCATCGGCAATTTTAACCTGACGGTGAGATTTTTATTGGGCCATGTCAGGATATTGTGTGTGGTTATATCATTGCGGGGTTATTTTCCGGGGGAGAGAAATCACCGCGAGCCTGAATGCAGGAAGGTTGTTTAAGACCGGTTCAGTACCTTGCGAAAACCGGACATTAATCCCCGTTTATTCCATGGCTTAATATCGGCAGGGAGAAATTCCCCGCATCAACATGCTTATCCAGTCAATGTAAAAAAAGAGCAATAACCATAAATTAGGCATTTATCCAATCTAATGTCGATGTGAAATAAATAAATGTCGATATATTATTCTGTGTTATTTATTTGTTGTAGTCATTTCTTTTTAATCCTTCCTGGCGTTTTTTTAGCTTTATCACAATAGTGTCGCGCAAAAAACAATCAATAAATAAATAAAATACAAGATCTTACATAACGGACTTACACAATTTATTAACAATTAAATATAATTCCCGACATCGATGTTTTATCGCCATTTTCTATCCCGGTATTATGCTTCATTTATGCCGTTTGGCTTACTGCGGGGAAAACATCGATAGTTAAATAAGAAATAGTTTTATTTCATGGTGTTATCAGGAGAGTTATTATGTCAAATACGAATCCCCGCTCATCCGGCTGGTTAGGCCTGTGGTGCCTGCTGGTCGGTGTGATACTGCTTGCGACAGGCCTGTTCTTTGTCATCGGCGGTTATAAACTGGTTTCCCTGGGGGGAAGCTGGTATTTCCTTATTGCCGGGGTTATTACCCTGCTCGCCGCGATTCAGTTTTTCCGCCGCAGGTCGTCCGCGGTGTGGCTGTTTGCTCTGGTATTCGTGGGTACCCTGATTTGGGCACTGTTTGATGCCGGCTTCGACTTCTGGCCGCTCGTTTCCCGTTTGATGGTACCCGCCGGGTTGATGCTGCTGGCGGCGGCCACCTGGCCTGCGCTACGTAAGCATGAAGGAAAGCCTTACAGCACCAAAGGGGCATGGGGGGTCTGCGTTGTTCTGGTTATCGCCATGGGCGTCACCTTTGTTCAGATGTTTCAGCCCCATCCCACAGTGGCGTTCAGCGGCGAGAAATTACCGCTGGTGCCGGTAAAAGAAGACGCTAAACAGCAAAACTGGGACCACTACGGCAATACTGCCGGCGGTAGCCGCTTTGTGGCGTTGGACCAGATCACGCGTGACAATGTAAAAAACCTGAAACCCGTCTGGACCTTCCATACTGGCGACACCCCGTTAAGCCCGGATGGCAATGGCGCAGAAGATCAGCAAACACCGCTGCAGGTAGGCGATCGTGTTTTCCTCTGTACCCCGCATAACAATGTGATCGCCGTCGATGCCGATAGTGGAAAAGAGATCTGGAGAGCGGAAATTAATGCGAAATCCGCCATCTGGATGCGCTGCCGAGGCCTGGCGTATTTTGATGCGACGAAGCCACTGACGCAGCCCACTGTGGCAGGCTCCACACCGATTCTGCCGGCACAGGTCGCGCCAGGTGCAGCATGCCAGCGTCGCATCCTGATGAATACGATTGATGACAGATTGATCGCCTTAGACGCAGATAACGGCCAATTTTGCCCGGACTTCGGGACGAACGGCAGCGTGAATCTGCGAGAAGGGATGGGCGCAGCGGCAGATCCAAGCTATGTGTTGACTTCAGCCCCGACGCTGGCTGGCACCACGGTGGTGGTTGGAGGCCGCGTGGCGGATAACGTCAGTACTGACATGCCTGGCGGCGTGGTGCGCGGTTATGACGTGATTACCGGCCAGCAGCGCTGGGCATTTGATCCGCGTAATCCGGATCCCAATCATGTTCTGCAACCGGGGGAACATTACAAACGCAGTTCCGCTAACTCCTGGGCGCCCATGTCCTGGGATGCGTCGATGAATACCCTCTTTATTCCGATGGGGAGCTCCTCTGTTGACCTGTGGGGCGCAGACCGTATTCAGGGCGATCACAAATACGCCACTTCAATCCTGGCGCTGGATGCGACCACCGGGAAAGAGAAGTGGGTATACAAGACCGTGCGTAACGATCTGTGGGACTTCGATGTCCCGATGCAGCCAAGCCTGGTCGATTTCCCGACCAAAGAGGGCAACAAACCCGCCGTGGTGGTGGGGACCAAAGCGGGTCAAATCTATGTACTTGATCGCCTGACGGGTCAACCGCTTACCGAAGTGAAAGAGGTCCCGGTGAAACCGGCTGATATCCCAAATGAACAGTATCCGGCGACGCAGCCGCGCTCTGTTGGGATGCCGCAGATTGGGGCGGAAACCCTGAAAGAATCTGATATGTGGGGGGCAACGCCGTTTGATCAGCTGGTCTGTCGTATCAGCTTCAAATCGATGCGTTATGATGGGCTGTACACCATGCCGGGGACCGATGTTTCCCTCAGCTTCCCGGGCTCTTTGGGAGGAATGAACTGGGGCAGCCTGTCTACCGATCCGAACAACCACTATATCTTCGTCAATGATATGCGTCTGGGTCTGTGGGTGCAGCTGATTAAGCAGGACCCACAAAGCGCGGTGGCCAACACCGGTGGTGAAGCGGTGAACGCCGGGATGGGGGCGGTCCCGATGAAAGGAACACCGTACTCGGTCAACAAAAACCGTTTCATGTCGCCGCTGGGGATCCCATGTCAGAAACCGCCGTTTGGTACGCTGTCCGCGATTGACCTGAAAACACAGAAAATCGTCTGGCAGGTGCCGGTCGGTACCGTCCAGGATACCGGTCCGTTTGGCATAAAAATGCGTGCTCAGATGCCGATCGGTATGCCGACGCTGGGTGGAACCCTGGCAACTCAGGGCGGCCTGGTGTTCATTGCCGGAACCCAGGACTACTACCTGCGCGCCTTCGATTCATCTACGGGTGAAGAAGTCTGGAAAGCCCGTCTTCCGGTAGGAAGCCAGGGGGGACCCATCAGCTATGTTTCGCCGAAGACCGGCAAACAATACATTTTGATTTCCGCCGGTGGAGCCCGCCAGTCGCCGGATCGCGGTGACTACGTGATTGCCTATGCGCTCGATAAGTAACAGATAATTGGATCAGCGATAACGATCAGAGGCCCCCGCCGTACAGCGGGGGCTTTTGATATTAATGCAGGGATGGTGAGGCGTTAGGCGACGATGTTGAGGCAGGAGAGGGGATCTGACCCTGTACAGGACATGTCAGTGAGAGAACAGCCAAAATTTTCGCGTGATGGAAAAGGGCGACATTTTAATGTTGTGTACCAAAATGCGCCCTTTAATCTGATGGCCTGGTGTCTTTTTATGGCTAACCAGAAAAATAGCAGGGAATATTTATCAAAACACTTTCTTATAAGGCTTAACAGAGACCTGGCGGTAGACGCCAGCCGCAATATACGGATCATCATTGGCCCAGGACTGCGCCGCTTCCAGCGACTCAAACTCGGCAATCACCGTTGAGCCGCTGAACCCTGCTGCGCCCGGTTCGTTGCTGTCAACGGCCGGCATTGGCCCGGCTGTAAGCAGCCGGCCTTCATCGTGTAAGAGTTGCAGACGCGCGAGATGCGCAGGGCGAACCGAGAGCCGCTTTTCCAGAGAATCGGCGATATCTTCAGCGTAGATAACGTAAAGCACGGCAAAG
This sequence comes from Klebsiella sp. P1CD1, assembly GCF_003790505.1. NCBI lineage: Bacteria > Pseudomonadati > Pseudomonadota > Gammaproteobacteria > Enterobacterales > Enterobacteriaceae > Klebsiella > Klebsiella sp. P1CD1. The sequence goes on from NZ_CP033631.1 coordinate 2,376,874, forward strand.
CTCCTTATCAATAATCAGGCGAATTACGTTAAGTTAAACCGCCCTGGACTGCAATGCAAAGATGCATACCGGTGTCGAATGCGCTGCCGACGCGGCTTTTTTCTGCAAATGGTGGCAAAAATTGACTCAGGTTAAGACGCCTTATTGAATATGATTGCTATTTGCATTTAAAATCGGAGCATCATTTTTCAACAGAAACGACTATGAGCGCAATGACCCTTGATTTACCTCGCCGCTTCCCGTGGCCAACGCTGCTGTCCGTGGCTATCCACGGTGCCGTTGTGGCGGGGCTGCTTTATACCTCGGTACATCAGGTTATTGAACAGCCTTCTCCGACGCAGCCGATTGAGATTACGATGGTCGCGCCGGCCGATCTTGAACCGCCCCCGGCGGCACAGCCAGTCGTGGAGCCCGTTGTCGAACCTGATCCTGAGCCGGAACCCGAGGTGGTGCCTGAACCGCCGAAAGAAGCGCCGGTGGTGATCCATAAACCGGAACCGAAGCCGAAGCCTAAACCCAAACCGAAACCCAAGCCGGAGAAAAAGGTTGAGCAGCCCAGGCGGGACGTGAAGCCGGCAGCAGAGCCGCGTCCGGCCTCGCCGTTTGAAAACAACAACACGACGCCAGCGCGCACCGCGCCAAGCACCTCGACCGCGGCCGCCAAACCCACCGTTACTGCCCCGAGCGGCCCGCGGGCGATCAGCCGTGTCCAGCCGACCTATCCGGCCCGCGCCCAGGCGCTGCGCATCGAAGGGACGGTGCGGGTGAAGTTTGACGTGACGCCTGATGGCCGAATCGACAACCTACAGATCCTCTCTGCCCAGCCGGCCAATATGTTTGAGCGCGAAGTGAAAAGCGCGATGCGCAGATGGCGTTACGAGCAGGCAAGACCGGGAACCGGCGTGACGATGACTATCAAATTCCGTCTGAGTGGGGTCGAGATCAACTGATAATGCGTTGCGGCGGACCCCCTGGTCCGCCGTGAGCCTTGTCTAACGCGTTTTTTCCGTCAATACATCGTCCAGCGCCTGCTGGACCGTCACCAGGTGCTGGCCACCAAACAAAATCGCCCGGTTCAGCAGGGTGTACAGCTGATAGATGGGCTGGCGATCGAGAAAACCTGCTGGCAGCGGTGAAACGGACTGGTAGCCGTCATAGATCTGCGGCGGTTGTTCCGGGTGCATCGGCAGCATGGCTAAATCGCACTCGCGATCGCCCCAGTAGCAGGCCGGATCGAAGATATAGGGGCCATCTGGTCCTAAGGCGCAGTTACCGGACCACAGGTCACCATGGAGCAGTGAAGGTTGCGGCTGATGGTTGGCCAGCCGCTGCTGAACCACATCGACTAAGGTATCGATATCGCCAAAGTGCAGCCCTTTCTCCGCCGCCAGCTCCAGTTGCCAGCCGATACGCTGCTCGGCAAAGAACACCGACCAGCGACGCTGCCAGGCGTTGGGCTGCGGCGTGGTGGAAAGATCGTTGTCGAAATCCAGACCAAACTGCGGCTGATCGCTCCACTGATGCAGATGCGCTAACTGCTGGCCGAGCAGGAAGGCATTATGCGCATCCAGCGGACGGGGAGGGAGGTATTCCATGACCACAAAACTGTAGTCACGGTCGCTGCCGACCGCATAGACCTGCGGCACGCGAACGGTTTTGCTTCGCGACAGCAGTTCCAGCTGATCGGCCTCGGCGGTGAAGATGGGCAGAAGCTCACGTTCGTCGCATTTCACGAAGTAATCTTTCCCGCCGAAGCGTAAATGCCAGGCCGAATGGATTTCCCCACCGGGCAGCTCGGTTTTCAGTTCGATTTCAGCGTTTTCGGAATGCCAATCGCGTAAAAGTGTACTGATTGCTTGCCACATGCTGTCTCTCCCCATGTTTTCCACCATATCATAAGGTTAGCGCACTGCTACCGGGTAAACCTGGAACTGACGCACAACTGACGCTTTCCGTTGCGTTAAACGCACTTATTGAGCTTTTAACCACTCGGCGAATGTGCTGACCGTAATCTCTGCCGGGCGGCCCAGAGCCGATTCCGCCAGCCCTGCGCTGAGGGCCTTAACTTCATCAGCATCCTGGGCGCTGAGCAGGCCAAAAGTGTTGGTCCCCAGCTCATGGGGATTGCCGTCTTCATCATTGAGCGTCAGTACGAACCCGGCACGGGTAAAGTGGTTGCTGACCTCGTTGATCTCCGTCAGCGCCTGTTCGTGAAAGGTGACGCTGACGACCCAGGCGGTTATCTCATTGCTCATCTCTACACCCCATTGTTATCCATAGCCTTTCCAGCATAGACCATCCAGCCAATATCGTGGCTCCCTCCGCCAGCGCGGAGGGGCAGGGAAGATCAGCGACCGCAGAGATAATCGTAGATTTTTTGCGTATTGGCCTGCGAGCAGAGACGGGTGCCCTGATTGATTGTCGCGGCGCTACCGGCAGCGACGCCAAAGCGAACCATATCTTCCAGCCCGGCGTTTTCCGCCAGACGCAGGGTCATGGCGCCCACCATGCTGTCGCCGGCGCCGACGGTGCTCTGGCTTTTCATCGGCGGCGGCACCACCTGAACGCTGCCGCTGGCGTCAACGCCTAACGCCCCCTGCGGCCCGAGCGAAACCACCACCCGGCGTACTTTACCGGACTGGATCAACGACTGGGCGGCAAGTCGTACGTCATCGGGTTGGCTCAGATCGCGCTGTACGAGGGCGCTGAGCTCTTTCTGGTTCGGCTTCACCAGCTCAATATTGCCGACGTCCAGCGCCGCAGCCAGCGCGTCGCCGGAACTGTCGATAATGCAGCGCAGTCCCTGCTGTTGCGCATTTTTCACCAGTTGCATCAGGTTTTCGACGCTGATACCTGGCGGCAGGCTGCCGCTTACCACCAGCAGTGAGCCGGGTTCGATAGTCAGGACTTTCTCTTCCAGCCGACGGAACTCATCATCCGTCAACGCTGCGCCGGGCATGACAAAACGATATTGTTCGCCGCTGGCGGCCACGTGAACGTGCAGGTTTTGCCGCGTCCAGTCGCGGGTTTCGACGGTCTCGACCGGCACCTGCTCATCGGCCAGCAGGGCTGCTAAGTGCTCGCCGGTGGCGCCGCCAACCGGGAAAATGGCGGTGGCTTTGCCGCCAAGAAAGGTCACGGCACGGGCAACGTTGATCCCGCCGCCGCCGGGCTCAAATACTGGCGCGCTGCAGCGGAGTTTACCTTCGGGATAAATCTGTGGGGTCTGCGTGGCGCTATCCAGCGAGGGGGCCAGCGTTAACGTATAAATTTTGGTCATTCCTTCTCCTCCTTAATACGGCGACTGTGCTTTATTTAAGCATGGCACGATGGCTCCGGGAGGGAAAGTGATGTTCCTGAGAGATTTGCAAAGAAGCCTGTATTTTCATTATGAAATAAAGATTGTTTCCGGAGCTGTCTTATTCAAAAAACGAAAGAGTAAGTGATTGCTATGTTATTCGTGCTTTTTTATAATTTGCTACCTTTCTTAGGACCTGCACACCGCGATCCTCGCGAAAGTTTCCGGGACCCTCAGGTCTCTTTTATGTTGTACGGACGCTAAATTCAATGAGCGGGCAGGTTGTGTCTGTTCATCATTTGTACTGTCCTAAAAAATGTATTTTAGAGAGTTATAATGAAGCTTTTAAAGACAGTACCCGCAGCGGTTATGCTGGCGGGGGGGCTTTTTGCGTCTGTTGGCGCAATGGCCGATGATTCTGTATTTACCGTCATGGATGACCCTTCCGCTGCTAAAAAACCTTTCGAAGGTGTGGTTAACGCAGGCTACCTGGCGCAGTCCGGCAACACCAAAAACTCCTCGATGACGGCAGATTCCACCTTGACCTGGTATGGTAATACCACCGCCTGGTCGCTGTGGGGGAATGCCAGCAACACCTCTTCCAACGATGAGAGATCCTCAGAAAAATATGCAGTCGGTGGGCGTAGCCGCTACAACCTGACCGATATGAACTATATCTTTGGTCAGGGGAGCTGGCTGACCGACCGCTATAATGGCTATCAGCAGCGTGATGTCCTGACGGCGGGTTATGGTCGTCAGATCCTCAACGGTCCGGTGCACAGCCTGCGGTTTGAATTCGGTCCTGGCGTTCGCTATGACGAGTTTACCGATGGAGAAACCGATACTCAGCCGCTGGGTTACGCCTCCGGCACCTGGGCCTGGCAGATGACCGATAACGCCAAATTTACGCAAGGGGTCTCGGTGTTTGGCGCTGAGGACACCACCGTCAACTCTGAGAGCGCGTTAAACGTGGCGATTAACGCCCATTTCGCGCTGAAGGTCGCCTACAACGTGACCTGGAACTCGGCGCCGCCTTCCTCTGCGCCGGAGCATACCGATCGCCGGACGTCGCTGTCCCTTGGGTATAAAATGTAATATTTTCAGGCCGGGTTTCCCCGGCCTGTTCGTTTTAAATTTAGCAATGAGTGCCATTATTTTTTCTGGCCTTTCGTTTTAGTTTTTATAAAAAGAAATAGCCCTCCATCTTTTCTCCATTATTCCCGGTTTGTTGACAAATATTCATTCTATTTGACAAGAAAAGCTAAATATTCGACGGACAAATATGTGATCTGGATCTATAATGATATGCACTGACCGGGCGGAGAAATCGCGCGGTCTGTCTTCCGTAATAAGAGAATGAATATCATGAAAAACACTTCATTTACCATCGCAGCCCTGGCGCTGTGCGTGCTTTCTTTTGGTGCATCCGCTGCCACGCCCGTTCCGCCATCAGGCAACCAGGACCATACTCAGGTTGGCATCGCCAAAGCGACTGACGTTGAGGCTGGCTCGAATATCGCCCCCGGTTCCCGAACTACCGGACAATCCATGAGCGATGCCTTTAATGTGCATACGCTGGTGGCCGGCGAGTGGTCATAATATACCAGACCTTTATTTCGTCATACGTCAATTAAGCCGGGTGGAGCGGTACCGGTTTAACGCGCTGTGTTAAAGATTAAGTATGCAATATCATTGCATCTCTACTATCACGTCCGAATAATATTATCCGGCTTTGCCGGGGATTATTCTCGCCTGCAGTAGCAGGATATTCGTCTTTTTATCTCAATCTCTCTTGTTTTCTCCACATTCCGCCATCATTTATACGCTTGCGGCTTTAATCACGTACCAATGATGTGTAAACTACTCCCCGGTGTTATCAGCAGGCGGTGGCAGGCGGGAACGGTCTATCCGGTCGTCCTCCTATTTTCGCAGAGTGAAGCGGGAACTGCGCCTTAACCTGATGATAATTATGATTATATAGTTTTGTATGTGCTCTTTCGTGTGGGGCACCACTGCAAATAAGGACATAAAATGCCTGTAATTACGCTTCCTGATGGCAGTCAACGCCATTTTGACCACGCTGTTAGCCCCATGGATGTTGCGCTGGATATCGGTCCAGGCCTGGCGAAAGCCACCATTGCCGGGCGGGTAAACGGTGAACTGGTAGACGCCTGCGACCCGATCGAAACCGATTCCACTCTCTCTATTATCACTGCGAAAGATGAAGAAGGGCTGGAGATCATTCGTCACTCCTGTGCGCACCTGTTAGGCCATGCCATTAAACAGCTGTGGCCCAACACCAAAATGGCTATCGGTCCGGTTGTTGATAATGGCTTCTACTATGACGTAGACCTCGACCACACCCTGACTCAGGAAGATATCGACGCGCTCGAAAAACGTATGCATGAGCTCGCCGAGAAAAACTACGATGTCATCAAGAAGAAAGTCAGCTGGCACGAAGCGCGTGAAACCTTCGTGAAGCGCGGCGAAACCTATAAAGTTTCTATTCTTGACGAAAACATTGCTCATGATGATAAGCCGGGTCTGTATCATCATGAAGAATATATCGATATGTGCCGCGGCCCGCACGTACCGAATATGCGCTTCTGTCATCACTTCAAGCTGATGAAAACCGCCGGTGCCTACTGGCGCGGCGACAGCAACAATAAAATGTTGCAGCGTATCTACGGTACCGCGTGGGCAGATAAAAAAGCGCTGAATGCCTATCTGCAGCGTCTTGAAGAAGCCGCCAAGCGTGACCACCGTAAAATTGGCAAGCAGCTTGACCTGTATCATATGCAGGAAGAGGCGCCGGGGATGGTGTTCTGGCACAACGACGGCTGGACTATCTTCCGTGAACTGGAAACCTTTGTTCGTTCTAAACTGAAAGAGTACCAGTATCAGGAAGTCAAAGGTCCGTTCATGATGGACCGTGTGCTGTGGGAAAAAACCGGCCACTGGGACAACTACAAAGATGCGATGTTCACCACCTCTTCTGAGAACCGTGAATACTGCATCAAGCCGATGAACTGCCCGGGCCACGTGCAGATCTTCAACCAGGGATTGAAATCCTACCGCGATCTGCCGCTGCGTATGGCGGAATTCGGTAGCTGCCACCGTAACGAACCGTCTGGCGCGCTGCACGGTCTGATGCGCGTTCGCGGCTTTACCCAGGATGATGCGCATATCTTCTGTACTGAAGATCAGGTTCGCGATGAAGTGAACGCCTGTATTCGTATGGTCTACGATATGTACAGCACCTTTGGCTTCGAGAAGATCGTCGTCAAACTGTCAACTCGCCCGGAAAAACGTATCGGTAGCGATGAGACCTGGGATCGCGCGGAAGCGGATCTGGCGGTGGCGCTGGAAGAAAATAACATCCCATTTGAGTATCAACTGGGCGAAGGGGCGTTCTACGGCCCGAAAATTGAATTTACCCTGTATGACTGCCTCGATCGCGCATGGCAGTGCGGAACGGTACAGCTGGACTTCTCTCTGCCGCAGCGTTTAAGCGCCTCCTATGTGGGCGAAAACAACGAGCGTCAGGTACCGGTCATGATTCACCGTGCGATTCTCGGTTCCCTGGAGCGCTTCATTGGCATCCTGACCGAAGAGTTCGCTGGCTTCTTCCCAACCTGGATTGCACCAGTGCAGGTAGTGGTCATGAATATTACCGATTCTCAGGCTGAATACGTTAACGAATTGACGCGTAAACTACAAAATGCGGGCATTCGTGTAAAAGCAGACTTGAGAAATGAGAAGATTGGCTTTAAAATCCGCGAGCACACTTTACGTCGTGTCCCGTATATGTTGGTCTGTGGCGACAAAGAAGTCGAAGCCGGCAAAGTGGCCGTGCGCACCCGTCGCGGGAAAGACCTCGGCTGCATGGACGTAAGTGAAGTGATTGAGAAGCTGCAACAAGAGATTCGCAGCCGCAGTCTTCAACAACTGGAGGAATAAGGTATTAAAGGCGGAAAACGAGTTCAAACGGCACGTCCGAATCGTATCAATGGCGAGATTCGCGCCCTGGAAGTTCGCTTGACAGGTCTGGAAGGCGAAGCTTTGGGTATTGTGAGTCTGAGAGAAGCTCTCGAAAAGGCTGAAGAGGCCGGAGTAGATTTAGTTGAAATCAGCCCTAACGCCGAACCGCCAGTTTGTCGTATCATGGACTACGGCAAGTTCCTTTATGAAAAGAGTAAGTCTTCTAAGGAACAGAAGAAAAAGCAAAAAGTTATCCAGGTTAAGGAAATTAAATTCCGTCCTGGGACCGATGATGGTGATTACCAGGTAAAACTCCGCAGCCTGGTTCGCTTTCTCGAAGATGGCGATAAGGCTAAGATCACACTGCGTTTCCGCGGTCGTGAGATGGCCCACCAGCAGATCGGTATGGAAGTGCTTACGCGCGTCCGTGACGATCTGAGTGAACTGGCAGTAGTCGAATCCTTCCCTACGAAGATCGAAGGCCGCCAGATGATCATGGTGCTCGCTCCTAAGAAGAAACAGTAAGGCCTTCAAGTAGCGATGTCAGTGGAGCCTTAGGGCTTCACTGATGTTGTTCGCCTATGTTTCGTTTATTAACAATGCGAAGTGGAAGTTATTAAGATGCCAAAAATTAAGACCGTACGCGGTGCTGCTAAGCGCTTCAAAAAAACCGGTAAAGGTGGTTTTAAGCACAAGCACGCTAACCTGCGTCACATTCTGACTAAAAAAGCTACCAAGCGTAAACGTCACCTGCGTCCGAAAGCCATGGTTTCCAAAGGCGATCTGGGCCTGGTTATCGCGTGCCTGCCGTACGCATAAGTCGTTAACGTTTAACTTTTTTAACTTAGAATAGATACAGGAGAGCACACATGGCTCGCGTAAAACGTGGTGTAATTGCACGTGCACGTCACAAGAAAATTTTGAAACAAGCTAAAGGCTACTACGGTGCGCGTTCTCGCGTATACCGCGTTGCCTTCCAGGCTGTTATCAAAGCTGGTCAGTACGCTTACCGTGACCGTCGTCAACGTAAACGTCAGTTCCGTCAACTGTGGATTGCACGTATCAACGCAGCAGCACGTCAGAACGGTATTTCTTACAGCAAATTCATCAATGGCCTGAAAAAAGCCTCTGTTGAAATCGACCGTAAGATCCTGGCTGACATCGCCGTATTCGACAAAGTAGCGTTCACCGCTCTGGTCGAAAAAGCGAAAGCAGCTCTGGCATAAGCCAGTTGAAAGAGGGAGCTTGTCTCCCTCTTTTCGTTTCAACACCATCAATACATTGACTTTTATCGGCGCAGGCTTTTCAATACAGGTCTGACGTTTCTTACCAGACAAGGTAATGCAAGCATGAATGCTGCTATTTTCCGCTTCTTTTTTTACTTTAGCACCTGAACTCAGGAGGCTAGCGCGTGAAAGAAGAAACGGAAAACAGCGCCAGAAAGCCTCCCCTGTGGAGGCTTTTTTCGTATATGGATTCGGGATATTAATTTCACTATAACCGGTGTCTGCACCGACATAATGAGGAAAACCATGTCACATCTCGCAGAGCTGGTTGCCAGTGCCAAGGCAGCCATTAACGAGGCATCAGATGTTGCTGCGCTGGACAACGTCCGCGTGGAATACCTGGGTAAAAAAGGGCATCTGACCCTGCAAATGACCACCCTGCGTGAGTTACCGCCGGAAGAGCGTCCGGCAGCCGGCGCGGTCATCAACGAAGCGAAAGAGCAGGTGCAGCAGGCGCTGAACGCGCGCAAAGCTGATCTGGAAGGCGCAGCGCTGAATGCGCGTCTGGCCGCAGAGACCATTGACGTCTCGCTGCCGGGACGCCGCATTGAAAATGGCGGCCTGCATCCGGTCACTCGCACCATCGACCGTATTGAAAGTTTCTTCGGTGAGCTCGGCTTTACCGTGGCGACTGGCCCGGAAATCGAAGATGATTACCACAACTTCGATGCGCTGAATATTCCGGGTCATCATCCGGCGCGCGCTGACCACGACACTTTCTGGTTCGATGCCACTCGCCTGCTGCGTACTCAGACCTCCGGCGTGCAGATCCGCACCATGGAAAACCAGCAGCCGCCCATCCGCATTATCGCGCCGGGCCGCGTCTATCGTAACGACTACGATCAGACCCACACCCCGATGTTCCATCAGATGGAAGGTCTGATCGTTGATAAAAATATCAGCTTCACCAACCTGAAAGGGACGCTGCACGACTTCCTGAACAACTTCTTTGAAGAAGACCTGCAGGTGCGCTTCCGTCCGTCCTACTTCCCGTTCACCGAGCCGTCCGCAGAAGTTGACGTCATGGGTAAAAACGGCAAATGGCTGGAAGTGCTGGGCTGCGGGATGGTACACCCGAACGTGCTGCGTAACGTCGGTATCGATCCGGAAGTTTACTCCGGCTTCGCCTTCGGTATGGGGATGGAGCGTCTGACCATGCTGCGTTATGGCGTGACCGATCTGCGCGCGTTCTTCGAAAACGATCTGCGTTTCCTCAAACAGTTTAAATAAGGGCAGGACAGAACAATGAAATTCAGTGAACTGTGGTTACGCGAGTGGGTTAACCCGGCGATCGACAGCGAAGCGCTTTCCGATCAGATCACCATGGCGGGCCTCGAAGTCGACGGCGTTGAGCCGGTTGCCGGCAGCTTCAACGGCGTAGTGGTCGGTGAAGTGGTGGAGTGCGGCCAGCATCCAAATGCTGACAAACTGCGCGTCACCAAAGTCAACGTGGGCGGTGAACGCCTGCTGGACATCGTGTGCGGCGCGCCAAACTGCCGTCAGGGGCTGAAAGTCGCCGTGGCGACCATCGGCGCCGTGCTGCCAGGCGATTTTAAAATTAAAGCGGCGAAGCTGCGCGGCGAACCGTCAGAAGGGATGCTGTGCTCTTTCTCCGAGCTGGGTATTTCCGACGACCATAGCGGTATCATCGAACTGCCGGCGGATGCGCCGATCGGCACTGATATTCGTGAATACCTCAAGCTTGACGATAACACTATCGAAATCAGCGTCACGCCAAACCGTGCCGACTGCCTGGGTATCATCGGCGTGGCGCGCGATGTCGCTGTGCTGAACAAAGCGCCGCTAAACGCGCCTGAAATCAATCCGGTTGCCGCAACCATTGACGACGTGCTGCCGATTCAGGTTGACGCGCCGCAGGCGTGCCCGCGCTATCTGGGCCGCGTGGTGAAAGGCATCAACGTCAAAGCGCCGACCCCGCTGTGGATGAAAGAGAAGCTGCGCCGCTGCGGGATCCGCTCCATCGACGCGGTGGTTGACGTGACTAACTATGTCCTGCTTGAGCTGGGCCAGCCGATGCACGCCTTTGACCGCGACCGTATCGAAGGCGGGATCGTGGTGCGCATGGCGAAAGAGGGTGAAACCCTGGTGCTGCTCGATGGCTCTGAAGCGAAGCTCGACAGTGACACCCTGGTTATTGCTGACCATAACAAAGCGCTGGCGATGGGCGGGATCTTCGGCGGGGAACACTCCGGCGTTAACGACGAAACCCAGAACGTGCTGCTGGAATGCGCGTTCTTCAGCCCGCTGTCCATTACCGGCCGCGCGCGCCGTCATGGCCTGCACACCGATGCCTCTCATCGCTATGAGCGCGGCGTCGATCCGGCGCTGCAGTATAAAGCGCTGGAGCGTGCCACGCGTCTGCTGATCGACCTCTGCGGCGGTGAAGCCGGCCCGGTGATCGACGTGACAAACGAAGAGACCTTGCCAAAACGCGCCACCATTACCCTGCGTCGTAGCAAACTGGATCGCCTGATTGGCCACCATATCGATGACGCGCAGGTCACCGACATTCTGCAGCGCCTCGGCTGCGAAGTGACGGTGGGTCAGGACGAATGGCAGGCAGTCGCCCCGAGCTGGCGTTTCGACATGGAGATCGAAGAAGATCTGGTCGAAGAAGTGGCTCGCGTTTATGGCTACAACAACATTCCTGATGAGCCAGTACAGGCGGGTCTGATCATGGGTACCCATCGTGAAGCCGACCTGTCGCTGAAGCGCGTAAAAACGCTGCTGAACGACAAAGGCTATCAGGAAGTGATCACCTACAGCTTTGTTGACCCGAAAATCCAGCAGCTGATCCACGCCGGGGAAGAGGCGCTGATCCTGCCAAGCCCGATCTCCAGCGAAATGTCGGCGATGCGTCTGTCGCTGTGGACCGGCCTGTTGGGTACCGTGGTCTACAACCAGAACCGTCAGCAGAGCCGCGTGCGCATCTTTGAGAGTGGCCTGCGCTTCGTGCCGGATACTCAGGCGCCGCTGGGCATTCGTCAGGATGTGATGCTGGCCGGGGCGATCTGCGGCAACCGTTACGAAGAGCACTGGACGCTGGCGAAAGAGACGGTCGATTTCTATGATCTGAAGGGCGATCTGGAATCCGTACTGGATTTAACCGGTAAATTGGCCGACATCGAGTTCCGTGGCGAAGCGATCGCCGCGCTGCATCCAGGTCAATCCGCAGCGATTTATCTTAAAGGTGAACGCATTGGTTTCATTGGGGTTGTTCATCCGGAACTGGAACGTAAACTGGATCTGAACGGTCGCACTCTGGTGTTCGAACTGGAGTGGGACAAGCTCGCAGACCGCGTGGTGCCTCAGGCGCGCGATATTTCCCGCTTCCCGGCGAACCGTCGCGACATCGCGGTACTGGTCGCGGAAAACGTGGCTGCTGCCGATGTTTTAGCCGAATGTAAGAAAGTTGGCGTAAATCAGGTAGTTGGCGTAAACTTATTTGACGTGTACCGTGGTAAAGGTGTGGCGGAAGGGTATAAGAGCCTTGCGATTAGCCTGATCCTGCAGGATACCAGCCGTACACTCGAAGAAGAGGAGATTGCCGCTACCGTTGCCAGATGTGTAGAGGCATTAAAAGAGCGATTCCAGGCATCATTGAGGGATTGAACCTATGGCGCTTACAAAAGCTGAAATGTCAGAATATCTGTTTGATAAGCTTGGGCTTAGCAAGCGGGATGCCAAAGAACTGGTCGAGTTGTTTTTCGAAGAGATCCGTCGTGCTCTGGAAAACGGAGAACAGGTCAAACTCTCCGGGTTCGGCAACTTCGATTTGCGGGATAAAAACCAACGCCCGGGACGTAACCCGAAGACGGGGGAGGATATTCCCATTACAGCCCGGCGCGTGGTGACCTTCAGACCCGGTCAGAAGCTGAAAAGCCGTGTCGAAAACGCGTCGCCGAAAGACAAATAATCTGAACTAATTAAAAAGGCCGCATTGCGGCCTTTTTCTTTATTGAACATTGGGATAATCGTTTTTTGCTGGTTAAAAACTATCGTCCTGAATCTAAGGTTAATACTTAGTCATCGTTAGGGGAGGTATAGGAGGGCTTACTATGGGAAAACACGGAGCTATCGAGCGTAAAATCGATACCTAACTTTTCAATTATCGCAGGAAGTACTTGGTGGATTGCGCGCATTCCAACCAGCAATTCATTCATGTAGATGTCCGGGTGCAGCCTTGAGGCATTCAATCCTAAACTCTCTTGTTCTGCACAGGCGCCTATCTCATCATTTGAGGCGTGGATTAGATCGAGGAGTTCTGCTTTTAGCGGTACATTGGCACGGAAAGCTCGATCTTTGACGATGCTGAGCCACTCTTCATAATCTGATAAGGTGCGTGCCCTGAATGATCTGTATTGAGGCGCTATCTTACTTGAAATAGAGACTTTGCAAGCCGCTAGAGCGAGTAATTCGGACTCAATATTTATTGCAGGCGTATCATATAATTGCAGACTATCATCTTGTATCAGATCGTCTATGTACGCCATGTAAAAGCCATATACGTCGGTGTATGCTTTCAAGATTTGGTTGAGCAGGGAAACTAAAGAATTATCAAAAATTTCCTGGGCTTCAACATCTTCCATATCTTCATAATCGAGAGCCAACCCAGTTGGGAACGGGGAGGGAATACTAACGCCAATTTCGTGAAGCAGGTAAAAAATACTGCTGCTTAGCGATTCAGGTTCATCTAATAGTGGGTAAATTTCATAGCCTGTTTCATCCCCTTCATAAGCCAGCTTGCCCAGGAAACCAATTAACTTATTCCACTTTTTGGCATCGGCCAGCGAACCTGACCACAGGATAACGGCTGGGTCTTGTTCACCAATACCGGTTATGGCGCGCAAACCTGACTCCATTTCTGATGATATATATTCGCCTTTTTTCCACTTGCTGATTTGTGTAGGTGAAACACCTAGCTTCTCTGCCAGAGCTTTTTGAGTTAAGCCTGTGGATTGAAGCGCTAACTCGATAAGTACCTGACCGCCCATGATTACCCTCACTTAAATTTACTGTTTTTTTTATAGAATTTAGTAAATATGATGGTTGGCATAGGATTTGACAAGTCATATTTACTCTTTTTATGTTGTCTTTTACTAAATCCTCGCGGAACTTTTCCTTTTCTCACCGCGACACCCACCGTAAAATCAGCCTCTTGTTCCCACTGCGTAATGGAATCTATGCTGACTCTCGCCCATCTTCAACAGCGCCGCAGCCGGCGTTGGCTCTTCGGATTAACGCTGTTGCTCCTGGTCACCCTGCTGGTCAGCCTGTGCGCGGGCGATCAATGGATCCCGCCTGGGGAATGGCTGAGCGCGAAAGGCCAGTTGTTCATCTGGCAGATCCGCCTGCCGCGAACCCTGGCGGTGGTGCTGGTGGGGGCGGCGCTGGCGCTCTCCGGGGCGATTATGCAGGCGTTGTTTGAAAATCCGCTGGCGGAGCCGGGTCTGCTGGGCGTCTCCAACGGGGCGGGCGTCGGGCTGATTGCCGCCGTCCTGCTGGGCAAAGGAGTCTTGCCCGGCTGGGCGCTCGGCCTGTGCGCGATCCTCGGCGCGCTGCTGATCACCTTTATTTTGCTGCGTTTTGCCCGCCGCCATCTCTCTACCAGCCGTCTGCTGCTGGCGGGGGTGGCGCTGGGGATCATCTGCAGTGCCCTGATGACCTGGGCGGTCTACTTCTCCACCTCTTTTGACCTGCGTCAGCTGATGTACTGGATGATGGGCGGGTTTGGCGGCGTCGACTGGCAGCAGCTGTGGCTGATGATAGCCCTCCTGCCGGTGCTTTGCTGGGTTTGTCTGCAGTCGCAACCCCTGAATTTACTGGCGCTGGGCGAAGTCTCCGCTCGTCAGCTCGGGCTGCCGCTGTGGCTATGGCGCAAGCTGCTGGTGGTGGCGACCGGCTGGTTGGTCGGCGTTAGCGTCGCGCTGGCGGGGGCAATTGGCTTTATCGGCCTGGTGATCCCGCACATTCTGCGGCTATGCGGTTTAAGCGATCACCGGGTGTTGCTCCCGGCCTGCATGCTGGCCGGGGCGAGCGTCTTGCTGGGGGCGGATATCATTGCCCGACTGGCGCTTTCCGCCGCAGAGCTGCCGATTGGCGTGGTGACGGCGACGCTGGGCGCGCCGGTCTTTATCTGGTTGCTGCTGCGTTCGCGGGTGCGGGGATAGCGCGGCGCCGTCGGCAGGGACGGCGCCGGTTCAGGCTTACCAGCCTTTGATCGCGTCGCCTTTGTAGACTTCCTTCGCTTTTTCCGCGACTTCGCTGGTCTGGAAGGCGGCTTTCAGCTCCTGAATTTTCTTGCTGTCCTTATTATCCTCGCGGGCGACAATCGCATTCACGTAAGGGGAATCCGGCCCCTCCATAAACAGACCGTCGCGGGCGGCCGACAGGCCCGCCTGGGCGGAGAAGTTGGTGTTAATGATTGACAAGCTAACGTTCGGATCATCAAGGGTACGGGTCAGCTGTGGGGTATCCACTTCAACAATTTTCAGCTGTTTCGGGTTGTCGATGATATCCAGCGTGGTGGGTAAATAGCCGACGCCCGGTTTCAGCTTGAGTAACCCCTGCGCCTGGAGCAGCAGCAGGCTGCGGCCCAGGGTGGTGGTTTCATTAGAAATGGTCACCGTCGCCCCTTCGGGCAGTTCGCTGATGTTTTTGATCCGGTGAGAATAGGCGGCGATAGGGAAGACAAAGGTTTTACCGACCACCGCAAATTTATAGCCGCGCTCTTTCGACTGCGCCTCAAGGTACGGCAGGGTCTGGAAGGCGTTGGCATCCACATCTTTGTTGTTCAGTGCTTCGTTGGGCAGCACATAATCATTGAAGGAGACCACTTCGACGTCGAGATGATATTTATCCTTCGCCACCTGCTCCACCACTTTCCAGATGGCTTCGTCCGGCCCGGTATTGATAGCGACTTTCACTTTATTATCTTCATCCGGAGAGCAGGCGCTCAGCAGGGCGACAGAGGTGGCGATTAATGCCAGGCTAAACAACTTCTTCATCAATAAAACTCTCTTAAATTAACAAGTAACGAAACCATATTACATTACCGGGACACTGTACACGGAAATGGTCGACTGCCCAATTGAGAGGATTTCATGTTGCTGGCGGCCAGCGAAGCGCTGTTACATCATGCGACAACTCGGGGGGATTGGCAGTAGAATGGCGGCCGCTGAATCCGCTACAGTAGATAGGGATCACCTTCACCGGAAACCGGTTTATCCATTGAGGACAGGCTATGCAACATGACATTCTGAATACCGAAGTGACGACCATTGATGGCGAGAAAACCACCCTGGCATCCTTTGCCGGCAAGGTGCTGTTGATCGTCAATGTGGCCTCGAAATGCGGCCTGACGCCGCAGTATGAGCAACTCGAGGATCTGCAAAAGCAGTTTGCCGGGGAGGGCTTTAGCGTGCTGGGGTTCCCCTGCAACCAGTTCCTCGGCCAGGAGCCGGGCAGTGAAGAAGAGATTAAGACCTTCTGCAGCACCACCTACGGCGTCACCTTCCCGCTGTTCAGCAAAATTGACGTCAACGGTGAACATCGCGCGCCGCTGTATCAAAAACTGATTGCCGCCGCGCCGAAAGCGGTGGCCCCGGAAGGCAGCGGTTTTTATGAGCGGATGGCCAGCAAAGGCCGGGCGCCGCTGTATGTGGACGACATTCTGTGGAATTTCGAAAAATTCCTCGTCGATCGCCAGGGCAACGTCATTGAGCGCTTCTCTCCGGATATGACGCCGGACGATCCGCAGCTGGTGGCGGCGATTAAAGGAGCGCTGGCGAAATAATGGCGTTTCTGATGCAGCTACAGGATGTAGAAGCGGCGGGGCGTCTGGCCCCGTTTTCTGCGGCCTTTCGCGCCGGGGAGATTGTCCACCTGGTGGGGCCGAACGGCGCAGGGAAGAGCACGCTGCTGACCCGCATGGCGGGGCTGTCCGAGGGCCCCGGCACGGTTCATTTTAACGGACGGCGGCTTGACGAGTGGCCGGCGACGGAGCTGGCGCGCCGTCGCGGATATCTATGTCAACACCAGACCCCGCCGTTCGCCATGCCGGTGTGGCACTACCTAACGCTGCATATGCAGCAGCAGGGCGATAGCGCCCGTCTGAGCGATATCGCGGCCAGGCTTGGTCTGGACAATAAGCTGGACCGTCAGGTTAATCAGCTTTCGGGCGGTGAGTGGCAGCGCGTGCGGCTGGCGGCAGTGATCCTGCAGATCGATCCCTTGAGTCATCCCGCGGGTCAACTGCTGCTGCTGGATGAGCCGATGAACAGTCTGGATGTGGCCCAGCAGGCGGCGCTGGATCGGCTGTTACGTGAGCTGAGCGCGGCGGGGATTGCGGTGGTGATGAGCAGCCACGATCTCAACCATACCCTGCGCCATGCCGGACAAAGCTGGCTGCTCTGCCAGGGGGAAGCCATCGCCTGCGGAGAGACCGCCGAGGTGCTGAATGAGGAAAATTTAACCGCTGCCTATGCGATCCCGTTCCAGCGCGTGGAGGTGGCCGGTCATATTATGCTCATCGCGTCACAGTAGCACGCAGTTATCTTGTCACTGTATTGATAAACAAGCTAAATTATTGCGATAAAGAGACTAGGGACAGAGGGATCATCTGAAATGCGCTTCTGGTTCATGTTGGCGGCGGCGTTAATTTTAGCCGGCTGCAGCAGCCATCGGGCACCGCCGCCGAATCCACGGCTGGCTGACTCCATCACGGTGGTGGCGAATCTGAACGAGCAGTTGCGTAGCTGGCATGGCGCACCGTATCGCTACGGCGGCATGACGCCGCGCGGCGTCGACTGCTCCGGCTTCGTGGTGCGCACGTTTCGCGATAAATTTGCCCTCCAGCTGCCGCGTGAAACCCGCGAGCAGGCGGAAATCGGCACCCGCATCGATAAGCGCGATCTGCTGCCCGGCGATCTGGTGTTCTTCAAAACCGGCTCAGGGGAGAGCGGTTTGCACGTTGGCATCTACGATACCGACAACCAGTTTATCCATGCCTCCACCAGCCAGGGCGTCACCCGTTCCTCGCTGGATAACGTCTACTGGAACAAAAAGTTCTGGCAGGCGCGGCGTATCTAACGTCATTCAGAAGCAAGAGGGAAGCGAGCGCTTCCCTTTTTTATGCCGATAACCCTGCACTCCGCCCGTGTTAATCCGCTGTTTGAGGCACTACACTGAAGGAAGGAGGAACCATGACCCTTTCTTTTACCACCCACTGGCGGGATGAACTGCCGGATTTTTACACTTCCCTGTTACCGACGCCGCTGGATAACGCCCGACTCATCTGGCGTAACGCCCCGCTGGCGCAACAGTTGGGGGTGCCCGACGCCCTGTTCGCGCCTGAAAATGGAGCCGGTGTCTGGGGCGGAGAAGCGCTGCTTCCGGGCATGTCGCCGCTGGCGCAAGTATACAGCGGCCATCAGTTTGGCGCCTGGGCTGGTCAGCTGGGCGACGGACGCGGGATCCTGCTCGGTGAGCAGCAGCTGGCGGATGGTCGCCGTTACGACTGGCATCTGAAAGGCGCTGGCCTGACCCCCTATTCGCGGATGGGGGACGGGCGCGCTGTACTGCGCTCGACGATCCGGGAAAGCCTGGCGTCGGAGGCGATGCACGCCCTGGGGATCCCGACGACGCGCGCCCTGGCGATGGTGACCAGCGATACCCCGATCTACCGCGAGCGCGTGGAGCCTGGCGCGATGCTGATGCGGGTGGCCGAGAGCCATGTCCGCTTCGGCCATTTCGAACATTTTTACTATCGTCGCGAGCCGCAGAACGTCCAGCAACTGGCCGACTATGTTATTCGCCACCACTGGCCGCAGCTGCAGGATGAGGCAGACAAGTATCTGTTATGGTTCCGTGACGTTGTCACGCGCACCGCGCAGACCATCGCCAGCTGGCAAACCGTGGGCTTTGCCCATGGGGTGATGAATACCGACAACATGTCGATTCTCGGTCTGACCATCGACTACGGCCCGTATGGCTTCCTTGACGATTTTCAACCGGACTTCATCTGCAACCACTCCGATTATCAGGGGCGCTACAGTTTTGAAAACCAGCCGGCGGTGGGGCTGTGGAATCTGCAGCGTCTCGCCCAATCGCTGTCGCCGTTTATCAGCGCTGAAGCGTTAAACGCGGCGCTGGATGAGTATCAGCACGCCTTGCTGACCGCTTATGGCCAGCGGATGCGCGATAAACTCGGCCTGTTCAGCCAGCAGAAAGGGGATAACGACCTGCTGGACGGGCTGTTTGCCCTGATGATCCGTGAGAAGAGCGACTATACCCGAACGTTCCGCCTGCTGAGCCACAGCGAACAGCTCAGCGCCGCCTCGCCGCTGCGCGACGAGTTTATCGATCGGGCGGCTTTCGACATCTGGTTTGCCGGGTATCGTGCGCGCCTGCGTGATGAACAGGTGGATGACGCGCAGCGCCAGCAGCGGATGCAGGGCGTAAATCCGGCGCTGGTGTTACGCAACTGGCTGGCGCAGCGGGCGATAGAGCAGGCCGAGGCGGGCGATATGGGCGAGCTGGAGCGCCTGCATGCCGCGCTGGCAGACCCCTTTACCGATCGCGAGGACGACTACGTCCGCCGCCCACCGGACTGGGGGAAACGTCTGGAAGTCAGCTGCTCGAGCTAACTCGCCTCGCCCCGCGCTCAGCGGGGCGCTTACTTGGTCAGAATTAACTTCCCGGCGTTGGTCTGGCGCAGCAGATAGCGCTGGCCGCCATGTTCGATGACTACCCGTCCTTCGCTACCTAACAGCACCCGACTGCTAATCTGCCTGTCCGTCGCCACGGGATAGGGGGCATTGTCTTTTGGTTTTTCAGCTGTGGCAGTGTTATCCATACGCGTCATAGCTCTCAAAATAAAAATCAAAGCAACAATGATAATCATTATCAATAATGTTGTTTTTGACGGCAAGCGTTATTTATCGTGTTACCGGATTTGGTAGGGGAGTCACCGAAGGAAATTGCCCGCCGCAGGCGCGACGGGCGGAGCGGTTACAGACGGGTAGCGGTGGCGGCGGCCAGCTCGCTCAATAACCTTTCGCTGTCATCCCAGCTCAGGCAGGGGTCGGTGATCGACTGGCCCCAGGTCAGCGGCTGGCCGGGGACCACTTTCTGGGTGCCTTCCTGCAGGAAGCTCTCTGCCATAATCCCGGCGATGGCGGTGGAGCCCGCGCGAATTTGCTGACAGATATCGGCGCACACCTCCAGCTGACGGCGGTGCTGCTTCTGGCAGTTGCCATGGCTGAAATCAACGACTAGCTGTTCCGGCAGATCGAATTCACGCAGCGCCTCGCCGGCGGCAGCGATATCCTCGGCATGATAGTTTGGCTGTTTGCCGCCGCGCATAATGATATGCCCGTACGGGTTGCCGCTGGTCTGGTAAATCGTCATCTGCCCCTGCTTGTCCGGGGAGAGGAACATATGGCTGGCACGGGAGGCGCGGATGGCGTCCACCGCGATGCGCGTATTGCCATCGGTGCCGTTTTTAAACCCGACCGGGCAGGAGAGCGCTGAGGCCATCTCACGGTGGATCTGGCTTTCCGTGGTGCGCGCCCCGATGGCACCCCAGCTGATGAGATCGGCGATAAACTGACCGGTCACCATATCGAGAAACTCGGTGGCCGTCGGTACCCCCAGCTCATTTACCTGCAGCAGCAGGCGCCGCGCCAGCTCGATTCCGTGGTTGACCCGGTAGCTGCCGTTGAGGTCCGGATCGGAGATTAAGCCTTTCCAGCCCACCACGGTACGCGGTTTTTCAAAGTAGGTGCGCATCACGATCTCCAGCTGCGGCTGGTAGCGCTCGCGCATGCCCTGCAGGCGGCGGGCATACTCCAGCGCCGCATCGGTATCGTGAATGGAGCAGGGGCCGATAATCACCAGCAGGCGGCGGTCTTCGCCGTTGAGGATTTTTTCAATTCGGCGGCGGGAGGCCGAAACGTGGGCGGCCACGTCGGCCGTGACGGGATGGCGCTGGGCCAGTTCCGCGGGCGTTACCAGGCTTTCAATGCGCGCGGTACGCAATTCGTCTGTTTTATTCATTGGGGTCTCAAAAATCTGTTTCTTCCGCGGCGAAAATGCCGGGAAGTGATGCGCATCACGATAAACCAATCCCTGCTTATTGCAAGAGCAGGGCATGATCCTGTATAGGCCACGGGTGATAGCATAAACAAATTTTTAATAATGTACTAGTGTGTTAGTACATTCTGCGATTCAGCCCCATGATGTCCATGATTTTGGTGGCAATTTCCTCAACAGAATAATTGGTACTGTTCAGGCACGGGATTTTATTTTTGCGATACAGGGCCTCCACTTCGGTCACCTCCATCCGACACTGACGCAGAGAGGCGTAGCGGCTGTTTTCCCGACGCTCTTCGCGGATGGCCGCCAGCCGTTCGGGGTTGATGGTCAGGCCGAACATCTTATGTTGCAGGGGCTTCAGCGACGCCGGCAGCACCAGATTGTCCATATCGTCGGCGATAAACGGATAATTGGCGGCGCGAATGCCGTACTGCATGGCGAGGTACAGACTGGTGGGCGTCTTGCCGCAGCGCGACACACCGAGGAGGATCACCTGGGCCTGATCGAGGTTACGCAGGGAGATGCCATCGTCGTGGGCGAGGGTGTAATCGATGGCGGCGATACGCGCATCGTATTTGATCAGGTTCCCGGGGTTCAGGCCGTGAGTACGGTGGGCCACTGGCGTCGGGTCGAGGTTGAGCTCCTGCTGCAGCGGGGCCACCAGCGCCTGCACGATGTCCTGACAAAAACCTTCACTTTGCAGAATAATGTCGCGGATTTCCGGGATGACGATGGAATAGAACACCAGCGGGCGAATACCCGTTTGCTGATAGATGGCGTCGATCTGCTCCTTTACCGCCCGCGCGCGGCTGATGTTTTCGACAAACGGCAGAGTCACGCTGCTGATGGCAACCGGGAATTGCGACATCACGGCATGCCCCAGCACTTCTGCCGTAATGGCGGTACCGTCAGAAATATAAAATACGTGGCGATCTACAGCACTTTCCATTTTGACCATCCGGTATAATGAGTTTAATTGCCTGAATACGGATATTAAATTTAAGC
Source organism: Klebsiella sp. P1CD1 (assembly GCF_003790505.1). Taxonomy (NCBI): domain Bacteria; kingdom Pseudomonadati; phylum Pseudomonadota; class Gammaproteobacteria; order Enterobacterales; family Enterobacteriaceae; genus Klebsiella; species Klebsiella sp. P1CD1. The sequence goes on from NZ_CP033631.1 coordinate 2,398,561, forward strand.
ATATCCCTGTTTGATTTGTCTCTTGTTAAAATTGAAACGCTATTTTTGTTTTTTATGAAAAGGGTGGTTCATTTTCTACTTTTTGCCGTTATTTCCAGCGTTTTTCGTCATAATTCCTAAAAATCATTAAGTTAGCTATATCGCGGGAACAGTCCGAAAAATGAAAAAATAATTTGCTTGAACGATTCACCGTTTTTTTCAGCCCCATAAATATGTCAGGATAATCCTGCAGTCGATCGTGAAATTTTTTTCACTGGTATTAAATCACAAAAGGATTGTCTCGATGTCCAACAATGGCTCGTCACCGCTGGTGCTTTGGTATAACCAACTCGGCATGAATGATGTAGACAGAGTTGGGGGCAAAAATGCCTCCCTTGGTGAAATGATTACAAACCTGTCCGGTATGGGTGTTTCCGTGCCTAACGGGTTTGCCACCACCGCTGATGCTTTTGATCAGTTCCTGGACCAAAGCGGTGTTAACCAGCGCATTTATGCACTGCTGGATGAAACCGACATTGACGACGTTTCCGCATTAGCGAAAGCGGGCGCGCAGATCCGTCAGTGGATCATCGACACCCCTTTCCAGAGCGAACTGGAAAACGCGATTCGCGATGCTTATGACCTGCTGTCCGCCGATGACGCCGAGGCCTCATTTGCCGTGCGCTCTTCCGCTACTGCGGAAGATATGCCGGACGCCTCCTTCGCCGGGCAGCAAGAGACATTCCTCAACGTGCAGGGCTTTGACGCCGTGCTCGTTGCCGTGAAGCACGTGTTTGCCTCACTGTTTAACGATCGCGCGATCTCCTATCGCGTGCATCAGGGTTACGATCACCGCGGCGTGGCGCTTTCCGCCGGGGTGCAGAGGATGGTCCGCTCCGATCTGGCCTCCTCCGGCGTCATGTTCTCTATCGATACCGAGTCCGGTTTTGACCAGGTGGTGTTTATCACCTCGGCGTGGGGCCTCGGCGAGATGGTGGTGCAGGGCGCGGTGAACCCGGATGAATTCTACGTCCACAAGCCGACGCTGGCCGCTGGCCGCCCGGCCATCGTGCGCCGCACCATGGGGTCGAAAAAGATCCGCATGGTATACGCGCCGACTCAGGAGCACGGCAAGCAGGTGCGTATCGAAGATGTGCCGCAGGCGCAGCGCGATGTTTTCTCGTTAACCAACGAGGAGGTGCAGGAGCTGGCGAAGCAGGCGGTGCAGATCGAGAAGCACTACGGCCGTCCGATGGATATCGAGTGGGCGAAAGATGGCCACACCGGTAAGCTGTTTATCGTTCAGGCGCGTCCGGAAACCGTGCGTTCCCGCGGCCAGGTGATGGAGCGTTATACCCTCCACGCTCAGGGGCAGATCATCGCCGAAGGGCGCGCCATCGGCCACCGCATTGGCGCCGGCCCGGTGAAGGTGATCCACGATATCAGCGAGATGAACCGCATCGAACCTGGCGACGTGCTGGTCACCGACATGACCGACCCGGACTGGGAACCGATCATGAAGAAAGCCTCGGCGATCGTCACCAACCGCGGCGGACGTACCTGCCACGCGGCGATTATCGCCCGTGAGCTGGGGATCCCGGCGGTGGTCGGTTGCGGCGATGCCACCGATCGCATTCAGGAAAACCAGAACGTGACCGTCTCCTGCGCCGAAGGCGACACCGGCTACGTTTACGCCGAGCTGCTGGACTTCAGCGTCAAGAGCTCCAGCGTTGGCGAGATGCCGGATCTGCCGCTGAAGGTGATGATGAACGTCGGCAACCCGGATCGTGCGTTTGACTTTGCCTGCCTGCCGAACGAAGGCGTGGGTCTGGCGCGGCTGGAATTTATCATCAACCGCATGATTGGCGTTCACCCGCGCGCGCTGCTGGAGTTTGACGACCAGGAGCCGGGCCTGCAGAACGAAATCCGCGAGCTGATGAAAGGCTACGATTCGCCGAGAGAGTTCTACGTCGGCCGTCTGACCGAAGGGATCGCTACCCTTGGCGCCGCCTTCTACCCGAAACGCGTCATCGTGCGTTTGTCGGACTTCAAATCGAATGAGTACGCCAACCTGGTGGGCGGCGAGCGCTATGAGCCGGAAGAAGAGAACCCGATGCTCGGCTTCCGCGGCGCCGGACGCTACGTTTCCGAAAGCTTCCGCGACTGCTTCGCGCTGGAGTGTGAAGCGATGAAGCGCGTGCGTAACGACATGGGGCTGACCAACGTTGAAGTGATGGTGCCGTTTGTGCGTACCGTCGCCCAGGCGAAAGCGGTGGTCGAAGAGCTGGAGCGTCAGGGGCTGAAGCGCGGCGAGAACGGGCTGAAGATCATTATGATGTGTGAGATCCCATCGAACGCCTTGCTGGCCGAGCAGTTCCTCGAGTACTTCGACGGCTTCTCCATCGGTTCGAACGACATGACCCAGCTGGCGCTCGGTCTGGATCGCGACTCCGGCGTGGTCTCTGAGCTGTTTGATGAGCGCAACGACGCGGTGAAAGCCCTGCTGTCGATGGCGATCCGCGCAGCGAAAAAACAGGGAAAATACGTCGGCATCTGCGGCCAGGGGCCGTCTGACCATGAAGATTTTGCCGCCTGGCTGATGGAAGAAGGGATCGACAGTCTGTCCCTCAACCCGGATACTGTGGTGCAAACCTGGTTAGGTCTGGCGGAACTGAAAAAATAAGTTCGCCCTGACAGCACCGATCCCCGGCAGCGATGCCGGGGATTTTTTTTGCCTGTTGCAGGCTGTCCGGTGTGGCGATGCGCAGGACAAAAAAAAGCCCATCGTGGGAGATGGGCAAAGACTACACACAGCAATTCGTTGTTTCACTCAGGGGATTTCCATGCTTATAAATCAAGGTGTTGATTTATAACCGTGAGCTAATAGTAGGCAGCGGGGCCTTTGCCGTCGATCAGATTCCTCTCAATAGTTAAATTGTTGTGAAGGACCGGGGGAGGAAAGCGAGGGGAATGGCGCTCAGGGCCAGCGCGTTGCCGGCGATCAATAAATTTTGCTTAACAATAGGCGGGCAAGGAAACAGGCGGGTCTCCCCGCCTGCCAAGGCATTACTTGCGCCCAGCCTCCAGCTCGCTAAGCTCTTCGAGGACGACATCGGGGTCTTTCGGCGGCGGCGGCACTTCGTGTACCCAGGCGTCATACAGACGCCAGGAGACGGCCAGCAGCACTGGACCGATAAACAGACCGATCATGCCGAAGGCGATCAGTCCGCCAATGACGCCGGTAAGGATGAGGATCATCGGCAGGTCGGCGCCCATACGGATAAGCACCGGACGAATGACGTTGTCCATGGTGCCAACCACGCAGCTCCACACCAGCAGCACGGTCCCCCAGGTGGTGTCCCCGCTCCAGTAAAGCCAGATAATCGACGGCACCAGAACCAGCAAAGGGCCGAGCTGGACCAGACAGGTAAAGATCATCACCACGGTCAGCAGAGCGGCGTAGGGCACGCCGGAGATGGCAAGGCCGATCCCGCCCAGCACCGCCTGAGTAAGGGCCGTCACCACCACGCCCAGCGCCACGGCGCGCACGGCCTGGCCGGCCAGCAGCACCGCCGCATCGCCGCGTTTGGCTGCGAGGCGTGTAGCGAAGTAGCGGAAACCATAGGCCACCTGCTCGCCGCGCCAGTAGAGCAGCGCGCTGAACAACAGCATCAGACCGCAGTAGACCAGCAGCTTGCCGATGTGCGCCGCTTGCCCGACAAACCAGCTGGTGGTAGTGCCAATATAGGGGCGAACCTTGGCCATAATCGCCGAGCCGCCCATATCCAGCAGGCCATGCCAGGCGGAATACAGCTTATCGCCGACCAGCGGCACGCTGTTCAGCCAGGCGAAATCCGGCAGCGTCACATTTCCACTGCTGATAAGTTTGATCAGCGGGACGCTGTTATCCACCAGGCTGTTGACCAGCAGAGCAATAGGAATAACGAATAACAAAAACAGCAGCAGGGTCATCGCCAGCACCGCCAGCAGTCGTTTGCCAAACAGCACGCGCTGCAGACGCAGCAGCACCGGCCAGGTGGCGATCACCACCGTACCGGCCCAGGCGAAGGACAGAATAAACGGCTGCACAACCCACAGGCAGGATATGATAATCAGGGCCAGGAACAGCACCGACAGCAGTATTTGCGGAATGTCCCGAGGCTGATGGGGGTTTATCATAGAGAAATTTTACCTTTCCAGTCGCGCCAAAAAGCTGGCGCCGCGTAAATCCATGTACTGATAATAATATCAATAATATTGCCGGGCTGATTTTGCACAGAAAACACGTGGGCGCATATGAAAAAAATGTGATAAAAAGTTGAATGCGCTACGCAAACGTTTAGTTAGCACCAACACAATATTTTCAAACACAACATAGTCAGGCAGGGTCAAGTGTGATGATCCCACAAATTTCTCAGGCACCAGGGGTAGTTCAGCTGGTGCTGAATTTTTTGCAGGTACTGGAGCAACAGGGTTTTACCGGCGATACCGCCACCAGCTATGCCGACAGGCTGACGATGGCCACCGACAACAGCGTCTATCAGCTGCTGCCGGATGCGGTCCTTTTCCCGCGTTCTACGGCGGACGTGGCCTTGCTGGCGCGCGTCGCCGCCGAACCGCGCTTTACATCGCTGGTCTTCACGCCGCGCGGCGGCGGCACCGGCACCAACGGCCAGGCGCTGAACGGCGGGATTATTGTCGATATGTCCCGCTATATGAATCGCATCATCGAGATTAACCCCGAAGAGGGCTGGGTGCGCGTTGAAGCCGGGGTCATCAAAGATCAGCTGAACCAGTTTCTTAAACCCTATGGTTACTTCTTTGCACCTGAGCTTTCCACCAGCAACCGCGCCACGCTGGGCGGGATGATAAACACCGACGCGTCCGGACAGGGATCGCTGGTGTACGGTAAAACGTCGGATCACGTGCTCGGTCTGCGAGCTGTGCTGATGGGCGGCGATATCCTCGACACCCAGGCGGTGCCAGTAGCGCTGGCGGAGACGCTGGGCAACACCCCATCGACGATTGGCCGGATCTATAACACGGTCTACCAGCGCTGCAAGACGCAGCGTGAACTGATCATTGATAAGTTTCCTAAACTTAACCGCTTCCTCACCGGGTACGATCTGCGCCATGTCTTTAACGATGAGATGAGCGAGTTCGATCTGACCCGTGTTTTAACCGGTTCGGAAGGCACGCTGGCGTTTATTACCGAAGCGCGGCTGGATATCACCCGCCTGCCGAAGGTGCGCCGTCTGGTCAACGTTAAATATGACTCCTTTGACTCCGCGTTGCGTAATGCGCCATTTATGGTGCAGGCGAAAGCGCTGTCGGTGGAGACTGTCGACTCCAAGGTACTGAATCTGGCGCGCGAGGATATCGTCTGGCACTCGGTAAGCGAACTGATCACCGACGTGCCGGATAAAGAGATGCTCGGGCTCAATATCGTCGAATTCGCCGGGGATGACGCTACGCTGATTGACCAGCAGGTCACTACCCTGTGCCAGCGGCTGGATGAGCTGATGGCCGGCAGCGAGGCGGGCGTCATCGGCTGGCAGGTCTGTCACGATCTCGATGGCGTAGAGCGGATCTACGCCATGCGCAAGAAGGCCGTCGGCCTGTTGGGCAATGCCAAAGGCGCCGCCAAGCCTATTCCTTTCGCTGAAGACACTTGCGTACCGCCTGAGCATCTGGCGGATTACATCGTCGAGTTCCGCGCGCTGCTCGACAGCCACGGCCTGAGCTACGGCATGTTTGGCCACGTTGATGCCGGGGTGCTGCACGTGCGCCCGGCGCTGGATATGTGCGATCCGCAGCAGGAGGTGCTGATGAAGCAGATCTCCGATGACGTGGTGGCGCTGACGGCGAAGTATGGCGGCCTGCTGTGGGGCGAACACGGCAAAGGCTTCCGCGCGGAGTACAGCCCGGCCTTCTTTGGCGAGGCGCTGTACGGCGAACTTAGGAAGATCAAAGCAGTCTTCGATCCCGATAACCGCCTGAACCCAGGGAAAATCTGTCCTCCGGAAGAGGTCGACGCGCCGATGATGAAAGTCGATGCGGTGAAGCGCGGCACCTGGGATCGGCAGATCCCCATCGCGGTGCGCAGCAGCTGGCGCGGGGCGATGGAGTGTAATGGCAACGGGTTGTGCTTCAACTTTGACGTCAAGAGTCCGATGTGTCCGTCGATGAAAGTCAGCAACCAGCGCATCCACTCGCCGAAAGGGCGCGCGACGCTGGTGCGTGAATGGCTGCGCCTGCTGGCCGACCGCGGCGTCGATCCCAACCAGCTGGAGAAGGCGCTGCCGGAGCAGGGCGTCAGCCTGCGTTCGCTGGTGGCGCGCACGCGGAACAGCTGGCATGCGCGTAAAGGGGAATATGACTTCTCGCACGAGGTCAAAGAGGCGATGTCCGGCTGTCTGGCCTGCAAAGCCTGTTCGACCCAGTGCCCGATCAAAATCGATGTGCCCGAGTTCCGTTCGCGCTTCCTGCAGCTGTATCACAGCCGCTACCTGCGCCCGGTACGCGACCATCTGGTGGCCTCGGTCGAATCCTATGCGCCGCTGATGGCGCAGGCGCCGAAGACCTTTAACTTTTTTATTAACCAGCCGTGGCTGAAAAAGCTGTCGGAGAAGCACATCGGGATGGTCGATCTGCCGCTGCTTTCGGCGCCGTCGCTGAAGCAGCAGATGGCCGGCCACCGCTCTGCCAACATGACGCTGGAGCAGCTCGAAGCGCTGAGCGCTGAGCAGAAAGCGAAGATGGTGCTGGTGGTGCAGGATCCGTTCACCAGCTACTACGACGCCCAGGTGGTGGCTGACTTTATTCGCCTCGTCGAAGCGCTAGGCTATCAGCCGGTGCTGCTGCCATTCTCGCCGAACGGCAAAGCGCAGCATATCAAAGGGTTCCTCACCCGCTTTGCTCGCACCGCGCAGAAGACGGCTGACTTCCTCAATCGCGTGGCGCAGCTTGGCATGCCGCTGGTCGGCGTCGATCCGGCGCTGGTGCTCTGCTACCGCGATGAGTATAAGCAAACCCTTGGCGATAAGCGCGGCGATTTCCAGGTGCTGTTAGTCCATGAGTGGTTGCCGAAGGCGTTGACGACCGCCGCCCGTCCCGAACAGGGAGGCGAGCCCTGGTACCTGTTCGGTCACTGTACGGAAGTGACCGCGCTACCGGCGGCGACAAAACAGTGGGCAGAGATTTTTGCCCACTTTGGCGCGAAACTGGAAAACGTCAGCGTTGGGTGTTGCGGGATGGCAGGGACCTATGGCCATGAAGTGAAAAACCATGCCAACTCGCTGGCCATTTACGCGCTCTCCTGGCAGCAGGCGATGCAGCGGCTGCCGCGTAACCGCTGTCTGGTGACGGGCTACTCCTGCCGCAGTCAGGTGAAGCGCATTGAAGGCAGCGGCGTTCGCCATCCGCTGCAGGCGTTACTGGAGATAATAGGATGATTTGGAAACGTCAGGCCACGCTGGAGCAGCTCAACCGGCTCGGTGAGGGAAACATGGTAGGGCTGCTCGATATTCGCTTTGAGACCTTTACCGACGATACGCTGGAGGCCACGATGCCGGTGGATAGCCGTACGCAGCAGCCGTTTGGCCTGCTGCACGGCGGGGCCTCGGTGGTGCTGGCGGAGACCCTGGGGTCGGTAGCGGGTTATCTGTGCAGCGAAGGCGAACAGAAGGTGGTGGGGCTGGAGGTTAACGCCAACCACATTCGTTCGGCGCGCGGGGGCCGGGTGCGGGGGGTCTGTAAAGCGCTGCATGTCGGCACTCGTCATCAGGTCTGGCAAATCGAAATCTTCGACGAACAGTCGCGATTATGCTGTTCATCGCGGCTAACCACCGCAGTAATATAAGCCATGACCGGGAGGCGAATAGCCTCCCTTTTTTCAGGGTAATAAACGGTAACGGGTTTGTCAGGACCAGAGATTTTGTCGCACGGACCACCCTGCAGCGGCAAGGAATTATCTAATAAATATATTATTGCCGATCCACTCGCGTTATATATGCTACTCTTTTCAATACTAAATGCTTAAAGGTAACAAGAGGACGGTTAACCATGGGTATTCTTTCCTGGATCATTTTTGGACTTATTGCCGGTATTTTAGCCAAGTGGATTATGCCGGGGAAAGACGGCGGCGGGTTTATTGTGACCGTTATTCTGGGGATCATCGGCGCCGTGGTTGGCGGCTGGATCAGTACCCTGTTTGGTTTTGGCAAGGTCGACGGGTTTAATTTCGGCAGCTTTGTGGTCGCGGTAATCGGCGCGCTGGTCGTGCTGTTTATCTACCGGAAAGTGCGCAGTTAAATCTCTGCCATTCTGTTTCATTCTCGTTAACAAAGCTGCCGCGATAAGCGGCAGCTTTTTTTATTGCAGTGCCCAGGTCAGGCGACCCGCGCAAGGGCTATTGCCCGTCGGCATCCCCGGTAACGGGCACCACCTCAACGTGAACTTCGTAGTGCTTCGCCGGGCTGGCCGGGATCAGCGCGGTCAGTTTGTTAATGGTTTCTGCCGGCGTATCGGTCGCTACCGTGGCCGAAAACAGCACCGGTCTGTGCGGCGGAAGCTGCGGCGGGAACGGCGGCAGGGGGCCACGGCCCATCTCCAGCGGGGGGCGGGCCCCGTTATCAACGGCGGGCGCCGGGACGTCGGTTTTATCGGCCGCAAAGGCGCTGGCGGCGGCAACCGCGGCGATGGCGAACAGGGCAGTCAAAGCTTTTTTCATCTGGTATTCCTCGATTAGCAAGTACCAAAAGAGTAGAGGGCGGCGGCAGGCGGGACAATCCCATGCGACGCGAATCCTCTGAATCTCCTTTTTTCTTCGCGAATGTGAAGGTCAGATGAGAGCTTGTGTCATTGGGGAAGCATTTTAGTTCAGCAGTACGCTCATAATCAGCAGCACGGCCATGCACATCGACATAATACTGATATCAACAATCATTCTTTACGACAAAAGCTCCAGCAAACGGGTACGGCACGGCGGCGACGTCAAAGCACGTATTATAGTGGTTAAAGATTGTACCCTGGCATATATTCACTGGACAAATGATTATTCGCCAGACGTTGCCCGCGCCTGACCATAGCGCCATGACCACGACCGGTTCCACACCTTGCAACCAGCGTTCAGCGGAGCAACATGAGGATGGCTCATGTTGCAATGAATTTAAGTCGCTTTCCCTCCACCGCCGACTCTGGCAAAAATAGACTCATTAACGAATCAACAACATTTATCGGTTGAAGCGCGCCAGGCCTGACCCCGCGTTGCTTGTGGAATGGCAATCTGCTCATTCAGCTTCATACCCAACACCAGAATGGACAATCGCCATGACTAACGAATTTACCTATACGATTAAGCGCAGTCGTTTTGATGAAAACTATAACCCCGCGGAAAATACGCGTATTACCACCAACTTTGCCAATTTAGCCAGAGGGGAGAACCGTCAGGAAAATCTGCGCAATACGTTAATCATGATGAATAACCGGTTTAATACCCTGGCGCACTGGGATAATCCTCATAACGATCGCTATGCGGTGGAACTGGATATTATTTCTGTCGAGATGAATATTGCTCAGGATGGCGCCAGCTTCCCGGTGATAGAGATCCTGCAAACGCATATTGTCGATAAAAAGAGCGGAGAGCGCCATGCCGGTATCGCCGGTAATAACTTCTCCTCCTATGTGCGGGATTATGATTTTAGCGTGCTGCTGCTGGAACATAATAAAAACCGGGGTAGCTTTAGCGTGCCCGATAACTTTGGCGAGCTGCATGGCAATATCTTTAAGGATTTCGTGCAATCCAGCGCCTATAAGGCCAGCTTCAGCAAGGCGCCGGTGATTTGCCTGAGCGTCTCCAGCAAAGATGTTTACCGGCGTACCGGTAATGAACATCCGGTCCTCGGCATTGAATATGCTCAGGAAGGCGTGTCGCTGACGGAGCGCTATTTCAGCAAAATGGGCCTGCAGGTGCGCTATTTTATGCCGAAGCACAGTGTCGCGCCGTTAGCCTTTTATTTTACCGGCGATCTGCTTAGCGATTACACCAGCCTGGAGCTGATCGCGACCATCAGCACGATGGAGACGTTCCAGAAAATATACCGCCCGGAGATCTACAATGCCAATTCCGCGGCGGGGCAATACTATCAACCCAATCTCAACCACCTGGATCATTCATTAACAAAAATTGTTTATGACCGGGAAGAGCGCAGCCTGTTGGCGATAGAGCAGGGTAAATTTACACAACAACATTTTATCAACCCGCACAAGACGTTGCTTGAGCAATGGTCTGCTAACTTCGCGCTTTGCTAAACCAAAATAAAAGGCTACTTATTATGAAAACATGGCTTCCGACATCGACCGCCGGCAGTTTACCGAAACCGTCCTGGCTGGCGCAGCCAGAGACCCTGTGGTCGCCCTGGAAACTGTCCAGCGAGGAATTACTGGCCGGCAAGCGCGATGCCCTGCGTTTGTCCCTCGACGACCAGCTGCGTGCCGGGATCGATATTGTCAGCGACGGCGAGCAAACGCGGCAGCACTTTGTCACCACCTTTATTGAGCACCTCAGCGGCGTTGATTTTGCCAAACGCGAGATCGTGAAAATTCGTAACCGCTATGAGGCCAGTGTTCCAACCGTGGTGGGCGCCGTGGAGCGCCAGAAACCGGTCTTCGTGGAGGACGCGCGCTATCTGCGTCAGCTCACCAGTCAGCCGATCAAATGGGCGCTGCCAGGCCCAATGACCATGATCGACACGCTGTATGACAACCACTATAAAAGCCGGGAAAAGCTGGCCTGGGAGTTCGCCAAAATCCTTAATCAGGAAGCGAAAGAGTTAGAGGCCGCCGGGGTCGATATTATTCAGTTCGATGAGCCGGCCTTCAACGTCTTCTTTGATGAAGTCAACGACTGGGGGATCGCCGCCTTAGAAAGAGCGACCGAAGGGCTGAAGTGTGAAACGGCGGTGCATATCTGCTACGGCTACGGCATCAAGGCGAATACCGACTGGAAAAAAACGCTGGGTTCTGAGTGGCGACAGTATGAGGAGGCCTTCCCGCAGCTGCAGAAATCCTCCCTCGATATTATCTCTCTCGAGTGCCACAACTCGCGGGTGCCGATGGATCTGCTGGAACTGATCCGCGGTAAAAAGGTGATGGTCGGGGCGATCGATGTCGCCAGTCATGCTATCGAAACCCCGGAAGAAGTGGCTGAAACCCTGCGCAAGGCGCTGGCGTTCGTCGATGCCGACAAACTCTACCCGTCCACCAACTGCGGTATGGCGCCGCTGCCGCGCCATGTCGCGACCGGCAAACTGCATGCCCTGAGCGCCGGCGCCGAGATCGTTCGCCGCGAGCTGGCGGCAAAGTAAGGCGGGGCGCATTCCCGTTATCTTCCCCTGGCGGTGTCACTCATCGCCGGTTCACCTCCTGAGCGGGCTGTTGCCCGCTCAGCGTCATGTTGCCGCCAGCGGGCGGCAGATCGTCCGCAGGGCGACGGCACTGCACAGCGGAAACAGCGCCAGCAGAAGCCAGGGATAAACCGCCTGCGGCGAGGGGGTGAGCGCCTGGTCAAGCAAATGACCGAGCAGTAAATTTCCGGCTAACACCGCGCAACCCCCCGCGGTGGCGAGCGCCCCGTAGTGGGCGCCCAGCGTCGACTCATCGGCGAACAGCGGGATCAGATCCTTGGCTGAGGGCACCAGCAACATCTGGCCGAGGGTGAGCAGCGTGACAAAGCAGGCCGACGGCAATAATCGCAGCCAGCCTTCGGCGGGCGGGGTGGCGGCAAATAACGCCACGCTGACAAAAGAAGCCGACAGCAGCAGAAAGCCCACCGGCAGGATGCGCACGGCGCCAATTCGTCGGGCGAAGCGGGCGAGAGGGAGCTGCAGGGTGATAATCAACAGCGAGGCCAGCATAAAGAGCGGCGCCAGATCCTGCTCACGACCGCCGGAACGTTGGATCTCCACCGGCAGGGCGAGGTACAGCTGGTTGTAGCTCAACAGCCAGGAGCTGTAGGCGAGAATAAACGCGACAAAGCGCGGCTGGCGCAAAGGCATCCACCATGGGACTCGTCTGCGCGTTGTTGTCGTGTGCCCGTCGGCGGGCAGACAGAAAAAGAGCACCAGCAGCGCCAGGAGAAAGATTCCCGCGCCGGCGAGGGCGATATGCCGAAAGCCGATCCCGCTCAGCAGCCATCCGGCCACCGGGCCGATAACCGCCCCCAGCTCACCGCACACCGCAAACAGCGCAAACCACTCGGCGCGGCTGCGTTTCCCGTTGGCCTGGCTGTGGGTACCGGTCCGCGCCAGCAGGGCCTCGATCGACGGGGAAAACAGAGCGCCGCCGACGCCGGTCAGGCAGGCGCCGAGGATAATGGGCCACAGCGACGTAGCGCACGCCAGCAGCAGATAACCGGCGACGCGAACGACGCAGCCGGCGAGGATGATGGCCTTAGCGCCATAGCGGTCGGCCAGCGTCCCGCCGATGATAAACATGCCCTGCTGAGAGAAGGTGCGCAGCCCGAGGATCAGGCCGATAAGTCCCCCCGAGAGCAGCATGTCGTCGCGCAGGAAGAGGGCGAGGAAAGGAACGACCGCGTAAAAGCCAATATTAAAAACGAACTGACTTCCCAGTAACACGGGAGGCCAGAGGGTTGCCGCAGGGCGCAGGGAGAAGAGAGGCATATCCGCCCAACCTAAACGATGAAATGAATGTGTTTTTTACCGTGGTAAGGGGAGATCTCGATTTTGGTTTTCACCCGGAAAACGTCCCACAGCAGCGCTTCGGACAAAATCTCCTCCGGCGTCCCGCTGGCGAGGATCTGCCCCTGCTGCATCACGATCAGCGAATCGCAGAACATCGCGGCATGGTTAAGATCGTGAATGGCCACAATGCTGGTCACCGGCAGCTCGCTGATCAACTGCATTAACTGCATCTGATGGTGTATATCCAGATGGTTGGTAGGCTCATCCAGCAGGATTTCGCTCGGGCTCTGCGCCAGCGCGCGGGCGATATGCACCCGCTGCCGCTCGCCGCCGGAGAGGCTTAACCATCCCTGCTCGCTTTTCTCCAGCATCGCTACCCGCTGCAGCGCGGCGGTGATCGCCTCATCATCCTGAGCGCTCCAGTTTGAAAACGGGGAGTGGTGGGGAATGCGCCCCAGGCGCACGACGTCGCGCACCCGCATATTGGCCTCGGTCATGCCGTGTTGCTCGACGAAAGCCACGCGGCTGGCGAGCTGCTTTTTCGCCATCCGGGTGATGTCCTGGCCGTCGAGGGTGACGCGACCCGCATCCGGGCGGCGCAGGCCCGCCAGAACGCGCAGCAGCGAGGATTTGCCGCAGCCGTTGGGCCCCAGCAGTCCGACCGTTTCGCCGCGCGACACCCGCAGCGAGACATTATTGACGATGACCTTTTTGCCTGCCTTCCAGGTGATATTTTCAGCGCAAATACTCATCACTTATTCCTTGAGCGGTAGATAATCACGGCAAAGAAAGGCACCCCAACCAGGGCGGTTACCACCCCAACGGGCAGACTCTGCGGGGCAATCAGCAGGCGCGACGCAATGTCCGCCAGCACCATCAGGATCGCCCCTGCCAGCGCGCTGGCGATCAGCAACGTCCGGTGTAGCGGGCCAAAGAAGAAGCGCATCACGTGCGGCACCACCAGGCCGACAAAGCCGATCGAGCCGGCCATACTGACGATGGTGGCGGTGATCAGCGCCGCGGTGGTGAAGAGGATCAGGCGTACCTGTGGCACGGCAATCCCCAGCGAGGCGGCGGCATCATCGCCGAAGGTGAATGCATCCAGCGCCCGGGCATACCACAGGCAGACCGCCAGGCCCGCGAGCACCACCACGATGACCAGCTGGAATTCGGGCCAGCGGACGCCGCTGAAGCTGCCCAGCAGCCAGAACATCACATCGCGCGCCTGCTGCGCGCTGGCGGAGGTGCTGATGGTGTAAGCCGTGATGGCGTTAAATAACTGCGATGCGGCAACGCCCGCCAGAATCGTACGCTCATTGCCGCCGCGCGCGCCGTTAGTCAGCAAGGCGACAAAGGCGAAGGCGGCGAAGGCCCCGGCAAAGGCGCCTGCCGAGAGGGAAATCGCGCCAGCGCCAAGGCCCAACACCACGATCGACACCGCGCCGGTGGAGGCCCCGGCGGAGACGCCGAGGACGTAGGGTTCCGCGAGGGCATTTTTCAGCAGGCTTTGCAGCACGACGCCGCAGATAGCGAGGCCTGCGCCGCAGCAGGCGGCGACCAGCGCGCGGCTGAGGCGGAAATCCCAGATCACGCTCTCATAGATACGGTTGAGAGGCTCAGCGGTTAAGCCGGTTCTGTTGCTGATAGCGTAAAAGACATTCTGCAGCGGGATGGCCAGCTCGCCGACGCTGACGCCCACCGCTATCACCAGCGCCAGCACGATCACGGCCAGTAAACACCAGCCGGTGAGCAGCATGCTGCGGCGCGTCTGAAGCACGGCGACGCTCATCAGTTCAGCCCCATTTTTCTCAGCTGCTCGCCCACCTGTTCCGCGCCATAAAGCGTGCGGATGGTCGGGTTCATCGCCTGACCGTCCATGACCACGATATGGCCTTTTTTCACGGCCTCCAGCTGGCTGACGGCGGGATCGCTTTTGAGGAATTTGATCTTCTCCTCGGCCTTATCCAGCGCCCAGCGGTTACGATCCAGGCTGGAGACCACGATCACATCCGGGTTGGCGGCAATAATGCTCTCCCAGCTCACCGTGGGCCACTCGGTTTCGGAGGTAATCGCATTATGTCCGCCCAGCACACTGGCGATAAATCCGGAGGCGCTGTTTTTGCCGCCAACATAGGCATCGGCCGAAGGTGAGGCGCTGGAGAACCAGAAGACGAAGGAGAGATCCTTTTTGCTTTTACCAAACTCCTGGCGCAGGTCGGCTTCACGTTTTTTGAAATCGGCAATCAGCGCCTGACCACGATCTTCGACGTTGAAAATGCGGGCAAAATCGCTAATTTCCTGATACAGCCAGGTCATATCCCACAGCTTTTGCCGGCTGCCGTACATATCGCCGGTGGCCTTTTTGGTGGCGCACATCCCCGGTGAGACGTAGCTGTTTACGCCGACGGTAGCGAGATCTTCACGCTTAGCGACTTTGCTTTCCGGCCCCAGTAGCAGAGGTAACTGGGCGGGAACGAAATCGGGATTTTGCGCCAGCACGGATTCCAGGCTCGGAATTTCCACCGTCAGGGTTTTAATCTTCGCGTTTTGCTCAGCCAGCTGCGGTAAAACGCTGGTCGGCCAGAAGGCGCTGGCGACCACCTGCTTTTGCAGCCCGAGCAGCAGCAGAATTTCGACCGTATTTTGCCCCAGCGCGACCACGCGCTCCGGCGGCCGGGTGAAGGTCTCCTGATAGCCACAATTTTCAATCGTCAGGGGGTAGGTTGTTGCCAGCGCGGAACTGACGGCGGTGAACATCAAGCCTAACGCGCAGAGGACCTTCTTCATTAAACGCTATCCTTGTAAACAGGCGAGTGGATGACCAGCAAATGGGAGTAATGCAAATGAAACTCATTATTGGGGCGGGGTTTTATACAATGCCATATTTACAGTGTCAATGAGTGACTATTTCGGCAGGCAATGAAATGCCCGCGCGATGGGGCGGATCAGCTCGCCAGTGGGCCACGAATATACGCCTGCAACCCCTGGGCGAGAAAATCAAATACCCGCTTACAGGCTGGGCTGTGGCGCAGATCCTCATGCATTACCAGCCAGGTATCGAGATTCAGGGAAAAGTCGGCCGCCAGCACTCGCTGCAGGGGAATAATGCCATCCGCAAGGGGCACCTGGCAGATGCCGATCCCAGCTCCGGCGCGGATCAGGCTCAACTGGGCGAGGTCGCTATCGGTCCGCATCGCGAACGCTTCGCGCTGAAATCGGGGGTAAGCCTGCAGGGCCCGGCGAACAAGTGGGGTGGCGCTATCGAAACCAATCAGCGCGTGGCTGGCCAGATCGTCGAGGGTAGCGGGCAGGCCCTGGCGCGTCAGGTAGGCGGCGGTGGCATGTAACCCAAGCTCGATCCTGCCGAGACGGCGGGCGATAAGCTGCTCCTGCTGCGGGGCGACCATCCGCACCGCAATATCCGCCTCCCGGTGAAGCAGATCCTGAAACCGATTGGAGAGCATCAGTTCGATGACGATATTCGGGCACGCCTGCCTGAGCCGGGCAACCAGCGGCGGCAGCACCTCGGCGCCGACCACCTCGCTGGCTGCCACCCGCACCACGCCACGCAGTTCGGTTCGGTCGCGACTAAAGTTAGCCGCCGTGCGTTCCAGCGCCCGGGCGGTATTGTCCATCGCCTCGGCGTGCACCCGCAGCGCCAGCGCCGCGTCGGTCGCCAGCAGGCCGGTCTGCGAGCGGGTAAATAAGGCCTGGCCGAGCGCGGCCTCCAGCCCGGCAATATGGCGCCCCGCCGTCGGCTGGGTGATGTTCAGGGTGCGCGATGCGCCCGATAAGGAACCTTCCTGCAGGACGGCGAGAAAGGTTCGGTACCACTCCCAGGGAATAGAGGTATTCATACAAAAATGTATAGCTGCTCGATGATGGTATGCAATTTCATTTGATATGAGCGGCAGGTAGGCTGTCAAGCATCCATTAGCGAACGGGGAAAGAGGATGAACAGCAGCGGCAAAGTACTTATTCTGGGAGCAAGCGGGGGGATTGGCGGGGAAGTGGCGCGCCGGCTGGTGGCGGACAACTGGCAGGTTCGGGCGCTGAAGCGCGGCGCTCAGATTCGCGGTCCCGCAGATGGCATGCAGTGGATAGCCGGCGACGCGCTGAATGCCGGGCAGGTTGCGGCGGCGGCTGCCGGTTGCGACGTTATCGTCCATGCGGTCAATCCGCCGGGCTACCGGCACTGGCGGCAACAGGTACTGCCCATGCTGCACAACACCCTGCAGGCCGCCGAACAACAGCGGGCGTTAGTTGTTCTGCCCGGCACGGTCTACAACTATGGACCGGATGCCTTTCCGCTGATTGCTGAAGCGGCCCCTCAGCAACCGGTGACCCGCAAAGGTGCCATCCGGGTGGAGATGGAGCTGGCGCTGGAGGATTACGTGCAGCGCGGCGGCCGGGCGTTGATTGTTCGGGCGGGCGATTTTTTTGGTCCACGCGCCGGAAATAACTGGTTTTCTCAGGGGCTGGTCAAGCCAGGTCAGCTTCCCCGCGTCATTAGCCGCCCCGGGGCGATCGGCGTCGGGCATCAGTGGTCTTATCTGCCCGACGTCGCCGACACCATCGCCGCGCTGCTGGCCCGCAGGCATGAGCTTGAGCCGTTTGCTCGTTTTCATATGCAGGGCCACTGGGACCCGGATGGCAGCGAAATGAGTCAGGCGATCCAGCGGGTGGTCGCCCGCTATGGCGGCCGAGCGGCAGTGAAGTCTTTTCCCTGGTGGCTGGTAAAGCTGGCGGCGCCCTTTAACGCCACCCTGCGGGAAATGGTCGAGATGCACTATCTCTGGCGTCTGCCGGTACGCCTGCGCAACGATAAACTGGTTGATTTTTTAGGTGCGGAGCCGCATACCCCACTCGACAGCGCGGTGCTTCAGACGCTGCAAGGCCTGGGTTGTCTGCCCGCCGGCGCGATAAACACCGAGGTGCGCGAGGCGTGACGCGGCGAGAGGTTCACAGAACGGACGTTATTGTGACCAAATCATAATAACGTCACTCGTTGTCAAACGATAGCGATCGCATTAAGCTAA
Organism: Klebsiella sp. P1CD1; assembly: GCF_003790505.1. Classification (NCBI taxonomy): domain Bacteria; kingdom Pseudomonadati; phylum Pseudomonadota; class Gammaproteobacteria; order Enterobacterales; family Enterobacteriaceae; genus Klebsiella; species Klebsiella sp. P1CD1. The sequence goes on from NZ_CP033631.1 coordinate 2,416,283, forward strand.
ACGGATGACGAAAAATACCCCCACCCCTGCAAGCCGTGGTCCCCATGACCACAGCGTTCGGGACCAGATTCTTGACGCGGCCATGGCGCACTTTAGTCGCTATGGCTACGAGAAAACGACGGTCACCGATCTCGCCAAAGCGATAGGCTTTTCCAAAGCCTATATCTATAAATTCTTTGACTCCAAGCAGGCGATTGGCGAGGCGATTTGCGCCAGCCGGCTGGAGAAGATCATGGTGGCCGTCAGCGCGGCTATCGCCGATGCGCCGTCCGCCAGCGAGAAACTGCGCCGCCTGTTCCGGGCACTGACCGAGGCCGGCAGTGAACTGTTTTTTGAGGATCGCAAACTGTACGACATCGCCGCCGTCGCGGCGCGTGATAGATGGCCTTCAACGGAACAGTATGCCGGTCATCTGCAGCAGCTGATTGGTCAAATCCTTGTCGAAGGCCGCCAGGCGGGTGAGTTCGAGCGCAAAACCCCGCTGGATGAGGCGACCCTGGCGGTCTATATGGTGATGTGTCCTTTCATCAACCCGGTGCAGTTGCAATACAATCTCGACACCGCGCCCACCGCGGCGGTGCTGCTTGCCTCCCTGATCCTGAGAAGTCTCTCCCCCTGATTAGTGACTATTGACTTTATTGGTCACTCGTCTGAGAATGCGGTCACTGTCCGGTCTTTTCATTAAGGTGACCCATGCTCAGGCTCAATGCCGTCCATCTTGCCGTCTGCCTCCTGCCGCTGGCCCTCGCGGGCTGCGGCGAACCTGCCGATCATGACGATCCCCGCACCCGGCCGCCGCTGGTCCGGGTGGCGACCGTCGAGCGCGCGGAGGCCAGCTCGCGGGCCTTTACCGGCGTGGTGGTCGCTCGTACCCAAAGCGATCTCGGCTTCCGGGTATCGGGAAAAATCCTTGCCCGGCTGGTGGAGACCGGGCAGAGCGTCAAGCGCGGTCAACTGCTGCTGCGTCTGGATCCGGCTGATTTAACCTTGCAGGCGCAGTCTCAACAGCGGGCCGTGGATGCCGCGCGGGCGCGAGCCAAAAAGGCGACCAACGATCTGGCCCGCTATCGCGGCCTGGTGGCGAGCGGCGCCGTCTCGGCCGCGGAATTCGACCAGGTTAACGCAGCGGCAGAGGCGGCGAGAGCCGACCTGAGCGCGGCCCAGGCGCAGGCCAATGTGGCGCAAAACGCCACCGGCTATGCCGGACTGCTGGCGGACGCTGACGGCGTGGTGGTGGAAACGCTTGCCGAACCGGGGCAGGTGGTCAGCGCCGGACAGGTGGTGATCCGCCTGGCGCGGGCGGGGCAGCGCGAAGCGCGGGTGCAGCTTCCGGAGACGCTGCGCCCGGCGGTCGGCAGCGAGGCGCTGGCGACACGCTATGGCAGCGAATCTCAGCCGGTCACGGCGACCCTGCGACTGCTTTCGGACGCGGCTGACGCCACCACCCGCACCTTTGAAGCGCGCTATGTGCTGAACGGGGCGCTGGCGAATGCGCCGCTGGGGTCTACCGTGACCCTGCGTATCGGCAGCGACCAGGCGCCAGGCCAGGTGCTGGAGGTGCCCCTGGCGTCGCTCTACGATCCGGGCAACGGCCCTGGCGTCTGGCGCATTGCCTCGCGTCCGGCCACCGTCTCCTGGCAACCGGTGACCGTGCTCGGCCTGAATGATGAAACGGCGCGGGTGACCGGCCCGCTGAAGCCCGGCGAGCCCATCGTCGCCCTGGGCGCCCATCTTCTGCACCAGGGCGAGGCGGTGCGTCTGGCGGAACGACGCGAGCATAATGCCGCCGGGAGCCAGCCATGAGCGCCGGGCGTTTTAATCTCTCCGCGCTGGCCGTCCGCGAGCGGTCGGTGACCCTGTTTTTGATTATCCTCATCTCCGTCGCCGGGCTGGTGGCGTTCTTCGGACTCGGGCGGGCGGAAGATCCGCCCTTCACGGTCAAGCAAATGACGGTCATTACCGTCTGGCCCGGCGCCACCGCGCAGGAGATGCAGGATCAGGTCGCCGAGCCGCTGGAAAAACGGCTCCAGGAGCTGAAGTGGTACGATCGCACTGAGACCTATACCCGCCCTGGTATGGCGTTGATCACCTTGTCGCTGCAGGATCAGACTCCGCCGTCCGAGGTGCCGGAGCAGTTTTATCAGGCGCGCAAAAAGCTCGGGGATGAGGCGAAAAACCTGCCTGCCGGCGTCTCCGGCCCGATGATGAATGACGAATTCGCCGATGTCACCTTTGCCCTCTTTGCTCTGAAAGCGCGGGGAGAGCCGCCGCGGCAGCTGGTGCGTGACGCTGAAGCCCTGCGCCAGCAGCTGCTGCATGTACCCGGGGTGAAAAAAGTGAATATCCTCGGCGAACAGGCGGAGCGCATTTATCTCTCCTTTTCTCATGATCGTCTCGCCACCCTGGGCCTTTCGCCAGAGGCGATTTTTGCCGCGCTGAACAGCCAGAATGTGCTGACCGCCGCCGGGGCCATTGAGACCCGGGGCGGGCAGATCTTTATCCGCCTCGACGGGGCGTTCGACCGCCTGCAGCAGATCCGCGACACGCCGATTATTGCCGGGGGCAGAACGCTGAAACTGGCCGATGTCGCCACGGTTGAGCGAGGGTATGAAGATCCCGCGACCTTCCTGATCCGCAATCAGGGCGAACCGGCGCTGCTGCTGGGGGTGGTGATGCGCGAGGGCTGGAATGGTCTGGCGCTGGGGAAAGCGCTGGACGCCGAAACGGCCAGCATCAATCAGAGCCTGCCGCTCGGCATGTCGTTGACCAAAGTGACCGATCAGTCGGTGAATATCAGCGCCGCAGTCGATGAGTTCATGATCAAATTCTTTGTCGCCCTGCTGGTGGTGATGGCGGTGTGCTTTGTCAGCATGGGGTGGCGCGTGGGGGTGGTGGTCGCGGCGGCGGTGCCTTTAACCCTGGCCGTGGTGTTTGTGGTAATGGAGGCGACCGGCAAAAACTTCGACCGCATCACTCTCGGCTCGCTGATCCTCGCCCTGGGCCTGCTGGTGGATGATGCCATCATTGCCATCGAAATGATGGTGGTCAAAATGGAGGAGGGGTACGACCGCCTCAAAGCCTCCGCCTATGCCTGGAGCCATACCGCGGCGCCCATGCTGGCCGGTACCCTGGTGACGGCCGTGGGCTTTATGCCCAATGGATTTGCGCAGTCCACCGCCGGGGAGTACGCCAGCAACGTGTTCTGGATCGTCGGTATCGCGCTGATTGCCTCCTGGATTGTGGCGGTGATTTTTACCCCCTGGCTGGGGGTGCACCTGTTGCCGGACAGAAAGCCCGCGGCGGCAGGCCACGCCGCGCTGTATGACACCCCGCGCTATCAGCGCTTCCGTCGGCTGCTGACCCGGGTTATCGCCCGCAAATGGCGCGTGGCCGCCAGCGTGGTGGTGCTGTTTATGGTGGCGATACTGGGAATGAGCGTAGTGAAAAAGCAGTTTTTCCCCACCTCCGATCGTCCGGAAGTACTGGTTGAAGTACAGATGCCTTACGGGTCGTCGATTATCCAGACCAGCGCCGCGACGGCGAAAATTGAGCACTGGCTGCAGCAGCAGTCGGAGGCGAAGATTGTCACCAGCTATATCGGCCAGGGCGCGCCGCGCTTTTACCTGGCGATGGCCCCGGAGTTGCCCGATCCCTCCTTTGCCAAACTGGTGGTGTTGACCGACGGTCAGGACGCCCGCGAGGCGCTCAAGCGGCGGCTGCGGGAGGCGGTGGCCAATGGCCTGGCGCCGGAAGCGCGGGTGCGCGTCACTCAGCTGGTCTTTGGCCCTTATTCGCCCTATCCGGTTGCCTGGCGGGTGATGGGGCCCGATCCGCACACCTTGCTCGACATCGCCGAACGGGTTAAATCGGTGCTGCAGGCCAGTCCGCTGATGCGCACCGTCAATAGCGACTGGGGTTCGCGGGTGCCGGTGATGCATTTCAGCCTCAATCAGGACCGGCTGCAGGCGAGCGGACTCAGCTCCCAGTCCGTCGCCCAGCAGCTGCAGTTCCTGCTGTCAGGGATCCCCATCACCACTGTTCGGGAAGATATTCGCGCCGTGCAGGTCATCGGCCGCGCGGCGGGCGATATCCGTCTGGATCCGGCGAAAATCGCCGACTTCACCCTGGTGGGCAGCGGCGGGCAGCGGGTTCCCTTGTCACAGATTGGCGACGTGTCGATCAGAATGGAGGACCCGCTGCTTCGCCGTCGCGATCGCACGCCGACCATCACCGTCCGCGGAGATGTCGCGGATAACCTGCAGCCGCCGGATGTCTCCACCGCGCTGATGAAATCGCTGCAGCCCATTATCGACTCGCTGCCGCCGGGGTATCGCATCGAGACGGCGGGGTCGATCGAGGAGTCAGGCAAAGCCACGCGGGCGATGGTGCCGTTATTTCCCATCATGATCGCCCTCACGCTGCTGATCATTATCCTGCAGGTGCGTTCGCTGTCGGCGATGGTCATGGTTTTCCTGACCGCGCCGCTGGGGCTGATTGGCGTGGTGCCGACACTGCTGCTGTTCAATCAGCCGTTTGGCATCAATGCTCTTGTGGGCCTGATCGCCCTGTCGGGGATCCTGATGCGCAATACGCTGATCCTGATTGGCCAAATCCACCATAACGAACAGGCAGGGCTCGATCCGTTCCACGCGGTGGTGGAGGCGACAGTACAGCGCGCCCGCCCGGTTCTGCTGACCGCGCTGGCGGCGATCCTGGCGTTCATTCCGCTCACCCATTCGGTCTTCTGGGGAACGCTCGCCTATACGCTGATTGGCGGGACGCTGGGGGGAACCATCATGACCCTTATTTTCCTGCCGGCCATGTACGCGATCTGGTTCCGCATCCGACCTCAGCCCCCGGCTGACGCAGTGCAACACCCGGCGCTGCACCCGCAGGGGTAATTCCCTCTTGCCGGACCTGGCCGATAAACGCGGTCAGGCCCGGCCCCGGGCAGCGTCAGGCGGGTAAGGATACCGGCACCGCATGAGTGCGATGTTGATCCTGTTCGAGACGGTCAAGGCAATCGAGGCTGATGGCCGATGGCGAGGTCGCGCCGGTGAGGGTCATGGTGACCTTCATATCCTCGGCAAATAAGCGCAGCAGATGCGCCACGCCCGCTTCGCCCGCCGCGGCCAGGGCATAAATATAGGCCCGTCCGAGCAGCACGCCCTTCGCGCCGAGGGCCAGCAGGCGAATGACGTCCACGCCGGAGCGCACCCCGGAATCAGCAAGCACCGTCAGATCGTCGCCAACCGCATCCACCACCCTTGGTAGCGCCCGGGCAGTGGGGATGGCGCCATCGAGCTGTCTGCCGCCATGATTCGACACCACAATGCCATCGGCGCCGAGGCGCACGGCATTGCGCGCATCGTCGGTATCGAGGATCCCTTTGATGATTAATTTCCCTTGCCAGCTGTCGCGGATCCACTCCAGATCGTGCCAGGCGATGGACGGGTCGAAGTTGTTGCTGATGAACCCCATGTAGTCGTCCATGGTCATTTTGTGGCCGGTGTAGGCTTCGATATTACCGAACGACAGGGGCCTGCCCGCCAGCCCGACGCTCATTGCCCAGCGTGGATGAGTACAGGCCTGGAGATACTGTCGCAGGGTGGCGTGCGGCCCGGACATGCCTGATCGATTATCCCGATACCGCGAGCCGGGGATCGGCATATCGACGGTGAATACCAGGGTTTTCATGCCGGCGGCCCACGCGCGCTCCAGCGCATTACGCATGTAGCCGCGATCTTTCAGCACGTACAGCTGGGACCAGAGTGCGCCGCTGGCCTGGCTCGCCACCTCTTCAATCGAGCAGACCGACACCGTGGACAGGGTGTACGGGATCCCGGCGCGGGAGGCGGCGCGGGCCGCCTGAACTTCGCCGCGGCGGGCGTACATCCCGGTGGCGCCGACGGGCCCCAGCGCCACGGGCATCGCCCATGAAGCATCAAGGATCGTGGTGGCCAGCGTCGGTTCGCCCGCCCCGCACAGCACGCGCTGGCGAAGGGCTACCGAGGCAAGCTCGGTGGCGTTGGCGTTCATGGTATTTTCCGCCACCGCGCCACCGTCAATATAATCAAAAAGGAAGCGGGGCAGACGGCGACGAGCGGCTTCGCGATAATCGCTGGGGGCTGAAACAATCATTATTATGTCCTTATATCTTTTAACCTAAGTGGATGTTCTGCAGGCAAAAAAACTATAGGCTTCTAAAAACCGGTGGGGAAATGAAATATTAGCATCCCAGCTATTCCCTGCTGGAATAATCTGGTTTTATCGCTGAGGCTGTTATTTCCTTTTTTTACTCTTCGGCGCGCGCGTTATTTTTATTTATTTCCGCGCAACGTGAAGCTGGCAAAATAAAGACCCGGTATGAGGCGGCAGCGCTTTGCGCCATCGCCACCAGGGGGAAGGAGAGGTCAGCGCGGCGCCTGCGTTTTCCGGGAGGTGTAAAGAAGATGAATTTGAAATTGAGCTGGTGGTATCTTTTGCTAGCCTTTCTCTGGAGGACAGACGGAGCGACACCATGAAAGATAAAGATGAACAAACGGCATTGATTGGCATGGCCATCGGCGCGGCGGTCATTAGCTTAGTGGCTACACAGAAGCAGATTAATCAGGGGAGTATCGTGGATGAACTGGTGAGACTGGGCAGACAGAAGGGGGACGGGGTGGAAGATGAGGTTTTTGTTCAGGCCGCCCGGCTGGTCAGAAAAGGCACCTAGCCAACCGCGACCCTGCCTGGCAATCCATTTACCCGTTTCATCACAGTTTTCATTCCCTGGATCGCGGCCTGGCGAGCGGCGATTGTTGCTTTCCGAAAGCGTCACGGACTGGCGCTTTCTTATCCTGACCACCGGACCTGCGCCTTCTCGGCCTTGTTGGCCTTTAGGTGACACTGTCACTTTTCCTTCTCCAGGCTGTGCGATAAACAGGAACCGGGTCATCTGCTATTGCATAAATCGGTATTTTCGATACATCTTTACCATTGCGTGCGAATATAGAACGATTTCAGAATAACATATTATAAATCAAAAGATTAAGTTGACCCTGCATACCCTGATAATCCCCGGGCGAGGGTCTATGCTTATAAAAAGCGCTAAATGGGGCAATACCCCTGCTGCAGATGGGTTGAAGTGATAATCATTATCACTAACATGGCGGTATGCCTTGATGGCGCCAACCTGGAGGTCTATCGATGGAAGTACAAGCAGGAACCTTTAATCCCGCCGATTTTAGCTGGCAGGGACTGACCATGACGCCGGCCGCTGCCGCGCATATTCGCGATCTGATGCGCAAGCAACCGGACAAAAAAGGGCTGCGGCTGGGGATAAAAACCAGCGGCTGCGCCGGTTTTGGCTATGTGCTCGAAATGATTGCCGAGCCGGCAGCCGACGATCTGCTCTTTGAACATGACGGGGCGAAGCTGTTTGCGCCGCTGCAGGCGATGCCGTTCATTGACGGCACGGAGCTCGATTACGTCCGGGAAGGTTTAAATGAAATCTTTAAATTTCATAACCCGAAAGCGCAGCACGAGTGCGGCTGTGGCGAAAGTTTTGGGGTGCAGGCGGAGTAACTATGTCGCGTAATACTGAAGCAACTGACGATGTCAAAACCTGGACCGGCGGCCCGCTCAATTATAAAGAGGGCTTTTTCACCCGGCTGCAGACCGATGAGCTGGCCAAAGGGATTAATGAAGAGGTGGTCCGGGCCATTTCCGCCCGTCGCAATGAGCCGCAGTGGATGCTGGAGTTTCGGCTCAATGCTTTCCGGGCATGGCTGGAGATGGAGGAGCCGCACTGGCTGAAGGCGCATTACGATAAGCTGAATTATCAGGACTACAGCTACTATTCCGCCCCCTCCTGCGGCAACTGCGATGAGACCTGCGCTTCAGAGCCGGGCGCGGTGCAGCAGACCGGGGCCAACACCTTCCTGACCAGCGAGGTGGAAGAAGCCTTTAACCAGCTGGGCGTGCCGGTACGTGAAGGGCGCGAGGTGGCGGTGGACGCCATATTCGACTCGGTGTCGGTGGCGACCACCTACCGCGAAAAGCTGGCGGAGCAGGGGATCATCTTCTGTTCTTTCGGCGAGGCGATCCACGACCATCCGGAACTGGTGAAAAAGTATCTGGGTACCGTGGTGCCAGGCAATGACAACTTCTTCGCCGCGCTGAACGCCGCAGTGGCTTCGGATGGCACCTTTATCTATGTGCCGAAGGGCGTCCGCTGCCCGATGGAGCTGTCGACCTATTTCCGCATCAACGCCGAAAAGACCGGGCAGTTTGAACGCACCATTCTGGTGGCCGATGAAGGCAGCTACGTCAGCTATATTGAGGGCTGCTCGGCGCCGGTGCGCGACAGCTATCAGCTGCATGCGGCGGTCGTTGAAGTCATCATCCATAAAGATGCGGAAGTGAAATACTCCACGGTGCAGAACTGGTTCCCCGGCGACAACAACACCGGCGGCATTCTCAACTTCGTCACCAAGCGTGCGCTGTGCGAAGGGGAGAACAGCAAGATGTCATGGACCCAGTCGGAAACCGGCTCGGCCATCACCTGGAAATACCCCAGCTGCATTCTGCGCGGCGATAACTCGATCGGCGAATTCTTCTCGGTAGCGCTGACCAGCGGTCACCAGCAGGCGGACACCGGCACCAAAATGATCCATATCGGCAAGAACACCCGCTCGACCATCATCTCGAAAGGGATCTCCGCCGGACACAGCCAAAACAGCTATCGCGGGCTGGTCAAAATCATGCCGACCGCGACTAACGCCCGCAACTTCACCCAGTGCGATTCGATGCTGATCGGCCCGGACTGCGGGGCGCATACCTTCCCGTATGTGGAATGCCGCAACAACAGCGCCCAGCTGGAACATGAAGCGACCACTTCGCGGATTGGCGAAGATCAGCTGTTCTACTGTTTGCAGCGCGGGATCAGCGAAGACGATGCCATCTCGATGATCGTCAACGGTTTCTGTAAAGACGTCTTCTCCGAACTGCCGCTGGAGTTCGCCGTCGAAGCGCAAAAATTGCTGGCCATTAGCCTTGAACATAGCGTCGGCTGATAATTAAGGAAAAAAGATGTTAAGTATTCAAGATTTACACGTCGCCGTCGAAGATAAAGCGATCCTGCGCGGGCTGAACCTTGAGGTGCGCCCGGGGGAGGTCCACGCCATTATGGGGCCAAACGGCTCGGGGAAAAGTACGCTTTCGGCCACCCTGGCCGGGCGTGAGGATTACGAGGTGACCGGCGGCCGCGTCGAATTTAAGGGTAAAGACCTGCTGGAACTTGCCCCGGAAGATCGCGCCGGAGAAGGTATCTTTATGGCCTTCCAGTATCCGGTGGAAATTCCCGGCGTCAGCAACCAGTTCTTCCTGCAGACCGCGCTGAATGCCGTGCGCAACTATCGCGGCCAGGAGCCGCTGGATCGCTTCGACTTCCAGGACCTGATGGAAGAGAAAATCAGGCTGCTACAGATGCCGGCAGATCTGCTGACCCGCTCGGTGAACGTTGGCTTCTCCGGCGGTGAGAAAAAGCGTAACGATATTCTGCAAATGGCGGTGCTGGAGCCGGAGCTGTGCATTCTTGATGAGTCAGATTCCGGGCTGGATATTGATGCACTGAAGATTGTCTCGGAAGGTGTCAACTCGCTACGCGACGGCAAACGCGCCTTCATCATTGTCACCCACTATCAGCGCATTCTTGACTATATCAAGCCGGACTACGTCCATGTTCTGTATCAGGGGCGGATTGTGAAGTCGGGGGATTTCACCCTCGTCAAACAGCTGGAGGAGCAGGGCTATGGCTGGCTTACTGAACAGCAGTAACGCGCTGCAGCAGTGGCACCACCTGTTTGAAGCGCAGGGCGGCCAGCGTACGGCGGAGGCCACCCAGCATCTGCAGCAGCTGCTGCGCCTGGGGCTGCCGACACGTAAGCACGAGGACTGGAAATACACCCCGCTGGATGCGCTACTGAACGGTCACTTTGTCGCCGACGAGGGGGCATCGCTCAGCGCTGAACAGCGTGATGCGCTGGCGCTGCCGCTGGACGCCTGGCGGCTGGTGTTTATCGATGGCCGCTATCATCCTGAGCTGAGCGACGATCTCGCCGCCAGCGGCGTGGAGGTCAGCGTCGATAACCAACGCCAGCATCTGCCGGATGCTTTGCATCCGGAGGTGTTTCTCCATCTGACCGAAAGCCTGGCGCAGACGGTGACCCGCCTTCGCGTACCGCGCAACCGCCGCCTGGATAAGCCGCTGCTGCTGATGCATATCACCCGCGGTCTGGCCGGCGATGCGCTGAATACCGCCCACTATCGCCATCACCTGGCGCTGGAAAGCGGGGCGGAGGCGACCATGGTCGAACATTACCTCAGCTTTAATGAGCAGCCGCACTTCACCGGCGGGCGACTGACCATGACGGTGGCCGATAACGCGCACCTCCAGCATATCAAGCTGGCGTTTGAGAACGCGCTCAGCTACCACTTCGCCCATAACGACCTGCTGCTGGGCCGCGACGCCTCGGCCTTCAGCAGCAGTTTCCTGCTCGGCGGGCAGGTGCTGCGTCATCACACCAGCACCCGCCTGGGCGGTGAAAACAGCAATCTGCGCCTCAATTCGCTGGCGATGCCGGTGAAAAATGAGGTCTGCGACAGCCGCACCTGGCTCGACCATCAGGTCGGCTACTGCAACAGCCGCCAGCTGCACAAAACCATCGTCAGCGATAAGGGTCGGGCGGTGTTTAACGGGCTGATCAACGTCGCGCCGCACGCGCTGAAAACCGACGGCCAGATGACCAACAACAATCTGCTGCTTGGGCGGCTGGCGGAGGTCGATACCAAACCGCAGCTGGAGATTTACGCCGATGACGTGAAATGCAGCCACGGGGCGACCGTCGGGCGCATTGATGAAGAACAGCTGTTCTATCTGCGCTCGCGCGGTATCGAACAGCAGGCGGCGCAGCAGATGATCCTCTACGCCTTCGCCGCCGAGCTCACCGAGGCTATCCGCAGCGATGCGCTCAGAGAGCAGGTGCTGGCGCGGATTGGACAGCGTTTGCCGGGAGGCACTGTATGACATTTTCAGTAGAACGGGTTCGCGCCGATTTTCCGGTACTGAACCGGGAGGTCAACGGTCAGCCACTGGCCTATCTCGACAGCGCCGCCAGTGCCCAGAAGCCGGAGGCGGTGATCGGCGCCGAAGCGGAATTCTATCGCCACGGCTACGCGGCGGTGCACCGCGGCATCCATATCCTCAGCGCGGAAGCCACCGCGCGGATGGAAGCCGTGCGTCAGCAGGCGGCCACCTTCCTTAACGCCGGGTCGGCGGAGGAAGTGGTGTTCGTCCGCGGCACCACCGAGGGTATCAACCTGGTGGCCAACAGCTGGGGAAACGCCAACGTCGGCGCCGGGGATAACATCATCATCAGCGAAATGGAGCACCACGCCAACATTGTGCCGTGGCAGATGCTGTGCGCCCGCGTCGGGGCTGAGCTGCGGGTGATCCCCCTGAACCCGGACGGCACCCTGCAACTGGATGTTGTCCCGGGACTGTTTGACACGCGCACCCGCCTGCTGGCGATAACCGAGGTCTCCAACGTGCTGGGGACGGAAAACCCGCTGGCGGCGCTGATTGCCCTTGCGCATCAGCATGGCGCGAAAGTGCTGGTGGATGGCGCCCAGGCGGTGATGCACCACCCGGTAGATGTGCAGGCGCTGGGTTGCGATTTCTACGTCTTCTCCGGACACAAGCTGTATGGCCCGACCGGGATCGGCGTGCTCTATGGCCGTTCCGAGCTACTGCAGGCGATGGCGCCATGGGAAGGCGGCGGGTCGATGATCGCCACCGTCAGCCTGACGGAAGGCACCACCTGGAACCGGGCGCCGTGGCGCTTTGAGGCCGGTACGCCGAATACCGGGGGGATCATTGGCCTCGGCGCGGCGCTGACCTACGTCAGCCAGCTGGGGCTGACGCAGATCGCGGAGTACGAGCAGACCCTGATGCGCTATGCGCTGGAGGCCCTGCGCGCCGTGCCGGATCTGATCCTCTACGGGCCGGCGCAGCGCAAAGGGGTGATCGCCTTTAACCTCGGCCAGCATCACGCCTATGACGTCGGCAGCTTCCTCGACAACTACGGTATCGCGGTGCGAACCGGGCACCACTGCGCCATGCCGCTGATGGCCCGGTATCAGGTACCGGCTATGTGTCGGGCCTCGCTGGCGATGTACAATACCACGGAAGAGGTGGACCGCCTGGTGGCCGGCCTGCAGCGGATCCACAAATTATTAGGGTAAAGGACGTGACGATGGCGGCACTACCAGACAAAGACAAACTGTTGCGCAATTTTAGCCGTTGCGCCAACTGGGAAGAGAAGTATCTCTATATCATTGAGCTGGGCCAGCGGCTGGCGCCGCTAAGCCCGGAAGAACATAGCGTGCAGAACATTATTCAGGGCTGCCAAAGCCAGGTGTGGATTGTGATGGCGCAGGACCCCTCCGGCGTTATCACCCTGCGCGGTGACAGCGATGCGGCGATCGTCAAAGGGCTGATTGCGGTGGTGTTTATCCTTTATGATCGGATGACCGCCCAGGATATCATCGAGTTCGATGTGCGCCCGTGGTTTGAAAAAATGGCGCTTACCCAACACCTGACGCCTTCCCGCTCGCAAGGGCTTGAAGCCATGATCCGTGCGATCCGCGCGAAAGCCGCAAATATTAGCTAGAATAAACAGGTAGATTTCATTCTGTTACGTCCGGTAGGGGTTCTGCTCCTGCCGCCGTTCAGTCTCCTGGCGTTTTATCAGCGAAAGAAGGAATCTCAGTATGAAACGCAAAACGATGATCACCTTAGCCCTTCTCAGCGCGCTTGGCGCCTCCTCGGCCGCCTGGGCCGTCGACTACCCGCTTCCTCCCGCCAACAGCCGGCTGATTGGCCAGAACCAGTACTGGACCGTACAGGAGGGAGACCGCAACCTGCAGGCGATCGCCCGCCATTTCGATACCGCGGCGATGCTGATCCTCGAAGCCAACGATACCATCGCGCCAGTGCAGCCGAAGCCTGGTACTCAGGTCCTGATCCCCTCCCAGATGCTGCTCCCCGACGTACCGCGAGAGGGGATTGTCGTCAACCTTGCGGAACTGCGGCTGTATTACTTCCCGCCGGGAGAGAATCAGGTGCAGGTCTATCCGCTGGGTATCGGCCAGTTAGGGCTGGAAACGCCTGAGATGACCACCCGCATCGGGCAGAAGATCCCCAACCCGACCTGGACGCCCACCGCGGGCATTCGGGCGCGTTCGCTGGAGAAAGGGGTGACGTTACCAGCGGTGGTCCCGGCCGGGCCGTACAATCCGCTGGGGCGCTACGCGCTGCGTCTGGCCTATGGCAACGGCGAATATCTGATTCATGGCACCAACGCGCCGGACAGCGTCGGTTTACGCGTCAGCTCAGGCTGTATGCGAATGAACGCCGATGACATCAAAGCGCTGTTCAACCAGGTGAAAACCGGGACGCCGGTACGGATTATCAATCAGCCGGTGAAGTTTGCCGTCGAACCGGATGGTAAACGCTATGTCGAGGTCCACAGGCCGCTTTCGCAGACGGAAGGGGAAAACACCCGGACCATCGCCTACACGCTGCCTGCGGCGTTTCACGCCTTCGCAGAGGATAAAGCGGTCGATGATGCACAGCTGAAAAAAGCGATGTCGAGAAGGGCGGGATATCCGGTGGTGGTGTCCACGGGGACGGGGAGTGCGCCAGCTACGCTGTCGGCGCAGAACACGCCGTCAGACAACAGCCTGCTTACCCAGTAGCCCTCATGCTGAGGGCAAAAAAAATGGCGCACAGAGTGCGCCATTTTTATTACCAGAACTCTTACTTACGGTAAGAGTGAGCCTGGTTGTCCAGACGCTGGTTAGCGCGAGCTGCGTCGTCTTTAGCAGCCTGAACGTCGGAACGGATTGCGTTCACGTCGTTGCTCAGCTGGTCAACTTTAGCGTTCAGAGTCTGAACGTCAGAAGACAGCTGATCGATTTTAGCATTGCTGGAGCAACCAGCCAGCAGAGTAGAACCCAGGATTACCGCGCCCAGTACCAGTTTAGTACGATTCATTATTAATACCCTCTAGATTGAGTTAATCTCCATGTAGCGTTACAAGTATTACACAAAGTTTTTTGGGATGAGAATATTTTTTTTACCTGAACGCACTTATTTTTGATCGTTCGCTCAAAGAAGCATCGAATTGGACAAAATCGCTGAAAAAGGCGAGTGAAAACAGCGCGCTTCCATCGGATTCATCTTAGATAATCTCTTATTAAATAGTAAATTCCGATTTGCATTTTTAATAGGAAGAGCTAATCAATGAATAAAAAAAGCGCCCCGAGAGGCGCTTTATTAAAAAAAACCAATTAACCTGTAAATTATTACAGCACGTGTACGGAAGCCGTATTAGTGGTACCGCTCGGCACTAATGCGCCGGAAACCATCACCACCACGTCGCCTTTACGCGCGAGGCCGCTTTTCAGCGCCAGATCTTTGCCCAGATGATAGAAGTCATCGGTAGAGGCGATCTCTTCCACCAGCTGCGGCACAACGCCTTTGCTCAGCACCAGCTGGCGAGCGGTGGTTTCGTTGGTGGTCAGGGCCAGGATGGTGGCGTCCGGGAAGTATTTACGCACAGCGCGTGCGGATTTACCGCCCTGGGTGGCGACAACGATCAGCGGCGCTTCCAGTTTCTCAGCGGTTTCTACCGCGCCGCGGCACACCGCTTCGGTGATGCGCAGTTTACGGTTGTCGTTATTGAAGTCCAGACGGCTGGTCATCACGCGGTCAGTACGTTCGCAGATGGTGGCCATGATGGTGACGGCTTCCAGCGGGTATTTACCTTTCGCGGATTCGCCGGACAGCATCACTGCATCGGTACCGTCGAGGATGGCGTTGGCCACGTCGCCGGCTTCAGCGCGGGTCGGACGCGGGTTCTTGATCATGGAGTCCAGCATCTGAGTCGCGGTGATAACCACTTTGCGCGCGCGGATACATTTTTCGATGATCATTTTCTGGGCGAAGATAACTTCTTCAACCGGGATCTCAACGCCCATGTCGCCACGAGCAACCATGATGCCGTCAGAAGCTTCGAGGATTTCGTCGAAGTTGTTCAGGCCTTCCTGGTTTTCGATTTTGGAGATGATCTGGATGTTTTCGCCGCCGTGGGCTTTCAGGTGCTCACGGATCTCGACGACGTCGGAACGTTTACGGATGAAGGAGGCCGCGACAAAGTCCACGCCCTGTTCGCAACCGAAGATCAGATCCTGTTTGTCTTTCTCAGCCAGCGCCGGCAGGGCGATGGAGACGCCCGGCAGGTTTACGCCTTTGTTCTCGCCAAGGTCGCCGTTGTTCAGCACTTTACAGATAACTTTGTTACCTTCGATAGCCGTCACTTCCATGCCGATCAGGCCATCGTCCACCAGAACGGTGTTGCCGACGGTGAGGTCAGACGTGAAGCCTTCGTAGGTCACAGCAACGATTTCGTTGTTGCCGACGACGGATTTATCGGTGGTGAAGGTGAAGGTCTGGCCTGCTTTCAATGAGACGTCGTTGCCGCCTTCCAGCTTGATGGTACGAATTTCCGGGCCTTTGGTGTCCAGCAGAATAGCGGCTTTCTTACCGGTTTTGCTCATCACATTGCGCAGGTTCTGGATGCGCTGACCGTGTTCCGCATAGTCACCGTGGGAGAAGTTCAGACGCATCACGTTCATGCCGGCTTCCAGCATTTTGGTCAGCATCTCTTCAGATTCGGTTTTCGGACCGATGGTGCAAACAATTTTGGTCTTTTTCATGACAGTTTTAGTCTTTAAGTTGTGAAGGATATGGAATTCTCGCTCCGCGGGCGCACTGCCGGGGAGCCAAACCTGTATTACGAAAGTTGCTAAGCCACGCCCTAAGGATAGGTGACAACCCCGGAGCGTGCAGAAGAATGTGTGCTGGCGGTTCAGCCCATGAAATGTGGCAAGGTGTTATGCGTTTTATCATGCAGTCCAATGCGCTGAAACCATTCAAGAAAGAATCGAAGCGCATTATACGCTGCCGAAATCAAAAAGGAAAATAAAAACCTCGTTTCAAATTATGGACAAAACGCGTAACAAAACCGGCACGTTATGCATAAAAGTACGCAACACATTTTTTCATCACCGGGCAGGCAAAGGGGCAGCGGAAGGCGCTTTTTCTCGCGTGATGAACCAGTAAAACGCGCCATTGGCCTATTCCGCCGGGGATAATTTGCGTTGCGGAAAAAATCTATCAATAATGAATTGATTGATAATAATAAAGTGCGAGCAAAACCAGATGGGAAATAAAGCCAAAGACGACGAGCTGTACCAGGAAATGTGCCGCGTGGTGGGTAAAGTGGTGCTGGAAATGCGAGACCTGGGCCAGGAGCCGAAACACATTGTCATTGCCGGCGTACTGCGCACCTCGCTGGCGAACGCCAAAATTCAGCGTTCGGCGCTCACCGTGGAGGCCATGGAGAAAGTCATTCACGCCCTTTCCGGGCATTAACGTCTTTCGCCGGCGGGTCAGGAAATCACGAAGCGGATCACCGCCCGGACGGCAATGTCACAGTGGTGGGCCACCATCGCTTCGTCGTCGATGGCGGGCAACGGATCGTCAAGGTACAGGCTGCTGAAGGTGTAGAAGTTCGACACCTGATAAAAGCTGAAGCTGCTGATTAACCGGTGCACATCGCGTGCTTCGAGCCCCGCCTGAAAGACACCTTGCTGCTGGCCGCGCTGTAAAATGTCTTCCAGAATCGACAGGGCGGTACGATTCAGCGGTTTCAGTTCACCCGAGGTTTGTAACCACTTGCCGCGCTGCATATTCTCCATGCAAATCACCCGCATATAGTCCGCGTGGGTGGCGTGATAACGCACGCTCCAGCGCACCAGCCGCACCAGCGCCTCCACCGGTGGCACATTCTCCAGCCCCAGCTGCTGCTCGGTTTCGCGGATCCGCGCATACACATACTGCAGCACCTCCTGATAGAGCTGCTCTTTGCTTTTGAAGTAGTAAACCACCATGCGCTTGGTGGTCTGCGCCTCGGTGGCGATCTGCTCCATGCGGGCGCCTGACAGCCCGTGTTCAGCAAAAACAGCGATAGCGGCGCTGAAAATCCGCGCCTTCAGGGATTGTGCTTCATCATGAGCAACGACGGTCATGGCAACTCCTTTTTCTTGGGTGACAAAAAATACACATAATGATCACAATTTAGCAACCTAGTATGGCGCAAATGAACCAAATGATACATATTCAAGGCTCACGTCAGTTGTTGACCCGAGGACCTTATGCTGCGCTCTATCGCCACCGTTTCGATTTCCGGCACCCTGCCTGAGAAGCTGCACGCTATTGCGGCGGCGGGCTATCAGGGTGTGGAAATTTTCGAGAACGATCTGCTCTATTATACGGGGACGCCGGCGGAAATCCGCCAGCTTGCCGCCGATTTAGGGTTAAAAATCACGCTTTTTCAACCCTTTCGCGATTTTGAAGGCGCCAGCCGGGCGCAGTTTGCGGCGAATATAGCCCGCGCTCGGCGCAAGTTTGCCCTGATGCACGAGCTGGGCTGCGACACGCTGCTGCTGTGCAGCAATGTGCAGCCGGACTGCTCGGCGGATAGCGAATTGCAGGTCGCGGATCTGCGGGCGCTGGCCACGCTGGCGGAAGAAGAGGGGATCACCATCGGCTATGAGGCGCTGGCCTGGGGAACCCATGTGAACCGCTGGCAGCAGGCCTGGGAGCGGGTACGGCGGGTGGACAGCCCGGCGCTGGGCCTGGTGCTCGACAGCTTCCATATTCTGGCTCGCGGCGACACGCTGGACGCGCTACCGTCGGTGCCGGTGGAGAAAATCACCTTTGTTCAGCTCGCCGATGCGCCGTACATGAAAATGGATCTCCTGGAATGGAGTCGCCATTTCCGCTGCTTCCCCGGGCAGGGCGAGCTGCCGCTGGAGCCGTTTGCCGAGCAGGTCACCCGCTGCGGCTATCGCGGCCCCTGGTCGCTGGAGATCTTTAATGACGGTTTTCGCGCCTCGCCGAACGGCGCGACGGCCAAAGATGGTTATCGTTCGCTGCTGTGGCTGGAGGAGCAAACCCGCCGTCGGCTCCCGACGTGCGATGCCGATCTGTTTTCACCGCCGCCGCTGCCGGTCTATCACGGGCTGGAGTTTATCGAGTTTGCCGCCAGCGCCGCCGAGGCGCAGCGCCTGGGGCAGCATCTGCAGGCGCTGGGTTTTCAGCACGAGGGAAGCCACCGCTCCAAACAGGTGACGCTGTGGCGCAACGGCGGGGCGCGGATCGTCATCAACCATCAGCCCCACAGCTGGGCCGATCATTTCTATCAACGCCACGGCGTATCGCTGTGCGCCATGGCGCTGCGGGTCGATCGCAGTGCGCCGATTGTGGCCCGCGCCCGGGCGCTGGGGTATGCCACCTGGCAGGGCGATGCCGGGCCGAACGAAACGCCGATCCCGGCGATCTGCGCCCCGGACGGTAGCCTTATCTATCTCATCGAGGCCGGGGAAGGGATCTATGAGCGCGATTTTCATCTGCGCGACGGACTGACGGTGCGCGAGGATTATCTCGGTATCGACCATCTGGCGCTGGGGATGGAGGCCGACAGCCGCGACAACTGGGTGATGTTCTTCCGCACGGTGTTTGGTTTTACCCTTGAGCATGAGCAGACGCTGCCGGACCCGTATGGACTGGTGCGCAGTCTGGCGGTGCGCAGCCCGCAGGGCGATATCCGTCTGGCGCTGAATATTTCGCAGAGCCGGGCGACGCAGATTGCCCGCTCGGTCGCCTGCTACCAGGGGGCAGGGCTGCAGCATGCGGCCTTTGCCTGCCGCGATCTGCCGGCCACCTGCGACCAGCTTGCCGACGTTGCCCGCCATGCGCTGCCGATCCCGGCCAATTATTATGACGATCTGCTGGCGCGCTTCGGCGGCGAGCTGGACGTTGGGCAACTGCAGCGGCGGCAGCTCCTCTACGACCGCGATCCGCAGGGCGGGGCCTTCCTGCATCTTTATACCCGCCCCTTTACCGCCGGGCGCTTTTTCTTTGAGTTAACCGAACGACGGGCCGGTTACGCGCTCTATGGCGCGGCGAATGCCGCCGTCCGTCTGGCGGCGATGCAGTATTGTTAGCCCGAATCAAATGGTTCATTATGCTTTAAACACAATAACAACATCCTCTGTACCCGAGACAGGAACTGACTATGAGCTCATATAGCCCTAACCCGACGGCTGCCGCCCAGCCTGCCGTCACCGTGCGCCGCTCCCGGCGGCGCATCGGCATCCTTGCGCTGTTGGCCATTGGTACCATGATCAACTACCTCGATCGCACCGTGCTGGGGATCGCCGCCCCAAAGCTCACCGGTGAGCTGGGGATCGACCCGGCGATCATGGGTATCCTTTTTTCCGCCTTCGCCTGGACCTATGCCCTGGCGCAGATCCCCGGCGGGCTGTTCCTTGACCGCTTTGGCAACAAAGTGACCTATTTTCTGTCGCTGACCCTATGGTCGCTGTTTACCCTGTTCCACGGCATGGCGGTGGGGCTGAAAACACTGTTGCTGTGCCGCTTCGGACTCGGCATTAGCGAAGCGCCGTGCTTTCCGGTCAACAGCCGGGTGGTCAGCGCCTGGTTCCCGCAGCATGAGCGGGCGAAAGCCACAGCGGTGTACACGGTAGGGGAATACCTCGGGCTGGCCTGCTTTGCGCCGCTGCTGTTCTGGATCATGGACGGCTTTGGCTGGCGGGTGCTGTTCGTTAGCGTCGGCGCGGTCGGTATTCTGTTTGCCCTGGTGTGGTGGCGCTGCTACCGCGAACCGCATGAAGATCCGCGCCTCAGCCAGCAGGAGCGCGAGCATATCGAAAACGGCGGCGGCCTGAGCGCCCCGACGGACCAGCAGGTGGCATTCAGCTGGCCGCTGGTCCGCCAACTGCTGAGCAAACGGCAGATCATCGGCGCCAGCATCGGCCAGTTTGCCGGCAATACCGTGCTGGTGTTCTTTCTCACCTGGTTCCCGACCTGGCTGGCCACCGAGCGGCATATGCCCTGGCTGAAGGTGGGCTTCTTCTCCATCCTGCCGTTTGTCGCCGCCGCGGGCGGGGTGATGTTTGGCGGCTGGATCTCCGACAAACTGCTCAAGGCCACCGGGTCGGCCAACCTTGGCCGTAAGCTGCCGATCGTCGCCGGTCTGCTGATGGCCAGCTGCATTATCACCGCCAACTGGCTGCAGAGCGACCTGGCGGTGATCCTGGTGATGTCGTTTGCCTTTTTTGGTCAGGGAATGGTGGGGCTTGGCTGGACGCTGATCTCCGATATTGCCCCGAAGGGGCTAGGCGGCCTGACCGGCGGCCTGTTTAACTTCTGCGCCAACCTCGCGGGGATCCTCACCCCGCTGGTGATCGGCTTTATCGTTGCCGGGTTCGGCAATTTCTTCTACGCGTTGATCTACATCGGCGGCGCCGCGCTGCTGGGCGTGGTGGCCTATCTGTTTATCCTCGGCGACGTCAAACGTATCGAGTTATCGCAGTAAGCAAAGGAGCAAGGCATGGTGATTAGTGGAAATACGCGGCTGATAGCGCACCTTGGCTATCCGACCGCCAGTTTTAAGGCGCCGATGATCTATAACCCGTGGTTCGTCGACCAGCAGGTGGACGTGAAGGTGGTGCCGATGGGGGTCAGGCCGGAGGACTACGCCGCGTTTATTCCGCCGCTGTTTACGATGACCAACATCATCGGCGCGCTGGTGACGATGCCGCATAAAATCGCCACCTGCGATCTGGTCCAGCGCCTGAGCCCGACGGCGGCCATCGCCGGCGCCTGCAACGCCATCCGTCGCGAGGCCGACGGTAACCTGAGCGGGGATATGTTCGATGGCGACGGCTTTGTGCTGGGCCTGCGTCGTAAAGGGTTTAATCCGCAGGGGACGCGGGCGCTGGTGGTCGGCAGCGGCGGGGTGGGGTCGGCTATCGCCGCCTCCCTCGCCGCGGCGGGAGTCAGCGCCCTGACCCTGTACGATACCCGGCCCGAGGTGGCGCACGCCCTCGCCGGACGGCTGCATCAGCACTATCCGCTGCTCGATATCACCCTGATGCAGCACGATCCTGTCGGACACGAGCTGGTGGTCAATGCCACCCCGCTGGGGATGAAGGCCAGCGATCCGCTGCCGCTGGACGTTGACCGTCTGGCGCCAGGCACCTGGGTGGGGGAGGTGGTGATGACCCAGGAGTACACCCCGCTGCTGAGGGCCGCTCAGGCGCGACAGTGCCATATCCAGCGCGGGACCGACATGTTGTTTGAAATGATCCCCGCCTATCTGCGCTTTTTCGACCTGCCGGTAGCCACCCCCGAGCAGCTGCGCGCGCTGGCGGAAATTCGCTACTGACGCGACGGCAAACCGGGTAATATAGCGTTATATTATCCGGTTTATAGCGACTATCTATGATGTCCACTCCTCTCACGCTGCTGGCGGCGGGAAGCCTGAGAAGCGCTTTCCTACCGCTGGTGGCGCACTTTCAGCAGCACACTGGCCTGGCGGTCGATGCGCAGTTTGGCCCTGCCGGCCTGCTGCGCGAGCGGATCGAGGCCGGGGCGCCGTGCGCGGTTTTTGCGTCCGCCAACGCGGCGCACCCGCAGGCGCTGCTGCAGGCCGGTCTGGCGCAGGAATGCCAGGGATTTGCCGGCAACCAGCTGATGCTGACCGCCCGGCGGTCGCCGGACAACGATGGCCTGGACTGGCTGGCGCTGCTCAGCACGCCCCGCCTGCGGCTGGCGACCTCCACGCCGGGATGCGATCCGTCGGGAGATTATACCTGGCAACTGTTTGCCCGAATTGAGGCGCACTATCCTGGGTTGGGCAACGCGATAGCCGGGCGGGCGCAGCCGCGGGTCGGCGGTAGAGACTCACTGAGCGTGCCGCCGGGCGAGATAGCCGGCGCGTGGCTTATTCGCCAGAATCTGGCGGATCTGTTTATCGGCTACGCGCACTATGGCCCCGCGCTGGCCGCCTGCGACGATCTGCGTACCCTGACCATCCCGGCGCCGTGGAATATTCGCTGCGATTACCAGCTGGCGCGCCTCAGGGCGGATCCCGCCGCACTGGCCCTGTATCGCTTTATACTCGGCGACGTTGGCCAGAGGTATCTCCGGCAGGCGGGTTTTATGCCGTTTAGCGACGCAGAGTAAACCCCGGCGCCAGCAGAGGGGACGCGGAGGCGGCATAGTGGATCAGACGTACCGGCAGGCCGTACGCTTGCCGGAGGTGCGTTTCGCTCAGCACGTCGGCGGTCTCGCCTGCCAGCCACTGGCCCTCCGGCAGAAGCAGCAGCGTATGGCTGGCCACCTGCAGCGCATGGTTTGGATCATGGGTGGTGAACAGGACGGTGCGTGCCTGGCGGTGAGCGAGGTCGCGGATCAGCTGCAATACCACCTGCTGGTTACCGAGGTCCAGCGCCGAGCAGGGCTCATCCAGCAGGATATTCTGGCTGGCGCTGACCAGCGCGCGGGCAATCAGCACCAGCTGCTGCTGGCCGCCGGAGAGGGCGCCGAAGTCATCCCCGGCCAGGGCGGCAATCCCCAGCTGCGTCAGCGCGTTCTCAACCCGCCGGGCATCCTCCTCGCCAGGCTGGGCAAAGAGATCCACATGACGGGCGCGGCCCATCAGCACCACATCGCTCACGCGCCAGCGAAAAGCGGGACGAAACGACTGCGGGACCAGGGCGATGCCCCCCTCGCACTGCACCTGGCCGCCCAGCGGCGGCAACACGCCGGTCAGGGTGTCCAGCAGGGTACTTTTTCCCCGGCCATTGGCGCCCAGCACCGCCCAGATCTCACCGGGCCGGCAGGTCAGCGTGAGCGGGGCGAAGAGCGGCTGATGGTGGCCGTAGCGTAGCGCTTCCAGCGATAATGAGCTGTTCATCGGGCGGTACTCCGGCGCCGGGATTGCACCAGTAAAAAGGTAAACAGCGGCGCCCCGAGCAGGGCAGTGATGATCCCGATCGGGATTTCCGCCTGGGTCAGCGTGCGCGCCAGATCGTCCACCACCAGCATCAGCGCGGCGCCAAGCCAGAAGGCGGTGGGCAGCAGGCGACGATGGTCAGCGCCCACCAGCAGGCGGGCGAGGTGCGGGACCACCAGCCCCATCCAGGCGATGCTGCCGCTGACCGCCACCTGGGCTGCCACCAGCACTGCACAGCACACCAGCACGCCGCGACGCAGCGCGGCCACCGGAACGCCAAGGCTGCGGGCATCGCGTTCCTCCAGCGCCAGCAGGTTGATACGCCAGCGCAGCTTCCACAGCACCCCGGCGGCTAGCGCCATGGGCAGGGACATAAGCAGAACCTTATGCCAGCTGGCGGTCGCGAAGCTGCCGAGCAGCCAGAAAACAATGTTCGGTAACGTCTCTTCGCTATCGGCGAGGTACTGCATCAGGCTGACCAGCGCGGCGAAGAAGCCGCTGAGAATGATCCCGGACAGAATCAGCCCCAGCGTGCTGTCCCGCCCCTGCAGGGCGGCGAGGGCGTAAATCAGCCCCAGCGCGACGAGGCCGAAGAAAAAGGTCGAGGCCATCATCAGCAGACCGCCGACGCCCAACAGGATCGCCAGCGTGCCGCCGAAGGCGGAGCCGGCGGTCACCCCGATGATGTGCGGGTCCACCAGCGGGTTCTGGAACACGCCCTGCAAGGTGGCGCCGCACAGCCCCAGCGCGCCCCCGGCCAGCAGGGCCATGACCACGCGCGGCAGGCGAACCGACCAGACGATCTGCCCGATCACCCCTTCACCTGGCGGCAGATGGACCAGGGTGTGCCCAACGGCGCGCAGGCTTAACGGGTACTGGCCGAAACAGAGCGAGGCGACCGCGATCGCCAGCGTCGCCAGCGCCAGGCTACCCTGCAACCGCCAGGGATGGTGGTTAGCGCGCATCTGGCGTCCACGCCACGCGGTAAAAACGCTGATAGTAATCCCTGGCTTTACTGTCCACATCGATGCTCTGGTAGCGCGAAGGATAGAGTTTTTTCGCCATCCACAGCTCGCCCAGCGCCAGGGCCTCCGGCATCGGGTAACCCCAGGCTTTGGCGTACTCCGGCATCAGCCACACGCGGTGGTGTTTCACCGCATCGATCGCCTGCCACTGCGGGTCGTTCTCTATCTGTTTGACCACCTGCGGATAACGGTCCTGGACGAAGATCACCTGCGGGTTCCACTCCAGCACCTGCTCCAGCGACACCTGACGGGCGCCTTTTACGCTGGCGGCCGCCACGTTCAGCGCCCCGGCGTGCGCCATCATCAGCCCGGTGTATTTACCGGCGCCGTAGGTATTCAGATCGGGGTTGGCCATATACACCCGCACCCGCTGGTTCTGGGGAATATCGGCCACCGGCGCATTGGCTTTTTTGCGCGCCGCAAAGGTGTAGTGAATCAGCGCCTCGGCCTCGGGCTGGCGCTCGACGACCTCGCCGATAAGGCGGATCCCCTCCACCAGCCCGGCGTTATAGGCCTGCTCTTCGTCAGCCATGGTGGGGTTCATTTTATTTTTTTCCCCGGCGGCGTCCTGGCGCAGCGAGATGGCCACCACCGGGATCCCGGCCTGTTGGATCTGCGCGATCATCGCCGGCGGCGCATAGTTGGCGACGAAAACCACCTGCGGACGCAGCGCCAGCAGGCTTTCAATATTGACCTGGGTGAGATCGCCCGGGGTCGCCAGTTGCCCGATCTCAGGCATAAAGCGGGCGAACTGCGGCCCGAGTTGTTTCTGCCAGCTGCTTAAGACGCCGACGATATCCTCTGCGGCATGCAGTTGCACCAGCAGGTTGAGCGTCTGATGTTGCAGAACCACGACGCGGGTGATGTGGTCGGGGAGCGTGACCTGGCGACCCAGCTGGTCGGTGACGGTGCGGTCGGCAAAGGCCTGGCCGGTGAACAGGCTGGCGCTGAGCAGCGTCAGGCCCAGCAGTAAGGGGTGTTTTGACATGGTGTGGCCCGAATGGCGTGAAAAATTCGTTATGTATTAAATTATATAACGAAGCCGGGCGCAATGGGTGATCGCATTTACCCTCATCACGATCAAGGCATTTCGTACCACACTTCTTCCTCTTCCATGCGGGCCTCTATCTGCCTCGCCACCCTCTGCAGGGCGGAAAGATGCTTCTGCGCCGCCTGCTCAATGGTCATCGCGCTGGCGATATAGACCAGATTCAGGCAGCCGATAACCCGCTGCTGGCTGCTGACCGGCACGGCGATGGAGGCGATTTTCTCCTCCTGCTGCCAGCCGCGGAAGTTTTCGCCATAGCCGTTCTGGCGGGTGCGGGCGAGGATCGCCGCCAGCCGTTCCGGTTCGCGGGCCAGCTGATACTCAGCTTCCGAACGGGCGGCCAGCATGCTGACGATGGCGTCGCGCTCCGCGTCGGGGGCAAAGGCCAGCCACGTCAGCCCGGAGGCGGTGAGCAACAGCGGCAGCCGCCGTCCGACCATCGCGCGGTGAAACGACAGTCGGCTGAAGCGGTGGGTAGTCTCGCGCACCACCATGGCGTCGACGTCGAGGGTGGTGATATCCGTGGGCCACTGTACCTCGCGCAGCAGCTCGCCGAGCAGCGGTGTGGCGAGGGCAGAAATCCAATGTTCGTCACGAAATCCATCGCTCAGCTGGCGGACGTTAATGGTCAACCGGAAGCTGTCGTCGGAGCGGCTGCGGCGGACAAAACCCTCCTCCTGCAGCGTCTCCAGCAGCCGGCGCACGGTGGTGCGATGCAGGCCGCTAAACTCCGCCAGCAGGCCCGGCGTCGCGCCGCCGTCGAATTTATTTAACAATTTTAATAACAATAAACCCCGGCTTAACCCACGCACCGTTTTGTACTCAGTGGACCCATCGTCACGCATAAATCCTTCCTTAAAATGCTTTATAAACAGCGTTGTGCACCTGGTACACATTCGGCGATGTTTTGATTGTAGCCGAAAACCCCCGCCCTATACTCAGCCCATTATAAAAATACGTTTACACATGATTAACAAATTGCCTGTCAGCCGGGCAGTTTCCGAGTCGTGAGGTCGCTGAAAATGACAACATCTACACCCGATATTCAACCCGCCGTGCAGCATACCGCTCAGGTCGCCATCGCCGGCGCCGGTCCGGTTGGCCTGATGATGGCCAACTACCTTGGCCAGATGGGCATCAGCGTGCTGCTGGTGGAAAAGCTCGACACACTGATCGATTACCCGCGGGCCATCGGCATTGACGATGAATCCCTGCGGGCGATGCAGGCGGTAGGGCTGGTGAATGACGTGCTGCCGCACACCACGCCGTGGCACGCCATGCGCTTTCTGACCCCGAAGGGGCGCTGCTTTGCTGATATCCAGCCGATGACCGATGAGTTTGGCTGGTCGCGGCGCAACGCCTTCATTCAGCCGCAGGTCGATGCGGTGATGTATCACGGCCTGCAGCGTTTCCCGCAGGTCCGCTGCCTCTTCTCCCGCGAAGTAGAAGCCTTTAGCCAGAACGGTGACGGTGTCACGTTAAATCTTAAAGGACCGGACGGCGAGCGGGAGACGGTGCGCGCGGACTGGCTGGTGGCCTGCGACGGCGGCGCCAGCTTTATTCGTCGTACGCTGAACGTCCCCTTCGAAGGCAAGACCGCGCCGAATCAGTGGATCGTCATCGATATCGCTAACGACCCGCTGGCCACCCCGCACGTTTACCTGTGCTGCGACCCGGTGCGACCCTACGTTTCCGCCGCGCTGCCCCATGGCGTGCGCCGCTTTGAATTTATGGTGATGCCCGGAGAAACCGAAGCCCAGCTCAGCGAGCCGCACAATATGCGTCGTCTGCTGAGCAAAGTGCTGCCGGACCCGGACCGCGTCGAGCTGATCCGCCAGCGGGTCTACACCCATAATGCCCGCCTTGCCGAGCGCTTTCGCATTGACCGGGTGCTGCTGGCCGGCGACGCGGCGCACATCATGCCGGTCTGGCAGGGGCAGGGATACAACAGCGGCATGCGCGACGCCTTCAACCTGGCGTGGAAGCTGGCGCTGGTGGTCAACGGTAAAGCGGGAGAGGCGCTGCTCGACAGCTATCAGCAGGAGCGCCGCGACCACGCGAAAGCGATGATTGATCTGTCGGTCACCGCCGGCCACGTGCTGGCGCCGCCGAAGCGCTGGCAGGGGGCCGTGCGCGACGGTCTCTCCTGGCTGCTGAACTACCTGCCGCCGGTGAAGCGCTACTTCCTCGAAATGCGCTTTAAGCCGATGCCGCAGTACCGCGAGGGGGCGCTGCTGATCGACGCCGCCGGCAAGACCTCGCCGGTGGGCAAAATGTTTATTCAACCGCAGGTGACGCTGGAGAGCGGCGAGAGCGTGCTGCTCGACGAGGTTATCGGCGCGAATTTCGCCATTATCGGCTGGGGCTGCAACCCGCAGTGGGGGCTCGAAGCCGGGCAGATCGCCCGCTGGCGCGCGATTGGCGTGCGCTTTATCCAGGTGGTGCCGGCGGTGCAGATCCATCGCGAGCAGGATAACGCCCCCGGCACGCTGCGGGTAGGCGATACGCAAAATCGCCTGAAGAGCTGGTTTGCTCAGCATAACACCGCCATTGCCGTGGTCAGACCGGACCGCTTTGTCGCCGCTCTCGCCATCCCGCAGACCCTCGGCGCACAGCTGACCGCCCTGGCGGAAAAAATGACCCTCGCAACCGGGGATACCGCCCGCACTGAAGAGAAGGTGGCCTGATATGGATGCCTATTTGCACTGTCTCTCCCACACTCCGCTGGTGGGATTGGTGGACCCGGAGCAGGCGGTCCTTGATGAAGTGAACGGGGTGATTGCCGACGCCCGGCGGCGGATCGCCGCCTTCGATCCCGAGCTGGTGGTGCTCTTCGCCCCCGATCACTACAACGGTTTTTTCTATGACGTGATGCCGCCGTTCTGCCTCGGCGTCGGCGCCACCGCCATTGGCGACTTCGCCAGCGCCGCCGGCGACCTGCCGGTGCCGACCGAGCTGGCGGAAGCCTGCGCTCACGCCGTGATCAACAGCGGTATCGACCTGGCGGTGTCGTACAACATGCAGGTGGACCATGGCTTCGCCCAGCCGCTGGAGTTTCTGCTGGGTGGCCTGGACCGTGTGCCGGTGCTGCCGGTGTTTATTAACGGCGTCGCCGCGCCGCTGCCGGGTTTTCAACGTACCCGGCTGCTGGGCGAGGCGATGGGCCGCTTCCTCAATACCCTCAATAAGCGGGTGCTGATCCTCGGCTCGGGCGGACTCTCGCACCAGCCGCCGGTGCCGGAGCTGGCGAAAGCCGACGCCCATCTGCGTGACCGTCTGCTTGGCAGTGGCAAACAGCTGCCGCCGGACGAACGCGAACGGCGCCAGCAGCGGGTGATCAACGCCGCCAGGCGGTTTACCGAAGACCCGCACTCGCTCCATCCCCTCAACCCGGTCTGGGACAACCGCTTTATGAGCCTGCTGGAGCAGGGGCGGCTGGCGGAGCTGGATGCGATCGGCAACGACGAGCTGTCGGCGATGGCAGGGAAATCGACGCACGAAATTAAGACCTGGGTGGCCGCTTTTGCCGCGCTATCCGCTTTTGGCTGTTGGCGCAGTGAGGGCCGCTATTACCGGCCGATCCCCGAGTGGATCGCCGGGTTCGGCTCGCTGAGCGCCACCACCGAGATTTGATTAACCGGGAGACTAACATGAGCTATCAACCGCAAACCGAAGCCGCCACCAGCCGATTCCTCAATGTCAACGAGGGGGGCCGCACGCTGCGCATCCATATCAATGACTGCGGCGACGGGAAAGAGACCGTGGTCATGCTGCACGGCTCCGGGCCGGGGGCCACCGGCTGGGCCAACTTCAGCCGTAACATTGACCCGCTGGTCGAGGCGGGCTATCGCGTGCTGCTCCTCGACTGTCCGGGGTGGGGCAAAAGCGATGCTATCGTCAACAGCGGCTCACGTTCGGACCTCAACGCCCGCATTCTGAAAAGCGTGGTCGATCAGCTGGGGATCGATAAAGTCCATCTGCTGGGCAACTCGATGGGCGGCCATAGCGCGGTGGCCTTCACCCTGAGCTGGCCGGAGCGGGTGGCGAAGCTGGTGCTAATGGGTGGGGGGACCGGCGGCATGAGCCTGTTCACGCCGATGCCGACGGAGGGCATCAAGCTGCTGAATGCCCTGTACCGCGAGCCGACCATTGAAAACCTCAAAAAGATGATGAGCATCTTCGTCTTCGACACCCGCGACCTCACCGAGGCGCTGTTCGAGGCGCGTCTCAACAATATGCTGTCGCGCCGCGACCATCTGGACAACTTCGTCAAAAGCCTCGAAGCCAACCCGAAGCAGTTTCCTGACTTTGGCCCGCGGCTGGGCGAAATCAGCGCGCCAACCCTGATCGTCTGGGGACGCAACGACCGCTTCGTGCCGATGGACGCCGGGCTGCGCCTGCTCGCCGGGATCGCCGGTTCGGAACTGCATATTTACCGCGACTGCGGCCACTGGGCGCAGTGGGAACATGCCGACAGTTTTAATCAGCTGGTGCTCAATTTCCTCGCACGGGCTTAAGGAGTAAATGATGACTTTTTCTCTTGACGCGCTGGCCCGGCAGCTGCGCGACGCGGAACAGACCGGCCAGGCGATCGCCCCGCTGCGCGATATCCTCGGCGTCGACAATGCCGACGCCGCCTATGCCATCCAGCGTCTGAACGTCCAGCACCACGTGGCCCATGGCCGGCGGGTAGTGGGCCGCAAGGTGGGCCTGACCCATCCCAAAGTGCAGCAGCAGCTGGGAGTCAACCAGCCGGATTTCGGCACCCTGTTTGCCGACATGTGCTACGGCGACAACGCCGAGGTGCCGTTTGGCCGCGTGCTGCAGCCCAAAGTGGAAGCCGAGATCGCCCTGGTGCTGAAGCAGGATCTGCCGCATGCCGATACCACCTTTGATGAGCTGTATAACGCCATCGAATGGGTGCTGCCGGCGCTGGAGGTGGTGGGCAGCCGCATTCGCGACTGGTCAATCGGCTTTGTCGACACCGTCGCCGATAACGCCTCCTGCGGCCTGTACGTCATTGGCGGCCCAGCGCAGCGCCCGGCAGGACTGGATCTGAAGCAGTGCGCCATGCACATGACCCGCAACCAGGAGCTGGTCTCCAGCGGTCGCGGCAGCGAGTGTCTGGGACATCCGCTGAACGCCGCAGTCTGGCTGGCGCGCAAGCTGGCCAGTCTCGGCGAACCGCTGCGGGCGGGGGATATCGTGCTGACCGGGGCGTTAGGCCCGATGGTGGCGATTAACGAAGGGGACAACTTTGTCGCCCATATCGAAGGTATTGGCTCAGTCGCGGCACGTTTCGTCGCCGCCGGAGAAGGACATCGTGATGCGTAAACGTAAAGTCGCCATTATCGGCTCCGGGAATATCGGCACCGATTTAATGATTAAAATCCTGCGCCACGGCCAGCATCTGGAGATGGCGGTGATGGTCGGCATCGACCCGCAGTCGGATGGCCTGGCCCGCGCCCGGCGCATGGGCGTCGCGACCACCCACGAAGGGGTGGGCGGCCTGATGCAGATGGCGGAATTTGCCGACATCGATTTTGTTTTTGACGCCACCAGCGCCGGGGCGCACATCAAAAACGATGCCGCGCTGCGCGAAGCGAAGCCGGGGATCCGCGTCATCGACCTGACGCCGGCGGCGATTGGCCCGTACTGCGTACCGGTGGTCAACCTCGCGGCCAATCTCCATCAGGGCAACGTCAATATGGTGACCTGCGGCGGGCAGGCGACCATCCCAATGGTCGCCGCGGTCTCGCGAGTGGCGAAGGTGCATTACGCGGAGATCGTGGCCTCGATCGCCAGCCAATCCGCCGGACCGGGCACGCGGGCCAATATTGACGAATTTACCGAAACCACCTCGCAGGCGATTGAAAAAGTCGGCGGCGCGGGCAAGGGCAAAGCGATTATTGTACTGAACCCGGCGGAGCCGCCGCTGATGATGCGCGATACCGTCTACGTCCTGAGCGAGCTGGCGTCGCAGGAGGCGATTGCCGCCTCGATCGCCGAAATGGCGGCGGCAGTGCAGGCTTACGTCCCAGGCTACCGGCTGAAGCAGCAGGTGCAGTTTGAGGTTATCCCCGAGGATAAGCCGGTCAACCTGCCCGGCGTCGGCTGTTTTTCCGGCCTGAAAACCGCGGTTTACCTCGAAGTGGAAGGGGCGGCGCACTATCTGCCAGCGTACGCGGGCAACCTCGATATTATGACCTCGGCGGCGCTGGCGACGGCGGAGCAAATGGCCGGGGCAATGCACAGCGCGGCGGGAGCGACAGCATGAACGGTAAAAAACTTTATATCTCGGACGTGACGCTGCGCGATGGCATGCACGCCATTCGTCACCAGTATTCCCTGGCGCAGGTGCAGCAGATCGCCGGCGCGCTGGATAAGGCTGGGGTCGACTCCATCGAAGTGGCCCATGGCGATGGCCTGCAGGGATCCAGCTTCAACTACGGCTTTGGCGCTCACAGCGACATCGCGTGGATTGAAGCGGCGGCGGAGGCGGTCAGCCAGGCGAAAATCGCCACCTTGCTGCTGCCGGGCATCGGCACGCTGCACGATCTGAAAGCGGCGTATCAGGCCGGAGCGCGGGTGGTGCGGGTCGCCACCCACTGCAGCGAAGCAGACGTCGCGGCGCAACATATTGCCTTTGCCCGCGAGCTGGGAATGGACACCGTCGGTTTTCTGATGATGAGCCATATGCTCTCCCCGCAGGCACTGGCGCAGCAGGCGCTGAAGATGGAATCTTATGGCGCGACCTGTATCTATGTGGTGGATTCCGGCGGGGCGATGAACATGAACGACATTCGCGACCGTTTCCGTGCCCTGAAGGCGGTGCTGAAGCCGGAGACCGCCACCGGGATGCATGCCCACCATAACCTGAGCCTCGGGGTGGCGAACTCGATCGTCGCGGTGGAAGAGGGGTGCGATCGCATTGACGCCAGCCTGGCCGGGATGGGGGCGGGGGCGGGCAATGCGCCGCTGGAGGTATTTATTGCCGCCGCCGACAAGCTCGGCTGGCAGCATGGCACCGATCTCTACGCCCTGATGAACGCGGCCGATGATCTGGTGCGGCCGTTGCAGGACCGCCCGGTGCGTGTCGACCGTGAAACGCTGGCGCTGGGCTACGCCGGGGTCTACTCCAGCTTTCTGCGCCACAGCGAAGCGGCGGCCGAGCGCTATGGCCTCAGCGCGGTGGATATTCTCGTCGAGCTGGGCAAGCGGCGGATGGTCGGCGGCCAGGAAGATATGATCGTCGACGTCGCACTGGATCTGCTTAACCGCAATAAATAACGAAAAACGTGCGGCTGACAAAGCATCAGCCGCCAGTCACCTGCTCCGTTTGTTCGGCTATCGCCAAGGTACCCTATGACCAAGATAACGACTGCAAACCCCTCGCGCCTGGTGGTTACCATCGGGCTCTGTTTTATGGTGGCCCTGATGGAAGGGCTGGATCTGCAGGCGGCGGGGATCGCCGCCGTCGGCATGGCGCAGGCCTTTGCGCTGGATAAAATGCAGATGGGCTGGATCTTCAGCGCCGGGATCCTCGGCCTGCTGCCTGGCGCGCTGGTGGGCGGCATGCTGGCGGACCGCCACGGGCGCAAGCGCATTCTGCTGGGGTCGGTGCTGCTGTTTGGCCTGTTCTCGCTGGCCACCGCGGTGGCATGGAGCTTCCCGACGCTGCTGCTGGCGCGCCTGCTCACCGGCGTCGGGCTCGGGGCGGCATTGCCTAACCTGATTGCCTTAACCTCGGAAGCCGCTGGCTCACGCTTCCGCGGCCGGGCGGTAAGCCTGATGTACTGCGGCGTACCCATTGGCGCCGCGCTGGCGGCAGCGCTGGGCTTTTCCGGTCTCGCCGCGGCCTGGCAGACTATTTTCTGGATTGGCGGCGTGGTCCCGTTACTGCTGATCCCGCTGCTGATGCGCTGGCTACCGGAGTCGCAGGCGTTTCAGCGCGCGGAGGCCAGCGTGCCGCTGCGCACCCTGTTTGCCCCAGGGCATGCCGCCGCCACCCTGCTGTTGTGGCTGGGTTATTTTTTCACCCTGCTGGTGGTCTATATGCTGATCAACTGGCTGCCGATGCTGCTGGTGGGCCAGGGATTCCGCGCCAGCCAGGCGGCGGGGGTGATGTTCTCTCTGCAGATCGGCGCCGCCTGCGGCACGCTGCTGCTGGGAGCGCTAATGGATAAGCTCACCCCGCTGCGGATGTCGCTCCTGATCTACAGCGGGATTCTGGCTTCCCTGCTGGCGCTGGGCAGCGCGTCGTCGCTAAACGGAATGCTGCTGGCGGGGTTTGTCGCCGGGCTGTTCGCCACCGGCGGCCAGAGCGTACTCTATGCCCTGGCGCCGCTTTTTTACCCCGCAGCGATCCGCGCCACCGGGGTCGGCACCGCCGTGGCGGTGGGCCGTCTTGGCGCAATGAGCGGCCCGCTGCTGGCCGGCAAGATGCTGGCCCTCGGCACCGGCACCATCGGGGTGATGGCGGCCTCGGCGCCCGGCATTGTGCTGGCCGGCGTGGCGGTGTTCTGGCTGATGCATCGTCAGCAGCGCGCCGCGATTGTCTGAGACGCATCCGGCGGTCTGGCAAAAAAATGCCGGGCCGCCGCCTTGCCTGTCCGCGTCACCTGGCCTATGGTAAGACATCATTCCCTGACGCTTATCGTCCCTATGGCTTACACCTCCCGTTTGCTCAATGCTATCCCTGGCATCCGCCACGCTTTTCTCGATGTCCACGAAACCGCCGCCTTTCCCTATGCCGAGCTGGCTCCGGTGAAGCTGGTGCATGGTAATGAGGTTCATCATTATCAGCAGCCGCTGCCGACGCGCCCGCACGCCGACGCGGTGTTTACCGCGGTAGCCGGGCAAAAGGTGGGGGTGGTGACCGCCGACTGTCTGCCGATGCTGATCGCCTCGCGCGACGGTCGCTTCGTCTGCAGCGTGCATGCCGGCTGGCAGGGGCTGGTCAGCGGCATTGTCGATAATAGTCTGGCCTGTTTTCGCCAGCAGGGGGTGGCATTGGCCGATCTGGTCATCGCCGTGGGGCCGCATATTCACCCTTGCTGTTACGAAGTCTCCGCCGGATTTTATCAGCAACTGCTGGACCAGCCCGGCGGTGATCGGGTGGCCCGCCATCGCCAGCGGCTGTTTCATTCCCGTTCGGGCCCGGTCAGCGATCCGCTCAAAGCCGCCGCACGAGGCAGCGATAATCTGTGGTTTGATCTGCGCGCCTTTGCCGAAGCGATCTTCGCAGAGGCGGGAGTGTCGCCGGCGAGCGTTGAATGGCTGGGGAGTTGCACCTACTGCACCCCGCAGTCGCTGGGCTCCTACCGACGCCGGACCCATTTTCCGGCGCCGAAGAGCTTTCAGTATTCGTGGATCCTGCGCGAGGCCTGAGGCGCGCTCGCGCTAGAGCACCCGAAAACCGTGGGTGCCGTCGCGGGCCAGCTGATCCACCAGGCCATACTCCCACTCCAGATAAGCCTGCATGGCCTCGGCGGAATTATCGGTTCCTTCGTACGGACGACGATAGCGGTCAAGGCGCTCGACGGCGAGGCCGCTGTCGCCATGCGCCAGCGGCAGACCGGCGGCGATCCACGCCAGCGTCCCGCCGGTAAGCAGCTGCACCGGTTTACCGGTCAAGGCCGCCACCTCCGGCACCGCGTAGCGGGCCAGCAGACTACTGCCGCAGGTCACCACGTAACGTTGGGCGGGAGGGATCACATCCAGGGCCTGGCGCAGCTGCGAGCGCGTTAGCCACCACGCGCCGGGGATATGGCGAGCGACAAAGTTGGCGCTGGTGGTGAAATCGAGCACCACCGTACCGGGTTCGTCCAGCTGTTGCGCCAGCTGCGCCGGGCTTATCTCCTCCGCCTGCGGGCCGGGCGGCACCTCGGCGGCCGGCACCCCGCGTTCGCTCAACTGGCTGGCCGACAGCGCACTCAGCCGCGCCGTCTCCCAGCCCATCTGCGCCAGCCACGAGCCGGTTATCGCCGCCCGGATGCCATCGTCATCCAGCAGCACAATTCGCGCCCCTCGTACGCTGGCGAAGTGATCGGTCTCCTGCAGCAGCTGGCCGCCTGGCGCGCTCAGGCTGCCGGGATAGTGACCCGCCGCGTACTCCTCAGGGCTGCGGACATCAAACAGGAAGGTAGTGCGGTCGCTCTGCTGCAGCCAGCGTTGCAGCGTGGCCTCATCGATGACCGCCACCCCGGCCCGTTCGGCAAGATGCGCCACCTCAGCGGCCCGGACGCCGGAGGCGCGGGCGGAGGGATCGTATTGCCGCTGCTGCTGGTGCGCCAGCGTCTGGCCGGCCAGCGTCCAGCCGATAGTGCCATTGCGCAGGGCATGGACCGGGTTTGGCACGCCGGCGTTGATCAGCGACTGGGTGCCGATGATGCTGCGGGTGCGTCCGGCGCAGTTGACGATAACCGGCGTCTGCGGGGAGGGCGTCAGGCTCTCCACCCGCAGGGCCAGCTCGCCGCCGGGCACGCTGATGCTGCCGGGGATGCTCATGGTCTGGTACTCATCGAAGCGCCGGGCGTCGACGATCACCACCTCCTGCCGGCTGTCGATGAGCGCCTGAACCTCCTGGGCGCTGAGCGACGGCGTGTGACGCACGCTTTCCACCAGTTCACCAAAGGCTTTGCTGGCGGAGTTGACGTCCTGAAACAGCTCGCCGCCGCTGCGGCGCCAGCCGGCGAGCCCCTCTGTCAGCAGGGCCACATCCTGATAGCCCCAGGCCCGTAGCCGTTCGACGGCGATCTCCGCCAGACCTTCGCCGTTG
Organism: Klebsiella sp. P1CD1; assembly: GCF_003790505.1. Lineage (NCBI taxonomy): Bacteria > Pseudomonadati > Pseudomonadota > Gammaproteobacteria > Enterobacterales > Enterobacteriaceae > Klebsiella > Klebsiella sp. P1CD1. The sequence continues at coordinate 2,452,133 of NZ_CP033631.1, forward strand.
TCGTAGACGGTGAGCGGGGTGGTGAAGCGCGGTATCCGCCGGCGGACCTCCAGCTCCAGTTTGCTGAGCGGCAGATTGACGGCAAACAGCGGATGAGCGGTGGCGAAATCGGCCTCTTCACGGACGTCGATCAGCGCCAGTTCACGACGGTCGAGCAGCGCCTGGCGTATCCCGGCGGCCTGGCGATAAGCGTAGGTGGGCATAGTGGTTATCCTTGATGTTCGCGGGACAAATCCCAGATATTGGGTAAATGGCGGTTAGAGTAGCCGGAGATAAACGGTTTCTGCTGCCCTTCCGGGGTATACACGGCGCGCTTCACCGCGCCGATATTGCCGCCGTAGATGTGAATGCTGATGGAGACGCGATCCGCCAGCGCATTGCTGACGCGATGAATATCGCCATCGTCAGCGGAGACTTTCTCCACCTGGCCTGCTTCCAGAAGCGTGGCGGCGCCCAGCGCGCGCGGGATGCCATCGGCATCCAGCTGGTAGCGCTGGTTTTCCTCCGCGCCGCGCAGCATACCAATGGCCCCCCACACCCGATGGTCATGGATCGGCGTCGCTTGCCCCGGTCCCCAGACGAAGCTGACAATCGAGAAGCGCTCCCCGGAGTCGGCATGCAGCAGATACTGCTGGTAATGGTGCGGATGCGGCAGGGTGTACTCTTCCGGCAGCCAGTCGTCGTAACGCACCAGCGCCGCCAGTCGCTGCGCCACGGCGTCAAGCAGCGGGGCGGTCTGGTGGTGCTCACGGTGCAGGCGGTCTACCTCATGAATGAAATGGCGTAATTTTTCCAGTCGTGGTGCAGTCATGTGCGGTTCCTGTCAGAGGGACTGGTCAAAACGCTAACAGAGGCGTTAATATTATTTAAATGCAATTTACGCATATATTAATATGCAAATTTCACATAAGGATCCTATGCGCATTGACGATATTGACGCTTTGCTGGCCACGGTGCAGTTTTCCTCCCTCAATCAGGCCGCGGAATATCTGGGGATCACCCAGTCGGCCATCACCCGGCGTCTTCAGCGTCTGGAACAGGAGCTGAACGTGACGCTGTTGGAGCGCCAGACCCGTCCGCTGACCCTGACCGCCGCCGGACACCGGGTGTACGAGCAGTGTCTGAGCATTAAGCGTGAGACGAAAAAACTCTACAGCCTGTTGGATCCGCAAGGCGAGCCGCGCGGCGCGCTGCGTCTCGGCGTGCCGCAGAGTCTCAGCGAGATTGCCCTGCCGGCGGCGCTGTCGACGCTGAGCCAGCAGTTTCCCGGACTGTCGCCGCAGATCACCTGCGGCTGGAGCGGACAGCTGCAGCGCCGGCTGGAAAACGGCGAGCTGGACGGCATGCTGGCGATGGGGCCCGCCCAGCAAAGCTTCGCCGAGGGCTACAGCGGACGGCTGCTGTGTCCCCTGGAGGTGGTGCCGATCGTCGGCCGGCGTTTGAATTTGCGCGCGTCATCCCTGCGGGAGTGCGCCGAACAGGGCTGGATCCTTAACCCCGACGGCTGTGGCCTGCGCGCCGGGCTTATTCGCCAGCTGCAGAGTCAGGGATTGCGGTTGAAGCTTAATGTCGAAAGCGCGGGCGCGCAGCTGCAGATAGCGCTGGTGGCGCAGGGACAGGGGCTGGGTCTGGTGCCGCGGGCGGCGCTGGCCAGCAGCCCGTGGCGGGACGAGATTGCGGTCCTCAGCCTCAGCGATTTTCAGCCTGCGGTCTCACTGTGGCTGATCCACGCCCAGTATCTGGCAAACCTGCAGGCGCCGCTGACCTTTTTCGCCAGCAAAGTGGTGCAGCAGCTGACAGTATCCGACTGAAAGCACTATGCATTTTTGTTTAATGCTAATTCAGCATATTAAGATATGATAAAAATGCATTTTGCTCATTAACACACTCTGTATAGGGTAATGACCAGCGCCGCTGTCGCGGCCACTCCATTACCCTGACGCAAGGAGTTGTTCATGAGCATTCAGTTTCTCGGCATGATTGGCCACCGCCTCTCTTCCGAAACGATTGCCCCGGTGGGGCCGATCTTTGACCGCGACTATATCGTTCGCTTTGCGCAAACCCATGAAGCCGCCGGGTTTGATCGTCTGCTGGTCGGCCACTGGTCCGATCAACCCGACGGCTTTCTGGTGACGGCCCTGGCCGGGCTGTCGACGCAGAAAATCCATTACCTGCTGGCCCATCGCCCCGGTTTTGTTTCGCCAACCCTCGCCGCGCGCAAATTCGCCACCCTTGAGCACCTGTTGGGGGGCCGGCTGGCGGTCCATATCATCAGCGGCGGCAACGATGCCGAGCAGCGCCGGGATGGCGATTATCTCGACCACGACCAGCGCTACGCCCGCACCGACGCCTTCCTCGACACCGTGCGCCAGGTGTGGACCAGCGAGCAGCCGGTGGATATTCACAACGATTTTTATCAGGCCGAGCAGGCCTGGTCCGCCATTCGCCCGCTGCAAAAACCGCATCTTCCCATCTACTTCGGCGGCTCGTCGGAAGCGGCCATCGCCGTCGCCGGCAAACATGCCGACGTCTTCGCCCTGTGGGGCGAGTCGCTGGCGCAAACCGGAGAGACCATCCAGCGCGTGCGCGCCGAAGCGGCGAAACACCAGCGTGATATCGGCTTCAGCGTCTCGTTCCGGCCGATTATCGCCGGCAGCGAAGCCGAAGCCTGGGAGAAAGCCGAGCATATCCTGCACGTCGCCACCGAGCAGGCGGCACAGCGCGGAGGGGGGTTCAAAGCCAAACCGGACAGCATCGGCGCCCAGCGGCTGCGGGCTACCGCGGCGCAGGGCAGAGTGGTGGACAAACGCCTGTGGACCGGCATCGCCCAGCTGGTGGGCGGCGGACATAACTCCACCGCGCTGGTGGGCACCCCGGAGCAGGTGGCGGATGCGCTGCTCGATTACTACGACCTCGGGGTGCGTAACTTCCTGATCCGCGGCTTCGATCCGCTGAACGACGCGGCCGACTATGGCCGGGCGCTGCTGCCGATCGCCCGGGAAAAAGCCGCCCGGCGTGCGGTGGCGGAGCGCGCATCGTGATCCATCCTGAGCGCGACGACTGGGCCCGGCAGCTGACGGCGCTTCGCCAGCAGATGGCGGAGCAGGCGGCCAGCCTTGACGCCAGCGGCGAGTTTCCCTGGCGTAATATCGACCATCTGCGTGCGGGGGGCTGGTTAAGTCTCGCCGTGCCGCCATCCTGCGGCGGCGCGGGCGCCACTCTGGCCCAGCTGCAGCAGGTCATCGCCGCCATCGCCTGGGGAGAGCCGGCGACAGCGCTGATCGTCTGCATGCAGTATCTGCACCATTTGCGGCTGGCGGAAAACGACGCCTGGCACGCGCCGCTGCGCCAGCAGGTTTTTCACGATGCTGTCGAACACGGTGGCCTGATCAACAGCCTGCGCGTCGAGCCGGAGCTGGGATCCCCGGCGCGGGGCGGCCTGCCGGACACCGTGGCGACCCGTCGCGCGGAGGGCTGGGACATCAGCGGCCATAAAATTTATACCACCGGCATTGAAGGGCTGCGCTGGCTGGCGGTGTGGGCCAGAAGCGATGATAACCCGCCGCTGGTGGGCACCTGGCTGGTGGCTGGCGACAGCCCGGGTATCAGCGTGGTGAAAAGCTGGGATCACGCCGGGATGCGGGCCACCGGCAGCCATGAAGTTATTTTTAACCACGTGCGGGTGGCGGCAGAGCACGCGGTGGATGTCTGGCCGGCCGATGCGCCACCCGCCGCGGAGGCCGAACCGTTTCGCCTGTTCGCCAACCGGCAGACGGCGCTGCTGGCGGCGATCTATGACAGCATTGCCCACGCCGCTCACGACTGGCTGGTGAGGTGGCTGGCGGGACGGGTACCCGCCGGTCTCGGTCATCCGCTCTCTCGTCTGCCACGGGTGCAGGAGAAAGTCGGGCAGATCGCCGGGCTGCTGCTGGTCAACCGCAGCCTGCTGGAGCAGGCCGCCGCGCTGCGCTTTTCCGCTATCGAGGCCAATCTGGCGAAAGTCACCATCACCGACAACGCCATTCAGGCGGTGAATATTGCGCTCGAGCTGACCGGAAATCATGGCCTGAGCCGACAGAACCCGCTGGAACGCCACTACCGCAACGTGCTCTGCGGACGGGTACATACCCCACAGAGCGACAGCGCCTGGCTGGCAGCCGGCAACTTCGTCTTTCAATCACAAGGATAATCACGATGCGTCTATCATTTTCAGGCCGGGTGGCGGCAGCGCTGATGCTGCTGGCGCTGGGCGGCTACGCGACAGCGCAGGAGCGGATCACCCTGCGTATCGCCGATCAAAAAGGCGGCATGCGTTCGCAGCTGGAGGCGGCCAACGCCCTGCAAAATCTCCCTTACGACATTAAGTGGGCCGAGTTCCCGGCCGCCGCGCCGCTGGCGGAAGCCCTCAACGCGGGCGCCGTGGACGCGGGGATCATCGGCGATGCGCCGTTGCTCTTTGCCCTGGCCAACGGTGCGCCGGTCAAGGCCATTGCCGTGGATAAAAGCAACCCGGCGGGGACCGCGGTGCTGGTTTCCCCCGGCAGCACGTTAAAAAGCGGCGCCGATTTAAAAGGCAAACGCATCGCCACCGGTAAAGGGTCGATTGGTCATTTCGTGGCGCTGAAAGCGCTGGAGCAGGCGGGGATTTCACCGAAGGAGGTGCAGTGGGTGTTCCTCGGCCCGGTGGACGCCAAAGTGGCGCTGCTTAACGGTTCGGTGGACGCCTGGGCGACCTGGGAGCCCTACACCACCCAAATGGTGAAGACCAACGAGGGGCAGATTCTGGTGAGCGGCAAAGGGCTGCTGCCGGGGAATACCTTCCTCGCGGCAACGGATTCCGCGCTTAACGATCCGCAAAAACGCGCCGCGCTGCAGGATTATCTCCAGCGCCTGGCCGGCGCTGAGCGCTGGGCCTACGCCAATCTCGACAGCTACGGCAAAACGCTGGGGGAGATCATCCGCTTCCCGGCGGAGATCGCCCGGGCGCAATTTGCCAACCGCCAGTCGCAGTGGCAGCCGCTGGCAGAGGAAACGGTGACCCAGCAGCAGGCAACGGCGGACTTTTATCTCGCCAACGGCCTGATCCGCACCCGGCTGGACGTGAAGCCGACCTTTGACCCCAGCTTTAGCGTGCCCGCCGCCGAGGTGACACCATGACCAGAAACACTTTTTCCCGCCGCCGTTTTTTACAGCTCAGCGGCGGCCTGGCGCTGGCCGGGGTCTCTCTGCCGCTGTGGGCTCACGATATGGCGGACATGGCCAGCGGCGATGCCCATCCGGCGCTGCGCCTGCCAGAGCCCTACAAGATCAAGCTGGCGATCAATAAAAGCGCGGTATGCCTTGCGCCGGTCGCCGTCGCCGAGCAGCAGAAGATTTTCAGTAAATATAACCTCGACGTTGAGTTTGTTAACTTCGGCAACTCCACCGATGTACTGCTGGAGGCGATCGCCACCGGTAAGGCCGACGCCGGGGTGGGGATGGCGCTGCGCTGGCTGAAGGCGCTGGAGCAGGGCTTTGACGTCAAGCTCACCGCCGGAACCCACGGCGGCTGTCTGAACCTGCTGACGGCCAAAGACTCGCCGTTCGGCGGCCTCGAGAGCCTGAAGGGACAAACCATCGGCGTCACTGATATGGCCGGGCCGGATAAAAACTTCTTCGCCATTCTGCTTAAGCGCCACGGTATCGACCCGATCAGCGACGTGCAGTGGAAAGTCTACCCGGCGGATCTGCTCAGCGTGGCGCTGGACAAGCGCGAAATCGCCGCCATCAGCGGCAGCGAGCCATTCAGCTATCGTCTGCTGGAGACCGGCAAGTATCAGCTGATCGCCAGCAATATGACCGGGGATTATGCCAACCTCAGCTGCTGCGTGCTGGGGGTGAGCGGGAGCCTGGCGCGGGACCATAAACCGGCCGCCGCCGCGCTCACCCAGGCGATCCTTGAGGCGCACAGCTATGCCGCTGCGCATCCGGAAAGCGTGGCGCAATCCTTCCTCGCCCATGCCCTGAACACCAGTGAAGCGGAGGTGAGCGGCATCCTGCACGGGCAGGGCCACGGCCATCATGCGGTGGGCGAAGCATTCGTGAAAGAGCTGACGCAGTACGCGGTCGACCTGCAGCGGGTGCAGGTGATCAAGCCGGGTACCGATCCCCATCAGTTCGCGGAGAGTATCTATGCCAACGTATTCGCCTGAGCAGGCTCTGGCGCGCCCCACCGGCCGCGCGCCGCTGTGGGGAGAAGGGCTGCTGGCCGCCGCGCTGTGGCTGCTGGGCGGTCTGTTTACTCTGACCTGGCCCGATGCCGGGCGGCGCTGGCCGTTTAGCGAAGGGTGGGCGCTGGCGCAATTCACCCTCGGCAGTGGATTACTGCTGCTGGCGCTGAGCTATCGCTACTGGCGAGCGCGCGGCGCGCGTGTGCGGCATGCCGGCAAGTGGCTGGCGCTGTTGCCGGTGCTGTTTGCTGTCTGGGAAGGGCTGACCGCCAAGAGCGCCGTGCTGCCGGTGCCGTTTTTCGCGCCGCCGCAGGCGCTGATCGAGGTGCTGCACGACGACTGGCCGCGCCTGCTCGACAGCCTGTTGCACTCGCTGGGGCTGCTGGGGCTCGGCGTGCTGCTGGGCACCAGCAGCGGGTTCATCACCGGTCTGGCCATTGGCTGGTCGCAACGGATTGGCTACTGGGTGCATCCGGTGTTACGTCTGCTGGGGCCGGTGCCGTCCACCGCGCTGCTGCCGCTGTGCCTGTTTATTTTTCCCTCGAGCTTCGGCGCCAGCGTGTTTTTGATCGCGCTGAGCACCTGGTTCCCGGTCACGGTGCTGACCTGGTCCGGAGTGATGGGCATTGATAAGGCGTGGTACGACGTGGCGCGGACCCTCGGCGCCAGCCAGCGTTTCCTGATCCTGCGGGTGGCGATCCCCGCCGCGCTGCCGAACGTCTTTGTCGGCCTGTTTATGGGGCTCGGCGCGTCGTTTTCGGTGCTGATTGTCGCCGAAATGGTCGGGGTGAAGTCAGGGATCGGCTTTTACCTCCAGTGGGCCCAGGGCTGGGCGGCCTATCCGAATATGTACGCCGCGCTGCTGGTAATGGCGTTGTTATGCTCCGGCCTGATAAGCGGATTATTTATGCTGCGTGACCGGCTGCTGAGCTGGCAGCGAGGAGGAATGCAATGGTAACAGCGACGCCAGATTCGCCGGCGATAGCGCGCGGCGCGGCGGTATCCATCAGCCATCTTCATCATGCGTTTACGCTTGGCAAACAGACGGTACCGGTGCTGGAGAATATCAGTCTGCAGCTGCGCCCAGGGGAAAGCGTGGCGCTGCTGGGCCCTTCCGGCTGCGGCAAATCAACCCTGCTGCGGCTGATGGCGGGGCTGGAAGCGCCGCAGAGCGGACAGATGCAGATCGACGGCGCGGCGCCCGGCGCCCCGGGGCCGGAGCGGATCCTTGTGTTTCAGGATCCGACGCTCTACCCATGGCTGACGGTACGGCAGAACGTGCTGCTGGGCCCGCAGGCGCAGGGCAAAAAGGGGCTGGAGGCGAAGGCCGACGCGCTGATTGACCGCATCGGGCTGCAGGCCTTCAGCGAGGCGTGGCCGCGGCAGCTGTCCGGGGGGATGGCGCAGCGTGCGGCGCTGGCGCGCGCCTTGTTGAACGAACCGCGCCTGCTGCTGCTCGACGAGCCGTTGGGTAAGCTGGATTCCCTGACTCGCATCAGCATGCAGCGGGAGCTGATCGCCCTCTGGCAGCAGCAGGGGTATACCAGCCTGCTGGTGACCCACGATATCGAAGAGGCGCTGCTGCTGTGCGAGCGGGTACTGGTGATGTCGCCGCGTCCAGGGCGGATTATCGCCGAGTTCGCGCTGCCGCTGGATTTTCCCCGTCATCGCGATAACCCGCAACTGCTGCAGCATCGTCAGGATATATTGCGCATCCTCGGCCAGGAGGAGGACTGGTAAGCTGAACGCATTGCCCGGTGGCGGCTGCGACAAATGTCACGGAAAGGTAGGCCTGTGCAAGCGCAGCGCCGCCCGGCAATGAACATCCGGCGCGACGCCATGGTCCGGCTTAAAAATCCATCTTCACCGTGAACTGCACTTCGCGCGGGTCGCCAATCTGGTTGCCGAGGTTATTGGTGCCGATGGAGGAGGTGAAATAGGTCTTATCAAACAGGTTCTTCACATTCACCTGCAGCGTCACCGGATACTGCAGCTTCATCTTATAGGCGGCGAACACATCCGCCACCGCATAGCCCTGCAGATAATAATCCGCGCCGTTGGTGCCGGAGCGCTTGCTGACCGCATGACCGCCGCCGCCGACGGTCAGGGTATTGCTGTTATAGACGTTATGAATGTCATAGGTCAGGAACAGCGAGCCGGTATGTTTCGGTACGTTTGGCAGCGGTTTCCCGGCGTAATCCGGATCTTCCAGCACTTTGGCGTCGGTGTAGCCGTAGCTGGCGATCACGCTGAGGTTATCGGTGATGGACCCGGCCAGGTCCACTTCCACGCCCTGGGAACGCACCTTGCCCGCCGTTTTGGCCACTGTCTCATCGCCAATGCTCTCGGTGTACAGCACGTTACGCTTATGAATATCAAACAGCGCGATATTGGCGGTAATGCCGTTTAACAGGTCGAATTTGGCGCCCACTTCGTAAGAGGTGGACTCTTCCGGCGGCAGTTCGCCGATATAGCTGGCGATCGACGACTGCGGCATAAACGACTGGGCGACGTTGGCGAACAGGGAGACGTTCGGCGTCACCTTGTAGACCAGGCCGGCTTTCGGCGTCCATTTCTCATCGCGGCTGTCGGTATTGACGTTAAATGGTCGGCCTTTACCGGCGTACTGGGTGTAGTACTGGTAGCGCACGCCGGCGACGGCGATCCAGTTGTCGGTCAGGTACAGCGCGTCCTGCACGTATGCGGCATAGCTCTCCTGCTGGATACGCTGATCGCTGTCGGAGGCGGAGACGGTATTACAGGTGTCGAGGGTGCCGTAGACCGGATGATAGATGTTAAAGCCTTTCACGTTCTTGCAGCGCAGCATATCCGTGCGCAGCAAATCGTAATTCTCATAGGCGACGCCGGTCAGCAGTTCGTTATAAAAGCCGCCTACCACCACGTTGCCCTGCAGGTCAGCGCGGGTGGAGTGCATCTTCTGCGTTGAACCGTGGGTACCGTCGACCCGGCGGGTGAGATTGCCGGTCGCCGAATCATAGGCCATCACCCGCGCCTGGTTATCGTTGTAATTATCCTGGCTGTAGCTGTAGTCGAAGCGCGCGGTCCAGGCGTCGTTAAGGCGATACTCGGCGTTGAGCTGAGCGAGATCGGAATAGCCATCGGTAATATTAAACGCTTCATCGAAGCGGGTTTTGCGATCGACGTTCACCGCATGGCCGGTGTTCAGATCGAAAATAGTGCCGCGGTCAAAAGGCGCGCTGTAGTCGCGGTGCGAATAGGACGCGGTCACCGTCGCCCGCTCGCCAAACCAGGTCAGGGAAGGGGCGATAAAGCTGCTTTTGTTTTTACCAAAATTGCGCCAGTAATCCTCATTCTGGTATTCCCCAATCAGCCGGTACGCCAGATTCGTGCCTTCGATGGGGCCGGTGACGTCGAAGCTGCCGGTACCGCCGCCAAAGCTGGTGGACGTCGCGGAAACCGAACCAGAGAACTGCCGCTCCGGCCGTTTGGTGATGACGTTGATCAGCCCGCCGGGGTCGAGGATACCGTACAGCGTTGAAGCTGGCCCCTTCAGGACTTCCACCCGTTCGGTGGCGGCGTTAAAGCTGCGCGGCAGCACGGTGCGCAGACCGTTGGTCATGATCGAGCCGTCGCGGTTGGCGCCGAAGCCGCGGCGGGTAAAGGCGTCCTGGGTACCGCCGAGGGTGTTGGTCTGCACCACGTTAGCGACGTTATACAGCGCCTCATCGAGTGAGGTGGCGTGCTGATCTTCGAGAACCCGATCGCTGACGGTATTAACCACCTGCGGAATATCCAGCAGCGGCATCGAGGTCAGCGTCGCGGTGGCGGAGCTGAGTGGCTGATAGCCGCTGGTGGCGCTCTGCTGCGCGCCGTCGGCCACCACGGTGATGGTCTCTTCCGCGTCGTTATTACTTTTCGCCGCGCTATTGTCGGCGGCCATTAATCCCGGTGAGGCTAAAAAAAGAAGCGAAAAAAGCGCGCGCCCTTGCAACGCTCTGCAGGCGACATGGGGTTGAGTCATTATCTGTTTCTCGTGAACGAATCTGCCTTTGCGGTCAGATTAAGCCAATAAAATCATTGCCCTGAATAATAAAAGCACTCTGTTTAGCGTCTGAACGCGCCTTCAGATGTGTAATTGAGAATCATTCAATCATGAAGGGATGTAGTAGTAAATGTTATGTAAGATAAAAAATTGGCGGTGGGGAATGGCGGGGTCATCACGTCTTTTCAATGAGGTGGTGTGTTGTTATTTTATTGATATTAAATGATTTTATTGGTTTTACTGTTGCGCAGCCTCGCTGTAGTGCTCGCGACGGACGGATGACGATGGCGAGTATTGACTACTACATCTATCCCCGTCATGATCAAAAGAGAATGAGATTTATTTTTGTTTGACTGCAGACTGTTCAGCGATGGCCTGGAACGCTGCGGCGCAGGAGCGAGTTATGCCACAGCGGGTGAAACCTGCAGAGCAGGGGATCGTACTGGATGCCCTGTCGGCCGGATACGGCCAGACCCTGATCGTTGACGATATCAACCTGACCATTCCCACCGGCAAAATGACGGTGCTGGCCGGGGCGAACGGCTCCGGTAAATCCACGCTGCTCTCGACCATCGCCAGAATGCTGAAACCGCTCGGCGGCTGCGTGCGTCTGGACGGGCAAGCCATTCACCAGATGCCGACGAAGGCCGTCTCGCGCCAGCTGGGCATCCTCCCGCAATCGCCGCTGACCCCGGAAGGGTTAACGGTTTTCGAGCTGGTCTCGCGCGGGCGCTACCCATGGCAAGGGCTGATGCGCCAGTGGTCCGAGGCCGATGAGCTGGCGGTGGAGGAGGCGCTGCGCTTAACCGGTACCGCCGAATTCGCCCATCTGCCGGTGGACAGCCTCTCCGGCGGCCAGCGTCAGCGCTGCTGGATCGCCATGGCGCTGGCCCAGCAAACGGCCACCATTCTGCTCGATGAGCCGACCACCTGGCTCGATCTGCGCTATCAGGTCGATATCCTCGAGCTGCTCCAGACTCTCACCCGCGAACATGGCCGCACGGTGGTGACGGTGCTCCATGACCTTAACTTTGCCGTTAACTACGCCGATCTGCTGGTATTCCTCAAACAGGGGCGCATCGCCGGCACGATTAGCGACAACAATGTCTGTAGCCCTGAGCTGATTAAACGCGTGTTTGACGTTGACGTGCAGATGTCGATTAACCCGCAAACCGGCAAACCGTTCTTTATGCCGTTTCGCGCCCGCCAGGCCGTTGACGCATGAGCGCCGCCGTTATGTACGCCGCGCGGCGTCATGCCCGCCCCCGACTGGCGCTCTTGCTGCTAACGCTGCTGCTTATCGCCGCCTCGCTGGTGCATCTTGGCTTAGGCGCCCGCTGGATCGCCCCACAGACGGTGCTGCAGGCGCTGCTGGAGTACAATCCGCGCAACTTCGACCAGCGAATCATCGTCGATCTGCGCCTGGTGCGGCTGGCGGCAGCGCTGCTGACCGGCGCGGCGCTCGGCGTCGCCGGGCTGCTGCTGCAGACGGTGATCCGTAACCCACTTGGCGAGCCGCATATTCTCGGCCTTAACGCCGGCGCTTCGCTGGCGGTGGTGGCGACCTCTGCGCTGGGCCTGTCTCTCGGCGCTTTCCCCGCCGGGCGCCCGCTGACCGCCGCCTGCGGCGCGGGGCTGCTGTTCGGTGGCGTGATGGCGCTGGCCTCTGCCGGGCGCGGCGGGGCGACGCCGCTGCGCATCACGTTGTGCGGAGTGGCGCTGTCAGCGTTTGCGTCGGCGGTGACGGCGGCGATATTGATCCTCGATGAACAGACGCTGCTGGCGATGCGTACCTGGCTGGCCGGCGACCTGGCCGGACTGAACTGGAGCACGCTGCAGACGGCGCTGGTTCCGGCGCTGATCGGCCTTGGCGTCGCGCTGCTCATTGCCCCACGGCTCAATGTGCTGGCGCTGGGGGATAAGGTGGCGCTGGGCCTTGGCGTTAATCTCGTCCAGACGAGGCTGCTGGGTCTGCTGGCGATTGCGCTGCTGTGCGGCGCGGCGGTGGCGGTGGCCGGGCCGATCGGTTTTGTCGGGCTGGTGGTGCCGCACGTGGTGCGCCGTCTGGTGACGGAAGATATCCGTCTGGCGCTGCCTCTGGCGGCGCCGGTGGGGGCGCTGGTGCTGGTGCTGGCGGACATCGCCGCCCGGACGCTGGTCGCGCCGCAGGAGCTGGCGACCGGGGCGATGACCGCCCTGGTGGGCGCACCGCTGTTTATCTTTATCGCCGCGAGGTTTTTTAAATGACGCGCGCCGTTCACCGGGCCGGTTTTCGGCCGCTGGTTATCGCCTCCCGCCAGCTGCTGCTGCGCCCGGCGGCGCTCAACATTGCCGCCATCATGATGCTGATGCTGCTGGCGCTCGGGCTGTACAGCCTCAGCCGCGGCAGCTTTCCGTTGCCCGCGTCGACGCTGGCGCGGGCCCTGCTGGCGCCGCAGGATATGGGCGAGCAGCCGCGCTTTATTCTGTTTGATATCCGCCTGCCGCGGATCCTGATGGCGCTGCTGTGCGGGGCCATGCTGGGGCTGGCCGGCGCGGCGATGCAGAGCATCACCCGTAACGGGCTGGCCGACCCGGGGCTGATTGGCGTCAAAGAGGGGGCCAGCATCGTGGTGCTGGCGCTGGTGCTGTTTTTCCCGGCGGTAGGCCTGGTCTGGCGGCCGCTGGCGGGGATGGTCGGCGGTGTGGCGGTGGCCTTGCTGGTCCTGACGCTGGCGCGCGACTGTTCGCGGCCACGCTTTATTTTAATTGGCATCGGCGTCTCCTGGACTCTGGCGGCAGCGGTCGGCATCTTTATGACCACCGCCGACGTTCGCGACGTGCAGACGGCGATGATCTGGCTGGCGGGCAGCCTGCAGGCCGCCACCTGGCCGCTGCTGGCGGTGGCCTTTTGCTGGGCGCTGCCCGGGGCCATCATCCTGTTCTGTACCGCCCGTGCGGCGGACGTGGCGCTGCTGGGCGACCGGACCGCCATCGGCCTCGGCGTACGTCTGCAGCAGCTGACGATGCTGCGCTTTTTCGCGCCGGTGCTGCTGACCTCGGCCAGCGTCTCCTGCGTCGGCAGCCTGGGCTTTGTGGGCCTGATGGCGCCGCATATGGCGCGTTTTGTGCTGCGCGGCGGCCAGGTATCGCTGCTGTGCGGCAGCGCGCTGATTGGCGCCTTGCTGGTGCTGGTAACCGATACCCTTGGCCGGCTGGCGTTTGCCCCGCTGCAGATCCCGGCGGGGATTGTCATTGCCCTGGTGGGCTGCCCATTCTTTGTTGTCTTGCTCTGGCGTCGCCGTGATGCCCTTTAACCAGGAAGGTAGTATGCGTTGGTTCGTCTCATTGCTGCTGTTGCTGACGGGGGCCGTCAGCGCCGCCGCCCCACAAACTCAAACTTTCACCGATGATTTAGGCCGCACGGTCACCGTCCCGCTGCATCCGCAGCGCATTGTTTCGATGCACGATCTCGATATTACCATTCCGTTGATTGAGCTCGGGGTGCCGCCGATCGCCAGCCACGGCCGGACGCGCCCGGACGGCAGCCACTATCTGCGCGCCAGCGCCCAGCTCACCGGTGTCGATTTCGACAACAGCGATATCCGCTTTATTGGCACCGCCGATATCGATCTGGAAGCGGTAGCCGCCGCAAAGCCGGATCTGATTATCACCGAGCCCAGCCGCCATGTGTCAGTGGAGCAACTGGAGAAGATTGCCCCGACGGTGAGCATCGACCATCTGCAGGGTAGCGCCCCGGAGATTTACCGCAAGCTGGCGCAGCTGACCGGCACCCAGCCGCGGCTGGCGATCCTTGAGCGCCGCTATCAGGAACAAATCAAACAGCTGAAAGCGATGGTCAATCCACCGCAGTACAGCGTCTCCGTGATCCAGGCGAACAACGGCAAGGTCACGGTGCATCATTCGTATCATGCGCTGGGCCGGGTGCTGCGCGATGCCGGGTTCCGCTTTCCGCCGCTGATTGAGCGGATCCCCGACGGTCAGCGCATTGACGTCAGCGCTGAACAGTTGCCGGAGCTGGACGCCGATTTTGTCTTCGCCACCTGGCGGTCGGATACCGGCGGTAAGCCGCAGGATGAGCTGCAGGCGATGGAAGGCGTGATGCCCGGCTGGTGTGACTTTTTGCGTGCCTGCCGCACCGGGCACTATATTTTGCTGCCGCGGGAAGAGGTGATCTCTAACTCCTACGCCGCGCTGTCTCTGATGGTGGCCCAGGTGCAGTCGCATATTGCCGGCAGGCCCATCCCGGCGGAGGCCAAATGAAAAGCGCGGTAAAAAAAGAGAAGGGCAAAGTCGATCTGTTCGGCGAACGCTATCGCGCCCGGGCGCACCAGCTTTCCCCCCGGCTGCGGGCCGTGGTCAGCTATATCAACGACAACCGCGAGGTGGTGCTGGAGCATACGGCGATGGAGATCGCCACGGCGACCCAGACCTCCGACGCCACGGTGGTACGCGCCATCCAGGCGCTGGGTTTCGCCGGGCTGCGCGAGCTTAAGCAGACCATGGAGCGCTGGTTCGGCACCTCGGTCACCTCGGCGGAAAAGATGCGCTCGACGGTCACGGCGCTCTCCAGCGACGTCAACTCCAGTATTGATTTTGTGCTTGAAGGCCATCAGCGGGTCTGCGAGGTCCTGTCGCGAGCCGACAACCGCGCGGCGGTGGCCCAGGCGGTGGCATTGCTCAGCGACGCGCGCCAGGTAGGGATCTTCGGCATCGGCGCCTCGGGGATCCTCGCCGAGTACACCGCCCGGCTGTTCAGCCGCATTGGCCTGCCGGCGTATGTGATGAACCGCACGGGCTTCAGCCTCGCCGAGCAGCTTATCGGCCTGCAGCGCGGCGATGTGCTGATCATGATGGGGCAAAAATCCCCCCATCGCGAAGGGATGACCACCCTGCGCGAGGCGAAGCGGCTGGGTATTCCGACCATCCTGCTGACCCAGGCGGTGGACTCGCGCTTCAGCCAGGAGGCGCAGGTGGTGATCGACGTCCCGCGCGGCGGGGACAGCAGCCGGATGCCGCTGCACGGCACGGTGCTGGTCTGTCTGGAGATGATTGTCCTGTCGGTGGCCTCCACCACGCCACAAAAAACGGTGAAATCCCTGAAACGAATCAACGACCTGCACCGGGCCATCGGTAAATCCGGCGGTAAACGGGGCAGTTGAAGAGATAATTCACCAGCGGGAAGGTTTCCGGTTGCATATAAAAGTCAGTGTGTGTATTTTTATGCAAAATAAATGCATAAAAAGGAAATCTCATGGTCAAGAATTTGCTCAAGGCGTGTTTCATGATGGCCGCGCTGACGGCAGCCGGACAGGCGGCTGCGGAAACCTATACCGTCGGTTCCGGCGGCACCTACCGGCCGTTTGAATTTGAAAACAGCCAGAAACAGCTGGAAGGTTTCGACATCGACATCATCAAAGCCATCGCTAAAGCCGAAGGCTTTGACGTCAAGCTGGTCAATACCCCATGGGAAGGCATCTTCGCCACGCTGAACACCGGCGACCGCGACATCATCATCTCCGGGATCACCATCACCGATAAGCGCAAACAGATGGTCGATTTCTCCGCGCCGTACTTCCCGGCCGAGCAGTCTATCGTCGTCGCCCAGGACTCGCAGGTGGATTCGCTGGCGGCCCTGAAAAACGAGAAGGTCGGGGTGGTGAACTCCAGCACCGGCGATATCGTGGTTTCTGAGGTGCTGGGCAAAAACAGCACCGCGATCAAGCGTTTCGACAATACCCCGCTGATGCTTCAGGAGCTGTTTGAGGACGGCGTCAGCGCCGCGGTTGGCGACGTCGGGGTGGTGAAGTACTACATCAAACAGCACCCGGAGAAGCAGTTCAAGCTGGTGCCGGATGCCAAATTTGAGCGTCAGTATTTCGGTATTGCGGTGGCGAAAGGCAACAGCGAACTGCTGGGCAAGATCAACGCCGGGCTGCAAAAGATTGTTGCTGACGGGACTTACGCCAAAATCTATAAAACCTGGTTCGACGACAACGTGCCGACGCTGCCAGCGCAATAATCCACCTTTTTCAGTGACCACGGCTATCGCCCAGGCGATAGCCGTATTTTTTAGGGAAGGACTATGACGGGATTCCGTTGGGAGATCATCGAGGAGTACGGCCCGCTGTTTGTGGACGGCGCCCTGATGACGATTAAATGTACCATTATCTGCGTGATCCTCGGGACGCTGTGGGGGTTAACTCTCGGTCTCGGGCGGATGGCGAAGGCCGAGCACGGGCCGTGGAAATATATTCTCCGCTACCTGGTGCAGTTTCCGGTGCGTTTTTACGTTAGCGCCTTCCGCGGTACGCCGCTGTTTGTGCAGATTATGGTGGTGCACTTTGCGCTGGTGCCGCTGTTTATCAACCCGCGCGACGGCCTGCTGGTGACCAGCGGCCTGATGAGCGCTGACTTTGCCCGCGAGCTGCGCGCCAGCTACGGGGCGTTCCTCTCCTGCATCGTGGCGATCACCCTTAACGCCGGAGCCTATGTGTCGGAGATTTTCCGCGCCGGCATCCAGTCGATCGACAAAGGGCAGATGGAGGCCTCCCGCGCGCTGGGCATGCCGTGGTGGAAAACCATGCGCAAGGTGATCCTGCCGCAGGCGTTTCGCCGCATTCTGCCGCCGCTGGGCAACAACGCCATCGCCATTGTCAAAGACTCGTCGCTGGCTTCGGCGATTGGCCTGGCCGATCTGGCCTACGCCGCGCGCACCGTCTCCGGCGCCTACGCCACCTACTGGGAACCCTACCTGACCATCTCCCTGGTCTACTGGGTGATCACCTTCCTGCTGGCGCAGCTGGTTAACCGTCTGGAAAAGAGGTTTGGCAAAAGTGATTCACATTAATAACTTACATAAGCGCTTCGGCGACAGCCACGTGCTGCGCGGCATTAGCTGCGATATTAAACCGCAGGAAGTGGTGTGCATCATCGGCCCGTCCGGCTCGGGAAAAAGTACCTTCCTGCGCTGCATGAACGCCCTGGAAACGGTCAGCGAAGGCGAGGTGGTGGTTAACGGCTTTGCCGCCCACGACCGGACCACCGACCTCAACAAGATGCGCGAAAGCGTCGGCATGGTGTTCCAGCGCTTTAACCTGTTCCCGCATATGACGGTGCTGGAAAACCTGATTATGGCGCCGATGAATCTGCGCAATATGCCGCGCCAGCAGGCGGTCGACCTGGCGGACGCCTTGCTGGCGAAGGTGGGCTTAAGCGATAAGCGCGACGCCTGGCCCTCGAGCCTGTCCGGCGGCCAGCAGCAGCGGGTAGCCATCGCCCGTGCGCTGGCGATGAAGCCGTCGATTATGCTGTTCGATGAGCCCACTTCGGCGCTGGATCCGGAGCTGGTGGGCGACGTGCTGGAGGTGATGAAAAACCTCGCCAGCGAGGGGATGACGATGGTGATCGTGACTCATGAAATGGGCTTTGCCCGCGAAGTGGCCGACCGGGTGATCTTCATCGACCAGGGCGTGATTCAGGAAGAGGGCAAGCCGGGGCAGATCTTTAGCGCGCCGAGCAACCCACGCACCGCCGCGTTCCTCAGCAAGGTGCTGTAAACCGAGCGGGCTGGCGCCAGGCCAGCCCGCTGAGATACGCAAAACACGACCAACAGTGAGATACAAGGGAAGACGTTGGTTGAGGCAGAAACTAGCAAAACGGCCATCAATTTCCGCCCTCTGCTGGCTGAGCGTAACGGCACAGGTATCACACATGGAAAATACGATATGCCGCCGACGACTCACCCGATTACTATGAAGACGTTACAGTAAGAGCACCGCCGGTTAGCCGTCCGGACGATGATCGCTTTATTCCTTCTCTGCTTCAGAGGGATAGTTACAACCCGGAACTGGGCTGGCGTGACAGTTTCCCAGCGGTGTTGTCTGTAACGGCTCATGTTGTTCTGAGTAGACATATTGCTGGATCTGTTGCTCCGAACGTACTGGCTGTTCAGTAGAAAAAGGCAGCTCTGGCGATGTGCTCTGAAAGGCCATGACCTGAGTGGCGTAGAGACAAAGTGCGGAGAGCAGGATAGAGTGGATGAGTAGTTTCATAATTAATTCGATTGCCGTTACCTTTTGCATGCCGCAAGTATTGCTTCAATGTCATCAAAACGGTTTACGCTGTGTGGCAGGTAATAAAAATCAACTGCTGTTACATCGTTTCCCCTCGCACTGATCTCAACTTCAGCAATATTCTTTTGCTGAATTCCCTGGAGCAACAATTTATCGGTATTGTCGGGAAGAATCCCGCTGTGGACTAAATGCAACTGATGCACTTTCGCAGCCTTACCCAAACACTGTTCGACCTCCAGGCGCGGGCGTTCAATCAACGTCGTCCTCAGTTCCGGATGAATGTCAATTTGATCCAGATCGCCACAGCCCAATAATAACCCGGGAAGTAAAAATACTCCGGTCAGTCGAATCATTGACATCGTTCATCCTTTAAACCTAAGTCGCGTGAATCTCATGGTATGACATATTAATTCAATAAATTGTTAACAGACGCACTTAAAATGAGGTCTGACGCAGACCTCATAGGCTTTTAATTAGTGAGGAAGATTAAATAAATTCAGCGCATTGTGACGAGATATTTTCAATTTATCATTTTCACTGAGCGGTAGCGTATCAAACCAGTCTGATGCCCATTGCATCTCTTCAAAGGGAAAATCCGTAGAGAACATTATGCGTTCAATGCCAAGTTCCTGAAGAGCAACTTGCAGAGCGGAGCTGCGGAAATTTCCAGAGGTGGTTACGTGAAAATTATGGCTAAAGTAGTGCTGGAAAGAATGGCTGCACGGATACCCTCGTGGCTCATTCTCAACCCGATGATCAATTCGCCAGATAAGGGCAGGTAAACCTTCGCCAAGGTGACCCAGAACGAGCTGGAGATCGGGATGACGGTCAAACAATCCTGAACCCATCAGGCGCAACGCATGAGTGGCTGTTTCAACGCCAAACGCCCATGCAGACCCCAGTAGCCAGGGATGCCCCTGGTAGACCTGCGCTCGGGACGGGAGCGGATTACGTGGGTGGAGATAAAAAGGGCGCTGGAAGGCGGCAAACACCTCCCAGAACGCATCATAA
The DNA here is from genome assembly GCF_003790505.1 of Klebsiella sp. P1CD1. Lineage (NCBI taxonomy): Bacteria > Pseudomonadati > Pseudomonadota > Gammaproteobacteria > Enterobacterales > Enterobacteriaceae > Klebsiella > Klebsiella sp. P1CD1. Next base: position 2,471,452 of record NZ_CP033631.1, read on the forward strand.
CGACCATCGTCGAGATAAAGAGCGGTATCCTCACTTTCATGTTGAGAAAAACCGTTGACCAGTGCACCTACGAACCCCAAATCCACAAAACATCGGGTCATTTCTTCCGTAGCAGCATCCGGGTCTTGCATTGGCAAAGCGGCGAATCCACGAAAGCGATCGCGATGTTTTTCGATCTGTTCCGCCAGCGCATCATTGGCTCTATGCGCGACCTCTATAGCACGAACAGGATCGTGGATGCGCTGAATAGCAGGTGCATTTAATGACACTATTGCCAACTCAATACCCGCGTTATCCATTTGACGTAGACGTTGCTCGCCGACCGCCTGAATATGATATTTAATTTCATGCCATTTCTCTGGATAGATAGAGTCATAGGAGTCTTCTAAAGTATCCTCAGTAGCGAAATGTTCCTCTAATGCAATTTTATTTTTCATATTGAAATACTCTTCCGTATATTTATACTGATATTAAACGAGCTTCAAAGTATGTTTTAAAAAAGTCCGCTATTGAAATATCATTATGGTCTTCAGAATATCAGCTTGATATAGAGTTGTATCATTTTCTTACAACCAGGAGGGCTCGATGGATCTAAGGCGTTTAAAGTATTTTGTCACCGTGGTGGAATTAGGCTCATTTTCCAGAGCCGCCGCTCATCTTTGTATATCGCAACCACCATTAAGCCAGCGGATCCAGGAGCTGGAGAATGAAATGGGTGGGGAACTCATCGACAGGCGTTCCCGGCCATTAAAGACAACCGTAGCGGGGGCGCTTATTTATCAGCAAGCAAAAGAGATTTTGCAGCGCACAGAACAGATGCAAGGCTACGCGCAGCGCATGTTTCATCCGGAAGTCAACGTAATCAAAATTGGTTTTGTCTCAGCCAATTTTCACGCCCATTTAGCGTCAGTTGTCAGACGTTTCATACAGTTGTGTCCTGAAGTAGAAGTTCAGGTAGTAGAGATGAACAGTATACAGCAGGTGGAAGCGCTACGTGCTGGGCATATTGATATTGGTATAGGCAGAATCAATGTGGTTGCTGATGATATAGAACAAATCACGCTGTATCAGGAACAGCTTATCGCCGTATTACCACAAACACATCCCCTGGCCAAACGCGGTTGCGCTGTTTCACTGGCCACGTTTAACGGGGGACGATTCATCATTTATACCAACCAAAAAAGACCGAGCCTTGCCGATGAGTTACTGGCACGACTGGTTTCACTCGATGTGAAACCTCAGCGAGTCATTGAGGTAGAGCAGTACGACTCGGCGCTACTGCTCATTGCCTCTGGTTACGGAATGACCGTGGCACCGGCTTCAGCCCGTTTGATTTCAATGCCCGGGATAGCCTATATACCGTTGATAGAAACGCTCACCATTCCAATGGTGATGTTCCACCGCAAGGAAACTCGCTCTCGACTATTGCAGCAATTCTTTACCGCGCTCGACGAAGTGAGAATCGATGCTGCTTGCGCAAATACTGTATCAGAGCCGCAGGGGGACAGCCTCGAGCCAGCAACGCAGCCCACAGGTTCATAACGGGCTGAATATGCTTGAAAAAATGCTGATAACCCGCGCACAGATAATTATGTCCTGCCGTGCCTGATGACGACCGGCTAAAGCGATGTTTTGGACAGCCCCCCTGACAGGCAAAGCGAAACTGACAGACTTTGCAGTCATCGGTGAGGGTTAACTTTTTGGCCAGACCAAACGCCATGGCGGCTTCACTGTTATTGATTGCATCAATACTATCATGATGGATATTACCAAGAAGATGTTGCGGATAGACATAGTGATCGCAATTGTACAGATCGCCATTCGCCTCTAATGCAAAAGCATGTCCACAGGTCTCCGCATGAACGCATAGTACGGCTGGTTGTCGAGTCCAGGCCGCAATGGCGACATCAAACATTTGCACCGCAATCTGGCCAATATCCCGGCGGATCCAGATGTCAAATACCTGACTCAGAAACTCGCCGTACTGCTTCGAAGGTACTGACCATGGGGCCAGACGCGCTTTCCGTTCGTCGGGTGTTACCAATTTGAGTCGTGGGTTTGCTTCTGTACTCACTCGTTCAACCAGCGGAATGAATTGCATGTAGCGTGAACCACTATGCCTAAGAAACTCATAGACCTCACCGGCGTGGGCGACATTATGGTGTCCCACTACCGTCAGCGTATTGAAATCGACCTGGAAGCGATGCAGCAGCGATAATGCTTTCATCACAAATCGATGGCTACCTTTCCCCGAATGACTGATGCGGTAACGATCGTGGAGAGTTTCGGGCCCATCAACAGAGAGCCCAACCATAAAACGGTGCTGTGCGAGAAAGGTTGCCCACTCTTCGTTAAGCAGTATCCCGTTGGTCTGCAACGTGTGCGTTATCTTCACCCCTTGACCATAGCGCTGACAGAGTTCGACAACCCGCTTAAAAAAGGGAAGCCCTAAGAGCAAGGGCTCACCGCCTTGCCAGGAGAACGTCACCGGATGGGAGTGTTGTGCCGCGATGTGCTGCTTAACATACTCCTCCAGAGTCTCTTCTGACATTTTCCAGTGCTGCTTACGCTGTGGATATAACGACTGCTTTTCATGATAGAAGCAATATTTACAATCGATGTTGCATTTCGCACCACCGGGTTTAGCCATAACATGACATTGACGATACATGATGTTTTCATCTCAATTAAAATTAATCTCTTATTAAACGACGAACTCTTTCAGGATCGAGATCCCAGCGGATACCATGAAGGGGAGGGATCCAGCTTCCGTCGTCTTTTCCTGTGATTTCGTTTGAGAACAATGCATTCAATTTTTCGTTCATGCTCAAAATTAGGGATACGTTTTGGTGATTATTTGCCAGATTGTTCATTTCATGGGGATCCGTCTTCAAGTCATATAACTCAATATCATTAAGGCTAAAAAGTGCATCCGGGGTCTGAGGCGTATGGTGCTGCTGTAATGAAAAATAGCGTGTAAACTTATATCGTCCATCGAAGATCATCCGGACGCCACCTCTTTTTCTGAGGTCAGGGGACAGTACAGAAAAACGTTGTTGCTTTTCTTCTTTACTTAACGTTTCATTTCTAATGATTTTAAACATATTGCCAATATAGGTCGCATCAGAAAATAACAGCATGTCGTAGCAATATAAAATGCCTTTTCTTATAGCATCAATGGGAGATGATTCTGGATTAAATAAAAGTGTACTAAAGTCATATCCTTTACGGTTTTTCAGTGTAAGGCTTTTGGCTTTGTTTGCTTTGCCCGTCAAGCCAACCAGGGTGGGAGCGATATCTACATGGGAAGTGAGCGATGAACATTTTCTGCCACCAGGAAATGCAGGGTGACTGATTATCATTGGCACATGAACTTGCTCTTTATAGGTACAAGTACCTTTGCCGTTCATCTGGTGAGCGCCACATAACTCACCATGATCGGCGGTATAAACAATGATAGTATTTTTCGTTAAATTTAACGCATCTAGTTCATCGAGGATCCTGACCAAATGAGTATCGTTATCCCGAATGCAGTTAAAATAGTAATCCTGGAGAATTCGCCAGCGCCGATCCTGATCGGCAATATTTCCAACCATTAAACCATTACATAGTTGATACTCAAGATGCGCTGGTGGTCTGCCATGCTCACTGAACGCCTGGTGTCTGGAGGGGGCGAGCGGAACCTCGGGCCATGAGTCCAGATAAATCGTATTTTGTGGTGCTTTATTTGGTGTTGAAGAGTTACTGTTGAGAATCAGAGCGCCGTGCCATTGGTTTTTATCGGTGTCACTGTCTGTATCTATGTACATCGTGTCGTGAGGGTTAACCAGGTTGACTGCCAGAAACCACGGCTTATTATTAGATTGCATTTCACTACCTTTATCTCTCAACCAGTTTATCGCTTCTGCAGCAGTGAGTTCATCGTATAAATAACCGCCATGGCTATGCCCAATAATGTCACCAATTCCGGTATAGTCGTGAAAACCATATCCTTCCATAATTTCATGTAGTTTGATCCTGGGTATCATGCCGAGATCAGTACTTCCATCAGTGTTTTTGGTTACTGGATCTTCCATTAAAGTACTTAGGTGCCATTTCCCTTTATAGGCAGGATAATAGCCCATGTCACTCATGATATTACCAATGGTGCCTAATTCAGGGTCAAGGCTATCCGGCATCCACGGGAAACCAGGATTATCGAACATTTTGGTTTCTGGCATATGTAAACCGGTATATAACACCGAGCGCGATGGCGTACAAACACTACTGCAAATATGATGGTTAGTGAATGTGGTGCCTGATGCCATTAAGCGCTCACGTCCAGGTACGGGGAACGGATATGGATCAAAATAACGCTCCTGATCTGATGTGATAAGTAGAATATTGTAGCCTTCGGGGATTTGATCAGGCAGCTTTCCACTAAAATGATAACGATAATTTTTGGATAATACCTCCTCTTGTTGGTGGGTGAGATTATCAGCTACGGGGGAGGGCGCTAAATTCTTTGCTAATGTTTCTGGTGCGGTGACTAAGGTTGCGGCCGTAATGGCTCCAGATCCTAACAAGAAGTTCCGGCGTGAAATCTTTATTTTATCCGTCATGTTAATTTCCTCTTTAAAATACCTTGATGGATAAAAGTATGATAGTTTCCGCGGGCAATAAAGCCTGATCATGTAAGATATTGTGCGATTATTTTCAACTTTACCTAACTTTTCTATCTCCTCGATATTCGATGAAATCATGTGTCATTACGTTTATCCCTGTAATTAAATTTAGCCGACAACCATTATTCAGTGACAATGGAAATATATATATCAAAATGAACATGTCGTATTATTTGGATACATGGATTATTATTTTGTCATAGCTAAACAGTTCATAACCAGAAGTGATTCTTTTATTTACGAATGAGGATGCATAGTTATAATAGGACATCTTTAAAACAGGAGTCGGACATTGAGCAGTTACTCTACAATCAATAACAAGGCAAACTAGCGAAAAATTGCTGGCGCTGCTTGCCGGTCCCGATGGGAAGCAATCTTACCTGGAACATGAGATTGCGCTATAACATTAGCATTGAGGTAGTGCGGTGTGCTTATCAATAATATCCAGATACCGCTTAATTAATCCAGTATCTTCATGAGGAGACATGATATGACACTCAACATTTCTGATGAGCCTCCATCGAGAGGGCTAGCTACAGGCTGACTATCTGCATTGAAATTAGGTGGATGCAATGGAGGTAGTCATTACAGTTGCCTTAAAACTGTCGAGAATGACCTTTCATTTTATGCACTTAGATGAGGTGTAGCATGTTGCTCACAACCAAACGTTATATGTTTTTAATTGATGTTGATAGCACTATTCCTTTTTCAGCGTTGGCGAATGTCTGCCAACCACCGCGGAATTCATCACCTTTCTTCATTCATAAAACCTTCCCGGGCAGGAAAAGTCTCGTTAGTCGTATCTTGCATAAATTAGCAAAAAAAAGACAGCGTGCTGTTATAGATTATATAAATACGCTGCTGCCTTAATTCATAATACGCCACAGAGGATCGGATAAAACGGGGTACCTCTGTGGCTGTTTGGAGTTTTAAATTCCATCTTAAATTATTCATTTGCGCCCAGTGAATGGTATTTTCTGTGCGTGAATTGATGAGCGGAGACTCTTATTATGTATTCATTGACAGAACACAGAAGTAAGACAACTTCATGGCTTAATGATGTAGTCGTCTGTTTCATTTTTATGGCAAGTATTGCTTCATTTATCTACGGTTGGCAGGGGATGCATAGCGTATTCAATGGGCGTGATTTACCTGTGATTAGACTGGATTATCATGTTCTTCCTTATTATACGCTGCGCACCACTATGCGCCTGGTTATCGGGCTTTTTTACTCAATGCTATTTTCAATTGTCTTCGCGGTTCTGGCAGCAAAATATGCACCGATGAGAAGAGTTATTTTGCCCTTTGTCAACTTTATGGAGTCTGTACCGTTAGTAGGATTCCTGACTTTCACTACCGCCTTTTTCCTGGGACTTTACCCACATAGTGTTATGGGGCTTGAGGGTTTAGCGATATTTGCCGTGTTTACCGCGCAAGCCTGGAATATGATGTTGACGCTGTACCAGACGCTAAGAGTGGTGCCTAACGAACTGGTAGAAGCGGCGGATGCATTCCGCTATAACCCATGGCAGAAATTCTGGCGGCTGGGGTTTATCTACTCATTTCCCGGATTACTGTGGAATACGATGGTATCGCAGTCTGCGGCTTGGTTTGCATTGATAGCTTCCGAGATGCTGACAGTAGGTAATGGGAGTACAAATTTACCTGGCGTTGGTTCTTATATCGGTATTGCGCTTCAGGATGGTAGTGTTCCTGGTGTTATTCGCGGGGTATTGGCGCTTATCGTTAATATCGTCATCTTTGACCAATTACTCTTTCGCCCGTTAGTCCGCTACGCTCATCAGTTTAAATATGAGGATGTGAGTGACAGAAAAGTACCCAGTTCATGGTTCTATCACTGTCTGAGTCATTCAATGATTGGACATGGGCTGGAGCACGTTTGTAAACAGTTCTCCCGGATCTGGTTGTTTGTATTACCAAAAATCTGGTATGGATTACGGCTTCATCGCGTGTTTGCTATTCTGGGCCAAATGAACTGGCTGTGGTCAAGCTTGTGGTATCTGGCAATCGTAGTTGGCTGCATTTACTACGGTCATCAGCTGTGGTTGTTTATTCCTAAGGAGTATCTGACTTCACTTCCGGGCTGGATGGGGTTAACTGCGGGGCGGGTCATTGCCGCCATGGTACTTAGCGTCATTATCTTTACGCCGCTTGGTGTCTGGATTGGTCTACGGCCCGGTCTGGTTCGTTTTTTCCAGCCAATTATTCAGGTTTTCGCTGCGGTTCCTGCCAACGTCTTTTATCCGTTGATTGCTTTTATGATTGTGGCGTGGCACCAGAATTTGGGGAGCTGGACCATCCCAATGATCATGCTCGGTACACAATGGTATGTTCTGTTTAACGTCATCGCTGGCACATCAATGATCCCCAGCCAGATGGTTGAGGCGAGTAAAATTTTTCATCTTCGCGGATGGCTGTGGTGGACTAAATTCACGCTTCCGGCCGTCTTCCCTTATATCGTCACAGGCGTTATTTCGGCAGCCGGGGGGGCATGGAATACTGCGATTGCTGCTGAGGTATTAAACTGGGGAAAAATTACCCTACAAACGTATGGTCTGGGCGCCTTTATCTCTATCGCCAGCGATGCCGGGCAAAATCCGCAGGAAGCATTAGGATGTCTGGCGATGTGCTTGATGGTGCTGCTGTGCATTATTTTCGTCTGGCAACCCCTGTATCGCTATGCAGAAAATCGTTTCAAATTCGATTAACAATTAAAAGTTCGCTATCAGGACATAATATGAAAAATTCAAACTTGGTATTGGAAGTTAAGAATGTCTCCAAATTTTATAAAAAAGACCGGAAGCAAAAAATCACGGTGTTGGAGCATATCAATCTTGAGGTCAAAGAGAATGAGATTGTTGCATTACTCGGGCGTTCCGGCTCAGGTAAATCGACGTTGTTGAGAATGGCTGCCGGTCTGGTCGAACCTGATTTGGGCACGATTGTGTGCTGCGATTTGCCTGTCAACGGTCCCGGCAAAAATACCAGCATGGTCTTTCAGTCATTTGCGTTATTCCCTTGGTTAAATGTTTTTGACAGTGTGGCATTTGGCCTTCAGGCGCAGGGGCTTTCGTCTGATGAAGTGGATAAAAGAACAATGGATATGCTGGATTTGATTGGCCTGACTGGCTATGAAAAAGCCTACCCGCGTGAGCTTTCAGGAGGGATGCGCCAGCGCGTCGGGTTTGCTCGTGCACTGGCAGTTGAGCCGGATCTTTTACTCATGGATGAACCATTCTCTGCGTTGGATATTTTCACTGGCAATAAGCTTCGCCAGGATCTGATTGAATTATGGGAAGAGCGGGTCATTAATACACGCTCGATGCTGCTGGTGACACACAGCGTTGAAGAAGCCGTGATGCTTTCGGACCGGGTATGTCTACTGGGGGGAGTTCCCAGTACAATCACAGATACTTTTGACATTGATATCAAACGCAATCAGAGAACCAAGGAAAGTATTTCATCGCTGGTTGAGAAGATAAGCACCACGCTCAATGAGCGGATCGCCGCATGCGCATAATTTAGGGAGAGCGGATACGGCTCATGGATGAGCTAAGCACGACAAGCAGTATTGATATCTATTTCCATAGGTAACAATACTAAGTGTAATGTTAAACAATGAGTTAATGGTTGCCTTAAATAGCATTTCGCCGTATACCTGAGGGAAATCCCTTATTTACATGTAATCTGATCATTCTATAGTGACAAGGCTATATCATTAATCTCAGGAGAATATCATGACTGCAACTACCTCCAATGACAAACATCCGACAGCGGACCCGGCTGAATATGATGCTTTTTTCCCTTCACCGTACTCACTAAGCCAGTTTACATCAGCTCGATCAAATCTTAGCGACGCCAATTATCCTTCACCTTACACAGGGGGACGTTGGAAGATCCTGATGTTATGTACCGACGAGCGCTATTTGCAAATGGATAACGGGAGTTTCTTCTCCACGGGAAACCATCCGGTAGAAACGCTGTTGCCCATGTATCATCTCGATAAAGCAGGCTTTAGTTTCGATATTGCCACTCTATCCGGTAACCCGGTAAAGTTCGAGTATTGGGCCATGCCAACTGAGGATATTGAAGTTACGGGGCTGTTTTCTAAATACCATCAGCACTTTAAATCACCGCTGAAACTCGCAGATGTCCTCAGCACTGAACTGGGGGACAATTCGGATTATCTTGGCATATTTATTCCCGGTGGCCATGGCGCACTTATCGGACTTCCTGCTAGTATCGAAGTGAAAAATCTTCTCGAGTGGGCCATCGCCCACGATAAATTCATCATTTCGCTTTGTCATGGCCCAGCTGCATTTCTCTCAGTTGAACGTAGCGATCTGTTTGCTGGGTATAAGATTTGCGCTTTCCCGGATACACTGGATGCGCAGACACCTGAGATTGGGTATATGCCAGGCCACCTGACCTGGAAATTTGGCGAGCAGCTAAAAAGGATAGGTTTTGAGATAGTTAACACGGATATCAGCGGTGCTACATGTCAGGATAGGAAAATGCTGACCGGCGATAGCCCGCTGGCCGGTAACGCGTTAGGTCAACTTGCCGCGAAAGCTTTATTAAGCGAAGTCAGTAAAGAACTACGACATGCTGGAAAATAATGCAGTTCGTACGGCAATCACTATCGAAAATAGCAACAGCCTGCTGGAGATACAGGTTGCCGTATGCCAATTTGCGAGATGATTAGGCTAGAGCCGCGATGTTTTTTATTCTGCTTCTGCATATCACGTGGTCATGATTGACAGAATTTTCTGGGTCGAAGGGGACTGGTTTAACAACGGTGGAACCGTCGATGAACAGACATATATGCGCCGTTGCCCGATGACCCAACATGTATTAGAAACTGATGAGCATTTTACTGGAGCAAGTTTTCAGAACAAACAGGCGAGTTGTATCGAGTTGTGCGTAAACCACAGGAAAGTGGCGTCCACGGTTTACAAACCCCGGTGATTGGCCTGCACGGGGCTGGAGGGGGCGGTAAGCTTTGGCGGTGAGAAGGTCGACAGCTCCTCAGAGGAGCAACCAGGGATCCCACTGGTTGCTGTTACGGTTTTCTATCGTTTGCGCAGAATGATGGGACTTGTTCGTGGGCACAATGGCGGAACGCTTTCGAGACATGAGCATGAGGTACTTGCATGGACTGCAACCGGTCGGAGACAGGCTGACATCGCAGCGATGCTGAGAATTTCCCGCCGTACGGTCGAAAACCATCTTCGATCAGCCCGGCAGCGATTAGGTCTTGCGGCGACTGCAGAAGCTATCAGAATGGCGATCACAAACGGAGACATCGAAGGGTAAAGGGGCTTGGGTGAAGAAGAGGTAGTGAAAATAGCCGCGACGAAGCCAGGTTTTAATCAAAAGCGATAGTGAATAGCAGTGGCTGTCAGACTCAACATAATAATGACCTTTTAACAGGGTAAACTGTTCAGACCTCTCATCTGCAGAGGTGATAAAATGGTAATGATTATTGTTATCATCTCTCTGCGGTGTTACTATCGTAAAAACGAGAATGGAAAGAACGGGTTTTACGTAATAAATTGCTTAATAGACAAGGATTTTCGGTGTTGATAGTTTTAAGAAATGGATTTTTGGTTATTCCGCTGTTTGTGTTGACAGCTTGCAATTCTGATGATGTCCGGACCTGTTGCTCCGAAACCATGAGAAAGCGCAATGGTGTTTATCCATATAATAGTTTGGCATCCTCCTATGGTCTCAACAAAATCTGTCATATGAGTAAAGAGCAGAAAAAAGAATACTTAAGACAGCAATGTATACAACGACTTCAGGAAAGAGGACGCACAGACAATAGTACTGATAGCGTCGCTCGCTTCGGTTGGTAAATAACAATATTAATCCTGTGTGATTATTCTATCGTCTTCTGGTAGGCAAGCGGATATGCATAATACTACAAAATATACACTCACTATTTTCATCCCCTTTATTTTGGTTGCTATTGCAGTTAACGCAATGGCCGAACTTCCTGCCGGTCGTTATGGTTATAGCGGCCCGGAGCCTGCGAGTACAGTATCTTCATCTGCTGCTGAATACAAAGAGAAGCAGCTTAAGTGGCATGATGAAAAGGCCAACTATCCTGAGTTCACGCAAAAGAAATCGATGTTCGGCGGGGGTTATCAGGAAGAAACCTATACGACGAAAAGTGGGAAAATAAGTATTAGCGGTACCACGAAGTTCAACCCCTACACCGGTGAGAAAGAAGAAGAGTCGGTCAGCCTTGGCTACGACTGGTAGAAGTTTGGATCAGGCATGGAGAATATCCATGCCTGGGAATGACTACTGTCAGGTTTTTTGCAGTAAGTCCCAACGAGTACCGTATAGATCTTCAAAGACCACTACGGTACCATATTCTTCTTCTCTCGGCTCTTCACTGAAATGTACGCCAGCAGCCTTCATTGAGTTGTAATCCCGCCAAAAATCATCGGTTTGTAGAAACAGAAAAACACGCCCACCACACTGATTGCCAATAAAGGCCTGCTGCGTTTCGTTAGATGCTTTTGATAATAACAAATGACAATCGCTTTCTGGGTTTGGTGAAATGACAACCCAGCGCTTGCCCGGTTGAGGTGTATCCTCTATAAGCATGAACCCAAGTTTTTCTGTGTAATACTCGATAGCCTCATCGTAGTCATCAACCACAATAGAGACATATGCAAGACATTTTTTCTGCGTTCTCATTTTTTATCCTTTTTCGAACCCCTATAATAACCTATAAGAGGTTGAACTGGGTGATAAGAGTGTCAAAACTGGTATGCTAATCCGACGGCAACAATGTTATCTGTTGATATTCCGGCGCGTTGTGTAAAGTCGTTGTCCTTAAGAAGGTTTATTTTATAGTCAACATAAGTCGAGATATTTTTATTGATGTTATATGTCGTACCAACATCTATATACTTCAATAAATCCTGATCCCCGAAACCTTCAATATCTTTCCCTTTAGATTGTAAGTACGCGATGGAGGGTTGCAGGCCCGAGTCAAACTGATACTGAGCAACCATTTCCAGGTTCTGCGCTTTGTTAGCAAAACCGCTAATGGAATCCTGTCCGCCATTCCCCCTCAGCTGAGTGGCATTATAGGTTTGCGTGAACTGTGTAGCAAGATAGACTCTGTTCGCATTGTACTTCAGCCCGCCCGTATAAGTTTCAGCGTCATCGCCGCGTCCAACAGCTAGCTTGTTCTGAGCATCAGTACGTCTGGAATGAGAGTAGGCGACACCTGCGCTAAAACCATCTCCGATATCATAGGTGACGGAAGTACCGAATCCGTTACCGTTCTGACTGAGTACTCCCCGACCATTATTGGTAGCATCTTCGCCGCTAGTGCTACCATTTTTTCCCTGATATTGCAGAGCAAAATTAAGACCATCGATCAGCCCAAAGAAATCACTATTCCGGTATGTAGCTAGTCCATTCGCACGGGATTGCATGAAATTATCGGAATCATAGGTTCCGTTACTACCGTCACTGCCGAACTCGGGAAGGACGTCAGTCCAGGAGGTTATATCGTAGACCACGCCAATATTCCGTCCATAGTCAAACGATCCGGCGTCACCAAAGTTCAGGCCGGCGAAAGCCAGACGAGTCCATGATTGATTGCTGGCACTCTCGGTGTTGTTTGCCTGAATGTTGTATTCCCACTGGCCGTAACCCGTGATTTGATTATTGATCTGCGTTTCGCCCTTAAAGCCACTACGAACGTATGATTGATCGCCATCAGCATTTTTATCTTTAGAGACGTAGTGTAAGCCGGCAATTTTACCGTAAATATCTAATTTATTTCCGTCTTTGTTATAGATTTCCGCTGCATTTACAGCACCCGGTATTAACATAACCGGCATCAGATAAAAAAGAATTTTATGTTTCATAATTTAACCTCAATGTTATTGTTTGTGGAATATTATCAAGAGATAATAAAAGGGTGGTTAAATAATTTATTAGATAACCTCGGCTAATGAATCGGGCCGGTCGTTAGAACGCCAGGTAGTGTAATAAATTTAAATTTCATGGCTCCTTGAAATAATTACGTAAGTTAATAATATTATTGGTTACTATTGTTTATTACAAAGGCGATCTTTTTGAAGCCAATTTAAAACTACCATTGATTGAAATGGTTTCAGTTGCGTTTGAGTTTGTGTGGATGTAAAAATATAAAACATAGTTAAACAACATTCCTGAAAATGATAACGAGGTAATAGAACGGTTATTCTTAAGGTTCACTATCTGTCATTTATAATGCAATCACAAATGACTCCTCTTGCACACCTCTATGCTCAAAATAGCACCGTTTTACGGGGACATTGAAATATTCACCAAGACGCTCCTCCTGGAGAACCACCTCTTTATTACCAAAAAAATACTCCTTTCTCTTCATCAACAAACATTTGTCCGCAATACTGTTTGCATGATTTATAAAATGCGTGTTAAGAATGATAGTGACATTCTTCTCTCGCGATAGTTGTTGCAATAACTTAATAATACGTGCCTGGTTATTGAAATCCAGATTGGATTCAGGCTCATCAAGTACCACGATGTCTGGTTCAGAAACCAGTGCTCTGGCGATATAGCACATTTGCAGTTCACCGCCGCTAATCTGGTTAATGTTTTTAGACTCAAGATATGAAACACCAAGATCGGCCAACATCTGTGCAGATTGTTCAAGGTCCTTGCTTCCGGGAGAGGGTAATATACCACCGCATAACGGACGTCCAAATGAAACAAAATCAAGTACACTATAGGAAAATTGAATGTGCCTTGCCTGCGGTACATGTGCCAGACGGGCCTTTCTACCGTCTATTCCTCCGATATGGCATGTGCCGCTTAAGGGTTGGTACAGTCCCGTTATCGTTTTAAGCAACGTGGTTTTTCCCACACCGTTCGGGCCCAGAATGCACAGTATTTCCCCCTCCGGCAAAGAGAAACTGATGTTTTCAAATGTAGGGCTACGTCCTTTGAATGCAAACGTGAGATTATTTACTTCGATCATAGCGATTACTCATAATGAAGAGTACGGCAAATAGAGGAGCACCAATTAGCGCAGTCAGAATGCCAATTGGGATTTCTGCGTAGGTCACTGTTCTGGCCAGGTTGTCGATGACCAGTAAAAACAGAGCTCCACATAATGCAGATGCAGGGATAAGCTTTCCATGGTTATAGCCGACAAGCGTCCGGACCAGATGCGGGATCACCAGACCGACCCAGCCAACCACACCGGCAATCGTGACGGATGCGGCGACCAGAATTGAGGCGGTGATTAACAATGTGGCCTTTAGCGATTGCGGTTTCATTCCGGCAATTCTGGCATCGTCATCGCCGAGTGATAAAACATTCATTTTCCATCTGAGCCTGTAGATTATCAGGTAGCAAATCACAAACAGAGGTATTAATTCATATACTTGCCCTTTAACCAGCGAAGCAAAACTCCCCATTAACCAGAATACGATGGCTGGTAATTGATCCTGTGGATCGGCCACGTATTTAATAATTGAAACAAAAGACATGAATACAGAAGCAACAATAATACCTGATAGAATAGTGGTTAGTTCGCTGTGATTTTTTTTGAGATGGCAAAGGCCCATAACGCAAAACAGGCTAACAACGCCAAACATGAACGAAGAAAACGCGCTTAACTGCAAGGGGAGGCCGAGCAAAATTCCTAAAGCAGCACCGAACGCCGCCGCCGAAGATGTGCCAAGTACATCCGGACTCGCCAGCGCATTGCGTAGTACAGCCTGATAGGTACATCCCGCTACCGATAGCCCGGCTCCAACCATCATGACAGCAATTATTCTTGGCAACCGGAGATTGGAAATAACAGCAAGTCCGGTACTCAGACCGTACTTGCCATCATAGTGTACTAATTCTCTTAGCATATCACTAAAAGATAACGTATAGCGTCCGATGAAAAGTGAAGAAATTGATATAATAATGAGTAATACCAACAACACTGTCATTACCAATAAGTATTTTTTGTTCTGCATGCATCGTCATCCCGAAATATTTGTTTTATTGAACACAACATTTAATGTTGGCTGAGCTCATCATCAAGTAATGCATCAGGGATCGCATAGTTAAACATCTTTTTATAATGCAAACGTGTAAATTCCTTCATTTTCTCGTCACTAATGTAATTGGGGTTGAATTTATTAATCATATATAAAGGTAATAAAGCAGTTTCGGCTGTCAACCCGCCCCAGTTGTGTATCCCCACCGGTGTGGAAAAGATCATTTTATTCTTGAACGCCTTCACATTACGCCAGTCCTGACCGGGATTTTTATTGTCAAGAATGTCTTTAGCGCTACCAAATACAACGAAGATAATATCAGGATTCCATTCAATGATTTGCTCCATCGAAACAGCGATATATCTCCCGGCATCACCTTTCACAACCAGGTTACTGGCAACATTGTCCATTCCTGCCATTTTGAGATAAGTATCACCATAGGTTTTTGGCCCACTTACCTTAAGTTGCTTGCCATCACTTTGTTCAAGATAAAGTGCACGAATATGCTGTCCTTTAATCTTATTTACATAAGGCTGCGCTATAGCGAGCGTTGCCTTCCAGGCATCGGCAAATTTGTGGCTTGGCGGAAGCCCCAAAGTCTGATTATACATATTCTCCCAGTAGACCTGTGTTTCAACAGGTTCGAATTTTGTATCACCACCTTCATCAAGATTAACTGTAGGGACACCAGCTCGCTCAAGATTATCATCCTGACTTTTACCATAATAATAAATGATATCTGGCTTCAGATTCAGTAAAGATTCCATATTAACCACATAGTCTTTATTAATAAAGTTTGTTGTGATACGAGCGATATCCGGCTTCATATCTTTAAGGATTTTCATATTAGAGTGCAAAAATGCCCATGGACCTACGCCCACAACATGCTTATAAGCCAGGTTATTTGCCATGATGACGCCAAAAGGACAGTTACCGGTAATGACAATACGGTTAAATTTCAACGCAGGTGCCTTCGCGACGTTCTCTGCACGTGTTCCTGTTTGATCCTGCAATGTACTCTTAGCATAACCCGCTACAGGGAAAATAAGCATGATGGATAAAAATGATACAAATAGAACTCTATTGTTTCCCATATTTAATGCCTCGGTAGATTAAAATTTCCGTTTATGAGGTTAGAGCGGCCGCAGTACCTATACCAATGATGGTGACACCGGCTAAAAATAAAACTACCGTTGTCGCTGCTACTCCACCCCCGACTAATGCAGCAGTTTTACCTGTTGAAATTTCCTTCCGTTCCAGAAATGCTAATTCTGAAAAAGGGAGAACTTTTCCGTTAACGCCCGTTATGCGGGTTGGTTCAATTTTCGCTACGGTCAGTTCGCCATGCTCTCCGTTCAGTAAACCATATTTAAGCTGATCGCCGACATATATCGCAGGGTGAACTTCATAGTAATTTGTTTCCGGCGCAATGCTTTTCTTTTGTAGACTGACTGGATTATAGGTTGAACAGCCAGAGAGTACCGAAAAAATCATGAGTAACAACACTGTCATAATTGATTTGATTTTCAAAGGGAACCTCATACAATTTTTTTATTGAAATTTTGAGTTTGATTTTCAGATTTATAACGAAAGTAACTGACAGTCAGAGACAGTAACGAGAATAATGCCCCAGCGAACAAACTAATCGAAGTACCTTGGCTCGCATAAATATTGATGAATATGGCTACCAATGCCGAACCAATGATTTGCCCTACCAGACGCGAACTGCCTAACAGCCCACTAGCAATACTGCTATTCTCATGGGAAACTGAAGTCATAATGAGATAATTATTAGGAGCCTGAAACAGACCAAAACCAAAACCGCAAATTGCTACTCGCCAAAGGATCTGTAAATTTGTAGGTGCCGCAGGCAGCCATGTCATTAGTAGTGTTCCTGCCAGCAATAATGATAACCCTGAGAGCGCCACCAGGTTGGGATCATGTTTTTTTATAAGATCACCCGATATCAGTGACGTCAACATCGTTGCCAGTGGCCATGCTGTTAAGAGCATACCTATTTCAATCACGCTGCGGTGTAACACATTGTGGAAATAGAAAGGCAAAGAGACAAATGCCAGCAGTTGCGTGCTGTATGACAGCATTGACATCAACAATGACAAGGAAAAGGTTTTACTGCGGAACATAGCCACCGGAATCAAAGCCGAATCCTGTTTTTTTCGCTGATCCCTATACAGAATGAATGCCAGAATGATAAGTATTATCGCACTCAAGACAACTTCAATCAGATTATTTTTGGTTAAGCCTAACATCATCGTCGAGAACGAAATAAACGTCAGGAAGACCAGAACACCTCCTGCTTTATCAAACCGAGCTTCCATTCGTTGCCTGGGTTTCAGTGATACTATGCACAGTACAAGGGCAATACAGGCAATGGGTACGTTAATTGTAAATAACCAATTCCAGTTCGCGATGGACAGGATTGCAGAGGCTATTGAAGGCCCGGCAGCTGCGGAAACGGATACGACCATGACATTTATCCCCAATCCGCGGCCTAATAGCCTGGCCGGATAGATATCTTTTATCAGTGCCGCGTTTACGCTCAAAATTGCAGCTGCGCCAAAACCCTGAACGACACGAAAAACAGTCAACATATTCAGCGTCTCAGAGAGAGCACAGCCCAGCGATGAGAAAGCAAAAAGGATGGTCCCCATAATGAAAATGCGCTTGTTACCCACTTTTCTCCCCAGAGCTGCAAATACCAGCAGAGAGGCGATCACTGCAAACTGATAAGCATTAATGATCAAGATGGACGACGATTCGGAAACGGCAAAATCTTTAGCAATAACCGGTAATGCAACATTAGCTATCGTACTATCCAACATTGCTATAACAGTACTGAGTGAAACTGCTAACACGGCACCAATATTTAGTTTTTCTTCTTTAATGAGTTCGGTAGACATAATTCCTCCCCAGGAAGCGTCATTGAATAATGGGGTCATCATGACCTGCTGAGCGGGTTTATAATGATTTATTATGTTATAACATAACTTCATTAAATGAGAATGATTATCTTTTGAAAGGGTGTGTATCAGGATGTTTCCGCAAGCAGCATATTGTTTTCTGAGGTTTTATTGCAGCTTTTGTCTGCCTGTCGCTCACTGGAGTACAGGAAACACAAAGTAACCTACTGCAACAGTATATAACATACAAAACCTCGATTTAGAGCTTAATGTTACGTTATAACATAACTTAAATTTACAGTATGAGGTTATTACATTGGATTACGAAATTACCCGGCGGAAACTACTTCTTGCGAGCTTAGCCACCCTCGCAGCAAATACGCTCATTAGCCCGTTTACTTATGCACAATCTCGCTCATCAATTATTAGTCCTCATTCGGGAGCCCTAACACATGGCCGTGGCAAATATACGGTAATGATCGATCCTGGGCACGGCGGTATTGATTCTGGTGCCGTGGGTCATCAGGGGGCACTGGAAAAACATGTTGTGCTGGAAATAGCCAATAATGTCAAAAATCTGTTAAAAGGATACGGTATTGAGGGGGTGCTGACCCGATCAGACGATACGTTCATTCCGCTTTATGAGCGTGTACAGATTGCTCATGCGCATAACGCCTCGCTGTTTATGTCCATCCATGCCGATGGGTTCACTAGCCCAGCGGCTCACGGCGCCTCTGTATTTGCTCTTTCAACTCGGGGCGCTAGTAGTGCAATGGCCAAATACTTGTCTAAAAGTGAGAACGCTGCAGATGATGTTGCCGGTAAGAGCGTCATCCATAAAGATAGATATCTGGACAAGATAATTTTCGATCTTGAACAGACAGAGACAATTAAAGAGAGCCTGCTGCTGGGCTCACATATTGTTCGTCACATCTCACCAGTTCACCATATGCATTCAAACCAGACAGAACAAGCTGCTTTTGTTGTTCTTAAATCTCCTTACATTCCTTCTGTCCTGGTAGAGACATCATTTATTACTAACCCGGAAGAGGAGAGATTATTGGGCACTACTGCATTTCGCCACAAAATTGCTTCCGCCATTACTAACGGCGTTGTTAGCTACTTTAGTCATAAACAAACAGTTTCAGCATAACAATATCCTCACATTTTACTGGAAGGAAGCACTGAGCATATGTCCCGGTAAATTTTTCTCCCTACAACTATTCAGATGCCGAGGCATCTTTTGGGGCATTTATCATGACATTGCAATTTTCACGCTACTGTCTTGTCGCGTTGTCACTACTTTTCTCACCAGGTGTACTGGCGGTTAACCTTATGAACCAGGATGGAAAAAAACTCGATTTTTACGGCACAATTATCGCCAGACGTTTTACCAGCAATACTGTAAAAGACGATGGTGATCGGAGCTATCTCTACTTTGGGTTAACCGGAAAAAAAGATCTCGCCAGACGCTGGCAAGCTTACGCCCAATGGGAATATACGGTGAGTGCATCAGATGCCAGCAGAAACGCCACTCGACTGGCATTTATAGGTATTGATAATCCCGACTGGGGAAGTCTGGATATTGGCCGCAATTGGGGCGTATTGTACGATGTGACTTCGTTGACTGATCGCTCACCTTTCTTTCGGGAGATGTCCTATAACTACATCGACAACTTTATGCGTGGCCGTGCTCTTAATCTGATGACATGGCGTAAAGAAATAACACTTTTCCAGCATCCATTAAAGATGGCGTTGCAGTATCAGTTTAAGGGTAATAATGACTATCGAACTATAAAGCAGCAAAATGGCAATGGTTATGGCGCTTCTCTGATCTGGTACTTCACACCAGAATTAAGTGCGCTATTTTCAGCTTCCTCTTCCGCAACGACCTTTTACCAGCAACAGAATGCAGGTTATCAGAAGAACATCCGCACCTTCGCGGAAGGGCTAAACTACAACAGCAGAAAACTGTATCTGGCAACAGTGATGACTCAAAGTAACAACGCCATCAATCCTCAGGTTCGGGATAACAATACATCATCCATAAGTTATGAAGCACTGGCAAAATATATGTTGACCAACAAATTCCAGCCGGATATCAGTTATACTCGACTGACTCAAACAGTTGCTGGCAGACGAACTCAAATTCTCGATTATGAAGAGCTAGGGTTCAGCTACTATTTTAATAAGAATATGCAGGTTTTCGTCGACTATAAATTTAACACTGCGCGAGACAGGGCGGCGGGGGTGGATTGCGCGGACAAGCTGGATACCGGGATTAGCTATCATTGGTAGAGATGACTTCTATTCTGGACCTTATTAAGAGTGAATGTCTTATTTATCGGTAAATCTCCTCCGACAGAGTTGGAGAATACAAGGACTATGTGCCCGGGAAAGATAGCGATGGTAAGGAGAAGAGAATAACTGCGTAGTAAGCAATAAAAATGGATTGATAACAAGAGAAAGAACTACAGAAAATACATAAAGCTGGACGGCGCTTTCTCTCCGGTCGTGGGGGCATTAATTCATCGGTTCAGTGTAACTTCTGATAACGACTATTTTTTTCGCTCATTATGGGCACGTTATTTATTCATTTATTAATTAACTTTAACTTCCGGAGAAACAGCTCTACCTTGCCAGAGAACGATTTCAAATGTCTGTACCTGGCTACCCGGCTGTTGACTCAAATACAAAGGTAATTGGCATGTCTGAACATTTTGTCCCAGGGTATTGTGCGCTCTGTCGTTCGCGTTGTGGAACCTTAAATGAAATCATTGACGGACGGCTGGTATCTGTTTGCCCTGATGAAGATCACCCTACTGGAGGCGCGGTTTGTCTGAAAGGTAAAGCGGCCCCGGAACTGATTTATAGCGAAGCCCGGGTTCTATGGCCATTGCGCCGGACGCGAGAGAAAGGGGCTGCGGATCCCGGCTGGAAACGTATTTCCTGGGATAAGGCTCTGACAGAGATTGCTGAAAAGCTAACGCAGTTTAAAACGGAAAGTGGTGCAGAATCGGTAGCGTTTGGGGTAACCACGCCTAGTGGGACCCCAATTATCGACAGTGTGGAGTGGATTGAACGTTTTGTGCGCCACTACGGCAGCCCTAATACCTGCTACAGCACTGAAGTATGTAACTGGCATAAAGATACCGCTCACACTTTCACTTTTGGCTGCATAACGCCGACTGCCGATTACAGTAATGCGGAACTGATTATGTTGTGGGGTAACAATCCGGCCGCCACATGGCTGGCACAGGCCAGCGCCATTGGTGAAGGGCGTAAGAAAGGTGCCAGAATGCTGGTTATTGACCCTCGGCACACAGAATTTGCTCGCGACGCTGATGTCTGGCTTAACATCAACCCAGGTACTGACGCAGTGCTTGCCATGGGGTTTATACGTCAGTTGCTGGAAGAGGGGTATAACGAGGCGTTTGTCAGGACCTGGACCGATGCGCCTCTGCTGGTTAATGAAGACTCGGGACGGCTGCTACGTGAGCGGGACATTACTTCAGATGCTGTAACCAACCATTATTTACTTTGGGACAGCGTGGATAACATAGCGCGTTGTTGTACAGATGCAGTGGCGGGTGATGAGGTTTTTTATCAGCGAGCCTCGTTGGTAGGGCGCTATTCGCTGCCTCTTGCTAACGGTGAAACGGCGGTATGTACCCCGGCACTGGAGGTTTTGCGTCAGGCGGTTGCCGGATACACCCTTGAACATGTGGCGACAGTGACCGGTGTCTCTATAAAAAAACAACAGGCTGCCATGGCGTTAATTCGGCGTTCATCACGCATTGCGTACCACGCCTGGGTAGGGATTGCTCAGAGCCAGAACGCCACGCAAACAGAGCGAGCTATTGCCATCCTGTACGCACTGACCGGGGCGTTCGATACCCGCGGCAGCAACCGAATTTATGCGAAACCTCCGTTCAATGCCGTTAATCCGTTATCGTTATTGCCTGAATCACAGCGACAAAAAGCGCTTGGACTCAGCGAACGTCCACTGGGTCCGCCGGCAAGTGGTTATGTCACGACAGCCGATTTACATCGTGCCATCCTGGAACATAAACCTTACAAAGTAAGGGGGCTGGTCTGCTTTGGTTCAAACATGCTGTCTGCCCATGGTAATGTGGATACCGCTATCGCCGCACTGAAGCAGCTTGAGTTTCATGTTCACTGTGACCATTTTATTACCCCTACATCAAGCTTCGCCGATATCCTGTTGCCCGCCAGCACTCTCTGGGAGCACGAAGCGCTGAAAATCGGTTTTGAAATCTCAGAACGTGCCGATGCTCATATTCAGCTACGTCCGCAACTGGTAACGCCTCGAGGGGGTTCCCTGGCCGATTACGAGATAGTGTTTCGTCTGGCGTGTAAAATGGGAATGGGGGACGATTTCTTTTGCGGCGATACGGATGCGGGATTTAATCATATCCTTAAGCCCTCCGGCCTCACATTGGAAATGCTCCGTGCACATCCCGGCGGGATCACCACGCATATCGTCAATCATGAGAAAAAATATGCCCTGCGTGATGGTCCGGACAATAAACCACGCGGCTTTGCCACCGAGACCGGTAAGGTAGAAATTTACAGCGAGCGCTTGCTGCGGCACGGGTATTCGCCGGTACCGCAGTATATTGAGGAATCACCAAATCAGGATGCCTTCCCGCTGCGCCTGACTACCATGAAGAACGCTCTATTTTGTCACAGCCAGCATCGTAGCCTGGTCAGCCTGCGTCGAAAATCACCGGATCCAACGGCCATTGTCAGCAGGGCAGTAGCTGACAATGCAGATATCGATAATAGAGACTGGATTGAAATCATTACCCCTGCTGGTCGGGGTCGTTTCAGAGCCAAAATTGACAACGCCATTCATGACGACGTGGTGATCGCTGAATATGGTTGGTGGCAAGGGTGTCCTGATTTGAATAAACCTGAGCTTCCGATAAAAGGTGAAGAAAGCAGCAATTATAATCTGCTGATTAACTATATGGCTGTGGACAGGATAAGTGGCTCCGTTCCCCTCAGAGCAATGCGTTGCTCGGTACGTAAGGTGGCTGATGCACTGGCCTGGAAAGGGGAGCGCCGGTTTATAGTCAGCGATATCGTTCAGGAAACGCCGGATGTACGCAGCGTCAGTTTTATCCCGGTGGACGGGGCGCAATTGCCGGACTGGCAGGCTGGTCAGGCAGTTATCCTGCGGGTCTTTCCGAAGGGCAAACCCGAGAGCATGTGCCGTGCATACACCCTAAGTAACGCGCCTGGGCGCAAAGCATGTTTTACCGTCTCAGTGAAGCACCAGCAACAGGGAGAGATGTCGTCTTTTATTCATCAAAATCTGCAGGTTGGTGATGAAGTCGCTTTGACAGCCCCTGATGGCAGTTTTGTGATCCCAACCAACAGCGTTGCTCCGGTAGTAATGATCGCCGGAGGGATAGGTATCACACCGTTCATCAGTTATCTAAGCTCGCTGGACATGACTCACGAAGGACCAGAGCTGTGGTTATACTATGGTAACCGCAACAGCCAGAGCCACGCTTTCCGGAAACAACTTGAGATATTGTCACAACGACTTCCGAGGCTTAACATCGTTAATGTCTACGATAATCCGAGACCTGGTGACGAACAGGGGAAGAGTTATCAGCATACTGGAATGATCACCGCTGCGCTTATTGATGAAAAATTGGTTAGCAATCGTGCGCGTTTTTATCTCTGCGGCCCGGGTCCGATGGTCTCTGCGCTTGAGGGGGGGCTACGGGAGCGGGGCGTATTTGCCTTTGATATCTTTAAAGAAATGTTTGCCCCTCCTGTGCCACGTATTACCTCGCTTAAAGACAGCTACAAGGTAGTTTTTGCACGTTCAGGAGTGACGGTGCTGTGGACGCCGGCAGCAGGGACATTGCTGGAGCTGGGGGAAAAACACCAGATCCCTATGGCCGGTGGGTGCCGGGCCGGACAGTGCGAATGCTGCGCTGTGAGAGTGATAGAAGGCGCTATTGGTTCATTCACCGAACAAACAGTTTCCGACGACGGCCTGTGCCTTGCCTGCCAGTCTGTACCGGCGAGTGATATTGTTATCGATGCATGAGGTATTTTAGTGTGCAGTGGCTCTGCACACCGCCCCAACAGCAGTAAACGATTGATATACCATGCTAGAGTTGCGACGGTAAGGCAGGAAATGACCGACCTGACATAATTTGCAAGGTACCGTTGACTACTCCATACGTGGACGACGTTGAGAAGGCCAGAAAAATCTTACCTCTTGTCTAAGAGGTAAGTGATGGTATCAAAAACGGCTGTACTCAAAGGCTCGTTGGGGATCTTTTTACCGACAAGCTTGTTACCGTATTCACGGCGAATTCCGCTCTCTTTCGCAGACTCTGGCAACCCCGTCGGCATACTGCGGTCGGTGACCAGAGCACCTTCTCCCTGGCGCAGGGTGAGGGCATGCAGCTCTACAACATGTTCGATTGACACCATCGTTCCATCGCACCCACCCTCAAAACTACCGTGCGGACTCCGTCGCCTCGTCCATCTCCTCTTCCTGCTCACTGGCAAGCAGGGTTTTCTCGTTTTTGCATAGACATTGAATCAACAGGAACAGCACGCCGCTGGCCACCAGGGTGACGATCAGGCCATCGTAACCGGTGATGCCGATCAGCATGCCGCTGACTACCGGCCCGGCGACGCTGCCGGCGGACCAGAAAAAGCCGAACAGGGCGTTAATCATAATCAGCTTCTGCCCATTGAAGGTTTTCCCCGCCCGCACCAGCGACAGGGTATAAAGCGCGCCCGCGGCGGCGCCCAGCAGCAGGCAAATGGCCATCAGCTGAATGCGCGAGCCGAGCATCAGCGGCAGGGCCAGCAGCGACAGACTGAAGACTACCGCGCAGGACAGATGCACGCGGCGAATGCCGACCCGGTCGGCCAGCCAGCCGAGCGGGGTCTGGAACATCGCATCCCCGGTGAGCACCACGGTGACCAGCAGCACCGCCATCCCTTCATTCAGCCCTTTGTCCATGCCGTACAGCGGCAGCAGGGCGAGGATGCTGGCGTCGAAGAAGGCGAAGCAGAACACCCCGGAGGCCAGTACCGGCAGGAAAGCGCCGAGGCTGCGCCAGCTGGCGCGCTCCCCGAGGCTTTCGCGGGTGCCAGTGGGCAGATGGCGCAGCATCAGCAGGCAGACGGCGGTGACCGCGACGATCGCCATCAGCGCCGAGGCCTGCCAGGCGGGGCCGACGGAGATCAGTAACGGCCCGGCCAGTTGGCAGCCGGTAAAGGCCGAGGCGTAGATGCCGGTGAGGGTGGCGCGCTGGCTGCCCGCCGCGCCGCCGGTGATCCAGCTTTCGCCCAGCACGATAATGACCCCGGAGGCCAGGCCGGTCAGCAGGCGCGGCAGCAAAAGCAGCGTCATATCGGTGGTCATGCATGAGGCGATGGTCGCCAGCGCCAGCAGGATCAGACTGCCGCTCAGCAGCACGCCCATTTCAACGCGCCGGCACAGCGCAGGAGAGAGGAAAGAGGAGATCATCATGCCGGCGGGCGGCAGGGCGGCCAGCAGGCCGACGTACAGCGGCGCGATCTGCTGCTGCGCCAGCTCAAGACTGATTAACGGCACCGTATAGCCGGTGATAAATCCCACGAGCGACGCGGCCATGATCATCGCCAGCGTGGGGGCAAGACGATTCTGGTCTGGGTTAAACATTTTATTTCCGATGAAGGAGAGGTCAGTAGTGGATCCTTCGGCAAATTGCCGTCCTGAGTTGCATAATAATTAATCGCCTGGCCGTTGTCACCGTTGAAATCACTACCAAAAAAGGACCGCCGGGCGGCGACAGGGCTGTACGCCGCGCCGCCGCCGCATTTCGTGACGTTGTCAGCGTGTTAACGACAGGATATAACGGAGGGAGCGGCAGCGACCCGACGTCGGTGAGCGACGGGGAAAAAACGCGACGCATGACCGATTATTCAGCATTACGCTATGCAGGAAAGGAGTAATACATGGCCGTATCGCCGTCACTGATCGCCGAAGCCGTTGGCTGGCGACGTGAATTTCACGCCGCGCCTGAGCTCGGATATCAGGAGCAGGAGACCTCGCGCCGCGTTGCGGAGCTGCTGGCCTCGTTTGGGCTGCAGGTACACCGCGGGCTGGCCGGCACCGGCGTCGTGGCGACGCTGGAAAACGGTCCCGGGCCGGTCATCGGCCTGCGCGCCGATATGGACGCCCTGCCGATCACCGAGCTGGGGAGCGTCAGCTATCGCTCGCGCCGTCCCGGGGTGATGCACGCCTGCGGCCACGATGGTCACACCGCGATGCTGCTGGCGGCGGCCGCCCATCTGGCGCAGACCCGCCAGTTCAGCGGCACCGTCCACTTTGTCTTCCAGCCGGCGGAAGAGAACCTCGGCGGCGCGCGCAAAATGGTGGAAGAGGGGTTGTTCGAGCGCTTCCCGATGGACGCCATCTACGCGCTGCATAACTGGCCGGGGATCCCCCTTGGTGAAGTGGCGCTCAGCGATGGCGCGATGATGGCCTCGCTGGACGCCTTCGAGATCACCCTGCGCGGAAAGAGCTGTCATGCGGCGATGCCGGAGAGCGGGGCCGATCCGATCGTCGCGGCGGCGCAGCTGATTATGGCGCTGCAGACCATTCCTTCCCGCCGCCTGTCGCCGCAGGATTCCGCGGTGGTCAGTATCACCCAGATAAACGGCGGCGAGGCGATCAACGTCCTGCCGGACACCGTGGTGCTGCGCGGTACCTTCCGCTGTCTGAGCAATCGCGTTCGCGCCCGCGTGCGTGAGCTTATCGAAAGCTATGTGGCGACCCAGCCGCAGGTGTCCGATGTGCAGGGTGAGATTAGCTGGTTCCCGGGCTATCCGGTGACCAAAAACCATGCGCAGCAGGCGCAGCAGGTGCGCGAGGTGGCCGTCGCCACCCTCGGCGCGGAAGCCGTGCGCTGGAACCAGGCGCCGTCGATGGCCTCCGAAGATTTTGCCTGCATGCTGGAGGTCTGTCCGGGAGCCTATTTCTGGATAGGCACCGACGGCGAAACCCCGTCGAAGCCGCTACATAACGCCAGCTATGACTTTAACGATGCGCTGATTAGTCCCGGGGTGGCCATGTGGGTGGCGCTGGTGGAGAAACAGCTGCCGGCGGCGTAACCCACCGGCAGCGGCAGAGGGAGCGCGGCGCGCTCCCTGAGGTCAGACGTCGGCGGCGGCTTTCAGTCGCGCCTTCATATCGCTGTAGGCCGTCCAGGCGTAGCGCTCCGCCCATTGCTGGTCGGCTATCGCTTCCACTTTCACCGCACAGTATTTGGTTTCCGGTGTTTTGGAGATCGGATCGAGGTTATCCTGGGTCAGCTCATTGCAGGCGCCCACCCACCACTGATAGGTCATATAGACCGCCCCCGGATTGATGCGATCGCTGAGGTCGGCGCGGGTGATCACCTTCCCGCGTCGGGAGCTGACCCACACCAGCTGTTTGTCAGCGATCCCCAGTCGTTGCGCATCCAACGGATTCATCTGCACCCGTCCCGGCTCGTCGGCCAGCGACTGCAGCGCGGCACAGTTGCCGGTCATTGAGCGGCAGGAGTAATGCCCCACCTCCCGCACGGTGCAGAGCACCAGCGGCCACTCGTCATCCGGGCGCTCCGCCGGCGCGCGCCAGGCGGTGGCGAACAGCTGTCCTTTGCCCGATGGGGTATCGAAGCGGTTGTCTTTATACAGCCACGGCGTGCCGGGGTGGTCGAGGGTCGGGCATGGCCACTGGACATGGCCCATATCGCCCATTTTCTCCCAGGTCACGCCGTAGAACAGCGGGCAGAGTTCGCGCATCTCGTCCCAGATCTGCTGGTTGTTCTCATAGTGCATCGGATAACCCATTTCGCTGGCCAGCAGGCTAATGATCTCCCAGTCGCGCTTCACATTCCCCGCCGGAGGGATCGCCTGTTCAAACCGCTGGAACCCACGGTCGGCGCAGGTGAATACGCCGCCGTGCTCGCCCCAGGAGGTGGCCGGCAGCAGGACATCGGCAATTTCCGCCGTTTTGGTCATGAAGATGTCCTGCACCACCACAAAGTCCAGCGCCTCGATGCCTTTGCGCACCAGGCCGAGGTCGGCTTCAGTCTGCAGCGGATCTTCACCCATGATGTAGTAGGCTTTGATCTCGCCAGTCAGCGCTTTATGCGGCACCTCGGTGATGCGGGTGCCGACCTGGTCATCCATCAGCGCCGGGTCGACACCCCAGGCGGCGGCGAATTTCTCCCGCACGGCGGGGTCGGTGACCTCCTGATAACCCGGGAACAGGTTCGGCAGCACGCCCATATCGCAGGCGCCCTGCACGTTGTTTTGCCCGCGGACCGGGCCCACGCCGACGTTCGCCCGCCCCAGGTTGCCGGTGAGCAGCGCCAGGCTTGCCAGACCGCGCACCACGTCCACCGCCTGGCCAAACTGGGTGACGCCCATGCCCCACATAATAGTGGCGGAAGGGGCGGCGGCGAAGATGCGCATCGCCTCACGGATCGCCTGCGCGCTGACCCCGACAATCGCTTCCACCGCTTCCGGGGCATAATCCTTCACCGCTTCGCGGTAAGCATCCAGCCCTTCGGTATAGCGTTCGACATAGGCTTTGTTGTACAGCTCCTCCTCCAGCAGTACATAGCCGAAGGCATTCACCAGCGCCATGTTGCTGCCGTTGTTGAGCTGCAGATGACGGTCGGCAATGCGCGCGGTTTCAATGCGCCGCGGATCGCAGACGATGATTTTGGCGCCGTTTTCCCGGGCTTTGATCACCCGGCGGGCGACGATTGGATGGGAGTCGGCGCAGTTGTAGCCAAAGACCAGCAGGCATTTCGAGTTTTCGATGTCGCTGATCGAGTTGCTCATCGCCCCGTTGCCCAGCGCCTGCTGCAGCCCGGCGACAGAGGGGCCGTGGCAGACGCGGGCGCAGCAGTCGACGTTATTGGTGTTCAGCACCGCGCGGGCGAACTTTTGCATCACATAGTTGGTTTCGTTGCCGGTGCCGCGCGAGGAGCCGGTGGTCATGATGGCGCGCGGGCCATGCTTCTCTTTGATCTCCCTGAGCTTGCTGGCGGTATAGCGAATCGCCTCCTGCCAGCTGACCGGCGTGAAGGCGCCGCCTTTCTGGTAGCGGATCATCGGTTGTTTGAGACGGGGCGTCAGGAGCTGCGTATCGTTCAGAAAATCCCAGCCGTAATAGCCTTTCAGACACAGCTGGTTCTGGTTGGTGACGCCGTCGGCGGCTTCCGCGCGAATGATTTTATTGTTGTCGACAACCAGTTTAAGTTTGCAACCCGCCCCGCAGTAGGGGCACACGCTCGTGATTTTTTTCATCAGTAACAGACCTGTTAACAGTGAACAGAGGATCGCTGTCGCGCCGGGCCCGACGGGCAACGATCGCGGTAACGCCTGGTCGTGATGCAGACGCAGGCCTGCTGCGCTATGCAGGTCTTGTGCCAGAATTTAATTTATTGATTTACATGTGAAAATTAAAATGGTGTGATGACGGGAACGTGACCTCGTCACTAATGACGATGACGCAGAGCGCCGACGTCAGACGCTCTGCGGGGGTAAACGTGGCTAGGCGAGAGGGCGGCAGCGGTCGAAGTGCGATTCGCTCAGGCCGACGTCGCGCGCGGCGGCGCAGATAGCATGCCAGCTGCCGGCATCCAGCGGGATCCCCTGCGCCAGCCGCGCTTCGCGGTTGGCGGCCTCCCATTCGCCGGGCGCCAGCACCGGGGCATCGGCATCGTGCGGCGACTGCTTGCACCATGCGATAAAGGCCTCCGTCTGCGCCTGGCTGTCCGGGGCATCGAACGCGTCCGGGCTCAGGATCACCGTGGTCATGCAGTTAAAGATGGCGTCGACGCTGGTCTGCAGGCTCTCCTGATGGGTGGTTTGCCCCCCGGAGAGCGCACCGCCGAGCACTTCGCACAGCGTCGCCAGGGCATAGCCTTTGTGCTGGGCGAAGGTGAGCAGGGCGCCCAGCGGCGAAGTCTGCATCACCGCCGGGTCGGTGGTGGGGAGCCCTTTGGCGTCGATCAGGCAGCCGGGGGCCACGGCTTCGCCTTTATGCCAGGCGACGCGGGTTTTACCAAAGGCGATGGCGCTGGTGGCGTAGTCCAGCAGCAGCGGCGGATGGCCCTCGCGGGGGAACACCACGCACAGCGGGTTAGTGCCGAAGCGGCTGTCCTTCCCGCGGAACGGGGCGACCATCGGGTCGCCAATCACGCTGACGAAGTGGATGGAGATCAGCCCGGCGGCGGCGCACTGCTCGGCCCAGTAGCCGATGCGCCCGACGTGATGCGCATTGCGCAGGGCGATTGCCGCCATACCATGCTGCTTCGCCTTTTCAATGCCTAACTGCATCGCTTCGTGGGCGACCACCTGGCCGAAGCCGGCGTTGCCGTCGAGGGTGACCACGGCGCCGGCGTCTTTGGTCACCGTGGCGTGGCGGTTGAGCTGCAGAAAACCACCGGCGTGGGATTTCACGTAGCTTGGGATCATCCCGACGCCGTGGGAGTCATGCCCGGCAAGATTGGCGGCGATCAGATGGTCTGCGACGAGGGTGGCTTCCCCTGGGTACTGCCGAGATGGGTAAACAGTGAGACGACAAACTGATGCAGATCCGTCGCCAGAAAGCGGTGTCCTGTAGGCACTGATTCTCTCCTGTAGTCTGTTGTTATTTTGTTATGTTTGCCGTTTTATGCTGCGCCGCCCGGCGCAGAAGGTCAAGGGCGGCATCTCCCGGCGGAATGTCACTGCGTCTGCGTCTGCGTCAGGCGACAGGCGATAAAAAACGGGGCCGGGATCGCGTTTTAATTAACGCCATAAACACCACATTTTTAAATTCTGCCAGTGTCACAAAAGCCAGAAAAAAGCCATCCCCGGCGTTGCAAGGGGAGCTGATACCACTATATGTTAAATTTGTGTTTATTAATTGATGATTAAAGGTTGGTATCATGTATAAGAAAATAAGTGGTTTAGTGGTTTCACTGACGGCCGTTTTCGCCTGTGCCGCCTGGGCGGAGGTGCCTGCGGGCTATCCCGCGGATTATCAAAAAACGGTGGATGCCGCCGTAAAAGAGGGCAAGGTGGTTATTTATTCCACCACCGATACCAAAGCGGCCGGGCCTTTAATTAAAGGATTTGAAGCGCAATATCCGGGTGTAAAAGTCGAATATAACGACATGAACAGCACCGAGCTGTATAACCGTTATATCAGCGAGCAGGCCGCCGGGGGCGGCAGCGGGGACGTGGTGTGGAGCTCGTCGATGGATACCGCGCTGAAATTAGCTACCGAATACGCGGAACAATATGCCTCGCCGGAGGTGAAGCAATTACCCGACTGGGCGGTCTGGCAGCAGAAAGCCTATGGCACCACCTACGAGCCGGTGGTGTTTATTTATAACAAAAGGCTGATCCCGCAGAATGAGGTTCCGGATTCGCATACCGCGCTGGCAAAACTGATCGCCAGCCAGGCCGATAAATTTAAAGGCAAAGTCACCACCTACGACATCGAAAAATCGGGCCTCGGCTTTATGCTGGCGGTGCAGGACAGCCAGGCCGACGCGAACTATTTTACCGACCTGGCGAATATCGCCAAAGGCGGCCTGACGGTGCAGTCTTCCACCGGCACGATGATGGAGCGCGTCTCCTCTGGTGAAAACCTGATCGGCTATAACATCCTTGGCTCCTATGCCGAAGCACGGGCGAAAAACGATCCCTCTTTAGGCATTGCCTATCCGAAAGATTACGTGCTGGTGCTCTCCCGCGTCTCGTTTATTAGCCAGGAGAGCGAACATCCCAATGCGGCAAAATTGTGGCTCGACTATGTCTTGTCGGAAAAAGGCCAGCAGATCCTCGCCAGCCAGGCGGATATTCCCTCTATTCGTCGCGATATTGAAGGTAAAAATGATATCGATGGTATGACCGCGCTGTTGGGCAAAGCGTTAAAACCGATCCCGGTCAACGAAACGCTGCTCGATTATTTACAGCCGCAAAAACGTCTGCAGTTTATTAAACAATGGCGCAGCGCCGCCGCGAAATAATCCTCCTTCGGGGCATCGCCGATGCCCCTTATTCACACCCGGCGGGTTTTTTCTCCTGACCAAAGGGATGAACCATGAATGTATTACTCAGAAAGTGGCAGGGGCTGCCGCGCGGCGTGGTGGTGTGCATCACGGCGCTGGTGATTTATGTCCCACTGTTATTTATTGTGGTGCAGAGTTTTCTCTCCGCGCCATTCTTTTCCCGCTCCAAATCGTGGAGTCTGGAAGCGTTCGCCTTTATTTTTACCGACCCGGATTTTTATCTGGCATTAAGGTCAGGTTTTATTCTGGCCTTTGGCCTGGTGATTATTGCCATTCCGCTGGGCGGTATTTTGGCGTTTCTGATGGTGCGCACCGATTTACCCGGCCGGCGGATCATTGAGCCGCTGATCCTGGTGCCGATCTTCGTCTCGCCGATGGTGCTGGGCTTTGGCTACGTGGTGGCCGCCGGGCCGGTAGGCTTCTTTTCCCAGTGGGCGCAGCAGCTGATCGGCTTTGTGCCGTGGAATATCTACTCGATGTTCAGCATTGTGGTCATCGCCGGCTTAACCCACGTTCCGCACGCCTATCTCTATATCTCTTCGGCGCTGCGCAGCGTCGGTTCCGACGTGGAAGAGGCGGCGCGCACCGTCGGCGCTACCCCGCTGCAGGTGATGACCTCGGTGAGTCTGCCGATGGTGCGGCCATCCATCCTTTACGCCTGCGTGCTGCTCTTCTTCCTCGGTCTGGAGGTTTTCGGTCTGATGCTGGTGCTGGGCGACCCCGAGGGCAACATGGTGCTGGCGACCTATCTTTATAAGCTGACCAACAAGCTCGGCACCCCCTCCTACCATCTGATGGCGGCGGTGGCGGTGGTGCTGATCTGCATTACCATCCCGCTGGTGATGCTCCAGCGGCGACTGATGCGCACCGCCAACCGCTTTGTCACCATGAAGGGCAAGGCGTCGCAGGCGCGGGCGCTGCCGCTGGGCAAATGGCGCTGGGTGGCCGGGGCGGTGGTGGTGGCCTGGCTGACGGTGACCATCGGCGTGCCGCTGCTCGGCGTGGCGCTGCGCGCCTTTATCTCCAACTGGGGCGTCGGGGTGTCGCTGTGGGATGAGCTGTCGCTGGCGACGTTCCACAATATCTGGCAGCAGCCCAACCTGCTGCGGGCAATCGTCAACTCGATGGCTATCGGCATCGTCGGCGGCGCGCTGGCGGTGATCTGCTATCTGTTTGTCGGCATCGCCATGCACCGCAAAGCGGACAACGTCACCCGCTTTCTCGACTACAGCGTGCTGGTCCCGCGTGCGGTGCCGGGGCTGCTGGCCGGGCTGGCCTTCCTGTGGGTGTTCCTGTTTGTGCCGATGTGGCTCGATCAGTCGCTGAAGCACGGCTGGCTCTCGGCGCTGCCGGTGGCCGACTGGCTGCGCGAACACCTTATCGTGCAACTGCGTGCCCTGCGCAACACTATCTTCAGCGTCTGGCTGGCCTACACCGTGGTATGGATGGCTTACGGCCTGCGGCTCATCTCTTCGACGCTGCTGCAGGTGGGCCCGGAGCTGGAGGAGGCGGCGCGCAGCACCGGCGCTTCCCGGGGGCAGATCACCCGCCACGTGACTGTCCCGCTGTCGCGCTATGGGCTGATTGGCTCCTGGCTGCTGATGTTCCTTATCTTTGAGCGTGAGTATTCCACCGGCGTCTATCTGCTGTCGCCGGGTACCGAAACCATCGGCTCGATGCTGGTGTCGCTGTGGGCGGCGGGGGCCATCGATATCGTCGCGGCGCTCTCCTTTATCAATATTCTGCTGGTGGTGATTGGCCTTGGTATCGCCCTGCGCTTTGGAGTGAAATTACATGATTGAGTTATCGGTAGAAAATCTGCATCTCACCTATGGCGACAACCCGGTGCTGAAGGGGGTTTCCATGACGCTTGGCCGGGGAGAGGTGGTGTCGCTGCTGGGGCCTTCGGGAAGCGGCAAAACCACGCTACTGCGGGCGGTGGCCGGGCTGGAAAAACCGACGAGCGGACGGATCGCCATCGGCAACCGCACGGTGTACGACGGCACGCCGCGCAGCGAGATCCCGGCCGAAGAGCGTAACCTGGGCCTGGTCTTTCAGTCCTATGCCCTGTGGCCGCACAAAACGGTGTTCCACAACGTGGCCTATCCGCTGAAGCTGCGTAAAGTGGCTGCGGGGGAGATAAAAGAGCGGGTGCAGCGCGTACTGGATCAACTGGGGCTGGGGCACCTCGGCAACCGCCATCCGCACCAGCTCTCCGGTGGCCAGCAGCAGCGGGTGGCCATCGGCCGGGCGCTGGTCTACAACCCGCCGGTGATCCTGCTGGATGAACCGCTCTCCAACCTTGACGCCAAACTGCGCGAAGAGGCGCGGGTGTTTCTGCGCGAGCTGATCATCAAGCTGGGCCTGTCGGCGCTGATGGTCACCCACGATCAGAATGAAGCAATGGCCATCTCCGATCGTATTCTGCTGCTGAACAATGGCGTCATTGAGCAGCAGGGGACGCCGCAGGAGATGTACGGCAGCCCGGCGACGCTGTTCGCCGCCGAGTTTATGGGCAGCAATAACCGTCTGCACGGTAAGGTGACGGCGCTGGAAAACGGTCGTGCGAGGGTTGAAGGCGCCAGCTGGACGCTGTGGGGTCGAGCGGGCGAGGGGGTCAGCGTTGGCCAGCCGGCGACGGCGGTGATCCGCGTCGAGCGCCTGCGTCTCGACGGCGCAGCGCAGGATAATAGCCTCCAGCTCCCGCTGCTGACCAGCATGTACCTCGGCGACCGCTGGGAGTACCTGTTCCGTACCGAAGGCGACGACTTTCCGCTGCGCGCCTACGGAACGGCGCTGCGCGATGCCGAACACTGCCATCTGACGCTCCCGGCGGAGGATGTGTGGATTTTTCCGCAGCGGTAACTACGCGAAGCCACGGAAGGCAAACGTCAAGACGTCGCGCTATATTCTGGGGATGACAAAAGCGTTTGGCGCCTGGCTATGGATCGGGCAGGCCAGTAGGGTAGGCCGGCCCAGGTCAGCAGCAAGTCGACGGTGGTGATATGGGGACATACTTTTTCGTTTGATAAAGGTTGATGCTGATGCGGAAACCCTGCGGAGTGCAATTATCGTAAATCTGGTGTTTTAATACGCCGCTAAACACAATATGCTGGTGTCTTCCCCACATGCGTGGGGGTGTTTCCTGCAGCGGGACATCATTTAGCGTGATGACATCGTCTTCCCCACATGCGTGGGGGTGTTTCTGTTAAGCATGGTTTTGTCAGAGTATATGGACTGTCTTCCCCACGTGTGTGGGGGTGTGTCTAAAAAAGAAAAACTCTCCGGTTCCCTGTTCGGGTCTTCACCACACGTGTGGGGCCTGTTTTCGTTTGATAAGGAAATTAAAATGAAAAGAGCCGAATTAGACGTTGTGGTTTTAGGTGAGGATTTACCGAATGAAGGGCTGGTAAAAGGAACGCTTGGTACGATTGTTATGGTTTTTAATACGCCAACAACTGGCTATCTGGTCGAGTTTTGCGACGAGAAAGGAAAAACAATCGCAATGCCAGTTTTATTCCCCGCCCAGCTAAAGCGCTATTTCACGATTGGTAACCTGAAGTCGCTGATGGTGGAAGGTAATTATCCCGTAGCCGACCCTGTAGACCCAGATGTCATGGCAGATTTAATGCACAAAGTCGCGCCTGTTGAATGGGAGGACAAGAAAAGAAGGGTCTATGAGGATATTCAACGACTATTGATTAGTCGGCCGGACTACGCGGATATGTTCAATATTATGGATGGGGGTGAGTACAATGGCATGACATTGTACAGCCTGGTGCAGGCAGAGAACGGTGAACCTGCATGGTCGAATATCTTTGTTCGAAACTTTGATACGCGTATTAACGAAATCTATGTCGATCCGAACCTCAATGACAAAGTAGTGATTGGTGAAGAGGGCATGTCCGTGATTGTCTACAGCTTCACAGATGACCGTTTCGAAATCCGCGATAAAGTCTCCTCGGATTATGTCATTGAGTCACATACCCACTTCACCGGACTGTTGTCCGCCCTCATTGAGTCGGTCAGCTGAATCCGAGACATCCATACCTTCAGCGTTTCCCACGGACGTGGGAATTTTTTTCCGCTCGGCTTACCCCGCCAGATGGCACACGGCTTCAATATTGTGTCCGTCTGGCGCAATCACAAAGGCGGCGTAGTAACTGGCGTGGTAGTTTGGCCGTACCCCCGGCGCGCCGTTGTCCTTTCCTCCGGCGGCCAGCGCCGCCTGCCAGAAGGCATCGACCTGCTCGCGGCTGTCGGCGCGAAAGGCAATGTGCAGCGGCGCTGGTTTTTCCGCACTTTGATAGAGGCATAGAGAAACATCGCCGCTGCCGGCCAGCTCTGCGCCGTAGGTCGGCTCGCCTTCGCCAACCAGCGTTACGCCAAGCGGGGCCAGGGCCTGTAAAAAGAACGTTTTGCTGGCGGCATAGTCGCTAGCGCCGAATTTCACATGATCGAACATATCTTCTCTTCTCCTGTGGATGGGGATCGCCAGCTGAACGCGTTAGCCGGGAAATAGATGCAAAATAGTTAACAACGGTTATTAACTTTTTTAACAGCTCAAAATGTTTAATTATTCCTAATACGAGTATTTACAGACGTTTAATCTGCCATGTACCATAAACAAAAAATAACATTTGTGATACAAGTCACTCTTTTATGGCGCATGGGTAAGCTCAGCGCGGTGTGAATGCCGCTGGTTTACCGCCTCAAGGTTATGGCAGCACCCTTCTCACGATGACATTCCGGTGAATTTCTCTCCGATTTCCCGCGTTTCGTTGAGAATCGTCTACTATCCAAACGATAACCCTATAAATGATATCGCCTCTGGCGATGTTTTATCCGACTTGCCGGGCCGGGCCAGACGCTAAGCGGTTTGAAAGCGCAATGGTATCGGTTCCAGCACGACATTCACTGGGTTTGTCTGCGACAAAAACAGTAATTTTCAATGACAGGAATGTGATGATGTCGAGCGAGAAAACCAACAATTCCAGGCGTGATTTCCTGGTGAAATCGATGGCGCTGATCCCGACGGTGGTGATCGGCGGCGCGGGAGCAGGGGCCATTGGCGTGGCCACCAGCGCGACCGCGCAGGCGGCCCCCGCGTCTGAGCCTGCTTCCGGGAACACGGCGGCGGCCAGCGACTGGAAGCCGCAGTTCTTCAACGATCGTGAGTGGGTGTTTATCAACGCCGCCGTCGCTCGCTTAATCCCGGCGGATGAACTCGGTCCCGGCGCCAAAGAGGCCGGCGTCCCGGAGTTTATCGATCGCCAGCTCAATACCCCCTACGCCACCGGCTCCATCTGGTATATGCAGGGGCCCTTCAACCCCGACGTGCCGAAAGAGATGGGTTATCAGCTGCCGCTGGTGCCTAAACAGATCTATAACCTCGGGATCGCTGATGCCGAGGCGTGGTGCCAGGACAAATATCATAAAACCTTCGCTGAACTGAGCAGCGAGCAGCAGGACGAGGCGCTCGGCCTGTGGGAATCCGGCAAAGCCGAGTTCAAACAGCTGCCGGCCTCGCTGTTCTTCACCTATCTGCTACAGAACACCCGCGAAGGGTTCTTCAGCGACCCGATCCATGGCGGCAATAAAGGCATGGTCGGCTGGACGCTGATTAATTTTCCCGGCGCGCGCGCCGACTTTATGGACTGGGTTGAACGGGGCGAACGCTACCCCTTCCCGCCGGTATCAATTAATGGGGAGAGGGCGTAATCATGGCCACCGTATTGAAAAAAACCGATGTCGCGATCGTCGGCTTCGGCTGGGTTGGGGCGATCATGGCCAAAGAGCTGACCGAAGCCGGGCTCAACGTCGTCGCGCTGGAGCGCGGCCCGATGCGCGACACCTGGCCGGATGGCGCCTATCCGCAGGTGATTGACGAGCTGACCTACAACATCCGCCGCAAGCTGTTCCAGGATCTGTCGAAAAGCACTGTCACCATCCGGCATAACACCAGCCAGCAGGCGGTGCCGTATCGCCAGCTGGCGGCCTTCCTGCCGGGTACCGGCGTGGGCGGGGCCGGGCTGCACTGGTCCGGCGTCCATTTCCGCGTCGATCCCATCGAACTGCGGATGCGCAGCCACTATGAAGAACGCTACGGCAAAAACTTCATTCCCCAGGATATGATCATCCAGGATTTCGGTGTCACCTACGACGAGCTGGAGCCGTTCTTCGATAAAGCGGAAAAAGTGTTCGGCACCTCAGGGACCGCCTGGTCGATCAAAGGCAAGGTGGTCGGCAAAGGCCGCGGCGGCAACGCCTTCGCCCCGGACCGCTCAGACGACTTCCCGCTGCCGGCGCAGAAAAACACCTGGTCGGCGCAGCTGTTTGAAAAAGCGGCGCTGGAAGTGGGGTATCACCCCTATAACCTGCCGTCGGCCAACACTTCCGACTCCTATACCAACCCCTACGGCGCGCAGATGGGCCCGTGCAACTTCTGCGGTTTCTGCAGCGGCTACGCCTGCTACATGTACTCCAAAGCCTCGCCGAACGTGAACATCCTGCCGGCGCTGCGCCAGGAAAAACGCTTTGAGCTGCGGACCAACGCCAACGTGCTGAAGGTCAACCTGACCGACGACAAATCCCGCGCCACCGGCGTGACCTACGTCGACGGCCAGGGGCGCGAAATGGAACAGCCGGCGGACCTGGTGATTATCGGCGCCTTCCAGTTCCACAACGTGCACCTGATGCTGCTCTCCGGGATCGGCAAACCGTACAATCCGGAGACCGGCGAAGGGGTGGTGGGGCGTAACTTCGCCTACCAGAACATGACCACCATCAAGGCCATTTTCGACAAAGACACCTATACCAACCCGTTTATCGGCGCGGGCGGCAACGGCGTCGGGGTCGACGACTTCAACGCCGACAACTTCGACCACGGCGCGGCGGGCTTTGTGGGCGGTTCGCCATTCTGGGTCAACCAGGCCGGGACCAAGCCCATCTCCGGTTTCCCGGTACCGCCGGGCACCCCGGCGTGGGGCAGCAAGTGGAAAGCGGCGGTTGCCGATACCTACACCCATCACCTGTCGATGGATGCCCACGGCGCGCACCAGTCCTATCGGCAGAACTACCTCGATCTTGATCCGAACTACAAAAACGTCTTCGGCCAGCCGCTGCTGCGCATGACCTTCGACTGGCAGGAAAACGACATCAAGATGGCGCAGTTTATGTTCGATAAGATGGCGCCGATCGCCAAAGCGATGAAGCCGAAATATATCCTCGGCAGCCCGAAAAACGCCAACAGCCACTTTGATACCACCACCTACCAGACCACCCATATGAACGGCGGGGCGGTGATGGGGGAAGATCCGAAAACCAGCGCCGTTAACCGTTATCTGCAAAGCTGGGACGTGCATAATGTCTTCGTCATCGGCGCCTCCGCGTTCCCGCAGGGGCTGGGCTACAACCCAACCGGCACGGTGGCCGCGCTGGCCTACTGGTCAGCGAAGGCGATCCGCGAGCAGTATCTGAAAAATCCGGGACCCCTGGTGCAGGCATAAAGGAAGGCAGATGATGAAAATGCAATGGTTATCGGCCCTGGTGCTTGGGGCATTGAGCTGCGCGGCTTTTGCCGAAGAGGCGCCTGCGGACAGCAATCTGATTAAGCAGGGGGAGTATCTGGCGCGGGCGGGGGATTGTGTCGCCTGCCACACCAACGGCAAAGCGGGGAAACCTTTCGCCGGCGGTCTGCCGATGGAGACGCCGATCGGCACCATCTACTCCACCAATATCACGCCGGATAAAGAACACGGCATCGGCGGGTACACCTTCGAAGAGTTCGACGACGCGGTGCGCAAGGGCGTGCGGAAAGACGGTTCCACGCTCTATCCGGCGATGCCGTATCCCTCGTTCGCGCGGATCAGTGAAGCGGACATGCGCGCCATGTACGCCTACTTCATGCATGGCGTGGAACCGGTGAATGCCGCCAACAAGGACACCGACATCCCGTGGCCGCTGTCGATGCGCTGGCCGCTGGCGTTCTGGCGCGGCATCTTCGCCCCGACGCCGAGCGACTTTGTCGCCAACCCGCAGGTTGACCCGGTGCTGGAGCGCGGCCGCTATCTGGTGGAAGGCCTGGGCCACTGCGGTGCCTGCCATACCCCGCGCAGTCTGACGATGCAGGAAAAAGCGCTCAGCGAAAGCGAAGGCGATGATTACCTGGCGGGCAGCAATGCGCCGATTGACGGCTGGGTCGCCTCCAGCCTGCGCGGCGAAAACCGCGACGGTCTGGGGACCTGGAGCGAGGCTGAGCTGGCCGAGTTCCTGAAAACCGGACGCAACGATAAATCGGTGGTCTTCGGCGGCATGAGCGATGTGGTGGAGCACAGTCTGCAGTATCTTTCTGATGACGACATCACCGCCATCGCCCGCTATCTGAAGTCGCTCCCGCCGCGCGGCGGCAAACAGACCCCAGCCCCGGTGGAAGACAGCGTGGCGAAAGATCTGTGGAAGGGTAACGACAGCAAAACCGGCGCCGCGCTGTACGTTGATAACTGCGCCGCCTGCCACCGCACCGACGGCGCGGGCTATAAACGCGCCTTCCCGTCGCTGAAGGGCAACCCGGTGGTACAGACCGAAGATGCCACTTCGCTTATCCATATCGTTCTGACCGGGAGCACCACGCCGGCGGTGAAAGATGCGGTCTCCAACCTGACCATGCCGTCGTTCGGCTGGCGTCTGGACGAACAGCAGGTGGCGGATGTGGTCAACTTCATCCGCACCAGTTGGGGCAACAATGCGCCGGCGGTCAGCGCCAGCGATGTGGCGAAGGTGCGTAAGGAGACCGCAGCGCACGATGAGAAGGCGTTAGGCAACGCCGATATCTCGAAGCTGCCGGGGGCCGGACAGTAATCGTCAGGGTTGCGTCGCCCGCGCGGCGCAACCCATACTTAGCCACGACGTAAAATACTGTCTGAATCAAGGAGTTTGCCTTCATGCTGCATGCAGAGCGACTGACCTGCATCGTTGACGATCGACCGCTATTTGCGGCGCTGACGCTGTCCCTCGCTGCCGGCGAGCTGCTGCAGGTCGCCGGTGATAACGGCGCGGGGAAAACCTCGCTGCTGCGGATCCTTTGCGGCCTGGTGCGCCCGGAAAGCGGGGTGGTGAGCTGGCAGGGGCAGCCGCTGGCGAAGGTCCGGGAGTCATTTCATCGTCAGCTGCTGTGGCTGGGCCATAAACCCGGCGTCAACGCGGCGCTGACCGCCGATGAAAACCTGCGTTTCTTCTTTCCATCCAGCCGCCTTCAGCAGCGGGAAAGCGCCCTCGCCGCCGTCGGCCTGGCGGGCTATGAAGACCTCCCCTTGAGCCAGCTCTCCGCCGGGCAGCAGCGGCGGGTGGCGCTGACCCGCCTGTGGTTAACCGACGCGCCGCTGTGGATCCTCGATGAGCCGTTCACCGCGCTCGACGCCACGGCGATGGAAACCCTGACCCGCCGCCTGGAGCAGCACGCCCGGCAGGGGGGAAGCGCGATCCTCACCACTCATCAGCCGCTGCGGCCGCTGCGCTGTCCGTTGCGCACCCTGCGCCTCGGCGGCGACGCGGGAGGCGGGCAATGATGCGAGCGCTGTTGGCCCGGGAACTGCGCCTGGCGTGGCGCAGCGGGGCGGAGATCCTCAATCCGCTCTGGTTCTTTCTGATCGTCATCACCCTGTTTCCGTTCGGCGTCGGCGCCGCGCCACAGCTGCTGGCGCAGATTGCGCCGGGCGTGGTGTGGGTCGCCGCGCTGCTGGCGGCGCTGCTGGTGATGGATCGGTTGTTTCGCGACGACTGGCAGGACGGTTCCCTGGAGCAACTGATGCTCCTGCCGACGCCGCTGGTGGCGGTTGTGCTGGTGAAGGTGGTTGCCCACTGGATGATGAGCGGCCTGCCGCTGCTGATCGTCTCGCCGCTGGCGGCGCTGCTGCTGGGGATGAGTCTGCACGATGCCGGCGTGCTGGCGCTGACCTTGTTGCTCGGCACCCCGACGCTCAGTTTTCTCGGCGCGGTGGGGGTTGGCCTGACGGTCGGCCTGAAGCGCGGCGGCGTCCTGCTGAGCCTGCTGGTGCTGCCGCTGGCGGTGCCGCTGCTGATTTTCGCCACCGCGGCCTGCCAGGCGGCGGCCGCTGGGCTCCCGGTCAGCGGCTATCTGGCGATGCTGGCGGCGTTCTTAACCGCCAGCGCCACCCTGTGCCCGTTCGCCACCGCCGCCGCGCTGCGGCTGACCGTGCAATAATTCGCTGCGCCTGCGGGCGCGGCCATCATAACCGTGTGAGTAAGCGTCTATGTGGAAAGCGTTACATCAACTGGCGATCCCCGAGCGGCTGTACCGTCTGTGCGGATGCTGGATCCCCTGGCTGGCGGCGTTGAGCGCGCTGTTGCTGGTCATCGGCCTGGGGTGGGGCTTTGGCTTCGCCCCCGCGGACTATCAGCAGGGGGAAAGCTATCGGATCATGTACCTTCACGTCCCGGCGGCGATGTGGTCGATGGGGCTGTACCTGGCGATGGCCGTCGCGGCCTTCGTCGGGGTGGTCTGGCAGATCAAAATGGCCGACCTGGCGATCGCCGCCCTGGCGCCGGTGGGGGCGGTCTGCACCCTGGTGGCACTGGTCAGCGGCGCGGCATGGGGTAAGCCGATGTGGGGAACCTGGTGGATCTGGGACGCCCGCCTGACCTCAGAGCTGGTGCTGCTGTTTCTTTACGCCGGAGTCATCGCCCTGTGGCACGCCTTTGACGACCGGCGGCTGGCCGGGCGCGCGGCCGGGATCCTCGTCCTGGTCGGGGTGGTCAATCTGCCCATCATTCATTACTCGGTCTACTGGTGGAACACCCTGCACCAGGGCTCGACCAACCTGCAGCAAACCATCGACCCAAGCATGCGTCTGCCGCTGCGGATCTGCATCTTTGCCTTCCTCATGCTGTCGGTCACGCTGACCCTGATGCGCCTGCGTAACCTGATCCTGCAGCTGGAGCGCCGTCGACCGTGGGTGGTGGCGCTGGTGAATAAAGGAGCTGCCCGATGAGCCCCGCCTTTTCGTCTTTCGCCGCCTTCCTGAATATGGGCGGCTATGCCGTGTACGTCTGGCTGGCGGTGGCCGTGGCGGTCGCCGCCTTTGGCCTGCTGACGGTGCATACCCTGTGGGCGCGGCGGGCGCTGTTCCATGAGGTACGACGCCAGCAGGCGCGCGAGCGGCGGATCGCTGCCGCCCGCGAACACGACAAGGAGGCCGCGGATGCAAGCGCGTCGTAAAACCCGGCTGTATATCGTGCTGGCGGTGCTCGCCGGCCTCGGGCTGACCGTCAGCCTGACGCTGTACGCCCTGAGCAGCAATATCGATCTGTTCTACACCCCGGGGGAAATTATCTACGGCAAAACGGAAACCCGGGCGCTGCCCCATACCGGGCAGCGGCTGCGGGTGGGGGGCTACGTTCAGCCGGGCTCCCTGCAGCGCGACCCGCAAACCCTCGACGTGCGCTTTAAGCTGTATGACGCCCTCGGGGTCGTGGACGTCAGCTATAAGGGCATTCTGCCGGACCTGTTCCGTGAAGGTCAGGGCGTGGTGGCCCAGGGCGTACTGGACGGCGAGCGGCATATTACCGCCCAGCAGGTGCTGGCCAAACATGATGAAAATTACACGCCGCCAGAGGTGAAAAACGCCATGACGCCGGAGAAAACGGGGGCGCAGCCATGATGCCGGAGCTGGGCAACTTTTTATTGTGTCTGGCGGCGGGGCTGGCGCTGCTCCTGAGCGTCTATCCCCTGTGGGGCGCGGCGCGGCAGGACCGGCGGCTGATGGCCCTGGCCCGGCCGCTGGCCTGTGGGCTGTTCGCCTGTATCGGCGGCGCCTTCCTGCTGCTGGTGCACGCCTTCGTGGTCAATGACTTTACCGTCCGCTACGTGGCGGAAAACTCCAACAGCGCGCTGCCGGTGTGGTATCGGGTGGCGGCGACCTGGGGGGCGCACGAGGGCTCGCTGCTGCTGTGGGTCCTGCTGCTCAGCGTCTGGACCTTCGCCGTCGCCCTCTTCAGCCGCCGGATGCCGCTCGACGCCGTCGCCCGGGTGCTGGCGGTGATGGGGATGATCGCCTTTGGGTTCCTGCTGTTTATCCTCTTTACCTCCAACCCGTTCAGCCGCGGCCTGCCGCAGTACCCCATTGATGGCCGCGACCTCAATCCGCTGTTGCAGGATATCGGCATGATTTTCCATCCGCCGATCCTCTATATGGGTTACGTCG
Organism: Klebsiella sp. P1CD1; assembly: GCF_003790505.1. Taxonomy (NCBI): domain Bacteria; kingdom Pseudomonadati; phylum Pseudomonadota; class Gammaproteobacteria; order Enterobacterales; family Enterobacteriaceae; genus Klebsiella; species Klebsiella sp. P1CD1. Next base: position 2,515,427 of record NZ_CP033631.1, read on the forward strand.
GCTTCTCGGTGGCTTTCGCCTTTGCCATCGCCTCGCTGCTGGCGGGGCGGCTGGATACTGCCTGGGCGCGCTGGTCGCGTCCCTGGACCCAGGCGGCATGGATGTTCCTCACCCTCGGCATCGTGCTGGGCTCGGCGTGGGCTTACTACGAACTGGGCTGGGGCGGGTGGTGGTTCTGGGACCCGGTGGAAAACGCCTCGTTTATGCCGTGGCTGGTGGGGACCGCGCTGCTGCACTCCCTGGCGGTGACCGAGAAGCGCGGCAGCTTCCGCGCCTGGACGGTGCTGCTGGCCATCGCCGCCTTCTCTCTGTGTCTGCTGGGCACCTTCCTGGTGCGCTCCGGGGTGCTGGTCTCGGTGCATGCCTTCGCCTCGGATCCGTCACGCGGGCTGTTTATTCTGGTACTGCTGATTGTCGCCATCGGCGGATCGCTGCTGCTGTACGCCCTGAAGGGCGGCCGGGTGCGGGCGCGGGTGGAACATACGCTGTGGTCGCGCGAGTCGTTCCTGCTTGGCAACAATATCTTGCTGATGGCCGCGATGCTGGTGGTGCTCCTCGGGACGTTGTTGCCGCTGGTGCATAAAGAGCTGGGCCTCGGCAGCATCTCCATTGGCGAGCCGTTCTTCAATACCATGTTCACCGCCCTGATGGCGCCTTTTGCGCTGCTGCTGGGGCTGGGACCGCTGATCCGCTGGCGGCGCGATGACGTCGCCAGGCAGATTAAACGCCTGATTATTGCCCTGGTGGTGACGTTGTCACTTTCTCTGGCGCTGCCGTGGCTGCTGCAGGACCGTATCACCGCCATGGCGGTCATCGGCCTGATGATGGCCCTGTGGGTGCTGATCTTCGCCCTGCTGGAGGTTCACGAACGGGCCACCCATCGCCACGGCTTCTGGCGCGGCCTGCGCACTCTGACCCGCAGCCAGTGGGGGATGGTGCTCGGCCACGTCGGCGTGGCGGTGACCGTTATCGGCATCACCTTCAGCCAGAACTACAGCGTGGAACGCGATGTACGGATGCGCCCCGGCGACAGTATCGATATCCACCGCTATCACTTTGTGTTTAACGGCGTGCGCAATATCGTCGGCCCCAACTGGACCGGCGGCGAAGGCATTATTGCCGTGACCCGCAACGGCCGCCCGGAAGCGACGCTGTATGCCGAGAAGCGCTTTTACACCGCCAGCCGGATGATGATGACCGAGGCGGCGATCAGCGGCGGGCTGACCCGCGATCTGTACGCCGCGCTGGGGGAAGAGCTGAGCGACGGCAGCTGGGCGGTGCGTCTGTACTATAAACCGTTCGTTCGCTGGATCTGGTACGGCGGGGTACTGATGGCCCTCGGCGGTCTGTGCTGCATGCTCGACCCGCGCTACCGGATGCGTAAGAAGCTGCAGGAGGTCTCATGAACCGGAAGCTACTGTTTATCCCGCTGGTGCTGTTTCTGGCGCTGGCCGCCGCGCTGTTCTGGCAACTGATGCGCAACGCCGATGGCGATGACCCGACGACCCTCGAGTCGGCGCTGATTGGCAAACCGCTGCCGGAATTTCGCCTTGAAGCGCTGAATACCCCCGGCCAGACGCTGGACCGGCGCACGCTGATTGACGGCAAGCCGCTGCTGCTTAACGTCTGGGCCACCTGGTGTCCAACCTGTCGCGCCGAGCATCAGTTTCTCAACGGCCTGGCGCAGCAGGGCGTGCGGGTGGTGGGGATGAACTACAAAGACGATCGGCAGAAGGCGATGAGCTGGCTGCAGCGCCTGGGGAACCCGTACATGCTGAGCCTGTACGATGGCAACGGCATGCTTGGCCTGGATCTCGGGGTCTATGGCGCGCCGGAGACGTTTCTCATCGACGGTCAGGGCATCATCCGCTGGCGGCACGCCGGCGACCTGAACGAACGGGTGTGGCGCGAGGAGCTCCAGCCGCTGTGGGATCAATACAACCGGAGGGCGGGCTGATGAGATGTGCAATGGTCATCCTGCTGGCGCTGATGCTGACCGGCCAGGCGTGGGCCGCCATCGACACCTGGCAGTTTAAGGATGAGGCCCAGGAGCAGGCCTTCCGCGAGATCACCTCCCAGCTGCGCTGCCCGAAATGCCAGAACAACAGCATCGCCGACTCAAACGCGATGATTGCCGCTGATATGCGGCAGAAGGTGTACGAGCTGATGCAGCAGGGGAAAACGAAAGGGCAGATCGTTGACTATATGGTGGCCCGCTACGGTCATTTTGTCAGCTACGAGCCGCCCCTAACCGCGGGCACGGTGCTGCTGTGGCTGGGGCCGGGGCTGTTCGTGCTGGCGGGCGCGGGGGTGATTATCGCCCGCGCGCGTCGTCGCGACATTCCTGACGCGGCGCTCAGCGCCGAAGAGCGCCAGCGTCTGGCGGCATTATTGAAAGAAGGAAAAGAACGATGAGCCTGTTGGTGGTTATCGTCGCGCTGCTGCTGGCTGGCGCGCTGGGGCTGCTTTATTACCCGTGGCCGGGCAAAGGGGCGGTGGACCGCGATGCCCTCAACCGCGTCCTGTACCAGTCGCGTCTGCAGGAGCTGGCGCAGGAGCGCGGCGAGGACAACCCGGCGCTGGTCGTCGAGCTGCAGCGCACGCTGCTGACGGATATTCCGCCCCAGGCACAGCCTGGCGAACGGCCGCTAAGCCGCTGGGCGCTGCTTCCGGGCGCGCTGCTGCTGGTGGTTCTGAGTCTGGGCCTGTATCTGAAAACCAGCGATATTGGCCAGGTGCTGCTCTGGCAGCAGGCTGAACGGCATTATCCTGCGCTGTTGCAGCAGGTTAAGGACCCGACGGCGGCGCAGCTGCGTATGGATGAGCTGGCGGAGCTGCGGCTTGGCCTGCGCAGCCACCTGCAGACTACGCCGAACGACCTCGCCGGCTGGCAGCTGCTTGGGCGTCTTGGCCTGTTGTTGAACGATGGCGAGACGGCGATCGGCGCCTTTGGCCGGGCGCATGATCTGGCGGCGGATGACCCTGCGGCGGTTTTCGATTACGCCAGCGCGCTGGTGCGGGCGGGGGATAACGGTCAGGTTCGGATGGGCGAGTTGCTGCTGCGTGACCTGCATCAGCGGCAGCCGAACAGCCTGCCGGTGCTGGAGATGCTGGCCCTGAGCGCGGTGCGTAATGAAGATTACCCCGAAGCCGTGGCAGCCTTGCAGGCGTTACTGGCCCGGCTGCCGGAAGGGGATGCGCGGCGCGAGGCGATCGTCCGCCAGCTGGCGCAAGCGCAGCAGCAGGCGCAGTAACAGCCCGGCGGCGCTGCGCAGGCGCGGGCCTGGGCATGCCACCAGAAGAGTACGGGCGACCCTGTTTTTGTAGGCCGGGTCAGGCGCAGCCGCCACCCGGCAAAATTACGGCACAAGAGTGGTGTAACCGCGTAGCCGGATAAGGCGCCACGCGCCGCCATCCGGGAGTTTCCCTGCCGGCACTACGCTTAGCCGCTAGCGCGTGACGTCTCCTGGTGTCGATCAAGCCTGCTGTGTGCCAGAGCGGACGTCGTAATGTTTGTTCAGCTAACACCCGTTGAGCGTTTCATAATGATATCTCTCTGGGGATCTGTCCCAACCTGGAAGATATGTTCACCCACCTCGGTAAACCCAAGCTTACGGTAAAAAGAGATTGCCCTTGGGTTATGTTCCCAGACACCTAACCAGACAATATCCGATCCCTGTGCCGCAAATTCAGCAAAGCACTTGTGTATCAGCGCTTGTGCAAAACCTTTGCCATGATAAGGTTCATCGATATACAGACACAGGATTTCCCCGGCGTGAATGCTATTTACACAGGGAGGAAATGCTTCCCACCTCAGTTGGGCATACCCTATCAGTTTGCTTTCGTATTCGCAGACTAATGTAATCCAGTCTTCTCTGAGGATTTCTTGCAACTGAGTATCTGTTGAATAACTTGCCTGGCAGTGAAGCTCCATATCCTTCTGAGTATTACCCGCCTCAAACGTTTTTCTAAAGGTGCGTTCGGCTAAAATGGCAAGCTCTTCTGCATCAGAGGGACGGGCCCTACGGATTAACATTTATCATTACTCTCAAAAAATAGTCTTACTTTTGCCCGGGTTTACGATAAATATCGGGTCGATTGATTTGCCAGACAAAATCTGGTTGGTTCAATGGGTTATACCCCAGCTTCTGGTAGAGCCAGGGCGCGCTAGAGGTTACCAGCATTATCCGTCGCAGGCGTGACATCACGGGATGGGCGTGACAGCATTCAATCAGCCAACGACCAAGACCACTTTTCTGATACTCGTTCAGCACGTAGACGTCGCACAAATAACCAAAAGTGGCATAGTCGGTGACCAGACGGGCGAAGCCGATTTGTCTTGTTCCATCCAGAAGCGCAAAACAAAGGCTGTTCTGGATTGATATTCTGACCGTTTCAGCATCAATGCCAGGCGCCCAGGACGATTGCGAGAGGTAATCGTGAATGGCTTCCTGCTGAAAAAAGGCGGGATCGGTTGTGACAGTAAACTGGCCTTGGGTAAAACGCAGATGCTGATTATCCACTAAACGACTCCTTGCAAACTTGCTTTGATGAGACAAGCCCTACAGGCATACCGGGCAACCACTCAGGATGTTTTCTCATGTACTGTCATGATAAATACCAGCGGGCTCTCCCCCTGGTTTTCGTAGAAATGAGGAACGTCCGTTCTGGCCGTTGCCGAACAGCCGGTTTTTACCCGATACAAATGGTCCTTTACCCCCAATGTGAGCATGCCCGACTGAACATAAAACAGTTCAAGCGTTCCTTCCGTGTGGCCCGGTGAAGCAAACTTTTCCCCCGGCTGCATTTCCCACATCCAGAGCTCGGTCATATCAGGCCCACCCGACCCTGCGAGCAGTCTTGCTCTCCCGCCTTTTTCACCTTCCCACAATTCTGGGATCTCATCTTCAGCAATGAGATGCACAGTCGGTTTGGAACTGACATCCACAAAATCAGCCACCGAAACCCCCATCGCGGTAGCCAGGCGGCATAACAGAGCAATGCTGGGATTGGCCCGGCATCCTTCTATCTCAACCAGCGCTCCCTTGCTGACGCCGGCTCGACGGGAGAGTTCATCGAGGGAGATTTTCTTTTGCTTACGATACTGTTTAATTCGCTGAGATACGGCTTCATTCACCGTGTTGACGATAGCATTTGCATCGGTCATTAAATTGACTTTTTTGGTCATCGGTCATTATCATGGAATAAATTAGTCATTAAAGGATTATCACGTGTTAACCGTCTCTCCGTCAATTGCCCCTGAAATTTATCGTATTGCCCCAGGTTTTCGGGCACTCAGTATCTGCGTAAAAGCTGCGCCAGTGCTTCATCCCGACGCTGGAGAAATCGCGCTGCGGGAAGCCTGTGAAGCCGTTCTGGCCGGCGAACCGGAATGGGCGGGATCTCATCTGGCAGCCTGGGCCGACGTTTTTCAAAAGTTTGGTGCTAAACCTAAACGCACCCCTTGCTCAGCTGATGCGTTACGTAAGCGCGTATTACGTGACGGAACGATGCCCGCGCTCGATCCCATCGTTGATCTTTATAACGCCGTGAGTCTCCGCTACGCCGTACCGGTTGGTGGGGAGAATATCTCTGCCTATCAGGGTTCACCACGTCTGGCTGTGGCAAACGGAACAGAGCCTTTTGATACCGTCAAAGAGGGTGAAACGGCCGTTGAATATCCTTCACAAGGAGAGGTTATCTGGTGTGATGACACCGGCGTGACCTGCCGCCGCTGGAACTGGCGACAGGGGATCAGAACCCGTCTGGGCGTGGACGCTCAGCAAATGTGGTTCATTCTGGAAAGCCTGCCGCAGATGCCGCTGGAGAAACTGCACGAAGCCGGGAAGATGCTGACCGACGGCCTGGAAAAAATGATGCCCGGCCTGTGGTTTGACGTTGCTCTCATCGAAGAACAACAGCAGTAATATCCTTCAGGAGAAACAGGTATGTTTAGCGGTTATCGGCGTTTACATTAACCCCAATAGCCGCCAGCGGCGTGGATGAAAAGGAGTTCAGCCATATGCTTTCCCGCCGTACAGATGCTCGGGTTGATTCTATGGGCATCCTGGGGTCAACCGCACGCTACGCCTATCTGACCTGGGAGCAGCGCAAGCGCGTAGCCACTCTGGCAAAACAGCATGCCGGGGACATCCCGGTTATGGTCTGTGTGGGATCGGTCCGTATCTACGCCATTCTGCATCTGGCTGATGATGCCCAAGCAGCTGTCGCGAATGTCCTGTTACTCCCGGCGGTCAGCTACCAGTCACTCCGTGACGAAGAAGTCTTCTCACGCTTCGAGGCCGTTACCCGGCACCTGTCTGTATCAGTGTGTATCTCTGATAATCCGGGCACGACGCATTTTACCTTTACGGACGAACTCCATGGTCGTCTCTCATCACTTAAGGGTGTTAGCTCGGTCATGTTCCCTGACGAGCCGGACAGCGTAGCTGACAGCTGGCAAAGGAATCATTGATACACTCGCTCAGCTCCCACTAGTCCTGATAGCGAAACGACCCCGGGAATGGATGTGGTACGAAGCGCCTGGTAAGGAGGTCAAAGGGATTGCCGCTGAAGACGCGGTATTCACTGATCATTTCATCTGGTAGCCTGTCACTCGCGCCGTTGGTAACGTGAAGATTCATGGTTAATTTTGGAATTCGGACGATTTATGCAAGCTATCAGACTATTCACCCTGATTCTGCCATTGTTCCTGGCACTCTGCGCCGGTATACCGGCCAGCGCCAGCACACCTTCAGGCAGCATTTCCTCTGCAAATGCAGCAATTACCACTCATGATAAGAACGGAAACCTCCTGCCGAATGCTCTGCGGATTCAGTATGATGTTGATTCAGATGGCAGAGTTCAGAATGTTAAGATACTGGAATCGACAACGACTCCGGAGTTTGAACATAAAATCATCGAGAAAATGATGAGTAAATGGCGCTTTGAAAAGGGGAAACCGGGAATAGCTAAAAGAGTAGTCGTCATGATCCAACCCAAATCAGCCGGCGGTCCCGCGAATAAGCAGTAAGCACTTTTGAGGATTAGTTGCCTGACGCATCATCTACGCCGGTAAAGTCCCTTGGGTGCCATGAGCAGACCTTTTAAAGGCTCATAGAAAAAACAAGCGGAGTGTTCGCCTGTTAATTTTACATCCTGGCTTTAATTATGGATTATGGAATTCTATATGTTCTGAAAAGGATTTATCCATGAGTGTCCTCTTTCCACCCAGGCTGGCTCCAGGAGATGTTATTGGTGTAACCGCTCCCTCTTCTGGCGTACCTGAACATCTGCATCCCAGACTGGAACTCGCCATAAAAAACCTAAAGAAAAGAGGTTACCAGGTCCGCGAAGGACGCTGCTTACGCTCGCAGCACAAAAATAAAAGCGCCACTAAATTTTCTCGCGTTGAAGAATTAATGTCTTATCTTACTGACCCAGATATAAAAGCTGTTATGCCACCTTGGGGCGGTGATCTGGCGATGGAATTACTTGATTTGATTGATTTTGATCTGTTGTCCCGGTCTAAACCAAAATGGTTTGTGGGCTTTTCAGATCTTAGTACACTTCATTTCCCACTGACGACGATATCGGGCTGGGCTACTTTGCATGGGCCGAACCTCATGGATCTTGGCGCTCAAAAGTTAGATGCCACCACTCAGGCCGTATGGGAAATTCTGGAATCGAATCGGGGAACTGTAATCAAACAGTACTCTTCAACAGCATTTCAAGCGGATGAAAATCAATGGGGAACAGCGTCAGACGGAGGTTTCAATCTGACCCAAAAAACACAGTGGAAACGCCTTGATGGTGTTACATCTTCTCTGACATTTAGCGGGAAACTGATCGACGGCTGCCTCGAAATAATATCCAGGTTAGCAGGTACACCATTCGGGAATGTGCCCTTGTTCAAGGCGAGCAATAGCCCTCAAGGAATAATCCTCTATTTTGAAAATGTGGAAATGGCTCCCTGTGAATTAACACGCGCATTATTTAGCTTACGATTACAGGGTTGGTTTGATAACTTAAATGGTGTTCTTATCGGCAGAAGTGCTGCACCCGACGTAAGCGACCCGACTAAACATAATTATCTGGATGCCCTTAAAGCCGCTTTTGAGAATATTGCCGTGCCCGTACTCTATGATGTTGATATTGGCCACATACCTCCTCAAATATCCCTGGTCAATGGAGCCGATGCGACGGTATTTTTCGCTGAAAATGGTAGCTGGGTAACTCAGCAGTTGTAGATAAGGCATTATTAATAATAAAGGCGGGCCTTGCTGTTCTTTTGCACTGAAGATCCGCTCTTCGTTCAGAGCGGATCTTCAGTGCAGTTAACTTTTCCGATTCGTGCAAGGCGCGGACAATGGTCCGGATTAATTTCTGTTAATAAAGAAGCAAGTCGGTCCATATACTCTCCATAATTTGCAAAAAATAAATCAACAAACCTCTGTCAGAATTTCCTTTCTGAACCGGAGGCGTTATGAACAAAATAAACTATCAAATCAAATACATTGAATATTTGTTGAGAAAATGCAGAACAATTTTGACTAATGACATTTCATTTCATGCAGACAGGTTAAGAGAAATATCTGGCACATATCCGGATTTACTCAACCCTGTAACGCTTAATGAGAAAATTTGCCATCGCATTTTATTTATCCACAACCCATTTTATACATTGCTTGCTGATAAACTTCTGGTCAGGCAGTATGTTGAGAAACGGACTAATTTAATTAAGCTTATTCCTTTAGTAGGTGTTTATAACAGAGTTGATGATATTGATTTCGACAAACTTCCCTCAAAATTTGTTTTGAAATGCAATCATGATAGTGGTAGCGCGGTCATATGCACGGATAAAACGAATATTGATCCCGCTAAGGTTAAAAGCAAATTAAAACTATCTCTTAAAAAGAATATGTATTATACGACCCGAGAATGGCAGTATAAAAACATACCACCCGTGATCCTATGCGAAATGTATCTGGATCTATTTTCCAGTAAACACCGAAATATAACTCCGGAAATGATAAGAATACATTGCTTTCACGGTGTGGCATGTTTTATCGAGGCCGACTTTACTGACAGCGATGGAAACGAATTCATTAACGTTTATGACAGAGCGTGGAATTTACAACCCTTTCAGATGGAGTACCCAAACACGCCATTGCCGGTTGATGAACCCGAATCATTTCATAAATCCGTTATTGCCGCCCAGGACTTAGCAAAAGAAATAGACTACTGCCGCGTCGATCTTATGCTAAAAGGAGATGACATCTATTTCAGCGAAATAACATTAAGCCCCAAAAGAGGAAAACTTAAAATCACCCCATCAATTTGGGACGCAAAACTCGGCAGTATGTGGGATCTGTCTCTTGCTAAAACAGGTTCGATCGAGCCTGTGTATTCATGCCCTTAAACAGGCCATGAGAGTTTGAAAAGTGAGCCATTTTCTGGTGTTAAACTATAGCTAACGTCTCCGCCGTGGGCGCACATAATGGCTTTAACTACCGACAACCCTAAACCACAACCCTCTGGATTAATATTTTTGGCGTATTCTCCTCGCTGAAAAGGCTGGAATAAGGACTTCTGGAGTTCTTCAGGAATTCCAGGTCCTTTGTCCTGAACGATAATAAAATTATCGTTTCCTGCAATACCATTCTTTATTAACAGCGTTTGTGATGTGGAATATTTTAAGGCATTGTCAAAAAGAACGGTGAGGCACTGAATAATGCGTAAGGGATCGCAAACGCAATACTGATGGTTAATCTCAGTGACAATTTTGAAATGCTTTTTATCAAAGTCCGGCCAAAAGGTATCAAGCGCATTTGAAATCGTGGCCTTGAGATCGACTTCACTCAGCATCAAGGAGTACCCAGCGCCTCCTGACGAACTCACGACGCGGAGATCCTCAATTAAGTTGGTCAGACCTTCAGTTTGTTTAAGAAGGTTCCTGAATAACGACGGTTCTGGTTCGAACACGCCGTCAACCAGTCCCTGAAGCCTCCCACGTAAGATAGTCACCGGCGTCCGGAGTTCATGAGCAATTGCAGCATTCCATAAATTTCGCTGCGCATCCAGCGTCTGTAACTTTTCAGCCATCTCATTAAAGTCATTGACGAGCCTATTCATCTCTCCCAACTTAGAACTGCTGTTAAATGCTCTGGCACTAAGGTTCCCCCGAGAGATTTGTTTCAGGCTGTATGCAACGTCATTCAGAGGGTTGAATATTCTTGCAGACAGCTTTACGGTAAAGAAAAGTGCAACGACTAGACTGGTAACGGACGCCATCAGAATCCACATCCAGTCAAGGAATGTCATAGCATCTTCACTGCCTTCGTTCATTCCACCCGGCAGGTAATAAATCAGGAAACTATAAAATAAGTAGGAACCGAGTATTGCAATGGCAATAATAACAAACGTTAACAACAACATATATGTCAAAATCTGACGGCTCAGAATCGTTTCTTTGTTCATTTTTTGTCACCCAACCGGTAGCCTAATCCTCGGATGCTTTCCGGAATGCCCTTCAATCCGGCATGTTCAAGTTTTTTCCGAAGTTTACTCATATGACTGTCTACAGTACGATCCAGCGAGTCTCCCTCAGGTAAACACGCATCGAGTAACTCTTCACGTGAACAGACTTTTCTCGGGTTTCTCGCCAGATAGGTTAAAAGCTTAAACTCAGTGGTGGTTAATACTGGCGTGGAAACCTCACCTTGTGCAGTGATTTCAACGTAAAACTCATCAGGATAAATCGTTAAAAAAGGCGTTCTTAAAGGCCGTGAATGTGTAGACTCTGCAACCGGTCTGGTTCTGCGAAGCACAGCTTCAACCCGGGCAATAACCTCAGATGGATTAAAGGGTTTTATCACATAATCGTCAGCCCCGAGTCGTAGCCCCATCAGTTTATCTACGTCTTGATCCAGTGCTGTCACCATGATGACCGGTACATTCGTTTCCTTTCTTAACGTGGTGAGAACATTCCAGCCATCGTACACGGGCAGGTGGATGTCCAATAGCAGTAGATCAGGCTTGTTCAGACGGGTAAGATTGATTGCCTGCTCACCGTCTTCGGCTCTTAAGGTTTTCATACCTGCCTTACGTAAATAGCCTGTCAGTATGGCAGCGATGTCATCATCGTCTTCTGCGACGATAATCAGATTGTTGTTGTTCATATTTTCTTCCACAGTGCTGATGACAACATGCATTTTACCCTGAAAGCACTTTTATCGTCATGCTTAAAGTTCTTTAACTCAATTACAAACATTAATTTTCAATTTAATGTGTTTTGACAGGTATTTTTTGGAAAAGTTCATCGGGAAATTATCCTTAAATTTTACCAGCCATGCTCTCCATATTCACTACACATTTTATAAATAATTAATCAACATCGCTAAGTGATAATCTACAACCAAGTTAAGTGTTTCATGCAATATGTACTTTGTCTTAGGAGTTTTATGGTGTTGACTAAATGTTTTTTCCGGCGCGAGAATTTGATGGCCTCACTTTTATTTTGCATCGTTTCATATGGGTTGTTATCTACCTGGCTTTACCTTGTGCATTCAATTAATGAAAAAGTAGAATCCACATTACCCTCATCATTACTGATTCGTGTTTTGATAATCATTACAGCATTATCATTTATTATTCAGAAAAAACCTGGAGTTTTTAAAAATTTCATCGTAATAACATTCGGTCTGATTTTACTTTTTATACACACCATCATTGTATTGCATCTGCTTTTGAATACTTTTCCAGATATCTATGATTTTGTTTTTTATTATGAATTTTTTTTAATGGTTTTCTTTTGCGGACTACCTTTATGTTTATGTATAAGAATGGTTTGATATTATGCAATGTCAACATGATACATAACCTCAGGAGTGAGTACACATATCCTCCATAAAACATCCATTCACGATTGACATCATCACGTTACACTTAGCACATGGATTTATGACTGCTCTTTTCTGCTGTCTCGTTTCACTTAGCTGACATAATAAACCAACTGCAGAACCCTTTACACACAGATGTTTAATATAATTTATCATGATTTATAAAGGCAACGACAAACCTATGGCCCCCGGGGTTGCTATCTCACTTAAGAGACTTGCCTGGCGGCACAGAAAGAAATTGTGTATTACTTTCATGCTGGTTATTGCTGAAAACGTTGCATTCCTGCTCTACCCCGTTCTGGCAGGCATGGCGATAAATGCCATCCTGGGCGGACAGACGTCACATGCGGTCCTTTATGGCCTGATGGTTCTGTTCATGTGGTGCATGGGAGCCGCCAGACGTAGTGTCGATACGCGAACGTTTGCACGTATCTACGCAAGTCTTGCTGTGACTGTAGTATTATCCCAGCGAAAATATTCACTTAATCACTCGACTATTGCTGCGAGAGTCACTCTATCACGTGAATTTGTAGATTTCTTCGAGTTGCACCTGCCCGTATTGATCACCTCGATCATTTCCCTTTTCGGCGCAGCAATTATGCTGTTATGGATTGAATTCTGGACAGGTATAGCCTGTTTGATCATCGTGGCAATACTGATGTGTTTTGTCTCAAGCTATGCCAGCAAAAATGAGACATTCTACAGACGGCTGAATAATCGCCTTGAGAAAGAGGTCGATTATGTTAATAAGGCGTCTTTTGGTGCTCTTAAGCGACATTATGACACACTTGCCCGTCTGCGCGTGGTGTTATCCGACAGAGAGGCATGGGGATATTTATCAATAGGCCTTCTGGTTTCTGCTCTCTTTTCCATGACCATTATCAGGATGAGCATGGAATCCGGAATTAATGCCGGACATATTTATTCCGTCATGACCTATATGTGGATGTTTGCAACAAGCCTGGATGACGCACCACAACTTCTTGAGAAATTTTCCCAGCTCAGGGATATCGGTAAACGGGTTTCGACTGACGATGAGACCTCTTTATCAGGAAAACCATGCTGAACTTTTACCCTTTGTATGTTGACTGGAAGTACACCTGATGCCGCACTTTTTCATTGAGCGCCCCATCTTCGCATGGGTTATTGCCCTGTTTATTGTTCTGACGGGACTGTTGTCCATACCTCGTTTACCGGTTGCGCAATACCCTGAAGTTGCGCCACCCGGTATTATCATTTCAGTGAGTTACCCTGGAGCCAGCCCGGAAGTGATGAACACATCCGTCGTGTCTCTGATCGAGCGTGAAATTGCGAGTGTTGACAATTTACTCTATTTTGAATCTTCCAGTGACACGACAGGGATGGCGTCAATTACGGTAACTTTCAAACCCGGCACCGACATCAAACTCGCCCAGATGGATCTGCAAAACCAAATTAAAATTGTAGAATCCCGCCTGCCGCAGTCGGTAAGACAGAATGGGATAAATGTTGAGGCAGCTAATTCCGGTTTTTTAATGATGGTGGGGTTAAAATCGCCAAGCGGAGCCTATCAGGAAGCTGACTTAAGCGATTATTTTGCAAGGAATGTTACTGATGAACTCCGTCGCGTACCTGGTGTAGGTAAAGTCCAGCTTTTTGGCGGAGAAAAGGCACTCCGCATATGGCTGGACCCGATGAAATTACACAGCTATGGGCTCTCTGTTACGGATGTATTAAGCGCCATCAGTCAACAAAACGTGATTGTTTCACCGGGCAGAACCGGAGATGAACCCGCGACGAGCAGTCAAGAGGTGACCTATCCAATAACGGTAAAAGGGCAGCTCTCTTCGGTTGAAGAATTTCGCAATATCACGATTAAATCACAGGTCTCAGCCGCCCGGGTGACACTGGCAGACGTTGCCCGCGTGGAATCCGGGTTGCAAAGTTACGCATTTGGCATCCGTGAAAATGGCGTGCCTGCAACGGCAGCCGCCATTCAGTTGTCTCCTGGTGCAAATGCGATTAGTACTGCGTCGGGTATCCGCGCGCGGTTAACAGAACTGTCCGGTGTGCTTCCCGAGGGAATGACATTCACCGTGCCTTTCGATACGGCTCCATTTGTAAAGCTATCGATATTGAAGGTAGTTGAGACATTTGTTGAAGCCATGGTTCTGGTCTTTTTCGTGATGCTGCTTTTCCTTCACAAGATACGCTGTACGCTTATTCCTGCGATTGTGGCACCCGTGGCGCTGCTCGGCACATTTACCGTAATGCTATTAAGCGGTTATTCCATCAATATTTTAACCATGTTTGGAATGATACTGGCCATCGGGATTATTGTTGACGATGCTATTGTTGTGGTGGAGAACGTCGAACGACTGATGGAAGACAAAAAAATGTCTCCACAGGATGCAACGCGAGAAGCGATGCGTGAAATTACGCCGGCAATCATTGGTATTACGCTGGTGCTCACTGCGGTGTTTATACCAATGGCCTTTGCCAGCGGTTCTGTGGGTATTATTTATCGACAGTTCAGCATTTCGATGGCGATATCCATTTTACTGTCGGCATTCCTGGCGCTGACGTTAACGCCTGCGCTTTGTGCAACCCTGCTCAAACCACATGGTATTCATCAGGGTAAAAGCAGCGTATTTTCAGCGTGGTTTAACGCTCACTTTCATCGCCTGACTTCGTTTTACGCCACTGGTCTGGGATTTGTACTGAAGCGTACTGGCCGTATGATGATGATCTACGCTGCATTATGTTTGGCATTGTTTGCCGGGCTGTCCACCTTACCATCATCATTTTTACCCGATGAAGATCAGGGTTATTTTATGTCCTCAATCCAGCTTCCTTCTGATGCCACGATGCAGCGGACGCTTAAGGTCGTCGATACATTTGAAGAGGAGATCGCCCATCGGCAGGCGGTAGAAAGTAACATTATGATTCTGGGATTTGGTTTTTCAGGGTCAGGCCAAAATTCGGCCATGGCATTCACCACCCTCAAGGACTGGAGACAACGCAAAGGAACCACGGCACAGGAAGAAGCTGACCATATTCGGTCCCAAATGGCAAACGTACCGGACGCCGTAACAATGAGTCTGCTGCCTCCGGCTATTTCTGATATGGGAACCTCATCCGGGTTCACTTATTATTTACAGGACAGAGGGGGGAAAGGCTATCAGGCACTCAAAAAGGCGGCCGATGAGCTTATTGTACAGGCAAATCATAATCCTCACCTTGCCGATGTCTATATTGATGGACTTGGTGAGGGAACAAGTCTTTCCCTGCATGTCGACAGGGAAAAAGCGGAAGCCATGGGGGTTTCGTTTGATGAAATAAATCAAACCATTTCCGTTGCAGCAGGTTCCAATTATGTTAATGACTATACCAATAATGGTCGGGTTCAGCAGGTTATCGTCCAGGCGGATGCGCCATACCGGATGCAGCCTGAACAACTTTTGGCTATGTCTGTTAAAAACCGTCTGGGGCAGATGCTTCCATTATCCACTTTTGTGACGCTTTCGTGGAATGTTGCACCGCAGCAACTGATACGCTATCAGGGATATCCTGCCATACGCATAACCGGGAGTTCCGCACAGGGAAAATCGTCAGGTACCGCAATGGCGGCAATGGACAATCTGGCTAAGCACTTACCACCGGGGTTCGCCGGTGAGTGGGCGGGAAGTTCGTTACAGGAAAAAGAGTCTGCATCACAGCTTCCGGGTCTTATTGTGCTCTCGGTACTGGTGGTATTCATGGTGCTGGCTGCTCTTTACGAAAGCTGGTCCATTCCCTTCGCGGTCATGCTCGTTGTTCCTCTGGGGCTGCTCGGCGCTGTGCTGGCCGTATCCGTTACAAATATGACGAATGACGTCTTTTTCAAAGTGGGTCTGATAACCCTGATTGGACTTTCCGCCAAGAATGCGATTCTGATTATCGAGTTCGCGAGACAATTGATGAAAGAAGGAAAGAGCCTTATTGACGCGACATTGACGGCTGCAAAGCTACGCTTACGGCCAATTCTGATGACTTCTCTGGCTTTCACATTAGGTGTTGTTCCGCTGATGCTTGCCAGTGGAGCCAGCGCCAGCACGCAGCATGCGATTGGTACCGGTGTATTCGGCGGGATGATTAGCGGAACGCTACTGGCCATTTTATTTGTTCCGGTATTTTTCGTGACGATCACACGATTTACAGGCATGCGAAAATACAGACTGGGGAATAGCCGAAACGGCTAATCTCTGCCCTGTGTTCCGGCCAGTTTAAAGCAGACTTCTTGCTGAACTGGCTGGCATTACATTATCAAGGACATTATGACCATCATTACCACTCAAAGATTAATCATTCGCCATTTTAAGGAAGAGGATGCGGCAGCTCTTTTCGATTACCTCTCTTCACCACGTACTCCTTGCTTTAAGGATGAAAAGTTACATTCACTCGCTGAGGCAGAGGTCGACGTGGCTAAACGAGCCTCTGACCCAACACAGTTTGCCGTTTGTCTAAATGAAACCGATACGTTAATCGGACATCTTTTTGCGGACAATAGCAACGAGCCAGACAGCAATACCTGGTCAGTAGGCTGGCATTTTAATCAACGTTTTGAACATCAGGGATATGCAAGCGAGTCAGTTGCTGCACTGTTTGATTATTTATTTAAAGTAAAAGGCGCCAGACGTTTGTATGCCTGGGTGGAAGATTATAATTACTCCTCTCAAAAACTATGCGAGCGACTACTTATGCGACGTGAAGGATGTTTTAAAGAATTTGTCTCCTTTGAAAACGAGGAGGGTAAGGCAAGGTATGACGACACATACATCTATGCGTTACTGCATAAAGAATGGACGAAGTAGAGGACGAAGAAAAATGTCCGCTCCTCGCTCATGGCGGACCTTTGGCTCAGTTAACAGTTCGCGCCGTGCCAGAAGCGGATCTCGCTTACTGCCAGGTATCAGTATTTACGGGAAGCAGATCAGCCAGGCTAGGGATATCTATTATTGAGTATTGAACTGAAATCGTATGTCTTGGATTTAAAATCGTTTGCGGGTGGGATATAGGCATTGAGCTTTTTACTGATGCTTGATACTCTCAGAGCACAAGCAGCGACCCAACACCATACTATAAAAGCCACAATAACGACGTATAGAGATTTCAAAATCTCTATACCATCACTCTGTGAAGAACCTCTGTATATCTCAGCACCGATATATAATAGCAACGATATTAACACAAAAGGTATTATCCACTTATGGAATTTATGAGGGTATATATTCCCGTTAGTAATTGTGTACATGCCCTGATAACGCAAGACTGCCTTCAAGGACGGAATTAATGACTGTGCATAATCGGAACTCAAGCATATGATTTTATAAGATAAATGCCAATCTCTATGCAGTCCGAACGACTGTAGGCGGAACTGCTGTTCCGCCTTTGCTAACGGATCGGAGATGGGTACAGAAGAGGTTCTAAGCCATTCGACTGCTTTTATCTGCTCGGAGGGTGAGCGTGAAAAAAAGTCTCTGCGATGAAACTGAATATACTTTTTTGTAATCGCTCCAATGATAGTAAGAATGACTGCGGAAACCACTTGGTTACTAAATAGGTCCTTTATTACCGATATCATAGCTTTTCTCCTGCTTATCTAATTTCTAAAAGAGATAATATTTTATTTTTTAAAAGCTAAAAAATTTGGTTCCTCAATTTTATAGCAACTACAGTTCCTTTCAAAAGATCTCAGTCTAAAGAATACTACTTTCTCCGGCAGCAACTCCATTACCTGTGGTTTAACACGTAGCATAAAGTCATCAATGGAGCTATCCCGTTCCCGAACTTCCGCTCCTCGCTCAAATCAGACCTTCATCCCAGTCAGATTGCCCACGTCGTGCCAGAAGCGCAAGTAGGAACGCCAGAAGCCCTCAAGTATTGATGCTTCGTTTCCCCGGGATGCTTACACTTACACTCAAACCAAAAAAAAGCCCCTGCGCGAAAGCAGGGGCAAGCCATGTCAGAGCTTATTTTTTATTAGTTAAATACCATCCCGCCGTCGATCAGCAACGACTGACCGGTCATGTAATCAGAATCCGGGCTGGCAAGATAGGAGACGCAGGCGGCGACATCTTCCGGCTCGGACAGACGACCGAGAGTGATGCGTTTGGCGAACTCGGCGGTACCGTAGCCCAGCGGTTTACCGGCGGCTTCGGACACCTGGCGGTCAATTTCGGCCCACATTGGCGTTTTGACAATCCCCGGGCAGTAGCCGTTGACCGTGATGCCCAGCGGCGCGAGGTCGCGAGCGGCGGTCTGGGTTAAGCCGCGTACCGCGAATTTACTGGAGCTATACACCGCCAGTTCCGGGTTGCCGACGTGGCCGGCCTGGGAACAGGCGTTGATGATTTTCCCGCCGTGACCCTCTTTCTTAAAGGCCTCGACCGCCGCCTGAATACCCCAGATCACCCCTTTGACGTTGATGTTGTAGACTTTGTCGACAATCTCCGGGGTAATGGACTCGATCGGCGTGGACGGCGCCACGCCGGCGTTATTGACGATGACGTCGAAGCCGCCCAGCGTTTTGCGCGCCTGTTCAACGGCGGCAAATACCTGGTCGCGGTCAGAAACATCCACTTTCACCGCCACGGCGTGTCCGCCGGCCTGGTTGATTTCCGAGGCGACCGCTTTGGCTGTGGCATCGTTATAATCGGCAATGGCCACGGCAAATCCATCCTTCACCAGACGAAGGGCGATAGCTTTACCAATCCCCTGGCCGGCGCCGGTAACAAGTGCGACTTTTTTCATTTTCCTTTCCTTATTGTGATGACTTACAGAATCTGACTCAGATGCAGCTGGCCCATCAGCAGCGGGTTATCGCGATAATCCACCGGGATGGCCACCACCGCCGGGCCGTCGACGTCCATCGCCGCGCGCAGCGTCGGTTCCAGCGCCTCGGCGCTTTCCACGGCAAACCCTTTGGCGCCGAAGGATTCGGCATAGGCTTTAAAATCCATCGGCCCGAACTCGACGCCGGACAGGCGCTGATATTTTTTCTCTTCCTGAATAGCCACCATGTTGTAGCCGTTATCGACCCAGATGAGATGCAGCACATTGGCTTTCAGGCGGACGGCGGTCTCCAGCTCCATGCTCGACTGCAGGAAGCCGCCGTCGCCGGAGACGGAGACCACTTTGCGCTCAGGATTGACCAGCCAGGCGCCGATGGCCCAGGGCAGGGCGACGCCCATGGTCTGCTGGCCGTTGGAGATCATCACCTGGCGGGCGCGGAAGCTGTACAGGTAGCGGGCGATCCAGATATGGAAGCTGCCCATGTCCACGGTCAGCGTGACGTCGCTGTTGACGATATCCTGCATGGCGCGAACGATGCGCAGCGGATGCAGGGCAAACTGATTCAGCTGCGCGCCGCGGCGGTCCAGCAGCTCGCGCTGGTGCTGGCGGTCGCGGAGGATCTCCGCCGCCTGCGGGGAGAGCACCAGCCGGTGACCGATATTTTGCGCCAGCTTGTTGAGGGTGCCGGCGATATCGCCCACCAGCTCGACATCCGGGGTGTAGTTGCGCTCTTCATAAGCGGGCAGCACGTCGATATGCACCAGCGTCGCGTTGCCGCTGTTCCACATCGCCGGTTCATATTCCACCGGGCTATAGCCGATGCAGATCACCAGGTCGGCGAGCTGCAGCAGACGATCCCCGGCCTGGTTGTTGAACAGCCCGACCCGACCGGCGAAACGAGAGAAGTTATCCTGATTCACCGCCCCGGCGGCCTGATAGGTGCTGGTGACCGGAATATGGCTGGCCTCCAGCAAACGGCGCAGCGCCGCGCTGTTTTCCGGCTGGCTGGCCATCAGGCCGAGCAGGAAGATCGGGTTCTTCGCCTGAGCGATAAGCTTCGCCACCTGATCGATGGCATCATCCGGCGCGGCGCCCATCTGCGGTGCCCGGCTGGCCGGCAGCACTTTACCGCTGACCGGGCCATCGACCACATCCTGCGGCAGGCTGACGAACGCGCTGCCCGGGCGGCCCTGCTCGGCGGCGCGGAAGGCGTTGGAGACCACTTCCGCCAGCGCATCCGGCGCCGTCACCTCAACGGCGTATTTGGTGACCGGGCTGAACATTGCCACCGTATCCATACTCTGATGGACCTGCTTCGCCTTATCGGCGCGTTTCACCGCCCCGCCCAGGGCGACCACCGGGTCGCCTTCGCTGTTCGCGGTGGCCATGCCGGTGATCAGGTTGGAACAACCCGGACCGGAGGTGACCAGCGCTACGCCCGCTTTGCCGGTAATGCGTCCGACCGCGGCGGCCATAAACGCGGCGTTGGCTTCGTGGCGTACCGGAATAATGCGAATCGAGGAATCCAGCAGTGAGTCGAACACCTTGTCGATTTTGGCGCCGGGGATACCGAAGATCTGACGTACGCCTTGCGCTTCCAGCTGGCTGACGACGAGATCGGCGCCGTGCGCCCACTGGCGTACCGGATACTGTTTGTCCATGTGAACCCCTTAACTTTCTACGGAACGGATGGCGGCATCGAGATTATCGGGATGCAGATTGGCCTGCAGGAACGCGCTGTCGGCGGGCAGGTCGATCATCAGCTTGTGAATTTCGCCGAAGGTCAGCACCCCGTGATCGAGCTGGTAATCCAGCAGGTGACCGCCGCCTTTGCGGTCATCGGTAATAAAGTGCTCGTGATACCCGGCGACATTGATCCCCTGCATATGCTGCGGGGTACGGAAGCCGACCAGCACCCCTTCGCGCTGGTTAAAGCGGAACACCGGCTGATCGTCGAGGACGTCGGTCATCGCCCGGTACGGCGGTGTCTGGCGCGGCACGGTGCGGGTATGGGCATGGCGGAAATGGCCGTCGATGCGCAGGGCGCAGAACAGGTTGTCAGAGGGAATTTGCTGGTCAATAACGTCGTGCAGTTGCTGGCGGCTCACCGGATGGTCGAAAGTTTTCCGGTACTGCGGCTGGAACCAGGTCATCACCGCGAACGGCGTTTTTTGCTCCGGCTGGGCTTTGCGCGCGCTGCCGTCGGCGCGCAGCTGATAGACCTGACTGCTGAAGGCGATCAGCTCCCCGTCCAGCTCATTAAAGGTGCCGAGGCCGAAATCGCCATGTTTCAGCAGGTCCGCGATGGTGGTGCTGCCTTCGTAAACCCCGCTCAGCAGGGCGCTCATTAGCGATGTCTGATAGAGCACGCTTTCGGGATGCTGCGCGGAAAACGCCCGTAGGGTTTCGCACAGACTCTCTTCGCAGGTGCATTCAGCAGAGTGATTCATATACCACTTCCTCGTTCAACAAATATAAGAAAGGTTAAATAAATGTTGACCCGATTCAGCTCACAGTTCCAATATAGAAACCATGCTGGTTTGAGACGTTTTCGATATGGAACTTCGTTATCTTCGTTATTTTGTCGCCGTCGCCAGGACGCGGCACTTCACCCAGGCCGCCAAGGAACTGGGTATTTCACAACCTCCGTTAAGTCAGCAAATTCAGAGACTTGAGCGAGAGGTAGGGACCCCGCTGTTTCGGCGTTTAACCCGCGGGGTGGAGCTGACGGAAGCGGGAGAGTCGTTCTATGAGGATGCCCGCCAGATCCTCGCCATGAGCGATGCGGCGCTGGAGAAGGCCAAGGGCATTGCGCGCGGGATGAACGGCAGCCTGTCGCTAGGCATTACCAGTTCTGATGCTTTCCATCCGCAAATCTTCACGTTGCTGCACCGCTTTCAGCTCGACCACCCCGGGGTGACCCTGCACCAGATGGAAGACAATATGGCCAATCTGATGACCGCCCTGAGCGAGGCCGAGCTGGATATCGCCTTCGTCCGTCTGCCGTGCGAGAGCAGTAAAGCCTTTAATCTGCGGATTATTGATGAGGAGCCGATGGTCATCGCGCTGCCGCGCGATAACCCGCTGGCGACGCAGCCGACCCTGGCCCTGGAACAGCTGTGCGACGTGGCGCCGATCCTCTTCCCGCGGGAGGTGGCCCCCGGGCTGTATGAGCTGGTGTACAACAGCTGCCTGCGCGCCGGGATCGACATGGAGCGAGCCTGGCAGTCGTCGCAGATTTCGTCGTCGCTGAGTATGGTCAATGCCGGGTTCGGCTTCGCGCTGGTCCCGCAGTCGATGACCTGCATCCAGCAGCCGAACGTCAGCTATCACCCGCTCAGCGGGGCGCCGCTGAAGACCGATATCGCTATCGCCTGGCGGCGCTTTGAGCGCTCGCGCACGGTGAAACGCTTTCTGGCGATGTTTTAATTGTCGCACCTGATAATTGGCAGGCCGCATGCTTTCGCTTTCACGTTACAGTTAGGCGGTCTTTCAGTGCTTGTACAAACAGGGAGAGTTATGAAAAAAAGAGTGATGCCGGTGATGTTGCTTGCGGTGCTTAGCGGCTGCGCACCGCTGCACCCGTCCGATTGCCATAAAACCTCGGCCCTCGGCAGCTGTAGCTCCGGACGTTTTAGCGACGAGGATGAATATGGGCAGCAGGCTAGGGCGATTAAAAACGCGCTGGAGGCCCAGCTTGCCGATCGATATGCGTGGCACGGGAAAAAGTGCCGTCTGCATCTTGAGTTTGCCCGCGATGGTAAACTGAAAAAAATCGACGCCGTCGAGGGAAATAAAGCATACTGCGCCGCGCTACGCGAAGCGGCAGCGCGGGCGACCTTCCCGGCATTTACCAGTCAGCAAGTCTATGATGCTTTTGCCCGGTCACGTTTTAATATGCAGGGAGACTAGATTGAGAAAAGTCTTTTTTGGTTAACTAACTCATAATTTTCCGAGAGAAAGGAGGGATAATATTAATATATAACTGTATTGTGCTTTTTATTGTTTTCAATAGTAGGTTATTGTATTCGTTGATTAAATTAATGCTTTTAAGCATTTCAGGAAATAGAAATTGAATTTCACAGGGTTAAATCATTTGCTGCCTTAAACAAGGAGTGGTCAGTGAATAAAATTAATTTACAGGTGTGATCAACATTCAGACTTTACGGCAAAATTTGCGAAAATTGCTCCGGCGCAATGGCACTGTGTTTGTTGCAAGCGCTGGCAATGTTGGGTTGTCTCAGCAACCGTGGTGTGGGTGGGGCATATTACTGGCTATTAACGTTTATAGCTGTTTTAGCCACCGTTGGTTTCCTGGGGTCTCTCATTAGTATTGGTAACACCATCTATTTCTATACCAGAGACCGGAAAATTGAGTGTTATATCATTTATGCTGTTTTTTATCCTGTGGTGATTGGCGTGTTGATCACTGCAGCTGCCACCTTGAAGTCAATTAGCGGTTAGTCAGCCTGGCGCTGCAGTAACAGGGGAGCCATTACCTGACTCCCCGAGTTCGTCTACTGCGCCACCCAGCCGCCATCCATATTCCATGCGGCGCCGCGCACCTGGGCAGCGGCATCGCTGCACAGAAACAGCGCCATTTCGCCCAGCTGCTGCGGGGTGACAAACTCCCCGGAGGGCTGTTTTTCCGCCAGCAGCTGGGCGCTGGCCTGCTCCGGGTCGACCCCCTCGGCGATGCGCTTATCGATCTGCTGCTGCACCAGCGGGGTCAGCACCCAGCCCGGGCAGATGGCGTTGCAGGTGATGCCGCTGCGCGCGGTTTCCAGGGCCACGGTTTTGGTCAGCCCGACCACCGCGTGCTTGGCAGCGACGTAGGCCGATTTCTCTTTCGACGCCACCAGGCCATGCACTGAGGCTATGTTGATGATGCGCCCCCAGTTGCGCTGGCGCATGCCCGGCAGCGCCAGGCGGGTGGTGTGGAAGACGCTGGAGAGATTGATCGCGATGATGTCGTTCCATTTGTCCACCGGGAACTGCTCCACCGGGGCGACGTGCTGGATGCCGGCGTTATTGATCACGATATCGACGCCGCCGAAGGTGCTTTCGACATAGTGCATCATCGCCTCGATCTGCCCGACGTCGCGCAGGTCGGCGTCGTGATAGCCGGGGATCTTACCCAGCGCGGCGACTTCAGCCCGGGCGTGGCTGCTGTCGCCGAAGCCATTGAGGATCACCTGCGCGCCCGCCTGAGCCAGCACTTTGGCGATCCCTAAACCGATGCCGCTGGTGGAGCCGGTGACCAGCGCTGTTTTACCGTGCAAATTCATTTTATTACTCCTTCAATCGGGTATCAGACAATGCCGGTCACATAGAACGTGGCAATGACAAACAGTACCGCGAGGCTTTTGATCACCGTGATGGCGAAAATACCGCCGTAGGCCTGGCGATGGCTCAGGCCGGTGATCGCCAGCAGAGTGATCACCGCCCCGTTATGCGGCAGGGTGTCCATGCCGCCGCTGGCCATGGCGGCGACACGGTGCAGGACCTCGAGCGGAATATTGGCGGCGTGGGCGGCGGCGACAAAGGTCTCGGACATCGCCGCCAGCGCGATGCTCATCCCCCCGGAGGCCGAGCCGGTGATCCCGGCCAGCACCGTGACGCTGATCGCCTCGTTTAACAGCGGATTGGGAATGGCCGCGAGGGCTTTCGACAGCACCAGGAAACCCGGCAGGGCGGCGATAACCGCGCCGAATCCGTACTCAGAGGCGGTGTTCATCGCCGCGAGAATAGCCCCGCCCACCGCCGTTCGGCTCCCCTCCGCCAGCCGGCCGCGGATATTGCGATAGCCGCAGACCAGCACCAGCACAATGCCGGAGAGCAGCGCCGCCTGCACCGCCCAGATAGCGGTGATTTTCCCTACTTCGGTGACGACAGGCTTCGCCAGACCCGGCAGGGTGAGCTCATGGCTGGCGCCGTACCACTGCGGGATCCAGTGGGTAAACAGCAGATTCAGCACCCCCACTAACAGCAACGGGGCGATAGCGATCAGCGGATGCGGCAGATCGATGTCATCCGGGGTCTCCGGCTCATTTTGCAGGTCGGTCCCATAGCCTTCGCCGCGGGCCTGCGCTTTGCGGCGCTGACGCTCCAGCCACAGCAAGCCAAAAATGATAATGAACAGCGAGCCGATAAGCCCCAGCCAGGGGGCCGCCCAGGCGTTGGTGCCGAAGAAACTGGTGGGGATAATATTCTGGATCTGCGGCGTGCCGGGCAGGGCGTCCATGGTAAACGAGAATGCCCCGAGGGCGACGGTGGCCGGAATCAGCCGTTTGGGGATCCCGCTCTGGCGAAACAGTTCGGCGGCGAAGGGGTAGACGGCAAAAGCCACCACAAACAGAGACACCCCGCCGTAGGTTAGCAGGGCGCACACCAGCACGATCACCGGGATCGCGTGGCGGCGTCCGAGGATGCGGATGGCGGCGGCGACAATCGACCGCGAGAATCCCGACAGCTCAATCAGCTTGCCGAACACGGCGCCCAGCAGAAACACCGGGAAATAGAGCTTCACAAAGCCGACCATTTTTTCCATAAACAGGCCGGTAAAGGCCGGGCCGACCGCGCCCGGGTCGGTGACCAGCACCGCGCCGAGGGCGGCGATCGGCGCAAAGAGGATCACGCTGTATCCACGGTAGGCCGCCAGCATCAGTAACGCCAGCGCGGCCAGGGCAATTATCACACTCATCACGACGTCTCACTCTCATTGTTATTGTAGGGGTACAGAACGCGATACTAGGGCTTCAGGGCGTAGCGAAGCTGATGTTCCCGGCGCGACTGGATGCGCTGTTGCCGCGCCTCATCCCAGCGGTAAAAGCCTTGTCCACTGCGGGCGCCGGTGTCGCCTCGCGCCACCTTCTCCGCCACCAGCGACATCATCTCGCTCCCGCTGGCCAGCTCCGGCAGCAGGTGCTGGCAGATATCCTGGACCGTCGCCAGCCCGGTCATGTCCGCTGCCTCCAGCGGGCCGACCATCGCATAGCGGCGGCCCAGCGAGGCGCGCATCACCTGGTCCACCACCTCGGCAGAGGCAATGCCGCTGTGGACGATATGCAGCGCTTCGCGCAGCAGGGCGAACTGCAGCCGGTTGCCGACAAAGCCCGGCGCGGCGCGATTGAGCACCACCGCTTCCAGCGCGCAGGCGGCGCAAAAGTCGCTCACCTGGCGCGCCAGATGGGGCAGTGTGGCGCTCCCGGGCACCACTTCCACCAGCGGGATCAGGTGCGGCGGATGCCAGAAGTGGGCGATCAGCAGCCGTTCAGGGTGGCGCATGCCCTGCGCCAGCGAGTCCGGCGGCAGGCCGCTGGTGTTGCTGGCGATAATCGCCTCGTCGGCGATCAGCGTTTCCAGTTCAGCATACAGGGCGTGCTTCAGCGCCAGCCGCTCGGGGATCGCTTCTATCAGCAGCGTGGCATCGGCCAGGGCATTCAGCGCCGGGGTGGGGGTCAGACGGGCCAGCACAGCGTCGCGGTCGGCGGGATCCTGCTGGCCGCTCGCCTCCAGCTCGCGCAGGATAGCGCTGGCCACCGCCGGAACCTCGGCGAGACGTTGCGGGTCGGTGTCATACAGGCGGACGACGTGACCGTGACGGGCGAAATGGCAGGCGATGCCGACGCCCATCAGTCCCGCGCCGAGTACCGCCAGGCGTGGTGTAAACATAGTGGCTCCTGTTAACGTTGTAGAGTCATGGCGATGCCCTGGCCGCCGCCGACGCACAGGGTTGCCAGCCCTTTGCTGGCGCCCCGGCGCTGCATCTCATGCACCAGGCTGACGAGGATCCGGCAGCCGGAGGCGCCGATAGGATGGCCAAGGGCGATGGCGCCGCCGTTGACGTTGACCTTCTCGCTATCCCACTCAAGCAGCTGACCGACGGCCAGCGCCTGGACGGCAAAGGCCTCGTTAGCTTCGATAAGATCCACCTCGTCCAGCGTCCAGCCGGCGCGCTGCAGCGCTTTGCGGCAGGCGCTCACCGGGCCGATGCCCATCACCGATGGGTCGACCCCGGCGACCGCTGAGCTGACAATACGCGCCAGCACCGGCAGCCCAAGCTCGCGCGCTTTATCGACGCGCATCAGCAGGACCGCCGCGGCGCCGTCGTTCAGCGACGAGGCGTTTCCGGCAGTGACGCTGCCGTCAGCGGGACGAAACGCCGGGCGCAGCTGGGCCAGCTGCTGCTCGCTGGTCTCCGGGCGCGGTTGCTCGTCGTCAGTCACGACATGCGGCGGCTTTTTGCCCTGCGGGACGCTGACCGGGACGATCTCCTCGCGAAAGCGTCCGGCGGCGATGGCGGCCGCCGCTTTGCGCTGGGACCCGGCGGCAAAGGCATCCTGGCGCTCACGGCTGATGTCGAAGGCATCAGCCAGATTCTCGGCGGTAATGCCCATGTGGTAGTCGTTAAAGGCGTCCCACAGGCCGTCCAGAATCATGCTGTCCTGCAGGCTGGCGTGGCCGAAACGCAGGCCGTCGCGGGCGCCGTGCATCAGATAGGGGGCATTGCTCATGCTCTCCTGGCCGCCGGCGATGACGATCTCGGCGTCGCCGCAGCGGATCGCCTGCATCGCCTGCTGAACCGCTTTCAGCCCGGAGCCGCACACCAGATTGACGGTCACCGCCGGGGTGTCCACCGGCAGGCCGGCCCGCAGCGCGGTCTGGCGCGCCGGGTTCTGCCCGCAGCCGGCGGTGAGCACCTGGCCGAAAATCAGTTCGTCCACCGCCGCGGCGGGCAACTGGCCGCGTTCAAGCAGGCTGCGTACCACCGCGGCGCCGAGGTCGACGGCGGAAAGAGGGGCGAAGGCGCCGCGAAAGCTGCCGACCGGGGTGCGTACTGCAGCAACAATGGCAATATCGGTCATGGTCTCTCCTTAGCTGAAGCGCATTTCGCGCACATCGTCGGCCACGATCAGTCGTCCCGCCGTTTTACGCATCACCTCGTCGGGGCTCACTCCCGGGGCCACTTCGCGCAGGACAAACGCGCCGTCGACAATGTCCAGCAGAGCCAGATCGGTGAGCACCCGGCGAATACAGCCCACGCCGGTGAGCGGCAGGGTGCACTGCGGCAGCAGTTTGGATTCGCCGTTTTTTGAGGCGTGGGTCATCACCACGATGATGTTCTGCGCGCCGGCTACCAGGTCCATGGCGCCGCCCATCCCCTTGACCATTTTTCCAGGGATCATCCATGAGGCGATGTTGCCCGCGACGTCGACCTCAAAGGCGCCAAGAACGGTCAGGTCAACGTGGCCGCCGCGGATCATGGCGAACGACTGAGCGGAGTCGAAGATGGCCGCCCCGGTTTGCGCGGTGACGGTCTGCTTGCCGGCGTTAATCATGTCGGCGTCGATCGTGGCTTCGTCTGGAAATTCGCCCATCCCCAGCAGGCCGTTCTCCGACTGGAGCATCACCTCAATACCGGCGGGAATGTAATTGGCCACCAGCGTCGGGATACCGATCCCGAGGTTGACGTAGTCGCCGTCGCGCAGCTCCTGGGCGACGCGCATCGCCATTTGTTCACGGGTCAGCATCTCACTTCCCTCCGGCGCGCAGGGTGCGCTGCTCAATACGTTTTTCAAATTGCCCGACGATCAGCCGGTCGACATAGATCCCCGGGGTGTGGATGGCGGAGGGCGGCAGTTCGCCCGGCGGTACAATCTCTTCCACCTCCACCACCGTAATGCGTCCGGCGGTGGCCATCAGCGGGTTGAAATTCTGCGCGGTATGGCGATATACCACATTGCCGTACCAGTCGGCTTTCCAGCCTTTGACCAGCGCGAAATCGCCGCGGATCGCCTCTTCAAGGATGTAGTGCCTGCCGGAGAACTGGCGCACCTCTTTGCCTTCGGCGACCGGGGTGCCATACCCGGTGGCGGTGTAAAAACCGGGGATCCCGGCGCCGCCGGCGCGAATTTTTTCGGCCAGCGTTCCCTGAGGAGTGAGCTCAACCGCCAGCTCGCCGCTCAGCACCAGCTGTTCAAACAGCGCGTTCTCCCCGACGTAAGAGGCCACCACCTTGCTGATCTGGCGTGACTCCAGCAGCATACCGAGACCGAAGCCGTCGACGCCGCAGTTATTGGAGACCACCGTCAGCCCCTGCACCTGGCGACGCTGCACCTCGGCGATCAAGTTCTCGGGAATGCCGCACAGGCCGAAACCGCCGGCGAGCAGCGTCATGCCGTCCGTTAACCCTTCCAGCGCCGCTTCATAGCTGGCGACGCGTTTATCCAGTCCTGCCATCTTGTCTCTCCTGCCTTGCGATAGCCTTATCATTGGCGCTGGAGACTGATTTGATAATTTTGAATTTGTGACCCACTCATTTGGAATTTTAATTAATTTCCTGTTAACTAATTTTTTTCAATTAGTTAACAGGAAGAAAAATGAGAATGAGTGTCAAACAGTTACGCGCGTTTTTAGCGGTAGCTCACACTCTGAATTTCGCCCACGCCAGCGAAAGGCTCAATTTGTCGCAGCCAGCCCTCAGTTTGACCATCAAAGGGTTAGAGGAGGCGCTGGGCGGCGCGCTGCTGCAGCGCAGCACCCGCAAAGTGACCCTTACCCAGGAGGGGGAACTCTTTCTGCCGATGGCCCGTCAGCTGCTGGCCGACTGGGATAACGTCGAGGAGGCCATGCGTCAGAGCTTTACCCTGCAACGGGGTAAAATTTCGGTGGCCGCGATGCCGTCGTTTGCGGCCAACGTCCTGCCGGAGGCGCTGAAGGCCTTTCGCGACCGCTATGCCGGCGTGAACGTCACGGTGCATGACGTGATTAATGAGCAGGTGATCGAGATGGTGCGCGAGGGGCGAGTGGAGATGGGTATTGCCTTCGAGCCATCGCCCACCCACAACCTGCTGTTTACCCCGCTGGCGGTGGACCGCTTCGTGGCGATCGTTCCCCGGCAATCCCCGCTGGCGAAGAAAAAGCAGCTCACCTGGCAGGAGCTGTTGACCCTCGATTTTATTACCCTGCAGCGTCCCTCGGCGGTACGCCTGATGCTGGAGGAGGCGCTGGCGCGCAGCGGTCGCCAGCTGGACGTAGCGCTGGAGAGTCACCAGCTGGTGACGGTGGGAAGAATGGTGGCCAGCGGCCTGGGGGGCAGCGCGGTACCGGCGCTGTGTAAAACGCAGATGACCTCCCTGGGGGCCGTCTGCATCCCGCTCAGCGATCCGCCGATTGAGAAGTGCGTCGGCGCGATCCATGCCGGGCATATGCCCTTGTCGAAGGCCGCGCAGGCGCTGCTGGATACGCTGAAAGGGTTCTTGCCGACCTGAGCAGGCGGGAGGGGCAAAAAAAAACCGGCCTGCTGGCCGGTTTGACAATCAGATTTTGCAGGCGTCGCCGCAATCGTCATCGGCAACGATCGCCTGCGCTTTTTTGTCCGCTTCTTCCAGACGCTCCGCGTTGCGTTCTTCTGCTTCATCCAGGCCGCTGAAGACCAGGTTGTCGAGATCAATTTCCATAAGTTACCTATCGTCGCTGGTTTTTAATCAGCGTCAAGTATAGGGCAAAACCGCCAGCGGATGTAGCCGCTCTGCGCGCCGAACGCACAGAGCGTTAAGTCGCGGGGCGGCAGGCTTTCCCTACCATAAATAACCGTTGACAGGCGGGAGTTGGCTTTATTAATCACCATACAGAATGATTTCCTGTGTATATATTAAATGAAAGGACAACGAAGGAGTAATTAAGCGTTGACGAAAAGCTTTTATGTTAATATGGCCGCGATTATGGATGAATCTATGGATCTTAATCAATGGAACATACTGTTGCAGGCGCCATCAAAGAATGGCGTAAACATAATAAAGTGATCGGTCAGGTCAAAATAAACTATAAAAAAGTTTTACGAAAATGCAGAGAGCTCTCGCTCGCAGGAGGTAAATACAGAGAATATCAAGAACTTTGTGCAAAATATCAGTGTGCGCGGTTGACCGCCGTGACCAAAGGGCTGGTGCCTTTTGAGGATAAACCGTTTAAAGCGTATCTCAATAAACGGCTGTCAAAACGACGCAAGCTGGATATTGCCCACGGTTCACTGAATTTTATTGAGAAAACGTTTCACCCTGATGTCCTGCCGCAGCTGTACAATGTGGCGGATTTTGGTCGCGCGATGTTCTCTATTCCTTTGAAAAATGGCGATAATCTTGACGTTAAACTGTTGGCGTCGCCGTTTCAGGAGGAGGGCGAGCTGATGCTGCAGCTGTTTCTCGGCGACCGGCGCGTCTATAGCGTCTGTTTTTCCTGTACCGACGATGGCCGCGCCTATATTGGCGGCATCCAGGGCGGGAAAGATATCACCAATGACGAAGTGAAGGTGCTGACTAAAGAGCTGCATGGCGCGCGGCCGAAAAATATCATCATGAGCGTGCTGTATGGTTTCCTGCGTTATTTCAGCATCACCACGGTCTACGCGATCGATTCCGATTACCACGTGAAAAGCGATCTGGTGAAAGCCAGTTATTCATCGCTGTGGCTGGAAATGGGTGGTGAGAAACAGGCTCGCGGCTGGTATAAATTACCGGCGCAAGAGATCAAAAAAAGTATTGAAGAGGTGAAAAGTAAGCACCGGAGCCAGTTTATTAAGCGCGAAGGTGTCAAGGATCTGATTCAGATAGATATGGCGAACGCCCTGCAGCACATTACGTTGCAAGCACGGGTGAATTAACGCCTCTCATACGCCAGCCGGGCTGCAGGGGGCTGCTACCCGGTTGGCGATTTCCTCTCTCCCCAGGTCGCTGTGCCGTAGGTTACTGCCCGCTCTCGCCGATTGGCGGTGACGCGGAGACGGTGAGCAGCGGAGCGCTGCGCCACCATACCATCAGGGCGACAATCGCGATAACGCTCAGCACGCCGAAGGCGGTGGCATAGGAGTAGTGCCCGGCGATAGATCCGGTTAACGCCGGACTCATTGCCGCCCCGGCGCCCTGCATCAGCATCACCACGCTCTGTCCAGCGTTAACGTGCCCGCTGCCGCGCAGCAGCGAGACGATAAAGCTGGGCACCGCCACCCCCAAAATCCCTGCCGCCAGGCCATCAAGAATTTGCACCGGGACCATCATCGCCGGGGCGTCGCTGGACGCCGCCAGCGCCGCCCGGATGGGCATGATCAGCAGCGCCAGCAGGATGCATCGCCAGTAACCGTATTTGTCGATGCTGCCGGCGACCCGGATGGCCACCGGGATCATCACCACCTGCGAAATAATCACCGTGGCGGCGGCAAACAGTCCGGGATTGAGGTGTCCCGGCGCGGCGGCGATCCGCATGCTCAGCATCGGCAACAGTGCGGCATTGGCGAGATGGAACAGCATCAGGGTTACGCCGGCGATCAGCAGCGGCGTATGGCGGAACAGGATGGCAAACCCCGGCAGGGAGGGAGTGGATGCCGCTTCGATGCCGCGGGCGGTGTCATCGTCGATATCGCCGCCGCGGATCGCCAGCAGGGCGACCAGGGTAAGCAGCGTGGTACAGGCCATCAGAATGAAAATGCCGCCGATGCCCCAGTACCAGGCGATAGCCCCGGCCATTAGCGCGGTGAAGAAATTTCCCGCGTGGTTGAAGGCTTCGTTTTTCCCCATCTGGGCGCTAAAGCCGCGCTGTCTGGCAAGACCGAGGGTAATCCCGGCGATCAGCGGTCCGACAAAGGCCGCGCAGATGCCGCTGGCGACTTGCGAGAGGGCGACCACGCTGGTCTTCTGACTAAACCAGAGCAGCAGGGTGGTGAGGGTGATCACCAGGCAGACCCCGGCCAGCAGCAAGCGCTTATGCCGCGAGCTGTCGGTGATGAAGCCGGCGGGCAGGGTCGCCAGCAGGCCGGCGATACCGCCGACGGACATCAGCAGGCCAATGTCCTCCGCCTGCCAGTGACGCTGGGTGAGAAAGATCCCCAGAAACGGGCCGAGGCCGTCGCGCACGTCGGCAATAAAAAAGCTGGTCAGGCATAAAGCCCGCAGAGAACGAAGCGACATTTTCTACCTTTAGCATGCGCGATCTGCGCGTCGGAATGGTCACCGGATACCTTCATCCTTTATCGCACCGTTCGATGAAACAAAAATGTCCCGCGCTCGTCGGGTACCGTGGCTATGCAACATACCCGCTTGCGGCGGCTTTCGCCAGAGGCGTACGAAAGTTCTGTAGCGGCGCTATTAGCGTTCGTCTGCCTTGACGATCTGCAGGGCGGCGGGGCTCGCCACGGTGCCGCTGGCAGTAATAAACCCCGGATGGACAGCCTCGCCGCTGGCGCTGTCCACCAATGCTATATGCGGCGCACTGTGCAGCACGTGCTGATGGCCCCATTCCATCAGGGCGAACAGCACCAGCGCCAGGCTACGGCTTTTATCGGTCAGAACATATTCATACCGTTCGCGGGAGCCGGCTTCCCGGTAGGGCACTTTGTTGAGCAATCCCGTTTCGGTCATGGTTTTTAACCGGGTGGTGAGCGTCTGGCGGGTAATATGGGTGTGCGACAGCATCGTTTCAAAGCGCGTCACGCCGTAAAACGCCTCGCGAAGGATCAACAGCACCCAGCGGTCGCCGAGGATTTTCGCCCCTTCCGCCAGGCCGCACAGCGCCGGGTCGAGGTAGGGCAGTGATTTATTTTTTGACATCGCGAGATTGACCTTCTACTCTGAGTTTTAATTTTAGACCTAGATGCTAAGGAGAATAGCGTGCCATTTGTTAACGTGCAAACCATTAAAGGGATCATGACCGCGGAACAGAAAAGTGAGCTGCTGCGACGGATGACCGATCTGCTGGTGGAGATTGAGGGGCAGGGCGATCCGCAGTTCCGTCAGTCCGTCTGGATCCGCATTGACGAACATGACCCGGAGCAGTGGAGTCTGGGCGGCGTCCAGCCGACGGCCGCAATGATCGCGGCGAAATTTGCCGCCGCGCGGCGCGACGGATCCCCGGAATAAAACGGGCGGCGAAGCCCGGCCCGGCGATCTGACGCAGAAGAGGGGCCAGATCGCCGGGTAATATTGCGATTCGCTATGGTGCAAAAGCGTATTTTGCGGCTAAGGTAACGGTCAGGGAACCCAACAAACAGGGCGCGATGCCAGACGGCCAGCCTGGCGCCACTCTCAAACCGGTGAAAACAACGGATGTCTACAGAACACATGCTGCCGCTGGCGGTGCAGAACAAAAACATCTTTCGCCTGGCTGCCGCTCAGGCGCTGGCCGGCGCCAACTCGGTGGTCTTCTACGCTACCGGCGCGATAGTGGGTAACGCGATTGCCCCCAGCCCGTCGCTGGCCACGCTGCCGATCACCCTGTTTGTGCTGGGGATGGCGGCCTCCATTCTGCCTTTCGGCGCGCTGGCGCGAACGCGGGGCCGCAAAGCGGCGTTCAGGCTCGGCACCGGCGCCGGGATGGTGACCGGACTGGCGGCCGCCCTGGCGGTAGTGCTGAATTCTTTTCTGCTGTTTTGTCTCGCCGCGATGCTTGGCGGCGCCTATGCCGCCGTGGCGCTCAGTTTTCGTTTTGCCGCCACCGACGGCGTCGCCCCGGCGCGTCGCGCCCGTGCGCTGTCGCTGGTGATGGGCGGCGGTGTGGCCGCCGGGATCATTGGCCCGATGCTGGTCACCGGCACCATGCACCTCTGGCCGGCACATATCTTCGCCGTCACCTTCCTCGCTCAGGCGCTGGTTGCAGTGCTGGCCGCCTTTTTGTTGAGAGGGGTGACGCCGGCGGAGCCCACCGCGGCCAGCGTGCGCGGAGGGCGGCCGCTGCGCGAGATTGTCCGCCAGCCGGGTTTTGCCACCACGGTATTCAGCGGCGCGGTGGCCTATATGGTGATGAATTTTCTGATGACCGCCGCGCCGCTCTCCATGCATATGCACGGTCTTTCCCAGCAGGCCGCCAACCTTGGGATCCAGTGGCATGTGATGGCGATGTACGGCCCGGGATTTTTCACCGGCCGGCTGATCCAGCGCTTCGGCGCAGTGCGAATGGCGGCGGCGGGATTGCTGATCACCGCCGCGTCGGTGGCGGTCGGCCTGAGCGGTCTCGGCGTGTATCATTACTGGCTGTCGCTGATTTTGCTCGGCATCGGCTGGAACTTTGGCTTCACCGGCGCCTCGGCGAAAATCATCGATTTCCACCGCCCGGAAGAGAAGACCCAGGTTCAGTCGCTCAACGATTTTCTGGTCTTCGGCGTGATGATCGTGGGGTCGTTTTCGTCCGGGGTTCTGCTCAACGCCTTCGGCTGGAACGCCGTGCTGTGGGGCTCCCTGGTCCCGGTTGCGGTGGCGTTGTTGACCCTGCTGCTGCGCCCCTTATCCCCACCCCGCGCTTAGCGCCTGGCCTGCCGCTGCGCAGGCCGTCTTTTGCTTTTTTCAGCTATGCATTGCTGAAATTCATCTGACTCCTTGCGCGTAAAAACGTCACAGACGCTACATGCTGTAGTAATCTCTACAACATGACAATGCATCTCTTGATCCTTAACCTGACAACGTCTCAAGCCACGCTGCGCATGCGTGTCTGGCGAACCCTGAAGCAGAGCGGGGCAGCGGTCCTGCGCGATGGGGTCTATCTGCTGCCCGACGTGCGCCAGGGCTATGACACTTTCCTCAGCACCTGCCAGGCGATCCGCGCGGAAGGGGGGACCGGGTATGTTTTCACGATTGAGGCGGCGGAAGAAGAGGCGCTCAGGCCGCTATTCGATCGTCGTGAACAGTACGACGCGCTGTTGCAGGATCTGCAGGCGCTGCAGGGGACGTTATCCAACGACGAACTGGCGGCTCAGCTCAAACAACTGCGTAAAATTCAGCGTGACTACCGGCGGATCGAGGCCATTGATTTCTTTCCGGGGGCCGCCCGGGAGCAAGCCGCTGAGCGACTGGCCACTATCGAGCAGGTCATTAATCAGCGGCTATCGCCGAACGAGCCGCAGTCGGTGGCGGGCGAACTGAGCCTGCTGGACAGAGGCGCCTTTCGCGGCCGGCTGTGGGCCACCCGCCGACGCCCGTGGGTCGATCGTCTGGCCAGCGCCTGGCTTATCCGGCGCTTTATTGACGACGAGGCGCTATTCCTGTGGCTGGCCGCGCCTGAGGACTGTCCGGCGACAGCGGTCGGTTTTGATTTTGACGGCGCGCCATTCAGCCACGTCGGCACGCTGGTGACCTTCGAAGTACTGGTCCGGCGCTTTGCGCTGGACGCGGTGATCCCCGACAGTCTGGGGCGGTTGATCCACTTCCTGGACGTCGGTGGGGTACCGACCCCGGAGGCGGCGGGGGTAGAAAGCATTCTTGCAGGGCTGCGGGAAACCATTACGGACGATGACCAACTGCTGGCGACAGCTTGCTCGCTGTTCGACGGCTTACTGAGGTCCTGTGAAATGAGGTCTGGCAATCATGAGCAAAACGGTCGTTCTTCCGCAGAGTGACAGTCCTTCCGTCGTCGCTTCCGTCTCCTTCTGGCAGGCATTTCGCTTTTGGCTCAAGCTTGGCTTCATCAGCTTCGGCGGGCCTGCCGGACAGATCGCCATGATGCACCAGGAGCTGGTGGATAACCGACGCTGGATCTCGGAAGGGCGATTCCTGCATGCGCTCAATTTTTGTATGGTCCTGCCCGGCCCGGAGGCCCAGCAGCTGGCGACCTATATCGGCTGGCTGATGCATAAAACCTGGGGAGGCGTCATCGCCGGGGTGCTGTTTATTTTGCCCTCGCTGGTGTTACTCATCGCCCTGGCGTGGATCTACCTCGTCTGGGGGGATGTCGCCGTGGTGGCGGGGATCTTTTATGGCATCAAACCCGCCGTAGCGGCGATAGTATTGCAGGCGGCGCACCGCATCGGCTCGCGGGCGCTGAAAAATGGTGCCTACTGGGCTATCGCTGCCGCTGCCTTTGTCGCTATTTTTGCGCTGAACGTTCCTTTTCCGCTGATCGTCCTCGCCGCGGCACTGGTGGGTTTTATCGGCGGACGGCTGGCGCCGACGACATTCGGCAAAGCGGACGCCCACCGTGCGCAGAGTCACCCTGGCGGAGCCGCCATCATTGATGACACGACGCCGATCCCGGCCCATGCCATTTTCAGCTGGCGGCGCACCTCACGGGTGCTGATCGCCGGGATGCTGCTGTGGCTGGTGCCGATGGCCGCTCTGACGCTAATGCTGGGCTGGGCGCATCCGCTGACCCAGATGAGCTGGTTCTTTACCAAAGCCGCGCTGATGACCTTTGGCGGGGCATATGCCGTCTTACCTTATGTTTACCAGGGGGCGGTGACCCACTATGGCTGGCTGACGGCAGGGCAGATGATGGACGGCCTCGCTCTTGGGGAGTCGACCCCCGGACCGTTGATCATGGTGGTGACCTTTGTCGGGTTTGTCGGCGGCTACACCAAAGCGGTGTTGGGCGTCGATGATGTGCTGCTGGGGGGCATCGCGGCGGCGTGCCTGGTGACATGGTTTACCTTTTTGCCCTCGTTCATCTTTATTCTCACCGGCGGGCCGTTTATTGAAACGACCCATAATAAGGTGGGATTTACCGCGCCGTTGACCGCCATCACCGCCGCGGTGGTGGGCGTTATCCTGAATCTGGCGCTGTTTTTTATCTGGCATAGCGTCTGGGGACCATCCGGTTTCGACCCGTGGTCTGCGGCCATTGCCCTGGGCGCCGCCGGGCTGCTGTTTCGTTATAAGTGGAAGCTGACCTGGGTACTGGCCGCCGCCGCCGCGGTGGGGCTTATCGTCCATATGGCAGGACTGTCCGGCGCAGGATAAGGTCGGCGTTGGGTTGAGAGAAACGTGGACAGATGGGGGATTGGGGAGGGAGGCCAGTGCCTGAGCAGGCCCTGGCCGGATGGGTGGCAATTATTTATCTACGGGAGGCTCCTCCGCGAGATGCAGTTGACAATATTGCTCAACGCCCGCCTTTAGCATGTTAATAATCACCAGCAGTGTGGGTAAGTAAGGCACCAGTTTAACTAACAGCGAACTGATGGGTTCATCAATAATCAGTGCCAGCAGGGTATCCACTTTCTTTTTCCATGTTTTGTTATATTCCACACAAAAATTTTTAATATCGGCCGGCTGCGTTGAACGGGCAATCTGTTCGAGTTCTTCAATGGCGTTGAGTGCCGCTTTTATTTTCTCAATGTCGATTTGTTGAGTCATATTCGCCTCACGGTAATCGGAAAAAAACTGGATCATTCTTTATGTGGATTAAATAACAGCCACGGTAAGGTGTAATCGTACAGCGCTTTCACCGGCACCACGGATAAGTGGAAATGTTTATCGTGCGGGCTGGGCCCATGGTAATCCCGCCATACCCAAGGCTGGACAGAAGCGCTAATGATCCGTTTGTGCCAGATAATATATTTAATTCGTTTGTCTTTGCTGGCGACCAACGCATCGACAATCGCCTGAGCATCACATTTATGTAGAGGATCGTGGGTAATATCGATAGCCGTTACCACACCAATATTTCCATCTATCACCTGCGGATTATGATCCGAGTTGGTGTGGGCATGATGTTCATCACCAATGGTGCCATCGCTGTCCTTGTTGCGATGCGGAGCATATTGATTAATCTGATCTCTGAGTATCAGCAGACTCTTTGCGACACGCCATACCATGTTATTTACCCTCCGGATTGAAACAGGGGTTTGAGCTGACCGGCTCTGCGCCAGGAACCACGTCATGATAAACCGGAGAAGGGGGGGCAGGATCGGCTACTGGATCCGCTTTCACGCTGCTGACTTGTTGCTTTTTCAGGTTTTTCACTTGCAACAGATAATTAAGAATGACGTTCCAGAACGCCGATCCGCCGCTTGCCATCAGGCCAATACATAATGTCATCAGGTCCGGATGTTTAATGGCCGAGAAACTGCCGGCGACGAAAGGTTGGGTCAAAAACGCCGTCAGAATACCGACAACCACCGCTAATATCTGCAGGGCTGATTTGCGTCGTCCTTCGATGACCGGATCCTGATTTTCCAGATTAAGCCAGGGAAAATACCCTTTGATTATCTCTACCAGTCTTTCCGAGGCGATACTGATGGCGATCAGCATCGTAATGATGTTTTCAAGTTGCGAAGAAATGGCATCGCTCATATTATCCTCACTATTGCTGTGTTGAATAAAAATAATTTACAACGTTTTTATCATGTGCTTAATTCATAGGGGAAAATTTATGTCGACTCATTTTACGGTCATTTTTGTCGCTCAGGCCGGTAATCGGCAAGTTGTAATAAAATGACAGCGCGTAATAAATAATCCGCCAGAGCGTGTTCGGAATAACTATTTAATTCGACACGAAAACTGAACCGCGGAATTAACCCGCGATAATAAATTTATCGTCGCTTTTTTGATGAGTATAACGGAGGAAACAGAGACGCCACTCATTCATATGAATGAGTGGCGTAAAAAAACTCGCCGCGCGGGCAGGAGGAAGAGAAACGGGCCAGCGACCGGTTAGCGCGCCCCGGAATGGGACGCTCAGGTCGTGGGGGTTTCGCGGGTGGCCAGCGCCAGCGGGTTGCTGTCAAGCTCCAGCTGGTCGCGCAGCGCCCAGCCGCGCAGCTTGCCGGGGTTAAGCAATCCCGCCGGGTCGAGAGACTGTTTCACCGCCACGACGTCGGGGCGAATCACGCCCTGTTTGCCGTCCTCGACCTGCAGCACGTGGGGATTGTTAATTTTGACGTCGTTATCGCGAAATATCTGCATGATGGCGTTGAGCCGCGCGGGCGTGGTATAGCGCACCAGCTGCAGACCGCTGGCGGTGAGATTGCCCTCGATATCGCGCAGGAATTCAATATGGGAAATCACCTCTCCGGCGAAGTGCTGCTCCATCTGTAAAATTTGCTGCGGATAGCGCAGCGGATCAAACGCCGTCTGGAGATAAGTCAGCGTATTGTCCACCTTGAGCGCATGCAGGGTGGTATGGTTCCAGCAGTATTCCATTAACGAGGCGTTTTGCGTCCGGGCCTCGTCGCTGGCCTGACGGATGGCGTTGCTCCCGCGATGGCGCTGTAACAGGCTGGCGCAGAGTCCTTCGCTCTCCTCGGCGATCAGGCTGATAACCGCATGCTGCCCGGTGCGATAACGATCGTTGAGGTGGCTAAAATAATCGGCAATCGGCGTGGCCAGCAGCGCGACCTGACGTTTTACCAGCCCCGGCGAGCGGACGCAGGCGTTGGCATAGTTCAGCGCATCAGCGAAATCGTCAAACACGTCCAGGCGCTCTATCCACTGGTGCACGGGCGCCAGCGCCAGCTCAACCTCCAGAATGATGCCGTTGGTGCCGTAGGCGTGATGCAGCAGCAGCGCTTCGGGAGCCGGGACGGTCAGCACGCGGGGGACCGGCTCGACGGTCATCACTTTGACGCTGAGCACATTGCCGGGCGCCGCCAGCGGCCCATAGTTGATGGAGCCGATGCCGCCGAACCCGCCGCCGTAGAGGCCGCCCAGGCTCGCCAGTCGGTAGGTCGACGGCATGCAGCGCAGCTCCCATCCCGTTGGGCGGGCGGCGGTTTCGATGTCTGCCAGACGAATGCCGGCCTGGGCGCGCACCGTGCCGTTGCCGAGGGCGACGATCTGGTTGAGTCCGGTCATATCGACCAGCAGCCCGCCTTCGAGGGGGACCAGTTGGCCATAGTTGCCGGTGGCGCTGCCGCGCAGCGTCAGCGGCAGCTGGTGCTGCGCGCAGGCGGCGACCAGCTGGCGCAGCTCCTCTTCGTCGCGTGGGCGAACCACCGCGTCCGCCTGTTTCCCCGCCAGTTGCTCAGTGAGTACCGGACTGAACCAGTGAAAATCGCGGGAAAGCCGTTTGATCTTCGCCGGCTGTAAGGTCCACTCCAGCGTTGGGAGTGCCTGCTGGATCGCCGCGACCGCGTGTTGACGCTGCTCATCAGTCATCATTTTTCTTCCTGTTCGTCAGCAAAATATTAATGAGATTGCACGGCTTCGCTTTCATGCCAGGCGCTGAGCGCCCGGCGCGAAACCCAGGACATCACGCCAAACAGCGCGATCCCGGCGAGAGAGATCAGCAGCAGCGCGGCAAACATCAGCGGGATATCCAGCTGGTAGCCAGCCTGCAGGATCTGATAGGCCAGACCGGTATTGGTCCCGCCGGTCCCGGCGACAAACTCCGCCACCACCGCGCCAATCAGCGACAGCCCACTGGAAATACGCAGCGCGCCGAAGAAATAGGGCAGCGCCGAGGGGATACGCAGCCGCACCAGCGTTTGCCAGCGGCTGGCGTGATTGAGGCGAAAATAGCTCAGCAGGCCGGGGGAGACGCTGCGCAGTCCCTGAGTGGTATTGGAGATGATGGGAAACACCGCCATCAGGGTGGCGCATACCACCAGCGAGAGCGTGGCATCCTTCACCCAGATGATGATCAGTGGGGCGATGGCGACAATCGGCGTCACCTGCAAAAACACGATGTAGGGAAACAGGGCGGTTTCCACAAAGCGGTTCTGCACCAGGATAAACGCCACCGCGGCGCCAATGACAATCGACAGCAGAAACGAGATCAGGGTGATCTTGAGGGTGAACAGCAGCGCCAGCAGCAGCGGCGTGAGATGCGTCCACAGGCTTTCCAGCATCACCAGCGGCGACGGCACCAGAAAGGCCGGGATGCGAAAATAGCTCACCGCGCCCTGCCACAGGAGCACCACCGCCACCGCGACGAGGGTCGGATAGAGAATTTTGAGAAAACGCGGATGCTGGACCCACGGCGTTGAGGTTGTGTTTTTCATATTATGACTCCATACCGGACTGGCTGGCCTGCAACAGACTGTCCTGCAGCTGACGGGCATACAGGGAAAAGGCCGGACTGACGCGGAACGCCTCGCTGCGCGGGAACGGCTCCCGGATGGCGATATCTTCGACCACCCGTCCGGGACGGGCCGCCATCATGATCACCCGCTGTGAGAGAAACACCGCTTCGTGGATCGAGTGGGTGACGAACACCACCGTCAGGTTCTGCTCCTGCCAGAGACGCAACAGGTCGCTGTCGAGTTTGTTACGCGTAATTTCATCGAGCGCGCCGAAGGGCTCATCCATCAGCAGCAGCTTTGGCCGGGTGACCAGGCCGCGGGCGATGGAGACGCGCATTTGCATGCCGCCGGAGAGTTCGCGCGGCAGGACGTCGGCGAATTTGCCCAGCCCCACCAGTTCAAGGACTTCACTCACCCGGGTATTACCTTCCGCGCGCGGCACGCCGGCCAGATCCAGCGGCAGCCTGACGTTATTGCGCACGCTGCTCCACGGCATCAGGGTGGCTTCCTGGAAGACGAACGAGAGCGGATGCTGGGCTTTCTCCCGGCTATCGCGCCGCCACAGCATCAGCTTGCCGTCGCTGGGCTCCACCAGGCCGGCGACCATCTTCAGCAGCGTACTCTTCCCGCAGCCGGACGGGCCGAGCAGGGTAATAAACTCCCCCTGATTGATGGTCAGGTTAACGGGCAGCAGCGCCCGGGTACCGTTGCTGTAGATCTTCTCCGCCGACAGCACCTCGATGGCCGGGGTGGCAGAGGCGGGCGTAAAGCGGGTGTCGCTCATCACGGTCAGTTTCGGGGCGGTATTCATGGCATCACTCCGGCGTCTTTGACCATCTCCAGGGTGTAAGTCTGCTCAAACGGCACCTTGCTGGCGTCGATCAGCTTGTTTTTCACCAGCATGTCCCAGGTTTTCTTCAGCCGCGGCTCGGTGATGATGCCGATGCCGCCGGTCTTGGCATCGCCGCCGGTCACCAGCTGGTACTGCTTCATCTGGGCAATACCAAAGGCGATCT
Source organism: Klebsiella sp. P1CD1 (assembly GCF_003790505.1). Lineage (NCBI taxonomy): Bacteria > Pseudomonadati > Pseudomonadota > Gammaproteobacteria > Enterobacterales > Enterobacteriaceae > Klebsiella > Klebsiella sp. P1CD1. The sequence goes on from NZ_CP033631.1 coordinate 2,557,870, forward strand.
GCTCGGCGCTCATTTGCGGATTTGCTTTAGCGATCAGACTGTTGCCGGGGGTGGGATCCTGCAGGTAGCTTTTCCAGCCCTCCATGGAGGCTTTGACGAAGGCCGCCACCGCCGCCGGACGTTTGCGGATGGTGTCGGCCATACAGATAATCGAGTTGCCGTAGGGCGGATATCCCCAGTCGCTGAGCGGATAGACATAGAACGGCTGCCCGCCTTTGGCGACGGAGAACGGCTCGGAGGTCACGTAGCCCTGCTGCACCAGGTTTTTATCGGCGAGGAACGGCTGAACGTTAAAGGTATAGGGGCGCACTTTGCTGCCAGCCAGACCCAGCTCGCTCTTCGCCCACGGCCAGAAAGAGGTATAGGCCTCGGTAGCGAGCAGGAAGGTTTTGTCTTTAAGCTCCGCCGGGTTCTCCACTTTGTTATGAGTGATAAACACCGTCGGCGAGTGCTGGAACACGGTAGCGACGGTCACCGCATGCACCCCGGCCTGCCAGGTCTCCAGCGCCTGACCGTTGTCGCCAAGGGTACAATCGGCCTGACCGGCAGCCATCAACTGCATGACGTTGATCTGCGGGCCGCCCATTTTAATCTCGACATCGAGACCGGCGTGCTGATACAGCCCGGTGGCCTGGGCCTGGTAAAACCCGCCGTGCTCGGCCTGGGCATACCAGTTGGTGAGAAACGTAAACTTCTCCGCCGCGAAGCAGGAGGCTGAGGTCGCGAGGGCGGCCACGGTCAGCAGGGTAAAAACGAGCGTCGGTCTGGTATTCATCATGGCTCCTTGGATTCAGCAGCGAAAGAGGGGGGTAGGGACTGCACAAAGCCGTGCCAGTGCTGTTTGCCCCAGGTCGGTTCGTGACGTTCGACCCAGGCCATGCGGTGGATCTCGATGATCGCTTGCGCCCAGCTGGCGGCGAGGGAGTCGAGAAGCCCTTCGCCTTGCTCCCGCGTCGCCGGGGTCGGGTCGCCAATCACCCCGCTGGGGCCAAAGTCATAGGACGCCCACGCCGCCGCCGGGCGGCCTTTCGACAGGGTCGGGCAGGGGAACTCCGGGGGGAAATTAGCGACCGCCCGCTCCATATGAACGCACTCCGGCGCCAGCGCCAGCATCAGCGCCGTTTCGCTATGTCCGGCGTGCATCGCCATCCGCTGTTCATGCGGACTGAGAAACTGTTTTTCACAGTTGGGCACGTTGAACACGTCGTGGGGGATGGCGATGAAATCCCCGTGGCGCAGGCGCATTTCCCGGCAGGCGATTTGCAGGATCTGCGGCTGGCCGCCGTGGCCGTTGATCATCAGCAGCTTGCGAAAACCGGCCCGATAGAGGGATTCGGCGATCTCCAGCACGGTATGCAGCAGCGTATCGCCGCTGAGGGTCAGGGTGCCGGGAAAATGCAGATGCTCCTCGGACTTACCGTAGACGATCGGCGGGATGGCGTAGGCCGGGATCGCCGCCGGCAGCCGGGCGAGGGCATGACCCGCCACGCCGGAAGAGATCACGCTGTCCACCGAGCAGGGCAGATGCGGGCCGTGCTGTTCGACCGCCCCGGTAGGGAGGACGATAACCGTATTGCTTTTATCCGGCAGGGCGGCAACGTCCGTCCAGCTCAGAAAAGGGAGAAAGCGCGCTGCAGGAATGTAACCGTTAATCATCGCGGTGCCTCGGAGTGAATTGGCTGGGGTAACCAGACGGTTGCTTCGACTTCAATCAATACCGTGGCGTCGGGCAGCATTTCGCTGACCTGGACCACGGTGGAAACGGGCGGCTGGTCGGGATAAAACAGCTTCCTGACCCGGCTGTAATAGGGAAAATGGTCAAGGTTGCGAAAGTACTGCACCAGCTTGATAACGTCGCTCATCTGACCTCCCGCGGACTCCACGGTGCGGCGGATGCTTTCCAGGACGTACCAGCTCTGGGCGAGGATCGGGCCCTGTTTCGCATCGGTCGAAAATTCACCGGTCGCCCCCAGCAGCTCTCGCACCGGCTCAGGCACATCCTGAAAGCCGTTGACGATGGTGCCGGTCAGGGGATTGACCGGAATAATGCCGGAGAGAAAGATAAAATCGCCGGCTCTGCGCCAGGCGGCATACCGCGCCAGCGGCGCCCCCGCGCCTGCTTCAAGACTCATGTGCCATCTCCTCTTGCCACACGCGCCGGTGCGTTAACCTGCCGTGGTTAACCACCAGACGGGCGGCGCTGTTTAAAGGCCAGGTAAAACGGTCGCTACCCGGGAAAATCACCACGCTGGCCGCCGCGCCGATGGCAAAGGGCGCCGCGTCTGCCGGCGAACCGGTTAGCGCCGCGCGATCGCAGATCAGCCGCGACTGCCGGTCGAACAGGTCGCTGAGCTGGGCGCTGAACAGGCCGCAGGCCAGGGTGTCCAGCGGGTCGTAGCTTCCCGCCGGACAAAAAGCGTCCTGCACGTTGTCGCAGCCGAGCAGGGTGGCCACGCCGGCGGCCTGCGCCTCGTGCAGCAGCGTGATCCCCCGCTGGCGAGGCGTGCGACCGAACGTCGCATCCTGCAGCAGCAGGTTGGTCATCGGCAGAGCGATAAGGGTGACGCCGTGCGCCGCCAGCTGGCGCAGGATCGGCGCCGCCTGTTCGTCGCTGCCAGCGGCCAGCGCGCAGCCGTGGCTGCAGCAGATATGCCCGGGAAAAGGGTGGCGGGAGAGATGGTCCGCCAGCCAGGTCAGCCCCTGAGACACTTCGCTGAGCTCCTCATCAATATGCAAATCCAGATCCAGCTCCCAGCGGGCCGCGCTATCCAGCAGGTTTGCCATGGCGGCGGCGTCCCAGTTGGAGGAGTGGATGAAGCCGCCCAGCAGGCAGCCCTCCCCGCTGGTGGCGACCGTTCGGGCAATGGCCCCGGCGTCCGCCGGATCGCGAAACAGGGTCAGCGGGACCAGCGCCACCCGCTCCAGGGTGATGCCGACGGTATCGAGGCGGGCGATCTCCTGCCAGGCGTCCGGTGCGTCGGCGGTAAACCAGTCGATATGGCTACGCAAATGGGTCACACCATTTGCTGCCGCCCGGGCCAGCGCGGCGGACGCCCGACGTTGAATATCCGCCCTGGTCCAGTGTCGGCGATCCTCGTGCATGGCGTGGATCGCCGCCAGCAGCCCGGCCTGCGCCGGACGGCAGCGTTCAATGGTAAAGGTCTTGTCCAGATGGGCATGGGGTTCCACCAGGCCGGGGATCGTCAACGCCCCCGCCAGGTCCAACAGGCCGGGAGCCGGCTCGACGGACGGCGTCACGGCGGTGATCCGTCCATCGCGAAAGGCCAGGTCCGCCAGCTGCGGTTCACCGTTGGCCTGCGTCGGCCAGCCGTCGGGCAGCGCCCAGGCCGGGAGTCGGGCGCGGCTGATACCGGCGAGCGGCGCGGAAGAGGAGGGGAACGTCATCGTCAGTCTCCTCACAGATCCAAAACCAGAACCGGCGATTTCGCCCGCGAACAGCAGAGCGTGATCTGGTCGTTGCCCGCTTTCTCTTCCGCCGTCAGCACGCTGTCCCGGTGTTCGGGGATCCCGTCGAGGACCCCGGTAATACACGACCCGCACATTCCCTGTTCGCAGGAGAGCATCACCTCCACGCCGGCGTGCTGTAATACCTGAGCAATGGTTTGATCCGCGGCGACCTGCAGGCGCTGCCCGCTGGAGGCCAGTTCAATATAAAACGCATTTTTCGCCGCAGTATTATTTTCCGCCGCGGGAGTAAAACGCTCGAAGACGAATTGCGACGGCGACCAGCGATATTCCTCCATGACCGACTGCAGTCGCTGAATAAAACCCTCCGGGCCGCAGGCGACCACTGCGGTATCAGGATCGGGTGTGGTTAAGCAGGCGGGGATCCGCTGGCGAAACGACGCGCCTTCCTCGCTACAGTGGATCGCCACCGTGCCGCCCGCAGCCAGCTGGGTCAGGCGCGGGGAGAAGGCCGTCTGGCGCGCGCTGGCGACATAATAATGCAGCTCCAGTGCCCCCTTTCTGGCGGCAATCGCTTCAGCCATCGCCAGCAACGGCGTGATGCCGATACCGCCGGCAAACAGCAGGTAGCGCCCGGCCTCCGGCAGGGGAAAATGGTTACGCGGAGGCGAAATGGCGAGCCGATCGCCGGCTTTGAGCTGCTGGTGCATATAGCGTGAGCCGCCGGTGGAGGTGTCAGCCAGCCTGACGCAAACTTCATAGTCTTTGCCGCGGTCAGGCATGCCGCACAGGGAATACTGCCGGGGGCCAACGCCGGGAATAATAATATCGATATGCGCCCCGGCAGAGTAGGCCGGTAATATTTCCCCGGCCGCCGCCTGCAATATTAATGATAGATTTCCCTCTCCATTGGGGCGTATTTCCCGGACCGAGACCGAAATAAGATCGTGGCTGTGCATTACCGTTTACTCTCCCTCATTCCGCTGTCTGCAGGGCGGCCAGGGTCGGCGAAGAGATAACTCCCCCTTCGCGGTAAACTGTCCGGCGTGCAAGAAAATGGGTGAAACGATCGTTTCTCCGCTATGAATGCTACGGTATTGTGATAAAACTGTTGCGTCCAGAGCTTTGATTCGCACAACCCGTTGCAAAAAAGAGAGCACCCAAACCATGTTTGCCTTCTCCCGATTTCTGCTCTATTTCACCGAAGTGGCCCGTCAGGGATCGTTTCGTAAAGCGTCAGAGGCGCTGCATGTGTCGGCGTCTTCCATCGACCGCCAGATTTTGCGCGTGGAACAGGAGCTGGCGATGCCGCTCTTCGAGCGCCATCCCACCGGGCTGCGGCTGACCGCCGCCGGGGAGCTGCTCCTGCACGCGGCCAATAACTGGAAAAAGGACTTTACCCGGGTCTGCGAACAGCTGGATGACCTGCGCGGGTTGCGGCGGGGGCATGTGCGTATCGCTACCATCGATGCCATTAACCGGCATTTTTTTTCGACGATGCTCAAAGAGGTGCATAAACATTATCCCAACATCTCTTTTACATTGACCACCATCAACAATATCCACATTCAGCAGGCGCTGATCTCTGGCGAGGCGGATTTCGGCATCATGCTCAATCCCCAGACCTCCCGCGAACTGCAGGTGCGGGCGTTTGCCGAGATGAATATGGGTATCGTGGTGCCGACCGGCCATCCGCTGGCCAGCCGCAGCGCGGTGCGCTTTAGTCAGTGCATCGACTACCCGTTTATCCTGCCGTCCGCCCCGTTGATGATCAGCGAGCCGGTGGAGGCGCTGGTGAATATCAGCGGCAACGAGGTGAAGGAGGTGGCGGTGTCGAATAACATTCACATGATCCGCACCCTGATCAAAGAGCAGATGGGCATCGGCATCCTGTGCCGGCTGGATATTCTCGATGAGATCGAGTCAGGCCAGCTGGCGTTTGTACCGCTAACCGATCCGCAGCTTAAGCCTTTCACGCTGGCGCTGTGCGTCTCGCCCGCCCGCCAGCTTTCCCTCGCCGCCTCGATGATGTTGAACCAGCTGGAGATGCTCTTCAGTCAGCTGTGAGCGACCGGGCAGGCACTAAAATCATTCATTAGTGCACCATAATGGTGCGTTTTTTGTGTGCATGAATCAAAGGTTGCATGCCCGTGGGCGGCGGCGCAGGCGATTTATCGCGGCTGCTCGCGGGACAATCAAATCTGGCATTGTTTTTGTATAGCTGAGTGTGAGTAGAAGCGGTCAGTACGGGTTATCCATACGGGACATTGCTCAGTCACCATGTCGCGGTTCAATGTTGACCGGGATGGGAGGCTGAGCCGTGGTTTGCTCGCCCCTCTCCCGGCATGAAGAGGAGAGGGATAATGAAAAGTCGTGCACGCCTTCCCCGGGGCTTTCGCTGGCTGGGCCTGATGGCTCTCGGCGGTGTCTCGCTGGCCGTTCAGGCCGAGGAGAAAATCGTTCTGCTGACCTCCTGGTACGCTCAGGCTGAGCAGGGGGGTTATTATCAGGCCCAGGCCACTGGGCTGTACAAAAAATATGGTCTCGACGTCGAGATCCGCTCCGGCGGACCCCAGGTCAACGGCATGCAGTTGCTGTTGTCGAAGCGGGCCGATGTGATCATCGGCTACGATCTGCAACTGCTGGAAGGCATTCAGCGCGGCTTCCAGGCAAAGGCCATTGCCGCGCCCTTTCAGTACGATCCCCAGGGGCTGCTGACCCACGCCGATGTCACCTCCCTGCAGGGGCTGAAAGACAAAACGCTTCTGGTCTCCAGCTCCGGTCAGGCGACGTGGTGGCCGTGGCTGAAGGCGCAATACCAGCTGAGCGACGCTCAGGTTCGCCCCTATACCTTCAATATTCAACCCTTTGTCGTCGATGACGCTGTCGCCCAGCAGGCCTATGTCAGCTCCGAGGTGTTCCAGGTGCAGAAGGCCGGGGTGAAGGCGAACTTCTTCCTCTTTTCTGAGCATGGTTATCCCCCGTACGGCGGCATCCTTATCGCCCGCCCGGACACCATCGCCGAGCGGAAAGCGGCGATGGCGAAGTTCGTCCGCGCCTCAATGGAGGGTTGGGTGAGCTATCTCAAGGATCCGGCGCCGGGAAATGCGTTGATTAAGCAGGACAACCCGAAAATGACCGACGATCTGCTCGCCTGGGGCGTGACCCAGATCCGTGAGCATCACCTGATCGACGGCGGGGATGCCGCCAGCCAGGGCTGGGGGACGATGACCGACGCGCGCTGGCAGAAGACCCGCGACTTTATGGTCAGCGCCGGTCTGCTGGCGGCGGCCACCGACTGGAAACAGGCCTACACCACCGAATTTGTTCAGGCCATGCAGGTTAAACCCTGAGGAGCGACGCCATGTCATTAATGATTAAAAATGCCCATGCCATCCTCAGCGGTCTGCCCGGAGAGGCGGCGCGGCTGGCCGGGCCGGATATTCGCATCCGCGACGGCAAGATTGCCGCCATCGGCAGCCTGACGCCGCTGCCGGAAGAGCGACAGATCGATGCGCGCGACTGCGTGATCTATCCGGCATGGGTGAACACACACCACCATCTTTTTCAGTCGCTGCTGAAGGGCGAGCCGCAGGGGCTGAACCAGAGCCTGACGGCCTGGCTGAGCGCTACGCCGTACCGCTTTCGCGCGGCTTTCGATGAACATACCTTTCGTCTGGCGGTGCGCATCGGCCTGGTGGAGCTTCTGCGCTCGGGCTGCGCCAGCGTGGCGGATCACAACTACCTTTACTGGCCGGATATGCCTTTCGATACCTCGGAGATTGTCTTCAGCGAAGGGGAAGCGCTGGGGATGCGCATCGTTCTGTGCCGGGGTGGGGCGACCCAGGGTCGGGCGGTGGAACAGGATCTGCCTGTGGCGCTGCGTCCGGAAACCTTCGACGGCTATATGGCGGATATCGAACGGCTGGTCAGCCGCTATCACGACCCCCGGCCCGATTCTCTGCGCCGGGTGGTGATGGCGCCCACTACCGTCCTGCACTCCGCGCCGGGCGCCCAGCTGCGGGAGATGGCGAAGCTGGCCCGCAAGCTGGGGATCCGGTTGCACAGCCATTTATCGGAAACCGTCGATTATCTCGACGCCGCGCGGCAGAAATTCGCCATGACGCCGGTGCAGTTCTGCGCGGAGCACGACTGGCTGGGAAATGACGTGTGGTTTGCCCATCTGGTGAAGCTGCTGCCGGAGGAGATTGCCCTGCTGGGCCGCACCGGAACCGGCATCGCCCACTGCCCGCAAAGCAACGGCCGGCTGGGCAGCGGCATCGCCGATCTGCTGGCGCTGGAGCAGGCCGGGGTCCCGGTCTCGCTGGGGGTGGACGGCGCTGCCTCCAATGAAGCGGCGGATATGCAAAGCGAAGCCCATGCCGCATGGCTGCTACAGCGCGCGCGCAAGGGGATGCTGGCGCAGCCGCGCTACGCCGGGGGCACCTTCGAGGGGGGGGCCGATGCGGCCACGGTGGAGGATGTGGTGCGCTGGGGCAGCGCCGGCGGGGCGCAGATCCTTGGCTTAGCGCAGACCGGCACCCTGCAGGTTGGGATGCAGGCGGACCTCGCTATTTACCGGCTGGACGATCCGCGCTACTTCGGCCTGCATGATATGGCCATTGGGCCGGTGGCCTGCGGTGGGCGCGCCGCGCTGAAGGCGCTGCTGCTCAATGGCCGCCCCATCGTGGAAGACGACGCCATTCCCGGTCTCGACCTTGACGCAATGCGCCACGACGCGCTGGCGGCCGTCCGTACCCTCCAGCAGCGCGCCGCTGTTTAACTGATAACAGGATAATGACGATGAACGCAACCACCCAGAATCAACGCTACGCCTTACAGGAACTGGAAAAAGAGGCGCTGATGGGCGCCCAGGGCGAAGAGACCTTCGCCCGCGAAGTGCGCTGTATCGACCTGTCGAACTTTGCCGAAAGAAAAAATGACATTGCCGAACAACTGTGGGAGGCGGCGGTGGAGATCGGCTTCTTCCAGGTCAGCCACCACGGTATTCCGCTGGCGGATATCCGCCAGGCGTTCAGCATGACCGAGGCGTTTTTCGACCTGCCCGACGAGGTGAAGCGCCAGTATCCGCTGGCCGGCAACGCTGGCTGGGAGAGCAAGGCGCAGGTTCGGCCGTCGACCCGCACGCCGGATCAAAAAGAGTCGTATCAGATAACCCGGCCGTTGATGGCCGGGCGCTGGCCCAGCGACCGGGAGTTGCCAACATTCCAGCAGACGATGCTCGGGTTTGAATCGCAGTGCTGGCAACTGGGGATGAAGATCCTCTCCTGCTTTGCTTTGAAGCTCGGTTTTCCGGAATCGTTTTTCACCACCGCGCACGATCCGCAGCGTGACACCTATCAGAGCACCTTGCGCATGCTGCATTACTATGCAACCGAGCAGTCGCAGCAGGGGATGTGGCGGGCCGGCGCGCACACCGATTTTGACTGTCTGACGCTGCTGTTCCAGCGCCCCGGCCAGGGCGGCCTGCAGGTTTGTCCCGGTAAAGACCGCGAAAGCCAGCAGTGGACCAGCATTGAGCCGCGCGAGGAGGTGATCACCTGCAATATCGGCGATATGCTGATGCGCTGGAGCGACGACCAGCTGCCGTCTAACTTCCACCGGGTGAAAAATCCGCTGCCCCACGAATATCAGGGGCCGCGCTACAGCCTGGCGTTTTTCTGCCAGGCCAATAAAGATGTCGAGATCCTTGGGCCGCAGAGAAAGTACCCGCCCATCAGCGCCGAGGATTATCTGCAGCAGCGGATCCAGGCGAATTTCGCCAAAGGGTAAGATGCACTCTTGAATGGTATACCTGCCGCCGGCTTTCGCTGGCCGGGCGGCAGGATATCCGGCGCTGAGCTTTTCAGCTACCGTGTTAAGTTGCCTGGTGTCACTGAAATATCTGAAGAACATCCCCCTAAGCGTCAGCAGCAAGCTACCTTGGTTAAGGCCCTGAAAATCACGTCCTTTACGTCGTAAACGCCGTAAAGCCAGCTCACCGGGGTTAAAGGGATTACCTTAACTTCTTTATTGCTGTTAGTGGGTTAAGGCTAACCAGGGCAGGGGGGCCGAATTTATAGCTCGGTAACCGGCTACACCGGGCTTTCGGCGCCATGTGACTCCACAGACACATGTAACCTCATCTGGCACCTCCATGCCGCTGACGCGGCATTCTGAAGCTTCCCGATGCTGTAGGTTTTAACGTCTGCTTTGTGCCAAAACGGACATTCACGACCCTCAATGCGTCAGAGCAGTTTTCAAGACGAACAATAAAATCGCAGATGTTATTGAGACCGCCAGTAAAGCGGTGAACCGAACACGTCAAGGCAGACTCTGTGTGCACGGGCTTCAGTAAACCTAATATACGGGACTGACTTGTTTCGGGCATCGGGATACTCTTGACCCTGGGTGTAATAACAAAACCGTTCAGTGGGCGGGAGGTCCACACCTCCCTGATTTTTTATTCGTAACTTCCCAGCGGCGGCATTTTTTTGAGCTGCTTTCTGCGCCACAACCACACGGGAATGAAAACCAGCACGCCAGCCAGCATCAGGAAAAACACGTACTGCTGCGCCGTGCGGAAATCCGCCGGGATGATGAAAACGCACATTTCCACAATCAGCCACGCTACCGCCCCGATAATCACCGGCCACTCCCAGATACCCAGCATGAAATCGTCAGGATGGTGAACGTGCTGATGACGGGTGAAGATGTAGAGCAGGACGGTTCCGCTGTAGAGCAGTGCCGGAAAAAGCGTTGCCGCACCGAGCAGCTGCGTCAGCGCATCGGGATTCGAGTAGAAGCTCAGCACAATCAGGCCAGAGACCACGGCGGCCAGAATAGTCGCCCATAGCGGGCCGCCCGTCGGACGAGGCACATAGCTGAGCTTCTCAGAAAACGGCAAACGCCCGTCACGTGCCATCGCATGGATAAGACGGCTGTTACTGGTCAGGATTACTAGACCACAGGCAAAAATCGCAATGCATACCACAATCAGAATGATTTTGCTAAACGTCTCACCGAGTGTCATGCGAATAACATCAGCCACGGGCGCGGAACTTCTTGATAGTTCTTCAACGTGATCGCCCAGGCCGAGGCTGATGACGATAAGAAACAGCGTGCCCAGTACCCCACTTGCGAGCACGGCTTTAACCATAGCGCGTGGAACTACCTGCTTGGGGTTGCGAGTCTCCTCTGCCAGGTTTGCTGCTGACTCCCAGCCCACCAGGGTAAATGCACCCAGCAGGCCGGAGAGCATAAAGGGGCCCAGCCAGCCAAAGTAATGATCGCTGTGAATCAGACCGGTTGAGAGAAGATTGGAGGTGTTGCCTTTGCCAAAGAAAAAGACCGCCGCGCCAATCGCGACGATAAGCCCCAGAATGGCGACCACCTCTGCACCCACCGCAAGGTTATTGATTTTTGTTAGTACAGGCGTTGACCAGATAACAAGGATCGTCTGGACCAGAATTAAACAGCCCGTGGTGACTGCCCCGCCGGCAGCGGAATAATCCAGTCCGAAAAGCGGGAACAGAGCGACCTGAGCAAGCCCGTAGTCAACAGCAACGGTAACGATTGCGAGGAAGGCAAAGCTGGCCCAGCCGAACCACCATCCCAGCACCGGGTTCACCAGCCGGCTGGCCCACTGATAGCTGAAGCCAGAGAGCGGGATCTTACTGGCTAGCAGCCCGAATACCAGCGCCACCAGTAGCGTTCCTACGGTTACCACAGGCCAGGTCCAGATGCCAACAGGGCCACTGGAGGCGAGCATGCTGCCGTAGGTTGAAAACAGTCCGGTAGTAATGGAGATGAATGAAAACGCCACGGCAAAAGACTCGAATTTACCGAGCGTTCTTTCAAACTGTGAATGCGATGCTTCAGAACGTCCCTGATCTACTGTTCTGAGATCTTTATTTACGTCAGACATGATATGTCTCCTGCTGCTTACCAGTAAACGTGCCCTGTGCCGGAAGTGGTCAGAGTTTGCTTTTCTTAATGTTGCCTTGCTAACCGAAGTACTGAAATACAACGCTTAAACCACATTCAAACAACACGTCATTCACAACATTTTTATGCGATGTGGGACAGGTCATAATTCAGGTGTCCGGTGTTATAAGGACTGAGGAGATGTGATTTGAAGCCGATACTCGGCTATCAGCGCAGCTGAGTCCTCCTGTATCCAGGCGGAGATCAGCTCAAAGGTGCGCGCCAGCTCATTGACGGCGACAGACCTGGACGTGAGCGACATATAAACGAGTGAGAGCATAAGGGGGCTACCTCCCAACGCAGCGTATTTACCTGCTCGTCTTCCGGTCGGTGTTGACTGCAAGGTACTCATAAATCCTCCGGTCATAAATGTTTAATTAGTGTTGTTTATGTGTTGATTGGTGATCTTATTGATCACTTATTCAACACAAAAGCAACATTAATTGATCGTTACGTGATAGCTCTCATACTTTTTTCTTATTGAAGCGTTGACATTGTTAACAACCGCTATTGGCACAATTACACAGAAAAACCACATTCCTTTTTACAGGGGTATAACGCTGCAAGGGTGCAACGCTGGTTGAACTTTTTTGAGGTGATATCGCCGCTATTCCTTGAAAAAAGGAGACTTGATGGCCTTATGAAGGCTCAATCATGGCGTAAGAGCCAGATCACATTCATGTGGTTTTGATGTGGTAGGTGAGTTGTATTTGTGTTGAACGAGTGTGGTTTTTGTGATTAGATAATGCCAGAACCTGATACCGGAAAAATGTTAATGACACAGTTAAATGAGAATGTTGATGTGGTTGTTATCGGTGGTGGCGTCGTCGGATGTGCTGTTTTCCGGCGTTTCACCCTGATGGGAGCCAATGCGCTGCTGCTGGAAAAAGGTGGCGATATCCTTTCGGGCGCCAGTAAGGCAAACAGCGCCATCCTGCATACTGGATTTGATGCGCCTACCGGTAGTCTTGAGCTGAAATGTATGCAGGACGGCTATAAGGAGTACATGGAGATTCGCGATAAAATGAATCTGCCATTGCTCAAAACCACCGCTATTGTTGTTGCCTGGAATCAGGAACAGCTGGACGCTCTGCCGGGTATTGTCAGACAGGCACATGCTAATGGTGTGGCGGATGTCATTCAGATTTCAGAGAAAGAGGTTTATCACCGGGAACCCAATCTGGCTCCGGGGGCGCTCGGTGGTGTCTTTGTACCGGGCGAATACGTTATTGATCCATGGAGCTCACCCCTTGCCTACGTCACCCAGGCCGTGATGCATGGAGGCCGCTATGAATTCAACTGTCAGGTACTGAATGTACAGCTCGAGTCAGACGGCTGGGAGCTCACCACAAACAAAGGAACTGTGCGCACACGGCTCGTCATTAACTGCGCAGGAAACCACGGCGATCTCATCGATGGCATGTGGCGCACTCCTGAGTTTGAGATTCGTCCTCGTAAAGGTCAGTTCCTGGTTTACGACAAGGCCTCTGCATCGCAAATCAATGCCATTATTCTTCCGGTTCCTACGGCAACAACCAAAGGCGTGCTGCTGTGTAAAACGATCTTCGGCAATATGATCCTGGGGCCAACGGCTGAAGAGCAACAGGACCGTAATCGTGCGGACGTTGATGAAAGCATGATGAACGAACTGATTGATAAAGGGAGCAGAATGCTGCCTTCGCTGACTCATTATTCTGTCACCGCAACCTATGCCGGGCTGCGTCCTGCCACAGAGAAAAAAGAGTACCGCATTTTCCCTTATCCACAGGAAAAATGGATTACGGTGGGGGGAATTCGCTCAACGGGGTTAACGGCCGCGCTGGGGATTGCCCGTTACGTTGAGAGCCTGTACCGCGAACGGTTTCCGGTGCTCTTCGCACTCAATGAGCCACGCGAACTTCAGTGGCCTCATATGCCTATGCTGTCTGAGTATGAAACCCGTGATTTTGCCTGTCCGGGCAATGGCGGCATTGTCTGTCATTGCGAACTCGTTACGAGGCGCGAACTGGAAGCGGCTTTCGACTCTGCCGTACCTCCGGCATGCATTGGAGGGCTTCGTCGCCGCACGCGGGTAATGATGGGCCGTTGCAATGGATTCTTCTGCAGTAACAATGTCGCTGAAATCGTTGGTGACCGTCTTGATAACACCATTGTCGTCGGGAAAGTAGAATGAGCAGTCAGTATGAAGTCATTATTATTGGTGCCGGGCCGTCTGGTCTTGCCGCAGCCCGCTCTCTGCTTGAGCTGGGCATCAAAAATGTCCTGTTACTCGAACGTGAAAGTGAAGCGGGCGGCGTGCCGCGCCATTGTCGGCATCCAACCTTTGGTATTCAGACCTATTTTCGTCCGATGAATGGTCATAACTGGGCTGCACGTATTCTTAAACTCGTGCAGGGGAAATATGAAATCCGCACCAGTACGACCGTTGTGAATATCAAGCCCGGAGGAGAGCTGGAAGTTTCTTCCGATCGCGGGCTTGAGACGCTTCATGCCAAACGGGTCATTATTGCAACCGGTGTCCGTGAAACGCCGCGACACGCAAGACTGATCAGCGGTCAGAGGCCGCAGGGTGTACTGACGGCAGGTGCACTGCAGCAGTTTATCTATCTCAAAAAGCTGAAGCCAGGGATTCGCCCCGTCATTGTGGGTTCCGAACTTGTGAGTTTCTCCGCTATCTGGACGCTACGCAATGCGGGAATTAAAGCCCTTGCTTTGATTGACGAAAACAGCCGCCCCGTGGCGTTTAAACCCAGCGCGCTTTATGCCCGCCTGATGGGCGTGAAAGTGCATTTCGGATCCCACGTTACCAAAATCAACGGTAGCGAGCGTGTAGAAAGTATCGAATTTAAAGATGCCAGTGGTCAGGAACATCTGCTGACATGTGACAGCATCATCTTTACGGGACGCTTCACGGGTGAGTACACCCTAATCCGTAAAAGCCATTTGCAGTTCCAGCCGGAAACCGGGCGTCCCTTGTTTGATCAAAACGGCCGCTGTTCGGATCCGAGTTATTTTGCGGTGGGCAATATGACACATCCTGCAGATATGGGAGACCAGTGTTACCAGGAAGGGCAGCGCGTCGGCAGGTATGTGGCGCGTACGTTATCGGAGCAGGATATCCGGGCCTTTAAGGTCCCTGTGATCCTGGATGACGTATTCCGTATTGCTGCACCAAACGTGATTAGCTGTGGTAACAGCTATAAAGGAGAAGTTACCCTCAACGTGCGTGTTGAAAAAGCCCACACCGGCGAGATCGTTGTGACAGATGGCAGTCGTGAGCTTTATCGTAAAAAGCACCGTTGTATGCCCGAGCGACGCATATTACTCAAGCACATTGACGTGTCAGCCCTCACACCAGAGAGCATATTAAGCGTTAAAGCTGTTTAATATATTCTTTAAGTTCATTCTAAGGCGGCCAACAGTCCGCCTTTTTCCTGCCTGTGAGAAATCATAATGACGATTCCAGAATCGTGTTTATGGTGAGGCATGCTGTAAATCTAAGCCTGAACTGGCAGTACTTTTAAATGCACTTGTTCTTTCAGGAAAAGGCATTAACATCGAAATACGGCGGGCCGGACTGGCTGATCCGCTTGATGACTGGTCACATATTGATGTGAACGTGACGGTTGGAACGATATTTTCTGTCTATGAGAAGATCACCCCCATAGGTTCACCGGTGATAATCGATGATTTTACCCAGCATGGATGGGCTCAGGCCACCGCCGTATACATCATTTATGCCTCGTCCGCCATGCTTGTCTACATCACAAGTAAAGGCATGCACGTTTTTACCTACGTTCTGTCGTTAAGTGAGTTATTTCTGTGCCGTGATAAATTGCGGCTACCTTCGGCTGTAACGACCTGTTCGAACAATGAAGGGAACATGCGAAACTATTCGCAGGTAATAAAAAATTACGATGCAAACTGCCAGCAGGAAAATATTATAACCGGCAAGCCATTTTCTTCATGGTATATAGACTCGCGGGTGGCAGACTTCCATCGAAATCTGATCTTCGGTGGAATTTATATTTATCCAGAAAGCCGTATTTACAATCAGGGAAAGCTGCGACTGATGTATGAATGTAAGCTAATGGGATTTATTGCTGAAAAGGCATCAGCCAGAGCGACTAACAGCCTGTTATCAGTACTTGATATTGTTCCGGACAAACTGCATCAGCGCAGTCCATTTTATATTGGCTCTTCTGAACTGATTAAAAAACCACACATAAACCTGGTCAGCACCCGTAATTCATCATATTACCTCTAATAAAAAAGGCGCTTGCGCGCCATTTTTATTTACTGGAACTCTTTCTCAACTTCTGACCACAGGGTGACACGCTGGTTGCGTCCTTTATAGAACTCAATCTCGCGCTGAATACCGGCACTTTTATCCCATCCCTCTAAATCAAGGATGATCAGCTCTTCCATTGCATCCAGAAAGACAGTATCAATGGGCGCCCACATCTTACCGATGTTAGCTTTTTCCGTTTTCTCAAGCACCAGGTTGATCGGGTGTGACATCGTGACCTGACTGAACACAGCATTGCCTGATTCAGCGATTTTAGCGGCCACTTTGTTACAGGCCAGATAGCGCTCATGGACCACGTTCTCATCTGCATGGCTGTATGGGCAGGCCAGGAAAATTTTACGCATAATTACCTCATGGTGTGACAAATTAATACGGCTATACTGGCCGCATCGGTGAAAGTTTATTGCGTCAGCTGCGCAGCAACTGAGGGGTTTTCAGAGGCACTCTGTGGGTTTTCATGCTCATCCCGTTTTTCCATTCGCTGTGCTTCAGGAACAGAGATGAATATGGCAATGACGACGGCAATCGCCCCGGCTAAAAATTTGCCGACCATAATCGGAAGAACCAGGGTGGGCTGGAAGTTAGCAGTAAATGCCAGATGATCGCCCAGCGTAGCCTGTGCGCAGATACCAAAAGCTACGCACAGCACTTTGTCACGCGCACGCATATCCTTGAAGAGATGGAACACAGCAATGATATTCGCAAGCACCATGACGATGCCTAATGCCCCGGCATCGGTCAGTTTCAGTTTCGCACCAATATATTTCATCGGGCGCTGACAGTATTTCTGAAACAGATAACAAACTGGAAACGTACCGGCAAGCATAATGCCGATATAGCCGGCGATCTCAATAGCACGGATCAGCTCTTTCTCATCGGCAAACAGCGAGTCAAATACCCAGCCGCCAAATATTTTTGTAAAAATACCGGTAAAGTGCTGGACGATACATGCAGCCAGCACCAGTTTGATGAACGCATCCATCACTTTTCCGAATAACAAAAAGCCTGCCACCATGAGTTCAGTGCGGTATTTAAGCCCCAGCGCCAGAACAAAGCAGAATACAAAGAGGGGAGCCAGTAAATGCAGGGCATTAATAAAGTCAATGCTAAGGTAGTGATTAGCAGGCGACGACGTAGAAATAATATCACGCACAGGAATATTATTAAGCGTGATAATCATCAGAGAGATCAATACGCCAAAAGGAATGCTGATTAATCCTGCCATTGCACCGAGCGCAAGATACTTGTGATCCTTTTTCTGCAGCATAATCAGGCCAACAGGTATCAGATACACGATACTGGCTCCGGATGTGTACCCGATAAGCATCGCGGTGATCCACTGATCACGATTAGACGCGATGACATCGGCCAGCTGATACCCACCCATATCCACCGCAATGACAGAAAGCGCTGCAATGGATACGTCCGACCCCATGGATTCAAACAATGGCCCTATGGTATGCGTAATAGCATAAGAAATTATCGGGATAGCTGCCATTATCCCTGCCTGCGCCAGAAATACCGGCCCGATGGAATGGATACCATTAACAAACTCTTTGCCCAGTCCACTTTCGGGGCGCACGACTGAGGCCATGGCACCGATTAAGGTGCCAGACATAATGATATATATAATAATATTACCGATCTCAGACATGGTAGCCTCTTTTTATTCTTCGTTTCGCAGGTTACGGGAGCGGGAAATAATGTCCTGATACTTTTCTAAGTAGGGTTTGAAATCTTTATTCTTTGGTTCTGTGACTGAGTGCTGGTTCCTGATTTTAAGCGGATGTGTATTTCCGAGTCCTTTACGGGCGAGCAATGCAACTCCCTGCGCCGTAATCTCACGGTTTGAAGGCGATACAATTGTTTTCTGAATAAGCGTTGCCAGAAACTGCTTGAAGTATTCGTTGGATGACAGCCCACCATCCACGGAAATGGTGTCGCCAATCGGGCGAACCTTATCCATGGCGTTGATAACTTCCGCTGATCGAACCGCAATCCCCTCGAGAATTGACTGCAGCATGTCCTTGCGCTCGGTTTCCAGTGACAGGCCGGCCCACAAACCCGCGGCAGAGCGATCCCAGTGCGGACAGCCAAGGCCCGACAGAGCAGGCACGAAAGCCAGACCGCGCGCGATGGCAGGTTCATCGGGGAAGTCTGAGAACTCTTCAAGCTCAGTAAACATACCAATCTTGCCCGCCCAGTTTATGGCAGACGCTGCGTTATAAACACCGCCATCGAGGCCATAAAGTGGCTTTTCTCCCGCTAACTTCCAGCACAGCGTTGGCAGAAGGCCTGAACCCGCAGCATCCGGTACTTCTGAGCCGGTAATTGACTGCAGGAAAGCACCGGTGCCGAAGGTAATTTTCATTTGCCCGGGCTCAAGGCAGCCATGGCCGTATGTCCCGGCAAACTGGTCAACGATGCAGGCTGTTAGCGGCGTACTGTTACCTTCATAGCGGACGTCACCAAAGTGGCTGGTGTTATGGCGCACTTCCGGCAGCGTTTCAATAGGTACACCGAAAATCCGGCAAAGCTCTTCATCCCACTGGAGCGTATGAATATTGAAAAGTGAAGTACGTGACGCGGAGTTAAAGTCGGTTGCATGCACTCCACACAGATGGAACATGAAGAACGCATCCATGGTTCCCAGCCGCAGGGTTCCGCGGCGATGCAGCTCCTGCGCGCCGGTCACATTACGCATGATCCAGCCCATTTTACTGGCTGAAAAATAGGTATCTAAAGGCAAACCAGAGCGAGCCCGAACGAACTCCTCCACACCGTCTGCGCGTAGTTTACGGATAGTGCCTTCTGTACGCTGATCCTGCCAGATGATGGCGTTACAGATAGGAAGCCCGCTCTGCGCATCCCAGGCGACGATACTTTCGCCCTGATGAGCCAGGCCGATAGCATCCACCACGCCGCAATGGCTGAGGCAGTTGCGGATGTTGCGCAAAATTTCCATTGGATCATGCTCAACCCACCCCGGGTTGGGTGTTAACTGTTTGTGCGCGATAGCCGCGGGTGAAAAGTATTTTCCATCTTCGCTGAACACGACAACGCGCGTTCCGGTCGTTCCCTGGTCAATAGCTGCATAGCGTTGGTTAAGCATAAAACCTCAATAGCTGGATGTTACTTATGTGTTGCTAATGTTGTTCTTTCCACCATTTAGCATCACATACACACATATAATCAACATGAATGTCACATTACTCCACATAACCGTGACGTGCTTCATACTTTTTTCCAATGATCGTGTGGTTATCCATTAAGTGGCGCGCGTGAGGCTTTTACTACGCAAAATAGCTTCAGTTTTCCTGTGAGCAGACTCGTGGCTGGCTCATGACGCGGGTCCCTGTCGGTTATTTAGGATGGCAATGGAAGTAGAAAGGTTATTCAAAATGCGAAGGAAGAGGTGAAAAACCACATAAAAACAACATCGATGTTTTGTCATATGCGTATGTCTGTTATTTTGGGTTAAGGCGGTACGCGCAGCAGCTTTACCTTAGCTGATGTAGCAGATGCATTTGTGCAGAGTCTCATTGCGCGTACTATCTCCACAAACAGTCATCGGAATCAAAAATGGATCATTCGAACGGTTCTGAAAGAAGAAATATTATCCTTGAAAAGCTCAGGGAGGACGGTCAGGTTTTTGTGAACGATCTGGCAGAGTTCTTCAATGTATCGCAGGAAACCATCAGGCGTGATTTTAACAAGCTTGAAGAGATGAGATACATCAAGAAAGTGCATGGCGGTGCGGTGAGTGCCCAGTTCGGCTTCGAGCTTGAATTCAAGGAGCGTGCAAAACTTGCGGAAGATGAGAAAAAAGCCATTGCTGAAAAAGCTGCACAGCTCGTAAAGCCCGGAGATTCGCTTTTTATCGATTTTGGCACCACGACAATGGAGTTTGCCCGTCAGATCAGTGGTATAAATGACCTGACCGTGATTACCAACTCTCCCGTGATAGCCAATCTCTTTCACGATAATGCCACCACGCAACTTATCCTTATTGGGGGACAGTTCGGTTCGTCTAAGATGGAATGCGTGGGTCCGATAGCGCTTCAGTCAATCAGCGCATTTTATGCCGACTATGCGTTTATCGGGGCAGGTGCGGTAAGCCCTGACGCTGGGGTGATGGATCAGAGCCTCGATGAGGCGGCGATCGCACGGCAGATGATTAAGCAAAGCAACCAGACTGTCGTGTTAGCTGACGGACATAAAATTAATAACCGAGCCACATCGCTGGTTGCCGGATGGAAAGACATTGCCTGGCTTGTGACAACAGATCCGGAAAAAAAGCTAAAAAATCTGAGCTTCCCTAAATCACTTAATCTTTTAATCGCTTAGCATATATTTAAATGCAGCCGATGTACTACATCGGCTGGCGACAGGCTGATTCTCGTAAATTCGGCATTTTTATTTCGCACACCGGGATTATAAGCAGCGGTTGTGGTTTCCTGACTGTGTATTTATCCATGTGATTTGCAGCGTTGATGTTAAGGATTAATTCCATTTTTCGCTTATTACAGGCAGAGGATACTGATGCGCCAAATGTTCCTGCGATGCAACAAACTGGTAGTTCACCACTCAGGAAAATACGAGGCTAATGAGGCGGGGCGTTCCAGTTTGTTTTGTACGGCTCTGGATGCTGAGTTTTATGTGAAGCGTGAAGGTGAGCAAATTGCCTTCTCTCTCACCTGTACCAAAATAGATGAGGCTGAAGAGCCGAAGCTCCGGACGTACAGTCTGCAGCCGGAAAAACTTTTTATCGACGAAGAAGGTGAGACAATCCATTCCCTGACAGTGCAGGACGTAGCCCGGAACATTGATTAGCATGCTCCACATTTATCCCGAATCTGAGTGAAAACCATGCCACTCTGTGGGTACTTCTCCATAGTCTGGCTGCTTGTGTCCATGCATTACGCCGCGATGACATGAAGGCACAAGGCACATAAAAGTCAACAAAAATTAAGTTGCTGGCTGGCCAGGATTGAAAGCTACAGAATGGTATCAAGCAGCGATGAAGAGATAACAATTATCTGCTGCCGGAAAAGTCAGGAAGAAAGTGAGGTGGTGTGAGGAAGCGGTAGCGGGCCTGACGTTAGGACTCACTTATGCAAACGTCTGCTTTATGCTGTGAGTTCAATGGGTCGATGCAACGCTATCCTTAATCAAGGGGGAACGTTGCAGTACATTTCGCTTTCGGCTCGAATCCGGCTGAGGTAATGTAGCGGAAATATTTATCCGGACGCAACCTAGATGCCTTCCATCGAAACGTTTATCACTTTTCTTCTCGCGCTGACGCTTCTGGAGATTTCTCCGGGGCCAGACATGATGCTGACTATCGCCCGAGGAGTCGGCCAGGGAAGACGTATTGCACTGCTTACGGTACTGGGTAATGTCTTTGTAGCGGGTTTTGTGCAGGTTTCTTTTCTTGTCCTGGGGCTGGTAACCGTTGTTCATGCCTGGCCGGTGGCGCTGGATTTGCTAAGGTGTGTTGGCGCGGCTTATCTGATGTGGCTGGGTGTAAAAATGATTGCGACTTCAGGCACAGATACGCGGCTGCGAAAAACTGCCAAAATTTCTGACTGGAGTGCCGTTAAGGAAGGCGCCCTGAACAGCCTGACCAACCCAAAATCCCTGCTGTTCATGTTCGCTTTTCTTCCTCAGTTTGTCGATCCTGCCGCGGGTCCTGTCTGGCTGCAATTGCTTGTTCTGGGTAGTATCCAGAAGCTGGCAGGAATTATTTCCCTGGGGTCAGTCGCGATGGCGTCAGGGACATTTGGAAACTGGCTAAGTAAACACCCAGGCTTTATCAAATGGCAGGAACGATTTACAGGCGTTGTCATGATAGGCCTCGGTATCCGCATGTTGTTTAGCGGGTCTGGTGTCGTATCGAAACCTTCCAGTTAAGTTTTACCGAAAGGGTAAAGCCACTGTCCGCTCTTCGCTGTGAGTTCAACGGGTCGATGCAACGCTATCCTTAATCAAGGGGGACGTTGTCATGAAACGAAGAACTCGGATTAACTACACGCCAGAGCAGAAGGCAATTATCTGGGACAGATATAAGCAAGGTGATTCTCTACATGATATCGCCAGAATGTTCGACAGATATCATTCTTCCATTATGCCCACTATCCACCAGACAGGCGGCTATCGTCCTCCCGTGCGAAAACGGCACCGATTAGCGCTTTCGCTTGATGAAAGAGAGGAGATATCCAGAGGGCTGGTAGCAAAACTCAGTATCAGGGATATCGCCGCCAAATTATCAAGAGCGCCCTCAACGATTAGCCGCGAGGTCAGGAGGCACGGTGGTGCAAAACAATACCGTGCAGCAAAAGCCGATGCTACTGCGTGGGAAAATGCACTGAGACCAAAACCTTGCAAGCTAATTGAAAGCCCCGCATTGTGTAAAATCATTGCAGAGAAGATGCATCAGGACTGGTCGCCGGAACAGATCGCCGGTTGGCTGAAACGCTGTTATCCGGATAATCAGGAAATGCATGTGTCACACGAAACGATTTATAAAACGCTTTTTATACAAACCCGGGGAGCATTAAAAAAAGAGCTGCAGCAATGCCTCAGAAGCGGAAGAGCAGTGCGTAGATCCAGAACGTCATCGCTTAAAGGGAAAGGATTAGGGTCAATCCCGAACACGATACCTATCAGCGAAAGGCCACCAGAGGCGGCTGACAGAGCCATCCCAGGTCACTGGGAAGGTGACTTGATTCAGGGCTCGAAAAACTCCTATATCATCACCCTCGTAGAACGTCATTCTCGTTTTGTTATGCTGGCGAAGATCAGAGACAACAAGACCATAACGGTTATATCTGCACTCATCAGACAAGCCCGGGAATTACCTGCTGAGCTTTATAAAACATTAACTTGGGATCGTGGCGCTGAAATGACCAGCCACACACGATTTACTATAGCGACAGACATTCAGATTTATTTTTGTGATCCTCAATCTCCCTGGCAACGTGGCTCAAATGAAAATACGAACAGATTGCTCAGACAATATTTTCCAAAAGGAACTGACTTATCGGTTCACAGCCAGCAAAGACTTAACAGTGTTGCCAGACAGCTCAACGAAAGGCCGAGAAAAACGCTAGACTATGAATCACCCGCAGAACGGTTCAATCAATGTGTTGCATCCATCGGTTGAACTCACAGCTCAAAGCAGACTTTCATCCTGGTCAGATTGTCAGCGACGTGCCAAGAGCGGACCTTCATTTATCAGGAAAGATTAACTCTGATGATTCTCGCGTGTTGAATAGCGAAGTTCATCAACTAGCAGGCTAAATGCCGGGGTGGGTTGTCGGTGGCCTGGATAGTAAAGGTGATATCCAGAGTAAGGTTCACACCAATCCTCAAGCACGCGAACAAGATCCCCTGATGCTATATAGGGTTCAAGCTGTCCTTCTGGTAGATAGGCTAGCCCTCGACCTTCAAGCGCCGCTTTCAGTATCATGCTCCCCGTATTGAAAACCAGTTGACCATCAACTCGCACATTCAGCTCTCGCCCGTCCTTTTCAAACTCCCACGCATAGAGTCCTCCATGCCCGGAAAGGCGCAGGTTTATACAACAGTGTTCTATCAATTCCTGCGGAGTAATGGGCACATGCCTGTTACTGAAATAATCTGGAGATCCCGCCACTGTCATCCGCATATCTGGCGCAATACGAACGGCAATCATGTCTTTGGCAATAGTTTCTCCGGGACGTACACCGGCATCAAAACGATCTCTTACGATGTCAGTCAGCCCATAATCTGTAAGAATTTCGACTTTAATATCGGGGTATTTTTTAACGAGACGCGACACTGCTGGCCAGAGTATTGACTCTGCTGCATATTCTGTTGCGGTAAGGCGTATTGTACCGGCTGGCTTATCACGTAATTCACTCAGCACCATTAACTGCCGCTGAATATCCTCTATCTGAGGTCCGACTGAAGCGAGTAAACGTTCCCCAGCTTCAGTTGGGACAACTCTTCTGGTCGTTCGGTTAAGCAACCGGATCCCGAGTTGTGCTTCCAGAACACGAACAGTCTGACTGAGCGCTGACTGTGAAACACCCAGACGTTTTGCCGCTCGCGTGAAATTCTGTTCCTTAGCCACCACCATAAATGCAGCAAGGGCATTCAGATTATCATCAGCCATTTAGAGGTTCTCCTTATAATTTCAATCTCATTTTACCATCTAATCACTTAATGCGTCCTCAGATATACTTTCTTCGTTCACTAAATAACCATTCCTCCCGACAAAAGGCGTTTTCATTTGCAGGGAATTTATGTAATCCGCTACGCCATTTAGCCGAAAGTAACCAGCGAGGTGAAATATGAAAGCGATTATTGCTGCAGCCGCTATGTCTGTACTGGGTGCCACCCAGGTTTTTGCCGAAAGTATTGAAATCCGTCGTAACGGGCAGACCCCTTCTGTCGTCGGCAAGGCCGATAACTTCTCGGGGCATGCGGTTGTCAGCCCGTTATTGCCGCCAAACGAGTCCACGCGTGCCAGTCTGGGTCAGGTGGATTTCGCCCCGGGTGCGCGCACGGCCTGGCATACCCATCCCGCCGGGCAGCTGCTGATCGTTACGGCAGGCAAAGGCTGGATTCAGGAAGAAGGTAAGGCTCGTCAGGATATAGCCCCCGGGGATGTCGTCTGGATCCCTGCGACCGTTCGCCACTGGCATGGCGCCACGGCGACGTCCCCCATGAGCCATCTGGCCATGACGTATATGGTGGACGGTAAGAACGTGGACTGGCAGGAGCCCGTCTCCGACGAACAGTATCAGTAATCCGGAGGTCAGATGAAAACTTCGACGGCAGTTGCGCTGGCGCTTTCTCTCGGATCCGCTGGCGCCATTGCAGAAACGGGGGCACAGCGGGGCCCGCTGTCAGACACCGACATAGAGGCAGTATCTCCCGCACTCGGACGCTATGCGAGCACCAGGCTGGCAGGAGACCTCTGGAAAAGAAACGACTTGTCGCCACGCGATCGCAGCCTCGTTACCGTTGCAGCGGTTATTGCCCGGAATCAGACCGTACTTTTACCGGAGCAGCTGGAACTAGCGCTGAAAAACGGTGTTAAGCCGGATGAGCTTTCCGAAACCATCACGCAGCTGGCGTTCTATGCCGGCTGGGGCAATGCCATTGCGGCCGCAGCGGTAACGAAAGAGATATTCCTGCAAAAAGGAATTAACGCTGAACAGCTTCCTCGCGCGGAGGAGGCGCTGCTGCCAATCGATGAAAAAGCTGAAGTAGCTCGCGCTGCACGCGTGGAACAGAGCATCGGTAGCGCGGCGCCGGGGCTTGTCAGCGACACCACCGACGTGCTTTTCCGGGAATTGTGGCTGCGTCCCGGGCTTGCACCACGGGACAGAAGTCTGGTGACCCTGTCTGCCCTGATTGCAAACGGGCAGGTACAGCAAATCCCGCCGCACCTTAACCGGGCAATGGATAACGGCCTGACCCGGCAGCAGGCTTCGGGCGCACTGAGTCATCTTGCGTATTATACCGGGTGGCCCAATGCTTTCTCAGCTGCGCCGGTTTTTAAAACGGTGTTTGAGCAGCGTGAATCAAAATAATCACCCTTTACAGGAGGATTGTATGTCTCAGGGTATTGAAAACAAAATTATCGTCATCACCGGTGCCAGCAGCGGCCTGGGAGCAGAAACAGCCCGACACCTGACGAGGCTGGGTGCAAAGGTGGTCCTGGGTGCTCGTCGTATGGAGAAGCTGGAGCAACTTGCCGGCGAACTGGGCCTGGATGCCCGAGCCATACTGCGCACCGACGTGACAGACCGCGCACAGGTTCAGACCCTTGTTGACCGGGCGGTAGAGTTGCACGGCCGTATTGACGTCATTATTAATAACGCCGGCTTAATGCCGAGTTCCATGCTCGACAAGCTGAAAGTGGACGAATGGGACCGGATGATCGACGTGAATATTAAGGGTGTACTTTACGGTATTGCCGCCACGTTGCCGTATATGAAAGCGCAGAAGTCCGGACAGTTTATCAATGTATCGTCCGTAGCCGGACACAAGGTGGGACCCGGCGGTGCTGTATATGCAGGGACGAAATGGGCCGTCCGGGCTATTTCAGAAGGCCTGCGTCAGGAAGTGAAGCCCTGGAATATTCGCACAACTATTGTTTCTCCCGGCGCGGTAGATACCGAACTGACTAAAACCATCACCGACGAAGATATTGCGAAAGGTATGTCGAAAACCTACGAGAATGCGATCCCGGCAGAGGCTTTTGCGCGGGTTGTTGCATTTGCTATCAGCCAGCCTGACGACGTGGATGTTAACGAAATACTTTTCCGGCCGACCGTGCAGGTTTATTAAACCATCAACAGGCGGGTAGCTGACGCCTGCCTTATTTCCGGATGGTTTATATCATCCGGAAATAAAAAGAGCGGCATCAATTAACGCTTCTTTGTAGACAGGAAATTCAAACCGGAATTTTCTGCGGGCCACAGCGTGCCCTATAAATGAAATACGTA
Source organism: Klebsiella sp. P1CD1 (assembly GCF_003790505.1). Lineage (NCBI taxonomy): Bacteria > Pseudomonadati > Pseudomonadota > Gammaproteobacteria > Enterobacterales > Enterobacteriaceae > Klebsiella > Klebsiella sp. P1CD1. Next base: position 2,584,093 of record NZ_CP033631.1, read on the forward strand.
AACGACATTCTGTTTATTAAAAGGTAAGGGGCTGATTTGTATGCCTGTAAAACATTCTCACACAATCTCCGGTGCCGGTGTCGTCTCAGCGCTGATGCCGGTAATGGCTGCGGTACTGGTCGGCTTTATTATTATCGGTGTGGCACTTCCTGTCCTGCCGCTGCATGTCAAAAATGACCTGGGCTTCGGGACGTTTATCGTGGGCCTGGTCGCCGGGGCTCAGTTTGCTGCATCGCTTATTTCCCGGGTGTGGTCCGGGAGCTATTCGGACAGGCGCGGTGCCAAAAAGGGCGTAGTAGTCGGCCTTATCGCAGCTGCCGTATCAGGGCTACTGTACCAGGTGTCGCTCTGGCTGGTCAGTATTCCTGTCGTGTCGGTGAGCGTGCTGCTTGCTGGACGCGCGATCCTGGGCGGTGCGGAAAGCTTCGTCATTACCGGTGCTGTGGCATGGGGTCTGGCTCTGGTGGATAAAGAGCACGCAGGTAAGGTTATCGCCTGGGTGGGCACCGCGATGTTTGCCGCTATGGCTCTCGGCGGACCGGTGGGGACGCTGTTATTTGATGCTTTCGGCTTTGAGGCGATCGCACTGCTGACGTTCCTGCTTCCGCTACTGGTACTAGCGTATCTCGCCCGTATGCCCGCCGTGCCGCCTCATCCCCATGCCGCACAAGCATCCTTTGGCTCCGTCATGCACGCGGTCTGGTTACCCGGACTGGGCGCAGCACTGGCGAGCACGGGCTACTGCGCCATCCTGGCCTTCAGCTCACTGTATTACAGCACCATGAACTGGCAGCCCGTCTGGATGGCATTCACCGCCTTTGGCGTCGCGCTGATTGTTGCCCGTACCGTTGCGGGCCATCTGCCAGATCGCTTTGGTGGCGCTCGTATTGCGCTGATATTTGTGCTTGTCCAGGCCGCCGGTCTGTTCCTTATTTGGCTTGCCGGTACGTCCCTGATTGCGACGGTCGGAGCCGCGTTGGCCGGTTTTGGCTACTCGCTGGTTTATCCGGGCCTCGGTATTGAAGCCATCAATGGTTCAACGCCCCAGAACCGCGGCATGGTGATGGGGATCTACACAGCATTTCTTGACGTGGCGATGGCGATCGGCAGTCCTGCGCTCGGCTGGGTAGGAGGACATCTTGGGCTGAACGCGATATTTCTGGCCGGCGCGCTGGCAGTGCTGTCAACCGCTGTGGTGGCATTCCTGCTGTTAAAACACGCGGGCCAGAGTAAACAAAATCCGGCCTGAATAGGTCCTGCAGTCCGGAGGTTTATTGTTCTCCGGATTGTTCACTCCGTTTGTCTTAACACCGCTTTTTAATTCAGGAGGTAATATGAAATTGCATTCAAAAGGGAAATTAAAAACCCTGGCTGCGCTGGCGATACTTAGCGTCGCTCTGGGTATGGGAGCAAACACAGTCGTCGCGGCGGATATGTCTCACGGTGCGGATAATTTCTATAAAAGCGATAAAGTGAAGACTGAAACCGTTAAATTCAAAAATATTTACGGTATGGAAGTTACCGGCACGTTATTTACTCCCCGCAATATGGAAGCCGGTAAAAAATATGACGCCCTTATTGTCGGTCATCCTTTTGCTGCAGTAAGACAGCAGGCTGCTGACCTCTACGCAACCAAAATGGCGGAGGCCGGTTTTGTTGCGCTGTCCTTCGACCAGTCTTTCTGGGGTGAGAGTGCGGGTACGCCGCGTGGTGCCGTGCTGCCTGATGTTTATGCAGAAAACTTCAGCGCCGCAGTTGATTTCCTCGGAACGCGCGCATTTGTGGACCGTGAAAAAATTGGCGTGATAGGTATCTGCGGTAGCGGCGGCTTTGCCATCGCCGCGACAAAAATGGATCCCCGCATCAGGGCGCTCGCCACCGTCAGCATGTACGACATGGGCGAATATTTTCGTACCGGTCTGAACCATGAGCGGACCGTGGAAATGAGAAACAAGGACCTGGCGATTGCAGCAGAACAACGCTACAAAACTGCTGAAACCGGGCAACCCGTTTATGGTCCCGGGCAAAACGATCCGGTGTTCATCGAAGGTAAAGAGTCCAATGACTTTTATCAGACGGAGCGCGGTAAGGTGGCATCCAACGATCGCCGCTCAACACCGGCGACCTATGCGAAATTCATGAACTTCCATCCGTTTATCGATATCGAGTCCATTTCACCGCGACCAATACTCTTTGTCGTGGGTGATGCTGCACCATCCCGCACCTATACCGATACAGCTTACAAAATGGCCGCAGAGCCGAAGGAGCTTGTGGAGATTAAGGGCGCTAACCGTATCGACCTGTATGACCGCACTGAACTCATCCCGTGGGACAAGCTGGTCTCATTTTTTAACACCAATCTGAAATCAGATAAATAATGTTTCTGAACGGCACTATTGCAGTGCCGTTATTCCTGAAAATATAAAAATAACGGAGAGTTTTATGTTCAAACCAGTCATGCTTGCTCTGGCCTCCCTAACGGCGGTGTCATTTTCATCTTTGGGTGCCGAGGCCGAAGGTATTCGGGTCAAGATCACCGCAGGTGACCAGGTGATGACGGCAACGTTTTATGACAATGCCACCACCCGGGCGCTGGTCTCTCGCTTTCCGCTGACGCTGCCCATGGAAGATCTTTACGGACGCGAAATGTGCTACCGGTTCCCGGATGCCCTGCCTGCAAACGAAACGCAGACCAGCGGTTATGAAGTGGGCGATGTTGTTTACTGGGCTCCCCGCCACAGCTTCGTCATCATGTACGAACAGAACAATGAACGGATAGGTAACCTTCAGAAAGTGGGTCGTATCCACTCTGGAGTTGGGATTTTCAGGCATACGGGTAATATCGATGTGACATTTGAAATGGCACATTGAGCTGCCATTCAATTCCGATAATTTAACGCAGCGGCATGAGTTGTCTTCATTGAGGGAGACTTCAGCGTCTGCTCCTCGCTCACAGCAGACATTGAACTCCCAGCCAGGAGCGGACATTTTGAAAGCCATCAAGTCCTTAACTTGGTGCCCATCGGAATTGTTTACTTTACAATGCCAGCTACAAACAGCCTAACTAAAGCCAGGTGATCACGTGCATTCAAACATGATTGAATACCTTAATATTTTCGTACAGGTTGTTGAGCAGGGCAGCTTTACAAGAGCCGCTGACATTCTGCAGATTCATCGTCCCACCGTGAGCAAAGCGATACAGCAGATAGAGGACGACCTCGGCGTAAAACTCATCCATCGCACTACCCGTAAGTTGAGCGTTACGGCTGAAGGGGAGGCGTTTTATCATCGCGCCAGGCTTGTATTGTCTGAAGTTAATGACATGATGGCGAGTTTTTCACCTACCCTTCCACCTCGGGGGCGGCTCAGGCTTGATGTCCCGCTGGCGCTGGCTCACGCCATACTGATCCCTAATCTCAAACATTTCCAGTCATTGTATCCTGACATTGATGTCGTATTGGTTTCATCGGACAAAAGAACCGATTTAATCACTGAAGGTGTGGACTGTCTTGTCCGCCTGGGTGAGCTTCAGGATTCGAGTTTTATCTCCAGACGTCTTGGCGACATCAGGATGGTCACCTGTGCAGCCCCATCTTACCTGCTACAACATGGACGACCGGAAACACTTGCGGATCTGGATCAGCATCGGGCAATAAACTTTTTCAGCGACCACAGTCGTGATGTGATGGAATGGAAATTTACTAAGGATGGGAAGATCGTTTCGTTGCGTCCCGTGGGCAGCATGCTGGTTGATAATTCAGATATTCTGCTTTCCTGTGGCCTCGCGGGCCTCGGCATAATCCAGGCCACCTTTAACGCCCTTGCCCCACATATTGCTTCCGGAGCTCTTGAAGAGATTCTGACGCAATATCCTTCTGTGTCTAAGCCCGTGTCGGTGATGTATCCGGACAGGCGCTACCTATCTCCCAAAGTACGGGTCTTTATCGACTGGTTCAGTGAAGTTTTGACCATGCAGAACCGCTGAAACCAATGGATTATTAATAGATAATTAATACTGAAGTTCCCTGTCAGCTATTTTTGGGACGTTTATAGCAGCGTAGATTGTCAGTAAATGAACCGGGCATGTCTTCAACAATATTCTAAAGATGTGCTGATAACTGACGAGAGCTGAATATGTCTAAAGTTGTTACCTTTAACCGCACCGGTGGTCCGGAAGTTTTGGAAGTTATAGATGTGGAGGTGCCCGCACCAGCAGCGGGTGAAGTTCAGATTCGCGTACATGCTATTGGTCTTAACCGTGCAGAAATCATGTACCGTAACGGTCAGTATGTCATTGAACCGGAATTTCCAGCACGCCTGGGTTACGAGGCCTCGGGCGTCGTGCAGGCCGTTGGTGAGCATGTTGAAGGGATTGTTACTGGAGATCGGGTCAGCGTTATTCCTTCGTTTATGTTTAATGAATACGGCATGTACGGCGAACTGGTCAATGCCCCGGTAAATGCTGTGGTGAAGCATCCTGAAAACCTTTCCTTCGAGGAGGCAGCTGCAAGCTGGATGATGTTTGTCACTGCATATGGCGCACTGGTTGAATATGGCAACCTTCAGGCTGGGCAGAATGTTGTGATCCGCGCAGCATCAAGCAGCGTAGGACTGGCTGCCATACAGATAGCTAACATGCTGGGTGCTAAACCCATTGCGCTTACCCGGACTGCCGAAAAAAGAGACATGCTTCTAAAAGCTGGTGCCGCCACTGTTATAGCTACCGCTGAGCAGGATATGGTTGCGGAAATCAATCATGCGACAGATAGCATGGGCGCCCATATTGTTTTTGATCCTGTCGGTGGTCCGGACGTGGCAAAACTGACCCAGGTGATGGCACCGCAAGGTATGTTCTTCCAGTACGGCGCGCTAGACAGTCGCGACCTGCTTGTGCCTGTCTTTGATATTCTCGGTAAGCATCTCACGCTGCGCGGATATGAGCTGTTTGAAATTACGACAGACCCTGAAAAAATGGCACGCGCAAAATCCTTCGTCACCGAAGGTTTACGTACCGGCAAACTGAAACCTGTCATTGATAAAATATTCCCGCTTGAAGATATTGCGGATGCACAGCGCTATATGGAAGCAAATGGACAGGTTGGCAAAATCGTCGTAATTGTTGAGTAAACCTCAAACCGACTAACCGTTCAACCTGATGAGCTGGTGTGAAAGGTGAAGCGGAGGGCCATGTGCTGCAAATCAAGATTCAGCGGTGCAGACTTTTCTGACCTTAGGGGAAGGGGGCGGCACACTCTGCTTCAGTGGGGGTAGCTAATCACCACAAATTGTTAGACACAAGGGATAGGGGGCGCCGATGCGGGTGACAAGGGTATCTCTGCCGCAGCCATAAAATCGATAAAACAGCGTATTCTCGGTGACAGGTAGCGGCTGGCGGGCCACAGGACCGAGAAATGCCCATCCTTGACGCAACTGCCGGGCAACACCTCCTGCAGTTGTCCCTCATCCATGGCCTCGCGCACGACAAAATCAGGCACATAAGCGATGCCCATCCCCGCCGCGCTTAAGCGAATGGCGGCCTCAATGTTATTGACCGTTACAACGGCAGCGGCCCTGAAATCTCCCGTCAGCCGCATATCGCGCAGTTCCCAGGGCTGGATCAGCCCCGTCGCGGGGAAGCGGAAAAAAATGCACTTGTGCGCCGCCAATTCCTTTGGCGAGTCGGGGGGCCCGTATTCCGCCAGATAGGCCGGGCTGGCGCAGAGCACAAAACGAAAGCCCCCCAGCTTTCTGGCGATCAAGCGGGAGTCCGCTAATTCACCGCTACGGATAGCAACATCAAATCCTTCATCGATCAGATTGACCAGCCGGTCACTAAAGTCGAGATCCAGTTCAACCTGCGGATAAAGACGGGTAAAGGCGGTGAGGGCGGGGAGCAGCAGGCGGTAGCCAATGACGGGCAGTGAAATCCTCAGTTTGCCGGTGGGCTGTGAGAGACTGCTGGTCAGCTCTGACTCGGCCTCCTGGATCTGCTCCAGGATACTCTGGCAGCGCGTCAGAAATGCGGCCCCCTCCGCCGTCAGGCTGACGTTTCTGGTGCTGCGGTTGAACAGCCGGACCCCCAGTTTATGCTCAAGCCGGGCGACATTCTTACCCACCGCCGAGGCAGATATGCCCAGCAGCCTGGCGGCCTGAACAAAGCTTAGCGTTTCGGCGGTGCGGACAAAGGACGTCAGCGAGGTGAGGCTGTCCATCGATTATAAACCTTATGTCTCTTAAGAAGATATTTTCAGTCTATTTATCGGCAATAACATCCGCAATAGGATGGCGACAGTTTATTCATTCCTTGCCGACTGATGAGGGCCGCCCGATGTTACTAACCGCCAGAACACCTTCCCGATACGCCAGCGCCCTGGCCGCGCTTTCTGTCTTTATGGCGGCCTTGCTGCTGCCGTTAAGTTTTACCGGCGGCGTCATGACCACCCCCGCGATACAGCAGTCGCTGGGCGGCTCTCCCGCTGCGCTGTCGTGGCTGACCAATGGCTTTATGTTGACCTTCGGCAGCTTTTTGCTGGCCGCAGGGGTGACGGCGGATGCCATCGACAGAAAACGTATTTTTATCGTCGGCGCCGCGCTGTTTTGCCTGAGCAGCCTGCTGTTTTGTCTGACGCACAATCTCTTCCTGTCAGGCGTGTTGAGGGCTCTGCAGGGCCTGGCCGCGGCGATGATTTTAGCCAGCGGCAGTGCGGCGCTGGCCCAGCTGTATGATGGCGCTCAGCGGACGCGGGCATTCAGCATCCTGGGCACGGTGTTCGGCGCCGGCCTGGCGTTTGGCCCGCTGCTGATCGGCTTCATGACCGACGCGGTGGGTTGGCGCGGCGTATACGCCCTGTTTGCGCTGCTTTCGGCAGGGGTGCTGCTTATCGGACTGGCGTATCTGCCCGCGGCAGAAAAAAGCGAGCCGCGGACACCCGACAACCTCGGCTTACTCCTGTTTACGCTGGCCCTGATGCTGTTTACCTCATCGCTCATGGTCATTCCGGCCCGCGGTTTTTTATCCCTGACCACGCTGGCCTTGCTCATCGCGTCGGGGGGGCTGTTCGTGGCGTTTGTCGTGCGCTGCCGGAGGGTGAACAACCCGGTGCTGGACATCTCCCTGCTGCGTCATCCGCGTTTTGTCGGCGTACTGTTGCTGCCTGTCGCCACCTGCTGTTGCTACGTTGTCCTGCTGATTATTGTTCCCCTGCATTTTATGGGCGGAGAGGGGATGAGTGAGCCGCAGAGCGCACTGTATCTGATGGCGCTGACCACGCCGATGCTGGTTTTCCCATCCGTTGCGGCCCTGCTCACCCGCTGGTTTTCACCGGGGCACGTGTCCACGGCGGGACTGATGATGGCCTCCGTCGGGTTGCTGTTGCTGGGGAACGCTTTTCACAGCCACCATCTCCCGCAGCTGGTGCTGGCGCTGATCCTCTGTGGAGCTGGGGCGGCGTTTCCCTGGGGGCTGATGGACGGCCTGGCGATTTCCGCTGTGCCGATGGCGAAAGCCGGTATGGCGGCAGGCCTGTTCAATACCGTTCGCGTTGCCGGCGAGGGGATCGCCCTGGCGGTCGTTTCGGCGGTATTAACGGCAAGCAATAACCTGACCCTGCAGAGTCGCGTTCACGGGTATGCGCCTGAGGTGATTGACCGCGCCGCAGGCTGGCTGGGGGCTGGCAATATGCCGCAGGCGGCTGCGCTTTTGCCTGACTTTTCCCTCCGGGCGCTGCGCGAGAGCTATGACTCTGCTTATACGCTACTGTTTAGCGGGCTGGCGGTCGTCACCCTGGTGTGCGCCCTGATGGTCTGGCGGACGCTATGCCGGAAGGCGGGCGCTATCCAAACCCGCGACAGTGGATGCTGAACCCCCTTGATAGCGCGGTGGCGTCACGCTTCCCGGTCTGCTTAGCGAACCGGAACTGTCATTGTTTCACTGGCGGAACTATGCTGATTAGGGCGGCCACATGCGCCGCCCCGGCAGCGGAAACAGTGACTCACAGGTGGCGGTATGGCGATTGATCCGGAACTGATTTACATCGAGATCCTGGAAACGGTGCTGATGGCCACCCTGGATCCTGATTTGTGGAAATCGGCGTTGCAGAAACTGGCGTTACTGACCGGTCATCAGTACGCGGCATTTCTGTTTTACGATAAAGGCAACGCCCATCTGTTGACAGATTCATTCCTGCTCGAGGAGAAGGTCTTTACCGCCTATCGCGACGTCTTTCTGGCTATCGATCCCGCCGAAAAAATATTGACCGCGTTACCAGTCGGGCAAATATATCGGGACCGGGAATATTTAGGCGATAAGTTTATTGCCGGCAGCGTCTATTACAATGAATTTCATCACCCCAACGACCTGAATCATCTCACCAGCGTCAAGCTGTGCACCATCAATGGCTATGCCACCTATCTGTCACTGATGACGGCCAATACGGCGGCTTATCCGCAGCCGGTGCAGTTTGAACTGTTCAGACGCCTGATCCCGGCGTTAAAAACCGCCTGCCAGCTTCACGCCCGGTTTGAACAGCTGCGGGACACCATTAAATACCAGAGCGCGGTGATGGACAACGGGATCTACCCGGTATGGCTGGTGGATCATGGCGGTAGAATTCTCTACGCCAGCGCGCATGCCGAACGCTACCTGCGCGCCAACGCCCGCCTCTCCTGGTATAGCGGGGGCGATACGCTGTGCCTCGATACCGACAGTAAAAAGCTGAAACGCGCCATCGAGCAGGCCACCCGGACGGTAGAGCCGCCGAAGGCAGGGCTGTGCTATACTGCCGGGCGTCAGCCGAAACCGATCCTCGTGATCCCGGCGACCCGCCTTGCCGGGGTCGCCTGCGTGATTATTCCCGAACCGTTTCTCACCGGCAGCGCCTTGATGGAGCTGTTTAACGTCAAACCCGCCGAGAATGCGGTGGCGGAGCTGCTGGTGCGGGGCATGACGCCGGATGAATGCGCCTTACATCTGGGCGTATCCATCGCCACGATCAGAACCCACCTCAGCGCCCTGTACCGGAAAACCCATACTCGTCATCAGGCTGAACTTCTGCTGATCCTCCGCGCGATTCACGGCTGATGGTTTCGCATCCTCAGGAATGATGGTCGCGCAGAAAAACCGTCAGCACCTCTTTCGGCGGCACGCCGCCGCATTCGCTAATCATCCAGCCCACCGCCCCACGGTGATAGGCGCCGTGAAAGAGCATGTGGTTCAGCATCTCCATCGCGGTCATATTGCCGTCACCGCCGTCGACAAATTTGAAGGCGATACGTTCGTGGAAATCGGCGGGGGTCATGGCGCTGACGTACTGAATGTACTCATCCGTACAGGCGGTCATGGCCGTTTCCAGCTCATCAACGGTTGGCGTCTCGGGGGTATTCAGCGCGGTGTAACCGTGCGGCCTGCCGCGCAGGTTCGCCCGGAAAATCATGTCAACGACATGGATATGGTTCATCAGCCTGAGGGTCAGGTGACGTTTCTCGCCATATACCGTACCGTCAATCGCGCGGATCGCCTGTAAGGTGGCAAGGTCAATCCAGCGCTTGTATTTCAACAGCGTCACTACAGTGTCTTTGTCCATAGTCTGTCCCGGGTTGGTTGAACCGTTATCATACTGGTTATGCCGGTGAGTCGTCACGCTCCAGCGCCAGGCACAAAAAAGCCTCGCCGGGGCGAGGCTTTTCAATAAGCAGGTGATTTAGTCAAACACACCGTTAATCACGGCGGTCACGATGGCAGTGCTCAGGGCGACCAGCACCAGGTCATCGCCGACCGCGCGCCATTCATAGCCTGGATAATAGGGCAGGTCGTTAATCATGGAAGCCGGCAGGGTCTTTTTCGCGATACCCGGAGGGAGCGGTTTGCCGCGGGCAACATTTTTGGCGATACCCGGAGGCAGCGCCTGATAGCCGACCAGACCGTAGTTCACGGCAAGGGAGCGCGCCCGTGAGAAACTAATATCGCTGTCGACGTGGTCGGGTTTACCATAGTTTTTGCGGTTGCCATGCTCGTCAGCAGACTGACCTTTATTCTGGCCTTTATTACCATGGTCGCCATTATTGCCATGATTGCCGCTATTGCCATGGTTACCACTGTTCCCGTGATTACCACCGCCATTACCGTTGCCATTACCCGGATTGGCATACGCCGGCGCGGCCATGACGGCAAGAGAAATAACCGCCGCCAGTGCTGTTTTAAGAGTGCGACGCTTAAGCATGATGTTGTTTCCTGAATGGGGAGTACACGCTTAAAACATAAGAGAAAGCTATACCCCTGGCAATCTCATCATTTCTTATTTTTTGCCGGTTTTTAATCACCGGCGGGGAAGATAAAGGGAAAGGGATAGCGGGACGCGGACAAGCAATTCCATTGCTGCGTTTTGACAGACGGGCGACCGCGCCCCGCTAAATGTGTTGCCGACAGGATCGCTCCCGGGCGTAGAGAAAAAAATGCCCGAAGCCATCGGGCAAAAATGAACAAAAATATTACGCTTCATTCATAACGCGTCTCACAAGACGGGGCGGATAGTAAATCCTGGCGCTGCCGCGCACAATCGGACGGTTGTTTAGAAATAAATAACCCCATCGACTGTGCTCAGGACGCGACCCCATGGCAGGCGACCCGATGGCCCGGGGCCACCTCGCGCAGCGCCGGAGCTTCTCTCCTGCACCGCTCGCTGACCTGCGGGCAGCGGGATGAAAAGCGGCAGCCGGGGGGCGGATTGGCCGGATCCGGGATCTCACCTTGCACCAGCGCCTGCGGTTCACTGTGCGGATCGAGGGTGGGCACCGCGGCCAGCAGGGCGCGGGTATAGGGATGGAGGGGGCGGCTGAACAGCGCATCGCGGCTGGCGCTTTCCACCAGCTGTCCCAGATACATCACCGCCACATCATCACATAAATGTTCCACCACCCCGAGGTCGTGGGAGATAAACAGGAACGTGACGCCGCGCTCGTCGCGCAGGTCGGAAAACAAATTGATGATCTGCGCCTGAATCGACACATCAAGGGCCGAGATGGGCTCATCGGCGACGATAAAATCCGGATTGAGGATCAGCGCCCGGGCAATACCGATCCGCTGGCGCTGGCCGCCGGAGAACTGATGCGGGAAGCGGGCATAGTGTTCCGGCGCCAGGCCACAGATCTTCATCACGGCGATCACCCGGTCATACAGCTCATCGCGGGTGCACAGCTTGTGCTGCAGCATGGCTTCGCCAATCGCGTCGCCAATACGAAGCCGCGGGTTCAGCGAGCTATAGGGGTCCTGAAACACCAGCTGCATTCTGGGCCGGATGGCGCGCAGGGCAGGCGCGGTCAGGTCGGCCAGCTCCTGACCGTGAAATTTCACGCTGCCAGCACTCTTCTCATACAGGCCAAGCAGGGTCCGGCCGACGGTGGTTTTACCACTGCCGGACTCGCCCACCAGGCCAAAAATGGTGCCCGGACGGATGTTAAAGCTGACGCCGTCCACCGCGCGAAGCTCGCCAGTCTGCTGGCCAAACAGGCCGTCGCGCAGCGGAAAATATTTTTTCAATCCATCCACTTCAATAACATAGCGTTCGCTCATGCTGTCGCCTCCGCAAATTCGCTGTAAAAGCAGGCGGCCCGCTGGCGCTCACCGAGCAGCGGCGGAATCGCCTCCCGACAGCGCGCCGTCGCCCGCTCGCAGCGCCCGGCAAAGGCGCAGCCCGCCGGCAGAGCGGCCAGATCCGGCACCTGGCCGGGAATAGAGTACAGCCGCCGACGCCGCTCACCCGGCACCGGGCGGGAGGCGATCAGCCCACGCGTGTAAGGATGTTGCGGATGCCGTAGCACCTCTGCGGTGGCGCCCTGTTCCACGATCCGTCCGGCATACATCACCACTACCTGCTCGGCCATCTGCGCGATCACCCCCAGATCGTGGGTAATCAGCATCATCGCCATCTGGCTGGCCCGCGCCCGGTCACGCAGCAGGCGCAGGATTTGCGCCTGCACGGTCACATCGAGCGCGGTGGTGGGTTCGTCGGCAATCAGCAGTTTGGGCTGACAGCTCAGCGCCATGGCGATCATCACCCGCTGCAGCATGCCGCCGGAAAGCTGGTGAGGGTAGCGGGTCATCAGGCTGTCGCCGCGCGCCAGGCCGACCTCGCTTAACAGCTGGATGGCCTGCTGCCAGGCGGCTTTCGGCGTGGCGCCGAGGTGGCGGATCAGCGGTTCGCACAGCTGCTCCCCGATGGTCAACACCGGGTTCAGGGCCGACATCGGTTCCTGAAAGATCATGGCCAGCTGGTGGCCGCGCAGGTCGGCCATCTGTCTGGCTTTCAGCCGCAGCAGATCGCGGTCCGCGAAGCGGATCTCGCCGCCGTCGATGCGCGCCGCCTGCGGTGGCAGGAGACCCATCAGCGCCATGGCGGTGACGCTTTTGCCGCAGCCGGATTCGCCCACCACGCCAACGGTTTGACCGGCCTGAATGGTGAAAGAGACCTCCTGCACCGCGCGCACGCGGGTGCGTTCGCCAGCGAAAGAGACGGAGAGATGATTAAAGGCGACTAACGGCGTGGTCATTTCAGCCTCGGTTTCATATTGGGATCCATGGCATCGCGCAGGCCATCGCCCAGCACGTTGATGGCGATCACGGTGATAAAGATGGCGATGCCCGGCGGCATCCATAGCCAGGGGCGGCGCTGGAAATCGATCAGGCTATTGGCGGCATCCATCATATTGCCCCACGACGGCGTCGGCGGTACCACGCCGAGGCCGAGATAGCTCAGCGCGGATTCACTGAGAATGGCGTTGGCGACGGCCATGGTCGCCATCACCACCAGAATCGGAATGGTATTCGGCAGCAGGTGGCCAAACAGCCGGCGACGCGCCGACAGGCCCAGCACCTGGGTGGCCAGCATAAAATCGCGTTCGCGCAGGGAGAGACATTGTCCGCGCACCAGCCGCGCCAGTCGGGGCCACTCCAGCAGGCTGAGCATCACCACCACCATATAAATGCGCGAGTCCGGGGAAAAATCGAGCTCAGAAAGCATCGCCCCGGCGACGATCAACAGCGGTAACCCGGGGATAGTCATCACCAGGTCGGCCACCCGCATGATCAGTTTGTCGGTTAACCCGCCGACATAACCCGAGAGGGCGCCGAGCAGGTAGCCGAGGCACACCGACATCACCATGGTCAGCAGGCCGATAATCAGCGAGATGCGCCCGGCCAGCAGCAGGCGGGTGTAGACATCGCGCCCGAGGAAATCGGTCCCGAGCCAGTGTTCCGCCCCGGGCGGCTGGTTGATGCTCAGGGCATCGGTGGCATCATCTCTCCATGGCGACCAGACGGGCCCCAGCACGCACCATACCGCCATCACCGCCAGCAGGATCAGGCAGAACATGGCCAGCCGGTTACGGCGCAGCTGTCGCCACCCCTGGCGCCAGGGAGAGGGGGGAATATGCGCCAGCGCCGGGATAGCCGCCTGCCGCTGGCGGCGACGGGAAGCAAAGTAAGACAGGATCATCATGACCTCACCCGAATACGCGGATCGGCCCAGGCGTACAGCACGTCGGCGAGCAAATTCCCGACGATCGTCAGCACCGCCAGAAACAGGGTAAACCCCATCAGCACCGGATAGTCGCGGGCGGCCAGCGAGTCGATATGGATGTGGCCTGCCCCCGGCCAGTTGAACACCTTTTCGGTAATGATCGCCCCGGAGAACAGCCCCGGCAGCTCGAAGCCCAGCAGGGTGATAATCGGCAGCAGGGCGTTGCGCAGGGCATGCTTGAGGATCACCGTGCGCTCCTGCAATCCCTTGGCGCGGGCGGTACGGATAAAATCCATTTTCACCACGTCGAGCATACTGGCGCGCACATAGCGCGTCAGGCTGCCCGCCTGCAGCATCACCAGCGCCAGCACCGGCAGCGCCAGGTGGGCGGCCACTTGCAGCACATACTGCCAGCCGCTCTCGTCGCTGCCGGTATTGGTCATCCCGCCTACCGGTAGCCAGTGGAGATCGACGGCGAACCATTTAATCAGCAGCAGGCAGAGGAAAAAGGTGGGGAACGACATGGCGGCAAACACCGCGACGCTCACCAGATGATCAAACCAGGAGCCGGGTCGCAGGGCAGAAACCACGCCGACCGCCAGGCCAATGCCCCAGTAAAAGACGAGCGCGACGCTGGCCAGCAGAAAAGAGTTCCAGATGTACTGGTTGAGCAACTGGCTGACCGGGATCTGATACTGCAGTGAAAAGCCTAAATCACCGCGCAGCAGCTGTCCCAGCCAGTAGAGGTAGCGGGTGAACAGCGGCTGGTCGAGGCCGTAGATCGCCTTCAGCTCTGCGGCGCGGGCGGCGGTCAGGGTGATATTGCCATCGATAAAGTCGCCGGGGGTTTTGGCAAACAGCATAAAAATAATGAAGGAGGCCAGCAGCAGCATCGGCAGCGTTTGCAGCAAGCGCCTCAGGATGAAATTTTTCATGACGGTCTCACATCAGCCGCCGGTTAACCCGGCGGCCAGGGGGATTTACTTGACGATTTTTACATCCGGCAGGCTGCCGGTCAGGCCGTTGTAGATATCCGGCTTAAAGCCGCTGACGCGGGCGCTGCTGGCGGAAAGAATGTTGCGATAGCCAAGCAGGATCACCGGCGGATCGTCGGCCAGCACTTTATACAGCTGGTGGTAGATCGGCTTGCGCTGTTCAATGTCGAGCACCGCGTTGCCGGCGTTAATCAGCTTATCGACTTCCGCGTTATGGTAGCCGGACTCTTTAGCTTCGCTGCTGTAAAAATCCCATACCCCATCGTGCGGGTCGTTGAGGGTGCTGGTGCTAAAGGAGGCCAGATCGTAATTTCCGGCTTTACGCTGCGCCATCAGGGCATTGAAATCCACCACCTGCGGCTTCAGCAGTACGCCAATCTGCCGCCAGTTCTCCTTGGCGATGGGGATCAGAGCGTCGTTGAGCACCTTCTTGCTCACCAGCAGGGTCAGCTCCAGGCGCTGGCCGTCTTTGGCGCGGATACCGTCGGCGCCAGGTTTCCAGCCGGCCTCATCCAGCAGCTTTTTGGCCTGTGCCGGATCGTAAGGGTAAGGGTTGACGCCTTCAGCGTTAAAGGCCCAGGAGATCGGGGCGATCGGCTCGATGGCGACTTTGCCGTACCCCTGATAGACCACGTCGATCAGCTTCTGCCGATCCAGACCGTAAATCAGCGCCTGGCGCACGCGCTTATCCTGCAGCGCCGGGCGATGCACGTTGAACTCCACCTGGCTGTAGTCGCTGGAGCCGTAAAGATTAATGTTGGCGAAGCCGAGCATTTTCAGCTGCTCAATATCGTCGGGGCGTGAGGTAAAGGCGTCATAGTCGGTCTCTCCGGTCTGGAACAGCTGGAAGTTGGTCGACGGATTGGTCACGCGGTAGATAAAGCGCGGTGTTGGTGGCGTTCCGCGGTAAAAATGGCTATTGGCATGGAAGCGTATTTCCTGACCGGGAATGTATTTGTCGTACACGTAAGGGCCGTTGCCCAGTGGCTTGCCGTGCAGTGAACGCAGATAGTCGAGATTTCCCCGCTGATATCCTTTGCCGTACCAGGCTTTCGACAGCACCGGCCCGCCAATTTTGGCCAGCGTGGTGGCGCCTGGCTGCGTGGTGGTCACCTGCAGGGTGAGCGGGTCGATGACCTTCAGGCCGCTGACGCTGTCAGCCTTGCCGGCTTTGTAGTCCGCGCCGCCGGCGATATTGGCCAGGGTGATGTCGGTATCGCCATCATATTTGGGGTCGAGCAGGACCGTCAGGGTAAAGGCGACATCTTCCGCCGTCAGCGGTGAACCATCGCTGAAGGTCAGGCCAGGGCGCAATTTGATGGTATAGACTTTACTGTCCGGGCTGACCGTCCAGCTCTCCGCCAGTCCCGGGACCAGTTTACCCTGACTGTCCCAGTCGATCAGGCGTGAAAAAATGACGTTAGTCACGTTCTCATCCCAGCCGTTGACGAAAAAGTAGGGGTTAAAGATCCCCTGCGGCTCGGAGATCCCGGCCACCACCGTGTCTTTCCGCAGTTTGGCGCTGGCCGGGATCTGGCTGGCGTCGGTGGCCGGGGTGATGCCTTCTTTCAGGATCCCTTCAGCATGGGCAACAGAAGAAAATGCTACCACGCCGCCGAGCAGGGCCACTTTTAGCGCCAGGGCGAAGCGGGTTTTTCGGGTTTTTAATCCTTGTTGTAATCTGGACAAAAGTGCTACCTCATCAAATAATTGCGTGGTTATTTACAATTCATGACGAAAGATAAGAGGCGCACTTCGCCCTGTCTAACACTGAAACGCTATGATTTATAACTAATTATCCTTAGCAAAGGATCGGGAATATAATCCCATTCGATGGCTAAGAAGCAGTGGTTTCCGCTGTCTGATGATGGTGAGTCAGAATGCTGTCTGCGACCCAGCCATCCTGCGCCAGCGCGCTGGCGGCCAGCGGCCCGCTCAGCCGGACCTGCAGCTGGCCGATCACCCGGCCCTGAATGCGCTCGCAGTTGCTGTACAGCAGTCGGGCGTCGCCTCCCAGCAGGCTGGCGATATGCTGCAGATTGGGTTCGCGACCGCTGCTGCCGTCAAAACGTAAGGTCACGATCTGCTCGCCGTCGCGCAGCGGTGGCCCGGCCTCCGGGCGATCGGGGTGCTGCAGGCCGAGCATGGCGCGCGTCACCGGGTGCTGCGGGTTGCCAAACACGCGCCAGACATCGCCCTGTTCGACAATGCGCCCGCCCTCAAGCACGCTGACCCGATCGCAGAGGGTGCGAATGACCTCCATTTCGTGGGTGATCAGCACGATTGTCAGGCCCAGGCGCTGGTTAATCTCCTTGAGCAGGGTTAGCACCGACAGGGTGTTTTCCGGATCCAGCGCCGAGGTTGCCTCATCGCACAGCAGAATTTCCGGCTGAGTGACCAGCGCCCGGGCGATGCCGGTCCGCTGTTTCTGGCCACCGGAGAGGCGGGCCGGGTAGCTGTCGCGCAGCGCGCTGAGGCCCACCAGCTCAAGCATCTCGCTGACCCGACGCTGGCGTTCGCCGGCCGGGACGCCAGCCATCTTCAGCGGCAAGGCGATGTTCTGCGCCACGGTTTTGGTGGCCATCAGGTTAAAGTGCTGAAAAATCATCGCCACCCGCCGACGCAGATCGCGCAGCTGGCGCGTGGAGTAGCGCACGGTTGACTCGCCGTGGATGAACATCTCGCCGCTGTCGGCATTTTCCAGACGATTAAACAGGCGCAGCAGGGTGGATTTTCCGGCGCCGCTGCGGCCGATGATGCCGAAAATTTCGCCCTGACGGATGGTCAGGTCAATGTCCTGTAGCGCCTGCACGCCGTTAGGATAGGCTTTGCTGATACCAGCAAACTCAATGTGGGTCGGTGGGGCGGGGATATGCGTCACGATGATGCGCTCCGTTAGCCCGGGCAGCGGCTGACGCCGCTGCCCGCGGTGATTAGAATCCAGGTAAAATTTTGCCCTGATAACGCGTAAGAATGAACTGACGAACTGCGTCCGAATGCAGCGCTTGCGCCAGCTTCTGAATGCCCGGGTCCTGAATATTGTCCGGGCGCGCCACCAGATATTCGACGTACAGATCGCTGCCTTTTTCCACCAGCAACGCTTTATCGGTGTCGATACCGGCCTCCAGCGCATAGTTGGCAAAGATAAAGGCCAGGTCGACCTGCTTCACCGCGCGCGCCAGCATGGCGCCCTCCAGTTCGCGGATCTTAAAGTGATGCGGGTTGCTGGTAATGTCCTTGGTTGCCGATTGCGGGTTGTGCGGATCCTTGAGGGTAATCAGCCCGGCGTTGCTTAACATCACCAGCGCGCGGCCGGTGTTCACCGGATCGTTAGGGATGGCGATCGTGGCGCCGTCAGGCACCGCGGCGAGGGTCGTGTATTTGCTGGAGTAGGCGCCGAAGGGCTCGATATGCACTCCCACCACCGGTACAAGGTTGGTGTGGCGGGTCTGGTTGTAGTTATCGAGGAATGGCCGGTACTGGTAGTAGTTGGCGTCGAGGTGTTTCTCCGCCAGCTGCTGGTTAGGCTGAATAAAATCGTTAAACACCTTGACCTGTAAATCGACGCCTTCCTTTGCCAGCACCGGCTTCACAAATTCAAGGATTTCCGCATGCGGCACCGGCGTGGCGCCGACGATCAGCGTCTCGTTAGCCAGCGCTGCGGTGGAGAAGAGGGCCAGCAGTCCGGCGGCAATAATGGATTTTTTCATGATAAGGGTTTCCTGAGCAGAGAAGGGTAAGTTATTTGCGGCTGACGTAGCGCACCAGGCGGTCGCCGCTCATTTGCAGAAGCTGTACCAGCGCAATCAGCATCAGGACGGTGACCACCATCACGTCAGTCTGAAAGCGCTGATAACCAAAACGAATGGCCAGATCGCCCAGCCCGCCGCCGCCGATCACCCCCGCCATCGAGGTGTAGTCGACCAGCAAAATGGCCGTCACGGTCACGGCGGCGATCAGCCCGGCCCGCGACTCCGGCAGCAGCGTGTGCCAGATAAGCTGCCAGGTGCTGCCGCCCATCGACCAGCTGGCCTCCACCAGGCCGTGCTCCACTTCGCGCAGGGCGGTTTCCACCAGCCGGGCGAAGAACGGGGCGCAGCCGGCGACCAGCGGCGGAATGGTTCCTTCCACCCCCAGCGAGGTGCCGGTCAGCAACGTGGTCACCGGGATCATCACGATGAGCAAAATGATGAACGGCAGGGATCGCAGTACGTTGACGCACAATGACAGCAGGCGGTAAAGGCGCGGGGCGTACAGCAAACGCGGCTCACCGGTGAGATAGAGCACAATCCCCAGCGGAAGCCCCAGCAGTACGGTCCATCCCAGCGACCAGGCCAGCATGGTAAGGGTATCGAGGGCGGCCTGGGCCACATCGTTCCAGTCGATTTCCGCGAAAAACGCCAGCAGACTCGTCATATCAGTTCCAGTCATGTCGTTGCGGGCGAATGCCGTTCAGCACCCAGTTGCCAAGCAACTGATACTTCCAGCGAACCGGGTCGTGCAGGGTGTGCACCCGGGCATTGCGCCAGTGGCGGTCTAGATTGAGCGACTCACCGGTGGCGCGAGTGCCCCCCAGCTCGAACAGGCGGCTGGCGGCCTCCAGCGCCACTTCGGTGGTCCAGATTTTGGCGCGGGCGACGGCCAGCGACGCCTCGGCGACATGCTCCTCGCTGAGGTCATTTTTATAGCGGTCGAGCACCCGTCCCGCCCGCTCCAGCAGCGCGTCGGCTGCCGCAAGGCGGCTGTCCAGTTGACCGATATGGTAGATAGTCAGCGGATCGTCGCTCGCCTGCGCCACACCGGCGTCGATCCACGGCCGGGCGCTGTGGCGTACGAACGCCACGGTATCGTCCAGCGCCGCGCGGGCGATCCCGGCGTCTATCGCCGCGGTGGTCAGCTGGGCGAACGGGCCGGCAAGGGTCGGGCTGGCGTAGGACTTCCAGGTTGGGAAAAGGTGGAAAGGATTAACCGGAAGATTATCGGCCAGCACGGTGCCGCTGGCGGTGGTGCGCTGACCGAGGCACGCCCAGTCGTTGACCACCGTCAGCCCCGGGCTGTTCTGGGGGACGAAAGCGAGCTGGGCGCGGTCGTCGGCGTCCAGCGCCAGAATGCCAATCCAGTGGGCGTACAGCGAGCCGGTGCAGTAGCCTTTACGGCCATTGATCCGCAGACCGTCTGCGCCTTCCTCGATACGGGTACGAATATCAAGGACCGTTTTCCCCCCGGTTTCCGACAGGGCATTGGCGAAGCGATAGCCCTGTAATACCTGGGCGAAAAAGAACGCCTGCTGGTCGTCGCTACCCTGCAGACGAATATCCTCCAGCAGGCAGTAGTGGTTCTGGGGTATCTGGCCTAACGACGGATCCGCTGCAGAGAGAATGGCGATAACCTGCGCGAGGGTCGCGGCCGAGACCTCGGCGCCGCCAAAGCGGCGCGGCACCGTGATGCCCCACAGTCCGCTGTTGGAATAGGTGTTGACGATCTCCGCCGGGACAATGCCCGTCCGGTCGCGCTCGGCGGCGCCGGGTTTGAGCACGGCGGCGATCTCATGGGCGATGGCGAGGGCTTCCGCATCGCTGGCAATAATATGCGCCTGCGGCGTGGACTGGGTGTAAGGCTGTGCGGGTGAACTGGCTGACATCATCTTCTCTCTTATTCAGTGAATAGCTTATGCAAAAATTAGATAAATAAATAATTCATAATGCCTGTGGGTTATATGTGTGGGTAAGCAAAACACGTGCCAGCGAGAGAGGAAGGCGCAGTCGTGATAGGAAGCGGGTTGGCTATGTCAGCTGATGGAGCGGACTGCTGCAAATGCAGCGCCGTTTTGCGCCGGCTGTTGCAAAGGCAACAGGAGAGGAAAGCGACCGCCGGACCGAAGGAAGGCTGTCAGGCGGTGAGCGTGGCGAGGACCTCAGCGTTTCTTTGCCGCAGGGGCGAGCAGTGAGGGTGCGGTCTCGGTTAACGGTTGCCAGAGCCGCTCGGGGTCGCTAAATCCCTCTTCCACGAGAGCAAAAAAGCGGCTGGCGTGGAGACCGTCGACGAAGGCATGGTTAAACCGCCCGGCTACCGGGATCACGCCGTTCTGTAGTTTCCCCCAGGTAAGCGCGGGCACCGCCGCGCCTACGGCATATTCCGCATGGGTCATCGAGGTGAAGTGGAGCCACGGCAGACAACTGGCGCAGATAAAATGCTCGCCATCGACGATGAGCGGTGCCGGCGTTGTCTCTCTTGCCGCGACGATCTTCGGCGTTGCCGCATCGCTGAAGGCGGTGAACTCGGGGGCGTTGTCGCACCATACCTGGCGGAATCCTTCCTCGACGGTCATCACCGGCGTCATTACCGCCAGGCTGTCATATTCAATCACCTCATCATTGCGCACGCGCTGCCGTAGCTGCGGTACTCCGTTTGCCGCGCGCAGCAGCGCATAGAGCGCGAGCTGAAAAAACGAGACCCGACGGTCCTTCGCACATTCGTACAGGCGCTGCGCCGCTATCGGGACACAGAGGTTAAAGCTGGGGTTGGCAAATTGTCGGTAAAAGGTGAAATGGTCCCGGCGGGGCCAGGTCGCGGTGTCGATAATTCGGTAACGTGCCATGAATGCCTCCTGAATACTGGCGGTCTGCTGACTATGCGACGATTTCAATCAGGTTGCCATCGGGATCGGCGATCACCGCCTCATAATAGCCGTCGCCGGTGGTACGCGGCGGCGAAACCAGTATCCCCGCATCCTCGGCGCGTTGGGCGAGGGCATCGACCTGTTCCGCCCCGCCTACCGAGAGGGCCAGATGCGCCCAGCCGGTATGGTTATTATCCGCGCTGGCCGGCTGCAGGCCAGGCTTGGTCATCAGCTCGATCACCACCTCGTCGTCGATGGTGACAAAATAGGAGGCAAAGCCGGGGTTGGTCTGGCTGAGGTATTTTTCATTGATGCTGGCGGCAAAGAACTCCACCCAGAAGCGGGCCTGGACGTCGAGCTGTTGGGTCCACAGGGCGAAATGGGCAATTTTCATGGTAAACCTCCGGGCAGGAACATTGACAATCAAAGCAGCGCAGACGATCATGCTTGCTGTTGCTCGTTTTTGATAATTTAAGGAGTTATCGTGCTCGATTATGCTGCTTTTCCCCAACAGCGACAAGCGTTGATTTGCCAGATCCTGCAGGAAAACGGCAGAGTGGTGTGCGCGGAGCTGGCGGCGCGGCTTCAGGTGTCGGAGCACACCATCCGCCGCGATCTGCATGAGCTCAGTCGCGAGGGGTTCTGTAAAAAGGTGTATGGCGGGGCGGTGCTGAGCCTGCCGGAGGCCGGGGACTACAGTGAACGGAAAGATAAAAATCGAGCAACAAAAGTCAGGATCGCGCAACAGTGTGCCAGGCTGGTGAAGCCCGGCGGCACGATTTTCGTCGATACCGGGACCACCAATCTGGCGATGGCCGAGGCGCTACCCGCTGAGCTGGCGCTGACGGTGGTAACGAACTCCCCGGAGATCGCCGCGGTACTGGTGAAAAAACCGTTGTATGACGTGGTGATCCTCGGCGGCCAGGTGCAGCGGGCGAGCGGCGGGTGCGTCGGCGCCGCGGCGGTGGCTCAGGTGCAGGGCATGTTATTCGACCAGGGTTTTATCGGCGGCTGCGCCATGGCGCCAGAGTCGGGCCTGACCGGTTTTGACTACGCCGACTGCGAGTTCAAGAAAGCGGTGATTAAGCAGTGCAGCGAAATTATCGTCGGCCTGACCTCGGATAAAATTCCGGCAGTGGCACGGTTTGTGGTGGCCGCGAGCAGCGATATCGATGTGCTGGTGGTGGAAGAGAACATCAGTCGCGAATATCGCGTTGCCTTTCAGCAGCACGATATTCGCATCCATACCGTGTAACCCGTTAGCGGGTGAGGGAGGTGGCGATAAGCCGCAGGCCCAGCGCCCCCAGCACCGTCGCGGTGGCGATGTCGATCCGCCGCTTCAGCCGCAGGTAGACGCGCCGCGGTCGATCGGCAGACAGCACGAGCGCCACCAGCGAATACCAGCTGACGTCAATCAGAAAGCTCATCAGCGGCACGATGTAGTAAAAGGCGGTGGGGATCTGCGCAGGCAGCAGAGCGGTAAAAATTGAGGCGAACACCAGCGCGGTTTTGGGATTGCTCAGCTGGGTATACAACCCATCGCGGAAGGTCTTCAGCAGCGAATGGTTGCCAGCCATGCCGCTGGCGGAAAAGTCCATCGGCTGCGCCGACCCGCGGAAAATCTTATAGCCCAGCCATAACAGGTAGAGCCCGCCCGCTACTTTCAGGCCAATGAACAGCTCCGGCACCGCGGTGAGCACCTTCTGCAGGCCCAGCATCGCCATAATGGAAAAAATGGCGGCGCCGGCGCCAGTACCGAGGGCGGTCACCAGACCGTGCACGCGCGAGCGAGCGACGGCATTGCGCGCGACAAAGATAAAGCTTGGGCCGGGACTGATCACGCCCATGATCAGCACCGCGGCAATGGCCATCAGGCTGGATAAGAACATAGCGACTCCTGTGATGTCCGCCGCCGGCAGGCGGTCGGTAACCTGTGAACGGTTGGGGTAGACAGAGTAGCAAACTGGTTCAGGAAATCACGTCAAAAAGGTGTGGATAAGGCAGGGCGGCGCGGGCGGTGGCGGCGCGCGTTTTCTGCGCAACTGTTTGAATAACGATTCCCATTCTTGTCATCAATGGTAAACTGAATAACTGTGATCTTTGTCATACCGTAATAACTACAGAGAAGAGACACTGCTATGCAACATATCATTGAGGGCTTCCTCAACTTCCAGAAAGAGATCTTCCCCCAGCGTAAAGAGCTCTTCCGTAGCCTGGCCTCCAGCCAGAATCCCAAAGCGCTTTTCATCTCCTGTTCAGACAGCCGTCTGGTGCCTGAACTGGTAACCCAGCAGGAGCCGGGACAGCTCTTTGTCATTCGTAACGCCGGGAATATCGTGCCGTCTTTCGGGCCGGAGCCAGGTGGCGTTTCTGCTACCATCGAATATGCCGTCGTTGCGCTGGGCGTGACGGATATCGTGATCTGCGGCCACTCCAACTGCGGCGCGATGAAAGCGATCGCCACTTGCCAGTGCCTTGAGCCGATGCCGGCGGTGTCCCACTGGCTGCGCTATGCTGATGCCGCGAAAGCAGTGGTGGAAAAGAAAACCTGGGCCAGCGAAACCGATAAGGTCAACGGCATGGTGCAGGAAAACGTCATCGCTCAGTTGAACAACATCAAAACCCATCCGTCGGTGGCGGTCGGTCTGCGCGACCATACCCTGCGCCTGCACGGCTGGTTCTACGACATTGAAAGCGGCGACATTCAGGCGCTGGATAAAAACACGAAATCCTTTGTTTCGCTGTCGGAAAATCCGGACGTCTTCTTCGAATAAAGCCGTTCTCAGGGCACGGAGGCCCTGTTCATCCCCTCACCACTCCACGCAAATTTTGCCAAAATGGGCGCCGCTTTGCAGATAGCGAAAGGCATCCGGTAAGGCTGTAAAATCAAACACTTTATCGATAACCGGCCGCGACGCCTGCAGGTTCAGGGCGTTGACGTAGTCCTGTTGTTGCCGTCTATTACCTACCACCAGCCCCTGCAGTCGGGCCTGTTTACTCATCAGCAGATGGGTGGGGACATGGCCCTCGAAGCCGGTCAGGACGCCGATCAGGGCGATGTGTCCGCCAACACTGACCGCCTCGAACGACTGCCCCAGGGTGCCCGGACCGCCCAGCTCCAGAATGAGATCGGCCCCGCGATGGCCGGTGATATCCTGCACCGCGGCGCCCCATGCCGGGGTGGTGCGGTAATTGATGAGATGATCGGCCCCCAGGGCGCGAGCGCGGGCGAGTTTTTCATCTGACGACGAGGTGACGATCACCTGCGCGCCCATACTTTTCGCCAGCTGCAGGGCGGTTATCGACACGCCGCCGGTACCAAGCGTCAGCACCGTATCGCCTGCTTTTAACCGTCCTTCGACGACCAGCGCACGCCAGGCGGTAAGACCGGAGGTGGTGATGGTTGCCGCCTCCCTGAAACTCCACCCCTCAGGCGCATGGGTAAAATGGCTGGCCGGCCTGACGACATACTGGCAGGCGAACCCCTCCGCGCCATCGCCCGGGGTCTGACTGAAGTCGCTCACCAGCGGACCGGGGCGGCCATCCAGCCACTGCGGGAAAAAGCCAGCGACCACCCGGTCACCCGGCTGAAATTCGTTCACTCCGGCGCCAACCGCTTCCACCACGCCGGCGCCATCCGCCATCAGGATCCGCCGATCGGCGGTGGGAATTACCCCCGTTGCGACCAGCAAATCATGGTAGTTCAGCGAGGTGGCGTGCAGCGCCACCCGGATCTCTCCTGCAGCGGGCGCCCCGGGGTCAGCAAGATCGACAAGCTGCAGGTTCTCAAGCGAACCGGGTTTTTTGACTGTCCAGGCTTTCATCATCAGGCTCTCTTTTCTGGAGGATACAGTCAGTATTGGTCGGGAATGGAGCGAGCGCCACAGCATGCCTGTCGGCAAAACAAAGAAAGGGGAAGGGGTAAAAAAAGCGCCGTTTTTAACGGCGCTTTTTCATTGCTAACGGCAAAAGGGATTATTTGCTCAGTTCAGCCGTCATATGGACGCGGTTATTAAACTGGGCGCTGGTGATTTTATAGGATGCACCCTGTTCCGCGGCCTGGGCGGCGATTTTTGCTTCAGCACGGTCTAGTGTGGAAGCGGTAGCGCTGACGCTCTGGGCGAAGCTGACAGAAGAGAACAGAGACAGTGCCGCAACTGCAACGAAAGTTTTGATGGATTTCATGGTCGTATTCCTTAATCTGGTGTCTGATAAAGGGCTTTTCGCCCTGATGTGGTAAAGAATACGCTTGAATGTTGCAGGCTAAAATCAAAACAATTTGCGAATCTTATTCAAATAATATGAATGATTTTTCGCCGCGTGCAACGCAGCCTGCCGCTGTCGGGCAGGCTTTGCCCCTGGCGTATAACTGGCAAGGTCGGGTGAGAGCGGGTTAAACGTTGGCCCGGAGATCATAAAATGATGAAAATGAGCATGGCTGACCAGGTGAAAATTAACCTTAATCCGTTCCAGTCCGTTATAGACTCGCTTGCGATTGATCCCCAACGTGGCCGCCAGTTGATTCACCGACTGTCCCTTCATGGTGGCGGCGATTATCCGCCTTTCCAGAAGGTTGAGGGGCGCTCGCTGACGGGAAGAGGTACTCTGACGCTGATGACGCGGCAACAGAGGCCAGCGACGATCGGCCAGCCTGCGCAAAAGGCGGCCAACCTCCGGAACGCTTTCCCGCTGGCTAACCCACAGGAGGGTATCCGCGAAAAAGGCGCGTCCGCGCCTCACGTTGCCGGCCGAGGTAAAGCCGACCACCAGACTCTGATAACGCAGGGCTAATTCAGCGGCGGCCTGATAATCGTGAAAGTTTTCCAGCGATAAAATAATCACATCCAGCCCAGCCGGATCGGGAAAATGGCTGAGTGGCAGCGAATGAATAATGTTCAGCCCGGGCAGGGTCTCCTGAATATCTCTGAAACACTGGGCGAGGCCGATATTAAAAAAAAGATTATTGCTGTGAATTAAAATATTCAACGGATAAACCCTGTTACAAGCGATGTAAACGGCGCGGAGAGGGGATTAGCTGCGTACCAGAAGTTTATTCATATCAGCAGGCGAGGCATTAATATAATTCATCATGCCCGGTGGTTTGAATGAGTAAATTTCGGCTACGACAGCATTGTTAATATAATACCCTGCGCACTTGACCCGAATAATTAATGCGCTTTCAACGCCTGCCTGGCTAAGACGGGATTTTAACGTCTGAATAACCTGCCATAATCGCTGCGCAGACGGGCGAAGGTTATTTTTTTCCCAGACGTTAATCATCAACTCTTCATCGCTGACCACCCGTTCTCTGCCATGCGCCAACAGATATTCCAGTAAACAGGCCATGGTACTGCGTAGCTGAACTTGCGTTCGCGTCCCTCGCAGCGCGATAATTTCCCGATGATGCAGGCAGTAGAAAATATTATCTGCTAACTTATAGCCAAGCAGTTTATAGCCCTTAGTCATCCACCACTCCCTGACAAATCCAGTTATTGCCGGTGCAGAGTACCTGCCTGCTGCTGACTGACCAAGTGAATTTTATTTGTTAGAATAATCAAAACAAATAACCATGTTTGTATACATAAGTAGAATAAAAATCTGATAAATGATTATTGCTCTGCAGGATTGTATGGTATAGGAAAAGTCTTAAACAAACGTCAGCCGCTGGTAAGCGGTTGAATATATAGGTGTCAGGAAAAACTAAATGCACTTATATTGATCTAGATCAATTTTGCTCATTTCAGGAGGCTTTCACCATTTACATAGTAAAACAAAGATTGAAATAACTTCCGTTACGCGATGATAAGCTGATTCTGAACTTATGGAACTACCCAGGGAATTGTTCATTACTTTTCAGGAGCGTTTTTATGGTCATTGCAACTCGTAAGCCTCTGTGTAACAAACGCTGGTCGGCCAGCCCGGCCTCCCAGGATCTTCAGTTGACTCAGCTACGCCACCCGTGGGTCGCCACCAAAGCCAGCTGCAAAAGCAAAAAAGCCTGGAAAAGCCGCAGTTAGCGGCCTGCCCAACCCCCTGACATAAAGCCCTGCTTGTCCCTGCGGACAAGCAGGGCTTACCTCTGCGACCTTTACACCGACTGCAACAGATAACCATAAGGCGTCTCCACCACCCTGGCAAAGCCGGGCAAACCAAGATGCATGCCGGCGATCAGCCATTGTTCGCTGGCGGCCTGGCGCAGCAGACATTCCCGGGTTTGTCGGGCCTGTTCAGGATCGACGTCGAAGGCGACCGACACCGACGTCCGGGTGGTCTGAATGGTCGGGAAATGGACAATATCCCCCCAGATGAGCAGCGAGGTATCGCCCGTCTCGAGACGATACCCGGTATGGCCGGGCGTATGGCCGGGCAGAGGGCACGGGTGGATCCCGGCGACCGTCTCCTCACCATCAACTTCGCGAATTTGCGCCGCGCAGATTGCCAGTACGCGGTGGACGAGCAGCACGTTGCGCCGGCCGCGATCGCTGGCGTTGTCCAGTGTGGATTCCGCCAGCCAGTAAGCGCGTTCCCGCGAAGGCAGGAACACCGTGGCGTTGGGATACGCCGGGGCGCCGGTTGCCGTCAGCAACCCGCCGATGTGATCCGGGTGCGCGTGGGTGAGGAGGATGGTGTCAATCTCCTCAGGGCGTACGCCGAGCAGCGCCAGAGTGGCGATAAGCGCACCGCCGACGCCATTGACTCCCCCGGTGCCGGTATCCACCAGTACGGTGTGCCCGCGTCCGCGGATAAGGTAGGCGCCGATCGCAATGGCCTCCGGTGAGGCTAACCCGGCGTTCCGCTGCAGGCGCTCCGCCTCCTCAGGCGTGATACCCGAGAGTAAGGACAGTGGCGCCGACATCTGACCATCACTGACGGCGGTCACCGTCAGATCTCCTGCGGTCAACGTATAAAAGGGAGCTGGTGTCATGGCGACCTCACGCGCGTTGCGCCGGGTTACGTAACCGGGCGGTGATGGGCTGATAGATAAAGACGGCGGCAGCCGTGGCCAGGTGATGCAGGTCGTCACGCGGGACGATGGCGGCATACCGGGTTTGTTGCGTCGCCAGGCCGCCAGGCAGCAGGACGATTGCCGGGGAGATGGGTAGCGTCTGAGGCGTATCGCTCAGCAGGAGCACCTCATCAGACCGGACCTCCCGCACGCCGCTATCTGCAACATAGAGGTGGCGGTGCCAGTCGGTGATCGCCGATTGCCAGCGGGCAAAATGGCCGCCACCGTTGCGGCGGTAGGCGTCGCTGTCGATGACGGTAGCATCGTGGATATCGTGCAGCGCCAGGTAGCGGGGGCACTCCTCGTTGAGGGCGCGGAAGCGCTGAGAGGCGTAAAAACCGGGCACAGAGACCAGCGCCGGCAGTTTTTCCTGATTGTAAAAGGTATTCCACGCTGTTTCGCTTTGGGGATCGGTGTAGGCGCATTCGACGACATAGAGCATAGTGACCTCGATGGACAGATGATTGAGCGCGCAAAGCGCTTTAGTGACTTTTCATCATCCTATCGGCTAAAAATGGCGCTGAAAAACGATGTTAATTCAATGGTCAGTGATATTCTGTCACTGACTTTCGGTGAGACTGCACAAGGAGCATTGGCTATGCGTCGTAAAATCCCCAGCAGCGCTGCGCTACTGGCTTTTGAGGCCGCTGCCCGTCACGGCAACTTTGCCCGCGCAGCGGCGGAACTCGCGTTAACGGAAGGGGCCATCAGCCGGCAGATTGCCCGTCTGGAAGCGCTCCTCGACAGTAAACTCTTCGACAGGACGGGGAGCCGGGTGCGGCTCAATCCGGCTGGCGCCCGCTATGCCCACCAGGTCCGCGAGATCCTTGCCCGTCTGGAGCGGGATACCCACGATGTCAGCGGGATGCCCTCCGATGGGCATAGTCTGGAGATCGCCGTTCTCCCCACCTTTGCCAGCCGCTGGTTAATTCCCCGGCTTGGACGCTTTGCAGCGCAGCATCCGCATATCGTGGTCAATATTGCCGCCCGCAGCGATCCCTTCATCCTCCCGGGCAGCGGTTTTGATGCCGCCATCCATTTTGATCACCCGGCGTGGACTGGCATGGATGTGACCTTTTTGTTCGAGGAGTATCTGCTGCCGGTCTGTCATGCGGCGCTGCTGACGAATGACGATCTCCCCGGGCAACTGAACCGATTGCCGCGCATTCACCGGCGGCAGAACCCTGACGCCTGGCTGCTCTATGCCCGGGAATGCGGGCTGGCGCTGGATAATCCGGCGCAGGGGCCGCGCTACGATCTGCATGAGATGGCCATCGCCGCGGTACTGAGTCAGCAGGGGGTGGCGCTGGTGCCGAAGATGTATGTGGAAAGCGAGCTGCGCGCCGGGACGCTGGTCGCTCCGTGGCCGGGCTCCCCGACGCTGGCCAAGCGCTTTTGTCTGATCAAACCCGGTGGCGGGGAGGGAGAGCTGGCGCTGCAGGTGTTTGAGCGCTGGCTGCAGACGGAGATTGCAGCCGGTTAAGTCAGGGCTGGCCCGGGGGGAGGCTGCGTCGCCCGCTGGCGGGCATATTTCCCCGGCGATATCCCGGTATAACGGGTAAAAGCTACGCTGAACGCGCTGGCCGAGCCATAGCCGATGCGCTCGGCGATATCCGCAATGCTGATGCCCGTCTCGCTCAGCCACTGCATGGCCAGGGTCATTCGCCAGCCTAACAGATAGCCCATCGGGGTCATCCCGGTCAGGTCGGTAAAGCGTTCAAATAACGTCGAGCGAGACAGCGCGCAGTCGGCGGCCAGGGCGTTGACCGTCCAGCGTCTGGCGGGGGCCTGATGCAGCAGGCGGATTGCCTGGGCGACCCGCGGGTCGCTCAGCCCGCGCATCAGACCGGGGGTCGCGAGCGTTCCGCAGCAACGGATGGCCTCGATAAAAAGTAGCTCAACCATCCGCGCCAGAACGAAAGATTTGCCCGCGCGATCCGCCTGCGCTTCCTCTTTCAGCAGCCCGACAAAGGTGGCCAGCCGCGGTTGATTGCGGACCACCACAAAGGCTGGCAACAGCGAGGCCAGCAGGCTGGCGTTCGTTGAACCGGAAGCGCAGTGGCCAATCAGCGCCTGCATCTGCGCAGGCTTGTCGAGGGCTCCCAGCCGAAAGTGTCCCCCCGCCAGTTGCATCGGGATGGTCTCCAGCGCCGGTGAAGGGGGCGGGGTCAGGCTGGTTAGCGCGAAGCGGTACGCCGCCGGGATCAGAATAAAATCCCCGGCGCGCAGGATCTGCGGCTCATGCTGGTCTATTTCCAGCCGACAGCCGCCTTCCAGCACGACGCCATAAAATGACAACCCCTGGTCCGAGCGTATCACTCGCCAGTCTCCCGCCCCCTCAACGGTTTTGGTCAGCACCGCTCTGAGATTTAGCATGGCAATAACCTCCGCCAACGGATCGCTCATTTCCGGACTCCTGCTAAAGAATGATGGATTATTGACCCTATATCGTCCGACACGGCCTGTCTATGATCAAAAGGAAGAAGCCATTCGGAGACAGAGATATGCAAACGATAATGATCACCGGCTGTTCATCGGGTTTTGGCCTGGAGACGGCGCGTTATTTTCTCGAGCAAGGCTGGAAGGTTATTGCCACGATGCGCGCTCCGCAGGAAGGTGTGTTGCCCGCCAGTGACCGTCTGCGGCTGGTGCGTCTTGACGTCACTTCGGCGCAGAGTATCGCAGAGGCCATTGCCGAAGCCGGAGAGATTGATGTGCTGGTTAACAACGCCGGGGTGGGGATGCTTAATGCCCTGGAGGGCGCGTCGCGCGAGGCGATAGCAGACCTGTTTGCCACCAATACCCTGGGAACGATTGCCATGACCCAGGCGGTGATCCCCCGGTTCAGAGCGCGCCGAAGCGGGACGATCGTTAATATTACCTCGGCGGTCACCCTGCAACCGATGCCCCTGCTGGCGGTATACACCGCGAGTAAGGCGGCGGTGAATGCCTTCACGGAGTCGCTGGCGCTGGAGCTTCGTGCTTTTAATATTCGCGTCGGGTTGATCCTGCCGGGACGCGCTCCCCAGACCCGCTTCGGGGAAAACGCTCGTCGAACGATGGGCCAGCTCCCGGAGAGCTATGCGGCGCTCGGCCAGCAGATCTTCGACAGCATGCAGGATAACGCCAGCGTGACGCAGACGACGGATGTGGCTCAGGCCGTCTGGCGAATGGTGCACGATCCTGATGCCCCTTCGCGGCTGCCGGCAGGGGAAGATGCCCTGGCGATGGCGCAGGCCAGTCTTCGCCGTGTCTGAAGACAATATGCGGGTCCTGTCTGTCAGACGGTAGGTGCGCAAGCTGCCGCTGCGCTTTATGGCCGGGGAATATTATCCCTGTCAGTATCGTCTGGATAATATTAGCGGGTTATACGACATAACGGTCAGGCGGCGCTTACTGATGTAAATCAGAAAAGCAATGTATTTCATGGTGCGTTTTCGCCGCTTATTCTGGATATGTGCGAACCGCCCGCCATATTATGACATCATCAATGGCTCAGGTCTTTTATATGTAATTTCTCAATGTAATTCGGGCGTTAATCTTAAAAAGTTAGTCTGGCCCGGTCGGGGCTGGACTTTCTTTATTCTACTATGGCAGGGTTTCATCCCTGCTGTACCGCGCGCTCGCTTTTTTACGCCAGGGAATAGTTTTCAGTATGGAATATTTCTTTGGTGGATTATGAAGATAAAACGAACATTACTCATCATACTTTCCCGTGTTATCAGGGGAGCAGGTATGGGATTAGGTACTTCGGGTATCGCGCTGGCTGGCTGGTTCTTTTTTTTCTCAGTAAATGAATATAAATTTCTCTGGGGTTTACTTTCAGTTGTGGAATTCCTGGTGGGGTATCTGATATATCGATTTGCATAT
The DNA here is from genome assembly GCF_003790505.1 of Klebsiella sp. P1CD1. NCBI lineage: Bacteria > Pseudomonadati > Pseudomonadota > Gammaproteobacteria > Enterobacterales > Enterobacteriaceae > Klebsiella > Klebsiella sp. P1CD1. The sequence continues at coordinate 2,616,094 of NZ_CP033631.1, forward strand.
GCATATATTTATGATGAATGGAATGATTATCATTAAAAATTAAACGGCGTGGTCTGTTGATCGATTTTTGATGCTCATGACTGTGGAGTAAAAATATGAGTGTGATGGGTGCCCTTTCAAATACTTGAAGTGTCGTTTTGCCAGCGTTAATTTTGTCTGAATCTGAGGAACGAAACCCTGTGCAATTTGTGAACGGGCTTCATGACGTAAAATTCTGGCCACACTGAGTGAAATTTCAGGTTAGAGGCCGAAACTCATGCTGCATTGTTTTCCGTTATGATAGTAGTGAAATTGTCATTTTTGCTTCCTGATTTGCTGACAGACAGGGAGTGGCCATCCATATCGGTCAGCGAGTCATTTGGGGGAGTAGCCGCCATTACGAATGGCCGTGTCGGTTAATGGCATAGTCGTCACCTTAGTTTTGTCTGCAGTATTCTGTCACGTCAGTGCCCGGAGTTTTAAAGCCTGAAATGTTTTCCGCCGGGAAAAAATGCCTTGTTGCAATGACACATTCCCCACCGTTTGTGGCTTAAAGCGCCATTTCGATGTGCTCAAAAATGTACTTAAAAGGGTTGGCTTCCCCTGCACGAGTGTGGAATATGCAAGGAAAAATCTTTGCCAATACACAACATTTTAAGTCAGCAATACCATCGGGGGGCAGGTGATAAAACACAGAAATTACAGAAGGATAACTGATTGGTGCGTCTGAATGGACTCGAACCATCGACCCCCACCATGTCAAGGTGGTGCTCTAACCAACTGAGCTACAGACGCATTATGGTGCGTTTAATTGGACTCGAACCAACGACCCCCACCATGTCAAGGTGGTGCTCTAACCAACTGAGCTATAAACGCATTATGGTGCGTTCGATTGGACTCGAACCAACGACCCCCACCATGTCAAGGTGGTGCTCTAACCAACTGAGCTACGAACGCAATGTTGTGGTGACAACGGGGACGCATATTAGCGGCAGGGAGAGGATGTGGCAAGAGGTAAACGTCACTTTTCTTGCACATTGCATGCGATTGCGGAACTTTTACCCATTCCGGATATATTTTACTGAACCACAAGGATATTTCTTCGCCAGCGAGCGTCATGACTCGCTTTTTTCTGCCCGTCTAACTCTGCGCGGTACGGTTGCCGTTGTGTTAAATTATCGGCCACCAGAAGATAAGGAGTCATAACGAAGATGAAATCGATTGGTATTTTTTGCGGTTCTTCAGCTGGCGAACATCCGCTGTATCTCGACACCGCCCGTCTGGTCGGACGTACGCTGGCGCAGCAGGGGCTGGCGCTTGTCTATGGCGGCGGTAAAGTCGGTCTGATGGGGGCGGTCGCCGATGCGGCGCTGGAGGCCGGTGGCGTGGTGATCGGCGTGATGCCGCGCGGCCTGGTGGAACGGGAAATTGCCCACCGCGGCTTGACGGAGCTGCATGTGGTCGAGGATATGCACGAGCGGAAAACCAAAATGGCGGCGCTGGCGGATGGCTTTATTGCCCTGCCGGGCGGGGCGGGGACGCTCGAAGAGATTTTCGAACAGTGGACCTGGGCGCAACTGGGGATCCATGAGAAACCGTGCGCGTTCCTGAATATCAAGGGTTATTACGATCCGCTTCAGGCGATGGTCGACAACATGGTACGGGAAGGATTTATGCACCCGCGCTACGCGGAGATGCTGCCGTTTGCTACCTCGGCAGACGAGATTATCGCCGGTTTTCGCGACTATACGCCGCCGGCCCGTAAATGGGTTCAGCAGCCCGCTATTTAAATATCAAGCGCAGGGTAAACAGCGCGCAGACGATGAGCAGTAACAGCAGCAATTCGAAGCGATAGCGTTGCAGCATGATGTCCTCCTGAAAAAAAACCGGCGCTGTTCTGCGCCGGTTTATCACCTTAACGCCCTGACCATTATGCCGCAGGTTTAACCGCCGGTTTAGCTGCGTGGTGTGCCGCTTTATGATGTTTCTTTGCAGCCTGCGCTTTCTGCGCGACTGCCGGTTTCGCAGCAGCTTTGTGGTGTTTCTTCGCAGCCTGCGCTTTCTGCGCGACTGCCGGTTTCGCAGCGGCTTTATGGTGTTTCTTCGCCGCCTGGGCTTTCTGCGCTACTGCCGGTTTCGCAGCGGCTTTATGGTGTTTCTTCGCCGCCTGGGCTTTTTGCTCAGCAGCCGGTTTTGCAGCGGCTTTGTGGTGTTTCTTCGCCGCCTGGGCTTTCTGCTCGGCTGCCGGTTTCGCGGCCGCTTTGTGATGTTTCTTATGGTGAACGGTGGTATGGCTGGCAGCTGCGGCCGGGGTGGCGCTTGCGGCATCGGCAGCGAAAGCAACTGATGACAGACCCATAGCAGCGGCAACAACCAGAGCTAATACTTTTTTCATTCTGAAATCCTCGAATTGGTTTCTTGAGTAACCCCACTGCGGGGCTGTTGACCACACTATATGCGTCTCGGGGAGTGCCATCAGTAAGTCTTTGGTGTCGGGGAGTAACGGAATGTACAACGTGGTCGCAATGCCGGAGAACGAAAAAGCCCGCCGGAGGGGCGGGCTTTGCAGGGACTAGCGCGCGGCGCGCTGTAAGATGATGCTGGAGGGCTGGCGCTGTAGAAAACGCATCCGCAGCATCATCATGATGGCGGCGGAGGTCAGGCCGATGATAAATCCACACCAGAAACCGGCGGGCCCCATGCGTGGCACAACCATATCGGTCAACGCCAGCAGATAGCCGCTCGGCAAACCCAGCACCCAGTACGCGGTAAAGGTAATAAAAAAGATAGACCGGGTATCTTTATAGCCGCGCAGAATGCCGCTGCCGATCACCTGGATGGAGTCGGAGATCTGATAGATAGCCGCCAGCAGCATCAGGTGCGAGGCCAGCAGCACCACCTCGGGATTATCGTTATACAGCAGGGCAATCTGTTCACGCATCAGCACGGTAAAGATAGCGGTAAATACCGCCAGACAGACGCCCACGCCCACGCCGGTGCGGGCCGAAACCTGGGCATCGATCGTTGAACCTTGTCCGAGACGGAAGCCGACGCGAATGGTGACCGCCGCCGCCAGCGATAGCGGCAGAACGAACATCAATGAGCTGAAGTTAAGCGCGATCTGGTGACCGGCGACGTCAATGATCCCCAGCGGGGAGACCAGCAGCGCGACGACGGCAAACAGCGTGACTTCAAAGAATAGCGCCAGAGCAATGGGCAGCCCCAGCTGCACCAGCCGTAACAGGACGGCGACATCGGGGCGGCTGAAGCGCTCGGCGCAGCGGATATCCCGCATCGAACGCGCCCGACGCACCCACCACAGCATGCTGGCGAACATCACCCAGTAAACCGAAGCAGTCGCTACGCCACAGCCGACACCGCCCAGCTCGGGCATGCCGAAATGACCATAGATAAAGATATAGTTCACCGGAATGTTGACCAGTAAGCCGATAAAGCCCATGACCATCCCGGGTTTGGTTTTCGCCAGCCCTTCACACTGATTACGGGCAACCTGGAAGAACAGATAGCCCGGCGCGCCCCACAGCAGCGCGCGCAGATAGCCAACCGCCTTCTCAGCCAACAGCGGGTCGATATTATGCATGGAGCTGATGATATAGCCGGCGTTCCATAGCACGACCATAATCAGCACCGAGACAAAGCCGGCCAGCCAGAAGCCCTGACGCACCTGCTGTGCGATGCGATCCCGCCGTCCGGAGCCGTTAAGCTGCGCCACCACCGGGGTCAGCGCCAGCAGCAGCCCGTGGCCAAAGAGGATCGCCGGCAGCCAGATGGAGGTCCCGATGGCCACGGCGGCCATATCCGTGGCGCTGTAGCCACCCGCCATCACGGTATCGACAAAACCCATCGCTGTCTGCGCCACCTGCGCAAGGATGACGGGTATAGCCAGAGCTAATAACTGACGCGCTTCAACGAAATACTTCTGCACGTGAACACCTTTATTTTGTTGTTATTTTGAGACTAAAAAAGCCGCCGTAACTGGCAGCAAGGGGATAAAAATGAGGAATTTCCAGTCTATTGTAGCGAGGATTAGCCATTAAGCCAGTGAAAAAAGAGTCGAGGCACGAAGCGCGCTGGCAACCGCTTTGCCCTCCTGTTATTGTTCCCGATAGCGAAAACGGTAATGATACCGTCATGATTTTCAACAGGAGCCTAACATGTTTACTGGTATTGTTCAGGGAACCGCGAAAGTGGTCTCCATTGATGATAAACCCAATTTTCGCACCCATGTGGTGGAGCTACCGGCGCATATGCTGGAGGGGCTGGAAACCGGCGCCTCGGTAGCCAATAACGGCTGTTGCCTGACGGTGACCGAAATAAACGGCGCGCACATCAGCTTCGATCTGATGAAAGAGACGCTGCGGATTACCAACCTCGGCGATATTCAGATCGGGGATGAAGTGAACGTCGAGCGGGCGGCGAAATTCAGTGATGAAATCGGCGGGCATCTGATGTCCGGCCATATTATGACCACCGCGGAAATCGTGAAGATCCTCACTTCCGAAAATAACCGTCAGATCTGGTTTAAAGTGCAGGATCCGACGCTGATGAAATATATCCTTTATAAAGGATTCATCGGTATTGATGGCATTAGCCTGACGGTGGGCGAGGTGACGGCAACCCGCTTCTGCGTGCATCTTATCCCGGAAACGCTGCAGCGGACCACGCTGGGCGCGAAAAAGCTGGGCGACCGCGTCAATATTGAGATTGACCCGCAAACTCAGGCGGTTGTCGATACGGTTGAACGCGTGCTGGCCGCGAAAGACGCTGCATCTAAGGTGAATGAAGCCTGAAAAAAATCCCCCGCCGGTGAGCGGGGGAGATTTTGTTAGCGGGCGATGCGTAGCCCATGTTCAATACCGCGCGAGAACACTACCTGCCAGAGCTGAATGTCACGGGCGCGGAAGGCGCCGGCGCAGGCGTTCAGATAATAGCTGAACATCCGTTTGAAACGTTCAGAATAGTTATCGGCAATTTCCGGCCAGCTGGCGAGAAAACGCTCATACCAGGCCATCAGGGTGGTGTCATAATCGGCGCCGAAGTTATGCCAGTCTTCCATCACAAAGTGCTTCTCGCTGGCATCGGCGATCTGCCGAACCGACGGCAGACAGCCGTTGGGGAAGATATATTTATCGATCCACGGGTCGACGTTATGGTCGGTGACTTTGGAACCGATGGTGTGCAGTAAGAAACGGCCGTTGGGTTTCAAATTACGATCCGCGACCTCAAAGTAGGTGGCGTAATTTTTCGGTCCCACGTGCTCGAACATACCGACGGAGACGATACGGTCAAAGCTGTCGTGCAGATCGCGATAGTCCTGGAGCCGAATCTCCACGTCAAGATCAGCGCAGCGCGCCTGGGCCATCTTTTGCTGCTCGGCGGAGATGGTCACGCCGACAACGCTGACCTGGTAATTTCGCGCCATATACTCGGCGAGCCCGCCCCATCCACAGCCGATATCCAGTACCCGCATCCCCGGCTCAAGCTCCAGCTTACGACAGATGAGGTCCAGTTTAGCCTGCTGCGCCGCTTCGAGGGTTTGCGCCTCTTTCCAGTATCCGCAGGAATACTGCATGTAGGGGTCAAGCATTCGGCTGAAGAGATCGTTGCCGAGATCGTAATGCTCTTTGCCAACAATCCAGGCGCGTTTTTTACTTTGCAGATTGAACAGGCGAGCGCCTGCGATGCGGAGTGTATCTTTGAAATGGTGAGGGAGCTGTTTTTCCAGTCCGGCGCGAAGCACTTTGTGGAAGAATATATCCAGACGCTCGCAGTCCCACCAGCCGTCCATATAGCTTTCGCCTAACCCCAGCGACCCCTCCTGCAGGACACGTTTAAAGAAAAGAGGGTTTTTAATTCGCAGGTCTGACGGCGCGGAGCCATTGATTTCTATTCCCGCACGGCCCAATAATTCAGCTGCAATCCGGTACCAGTCATCATTTGGTACACTTACTTCTTCTATACACGATGAACTCATAGCTTCTCCATCACGCCCAAGTGATCAGAACCTTAAAACAGCGTAGACGCTTTTTTGGCTTTGTGAGAAATCTCACGGATAATCCGTGAAGTCGCTATCCGACGTAGAACAGAGGAAGGGAGATAACCCTTGCCGAAAGGCCTTCCATGGTGAAACGGAGGCATCCTGCATCCGTTAATATTTAACTATTTTCTATTTATGTGAACCCGGATCCAGTATAGGACGCTAAGTACTGGCTTTCAATAAAATTTTCTTAGCATGCTAACGACTGGTCCGGGCAACGGCGATGGGCGTTACGCGTGGGAAGAGTGGGGGGTCAGCTCCGGCGTTTGCTGCAGGCGATAGCCGATTCCGGCTAAGCCAATCGAGACCAGCATCACGCTGGTGGTGGTCAGCAGCGGCGTGGCGATCAGCGCCGATACCAGCAAACTGTTCAGGAAGCACAATCCCAGCTGCAGCGTATTCTGCAGCGCCGCCGCGCGGCCCGTTGCCTGCGGGAAGGGCTTCAGCGCCTGGGCGACCACAATGGGATAGATCCCGCCGTTGACCACCGCCATCATGCAGAACGGGATCATTAACGCCACCAGCGAGGCATGCGTTTGCAGGCCGACCAGCCAGGTGGCGGCAACGCTGACGGCGAAGACCACCAGCAGCCACGGCAGCATCTGTTGTCCTGACCATTTTTGCAGCAGCGCGCGACAACCATAGCCGCCCACCAGAAAGGCGATGGTCTGTGGGATATAGCTCAGGCCGATAGCGGTTGGGCCATAGCCCATTTCGTGCAGGATAAAAGGTGAACCGGTAAGCCAGGCGAAGAAGCTGGCTGAGCAGGCGGCGTAGATCAGGACGTTGCCGCTGTATTCCCGGGAGCGCAGCAGCGCGAGAAAGGTGATCTTCTGCTGCGTCACTGCTACCGACTTTGCGGCTGCCTTCAGGCGCAGGGCAGGCAGCATCAGCAGCAGAGTGATGGCAAACAGGGTGGCGAAGATGGCTTGCCACTCGAAGTGCACCAGTAGCCAGCTACCCAGCAGCGGGGCCAGCGCTGGCGACAGTCCTACCAGCGGCATAATGGTGGCGAAGATGCGGTTCGTACGCTGGGCAGGATAGTAATCGGTGACCATCGCCTGCCAGGTAACGGCCGCGGCACAGACGCCAATCGCCTGCAAAAAGCGCAGCGCCAGCATCAGGGTAGCGTTGTGCACCCACAGCATCCCCAGACAGCCGGCCGCGAAAATTGCCAGGCCGCTCAACAGCACCGGTTTGCGCCCATAGCGGTCCGACAGCGGCCCCCAGAACAGCTGCCCCAGCGCGAAGCCGGCGAGGAACAGGCTCAGGCTGGCGCTGATGGAGGCAGCGGAGGTATTGAGATCCTGCTGCATGGCGGCAAACGCCGGCAGGTACATATCGGTGGCCAGAAAGCCCAGCACGCTCAGGCCGGCCAGCCAGACTAAAAATCCTTTCCCAGGTTGTGACATAACGTTCTCATTTTTGGAGTACAGGTACGATGCCGCAGAGTGTAGGGAGTGCATTGTGGCTTGTGAAACGCTAATATTTGTCACATGCATTCAAAAATTTTGCAGGCAGAAAATGTGGTCTGAATACTCTCTGGAAGTGGTTGATGCCGTGGCCCGCAACGGCAGCTTCAGCGCGGCCGCGCAGGAGCTGCACCGGGTGCCCTCCGCCATCAGCTATACCGTGCGTCAGCTTGAAGAGTGGCTGGCCGTTCCCTTGTTTGAGCGCCGCCATCGTGATGTGGAGCTGACGCCCGCAGGGGTCTGGTTCTTACAGGAAGGGCGCTCTGTTATCAAAAAAATGCAGATCACCCGCCAGCAGTGCCAGCAAATCGCCAACGGCTGGCGCGGGCAGCTGTCGATCGCGGTGGATGATATTGTGAAACCGGCGCGGATGCGCCAGATGATCGTCGATTTCTATCGCCACTTTCCCGACGTCGAGCTGATCGTCTTTCAGGAAGTGTTCAACGGCGTATGGGATGCGCTGGCCGACGGCCGTGTAGAACTGGCGATTGGCGCAACGCGATCTATTCCGGTCGGGGGCCGCTATGCGTTTCGCGATATGGGGATGCTGAGCTGGGACTGCGTGGTGGCGAGCGATCACCCGCTGGCGAAGATTGAGGGACCCCTGAGCGATGATGTCCTGCGTAACTGGCCGTCGCTGGTGCGGGAGGATACGTCACGTTCACTGCCCAAACGAACAACCTGGCTGCTGGATAACCAGAAGAGGGTGGTGGTCCCCGACTGGGAATCGTCGGCCACCTGTCTGTCGGCGGGCCTCTGCGTCGGCATGGTGCCGAGCCATTTCGCCCGACCATGGGTAGATCGCGGCGTGTGGACCGCGCTGGCGCTGGAGAATCCGTTCCCGGATGCCGCCTGCTGTCTGACCTGGCAGCAGAGTGATGCCTCACCGGCGCTGAACTGGATGCTCGACTATCTGGGGGACAGCGACACGCTGAATCGGGAATGGCTGCGGGCGCCGGAGTGATCCGCGCCCGCCAGATGCCTTACCGACGATAATCGACAAACGGGCCATCCGCCACGGAGCGGCGTTCGACCAGACGAGGATGAACTTCGATAGACTGCGACTCTTCACGCTTATTAACGATACGATCCAACAGCATGTTAAATGCGGCTTCGCCCAGGGAATCTTTCGGCTGATGAATAGTGGTTAACGCCGGGCTGAAATAGCGGGCGTTACGCACATTATCATAACCGATCAGCGAAATGTCCTGCGGCACCCGCAGCCCCATTTCATCCGCCGCGCAGATAGCGCCCATCGCCATGATATCGCCGCCGCAGAACACCGCCGTCGGACGGTGCTGCTGGCTTAAGATCTGCTGCATAGCACGGTAGCCGGACTCCGGCTCGAAGTCGCCCTGCACAATCCAGTTTTCCGGCACGCTGATATGCGCCTCTTTCATCGCCTGCATAAAGCCGGCCAGGCGGCCTGCGCCGGTGTTGCGCTCCAGCGGACCCGGGATCACGCCGATTTCACGATGGCCACGTTCAATCAGGTAGCGTCCGGCGATATAGCCGCCCTGGAAGGCGTTATCGATCACCGCATCGGTGAAGTCGGCTTTTGCTTCGCCCCAGTCCATCACCACCATCGGGATATGGCGATACTCTTCCAGCATGCTCAATACCGAATCCGGATATTCGGAACACATCACCAGCAGGCCGTCGACACGCTTCTGTGCCATCATCGACAAATAGGCGCGCTGTTTTTCCGGATCGTTCCATGCGTTGCCGAGGATCAGGGTGTAGCCCTTCTGGAAGCAGCTCTTTTCAACAGACTCAATAATTTCAGCAAAATAGGCGGCTTCGCTACTGGTCGCCAGCAGACCAATCGATTTTGTATGATTGACTTTCAGGCTGCGGGCCACGGCGCTCGGCGAGTAGTGCAGCTCTTTAATCGCCGCCCACACCGCATTGCGCGTCTCTTCGGCAACGAAACGGGTTTTGTTAATTACATGTGATACAGTTGTAGTGGAAACGTTTGCGCGCTTCGCTACATCTTTAATAGTTGCCATTACATCTCACTCCATGCCTTGACCTGATCGCCTGATCATCGATACGTAAACGTTTGCCTACACACACCCTGAATACAATTTTCAACATTGCATCACGTCGGGAAAACGACACAGAACGACAGGAAGGGGTCAATGGCCGATACGCTTTTAAATTAGCGTGGGATTTTGTCCGATCTTGGGGCAAAGTGGAAGAGCAAAAATGTGCATCGCCCTAAATCCCGGAAGATTTTTGCGATTTTTTGTGCAAAAATGAGCAAGCTCACTTTTGGTGTGGGGATAACAAGAGGGAAAAATGATGGATACCAATTTAAAGTTTTCGCTGATCACCACGGTTATTGCCCTCGGCGTGATCGTCGCTTTCAGCCTGACCGCCATACTGCACTAATGTTCCAGTGAGGGAGGAGCGCGGCCTCCTCCCCGTATCCCGCCATTATTATCAATTCTGCAAAAATCTTTTGTCATTTCGTTCACTTTTGTTTTTTTGTGATTGATGTCATGCTTTTGACTTCTGATGTTACGCCGTCCTCTCTGACGGTCTGATGGAGTCATTGAATGAAAATCAACTTTCCTTTACTTGCGCTGGCGATCGGCGCCTTTGGCATCGGTACCACCGAGTTCTCCCCAATGGGATTGCTGCCGGTGATTGCGAAAGGTGTGGACGTCTCAATCCCAGTGGCGGGAATGCTGATCAGTGCGTATGCCATCGGCGTCATGGTCGGCGCGCCGTTGATGACCCTGCTGTTGTCACATCGCGCGCGGCGCAATGCGCTGATTTTTCTGATGGGGATCTTCACCGTCGGCAACCTGTTGTCATCCATTGCGCCGGATTACACCACCTTGCTGCTGTCGCGCATTATTACCAGCCTCAACCACGGTGCTTTCTTTGGCCTGGGATCAGTGGTCGCAGCCAGCGTCGTGCCAAAGCATAAGCAGGCCAGCGCGGTAGCCACGATGTTTATGGGGCTCACCATCGCCAACATCGGCGGTGTACCGGCGGCGACCTGGCTTGGCGAAACCATCGGCTGGCGGATGTCCTTCCTGGCCACCGCAGGGTTAGGCCTGCTGGCGATGGTCAGTCTGTGGTTCTCTCTGCCGAAGGGCAGCGCCGGTGAGCGCCCGGATGTCAAAAAAGAGCTTTCAGTCCTGCTACGCCCGCAGGTACTCTCCGCCTTGCTGACTACCGTGCTCGGTGCCGGGGCAATGTTTACGCTGTATACCTATATCTCGCCAGTGCTCAATACGCTGACCCACGCTTCATCGCTGTTTATTACCGCGATGCTGGTGCTGATTGGCGTTGGTTTTTCGCTGGGCAACTATCTGGGCGGCAAATTCGCCGACCGGTCGGTCTCTGGCACGCTGAAAGGCTTTCTGCTGCTGCTGATGGCGATCATGCTGGCGATCCCGCTGCTGGCGCAATCCCAGGCCGGAGCGGCCATCAGCATGATTGTCTGGGGCGCAGCAACCTTTGCGGTGGTTCCGCCGCTGCAGATGCGGGTCATGCGCGTGGCGCATGAAGCGCCGGGGCTCTCTTCTTCGGTGAATATCGGCGCGTTCAACCTCGGCAACGCGCTGGGCGCCGCCGCCGGTGGGGCGGTGATCTCTGGCGGACTGGGCTATGCGTTTGTGCCGGTGATGGGGGCGATTATCGCCGGTCTGGCGCTGCTGCTGGTCTGGTTCAGCGGACGAGCGCAGCCGGAAGAGGCCTTTGCCCGCCAGTAACGCGAGTGTAGGGAAGGGCTAAAAAAAACCGCAGCCGGGGAGACCCTGCTGCGGTTTGTCGTTTATGCCGCCAGGTTGGCCGCAACAAACTTCCAGTTAACCAGCGCCCAGAAATGGTCCAGGTAGCTTGGACGGGCATTGCGGTAGTCGATGTAGTAGGCGTGTTCCCAGACGTCAACGGTCAGCAGCGGCTTCGCGTCGGTGGTCAGCGGGGTACCGGCGTTGCTGGTGGAGACGATAGCCAGGCTGCCGTCGGCATTTTTGACCAGCCAGGTCCAGCCCGCGCCGAAGTTTTTCGCTGCGGCATCGGTAAATTTGGCTTTAAAATCCGCAAAGCTGCCGAAGGATTTGGCAATCGCGGCCGCTAACTCGCCTTCCGGTTCGCCGCCGGCGTTCGGCGCCAGGCAGTTCCAGTAGAAGGTGTGGTTCCAGACCTGGGCTGCGTTGTTGAATACGCCGCCTTCAGAAGTGCGGACGATCTCTTCGAGAGATTTGCCTTCGAACGCAGTGCCTTTGATCAGGTTGTTGAGGTTAGTGACATACGCCTGGTGGTGTTTACCGTAGTGATATTCCAGGGTTTCTGCGGAAATGTGCGGCGCCAGGGCGTCTTTTGCATATGGTAATGCAGGTAATTCAAACGACATTGCTACTCTCCTTATAACTTTTTGTTTTAGCTCACATTGACAAGATGAGGCTTTCGCCTGAATCGTGTTCTGGCCACCCGACGCTGTCGCGTCACGGGCTGTTATTGTATTGAGAATGTTAACATTTGCCGCAAGCAGTGAAAAGCCTTACAACGATAAAGGCTATTGCCGCAGGCGCAACTGATGAAGGCTTAACCGTTTTCTACGGGGCGAGGCGTCAAACCGCTCGCAGATGTTGCAAAAATGTATAAGGAGACGCCGTCTGCGCTTTTCCGACTCTCGCAGGGAAGGTTTAACGTCTTCTGTTTTTCTCTGACGATCGCAGCCGCGCATCATGGTTGAGGGTGATATGTATTTAAAATTAATGGTTTAATTAAAATATGCGCCCAGGCAATCGCCGCTATGCCAATAATTCATTGTCTATTTTGCTATTTGTATGACAAATATGACCGCCGACATGAATTTCCCACAGGATGGCTACGATGGCAAAAACAGGTGAGGTGGTGAGCCCGAAGATGATCCCGGTTGTACAGGGGATCGTTGACTGGATCGAAGCCCATATTTTAGACACCCTGCCGGTCAGCACGATTGCGAAAAAGTCCGGTTATTCGCACTGGTATTTCCAGCGGCAGTTCGCCATGGTGACCGGCTGCACGCTGGCGAACTACGTCAGTCGGCGAAAAATGACCATTGCGACAATCTATTTAACGCAGACGCAAGCGTCGATACAGAGTATTTCTCAGTGCCTGGGATACGACGGACAGGCCGCTTTCTGCCGGACCTTTCACCGTCACTTTGGTATGTCGCCCACCCGCTATCGTCGGGAAGCGCCGGGCAAGGAGATGAATATGCAGTATCCTTTGACGGTAGAAGGGAAAGACGCGCAGGTGAGGCGGTCTGCCGCCGTAGCGGCAGACCAGGATCAGCGAATGGTTTTCGGCGTCATGACGCGACGAGCGCCAACATAATGGCGAACCCAGTAATCCTCGCTCAGGGAGGTGATTTGTATATCACGACCTGTGCGTGGTGACTGAATAAATTTCCCGTTGCCGACGTAGACGCCAACGTGATCGGCAGTACCGCGTCCGCGGGTGCGGAAGAAGACCAAATCGCCGCTCTGCAGTTCATCACGATCCACCGGACGCGCATCGCGCAGGTGGTACATTTCATTAGCCGTACGCGGGATGTGAATTTTGACCAGGTCCTTATAGGCGTAATAAACCAGTCCGCTGCAGTCAAAGCCGGTACGTGGCGAGGTGCCGCCCCAGCGATAGGGTTTACCCAACTGGCCCATCAATTTGTTCATGGCGGTACTTTGCGCTTTCTGCACCCGGACTTTATGGGCGTCAGCGATCGTTAAATTCGCATCGCTGGCCTCAGGTTTACAGCGTTTTTTATAGCCCTTACGCACCACGCATTTGCTTTTGACGCTGTTCAGCGCCAGGGTCGGCTCGGCGCTGGCGGCGACCGTTTTCGCGCACTGCTTTTTATAACCTTTACGCAGCACGCATTTTTTCGTCGCGCCGGCGGCCTGACGATGAAGTGCGGTTTGGCTTGCTGCGGTAGTGCGGGAAGGGAGCCGGGTGCTCGAGGACTTTTTACTGGTGGTTTTAGCGGTGGTTTTACTTTTTTGACTGGTAGCTTTTTTCTTGCGCTCTGAGCCACTTTTCGCGGGCAACGCTTTTGGCGAAGCGGAGGCGTGCGTATGCCCTGACGCCTGAGCCAGTGGCGTGAATGAGATAGATGTGAACAGTAATGCACAGAGCGATATCGCGATTTTGTTTAGCCGCGCCACTGAGCAATCCCCTGATTAATTACAGACATGTACAAATGCCTGACGATGAATGACAAACCGGAATGATTCTAAAGCATAAAAACCCGGAAAGTTAATATTCTTTTGTATCAAAAATGTCGATTGGTTAACGATTGCAAGAAAACGCGTCAGACATTGACCGCCTCGCACAGAAAATGCGCAATGAGCGCCCGCCTGCGACGGCAAAATGATATTTTTAAGGCAACTTCGCGCAACAGAAGATAAAATATGAATAGTGAAAAAAATGTTATTATCCGTCCTGCCTACAGGACGCTACAATGACAAGTTACTGCCGTAGAAAGAAGTTTAAGGAAGCACGACAATGAGCTCGACTTTAGAAAAGATCCAACGCCAAATCGCTGAAAACCCGATCCTGTTGTACATGAAAGGGTCGCCGAAGCTGCCAAGCTGCGGTTTCTCTGCCCAGGCCGTTCAGGCGCTGTCCGCCTGTGGCGAACGTTTTGCTTACGTTGATATTCTGCAGAACCCGGATATCCGCGCCGAGCTGCCTAAATACGCCAACTGGCCGACTTTCCCGCAACTGTGGGTAGACGGTGAACTGGTGGGCGGCTGCGATATCGTCATCGAAATGTACCAGCGCGGTGAACTGCAGCAGCTGATCAAAGAGACGGCGGCGAAGTACCACACCGACGAGCCGAAAGCGGAGTAATTCCCGCCATCCGTAAAAAAGCGACTTCCTGGAAGTCGCTTTTTTTATCACTCCGGGGTGGCCACTGGCAGCGGCCAGCCACCCAGACGCTTCCAGCGGTTCACAATCTCACAAAACAGCTGCGCCGTCTGCTCGGTATCGTACAGGGCGGAGTGGGCCTGCGCGCCATCGAAGGCCATACCCGCGGCGATACAGGCTTTGGACAGCACCGTCTGGCCCAGCGCCAGCCCGCTCAGCGCGGCGGTGTCGAAGGTAACAAACGGATGGAACGGATTGCGTTTAAGCCCCGCGCGTTCGGCGGCGGTCATGGTGAAGCTGTGGTCAAAGGTCGCATTGTGCGCCACCATGATCGCCCGGCTGCAGTCGCTCTCTTTCATCCCTTTGCGTACCATTTTGAAGATGGCATGCAGGGCATCGTATTCGCTGACGGCGCCGCGCTCCGGGTCGTGCGGGTTAATTCCGTTAAAGGCCAGCGCTTCGGGCTGCAGATTGGCGCCCTCGAAAGGTTCAACATGGAAATGCAGCGTTTCATCGGGCATCAGCCAGCCTTGCTCATCCATCTTCAACGTAATGGCGGCGATCTCCAGCAGGGCGTCGGTTTTGGCATTAAATCCTGCGGTTTCAACATCAATCACCACCGGATAAAAACCGCGGAAACGGTCGCACAGACCATTCAGTTGAGCATTCTCGGACATCAGATTCTCTTAGCTGGAAAAAAGTAGCGCGCATTATGGCAAATTTTGCCGCGGCTTGCAGCAGGCAGGGGTGAAAACAACGGGCGCCGCAGCGCCCGGGCGAGCCATGGCATTAAAGAGGCCTGGCTCGGGAAGCGTTAGTTGCCCAGACCTTTGCCGGCATCTTTCTCTTCAATGAGCTCGATTTTGTAACCGTCCGGATCTTCCACGAAGGCGATGACGGTGGTGCCGCCTTTTACCGGGCCGGCTTCACGGGTGACGTTGCCCCCGTTCTGGCGGATCCGTTCGCAGGCTTCGGCGGCGTTGTCGACGCTCAGCGCGATATGGCCGTAGGCGGTGCCCAGCTCATAGCTGTCCACGCCCCAGTTGTAGGTCAGTTCGATCACCGCGGTTTCGCTCTCTTCGCCGTAGCCGACAAAGGCGAGGGAGTACTTGTACTCCGGGTTTTCGCTGGTGCGCAGCAGCTTCATGCCCAACACGTTGGTATAGAAGTCGATAGAACGTTGCAGGTCGCCAACGCGCAGCATGGTGTGGAGTAAGCGCATAATGTCCCCTATGCAGTTTATTTGATAGATCAGAACATTGAGTATAGCGGCGATACGTCGCCGCTATCAATGGAGGGATTACAGCGTAGGGTAGTCGGTGTAGCCTTCCGCGCCGCCGCCATAGAAAGTTTCCGGGCGCTGGGGGTTGAGCGCCGCTTTTTTCTGCAGACGGGCCACCAGATCCGGGTTGGCGATGTAATCGCGGCCAAAGGCCACAGCATCAATGAGCCCTTTATTGATAAGATCGTTAGCTTTTTCTACCGTGTAGGCGCCAGCGCCAATGATCACGCCCGGGAAGCGGTCGCGAACTTTCTGACGGAAGGCTTCGCTGTACGGCTTGCCGCCCGCCCAGTCCGGCTCGGACATGTGCAGATAGGCGATACCGCGTTTCGCCAGTTCGCTAATCAGATACAGCGCGTCTTCTTCTTCGTTCGGGCCATTATCCACATTCTGGAAGCTGCCAATCGGCGACACGCGGATGCCGATCCGGTCAGCGCTCCACTCTTTGCTCACTGCGTCGACCACTTCCAGTACCAGACGGGCACGGTTCTCCACGCTGCCGCCGTACTGATCGGTACGCTGGTTCGCCGACGGCGAGAGGAACTGGTGCAGCAGATAGCCGTGGGCCGAGTGCAACTCAACCAGATCGAAGCCAGCGTCACGGGCATTGCCGACCGCCTGACGGAAATCGTCAACGATCCCCGGGATCTCTTCGGTTTCCAGGGCACGCGGCATCGAGGTGTCGGCGCGAATAGCATGGCCGTTTTCATCGCGCAGAGAGGTGCGAGTACCGGCGCTCAGCGCGGAAGGCGCTACCGGCGCGCCGCCGCCAGGTTGCAGGCTGCTATGGGAAATACGCCCGGTGTGCCACAGCTGGACGGCGATACGGCCATTTTCCGCATGAACACCGGCGGTGATTTTCTGCCAGGCGGCAATCTGCTCCGGGCTGTGCAGGCCCGGCGCGCCGGCATAGCCTTTGGCCTGGGCAGAAATCTGCGTCGCTTCGGTGATGATCAGGCCGGAGCTGGCGCGCTGGCGGTAGTATTCGCCCATCAGCGGGGTAGGGATATCGCCCGGCTCGATGCTGCGCAGACGCGTCAACGGCGCCATAAATACGCGATTAGGGACGGTGACCGCACCGACTTTCAACGGGCTGAATAATTTTGCTTCCGACATAGTGACTCCTGAGTAGACCGGTCGTCTAGTAACTGATGAAATAAAAACGCCTGTTATACCGCAGGCGCCGCAATAATCTGTTTGGCGTGGGCAAGGGCGCTTTCCAGCGGACTTGCGCTACGCGTAATTTTGGCCTGCAGGTTGGCCCCGAGCCACAGGGAATACAGCACCTGCGACAGGGTCATGGCCTCGCCGTCAAACGCCAGACTGCCTTCCTGACGTCCTTTCTCCAGCGCGTCGCCCAGCAGGGCGATAATCTGACTGGCACCATGGTCCATGGCGGTACGCATATCATCCGACAGGTCGCAAACCTCTGCCGACAACTTGACGGTAAGACAGCCGCTAATAATCCCCTGCTGGCAGAACTGATTCAGCGTGTGCTGATAATAAGCCAGCAGGCGGTCACGATAGTTGCCGTCGCCATGATCGAAGTGGTCGACCAGGCGCTGCAGATATCCGGTGTAGTGATGTTCGAGCAGCGCGACGCCGAAGGCTTCTTTAGAGCGGAAGTAATGGTAGAAAGAGCCCTTAGGCACTTCCGCCGTCTTCAGAAGTTCGCTCAAGCCCATTCCGGTAAAACCGCGATGCATGCAGAGCTGCTCGCCGGTGACCAGGATATGTTCTCGGGTATCGCATTCGCTGTGTCTGTTCATGGAGCACACTGTAGTAGACCGATTGGTCTAATGCAAGCGTCGGCGGAAAAATGTTAGCTGGCGCAGCACGTAGTGAACAAAATTTGCGTCGGCGCGGGGAAACGTCTTCAATGAAAGGAGACGAGGGGACAGGAGACGTGTGGTGGCAGAGCAGTTAGAGTTTTTTCCGGTGCAGAGCCCGTGCCGGGGAATATGTCAGACCGACGAGCGCGGCTACTGTCGCGGCTGTTTCCGCAGCCGTGAGGAACGTTTTAACTGGCAAACGATGAGCGATGCGCAGAAACAGGAGGTGTTGCGTCTCTGCCGCCAACGGCTGCTGCGCAAAATACGCGCGAACAAGCCGGAACCGGCGGAAGAACCGCAGCAACCCTCACTGTTTTAAACCAAAAAGTACGTATACTCAGTACACTTTTTTATTGAGGAAGCGGTTATGGTTCAGCGTATTGCTATGGCTCCCCAGGGGCCGGAATTTTCGCGTTTTGTGATGGGCTACTGGCGTCTGATGGACTGGAAAATGTCGCCAGGCGAGCTGGTCAGCTTTATTGAACAGCATCTCGATTTAGGCGTAACCACTGTCGATCACGCCGATATCTATGGCGATTATCAGTGTGAGGCTGCCTTTGGCGAAGCGCTGAAGCTGGCGCCGCATCTGCGTAATCGCATGGAAATTGTCAGCAAATGCGGCATCGCCACCCGGGCGCGGGCTGAAAACACCATCGGCCACTATATCACCGACCGCGACCACATCGTGCTGAGCACTGAGCAATCGCTGCGTAATCTGGCGACGGACCATCTCGATCTGCTGCTGATCCATCGGCCGGATCCGCTAATGAATGCCGATGAAGTGGCTGAGGCGTTCCTCGCGCTGCATCACAGCGGAAAAGTGCGCCACTTTGGCGTATCTAACTTTACCCCAGCCCAGTTCACTCTTCTGCAGTCGCGCCTGCCGTTTACCCTGGCCACCAATCAGGTCGAAATCTCGCCGGTGCATCAGCCGCTGTTGCTCGACGGCACGCTCGATCAGCTGCAGCAGCTGCGTATTCGTCCGATGGCGTGGTCCTGCCTTGGCGGCGGACGCCTGTTCAATGAAGAGGGCTTCCAGCCGCTGCGCGATGAGCTGGCGCAGGTAGCGCATGAGCTCAATGCCGACAGCATCGAGCAGGTGGTCTACGCCTGGATATTGCGTCTGCCCTCGCAGCCGCTGCCGATTATCGGCTCGGGCAAAATCGAACGCGTGCGTTCCGCGATCGTGGCCGAAAAACTTAGCATGACCCGTCAGCAGTGGTTCCGTATCCGCAAAGCCGCGCTCGGTTACGACGTACCGTAACGGGCATTTCGCCTCCGGAAAGGCGTTCCTGGTTTACACTTAACAGGGAGACAGCCATCCGGAGGTGTTATGCAACGATGTATTCTCGCGATCTTATCCCTCGCATTTTGCGCTGGCGCACAGGCCGTCAGTGAAGATGTTCAACTTAATCTCGTGACCCCCCAGGGCGTCGGGCAGTCCATCGGCAGTGTAAAAATCACCGAAACCGACCGCGGCCTCGAGTTCGCCCCCGAACTGCGGGCATTGCCGCCGGGCAAGCACGGCTTTCATATTCATGCCGAAGGCAGCTGCCAGCCGGCGATGAGAGAGGGCAAAGCGGTGGCCGCCGGGGCGGCGGGCGGACATTATGACCCGCAACATACCGGGAAACACGAAGGGCCGCTGGGCACCGGGCATCTTGGCGATTTGCCTCTGCTGGTGGTCAACGACGCGGGCGTGGCCGACCAGCCAATTATTGCCCCACGTCTGAAAACGCTGGATGAGGTGAAGGGGAAAGCGCTGATGGTCCACGTGGGCGGCGATAATATGGCCGACAACCCGCAGCCGCTGGGCGGCGGCGGCGAGCGGTTTGCCTGCGGGGTGATTAAGTAGTCTTTTCGCCAATCGTGCCGGCGATCGGGGCCTGTTCCAGCTGTGACAGGGCGCAATACAGTCGCCAGATTGCGGCGGCCAGCTCCTGGGCCGCTGGCTGATGATGGTGGTTCAGGACGTCGCAGATCCGCAGCAGCTCCTGCAGGGTGGAGGCCAGCGGGCGCTGCTGCACGCCGCGCTCGCTCATCACATCGCGCAGCAAATTGATGCACAGGTCGCGCACCTGGGCGAGGGGATCGGAGCGGGTTTCCCATTCCCGAAGCTGCCAGACGACGTGCGAGCAGTTGAGCAACACCACCCCCCAACGTAGTAGCCAGCGCCGTGCCAGGGCATCTTTACTCTGACTGAGCTGGCTGACATGGTGGTACACCAGCGATTCAAATTCATGTTCGCTGTGCTGGGGATGACGGCTGAGCTGATCGACAAAGTGACGCCGTAACGCTCTGATATGACGCCGTCCTTTACGGGCATCCGATCCCGGACTGAGCACCGCAAAAGCCAGCCAGGCAAAGCCCACGCCGACAATCTTGCTTAAGTTATCATTGAAAAAAGCCGCATAGTCGTACACCGGCGGATTGGTGACGGAGATAAACGAGCCCATAAACACGATAAGCTGTCCCCACAGGCCGGCATATTTGGGCCACTGTAGCTTGAGCAACTGCATGGTGGTCAGCAGCGGGAACAGAAATAGCAGAAACTGCCACAGGTCGGTTATCTGCATCATCAGGCCGAACTTCACCACAAAACTGAACAGCGACAGCAGCACCAGGGTCTGCATTAGCAGCGTCAGCGATCGAAACGGCGAAGCCGAGACCGAATAGAGCACGCAGCAGATGGAGGCCAGGGTCAGGGCAGCCGCGCAGCTGGTCCACTGGGTGCTGATCCCCCATGCGCCAATCGCCACCAGCGCGCAAAAAGTACGGATGCCATTGAGCAAGGCCTCTGCCTGGTCGGTGTGGCGGGCCAGGGCTGGCGCCGAAGGTACGTTGAACTCGGCGATCGCCGACGCATTCTCTACCCGGCGGATCCAGCGACTGCTTTCCAGATAAATGCGACAGAAATAGCGCAGTCGCGCCCAAAAGGCGATATGACGGTAATCGGCATCCGGCGGCGGCGCCAGAGGCGCCAGAATGCGGGCGACATGATAGCTGTCAGCATGGGGAGCAGCGAGTTCAGCAAGCAGCGACTCCAGCACCTGACGAGTGTTCGCCGGCGCGTCCGGCCAGTTCAGCAACATACGTCGCAGACTGGAAATGACGCTGGTCATTCGGAGCTGCTGATGCAGCAGGTAGTTCAGCAGGGGATTCTGCCGACGGAAGCGGTAGTGACTCCAGAAGGCCTGGATGCGCAGCAGGTTCATGGTGAGGATCTGACCAATCACGCTTTCGTGAGCGGTGCGGATGGCATCCGTCGTCTCCGGCACCCACAGCAGGCTGGCGTGCTCCAGCAGCCGGGCGTGCATGGTTTTCAGGGCCGTCAGCAGGTTGCTGCCGTCGGAGGTGCTGGGCAGGATCATCATCATGAGTCCGCCGCAGAGGATCCCAACGATGACTTCGCAGACGCGCGACTGAGCGATCACCCAAAGTTCGTAGCTGTCGCTGATGTTAATCACCGGAAACGCGATGATGGCGCAGGTATAGCCGGCAAGCTGAAAGGCGTAGGCCACGTTGTTGGTGAACAGCGCGCAGGCCCAGGTGCACAGCGCCAGCCAGCCGGAAATACTGAACAGAAACAGCCAGGGATCGTTCAGCGTATGGCCCGCCAGCAGCAGGGCGGCGCAGGCGCCGAGCAGGCTGCCGGCGATGCGGCCAAAGCTTTTACTGATCACGCCGCCGACGGTGGGAAAGCTGACCACTGCCGCGGAGGTCATCGCCCAGTACGGCTCATCGAGATCCAGCGCGTAGGCGATGCTTAACGCGAGACACATAGCGATGCCGTTACGCAACGCGTATCGCCACTGTGGACGGGTGGCTTTAACCCAGGGCAGTGTGCGCCACGACAGGGCCTGCAGATTCATTACTGCCCGCCGATCGAGACAGTGCAGGTGGTGCCGGAGACCAGAGTGACGTCCGCCGGTAGCTCATTAAAGGCAATCCGCACCGGAACGCGCTGCGCGAGGCGTACCCAGGGGATATTCGGTTTGATGTTGGCCACCAGCCCGGTTCCCTGTTCCACGCTCTGATCGACAATTGCCCGGCCGATGCTGGCGACATGCCCGTGCAGCGTCTGCTGATTACTGTAGAGAATAATCTGCGCCGGATCGCCGATGCGGATATGACGCAGTTTGGTCTCTTCAAAGTAGCCCAGCACGTAAAACGAGTGGCTGTCTACCAGAGCAAAGACCGGGTGGCCGGTAGTGGCGTAATCGCCGACGCGGGTGGAGAGGTTGGTCACCCAGCCGTCCACTGGCGCTTTGACCGTTGTTTGGCTTAGCTGCCATTGCGCATGTTTCAGCATCGCTTCGCTGACGCCCAGTCCCGCTCTGGCGGCCGCCAGGTTGGTGGTGGCCGTATTCAGCGCGGTGTTGACATTCTCAAGATCTTCAGCCGAGATCGCATTCTGCGACAGGTTGCGACGACGACGTGCCTCGCTGGCGGCCTTCGTTTGCTCAGCCTGCGCTTTCGCTACCTCGGCTTGCGCTTTCGCCTGCTGCGCCTGGGCGTTCAGCACGGCGATACGGTAGGGGGTGTCGTCGATAGTGAACAGAACATCCCCGGCGTTGACCCGTTGGTTGTCCGTCACGTTCAACTGCAGAATGCTACCGGAGACCTGAGGGGTGATCCCGACCTGCTCTGCACGCACTTTGCCGTCGCGGGTCCAGGGGGACTGGGTGTAGAAATTCCATAACAGCCATGCGGCGATCAGGGCGATGGCCGCAACCAACAGCGTTGACAGATATTTTAGTTTTTTCATAGCAAGGAGATCACCAGGCAATCAGTAACACCAGGGCCAGACAGACCGAGAGCGCGAACAGGGAGAGATCCATCAGCAGGGGATGCCAGATGTCGCCGGCATACATCCAGTCACGCAGCTGACGATGTAAAAACAACCAGATAAAAAAACCTAATAAGACGGCTTTGAACAGCGGAGGGAAATAGACGGACGCGCCGAACACCAGGTCCTGCAGCGGCAATCCGGATGTGTTAAGACTCAGTTTCACAAGCAAAAATCCTTTGCCATTACAGGGGTAACCTCAGAGCGTGCTACGCTATAACAGTGTAAATCATTGTTTTGGTTTTTGTTGAATCAAGTAATTCATTTGTTTTGATAATTCAAATGCTGCACACTATTCTAAAATCAGTATAATAACTTAGCAAGCTAATTATAAGGAGATGAAATTGGAATCGCCACTTGGTTCTGATCTGGCACGTTTAGTCCGCGTTTGGCGCGCGCTAATCGACCATCGCCTGAAACCTCTGGAGTTAACGCAGACTCACTGGGTCACGCTGCATAACATCCACCAGCTGCCGCCTGAGCAGTCGCAGATCCAGCTGGCGAAAGCCATCGGCATTGAACAGCCGTCGCTGGTGCGCACGCTCGATCAGCTGGAGGAGAAAGGGCTTATTTCTCGCCAGACCTGTTCAAGCGACCGGCGGGCCAAACGCATCAAGCTCACTGAAAAAGCTGAACCGTTGATCAATGAGATGGAAGAGGTGATAGGCAAGACCCGCGATGAAATCCTGTCGGGGGTCTCAAAGCAGGAAGTGGAAACGTTGCTCCACTTAATTCGTAAACTTGAACAAAATATCCTCGATCTCCAGGCAAAAGATTAATTTTTTAGCGGCCCGGGTTGCCCCGGGCCGTTTTTTTTAGTCGCCAGGGTGACGCCAGACCACCACCCGATTACGCCCGCTGTTTTTCGCTTCATACATGGCCGCATCTGCGCGCTCGACGCACGTTTCTGCGCTCACGCTTCTATCGCGCGTCGTATACAACCCCATACTGATGGTCATTCGCTCCGGCAGAGGGTGTTGCTCAGCGTTGACGGCCAGGCGGATACGCTCGGCGATCGCCAGGGCGTCTTTCTCGGCGGTGTTGACCAGCAGCAGGGCAAACTCCTCACCGCCAATGCGGGCAGCTGCGTCATCCGCGCGCGAATGGTTCTCCAGTACCGAGGCGGCAAACTGGATCACCTTGTCGCCGGCGACGTGGCCATAGTTATCATTGATGCGTTTGAAATGATCGAGGTCACTGATAATCACTGACAGCGGATGCTGGGGGTTTACCTTCGCCAGCTGCTGGTTCAGGGTGTCGTAGAAGAAGCTGCGGTTATAAAGCCGGGTCAACGGGTCGCGAATCGAGTTCTGGTACGAGTTGACATACTTATGGTTAGACTCACGGTAGAGCATAAAGACGTCGACCAGCAGCACCAGAATCAGGAACAGGGTACAAAGCGTTTCGAAAAAACGCGCCTGGTACCAGGTCTGATCGAGGTCCCCGGCGGTGGAGACTAGCTGGAAGAGGGTGTAAAGATATGCGCTGCAAAAAAAAGCGCCGCTAAACCAGAAAATATTGCGTAATTTACTCAGGCTAATTAATAAAATAAGCGTGATAAACCAGATAGCCATCAGCAGCCAGCCGATAATACTTTGCCACAGTGGCGTGAAGGTATGGCTAAGATCGTCGATAAAATTGACGCTCAGCCACGGCGAGTGGCTGGAGTACACCCACGATAAAAAAATAATTGTTAATGTAAAAACGATACATGCCGCGAATGTAATTATGTGTGCTTTCAGCGAGTGCATGATGCGCTGGCGGAAGTAATACAAAACAATAGATGACATGAATAATACAGCCATCATTATATTGCGAAAGAAATAATAGATAACGGCGTCATTTTGATTAATGACCGGGGTCGTGCTGCAGGTAAGCCAGTCCGGATAGCTGCTGAGGGTTCCCAGCATCAGCAGCGCTGAACAGGCAAAGCCGAAAGCAACAGGTGTAAGGTACAGGCGGCGCTTGTTGCTCCAGTATTTCATGCCCATAAAACAGGCAATAGTAATATGAAAGACCATCAGAAAGCTGGTCAGTAGAGGAAATAATATTGATGAGGTAGTGCTGAAACTGGTATGAAAAAAAGCGGTCACTCCGGCAATGCCGAACCCGGCCAGTAAGCAAATAAAAACATATATAATAAAACGTTTAGCAACATGATTGACATGTTTGAGCATAGGCAAGATCCCAGAGAGAAAACCAACAGCGACGTTCAGTCGACAAAGTATTATGACAATCTGAGAGTAGTGGGGGCGGTGAGATAAGATATTGCGCAGGCGCAATGATTGATGAACTACTTGAATATAATATATCTGATTGCTAATACGAATCTATTACGGTGGAATAACCGCGGCTGAAAAATACGATGCGGCGCAACGGGCCGCATCGCAAGGGGGGTTATCGAGGAGAAACGGTGACCTGGCTGCCGCTGCCGGCAATGGCGACGCGCTGACCCACAGAGAACGGCGTGCTGCCCTGTTTCTGCACCACCAGAATGGTGTTGCCATCATCCTTACGGATTTCCAGTTCTACGCCCTGGGTTTTGTTCATTGCACCCTGAACGCCCTGGCCTGCGACGCCGCCCGCGACTGCGCCAGCCGCGGTGGCAAGAGAGCGTCCGGTACCGCCGCCGATGGTGTTGCCGAGGAACCCGCCGAGCACTGCACCGCCAATGGCGCCGATGGCATTGCTGTCGTCGCCGCTCTGGATCTGCACGGCGCGCGTATGCACAATCGTACCGTAAGTTACGCTCTGCACCTGTTTGGCTTCAGATGCGGAATAAACGTCGCCGGACAGGCCGCTGCTGCTCACGCAGCCTGCGAGCGTAAAACCAATCATCGATACAGCCAAAACACGTAAAATCATTTATGAATCTCCTGTTCACCGAAGGTGTTCAATTGAACGTCCATACGGTTAATTATATGGCATTTAGTCGCCGGCGGGCATAGCTTCCGCCCTGACTATACAAAAAATAATAATTAATGATGCTTCAACCTAAACTAAACGCCGGTTCTTTACGGTGTTCTCTGAAATGTCGCTCTATTGTTAAAAAGTATTATAACAACATAGCATTAGCGGGCGCTTTATGGTGGAGTGAGGCGTATACGAGGGTCATGGAATGAAGGAAAAACGTATGAGATCGGGTCGCTTTATTGGCGTTATGTCCGGTACCAGCCTTGATGGTATCGATGTCGTATTGGCCGCCATCAACGAAAACATCGTGGCGCAGCAGGCCAGTCTCACCTGGCCCATACCACACCCAATAAAAGAAGAGATCCTCGCGATTTGCCAGGGCCAGTCGTTGACCCTCTCACAACTGGGGCGTCTGGACACTCGTCTGGGGCGGCTGTTTGCCGATGCCGTACTGGCGCTGATGCGCCAGGAAAATCTCAAGCCCACCGACGTTATCGCTATCGGCTGCCATGGACAGACCGTATGGCATGAACCGCAAGGCGATGCGCCGCACACGCTGCAAATCGGCGACAACAACCAGATCGCCGCGCATACCGGAGTCACGGTGGTGGGGGATTTTCGCCGACGTGATATGGCGCTTGGCGGGCAGGGGGCGCCGTTGGTCCCGGCATTTCATCATGCGCTGCTGGCGCATCCCATTGAACGGCGGATGGTGCTGAATATCGGTGGCATCGCCAACGTGTCGCTGCTGGTGCCGGGGCAGCCGGTGCGCGGCTATGATACCGGGCCGGGAAATATGTTGCTGGACGCCTGGATCTGGCGTCAGCAGGGTAAACCGTATGATAAGGATGCCCAGTGGGCCAGCGAAGGTAAAGTGCTGCTGCCGCTGCTGCAGGACATGCTGAGCGATCCGTGGTTTGCTTTACCGGCGCCGAAAAGCACCGGTCGTGAATATTTCAATTACGGTTGGCTGGAAAAACATCTGGCCCGTTATTCGGGACTGCGTGGGCAGGATGTGCAGGCCACGCTGGCGGAATTAACCGCTGTGACCATCAGTGAGCAGGTATTGTTAAGCGGCGGCTGCGAGCGTTTGTTAGTGTGCGGCGGCGGCGCGCGTAACCCCTTGTTAATGGCGCGCCTGGCGGCACTGCTGCCGGGAACCGAAGTCTCCACCACCGATGAGGCGGGGATCAGCGGCGATGATATGGAGGCGCTGGCCTTTGCCTGGCTGGCCTGGCGCACGCTGGCCGGGCTGCCGGGTAATCTTCCCTCAGTGACCGGCGCCAGCGAAGCCACGGTGCTGGGCGCCATTTTCCCGGCTAACCCGCCGCAGAATCGGAGTTAACTGAAATCTTAAACACGGCGCGACCGGTAAACTGGACAAGTTAAGCGGAGGGCGGAGTGCCCTCCGTGACCGGGAAAGTCGAAGGCAAACGAATGAAAAAAATTCTTATCGCAGTTATACCTTTTATGCTGGCGGGCTGTAGCTACTACAACCAGTTTGTCGAGCGGATGCAGACGGACACGCTGGAGTATCAATGCGACCAGAAACCGTTAACGGTCCATCGCAATAATACCCGCCAACAGGTGAGTTTTATCTATGATAATCAGCAACTGAACCTGGCTGAGGGGCTGTCGGCTTCGGGGGCGCGCTACACCGACGGCGTCTACGTCTTCTGGTCGAAGGGCGATACCGCTACCGTCTATAAACGCGATCGCATCATCCTCGATAACTGTCAGCTGCAGACGGCCAAACGTTGAGATTTCTGTCGGGGGGGCGCACAATAACGCCACCTTATGACTACATCCTCAATGGCCATGTCTGATAACGACGAACTCCAGCAAATCGCGCACTTGCGCCGTGAATATACCCGTGGCGGTTTGCGTCGCCACGATCTTCCTGCTGAACCCCTGCCGCTGTTTGAACGCTGGCTGCGTCAGGCCTGTGACGCGAAACTCGCAGACCCGACCGCGATGGTGGTTGCTACCGTTGATGAGCGCGGCCAACCCTACCAGCGTATTGTGCTGCTGAAGCATTACGATGAAAAAGGGCTGGTGTTTTATACCAACCTTGGCAGCCGCAAAGCCCATCAGATTGAAAAAAATCCCCAGGTGAGCCTGCTGTTTCCGTGGCATATGCTGGAGCGCCAGGTGATGGTGATCGGCAAAGCGGAGCGCTTGTCGACGCTGGAAGTGGTCAAATATTTCCACAGCCGCCCGCGCGATAGCCAAATCGGCGCCTGGGTCTCCCAGCAGTCCAGTCGCATTTCCGCCCGCGGGATCCTGGAGAGCAAATTCCTCGAGCTGAAGCAGAAATTCCAGCAGGGGGAAGTGCCGCTGCCGAGTTTCTGGGGCGGATTCCGCGTCAGCGTCGAGCAGATGGAGTTCTGGCAGGGGGGCGAACATCGGCTGCATGACCGCTTTTTATACCAGCGTGATAATGGCGCCTGGAAAATAGACCGCCTGGCACCGTAAACGCCGAAATTAGTTATCGAAGCGCTGGCGCTGAAAGGGCCGGCGCTTTATTCTATGTACTTTTCGCATCTGGCGAAAAGTCGTGTACCGGCAGAGGTGCAGTCGTTTATACATGGAGAATTTGATGGCAAGCAGTAACTTGATTAAACAATTGCAAGAGCGGGGGCTGGTAGCCCAGGTGACGGACGAGGAAGCGTTAGCAGAGCGACTGGCGCAAGGCCCGATCGCGCTCTATTGCGGCTTCGATCCTACCGCTGACAGCTTGCATTTGGGGCATCTTGTTCCATTGTTATGCCTGAAACGCTTCCAGCAGGCAGGTCATAAACCTGTAGCGCTGGTGGGCGGCGCAACCGGTCTGATTGGCGACCCAAGCTTTAAAGCCGCTGAGCGTAAGCTAAATACCGAGGATACCGTGCAGGAGTGGGTGGATAAAATCCGCAAACAGGTGGCCCCGTTCCTTGATTTTGACTGCGGCGACAATTCGGCGATTGCGGCGAACAACTATGACTGGTTTGGCAGCATGAACGTGCTGACCTTCCTGCGCGATATCGGCAAACACTTCTCTGTTAACCAGATGATTAACAAAGAAGCGGTGAAGCAGCGTCTGAATCGTGACGATCAGGGTATCTCCTTTACCGAGTTCTCCTACAACCTGCTGCAAGGGTACGACTTTGCCTGCCTGAACAAGCTGCACGGCGTAGCGCTGCAGATCGGCGGCTCCGACCAGTGGGGCAACATCACCTCCGGTATCGATCTGACCCGTCGCCTGCACCAGAACCAGGTGTTTGGCCTGACGGTTCCGCTGATCACCAAAGCAGACGGCACCAAATTCGGTAAAACCGAAGGCGGCGCCGTGTGGCTGGATCCGAAGAAAACCAGTCCGTACAAATTCTACCAGTTCTGGATCAACACCGCGGATGCTGATGTCTATCGCTTCCTCAAGTTCTTCACCTTTATGGACATGGCGGAGATCAATGCTCTGGAAGAAGAAGACAAAAACAGCGGTAAAGCGCCGCGCGCCCAGTACGTGCTGGCAGAGCAGGTGACGCGCCTGGTCCACGGCGAAGAAGGCCTGGAAGCGGCGAAGCGCATTACCGAAAGCCTGTTCAACGGTAATCTGAGCGACCTGAGCGAAGCAGATTTCGAACAGCTGGCGCAGGATGGCGTGCCGATGATCGAAATGGAAAAAGGCGCCGATCTCCTGCAGGCGCTGGTGGATTCCGAGCTGCAGCCGTCCCGCGGTCAGGCGCGTAAAACCGTTGCCTCGAACGCGGTGGCCATCAACGGTGAAAAACAGGCCGACCCGGAATATGTATTCAGCGACAGCGACCGTCTGTTCGGCCGCTACACCTTACTGCGTCGCGGTAAAAAGAATTACTGCCTGGTCTGCTGGAAATAAAAAATAAAACCAGGGCGTGGGAAACCACGCCCTTTTTCTTTTTAGGGTTGTGGTAAGAAAATGAAGAACATCCTCGCCATTCAGTCTCACGTTGTGTTTGGCCACGCCGGCAACAGTGCCGCCGAGTTTCCGATGCGCCGTCTGGGCGCCAATGTCTGGCCCCTGAATACCGTTCAGTTCTCCAACCATACGCAATACGGTAAATGGACCGGTTGCGTGATGCCGCCTTCACACCTGACGGAGATCGTCCAGGGCATTGCCGACATCGACAAGCTGCAGACCTGCGATGCGGTTCTGAGCGGCTACCTCGGTTCCGCTGAACAGGGCGAGCATATCCTCGGTATCGTGCGTCAGGTGAAAGCGGCCAATCCGGCGGCGAAGTACTTTTGTGACCCGGTGATGGGCCATCCGGAGAAAGGGTGCATCGTCGCGCCCGGCGTGGCGGAATTCCACGTGCGTTATGCGCTGCCGGCCAGCGATATTATTGCGCCGAATCTGGTTGAGCTGGAGATCCTGTGCGGTCATCCGGTCGCCAGCGTCAGCGAAGCGGTAGCTGCTGCGCGGGAGCTGATTGCCCAGGGACCGGAGGTGGTGTTGGTTAAACATCTTTCCCGCGCCGGTCTGAGCATGGATCGTTTTGAGATGCTGCTGGTGACGGCCGAAGAAGCCTGGCATATCAGTCGGCCGCTGGTGGATTTTGGCCTGCGTCAGCCGGTTGGCGTCGGCGATGTGACCAGTGGACTGCTGCTGGTGAAACTGCTGCAGGGTGCCAGCCTGCGCGATGCGCTTGAGCACGTTACCGCCGCGGTGTACGAGATCATGCTCACCACCAAAAACATGCAAGAGTATGAACTGCAGGTGGTGGCGGCGCAGGATCGCATTGCCGTACCGGAGCACTGCTTCAGCGCCACCCGGCTGTAACTCCCCGGGCCTGCCCGACGGTCCGCCGGGCAGGTTCAGGCCTTATTTTAAGCCTTCAGCCGCCAGTGCGGCCGCCACCGCCGGACGCGCTGCCACCTGCGCCATCCAGCTGCCGATATGACCATAGGCAGCCATATCCAGTTTTATGCCATAGCCCCAGCGCAGCACGGTGAACAGATAGCCATCGGCGATAGTAAAGCGATGGCCGGTCAGCCACTGTTTATCTTCCAGCGACGCATCAACATACTGCAGTTTCTTCTCGAGCAACGCCCGCGCGACAGGCTTATAGTCTTCCGGGGTATCCGGGCGGAACAGCGGGGTAAAGCCTTTATGCAGCTCGGTGGCCACGTAATTCAGCCACTCCAGGGTCTGGTAGCGGGCAATGGAGCCCACTGGCGCCAGCAGATGGCGGTCCGGCACCTGATCGGCGATGTACTGCATAATAGCCACGCCCTCAGTGAGCAGGATATCATCATCCAGCAGCAACGCCGGCACCTGACCTTTCGGGTTGATCAGCAGATAATCATCCCCGTTTTCCAGCCGTTTTTTGGCCAGGTCCACGCTCTGCAACGTGAAATCCAGGCCGCTTTCGCGCAGGGCGATATGCGAGGCCAGGGAACAGGCGCCGGGTTTGTAGAACAGTTTCATGCGTAACTCCTCGTGGCTGCAGTTTTCTGTATGTTAGTCCCGCCAGGGGTAAAAAAAAAGCCGCTAACCTAACGTTAGCGGCTTAAAAATAATTGGTTTTCCCTGCGGCGTCAGGCTGCCGCGGTTTCGCGTGCTTTCAGGTCCGCGCTGTCGTCCTGAGTCATACGGTTCAGCTTCGGCGCCGTGAGCAGCATCAGGGCGGCGATAACCGCGGTGACGATACCAATCTGCAGGAACACGTGGCCGTACACTTCCAGCGACACCAGCGGATCGGTGACGTTTTCCGGCACCGCCATCAGGTTGGCGATTTTCCCGGCGATGATCGCCGCGCCGGCGGTAGTGAGGAACCAGCTGCCCATAATGAAGCCCATCAGACGCTGCGGAACCAGCTGAGCGACCATCGCCAGGCCGAGGCCGGAAATCATCAGCTCACCAATAGACTGCAGCGCGTAGCTCAGAATGAGCCAGTTAACCGAGACGATGCCGGCGTCGCTGGCGAACTTCGCCCCTAAAGGCAGGACGAGGAACGCGCCGGAGCACAGTACCATGCCGATAGCGAACTTGTGCGGCATCGGCAGGCGGTCGCCCATCTTGTTATAAATGGCTGCCAGAATAGGGCTACCAATCATGATCCAGAACGGGTTCAGCGCCTGATACTGTTCCGGCTCGAAGGCGAGACCGAGGATCGAGTGCTCAACGTTACGAATCGCGAAGAAGTTCAGAGAGGTTGGCATCTGGCTGTACAGCACGAAGAAGACAATCGCTTCTACCATCAGCAGGAAGGCGACGATCATTTTACGACGCGCGGCACCTTTCAGACCGATGGTTTCTTTGGCGAAAATCACGACGATACCCAGTGCGACGACGCCCAGCACCATACGTGCGATGCCCTGATTGTGCAGCAGCCAGGTGGCAATGGCGACCAGCACCACCACGCCAGCGATGGTCGCCAGCAGTTTGCCCATGTGTACCGGGGCAAAGTCCGGTTTCGAACCGTACTGTTTTACCCATTTCTGGCAGAAGGCAAAGTTAATAATCGTGATCACCATCCCCACCACGCTGAGGGCAAACGCCACGCTCCAGCCGAAGCGAGCGGCCAGCCATGGGGTTGCCAGCATCGAGAAGAACGAACCGATGTTGATGGACATGTAGTACATGGTGAATGCACCGTCCAGACGGGGATCGTTTTTGTCATAGCAGGTAGAAAGCAGGGAGGACGGGTTGGCTTTGAACAGGCCGTTACCGACGGCGATGGTCGCCATACCCATATAGACGATGGCAGCATCATGGCCGGACCAGGCCACCAGCGCATAGCCGATGGCCAGCACGATAGCGCCCAGCATGATGACACGTTTGGTGCCCAGCACTTTATCGCCCAGCCAGCCGCCAATAGCAACCAGACCATAGACCAGCGCGCTAAAGGAGGAGAACAGAGTAATGGAATCCGCTTCCGACATACCCAGCTGTTTTACCAGGTAAACGGCCATGATCCCTTGCAGGCCGTAATAACCAAAACGCTCCCATAACTCGATCGAGAAAATGAGATAGAACGCGCGTGGTTGTTTGAAAGCGTTCAGACTCACGCTTTCTGCTGGTTTATTGTTTGCAGTAGACACATATACCTCTTTTTTTACATCCCATATTTACTGGGGGGTGTTCGGGGCGCAATCTCGTTGGACCGCCGCCTTTATAGTTATTTTGGGAGGGAAAACGGCAGGTAATGTTCACTATCCTGGCGCATCAGGCAAGGCCTTTGTAATAAACTGTTACACATAATATGGGTGGCATAATGCTCCGGACATATGAATGTTATCCAGAGTTAAATTTCACCGTTTCGTTATGATTGCTATTTTTATCTTTTTCATCAGTCTGATTTCGTTAAAAAGGCGATATATTCTACTAATTTACCTCATGAGTAGTGATATGGTCCATTATCCTAAAAATTAATGGTCTATTATCCTGGTAATCTTTGCTCAATCGTTGTATTGCCTGACATTTGTTTTCATTTTCACAACATGTAATCAACATAAAGTTGCGAGCATGATCTCGATCACAAATGTATAGAAATTTTGCATCGAGAAAAAATGAAAGCACTGATTGTTCGTTATGTAGCCGGATTATTACCCATCATAAGAGACATTTTCTGGTGTTAACGGCGGGTTAAATGCACAAATTCGAGCCATAACTCAGGGTTAAGTTATGGCTCAGAAGAAGGGATCAGGCGTAGACTTTCTCTTTAAATTCGCAGAGGTCTTCAATCAGGCAGGAGCCGCAGCGCGGCTTGCGGGCAATGCAGGTATAACGTCCATGCAGGATCAACCAGTGATGACAGTCGACCTTAAACTCGGCGGGGACCACCTTCAGAAGCTTCTCTTCCACCTGCTCAACGTTCTTGCCAGGGGCGAATTGCGTCCGATTGCAGACGCGGAAGATGTGCGTGTCCACAGCGATGGTCGGCCAGCCAAAGGCGGTATTGAGTACCACGTTGGCGGTTTTACGGCCCACGCCGGGCAGCGCCTCCAGCGCCGCTCTGTCTTCCGGCACCTCGCCGTTGTGCTGCTCGAGCAGGATGCGGCAGGTTTTGATGACGTTTTCCGCTTTGCTGTTAAACAGGCCGATAGTCTTGATATACGATTTCACCCCATCCACCCCCAGCGCCAGCATCGCTGCGGGCGTATTGGCCACCGGATAGAGTTTGGCTGTCGCTTTGTTGACGCTGACATCGGTGGCCTGCGCAGAAAGCAGAACGGCAATCAGCAACTCGAACGGCGAACTGAAATGCAGTTCGGTAGTGGGGTGGGGATCGTTTTCCCGCAGCCTGGTGAGGATCGCCAGGCGTTTGGCTTTGTTCATGTTACGCTTTCCCTGTCACGTCAGACGGGGCGACAGAAACGGCCCGGGCCGCTTGCGCCTTCCGCTGCTTGCTACGTTCATCGATGAGGTATTTTACCGCCAGCATCATGCCGAGGCCAATAAAGGCGCCTGGCGGCAGCATAGCCAGCAGGAAGGGGGTATCCGTATGGAAAACCTCGATGCGCAGCACCTTTGCCCAACTACCAAGCAGGCTGTCGGCGCCGTCAAACAGGGTGCCATTGCCAAGGATCTCGCGCAGGGAGCCCAACACAAACATCGCGCAGGTGGCGCCCATGCCGATAGAAAAGCCATCCAGTGCCGACAGCGCCGGCCCTTTTTTGGCGGCAAAGGCTTCGGCGCGGCCGACCACGATGCAGTTGGTCACAATAAGCGGGATGAAAATCCCCAGCGACTGATAGAGGCCGAAGGCATAGGCGTTGATCAGCATCTGCACGACGCTCACCACCGAGGCGATGATCATCACGTAGATGGGGATCCGGATCTCCGCCGGCGTCCAGCGGCGCAGGCTGGAGATGGTCAGGTTGGTTAAGGTTAGCACCAGGGTGGTCGCCAGACCCAGCCCGAGGGCGTTGGTGGCGGTCGAGGTGACCGCCAGCAGAGGGCACATCCCTAACAGCTGAACCAGGGCGGAGTTATTTTTCCACAGGCCCTGGACGATGACGTCTTTAACTTCGCTCATGGTCATTCTCCACAGGCGGTGAATTCAGGAAGTTGCGCAGGCAGCGTTTGTGCATACAGGCCTGCGCGCTTAACGGCATTGACCACCGCCCGGGGAGTGATGGTGGCGCCCGTGAACTGGTCAAAATCGCCGCCATCTTTTTTGACCGCCCAATGGCTGTCGCCCTGACCGTGGATGACTTTCCCGGCAAAATGGGTGATCCAGTCCGACAGACGAAGCTCGATTTTATCGCCCAGACCCGGCGTTTCATGATGCTCGGTCACGCGGGTGCCGAGGACCGTGCCGCTAAAATCGGCAGCAACCAACAGCTGTATTGCCCCGGAATAGCCATCTGGCGCGGTGGCTTCCATCACCGCGCCGATCGGCTGGTCGTTATTTTTGGCTATCCACACTTTATGCTGGCCTTTGCCCAGCGCCGGGGCGCTGACCAGATAGCAGCTCTTGAGCAGATCGTTATTATAGCGGTCGGCGGGTAAGACCTGATCAAATAACGCTTTCTGCTGCAGGGCCGCCTGCTGATCGATAGTGCTTTTCGTCAGTTCATTGATCGCCGCCGTCAGCCCGGTGGAACCGGCGGCAAACAGCGCCAGCGTGACGCCGTGTTTTCGCATCGTTTTTAACATCATCGCTCTCTCAACGGTGGCCGTACACGCGCGGGCGCGTGTAATAATCGATCAGCGGCACGGTAATATTCGCCAGCAGAACGGCAAATGCCACGCCATCCGGGTAACCGCCGAAGCTGCGAATAAGCCACACCAGCAGGCCGGCGAGGGCGCCGAAGATCAGGCGGCCGCGGTTGGTTGTTGAAGCCGTCACCGGGTCGGTCAGAATAAAGAAAGCACCGAGCATGGTGGCGCCAGAGAACAAATGCATCTGCGGCGACGCCAGGCTTTGCGGCGAGAATAACCAGCCGAGGGTGGCACACAGACCAAGGCTAATGAGAAAGCTGACCGGAATATGCCAGCGGATCGCTTTCTGCCACAGCAGGAACAGACCGCCCGCCAGCCAGGCGATATTCACCCACTGCCAGCCGAGGCCCGCCAGTACGCCACCGTAAACCGGCAATTGCAGCACCTGCTGGACGCTATGCCCGGCATGCAGAGAGGTTTTAAAGGTATCCAGCGGGGTGGCCTGGCTGACGCCGTCGATACCCAGTCGCAGGCTGGCCATGTCGCCCCCGGCGGCGGTATGCCCGGTAAAGATCATCTGCAGCACATCGCTGAACGCCGGAACCTGGGCGGCAATTTCATATGAAGGCAGCCAGGAGGTCATCTGTACCGGGAATGAAATCAACAGCACGACGTAGCCGATCATCGCCGGGTTGAAGGGGTTATGGCCTAATCCACCGTACAGCTGCTTGGCGATCACCACGGCAAAGGCAGTGCCGAGCACCACCATCCACCAGGGGGCCAGCGGCGGAATACTCACCGCCAGCAACAGGCCAGTGAGCAGGGCGGAGTTGTCCTTCAGGGTCGCCACAATATGCTGTTTGCGCAGTTTGAGAATAGCGGCTTCCGTTGCCCAGGCCGTCAATGCGGCGAGGACAATCTGCAGTACGGTACCCCAGCCGAAAAACCAGGTCTGGACCACAATGCCAGGCACGGCGGCGAGCAGCACCAGCAGCATAATACGCGAGGTCTGCCGCTGGTTATGGGTATAGGGGGAGCTTGCGATTCTGAAAACCATTTATTCCTCGTTAACTGCCTGCTGTGTTGCTTTACGCGCCTGAACGCGGGCGATAGCCGCGGCGACGGCCGCTTTGCGTGGGTCGTCATTGGCTGCGGCTGACGCGAGATCCGGTTGTGCGGCCTGTTGTTCGGCTTTGCGCGCTTTGGCGCGGGCGATGGCGGCTTCCACCGCGGCTTTACGCGGGTCGACCGGCTCGGCTACCGGGGCTTCCACCGGCGCAGCCTGCTGTTCGGCTTTACGCGCTTTGGCTCGGGCGATAGCGGCTTCCACCGCGGCTTTACGCGGGTCGACCGGCTCGGCTACCGGGGCTTCCACTGGCGCGGCCTGCTGTTCGGCTTTGCGCGCTTTGGCACGGGCGATAGCGGCTTCCACCGCGGCTTTACGCGGGTCGACCGGCTCGGCTACCGGGGCTTCCACCGGCGCGGCCTGCTGTTCGGCTTTACGCGCTTTGGCGCGGGCGATAGCGGCTTCCACCGCGGCTTTACGCGGGTCGACCGGCTCGGCTACCGGGGCTTCCACCGGCGCGGCCTGCTGTTCGGCTTTGCGCGCTTTGGCACGGGCGATAGCGGCTTCCACCGCGGCTTTACGCGGGTCGACCGGCTCTGCTACCGGGGCTTCCACCGGCGCGGCCTGCTGTTCGGCTTTGCGCGCTTTGGCGCGGGCGATAGCGGCTTCCACCGCCGCCTTGCGTGGATCAGCTGCGTCGGTCGACGGGGTTTCCACCGACGCGGCTTGCAGCTGTGCCTTGCGTGCCCGGGCTTCGGCCTTCCGCGCTTCGCGGGCGGCAATCGCCTCGCTGTTATCCGGTTTGGCGCCGGACTGAATCACGATCGGTTGCGCGGCATCACGCTGTTTGTCGCGTACCCGGGCGAGGGCGGCGTTAATCGCATCCTGATCTTTGGCGGCAGGCTGAACGGCAGCTTTTTTATGCCGTTCGGCGCGGGCGGCTTTTTCACGCTCCAGGCGCGCCTGTCGGGCTTCGAATCGCGCTTTAGCTTCTGCGGCGCGCTGCTCTTCCTGGCGAATCGCGCTGATCTCCGCTTTCTCCTGACGGAAGTACTGCACCAGCGGAATATTGCTAGGGCAAACCCACGCGCAGGCGCCGCATTCTATGCAGTCCGCCAGATTGTGCGCGATAGCTTTATCGTGCTGCTGGCCTTTGCTGAACCAGTACAGCTGCTGCGGCAGCAGATCGGCCGGACAGGCGTCGGCGCAGGCGCTGCAGCGAATGCAGCCTTTCTCTTCCTGCGGCTCGCCCATCTCGCTGGCGGAAGGCGCCAGCAGACAGTTGGTGATCTTCACCACCGGGACATCCAGCCCCGGCAGGGTAAAGCCCATCAGCGGGCCGCCCATGATCACCATTGGCTCGGCGCTGGCGCAGAAGCCGGCGTCGTTAAGCAGATGGCGTACCGGGGTACCAAGGCGCGCCCAGACGTTGCCCGGCCGCGAGACCGCCTCGCCGGTCAGGGTGACCACGCGCTCCGTTAACGGCTCGCCGTCAATCACCGCGCGTTTTATCGCATAGGCCGTCCCCACGTTCTGCATCAGCACGCCAATATCCGACGAACGACCGCCATGAGGCACCTGCTTGCCGGTGAGAATTTGGGTAAGCTGCTTGGCCCCACCGGAGGGGTATTTAGTGGGGATCACGCGCAGCGAGATGCCATGGGCGTCGCAGAGCACCGCCCGCAGCATCGAAATGGCCTGCGGTTTATTGTCTTCAATGCCGATCAGCACTTCGTCAGGCTGCAGAATATGCGCGAGGATGCGGATCCCGTCGACAATCTGCGCGGCGCAGTCCTGCATCAGGCGGTCGTCCGCCGTGATATAGGGTTCGCATTCGGCGGCGTTAATAATCAGCGTCTTAATTTTATCGCCGCCGCCGCGCAGTTTGCTGCCGGTGGGGAAACCGGCGCCGCCGAGGCCCGCGACGCCAAACTGATGAATGCGTTCGATAAGCGCTTCGCGCGTACGGACCTGATAATCACTCCAGCCATCGCGCTCAATCCAGCGGTCTTCGCCGTCGGCGTCAATGATCACGCTCATCTCCGCCAGCCCCGACGGATGAGCGGTGGTGTGCGGGGCGATGGCGGTAACGGTACCGGAGGTCGGGGCGTGTACGGGCAGCATTCTTCCCCATCCGCGGGTCAACGGCTGGCCGCGCAGCACCCGATCGCCCACCTTGACGCACAGTTCGCCTTCGGCGCCAATATGCTGCTTGAGCGGAATGATAAGGCGCTGCGGCAGGGACACCTGGCGCAGTGGGGTACCGTTAGACTGGGTTTTCATTTCGGGCGGATGAATACCGCCGTTAAAATCCCAGACTTTATCTTTTCGGAAAGCGGAAAATAACTTAAACATGTTGTTCCACAGGAATATTGCGCACCGGGATCGCATGGAGATCCCATTTCCAGGTTTCCGGGGTGGTCGCCACCGGAACGAGCGAAATGCACTGGGTCGGGCAGGGGGCTACGCACAGATTACAACCGGTGCACAGGTCGTTCATCACGGTATGCATGGCGCGGGTTGCCCCGACAATCGCATCCACCGGACACGCCTGGATGCATTTGGTGCAGCCAATGCAGTTCGGCTCGTCGATTACCGCGAGCATACGAACTGGCTCCGCCTCCTGTTCATCGCCATCGACCGGCTGCGGGTCGACGTTCAGTAAGGCGGCGATTTTTAACATTACGGCTTCGCCACCCGGCGCACAGCGGTTAATTTTTTCACCCTGGGCACCAACAGCTTCCGCATAGGGACGACAGCCGGGGTAGCCGCACTGCCCGCACTGGCTCTGCGGCAACAGTTCATCAATTTTTTCCACCACCGGGTCGTCCTGCACCGCGAAACGGCGGGAGGCATACCCCAGTATTAAGCCGAAAATCAGCCCTAACAGGCTGATGGCGATCACGGCTATCCAGACTGCGCTCATTACAACTTCACCAAACCACTAAAGCCCATAAAGGCCAGAGACATTAAACCGGCGGTAATCAATGCGATGGCATTACCGCGAAACGGCGCGGGCACATCGGCCACCACCAGGCGTTCGCGGATCGCCGCGAACAGCACCATCACCAGCGAGAAACCGACGGCGGCGGCAAAGCCGTACAGCGCGGACTGCAGGAAATTGTGCCCCAGATTAATATTCAGCAGCGCCACCCCGAGTACGGCACAGTTGGTGGTGATCAGCGGCAGAAAGATACCCAGCAGGCGATAGAGCGCCGGGCTGGTTTTACGCACGACCATTTCAGTGAACTGAACCACCACGGCGATGACCAGAATAAAGGCCAGCGTGCGTAAATAGACCAGATTTAAGGGGATAAGGATCCAGGTATCAATCAGCCAGGCGCAAATAGAGGCCAGCGTCATCACGAAGGTGGTGGCAAGCCCCATCCCCATTGCGGTTTCCAGCTTTTTGGAAACCCCCATAAACGGGCACAGACCAAGAAACTTCACCAGAACGAAGTTATTGACCAGGACTGTACCAATAAAGAGCAGTAAATAATCAGCCATCATGCGACCTGAAACGAAAAAAAGCCGCTTATTATCGAATAAAACGATACCGGCGACAACAGGTTAAGTGTGGGGTTATTACGGATGAACAAAGGTCCGTTTTACCCGCTGGGAACGGCGAAAATAGGGCGCCAGGAGCGCGGCAGCCAAGAGTGGAAACAGCAGCTGGCGCAAAGCAAGGACATCCGAGACGGGAGAGAAGGCAAATGCCTTTATCGCCAGCAGCAGGGTGATGAGCAGCCAGATAATATAGTGCTTAGGGACCAGCGAGCGCCGCTTAAAGAACGCGATGGTCAGCCAGAGCGTGTAATACCACATGGCGACGGCAAACAGCAGCGAAGCGAGCCACAGCGCCAGATGTCCGGTGCTCATGGCGCGGAGCAGGGCATACGTCTGCGTCGACATGAGAGCATTAGCAAAAAACAGCAGCGATAAGGAGGCGCTCAGCAGCGCCACCAGCAACCAGGCCAGCGGTGCCAGCAGCCATCCGCCAATGCGTTCTGCAGATTGAGACGTCATGTTACTCCCCTATTCAACGCCAGTAATGAAAATCAGGCCGGGAAGTATAAGCAACTGGCGTGAAGGATGACAGCCTTACTGCACGAATCGCCAAACGGATTTAGGCACCTGGCCCACATCGAACAATTTACCACCGGAGACCAGCTCTGCCCGGCGGTGGTCGGCCGCACGATACATATTCACGATCTCTTCGGTGTCGGTCAGGGAGTAGTTAAGGTGATCAAATAGTTTTTCAAGACTTTCGAGCGAACTGATTTTGCGGAATTTTAATAAATAGTCCAGAACGGTCATTTTCGTATCCATTTTATAATCGGAATAATTATGTTGAATATTATCAGCATTCACTAAACCTACTCTCAACCAACGGCGCCTTCTGAATGGGGCCGGGTGGAATGATTCAGGTTATATAAACCCATGACAAGGGGCGAGAGCCGACCTTGAAGAGCAGGGAGAAGTTTAAGAATATTCTAAAACCAGACCGGGCGCCGAATGGCGCCCGCAAGAGAAGATTAACGCTGTTCGCCGTGACTGGCAATAACAGATTTGTACCAATAAAAACTCTTCTTTCGTTTGCGTGCCAGATTTTGCTGGTGATCGACATAGACAAAGCCGTACTGTTTTTGATATCCGTTGAGCCAGCTCAGCAGATCGATAAACGACCAGGGATAATAGCCGCGCACATCCGCCCCCAGCGCCAGTGCCTTTTCCAGGGCGCCAATATGGCTGCTCAGGTAGTCGATTCGCGGATCGTCGACCACTTCTCCGGCAATTATCGGGTCTTTCGCTCCCAGGCCATTTTCGGTGATATAGATCGGGATATCGCCATAGCGTTCCTTGATCATCATAATGCCGTCCGTCAGCCCCTGCGGCCAGATTTCCCATCCCCATTCGGTATAGGTGCTCTGCGGATTACGCACGAAATAGAACAACCCCTCCACGCCAGGTTCGCCACCGGTGGGGATGTTGGGCGGCTGGGCGGACACCGTTTCCCGGCGATAGTAATTCAGCCCGATAAAGTCACAGCGATTCTCGCGCAGTAGTGTGTCATCGTCCGGGGCAAAGCGTGGTACCCCCCACAGAGCCTGGGTCTGCGCCAGCAGGGCGGCAGGATAGGTGCCTTTCAGTACCGGGTCGTAAAGCCAGTGGGTGTGGATGGCGTCAGCCAGTTCGGTGGCTTTTTTGTCCGCCTCACTGTCGGTGAGCGGAGTATGCGGCTGTAGCACATTGACGAAGCCAATCTCGCCCGCCACGTTCATCTCGCGGAATGCCTTGACCGCCAGCGCATGGGCGATAAACACGTGATGACAGGCCTGAATGGCACGCGCCGGATCGCGCACCGCCGGGGGATGCAGACCGTTAATGTAGCCGTGGCCAATGAACACGATGGTTTCGTTAAAGGTCGCCCACAGCTTCACCCGTGAACCAAAGCGCGCATAGCACAGGCGGGCGTACTCGGCGAAGGCCTCGGCGGTAGTGCGTGCTTCCCAGCCACCCTCATCCTGCAGGGCCTGCGGCAGGTCCCAGTGATAGAGGGTGATCATCGGCTCAATATTGTGCGCCAGCAGTTCGTCGATCAGATCGCTGTAAAACTGTACGCCGGCTTCATTCACTTCGCCGCGCCCAGCGGGCAGCAGCCGGGGCCAGGAGATGGAGAATCGATAACTTTGCAGGCCCATTTCGGCCATTAACGCAACGTCTTCGCGAAAACGGTGATAGTGGTCGACCGCGACATCGCCGGTGGTGCCTTCAAAGGTGGTACCCGGCAGGTGAGAGTAGATGTCCCAGATTGACGGTCCTTTACCGTCTGCGTCGTGCCCACCTTCAACCTGATACGCTGCGGTAGCGGCACCCCATAAAAAATTGTGCGGAAAAGC
Source organism: Klebsiella sp. P1CD1 (assembly GCF_003790505.1). NCBI lineage: Bacteria > Pseudomonadati > Pseudomonadota > Gammaproteobacteria > Enterobacterales > Enterobacteriaceae > Klebsiella > Klebsiella sp. P1CD1. The sequence continues at coordinate 2,657,943 of NZ_CP033631.1, forward strand.
GGCCATGAAAAAGCTCCCAGTCTGATGATAGAGGGAGTGTAATCAAAGCAAGGATAGCTGTGCAACCGGTTTCTGAAACCGGTTGCACAGTTGCGAGGCGGGTCACTGTTTCACGGCGGGGCTACTTTGTCTGCACCACATCCACTGGCGGTGGCGACTGGTAGTTATCAATATGGTGGGCGATAACCAAAAGCAGTGCGGAAATCCCAAAAACAATCCAGCCAATAAGTTCTACAATACGGGTAAAAACAGTCGTCATAACACTTCAGTATCCTTTGAACACAGTGGGAAATGTTACTCCATGGTCAGCAGATCACAAGGGGTATCTGTCTGATTTTGCACGCATGCGGGAAAACAGCTGTGAATCAAATGATAAATTTTGCTCATTGTTTGTAAGATTATTCTCATCTACGCGATATTGACATTAGCTGAATAAGTGAGGCGGTAACATGAGTGACGCGATCCGGGTAGGGCTGATAGGCTACGGTTACGCCAGCAAAACGTTTCACGCGCCGCTGATCGGCGGCACGCCGGGCATGGCGCTGACGAGGGTCTCCAGCAGCGAGGCCGGCAAAGTCCATGCCGACTGGCCGGGGGTCAGGGTGGTGAGTGCGGCAAAAGACTTGCTCAACGATCCTGATATTGATCTGGTCGTCATCGCCACCCCGAACGATACCCACTTTCCGCTGGCGAAAGCGGCGCTGGAAGCGGGCAAACATGTGGTGGTGGATAAACCCTTTACCGTGACACTGTCACAAGCACGCGAGCTGGAGAGTCTGGCGAAGCATTGCGGCCGGGTGCTGTCGGTGTTTCATAACCGCCGCTGGGACAGTGACTTCTTAACCGTCAGGGCGTTAATTAACGAAGGTCAGCTGGGGGAAGTGTGTTACTTTGAGTCGCATTTCGATCGCTTCCGCCCCCAGGTGCGTCAGCGCTGGCGTGAGCAGGGTGGTCCCGGAAGTGGCATTTGGTACGATCTGGGGCCACATCTGCTCGATCAAGCGGTGGTGCTCTTTGGCCTGCCGGTGAGTATCACAGTCGATCTCGCTCAACTTCGCCCCGGCGCGCAATCCACCGACTATTTTCATGCCGTGCTGGCCTATCCCCAGCGGCGGGTGGTGCTGCATGGCACATTGCTCGCTGCGGCGGAGAGCGCGCGCTTTATCGTCCACGGCTCGCGGGCCAGCTATATTAAGTTCGGCCTTGATCCTCAGGAGGAACGGCTAAAAAACGGTGAACGACTGCCGCAGGAGGACTGGGGGTATGATATGCGCGACGGTACTCTGACCCGCGCCGAAGGCGACGAACGAAGCGAGGAGACATGGCTGACGCTGCCGGGCAACTATCCCGCCTACTATGCCGCCATTCGCGATGCGCTTAACGGGGAGGGAGAAAACCCGGTCCCGGCCAGCGAGGCGATTCAGATCATGACGTTGATTGAGCTGGGTATCGAGTCTGCCAGACATCGCGCCACGCTCAGCCTGGTGTGAGGGGGAGCCCGGCAGCGCTGCCGCCGGGCCGGTGATCAACCTTTCGCCACCCGCTGAATGAGAGCGGCTTTTTCCTGTTCGCTCAGAAACGCCTGGGTCAGACCGTTGATCTGTGCCTGACGGATCTGCTCCCTGCTCAGGCCCGCCGCCGGCGCCGCCACGGTGTACTCGTGAATGATATCAACGCCCTGCACCGCCGGATCGTCAGTGTTGAGGCTCGCCAGCACGCCGTGCTCAAGGAACTGCTTCAGCGGATGCTGGGCCAGCGAAGCCACGGTGCTGGTTTGCACATTCGAGGTCAGGCACGATTCAATGCCGATCTGATGTTCGGCCAGGTAGTCCATCAGGGCCGGATCCTCTACCGCTTTGACCCCATGACCGATGCGCTCCGCGCCCAGCTCGCGGATGGCCTGCCAGATACTTTCCGGTCCGGCCGCTTCGCCAGCGTGGACGGTAATATGCCAGCCAGCGTCGCGGGCCTGATTAAAATGGTTGAGGAACAGCGCGCCCGGGAAGCCCAGCTCATCACCGGCCAGATCCAGCGCGGTGATGCCCTCGCGGTGGGCGAGCAGCGCCGCCAGCTCTTCCTGACAGGCCGCTTCACCGAAGGTGCGGCTCAGAATGCCGATCAGGCGGGCGTCGACCTGAAAATCGCGGCTGCCTTCACGTACGCCCGCGATCACCGCCTCTACTACGCCGTCGACAGGAAGCTGGTGGGTCATCGCCATATAGCGGGGAGAGAAGCGCAGCTCAACGTAGTGCAGGCCATTGCGCGCGGCGTCTTCGACGTTCTCGTATGCCACGCGACGGCAGGCTTCCAGTGAGGCAAGGACTTTTACCCCCCAGTCGAGCTTGGCAAGAAAACTGACCAGATCGGGCTCAAGGCTGGTGACCTGGACGTGGGGACGCAGCGTGTCGAGGGTGGAAGCGGGAAGGGCGATATTAAACTCGCGGCCAAGATCGAGGATGGTTTGGGCCCGGATGTTACCGTCAAGGTGGCGGTGAATGTCGGTTAATGGCAATGAAGAATCAATCATGGTCGCACTCTTTTTTTAGTTAAAGTGCACGTCATTATACAACATGTACATAACTGTTTAAAAGCATTGAAAAAATCCATTCGATACAAACAGCTGGGGCTTCTCTGGTCACTTTTCCGCTCTTTTTCGCTGCGCCATTTTACAGCGAGCACGACGTTCATGATTGACGCGATCCTGACCAGACCAGAAAAGCACAGGCGCTGACCGCGGCGCCGGCAAGGCAAACCGCCTGCCATCCCCAGTGAGAATAGAGCTGGGTGGCGACGATAGCGCCTGCCGCGCTGCCCAGCGAATAAAAACACATGTAAGCCCCAACCAGGCGGCTTGCCGCTGCAGGCCTGGCGGCAATAATCAGACTCTGGTTGGTGACATGAACGGCCTGCACCGCAAAGTCCAGTGCGATAACGCCCGCTATCAGCCAGAGCAGAGAGGTTTCGGCACAGGCGATAGGCAGCCAGGAGAGCGCCAGCAGCGCCAGCGCCAGGCCGGTCGTGCGCTGCGCCCATCCCTGGTCAGCCCATCTGCCCGCCCTTGAGGCGGCCAGCACGCCAGCGATGCCGGCTAAGCCAAACATCCCTGTCTGGGTGTGCGACAGGGAAAGAGCGGTGAGCGGCATGACCATGGTCGTCCACAGCATGCTGAAAGCGGCGAAGATCAGCAGCGCCAGGATCCCGCGCTTTCTCAGTTGCGGTTCAGTGAGATACAGCTGAAAAACTGACTTCAGTAAGGATAGATAAGTGGGCTTTTGCGGCTGCGGCGGGGGCGAAGGCATGACTTTCCAGACGACGCCGGCAATCAACAACATCAGACAGGCAGCCGTGAGATAAACGGCTCGCCAGCCGGCGATATCAGCGATCGCCCCTGATATAAAACGAGATAACAGAATGCCTGAAACAATGCCGCTGGTCAGGGTACCTACCGCCTGGCCTCGTTTCTGCGGCGTCGCCAGTATCGCCACCCACGCCACCATCAACTGCACCACCACGGCCATCAGCCCGACGATCAGCATGGCACCCAGCAGGATCGCGATATTAGGGGATAACCCTGCCACGACTAACGCCGCCACTGACAGCAACAGCTGAGTCAACACCACGTATTTACGGTTCAACCAGTCCCCGAGCGGAACCAGGAACAGCAAACCAATGGCATAGCCCGCCTGCGTTGCCGTGACGACGCTGCCAATCATACCGGGCGACACCTTCAGGCTGACCGCCATCGAGTCGAGTAAAGGCTGAGCTGAATAAACGTTGGCTACCGCCAGCGCGCAGGTCAATGAAAACAGCGCCGTTATCCCCGCGGTCAGCATCGTGACAGGGGCGGACGCGGTCGGGATCTTGTGCTCGGTACACAAACTTGCCTTGCATTTCATAAGAGGCCTGCACTCTGGTTGCTTTTTAAAACTAGTATGCTTATAAAACTAGCCATAGTGGTTTTCTTTTGCAACTGCTACGAGGGGAGATTAAGCTGGCAACAGCAGACTGATAGACGGAGAGCACGCAGATGGCGAAACAGGAATCACTCAGAACCAGTGAATGTCCGGTGGCAAGAACGCTGGAATCAATTGGAGAACGCTGGTGCCTGATGATTATTCGCGAGGCATTTGACGATGTGCGGCGATTCAGCGAGTTTCAAAAGAATCTAGGGCTGGCCAAAAATATCCTTGCCTCGCGGCTGAAGCACCTGGTCGATATCGGTATTTTCGCGATTTTACCGGCATCGGATGGCAGCGCCTACAAGGAATACGTCCTGACTGAAAAGGGGAGATCTGTGTTTCCCATTGTTGTGGCGATGCGGCAATGGGGAGAGCGTTATATGTTTGATAAAGGGGAAACCTATTCTGTCCTGCTGGATAACGAACACGGTCAGCCGCTTCAGTATCTGGATGTGCGTTCCGCTCAGGGAGATAAACTGCAACCAGGCGACTGCCATCGCCGGCGCGTAGTGTCGGATATCAGCGGCGAATGAAGGTCTGAAGGGGAGCGCGATCCCAGCAAGAGTACGAGCGTACCACTAAGTGGTCCTGGAACCATCCTGACGTCTCTTTTCGTGGCGGCTCCTGATGGCACCCCCAGGACGCCGCGACAGGCGAGCCTCCGTCCGCCGCAGAATGCTGTGCATAATCATTTGCATTTATATTTTATTTGAATGTATTCATGTTACATATTAAATTCTGCTTACTTTATCGACGATGAGGCAAGGATGCGGATGTGGAGAGCGTAATCCATAACAATATTGAGGGTTTTCTGCTGCTGCTATTAAGCATGTGGCCGATTCTGATTGTGGTCTTTATTGGCGTTGCGATTTCATTCTATACCATGCTGTTACGCAAAACGGCGCTGGCCTGCCTGCTGTTCGCCGTCGCTATCGGCGCCGCAGGCTGGAGTCTCGCTTAGCATCCGATCTCAGGGTTTATCCAGCAGACTCATGCTGGAGGTGGCGGCGCCATCATTGAGATTGGACGGTGCATGCCAGTCGCGGCCAGCCAGCGCGCTATCGCCCTGGCCGCTGCTGGCGACCGTATCCTGTTGCGTCGACATCGTCGAGCCTTCCAGCGCTTCATCGGCCCCCGACTGATCGGGCAGGGAGCTGGTATACCCGCCATTGTTTGAGTAAGTATCCATACCATTCACTTCATTCGGTACCGTGTCGGTGGTGGTGCCATTATCGTTTATGCAAAATGATCCGCCAATGCCGTTAGGCTGGCAGTCCGCAGCGAAAGCCGGGACAGCCAGCGACGCCAGCAACAATAGCGGTAAGCCGATTTTCTTCATTCTCATCTCCATGCGCAACGTGGCTCGACAGATGCTCTCTACTATAGAGAAGGACAGGGCGGTGGAAGGTGACAAAACTGTTTAATTTTGTAATAGCGTACCGACTGCCGGTTGCCTGTTCGCTTCAGCACGTCGGGGCATGCTGCGCCTTCCCGGGTCGGCGCAATGCGGTAATCAATTGTTAATTCAACGTAAAGGTTAATGAAAATTTAAGAGAAGGCCGCTATGTTGGCGATATCACTCTTTCCATTAAGGAAATTCCATGCGCGATAAATATTCGGGCCTGCAGATCGGTATTCACTGGTTGGTCTTTTTGCTGGTGGTGGTGGCTTATGCGGCAATGGAGCTACGTGGATTTTTTCCCCGTAGTGACCGGCCGCTGATTAATATGATTCATGTCTCCTGCGGGATCACCATCTGCGCGCTGATGGTGGCGCGTTTGCTGGTGCGGCTGAAGTCGCCAGCGCCGCCGATCGTGCCGAAACCGTCGCCGATGATGACCGGTTTTGCTCATCTCGGCCATCTGGTTATCTATCTGCTATTTATTGCCTTGCCGCTGATCGGGATGGTGATGATGTACTGGCGCGGAAATCCCTGGTACGCCTTTGGCCTGACCATGCCGTATGCCCCGCAGAGCGATTTTGAGCGGGTGGACACCCTGAAGGCGATCCATGAATGGTTAGCCAACGCGGGCTACTTCGTGATTGGCCTGCATGCCCTTGCCGCGCTGGTCCATCATTACTGGTGGAAAGATAATACCCTGCTGCGGATGATGCCCCGTAAGCGCTAAATAGTCGTTACCGTTTTGCCTGACCCCGTCCCGCGACGGGGTTTTTTTTGCCTTTATGGGCAATAAAATATAGTATACCCCCCTATATGATACGGAGGCGTAATCGTGCCACATTCACCTGAAGATAAAAAACGGGCGCTCAGTCGCGTACGCCGCATCCGCGGCCAGGTCGAGGCCCTCGAGCGCGCGCTGGAGTCCGGCGAACCCTGCATGACAATCCTGCAGCAGATTGCCTCGATTCGCGGTGCGGCAAATGGCCTGATGGGCGAAATGGTGGAGATCCACCTGCAGGACGAGCTGGTTAGCGGCGAGACCACCCCGGACCAGCGGGCCGCGAGAATGGCAGAGGTCGGTCATCTGCTACGATCCTATTTAAAATAACATCACGACGAGGAAGAGACAGTTATGAAATCACGCGCAGCAGTTGCCTTTGGTCCTGGCCAGCCGTTAAAAATCGTTGAGATTGACGTCGCGCCGCCGAAGAAAGGCGAAGTTCTGGTGAAAATCACCCACACCGGCGTGTGTCACACCGATGCCTTTACCCTCTCCGGCGACGATCCAGAGGGTGTTTTCCCGGCGGTACTGGGCCATGAAGGCGGCGGGGTTGTCGTGGAAGTGGGCGAGGGCGTTACCAGCCTTAAGCCGGGCGACCACGTGATCCCGCTGTATACCGCCGAATGCGGCGAGTGCAAGTTCTGTAAGTCGGGTAAAACCAATCTCTGTCAGGCGGTGCGCGCCACCCAGGGCAAAGGGTTGATGCCGGACGGCACCACCCGTTTCTCCTATAACGGCGAACCGATTTATCACTATATGGGCACCAGCACCTTCAGCGAATATACGGTTTGCGCCGAGATCTCGCTGGCGAAAGTCAATCCGCAGGCGCCGCTGGATAAAGTGTGCCTGCTGGGCTGCGGTGTCACCACCGGTATCGGCGCGGTGCACAACACGGCGAAGGTCAAGCCCGGGGATAGCGTCGCGGTCTTTGGTTTAGGCGGCATTGGTCTCGCGGTGATCCAGGGCGCGGTGCAGGCGCAGGCCGGGCGTATTCTGGCGGTCGATACCAACCCGGATAAGTTCACCCTCGCCAAAGAGATGGGCGCAACCGACTTTATCAACCCGAACGACTACGATAAGCCGATTCAGGATGTGATTGTCGAGTTGACCGACGGCGGGGTGGATTTCAGCTTCGAGTGCATCGGCAATGTCAATGTGATGCGCGCCGCGCTGGAGTGCTGCCATAAAGGCTGGGGTGAGAGCGTGATCATCGGTGTAGCCGGTGCGGGCCAGGAGATCAAGACCCGTCCGTTCCAGCTGGTGACCGGCCGCGTGTGGCGCGGTTCCGCCTTCGGCGGCGTGAAAGGGCGCAGTCAGCTGCCGGGAATGGTGGAGGACGCCATGGCTGGTAAAATTCGCCTCGACCCGTTTATTACCCATCGCCTGCCGCTGGAGCAGATTAACGAGGCCTTTGATCTGATGCATGAAGGCAAATCGATTCGCACCGTGATCCACTTTGGCGACCAGTAATCGCTAACGCTGATGGCGTATCGTCACCGATAAAAAAAGGGCCCGGATGGGCCCTTTTGCTTAGGTCGATCAGTGATGATCCGGGAGCGCGTAGGCGATAATGTAATCGCCGCGATCCGGTGACTGACGGGCGCCGCCAGCATTGATAATAATGTACTGCTTACCGGTTTTCGGTGAGACGTAGGTCATCGGGCCGGACTGGCTACCGACCGGCAGACGCGATTTCCAGATCTCTTTCCCGTTCGCGGTATCAAAGGCGCGCAGGTAGAAATCCTGGGTACCGGCGAAGAACAGCAGTCCGGACTGCGTGGACAGCGACGCGCCAAGGGTCGGCATGCCGATCGGAATGGGCATGTGCATCCGGATCCCCAGCGGCCCGGTATCTTCTACGGTGCCAACCGGTACCTGCCACACCAGTTTGCCGGTTTTCAGATCCACCGCGGACATGGTGCCGAACGGCGGTTTCTGGCATGGAATGCCCAGCGGCGACAGGAAACGTTCGCGCATGGCGCCAAACGGCGTACCTTCCATCGGCACGATGCCCATCTCGATCCCGCTGGCGTCTTTCGCCACCTTCGCGCGCGGCACCATATAGTTGGCGAGACCCAGACGCATATCGTTGACGAACATCAGGCTGTTGTTCGGATCCACCGAAACGCTGCCCCAGTTCATGCCGCCGAGCGAGCCCGGGAACTGCAGGGAACGGTCTTCACCTGGCGGGGTAAAGACGCCCTGATGGCGCATCTCTTTGAACTGAATACGGCACAGCAGCAGGTCGATCGGTGTCGCCCCCCACATATCGGATTCGGTCAACGTCTGGTTGCCGATCATCGGCATCCCTACCGAGTAAGGTTGCGTCGGAGAGTAGCGTTCCCCTTTGACGTTGCCCGCCGGTACCGGACGCTCTTCCACTTTGGCCACCGGCTCGCCGGTCTCGCGGTTGAGCATGAAGATCATGCCCTGCTTGCTGGTTTGCACCAGCACCGGGGTGGTACCACCCTTGCCGTCAGGCAGATCGTACAGCAGCGGCTGAGACGGCAGGTCAAAGTCCCACAGATCGTGGTGCGTGGTCTGGAAGTGCCAGCGCACCTGGCCGGTGGCGGCATCCACAGCCACGATAGAGGAGCTGTATTTATCGTCCAGCGCGGTACGTTCGCCGCCAAAGAAATCTGGCGTGGCGTTGCCGGTTGGCAGATAGATCAGATTCAGCTTCGCGTCGTAGGACATCGCCGACCAGACGTTTGGCGTACCGCGCGTATAGGTCTGGCCTTCCGGCGGAACACCGGTCAGCGCTGGATTGCCGGGATCCCACGCCCACGCCAGTTTGCCGGTGTGGACGTCAAACGCGCGGACCACGCCCGGCGGTTCGCCGGTGGAGTAGTTATCCGCGACGCGGCCGCCCACCACTACCACATTGCCCGCTACCAGCGGGGTGGAGGTCTGCTGATAGTAGCCCGCTTTCACTTCACCCATGCCGACGCTGAGGTCGACAATACCGCCATCGCCGAAGCTTTCGCACAGTTTGCCGGTATCGGCATCAATGGCGATCAGGCGGGCGTCGATCGTCGGCAGGAACAGACGACGGGAACAGGCGGCAGGCTGCGTGCCTGACGCTGGCGCGGTTTGCGCCTGGCTCTCTTCGTAATAGCCTAAGCCGCGGCAGCGCTGCCAGTTGGGCGAAGAGGATTTGGAGTCATAGCGCCATTTCTCTTTTCCGCTGTCCACATCCAGCGCCAGCACTTTGCTGTAAGGGGTGCAGACGTACAGAGTATCGCCAATCTGCAGCGGGGTGTTTTGATCTTCCGCCCCGGAGCCATTGCTCTGCGGGATATCGCCAGTATGCGCCACCCAGGCCACCTGCAGCTGGTTGACGTTCTGTTTGTTGATTTGGTCCAGCGCGGCGAAACGGTCGCCGTGGGTGGTATTACCCCAGTGCGCCCAGTTTTTCTGCTGTTCGCCCGGCGCGACGGGCTTCACTGGCACCGCTTCAGTGGCGCTAACCAGTGGTTCGGATTTGAACATCCAGCCAAAGCTCACCGCCAGCGCCACGGCGAGAACGGCGGCGACGCCATATGCCGGGCCTTTTTTTGCCGGTGGGCTGGCGAGGAAAGGCCAGACCAGGGCGGCAAGGAAGGCCAGGACGCCGAGCGCAAACAGGCGCGAGAAGAGCGGCCAGTAGCTCCAGCCAGCGTCACTAATCGCCCAGATCACCGAGGCGATAAACGCCACGGCGTATAACAGAATACCGCCGCGGCGGTTGCGGAAAATCAACACCGCCGCGATGACCATGACCACGCCCATCAGCGCGAAGTACAGTGTACCGCCGACGAGGGCCAGTTTTGCCCCAAGAATACCCACAGCCAGACCGATGATGAGCATCAGTCCGGCGAGAAGCCACTGCAGGATCCGGGGGAATCCGCGCGGCGCGTTGCCAGTTGCCATGTAATCTCCTTAACCACTCCCGCCACTTCATCGTGAACCAAATGAAACAGGTGTTTTCTGTTTTATTTTTGAATGAAGAGGTTTGTACCTTCATAAACGCAGGTTTATTGCTTGATGTGATTTCAAATGAACCATTTGGTGAAATCGCGATATGATAGATCTGTTAAAGAAATTTACGCAATTGTTAATGAATGATTTCGCACTAAATGATTATTTTGCTAAATGTGTTGCGCCGTCCGTCGCACCACATCGACGTACGTAGGCTCCCCGGCAGGGCTACCGGGGAGAAAGCGGGGTCAGGCAGGCATTGACTTGCGGATGGCGCTGAGCAAGGTTTGCGTACCTGGCGTGAGCGTCGCATCGACGCGGGTCAGAATGCCGATGGGCTCTCCGGCGCCCTGGGTGGCAATCGGCAGGGCGCTCAGCACACCCCGGCGAAGATCGTCTTTCACCGCTCCGGAAGGTACGAACCACACATAGTCAAAATCGACCGTCAGCTGGCGTGACAGCGAAGCCGAGAGGGTCTCGATACAGCCGGCGGGCATTTTACAGCCCTGGCTCTGGAGCAACGTTTCGGCGTTTTGCCGCGGTACGGTGCCCTTCGGCGAAACGACGACGGGCCACTCCATTACCCGGCTCAGGGTCACGGTCTCCTGAAGCAGGGGGTGTCCCGGGCGAACCACCAGTTTCAGGGATTCGAGGAACAGCAGTTCATAGTTGAGTCCACTCATCAGATCCGGGTCGGACATGCGTCCGATACCGATATCGATCTCCCCGGATTTTAACCCCGCCAGCAGCATGGTGTTGTTCATGGTGGCGACCTGCAGCGTGATGTCTTTTTGCTGCTTATGGAACTGGCCGATCACCGTTGGCAGGATCCCCAGCGCGGCGGTAGGCAGCGCGCCGATACGCACAATGTCGTTATTCAGCCCCTCTTTACGGTTCAGCGCCTGACCCGCTGAGTTAAGGGCATCAAGTACCTTAACGGCATGAGTCAGAAACTGTTCGCCGACCAGGGTGAGTTGCGCCCCCAGGCGGCCCCGCTCGAACAGCCGGGTACCGGTTAGCTGTTCAAGCTCGTTAAGCGTTTTCGAGAGTGCAGGCTGGCTCAGATTTAAAGTTTCAGCCGCGCGCCCCAGCGTTCCCTGTTGAGCGACGGCCACGAAGGTGTGTAGATGGCGCAAGCGAATGCGCTGACTGAAGAGACCATTTTTTTCCATAGTAGATGATGTTAAAAACACAGCGGTGAAAGAGACAAGCGGCCTTGTTTAAATTTGATAACCAGATAGCAAAATATTATTAACATTTGACCTGATTACATTACAAGATCTTTCCCCACGGTTTAAAACGCCTTCCCCCCGCAGGACGAGGGGAAGGCGTTTATCGGCGTGGCCGCTAGATATCGAAAAAGACGGTTTCGTTTTCGCCCTGCAGATAAATATCGAAGCGATAGATCACTTCCGAACCACGAACCTCGCGTTCGGCGATTAAGGTTTTGCGTCTCACTTCCCACTCGATCAGATTCAGCACCGGGTCGCTGGCGTTGGCCTCATGTTCATCGGCGAAATACATCCGCGTGTTCAGGCCAATGTTGATCCCCCGGGCGACCACCCACAGGTTGACGTGCGGCGCCATCAGGCGGCCATCGCGGCCGACAACCGGGCCCGGCTTAATGGTGTCAAAGCGCCAGACGCCGGAGGTGAAATCTGAGCAGGTACGCCCCCAGCCGCGGAAGGCCGGGTCGACGGCTTTCTGTTGCTGACGGTCATCAGGATGGTTATAGCGTCCTGCGGCGTTGGCCTGCCAGATCTCCAGCAGCACATCACGGACCGGTGTTCCGGAGCCGTCGATAACCCGGCCTTCAATGGTGATCCGCTCCCCGGTGGTATCCGCGGTGGTGAGGACCGGGCCAAAGTTTTTCTCAAAAATATGAAAACCCGCGGCGTCAGGCGCCAGACCGATATGAACATAGGGTCCCGCGGTCTGCGAGGCGGTTTCAGGCAGATACTCTTTCATCGGGCGGCCCCCTGAGTGCGATTTTCAAACAGCGTGGCGCGATGGCCGCGCAGAACAAGGTCAAAGCGGTAGGCCAGACAATCCAGCGGTACGGCGGCGTGCATGTCCAGCTCGGCGATCAGCGTGCGCACGGCGTCGTCATTATTAATGGTTCGGACGATCGGACACTGTTTGATCAGCGGATCGCCTTCGAAATACATCTGAGTGATCAGGCGCTGCGCCCAGGCTTCACCCGAGAGCGAGAAATGAATATGCGCCGGACGCCAGTCGCTGGCCTGGTTACGCCACGGGTAGGGGCCGGGCTTGATAGTGCGAAAACAGTAATAGCCGTTTTCATCGGTCAGCACCCGGCCGCAGCCGCCGAAGTTCGGGTCAATCGGGGCCAGATACTGATCTTTTTTATGTCGGTAGCGGCCGCCGGCATTGGCCTGCCAGACTTCCACCAGGGTGTTTTTCATCGGTCGGCCAAAACCATCGCGCACGTAACCGTGCACAATGATCCGCTCGCCAATCGGCAGGCCTTCTTTGGCGTAATTAAGGATAAGATCGTTATCCAGAGGGCCCAGATCGTCACGGCTAAAGACCGGCCCGGTGATCTCTGACAATGAGTTCTGCAGGGAGATCAGGGCATTCTTCGGTGAGCGCAGGACGCTGGTTTTATAGCCCGGCGCGTAAGCGGGCGGGTGGCTACTGTAATCGCGATGGATAACCTCGCGCGGGGACCATTTGTCGTTCATCGGGTACTCCGTGTAGACGGTAGAGGGGCATGTTGTTGTAATGTCGCCAGAAACAGTGTGTGTAAATGTATTGTTAATTTAAAGTGAAATTACCGGGTGTTTTTCATAACCGTGGGTTATGTTTTGTGCAATGACTGCTAGCGGAAGCAGGTTATCGCCATCACAGTTTGTAAATTCTTCCCCCCGCCAGGAGGCAGCTTTCCTACACTCCAGGAAGTATTCACTGGAGGTAACACATCATGGCGAACACCATCACGGCTGATGAGATTCGGGAGCAGTTTTCGCAGGCCATGTCGGCTATGTACCAGCAGGAAGTTCCGCAATACGGGACGCTGCTGGAGCTGGTGGCTGACGTCAATCTCGCGGTACTGGAAAATAATCCGCAGCTGCATGAACAACTGGCCAATGCCGACGAGCTGGCGCGCTTAAATGTGGAGCGCCACGGCGCAATCCGCGTGGGCACAGCGGAGGAACTGGCGACGCTGCGTCGCATGTTTGCCATCATGGGGATGTATCCCGTCAGCTATTACGATCTCTCACAGGCCGGCGTGCCGGTCCATTCCACGGCCTTTCGTCCCATCGACGATGCCGCGCTGGCGCGCAATCCGTTTCGGGTTTTCACCTCGCTGCTGCGCCTGGAGCTGATTGAAAATCGCGCCCTGCGCGAGCGGGCCGAGGCCATCCTTGCCCGGCGCAAAATCTTTACCCCCCGCTGTCTGGCGCTGATTGCGCAGTATGAAGCTGAGGGCGAATTCACCTCTGCCGACGCGCGCGAGTTTGTGCAGGAGGCGCTGGAGACCTTCCGCTGGCACCGGCATGCCACCGTCGATGAGGAGACCTACCATGCTCTGCATCGCGAGCACCGCCTGATTGCCGATGTGGTCTGCTTTCCGGGATGCCATATCAATCACCTCACGCCGCGGACGCTGGATATTGACCGCGCCCAGGCCCTGATGCCCGAGTGTGGTATTGAACCCAAAGCGCTGATTGAAGGGCCACCGCGCCGGGAGGTCCCGATCCTCCTGCGGCAGACCAGCTTTAAGGCGCTTGAGGAGCCGGTGATGTTCGCCGGTGAGCATAAAGGCACCCACAGCGCCCGCTTTGGCGAAATTGAGCAACGCGGCATTGCGCTAACGCCAAAAGGACGCGCACTGTACGACCGACTGCTGCAGGCGGCAGGGACAGGAAAGGACAATCTCAGCCATCAGCTGCATCTGCAGGAGGTATTCCGCGAATTCCCCGACAGCGAATTTCTGCTCCGTCAGCAGGGGTTGGCCTGGTTTCGCTACCGCCTGACGCCCGCCGGCGAGGCGCATCGCCAGGCGTTTCGCCCGGGGGACGATCCGCAGCCGCTGATTGAGCGCGGGTGGGTGGTCGCCCAGCCGATTATTTATGAAGATTTTTTACCGGTCAGCGCGGCGGGCATTTTTCAGTCTAATCTGGGCAACGAAACGCAGGCGCGCAGCCACGGGAATGCCAGCCGCGAAGCCTTTGAGACGGCGCTGGGCTGCCCGGTGGAGGATGAGTTTGCCCTGTACCGACAGGCGGAGGAGCGCAGCAAACGACGTTGCGGTCTGCTGTAAAATCAGTACCCTGCTGGCATCAGCCTTACAGGGAGCAGGTTATGCAACATCCGTCGAAACCGTTGGCGAAAACCCGCCAGGGAACCGTATCCGGGAGCGCAGAGCAGGGGATCCATATCTGGCGCGGCATTCCGTATGCCGCGCCGCCTGTGGGCCCGCTGCGCTGGCGCGCGCCGCAGCCTCCTGCCCGCTGGCAGGGCGTCCGCCAGGCCGACGCCTTTTCCGCCGCCAGCTGGCAGGACATTGACTACTGCCGTGAGCTCGGCGGCGGCGATCCCGGCGCTTTCAGCGAAGACTGCTTATATCTCAATATCTGGGCACCTGCTGCTGCGGCGCAGCCGCTGCCGGTGATGGTCTGGCTGCACGGCGGCGGGTTTACCATCGGCGCCGGCAGCCTGCCGCCTTACGATGGCAAAGCGTTAGCCAGCCGCGATGTGGTGGTGGTGACGGTCAACTACCGGCTGGGCCATCTCGGCTTTTTCGCCCATCCGGCGCTGGAAGAAGAGGCGGGCGAACGTCTCTATAATTTCGCGCTGCTCGATCAGATTGCCGCCCTGCAGTGGGTTCAGGAGAATATCCACGCCTTCGGCGGGGATGCCGCCAACGTCACGCTGTTTGGCGAATCCGCCGGGGCGCGCAGCGTGCTGTCGCTGATGGCCTCGCCGAAAGCGAAAGGGTTGTTCCATAAAGCGATTATTCAGAGCGGGTATACGTTACCCGACCTGCCGCGAGAGAAGGCGCTGGAGAAAGGCCGCCTGCTGGCGGAACACTTTGCCTTACCGCAAGCCAGCGCTGAGGAATTGCGGGCGATCCCGGCGGAGGCCTTCTGGTCGCTCACCGCGCCGCTGAACACAGGGCCGGCCCCCATCGTTGGCGACGCGGTGCTGCCGCAGCCGATGCTGGAGACCTTTTTTGCCGGGCGCCAGCATCCAATGCCGGTGATGATCGGCTCCAACAGCGATGAAGCCAGCGTGATGGCCGTGTTTGGCGTCGATATCGCCGGGCAGAT
Source organism: Klebsiella sp. P1CD1 (assembly GCF_003790505.1). Taxonomy (NCBI): domain Bacteria; kingdom Pseudomonadati; phylum Pseudomonadota; class Gammaproteobacteria; order Enterobacterales; family Enterobacteriaceae; genus Klebsiella; species Klebsiella sp. P1CD1. The sequence continues at coordinate 2,673,342 of NZ_CP033631.1, forward strand.
TCAGAAGCTGCGCCGTGAGCGCCGCCTGGGACTGGGGCTGATCAAACTCCTTTATCCCGGCGTGAAGGGCGATGAGGCGCTGGGGCGGGAAGTGTGCCGCGACATGGCCTTCACCACCCTCGGCTATGTGGTGATGCAGGCGCAGCAGCGCGTGGGGCAGCCGTGCTGGCGCTACTGGTTTGATTATGTTGCGGAGGCGGAGCATGACACCTATCCGCACGGCGCCTGGCATGGCAACGAGGTGCCCTACGTGTTTGATAACCTGCGGTTGACCGACCCGGTGTGTCAGTATGCCAGCGAAGCGGATCTGGCCTTCGCCGCTCAGGTGGCTGACTATTGGGCCCAGTTTGCCCGCGTCGCCAGCGGCGACCAGGCGCTTGCCGGCGCGGTGCGCTGGCCAGCGTGCCTGCGCGGACGGGATCGTCTGTTGCGCATTGGCCTGCATAAGCGTGCCGGCTTTAAAGTGGAAAATCGCTTTATGCGCGCCCGGCTGGCGCTGTTTCGCCGGGTGATGAAGCATCACGTGACGCTGGAGTAAATGCGCTGAGGTGCGGCTGAGCAACTGCCGCCACCGGTTGGTGGCGGCGTTCACTCACATGACGACCACGGGCTTTATCACCTTGCCAGACGCCGAATCGGCGAAAGCCTGGTTGATATCGGCCAGCGGGTAGCGAACGATAAGCTTATCGATAGGGAATTTCCCCTGCTTATACTGCTGCACCAGCAGTGGAATAAACAGCGCCGGGACGGCATCACCCTCAATCACCCCGACCAGCGACTTGCCCTCCGCCATCAGATCGTTCTGCACGTTAAAAGTGATATCCCCGGTAAAGCCGACGATGGCCACCGTACCTAATGGTTTCACCGCGTGCACGGCCTGCAGCACGATGGCCGATACGCCAGTGGTTTCTACCGCGTAGTGAGCGCCTTTGCCGGTGATCTGTTTGATCAGGGCGACGGCATCCTGTTCCTTGCCATTGATCTGATGGGTGGCGCCCAGTTCGCCCGCGAGGGCGAGGCGACTGGTATGAATATCGACAGCGATGATCTGCGAACAGCCGGTTAATTTCGCCGCCATGATGGCGCTGAGCCCCACGGCGCCGCAGCCAAACACCACAATGGATTCCCCAATCACCGGTTTCAGGCGGTTGAGCACCGTCCCGCTGCCGGTCTGGATGCCGCAGCCCAGCGGGCCGAGCAGGGTGAGATCGACCTCCGGGTCGACCACCACGGCGTTGCTGGCGCGGGTGACCACATACTGGCTGAAGGACGACTGGCCAAAGAACAGGGACAGATCCTGATCGCCCAGCCGATAGGGGGTGGTGCCATCCTCGCGTCGGCCGCCAAAATTAAGCGTATTAAAATCTTCGCAAGCTGAAGGGTGGTTGCTTAAACAATTTTCGCAATGGTGGCAGGCGGCATAGCTGAGCACCACGTGGTCTCCGACTCTGATACCGCTGACTGCTTCCCCGACGCTGGCGACGATCCCGGCGCCTTCATGGCCGAGGATGGCAGGCATAGGCACCACTCCCGGGTTATCGCGCATCACCGCGTCGGTATGACAGACCCCGGTGGCGACAATTTTCACTAATATCTCATCCTTCCCCGGAGGGGAGACGTCGACATCCTTGATGACGAAAGGTTGCTGGTAGCCCAGCGTGACGGCTGCTTTCACTTGCATGGCATGACTCCTGAATGAATTCCCTGGAGAGCGTGGCGGGACAGCCCGAACGGCTCTCCCGTGTTGGCCGCTAACATGAAGAAATATAGCGGTTACCGGTGAAAAGTTAGCACCGGATGTGGCGGAAATTTGCGCCAATCGTGCCTAAAGAAAACGCAGGGCGGCGGGGCATAGGTGTGATGAATATAACGCAGCGAGGAAAAGCTATCCGCTCAATGATCAGGCGAAAAAGCGGCCGGCAGTCTGTTCTTTCCCCGGCCGCACGTCGAAGGAAAAGTAAAAAAACGGGTTGTTCCGGTAGACAGGGCTTTTTTACCTTTTTTCTGCGGGCAACAATTGGATTATTAATCGTTTTTGTCTAGAGTGGGCGGAATTTATCACGCAGCGTGATGACGCGTTGCGAATCAATTCACCCGTGCAGAAGGACGCTTTCTCAGGCATGAACCGCAGACGTTTTCTTAAATCTTCCATGGCTGTTGCCGCCGTATGCGGGACGTCAGGAGTCGCTTCCTTATTCAGTCAGGCCGCTTTTGCCGAAGACGCGGGTATTGCCGACGGGCAAACGCGTCGTTTCGATTACACCGTGCTGCAGGCGATGGCCCACGATCTGGCGCGCCAGCCATGGGGCGGCGCCCCGCGCGATCTGCCGCCGACGCTGGCCAATCTGACTCCGCAGGCTTATAACAGCATCCAGTATGACGCCAACCACTCGCTGTGGAACAACATCGAAGAACGCAAACTGGACATCCAGTTTTTCCACGTCGGGATGGGGTTCCGTCGCCGCGTGCGGATGTTCTCTCTTGACGCCGCCACTCAGCAGGCGCGCGAGATCCATTTCCGCCCTGAGCTGTTTAAGTACAATGACGCCGGGGTCGACACCCGCCAGCTGGAAGGGCAGTCCGACCTTGGCTTCGCCGGATTCCGGGTGTTTAAAGCGCCGGAGCTGGCCCGCCGCGATATCGTGGCGTTCCTTGGCGCCAGTTATTTCCGCGCGGTAGACAGCACCTACCAGTACGGCTTGTCGGCTCGTGGGCTGGCGGTAGACACCTTTACCGATACCCCGGAAGAATTCCCTGATTTCACCTCCTTCTGGTTCGAAACGGTTAAAGGGGACGCCACGGTCTTTACCGTTTATGCGCTGCTGGATAGCCCGAGCATCACCGGGGCCTACAAGTTCACCATCCATTGCCAGGATACCCAGGTCATCATGGATGTGGAAAACCACCTTTATGCCCGCAAGGACATCAAACAGCTGGGTATCGCGCCGATGACCAGTATGTTCAGCTGCGGCAACAACGAGCGCCGGATGTGCGATACCATCCACCCGCAGATCCACGACTCCGATCGGCTGTCGATGTGGCTGGGGAACGGCGAATGGGTCTGCCGGCCGCTGAATAACCCGCAGAAGCTGCAGTTCAACGCCTTCCAGGACAAGAACCCGCGCGGCTTCGGTCTGCTGCAGCTGGACCGCGATTTCTCCCATTACCAGGACGTGATGGGCTGGTATAACAAGCGCCCCAGCCTGTGGGTTGAGCCGCGTAACCAGTGGGGGAAAGGGGCGGTCAGCCTGATGGAGATCCCCACCACCGGCGAAACGCTGGATAATATCGTCTGCTTCTGGCAGCCGGAAAAAGCGGTGAAGGCGGGCGACGAACTGGACTTCCGCTACCGTCTCTACTGGAGCGCGCAGCCGCCGGTGAGCACCCCGCTGGCGCGTGTGCTCGCCACCCGCACCGGGATGGGGGGCTTCCCGGAAGGCTGGGCGCCGGGCGAGCACTATCCGGATAAGTGGGCACGTCGTTTTGCCATCGACTTTGTCGGCGGCGATCTGAAGGCCGCCGCGCCGCGCGGTATTGAACCGGTGATCACCCTCTCCAGCGGGGAAGCGAAGCAGATTGAGATCCTCTACGTCGAGCCGTTCGATGGCTACCGGATCCTCTTCGACTGGTATCCGACCTCCGACTCGACCGACCCGGTGGAGATGCGCCTGTTCCTGCGCTGTCAGGGCGAAGCCATCAGCGAAACCTGGCTCTATCAGTACTTCCCGCCGGCGCCGGATAAACGTAACTACGTTGACGACCGGATCATGAAATAATCCCGTGACAGCCGCGGCCCGCAGGCAACGCCTGCGGGCCAGTAGAGAGCCCCATGACTACAGACATTCCCGCAGTACCTGAGACGATCCCGGTGACCGACGCACTGACGCTTATCGCGATTGATGAGCGCTACGTCAGCGATCTGCACCAGCTGGTGGTGAAAAACCGCCACTGGCTGCAGCAATCGCTCAACTGGCCCGCCGAAGTGAACAGCAAAGAGGAGACCCGCCGCCATGTGCAGGGTAACGTGATTCTGCATCAGCGGGATTACGCCAAAATGTTTTTGCTGTTTCTCGACCATCGACTCGTGGGCGTCCTGTCGTTCAACCAGATCGAGCCGCAGAACAAAACGGCCTATATCGGCTACTGGATCGATGAAGATCACCAGGGGCAGGGGCTGCTTTCCCGCTCCCTGCAGGCCTTTATCCACCATTATGCCCGCAGCGGGCTGGTGCGCCGGTTTGTGATCAAATGCCGGGTGGCCAATACCCGCAGTAACCAGGTGGCGTTGCGCAATGGGTTCGTTCTTGAAGGTTGCCTCAGGCAGGCCGAGTATCTGAACGGCAGCTATGACGATCAGAATATTTACGCGCGCATTATTGACCGCGACGAGGCGCTAGAGGGCGCCTAACAGCGGCGTGCGGGTGATGTGCTGCTGGCCGTCAAGCGTTTTCGGGCCGCGCAGATGAATGGCCTCTCCCTCCTGTGCGGCAATCTGCACCTCGTCATTGATGGAGACCTGGTGCTCAACGATCACATCGCCGATGATGACTGTCCGCCCCTGGATCAGCACATCGTCGTCGAGCAGAATCGGACCACCGCGCAGCTGCGCCTCGCCACCGACCATCGCCCGGTGCTTTAACAGGCAGTTGCCTTCAATCACCGCATTCTCCGCTACCTGCGAACTGTAGCGCACGGTGGGAATGGCATCCTCTCCGCGACCGGCGATCAGTCGCGCATGACCATAAACCCGGGCGTTATCGCACACCCAGACGTCGTTTTCTTCGTTCCCCTCCAGTCTTGCCTGGTCGAACACTTCTGCCCGATGTTCGACAAAAGCGTGCTCGACAAAGGCATCGCCGTAGATTTGCGCCTGATGAAGAATACGCGAGGCGCTAACGGTGGCTCGCTGATAAATCTGCAGGACTTTGTCGCGATCGGCGGTCAGACCGCGGGCGGCAATCACCTGGCAGTGCGGCAGGAGACGCGCCTCGTCGGCGAGGCGACAGTAACCGCGCACCAGACTATGATTAACCGTGACGTTGTCACTTATCTGCGCGTGATGGCTAATGTGCGAGGCATGAATGCATGCCCGTCCGCCGATGGCGGCCTCGTGGCTGACCACGCAGGGCCCGGTTAAGCGAGCGTCGTCGCGGATACTTGCCCCGGCGAAAACCACGCTGTTGGCATCGTAGATCCAGCACTCTCCCTGTTGGCTGAGAGCGCTTTCCGCGTCCACCCAACCGCCTTCGCTGCCTGCTTTGACGTCAGCGAAATCGATAAGCGCCACTATCTGGCGCAGGGTGACGCTCTGTTTGCCAGCCTCTTCCTGGTAACAATACTGCCGGGTCTGTTCGCTGAGACGGTATTTACGCATTCCCGATCCTCATTACTTATGGTTAACATAAACATAGCAAAGATCGCCGTAGCGCGCGGGATAAGGTTCCTTTAAAATGCAACTTCAAATTAAATTGATATCATCAACAAAATGAAGAGCAAGCAAACGCCGCGGCAGGCGCTGAACCTGCCGGCAGGCTATTTTGGTATGGTGCTCGGCACCATCGGAATGGGCTTCGCCTGGCGCTACGCCAGCACGCTCTGGCCGGTTAGCCGCAGCATCGGCGATGGTCTGGTGATGCTGGCGATCGCGATGTGGACTCTGCTCAGCATGGCGTTTATCAGCCGGGCAATTCGCTTTCCGGCGAGCGTGCTACGGGAGATGCGTCATCCGGTCAGCAGCAGCTTTGTCAGCCTGTTTCCGGCCACCACGCTGCTGGTGGCGATCGGGCTGGTGCCCTGGTGGCGACCGCTGGCGCTGGGATTGTTTGTGCCGGGGGTGGCGCTGCAGCTTGCCTATGCCGCCTGGCAAAGTGGCGGCTTGTGGCGGGGGACGCATCCTCACGAGGCCACCACGCCGGGGCTCTATCTGCCCACGGTGGCCAATAATTTCATTAGCGCGATGGCCTGCGGCGCGCTGGGATTTACCGACGCCGGGCTGGTGTTCCTCGGCGCCGGGGTCTTCTCCTGGTTGAGCCTCGAGCCGGCGATCCTCCAGCGTCTGCGCAGCGCGGGCGAGCTGCCGACGCCGCTGCGCACCTCGCTGGGGATCCAACTGGCGCCTGCGCTGGTGGCCTGCAGCGCCTGGCTCAGCGTCAACGGTGGGGAAGCGGATACCTTCGCGAAGCTGCTGTTTGGTTACGGCCTGCTGCAGCTACTGTTCATGCTGCGCCTGATGCCCTGGTATCTTCGCCAGCCGTTCAATGCTTCCTTCTGGAGCTTCTCGTTCGGTATTTCCGCGCTGGCCACTACCGGCCTGCATCTCGGCCAGGCCAGGGCGGACGGCTTTTTTCACCATCTGGCAATGCCGCTGTTTATTTTTAGCAATCTGGTTGTCGGCCTGCTGTTACTGCGCACAATTTTGCTGTTGGTGAGCGGGAAACTGCTGGTACAGGTCGACCGGGAAACACTCCTGAATAAGAAGGAAGGATCATGACAACGCGTGACGCGGATTATTTTAGTGATAAATATGGCCTGACACGCACCCATTCCGAGGTGCTGCATGCTGCGACAGTGGTGCCGCCGGGGCGGGCGCTGGATCTGGGCTGTGGCAACGGGCGTAACAGCCTTTATCTGGCGGCGAACGGATTCACGGTGACGGCGTGGGATAAAAATCCGGTGAGCATCAATAATCTGGAAAGTATTCGCGCTGCCGAGGCGCTGGAAAATCTCCGCACCGCGGTAAAAGACCTCAATAGCCTGACCTTTGATGGGGAATATGACCTGATCCTCTCCACCGTGGTGATGATGTTCCTGGAGCCTGACACCATCCCGGGTCTGATCGCCAATATGCAGCGCTGCACCGCTGCCGGCGGCTTTAACCTGATTGTGGCGGCAATGGATACCGAAGACTATCCCTGCACCGTCGGCTTCCCGTTTGCCTTTAAACCCGATGAGCTTCGTGATTATTACCAGGGCTGGGAGCTGCTGAAATACAATGAGGACGTCGGCGAACTGCATCGCACCGACGCCAACGGCAATCGCATCAAATTGCGCTTCGCCACCCTGTTGGCGCGCAAGCCTGCCTGAGACGCGGCGGCGTGGGAAGCTGAGCATGGCCCGCGCCGCATTCCCCGCCAAAGCGTGGGCAAGACAGAGATCCGTTGCGGCGAAAATGAGCCTGGAAAACCGCGCAATACGCTTTTTAAGTGATTATTTAATAACGTAATGTTCATCCTATCAATATTTATAAATCTTCCTTGACGAAGCCCTTTTTTTGTCACAAAACTAGTGGGTCCTATTTGCTATAACGTCTGCCGAAAAAAACTGCATTTACAGGGATCTCTCTATGCGTACTCGCGTTTTACTGAAAGTCGCCGCTCTGGCGGGAATATTGGCGTTGACCGGCTGTGCGGCGAAAGTGGCGCAACCGAATCAGTATTCGGGCTTCTTAAAAGATTATTCCAACCTGAAAGAAACGACCTCTGCCTCCGGCAAGCCGGAGCTGCGCTGGATCGATCCGAACTTCAATCCAGCCAACTATGACAATATCGTTTATCACCCGGTGACCTACTATCCGGTACCGAAGCCGACCACCCAGGTAGGGGAAAAGGCGCTGCAGGATATTCTTAACTACACCAACAAAGAGCTGAAACAGGCTATTTCCGAGCGTAAACCGCTGGCCACTACCGCCGGCAAGCGCAGCCTCATCTTCCGCGGGGCGATCACCGGGGTGGACTCCAGCAAAGAGGGGCTGCAGTTCTATGAAGTGATCCCGGTTGCTATGATTGTCGCCGGCACCCAGGCCGCCACCGGCCATCGTACCATGGACACCGATCTGTACTTTGAGGCGGAGGTCATTGACGCCAGCACCAATAAGCCGGTGATCAAGGTTGTTCGTAAAGGGGAAGGCAAAACCCTGGCGAATGAGAATACGCCGCTGACCGTCGATACCCTGAAGCAGGTGATCGATGATATGGCGGTCGACGCCGTCAAATTCGATCCCTCTCAGCGTTAATCGTGCCAGCGCCGTCTGACGACGGCGCTGTTTCTCTTCTGTCTCCTCAGGCCAGCCTTCGGCGCAGCAGCAGCTGTTCCGGTTTGGCAAACATCACCAGGTTACCCAGCAGGATCAGCGCCAGCCCGATCACAGCGTTGCTGTGCCAGACATACCCTTCATAGACGGTGGAAATGGATAACGCCACCAGCGGAAACAGCAGCGTACTGTAGGCGGCTTTGCTGGCGCCAATGCGCCCCACCAGAGTGAAATAGGCCCCAAAGGCAATGACCGAGCCGAACAGCGCCAGGTAAAGCAGGGCGCCGAGGTAACTGACGGTCCACTCCGGCATAAAATTATCGCCACGTAGCAGGGCGATCGCGCCCATCACCAGCGTCCCGTAGAGCATCGCCCAACTGTTGGTGGTGAGGGTTTCCAGCCCTCGCCGCTGGTGGCGAATGCTGAACATATTGCCCAGTGAAAAGCCGTAGGTGCCCAGGGCGCTCAGACCGATCCCCCACAGCAGCGAGGCGTTTAGCCCATTGGCCAGCAGGTCATCCCAGAACAGGGTGACGATACCGGCGAGGCCCAGTGCGGCGGCGGCCCAGAAGCGGCCCGGCGGCTGCTGGCGAAAAAAAAGAAAGCTGTTAATGGCGTTAAACAGTACGGCCATGGAAAAGATCACCGATTCCAGACCGGTGTTGATCCAGGCCGCGGCGGTATAAAAACACCAGAAATTAAAGCAGAAGACGCAGCAGCCCTGCAGCAGGCAGCAAAAGTGATCTTTCGCGCCCAGCGGCCGTAGCCGTCGCGTGACAAGCAGAATCGTCAGCATCGTGATGCTGGCCACGGCAAAGCGCCAAAAAATGGATACCGGCGCCGCCACCGGCCCTTGTTGTAAAAAAATCGCAATCCACGTTGTCCCCCAGATCACGACAACGAGTGCATAAAGTAATGCGTTCACCCTGACTCTCCTCTGCTTGTTGAAGGGAGGAGTATGCCGCCTGTCGCAACCGGCAGCTTTCACCCGCTTGTTGTCGGCTTGCAAATTCTTGCGCTTATTTGTCATTCGCCTGCGGTGAGGACTGGAAACCGCGCCGGAGTCTCCCTAGACTAGAGCTTTTACGGGCAGATGCGTGAAGGCAATGGGTTACGGGACGTTTGAAACATTACGGCGACAGAACGCGGTGCTGCGGGGCACGGTGGAGCTGAATTCCGGAATTCAACTGGCCGCCTGGTACAACAATTGCGACACCGTGACGGTGCGCAGCGATCACCATACGTTGAGCCTGTACGTCGCCGATGGCTATGAAAGCTATCAAAAGACGCCGCACGGCTGGAAAAATGGCGGCGGCCCGGATCGCTTTTGTCTGATGCCGAAAGGCGATGAGAGCGTCTGGGATATCCGCGGCGATCTGTCTTTTGTGCATCTCTACTGTACCGATGAGCACCTGCGCCGCGTCGGCGAAGAGGTGTGGGATCGTAGCCCGGCAAACTTCACCCTGCAGGAAAAAACCTTCGCCACCGATGACAAAATTACCGCGGTGTACCGCCAGTTTTTACTGGCCAATGACTGGCGACAGCCGGCGAACCAGTTGACCCTCAGCGCCGCCAGCAGCTTACTGCTCACCCATCTGATCCAGCACTACTCCACCGTGCAGTGGCGTTTGCCGACGGTCACCGGAGGGCTGGCGCCGGGCGTGAAGCGTCACGTGCTGGCCTGGATCGATGCCCACCTCGATCAGCCGCTGACCCTGGCCGACCTGGCGCAGCAGGCGGGACTCAGTGAGTTCCATTTTGCCCGCATGTTCCGCCAGTCGTTGAATATGGCCCCGCATCAATATGTGATGCAGCAGCGAATGGCCAGGGCGCAAAATCTGCTCTGCCACAGCGCGCTGCCGTTAACGGAGATTGCGCTGGCCTGCGGCTTCAGCTCCGCCAGCCATTTCAGCCATCGGGTGAAAGCGGCCACCGGCCTGACGCCGTCCCAGCTAAGGGCGGCGCAGCGCGGATAACACGCCATAGCTTACCCCACCAAGCACCACGCCCCAGAAGGCCGAACCAATTCCCGCCAGCGTCACGCCGCTGGCGGTGACCAGAAAGGTCAGTACTGCCGCATCGCGTTCACTGGCCTGATGTACCGCCTGAAACAGGCTGCCGCCGATGGTGCCGAGCAGCGCCAGGCCGGCCAGCATCTGGATCCACGCCGCGGGTAAAGCCGACATCAGAGCGGTGATCGACCCGCCGAACAGACCCGCCAGCAGATAAAAACCGCCTGCGGCCATGGCCGCCAGCCAGCGCTGTTGCGGATCCGGGTGCGCCTCCGGACTCTGGCAAATCGCAGCGGTGATCGCCGCGATGCAGATGGAGTAGACCCCAAACGGCGCCAGCAACAACGCCAGACCTCCACAGGCGACGAGCAGTGCCGATACCGGTACAGTGTAGCCGGATGCCTGCAGCGTGGCGAACCCGGGGGCGTTCTGCGAGGCCATGGTGACGAGGAAAAACGGCAGGCCGACACTGAGCAGCAGCGCCGGGGTAAACTGCGGCGCGATCCACTCCGGTGCCGCGAAGGCCAGCGGTACGGCCGTCCTGGCGACGTCCCCGGAGGCCGCCGCGATCAGCGCCCCCACCACCAGCGCGGCGACTACCGCGAAGCGGGGCCACAGCGCTTTACAGAGAAGCCAGGCGGCGAGCATGCCGCCGCACAGCAGCAGATGGTCCTGTAAGCCGGCGAAGGCCTGCAAACCGAAACGCAGCAGGATCCCGGCCAGCATCGCGGCGGCCAGTGAATGGGGAATGATCTTCATCAGCCGGGCAAACAGGCCCGTCACGCCGCAAAGGACGATCAGCGCGTTGGCGAAGATAAACACCCCCACGGCCTCGGCGAGGGTGACTCCCTGTAGACCGCTGACCAGCAGCGCGGCGCCCGGCGTTGACCAGGCGGTGAGCACAGGAACTTTACGCCAGCCGCTCAGCGCAAGGGTGCTGATACCCATGGCGAGGCCAAGGGCCGTCATCCAGCCGGCGATCTGCCCGGGGGTAGCGCCAGCAGACGCAGCAGCCTGCCAGATAATGGCGGCTGAACTGGCGTAGCCCACCAGTACAGCGACGAAACCCGCCAACAGAGTGGGAAGAGGAAGGGTAAACGAGCGCATAGGATTCTCTTGTGCGTTATAACATACAAATACTCTATCACTGTGCGTTATAACGCACAAGGTGCGGATGTGGAGAGCGTAAGACACCTGTTCTCACAGTGATATGCCGAGAAACGCCCTGTAGAATCAGGCAAATGGGGATATACTCTTGCCTGTACAAGTCAGGAGGTAGGATGAATATTGCGCAACATCTGGCGGCAACGCTCAAAACCCTGCGCCAGCAGCGTGGCTGGAGTCTCTCGCGTCTGGCAGAAGAGACGGGGGTGTCGAAAGCCATGCTGGGGCAGATTGAGCGTAATGAATCGAGCCCGACGGTGGCGACGCTGTGGAAGATTGCCACCGGGCTGAACGTGCCGTTTTCGGCGTTTATCGTTCCGGACGCCAGCGCAGCGCCTTCCGCTTTTGATCCGCAGCAGCAGGCGATGGTGGTGACCCCGGTCTTCCCGTGGGACCCGGAGCTGCGCTTTGACCATTTTTCGATAACCCTTGCCCCCGGCGCGTTGAGCGAATCGACGCCGCATGAGAAAGGGGTGATTGAACATGTGGTGGTGATTAGCGGCGCCCTGGATCTCTGTTTACAGGGGGAGTGGCATTTACTGCAGCCAGGGGAGGGACGGCGCTTCGCCGGCGATGAGGCGCATGCGTATCGTAACCGCGGCGTTCAGGCGGCCCATTTCCATTCTCTTATCCATTATCCAAAAGAAAAAACCGCGGGCGAACCCGCGGCCAGACAAGATGACTGATGATAACCACTCACAACGTGACGAGGAAAATCCGGAATACGAGATGACAGTACGCTGCGCGAGGATGTGAAGGAACTATCTTTTCCGTCAATACTTTGCTGAAAAATGAAAATTCGTCGTCGCGCGACGGTGGAAAAGGTTTTCGTCTGTACCCGGTTCTGACTACAATAGCCGCCATTTCGACCCCCTTATACTGGATAACAACACGCGTATGCGCCTGCACAATCATCGTCTTGAACTTCTTAGTCCTGCCCGCGACGCCGGTATCGCTCGCGAAGCGATCCTCCACGGCGCCGACGCCGTTTATATCGGTGGGCCTGACTTTGGCGCTCGTCACAATGCCAGCAACAGCCTGAGCGACATCGCCGGTCTGGTGCCTTTTGCCCATCGCTATGGCGCCAAAATCTTTGTCACGCTGAACACCATTCTGCATGATGATGAGCTGGAGCCGGCGCAGCGGCTGATTACCGATCTTTATGAGGCGGGCGTTGACGCGCTGATTGTGCAGGATATGGGGATCATGGAGCTGGATCTGCCGCCGATTGAGCTGCACGCCAGCACCCAGTGTGATATCCGCAGCGTGGAAAAAGCGAAATTTCTCTCCGACGCCGGCTTCAGCCAGATCGTGCTGGCGCGTGAACTGAATCTCAGTCAGATCAAAGCTATTTATGACCATACCGACGCCACCATTGAATTCTTTATTCATGGCGCGCTGTGCGTGGCCTATTCCGGGCAGTGCAACATTTCGCACGCCCAGACCGGACGTAGCGCCAACCGGGGCGACTGCTCGCAGGCTTGCCGCCTGCCGTATACCCTGAAAGACGATCAGGGACGGGTGGTGGCCTATGAAAAACATCTCCTGTCGATGAAGGACAACGATCAGACCGCCAACCTGGCGGCGCTGATCGACGCCGGGGTACGTTCCTTCAAAATTGAAGGCCGTTACAAAGACATGAGTTATGTGAAAAACATCACTGCGCACTACCGTCAAATGCTGGATGCCATTATCGAAGACCGCGGCGATCTGGCGCGCGCCTCGGCAGGGCGTACCGAGCACTTCTTCATTCCCTCTACCGATAAAACCTTCCATCGCGGCAGTACCGACTACTTCGTCAATGCCCGCAAAGGCGATATCGGCGCGTTTGATTCGCCGAAATTTATCGGGCTGCCGGTGGGCGAAGTCTTGAAGGTGGGGAAAGACCATCTTGATGTCGAAGTGAGCGAACCGTTAACCAACGGCGATGGCCTTAACGTGATGATCAAGCGTGAAGTGGTGGGCTTCCGTGCCAATACGGTGGAGAAAACCGGCGAAAATCGCTATCGGGTGTGGCCGAACGAGATGCCGGCGGATCTGCACAAAGCGCGTCCGCACCAGGCGCTCAACCGTAACCTCGATCACAACTGGCAGCAGGCGCTTCTGAAGACTTCCAGCGAACGCCGCATCGCCGTGGACGTTACGCTGAGCGGCTGGCAGGAACAGCTGGTTCTGACCATGACCTGTGAAGATGGCGTCAGCGTGACCCATACTCTCGACGGAGCGTTCGCCGAAGCCAATCAGGCCGAAAAAGCGCTGGCCAATTTGCGTGACGGCGTCACAAAACTGGGACAGACCATTTACTACCCACGCGACGTGCAGGTCAACCTGCCGCCACTGTTTGTCCCCAACAGTCTGCTCAACCAGCTGCGTCGTGAAACGGCTGAAATGCTGGACGAAGCGCGCCTCAACGCCTGGCAACGCGGCACCCGCAAGCCGGTCTCCGTACCGCCGCCGGTCTATCCGGAGACCCATCTCTCCTTCCTCGCCAACGTCTATAACCATAAGGCGCGGGCCTTTTACCAGCGCTATGGCGTGCAGCTGATTGACGCCGCCTATGAAGCGCACGAAGAGAAGGGCGATGTGCCGGTGATGATCACCAAACACTGCCTGCGGTTTGCGTTTAATCTTTGTCCGAAACAGGCGAAAGGCTCCATCAAGAGCTGGAAAGCCACGCCGATGCAGCTGATCCACGGCGATGAAGTGCTGACCCTGAAGTTTGACTGTCGCCCGTGCGAAATGCATGTCGTCGGGAAGATTAAAAACCACATCCTCAAAATGCCGCTTCCCGGGAGCATCGTCGCCTCCGTCAGCCCGGATGAGCTGATGAAGACCCTGCCGAAGCGCAAAGGAGCCTGATCCAGCGCGACGCTACGGGCAATGCGGCGCCCGCGGTTTGCGGGCATCCTGCCAGCGGTGATGCTCGTTCAGATCGGCGGCGGCCTCCTCGCACTGGCTGCGAAGCTCGTCGCTGTCCGCCTCGTGCAGCAGCTGCTGTTCGAGGCTCTGCACCGGAAAGTAATCGTGCCCCTGGCGGTGGGCCAGCAGATGTCCTGAAAACAGCGCGCACAGCAACAGCAGCGCGCTCATGCTTCTCCTCAACATACCTTTACTCTGCGAATCAATGGGGTGGGCTTACTATGCCAGGCGTTGTGCAGGTTTTTTTCTCGGCTTCTCAAAGAAGGGCAAGAGTTTGTCAATGTCAGCTGAAAGAAGGTGAAAAAAAGCCTGGCGCAGAAGGCCAGGCCTGAGGGGTTATGCTTTTGGCGGCAGCGGTTTCCCGCTGTGCTCGCCGCCTTTTGGTGGCTGCTTGCCGTCACGCTGCGGCTGTTTGCCATCATGCTGCGGCTGTTTGCCATCTCGTTGTGGCTGCTTGCCATCTCGTTGTGGCTGCTTGCCGTTGTGTTGCGCTTGCTTACCATCGTGTTGGCCGTTTTTCGCCGGCGGTTTACCCTGATGCTGCGCGCCTTTTTCTGGCGGCGGTGGCGGGTTGTCGGCAGCGAACGCCCATGACGATATTCCCAGCGTCATCACGGCGGACAGTAAAGCTAACTTCTTCATAGCAATATCCTTTCTTCTGATGTATCGCCGTATTTCATCAGGCAAAAGTGAAGATAAGATGGAGAAATCCCTTTTCGGACTTCTCTGCATCCCACTCAGACTTTTAGCCCTGCGGCGTTCATCAGCAGGCGAAACAGCAGGCTGATGGCGGCCAGCGTCAGTACGCTGCCTCCCCAGAGCGCGATCAGCCACAGCAGACGTTTAGGCCAGGCAGTATGCATCAGTGATATCCCTCCCCGGGCTGAACTTTGCCGCGGAACACGTAATAGCTCCAGCAGGTGTAGCCAAGAATGACCGGAATAATCAGCAGTGCGCCCACCAGCATAAAGCCCTGGCTTTGCGGGGGAGCGGCAGCCTGCCACAGCGTGATGGCCGGCGGGATAATATGCGGCCAGATGCTGATCCCCAGTCCGCTAAAGCCGAGAAAGACCAGGCCCAGCGTCAGCGTGAAGGGCGAAACATGGCGGTCGCGCTGATGCAGCGTGCGCCACAGCCAGCCGCTGATGAGGATCACCAGCAGCGGCACCGGCAGCAGGAAATAGAGATTCGGCAGGCTGAACCAGCGGGCGGCAATTGCCGGGTGCGCCAGCGGAGTCCACAGGCTGATGACGGCAAACACCGCCAGCAGGGCAACCAGCAGCTGCCGCGATGCGCTTCGCATGCGCTGCTGCAGCGCGCCTTCGCTTTTCATCACCAGCCAGGTGGCGCCGAGCAGCGCATAGGCCACGCACAGCCCGAGTCCGCAAAACAGGCTGAACGGGGTCAGCCAGTCAAACATGCCGCCGCTGAAGCTACGGCCGCTGACCGGGAAACCGTTGATCACCGCCCCGACCACCACGCCCTGGCTGAAGGTCGCCAGCAGGGAACCGCCAAAAAAGGCACGGTCCCAGAATGGCCGGTGCGACGGCGTGGCCTGGAAGCGAAACTCAAAGGCGACGCCGCGAAAAATCAGGCCGATCAGCATCAGGGTCAGGGGGATCGACAGGGCGTCGATTATCACCGCGTAGGCGAGGGGAAAAGCGCCAAACAGACCAGCGCCGCCCAGTACCAGCCAGGTCTCATTGCCATCCCACACCGGGGCGACGCTGTTGACCATTACGTCGCGCTCGGTGCTGCCCCGTACTGTGCCGAACAGCATCCCGATGCCCAGATCAAAGCCATCCATGACAATGTACATCAGCGTGGCAAAGACGATAATCACGAACCAAATCACCGATAATTCGATACCCATTAGCGGGACTCCTTCTGCAGATAACCTTCAGTGGCGGCGGACAGCGGGCGGGCTGGCGTACCGGTTGTCGCGGGCTGCACCTCCTGCGGCCCCTTGCGGATCAGGCGCAGCATATAGCTGTAGCCGACGCCGAAGACGGCGCTGTAGACCACGATAAAGGTCAATAAACTGACCGACATATGCAGGTCACCGTGGGCGGAAACGGCGTCAGCAGTGCGCTGAACGCCATACACCACCCATGGCTGACGGCCCACTTCGGTGGTCACCCAGCCGGCGAGAATAGCAATCAGTCCTGAAGGGCCCATCCATAGCGCAAAGCGCAGAAATGGCCGGGAATGGTACAGTCGGCCGCCGCGACGCAGCCACAGGGCCAGTACGCCGAGCAGGAGCATTAGCATGCCAAGACCGGCCATCAGGCGAAACGACCAGAACACCACGGTAGCGTTCGGGCGATCCTCAGGAGCGAACTCCTTCAAGGCCGGCACCTGTTTATCAAGGCTGTGGGTGAGGATCAGGCTGCCCAGGGCCGGGATCTCAAGCCCGTAGCGGGTGCGCTCCTGCGCCATATCAGGCCAGCCAAACAGCAGCAACGGCGTTGCCTCGCCCGGCGGGTTTTCCCAGTGGCCCTCAATGGCGGCTATTTTCGCCGGCTGGTGTTTCAGGGTATTC
This sequence comes from Klebsiella sp. P1CD1, assembly GCF_003790505.1. Classification (NCBI taxonomy): domain Bacteria; kingdom Pseudomonadati; phylum Pseudomonadota; class Gammaproteobacteria; order Enterobacterales; family Enterobacteriaceae; genus Klebsiella; species Klebsiella sp. P1CD1. The sequence continues at coordinate 2,690,008 of NZ_CP033631.1, forward strand.
AGACCATGCATATCGCCGATCAGCGCCTGGACGGGGGCAACCAGCAGCGTCATCCAGAGCGCCATCGAGAACATCTTACGGATCGCCGGCGACTGATTGCCGCGCAGCAGATGCCAGGCCGCCGAGGCGCCGACAAACAGCGCGCTACTGAGAAACGCCGCCACTGTCATATGCAGTAAGCGGTAGGGGAACGACGGGTTAAAGATCACTGCCAGCCAGTCGACGGGCACCACCTGGCCGTCAACGATCTCAAACCCCTGCGGGGTCTGCATCCAGCTGTTGGAGGCGAGGATCCAGAAGGTCGAGATGATGGTGCCCAGCGCCACCATGCAGGTGGCGAAAAAATGCAGCCCCGGCCCTACCCGGTTCCAGCCGAAGAGCATCACCCCGAGAAAGCCCGCTTCCAGAAAGAACGCTGTCAGGACTTCATAGGTCAGCAGGGGGCCGGTAATGCTCCCCGCGAACTGAGAGAAACCGCTCCAGTTGGTGCCGAACTGATAGGCCATCACCAGCCCGGAAACCACCCCCATGCCGAAGTTGACGGCGAAGATTTTCGACCAGAAGTGGTACAGCGAGCGCCAGGTGGGATTTTTGCTTTTTAGCCACAGACCTTCGAGTACCGCCAGGTAGCTGGCCAGCCCAATAGTAATGGCGGGAAAGATAATATGAAATGAGACCGTAAAGGCGAATTGAATTCGCGCAAGATGGAATGCATCAAGACCGAACATGCAGGACTCCACTACAAAATTGATTCAGCGCAATTTTAGGCAGGGTGGTGGCTGGGGGGCAGAGGCAGTCGCGCCATTTTTTATCATAACAGTTGGCCTCTGTTATGATTTTTCACCTCGCGTCCCAATCATCGGCCGGTACGAATAAATACCGATGGGGTGGGTCGCTTAACCAACAGACCAGCGGAGATTTGGCCGTTATCCCGGGAGCGGTTGATCGGCGGACTCGGCCGCCGGCACGGCACTGTTTCTGGCCGGAATAATATATCCCGAATATCACGCGTTACTGTATTAATTCTTGCGATAATGCACAACGAGTTTTAGCGTCATTTATTCTCACGCATTAGTATGAGAATAAGTAAAAACGCTGAGCGGGTTAATCGTAAATTAAATAATAATAAATTGTCGACTCCGTGGGTAATTTGTACTGTATGCGCTCGGGAATAAATAAAAAGGAATGCCCATGTCTGAAAAAGGATTACAGAGTTTGTGCATTACGCTCGGCGTGATGATTATCTTCTGGTTTGCGTTAATCTCACTATTCTGGGTGGTGATATTTTAAACCTATCCCGTGCTGTGACGGGACGCGACTGCCGCTGCAGATATAACAGCTACAGCAAACTATGATTTTTTTATAACTGATATATGATAATGGGAGGTTATCGTACGGGGACGGCCGCAATGAAAAAGTATCAACAGCTGGCGCAACAGCTGACCGAACAGATCGCGCTTGGCGTCTGGTTGCCTGGCGATCGGCTGCCGTCGCTGCGCGAGCAGGTGATCAGCAGCGGCATGAGCTTTATGACCGTCAGCCATGCCTATCAGCTGCTGGAAAGCCAGGGGCGCATCGTCGCCCGTCCGCAGTCGGGTTATTATGTCGCCCCTCAGCCGGTGAAGCTTAGACAGCCGGCGCCGCCTGCCCAGGTGACCCGCGATGAAGCTGTCGATATCAATACCTATATCTTTGAGGTGCTACAGGCCAGCCGCCAGGCGTCGATGCTGCCCTTTGCCTCGGCCTTTCCGGACCCGCGTCTCTTCCCGCTGCAGCAGCTTAACCGCTCGCTGGCGCAGGTGAGCAAAACCGCCACCGCCATGAGCGTCATTGAGAACCTGCCGCCGGGCAATGCGGAGTTGCGGCACGCCATTGCCCGACGCTATGCCCTGCAGGGGATGAACATCTCGCCGGATGAGATCGTCATTACCGCCGGGGCGCTGGAGGCGCTTAACCTCAGTCTGCAGGCAGTGACCGAGCCGGGCGACTGGGTGGTGGTGGAAAACCCCTGTTTCTACGGCGCCCTGCAGGCGCTGGAGAGGCTGCGCCTGAAGGCGCTGTCGGTGGCGACCGACGTCAAAGAGGGCATTGACCTGACGGCGCTGGAAGCGGCCCTGCAAAATTACCCGGTCAAGGCCTGCTGGCTAATGACTAACGGACAAAACCCGCTCGGCTTCACCCTTAGCGCCGAAAAAAAAGCGGCGCTGGTGGCGCTGCTGGCGCGCTATAACGTGATGCTGATAGAAGATGATGTCTACAGCGAGCTTTACTTTGGTCGCGAGAAACCGTTACCAGCGAAATACTGGGACCATCAGGATATGACGCTGCACTGCAGCTCATTTTCAAAATGTCTGGTGCCCGGGTTTCGTATCGGCTGGGTGGCGGCCGGCAAACAGGCGCGGCGGATCCAGCAACTGCAGCTGATGAGTACGCTCTCCACCAGCTCGCCGATGCAGCTAGCCCTGGTGGATTATCTGTCCACCAAGCGCTATGACGCCCACCTGCGCCGTTTGCGCCGCCAGCTGGCGGAGCGTAAACAGCTGGCCTGGCAGGCGCTGCTGCGCCATCTGCCGCCAGAGGTTATCGTCCACCACAGCGACAGCGGCTACTTTCTGTGGATTGAGCTGCCGGAAGGGGCCGACGCCAGTGAGCTAAGCGCCCGGGCGCTGGCCTCGCACATCAGCATTGCCCCAGGAAAAATGTTCTCCACCTCCGCCAGCTGGACCTCATTTTTCCGTTTTAATACCGCCTGGGGCTGGGGGGAACGCGAAGAGCAGGGGGTGAGGCGGTTGGGTGAACTTATTCGTGAGCAGCTTACCTGACGACTCAGGCTATTTTCCGTCGCCATCAACTCTCGGGAAAAATAAACGAGGGTGAGTTTTTATTGAGGCCGGTCATTATTTTACCGGCGCTCATCATAGGAAATACGCATACCCCTCCTTTTTCTCTAACTCGTTGTCTATAATCCATAAAGTCCTGCTTGTGTTGGCGATTTTTGCGTAATGCGTCCCGGGTCACAACCTGAATAAATTCCCCAGGGGGCGTTAATCCGCTGACTACCCTTATTTCAGGAGATATTTTTACGGCACGGCTGCCGCTAATTACCTTGTGACAGGAGTAACACCTGATGAGCAAAAAATTTGCCCGTTGCAGCCTTTATGTGCTGAGCATGGCCTGTTTGACCGTGCAGGCGGCAGAGCCACTCACCTCGCTGGATAAACCGGAAGGGCGGCTCGATATTATTGCCTGGCCGGGGTATATCGAACGCGGCCAGACAGACAAGCAGTACGACTGGGTCACTCAGTTTGAAAAAGAGACCGGGTGTCAGGTTAATGTCAAAACCGCCGCTACCTCTGACGAGATGGTCAGCCTGATGGCCAAGGGGGGCTACGATCTGGTGACCGCGTCGGGCGATGCCTCGCTGCGTCTGATCATGGGCAAACGCGTTCAGCCGATTAATACCGCGCTGATTGCCGGCTGGCGCACCCTCGATCCACGCATTGCGCAAGGGGCATGGTTTAACGTCGGCGGTAAAGCCTACGGCACGCCGTATCAGTGGGGGCCGAACCTGCTGATGTACAACACCCGTGTATTCCCGACGCCGCCGGACAGCTGGAGCGTGGTCTTCGTTAAACAGAACCTGCCGGACGGCAAAACCAATCAGGGACGCGTGCAGGCCTATGATGGCCCGATCTATATCGCTGACGCCGCGCTGTTTGTCAAAGCCACCCAGCCGCAGCTGGGGATCGAAGATCCCTATCAACTGACCGAAACCCAGTATAACGCGGTGCTGAAAGTACTGCGCGACCAGCAGCCGCTGATCCATCGCTACTGGCATGACGCCACCGTACAGATGAACGACTTCAAAAACGAAGGGGTGGCCGCCTCCAGCTCGTGGCCCTATCAGGCCAACGGCCTGAAGGCTGAAGGCCAGCCCATCGCCACCGTGTTTCCGAAGGAGGGGGTGACCGGCTGGGCGGATACCACCATGTTGCACAGCGAAGCGAAGCATCCGGTCTGCGCCTACAAATGGATGAACTGGTCGCTCACGCCGAAGGTGCAGGGCGATGTGGCGGCGTGGTTCGGCTCGCTCCCAGTGGTGCCAGAGGGGTGTAAAGCCAGCGCGCTGCTCGGTGACAAAGGCTGTGAAACCAACGGCTATGACCAGTTTACCCGGATCCATTTCTGGAAAACGCCGGTTGCCGAAGGCGGGAAATACGTACCCTACAGCAGATGGACTCAGGACTATATTGCGATAATGGGCGGCCGCTAAGGACGGGAGGCAGACAATGACGTACGCGGTCGAGTTTCAGAATGTATCGCGCCTGTACGGCGATGTGCGGGCCGTAGATGGGGTTAGCATAGGCATTCGCGATGGGGAATTTTTCTCGATGCTGGGGCCCTCCGGTTCGGGTAAAACCACCTGCCTGCGGCTGATTGCCGGTTTCGAGCAGCTCTCCGGCGGCACCATCCGTATTTTCGGTCAGCCGGCCAGCGAACTGCCGCCCTGGCAGCGGGATGTGAATACGGTGTTCCAGGACTATGCGCTGTTTCCCCATATGTCGATCCTCGACAACGTCGCCTACGGCCTGATGGTCAAAGGCATGGCGAAGAAAGCGCGCCATGCCCGCGCCCAGGAAGCGCTGGAAAAGGTGGCCCTTGGCTTTGCTCATCATCGTAAGCCTTCTCAGCTCTCCGGCGGCCAGCGGCAGCGGGTCGCTATTGCCCGGGCGCTGGTGAACCAGCCGCGGGTGCTGCTGCTCGATGAGCCGCTGGGTGCGCTGGATTTGAAGCTGCGCGAGCAGATGCAGGTGGAGCTGAAAAAGCTGCAGCAGTCGCTGGGGATAACTTTTATCTTCGTGACCCACGACCAGAGCGAAGCGTTGTCGATGTCAGACCGCGTGGCGGTGTTTAACAATGGGCGCATCGAACAGGTGGATGCGCCGCAGGATCTCTATCTGCATCCGAAGACCGCGTTTGTCGCTGGCTTTGTCGGCACCGCCAACGTTTTTGAAGCCGAGGCGGCCCGGCGATTGTGCGGCATGCCGGGTAGCTGGTCGCTGCGTCCGGAGCATGTTCGCCTGCAGGGCGGCGGCGAGGTTCAGGTTCAGGGCGTAGTGCAGGCGGTACAGTATCAGGGGGCGGCGACGCGGATTGAGCTCAGGCTGGCGGAGGGGGACAAGCTGCTGGTCAGCCAGGCGAATATCGATGGCGCGGCGGCAGCCAGCGCCCCGCGAATGGGGCAAACGGTGCTGGCGTCATGGTCGCGGTCGGCGATGACCCCGCTGGAAAGCGGAGGCTGAGATGACCATGGCGATGATTCCTGCGCAGGCCGGGCGCGTATCCGGGATCTTCTGGCGTCGGCCAGCATTGGGCCTGTTTTTACTGCTGCTCGGGCCGCTGATGTGGTTTGGTATCGTCTATCTGGGATCGCTCCTGACCCTGCTGTGGCAGAGTATTTATACCTTTGACGACTTCACCATGTCGGTGACCAGCGACTTTACGCTGGCCAACCTGCGGGCGCTGTTCAATCCCGCCAATTACGACATTATTGTCCGTACCCTGGTAATGGCCCTGAGTGTGACGCTCGCCAGCGCCATGCTGGCGCTGCCGATGGCCTGGTACATGGCTCGCTATACCAGCGGCAAAATGAAGGCTTTCTTTTATATCGCGGTGATGCTGCCGATGTGGGCCAGCTATATCGTCAAAGCCTACGCGTGGGTACTGCTGCTGGCCAAAGATGGTGTGGCGCAGTGGTTTCTGGGCCATCTTGGACTGGAAGGGGCGCTGAATGCGCTTCTGACCGTCCCGGCGATCGGCGGCAACACCTTGTCCACCTCCGGGCTGGGACGCTTTCTGGTGTTCGTCTACATCTGGCTGCCGTTTATGATCCTGCCGGTGCAGGCGGCGCTGGAGCGCATTCCGGGCTCCTTGCTGCAGGCGTCGGCCGATCTTGGCGCCGGGCCACGACAGACCTTCCGCTATGTGGTTCTGCCGCTGGCTATCCCTGGTATTGCCGCCGGATCGATTTTCACCTTCTCGCTGACGCTGGGCGACTTTATCGTGCCGCAGCTGGTCGGGCCGCCGGGGTACTTTATCGGCAACATGGTCTACTCGCAGCAGGGGGCGATAGGCAATATGCCGATGGCGGCGGCGTTCACCCTCGTGCCGATCGTGCTGATTGCCCTTTATCTGGCGTTCGTGAAACGTCTGGGAGCCTTCGATGCACTCTGAACGCGCACCCTGGTATCTGCAACTGGCGACCTGGGGCGGCGTGGTGTTCCTCCACTTCCCGCTGCTGATCATTGCCATCTATGCTTTTAATACGGAGGATGCGGCCTTCAGCTTTCCGCCGCAGGGGCTGACGCTACGCTGGTTTAGCGAGGCAGCAGGGCGTAGCGATATTCTCGAATCCGTGACGTTGTCACTTAAAATTGCCGCCCTGTCGACGGCCATTGCCTTAGTACTTGGCACGCTGGCTGCAGGTGCCCTGTGGCGCAGCACTTTTTTTGGTAAGAATGCGGTATCGCTACTGCTGCTGTTACCGATCGCCCTGCCGGGGATCATTACCGGCCTGGCGCTGCTGACGGCGTTTAAAGCCGTCGGTCTCGAGCCGGGGCTACTGACCATTGTGGTGGGGCACGCGACCTTTTGTGTGGTGGTGGTCTTTAACAACGTCATTGCCCGCTTTCGTCGGACCTCGTGGAGCCTGGTGGAAGCCTCGATGGACCTGGGCGCGACCGGCTGGCAGACCTTTCGCTACGTGGTGTTGCCCAATCTGGGATCGGCGCTGCTGGCGGGGGGAATGCTGGCCTTCGCCCTGTCGTTTGATGAAATTATCGTCACCACTTTTACCGCGGGGCATGAGCGAACATTGCCGCTGTGGTTACTGAATCAGCTGGGGCGGCCGCGCGATGTGCCCGTCACCAACGTTGTCGCGCTGTTGGTGATGCTGGTAACGACGATACCAATCTTAGGGGCCTGGTGGCTCACCCGCGACGGCGATAACGACGCCGGAAACGGGAAATAAAACCATGAAACAGGATAATGCTATGCAACACAACCTTTTGATAAACGGTAAGTTAGTGGCAGGTGAAGGCGAAAAGGTGCCGGTATACAACCCTGCGACCGGCGATGTGATCCTGGAGATTGCCGAAGCGACAGCGGCCCAGGTCGATGCCGCCGTTGAGGCGGCGGATCGGGCGTTCGATGCCTGGAGCCAGACAACGCCGAAAACGCGCTCGGAATGCTTGCTGAAGCTGGCGGACGCTATCGCGGCGCAGGCGGAGACCCTGGCGCAGCTGGAGTCGCTGAACTGTGGCAAGCCGTTGCACTGCGTGATTAACGATGAGATGCCGGCCATTGCGGACGTCTTCCGCTTCTTCGCCGGCGCCGCCCGCTGCCTGCCGGGAATGGCCGCCGGAGAGTATCTCGAAGGGCATACCTCAATGATCCGCCGCGACCCGGTGGGCGTGGTGGCCTCTATCGCCCCCTGGAATTATCCCCTGATGATGGCGGCCTGGAAGCTGGCCCCGGCGCTGGCGGCAGGCAATTGCGTGGTGATAAAACCCTCGGAGATCACCCCCCTGACGGCGCTGAAGCTGGCGGAGCTGGCAAAAGATATCTTCCCCGAAGGGGTGATCAACGTGCTGTTTGGCCGCGGCAAAACGGTAGGCGACCCGCTGACCTCGCATGCCAAAGTGCGAATGGTGTCGCTGACCGGGTCGATTGCCACCGGCGCCCATATCATCAGCCATACCGCCTCGTCGATCAAACGCACCCACATGGAGCTGGGCGGCAAGGCGCCGGTCATTGTTTTTGACGACGCGGATATCGATGCGGTAGTCGACGGGGTACGAACCTTCGGCTTTTATAACGCCGGCCAGGACTGCACGGCTGCCTGCCGGATCTACGCTCAGCAGGGTATTTACGACCAACTGGTGGAGAAACTTGGGGCGGCGGTGGCCAGCCTGAAAATGGGTGCGCCAGAGGATGCCTCTACCGAGCTGGGACCGCTGAGCTCGCTGGCGCATCTTGAAAGGGTTAGTGCCGCAGTGGAAGCCGCAAAGGCACTACCGCATATTAAGGTGGTCACCGGCGGTCGCCGGGCTGACGGCGCGGGCTATTACTTCCAGCCGACGCTGCTTGCCGGCGCCCGGCAGGAAGACGCCATTGTGCAGCGCGAAGTGTTTGGCCCGGTGGTCAGTGTGACGCCTTTCAGCGATGAAGCGCAGGCCCTGAGCTGGGCGAATGATTCCCAGTATGGTCTGGCGTCCTCAGTATGGACGAAAGATGTAGGCCGTGCCCACCGGCTTAGTGCCAGGCTGCAGTATGGCTGCACCTGGGTCAACACCCACTTTATGCTGGTGAGCGAAATGCCGCACGGCGGCCAGAAACTGTCGGGCTACGGAAAGGACATGTCGATGTATGGCCTTGAGGATTACACGGTGGTCCGCCATGTCATGGTTAAGCATGGCTAAAGCATTGACCCTTTAGTGGCTGGCGATGATTGCGCGACGGTTGTGTTAGTTCGCTAATAGTCACAATGGCAAAAATTGTCAAAACTCTACGAGGGGGATATGAGATTATTCTGATGCCCCTTCAAGAGCTAAGCCAATGTGAGTGCCGGAGATAAGCGCCGGATGGGGTCCGCCAGTCACCCTGGGCGCGTCGCGCCCGGCGGGTGAGGCGACAGCGTCGCGGTTCGCGACCGTATACTGGCCTCTGCCTGTTGGCAGGGGCTTTTTTATGCCCGCCGCATCGCGGGATGAAGACCGAATGACCATCAGGAAACGCATCGTCTGGCCGCCATTCAGCGCTTGGTTTTTTTGCTCGGTAAACTGGCGCTACGACGGTCACGAATATAGGAAATAAGATTATACACCGCCGCGACCAGCAGGATCAGCGCGATGACCAGCGTGATGATTCCGGACATATCCACCTCGAAATATAAAAAGCGCCCTGGCGCCAAAACATTACTAATAGTTATGAATGTAAGTATTATCTGAATGGAAGGCAAATGATATTTGTTGTCATTTAGCGCTATTTTTGGCGATTAACCGCGAGATCCACAATGAAGGGGTTATGTAACAACGGCTTGTAGCGGCCTTTTATCGTATTAAGATGGAGGCCCTGCGCGGAATATCGCATTTTTGGTGAATGCGGCGACAATCTTTTCCCCCTGAGAACGGGGACATATTATCTTTATCAGACCAATGGAATTGCCCTGAACCGAAATTATTTCACGGCTATAAATAAGGATTTAATATTTGCTGTTATTGCATGATATTTGTTCTGAATATTAAATATTCCGTGAGTCCGGCCAAAATGCGGGCTGCAGGCGGGTTGCGGGTGCTCCCGGGTTTGACTTTCCGTCGCTGCTCATGCGATCATTTAGCGCATATTAGGTTTTAACGTTGATGTCGTTGTGAAAATTTTGGCTTTTATTCTGCTGGCTATCGGCGCTGTGACGCTGAGCTATGGTAACGCCCCGGCAAAACGCATTCAGGGCTGTGAGAGCGCGGGAGTGGGGCAGGCCGTCTGCGCTGCCGCCGAATGGGATAGCGAACAGATGAATTTTCTGCCGCACTATAACCCGGAGCTTAATAAGGTTATTGCGGCAGGCCAGGCAACACCTGTCGCTTATAACCTTTATAATATCGCCCGTGTTCGCGCGTAAAAAAGCAGCCCCTGGGGGCTGCTTTTTTAGGTTTCGTTGCTGAGTAAAATCATTAAAACCAGCCAAATCTCACGGACAGCAGGCTGATAAGTACGCACGCGGCGCAGACATTAATCAGAATGACGGTTTTGCTGGAGACATCCATAACGCCACCTTAATGAGTAAGTCCATAAAGGTATAGTACGGCGCCTGCGGTTGCGCTATCGGATTAAGACGAATCAGGCTTTATTCTCAATATTCAGCCCGTTTCAGAATTTGTTATACAGGTATCTCTGAATCACGACGTCATGGCAGATAATCATCCCACCATGGAACGCCCCTCAGGGAAGGAAGAGTAAGAATGACGTTATATCAAAAAATGCTGGTGTTTTACGCCATTATGGGCGTGATATGCGCCGTGATTAGCTGGTTTTTGACCAAAGAGAGCCGGGTGATCCGCCTGCTGGCGGCCCTGTTGATCGGCGCCACCTGGCCGTTCAGCTTCCCGATGGCGCTGCTCGTCTCGCTGTTTTAACCCCAGATGCCGGACGGCAGAAAAGGGTGGCGGAAAGGGTAAGGTTACTGTATAAAAAACCAGTAATTTTATCATGGAGGCATACAGGTGAACGGTTTCTTTTCTTCCGTCGCAGGCGCCACGCTGCGTTGGCTCGATCTTCCGGGAGATGGCCTCCCGGTGGTGTTTATCCACGGTCTCGGCTGCGCGTCATCCTACGATTATCCCCGCGTCGCCAGCGATCCTGCGCTGAACGGACGGCGTAAAATACTCATCGATCTGCCAGGCTTCGGCTACAGCGATAAACCGCACGACTTTAGTTACAACATACATATTCAGGCGCAAGTCGTGGAGCAGCTACTTAACCATCTGCGCCTGCAGCGCTTCGCGCTGTTCGGTCATAGCATGGGAGGAAGCATCGCCATCGAAGCGGCGAGGCTGTTGGGCGAGCGCGTGACCACGCTGCTGGTCTCTGAACCCAATCTGTTTGCCGGCGGCGGTGAGTACAGCAGGCGCATTGCGGCGCAGACAGAGGCGGCCTTTATTGCCGAAGGCTATGCCAGAATGCTGGCTGAGGAGCGCTCGCCATGGGCTGGCTGTTTGCAAAACAGCGCGCCCTGGGCCGTCTGGCGGGCCGCCAGCAGCCTGATGCGTGGCAGCGATACCCCCTGGTTTAGTCAGCTCTGCCAGCTGCACTGTCAAAAAAGGCTCATCGTCGGTGAGCTCTCCCTGCCTTATGCCGATATTGACCTGGCTGAGGCGCAAGGGATCCCGGTCGGGATTGTGCCCCGCGGGGGACACTCGATGGCGTGGGAGAATCCGCAAGGGCTGGCGCAGATCATCGCCAGCCAGGGTTAAAAGAATACCGGTTCAGAAAGGGAGTTCGCGGGGCTGGGTCTGGAGTGTTATCCAGCGCAGCTCGGTGAATTCCGCGATGCCGGCCCGCCCCCCAAAGCGGCCATAGCCCGAGGATTTGCAGCCGCCAAACGGCATTTGCGCTTCATCATGCACCGTTGGGCCATTGATATGGCAAATGCCCGTTTGCAGACGTTGCGCCACGTTCCACGCTCTGGCGCTGTCGCGGCTGTAGACCGCAGCGGAAAGACCGTATTCACTGTCGTTGGCCACCGTCAGCGCCTCTTCTTCATTCTTAACCCGAATAATCGCTTTTACCGGGCCGAAGGACTCTTCGTTCCACAGCCGCATCTCGCGGGTCACGCCGTCCAGCAAGGTCGGCGCCATGTGGGTATCGCTGGCTTTACCACCGGTTAGCAGGCGAGCGCCTTTGGCTAACGCATCGTCGATTAAGGCGTTGCAGCGGATGATGGTGTTCATATCAACCACCGGCCCCGTCAGGCTGGCGGGCAGGGCGGCGGCGCGCCTGGCCAGCAGCGGGATAAACACCTCTGCTACGGCGTTGTCGACAATAATGCGCTCGGTGGACATGCAGATCTGGCCGGCGTTGGCGAAGGCGCCAAAAACCGCGCCCGCCGCCGCTTGCTCGATATCAGCATCGTCCAGCACCAGCAGCGGCGCTTTACCGCCGAGCTCCAGCACCGCCGGTTTAAGATATTGCCCGCAGGTGCGGGCGATAATCCGCCCCACCGGCGTGGATCCGGTAAAGTTAACGCGCCGCACCGCCGGGTGGGCGATAAGCGACTCCACCAGCGCCGGCGCATCTTCAGGCGCACAGGTAAGATAGTTCACCACCCCCGGTGGGAAGCCCGCCGCGTCAAGGGCGTCGATAATCAGTCCCTGAGTGGCCGGCGACAGCTCCGCGCCCTTGAGGATCACTGCGTTGCCGCAGGCCAGCGGCGTTGCCAGCGCCCGGGTAGCCAGAATCAGCGGTGCGTTCCACGGCGCCATGCCCAGCACCACCCCCGCCCCCTGGCGGACGCCCATCGCCAGGTTGCCCGGCACGTTGGAAGGAATAATTTGCCCTTCAATTTGGGTGGTCAGCGCCGCCGCTTCACGCAGGATATCGGCCGCCAGATGAACGTTAAAGCCGGCCCAGTGCGCAGTCGCGCCGGTCTCCGCCGCCATGGCGGCGATAAATTTAGCCTCCCGCAACAGCATATGTTCCGCCGCGTCGAGCAGTAAACGGCGTCGTTCCGCCGGAGAGGTATCACGCCACAGCGGGAAGGCTTTGGCCGCGGCTTCGACGCAGCGTTTGCCGTCGGCGAGACTGGCGGCCGCGGCCACCGAGGCGACGTCGTCGTGGGCCGGGTGGCGTCGGGTAAAGGTGCGGCGGCCTTCGGCATCGTGCCACTGGCCGTCAATGTACAGATTGCAGGTGATTGTCATGGTGGAAACCTCTTGTTCTGCGGTTCCCCCAGTGTACCGGGCACTACTGACAGTGAGCGTGAGCAGGGCGGTTATCGCACATTTTTTTGCAGGAATTATGTGTGGCTCACAACATCCCGACACTTGCTGGCGTAAAAAACAGCGCTACGCCGATTAAACCAGCGATTTCAGCGTGATTTGCATAAGGTGATAGCCATTGATTATTTGCCGGGGGCGGGCGCCTGTGCTGATATTACGGTTCTTATAATCAATAATCAGGACTTATAACCATGTCTACAGGGAAAACCACGCTGGCGCTGCTGCTGAGCGCACTGCTGCCGGCCGGCGCCGCCTGGGCCGCAGGCAATGACACACTGGTCTACTGCTCAGAAGCCTCTCCGGAGTCCTTTAATCCGCAAATCGCCAGCTCCGGCCCGTCGTTCGTCGCCAGCTCGCAGGTGCTGTATAACCGCCTGGTCACCTTTGACCCGGTGAAGAACACGCCGATCCCGTCGCTGGCCACCGAGTGGCACGTCTCTGAGGATGGCAAAACCTGGACCTTTACTCTGCGTCAGGGGGTGAAGTTCAACAGCAACAAATTCTTCAAACCAACCCGCGATTTTAACGCCGACGACGTCCTGTTTTCCGTGCTGCGCCAGATGGATCCTCAGCATCCCTATCACAAGGTGTCGCAGGGGAACTATGAGTACTTCCACGACGTGGGCCTCGATAAGTTGATTAAGTCGGTGAAAAAGGTCGATGACTATCACGTCCAGTTCGTGCTTAACGAGCCGAACGCGGCGTTTCTTGCCGACTGGGGCATGGACTTCGCCTCTATTCTGTCGGCGGAGTATGGCGAGGCGATGCTGAAGAAAGGGACGCCGGAGAATGTTGATAACTGGCCTGTCGGTACCGGGCCGTATGCCCTGCAGCAGTATAAAGTGGATTCCCAAATCCGCTATATCGCCAATCCCCACTACTGGGAAGGCGAGGTGCCGACTAAGCACCTGATCTTCTCCATTACGCCGAACGTCGAGACCCGTCTGGCGAAACTGCAGACCAACGAGTGCCAGATTATTCCTGCGCCTTCGCCGGTTCAGTTCCCGGTGATTAAGGGCAATAAAGATCTGGCGCTGCATGCGGTTGAGGCGCTGAATGTCGGCTATCTGGCGTTCAACACGGAGAAAAAACCGTTTGATAATGTGCTGGTGCGCCAGGCATTAAACTATGCCACCGACAAGCAGGCGATCGTCAAGGCGGTATTCCTCGATTCCGGCAGCGTGGCGAAATCACCGATCCCGTCGACGATGCTCGGGTATAAGAAAGATCTCCCGGACTATGATTACGATCCGCAGAAAGCCAAAGCGCTGCTCAAGCAGGCGGGTCTGGAGCAAGGAGCGGAAGTAACCCTGTGGTCGATGCCGGTCCAGCGTCCGTACAACCCGAACTCGAAGCGGATCGCCGAAATGATCCAAAACGACTGGGCTAAAGTGGGCGTCAAAGCGAAGATTGTCAGCTACGAATGGGGCGAATACCTTGCCGGTATGCGCAAAGGGGAGCACGACAGCGCCCTGTATGGCTGGATGTCGGACAACGGCGACCCGGACAACTTTGCCGGCACGCTGCTCAGCTGTGATAATATCCAGACCGGCTCCAACGCCGCTCGCTGGTGCGATAAGTCCTATGACGCGCTGGTGAAGAAAGCGCTGCTGGTGAGCGATCCGCAGGCGCGTGCCAAACTCTATGAACAGGCGCAAGAGATCTTCTACCAGCAGGCGCCGTGGATCACCCTGGCGACCGGCAAGACCTTCTATGCCACCCGTAGCAACGTCAGCGGCTACCGCGTGAGCATGATGGGGAGCGATTTTTCCAAAGCGAAGCTGAATTAAGCGAAAGGAGAACCGGATGGCACATCTGGATGAGGTTATCGTCAAAGTCGATGACACCCTTGCCGAGGGCGTTATCACTCATATGAATGAGCTGCTGATCGCCCTGAGCGATGATCCACAACTCAGTCGTGAGGAACGCTATACCCAGCAGCAGCGCCTGCGCACTGCCATCGCCCACCATGGGCGACAGCATCAGGAAGAGCAGGACGCACGCCGCGAGCAGCTGACGAAAGGCGGCGCGATCCTCTGAAGATGCGCTCAGAACTGGCGCCTGGCCACCAGCCAGGCGCCCACCACCAGCATCACCGCGCCGCATACCGGCCCGATCAGCGCCCGCACCGGCACGCCGTGGGCGCGAACTAAATCCATGATCAACCCGCCAACCAGCTGGCTGGCGACCAGTACCGCAATGGTGGTGGCCGCGCCCACGGTCTGATAGCCGCTGATGCTGGCGAAGACGAAAAAGGACCCCAGCAGGCCGGGGATCAGCGTCCACCACTTCACGCTCAGGGCCAGCTCCTGAAAGCCGGCGACGCCCTGGCGCAGCAGTAACATCGTCACGAAAATAACGATCCCCACCAGCGAATTGAGCAGCATGGCGATAAGGATCGTCGACGCCGACTGGGTGATGCGCACCATCAGGGTATTCTGCACCACGAGACCAACGCCGGCGGCGACCAGACAGGCGAGGGTGAGCGATGCATTCATGCCTTGCCGTCCGGGTCCTGACGCTCATCCAGCTGCAGCTGCATAAAGGTGAGATCCAGCCAGCGACCAAATTTGGTTCCTACCTGCGGCATCTGCCCGGTGGTGATAAAGCCCAGCGTTTCATGCAGATGCAGCGAAGCGTGGTTCTGCGATTCAATACCGGCGACCATCACATGTTTATTCAGCCGACGCGCTTCGGCGATCAGCGCAACCAGCAGTTTGCGACCCAGCCCTTTCCCCTGATGATCGGGGTGAACGTACACCGAATGCTCCACGGTGTGGCGGAAACCGTCAAACGCGCGCCAGTCGCCAAACGAGGAATAGCCGGTGATGACGCCGTTTTCCTCGTTCACCAGCACCGGAAAGCCGGCCAGCTGGCGGGCTTCAAACCACGCGATACGGTTGTCGGTATCCACGGTTTTATCATTCCAGATGGCGGCGGTATGCACGACGGCGTGGTTATAGATTTCGGCGATCGCTGCACAGTCGTCTTTAATGGCAGGGCGGATGGACATAGCAAACCTCAGTTTTTTGTACACTATAGTAGTACGATATTATTACAATAATGAACATCGCGCTGTCATCCGTTTTCCGCATAATTTTTACGGATGACCCGGTAAGCACGCGGCCCGACGAGCAGTTGTGTAATGGGTGGGTGCACACTATAGTATTACGTTATGAATACTATAGAAGACAACCTCAATCAGCGCATCAGTGCGCGCATCCGCATCGAGCGTGAGTCCCGCGGTTGGTCGCTGAACGACCTCGCCGAACGGGCCGGCGCCTCGCGGGCGATGATCCATAAAATCGAGCGCGGCGAAAGCAGCCCGACGGCCTCGATGCTGGGCCGTCTTTCCGGCGCCTTCGGCATCAGTATGTCGACGCTGATCGCCCGGGCGGAAATGCAGGAGGGTAAGCTGCTGCGCTTTGCCAGCCAGCCGGTGTGGCACGACCCGCAAAGCCACTATCTCCGCCGCCACGTCTCGCCGCGCAGCGATCTGCCGATAGATCTGGTGCAGATTGAGCTGCCGCCCGGCAGCGATGTGCCCATGCCGGCCTCTTCCTATGCGCTCGCCCGCCAGCTGATCTGGCTGCAGCAGGGCGAGCTGGTGTTCGTCGAAGGGACTACCCGTCATGAGATGCAGAAGGGGGATTGTCTGGAGCTTGGCCCGCCCAACGATTGTCGCTTTATCAATGAATCCGCGGAGACCTGCGTCTATCTGGTGGTTCGCCTTAATCAATCGCCATCCGGCTCTTAATGGTAAAGCACGTTGCGCATAAAGCAGCTAGCCTCAGTACTGTCTGCTAACAAGAGGAGTTTGCTATGACAGATCAACCGCAACGCCATCGCCGCTGGGTACTGGCTTCCCGCCCCCATGGTGAACCGACGGCAGAGAATTTCCGCCTGGAAGAGAGCGAGGTGCCGACGCCGGGGCCGGGGCAGGTTCTGCTGCGTACCGTTTTTTTATCGCTCGATCCCTATATGCGCGGGCGCATGAGCGACGCGCCTTCTTATTCGCCACCGGTGGCCATTGGCGCGGTGATGGTGGGAGGGACCGTGAGTCGCGTGGTCAGCTCAAATCATGCCGATTATCAACCCGGCGACTGGGTGCTGGGCTACAGCGGCTGGCAGGATTATGAACTCTCCGACGGCAACGGACTGGTGAAGCTGGGTGACGACCCGCAACACCCGTCCTGGTCGCTGGGAGTTCTGGGGATGCCGGGCTTCACCGCCTACATGGGATTGCTGGACATCGGCCAGCCGAAGGCGGGCGAAACGCTGGTGGTCGCTGCGGCGACCGGGCCGGTTGGCGCCACGGTCGGACAGATCGGCAAAATTAAGGGCTGCCGCACCGTCGGCATCGCTGGAGGCGCGGAGAAGTGTCGGTATGCGGTTGAGACGTTAGGCTTTGATGTCTGCCTTGACCATCGTGCGGATGATTTTGCCGAACAGCTGGCCCAGGCCTGCCCGCAGGGCATTGACGTTTACTACGAAAACGTCGGCGGCAAGGTTTTTGACGCGGTGCTGCCGCTGCTGAATACCGCAGCGCGGGTACCGGTCTGCGGGCTTGTAAGCGGCTATAACGCCACCGGTTTGCCAGACGGACCGGATCGTCTGCCGCTGCTGATGGCGACCATCCTCAAGAAGCGCATCCGGATGCAGGGCTTTATTATCGGCCAGGATTACGGGCATCGGATCGCGGAATTCCAGCAGCAGATGGGGCGCTGGGTGCAAGAGGGGAAAATTAAATATCGCGAACAGCTGATCGACGGTCTGGATCAGGCGCCGCAGGCGCTGATCGGCCTGTTGAAAGGTGAGAACTTCGGTAAAGTGGTGATCCGCGTCGCGGCCGACGACTAGTCCGGCGGATCCAACTTACTCTGCCCCTTTTCCCGTGAGGGAAAAGGGGCATGGGAGGCGTGTCAGGCGTAAAAGGTTAACCGCTGGGCGAGCAGATCGACAAAGGCTTCACGGTCGACATCCAGCATCAGGGTAGTATTGGGCCGATTGCCGGTCAGATGGTAGTAATCGACCACCGTCATCCCCTGGGTATATTTTCCTTCCGTTTCCACGCCGACCCAGCGTTCGATAGTGGTGAAGATCTCCGGCTTGAGGAGCCAGGCGATGGTGCAGGGATCGTGCAGCGGCGCGCCGTCGAAGCCCCACTTTTCATCCTTGTGGTAGGCCATAAAGAAGTCGAGCAGCTCGGCGACAATGGTCGACACCGGATTGCCAATCTGGCGGAATCGCTCGATATCGGCGGGAAGGATTTGCGCCCGATGCGTAACATCCAGCCCCGCCATCACCACCGGGATCCCGGACTGAAAGACCATTTCCGCCGCCTGCGGATCGACGAAAATATTAAACTCCGCCGCCGGCTGCCAGTTGCCCAGCCCCATTGCGCCCCCCATGATCACGATGCGGGCGATTTTCGCGTGCAGCTCCGGGTGGCTGGCGAGCAGCAACGCCACGTTAGTCTGCGGCCCGGTGGCCACCAGAGTCACCGGCTCCTGGCTTTCCCGCAGCACCCTGGCCATCAGCTCGACGGCGGTGCAGTTCTGCGGGGCAAAGGTTGGTTCCGGCAGGCTCGGGCCATCCAGTCCGCTCTCGCCGTGCACGTTATCGGCGATGATCAGATCGCGCATCAACGGCTTCCACGCGCCGCCGGCCACCGGGATATCCGGCCGGTTCAGCAGCGTCAGCATACGCAGCACGTTGCGCAGGGTCTTCTCCGGGGTCTGGTTGCCCGCGGAAGCGGTGACGGCTTTCACCTCCAGCTCCGGCGAGGCGAGGGCGAGGACCAGGGCGATCGCGTCATCATGTCCCGGATCGCAATCAATCATCATCGGCAGTGCCATAGCAGCTCCTTGTTGGCGTTGTTCTGTGACCAGACTAACGCTGCGAGGCGAGGCAGACGAGATGGTGTGCAGAATAGTGTGATGGAGGCCACGATTGCTGCGATGGCATCGCGTATCGTCAGGCGATCGTCGGCAGTCATATTGCCTCACCTTGCGATGGCGCAAGCTGGCGCCCGCCGCGGCGCGATATAATAGAAAAATTGCTAATCCTTACGGATATTAATGGTTTGCTTTTCGGTGAGCGGATTCTTATCCTTAAGAAAACTCGAGAGGTTATTACGATGAAAGATGTAGTAGATAAATGCAGCACCAAAGGCTGCGCCATTGATGTCGGGACGATCATTGATAACGAGGACTGCGTCTACCGGGCTGAGAAAATGTTCCCGAGCCGCGAAGAAGCGGAATCCACCGTAGCCGCTGTGCGCGAACGTGCTGCCGCCGCGGCGCCGGCCAGTGAACCGCCGCAGGTCGATTACACCATCGCCGCCGCTGGCGACGAGGTTAAACTCGATCTCGCCATCGCTTTCTCCTGCCAGGCGGAAAAGATCATTTTCGAGTTATCCCTGCGAAATCTGCTTTAACCCGCGTCCGTGGGGAAAACGCCACATCGTTAAGCCTTCCCCGCCAATCACCGCCGGCGGGGAAGGGGCGTGTTATTCGAAGCGCCAGGCGAGGTTCAGGCCGATGCCGTAGTTGCGTCCGGGAGCAGGCTCGTAGTAGCGCCCGTTGGACTCATTAACGATAACGGACCCGACGTACTCCCGGTCGAAAAGGTTGTCGACGCGGCCGAACAGATCCATGTCCATCCTGCCGTAGCTCCATTTATAGCCAGTCGTCAGGCCAACCACCGTCCAGGAAGGCGCTTTAGCCGTGTTTTCGTCATTGGCCATGATGTCGCTCATGTAGCGAATATCGCTGCCGGCGTACCAGCCCTGCTCCGGCTGATAGCCAAAGGAGGCGTAGCCCATATTGCGCGCGATCCCCGGAATGCGGTTGCCGTTGCAGCTGGCGTCATCGCAGACGTTAGTGCGATAGGTCGCGTCCAGCCAGGTCCAGGCCGCCTTCAGACGCCAGCTCTCGCCAAACTGCTGATCCAGCCCCAGCTCCATCCCCTGACGACGGGTCTTGCCGGCGTTTTTATAGCTGGTGCGCCCGCCGCTGCTGCTGTCGACCACGATCTCATTATCGGTATTGGTCTGGAACAGGGCGGCGGTGAGCAGCCCATTGCCGAGCCGCGTCTTACTGCCGATCTCCACTGTGTCGTTGGTGGAGGGCTTCAGGCCGAAATTAAGGCCGCTCTGGTTATCGGAGCGGTATGACAGTTCGTTAATGGTCGGCGTCTCGAAGCCGCGGCCAGCGGAGAGGTAGACGTTCCACGCGTCGGTCAGAGCATACTTCAGCGAGCCTGCGGGCAGCCACTTGTGATAGCTGGCATCACCGCTGTCATCGCCATTGCCTGGGGTGATGTAGTAGTCATTCGAGTCGAACCATACTGAGCTGTAGCGAACCCCGGCATCGAGCGAGAGTTTGTCCGTTAACTGCCACTGGGTCTGCAGGTAGGGGTCGATGTTCCACATCAGGTTGCGTTCGTTACGGCGCAGCGCACCCTGTTCGCCATACTGCGGCGCGCCGTTGACCATCACAAAGTTTTCATACCCTTTACGGCGCTCGCTCATGTTCTCGTAATCGAGACCGGCGGTCAGGGTGACGGGCACCAGCAGCTCTCCGCGATGGGTCAGGCGGGTATCGATTCCCTGGTAGTGACGGGTGAGATCGATCACCCCGCCGGCATGGCTCGGTTTCAGCTGCGGCGTGCGCGGGATCGACTGGAACTGCGTGGTTTCACGTTCACCGGTGTACATCATGACGCTGAGATCGTCCTGGGCGCTCAGCTGGCGCTCATAGCGCAGGCCGGCCTGGGTCTGCCGGGTATTCTTGCGGGTATTATACTGGTCGCCGCGCGGCGACTGGCGCGGGTTATCGCGCCATTCGTCGGCGGTTAAGCCGCCGGCGTCATTGGCTTTGATATCCACGCTGTTCAGCAGCAGCGTCAGCTTACTGACATCGTTGATGCGCACCCCCAGTCGGGCGTTCGCCAGATTTTTGCGTGCGCCGCTGTGATCGCGATAGCCATGAGTGGTGAAGCGGTTGGTCGAGACCGTGTAATCCACATCGCCTGCATGGCTGCCGTCGCCAACGGCGCCAGTGGCCTTCATCCCGTAGTGCCAGGTACCGAAGCTGCCATAGTAGCTGCTGGCTTCCACGGTGGGCGGCTGGGTGCCGGTCTGGCTGGTGACGTTGATCACCCCGCCGGACGAGTTACCGTACAGGGCAGAGAAGGGGCCGCGCAGCACCTCAATGGTGTCGACGCTGCCAATATCGATATTCGAGGTCTGCCCCTGGCCGTCGGGCATGGTCGCCGGAATGCCGTCTACATAGATGCGTAGCCCGCGCACGCCATAGGTGGAGCGAGAGCCAAACCCGCGAATCGACAGTTGCAGATCCTGGGCATAGTTTTGCCGGTTCTGCACCTGCAGGCCCGGTACGGCGCCCAGTGATTCAGAGAGATTGACGCGCGGTGCGGCCTGGCGCATTTCATCCCCATTGACCACGCTGACGGCGGCGGGGGTATCCAGTTCAGAAACAGTGGTTGGCGCGGCGGTCACCACCATGGTTTGTTCATCAGCGGTCTGGGCCGCGGCAATCAGCGGTAGCAGCAGCGCCGGCAGGGCGGCGTGACGCACGGACAGGATTTTCATCGATAGTACTCGGGAGACGAACCAAATGGAACATATGTAGATATGTTACCCCGTTTGTAAAACATTTGAAAATTATTAACCGCCGTTGGTTAACGGATAGTGCTTCTTGCTGATGAATTTACCGAACAACAACAATTAGCGCTCCACTTTGAGATAAATAATGATTACTATTCGCATTCAAAAATAAGGGTAAAGCCAGGACTTTACCGCCGGAAGCGATGTCGGGTCAGCACATACTGGTTTATCAAAGGGAGTCGTCATGTCACTACGTCATTTTGCCGCGCCGCGTCTGCGCCATTCACTGTTATTCACCTCTCTGCTGCTGGCAGGTAGCTTTAGCGCCCACGCTGCGGATGAGATGCTGCGTAAGGCCGTCGGAAAAGGGGCCTACGAAATGGCCTACAGCCAGCAGGAGAACGCGTTATGGGTCGCCACGTCGCAGAGTCGCTCACTGGACAAGGGCGGTATTGTTTATCGTCTTGACCCCACCACCCTGGACGTGACGCAGATTATTCACAACGATCTGAAGCCGTTCGGCGCTGCTATCAACCATGCCACCGGCACGCTGTGGTTTGGCAATACCGTCGACAGCACCGTCACCGCCATTGACGCCAAAACCGGCGCCGTGAAAGGGCGTCTGGTGCTGGACGAGCGTCAGCGCAGTGAAACCGTACGCCCACTGCAACCGCGCGAGCTGGCGGTCAATGAGCAGACCAACACGGTCTACATTACCGGTCTGGGCAAAGAGAGCGTGATTTGGGTGGTAGATGGCGCGACCCTGAAGCTGAAAACCACTATTACCGGCACCGGGGCAATGGCGACGGGTCTGGCGATCGATCCGCAGGCGAAACGCCTCTATACCACCAATGCCGACGGCGAACTGCTGACCATCGACAGCGAGAGCAATACCATTGTGTCGCGCAAGAAATTGCAGGACGATGGCAAAGCGCACTTCTACTTAAACCTGAGCCTTGATACCGCCGGTCACCGCGCCTTTATTACCGACAGCAAGCAGCCGGAAGTGCTGGTGGTCGATACCCGCGATGGTAAGGTGCTGGAGAAAATCGCCGCGCCGGAATCGCTGGCGGTGCTGTTTAACCCGACGCGTAATGAAGCCTATGTGACGCACCGTAAGGCCGGGGAAGTCAGCGTTATCGACGGTAAGCGCTACAAGATCGTGAAGACCTTTAAAACGCCGACTCACCCCAACAGCCTGGCGCTCTCTGATGACGGCAAAACGCTGTATGTCAGCGTGAAACAGGCTTCCAGCCGTGAGAAAGAGGCCACCGCGCCGGACGACGTGATCCGCATCGCGCTGTAAGATGCCCGGGGCGACGACGATCGGTCAAGGTCGCGCCCCGCATGCCGCCCGGCACCTCACCCTCTGTTACAAACGCGTATTGGCCTGATAAACCAGATGGTTATACACTTAACGCTTTCCCGCCTTGCGCGGGCAGTGGTAATCAGTGGAGATAAAATGAAAAAGCCATTTATGGTGATTTGCGCCGGTGCGATGCTGGCGCTGCTGGCAGGCTGTTCGTCCAACTACGTTATGACCACCAAAAGCGGTCAGACGATCGTCACCCACGGCAAGCCGCAGCTGGATAAAGAAACGGGGATGACCAGCTATATCGATGAGTCTGGTAATAAGCGGGAAATTAACAGTAGCGACGTGTCGCAGCTGGTTGAGGATAACTAAATCCTGACCTCCCGGTTTGTCCGTCGCGGGCAAACCGGGAGTCCTGCCAGTTACTTCCTGAGCGTCGGCGCCGTACTGTGGATCGCATGCACGCGTTTACGCACGCCAAACCAGCCAGCTACCAGCAGCACCGCCAGCAGTGGAATTGAGCCAATGGTGTAAGTGCCGTTCGGATAATCGAAGGCCATCAGCACCAGCACGCTGAACAGGAACAGCAGCGTCAGCCAGGAGGTGAATGGCGCCCCCGGCATTCTGAAGCTCACCTTCGCCGCTTTTCCTTCCTTGATCGCTTTGCGCAGACGCATTTGACACACCACGATAAAGCCCCAGGAAGCAATGATCCCCAGCGACGCGACGTTAAGCACGATCTCAAACACCTGCGACGGCACCAGATAGTTGAGGAACACCCCCACCACATACACCGCCAGCGTCGCCAGGATCCCGGCGTAAGGGACGTGGTGACGGCTCATTTTCGACATAAACTTCGGCGCGGAGCCCCCCATCGACATGGAACGCAGGATACGTCCGGTGCTGTAGAGGCCGGAGTTGAGGCTGGAGAGGGCGGCGGTTAACACCACGATGTTCATTACGCTGCCGATATACGGTACGCCCAGTTTGGAGAAGAAGGTGACGAACGGGCTCTGTCCTGCCTGGTAGGCGCTCCACGGCAGGAGCAGCACCAGCAGCACCACCGAACCGACGTAGAACAGGCCGATACGCCAGATCACGCTGTTGATGGCCTTCGGTACCATCGACTCCGGATCTTTACACTCACCGGCCGCGGTGCCCACCAGTTCAATGGAGGCGAAGGCAAAGACCACGCCCTGCACCAGCACCAGCGCCGGCAGAAGGCCGTGAGGGAAGAAGCCGCCGTTATCGGTGATCAGATGGAAGCCGGTGGCATTGCCGTCCAGCGGCTTACCGGAGCCGAGGAAAATGGTGCCGACCACGAGGAACGCAACGATCGCCAGCACTTTGACCAGCGCGAACCAGAATTCCATCTCGGCGAACCATTTTACGCCGATCATGTTCATGGTACCGACGATTGCCAGCGCGCCAAGGGCGAAGACCCACTGTGGCACATCGCCAAACGCGCCCCAGTAGTGCATATACAGCGCCACGGCGGTGATATCGACGATCCCGGTCATGGCCCAGTTAACGAAGTACATCCAGCCGGCCACGTAAGCGGCCTTTTCACCGAGGAATTCCCTGGCATAGGAGACGAAGCTGCCGCTCGAGGGGCGGTGGAGAACCAGTTCGCCGAGGGCGCGAAGAATAAAGAAGGAGAAGATGCCGCAGACCAGATAGACCAGTGCGAGCGCTGGCCCTGCCATTTGTAAACGTGCCCCGGCGCCGAGGAACAAACCGGTACCGATAGCGCCGCCGATGGCGATCATCTGTACCTGACGGTTGCCCATCGCTTTGTGATAACCCGCTTCATGTGAGTTGAGCCAGTGGCGTTTCGCAGCATGGTGCTCCGCTGCAGTGTCGTGTTTCGTATTCATTGATGTATCAGTTTCCTGTCAATGCCCATGTTTGCAGCCGGAGTGGATGACGGCTGGCACATTATGCTGGCTTTCTCATCATTCTGACGTAGGAGATAAGCTCAGACATGGCGCTGAATCCTACACGTAACGTAATAGTTACGCACCTAAAACATTTACCGATAGCATTTGACAGATTTATCAATGAGATCAGCGTCGCAGAGTTTCCAGCAACAGAGTGAAAGCGCTGGTATGCTGGCGTCGACTGGGGTAGTAGAGATGGTAGCCGGGGAAGGTGGGGGTCCAGTCCGCCAGCACTTGCACCAGCCGGCCACTGGCTAAGGCCTCCGCCACGCAGTCATCCGGAACGTAGGCCAGACCGAGGCCCGCCTCCGCCGCATCGATGCGCTGCGGCAGGCTGTTGAGGATCACTTGCCCCTCCACCCGCACCTGGATATCCCGGCCGTCGCGGGCAAACTCCCAGGCGTAAAGTCCACCTCGTGTCGGCAGGCGCAGATTGATGCAGCGATGCTGCGCAAGATCCCAGGGCGTCTGCGGCGTACCGGCCTGCTGCAGATAGGCTGGCGAACCTACTACCGCCATCCGCATATCCGGGGCAATGCGCACGGCAATCATCTCTTTCGCCACCTGTTCGCCGAGTCGCACCCCGGCGTCAAACCGGCCATCCACGATATCCGTGAGGCCATTATCAACAGTGATTTCGATGTTAATATCCGGATATTGCAGCATAAATGGCTTTAGCGCCGGCCAGAGTACGGTGCTGGTGGCATGCTCCCCGGCGGTGATGCGCAGGTTGCCCGCCGGGCGTTCGCGCGTATCGCGCAGCGCGGTCAGCGCCCGCTCCATCTCCTCCAGATGCGGACCGAGGCGCTGAATGAGTCGCTCACCCGCCTCGGTCGGTACCACGCTGCGGGTGGTGCGGGTCAGCAGCCGCACATCGAGACGCGCTTCGAGATGGCGCATGGCATGGCTGAGCGCCGACTGTGACACGCCGAGCTGGGCCGCTGCGCGGGTAAAGCTGCGCTCACGCGCTACCACCATAAAGGAGAGCAGATCGTTTACGTTCTCTTTTAGCATAATCTTTCCGGATTGATGAATACCGCTCACAGGTACGCAGAGTGTAAGCCCGACGGAGGGGAGGCGCCAGTCTGATAGCCGGACGCAGTGGAGCAGAATGACCACCACGGTTAACAACGCAGGGTTTAATTCATCAAGACGGTGAATGTAATGTAAGATGTCCAAAAAACTGCAGCGCCAGGCGAACCCACACAATGACACCCTTACACTTTCATAAATATCACGGGCTGGGTAATGATTACCTGGTATGCCATCGCGACGTTGCCGAACAGTTGAGCAACGAGCATATTCAAATGCTGTGCCATCGCCACTATGGCGTGGGATCGGATGGTCTGCTGATCGACAGCGGCGATCAGATCAATCCCACACTGCGTATTATCAATCCGGACGGCTCCGAAGCGGAGAAAAGCGGTAACGGGCTACGGATCTATGCGCGTTATCTTTTTGATATCGGTCGCGTCGGCCATGAGCCCTTTCTGGTACATACGGCGGGCGGTGACGTTTATTGCACTGTGCATGGCGATGTTCATCAGATTAGCGTCGACATGGGGCGGGCGAATTTCAATCCGGCGGCGCTGCCCGCCTTAGTGAATTTGCCTGAGGCGGTGAATTATCCTTTGCCGCTGGCGGATGAAACCCTGTCCGTCGTGCTGGTCTCCATGGGCAATCCCCACTGCGTTGTCCTCGTCGATAAGCTCGACCTGGCGCAGGTTCATCGTTTAGGGCCGCAAATCGAAAACCATTCCTTGTTCCCCAAACGCACCAATGTCCAGTTCGTGGAAGTTATCGATCGCCATACGCTAAAGATTGGTATCTGGGAGCGGGGCGCGGGGTTCACGATGGCCTCCGGGAGCAGCAGTTGCGCGGCTGCCAGCGCGATGCGCCGGTTAGGGAAGGTGGACGATCGGGTGGATGTCAACATGCCTGGTGGTCAGCTGCACATCACCTTCGACGCGGATTTTCAGGTCCGTATGCGTGGCCCGGTGCATAAAATCGCCAGCCTGACGCTGGATAAAGACTGCTTTGTTGGCGGCAGCGCCATCTTCACTGGCGCTGCATAACAGGTGGCGCGGTCAGCCTGAAATTAACTCTTCTGAGGATCAGCCGACGGCCCGTTTGCCGAACAAACGATGGTGGCATGGTCCCACCAGGCATTGTGCTTAACATCGGTGGCAAGGACGCTAAACTGCGCCTGCTGTATCTCATTCAGTAAAGCCGGGAGGGGTTTAAGCGTACGCCAGGGCTGCCCCTCTTTCAGGAGATGATGCTTGACAGGATCGTAAGTGGCGAGGTCTTCAGCATAACGAGGAAGCCCGCACATCGAGCCGATCACCAGCCGGCCTGCGGGTTTCAGCAATCTTCTCGCCTCGGCGAAAAAACGGCGACGCTCATCTTCCAGCAGACAATGTAAACAGCTGCCATCAATGATTAAGGCAAACTGGGCATCCTCACATTGAGAAAGATGACAGACGTTGCCGACGAAAAATGTGGCGTCCAGACCCGCTTGCTGAAAACGGTCTTCTGCCCAGCGGATCGCCGTTTCGGACACATCAACACCCGATACGGCATAGCCTCTTTCCGCCAGATACTGGGCTGCCATGGCACCATTGCCACATCCCAGTTCAAGTACCGGCGCGCCGGGAGCGGGTAAATAGCCATGGGCATCCAGCCAATGAAATGTTTTTTCCTGTTGTATCTTTGCCCTGGCAAAACCATCACCCGCCCAGGCGCTGGCTCCGTTGGCTAACAGTTGTCTGTAGCGGGCTTCATAGGGGTTCATCCTGAAAACACCTTTTATCATTGATAAACATCACTACTATATACGCCATTTAACATTGAAATAAGTATTCGTTTGGCTACCAGGGAGAAACAGAGATGAACATCAACGTGGTCGGCACCAGCGGCTCAGGCAAATCCACTCTGGCCCGGCGCCTGGCGCACAGGCTGGGACTACCCTGGATCGAGCTCGATCGCCTGTACTGGCGGCCGAACTGGCAGGGCACGCCGGATGAGGCGTTTTTCGCCGCTATTGCCGCCGCTACGGCCTCGCCGGGCTGGGTGCTGGATGGCAATTACAATCGCAGCCGCAGCGTCAAATGGCGCGAGGTGGATCTGGTGATCTGGGTCGACTATAGCCTCTGGCGCACGCTGCGCCAGGCGGTGTGGCGGGCGACGAGCCGGGCGTGGCGGCATCAGGAGCTGTGGCCGGGCACGGGCAACCGCGAGAGCTTTCGCCGTTCGTTCTGCAGCCGGGAATCCATTATCCTCTGGACGCTGAAAACCTGGCGGCAGAATCGCCGACGCTATCTGGCCGATATGCAGGATCCGCAATATCGTCATATTCGCTTCGTCCGGGTGCGCAGTCCGCGGCAGGCTGAGGCGCTGCTCCGCGAGCTGGAAGCGCAGCGGCCAGGCGGGCATATCTAATTTTCAGCAGTACACATGTGAATTAATTGTTTCTCAATAGTTAGCTGAGATTTTAATAATGCAGGCACGTACTTTCATATGAGCCTGCGAAATGTCTTATCGAATCAGTATCCTGGATAAAAGTCCGCTTGCCGCCGGGGAAACCGCCGCGCAGGCGCTGGCGCGTACATTAACGCTGGCGCAACACGCCGAAGCCTGGGGTTATCACCGCTTCTGGGTCGCCGAACACCACAATACCGATCAGCTGGCGAGCCCCTCGCCGGAGCTGGTTATCGCCTGGCTGCTGGGCCACACCCGGCGCATTCGCCTCGGGTCCGGCGGCGTTATGCTCCAGCACTATAGCCCCTATAAAGTCGCGGAAAACTTTAACCTGCTGGCCGCCCTCGCGCCGGGTCGCATCGATCTCGGCGTCGGCAAAGCGCCTGGCGGACTGCCGCTTTCCACCCGCGCCCTGCAGCAGGGCCTGCATCAGGAGGAGAAAGGGACCTTTGCCGACCAGCTGGCGCAGCTGGATAACTGGCTGTCGCTGACTGAGCCCGGTGGAGAGGAGAGCCTGCGCGCCACGCCGATCCCGCCGCGTCGGGCCGACGGTTTCCTGCTCGGCGCCAGCCTGGAGAGTGCTGAACTGGCCGCCCGTCTTGACTGGAACTTCGTGTTTGCGGCCCATCTCAATGGCGACAGCGCGCTGCGCCGCACGGTGATCAACCGCTGGCGCGAGCTCAGCCCGCGTGAGGCGATTGTCGCCGTGCAGGTGGTGGTGGCCGACGATCCGGCCACCGCCGCCGCGCTGGCGCAGCAGGTCGAGGTGTGGGGCGTCGAGCTGGAGAACGGCCAGCGGGTGACCGTCGGCAGTGAGGCTCAGGCCGTCGCCTTTGCCCGCCAGGCTGGCAGCCGGCCGACACGCATCCACCGCCGCGAATCTTCACTGATCTCCGGTACTCCCGAACAGGTTAAAGCCCGGCTTGACGCGCTGCAGGCGGAAGATCAGCTGGATGAATTAATCATTGATACCCCCATTAGCGACGGGCCAGCGCGCCTGCACTCCCTGCGCCTGCTGGCGCAGGCTCACTACGGCAAGGAGGTGCTGAATGTCCTTTGAACAACAACTGATTAGCTGGCGGCGCGAGCTGCACCAGAACCCGGAGCTCTCCCTGCAGGAGGTAGCCACCACCGCGCGGATCCGCGACTGGCTGCAGAGCGGCGGGCTGACTCTGCTGCCCTTCGATCTGAAAACCGGGCTGGTCGCCGAAGTCGGCAGCGGCGACAAGGTGATTGCCCTGCGGGCGGACATCGACGCGTTGCCCATCGAGGAGGCGACCGGTCTGCCTTACCGCTCGCAAAATGAAGGGGTGATGCATGCCTGCGGCCATGATATTCACACCAGCGTGATGCTGGGGGCGGCGCTGCTGCTGAAGGAGCGGGAAGCGGAACTCCCGGGGCGGGTGCGGATCCTGTTTCAGCCGGCGGAGGAAAATTTTGGCGGCGCGAAAACCCTGATCCGCGCCGGGGCGCTGGAGGACGTGTCGGCGATCTTTGGCATGCACAATGAGCCCGGCCTGCCGGTGGGCGAATTTGCCACCCGCGGCGGCGCGTTCTACGCCAACGTCGACCGCTTCGTCTTCAAAGTGACCGGGAAGGGGGCGCATGCCGCCCGTCCACATGAAGGAAAGGATGCGATCCTGCTGGCCAGCCAGCTGGTGACGGTGCTGCAGAGCGTGGCCAGCCGGGAAGTGAACACCCTCGACTCGGTGGTGCTCAGCGTGACGCGGATCCAGGGAGGCAATACCTGGAACGTGCTGCCGGAGAGCGTCGAGCTGGAAGGAACACTGCGCACTCACAGCAGTGAAGTGCAGCAGCGGGTCAAGGCCCGGGTCAGCGAGATCGCGGCCGGTTTCGCCAGCGCCTTTGGCGCACAGATTGACGTCTTCTGGTATGCCGGCCCGACGGCGCTGGTCAATGACGCCCACTGGGCCGACTTCGCCAGCGACGTGGCGGCCCAGGCCGGGTACCGCACCCATCACGCCGATCTGCATCTCGGTGGCGAAGATTTTGCGGTCTATCTTCAGCATATTCCCGGGGCGTTCGTCAGCATCGGCAGCGCCAGCGAATATGGTCTGCACCATCCGGCATTTAATCCGGACGAACGGCTTATTGCGCCCGCAGCACACTATTTCGCTCAGCTGGCGGAACAGGCATTACAACATATTTAATGGATGACAGGGGAAGGGGTAACTATGTCTGAAAATCGACAATTGCGTCTGGGAACGATATTACATGGCGCATCGGGAAATATGTCCGCCTGGCGTCATCCGGCGGCGCAGGCGGACGCCAGTATTAATTTTAACTTTGTCACGCAGACGGCGATAAAAGCGGAAGAGGGGAAGCTGGATTTTATTTTTGTCGCCGACGGGTTATATATCAATGAAAAATCGATTCCCCATTTTTTAAATCGCTTCGAACCTTTAACGGTACTTTCCGCGCTGGCCGCGGTCACCCGGCGTCTGGGACTGGTGGGGACCTTATCCACTTCGTACAGCGAGCCGTTTACTACCGCCCGCCAGTTCGCCAGCCTTGACCATTTAAGCCAGGGACGGGCGGGGTGGAATGTCGTCACTTCGCCGCTGGAAGGGTCGGCGAAAAACTTCTCCCGGGCCCAGCATCCGGATCATGCGCTGCGCTATCGCATTGCCGATGAATATCTGCAGGTTGTGAAAGGCTTATGGGATTCATGGGAAGAGGACGCCTTTGTGCGCAATAAGGAGACTGGCCAGTTCTTTGATAAAAATAAACTGCATACGCTCGATCACCATGGCGATTTCTTTAAAGTGGCCGGGCCGCTAAATATTGCCCGCACGCCACAGGGACGGCCGATTATTTTCCAGGCCGGCGCGTCGGACGACGGCAAGAAATTAGCCGCACGCCACGCCGATGCCATTTTTACCCATCAGGAATCGCTGGCCGAGGCGCAGGCATTTTATCAGGATGTTAAAAGCCAACTCAGCGCATATCAGCGCACCCCGGACCAACTGCATATCTTCCAGGGCGTCAGCGTCATCGTCGGGGATGACGCCGAGGATGCGGAACGTCAGTACCAGACTACCGCGGCGCTGGTTTCCATCGAGGATGCGCTGAATTATCTGGGGCGGTATTTCGAACATCATGATTTTTCGCAGTATCCGCTTGATGAACCGTTCCCGGATATTGGCGACCTCGGACAAAACAGCTTCCGCAGCACCACCGACGAGATTAAACGTCACGCCCGCGAGCGGGGATTAACCCTGCGCCAGGTGGCCCTGGAGGCAGCGAGTCCGCGTCCGCGTTTTACCGGCACCGCCAGCGATGTCGCCGATGGCCTGCAATTGTGGTTCGAACAGCACGCGGCGGACGGTTTCATTATTCAGGGCGGCACGCCGGAAACCTTCCCGCGCTTTGTGGATGAGGTGGTTCCGCTGTTACAGGCGCGCGGCCTGTTCCGTCGCGACTATCCGGGCACCACCCTGCGGGAAAGTCTGGGTCTGGCGCTACCTGCTAACCAATTCCAAAAATAATAAAAGAGAATCACGCTATGCAGAAAACAACACTCTTGCTGGCCGTCGCGTTGGCATTTAGCGCCTCGTCGTGGGCCCAGGACGTCAAGATCAATGGCACCGGGGTGAGCCTGGAGGCCAACAAAACGCCGATTCACACAGCGAAAAATCCACAGGCCATTGCGCTGTTGCCGAAAGATCTGCATCTGGCGGTGCCGGGGAAATTCACCGTCGCGGTGGCAGCCCTGAACTCACCACCGCTGACGGTCTTCGCCGATGACAACAAAACCCTGCTCGGTAGCGAGACGGATATCGCCCGGCTGGTGGCGGAGAGCCTCGGGCTGGAAGTAAACGTGGTTCCCACTTCATGGGAAGACTGGCCGCTGGGGGTCACCTCCGGCAAATATGATGCCGCGATCAGCAATATTACCGTCACCAAAGAGCGCAAAGAGAAGTTCGATTTCGCCACCTACCGTAAAGATTCGCTGGGCTTCTACGTCAAAAGCACCAGTCCGCTGAACAAAATTGACAAGGCGGAGGACATCGCCGGGCTGAAGATTATCGTCGGCTCCGGTACTAACCAGGAGGCGATCCTGCTGGCGTGGAACGCGGAGAACGTCAAGAAGGGGCTGAAGCCGTTTACCCCGGTCTACACCAAGGATGACGCCGCCCAGACGCTGGCCCTGCAGACCGGGCGCGCCGACGCCTTTTTCGGCCCCAACGTGATTGGCGCATGGAAGGCGGCGCTGACCGGCAAAACCAAACTGGTGGGCAGCGTCGATGGCGGCTGGCCGAAAGCGGCGCATATCGCGGTGACGCTGAAAAAAGACAGCGGGCTGGTGAATGCCGTCCAGGCGGCGCTGAACGGCGCTATCGCCAGCGGCGATTACGCCAAAGTGCTTAACCGCTGGGGCGAAGGGGTGGAGAGTATTCCGCAATCAGAAATCAACCCACCCGGACTGGGCGACTGACAGGAGGCGCGATGAGCGAAGCATTCCGCGATATTTCTCCGGACGCACCGGAGCTGCAGCCGATTATTAGCGGGCTGTTTGCCGAATATGCCGCCCGCTACGGCGACTATTTTTCCCGCGATGCGGAAGTGGAGTTGACTGAGTGGTATTTGCCGCCGCAGGGGCTGTTTATCGTCCTTGAGCGTGAGGGAGAAATTATCGCCACCGGCGCTTATAAACCGAAAGATCGCCACACCGCGGAGATCAAACGTATCTGGACGCACCGCCGTCTGCGCCAGCAGGGGCTGGCGGCGAAGGTGGTCCAGGAGCTGGAACGGCGGGCGGTGCTGGCCGGGTACAGCCATATCTACCTGACCACCGGCTTCCGTCAGCCGGAGGCGGTAAAGCTCTATCTCAGCCAGGGGTATGAGGCGCAGTTTGACCTCACGCGAGACCCGGAAGAGTACAGTCAGCCGCCGTACGATGGCCGGCTGCGGTTCACTAAAGCGCTGGCGGTGAGCGCCTTCAGTCACAGCGCTTGAGGAGGCATGATGCATTCATCTGAAACAATAAAAGTGGTGCCGGCGCGCTATCCGCTGCGGGTGGTCGGGGCCCTGGTCGCCCTGCTGGTGCTGGCGGTGGTGATCCAGTCGGTGGCCTTTAACCCGCGCTGGGAGTGGGGCGTCTTCGCCCGCTGGTTCTTCGACCCGGTGATCCTCGAGGGGCTGGGACAAACCCTGCTCCTGACCCTGCTCGGCACGGTGCTGAGCGTGATCTTCGGCGGCCTGCTGGCGCTGGCCCGCTTATCCTCATCGTGGCTGCTCAGCAGCCTCGCCTGGGGTTATATCTGGCTGTTTCGCTCGCTGCCGCTGATTGTGGTGCTGATTATTCTGTACAACTTTTCCTATCTCTACGACACCCTGTCGCTGGGGATCCCGTTTACCGGCGTCACCTGGGCCAGCTATCAGACCATTAACGTGCTGGGGCAATTCTCCACGGCGGTGGTGGGCCTGACGCTGGTGCAGAGCGCCTATACCGCGGAGATTATTCGCGGCGGCTTTTTAGGGGTCGACCATGGGCAGTATGAAGCCGCCGCCGCGCTGGGGCTTCCCGCCTGGCGACGCACGCTGCGCATTATTCTGCCGCAGGCGCTGCGCACCATCCTGCCTTCCGGCTTCAACGAGATCATCAGTCTGGCCAAGGGAACGGCGATGGTGTACGTCCTGGCGATGCCGGAACTGTTCTACACCATCCAGATGATCTACAACCGTACCCAGGAGGTGATCCCGCTGTTGATGGTTGGCGCCGCCTGGTATCTGGCAATCACCAGCGTCCTCTCCGCCATTCAGTATCTGGTGGAACGCGCCCTGGCGCGCAGCGAGCGCCGCTCGGCGGTAAACAGCGCCCGCAGCAGCCGTCTGAATCAACCCGCACGTCAACCACAGCCGCAGGAGGCCGTTCATGCCCAGCTCTCATAATGGCCATATCTCTATCACCGGGGTCAGCAAATACTATGGCCGCCACAAGGCGCTGGACGATGTGTCGCTGGAGATCCCCCCGGGCACGGTAACGGTGATCCTCGGCCCTTCCGGCTCGGGCAAGTCGACGCTGCTGCGCACCATCAATCACCTCGAACGTGTCGATGAGGGATTTATTCAGATTGACGGCGACTATATTGGTTATCGCCGCAAAGGCGACAAGCTGTATGAGATGAAAGAAAAGGAAATTCTTCGCCAGCGGATCAACGTCGGCTACGTGTTCCAGAACTTTAACCTGTTTCCGCACCTGACGGTGCTGGAGAACCTGATTGAGGCGCCGATCGCCCACAAGCAGGTCACGCGCAAAGAGGCCATTGCCCGCGCCTATGAGCTGCTGGACGTCGTAGGACTGCGCAATAAAGCCGACGCCTGGTCGCGGCATCTCTCAGGCGGGCAGCAGCAGCGTATCGCCATTGCCCGGGCGCTGGCGCTGGACCCGCGGGTGATCCTGTTTGATGAGCCCACCTCGGCGCTGGATCCCGAGCTGGTGGGCGAGGTACTGGATGTCATCAAGAAGCTGGCGCGCTCCGGTACCACCCTGGTGGTGGTGACCCACGAGGTAGGCTTTGCCCGCGAGGTGGCCGACCAGGTGGTGTTTATGGTCGACGGCAGGATCGTCGAGCAGGGCAGCAGCGACGAGGTGCTCAACCATCCGCAGCATCCGCGTACCCGACAGTTTTTATCCAGGGTGCTGCCGTCATGAACAGAGCGCTAATGACCCTTGTTCTCAGCGCTTTTGCCATGAGCGCTCACGCGGCGCTGGATCTGCGTGCCAATGAGCAGCCATTGCCGGTCACCCGCGACCCGCAGGCGATAGCGAAAATTCCGCCGGGCTATCGCTTCGTCGAGCCGGGGACGCTGACGGTGGCGATCTCGGCGCTCAATTCGCCGCCGCTGGCGCTGCTGGCCAGCGACAACCGCACGCGGATCGGCAGCGACCCGGATATGGCCCGCCTGCTGGCCGGAAGCCTTGGCCTGAAGCTCAGGCTGGTGCCCACCGCGTGGGAGGACTGGCCGCTGGGCATCGCCTCCGGCCGCTACGACGTGGCGCTGATCAATATCGCGGTGACCGAGAAGCGCAAAGAGAAGTTCGATTTTGCGACTTACCGGGTGGATTCCCTGGCCTTCTCGGTGAAATCCACCAGCGACATCGCCGCGGTAAACGGACCCGCTGACCTCGCCGGGCGCAAAGTGATCGTCGGTTCCGGCACCAACCAGGAGCGGATCCTGCTGGGCTGGAACGACGACAACCGTGCCGCCGGGCGGCCGCTGGCCCAGCCGGTCTACCTGACCGATGATGCCTCCGGCAACCTCTATATCCAGTCCGGGCGAGCGGATATCTTTTTCGGCCCGCAGTCGGTGGCAGCCTATAAGGCCGCCCTTAACGGCCAGACCCGGGTGGTGGGCCTGGGGCCGAAAAAAGCGTGGGTGGCGACAACCACCAAAAAAGGCAACGGCCTGGTCTTTGCCCTGCAGGCAGCCCTCGACGGGGCGATTGCCCGCGGTGAATATCAGCAGGTGCTGGCGCGCTGGGGAGAGCAGGGCGAGGCGGTGGCGCAGTCGGTGGTCAACCCGCCGGGGATAACCTACTAAAAAACCGCTGTTTCGCCGGAGTACGACGCGAAACAGCGGAGGCGAATGCTCGCCAGGGTCTTCAATCAAACGGTGCGCGGAGTGAGCGTCAAGCGATCCAGCGGCCCAACGATAAACAGATAGGAGAACAGGCCCAGCACGCCCATGGAACCGACGTAGAGGATGGCGTAATCAAACGAGTGGGTGTTGGCGAGGATCACCCCGATGACCAGCGGGGTAATGATGCTCGCCAGGTTGCCGCACATATTGAACACGCCACCGGCAATACCGAGCATCTCTTTCGGCGAGGTGTCGCTCAGCACGCACCAGCCGAGGTTCCCGAAACCTTTGGCAAAGAACGCCAGACTCATGGCGGCGATCACCACCACTTCCGAAGAGGTGTAGTTGGCGACGACAATGACGCAGGAGAGCAGCATGCCGCAGATCACCGGGAGCTTACGGGCGGTGGTCAGACTGTAACCGCGTTTCAGCAGCCAGTCCGAAAATACG
The DNA here is from genome assembly GCF_003790505.1 of Klebsiella sp. P1CD1. Taxonomy (NCBI): domain Bacteria; kingdom Pseudomonadati; phylum Pseudomonadota; class Gammaproteobacteria; order Enterobacterales; family Enterobacteriaceae; genus Klebsiella; species Klebsiella sp. P1CD1. The sequence goes on from NZ_CP033631.1 coordinate 2,725,984, forward strand.
CCGCCCAGCAGGCCGCCGATAAATCCAGCTATGGCCGGGATACTGGCGACAAACCCGACCTTGAGGATTGACATGCCTTTGGCCTGGTAGAGGTAAGTCGGAAACCAGGTGAGGAAGAACCAGGTAATCGATGTGACGCAGAACTGGCCGATATAAACCCCGATCATCATGCGATTGACGCAGACGCTTTTAATCTGCGCGAGAGTTAATTTTTGCGGCGTTTTTTGGCTACCTAATTCCGGTACGCCGCCGCCTTCACGAATATAATCGAGCTCCTGCGGGTTAATTTTAGGATGATGTGAAGGATCCTTCACTTTTACCAGCCAGAATATTCCCAGCACCACCCCGATAGCGCCAATATAATAAAAAACATAGTGCCAGCTTAAATTATGCAGAATGATGGTCATCAGCGGCGTAATAATGCCCAGCGAAATATACTGCGCGGCCTGATAGACCGAGGTGACAAATCCACGCTCTTTATTGGGGAACCACTGGACGCTCAGGCGACTGTTGGCCGGAAAAGCGGGTGCTTCAATGGCCCCCATCATCAGACGCAGGAGCACCAGCACCACCAGCGGACTGGCAAACAGATAAACAGTGCCCTGAAACATAGTGACGACCGACCAGCCAATCAGCGCGCAGCCGTAGACCAACCGCGAACCATATTTATCCAGCAGCCAGCCGCCGGGGATTTGCATAATGACGTAGGAAATACCAAACACCGAAAAGGCCAGGCCCATTGCTTCAGGGTCAAAACCTAACTCTTTACTCATCATCGGCGCGACAACGGACAGGGTGGCCCGGTCAGCATAATTAAATACGGTCGCGAGAAATAAAAAAACCAATATACCGTAACGCACGTTGCTGCGTTTTATTTGCTGTTGCATGTTATTCAACTCCTTTGCAGGGTTGTGAAGACACGTCATCTTTCATGCCGCTTTGATGCTTGCTGACGGATTTCGTGTATTGCGAGTACAGCGGGTCAGAGGTTTATCCCCGGTGGCGCTGCGCTTACCGGGGCTACGGGTTCTCAGTGGTCTGCGGACCGGTAGCCCGGATAAGGCGTGGACGCCGTCATCCGGGAAAAGTCATTACGGGCGAGTTCCAAACTCGCAGCTTTGCTGGGTCCAGCGGCGGGCCTGCTCGCTGAGGGTGAAGCCCAGACCATGGCGTTCGGAAACCCACATCCGGCCATCGCGCAGTTCTAGCTGCTCGTTAAACAGCGGGTTCAGCCACTCGAAGTGCTCCAGCCATGGCTCCAGCGGGTAGGCGGCGGCGAGATGCAGGTGCACCTCCATGGCAAAGTGCGGAGCCAGCTTGCGACCGTGCTTCGCGGCCAGATCCATTATTTTCAGGAACGGGGAGATCCCACCGACGCGCGGGGCATCCGGTTGCACGAAGTCGCTGGCGTTGCCGAGGATCAACTGCTCATGTTCGCGGAAGCTGGTCAGCATCTCGCCGGTGGCAATCGGCGTATCCAGCGCGGCGGCCAGCTGCGCGTGGCCTTCGACGTCATAGGCATCCAGCGGCTCCTCAATCCAGATCAGATTGAACGGCTCCATTTTGCGCCCCATGCGAATGGCGGTTTCGCGATCCCACTGCTGGTTGGCATCGACCATCAGCGGGAAGTCATCACCCAGCACTTCGCGCACCGCCGTCAGACGACGGATATCCTCGGCAGTATTAGGCTGACCGACTTTTAGTTTAATCCCGCCGATGCCGTTTTCACGGGAGATAGCCACGTTTTTCAACACCTGATCCAGGGGGGTATGCAGGAAGCCGCCGGAAGTGTTGTAGCACTGCACGGAATCACGATGTGAACCCAGCAGTTTGGCCAGCGGTAGACCGGCGCGTTTGGCTTTCATATCCCACAGGGCAATATCGATAGGGGAGATAGCTTGTACCGCCATTCCGCTCCGGCCGACGGAAGCCCCGGCCCACAGCAGTTTTGTGTAGATTTTGTCAATGTCGTTCGGATCTTCGCCAAGCAGATTATCGGCTATCTCTTTGGCGTGAGCGTAAATGCCCTGGCCGCCCGCACGTTTCGAGTAGCTAAAGCCGACGCCGGTGAATCCATCCCGGGAGTGAATTTCCGCGATGATAATCGCCACTTCGGTCAGGGGTTTTTGGCGACCGGTCAGCACTTTGGCATCGCTGACGGGGGTGGCCAGCGGCAGAAAAGCCAGCGACAGTTTAACGTGGTCAATGCGGTCACCGGTTTCAGCGGCGGTTTTGACGCCGAAAGCTTTGGCGTAGGTTACGGATTCGGAATTGGCGCTTGAGGTCATACTGGTGTCCTTTTTGATAATAAAATGATTGCGCTATCATTTGTAATGGTGAAATGATTTTGACGCTACGGTAGTGGTTTTAATTTGTACAAACGATCACAATTGGCCGTTATAAAGGCGAAAAATTTGCTGTGCAGGTCACAATCCAAAACAGTTTGTGAAAAGTGACAAGTCATAATGATAGCGATAACATTTTGTATTGCAGGTCGTTGATTCTGTTAGGGGAGACGCGGCGGGCGCTGGCAATTGCGTGGGGCATCATCAATAATGCCCACAGAAAACGACTTAACACAGGGGCTTAGCCGTGAAAAGCAAAAAACCGACGCGGGCGCCGACGCTGGAGGATGTGGCTCGCAGCGCCGGGTTGTCGCCGATGACGGTCAGTCGGGCGCTGAATACGCCCCAGCTGGTCAGGCCAAAAACGGTAGAGAAAGTGATGCAGGCTGTGCAGGCGACGGGCTATATCCCCAATGCGCTGGCCGGCGGCCTCGCCTCCAGGCGCAGCAAGCTGGTGGCGGTCGTGGTACCGCAAATCAATAACAATATGTTTGTCGATACCATCCAGGCGCTGAGCGATACCCTGGCGGCGCGCGGCTACCATATGCTGCTGTGCGTGGCGGGCTATGACCGGCAGACCGAGGCCGAGCTGGTCTCTACCTTGCTTTCGCGGCGCCCTGATGGCGTGGTGTTAACCGGCATCCAGCATGCGCCGCTGTTAAAGAAAACGATTCTTAACGCCGCCACGCCGGTGGTGGAAATCTGGGATCTCACCCCGACGCCGCTGGATATGCTGGTCGGTTTTTCCCATGAAAAAGTTGGCGAAACCATTGGCGAGTATGTACTGGAGAAAGGCTACCAGCGACCAGGCCTGCTGTGGGCGGGCGATGCGCGCGCGATGTTGCGTAAGCAGGGGCTCTGTGCCCGACTGGCTAAAAAAGGGCTGGACGATGCGCCTCAGGTTGAAGTGCCGCTCCCGGCGTCGCTGGCGCTGGGGCGGCGCGGTCTGGCGGAGCTGCTCGCCGCCAGCGAGTTTGATGTGATCATCTGCAGCTCAGACACCCTCGCCCAGGGGGCGATTATGGAAGCCGAAAGCCGGGGGCTACGCGTACCGCAGGATCTGGCGGTGATCGGTTTTGGCGATCTGGATTTCGCCGCCAGCAATCGTCCGGCTATCACTACCGTCAGCGTCGACCGTCATGCCATCGGTGAACGGGCCGCTACGCTGCTGGCTGACCGCATCGAAGGAGGAGAAGACAGCGGGGTGATTATAGATATCGGCTTTCAGCTGGTGGCACGAGAATCGGCGTAGGCCTGCCTTTTCAGGGCATGGTGTGCCGGGTGGGTGAGCGGCGAATTTCTGCCTACACTTAGGCTTTACCCTGGAGGCAGACCATGATTACCGTTTATGGCGTGCCGGGATGGGGCTCGACGATTAGCGAGCTGATGCTCTCCCTGGCCGATATTCCCTACGAGGTGGTTGACGTGGAGGGCTTTGACCAGCCCGGTCCGGCGCGCGAGCGTCTGCGGCAGATTAATCCGCTGTGCCAGGTGCCCACCCTGAGGCTGGCCGATGGGAGCATCATGACCGAAACCGCCGCCATCGCGCTGATGATCCTCGATCAGCGTCCCGATCTGGCCCCCGCGCCGGGGACGCCGCAGCGTCAACAGTTCCAGCGTCTGCTGGTCTGGCTGGTGGCCAACATCTATCCCACCTTTACCTATGCCGATTACCCGGAACGCTGGGCGCCCGCCGCCGCAGAGCAACTGGTGGAGAATTGTCGCCAGTACCGGAAAAATCTCTATCTCTGGTTCGAACAGCAGCTGGCTGCCGGGCCGTGGGCGCTGGGCGCGTCGGTAACGTTGCTGGATTGCTATATCGCGGCGATGTACAGCTGGGGGCCGCGACAGGCGTGGTTTGACGACCACGCGCCAAAATTCGCCGCCATCGCCCGGGCGGTCTGTCAGCGACCGGAACTGGCCGCGGCGCTACGCCGTAACAAGCTGATTTAACGCACGCGATGGCAACCAGAACGGCCATTCTGTGGTAGCGTTATGGCTCTGACCACAAGGAGTCTTTGCTATGCCGCATGTAGATATTAAATGTTTTCCCCGTGAACTGACTGACGAACAAAAAACCGCGCTGGCCGCCGACATCACAGAGGTGCTGATCCGCCATCTGAACAGCAAAGAGAGCGCCGTCAGCGTCGCGCTGACTCAGGTTGAGCCGGACGCGTGGCAGGCGGTGTGGGACAGTGAGATCGCCCCGCAGATGGCGCAGTTGATTAAGAAGCCGGGTTATAGCATGTAGTTGCCACTGGCGGGCATGATGTCCGCCAGTGACGACCGGTCAGAACCAAATCTCCGTCTGCACGCCGAAGTTCCATGTCCCGCCAGCGGTAAAGCCTTTGCTGCCGAAATCATCGTTGATCGCATAACGATCCAGGTCTTTATCCCAGTTCATCCACGTGACAAAGAAACGTATCTCCGGCCGCGCTTTGATATCAAACACATCGCCCACTTTAAAGGTGGGGGCGAAGGTCAGCTTGTAGAAATCACCGCGGACCGCCTGATACTGATAAACGTTGTCATTATAGCGATAGCTGCGCCCGTTCGGATTGAGATCCATATACTGCCACGAGGCCTCATACAGCAGGGCGAAGTGAGCGGAGATCCCTTGCGATACCCGCAGGTTAAATGTCGCCCAGTCGTAGCGGTCGCCGTCGCGATAGCGGTCTTCGCTGTGCTGGGCTATCACCGACGGCGCCAGCTGCCAGTTTTTCCCCAGCGGCAGGATCCCGTACGACGCAAAGCGCAGGGAGGCCGCGTTCTCGGTCAGGTCGCCATCGCTCCCCGGCTGACGCGCTTCGGCGCCCAGCCCGACGCCGTACTGCAGGGCGCTTTCCGACACCCCTGGCGCCAGGCCGTAGAACTGCTGTTTGTCGTGCAGGGCCAGCATCGCGTAGTAGCCGTTTTTGGCGGTGTTATCGCTGCGCAGGGCATAGCTCCCGGTGGTCGAGGTATTATCTTTCAGGTCATCGTTACCCTGGGCGGTCATCACCGTGGTCATCAGCTGCCAGTTGCCGTAAAAATGGTTGGCGGTGAACAGCAGATTCTGGATGTCATTATCCGCGTAATTATCACTGCCAAGGTCGCCGAAGTTACGCGCATACACCGAATAATCGCCGCGCAGGCCGCTTCCCCAGTCGACATCATTGATCCCGCCGCCGGTGCCACCGAGGAACATGATGTCGCTATCGGTAAAGTGGATATCGAAGTTATCCCGATCGAAGCGTTTGCCAGCCCAGATCGAGGCGCGTTTTAACGGCCCGGTGAACTCGGCGAAGTCGCCCATCTCGACGTACAGCTGACGAATGTTCAGATGGTGGCTGTCGTTGTCCTGAACCCACGGATCCGGGTTGGTGGCCCCGTCGGCGAGCATGGTCTTAAAGCGCGCCCATGAGCCATCGTTGAAGGTGAGCTTTTTGCCAAAGCTCAGCTCAGCATAATTATCTTTTTCGTTGCCGAGACGACCGACGTGGGCATCGCCGTTGAGCGAACTGGCCGGGGAGATGCCTGGCCCGCCGCGGGCGCCTTTGCCGTGGCTGTTGACTAACATTCCGGAACGGGCGTAGGCGTTAAAGGTAAAGCCATCGTCCGGGGCGCGCTTCGCCAGCTGTTCGCTCAGTTGCTGATTGGTAGCCTGCTGTTTTTGTTCGCGAGCCGTGGTCTGTTGGCTGAGCGCCTGCACCTGCTGCTCCGCTGCCGCCGCGCGCTGTTCGGCGGCGGCGGTTTGCTGTTCTGCCCGCTGCGCGCGGCGGCTGGCTTCGCTGGCCTGCTGTTCGGCGAGATTGAGGCGCGCTTCAAGTTGCGCCAGCCGTTGTTCGACGCTCAACCCGGCGGCGCTGGTGAGTGGAAAAAGGGCGCAGCAAACCGCTGCGCTAATCACAGAGATACGCATAAAAGTCCTTAATTTATCCAGAGGTTAAAGCAGCGGGGCGCCTTACATGGCGGGGGATTCTCCGGTGGTCGGGGTCGGGGCTGGCGAGGCGCCGCGTCCGGCATCGAGGTCGGCACGGATCTGCTCATAGTGATCGTCGAGGCGGTAGAAGCGGCCCATCCACAGCATCGAGGCGAGGATCAACAGCGCCGGAATGTACAGATAGCAGGCCTTGATGGCCAACAGGGCGCTGTCGCTTTGCGCCTGGTTGGCGATATAGCCGCCGGAGGAGAGCAGTGCCCCGGTGATCGCCCCGGCGCCGGCCATCGCCACCTTGCCGAGAAAGCCGTTTATCGAGGTCAGGATACCCGCGGTATTAATGCCGGTTTTCCACACGCCGTAATCCACCGGGTCGGCCTGCATCGAGAAATAGATAGCCGTGCGCTGACCGGCGCCAAGGGAGAGGATCACCGCCCCGACGATCAGCCCCAGCGCGTAGGTGCCAGACAGCATCATCATCCCCATCCCGAGCAGATTGACCGCGCTGGCCACCAGATAGACATGACGTTTTTTCATGCGTCGGGCCAGCAGCGGGACGGTGAGGGTGCCGAGCAGGGGAACGAAGGTGGAGATCCCGGCGATAACCGCCGTCAGCTCGGTATTCCCGATGTAATAGTGGAAGAAGTACACCAGCGCTCCGGTCTGAAAGAAGAATGCCCCCCACATCAGAAAGATATTGCTGGCGAAGATCCACCACGGACGATTGGCGCGCAGGCTAATCCAGGCGCGTTTCAGGGTCATGCGCTCCCCGCTGAGGATGATCTTTTCTTCGACGTTGCGAAAGCTCACCAGCAGGAAAAAGGCCGCCAGTACGCCAAAAATCACCGCGGTATAGAGGAACCCCTGCTGCTGGTCGCCTTTGCCCAGCATGCCGACCAGCGGCAGGGTGGCCACGGCGACGATGGTGGCCCCGAGGGATCCCAGCAGAATACGTACCGCCGACAGCGTGGTGCGCTCTGCGGAATCACTGGTTAAAAACGGCAGCATGGCGCAGAACGGAATGTTCACCAGGGTGTAGAGGAACGACAGACACAGATAGGTGATAAAGGCGTACAGCAGTTTGCCGGTGGTGCCGAAATCCGGCACATAGAAGGCCAGAATACACAGCAGACCAAAAGGCAGGGCACCAATCAGCAGCCAGGGACGGCAGCGCCCCCAGCGGGTGGCGGTATTGTCGATCACCAGCCCCATCAACACGTCGGCCACGCCATCCACCAGCCGGGTAACCAGGAACATCAGCCCAACGTAATAGGCCGGGAGGCCCATCACGTCGGTGTAAAAGAACATCAGATACAGAGAGATCATCTGCCACACAAGGTTGCAGGAGAGATCGGCAATGCCATAGCCAAGGCGCTGCCGCCACAGGGTAAACGTTGTTTCTGCCATAAATCACTCGCTTATCGTTGTTGTTAAAGTCCGTACTGGCGAATAAACCAGGCCGGGGTACAGCTCCACGCATGGCAGTAACTGTTAATGAGCTTACTGCCATACGGGGAAAAGTCAGGATGCTGTGGGTCGAAAATTTCCCAGAAGGTGTCGGCGCCGTAGTCAACCATCGCTCCCCAGTAGGCTTTGATCTCCGCCACCGCCTCCTCGCGCAGGCCGCACTGCAGCAGGGCGACAATGTGATGATGGCGCAAGTACGGGGTATTCATGGCAATGGCGGGCGGCTGTTGCTGCAGGCGGCGCATCAGCGCTTGCCGCTGCCCGGCGGTGCCAACCTCCGCCAGTACCAGCCAGATCTGCGACGCCCATGAGACCTGGCGCGCGGCGCCGCTGATAAACACCTGCCGCTCGCTGTCCCACAGGTGGCGGAGGGCGGCCTCTTTCAGCTGCGCGAGCGTAGCGGTGTAGTCGGCTACCCGCTGCGGTTCAACACGCTGCGCCAGCCAGAGGGCGCGCTGCAGGCAGTAGATAAGCACCCCCTGCGCCGACGACTGTTTATTCAGCTCTGCCTGCCAGTCGATAAATGCCCACCAGTCATCGCTGTCGCGCACCAGACCGTGGGGATCGCAGCGGGTCAGCGCCAGCTCGATTTGCCGCCGCGCCGTGGGCCACAGCTCACCGACGGTTTCCGTGTCGCCGGTGCTTCTCAGGTAGTTATAAAGTACGTCGATAAAAAATAATGAATAATCAAAGAGAAAGGTGTCATCGGCGCGCACATCAGGCTGGACAAAGACATTGGCGGAGACCATGCCGTCTTCCCGGGTATGGCCGGCAAACAAGTACAGGCAGCGGCGGACCAGATCGTGGTGGCCGAAGGTCACGTCATTGACCAACGCCTGCAGGCGCAGGTCGCCGAGCCACAGCCGACGGTCGCGTTTCGGCCCATCCTCAAATACCTCCTGCATGCAGTTTTGCAGGGTGCGAACCGCGACGCTATCAATGGCTTTCAACTGCGGATCGGCGATGACCGCCGGCTGCGGGCTGCCGGCTGAGGTAACGGTTTCCAGGGCTATCTCATCGAACTGCAGACGAAATTTGCGCGACAGCGCTTTGACCTCCACCTTCAGGTAGCGCAGGCAGTAGCGACGCGGCAGGTCAACCCGGGCGGGCAGGACGTCGAGCCACAGATCCTGTTGCTGCAACCAGCTACTGCTCAGCCACCCCTGGTACTCGCTGAACGGCTCGCAGACTTCGCTCAGCGTTTCGCCGAAGGTGAAGTGCAGATGGGCCGGGGCATCCGGCGGGCTGCCGACGCTGCGGCAGCTGAACTGCAGGTAGCCAACAAAATGGCTGCCAAAATCAATGATGATGCTGTCGCCGACGCGAAGCGGCTGCTGATAAAACTGCTCAGGCGTGCAGACGGTGTGTCCCCGCCAGCCGTTCAGCGCCGCCGGATCGGCGACGGCCTCGACGATGGCCTGCGGCGCCTGGCGCTGACGATGTAGCGCGGGCGTCAGGGCGGCCGCACGCTGTAATAAATGCGGATGGCGGGTCATCGCCACACTGGAATTGTATTGAATTGCCTGTGACATACTGCGTCCTCTCCATTAGGTTAGGCGCAGCATAGGCCGTCGTCTGGCGGCGCCACCACTCTGGCAATGCCAAATCGTCAGTGAAAATGGCAGGAATAATGAGGTGGGGGCGCTGGCGATCACAAATCCGCACATCGGGCGCGTGGCGAAGGTCGGAATAGATTATCGTGCCCCTGCGCACCAGGCTGTTCAGGATTTGCTGTAATGATGACACTGACCGTTGAGTATTATTTCACCCATCCCCAGGATAAGCTCGGCATGTACGCCAGCGACCCGGAAGATAATAGCCAGGAACATGGCCACGAGTTTGCCGAGCTGGTGATCGTCGAGGAGGGGCATGGATTACACGTTATTAATGGCCGCCCGCTGTATATCCAGCAGGGCGATGTATTTTACGTCCAGCCTGGCGATGTCCACTATTATGATGAACTGGGGACGCTGAAGCTGATTAATGTCTTAATTAATCCGGCGGTGTCCTTTCGCTATTTACAGCAGATGGAGGGATTGCTGCAGCAATTATCGGCGCAGCGCGCCGCCTGCTATGGCTGGCTGGCGCCGGAGACCCGCAGCTATTGTCGGGAACTGGTGGAAAAGATATTTTCCCCGGCGCTGAGGGCGGCGGATAATACCCCGCAACGGGAGTCTCTCTTTTTCCAGCTGGTGACCACCATTCTCACAGCCGAGTCGGAAGCCGAATATAGCAGCACCCGCTATAAACTGCATAAATTACTCACCTGGCTGCAGGAGCACTGTTTCGAAGAACATAACTGGCAGCAACTGGCGGAGCAATTTCATCTCACCACCCGCACGGCGTTTCGCCATATTAAAGAGGCCACGGGCTTAACGCCGGATAATTATCTGAAACGTCTGCGACTGGTCTCCGCGCGGGTCAAATTACGTGAAACGGAGATGACCATTACCGAAGTGGCTTATCTGTGCGGCTTTGCCAACAGCAACCACTTTACCACCCTGTATAAAAAAGTATTTGGCCTGACCCCCAGCGCCGATCGCCACCGCCCACCGGGTTAAAAGGGGGGCCGCAGGCTGGGCAGGGGAAAAACCTGCCGCCTGCGGCAAGTCACGCTTACTCGTCGAGGGAGTTTGCCCGCACATGACGACCGCTGGCGACAAAATTGCCGGTGCCAAGATGATGCAGGGTATTGAGCTTATCGTCGTCGAACTGCCAGCGTCCGGTGACGAACGCGCGTTCATCGGCGGCGGCAGACACCACCTCCCCGAACAGGGTGTCGTACTGGGTCTGGGCCGCCGTCGCCGGCAGCAGTCGGCACTCCATCCATGCCAGACACTTCTCCTCGATCAGCGGCAACCCCAGCTCCGGGCCGGTCACTACCGGGATCCCCCAGGCATTGAATTTGTCCTCATCGCGGCCGCTGACGCTGCCGACGGCGTAGGTCCAGCTGGCGGCGGCGACGCCGGGGACCACAATGCCGAAGGTGCCGTTGCGCTCGATGATCTCCCGCGTCCAGGTACTTTTATCCACCACGATAGCTACCCGCGGCGGGGCGAATTCCACCGGCATTGACCAGGCGGCGGCCATGACGTTGCGCCGGTCAGACGGGGCATCGTAGCTGGTGATCAAAATGGTCGGGCCGTGGTTGAGCAGGCGGCTGGCGTACTGCAGTTCAACGTGGCGAAAGCGGCTCATAGGCGTTCCTTGAATAATGGGTCGGTTGGCAGGTAACACGTTAAGCCGCAATGAAAATGTAATCAATACGTCATCTCGTCTGACTATAGTCGCCAGCACTAAGTCCCAAAGAGGATCACAATATGTTGGCTCCCCTGATGTTATCCCAGGTGAGCGTGCCCCGTCGGATGTCGGCCGCCGGGCAGGTCTCGCTGTCCCGAAAGGGAGGGCGATGATGCGCACGCTGACCCCTATCACCCTGCAGGAGGTCTCTTTTGCCTTCGCAGAGACTCCCGTTCTTGACCGTTTCTCGTTGCATATCGAACCCGGCCGCATCGTGGCGCTACTGGGTCCGTCCGGCTGCGGCAAAAGCACTTTGCTGCGTCTGCTGGCCGGGCTGAGCGTGCCGGCCAGCGGCGAAATCCGCTTTGGCGACAGGCTGGTCGCCCGCGCAGGATGGGGATTGCCCCCGGAGCAGCGCGATATCGGCATGGTTTTTCAGGATTACGCCCTCTGGCCGCATATGAGCGTGGCGCAGAACGTCGCCTTTCCGCTGCGCATGCGCGGCGTCTCCCGTAGCGAACGCGAGCGCCGGGTTAGCGAGGCGCTGGCGCGGGTAGGCCTCAACGGTTTCGCCGAACGTAAACCCTCTGGTCTTTCTGGCGGTCAGCAGCAGCGGGTGGCGCTGGCGCGGGCGATCGTCGCCGCGCCGCGGGTGCTGCTGTTTGATGAACCGCTCTCCAACCTGGATAGCGAACTGCGCGAATCGCTGTGCGGCGAAATGAGCCGCCTGTTGCGACAGCTCGGCATCACCGCCGTGTATGTCACCCATGATCGACGTGAAGCCGAGCTGTTAGCTGACCAGATTGTCTATTTATCCGCGGGCCGCGTGGCCGCTGTCCGCGCCGTTACGCCAACCTCAGGGGAAGTTGCATGAACACCGTTATGACCGTTAAGAAAGGAGTGGTACTCGCGATGGCTCTTTCCGCCATGATGCTCTCCAGCGCCCATGCGCTGACCGTTTACACCGCCGGACCCGGCTCGCTGGCGAAAAGCCTGGCCAGCGGTTTTGAACAACAGACCGGGGTGAAGGTGACGGTTTTCCAGGCCACCACCGGCAAAGTAATGGCCCGACTGGAGGCCGAGCAGGCCAACCCGCAGGCGGATGTGCTGATCTCCGCCTCGTGGGATACCGCCGAAGATCTGCACCAGCGGGGCTGGTTGCTGCCTTTTGCGAGCGCCAATGCCGACCAGGTACCGGCGAACCTGAAATCGGCGGACTATATCGCCCAGGGCGTCTCCGCCCTGGGCATTGTCTGGAACAGTAAAAGCGGTACCCCGGAACCGAAAGAGTGGCGGGATCTCACCCAGCCGGCGTTTAAAGACAAGGTGACAACCCCCGACCCGGCGCTCTCCGGTGCGTCGCTGGATTTGCTGATCGGGCTGCAAAACAGCATGGGCGACCAGGCCTGGCAACTGTTTGACGATCTGAAAAAGAACGGCATGGTGGTCAGCGGACCCAACGCCCAGGCGGTGACGCCGGTGATGCAGGGGGCGAAAGCGGCGGTATTTGGCGCGGTGGATTATGTCTCCTACGGCAATATTCAGCAGGGCGAGTCGCTGAAGGTGATCTTCCCGGCCAGCGGAACAGTGATTGCCCCGCGCCCGATGATGATCCTCAAAACCAGCCAGCATGCCGACGATGCCAAAGCCTTTATCGATTATGTGCTGTCGCCGGAAGGTCAGGCGAGGGTTGCCGATGCCTGGCTGATGCCCGCCCGCCGCGACGTGGCGGCCAAACGTCCGCTACTGGACGCGCTGAAGGTGCTGCCCACCACCAGCGAAGGCAGCAGCGAGCGGGGCGCCGTGCTCGCCCGCTTCAGTCAGCTGTACGCGCAGTAATTGACTCGGTTCCTCCGGCGCTGGCCGCCGGGGGACCCCTCAGCTTCAGGAACCGGTTGTGAAACAAACATTCCTTTCCGGCGCGACCCTCGCCGCCCTGGTGATGCTGGTCGCGTTGCCGTTAGTATTTATTCTGCTGCAGGCGATTTTTCCCCATTTTAGCGCCGGTTCGCTCGGGGACGCCTTTGGCGGCGTCTCAGTGCTGCTGGCCGATCCCCAGTTACCGGCGATGCTCGGCGGTACGCTGTGGATCGCCGCCGGCGTGGCGCTGGTCAGCGTAATGATTGGCCTGCCGCTCGGCATCCTGCGCGGTATGTTTTCGCTGCCGCTGCCCCGACTGTGGGATCTCCTGTTTTTGATCCCCTTTCTGACGCCGCCCTATATCTCGGCGCTCTCCTGGATGCTGGCCCTGCAAAGCCAGGGCTATCTGCAGCAGCTGACCGGCTGGCAATTGAACGATCTGCTGTTCAGCCGCAGCGGTATCGTGCTGGTGATGACCTTTAATATTTTCCCGGTGGTGTACTTTGCCGTCTCCCGCAGCCTGCTGGCGAGCGGGACCCGGCTGGCGGTGGTCGCCCGCGTCCATGGCGCCACCGCCTGGCGCGCCTTCTGGCACGTGACACTGCCGATGCTCTCCCCGGCGCTGGCGGCGGGCACGCTGTTGGCGTTTACCCTCGCTATCGAGGAGTTTGGTGTACCGGCGGCGCTGGGCAGCCGGGCGGGAGTGGTGATGCTGACGGTCGGTATTGAGAAAAAGCTGGCCGACTGGCCGGTGGACCTTACCGGCGCCGCGCTGCTGTCGCTGCTGTTGATGGCGGTGGCGTTGTTCGCCTGGTGGCTGCAAAAGCGGCTGGTGGGGGAGAAAGAGGTCACCAGCGTCACCGGCAAGCCGGGAGAAAACCGCGGGGCATCGCTGGGCTGGATGACGCTGCCCGCCGTGCTGGTGATGGCGGCCGTCGGCGGCCTGGCGGTCGGCGTCCCTGCCGCCTCGATGATGCTCACCAGCGTGATGGGCACGCTCTCAGGGGGCGTGAGTGTTGAGAATGTCACGCTACGTCACTTCGCGGCGCTGTTTGACCAGCAGGGGGATGCCCTGTCGGCCCTCGGCACCAGCCTGTCGCTGGCCCTGGGCTCGGCGCTGATCGTCGGCGTGCTGGGCCTGCTGGCCGCCTGGCTGGTGATGGTGCAGAAGATTAAAGGGCGCGGGATGGTGGACGCGCTGTCGCTGATGCCGGCGGCGCTGCCGGGCGTGGTGGTAGGCGTCGGTTTGATCCTGCTGTGGAATCAGCCTTTCTGGCCGCGCTCGCCCTATAACACGCTGTGGATGTTGCTGCTCTCCTATTGCTGCCTGCTGTTGCCCTGGCCGGTGCGCTATGTCGGCAGCGCGCTGCGCCAGCTGGGCCCCAATCTTGAGTCCGCCGCCCGGGTGCACGGGGCGTCGCCACTGCAGGCGCTGCGGTTGATTGTCCTGCCGCTGGTCTTTCCGGCGCTGCTGGCGGCGATGCTGATGGTGTTCGCGGTGGCCTCCCGGGAGCTGGTGACCTCGCTGCTGCTCTCTCCAGCCGGTACGCAAACCGTGGCGGTGTTTATCTGGCGCCAGTTCGAACAGGGCTCCGTCGGTCAGGGCATGGCGATGGCCAGCCTGACGCTGTTGACCGGTCTGGTCCTGATGCTGACGGCGCTGGCGCTGATGCAGCGCAGCACGCGCGGTTAACGACAAGCGCACAAAAAAGACGGTCGGCGCGGAAAAATAGGCTATAAATGTCGGACACCTACAGCTGGAGGCCTTGATGAGTCCCTTTTTACGCGCCTATTTTTCCCGTCTGGGCTGGACGGGTGGGCCTGATGTATCCATTGATACCCTGCGCGAACTGCATCTGCAGCATAACAGCGCCATCCCCTTTGAAAACCTCGACGTCCTGCTGCCGCGTGAGATCCACCTTGACGATCGGGCGCTGGAAGAGAAGCTGATCGCCGCCCGCCGCGGGGGGTATTGTTTTGAGCAAAATGGTCTCCTTGAGCGCGTGCTGCGCGAGATAGGCTTTAACGTCCGCAGCCTGCTTGGCCGCGTAGTGCTGGCCAATCCGCCGCAGATGCCGCCGCGTACTCACCGTTTATTGCTGGTGGAAGTGGCGGGCGAGCGCTGGATCGCCGACGTCGGCTTCGGCGGCCAGACGCTGACCGCGCCGATCAAACTGCTGGCCGATATCCCCCAGCAAACGCCGCATGGCAGCTATCGTCTGGTGCATGAAGGGGATGAGTGGACGCTGCAGTTCAACCATCACGAGCACTGGCAGTCGATGTACCATTTCGATTTAGGCCGCCAGTATGCGTCTGATTATGTGATGGGCAACTTCTGGTCGGCGCACTGGCCGCAGTCTCACTTCCGTCACCATCTGCTGATGTGTCGTCATCTGCCGGACGGCGGCAAAATGACCCTCACCAACTTCCACTTTACCCACTGGGAGAATAACCATGTGGTGGAGAAGGTCGATTTTGCCGATGTCTCCGCGCTATATGAAGGGCTGCAGACCCGCTTCGGGCTGGGCGTGGACGATCCTAAACATGGCTTTAGTGAAGCGGTGCTGGCGGCGGTGATGGCGGCGTTCGATACCCATCCGGAAGCCGGGAAGTAAATTTCCTCATGCCCGGTGGCGCTGCGCTGACCGGGCCTGGGGGAAAGCTATCGAATGAAGATAGAAGCGTTTTGCAGGCCGGATAAGGCGTAGCCGCCATCCGGCAAACTAACGGCGCAACGGGGTCAATGGCCTCCGCCAGCAGTCAGTGCCCGCGATGGATCCCTGCCACGCTCTGGCAGCGTCCGCTAAAACAATTCCATGGTAATCATCTTATTCAAATAACGGCTAAACGCTGCATCGTCCAGGGCCTGGGTACCAAGGGCATAAATCCCGTCGAGGCCGCACACCAGGGCGATAAAACGCCAGGCGATATCCGCCGCAGGCTCAGCCGATCGAAATTCGCCGCAGGCGAGGCCCTGCTCGATGATGGCGACGGTCTCTTCATGCCACATGTTCATGGTCAGCAGGTAGGCCGCTTTGATGTCCGGGTCGCTGTCGGCCAGCACCTGGCCTTCGCGCCACAGGCGGATATAGGGCTCCAGCCGGCCATCTTCGCTGCCGATCATCGAGAATAACCGCTCGCGCCAGCTGGCGTCTTCGGCCACCAGCGGCATATCGAGCATCTCGCGGATCAGACGGATGAAAACCTGCGATTTCAGCTCGCCGATGGAGGAGAAGTGGTGGTGCAACTGCCCGGCGGCCACCTCGGCTTCGCGGGCGATCTGCCGCACGGTCATGGCGGCAAAGCCGCCGCGCAGCGCCAGCCGCATGGCGGCCTGCATAATCCCTTCCCGTCGTGCATCCCGCTGTAAATAGTGCATAGAACCCCGCTGTCATCTGGCTTTGGCCGAGTGTAACAAAAAGTTGGACATGCGTTCAACAATCCGGCAGGATCGCCATCCTGGACGTGTGTCCAATTTCCAACATTGAGGTACAAGCTATGTCACGGCAATGGATGACGCTGATGGCGATTTTGCTGGTTTATATTCCGGTGGCGATTGACGCCACGGTGTTACATGTGGCCGCGCCGACGCTCAGCGTCGCGCTGGGTAGCAGCGGCAATGAGCTGCTGTGGATCATTGATATCTACTCATTAGTGATGGCCGGAATGGTACTGCCGATGGGCGCCCTCGGCGATAAAATCGGCTTCAAGCGCCTGCTGTTGCTCGGCAGCGCCATTTTTGGCGTCGCCTCGCTGTGCGCCGCGCTGTCGCCGACGGCCCTGACGCTGATTGCCTCACGCGCTTTGCTGGCGGTGGGGGCGGCGATGATCGTCCCGGCGACGCTGGCCGGGATCCGCAGCACCTTTGCCGAGGCCAGCCAGCGCAATATGGCGCTGGGTCTGTGGGCGGCGGTGGGCTCCGGCGGCGCGGCCTTTGGCCCGCTGGTGGGCGGCATGCTGCTGGAGCATTTCTACTGGGGGTCGGTATTCCTGATCAACGTGCCGATCGTGCTGGTGGTTATCGCGATTAACGCGAAGGTGGTGCCGCGTCAGCCCGCGCGCCGCGAACAACCGCTCAATCTGCTGCAGGCGCTTATTTTGATTGCGTCGATCCTGATGCTGGTGTTTAGCGCGAAATCGGCGCTGAAGGGCCAGCTGGCGCTGTGGCTCACCGCACTGGTGGCGATCGGCGGGGCGGCGATGCTCACCTGGTTTATCCGCAAGCAGCTGTCGGCGACCCGCCCGATGGTGGATATGCGGCTCTTCACCCATCGTATTATTTTAAGCGGGGTGATGATGGCGATGACGGCCCTGATTACTCTGGTCGGTTTTGAACTGCTGATGGCGCAGGAGCTGCAGTTTGTGCATCAGAAAACGCCGTTCGAGGCGGGGATGTTTATGCTGCCAGTGATGGTCGCTAGCGGCTTCAGCGGCCCGATCGCCGGAATACTGGTGTCGAAACTGGGACTGCGGCAGGTCGCGACGGGCGGAATGTTGCTCAGCGCCTTCAGCTTTTTGGGCCTGGCGCTGACCGATTTCAGCAGTCAGCCGTGGCAGGCGTGGGGGCTGATGACGCTGCTGGGCTTCAGCGTCGCCAGCGCGCTGCTGGCCTCCAGCTCCGCGATTATGGCGGCGGCGCCGAAGGAGAAAGCGGCAGCAGCCGGGGCCATCGAAACCATGGCCTATGAACTTGGCGCCGGTCTTGGCATTGCGCTGTTCGGGCTGATCCTGACCCGCAGCTACAGCGCCACCATTGTGCTACCGTCCGGGCTGAGTGAGTCCATGGCGCAGCAGGCGTCGTCGTCAATCGGCGAGGCGGTCAGCCTGACGCAGGCGCTGCCCGCCGGGATGGCTGAGGCGCTGATGGCGGCGGCGAAGGCGGCCTTTACCCAGGCTCACAGCCTGGTGCTGGCGACGGCGGGCGTACTGCTTCTGCTGCTGGCGGCCGGCATCTGGCGCAGCCTGGCGAGCGTGGCGAAACCGCAGTCAGCGCTATAGCTGTAGCGACAGGTCCATCGCCGCGCGTCGAAGCGGGGCGAGGGCCTTCTCTTTTAACGCCGCGGCGCTGGTCGTCGCGGCGGGGACCCCGACATTCAGGGCGGCCACCACCTGGCCATGGCGTGACAGCACGGGCACCGCCAGCGAACACAACCCCACCTCAATCTGCCGGTCGGCGAGGGCATAGCCCTGCATGCGCACCCGGGCAATCTCCGCGCGTAGCCCGGCCATATCGCACAGAGTGTGCGGGGTGTAGCGGATTAACGCTGCTCGTGACAGTGTCACCTCAAGCTGTTCCTCCGGCAGCGCGCTCAACAACACCCGTCCCATAGAGGTCGCCCACGCCGGCAGGCGACTGCCGCGCCCCAGGTCGACGCTCAGTAAATTATTGACTGCCGCGCGGGCGATATAGAGCACGTTATCGCCATCCAGCGTCGCCGCTGAGCAGGATTCGCCGAGCGCTTTGCCGAGGCTATCCAGCGCCGTCTGCGCCACCTTGGCCAGCGGCGTACCGGCCAGATAGGCGTGGCCGACGGCCAGCACCCGGGGCAGCAGTTCATAGCTGCGGCCATCCGGACTGTGCACCATGCCCAGCGCGGCGAGGGTATACAGGCAACGGCGTACCGCCGCGCGGGAGATTTGGGTTTTCTGGCTCAACTGAGAAATGGTCAGCCGCTGGCGCTGGGGAGTAAAAGCGTTAAGGACCTCCAGCCCGCGGGCCAGAGACAGCATAAAATTGGGGTCGTGCTCGGCCTGCCTGGCGCTCAAGGTGGTGGGGGTATGGTCACGCATTGATTCCCTCTCCGTTGCAATGCAAAGCTCACGGGGCATCACTATACCGTGCGCAAACTGCACCGTCCTGAATTGTGCCGGTTTTACCACCGCGATCACATTATTAACTGCCTTTTAACAAACGTGCCGATAATCGCACAACATTTCGATTATCGCCGTTGACCATCCGCCAGGCTGAACCCTATTGTCAATGGCACACACCTCCCCGTTATGGATGTGGGTACAAAAAGTTATACATCTCATCAGGAACCGAAAATGACCGCCACCGTAGAACGTATTGAGAGCTGGATAGTGGATGTCCCGACCATCCGGCCACACAAGTTATCGATGACCACCATGGGCTGCCAGACGCTGGTGATCGTGCGGCTTACCCGCTCCGACGGCATCTGCGGCATCGGCGAAGCCACCACCATCGGTGGTTTGAGCTATGGCGTCGAGAGCCCGGAGGCCATCTCGTCAGCGATAACCCATTATCTGACGCCGCTGTTGAAAGGGCAGCCGGCCGATAACCTGAATGCGCTGACGGCGCGTATGAACAGCGCCATTAAAGGCAACACCTTTGCAAAGTCCGCCATTGAAACCGCGCTGCTGGATGCCCAGGGCAAAGCCTTAGGGCTGCCGGTGTCGGCGCTGCTCGGCGGGGCGCTGCAAACGGCGTTGCCGGTGCTGTGGACCTTAGCCAGCGGCGATACCGCGAAAGATATCGCCGAAGGGGAAACACTGTTAGCCGGGCGCCGCCATCAGGCGTTCAAGTTGAAAATTGGCGCGCGGGAATTAGCCACCGACCTGCGTCATACCCGGGCCATTGTGGAAGCATTAGGCGATCGCGCCAGCATCCGCGTTGACGTTAACCAGGCCTGGGACGCCGCCACCGGCGCGAAAGGCTGCCGCGAGCTGGCGGCGATGGGCGTCGATCTTATCGAACAGCCGGTCAGCGCCCACGACAATGCTGCACTGGTGCGCCTGAGCCAGCATATTGAAACCGCGATCCTCGCGGATGAAGCGGTCGCGACCGCCTACGAGGGTTATCAACTGGCGCAGCAGGGATTTACCGGCGCTTATGCCCTGAAAATCGCCAAAGCCGGGGGACCGAACAGCGTGCTGGCGCTGGCCCGCGTCGCCCAGGCGGCGGGGGTTGGCCTGTATGGCGGCACCATGCTGGAAGGGACCGTCGGTACCGTCGCGTCGCTGCACGCCTGGTCGACGCTGCCGCTGCAGTGGGGCACTGAGATGTTCGGCCCGCTGCTCCTCAAAGACGATATTGTCAGCGTGCCACTCACCTTTGCCGATGGTCAGGTAGCGCTCCCGCAGACGCCAGGGCTCGGCGTGGAGCTGGATGAAGACAAGCTACGCTTCTATTCCCGTAAGGCATAACTGGAGAAAATCATGCTATTTAAAGTGGAGATGACCGTTAATATTCCGCTCGGTTTTCCTGCCGCCGAAGCGGATGAAATTAAACAACGCGAAAAAGCCTATTCGCAACAATTACAACGTGAAGGCAAGTGGCGACATATCTGGCGCGTCGCCGGTCTTTACGCCAATGTCAGTATTTTCGATGTAAAAGATGCCGAAGAGTTGCATCAAATTTTAATGGGATTGCCGCTGTATCCTTTTATGGATATTCGCGTCGAGGCGCTGTGCCGTCATCCCTCATCTGTTCGTGAAGACGATAGCTAATAATAATAACATCTGACCTCATGCCGGGAACACCCGGCAAATATCCTACAACGATAAGAGAGAATAATTATGAGTAATGCTTTCGTACAACAAGAAGCCGTGCAGAAATTATTACGTGAAGGCGCGGGGTTAAATGTCCCTGGCGGTAATGAACGTTTTAAAGCCATTGTCCACCGTTTGCTGGAGAATATCTGCACGCTGATCGATGACTATAACGTCACAGAAGAAGAGTTCTGGCACGCGGTGAACTATCTGCACGAGCTGGGTGGGCGTCAGGAAGCGGCGCTGCTGGCGGCCGGGCTGGGTCTTGAGCACTTCCTCGACCTGCGTCAGGACGCCATTGATGCGGCGGCGCGCCGGGAAACCGGCACCCCGCGCACCATCGAAGGGCCGCTGTATGTGGCCAATGCGCCGCTGGCCGACAGCCACGCCCGGATGGATGATGGCGCAGATGCCGGGGAAGTGATGTGGCTGCATGGTCAGGTTAAAGATAATCAGGGCCAGCCGATCGCTAACGCCATTGTTGATATCTGGCACGCCAATACCCTCGGTAATTACTCGTTTTTCGATCAAAGTCAGAGCGACTACAACCTCCGTCGCCGGATCCGCACTGGCACCGATGGCCGCTACAGCGTGCGCAGCATCATGCCGTCCGGCTACGGCTGCCCGCCGGATGGTCCGACGCAGAAGTTGCTGGATCAGTTAGGCCGCCACGGCAACCGTCCGGCGCACATTCACTTCTTCGTCTCCGCCCCGGGCCATAAGCATCTGACCAGCCAGATTAACCTCAGCGGCGATAAATATCTGTGGGATGATTTTGCCTTTGCTACCCGCGACGGTCTGATTGCCGACCCGGTAAAAGTGACCGACCGCGAGACCATCGCGCAGCGCGATCTTGAGGGAGAGCACACCGAGGTCTGTTTTGATTTCACCCTGTGTAAAGCCCTGAACGCCGACGAAGAGCACCGCGGCACCCGCCTGCGCGCCAAAGAGTAACCGGCATTATCGGCCCCGGGCACGCCGCTGCCCGGGCCAGACATTGCACCCGAAAACGACAAATTCACCCTGTTTCTTTCATCCTGAATCCTGCAGGAGGAGTTAACTCATGCAAAAAACGCTCTCAGCGCTTAAAGACAAAATTAACAACGCGTTAATTGTCGACCGTGAAAATCATATTTACCGTTGCCACCGCTCTATATTTACCGATCAGCAGTTATTTGATTTTGAAATGAAACATATCTTCGAAGGAAATTGGGTTTTTCTCGCCCATGAAAGCCAGATTGCCGAGCCGGGAGATTATTATACTCTGACGCTGGGACGGCAGCCGGTTATTATCACTCGTGATAAAAAGAATGAATTGCATGCATTAATTAATAGCTGTGCCCACCGCGGGGCCATGTTATGCCGACGCAAAACCGGAAATAAAAACTCATTTACCTGTCCGTTCCATGGCTGGACCTTCAGCAATAATGGCAAATTATTAAAAGCCAAAGATGAGAGCACCGGCGGTTATCCTGAAACCTTCAAACAGGAAGGATCTCACGATCTGCAAAAACTGCCGCGCTTTCAGTCTTACCGCGGTTTCTTATTCGGTAGCCTCAATGCGGACGTGCAGTCGCTGGAGGCCTATCTCGGCGAAACCCGCAAAATCATCGATCTGATCGTCGATCAGGCGCCGGACGGGCTGGAAGTGCTGAAGGGCTCGTCGAGCTATGTATACGAAGGCAACTGGAAGCTGGGCGCGGAGAACGGCGCCGATGGCTATCACGTCAGCGTGGTCCACTGGAACTACGCCTCAACCATGTCGCGCCGCAACTATGAAGCGGAAGGGACGCATGCGGTTGACGCCAACGGCTGGTCAAAGAGCGTCGGCGGCGGCTACGGTTTTGACAATGGCCACATGCTGCTGTGGACCCGGGCGCTGAACCCGGAAGTGCGCCCGGTGTATGCCCACCGCGAGCGTCTACAGGCGGAATTTGGCGAACGACGCGCCGACCAGATGGTCAATGAAACCCGCAACCTGTGCCTGTACCCCAACGTCTATCTGATGGATCAGTTTTCTACCCAGATCCGCGTGATCCGCCCGATTGCGGTCGATAAAACCGAAGTCACCATTTGGTGTTTTGCGCCAAAAGGTGAATCAGACCAGGCGCGGGCGCTACGCATCCGCCAGTATGAAGATTTCTTTAACGTTAGCGGGATGGGAACGCCGGACGATCTGGAAGAGTTCAGCGCCTGTCAGCGCGGCTATCTCGGCGAAAATCTGCCATGGAGCGATCTGAGCCGCGGTGCGCTGCGCTGGGTCGACGGCCCGGATGAGCACGCCAAACATGCCGGTTTCACGCCACGACTCAGCGGGGTGAAATCGGAAGATGAAGCGCTGTACATCGCCCATCACCATCACTGGCAAACGGTCATGCTGGCGGCGCTGGAACAGGAACAGCAGCGTTACGACCAGTCGATTACCCAGCGCGTGGAGGTGGCCTGATGTTGAATCTCGAACACGTTCGCCAGTTTCTCTATTACGAAGCCCGCCTGTTGGATGATCGTCAGTGGGACGAATGGCTGAGCTGTTACAGTCCGCAGGTGGTCTACTGGATGCCGGCGTGGGGCGACGATGACCAGCTGACGCGCGACCCGCAAAAAGAGATTTCCCTTATCTATTATCCCAACCGTGAAGGCCTGGAAGATCGCGTCTATCGCATTAAAACCGAACGTTCCGGCACCAGTACGCCGGAGCCGCGCACCACCCACATCATCAGCAATGTTGAACTGATGGGCGAAAGCGACGAGGGGCTGGAGGTGCGCTACAACTGGGTCACCTGGAGCCACCGCTATCAACACACGGATGCCTATTTCGGCTCTACCTGTTGCACGCTAATTGAGCAGGACGGCAGACCGCAGATCGTGCGCAAAACCGTGCGCCTGAATAACGATTATATCCGTCAGGTGATTGACGTTTACCACATTTAAGAGGCGCTTATGACCTTCAATATTGCTCTTAATTTTGAGGACGGCATTACCCGCTTTATTCAATGCCATGCCGGGGAGAAGGTGCTGGATGCCGCCTATCGCCAGAAGGTGAATCTGCCGATGGACTGTTCGGACGGCGTTTGCGGTACCTGCAAATGTCACTGCGCCAGCGGTGAATACGATCTGGGGGAGGATTATCTCGACGAGGCGTTAAGCGACGACGAAGCGCAGAATCGCCAGGTGCTGACCTGCCAGATGGTCCCGACCAGCGACTGTGTGATCGACGTGCCGGTGGCCGCCGCCCAGTGCAAAACCGCGCTGACCAACACCGGGGCGCAGGTACGACAGGTGAATTGTCTGTCCGATACCGCCATCGAACTGGTGGTCGTGCTGGATGAGCCGCTGGCTTTTCTGCCGGGACAGTACATTAACATTCAGGTACCGGGCACGCCTCATGTACGTGCCTACTCATTTAGCTCGCTGCCGGGTTCTCTCGAAGGGCGCTTTCTTATTCGTAACGTGCCTGGCGGCATGATGAGCCAGTGGTTAACCCAGCAGGCGCGGCCCGGCGATCGCCTGACCCTCAGCGGCCCCATGGGCAGTTTCTACTTGCGCAGCGGCGAACGCCCGCTGCTGATGCTGGCCGGTGGCACCGGGCTGGCGCCGCTGCTGTCCATGTTACACACCCTGCAGACACAGGGCAGTCAGCGCCCGGTAACGCTACTGTACGGGGTGACCCGTGACTGCGATCTGGTGAAAACCGACGCGCTGGATGTGTTTAACCAACAACTGACGGGATATCGCTGGCTGCCGGTAGTGGCGGATGAAAACAGTACCTGCCCACAGCGCGGTTTTGTCACCGACCATCTGGATGACGCCATGCTGAATAACGGCGACGTCGATATCTATCTTTGTGGGCCGCCGCCGATGGTCAACGCAGTCGCCACGACGCTGCGCGACAGAGGCATTTCCCCGGCAGGGTTCTGGTATGAGAAATTTATCGCCAGCCAGAGCGCGGCGGCATAAGGAGGCATGATGCGTTTTACCGATAAAGTCGTCGCTATCACCGGCGCGGCGCAGGGGATTGGCAGGCAGACCGCGGAGCAGGCGGCAGCCGAAGGCGCCGCCCTGTTGCTGATTGACCGCTCGCCTTACGTACACGAACTGGCTGCCTTTTTAGCCCAGGCCGGAAGTCAGGTACTGGCGCTGGAGGCTGACCTTGAGCAGTGGCAGAGTACTGAACAGGCGTTTGCCACCGGGGTCGCTCATTTTGGCCGCCTCGACGTGCTCATCAACAACGTCGGCGGCACCATCTGGGCGCGACCTTTCGCTGAATATCAGCCAGAACAAATTGAGAAAGAGATCCGCCGCTCGCTGTTCCCCACCTTGTGGGGCTGCCGCGCGGCGCTCCCCTGGATGCTGAAGCAGGGGAAAGGCAGCATCGTCAATATCTCGTCGGTGGCGACGGCAGGAGTGAACCGGGTGCCTTATTCGGCGGCGAAAGGCGGCGTGAATGCGCTGACCCGGTCGATTGCCATGGAGTACAGCGGCAGCGGCATTCGGATTAACGCCGTCGCGCCAGGCGGGACGGAGGCGCCGCCGCGCCTGACGCCGCGCAACGATGAGCAGCCGAGCGAGCAGGAAAAGGCGTGGTATCAGGAGGTGGTCGATCAGACGGTGGCGAGCAGTCTGATGCGCCGGTACGGCACGCTGGCGGAACAGGCGAACTCGATCCTTTTTCTCGCCAGCGATGAAGCCAGCTATATCACCGGCGTGACGCTACCGGTAGCGGGCGGCGATCTCGGCTAACGGCGGGTGGCGTACCAACAGAGCAGGGAGCCGAGACACACCATCCCGGCCCCCTGCCAGAAAGACCACGACAGTGTGGCGCTAAGCAGGACAGCCGCCAGCGCGGAAGAGAGTACCGGCGTGAAGTACGAGGCCGCCGCCAGCAGGCTGACGTTGCCGTGCAGGATCCCGACGTTCCACGCCGCGTAGGCCAGCCCCAGCGCCACGGAGACCGTGATCAGCTTAATGACTACCGGCCAGCTAAACAGCATCGGCGGCTGGTCGCTGGCGAGAAATTTCAGCCATAGCGTCAGGGCGGTTAACAGGACAAAGAGGGTAATGCCATTTTTACCTTTGGCGTACTTCGCGGTCACCGTGCAGTACGCCGCCCAGATAAACGCCCCGACAAATGCCAGAATGTAGCTCAGCGGGCTGGACACCACGTTATTGATGATTTCCTCGAGATTGAGCCCGTGCTCGCCGCCAAGTACCCAGCTCACGCCGAACAGCGCCAGCAATAAGCCGGGGATCACCAGCCAGCTGCTTTTCTGGCCATTAAAGAGAATGGCGAACAAAATCGTCAGGCTGGGCCACAGGTAATTGACCATCCCCACTTCAATGGCCTGCTGGCGAGTGGCGGCGAACCCCAGCGACAGGGCGAGGCAGATTTCATAGCTGACAAACAGCACGCTGCCAGCCAGCAGATAGCGGCGCGGGATCTGGCGCAGGTTGGGAAAGCCAACGGTAAAAATGAGCAGCAGGCCGCTGAGGCTATAAATCATCGCCGCGCCGCCAACCGGGCCAAGCCCTTCGCTAACGCCGCGAATCAATCCGACCATCGTGCTCCATAAGATAATGGCGGCGAAGCCGATTGATGTCGCTCTCTTTTTTTGCATATTTAACCTGATAGTGACGCAAACGCAGCCGGAATTTATAACATCTTTTGCCGGTCGATGGTCGATATTTCCCGCCGGCGTTAACTCTTTGGTATTAGTCAAACTCGTCGCCGCTGACTATTAAGGGGGCGAGCGTTTTCGACCTTGATTTGACGCAAATAAAACAAAGGTATTGCTGTTAGTTTCCTCCGCGCGATGAATCAACATCCTGCATGGAGGAATGCAATGGACGTCAGCCGCAGAAAGTTCTTTAAGATCTGCGCAGGCGGTATGGCCGGAACCACAGCCGCCGCCCTGGGCTTTGCCCCTAAAATGGCGCTGGCTCAGGCACGCAATTTCAAATTGCTGCGTGCGAAAGAGATCCGCAACACCTGCACTTACTGCTCCGTGGGCTGTGGGCTATTAATGTATAGCCTCGGCGACGGCGCGAAAAACGCCAAAGAAGCGATTTACCATATTGAAGGGGACCCGGACCATCCGGTGAGCCGCGGCGCGCTGTGCCCGAAAGGCGCAGGCCTGCTGGACTATGTCCACAGTGAAAACCGCCTGCGTTATCCGCAATACCGCGCCCCGGGCTCGGATAAATGGCAGCGCATCTCCTGGGATGACGCTTTTAACCGCATCGCCAGACTGATGAAAGCCGACCGCGACGCCAACTTTATTGAAAAGAACGAGCAGGGCGTGACGGTTAACCGCTGGCTTTCCACCGGCATGCTGTGCGCCTCGGCGGCAAGCAATGAGACTGGCATGCTGACGCAAAAATTTGTGCGTTCGCTCGGCATGCTGGCGGTAGACAACCAGGCACGTGTCTGACACGGACCAACGGTAGCAAGTCTTGCTCCAACATTTGGTCGCGGTGCGATGACCAACCACTGGGTTGATATCAAAAACGCTAACGTCGTGGTGGTGATGGGCGGCAACGCCGCCGAAGCGCATCCGGTGGGATTCCGCTGGGCGATGGAAGCGAAAAACAATAACGATGCCACGCTTATCGTCGTCGACCCGCGCTTTACGCGTACCGCGTCGGTGGCCGATATCTATGCGCCGATTCGTTCCGGTACCGACATTACCTTCCTGTCGGGCGTGCTGCTGTACCTGATCGAAAATAATAAGATCAATGCCGAGTACGTGAAGCATTACACCAATGCCAGTCTGCTGGTGCGGGATGATTTTGCCTTCGAAGAGGGCCTGTTCAGCGGCTACGATGCCGAAAAACGTCAGTACGATAAATCGTCCTGGAACTACCAGTTCGATGAAAACGGCTACGCCAAACGCGATGAAACGCTCAGCCATCCGCGCTGCGTGTGGAATCTGCTGAAGCAGCACGTTTCCCGCTACACGCCGGTAGTGGTGGAGAATATCTGCGGTACGCCGAAAGCGGACTTCCTTAAAGTGTGTGAGGTGCTGGCGTCAACCAGCGCCGCGGAACGCACCACCACCTTCCTGTATGCCCTGGGCTGGACGCAGCACACCGTCGGCGCGCAGAACATCCGTACCATGGCGATGATCCAGTTGCTGCTCGGCAACATGGGCATGGCCGGCGGCGGCGTCAACGCGCTGCGCGGCCACTCTAATATTCAGGGGCTGACCGATTTGGGACTGCTGTCGACCAGTCTGCCGGGTTATTTGAAGCTGCCATCCGATAAACAGAGCGATCTGCAAAGTTATCTTAGCGCCAACACGCCGAAAGCGACGCTGCCCGGGCAGGTGAACTACTGGAGCAACTACCCGAAATTCTTCGTCAGCCTGATGAAATCGTTCTATGGCGAGGCGGCGCAGAAAGAGAATGACTGGGGCTTCAACTGGTTGCCGAAATGGGATCAGGCCTACGACGTTATCAAGTACTTCAATATGATGGATAACGGCAACGTCACTGGCTATATCTGTCAGGGCTTCAACCCGGTAGCGTCCTTCCCGGACAAAAACAAAGTGGTCCGCAGTCTCAGCAAGCTGAAGTATCTGGTGGTTATCGATCCGCTGGTGACCGAAACCTCGACCTTCTGGCAGAACCACGGCGAGTCTAATGATGTCGACCCGGCCGCGATTCAGACCGAAGTCTTCCGCCTGCCGTCGACCTGCTTTGCCGAAGAGGATGGTTCGATCGCCAACTCCGGTCGCTGGCTGCAGTGGCACTGGAAAGGCCAGGACGCACCGGGGGAAGCGCGCAACGATGGCGAAATCCTGGCTGGGATCTATCATCGTCTGCGCGAGCTGTACCGTCGCGAAGGCGGGAAGGGCGCGGAACCGCTGCTGAAAATGAGCTGGCGCTATAAGCAGCCAGATCACCCGGAATCGGCAGAAGTGGCTAAAGAGAACAACGGCTACGCGCTGGCGGATCTCTACGATCAAAATGGCGCTCTGCTGGCGAAAAAAGGCCAACTGCTCAATAGCTTCGCGCTGCTGCGCGATGACGGCAGCACCGCGTCGTCGTGCTGGATCTATACCGGCAGCTGGACCGAGCAGGGTAACAAGATGGCGAATCGTGATAACGCCGATCCTTCGGGCCTGGGCAATACGCTGGGATGGGCCTGGGCGTGGCCGCTCAATCGTCGGGTGCTGTATAACCGCGCTTCGGCTGATATTAACGGCAAGCCGTGGGATGCGAAGCGGATGCTGATCCAGTGGAACGGCAGCAAGTGGGTCGGAAATGATATTCCGGACTTCAATACTGCGCCGCCGGGGAGCAACACCGGGCCGTTTATCATGCAGCAGGAGGGACTTGGCCGCCTGTTTGCGCTCGATAAACTGGCGGAAGGGCCGTTCCCGGAGCACTACGAGCCGATGGAAACCCCGCTGGGCACCAACCCACTGCACCCGAAGGTGGTTTCCAGCCCGGTGGTGCGTCTGTATGAAGAGGACGCCATCCGCCTGGGTAAGAAGGATAAGTTCCCGTATGTCGGCACCACCTATCGTCTGACCGAGCATTTCCACACCTGGACCAAGCATGCGCTGCTCAATTCCATCGCGCAGCCGGAACAGTTTGTCGAAATCAGCGAAGGGCTGGCGAAAAGCAAAGGTATCGCCAACGGCGATTGGGTGAAAGTCAGCAGTAAGCGCGGGTTTATTCGCGCGGTTGCCGTGGTGACCCGGCGCCTGCGCACGCTGAACGTCAACGGCCAGCAGGTCGAAACCGTCGGGATCCCGCTGCACTGGGGCTTTGAAGGCGTGGCCCGCAAGGGTTATATCGCCAACACCCTGACGCCTAACGTCGGCGATTCCAACTCGCAAACGCCGGAGTATAAGGCGTTTCTGGTCAACATTGAGAAAGCGTAAGGAGCGATTCAATGGCGATGGAAACACAAGACATTATTAAACGCTCCGCGACCAACCCGATAACTCCCGCGCCACGCGCGCGGGACTATAAGGCCGAAGTCGCCAAGCTTATCGATGTTTCCTCCTGCGTAGGCTGTAAAGCCTGCCAGGTGGCCTGTTCCGAGTGGAATGACATTCGCGATGAAGTGGGGCACTGCGTCGGCGTGTATGACAACCCGGCGGATCTTAGCGCTAAATCCTGGACGGTAATGCGCTTTAGCGAGACCGAACAGAACGGCAAGCTGGAGTGGCTTATCCGCAAGGATGGCTGTATGCACTGCGAGGAGCCGGGTTGCCTGAAAGCCTGCCCCTCCGCCGGGGCGATTATTCAGTACGCCAACGGCATCGTCGATTTCCAGCAGGAAAACTGCATTGGTTGCGGCTACTGCATTGCCGGGTGTCCGTTTAATATTCCGCGCCTCAATAAAGAGGATAACCGGGTCTATAAATGCACCCTGTGCGTGGACCGGGTCAGCGTCGGTCAGGAGCCGGCCTGCGTGAAAACCTGTCCTACCGGCGCGATCCACTTCGGTACGAAGAAAGAGATGCTGGAGGTGGCCGAGGAGCGGGTGGATAAGCTGAAAAAACGCGGTTATGCCAACGCCGGGATTTACAACCCGCAGGGCGTCGGCGGCACCCACGTGATGTACGTTCTGCATCATGCCGACCAGCCGGAGCTGTATCACAAGCTGCCGAAGGAACCGCAGATCGATACCAGTATCAGTCTGTGGAAGGGGGCGCTGAAACCGCTGGCGGCGGCGGGCTTTATCGCCACCTTCGCCGGGCTTATCTACCACTACATCGGTATCGGGCCGAACAAGGAAGTTGATGACGACGAGGAGGAGCATGATGAGTAAATCGAAGATGATTGTGCGCACGACGTTTATCGATCGCGCCTGTCACTGGACGGTGGTTATCTGTTTCTTCCTCGTGGCACTGTCGGGAATATCGTTTTTCTTCCCGACGCTGCAGTGGCTAACGGAAACCTTCGGCACGCCGCAGATGGGGCGTATCCTGCACCCGTTCTTTGGGGTGCTGATTTTTGTCGCGCTGATGTTTATGTTTGTGCGTTTTGTCCACCACAATATCCCTGATAAACAGGATATCCCCTGGCTGAAAGGTATCGTGGAGGTGCTGAAAGGCAACGAACATAAGGTCGCGCGCGTCGGGAAATATAACGCCGGGCAGAAGATGATGTTCTGGACCATTATGAGCATGATTTTCGTGCTGTTGGTGACCGGGGTGATTATCTGGCGGCCGTATTTCGCGGCATATTTCCCGATTCAGGTGATTCGCTATAGCCTGCTGATTCATGCGACGTCGGCGATTATCCTGATCCACGCGATCCTCATCCATATGTATATGGCATTCTGGGTGAAAGGGTCGATTAAAGGCATGATCGAAGGCAAGGTGAGCCGCCGCTGGGCGAAGAAACATCACCCGCGCTGGTATCGCGATGTCGAACGCCTGGAGGCGATGAAAGAGAGTCGTGAAGGGATGAAGTAAGCCTTCACGGCGCAAAACCCGCTCCGGAGATGTCGGAGCGGGTTCCCGGCAGTCAGCAGTTCGTGATAAGTGTATCGATTGAATCGATAACGCCCTGGCGCGCATGACTCAGATTGCAGACGAAATCCTGTGGCTGGATCCGTTTATTATTTAAGTTACTGATCATTGGCGTACAAAGTAAAAAGCTGTCAAATTCTATATTTATCCTTGGTACGACATGCTGATGCCAGCGTGGTAACTGTTGTGTTCGCATTAAAGGAATAATGACTCTCGTGGCCAGGTCTGCATAATAATCATTCTGCACGATCATATAATACGGCAGGGTTTTATTTGTCTGAGCAGAACAATTTCGATAAACATTGAATTGTTCAAGCATCATAGTACCCTGAAAAATTCAT
The DNA here is from genome assembly GCF_003790505.1 of Klebsiella sp. P1CD1. Classification (NCBI taxonomy): domain Bacteria; kingdom Pseudomonadati; phylum Pseudomonadota; class Gammaproteobacteria; order Enterobacterales; family Enterobacteriaceae; genus Klebsiella; species Klebsiella sp. P1CD1. The sequence continues at coordinate 2,757,155 of NZ_CP033631.1, forward strand.
CATCAGTAAGAGTGCCTCCTTTTGCAATAAATTCATTCATTGCGGCAATGAATTCCTTGTGCTGTCGCTGTTTATCTGCTTCTCGTAAATCCTTACCTGGCTGTGCTGACGCCTTCTGGACGGGTACGTCAGTGGGTCTTTTACGTAGCGTATTACTTTTCATCATCGGCTCCTTGCGGTTGGTTCTGTGATTATTCACTTTACTCACTAAAAAATAAATCCCAGCAGCAACTTTAATGTTTATTTTGCGAGGCCGCTTCCAGAGGAAAGTAATAGCCTGAAATATTCATGGTTGTGGTAATAAACCTGGCGCTGGTATTAACCAGCGCGGCGAAGAATAATCAGTACTTCTCGGGAATAAAGCGGAAGGGGAAATTGGTCTGTTTCATTTTGCCAATTTTGCGCTTCGGCAGCGTCACATGCTCCACCGGTAAAGCTTCATAGGGGATCTGCGACAGCAGATGGGTGATGATATTCAGGCGTACGCGCTTTTTATCCTCCGAGCGGGCGACGAACCACGGCGCCCAAGCGGTATCGGTGGCGGCGAACATGGCGTCGCGGGCGGCGGTATATTCATCCCAGCGGTTGAAAGACTTTATGTCCATCGGCGAGAGCTTCCAGATTTTACGACCATCGTCGATGCGATCCCGCAGGCGGCGCTCCTGCTCCTGCGGAGAGACCTCCAGCCAGTACTTGAGCAGAATAATGCCCGATTCGACCATGCCGCGCTCCACCATCGGCGCGCCGTCGAGAAACTTCTGCACCTCCTCCGGGGTGCAAAAGCCCATCACCCGTTCGACGCCGGCGCGGTTGTACCAGCTGCGATCGAAAATCACAATCTCGCCAGCCGCCGGAAGGTGCTTGATATAGCGCTGAAAATAGAGCTGGCTTTTCTCACGCTCGGTGGGTGAGGGCAAGGCGACGACCCGGAAGATACGCGGGCTGACGCGCTCGGTGATCGCCTTAATGGTGCCGCCTTTGCTGGCGCCGTCCCGCCCTTCAAAGACGATGCACACCTTCAGCCCTTTATGCACCACCCAGCGCTGCAGTTTCACCAGCTCAACATGGAGTTTGCGCAACGCCTTCTCATACGCTTTATTGTCGAGCGGGGCGGTCTTCACCGCCGCGTCGACCGGATTACCGTTTTTCTTATTACCCATCGCCATGCTCCGTGTTGCCGAGGTATCCCTTTGAAGTGTAATCCTTCGCCGGCGAGGCGGTGGAAAATATTCGCGCAGGGGACGGGCTAGCTGGCGTTCCCCGCCGCAATGACTTCCAGCCCCACCCGCTGCCCCCATGACAGCTCGAGGGTGTTACCGTCCGGGTCGGCTAAGAAGGCGAAGTATCCCACCGGATCGCCCAGCTGTTCCGGTTCCCGCCGCAAAACGCCTTCCCGCCGCGCCTGAGCGACCTTCTCATCGATCTCCGCCTGGGTGGCGCAGGCGACGCCGAGATGGCCGAACGGGCCCAGCGGCGTGTCGGCCGGATCGTCACTCTGCACCAGCACCAGAGCGAAGGGCCGGGTGCGATCGCTGAGCCACGCCACCTTACGCGCTGAGGGCAAGCCGGGCTCGCGCTGGTGAATGACGGTCATCGCGGTATAGCGGGTATAAAAATCAATGCTGCTGGCCAGACAGCGGACGGTAAAGGCGACATGGGTAAAACCGACATCAACAGTTTGCATCGATGATTCTCCAGAGGTGAATGATGGGAAGACTTTACAACCTCAAGTTAAGTTGAGATCAATTGGGCGTTTATCGCTTTGAGCCCACTGATTTTAATAGGGGAGGGTCATTGCTAAGCCACGCCGTCGCCGGCTCGATGATGGCCGGCCGCGCGGCGGCGAGCATGAACGAATCAGGCCGTTGTATGGAGGAAACTGCCGTCGGGCGTTTTTAGCTGGTGTGTCGGGGCGGGATGGTCAATAATGCCGGCCGTCTCTCAATACCCCTATAAGATGTATGAAAAAAACGATTTTTTCACTGGCGCTGGGCACCTTCGGACTCGGCATGGCGGAATTTGGCATTATGGGCGTGCTGCCGGATATGGCGCACGATGTCGGGATGTCGATCCCCGCCGCCGGCAATATGATTGCCTGGTATGCCTTCGGTGTGGTGATCGGCGCGCCGATCATGGCGCTGCTCTCCAGCCGGTTTTCGTTGAAATCGGTGATGCTGTTTCTCGCTGCCCTGTGTATTCTCGGCAATACCCTGTTTACCCTCTCCAGTAGCTACGCCATGCTGGCGCTTGGCCGCCTGGTTTCCGGTTTTCCTCACGGGGCGTTCTTTGGCGTCGGCGCGATTATCCTGTCGAAAATCGCGCCGCCGGGGAAGGTGACCGCCGCGGTGGCGGGGATGATCGGCGGGATGACGGTGGCTAACCTGGTGGGGGTCCCCGGCGGCACCTGGCTTGGGCATCACTTCAGCTGGCGCTATACCTTTGCCCTTATCGCCGTGTTTAACGTCGCCGTGTTGATGACTATTTTCTGCTGGGTGCCCACCCTCTATGATCGCACCAGCACCCGGCTGCGCGAGCAGTTCCGTTTTCTGGCCTCCCCGGCGCCGTGGCTGATTTTTGCCGCCACCATGTTTGGCAATGCGGGTGTGTTTGCCTGGTTCAGCTATATTAAGCCCTTTATGATCAACGTCTCCGGCTTTGCCGAAGGCAGGATGATGCTGATTATGATGCTGGCGGGGCTGGGAATGGTGGTCGGCAATCTGTTCAGCGGCAAAATTTCCGGGCGCTTTAGCCCGCTGCGCATTGCGGCCATAACCGACGGGGTCATTGCCGTGACGCTGCTGCTGATCTTTGCCTTCGGTGAGCATAAAGTCGCTTCGCTGACTCTGGCGTTTATCTGCTGCGCGGGACTATTCGCCCTGTCGGCGCCGCTGCAGATCCTGCTGCTGCAGAACGCCAAAGGCGGCGAGATGCTGGGGGCGGCAGGAGGGCAGATTGCCTTCAACCTCGGCAGCGCCATCGGCGCCTTCTGCGGCGGGATGATGATTGCCCAGGGCTTTGGCTGGAACAGCGTGGCGCTTCCTGCCGCCACGCTGTCGTTTCTGGCGATGAGCGCCTTGCTCATCTATGGCTGCCATCAGCGCCGACAAGCTTGCTAACGACGCTTACTCACGCCAGGGTTCGCCAAGGGTCAGCATCAGCCGGTTGGCCCAGGCGAAAAAGGCTGCCGACTGCAGCAGATCCAGCTGGGCCAGGGTATCTAAACCCTGCTCATCAAGCGCCGCCAGATGGCGGGCATTCAGCCCCGGCGGCGTCACCGACAGCGCAGCGGCGGCGTCGATTTCCGCCTGCCAGCGCGGCGACTGGCCGTCACTCAAATTCTCCCCCGGCGTCACCGCCAGCAGCGTGTCGACAGCGGTCTCGTCCTTCGCCAGTTGCGCCGCTTTACGGGCATGCACCGAGGCGCAGTAGATACAGCCGTTGATTTTGCTGGTCACCGTGGCGGCCAGCTCGCGTTCGGCGCGCGGCAATCCCCCGGGGGTATAGAAAATGCCTTTATCGGTCAGGGTCCGCTGCTCCAGCACCGGCTGATTGCGCGCCAGCAGGCGAAAGTAGGGGGAGTCGCTATGGCCATATTTGGCCAGAATCGCCTGTTCTTCAGCGTTGAATTCCGCCAGCGGTTTATCGGCCAGCCAGGGTTCCCAGTGCAGCTCATCGCGGGTGAAGCGAACCGGGGCCGCTTTGCCGCTCTGGGTATGCGGTGTGGTATGCCAGTATCCGGCAACCTGCGGCGTATCGGCGCTGACGATCGGTTTATGGTTGAGCGCCCGCAGGCCCAGCAGCAGGCGGCTCTGGAAGCTGACAAATGCCACCAGTTGCGCCAGAGTGACGATGCCCCGCAGGCTCCAGCCCGCGCCGGTTAAGGTGTGCAGCGCGCCGGGGGTGGCTTCGACGGGGGTGAAGGTGAGCAGGCGGGCAAAGGCCAGCGCCGGGACCAGACGATCGGTGGTTGGATCGGCGAGCCCGAAACCGGCATAGTGCGCCGCCAGCGCGTCCGCCTGGTGCAGTTTCGCCACCTTCGCGGCCACCGCGAAGCGTTCATCAAGAGGAAAGTCAGCGTCCTGCTGGCGGAACAGCACTTCATAACTTCCCTGGGCGTGACGGGTGCTGGCGTCGCGTACGGCGCGCGCTTGGTCGAGCGGGGAACCGGGGGCAATCTCCGCCAGTTCGGCCAGAATATCCTGACTCAGCGTCATGGTGACTCCTTATCTGATGTGGGGGGCAATATGCTGAGCGATCAGCTCAATGGAACGCAGCGTATCCCGGTGCGAAGGCTCCACCGAGTGCACCTGAAACGAAATATCGGTGGCGCGGGCCAGCACGCTGTCCTGCGCCAGGGAGGCAATAACATGCTCAGGATCGCCAACGTGGGCATCCAGTTGTTGCAGATAGTCGGTGACACTGTCACCTTCTATCGTATGACCCGCCGCCCGGTGCTGTGTCGCCTGCTTGCGCAGACCGGGCTCGGCGACCTGCAGGGCGTGGGCGTGACTGTCGGCGACGAAGGCGGTGCGCGAGGCGAGGATCCGCGGTGCAACGCCGTCCGGCAGCGCCTCCAGGTAGGCGTCGATGATCGGGTTCTGAATGGCGTCCAGCGGCAGACGTGGCTCACCGGGGGGCCTTGGCTGGGTGCGCGACAGCATCAGCCCGTGTCCCGCCTGACCGGCGCGGATGGCGCCCTCCGCCGAGAAGGTGGCGATCCAGATACGCTCCGCCAACTGCGGTGCGGGTGGATAGAGACGGTTGTCCGGGTGGCTCAGGGTATCGCCCCGCCAGGCGCTATGGATCAGGTGCAGATGGTCGGCAAACACCGACCCGCGCTGCTCGCTGGTCAGGCCGAAGGGCAGAAATGACGTTGGCGTGCCGCCGGAGCCAAACCCCACCTCCAGACGTCCGTCGGTGAGTAAATCCAGTACCGCCGCGTCTTCGGCGACGCGCAGCGGATTTTCCATCGGCAGAGTGATAATCGCCGTGCCGAGACGGATCCGGTCGGTCTGTGCCGCCACGTGGGCGAGAAACACCAGCGGCGATGGCAGGCCGCCTTCCTGTTCATGAAAATGGTGCTGGGCAATCCATGCGCTGTCGAAGCCCAAACGCTCCGCGTGGCGGATCTGTTCGGCCGCCAGCCGGTAGCGCGTTTGCGCGGAGCCCTGATCGAGCAGACGGGTAAAAAAGCCGAGGCGTTTAGGCATTATGCGTTCTCCGTGTGGGCCTGTGCTAAGCGGGGTGAAACCTGGGGAATGGCGGCGATCAGTTCGCGAGTGTAGGCCTGCTGCGGAGTGGCGAACAGGCGGTCAACGTCGCCATGCTCCACCACCTGGCCGGCGCGCAGTACCGTGACGCTATCGGCAATCCGCCTGACCGTCGCCAGATCGTGGGTAATGAACAGGTAGCTCAGACCCAACTGCTGCTGTAACTGCTGCAGCAGGGCGAGGATCTGCGCCTGAACGGTGACGTCGAGCGCCGAGGTCGCTTCGTCAAGGACCAGTATCGCCGGCTCGAGGATCAGCGCCCGGGCAATCGCCACCCGCTGCCGCTGGCCGCCGGAGAGCTCCCGCGGCGTACGCGACAGCAGCTCCGGGGCCAGCGCCACCCGCGCGGCGACGGTCTCCACGCGCAGGCGACGCGCCGACGCGCTGAGGCGCTCAAAGTTCTTTAACGGCTCTTCGATAATCGCAAACAGCGTCTGGCGCGGGTCGAGCGAGGCGAAGGGGTTCTGGTAGACAAACTGGATTTTCCGCCGCAGCTGACGCTGCGCCTCGCGGCTGAGATGCCCGGCGTCGATACCGTCGATGGTCACCTGTCCGGCATCGGCGCGCTCAAAGCCCAGCAGGATCCGCGCCAGGGTAGTTTTCCCGGAGCCGGATTCGCCCACCAGCGCATGGGTGGTGCCGCGTCTGACCTCAAAACTGACGCTGTCGAGCGCCTGCAGCGCCTGTTTGCCCAGCGAGAAACGTTTGCTGATCCCCTCCACGCGAATGGCCGGCGTGGCCAGCAGTCGGTGACGAGCCGCCGTCAGCCCCAACGGCGCATCCTGCAGGTCGTGGAGCAGCTGGCGGGTGTAAGGGTGTTGCGGACGCTGGACAATCGTCTCGGTGGCGCCCTGTTCCTGAATCTCTCCCTGACGAAACACCATGATCCGGTCGGCGCGTTCTGCGGCCAGCGCCAGATCGTGGGTGACAAACAGCACGGCGGTACCCGACTCGCGACGCAGGATATCGAGCAGGTCGAGAATGCGCTTCTGCACCGTGACGTCGAGAGCGCTGGTGGGCTCGTCGGCAATAATCAGATCCGGCTGCAGGGCAATGGCGATGGCGATCAGCACCCGCTGTTTCATCCCGCCAGACAGCTGATGCGGATACTGGTCAAAACGCTGTTCCGGGTGGCTGAGACCGACTTTAGTGAGCAGGTTAAGGACCTGCTGTCGGCGGTCAGCGGCGGAGAGGGACTGATGCAGGCGCAGGATCTCTTCCACCTGCTGGCCAATGGTTTTTACCGGATTGAGCGAATTACCGGGATCCTGCGGGACCAGGCTGATGCTCACTCCGCGCAGGCGGTTAAGGCGTTTTGCCGACCAGTCGCTAATCACTTCGCCATTGAGGACAATCCGCCCGGCATCCCGGCGGGCATTATCCGCCAGCAGGCCGATAATGGCCTGCGCGGTGGTGGTTTTCCCCGAGCCGGATTCTCCGACGAAGGCCAGCATTTCGCCACGCTGGATGGAAAAACTCACGTTGTGCACCACCTCGCGCCATTCGCCCCGCGAGCGGTAGCTGATGCGCAGATCTTCAACGGACAGAACGTTCATGGGCGTACTCCACTCCACTGGCGGCTAAGACGATTGGCGGCAAGGACCACGGCGACCACGGCGAGGCCGGGGAAGGTGGTCAGCCACCAGGCGGTCGACAGGTAGTTGCGACCTTCGGCGATCAATAATCCCCACTCCGGGACCGGCGGCGGGGTGCCGTAGCCGAGGAAGCTGAGGGTGGCCAGGGCCAACATCGCCTGTCCGAACTGCAGCGTCGCGAAAGCAAGCACCGCAGTGAGCGAGTTGGGCAGAATATGGCGCCAGAAGACGGCGAAAAAGGTGCCGCCGCTGCCCCGGGCCGCCTCGACGTAATCGCTGTGGCGCACGCGCACGACCTCCGCCCGCGCCAGGCGCGCGAAGCTGGCGATAGCCGCCACACCAACCGCCACCGCCGCATTCACCGTGCCGAAACCGAGCAGAATAATTACCGTGAGCTGCAGCAGCAGGGAGGGGATGGCCAGCAGGACATCGACCAGGCGCATGATCGTGGATTCAACGCGTCCGGTCAGCGCCCCGGCGAGCGTACCAAGGGCGGTGCCCACCACCAGGCCGATGGCGACGGCGATCAGCGCCGCCGACAGGGAATGTACCGCGCCGTAAACCACCCGCGTCCACAGGTCGCGCCCCAGCTGGTCGGTACCCAGCCAGTAGTGCGCTTGCGGCGCCAGGCGCTGAGCGCCGGGGATCCCTTCCAGCGGGTTAGCGGCGGTAAACCACTGCGGGGCGAGGGCCATTAACAGCGCAGTGATCATCACCGCCCATGCCAGCCACAGGCCAGGCTGCAGACGCACCCTGCGCCATTCCGGGCGGCGGCGAACCGCGATGGCATAATCGACCAGGCTCATTTCGCACCTCCGGTCTGTAAATGGAGTCGGGGATCCAGTCGCGGCATGACCAGGTCGACCAGCAGGTTTATCAGGACGAAACCGAGGGCGGAGATCATCACCACTGCCTGCAGCACGGCGATATCCTGGTTATTGACCGCCTGCTGGGTCAGCTGGCCGAGGCCGCTGCGGCCGAAGACGGTCTCAGTGATCAGCGCCCCGGCAATCAGCTCGCCCAGCAGCAGCCCGGCAATATTCAGCGCCGGCAGCAGGGCATTACCCATCACATGGTGCCAGAGGACGCCGGTCTCGCTCATTCCCTTGGCGCGGGCGACCGCGACGAAGGGCTGAACCGCCACCTGATCCATGCTGCGCATCAGGATCTGCGCCAGCGGGGCCGAAATGGGCAGCGCGACGGCGATAACCGGTAAAATCAGCCCTTCCAGTGGCCCAGGGTTGATCACCGGGATCCAGCGCAGCTGAAACGAGAAGAGCTGGATCAGGGCGATACCCAGCCAAAAAGTCGGCAGAGAGATAAACAGCACCGGCAGCGACTGCAGAAGGTTACTCAGCCAGCGCAGCCCCGGCAGACGCGAGGCGAAGGCGAGGGCGAACGCCAGCGCCACGGCCAGCAGAAAGGCCGGCAGCGCGAGGCTTAAGGTATCCGGCAGGTTGCTGGCAATCAGACTACTGACCGCCAGCCCCGCCTGCAGGGAATAGCCGAAGTCGCCGTGCAGCATCGCCAGCAGCGTGTGCAGGTACTGGCGCCACAGCGGGCTGTCAGCGCCGTAGGCCAGCCGCATGTCGGCGATTTGCGCCGGGCTCAGGCCAAGATCCGGATTCTGAAATTTGATCAGCACTGCATCTCCCGGCAGCACCTGCAGCAGGAAAAAAGTGAGGGTAAATGCCGCCCACAGGACCAGCAGCCCCTGGCCGAACCGTCGCAGAAGATAAGCGCTCATACCCGGCCTCTTAGTGCTTGTCCAGCCACGCGCCGTAGAACGACGGACGACCGACGGCCTCGAAGCTGACGCCTTTGACCCACGGCGCGCCGGCGAACACCTGCGGCTCTTCGAAAATGGGGATCACATAGGCGTTATCGATCAGATAGCGCTGGGCGTCACCGGTTAACTGCAAGCGCTGCTGCGGCTCTACCGCCGCGGAGATGCCGGTCAGCAGGTCATTCAGCTTATCATCGCGGAAGTGCTGCACTTTATCGCTGGAGCCGCCTTTCTGCAGCAGCGCATCGCGGTTGTTGGGGAAGAACATACTTTTCACCACATCCGGGTCGGCGCGGCCCACTTCTGAGACGGTGAGCGGGGTTTTCTGCGGGTCAAGATTGTCCAGCGTACGGCTACCGGCATCCCCGGCTTTGACGGTCAACGCCACACCTACCTGGCGCCACTGCTGGGCGATCAGCTGCAGCACTTCCTTATTCTGCGGCTGCGGCAGCGATTCATATACCGTCAGCGCCAGCCGCTGGCCGTCTTTACTGCGAATACCGTCGGCGTCGGGCTTCCAGCCGGCGTCGTCCAGCAACTGTCGGGCTTTGGCCTGGTCGAAGGTCAGTTTATCGCTCAGATTGACATAGCCGGCGGCGGAGCTGGCCAGTACGGAGGTCGCTTGCGGGTAGTTAGCGGAGAATAGCGTCTCCACCACCTGTTTGGCGTTGGTGGCATGGAGCAGGGCCTGGCGCACCCGCAGGTCGGCGACCAGTGGGTTATCCGGGCGGAAGCTCAGGCTGTCGTTGACCCCGCGGGTAGGGGCGGCGTAGACCTTAAATCCCTGATCGGTCGCCTGCTTTTCATCGTAGGCCTGCACCTGGCGAATAAAGCCCGCCTGACCCGCCAGCAGCGCGCCGATGCGCACGCTGTCTTCCGGGGTCACAATATAGGTGATGCCGTCGAGGTTAGCGGGCCCCTGCTGGGCACTGTTTTTCGGCCCCCACTGATAGTCCTTGCGCGCCACCAGCGTCAGCTCGCGGCCTGGCTTTTCATCCTGCACCACAAAGGGCCCGGAGCCGATAATATGCCGGGCATCGCCCAGCTCTTCAAAATTGCGCTGCAGGGTGCTGAGTGATACCAGACCGGAGCCGATGGTGGCGGTTCCCTGCAGGAAGCCCGGCGACGGTTTGTTGAAGTAAAATTTCACCGTCAGCGGGTCGATCACTTCGCTGCGCTGGTAGTTATTGATGACCTCCGAGACGGGCAGGCGATGGGCTTTATCTCCCAGACCATAGGTGTCGAAGTTTTTAGCCACGGCGGCGGCGTCAAGCGGCGTGCCGTCCGAGAAGGTGACCCCTTTGCGCAGGTGGAAAGTGTACTCGGTTTTATCGGCATTGCTGGTCCAGCTCTCGGCAATCCACGGCTCAATCTCCAGCGTTTTCGGGTTCTGCCAGGTGAGCTTGTCGGTTATCTGATTGAGAATACCGCCATTCGGATAAAAGCCGCCGGCGGGCGGATAGAGATTGGTGTGCGGTTGCTGCTCCAGATAAATTAAGGTGCCGCCTTTAACCGGCGTGTCGGCGGCCCAGACGGAAAAGGCGCCGGAAAGAAACAGGGCGGCCAGCGCGGGCAGGCGAAAATGACGATGCATGGTGAATTCCTTTGTTATCTATTGTGTTGCCATCATCGGGCGCGGCTAAAAACAAAGGAACCAAGGAATTGCGCTAAGCATTTGCGGAAATTGGATTTACTTCGCGAGTGGGAAGCGTGGGGCAAGCGCCTCTCCCGGGCGGGAGAGGCGTTGGTGATTAGCTGCGCAGATCGATAACCATACGGCCGCGGATCTGACCCTGCTCCATCTCTTTAAAGATGGCGTTGATATCTTCCAGCGGGCGCAGGGTAACTTTCGGCACCACTTTACCTTCGGCGGCAAACTGGAAGGCTTCCACCAGGTCCTGACGAGTACCGACCAGCGAACCGACCACCTCGATGCCGTCGAGCACCAGACGTGGAATATCGAGGCTCATCGCCTCCGGCGGCAGGCCCACCGCGACCACGCGGCCACCGGCACGAACGGCATCTACCGCCGAGTTAAAGGCCGCTTTGGCCACCGCGGTCACTACGGCAGCATGCGCGCCGCCGGTTTTTTCCTGAATCACTTTCGCCGCATCTTCATTACGGGAGTTGATGGTCAGATCGGCGCCCATCGAGGCCGCCAGCTCCAGCTGCCCGTCGTTGACGTCGATAGCGATCACTTTGGCGTTAAAGACATTCTTCGCATACTGCAGCGCCAGGTTGCCCAGCCCGCCGAGACCGTAGATAGCGATCCACTGACCCGGTTTGATGTGAGAGACCTTGACCGCTTTGTAGGTAGTGACGCCCGCGCAGGTGATACTGCTGGCGGCGGCGGAGTCGAGGCCGTCCGGGACTTTTACCGCGTAGTTGGCGGTGACGATGCACTCTTCCGCCATGCCGCCGTCGACGGTATAGCCGGCGTTTTTCACCGAGCGGCACAGCGTCTCATTGCCGCTGTTACAGTAATCGCAGTGGCCGCAGCCTTCGAAGAACCACGCTACGCTGGCGCGATCGCCTGGCTTCAGGGAGGTGACGCCCGGTCCGACTTTTTGCACCACCCCGATCCCTTCATGGCCGAGAATGACGCCGGTTTTATCGCCAAAATCGCCGTTTTTCACGTGCAGGTCCGTATGACACACGCCGCAGCATTCCATTTTCAACAACGCTTCACCGTATTCCAGCGGGCGCAGCGTTTTTTCCGTGACGTTAACCTGATGGTCGTGGGTAACAACAGCAGCCTTCATGCCTGTCTCCTTGTGAGGGGATTGTTTAATTTTATTAATGCAATAGTACCCAATAAGGATTAGACGCGATGGAGAAAAATACAAGGCGCTTTAGTACAGGATGTGGTTTTTTGCTACAGCGGTAGCACAAAATTCAGGCAATACCTCTAATTTTGGTAGGTAATAATAGCGTCACTGAATGGTCATGTTTTCTTCATCACCCAACTCTATCGTTTTGCGCATCAATTTCTTATAACAACAGAGTGATACAACAATGCATCTGGTAAAAACCATCCTCACTGCCGGTCTGTTTCTGTCCGCCGCCGCGCAGGCGCAGAACGTACTGGAATTCCCCCAGCCGGAAAACAACCCGGAAGAATTTTACGCCGTCACCGAGATCCCGGCAGGGGGCATCATTAAGTATGAAACCGACGCCAAAACGGGGTTTATCATCGCCGACCGCTTTCAGTCGATGCCGGTGGCTTACCCGGCGAACTACGGCTCGCTGACCCAGTCGCTGGCCGGAGATGGCGACCCGCTGGACGTGGTGTTTTACACTCGCGCGCCGATGGCGCCGGGTACACTGATTAAGCTGCGGCCGATCGGTGTCCTTAAGATGATAGACGGCGGTGAGAAAGACGACAAAATCATCGCCGTGCCGGCCAGTAAAATTGACCCAACCTATGACGACATCAAGACCATCACCGATCTGCCAAAAATCGAGCAGCAGCGGCTGGAGGCCTTCTTCCGGGTCTATAAAGAACTGCCAGAGGGGCGTAAAAAGGTTGAGCTGGCCGGTTTTAACGATGCCGCCGCTGCGAAGCAGGAGATCAAATCGGCCTGGGAAGCCTGGAAAGCGAAGAACCCGCAATAATATTCATCGCGGGCGCTGTCCGGCGCCCGCGGCATTCGCTTTCATGATCCCTGTGGCGGCGAAATCACAGGTCACACGGCAACGCTTATCCCACCATATTGCATCTTGACGCAGGATGAAGTTGATGGTTGTATTGTACAACCATTTCATTTTCTGGACCCGCTGCCATGCCTGACACCCCCTTAATCCAACAGATTCGTACCGCCTCGCGGTTAATGGTGCGCGAGCTGGGCTTTATGAGCACCACGCTGGCCGCCACCCATTATTCACCTTCGGCGGTGCACACCCTGCTTGAGGTATCGATGAGGGGGGAGATGACGGCCGCGCAGCTGGTCACGTTGCTGGGACTGGAAAAATCAAGCGTCAGCCGGATGGTCTCTCGTCTGCTGGCGGCCGGTGAGCTGGAGGAGCGTCCTTGCGCGGAGGATGCGCGCGCGAAATCACTCGCCCTGACGGCAAAGGGGCACGATACGGTGGCGAAAATTAACGCCTGGGGTACCCGTCAGGTGGTGGAGGCGTTAGACCATCTGGATGAGACGCAGCAGCACACTGTCGCCACTGGACTGGCGGCCTATGCCCGGGCGCTGGCGCAGTGTCGGGATAGCGCGCTCGCGGATACGGCTCCGCAAATTTCGCTGATGACCGGCTACCAGCCGGGGATGATCGGCCGGATAGCCCAGATGCACGGGGAGTATTACGCCCGTCATCATGATTTTGGCGCTTTTTTTGAAGGCAAGGTCGCCAGCGGCGTAGCGGAATTTGCCACCCGGCTTTCCTCCCCGGCCAACCAGATCTGGCTGGCGATCCGCGAAGGGAAAATCGTCGGTTCGCTGGCTATTGATGGCGAGGACCTCGGCCAGCAGGAGGCGCATCTGCGCTGGTTTATTCTCGACGACAGCTGCCGGGGAACCGGCATCGGCAGGCGTCTGCTCAGCGAGGCGATGACTTTCTGCGATAGTCGCCAGTTTAGCGCGGTGCAGCTGTGGACCTTTAAAGGGCTGGACGCGGCCCGCAAACTGTATGAATCCTTTGGCTTCACGTTAACCCGCGAATGGCAGGGGGAGCAGTGGGGAAAGGTAATGACCGAGCAGCAATTTACCCGGTCCGGAAACACCGGCTAAGCACGTTGCGCCTTAGCCGGTGGGGGAACATGAAGATTACGCCAGCTGGTTAAGCAGGCGGGCAATCTCCTCTTGCCACTGTGCCTGCAGTGACGGCTTTTGATGTTTTGGCTTGCGGGCCATATCGTCAGCCAGCCATTGCTCCAGGTCAATCAGCCGCGCCAGCAGCGCCTCCTCATCATCGTCAGCCCCGGCGGGCGTACTCTGCAAAGCGAGTCGACTGTCCGGGGCGGGCGCCACGGCCTGCAGACGGGCATAGACCTCCTCCAGGCTGTGCCATTCCGTTAACCCGGCGTTGTCGATCAGCCAGAAGCGGTTACAGCTTTCGCTAATCAGCTGGCGGTCATGACTGACCAGCAGCACGCCGCCGGGGTAATCGCGCAGCGTCTGCGCCAGCGCCGCTTTACCCTCCATATCAAGATGGTTGGTGGGTTCATCCAGCAGCAGCAGACTGTAACGCGCCAGCGAGAGTCCAACGAACAGTAGTCGCGACCGCTCGCCGCCGCTGAGGGTGCTGACCTTCTGGCTATGTCTCGCCCAGCCAAACCCGGCGGCGATCAGCGCCCGTTTACGGGTGTCGGCCGACGGGGCGAACGGCGTCAGCGCGTCGAGCAGGCTGGCATCGTCCGGTAACTGCTCCAGCGTCTGGTCATAGTAGCCGGGGTGCAGCCGGGGATGCAGGCGCAGCCCCGGGAGTGGCGATGCGTCGTTCATCTGCTGCCACAGCAGGCGCAGCAGGGACGATTTACCGCCGCCGTTGCGCCCCATGATGGCCACGCGATCGCCGCTGCGCAGGCGCGCCACGCCGGTGGTGAAGAGGGATGGCAGGCCCGGCGCGGGCGCGACGGGCAGGGTGTCCATCTCCAGCAGGCGGTCAGCCGGCAGGGCGTCCCCCTGCAATGACAGACGCCACGGCGGGCCGACGCTGAGCTCGGTTTGCTCGTCTTTCAGGCGGGCGACCTGCTTCTCCATCTGTTTGGCTTTACGGGCGAGGTCTTCGTTGTCATAGATGCGACCCCAGGTGGCCAACCGCCGGGCGCTGGCGCTGACCCGGTCGATCTCCTTTTGCTCGGCCTTATGGCGCAGCGCGGCGCTTTCATCCTGTTCCTGCAGTGCCTGACGGGCAGCGCTGCAGGGTAAGGCGAAGCTGTGCAGCGTCTGGTCGCGGAGGATCCAGCTGGCATTAGTTACAGCATCCAGTAAGGTGTTGTCGTGTGACACCAGCACGAAGCTCCCCTGCCAGGTTTGCAGGAAGCTTTCCAGCCACAGCAGGGTCGGCAGATCGAGGTGGTTGCCGGGCTCATCCAACAGCAGCAGGTCAGGTTGGCGGATCAGCGCCCGGGCCAGCAGCAGGCGCGTGTGCTGGCCGCCGCTCAGGGTAGTGGTTTGCTGCTCCATCACCGCCGGGGTAAAGCCCATCTGCGCCAGCAGGCGTTCGGCCAGCCAGCGCTGCGCTTCCCGTACATCAGCGGGTAACGGGGCCAGTACTGCCTGCAACAGCGACTGCGAACGCAGCGCCTCCGGCAGATGCTGTTCAACGCGGGCCATCAGACACTGACCGGCGAGTGAGACGCTGCCCGAGGTGGGCGCGAGGGTGCCGTCCAGCACCTGCAACAGGGTGCTTTTGCCGCAACCGTTATGGCCGATGAGACCGATACGGTCGCCTTTCTTCAGGGTGAAGGAGAGGGTGTTAAACAGCGGCCCAAAGGCAGTCTCCACGTGGAGCGCATGGGCAGTTAGTAATGTACTCATAGTCAACTTACTCAAGAGTTACAGGCATGCAAATGCCTCGTCAAAACTCGCTGACGATAACCCGGTAAGCCGGAGAGAAGGGATTGCGTGAAGTGTCTTCGCTCAAGCCATAGTTATCGCAGCACGATACCGATAACGCTTGAGCTGGCGCAATTGCCTAATGCATGTGAAACAATAAACATTTCACAATACAGCATGGGGGGCCTCCTTTTTTATTCAGTCAGTGGATGGGTGGTGGCAGTGTAGTGGGGAAAGGCTAGCGACGCCAGTGACAAAACTGGCAGGGGGCCCCCGCCAGCTTTCACCTGCGCCGCCTTTGTCTACGACGCCGGATTGGCGCAGAGGGCTTATGTGTTTGCCAGAACATGGTTGCAGAACCATTTTTTTGCTGGCTCATTTACGGTGCCTCCACAGGGACGGTGGCGATCGGGCGGGCAATCATGATTGCCGTTTCACTGAGCGCATTCAGATCACTTACCTGAGTACACTGGCGGGCCATGACCTGCGGATCGCCGTCCGGAAACCAGCCCTCATTGAATGACAGGGTGTAAAACTGGGTATGCCGCTTGACTTCACAGCGCCAGGCGCGGCCAAGATTGTTTCTGTCGATAAGCCAGCGGGAATCTTTCGCTTCAACAAAAATTTCATATTTAGAGGGTTGAGTGACATGTCGATCTGAATTCGTTTTGCTCCAGAAAATGGCAGTGTAATAAACGTTGTGTTTACCGTACTGAATACTGGCATCTCGTCCGGGGGTAACCTCCGGATGGAGGAAAATAACTATCCCGGCGGCAATCAGTACCATCAGCGGTAATATAGGATGCTGTATCGGCCGCCAGGGGATTTTACGTACCGCCAGCAGCCAGACCAGGGTAATAATAAACACGTAGAGCAGGGCGAAGAAAAATTTACTCGGTTCATAGATGACGACATCCACCAGATCGCCGGTGGCGGGCTGATACTGTTCAGCCCGCGGGGTGAGCATCCACATATCACCGCTGAAGAGGCACATTCCGGTGATGATGGCGATACCGCCGATAAGAAACAAGACAATACGGATCAGAATCGCATTCGCTTTATTCGCGCCAGGGGTTAATTTTAGCATTTCACATTCCGTTGTGAGGGGGTGAGAAACAACTATTTTGCACAGCGGAGGGCGTGCGGCAAATGCTATCCGTTTTATATTTTTACGATGAATGAATATGGGCGAAAAAGATGTTTCTGTGGCGGGAGATATTATTCTGACGTTATTAAAAACCGGGCCGATATGTCGACCCGGTGAGCGTGATTAAATCGAGGTGCGGCGATAATTGCGATATTCCGGCAGCCAGAAATTATCGCTAATGGCCTGCAGCAGCGCTTCAGCGGAAGTTTTCACCGCCACGCCTTGCTCCTGCGCCACCTTGCCGACCGCGAAGGCAATTGCCCGTGAGACGGTCTGGATATCCTTCAGCTCCGGCAGCACCGGACCTTCGCCGTTGTTCACCAGCGGCGAGTGTTTCGCCAGGGTTTCACTGGCGGCCATCAGCATCTCGTCGGTGACCCGCGACGCGCCGGAAGCAATCACCCCCAGACCAATCCCCGGGAAGATATAGGAGTTATTGCATTGCGCGATAGCGTACTGCTTGCCTTTCAGGGTGACCGGGGCAAACGGGCTGCCAGTGGCGACCAGCGCCTCGCCATCGGTCCAGCTCAGGATATTCTGCGGCGTCGCTTCCACCCGTGAGGTCGGGTTTGAGAGCGGCATCACGATTGGCCGCGGGCAGTGCTTGTGCATCTCGCGGATAATCTCTTCCGTGAACAGCCCCGGCTGACCCGAGACGCCGATCAGAATGTTCGGCTTCACGTTACGCACCACGTCCAGCAGGGACAGCACATCGTTAGTGGTATCCCAGCCCTGCAGATGCTCACGCTTCTGCACCAGCTTGTTCTGGAACGGCAGCAGGTTAGGCATGCCGTCGGTTAACAAGCCGAAGCGGTCAACCATGAACACGCGCTGGCGGGCCTCTTCTTCGCTAACGCCTTCGCGGACGATCTGGGCGATAATCTGCTCGGCGATACCGCAGCCGGCGGAACCCGCACCGAGGAAGACGATTTTCTGCTCGCTGAGCTGGCTACCGGCGCCGCGGCTGGCGGCGATCAGCGTCCCGACGGTGACCGCCGCGGTGCCCTGAATATCGTCATTAAACGAGCAGATTTCATTGCGATAGCGGTTGAGCAGCGGCATGGCGTTCTTCTGCGCAAAGTCTTCAAACTGCAGCAGGACGTCCGGCCAGCGGGCCTTAATTGCCTGGATCACGTCGTCAACGAACTGATAATACTCGTCGTCGGTAATGCGCGGATGGCGCCAGCCCATATACAGCGGATCGTCGAGCAGCTGCTGGTTGTTTGTTCCAACGTCCAGCACGATGGGCAGGGTATAAGCCGGGCTGATGCCGCCGCAGGTGGTGTACAGCGACAGCTTGCCGATCGGGATCCCCATCCCGCCGATCCCCTGGTCGCCGAGGCCGAGAATACGCTCGCCATCGGTGACCACAATCACTTTCACGTTATGGTTCGGGACGTTCTGCAGGATGTCGTCAAGGTTATGGCGATTCTGGTAAGAGATGAAGACGCCGCGGGCGCGACGGTAAATCTCGGAGAAACGTTCGCAGGCGGCGCCCACCGTCGGGGTATAGATAACCGGCATCATCTCTTCGAGATGGTTGCCGATCAGGCGATAAAACAGGGTTTCGTTGGTGTCCTGGATGTTACGCAGGTAGATGTGTTTGTCGATTTCAGTTTTGAATCCCTGATACTGGATCCAGGCGCGTTCCGCTTGCTCTTCGATGGTTTCAACCACTTCCGGCAGCAGGCCAAGAAGGTTGAAATTGCTGCGCTCTTCCAGACTGAAGGCGCTGCCCTTGTTGAGGAGGGGGAATTCAAGCAGAACGGGACCCGCGTAAGGGATGTACAGGGAACGGTTTTTCTTATGAGTAAATTGCATCGCACTAACTCCTTGATCATGACCACAGTCCCGGCGCGGCGATAAGCGAGGGCGGGTGGAAAGCAGCGGGCAGAGTATAGAGCAGATGGTCGTCAAGCGGGTAAACAAGCAATCAATTGCCATAAAAAAACACCATCCTGGCAACAGGACGGTGTTGTTTATCATCACTCAGACTGAAAATTAACCACCGCGGCGTTTGCGGCCGGTAGCATGGATGTGGTTGAGGGTGGTTTCTTCATCGCCTTCCAGCACCACTTTTTTCTGCTGGGAAAGCTTATAGTTCAGACCGAGAAGATGACGTGCCTGATGGTTCGATTTCATTCTGACTCCTTTATCCTGTTCTGGTTTCAAGGGCAAACCCGGTGGTGACCGGATGAAATGTAACCCAAAGTCGGCCGCACGTTTTTTGTGCGACCTCAGCTAGGGTGGTCCATTTTCAGGGCAATAGCAACCTTCGCGCGTCAGATTAAGAACAGTCTCCCTCACGCACAGCCGGGATCACCACTTCATCTCGCCGGTATTAACTTTGGCGCTTAACTCCAGCGAGCTGGTCTCCGCCAGGCCCGGCCACTGCGTCTCCATGGCCTTGATCACCCCGGCCGAATCCTGATGCGTCTTCAGCGCCTGCTCAAACTGCTGGAGATACGTTTTTGTGAAGCGCACCGCGCTGTCTCCCTCCGGCGGGGTGCCGAGGTAATGACCAGGGATCACCCGCTGCGGGTGCAGGGCGATCATCTGGTCCAGCGTGTGGCGCCATTGCAGGCGACTGGCCGATGTCTGGGTGTCGGCGGTCCAGAGATGCATGCCCCACGCCACGCCTGTGCCGCCGAGGATCGTTTTGTTCGCCCGGATCCAGACGAACGCCGCGTAGTCATGCGGCTGCATGATCGTTATTTTCTCACCGTCGATGGTAAAGCTGTTGGCCTTCAGCGCCTGCGGAACGTACACCTGTGTCGGCGCGCCATCTTTCATTTGCGGGCCCCAGTACGCCAGTTTGGCCGCTTTGGTGGCTTCAATATGTTTGACGACCTCCGGCGTGGCGACCACTTCCGCCTGCGGGAAGGCTTTCATCAGCGGTTCAAGACCAAAATAGAAATCCGGATCGCCAGAGGTGATCACAATCCGCGTGAGCGGCTTGCCGTTTTTCTTGATCATGTCTACCAGCTTTTCGCCGTCTTTGACGCTGAACTGCGCGTCAAACAGCACTGCTTCGTGCGGGCCGGAAACGAGAGTGGAGTTAACGGCAAAGATGCCCTTTTCCTGCGGATTGTAGGTTTGCAGCGTCAAAGGCGCCGCGAAGATCGAACCGCTGAACAGGGCGGTGGCAACAGCAAGAGCAGATAATTTCATGATGTGTTCTCAGTAACAGGTGAATGCGTTCCATTGTACGGATTTCGCTATTTGATAGAATTCCTGAAATAAGAGATGCTGAGTTTCATAAATCGTGCAGATGAAGGGGGCATGATGGACAGGGTGATTGCTGCTCAGGTATACCTGCGCATCTGCGAGCTGGGAAGTCTCAGCGCCGCGGCGCGGGCGCTGGGGATGTCGCGTCCGATGGTCAGTCGCTATCTGGAGCAGATGGAGAACTGGGCTGGCGCCCGGCTGATCCATCGTTCCACCCGCCGGCTGACCCTGACGCCGGCGGGGGAAAAAGTGTTGCTTAAGACCCGCGGGTTGACGCGGATCGCCGATGAAATCGCCGGCGAGCGCCAGCGGGCCGACCCCAGCGGCACGCTGCGCGTCGCCTGCGCGCACTTCACGGCAATGCAGCTGATCTCTCCGCTGCTGCCGGACTTCCTCGCTCGCTATCCGCAGTTGCGCCTGGAGCTGGATATCAATAACCATCCGGTCAGCCTGATCGGCGAGCGCATCGACGTGGCCATTCGCATTACCGACAACCCCGAGCCCGGGGCGATCGCTCGCCGCCTCGGGCTGTGTCGTTCGCTCCTCTGTGCCGCACCGCGCTGGCTCCAGCAGCATGGCCCGCTGGCGACGCTTGACGATCTGCAACAGCATAACTGTCTGTTATACAGCCACTTTGCCGGCCAGCGTTGGCAGTTCAGCGATGCGCAGGGGCAGGAGGCGTCGGTGGCGGTGAGCGGCAATCTGAGCGCGGGGATCTCTTCTCTGCTGCTGGAGGCGGCGGTCGCCGGGTGCGGCATTGCGATGCTCCCCGAACTGGAGGCGCGGAGCGCGTTGGCCAGCGGGGCGCTGGAGGTGGTGCTCCCTGACTGGACGCCGAAGGCGCTGAGCGTCTATGGCATCTATCTTTCCCGCGACTATCAGCCCGATGGGCTACCGCTGTTTCTGGATGCGCTGCAGCGACGTCTGGGGGAGATTGCCGCCGGGGCATGAACATGGCGTTGCATTCAGCGGCAACACCGGCGGGCGGTGGCCCTGCCGGTGAGCTGACGATGAGACTTACTCGTTGCCCCATTGATTAAGGAAGTTGGCGATATCGTCAATTCGGCGTTCATCAATGGCCGCTTCGCGGGCCATCTCCTGCTGCGCCTCTTCATCGATCTCTTCGTTATTCATCAGCCGCTCAATCAGCAGTTGAAAATAGCGCGCCAGCGCATCGCGTTCCGTCTCTTTAACCGGGGAGGCCGCTTCGGTCTCGTACTCGTCCACGATGTCATAAAATTTCAGGGGGATCTCATTACTCATCAGTTGTCCTCAGGGTCAGCGCACAGCGGCGGGCGGATATCATAGCATGCAGCCGGCTAAACACGCTGCGAGAGAGGAAAAATCGCCACGCAGGGCTGCGCGGCGATCGTGTTGGGGAGGGACCGGCATAACGCCGGCCCGCTTATCGGCCCGGAGGCGACGGATTTAGACCACGCCGTCCCCGCCGTCAGAACACCACACCTGACCGGAGGTATAGGAGCAGGCGTCTGATGCCAGGGTGACGTACAGCGGGGCGATCTCGACCGGCTGCCCCGGGCGGCCCATCGGTGTGTCTTTGCCGAACTGTTTCACTTTCTCGTCCGGCTGGCCGCCGCTGGATTGCAGCACCGTCCAGTAAGGGCCTGGCGCCACGGCGTTGACGCGAATGCCTCGTTTCGCCACCTGCTTGGCCAGCGATTTGGTGAAGATCGCCAGGCAGGCTTTGGTCTGGGCATAATCGAGCAGGATTGGGCTGGGTTTATAGGCCTGCACCGAGGTGGTATTGATGATTGCGCTCCCGGCCTGGAGATGGGGCAGCGCCGCGCGAGTGATCCAGAACGGCGCGTAGACATTGGTTTTAAAGGTGGCGTCAAAGTCTTCGGTGGTGAGCTCCTCGAGCGTCTCGCAGTATTGCTGACGTCCGGCGTTATTGACCAGGATGCTCAGGCCTCCCAATTGTTCCACCGCGTCGGCCACCAGCGACTGACAGAAGGACTCGGAGCGAATATCCCCCGGCAGGGCCACCGCGGTGCGACCTTCGGCTTTGATCAGCGCGATGACTTCATCGGCATCCTCTTGCTCCTCCGGCAGATAGCTTATGGCGACATCGGCCCCTTCGCGGGCAAAGGCGATCGCCACCGCGCGGCCAATGCCGGAGTCGCCGCCGGTAATTAACGCTTTCTTACCCGCCAGCCGCCCGGTGCCGGTGTAGCTGGTTTCCCCGTGGTCCGGTGACGGCTCCATCTCCGCATCCAGACCCGGCGGGGTTTGTTCTTGCTCCGGGAACTCCGGACGGGGAGCCGTCTCTTCTGGCAACATGGAGGTGGGTAATTTTTTCATTGGCGGTTTTTCATCTTGCATAGTCATCTCCTTCAGACAGAACGGGCCAGACCTAAGGATAGGTCAGCTTCACCCCAGGCCAGGCAGCGCGAGAGGATCATCTATCTTGTTTAACAGGCAAAATAGGGGCTTTATTTGACTTTAACCGGCTGATCCTTGGCGAATTTCGTTGTATGTCGCTGCGTTATTATTGGTGGTGTTAAATTAGGATTATTCCATCCTTAATTTGCGATGCGGGGCTATTTTACCGGGCGGGCTGAATGACGGTATGCTTTTTTATAGACGAAGGGGGGTGCATTGTGAAAAAAATAGTTTTTTGCACCTATGGATGGTTGATGAACTACTTCATTGTGAGTATTTTTATGACGGTGATGTCTGGCTGAAGAAAAAAATAAATAACATCTATCATTTTCATTTTTTTACAAAAGCGTCGAGGGGAAAAGTTTCACGATAGAAAATGGTGATAACCTAAGGCGAATAAGTGAGTTACAATGTATTTATTTTTACTGCCGCTTCGTTATTTATTTTTTATTTGCCATTTGGCGTGGATAAAAGCCTGGCGTTAATTTGACTCCTGCGAGCATTCCTCTAGTGTTAGATATTGAGGGCGATGATTTGTAACAGGGTCATTTTCCATTTACCAACCGAGATCGAGTAAACCTAAAAGGTGAAATTATGGCAGAGCATAGAGGCGGTTCAGGTAACTTTGCAGAAGATCGTGAAAAAGCATCCGAAGCCGGGCGTAAAGGCGGACAGCACAGCGGCGGGAACTTTAAAAATGATCCTGAACGTGCATCCGAAGCCGGTAAAAAGGGTGGTAAGAACAGTCATGGCGGTGGTCGTAAAGCCGGTGACAGTTAATGACTGAAGCCTGAGGCGCTTTAAAAAGGGCGCCGAAAAAAAAACCTGTGGGCCTGCCGGTCCGCAGGTTTCTGTTTATATGGGCTGATAATAATAAATCTGGTCGAATACTCGTATTTATTTATCGGCAATACGCGAAGAGTAAATGAATCGGCAACATGCTGGTTAACGGTTAAGTATTTATAAGATAGCAGGTAATAAAAATGAAACTGACACCGGCATTGATTAAACGTTGCCATCTTGTGGCCGCCGTGATGTGGGTCATTCTGGCAATACCCTCGTTAATCTGGTGGAAAAACAGCGTCCTGTGGGTCATTCTCATTAGCATCTATGCGAATATCGTTGGGCATTTATCCGGATATAGCGCAGCGCGAGCGGATCAGGCGGCGGAAGAGAATGAAGATCCCACATCCAAATAAAGGATTGGTTATCAGAGGTATTTATGACGGATATTGAAAATTATCATAACTGGCTGCGCGATGCTCATGCGATGGAGAAACAGGCCGAAGTAATATTAATCACGGCAACCAGAAGGAGTGAAAACTATCCGCCACTGCGCACGCGTCTTGAACAACATCTCTATGAAACCCGCCGGCAATTATCGTCTCTGCAGGATATCATTGCCCGTAATCATATTTCCCGCTCCGCGCTGCAGGATGCGATGAGCCGGGTTGCCGCGTTGGGCCAGTCCATTGGGATGATGCTGCCCGGCGATGAGGTCATTAAGGTCATTATCACGGCCTATTTTTTTGCGCAATTCGAGGTCGCCTGCTATACCGCCTTATTGACGGCGGCGAAACGGGTGGGCGACCACCATGCCATTCACGCCCTGGAGGCGATGCTGGCGGAGGAGCGAGGCATGGCTGACTGGCTGCTTCATCATCAGCCGACGATCGTCGGGCAATTTCTGCATCGTGCCGATCTGCCTGGCGTTGAGGCCGGAAAATAAGCCGCCGGAGAAAAACTATGGTTAAACGCCACACGATCGCGCTCCATGCTGTCGAGGAACAGGTTCCTCTGAAATTAACCGCCAGACAGCAGGCTCTGGTGGACGCGGTGGCGAATCGGGCGCCTTCAGCGGAACACGCTACCGTATCGCCTGTCGCCAAACCCCGGCCGACGGCGAGGGGCGGACGTAAACCGCGCTGAATCTGCTGGCGAGTGACGGGCTACCCGTCAGGGTGAATAAGCAAGGTGATAGTGATGCAACGGGAACAGTGGTTTCACAGAGCGGTCATTTATCAGGTTGATAGTTCACTGTTTTATGACGCTAACGGTGACGGCTACGGCGATCTCGCCGGTATTCGCCAAAAGCTACATTACATTCGCAGCCTCGGGGCGACGGTGCTCTGGCTGACGCCTTTCTATCTCACCCCTCTGCAGGATGATGGCTATGATATCAGCGACCATCTGCAGCCCGATCCGCGCTTTGGCACCATCGCCGACGTGATTGAGCTGATTGCCCGCGCCCGGGAGCTGGGGCTGCGGGTGATTGTTGAGCTGGTTATCCAGCACACTTCCGCCCAGCACCCGTGGTTTCAGGCGGCGCGACGCGATCCCCGGTCGCCGTGGCGGCCATACTATCTTTGGGCCGACAGGCCGCCGGAGAAGGACGATCCCCCCATGTTTCCCGGCGTCGAGGAGAGCGTCTGGCGCTGGGACGAACAGGCCGGGCAATACTATCGCCACATGTTTTATCGTCATGAGCCGGATCTGAATCTTGCTCATCCGCCGGTGATCGCTGAAATCGAAAACATCATCACCTTCTGGCTGCAGGCGGGCGTGTCAGGTTTTCGCCTCGATGCCGCGTCACATCTGGTGAAACAGGCCGGGAAGGGCGACGAGGCGCGCGGCTACCCGCTGCTGAACCATCTCCGGCAGGTCGTTCAGCGTCTCAATCCCGAGGCGATACTGCTGGGTGAAGTAGACGTTGCGGTAGAAGATTACCGCCATTACTTCGGTCACGGCGATCGGCTGCAGATGGTGCTCAATTTCTGGCTTAACAAATATCTCTACCTCAGTCTGGCGCAGCAGCGCGCCGCCCAAGTGGTAAAAGCCCTGCAGGCGATGGTGACCCCGCCGGACGGGTGCTGCTTCGTCAACTGGCTGCGTAACCATGATGAACTGGATCTCGAGGGGATCGGCGAACGCAATAAACGCCAGGTTATCCGCACCTTTGCCCCTGATAAAGCCATGTCCGTCTACCAGCGTGGCGTACGCCGGCGACTGGCGCCGATGCTGGATGGCGATACCCGGCGCATGGCGCTGGCCCATGCGATCCTGCTGGCGCTGCCCGGCGTGCCGGTGATGCGCTATGGCGACGAGATTGGCATGGGAGACGATCTGAGCTTACCGGAGCGCTACGCGGTCAGAACGCCGATGCAGTGGTCGGCGGCGCCCAACGGCGGCTTCTCCCGGGCGGCGCGGGACGATCTGCCGGTAAAACCGATAGCCAGCGGGCGGTGGCGCTACCAGCGGATCAATGTCGAAACGGCACTGCGCCACCCCCGATCGCTGCTGAACCGGGTGCGCAACATGGTGCTGGCGCGGGCGGAATATACCGAGCCGGGCTCCATTGCTTTCGCCATCCTCGCGGTGAAACCTGCTGCGGTGCTGGGCCTGTGCTATCGCAGCGAATCGCGGGAAGTGCTGATGCTGGCGAACTGCAGCCAGCAGGCGGTAGAGGTCCTGCTCCCGCCGCTGGCCGAGGGCTACTGGAGCCCAATTCTGGAAGATAAGCTCTATCAGGATGGGCTACACGGCGGGAAAGATGCGCGGCTGGCGCTTTCCGGGTATGGGTACCGCTGGTTCAGCCGGAGCCTGGATTAACGCCGTTTCCCGGAACGACGGAACAACGCCCGCAGAGCCATCGTCGCCACCGCTACCCCGACGCCGGCAGCCACTTTTCCCGGGAGATCGGCGCTGATCGTCACCGCTTTACGCCGTGCGCCATCGTTAAAGGGGCCGTGTCCGGGGTGATTGCCGCGTACCGGCGTGAACAGGTCGTCCTGATGCTCTGCCAGCTTCGGCTGGCCGGTAAACTGTCCCTCCCACGCCTTTTTCACCATCAGACGATCGAGCAGGCGAGGAAAGAAGACCTGACCGAGGATCGACTGGATGGTGCTTTTCCCGACCCACAGTTCGTTGACCGGACGCTGGATGACGCTGTAGATAGCTTCGGCGGCCACTTCCGGCTGATAGACCGGCGGCACCGGCTGCATGGCCTGATCCATTTTATTCCGCGCCCAGCCAAACTGGGCGGTGTTCATCCCCGGCAGCTGGACCATGGTCAACTGGATGTGGCTTTTCTCGTGCATCAGTTCGGTACGCACGGCATCGGTAAAGCCGCGGATCGCCGCCTTGGCTCCACAGTAGGCCGATTGCAGGGGAATCGACCGCCAGGCCAGCGCCGAGCCGGCCTGAATAATCACTCCCCGATCCCGGGGCGCCATCACCTCCAGCGCCGCGCGGGTGCCATTGACATAGCCGAGATAGGTCACCTCCGTCACCCGGCGAAATTCCTCCTCGCTCATCTGACGAAAGGGGGCCAGCACGGTGGTCATGGCGTTGTTGATCCAAAGGTCTATCGCGCCAAGTGTGGCTTCCACCTCGGCGGCGGCGCGCTGCAGCGCCCCGGCATCGGCGACGTCGGCGCTAATGGCCAGCGTTTTAATGCCAAACCGTTCGCAGGCCTGCTGGGCTTCCTGCAGACCCGTCTCATCTCGGGCGATCAGCGCCACGTGGTATCCTGCGCGAGCGAAACGCAGTGCGGTGGCTTTGCCCGCCCCCGCGGTTCCCCCGGTAATTACCATCACAGACATAGAGACCTCATTTTTTTTGGCTAGCGCAATATTAACTGCACAGATCGGTTAATTATTCCTCACAAATGACAATGACGAGGTGGGAAATATCCTGGAATATACGCAGTGTGAATCAGACGACATATCCGGATGATGCTGGCTGGATCGTGCCTGCATCGGCGAGGACGTTCTATAATCTGTTAGAACCCTGTCAACCCGCGAGGAGGAAAAATGGTGACATTAAACATGCTTAGCGTTGAAAAAGAAGAGGATGATGCCACCCGCGCCCCCGAATCAGGTGATAAACAACCGGAGCGCGATAAATAAAATTGAGACTATTCCTTTTCAGGAATAATGGATATCTGGCCGTTACGCTCGAGGATAGCGAATTTGATCGCTTTGAGCTCATAGATCCCATGGTGCTGCCTGGCTGCCAGCAGGATATCATCGACAGAGATATTGACGAGCTTTATCTTTTCGTCGATGACAGCACCATCTTCCACCACAATAACCGGGCTACCATCAATGAAATTTTCCGCCTGCGAGAAGCGTTTCTTAATATAGCCGAATAAAATATCAACACCCACCAGAGTGACGATGGTGAGCATCGAACCGGTGACGGAATAGTCTGTGCTGAGCATCGCCTGTTGGGTGGCTTCGCTAATTATCAGCAGCAATATTAGATCAAAGTTGGTTAACTGCATCAGCGTTCTTCTGCCAGCAATCTTAAAAATAATCAACAGGATAAAATAGATTGCTGCGGCTCTGAGGACCATTTCCATAGCCACTCCTAGGGATAGACAAACTGGTTCCAGGTGACAGGCGCGCGATCGTTCACTGCCGCCTGCAGGGAAATATTGCCGGCTGTTTTTGGGGTAATGGATAACCACACGGACATCGGCGAGCGGTTGGCCGCTTGCTGATACACGAGGTATAATTTCCCCTCGGCACTGTACATTTTATCCGGCTGCGGGCGGATATCACCGACCTGGTAGCGCGATAAAAACGGGGCGGTGAAGCTGATAATTTTTTCACTACCTCCATCGGGTTTAATCTGAATATTCACTTCGGTTTCACTCATCAGTCTGGCATACCGCTGATAATCGACGCTTAATTCACCTTTGGCACTTTCCCGGTGCGCTTCACTGAAATAACCGGAGGACCACAGACCGCTTAGCGCGGTAAGAATGATGAGACTCAGAACAATTATCCCATAGCGCCGGAATCGATATTCGAAGCGTAGTGCTCGTTCATTCTCGTCAACGATGGGACAATCCTGTTGATTCTTAATCATTATTATTTTCCCCGCGTTTCGTTTCGGCAACAGCGTAACGATAAGGACATTCTTATATTAGTCGATATCAGAACAATTGACTTTGTAAAAATGAATCGCCTCAGCCAGGCTTTATTCTAATCATCGGTAAAATGACGGAGGGATGATGAAAAAATTAGCGCTCGCTATGGCCTGTGTACTCGCCGTGGGTATTGCACAGGCGGACGATAAGGGCGGTTTTAGTCAGGATGCCGCACCGCCGCCGCCGCACAAACTGGATGACGGCTATCGCGGCGTCGAGGATGGCCGGATCATGACCGTTGAGCAGGCGAAAACTATGCACGATGGCGCGACTATTTCACTGCGCGGTAATGTGCTCACCCGCCAGGACAATGACCGTTATCAGTTTCGCGATAAAAGCGGCACCATCACCGCCATCATTCCGGCCGCCGCGTTTAACGAACAGCATGTAGAGCCTGACGATCTGGTCAGCATCAACGGTAGCCTCGATCGCAAAATGACGCCGCCGGTGGTGCGTGTCGATCGTCTGCTCAAGCAGTCGCCTAAGTAAGCGGAGAACGCCGATATGAGTAACACATCTCAGCCGCAAGGTGAGCAGGGCGGAAAGCATCCTGCGCGCGAGGCGCCTGCCGAGCATGGCGAAGTGCCGCGTAAACGGGACGACAGCAAGGACGACAAAACCGATCCTTATCAGCCACACGATGGTCGTTAGCGAGGCTGACCACGAGATCCTTAAGGGCACAGTGATGCCCAGGCCGCAGAAAAGGCGCAGGTTCGGCATCACGCACTATACTTTTTGTTCGACATCATCACAGGAGGAGTCACATGGCGATTCATAAGAAAGGGCTGGCGCACTGGGAAGGCGATCTGAAACATGGCAAAGGCACCGTGTCGACAGAGAGCGGGGCGCTGAGCCAGCAGCCCTACGGCTTTAACACCCGTTTTGAAGGGGTGAAAGGCACTAACCCTGAGGAGCTGATTGGCGCCGCGCATGCCGCCTGTTTCTCAATGGCCCTGTCGCTGATGCTCAGCGAAGAGGGCTATACCGCAACGTCTATCGACACGACGGCGGTGGTCACCCTCAATAAAACCGACGGCGGCTTTGCGATAACCGACATCGCGCTGCAAAGTCAGATTGTTCTGCCGGACGTTGCGCCGGCGGCGTTCGATGAGATCATTCAGAAAGCGAAGGCCGGTTGCCCGGTATCGCAGGTGCTGAAAGCCAATATCACTCTCGACTACCAGCTGAATCCGTAAGCTGTCGTGCCCGCGCGCAGCGGGCACCCTTTCCCAATATCTCTCCCTGCGCTGCCCAATAGTGGTATCTTTTGTCCTTTAATTGCACGTAAGGGACATCATCATGATCGGCATTCGCGGGATGATCGAGGCGCAGGTGCTCGGCCTGACCGGCATGGCGCTAAAAGAGATCGATTTTGAACAGCCTAAAGGGGAGCCGGGGCTGTTTGGTCCGCAGTCGGCCATCTGGCAGGTACACGGCGATTTTACCTCGATGCTCTGCGGCGGCATCAGCGCGCTGCTGCTGCAGATGCTGCATCCCCTGGCGCTGGCCGGCGTCTGGGATCACTCCCGTTTCCGTGAGGACATCTTTGGCCGCCTGCGCCGCACCAGCCAGTTTATTTCCGCCACCACCTTTGCCACTACCCCCGACGCCGAGCGGCTCATCGCCAAAGTGCAGGGGATCCATCAGCGGATCGGCGGGGTGGATAAGGACGGCACTCCTTATCAGGCCAGCGATCCGGCGCTGTTGACCTGGGTGCACGTCGCCGAGTGCAGCCGCTTTATGGCCTCCCACCTGCGCTACAAGCGGACGGTGGTCAGCGCCGAGCGCCAGGAGGACTATTTCCGCGAGTCGGCGGAAATCGCCCGTCGGCTGGGGGCCCAGGACATCCCTCAGACGCCGCAGGAAGTGGCGGACTATCTCGAGGCGATGCGCCCGCAGTTGCGCTGTGACGAACGTACCCGGGAGGTAGCCGAGGTGCTGCTCTCTACTCGTCTGCCGGGTAGGCTGAGCCAGCCGGTGGGTCAGGTCATGATGCGCGCCGGGATCGATCTGCTGCCGGAATGGGCGCAGGAGATGCTGGGGCTGTCGCTCACGCCGCTGCAGCGGCGCACGACGCGCCTGCTGGTGCATGGCGTGGCCCGCGTGCTCCGTGCTTCGGTACGCAACGGCGCCTGGCATTGCGCCATGCGCCGGATGCAAGTGGAGTGAAGGTCACTCCGCCTTGCCCAGCTGTCGGGCAATCAGTGCCTCCAGGCTGCCATCCGCCCGCCACTCGCTGAGCGCGTCATTCACCGCGTTGAAGCCAGCGACATCCGCCCGGGCGACGCAGATGGCCTGCTGGATCTCAGTAAAATTATCCGCCAGTACCCGCACCCCAGCGTGCTGACGGGCTGTCGCCTCCAGCGGCTGTCGGATACCGGCGACCATATCTCCTTCACCGGCGAGGAAGGCGTCGATGGCCTCCTGCGAGGAGGGAAGGCGATTCAGGCTGGCGTGCTGCAGATGACGGGTTAACCACAGATCGTAAGCGGCGTTTTGCCCGACGTTAATGGTGGTTGCCGGGCGATCCATGTCGGCCACGCTCTGGCAGGGCGAACCGGCTCTCACCAGCGCGGTCCCCTGGATGGTGATGTAGGGAGGCGTAAAACGCAGGGTCGCTTCCCGGGCCGGGTCGATGGCCAGAAACGCAATGTCCCAGTGATCACCGCCGGCGTCAGCCACCACTTTTCCGGCGGCAGGATAGGGGACGAACTCGGCGGTGACGCCCCAGCGCGTCGCCAGCCGATGGCTAAGCTCGACGGTGAGACCTGCGGGCTCCCCCGTCTCCCCGAGATGGGCCAGGACCGCGTTGCCCAGGTTAATGGCAAAACGCAGCCGGGATGAGGTGTTCTCTGACATCGCTGACTCCTGTGGTGGTGAAGAGAAAGTGGCCCGACCTGCCGGGCCAGTCATAAGATAGCCCATCCGCGCGCGGTTGTACCTGTCCTGCCACCCTTTCAGAATATATTAATAATCGACAGCGCCAATATCGTTAAACGGAAAGGCAATGGCTTTTATATTGTTAAGCATAAACTCAGCTTGTCAGTTTATTCTTCCCGCTCACAAAGGGAGAGAAATAATGACACAATATAATTTTGAAAATGATAATAAATATCATGAGCGTTCGATGCAGGCGCGAAAGAGTACCCTTATTAGCGTGGTGGTCAATATTTTCCTTTCCGTGTTTCAGGTTGTGGTGGGAATATTCTCTGGCTCCCAGGGGTTGATTGCTGATGGGATGCACTCTTTTTCCGATCTGGTCGCCGATGGGGTGGTGCTGGTGGCGAATAAAAAGAGCCGTCGACCCTCAGACCACGATCACCACTATGGACACTGGCGCTACGAGAATGGCGCCTCGCTGATCCTCGGCGCGATCCTGGTGCTGGTCGGGGTCGGCATGCTGTGGTCCGCGGCAGGTCACCTGGCGCAGCCGCAGACGATTCCGGCGGTGCACAGCGTGGCGCTGTGGATGGCGCTGGTGGCGCTGGCCGTTAAGGAGGGGCTGTTTCGCTATATGCTGGCGGTCGCCACGCGGCTGAATTCATCGCTGCTCATCGCCAACGCCTGGCATGCCCGCTCCGATGCCGCGTCATCTCTGGTGGTGGCGCTGGGGATTATCGGTAACCTGGCCGGGTTCGCCTGGTTCGATCCGCTTGCCGCGCTGGCGGTGGGACTGCTAATCACCCGCATGGGCTATCGTTTCGCCGCCACGGCGCTGCACGATTTAATGGACCGCGCGGTCGATGAAGAGACGCAGCGGGCGATCGCCGGCACGCTGCAGGCCACGCCGGGCGTGGCGGGTCTGCACGATTTGAAAACCCGTAAGGCGGGGGATCTGGTGCTGGTGGATGTCCATCTCGAGGTGGCGGGAGAGATGTCGGTAGCCGAGGGACATCAGATTGCCCGTCAGGCGCGGGAGCGGGTCCTGGCGCAGCATCCGGTGCTTAACGTAATGGTGCATCTTGATCCCAGCGACGCGGCCAGCGCGCTATGCGGGGCCGGTGAAAGCGGCCTGGCGCACCCGGCGCCGTAAGACGACAATTTTATTGGCTCAGCGGCTATTTTTTCCCTGAGCCTTAATTGCTGGCGCATCGATTGCCTGAAATATAAAAAAAGCACATACTAAAAACGCCATTACCATCGCTAAATAATGGCGAAGATCTGCCCATCGCAGTTAACGATAAAATAAACCAATCGGTTCATAGATAATCTCTATTCTTTATTCAGAGATAATGACCAGAGCGGTAATTCAGGAAGTCAGACAATGATCATTCGGCCAGAACAACACTGGTTTCTTCGCTTATTTGACTGGCACGGCTCCGTGCTGTCGAAAATCATCTTTCGTCTGCTGCTTAATGTGCTGATGTCCATCATCGCCATTATCAGCTATCAATGGTACGAGCAGCTGGGGATCCACTTAACGGTGGCGCCGTTCAGCCTGCTGGGGATTGCGATTGCGATTTTTCTCGGCTTTCGCAACAGCGCCAGCTACAGCCGGTTCGTCGAAGCGCGCAATCTGTGGGGGACGGTGCTTATCGCCGAACGTACGCTGGTACGCCAGTTGCGCAATATCCTGCCGGCCGAACACGATGTCCATCGCCGCATCGTCAGCTATCTGGTGGCCTTTAGCTGGAGCCTGAAGCACCAGCTGCGCAAAACCGATCCGACGGCTGACCTGCGGCGGCTGCTGCCGGATGACAAGGTGGCGGAGATCCTCGCCAGCTCAATGCCCACCAACCGGATCCTGCTGCTGGTCGGCAACGAAATTGGCCAGCTGCGGGAGGCGGGCAAGCTCAGCGACATCACCTACGGGCTGATGGACAACAAACTCGATGAGCTGGCGCACGTGCTGGGCGGTTGTGAAAGGCTGGCGACCACCCCGGTGCCATTCGCCTATACCCTGATCCTGCAGCGCACCGTGTACCTGTTCTGCACGCTGCTGCCGTTCGCGCTGGTCGGCGATCTGCACTACATGACGCCGTTTGTCTCGGTGTTTATCTCCTACACCTTTTTGTCGTGGGATTCGCTGGCGGAAGAGCTGGAAGATCCTTTCGGTACCGCCGCCAATGATCTGCCGCTGAACGCCATGTGCAATACCATTGAGCGCAATCTGCTCGACATGACCGGTCAGCATCCGCTGCCGGAGACGCTGCGTCCGGACCGTTACTTCAATCTGACCTGAATCAGACCCACCGGGCGGTTTCCGCTGCCCGGTCATCGCTTTCCCGTGGGTCTTTTATCCGTCAGCGCACAGCGACGATAACTGCGAAAATTTGCAAATAAGTTAAATTGAACACCTGATAGATAACATCAATTATACAGATTTGTTGTGTATGTTATTATTCAGTTAACAAACGCAGTACCTACGCTTTCCCATCGTACTATCCTTGAGAAACCGCATCCTAATCAGGTGACGCCGTGCTAACCACGCCACGTCGCCCGGGGCCGTCGTACGCCTTTTTTCAGGCTGCGGCGGCCAGAACAGAGCAGCAGGAGTTAAAAGATGACCAATAAAAGACGCGCGGTGCCCGGTGTTCACCCCTATGATGGCCCGGCAGGCGGGTGGGGCGCCCTGAAGGCCACGGCCATCGCTGTGCGTACCCAGATGGATGCCTTCGAGGCGCCCGCCACGCTGCTGCGCACTAACCAGCCGGATGGGTTTGACTGCCCGGGCTGCGCCTGGCCGGATAAAGAGCATAAATCCACTTTTCAATTTTGCGAAAATGGCGCCAAAGCCGTGACCTGGGAGGCGACCACCAAACGAGTGACGCCCGCGTTCCTCGCAGCCAACACTGTGACCTCCCTGCTGGCGAAGAGCGATTTTGAACTGGAAGGCTACGGCCGCTTAACCCATCCTTTAGTCTACGACCGCGCCAGCGATACCCTGCGTCCGGTGGCGTGGGAGCAGGCCTTCGCCCGCATCGGCGAGATCCTTCGCGGCCTGCAGCCTGATGAGGTCGAGTTCTATACCTCTGGCCGGGCGTCAAATGAGGCGGCATGGCTGTTTCAGCTGTATGCCCGCGAATATGGCACCAACAACTTCCCCGACTGCTCCAACATGTGCCATGAATCCACCAGCGTGGGCCTGCCGCAGTCGATCGGGATTGGCAAAGGCACCGTCTCCCTCGACGATTTTGACCAGACCGAACTGGTGATCTCCATCGGCCATAATCCGGGCACCAACCACCCGCGGATGATGGGCACCCTGCATGAGCTTTCCCGCCGCGGCGTGCCGATTATCGTTTTTAACCCGCTGCGTGAGCGGGCGCTGGAGCGTTTTGCCGATCCGCAGAACGTGATGGAGATGGCGACCCGGCGCTCGACGCCGATCGCCTCGACCTACTACCAGGTACGGGCCGGCGGCGACGCGGCGGCGCTGAAAGGGATCGCCAAAGCGCTGCTGCAGCTGGAGGAGGAGCAGGGCAATGTGCTCGACCACGGGTTTATTACCCAGCATACCCAGGGATTCTCCGCCTTCGCCGAGGATCTGCATGCCACCCGCTGGCAGGATATCGAACAGGAGTCCGGCCTGACGCGCGAATCCCTGACCCAGGTCGCCGTGGCTTACGCCAAATCCAGGGCCACCATCGTCACCTACGGCATGGGTATTACCCAGCATAATAAAGGCACTTCCAACGTCCGTCTGATTGCCGACCTGCTGCTGATGCGCGGCAACATCGGCAAGCCGGGCGCTGGCATCTGTCCGCTGCGCGGCCACTCAAACGTGCAGGGAAACCGCACCGTCGGGATCAGTGAAAAACCCTCCGCGGCCTTCCTCGACAGCCTGCAGCGGGTGATGGGGATTACGCCGCCGCGGCATCATGGTCACGATGCGGTGAAGGCCCTGGAGGCCATGATCGCCGGCGACGCCAAAGCCCTGATTTGCCTCGGGGGCAACTTCGCTGTGGCGATGCCGGATCACGAACGCGCCTTCCCGGCGATGCGCGGCCTTGAGCTCAGCGTTCACGTCGGCACCAAGCTCAACCGCTCGCACCTGCTGACGGCGAAAGAGACCTTTATTCTGCCGTGTCTGGGCCGCACCGAGCTTGACCTGCAGGCCAGCGGCCGGCAGTCGATCACTGTCGAGGATTCGATGTCGATGGTGCATGCGTCGTCAGGCAAGCTTAAGCCCGCCTCGCCGACGTTGCGCTCGGAGCCGGCGATTGTCGCTGGTCTGGCGAAGGCCACTCTGCCGGCCAGCAAAGTGGACTGGCTGTATCTGGTGGAAGATTACGACCGCATTCGCGATCTGATCGAACAGACCATTCCGGGGTTCGAGGAGTATAACCAGCGTATTCGTCATCCCGGGGGCTTCCGCATGCCGCTACCGCCGACCGAGCGCATCTGGCCAACGGCCACCGGTAAAGCGATGTTCTCGGTCTTCAAAGGGGTGCATGAGAACGTGGTGGTGGAGGGCGAAGATGTGATGCGCTTAGTGACGCTGCGCAGTCACGATCAGTACAACACCACCATCTACGCGATGAATGACCGCTACCGCGGCGTTTTTGGCCGCCGCGACGTGCTGTTTATGAATGAACAGGACATGGCTGCCCAGGGGCTGGAACATGGCGATCGGGTAGATATTCATACCGCGCTGCCAGACAGCGAGCTGACGCTGGAAGATATCACGGTGGTAGCCTACGGCATCGCGCCCGGTACCGTCGGGGCCTATTATCCGGAAGCCAACGTGCTGGTGCCGCTGAACTATCTGGATGAAGAGAGCGGCACCCCTTCATATAAGTCGGTTCCCGTTCGTCTGACGCTGCGCTCGAAAGAGATCCGTCCGCTGGCCGGCGTACGCTAAAAAGCAGGGCGCAGGGCGGCATCGCGCCGTCCTGCGCCCCACAGCACCTCGTGATATCCTCGCTTGAATTTATCGCTACTGAAACTAACATTCTGGTAACCTGTGCGCGGCCCCGGGGGTGAACGGCGGGGTTCAAACGGGAAAGAGAATGGATATTAAGCAACTCAAGTATTTGATCGCGCTCGATCAGACGCGCCATTTTGGCCAGGCGGCGGCGGCCTGCCATATTACTCAGCCGACCCTCTCCATGCGCATTCGTAATTTGGAAGAGGAGCTGAACCTGACGCTTATTCAGCGCGGCCAGCGCTTTGAGGGGTTTACCCCGGAAGGTGAGCGGATCCTGGCCTGGGCGCGGGCGGTGCTGGCTGCCCATGATGGTCTGGCGGCAGAGGCGGCGATCTGTCGCGGGCAGATGGTCGGTCAGCTGCGGGTCGGCATGGTGCCGCTGGCGAGCCTGAACCCGATGCAGCTGATTAAACCGCTGGCGGAGAAATACCCGGCGCTGCAGTTCAGCCTGCTGTCGATGACCTCGGAGCAGATTATCGATGGCGTCAGCCGTAACCAGTTGGATCTGGGCATTTGCTATCTGCAGCATCTGGACCAGCGCCTGTTTAAGGTCGCCCGGTTGCCGCAAACCCGGATGGGGCTCCTGCATGATAAACGCCATTTCGACTTCAGCGGTGCGACGCCGGGGTGGGAGGCGCTGGCGACGTTGCCCCTCGGTTTTCTGACCAAGGGAATGTACTACCGGGAATCCATTGAAATCAGCTTTAAGGCTAAAGGGCTAACGCCGAAGTATGTTTTTGAAAGCGATTCGACGTTTCAGATTATCCAGGCGGTGCAGGCGGGGATCTGCTGCGCGATTATGCCGCTCAACAACGGCCTCGAAGCGCTGAGCGATAATCTTGAAATTCTGCCGATCGCCGAAACCCAGGTCGATTCACAGCTGGCGCTCATTATGCGCCAGCAGGAGCCGGTATCAACCCTGGCGGAAAAATGCTTCGCCGAGGCGCAGGGGATTTTTGGCTGAGGCCAGTCCCTGCGACAACCTCAGATATTCTCCAGTCGAATGCCCCGCGTTCTGGGGCCGAAGATCCCTACCGACAGCATCACCATCAGCATACTGACGACGATAAAGCTAATCACCCCCGGCGTGCCGGCGTATTGCAGAATA
Source organism: Klebsiella sp. P1CD1 (assembly GCF_003790505.1). Taxonomy (NCBI): domain Bacteria; kingdom Pseudomonadati; phylum Pseudomonadota; class Gammaproteobacteria; order Enterobacterales; family Enterobacteriaceae; genus Klebsiella; species Klebsiella sp. P1CD1. Next base: position 2,794,003 of record NZ_CP033631.1, read on the forward strand.
ATGCCGATCAGGATGCTGGTCACCGCGGTGGAGAGCCGGCTGAACGAGTAGCAGAAGCCGACGGCGCGGGCGCGAATATGGGTCGGGAAGACCTCGGCCTGGTAGGCGTGGTAGCTGATGGTCAGCCAGGCGTTGGACCAGGTGATCATAAACCCGCAGATCACCAGCAGAATCGGGCTGTTTTGCAGGGCGAACAGGGTCCCGAAGATGACAGTCATCAGCGCGGAGAGGACAATTTGCCATTTGTTCTCAAAGCGATGCACGAAGCGGGTACAGAACAGGCAGCCCAGCGGATAGGCGAGGGTGATAAAGAAGGCGTACAGCAGACTGTGAGTGATGCTGGCCCCCTGACCGGAGAGCAGCGCCGGCAGCCAGTTGCCAAAGCCGAAGAAGCCGATCGACTGGAAGAAGTTCATCACCATCAGCATCAGGGTGCGCTGCCGATACTGCGGCGCCCAGATTTCGCGGAAGGTGCCGCGTTTGACGACGCTCTGTGCCGCATGCGCATGCTTCGGCGACGGCGTCACGCCACAGCGGGCTTCCATCTCACTCATCACCGCATGCGCGTCATCATGCCGCCCTTTGCTTTCCAGCCAGCGCGCTGACTCCGGCAGCTTTTTGCGGATAAACCAGATCGCCAGCGAGAACAGCGCGCCAAAGATGATCACCCAGCGCCAGCCGCTGAGGCCGAAGAGGGTGGTTGGCACCAGCATCCAGGACATCAGCGCCACCGCCGGAACCGACAGGAACTGGATGAAGAAAGCGAAAGCAAACGCTTTATTGCGCAGATGGGTTGGCATCCATTCGCTGAGATAGGTGTCAATGGTCACCAGCTCAATACCGAGGCCGATCCCCACCAGAAAGCGGAAAAAGATCACCCCTTCCGCGCTGCTCTGCGTCGCCATCAGCAGCGAAAAGAGGCCGTACCAGGCGAGCGCCACCATAAACGTCAGACGTCGCCCCAGCCTGTCCGCCAGCGGCGCCAACAGACTGGCGCCAATAAACAGCCCCATAAAGGTGGCGGAGGCAAAAGCCGCCTGATCGGCAATCCCGAATATCCCCGCCTGCCCGGTGTGGAAAATCCCGTCGGCCAGCAGCCCTGCGCTGATATACCCGGTCTGGAACAGGTCGTAGAGCTCGAAGAAGCCACCGAGGGAGAGCAGGGTGATAAACGACCATAAACCGAAGGAGGCGGGCAGCGCATCAATGCGTCCGGTTAAGCTGGCGTGCGGTTGTCCTGGCGAGGCATAAGGCGCGCCGCCGAGAACCTGGGTGGTAGACATGGTGTTGTATTCCTCAGGATGAATGGTTTGCCTGCTAATGTTAATTGATTGTTAATAGTTTTATATTTTTAATCCTACGCGTTAGCTGCAATCTTTAGCGCAAGATATCGCGGTACACCATGAAAAATGAGATTCATGCTAGTTTTCTCCGCATGCCAGGCGAAGAATTGAAGTAAATCACCGCGGACGGTATTTCCCGTTGTGCGATTCGCCAACCCGCAGGAAAGCGGCTAGAATGGCCTCCTCGCAGGAGGTTATAAGAATGTTAAAAGAGGGATGTATGGCGTCGTATTCAGATCAGCCAGAGATGGCGACTGAGTTTCGCTTTACCCGTGTGATGGCCGAGCAGGCGGCGCGGGCGCGTCTGACGCTCGATGACGATCAGCTGTCGCTGATCGCTCGCCTGGATGCTTTGGGCCAGCAACTGTTGTCCGCGGCGGGTACGCCGCAGGGGGTGTACGTCTGGGGGCGGACCGGGCGGGGGAAAAGTTTTATCCTCGACCACTTTTTTGCCAGCCTGCCGCTCGCCGCCCGGCGGCGGGTCCATTTTCATCACTTCTTCCGCGAGCTACATCAGAGGCTGAATGCCCCCGGCGCGCCCGACCTGCAGGCGGTGATGAGGCAGATGACTTCCGGCTGTCGCCTGCTGTGCTTCGACGAATTTCATCTTCACGACCCTGGCGACGCGATGCTGATCAAGGTCTTACTGGCGCATCTCTTTCAGCGCGGTATTGTGCTGTTGGCGACGTCAAACTATCCGCCGGAGATGCTGCTGCCCAATCCGCTGTATCACGATCGCTTTTTACCGTCGATCGCGCTGATCCGCGCCCACCTGGCGGTCGTCGCGCTGAACGGTGAGGAGGATTATCGCCAGCGTCATCTGAGCGTCGATAATGCCTTCTGCAGCGGGCGGATGTGGGTTAATCCGAATGCACAACAGCTTCAGCTGTATGATCTGCCGTCGCTGCATGCCGAACCGGTTTCGCTGACGGTAGGTTATCGCACCCTGCTGGCTGCCACGGCGTCATCCACTCTGCTCCACTTCACCTTTGCCCAGCTCTGTCAGGCCGCCACGGCGGTGATGGACTATCTGACGCTCAGCGAAAGCTATACGGTCTGGTTACTGGATGAGGTGCCGCCGCTGGCTACGGTGGGGCCGGCGGCCCAGCAGCGCTTTATCAACGTGATCGATGTGCTGTATGAAAAGCAGATCCGCCTGCTGCTGGTAACCTGCTGCGATCTGGAGACGCTGGTGGCCGGGGTGGAACTGGAGGATATTCAGCGTACGCGGAGTCGCCTGCAACAGTTGCCGCGGGCGGTATAAGCAAAACGCCCCGGCGGGTGCCGGGGCGGGGAGATTACAGATCGAAACGGTCGAGATTCATCACCTTAGTCCAGGCGGCGACGAAGTCATGCACCAGCTTCTGCTGCCCGTCGGCGCAGGCATACACTTCCGCCAGCGCGCGCAGTACAGAGTTGGAGCCAAACACCAGATCCACGTGGGTGGCGCTGTACTTCGCCTCGCCGGTTTTACGGTCGCTGCCGGTAAACAGCTCCGCGTGGTCATCGGCCGCTTTCCAGACGGTGGCCATATCCAGCAGGTTGACGAAGAAATCATTGCTGAGCACGCCGACGCGGTCGGTGAACACCCCGTGTTTGCTGCCGTCGTAGTTCGCGCCCAGTACGCGCAAGCCACCGACCAGCACTGTCATTTCCGGGGCGGTTAGCGTGAGCTGCTGGGCTTTATCGATCAGCAGCGTTTCCGTCGAGACACCGCCTTCGATACGGCGATAGTTGCGGAAGCCATCCGCCAGCGGCTGCAGCAGGTCAAACGACTCGACGTCGGTCTGCTCAGGCAGGGCGTCGACGCGGCCTGGGGTAAACGGCACGTTAACGCTGACGCCGGCGGCAGCGGCCGCCTGCTCAACGCCGACCACGCCAGCCAGCACGATGATATCGGCTAACGACGCTTTGCCGGAGGCGCGCTGGATCGCCTGCAGAGTCGGCAGCACCCGGCTGGCGATAGCATTGACCGGCCAGTCTTTCTGCGGAGCGAGGGCCAGGCGTGCGCCGTTGGCGCCGCCGCGCTTATCGCCGCCGCGGAAGGTGGAGGCGGAAGCCCAGGCGACCGAGACCAGCTCACTCACCGACAGGCCGGCACCGGCGATGGCGGTTTTCAGGCTGGCGATATCCTCAGCGCTCGGCTGATGAGTCGCTGCCGGCAGCGGATCCTGCCAAATCAGATCTTCTTTCGGCACTTCCGGACCGAGGTAACGGGATTTTGGCCCCATATCGCGATGGGTCAGCTTGAACCACGCCCGGGCAAACGCCTCGTTAAAGGCCTGCGGGTCGTTGAGGAAGCGGCGGGAGATCTTTTCAAACTCCGGGTCGAAGCGCAGGGTCAGGTCGGTGACCAGCATGGTCGGTTTGCGCTTTTTCCCCGGATTAAACGGATCCGGGATAATTTCCGGCGCATCTTTGGCTTCGAACTGGATAGCGCCAGCCGGGCTGCGGGTCTGCACCCATTCATATTTAAACAGGTTCTCGAAGAAGTAGTTGCTCCACTGGGTGGGCGTCTGCGTCCAGACCACTTCCAGACCGGAGGTGATGGCATCCGCACCTGCGCCGCTGCCGTAGCTGGAGTGCCAGCCCAGGCCTTGCGCTTCCAGTGGGGCGGCTTCCGGCTCGGCGCCGACGTGGCTGGTTTCGGCGGCGCCGTGGGTTTTGCCCAGCGTATGGCCGCCGGCGATCAGGGCGACAATCTCTTCATCGTCCATCGCCATATTGCCGAAGGTGGCGCGAATGGCCGCTGCGGCGGACAACGGCTCGCCGCTGGCGTTCGGTCCTTCAGGGTTGACGTAGATTAGCCCCATTTCGGTGGCGCCGATGGCCTGTTTGGCCAGGCTTTCCGGGTGACGGTGGGCCAGCCACTCTTTCTCATCGCCCCAGTCGACGTCCAGATCCGGTTCCCAAACATCTTCACGACCGGCGCCAAAGCCAAAGGTGCGGAAGCCGGCGTTTTCCAGAGCGACGTTACCCGCCAGCATGTAAAGGTCGGCCCAGGAGATTTTCTGTCCATATTTCTGTTTTACCGGCCACAGCAGGCGACGGGCTTTATCGAGACTGACGTTGTCTGGCCAGGAGTTCAGCGGCGCAAAGCGCTGCTGCCCACGGCCTGCGCCGCCGCGACCGTCAACGGTGCGGTAGGTGCCGGCGCCGTGCCAGGCCATACGAATAAACAAGCCAATGTAGCTACCCCAGTCTGCCGGCCACCACTCTTGCGAGTCGGTCAGCAACGCTCTGAGGTCAGCTTTCAGCGCGGAGTAGTCGAGCTTTTTAAACTCTTCCCTGTAGTTAAAATCCTCACCCAACGGGTTGGAACGACTGGAGTGCTGGTTCAGCAGATCGACACGCAGCTGGTTAGGCCACCAGTCGCGGTTGCCGGTGCCGCTGCCGGCGCTCTGTTTTGGCGTCTCGGCGTGGAAAGGGCACTTTCCGGCGGATGCGTTGTTGGATGGGTCGTTTGACGTGCTCATATCAGGCTCCGTTTGCTTTTGTGAATGCCATTACGATATACACTGCTACCAATAAGCGATATTTGAATGAGTCTACAGATTTAATAGCTAATTCCGTTCAACGAAGGGTAAACATCCCCTTATATGACCAGGGAGACCTGGCGGTTAGTATAAACCTCACCATTAACCATAGACGTAACGAGACGGCAAAGGAAACGATCTGCGTCAATCAGGGAGCCGGAATGCTAATTGTTTGAGATATGACAATTTTCCTGCGAGAAAAGGATGAGGGCTGTCCGTTGCGCGAGCGCAACGAATGTTCGGTACGGGGGTTGTTGGCGGACACAGAATAAGCTAATACTTAGGCACCATGTGACTGGCGCTGAAGACAGAATACTGTCGGGGAGCATGGTCGACGTCGCCGCGCGCCTGGGCATTACCGATATCTGGAGATAAGTTATGCCTGAATTCGCTTCATTAATGGCCTTTGCCGCGGTGGCGCTGGGGTTGGTGTTAACCCCAGGCCCCAACATGATGTATCTCACTTCGCGTTCGATTTGCCAGGGAAAACGCGCTGGCTTTATCTCCCTTGCCGGCGTGGCCGTGGGATTTTTCTTCTATATGTTGTGTGCCGCTTTCGGCATCACCGCGTTGGTTTTCGCGGTTCCATACGCCTACGATGCCTTGCGTTTATGCGGGGTCGCTTATTTGCTCTATCTGGCGTGGCAGGCGATCAAACCGGGAGGGCGGCCGATATTTGCGGTGCGCGACTTACCCGCGGACAGTGGGCGTAAGCTGTTTCTGATGGGATTCCTCACCAGCCTGGCGAACCCCAAAGTTGCCATCCTGTATCTGTCCCTGCTGCCGCAGTTTATCACCCCTGGACTCGGCAGCGTGCTCAGTCAGTCGTTAATATTAGGCTGTACCCAGGTGATCATCAGCGTGGCGGTGAACGGCATGATTATCTTGCTGGCCGGGCAGGTGGCGTTATTTCTTGGTCGGCGGCCGGGCTGGCAACAATTTCAACGCTGGCTGATGGCGACGGTACTGGCGGGAATGGCGGTTAAGATCGCTTTTGAGGCCAGAAAATAAGCGGGTTGATCGTGTAAACAGATGCCAGCCGTCCCCGTTGCTGGCTAACCTCGCACTCTGATGCCTTTCTCCTGCACAGAAAGGCTTCCCACGCTCTAACATGCTGAAACATTTCTGCCAGATCATTAGCAACCTTTCAGTAGGGCTGGCGCCGCGATAAGGCTATGCTTCCCGGCCGTTACGCTGTTGGCTTTTCTTGTGATTCAGGTGATGTACCGCTAATGCCCCTTTTGAGAGATGAAATTCGCGACCACTCCGCGGAAGAGATGCTGTTTATCCGCCGGGCCGCAATTGCTTTTCTGCTGGTGGTGGTCTGCTTTGGCGTGCTGATCGCCAACCTCTACCATCTGCAGGTGGAGCAGCATGATTTCTACCAGACCCGATCGAACCAGAACGACATTAAGATGCTGCCCATTGCCCCCAGCCGCGGGCTGATATTCGATCGCAATGGCATTCCGCTGGTGCAGAACATTACCCTGTATCGCCTGCAGGTGATCCCGAGCAAAATTCCCGATATGACCGCGCTGCTGCAAAGCCTGACGCCGATCGTCGACCTGACGCCGGATGACATCGCCAGCTTCCGCGACGATATGCACCACAACAGCCGCTATAAAGCGGTGACGCTGAAGTCCGACCTCAGCGACGTGGAGGTGGCGCGCTTCGCGGTTAACGAATTCCGTTTCCCCGGCGTGACGGTGGAGAGCTATCAGCAGCGCGAATACCCGTACGGCGACGAGCTGGCGCACGTGGTGGGCTATGTGTCGAAAATTAACGACAACGACCTGCAGCGGCTGGCGAAAGACGGCGAAGAGGAGAACTATGCTGCCGACCACAATATCGGCAAGCAGGGGATCGAGGGCTATTACGAAAAAGCACTCCACGGCACCACTGGCTATCAGGAAGTGGAGGTCGATAACCACGGCCGGGTGGTGCGTCTGCTGAAAGAGGTACCGCCGGTGGCCGGGAAAAACCTCTATCTGACCCTCGACCTGCACCTGCAGCAGTATATTGAGTCGGTGCTGAAGGGGCAGCGCGCGGCGGTGGTGGTGGTCGATCCCCGGGATGGCGGCGTGCTGGCGATGGTCTCCAGCCCCAGCTACGATCCTAATCCGTTCGTCAAAGGCATCGGCTATCAGGCCTATAAATCGCTGCTCGATAATCCGGACCGGCCGCTGATCAACCGTGTTACTCAGGGGCTGTATCCCCCGGCCTCGACGGTGAAGCCCTATATGGCGCTGTCGGCGCTCTCCGCAGGGGTCATCACCCCGAACACCACCTTCTTCGGCGCGCCGACGTGGACGCTGCCGGGCACGCAACGCCGCTACCGCGACTGGCTGAAGACCGGCCACGGGATGCTCAACGTGACCAAAGCCATCGAAGAGTCGGCTGACACCTTTTTCTATCAGGTCGCTTTCGAGATGGGCATTGACCGGATCCATGAGTGGCTGAGCAAGTTTGGTTACGGCCAGTCCACCGGCATCGACCTTAATGAGGAGTATGCCGGCGTACTGCCCAGCCGGGAGTGGAAACAGCGGGTGCATAAAAAGCCCTGGTATCAGGGGGACACCATCTCGGTCGGCATCGGCCAGGGGTACTGGATCGCCACGCCCATTCAGATGGTGAAGGCGCTCACCACCCTGCTGAACAATGGCAAGGTGCAGGATCCGCATCTGCTCTATTCGATGAAGCAGGGCAACCATGTGGAACGTTATCAGCAGCCGGCGAACCTGCCGCAGGTGGGCGATCCGAAATCGCCGTACTGGGGCATTGTGCGCAACGGCATGTATGGGATGGCGAATCTGCCCAACGGCACCGGCTACAAGCTGTTCCATACCGCGCCGTACCAGATCGCGGCGAAGTCCGGCACCTCGCAGGTGTTCAGCCTGAAGCAAAACCAGACCTACAACGCCAAAATGATCCCGGTGCGTCTGCGCGACCATATCTTCTATACCCTGTTTGCCCCTTATCAGCATCCGAAGGTGGCGATGGCGCTGATCCTGGAGAACGGCGGCGGGGATGGGGTGGTGGCCGGACCGACGGCGCGCGCCATTCTGGACCACATCTTTGTTCCGCAGCAGGCGTCATCCGCGGCGGCTGACGTGCCGCAGCGTGACAGCGCCGATGCCCAGTAAGCGGCTGGACTTATTCCGGACGCGCATCGTTCATAGATATTGGTTATTTGTCCCGCGGCTTTCCGGGCGGCATAGTGATGGCAGGGAACATGACCCGGAGCGAGGAGGAAGGGTGACACGTAACCGATTATTGCTGGTTCAGACCGGCACGCCGCCGGCAGCCATCCGCGAGGAGCATGGCGATCTGCCGCACTGGTTCCGTACGCTGCTGGCGCCGTGGCAGGCGCAGCTGACCGCGGTGCGGGTGTTTGAAGATGAACCGCTGCCGGCGCCGGATCGCCAGACCGTGGCGGTTCTCACCGGTTCGTGGGCAATGGTGTCCGATCGCCTGGCATGGAGCGAACGGACCGCCGACTGGATCCGTCAGGCGGTGGCTATCGGCATGCCGCTGTTCGGCGTCTGCTATGGTCATCAACTGATGGCCCATGCGCTGGGCGGTGAGGTGGCTTACCATCCTGCCGGGCGGGAAAGCGGCAGCAAAACGATTGCGCTTTCGCCGTGGGGTGTCGATGACCCGCTGCTGAGCGGCCTGCCAGCGACATTCCCCGCGCATTTGAGCCATTTGCAAACCGTGACCCGTTTGCCGGAGGGGGCTACCGTGCTGGCCGCATCCTCCCACGATCCCCACCAGATTGTGCGCTACGGGCCGCAGGCGGTCTCCACGCAGTTTCACCCGGAATTCACCGCGCCGATTGCCCGCTCGCTGATCCGCTACCGGGAGGCGGTGCTGCAGGCGGAAGGCATCGACCCACAACAGTTACACGACGAGGTCCAGGAGAGCCCGCAGGCCGCGGCGATCCTCACCCGCTTCGTCAGCGACTTTCTGACCCCGGATGCCCCCGGCCATTAACTCCCTGTCGTGAACAGCACTCGCCAGCGACGACGCCGGCGGGTCATCTCACGCCACAGGGCGACCACCTCTTCAACGCGCAGCGCGTCAGCCGCCTGCGGCGTCACCCCCGGCAAGTTATACTCCTGGCGCAGCGCGTCCAGGGCGCGCACCTTCGGCGGTACCCGGGAGCGGGCCTGAGCGGCCAGCCGCTGCTGTAACAACCTGAAGGTCGCCTCATCCATGGGGTCCAGCTGGCGCAGAAAGGTTTTACAGCAGCGGAGGAGTTCTCCGGGACGGCGTTCCGGGGACTGGAGCGCCATCAGCAGCCCATCGCGATCGGCAACGCGCTGATAGCGGCAGCTCACCACATAGCCTATCTGCTGCTCCACCCGCAGGCGCTGGAAAAACGGCGGCTCGCAGAACTGCGCCAGCACCCGCAGGGCCGCCAGCGAAGCGCCTTCCGGCAGCGGAAGAAAGACCAGTAGCGCCGTGTCGCCCCGGGGATAAGGCAGCCGCTCGACGCCGCCGCGGCAGGGGGCCGGAGCGGGCATCGGCGGATTAACCGGGACGGTAAGCCGGCTCAGCTGACGCGCTACCCACTGCGCATCTTTCGCGCTGCCGCCAATCAGGGCCGCCAGCCAACCTTCCTGGTGCGCTGACGTACCCAGCCGTTCGGGGAGCTGGGCCATGAGATGACGGATCGCAATACTCTCCGGCGGTGGGGGCAGCGGGGCGACCGGGAGCGCGAGATGCCGCACGATGGCCTGCAGAATCGCCTCCGGCCGTTGGCCGGACGCAGGCAACTGCAGGATCAGCTGCCAGCTACCGTCGAACAGATGCCACTCGCCGTGTCCCCCGGCATGGCGCAGGGCGGCAAGCAATGGACGCAGCTGTTCCCTGCGCGCCAGCCCTTCGGCCGGCGTGGGCGAGCAGTAGAAGGGCGGTCGCAGCAGGAGCGTCGGCGGCTCTTCCGGTGACGGGAGGTGACGCAGTGGCGCGGCTTCCGCCGGGCTTTCGGCCACGAGCTCGCCAGCGGCCTGCGGATAAAAAGCGAATGCCAGCGCCGGGTCAGAGACCGGACGTGGCGACCAGCGGCTGAGCGGCAGGCTAAAGCCCTGGGTGGCTACCGTTGCTCCGGGGGGCTGCGTCTGGCAGACCAGGCTGACCGTGGGGGCGGCCAGCAGGGCGGCGCAAAAATCGGCGAACCTGGTGGGCGGCGCCCCGGGGGCAAAGCCGAATGCCCGCTGGCGCAGCTGATCGAGAGGCGATAGCGCCTGAAAACGGCGCCGGGACAGCTGATAGTAGTGTTGCTGCTGCTCAGGCGTCGTCTGCTGTAGCGCCTGCAACCAGTGGGTTATCTGCCGGTCGACCTGTTCCGGCCGGTCGCTGGCGAAAATCAGCGCCAGCCAGCCGAAGTGCTGATCCTGATACAGCCAGTTCAGCGCCACGTCCTCGGCCATCCCGCGCTGGCGCAGGCCGGCCATCAGGCTACCGGGGGCTTCATCCAGCAAAAACTCGCGCAGTAACGTGACATTGTCACTTAAGGCGATCAGCGGGCAGCGCCACAGTGCGGGCTGGCTGGAGACGGCCAGCTGCAGTTGAGGGGGCTCGCCCAGAGTGAGCGGCGGCGCTGGCGGCGGTGCCTCGCCCGGGGCAAGCCCGGTGGCGAAACGGGTCGCCAGTTCGCCGAGCACCTCCAGCGACTGCGGCCCCTGCAGCCACAGTTGCATCCGGCGGGCGACGTAGTGGCTGCGGTGAAAGTCACGTAAGGCCGCCTGTAGCGCGAGGAAATCCTCCCCCAGCGACCCGGCGTCGCCGACCTGAAAGCGGCGAAACGCCGCGGGCGCGATGGCGGCGTGACGCACGGCGGCTTCCCGTCGCGACAACTCATGCTGTTGGATCAGGCGGTTTTCGGCGTCGATAACCGCGACTTCGCGTTGAATATCGTCCCTGAGCAGCAGCGGCGCCTGCAGCATCTCCTGCAGGCGCGCGACGCCGTCAGCCAGATCCTCGGCGGCGACCTCGAAAAAGAAAGCGCTGTGGCGGGACAGGGTGGTGGCATTCACATTCCCTGCCTGGCGCTGCACCCAGCTCATCAGCCGTTCATCATTGCGGTAGCGCTCACCGCCGTAAAACAGCAGGTGTTCCAGCAGGTGCGCCAGACCGGGGAAGCACGACGGTTCATGGTGGCTGCCGGCGGCAACCCGCACCAGGGCCGCCGCGCGATCGGCCTGCGGCTGATGAACCAGGGTAGCCTGCAGGCCGCCCGGCAGAGTGACAGTGCGGGTCGCCAGCGTCATTACAGTTCCCGGGTTTTGTAGATCAGCTGCGAGCGGGTACGGTTGCGGAACTGCAGCTGGCTGACTTTGATGTCGCTGCAGGCCGCTTCGCGCCGGGCCTCAAGGATTTTGTGATGATGTGGGGATTTGCTGCACACCGGGTCGGCGTTATCGGCGCTGCCGGTCAGCATAAAGGCCTGACAGCGGCAGCCGCCGAAGTCTTTCTCTTTTTCATCACAGGAGCGGCACGGCTCCGGCATCCAGTCATACCCGCGATAACGGTTGAAGCCGAACGAGTCATACCAGATCGATTCCAGACTCTGCTCCAGCACCGACGGGAACGCCACCGGCAGCTGGCGCGCGCTGTGGCACGGCAACGCAGTGCCTTCCGGAGTGACGCTGAGGAAAATCGATCCCCAGCCGCCCATACAGCCTTTCGGGCGTTCCTCGTAATAGTCCGGGGTGACGAACAGCAGGTTGGTGAGGTTGCCGCTGGCGGCCATTTTCTGCCGGTAATCGGCGACCACCTGCTCGGCGCGGGCGATCTGTTCCCGGGTCGGCAGTAACCCCTCGCGATTAAGAAACGCCCAGCCGTAAAACTGGCAGGTGGCGAGCTCGACGTCATCGGCCTCCAGCTCAATGCACAGCTCGATAATTTTATCGAGCTGGTCGATGTTGTGCCGGTGGAGGACGAAGTTCAGCACCATCGGGTAGTCGCGCGCTTTTACCGCTCTGGCCATCGCCAGCTTCTGCTGGAAGGCTTTTTTATTGCCGGCGAGAGCGGCGTTGAGCACCTCATCGCTGGCCTGGAAGCTAATCTGGATATGGTCCAGTCCGGCCTCGCTGAAGGCGTCGAGTTTGCTCTCGGTTAGCCCAATTCCCGAGGTGATCAGGTTGGTATAGAACCCGAGGTCGCGCGCGGCGCGGATCAGCTCCGGCAGATCTTTACGGGTCAGCGGCTCGCCGCCGGAAAAGCCCAGCTGTACGCTGCCCATCGCTCGCGCCTGGCGAAAGACCTCGATCCATTGTTCGGTGGTCAGCTCCTTTTCCTGCCGGGCGAAGTCCAGCGGATTGGAACAGTAGGGACACTGCAGCGGGCAGCGGTAGGTCAGCTCCGCCAGCAGCCACAGCGGCGGATTGACGGCGGGTTTATTCTGGCTCACGGCAGGTGATCCACTTCTGTTGACAGGCGATCTGCAGGAACTCGACGACGTCGTCATCGACGCCGCCGGCTTCCGGGAAACGTTCGTTAAGCATGGCGATAATCGCCGCGACGTCGCGCCGGCCATCGACCAGCTCGAGGATCGCCGCGGCGGTCTCATTGAGTTTAGCCATTCCCTCCGGATAGAGGATCACATGGCTCTCCTGGGCGGCTTCCCACTGCAGTCGGTAGCCGCGACGAAAGGCAACGATGGACGTTTTTTGCATGATTACACCAGTCGGGTCGTGTGCCAGGCCGCCTTGTCGGTGACCGTGTGATAGGGCGGGCGCTGCAGAGCGTAGGCCATGGTCATGGCATCGAGCATCGACCACAGGATGTCGAGCTTAAACTGCAGGATCTCCAGCATCCGGTTCTGTTTTTCAGCGCTGTCACAGTAGGTCTTCGCCAGCGCCAGACCATGCTCAACGTCGCGGTTAGCCTGGCTCAGACGACTGCGGAAGTAAAAATAGCCTTCCTCTTTGATCCACGGATAGTGCTGCGGCCAGCTGTCGAGGCGCGACTGATGGATCTGTGGGGCGAACAGCTCGGTCAGGGAGCTGCAGGCCGCCTCCTGCCAGCAGGCGCGACGAGCGAAATTAAGATAGGCATCCACCGCGAAGCGCACGCCGGGCAGCACGTGACGCTCGCTGAGCAGGTCGTCGCGGCTCAAACCGACCGCTTCCCCCAGCCGCAGCCAGGCTTCAATCCCGCCATCTTCGCCGTGGCTACCGTCGTGGTCGAGGATCCGCTGCACCCATTTGCGCCGGGTCTGCGCATCCGGGCAGTTGGCCATAATCGCCGCGTCTTTCAGCGGAATGGTGGTCTGGTAATAAAACCGGTTCGCCACCCAACCCTGAATTTGCTCGCGGGTCGCTTCACCGTTATGCATGGCGATGTGGTAAGGGTGGTGAATATGGTAGAAGGCGCCTTTAGCCCGCAGAGCCTCTTCAAAGGCCTGCGGCGACAGCGTGTCGGTGATCAGCATGCGGTATCCTGAAGGGTGATTGCCATCCCGTCCCAGCTCACTTCAATCCCCTGTTGCGTTAGCGCCTGGCGCTGGGGAGACTGTTCGTTAAGGATCGGGTTGGTGTTATTAATATGAATGAGAATTTTGCGTTTTGCCGGCAGGGAGGCCAGCAAGGCCATCATCCCGTGCTCATCGCTGAGCGCCAGGTGTCCCATATCGCGACCGGTATTGCGCCCGACGCCGGCGGCCTGCAGCTCGTCATCCTGCCAGACGGTGCCATCGATCAGCAGACAGTCCGCTTTTTGCAGCCACGGCAGAAGGGCTTCATCCGGCTCACCCAGCCCCGGGGCATAGAACAGCGTCTGCCCGTTGCGGCGGTTTTCGATAAACAGCGCCACGTTATGGCCCGGCAGCGGCCGGTCGCGATACGGCGAATAGGGCGGCGCGTTGCTGGCGATAGGCACGGCGGTAAACTGCAAATCAGGGCAGGCGTCAACGGTAAAAGGCTGCTGCGGCGCGATGGGATGATGCACCAGGCCGCCGTTCCAGTGTCGCAGCATGGTAAACACCGGGAAGCCGGTGGAGAGATCCTCATGAACCTCCGGCGTGCACCACACCTGGTGCGGGCAGCCTTCGCGCAGGCTCAGCAACCCGGTGGTGTGGTCTATCTGGCTGTCGGTGAGAATAATGCCGCCGATAGACGTCCCGCGCAGTACGCCGGGTTTATTTAACTCGGGGGTATGGGCAATCTGCTGGCTGATATCCGGCGAGGCATTGCACAGCACCCACTCTTTGCCGTTATCGCTGACGATGATCGACGACTGGGTGCGGGCACTGGCCTGAATGGTGCCGTTGCGCAGACCCTGACAGTTGGCGCAGTTGCAGTTCCATTGCGGGAAACCGCCGCCGGCGGCGGAGCCGAGGACTTTAATGAACATGAAGACGGACCGGGTAATGAATGAAGGTGCCCGCGCGAACGGCGGGCGGGGCGATTAACGGTTAGAAATGTACAGCGTCACTTCCAGACCGAGACGTAAATCGATAAAAGCAGGTTTCTTCCACATGTTGTGTTCCTCTTAAAAATGACGACAGGCCTCACGGATAATGCTGGATCTGTGACGGCTGCCGCATATTGCGCTTCACCGGGAGAGAGATCAACCCGGAATCTGTAAGGAATTAACTTTATGTTTACAATATAACCTATTGTTGCCAAACCTTTTTTAATACCCGCAGCCAGTTGTTCCACAGCAGCTTATCCAGCACCAATTGATCATAGCCATTGTCCCGCAAGGCATTGATAAGCCGCGGTAAGCCGGCCACATCGCCAAGCTCGTCGGGCAGGGTGATGCCGTCAAAATCCGAGCCGAGAGCCACATGATCCTCACCCATTATGTTAATAAGATAGTCGATATGCCGGACAATGGTGGTTAAGGGCGTGTCGCTGTCGCGCCGTCCGTCGGCGCGCAGGAAAGCATTGCCGAAATTGACCCCCACTACGCCGCCGCTGTCGCGGATCGCCCGCAGTTGCCGGTCGGTCAGATTGCGCGGCTGTGGGCACAGGGCGTGGGCATTAGAGTGGGTGGCCACCAGTGGGGCGGTGGAATGGTGAGCGGTATCCCAAAAGGCCTGTTCATTCATGTGCGAAACATCGATCTGCATCTTCAGGGCGTTGGCCTGAGCGATGAGCGCAATGCCCTCGCGAGTGAGACCCGGCCCGCTGTCCGGGCTGCCGGGAAAGGCGCCGGTGACCCCGCAGCCGAAGCGATTGGCGATGTTCCAGAACGGACCAATGCTGCGCACCCCGGCGCGATAAAAGGCCTGCAGATCTTCGCCTTGCGCGTCGAACCCGCCAGCACCTTCGATGTGCGCCACCATCGCCAGCGCGTTATCCTGGCGACAGCGTTCGATATCCGCCGCGCTCAGGCACAGCCGCGCGCGGCTGGCGTCATGGGCGCAAATCGTCTTGAGGATAGCCAACTGCTGCCAGAGGATCGCCCGCGGATCCCACGCCTGGCTGGCGTACTGCGGCGCCACGCGGGTGATATACTCCTGCGGCGGCACAAAGAGGGCGAACAGGCCGCCGGCCAGCCCGCCCTGGCGGATACGCGGATAGTCGAGATGGCCGTTTTCTATCCCGGCAAAGAAGGCGCTTACCGGATCCTCACGATGGTGAAGCCAGAGATTCAGCAGCAGGTCATTGTGACCATCAAAAATCGCCATAGCGGGTTCCTGCGTTCTTAAGTGGTGAAAAATGCCTGCCACGGTAACGGATTTATCTCCTGGGGCAAGCATAAATTCACATGCCCGCAACAATTGCCAACCTCGACTCTGTATCACACTGTATCTCGCGGCGCAGCGCTGACATTAAGAGATAAAAATGGCCCCGGTCGGGCACATGGCAGATACAAATTTCCGCTTTACTGGTCACGTACTCTCTTGATGATGATAAAAGGTGAGAAAGTGATGAACAGATTATCCCTGATCCGCTATACCAGCGCCGCGGCGCTGGGGTTATCCACCCTGTGGTCCGCTGCCGTTTGCGCCGCGGAAGACGCGGGGGCGTTCGACAAGATCCACCAGATCCGCGCCGGCGACCTGAATATAGGCTACGTGGATATCGGCCCGCGCGACGGCCAGCCGGTGATCCTGCTGCACGGCTGGCCCTACGATATTCAGAGCTATGCTCAGGTGGCGCCGGCTTTAGCGCAGAAGGGTTACCGGGTCATTGTGCCGTATCTGCGCGGCTACGGCACGACCCGTTTCCTCTCCGCCAGCACGCCGCGTAACGGTCAGCCGTCGGCGATGGCGGCCGATATTGTCCATCTGATGGACGCCCTGAACATCAGGCAGGCGGATCTGGCCGGCTTTGACTGGGGCGCGCGCACGGCGGATATCGTCGCCGCGCTGTGGCCGCAGCGGGTGAAATCCCTGGTCTCGGTGAGCGGGTATCTGATCAGCAGTCAGCAGATTGGCGAAAAACCGCTGCCGCCGCAGGCGGAGCTGTCGTGGTGGTATCAGTTCTATTTTGCCACCCCGCGCGGCGAAGCCGGTTACCGGCAGAACACCCACGACTTTGCGAAATTTATCTGGCATCAGGCGTCGCCGCAGTGGCAATTCAGCGACGCGACTTTTGCCAGAACCGCCCGGGCGCTTGATAACCCGGACCACGTGGCGATCACCATCAGCAACTACCGCTGGCGCCTGGGGCTGGAGAAGGGGGAAGCGAAGTATGCCGGCTATGAACAACGGCTGGCGGCGCTACCGCCGATAACCGTGCCCACCATCACCCTTGAAGGGGCGAATAACGGCGCGCCGCATCCGGCTCCCGCCAGCTACCGGGCTAAATTTACCGGGAAATATGAACACCGGGATCTGCAGGGGGCGGTGGGCCATAATCCGCCGCAGGAGGACCCGGCAGACTTTGTCCAGGCGGTGGTGGACGCCGATCGTTTGTAACCCGCACCTTGCCGGCGGCGCGACGTTGCGCTTCCGGCAACACGGCTTATGCTTGTGAAGAGTTTATTTTGCCGCAGGAGCACCCTTTGGAGCGTATTGACCACATCCTGGTCGTCGATGACGACCGCGATATTCGGGAACTGATTGTCGACTATCTGGAAAAATCGGGATATCGCGCCAGCGGCGCGGCGAACGGCAAAGCCATGTGGTCGGTGCTCAAAAATCATCAAATTGACCTGATTGTGCTGGATATCATGATGCCGGGCGAGGACGGCTTAACGCTCTGCCGCCAGCTGCGCGCCAACCCGCAGCAGGATATTCCGGTGCTGATGCTCACCGCCCGCACCGACGACAGCGACCGGATCCTCGGCCTGGAAATGGGAGCTGATGATTATCTGATTAAACCCTTTGTGGCCCGCGAACTGCTGGCGCGCATCAAAGCCATTTTACGCCGCACCCGGGCGCTGCCGCCCAATCTGCAGATCACCGAGGCGGGCAGACTGATCGCCTTTGGCGACTGGCTGCTCGACACTGCCGCCCGCCACCTGCTGGATGACAGCGGCGCCATCGTCGCCCTCAGCGGGGCGGAGTATCGGCTGCTGCGGGTGTTTCTCGACCACCCCCAGCGGGTGCTGAACCGCGATCAGCTGCTGAATCTGACCCAGGGACGCGACGCGGAACTTTTTGAGCGGTCAATTGACCTGCTGGTGAGCCGACTGCGCCAGCGGCTACGGGAGGATGCCCGCGAGCCGGCCTACATTAAAACGGTGCGCAGCGAAGGCTATGTGCTGTCGGTGCCGGTCTCCATCCGCGAGAGGCATGAATGAGGTTCTGGCCCGCCTCGCTGCAGTCGAGGCTGATAGCGCTGCTGTTTCTGGCGCTGCTGCTGGCGAATACTTTAACTCTGTCGCTGCTGTTTTATGAGCGTATGAGCAGCGCTCGCAGCGTGATGCTGGGCAATCTGGCTTCCGATGTCGCCACCAGCGTGGCGATCCTTGACCGCCTGCCGGCTGCTGAGCGCCCGCAATGGCTGCCGAAGCTGGCGCGCGGCAATTATCGCTATCTGCTGGACTCCGGCGAGCGCGGCGACTACCCGGACAGCTGGCGCGCCCGGGACGCAGCCCGCTCCCTGCAGGAGGCGCTGAGCGCGCAGTACCCGGTAAGTATTGTGACGATCCCCGGCCCGCGGCAGCATATTCAGGCCCATATTACCCTCCACGACGGCGCCCCGTTGACTCTCGATCTGTGGCCGAAGCTACCGGCCATCGCCCGCTGGCTGCCGGTGGTGCTGATCGCTCAGTTTGTTCTCCTGCTGGCCTGCGCCTGGTATGCCGTTCGCCAGGTGTTGCTGCCCATCACCCGTTTTACCCGCGCAGTGGACGCCCTTGAACCGGCCAGCGACACGGCGGGAACCATGGCCGAGCAGGGGCCGGAAGAGGTCCGCCGTGCCGCTCGCGCGTTTAACGCGATGCAGGCGCGCATCCACGACCATCTGCAGGAGCGGGCGCGGATCCTCGCCGCTATCTCCCACGATCTGCAAACCCCGATCACCCGAATGAAGCTGCGGGTGGAGATGGCCGACCAGCCGGAACTGCGCGATAAGCTGCTGCAGGATCTCGACAATATGACCCGCCTGGTGCGGGAGGGCATCGCCTTCGCCCGCACCTCGCAGCCACTGGCGGAGGCGCGCCAGCGGCTGAACCTTGACGCCTTTCTCGACACCATCGTCTGCGATTATGCCGATGTCGGCCGGCCGGTGCGTTTTTGCCCGGAGGAGACCGCCGGGGTGGTGTCGATCCCACCGCAGGCCCTGCGCCGGGTGATGACTAACCTTATCGATAATGGGTTGAAATTCGGCACCACGGTCACAGTAACCCTGACCCGCGACGCCGCCGGGGATATCACTCTCCATGTGCTGGATGAGGGGCCGGGGATCCCGGAGGCCGCGCTACAGGCGGTGCTGCAGCCGTTTTATCGCCTGGAGGACTCGCGCAATCGCGATACCGGCGGCACCGGTCTGGGGCTGGCGATCGCTGCGCAGCTGGTCAGCCAGATGAACGGCGCACTGCGCCTGGCCAACCGCCCGCAGGGCGGCCTGGACGCCAGCGTTCGCCTTGCCGCGGCGGGATTGTATCCTGCTGTATCTCCGGCGCAGACGGATAATTAAGCCGACAATTCTCCCCCTTTCCCGACACATTCGCCTTACATGGCCTTGCGGTAATGTCGTGGCTGCCACTCCCGGCAGCGACGACATAATGAGGAGAAGGCGATGTCGATATTCATTGCATTTTTGGGCGGAATGTTAACCCTGCTGAGCCCCTGTACGCTGCCGGTGATCCCGCTGCTGTTCGCCAGCGTCCGGGGCCGCCGGGGGCAGCTGGCAATTATGCTGGCTGGAATGGCGCTGATGTTCGGCGCGGTTTCGTGGCTGGTGACGGTCGCCAGCGGCTGGGTGGTGAATCTGACCCTCGCAGGCCGCGGCCTGGCGCTGGCGTTCTTCGCCCTGGTCGGGCTGAGCCTGCTTTCGCAGCGCGTCGCGCAGCGGCTGACCTCACCCCTGGTGGCGCTGGGAAATCAGCTTAACAACGCCAGCTCACGCCAGCGCGGCTGGATCGGTTCGCTGCTGGCCGGGCTGGCGGTGGGTCTGCTGTGGGCCCCGTGCGCCGGGCCGGTATTGGGGGCGATACTGAGCCTGGGCTTTGTGCATCCGGGCCAGGCGACCACTGGCGGGTTGCTGCTGGCTTACGGCAGCGGCGGGGCGCTGATGTTATTCCTGCTGGGGTGGTGCGGCGCGGCGTTGATTGCCCGTCTGCGTCGTGGGCTGGCGTTCGGCGAACGGCTGCGCCGGCTGGCGGGGGTGGCGATGCTGGCCTCGGTGGCGCTGATCGCCAGCGGCGGCGATCGCTATCTGCAAAGTGCGGGAGGCTGGAGTCAGGCGCTGGAGCAGCGGCTGGCCGCCCGTCTGCCGCAGCCGGAGCAAAAGACCATCCTCCAGCCGATCGCCGCGCCGCAGCCCAGCAGCGCGATGCCCTCCCTGGCGGGAGGCAGCGCGTGGCTCAACAGCCCGGCGTTAACTCCGGAGCGTCTGAAGGGCAAAGTGGTGCTGGTGGATTTCTGGACCCGGGAGTGCATCAACTGTCAGCATACCCTGCCTTACGTGCGCGACTGGGCGAACAAATACCGCGCGGCCGGGCTGGTGGTGATTGGCGTCCATACCCCGGAATATCCCTGGGAGCGTTCGCTGCCGCTGCTGCGCCAGGCGGTGAAGGACGGGCGGATAACCTACCCGGTGGTGGCGGATAATGAGTACGCCATCTGGAATGCCTTCGGCAATCAGTACTGGCCAGCGCATTACATTTTCGACGCTCGCGGACAGTTGCGTTATACCGCCTTCGGCGAAGGGGATTATGCCCGCCAGGAGCAGGTGATCCAGCAGCTGCTGCAGGAGAGCAAAGCCTGACCCGCGGCGTAGGCGTCTGGCGGACGGATCCCTCCAGCCCTTATACCTGATGCCGGGCGGCGCTGCGCTTGCCCGGCCTACAGGAGCGCGCAGGGAGAATGTAGGCCCGGTAGGGCGCAGCCGCCACCGGGCATTGAAGCGGGAGAGGCGCTGGATGCCCATTATCGGTGACTGCCGAACGGTTCCCTCTCCCTTCAGGGAGAGGGTTAGGGTGAGGGTGAATGGAAGTGGCGTGACACCGTCACATCTCGACCCACCCCTGCAGGGCCTCGGTCATCAGGTCTCCTAGCAGCGCCACGGCGGCGGAATGCTGTCCCTCGCGCGGGGTTTGTTGCAGGTTAACGGCCAGGCTACCTGGCGATGGCAGCAGCCCGGCGACGGTGCGCAGGTTGCCGGGCATGCCGATGCGGGTGCGTATCGTCAGCCCCAGGCCAGCCTGTACCGCCGCCCAGATGCCGTTCAGGCTGTGGCTGACGAATACCACCTGCCAGGGGATCCCTGCGGCATCGAGACAGGCAATAGCGCGGGAGCGCATCAGGCACGGGCTGTCGAACATCACCAGCGGCAGCGGCTCGCCGGAGGCCAGCAGTGCACCAATATCCAGGTCAGGATGCGCAATCCACGCCAGCGGGCAGCGGCCCATCCCGGGGCCCTGATCTTCGGTTTGCCACAACAGCGCCAGATCCAGCGCCTCTTCCGCCAGCGCCTGGCGCAGCGGACCATTGCGATCCACCCTGGCGACTATCCGCACCTGCGGATGATGCCGTTTAAATTGCCCCAGGATCCCCGGCATCAGCGATTCGCCAAAATCTTCCTGCATACCAAGGTGGATCTCGCCGGTGAGCCGCTCGCCCTGCAGCGCGCGCAGGGTTTCATCATTGAGCGCCAGCAGTCGTCTGGCGTAGCTCATCAGCTTTTCGCCTTCCGCGGTGAGCACCAGATGCCGCCCCTGTTTGGCCACCAGCGCCGTACCGCACTGGCTCTCCAGCTTTTTAAGCTGGGCGCTGACGGCCGAAGTGGAACGCGACAGGCGCAGCGCTGCCTGGGCGAAGCTGCCGCACTCCATGCCGGTCACAAAGCTACGCAGGGCGTCGAGATCCAGTCCCGGTAAGCGTTTCTCCATCATCATCCTTATTTTCAGGATGTTTATCCTGAACGTCGTTATTCTCGGGATAATACTGTGGCATCGCGAAAGGCAGGCGTCAACGGGCCCAGCGACCAGCCAGGGAGCAGAGAACGTCAGTGGCGCGGAAAGAAATAAAAAAGCCGATAAGGAGATTATCGGCTTATTGCAGGTAAGGCTGACAGCGGGGCGGCAGGCGCCGCCCGCTAGGGCAGGTTATTGCGCCAGCAGCTCCTGAGCGGTGCGTTCCACCAGGTTAAGCAGAACCTTCACGTCATCCAGCGTCACCACCGGGTTCAGCAGGGTCAGCTTCAGGCAGGTGACACCGTTATGCTCGGTCACGCCAACGTTAGCGCGGCCGGAAGCCAGCAGGGCATCGCCGACGCGCTGGTTGAGCAGCGCGATAGCCGCCGCATCGCTCTGCGCCATCTGCGCCGGACGGGAACGGAACAGCACGCTCGCCAGCTGCGGCTGCATCACCAGCTCCAGCGTCGGCTGCGACTTCACGTACTCCGCCACGTTTTTCGCCATCGTGACGCCGTGATCGATGATCGCCGCATACTGTTTCTGGCCCAGCGCTTCCAGACCCATCCACAGCTTCAGCGCATCGAAGCGACGGGTGGTCTGCAGCGACTTAGACACCAGGTTCGGTACGCCGTGTTCTTCATCGAACTCGGAGTTCAGATAGGCCGCCTGATAACGCATCAGCTCGTAATGCCGCGCGTCCTTCAGCAGGAAGGCGCCGCAGCTGATGGTCTGGAAGAACTGCTTGTGGAAGTCCAGGGTAACGGAATCCACCAGCTCCAGACCGTCAAGGTAGTCACGATACTGCTCAGACAGCAGCAGCGCGCCGCCCCAGGCTGCGTCAACGTGCAGCCAGATCTGATGTTCCGCGGCGATACCGGCGATGTCGCGCAGCGGGTCGATAGCCCCCGCGTCGGTGGTGCCGGCGGTGGCGACGATCGCCATGATCTGCTCGCCGTTAGCCTGCGCTTGCGCAATCTTCGCTTTCAGATCGGACACGTCCATCCGCGCGAATTCGTCGGTTTTCACCAGCGTGACCGAGCGGTAGCCGAGGCCCATCAGCGCCATGTTCTTCTGCACCGAGAAGTGGGCGTTTTCCGAGCACAATACTTTGTACTTGCGGATATCCCCCGGCAGCCCATCCTGCTGGATGGAGTGCCCCTGACGGGCGAAGAAGGCGTCGCGCGCCAGCATCAGGCCCATCAGGTTGCTCTGGGTACCGCCGCTGGTGAAGACGCCGGCGTCGCCAGCCGGATAACCGACCCGGGCGCGCAGCCATTCGATCAGCTTCATCTCAATGATGGTTGCTGACGGGCTCTGGTCCCAGGAGTCCATGCTCTGGTTGGTGGCGTTGATCAACACTTCCGCCGCCTGGCTAATTACCAGGCTCGGGCAGTGCAGGTGCGCCACGCACTGCGGGTGATGCACCGACAGGCTGTCTTTCAGGAAGTACTCGATCGCACGATCAATCGCCGCCTGGTTACCCAAACCCTGTTCGTTAAATTCAAGGGAGATACGCTCACGCAGCTCGTCAACGCTTTTCCCCTGATACATCTCAGGTTGCTTCAGCCACTGCACAACGGCCTGGCTGGTCTGCTCGATAACCTGCTGATAGGCTTCAACGCTCTGCGCTGAACCAGCAAGAATCGGATTCAATGTGGACATGGTGGTCACTGACTCCACTCAGACCGGCTTTACGCCGGCGGCCAGCAGGGCCTGTTCGAATTTGTCGAGGAACACATCCAGTTCCGCGTTGCTGATCAGCAGGGACGGCAGCAGACGCAGCACGCAGCCGTGACGACCACCGCGCTCCAGAATCAGGCCCGCTTCGAAGCATTTCTTCTGCAGCAGGGCAGAGAGTTCGCCGTCAGCCGGGTAGCAGCCCATGTGATCCTGCGCTTCGTTCGGCTTGACGATTTCGATACCGATCATCAGACCAAGACCGCGTACGTGGCCAATGACCGGGTAGCGCTTCTGCAGCTCGGCCAGTTTGCCTTTCAGCCACTCGCCCTGGGCAGCGACTTTGTCGGCAATCTTGTTGTCGCGCAGGTGACGCAGGGTAGTCAGGCCGGTAGCCATCGCCAGCTGGTTGCCGCGGAAGGTGCCGGTGTGGTGACCCGGTTCCCAGGCGTCGAACTGTTTTTTGATGCCCAGCACCGCCAGCGGCAGACCGCCACCGACCGCTTTCGACATCACGATGATGTCCGGCTGGATACCGGCGTGCTCGAAGGCGAAGAATTTACCGGTACGGGCAAAGCCAGCCTGCACTTCATCGACGATCAGCAGAATGCCATGCTCTTCGGTCACTTTGCGGATGCGCTGCAGCCACTCAACCGGCGCCGGGTTCACGCCGCCTTCACCCTGCACAGCTTCGAGGATCACCGCCGCCGGTTTACGGACGCCGCTCTCCACATCGTTGATCAGGTTTTCGAAGTAGTAGGTCAGGGCTTTCACGCCGGCTTCGCCGCCGATGCCCAGCGGGCAACGATACAGGTGCGGGTAAGGCATGAACTGGACTTCCGGCATCATGCCGTTAACCGCTGCTTTCGGCGACAGGTTGCCAGTGACGGACAGCGCGCCATGGGTCATCCCGTGATAGCCGCCGGAGAAGCTGATCACCGCCGTACGGCCAGTGTATTTTTTCGCCAGTTTCAGCGCGGCTTCCACGGCGTCAGCGCCGGAAGGACCGGTGAACTGCAGGCAATACTCTTTCCCTTCGCCCGGCAGGCAAGAGAGCAGGTATTCGGAGAAACGATCTTTTAACGGGGTAGTCAGATCGAGGGTATGTAACGGCAAGCCGCTGGTAATGACACTTTGGATGCTCTGCAATACATCAGGGTGGTTGTGGCCCAGAGCGAGAGTACCGGCGCCCGCGAGGCAGTCCAGGTACTGTTTGTTATCCGCATCCGTCAGCCACACGCCTTCAGCTTTAGTGATAGCCAGCGGTAACTTACGCGGGTAACTCCTGACATTCGATTCGAATTCGGCCTGACGGGCCAAAAAGGTTTCGTTGTTTGCGTCTAATAAATCGGCACGTAAAGTATCAATACGGACTTTATCCGTCATCATATCACTCCCACAACCAGCATTGCGGTTGAACGCTGGTTGAATAATTGGTCTAAGGAATTGAATTGGCATTCATAAAGCGCGCACAATATATGGCTTTTTAAATCCGCATTCAACGTTTTATTGATTGCGTTATTTTGACGTTATTCTTACCGGGGCAATAATTAACGTAACCTGCTGAATTATAATAGAACAACTGCGTGTCACGATAACCCTTTAAAGTGTAATTATTAGTGAGAAAGTCTCTATATTTTTATTGCCGCTGCGTTAAAACGCTGACGGAATGCCTTCCGTCAGCGATAGCAAGTCTCAATGCAGTTCCACCGCATAATTTGTTAAAGGTGTGACTTTTTTCACCAACTTATTGTTATATAAAAACTGTTCATAAGCTTCGTAGCGCGGTTTATCCAGCGCCGCCGGATCGGTGGCGAACAGCGGCACGGTTTGCAGCCACGCCTGGTGGTTGAGTTCGGTTTTCAGCTCCGGGTGGGCGGCGGCAAACGCCTCCCAGCTCTCCTGCGGATGGGCGCGCAGATAGCTCACCCCGGCCTGCAGGGCGGTGAGGAATTTACGGATCTTGGCCTCATGAATCGCGTCGCGATGGGCGACAATCACCAGCTCGTCATAGGCCGGCACGCCGTAATCTTCGACGTTCATCACTACCGGCGTTTTGCCCTGCAGCTTCAGCTCCTGTGCTTCTATATTACGGTAGCCGCCGATGACCGCGTCCACCTGGCCCGCCAGCAGGGCGCTGGTCAGTTGGAAATTGACGTTAACCAGTTTGATACTGGCCGGATCGATACCCGCGTGTTGCGCCATGGTCGACAGGGTGGCCTGCTCAATGCCGCTGACCGAATAGCCCACCTTCTTACCTTGCAGATCTGCCGGAGTTTTGATCTGCTTATTGAGAGCGATCACCGTGTTCAGCGGCGAGTTAATCAGGGTCCCGACGCGCACCAGCGGTAACCCTTCGTCAGCGAAGAAGTGCACCTGCGGCTGGTAGGTGATGGCCAGATCCGCCTGACGGGCGGCCACCATGCGGGGAGGCAGCGCGGGATCGGAGGGAGGGACAATCTTGACGTCCAGCCCCTGAGCCTTAAAGGCGCCGATCTGCTCGGCCACCATAATCGGCGCATGGTCGGGGTTAATGTACCAGTCCAGCACCAGCGTCAGCGGTTCATTGGCCAGCGCGTGGCCGCTGACCAGTGCCGTCAGGGTTGCCCCGGCGAAAAGCGACTTTTTCATCTGTTTTCCTTTATTACTTCATCTTTATTCCGGTGACCAGTCGATCAGCCGGTGTAGCAGGGTATCTACCGCCAGCCACAGCAGGAGGGTCAGTAGCACTAAAATAAACAGCGCGGCGAAGCAGATATCGGTTTGCAGCCGCGCATTGGCATTGAGCATGACGTAGCCCAGCCCCTCAGCGGAGCCGACCCATTCGCCGATAATCGCGCCGATGGGCGCCACCGCCGCCGCCATCCGCAGGCCCGAGCCCAGCGCAGGCAGGGCAGCCATCAGGCGGACATGCCGCAGCTGAGCGCCGAAGGAGGCGTTCATGCTGCGCGCCAGATCGAGATATTCCTGGTTGACCCGTCGCAAGCCATCAAAGAAGGCGGAAGTCACCGGAAAGAAAATCACCAGCACGGCCATTGCCACTTTGGCGCTCATGCCAAAGCCCAGCCACAGCACCAGCAGCGGGGCGAGGGCAAAGACCGGGATCGCCTGACTGGTGAGGACCAGCGGCATCAGCCAGCGCTGCAGACGCGGAGAGAGGATCATACCCAGCGCCAGGGTGACGCCGAGCGTCACGCCCAGCGCCAGGCCGCTCAGGATCTCACTGAGCGTGATAAGCGTGTTCCAGCCGAGATAGGCGCGATTAACCCACAGCGCCTCGGCGACCGCCATCGGGGAGGGTAAAAGAAAGTGAGGAATGCCGCTGCGGCTGGCCAGACCCCAGAGGATCATCAACCCGCAGAACACCATGCTGCCCCGCCAGAGACGTCCGGTCATGGATGAGCCCTCATCAGTTGCTGCAGCAGGGCGGCCTGGCTGTTCAAGAGATCGGGCGCGTCCGGCGCGCGCGGAGGTGTGCCGGCGAGGTGATGGCTGTCATCGATGTCGCCGTCGGCCGCCGAGAGGACCAGCAGGCGGTGGCTCAGCCGGCAGGCCTCCTGCGGATCGTGGGTGATCAGCACCACCGTGCGACCAGCCAGCAGGGTGGCTGCCAGAGTTTGAATGCGCGTGCGGGTGAGGGTATCCAGCGCCGAGAAAGGCTCATCCATCAGCACGATGGGGCGATCCTCATACAGGGTGCGGGCCAGCGCGGCGCGCTGACGCATGCCGCCGGAGAGGGTTGCCGGCCGGGCGTCGGCGCAGGACGAGAGCTCCACCTGCTCAAGCAGGGCGGCGACCCGGGCACGATCGACTTTTTCACCGCGCAGCCGCGCGCCGAGGGCGACGTTGTCCCGGACGCTCAGCCAGGGGTAGAGCAGATCTTTCTGCCCCATCCACGCCAGACGGCCCTGAATCGGTTGCCCATCGCTGGCGACCACTTCTCCCCGGGTGGCGGGCGCCAGACCGGCCATCACCCGCAGCAGGCTGGTTTTGCCGGCGCCGCTGGCGCCGAGGAGCGACACCCACTGCCCGCCGGGGACCGTAAACGACAGGTTGTCGAACAGCCGACGGTCGCCGAAATGCAGGCTCAAGCCACGGACCTCGATACCAGGCGCCGTCACGCCCGGGTCTCCGCCGTCGCGTTGAGGCCCATCTGCCAGAACTGCGCCTCAAGGCGGGTGGCGGTGGTGAAAATCTCGCTCAGCTCAGTGATCCGGGCCTCGCTCCCGCGCTGCTGCCATACCGTTTCCAGCAGCGCCAGCGCGGCGTTGACGCCGTGCAGATAGCCTTCATCGCCATAGTTGCGGATCCACGAGGCGTAGGGGTTATCGTCCAGTCGGGTGGCGGGATGCTGCAGCAGGCCGAGACCGATTTCCGCATAACCGGCCACGCAGGGCATCAGCGCGACCAGCAGATCCAGCGCATCACCCGAGTGGCCAATGTCCAGCACGTAGCGAGTATAGTTAATGGTTTCCGGCGCTTCAGGCTGGGTAGCCATCTCCTGCTCGCTAATGCCCCACCGGGCGCAGTAACCGACGTGCAGCGGCAGTTCGTTGAGGATGGCGTTCATTGAGGCGGCCGCAGCCCGCATCTCCGGCAGCGTGCGCAGTTTACTCACCAGCAGCGCGTAGCTGCGGGCAAAGTGGATCAGAAACAGATAATCCTGGGTCAGGTAGCGACGAAACGCGCTTTCCGCCAGGGTGCCCTCGGCAAGCTGCTGGACGAAAGGATGCGCCACATAGTGCTGCCAGTCAGCAGCGGCCAGCTGGCGTAAACGGCCGTAAAGACCATGGCTAAACGCGGGAATTATCACAGGACCTCCAGTTATTCAGGGGAGATCCGGGCGTGCAGGGGTGTGAACAGGCAATGGCGATAATGCAGGCAAAATTGCCGACCCGTCCCTTCGCTGGCATGACCCAGATCAGGTTCAAAGGGTTCGGCTTGCGCCATCTCAGCCCTCACGGGACACCCCTCGGTAGCGCTATGTTATACGATATTCACCTTTTGAATACAATCACCGCGCTGCCCTGTATCGCGATGGCATTTTTCTGTGATAGCCAGCACTTTTTCGTTTAAAAATACCCGAAAAACAGGCGGCTGCGCATTGGTGAGCATTATCCTCATACGTTATATTTTCATTACCCCGTCGCGTTAATACTGTTCGTGAGGCGTGTCGTGCGTCCCCAAAGCCCCGGAGTAAGCATGAAATTCCTGTTGTCCGCACTGGCGGTCGCGGGCCATTAATCAGTCATTCATCCACCATGATAACCCTTTGATGTCCCTATTTCGCGCTACCGCTATCAGGGCGACGACGTGGTCACGGCGCAAACCTCCCTGGGCCTTCACCCCGCGCTGGATCCTGCAGAGATTCGTTGGCGCGGGGTGCGCGGCGCGCACGCCAGCGGAACAGTCAGAGGTGGCATGGGGGGCCGGTTTTCGTTACCTGATTGCACGGCAGTACGGTTTGCGTACCGGGATTGACGTGGCGTTCAGTGAGCATGAGCAGGCGGTCTATTGCAATGTCGGTTCGGGTTTATAACTACACATGAGAATAACAATGAGAGCATCCGGAACGGGGTTAACGCTGCTGTTGGCGGCCTGTGGCGCGTCGGCCGCGGAGCAGAGCGAGAGCGACAGCTATTTTCCGATATGGGGAGATGAGGCACGCGCCCGGGGGTATTCGATCCCGTTACCCTACGGCGTCAACCTGAGCTATATGAATATCCGTCAGGATATCATGGTCGACAGTATTACCTTTTCCGGGCTTAAGCTGGGCAACCATCCCATTCCCAGCGATATGTTCGCCATCGATGCCGGGCACACCCGCGAGAAGAGCAAAACCGAAAACCTGCGCCTCGATATGTGGGTCTTTCCGTTTCTCAACGTTTACGGGCTGGTGGGGCATACCCGCGGGTCGTCTGTCTCCCAGGTCTCCGTGGATTCGGATCCTTCGCAGTTTCGCGGTCTGGATCGGGTGATCGCCGGCGCGGTTCACCAGCTTTATCAGAGCGGAAAACTGCAGGATATTGATTTTACGCTTGATTTCAAAGGAACCACCTGGGGAACCGGCTTTACGCTCGCCGGGGGATACGGCAACTGGTTCGGGTTAGTAGACACTAACTACACCCGTACCGATTTCGATATTCTCGACGGCAGCATCTCGGCGGTCACCGTCTCGCCGCGCGTCGGCTACCGCTTCAGTTTTCAGGGGATCGACGGGCCGTCCCACCTCAGCCTGTGGGTCGGGAGCATGTATCAGGACGTGCAGCAGGAGTTTAAAGGCGATCTGGCCGACCTGCATATGCCGCCAGAGCTTCAGCCCCTGATTGCCGCAGTCAATAAAGACGGCGAGGGGAAATTCGACGTCAAGCAGAAGCTAACCTCACCCTGGAATATGCTGATTGGCGCCCAGTATGAAGTCACCAAAAACTTTAACGTGCTGACTGAATTTGGTTTTAACGAGCGCAATAGCTTCTTTGTCTCCGGTGAATACCGTTTTTAACTAAAACTGCTGGCGCCATCTGCCGGTAAGATGCGCGCTCTTTTGTTGTTGTGGAGAGGCTGTTGATGCGTAAAGCCTTATGGCTGCTGTTTGCACTGTCGCTGCCGGCGCTGGCGCAGGATCCGGTGCTGCCCGCTGTGACGGCGATCCATCCGGTGCCCACCCTGGGTGAGCTGCCGCCGCCGGAGTCGCTGCGACCGTGCTGCGCTTTTGGTTACGACCTGCACGTGCGCGCGGTGGGCATCCCGATCCCGGTATACCAGATTGGCAATGTGCTGACCCTGGATACGCTGGGCAAGCACCATTACAACGATAGCGCGTTCGGGGCGGTGAAAAACCTGCTGGGGCTCAGCGAGGAGCAGAACGGGCTCATCTATACCCGTCGCGGCGGGTTTATTGATATCGCCCATGTGCGCGATACGGCGGACTACACCTTCTATCTGTTCAATCGTATTGCGCCGACGCTGGGCCAGGCGGGGCGGATCTTCTACAGTGAAGAGCTGGGCGTACGCCGCGTTCAGCTGAATGCCTTTACGCCGCCGGCGGGCGTCAGGCAGCGCTATCAGCTGGCCGCCTGGCTGGCGGGTCATCTGGCCTTCGAAATTGCCCAATGGCATGAGATTGCCCAGTGGTATGGCTTCCAGTCGGTCCCCGGGTTTTCTGAGGAGATCTCCGCTTTTTCGCCGGAGGATCTCTACTCCAATTTACTCGGCGCCAGGCTGGCGATTAACGTGATCCTCAGCAGCCACGGTGGTTCGCTGGAAGACTATAACCAGGCCATGGATACGGCGCTGAAACAGGCGCTGACCCGACTGATGGTGGCGACGAGAGGGGAGACGGAAGCGATGTTTCAGCGGATCGACGGCGACTGGTGGAACAGTCACCGGCGGGTGCCGGATAAGTTTCTGGTGCTGAAACGTAACTACGATCTGCAGGAAAATCGGCTGCCGACGCCGGTCCCTTTCGAAACCCTGCCGCCGTATCGCCTGACCATGCCGGAGCAGGTTGGGGGGTTCCGCTTACGCGACCTCGGCGAACTGCAGATCTACCCAGGGCATGATATGCAGGCGCTGCCGGTTCCCGCGCAATACTATGGCGCCGGCGCGTTCCAGGCGCTGGCGGATAGCGCACGTGAGGCGGATAAGACCCAGCTGGCACGAATTGAAAAATAGCCATAAATGCTCAGGGCGAGCGCCCTGAGCCAGTGAGTTAGCGGAAGTCGACCCAGCAGGCGCCGTTGTCGGCAGACCGTACGCAGTTTTCCACCCAGCGCACGCCGAACGCGCCGGCGCGAGCGTCCGGATACCAGAAGTCGGCCAGCAGCGCTTCGTCGCGACGGTCGGCGGCATCCATGGCGATGGCGAAGCGGCGATAGAGATTCGACCATGCCTCAAACAGTCCCTCCGGATGGCCGCCGCCGATGCGGTCATCCTGACGCGCCAGCGGATCGAGATAGTCCATGCCGCGCTCGAGGATACGCACCGGCTCGCCCTGGATTTCATAGCGCAGCTGGTTGGGCTGTTCATCCCACCATTCGAGACTGGCTTTTTCACCGACGATACGCACCTTTTGTCCGTGCATGGAGCCGCAGTTAACGGCGGAGCTCCACAGCGAGCCAACGGCGCCGTTGTCATACTCCATCAGCACATGGGCGTTATCTTCCAGCGGCGCGCGGCTTTTGACGAAGCTTTGTCTGGCGCACATCAGCCGGGTGATGTTCAGCTGCGGAGCCATGGTTTCAACCAGAAACAGTGGATGAGTGGCCAGGTCGCCCAGAACATAGCTGGGGCCGACAAAGCGAGGATCGACCCGCCAACGCGTACTGGCGTTTTCCAGCTCCACGGGCTGGGCGTGAAAACCGTGGGCAAACTGCATATTGACGATACGGATGTCGCCCAGCAGCCCGTCGGCGATCATCTGCCGGGCCTGCAGGATCAGCTGGTGGCCGGCATAGCCGTAGGTCACCCCGAGGATCTTCTGCTGCCGCTGGCTGAGCGCCACCAGTTCGTCAGCTTCCTCGCTGCTGAAGCACAGCGGCTTTTCGCACACCACGTGCAGCCCGGACTCCAGCGCCGCCCGGCAGATGGCATAATGGGTGTTATTTGGTGTAGCAATCGACACCGCCTGAATGCCGTCCGGACGCTCCGCTTCACCGCGGAACAGGCTCTGGTAGTCGGCGTAACAGCGGTCGGGATCCACCCCCAGCTGTTGGCCGAACTGGCGTCCGCGTTCGGCATCAATATCAAAGGCGCCGGCCAGCAGCGTAAAGGTGTTATCACGCAGCGCCGCTGAGCGGTGAATATAGCCGATCTGGCTGCTGCCGCCGCCGCCGACCATGCCCCAGCGCAGGGTGCGATCGAGAGGTTTTAAACCGTTAATCATGTTGCGTCTCCTGTCAGAATCCCACGTCGCGCAGATAGCGCAGACTTTCCGTGACCGCCTGCAGGCTGCCTGCGGCATGGCGCGGGTCGCGCTCTTGTTCAATGGTTATCCAGCCCTGATATCCTCGGCGGGCGAGAAAGTCTTTGATGGCCGGATAGTCAATGGCGCCGCTGCCGAGCGGGCACATTACCCCTTCGGCGCAGGCGGTGAAAAAGTCGATGCCCTCGGCGATGGCGCGCTGGTAAACCTGCGGATCCACATCCTTGAAGTGCAGGTAGTCGAGTCGTGCGTAATAGCGATCCAGCCAGTCGAGCGGATCCATACCGGCGTAGTAGAGATGCCCGGTATCCAGACACAATCCCGCGACGTCTTGTGGAATATCGTTCGCCAGCCGCTCGATTTCATCCGCAAATTCGATGCAGCCCCCGGCGTGGGGATGGATAACCGCCCGCACACCGTACTCCTGCCAGGCGAGGGTGCTGAGGGCGGTAATGTGCGCCATCATGCGCTGCCAGTCTTTGTCATCAAGACGTGGAGCGAGCGCGCCGCGCCCGGCAAAGCGCGCCCGTTCAGGGTTGCCGAAATCAATAATTACCAGGTAAGGCGGCTGAACAGGATGCCCTGGCGTGGGTTCGGCGGCCGGAACCTGCGACAGATTGCGGCAGATCTGATGGGTCAGCGCCACCAGGGTAGGGAAATGGGCCTCGCTGACCAGATCGTCAAAGATCGTACCGGCCACCAGCGACAACTGATGCTGCTCCAGCGCCGCGCGCAGGCTGGCCGGGTCGGTGGGCAGGTAGCCCCAGGGCCCCAGCTCAATGCTGCGATAGCCGGCCTGCGCCGCCTCCTTCAGCACGGTAGCCCAGGCGGGAAGGTCAGGGTTTTTCGGGTCATCCACGCCCCAGCTGCAGGGGGCATTGGCGATTGAGAGTGTCATGTTGGCTTCCTTTTTACACAGGGGATGCCGCTGAGTATTGAATAAATATTTCATTCTCAACAATGATGGAATGATGATTTTTTGATGGCCATCATGCTTTGTATTGATGGAGTTTTTGATAGTTTTTTATCAAATTGAGGGCGGGCGCGGTCTGCCCGTTAACTGGCCCCGGCGGCGGCGGGGCCGGGAGTTTACATATTTTCTTTGGTGATGATATCGAAAGGCTGAGGGAGAGAAATCACCTCGCTCGGCGAGCGCGAAACCGCGTCCGTTATGGTGCGTAGCGTGGCGGCGGCAAACGCCTCCAGCCGGTGGTTAAGCATGATGTCGATGGTGCCATCGATCAGGGCCAGTTCACTGTCGTTTAGCGGGCCGTGACAGACGAGAGTGATCGCCTGCTGACGGCCGCTGTCGCGCAGCGCCTCGACAATGCCTTCGACACCGCCGCAGGGGGCATAGATCGCCTGCAGGGCCGGGTACTGACTCAGCATCTGCTCCGTCACGCTCCTGGCGATATCCGCCCGTTCATGGCTGCGAACCGGCTCCAGGATCTGCTGCCCCATGCCTTGTTCACGCAGGCAGGAGCGGAAGCTGATCTCACAGCTTTCCTGACAGGTAAAACGATTGTCGCCAATGATAATGCCAATTTCGCCATTACCCCGACATAAGCGCTCAATAAACCAGGCCGCAGTGCGCCCGGCTTTTTGATTATCGAGGCCGATATATCCGCTGCGCTGAGGGACCGACAGATCCGAAAGCAGGGTGAACACGCGAACGCCACGGGCGGCAGCCCGGGCCACCGCGTGGCGAATCAGCGGGTGGTCCAGCGCCACCAGGCCTAACACGTCCACTTCGTCACTTAGCCGGTGAATGGCCTGAGCCATCGCTTCCACCGCATCGATGGCAAAATGCAGTATCACCGGCACCTGGCCCGCCGGTAGCCATGGGGCGGCCTCTCGCGTCAGCGCCTGGGCCAGCGGCAGGTAGAAGGAGTGGGTCTCCTGCAGCAGAATAAACCCCATTCTGACCGCGACCGGCGCTTTCCCCGCCGCCAGGCGATAGTGGGGCTGCTCGAGGGTAAACCCCAGTCGTCGTGCCGCCTCCAGTACGCTCAATGCCGTGGACTCCTTCACCGCCGCACGCTTGTTGAGCACCCGGTCGACGGTGGCAATACCGACGTTGGCTTCACGTGCGATATCGGTAAGCGTGATTTTAGTAGCGGATTTTTTCACTATGATGGCCGTTTGTGATGAGAGTTATGATAGAAACTATCACGATTAGTCTGGGCATAAAAGCCGCAATGCGGGCATCCTGGACAAAGCCAATACGCAGCCAACGGGCGAAAAGACCGATAGACACACTCTGTGATCAAAAGCGACTACCAGTTCTGGTATTGCTGCTATGCTGTTGAAATAGAATTAATAAAAAAGACATTATCGCATCCAGACGGTTAAACCACGCGCAAAGTCGCCTCGGGTGGGCGTCGCTGCGTGCAGAACCGACTATACTTGCCGCGCACGCGCGTCATTAAGGCTATTCGGTTTCTTTGTTATCACTTTATACCAGCGTCAGGGACGCATATCGTTATGTGTCGCTTCTGCGCCGGGAATTGGTCGGTTTGGGGCCTGTATGTTATTAAAAGAACTGGCTGTTTTTGATGTATTAAGCACCCCGATATGGGTAGTCCATCCTTTTACTGAAAGTGTGGTCTATGCCAATCCGGCTTCCCGGACATTGAGCGGCGATATGTCGCTGAAGGAGATGCGTAACGGTATCTATTCGACCTGTCCTGAAACGCAGTTACAACATTATCTTCGCTATCTCGATACGATGACCGAGATATTTGAAGTCTGGACGTTACAGACGGGCAAGGGCCTGCAGTCGGTATATTGTAAAACCACCCTGGTCGACACCGACGACAGCGGTACCTTATTGCTGTTTGAAGCCGTGAAGCTGCTGGCGCAAAATCAATCCATTCATACCGGCTCCCGCCGCTATCAGCGACGCAACAATGGTTTTTTTGCCCGTTTTTTTATGACCAATACCGCGCCGATGCTATTGATCGATCCCAGTAAGGATGGTCGAATTGTCGATGCCAATATTGCGGCGCTGCGTTTTTATCATTATTCCGATGAGGAAATGCGCAATAAACATACCTGGCAAATTAATACCCTTGGTCGGGACGTGATCCCCATCATGAATAATATTGCTAATATGCCAGGCGGGCATAAACCGCTTAATTTTACGCATATTTTAGCCGACGGTACGCTGCGCCATGTCCAAACCTATGCCGGGCCCGTAGTGCTTTATAATATTCGACTGATGCTATGCATTATTCACGATATCACCGAGGAAGTGCATCTGAAAAAAGAGCTGGAATTCTCTGCCGCCCACGATCCGCTCACCGGATTGCTTAATCGCCGTGAATTTTATCGCCTCGTCGAGGCGCCGTCATTTATCGCGCAAGGCTTTTGTCTGCTGTTAATCGATATCGATCATTTCAAGAGCATTAATGATATTCACGGTCATCAAAAAGGGGATGAAGTCCTGCTGGTGATCTCCCGCATTCTGGAAACGTCGGTGGATCGCGAAGATAAAATTTATCGCTGGGGGGGAGAAGAGTTTCTGCTCTTTTTACCTCATTCGCCGATAGCGCGCGCCCTGATACTGGCGGAAGGGATCCGCCAGGCGGTCAGCGAGTATCAGACGCTGTCGGTGACGGTGAGCATCGGCGTGGCCGAACACCATGACGGGGAAGCGATTGATCAGCTTTTTTCCCGCGTCGATAAAGCGCTGTATGTGGCCAAAAATGGTGGGCGCAACCGGGTTTCGCGCCTGCCGTTTGAAAATGTGGAACTGCTGCATAGCCGCGGAGGCGCGGCCTGACCAGCCCGATGCTTTTTCTCCCCGCCGGATGCGCAGGCTGACTCACCGACTATACTGAGTGAACGCCAGCCTGCTGATTTAGGTGGCAATATTGTTAGCCTGTCGCTGAGGTGGCAAACGACATATGGTGCGTCTTTTCGTTCTCCTGTCGGTACTTTCGCTTTCCGCGACAGCGACGCTGGCGGCGAACGGCCACGCCATCAAACAGCGTGCCGATGCCGTATTGACTCTGATGAGCTATACCGTCGTCCCTGACGTGACCGCCAGCGATCTCAACATTGGTTCCGGCAGCAACGACAAACATAATCTGGCCATCACCCAGTTTGGCGGCGGGGCAACCCTCAGCGAGTCGTTTCCTCTGTACCTTGAAGGTACGATGGGTTACAGCCGCTACGACCCGCGCTTTGTGGTCAGCAATGGCGAACAGACGCGGAATGTGCCGACCAAATGGAACAGTCTGACCACCACCGGCGGCGTCGGTTGGGATTTTTCGCTGCACCGGGACAGCCTCGGAGGCAACCTGGTGCTGCGGCCGATCGTCAATGTGATGCTCGGTACCCTGGCCAGCGATGCGCGTATTGGCAGCTGGGCAATTGAGCGAAAAACCAACGCCGATCTGCAATTTCTCGACGGCGGTCGGTTCAACGCCTGGGGGCTGGGCGGGGCACTGATGCTGGATTACGAACGCTTCTCTGCCACCCAGGATATTGATGCCGAACTGCGTTACTCCTATATGCATCTGCAAAGTTTCGGCAGTAGCGCCGAGGTGGTGCAGGGCGAGGCCAGCGCGGAGAATCTCGGCCTGTATCTGCGCCGCCGCGCGCCGATAGCCGACTGGACGCTGCTGGGCAACCCGCTGCGTTATGTGCTGGAGGGGGCGCATACTGAATTTCTCGGCGAGCAGCGAGGGGCGCTGGGCTTTACCGGTTTGACCTCCCTGGGGGTTGGCCTCGAGCTGGACAGCAGTAAATACCCGGTCTTTATCACCCGCACCCGACTGGTGGCGCGCTATATGTTCGGCAATAACACCACGGGCTATGGCGTAGGCCTGGCAATGAGTTTTTGATGACCTAAATTCTGGTGCCAGGCAATTCACAGGCCCTCCGGGAGGGGGCCTGGAGGCGTGCCAGCGTCGCAACGATGACCGAACGGTTCCCTCTCCCTTTGGGAGAGGGCCAGGGTGAGGGTCAATCCTGACACCACACCCGCTCGCCATTCACCCACGTCTCGCTGATATTGCGTTCATCTCCCAGGGTCATCAGCACGAACAACTGCTCATAAATGTCATGGCAGCGGCCTGTGCGCAGACGCTGCAGCGGGGTGACCGCCGGGTCAATCACCACAAAATCTGCCTCTTTGCCCGGCTGAAAATTGCCAATTTTATCCTCCAGCCGCAGGGCGCGCGCCCCGCCGAGGGTGGCGTGATAGAAGGCCTCGCTGGCGCGCAGGCGATAGCTCTGCAGTTGTCCTACCTTATAGGCCTCGCCCAGCGTCCGCAACATGCTGAAGGTGGTGCCGGCCCCGACGTCGCTGCCGATGCCCATCCGCACCTGGTGCTGCCAGCAGGCGGGCAGGCGGAACAGCCCGCTGCCGAGAAACAGATTCGAGGTCGGACAGAAGGCGACGGCGGACCCGGTGTCATGCAGGCACTGCCACTCGGCATCATCGAGATGGATCCCGTGAGCAAATACGCTGCGTTCGCCGGTGAGCTGATAGTGATGATAGACATCCAGATAGCGCGCATGCTCAGGCCACAGCTGTTTAACCCAGGCGATCTCCTCGCGGTTTTCACTGAGATGTGTCTGCAGCCAGGTGTCGGGAAACTCAGTCCGCAGGCGCTGCACGGCCTCCAGCAATGCCGGTGTCGAGGTAGGGGCAAAGCGCGGGGTGATGGCATAGCCCAGCCTCCCGCGCTGATGCCAGCGGAGGATCAACTCACGGGTCTGCTCGTAACTCTCCCCGGCGGTTTCGCACAGATAATCCGGCACATGGCGATCCATCATCACTTTGCCGGCGATCAGCCGCATATTCAGACGCAGCGCCTCGCTGAACAGCGCCTCGGCCGAAGCCGGGTGCAGGGTACAAAACACCAGCGCGGTGGTGGTGCCATGGCTAATCAGCTGGTTAACAAAAAACTGCGCTATCTCCTGCGCGTAATCCGCATCGGCAAACTGGCTCTCCACCGGGAAGGTGTAGGTGGTGAGCCACTCCAGCAGCTGTTCACCAAAGGCGCCGATCATTTCAGTCTGCGGATAGTGAATGTGGGTATCGACAAACCCGGGCAGCAGCAGCTTGCCTCGCTGGTCGACATAGCCCTTCAGCGGATGCAGAAAGGCTTCACCCTCCTGCCATGGCAGCAGCGCGATAATTTTCCCGTCCTGCAAGAACAACAGGCCATCATCGAGATAACGGGCCTGAGCAGCCACCTCATCCGGGGTCTCTGCCACGCCGGCGATATCAAAAAATGCACCGCGTACCGCGGTCTGGTAATCCATCATCGAACCTGCCTTCTCTTAACGCCTGGGAAAAGTGATAAACAGCAAGATTGGTGCCAGTTTTCAGCCTGCCGCGGCCAGACGCCGCGGCAGGTGGGGAGGGTTACTCTTTTTGCGCTACCGCGCCGGAATGAAAGGCTGCGGTCGCCTGTGCTTCACGCTCGTCGCGGGCCAACCAGCGGTAGAGGGTGGCGCCGAGGAAGACCCCGATAAACCAGCTAAAGTTCGCCACTTCATGCAGGGCCGGAATAAAGCTGATGATCAGCCCCAGGCCCACCGACGGCAGCAGGGCGGCAATCGCTTTCGGGTTAAAGCCGTTGCGGTACCAGTATTTGCCCTTCGGCGTATCGTCAAACAGATCGTCCACCGACACCCGGCCGCGTTTGATCAGGTAGAAGTCGGCGATCAGAATGCCAAACAGCGGGCCAATAAAGGCGCCCAGTACGTCGAGGGTATAGTGGATCAGCTCCGGCGAGTTAAACAGATTCCACGGCGTCAGAAGTATCGATCCCACCGCGGCAATCATCCCGCCGGTACGGAAGCTGATTTTCTGTGGCGCGCAGTTGGAAAAATCGAAGGCCGGAGAGACGAAGTTAGCCACGATATTAATGCCGATGGTGGCGGTAATCATGGTCAGCAGGCCAATGGCCACCGCCAGATCGTTACCCACGCGGCTGACGGTTTCGATCGGGTCAGTGATCATTTTGCCGAACAGCGACTGGGTGCCGGAGACAATCACCACGGTGACCACCGAGAACAGCAGGAAGTTAAACGGCAGACCCCAGCGGTTACCGCGGCGGATCTCGCCCATGCTTTTGCCGTAGCGGGAAAAGTCACCGAAGTTAAGCAGCGGCCCGGAGAAGTAGGAGACGACCAGCGCCGTGGCGGTGATCATCTGCCAGGTCTGCTCGCCGGCGCTCAGGGATTTGCTGGCGAGGGTAAAGGAGATCCCATCCAGACCGGTCTTGTATACAATCCAGCCGGCCAGCGCCAGCATCACCACATAAACCGCCGGACCGGCGATATCGATAAAGCGTTTGATGGCGTTCATGCCATGCCAGAACACCATCGCCTGCAGCAGCCACATGGTGGCGAAGCACAGCCAGCCGAGCGTTGACAGCCCGAGAAAGCTGCTGCTGGTCAGCGAGGCAAGGGAGGGCCAGAACTTGAGCAGAACCAGCATCAGGGCATTCGCCGCCAGATAGGTCTGAATACCGTACCAGGCGAACGCGATCAGCCCGCGGATCACCGCCGGGATATTGGCGCCGAAGACGCCAAACGCCTGACGGCAGATAACGGCGTATGGCACCCCGGCCATCTGGCTCGGCTTCGCCACCAGGTTAGCGCACAGCTGCACAATACAGATGCCGACCAGCAGGCAGAGCAGAACCTGCCAGCTGGCCAGTCCAAGCGTAAAGAAGCTCGCCGCTACTACGTAGCCGCCCATGCTGTGCACGTCCGACATCCAGAATGAAAAAATATTGTACCAGCTCCAGTTCTGGTCGCGGGTGGGCGCCAGATCCTCATTACATAGCCGCGGACTGTAGCTGGCGGCCGCCTCGTGAGTCTTCGTCTGCTGCGTGTGGGATGAATGTGGCATGAAACCTGCTCCTCTGAATGAAAACCCTGTGAAATGGATTGCTGAGGCTATTGCAGGATCCAGGCCAGAATGATGAATCTTGTATACAAAAAATAAATTTTATGTATACGATCTGCTATCGATAAGTGAAACCGGAGTGGGTTAATGAATAATGAACATCGTCTCCAGGCCGCGCCAGCGCTGCAGGACAAGGACGAAAGCATTTACCAGGCGCTGATGACGGCCATCGTCGAACATCAGTTGCCGCCGGGCAGCAAACTACCGGAAGAGGCGCTGGCGGAGGTGTTCGCCGTGAGTCGCACCGGCATCAGAAAGGTGCTGCAACGACTCGCCGCTGTGCAACTGGTCACGTTAACGCCCAAACGTGGTGCACACGTCACCAGCCCGAGCGTGGAAGAGTCCCAGGCGATCTTTCGTACCCGGGCGCTACTTGAGGTCGCTAATCTGCCGGATGTGATCGCGCGCTGCCAGCCGCCGCATCTGGCGGCGCTGGAGAACATTATTCAGCGTGAACAGCAGGCCCATGAGGCGCACGACGGCCCGGCGGCGATCCGCCACTCCGCTGACTTTCATATTCAGCTGCAGGCTATCTCCGGCAACCCGGTGCTCACTGAGATGGTGACCCGCCTCAGCCAGCGCTCCTCTTTAGTGATTGCCGCCTGGGGCGCCCCCTGGCGACAGGGCTGCCGTTGCGACGATCACCAGCAGCTGGTGGGTTTGCTACGGGATAAAGCCCTGCAGCCGCTCAGCGAGGCGCTGATGCACCATTTTGATCATATTGTCGCCAGCCTGTGCTTCGAGCGCGATGGCGTCAGCCTGCCTGATTTTTCCCGGCTGTTCGCCGGCCACAAGGAGCCGTGATGTCTGCCATATGTATACAAGTGATCAACCCCAATACCAGCCTGGCGATGACTGAAACGATAGGCGCCGCCGCGCGTGCGGTCGCTGCGCCGGGTACCGAGATCCTTGCGGTCTGTCCCCGCGCCGGGGTGCCGTCAATTGAGGGCCACTTTGATGAGGCCATCGCGGCGGTCGGCGTGCTGGAGCAGATCAAGGCCGGACGCGAGCTGGGCGTGGATGGGCATGTGATCGCCTGCTTCGGCGACCCGGGGCTGCTGGCGGCGCGGGAGCTGGCCCAGGGGCCGGTGATCGGCATTGCGGAAGCGGCGATGCATATGGCGACGATGGTTGCCACCCGTTTCTCCATTGTGACTACGCTGCCGCGCACGTTGATCATCGCCCGTCATTTACTGCACCAGTACGGATTTCATCAACACTGCGCGGCGCTGCACGCCATTGATTTGCCGGTGCTGGCGCTGGAAGACGGCAGCGGCCTGGCGCAGGAGAAAGTGCGTGAGCGCTGCATTCGCGCGCTGAAAGAGGATGGTAGCGGGGCGATTGTCCTTGGCTGCGGTGGGATGGCGACCCTGGCGCAGGAGCTGACCCGCGAGCTGCGGGTGCCAGTGATCGATGGCGTCAGCGCGGCGGTGAAGATGGTGGAGTCACTGGTCGCGCTGGGCCTGGCGACCAGCAAGCACGGGGACTTAGCGTTCCCGGAGAAAAAAGCGTTAAGCGGACAGTTTCAGTCGTTAAATCCATTTTAAAAGGGGCAGGAGATGGGAGAGAACCAGGAGCACTATCCTCGCGATCTGCGAGGTTATGCAGGGCAGCCACCGCACGCGCGCTGGCCGGGCGGGGCGCGGATCGCGGTGCAGTTCGTCCTCAACTACGAGGAAGGCGCGGAGAATCACGTCCTGCATGGCGATGCGGGGTCGGAACAGTTCCTGTCCGATATTATTGGCGCCGCCAGCTACCCGGCACGCCATATGTCGATGGATTCACTCTATGAGTACGGCAGCCGGGCCGGGTTCTGGCGCATCCATCGTGAGTTCAGCCAGCGCGGGCTGCCGTTGACGGTCTTCGGCGTGGCGATGGCGCTGGCGCGGCACCCGGAGATTGTGGCGGCGATCAAGGCTGCGGATTACGATGTGGTCAGCCACGGCTGGCGCTGGATCCACTATCAGCACATGGATATTGCCGAGGAGCGCGCGCATCTGCAAAAAGCGGTGCAGGTACTGACCGACCTGTTCGGCAAACCGCCCACCGGCTGGTATACCGGCCGCGACAGCCCCAACACCCGCCAGCTGGTGGTGGAGCACGGCGGCTTTGACTACGACAGCGATTATTACGGCGATGATTTACCTTTCTGGAGCGAAGTGGCCTGCAGCGACGGCAGCCAGCGGCCGCACCTGATCGTGCCTTATACCCTCGACGCCAACGACATGCGCTTCGCCACCGCCCAGGGGTTCAACACCGCGGAGCAGTTTTATACCTATCTGAAAGACAGCTTTGACGTGCTGTACGCCGAGGGTGAAACCGCGCCGAAGATGATGTCCGTGGGGATGCACTGCCGACTGCTTGGGCGTCCGGGCCGTTTCCGCGCGCTGCAGCGTTTCCTTGACTATATCCAGCAGCACGACAAGGTGTGGGTCTGCACCCGGCAGCAAATTGCCGACCACTGGCGCGAAACCCATCCGTATCGCGGGTAGCTTGCTGCCACTCATCTGGCCCTCTCCACAGGGAGAGGGTACCGCCCGGTCGCGTCTGTTGAACCGGTTCACCAGGATGTATTTTGATTATTGAATGAGCATGGCGAGGAGTACCAGGCACAGCAGCAGCACATAGATGCGTGCATACCATACATCAGATACCGCAGGGATTGCCCGGCGGCTAAACACTATCCCGGCCCAGCCGGTCAGGACGAGCAGGCCTAAAATTTTCAGGCTGATAAACCCAACAAATCCGCTCAGCGGAATGCTGTGCCAGCCAATGACGGCATAGGTCACAGCCCCGCATAGCGCCACGGGCAAAGAAAGCGGGTTGGATGCGCTAACGCACTCCTGCATCTCATACCCATGTCGCCGTAGCAGGGGCACCGTCATGACGCTGCCACCCACGCCCAGC
Source organism: Klebsiella sp. P1CD1 (assembly GCF_003790505.1). NCBI lineage: Bacteria > Pseudomonadati > Pseudomonadota > Gammaproteobacteria > Enterobacterales > Enterobacteriaceae > Klebsiella > Klebsiella sp. P1CD1. The sequence continues at coordinate 2,836,813 of NZ_CP033631.1, forward strand.
AATGCGGCAATCATACCGATAACCATACCGCCGCCAGTGACCACTGGCAGGGACAGCCGACGCCGAGCGCTGCCCCTGAAGAAACCTTTGCGCAACAAACAATCGCTGATGGTTGCCAGCATATAGAGAATAAACAGCGCGCGAACGATCTTCTCGCTCAATATCCCCGCCAGACAGGAGCCGACCACCGCCCCAATAGCAATAAACCATAACAACGGAAACAGCGTCTGCGCGGCAAGCCTGCCCGCCCGCCAGTTTCGATAGCTGACCCAGCCGGCGTTAAATATCATCACCGCCGTTGAAGTAGCCACCGCGACATGCATGGCGTTTCCCGCGAGTTCCGGCTGCCGAAGCATCAGTTGATAGACAAAGGGCACCACCACAAAGCCCCCTCCGAAGCCGAACAGCACGGTGGTAATGCCGGTCGTAAAGCCTGCCAGCGCAATAATAACGATATCATTCAAGAGAATATCCCCGCCCTGAAAATGAGCGAGCAGCTTATACCGGTCGCGTACGGCTTCCCATTTGCGTAGCGCTCAATTACCTTTGTAAATCGGTCAGAGGGGGGCAGGTGTGCGCAACGTAAAAATTGACGAGGTCGATCGGCTCGATCGCGAAGTGGTGGCGTTAGGCAATGACTATGCGCAAGGGTATATTCTGCCACCGCACCAGCATCGTCGCGCACAGCTGCTGTATGGCGCGACCGGACTGATGTATGTCACCACTCAGGACGGAGAATGGGTGGTTCCTCCGCAACATGCTGTCTGGATCCCTCCTGAAACCGTGCACGCCGTCAGATTTGTGGGGGTGACCACACGTAGCTTATATATTGAGCCAGATTATGTGGCCGCTTTCATTAAACACCGTCGTTGCGAAGTGATCAGCGTCTCGCCGCTGTTGCGCCAGCTACTGCTTGAGGCTGTGGATTTACCACCGTTGTACGACAGCCCACGCGATCGCACGCTGATACAGTTGATGTTGCTGGAACTGGCCGCCATGCCGGTCCGCGAATTTGACATTCCGTTGCCGCAGCATCCGGCGCTGCTGGCGCTTTGTCAGGCTTTTTTGCTTAACCCCTCTGTCCATGATCCTGCGGCGCGCTGGGCCAGGGCGCTGTTTATGAGTCCTAGTACCTTTCGCCGCCATTTCCTGAAGCAGTTGGGCCTGTCATTTTCCGCCTGGCGTCAGCGAGCCTGCGTGGTGAGCGCCCTGGCATGGTTGATAGCAGGGAAACCGGTGAACGAAGTGGCATTATCTCTTGGATACGATAATGCGTCCTCTTTCGCCACCATGTTCCGCCGCGTGACCGGGCAGCCGCCATCGTTTTATCACCCAGCCTGATGCGTCGGGGAAGGGGACTCCGGCAGCATGTGTCGGAAATGAATGTCGCTTTTATGGCGTTGCTATGCGCTAACGTAGTCATAAGACAGACAATCCGGGAATGCCTGGCTTGCGTCTTCAGGTACCCCTACATTTAGTGGTGGCTACATCCAGGCGGTTTATCTATTCTGCCTGTAACCGTGAGAAGACCGGAGTCTCTCTTTGTGAACCATCTTATCGTTGAAAAAATCATCATCATCTTTCTTCTCATCCTGTGGGGATTCGATACATTCAGAACCAGGAAAAGAAAACGTTATGATCCCGCCATTGAAGCCGCTGATGCCAGCGAACGCCATCAATGGCGCTATCTGAGATGGGGGTTTCGGATCATACAGGTGGTAGCGGGAGTGTATATCGTCGTGCAGTTGATTCAGGTTTTACTGAGATAGAGGGACGGGATAGAAGATCTGGCTAACCAGAATGAGGTCAGACAATAGCGGTTTTCACGTCGGCAAAGGGAATGTCCGCTCTGTGCCAGGAGCGGACCTTTTTAGACTGTCATTCAATCTTTCAGAGAGCTCAATTCTTCAGAGAGCCATTGTCTTAGAATGCTTATTTTAAATACTGAACGGTAGACTAAATCGTATCCTGGCTCAGCCTTAAGTTTGTACTGTGGAAACGCAACAACAAGCCTTCCTGCAGCCACATCATCCGCAATCTGAGATCAAAAGCGCTTATGACAACACCAAACGAGCACTGTCGGGCGGACTGGTGAAAATCAAAGAACAGACGAACAAAGAGGCCCGAAAAGCTTCAGGTGGAGGTAGATCGCCTCAAGGCCGAGCTAGAGGCCTACAAGGGAAAGGAAGAACAATGGCTACGCCGCTGGCAGCAAATCGCCTTTCATGTGCGGCAGAAAGGCATACAGATGGCTAGTGTGGATAAAACCTCTACTCAAAGGGCTGAGCTGCCTTATAATACTGAAACCGCGCAGACACACCGGCCTTTTGATAAAGAAATTCCACCTTCAGGGAGAATATAAAATGAGTCTAGAAATAAAAAAACAAAGTAACCCGTTTTCTACTGGCGGTGGGGGAGTTAATTTTGAAACAAGAGTTCAAGCAGCTTTCGCACTATCCTTATTGACTAAATCTTGTGTTCCTTGTTTGAGTAACTACATGAGGGCTAAAGAGTTAAAATTCCAGAACAAATATGATGGTGTAAATACTGATGATTTTGTATTGACTGCCACAGACAACTCAAATAATGAAAGTAAGATCTTTGCTCAGATTAAACATGAAATAACTATTAGTGGCTCATCAAACTCAGTATTTGCAGAAGTTATAAATAGTGCTTGGGCGGACTTTAAAAGTGTGGGCTTTAAGTCAGAAAGAGATTCTATCGCGTTAATAACAGGTAATTTACCAAAAACTGACATAAATAATACTTTGCCGTTACTTGAATGGGCTAAGTTTTCATCGAACTCAGAAGATTTTATAAAGAAATCTCAAACCCAAGGATTTACCAGTGAAGCAAAGCTCGAAAGATTAGGGATATTTAGAGATCAGCTTACTCATGCGAATAACGGGGTAGCTATCTCAGAAGAAGAATTGTGGTCTTTCTTAAAATCGTTTCAGATTTTACCTTTTGACTTAGATGCAGAACATTCAATCGTAGCAAACTTACTTTGCTCATTGATTCAGTGTTACTCAGACGTATTACCTTCTCTAGTCTTAGCTAGACTTGTTTCCTGCGTTCAAAGTTTCAACCAGAATGCGGGGGTTTTAACTCAAAATAATATACCAGAAGACGTTAAAGGATTATTTAATAAATCAAGCCACTTATATTTCGAGAATGACTTGATAAAGCTTTATGAGCGCAGTCAGCATATTTTTGAAGGTATTTCTACAACTATAAATGGACTCCATGTTGATAGGACAGAACAACTAGCAGCACTATCTAACTGCTATAGAGATAGTGAGTTTGTATTTGTTACCGGTGCAAGAGGGGCTGGAAAGTCAGGCGTTGTTAAAGATTTTATCACAACAAAAAATTTAGATATTCCAGTCTTCTACTTAAGAGCTGAAGATTTAGATAAAAGTAACTTAAATGAAGTTTTCACTTCCATGGGAATTACATCTTCTTTGGGAGAAATTGAAAGTCATTTCTCATTGCTTCACGAAAAAGTACTCGTAATAGAGTCCCTAGAAAAAGTTTTAGAGCTAAATTATCCAAATACTTTTGTTGAGTTATTGCAATACATTAGAAAACAGTCTGGTTGGACTATCATTGCAACTGGCCGGGACTATGCTTATCAACAATTGTTATTTAATTTCCTACAGCCTTGCTCTATAAATTTTAGCAGCATGAATATTGAAGGGCTTGAAGATAGTCAAGTCGAGCAAGTTTGCGAGCATATTCCAGAGCTAAAATCTTTAGTATCTAATAACTCATTAGTAGAACTACTAAGAATACCATTTTTTATTGAGATTGCTGTAAGAGCTATAAAAAATGGCGCTCAATTTGGGATTGGAGATACTGAAGAAGACTTTAGGGATACAGTGTGGCGGACTGTCGTTGCAAAAGAAGCTGATAGAAAGTCAGGGATGCCAGATAGAAGAAGAGCAACCTTTATTAAAATAGCAATAGAGAGAGCTAAAAAGATGCTTTTTGGTGTCAGAGCAAGCGGTTTTGACCCGGAAGTAATCGCAAAGTTGGAAGAAGACAATTTGATCTACAGAGATCAAAAATCATCTTGTGTAAGTCCTATGCATGATGTTTTGGAAGATTGGGCTTTAGAGGAGTTCATCGATAGAGAGCATTTTGATAATTCTCATAATGTTGCAAGCTTTTTGTTAAATATAGGAAATGAACCTGCGATAAGTAGGGCATTCAGGTTATGGCTGTATAGGAAGCTAAAATTTGATGATACAACTAATGAATTCGTAGAAGGTTTATTATCTTCGGACGAGATAGAGAGTTATTGGAAGGACGAGGCAATTTCTGCAATCATGCAGCATGACTCTCCCGGGATATTTCTTAATTCACTCAAGCGCCAACTTCTTAAAGATGATTGTGCTCTTTTGACACGGTTTTGTTTTATTCTCAGAATAACGTGTCAAAGACCAATCTCTCTACACAACGGACTATTGATAAAAGATAAAAAATCGGGATTGCTCAAATCCCTTTTCCTGAAACCATATGGAGAAGGTTGGGAAGCACTATTCCATTTTATTTATGAGGAAAGAGATAATTTGAGTAGTCCTGTGCGCACTCAAGTTATTGAATTAATAGATGAATGGACTGGTCTCATTAATATACATGATGAGTTGCCAAAAGCGTCTGAAAAGGTTGGTTTTTTAAGTTTATGGCTCCTTGAAAAGGTTAAAGATTCATATCGTGGTGAGGGGCAAAGAAAAAAAATATTAAATGCTTTATTAAAAGTTTCAACGGCTATTAAAGATGATTTTGATGAATTGATGAAACAGGACGTTTTCACCTCAAAGATAAAGCCTAGACGATTAAGTTATGTTGATGAACTGAGTAGTTTGGCACTTATAGGCTTCAATGTTCCTATGTTGTGTAAGTTTTATCCTGACTTCGTAGTTAAACTTTCAATGCATGAGTGGCTGTTGGAAGAATCCGAAGAGAACGATTATGGCTACGGGTCATATCGAGTAGACGTAGAGGAATCATTTGGGCTAGATACAGAACGAGATTTTTTCCCTGCAAGCGGTGCCAAAGGCCCTTTCAAATATCTTCTTCAATTCAAGCCAAGGCTAGGCTTGGATTTCATTATTAGATTGTGCAATTTGACAGCACAAAAATACTCAGAATCGGATTTTTCTAAAACTCAAGACAATGAAGAAGACACTATTTACGCCTTCGAAACAGTAGCTAAACAAGTCGATATAACCTTGAATGATGGCACAGTAGTTAAACAGTATGCATCTCCCCACCTCTGGAAGGGATATAGAGGAAAGTCTACGTTGCCCTACTTATTACAGAGTGCTCTTATGGCATTGGAGAACTGGTTAGTTGAGTACGTTGAAAATTGTGGTAAGAATAATGAAATAGATTGGATTTTTGATTATGTTCTTCGCTCTAGTAATTCAGTAATGCCTACATCTGTTTTATCTTCTGTGGCCACAGGCTTCCCTAATAAAGTAGGTAAAGCAGCCTTTCCTTTGCTTAAAACTGCTGATTTATACCATTTAGATTTGATTCGAATGACACAAGAAATGGGTGGAAATGAGATGCATTTCTTTGGTCTTAATAGGGATGCATTGTCGAAAATATACCTAGAAGAGAGAAGAGAAGCAGCACTTCGACCATGGAGAAAAGAGTCATTAGAAACCTTATTAACAAGGCTTCAGTTCGTAAATGAGTTAAGGGATGATATTTTAAAAATTGTTGATGAACTGAAAAATGAAGCTACTGCAAGTAATGAAAAAAGCCTTCGGTATATGGTGCACAGAGTCGATACAAGGACTTGGAAAGTAGTTGAAGACAAAGAAAATGACAGAGTATTGTTTCAAAGCTCATCAGAGCTTCCGGAAGATTTAAAGCTGGATCAACAAGAATTTAATGAAAAGCACGCAATGGATAACACCGTAACTAGTTTAAACTTATGGGGTAAAAAACTATTCGATGAGCAATTACTAGAAGAAAAATACTTCTCTTCATATCAGGATGCATTAATAGCTACTAAGGGATTGCTCAGCGCCCTCCAAAAAGGTGAAGTACACAACTTTGCTGATATGGCGGTTGGCACAATCACAACTGTTGCAGCGGTTTGTGTTCGTGATGTTCTTTTAGAATTGAGCTATGAAGATAAAAAGTGGTGCTTAGAAATCATCCTAGAATCAATATTCATGCACGCAGACAATATGAATGGGACAGCTGCACATGATAAGACTGATTATTATGGCTCTGGAGCATGCGCATTTGTCTTACCTAAGTTATTTGATTTAGATCTAGATTCAGAACAAATAGAATATTTGAAGTTTGCGTTAGCTACAGCATTAACGCATGAGAACCTGAACGTTAGTGCTTGTGCTGCTAAGGGAGTAAGAGAGTTTCTTTGGTCTAGAGACGCTGAATTAGCATCCCGTTGTATAGGTGGAATAGTTGAGTATGCCAGATTACGAAGGGAAGATAGTGAGGTACGTAGGTTTTATCATTTACAAGGTGCTGAATTGCAAGCCGCACTCGAAAAATGGAATGATCTTTTAACAACTTTTCGTAACGACTTGATTGAGGGAAAGTTTAAGCTTTCAGTTAACGATATATCTTTGGAAAGCCACTGTTCGTGGTTTATTCATTTACCAATGCTAATGGTTCCTTACTGTACTAAGGATGAGATACAAATTCTGTTGGTCAATAGGTTAATGAGTTTTGTATTTGATACGGAGTATCAAAACCATCGTTCGAGTGATGATGAAAAAATAAATCATGAAATTAAAAAGCAGATTCAAGACTGTCTCTCTGAACATGTTGTTTCTTCAAGAAAAAATAACTTCATGCCCTTTAAAGATCTATTGGTGTTAGGGTGTACTAAAGCTCCCGGCTTCATTTATTCTTTAACACTCTCCTATCATGTCGCTGTAGAAAAAGAAGGTGATTATGATGCTATATGGGCACTTTGGTGCCTGTTAGCACCAGAAGCACACAAGATAGCTTTGAATGATGTTAATGATCGTTATATCGGTTTACAGAATGACCTAAATCAGCTCCTGCGTGGAATGATGTATGCGGATTGCCCTTGGCAAGGACATGAGAATGAAGAGAAAGATATGAAGCGAGGTGCTAAATATTTGCTCGATTTTGCTAGGCGATCTGCACATAATAGCCATGTGTTTGAAGCCTTGTCTTCATTGATTTATAACTTCTACAACGTATTCTTCGAAGAAGGCATTCTGATTTTAGCTGAGCATTATAGTGCCAATCGACATATTATCGGGAAGCAAGTCAATACAGCATTTTATATAGAAATGGTTGTTGGAAGATTTTTGCAGATAGAAAATCGCGGAACTCTCAATAGAAAAATGTACGATATATGCCTGCTTCTCTTAACAGGAATTGTAGAAACTGGCTCTGCTAGAGCTTATTACTTACGTGAAGAATTGATTCGTTCTCGAAAGATTTCAGCCTAGAGGGTAACAGTGACAATTTTTTAAAAAATGGTGATGGCTCAGCTGAGTATAAAGAAGCGATTCTTCGATCTTTTATTAGTCAATGACTAGATCAAAAGTTCAGTATGCTCAGACAGATAGGTTCATTGAGCTTTGATGGATTTGCACTGGAAAAGAGGCTAGTCCATCACATCAATGCCCAATGGTATCTCAATAACCACCAAACTGTATCGAGATTAAGGTGATGAGCGAAATTCTGACCTTCGGTTTGATGGTAGGCCAACCGGCATTGCGTAATCTGTGCCTCGCGGGTTCACCTAGAACGCTGTTAGCAATGTCCGCTCCTCGCTCATAGCGGACCTTCAACTCAGGTAGCTTGTCCGCTCTGTGCCAGGAGCGGACATTAAAATCAAAACCGATGGCAAGCTCACCGAGCATGACATTATGCTTGCGCTGCTTTGTAACGTACTTCCAGCTTATCCAAAAAGCCAAAAAGTACTTGATTCATTTCACTGTAATCGTGCGCCCGGAGCGCTTCAGGCGTGTCAACGAAACGATATTCTGCTGCACGGCTCAGGTCTTTCTCAGAATGAGCGATCAACCGTTCTACAACGTCCAATGTGAGCTCCATGTGGCACTGGAAACCAAAGACGCGGTCTGAATAGGCAACGATCTGCCGCGGACAGCCTTCGCTGTAAGCAATAATTTTGGCCTCTGGCGTCAAACCTGGCATGTCGTTATGCCAGTGACCCACTGCCAGTGTTTTCCCAAAGTGAGAGAACATCTCATCCTTCCTGCCGTCTTCGGTCAATGTGATCGGGAATTTACCAATCTCTTTTTCCGGGCTATGAGAGAAGGGCGCGCCCAGCGCTTCACCGATTAGCTGTGAACCCAGGCAGATACCGATCACCGCCTTACCGGTTTTAACCGCGGAAGCAATCAGCGTCTGTTCCGCTTTAGCATTAAAGTGCGGGCATGCTTCAAGCGTGGTGTTCGGATCTTGCGGACCGCCCATAACGATAAGAAAATCGATGCCTTCGGCGTCAGCAGGTAGCCGATCGCCTGCATAGACGCGTGAGTAAATTACATCATGACCCTGGTTTATTGCCCAGGTTTCATATGCGCCCGGGGCTTCAAAACTTTCATGTACGATAAAGTGTACACGCATGAGGTTAAGCTCCTGTAATATCTTTGATGATCAGAATGATAAGTCACGCACCCATTGCCTAAGGCTCTACTCCGGGTGGTTCCAGTTTCGATATGATAATGGCAGGGGCTAAATCTGAAATGCCAGGTAGTATAGATAAAGCGCCAAGACATGATGAAGCCACAGGCTGGTCCAGTACTGCGATAAGCTATCAACGCGGCGAGGTAGATCCTCCCCATCATCATGTTGAGGGGCAGCTACTCTTCGCCACCAGAGGGGTTATGTTGGTGCAAACAGAGAGTGACCGTTGGGTGATCCCTCCTCAGCGGGCATTATGGCTACCGCCTTTGCATATCCATAGTTACCATCTGCTTTCACAAACCGATCTCAGGGCGATCTATTTCAGCAGTAGCCTTATTGCAGAATGTACGAGCTTTACGAAGAGTCAACAGGTGCATGTGATCACGGCTACGCCATTAGTCAAAGAGCTTATCGCTGGGCTGTTCAGTGAGGACTACGCCAGACCGAGTCAACGGAAGATAGCTTTGTTGCTTCTGGAAATTCTCAGCGAGGCTCCACCTTTAACGATGGCGCTTCCCATGCCGAATGATGAGCGATTATTTAGCGCGGCCAGATCGCTACTGGTCAATCAGCGCTGGGAGGCATCGCTGAGCGAGCTGGCTTTTATGTCGGCCATGTCGGAACGGACCTTTTCCCGCTTGTTTATGAAGGATACAGGCTTTAGTTTTAGAACATGGAAGCAGAGAGCCAGAATTTGCGCTTCGTTGGATCTTCTCGCGAACGGCGTTCCAATCAAACAGGTAGCTTACCAGCTTGGTTTCTCATGCCCGGCGGCCTTTACCGCTGCTTTTCGCTGCATTCTGGGGGCAACGCCACGCGATTTTGTGCCTTAAACCGGGAAACCCTCAAAGCGGTCTTTGAGACTGTCATGGGCATATTACCAGACGCAGAAACCCTGCGAGGGTAGGGGTATCCCGCCTTTGCTGTTGAGAAAGGTAGTTTAATTTGCACCCGACACACTCTCATTGATTAAAGCACGGAGTGGAGATTACTGCGGTCCACAGTTCTGACAAACCGTGAAAGAGAAGGCCTGCATGAAGAAAAAAGGTGTCGCGATGCGTGATGAAATTACCTTATGACAGACCTTACGGTGATTTACGGCACCGGGTGGATTCCGGACGCTGTGAGCCGACTCATTGCTACGAAGCCTGATTCTGCTGTACCTCAGGCCATATGATAGCCTGCGCAACAATCACATCCTGCCCATTAATGCGTCCAGGGGAGTACTCCCGGGCCCTGGACATCCCCTGTGAGCCAAAAGCGGAAGTAGGCTGAAGATAAATTAGCGTTGATGTTAATCGTGGGTGCTGCAGATGGGTAGAAATTGATAACTTAGGATGCAAGTTCGTCCCGCTCTTTCTGCAGTTTTCATCGAGGGGATATTCTCCGGAATAATTGTGCCCATATACAAAGATAGTCCCGAATCGGAATGAGTTAATAATCGGTACAGCAGGCGTTGCGCTCGGGCTGACAATGATCGACCACGAAAAGCAGGAAGTATTACTTTGTCAGTAATACGATATCCTCTCAGAAAAGCGAGGTTTCCTTTCTGGCATATTAGCAACCCGGCGCGAACATCGTTTTCATAGATAATATATACTTCTCTCTCAGAAATATGGTCACACAACTCTTCGTCATCAACTGCTACCAAATTACTTGCAGACAGTTCACGAACTGTCTGCCATGTATGCTTATAGGCATCGCCCAGAGCCTGACAACACCAGTCAAAATCTTCGTATGTCGCCACTTGCAAAGTAAGAGATTTATCATTGAATTCAGGGGGTTCAGAAAAAGACGTGGCATATATATACTGGTCGGGAATACCCTGCGGGAAGGACTGGCCTGGCACAAGAATGCGGACATACTGAGCTCTGAGTTGTGACCATTCCTTACTAATGAGTTCTAATGCAATATGATTTAGGTCAGAATCCATACCTACAATATCAATAAAAGGTTTGTTAATATTTCCGCCCTGATAACGGGGGCCAGTAAGAAATTGCTTTCCATCAATTTTGAGTTTTCGTTGTAAAAAATATTCCTGACATAATCCAGTTTCTCTCCAGGGAAATCGCGCCGAGAAACTTCTGTCTGTACACCTCGATTCCTGCTCTGACAACCATTGTTTTAACCATGAACGTAGAGTAACTTCAGGCACAGGTAGCCTGGCATATTGAGATAGCATGTAAGATAGCATAAAAATATTTTACCCTTGGATGTAAAAATGTTTTTTTAAACAAATCAGAATAGTTCTACTCTCATTTTATTACCAATTATAGCTGGCACGTCCGCTCCTTGCTCAATGCGGACCTTTAGCTCGACAGCTTGTCCGCTCCGCGCCAGAAGCGAACAGTGTTATCAGTGGCCAGTGATAAAACGTCAACCCGTTGCCCTTGCCTTACAGCACCTCAACCACTTCAAATTCTTCTGCGATCAACTCCATATCCTCAGAAAAATGACCTTCAGAGCTGAAAAATCTCTGATGCTCTTTCTTCCAGTATTCAAGGCTTAAATCGCCTTCACCTTCTTTGCGGGCGAACGCTTCAGTCACATCACAAAAACGAACCAGCTGCATCGAAATCAGTCTGATCACGCAAACTGGAACATTCTGGCCATCAAGAATAATGTGATAACTCCCAATTCTCGGGGCAGATTCTTCCTGCTGGTAAGAGGCAAAAGATCCGCAAGAGGCCGTTTTGATCCCTTTTTTGATCAGGTCAGCAAGCTCGTTAGCCAGCTCCGGACTGTCACCCATTTGCCAGGCATCTGCGCCGGGATACTTCTTTTTTATTTCCTCAACCTCAACCATGAAAATCCCTTCGTTATCGTCAATGAAAAGAAATGGCATACCTTTTTTAACATGAGCGGTCCCAACATTATCAGCGATATCTTTCTTTAGATAGTGTGGTCCGTTCTTCGCTCAAAACAGACCTTAAGCGCATTTAACGCGTGTGCTCTGCGCCAGAAACGGAAGTTAACTTCGAGACGAGCCATAAAGTCGCCTGTCTTATTCAGACTGCCAGTAAAGCGGTGAACCGAACGCGTCCAGGTAGTAATCGATAATCGCCCGCACGTTCAGCGGAGGGTGGCGGGCATTCGGATAGATTGCCGCGATGTGCTGTGGCTCCGTTTTTATGGATGTATCCAGTTCCGGCAGTAGTCCGACCAGCTCGCCGCTCTTCAGCCGGTCTCCAATCAGCCAGTCAGGAAATAGCACAATCCCCATCCCCCCGAGTGCGGCAATCAGCAGGGTTTCCGCATTATTCGATGACATCAGGGGCGAGACGGGATAGTGCACCCATTCCTCTCCGTGCCTGCGCAGCAGCCATTGGTTTGGTCCTGACGAACCACGATAGACCAGGCATTTATGCCGCGCGAGCTCTTCGGGTGATCCCAGCATGCCGTGCCGGCGGATGTAATCCGGTGACGCGGCAAGATGATAGAACTGCTGGCCAAACACGCGCGCATGAAAGGCGGAATCCGTCAGCACGCCAATCCGGAAAATCACGTCAGCCGGCTCCCGGTGCGGATCGATGTAATCATCAGTTAGCGTAAGCTCAATACTAAGCTTCGGATATCGCTCCGTCAGGCCGGGTAACGCGGGTGCGACATGGCGCTGTCCAAAGAACACCGGTGCGTTTATGCGGACCATTCCGGAAGGCTCAAGCGTTCTCTCATTGAGTTCCCGCCGCGCCTCCTCCATGCTGCCCGTCATCGCACGCGCATAGCGGATAAAAAGATGGCCGCTTTCCGTCGGAATTATAGCCCGGGTATTGCGGTAAAAAAGCTGCTGCCCGAGCACATCCTCCATCTGATGGATGACGCGTGATACCTGAGAGGCCGATATCCCTTCCCGCCGGGCCACCACAGAGAAATTCTGCGTTTCATAAACGTCTATAAAAATCAGCAGGGCGCGAATACTGATGTTCCCAAGGCCATTCATTAATGCATATCCTGCACAGGTGTTTATCTCATTATGGCATTTTTCTCATCCATGTTAAGTCGTAATCTTCTCCGCCTGGACTTTGGGAGACAGATTGCTATGCAACTAATATTGATTTTTATCGTCATTGCCGGAGGCATGGGACTGTCCATAGAGGCAGGATTGCTCGGGCCACTGGGTGGGGAGGTCGGTGACCTCTGGGCTACCTTCAGCATATTTGGCGTGGGCGCGGCGCTGACCTTCCTGCTGATGCTTTTTTTCAGCCCGCGTAACAGCCCGTCATTCTTTGCGCAACCAGCGTGGCAGCTACTTGGCGGCGTGCTTGGGCCGATTTACGTCATCATCCTGACCGTGGTAACGCCGGCAATCGGCATCGCCATGACGATGATCGGCATCCTGGCAGGCCAGGTGTTCAAGAGCCTGATTATTGATCACTTCGGTCTGCTCGGTACGTCGCGCCGGAAAATTGACAGTAAGCGTATCATTGCGCTGATTTTCATCATTGCAGCGCTGGCTATGGTTGCACAGGGGTAAAGTAACATTATGACTATTATCATGATTCTGCTCGCCGTCGCCGGTGGCGCCATGCTGAGTATCCAGGCGGCTATCAATGGCCAGCTGGGCAGCAAGGTCGGCGTATTCAAAAGCGCGTTCCTGACATTTTCTGTCGGCGCCCTGGTGACGGGGCTGCTGATCTTCTTCTTCGAACCCAAACACACCTTGACGTTGATGGACGTGCCTAAATGGCAGCTGCTGGGCGCAATGTTTGGCGTACCGTATATCGTCATTATGGTACTGGCCGTCCAGCGTATTGGCGCGGCAGTGGCTACGGTCGCTGTCATTTTTGGCCAGTTAACCATGAGCATGCTGATCGATAACTTCGGCTGGCTGGGCAATGCGTCGATTCCATTCTCGATGAGCCGAATCGGCGCCATTATCTGCCTGGGTATCGCGCTGTTCTTCATTTACTCCAGCAGTAAGTCAAAAGCCGCAATGGCGAAAACTCCCCGGCAGCAGGAAAACGCTAACACATAAGCCCGGCCAGTTCAGGTGTTCTCTCTGAAGAGTGCCAGAAATATCCTGACACTCTTCAGGTGTTACACAGCGATGCCATGGGCATATTACAGGGACAGAAACCCGGTGCGGGTAGGGTTTATCCCGCTTTTGCTGTTGAGAAACGTCGTTTAATTCGCATCCGGCAACGGTTGAAATTTGTAAGACATGTCACATTTTAAAAAAAATCCAAAGTAAGCTATTGTAAAACCCTCCTACAAAATATTTAAATACACGGGCAGAACGACAGGCGTGTAACTGGTAAAACAGGCAAGACCTGAGATGAGCGATGAATTTAGACCTATTCATTGCTCATCTCAGGTCTTTTTTTTTGCATCTGAGGTAGCAAATGGATTCCAAAAAAACAGCGCAGAAAATACGTAAATTGAACAGCGGGGCAAGCAATTTTGAACATATTGAACATAGTTCTACCCGACGACAGCTTAGGTTAAATGAAGAAAAATGCTGCTCCTGATAATCCAAATAGCGTCAAGCTTACTTTTATCGGGCAGGGCGGTCATTTGGGTTCATTTGTAAAAACAGAACTGTTGTGACGAGATAAGACAAGAGAAGTCTCCGTTCACGTTGCGAATCGGCACAGTTAAAGGAGTGACAACAAGCAAATAATTTTTTGAAAACAATTTTTCATTTCAGAATTCAATAATAATGTTAAGCATCGATCCATTTCTCTGGAGTCAAATAGCTATGAAATGATCAGGCTAAATAGGCTTGCTTACTATATATATTTCTACCCTGGGAAGGTGAAGTATGATTTTATTTTAATATACGCTTTACCCCTGTAATCTACATGAGAATTTTAAAATATGAACAAGACTATTCTATTTTGTCTTATCTCTGCCATGTTCAGCAATGCTTATGGACAGAGTTTAACAGTGGAAGAGAGACTGGCTTTGCTTGAAAAACAACTCCAGGAAAACACTGCAGAATTAAAAAGCACAAAAGCAGAATTAACCAGGTATAAGCAAGCTGATAAAACAAACAGAAACCCGGTCAGCTCTGCAGATGAAAAAATTCAACCAACAACAAATTCTGCCACTTCAACTGTTGCAGTAGCATCGAGTAATAGCAACAAAACAGGCAATAGTGCCACAACTAAAGTTAATAATGATCTTACATTGAAAGATATTAGTGACTTTGTTAAAAACGATATTGGGTTTTCGTACAATGGCTATTTCCGTTCTGGTTGGGGAACGGCTAATCATGGATCGCCAAAAGAATATGCTATTGGATCACTTGGCCGTTTCGGCAATGAATATACCTCATGGTTCGATCTTCAACTCAAGCAGAAAGTGTACGACCAGGATGGTAAAACTGCACATGCTGTCGTTATGCTGGATGGCAATGTGGGTGAGCAATACAACAATGCAGTCTTTGATAAAGATACAGAGAGTAACTTACAATTTTCTGATATCTATCTCACGACGAAGGGATTTCTTAATTTTGCCCCTGAAGCTGATTTTTGGGTAGGTAAACACTATCTGCCTAAGTATGAGATACAGATGCTTGACTGGAAAAGCGTCAGAACAGAAAGCGGAGCAGGGCTCGGTATAGAAAACTGGAAAATGGGTCCAGGCAAATTTAACGTTGCTGTAGTGCGTCAGGACCTGAACGCGCGTGCTCTTGATTATGATACATCAGGAAATTCATTACAGATCAATACGAATGCGCTTGATATACGTTATCGTGAAATTCCATTATGGGATAAGGCAACATTAGAACTTGATGGGCGCTATAACATGGCAAACAAATCAGACGTCGTGAAGTCAGGGGAGGCTGATGGTCAGTATTATCATGTAAAAGATGCCTGGCTGGTAGGTGCGATTTTAAGGCAGAAGTTTGACGCAGGGGGTTATGACGAATTAACCCTGCAAGCTGCCAATAATTCTATCGCCAGTTCTTTTGCAAAAATTTCAGGAGCAAACCCAACATTTGGGAGTGGTGATAACTATTATGGAAATCACACAAATGGCAAGGCATTCAGAATAATTTCTCAAGGGGAATTTTACCCCACGGAAAACACTATTGTTGCACACGCACTAGTATATTCAAATGGTAATGATATATTTAGCTATGATACTGGTGCTCATACAGATTTTGAAAGTTATCGAAGTGTCATCCGTCCTGCTTATATCTGGGATAAATTCAACCAGACCGGGGTAGAACTCGGATGGTTTAGACAGGATAACAAAACTCAAGAGCAGACATATAGTGAATCCGGTTACAAAACAACATTGTATCATGCGCTTAAAGTTAATACATCAATTCTAACTTCAAGGCCAGAAATTCGGTTCTATACAACGTATATCCGGGCAAACCAGAACGAGATATCGAATTATACATTCAACGATAATAAAAAAGATCAATTATCTATTGGCGCTCAGGCTGAGGTGTGGTGGTAACTATCGGTTAATATAAAGGAAATATAATACAGGGAGAAAATACTCCTGGGAGGGTTTTTATATCGTGGTCATTTACGAGGATTATTATGTGATAACTGTCACATTTTGACAAAAGATGGGTTAATTTTATTGCCTGTAACTATGTATATAGTATATTGTTGGCAAATATGTAGTACAGGCGTGTAACTGGTAATGCAGGCAAGACCTGAAATTCTCCCCCTCATTTGGGGTGAGAATTTCAGGTCTTTTTTTTTGCTCATGAGGCAACTTATGGATCATCTAAATACTGGGCGTACAATTCTCAAATTAGTCGGCGGAGCAGGCAACATCGAACACATTGAACATTGCTCAACCAGATTACGCTTAAGCTTGTATGACAATGCTAAAGTTGAAGTGTCTGACCTCAAAAAATTACCTGAGGTAATGGGTGTCGTGACAAATGTGCAGTGTCAGATAGTCATTGGCAAAGACGTTGTTAAAGTGTTTGATGCGATTAGATCGTTAATGGCTAATGATGCTGACGCGAAACAGAAACCCGTAACAAAGAAAAAATGGAATGCATGGTTGATTGATTTTGTTATCAGTATCTTTCAACCACTCATACCTGCAATTGCAGGTGGCGGCGTGCTGAAATCCATTTTAATTATTTTGAATATGGCTGGATGGCTGACTAAAGACAGTTCGACATATCAAATTTTGGACTGCATCGGAACCGCGCCTATTTATTTTTTACCCTTACTTATCGCCATCACTACTGCGAATAAGCTTAAAGTTAATCCATTAGTTGCATTGACTGCTGTCTCAGTCTTGTTGTTGCCCACATTTACTACCCTGGCAAAACAAGGTGCAACGTTAATGACTTTCGATATTACGAACGTCTCCTATGCAGCGCAGGTGTTTCCCGCAATTCTTTGTGTTATTTTTTATGCACAAACGGAATCTCTTTTTAATCGTTATACGCCTAATGCATTACGTGGTTTCTTATCGCCCATGTTATCGCTGGTTACGACGGTCCCCGTCACATTGCTTATCCTTGGGCCATTAGGTTTTGAAATGGGGTCTCTGTTAACGCATCTGATCCTTTGGATGCATGGCAAATTTGGATTCATCGCAACAGGCTTACTTGCTGGCGGACTGCCATTTATTGTAGCGGCCGGTATGCATAAACCTTTCCTCCCTTATGCCATAATGTCAATGGGGCAAACGGGTAAAGAATCTTTGTATAACCCAGCTTCCTTAGCTCACAATATCGCTGAAGCAGGAGCCTGCCTTGCCGTTTCGCTAAAAAGTAAAGATAAAATGTTTAAAGGGACTGCTCTTTCCTCTGGAATATCAGCGCTGTTTGGCATTACTGAACCTGCACTTTACGGTATTACTTTACTGCATAGGCCAGTACTGATCTCCGTGATGCTGGGGGCAATGGTCGGTGGCTCCTTCATGGGATTTATGATGGTCTCAGCTTATGCAATTGTAGCGCCGAGCCTTGCCAGTATCTCAATTTTTGCGTCACCGGATAATCCAACCAGTTTGATATATGCAATCATCGGCGCACTTGTTGCATTCTGCCTGGCATTTTTATCAACATTATTCTTCTGGAAAGAAAAAACAGCAACGCCCCATCCAGAGGAGGAGATGCCCAAATTTGAGAAGACTGAAGTCACTGCTAATCCAGTCTTAATGAATGACTTTACCTTTACCAGTCCGGTTGAAGGGAAAGTCATCCCCCTGACAGAGGTCAACGACGATGTATTTTCTTCAAAAATCATGGGGGATGGTATCGCTATCGTTCCAACTGTGGGAGCACTCTATGCACCTGCCGATGGCGTTATTGAGCATGTGTTCGAAAGTGGCCATGCAGCCAGCATGATGACTACCCATGGAGTAGAGGTTATCTTTCATATAGGAATTGATACGATACAAATGGACGGTCAAGGCTTTCACCCGAAAATTACAGATGGCCAACACGTTAAAGCGGGTGAACTATTAATCGAATTTGATATTGATGAAATAACTAAAGCGGGTTATGACCCAGTTGTAATAATGGTTATTACCAATAGCGATCGTTTTATGATGAAGCCGTCGAACGATCATACCAATACACTCCAGCAGTTTAATATTTTTTCATTAAAAGAGGCTTAATATTATGTCGAAATCTATTCTTCCCAAGAATTTTTTATGGGGTGCAGCCATTGCAGCCAATCAGGCAGAGGGTGCATGGAACGTTGACGGCAAAGGGCCTTCTGTTGCAGATGCAGTTGCCTATAAGGCGCATCTGAGCACGAGCGATTATGCCGGCCATATGGCCGTATCTGATCAAAACGTGAGTGATGCGCTTGAGGGGAAGAATGATCAAAATTACCCTAAACGCAGAGGCATAGATTTTTATCATCGTTACAAAGAAGACTTAGCGCTTTTTGCCGAAATGGGTATAAAAGTCCTGCGCGTATCAATCGCATGGTCACGAATCTTCCCTACAGGTGAAGATGAGCAACCGAATGAAAAAGGATTACAGTTCTATGAAAATATGTTCACTGAAATGCGCAGACTTGGCATTGAACCATTGGTTACGCTCTCACATTATGAAATGCCATTAGCATTGAGTGAGAAATATAATGGCTGGGTCCACCGAAATGTTGTTGATGCGTTTGTACGCTATTCAAATGTGTGCTTTGACCGTTACAAGAATTTGGTACGTTACTGGTTGACATTCAACGAAATTGATAGCATTCATCGGCATCCTTTTACGACAGCGGGTGTCCGCGAAGAGAAAAGTCTACCGGGAGAAAGCACGCAGGATATTTATCAGGCGTTGCATCATCAGTTTGTTGCTTCGGCCTTAGCGACAAGAGACTGCCATGAAAAGATACCTGGCAGCCAGGTCGGATGTATGCTTACTAAGTTAACAACGTACCCACTGACCTGTCATCCTGCTGACGTGGAAGCCACTCTGAAAAAAAATCTCGAAAACTATTTTTATTCAGATGTTCAGATTAAAGGCGAATATCCACCATTAATTAAGCGGGACCTGGAGCTGCGGAATATCAAGATAAAAATGCAGCCGGATGATTTGGAAACGTTACGTCGCTATACTGTAGATTTCCTTTCATTCAGTTATTATATGTCCATCACGGAATCTGTTCAGTCCGATGCAGAGCGCACGGCAGGAAATACTATCATGGGTGTAAAAAACCCTCATCTACCGGCTTCTGAATGGGGATGGCAAATAGATCCTGTAGGGCTTAAAATTTCGCTACTGGAGCTTTACGATCGATATCAAATCCCTTTATTTATTGTTGAAAACGGGTTTGGGGCAAAAGATACAGTGGTTGATGGGAAGATTCATGACGATTACCGTATTAATTATTTCCGTGCGCATTTTGAGCAGATGATTGAAGCTGTCAAAGAAGGTGTCGATTTAATAGGGTATACGAGTTGGGGAACAATTGATATTATTAGTGCTGGCACGTCGCAAATGACCAAACGCTATGGTTTTATTTATGTAGATCAAGATGACGAGGGGAACGGTTCTTTGAATCGGTTACGCAAAGACTCCTTCTATTGGTATCGCAAGGTTATAGCGACGAACGGGACTGATTTAAGTTAATCATTGCTACCGCGGGAACTGAGATGAAAGTTAAAAAGTCCTTAAATAACAGCATGCTGCTTGCTGAGAATGACGGAAAAGAGATGATACTCTTTGGCAAAGGTATCGGTTTTAACACCAAGCCAGGGACAATTATCGACTTGCAAAGTGTCGAACAGGTCTTTATGCCTTTGGATACCCTCAAGTCGCGACATTATCTGTCACTAACGGACACAATTCCCGCGGATTTCTTTGAGATCACTCATGAAATTGTTAAGATGGCTCAAGCTCATTACAGCGAAAAGCTTAATTCAGTTTTACTATTCACCCTCGCGGAACACTTGCATTTTGCTGTTGAACGCTGTAAGACAAATACGAACATTGCGAATAAACTGACCTGGGAAATAAAGCGTTACTATCAGAAAGAGTATAGCATTGGCGAGCTGGCAAGAGATTTGGTATCAGCTAAGTTTGCGGTGAGTCTTCCTGATGACGAGGCTGTACACATTGCTTTTCATATTATCAATGCAACTTTTCAATTTGATGAGACTAACGCACATAAGCAAGTAGAGTTAGTTAACAGAATTGCTGAAATTGTTCGTTATAAACTCAATCAAAATATTGATGTGAATTCAATTCACTATGCCAGATTTATTACGCATTTAAGATATTTCGCTGAAAGGGTATTAAATAATAGCCTTGCAACAGAAGAAACTGACGACTTCTATAATGAGTTAATTCGTTTCCATCCAAAAGCGATGGTGGTTGCTGAGGTGATTCGTGACTTTATAAAAAGCAATTACGCCATTGCTATTCCTAATGATGAACTTACCTGGTTAGGTATACATATCAGTAAACTCAGTAAATATTCAAAGTGATATTTTAGTTTGGGAACAGGAGATAGGTCAGAGATTGATGCCATGGCGATAAGATGATTCACTCTAGCGCTCATCTTCGTTTACGTAGCGCATTAAGCAGCGCCTGTGTGGCATCAGAAGACGTTCCGGATGGCGAACAAACCAGCCCAAATTCACGATGAATAGCCGGCGTCACTGGCACCACGCACAGGTTGCGCAAGGTCTCCGGCAGGGCGGATTCCGGTACCAGCGCGACGCCCATCTCTTCACCGACCAGTTTACAGGCGCTTATCCAGTCGCGAACCGTCACGCGGATATCAGAGAGTTGCAACCCGGCCTTTTCCATCAGGCTTTTGCCATTCACGACACAGCCGCCCGTCGCCAGAACAAAGGACTGGTCCGCCAGCGCCTTTAGCGTTATGCCATCAGCTTTCGCATGCTGTGCCAACCGATGGCTGGCGGGCAGGACCGCGACCCATGCATCCTGTCCTAGTACCACCTCTGCACGTCCGGGAACGGGATTCATGACCACCCCAAGTTCAACGGTGTCTGCGGCAAGCCACGCTTCGACTTCTTCGTCAGAGCCTTCCAGCACAACAACGTCAATACCCGGATGCAGGCGCTTAACGTCGCGCAGCAGGCCGGGCAACAAGGTAGACGTCACGGAGGGAAAACTGGCCAGCCGAATGCGCCCGCGGGTGACGTTCCGGCCCCGATCAGCCAGTTCGCGGATGGCGTTCAGCTGCGAAAGCATGTTTCTGGCATGTTCCACCACCTGCTCACCCAGGGCGGTAATCCCGATGTATCGTCGCTCACGGGTAAATACCGGAAAGCCCAGAGAAGCCTCCAGCTGGGCAATGGCCTGGCTGGCGCCGGACTGGGTCATGCCTATCTCCTCGGCAGCACGTGAGATATTGCCGGCATCCGCCACGGCTACCAGCAGGCGCCAGTGTAAAAGATTCATCATGATTATCAGTAGCTCAGCTAATAGTTCTTTTCTATATCATTAATTTTACAGTGCGATCGGCGTTAAATACAGTGTGCTGAGGATCGTGCAGGACGTTGTCCGACGGCTTTACACATTAACGGAGACGAGATGAAACTTTATTACGCGCCAGATACCTGTTCACTATCACCGCACATCGTGCTGCGCGAGCTGAACCTTGAATTTGAACTGGTGAGAGTCAACAACAGAAGCAAGATCACCGCTGATGGTCGCGACTTCCTCACCATTAACCCGAAAGGGTATGTTGCTGCGCTTGAGCTGGATGATGGGCAGATCCTCACCGAAGGGCCGGCGATGGTGCAGTACCTCGCCGATCGTAAACCCGAATACGGCCTGGCGCCACGCGCGGGCAGTTGGGAAAGGGTGCGCCTGCAGGAATGGCTTAACTTTATCACCAGTGAAATACACGCGGGTTCGGCGCCGCTGTTTAACTCCGCGCTGGCGGAAGATGTCAGAACGATGTTCCGGGACAAGCTATTCCGACGCTTCGATTTTCTGCAGACGACGCTCAGCGAAAAAACCTATCTGACTGGCCCGTCCTTTAGCGTGGCGGATGCCTACCTCTTCACGGTGCTGGGATGGTGCAAATTCTTCGCGATCCCACTGGATCGCTGGCCAGCGCTATCGTCGTATATGGAAATAATAAATGCCCGTCCTGCTGTACAGGCGGCATTACGGGCTGAAGCGTCTCAACAGGGCAGGTAGAAGGCGACATGAGTAGAGAAGGCCGCACAAGAGAGGCGGCCTTTGGCGTCAGATTGCCAGTTCAGGCATCTGCGCCATCACAAACGCGAAAACTTTTTCCGCGTCGAGTGAGGCATAGGGCAGACTTTCAATCACCGCAATAGAACGAGCGTCGCCAACAATCCCTCTTATCTCCGCGACCTTATACTGAATATGCGGCGCAATGAGAAATCCGTCGAAAGCGGGCGCCACGCTGGCAAAATTTTCCAGGCCCACTGCGCTGACAATGAGAGGATGGCCCTTTTTTTCCGCCAGTAACTGTATCTTTTTGGCGAGAGAATTGGCAGTGTTGCCAAACAAACAACATATCAGAAGCTTTTTCATGGTTTTACCTCCTGAGAATGAATTTCAGGATATGACTCGCCATGCGTATAAAATGAGCGCCACCTCATAATTGCGTGAAGAATTCATCATGATGATGCTTTCCAGGCATGTGAAAGACTATGGGGCCTGATTTTTGATCCGCTCTTTGTAATTCCCTGGGGACATGCCCATGATACGACTGAAAGCCCGCCTGAATGCGGTCTCATCACTATATCCGCAGGCGTTGGCGACCTGAGAAATCGTTTTGCCAGGGATTTCCAGCATAAGCGCCGCCGTTTCAATACGAACCCGCGTGATAAAGTTTTTCGGACTCTGCTGGATCAGCGCGGTCATTTTACGATTGAGGGTGCGGGGTGTCAGGTTCAAGGCCTCAGCCAGCTGATCCACCGTTATGCCCGGGTTTTGATAACGCACCAGCTGTTCAGCCTTCATCAGAAGAGGATGCCTTGAATTGAGAAATCCCGCAGGCGCATAAAGCTGCTGTGATAATGGCTGGCTATCCGCAACGGCCATATCAGCCGTCAGTTTGGCAATCTCATTGCCCGCATATTTGCGAACAATATAGATAACCAGGTCAATCCACGAAAACGGGCCTCCTGTGGTAATGATGTTGTCCTGTTCAGCCATGACTTTCCCCCAGACGGGCTTCGCCAGTGGGTATCGCGATCGCAAGGTATGATACAGCCACCAGGTCGTGGAACAGGCGCGTCCGTTGAGTAACCCGGCTTCACCCAGGATAAATCCGCCGGCGCAGGCCCCTGCAATGCAACTGCCCTGAAGATATTTTTCTTTCACCCATTCTGCGGCAGCGGTAACGGCCTCTTGCGCGAGGGGAAGCTTCTGCTCGTCAAGCTGCATACCGCTGGCAATAACCAGATCAACAGGTTGGGCATCATTGAACGAACCATCGCTAACGATTTTTCTCCCCTGAACGTCCATGACTGGCAGACCATCGGAGGTGACCACCATGACCTCAAAAAACGGTGACGTCCGTGCAATATCCGCGTTGACTTGCGGATTTTGGACGATGATCTGATTGGCGAGCCAGAACATGTCGGCTATGCCGGCAAGTGCCGATCTCATGCTGCCCGGTATAGCCAGTAACGCAATTCGCATGGTGAGTCCTGGTAAAAATTATGTCTGATTTAGCATCATAACTGTCATTTAAGACACTTTATAGGTTTCATCCTGCCGCGTTAAAGTGAGCGACGTTCTTTTAACGTCAACGGTAGAGTGAGAGTCGATGAACCCTTTTCTTAAGAAAAACATTCGCCTGGGAGCATTCGTTATGTCTTTGATGATTTCATTCGCATCGCCTCTCCGGGCAGAGGCGACGGATATTAAAAACATTGTTCTGGTCCACGGGGCGTTTGCGGATGGCTCCAGCTGGTCTGCCGTTATCCCGTTGCTTCAGGCTGACGGTTATCACGTCACCGCCGTGCAGAATCCCTTGACCTCATTGCAGGATGACGTGACGGCGACGGAACGCGTCCTCGAGCGTCAGAAGGGCGGCGTTCTTCTGGTGGGGCATTCATGGGCTGGCGCGGTTATTACCCAGGCAGGTAATGCACCAAACGTGAAAGGACTGGTCTACCTTTCTGCCCTGGCGCCGGACTCAGGAGAATCTGTCGCCGAGGCTCTGACACGGCTTAATGCGCCGATGGAGGGGATGGAGGCGGATAAAAACGGCTTGATCTGGCTGGATGATGCGAATGCTTTTCATCAGATCATGGCGAATGACCTTTCTGCATCACAGGCACGCCTTCTGGCGGCGCAGCAGCAGCCCATCGCCGCGGGCGCCTTCAGCGAAAAGATAGAGACCGCCGCCTGGCATAGCAGGCCATCATGGTACCTGATCACCGAAAATGACCATGCGCTGAATACGTCGGTCCAGGCGCGTTTTGCCCACGAGATAGGCGCCCACATTTCGCGGATTCATTCCGATCACCTGTCCATGATTTCCCATCCCGCTCAGGTCGCTGAACTGATTAATCAGGCGGCGCTCAGCATAGAATAAATTCAGCGTTTGCTGGAGTTATGAAACCCGTTATTCAGACATGTGCAGTTAAAAGAAATAAGTCAGACATTGAGATCAGTTTCTTAGAACATCAACGACGATTTGCTAATGAGGTGTAGGCCATGATGCACGCGATAACATTGACATACCTGCGTTCGGAAGAGGAAATCTCAGCCCATCTTGAGGCACACAAGCAATGGCTTATGCGCGGAATTAAAGAAGGAAAAATTCTGTTTGCCGGCCCTGTTGATAATCATGCCGGTGGGTTCATTCTTATGCGCGGAAACGATAAGCCCTTGATTCACGCTTTTCTGCAGGAAGATCCTTTTATCGAGCACAACATTGCTGATGCGGTGCTGCTCAGTTTTGAACCCCTGTTATGCGCTCAGGGTGTGCCTGTTGCATGGGCAGATAAGGCTAAATTTATTTAATCCATGTGGCGCGTCCGTGTTCTGATTAACCCCGCCGGCCAGTGCCGGCGGGGGGAGTTGACGATTATTCCCAGCGTTTCAGCAGCAGGCTGGCGTTAACGCCGCCAAAGCCAAAACCGTTCGACAGCGCATAACGCATTTTCTGCGGGCGGGCCTGCAGCGCCACCAGATTGAGACCTGCCGCCTCTTCATCGGGGTGATGCAGGTTCAGCGTCGGCGGCACCACCTGATCGCGCAGGGCCTGAATGGTGAAGATGGCCTCGATCCCGCCGGCCGCGCCTAACAGATGGCCGGTGGCGGATTTCGTCGAGGTAATGGCGACCGGATGGGTGCCAAACAGCGTTTTAATCGCCGCCAGCTCACCTTTATCACCTACCTGCGTTGAGGTGGCGTGGGCGTTGATATGGTCAATCTCGTCGACGGTCACCCCGGCCTGGCGAATAGCGGTCTCCATGGCCCGACGTGCGCCGTTCCCGTCTTCCGGGCCAGCGGTCAGGTGATAAGCATCTGCGCTGGTGCCGTAGCCCACCAGCTCGGCCAGCGGCGTGGCGCCGCGCGCCAGCGCGTGCTCCAGAGATTCGATCACGATAAGCCCCGCGCCTTCTCCCATCACAAAACCATCGCGGTCACGGTCAAAGGGGCGGGAAGCGGCTTCCGGCTGGTCGCTGGAGGCGCTGGACAGCGCCCTTGCTGCGGCAAACCCGGCAAGGCTAACGCGATGAATCGCCGCTTCCGCGCCGCCGCAGAGGGCGATATCCGCCTCGCCGCTGCGGATCATCCGCGCCGCATCGCCAATGGCCTGGGCGCCAGCCGCACAGGCGGTGACCGGCGCGCCGATGGGCCCCCGGAAACCGTGGGCGATAGACACATGCCCGGCGGCCAGGTTGGCCAGAAAAGAGGGGATGGTGAACGGCGAGAGGCGACGCGGCCCGCGTTCATCGGTGGTATGTACCGCATTGGCGATCTCGCTGAACCCGCCGATCCCGGTGGCGATCACCGTGGCGGTGCGTTCCTGTTCGGCCTCGGATGCTGGCGACCAACCGGCCTGGGCCAGCGCTTCGCGGGCGGCGACCAGCGCAAACTCAATAAAGCGATCCATCTTTTTGCGCTCTTTCGCCGGGATGGTCGCCAGCGGGTCGAAGCCGTGCAGCGGATCGCTGTCAATGGACGGCACCTGGCCGGCCACTTTGCAGGGAATATCCGCGACCAGCTGCTCGCTGAGCCGGGTGATCCCTGACTTTCCTGCCAGCAGCGATTGCCAGACGTGCTGTACGCCGCAACCCAGCGGGCTGACAATCCCCATCCCGGTGACGACAATGCGTTTAACGGAAACGCCCAGAGTTAACTCTCCTGTAGTATTAGTGTGCCGGCGGCTTTTTCATCAAGGGAACCAGCAGCGCGGCAAGCAAAAAACCCATCATGATGAGGTAGAAAGCATCGGAAAATGCCTGGGTTCGCGCCTCCCGCAGCGCCAGCGCAGAAAGATTTTTCAGCGCCGCCGTCTGCGCGGCATCCGGCGAGATCCCCTGGACGGTGAAGTTTGCCGCGCTGCGCTGAACAAAATCGCTCATTGCCAGGTTGGCGTTATTCAGATGGTCCGCCAGGCGGCTGTAGTGCAGATTGGTTCTGTCGTTAAGCACCGTGCCGCACAGGGCGATGCCGATGGCGCCCCCGAGGTTGCGCATCAGATTAAACAGCCCGGAGGCCAGCTTCAGGCGCGCGGGCGGCAGGCTGCCCAGCGTCAGGGTCACCGTTGGCGCGACGGCAAACTGCTGCGCCAGTCCGCGAAAGGCCTGCGGGAGCAGCAGCTGGTCCGCCCCAGTCGTGGGTGATCGGAACAAAGCTGTACATCGACACCGCAAAGCCGATCAGCCCGGCCATCAACAGCCAGCGCAGATCGACGCGGTTGGCGAGCCACGAATAAAACGGAATAGACATGACCTGGAACAGACCGGTGGAAAATACCGCCAGGCCGATCTCCAGCGCACTGAAACCGCGCACGCTCCCCAGATACAGCGGGGTTAAATAGATGGTGGCGAAGATGCCGACGCCGGCCATAAACGAGAAATAGCAGCCGAGGCTGAAGGTTCGATCCTGCAGGGCGCGGAGATCCATCACCGGCTGCGGATGGCGCAGGGTGCGGATAACAAAGGCCACGCCGCAGAGCAGGGCGACCCAGGCGGTGGTCGTCAGGGTCGCGTCATCAAACCAGCCCCAGCGCGGACCTTCTTCGAGGGTATATTCCAGGCAGCCGAGGGACAAGGCCAGCAGCAGAATACTGAGATAGTCGGCGCCGCGCAGCAGCGAGGGGTCGGCGCTGTCTACTTTCACCAGCAGCGGCACTGCCACCGCGATGTAAATCCCCGGAACCACGTTGATAAAGAACAGCCAGTGCCAGTTGTAGTTTTCGGTGATCCAGCCGCCCACCGTTGGACCCAGCGTAGGGGCGAGGGAGGCCAGGCCGCCGATCGTCGCCGCGGCAATAACCCGCTGTTTGCCCTGGAAAAAGGCGAAAGCGGTGGTGAACACCAGGGGGATCATCGACCCGCCCGCCAGTCCCTGCAGGGCGCGGAAGGCGATCATACTCTGGATGTTCCACGCCCAGCCGCACAGCAGGCTCATCAGCGTGAAGCCCGCCGCGGAAGCGGCAAACAGCCAGCGGGTCGACATGACCCGGGCCAGCCAGCCGGAAAGCGGAATAATAATGATCTCGGCGATCAGATAGCTGGTTTGTACCCAGACGGTTTCATCGTCGCCCGTCGACAGGCCGCCGCCGATATCCCGCAGCGAGGCGGAGACGATCTGGATGTCGATAAGGGCAATAAACATCCCCACGCACATGCTGGCGAAGGCGAAGATCTTCTTCGCCGTCGGCATCGACAGACCCTGCGGGGCAGACAGCGCCTGAACGGTGCTCATCGAGGGCTCTTTTCGTTCACGGTGACGATCACCGACAGTCCCGGGCGCAGGACGTCAAGCTTTGCCCCGTCACCTTCCAGCGCAATGCGGACCGGCACCCGCTGCACGATTTTAGTGAAATTCCCGGTCGCGTTCTCCGCCGGCAGAATGCTGAAGCGTGAGCCGGTCGCCGGCGCCAGGCTGGCGACATGGCCCTTAAAGGTATGGTTCGGCAGCACATCGGCGACGATGGTCACCGGCTGGCCGGCACGCATATGCGCCAGCTGGTTTTCCTTGAAGTTGGCGTCAATCCACAGGCCGTGCGCGGGCACCAGGGAGAGCAGTTGCGTGCCGCTGCTGACGAACGAACCGGACCACGCGCGGCGGTTGCCAATCACCCCATCGAACGGCGCGCGAATGTCGGTATAGCTGAGGTTCAGCCTCGCCATCTCGAGGTTAGCCTGGGCCTGCGCCAGGGCAGCCAGGGTTTGCTGCTGGCGAGCATCCAGCACCGCCAGCTGACGTTCGGCCACGGTTTTATCCGCTTTGGCTTTCTCCTGCTCGGCATGCGCCCGGCGATAATCGGCGGAGGCGTTATCGCGGATCTGTGCGGAAATCGCGCTCGACGCGGCCAGGGCGTTATAGCGTCGGTTGTCGTTAGCCAGTTTTTCGGTTGCCGCCGTGGCGGCCAGTAACGAGGCCGCAGAGCCGGCAATGGTCGCCTGCTGAAGCTGGCGGGTAGCCTGGATATCGGCCAGCGCGGCCTGCTGCGCCGCCACTTCTCCGGCGGCTTTCGCGAGGGCGGCGCGATAATCGCGGTCGTCAATGCGGATCAACAGGTCACCTTTTTTCACCGCCATATTGTCCTGCACCGCCAACTGCTGGATATAGCCGGAGACTTTGCTGGAGATGGCGCTAATGTCGCCGCCGACATAGGCGTCATCGGTGGTCTGCATAAAGCGCCCGGTATGCCACCAGTAAGCGCCGTAACTCGCTGCCGCCAGGGCGGCAGCGCCGAGGGCCGCCAGGACAAGAATATTTTTCTTACTGGTCGGATTCATTGCTGGCATCTCTGTAAGGTTCAGGCTGGAATTTTTGCCCGCTATCGCCTTCGCGTTTGCGCAGCAGATATTCATGACGATATTTCATCAGCGGCGAGGCGGCGGGGCCCGGCTCCATGGCGTACTTACCCGGAATAATCTCTTCCCCGGTCGCTTTATCCACCATGACTGGCTCCACCCGTCGCTGGGTGGCGGTTTCCACCAGCTGCATCTGACGGCCTTCGGGGGCGAAGTGGCGGTTACCCCATTCCGCCAGCGCCAGCAGCACCATGCGAAAATCGCGGCCGCGTTGCGTAAGGTGGTATTCGTAGCGCGGCGGGGTGCTGCTGTAGCACACCTTCTCCAGCAGCCCGTCGTCGACCAGCGCCTTCAGGCGGCGCGACAGAATATTGGGCGCGACGTTGCTGCTTTTCTGGAACTCGTCAAAGCGGGTAAAGCCCGCGAAGGCGTCACGCAGGATCATGATGCTCCAGCTGTCGCCGATGCGGCCAAGGCTGCGGGCGATGGGGCAGGGAGCGTGGCAAAGCGGTTCATTTTTCATGGGCTGTCCAGTAACCAGGTGGCTTTTGCCAGCAAATTGACATAGTCACTATCAAAATGCAAGTTACTCTTCACGGTACCCAGGGGAGAAGCCGCTCCCGTTTCGCTACGTCGTTTCTCCTTTGAATGCCGAAAAGAGGGACAGTCGCCGCCACCTTATTCCTGCTTTGCCGTAATAAGAGATAAAAATCGCTGATGGCGGATGAAACATTTTAATAATGATAGAAATCGATGTGGTGGGTAATGACCTTTATTAAGGGATGCGATATAAAGTACGGCGAAATGCAAATTAACATTCTCATAACTTATAAAGGTTAAATAAATGAAGCAGGTGGGTATTGTTGGCTGGCGGGGAATGGTAGGCTCTGTATTACTGCAAAGAATGATCGAAGAAAATGATTTCGACGATATTTCAGCGCATTTTTTTAGTACCTCAAGTGCGGGCGGTGTGGGCCCGGTTATTAATGGTAAAAGCGACATCCTTAAAGATGCGAATTCCCTTAGCGCCCTCGCCGAAATGGATATCATCATCACCTGTCAGGGCGGGGAGTATACCAAAGCCATCTATCCAGCGTTAATTAACCATGGCTGGCAAGGTTACTGGATTGACGCCGCTTCGGCGCTGCGGATGGATGAAAAAGCCTGCATTATTCTCGACCCGGTCAACCGCGATAATATCGATCGCGCAGTGAAAGCGGGAGTGAAACTGTTTGTTGGCGGCAACTGCTCCATTACGCTGAGCCTGATGGGGCTGGCCGGGCTGATCAAGGCTGACCTGATCGAATGGATGAGCGTGATGACCTATCAGTCTGCCTCCGGAGCGGGCGCCAAACAGGTGCGGGAATTAATCGCGCAAAGCGCTTATATCAGTCAGCATTTATCTGCGGATGAACTGACGGCATCAGGTTCAGTACTGCCATTGGTAAATAAAGTGAGTGAGCTGATTAACAGCGCGGGTATGCCGGTGGAGAATTTTGGCGTTCCTCTGATGGGAAGCATCATTCCATGGATCGACAGCGATTTAGGCGATGGAAACAGCCGCGAAGAATGGAAGGGCGAGGCGGAAACCAATAAAATTCTTGGCCTTGCGCCCGGCACCATTCCGGTCAATGGCTTATGCATTCGGGTCGGCGTGATCCGCTGCCACAGCGCTGCCATTACCCTTAAACTTAAACGTGAGGTCAGCGAAGCGGAATTCGCTGAGTTAGTCACCCATTCCCATCCATGGGTAAACTATATCCGCAATAATAAGCAAGAGAGTGTCAGTAAATTGACCCCGGCTGCTATTAGTGGTTCGCTGCAGGTAGGAATTGGCCGCTACAAGAAAATGTCGTTAAATAATGAACCCGTCTACTCGGTGTTAACGGTTGGCGATCAGCTACTATGGGGTGCGGCGGAACCCCTGCGCCGCATGTTAAATATCCTGCTGGGCAAAATATAGTTACGGTCATCCGGGGAAAGCCCTCGCGCGCAGGCGGTTAAGACAAATGTTTAACGAAGCGTTTGCGGACCTCCTTGTAGCCGTTATTTTCATAAAATTGATGCGCTCTGATTCTTTTTTCACTGCTTGAAAGTTCGATCTGAGCGCATTGTTTATCGCGGGCGAGGCGCTCTGCGGCATGGAGAAGTTGCTGGCCTATCCCTGATCCACGTGACGATTCCTCGATGACCAGCGCGGGAATTAATGCCCATAAACGGTTCTCATGTACCGGTAAAATAAAATTGATAACGATTACGCCACACACGGCGTTTTCTGTTTCCGCCACCAGCGCACTCATCATACTCTGCGGGGCAGTGATGCGTTGTTCTATGATCGCCGTCTCCGTCTGATAGCCCAGCTGCAGAAATAGCGTTTTCAGCGAGGGGATATCTTTTGATTCAGCCGCTCTGATGAACACCATGATCTTCGACTCCAAATAGCGTGTTACCGGACCGGAAGCGGGCCGGTGGATACCTTATTCTCCGGTCCGCTCCCGTATACGCCACTCAGTCCATCAGACTGACCTGGGCGGCGACAATGCGCCAGCCGTAGGGGAAGCGTACCCAGGTCTGCTGCTGGCGGCCCAGGCGGGCGCTGCCTTCGCGGGTGAACTCGGTGCTGCACACCGCCATATCCGCGCCAAAGGTGGTAATGGTGGTATGGCGCAGATCGCGGGCCAGACCGGCGGCGGGGCGGGCGGCGCGAAAGGCGCGGATCGCCTCGATGCCATACAGATTTTCGCCGGCTCCCAGCCGTACGGTGCGCGGGTCGTGCCAGAACAGCGCATCCAGCGCCTCGATGTTATTGCTGACCAGCGCCTCTTCATACTGATAAAACGCCGCCGTCACCTCGGCGAGGATCGCCGGGCGGTCTACATTATCCAGATTGATCATGCTGCACTCTCCGCCACTCGGGCATCGGTAATGCCCATCGCTTCCAGCGCCCGCGCGGCGCGAAGACAGGCTTGTTCGTTAAACGGCGCGGCAATCAGCTGCAGGCCAATCGGCTTACCGCTGGCGGTGCGCAGGGGGACGGTCACCACCGGCAGACCGAGGAAGGAGATCGGCTGCGTTAGCATTCCCATGCTGGCGCGCACCGGCAGCGGCTGGCCGTTAATTACCATCTCCTCCGCGCCTATTGGCGTGGCGCTGCATGGGGTGGCGGGGGCGATCAGCACGTCGGCCTGGCTGAACAGGGATTTCATTGCCTGGCGAGCATGACGGCGAAAACGCTGAGCCTGCAGATACCATGCGGAGGGGATCATCGCTCCGGCAAGCAGCCGCTCGCGGGAGTGAGGTTCAAAACGCTCTGGCGAGTGGCGAAGATCCGTCAGGTACTGATTGCCGCCTTCGCTGGCGCTGATGATAAAGGCCGCCGAGCGGGCCAGCGCGGCATCCGCGAACTGCAGCTCGCTGTCGGCGCCCAGCGCGTGGGCGATCCGATCCACGGCCGCCCGGGCGTCGTCATCGCACCAGGTGGTGAAATAGCCGCCCAGCCGCGCGCAGCGCAGCCCCTCCAGTCCGCGCTCCAGCAGATTACCGGTGCGCTCGCTGGCTTTATCAGCCTGAAAGTCATCGGCCGGGTCGCGCCCCTGCAGGGCGTCATACACCGCGGCGAGGTCGGCCACCCGGCGGGCAAAAGGACCAATATGATCCAGACTGGCGACAAACGGATGGCTGCCAGAGCGCGAAAGGCGACCGAAAGTGGGTTTCAGGCCAAAGATCCCGCACAGCGACGCGGGGACGCGGATCGAGCCGTTGGTGTCGCTGCCGAGGCTGAAATGGACCAGCCCGGCCGCCACCGCCGCGGCCGAACCGCCGGAAGAACCGCCGGCGATCCGCGACAGATCGTGCGGGTTGCGCGTCGCGCCAAAGTGGCTGTTTTCGGTGGTGAAGCCGTAGGCGTAGGCGTCCATATTGAGCATCCCGCTGAGCAGGGCGCCGGCGCTGTGCAGCTGGCGCACCGCCCAGCTGTCGCTGGTCGCCGGCGGCCGGTCGCTCAGCAGTTCCGCCCCGGCGAGGGTGGTATGCCCGGCGACATCAAACAGATTTTTCACTGCGTAAGGAATCCCTGCCAGCGGCGGCAAGGGGCGCTTTTCCCGGCGCAGGGCGTCAATGCTGTCGGCCTCCGCCAGCATGCGCTGCGCGGTGACCTCGGTCCAGGCGTTGATCTGCGGATTCACGCGGGCGATATCGTCCAGCGTCTGGCGGGCGATCTCCCGGGCGCTCAGTTCGCCCTCGTGCAGCGCACGCTGGATCTCGGCGATAGTGAAGTGATGAAGAGTCATGCTTTATACACCCCCGCAATCTCCTCGCGCGACCCGAGGGGATAGTCCATCAGCGGCTGCGCCATGGCGGCGATGCGGGCAAACTGGCGCTCCAGCTCTTCACGACGCGGCGCATCCAGCTCCATATCCAACAGGTGAGTCATCTGCGTCAGATACTCGCTCCAGTCAGGCTGTGTGGTCATAGTCTGCTCCTTAGTATCCGGCGGCGGCGCCGTTGCTGCGTGGATCGGTCGCCCCTTCAAGCAGGCCGTTGGGATGGCGGACAATGGCGCCGGCGTGGCCCATCGCTTCGCTGAAATCAGCCAGCACTTCCACTTCGTGCCCCAGCTCGCGTAGGTGCGCGATACAGGCGGGGGCAAAGCGTCCCTCCAGCTTCAGTGAATCGGAGGACTGGCCCCAGGTGCGGCCCAGCAGCCAGCGCGGACGGGAGATGCTCTCCTGCAACGGCACCCCCTGCAGGATATAGCGAGTAAACAGCGCCGCCTGAGTTTGCGGCTGACCGTCGCCGCCCATCGAGCCATAGACCATCACCCGGCCATCGTTCAGGCGGGCGGCGGCAGGGTTGAGGGTATGGAATGGCTGTTTGCCAGGGGCCAGCGCCAGGAGATGCTGCGGATCGAGGCTGAAGGCCGCCCCGCGGTTTTGCCAGACGATCCCGGTGTCCGGGAGCACCACGCCGCTGCCGAACTCGTGATAGATACTCTGAATAAATGACACTGCCAGTCCGCTGTTATCCACGACGCCCATCCAGACGGTATCGCCAGGGCCTTTGCCGCGGCCCCAGGGGGAAGCGCTGGCGTCGTCGATGCTGTCGGCCAGCTGCTGCAGGGCTTCCGGGGTGAGCAACTGCTGTACATCCACATCCAGATGGCGTGGATCGGTGATATGCGCATCGCGCAGGGCAAATGCCCGCTTGGTGGCTTCGACAATACGGTGCACTGTTTGCGCGTCGTCGGCATCGGCCATGTTCAGGCGGTCGGTGATGCCAAGGATCGCCAGCGACACCAGTCCCTGCGTCGGCGGCGCAAGATTCCACAGCGTGCCCTGCTGGTGCTGGAGCGTCAGCGGCGCCGGACGCCGGGCGCGGTGGGCCTGCAGGTCGCCGAGGGTGATCGGCATCCCCAGCGCGGCCATACCCTGCGCGAGACGCTCGGCCAGCGGCCCGCGATAGAAACTGTCGAGACCGTCGCTGGCCAGCATGCGCAGGGTACCGGCGAGGGCGGGCTGGCGAAAGCGGCTGCCGGGCCGCGGGGCCTCGCCCGATACCAGCCAGGTTTCGCTGAAGCCCGGCTGATGGCGCAACTCTTCCAGTTTGCTGGCGGTGGCGTGGGCTTGCGAGGCGGTGACCGGAATACCGTCTTCGGCATAGCCGATCGCATCGGCCAGCAGGCGGGCCACCGGCAGCGCGCGGCCGGTTAAGTCCCGTGAAATACGCAGCGCCTCGTCCCAGCCGCTGACGGTGCCGGCGACGGTCAGCGCGGCCTGCGGTCCCCGGTGGGGAATATGCTGCTGTCCGGCGTAGGCCTCGAGGGTCGCCAGCGATCCGGCCGCCCCGCTGGCGTCAATGGCGATGGGGTCTCCCTCAGGCGGTACGATCAGCCAGAAGCCATCGCCGCCGAGGCCATTCATATGGGGATAGACGACGGCGATGGCCGCCGCGGCAGCCACCATCGCTTCAATGGCGCTGCCGCCCTCGCGCAGGATCGCCAGCGCGCTCTGACTGGCGAGGTGATGGGGGGCCACCGCCATGCCGTGGGTCGAAACGTTGCTACTGTGCATAAATTATCCTTTCTGAACGAATCACCCGCAGAACACTGCAAAAGCTGTTCCATCTCTGAACGTTTCGTTTCATTGATAAAAACAATGACCAGAATTTTCCCACTGGCACGCTATGTGTAAGGCATAGCAGATACAGTATGATGAGGGATGGATGATGAAACGAAAGTTACAGGGGCGCTATGCAACAACTCGATGAACGACTGAAAGGGCAATACGCCTCGCTGTCGCCGCAGGAGCAGCGGGTGGCGGATTTCATCTTTGACCACTTTGATGACCTGATAAGCTACAACAGCGCCGAGCTGGCGCAGCTGAGCGGCGTGTCGAAAGCCACCGTCAGCCGGCTGTTCAAGCGCCTCGGTTACGACAAATATAAGGATATGCGCGATGAACTGCGCACCCTGCGCCAGAGCGGGATGCCGCTCACCGACCAGCGCGACGCGGTGCAGGGTAACACGCTGCTGGCGCGCCATTATAAGCAGGAGATGGCGAATCTCACCCAGTGGGTCAACGCCCTCGACGCCCGCCAGTTCGCCGAGGCGCTGACGGCGATGGTGGGCGCGCGCCGCATTGTGGTGGTGGGGATGCGTAACGCCTATCCGGCGGCGCTGCACTTGCGCCAGCAGCTGCTGCAGGCCCGCGGCCAGGTGCTGGTGCTGCCCCAGCCGGGTCAGAGTCTCAGCGAAGAGCTGGTCGATCTGACCGCCGATGATCTGGTGGTAATGATGGCGTTTCGCCGCCGGCCGCGAATAGTACGCCCTCTGCTGCAGCAGCTGCAGCGCGACGGGGTGCCGGTCCTGTTAATGTGCGAGCCGCAGGCCCACAGCCTGTTTCCGCTCTCCCGCTGGCAGCTCTGCGCGCCGCTGGACAGCGTCTCCGCCTACGACAGCTATGCCTCGGTCAACAGCCTGATTAATCTGCTGGCCAATGCCTTTCTCCATGAAACGCTCGACAGCGGTCGTCCGCGCATCCACGATATCGCCACGCTTTATCAGCAACTGGACGAGCTGGAACAACGCTAATGGGGCGCCAGCGTGGTGCTTTGCATTATTATGGTGCAAGAAAAACCACGTGATGGCGCCGCCGCTCGCTGAACACTTTCCCGTTAACGCTTGTCCTTTCTCACTTTTTGTTTTAATTCCTCGCCAACTCTCGCCTCGTCTGTATCTGGCACATTAGTTGCAAAAACAGATTCAAAGAATCTTTTGTTTCATGCTAACGTAACGGGTAAACATCATGAAGAAACTGTTGATCGCACTGGCCGGGGCCGCTTGTCTCCTTTCGTCTGTTTCTGCCGCGCAGGCTGACCAGCTCCAGGATATTGAAAAACGCGGCGTCATTCGTATTGCCGTGCCTCAGGATTTTCCGCCGTTCGGCTCGGTGGGCACCGACCTGCAGCCGCAGGGGTATGACATCGATATGGCGCGCTATCTGGCGAAATCGATGAAGCTCAAGCTGCAGCTGGTCCCGGTGACCAGCGCCAACCGCGTGCCGTATCTGCAGACCGATAAGGTGGACCTGGTGATCTCCAGCCTCGGCAAGAACGCCGAGCGCGAGAAGGTGATCGACTTCAGCCGCGCCTACGCGCCGTTCTTCCTCGGCGTGTTTGGCCCGAAAGGGGCGGAACTGAAGGACGCGGCCGCGCTGAGCGGCAAAAGCATCGGGGTGACCCGTGGGGCGGTGGAAGATATGGTACTGACCAGCGTGGCGCCGCAGGCAGCGCAGATTAAGCGCTACGAGGATAATAACACTACGCTGTCGGCTTACCTGTCCGGTCAGGTGCAGTATGTCGCGACCGGCAATCTGGTGGTGGCGGCCATCTCCCGGCAGAACGCCGACAAAGCGCCGGTGCCGAGCTTTATGCTGAAGGACTCGCCGTGCTTTATCGGTCTGAAAAAGAACGAACCGGCGCTGAAGGCGAAAGTGGATACCCTCATCGAGCAGGGCATTAAGGACGGCACCCTCAACGGTCTGTCTGAGAAGTGGCTGAAAGCGCCACTGCCTGCCAGCCTCGGCGCGTAAGGTCTGGGGATGACGGAGCAACTTCATTTCTCTGAGCTCTGGCCGCACTGGCCGGAGCTGCTGGCCGGCCTGTGGGTGACGGTGCAGTTGACGGTGCTGGCGACGATCGGCGGACTGGCGATCGGCATCCTCGGGGCGGCGATCCGCAGCGGGCGCCCGGGAATGCTCAGCCGGGTATGGGGCGGATATGTGGAAATCATCCGCAACACGCCGTTTGTGGTGCAGCTCTTTTTTATCGTCTTTGGTTTACCGAACCTTGGACTGAAGATGACCGCCGGTGAAGCGGCGCTGCTGGCGATGGTGGTTAACCTCGGCGCCTATAGCACCGAGATCGTCCGCGCCGGTATTCAGGTGACGCCGAAGGGCCAGTGGGAAGCCGGTCGCGTGCTCGGGCTTAGCCGGACGCAAACCTTCGTTCGCGTCGTATTGCCCCCGGCGCTGCAGCGGATTTACCCGGCGCTGGTCAGCCAGTGCATCATCGTGATGCTCGGCTCGTCAGTGGTGTCGCAGGTCTCCTATGAGGAGCTGACCTTCGCCGCCAACCTGATCCAGTCGCGGACATTTTTGAGCTTTGAGGTCTATCTGGTGACCACCGGGATCTACTTAGCGTTATCGATAGCGATGCGCCAGCTGCTGATGGCGGCGGGGCGTAAATGGCTGGGGGTACAGGCCTGATGACCACTTTTACTGACTGGGACATTATCCGCAACCTGCTGCTGGCCGGTCGCTGGACGGTGCTGCTGTCGCTGGTCGCGTTCACCGGCGGGGCGCTGGTGACCTTACCGTTACTGCTGCTGCGCCTCACCGGCGGACGCCAGGTGAAACGGCTGATCCGCGGCTACATCGAGCTGTTTCAGGGCACGCCGCTGCTGATGCAGCTGTTTCTGGCATTCTTTGGCGTGGCGCTGTTCGGCATCGACGTCTCGGCGTGGACCGCCGCCTCGGTCGCTCTGACGCTTTACACCAGCGCCTTTCTGCTGGATATCTGGTTCGGCAGCATTCGCGCGCTGCCCAAAGGCCAGTGGGAGGCCTCGCGGTGTCTCGGGCTGAGCTTCGGCCAGACCTTGTACCGGGTGGTGGCGCCGCAGGCGCTGCGCATTGCCATCGCGCCGACGGTGGGCTTTGCCGTACAGGTGATCAAAGGCACGGCGCTGGCATCGATTATCGGCTTTGTGGAGCTGACCAAGGCCGGGACGATGCTGACCAACGTCACTTATCAGCCGTTTAAAGTGTTTGCCCTGGTGGCGCTGGGCTATTTCATTCTGTGCTATCCGCTGTCCCGCTACAGCCGCTATCTGGAGAACAAATTCAATGCCTCTCATCACCATTAATCAGATGCAGAAGTACTACGGCGACAACCATGTGTTGAAGGGCGTCGATCTGGATATCGACATGGGGGAAGTGATCTCGATCATCGGCCGCAGTGGCTCGGGTAAAAGCACCCTGCTGCGCTGTATCAATGGTCTGGAGGGCTACCAGGAGGGCAGTATCAAGCTCGGGGGCATGACCATCACCGACCGCGATTCACAGGCCCGGGAGATCAGCCGCTCTATCGGCATGGTGTTCCAGAATTTTAACCTGTTCCCGCACATGACGGCGCTGGAGAACGTCATGCTGGCCCCGCGGCGGGTGCTGAAGAAGTCCCAGGCCGAATGCCGGGAGCTGGCGCAGCGGATGCTGGAGAAGGTCGGTCTTGGCGACCGTCTGGATTACTATCCGGCCAATCTCTCCGGCGGCCAACAGCAGCGCGTGGCCATTGCCCGGGCGCTGGCCATGTCGCCGAAAGTTTTACTCTGTGACGAAATCACCTCGGCACTCGACCCGGAACTGGTGGGTGAAGTGCTGAAGGTGCTGGAGCAACTGGCGGCGGAAGGTATGACGCTGATCCTCGTCACCCATGAAATGAATTTTGCCCGCGAAGTGGGCGACCGCGTGGTGTTTATGCATCAGGGACGCGTCTGGGAGCAGGGCGACAGCAAAACGCTGTTCGCCAGTCCGCAGACCAGCGAACTGAAACAGTTTATCTCCTCGGTGCGCGGTCTTAACTAACGTAAGGAATGGCAGATGGATATCACTCAGTTTTCGCAAATTAACCCGCCGCAGCGCCTGCTGATGGGGCCGGGGCCGATCAATGCCGACCCGCGCGTGCTGCGCGCCATGTCGAGCCAGCTGGTTGGCCAGTACGATCCGGCGATGACCCACTACATGAATGAAGTCATGGCGCTCTACCGCGGTGTGTTTCGCACCGAAAATCGCTGGACGATGCTGGTCGACGGCACCTCGCGCGCCGGGATCGAAGCGATTCTGGTGTCGGCGATCCGTCCGGGTGACAAAGTGTTGGTGCCGGTGTTCGGCCGGTTTGGACATCTGCTGTGCGAGATCGCGCGTCGTTGCCGGGCAGAGGTGCACACCATCGAGGTGCCGTGGGGCGAGGTCTTTACGCCGGATCAGGTTGAGGACGCGATCAAGCGCGTGCGCCCGCGCCTGCTGCTCACCGTGCAGGGCGATACTTCCACCACCATGCTGCAGCCGCTGGCGGAGCTGGGGGAGATTTGCCGTCGTCACGAAGTGCTGTTCTATACCGACGCCACCGCGTCGCTCGGCGGTAACCCGCTGGAAACCGACGCCTGGCAGCTGGACGCCGTGTCCGCCGGGATGCAGAAGTGCCTGGGCGGTCCTTCCGGCACCTCGCCCATCACCCTCAGCCCGCGGATGGAAGAGGTCATCCGCCGCCGTCGTTGCATTGAGCAGGGGATCCGCACCGACGCCCACCACGATGGCGTCGACGAGATGATCTACTCCAACTATTTCGATCTCGGCATGGTAATGGATTACTGGGGGCCGGAGCGCCTTAACCACCATACCGAAGCGACCTCGGCGCTGTTCGCCGCCCGGGAGTGCGCGCGCCTGATCCTCCAGGAGGGACTCGACAACGGCATCGCCCGCCACAAACTGCACGGCGATGCGCTGCTGAAGGGCATCCAGGCGATGGGGCTCGAGACCTTTGGCGACCTGCGGCACAAAATGAATAACGTGCTGGGGGTGGTGATCCCCAACGGGGTCAACGGCGATCAGGTACGCAAACTGATGCTGGAAGATTTCGGCATTGAAATTGGCACCTCGTTTGGTCCGCTGCACGGTAAAGTCTGGCGCATTGGCACCATGGGCTATAACGCGCGTAAAGACTGCGTGATGCAGACGCTCAGCGCGCTGGAAGCGGTCCTGAACTACCTCAAGTTCACCACCACTCAGGGCGCGGCGATGCAGGCGGCCTGGGATCACTACCGCACCGAGGCCACCCTATGAGTGATACCGCCCGCCAGCAGGCGGAGAGAGAAGCGGCTGCCAGCCGGGTGATGGCGCGTGCCGATCGGCTGGCCACCCTCAGCGAAACCGCCGATGCCCTGACCCGGGTCTATCTGTCGCCCGAGCATCTGCAGGCCAACCAGTTGGTGGGCCAGTGGATGCAGGCTGCCGGCATGATGGTGTGGCAGGACAGCGTCGGCAACATCTGCGGACGCTATGAAGGACAACAGGAGGGGGCGCCGGCGGTGCTGCTGGGTTCTCATCTTGACACCGTGCGCAACGCCGGACGCTACGACGGCATGCTCGGCGTGCTGGCGGCGATTGAGGTGGTCCAGCGTCTGCACCAGCAGGGGCGACGGCTGGCAAAGGCAATCGAGATCGTCGGCTTTGGCGATGAAGAGGGCACCCGCTTTGGCATCACCCTGCTCGGCAGCCGCGGCGTCACCGGCACCTGGCCTGAAAGCTGGCTGTCACAGTGCGATACCGACGGCGTGAGCGTCGCCCAGGCGCTGGTGAATGCCGGACTCGATCCGGCGCGGATCGGCGATGCGGCCCGTCTCCCGCGGGATATCGCCGCCTATCTGGAGCTGCATATCGAGCAGGGGCCGTGCCTGGAGCAGGCGGGGCTGGCGCTCGGCGTGGTGGAGGCGATTAACGGCGCCCGACGGCTGAACTGCCGCTTTACCGGCGAAGCTGGCCATGCCGGCACGGTGCCGATGCTCCACCGCAAGGACGCCCTCGCCGCGGCGGCGGAATGGATGGTGCAGGTGGAAAACCTGACCCGGCAGCGCGGCGGTAACCTGGTGGCGACGGTCGGCACCCTGCGCTGTGCGCCGGGCGCGGTGAACGTGATACCGGGCGAGGTGCAGTTGACGCTGGATATTCGCGGCCCGCAGGATGCGCCGCTGACGGCGCTGCTGGATGAGCTGCTGGGCGAGGCGCAGGCCATTGCCGGGCGTCGCCAGCTGCGTTTCGCCGCCGAGGAGTATTATCGCATCGCCGCCACCGCCTGCGACAGTCACCTGCAGGCGGTGCTGGGCGAGGCGGTAGCGGCGGTGCAGGGGCGTTCGCTGACGCTGCCGAGCGGCGCAGGGCATGACGCCATCGCCATCGCCGAGCGCTGGCCATCGGCCATGCTGTTTGTGCGTTGCCGGGGGGGCGTCAGCCATCACCCGGCGGAGTCGGTCACCGCCGCCGACGTCGGACTGGCTATCGACGCTTTCTCCCGGGCGGTAGAGAAGGTGGCCGACGCCTGATCGCGCCGGTTGCCGAGCCCCGGCTGGCGGCTTCACACCGCCAGCTGGTTGACCACCTCGGCGACAGAGGTGATGGCATGGATGTTGCCGATCCCCGCGCCCACCGAGATATACCCTTCATCAGTATTCCCCTCCAGCATGCCCAGCCGCATCCCGCGCAGACCGCCCATCGCCTGGGCCAGCTCGGCTTTTGAGGCGCCGGCACGATCCATGGCCACCAGTGTGTCGCTCAGTTTGCCGGGCAGCGCGCGATAGTAGTCCGGCAGGGTACGGAACAGGCGCAGATCCAGACCGTTGGCGGCCACAATTTTCGCTTTCACCGAGTCGGGAACCCGGCTTTCGATGGTGCTGATAAATACCGAGCCGGCGAAGACGCCTTCCGCACCGAGGGCGTGGACGGCGCGCGCGCCCCGGGCGTCGGTGATCCCCCCGGCGGCCATCACCGGAACCCGCTGTACCGCGTCAACGATCAGCGGGACGATGGTGAAGGTCCCGAGGGCGGTACCCGGCAGCGTGCCGCCTTCGTCAAAGCCGGTGGCGACAATAATATCCGCTCCGGCCTGCTCCGCGCGGCGGCTGTTCTCCGGCGTCGGGTTGATGTCACGATAGATAATGGTGATCCCGGCGGCTTTCAGTTCGTCGAACAGCGCCGGTTTTAACGAACCATCGCCGTAGCCGGTGTAGACCACCACCTTAACGCCTTCCTCTTTGATCACCGGCAGGATCGCCGGCGTCCAGATGTCATTTTCCGCCGTCGGGATCAGGTTGACGCCAAAGGGTTTCTCCGTCAGCTGTTTGGTTTTGCGGATCTCTTCGCGCATTTTCTCGGCGGTGGCCTCCGGGGTGGAAACGGCGGTTGCCGCCGTCAGTCCGGCGTTCGGGCCCAGCACGCCAAGCCCACCGGCGTTGCCGACGGCCGCCACCAGACGAGCATCGGTTAGCCAGGAGAGCGGCCCCTGGACCACCGGTTTTTCAATACCCAGAATGCGGGCGACGCGGTTGGATTGCATGATATTTTTCCTTGTATGTTAATAAGTTATAAATTTCTTCGCTCCAGCGATGCGGCAATGAGGGCAGTGTAGGCGTCTTTATTGTTTTAAAAAATGAGCAAAAACTTTCATCACTATTATTAAATTAGTAATAATGTGAACTAATGAAGAGGTGGGAGGCGGGCCATCATGCAAATGAATCTGTTTGAAAATATTAAAATTTTTATTGAAATCGTCGATGCCGGCAGCTTTGCCCAGGCGGCGGAAAATTTGCAGATCCACCGACCGGCGGTGACCAAAGCGCTGCAGCAGCTGGAGCAGGAGAGCGGGGTCCGGCTGCTGCAGCGCACCACCCGGCGTCTGTATCTTACGCCGGAGGGGGAAGAGTTTTATCGCCGCAGCAAACCGTTGCTCTCCCAGGCCGACGATCTGCTGGAGTCGTTCGCGCCGGACCGACCGATCCGCGGTCAGCTGCGCGTTGATATGCCGATCGCCTTTGCCCGGCTGCTGGTGATCCCGCATCTGCCGGATTTTTATCAGGCTCATCCGGAGGTGGAGGTTGTCCTCAGCAGCTCCGACGTACGCCGGGATATGCTGCGCGATGGTCTGGATTGCCTGCTGCGGGTGGGGGATCTTGAGGATGGCGACTATGTGGCGCGTTCGCTGGGGGAGGTGGCGTTAACCACCTGCGCCAGTCCGGGCTATCTGGCGCGCTATGGGGCGCCCGCGACGCTGGAGGACCTGCAGTCGCATCTGGCGGTGAACTGGGTGAACAGCAGCAGCCGGCAGATTATGCCCTGGCGATTCCAGACCCCGGAGGGCATCAGGCAGATCGCCATTCCCGGTAAACTGGTGCTGGACAACTCTGAAGTCTTTACTGCCGCCGGGCTGGCGGGGCTGGGGATGCTGCAGGGGATGCGTTTCTTTTTGCAACCTTATATCGACAGCGGGCAACTGGTGGAAATTTTGCCGGACTTTCCGGCGCCGCGTCGACCGTTGTCGCTACTCTATCCGCACCGGCATCTGTCGCATAAGGTGCGGGTCTTTGCCGACTGGTTGCAGGGGCTGGTAGCGACGCTGGATCGATCGGTGTCGGCTTGACTCTGCCGACTGAGCGATTATATATAAAATGTGAATGCTATTAAGCAATGAATCACAAAGCTGGATAACGACTTAACCTGTAAGGGAATGCTGATGAAACTCTGGAATAAAACACTACTTGCTTCCGCTCTGTGTCTGACCCTGTTTGGCTGCGACGATGCGTCGAAAGTGGATAACAAACTGGATAAGGCCAAAGATAATGCGGAGCAGATGAAGGATGCCGCGGCGGACAAAGCGCAGGCGATTAAACAGGATGCGGATAAGCAAATCGATACGCTGAAAAGCCAGGCTGACGCCGAGGCCGACCGCCTGAAGGATCAGGCCAGCGCCATCAAGGCGGAGGCGGACAAGAAAGCGGATGCCATCGCCCAGCAGGCGAAAGCCCAGGCCGATGCCGTGAAGCAGAACGCAAAGCAGGAAAGTGACCGCATAGTCAAAGAGGCGGGTCAAATCAAAGACAATGCCATCGGCGACGCCAATCAGCTCTCGGCGGAGGCGGCGAGCAAAACCAAGGCCATCCAGGACAGTATCGCGGCGGACAAACAGAACACCACGCCACCGCCCGCCCAGCAGTAACCTGCGCTGTTTGCCTG
Organism: Klebsiella sp. P1CD1; assembly: GCF_003790505.1. Classification (NCBI taxonomy): domain Bacteria; kingdom Pseudomonadati; phylum Pseudomonadota; class Gammaproteobacteria; order Enterobacterales; family Enterobacteriaceae; genus Klebsiella; species Klebsiella sp. P1CD1. The sequence goes on from NZ_CP033631.1 coordinate 2,881,179, forward strand.
ACCCGCGCTAGGAAATATAGGGAGCGGAGCCTGATAGATTGCCCGGCGGCGCTGCGCTTGCGCGGGCCTACGCAGGGGGTGGGTTGGCTGCGCAATGACCGGGCATCACCCTTGTGTAAGCCGGGCAAGGCGCCGTCGTCGCCCGGCACGTGGACCGCAATAGCATCCTGCTCAGGGGTATCTTACGATACCCCTTTTTTATGCGCGCTGCGGGTTCAACGGTTTGGCAGCAGGGTGCCTTTCAGGCCGTGTGGCTCGGAGCGCAGGTACTGCGAAGGGACGCGAACCTGGGCGCCGAGGCTGGCGGCAGCGTGCCACGGCCAGTGCGGATCGTAGAGTACCGCGCGGGCGAGGGCGATCAGGTCGGCATCGCCATCCTCCAGCGCCGCTTCCGCCTGCTGCGGATCGGTGATCAGCCCCACGCCAATCACCGGGATAGCAACCTGCTGGCGAATGTCGTGGGCGAATGGCAACTGATAACCCGGTCCGACGGTGATCGACTGCTGCGGCGACAATCCGCCGCTGGAGACGTGAATATAGTCGCTGCCCAGCGCTTCCAGCTGCTGGCTAAACTGAATGGACTGCTCGCAGTCCCAGCCGCCTTCGACCCAGTCGGTAGCCGACAGCCTGACGCCCACCGCCATGGTGTTGCCCACCGCCTCGCGGATCGCGTTAAACACTTCCAGCGGATAGCGCAGACGGTTTTCCAGAGAACCGCCGTACTCATCACGGCGCTGATTGCTGAGCGGCGAGAGAAACTGGTGCAGCAGATAGCCGTGGGCGGCGTGCAGTTCAATCAGCTCAAAGCCCAGACGCTGGGCGCGCAACGCGCTGGCGACAAACGCCGCTTTGATGCGCGCCATATCGGCAAGGCTCAGCTCGGTGGGGGCGCGGTCGCCATCGTGAAACGCCACGGCGGAGGGGGCAACGGTTTGCCAGCCACCCTCATTAAGGGCCAGCTGATGACCACCCTGCCACGGGGCCGCGCAGGAGGCTTTGCGTCCGGCGTGCCCCAGCTGGATCCCCAGGCGGATCGGCGACCAGGCCCGAATATCCTCTACCACCGCGCGCAGCGCGTTTTCGGTTTCATCATCCCACAAACCCAGATCCCCCGGCGAGATACGTCCCGCTGGTTCTACCGCCGTGGCTTCCAGAATTAACAGGCCAGCGCCGGAGAAAGCCAGCTGACCAAGATGGATCCGGTGCCAGGAGGTGGCTTTACCCTCGTCGGCAGAGTACTGACACATGGGAGCAATAACGATGCGGTTATCCAGCGCCAGCTGACCAATACGCGTCGCGCTAAAAAGATGGCTCATGAGTACCTCGTAAAAGTTAGACAGGGTCTTGCATGGGGGCGAACAGTCACTGTTTATAGCACGCCTGTTTGCCCTTCTTTATTCGGATATTGCGTTTAAGCAGCCCGCTATTCGATAAACCACAGGCGGCGCCGGCGGCCCGTCGCCTGCTGCGACACGGCACGGGCCATCGCGCTGCCAATCTCGGCGCTGGCCGTCAGCCCCTGCACAAAGGGACGATCGTGCATCAGCCAGGGAAGGGCGCCGAAAGCGACCCGGCCGCGCAGCGTCTCGGGCGCCTGCAGCGTGTAGTCATCGCCGACGTCCGGAATGTCGTCGCCGCAGGCCAGCAGCTGCTGGCGCAGCGATGGGAAGGGCAGGTCCCGGGTTTTCAACGCTTGTTGCCCGCGGGCATCGATAAACACATCGAATTCACAGCGCTGCTGATGATGGACAATCAGCGTTCGGTGAGACTCGCGCTGCAGGTCATAATCCTCGCCGAGCGCCACAATACGCAGAATACCGGCCTGGTGCAGGGCCAGCAGCCGGCGAATGGATTCCGGCGGGATGGCGGCATAGTTATCGATAAACACCCGGGCAAGCCCCCGCCGGAAGCGGCGGCTGTCCTCGTCGTTGAGTTCCGGCACCACGCTTTCAATCGCCTCGTGCAGGCGGAGAATGGCATAGCGCCAGGGCACCGTGTGGTGTTCGCGCTTATTGCGCTCCACCTCCTGCAGATTGCGTTGCGCCCACTGGAACGGGTCATGGGTGAGACGGTCGGCAAACCAGGCCTCGGCGATGCTGTCAGGCGTTAGCTGGCGCAGCCCCGTCGCCTCGCACCAGGCTGGGGCGGCATATTCCAGCTCCTGCACGACCAGCTCGAATACCCGATCCAGTAGCCCGTCACTGCCCTGCGCGACGGCAGCCTCAAGGGCGGCAGGGGTGGCGATCTCCAGCGGCTCCCATGGGATCGGACAGTAAAAATCGGCTTCCGGGAGCACCCCATTGCGCGACAGCAGGGTGATCTCCAGCGCCTCGCTGCCAGGATGGAGGGTAAAATGGGTCGTTTTGTCGTTCTCAGTATGGAAAACACCATGCTGGGCCACCACGGCGATGGCGGCATCAATGGCGCTTAAAGAGGTCCCGAGGATCCCGACCCGGCAGGGCGCGATCCGGGCGTCCATCAGTCCGGTCCACGGACTGGGGAAATACTGTCGACTGGCGCGCTCTTCCTCAGGCCACAGATGGCCGGTGGCAATCGCCACCAGGTCGACGATAACCGGTTCTGCCGCGCTATCAGTGTGGATGGCGATCCCGGCGGGCTGGACGGCAATATCCGTCACTTCACAGGATTCACAAACGCTAACGATGAAGCCGGCGTCCCGGGCCCGCTCTGTGAGATACAGAAAACGGTCGCGATAGTACTCGCCGAGGATCACTCGCGGCAGGAACTGGCGCTCATGCAGCGTGTGCCGCTCGAGGCCGCGCGCCGCCAGCCAGGCGTCGCTGTGCTGCTGCAGCCATTGCAGATAGGTCAGGTCGATAGGGGGGATCTCAATGCTGGCGATGTTGGCCAGCATTTGCGCCGCCGTATTATCATCGCTGTAGGGCATACCCACCCCGGCCTGCGCCTCTTTTTCAAACAGGGTGATCGCCAGCGGCTCACCACGCTTCACCAGTTCATAGAACGTGTAAATCCCCGTCGGCCCCACGCCGACGATGGCAACTCTCTTCATGATTCTCTCCCTTCCTGTGGGCGGATGCGGCATGGACAGCGGTTCATTGACGCCAGCCTGTCTTTAATTCTGGTCGAAAATTGCCGATCCGGTGGGCCGTTACACGCAATTTGAAACAAATTAGCAGGCTAATAAACTTGCCGACGGCCGGAAAAAGGGTGTAATTAACAAAAGAGCAACTTTCTATACAAACAATTTACATAAGCGGTGACACCAGCTTGCTCTGCCGGACGCCGCGCAAGCTCCCGGCAACCCCGTCGGGATAGGGATGACAAGATGCATGGCTGGACTTCACGACAGCGCAACGCGGCGATTGCCAGTTTTTTAAGCTGGACGCTCGATGCTTTCGATTTCTTTCTGTTGGTCTTTTTACTGAGCGATATCGCCCACTCGTTTCACGTCGACCTTGAAGAGGTCACTCTGGCGATTCTGCTTACCCTGGCCGTGCGGCCGATAGGCGCGCTGATTTTCGGCAGGGCAGCGGAAAAGTATGGCCGCAAACCCATTCTGATGCTGAATATCGTCTTCTTCTCCGCTTTTGAGCTGCTCTCCGCCGCCGCGCCGTCGTTGCTGCTGTTTTTTCTGCTGCGGGTGCTGTATGGCGTGGCGATGGGCGGGATCTGGGGCGTGGCCTCGTCGCTGGCGATGGAGACGATCCCCGACCGCTCGCGCGGTCTGATGTCCGGTCTGTTCCAGGCGGGATATCCCTTCGGCTATTTGCTGGCGGCCGTCGCCTACGGCCTGCTGTTTGAACAACTCGGCTGGCGCGGGATGTTTGTGATTGGCGCCGCGCCGGTGCTGCTGCTGCCGTTTATCTATTTCTGCGTCGAGGAGTCCCCGGTTTGGCTGGCGGCCCGGCAAAGTAAAGCGAGCACGGCGCTGCTGCCGGTACTGCGTAGTCACTGGAAGCTGTGTCTGTACCTGGTGGTGCTGATGGCGGCCTTTAACTTTTTCTCCCACGGGACGCAGGATCTCTACCCGGTCTTTTTGAAAGTCCAGCACGGCTTCGAGCCTAAAACGGTCAGCATCATCGCCGTCTGCTACAACATCGCCTCGATTATGGGTGGCGTGTTCTTCGGTTCGCTGTCGGAAAAAATTGGCCGACGCAAAGCGATTATGATCGCCGCCCTGCTGGCGCTGCCGGTCATCCCGCTGTGGGCTTTCGCCAGCGGCTCGCTGGCGCTGGGGGCGGGGGCGTTTCTGATGCAGTTTATGGTGCAGGGGGCCTGGGGAGTGATCCCCACCTGGCTCAATGAACTGGTCCCGGCCAACACCCGGGCGGTGCTGCCTGGCTTCGTCTATCAGCTGGGTAATCTGCTGGCTTCGGTGAATGCCACTCTCCAGGCGTCAATCGCCCAGCATCATGGGCATAACTACGGTCTGGCGATGGCCCTGGTGGCCGGTACGGTGGCGATTGTCATTACCGTCCTGACCTTCTTTGGTCGCGAGGGACGGGTGATCCAGCCCGCAGGAGCGGGACATCGCCAGCCGCTCTCCACCAGCCGTTAACTTCTGCTGCCGGGCGTCGTCAGGCGCCCGGCAGCGTACGTTAGCCGCGCAGACGAATTGCCGCCGCCTGCCGTTTCTCCAGCGAGCAGATCCCAATCCCCACCATGATAAACAGGGCGCTGAACAGATGCCAGGCATGCGGCTGGGTATGCAGGAAGAGGATGCTCAACACCCCGCCGGAGAGCGGGATGATATGGGTGTAAATTTCTCCCCGGGTGGCGCCAATCGCGGCGATACCTTTGTTCCAGAACAGATAGGCCAGCCACGACGGGAAAATCACCAGATACGCCAGGCCGCTGAGGAAAAACGGCTCGCGCCAGGCGGCCCAGTCCTGCGCCGGGTGGCGCATCAGCCAGAAGATGACGATGGGCAGCAGGATCAGGGCGCCGAGCAGCGAGCTGACGGCGACAAAGCCATTCGCCGGGATCCGGCGGTCCTTCAGACGTAATAGCGAGCAGTAGAGCGCCCAGCTCAGCGCCGACCCCATGGCCCACAGATCGCCGACGGAAAAGGTATGCAGCGAGGTGGCATGCAGTGGGTTCCCCTGGAATAACAGGATCATCACGCCAAGGGTGCTGAAGATGACCCCCAGCCAGTTGCGGGCCGATACCGGGTCACGAAAAATCAGCCGGTTAATCAGCAGCACCATGCTTGGCGTGGCGGACATATAGATGGCGGCGTTGAGGGCGGAGGTGGTTTGCAGGCCAATATAGAGCGTGAGCGGGAAGCTGACCTGGCCACAGAGCGTTAGCACCAGCACCGCCGGCGCGTTTTCCCGCAGCAGGTGGCGGCTGGCGGCGATCTGCCGGCGGTAGAGCAGGCCCAGCAGCAGCGCCGTCAACGCCCATCGCGCTTCGGTCATCAGGATCGGATCCACGCCCTGAACCAGCACGTGACCGACCACGTAATTTCCCCCCCAGAACAGGGCGGCCAGCGTCAGTAACAGATAGGGCATGCTGATTCCTTGCGTCGCTTATCACTGTACTAGATGGTAACTTTAATAATTTTATAATATCAATATTTTTATAGTGGTCTTTTGTTTTATTTATTAAAAGTAGTTATTTTACAATATGATATTTGTTATTCCTAAATTTTCGTTGCCGCGTTGCGAACGGTACTATACCGTATATTTGCCATGCATTTAACAGGGACAAATCCATGCGTAACACAGAAAATGGGGTCATTGGTAGTGACCAGACCGCGGTGATGGCCAGGCTGGCACTGGATGAGTTAATTGACCAGCTTCTGCACAGCAACGCGCTGTCGCTGAAGCTGACGGCCAACCCGCTGGTGGCCGACAGAGCCTGGCATCTGACTGAGAATACCTGCATCCGCGCCTTCTCCGCTGACGATCCACAGGCCAAAAAGCGCGCTCACCATGCGTTGTTCATCCTCTATCAGTCCTGGCTTGCCGACCCGCTCTCGCCAGCGGCAGCTAATCAGTTTCATCCGCTACTCTCCGGGATCAGAAACTACATTGAGTCTGAGTGGCTGCGGGCGGAAAGCAAACGTTTCCACCGCCAGAGACCGGTGCTTAACGCCGGCAATATCGTCGACGAACTGCGCGCCTTATGCCAGCAGCACCCGGCGTCTCATCATCCGCTGTTCGATTTCCTTGCCAGCGAGGCCTCCGCGGCGCAGATCGACTATTTCTTCAAAAGCGACAGCGCGCTGAATCTGCTGTTCTTCGATCTTGTGGCGATGGGGTTGGTGGGTTCGCTGCCGGAAACCCGCGCCGAGATTGCGCAAAATCTGTGGGATGAGATAGGTCAGGGCAGCACTGAGATCACCCACGTCAATCTGTATAAGGATTTACTGAAGCGGCGGAATATCGCGTTGCCGGACAATCATTTTGCCCATTTGTACGAGTGGCAGGGTCTGGCCGGGTATAACGCCTTTATGCTGGGCGGCGTAAACCGTCAGCATTATTACAAATCGCTGGGGGTCATGGCGATGACCGAGCTGCTCGACCCACCGCAGTATGAAAAACTGGTGGCGGGCTGCCGGCGGATTGGGCTTTCCGATCGCGACGTGCATTACTATGCCGAACATATCACCGTCGATATCGGTCATGCGGACGGCTGGCTGAACAATGTAATTGTGCCGATTGGCAAAAAACATCCGGCGGCGATGGAGGAGGTCTACTTTGGCGCCACGCTGCGCCTGCAAACCTGCAACGATTACTATGATTGCCTGCTGGCGGCCCTGCAGTCGCTGGACGGCAGCGCATTATCTCACAGCGTTCCGCCTTCTGAGTAAATAAGCGCTTTGGCTGCGCTCCAGGCGGTGATCCCCGGTGGGATCTCCCGGCATTCGACGGACTCGGCCTGCTGAGCGGCGATAGCGCCATCGATGAGCATCACCATCATCATGGCGACCCGCTCGGCAGGTTCCGGTTTTAACACCTGCAGGAGGATATCGCGGAAGAACTGCCAGAGAAGCGACTTGAATCGGGAGCACTGCTCCCGGATCGCCGGCGATGACGCGCCATATTCAAACAGCGCGCGGGTAAACATGCAGCCGTGGAACGTGTCGCAGGTAAACCAGCGATGGTAGTAGTCGAACACGGCAAACAGCTTTTCCCGCGCGGTGGCTTTATCCGCCGTGATCTGCGCCAAATCCTGCATAAATTCGCTCTCTTTCTGCTTGAGGATAGCCAGAATGAGCGCCTCTTTATCGGCGTAATAGCGGTAAAATGTCATTTTGGAGATGCCGGCATGTTCAGCAATCCGCTCGATGCTGGGCGACTGATATCCTTCGCGATTAAACAGTGCGCTGGCGTGGCGGAGAATGTCCGCTTGTTTTGGCTTCATGCGTTTTCCTGTCGAATGTTCGCTGTCACGACTGCCGGTGACACGGCCGTCTTGCGACAGCGGTGCATTATGCCGGATCTTGCCGCCAGACGGGCAAAAAGTAAATCAGCCGCGGTTTATGCGGCGTCGGTTCCCTCAATAAAACAAGATTGCGTAGACATGCACAAGTCACCATACTTGTCTGCGATAAATCGCTTTGCATAAGTACGGAGGAGTCGCGTTAATAATCAGTATTCTGGCCAAGAAATACCCTCTTTCATAGCCAGCGATTGACTCAGGGCTTGCTCATGAAGAGCGACGACAACACCTGGAAAAATAAATAATTAACAAGGAATGGTTATGTACTACAAGAATGAAATTGTCCGTTATTTACAGGCTAACAATATTCTTGCGTTAAAACTCAAACATGCCGTAGCGGGTGCAGAAAAGGCCGTAGCAAATCAAATTGAAACCATAGGCGCAGGTGCAAAGCGTACGCTTTATTATTCGTCCTGTTTTACCGATGAGTACCAAGATGTGTGCCTGCAACAAAAAACCGAAGACATACGATTTAAAAACGGTGTGATTTATCTCCTTAAACATGGAAATATTGCATACGATATGCTCAAACTATATTTTGAAAAAATATTCAAAGACAAAACTTCAGAGGAACTGGAGCGTATAAAGCGAATACTTATGGCTGTTAACATTCATATTGCAGCAAGCTCACTGACCAACGCTGGATTTGCTTTGGCAACAGCCTCATTTGTCGCTACAGGTATAAACCTCAATCTTGAACTTAGTGCATTGGCTGGACGCCGGGCAGGGGGAGTGGTAGGCGCTATCGGAATATATGGTATTGTGCAGAAAGCAGCAGAGAGTGCGCATCGTCTTTGCGTTTCCGAACCTGCGTATTATTCGGTACTTTACGCACATGAGCTGGAAATGATGTACTTTCTGATAGAACCATTGTTTCTAAAATCTGAGGCGTTTACAGTACAACAGGCATCGAATGAGGGTATTGCAGACATCATTACCAGGATGATCCGATAGCTATGATGAATCTTATTAAAAGATTGCTGCGAAGAATATTCAGATCGTTAATTTCATATTATGGCCCTGCTGTATTGACAATCCTCTTCGCCATGGCACAAGGGCTCTTTTTTCCAGAGACGCCTCTCTGGCTTGTTCCCCTGTTTTTCGTATTTGTAATTGTAATGTTTTATCGATTTGTAAAATTTTGATATTGAAAACTTAACTTTATATTAAATTTATAAGGAAATAATATGTCTACACCCGCACATTTATGGCTGGAAGATGAAAATGGTTCCCCAATTCTCGGCAGTTGTTTGATGCCACTGCGCCTGGGTTCTATCGAGTTAAAATCCTTTTCTCATGGGGTAACTATTCCGGTAGATCCAAACTGGGGAAAACTAACCGGTACGCGGATCCATCAACCTGTAACGATCGTAAAGGAGTTCGATCAAACAACACCGCTCTTGTACAGAGCCGTCTGCGAAGGCCGAACCATGAAGAAGGCGACAATCAAGATGTACCGCATTCTGGAAACAGGTATCGAAGCCGAATATTTCAATATCATTCTGGAAAACGTCAAATTTACCACGGTTGCACCATTTCTTTCTCCGGGTGGGATGAGTAGTACCCATCTCGAAACACTCGAATTGCGTTATGAGGCGATCACCTGGAAGTATACCGAAGGGAATATTATCTATCGTGACTCATGGAATGATCGGTGTTGCGCCTGAACTCCCAGCTGGCCGATTACGAGGAGATCTTCGCCTACGGCGATACGCCGGAAGATTTCGCCATGCTGGCGCTGGCCACCACTAAAATCTATCGCTGGGATGAGGCTCCGCCATGAGCCTGGCAGCGTCAGGCTGCGCAGGTTAAGATGGCCCCGCGATTGCCTGTCTCATTAAGAAGAAGAGAAGAGATGATATTACCCCTGACCACGCCCCGGCTGCTGCTGCGCCGGTTCAGAACGGAAGATCTGCCGTCTTTCAGCCATTATCGCAATCTGCCGGAGGTGGCCCGCTTTCAGAGCTGGACCCACTACGGCATGACAGAGGCGACAGCCTTCTATGAACAACAGCATTCGCTGGCCTTTGCTGAGGATGAGAGCTGGTTCCAGCTTGCCGTAGAGATCCAGGCCAACGGTGCGCTGGCGGGAGATGTGGGGATCCACTTTTTCGATCAGGGCAGACAGGCCGAGCTGGGAATGACCTTTTCCCCGACATATCAGCATCAGGGGTATGCCCGGGAAGCCATGCGGGCGGTGATGGCCTTACTCTTTGAACAGTTAGCCCATCACCGGCTGATGGCGGTGGTTGATACCCGCAATTCCGGCGCGATCAAACTCCTTGAAGGGCTGGGCTTTCGTCGCGAGGCGCATTACCGGCAGAATATCTTTTTTAAAGGCGAGTGGGGCGATGAGTACCTGTACGCGCTGCTGCGCAGCGAATATCCGTGAAGTGACGGGCGAGCCGTCACTTCTGTCAGCGCTGCAGTTAGCTGTGCTGGCGGATAAAGCGCGCGCGCCACGGTTTTAGCACCCACAGCGCGAGGGCGGCGGTGACAAAATCAAGGCCAATCGCGCAGCTGAAGACTACATGCCAGCCGTGGGAGTACTGATAGAGCAGTGCCGCCAGCGGGCCGCCGAAGATTGACCCGATGCCCTGAGAAATATACAGCCAGCCATAGTTGGTGGCGGCATGCTCGCTGCCGAACGTATCGGTGAGTGTCGACGGGAAGAGAGAGAAGATCTCCCCCCAGCCAAAGAACACCACCCCGGAGAGCAGGACAAACAGCAGCGGATCTTCCCGGCACGCCAGCCAGAGCATCATCGCCACGCCTTCCAGCGCAAAGGCGATAAACATGGTTTGCTCGCGGCCGAAGCGGTCGGAAATAAAGCCAAACAGCGGCCGGGTTAAGCCGTTAGTAAAGCGGTCTATCGTTAACGCCAGCGGCAGCGCCGCCATGCCAAACACCACCGCCTGGCTAATGCCGAAATCCTCGGCGAACACCGCCATCTGCGAAGTGACCATCAGCCCGGAAGTCGACATCATCGCCATCATGGCGAACATCAGCCAGAACAGCGGCTGGCGCAACATTTCCCGGGAAGTAAACGATCTGCTGCTCTGCGCCACCGTCTGACTGACGGGCTGGGAGACAGCGGGCGGCGGCAGCTTCAGCCCCTGACTGGCGAGGAAGCCGACGAGGGCGAAAAGGATCCCGAAAGTCGTCATCGTGTGTTCAAGGCCGTTAGTGGTCAGCGACAGGGAGATGGGGAAGGTGGTTATGATGGCCCCCATCCCGTAGCCCGCCGCCACCGCGCCGGCGGCAAATCCCCGCTGCTGTGGGAACCATTTGACCATCAGGCCGACAACGCCGATGTAGACGATCCCGGTCCCGAGGCCGCCCATGCAGCCATAAACCAGCCAGAGCGTTGCCAGGCCATTCACCTGCGCGGAAAGCACCCAGCTCATTCCCGCCATCACCGTGCCAATAGCGATCAGCCGCCGTGGGCCAAACTTTTCCACTAACCGCCCCTGAAAAGGGGAAAAGAAGGTCTGCAGGATGATCAGCAGCGAGAAGGTGACCTGCAATTCTGGCAAACCCACGCCAAGCTTGGCGGCCAGAGGTTTTGTCAGCAGCGTCCAGACATATTGCGGACTGGAAATGGCGGCCATACAGATCAAGCCCAGCACCAGCTGGCGCCATTTGCCATATTTCGGGGTAACCAACGGTTCGCTGAGTGTCGTCATGTTGTTCTCCGTTTTCAGTAAGCAGGCTTCCGTGAAACGCATCCACCCTGGATGCCTCACGGAAAGGGGAAGGTGGCGACCGCAGAGTGACGACGTGTTGTGGCCATACGGCATACGATCTTGTCCACATCGCGGTATACAAGCGCACAGCATTAAACGTGCCATATAAAATAATCATTTATATTCAGCAGGTTAATGTAATCAGGTGGTAACTGACGGGATGCGACATGGTGAAGGAGCGGCACTGAGGCGGTGCAAATGGGTCATCGCAGTGCGTGGGAAACGTTCGTGGCAAATCCACAGAATGTCGGCGCATGCGCTCTGCGTTTTCCTGCACCAAAGCCATGCAATGCCCCAACATCACTCCCCATTTTTGGGAATCGATGCGTCCGCTGGCGGCGAAACGCGGCTGTGAGCGGCCTCTGGCTCCTGGCATGGCGCTTGCAAGAACATCGGCAGAAAGCAGCGCAACAGACAATTCAGATCACACAATAGCTGGCTAGGGTTCCGGTTCACCGCGGTGAACGTCTGGTCCGAGAGCTGGCGACCTCGGCGAGGTTACACGGCGGGATAAAAGCCCGGGAGACAGCAGCACCGTTGGGTGTCGCGCTGCTCCGTTTCTCGTGCTAACCAGAGGTCCACCATGAAAACATCGCCGCTCCTCCGCTCACTTGTCCTGTCGCTGACGCTGCTGACCAGCGTCCCGTCGTTTGCCGCCGTCAAAAAAGAGTTCAACGTCTGCTGGACCATCTACGCCGGCTGGATGCCCTGGGGAACCATCAGTAACGAAAAGATCATTGATAAATGGGCCAGCAAATACGGCATCAAGATCAATATCGTCCAGCTCAACGATTACATCGAATCCATCAACCAGTACACCGCCGGCCAGTTTGACGGCTGCACGATGACCAACATGGACGCGTTGACGATCCCGGCGGCGGGCGGTGTCGACAGCACAGCGCTGATCACCGGCAGCTACTCCGACGGTAACGACGGGGTGGTCCTGAAAGGGGCGGATAAAAAGCTCAGCGACCTGAAAGGGATGTCGGTGTATCTCCCGGAGCTGTCGGTATCCCACTATCTGCTGGTGCGCGGCCTGGAAAAAGCCGGGCTGCAGGAAAAAGACGTCAAGGTGGTGAATACCTCCGATGCCGATATCGTCTCGGCCTTCGGCACCAGCGGCGTGCGGGCGGCGGTGGCCTGGAATCCACAGCTGTCGGTTATCAAAAAGACCCCACAAACCAGCGAAGTGTTTAGCTCCTCACAGGTGCCGGGCGAGCTTATCGACATGATGGTGGTGAATACCCAGACCCTGAAAGATAACCCCGCGCTGGGCAAAGCCCTGACCGGCGCCTGGTTTGAAATGATGGCCAAAATGAAGGCCGGGGATAGCCAGGCGTTGAGCGCCATGGCCGCCGACTCCGGCACCGATCTTGCCGGCTACCAGGCACAGCTGAAAACAACCCATCTGTTCTGGACCCCTGCCGACACCCTGGCGTTTATCTCCTCGCCGGATCTGGCGAAAACGATGCAGCGAGTGGCGCAGTTCTCGTTCGATAAAGGCCTGCTGGGTGAAGGGGCGCAGAGCGCGGACTTTATCGGTATGACCTTCCCGGGAAATGTCACCCTCGGCGATGCCGCCAACCGTAAACTGCGCTTTGACGACAGCTACCTGAAGCTGGCCGCCGCGGGCCAGCTGTAATGATTATCGCCGGGAGACCACGCCATGCGCCACATTAACCGTTATCCCCAAAAGGGGATGCGCCTGACGCTGATGCTGCTGCCTTTTGTCGTGCTGATCGCCGCCTGGTTTATTGGATCGGCGGTGCGGCTGGAAGCCAATCCGCAGGACAAGTTGCTGCCAGGCCTGTCGCAGATGGTGGCAGCCATTGACCGGATGGCGTTCACCCCGGACAAACGCAGCGGTGAGTATCTGCTGTGGGCCGATACGCTGATCAGCCTGAGCCGTCTGTTGACGGGCCTGGCCGTCTCGTCGCTGATCGGCCTCGGTATCGGCATCGCCGCCGGCGTCTTCCCGATGTACCGCGCGGCGCTGTCGCCGCTGTTGACGGTGGTGTCAATGATCCCGCCGCTGGCGATCCTGCCGGTGCTGTTTATCGTCTTCGGCCTCGATGAGCTGTCGAAAGTGATGCTGATCGTCATCGGCATTACGCCAATGCTGGCGCGCGACCTGGAGCAGCGGGCGAAGGAGATCCCAGCGGAGCTGTTTATTAAGGCGCAGACCCTCGGCGCCAATAGCTGGACCCTGGTGCTGCGGGTAGTGCTTCCCCAGCTGCTGTCGCGGCTGATCACCTCTCTGCGCCTGCTGCTGGGCTCGGCATGGCTGTTCTTGATCTCCGCCGAGGCCATCTCCGCTACCGCCGGGCTGGGGTACCGCATTTTCCTGGTGCGGCGCTATATGGCGATGGACGTGATTATTCCCTATGTCATCTGGATCACCTTGCTGGCATGGCTGATGGATCTGGCGCTGCGCCAGCTGCACAAAGCCTGTTTCCCGTGGGCGGAAGGAGGCCGGGGATGAGTTTTATCGACATCAAAAACATCTGGCAGGAGTACGGCGAACACGTGGTGCTGGAGCGCATCAATCTGCAGGTGAAAGAGGGCGAGTTTTGCTCGATGGTCGGCGCGTCCGGTTGTGGTAAATCGACCTTTTTACGCCTGCTGCTCGGTCAGGAAAAACCGACCCGTGGCGACATCCTGCTCGATGGCCAGCCGCTGGCGGCGGAGCCGGATCGCAGCCGCGGCGTGGTCTTCCAGCGCTATTCGGTGTTTCCGCATCTCAACGTGCTGGATAACGTCGCCATCGGCCTGGAGCTGCCGGCGTCTCCGCTGCTGGGGCGCCTGTTTGGCGGCAGAAAACGCGAGGCCCGGCAACAGGCCCAGCACATGCTGGAGAAAGTGGGGCTGGGGCACGCTCTGGATAAATATCCGGCGCAGTTGTCCGGGGGGATGCAACAGCGGCTGGCCATCGCCCAGGCGTTCGTGATGCAGCCGCGGGTGCTGCTGCTCGATGAGCCCTTCGGCGCGCTGGATCCCGGCATTCGCAAAGATATGCATGCGCTGCTGCTCCAGCTGTGGAGCGAAACGCGCATGACGGTGTTTATGGTCACCCACGATCTGGCCGAAGGCTTCAACCTGGGCACCCGGCTGCTGGTGTTCGACAAAGTGCGCATCGATCCGCAGGCGCCTAACGCCTGGGGAGCGCGCATTACCTACGATATCCCGCTCAATGAGGCGCGGATGGCGCAGCTGGCCACCGGTAGTGACACCAACGTTTACGCATTAAGGAGATAAATTGATGACCGTACTTTTTCACGCCACTCCCAGCCTGCGCGAAGAGCGGCTTCCCGGCGGGGCGCATACCTCGCTGATTTTGCGCAAAGGGCAGATCCTGCGCCTGACTGATATCGACGGCGGGGCGAACGTCAGCATGATGATGCTCAACCCCCATGAGAAAAGTGAGCGCCTGAACCTGCCGGATACCCTCAAGGGCCAGCATACCGCGCGCCTGACCGCCGGACACTGTTTCTACTCCGACATGGGCCGGGTGCTGGCCGGGATCGTCGCCGACAGCTGCGGCTGGCACGATCCGTTCGGCGGGGTCCTTAACGCCGAAGAGACACACGACAAATATGGCGCCGGACGCTACCAGGAATTACGTAATGGCTTCTACCGCAACGGCGTCGATAACCTGCTGGTGGAGATGGGTAAATGGGATCTCGGCCTGGAAGATCTGCTGATGGTGGTCAACTTCTTCAGCAAAGTCACCGTCGATGACGAGGGCCGTTTCCAGTTTGTTGCCGGCAACAGTCGCGCCGGGGATTACGTTGAGCTGTTTGCCCCGATGGACGTCCTGCTGGTGCTCACCGCGCTGCCGCATCCCCAGGATCCGGCCACAGAATATGCCCCCCGTCCGGTGCAGTTGAGCTGGTATCAGGCCGACGATGAGGACGCGGCCATCCAGGCGCTCCTGACCCGCGATGAGAATCAGCGCGCGTTCCGTAATACCCAACTTTTTGCCCTGTAAGGAGGCGTTCATGACCGTTATCACCAGTAACCGACGCCCGGAAGAGGCCGTCTATCGCCATGTGATCCCGGCCGGGGAACCCTGGCTGTTTGAGGTTAAAAAAGGGCAAACCCTGCGCCTGCTCGATCTCGAAGGCAATCAGGCGATTGATACCCTGTTTTACAACGCCGACAACCCGCGCGAGCGCTACGATGCGCAGCGCACGTTGCGTCGCCAGGGGAACGCCTACCTGACCGCCGGCAGCGTGCTCTATTCCAACCTCGGCCATCCGCTGATGACCATCGTGGCTGATACCTGCGGACGGCACGATACCCTCGGCGGCGCTTGCGCCCAGGAGAGCAACACCGTGCGCTACGCTCTCGACAAGCGCTATATGCACAGCTGCCGGGACAATTTTCTCTGCGCCTGTCTGCACGATGGCCGCCTGCATAAGCGCGATATCGGCGCCAACATTAACTTCTTTATGAACGTGCCGGTAACGCCGGAGGGCGGTCTGACCTTTGCGGATGGCATCTCGGCGGCGGGAAAATACGTTGAACTGCGCGCGGAGTGTAACGCCATGGTGCTGATCTCCAACTGCCCGCAGCTCAACAATCCCTGCAATGGCTGGAACCCGACCCCCGCCGAGGTGCTGGTATGGAACTGACCCGCTGGCAGCGCTGGCGTTTGCTGGCCTTTCGGCTGTTCGCCGTTCGCGCCGACCGCCTGAATCACACGCCGACGCGCCACGTTTAAGCGCCGGTTCCCCCGGGGACGACCTCAGGGAAAGACGAATTGTTGCGGGACGACCCGCTACGCTGTGAGTTCCGCTTATGTTTGATACCTTACTGATTGCCAACCGCGGGGCGATAGCCTGCCGCATTTTACGTACCCTGCGCGCCATGCAGGTGAAGGGGGTTGCCGTTTACGCCGAAGCCGACCTGAGCAGTCTGCACGTCCGCGAAGCGGATGAAGCGCTCAGCCTTGGCGAGGGCCCGGCAGCGCAAACTTATCTGGTGGTAGAGAAGATCATTGCCGCCGCGCTGCAGAGCGGCGCCCGCGCCATCCATCCCGGCTACGGCTTTCTGTCGGAAAACGCCGCCTTCGCCGAAGCCTGTGAGGCGGCGGGACTGGCGTTTGTTGGCCCGACCCCGCAACAGCTGCGTACCTTCGGCCTGAAACATACCGCTCGCGCGCTGGCGAAGGCGGAGGGCGTGCCGCTGCTGGAGGGCAGTGAACTGCTGGCCGACAGCGAGGAAGCCTGCCAGGCGGCTGAGGCGGTGGGCTACCCGGTGATGCTCAAGAGCACGGCGGGCGGCGGGGGGATTGGCATGCGCGTCTGCCGCGACGCCCGCGAACTGAGCGAGGCCTTTGCCACGGTGCAGCGGCTGGGGCAAAACAACTTCAGCGACGCCGGGGTGTTTCTCGAAAAATATATCGAACGCGCCCGTCACCTGGAGGTGCAGATCTTCGGCGACGGTGAGGGGGAGGTTATCGCCCTCGGCGTGCGCGACTGCTCGCTGCAGCGGCGTAACCAGAAAGTGATTGAAGAGACCCCGGCGCCGAATTTGCCGGATGGGATGGCGCAGGCGCTGTGTAGCGCGGCCATTGCTCTCGGGAAAGCGGTGAACTACCGCAGCGCCGGGACGATGGAGTTTGTCTACGACAGTGCGGCGCAGCGCTTCTATTTCCTTGAGGTCAATACCCGCCTGCAGGTGGAGCACGGCGTCACAGAGCAGGTGTGGGGCGTGGATCTGGTACGCTGGATGATCGCCCTGGCCGCAGGGGATTTACCGCCGCTGAGCGAGCTGGCCGCCGGGCTACAGCCCCGGGGCCATGCCATTCAGGCGCGAATTTACGCCGAAGATCCTGGCCGCCAGTTTCAGCCTTCGCCTGGACTGTTAACCGACGTCTGGTTTCCGCCGGCGGACGGCGCCACGCTGCGCATCGACCGCTGGGTGGAAGCCGGATGTGAAGTGCCGCCGTTTTTCGACCCCTTGCTGGCGAAAGCTATCATCTGGCGCCCCAGCCGCGATGAGGCAATCGCCGGCCTGGCGCAGGCCCTGGCGGAGACCCGCCTGTATGGCGTCGAAACCAACCGCTTATACCTGCAGCAGATCCTCGGCTTTGCGCCGTTTACCGCCGGAGAACCCTGGACCCGCTGCCTGGAGCAGTTGCGCTACCGGTCCGATACCGTGGAGGTTCTGAGCGCCGGCACCCAGACCAGCGTCCAGGACTATCCGGGACGTCTGGGGTATTGGGCGGTGGGCGTCCCGCCCTCGGGCCCGATGGATGACCGGGCGCTGCGCCTGGGCAACCGTCTGCTGGGCAATGCCGAGGGCGACGCCGCGCTGGAGATCACCCTTAGCGGACCCACCCTGAAATTTAATACCGCCGTACAGGCGGTGATCTGCGGCGCGCCGCTCACCGTCACGCTCGATAGCGCCGGGCAGGACATGAACTGCGTATTCACTATTCCGGCGGGGGCGACCCTCAGGCTGGGGGCAATAAACGGACCAGGCGTCAGAAGCTATCTCTGCCTGCGCGGCGGTATTCAGGTACCGGATTATTTGGGCAGTAAAAGCACCTTTACCCTCGGCCAGTTTGGCGGCCACGGCGGACGGGCTCTACGCGCTGGCGACGTGCTGCATCTTGCGCCTTTGGTTGAGACAGGGGAAGGCGCGGCGCTTCCCGCAGGGCTGCGCACCGCGCTGACGGACGTCCGTACGCTGCGGGTGATTTATGGTCCCCACGGCGCGCCGGAGTTCTTTGCCCCGGCGTATATGGCGACCTTTTTTGCCACCGACTGGGAAGTGCATTTTAACTCCAGCCGCACCGGCGTGCGCCTGATCGGGCCTAAGCCGGTCTGGACCCGTGACAGCGGCGGCGAAGCCGGGCTGCATCCCTCGAATATTCATGACAACCCCTATGCCGTGGGGGCCGTGGATTTTACCGGCGATATGCCGGTGATCCTCGGGCCGGACGGCCCAAGCCTCGGAGGCTTCGTCTGCCCGGTCACGGTTATCGAAGCCGATCTCTGGCAACTGGGCCAGCTTAAGGCGGGGGATAAAGTGCGCTTTGTGGCGGTGGACGTCCCCACCGCCCGGCGGCTGGCGGCAGGTCGTCGCGCGGAGCTGGCGACCCTGCAGGCGCAGGACGTTGCCTGGCAGCCTGTGCCGCTCACCTCGCCGGTGGTGATGACCTGCGGTGACGCCGACAAACGCCTGGTGGCGCGCCTCTCCGGTGATACCCATCTGCTGCTGGAGGCCGGTGAGGCGGAGCTGGATCTGGTGCTGCGCTTTCGCATCCATGCCCTGATGCAGGCCCTTGAAGGGCAAGCCCGGGAAGGGATCATCGATATCACGCCGGGGATCCGCTCGCTGCAGCTGCATTTCCAGCCGGAAACGCTGGCGCTGGAGACCCTGCTGGCGTGGGTCAGCGGGGAGTGGGCCACGGTCTGCATGAGCGATGATCTGCAGGTTCCAACGCGGGTCGTGCATCTCCCGCTCTCCTGGGACGATCCGGCCTGCCGCAAGGCGATCGACAAATATATGACCACCGTCCGCCCGGACGCCCCGTGGTGCCCAAGCAACCTCGAGTTTATTCGCCGGATAAACGATCTGCCGGATGAGCAGGCCGTATGGAACACGGTGTTTGACGCCAGCTATCTGGTGATGGGCCTCGGCGATGTCTATCTCGGCGCGCCGGTGGCCACGCCCCTTGATCCGCGCCATCGGCTGGTCACCACCAAGTACAACCCGGCGCGAACCTGGACGGCGGAAAACTCGGTGGGCATCGGCGGGGCGTATCTGTGCGTCTACGGCATGGAAGGCCCGGGCGGCTATCAGTTTGTCGGCCGCACTCTGCAGATGTGGAATCGCTATCACGAGGTGGCCGATTTTGCCGGCAAGCCGTGGCTGCTGCGCTTTTTCGATCAGCTGCGTTTCTATCCGGTTTCGGCCGATGAACTGCTGGAGATTCGCCGCGATTTCCCGCTCGGTCGCTATCCGCTGCGCATCGAACACAGCACGCTGCGGCTGGCGGAATACCAGCAATTTCTCGCTCGCGAGGCGCAGAGCATTGACGCGTTTCGCGACCATCAGCAGCGGGCGTTTAACGCCGAACGCGATCGCTGGATCGCCAGCGGCCAGGCCCATTTCGACAGTCAGGAGAGCGCCGCAGAAGAAGCGGGCGATGCGCCGCTGCAACCGGGCGAGCAGGGGGTGGAAAGCCCGGTATCCGGTAATCTGTGGCAGGTACAGACCGCGGTGGGCCGCCAGGTACGCGCCGGTGATGTGCTGGTGGTGCTTGAGTCGATGAAAATGGAGATCCCGCTGCTGGCGCCGTGCGATGGCAGGGTTCAGCAGGTCAATGTGCAGCCAGGCAGCGCGGTGCGTGCCGGGCAACGGGTGGCAGTGATTATTGAGGAGAAGGCATGATGCAGCAGACGTTTGATTTACGCCTGGCGACCCTGGCGGCGAACTATCGTAACGGCAACACCACGCCGCGGGCGCTGTTGGCGGCGATCCGCCAGCGGGCGGAAACGCTGAATCCCGAATTTAATCTGTTTATCCATCTCCTGAGCGAAGCGGAGCAGGCGCCGTTTCTCGCGGCGCTGGAAGGCCATTCGCCAGAGACGCTTCCGCTGTACGGCGTGCCGTTCGCGATCAAAGACAATATTGACCTTGCGGAGATCGTCACGACCGCTGCCTGCCCGGCGTTTGCATACCGGCCGACGCAAAGCGCGACCATTGTCGCGCAGCTGATTGCGCTGGGAGCCGTGCCGGTGGGCAAAACCAATCTCGACCAGTTTGCCACCGGCCTGAACGGAACCCGTTCGCCGTACGGACGTTGCCGCAACGCGTACCACCCGGCTTACCCCTCCGGTGGCTCCAGCGCCGGCTCCGCGCTGGCGGTAGCCCTGGGTGTCGCCAGCTTCGCGCTGGGGACCGACACCGCCGGCAGCGGTCGCGTTCCGGCCGGGCTGAATAACCTGGTGGGGCTGAAAGCGACGAAAGGGGTGATCTCCACCGCCGGGGTCGTCCCTGCCTGTCGCACGCTGGACTGTGTGACCTTTTTCAGCGCTACCGCCGACGAGGCCAGCCAACTGCTGGCGCTGGTTGCCCGGACCGATCCGCAGGATAGCTACAGCCGCCGCAATCCCCAGTGGAACAGCCGGCAGGCCTTTGGCAGGCCGTCCGCCGGGTTTCGCTTTGGCGTTCCGCAGACGCTGAACTTCCTCGGTTGCCGCGCCAGCGAAGCGCTGTTCGCCCAGGCCGTGCAGCGGCTGACGGCGCTCGGCGGCGTGCCGGTAGCGATCGATTTCGCGCCATTTCTGGCCGCCGCCCGCCTGCTGTATGACGGACCGTGGGTTGCTGAACGCTATGCGGTGGCCGGACCGCTGATTGAGCAGCAGCCGGATGCCGTGCTGTCGGTGATTCGCGACGTGCTGGCGAAAGCGCCTGATATCGACGCGACGGCGACCTTTAAGGCGATGTATCAGTTGCAGGGGTATAAAGCGCAGTGCGATGCCATCCTTGATACGCTGGACTGCGTGCTGACGCCAACCTTTCCGCGCCCGGTAACGCTCGACGAGCTGGCGGCGGAGCCGATCGCCCGCAACGCCGATCTGGGCTACTACACCAACTTTATGAACCTGCTGGACTATGCGGCGGTGAGTGTGCCGTGCGGGTTTATGCCTGACGGATTGCCCTCCGGCGTCACGCTGTTTGGTCGGGCGTTTACCGATCAGTATTTGCTGAGCCTGGCCGACGCCTTCCAGCGCGCGGAGCGGCTGCCGCTGGCAGGCGGCGCGCGGCTGGAGAGCCCGCCGCCTGCGCATTCCGCAGGCCATGACCGGATGGCACTGGCGGTATGCGGTGCGCATCTGGCCGGTCTGCCCTTAAACGGTCAATTGCTGGCGCGGGGCGGTCGGTTGCTGCAGGCGACCCACAGCGCGCCACGCTATCGTTTGTACGCTCTCGCGGATGGCAAGCGCCCGGCGATGGTGCGTGACGAGCGCGACGGCGCGGCGATAGCGGTGGAAGTCTGGGAGATACCCAGCGCCGAGGTGGGGTCGCTGCTGGCCGCTATTCCCGCGCCGCTGGGGCTGGGACAGGTTGAGCTGGCCAACGGCCGATGGGTGACGGGCTTTATTTGCGAAGCCGCCGGGCTGGGGGATGCCACGGAGATCACTGCCTGGGGCGGCTGGCGTCAGTGGCTGGCCAGGTAAACGGAACATCCTCTGCGGTAGCGCCGCAGAGGGAACCCTCGCTTATAACGGGCTGTTCTCATCGAGCAGGGTGATGCTCCAGACGCGGGCGTGCGTGTCATCGATGCGATAGTAGCTTTTCACGCTCGCCGTACCGCCGATGGCGTAGCCCACCAGAGCGACGATGTTGAGCTGATGCCCTTGCTTATCGGTAAACGCATAATACTCATCCAGCACATAACCGCTGGCGCTGGCCGCTGATTCCAGACGATCGTCCCTGGCTTTCAGGTCCGGGGTATAGTCGGCGATGGTTTTCCCCACATAGTTTTTGGCGACGTCCTGCTTTTCGTCATCGCTGACGATAAACGCCGCGCTGGCAGGAAAGTGCTGAACCACCTCAGCCAGGGTCGGTTTCGGCGCAGCAGAGGGGAATAACGTGTGATCGATGGCGTAGGCCTGTAGCCAGCAGGAGAATAACGCCGCTTCCGCCGCACGGCCATCCGGGTCGGAAAGCCCGGGCAGCGCATCGACGGTCTCTCCCGCTTTACGCAGCGCAATGAAATCGGCACAGGAAGAGACCCGTGCCTGATTCTGATCGCTCAACACCAGCGTCAGGGGAGACTGGTTAATCTCAAGCTCGCCCGCCGCCAGCACCGGCGTGCTCAACAATAACGTCACCGTCATACCGATAAAATATTTCATCACATAGCCTCCATGAATATCGTCGTATCCTGATCCGAGGTGACAGGGAAAGCAAGCGATGGATGACGTTTCTTCCGCACGTCCGGGCGATGGCTCCCGGACGCCAGGCGACGGCCGGGGAAGGTTACTGATGGTGTGGGACGGGATAAAACGCTTCCGCTGTCCATTGCGCGGATGGCTGGCGGTATTGCTGCCAGAACAGATCGGCAATCTCCCGGGCTTCGGCGGAACCCGGCGTGACGTAGGCCCCCACCGTCACGATGGAAAGATGAATATTTTGCGCTTTTAAGACCGGAAAAAGGCCATGCGTCAGGTTAAGCAGCCCGGCTTTGCCGACGCTCAACGTCAGACACTCCGGGTGGGGCTGAGTGGCAAACATCCCGCCAGTCAGCAGGATCGCGCCTTCTCCACGCGCGGCCATCCGCGGAGAGACCGCTTTGATGGCGGCATATACCGCGCCAATATTGGTGCTGAGATCCTGAATGAAGCCTGCCACCGACTGGGTCTCAAGATTACCGTCATGCATGGCCGCGGCGTTGAAATGCAGCACATCCACACCGCCGGTTTCCACCTCTACCTCACGAATGAGTTCCGCGATACTGGTGATATCGCTGGCGTCCGCCACGCGGCCTTCCGCGGCAAATCCAGCCGCTCTCAACTGGTCGGCCTGCGCCGCCACATTGCTTTTATTGCGAGAGGACAGTATTACCCGGAATCCCTCACCGGCAAATCGTGAGGCCGTCGCCATTCCCATCCCAGGACCGGACCCAATACTCAAAAACGTTTTCATAGGCTGCTCTCACTGTAGGTTGAAGAGCCGCTATGTTAATAGACCAACAGATCGCTGATAATTAGCCTTATTTGCAAATGATTAATGTGCAGGGTGCAGGAATCATGTTCGATGATTTTGATGAGCTGATGGCGTTTGTCTGTGTGGCTGAGGCAGGGAGTTTTATCGGGGCCAGCCTCAGGCTGGAGCGCGATGCGTCGGTGATTTCCCGCCGGGTCAGCCACCTTGAGAAAAAACTGGGTGTCCGGTTGCTGGTGCGTACCACCCGTAGCGTAACGCTGACTGAAGCCGGAATCTGGTTTTTGCAGCGCGCCCGCACGGCGCTGGATGAGCTCAGCGCCGCCAGCCGGGAAGTAGGCGACTTTGCTGCCACCCCGCAGGGAACGTTGCGGGTCTCACTGCCGGTGACCTTTGGCCGGGAGCTGATTGCCCCGATGTTTCCTGATTTCCTGCAGGCGTATCCGGATATTCGCCTTGATGCCCATTTTCTCGATCGACGAGTCGATATTGTCGCGGAGGGGTTTGATGCGGTGATCCGCCTGGGAAACCTGCGGGACAGTACCTTAACCGGGCGCGAGCTGGGGGCGTTTCGCAGCCAGCTGATTGCTTCGCCGGCCTATCTGCAACGCTACGGTGAACCAACTCATCCTGAGCAACTGGCAGCCCATCGGTGTCTCGGCTTTACCCACCATCCGGACTGGCCCTACTGGATCCTCGAGAATGGTCGGGAGCATATCCAGGTGACGCCAGTTGGCCCCCTCACCACCAATATCAGTGAAGCGCTGCTGACGGCGGTCATTCGCGCAACCGGGATCGCACTGCTGCCGGGATGGATGGTTAATCAGGCGGTGCAGCGCGGGGAACTGGTCCGCGTGCTGCCCGACTGGCGCAGCGCGGCGCGGGTTAGCGTTTATGCCCTGATGCCGCCCGGCACGCTGGTTCCCGCCAAGACCCGGGTATTTATCGACGCGGTATGCCAGCAGCTGGCGTCATCCCCGCTGTGGCAGGACGAGTTGAAGCGATAAACGGGGGGTGCCGATAGAGCAAGCCACGGATGGCGGTTATACCGCGGTACTGGCCCGGACTTTGAGTACTGACGGAATTTCAATAAACTTTTCACAAGGTTTATCGTTGAGCAGGTCGAGAAGCGCTTTCCCGGCCTTCACCCCAATGTCATGCCAGTGAAATTCAACGGTTGTCAGGGCAGGGGAACAGACTGTCGATAATACCCCGCCGCCTAAACTCGCAATGGCTACGGTATTGGGCACTTTGATCCCGGCGCTGTGGCAGGCCATCATGCATCCACACGCCATTTCATCCGATGTGCAAATTAGCGCATCCAGATCGCCCCAGGTGATCATCATATCCTTGAAAATATTCACCCCTGTGGCAATGGTGGAAGGCAAATGAGTGGTCACTACCCGATGCGGAGAACGGTTAAGGGCCAGCATCGCCGTATTCCAGCCGCTCAGGAGCTGGCGAAACATTGTATTGTTGGCCGGGGTACACAGTAACGCGATATTTTTTAATGAGGCGTCCGCCAGGTGGGTCACGATCTGTTTCACAGCCTTACCGTAATCCACACCGATGCACATGCCAACAGACTGCGTATTTAACGCGCCAATTTCCAGGATAGGCACATCTACGTTGGCCTGCAGCTGGGTACAGCTCTCAATGGTGTCGATATTAAACTGAATAATCGCTGCCGGGTTATAGGCGAGCATTTTTTCAAACGTTTTTTGTTCGCTTTGGCCGTCATGACCGGATTCCATAAACATCATGGTATAGCCGCGTTCAGTCAGGATCTTTTGTAACGCCTCCGACACCGGCAAAAAACCTGGCGAAGAGAAGGTGGGGACGACGGCCAGAATGAGATCGGAATGGACCGACGCCAGATTACGCGCCTGGAGATTGGGGACATAGCCGAGTTGGCTTACTGCCGCATCAATACGGTCGCGAAGGTCAGGGTTGACTTTTTCAGGCATTCTCAGCGCACGCGAGACGGTCATGGCGCTCACGCCGACAAACTCAGCCACTTCGGTCAGGGTTATCTTCCCAGTTCCCTTACGACGTTTTTCTTTCGGGCTATTGTCTGCGTCTAGACTCTTCACCAGGATCACCAACCGTTTGAAAAATAAAAAGTAACAAAAGTAAATCGTTGATACACATTATAACTTACCACAGCGAGGGGGAAAGCACATTATAACCAGTGTTAGCGGTAACTCATTTTTAACATTTTTGCTTGTTAGCGCTAACTTTGGGAGGTGTATCACAGTTGCATTTTATTTAGCTGTTTATAGTTCAGCACATGGGACCCCTCGGGAGTGCATATGATTAGAGACTGGTTAACCCCGGATAAAATTAATGTCATTAACTCAATAGATAACTGGAAAAATGCCGTTCGACTCTCAGCAGAACCTTTGCTGGCGCAGGGGTATATGGCAGAGCACTATATTGAGGCGATTTTGAAAAGCCATGAAGAACTTGGGCCTTATTATCTATTAGCCCCGGGATTAGCAATGCCCCATGCCCGCCCTGAACAAGGTGCATTGAGGAATGGATTATCGCTCCTTCATATTAAAGAGGGCATATCATTTGGCTCAACGGAGAACGACCCGGTATACGTGATTATTATGCTATGCGCTCGTTCCGGGAATGAACATATCACGATGATCGGTGAACTGGCAGAACTCTTTAGCGATCAGCAAAAGCTAGAACGATTGTTAAAAGCCGATGATATTAAGGCAATTCAGGCTGTTATTGACTGAAGGAAAAGAGAATGAAAAAAGTACTCATCGTCTGCGGCAATGGTTTAGGCAGCAGCTTTATCGTTGAAATGAATGTCAAAAAAATTCTTGCCGAAATGAATAAAGAGGCTGAAGTCGCGCATACCGACCTGACGTCAGCGAAAAGCGAAACGGCGGACCTTATTCTGAGCGCCAACGATATTGCCGAACATTTAGTTGGTCATTCCGCAAAGGTTGTTGGATTAAGTAATTTACTCGACAACAATAAAATCAAAGAGATTTTAGCAGAACACATTTAAGCAACGGCTTTCTGAACCGTGGAGTTTAATATGCTTCATTTCCTTATTTATGATGTGTTAGGGACACCGGCAATTCTGGTTGGATTGTTTTCTCTGATCGGTCTGCTGTTGCAAAAAAAAGGAATTTCAGATGTTATTTCAGGAACACTGAAAACCATCATGGGCTTTGTTATTTTAACGGCAGGCGCCGGTATCATTGCCTATACATTAACCATTTTTAGCCAGCTGTTTGAACATTCATTTCATATTCAGGGGGTGGTCCCTAACACCGACGCGATGGCCGCGCTGGCGCAGAAGAATTATGGCACGGAAACCGCCACAATCATGGTGTTGGGCATGTTGATCAATATCGCCCTGGCGCGTCTGACGCCATTAAAGTACATCTTTTTAACGGGCCACCACACGCTCTATATGGCAGCGATGCTGGCGGTGATCTTGTCAGTCGGGGGATTGTCGGGGGGGTGGGTGGTGGCCATCGGGGCGGTGATTCTCGGCGCGATGATGGTGATCTCTCCGGCGATCTTGCAGCCGTTTACCCGTAAAATTACCAATACCGACGATCTGGCTCTCGGCCATTTTGGCTCTATTGGTTATCTGCTTTCCGCGCTGGTGGGCAAAGTCGTCGGGAAAGGTAGCCCCTCGATTGAAGAAATTAAAGTGCCTAAGTCACTCAATTTTCTTCGCGACTCGTCGGTGGCCATCTCTCTCACTATGATGATTCTGTTCCTGGTGTTGGTGGTCGTCGCGGGCAAAACCTTTGTCGAGGAGACACTGAGTGCCGGTCAGAATTTTATTATCTTCGCCATTATTCAGTCCCTCACTTTTGCTGCGGGGGTTTATATCATCCTCGCCGGTGTGCGGATGGTGATTGCCGAAATTGTGCCAGCGTTTAAAGGTATTGCAGACAAATTAGTGAAAGATGCGAAGCCGGCGCTCGACTGCCCGACGGTGTTTCCCTTTGCTCCAAATGCCGTCATCGTCGGGTTTCTCGCAAGCTTTGTTGCAGGCCTGGTCAGCATGTTCCTCTGCCCGCTGTTCGGCTTGAGCGTCATCGTCCCGGGGCTGGTGCCACATTTCTTCTGCGGGGCAACGGCTGGCGTTTACGGCAACATCACTGGCGGACGTCGCGGGGCAGTGGTGGGGGCATTTGCCCACGGCCTGCTCATTTCGTTCCTGCCGGCCATCCTTTTGCCAATGATGGGAGATATGGGCCTGGGTTCTACAACCTTTGGCGATGCAGACTTTGGCGTTGTCGGCATCGTTCTGGGGCATATTATCGCAATGTTTAACTAACTGTTTATTATCGGAGATGGTTTATGAGCGCGAAATTTTCACCCTCACTGATGTGCATGGATTTAACGCAGTTCAAAGAACAGATCACGGCAATGAATAAAAAAGCGGATTTTTATCACGTTGATATAATGGATGGTAATTACGTCCGCAATATCACACTGTCTCCCTTTTTTATTGAGAACCTGAAAAAAATCACTACCGTTCCCATCGATGTCCATCTGATGGTGAACCATCCGGAAGATATTATTCCCATGTGTCTCGAGGCCGGCGCCGATATCATTAGCTTTCATCCCGAGACGGCGAATAACAAAATTTTCCGCCTGCTGAATCAGATCAAGGATGCAGGCAAGCAATGCGGGGTGGTGTTGAACCCGGCGACACCGGCTGAAAGTATTGCTGAATATGCGCACCTGTTGGATAAAGTGACGGTCATGTCAGTTGATCCGGGCTATGCCGGACAAAAGTTTATTCCTGAATCGCTGAACAAGATAAGAAAGCTCATCAGTATGCGCAAAAATAATGGCTATCACTATCTGACAGAAATTGATGGCTCCTGCAATGCAAAAACGTTTGGCCAGATTGCCGAATCCGGTGTGGATGTCTTTATCGTAGGGACATCGGGTCTGTTTTCTCTCCATGAGGATGTCAGCCAGGCATGGGACAGAATGATCGAGATTTTCCAGCGTGAAACCGTCGCTGCCTAATTAATTTTTTTACGAACCACAGCATATATTTAAAAAAAATTAAAAGACCTGCATCACGCCAGCGATGCCTGCTCTGTTATTCAACGACCACTCTATATGAATGCGGGTGAATTATGGATATTTCGACAGTGCTTAATGTTAAAAACATCAAGTTAAATATGACCGCCAGAACGAAAGAAGAGGTGATAGAAGAACTCACCGATTTACTAGTACAGGATGGTGCGGTGACTAATAAGGAGGACTTTATTCGTGATGTCTGGTTACGTGAGGAGCAAGGCTCTACCGGTTTTGAAAATCATATTGCGATCCCGCATGGCAAATCTTCCGGTGTTTCCCGTACCGCATTAGCCATCGGACGCACGCAACATACCATTCCCTGGGAGACCATGGATGGCAGCGATGTTCGCTGTATTATTTTATTTGCGGTTTGCCTGGTGGATCAAAATGCCACTCATATTCGCCTGTTAGCGCAAGTATCCGGGTCACTGGCCGACGAAGACATTATCGCTAAATTACTGGTTGAATCTGATCCATATAAAATCATTGCGCTTTTCAATTCAGAAACTGAAAGCACCGAAGCGTAATATGTAGTTGTTAACATTCTTTTATATCTTATTAAATGAATTAACGGAGAATCGTGATGAATATTGTCGGAGTTACCGCCTGTACGGTGGGGATTGCACACACCTATATTGCTCAAAAGAAAATTGAAACAGCCGCCAAAAAAGCCGGTCATAACGTTAAAATCGAGACCCAAGGGACCATCGGCATTGAGAATCAGTTAACCGCTGATGAGATTGCCATGGCAGATATTGTTCTGCTTGCCGCGGATGTTAAAGTGACGGGAGAAGAACGGTTTGCGGGTAAGAAAGTGGTCAAAGTCGCCACGGAAACGGCAGTGAAATCCCCCAATAAACTGATTGAAAAACTCAGTGAAATAGTCAATTCATAATTTTATTTCGGCCTGCTGACTCTATACTTAAGGGCGTAATTTATGTCTCTAAAACAAATATGGCAAGCAGCAAATCCTAAAGGACATCTGCTGACCGCTATCTCATTTCTGATCCCCATTGTCTGTGGTGCTGGGTTTATTATTGCCATCGGCATGGGGCTTGGTGGAACGGTGCAGGACACGTTAACGCCGGGGCAATTTGATTTATGGCAGGCGATGGCCACTCTGGGCGCTAAGGCGCTTGGGCTGTTGCCGGTGGTCATTGCGGTGGGTATTTCCGGCTCGATTGCTGGCAAGCCGGGCATCGCACCAGGATTTGTCGTCGGGCTGGCGGCGAACACCATCAGCGCAGGCTTTATCGGCGGGATGATCGGTGGCTACATTGCCGGCTATATCGCGCTGGCGATCATTAAAAACGTCAAGGTGCCTGACTGGGCTCGCGGTTTGATGCCAACGTTGATCGTGCCTTTTTTTGCCTCCATTATCAGCTGCCTGATTATGGTCTATATCATTGGTACGCCTATCGGTATCTTTACGGAAGCGCTGACATCTTTCCTGAGAAGTATGGGCACGTCATCGAATCTTGTGTTGGGCGCAGTGATAGGCGCTCTGTGTATTGTTGACTTTGGCGGCCCGCTTAATAAGACATGCTTTGCCTTCGTTCTCACGCTGCAGGCGCAGGGAATAAATGAGCCGATTACCGCGCTTCAGTTAGTTAACACCGCAACGCCTATTGGTTTCGGCCTGGCTTTCTTCATTGCTAAGCTTCTGCGTAAGAACATCTATAACAGTGAAGAAGTGGAAACCTTAAAATCGGCGGTTCCAATGGGGATTGTTAATATCGTTGAAGGCTCTATCCCGATCGTCATGAACGATATCGTCCGCGGTATCGCCGCCGCGGCCATCGGTGGCGCGTGCGGTGGCGCAGTCACCATGGTGTATGGTGCGGATGCCACGGTGCCTTTTGGTGGGGTACTGATGATCCCCACCATGTCACACCCGATGGCTGGCATTATGGCCCTGCTGGTGAATATTGTTGTTACCGCCACGGTTTATGCTGTCATCAAAAAAGATATTCCGCGTGATGTGCTGGTTACTCATGATCACGAAGAAGAGGATATCGACCTTAATGATATTAAAGTGAGCTAACTTACCCCTGTATTATTTTATCAATGGCGTTGAGCTAGTCCTGCAACTCAGCCCATAACCGAGGGGTCCTTAGTTATGGGCTGAGTTGCGTCAGGTAGACGGCTGGGTAAAAGTGGAGCAGGGTGAACATTGTTGTTGCAAAAATGTGAACGCTTCAGTAGCCTTGTCTCTTTCGGAGACAGGAAATGCTCGTCACTGATTCACTTCTTGCTTACACCCTCGCTGCCACACTGCTTACCCTGACGCCAGGTCTTGATACTGCTCTTATCCTCCGCACGGCGACCGCTGAAGGGGGACGCAAAGCCTTACATGCCGCGTTAGGCATTGATCTTGGATGCTTTATCTGGGGCGCGCTGGTGGCCTTTGGTTTAGGTGCGCTACTGGCGGTTTCTGAGTTGGCTTATACCTTATTGAAATGGTGCGGAGCAGGATACCTTTGCTG
The DNA here is from genome assembly GCF_003790505.1 of Klebsiella sp. P1CD1. Classification (NCBI taxonomy): domain Bacteria; kingdom Pseudomonadati; phylum Pseudomonadota; class Gammaproteobacteria; order Enterobacterales; family Enterobacteriaceae; genus Klebsiella; species Klebsiella sp. P1CD1. The sequence continues at coordinate 2,911,612 of NZ_CP033631.1, forward strand.
GCTGGGCATCCAGTTGCTCCTGCGCCCACGCCAGCAATTTAACACCCACCCGGCCGAATCAGATTCCACGAGTAACTGGTTCCTGCGTGGGATGCTGGGAAATGTGCTTAACCCCAAAATGGGCGTCTTCTACGTTTCGTTTTTGCCCCAGTTTATCCCCGCCGGGCATTCACCCGTCAGCTGGACCTTTCTCCTGGTCACCATCCATGTATTGATTGGGACGCTGTGGTCATTAACGCTGATTACCGCCACTCGCTATGCCGCCGGCATCCTGAAAAAACCAGCCGTGGTGAAATGGATGGACCGGACAACCGGCTGCCTGTTTCTGCTATTTGCCGCGAAGCTGGCCATGAGCCGCCGGTAGTCACGCAGGGGCGTATGCCCCTGTTTTTGTCTTAAAAAATGAGCAACCCGTGGAGTACTACTCAGTGCTGTAACGATCGGGCTCGAACGTACGTTTAGCCAGTTTCTTTTGCAAAACGATGACAATAATTGGGGTTCCTGATGCGGTAATTGCACATACCGCCAACAGCGTGTCCATATTTTGTAGCGCCATGCGATGGTCGGGTAACAAAAAAGCAGACAGGAAAAATGCGGCAGTCGTCATCAGATACATCATGGATGTCTGTAATGAAGAGAATCCCGCTCGTTGGTTGTTATCAGGAAACTGAATCGTCACCGCCGACGATGACACCAGACGACTGTAAGCTGCGCCGAGAAATAACGTAATAAATAGCGCCGGATACGGATAGCCCAGGAGGGGTATCAGCAAGCTCAGGATAAAAACGAGGGTCGACCCGGTCGCCAAACTCAAAGCAGAAAAACGAGAGGTTAATGCGCCTGTCATTCTGGTAGACAGATACCCCGCCAGACCCCCGCCGAAGAACAACCAGGGCAGCAGACCTTGAGAAGCCCCCAACAGCTGCGTCATTAATGGCGCCAGGACAGGAATGATCAGCATTGGACTAAACTGTACCAGCGCATTACCGGAAGCAAACAGTAAAGTATCTACATCGAGGGGCAGCGCGTGGGATGTGTCGAAAGTGACGGGATCCTGAGGGATGATGGAGACGATCAGCGGCAATGCCAACCAACACAGTGTGCAGATTAACCACAACGCGACATGCCAACCGTAATGAGTACACAAAAATAATACAGCGGGCATCCCCACGATGCTGACCATCGAAAATGACGCAATCACCGTCGCCAACATTTTTCCGCGCGAGTCAGCCGGCGTGTGGTTTATCAAAATAGTGATCCCCACCCCCATTGTCGTACCGCCAACCAGTCCTGCGAAAAAGCGCAATGTAAGAAGAAGAGGGAAACTGGTGGTCAATGTCGTCAACAGTGTCGCCATGGCTAGCAGTACCATATTAGCGATTAAAAAACGTTTCTTATTGCAACGGTCAACCCAGTAAAAGGCGATAATTCCCGACAGGACGGCTCCAGATGTGTACATACCGGATACATAGCCTGAGAAGGTGACGGGAACAGCGAAATCTGCAGCCATAAATGTAAAAACAGGGCTGAACATCATATATTCCAGCGCATTAGTAAACTGGACAAAAGCGATTACCATAGCAATCCGAATGAGCGTCTTTTGATTAAATGTTGTGGCGACCAGTGGCATAGCAAGCGACCTGTGGATGAAAGATATCCTAGCTTAACTGCTATCAAACTTGTCGATTAGATGGTAAAAATGGCACTCATTATTATCATATGTGGGATAGTTGATGCGGCCAGTTCTTGACTTTAATGCGCTGAAAATCTTCATTGCTGTGGTGGAAAGAGACAGTTTTGTCGGGGCATCGAAAGCCCTGGAAATGCCGACATCAAATGTGAGCCGTTGCATTTCTCAGTTAGAAGACAAACTGAACCTTCAGCTCATTGAGCGCAGTACCCGACATATGAAACTCACACAGGCGGGGCATCTACTCTATACCCGGGCGAAGCCATTACTGGAAGCACTTGAGCAAACTGAAACCGAATTAACGTTGCGACAAATGCAATTCAAGGGGCCATTACGTATCTGTATTCCCAATGAAATCGGTCCTGTATTGCTGGGCTCTGTTGTTGCTGATTTCGCCTGTCAGCATCCGGACCTGGAGATAAGTTGCGTCACAAATTTGTCGGGTTATGAATCCCTGCGAGATGATCTGGATTTAGCTGTCATTGTTAGCCGTGGTCAGATGGATGACAGTGACTACATCGCCCGTCATCTGGTGACGATCCCTTGCACCATCGTTGCGGCCCCCTCCGTCATCCAGCGTTATGGCACGCCTTCTCGAATACAGCAATTTGAAGAGTTACCCTGTATTACAACGGTGAATGCGCTTAAAGGCGCTCCCTGGCAGTTTGTGAATAAAAAGGGCGGATTCGAGACGATCAAGGTTAACGGTCGTTATCGGGTCAACAGCGGAGAGATGGCAGGGCGGGCGGCCATCTCAGGTGTCGGTTTTGCCATCCTGTCGAAACAAGCCTGCCAACCCTATATTGATGATGGGCGGTTAATCGAGATTGAATTTGAACAATCGGCAGCCCCCTTGCAATTGTTCGCTCTGTATTCAGATCGGCGTTACTTGCCGGCAAAAACAAGAGCGCTTATTGATTTCATGCATCAGAGATTGAGTCATTAACAAGAGGCCATCTTCAGCGCGCCAGGGAGGCGCTGTTCTATTCAGCCGGCCGGCTCAAGCAACAAATCTCTGAGATAGCCCTCCAGCAGGGAGGCACAAATTCGCGTTTCATACGACATCATCCCAGCTGGTGGATGGAGCAACCAGGCACTAAATGGCGGGATCGGATAGTGGCTTAAGAGGGGGATGAGCGCGCCGTCTGCCATTTCTTTTCTGCAAACCGGACTTTGCAAAACACCAATGGCATGTCCAGCTAATAACCAGGAGAGGACACTCCGCCAGTGCGTGGACTGAAATTGAATATTGACGGGAACATTAATGAGTTGATCTTCGGAAGCGATCAATTGAATGCGATTACTGGCGAATACACCGGAAACAGCAGCAAATGGATAATCTGTCAGCGCTTCCGGCGTGTCAGGATGACCCATTTTCGCCAGCAGAGCCGGAGAGGCCACTAGCACTCTGCGCACGGCGCCAAGCGGACGTGCGACAAAAAAGCCTTCGGAGACATCACCTAACCTCAGTGATAAATCGACCCCCTCGGTGACGGGATCGATGACGCGGTCGTTAAAAATGACATCGACCTGCAGCTCCGGATGCTCGTTCTGAAGCTGCAACAATGCAGGCATCAGCAGGCTTTCTCCGGCGGAATAGGGCGCGGCAATACGGATTTTGCCTTGCAGCCCCTGATTTTCCTCATTCACAGAAAGAGCATGCTCTGCCGCCTGAACGGCCGTTTTGCTTCGCTCATAAAACACGTTACCGCTGTGCGTTAGAGACATGTTACGCGTGTTGCGCCTAAGCAAACGTGTCCCAAGATGTGCTTCCAGTTTTTCTATTCTTTCACTCACGGCGGGCTGGCCAATGCCGAGATCGCGGGCTGCAGCCGACATGCTGCCCCGTTCAACCACCCTGATAAATATGCGCATTGCTGAGAAGAGATCCATTCACCAATTATATTGGCTTTACCGATAAATGTAAGTGGGGACAGGCATCTACTGCTTTCCTGCGAAATGATGAAAAATCCAGACTCAAGGCCTGAGCCAGGCTAAATTTCAATCTATTTAATTGATTTATTGGTGGAAAATAATGATGCCAGAGATAAAGCTTTTCATGTTCCAGTCAGGAACACAGCATTGTCGATATCAGCATATCCGGATGAATCAGGGCGTGGGAGAGCATTATCAGATCCCTGTTCCCTGGTTTCTGCTGACCCATCCGGATGGGTTTACGCTGATTGACGGCGGTCTGGCTGTCGAAGGATTGAAAGATCCCAGCGGTTATTGGGGAAGTACTGTAGAGCAGTTTAAACCGGTGATGTCAGAAGAACAGGGTTGCGTGGAACAACTTAAGAGGATTGGCATTGCTCCTGAGGATATCCGCTATGTGGTCCTGTCCCATTTGCACTCTGATCATACGGGAGCAATTGGTCGCTTCCCCCATGCTACGCATGTTGTCCAGAGGCAAGAGTATGAATATGCCTTTGCCCCTGACTGGTTTACTTCGGGAGCCTATTGCCGACGCGATTTCGATCGTCCCCAACTTAACTGGCTATTTCTGAACGGGTTGTCCGATGATCACTATGACCTTTACGGTGATGGCACGTTCCAATGTATTTTCACCCCAGGGCATTCACCGGGCCATCAATCTTTTCTTATCCGCTTACCGGGTGGTACAAATTTTACGCTAGCGATTGATGCGGCTTATACCTTAGATCATTACCATGAGAAGGCGCTCCCGGGGCTAATGACGTCTGCTACTGATGTCGCTCAGTCAGTGCGAAAGCTGCGTCAGCTTACCGAGCGATATCATGCGGTATTCATACCCGGCCACGATCCTGAAGAATGGAAAAAAAACAGGCTTGCGCCAGCCTGTTACTATTGAATCATTCCTCGCTGATCGCCAAAAAGCGTCTGTTAAGCAGGGCTGTCAGCTTATCTTGTTCGAAATGGCCCTGGTGATGGCCGGGGCCATTTCTGCGGGCAAGCTCAGGGCTTCACGTCCAGCACGACATGACTGAAGGTTTGATAGGTTTTTTCGTCCGGCGCGGGCGGGATGTTGGCTTTTTTCAGCGCGGACATCACCTGCGCGCAGAATGGCCGATCGCCGCTCTCGACCGTCGGATCCTGCACTGTCCCGTCACGCTGTAGCGTAAAGCGCACCGAGCATTTTTGCCCTTGCCAGGAGGCCGGCTGGTCTATGTTAGCGAAGATAGCCGCCTGGATCCGCGCCAGATAGCGTGAGGCATTGGCCTGGGGTGAAGTATCGGAACCCGTTTGATAATCGCGAAGTATCTTATCCACTTCAGCCGATATTTTAGCGTCTTCGGCGCTGTCCGGCGCAGAAGCACCACCCGAGCAGGCGGAAAGAAGTAAAGAGAGGGTGCAAACGAGCACAGCGTTGGTTTTCACGGACATGCTAAGCCTCCTTGCTGGTGGGGATACCGTCGTGTACGAGGCGGTTATCCTCTGTTATTCCGCGAAATTATTCAAACGCTGAATGCATGGCACGCGCTTTCAGTGACAGTGTCACTCATTTTTTACTTTCGTCGCGGGCGGTGATGCCTCCAGTCGCGAATAATGTCACCGTATAGCTGTTCTGCCTCCGCCAGTCGGCTGAGCAGGCAGTACTCGTCGGTTTGATGCGCCATCGACGGCTCGCCGGGGCCGAGAATAATACAGGGCGGATCGCCCAATGCAGGCAGCAGCAGCGAGGCGTCGGTAAAGTAGGGCACCACGCGCGGCGCAATCGGCTCAGCGTGCAGCGGCTGACAGCGTTGGTAAACCTGCTTAATCCACGCGTGATCCTCCCGGCTGAGGACGGCGGGCAGGTCGACCAGCGTGGAGACGGTGACGCTTTCGCCAAGCAGCGTCGTCAAGCGCTCCCGGATAGTGGCGTGCTGTAAATTGGGCGCGCTGCGGATATCGACATCAAAACGCGTGCGGTCCGGTACGGAATTAATATTGAGTCCGCCTTCTATGCGTCCGACGTTGAGGGTGGGTTGCTTCATTAGCGGATGCGGCGCGCCTGGCGAAAAATGCTGAATCTTACCCAACGCATCCGCCGCAAGATAGATAGCATTGATCCCCAGCTCCGGCATCGCGCCGTGGGCGGTTTTCCCCCGCGTTTCGCAGCGTAGCCAGAGCGCGCCTTTATGGCCGATAACCGGATAGTTGGCGGTGGGTTCACCGACGATCAGCGCGCCCACCTCCGGCAACGTTGCGGAGGCGATCAGCGCCCGCGCGCCGTCGCAGCCGGTCTCTTCTCCGCCGGTTATCAGCAATACCGCGCCGCGTCCGGCGAGGATCGCTTCCCGCTGATGAACGCAGGCGACGGCAAACGCCGCTATCGCCGCTTTCATATCGCTGGATCCGCGGCCATAAAGACGCCCGTCTTCCATCTGCGAGCCAAAAGGATCGTACTGCCAGCGGGCATTTCCCAGCGGGACGGTATCCAGATGTCCGGTAAAGGCCAGCGGTTTACCGCTCTTCGCCCCGGGCAGGCTGGCGATAAGATTGCAGCGTCCCTCGCCGAACGACGACAGCGAAACCTCAAAACCGCTATCGTCAAGCCAGTCGGCGAAGAACCGCATGCAGTCGGCTTCGCTGCCCGGCGGGTTAATGGTGTTAAAGCCCAGCAGCTGCCGGGCGAGCTCAAGGGTCGTGGTCATCAGCGGCGTTCCGTCAGCCAGTCGAGGCAGTTAATCCATAGCTGGCGATAGCCGGGCCATTTGGCAAACTCTTCCGGCAGCCAGTGCGCCGACATGTCGCTGGTCCACACCAGCGAGCGACCCTGCTGATATTCGCGCACAGCCAGCAGCGGATGACCGGTACCGGCCACGGTTGCCAGCAGTTTGCCTTCCGGGTGCATTTCAACTTCGTTATAGCCCAGCAGCCACGGCCATTCGCCCGGAATATCGTTAAACAGGGGGTGAGATTCCGTCACTTCGGCATAGCAGCCTTCCGGGGTTTCAATGCGATCGTCCCAGGCCAGGCAGCGTACCGGCAGCACTTTCTCCACCGCGGTATGGCGGTAGCGCGCGCCGCCGTTGATTCCCTGGAAGCTGTAATAGCCGCCGATCATCATCAGCGCCCCCCCGCCGGCCACGTAATCATGCAGGAGCGTTAAACGGTTGGCGGTTCGGCGGCTCTTCAGCCAGGTGTCCGGATGCAGCAGCAGCGTATTGGCGCCAATGTCCGAGAGAATAATCGCATCCCACTCCTGCAGCGCTTCCAGCGTCAGCGGAAAGTCGGTCGCCGCCGCGTGGGCGGGCATATAGGTAATGGCATAGGGACTGTCGGCGAGCGCGGCCAGAAAGTCCGTTGCGCCGGTGTGCCAGGTGGCGGTGGCAAACTGGTCGAAGCCTTTAACGTGCGTTGACGTGCTGGTCCAGGACTCACCGACCAGTAAGATTTTTTTCTGCATGATGACGTTTCCTTTTATCCGCCAAAGACCCGCTGGGGGTTTTCAATCATTAAGGTTTCAAGTTGTTCGCCGCTGACGCCGTGGCGCCGCAGACGGGGAACAAAATGCTTGAGTATGTAGCCATAACCGTGGCCGCCGTAGCGGGTGAGCATGGTTTTCAGGAAGACGTCCTGCGACAGCAGAATTTGCTGGATGTAGCCGTCGTCAATCAGCTCGCGGATCGCGCGGGCGTTCTCCTCGTCGGAGGGCGACTGCGCCGACTCGTCGGCGTAGTAATAGCTCATGCCAATCATGTCGTATTCGAGAAACGCCCCGCGCTGCGCCAGTTCGCGCTGGTAGCGCTTATCGGCAAAGCTGGGATTCATATGGCACAGCACGGTATGGCGTAAATCGGCGCCTTCCTGCTCGAGAATATCCAGCACCCGATGGCCCAGCCGCTCCCAGCCGGGCAGATGGACCTCGATCGGCACGCCGGTCGCGGCGCTGGCCCGACCCGCAGCGCGCAGGGATTTCTCCTCATCCGGCGTAAAGCGGCTGGAGATACCGATTTCGCCGATGAGCCCGGCGAGCACCTCCGGTTTCTCCTCCGCGCCGCCAAGATCGTAAATCAGCCGTTCGGTCAGCTGTTCGACGCTGCTGATTTTTACCCACTCAGGGTGCGAAGCTTCCAGATAGAGCCCGGTACCCATAATGATGTTCAGACCGGTCAGACGCGCGATGCGCGCCAGCGCTTTCGGATCGCGGCCAATGCCGATATTGGTCGGGTCGACCACCGTTTCTCCGCCAAGGGCTCGATATTTAGTCAGCTCGTCAATCGCAACGTCGACATCAAACAGCTGACAGTTATCGCGGCTCATCAGCGGGTTAAGCGACAGTTCGCCAAGGTTTTCCATTTTCACCGGCATTTCGGCAAGATGGCGATCGCTGCAGCAGCAGGGCGGCACCCATTTGCCGGAGGCATCCAGCAGAATATGCTCATGCATCAGAGTAACGCCCATTTCGTTAATCGGTAGTGGGCCAAGCACAGTCATTACATAACCGCTGCTGACGCCAACCGGCAGCGGGGAGGGATGGCGAAAAATTGATCCTTTCATCAGCTATCCTTTTGCCGCGGAGCGCGTCGGGTTGAGAATGCGGGTGTTCAGCCAGATAGCCAGCAGGATAATGGTGCCGGTGGCTATCTGGGTGTAAAACGGCGAAATATGCGACAGGATCAGCCCGTTCTGAATGACCGCAATCGACAGCGCGCCCAGCAGCGTGCCAATAATAGTCCCGAAGCCGCCAAACAGACTGGTGCTGCCTAGCACAACGGCAGCAATGACCTGCAGTTCAAAGCCTTCGCCCTGGTTGGAAGAGCCGCTGCCGAGGCGTGCGGTAATGATCATCCCCGCCAGCGCGGCGGCCATTCCGCTGATGATATAGACCTTCATGGTCACCGCTTTGGTGTTAATGCCGCTGCGCCGCGCGCCTTCGGCGTTGGCGCCGATAGCGGTCACGTAGCGGCCAAAGCGCATATGGTTGAGAACGATATGTCCGATCACCAGTATCATCATGCCGATCAGCGCGGGCATGGGGATACCAACTACCCACGCGCGTCCGATAAAGGTAAACAGGCTGTCAGCCGGTACCGGAATCGAGTAGCCCTGGGTGACCAGCAGCGCGATGCCGCGAACTACGGCCAGGGTGGCGAGCGTGACGATGAACGCCGGAATGCCTTCATAGGCAATAAAGAAGCCGTTGATGGCGCCAACGAATCCGCCGAGCAGCAGGCCGCCAAGGAGGACCACCGGCCACGGCAGACCCCAGCTATTCAGGGCGATAGCGGAGAGTGCGCCGACCAGCGCCAGGGTGGAGCCCACCGACAGATCGATACCGCCGGTGGTAATGACCAGGGTCATTGCCGTCGCGACGATCAGCAGCGGGGCGCTCTGACGGATAATGTTGAGCCAGTTGGTGCCGGTGAGAAAGTTGCTGGTGATCAGCGAAAACACCACGCAGCAGAAGACGAAAAAGAGCGCGATGCTGACCACGCCTGAGTGGTTATGCAGCAGGCGGCGCGGCAGCGAATGCTGGATCATGCGGGAGCTGCTTAAGTTCATGATACTCATCCTGTTACCTCAATGTGCTGCCGCAGAGCGGGCGGTGAATTTTTCGCCCACAATCAGGTTAACGATATCGCTCAGGCTGGTGTCGGACACCCGTCTGTCGGCGACGTTAGTACCCTCATACATCACCATGATCCGGTCGCAGACCAGGAACAGGTCCTGCAGGCGGTGGGTAATCAGAATCACGCTCGCCCCGCGAGCGGAAACGCGGCGAATGAGCTCCAGAACCGCTTCAACTTCCGCGACGGCCAGCGCGGCGGTGGGTTCATCCATAATCAGCACTTTCGGGTCAAAGGCCGCGGCGCGGGCGATGGCTATAGCCTGGCGCTGGCCGCCGGAGAGATTTCGCACCAGCAGGTGAGTATCCGGAATGGAGATCCCGAGCCCTTTAAGCATCTCTCTGGCATCGGCGTGCATTTTGGCCTCGTCGAGAAAGGGGATGCCGAGGACCGATTTCATCGGCTCACGGCCCATAAACAGATTGCCCGCGACGTCGACCGTGTCGCAGAGCGACAGATCCTGGTAGACCATCTCGATATGGCAACGGCGCGAATCGGCCGGATTCGTAAACTGTTGCTGTTCACCGTCGATACGAATCGTGCCGCTGGAGGGGATCACCGCGCCAGAGAGCACTTTGGTCAGGGTGGATTTCCCCGCACCGTTATCGCCCACTAAGCCCAGCACTTCGCCCGGGGCCAGCTCAAGGTTGACTCCGCGCAATGAGCGTATCGACCCGTAGGTCTTGGTGATATTGATCATCTCTACCCTTGGCGGGGTAGTTTGTGGCTGCTGCATCTGATAACTCCCATCGCTGTGGCCGGGAAAATGTTCGCCATCCTGCGGGAGGGACTCTATCCGACACGGTTTACAATCTAGTAAACCGGTTTACCTGCGGAATAGAGCACTCGCCAGGGCAGTCAGGACAAACGCTATGTAAGATATTTGTTCGCCAGTAAGCACATTGCAGCATCCGTGCCAGGGCAGGAACCACACAGCAGCCCTGTAACTTAACCATATGTATTCAATACACTTAATTGAATACAATCCGGTAAACCGGTTTACTGATTATAGTGAATAAATTGTTAATTGATCGTTTTTTGCGCCAAAAGCGGGCACTTTTGCGCCATTTTGGGACGGGCTTAACAGATCTTGATCGAGTCGCGGCCAATCCATTCAACCGGCAGGCGGGTTTCCGCAGGGATGTCCGGATCGTCGTTTAGCAGGCGCATCATGATGTTCACCGCGGTACGGCCCAGTTCGCGGGCGGGCTGACGGATAGTGGAGATCCGCGGCTGGGTAAAATCGGCGTAGTTGGCGTCATCGAAGCCGACTAACGAAAGCGCCTCCGGCGCCTGGAGCCCGCTGGCGCGCAAGCCATCGAGCAGGCCGAGCACCAGATAGTCGCTGGCCGCGAAGACGGCGGTGGGGCGAACCGGTTGGCTGAACAGGTACCGCAGCGCCTGCTGGCCAAACTCGCGCTGGTAGTCGCCATACATCACCCATTCGGGCGGCCAGCTCAGGCCCGCTTGCTCCATCGCGGTGCAAAAGCCCTGATAGCGCTCACGGACGCTCATCAGCTTGTCCGGGCCACCGACGAAAGCGATATGGCGATGCCCGGCGGCGATCAGTTTTTCGGTGGCGATCCGCCCGCCCTGGACGTTATCGGCAAACACTTTCGGTACCTTACTGCCGGGAATATCTTCATCCAGCAGGACAATGCGTTCGTGACGCTGGACTTCCTTGCGCAGCAGGCCATTATCGGGGCGGTTGGTGGTGAACAGCAGACCGTCGACCTGGCAGGTATCCAGCCAGCGAATGAACTGGCACTCTTTTTCCGGGTTGTTGCGGGTGATACACAGCACCAGGCTGTAGCCGCTGGCAGAAGCAGCCTCTTCGGCAGCGTCGGCCAGTTCGGCAAAGAAGGGGTTGGTAATATCGGGAAGCACCAGGCCAAGCGTTTCGCTGCCGCCTTTGCTAAGACGACGTGCCAGGCTATTGCCGCGATAGTCCAGTTCGCGAATGGCGGTTTCGATGCGGTCGATGGTGTCCTGCGGCAGCACAATACTGTTGTTCATATAGCGCGACAGGGTCGCCTTCGACAGCCCCGCCAGCTTTGCCACATCGGATAACAATACGCGTTTTATACTCATTTCCTGCGCCATTTCTGCCAGAATCGGCTATCTGTAACATAGTTAAGCGCGGTGGATACAGCAATTTCTCTGCGAACAATCACCAAAAATAAATGCTTGACAAATTTTAATCAGCAGAGAATTGTATAGGCAGTTTACCGCATCATCCGGGAAGTCATTCCCAACCCCGTTTAAGTTATTCCAGTCGCGCACCGACACGGACCGGTTGCCGGGATGACATTAAGCAGGTATCCGCCGAACGTTCAATGATTGTTCTGGCGATATAGACGATATTTGCCCGCCAAAAAAATAATCCTTCTGCGTTCGCATGCGGCGCGGAACTCTGCTGGCTATCAACTATTCCCGACGAGGATACTGATGATGTTATTTCACACCGGAAAACTGCGTTTCCTTGCTGTCGCCACGACCATGCTGGCATCAATGAGTTTTATTTCTGCCGCCAGCGCTGCCGGTCCGACTTATGCGCTGGTACAAATCAACCAACAGGCGCTGTTCTTTAATCTGATGAATAAAGGCGCACAGGATGCGGCCAAAGCCAGTGGCAAGGATTTAGTTATTTTTAACTCTAACGATAATCCCGTGGCGCAAAACGACGCGATAGAAAACTATATTCAGCAAGGCGTTAAAGGCATTCTGGTTGCTGCTATCGACGTTAACGGGATCATGCCAGCGGTTAAAGAAGCCGCCGCCGCAAACATTCCGGTGATTGCGATTGATGCCGTATTACCGGCCGGGCCACAGGCAGCTCAGGTCGGCGTTGATAATATTGAAGGCGGCAGAATTATTGGTCAATACTTCGTGGACTACGTGCAGAAAGAGATGGGCGGCCAGGCGCGACTGGGTATTGTCGGCGCGCTGAATTCGGCCATTCAGAACCAGCGGCAGAAAGGGTTCGAAGAGACGCTGAAAAGCAATCCGAAGATTACTATCGCTAACGTGGTCGACGGGCAGAATGTGCAGGATAAAGCGATGACCGCGGCGGAAAACCTGATCACCGGTAATCCGGATCTGACAGCGATTTATGCCACCGGCGAACCCGCGCTGCTCGGCGCTATCGCCGCCGTGGAAAACCAGGGGCGGCAGAAGGATATTAAAGTCTTTGGCTGGGATCTGACGGCGAAGGCGATTTCCGGTATTGACGGCGGCTACGTCACCGCCGTACTGCAGCAGGACCCGGAAAAGATGGGCGCAGAAGCCCTGAATGCGCTGAACAGCATCACGTCGGGTAAAACCGTGCCGAAAACCATTCTGGTTCCGGCGACGGTGGTAACCAAAGCGAACGTCGATTCATACCGTCCACTGTTTAAGTAGGTCAGCGCGCGCCGCCCGTGGTTAACAGGGCGGCGAGCTCATGGCTGCCGGGAAACGCGCTGAGCGTTCCCCGGCGGCTAACGGTAATGGCGGCAGCGCGACTGGCGTGCGCCAGCGCCAGCGCATCCGGCGCGACGCCGCGCAGCAGGGCGGAAGCCAACATGACGGCGAGGAACGTGTCGCCCGCGCCGGTAGTATCAAGCGCCTCGGCGGGCACGGCGGGACAAAACTGACGCTGGCCCTCCTGGACCAGCCAGGCGCCTGCGGCACCCTGGGTAATCACTAAGGTTTTCACCCCGTATGGCTGGAGCAGCTCGGCCTCGGATTCATTGACCACCGCGATGTCGATGAGCGGCCACAGATGGCAAAAGTCAGGATTGACAGGTGAGGGGTTGAATACCGTCGTCATGCCGCGGCTTCTGGCGTACTGGAACAGCGCCCGCGTTTTATCGAGGGAGAAATTGCCCTGCTGTAGCAGAATATCGCCAGCGACGGCATCCGCCATATGCGGAATAATTTCATCCAGGCTGAATGTATCGGCCGCCGCCGTAGTGGTAATGATGGCGTTGTCGCCATCAGCGCTATTTAAAATAATCGAGGTATCGCTATGTTGATTGAAATGGCCGTCGGGTAGTAGCGTCAGTGGTTCATTTTTTATCTGCTGGCGGATCCACGCGCCGTTGCTGTCATTTCCCGTGGCGGCAATTAAACGCGTCTCTATTCCGCAGCGGGATAATATAATCGCCTGGTTCGCGCCTTTACCGCCGATATCCTGCGACACTTTAACGCCGTGAATGGAGGCTCCTTTTTTCGGTATATCCGGAATGGACCAGGTTTCATCTACGGTAATATTACCAGTAACGTAAACACGCATAGTGTTCCCTTAACAGGATGGATAAGATGGTTGCTATCTCAGCAGAAAAAACGAACGCAATACAAGCTATTTTTTCACGAAGCAAGGCTGTTATTGGTGTTATTCATTGCGACCCATTTCCTGGCTCGCCAAAATATCGAGGAAAATCAGTCTCTGATATTGTTGAACGTGCACTTCGCGATGCTGAAAATTATATTTCAGGCGGTGTTCATGGTCTGATTATTGAAAACCATGGCGATATTCCTTTCTCTAAACCTGAGGATATCGGCCATGAAACCTCAGCGCTGATGGCGGTCATTACCGAGAAAGTTCGTGAACGTTTTGCTGTGCCGCTGGGCATTAACGTTCTGGCTAACGCGGCGATCCCGGCAATGGCGATCGCCCTGGCGGGAGGCGCCGATTTCGTCCGCGTAAACCAGTGGGCCAACGCCTATATCGCCAACGAAGGATTTATAGAAGGGGCGGCCGCTAAGGCGCTGCGCTACCGCAGTATGCTGCGCGCTGAACATATTCGCGTTTTTGCCGATAGCCACGTTAAGCACGGTAGCCATGCCATTGTCGCCGATCGTTCGATTCAGGAACTGACGCGCGATGTCGATTTCTTCGAGGCTGACGCGGTGATCGCCACCGGCCAGCGTACGGGCGATAGCGCCACGATGGCGGAAATTGACGAGATCCGCGCGGCGACGGAACTACCGCTCCTGGTGGGCTCCGGGGTGACACCGGCTAACGTGAAGCAGATCCTCGGGCGGACTCAGGGGGTCATTGTGGCCAGTACAATGAAGGTCGATGGCGTCTGGTGGAACGATGTTGAGCTGGCCCGGGTGAAGCATTTTATGTCGGTCGCGCAGGCCGCGCTGGAGGAAGCTTAATGGAAGCGTTTAGCGAACGCCTGCTGCGCGAACATCAACCGGCGTGGCAGGCGATGCAGCAGCACCCGTTTGTGACTGATATCGAACAGGATCGTCTGCCGACAGTCGTCTTCAACCGCTATCTGGTGTTTGAGGGCAACTTTGTCGCGACGGCAATCGCGATTGTTGCCCTCGGGGTCAGCAAAGCGCCGGGTATTCAACAACAGCGCTGGCTGATTGGCGTGCTGAATGCCCTGGTTGATATACAGATCGCGTGGTTTGAACAGGTGTTGTCAGCGCGGCAGATCGATCCCGCTGAGTACCCGGATGATTTGCCCGGGGTACGGCGCTTTCGCGACGGTATGCTGCGGACCGCCCGCGAGGGCAGCTATGAGCAGATTGTGACCCTGATGTTCGGTGCGGAATGGATGTACTATTTCTGGTGCCGACGGGCGAGCGAACATTATCAGAGCGATGCTGATTTACGACGCTGGATGGAAATGCACGCGGAGGACGAATTTTATCAGCAGGCTCTCTGGCTAAAAAACGAACTCGACCGCTGCGCCATGGCGCTGAGTGAAGACGAAAAGCAGGCGTTATCGGCGCTTTACGGCGAGGTGCTGCAGTGGGAAATTGATTTCCATCACGCGGCGTACGAGGAGTAGCCGCGAGGTGAATCACAGGGGGCGCCGGACGCGGCGTCTCCTGAATACGGGTTATATCTCGACGTTCTGCGTCTTGTTGGCGAAACTTAGCATTACCGTTAATGCCGATTCTTATTTCACATTTTTATCTTAATAAAGTCGGAGGGTTAATTTAGCTGCCTTCTGACTCTTTTGAGAGAAATAATGGCGGTAGAGAGTTTATATTATTTTATTTGGAGCCTGTAGCTCGGGGGGCTCTTTTTTTCTTTTCCTCCCCCTGAAGTAAAAGCTATTTTCAGAAATAGATATAAATTATCCATCGTTACTCGACGGCGGCTCTCCCCCTACAATGGACTTTAATTGCCAGATATTTAACAAAAACCAGGCCAAGGAAAAGGGATGAAACGAAGCATTTATTCACAGAACAGTTTATTGCGCATCAGTCTGCTTTCCGCGCTAACGCTTACTGCCAGCTTCACCACTCACGCACAGGATAAACCTGTCGCGGGTGGTGTGCTGACGGTCGCTCTGGGCAGCGATACCCCGATTATTGACCCCTCTATTACCGCTTATTCTGTCACCGCTCTGGTTACGCGTAACGTGGTGGATTCTTTGGTCGGCCAGGCAGAAGATAACAGCTTTACACCATGGCTGGCGGAACGCTGGGAAATTAAAAACAATAACCGCGAATACACCTTCCATCTTCGCAAGGATGTGACTTTTAGTGATGGCACGAAACTGGATGCTGCGGCGGTAAAATATAACTTTGAACGCATACTCGATCCGAAAACCACCTCCAGTTACTCCAAATCGTTGTTGGGGCCGATTGACGCGATCACTACGCCAGATGAGTACACCGTGGTGATCCGCTATAAAACGCCTTTCGCACCGCTGCTGCAGGGGCTGAGCTTGCCGTATCTCGGTATTCAGTCACCGGCTTATCTGCAGAAAACGGCGAATACCAGCAATACCGTGGTCGGTTCTGGTCCCTTTATCCTCGAATCGTTTGTCAAAGGCAGCGGGAGTAAACTCAGCAAGCGCGCCGATTACAACTGGGGCCCGGGCTATGCCACCCACAAAGGCCCGGCATGGCTGGATAAGATCGAATTTAAGTACCTGCCGGAATCAGCGGTGCGGCTTGGCGCGCTGAATAGCGGGCAGGTACAGGTGATCGATGCCATTCCGCCGGTGAATTATGCGCAGGTAAAAAATAATCCAAAGCTGGATGTGATCACCAGGGAAAACCCTGGCGTTCCACGCGTCCTTTATTTGAATAGCGACACAGGGATCTTCAGCGACCTGAAAGTGCGGCAGGCCTTCCAGAGCGCCATCGATCGCACTACTGCCGTTAAAGCCGCGTTCTTTGGCATCCTGAAACCTGCCGACAATATTCTTGGACCCGCTACGCTGGATTACGATCCGGCCATTGCCAGCCAGTGGGGGTTTGATCTGCAAAAAGCCCGCCGTCTTCTGGATGAAGCCGGCTGGCAGCAAACCGATGGAGAAGGCTACCGGGTCAAGGAGGGTAAACGCCTTACTGTGCAATTTACCTACTCTTCAAACGATGTCGAAGCCGCTGACGTGACGCTGTTCCAGGCAATTCAATACCAGGTAAAACAAGCCGGTTTTGAACTGAAACTCGATCCGGTGGATTCAGGCATTCTCAGCAGTCGCACGGCGGCTAACCAGTACGACATTATCTCGAACTATTTTGTTCGCCCGGAGCCGGACATCCTGCGTACCGTTTTCCATTCCAATTATATTCCGCCGAAGGGGAACAACTTCAGCCGCGTTAAAGCGCTGGATAGCCAACTGGAAACCGCTGTCGGTGCCAGCGAAGCCGAGCGTAAACGCATCTACTATGCCATCCAGCACCAGATTATCGATCAGGCCTGGGCGGTGCCAATTTACATCCCGGCATATCAGTTAGGGAAAGCCAAACAGGTGCAGGGCATTAGCTGGGCCACGAACGCGAAGCCGAATTTCTATGATGTCTGGATCCAACGCTAAGCTGCTGGCAGCAGGCAAGCGCTTGCTGACCATTTTCGCCGTGCTGTGGGGTGCGGCAACGCTGACCTTTGTTGCGGTAAAACTGATCCCCGGCGATCCTGTGGCAATTCTGATAGGCAGCGCCAACAGCGTTGTGGATGATAGTTTTCGCGAGACACTGACCCGCCAGTTCGGCCTGGATAAGCCACTGTGGTGGCAATATTTGCGCTACTGTGGCGAGGCGCTGACGGGCAACCTTGGCGTGAGTTATCAGTATCGCCAGCCTGTTGTGCAGGTGATTAGCGCAGCGTTGAAAGAGACGGTGCCGCTGGCCGTCAGCGCCCTGGCGCTGGCACTGGTACTGGCGGTATTTAACGCATTACTGACAGCCGGACGTCATCCGCGTCTGCGGTCTCTGCTTGCCGGGTTGGAGCTGATGCTGCTTAGCACACCGGTGTACTGGATCGGCATCGTGTTGTTGAGCATTTTCAGTTTCAAACTGCAATGGTTTCCGGTGACCGGTAACGATGGCTGGATCGCCCTTGTGCTGCCGGTGGTGACGCTCAGCCTGCCGCTGGCTGCGACACTCAGCCAGGTGCTGCGTGATGGGCTGGAGGAGGCGCTTTCGCAGCCGTTCGCCATGACCGTGCGTACGCGAGGGGTGAGTGAAACTGCGCTGCGCTTACGGCATGCGTTGCGCCATGCCTCGCTGGCGGTGTCGACGCTGACGGGGACGCTGCTGGCCAGCGTATTAGGCGGCTCAATTCTGACCGAAACAGTATTTGGTCGGGCGGGGCTGGGGCAAATCACTCTCGGTGCGATTGAGAACCGAGACATGCCCCTGGTGCTGGGGGTGGTGATGTTCTCCGCGCTGTTGTTTGTGGTGATTAACCTGCTGATTGATACCCTTTATTTACTGATCGATCCCCGTCTACGTCTGCGAGGGCATGCTGATGAGTGATCTTTTACTGCGGGTGGCCCGCCGCGACGGGGGGCGCTATCGTAACCCGTGGCTGGCGCCGGGTACCAGCATTCCGTTGTTACTGGTGCTACTGCTCGTGGTGGCGGTGTTTTTTCCATCGCTATTCACGCCGTACACCCCCGAACAGATGGATTTCAGCGCGATTTTGCAGCCGCCGGACCTCAGACACTGGTTCGGTACTGACCAGTTGGGGCGTGATGTGTTTACCCGCGTGGTGTATGGCACCTCGCTGTCGCTGAGCATTGGGGTCGGCGCGACCCTGATTGCCAGCGCGGGCGGTATTGTGCTGGGGACACTGGCAGGTCTTGCGCCCAGGGCGGTACGGCAGTTACTCGTACGGCTACTGGACATTATGCTGGCGTTCCCCGATTTGCTGTTGGCGCTGCTGGCTATCACGGTGTTGGGGCGTGGGCCAGAGAATACCCTGCTGGCGGTCGGACTGGCCGGCATTGCTGGCTATGCCAGGCTGGTGCGCGCGCAAGTGTTGCAGGTCAGGTTATCGGGGTATGTGCAGCATGCGGTGGCGTTGGGAGAGCCGCCAATGGTGATTATTTTGCGCCATATTGTGCCCAATACGCTGCGCCCGCTGCTGGTACTGGCAACGGTGGGGATAGGGTATTCCATATTATCCGCCTCGGCCCTCAGTTTCCTTGGACTTGGGGTGACTCCGCCGACGGCGGAGTGGGGCGCATTGCTCTCTGAGGGACGTAATTTTCTCGATAGCGCCCCATGGGTCAGCCTGCTGCCCGCCAGCGTTGTCGCGCTGTCGGTGATTGCCATTACGCTGCTGGGCCGACGTGTTCAAACCCTTATTGCCAAAGGCGGGATCGCATGACTTCAGAGACCTTCCAGCAACCGCTGTTACAGGTGGCGCAACTGAGCGTCAGCTTCCCCTCGCCGCAGGGGCTGATTGAGGCGGTTAACGCCTTATCGTTTGACGTGCATGCCGGTGAAGTCCTGGCTTTGGTAGGCGAGTCCGGTTCGGGTAAATCCGTCACGGCCCGGACGCTAGTCGGGCTGGCGGGGGCAGGGGCGGCTGTTCGCGCCGAGTCCCTGATATTGCATGGGCACGATGGCCTGTCGCAGAATTTACTGGCGTGCGATGCCCGCCGTTGGCAGCAACTACGCGGGCGCGAAATTGGTTTTGTTTTGCAGGATGCACTGACCTCGCTTGACCCGCTGCGCCGGATTGGTCAGGAAGTCGCGGAGCCGTTGTTGACGCACCGCCTGGAACGGGGGGCGGCAGTTCGCGAACGCGTGGCGGAGCTGTTAACGCAAACCGGCATCCCCGATCCGCATAACCGGATGGCGCAGTACGCACATGAACTCTCCGGTGGCTTGCGCCAACGAGCGCTCATCGCGTCGGCGCTGGCAGCGGGGCCGCGATTACTCATTGCCGATGAACCTACTACCGCGCTGGACGCCACCGTACAAAAACAAGTTTTGAATGTATTCAGGGCCCTGGCGGATGCCGGGCATGGCGTGCTGCTGATCACCCATGATTTATCGGTGGTGGCGGATATTGCCGACCGTGTGGTGGTGATGCGGCAGGGCAAAGCAGTGGAGAGCGGCAAGGTGCGACAGGTGCTGCATGCGCCGCAACACCCTTATACCCGCCGTCTGCTGGCGGCCATTCCCTCTGCCGGTACGCGTGGGACGTGGTTAACAGGAAACGATCCGCTGGGTCAAACGGTAGTGCGGGAGAACATCAGTACTGACAGCACCACACCCGTGCTGGCTGCCGATAACGTATCACTGGCGTATGTTCTGCCGGATGGCCGTCGCTTGCAGGCCGTCAATCAGGTGACGTTAGAGGTCGCGCAGGGCGAAACGCTGGGCATTGTGGGCGAATCCGGTAGCGGGAAGACCACGCTAGGCAAACTGGCGCTGGCGCTGCAGGCACCGCAACAGGGCGAGATCCTTCTCGCTGGGCAACCATGGAGCAGGCTGACAGAACGTCAGCGGCAGCCGTTGCGGTCGCGTATCCAGACGATTGTGCAGGATCCGCTGGGTTCATTTAATCCGCAATATAACGTGGCGCAATTGCTGCAACAGCCTCTGCGCCTGCATACGACGCTCACAGCCGCGGACCGGTTGTCACGTGCGCAGGCGTTGCTGGCGCTGGTTGGTTTAAGTCCTGATCTGCTGACGCGACGTCCGGCCACGCTTTCCGGTGGGCAGCGGCAACGTATCGCCATCGCCCAGGCCCTGGCCTGCGAGCCGGATATTCTGATTTGCGACGAGCCGGTGTCGGCGCTGGATGTCACCACCCAGGCGCAAGTGTTGGATTTGCTGGTAGCGCTGCAACGCCGTTTGCATCTGTCAATGCTGTTTATCTCTCATGATCTGGGCGTGGTGCAGCATATGAGTCATCGTATTGCAGTGATGAAAGACGGCGAGGTCGTCGAAAGCGGCAGTGTGGATCAAATTTTTCGGGCGCCACGCCACCCGTGGACTCGACAATTGTTATCAGCTGTTGGGCAGACGCCGTTGCGATATAACTGAGCAGTAAACGTTAAACACCGTTATCAGAAATGGGGTCAATGTTATTCAACGCTCTTATCATCTCCAGAGCCCATTCCAGGCGGTCTTGCGTGATAAAGGGCAGGGAAGAGGCACTGGCCCGGCGCTCGATAGTGCCATCCGTACGCAGTGCTCGTTCAGCTAAGTTTGCCTATGTGAATTTCAGTTTAGTGACCTGCTGCGGGGGCGCCTGGCATACCCGATTTCACGAACGGCGGGCGGGTGAACCAGATGATGATAATCAGCGCCATAAAACCCCAGCCGAGCACCCAGAAATAGTCGATTGTCGACATCATGTAGGCCTGCTGGGTAACCACCTGGTCAATCATCGCAAGATGCTGCTGCGTCGGGCCACCCATCTTATTTACGTAATCTTTGCGGTGTCAGGGTGACCTGATTTCCGTTGACGTAAGCATCGTCGGTGCTCTCGTAATAGCGGGCGTAAAGCAGATACCAGGCCAGACAGCCTCCTGCCGCGAGGATCAGGATCAGTAATAAAATGGCGAAGTTTCTTGTACGCTTGCCTGGGCGCTTGTCAGAGGGAGGCGCGTTATTTTCCATAGACATAACCGGTGACCTTAATTAGCGATGGGGGGCCGTGAATTCATCGGGCAGCATTTTGATAAGAATATCTGCGAGCTGCCGGGATTCTTCGGGCGTCAGACGCGCCGTTAAGTCCGCGAGGATGGTATTCAGTGCTTCATTCTGAAACGTATTGCACAGCGTCTGACCTTTTGCCGTAAGGGCCAGGATCACCTGGCGCTTGTCGTGCGGATTCGGGCGGCGCTCGATCAGGTCGTTCTTCACCATACGTGCAACCATACGGCTCATTGCCCCGGTATCCATCTGCAGGCTCTTGCAGATTTCTGCCGGGCTGGTGTTACCTTTAAATATATTAATCAATACCTTAAATTGCGGTGCGGTAATGCCGCTGTCGGCAAAGTAATGGCCGATAAGCAGGTCCTTAAACTGGTTTGCCAGATGGAACAGCAAACCCAGATGCAGGTTTTTATGGGAAGAGTCGATTGGGGTATTCATGATAGCTGCCTGGTCAGTAATTAACATGATAATTACTGCCTGGTCACCAATTGTCAAATTAGGTCAACAGAAAGCACACATATTGACAAATGGAGGAGGGCGATAAGCGTATTACGATCACTCGAACCCGTGATGCCCGCAGACATCAATTTGGATGCGCTCTGTGGTACAGGCCCGACGCAGGCGAGATTGATGTACGCGCGGCCGTAATTTGCCAGGGTTCCCTAAACCAGTCGGTGTCATCAGCTGGCGTACTGTCGGACCAAAATCAGCGTAATGTTCGCGGATAGTACGCAGTACACGTTCTCAGTTGCCGGTTGCCAGGCTGGCTACGACGACGGTTAACAAGTGAAAGCGGCCCATGTTCACGATAGCGCTCCAACAACCGTCGGCAGTGTCTGTCAGATATCTCAAGCGGATAATATTGAGTACGTACCGGGCAAGACCATCAGGTCGTTGGTTATTGCTGGGTTTTCAACGACGACGGCTAGCCATACCCAGCGGGCCAGATTCACGGCAACGCGACAGAAGGCATCGGCACAGGCTGTCAGATATGCTCAGGCGCTGTGTGGCCATCAAGTGTAGTCAGACGCCGAACGATAACGTCCTAATAACTTTGAGTCGGTTAACTTTATCCAAAGCAAAAAACTCCGCCGCATGAGCAGTCATCAGAATCTATCGATGCTGAATCTACGAGTAACTTATCCAGGAGAAAACCTTACAACTTAGCCACCATAATATGAGTGCGCATAATGTATATTATGTTAAATATGATATCAGGGCGCGTAATCCCCCCATAGCGCCAACTCTTCCCCATGAAATCCATAAACACCATCTTGTCATTCAGCGGCTGCTGACACGTTTGGATATGGCCCCTTCCATCACGTGCCGCTCTCACTCAGGGGACTCTGATGCCGACCGTGAACGACGTATACGAAAACCTCCCGGCGGACCAGCTATGGCGTTTTGGCATAAACTCCTCCAGCACGCATGTGGCGCTCTCGACCGTCGTTGGGTTCTTTAGCCGAACGCACGCCGGTGACACGAGGACCGCACCAGGTCTTCCGGCGCCGTTAACATCATGTCTCGTTTCTGGTTCCGTATCTGCCAAACAATGCCGACTCACTCAATGCTAACCCGACAAACCGCACGCCGCGCTTTCTCCGCCCTAAAATGTCCAGATGACAGCTGCTGTCAGTGCCGCCTCGTTACGTCGTAACACGATCGGGCTCTCATTTGCATGCTCCCCAAGCCAGGTATAGTCAGCGCTCAGGAGCGTGCCCCAGTGGGCATCAAACTGGTGACTCCAGGTCAGACTGTTGTCTATGCCATAAAATCCCCCCGGTGCTGAATAGCGGCTATAACCTGAGCGCTGGCTCTGCTGCGGATCCACCCCATACCAGGTATTCAGGTAACGGTTGTCGCCAAACAGGGCCGCCGTCTGAAAGGCGACCGTGTCATGGTCAGTTTGTACAGGGAGCAACGTCAAGGATGCCTGGTAGCTTACCCCCTGGCTGTCCGTTAAAGGCAGCGTCGCTTTACCTTCAACACTGAGCCACGAAAGCGCCTGCCAGCCGACGGCAAGGGCCGTGTTCAGGGAGGCGTCAATGTCTCCCATCCCTTTCAGATTATTTGCCCCTGCCCGCCAGCTGGCGTTTTTATCCGCCCTACCCAGATCGTATCCCAGCGTATGTTCGAAGTACCAGCCGCTGGCGTTCTGCAGGTCATATCCCACCCCTTTCTGCGTATCAATAAAAAATGCGCCGTTACGCCCCTGAAGTACAGGAACCACCTGCCATACCTGCTTGTCTGAACCTGAATATCGCGGAGTGTAGTGGCCTCCCAGCCCAATGGTGAAGGTGCCGGAGGAAGTGTCATCATTTGCTTGTACGCAGGATGTCATGGCCGTCAAAAGCGGTACGGTCATATACAGGGCTTTTTTTATCGCTATCATACTGTTCTCCTCACAGACGCCGGCTTCTCCTGAGGCAGGAGCTGCCACAAAATGTTGGCGCAGTATGATTTGGCAAAATCAATGAATCGTCGGGATAGTGTTAAGAAACGGTCAAGGTGAACGGATGTTGTCCAGAAGAGTGCTGATTATTGAAGATGACGCCGATGCGGCTGGCGTGCTCGAAGCCTATTTACGCCGTGAAAATTACGATGTCGTCATTACCGGAGACGGTCTTTCCGGGCTGGATATGGCGCACCGGTGGAAACCCGATCTGATCCTGCTGGATGTGATGCTTCCGGGGCTTAACGGCACCGAAGTCCTGGCTGGCCTGCGCCGTAAAAATGATGTTCCGGTGATCATGGTGACCGCCATGGGAGATACTCCCGATCGTATTGGCGCCTTGCGCTATGGCGCTGATGATTATGTTGTTAAGCCTTACCATCCGGGAGAAGTTGTGGCTCGGGTGCAGGCGGTACTGCGCCGCAGCAATCAAACAGAAACAAAGGAAGAGATCCTTCGCTGGCAATCGCTTGAAGTGAATGTTACGGCCATCGTGGCGAGCATTGTCGACGGGGACACCACACCGCGCACGTTGGATCTGACCCCAACCGAATTTTCACTACTGACCACGCTTATGCGCTCTCCTTCACGTCCTTTTTCCCGCCAGCATTTACTGGAGAACTGTTTGCCGGAAAGTGAAGCCCTGGAGCGCGTGGTGGATACCCATATTTATAACCTGCGTAAAAAACTCGAGGCGGCGGGTATTTCCGGCGTGCTGGTTAACGTTCGCGGCGTAGGCTACAGGTTCAGACAACCATGACAAAAACCCGCTACTCCTCCCTGTGGCGCTGGATTTGCGCACGTATATTAGCGCTGGCCATCGGAAGCGTAATTGTCATTGCGACCTGTATGTGGCTACGTTATGCGGTGCAGAATTACTGGAACATAGGCAGAATGCCGGCATCGGTCCGACAAGAGTTTCTTGCGCTCAGCCAGAACCCGCAGGCGAACCCGGCGCGCTTCCATCAAATCGTCGATACCTGGTGGGGGTTGAGTTATTCAACCCCATCCATCGCCTCGGCGGACTGGGTCACCGTGGCGTTACTGGTCCTGGTCATGATCCCTTTTATTGTGGTGATGGGATTGAGATACGCCAGGCCACTGGCGCTGCAGTTCAGCCGACTGCGTGATGCGGCAAAGGACGTCGCCGAAGGGCAATTTGGCCGCCAGGCTGAGCTCATCAGGAATGCGCCGGCTGAAATGGTCAGCTTTGCCAGTGACTTTAATGCCATGACGGGGAAACTGGCCCGCTATGAAAAAGAGTTACGTACCTCTCATGTGGCCATGGCGCATGAGCTTCGCTCCCCCCTGACTGCCGCTATCGGACGTTTGCAGGGCATGCTGGATGGTGTGTTTGATGCCAGCCCGGAACAACTGGCAATGGTAATGAAACAGCTTCAGCACCTGAATCGCCTGACCGATGAACTTCATCTGCTCTCGCTGTCTGATGCCGGGAATTTGGTGCTGGAAAACGAACCCTTTCGTCTGGATGAGCTGCTTAAAGAACGGGCGACATGGATCATGCCCCAGGCTGATGCACATCGTTTTACAATCAGGCTTCATCATTCTCAGGCGTGTCCCTTCAAAGGCGATACGTTCCGTATGGGCCAGGTTTTCACCATTCTTATGGAAAATGCCCTCCGTTACGGGCGTGATGGCGGTTATCTTGATGTCACGCTGCACTACGCCAGCGGGCAATATTGCCTCGAATTTCGCGATGACGGTCCGGGGGTATCCTCCCAGTTCCTGCCGGAAATGTTCAACCGTTTTAGCCGGGAGGAGCAGTCGCGTGCCCGCCACTCCGGCGGCAGCGGTCTCGGTTTGTCGATTGCTCGCGCGATTTGTCAGGCCCATGGTGGCAGTATCAGCGCGTCGTTACCTGAAACCGGCGGACTCGCAGTCACCCTTTTGTTACCCTGGACGTCGTCTGAGATGGAAAATAGCCGCTCTTGATAATACCTTGACGAAACGTCGAATCTTTCTCGACTAAGCGCGCATTTAATAACGCCATCACCTTTATGGAGCGGCGTTATGTCAGATGCATTTTTACTCTCCCTCCGCCACAGTCTGCACCATTTGTACGACGTGGCGCGCACCCTTTCCTGGCTGCACTTTCTCCCCCTGACCATTCTTTCGGTAGTGATTTTTCTGCTGCCCGGATGCGGGGACAACCAGGGTAATACGACTGATCCTGTGCGAACGGTGCGCTACGTTGTTGTTGGCTCAGCGCAAACCCTTCCCGCGCTGGAAAGAACCGGAGAGATCCATGCGCACGATGAAACGATTCTGAGCTTTCGTACCGGCGGCCGGATAGTGACGCGTAGCGTCGATATTGGCGATCGGGTCAATGCAGGGCAACTGCTGGCCACGCTTGAAAATACAACCAGTCAGAATCAGCTCGATGGCGCACAGGCTGATTATGAAGGAGCCAAAGCCTCTGCTCAGGTTGCTGCACTTAACGTCAACCGAATGCAAAAGCTTATGCCAACAGGCGCGATTGCCCGCACGCAGCTCGATACCGCCCGCGCAGACTGGCTTGTCGCCCGCGCGCGTTTAAAAAACAGCGAGTCCGCGTTGCGTAATGCCCGGGAAAGCCTTGGCTGGACGCGTCTGATTGCGCCGCGAAGCGGCGTGATCACCGAAGTAAGCGCCTCTGCGGGTCAGGTGGTCAATGGTGGTCAGTCGGTGTTGACGCTGGCGACCGGTGAAGCCCGCGATGTGGTGTTTGATATCGCTAAACCCGAGGCGATCCCGCCACAGGAACAGGCTGGCTTGCGAGTTTCCCTCCTCAGCGACCCGTCGGTGCAAGCGTCCGCCGCGGTAAGAGATATTAGCCCGCAGGCCGATCCTCAGACCCGCACATGGCGCGTCAGGGCTACCCTGCAAAACCCACCGCTGGCAATGGCGCTGGGCGCCAGCGTCACCGTCACGTTACCCGCAACGGGTCCGCATGGATACGCCCTTCCCGCTTCAGCGCTGAGCCGTGTCGACGACAAACCGGCGGTTTATGTGATTAACCCACAGTCGCAAGCGCAGCTTCGCGTGGTGGTGCCAGCATACTATACCGCCACCTCGGTCATTATCTCCGGCGGCCTTGAACCAGGCGACCGGGTGATTACCGCCGGCGTGAGTAAATTACGCTCCGGCGAGCCGGTGATTGCCGGGGAGTGCGAATCATGAAACCCGTATTGCATGAGAAATTTAACCTGTCCTCCTGGGCGCTAAATCATCAGCAGATGGTCAGTTTCTTCATGCTGCTGATCATTGCTATGGGCGCGTTCTGTTATGAGAACCTGCCACGTAACGAAGATCCGGCGTTTACGATTAAAACGGCCGTTGTTTCTGCGCAATGGCCCGGGGCATCCGTAACGGATACCACCCGACTGCTGACCGATACGCTGGAAAAAAAGCTGCAGGAAACCCCCTGGCTTGATTATCTCGAAAGTGAGACCCGCGCCGGGAGCTCCGTTATTCATGTCAATCTTCGTGACGATACCCCGCCGCAAAAGGTGCCGGATATCTGGTATCAGGTACGTAAGAAAATGCAGGATATTGCCCCCTCTTTGCCAGAAGGCGTTCAGGGCCCCGCCGTCGACGACGAGTTTGATGACACGTACGGTACGATCTATGGCTTTATACCTGAGGGCTATACCCTGCGGGAGGTCCGGGACCGTGTTGAGACAATCCGCCGGGAACTCATGTCGTTACCGGATATCGGAAAAACCAGCCTGCTGGGTGAGCAGCAGGAACAGATAGTTCTCTCTTTTTCTCCAGCGCGTCTGGCAGGTATGGGGTTGAACATCCAGCAGGTAGCGGATGCCCTCAGAGCACAAAATGCGGTTGTCCCGGCAGGTATGATCCGCACCGGACAGGAAAATATGGCGATAAAGGTCAGCGGGGAACTGACTTCTGAAGCGAGCTTACGTGCCGTCACGCTGCATATTAACGATCGTTACCTTCCTCTGACGGATATTGCCACCGTTAGTCGGGAAAACGCCGAGCCTCCCCAGCCGGTTTACCGGGTCAACGGCAAACCCGCCATCGGGCTGGCTATCTCGATGGCGCCGACCGGTAATATGCTGCGTTTCGGCGCCGCGCTGAATGCAAAAATGCAGGCCATCAGCGTCACGCTGCCGCACGGTATTGAGATGGTCAAGGTTGCCGATCAATCAGCGGTGGTCAGCGACGCCGTAAGCGGGTTTATCCGGGTGCTTATCGAAGCCGTGGCGATCGTCCTGGCCGTTTCGTTTGTCTCTCTGGGTTTACGAGCCGGACTGGTAGTGGCTGCGGCCATCCCACTGGTTCTGGCCATGACCTTTACGGGAATGATGCTGGCAGGAATAGGTCTGCAGCGTATTTCTCTCGGCGCATTGATTATCGCGCTGGGTCTGCTGGTCGATGACGCCATGATCACCGTGGAAACCATGGTCTCTGGTCTGGAAGCCGGGGATTCCCGCCGGCAGGCGGCGACCCGGGCTTTTAAAACGACCGCATTTCCGATGCTGACGGGCACCCTTGTGATGATTGCCGGGTTTATTCCCGTGGGATTTGCTGCGTCCAGCGCCGGTGAATATTGCTTTTCCCTGTTTGCCGTGGTGCTCATCGCCCTGCTGTGCTCATGGGTTGTCGCGATCCTGTTTTCACCGTTAACCGGGACGTGGCTGTTATCTGACAACATCAGACAGAAGGTGAAAGGTCCTGGACGGATGGCTCGCGGATACCAGTGGCTACTGCGCAAGGCGTTGCGTCACCGCTTCGCCACCGTGTGTATTGCTCTCATTGCGCTTGGTCTGTCCGTTTACGGAACAACCTTTATGCAGGGGGAGTTTTTCCCCGCCTCCGACAGGCCAGAATTGCTGGTAAGCCTGACGCTACCGGCAAATGCCTCGCAGTCGGAAACGCAAAATACGGCTGAAAAGCTGGAGAAGGCCCTGGCAGGCAACCGCAACGTTGAGCGCTTTTCGACATACGTTGGGTCGGGAGCGATCCGTTTTTACCTGCCTATGGATGTGCTTCTGGCAAATGAAAATATCGCCCAGATAGTGGTGGTGGCTAAAGATCTTAAAGCGCGGGATCGTCTTCATCGACAGTTAAACAGGATACTGGCTACGGGCTTTAGCGACATCATCACGCGCGTATCACCCCTGGAACTTGGGCCCCCCGTCGGCTGGCCAGTGAAATACCGGGTGAGTGGGCCAGATTATCTGAAGGTCAGGTCGATCGCGAACCGCCTGAGCGATGTCATTGGCCGGTCCCCCTCCTCTCGCGAGGTTAATCAGACGGCAGGCGAACCGGAGAGAGTCATTACCCTCAAGGTCAATCAGACCGCAGCCCGGGCTGCGGGCGTGTCGTCAGAAAGTCTGGCCCGGATGCTCAATACCGTCTGGTCCGGCAGTATAGTCACGTCGGTTCGCGATAATGACCGCCTTGTCGATGTGGTGCTCCGGGCCAGGGACAATGAGCGTCTTAACCTTGCCACCTTCTCTTCGCTGACTATTCAGGGGAATGACGGTAAACAAATCCCCCTCAGCGCCTTTGCCACGCCAGTCTGGGGCGTGGATGATCCGGTTATCTGGCGTCGACAGCGTTTGCCTTTCATTACCGTGCAAACTGACCTCGCCCCGGGACTTCGCGCCGAAGCAGTATCCGCGGCGTTGCGACCTGCGGTAGACAGGTTGCGCGCGGAACTGCCTGAAGGCTACAGCATTGAAGAAGGGGGCGCGGTTGCTGAGTCTGAAAAAGGTAATAGTTCGGTCTATGCGATTCTGCCGGTGACACTGGTCATCATGCTCTTGCTGTTGATGCTCCAGTTGCGCAACTATTCCCGTATGGCGTTGGCTATACTGATGGCCCCGTTTGGTTTACCGGGTATCGTGCTGGCTATGTTGCCTGGCGGAACAGCAATGGGATTTGTCGCTCTGCTTGGCGTGATTGCGCTCGCTGGCATGATCATTCGTAACGCCGTCATACTGATTAGCGAGGTTGACAGCAATCTTGCTCAGGGAATGGCAAGCGATGCCGCCATTATTGCGGCCGCAGAGCATCGTGCGCGCCCCATCTGCCTGACTGCCTGTGCCGCCATTCTTGGAATGATCCCCATCTCTCATCAGGTATTCTGGGGACCGATGGCCTATGCGATTATCGGGGGACTACTGGTTGCCACCCTGGTTACACTGACCGTTTTACCGGCATCGTTTAGCCTGTTGTTACACCTGAGAATGACGTCCTCAGGCGAGACTCGTGAAAAATGAGTAGCGTGCCGTCGTATCCTCGCCTCAGGGGTCTGCCAGGTTATTCGCTGCAAGACAAAGAACTTGCTCCATCGTGTCATCCACCTGCTGGCGCAACGCGTGGATAACAGGAGACCTAATTTTACTGCTTCTTCGGCAGCAGAGAACGAGGAGAAATGCCGAAGGCTTTGCGGAAGGCATGGCTGAAATGAGAGAAATCAGAGAAGCCGAAATCCAGCGCCGCCTGGGACACGCTACTGACTCGTCCGCGTTCGATAGCCTCTCGGCTCGCCTGCAGCCTCTCCTGCCAAATCACTGCCATCGGCGTTTTTTTATGGCGGGCGAAAGCACGCGTGACGGTGCGAACGGAAACGTGGTGCGCCCGTGCCAGGCTTTCGATGTTCAAATCGGGATCGACAAGTTGCCGCCGGATGTAGTTCATCATCCGGGAATACAGATCGCGCTCAACACCAACGTTGTTCAGGTCCTGTAGCTCCAGGCTCAGTACCAGTAGATCCAGCAACGTCTGGGAGAAGCGGCCGGAGATATCTGCTGTGTTCAGACAGGCGGGCATCGCTGCCGCCTGACGCAGCATTTCGCGCAATGGGATCACGCCCGGGCGGCGGTCGTCGAGCACCATCGCGGTGAGGTGTTCGACCCCCGGTAAATGACAGCTCAGCAAATGGCGGGGGATCCGCACCAAATGATTATCGCGCCCGCCAAGACTGAAGCGGAATGTCTGGGCGGCATCGTAGAGCACCAGACTGTCCGCTGCCAGCGTCGCCTTGCGTCCCCCCTGTTCAAGCTGACCGTATCCATCCTGCATATACCCCAACCACAGATCGTCGTCGGGGCCCTGGCGCAAATAACGGGCCGTGCGATCCCAACTGTGTAGCGGCGCGGACAGTGAACACATATCCACCAGACCCACTCCACGTACCGTCAGCCGTGCATCAAAGTCGACCCCAGCCAGAGGGGCGCTGGCGGCTGGAATACAGTGGCGTAACACTACGTCGTTCCAGTACTCGAAGCGGCGCGACTCGGTAACGCCAACGGTTGAATAGTGGAGACTGCCCGCAGACTGCATGCTATTCATCATCATTCACCTCGCGCCGGGAATTCCGCCAAAACGACAGAAACGTTTCCGCAGACAGCAACTATCATGCCAACGAGCTAATACACCCTCTTTCAGTTACGCCGATCGGCGCTAAGTTACCGGGAACTATCACTGAAAATCCGCGCCCCCCCTTTTCTGCTGGCATATAGGGCGTCGAATAGCGGAACGACAAAACGTGGAACCGCACCCTAAACGTGCGGCGTCTGCACTATGGCGGACCATCACACGACGAGGGGCAGGCCCGCAACCGAATGTCCCTTCCAGCCAAACGACTGTCCTGCTGAAGCAAGTACGCCGCAAATTTCTCCCTAGTATCAGTAAGCGTAAGGTCTTCCGGCCACACCGTGCTCCGGACATAACACGACATCAGACAAGAGGGGGAACGTCATGACTTTCAGTAACGCTACGTTTCGCACCAGCCTGGCCGCCTGCACACTGTGGCTGGCAACCGGCCCGGCCCATGCGGTCGATCTCAATTCGCAGGACCTCATTCCCGCCCCCGCCGGCACCGATGCCGT
Organism: Klebsiella sp. P1CD1; assembly: GCF_003790505.1. NCBI lineage: Bacteria > Pseudomonadati > Pseudomonadota > Gammaproteobacteria > Enterobacterales > Enterobacteriaceae > Klebsiella > Klebsiella sp. P1CD1. The sequence continues at coordinate 2,943,019 of NZ_CP033631.1, forward strand.
TCTGGGATATTTCACCTACGCGACGAGAGATAGCTTCACCCCCACCGGGGGCGGTGAACTTAAGCAAGAGACCGGGCTCGACTCCTTCGTCAGCATCTTTCGTTACGTTCACTACATGGACGTCGGTGGCTTTACGGTTGCGCCGCAAGTGCTGCTGCCTTACGGACGCCTTTACAATGGCTCACTAAACGGCGTTCGACTTGATTCAGCCAGCGGCCTGGGCGATCCCATCCTTGCCGCGCCGGTCTGGCTGGTCAACAACCCCAGCACAACCTTTGCCATTGTGCCTTACCTGTACCTCCCCGCGGGCTCCTACGACGCCGGACGCACGCTAAACGTCGGTGAAAATCGCTGGAAGTTCGACCTTCAGCTCGGCGGCGTGCAGCAGCTGGGTAACGGTTTCGCCACCCAACTTTCCACGGACGTGATGTGGTATGGCGTCAACGACGACGCCTCGGGCATCGGCACCGGTCGACTCAAGCAGGACAACACCTATCAGTTTCAGGGCTGGGTGACCTGGACGCCGCCCGCCGATAAGAGCTGGACCCTGGCCGCCGGTTATTCCCAATACTGGGGCGGCAAACAGCAGCTTGACGGTATCGAGAACGGACAGGCGACGCGCGTCGATCAGGTCCGGCTGGAATTATCGAAATTCGTCACCCCCACGGTGCAGGTACAGGGTCTGCTCCAGCGCGACCTCAACGTCGATGGCGGTTTTAAGGAAGATCTACATACCACCCTGCGCGTGATGAAACTGTTCTGATGCGAATCGGCACAGAGACATCCCCAGACTCACTACTCACCCGCAACGGAGAAATCCATCATGACCGATCAGCAGCAAAAACCCACACTTTATGAACGTCTCGGTGGTTATGACGCCGTTTACGCTTTCGCAGGAGAGGTGTTGAAGACCTGTATGAAGCATCCCGATATCGGCCATATCTGGGCGCACGTATCCGAATCGTCGTTCCAGAAAGAGCATATCAACTTTGTCGATTTTCTGTGCAAGCACTGGGGCGGCAACACGGTCTACCGGGGACGAGATATGGTGACCGCGCACCGCGGAATGGGGCTGACCGAAGTGCACTGGAAAGCCGTATTCGAGGCTATTGATGAATGCTACGAGAACTTCAACGTTCCGCAGGATATCCGTGAAGAGGTTACCGCATTCCTGACCCAGTTCAAACCCGCCGTCATCGGCAGCCCTTCATACCGGGATGTGGTACTCGCGCACCCTGACATGGACGTCACCAAAGGGATGAAAAGCGTCGGCATTCACTGGCCGAAAACAGATAAACCGTCTTAACCGAGGAAGGACATCCGCGCAACAGGCGGGTGTCCGTCTCAGCCAAATGACTGACCTGCACAACCATGTAGTGATGACATTTCGGGCTTATGTTGAAGGCAGGTTGCATTGGCAAACACCATATAAAGGGAACTCCATGGCTATTGAACGTCCTACCATTGAACAGCTGCAAGCGCTCGCCAGTCGGCTAAACATACGATTGACGCCTGCACAAGCCGAAGAATATCTGGCGCTGATGCAGGCCAATTTCGACGCCTATGATCTCATCGACGCCCTGCCCGACGAGATCCCCGCGGTGCACTACCCACGCGCCGCCGGCTATCGTCCTGAAGGCGACGAAAATCCGCTTAATGCCTGGTATTACAAGACCGAGGTGACAGGTGCAGCAACCGGTAAACTGGCCGGCCGCACCGTGGTGCTCAAGGACAACATCGCGCTGGCTGGCGTACCAATGATGAACGGCGCCTCGACGCTGGAAGGCTTCGTCCCCCTCTACGACGCCACCGTTGCCACCCGACTGCTGGATGCCGGCGCGACTATTCTCGGCAAAGCCACCTGCGAGCACTTCTGCTTGTCGGGAGGCAGCCATACCTCCGATCCGGCGCCAGTGCATAACCCGTTGCGCCGCGGCTACTCGGCCGGTGGCTCATCTTCTGGCAGCGCCGCTTTGGTCGCTTCCGGGGAAGTCGATTTGGCCATGGGGGGCGATCAAGGGGGCTCGGCGCGTATTCCCGCCGCATGGTGTGGCCTCTATGGCCTGAAACCGACCCACGGTCTGGTGCCTTATACCGGCATCATGCCGATCGAAGCCACTTTCGACCATACCGGGCCGATGACCCGCAGCGTAAAAGACAATGCCTTAGTCCTTGAGGTCATTGCCGGCGCGGACGGATTGGACCCACGTCAGTATGCTCCCAAAGTGGAAGCCTATACCGAGGCGCTCGGTAAGGGAGTCCGTGGCTTAAAGATCGGCATTATGGCCGAAGGTTTTCAGTTGCCGAACCTGGATGCGCGAGTCGCGGAGAAAGTTCGCGCTGCCGTCGCCCGTCTGCAGGAATTGGGCGCGACGGTCGGCGAGATTTCGGTACCGGAGCATAGCCTGGCGGGGGCGCTCTGGTCCCCTATCGGCTGCGAGGGGCTGACCGCGCAGATGATGCATGGCAACGGCATGGGCTTTAACTGGAAAGGACAATATGACGTAGCGCTGCTGGACAAGCACGCCCAGTGGCGTGACAACGCCGATGCGCTTTCCCCATCGCTGAAGATATGCATGTTCGTCGGCCAGTACGGGCTGGAACGCTACCATGGCCGCTACTATGCCAAGGCGCAGAATATCGCGCGTCGCGCGCGTGCGGGCTATGACCGGGCGCTGGCGGACTTCGACCTGCTGGTGATGCCCACTGTACCGCTTGTCGCTCAGCCATTACCGGAACCTGACTGCTCCATTACCGAATACATCTCCCGCGCATTTGAAATGATCGGCAATACCGCGCCGCAGGATATTACCGGCCATCCGGCAATGACTCTCCCTTGTGGGCTGGTCGACGGCTTACCGGTAGGAATGATGTTGGTAGGACGCCACTTCGCCGAAAGCACCCTTTATCAGGCCGCCGCCGCATTTGAAGCTTCCGGCGACTGGCGGATGTTTTAACCCTTAACTATCGGGAACCATAAAATGAGCCATCAACACGACCACGACCATACTGAACCGCCGGCGGACATCGAGCTACGCGTCCGGGCGCTGGAATCCCTGCTACAGGAGAAAGGACTGATTGACCCGGCGGCACTGGATGAACTGATTGACACTTATGAGCACAAGGTCGGCCCCCGTAACGGCGCGCAGGTGGTCGCTAAAGCGTGGAGTGATCCGGAGTATAAACGTCGGCTGCTGGCGGACGCCACAGCCGCCATCGCCGAGCTGGGTTTCTCCGGCGTGCAGGGTGAAGACATGCAGGTAGTGGAGAACACGCCGGACGTGCACAACGTGACCGTCTGTACATTATGTTCCTGCTACCCCTGGCCGGTGCTGGGTCTGCCACCGGTGTGGTACAAATCGGCCCCCTATCGTTCGCGTATCGTTATCGACCCGCGCGGCGTTCTGGCCGAATTCGGGGTAAACATTCCAGAAAGTAAAGAGGTGCGCGTCTGGGACAGCAGCGCGGAACTGCGCTATCTGGTCCTGCCAGAACGTCCGGCGGGTACCGACGGCTGGAGCGAAGCGCAGCTGATCGAACTGGTCACCCGCGATTCCATGATCGGCACCGGCCTGGTCGCCGCGCCATAATAAGAGGAGAAAACCATGAACGGGATACATGATCTGGGCGGTATGCACGGCCTCGGGCCGATCCTCAACGAGGAAAATGAGCCGTATTTCCATCATGAATGGGAGCGCCGGGTATTTCCGCTGTTCGCCTCGCTGTTCGTCGGCGGACATTTCAATGTGGATGAATTCCGCCACGCCATTGAACGCATGGATCCAGCCCACTACCTGGAGGCGAGCTACTACGAGCACTGGTTGCACGCATTTGAAACGCTGCTGCTGGAAAAAGGGGTGATCACCGCCGATGAACTCTGGGGTGACTCGACCCCTGCCCCCTGCGCGCCGGGCACGCCGGTGCTGACGCAGGACATCGTGGCGATGGTTGTCAGTACCGGCGCCTCCGCGCGCGTCAGTCACGATATTGCTCCCCGCTTTAAGGCCGGAGACCGGGTTCGGGCAAAAAACATCAACCCAACCACCCACACCCGCCTGCCGCGTTACGTGCGCGGGAAAATCGGCCGTATTGAGACCGATCATGGCGTGTTCATCACGCCGGACACCGCGGCGCACGGTCTGGGCGAACATCCTCAGCACGTCTACAGCGTCAGCTTCACCGCGCTGGAACTGTGGGGCACGCCGCGCCCGGACAACGTGTACATCGATCTGTGGGACGACTATCTGGAGGAAGCATGAGCATTGCGACACAGCATGATTACGCCGCCGTCGGGTTACCCCGCGACGAGGAGGGGCCGGTTTTTGATAAGCCCTGGCAGGCGAAAGCATTCTCCCTGATCGTCCATCTGCACCGGGCGGGGCTGTTCCCGTGGGCAGAATGGGTACGGACGTTCAGCGAAGCGATCAAGGCGGCTCCGGCGCAGCCCGGCGAAAGCGTGAACGATGCCTACTATCGCCAGTGGGCGACAGCAATGGAGAACATGATCACCGCCCTCCACCTGACCGCACCGGATGACATTGCCCGACGGACCCAGGAATGGCGACTGGCGTATATCAACACGCCGCATGGTCAGCCGATCGTCCTGGCCAATGCCAGCTGTCCGCCGGCGCATAACCACCACTCGCTTCCACTCGGCGTTCCGGTCACGGTGAGCCCGGCACAATCTTCCATCAGCCAAATTAACAACGGAGTCACATCATGAGCGATATCACCCTTACCACCAACACCCCGGCCACTCCGATACCGGTCGCGGCGCTGTTGCCCTGGGCACTGTTTACCACCCTGCTGGCACTGTTAGCGATCTATTTCGTCGGTGCGGAACAAGGTGCGACGTCGATGTTTTCCGGCACCCAGGTGCATGAATTCTTCCACGACGCACGACATCTGCTGGGTTTTCCCTGCCACTAAGGAGGCGGACATGATTGGGAAACTATTATTCAAGGGGATGATAGCAGGCATTCTGGCTGGACTGGTGGCATTTGCTTTTGCACACCATTTCGGCGAGCCGCAGGTCGATCGCGCTATCGGGATTGAAGAAAGTCTGGCCACTCATTCACACCAACACAGCGCGTCGGCTGACGGCGGTGAAGAAGAGGTGTTTAGCCGTCAAACCCAGTCCGGGATCGGGCTAATGGCCGGCATGGTGCTGTTCGGCGCAGCGCTGGGCGGCGGTCTGGCGCTGAGTTGGGCCTTTAGCTATCAGCGCTTCGGACCATCGAACCCGCGTCTGTTAGCGTTAGGCCTGGCGCTGGTCGGCTTTCTGGTCATGAGCCTGATGCCTGGTCTGAAATACCCACCCAATCCGCCCGCGGTTGGTAACCCGGAGACCATCGGCTATCGTACCGAACTGTACTTCGTCATGATGTTGCTTTCCATCGGCATCGTCATTGCGGCCGCGTGGTTATCACATCAGCTAATACCGCGCCTCGGTAGAGGAAATGCGATGATGTGGGCAACGCTGTTCGCGGTGGCGCTGATGCTCGTGGTTTGTGCCCTGATGCCGACAGTGAACGAAGTGCCCGAACACTTCCCGGCGGACCTGCTATGGCGTTTCCGTATCAGCTCCTTCGGCACGCACCTGGTGCTCTGGAGCGTTATCGGTGTGGCGTTCGGTGCCTTAGCCGAACGCACGCCGGCGACAGGTGTGCAGCGCCCAGCCTTCCGCCGCGGTTAACATCATGAGAGCGTCGCTAACGTTGATTTGTCAGGGAGAAACGGCAGCGTCCCGAGGTTCACATTTCCCCTGTGATGACCCTCTGGAGGCGCGGGAATGGCAGCGGGCGCGTCAGTTACAAAGCCGTGTCGCCCGTTGTCACCGCGTCTGGATCTCCCCGGAGACCGCCGCCCGACAAACTGCCGCAGCGCTCTCTTTACAGGGTACCCCGGTGATGGAGCTGGCGGAACCCGACTACGGCATCTGGGCCGGTCGGCCAGTACGTGAGGTGATGACGCAAGACGCCGACGCTTTCCTGGCCTGGCTGGAGGGCGATCCGCCGCCGGGCGGAGAGTCACGTGCTCAGTTGCTGGCGCGCTGTGGCCGTTGGCTGGCAAAACACGTCGATATTCCAGGCCGACACGGTGTAATTGCGTCGGCCTCCACTATCCGTGCCATGCTCCTCAACGTTCTCGGCGCCCCACTTCACTCATTTGCACGTATCGACGTTCACCCGCTCAGCATCACCGAGTTGCGCAGTGACGGACGGCGCTGGAATTTTTGTTTATTAAGAGATGACATAAAGGGCGAATGTTCGACGCTGTCCCGCTGAAGCCGTCAGCCAGTAAGCGCCTTTGGCCATTGATGGATCCCTCCACTGGTCTTGCATCGCTAAACCCAATGCCATAGAACCGCTCAGCGCGCTTCACGCCCCGTCCTGCGTAAAAAAGTAAATCTCCCTGACCATGTTTATTTATACTCAGAAAACATGTCATTAAGAAAGGAAGCTACGCGTTGAAATGGGTAACCTGGTTAAAACGTATCGTGTTGTCCCTGCTGCTGTTGATCGTTGGCGCTCTGGGACTACGCCTTTATGACATTCAGCGCGGACCCGAGCTGCAGCTCTGGCATACCTGGGTTCCGCATGAGATGGACGCGGATGAAATCGACAATGCTGACTGGAACGATTACATCAACAAAGAGAATGCGCTCTTCAGTGAGGTAAAACGCCAGGTTACCGATAAGCTGGACGCTGAGCAGCAAACCGAACTGAATCGTTACTATAGTCACAGCCCCATCTATCCGGACTCGTTTCCAACCAACTGGAATCGGTCATATATCATGATGCCGGATGGCAAACCGAAAGGCGCAGTGGTGTTGCTGCATGGTCTGACAGATACCCCCTACAGCCTGCGGCATATTGCTGAAAATTACCGGCAACAGGGTTATGTCGCCATCGGTATCAGATTACCGGGCCATGGGACGGTTCCCGCCGGGCTGACCGATGTGGACTGGCAGGACTGGCTTGCCGCCACGCGCCTTGCGGTGAGAGAAGCGAAACGACTGACGGGTAATGATGTGCCCCTGCATATCGTCGGATTTTCCAACGGCGGCGCGCTGGCAATGAAATATTCGCTGGACGCGCTGGATAATGCCGAACTGGCAAAACCCCAGCGGGTGATCCTGATTTCTCCGATGATCGGTATTACCAGCTTCGCGCGTTTTTCCGGCCTCGCTGGCTGGCCCGCGTTTCTTCCCGCCTTCTCGAAAGCCGCATGGTTAAACATCATGCCCGAGTTTAATCCGTTCAAATATAACTCCTTCCCGACGAACGCCGCCCGGCAGTCCTTCCTGCTGACCAAAGCGCTGCAAAAGCAGATAGTGACTGACTCGAGAAATCACAGACTTAACAGCTTACCGCCGGTATTGACCTTTCAGTCCGTTGTGGATTCAACGGTCAGTACGCGGGCGATCGTGACGGCGCTGTATAACCGTTTGCCGGAAAATGGCAGTGAAATTGTCCTCTTCGATTTGAATCATGCCGTCAGGTTTAATTCATTATTACGCCGGACGTCTTACACCGCGCTGGCGCGGTTGCTGCCCGCGCCGCCACGCGCTTATCAGACCACGATCATCACTAACGCGAATTCAGCCAGTACCGATATGGAAATCCGCACAACACCTGCCGGGAAAACAGACACCACAGTGGTAAAGCTGCAGGGAATGCGCTACCTGCCGGACGTATACTCCCTTTCTCATGTCGCGCTCCCCTTCCCGTTAAGCGATTCGCTGTACGGGCGCTATCCCCATCCGCTGAATCAATATGGGATCAGCCTCGGCACGTTTGCTGCTCGCGGCGAGCGTTCGGTGCTGGTTGTGGGTCTGGACTCGCTGATGCGTCAGTCTTCCAATCCGTTCTTTCCCTATATGATCAAGCGCATTGACGAAGGGATCGACACTCGCCCGGCTCTCTCCGGGAAATAACTCTTCTCTGGATAAGTGGCCACCACGGCCACTTTTTCCTGAGGATGCGGTACTACGCTTTCGCCGACGTCGACAGCCACTGATATACCGCTGACAAATCCTCTCCGGCATATCCCGCGTCCGCCGCCTGCTGCCACAGTTCGGCAATGTTATCCAGCCCCGGCATGGTGTGCGGCTCGGCCAGGGATAGCGCCAGCCGGGCATCTTTCAGCGCATGCGCCAGTTGCATCTGCGGCGCGAATTGCTCGCTGGCGATGGCATCCAGTTTGACTTTGACATACGGTGCGGCCAGCGGGCCGCCTTCCAGAGCGCTCCAGAGCTGGTCGGGGGTAAAGCCCAGCGTCTTCGCCAGCCGGGCGCTTTCCGCGATGCCCTGCATCATCGAAATCAGCCAGGCATTGAGGACCAGCTTCATTTTCTGGCTGTTGCCGGCCTCGCCAAACCACTGCGTCCCGCGGGAGATAGCCGCAAACACCTGTTCGGCAGCGGCACACTTTTCACGATCTCCGCTGGCGAGCACCAGGATCTGCGCCTTCTCCGCCGGGGCTTTGGTCCCTGAAACCGGGGCATCGACGAAGGTCATCGCCGGCTGAAGCGCCCGCAGCAAGGCGATAGCCTCCTGCGTCTCCGGCAGGCCAATGGTGCCCATCTGACAATAGATCGCCTGCGGCTGACAGGCAGGCGCTATTTGCGCCAGTACCTCGAGGGTAGCCTGACCGTCGGCGAGCATACTGATGATCACCTCGGCATCAGCGACCGCCTGCTGCGGCGTGGTATGCAGGGATAATCCCTGCGCCTGTAAATCTTCGCCGCGTGCTGGCGAACGGTTCCAGCCTGCGACGGTAAAGCCCTTCTTCAGCAGATTGCTGGCAAAAGCATGTCCCATGGCGCCGAGTCCCAGCACCGCGACCTTTGGTAATGTACTCATCTTGTCTGTCCTGATTCGCGTGTTAATAAATGTCGGACGTCTACTATCGCATCTCTGACACGGATGTCAGTAGCAATAACCGCCATAAAAAGTGACACTGTCACTCATGGTCTCACGGCTGTCGGAGCCACGCCAGCAAACGGCGCATCGCTGGCGTCAGCCGGGCATCATCCTGATAACACAGACACAGGCGGCGCTGTGCCCAGCGATCCTGCAGCGCGATGACGGCAAACCGGTAGCGCTGCTGGTAGCGTTCGGCAATGACGCGGGGCAGGATTGCCCCGCCGGCGCCGTGCGCCACCATCTCGCAAAGCCCTTCAAAATGGCTCATCCGGACCCGGACGTTTAGCGCCTGGCCGAGCCCGGCGGCATGTTGTTCAATATGCTGCTGCAGTGCGCTGGTCTGGTAGAGGGCGACCAGCGGCTCGTTGATGACCGCCGCAAACGCCACTTCATTCGCGCCGGCCAGAGGGTGAGTCGGCGGCACAATCAGCACCAGGGGATCATCGGCGACAGGATCCAGATGCAGCGGCCCTGGGTCGACCGCATCGGACACCACTCCAGCCTGCGCCACACCCGCCAGAATGCTGCTGACGATATCCGCGCTGGTGCGCTCTTCGGTGTCGATCTGCACCGCCGGATGCGCTGCCATCCAGGCGGCGAGCTTGCCCGGCAGAAAAGCCGACATCGCCGAGGTGTTGGCGAACAGCCGCAGCGTCCCCTGCTGACCGCGGGCGAAGGCGCTCATCGCCTGGCGCAGACGCTGCTGCTGCTCAAGAAGCGGGCGTGCATGGCGCGCCAGTACCTCCCCGGCCTCAGTCAGCGTCACGCCGCGAGCATGACGCTGCAACAGGGGAACACCGACCTCTGCCTCCAGCTTGCGCACTCTTTCGCTGGCGGAGGCCAGGGCGAGATGGGCCATGGCGGCCCCACCGGTAATACTGCCGCTATCCACGATGGCGATAAACAGTCGCAGATCGGCCAGATCCATCCGCATCACACCCTCCCCACCCTTCGGTTTTCCCGTAGTCTTAGGGCAACATACCGCATTGTGGCTTTAGCGACCAGTGGTTTCAATGTCCCTTTCTACCCTGAAAAGTGAGCCATGATGTTCGATCTCCACATCTTTTATTTACTGCTGATCTTTATCGCCGCCGGACTGGTCAAAGGGGTGACCGGCATGGGATTACCCACCGTGGCGATGGGCCTGCTTGGTCTGCTGATGCCGCCGCAGGCCGCAGCGGCGCTGCTGGTACTTCCCTCGCTGTTAACCAATCTCTGGCAGTTGCTGGCTGGCCCCGCGCTGGCGCAGATTGTGCGCCGCCTCTGGCTTATGATGACCGGGATTATTATGGGAACGCTGGCGGGGTCGTCACTGCTGATCAGCCTCAATCCTCGGTGCTCAGCGCTGGCGCTTGGCACCGTGTTGATAGCCTATGCCGGGTATGCGCTCTGTGGCCCGGCGTTGCAGGTTTCCGCCCGCGTGGAGAAGTGGCTGTCGCCGCTCATGGGCGGTCTGACCGGCGTTATCACCGGGGCGACCGGGGTATTTGTTATTCCGGCCGTTCCCTGGCTGCAGACGCTGGGCTTTCGTCGAGACGAACTGGTGCAGGCTCTGGGGTTGTCGTTCACCCTCTCCACCCTGGCGATGGCGGCCGGCCTCTCCCTGCACGATGGCTGGCATGCTGATTCGCTGCTGCTGTCGGGGCTGGCGCTGTTGCCCGCGCTACTCGGCATGTGGCTGGGACAGTGGATCCGCTCGCGTCTCAGCCCGCGACGCTTTCGTCAGGGCTTTCTGCTGTTCCTGCTGGCGCTGGGAATGGAGCTGATCGCCCGGGGATGGCTGATCTGAATCCGCTAGCGGCGAGTAATGTGCTTCACGTTGTACTTACTGGTGTTCTGGTAGATCTCTGAGAAATCGACGATCGCCCGGTTTTGCGCATAACTCACCGACTGCACCCGCAGCAGGAGGCTGTTTGGCGCCACCTGCAGCAGCTCGGCCTGCTCGCGGGTCGCCAGCACCGGCGTATAGCTGCGGTGGCTCTCGATGATGGTGATATGACACTCTTTTTTGAAATAGTTGAATTTAGACTGCTCGAGGTTACCCACGCTGAGCCAGGGAAAGGTGGCGAATGGAATATAGCTGTTTTCCACGAGGATCGGGACCTCATCAATTAGCCGCAGCCGCCTGACGTAGTAAACTTTTTCCCCCGGCTGGATCTTTAACTGCTGGGCGATGGCCGGAGGAGCATCAAGCAGCGTGAATTCAATGACTTTGTTACGGTAGTTGGTGACGCCTACCACCTGCATCTGGTAGTTAAAGCCCTCCAGTTCTCCCCCGTGATAGTTACTTTTACGCACAATGCAGGTTCCGCTGCCGTGCCGCCGCGCGATCAGCTTTTCCTCCTCCAGTAGCGCCAGCGCTTTGCGCAGCGTCATCACCGAGACCAGCAGCTCCGCAGCGAGCGCTTTTTCGCTGGGCAGCATATCGCCCACGGCATAGTCGTCGCTGTTGATGCGGGCCTTCAGTTCAGTGGCAATCTTTTTATAAATCACTTTTAGATGTCTCGCTAAGGTGGCGCTCGTCAAACAGATAAGCGGATAACTTAATGTAAATAAAAGATTATTTTTACATTGCAGCGAAAACTTCAACACTAACTCATCTATAAATCTCGCCATATTTATATATCTGTCCAGCAACAATATGTATGACTTTCATCACAGATGGCCCTTTTCCTGCTCGGGATCCCGGTGGTCTGCTCCTAGTCTGATAAGCCTATTCATCAGGTCTGCGAAGACGAGAGGACAACCATGATTGGCGTGAAAAAGCTTCAGGACTTTTCCAAAGCAATGATCGGGCCGGTGCTATATCTGCCGGCTATCGGCCTGTTGATCGCCCTGTTCAGCATGACCACCAACCGGCTGTGGGTGGATGAAAGCAGCGCGCTCTACCTGTTGGGGAAATTCGTCTCCAGCATGCTCTGGGCGCTGATGAACCATCTCGGGTTTCTGTTCTGCCTTGGGCTGGCCAGCGGCCTGGCGAAAACCCGCAAAGCCGAAGCGGCCTTCGTGGCGGCGATGACCTGGCTGGTGTATCTGGCGGCGAACAATAGCTGGCTGACCCTGACCCATCGCCTGGCGTCCGGTGCCACCAACGCGCAACTGTACGGCAGTGGACAAACCTTTATCTTTGGCTTTCAGGTCATTGATATGGGCGTGTTCCTTGGGATTATCCTTGGCTGCGCCGTCGCCTTTGTCCACAACCGCGTGGTCGGCATTGAGTTTCGCGGCGCGCTGTCGATCTACGGCAACAGTAAGCTGGTGCTGATCGTGATGCTACCGCTGGTTGGCCTGTTTGCTATCGCCACCGTCTATCTCTGGCCGGTGGTTGAGCTGGGCATTTCGGCGCTGACCGGCTTTATGAAATCCTTTGGCGCCATCGGGGTCTTCCTGTACGGTTTTCTCAACCGGTTCCTGATCCCGACCGGGTTGCATCATCTTATCTGGTCGCCGTTTGTCTTTACCTCGATCGGCGGACAGCTGCTGATTGATGGTCAAACGGTTATTGGCGCCAAGCCTATTTTCCTTGCCGAAATCGCCCGTCATCCCATCGGGGCGCTGAGTGATTCCGCCCGGTTTTTAACCTACGGGATGGTGAAGATCTTCGGCACCGCCGGCATGGCGCTCGCCTTCTACCGTACGGCGAAACCGGAGAATAAGCAGCGGCTTAAAGTCACGCTGATCCCCTTAATTGTGACCTCCGTTCTGGTGGGGATCACCGAACCTTTTGAGTTTCTCTTTATCTTCACCGCCCCGCTGCTGTGGCTTATCTACTCCCTGCTGGACGGTTTTTTCCAGATGCTGGCCTGGCTGCTTCACGTGCGGGTCTGCGCCACCAACGGTCTTATCGATTTTGTCGTCTATAACCTCCCTGCCGGCGCCAGCGTGACGCGCTGGCCGGTATTTGTCGCCCTCGGCCTGCTGGAGACCGCCACCATGTACCTGGTCGGCACCTTCTGTATTACCCGTCTGCGGATGCTCACCCCTGGCCGTGAAGCGGCTGCCGATGCGGAGCCTTCCGAGCAGACGGGCCAGGCAAGCGAGATTGCCGATAAAGGTACGCTGGTGATTGCGGGACTGGGCGGAAAAGAGAATGTCTGCGTAGTGGAAAACTGTTTTACCCGTCTGCGGGTCGATGTGCGCGACCCCGCCCTCATCCAGCAGTCGCTGTTGAAAGAGAGCGGCGGGAGCAGCGTGCTGATTAAAGGCAACCATGTCCAGGTGATCTATGGCCTGGGGGTTAACAAAATTCGAACGGCGGTCAACGCCAGTCTGGGTGTTACTGAATAACGAGGTGGTAAATGAAAGATAACTTTGTGGTCACGATTGCCGGCGGCGGCAGTACTTATACCCCTGGGATTGTGATGATGTTGCTGGAAAATATGTCGCGCTTTCCCCTGCGGGAGATCCGTCTGTACGACAACCATCGCCAGCGTCAGAAAACGATCGGCGACGCCTGCGCTATTCTGGTGGCAGAACGCTTCCCGCAGGTGAAGTTCAGCTATACCACCGATCCGCAGGCGGCCTTCACTGACGTCGATTTTGTGATGGCGCATATTCGCGTCGGTCTGTATGAAATGCGGGAAAAGGATGAAAAGATCCCGTTAAAATATGGCGTGCCGGGACAGGAGACCTGCGGTCCGGGTGGGATTGCCTACGGCATGCGCTCCATTGCCGGGGTGCTGGAGCTGGTCGATTATATGCAGCAATACGCTCCGAACGCCTGGATGCTCAACTATTCCAATCCGGCGGCCATCGTCGCGGAAGCCACCCGTCGCCTGCGACCCGACGCGCGCATCATCAACATCTGCGATATGCCGGTGGCTATCGAGGGGCTGTTTGCCGACATCCTCGGCCTGCCGTCGCGCAAGTCGCTGAACGTCCGCTACTATGGCCTGAACCATTTCGGCTGGTGGACCCGTATCACCGATAAAGCCGGTAACGATCTGATGCCGGCGCTGAAGCGTCACGTGGCGGAACAGGGATACAGCAGTCCAAAAGAAGATTTTCAGCATAAAGCGCCAAGCTGGATCGAAACCTTTAAAAAGGTGAAGGATGTGTTTGCCCTCGATCCGTCGACGCTGCCTAACACCTATCTGAAATACTACCTCTATCCTGACTATGAGGTGGCGCACGCCGATCCAGACTTTACGCGGGCGAACGAGGTGATGGCCGGACGTGAAAAAGAGGTCTTCGATATGGCCCGGGAGATTACCCGTCGGGGCACGGCGGAAGGCGCGCATTTTCATGCCGGGGCCCATGCCACCTTTATCGTCGACCTCGCCTGCGCCATCGCTTTTAACACCCAGGAGCGGATGCTGTTGATCGTTGAGAACAACGGGGCGATCGCCAACTTTGATGAGACGGCGATGGTGGAAGTCCCCTGCCTGGTGGGCGTCAATGGCCCGGAGCCGCTGGCGATGGGGAAAATCCCGTCGTTCCAGAAAGGGTTGATGGAGCAGCAGGTGGCGGTCGAAAAGCTGGTGGTTGACGCCTGGGTTGAGGGTAGTTACCAGAAACTGTGGCAGGCCATCACGCTATCGAAAACGGTGCCCAGCGCCGCGGTGGCGAAAGCCATCCTCGATGAACTGATCGTCGCCAACGAAGGCTACTGGCCCGCACTGCACTGATCTTTTCGTGATGGGTAAAATGCAGAGGATCCCCCTTCTCTGCATTTTTACCCAGCGTTCCCGCCGGCCAGACATTCATCCTATAACCTTCCCCACGGGCTTTCTTCCCCTCCAGACCGTTGCCAGAAGGCCGCCATCCTCGTTTACCCTGATCACAGTAATGAAATATAAATTCTATTCCAGGATATTATGGCGTAAAAATGTGATCTGCGTTGTATTCTTTGATTTACATTAACCTACTGAAAACAACATCATTATTACCGGTCTGTAAATTTAACCTGGTTTTCATGGGGATATGCTCCCTCCATCCTTTGTGATTGGCTTCATGCATTTACCATTCTGCAACACCAATTTGAAATTAAATTTTCATAATGTGATCTTGTAGCATGCTCATTCCATTTCTTTGTGCCATATTCTTATCACGATAAATCGCCGCAACGACAGCAACGTGCCACACCAGGGCGCTGTCCACCGGCAGACGTCGGCGCTGCCGACGCACTGAAGACCGCTAACCCGAAAAGGAGAACGGATATCGACTACATCCATATCAACACCAAGCCGTAAACCTCTTTGACCGCCATTGCTTAGCGTACCCTGCCTTGTGCTGAGCAATTACACAAAGAAGAAAATCATTTAATTCAGTTAGATACGACAGCACAGGCGTGATAAATCCTGACTGGGGAGATGTATTTTTATCTTGTGTCGTTCAACAAAATAAAGGGACTACCATGTCATTTATAACAAACCTGAACCAGCAACAGAGAAAACGACTTCATCAGATCACCTTAGTGGCCACCTTCGGCGGCCTGCTTTTCGGTTACGACACCGGCGTTATCAACGGCGCTTTTTCCTCACTGAAGCAGTACATGGCGCTGACCCCGACTACCGAAGGGCTGGTGATGAGCGTCCTGCTGATCGGCGCCGCGCTGGGCAGCGTGTTTGGCGGCAAGTTTGCCGACTTCTTCGGCCGGCGCAAATATTTACTCTTCCTCTCTTTTATTTTTCTTATCGGCGCCCTGCTTTCCGCCGCAGCTCCCGATATCACCACCCTGCTGATTGCCCGCGCCCTGCTGGGCTACGCCGTCGGCGGCGCGTCGGTCACTGCCCCCACTTTTATTTCGGAAGTGGCGCCTACCGAGATGCGCGGTAAGCTGACCGGCCTGAATGAAGTCGCCATCGTCATTGGCCAGTTGGCGGCGTTTGCCATCAACGCGATCATTGGCATCATCTGGGGCCATCTGCCGGACGTCTGGCGCTATATGCTGCTGGTACAGGCCATTCCCGCTGTCTGCCTGTTTGTTGGCATGTGGCGCGCGCCGGAAAGCCCGCGCTGGCTGCTCAGCAAAAATCGCCACGAGGAAGCGCTGCATATTCTCAAACAGATCCGCCCGGCGGAACGCGCGCAGAAGGAGTATGACGACATCTCCACCCTGATCAAAATTGAAGCCGGCAATAAGTACAGCGCTCAGGGCACCTTCACGACTATCCTCAAAACGCCATGGATCCTCAAAATTTTGCTGGTCGGTATTACCTGGGCCGCGTTGCAGCAAACTACTGGGGTTAACGTCATTATGTACTACGGCACGGAAATTCTGAGTGCCGCCGGCTTCTCAGAACGTACCTCGCTGATCTGTAACGTGCTGAACGGTGTCTTCTCCGTCGGCGGTATGCTGATTGGCGTGCTGTTCCTTGTCGACCGTTTCAAACGTAAGACGATCATTATCTACGGCTTTGCCATTATGGCCACGCTGCACCTGATTATCGCCGCTGTCGATTACACCATGGTGGGCGATCTGAAAGCCACCGCCATCTGGCTGCTGGGCGCGCTGTTCGTCGGTGTGATGCAGGGTTCCATGGGCTTTATTACCTGGGTGGTATTAGCTGAGCTGTTCCCGTTGAAATTCCGCGGGCTGTCGATGGGGATCTCGGTATTTTTCATGTGGATCATGAACGCGGTGGTCAGCTACCTGTTCCCGCTGCTGCAGGCGAAACTGGGCCTTGGGCCGGTCTTCTTCATCTTCGCAGCCATCAACTACTTAGCGATTCTGTTCGTGGTCTTCGCCCTACCGGAGACCTCCAATAAATCGCTCGAGCAGTTAGAAGAAGAGCTGTCAGCGAATCATGAGGGTAAAAAATCTACGCGTCTCACCAGGGAGGTTGGCTATGATCGATAACATCACGCTGGATAATCTGCATATCGGCTGCAAGGCCAGTAATAAAGCGGAAGTGATCGCTATGATTGGCGCGGAGTGTAAAGCCAAAGGATATGTGAATCAGGAGTGCGTTCACTTTCTGCTGGAGCGTGAACATCAGGTTTCCACTTTTTTGGGGAATGGCATCACCTTGCCACATTTGCCGAAATCCGCGACGGATATCATTCTCAAAACCGGCATTGAGATCTTTCAGTTCCCTGATGGCGTTATCTGGGATCGCAGCAACGTGATGTTTATTGCCATCGGCGTCATCGCGAAAGAAAAAGAGCATATTGATGTGCTCAAAGAAATTGCCTCGATATTTAGCGATGAACTGATCGCTAACGCGCTGTCATTAATTTCAGACAAAAATGACTTCCTGAAAATTCTGCAACATAATGCCTTGCCTCATTAGGTATGACGCCAGCCGGAGCCTTGGCTCCGGCTGTTTCAGACCACTCCCGCAAGCGGCCAGCGGTGAATAGTGAATAGGTTTTAATTTAGCTGGTGATAGAGCCACATAAAATAATAACAATGGAAATTACCGTCATATTGTTAAATGGGCCATGGAGAATATTTCACTGCCACAATAAATTTTAAAAAACACCTATAAAAACAAGTGATTTCGTTTTTTTACCCACCATTCTCTACGCCTTTCCATTGCCATGCTGCGATCGCTGCATGCCAGTGATTACTGCGCTATTCCATTAATTTTGATTTATATCAATACCTCGTCGGGCATTAAACTGCATTTTACAGCGCGATTATTTTGGCAAGGTGTATACGACATTGGTTTTACGACTTGGATATTTCTTTAGCCGTCCCTCAAGCCTGTGGGGATGGTTGATGTGTAACGCGCTTAACGGCATCGCGATTGTGCTTTGCTTTCGCGCGATAAGCATCGTGACGGGCTTTAGCGAAGTGGTCTGGCAGGTCATCATCACGCTGGCTATTATTATATCAACCTGGTACAGCGCTAATTATTTCGCTGCGCTGGAAGCTCGACGCGATAAACGACGCTTTATGCTGCTGGCCTGGGTGGTCATCACCATTCTGTTAAATTTCATTCACCTTGGCGGTGGTTAACGCTGTTAATGCAAGGATCATCTCATGACGCTGGCGATGCTGTGGGTGCTTATCAGTCATCATAAAGGGCTGACGCTGTTACTGATCGTGGTTATTGCGCTGGTGCTTATTGCGCTCATCCCGCTGGTAAAAAGGCTGTTGCGTAGCATCAACGGCGATCCCTGACCGTGTCCTGATGGCCGCCGACAGGCGGCCATGTATCCTGCGTTTTCGCTTCGCCCCCCCACCAGCCCCGTCCGGTATCCCACGCAGATCCAAAGCGCACAAAAGAAATGAGAACCATTATCAAACAAGCTGTGTTACCGTGTCAGCCCAACAAAATGACAGCTCAAAGAATACAGGGGGTTAGACAAGGTGAAGCGGAATTCAAGGAGCATCCGGGCGCGCGGGCTGCTGACGCTGGCGGTTGGCGTGCTCTTCTACAGTAGCGGTAGCACCGCCCGACCGGATCTTCAGCCGCTGGGGCCAAACATCGCCGATAAAGGGTCAGCGTACTATCATTTTACGCAACGTCAGTATGACTCCGCCGATGGCGAACGCCACTACCGGGTGTGGACTGCCGTGCCGGACAAAGCCCCGCCCGCCGCCGGCTATCCTGTGCTGTATATGCTGGATGGTAACGCGGTGATGGATAAGCTTAACGACGCCCTTCTGCAGCAGCTCTCCGCCGGCTCCCCGCCGGTGATCGTCGCTATCGGTTACCAGACAACGCTGCCCTTCGATACCGCCGCCCGGGCCTGGGATTACACTCCTCCGCTAAAGGCCTTCAAACCGCAAGTCGGGAAACCCGCGCTGCCGCCGCGAAAAACCGGAGGTAATGACCTGTTTCGTCAGTTGCTGACCGAAACAATGGTGCCGCAAACGGAAGCTAACCTGAAAATAGATCCCCACCAGCGCGCGATCTGGGGCCACTCCTACGGCGGGCTGTTTGTGCTCGACGCGTGGCGGAAGACCTCGCTGTTTCACCTCTATTATTCGGCCAGCCCGTCGCTGGGCCAGGCGCAGGAATCTCCGCTGAAGGGCAGCGAAGCTTTAAGCGCCACCGCCTTCATCGGGAAATCGCTGTATCTGCTGGAAGGTGATGGCAAAGCTGCCCGGGAACCCACCGGCCACGTGGCCTCCCTGAGTCTGTTGCGACACACTCAGCAGCAGCTGGCCGACAAAGGCCTGACGGTGGCTTTCTGGCGCTACCCTGGTATGACGCACGGTCAGATGTTTGACGTCTCGCTGCAGTCGGCTCTGCTGCATCTTTCCGGGCAGGCTCCGCTGGCGCATCAGTAATGACGCAGCGCCCACCCGCAGCCGGTGGGCGTATCAGGACGACGGAGGCAGGTGTTTAATATCCACCGGCTCGCCGAACAGAAAGCCTTGCATCTCGTCACACCCCTCCTCTTCGAGGATCTGCAGTTGCCCGGCGGTTTCCACCCCCTCGGCGATAAGCGGTGTATTAATTGAATTTCCTAGCGAAATGATGGCCCGCACGAATGAGCGGACCTGGGGATTACTCTCCACATCAAGCATAAAACTGCGGTCGAGTTTAATCACGTCGAAATGAAAATCGCGCAGCATGCTCAGGGAGGAGTAGCCGGTACCGAAGTCATCGAGTGCGATGCTGATCCCCATTTTTTGCAGATGATGCAGGACGCTAAAGGCCAGCTGCTTATTGATGATGAACGCCGTCTCCGTCACTTCAAACTCGAGCAGGCTGACCGGATAGGCGGTACGCATCAGGATCTCGCGGACTTTTTCAATAAAGCTGCGGTGACGCAACTGCACCGGCGAGATATTGACCGAAACTTTTCTGTTGAGACCCTTTTCCAGCGATTCGTTACACACCTGCTCGAGCACCCAGTAACCTAAGGGCACGATGGCGCCGCTCTCTTCGGCGATGGGAATAAACACGTCAGGCGGGATCGGCCCCAGCTGCGGATGCTGCCAGCGCAGCAGCGCCTCGTAACCGGTGATCCGGCGATCTTTGATGTTGCGGATAGCCTGATAGTGGAGCGAAAATTCTCCTGCGTGAATACCGCGCCGGATGTCGGCGGCCATCATATTGCGCTGCCGCGTCTTGTCATCCATTTCACGTTCGTACCAGCAAATCTTGTGGTCGAGACTGCTCTTTGCCCGATACATGGCCAGATCGGAATTGCTCAGTACCGTGTTAATATCCGTACCGTCCTCCGGGTAGACCGAGATGCCAATGCTGGCGGAGAGAACCACTTCCGTCGCGGCAAACGTCTGCTTACCGCTGAAGCAGTGCCAGAGGCGCGCAGCAAAGGCATCCACTTCACCCTCATCGGCAAAAGGTTTAACGGCCACAAACTCATCGCCGCCAAAGCGCGCGACCATCTCCTCCTTCTGCAGCGTTTTCAGCACGGCGCCTGCCACACGCTGCAGCAGCTGGTCACCAATCAGATGGCCCTGCAGGTCATTAATCTCTTTAAACTTGTCTAAATCGATGGTGAAAATGGCAAAGCGGCGGGCATCATTACCGGTGATCAGCTTTTCCACCCGCTCAAAGAACTCCACCCGGTTAGGTAAACCAGTCAGCGCATCGTAGCGCGCCATCCATGCGATGCGGTCATTAATCGCTTTTTGTTCACTGATGTCACGAGTGATTTTGGCAAAACCCAGCAGGGTGTTCTGCTCATCGCGGATGGTATCGATCATGACATGCGCCCAGAATCGGGAGCCGTCTTTGCGGTAACGCCAGCCTTCCCCTTCGAACTGCCCGCTACGCAGGGCGATTTCCAGGTTTTTCGCCGGTACACCGGAGAGTTGCTCAGCTTCGCTATAGAAGAGACCGAAGTAGCAACCGATGATCTCGTCGCTCAGGTACCCTTTTGCCCGGCGGGCACCTTCGTTCCAGCTGATGACCATACCGTCAGTGCTCAGCATGTATATGGCATAATCTTTAACACTTTCAATAAAGTGACGATAGGCGATATCCGTCAGGTGATCGTTACTCATGGTACAGCGCTCTCTGTGGCTCGGTCGTGGCAAAACGCACTAGATATAGCAGAACAACGCCCATGATGAATACAAGGTTAAGACGTTTTGTTGCCGCCTTTCTGGCCCTGGCAACCGCAGATAGCGCGCCAGACAGCTCTGTTAAGCGTAGTGGAATCCACTGCGCCGGGTAATGACAATCTGACGATTTTTGCACTTAGGTCGCCCACTAATAGTTACTTTTATTGATTAAAAAGTTTGATTGAAAGAATAAATAAAAGGAGTAATGTTAATAATACTTTCTATGGAGGTTAAATATGTTGCGTGATTATTTAAAAGTGGAAAAAGAAGACCAGCTTGTTGAACAACAGAGCCGTCATGACAATAGCCAGCATTATTCTGCGGTGACTGAATGGGTTATTTTGAGTAAAGATGGTCAGCGTAAAGGTCGGGTATCCCTGTTCGACCGTTTCACCACCCGCCGCTCCTGGAGCGACAGCTTTCGCATTACGCAGTTCGATAATGCGGGTAAAGTGGTGGTGGATAAACTCACTGACGCGCTGTAACTCCCCCGGATTCCCGGCCTGACGGGAGAATATTCATACGCAAAATTAACACCTGCATTAAATATATTGATGCGCCGCGCTTCGCCGCCGTCATGTTATTTTCATTCTGCATACCGATAATCTAATGGGTATTTTCGCCATGGTGAATGGCGCGAATGATTAACCCGAAAAAAATGCTGAAAATAAGCCCGCTGGTCGGGCTTTTTTGCGTGGGCCTCTCGCCTCCCCCCCGGTCACGACACAAAATGCCCATGACATCCCGTGCCGGTCTGTATACGATGCATATACGAATCATATATGGACTGTCTCTATGGGAATCGTCAAAATCTCCGATCTATTGCACGATGATATTCGTGATGCCAGCAAAGCTATGTCCCGCTCCGTCAATGCCCAGGCGGAATACTGGATCCGTCTGGGCATGATGAGCGAGCTCTACCCCGAGCTTAACCACCAGCAGATCAAACTGCTGATGCTGAAATCCGGCTCTGACCGTCTGCTGGAGGTAATCAATGCCATCAATAATCATTAAAACCGCCGATGAACTCGCACGTCAGCGCCATGCCGGCCAGCTGCTGGCGTCGGTGTTTGATATGCTGGATACCTTTATCGTTCCCGGCGTAACGACGATGGCGATTAACGATCGAGTGGAAGATTTTATCGTCAACCAACTGCATGCCCGCCCGGCCAGCAAGGGGCAATACGATTTTCCCTATGTGTTGAACACCTCCATTAACGATGTGGTGTGCCACGGGATCCCCAAAGCGACCGAACATCTGCGCGCCGGGATGATTGTTAACGTCGATATCACCCTGGAGAAAGCGGGCATGATTGCCGACTCCAGCAAGATGTACCTGATAGGCGACGTCTCCCCGCTGGCCCGCCGGCTGGTAAAGACCACCTATGAAGCGATGTGGAAAGGCATTGAGGTGGTGAAACCTGGCGCGACGCTGGGCGATATTGGCCACGCTATTCAGCGCTGGGTCGAGGACCATGGCTACAGCGTGGTCAGAGAATATTGCGGTCACGGCGTCGGCCAGGAAATGCATGAGGAACCGCAGGTGCTGCATTACGGCCGCCCCGGGGAAGGCGCCGTGTTGCGCGAAGGAATGGTGTTCACCATTGAGCCGATGGTGAACCAGGGCGACAGCCGCATCAAAACCAAAAAAGATGGCTGGACGGTCGTCACCCGCGATAAAAAACTCTCCGCGCAATGGGAGCACACCGTGGCCGTCACCGCCAACGGATTTGAGGTGCTGACGCTACGCGACGACGAGCAGTCGCGGATCCGCTAAGTTTTCTTCTCCCGGCATAGCCGACATTTCTCGCTGGCGAGTACCTCTCTTCGTCAGCGCACTTTATTCCCTGGCCTCTATTGCCCCCCGCGTTCTCCACACCGCGCCGGGAGTGTCTGCTTTACTCCTCATAAAGTTAATCATAAAACGATAAAAATTTATTGTAAAACGATAAACACCAGGCTAACCTGCGCTCACTTTAACACCAGGGAGAAACGGTATTCCCTCACCTGGATGTCGTACCGCGTTAAGGAGAAAACATGCGCTGGAACCGCTATCGCCGGGACAGACAGATCATTGCCGCCGTGCTGGTTTTTACCGTCATCGTGGCGGCGGGGATCGCCCTGCAGCCCGGCTTTCATCCCCCCAGCTCCCGGACGACGGGGGATAAACAGCTGGTCTCGATATTAACGCCCCTGCTTAATGGCGCCCGCGGACAGGTCGCCGCAGCGCTGATTACGCCTCAGGGGGTGCGCTACGGTCTGTGGGGGAGCGAGTATACGACACAGTATGAGATCGCCAGCCTGAGCAAAACCATGACCGCCAGCCTGCTGCTGGAGGCTATTCGCCGCGGCGAAGTCACCGCGCAGACGCCGGTGTCGGCGCTGGTCCCGGAGATTGTCAGCCCGGTGCGGGATGTTACCCTGGAGCAACTGGTTTCTCACCGTTCAGGACTGCCACCTCTCACCGCGTCGGTTGGGCAGCGGCTGGCTATTCTGAGCGATATTGCCCGGCGGCAGAATCCCTGGCGCTACGATCGACCCGCGCTGATCGCGATGATGAACCAGGCCACCCTGCAGCCGACGAAATGGTTTGATTATTCCAACGCCGGGTTTGCCCTGCTCGGACTGGCGCTGGAGCGGGCGTCCCATCGCGATTTTGCCACACTGATGGCGCAACGGGTCTTTGCCCCCACCGGAATGCAGGGCGCGGAAGTGGCCCGGCACAATACTCCAGCCTCGCCGACGTTTACCATGGGCTGGTCAGCCTCTGGTTTCCCTCAGCAGCCATGGGTGATGGACGCCTTCGCCCCCGCCGGCGGCGTCCGCGCCACGATTGTCGATATGGCGAAATATGCCCAGGCGCTGCTGGCAGGAAACCTGGCGGGCAGTGAAGGCATGCACTCCCTGTTCGCCACCGATGATCCCGATTCCCGGGTGGGTTATGCCTGGTTCACTACCCGCGTCCGCGGACGGGAGATCGTCTGGCATGACGGGCAGAGTGGCGGCTTTGCGGCAATGATGGCCTTCGACCGACAGCGACAGACCGCGGTAGTGATCCTCTCCGATACCGCCTGGCCGGTGATCGGACCTGCCATCAAGCTCTTACTGGCTGCCACCCCTGATGAACAGGAGGCGCGTAATGAACGGAATTGACATCCTCTGGGCGCTGTTAACGCTGTTGTCGGTGATCCTGTTTATTTCCGGCGACTGGCTGGCGCAGCGAAAAATACGCCTGCTCAATTATGTTTTGCTGGCGACCGGGGTTATTTATCTCGCCGAGGTTTTCCAGACCCTGCAGAATCTCGGCAAAATGGGCTACCTGTTTCGGATGCTGACCTGGACCATCCAGGCGTCGTTCATCACCCTCAGCCTCTACCGCGTCTGGACCTGTCCGTGGTTTGCCAGCCGTCGTCGCGGCGTCCGGGCGATGAGCGTTGTCTTCGCCGTGGCCCTTATGTCATGCTTGGCGCGGCTGGTGCTTTAATTATTCTCATCAATCAGGAAGGTAAATTGTGAAGCAATCCAGAACCCGGCTGAGTCTGGCTATTATTAGCGGCATACTGCCCCTCTTTTTTATGCTCGCCCTGATCGTGCCGCTGTGGATTTTCTTTACCGGCGAACGATATTTTCTTTCCACCCTGCTGCACTTTGCTGAAGTGCCGTTAACCGACAACCCGGCCCAGGCGCCGGGGATGGCGAGACGTTTGCTGCTGCTGGCCCTGCTGTATCTTCCGGCCGGGCTGTTCGCGTTCGCTATCTGGCAGGGCATGAAGGTAACCCGTAGCGTCCGCCAGCGCAGCGTGCTCAGCCTCTCCCTGGCGCACAGCGTTCGTTACATCGCTCTGGCCATGGTGGGCATGGGGATCCTGTTGCCGGTGTGCCGCTTTCTGATCCCGCTGCTCGCCTGGTGGCCGCAGCCTTATTATCAGGTGGTGTTTCTGCTCAGCGACGGGGGGCTGCTTCTGACAGGAAGCTTGCTGTTTGTGACATTTCACGCCATGCTCCACGGGATCCGTGCTGAAGAAGAGAATAAGGAGTTTATTTAACGATGGCTGTGGTGGTGAATCTGGACAAACTGCTGGTGGAAAAAAAGATGACGTCCAGGGCGCTGGCGGCCTTTGTAGGCATTACCGAACAGAACCTGTCGCTGCTCAAGTCGGGAAAAGTCAAAGGAATCCGTTTTGATACCCTGTCCCGCATCTGCGAGGCGCTGGAATGTCAGCCCGGTGATATCCTCGCCTGGGAACCCGACTGAGGCGATACTCTGCTGTCGGACGACGGCAAGGATTGTTTTCATGAAATGTACTCTACGTGCGCGTCACCCCAGTAGTCACTGCTGACGCGCGCTGAAACCGCCCACCGCGTTACCCTTTACGTCCTGCATCCGCTTACCCTTCACCGCGTTTTTCTTACCTTAGCGATAGCGAATAATGACATCCGCTTCACTGTGCTGTGCATTTCGCCAGTGGAGACTGACCTCACCGCGATCATCCGGCATGGCATAGCGAGGGGGGTTGTCTGTCAAGGCGACCTGTTCCGGTGAACGGTGCTGGCACGAAACATCGATACGATTGCGCTGCGGCGCGATAAGACAGGCCGGATTGATGACACGTCCCGAAAAATGAACCTGACCGGAGAGCGCAGCAGACGACGCCAGCGGTGCCAGACACAGACATATTAGAGCGAGACGGAGCGGAGACATAGCAATCTTCCTTGATAGCGAGTGACACTGCGCGGCACAGAATCGTTCTGTGCCATCCAACCTGCGGCTTCCTGCCGCGATCTTCACGCTACGGCAAAATAGCGGCAGCGTAAACGATTATTCTGCCCTCTCCGGTCAACTGCCGGGAATAACAGCAACTTTTTGCCAGAACTTTGCCAAAACAGGCGTCCCCGGGAAATAATACATTCTGTATATAGAACCCAATTACAATATTAAATGAGATTATACTTACACCAAAAAATAAAGATTGTTACAGCTTAACACACCTTATCCATGGGCCTTTACGACGTTCTCCGTATAATCCCGCCCCCGACGGCAGTATACATTAGTGATGCTTACCGTTTTTTGTGAACAGAAATAAAAAACATGCATTAAAAATGTTAAACGATTTAATTAACTTGTGATTATTTAATAAGGTTTGAGTATGAAAGAAAAAGGCACCCTGCTGGTTGTGGGTTCACTGCTGGCCTTCAGTCTGGCTACTGTGACCCCCGCCCGCGCGGCGGGCACACTGAATTTCACCGGTAAAATTATTAACGAGTCGTGCCAGATCGCCAACAACGGTGGCGATGTGAATGTCGATTTTGGCAACGTCGATATGTCGGCGCTGAAATCACATGAAGCGAAAACCGCAGAAACACCGTTTACCATCAACCTGACCGGCTGCCCGCTGGCGCAGAATATCAGCATTAGCCTGGAGGGTACCCCGGACACCAATGCTAACGGCACCAGCGCCGCCGTGCTGGCGCTCTCCGATGCCGCGGATACCGCCAAAGGGGTGGGCATTGAAGTCTTCTCTTCCCCTGACGGCTCAACGGAAGGCACTCAGTTGACCTTTGACAAACAGAGCAAAACGGCGGTTTCGCAAGCCGACGAAAACGGTGATATTGCCTTTAATTTTATTGCCGATCTGAAGAGCGATTCCTCCCTGGATGTCACCGCCGGCAATATTAATGCCACGGCCAATATTGATATTGTATATGAATAGAATGTGCTGATTGCCGCTTTTACCGAGGGCAGCATCCCCTGCCCTTATTTTCATTCCTCGTGACCGGATCCTCAATTATGCAGTGTTATAAAATGGCTTTTTTCCTGAGCCTTCTCTTTTGTCCGCTCCTGGCGTCTGCTGCCGGGGTTGCCATTGCCGGCACGCGTGTCATTTATAATGAACAAAGCCATGAGGCCGACATCACGGTAAAAAACACCAATCCTCACGATCCGGTACTTATTCAGAGCTGGGTAGACGATCTGGCTGATAATAATAAATCACCGTTTATCGTCACCCCACCATTGTTCCGTCTGGACGCCGGAGACAGCAACGATCTGCGCGTATTATTAACCTCGGCGCAACTGCCAAACGATCGGGAAAGTTTGTTCACCCTGAATATCAAAGTGATTCCTGCCAATACCGCGCCGGCTGGCGAGAACATTCTGCAATTTGCTATTAAGAATCAACTTAAGCTCATTTATCGCCCGGCAGGACTCCCGGGCTCGGCGCTCGACGCGGCGCAGCACCTGCGCTGGCACGTCAGTGGCAACCACCTGCAGGCGGAGAATGCCTCCCCCTATTATGTGACTATCACCACGCTCACCTGCGCGGGCCAGAACCAGAAAACACCGCTTGAGCACAGCGTGATTGCCCCTCACAGCCGTGAAGAGTACGCCCTGCCCGGCGAGGCCTGCACCCGCCAGGTGAGCTGGCGCATTTTGGATGATTTTGGCGCTGTGCAGACGTTTAGCGCTCCCGTTTCGGCGCACTAAAAGCCTGATGTCGCGATGCGCCACGGCCCGGCTCATACCGTTACCGTCGTCAGCCTCTCCATCCTGCTGGGCGGACAGAGCGCGCCCTTGCACGCCCAGGCGACCTTTAATATGGATCTGCTGGAAAAAAACGACCATTTGCCGGCGGTGGATCTGCAGCGCTTCAATCAGCAAACGAGCCAGCCGCCTGGCGACTATCCGGTCAGCTGGCAGGTCAACGGCGTCACCCTGGATGCCCGTAAGATCATCACGTTTCGCCAGAATGACCGCGGGCAGCTGACGCCCTGCCTTAAGCCGGAAGATCTGCTGCAGGGCGGTGTTAATCCGGCCGTGCTATCCCAGGCGTCCGGCGCAACCTCCCGCTCATGTCCCGAACTCGCCACGCTGTTGCCGGGCAGTACGGTCAATTTCGATTTTGCCCATCAGCGGCTGGCAATGACCCTTCCCCAGGCGCTGATGACGCGCCAGGCGAGGGATAATGTTCCTTCTGCGCTGTGGGATGAAGGTATCAGCGCCTTTCAGAGCAATTACCGCTATTCAGGCGCCAGCCAGCGTACCCGCGAGGGCAACACTGAGCGCGATAACTATCTGATGTTGAAAAGTGGCGTGAACGCCGGCGCCTGGCGCCTGCGCGCCAGCAACAGCCTGACCGCCAACAGCGACGATAAGCCCCACTGGACCACCAGCGGCGCCTGGCTTGAGCGCGATCTGACGCGCTGGCGGAGTGAACTGACGCTCGGGGATACCTTCACGTCGGGCGATGTGTTCGACGCGGTACAGTTTCAGGGAATTGCCCTCGCCTCCAGTGATGCGATGCTCCCGGACTCGCAGAAAGGTTTTGCCCCGACCATCCGTGGGATAGCCAGAACCAACGCCCAGGTCACGGTTCGGCAAAATGGCTACGTGCTGTATCAAACCTACGTCACCCCTGGCGCGTTCGTGATTGACGATCTTTATCCCACCGCCAGTAGCGGCAATCTTGAGGTTGCCGTCAAAGAGTCGGATGGCGAAATCCGCCGCTTCACCCAGCCGTATGCATCGGTCACCAGCATGCAACGCGAAGGCAGCCTGAAATACAACCTGGTCGCCGGGCGCTATCATAGCGACGATGCCAGCCAGCGGCCGCTGATGATGCAGTTGTCGCTGATGCGCGGGTTCGCCCACAACCTGACGCTGTTTGGCGGACTGCAGAGCGCGGCGCAATATCATAACCTCTCGTTCGGCGCGGGACAGGGGCTGGGTGATGCCGGGGCGCTCTCGCTGCAGCTGTTAAACGCCTGCGACCAGCACCAGCAGGATCCGATCGATGGCCGGGCCTGGCAGCTCCAGTACAGCAAAGGTTTTGATCGTCTTGGCACGCAATTCACCTTCACCGGCTGGCGTTATTCGCATCAGCGCTATGCCACGCTGAGCGAGGCGTATTCCAGCCCGGATCCCGACGACGACTCGCGGGATAACGACAACAAAAAAACGACCCTGCAAATCACCGCCAGCCAGAGCCTGCCGTACGATATCACCCTCTATCTGAGTCTCGACCAGGACAGCTACTGGTCAGGGGGCGCCACACAGCGTACCGCCAATATGGGGATCAGCAGCCAGGTTCACGGTATCGCGTGGTCGCTCAGCTACAGCGATGCGCACAGTAGCGACGGTGACGAGGAGAATGACGTGCCGCACTCCGATAAAGTGGTGACATTGTCACTTTCAGTAGCGCTGAGCCACCTGCTACCGGGGAGCTATGCCGGCTATACCCTGACCTCCTCCCGCCACAGCGCCGACAGTCAGATGGTCAGTCTCAATGGCACCATGCTGGATAATCACGCGCTCAGCTACGCCGTCAGCCAAACCCTCGATCAGCAAAACGGGCACAGCGGCAGCCTGACGGCCAGCTACAGCAGTGGAAGAGGCGATCTGAATCTCGGCTACAGCCGTGACTCACAGGCCACTCGCCTGAACTACGGCGCCAGCGGAGGTATCCTGATTCACCGCCACGGGGTGGTCTTTACGCCGGAAATGAATGGCGCTGTCGTTCTGATTGACGCCGGTGGCGCCGGCGGTGTGACCCTCGCCAACCAGAGAACCATCGCCACCAATCGCGATGGATATGCCGTGCTGCCCTTCGCTACCGCCTATCACCGCAACGACGTCGCCCTCGACAGCCACTCGCTGCCGGAGAATGTGGATCTGGCCAACAGCACCGTGACGCGGGTTCCCACTAAGGACGCGGTGGTGCTGGCGCATTTTCACACCCACGTTGGTTATAAGGCGCTGTTTACGCTGCAGTCGCAGGGACAACCGCTGCCCTTTGGCAGCGAAGTGCACGCCAAAGACACCAGCAGCATCGTTGCCAGCGAGGGTCAGGTGTACCTCGCCGGCCTGGCGCCGAAAGGCACCCTGTATGCACAATGGGGGCCAGGCCCTCAGCAGCACTGTACTGCCCGCTACGATCTCACCCCGACGCTGGCGCAGACACCCCATCCACTCATTTTACAGCAGACGTTAACATGTCCTTTTTAACTCTCCTGCGTCGGGCCACCCTGACGCTGTTACTCGCCCTGTTACCCCCCGCCAGCGGATGGGCCTGTACGCCGGTGTTTGTCCGCGGCCAGGCCACCACCCTTCGGCTGAACGTAGGTCAACTCACCGTTCCGGCTGACGCCAGACCGGGCACCCCGCTGTATCACAAAAGTTTCGCCTGGAATCGCCTTAGCGACGGCGGCGAACAGTGGATCCGCTGTGCGGACGACCCGCGTGGGCCGTCGCCGCTACAGCTGAACAGTTTGCTGTCCGGGGGAGCGACGCGACCGACGGTTTATCAAACCAATCTCGCCGGCATTGGCGTTCGCGTATCGCTGCGCGCTATCGGCGGCTATGGCGGTTTTCCTGACCGGCCGACGCCCTCGCCGTTTAGCCAACGGGTGAACAATCCGGCCATATTGCCTGATGCGGTGTGGAAACTGGGCTATTTCCGCCTGACGATTGAGCTTATTAAAACCGGTCCCGCGGCGACACCGGGCGAGCTTGAGTATCACAGCGAGCACTTTTTAATGGCAGAGCATACCCCGCTGGCCGCGTTAGACTTAAGCGGCAGGGTCAACACCGCGGGATGTTCCGTGAATGACGCCACGCCAGCGCTGATTAAGCTGCCCGCCGCGATGCTTGACCACTTCGGCGGCGTCGGCAAAACCACCGGCGACACGCCTTTCGCGCTGCAACTGGATTGCAACAGCGCTGTGACTATTTCCCTGCGTGTTGACGGCGCGGAGCCCCTCACCGCCCGGGGGCATGGCGTTCTGCGCAATGACGCCACGGACGATCGGGCGCAGGGTATTGGTGTGCAACTGCTTTACCATCGCCAGCCGGTTTCCCTGAATCATGAGATGACGCTGGGCAGCGCGAGTGCGGGCCGGTTTATCCTGCCGCTCACGGCCCGCTACTACCAGACCCGTCCCCGGATCACCGCCGGTCAGGTGTCGGCCGTCGCGACCTATACCTTACATTATGACTAGGCGATGGAGAACCGACGGATGAAGGAATTGCTCTGACCCACGAATCGTAAGAGAATAGCCGCTACACGCGACGATCTGATTACACGGGAGTTCATCATCAGCCATTCTCGTCGATTCCCCTTAGCCAGCAAAGTGGCGCTGGCCGGTGCGGCCGTCATTGCCGTGGGCATGCTGTTCAGCTGCACCAGTAAGGCCCCTAAATCCCTTGTCACGACACCGAACACTACCGCCGTCAAAGCCAGCCAGACGCACCGGGAGCCGGTACGCGGCGTGTGGCTCACAACCGTGTCGCGCCTTGACTGGCCGCCGGTCGGGTCGATTATCGCCAGCACGCCGGAAAGCCGCATCACGCAGCAGAAGCTGGCGCTGATCGCCAAACTCGATAACCTGCAGCGCCTGGGTATCAACACCGTCTTTTTCCAGGTGAAACCCGACGGCACGGCGCTCTGGCGGTCGGACATTCTGCCGTGGTCCGATATGCTGACCGGCAAAATCGGCGAATACCCCGGCTACGATCCGCTGCAGTTTATGCTGGATGAAGCGCACAAGCGCGGTATGAAGGTTCACGCATGGTTTAACCCCTATCGTGTCTCAGTTAACACCAAACCGTCGACCGTTGCCGAGCTGAATAACACCCTCACGCAGGTGCCGGCCAGCGTGTTCGTCCTGCACCGTAACTGGATCCGCACCGCCAGCGATCGCTTTGTCCTCGACCCGGGCATTCCCGAAGCACGGGACTGGATCACTAGCATCGTCGCTGAAGTGGTGCAGAACTACCCGATTGACGGCGTGCAGTTCGACGACTATTTCTACACCGAAACCGCCTCTTCCCCGCTTAACGACAATGAAACCTTCCGCCGTTACGGACAGGGTTACGCCTCGAAGGGCGACTGGCGCCGGCATAACACCCAGCAGCTCATAGCCCAGGTTTCCACTACTATCAAAAAGCTCAATCCGAACGTCGAGTTTGGCGTGAGCCCGGCCGGGGTGTGGCGCAACCGCTCGCACGATCCGGCGGGGTCCGATACCCGTGGCGCGGCCGCCTATGATGAGTCCTATGCCGATACCCGCAGCTGGGTGCAGCAGGGACTGCTCGACTACATCGCGCCGCAGATCTACTGGCCGTTTGCCCGCGATGCCGCGCGCTATGATGTGCTGGCCAACTGGTGGGCCGAGGTGGTTAAGCCGACGCATACCCGGCTGTATATCGGCGTGGCGCTGTACAAAGTGGGTGAGCCGTCCAAAAATGAGCCTGACTGGACGGTGGATGGCGGCGTGCCGGAGCTGAAAAAGCAGCTCGACCTCAATGAAACTCTGCCGCAGATCCAGGGCACGATCCTGTTCCGCGAAAACAATCTCAATCAGCCGCAAACCCGGCAGGCGGTCAACTATCTGCGCAGCCGCTGGGGGCAACCGCAGAGCTAACCGCCAGCCGGCTTCGCTATAACGCCTGTAGCCCTTGCTGCAGGCGGGCGTGCAGCTTCAGCATATTCTCCGTAATGGCCCGCCAGACGTGGGTGGAAAAGTCCGCCGGCAGCGTCCGGCGAGCGCTTTCGATAGCCTGCGGCACATGCCCGGCAAACTCCTGGAGGATCGCCAGCATCTGCTCCCCAGGAAAGTTCACCGCTTTGGCGGTTGCCAGAAAATGACGCGGATAGATGGCGTTAATCTCCGTTTTCCGCCCTTTTGTGGCATTGAGCCCCATCGACAGCTTCAGGTCGCGCAGATGCAGTCCCGTGCCGCCCAGCACCGGAAACGCCGAAATGATGTCGTAGAACGGCGTTAGACGGTAGCTGCCGCCGGGCAGCAAAAAGAGCGAGAAGTTCTTCGCATGCCCGTCCGTTGCCCCAACCAGCCACTGAAAAACCATGAATTTCATAAAGTCTGCGCGATCTTTCAGGGCTTCACTGGAGCCCAGCAGAAAGGCCATGATTGCCGCAATACCCGGCCCGCCGTCAGATTCATATTTCATCGACGACGGGATGCCAAAGGCCTGACACAGATCCTCCTGCGGCAGACGCAGCAGCACCCGTCCCTCCTGCGCCCAGCGCCGGTCAAAGCGGGTCACCGCCAGCGCGCGGATCCGCGGCGTGGTGATAATCTCTGCCTCCGGCACCGCCAGGCCCAGTTCCCTGGCCAGCGCCAGGCACAGAAACTCGTTATCCACGCTTTCACGCAGATCCAGCGTCGCATTAGGCTGCTTTATCTCGCCGATGGGCAGTTTAATGATATGCGTGGTCGGCGTGGTGCCCTGCGGAATACACCAGTGCCCGCCCATCCGCAGCAGCGCCGTTTTCTCCTGGGCGCCGGCCACCGAGATACGGAAATCATCCTGGCCGGTAATCATCCCGAGAGGGATATCCGACTGGTAGGCGGTCAGCAAAGCGGTGAGCTGCGCCTCGTCCAGCGTCTGCCAGCGCAACCCCTCGAGGTGCGCCTCTTCCCCCGGCGGTAGCAGAGTCACCGCCCCTACGCTATCCCGTCCCACTTCGGCCAGCAGATCGAACGGCTGCTTCGAGCGCGCCTGATAGCGCCTGACGATCCGATCGCGGACCTGCGGGCTGTCGGGTAGCAGGTTATCAAAATAGTGATACACCGCGTCGGCGGTGATATTGCCATACTGCAGCGGCAGCGAGAGGGAGAGCGGTCTGGCGCGCGGGCTGCGCAGCCACTCTTCGTCATAGCGAAAACTGTGCGCCCCGTTAGCCTGGCGGGTTAAGGTGCCCACGCGCACATTGTTCATCCAGGTGGTAAGCGTCGCCATTACCAGTCAAGGTCCGTGTTGTTATCGGGAGCCGGCGCCGTCTCTGTGGCTTTGGCGTTCAGCGTCATCACCACCCCTAGCGACTGGAGGATCTTAAACAGCGTGGTTAAGGTGGTTTTGTCGGGGTGATTTTCAAAATTGGACAGTGTGGCCTGCTTAATGCCGATCCGCCTGGCCAGCGCATCCTGGGTCCAGTGGTTCTGCTGGCGCAGCAGCTTCAGATAATTGGCCAGCTGCACGGGACTGTATATCTGCGGGGAATTCATCGCCTTGTTCCTCACCATCATTTATCCCCCTATCGGGATAAATTTGGTTTTATACCCCGCAGGGGATAATGTCAAGATTATACCCTGGTGGGGATAGGTGGGTAATTATCCTTGAGTGGGGATAAAACAGGAAGGATGGTGGCCAGAGACACCTTTACATGCCCGGTGACGGCTGCGCCTTACCGGGCCTACGAGCTGTCTCTGCCCGCGCCGTAACGATCCAGGCCGGGCAAACGCAGCGCCGCCCGGCATCGGCAGCCGGGTTTAGCTGCCGCGGTAGGTCGACCACCCGCCCGGGGCGATGAGAAACGGCAGATGGAAATGGTCATCTGCCGCCTCGCCGATAACAAAATCAATCTGCGCCCGGGTAAAGACGCTCTCCCGCCCGGCGCGGGCAAACCACGCCCCGGTTTCCGCCGTTAAGCAATAGCTCCCCGCCGGCAGCGGTGCGGCGCTAAAGGTGGCGATACGCCCCTGGGCGTTGGTCACCAGGGTCACCAGCGTCTCGCCCTCCCGACTCAGGCTGACCGTCACGCCTTCCGCCGGCCTGCCGGTGGAAATATCCAGAATATGGGTGCTCAGGGTACTCATTCGCCAATCACTCCTTCCAGTCTTAACATCGTAATCTCTCGCAGCTGGGCAAGCGCCTCAGTCACTTCTTCGTCGGCGGTATGCTGCAGTCGGCGCGTCAGCGCCTGTAAAATCGCTTCGCCGCTGCGCCCTTTGGCGCGGATTAAAAACACCCGGCCAAAACGGGCCTCGTAGCGGGCATTGCCCTCCTGCAGGGCCTGCGCGAGCCGCTCATTCTCGCTGTCCACCGCCGACTGCTCCTGGCGCGACAGCGCCGCGTGCGCCTGGCCGCCGGTCGGCTTTTCACCGATCCGTGGATGGGCGCTGAGCGCCGCGTTCAGCTCGTCCTCTCCCCAGTAATCCATCGCCTCACGGGCAGTCTGCAGTAGCGCATGACGGCTGGCAAAAGGTCGCAAGTTCACCAGCGTCTCGCCCCAGGCCGGGATCGCCACGCAGGGGGCCAGCAGCCCCACTGCCTCATCTTTACTCAGGCCGTTAAACTGACTCAGCGCGATCATCCTGACTCCTTATCGTTTTCGTCGCCGCCTGCTCCTGCGGCAGAATAAGGTTCAGCGCTATCGCTACCAGCCCACCGCTGGTGGCCGCCGAACCGAACAGATCGCCGACCATCGGCGGAAAATGGCTGAGAAACGCCGGCACTGACTCCACGCCAAGGCCAGCACCAAACGCCAGCCCCACAATCAGCACATCGCGACGGCTCAGCGGGGTCTGGGTAATAATCCGGATCCCGGCCGCCACTACACAGCCAAACATCACCATCGTGGCGCCCCCCAGCACCGGCGCCGGGATCTGCCGCAGCAGTTCGCCCACCGGGGGAAACAGTCCAAGCAGGATCAGAATCACGCCAATGTAGCGTCCGACATAGCGGCTGGCCACCCCGGTCATCTGGATCACGCCGTTGTTCTGCGCGAAGGTGGTGTTCGGAAAAGCACAGAGCATGGCGGCCACCATACAGCTGACACCGTCCGCCAGGATACCGCCCTTCAGCCGGTTACGAAAAGCGTGATCATCAATAGACTGTTGCGAAATCAGCGAGTTGGCTGTCAGATCGCCCACCGCCTCCAGAATACAAACCAGCGACACCAGGGCGACCGGAAGAAATATCGCGCTGTTAAACTGAAAGCCGAACGGAAACAGCGTCGGCAGGCGAAACAGAGTGTCGCCCAGGGGGTGAAGATGGAACTGACCGCTCAGCCCTGCCGCGACGCAGCCCACGGCAATGCCCACCACCACCGAGGAGAGCCGCAGCCAGCGGTTTTTGGCGCAGCTCAGCAGGACGATAACCCCGAGGGTGCCCGCCCCGAGCGCGATATTGCTCATGCTGGCGAAATCCTCGGCCTTTTCCCCACCGCACCAGTTGATGACGCTGACCTTGATCAGGCTGATGCCGATCAGCGCAATCACGCTGCCGGTAATAATAGGGGTAAAGATTTTCTTCAGCGGCTCAATAAAACGGCTGACAATCACCGGCACCAGAGCGGCGACAAAGTTAACGCCAAACAGCATCGCCATCATATCCTGCGGCCCGCCGCCCTGCGCTTTTACCCACATCCCTCCGGCCACCGTCACGCCGAGGAAGGCGAAGCTGGTGCCCTGCATGCAGATCATCCCGGCGCCAACGCCCCATACCCGATTGGACTGCAGAAAGGTGCCAATGCCCGAGGCCAGCAGCGACATACTGATGAGATACGGCAGCCAGTCGCCAAGCCCGAGGGTAGCGCCGATGATCAGCGGCGGCGTGATGATCCCCACCAGGCCCGCCAGCACATGCTGGAGAGCGCTGAAAAAGGCTGGAAGCGGTGGGATCCGCTGTTCAAGGCCGTAAAGCAAGCCACTGTAATGTTCGTCAGACATGGTGTAATCCCATAGCAAAGAGAAGTGCATGGGCTAGTGCACAAAGCAGGCCAGAGACGACAAAAGCGACCAGAAAATTTCATTAATGCTGCAAAATCATTAACTTAAATTACTCTATTTACCTATACCTCCCCACCGATGCTGAACCAGAGTGATGAAACGATAGATTCTCAATGCGACATTGAGAAACTTTTGATTCATAAAAAGGCAACCAATACCTCACATTGCACCGATGCGGTGCGTCATGACCTGTCTCTGTGCCTCTGGCAGGCGGTTTTCCTCCCTCCGGCGAACTGGTACGCAAATTGCTGTAGTCAGTCACAACATCGGGAGAAGGAGAAAAAAATGAAAGCAATCGTGATTGGGGCCGGCATCGGCGGCTTAAGTGCGGCAGTGGCGCTCAAACAGTCGGGGATCGACTGCGACGTCTATGAAGCGGTGAAAGAGATCAAACCGGTCGGCGCGGCGATTTCCGTGTGGCCCAACGGCGTGAAGTGCATGGCCCACCTCGGCATGGGTGACATCATGGAGACTTTCGGCGGGCCGCTGCGCCGGATGGCGTATCGTGATTTCCGCAGCGGCGAGAACATGACCCAGTTCAGTCTCGCCCCGCTGATCGAACGCACCGGCAGCCGCCCCTGCCCGGTCTCCCGGGCAGAGCTGCAGCGGGAAATGCTGGATTTCTGGGGACGGGAAAGCGTGCAGTTCGGCAAACGCGTCACCCGCTGTGAGGAAGATGCCGACGGCGTGAAGGTGTGGTTTACCGATGGCAGCAGCGCCAGCGGCGATCTGCTGATTGCCGCCGACGGCAGCCATTCCGCACTGCGTCCGTGGGTGCTGGGCTTTACCCCGCAGCGCCGCTACGCCGGGTACGTCAACTGGAACGGTCTGGTGGAAATAGATGAAGCGCTGGCGCCCGGCGACCAGTGGACCACCTTTGTCGGCGAAGGCAAGCGCGTCTCGCTGATGCCGGTCTCCGCCGGCCGGTTCTATTTTTTCTTTGATGTGCCGCTGCCGGCGGGTCTGGCGGAGGATCGCGACACTCTGCGCGCCGACCTCAGCCGCTATTTTGCCGGCTGGGCGCCGCCGGTGCAGCAGCTTATCGCCACCCTCGACCCGCAGACCACCAACCGTATTGAAATCCATGATATCGAGCCGTTCAGCCGCCTGGTGCGCGGCCGCGTCGCGCTGCTCGGCGACGCCGGACACAGCACCACCCCGGATATTGGCCAGGGAGGCTGCGCGGCGATGGAAGATGCGGTGGTGCTGGGCGCCGTTTTCCGCCAGACCCACGATATTGCGGCCGCGCTGCGCGAGTACGAGGCCCAGCGCTGCGACCGGGTTCGTGACCTGGTGCTGAAGGCGCGCAAGCGCTGCGATATTACCCACGGGAAGGATATGCAGCTCACCGAAGCCTGGTACCAGGAGCTGCGCGAGGAGACCGGGGAGCGCATTATCAACGGCATGTGCGACACCATCCTCAGCGGGCCGCTGGGCTGACCGTCGCCATGGATTCAATCACCGCACTCAGCGTCTGAATGGCCATTTGCGCGGGCCGCGAAAGCTGACGCGAGGGCGCGGTGCACAACGCCAGGGTCAGCGGTCGCAGCAGCGTACTGCGCAGCGGGATAAAGGCCAGCTGTCCGCGCTGGACTTCGTCCAGCACGTCGAGCAGGCTGAGGAGCGTCACGCCGCTGCCGCGCAGCACCAGCGACTTGATGAGCCGGATATCATTGCAGCTGATGGTATTCTCCGGCGCAAAGTCATGGTGGCGATAGAGGAGCGCCACCCGCTCATGGACGATCAGCGGCGCGCCGGGCACGATATGCCGCTCCAGGCTGAGCTCGCCCAATGACAGCGCTTTCGCCCCCGCCAGGGGGTGGTCCGGGCGCATCACAATCCCCACCTCCAGTTCGGCAAAGGCCAGCACGCTGAGTCCGGCCTGCCCCTGCGGATCGAGGATCAGGCCGACGTCCAGGTCCGCCTGACGCACTTTCTGGCTGACGGTGTGGCTGTCGGCCACCTGCAGATCCAGTTCCAGCCACGGCCAGCTGGCGATGATCTCCGCCAGCGCGGCGGCGAAGCCCCCTTCCGCCAGCGCCTGCACCATCCCAACGCTGACGCTCCCGCGCTTCATCCCCTGCAGCTCATCAAATTTCTGCCGGGTCTGGCGAAACTCCTTTTGCCAGCGCAGCAGATTGTCATACAGCAGTTCACCGGCGGTGGTCATCCGCAGTCCCTCCGGCAGGCGCTCGAACAGCGGGGTACCGAAGGCCTCCTCGGCCTGCAGGATCTGGCGGTTAATTGCCGAGGCGGAGATATGCAGCTGCTCGGCGGCCCGGCGCAAGCTGCCGCAGCGGGCCACGGCGATAAAATAGTGGGCGAAACGGGAAAAAGGACTCATGGCACCCCTGTACTCTTTTTTGCAACAGCAGAGTGAATTAATGGTGATGGATGTGAACACCCTAATATGACAACAATAATCTCACAACAATAAAACAATCACCGATGTGAGCAGGAAGAGAAATCATGAAGACAATCACCCCCACGCCCCCCGCCCATTGCACCTTTGATCCAGAGGACTGGCTGCGGCTGGCCCGCTGCTGGCACCCGGTGGCCCGCGCCTGCGATATTACCGGCGCCCCGGTGAAAGCCACCCTGCTGGACGAACAGCTGGTTATCTACCGTATTAAAGGCCAGGTGGTGGTCGCCCGCGACGTCTGCCCGCACCGCGGGGTGCCGCTGACCCTGGGGTTTCATGAAGAGGAAGGTATCGTCTGCCCCTATCATGGCCTGCGCTTTGGCGAGGATGGCCGCTGCAACCGTATCCCCTCCAGTCCGGGGCAACCCATTCCGGCCAAACTGCATCTCACCAGCTTCGCCGTGGAGGAGCGCTACGGGCTGATCTGGACCTGCCTGGCCTGCGATCCGGACAATCCGCCGCCGTTACCGACCATGCCGCACTGGGACGACGCGGGATTTCAGCAAATCAACTGCCCGGCCTTCGAGGTGAAGGGATTTGCCGGCCGCCAGGTCGAAGGCTTTCTCGATGTCGCCCACTTCGCGTGGATCCACACCGACACCTTCGCCGATCCGGACAACCAGCAGGTGCCGGACTACACCCCGCAGGAGACGCCGTTCGGCTTTGTTGCCGACTACTGGAGCTCGGTGGGCAATTACCCGGCCAGCTCCGATTTCCGCGCGCCGGAAGGGTTCCAGTGGCTGCGTCACTTTGAAATGCATCTGCCGTTCACCGCTACGCTGACCATCCATTTTCCCGCCGACGCCAGGCTGGTGATCATGAACGCCGCCTCGCCGGTGTCGTCACGGGTGACGCGGATGTTTGCCCCTATTGCCCGCAATTTCGATCTGCACGTGCCGGTGGAAGACGTACATGCGTTCAACCTGCGGGTGTTCGAAGAGGACCGCCTGATGGTAGAAACCCAGCGTCCGGAGCGGCTGCCTCTGGATCTGACCCTTGAGGCGCATATTCCGGCAGACCGTAGCTCCATCGCCTACCGGCGCGGGCTGAAGAAAATGGGTTTTGGCGATTTCTTTCTGGTATGAGTGGAGGTCATATGCGCGACATATTCCCCGTGGTGGTCGATGGCCTGTGGCGTCAGGGCGCGAAAAATCTGGCCGTTCGTCTGGTGAGCGCCGAGGGGCAACCGCTGCCGGCGTGGACACCCGGCGCCCATATCGATCTCCATCTTCCCTGCGGGCTGATCCGCCAGTACTCCCTGACCGGCAGCCCGGCCGAACGGGATCACTATCTGCTCTGCATCGCCCGCGAGGCGCAGTCCCGCGGTGGCTCAGGCTATGTCCACGACACCCTGCGCCCGGGACAACCGCTGATGATCTCTGCCCCGCGCAACCACTTTCCGCTGCACGAGGGCGGCCATGTGGTGCTTCTCGCCGCCGGGATCGGCATTACGCCGCTGCTGGCGATGGCCCACGCCCGGGCGGCGTCCGGCGCCAGCTTTACGCTGCACTATTACGTTAGCCGTGCGCAGGAGGCCGCCTTCGCCACCGAGATCGCCCGCCAGCTAACCGGTGGAATCTGCCAGATCCACTGCTCAGACGAGGGGCAGAGTCCGCGCCAGCGGCTGGCGCAGGATCTGGGGGCTCCGGACGCCGACACCCGGGTCTACTTCTGCGGTCCGCCCGGATTTATGGCCCGGGTTCGCGATACCGCGCGGTCGGCCGGATGGGAGGAGGCGCAATTGCACAGCGAAGCGTTCCAGCCGCCCGCCCCGACGGCAGCGTCAGCGGCGGACGGAACCTTCACCATCACCCTCGCCTCCACCGGGGAACGCTGGCCGGTCCCGGGGGACAAAACCATCGCCCAGGTGCTACAGGAGCATGGCGTCGCGGTGCCGCTCTCCTGCGAGATGGGGATCTGCGGCGCCTGCCTGACGCCGGTGCGGGAGGGAACCGTCGACCACCGGGATACCGTGCAGTCGGAGGCGGAAAAACAGGCCGCAGAGCAGCATATTGCGCTGTGCTGCTCCCGCAGCCTGTCGGCCAATTTAGTTATCGATCTCGCGGGATAAGCGGCCCGTCTCCGGCCGGTCAGCGCTGGCGACCGGTTTCACCCGCACGGCGGCGAAAACAATCACCATCGCGCTCAACAGCAGCAGACCGCTGCCGGTGAAGACGCCGCTGGCGCCGTGCAAATCAAACACCGCCCCGCCGCCGGCGGCCCCGGCGCTGATGGCCAGCTGAATAGAGGCGACCAGCAGACCGCCCGCGCTTTCTGCTTCATCCGGCACGGTGGTGGCAAGCCAGGTGGACCAGGCCACCGGCACCAGACCGAAGGCAAATCCCCACAGGGCGACCAGCAGCCCGTCCAGCATGGTCAGATGGCCAAACGTCACCATCAGCAGCGCCAGAACGCTCATCATCAACGGCACCAGCGCCAGGGTCAGGCGCAGGCTACGGCTCAGCAGATAGCTCGCCACCGAGGTGCCGATAAAGTTAGCGATACCGAAGCCGAGCAATATCAGCGAGACCCCTTCGACACTGGCCTGCGCCACGGTCTCAAGGAACGGCCGCAGGTAGGTAAAGAAGGCGAAATGGCCGCTAAAAATCAGGATTGTCGCCAGCATGCCGCCCAGCATACCGGGACGGCGCAGCACCCTGAACAGCGTGGAGAAGGTCCCGACGCTCTCCGGACGCATGGAGGGCAGCACCCACAGTTGCCAGAGCAGCGCCAGCAGGCTGGGTATCGCACAGAGAATAAATACGTTGCGCCAGCCGATCAGCTCGCCAAGATAGCTGCCGAGCGGCGCGGCTACCACCGTAGCGACAGACACCGCGGAAAAGATGATCGCCAGCGCCTTCGGCACATGGGCCGCCGGCACCAGACGCATCGCCGTGGCAGTGGACATCGCCCAGAAGCCGCCGATGGCGACCCCCAGCAGCAGACGGCCCAGCAGGAGAAACGCCAGCGAATCGGCAAAAGCGACCATCAGGCTGGAGACTATCTGCAGCACGGAAAAGAACATCAGCACCCAGCGGCGATCGATATTGCGGGTGGCGGTGGCGATCAGCAGGCCGGTGACTAACGCCACCAGCGCCGTCGCGGTGACCGCCTGTCCGGCCATCCCTTCACTGACCCCGAGGCTGCTGGCCATCGGCGTTAACAGGCTGGCGGGCAGAAACTCGGCCACGATCAGGCCGAACACCCCGAGGGCCAGGGCATAGACGGCGCGCCAGGCAGGTTTGGCGGGTGACAGGCTCGCGTCAGCAGCTATGCAGGAACTCATATACATCTCTCCAGTTTTATTAACATCCTGGTCATCTTAGGGCCTTACCTTTGGACGATATATGATGCATACTCTTCAGTTATTGATTATTCGTCCGGAATTACCATGAGCCAGCCTGGCATCGACCTGACCAGCGAACTGTTGCGCGGGATGCGCCTCTCCGGCGTTAACTACCGGCGCATCGAAACCGCACGCCCGTTCGGCGTCGGCTTTAGCGCCGTGGCGGGTAAAGCCCAGTTCCATTTCATCAGCCGCGGGCCGGTGCTGCTGCGCATGGCCAGCGGAGAACAGTTCACCCTCGAGAGCGGCGATGCACTGTTTATTCCCAACGGCGACGGGCACGCCCTGCTTTCTGATCCGCAGGCCACGGTGGTCAATGTGGCCCAGCTGCCCAGCGAAACGGTGTGCAGCACGGTAAGCTGTATCAACGCCGGCGGCCGCCCGGACTGCCCGGAGCGCGCCGTCATTTTCAGCGGTTGTATGGATTTTGAGCTCGGCGGCATGCAGCCGCTGGTGAAGGCCATGCCCGAGGTGATGCGGGTCAGCAGCCTGCTAAACACCTGGCCGGAGATCCAGCCGCTGTTGGTAGCAATGGAGCGGGAATCCCTCACCCGCCAGGTAG
Organism: Klebsiella sp. P1CD1; assembly: GCF_003790505.1. Classification (NCBI taxonomy): domain Bacteria; kingdom Pseudomonadati; phylum Pseudomonadota; class Gammaproteobacteria; order Enterobacterales; family Enterobacteriaceae; genus Klebsiella; species Klebsiella sp. P1CD1. The sequence continues at coordinate 2,985,742 of NZ_CP033631.1, forward strand.
GCTATGCCGGGATCCTCGCCCGGCTGGCGGACGTGGTGGCCGCGCTGATTGTCCGCGGCTGGGTAGAGTGCGGATGTGGCAACGCCACCGGTTGGGTACAGGTCCTGCGCGATCCCCGGCTGGCAAAAGCGATCTATGCCATGCATCAGCGCCCGGGGGTCAACTGGAAAGTGGAAGATCTGGCGCGGGAGGCGGGGCTTTCACGCTCGCTGTTCGCGGAACGTTTTCTCGCCGCGACAGACACCACCCCCGCCCGCTATCTGACCGAGCTGCGTATGCGGCTGGCGGTGCAGTACATCACCCACGAAGGCCAGGCGCTGGAAACGGTCGCCTTCAGCCTCGGGTATCAATCGCTGGCGGCCTTCAGCCGGGCCTTCAAACGCATCACCGGCCAGCCGCCGGGGGCCCTGCGCGCCACAGCACGCTAGATTCAGCTTTTATGTAAAGCGATACACGCCGTTGCCGACGCGAAAGCGCTGCCCCTTAAGCGCCGGGTTGGCGACGCGAAACACCAGTTCGGTCAGCTGGTTAGCGGGTCCTTCGCGGAAAGTAAACCACTGGCCGCCCACGTCCAGTCCCTGCTCCCCCTGTGGCGGGAAGCCCAGCAGCGCCTGCCAGCGATCGCGTACCGCCTGCGGATTGACCACCTCGAACACCGCCTGCTCAAGCGCAATGTCGCCCAGCGGGTGCGGCACGTCCAGTTCCTGAGCGCGCAGCCGCGCCAGCCGGGTGGTATCGTCTTCTCCCCACTGCAGCACAAATGGATAGACCAGCCCGTCAGTGTCGCCATCGATGGTGAAGATCCGCCAGCGGATGATATTGCCCTGCGGATCGTTGCGCTGACCATCGACAATCGGTGATACCGCCAACCCCTTGCGACGCAACTGGTCATGAGTGGCCTCGATGTCGTCGCTGCGCAGCGCCACCCGAAACAGCGCTTCGTTCTCCGGCAGCAACCGCTCGGCATCCCGCGAAAGCAGGAACCTGTCCGTCGCGGCGCGCAGTTCGTCCGGGTCGGAAATGGCGAGGAATTCGATATAGGTCAGGCCAAAATAGCTCAGCGCATTGCGGGTTCCCCACCCCGGATGTCGCCCTCCGGCCACCGCCCGCAGCTGCTGGTCGGCAAAGGTCTGAATGGCCGCTTCCGGCTGATTCACAAACTGTACTGCGTGGTCCCACTGCAAGGTTGCCATGATCTCTCCCGCGATTGTGCCTGTTCAGGCGCCTGCGGCAAAAGATAGTGCTGGGGTGAAGGGAATGGCAAACAAGAATTAAATATATCGAAAGCTGGATAAGTGATTTATATCAACGCGGTATGTTGAGTCTAACCGGTGATGAAACGGCGGGCTAAGAACCGCCCGCCGGAGGGATCAGACCGACCCTTCTTTCTCGATCACCAGAATACGCGCCGCCCCCTGCGGATGGGCGACATGCTCGCATCCCACTTCGGCGTAGAAGATATCGCCGGCGTTCAGCATGATGACCTGCTCCTCGCCGTCGACTTTCACATGCATCGCCACCTGACCATCCATCACGGCAAACACCTCCTGACCATCGTTGATGTGCCAGATATAGGGTTGGTCGGTCCAGTGCAGACGCACGGTGGTCCCGGAAAAATTGGCGATATCCAGCGCGCCCCACGCGCGGTCGGCGGTGAAATCTTTACTGCTCCAGCTCTGCATGATGGTGTCCTGTGGTAAGGGTTATTTTTTCTGCCAGTTTGCCCAGGGATCCGCTTTCTCCACCGGCGCGTCATCATCAAGGGAGGCGAGATACATGGCCTCCACCTCTTTGCGCGCCCACGGCGTCCGGCGGAGAAATTTGAGGCTGGACTTAATGCTGGGATCGCTTTTAAAGCAGTTAATGTTGACCTGGCGGGCCATTTCCGCCCAGCCATAGCGCGCCACCAGGGCATTGAGCAGCGCTTCCAGCGTCACGCCGTGCAGGGGATCTTTCGAGCTGTACATTACGATACGTCCGTTCCGCATTAAAAAAGTGCGCCTACCTTACTGGCTCTGACCGACGGGCGCAACCGGCTTCATTACGCGCTTCGCGCCTATATCTATTTAACGCAAAAGCACTGAACCCCGCGCGGTCATAAATTAGAAAATAACGTTATTGGTTGCTTATTTGGCCTTGAGGCAAGCTGTGTTCAGCCCCGGACAGAGGAAATCACCATGCGCTGCTGTTGTGCCCGAACCCTGAACCTGAATCAACCCATAACTTATTACCCCGTTTTCGGAGAACACAATGAACGCGACCACCCTGCCGATTCTCGACCTGGCCCGCTACGCGGACCCCGCGGATAAAGCGGCCTTTCTGGCCGACCTGCGTCACGCCGCCCGCGACATCGGCTTCTTCTATCTGATCAATCACGGTGTCGACGACGCGCTTCAGTATGAAGTTCAGCGCCAGTCTCAACGCTTTTTTGCTCTCGATGAGGCGCAGAAACAGCAGGTGGCGATGATCCACTCCCCCCATTTTCGCGGCTATAACCGCGCGGCCTCAGAGCTGACGCGCGGCCAGCCTGACTGGCGAGAGCAGTTTGATATCGGCGCCGAACGTCCGGCGCTGACCCTCAGCGACGACGCCCCGCGCTGGCAGCGCCTGCAGGGTCCGAATCTGTGGCCTGCCGCCCTGCCGTCGCTTAAACCGGTGTTACTTCACTGGCAACAGCAGATGACCCAGGTGGGCATCCGCCTGCTGCGCGCTTTTGCCGAAGCCCTGCAGCTCCCGGAGAATGCCTTTGACCGGCTCTACGGCGAGAAACCCAACGAGCATATCAAACTGATCCGCTATCCCGGCCAGCAGGAGACCCAAAGCAGCCAGGGCGTCGGCGCCCATAAAGATTCCGGTTTCCTCAGCTTCCTGCTGCAGGACGAACAGAAAGGACTGCAGGTAGAGGTCGCGCCTGGACAATGGATCGACGCCGTGCCGCTGGCCGGCAGCTTTGTGGTCAATATTGGCGAACTGCTGGAGCTGGCGACCAACGGGTATTTGCGCGCCACCGTCCATCGCGTGGTGTCGCCGCCGGCGCAGCAGCAGCGCCTCTCCATCGCTTTCTTCCTCGGCGCCCAGCTTGACGCGGTGGTGCCGGTTTACACCCTGCCGCCCGAGCTGGCGCGTGAAGCGCGAGGTCCGGACAGCGACCCGCACAATCCGCTGCTACGCGATGTCGGCTGGAATTATCTCAAGGGCCGTCTGCGTTCCCATCCGGACGTGGCGGAACGCTACTATCAGGACGTGTTTCGCGAACGCGCCGAGCAATTGATCGTTTAACCATAACTAAAAAGGAACACACCATGAAATATGCCGCTTTTAAACTGGCAGGGGTCGCACTGTCTCTTTCTCTGGCATGGACGTCTGCCCAGGCTGCCGCGCTGCGCGTCGCCGCGGACCCGGTTCCCCACGCGGAGATCCTCAACTACATCAAAAAAATCGATCCCAGCCTCGATCTGAAGGTGGTGGAGCTGACCAGCGGGGTCAACGCCAATGAACTGCTGGCCAGTGGCGATGTGGATGCCAACTACTTCCAGCATGTTCCCTATCTGAAGGATCAGGAAAAAGCGCTGGGTAAAACCTTTGCCGTCGCGGCCACCGTGCATATTGAGCCGCTGGGAATTTACTCGCATAAGCATAAAGATTTCTCATCACTGCCGGAAAACGCCACCGTGGCGGTGCCGAATAACACCACCAACCTGAGCCGGGCGCTGTTCCTGCTGCAGGCGCAGAAGCTTATTAAGCTGGATCCCAAATTTACCGACCCGGCCACCACCCTGGCGACGCCGAAGGATATTGTCGAGAACCCGAAACACCTGAAGATTCTGGAGATTGAATCACCGCAGATCCCGCGTTCCCTCGACGATGTCGACCTGGCGGTGATTAACGGTAACTACGCGCTGGAAGCCGGCCTGGTGCCAGCGAAAGATGCCCTGGGGCTGGAAAGCGCCGAGCATAATCCGTACGCCAATATTCTGGTGACCACCCCAGCCCTGGCGAATGACCCGCGCATTAAGGCGCTGGCGAAAGATCTGACGTCACCGCAGGTGGCGGAGTTTATCCGTAAAACCTACAACGGCTCGGTGATCCCGGTGGCCCCTCAGTCATGATAACCATCGAAGGGCTGAGCAAAACCTACGCCGGAACCGGCCGACCGGCGCTGAACGATATCGCGTTGCAGATACCGAAAGGGGCAATATACGGCATTCTCGGGCGCAGTGGCGCCGGCAAAAGTACGCTCATCCGCTGTCTCAATTTACTGGAGCGGCCCACCTCGGGCCGCATTCTGGTGAACGGACAGGATATTACCCAGTTGAACAAGGCGGCGCTGCGGGATTATCGCCTGCGCACCGGGATGATTTTCCAGCACTTCAATCTGCTGCATGCCCGCACCGTCGCTGACAACATCGCGGTGCCGCTGGAGATTGCCGGAGTGCCGAGGGCCGCTCGCGAGGCCAGGGTGCGCGAACTGCTGGAGCTGGTGGATCTCAGCGAAAAGGCCGCCGCCTTCCCGTCGCAGCTTTCCGGTGGGCAAAAACAGCGCGTCGGCATCGCCCGGGCGCTGGCCGCCCGGCCGGAAGTGTTGCTGTGCGATGAGGCGACCAGTGCGCTGGATCCCGAGACCACCGCCTCGGTGCTGGCCCTGCTGGCGGATATTAACCAGCGCCTCAATCTGACCATCGTGTTGATTACGCACCAGCTGGAGGTGGTGAAAACCATTTGTGACCACGCGGCGCTGCTGGAACAGGGCGAGATTGTCGAGAGCGGTAAACTCGCCGACCTGCTGGTGACCCCATGGTCGCGGCTGCGCCAGTCGTTGCTGCACGACCCGCAGGCTGAACAAGATTTTCTTACCCGTCACGGCGTTCAGGGGAGGCCATTATGCGGAGTAGCATGAGCTGGGAAGATTTGTGGCCGTTATTACTCGACGGCACGCTGGATACGCTTTATATGGTGGGCCTGGCGGCCCTGTTTACCGTTCTGATCGGGCTGCCCACCGGCGTGCTGTTATTTATTTCCCGCGCCAACGGGCTGGCGCCGATGCCGAAACTGAACGCGCTGTTAGGCGCGGTGATCAACATCGGCAGGTCGCTGCCGTTTATCGTGCTGCTGATCGCCCTGATCCCCTTTACCCGCCTGATCGTCGGCACCACGCTGGGCAGCACCGCCGCCATCGTGCCGGTGACCATCGGCGCCTTTCCGTTCTTTGCCCGTCTGACGGAAAACGCGCTCGACGAGGTGGACTACGGGAGAATCGAAGCCATTCTGTCGATGGGCGGTAACGTCTGGCACGTGATTTTTAAATCCCTGCTGCCGGAAGCCCTGCCAACGCTGCTGGCCGGGATCACGCTGACCATCGTGATGCTGATTGGTTTCTCCTCCATGGCCGGTGTGATCGGCGGCGGTGGACTCGGCGACCTCGCCATCCGCTACGGCTATCAGCGGTTTAATAATGAAGTCATGTTTGGCACGGTGCTGATCCTGGTGGCGATGGTCCAGGGCGTGCAAATGGCCGGCGATCGGCTGGTGCGCAGCCTGGCCCACCGTCGCTAACCGTCAGACACTAGTTCCAGCCGCACTCTGCCGCCAGCTGACGAACCAGACTGGCGGCGTCACACTCGCGGATCAACCCCACACCCTGCCCGGCCCAGTGGGCGCCATACTCATGAACGCCCTGGGCTTTCGCGGCGGCGGCCAGCGCTTTGCCGATATCATACGCCAGCGGATAATCCGGCACGGCGCTCGCCGGACAGGCTTCCCCCAGCGCACAGAAGGCATTCGCCAGACAGCGTGCCGGACGCCCGGATATCGCGGAGGTCAGCACCGTACGTCCGTCAATGCTGTTGTTGATCGCCGCGCGATAACCGGCGTCGGCGGCGGATTCCGGACACAGTAAAAACGCCGTACCGAGCTGAACGCCCTGCGCCCCCAACTGCATTACGCTGGTGATCCCCGCCCCGTCCATGATGCCCCCGGCGGCTACCACCGGGATGGTTAGCCGACGCCGCAGAAGTTGCACCAGGGTGAAGGTGCTCAGTTGGGCATCAGGCTCCTGCGGAGCAAAGATCCCCCGGTGCCCGCCCGCCTCATAGCCCTGAGCGACCACTACGTCGATCCCCTGCTGTTCAATCAGCAGCGCCTCCTGGAGCGAGGTTGCCGTCGCCAGGGTGACAATCCGCTGCTGTCGCAGACGCTGGATCGTCTCACGTTCAGGAAGACCAAAATGAAAACTCACCACCGCCGGCGACAGGTCGAGAAGCAGCTCCAGCATCGGCGCATGACCGATAAATGTCTGGTAGATCTCGCTTAACGAATCCGGTGGCGTACTGCCATAGCGGGCAAAATGGGGTCGTAAAGTTGTTGCCCAGTCGGCTTCCCGCCGGGCGTCGCGCCGGGGCGGCGCATGGCAGAACAGATTGACATTGAACGGACGGTCCGTCAGCTGGCGGGTGGCGACTATCATCGCTTCCGCCTGGGCAACGGTTGAAGCACCCAGCCCCAGCGAGCCCAGCGCGCCGGCATGACTTACCGCGGCAGCCAGCGCGGGGGTGGAGACGCCCGCCATCGGGGCCTGAATCAGGGGATAATCAATATCAATAAGCGAAAGCAGCGGGTTGCTCATGGTTTCCTCATGCATTAGCGGTGCCGGAGGCTTACCATCTCCTTTAAAGATGGTAAGATCAACATCATTATCGTATTGAGAAGAAAAATATGAACCACAGCACACTAGAGATCTTCATTCAGGTGGCAGAAACGCAGAGCGTCACCCAGGCAGCAAAACGGCTGGGCCGCGCACAGTCCAATATCACGACCCGCATTCAGCAGCTGGAAGAGGAGCTTGCCGTTGAGCTCTTCGTTCGCGGCAACAAAAAAATGGTGTTGTCCCCGGCAGGCGTACAGTTTCTCAGCTATGCCCGGCGGATCCTGAGCCTGGCGGAAGAGGCAAAGCAGGCTCTGCATCCGACAACCCCAGGCGGCAGTCTGCGTCTGGGCGCGATGGAGGCGACCGCCGCCAGCCGGCTGCCGCCGCTGCTAACCCGCTTTCAACAACGGTGCCCGCAGGTGGATATCACCCTCATCACCCAACCGACCCGCCAGTTAACCGAGGGAGTGTTAACCGCCGCCCTCGATGCCGCGCTGGTCTGCCTGCCGCCTGGGGCCGATGGTCAACCGGCCTGTCCCGCCGAGCTGGCATGCACCCCGGTGTTTTATGAAACGCTGATGCTGGTCCGTCCGCAGACCCCGGGCCCGCTGCGGTTCGCGGCATTCGCCAGCGGCTGCAGCTACCGCGCGCTGGGCGAACGCTGGCTGGCGGAGCAGCAGGCGGCCGTCGAGGTGCATGAGGTCAACTCCTATCACAGCATGCTCGCCTGCGTGGCTTCCGGACGCTACGCCTGCCTGCTGCCGCAGAGCGTGCTGTCGCAGATGACGCTTCCCGAAAACTGCCTTAGCGAACCGCTGTGCGAGGCGACCACCCAGCTTATCTGGCGCAGCGGCTTGAACGCCCCCGCTCTGAGCGAGTGGCGCAAGCTGCTGCAAAGCGTGGCGATTGGCTAAGCCCGGCGTTCGGTAAAGACCAGCCCTGCGGCAATCAGCAGCGCCAGCGCCGCAGCATAGAGCGCCGGGTTAAATGAAGCCGCGATCTGATACAGCGCGCCGGCGATAAGCGGCCCGGCAATCTGTCCCACGCCGTACAGTGCAGTCATCGCGGCAATCATATTGAAGCTCACCTGATGGCTGAGACTTTTCGCCTTCGGTAGCGCAATGGTGACGGTGCCCATAAAGGTAAAGCCCACCAATAGCGCGCTTAGCACGCAAAACAGCAGTGAAGCGCTGCAGGCTGGAAGGATCACGCCAAGCGCCTGGACGATCAGGTTGCGGGTCAGCGCCTGCCGGTACCCCCACTTTAGCACCAGCTTATGCCAGATAAGGCAGGACGGCGCGGCCGCCAGACCAAACAGCGCCCACAGATGGACCGGGTCAACGCTCTGCAGCGAACCGGACAGAAACAACGGCAGATAAGTGGCGGTGATGATATAGCCGAAGCCCGCCAGGCCGTAAACCATCAATAGTCGCCACGCCGCGCGACGCGTATCGCTCCCGGCCTCAGGCAAGGAGGTCTCAACATGGGAAACCCTCACCAGTGCAGCCGGCGGAGTCAGCAGCCAACGGATCGCCAGCGCCAGCAGCAGACCGGCGCATAATGCGCAGAGCAGCCAGATCTGCTGGCTGGTGAGGCTCAGGGCATGTCCAAGGGCGATCCCCTCCGCAGAGATAAATATCCCCAGCCCCACCCCGGCATACAGCAACGGCGCCCCGTGATGATGGCCCATATGTTCCAGCAGCCACAGCGAACCGGCAATCAGCGTTATCGCGCTCAGCGCGCCGGCGACGGCGCGCAGCGCAATAATGGTCCACGGCGAGCTCACCCAGGCCAGCAGCGCCAGGCTGGCGATGGTCAACCCGGCGGAGATAATGCTCAGTCGGCTGGCGGCCCCAGGCTGTACCCGCGCCAGCAGCAACGCGCCGACCAGATAACCAGCGTAATTGGCCGACGCGGCGAGATTGCCCTGGTGCAGGGTCAACAGACCTTCATTAAGCATCAGCGGCAGCACGCCGGTGAAGGCAAAGCGCCCGTAGCCCATGCCGATCATCAGTACTATCGACCCAGCCAGTGCCAGCCATATGGCCTGGCGCGATCTGTTATTCATCCACCACCTCACAATGATTCTCATATTAAGAACAATAGTATTTTATAATTCTTTTTTTATTATGATTAAGAGAGAATGTCGGCGCAAGGCGGACGTTAATCCGCTATGGTATTGACAGAGAGAAAATGGCGCCCGGGCACGTCTTAACACACGCCGGGCCGATTTACCGGTACAGTATCAACTTGAGCTTTTGCTTACGGGAGCCATTATGTTGTTCAGCCATATGCGTATTGCCAGACCGGTCAGTGAACTAGACGCCACCGCCAGCATGTATTGCGCCGGGCTGGGGCTTCAGCAACTCGGCAGCTTTACCGATCATGAAGGATTCAGCGGGATTATGCTCGGCGCGCCCGACGCGGGCTGGCATCTGGAATTCACCCACTGTCGCCACCATCCCGTCACTCCCTCGCCAGGAGATGAAGATTTGCTGGTGCTGTATTACCCACAGCAGGCGGAATGGCAAGCACAGTGCGCCGCCATGGACGCCGCCGGGTTTCTGCGGGTTACGGCGTTTAACCCTTACTGGGAGGTCAATGGCATCACTTTCGTCGACCGCGACGGCTATCGCACCGTGTTGCAAAACCGCGCCTGGGGAGAAGTACGAAGCGCTTCCGATCACGAGGAGAATCAATAACTTCCCCTATATGCCCTGCGCCGTGTCCGGCGCGGGCGCTATGGCTCTTCCGCCCGCAGCCACGGCGTCACCGTGAGCCCGGCCAGCAGCCCTTCCGGACTGAGCAATCGGGTGACCGTCTGTCCCCACGGTTCGTCGCGCGCCGCGACGAGCAGGCGGTATCCCTGCTGCTGCAGCCGCGCCGTCGCCGCAGTAAGGTCGCGGACCTCAAACTCAATCCATGCCTGCGGCACCGGCTCCGTCTCCGGCCACTGGTCCTGACCAAAACAGGACTGCGCCGCCTGCGCCAGCGGCCACAGCGCGAAATGTTTCACCCCGCCGATGGCATCCTGCTCGCTGAGGAGATACGCCTCGTTACCCGGCATCGGCTTTAGCGGCAAACCCAACGCCTGACAATAGAAGTCACGGCTTTGCGACGTGCTGCGGGTGATGGGACCGAAGCCCGCAATGAACAAAACGTCAATATCAGCGAAATCGTGGGACATGTTCTCTCCTGAACGCGGTGGTAAGCTAACGCCATCATGCCCGTACGCAGGCGCCAGCGGCAAACCCGATTAATGGCGGGCGCATGCACAACATCATCGACGGTACAGACCGTTGCGCCCCTTCGGACAGACGGCGACTTCATCGGTGACAGATAAAACGCCCTCGCGACTCGCCAGCGTCCTCGCGGCGCGCTATGCTAAACATCCCTTGTATTAATCACTTATCCCTATGAGCACTTCCGTCAGCACCACGCAACTCAATTTGCGCATCATTTCGATCGTTGTCTTCACCTGTATCTGCTATCTCTCCATCGGCCTGCCGCTGGCCGTACTGCCGGGATACATTCACTATCAGCTGGGCTACAGCACCTTTGTCGCCGGGATTGTGATCAGCCTGCAATACATCTCAACGCTGATCAGTCGACCGCACGCCGGGCGCTATACCGATATCTGGGGCCCGAAAAAAGTGGTCAGTCTCGGGATCATCTGCTGTCTGCTGAGCGGAGCATTCACCCTGCTGGCGGTGCTTTTGCAGGCGACGCCGATGCTGGCCATCGCCGCGCTGCTGGCGGGCCGGGTGTTTCTTGGTGTCGGCGAGAGCTTTACCGCGACCGGCGCCACGCTCTGGGGGATCAAAACCGTCGGCGCGATCCATACCTCGCGGGTGATCTCCTGGAATGGCGTGGCGACCTATGTCGCCATGGCGATCGGGGCGCCGCTGGGGGTCACTCTTAACCACTATTTCGGCATTAGCGGATTTGCCACGGTGGTGGTGGTGGTGGCCGTCATCGGCCTGCTGTTTGCCCGCACCCGCCAGGATGTCAGCGTGACTGCCGGTGTCAGAGCGCCCTTTCACGCAGTGGTACGAAAAATTTGGCCTTATGGCCTGGGGCTGGCCTTTGGTACCGTTGGCTTCGGCGTTATCGCCACCTTCATCACCCTCTATTTTGCGGCGCACAGCTGGCAGGGCGCGGCGTTTACCCTCTCCCTGTTCAGCGTCGGCTTTATCTGCGTCCGCCTGGTGCTGGGAAATACCATTACCCGCTATGGCGGGGTCCCGGTCTCGCTGGTCTGCTTTGTGATCGAGTGTCTCGGCCTGCTGCTGATCTGGCTGGCGCCGTCAGCCTGGGTGGCTGGCGTCGGCGCCTTTCTCACCGGCTCGGGTTTTTCCCTGGTCTTCCCGGCGCTAGGGGTCGAGGCAGTCAAACAGGTGGAAGAGCAAAACCAGGGGACCGCCCTCGGCACCTACTCGGCGTTTCTTGACCTGGCGCTGGGACTCACCGGGCCGCTGGCCGGATGGGTCGCCGGCTTCTACGACCTCGCCACGCTATATCTGTTGGCGGCGATTGTCGTGGTGTTCGCTTTCCTGCTCATTTTACGCGTCCAGCGACAACAGCGAGCCGTCTCAGGAACGTAGTCAGGCCTGGCCCGCGGATCGCCGCGGGCAAAAAACGAATCGGCAATTGACGACGATTCGGCTTCCATGCCAACATCCTCCTCAGCGTCTGACAACAGATGCAAGGACGGTAGCGGAGAACAACAGAGATCGCACAACGATCCAGCCCGGCGCCGTAGTCCAATCCGAATCACTGACCCACACGGTGAATTCCTGATTCTGGCGGGAAACACAGACATGCACCAAAGTTTTAATCAGCGCGTTCATTTCTATTACTGCGTCCTGGTCGCGCTGAAGATGCACGGAAAGTCGAAAAAATCGGGCGGTATCAGAGGAAAGAATAACTTTCTGCTGAAATGGCTGCGCCGGGCGCAGGATAACAACATCTTCCCGCCCGATATCACCAGCGAAATTGAATGGCTGCGAGGTAAAATCATTCAGGCCGGTTACGACACCGATCTCGAACCGATGCTGGATTTTGTTTACGCCACCGCCAGCCGCGCTGAAGCGCTCAAGAACGCCGAATAAGACACTGCGCCCGTAGCGGGCGCAGTGTCTGTCCATCCCACCGCTTCCCTGAGCGTACCGACCAGACGCGAAAACCCCACTGATGTTTATTCTTTTTGTGACACTGTCACGAAGTGGGTTACCGCTGGTAACATTCGGCGGCTGACAGGCTGCCTGTGGCGTTCTATGCTTTGCCCAGTCTTCCCTCACACAGGACCGCGCTATGGCTGACTGGAACCCTTCTTTGTATTTGCAATTTGACGCTGAACGTACCCGCCCCGCGGCCGACCTGCTCTCGCGTATTGCCCATCTGCAGGTTGAGCACGTTGTCGACCTTGGCTGCGGGCCGGGAAACAGCACCCGCCTGCTGCGCGCCGCCTGGCCGCTGGCGGCAATCACCGGTATCGATAACTCCCCGGCCATGCTGGCTCAGGCGGCACAGGCCTTACCCGACTGTGAGTTCATCGACGCCGATATTGCCCGCTGGCGGCCTGCGCAACCGGTAGACGTGATCTATGCGAACGCCTCTCTGCAGTGGCTGGCGGATCATGAGACGCTGTTTCCACATCTGGTGGCGCAGCTGGCCGTCAACGGAACGCTGGCCGTGCAAATGCCGGATAACTGGCAGGAACCTTCGCATACCCTGATGCGCAAGGTCGCCGACGAGCAGGGATTACCGGACCGCGGGCGCCAGCCCTTACTCCCGCCGGACGCCTGGTATGACATGCTGACCCGTCAGGGTTGTGAAGTTGATATCTGGCGCACCACCTATTTTCATCCCCTCGCTTCCCATCAGGCGATAAGCGACTGGTTGCAGGGGACCGGATTGCGTCCCTATCTGGCCGGCCTGGACGAGCAGTCCAGAAACGCATTTCTGACACGCTATGTCGAACTACTGGCCGAACACTATCCGTTACAGTGTAACGGAAAGGTGCTCCTGCGATTCCCCAGGTTGTTTATCGTGGCGCGAAAAATCGACGTCTAACCGGAATGAGCTCGTAAGCGTGGTAATGGGTATGGAAAACAGGGCGAAAAATCGTCCTGCTTATCAGGATGAAACATCCTGAACATTGCGATATTCAACCTCTTTCCCGGCATGCGACAGTGATTGCCATCTCAACACCCAATAACGGGAGTCACTGTGGAAAATAGCGCTGTTAATCGCAACACCCTGGCCGCCATTGCGCCAAAACTGGCCGAACTGACCGAAACGGTACTGTTTGGTGATATCTGGGCTCGCCGCGATCTGTCGCCCCGCGAACGGAGCCTGATCACCCTTTCTGCCCTGACGGCGCTGGGTAAAACCCAGCAACTGCCGTGGCATATCGCTCTCGGCTATCAAAATGGCCTGAGCCAGGCCGAAATCGTCGAGCTGTTCACCCACCTGGCGTTCTATGCCGGCTGGCCAGCGGCGGCCAGCGCCCTGACCTGTCTGAATGAGCAGGAGACACCATGCCCCTGACCCGCATATCGCTTGGCACGGCCTGGCGTCCCACGGAGTTTGCTCAATTGTCGGCGCTCTTTCATGAGTGTCTGGTGGCAGAGTTCGACGTGCCGTCAGCAGATAAATTTCAGTTTATCGAGCAGGCCGCCGACGAGCAGCGCATTTACGACCCGAACTACCTCAGCGACGGACGCAGCGCCCGCTTCGTGCTGTTTCATATTTTCGCCGGTAAACCGCGCAGCCGGGCGCAGAAACAGAGGCTTTATCGTCGGCTCTGTGCGCGGTTAGCCGATGAGATGGCGGTCAGCCCGCAGGACGTGATGGTGGTTATCCAGTTTAATCAGCAGGAGGACTGGAGTTTTAGCGCAGGGAGGATGTCTATTGAATAACGCCGGCGGCGCCGCATGAGGCGCCGCGTTTCAGCACTATATTATTTGCTACCAGGCGAGATGATGCACCAGTGAGAGATCCCAGGCCGTAGCCAATAGTGAAAGAAACATAATCAGATTGACCACTGTGTCGAGACGTTTTTCCATCGTTGCTTCTCCTGAGCCGGTTTCCCCTGTTATAGCGGGAAAAGCTTAACAACCTCTTACCGCTTCAGGACCCAAGCGTGATCCTGTAGCGCACATAATCGTCAGCCGGGGTAAACTCATCATACAGATGACGGGCGGGATTATCACGGCGCGTATGCCAGTACAGCCGCGACCAGCCTTTGTCTGCCCCTTCGGTTTGCAGCGACTTAATGATTGTTCTGGCAATGCCTTGTCCACGGAAGGCAGGATCGACAAACAGATCCTCCAGATAGCAGATGGGCGTGGTGACCCAGGTTCCCTCGTGAAGAATGCAGATGGCGAACCCCACCACCGTATCATCGACCACAGCCACCCTGCCCAGCACCGGGGAGTTCTCGTCCAGCATTCGCTGCCAGGTGCATTCGGTCACCTCTTCCGGCTGCGGGCTGCCATGGAAGCGGGTATAGCCTTCCCAGAGATTAAGCCATTCGGCTTTGTCGTGCGGCCGTATTTCCCGGATATCGATGACCATGCGAGTTTCCTTACAGATGAATGAATTAGCCTGCGAACATTGGCAGGGAAAATGGGTTCAAACCATTATTTTCCTGCACAGGCATATGTTCAAGCGGCTTAGCGGCAATTCTCTCCCTGAAGGGGCGATTTGGCACTAAAAGGCTTTTTTCGCAGCGGAGTAACAGACCGGCTTGTTAACTATGATAAAAAGTATGTTGTAACTAATGAGGTAGCTTTAAAACCCGGCCGCAGCCGGGTGAATGACGTCCGCTATCAGCACAAAGGCTGTACAGCATCGCGCATACCGCGGGACAGGATAGCATCGAGGTCGGCAGTCACCTGCTCCACCAGACCCGGGATCTGGCTCAAGTCCTGTTCCCAATGAGCCTCTACGCTGAGTACCGCAGTCACCAGCTCGCGGGTGCTCATCTGGCGATCGCGATGCCGGGCCCACAGCGTCTGATATCGCGTCAACCATTCGGCGTCATCCTGTACCGGATAGCGTTCACCCTCCCGCTCTCCCCGGTAAAAGGCGATCAGTGCTGCCAGGGCAAAAGTCAGCCGCGGCGGCAGTTGCCCACTCTTTTGCTGCCCTGCCAGCAGTTGCGGCAGAATGCGAGTGCGGTATTTGGTCATGCCGTTGAGCGCAATCGAGAGCAGCTGATGTTTAATATACGGGTTACGGAAGCGCCCGGTCACGGCGCTGGCAAATGACTCAAGCTCATCGCGCGGCAGATCCAGCACCGGAATAATCTCGTCATAAATCGCTTTTTCGACAAACGCGCAAATCTCCGCATCGTTCATCGCCTCACCCACGGTGTCGATCCCGGCCAGGAAGGCCACCGGCACCAGCGCGGTATGCGCCCCGTTGAGGATCGCCACTTTGCGCTCTTTATACGGCTTGATATCGTCCACAATGCGCACATTCAGCGGCAGTTTATCGAGACGCAGCTCGGCCGCCAGCGAGGCAGGCCCCTGGATCACAAACAGGTAGAAATGCTCGGCGGTATCAAGGAAGGCATCTTTATAGCCAGTCTGTGCCTCAAGGGCCGCCACTTCATCACGCGGATAGCCGGTTACGATGCGATCCACCAGCGTTGAACAGAAGGTGTTCGCCGAGGTCAGCCAGCGGATAAAAGCCTGCGGCAGCTGCCACTCAGCAGCATAGCGCAGCACCAGCGCCTGCAGCGCCTCGCCGTTATAATCGATCAGTTCGCAGGGAATAATCACCCATCCCTTGTCGGCCGCACCGGCGAAATGCTGGTAGCGTTCAAACAGCAGACGCGTCAGTTTCGCCGGATAACTGACCGGCGGCGCGTCGTCAAAACGATCCCCGGCATGATAGCTGATGCCCGCCTCAGTGGTATTGGAGAAGACAAACCGCATCTCCGGGTTATGCGCCAGACGTAAAAAAGCGTCGAAGTCAGCGTAAGCGCTGATCTCCCGGTTGACCGAGCGGATCAAGCGCGCGTCGCTCACCGCCTCACCTTGCTCGTTCAGACCGCGAATAATGGTGGTGTAAAGGCCGTCCTGGGTGCTCAGTGAAGGCGGGAAATCCGTCGCAATAGGACGGACGACCACGATGCCCGCATTCAGGTCGGTATGCTCGTTGAGGAGATCTATCTGCCAGTCAACGAATGCGCGCAGGAAATTGCCTTCACCAAACTGGATGATACGGTCAGGGTACTGCGCGCCGGGGAAATCACGACGGTTTAATGTTTTCACAATGGGTTCCCTCTAATAGTAGTCATACAACCTGAGTAATTGGTCCAATAAGTTATCAGGTTTTTCTACCAGTGAAACCCCGTTTTGATCAAAGCATTCTGCAATAGCGGCCGTCAGGGCAAAAACTTATAGAACAGTGAGGTGGCGGTCATCTCTCCGTCAGGCATCAGCGCATAGCGCGGGATTTCCCCCACTTTTTCCCAGCCACAGCGGACATAGAACTGCTCCGCCCCGCTACCGGCTGCCGTGTCCAGCACCAACACCGTCTTCCCTTCCTGTCGGGCAACATGCTCTAGCTCGCTCATCAGCGCGTTGGCAATCCCCTGGCGACGGGCATTTTGGTGAACCAAAAGTTTGGCGACATCCGCACGATGGGGCTGGTTTTCCGGTTGGCGGGTAATAAGTTGCACGGTACCGATGGGTTGCTCGCTGGCGTCGAGGGCCACCAGTACGATGCGCTCGCCGGCCGCCACGCTGTCGGCGGTCTGTTGCCAGAAAGTGGTGGCCGTCTGCGCGCTAAAGGGCAGCATAAAACTTACCGAGGCGCCGCCGTTGACGCAGCTTGCCAGGATATCGCTTAATGCCGGGAGGTGGTGCAGAATATCGTCACGCGACAGCGTGCGCAGTGAAAAGGATGTGGTCATGGAAGCTCCCTGTAATTGACCACATCACTATGTTTTTAACCAAAAATTAACACAAGCGGATTCCGTATAGGATTTTCTTATGGTGCACTTTCGGTTAGCGCTGGCATACAGATGCGATTGCGACCGGTCTGTTTGGCTTTGACCATCTCCTCGTCTGCCGCCATCAGCAATTGGTTAAACAGCTCCGTGATGCGAGCGTGTCCCACCTCGCGCGTCTCCAGCCCCATGCTGATGGTCAGATGGATTGGATTCTGCCCCAGGCCGAAGGGTTGCGACTCCACCCCGTGGCGGATTTTTTCCGCCAGTAAATAGCCCTGCTGGGTACTGTCGACGACCGCCGCCACCGCAAACTCTTCACCGCCAATGCGGGCAACCATCCCCTGCTCGTCCACCAGCTGCCGAACCTGTTGGGCAAACTGGGTCAATACGCAATCGCCGCCTTCATGGCCCAGAGCATCATTCACCCGTTTGAAGCCATCGATATCCAGCACCATCACAGTCAGCAGCTTATCGGCGGGCAACGCCTGACGCTTCAGCGCCTCGCTCAGTCCGGAACGGGAATACACCCGGGTCTGAAAATCAAAATCGGCGCGCAGGGCCAGCTGTTTCACCAGCGTGTTAATCGCTTCGACACTGGAAGCGACAATCACCGGGCTAATCAGCATAGCGGCAATGCCGAGGCGGGTGGAGAACAGCTGCCACGGCTGCATTCGCGCATCCGGCGAAAAGTGAATTAACGAGTTGGCGACCAGCAATATCTCGCTGATGCCGGTGAGAAAGGTTAACAGGCAGGTCAGCGGCAGCGGATAACGAACGGCGCACCAGATCAGGGCCGGCAACGGGAAGGTAATGCTGCCGGCGCCGCCCACCGCCACGCCGAGGGCTATCGACAGCACCAGCGCCAGCGCGGGCAGCAGCTGGCGAAAACGAAAACCGCTTAATGCCGAAGGCAACGTCAGGGTCAGAATAAACGGCAGGATCAGCACCGCTGTCGAGAACTGTTCGCTAAACCAGTCTGCCAGTTGGGGAATAAAGGTGGCGCGTTCAACATCCACCGACCCCAGGGCGCCGACGGCGGCGCACAATAAGGCGGCAAACAGGCAAAAACAGAATAAATTAAGCGCATTAATCGGGCCGGGCATGGAGTCGGCGCGTCGCTTATCCCACAGCACCAGCTGCGCCAGCACCACAATAAAGACAATATTGGAGAAATTAATCAGCAATGAGGCAAAGCCCATCCCCCAGCGCGAAGTGAGTCCGTCATAAACCAGCATTGCCGCAAAACAGACGGCATAAAAATAGCTGCGATTAAGCCAGACATAGCGCGCAAAGATCCCGGCCATCACGGCATTGAGCGGCCAGAAGAATGAGAGCTCCTGCACCAGGCGCAGCATAGCCCCCAGAAAATGCAGTAGTAGCGTTAACGTGAATAATACCAGTGCGTCGCGCACGGGCTGCTCTTCACGAAACAGCGTAAATGACCGAATCGACAGTGAAGACATTCAGTAATTATCCGTCTAATTGTTTCAGGCAATTATTATGTTAATAATTAGTTAGCGGATTATCATAACATGAGAATATTTATCAGGCATACTCCGGCGCCGATCAAATGCAGATTACCGCACAGACGGGCCGTTCATCTGCAGCACCAGCCAGTGATGGATCACCTGCACCACATAGCGCTGCTCCTGCTCGCTCAGCGCGCGGCCGTGGGGAATGGCGTGCCATTTTTCCAGACAGCCGCGGCAGCAGGTGGCGGTCGCATGCTGGGCGATAAATACCGGATGGCCGCGCATCGGCGTCTGCTTACCGTCGTTCATCGGTTCGGCGGGCGCCAGCCGCTGGCGGATAAAATCCGCAGCGTGCTGGTCGATGATCTCCGGCCCCTTATCAAGACAGTATTGCCGCTCTTTGACCCCGAGTCGAAAGCGTGAACGAAACGTCGAGCGCGCCAGACGGGCAAACAACCGATCCTGCTCAACCATCAGAACACCGACCTCCCCATCCGCTGAGTCAGTTTTTCCAGCAGCGCCACGCCGGCCAGCGAGTTCCCGGCGTCATCAAGCTCCGGGCTCCACACGGCGATCGCCATCTCCTGCGGCACAATCGCCACAATTCCGCCGCCGACGCCCGATTTCGCCGGCAGGCCAACGCGCCAGGCGAATTCGCCGGCGTTCTGGTACATGCCGCTGGTCATCATCAGGGCATTCACCTGACGGGACTGAATGGGCGCGATAACCGGTGCCTCCAGGTGCGGGGCGATACCGCGATCGGCGAGAAACAGGAAGGTTCGCGCCAGCTCAACGCAGCTCATCTCCAGCGAACAGTAGTGGAAATAGTTCTGCAGCACGGTGGCGACGTCGTTATGGAAGTTACCGAAGGATTTCATCAGCCAGGCGATGGCGGCGTTGCGCGCCGAATGCTCGAACTCAGAGCGGGCCACCACCGGATCGTAGGCGATATCGGCCACGCCGCTCAGGCGGCGGACAATCTCCAGCATCCGCTGACGCGGGGCGCTGAGCCGGCTCTGCAGCATGTCGCAGACCACCAGCGCCCCGGCGTTGATAAACGGGTTTCGCGGTTTGCCCTGCTCGATCTCCAGCTGCAAAAGGGAGTTAAAGGGCTGGCCGGAGGGATCTTTGCCCACCCGCTGCCAGATCTCCTCTTCCTGATAGTGGTTCATGGCCACCACCAGGCTCAATACCTTGGAGATAGACTGGATGGAAAAACGTTCATGCGCATCGCCGGCGGCGAAGTGCTGCCCGTCTACCGTACTGATCGCAATGCCAAGCTTATCGCCGCTGACGCTGGCCAGCGCCGGAATGTAATCCGCCACTTTACCGCGGCCAATCAGCGGCCTGATTTCTGCCAGAATGGCTTCCAGCATTGCGTTATTGATCACCGCCGCCACATGCAGCTCCTTGCCCACCATCGAAATTTGGTGGGCGAGTATAGCAGACGTGGGCGACGGTCGTCAGGGGGCTAACGTTGATTAGCGACGGTCTTTCCAGACAGTCTGCGCATTACAGAACTCGTGCAGACCAAAATGCGACAGCTCGCGACCAAAACCACTCTTCTTCACGCCGCCGAAGGCCACGCGGGCGTCGCTGGCGCAGTAGCCGTTGAGGAAGACGCCGCCGCACTCCAGCTCGCGGGCGAAGCGCTGGGCCTGCGCCTCGTCGGTGGTGTAGACCGTTGCCGACAGGCCAAACTCGCTGTCGTTGGCGAGGGCCAGCGCATGGTCAGCGTCGCGAGCGGTGGTGAGGGTCGCTACCGGACCAAACAGCTCCTGACGAAAACCGGTCATCCCGGCGGTGACATTGCCCAGCACCGTTGGCGCATAGTAGTTGCCCGCCCCTTCGATTTTTTCCGCGCCCAGCAGCAGAGTTGCCCCTTCATCAAGGGTCGCCGTTACCTGCTGGTGCAGTTCATCGCGCAGGTCGAAACGCGCCATCGGCCCGACGTAGTTTTGCTCATCGCGCGGGTCGCCCATCTTCAGCGCCGCCACGGCGTCGACGAATTTGCGGGTGAACGCGTCGGCAATGCCAGCTTCGAGGATGAAGCGTTTCGACGCGGCGCACACCTGGCCGCTGTTCTGATAGCGACCGGTGACGGCGGCCTTCACCGCCTCATCCAGGTCGGCATCGTTGAGCACGATAAAGGGATCGGAGCCACCCAGCTCAAGCACGCATTTCTTCAGCGCCGCCCCCGCCTGGGCGCCAATCGCCTTGCCGGCGCGGACGCTGCCGGTGACGGTCACCGCCGCGATGCGGTCATCATTGATGATCTGCGAAACGCCGTCATTGGTGGCGTTCACCCAACCGAACACGCCATCCGGCAGGCCGGCGGCGGCAAAAATCTCGCCCAGCAGGCGGGCGCTGCCCATCACGTTCGGGGCATGCTTCAGCAGGTAGCTGTTGCCGGCCAGCAGGATCGGCACCGCGCCGCGCAGCACCTGCCAGACCGGGAAGTTCCACGGCATGACCGCCAGAATGGCGCCCAGCGGACGATACTCAATCACCGCCTGGTTATTTTCCACCTGGGTGGCTTCCGTCGCCAGCATCGCCGGGCCGTGCTCGGCGTACCAGTCGCAGAGGTTGGCGGATTTCGCCACCTCGCCGCGCGCCTGAGCGATCGGCTTGCCCATCTCGAGGGTGATCATCTGGGCCACCTCTTCCCCGCGGGCGCGCAGCGCGGCCCCGATGCGGCGCAGCGCATCAGCGCGCTCGGCGAGCGGCGTCTGACGCCACTGGCGATAGCCTGCCGCGGCGAGAGCGATAGCCGCATCGACCTCGCGTTCGCTGGCCCAGGGCAGCGAGGAGACCACCTCACCGGTAGTCGGGTTGACGGAAACCGCGTGCGTTGCAGATAAATTCATCGTTATTCTCTCTCTCGTTGCTTGCGAAGTAACCGTATTCTGGCTTACCTTTCCATTCATTGAAAATGAATAATATTAAGCAACGCATTCACAAAAGAAGAATAGTATGGACCTGACTCAGCTAGAGATGTTTAACGCTGTCGCCACCACCGGCAGCATTACCCAGGCGGCGCAGAAAGTGCATCGCGTGCCGTCCAACCTCACCACCCGCATCCGCCAGCTGGAGGCAGACCTCGGCGTAGAGCTGTTTATCCGCGAGAACCAGCGCCTGCGCCTCTCGCCTGCGGGACACAGCTTTTTGCGCTACAGCCAGCAGATCCTCGCCCTGGTGGACGAGGCGCGGATGGTGGTGGCAGGCGATGAACCCCAGGGACTGTTTTCTCTTGGTTCGCTGGAGAGCACCGCGGCGGTACGGATCCCCACCACCCTGGCCCACTTTAATCAGCGCTACCCGAAAATTCACCTGGCGCTCTCCACCGGCCCTTCCGGGACGATGATCGACGGCGTGCTGGAGGGCGCCCTGAGCGCCGCGTTCGTTGACGGCCCGCTGGTGCATCCGGGTCTGGAGGGGCTGCCGGTGTTCCCGGAAGAGATGATGATCGTCGCCCCGTACGGCCACGCGCCCATCGACCGCGCCAGCGAAGTGAACGGGGCCAACGTTTACGCCTTTCGCGCCAACTGCTCCTACCGCCGGCATTTTGAGAGCTGGTTCCATGCCGACAGAGCAACCCCGGGCAGGATCCACGAGATGGAGTCTTACCATGGGATGCTGGCCTGCGTGATCGCCGGCGCGGGCCTGGCGTTGATCCCGCGCAGTATGCTGGAGAGTATGCCCGGTCATCAGCAGGTTTCCGCCTGGCCGCTAGCCGAAGAGTGGCGCTGGTTAACCACCTGGCTGGTGTGGCGCCGGGGCGCCAAAACCCGCCAGCTGGAGGCGTTTATAGCGCTGCTGAACGAAGATCGGCAAACAGCGGTTTCTCCATAAACACGCTGAGCGGATCGGGCTGATACGGCGCAAACGCGCAGCGGGTCTGGTAGCCGTTGCGCGTGTAGAGGGTGATGGCCGCATGCTGATGGATACCGGTTTCAAGCCGCAGCGTATGACAGTCGCGCTGGCGCGCTTTCGCTTCCAGCGCCGCCAGCAGCTTTTCTCCCAGCTGCTGTCCGCGGTGCTGCGGATCGATATAGACCCGCTTCATCTCGCCGAAACCTTCCTCACTGAGGACGATAGCCCCGCAGCCAACGGCCTCGCCCTGCGCGCTGCGGATGACCAGGGCGATCACCGTCTGCGGCGGCAGCTGGCTGAGGTCCAGCAAATGGTTGCTCTCTGCCGGATAGAGTGTCTCCTGCCAGGCGTCGAGAGCGGCAATCAGGGCGGTAAATTCTGCGTCGGTGGGGGCGATGTCGGTAACGGTATACATAGGTGAACTCCTTTTTTTACGCCACTGTAGCGCGCCCTCGGCCCGTTTCCGCCATAGCATTAACTTATATTGCTGCCCACCTCTTGCGCTAACTCGCTGAAACACAGTAATTTTATCCCCTGCCGTTCGTACTTGAGATCTGAATATGCACACCAAAGCCCGTAAAGTGATGATTATTGGCGCCGGCAATGTCGGCGCGTCGGCGGCCTACGCCCTCCTCAACCAGAGCATTTGCGAGGAGCTGATCCTCGTCGACCTTAACCAACAGCGCGCCGAGGCCCATGCCCAGGATCTCAGCGATGCCGCGGCCTATCTGCCGGGGATGATGACCATCTCCACCCGGGAAGCCAGCGACTGCGCTGATGTCGATATCGCGGTGATCACCGTTTCCGGCGGTGCGCTGCGCCCCGGTCAGAGTCGGCTGGATGAACTGACCACGACGGCGAAGATTGTGAAGAGCATTGTGCCGACGATGATGGCCAACGGGTTTAACGGCATCTTTCTGGTGGCCACCAACCCCTGCGACATCATCACCTGGCAGGTATGGCAGCTCTCTGGCCTGCCGCGCAGTCAGGTGCTGGGCACCGGGGTCTGGCTGGATACCACCCGCCTGCGTCGCCTGCTGGCGCAGGAGCTGGATATTGGCGCCCAGAGCATCGACGCCTTTATCCTCGGCGAGCATGGCGATACCCAGTTTCCGGTATGGTCACACTCCTCGGTGTATGGCTCGCCGATCGCCGACCTCTACCAGCAGCGCACCGGGCACCCGCTCAACCGCGAGGCAATGGCCGAAAAAGTACGAAAGCTGGGGTTTGAGATCTACGCGGGTAAAGGCTGCACTGAATATGGCGTGGCAGGCACCATCGCCGAGATCTGCCGCAATATCTTCACCGGCAGCCACCGCGCGCTGGCGGTCTCCTGCATTCTTGACGGTGAATACGGGGTCAGCGGCGCGGCGGCTGGGGTGCCGGCGGTGCTGGCCCAGGGTGGCGTGGAGCAGATTATTGAACTGCAGCTGGCCGCCGAGGAGCAGGCGAAGTTCAGTCAGTCGATAACAGTGATCAAGGCCAATATCGCCCGTCTGCCCTGACGGCAGCCTGCAAGTCAGTTGGCAATGATCAGCTGTGGGGAAAGGGTCACCAGCGCCTCGCGGGTCGCCTCCGGCAGATGGGCGTCGGTGACGATATCGGTCAACGACTCCAGCGGGGCAATATTGAACAGTGACCAGGCGCCGTATTTGGAGCTGTCCGCCAGCAGGATGCGCCGCCGGGCATTAGCCATCAGATCACGTTTCAGGGCAGCCTTCTCCTCCGTTGGGGCGGTGATCCCCTTCTCGAGGTCCCAGCCGTTGCAACTGACGAAGGCAAGGTCCGGCCAGATGGTCTGCAGCAGGCGGCGGCCGTGATCGCCGATGCACGACTGGCTGCTGTCATCGATGCGCCCGCCGATAATCGTCACTTCTATCTGCTTAAATTCCGACAAAAAAAGCGCGATATGTAAATCACTGGTGATCACCCGCAGCGGCAGATGGGTGATCTGCCGCGCCAGCTCAATCATGGTGGTGCCGGCGTCAAGCACAATCGCGTCGCCGGCCTTCACCAGCGCGGCCGCCGCGCTGGCGATAGCCTGCTTTTCCAGCGGACTGCGCTGGGCTTTCTCCAGCGTCGTCGGCTGGGAAGGAATAAACCGGTTCAGCGTCACCCCGCCATGTGTACGGCTGATCACCCCTTCCTGATCGAGTTTGATCAGGTCGCGACGAATGGTGGCCGGCGAGGCGTTGGTCGCCGCCACCAGCTGGTCGACTGTCACCAGATTATGGCTTTTCAGGAAGTCCATAATCTGCTCTAACCGGTTATATCCCTTCATGTTATTCCTGCGCGATGTGCATGGCGAGCTCAATGGAGGTTGCCATGCTCTCAGACTTCGCTTTACCTGTCCAGGCAATATCAAACGCGGTGCCATGATCCGCTGAGGTACGGATAAACGGCAGCCCGGCGGTGATATTCACCCCATCATAGAACCCGAGCAGCTTCAGCGGGATATGCCCCTGATCGTGGTACATCGCCACCACCATGTCGTACATACCTTCATGACACTGCATAAACACCGTGTCCGGTGGACAGGGGCCGGTGACCTCTATCCCCTGCGCCTGCATGGCGGCGACCGCCGGGGCGACGATGCGGATCTCTTCATCGCCAAACAGGCCGTTCTCCCCGGCGTGCGGGTTAACGCCGGCAACCGCTATGCGCGGACGCTGATAGCCAACGCGGCGCAAAAACCGATCCGCCACGCCAATCACCGTCTCGATTCGCGGCTGGTTGAGGGTATCGAGGAACTGGCGCAGGGCGATATGGGTGGTGATATGGATAACCTTGAGCTTCTCGGTATAGAGCACCATGGCGTAATCGGTGGTCTGCGTCAGGTGGGCCAGCAGTTCGGTATGGCCGGGGAAAGCGTGCCCGGCGAGATGCAGCGCCTCTTTATTTAGCGGCGCGGTAGCGATGGCCGCGACCGCGCCGTCCAGCGCCAGCGCGGTCGCCCGCCTGATGCAGCGAAACGCGAGGTCCCCTGCCTGGGCCTGAACTTCGCCAGGGCGCAGCCCCTGCGGGTCGCTGAGCGGTTCATCAATAACGTTGATGGTCGCTGGGGAAAAACTCGCCTCGGCGGGATGGTCAATGATGCGCAGCTCCGCCCGCGGCGTAATATTCAGCGCCAGGATCCGCCGCAGCGTCTGCGCGCAGCCCACCACCACCACCGGCGCGCCGCTCAGCGCCCCTTCGGCGAGGGATTTGATAATAATCTCCGGACCAATCCCTGCCGGGTCGCCCATTGTCACTGCAATCATGTTAGACACTCAGTTTCTCCTCAATAAAATTCACAACATTTAACAGCGTAGTGTCGGTGCCGAATCCCCCTGCTTTGGTCATCACCGGCCGTGACCAGCGACCGCCGAGAAAGTGCCCGTAAGGCACACACTGCGCCACCCGCCCACGGATCTGAAATCCGGTGGCGCCGAGCGCGTGCGCGACGGCGATGGCTACATCGCCGCCAGAGAGGTACAGGGCGCCCGGTGGGCACAGCGCCACCGCCTGCGCCGTGACGTCGGCAAGCCAGGCGCAGATGTGCTCCCCGTAGGCTGCGCGGCTGAGACCGCGTTCGTTACACTGGGCTTCAATCCCGTGCCGGGCGGCGTTATTCGGGCGGGTGGTCACCACGCAGTGATGACCCTCACGCAGCACCTCGGCGATCCGCGAGGCTTCCTCCTTCGGCGATCTGCTAAAGGCCTGTTCGACATCTATTTCGATCTTTCTCACTCGGGAATGAGCCTGCAGCGCAGCGACCTGGCGCTGCGCCATCTCGCTCATCGAACCAACCAGCGCCAGTAGCGGCCCCTGCTCGCAGCGGCGCAGGCGGCGCGCCAGCGCCTCGCAAAGTCCCGCCGAGCCGACCAGCAGGGTCTCCCGCGCATGGGGTGCAACGGCGTCGATCACCTGGTCCAGATGGCTGTCTTCCCAGGCGTCGACAATCAACACTCGCTTCTCCTCGCCCGCCGTCGCTAATGCCTCCGGAAGCTGGGCAGCGTTCAACGTCAGACAGGGAAGACGGCTCTGCATGGCGATAATTTCGCTAATCTCCGCCCGGCTCACGGGCGTTTTCGGATCGCTGGCAAATTCGGTCTGATCGAGGGCCACCCCATGCACATAGCAGCGCCCGTCCCGGGTATGCCGCCCGGCCGCCGGATACGCCGGGGCCACCACCGCCAGCCGGCAGCCGTGCGCCGCCATCATTGCCTCCAGTTCGCCGCCAAGGTTGCCGCGCAGCGTGGAGTCGATCTTCTTTACCTGCCAGTGCGGGACAAATCTTGCCGCGCCGCGCAGCAGACCGGTGACCTTGTCCGCCGCGGCGGCGGCGCTCATTGCCCGGCTGTCGCTGTTGAGAATTAACGCCCGGGCGGTTGATGGTTGCCCGGCGCTGAAGGCCACTTCCACCGACATGCCCGCCTCCGCGAGGCTGACACCGGCGTCATTGGCTCCCGTAAAGTCATCTGCCAGCACCAGCACCTGGTTATTACCATCGTTCATTGTTCTGCCTTGTGGTCGATGAAAATCTGAAACTGATTATATTCAATCATATTTGATTAAATGTGAGCAAGCTCAAGTTATTAAACTGCCGTATAAATTATAACTTTTCCCCACCAGACGAGTGACACGATTCATGAATGATTGAATTCAATCAATTACTACCAAGGAGAAACGCGTGGCGACGATACACAGCACAATCATCAGCGGGGCGGGCGCCTCAACGGCCCTGCTCCCGCTGTTGTCAGGTAAAACCCGCATCCTGCTGGTGACCGACCAGAACGTTGGCGCGCTGGAAGCGACCCGGGCGATCCATCGCCTGCTGGCGGCCGAAGGGCGTCAGGTTGAGGTCATTGACACAGTACCGGCAGAGCCCAGCCATCGCGATGTGGCGCAGATTGTCAGCCAACTGGGCGCCAGTCAGCCCCAGATGATCGTGGGCATCGGCGGGGGGAGCGTACTGGATGTGGCGAAACTGCTCTCGGTGCTCCTGCATACTGAGGCGCCCTCTCTGACGGCCATGCTGGCAGGCGAGTTGCCGCAACGACGGATTAGCTCATTGTTGATCCCGGCCACCGCCGGCACCGGCTCCGAAGCGACGCCGAACGCCATTCTGGCGATCCCCGAGCAGCAGACCAAAGTGGGGATCATCTCCCCGGTGCTGCTGCCGGACTATGTCGCCCTGCTGCCGGAGCTGACCACCAGCATGCCGGCCAGCATCGCGGCGTCGACCGGCATCGATGCCCTGTGTCATCTGCTGGAGTGCTTTACCTCCACCGTCGCCAATCCGGTGAGCGACAACGCGGCGTTAATCGGTTTACACAAGCTGGTGCGGCATATCGAACGCTCGGTGGATCAGCCGCAGGATCTGACGGCGAAGCTGGAGATGCTCTGGGCCTCGTGGTACGGCGGCGCGGCGATCAACCATGCCGGCACCCATCTGGTGCATGCGCTCTCCTATCCGCTTGGCGGTACCTGGCACCTGCCGCACGGGGTGGCTAACGCCATTCTGCTGGCGCCCTGCATGCGGGTGGTCCGCCCCTACGCGGTGGCAAAATTCGCTCAGGTCTGGGATCTGATCCCCGACGCAGATCGCACGCTCAGTGAGGAAGAGAAATCCCATGCGCTGGTCGCGTGGCTGGCGGCGCTGGTGAAACGACTGCCCCTGCCGGACAACCTGGCCGCGCTCGGCGTGCCCAGGGAGAGCATCCCTGCTCTCAGCGCAGCGGCGCAAAACGTCAAGCGCCTGATGAACAACGCCCCCTGCAGCGTCAGCCGCGAAGAGATTGCGGCTATCTATCAAACGCTGTTTCCAGAACATGCCTAACAGGAGAAAGAAAATGAGGAGAGCCATTAGCGGCGTACTCACCGCCATCGTCACCCCTTTTACCGCCGAGGGAGCCCTTAACCTGCCAGCGCTACGCCAGCAGGTGCAGCGCCAGCTCGCCGCAGGCAACGGGATTTTCTGCGGCGGCACCAATGGCGAGTTTTTTGTCCTCAATGAGGAGGAGAAGATCGCCGTCGCCAGAACCTGCGTGGAAGAAGCCGCCGGACGCGCGCCGGTGGTAGCGCATATCGGGGAGATTTCCACCCGTGAGACTCGCCGGCTGGGCCAGCAGATCGCCCGCCTCGGGGTTGACGCGGTATCGGCCATTACCCCGTGGTTCGTACCCTTGAAGCAGGAAGAGCTGATTAACCACTATACGGCGATCGCCGACGCGCTGAGCGTCCCGCTTTTTCTTTATAACATTCCCGCCCGCACCGGGAACACCATTGCTCCGGAGACGGCACGCCAGCTGGCCCGACACGAGAATATCGTCGGCATTAAGGACAGCGCCGGCAGCTACGATAGCCTGAAAGGCTTTCTTGACGCGGTACGCGACATTGACGGTTTCGACGTTCTGAACGGGCCGGACTCCCTTATCCATCAGGGGTATGTCGACGGCTGTTCGGCCTGCATCTCAGGGCTTGCCAACGTCGCCCCCGCTGAAATCAACGCGATCTGGTCGCTGTTTCACGCCGGAGATATCGCCGGATCGCGCCAGGCGCAGGAGCGCGTGACGGGCCTGCGCACCGATCTGTATAAGGTGGCGTTCTCACCCGCGGCAGTGAAAAAAGCCCTGCAACTGATGGGTCATGAGGTGGGCGACAGCCGCTACGCGGTGCAGTTCAGTGACCAACAGCTGCAGCAGATACGCGACATCATCGCTCGTTATTTAGCGTAATACTTGCTGCGCTTTTTTAATAAAACAGACCGGGTACCGCCGTGCCCAGGATTCGTACGCCCAGAGAGAGGCTAAGATGAATCATTTTACCGCTGAAGATACCTTTATTATTGTCGGCATTGTTATTGCCTATATTCTGTTTACCACCTGGCTGACATTCCGTATTCGTAGTAAAAATTCCGGGGATTTTATGGAAGGCTCGCGCGCCATGCCGGCCTTTATTGTCGGTATATTACTGATGTCAGAATATATTGGCGCCAAATCGACCATCGGTACTGCCCAGGCCGCCTTTGAGAGCGGAATTGCCGCCTCGTGGTCCGTGCTGGGGGCAGCCATCGGCTTTCCGCTGTTCGGTTTAATCCTGGTGAAACGCATCTATAACACCGGAAAAATCACCATTTCCGGCGCCATCGCTGAAAAATATGGCAACAGTACCAAAAATATTATCTCCCTGATTATGATTTATGCGCTGCTGCTGGTTAACGTGGGTAACTACGTCAGCGGTGCCGCAGCCATCTCCACCGTATTAAAAGTGAATTTACCGGTAGCCGCCTTTATTACCGCCATTGTGAGTACCTTTTATTTCGCGTTCGGCGGCATGAAGGGCGTCGCCTGGGTCACCATGTTACACAGCGCGTTAAAATACGCCGGTCTGCTGATCATTCTGGGTTTTGCCCTGTCCAAAACCGGCGGCTTCTCGCCGATGATGGAGAAGATGCCGGATTATTACTGGACATGGGATGGCAACATTGGTGCTGGCACGATCTTCGCCTGGCTCATCGGCACTATCGGCTCCATTTTTTGCACCCAGTTTGTCATTCAGGCCATTAGCTCAACCAAAGACGTTCGTTCAGCGAAACGCTCCACCTGGATCGCCTTCTTTTTCTGCCTGCCTATCGCCTTTGCCATCGCCATTATCGGCGTCGCGGCGAAATACCTGCATCCCGAGATCAACAGCCTGTATGCCCTCCCGGTCTTTCTGCAGGACATGAACCCGTGGCTGGCAGGTCTGGTGACAACGTCACTTGTGGCATCGATTTTCGTCAGCGTAAGTACCGTAGCCCTGGCCATTGCCTCGCTGGTGGTGAAGGATTTTTACGTACCATGGCGCAACCCAACGCCGGACCAGGAGTTCAGAGCCACACGCTGGGCGTCGCTAATTATCGGCTTCCTGCCGCTGATCTTTGTGCTGCTGGTACCGGAGGTGCTGAAACTCTCCTTCTTTACCCGCGCCATTCGCCTCTCCATTACCGTGGTGGCGGTCATCGCCTTCTATGCCCCCTTCTTCAGAAGCACTCGGGGCGCGAATGCCGGCCTGATCGGCGCCTGTGTGGTGACGTCCGTCTGGTATTTACTCGGCGACCCGTTCGGCATCAATAACATGTATGTCGCCCTGGCAACCCCGGCCATCATCATGGTGATTGACCGCCTGATCCCAAATAAATCACAACCATCCCCCGCCCCAGTTGAGCAACGTGGAGTATAAAACATGACCGTAATTCCGCCTTTTGACGGCGTCATTCGCCAACACCAGCAAGATGAACACATCGCATGGGCAATGCTTCCCTGCGCCTGCCCGCAGAACCATGCCGCCAATCTGCTGCCGCTGGATGACGGCAGCCTGATGTGCGTCTGGTTTGGCGGCTCCCAGGAGGGAAAAGCCGATATCTCTATCTGGGGATCGCGGTTAGCCCCCGGCAGTGACCGCTGGAGTGAGGCAGTCAAGCTATCTGATGATCCAGACCGCTCAGAACAAAACCCGGTGCTATTTCAGGCGCCCGATAACGTGCTGTGGCTGTTGTGGACAGCGCAATTTGCCGGAAACCAGGATACCGCCATTGTGCGCTACCGCCTCTCCCACGATGGCGGACGAAGCTGGGGGGCCATCGATACGCTGCTGGATCAACCGGGTACCTTTATTCGCCAGCCAATAAGCGTTATGTCTGACGGCAACTGGCTGCTGCCGGTCTTTTACTGCCGTACCGAACCCGGCGAGAAATGGGTGGGTAACAATGACGTCAGCGCGGTGAAGATCTCTTCAGACTGCGGAAAAAGCTGGCGTGACGTGGCGGTCCCGGAGAGCCTGGGTTGTGTCCATATGAGTATCACTCCGCTTCCGGACGGCAGACTGGCAGCCTTCTTCCGCAGCCGCTGGGCGGATCATATCTGGTTCAGCCAGTCCAGCGACCAGGGAGAGAGCTGGTCTGCGCCGGTACCGACGACGCTTCCGAACAACAACTCGTCCATTCAGGCGACCACCCTGGACAATGGCGAACTGGCGCTGGTGTTCAATAATATGAGCGCCGCCGGCGCCACGGAACGCCGCGCCTCGCTGTATGATGAAATTGCTGACGACGATGGCCGAAGGGAGCCGGAAGCGACCGGGAAAAGCGCCTTCTGGGGCGCACCACGCGCGCCGATGACCGTCGCTATTTCAGCCGATGGTGGTGAAAGCTGGCCGTGGCTGCGCAATCTCGATGAGGGTGACGGCTACTGCATGACCAATAATTCGGAGCAGAAGCTGAACCGGGAGTTCTCCTACCCCAGCATCAAACAGGGAGCAGACGGTAATTTGCATATCGCCTACACCTGGTATCGCCAGGCGATCAAGTATGTTCGTGTCTCGCCACAGTGGGTAAAAGGAGAAAGCGCATGATTATCGGTAATCTGCAGGCGCTGCAGCAGGCTGGTCTGCCGCCGGCGTTAAAGCAGCTATTGAGCAGCGAGGCCTGTTCGCTGGCTGCCCTCAGTGCCAGAGAGAATGGCCGCTTCCAGCCCGACGGTGCGCCGTGGTTCTGCACCCTCAGCGTGGTGCAAACCCAGCCTGCGGCCGAGCGGCATACGGAATATCATCGCCAGTGGGCGGATATTCAGGTCATCCTGGCCGGCGAGGAGCGGATCCAGGCGGGCATGGCTCCCGCGATGCGCCCGGAAGATAATGAGCTTAAGCCCGACCTCTATATATGTCAGCCAGCCCCGGAGAGTGTCTCTATTCTGCTGCGTCCCGGCGACTTCGCGGTCTTTTACCCCGGCGAACCGCACCAGGCGCTGTGTGCGGTTTCGACGCCAGCGCCGGTCAGAAAGGCGGTATTCAAAATCCCCGCTGAGATGCTGGAGGCGCGATGAAGCGGGCAATGGTAACCGGGGCCAGCTCCGGGATCGGCGCCGCAGTGGTGAGGCAGTTGCTGGCGGACGGCTGGCAGGTGATCGGCATGAGCCGTTCGCTGCCGCCCTTCTCACAGCCGAACTTTCGCCATCTGATGGTCGACGTCAGCCAACGCAGCGCGCTGCTGGCGGCGCTGGAGCAGATTGAGCCCCCGCAGGCCATCATTCACGCCGCGGGTTCAATGGCGGCCGCCACTCTGGGCAATCTGGACCCTCAGCGCAGCGAGTCGCTGTGGCGTTTACACGTCGATGCTGCTCAGACATTGGTCAATCACTTCGCCCCGACCATGGGGCCAGGCGGGAGGATCGTTCTGCTGGGAAGCCGTACCTCACGAGGCGCCGCTGGTCGCTCGCAGTATGCGGCCACCAAAGCCGCGCTGGTCGCTCTCGCCAGTAGCTGGGCGGCAGAACTGGCGCCTGCCGGGGTGACGGTCAACGTCGTGGCTCCCGGGGCAACCGATACGCCGATGCTTCATCAGCCAGGCAGAGAAAGTTCCCCGCCGCGGCTTCCGCCGCTTGGGCGACTCATTACTCCGCAGGAAGTGGTCTCTCTGGTGAGCTGGTTGCTGAGCGAGGGCGCATCGGCGATGACCGGACAGGAGCTGGTGATGTGTGGCGGCGCATCGCTGGGCTGATGCTATGTCGCCCCGGGGAGCGGAAGTAGATTACCGCTCCCCGGGGCGACGCGGTGGCGATGATTAACGCAGGTAAACCGTTCCGCGCAGATAGGTGGTGGCCTGGCCGCTAATCAGCACCCTGTCGCCCTGCCACTGGCAGCGCAGGTCGCCGCCGCGGGCGGAAACCTGGCGCGCCATCATGGTGGTTTTCCCCAGCTTTTCGCCCCACCAGGGGATCAGCATGCTGTGGGCGGAGCCGGTCACCGGATCCTCTGGCACCCCTTCTCCCGGGCAGAAGAAGCGGCTGACAAAGTCATACTCCTCATCCGGCGCGCTGACGCAGATCATTTTGCCGAGCTTCTGCAGACGTGCCATATCGGTCTGCACCGCTTCAACCTGCTGGCGATCCGCCAGCACGACCAGATAATCACGCCCTTCCCGCACCTCGACGGCAGACTCAAGCCCCAGTCCGGCCAGCAGATCCGCCGGCGGGTTGTCCACCGGGGTGGTCGTCCACGCCGGGAAGTCGAGCGTCAGCCAGTCGCCGCTGCGGGTCACCCGCAGTTCACCGACAAAACGGGTGCTGAAGGTAATCGTCGCCGAGGGATGGTCAAGATACTCGAAAATAACATGCGCCGTCGCCAGGGTGGCGTGGCCGCAGAGGTTGATCTCGCCCAGCGTGGTAAACCAGCGCAGCTCATAGCCTTCGTCGGTGTGGACGAAAAACGCCGTTTCGGACTGGTTATGCTGTTGGGCCATTTTCAGCAATACATCGTCCGCTAACCACTCGCTGAGCGGGCAAACGGCCGCGGCATTACCGCCAAAGTTTTTATCGCTGAAGGCATCGACCAGATAAAATTGAATTTCCTGCATACACTGTCCTTACTTTTTTTACTTTCCTTCAACATGACATAAAAGCGCTCCCCTGACACTATCCATAGCAAAATTAATTGCTTAACCGCGGCCAGCCACTTGCATCGAAATGAGATGCAGATCACAAAATGATTGTCTTTTCGCCAGTAATCGTTTTAAGATCACCGTCACATCTTCCCTTGAATCACCCGTCCAGAGCTTATGACTACGAATACGGTCTCACGCAAGGTAGCGTGGCTACGTGTCGTGACGTTGGCCATCGCCGCGTTTATTTTTAACACCACAGAATTCGCCCCTGTCGGTCTGCTGTCCGATATTGCCGGCAGCTTCGGCATGGAAACCGCCCAGGTGGGCATGATGCTCACCATTTATGCGTGGGTGGTGGCGCTGATGTCGCTGCCGTTTATGCTGCTGACCAGCAAAATAGAGCGCCGGCGGCTGCTCATCGGCCTGTTTATTCTGTTTATTGCCAGCCACGTTCTGTCGTTTTTTGCGTGGAGTTTTGACGTCCTGGTGATTAGCCGCATTGGCATCGCTTTTGCGCATGCGGTTTTCTGGTCGATTACCTCAGCGCTGGCCATCCGTATGGCGCCGCCTGGCAAACGGGCGCAGGCGCTGAGCCTGATCGCCACCGGTACAGCCCTGGCGATGGTGTTCGGTATTCCGATTGGCCGCATCATCGGCCAGTATTTTGGCTGGCGAATGACCTTCCTGGCGATTGGCCTCGGCGCGTTAGCCACCCTTGCCTGTCTGGTAAAACTGCTGCCGACGCTACCGAGCGAACATTCTGGCTCGCTGAAAAGCCTGCCGGTGCTGTTCCGCCGCCCGGCGCTGGTCAGCGTTTATATTCTGACCGTGGTGGTGGTGACCGCCCACTATACCGCCTACAGCTATATCGAGCCCTTTGTCCAGACGGTGGCGGGCCTGAGCGGCAACTTTGCTACCGTGCTGCTGTTGATCCTCGGCGGGGCCGGTATTATCGGCAGCATTCTGTTCGGTAAGCTCGGCAACCAGCACGCTTCCGGGCTGATCAGCATCGCTATCGGCCTGCTGCTGGCCTGCCTGCTGTTGCTGCTGCCTGCCTCGGACAATGCACATCATCTGATGCTGCTCAGTATCTTCTGGGGCGTGGCGATCATGATTATCGGCCTCGGTATGCAGGTAAAAGTGCTGGCTTCCGCGCCGGATGCCACCGACGTCGCCATGTCCCTGTTCTCGGGCATCTTTAATATTGGTATTGGCGCTGGCGCGCTGGTGGGCAGCCAGGTGAGTCTGCATCTGTCGATGGCTTCCATCGGCTACATCGGTGCCATCCCGGCGCTGGCCGCGCTGGTATGGTCTCTGATGATCTTCCGCCGCTGGCCGGTATCGCTGGAAGACCATCAACCGCACCACTCCTGAGTTACCGCGATAAAAAAGCCTGCCGGCATGGCTACCGGCAGGCTGTTGTCTCTCATCCCATCCGGGGCGATCAGGGGTGCCAGGTCGAAATGATCTCCAGCACGCCATTAATAATAAACTGCACGCCCATACAGACCAGCAGGAAGCCCATCAGCCGCGAAATGGCCTCGATGCCGCCTTTGCCTACCAGACGCATAATCGCGCCGGAACTGCGCAGACAAGCCCACAGAATCACCCCTAACAGCAAAAAGATGATCGGCGGCGCCGCCAGTACCACCCACTCCGGGAAGTCCACACCGTGCTTAACGGTCGAGGCGGAGCTAATAATCATCGCAATGGTTCCCGGACCGGCGGTGCTTGGCATCGCCAGCGGCACAAAGGCGATATTGGCGGTCGGTTCATCCTGCAGTTCTTCCGATTTGATCTTCGCTTCCATCGAATCGTGGGCTTTTTGCTGGGGAAACAGCATGCGGAAACCGATAAAGGCTACAATCAATCCCCCGGCGATACGCAGCCCAGGTATTGATATGCCGAATGTATTCATCACCACCTGACCGGCATACCACGACACCATCAGAATGGCGAACACATACACCGATGCCATCAACGCCTGCTTGTTCCGCTCGGCGTTGTTCATATTGCCCGCCAGGCCGAGGAACAGCGCCACGGTTGTGAGTGGGTTTGCCAGCGGTAAAAGCACCGCCAGGCCAAGCCCTATTGCTTTAAACAAATCGAACATAGTTAATTAAAGTCCCGTTAATATTCATTTTTTAAGTATTGTTTCGTTCCGTGAGTATACCGGCTTCGACACTTTCGCCGCCAGCCTGCTGATAAACCACTTCCGCTAAAAATTAACAAGCGTTAGCAAAACCACAAACAGTGACCCACGTCAGATTTTTTTATTTTAGCAAATCGTGGCATCGGCCAATTCATAATGTTGACTTATGATTGCCTGGGCAATAGTATCACCTGCAACTAATTACTTGCCTGGGCAACCATCATGAAAAGTACCAGCGACCTGTTTAATGAAATGATCCCGTTGGGCCGCTTGATCCAGATGGTTAACCAGAAAAAAGATCGCCTGCTCAACGACTACCTCTCACCCATGGATATTACCGCGACCCAGTTTCGCGTGCTCTGTTCCATTCGTTGCGAGGTATGTATTACCCCCGTTGAGCTGAAAACCGTGCTTTCCGTCGACCCGGGCGCGATGACGCGTATGCTCGACCGCCTGGCGTGCAAAGGCTGGATTGAACGGTTACCCAACCCCGCTGACAAGCGCGGCGTGCTGGTGCAGTTGACACCGGACGGCGCAGCCCTTTGCGAGCAGTGTCATCAGGTTGTGGGTCAGAAGTTACACCAGGAGTTAACAAAAAATCTGTCGGCGGACGAAGTCGTCGCGCTTGAGCAACTACTCAAGAAGGTCCTGCCGTAAAATAAGAAGAGGTAAGATGATGTCCAGACGTAATAATGACGCCATCACTATCCATAGTATTTTGTCGTGGATCGAGGATAACCTGGAATCGCCCCTGTCGCTGGAAAAAGTGTCTGAGCGTTCAGGTTACTCCAAGTGGCACCTGCAACGTATGTTTAAGAAAGAGACCGGCCATTCCCTCGGCCAGTACATCCGCAGCCGCAAGCTGACGGAGATTGCGCAAAAGCTCAAGCAGAGCAATGAGCCCATTTTGTACCTGGCGGAACGCTACGGTTTCGAGTCGCAGCAGACCCTGACGCGAACGTTCAAGAACTATTTCGATGTTCCGCCCCACAAGTATCGCATAACGAATGTACCTGGCGAATCCCGCTATCTGCATCCGCTAAATAACTGATGTTAATCGCCTGTATTATCAAAGACGTATTGAGGAAATCATGAAATTATTCGCTGCCGCAGCTATCGTACTCCTGTCGCTGGTCTCCAGCCTCAGCTATGCGGAGCAAAACACCACGCCGGTGCGTCAAAACCAGCGTGATACAATGATTATCCCTTCGGAACATAACGATTCGCCATTTGATTTCAATCATATGGCGGCTGGCAGTGATAAATCCGACGAACTGGGCGTGCCGTACTACCAGCAGCACGACCTGTGATGCCATTACACGCATAATTGTGTAGCCCCTTCTTCGGGGCTTTTTTTTATCCGCGCGCCATACCCGGCCGCACCAGACGTAAGCCGAAGACGTTAATATAGAGCCCGGCCATAATCAGTACCGCCCCGGTGAGCTGCAGTCCGCTCAGCGTCTCCCCCAGCAACAGCGCAGCGCTGGCCATCCCCACCACCGGCACCAGCAGCGACAGCGGCGCCACCCGCCAGGTCTCATAGCGCCCCAGCAGCGATCCCCAGATACCATAGCCGACGATAGTGGCGATAAATGCCAGATAGAGCAGCGACAGTATCGTCAGCAGATCGATGTGTTGCAGGCTCGCCAGCATGGTCTGCGGGCCATCAATCAGCCATGAGGCCAGCATAAACGGCAGCACCGGGATCAACGCGCTCCACACCACCAGCGACATAATGGGCGGCCGGGCGGCATGCGACATGATTTTCTTGTTGAAGATATTACCGCAGGCCCAGCTGAGCGCCGCCGCCAGGGTCAGCATAAAGCCCACCAGCGGCACATGCTCCCCGCCAAGGCTGCCCTCCACCAGCACCAGCACGCCAAAGATCGCCAGCGCGATCCCCGCCAGTTGCTTGCCCTGCAGACGTTCGCCAAAGACGAAGGCGCCGAGAATGATGGTGAAGAAGGCTTGCGCCTGCAGCACCAGCGATGCCAGCCCGGCAGGCATACCCAGGCCAATAGCGCAGAACAGAAAGGCAAACTGACCAAAGCTAATGGTCAGGCCATAACCCAGCAGCAGGCGCAGCGGGATGGCCGGGCGGGATACAAACAGCAGCGCCGGGAAGGCGACCAGCATAAAGCGCAGCCCCGCCAGCATCAGCGGCGGCATATTGTGTAATCCCAGCTTAATCACCACAAAGTTAAGCCCCCACACCACAACTACCAGCAGCGCCAGTAGTCCATCTTTCCTCGTCATACCCTGCCTCTGTCGTTATTAGAATTTTTGTGAACAAAATC
This sequence comes from Klebsiella sp. P1CD1, assembly GCF_003790505.1. Classification (NCBI taxonomy): domain Bacteria; kingdom Pseudomonadati; phylum Pseudomonadota; class Gammaproteobacteria; order Enterobacterales; family Enterobacteriaceae; genus Klebsiella; species Klebsiella sp. P1CD1. The sequence continues at coordinate 3,023,550 of NZ_CP033631.1, forward strand.
AAAGTAACCAAAAAGCGGCCGCCAGGATAGATCATTATTTTTGGCAGGCCAGGAAGTGCGCCCGGCGACCGGGCTGACCTGTACAAGGCGTAATGAGCGTGTTATTTGTGATCGAAGACGTAAAATTATAACAACATGACAGGCAAGGAAATCATGATCACCACTCTCAGGCGCTCCACCATCGCGCTGCTGGCATCGTCGTTACTGCTAACTATTGGCCGAGGGGCCACACTGCCGTTTATGACTATCTACCTCACCCGACGTTATCAGCTGGATGTCGATGTGATTGGCTACGCGTTGTCGCTGGCGCTGGTGGTCGGCGTGCTGTTCAGCATGGGCTTTGGCATCCTCGCGGATAAGTTCGACAAAAAGCGCTATATGGTGTGGTCAGTGCTGGTGTTTATTCTGGGATTTAGCGCGATACCGCTGGTCAATAACGCTATCCTGGTGGTGATCTTCTTTGCGTTGATCAACTGCGCATACTCGGTGTTTTCCACCGTGCTAAAAGCCTGGTTCGCCGACCGACTGACGCCGGAGAAAAAAGCGCGTATCTTCTCGCTGAACTATACCATCCTCAATATCGGCTGGACCGTTGGGCCGCCCATCGGCACGCTGCTGGTGATGCACAGCATCAATTTGCCGTTCTGGCTGGCGGCCGCCTGCGCCGCCTTTCCATTGGTGTTTATTCAGCTGTTTCTCCAGCGGGAGGTGGCCGCGGCCCAGCCGGGCGCTGTCGCCTGGTCTCCCTCGGTGTTGCTGCATGACCGGGCGCTGCTGTGGTTTACCTGTTCCGGGCTGCTGGCCTCCTTCGTCAGCGGCGCTTTCGCCTCCTGTCTCTCGCAGTATGTGCTGGTGGTCGCCAGCAGTGACTTCGCCGAGAAAGTGGTGGCCGTGGTGCTGCCGGTTAACGCCGCGGTGGTGGTCGCTTTGCAGTACGCGGTTGGCCGGCGGCTGAGCGCCAGAAATATTCGCCCGCTGATGACCTTCGGCACCGTCTGCTTTGTTATCGGCCTCGTGGGCTTTATGTTCTCTGGCGCCAGCCTGTGGGCATGGGGGATCTCGGCGGCGATCTTCACCCTCGGGGAAGTGATTTATGCCCCCGGGGAGTATATGCTGATTGACCATATTGCCCCGCCGGGGATGAAGGCCAGCTACTTCTCCGCCCAGTCGCTGGGGTGGCTGGGCGCGGCATTCAACCCGATGTTCACCGGGATGATCCTCACCCATCTGCCGCACTGGTCGCTTTTTGTCATTCTTATCGTGGCGATTGTCGCCGCCTGGCTGATGATTTTCCGCGGGATGAATGCCCGTCCCTGGCAGCCGGATTGTCCGCTGGCTAACGCCTGACGCCAGCTGGCATGCGGCTGTCGGGTTGATGTCGGGCCGTTGTCGGGTCGCTGTCGTGGTGGCTGGCGGCCCGGTTCACCATACTCCATCACAGGTTTACATCCGCAGAACGTCATGGAGCATACGAATATGAACAGCAACAATCAGGTCAAACAATTACGGCTACAGCGCGCCTGGTCCCAGGAGCAGCTGGCCGAAATGGCGGGTCTCAGCGTCCGCACGATCCAGCGCATTGAGAATGGCGAACGCCCGGGGCTGGAGACCCTCAGCGCCCTTGCCGCGGTCTTTGAGGTCACGGTGGCCGAGATCGGCGGCGAAGCCTCGCGGGAGGGTGCGCCGGGCCCGGAAGCCTCGCTGGATCTGCGCATAGAGGAAGCCAAAGCGCGGGTGCATCAGGAGAGCCGCTTTTTCCGTTCGCTGTCGGTGGCGGTGGTAGTCTGCGTGCTGCTGGCGGTGCTTAACCGCTTCACTAATCCACAGTACTACTGGTCCGGCTGGGTCGCCCTGATCTGGGGCGCCCTGCTGGTGGTGAGAGGATTACGCCTGTTCGTGTTCGGCGAATGGATCAAAAACTGGCGCCTGGCGCGCCTGCAGCGGCTGTTGCGCAAATAGTCCGCAAACCGGCGGCGCGCACGCCGCCGGCCTGGTCAGATGGTCACCATGGCGCGCACGCCGTCGCTCTCCATATCACTGCCCTTGCCCTGCTGGACGATGGCGCCGCGCGACATCACCAGGTAGTGGTCCGCCAGCCCGGCGGCAAAGTCATAGAACTGCTCCACCAGCAGGATCGCCATATCCCCGCGGCTCGCCAGCTGGCGGATCACCTCGCCAATCTCTTTGATAACCGAAGGCTGGATCCCCTCGGTGGGTTCATCAAGGATCAGCAGCTGCGGACGGCTGGCCAGCGCGCGGCCAATCGCCAGCTGTTGCTGTTGACCGCCGGATAAGTCACCGCCCCGCCGCTGCTTCATGGTCTTGAGCACCGGGAAAAGCTGGTAGATCTCCTCCGGCACCTGCTGCGCTTCGCGGGCAGGAAAGCGCGACAGCCCCATCAGCAGGTTTTCTTCCACCGTCAGGCGCGGAAATATCTCGCGCCCCTGGGGAACGTAGGCGACCCCGGCCTGCACCCGCTGGTGCGGTTTGCGATGGGTGATGTTCTGATCCTGCCAGCGTACCTCACCGCTGCGCGCCGGGATCAGCCCCATCAGGCATTTCAGCAGCGTGGTCTTACCGACGCCATTGCGCCCCAGCAGGCAGGTGACTTCGCCCTGACGGGCGGAAAAATCCACCCCACGCAAAATATGGCTGCCGCCGTAGTATTGATGTAGCTGACTCACCTGTAACATTGGCGCTCCTTAACGTCCCAGATAAACTTCAATGACCTGCTCATTGGCCTGCACCTCCCGCAGCGATCCCTCCGCCAGCACCTGGCCCTGATGCAGGACCGTCACCCGGTCGGCGATGGTCTCGACAAATCCCATGTCGTGCTCCACCACCATCAGGGAGTGCTGTCCAGCCAGGGTACGAAACAGCTCCGCCGTATACTCCGTTTCCGCATCGGTCATGCCGGCCGCCGGCTCATCAAGCAGCAGCAGATGCGGCTCCTGCACCAGCAGCATGCCGATCTCAAGGAACTGTTTCTGGCCATGGGACAGCAGACCGGCCTGGCGGTAGCGCTCGCCGTCGAGACGCAGCAGGCGCAGTACCTCATTCAGCCGATCGTCCTGTTCGCTGCTCAGCCGGGCGCGCAGGCTGGCCCACACCGATTTATCACCCTTCATCGCCAGGGCGAGATTTTCCGCCACCGTCAGCGCTTCGAAGACCGTCGGCTTCTGAAACTTGCGCCCGATGCCCTGGCGGGCGATGGCCACCGGGTCAAGAGTGGTCAGATCCACCGACTGGTCATAGAGCGCTTTGCCGCTTTGCGGCCGGGTCTTGCCGGTGATCACATCCATCAGGGTGGTCTTGCCCGCCCCGTTGGGGCCGATCACACAGCGCAGTTCGCCGACGCCTATCGCCAGCGACAGATCCGTCAGCGCCCGGAAACCGTCAAAGCTGACGTTGATATTCTCCAGCTGCAGCACCGGATCGGTTTGTTCGCGAAAGCGATCGCCGGGCAGCTGACGGGTAAACAGTCCTTCATCCGGTTGCATTAGCGGTCTCCTCGACGCAGCAGGCCCATCACTCCGCGGGGTAAAAACAGGGTCACGATGATGAAGATGAGGCCCAGAAACAGCTGCCAGTACTCTGGCATCGCCACGGTGAAAATGCTTTTCGCGCCGTTGACCAGCCCGGCGCCAAGCACCGGGCCGATCAGGGTGCCGCGCCCGCCGAGCGCGACCCAGATGGCGGCCTCGATGGAGTTGGTCGGCGACATTTCGCTGGGGTTGATGATCCCGACCTGCGGGACATATAACGCCCCCGCCAGACCGCAGAGCACCGCCGACAGCGTCCATACCAGCAGCTTGAAGCCGCGCGGGTCGTACCCGCAGAACATCAGCCGGTTTTCGGCGTCACGTACCGCGGTGAGGATCCGGCCAAACTTACTCTGCGCCAGCGCCGAGCCCAGCCACAGGGTCAGCAACAGCAGCAAAACCGTGGCCATAAACAGGGTGGCGCGGGTGCCGGTGGCGGTGACCGGAAAACCCAGCAGCGTGGTAAAACCGGTGAAGCCGTTGTTGCCGCCAAGCCCGGTCTCGTTGCGAAAGAACAGCAGCATACCGGCATAGGTCAGGGCCTGGGTCATGATCGAGAAATAGACCCCTTTGATCTTCGAGCGAAAGGCAAACCAGCCGAAAACCAGGGCCAGCAGACCGGGAACCAGCACCACCAGCGCCATCGCCCAGGCGAAATGCTGCGTGCCCCACCAGAACCAGGGCAGCTCGCTCCATGAGAGAAAAGACATAAACGCCGGCAGACCGTCGCCCGCCGCCTGGCGCATCAGGTACATCCCCATGGCGTACCCGCCGAGGGCAAAGAAGATCCCGTGCCCCAGCGACAGCATACCCGCATAGCCCCAGACCAGATCCAGCGCCACCGCCACAATGGCGTAGCAGAGGATTTTGCCGCTCAGCGTCAGCAGCCAGCTCGGCACCGCCAGCGGATGCGAGGCCGGCAGCAGCGCCAGGAATGGCATACTCAGCAGCCCCAGCACCAGCAGGATCCCCAGCCAGCGCAGAGGCCGCGGCGCGCGCTGCGCCAGCGTTAAGGTGATTGGTTGGCTCATCAGTCAATAACCCTCCCTTTCAGCGCGAACAGACCCTGCGGGCGTTTCTGAATAAACAGAATAATCATCACCAGGATCAGGATTTTGCCCAGCACCGCGCCCATTTGGGGTTCGAGAATTTTGTTGAAAATGCCCAGCCCAAAGGCCGCCGCCACGCTGCCGGCCAGCTGGCCGACGCCGCCCAGCACCACCACCAGAAACGAGTCGATGATGTATCCCTGACCCAGTTCAGGCCCGACGTTGCCAAGCTGCGACAGCGCCACGCCGCCCAGTCCGGCAATACCGGAGCCGAGGCCAAAAGCCAGCATATCCACCCGCCCGGTAGGCACGCCGCAGCAGGCGGCCATCGCCCGGTTCTGCGTCACGGCGCGGACGTTCATCCCCAGACGGGTACGGTTCAGGATGAGCCAGGTAAAACACAGCACCAGCAGGACGAACGCCAGCACCGCCAGCCGATTCCACGGCAGGATCAGGTTCGGCAGGACCTGCACGCCGCCGGAGAGCCAGGCCGGGTTTGCCACCTCCACGTTCTGCGCGCCAAACAGCATCCTCACCAGCTGGATAAGCATCAGGCTGATCCCCCAGGTGGCGAGCAGCGTTTCCAGCGGCCGACCATACAGATGACGAATAATGGTGCGCTCCAGCGCCATGCCGATCCCGGCGGTCACCAGAAACGCCACCGGCAGCGCGACCAGCGGATAAAAGGCCAGCCATTGCGGCGCGAGCTGCGCCAGCGCCTGCTGTACCAGCCAGCAGCTGTAGGCGCCGATCATTAACATCTCACCGTGGGCCATGTTAATCACCCCCAGCAGGCCATAGGTGATCGCCAGCCCCAGCGCGGCCAGCAACAGCACCGATCCCAGCGACAGCCCCATAAAGGCCTGGCCCAGCAGATCGCCGAGCAGCAGACGATGTTTGATCTTTTGCAGGCTGTCGCTGGCCGCCTCGCGCACCGCCGCATCCGGCTCATGCTGGGCATCGGTAAAGGGGATCAGCAGCGCCTGGGTTTCCGGGTCCGCGGAATGGCCAAGCAGCGTCACGGCGGCCAGCCGCGCGCTGGCCTCAGGCTGAGTGAGCTGCAGGCGCGCCAGCGCCACCTCCAGCAGGCCCCGCACATTTTCATCGGTTTCTGCCTGCAGCCGCTGTTGCAGCAGCGCGGCCATGGCCGGGGTCGCTTCCCGCTGAAGCGTGCGCGCGGCGGAAGCTCTCTCCGTGACGTTGTCACTTAAAATAAGGTGGCTGGCCAGCGCGCCGGCAGCCAGATTGCGCAGCCTGTTGGTCAGACGGACCGGTCGGGTTTCGCCCTGCGGCGCGGCGACAGCGCCCAATGGCTGTAATCCGCCCTGTCGGGTGCGGAAAGCATGTTTTCCCTCGTCCATCACCAGGCTCTCGGTGGTCAACGCCCGCAGCAGCGGCAGACGATCCGCCTGCGGCGCTGCCGCCCACTGGGTCAACAGCTGCGCCTGCTGGCTGCGACTGGCGGCAACGAAGTCGTCCGCCTCCGCGGCCTGCGCCCGCCATGGTAGCAGGATCAGCAGTAGCGCCAACACATTCATGAGACGCAATGCGTTCATGTCGTTCTCCTCTGGTCAGCGGCCGACGGGCGCTATGCTCCAGCCCCGCCGGCCCTGGCGCTTACTGGCTGACGGTTTTCACCGGATGGTCAGGTTTCTTATCGTTACCGGGGATCCACGGACTCCACGGCTGCGCGCGGACGGGTTTATCGGTTTGCCAGACCACGTTGAACTGACCGTTGCCTTCAATTTCACCGATCATCACCGGCTTATGCAGATGATGGTTAGTGGCATCCATGGTCAGGGTAAAACCGGACGGCGCGTTGAAGGTCTGCCCGGCCATCGCCTCGCGCACTTTATCGACATCGGTGGTGCCCGCTTTGGTCACCGCCTGCGCCCACATATGCAGACCCACCCAGGTCGCTTCCATCGGATCGTTGGTCACCACCGTATCGGCATTCGGCAGCTTGTGCGCTTTGGCGTACGCGCGATAGTCGGCGACGAAGGCTTTGTTGGTCGGATTATCGACGGACTCAAAGTAGTTCCATGCCGCGAGGTTGCCGACCAGCGGTTTGGTATCGATGCCGCGCAGCTCTTCTTCCCCTACCGAGAAGGCCACCACCGGCACATCGGTCGCTTTCAGACCCTGGTTAGCCAGCTCTTTGTAGAACGGCACATTGGAATCGCCATTGATGGTGGAGACCACCGCCGTTTTGCCACCGGCGGAGAATTTTTTGATATTGGCGACGATGGTCTGGTAATCGCTGTAGCCGAACGGGGTGTAGACCTCCTCGATATCTTTGTCCTGGATCCCTTTGGCATGCAGGAAGGCGCGGAGGATCTTGTTGGTGGTGCGCGGATAGACGTAGTCCGTCCCCAGCAGGAAGAAACGTTTGGCGCCGCCGCCATCCTCACTTAGCAAGTATTCCACCGCCGGGATAGCCTGCTGGTTAGGCGCCGCGCCGGTATAGAAGACGTTGGGGGACATCTCTTCCCCTTCATACTGAACCGGGTAGAACAGCAGGCCGTTCAGCTCCTCAAACACCGGCAGCACCGATTTACGTGAGACCGACGTCCAGCAGCCAAACACCACCGCCACTTTATCCTGGGCCAGCAGCTGGCGTGCCTTCTCGGCAAACAGCGGCCAGTTGGAGGCCGGGTCGACCACCACCGGCTCCAGCTTCTTGCCCAGTACCCCGCCTTTGGCGTTGATGTCGTCGATGGCCATCAGCGCGACGTCCTTCAGCGGCGTTTCGGAAATCGCCATCGTCCCGGAGAGCGAATGCATGATCCCGACTTTGATGGTGTCGGCGGCATAGGCCTGGAATGAAAGACCCATAGCCATTACAGAGGCGGAGAGTGCAAAAGCTTTTAATAACGTTCTACGTTGCATGATTCACTCCTGAGTAGCGCAAAAATAAAGAATTAACAGCTAACCAGAGGTGATAAGGCAAAAACGGTGCCAGGTTGTGAAAACAGCAGGATGCGGGACAGGTGGGCGGCGGAGACGGGAGGGACGGCAGCGTTGCCTCATCACGGTGCAACGCTGCGCTAAGAAAGTCATTACCAGACGTCGGCGGCGATCGACGTCACCAGACGGACTTTTTGCCACTGCTGGTCTTCGCTGAGGGCATTGCCCTCTTCCGTAGAGGCGAAACCGCACTGCGGACTCAGGCAAATCTGCTCGAGCGGCACATACTGCGCGGCCTCGGCGAGACGCGCTTTCACCCCCTGCGGGTTCTCCAGCTCGCCATTTTTGGTGGTGATCAATCCGAGGACCACCTGCTGATGGCCGGGACGAATAAAGCGCAACGGCGCGAAATCCCCGGAGCGGTCGTTGTCGTACTCAAGGAAGAAGGCATCGACATTGACGCCGCCAAACAGCACCTCGGCCACCGGCTCGTAACCGCCTTCCGAGATCCAGGTTGAACGGAAGTTACCCCGACAGACGTGCAGGCCCACCGTCAGATCGGCCGGCTTACCTTCCAGCGCCTGGTTCAGCACCCGGGCATAAATGCGCGCCAGCGCATCCGGATCGTCGCCGCGCTCGCGTACCTGCTGACGCTGGGCATCGGAGCACAGGTAGGCCCACACGGTATCGTCCAGCTGCAGATAGCGGCAGCCGGCGTCATAAAACGCGCGGATCGCGTCGCGCCAGGTGGTGGCCAGATCGTCGAAGTAGTCGCTAAGATCCGGGTAAACGGTGGCATCAATATCTTTCCGCCCGCCGCGGAAGTGCAGCACGCTCGGGCTGGGAATGGTCATCTTCGGCTGCGCGTCGCCGCTGATGCTTTTCAGATAGCGGAAGTCTTCCAGCATCGGGTGGTCGCCAAACGCCAGCTTGCCGGTGACGCGAACGCCGTGCGCTTTGGTCTGCACGCCGTTAAACTGGATCCCCTGCTCGGCATCGTAACGTTCAACGCCCTGCAGGCCATCGAAGAAATCGAAATGCCACCATGCGCGCCGAAACTCACCGTCGGTGACCACATGCAGGCCGCAGTCGCATTGCTGCTGAACCAGATGACGGATCGCGTTATTCTCAATCTCGCGTAGCTGACCGGCGTCGATAATCCCCTCAGCCAGCTGCTGACGCGCCTGTTTAATGCTGTCCGGGCGCAAAAAACTGCCGACGATGTCTGCGCGGAACGGGGCCTGTTGACGTTGCATGCTGTCTCCTTAGCGGTGGGCGCGTTAGTTGCCCACCGTGATAGTTCATTATTTGAATTTTTAGACTTCTGGATGGCTATATGTCCAGATACTGGCATGCAGAGTGGTGGGTCGCAAACGAGAATATTTCATGGTACATGAAATATTTTCATTTACCGGAAACAAACGCATAGCCCTCATCTTCCCAGCCGGTGAGTCCGCCGAGCATCATTTTCACCGGCCGCCCGAGCTCAGCTAGCTTCACCGCGGCAACGTCAGCACCGTTGCAGTGCGGCCCGGCGCAGTAGACCACAAAGAGGGTCTCCGCCGGCCAGGCGGCCATTCGCTCGGCGGTGATCTGGCTGTGCGGGAGATGCTGCGCGCCTGGCAAGTGACGTCTGGCGAAGGCTTCCTCGCTGCCGACCACGTGCAGCAGGACAAAGTCGACCTCGCCGGCACGCTGGGCGCTGTGCACATCGGCGCAGTCGGTCTCAAGATGCAACTTATGGCGGAACCAGCGGATAGCCTCAGCGGAGGTGGCAGGGGGAAATTGGGTTACTACACTCATGGCGTCTTCTCCTTGTCTGTGATAACACTACTTTACTGACGCCCATCACCCTGATCTGCCGACAACCATGACAGAAAACGCTAACATCCTGACAACCCCTTCTGTGACACCGTCACGTCATCAGGTGGTCGCCCTCGCCTACGATGGCCTGTGCACCTTTGAGTTTGGCGTAGCCGTGGAGATCTTCGGCCTGCCGCGCCCGGAAATGGGCGACAACTGGTACCAGTTCGCCGTCGCCGCCGTCGATGAAGGGCCGCTGTGCGCTACCGGCGGCATCCGCCTGATGACTGACGGCGGGCCTGAACTTCTCGCCCAGGCGGATACGATTGTGGTCCCCGGCTGGCGCGGTGTCGACGCCCCGGTCCCCGAGGCGCTGTGCGCCGCCCTCGTTGCCGCCCACGCCCGCGGATGCCGGATTATTTCCATCTGTTCCGGGGTGTTCGTTCTCGCCGCCGCCGGGCTGCTCAATGGCCGCCAGGCAACGACCCACTGGCGCTACACCGCGGCGCTGCAGTCGCGTTTCCCGCAGATCCAGGTGGTGGAAGATGTGCTCTACGTGGGCGATGCTTTGCTGATGACTTCCGCCGGCAGCGCGGCGGGGATCGACCTTTGTCTGCATCTGGTGCGCGAGGATTTCGGCAGCGAAGCCGCCAACGTCGTCGCCCGCCGCCTGGTAGTCTCTCCCCATCGCGACGGCGGTCAGGCGCAGCAGGTCCTGCGCCCGGTAGCCCGCAGCCGGGAGAGCCAGCGCCTTGGGCAGCTGTTTGACTATCTGCACCAGCATCTTGCCGCCAGCCATACCGTCGCTTCCCTCGCCCAGCGCGCCGGCATGGGACCACGCACTTTCCTGCGCCGCTTTGAGGAGGCCACCGGTAAAACACCCGCCCGCTGGCTGCTGGACGAGCGGCTGCTGCGCGCCCGCCAGCACCTGACGGAGAGCACGATGTCCATCGATCAGATCGCTGAGCGCTGCGGGTTTGCCAGCGCCGGCACCCTGCGTCACCATTTTCGCCAGCACTTCGCGCTCAGTCCGCTGCAGTACCGGAAACAGTTTGCTACTTCTCCGATTGCAAAATCGTCGCGGCAACGGACAATAGACGGCCACAGTAAACGGGTCGCCAGGAGGGTCGATGATGAAGAAAGAGTGTCGGGTAGTGATCTATAAAGAGGGGCTACTGGGCAGCCTGTTTTTTGGCGAAGCCAAGGCTGACCCTGACAAAATGAGCCAGTTTCTCAGCAGCTATACCCGTGAGGGATGGGAAGTGAAAACCATGTCGGTGGAGCGCCGCCGCACCGCCCTGTTCTGGTCGCGGGAAGCGTATCTTTTCGTGCTCGAACGCCCCCTCTGACAGCCTGCGCCTGGTTTACACGTTTAAGCCAGGCGTTCCTGAGCGCCTGCTTTCAGGGCCGACGGATATAGCCCTGCTCCTGCATGTTGTGCATGCCCTCCTCGCTGGCGCAGACCATGCCAGTGGTCAGCATGGCAAAACCAAAGCGCTGATAAAACGTAATTTTATCGGCGACCGCATAGATAAAAATTTTGCCAAAGGGAAGCAACTGCTCCCGGATGGCCAGCATCAACTGTTGTCCGTAACCCTGCCCCTGACGTTCGGGGACGATCGCCACATCCGCCAGATAGCTGCTCCAGGTACAGTCGCTGATGGCTCGCGCCACGGCAATCAGTTGACCGTTCTCATAGCCAAACCAGCAGAAGGTGCTCTGGCGGAACGCCTGCTCCAGTTGCTGAACATCGCGCTCATTCAATCCGGCCTCGGCGATAATGGTTCGCACCCGCTGCCAGTCCACCCGCGCGATCGCCTCTTTACCCTCTATCACCATCATACCCTTGCCTCCCGTCGTCTCCCGGATGGAGCCCCGGAAGCAAGATCTAGCATGCCGCGGCAGGATATGCCAGGCGGAAAGGCGAACGGAAGAAAACGGTAGAGGCGGGCGACGGCAAAAAAAAACCGCCATATGACTGGCGGTAAATCAATGCTTGCATGGATAGATTGTGTTTTGCATTTTTCGCAGACAGATAATCCTGACCTCTCTACGTTTGATGACGAGGTTAACAGAGTCAACCTCAATAAAGCCTCAACGGCCTGCGCTAAAGTTTTTCCACCAGCGCTTTCAGTTGCGCGAGGGTCTGCTGCTGATCCTCCGCGACGGCGGCGGGCCAGGCCGACTGGCGCACAATAAGCCGGGTCGGCAGCAGCTCGCGGATCCGCAGCTGCGGGGCCGCCATCAGGGCGATCAGCCGCTCCACCGCCCGCTTGCCCAGCAGATCGAAGTCCTGCGCCACCGTGGTGAGAGGCGGCTGGAAGTAGAGACTGTCGGCGGTGTCGTCATAGCCGGTCACCGATACCGCCCGGCTACCGCTGCGATTAAGCTGGGCGAGCGCGCTGAGCACGCCGAGCGCCATTTGATCGTTCGCCACCACAATCGCGCTGATCCGCGGCTGCAGATGCAGCAGCTCAAACGTTTTTTGCCAGCCGCTGGCGGCGCTCCAGTCGCCGAACACCGTTGTTGAGCGAGCGATATTCAGACTGTGCAGCGCCTCGCGCCAGCTGGCGAGGCGCAGACGGGCGGAAACCGAACTTTCCGGCCCCGCCAGCAGGCCGAATTCGCGATGCCCCAGCTCCCACAGGTGGCGTACGCAGGCTCCGCAGCCGTCGCGGTGGTCGAAGCGCACGCAGCAGACATCGGCCTCCGGAGAGACATCAAGAAACAGGCAGGCCATATCCGGGTTCTCTTGCACCAGCCGCTCGGCGGTGGCGCTCTCCAGGGGCAGACTGACGATCACCCCGCGAATATGCTGGGCGCGCAGCTCATCCAGCCGCGCCTGCAGCGCGACAAAATCGGCCTGCGCCGGCATCGCTATCGCCACTTCCAGCTGATGCAGGCTGGCATGGCTTTTTATCGCGGCGGCGATCTGCGAGGGGGCATGCAGCGTCAGCGAGGCGGTAATTAACCCGATGGAGGGCGCCGCCTTGCCGGCAAGCAGTTGCGCCGAGCGGTTAGGCACGTAGTGCAGCGTCTGCATCGCGCGGATCACCTGCTCCCGGGTGCGGGCTGACACCACCTCAGGACGGTTCAGCACCCGGGAGACGGTCTGTTGGGAGACCCCCGCCGCGCGGGCGACATCCTCAAGGGTTGCGGTACGACGCGGCATATTTTTCTCCTCAGCGATAACAATGTCGTGCGCTAACATTTTATGTTTAACGCGCGACAAAAAACAGCGTTTTGCCCTCGCTTTCGTGATCGTCTGTTCATTTCATTTCCAGCGTGATTGCTGGAAAAAACAAATTACCCGATAACGTTAATCATCATGTTTAGCGAACGACATTTTCTGACTTACCGGGGATTAAAATGCAAATTAGCGATACCGGCCACAGCAACATGCCCGACTTTGACGCCGTCCTCGCCCGTGAAGACTGGCAGAACCAGACCATTACCCACCTTAACCGCCTGCCGGCGCATCCCGCTTTCGCCAGCTGGCGCGATGAGCTTGCCGCCCGGGATAACCATCTCTCCACACGCCGTCGTCAGCTGGACGGCGAGTGGCAGTTCGTTTATGCCCGCAGCCCGTTTGCCGTCGATGCGCAGTGGCTGACGCAGGATCTGCCGGACAGCCGCGGCACGCCAGTGCCTTCCAACTGGCAGATGGAGGGCTATGACGCGCCGATCTACACCAACGTCCGCTATCCCATCGATACCACGCCACCGCGGGTGCCGGAGGATAACCCGACCGGCTGTTATTCCCTGCACTTTACGGTTGAGGACACATGGCGCGAGAACGGGCAAACGCAGATTATTTTCGATGGCGTCAACTCGGCGTTTCATCTGTGGTGCAATGGCGTCTGGGTCGGCTATTCGCAGGACAGTCGCCTGCCGGCAGCGTTCGATCTCAGCCCCTTCCTGCGCCCGGGCGACAACCGCCTGTGCGTGATGGTCATGCGCTGGAGCGCCGGCAGCTGGCTGGAAGACCAGGATATGTGGCGGATGAGCGGCATTTTCCGCTCGGTGTGGCTGCTGAATAAGCCGCAGCAACGGCTATGCGACGTGCAGTTGACGCCAGCCCTCGACGCCCTCTACCGCGATGGCACTCTGCAGGTCCAGGCGACCGTCGAAGCGACAGAGGCGGCCCTTGCCGGGCTCAGCATCGGGGTTAGCCTGTGGCGTGGCGAGGAGCAGGTCGCCGCCGGGCGGCAGCCGTTAGGCACCCCGGCGGTGGATGAACGCGGCCACTACGCGGAACGGGTCGATTTTGCTCTGGCGGTGACGGCGCCGGCGCACTGGAGCGCGGAAACTCCAAACTGTTATCGCGCCGTGGTCACCCTGTGGCGCGGCGACGAACTGCTGGAGGCCGAAGCATGGGACATCGGTTTTCGCCGCATCGAGATTGTCGATGGCCTGCTGCGTCTCAACGGCAAACCGCTGCTGATCCGCGGCGTTAACCGCCATGAGCATCATCATTTGCGCGGTCAGGTGGTCACCGAGGCGGATATGGTGCAGGACATTCTGTTGATGAAGCAGAACAACTTTAACGCCGTGCGCTGCTCGCACTACCCCAACGCGCCGCGCTGGTATGAACTCTGCAACCGCTACGGTCTGTACGTGGTCGATGAAGCTAATATTGAAACCCACGGGATGGTGCCGATGAATCGGCTGTCCGACGATCCGGCGTGGCTGCCAGCCTTCAGCGCCCGCGTCACCCGGATGGTACAGAGCAACCGCAACCATCCGTGCATTATCATCTGGTCGCTGGGCAACGAGTCGGGCGGCGGCGGTAACCACGAAGCGCTGTACCACTGGCTGAAACGCAACGACCCGAGCCGTCCGGTGCAGTACGAGGGAGGCGGCGCGGATACCACCGCCACCGATATTATCTGTCCGATGTACGCCCGCGTCGAACGCGACCAGCCGATCCCGGCGGTACCCAAATGGGGGATCAAAAAATGGATCAGCCTGCCCGGCGAGCAGCGGCCGCTGATCCTTTGCGAATATGCCCACGCGATGGGCAACAGCCTCGGCAACTTCGCCGATTACTGGCAGGCCTTCCGCGAGTATCCGCGGTTGCAGGGCGGGTTTATCTGGGACTGGGCCGATCAGGCGATCCGCAAAATCTTTGACGACGGCAGCGTCGGCTGGGCCTATGGCGGCGACTTTGGCGATAAGCCTAACGATCGCCAGTTCTGTATGAACGGTCTGGTGTTTCCCGATCGCACGCCACACCCGTCGCTGGTGGAGGCGAAGCACGCCCAGCAATATTTTCAGTTCACGCTGCTGTCGACCTCGCCGCTGCGGGTGCGCATCACCAGCGAATACCTGTTCCGTCCAACCGATAACGAAGTGGTGCGCTGGCAGGTGCAGTCGGCCGGTGAAACCCTGTATCACGGCAACCTGACCCTTGCGCTGCCCCCTGAGGGCAGCGACGAGATAACGCTGCTCGACAGCCTAATCCTGCCTGAAGGCGCCCGCGCGGTGTGGCTGACGCTGGAGGTGACCCAGCCCCGGGCGACCGACTGGTCAGAAGCGGATCACCGCGTCGCCTGGCAACAGTTTCCCCTGCCCGCCCCGCTGGCGCTGCCGGCGCCCACCGTGCCTGCCGGCGCTCCGGATCTTATCGTCAGCGACGAGGTCTGGCAGATCCGCGCCGGTTCGCAATGCTGGACCATCGATCGCCGGACGGGTCTGCTGAGCCGCTGGTCGGTTGGCGGTCAGGAGCAGCTGTTGACCCCCCTGCGTGACCAGTTTATTCGCGCGCCGCTCGACAACGACATCGGGGTCAGCGAAGTAGAGCGTATCGACCCCAACGCCTGGGTGGAGCGCTGGAAAAGCGCCGGCCTGTACGATCTTGAGGCGCACTGCGTCCAGTGCGACGCGCAGCGCCTGGCAAATGAAACCCTCGTCGACTGCCGCTGGCACTATCTGCGCGGCGAAGAGGTAGTGATTGTCAGCCACTGGCGCATGCACTTCACCGCGGACGGTACGCTGCGGCTGGCGGTGGACGGCGAACGGGCAGAAACCCTGCCGCCGCTGCCGCGGGTCGGGCTGCACTTCCAGGTGGCGGATCAGCAGGCGCCGGTGAGCTGGCTGGGGCTGGGGCCGCATGAGAACTACCCCGACCGGCGGAGCAGCGCCTGCTTCGCCCGCTGGGAGCAGCCGCTGGCGGCGATGACGACGCCCTACATCTTCCCGACGGAAAACGGCCTGCGCTGTGATACCCAGGCGCTGGACTGGGGACGCTGGCACGTCAGCGGACATTTCCACTTCTCCGTTCAGCCGTGGAGTACCCGTCAGCTGATGGAGACCGACCACTGGCACAAGATGCAGGCCGAAGACGGCGTGTGGATCACCCTCGACGGCCTGCATATGGGGGTGGGCGGCGATGACTCCTGGACCCCCAGCGTGCTACCGCAGTGGCTCCTGAGTCAAACGCGCTGGCAGTACGAGGTCTTTTTGCGTTGCCTTTAATCCGTGGGGGCGACAGCCCCCACCCTACAAACAGAATAACAAGGGATCATGGTGATGAAATTCTCTGAACTGGCGCCACGAGAACGGCATAATTTTGTCTATTTCCTGCTGTTCTTTTTCTTTTACTATTTCATTATGTCGGCCTACTTTCCGTTTTTTCCGGTGTGGCTGGCGGACGTTAACCATTTAACCAAAACGGAAACCGGGATCGTTTTCTCGTCTATTTCGTTATTCGCCATTATTTTTCAGCCGGTGTTTGGCCTGATGTCGGATAAGCTCGGCCTGCGCAAACATCTGCTGTGGACTATTACGGTGCTGTTAATTCTGTTCGCACCGTTCTTTATTTTCGTTTTTTCACCGCTGCTGCAAATGAATATCATCGCCGGGGCGCTGGCGGGCGGGATCTATCTGGGGATTGTTTTCTCCAGCGGCTCCGGGGCGGTGGAAGCCTATATCGAGCGCGTCAGCCGGGCCAACCGCTTTGAATATGGCAAAGTGCGGGTCGCAGGCTGCGTCGGCTGGGCGCTGTGCGCCTCGATAACCGGCGTTCTGTTCGGCATCGATCCCAACATCACCTTCTGGATCGCCTCCGGTTTTGCGCTGGTGCTCGGTCTGCTGCTCTGGTTGTCGCGACCGGAAAGCAGCAACAGCGCCGAGGTTATCGAAGCGCTGGGCGCCAATCGCCAGGCCTTTTCGCTGCGCACGGCGGCAGAGCTGCTGCGTATGCCGCGCTTCTGGGGCTTTATTATCTATGTGGTGGGCGTCGCCAGCGTCTACGACGTGTTTGACCAGCAGTTCGCCAACTTTTTCAAAAGCTTTTTCGCCAGCCCGCAGCGCGGTACCGAAGTGTTTGGCTTCGTCACCACCGGTGGCGAGCTGCTCAACGCGCTAATTATGTTCTGCGCTCCGGCCATTGTTAACCGCATCGGCGCCAAAAACGCCCTGCTGACCGCGGGGATGATCATGTCGGTGCGTATTCTCGGGTCGTCTTTTGCCTCATCGGCGGTGGAGGTGGTGATCCTCAAGATGCTGCATATGTTTGAGATCCCCTTCCTGCTGGTCGGGACCTTTAAATATATTTCCTCCGCCTTTAACCCGCGGCTCTCGGCCACCCTGTTTCTGATCGGCTTTAACCTGTCGAAACAGCTTTCCGGGGTGGTGCTTTCCGCCTGGGTCGGCCGGATGTACGACACCGTCGGCTTCCATCAGGCTTATTTGATCCTCGGGTGTATCACCCTGAGCTTCACCCTGCTCTCGTTCTTTACCTTACGGGGCGGGAAAAATCTGCTGCCAGCAGCGGGGACGCAGACCCCCGCCTGACTCCGGCTCCCGTCAGGGACGACGGGACTCACTCGACAATCCGCGTCTCCCCGCCGCGATTCTCCAGGGCATAGCGCTGACAAGGCGCCCCGGAGGCAATCAGCTCCGCCAGCTCTGCCGAGTGGCTGGTCAGCCAGATCTGGCTGTAGCGCGAGGCCTCGATAATCAGCCGGGCCAGCGCGGGCAACATGTCGCGATGCAGGCTGTTCTCCGGTTCATTGATCGCCAGAAAGGCCGGCGGGCGCGGGCTGAGCAGCGCAACAGCGAGGCACAGAAAGCGCAGCGTACCGTCAGACATCTCCGCCGCCAGCAGCGGGCGGCGGATCCCCTCGCGACGCATTTTCAGGGCGAAACGTGACTGCTCGTTTTCACAGTAAAACTGGCAGCCAGGAAAGGCGTCGGCGAGGATCTCGTGCAAAATCTCTTCCGCGCCGATCTCGACAATGGTCTGAAAGGCGGCCGATAGCGAATTCATGATAAAACCGCCAGCGGCGCAGGGTTTCCCGCACTCGCGACACCTCGGGAAAACGATGCGGTTCGCCGAGCTGACCGAACACCGACTCGTTTTCATAGATGCTCTCAGTGAACGTACTTTTCTCCCCCGTCACATCGACGAGAAACGCCGCCTGATTCTTACGCTGCAGTACGCGGGAGGAAGGCCGGCGGGAGTAGCCGGCCAGCCAGATGTTCTCTTCTTTAACGATGGGATCGAGCATGAACTGCGTCGGATAGGGCAATTTTTCCGGGAAGCCTATCTGCAGCTCATAATCGAAGCTGTCGGTCCGGCAGGCGATTTGCAGACGGCGGGGATGACGATCAACGGGCGAACGCTCCCCGGACCACATCATATTCTCCAGACCGCCCTCTTCGCTGATAAACCCCGACAGCTTGCCGTCAGCGGCGGCGGTCAGCAGGTGGATGGCGTTATAAATATTGGATTTGCCGCAGCCGTTGGGGCCGAAGACAATGTTCAGCGGCCCGAGCTCCAGCGCGATATCCCTGACCGAGCGAAAGTTTTGAATACGGATGTACTGAATCATCATAGGTCCTGCCCTGGAAATAGAAGGCTGCCACAGTAGCAGAGCGGCGCCAGGAATACCCTCTCACGCCCTCATTCGGGCAGGGTTTAACAGAACATTTTTTTCATTCCACGGGTCAGGGCGACCCGCGTCAGCTTGTCGCTATCCTGATGGGCTTCACTGAAGACGCCAAAATAATAGCGTTCATCGTCAATGGTTTGACTGACAATACGATAGCTCAGCGGTTGCCCGGATAGCGCACCGTACTGCGCAGGCGTCACCGAGACCTCGGTCGCGTCATCGGCGACGCTGACCAACAGCCCGTCGGCCTTACCTCCCACCAGCATGACCTTAATTATCGGGTGCACCAGTTCCTCCCGGGATGGCGTATATCATTGGCGAACCGCGGAGTCCGGCGGGCATTGTCGTCAACAAACGGCGCCAGCCTGAGTGCGGCATTACGTACTTTCTTATAGTTCATCGCGGCCTTGAGTCAAAAAATAGCGTGCTGAGGCTGGGCTAAATATTGATTATTCGAAATAAAAGATGACAAATGATGAAGGAAAAAAGAGGAATTGTGAATCAGCAAAACGCCGGGTTATTCTTATTTGTCGCCCCTTTGCTCGCCCTTATCGGCCCTCACTCAAGGAAGTATTGCGGTTATGCGTTATGTTCGCCTGTGTGTTATCTCCCTGTTAGCCACCCTGCCACTGGTGGTATACGCCGGTCCACAGCCGCTTGAGCAGATTAAACAAAGCGAAAGCCAGCTGTCGGGCCGCGTGGGGATGGTGGAAATGGATCTGGCCAGCGGCCGCACGCTGGCCGCCTGGCGCGCCGATGAACGCTTTCCCATGGTGAGCACCTTTAAAGTGCTGCTGTGCGGCGCGGTGCTGGCGCGGGTGGATGCCGGGCTCGAACAACTGGATCGGCGGATCCACTACCGCCAGCAGGATCTGGTGGACTACTCCCCGGTCAGCGAAAAACACCTTGTCGACGGGATGACGATCGGCGAACTCTGCGCCGCCGCCATCACCCTGAGCGATAACAGCGCTGGCAATCTGCTGCTGGCCACCGTCGGCGGCCCCGCGGGATTAACTGCCTTTCTGCGCCAGATCGGTGACAACGTCACCCGTCTTGACCGCTGGGAAACGGCACTGAATGAGGCGCTTCCCGGCGACGCGCGCGACACCACCACCCCGGCCAGCATGGCCGCCACGCTGCGCAAACTACTGACCGCGCAGCATCTGAGCGCCCGTTCGCAACAGCAACTCCTGCAGTGGATGGTGGACGATCGGGTTGCCGGCCCGCTGATCCGCGCCGTGCTGCCGCCGGGCTGGTTTATCGCCGACAAAACCGGGGCTGGCGAACGGGGTGCGCGCGGCATTGTCGCCCTGCTCGGCCCGGACGGCAAACCGGAGCGCATTGTGGTGCTCTATCTGCGGGATACCCCGGCGAGTATGGCCGAGCGTAATCAACATATCGCCGGGATCGGCGCAGCGCTGATCGAGCACTGGCAACGCTAACCCGGCGGTACCGTGCGTTAGCCGGCCCGCAGCACCTCGCAGGCGTGCCGGGCGATATGACTGGCGGCGGCATCGGACAGATGCCGATCGGTAATAATAGTGGTGAACCGGGTCAAGGGTAACGCCATAAAGGTGGCCACCTGATTGTATTTCGAACTGTCGCACAGCAGGATGCTTCTCGCGCTGACCTGGCTGACGGTCTCCTTGACGGTAACCTTGTTCTCATCAGGGGTGAAAATACCGCGGCTGTCCCAGCCGCTGGCGGAGATAAAGGCCGTATCGATAGCCAGGTGGCGTAACGTTCGCGCCGCCGATTCGCCCACGCAGGAGCGATTCTCCCGGCACAGCGTGCCGCCGGTGTGGATCACGCCGCACTGGCTGGCATCGATCAGCAGTTGGGTTATCTCAAAATCATTGGTCACCACCTGCAGATCATCCCGGTCGAGGATCGCCCGCGCCAGCGCCAGGGTAGTGGTCCCGGCATCGAGATAGATACAGCTGTTTTTGGCGATGTGACTCGCCGCCAGCGCGCCAATCGCCTGTTTCTCCTCGCTCTGCAGCGTGCTTTTCACCAGATGACTGGGTTCCGTGGCCAGCCGGTTGACGGCGCGCACGCCGCCTGAGACGCTGACCAGCAGCCCCTGTTCCTCCAGTTTACTGACGTCCCGACGGATGGTCATATGGGACACGCCGAGGATCTCCGTCAGCTCATTAATGCTTACCGCCCCACGCTGCTCCACCAGGGCTAAAATACGCTGATGTCGTTCTATTGGAATCACCGCTCTCCCCTTACCATTTTTTCACACCAGGCGTCACCACTCGGGCTGCGGACCTGGCGACACCCTGTGTTGTTATCGCGCTTTGCTGCTGTTTTTACGCTATTTTAGGGCAAGAATCGCCGTTGTGCAGCCTCTTTCCGCCTGTGAATTTTTTATATTCATGTGGGTTATTCGTGATAGCTCTCACATAAATTCACATGATAACGCTTTATTCTATCATTAAATCACATTAATTAACGAATATTCACAAGGAGACCATCATGGCTGCACACACTAACGTCTGCGTGATTGGACTGGGTTCAATGGGCATGGGCGCCGCCCGCGCCTGCCTGCAGGCGGGCCTGAACACCTGGGGCGTTGACATCAACCCCGACAACTGTCGCGCACTGCTGGCGGCGGGCGCCAAAGGCGCGGGCCCCAGCGCGGTGCCTTTCGCCGCTGACCTGGATGCGGTCGTCTTGCTGGTGGTCAATGCCGCCCAGGTGCGGGGGATCCTGTTCGGCGAAACCGGCCTCGCCGCCCATCTGAAACCCGGCACCGTCGTGATGGTGTCGTCCACCATCGCCTCCGCCGATGCCCAGGCGATAGCCGTGGCGCTGGCGGAATACCAGCTATTGATGCTTGACGCGCCGGTATCGGGCGGCGCAGTGAAAGCGGCCGCTGGCGACATGACGGTGATGGCCTCCGGAAGCGATGCCGCCTTTGCCCGCCTCGCGCCGGTACTGGACGCCGTGGCCGGCAAAGTCTACCGCATCGGCAGCGACATCGGCCTTGGCTCGACGGTAAAGATTATTCATCAGCTGCTGGCTGGGGTGCATATCGCTGTTGCCGCCGAAGCGATGGCGCTTGCCGCCCGCGCCGGGATCCCGCTGGAGACGATGTATGACGTGGTGACGCACGCGGCGGGTAATTCCTGGATGTTTGAGAATCGCATGCAGCACGTCCTGGATGGCGATTACTCGCCAAAATCCGCCGTCGATATTTTTGTCAAAGATCTCGGTCTGGTGAATGACACCGCCCGGGCGCTGACCTTCCCGCTGCCGCTCGCCACCACCGCGCTAAATATGTTCACCTCCGCCAGCAATGCCGGATTCGGCCGGGAAGATGACAGCGCGGTGATCAAGATTTTCAACGGCATCACCCTGCCGGGCCACAAACAGTGAGGAGAGATAACATGCAGCTTGGTGTCATTGCCGATGACTTCACCGGCGCCACGGATATCGCCAGCTTTCTCGTGCGCAACGGCATGCCGACGGTGCAACTGAATGGCGTGCCGACCCGCGATCTTCCGCTGACCAGCGAGGCGGTGGTCATCAGCCTGAAAACCCGCTCCTGCCCGGTGGAAATGGCCGTCAGCCAGTCGCTGGCCGCCCTGCGCTGGCTGCAGGCCCAGGGCTGTCAGCAATTCTACTTCAAGTACTGTTCCACGTTCGACAGCACCGCGCAGGGCAACATTGGCCCGGTGCTGGACGCCCTGCTGGCCGAGCTGGGTGAGAGGCGGACGGTGATTTCCCCGGCGCTGCCGGTGAACGGCCGCACGGTCTATCAGGGGTATCTGTTTGTCGGCGAGCAACTGCTGAATGAGTCCGGGATGCGCCACCATCCGGTGACGCCGATGGAGGATGCGCACCTGGGCCGCTTAATTGAGCGCCAGGGGCGCGGAAAAGCCGCGCTGATTGCCTGGCCGATTGTCGCCCGGGGGCCGGAGGCGGTCGCCACCGCGCTGGCGACAATCAGCGATCCGGCGGTGAGCTATGTGGTGCTCGACGCCCTCAGTGAACAGGATTTGCTCACCCAGGGCGTGGCGCTGCGAGAGATGAAGCTGGTCTCCGGCGGTTCCGGTCTCGCCATCGGCCTCGCCCGCGACTGGGCGCAACGCCATGGCGCCAGGGGTGAAAGCGCTCAGGCGGGCATGCCGCTGGCCGGCCCGGCGGTGGTGCTCTCGGGCTCCTGCTCGGTGATGACCAACAGCCAGGTGGCGGCCTATCGTGAACAGGCCCCCGCCCGCGCCGTCGACTTAAGCGCCTGTTTTACCGATCTGGAGAGCTACGTCAGGACGCTGACTGACTGGGTGGACGCGCAGCGCGATGCGCCGCTGGCGCCGATGATCTATGCCACCACCGAGCCGCAAACGCTGCAGCGGATCCAGGCGCAGTATGGCGACAAGGCCAGCAGCGAACGGGTGGAACAGCTGTTTGCCGCCCTTGCCGCCGCCCTGAAGGCGAAAGGATTTACCCGGTTTATTGTGGCCGGAGGGGAAACATCGAGCATTGTGGCGCAGACGCTGGGGGTCGAGGCGTTCCATATTGGGCCGACCATCTCCCCCGGGGTGCCCTGGGTGCGTGACACCCGCCAGCCGCTCTCCCTGGCGCTGAAGTCAGGTAACTTCGGCGATATCCACTTCTTTGCCCGTGCCCAGCAGGAGTTTCGTCATGACTGAGCAACAGCTGCGAGATGAAATGGTGCAGATTGGCGCCTCGTTGTTTAGCCGCGGCTATGCCACCGGCTCCGCCGGCAATCTGTCGCTGCTGCTGCCGGACGGCAACCTGCTGGCGACGCCGACCGGCTCCTGCCTCGGCGAACTGCAGGCGCAGCGGTTGTCGGTGGTGACGCTGCAAGGTGAATGGCTCTCCGGCGACAAACCGTCGAAAGAGGTCACTTTTCACCGGGCGGTCTATTTGCACAACCCGGCCTGCAAGGCGATCGTCCACTTGCACAGCCACTATCTGACCGCGCTCTCCTGCCTGCAGGGGCTCGATCCGCACAACTGTATTCGTCCCTTTACCCCCTATGTGGTGATGCGTGTCGGCGACGTCCCGGTGGTTCCCTACTACCGGCCGGGCGATGACCGTATTGCCCAGGCACTGGCCGGTCTGGCGCCCCGCTATAACGCCTTTTTACTGGCCAACCACGGTCCGGTGGTCACCGGCTCATCGCTGCGCGAAGCCACCAACAATACCGAAGAGCTGGAAGAGACCGCGCGGCTGATATTTACCCTCGGCAACCGTGAGATCCGCTACCTGACCACTGACGAAGTGGATGAACTGAGATAAAACCATGCCAAAATTTGCTGCTAATTTAACCATGCTGTTTACTGAACTGCCGTTCCTGGACCGGTTCGCCGCCGCTGCCCGCGCGGGTTTTGAAGCCGTGGAGTTTCTGTTTCCCTATGAGTATGAGGCCGGGGAAATTAAACAGCGCCTGCAGGAGAACCAGCTGCAGCTGGTGCTGTTCAATACCCCACCCGGCGACGTCAACGCCGGAGAATGGGGGCTCGCCGCGGTGCCAGGCAGAAGCGCCGAGGCCCGCCAGCAGATCCAGCTGGCGCTGGAGTATGCCTGCCAGCTGGATTGCCCGCAGGTGCATCTCATGGCCGGCGTGGTACAGCCGGGGATGGATCGCGCAGCCTGCGAGGCCGTGCTTATCGATAATCTGCGCTACGCGGCGGAGTGCTTTGCCCGCCACGACAAGCGGATACTCATCGAAGCGCTGAATCCCCAGACCAAACCGGGCTATCTCTACCACAGCCAATATCAAACGCTGGAGATGGTGAAACGGGTCGACAGGCCGAACGTCTCGGTGCAGTTAGATCTGTTTCACGCGCAGAAGGTGGACGGCAATTTAAGCCATCTCATTACCGAATATGCCGGCCAGTATCGCCATATTCAGATTGCCTCCCTGCCCGACCGTCATGAACCGGATGAGGGCGAAATAAACTATCCGTGGCTCTATGCGCTACTGGATAAAACCGGTTATGACGGCTGGATCGGCTGCGAATATATCCCCCGAGCAGACACGCTTTCCGGGCTGGGGTGGTTCTCGCCCTACCGGAAAAAATAAACACCGTTTTCTAAAAAAATAACTCTCTGTACACCTGTTAATACCCGAGGCAAACCTATGTCGACATCGGCGCTGTTACTTATTGCGTTAGCCAGCGTAGTGCTGTTGCTCCTGTTGGTGATCAAGGCGAAAGCGCATCCTTTTGTGGCGCTCCTGATCGTCAGCCTGCTGGTGGCATTCGCCACCGGCATTCCGGCAGATAAAATTATTACCACCATTGAAAAAGGCATGGGCGGCCTGCTTGGTCACATCGCCAGCATTATTATTCTGGGCTCAATGCTGGGGGTGCTGATTGAAATGTCCGGCGGCGCCGAATCGCTGGCGAAAACGTTGACCGGCGTACTGGGCGCAAAACGGACCATTGCCGCCTTAACCATCGTGGCTTTTATTCTCGGCACGCCGGTCTTTTTTGAAGTCGGCTTTATCATCATCATTCCGTTAATTTACGGCTTCAGCAAAGTCGCCCACGTGTCGCCGCTGAAGTTTGGCCTGCCGATGGCCGGAGTGATGTTAACCGTGCACGTCGCGCTGCCCACCCACCCTGGCGCAGCGGCCGCGGCAGGCATTCTGCATAGCGATGTGGGCTGGCTGATGCTGGCGGGGATTGGAGTATCGATAGTCGTTGGTATCGTGGGTTATTTTGTCGCCCGGTTTATCAATCGGCGCCATTATCATCTGTCGATTAACGTGCTGGAACAGCAGCAAACAGCTGAAGTGCCGGACCTCTCCGTTAACGCGCAGCAGACCCGTCTGCCGCCGCCGAATGCGCTGGTTATCGGTGGACTGATCGTGGTGCCCATTATGCTGATTGTTTCCGGGACGCTGTGTCAGGCACTGCTGCTGCCGGAAAACGCGGTTCGCCAGCTGATGACCGTCATTGGTACTCCACCGGTCGCCCTGTTGATCTCCCTGGGCCTGGCCAGCTGGACGCTGGGCATCCGTCGGCGGATGAGCCTGAAAAAGCTGGGCGAAGTCACCGGCAGCGCGATCCCCTCGTCGGCGGACGTGATCCTCGTCGCCGGCGCCGGCGGCGCCTTTGGCGGCGTACTGGTCGCCTCCGGCATCGGCAATGCCTTAGCCGAGGCGCTGGAGACAATTCATCTGCCGCTGATGCCCGCCGCCTTCCTGCTCTCGCTGGTACTCCGGGCCTCGCAGGGATCGGCCACCGTGGCGATCCTCACCACCTCCGGTCTGCTGTCTCAGGCGGTCATCGGGCTGGATCCGATTCAGCTGGTGCTGGTGACGCTGGCGACTTGCTTCGGCTCGCTCGGGTTATCGCACGTCAACGATGCCGGGTTCTGGGTCGTCACGCGCTATCTCGGGCTCTCGGTGCCGGACGGGTTAAAAACCTGGACCGTATTGACGACCATCATGGGGGTGACGGGCTTTCTGATCACCTGGCTGCTGTGGTTTGTGTTGTGATATTCGTGAAAGGTGGCCACCGGGCCACCTTTATTTGTCATTTGTCAGTTAGCCGGGCGCTGGCCGCGCTGTCACCTCACCAGACAGCGTCACAGGAATAAAATAGCGTACGCGATAGCGCCTTTCCGCCGCTGGCCCACCTTCCGTATGACGCTCGAGAAAGCATTCAATGTCGACTCCCTCCCGGCGGCTTGCTCCCAGCGCTGGCAGCAACTCCATATACAGATCGCTGGATAAACGGGCGTAACGCGCCCAACTGCCATAGAATTCAACGCCAACATACAGCCCAGGCCTTGTCGTCAACGTGCTGTTCGTCGTCAGCGCGGGCAGCGCCCCTCGCTCCCGATGACAACCGACAAAAGCGTTAACCTCGACGTTAAGCTCATTGTTTCTCGCCGCATAATAATCGGATAACACAGAGAGACGGCCACCGCCGGCGGTAAAAAAACGGTCAACCTTTTGTCTGACAGCCGTCTTCGACGTGCTTTGCAATACCATATCCGACAGGCGCTGCTCATACTTCATTGGAGAGCCACGATAGACCCTCTCGGGCAGTGAACAGAAACGGGCCTGAGGCAGGCTCTCACCCTCCGGGTCGAATTTCTTTAACAGCAAAGCCGTGTCCCAGTGCACGGCGCAACGGTATTCCCGTGGCGAGAGCGAGAAGCGCTTCTTAAACTCCCGGGAAAAAGTCTGCGGCGAGTCATAGCTTAACTGCCAGGCAATGGCGGCGATCGGTTGCCGTGTTAATCGCAGACTCACCGCCGCGATGGTCAACCGCCGCAGCCGGATATACTGCCCGATGGGTAACTGACCATACTGATAAAACACCTCATAGACAAACCGGCGCGAATACCCCATATACTGCGCCAGGTCATCGATAGACGGGTTACAGTAGATATTATCTTCCAGCCACGCCAGCATTTTTAAATAGAGCATCTGCTTCATAGATACCGCATACTTCCTGTAGTCTTATCCTCCTCTAATTTTAACAACAGGTGGCGGACAGCACTAAGCTTTTTATGCACGGCAAAAATAAAAAAATAATTATCAGTGAAAAACCCTAACAGACATATGCTTAACGTTTTGTTTATTAGGAACTTTCGTATGCTCATCTGCCGTTATCCCACTTTCTCCTGCGAATATTGCATTAGTGTAAAACATCCCTTAGATTATCTCGTCTAAAAATATTCGGCGCATTGCCATTATATGTTTTAATTTATCCTGATATCATTTTAATACCCAACAGGGAAGTTATATGACGAATTTTTTGTTCAATATAAAAAATCACTATCTGCGGGTCGTGATTGCCGAACTGGTCAATGAAACGATACAGGCGTGCGAGCGATCGCATTATCAGTTTTCTCAGCAATGGAAGCCGGCGTCGATTGCACAAGCCGATGTCATATTCACGGAAATGGTGGCGGGAGAATGGTACTTATGCCATGAACTTTTACAGCACGCTACAGAGAATTATCAACTTTTTATTTTCCTGAATGATGAAGAGGTTACCGTCATCGATCACTTACCCAACTGTTTTAAGCATGCGGTATTTATACACCCGCACACCGCCGTTCATCTTCTTAAGGAGGTGATAGGTCATGCAATTCAACGCCCCTTAACGGAACAGCATGGCTCTCCCTTTAATCGTCTGCGTCGCTGCATAAATTGTCCCTGTAAGTCATTGAGCGACGCGCAAACCAAAGTCATCTACGCGTTCAGCATTGGCCTGAGCCCGCATGAAGTGGCCACTGTACTAAAAATTAGTCACAAAACGATCCATTCGCATAAAAAGAACATTATGAATAAGTTCCATTTAAAGAGTCGTCAGCAATTCAACAATCTTGTCCAGATACTCGCCAGACGTTAACCTCGTAAAATATTATTATGCTAACTCATTATCTTCTGGAACGGAAGACATAACGTCTTTTACGCCTCTCTTTAATATAGGAAATACCGCTCCACAAAGAAATAATGGGGCAAAAAATCAAACATAAAACAATAAGCAAATCACCCATGACAACCTCGAAAAATAAAAAGAATTTGATTGGCATAGATAATATTGACCTCATATTATCCATGCAAGCTCATTTCTTTTTTTCCAGAACACGTCATAGCGTGGTAGGATAATTCCTGACAGCCATTATTTAATCGCTAAGTTCAGTCTCCGCCCCCGAGTTTTAGACGAAATGTATGGCCTGTTATTGTCTTTTAGCAACGATAGTGAGAAAAAGATAGCTAAACATCCGATTCCCTGTAGAGTGAAAGGAATCACCATGTGAATATCCCGTTCCGCGTAGCGGACATCACGGTTGGTTGAATGTCAGAAAAGCGGGCTTCCTCCTTGTGGACAAAGCCAAACCTCCCTTTTTACGCTCTGTACAGGCCATCGCACCCTGCCACAGC
The DNA here is from genome assembly GCF_003790505.1 of Klebsiella sp. P1CD1. Taxonomy (NCBI): domain Bacteria; kingdom Pseudomonadati; phylum Pseudomonadota; class Gammaproteobacteria; order Enterobacterales; family Enterobacteriaceae; genus Klebsiella; species Klebsiella sp. P1CD1. The sequence goes on from NZ_CP033631.1 coordinate 3,051,637, forward strand.
GAACGGAATGACTATGCTAACCACCCTGATTTACCGCAGCCAGGTTGATCCAGCCCGGCCACTGACCGATCTTGACGCCCTTATTCATCGCGCCAGCGGAAAAAATATGCCCCTCGGGATAACCGGCATTCTGCTGTTTAATGGCCAGCAGTTCTTCCAGGTGCTGGAAGGAAATGAGGAAATCCTCGAGTCGTTATTCAGCGCAATACAATGCGACCCCCGCCATCGCGACGTGGTGGAGCTGATGCGCGACTACTCGGCCTATCGCCGTTTTCGGGACGTCGGTATGCGGATGTTGGATCTCCGCTATCATGAGAATGATGCTGCGGTAGAAGAGATCCTGCGCTTCAGCACCTTTGGTGAAACTGAGCCGATCAATGACCGCATGTTCAGACTGATTAGCGCCTTTATCGCCGACGGCGGGCGCTATTGCCTGCCCGAGTCTCTGCAGCCTTCTCGCTGGTCGATGACTCCCGCAGTGGGCAATGCCTCGCCGCGCAACCTGACGGATCAGCCCTGCCAGTTCGCTCTGCAGGCCATCGTCGAGCCGGCCAAAAGGCGGGTCTCTTCCTTTGAAGCCCTGATCCGCAGCCCAACCGGCGGCTCACCCGTGGAAATGTTTGCCGCCATTGCGGCGGAAGATCGCTACCGTTTCGACCTTGAGAGCAAAGCGTTTGCCTTCTCTCTCGCCGCCCGCCTTCCGCTCGGCAAACAGCAACTGGCGGTCAACCTGCTGCCAGGCTCGCTGTATAACCATCCTGACGCCGTAGGCTGGCTGATGGACAACCTGCTGGCGGCAGGTCTCAGGCCAGAACAGGTCTTGATCGAGGTGACTGAGACGGAGGTTATCTCCTGTTTCGACCAGTTCCGCAAAGTACTCAAAGCGCTGCGCGTGGCCGGCATGAAACTGGCCATCGACGATTTTGGCGCCGGTTACTCCGGTCTGTCGCTCCTGACCCGCTTTCAGCCTGATAAAATCAAAGTGGATGCGGAGCTGGTGCGCGATATTCATATTAGCGGCACCAAACAGGCGATTGTCGCCTCGGTCGTGCGCTGCTGTGAAGATCTCGGCATCACCGTGGTCGCCGAGGGCGTCGAAACCATTGAGGAGTGGTGCTGGCTGCAGTCGGTAGGCATTCGCCTGTTTCAGGGATTTCTCTTTTCCCGACCCTGCCTTAACGGCATCGGGGAGATCTGCTGGCCGGTAGCGCGCCAGGCAACGGACCTGTAAGGACGCGCACCCGGGCATCGTCATTGCCAGTGGGCAAGCTTTTCGCTCAGTGCCGCCAGGGCATATCGTACCGCTTTCGCCACCACGGTCTCACAGTCGCCGGCAAAGCACATCCGTTTGGTTTCAGTCTGGCCGCGAAAATTCCAGGCAAACCATACCGTGCCGGCGGGGGTACCATCTTCCCCGCCCTCCGGTCCCGCGTAGCCGCTGATGGCGATGGCGATATCGGCGTCAGCCATTGCCAGAATACCGGCCGACATCTCCTGGACGCACGCTTCGCTGACGGCGCTGTGTACCGCCAGGGTTTCCGCACGAACCTGCAGCACGTTTCGTTTGGCTTCATCGCTGAAAGTGACGACGCCGGTATCATAAAACGCCGCGGTATCCGCCTGAGCACAGAGCGCCGCCGCCAGATTGCCCCCGGTGCAGGACTCTGCCGTGGTTAGCCGCCAGCCCCGAGCAACCAGCATCTGAGCCACTTCCGCCGTTAGCGCTGAGGTCGGTTTTGCATCGTAACTCATCTCGTCTGTCATTCAGACCCCTCACAAAATATCAAAGGAATAACAGCAGCATCGCGCCAGTTAAAAGAATAGCATATCGATTTCTCTCGTCGGCAGTAGACCGATCGCGTCAGTTCGGGTGGAAAAATAAAGGCCCGCTGCGCGGGCCTTAGCGAATACTCGTCTGAACTGTCGCCGAATCAGACCTTGTGTTCAATCACCCGGCCGTGACTCTCAATGGCAATTTTGCGCGGTTTTTCGCTTTCCGGGATCTCCTGATGGATAGTCACCTTTAAGATCCCACTATCCAGCTGTGCCTGATTAATCTGGGCATGTTCAGGAAGCGAGAAACTCAGCTGGAAATCAGCGCGGCGGATGCCTTTATATATCCAGCGCTGGCTACCGTCGGTCCCGGGATCAGTTTCTCCACGTTTGCCGGTAATATGCAGATTACCGCCGACGGTCTCTATTTCCAGTTCCTCATCTTTCCAGCCGGGCACGCTGACGCTGAGCAGGAAATTACTGTCATCTATTTTCTGCAAATCATAGGCCGGCAAGGCGCCCACCGGCGTATCGCCAGTTAACTGGCTGAAAAGACGGTCAATGCGGTTGAAACGATCGGCAAAAAGAGAATCAGCGAAAACAGGGAGTGCTGACAAGGTTTTGAGTGCCATAATTAACCTCCTGAATATCCATTCAAAAGCTCAACATAAAGGCAAGCATTGCTTGTCCGCTATATAAAATAATATCTGCAGTGCATTTTTCAAGAGCGAAAATAAAATTTTTTATCACTCGCCACAGGAAAAAATAACCAGGCCGGGTGGCAGAGTGACCCCCGCCCGACGGCGGGGGCAGTGGCGCTTCTGAGTCCCATAACTGATGCTGTTTAACATTCAATAAACAGAAGCGACATGTATATATAACTTGTTCAAAGGGATGTCAACGCCCGGACCGTGCCACCACCCCCACCGTCCGTTTTGCCCTTTACGACTGCAGTGATAAGCGCGTTCCTCACCAGCGGCTCGCTCCGCCGCCCGAGGCGCGCTGACAAGCCATTACCTTGCTGGCATCAGCCGGCAAACCCTGACGGAAAAATAGTCAGCCCTGCAAGGAACCTTTCTCGCCGTCCCGTGCCTAATAACCTGCATACGCACTTTCTGAGGCACCACCATGACCGGTATTTTTATCTCCACCACCCTGTTCGCCCTCTTCGCGTCGATGTTGCTCGGCCTGGGGATGGTCTGGAAAGGCATTTCCAACAACCCCGATAACTGATTCTTTTGTACGCCGTTGCTGTTCACCCTCCGCAGCGGCGGGACAATACCTCGCTCCCTTTTTGTCAAAGACAACCCCTGGCTTCGCTCAGGCGCGATCTCATCGAGGATCCGCGCCTGCACAACGTATTTTTGAAATAGCAATTCACACAGTGAATAAATTACTTTGATTAATATATTTGAGACCAGAATTAACGCATGCAATATAAGCAATTTAAGCAGTTTGTGCCAAATTGCCGACAACTTCTATGCGGCCAATATACGTAACTCACTGATTTTAAAAATCTTATATCATCCGCACAGCAATAAGTCCAATTTTGGACTTATTGCTTTTGTTTGTTATTAGAAATATCCTAAGCCCATATTCGCAAAACAAATTTGCTTCAAAGAATTTTATCAACCTTAATCCATTTCGCGTTCATCATCACTATGCCTGATTTTTTAATTAACACTGAAAATATTTATCTGAAGCGGGGAATTTGCGAGCTACTGATCGAGATCGCAATCGAAGAAAATATCTGTACGCCCTTTTCCCTTCACGAATATTCATCTGACATCATTAGCCAGACTGATGTGCTTTTTACGGAAATGGAAACCGGTGAACATTACCTGTGTCACCCGTACTTCAAGAAGATACCGCAACAGACGCCTGTCTTTGTTTTTGTCCCCAGCGACAGCTGTGCCCGGGTTGACCGTTTGCCGCTTTGTCTGCGTGATGCCTGTTTTATCAGTATCAACGCCGATCTCCGCAGCATTAAAAAGCAAATTGCAAACCGCCTGACGGCATTAAGTAAACCCGTCGCTGGGGGGGCGGAAAAAGACAGCAGACGCTGCCTTAAATGCCCGCGACTAACATTGACCAAATCGCAGCTTTATATTATCGATGCGATAAAAACGGGAATGAACAATCAACAGATAGCGCAAGAGCTGGGCATCAGCCATAAGACGGTTTTTTCACACAAAATAAACATCATGAAAAAATTCCAGATTGATACTAAGCAAGAGCTGGCGCGATTCTCGGCCATCGCTCTTGCGCTATCCTCAATAGCAACCCATTAACGCCGGGTTTTGTTAAAACGCATCTTAAGCTTCCTTCTGTCTTTAACATATGACAGACCACAAAATAATGATGTTAACAATAACACCACCGCCAGGGCTAATAGCACAAAATTACTCATACACGACCTTTTCAGAGATAAAGATGATTATCAAATAATACGGGGTATAAGTTTTCAAAAACAACTATCCCTCAGCCATTTCAGATTAAGGTAAGACCTTGTGCGATAATTCTGAAAATGAATAAAGCTGAAGAAATTATTTTTATTATTACGTGCGCATTTAGCTAATAAAAAGCACATCGCTGTATGGGGTAAAGCAGGCGTGACGCGCAGCGGTTACTCCCATAATACCAGCATAAAATTGGGGGCGGATGTCTAAGAGTATCTTCGTGGGCAAGCCAGCAGGTTTGCCGGAAAGACCCCCAAGGCGACCGCGTCATTACCCGTCGCCAGGGTTAACCTAAACGTTATGTACAGCCACTGATCTGGCTTAACCACTCGTTTAACGTCAATGAATAAAGCAGGCTTGGCGGCGCATCTTTTATATCAGCAATATCGTTAATGTACCTCATCCCGGCTTTCTCGAGAACTTTCTGCGAAGCCAGATGGTTAGCCCGGACAACCGCTGACATCTCCGCAAGTTTAAGCACCTCGAAGCCATATCTCATCGCGCCAATCGCAAACTCGGTGGCCAGGCCTTTTCCCCATGCCTCAGTAGAAAACCGATATCCAAGATTGTTAATGGTGACATCGTTATAACTGCGTAGACTGACGCCACCAAAGCCAATGATGTGTTCAGGGGTATTGCGCATTGATATTGCCCAGTTTCCGAATCCGTGCGTTTGCCAGTGCGCGAGCCAGCGCCGCAGGACGACTTCCGCATAGTCTATATTCGGGTACGGTCCTGCGGGGTTGAAGGTATTGGTCGCGGGATCGCCATAAATTCGGTACAGATCGTCGACATCGGAAGCCATGACCGGGCGAAGATGCAAACGATGGGTATCAATGTGCAAACTTACCTCCTGACGGGGAATATTACCGATGATGCTTCGAGGATTTCTGCCTGCCCATTGAAGCACAAATCTCCATACCGGGAAACCGGTTAGCCAGCGTTGAGAAGCATTTGAAAAATTATGCTGCCGATGATGAAAATAGGATATGTTAATTCTATGATGGATTAACGCTTTTGCTGGCTCCACGCCCAGCATTACTGAGTGAACACAGGACTGTAAATGATCGATGACATCCGCTACCTGATAGTATTTGCCAAAATTGTAGAACGAGGTTCTATCTCAGGTGGCGCCGCAGCGTTAGGCCTGACGACCGCAACAGCAAGCACACATTTATCCAGACTTGAGAAAAACCTCAATAGCGCCTTGCTGTACAGAAATACGCGAAAAATTTCTCTAACCCAGGATGGCATCAGTTTGCTGGAGACCGCCAGATCGATGCTGGAGCTGTATGAAAGGGGCGTCATTGAATTTAAACAACGCTCTATCTCTACCGTCGGCAAGCTGCGCATTTCCCTCCCTGCTGTTTTTTTAAACGGTCCATTCACCCGCCATCTGGCGAATTTTATCAAAGAAAACCCGGATATTTCCCTGAGTATTTCTTATAGTGATCTGCGCGAGGACATCATCGCCGATAGCATTGATGTCGCCTTCCGTATTGGCGAACTCCCGGACAGTTCACTCAAAGCAAGACACCTATTTGTTCTACCACGACAACTGGTGGCGTCTAAGGACTTGCTCATGCAGCACCAACCCATTAAGCATCCCGTTGAGCTGGGATCCCTGCCGTGGATTGGGTTAACAATGAGAGAGAACATTCGAGAGTTCAGGCATAAAAATGGCGAACTGGCGGTCATTAAATATGCTCCTATGGTATGCGTTGATAACATTGAAGCTGCCTATGTCCTTGCCAAACAGAACATAGGGCTTGCCGTACCTCCCCGTTTCCTCTGCGAAAATGATGTTAAACTCGGGGAGATGCATGAAGTACTTCCTGACTGGTCATTAGAGCCGCTAAAAGTTTATGCCATTTGGCCCGCCAATATATCAACCAGCAGCGCCGCCTATAAACTAATTAATTACATTTATAACGCTATGGAACAACATAAGCTTTGAACAGCTAAAATCATTGTGGGTAAAGCATATAACATGCGATAACGCATAAAAACCCGCCCATCAATAAATTAAAGATACGCATTTGTGCCCTTCCCTGAAGAAATGTTGACATTTTATCACCGAATATTGCCCAAATTGATAATGAGATATAACAGATAAAAAAGTAAATAATAATGAACAGTATTAGGGGCAGACTGGTTGATGGCTCAGAAAACAAGGTAGTTCCAGAGGTACAGGCAGCCCAGGCTTTTGGGTTGAACCATTGCATTAACACTCCCTGAACAAATCCGGGTGCACTTCCCTTTTGTAATGACCAATCAGGTTGCGATGTGGCAATTTTATAGCCCTGATACAGTATAAAAATCGAGCCGAGAACATTCAGGTATTTAAAAAATGATGGGTGCGAGGCAATGACTGTGTATAACCCAAAACTAACAAAGATAAGCAACAGGGTGAAACCCAGAGTCGCACCGGATACGAAGGCGAATGTTTTTCTAAAGCCATGCATAACACCTGAAGAGATAATGACCATATTGACTGGCCCGGGCGAAAACGACAGAGCCAGAGAATACAGAAACATAGTAGCCATCAAAACCATTTTTTCGTCCACGTTGCCAATGAAAGATATCGTTGTAGCGAGATTTATATAACAAGTTATTTCGCTATATTTAAAGACTACCCCGATATGGACGTTAGATTAAATAGCTCATTCTCTAAAGGTGTGTTTGATAATTTAGCAATTTTACAGCAGTACCTGCCCGGCTATGCGCCCAATCCCCATCGAAAAAAGCATGGCCAGCGTGCTCCAGAACGTAATTCTGCTGATAGCTCTGACAGGCGGTGCGTTACTCACCACGGAAGAGAAATAGCCAAGAGCAGCCAGTGAACAGAGAGTGGATAGGAAAATCGCGATAACAGTCAGTTTTGCTGGCGATAGCACTGCAACGATCAAGGGTAACCCCGCCCCGGCTGAAAAACTCACGGCCGAAAAAATGGCCGCCTGCAAAGGTCGCGCAGAATGAGTATCCGTTAATCCCAACTCTTCGCGGGCATGGGCCTCGAGGGCATCTTTAGCCATCAGTTGCTCTGCAACCTGGCGGGCAAGCGCAGGCTCCACTCCGCGTTGGATATAAAGAGACGTCAGCTCCCGAACCTCTCCCTGATAATCTGCGTCCAGCTCACTTTTTTCCTCGGCAAGCGCGGCGGTTTCCGTATCCGCCTGGGATGATACCGAAACATATTCCCCTGTTGCCATCGACATGGCTCCCGCAACCAGCCCGGCGACACCGGCCAGCAACACGCCCGAAGGGCTGGTATTTGCAGACGCCACGCCGAGCACCAGGCTGGCGGTAGAGACAATCCCGTCATTCGCCCCCAGGACCGCCGCCCTTAACCAACCGACGCTTTCAATGCTGTGTCGTTCAAGATGCATGCCTTTTACCTTTTAATACGCATCCTCATCGGGATTAGCGAGAGAGCACAACCTTATCCAACAACGGGATGTTTCTTTTGACTGCGAAAGGTGAGGAAGATATGCAGCAACCCCATCGCACCATGCGCCCAGAAATAGGTTTCAATGAACACCGTCAGAAATTTATGCAAATGCAGGACCGCTTCTGCCAGCGCCGTTGACGTCCCTGGCGCGGTGTCCAGTACAAACCAGAGCCCTCCACAGAGTGCGACCGCCAACAAAGCAAGTACGCCAAGCCCCTGGATCATCGCCGCTATGCCACCGGCATGTGCTTCAGGAAGACGAAATGTCATTAGCATTTTAATGTCTTCAACTACACCGCGAAAATCAAGGGACGACCAGGCAAAATAGTAACGAAACCCACGTTGTTTAAGCATCCATACCAGCATCACTACACCAAGAACCATCAGCGCGAATCCAGAGATAACATGGAACCATGTCACGACTCCGGTCAGAGTTACGTCGCGAAGCGCCTCACTTTCGGTGAGATTAGAACTAATGATCTGCAGCAGAATCAGGGTGGCGACAATAATATGCAGCATGCGGAAAAAAGGGGTGTCTTTGTGCGGAAGCGCATTGCGAAGTTGTTCGTTCATCATTTGGCCATTTTATAAGGGGATCGGCCACATCAGTATTGCGTCTGTTTGTTAACGCAACCTTAACGCCTTGATGTTGAAGTGCACTGAATGATGTATGAATAAAAGGCAAACCATACCGGCTATCTCAGCAGCTAATCACCATGGATATCATCGCCAGCGCGGATACCTTTGAGAAACAGCTTAACCAGTCTTTGAGTCTGCAATAAATCTCCCTTCGCGGCAGGTGCACATAACAGGGCTATCCCTCTCAGGATATCAGTCGCCAGCGTGTTATCGCGGATATTCCCTGTCACATGCGGTAGTAATTTCTCCAGCGACGAAACGAGGCGGGTTTCAAAATACGCGGGGAGATCGGCATAAGCCGATTCACCAGAATGGAGTACGCTGGCAAGACCTCGTTTGGTAACGATGAGCTGGACATAAAGCGCGATCCACCGCTCCAGTGCCTCGCAGGAAGAAAGTTCCTGACACAGACGTTCTGCCGCCATCGCACATTCATCCACTTCGTTGCGAAATACTGCCGCAATAAGGTCAGCACGATGAGGAAAGTGGCGGTACAGCGTCCCCACCCCAATCCCTGCCTCTCTGGCAATGTCCTTCATCGGAACCATGACGCCCTTTTCTCTGAACAGAGTGGATGCTGTTTTCAGCAACTGCTCATGATTACGTCTGGCATCCGCCCGGGCACCTCTTTTTCCGCCATCGTCAGAAATCACTTTTTTCACCCTTCATCTCTTAGCCAATAGAAAAATGGGCTCTCAAATTAAAACGGAACCTCATTCCGTTTACACGCTATACTTATATGCGCGATAGACACCCTTCGGACCCGTTGGAAAATTTTTTCGCATCCAGAGTCCAGGACCATCATCTCATTGGGCGATGAGGAATGTAATTATGAAGATACTTTTAACCGGCGCGACAGGCTTCATTGGTTCTTATCTTCTACCAGAACTTCTGCGCAATGGACACGAGGTCATCGGCCTGACACGCACTGGTAAAGGGGCGAAGACGTGAGAGGCGGCCGGAGCCACAGCAATGTTTGGCGAGTTAACTGACCTGAAAAGCCTGCGCGATGCCACGAACTCCGTCGATGGGGTTATCCACACCGCTTTCAATCATGATTTTTCAAAACTTAAAGAGAACAGTGAAATTGATCGCAGGGTTATCGAAACATTGGGTGAGGCGCTGGCCGGAAGCCAGCGGCCACTGGTGGTCTCTTCCGGAACAGGTCTTGTAGACCGTAGCAGAATCCATGGACTTGCTCGTGAAACTGATAAACCTGTCTCCTCCGCCTTATTTCCTCGTGCAGCGACAGAAGAAGCCGCTGCCTCAATGCTGGCCAAAGGGATAAACATTATCGTGGTTCGTTTGTCTCAAGTGCATGATACTGAGCACCAGGGCCGGCTGGCAGAACATATTCGTATTGCCCGGGAAAAAGGCTTTGTGGCTTACGTAGGACAAGGAGAAAATCGGCTTTCCGCTGTTCATGTCACGGATGCGGCAAGACTCTACCGACTGGCGCTGGAAAAGGGTGAAACCGGTGCACATTACCATGCAGTGGCGGAAGAAGGCGTCCCTATGCATGCCATCGCAGCACAGCTTGCTGAAAGTCTGAGTTTACCTGTACGCTCAATCAGCACTGAGGAAGTTGAAGCCTATTTTGGCTGGATAGCGGCACTGGCTCATGTTGATCTTGGTGCTTCAGGCAAAGCTACCCAGACTCATCTGGGTTGGTTACCGGACGGACCTGGTTTGCTTGAAGACTTACGTAATATGAATAAAGGCTAAACAGAGCATCTTCAACTAAAAGTCTAAGCCTTCAACACACGAATTAATAATCGACCTGTTGAAGGGTCTCTCCTGTGAACGCGCACAGCGTGTGCTTTAAAAACAGGCATATAGCTTTTCCTGAATAAAGGGAGAAACACAAGCAACAGAATTCCTGCGCCAAATGCAGCCAAGCCATGTAACCAGTCAATCATAGTCAGCGGAATGATGAACAGGCAGTAGTGCAAAACACAGAATACTGTCGTGCATGTCTTCGCCCATCCAGGGACTAACACATTTGGATCCGCTTCGTAAAATTTACTCTTTCTGAGAATGTCCTCAGAGGCTATCCGCATGCCTACGAACCAGAACAAAGGCAGGTACGTCGCTGAAAATAGAGACAGCACAATAATATTCCAATCAGACACTCGCGCACTTCCTTATTCATTGCTTCCCTGGATAAAAATCATTAGCGCGAATATATCATTTGAACGATATAATCCACGCTAAGACGGCTTTTTTTATCTGGCATAATACACTACGATGAGAAACATACCGAGCAATCTTATGCAAAGTCAAGATTAAAAAGGGACGCACGTTCGGGACAAAGGCGAATTATTACGTATTATCAACGTCAGATGGTGCCTCTCTGCCACCGATGCGGCATTCGGTCAGCCGTAGCCGCGTACAATTCATTATTTATTCAAGGTTCAATGCGTAGAGTGATGCACTGAAATTTTTCAATAAAAAATCAACGTATAAACGGATTTTTGGTAACTGTTGACGGTTTGCAAAGGTCAATATATGCACTGGCTTAGCTAATGGTTGAAATTCAGACATCAGAGGCAGCAGTCGGCCATGTTGCAAATCTTCAGCCAACAGGATCTCGGGTTGCATAATAATTCCCAATCCATTCAATGCTGCCCTTCGCAATGCTTCCCCATTGTTACAGGTCATCGTGATGTTTACCGGAGCTCTGACAGGTTTGCCTTCCCTCTGAAGTGTCCATTCATTCGCTGCAATGGGATGGGCAAACCCAAGACATCGATGATGGCATAACTCTTCAGGTGTTATGGGTTCCCCTGCCCGTTTTATATAGGCCGGAGATGCGCACATGACTGAGCGATATGGCGCTATCGGACGGGCAACAAGTGTATTAACATGCAGGAGCTCACCAATCTTAATCATGACATCTAAACCTTCATCTGCCATATCCATCGATTTATCGCTCAGCACCAGGTCTACTGCCATATCAGTCCATTCAATAAGAAACTGAGCAGTAACAGGCGAAAGCGCATGGACACCAAAGGAGACTGGGCAACCTACTCTCAGTTTTCCACGTGGCTTCTGGTGAAGAGCAAATGCCTGTGACTCGCTATCTTCAATATCAGCTAATATCCGGCGGCAACTCTGATAATAACCCTGACCAAAATCGGTCAGACTTTGCCGACGCGTTGTGCGATTAAGTAAGCGAACGCCGAGATGTTCCTCTAACGCTTTGATATGCAGCCCAACCATGGTTCCGCTGATTCGCATCTCTTCAGCAACAGCGCTAAAGCTGCCCCTGTCCACGACGCGGACAAACACCGCCATACTTTCCAGTTTATTCACTATTATCAAGCCTGGCTTGTTAAAGATAAAAACATAACGCTGTTTATCAAATTTCACCAGCGGGTTTTAATCTGTTTTCACTTAGTGCAGGAGGGTTAAAAATGATTACCAATACAGAGCTCCGTGAGCGAGGAATGAGATTGTTTAATGAGCTGTATGGAAATGGCGCAGGAGAAGAACTACGAAAGGACATGGCCGATTTGTGCCCTGATTTTACTGATATCTCGATCGAATGGGCTATGGGAGGCATCCTTGCACGCCCGGGGCTGGACGCTAAAACTCGGGAGCTGGTTGTCATTGCTTCCTGCGTCACTCTGGGTCATACGGTTCCACAATTGAGGGCACACGCTCAGGCAGCGCTAAATGCAGGGGCAACCAGAGAAGAAATCATCGAGGTTGTCCTGCAATTACTGTTTTATGCAGGAGGCGCCGCGGTGCGCAATGCACTCGTCAATATACGCGATATTATAAATGCTGAGTTAAACGTCGAAGCGAAAATGTCCTGAAGACAATCGCTGTTTGCCATTCTAGCCATCCCATTTGACAAGCGTGCTGGCTCGGGTCATTGCCTGGCGCGTTTTTTGGATTGTCTGCAGCACATTCCTAACCAGGCGTCACTGATTAAGGGAATGGGATGGCTAACTCGATTTCAGAGACGGTATCTCATCACTACATGCTGTCAGATACAAGGAAAGCGGGGAGGCAGAACCTGTCTTCGTCCAGTGCTAAAAATCCCACGCTATTAAAGGGATTTGTCTAAACGGTAGAATTTAAATCAACAACATACATGGCCATTTAATGATGCAAGTGATACTTGTTCGACACGCGGAAACAGAGTGGAATATAAAAGGAATAATTCAGGGACAGAGTGACAGTGCGTTAACCCCCCGCGGGGAGCGCCAAACATCAGCTTTACTTGCCGCGTTTGCAGCGAGTGATTACCAGGTAGACTGCGTTTACACGTCTCCGCTTGGTCGTGCCTGGCAAATGGGACAGCGCCTGGCTGACCATTTTCGTTGCCCATTGATAGCTGAGCCGGCCCTCAAAGAACAGGCCTTTGGCCAGTTCGAAGGTATGTTAACGTCACAACTCATGCAACAACGTCCCCACGATGCGCATGCGTTATTCACACATGATGCCGAGTATTGCCCGCCAGAGGGAGAGTCATTAGCACAAGCAACCCGACGAGTAACAGGTTTCATACACAACCTACAAGAAGCCACAGAACATCAGCGCATCTGTATTGTCACGCACGGGCAAGTCAGTCAGGGCGTGCTGGCGGTGCTTAAAAAAGGGACTATTGATAACTTTTCGCGGTACGCTCACCCTAATGCAAGTTACTCGGTGTTCGATTTCCGGGATGGGAAATGCCTGGCAATCAGATGGGGAATTGCCACACACCTGCTTCAACTCGAACGCCAGAACGCTTAATTACATATGCCCCTCTGCGGCAAACAAGTGATACCCTGGAAGGTATGAACCTGCTTCAGGAATGCTTATGAAACCGACCCTTAATCAGTTGATTAACTTTTGCACTGTTGCTGAAACCGGAAACATTGGCAAAGCCGCCAGTCAACTTAATATTTCGCAGCCTCCCTTAAGCCGGCAAATAGCCCAGCTGGAAACCATCCTCGGTGCAAAGCTATTTAACCGGGCCGCTAAAGGGGTCAGTTTAACCCTTGCCGGTGAGCAATTTCTCCTGGACTGTCGCGCGATGCTGGCAATGCTGGAGCAGGCCTGTAATAACGTACGGGCAATAGCATCAGGGCAGAAAGGGGTTCTGAAATTAGGCGCAACAATGTATGCCAGCTATAGCGTTGTGCCGCATGTTGCGATGCAGCACAGGAATACCTGTTCCGACGTGGAATTGCATTTTCAGGAGAGGGTCCCCTCTGATTTACACGCCGCATTACAGGATGGCAGATTGGACGCGGCAATCAGCTTCTCCGAGACGGCCACGCCGGGGATTCATTCACTGGTGCTCTTGCGTGAGCCGCTCATTGCCGCCCTTCCTGCCAACCACCCCCAGGTTCAACGCGAGCATTTCAGGCTTGAATCACTCAGTGATGACCCGTTCATCACGGTTCCGCGCGAGAGCGCGCCGATGCTCTATGATTCCATCCTTCATCAGTGCCTCAAAGCTGGATTTAGTCCGCAAATAGGTCTGGAAGCCTCCGTGCAGCAGACTGTGATGAATTTTGTGGCCCATGGTGTTGGTGTCGCGCTTATTCCCGCCAGTATGGAGAATGCTCAATTACGCGGTGTGGTTTACCGGAAGCTGGAAAATCCGAATATGGTGGAGAATATGCTGATGTGGTCGGCAAAGAACACTAATCCGGCTTTACCGGGTTTTGTGAACCTGTGCCGCAGCATCAGGGATAAACTGGATGCGGCACAGGCCGGACGGATTAACAATTAACTTTTACTGATGATGATTTCGATCACGTTAGGCTTGCCACTCGCCAGTGCGGCCTCAACGGCCGGGGCGATATCGCCAGCACGGATAACTTTTCGGGTCTCCAGCCCCATCGATGCACCCAGTGCCTGATAATCCACTGCCGGATTAACCAAATCCATTGCGATGAAGCGATCTGTTTGGGCCGACGTATAATCCGCCTGAGAACGCATGAAGTTTTTCAATACGTTATATTCCGTATTATTCATGACAATAAAGGTGACTGGCAGTTTTTCATGTGCGGCCGTCCAGAGAGCCTGAGGGGAGTACATCGCCGCGCCGTCTCCCACAAAGCACACCACAGGCGCTTTTCCCAAACCGAGTGAATAGCCGACAGCCGCGGGCATTCCCCATCCCAGGCCACCGCCGCGTAAAAAGGCATATTGATCCGCGCGGTGACTGTTGAGAGATTTGCGAAGCGAGCCGCTGGTGGCAATCGCCTCGTCAACAATGGCCACATCTGGTCCGATCGCCCTTGCTGCCTCAAACGCCGCCACCAGCGGCGTAATTACCGTAGCAGATTGTTGTTCCTGAACCTGCCCGAGCAGACTTTCTTTGCTCAATTTAAACTCATAAACTGCCTTTTCAAAACGGCGTTGATAATCACGGCGATGGTTTGCCGTGGCTTTCTCCAGTTCAGGAAGTAGCACCTTTAACGATGATTTAATATCGCCAACCACTGAGAGTTCACTACTGTAGGTGCGTCCCAGGTCGCCCGCATCGGCTGATAACTGGAACACTTTGCACTGCTCCGGCACTGCCTGACCTTCGGTATAAAGAATAGTGATAAGCGACTTACCACCAAGGGCAAAAATAGCATCGTACTGGCTTAATGCTCGGTTAATTTCCGTCGCTTTCGTGGACAGATTGCCCCGCCAGAGAGGGTGTGCTGTTGGGTAGGGGATCCGGTTCGGCCATGTTGAACCGTACACGTCAGCGGCAAGCATCTCAGCAAGAGCAACAACCTCATTGGCCGCTTCACTTTGATAGATTTCGTCGCCGGCAATCAGTGCGACGTTACCCGGAGTAAATGCCGCCAGCTTACTCGCCAGCAAAGGTAACGAACCCGCGACTGCATTGCGGTCGATAGTAGAAGGCGCGCCAATGCCGATAGCACTCATCGCCTCCATCACATCCATCGGAAGCGACAGGAAAACGGAGCCTTTCGGTGCAGCGTCAGAATCGTGGAAGGCCCGACGAACTAATACCGGTAGCTGATCAACGTGGGTAACCTCCTGCGACCATTTCGCGAACGTTTTACCCATACCGACCAGATCACCCAACAATAATGGGTCGGTTGTCGTGTGGCGTGAATCCTGCTGCCCCGCCGTCACCACCAGTGGTGTCTGTGAGCATTTTGCATTCAACAGATTTCCCATGCCGTGGCCTAAACCACCGGCGGTATGCAGATTCAGAAAGCCTGGTTTTTTTGCTGCCTGCGCATAACCGTCCGCCATGGCGACTGCACTCGCTTCCTGCAGAGCTAACACGTACTGAATTGACGGTTTTCTTAACAGCGCATCCATAAACGGCAGTTCGGTGGTACCTGGATTACCAAACACATATTCCACCCCTTCACTTTCCAGAACTTCTAACAATACATCACCGCCGCGGCGTGCATTGGCATTCTGGACTTTAGTTATTGCATTACTCATAGACTGATCACCTCTGTCTGCGTATTCCTTCGCCCTGTCTGGCGGGTGATTCAATCTTAATAACAGGTATAACACCCTTTCCAATACTATATTGATGCCCAGTCATACCCTTTTAGGTATGGGAAGTCATGCGCTGTCCGCCAGGAGATGGAAAGCTATGACGGACTGAGACACTGACACTCAATCAAAGCCAGCCACATTATCGAAACCCTCTCTGATGTTTGCTATTCGCTGAATCTCGCCGCCGCAGTGCGAGCATAATGTCGGATTTTCTTTAGCCATCTACTCTGGCTCACCTGGTGCTGGAACCCCTTCTGGCGGGCATCAGACAAGATGACAGCGCAATATCACAACGATCGCGGTTCGACTCGATGAACGTGGAAGATGTCGTGACGTGAGAAATGGAGCTCTATCACCCTGCAATTTTTCAGCATTGAAGGATTCATGTTGGCGAGGAATTTTGCTGCGGTTTTGGGAAAGAAAAAATCGAAATAACCGGGCATCGCGCCCGGTTATCGTGTCAGTCCGAAATGGCCCTACGCATTCAACCCGCGATTTTTCAGCATCGGCTCAATCTGTGGATCGTGCCCGCGCCACTGGCGATAAAGTTCAGCTAAATCAGTGCTATTGCCGCGCGACAGAATCGCCTCCCGGAAGCGCTGACCGTTCTCACGGGTCAAACCACCCTGCTCCACGAACCAGTGATAGCCGTCGTCGACCAGCATCTGGGTCCACAGATAGGCGTAATAGCCTGCCGCATAGCCGCCGCCGAAGATATGGGAGAAGCATCCTTTTCAATTGGTGCATTTACTAATAAAAATCATAAAGTTAACTTCCTTTTACCATGAAAATTCCGTTGATTTAAGCATATTTTGCAGCATTAAAATCCAAATTATTTTGAAATATCCATATGACATATTGCACCGCCTTTCTGACAAAAGATGAGTAATGGTTAATGACAAGGAACAAGTGTTAATAAACACCGGTGCAGGTTTGGTTCATTAGGTGGAACATCTGGTGTTCTGCCTGGTCTTCTCCTAATAGCGTGCGCAAGGACGAAAGCGACCCATTATCGCAGGTAAGGTGGAAGTGGAACTTAAGAGATCGTCGTGGAAGTTGTTGTCGCACGCGTCACTTCCTGAAAGTTAAAGTGCTGCATGCAGAGCGCATAGGTCACAGGAATTGCTCAGGCTCCGATAGCATGTGCCATACTTTCAAAATCAATCATTTATCTCAGAACCAATTGGAAAAGTTACAGGAGTTGATACTTCGCAAGAGTAGCTTTAACCTCCTTGCGCAAACTATCTGAATCCAGCTCGCTCTCTCTTCTCACAGAATCCGATGTATAACAATCAGCAAGAATAAAAAGTTCAGCCGCACACTCTCCAATATCCTTACTATCTTGTGTAAGCTGGCCAGTTCTCCCTTCATTTCGCCACATATTGAAAAAATGGGTTTCGAATTCATCTGCAGAAATTTGTAAGGTCACTAGTTTCCTTGCAAGATTTATCAAATTCATACTCATTACAGAACTCCTTTTTCAATATTGTTAAGTTGATATGGACAGCATTATATAAAATGGCAGTCTGAACCGAACCATCATCCATATCTAACACTACCAAATGGTCAGTTATCGGATTATAATACACCCTTAAGCGTTTTTCGCATAGGTAAGCGCCATTTCAAGGACATTCTCAGCCAAATGGGCTTCTTTTGCCCCCCTTGAGTGTGGTAATAATTCTTGGGAATACTTGGAGGGGATAATGGGGTGGCACAGCGTTAAGATAGCCCAGAGATAATATTTCTCTGGTATATTTCATGTCACGATTGGAGAATCAGTCGGGAGGTAACACCATTGGAAAGAAACAGCTTCAGGTGCTGACCATAGCTGCGAAATTTCCGTTATACAACCTTATGCCTTCTTGAGGGAAGTTCACTCTTTATCTCCAGAGAGATAAAACGATGAATGAAGAAAATAGCCGGTGACCGAAGCCATCAGTCACAGTCATTGCTTAAGTTTTTGTGCATCATATGTCCCCCAGTTGACGCCGAAATCTAGTATTTAGTTTCTCAGGTTGGCATAGATATAACGGCTGCTCGATCATGATAATCAAAGCTTGTTATTGCATTCATTACTGATACCAGAATGTCTGATTTAGCGTTAGTAGTTGCAACCGCCAATTCTGTTTTGGCATATCGCGTTCCTTATCTGAAAGGCGTTTTGCCTGTCGGCCTGTTCTTTTCTTTCCTCTCTATCATTAGCCGCAGCAATAGCCAATTGCTGCTGATATTGTGCAATTTCGTTTTGTGCTCGGTTTTTATCAATTTCGAGCTCTGCTTGCGTCATTGTTCCGCTTTTCAGGCGTAAATTCATTTCATTAACACAAATGCCGCTTGTATCCTGATATGAGTTTCCTTTGTCATCAAGCATCTTAATGCCAAGTGAACATTCAACTATAGACAGATTTGTTGACTCGCTTGCCAAGACCTTGGTCATTGATAACACCGACTGGCTTTGCGGTTCTGCGCAGGCAGCAAGCAGCAGTACGGTTCCAGTTACAACGATTTTCAATATGCGCATGATAGGATCCAATATAAATTTGGTAACCATACTAAAGAAATGAAAAAATGATAGTTAAGTCTTTGGTGCTCAATAGAAATATATTAATGACGCTTAAACAACATTGTAGTAAAGATTACTTTTTATTTGCTTCTTCCATTTCCTGATAACGAGGATTGCTGGCGCATGGGAGTTGGACGCTTCGCTCGCGATTGTGGCGGACGCGTTCGATGAAGTAGCCGCTGAGGTGCTCAGGCTACTCTCTGGCTACCACTTCGACATAAAAAGCCCCTCAAAAAGAGGGGCTTGGACTACATAACCCCCGCAAACGGGGGAAGATGATTGCTTTATCAAAAAGCATCACTTGTATTACCCAATTACCCCCACAACGCGGGGGTAGTACATTTCTACTATAGCTCTTTTTCAGTATGACACTATCCCGCCAAATTCTTCTAACACATCTCCGGCAAATTAGCCCTCACAGCGCCTCAGCAAAAGGCGGAGGCACCGCATGGCCACAGCGCGCCTCTTGCATGTCCTTTGCATCTTTCACGTCACGGTTTGAGTATCAGTATGGAGCTATCGCGATGGCTAGATAAGGCTGCAGGTGCTTACCTATAGCCGAGAAGCTACCGTTATGAGGTTTGATGCTTTCCTGTGGGAAGTTCACGCTTCACCTCCGGAGAGGTCAAACGCTGAATACAGAAAATCGCTGGTGCCTTTCGCCATCGGTGATAGGAATTGCTGTAAGGTTTTTGCGCCATGTGTCCCCACTTGGCGCCGGAAGTAAGTCGTCAGTTGCTCAGGCTGACGAGATAATTATCGCCCTTCCCGGGGATAGATGCAAAATGAGCATATGCGAAAAGCCCCACTGAAGCAGGTACATGATGTTTTGCTTGAGCGCGCCTCTAGGTAACGCCAAGATGCCAATAAAATAGCAAGGTTTATCGCCATACATATGCAAGAAAAACCAGATAACCTATGCAGGAAATAGATAAAACATGCCATGTGCATCTAAATCTTCTTGCGAAGCATAGTTCCAGAGGTAACTTCCCCAAAAAGTTAGGAGCACTTACGGTTGATACGGCCTAAATCTTATGATTCCACGGGCAACGCCCGGTCTTCCTGGCTCAAACTTGCATTTCCGGATTGCTGATCTAGTTTCTCTAAAAAAGATCTCAGTACCGGTTGTATCAACAGAAGTAACTTCTCCTTTTTCATTTACTTCGGCAGAGTATGTTACAGTGCCGCTAATCTTATTAGCCATAGCAGAAGCTGGATAATAAGGGGAAGGGCAACTTATACGCACTGGCACTATTTCTTCTTTATGTTCTACAGCAAGTGCCAAGTTTGATATAAGAACAGCACAAACCAGAAGTAATGTTGTATTCATATACGATACCAACTGTTGTTTTCCTTGTATCCCTAGGCTACTGGAAGTTGAGAGTTCCTAGGTAACCCCATACCGTTTTTCTTTGACAAATTCAGGTTCTCTCCAGTTAGGGCCTTTATCGGGAAGAGGTTGGCCTGTATGTTTTAGTTTTCCTTCCTTGAACAGTCTGTCATGAGTCCTTAGTAACTCACCATTAGCAACAACATCAAAGTTATACCTAACATACATACGGTCGATGCTAGGGTATGGAGTAATAGGTGAAAAATACAGAAGAACATCTTCCACACTTACATTTTTATAAATGCTTTCAAGATCTAGCACGATTTTTCCTCCCCTGTACTTCCTCACTCGAAATTAAATACGCCCTTCCCTACCTGATAATCGCTACTTCTTCGGCGACAACCGGCATGTTCAGGCGCTCTTTGTAGGCTACGCCGGAAGCGGCGAGGTCGACGTTGACCTTGTCCTGCTCGTCTTTCGATTTGGCTGCAATGTTGAATTTACTCATTATTAATCATCTACATACCGCACATCAAGAACCACATTCCCTTCCAGGTCCTTTCTCACAATATGAACATCTTCCTTAAATGGCGGCTTGGTTTGCTCGATAACAGTCACTGTGGCTGTGCCAATTTTGTTCTGATTCTCGTCCAAGACAATGTAACTTCGATCTATGCGGCTAACTAAATGCCCCCTCCTGACTGTGCCGTCGTCCAAAAGAGTGTAGCCAGCTTCAAGGTTCATTTTTTCTTTAAACATAAATCCCCCTCAGGTTATGAAGGGGATTATATATCACTAACAGATTAGCTGCGCGGCTTTGCGTTCTGCGGGGGATTTAGGCAGCCTCCCTCCCCTGGCACATCTCCGGCAAATTAGCTCTCACCAATGCCTCGGCGGTCGTGAGTCGCCCCTGATGTCTGGTGATCCGAATCACTGCGCGGACGTACTCAACTGCTGACAGTGCTCTACAGGAAGTAACCACGAAAATGCTTGCAGCCATTACCGACGAATATAAAGCCAAAGGTAAAGCACGAATGGCACAAACGCTTCGTAGCGTCTGGATCGATTTGTTCAGGGAAGCACAACATGCGGGCGAAGTTGAGCCAGGATACAACCCGGCACTAGCTACCAGAAAAGTCGTTGCTCGAGTAAACCGCTCTCGACTGAATTTTGAAATGTGGCAAGCGATCTTTGAAGCGGCCAGCTATATGGCCCCTTACGTTCAAAACTCCATGCTGTTGGCGATAGCCACCGGACAAAGGCGCGGTGATCTCGCCAAAATGAAGTTCTCAGATGTTTGGGATGGATACCTGCACGTTAAGCAGCTAAAGACAGGTGTGAAACTTGCTATTCCACTCAGTTTGCGCAGTGAGGTGCTGGACATTAACCTGGCACAAGTTATCAAGCGCTGTAGGGATCGGGTTGTTAGCCCGTGGCTTCTTCACCACGTAACGTCCAGCGGGAAAGGAAAAGCCGGCGATCAGGTTGGCGAGAACAGCCTTAGCGTTTCCTTCAAACTCGCAGTGGATAGCACTAACCTTTCCATTGAAAGAGGGAAAACAATGCCTACTTTCCATGAGCAGCGCTCACTGTCCGAACGTCTGTATGAGGCACAGGGAATCAATACCCAACAGCTGTTAGGACACTCATCAGAAAAAATGACAGCACAGTATCACAACGATCGGGGTCTCGATTGGGTGAAAGTAAAGGTGTAGCTACGTGAAAAATTGGGCCGTACCCCCATGCAAATTTAGCAAAATTTAAAAATTTATTTTGGGGAAAAGTTTTGGAGGGATTTTGGGGAAGAAAAAGTCGAAAAAAAACCGGGCATCGCGCCCGGTTATCGTGTCAGCCCGAAATGGCCCTACGCATTCAACCCACGATTTTTCAGCATCGGCTCAATCTGTGGATCGTGCCCGCGCCACTGGCGATAAAGTTCAGCTAAATCAGTGCTATTGCCGCGCGACAGAATCGCTTCCCGAAAACGCTGACCGTTCTCACGGGTCAAACCGCCCTGCTCCACGAACCACTGATAGCCGTCGTCGGCCAGCATCTGGGTCCATAGATAGGCGTAATAGCCTGCCGCGTAGCCGCCGCCAAAGATATGGGAGAAATAGCTGCTGCGATAGCGCGGCGGAACGGCCGCCAGATCCAGGTGTTCTTCCTGCAATATCTTCTGCTCAAACCCATCCACGTCCTCCGGTATCGCCGAGGTCGACAGGCTATGCCAGCGCATATCGAGCAACGCAGCAGCCAACAGCTCGCTCATGTCGTAACCTTTATTGAAGGTTGCCGCACGCAACATATTGTCGCGTAGCGCTTCCGGCATCGGCTCCCCGGACTGGTAGTGCTTCGCGTAGTGGGCAAACACCTGCGGCTGGCTGGCCCAGTGTTCGAAGATCTGCGAAGGAAATTCGACAAAATCGCGCGGGGTATTGGTTCCGGAGAGACTGGCGTAACGCTGGCTGGCGAACAGCCCATGCAGGGTATGGCCAAACTCATGGAACAGAGTGATCACCTCATCCCACGACAACAGCGCGCTCTGCCCTGCCTGCGGCCGGGCGTAGTTGCAGACATTGTAGATAACCGGTCGCTGCTCCCGCAGGGTAGACTGTTCGACAAACACATCCATCCAGGCGCCGCCGCTTTTTGAGTCGCGTGCGTAGTAGTCACCGTAAAACAGCGCCATCCCTTCGCCGTTGTGATCGAAGATCTCCCAGACCCGAACATCCGGGTGATAGACGGGGATATCGAAGCGCTCGACAAAGCGGAGGCCAAAGAGCTGCGTGGCTGTCCAGAAGACGCCATCCTGCAGCACGCGCTCGAGAGCAAAATAGGGTTTAAGCTGCGCATCATCAATGGCAAAGGCAGCTCGCCGCACCTGTTCGCTGTAATAGAGCCAGTCCCATGCCGCGGCGCGAAACGCCCCGCCCTCGTTGTCAATCACCTGCTGGATGTCAGCCAGCTCTCGTTCCGCCCGCGCCCTCGCAGCCGGCGCGATCCGGCGCATAAAATTTAATGCCTCCGCCGGAGAGGCCGCCATTTGATCGGTCAGCGCCCAGCTGGCGTAATCGGCCGCGCCCAGCAGCTCCGCCTGCTGCGCGCGGATCGCCGCCAGTCGCAGCACCAGGCGACGTGTATCATGCTCATCGCCCTGCTGATTGCGCGTCCAGCCGGCGGCAAAGAGATTCTCCCGCGTCTGTCGGTCGCGCAAAGAGAGCAGCGGCGGCTGCTGGGTGGTATTGGTCAGCGTCAGCAGCCAGCGGTCACTGAGCCCTTTTTCCCTCGCCGCGTCGGCGGCCGCCGCTATCTCCTCATCCGCCAGGCCATCCAGTTGATGTCGGTAATCAACCACCAGGCCACCGCTTTTGGCCGCCCCCAGCAACCGCTGCTGGAACTGACTTTGCAGGGTCGCCGCTTCGGTGTTCAGCGTGCGCAGCACCGCCTTCTGCGCCGGCGCCAGCGTCGCCCCGGCATGGACAAAACGTTGCCAGGTGAGGGTCAGGAGACGATGAGATTCGCTGTCTAATGCCAGCGCGTCACGCTGCTCATAGACGCTGTTCACTCGCTGAAATAAGGCCTCGTTAAGCCAGATGTCATTCCCCAGCTCGGCGAGCTCAGCAGAAAATTCTTCATCCAGAGACTGGATGAACGGGTTGGTGTGGGCGCCAGCCATGGCGAAAAAGACCCGCGTCACTCGAGCCAGCAGCTGTCCGCTCTGTTCAAGGGCCTCAAGCGTGTTGGCAAAATTCGCCGGCTCCGGGTTGTCGATTATCGCGCGGATCTCCGCGCGCTGCTGCCGGATACCCTCATCAAACGCCGGGCGATAGTGGCAGTCCTGGATGAGATCAAACGGGGGTGCCTGGTAAGGCAGCAAACTCACGCTAAAAAAGGGATTTTGTTCAGACATCTTTCTCTCCTGCACAGGCTAATCCTGTAAGATTAGGCTTCTCCTTAAGGGGTCGCAATGATTTCCGTTACCGGTCGCCGTCTGTGCGTGCTATGGTATGAAAACACAAAAAGCGTTGAGGAACAGTAAGATGATTATCATGGTTACCGGTGCCACCGCCGGTTTTGGTGAAAGTATTACTCGCCGTTTCGTCGCTAACGGCCATAAAGTGATTGCCACCGGACGTCGTGAAGAGCGCCTGAAGACGCTGAAAGACGACCTCGGTGACAACCTTTATATCGCCCAGCTTGACGTCCGCAACCGCGCCGCCATTGAGACGCTGATTGCCGATCTGCCCGCCGAGTGGCAGGCGATTGACGTCCTGGTGAATAACGCCGGTCTGGCGCTGGGTCTGGAGCCGGCGCACCGCGCCAGCGTGGAAGACTGGGAAGATATGATCGACACCAATAATAAAGGGCTGGTGTACATGACCCGCGCGGTCCTGCCGGGTATGGTGGAGCGCAATCGCGGGCATATCATTAACATCGGCTCCACGGCAGGCAGTTGGCCTTATGCCGGGGGCAACGTCTATGGGGCGACCAAAGCCTTCGTCCGTCAGTTCAGTCTGAATCTACGCACCGACCTGCATGGCACCGCGGTGCGCGTCACCGACATCGAGCCGGGTCTGGTGGGGGGCACCGAGTTCTCCAACGTCCGCTTTAAAGGTGATGACGCCAAGGCCGGGAAAACTTATGAGAACACCGAAGCCCTGACGCCGGAAGATGTGACCGAGGCGGTCTGGTGGGTGGCCACCCTGCCGAAGCACGTCAACATCAACACCCTGGAGATGATGCCGGTGAGCCAGAGTTTTGCCGGACTCAGCGTTCACCGCCAGGGCTAACCGTCTGCCACCCGGCCTGCGGGCCGGGTATGGGCGGAACCGCAAAAAACGCGTAAAATAGTGCGCATAATCCCTTAAAAAGTAACCATCAATGGCCGCAGAATCGCAACTGAATCCGACGCAACCCGTTAATCAGCAAATTTATCGCATCCTCCGCCGGGATATCGTTCACTGCCTGATCCCGCCGGGCACACCGCTGTCCGAGAAAGAAGTCTCCGTGCGTTTCGATGTGTCGCGTCAGCCGGTGCGCGAGGCCTTCATCAAGCTGGCGGAAAATGGGCTTATCCAGATACGTCCCCAGCGCGGCAGCTACGTCAATAAAATTTCCTTGTCGCAGGTGCGCAATGGTTGCTTTGTCCGCCAGGCGATTGAGTGCGCGGTGGTCCGCCGCGCCGCCGGCATGATTAACGATGAGCAGGTTTATCAGCTGGAGCAGAATCTCCATCAGCAGCGTATTGCCGTCGACAGACAACAATCAAACGACTTTTTCCTGCTTGATGATGAGTTTCACCAGAAGCTGTCGATCATTGCCGATTGTCAGTTGGCGTGGGATACGGTGGAAAATATTAAAGCCGCCATCGACCGCGTGCGCTACATGAGCCTGGACCATATCACCTCACCGGAGATGCTCCTGCGTCAGCACCATGAGATTTTCACCGCGCTGGAAAAACGCGACGCGGAGGCAGTAGAGCAGGCAATGAATGTCCATCTGCATGAAATCAGCGAGTCCGTGTTACTGATCCGCCAGGAGAACCGCGACTGGTTTAGCGAAGATTAATGGTCAGACGGCTGCCCAGCGTGGCTGACGCAGCCGTCGTCATGAGGGGATTAACGGACGACCAGCACCGGCGTTTTGGCGTAGCGCAGAATCGACTCGGCGTTGGAGCCCAGCAGATGGGTGGAGATGCCCGGTTTGCGGGAGCCAACCACTATCACATCGAACTCTTCGTTATTACTGATAGCCAGAATTTCGTCGCGCACGTTACCAAAGACCACCCGGGTATGGATCCGCGACATCGGAATGTCGAACAGTCGCGCCACCTCGCGCATCTTTTTCTCCGACTCTTCTTTCATATAGGCTTCAAATTTACGAATATCCGCCGTAAAGCCGCGTAATAGTGAACGACTGCTGTTCGGCAGAACGTTGAGCAATGTGATTTCACCGTTTTCTGCAGTGGCGAGGAATTCCGCGTGACGCACAGCTTTATCGCTTAAATCCATTTCAAAGACATCAACAGGCAATAAAATTTTTTTATACATGGCCCGTACTCCTTTTCCAGAGAAAGTTCTTTTTCAATGACTTAACTATGCCATTATGGCAGTAAATTACCAGCCATTATTCGGAAAAATAACAGCTAATTATCTTTAGTAAATCAGGGAAATATAGAGTTATGTATAGACATTGCGTTCGATCATCTTTTCAGCGCGCTAAAACCGATCGACAGCAAAAAAAGAAATATCAGCGGAAGGTGGCAGAGATAACAAAATAGCCGGTGTCGACGACGAGGCCGACACCGGAAGCGGATTATTGCTCGGCAGCCCACGCGGCGACAGTGGCTTTGGCCCCCAGCCGCTGCAGCGCCAGATAGGCGCGGGTCACCGCCGAGACGAAACGGGGCTCCTGCGGCAACGCCAGGCCGAAGATCGCCTCAATACCCAGCAGCGCTTTCACCCGCGCTTCACCCTCGGCGCTGGCCGCCACCGCCTGTTGGATAACCGGCAACAGCGGATCGCAAATCTCAATCGGCTGGCCGGCATCGTCAACGCCGCCGACATAGCGCATCCAGCCCGCCACACCGAGCGCCAGCAGTGTGAAATCTTGCTGGTGCGCCAGATGCCAGCGTACGGAGTCCAGCATGCGCTGCGGCAACTTCTGGCTGCCGTCCATGGCTATCTGCCAGGTACGGTGCTTCAGCGCCGGATTGCAGTAGCGGTCAATCAGCAGACTGGCGTAGCGCGGTAGATCTACCCCCTGCACTTTCAGCGTCGGCGCCTGTTCGTCCAGCATCAGCGCCAGCGCCGCGCGGCGATAGTTATCATCCTGCATACAGTCGTTGATGTGCTGATAACCGGCCAGATAGCCCAGGTACGCCAGGAACGAGTGGCTACCGTTGAGCATCCTCAGCTTCATCTCTTCAAAAGGCACTACATCGGCGACCAGTTCCGCTCCCGCTTTTTCCCACTGCGGACGTCCGGCAACAAAGTTATCCTCAATCACCCACTGACGGAAAGGTTCGCAGGCCACCCCGGCCGGGTCGCGCACGCCGGTCAGTTGCTCAATTTTATCGAGGGTTTCCGCGGTAACGGCCGGGACAATGCGGTCCACCATGGTCGATGGGAAGGTGACGTTCTGTTCAATCCAGGCCGCCAGCTCCGCGTCCAGCGCCCGGGCGTAGGCGCAGACGACATTGCGCATCACGTGACCGTTTTCCGGCATGTTGTCGCAGGACATCACGGTAAAAGCCGGCAAGCCTGCCGCCCGACGGCGAGCCAGAGCCTCCACCACCACGCCCGGCGCCGATTTTGGCTGGTGTGGGTTGTGCAGATCGGCGACAATCAGCGGGTGATCGAGCTGCAGCTCGCCGCTGGCCGGCGAATGACAATAACCTTTCTCGGTAATGGTCAGGGAGACAATGGCTACCTGAGGCTCACACATCGCCGCCAGCACCGCTTCGAGGCCATCAACCTGGGCGTGCAGCGCCTGCTTCACCACCCCAACCACGCGTGCGGTCCAGGCGTCGGCGGACATTTCGGCCACAGTGTACAGCCGATCCTGCTGGCGGAGGTCGGCGATCTGCTGCTCGCCGCCGATGAGATTGACTTCGGTATAGCCCCAGTCGCTGCCATGTTCACTGGCAAGAATATCGGCATATACCGCCTGATGGGCGCGGTGGAATGCGCCAAAACCAAGGTGCACGATACGGGGGATCAGCGCGCTGCGATCGTAGCCTGGCAGCATGGCGTTGGCGGTTAAAAGGGTGTTTTCCATGATGACTCTCGTTGTTATGTGTCTCATCAACCATTCTCGGGGAGAACTCTCGAGGAGAATGCCTTTGTGTCTCAACCATCGCACGCAATTGGTATAACATCTTTGATTTCTGTCAACTACCATACAAGAAGATATGGCCGGTTCGCTGCCGGGAGTGAACCGTCACAAAATCATCGCTGATGGAATGGGGAAACAGTCGCCGCGAGGAAATAAAAGAAGTCGACGAATGACACACCGGCCACGCGTCCCTGCGGGCCTGTCATTTAACCGGGAGTCCGGTCTGGCGGTTAGTCGATACGGGTTTTAACGATAAAGAAGTAGCACAACGCCCCGGTGAAGGTCACGCCGGCGGCGATCACCAGCGCCAGATTAAAAGAATGGGTGGTATCCACCACCCACCCGGTGACGATCGGCGCAAAGGAGGCAAACACAAAGCTGCCAAAGTTCTGGATCGCTGCCACCGAAGCCACTTTATGCTCTGCCACCAATACCTGCACCAGCCCCCAGGCCGACGTCCCGGCAAAATGGACGCAAAACAGCGCCATGGAGATAAAAGCCACCGCCTGGGTCGGCGTGGAGGATTGCACCACCAGCAGGGTGCCCAGGGCCGACAGCACCAGACCGATCACGATCGCCGTTTTCCGGGTTTTCGCCAGATCGTAACCTCTGCGCGCCAGAGCATCGACCACCAGGCCATTGACCCACATCCCCACCGCCGCCGCAAGGAACGGGATCGCCGCCACCCAGCCGGTACGGGCCAGGCTTAACCCCTGCTGTGCCTGCAAATAGCCGGGCAACCAGGCGATATACAGCCAGCCGGTGTAGTTCACACCGGAAAAGCCCAGAATCATCCCCCAGGTGGTGCGCCGTTTAAACAGAGCCAGCCATTCGCTAAATTTCAGCGCCGGGCGGGCCACCTCCTCGCTGGCCAGATACTGCTGCTCCTCTTCCTGCAGGGTGAAGTGCCGGCGATTTCGGTAGCCCACATACCAGCACAGACCGACCACGATACCGGCTAAGCCAATCACCACAAACATCGTTCGCCAGCCCCAGGCCAGTTGCATAATAACCAGAGCCGGTGGCGCAATGGCCTGCCCCAGCACCGTCGAGGAGTTAAATATCCCCACCGCCGTACCGCGCTCTCTTTGCGCATACCAGTCATTGATTGATTTCACACCGGCGGGCATAAATGGCGCTTCACCAATCCCGAGGCCAATGCGCAGCAGAATAAAATGCGAGAACGAATTGACCATCCCGGTCAGGGCCTGCATTGCGGACCAGAAAATCAGTCCGGCGCCGAGCACAATGCGCGGTCCAACGCGATCCAGCAATATTCCCGACGGCAATTGTGCGAAGCCGTAGGAGAGCGAAAAGGCGGAGAGCAGCACCCCAAACTCGGTGGCGCTGAGTCCCAGGTCGGCGCGTATCGCCTCCCCGGCGACGCTCAGCGAAGAGCGGTCAAGAAAGTTGACGATACCGGCGATAAACAGCAGCGTCAGGGTGATCTTCTGCACCCGACGGATACGCAGCGGCGTCGCCCCCGTCCGGGCGGCAAGTGTCTCGATAGCCATCGTTGTTCCTTACAGAGTCATAACAAAAGAGAATGTCTGATAAGTAAGGCAACAGGTCGACTACCATACAAGAATTAAGGTTTAAAAAAGTGGCAGCGATCACACAAGGCGAGCTCAGGCCCGCCCCCAGCCCGCTACGATGATCAGCATGCCGCACAGGGCGATGATCGCCCCGGCCCAGTCGTAATGGCTGAGCTTGACGCCATCCACGACCCGCAGCCAGAGCAAGGCGGTACAGACGTACACCCCACCGTAGGCGGCATAGACCCGCCCGCTGGCGGCAGGATGGAGCGTCAGGAGCCAGACGAACAGCGCCAGCGCCAGGCCGGTGGGGATCAACAGCAGCGGCGTGGCCCCGCGCTTTAACCATAGCCACGGCAGATAGCAGCCGATGATTTCGCACAGGGCGGTGGCAAAGAACAGGAGCGTTGTTTTGAGCATTAAAAGATTCGTAAATGAGACAAAGCGTTGAACCATTCTACGCGATAATGGCTTCTGCCCCACGCTGTTTTGTCGGCTATGCCCGGCAAAAGAGCTGTAGTAAACTTAGCCTGAGGGTTAACCCATCACTTAAAGGAAACCGTGATGAACATGACACTGAAGAAACGCTGGTGCCTGACCGCCATTCTGGCGTTGAGCGCCGTGGTCTATACCTCCAGCTCCTTCGCCGCCACCGACCGGCTGGTGATTGAATCTGGCGACAGCGCGCAAAGCCGTCAGCAGGCGTCGATGGAAAAAGAGCAATGGAACGACACCCGCAGCCTGCGCCAGAAGGTCAATAAGCGGGCGGAAAAAGAGTGGGACAAAACCGATGTCGCCTTCGACGCGCAGGATAACTGCCAGAAGAGTGCCAACGTCAATGCCTACTGGGAGCCGAACACCCTGCGCTGCCTTGACCGCCGCACCGGCCGGGCAATCAATCCCTGATCCGCTTCCTGTCAACGCTGGCGCCTGCGGGCGCCGCCTTTCATAACGCGCTGTTCAGCTTTAACCACAGGATGACCCATGACCGACGCGCTACACGTCAAACTCCGCCCCCTCGAACGGGAAGATTTGCGCTTTGTCCACCAGCTCGATAACAACGCCAGCGTCATGCGCTACTGGTTTGAAGAGCCGTACGAGGCCTTCGTTGAGCTCTCCGATCTGTACGACAAACATATCCACGATCAAAGCGAGCGTCGCTTTGTCATCGAATGCAATGGCGATAAAGCCGGGCTGGTAGAGCTGGTTGAAATCAACCATGTTCATCGGCGGGCCGAGTTCCAGATCATTATCTCACCGGACTTCCAGGGAAAAGGCCTTGCCACTCGCGCGGCGCGGCTGGCCATGGACTACGGTTTTACGGTTCTTAATCTGTATAAGCTGTATTTGATTGTCGATAAAGAGAATGAAAAAGCGATCCATATTTACCGCAAGCTCGGCTTTATCGTCGAGGGTGAACTCATCCATGAGTTTTTCATTAACGGCGAGTACCGCAACACCATTCGCATGTGTCTGTTCCAGCACCAGTATCTGGCCGAACACAAAACCCCAGGACCGGCCCTGCTGAAGCCGACGGCTCAGTAATAATCAATGCGGTTCTTGATGGTGTAATGGCGTGTCAGCGGCGGCTGCACGCTTTCATCAATCACCTGCAGCTCACAGCTCAGCGGATTGTCGTGGCGATCATAGTCGCAGGTCTGGCGTACCGTGCCCAGTGTGCGTTCGTTGAAGGTGCTGATGGCGGTATAGTCCATTTTCTTGCGCGGATCTTTCGACGGCGTGGAGGCGACGGTAAATTGCTCTTCTTTGGCGGTGGTGGTTTTTCCCAGCGGATAGCCATCGCTGTCATAGCGGTAGGTGGCGGTGGTCTCTTTGCCGCGGGCGCGAATAATAAAACCGTTATCATCCGTCTCCCAACTCACCCCCGTGGCGGGCATCTCTGCCAGCTGACACTTGCCCTGCAGGCGCAGTCGCTTCTCGTGGGTGCGCCCATCGACGTAATAGTTGGCATCCAGCAGCAGCGTGGCGCCGGTATTGTTCTCCACATCTTCCAGGGTCAGCAGATCGAAACATCCCTCTTTTGACAGCTGAGCGCTCACCTTCTTGACCACCACATCGTGTTCATCCAATAGCGTCTGGCTAAAATCTTTCACCGGCCCGCGCAGCGGATCGAACTCAAACTCATTGGAAAAACTCGCCATCTCCGGGGTGAAGGCTTCCGGAGCGCTTTGGCGGTCACACGCCGTCAGCAGCAGCGCTGCCGGGATCAGCCAATACAATCTTTTCACAGGCGATTCCTTTTGTGTACATCAGATCATATTAGCAAATACAATTGTTTACACCAGTTCTGCTATGCTTAATTCTGGATAACATCGATAAGGAGTGTAAGATGAAACTATCCCTCTGGACAGGCGCTGCGCTACTGCTGTGCTCCACGACCGTGCTGGCGGCCCCCGACTCTTGTGAACGGGTCAAAAGCGACATCCAGCAGAAGATCATCAACAATGGCGTACCGGAAACCGCCTTCAGCCTGGCCATTGTGCCAAACGATCAGGCAGACCAGCCCGGGGTTCAGGTGGTCGGTCATTGCGCCAATGACACCTTCAAAATCACCTATACGCGTAACAGCGACAGTCCCGCCGAAAACGACGCTCAGTAAACCCACTTCGGTTTCAAATGAAAGATCTTATCCCTGCATTGACCAGGGATAAGATCTGCTGGCTACCCATAACGTATTATCGCTCACCCCTGCGTCTGTTAATGACGTGGCGGCCCTTCTCCGCACAGCATAACTATCATGGAGTGAGCAATGTCGAATCAGGAATCCCCCGGCGGCGTCTCCCGACGCGCGCTACTCAAATCCACAGCCCTCAGCTCTCTGGCGCTGGCCGCCGGCGGGCTTACCCTGCCCTTTACACTGCGCAGCGCCGCGGCAGCAGTACAACAGGCTACCGGCGACAACACCCGCATTGTCTGGGGCGCCTGTTCGGTCAACTGCGGTAGCCGCTGCGCCCTGCGGCTGCACGTGCGGGATGATGAAGTGGTTTACGTCGAAACGGATAATACCGGCGACGACCGCTACGGCGACCACCAGGTCCGCGCCTGCCTGCGCGGGCGCTCTATTCGTCGGCGCATCAATCATCCGGATCGCCTTAACTATCCCATGAAGCGCATCGGCAAGCGCGGGGAAGGCAAATTTGAACGCATCAGCTGGCAGGAGGCGCTGGATATCCTCGCTGACCGTCTGAAAAGCACCGTTGCCCAGTATGGCAATGAAGCCGTGTACATTAACTACTCTTCGGGGATCGTCGGCGGCAACATCACCCGTTCGTCGCCTTCAGCGTCGCCGGTAGCGCGGCTGATGAACTGCTACGGCGGCTCGCTTAACCAGTACGGTACCTACAGCACCGCACAGATTGCCTGCGCGATGCCCTATACCTACGGCAGCAACGACGGCAACAGTACTTCGGATATTGAAAACAGCAAGCTGGTGGTGATGTTCGGCAATAACCCGGCGGAAACCCGGATGAGCGGCGGCGGCATTACCTGGTATCTGGAGCAGGCTCGCGAGCGCTCTAACGCGCGGATGATCGTTATCGACCCGCGCTACACCGATACCGCCGCCGGTCGGGAAGATGAGTGGATCCCTATTCGTCCCGGCACGGACGCCGCGCTGGTCGCCGGTATCGCCTGGGTGCTGATAAACGAGGATCTCGTCGACCAGCCATTCCTCGACAAATACTGCGTTGGCTACGATGAGAAAACGCTGCCGGTCGGGGCGCCGGCAAACGGCCACTACAAAGCGTATATTCTTGGCGAGGGTGACGACGGCGTCGCTAAAACGCCGCAGTGGGCCTCGCGTATTACCGGCATCCCCGCCGATCGCATCATTAAGCTGGCGCGCGAAATCGGCATGAGTAAACCGGCTTATATTTGCCAGGGCTGGGGACCGCAGCGCCAGGCCAACGGCGAACTCTCCGCCCGCGCGATCGCCATGCTGCCGATCTTAACCGGCAACGTCGGCATCAACGGCGGCAACAGCGGCGCCCGCGAATCAACCTACACCATCACTATCGAACGTCTGCCGGTGCTGGAAAATCCGGTGAAGACCGCCATCTCCTGCTTCACCTGGACCGACGCCATCGCTCGAGGCCCGGAGATGACCGCCACCCGCGACGGCGTACGCGGCAAAGAGAAGCTGGATGTGCCGATCAAGTTCCTGTGGAACTACGCGGGCAACACCATCATCAACCAGCACTCCGACATCAATAAGACCCACGAGATCCTGCAGGACGAAAGCAAGTGCGAGACCATTGTGGTTATCGACAACTTTATGACCTCGTCGGCGAAATACGCCGACCTGCTGCTGCCCGATCTGATGACCGTTGAGCAGGAAGATATTATTCCCAACGACTACGCCGGCAATATGGGCTATCTCATTTTTATCCAGCCTGCTACCTCGGCGAAGTTCGAACGCAAACCGATTTACTGGATCTTAAGTGAAGTGGCGAAACGGCTCGGCGACGACGTGCATCAACGTTTTACCGAGGGGCGCACGCAGGCGCAGTGGCTGCAGCATCTGTATGCCAAAATGGTGGCGAAAGACCCGGCGCTACCTGGCTACGACGACCTGAAACAGATGGGCATCTACAAGCGTAAAGATCCGAACGGCCACTTCGTCGCCTATCGCGACTTCCGACGCGATCCTGAATCGCATCCGCTCAAAACCCCGTCCGGCAAAATTGAAATCTACTCCAGCCGGCTCGCCGAGATTACCGCCCACTGGCAGCTGGAGAAAGACGAAGTTATCAGCCCGCTACCGGTCTACGCCTCCACATTTGAAGGCTGGGACGATCCGCTGCGCAGCCAGTATCCGCTGCAGCTGTTTGGTTTCCACTATAAAGCGCGCACCCACTCCAGCTACGGCAACGTCGATGTATTACAAGCGGCCTGTCGCCAGGAAGTGTGGCTCAATCCGCTTGACGCGGAAAAACGCGGGATTAAAAACGGCGATATGGTGCGCGTCTTTAATCAGCGCGGCGAAGTCCGTCTTCCGGCGAAAGTGACGCCACGCATCATGCCGGGCGTGTCGGCGATGGGCCAGGGCGCCTGGCACGACGCGAATATGGCCGGAGACCGGATCGACCATGGCGCCTGCATGAATACGCTGACCACCCACCGCCCGTCGCCGCTGGCGAAGGGGAATCCACAGCATACCAACCTGGTCGACATCGAAAAGGTTTAAGGAGTAAACCATGAGCACGCAATATGGATTCTTTATCGATTCCGCTCGCTGTACCGGGTGTAAAACCTGCGAGCTGGCCTGTAAGGACTACAAGAATCTCACCCCGGAGGTCAGCTTCCGCCGCATCTATGAGTATGCCGGCGGCGACTGGCAGGAGGACAACGGCGTCTGGCAGCAGAATGTGTTCGCCTACTACCTCTCCATCGCCTGTAACCACTGCGAAGATCCGGCCTGCACCAAGGTCTGCCCAAGTGGGGCGATGCACAAGCGCGACGATGGTTTTGTGGTGGTCAACGAAGCGGTGTGCATTGGCTGCCGCTACTGCCATATGGCCTGCCCGTACGGCGCCCCGCAGTACAACGCCGACAAAGGCCACATGACCAAGTGCGACGGCTGTCACGAGCGCGTCGCCGAGGGGAAAAAGCCGATCTGCGTCGAGTCCTGCCCGCTGCGGGCGCTCGATTTCGGGCCGATTGCCGAGCTGCGCGCCAAGCACGGCCAGCTGGCCGCAGTGGCCCCGCTGCCCTCGGCGCACTTTACCAGGCCGAGTATCGTGATCAAACCTAACGCCAATGCCCGTCCGTGTGGCGATACCACCGGTTATCTGGCAAATCCAAAGGAGGTGTGAGATGGGAAGCGGATGGCATGAATGGCCGCTGGTGCTGTTTACGGTACTGGGGCAATGCGTGGTCGGCGCGACCCTCGTCAGCGGGCTGGGCTGGCTATCGCTGACAAACCAGCGCGAAGCGCAGCAACGGCTGGTGCGCAGCATGTTTTTTATCTGGCTGCTGATGGGCATTGGTTTTCTGGCTTCGGTGATGCATCTCGGTTCGCCTCTGCGCGCGTTTAACTCGCTGAACCGCGTCGGCGCCTCGGCGCTGAGCAATGAAATCGCCAGCGGCGCCTTGTTCTTCGCCGTGGGAGGATTCTGGTGGCTGCTGGCGGTACTGGGCAAAATGCCGGCGGCGCTGGGTAAAGTCTGGCTGGTGATCGCCATGCTGTTGGGGCTGCTGTTTGTTCTGGCGATGACCCGGGTTTACCAAATCGATACCGTGCCAACATGGTACAATGGCTACACTACCAGCGCGTTCTTCCTGACGATGCTCCTCAGCGGGCCGCTGTTCGCCGCCCTGCTGCTGCGGCTGGCGAAAGTCAACTTTAACGGCTGGTTTTTTGCCGGACTCAGCGTGGCCGCGCTGGCGATCGGCGCCGTCGTTATCATCATGCAAAGCGCCGGACTCAGTACCATTCACAGTTCAGTCCAGCAGGCAGCCACCCTGCTGCCAGATTACGGCAAACTCCAGGCGTTACGCCTGATACTGCTGGCTCTCGGTCTTGGCTGCTGGTTGTGTCCGCTGATCCGCCGCCAACCGCCGCGCGCTACGGGGCTGCTGATCGGCCTGCTGTTGGTCTTGATCGCGGAATGTATTGGTCGCGGCCTGTTTTATGGTCTGCATATGACCGTCGGTATGGCGGTTGCCGGTTAATGAGACGGCGCGCTGGCGCGCGCCGCAGAAAGGAATAAGTAATGATGCCGATCCCAAACCGCGACGCTGTCGCGTTAAGCGCCCGCACCCTGGGCGCGCTGTTCTCTTATGCGCCGAATAGCGCGCACATTGCGCCGCTGGTCGCCGCCTTCCAGGACGGCAGCTGGCAGCAACAGTGGCCCTTCCCGGTAACCGCCCCACTGGCGTCAGCCTTTGCCGCGTCGACGGAAGAGTCATTACCGGAAGCCTGGCAACGCCTGTTTATCGGCCCGTGGGCCCTGCCGGCGCCGCCATGGGGATCCGTCTGGCTGGATAAAGAGTCAGTGCTGTTTGGCGATTCCACGCTGGCCCTGCGCGAGTGGATGCGCACGAACGGCATCGCACTGGACGCCGAGCGTAACGAACCGGAAGATCATTTCGGCACCCTGCTGCTGCTGGCGGCATGGCTGTGCGAGACGGAGCAGGATGCGTTGTTTGCCCAGCTGCTGGCCTGGCACCTGCTGCCGTGGTCCGGGCGCTTCCTGAGCGTCTTTGTCGACCATGCCGCCCACCCCTTCTACCAGGCGCTGGGTCAGCTGGCGCAGGCAACGCTGGCGCAGTGGCAGGAGAATCTGCCGATCGCCGTGGCGGAAAAAGCGCTCTATCGTTAACCCTTCACCGCGCCGGTATCCGGCGCGGTTTTATTTCGTCGCTTCCCAGCCCCTCACCCGCACTTATCGCTTTTGCATCTAAGGTTATTCCCTATCACAATAAGGCCATGTTTTCCGAACCTCGCCGTGACTGATGCACCGTCTTCATCCCTATCCTGATGTGCAGGTGATGTTTCGCCGCCTGCTGATCGCCACCCTGATTGGCCTTCTCGCCGCCCTGGCGGTGGCGCTGTTTCGCCATGCGATGATGGTGCTGGAAACGCTGTTTCTTGGCAATGACAGCGGGAGCCTGGTCAACGCGGCGCAGTCGCTGCCGGCGTGGCGGCGACTGATTACCCCGGCGCTGGGCGGCCTGGCGGCAGGGGCACTTCTCTGGCTGTGGCAGCGACGCAGCATCGCGCGCCCGCATGCCGCCACCGATTATATGGAAGCCCTGGAGACCGGCGACGGTTGCTTCGATACGCCGGCAAGCCTGGTGAAATCGCTGGCGTCATTGCTGGTCGTGGTCACCGGCAGCGCAATTGGCCGCGAAGGCGCCATGATCCTGCTGGCCGCGCTGGCAGCGTCGCTGTTCGCCCGCCGCTTCACGCCGCAGACTGAATGGAAGCTGTGGGTCGCCTGCGGCGCCGCTGCCGGGATGGCCAGCGCCTATCATGCCCCGCTGGCCGGCAGCCTGTTTATTGCTGAAATTCTCTTTGGCACGCTGATGCTGGCCTCGCTTGGGCCGGTCGTTATCTCGGCGGTGATCGCCCTGCTGTTGACGCAGTTTCTCAACGGCGGCGCCGCGCCGCTGTACCACGTCGTCCTGCAGCAGAACCTCAGCGCGCTGCACTATGGTTTAATGCTGGCGACTGGCCTGCTGGCCGGGGTATGCGGCCCGCTGTTTATCTGGCTGATGGACTCCAGTCATCGCGGCTTCGTCAAACTGAAACTGACGCCGCCGTGGCAGCTGGCGCTGGGTGGGCTGATTGTCGGCGGCTTATCGCTCATCACCCCGGCGGTGTGGGGCAACGGCTACAGCGTGGTGCAAAGCTATTTGCAGATACCGCCGTCCGGCGTACTGCTGGCCGGCGTTTTCCTGTGCAAACTGCTGGCGGTGCTGGCCAGCAGCGGCTCCGGTGCGCCGGGCGGGGTCTTTACCCCCACGCTGTTTGTCGGCCTGGCGATGGGCATGCTGTTTGCCAGCGTCAGCGGGCTATGGCTGCCGGGGAATGAAGAGATGGCTATGATGATCGGTCTGACCGGCATGGCGGCGTTTCTGGCTGCCACCACCCATGCGCCAATCATGTCGACCCTGATGATTTGTGAGATGACCGGGCAGTATGCGCTGCTGCCCGGCCTGCTGATCACCTGCGTGGTGGCGTCGGTGCTGTCGCGGACGTTACGCCGGGATTCGATCTATCGCCATCACGTTGCCGAGCATGTCTAAGTCGACGTAGCGGCTCAGCTCACGCTGTTCGGCGCGCGGCAGGTACGGCAGCTCGCCAATCAGCGGCGCCGGCAGCTTCTTACTGAGGACATCGATGATTTCAGCGTAGTGCGCGAGACCGGGGTTAATGCGGTTGGCCACCCAGCCGATCAGCGGCAGCCCGTCATTGGCGATCGCCTGGGCCGTCAGCAGCGCATGGTTGATACACCCCTCCTGGATCCCCACCACCATCAGCACCGGGAGCTGCTCCTGTACCACCCATTCGGAGAGCGGTCGCAGGTCGTTCATCAGGCTGCGCCAGCCGCCGGTGCCTTCAACCACCACGTGATCGACCTGACCGGCCAGTCGCTGCAAACCATCCGACAGCAAACCGTAGTTGATCGGGCAGCTGTGCGCCACGCTGCTTTCGTCTTCACTTAACGCTATGGGATTGACAGCCTCATACGGCAACGCCAGCGTGGAGACGCTCTGCAGCACCAGCGCGTCTTTGTTACGCAAACCGTCTGGCGTCTCTTTGCTGCCCTTCGCCACAGGCTTGTACCCGGCCACGCTTTTGCCTCTGGCAGCAAGTGCCTGCAACAGCGCACGGGAAACCACTGTCTTCCCGACAGAGGTGTCTGTACCTGTAATAAAGAAACGCTTAAACATCACTAACCCCACAGTTTTGTCGATGAAATATACGG
Organism: Klebsiella sp. P1CD1; assembly: GCF_003790505.1. Lineage (NCBI taxonomy): Bacteria > Pseudomonadati > Pseudomonadota > Gammaproteobacteria > Enterobacterales > Enterobacteriaceae > Klebsiella > Klebsiella sp. P1CD1. The sequence goes on from NZ_CP033631.1 coordinate 3,090,163, forward strand.
GAGAGAAATAATCAACAGTGGGCAAAGTCTACGTGATGCCGCCAGAGGTCGGCTTGAGATAGCGCAATTTTTGGTGTGACTATGAAAAAATGTTAACCCTGTAACAGTCGTATGAGTAAGGATCCGTTATAGAGCGCATCCTTGACCAGCGCCGCGCCAGCCATCGTGCCACGATTGGAAAATTGGGTGCTTTCAACCGCGATATGCTGGCTGTAGGCCGGGAGCGATTGTTGCCGAATGCAGCTGGAAATTGCCGGAAAAAGGATATCTGCCGCCAGATTAAACGGCGAGCCAATCAGAATTTTCTGCGGGTTAAACAGATTGACCATGATCGCCAGAATCCGGCCGACGTGGTTACCCACGCCGCTGATAATGTCTCTGGCCAGCAGATCGCCCTGCAGCGCGGCCTGGCACAGCCACTCCACGCTCAGCGGACGCTGGTGCAGCAGCGAGCTCATCGACTGGGCCATGCGCATCTGCGCCAGCTCCAGCACGCTCTCTACGCTGGCAATGGTTTCCAGACAGCCATGGTTGCCGCAGTAGCAGCGCTTGCCGTAGGGATCGACCTGAGTATGGCCGATCTCCACCAGGCTGCTGCTGCCAGCATGCAGCAGGCGTCCGTCGGTGATAACCCCGGCGCCGACGTTATGATCGATGACCACCTGAATGACATCCCGGGCGCCGCGCGAGGCGCCGAACAACGATTCCGCCATAGTCCAGGCGCTGATGTCATGCTGAATGTAGACCGGCACCCCGGTATGGTTGGCCAGCACATCGCCCAGCGGCACATCTTTGACATCCTCATAAAACGGCATGCGATGAATAATGCCATTTTCGGTATCAATGATACCCGGCATCGTCATGGCGATGGAGGTGAGCCGTTCCAGCTTCTTCTGGTGGCGAATAAAGAACCGATCGATATGATCAATAATACGGGTCAGAAACGGTGTGCTGTCGGTGAGGGCCAGCTCCAGCTGATCCTCCACCACCAGCTGACTGCTTAAATCACGCAGCGAAAGGTGGATTTCGCCGCGGCTGATGCGCACCGCAAGATAGTGCCAGGCCTCGGTTTCTACCATCAACCCCACCGCCGGGCGGCCACGGCTGCCGGGCTCCTGGATCTCCGTCTCCTGCACCAGATGCGCTTCCAGCATCTCGCGGACAATCTTGGTGATGCTGGCGGGAGCCAGTTGCGCAAATCGGGAGAGGTCGATACGCGATACCGGGCCGAGCTGATCAATCAGGCGATACACGGCGCCCGCATTGGTCTGCTTAATTTGATCGATATGGCCTGGTTGACTATCCGCTACCACCATTGACTCCCTTTATTTTCGCGCTTCGAAATAAACTTTCGGCTATGGTGAAGCACTTCGATGGTGAACGTCAAATTTTTACTTAGCCTTGTGATTTACCGCACATTTCCAGCCCCTTTTCGCCTCAATTGTGCTCGGTTTTCCAGGCCAGCAGCGACTCGCGAAAGCGTTTTGCCAGCGCTCCCTGTTCATGATGTTTCGACCACACCAGCCACATCTCCGACACCGCATCCTGTTCGTCGATCGGCAGCCAGCGCATTTCACTGAGCTGTACGCGCTGAAAGGAGGCCGGCAGGATAGACACCCCCAGTCCGGCGGCCACCAGACCAATAATGGTCATCGCCTCCCCCACCTCCTGGGCAATCACCGGCGTATGACCGTAACGACGCAGCAAGCCGAGGATATCGTCATACAGGCCGGTACCCACGTGCGGGTCGAAAAAGACGAAGGGTTCGCGCGCCAGCGCCGCCAGGCTGACCGAGGGCTGGCGGGCCAGCGGATGGTCGGCCGGGACCATCGCCAGCAACGGCTCGCGCAGCACCCGCTCCCACGCCAGGGTGTCCGGCAGTTGGGTATTGCGCAGGAGCCCCAGATCGAGAGCCCCCTCGCTCAGTGGCACAATCTGTTCGCGGGTGTTGGTCTCGCGGGTCAAAATATGCACATCCGGGTAGCGCTGACGAAACATCGACAACGTATCGGATACCGCCTTGATAAAGGGGGCCGAGGAGGTAAAGCCGATACGCAGTTCGCCGGTTTCACCGTGATGCAGACGCGCAGCGCGGGCGGCCGCGTCATCCACCTGGGCAAGAATTTGTCGGCTATCGGCGAGAAACTGCTTTCCGGCCGCCGTCAGACTGACGCTGCGATTGGTGCGCGCGAACAGGCGGGCGCCGGTCTGCTGCTCGAGGATCTGAATTTGCTGGCTTAACGGCGGTTGAGAAATATTCAGTCGCGCTGCGGCCCGGCCAAAATGTAATTCCTCCGCGACGGCGACAAAATAGCGCAGATGACGCAACTCGATATTCATATTTAAAACGTCTTATTTGAGATTATTAATATATTAGACAGAATATTTACATTTTCATACCCTAAAAATGTGAGCTGAATGGTCACAACATTCTGTTGGTAAGCAGCAACTTCTACGCAAGGAATTCTCTGTGAGTCGTACAACAACCGTTGACACCGTGCCGGCGGGCGAGGTCAGCGTCGCTGGTGCATCCCGCCCGGATCAGTTTATTAAGCGCGGCACCCCGCAATTTATGCGCGTCACCCTCGCGCTGTTCTCCGCCGGTTTGGCCACCTTTGCTCTGCTCTACTGCGTGCAACCGATCCTGCCGGTGCTGTCGAACGAGTTCGGCGTCTCCCCGGCCAGCAGCAGTATTTCACTCTCCATTTCCACGGCGATGCTGGCGGTGGGCCTGTTGTTTACCGGCCCGCTGTCCGACGCCATCGGGCGCAAGCCGGTGATGGTCACCGCCCTGCTGCTGGCCGCCTGCTGCTCGCTGCTGTCGACCATGATGACCAGTTGGCACGGCATCCTCATTATGCGTGCCCTGATCGGCCTGTCGCTGAGCGGCGTGGCGGCGGTCGGCATGACCTACCTGAGTGAGGAGATCCACCCCAGTTTCGTCGCCTTTTCGATGGGGTTATATATCAGCGGCAACTCCATCGGCGGCATGAGCGGCCGCTTGCTGACCGGGGTCTTTACCGATTTCTTCGGCTGGCGCGTGGCGCTGGCGGTGATCAGTGGCTTCGCGCTGGCCGCGGCCATCATGTTCTGGCGCATTCTGCCCGAGTCGCGCCATTTCCGCTCGACCTCGCTGCGACCGAAAAACTTGCTGATCAACTTTCGTCTGCACTGGCGCGACCGCGGTCTGCCGCTGCTGTTCGTCGAAGGTTTTCTGCTGATGGGCGCTTTTGTCACCCTGTTTAACTATATTGGCTACCGGCTGATGATGTCGCCATGGTCGCTAAGCCAGGCGGTGGTAGGCCTGCTGTCGGTAGCTTATCTCACCGGGACCTGGAGTTCACCGAAGGCAGGGGCCATGACCGTACGCTTTGGCCGCGGACCGGTGATGCTCGGCTTTACCGCTGTCATGCTCTGCGGCCTGCTGATGACGCTCTTTTCTTCCCTGTGGCTTATTTTCATCGGCATGCTGCTGTTTTCCGCTGGCTTCTTCGCCGCGCATTCCGTCGCCAGCAGCTGGATTGGCCCACGCGCCCGCCGCGCCCGCGGTCAGGCGTCATCGCTGTATCTGTTCAGCTATTATTTGGGTTCAAGTCTTGCCGGGACGTTAGGCGGGGTATTCTGGCATCACTACGGCTGGAACGGCGTCGGTGGGTTTATCGCGCTGCTGCTCCTTGCCGCGCTGTTGACCGGCACCTGCTTACATCAACGACTGAAATAGTCGCGTGTGACGTGGCCTGCGGGCCACGTTTCACCACATGCCCATAATGGAAGACAAGCCCATCAACTCTCTGACGGCATCAACGGACAGCAGTGCAATAAACAGCCAGGTGAACGGATTCATAAACCACCCCCTAACCTCCAGACCTGTGTAATCGATCACAGTTTAGTACCGATATGTTACCGTTTTCTGTCACACCGATCACAGAGGTGAGCTTATTCTCCCGCCATGTGTCTTTCCCTTCCCCTATGCGCAACGCTCGACCCGCCGGGCGTATCAGGATAGTGTAGAAGGATACCGATAACCTGTTCATTCACCTGTCACGGACCGAACGCCACTATGACTGAAAATACGCCTTATCAGCAGCTTACCCGTACCTTTCAGCGCCTGTCGCGCTTTTCGCATCTCTCCGCCATCGCTGGCTGGGATATGTTTGCGATGATGCCCCCAGGTGGCAGCGCCGCCCGGAGCGAAGCGCTGGCGGAGCTCGGCGTGCTGCAGCATCAGATCCTGACCGATAAAAAAGTGGGCCAATGGCTGCAGGAAGCCCGCCAGCAGGACCTCAATGACGTCGAGCAGGCCAATCTGCGGGAGATGCAGCGTCAGTACGATCAGGCCGCGCTGCTGCCGGAGAGCCTGGTGGAGGCAAAATCTCTTGCCGGCAGCCGCTGTGAGCACGCCTGGCGCAGCCAGCGTCCCGCTAACGACTGGGCTGGCTTTGCCGACAATCTTCGCGAAGTGGTCAGGCTGAGCCGTCAGGAAGCGCAGATCCGCGCCGATGCCAGAGGCGGCTCACGCTACGACGCGCTGCTCGATATTTTCGAACCAGATATGACCAGCGCCCGGCTGGATAGCCTGTTTGCCGACCTCAAGTCCTGGCTGCCTTCCCTGCTGCGGCAAGCGGTCGCTAAGCAAGCGACGCAGACATTACTCGCCCCGCAGGGGCCTTTCCCGATTGCCGCTCAGCGCGAGCTGGGCCTGCAGGCCATGCGCATCCTCGGCTTTGACTTCGACGGCGGGCGCCTCGACATCAGCGCTCACCCGTTCTGCGGCGGCGTCCCCCAGGATGTGCGCATCACCACCCGCTACAACGAAAACGACCTGCTCAGCGCCCTGTTCGGCGTGATCCACGAAACCGGCCACGCCCGCTATGAACAGAATCTGCCTCGCCCGTGGGTCGACCAGCCGGTAGGACTCGCTCGCTCCACCGCTATCCACGAGTCGCAGAGCCTGTTTTTTGAAATGCAGCTGGGACGTAGCGAGCCTTTCCTCAACCGCCTGTTACCGGCGGTGCGTGAGCGTTTTGGCGATCAACCAGCCTTTAGCAGCGACAACTTTGTCGCCTGGAATCAGCGGGTGAAACCGGGCTTTATTCGCGTCGATGCCGATGAGGTCAGCTACCCGGCGCATGTGATCCTGCGTTATGAAATTGAACGCGCGCTGATTGACGGCGAGATTGAAGTAGATGATATCCCGGCGCTGTGGGACGAGAAGATGCAGCACTGGCTGGGGCTGTCGACCACCGGCAACTACCGGGACGGCTGCATGCAGGATATTCACTGGACCGACGGCGGATTCGGCTATTTCCCTTCCTATACGCTGGGTGCGATGTATGCCGCCCAGCTGATGGCCGCCGCCCGGCGCGCGCTGCCGACGTTAGACCGCGATATTGCGGAGGGCGATTTCAGCGCCCTGTTCGACTGGCTGCGGCAGAATATCTGGCAGCATGGCAGCCGCTTCTCCACCTCGCAGCTGATCCAGCAGGCCACCGGCGAGGATCTCAACAGCCGCTACTTCCGCGAACACCTTACCGCCCGCTATCTGTGATCGTACGCGCCGGGCTACCCGGCGCGTCCTTCCACTCCCCACGGCCAGGCGTGTTGTACATTCGGTTACACGCCGATACCAAACACTCACGGAAAGCTCGAAAAGACAAGCATATAGTGATTTCACCGGCCCCGCAGTGGGGTTGAAATTAAGAAAACTTTTCGAGGATATCAGAATGAAAAAAGTATTAGCTCTGGTCGTTGCCGCTGCTATGGGTCTCTCTTCTGCCGCTTTCGCTGCTGACGCAGTAAGCACCACTCAGGCACCGGCTGCTACCCACAGCACTGCTGCCAAGACCACCCATCACAAAAAACACCACAAAGCCGCGGCAAAACCAGCTGCAGAGCAGAAAGCTCAGGCTGCCAAAAAACACAAAAAAGCAGAAGCTAAACCAGCCGCTGCCCAGAAAGCCCAGGCCGCTAAAAAACACAAAAAAGTAGAAGCTAAACCCGCTGCTCCGCAGAAAGCTCAGGCGGCTAAAAAGCACCACAAAGCTGCGGCTAAACCGGTAGCACAGAAAGCGCAGGCTGCAAAAAAACACCACAAAACCACTAAACACCAGGCCGCTAAACCTGCTGCACAGCCGGCAGCATAATTCCTCCCGGTGAACTAACCTTCTTAATAATCGGCGCTGTTTCAGCGCCGTTTTTTCTGGAGAGCACTATGCTGCGGCGCTATCGTTTCGAGCTCATCCTGATCCTGTTAATCATTTGCGCAGTGGTTGCTACCCGCTTTTTCCTCTATTAATCATTTCCGCCACGCTCTCATTTACTGCTTCTGCTGGCTTTGCAGAATAATAAATACCGTACGGCGATCGCTGACGACACCTTCCCGCGTCTCATTACCCTGAAATTCCTGCGGCACAAAAAATGCCCGGCGCCCGAAGACGCCAGACACTGTAGTCATAAACTAGCGCGCGCCGGCCACCTCGCGGTGACCAGACGCTTCACAGTACGCGCACCGCTTCCATCACCAGATAACCGGTCGCGCCCCAGATAGCGACTGAGACCAGGGAAACATAAACCAGTGCGCGAATACCTTTTTTAGACATATACCCTCCCAACGTCGGGGAAATAGAATTCAGGCTATCATCGCCGGTATTACCTCTCTATTTACTCAACGGCGGAGTGACGGTAACAACGTTTTCGGTGAGAAAATGTTTCGCATTGAAAATAATTACGAGAGGCGTAAAGAAGTGCGAATTCTGGTGAAGTTTTGGCGGGTAAGCGCATTATTTTTCAGCGAATCGCTGGCAAACCAGGAATAATCTCAATGCCAGACTGATGAATTATTCGCCGGGTTCAGTACGTTCTGATACACGAATTTTGTTGCGTCGGACGTCGCTTTCTGCGGAAATAGCTAAAGCAATCAGCTGGCATTAACCGTTTGAAATCAGACGGTTTTGCCAGCGGCAGCGTCAGCCCGCCTCGCCTGATGGCAGCGGTTTGGTCTGATTAGAATTATTGTTTACTTTCAAAAACTTAAATCTCCTGCTACTGTCAATAGACATCATAGCCTCCCCAGAGAGTGATATGCGTAGAGACGTTCTGTTATTGCTGTGTTCATTTTATCTGTTACCTCTGGGCGCACATGCCGATGATAGCGGACTGAGCGCCAAAGATATTAAGACGCTGTTTTTCGGCCATGATGACCGAAAAGCGGTGAGCCACCCCGAGGAAAGCCCGTGGGATGCGATCGGCCAACTGGAAACCGCCAGCGGCAATCTGTGCACAGCGACGCTTATCTCCCCTCACCTGGCGCTGACCGCTGGCCACTGTCTGTTGACGCCTCCGCGCGGCAAACCGGACAAAGCGGTTGCTCTGCGCTTTATTTCGCGCAAGGGCGGCTGGGTATATGAAATTCACGGCATTGAAGGGCGAGTGGATCCGGCCTTAGGTAAGCGCCTGAAGGCCGATGGCGATGGCTGGATCGTGCCCTCCGCCGCGGCGCCGTCAGATTTTGGCCTGATCGTACTGCGCTATGCTCCCTCGGGCATCACGCCGATCCCACTCTTCCCGGGTAGCAAGGCCGATCTCACCGCTGCGCTGAAGGCAGCGGACCGTAAAGTGACCCAATCGGGATATCCGGAGGATCATCTGGATAATCTGTACAGCCATCAGGATTGCATCGTGACCGGCTGGGCGCAAAACAGCGTGCTGTCGCATCAGTGCGATACGCTGCCTGGTGACAGCGGGTCGCCGCTGCTGTTGAAAACGGAGGACGGCTGGCAAGTGATCGCCGTGCAAAGCTCCGCTCCCGGTCCGCAGGATCGCTGGCGGGCTGACAACCGCGCCATTTCGGTTACCGGCTTTCGCGATAAGCTGGAAGCACTGGCCGGAGAGTAATCACCCCTGCGACTGACGCCGCTGCAGCAGATCGGCGATCGGCATCGGTTTACTGAAATAGTACCCCTGAAGCCGGTCGCAGCCGGCCCGCCGCAGCAGCGTCAGCTGCTGCAGATCCTCAACCCCCTCCGCCACGACCGTCATCCCCAGCGCGCGGGCAATGCGCACCGTCCCGCGCACCATCTCCGCCGCCTGTTCATCGCTGTCCACCCGCCCGGCGAGAGATTTGTCGATCTTCAGGCTATCAAAGCGAAAGCGGCGTAAATAGCCAATACTTGAGTAGCCAGTGCCAAAATCGTCCAGCGCCACGGCAATACCCTGGGCCTTCAGATTCTCCACCACCGCCTGCGAACGTTCCGGATTTTCCAGCACATAGCTCTCCGTCACCTCCACCTGCAGGCGCGACGGCGGAAAGCGGCAGGCCGCGACGGTCTTCATCACCCGGTTTTCAAAAGCCGGGTCGCGAAATTGCGCTGGCGAGATGTTCACCGACAAAAGGAGATCGTCCACCGGCTGCAGGTCGCTGCAGGCGCGTTGCAGAACGAACTGCCCGAGGGCATCAATCAGGCCGCTGCTCTCGGCGATGGCAATAAACGCATCCGGCGCCAGCGCCCCCTGCGGGCGTCGCGGCCAGCGCAGTAGCGCCTCCACGCCGGTCATCGCCAGGGTATCGGCATCGACCACCGGCTGATACCAGACCTCAAATTCATCCTGCTCCAGCCCCTGGCGGATGCCGTTCTCAATCATCAGTTGATGACGCCGCACGGCATCCAGCGCATCGTCATACCAGGCCGTCCGCCCCTTCCCGCTCTTCTTGGCGTGGTACATGGCGATATCCGCCCGGCGAAACAGCTCGGTACTGGAACATTCCGCCGGGGCGCCGCTGGCGATGCCAATGCTGGCGCCGATATAAATTTTGCGTTTGCTGAGCGTCACTGGCGCTTTCAGCAGCTCCAGCGCTGCCCAGGCGAACGCCGCCGCCCGGTCAATCGCCTTTGCGCCGCTCACCGCCATGGCGAACTCATCCCCGCCCATCCGCGCCAGCATGGCCCCCGTCGGTACCCGCGTCTGTAGGGCGCTGGCGATATGGCGGATCAGGGCGTCGCCGACATCATGACCATAGTTATCATTGACGTCCTTAAAACCATCCAGATCGATAAACACCACGCACTGAATATCGTGTTTCCCCGTCTCGCATACCTGGCTTAACCGCAGCAGAAGCGCTCGCCGGTTAGGCAGACGGCTCAGCCAGTCAATCATGGCTATCTCCCGCGCCTGACGCTCCCCGCGCGCCAGCTTATACATGCCCAAACTGCTAAAAAGGATAAACAGCAGGATCAGGCTGGCCGCCACCCCGGCGATCAGTCCCATGCTGCCTGACGAGGCCTGCGCCGCTTCAGCGCCAGGCAGGCGCGGCTGCCAGGCCAGGTATCCCAGCACCTCACCCGCCTGCGTTCGCAGCGGAATACGGTAGGCGCCAGGCCCCTCGGCGAGATGCAGATGACGAATCTGAAAGGTGTCACCCAGGCGCTCCAGCAGTTGGGGGTTGATATGCCGGGTTATCACCAGATAGCGCCGCGTCGCATCAAATACCTGAAGCCGACCTGTCGTTGGGCGTATCAGGCCGATGCCGACAAAGGCGATCCCGGCCTCCGTGCGCGTGATACCGGCAAAGGCGTTTTTTCCCTCACGCAATGCCTGTGCATGAGAGCGGATCAGACTGGTCAGCCCAGCCCCAAGAAATGAGAGGTCAGTCCGGGGCAGCACCTGGCTCTGAAAGGCGCCCCACAGGATACGATAATGTTCATCGAGGACAAAGGTGCCATCGTACAGGTTATTGATTTTGAAGCCTGATCCCCAGGAATCGTACAGCCATTTCTGATCGAGTGACGGGGCGTAGGTCTGCGTTACCGCGTCATCCCAGATGGCATTGTCCAGCACCAGCGACAGCACCCGATTGACCGAGGTCTGTACCGCCCCTTCCACCGACAGCACCGAACGCTGCTGATCGATTTCATTAGATTTGCTGGCAATCAGGTGTTGTGAGAGATACAGCAGAGAAATGACCGACGCGGTGAGTCCAAGGCCGGCGAGGAATATCATTATTGACAACGTCCTGGCGGAAGGAATTTTCCGCCAGCCGAAAGCAGTGAACATGCGCAGTCCTCATCGTCACCAGGCACACTATCAGCGAGGGGCTGATCTTGAGTTAAGCATACTACAGAGGACCTGTTTTGCCGCCTGGCTTTGCAGGCGGCGAGACGTCAGGCGAGTTTAATTAACACCATGCCGGCCACCAGCAGGATGAGCCCCGCCCAGCCTTTGTTATTCAGGCGCTGACCAAACAGCACCCAGCCGGCGGCGATGGTAGCCGCGATACCGAAGCCGCCCCACAGCGCATAGGCGACCGAGAGATCGATCCCTTTAACCGCCTGCGACAGGGCGCTGAACGCGCCCAGCACCGCCGCCAGGGACAGGATGCCGTAGACCTTGCGGCGGAAGCCATCGGAAAACTTCAAAAAGACGTTGGCAATGATTTCAAGCACGATGGCGACGGCCAGCCACGCGGCGTGGATCCACTCAAACTGCTGCATGGGCCACCTCCTGCTTTGACGACGCTTTTTTCTGGGTGCCGGACTTAATTAAGACGATCCCCACCACCAGGGTGGTCAGGCCGGCGATCTTCAGCGGCGACAGGCTTTCATCAAACAACAGCACGCTAAACACGGTAATCAGCAAAATGCCGATCCCTTCCCATAGCGCGTAGGCCACACCCAGGGCAATTTTTTTAACCGCAAAGGCAAGAAAAATATATGACAGAGCAATCATGGCCAGCATTAAAATAAAACCGGTATGACCACCGCTCACGCTCGCCCATTTCATCGACAAGGTGCCGGTAATTTCAGCAACAATAGCTAAAGCTAATAAAATCCAATAAAACATGATCCCTTCTCCTGCTTGAGAATATAATCCATTACCGTTTACGCGAGGCGTAAACAGGAAAATTTCTGACGTAGATTTCGCTGTGCGCTTGGCGCCAGCTCAGGCAGAGAGAAGGTGACTATAGCGCCGAATGCCAGTGCTGCTCGCCGGCAAAACGGGAAAAAGAGAGAGAGACTGCGGGGTGGTTTAAAATATACATCCTGAACTGATTGTCCATAAAATTACAATTATCCGCGGTGTTGCTTCTCGTCCGTTGCGGATGAAAATTGTCCTCAGTAGTTATACACAGATAAATTTGTAGCATAGTGCTACATTTAATTCAAAGAATTTGCAATTCTTTACGCCGCCGTTTTGCTTCAATGCGTTTTTTCTGCAAAAAAACGTCATTATGCTAATGTAACGCAACCTGTTAATAGGCAAGGAAGATTGAGGTCGGGACCTATGGCTAAACCCATTATTACACTTAACGGATTAAAGATGGTCATCATGCTGGGCATGCTGGTGATCATCCTTACCGGCATTCGCTTTGCGGCGGACATTATTGTCCCCTTTATTCTCGCCCTCTTTCTGGCGGTGATCATTAATCCGTTGGTACAACTGCTGGTCCGCTGCCGGGTCCCGCGCGTGCTGGCGATCTCGATGCTGATTGGCCTCATCGTCATGCTGGCCATTGTGCTGCTGGCCTCACTGGGGACCTCGCTTAACGAGCTGGCGCGCACCTTACCGCAATATCGCAACTATCTCTACGAGCCGATGCAAACCATCGCCCCCTGGCTGCAGCGCATGGGGTTCACCGTCTCGGTGGTGGAGCTGAATAAATACATCGACCCTAACGCGGTGATGACGCTGGTCACCAGCCTGCTCACTCAGCTGTCGAACGCGATGTCCTCGATTTTTCTGCTGCTGCTGACGGTGGTATTTATGCTGCTGGAGGTCCCCCAGCTTCCCGCCAAGCTGCAACAGCTGATGTCCCGTCCGGTTGAAGGGATGGGCGCCATTCAGCGGGCCATCGACAGCGTGTCGCATTATCTGGTGCTGAAAACCGCGATTAGCCTGGTGACCGGCCTGGTGGTCTGGGGCATGCTAGTGCTGCTGGACGTGCGCTTCGCCTTCATGTGGGGACTGCTGGCCTTCGCGCTCAACTATATTCCCAATATTGGCTCGGTGCTGGCGGCCATCCCGCCGATCCTGCAGGTACTGGTGTTTGGCGGGCTGTACGAGGCGCTGGTGGTCCTGGCCGGCTACCTGATCGTCAACCTGGTGTTCGGCAACATTCTGGAGCCACGGGTGATGGGACGTGGCCTGGGGCTCTCCACGCTGGTAGTGTTTCTGTCCTTGATCTTCTGGGGCTGGCTATTGGGCCCGGTCGGCATGCTGCTGTCGGTGCCACTGACGATTATCGCCAAAATTGCCCTCGAGCAGACCAGCGGCGGTCAGAGTATTGCTTTCTTATTAAGTGATGTCAGCAAAGAATAACCCCTTCTCACGGCCGGCCGAGTGCCGGCCGGCTTGCTCACCTGCGCTCTTCTCTTAGACCACTACGCCTTTCGTATTATTGATCCCTATCACAAACGGTAAGACCCAATCGTTACTCTAAAGCTAACAATTAGCCGCCGTCCTTAATTGATGCGCAGCGCCGCGCATCGCACACTAACTTCCACCAGGACAAACAAAACGATTTGTCGAATCAGGAGGTTAACAATGAATGCTGAACAAACGACGGCGCGGGTCTGGAACCGTCGCCGGACGGAAAAACAGCGGCGGCTGGCCGAAGCGAAGATCGCCGGCAAAGTCATCCCCACTGACCAGCTGGTCAGCGTAATGGAAAATCTGCTCGCCCCGGGCGATCGGGTGGTGCTGGAAGGCAACAACCAGAAACAGGCTGATTTCCTCTCCCGCATGCTCGCCGAGGTCAATCCGCAAAAAATTCACGACCTGCATATGATTATGCCCAGCGTCGGGCGCAGCGAGCATCTGGACCTGTTTGAAAAAGGCATTGCCCGTAAACTGGATTTCTCTTTCTCCGGCACCCAGAGCCTGCGCATTTCGCAGCTGCTGGAAGATGGCCTGCTCGAAATCGGCGCCATCCACACCTATATCGAACTCTACTCCCGCCTGTACGTTGATCTGTCGCCAAACGTCGCGCTGATCGCGGGCTATAAAGCCGACCGCAAAGGCAACCTGTACACCGGGCCAAGTACTGAAGATACCCCGGCGCTGGTCGAAGCCGCCGCCTTCCACGATGGCATTGTGATAGCCCAGGTCAACGAACTGGTGGACGACGAATGCGATCTGCCGCGCGTGGATATTCCCGGCTCGTGGATTGATTACGTGGTGGTCGCCGACAAACCGTTCTTCATTGAACCGCTGTTCACCCGCGACCCGCGCCTGATTAAGCAAGAACACATTCTGATGGCGATGATGGCGATCAAAGGCATCTACGCGGAGCATCAGGTGCAGTCGCTTAACCACGGTATCGGCTTTAATACCGCTGCTATTGAACTGCTGCTGCCCACCTACGGCGAACAGCTCGGCCTGAAAGGCAAAATCTGTAAACACTGGACGCTGAATCCGCATCCGACCTTAATCCCGGCCATCGAGAGCGGCTGGGTGGAGAGCGTGCACTGTTTCGGCGGCGAACTGGGGATGGAAGAGTACATCCGCGCCCGCCCGGATATCTTCTTTACCGGCCCGGATGGCTCAATGCGCTCTAACCGCGCCTTCTGCCAGCTGGCAGGTCAGTACGCGGTAGATATGTTTATCGGTTCGACCCTGCAGGTTGATGGCCTGGCTAACTCCTCCACCGTCACCCGCGGCCGCCTATCCGGCTTCGGCGGCGCGCCGAACATGGGCCACGACCCGCACGGTCGCCGCCACGCCACCCCGGCCTGGCTCAATATGATCACTGAACCAGACCCGATGCAGCGCGGGAAAAAACTGGTGGTGCAGATGGTCGAAACCTTCCAGGCCGGCGTGAAACCGACCTTCGTTGAAACGCTCGACGCGGTCGACGTCGCCAAAACCTCCGGCATGCCGCTGGCGCCGGTGATGATTTATGGTGATGACGTGACTCACGTGCTGACCGAAGAAGGTATCGCTTACCTGTACCGCGCGGAGAGCCTTGAAGAGCGCCGGGCGATGGTCGCCGCGGTGGCCGGGATCACCGATATTGGCCTCGGGGTGGACGCCAAACGCGTCGCCGCCCTGCGCCAGAGCGGCAAAGTGGTGTACCCGGAAGATATCGGCATTCGCCGCAGCGATGCCACCCGCTCGCTACTGGCGGCCGGCAGCGTCGCCGACCTGGTGGAGTGGTCCGACGGACTGTACAACCCACCGGCAAAATTCCGGAGCTGGTAATGAAAAATCTCTCCCCCCTGCACGCAGAAAGCCGCGTCAGCTGGCTGGCGCATACCGCCAGCGCGTGTCTGATTGACGAAGCCCGTCTGAGTCCGAAACCGGGCCTGGTCGATAGTCGCGGCAACGGCGCGCATCAGGATCTTAATCTGGACCTGATGGAACGCTCCGCCCGCAGCCTGCAGCCGACCTTTCACGCGCTGGCGCAGCAAAGCTGGCAGCGTCCGGCGGATATCGCCCTGCGCGAAACCGTCGGCCGCCTCGGTCGCGAAGGTGAAGCGCAGATGATGATGGCGACAGGTGGAGTTAACACCCACCGCGGCGCCATTTGGGCGCTGGGCCTGCTGGTCAGCGCGGTGGCGATGTTGGGTGGAGAGGGTCAATCACAGGCGATCGCCGCCGCCGCAGCCGCCCTTGCCCGCCTGCCGGACGGTTTCGCGCCGAAAAGCTTTAGTAAGGGTCTGCGCGCCAGCCGCCGCTGGCAGGTGCCGGGCGCACGCGAGGAAGCGCAGCGCGGATTTCCGCATGTTACCACCCTGGCGCTGCCGCAACTGCAGCAAAGCCGGGCGCGAGGCGCCAGCGAGCCGCAGGCGCGCCTTGATGCGCTGATGGCCATCATGACCTCGCTGAGCGATACCTGCGTGCTGTCGCGCGCCGGCATGAACGGCCTGCACGCTATGCAGCAAGGCGCTCGCGAGGTTCTGGCGGCGGGCGGTTGCGCCAGCGTCGCCGGTCGCGCCGCGCTGTCGCGCCTTGATGCGCAGATGCTGGCGCACAACGCCTCGCCGGGTGGCGCGGCCGATCTCCTTGCCGCCACCCTGTTTCTCGACCGGGTTGCCGGCTAACGCATTCAGAGGATGTTATGGAACAGATTACATTGTCATTTCCTGCCAACCGCGCCCTCAGCGGCAAAGCATTGGCAGGGGTCGTAGGTTCAGGCGATATGGAAGTGCTTTATACCGCCGCACAGAGCGCCACGCTCAACGTACAGATCACTACCTCCGTGGATAACAGCCAGGCGCGCTGGCAGGCGCTGTTCGACAGGTTAAACCTGATCAACGGTCTGCCCGCCGGGCAGTTGATTATCCACGACTTCGGCGCCACGCCGGGCGTCGCCCGTATTCGTATTGAACAAGTCTTTGAGGAGGCCGCTCATGCGTAACGATCGCAGCTTTATCGAACTGCGCGCTCGCGAACGCGCCCACGCCCTGCTGGACGATGGCAGCTACCGCGAACTGCTGGATCCGTTTGAAGGCATTATGTCGCCGTGGCTCGGCGCACAGGGAATCGTCCCGCAGTCCGACGACGGTATGGTGGTCGCCAAAGGCACGATCAACGGCCAACCTGCGGTGGTGATTGCCATCGAAGGCACCTTCCAGGGCGGCAGTATGGGTGAAGTCTCCGGTGCCAAAATGGCCGCCGCACTGGAGCTGGCGGCGGAAGATAACCGCAACGGTATCCCGACCCAGGCGGTACTGTGCCTCGAAACCGGCGGCGTACGTCTGCAGGAGGCCAACCTCGGTCTGGCCGCCATCGCCGATATTCATGCCGCGATTGTCGACCTGCGCCGCTACACCCCGGTCGTCGGGATCATTACCGGTACCGTCGGCTGCTTCGGCGGCATGTCCATCGCCGCGGCGCTGTGCAGCTACCTTATCGTCACCCGTGAAGCCCGTCTCGGCCTCAACGGCCCGCAGGTTATCGAGCAGGAAGCCGGCATTGAAGAGTACGACTCCCGCAACCGGCCGTTTATCTGGAGCATGACCGGGGGTGAAATTCGCGCCGCCAGCGGCCTGGTCGACGCGCTGGTTAACGATGGCGTTAATGCCGTTAAAACCGCAATGAATGAGGCGACCGCCAAAGGCGTACCAGCCCAGCACCGTAGCGACAACTATGACGATTATCTGCGTCGCTTGAGCCAGTTCGATACCCGCCAGCAGGCGGATACCGCGCAGATTAAACAGCTTTTTGCCCGGGAGGATAAATAATGAGTCAGTTCCCAAACCGCGCCGCGCTGTGGCTGAATAAACTGGCGCCCGACGCGCCGCTGATGAGTGGTCTGTGCCCGTCGGTGCAGGTCGCAGATGGCCAGATTGCTGGCGAAAGCGTCCGCTTTATCGCCGTGGTGCCAGACGCCAACAACCACTACCCGCGCGCCGCCGGCGGCGAAGTCGGCTTGCTGGAAGGCTGGACGCTGGCGAAAGTGGTCAATGAAACCATCGCCGCTGACGCCGACCAGCCTGTCAAACGGCCGATCGTCGCGGTAATTGATGTCCCGAGCCAGGCCTATGGCCGCCGCGAAGAAGCTTTCGGCATCCACCAGGCGCTGGCCGGGGCGGCAGGCGCCTATGCCAAAGCCCGTCTTGCCGGCCACCCGGTGATTGGCCTGATTGTCGGAAAAGCGATGTCCGGGGCGTTTCTGGCCCACGGCTACCAGGCCAACCGCCTGATCGCCTTTAACGATAGCGGCGTGCTGGTCCACGCGATGGGGAAAGAATCGGCGGCGCGCATTACGCTGCGTACCGTAGAGGCGCTGGAGAAACTGGCGGCGACGATCCCGCCGATGGCCTACGACGTCAGCAACTATGCGACGCTCGGCCTGCTCTCCGCCCTGCTCGATATCAGCCATCCGGATGCGCCAGACGAAGGCGATCTGTCGCTGGTCAGCCGTACCCTGCGCGACGCCATCGCTGACGCGCGCAAAGATACCTCGCTGAAGTGCCGCCTGGGCGCGGAAAACCGCCGTAGCTCACAACTGGTTCGCGATCGCATGCGCGCCAGCTGGTAAGACGTTCGTACGTAAGTAGTAGAAGAAAACCTGCCGGAAGCTGTCCCCCGGAGCGCGGAATACACGCTCCGGGAAGGGACGGCTTTTAGAAAAAATAACAATCGCGCCAGTACTCTATTTTATTTACAGGTGATTTATGACTTATGTGATTATTCATGCTCTTGCCCCGATTTTCGTCATTATGCTGCTGGGCTTCTGGGCCGGTAAGGCCGGGATGGTAGATAATAAAAATGTCTCCCTGCTCAATATCTTTGTAATGGATTTTGCCTTACCCGCCACGCTGTTTAGCGCCACGGTACAAACGCCGTGGGCCGGTATCGTCGCCCAGTCGCCGCTGGTGCTGGTGCTGACCGGCGCGATGTGGATCACCTATGCCGCGATCTACTTCCTCGCCACCAGCGTGTTCAAACGCACGCCGCAGGATGCCGCGGTGCTGACCCTCACCGTCGCCCTGCCAAACTATGCCGCGTTGGGTCTGCCGATCCTCGGCAGCGTGCTGGGTGAAGGCGCGTCAACCTCGCTGTCGGTGGCGGTCTCTATCGCCTGCGGCTCGGTACTGATGACCCCGTTCTGCCTGCTGATTCTGGAACGTGAAAAAGCCCGCGCCGCAGGTGAAAACAGCGGTTCTACGCTGGCGATGCTGCCGGTGCTGATGTGGCGTTCGGTGAAAAAACCGATCGTCTGGGGCCCGCTGCTTGGGGTGGTGCTTTCCGCGATCGGCATTAAAATGCCGGAAATGCTGCTGGCCTCCATCAAACCGCTGGGCCTGGCCGCCACCGCCGCCGCGCTGTTCCTCACCGGGGTGATCCTGTCGGCACGTAAACTGCAGCTCAATGCGCTGATCGCCACTTCCACCATCGTAAAACTGCTGGTGCAGCCGTTTATTGCCTGGGGTCTGGTGATGCTGCTGGGTCTGCACGGTTCCATTGCCATTACCGCGATCCTGATGATTGCCCTGGCCGCCGGCTTCTTCGGCGTGGTCTTCGGCAACCGCTTCGGCGTCCAGTCTCCTGATGCTGAAGCCGTGCTGCTGTTAAGCTCGGTTCTGTGTATCCTGTCGCTACCGCTGTTTATCTCTTTGACTTCAGGACTGTAAACCATGTCATCAACGCCGCGTCCCCACGATTTACTCTGGTTAAACCACGCCAGCGCCCTGGAAGCGATTGCCGAGCCGTGGGTGGCTCAGCAGTGGCGAGCCGCGCTGCCGGTGGTGGTGAGACGCGACGTTGATAACCAGGCCCGCATCCCGGTGGGGGTGCGGGGCATGAAGCGCGAGCAGCGCGCCGCCGGTTGGGTCCAGGCGCACAATATCGTGCGCTGCGTGACGCCGGAAATGCTGGTGGAGCGCGAGCGTCTGCTGGGCTCCCCTTTTGTTTCACAGCCGCCGGTTCAGGCGGCTATCGCCCTTACCTTATACCCCTGGTCCTGGGGCTGGGGCGTCACCGGCAGTACCGGCTATGCGCTGGCCACTGAGATCCCGGTACTCCATGCGGCAAGCGATCTGGATCTGCTGATCCGCGCGCCGCAGCCGCTGGATCGCGAGGCGCTGCGCGAATGGCAGGCCCGTGTGGCCCAACTGCCGTGCCGCGCCGATACCCAGGTAGAAACGCCCTACGGCGCCTTCGCCCTTAATGAGTGGCTGCGCGATGGCCGTGCGCTGCTGAAAACATCCCATGGCGCACGCTTAACCGCGACGCCGTGGCACAGGGAGGAATGATGAAGATTTTATTTACTTTTCCCGGTCAGGGCGGCCAGCGCCCCGGCATGCTGGCGGCCATCCCCGATCGCGAGGCTATCTTCACCCAGGCGCGCGCCGTGCTGGGGGATGAAGTCGCTACTCTCGATAGCGCCGACGCGCTAAAACACACCCGTGCGGTACAACTCTGTCTGCTGATCGCCGGGGTCGCCTGGGCGCGCGAGCTACAGCGCCAGGGCGTGGATCCGCAGATGGTCAGCGGCCTCTCTATTGGCGCGTTTCCGGCAGCGGTGATTGCCGGCGCGCTCGATTTCGCCAGCGCGCTGCGGCTGGTGGCGCTGCGCGGCGATTTAATGGAGCAGGCTTATCCCGAAGGTTACGGGCTGACGGCGATTATGGGGCTGACCCGCCCGCGGGTTGAGGCGCTGATGCAGGGCCACGAGGTTTATCTCGCCAACCTCAACGCCGAAACGCAGATCGTGATCGCCGGGCGCGATGAGGCGATGGCCGAGGTGGCGCAGCTGGCGCTGCGGGCTGGCGCCAGTAAAGCCCAGCGGCTGGCGGTCAGCGTGCCCTCGCACTGCGCACTGCTTGATAAACCCGCCGCAGCGCTGGCAAAAGCCTTTGCCGACGTCACCTTAACGCGCCCTCAGCGCGCCTATTTAAGCGGCTCGACGGCGCGCGTGCTATGGGATCCGCAGCGGATCGCTGACGATCTGGCGATGAACATGGCGCGCACCGTGCACTGGCAGGAGGCGATGATCGCCGCCGATGAACGCGACGCCAGGCTGGCAATCGAGATGCCGCCCGGCGGGGTGCTCACCTGCCTGACCCGCCAGGCGGGCTGGCGCGGCGAGACCATTTCGCTGGAGCGCAGCGGCGTAGACGTCGCCCGCCATCTGGCGCAGCGGCTTAGCGATTAATACTGCGGGCGTACATCCGCCCTTCCGCCGCCAGCGCCAGCAGGTCGGCATCGCGCTCGCGATGGTGCGAATAGACGATAGAGATCAGCTGGCGCATCTGATAGGGTTCCGCCAGCTTTAACAGCTGCACATCGTTTTCATAAACTTTCTTCATGCGTCCCGGCAGCAGCGCGAAGCCGACGCCTGCCTGCACCAGACTTATCATCGAAAAGATATCATTCACCCGGGTCACAATTTCCGGCTCAAAACCGGCCACCTGAAAGGCCTCCTGAAATCCGGCATAAGTCGCAAACCCTTCCGCCAGCGAAACAAACTTACGATCGGCATAATCGCGCAGGTCGGCAAGCTGAGTGGTATTCAGCTGTTCCGTCGCCGGCGCGGCGAGGAAGATATCATCTTCAAACAGCGGCACCACGTCGAAGGCCGAATGATTGTACTCGCCTTCATTGGTGGCGATTAAGATAGCATCCAGCGCATCGTCCTCCAGCATATCCAGCAGCATCTGGTTAGAGCCCATGGTCAGATCCAGCTCCAGCTCCGGGCGACGCAGCTTCATCCCCATGATGATGCGTGGAACGGTTTCCAGCGTCAGCGAATAGAGGGTACCGATGCGCAACCGTCCCTGACCGACGCCGGCGACTTTACGCGTCGCCTCAAGCCCACGGCTCATCAGACTCATCACATCCTGGCAGTATTCAAGCAGCGTCCACGCCGCCTGCAGCGGCAGCAGGTTGCGCCCTTTGTGAACAAACAGCGGGCAGCCGACACCCTCTTCGAGCGTATGCAGCGCGCGGTGCACGCTAACGCTGCTGAGCTTCATGGCTTCGGCGGTTCTGGCGATATTGCCCTTCGCCATAAACATCATAAAGACCGACAGCTTGCGGAAGGTGATCTCCTGGTTGATATCGTCTTTCATAGCCCTTCCACACTCCTGGTTATCGTTTTTCTTCAGTAATTCAAGGCAGTATAACAATAACCCTCACGTCCGTTTTGACCGCAACCGCTAATTATCGTCAATATTCTCCGCGTTGTCGGTTCGCTTACTCGCCAGCCGGGAAATCAACTTGTCTCTATGAACTCAATTCATTAATCGACGCGCCGATGGAGCCACGCCAAAAGCAGGCTGGCGAGCGTAAAAGCGGCCATGATCCACGCCATCGTCCATGGCGTACCGTCGTGGAGCCATGCCAGCAACAGCGAAGAGATAATGCCGCTGCCATACTGCAGCGAGCCGATCAGCGCCGAAGCGGAACCGGCATATTCACCGGCCTCATCCAGCGCTGCAGCGGTTGAGGTGGCGGCAATCACCCCATTCATTGAGAAGAACAGGAAAATACTCACCACAATCAGCACCACGCCGCCGATATGCAGACGCACGCCGGCTGCCAGCACGACGACGGCAATCGCCGATACCGCCAGCGCCGCCTTCAACAGCGAACCTAACGCATGGCGCTGCACCAGACGACGATTGACCACGCTCATCAGCATAACCCCAACGATATTGACCGCGAACAGCCAGCCGTAGTGCTGCGGCGCAACGCCGTAATAGCGAATATAGACATCCGGCGAACCGGTGATAAAAGCGTAAGCCGCGACGTAAAAGAAAGTCAGACTGAGGGTATAACGCATAAACGTCCGGTTTTTTACCAACGCGGCGTAATTGCGAAACGCGCTAAGCGGCGATCCTTTCTGCCGACGCTCTGGC
Source organism: Klebsiella sp. P1CD1 (assembly GCF_003790505.1). Taxonomy (NCBI): domain Bacteria; kingdom Pseudomonadati; phylum Pseudomonadota; class Gammaproteobacteria; order Enterobacterales; family Enterobacteriaceae; genus Klebsiella; species Klebsiella sp. P1CD1. The sequence continues at coordinate 3,111,465 of NZ_CP033631.1, forward strand.
GGCAGAGTTTCCGGCAGCCAGCACAAGGCGATAAACATCAGAGCGCCAATCACCACCAGCAGCCAGAAAATAGTGTGCCAGTTGGTGAATTTAATCATCTGCCCGCCGATCAGCGGCCCGGCAATCGGCGCAATCGCCATCACGATAGTCAGCGTCGAGAGCATCTGCGCGGCGCGGGTACGAGCAAACAGATCGCGAACCATCGCCCTTGCCAGCATCGGCCCAGTGCAGGCGCCAAGCGCCTGAAACACGCGCCAGAAAACAATCTGATCGATGGTGGTCGACAGCGCGCAGCCGGCGGAGCCGATAATAAATAGCACCATGCCGATGAACAGCGGCGTGCGACGCCCCAGCCGGTCGCTTATTGGCCCCCACACCAGTTGCGCCAGTGCAAAGCCAATCAGAAATCCGGTGATCGTCAGTTCGGCATCGCCGTGCAGTTGCGCGGCCATCATCGGCATGGCCGGCAGATAGATATCGGTGGAGAGCGAAGTAAAGGCCATCAGGCCGCTTAAAATCAAAATAAAAAGCGCCCCGCTGGTGGCGCGCTGATGCGATGAAGTCATTATGGTATCCGTTAAGGAGAGGAAAGCGGTGAAGTGCCTGGCTATTTTAGCCGGTTTCGGGGCAACGGATAATCCCCGGAAATCATAACAGGGTGATGAGCATCATTCATAAATAGCGGCAGGGAAAAGTGGATGTAAAAAAGGGAAGACCGTGGTCTTCCCTTTTGTTCACTGCACGAATGTGCTTTTAAAGCGCCATATCGTGCTGCGGCGAGGCGTCGCGCTGCGGTTCAGCCGGTTTGGCGGTCGCGGTTGGCGCAGCCGCTGGCATCTGGATCACCGGCGGCTTAGTCAGCTGCAGCGCCGCGGCGGTGTCATCCCATACCTGCTGGGTTAGCGCCACGTTACCGTTCAGCTTCTGACCGTAGCTCGGCACGATAGCGTGAATACGGCTCTGCCACTCCGGCGAGTTAAACTGCTGCGGGAACATCTGCTTGAGTACGTTCAGGGTGATCGGCGCGGCGGTGGAAGCCCCCGGCGACGCGCCGAGCAGCGCAGAAATCGTTTTCTGCTGATCGACCACCACTTCGGTACCGAGCTTCAGAACGCCGCCCTTCTCCTCGTCTTTCTTGATGATCTGCACGCGCTGACCGGCCTGGATCAATTTCCAGTCTTCTTTACGCGCGTCCGGGTAGTACTCTTTCAGCGCAGCAAAACGGTCATCATCACTGAGCATCACCTGGCTGACGAGATATTTCACCAGATCGAAGTTGTCGAGACCGACGTGGGTCATCGGCAGCACGTTATCGGTGGTGGTAGTGCTGAGCAGGTCAAAGAACGAACCATTTTTCAGGAACTTGGTCGAGAAGGTGGCGAATGGCCCGAACAGCACCACGCGCTTACCGTCGAGATAACGAGCGTCAAGATGCGGCACCGACATCGGCGGCGCGCCGACCGAAGCCTGACCATAGACTTTCTCCAGATGCTGCGCGGTGACCGCCGGGTTCTCGGTCATCAGGAACGAGCCGCCCACCGGGAAACCGGCATAGTTATCCGCTTCCGGAATGCCGGTTTTCTGCAGCAGCTTCAGCGCGCCGCCGCCGGCGCCGATAAAGACGTATTTGGCGTCAATAGTCTGCGCTTCCCCGCTCTGCACGTTCTTAATCGTCACGTGCCAGGAGTTGTCAGCATTGCGTTTGAAATCGGTCACCTCGGAGGAGGTTTGCAGGGTGAAGTGGTTATTTTTCTTCAGGCTGCCGATCAGCTGGCGGGTAATTTCGCCGTAGTTGACATCGGTACCCACCGGCGTCCAGGTGGCGGCCACTTTCTGCTGCGGATCGCGACCTTCCATCACCAGCGGCGCCCACTGTTTAATTTGCGCGTGATCGGTGGAGAATTTCATCCCCTGGAATAAGGTAGTCTGCTGCAGCGCGTTATAACGTTTTTGCAGGTAATCCACATTATCGCCCCACACGAAACTCATATGCGGTGTGGAGTTAATAAAGGAGTGCGGGTCGTGCAAAATACCGCGTTTCACCTGTGCCGACCAGAACTGACGGGAAATCATAAACTGTTCGTTAATATCCAGCGCTTTGCTGACGTCAATCGACCCGTCCGCTCGTTCCGGGGTATAGTTCAGCTCCATATTCGCTGAATGGCCGGTACCGGCGTTATTCCAGCCGTTGGAAGATTCCAGGGCCACGCCGTCCAGTTTCTCCACCATGGTCAGGTTCCAGTCCGGCTGCAGCGCCTGCAGCCAGGTGCCGAGCGAGGCGCTCATGATCCCGCCGCCAATCAGCAGGAAGTCGGTTTTTTTAGAGGTATCCGCTTCAGCATGCGTCGCCGCGCTGACGAACATCGCTAATGCGGTAAAGGAAATAATCGTTTTTTTCATTGCAGGCATAATAGAATTATCACGTAGCACACGGTAATAAGAGGCAGCATATTAACGCACTTTTACTTTATTTTAAAATATCATTTACACTCTGGCATTTTTAATCAAATAATTATTTAACTTAAAAAAGCAAAGCGAGACATCAAAATGATACCTGGTGAAAAATAAGATCGAAAATTCAGCCTGATTGCTGAGAAAAATAAAAAATAGAGATTTTTTTAGTTAATAAAGTCCAGGCGCGTACGACAATCGCGCGCGCCTGGCTGAGGGGTTAATGGGCGGGAGTAGTCGTGCTGCTGCGGTGTGCTTCGCGCAGGGCGAGACGCAGGTGATTATGATGTTGCGTCAGCAGCTCGCGCGCGTGCCAGGCATCCAGCCCGCTGAGCAGCATCAGGATCGCGGTGCGGCAGTGCTGATGGCAGCTGGCCAGTGCCGCTTTTGCTTCACTGCGCGTGCAGTCGGTGGCCGCCATGACAATCGCTATCTGCCGCTCCGCCCAGTGCGAATTGTCAGCCTGCACGTCCACCCGCAGATTGCTGTACACCCGACCGTCACGGATGGCGAGCGCGGTCGTCAGCATGTTGACGATCTGCCGCTGGGCCAGTTGAGCCTTCGGATTGGCTAAGCCTGCCACCGCTTCCGGCCCGGTCTGTGGGGCAATAATGATATCCGCCAGCTGCGCCGCCTCGCTGGCCGCCTGCTGAGTGACGACAGCGATAGGGGCCCCCAGCGACCAGGCGTGGCGCATCGCGCCCCACACCCATGGCGTCTTGCCGCTGACGGTCAACGCCAGCAGCATATCGTGGTTGGAAAAGTCCAGCGACTGCAGTTCAAAGGCGCCCAGGTCATAATTATGTGCTGCGGTTTCCCGCTCGGCCATCGCCGCCGTCTGCCCACCGGCAATCAGTCCCACCAGCGCGTGTTTGCCTTCCGGCGAATAGTCGCTGACCGCCTCGATGGCCGTCCGGCCTGACGCCCCGGCGCCGATAATGACCAGGCGCCCTCCCCGGCCCATCGTCGCGGTGGCGACATCAATCAGCCGGGCGATGTCCGGCAGGCAGGCGCCGACCGCCTCCGATATCTGCTTATCATCCTGATGCAGCATCGCCAGCATGTCTGCCGTGGCGAGACGATCGATGTGAGTGGTATCCGGGTGACGGCGGGCCTGCATTGCAGCGGTTAGCGAACTGTTCATAACAACCTCCATTTACAACAGAAAAAGCGCATCTCGGCGACATCAGCGGCCTGATGCATATCCTTATATTCACCAGGTCTATTTAACCTCTGCCGCCACTATAAGTGGAATGTTCTGTGCTTTACCGCCGTCGGGGTCACAGTTTACCGTCCCCAACGCTCGTTTACGGGCGATTGTCGGTTATATGAGCAATGCTGTCTTACGTCTCATCTTCGCCGCCCGCTGGCATGGCCAGCCAGAAGGATTGCTGGCAGAGCATGTGAAACGGTTTACGTATCGGCTAAACCGCCTCGATTGGCTTTGATTACACGGCTTTATGAAAACCGTCCTATCGGCGATAATATGCCTTCACTGAATCTATCCGGGATCGTCATGAAGGCATCAGAGCAGCAGCCTCGCGTTCGCCAACGCGCCTTACCGTTAAAGCTGAGCACCGCCGTATCCTTGATGATTGGCAGCGTCATCGGCGCCGTGCTCCTGCTGGTCTATGCCCTGTGGTATATGCAGATCAGCAATGCCACCCGCGACGGTCTGAAAGAGACCGCGCTGGCGGTGGCGCGCACCATGGCTGATATGCCGCAGGTGAAGCGCGGACTGGAGGCGCCCCCGCAGCAGCAGATCATTCAGCCGCTGGCGCAGGCCATCACCCGGCGCAACGACCTGCTGTACGCTATCGTCACCGATATGCACGGTATTCGCTATTCGCATCCGGATACCTCTATCATCGGTAAGCGGTTTATCGGCCGGGATATCCTGCCCACGCTGCAGGGAAAAGAGAACGTTGCCATTAACCACGGCGTGCTGGCCCCGGCGCTGCGGGTATTCACCCCGGTGTTCAACGACCAGCACCAGCAAATTGGCGTGGTGGTGGTCGGCATTTCGCTGAGTAAAGTGGACGAACAGATCGCCAACAGCCGCTGGGACGTGCTCCTGACAATCCTGTTCAGCGCGCTGGTCTGCGCGCTGGGCACCTGGAGCCTGGTACGCGGTCTGAAGCGCGTCCTGCTGGGGCTGGAGCCGCAGGAGATTTCCACCCAGTTTCAACAGCGTCAGGCCATGCTTCACGCCCTGAAGGAGGGCGTCGTTGCCGTCGATGCCCACGGCGAAGTCAATTTGATCAACCCGGCGGCGCAGGAGATCCTCTTTTCCGGCCCGGACAAAACCCTCGCCCACACGCCGCTACTGGCCGACCTGCAGACCGTCTTGCAGAGCGGCGAGCCGATGTACGACCGCGAACTGGGATGCAATGGCCTGTTGCTGATCGGCAATACGGTGCCCATTCGCAACCAGGAATCGGTGGTCGGCGCCATCTGTACCTTCCGCGATAAGACCGAGGTGAGCCAGCTGCTGCAGCGGCTGGATGGCATGATGAGCTATGTGGATGCCCTGCGCACCACCTCTCATGAATTTATGAATAAACTGCACGTGATCCTCGGCCTGCTGAATATGAAAAGCTATGGCAAACTCGAGGAATACGTGCTGCAGACCGCCCACCGCTATCAGGCGGACATCGGCGACATTCAGCACCGTATTAAATCCCCGGTGGTGGCGGGCTTCCTGATAAGTAAAATTCAGCGCGCCACCGAGTGCGGCTTTACGCTGACGCTGGCGGAAGAGAGCCTGGTGCCGGATTGCCCGAACGAGAAGCAGGTCACGGTACTGGTGACGGTGCTGGGCAATCTTATCGAGAACGCGCTGGACGCCATGAGCGGCCAGGCGGAGGGTGAGATCGGCCTGCTGCTGCACTACCAGGACGGCTGGCTAAGCGGTGAAGTGAGCGATGACGGACCGGGGATCCCGGAAAATAATATCGACGCTATCTTTAACAAAGGTTTCTCCACCAAAGGCGAGAATCGTGGCGTCGGGCTGTTTCTCGCCAACCAGCAGCTGCGCGAACTGGGCGGCACCCTCGCCGTCGAGTCGGAACCCGGCGTATTTACCCAATTTTTTGTTCATCTCCCCTGGGATAGTAAAAGGAAACGTGCGTGATAAATGTGTTGATTGTTGACGATGATGCGATGGTGGCCGAACTGAATCGCCTGTACGTGGCAAGAGTTCCCGGCTTTCGTTGCAGCGGGAGCGCTTCGACGCTCAGTCAGGCCCAGGAGATGATTAACGATAAGCAGCGGGAGATCGATCTGGTGCTGCTGGATGTCTACATGCAACAGGACAGCGGGCTGGATCTACTGCCGACCATCCGCGAGTCGGGGCGCGCTATCGATGTCATCATGATCACCTCGGCGGCAGACGCCGCCACGGTGCAGACCGCGATGCATTACGGGGTGGTTGATTACCTGATCAAACCTTTCCAGTTTCCGCGCTTTGAAGAGGCGCTCACCACCTGGCGGGAGAAGCGTAAACTGATGACCGGCCAGCCGTATTACGAACAGGCCGACGTCGACCGTCTGCTGCACGGCGGCGCGCCGGAGGCCAGCGACGCGCGCAAGCTGCCCAAGGGGCTAACCGCGCAAACGCTGCGTACGCTCTGCCAGTGGATTGACGCCCATCCGGACGTTGAATTCTCTACCGATGAGCTGGCGGCGGCCGTAAATATCTCCCGCGTCTCGTGCCGCAAATATCTGATTTGGCTGGCACAGATCAATATCCTCTACACCACTATCCACTACGGCGCTACCGGGCGACCGGTCTATCGCTACCGCCTGGTCGCCGAACAGTACAGTTTGCTTAAGCAGTACAGTCAATAACCTGATAGCCGCTGTCCAGCGGCGCAAAACGCAGCCGCTGCGGCGATGAGAGAATGATGTCGCGATTTTTGGTGACGAAAATCGCGTCGATATCCTCACGCTGACGCAGTGCTGCGCAGCCCTTCTCTACGCCGAGGCCGAACAGCAGCGTAGTCCAGATATCGCCGTCTAAAGAATCCGTGGAAATCACTGTCACGCTGTCGAGTTCGTTATCCAGCGGATAACCGCTGCGCGGGTCGAGAATATGGTGCCAGCGTTTGCCGTCCTGCTCAAAATAACGTTCATAGGTTCCGGAAGTGACCACCGACTGCCCGTTGATCGTCAGGGAGCCAATCAGCGCCTGCGCGTCGGCAAACGGTTTTTTCAGGCCAATGGTCCATTCGCCGAGGGTATGCACATTGCCGCCGAGATTGATCAGCGCCTTCGCCACCTGCTGCTGACGGAGATAATCGCGCACGCGGTCAGCGATATAGCCTTTGGCGATCGCCCCAAGATCCAACTCCATCCCCGGCTGCTGGAGAAACACGCTACAGGTAGTCTCATCGAGGATCACCTCCTGTGGGCGGGTCAGCGCCAGTCGGGCTCTGATATCAGCCGCGTCAGGCACGCTGTGCCCCTGAAAACCAATTCGCCACAGCTTCACCAGCGGGCCGATGGCAAGATTAAAGGCGCTGTCGCGCACCATGCTGGCGGCTTTGGCGCACTGAATCAGCTGAAAGACCGGGCGACTGACCGTGACCGGATGGCGTCCGGCGGCATGGTTGATATCCATCACCTGCGACTCGGCACGGTTAACGGTAAGCAGATCTTCGTAGCGTTTAATTAACTGAAATACGCGGGAGGCCAGCGCCTCATCGTGGGAATAAAGTTTGAGCAGAATGGGGGAACCCATCAGGACGGCGGAGTAGCTATAGACGCGGTTATCGGACATCGGGCTCTCCTTCAGAAGGGATAAGCCGGGCGGCAAAAGCACCAGCCCGGCATCAGCAATTACCTGTTATCCTCTGGCACGTTTCGCCGCCTGGTGGCCCGCGAGGGTACCGAAGATGATGATATCCGCGACCGCGTTACCGCCGATGCGGTTGCCGCCGTGGATCCCGCCCACCACTTCACCGGCGGCGTAGGCGCCGTGGATCGGCTGCTGGTCAACGTTCAGCACTTCGCCATCGGTGTTAATGGTCACGCCGCCCATGGTGTGGTGCACCCCGGGGGCGATGCGAATGGCATGGAACGGGCCTTCGTTAATCGGCGCGCGCAGCGCGGTGGTCCGGCCAAACTGTTCATCATGCTGTTTTTCCACTGCCCCGTTGTAACACTCGAGGGTGGCGAGGAAGGCATGGTAATCCATCCCCAGTTTCTCCGCCAGTTCACGCGGGGAGCTGGCGCTGGTGACGAAGCCTTTGGCGATGTACTCATCGGCAGCTTTGTTTTTCGCCCGCACATGCTCGTCAAAGACAATGTACGCATAGTGTTCCGGCAGGGCGATAATCGCCGCCGAGACTTTATCGCGGGTCTCCATTTCGTTAAAGAAGCGGTTCCCCTGCTGGTTAACAAGAATAGCGCCGCCGCCGCGAATCGATTCGGAAATCAGGTACGAAGTCTGCTGTTCGACGGTGGGGTGAATCTGAATTTCGCCCATATCCACGGTGCCAGCGCCGATGCGTTCCAGCAGCGCGATACCACTCCCGGTTGCCCCTTTGTGGTTGGTGGTGACGAAGCCTTCGAGGTCCGGACGATACTTCACCACCATCGCGCTGTTGGCGCTGAAGCCGCCGGTGGCCACTACGATGCTTTTGGTCTGTACTTCAATGACTTCTTTTTCGTCGTTGACCAGACGTACACCGCTCACCTCATCCCCGCTCATCAGGATCTCTTCCACCGAGGTATCCAGCAGGACGTCGATCCCGCGTTTGGTGATGTTGCGCACCAGGCCGCTAATCAGATAGCCGCCGACCGCTGATCCGTCGCGCGGACGGTGGGTACGGTCAATGCTCATCCCGCCGGTGGTGGTGATGTCGTTGAGCATAATGCCGCGGTCCGCCAGCCACTCAATGGCTTGCGGCGCATTCTCCACGAAGCGACGCAGCAGCTGCGGGTTGTTTTTATTGTGGCCGCCCTTCAGGGTTTCCTGATAGAACAACTCTTTACTGTCCTGAATACCTTTGACCCGCTGGAAGCGAGTTTCCGCGGCGTTCATCCCGGCGGAAGCCTTGATGGTGTTGCCGCCAATGGTCGGCATTTTTTCGACGATCAGGACGCTGGCGCCTTCGTCGTGAGCCTGAATGGCTGCCGCCAGGCCGGCGCCGCCGCTGCCGACCACCACCACGTCATAACTTTTCGGCGCGGCGTCATTGCCGCCCTCTTCCGCTGCCAGCGCTTTGCTGGATTTCAGCATCGCTTTAGCGACCGCTTTTTTCACCGCTTCGCTCTGGCTGGTAGCACCGGAAATGGCGTCCACGTGCGGGGTGTTGGCGGTCAGAATACGTTCGCGGATCTCTTCGAAGCTGGTGGTGAACTCGACGGTCTGCACCGGGCTCGCCGCCAGTTCAATATCGGCAATATGATCATTTTCGAGGCTAACGTTGATCACCAGTTCATTGGCGTCATCCTGAACGGTTTCAACAAACATCCCCGGCTTAAATTTAGCGTCGCCCATGCTCATGTCGCGGATCATCGCTTCCACCAGCGAGAAGCGCCACAGCGGTTCCGGAATGTGCAGCGCCTCGCGCTGGGTGCTGTCGATAAACAGCTCCAGCTCTTCACCGGCGGCGATGCGTGCCGCCCAGTCCGGATAGGCGATGCAGGCGCGGCCCACGGCGATCAGGTCATAACCGTGATCGAGGCCCAGCTCGGCATCAGCAACGTTAACCACCCCGCCGACGCCCATCACCGGCACCTGAGCCAGGGTTTCAGAGCGCATCGCGCAGTATTTCTCGATCAGCGGTGTTGGATCGCTGGTATCGACGATAGACGGACGCAGGGTCGCGCCCACCGAGAAGTGCAGATAATCGACACCGCGGGCAGCCAGCTTTTCCAGCAGATACATGGTGTCGTCGAAGCGGATCCCCGGGACCTCCATCTCTTCCGGCGAGAAGCGATAGCCGATGATAAAGGCATCGTCAGCGTACTGGCGGGCCATTTTGTGGGTGATGTCGAGGACCGCCAGCGGGAAACGGGCGCGATTGTCGCGGCTACCGCCCCACTCGTCGTCGCGCTGGTTGGAGTTCGGTGAATAGAACTGCTGGATAAGGTAGGTGTTGGCGCCGTGAATTTCGACGCCGTCAAAGCCGGCGAGAATGGCGCGACGGACGCCGTCGCCAAACTTGGCGATCATCCCTTCCACTTCTTCTCCGCTCAGCGCCCGCGGCATCGCGGCGCCCTCACGCGGCGCGGCAATAGCGCTTGGCGCCACCGGCTGGCGCCCCCCGATCAGCTGCGGGTCGACCATGCGTCCGCCGTGATAGATCTGCAGAATCGCTTTTGAACCTTGCGCTTTGATCGCCTCGGCGATTTTCGCCAGGCCGGCAATTTTTTCATCATTATCGATGCCGATCGCGCCCGGGAAGGCCAGGCCGTAGTCATCAATAAAGCAGCACTCGACAATAATGGTGCCGATGCTGCCGGCGCGAGCGCGATAGTACTCCACCAGCTCGCTGGTGACAGTCCCATCGAAATAACCGGTGCAGGTGGTCATCGGCGCCATGAGCAAACGGTTTTTCAGCTCCGTACCATTTGGTAAAGTAAATGGCTGCAGAATTCGTTCGTTACTGGTCATAAGTTACGCTCCAGATTTTAAAATATTAAAAACTCAGAATGGGGTGACGGAATCATTAATGGTTTTGGTTTTTTAATTCCTGTTGTCATGCCAATAATATAGCGTGTTTTTTAGTTACTAAATCAATTACGTTAGTTATAAAACTATTTAACCCCAACAATAACATCGCTACCTCTATTGTATTATTAAAATAATAAATAGCATTTACATAATACAAATGCACGATAACATTTTAGATACTTATGTTAACATTAAAAACGATCGCAAATTTCAATAAAAACATTTATTTTCATGCGGTTACGAAAATAATAGATAAATTCAGCATTAAATGTTCATTTTTATTTTAACATTTATCGATATTTTAGCCAAATTAACACCTCATCATATAGGGTTATACTGATAATAAAAAAATAGTGAAATCACCTGCTTTTCTTGATCTCGATCAATTGCAACGGCCATTGAAAGCGCAATATATAAATAACCAACAAATTTAATTTAACGCCCAGACAAACGCGTTAAATAAACGCCCTAACGATACTCAGAAACGAAAAATAAAAACTAAAGTAACTTTTGTAATTAAAGAAATCACTGAGCATGTCGCTGGCGTAAACGCTATTTTCAACAACTTGCAGATACTCATTATGAAAGAGAAAAAGACAACCATACCGCCTGCCGGTGCAGTCAATCCAACGACTGCGACTAAAAAACGTCTCCTGATGATGGCGCTGCCGATTATCGTTGCCGTACTGTTATTGTTCGTTCCGGTCCCGGACGGCCTGCCGCCGTACGCCTGGCACTACTTCGCCATCTTCGTCGGGGTGATCGTCGGGTTAATTTTTGAACCGCTGCCTGGCGCCGTTATCGGCATCACCGGCGTGGTGGTGATCGCCCTCTGTAGCCAGTGGCTGTTGTTCAGCCCGGAACAGATGGCCGCCCCGAGCTTCAAGCTGGCCGGCGCCTCCTTTAAATGGGCGGTGAGCGGCTTCGGCAACTCCACGGTCTGGCTTATCTTCGGCGCGTTCATGTTCGCCGCCGGCTACGATAAAACCCAGTTTGGCCGCCGCCTGGCGCTGATCCTGGTGAAATATCTTGGCCGTCGCAGCCTGACGCTGGGCTACGCCATCACCTTCGCTGACCTGTTGCTGGCGCCGTTTACGCCGTCTAACACCGCGCGCAGCGGCGGTACCATCTACCCGATTATTGCCAACCTGCCGCCGCTGTACGGTTCAAAACCAAACGACCCGAGCGCGCGTAAAATCGGTTCCTATCTGATGTGGGTGGCGATCACCGCCGCCTGTATCACCAGCTCGATGTTCCTGTCAGCGCTGGCACCGAACCTGCTGGCCCTGGCGCTGGTAAAAAGCATCGTCGGCATCAACATCTCGTGGGGGACCTGGTTCATCGCCTTCCTGCCGCTCGGTGTCCTGCTGATCCTGACTATGCCGCTGCTGGCTTACTGGTTCTATCCGCCGGAAGTGAAAATCAATAACGAAGTGCCGCTGTGGGCCGCGCGTGAGCTGGAAAAACTGGGCAAACTGTCGCGCAATGAAATTCTGCTGCTGGTGTTCGTCTGCTTCGCGCTGATGATGTGGATCTTCGCCGCCGACTGGATTGAACCGGCGCTGGCCGCCCTGCTGGTTATCGTGCTGATGCTGTGGACCGGCGTGCTCTCCTGGAGCGACATCACCAACAACAAAGCGGCGTGGAACACCTTTGTCTGGTTTGCCACCCTGGTGGCGCTGGCCGACGGCCTCTCCTCCACCGGTTTCATCGCCTGGCTGGGTAAAGAGGGCGGCGCGCTGATGGGCGGTATCTCCCCAGGCGTGGCGACCATCGTCCTGCTGCTGGCGTTCTACCTGCTGCACTACCTGTTTGCCAGCACCACCGCGCACACCACTGCCCTGCTGCCGGCCATGCTGACTATTGCGGCCACCATTCCGGGTATGAATATGGAAGTGTTCGTCCTGCTGATGGTCACCTCGCTGGGCGTGATGGGGATTATCACCCCGTACGGTACTGGCCCAAGCCCAATCTACTACGGCAGCGGCTACCTGCCGACCAAAGACTACTGGCGCCTCGGCACCATCTTTGGCGCCATCTTCCTGGCCGCCCTGCTGCTGATTGGCTATCCGTGGATGTCCATGATGTTCTGATTCATAACCGCCGGGACCACCCCGGCGGTTTTTATCTTTATGGAGTAAGTGACTATGTCGACTAAACCGTTTGTTTATCAGGATCCGTTCCCGCTGGCGCACGACGATACCGAATACTATCTGCTCAGCAAAGAGCACGTCTCTGTCGCCGAATTTGACGGCCAGCCGGTTCTGAAAGTAGAGCCGCAGGCGCTGACCCTGCTCGCCCAGCAGGCCTTCCATGACGCCTCCTTTATGCTTCGCCCGGCGCATCAGCAGCAGGTCGCCTCGATTCTGCTCGACCCGGAAGCCAGCGAAAACGACAAATACGTGGCGCTGCAGTTCCTGCGCAACTCCGAAATCGCCGCCAAAGGTATTCTGCCCACCTGTCAGGATACCGGCACCGCGATCATCATGGGTAAAAAAGGCCAGCGCGTCTGGACCGGCGGTGGCGATGAAGCCGCCCTGGCGCAGGGCGTTTACAACACCTATACCGAAGATAACCTGCGTTACTCACAGAACGCGCCGCTGGATATGTATAAAGAGGTCAACACCGGCACCAACCTGCCGGCGCAGATCGATCTCTACAGCGTCGACGGTGAAGAGTATAAGTTCCTGTGTATGGCGAAAGGCGGCGGTTCCGCCAATAAAACCTATCTCTATCAGGAAACCAAAGCGCTGATCACTCCGGCGAAGCTGAAAAACTATCTGGTCGAGAAGATGCGTACCCTCGGTACCGCCGCCTGCCCGCCATACCATATCGCGTTTGTGATCGGCGGTACCTCGGCAGAAGCGACGCTGAAGACCGTGAAGCTGGCCTCCACCCGCTACTACGACGGCCTGCCGACCGAAGGCAACGAGCACGGTCAGGCGTTTCGCGACGTCCAGCTGGAGCAGGAGCTGCTGCAGGAAGCGCAGAACCTCGGCCTCGGCGCGCAGTTTGGCGGGAAATACTTCGCTCACGATATCCGGGTGATCCGTCTGCCGCGCCACGGCGCCTCCTGCCCGATCGGCATGGGCGTCTCCTGCTCCGCCGACCGCAACATCAAAGCGAAAATCAACCGCGACGGCATCTGGATCGAGAAGCTGGAGAGCAATCCGGGGAAATATATCCCTGAACATCTGCGTCAGCAGGGTGAAGGCAATGTCGTCAGCATCAACCTGAATCAGCCGATGAGCGAAATCCTGGCGCAACTGTCGGCGCACCCGGTCTCAACCCGCCTGAGCCTCAACGGCACCATCATCGTGGCCCGCGACATCGCCCACGCCAAGCTAAAAGAGCTTATTGATAACGGCGAGGCGCTGCCGCAGTACGTCAAAGATCACCCGATCTACTACGCGGGCCCGGCGAAGACGCCGACCGGTTATGCCTCCGGCTCCCTCGGTCCGACTACCGCAGGCCGCATGGACTCTTATGTCGATCTGCTGCAGTCGCACGGCGCGAGCATGGTAATGCTGGCGAAAGGCAACCGCAGCCAGCAGGTGACCGATGCCTGCCATAAACACGGCGGCTTCTACCTCGGCAGCATTGGCGGCCCGGCAGCAGTGCTCGCCCAGCAGAGCATTAAGAGCCTCGAGTGCGTGGCCTATCCGGAACTGGGGATGGAAGCTATCTGGAAAATCGAAGTGGAAGATTTCCCGGCGTTTATTCTGGTTGATGATAAAGGTAACGACTTCTTCCAGCAGATCCAGAATAAGCAGTGTGCCGGCTGTCAACAGCACGGCTAACGCTCACTTCTGACGCTGATATCAGGCCGTCGCCGTTTGGGCGACGGCTTTTTTTATGCCCACGCCGCGCCAGCTTGAATTCATTTCGCGCCAGGCTATGCTCAACTACAAGCCGTCCGTTGTTTGCTGAAAAATAACAATAATTCTCTTTCTCAGGTGCCTCTATGAACAGGATGAGCGTGGTGATCCTCTGGGCGCTGGCGCTGCTGGTGCTAAAGCCGGCGCTGGCTGCCGAACCGCGACAACAGCCGACCGCCCGCGAGCAGGCACGCACAGTCACGATTTTCCATCAACCTGTCGTCATGTTGCAGGCTACTTTCGGCCAGACCACGCCCGAAGAGCGCGTCCTGCGTACCCGCAGCGCCTTACGCGCCTTTACTGAAGACGATATTCGCCAACCGCTGCGGGTCGTTGCGGTCAACCGCTATGGTCAGCCGGGCCGGCTGTTTCTGATGAACGGCAAACCGGTGCTGCTGCTGAGCCAGGCGGATCTCGATGAGGGCGATGATTTAACCCTCGACCAGGCGGCCCAGCGGGTGCTGGCGCGAATGGAGGCCCAGCGCACCAGCCTGCAGGAACAGTTCAACGACCGTTATCTGCTGCTTTCAGCCGGCAAAGCGCTGGCCGGTGGGCTGCTGCTGGCGCTGTTTTACTACGGCGCCTTCCGCGCCTGGCGGCGGGTGCGGCGCTTTTTCCTGCTGCGGATCCTTGAAAAACGCAGCGCCATCCCGCAGCACTGGCGGCGCTATCTCGGCAATATTGAAGTTCGACTCTATGCTGTGCTGGTCATTCTCGTCGGCATGCTGGCCAGTTATCTCTGGCTGAGCTGGGCCTTCAGCCTGTTTCCCTGGACACGGGTGTGGAGTGAATCGCTGGGTGACTGGTCGCTGGGCGTGATCCGCGATCTCTCCCTGTCGATTGTCGCCTCCCTGCCGGGGCTGATGATCGTGGTGCTTATTTTCCTGATCACCTGGCTCATCATTCGCCTGGTGAAAGTGGCTCTCGACCAGGTCGCCGCCGGCCGCATTCAGGTGCCGGGCATCCATCCGGAAACCGTCAGCGCCACCCGCCGGTTGATCTCGGTGGTCATCTGGCTGTTTGCCCTGTCCGCCGCCTACCCGTTCCTCCCCGGCGCCAACTCCCTCGCCTTCAAAGGCATTAGCGTGTTCTTCGGCCTGATGCTGACTCTCGGGTCGACCGGGGTGATGACCCATGCGATGAGCGGCCTGGTGCTGATCTACTCCCGGGCGCTGCGCAAAGGCGACTGGATCCGCCTCGCCGACAATGAGGGACAGGTCAGCGAGATTGGCGTGCTGGCGACCAAGATCCTCACCCGTGAGAATTACATTGTCACCGTCCCGAACGCCGTGGTGGTGAGCGGGAAAATTATTAATCTCAGCGCCGAGAGCACCGACGGCGGGTTCAATCTCACCACCAGCGTCACCATCGGCTACGATACGCCGTGGCGTCAGGTGCATGCGCTGCTGGAGCTGGCGGCAAGACGCACCCCTGGGGTGGATCAACAAATCGCCCCGATAGTTCGCAAGCTGGGGTTGCTTGACTGGTACACCGCGTATGAGCTGCAGGTGCGCTTGCTCCCCACAACTAAGCTGCCGGATGGCCGCAACGCGTTGCATAGCAGTATTATTGATGTGTTTAACGAATTCGGCGTGCAGATTATGTCGCCGAACTTTGTGATGCAGCCCAAGGCGGCGGTGGTGGTGCCGCAGGAGGCCTGGTACGCCGCCCCAGCCGTCGCGCCGCAGGAGCCTGAGAAATAAGGGCTAATATAGCGGCATTTCCGCCGGGTGGCGGCTTCACCGCTGAGCAAGAACAGCCAGCGCAGAGCCGCGTTTGTGCCGGGCGGTGGCTAACGCCTTGCCCGGCCTACGGATCGTGCGACCTGTCACTCATTTACCCACTTGCGCGACTGAAACTGCCGATGCTGGCGGCCTCAAAATCGCTGAGACGTTCCCGGCAGGCCGGGGCAGCCCGCATGGATGCGGGCTGAGGGCCGTGTTTTGCAGGGACGCTGCCTCGGCCCGACCCGAAGCCTGCAGGGATAAGTCGAAGGCACCACGCAGTGGCGATGTTGCTGGCCGGAGCCCGGGGGTACAGGGGGCGGCGGCGACTGGCCGCCCCCTGTGCGCTCCCCGCGCCATGAGTGACATAACGCAGAAGATCAACCGGGAGCGCAATCTGCCCGGAATTAACATAGAAGTTGTAGCCCTGCCAAACATAGTGCGAACAGGGACATTTCCGGTTGTGCCGTTATTTCGCCGGGTGGCGGCTGCGCCTTACCCCGCCTACAACGACTGCCGGGCAATCCGACTCGGACGACGACTCAACCCTGCGCGGCGTCGATGTCGTCAAACACCTGCTGCGCCAGATGCATCGTGGCATTCGCCGCCGGCAGCCCACAGTACAGCGCAGAGTGCATGATCAACTCTTTCAGCTCATCGCGGGTTACCCCGTTGTTAAACGACGCGCGCAGATGCATCTTCAGCTCCGCCTCGCGATTGAGAGCAATCAGCATGGCAATGGTGATCATGCTGCGGGTGTGGTGGTCGAGCCCCGGACGGGTCCAGGTCTCACCCCAGGCGTAGCGGGTGATAAAGTCCTGAAACTCGTCATTCAACGGCGTCAGATGCTGCAGGGTACGGTCGACGTGGGCGTCGCCCAATACTTTGCGCCGTACCGTCATTCCGTCCTGATAGCGCTGTTTATCCTCCATGGCGTTCCCCCTGGAAAAAGCTCAGCAGCGCCGAAGTAAAGCTTTTCGGCGCCTCAATGTTTGACAGATGCGATGCCGCCAGCACCACCACCTGGGAAGCGGGGATCTGCTGCTGCAGGAAACTGGCGTCACTGACCGTAGTGACAGGGTCACTTTCACCGGCGATAATTAATGTCGGCAGCGGGATCTGCCCCACTTCGCCCCGCAGGTCGGCGGCGGCCAGCGCCTCGCAGCAGGCGGCATAGCCTTCGACGTCGGTATGGGTTAACTGGTGGCATAGCGCCTCCACCACCTCCGGCGCCTTCTGGCGAAACGCATGAGTGAACCAGCGATCCGCCGCCCCGGCGGCCACCACCGCCATTCCCTCCTGGCGTACCGCCCGCGCCCGCGACAGCCAGCTGGCCTGATCGCCAATGCGCGCCGCGGTGTTGGCAACGGCCAGACCATAAAAACGTTCTGGCGCAAAGCGTCCCAGCCACAGGCCGGTCAGACCGCCCATCGAGATCCCGCAGAACCAGGCGCGGTCGATATTCAGGTGATCGAGCAGCGCAATCACATCTTCCCCCAGCTGGGCGAGGGTCACTTTGCCATTTTTCGTCGTATTACCGTGACCGTGGGTGTCATAGCGCAGCACCCGAAAATGGGCGGTTAACGCCTCGATCTGCGGCTGCCACATCGCCCGGGAGGTGCCCAGCGAGTTGGAGAGGACGATAACCGGCGCGCCCTCCGGCCCGTCGAGTTGATAATCAAGATTCATCACGTTGCTCCTGATAACGCGCCAGCACCTGGCGCACAAAGCGTTCGGCGCTGCCGGTCGCCGTTGCCGGGTCCAGCAGCGTGGTTAAGCGTTCACGAGAGAGATACTGACTGACCTGTGGGTCAGCCGCGAGCAGATCGACCAGCGGAGAGTGACGGTCCAGCGCCTGACGGCACAGCGCCTCGATATGATGATGCGCCTCGGCTTTGCCGATGAATTCCGCCAGCGCCAGGGTCACCGCCTCGGCCATGATCAGCCCGTGGGTGATATCGAGATCGGCACGCATTTTCTGCGGGAAGACCTGCATATCGCGCACCAGCGCTTCACTTTGCGCCAGCGCCCCGCCCACCAGAGTAATCAGATCCGGCAGCGTCTCCCACTCCGCCTGCCAGCCGCCCAGCGCCCGCTCGTGCTGCTGGAGCTGGCTGGCGTAGAGGGTCGCCATCAGCCCCGGCGTACGCTGGGCGGCGGTCAGGATCGCCGCGCAGGCCACCGGATTGCGCTTATGCGGCATCGTCGATGAGCCGCCGCGGCCTTCCGCCACCGGCTCGCCGACCTCAGCCACTTCGGTCTGCATCAGCAGAGAGAAGTCGTTAGCGAATTTCCCCAGGGTACCGCAGACACCGGCAAACCAGGCGCCCGCCTCCAGCAGCCGATCGCGCTGGCTGTGCCACGGGGTATCCGGCAGCGACAGACCGAGGATCTGCGCCAGCGCCTGGCCAACCGCCGGCCCTTTCTCTTTTAGCGCGTCCAGAGTGCCCGCGGCGCCGCCAAACTGCAGCACCCGCAGCCGCGGACGCATCTCGCGCAGCCGCTGCTGCCAGCGCAGGAGCGCGTCGAGGGTGCCCGCCAGCTTCAGGCCAAAGGTCACCGGCAGCGCATGCTGCATCCAGGTCCGACCCGGCATGACAGTATCGCGATAACGATCCGCCTGGAGAGCCAGGGCAGCCAACAGCTGCTCAAGCAAGGTCTCAGCGGCATCCAGCGCCCCGCGCAGCTGGAGCACCAGTCCGGTGTCGATGGCGTCCTGACTGGTGGCTCCCCAGTGGACGTAGCGCGCAGCCTCGGGATCTCGCGCTTTTACCTGTACCGTCAGCTGTTTCACCAGCGGGATCGCCAGGTTACCGGCCCCCACCGCCGCCTCGCCCAGCGCGGCAAAATCGATGGTCTCGTGGCGGCAGGCCGCGACAATCGGCCCGACCGCTTCCGGCGGCACCATCCCGCAGACGGCCTGCGCCTGCGCCAGCGCCGCTTCAAAATCCAGCATGCCCTGCACCCGCTGCGCGTCGCTGAACCAGTCGGTCAGCGGACTGCTGCGCAGCATTGGGGTCAACAAACTCATTCTGGCTCCTTAAACACGTTCAATAATCAGGGCGATCCCCTGTCCGACGCCGATGCACATGGTGCACAGGGCGTAGCGGCCGCCGGTCCGTTTCAGCTGATAAGCCGCGGTCATCGCCAGCCGGCCGCCGGAGGCACCGAGCGGGTGGCCCAGCGCGATCGCCCCGCCGTTAGGGTTCACGTGGGCGGCATCATCCGGTAAGCCCAGATCACGGGTCACCGCCAGCGCCTGAGCGGCGAAGGCTTCATTCAGTTCGATGACATCCATCTGGGCTAATGTCAGGCCGGTCTGCGCCAGCACCTTACGCACCGCGGGCGCCGGGCCAAAGCCCATGATCCGCGGCGCAACACCCGCCGTCGCCACGCCGACCACCCGGGCCAGCGGTTGAAGATCGTGAGCCGCCAGCGCCGTCTCGCTGGCCAGCAGCAGCGCACAGGCGCCATCGTTAACGCCGGAGGCGTTTCCGGCGGTGACGCTGCCGTCGGCGCGCACCACGCCGCGCAGTTTAGCCAGCGCCTCCAGCGAGGTACTGCGCGGGTGCTCATCGCGGCTAAACAGCAGTGGCTCGCCTTTACGCTGCGGCACCTGGACGGCGATCAGCTCATCGGCGAAACGCCCCGCCTCCTGCGCCGCGGCGGTACGCAGTTGACTGCGTAAGGCGAACGCGTCCTGATCGGCACGGGAAATGGCAAACTCATCGGCGACGTTTTCCGCCGTCTCCGGCATGGAATGCACGCCGTACAGGGCTTTCATCTGTGGGTTAATAAAGCGCCAGCCGATGGTGGTATCCTCCATCTGCATGCTGCGGCTAAAGGCGCTCTCCGCTTTCCCCATCACAAACGGCGCGCGGGACATGCTCTCCACGCCACCGGCGATCATCAGCTGCGTCTCGCCGCTTTTAATCGCCCGCGCCGCGACGCCGATCGCATCGAGGCTGGAACCGCACAGGCGGTTGATGGTGCTCCCGGGCACGCTCTCCGGCAGCCCGGCCAGCAGCAGCGCCATCCGCGCCACGTTGCGGTTATCTTCCCCGGCCTGGTTGGCGCAGCCAAAGATCACATCGTCAATGCGCGAGGGATCCAGTCCCGGGTTACGCTCCAGCAGGGCTTTTAATGGCAGCGCCGCGAGGTCGTCGGCGCGCATCGTCGCCAGGGTACCACCGAAACGGCCAAAGGGTGTACGTACCGCATCACAGATAAATGCCTGATTCATCATAGGTTCCTTACGCGCTTTCCGCCAGTTGTTCAAAGGTCAGCGCCACCGGAGTGATGCGCTGCAGCTCTTCAAAAGAGAGACCGTTAAAGATTTCACGTACCACCGGGCCGCGGTCGGTGATGTCGATCACCGCCAGGTCGGTATAGATCCGGCTGACGCAGCCGACGCCGGTCAGCGGGTAGCTGCACTGCGCCACCAGCTTGCACTCGCCGTCACGGGTCAGGTGGTCCATCATCACGAACACCTGGCGGGCGCCGATGGCCAGATCCATCGCCCCGCCAACGGCCGGGATCGCATCCGGCGCACCGGTGCTCCAGTTGGCGAGGTCGCCGCTGGCGGAGACCTGATAGGCCCCCAGCACGCAGATATCGAGATGGCCGCCGCGCATCATGGCGAAGGAGTCGCCGTGGTGGAAATAGCAGCCGCCCTGCAGGAGGGTGACATACTCTTTACCGGCATTGATCAGCTCGGGATCTTCTTCCCCGGGCTGCGGTTTCGGCCCCATCCCCAACAGGCCGTTTTCGCTGTGCAGGAACACTTCTTTGTCGGCGGGCAGGTAATTGGCAATGCGGGTCGGCAGGCCGATGCCGAGGTTGACGTAAGCGCCTTCGGGAATATCGCGGGCCACGCGCTGGGCCATTTCGTCACGGGTCAGTTTTTGCATCTCGGGCTCCTCAGGCGCGTTGTGCGGCAGTCAGGTTTTCCAGCGAGAAGACACGCTGGACGAAAATGCCGGGGGTGATGATGTGTTCCGGGTCGAGGTCGCCCAGCGGCACCAGCTGCGAGACCTCGACGATGGTGGTTTTCGCCGCCGTCGCCATGATCGGGCCAAAGTTGCGCGCCGCCTTGCGATAGACCAGGTTGCCCCAGCGGTCGCCCTGATGGGCCTTAATCAGCGCGAAATCGGCTTTAATCGGATATTCCAGTACGTAATGGCGACCATCGATTTCCCGCGTCTCCTTGCCTTCCGCCAGCGGTGTGCCGTAGCCGGTGGGGGTAAACACTGCCCCCAGCCCGGCGCCAGCCGCCTGGATCCGCGCCGCGAGGTTACCCTGCGGCACCAGCTCCAGCTCCACTTTGCCGCGGCGATAGAGGTCATCGAAAATCTGGGAATCCACCTGGCGCGGGAAGGAGCAGATCATCTTGCGTACTCGCCCGGCTTTCAGCAGCGCCGCGAGACCCACTTCCCCGTTGCCGGCGTTGTTATTAATGATGGTCAGGTCGCGGGCGCCCTGGTCAATCAGGGCGTCAATCAGAAAGGTCGGCTGGCCGGCGGGACCAAAGCCGCCGATCATAATAGTCGCCCCGTCGTGGATCCCGGCGATGGCCTCGCTCAGCGTCGATACGCTTTTATCAATCATCAGGTCGCTCCAGTGATGTGCGGTAATCGCACTTTTATTCGTTGTTCGCACAAAATGTGACCCGCTTAACGATGTCGGTCAAGGGCGATAATCGAAATATGGTGCGATAATCGAACATCGGTTATCTTTAGCGAAAGAATGTGATCGATGGCAAATATGGGGAACAGAAATGGACAAGCATCCAGACGATTTACTGACCGGCGACGGCGATCCGTTTAAGGGCGATCCTAACTTTATGGCCTCCCTGGCGCGCGGCCTGGAGGTGATTCAGGCGTTCACGCCGCAGCGGCCCCTGCTGTCTATCTCGCAGATCAGCCAGAAGACCGGCATTCCGCGCGCGGCGGTGCGCCGCTGCCTGTATACCCTGAGCAAGCTGGGGTTCGTGTATGCCGAAGACGGTAAGAATTTCCAGCTGCGACCGCGGATCCTGGCGCTGGGCCACGCCTGGCTGGCCTCGACGCCGCTGGCGCGTTCGGCGCAGCCGGTGCTGCGACATCTGAGCGAAATGCTCAACGAGTCCTGCTCCATCGCCACCCTCGACGGGGACGATATTCTGTATATCGCCCGCGCCTCCAGCTCGCGGATTATGACCATCGACCTGGATATCGGCAGCCGCCTTCCGGCCTGGGCGACCTCGATGGGCCGGGTGCTGCTCAGCCATCAGCCGGAGGAGAAGCTCAACGACATGCTGGCTCGGGTGACCATGATCCGCTACACCCCGCAGACGGTGGATTCGGTGGCGAAGCTGCGCGCCGAACTGAAACGGGTGCATCAGCAGGGGTATGCCCTCAACGACCAGGAGCTGGAGATGGGCCTGCGCTCCCTCGCGGTACCGCTGTTTAACGCTCAGGGGCAGGTCCAGGCGGCGCTGAACGTTGGGGTGCATGCGGGCCAGATGTCGGCCCGCGAGATGATCGATCGCGTGCTGCCGGAGCTGCAAAAAGCCGCCCACGAGCTGACGCTGCTTCTGCGCTAACGACTGCGCTTGGCGTGCTGCTCCCAGGTCTCCTGCTTCGCCTCGGCCGATTTACGCAGCGCGACATAGCAGGCGCCGCTGCCGCCATGATGTGGAAGCGCGGCGCAGAAGGCCTGCACCTCCGGCAGCTCTTCCAGCCAGCGCGCCAGATAGCTGCGGATAATATTGGCGTGGGACTGGTCGTCGCGGCCTTTGCCGTGAACGATCAGCACATTACGTAACCCCTCTTTCTGCGCCTGCACCATAAAGGCGAAGAGCATCTGTCGGCACTGTTCCACCGGCTGGCGCAGCAGGGAGAGGCTCGCCTGCTGGCTGTATTTCCCCCGCCGCAGCTTATCCAGCACGCCGCTCTGCAGCCCTTCACGCTTAAACTCCAGCGGCGTGGCGAGCGGCACGATATCGAGATAGCCGGTGGTGAGAAAATTATCCAGTTGCAGGGTATCGACGCGCTGCGGGGCCCGGCTGTTGCGCCCGGGATGCCAGTGCACGTCATTTTTACGTTTCAGAGGCTGGACATCTTCCATGGCGTCAAGAAACAGGGATTTGTCATCAAGGTTCATGGGCTCTCCTCCAGCGGCTGTCGCCAGCTACTATAGCCGCCCGGCGCTCCCCCCTCAACGCGTTTAGCCGCGTTCGCTGGCAAAGTGAGCGCGACGGGCGATTAAGGAAACAATTGTCGGCTTTGGCGGCGAAACAGCGTGATTAACGACGCCGTTAATGGCGTCTGACGGGTATCGCGCCGCTGGATCAGATAATAGGTGGCCGTCGGCAAGACGTCGCGGACAGGGATCATCACCAGCTTGTCCGCCATCAGCGGATCGTTGCCGAGCTCCACCGGCAGGATGCTGAGAAAATCACTTTTCACCACCAGGCTAATGCACGACGAGAAGGTTTCGCAAACAATATCTACCTTAGGCGCTAACCCGGCCTGATTAAGCCGGTCCTGCAGCTGTTTAAAGTAGCTGCCGCGCGGCGTCGGCATGGTCCAGTGGTGATCCATCAACTCCCCCAGCGAGGTGGCCTGCGCCGCCGGATGTCCCGCGCGGGCAAACACCGCGAACGGTTTCTCAAACAGTTTCTCAAAGCTGAACTCATGGTCGTACGGCCCGGGGTAATAGGTATTGATGGTGAAATCCAGCTCTCCCTGGCGCAGCTCATTGATCATCGCCAGCAGCTGGCCCTCCATGATCCGCACCTTTACCTGCGGATGCTGCTGATGAAAGCGACAGATCACCGACGGCATCAGCGACCGGGCGACGCTGGCGCCAAGGCCAATATTAATTTGCCCGGCCTGCTCGCCCTGACGCTGCAGCAGTTCGTCCTGCGCCGCCCGCAGCTCCTCAAGGATCAAGCTCGCATGTTGGTAAAAGCTTTCGCCGTTTTCGGTCAGCGCCACCCCCTGACTGCGGCGCACGAACAGCTGGGCGGAAAGCCCCTCCTCCAGCTCTTTAATCGCTTTGGTCAGGGCCGGCTGCGAGACCGCCAGCGCCCGGCTGGCACCGCGAATACTCCCTTCCCGGGCCACTTCGACGAAGGCGCGGATATGATGAAATTTAATCTGAAATGCCATGCTTTCGGTGATAACCATTGTTTATCAGACAGAAGAAATTCACATCTACTGTAATCCATCAGGCTGTGGCAGGTTAAGTGGGATACGGCCTGTAAAACGCAAGTGATAAACAAAAGCTATCACATCGTGAACACCGTCACATTTTTTACTTATGACAGGATGAGCTATGCCGCAACTTGATGAATACCTCCACCAGCTGGCGCCGGCCATGATCCAATGGCGCCGTGATTTTCACCTGCACGCGGAATCCGGCTGGCTGGAATTCCGCACTGCCAGCAAGGTGGCGGAGATCCTCGACGGGCTCGGCTATCAGCTGGCGCTGGGGCGCGATGTCATCGATGCCGATAGCCGGATGGGGCTGCCGGACGAGGATACCCTGGCCCAGGCTTTCGAGCGCGCCCGCGAACAGGGCGCGCCGGAACGCTGGCTGCCGGCGTTTGAAGGCGGTTTCGCCGGCGTGGTCGCCACGCTCGACACCGGGCGGCCCGGCCCAACCCTGGCCTTCCGCGTCGATATGGATGCCCTTGACCTCAATGAACAGCACGACGACAGCCACCGCCCTCATCGCGACCATTTCGCCTCCTGCAACGCCGGCATGATGCACGCCTGCGGCCATGATGGCCATACCGCCATCGGGCTGGGCCTGGCGCATGTCCTGAAGCAGTATGCCGCGCAGCTCAACGGGGTGATCAAACTGATTTTCCAGCCCGCTGAAGAGGGCACCCGCGGCGCCCGGGCGATGGTGGCCGCCGGCGTGGTGGATGACGTGGATTATTTCACGGCGATCCATATCGGGACCGGTGTGCCGGCAGGTACCGTCGTCTGCGGTGGCGACAACTTTATGGCCACTACTAAATTCGACGTGCAGTTCAGCGGCGTGGCCGCCCACGCCGGCGGCAAGCCGGAGGAGGGGCGCAACGCGCTGCTGGCCGCCGCCCAGGCCGCTCTTGGCCTGCACGCCATCCCGCCGCACAGCGCCGGCGCCTCGCGGGTCAACGTCGGGGTGATGCAGGCGGGCACCGGGCGCAACGTGGTGCCCTCTTCCGCGCTGTTAAAAGTGGAAACCCGCGGTGAAAGCGAAGCCATTAACCAGTACGTGTTCGAGCGGGCGCAGCACGTCATCGCCGGGGCGGCGGCGATGTACGAAGCCCGCTACGAACTACGCATGATGGGTGCGGCGACCGCCAGCGCGCCGTCGCCGGCGTGGGTGGACTATCTGCGCGAACAGGCCGCCCGTGTGCCCGGCGTGCAACAGGCGGTGGATCGTATCGCCGCCCCGGCGGGCTCGGAAGACGCCACCCTGATGATGGCCCGGGTCCAGGCGCGCGGCGGCCTCGCCTCGTACATGATCTTCGGCACCCAACTGAGCGCCGGTCACCACAACGAGAAGTTTGACTTCGACGAGAGCGTCATGGCGCTAGCGGTAGAAACTCTGGCGCGTATCGCGCTTAACTTTCCCTGGCAGCGGGGGGTGTAATGGAAGCCATTTTTCAGTTTGTGGACGAGATGATTGAGACGCGACGCGAGGCGTACTGCGCCATCGCCGATGACATCTGGGATCACCCGGAGACCCGCTTTGAGGAGTACTGGTCCGCCCAACGCCTGGCGGATGCGCTGGAGGCAGAAGGTTTCCAGCTCACTCGCGATGCGGGTGGGATCCCGAATGCCTTTATCGCCAGCGTCGGCGAAGGCCAACCGGTGATTGCCCTGCTCGGCGAATTTGACGCCCTGGCGGGCCTCAGCCAGCAGGCGCACTGCGCGGAACCGACACCCTCGACACCGGGAGCCAACGGCCACGGCTGCGGGCACAATCTGCTCGGTACGGCGGCATTCGCCGCGGCGGTCGCCGCCAAAGCCTGGCTGCAACAGCATGGCGGCGCGGGCACGCTGCGCTTCTATGGTTGTCCCGGCGAGGAAGGCGGATCGGGAAAAACCTTTATGGTGCGCGAAGGGTTGTTTGATGATGTCGATGCGGCGCTGACCTGGCATCCGGAAGCCTGGGCCGGGATGTTCAGCACCCGCACCCTCGCCAATATTCAGGCGACATGGCGTTTTACCGGCACCGCCGCCCACGCTGCGAATTCGCCGCACCTGGGCCGGAGCGCGCTGGATGCCGTCACTCTGATGACCACCGGCAGCAACTTCCTCAATGAACATATCATCGAGAAGGCGCGGGTCCATTATGCCATTACCGATACCGGCGGTGTCTCGCCCAACGTGGTGCAGGCTCAGGCGGAAGTTCTGTATCTGATCCGTGCGCCGGAGATGGCCGACGCGGAGGAGATCTTCGCCCGCATCGAGAAGATTGCTCAGGGGGCCGCGCTGATGACCGAGACCCAGGTCAGCTGCCGCTTTGAAAAAGCCTGCTCCAGCTATCTCCCCAACCGCACGCTTGAGGCGGCGATGTATCAGGCGGTCTGTCATTACGGTACCCCCGCCTGGAGCGACGAGGAGCGCGCTTTTGCCGCGGCGATACGCGCCACCCTCAGCGCCAACGATATTAACAACAGCCTGAACAATATTGCCGGCACCAGTGGGGAGGAAGGCAAAACGTTCGCTCGTCGCCACCGCGACACGCTGCTGATTGATGAGGTGGCGCCCTGGGCGGCCACGGATAACGTCCTCGCCGGCTCCACTGACGTCGGCGATGTCAGCTGGAAAGCGCCGGTGGCTCAGTGCTTCAGCCCGTGCTTCGCGGTGGGAACCCCGCTGCACAGCTGGCAGCTGGTGAGCCAGGGCAGAACCTCCATTGCCCATAAAGGGATGTTGCTGGCGGGGAAAGTGCTCGCGGCGACCGCGATCCGTTTATTCAGCGACAGCGCCCTGCTGGCGGCCAGCCAACAAGAACTCAGGCAGGTACTGGCCGAACGCCCCTATCGTTGCCCGATCCCGGCGGAGGTGAGTCCGTCCGTTTTACGATAACCACTTAAGACAGGCTACTCCTGGCCAACGCTGACCGGCATCGCGGCACGCACCGACCATAATAACCGCCGGCAGTACGGGAGCAGGCCTGCCCAACACAACAACGACAACAGAGGAACGCCCATGAGTATGTCATCCATACCGTCGTCTTCCCCCGGCGGAAAGCGCTATGGCTGGGTAGAGAAGATCGGTAACAAAGTCCCGCACCCGTTTTTGCTGTTTATCTATCTTATCGTGGCGCTGATCGCGGCCACGGCGATACTTTCCGCCTTCAACGTCGGGGTGCAGAACCCTACGGATGGTTCACGGGTGGTGGTCAAAAATCTGCTCAGCGTGGAAGGGTTGCACTGGTTTTTGCCCAACGTCATTAAAAACTTCAGCGGTTTCGCGCCGCTGGGGGCGATCCTCGCCCTGGTGCTGGGCGCCGGCTTCGCCGAGCGGGTGGGCCTGTTACCCGCGCTGATGGTGAAGATGGCCTCTCACGTCAGCGCCCGATATGCCAGCTATATGGTGCTGTTTATCGCCTTCTTCAGCCATATCTCTTCTGACGCGGCGCTGGTAATTATGCCGCCGCTGGGCGCGCTGATGTTCCTCGCCGTCGGTCGGCATCCTGTCGCCGGCCTGTTGGCGGCGATTGCCGGTGTGGGCTGCGGCTTTACCGCCAATTTACTGATCGTCACCACCGACGTACTGCTCTCGGGGATCAGCACCGAGGCGGCAAAATCCATCGATGCCTCTTTGCACGTCAGCGTGATCGACAACTGGTACTTTATGGCGACCTCGGTGATCGTTCTGACGCTCGTCGGCGGACTGATCACCGATAAGCTGGTGGAGCCGCGGCTGGGGCAGTGGCAAGGCAGTCGTGATGAAAAGCTGCAGACGCTGACGCCCGAGGAGCGTTTCGGCCTGCGCATCGCCGGCGTGGCAACGCTGGTATTCGTGGCGGTCGTCGCCCTGATGGTGGTCCCCGAGAACGGTATTCTTCGCGACCCGGTTCAACACACGGTCATGCCCTCGCCGTTTATCAAAGGCATCGTGCCGCTGATTATCTTTTTCTTCTTTGTCGTGTCGCTGGCATACGGCATCGCCACCGGCAAAATTCGCCGCCAGGCCGACCTGCCGCAGCTGATGATTGAGCCGATGAAAGAGATGGCCGGGTTTATCGTGATGGTCTTCCCGCTGGCGCAGTTCGTGGCGATGTTCAACTGGAGCAACATGGGCAAGTTTATGGCCGTCGGTCTGACGGACCTGCTGGAGAGCGCCGGGATGAACGGCGTCCCGGCGTTTGTCGGGCTCGCGCTGCTGTCGGCTTTTCTGTGTATGTTTATCGCCAGCGGCTCGGCCATCTGGTCGATTCTGGCGCCGATCTTCGTGCCGATGTTTATGCTGCTGGGCTTTCACCCGGCCTTTGCGCAGATCCTGTTTCGCATCGCCGATTCATCGGTGCTGCCGCTGGCGCCGGTGTCGCCGTTTGTGCCGCTGTTTCTCGGCTTCCTACAGCGCTACCGACCGGATGCCCGCCTCGGCACCTACTACTCGCTGGTGCTCCCTTACCCGCTGATTTTTCTCGCCGTCTGGCTGCTGTTGCTGGTGGGATGGTATCTGGTGGGACTGCCGATCGGCCCTGGCATCTATCCGCGTCTTCCTTAACCTGCTGGCAGGCCAGGGATGGCCGTATAGCCTTAACGCGACACCTTCGTTTTCACTTTGCTGGCCGCATGATCCACACTGGCTAATTTATAGAAAAGCGCTTTGTACACCCTTTCAAACACCAGGGTCAGACCGTGGATCGCTAAGCCGCTGATGATCAATACCAGTACGCCAGTCAGTATATATTGCATAGCCCCACCTCTGAGTGATTAACAGCGCCGCGCTGAGGCGTCGGCACCCTACCAGGCGCGTGAAGCACCGGTATCGTCAGTTAAAAAGTAGCAAAAACCATGCCCGATAACCCGCCAGGATCGATCCAAAAATAAATCATCGTGGCTTAGGCAGAGCGCCAGCCCGTGATGCGGCTTTATCTTTTGGGAGTATAGTTGACTGTCGTCAGCGCGTGGTATCGTGTGCCCCTCATGTACGATGGTGGATGACAGAAACGATGTTGACCTTGCTGCAGGATAAAATGGATACCCCGCTGGGGCCGCTGTGGGTACTTTGCGACGAACAGTTTAATTTGCGCGCCGTCGAGTGGGACGAGCACCGCGGTCGGATGGAAACCCTGCTCGACGTTCACTATCGACGGGAAGGCTATCAGCGCGTCGACTGCCGCAACCCAGGCGGCCTCAGCAGTAAGCTGAACGACTATTTCGCCGGCGATCTGGCGATTATCAATACCCTGCCTACCGCCACCGCTGGCACCCCGTTCCAGCGTCAGGTCTGGCAGGCGTTACGCGATATCCCCTGTGGCCAGGTGATGCACTATGGCCAGCTAGCCGAGGCGCTCGGACGCCCCGGCGCCGCTCGCGCCGTGGGGGCCGCCAATGGCGCCAATCCGGTGAGTATCGTGGTGCCCTGTCATCGGGTCATCGGGCGTAACGGCACCCTGACCGGCTATGCCGGGGGCGTGCAGCGAAAAGAGTGGTTATTGCGCCATGAAGGGTATCTTTTACTTTGACTGAAAATGCCTTTTCTGGAATCTTCAGGTAATTTTACAATCAAACATAGCGAAATAATCTATTGCTTATCAATCAGATATACAGCCATTTTGATTTACCCTGCTGATATTACGTGTTTCCGGGTCTGAAGACTTACCTGCTGATCAAAAAGATGTTAAAATTGACCAATATCAATTAAGGCCTGAGCAGACATATGATCCCTGAGAAGCGAATTATTCGACGCATTCAGTCTGGCGGTTGTGCTATCCATTGTCAGGATTGCAGTATCAGCCAGCTCTGCATCCCCTTTACTCTGAACGAGCATGAGCTTGATCAGCTGGATAATATTATCGAGCGGAAAAAGCCTATCCAGAAAGGTCAAACCTTGTTCAAAGCCGGTGATGAGCTGAAGTCGTTGTACGCTATTCGCTCCGGGACCATCAAAAGCTACACCATCACTGAGCAAGGTGATGAGCAGATCACCGGCTTCCATCTGGCGGGCGATCTGGTGGGCTTCGACGCCATCGGCACCGGTCTGCACCCGAGCTTTGCGCAGGCGCTGGAAACCTCGATGGTCTGCGAAATCCCCTTTGAAACCCTTGACGATCTTTCCGGAAAAATGCCGAATCTGCGTCAGCAAATGATGCGCCTGATGAGCGGTGAGATTAAAGGCGACCAGGATATGATCCTGCTGCTTTCCAAAAAGAATGCCGAAGAGCGTCTGGCGGCGTTTATCTACAACCTCTCTCGTCGTTTCGCCCAGCGCGGTTTCTCACCGCGTGAGTTCCGCCTGACCATGACCCGCGGCGACATTGGCAACTATCTCGGCCTCACTGTCGAAACCATCAGCCGTCTGCTGGGGCGTTTCCAGAAAAGCGGCATGCTGGCGGTGAAAGGCAAATACATCACCATTGAAAACAGCGATCTGCTGGCCCAGCTGGCCGGTCAGGCGCGCAACGTCGCTTAATCTCTGCGCACCACCTGGTCACGATCGGCAATTTTTTAAGATTTGTTGATCTGACCAGGCTCCTCCCCTGTTTCAATTCATCCATATAGGTTATCTTTTTAGTAACTGACGGTAGCTGCAGTTGTAAGGAGACCCTGTATGGCGAAGTATCAGAGCATGCTGGTAGTAATCGATCCTAACCAGGACGACCAGCCGGCACTTAGGCGCGCGGTGTACCTGCACCAACGGATTGGTGGACGCATCAAAGCCTTTTTGCCGATCTATGATTTTTCTTATGAAATGACCACCCTGCTGTCGCCGGACGAACGCACGGCGATGCGCCAGGGCGTTATTGCCCAACGTACAGCCTGGATCCGCGAGCAGGCGAAATTCTATATTGAATCGGGTGTGCCGATCGACGTAAAAGTGGTGTGGCACAACCGCCCCTTCGAAGCCATTATTCAGGAAGTTATTAGCGAGAAACACGACCTGCTGTTGAAGATGGCCCACCAGCACGACAAACTGGAGGCAGTGATCTTCACACCCACCGACTGGCATCTGTTGCGTAAGTGCCCCTGCCCGGTGTGGATGGTAAAAGACCAACCGTGGCCGGAAGGTGGCAAAGCGCTGGTCGCGGTCAATCTCGCCAGCGAAGAGAATTATCACAACACCCTGAACGAAAAGCTGGTTCGGGAAACGCTGTCGCTGGCGCAAGAAGTCAACCATACCGAAGTACATCTCATCGGCGCCTACCCGGTAACCCCCATCAATATCGCGATTGAGCTCCCGGATTTTGATCCCAGCGTCTACAACGACGCCATTCGCGGTCAGCACCTGCTGGCGATGAAAGCGCTGCGGCAGAAGTTTGGCATCGATGAGAAATTCACCCACGTGGAAAAAGGCCTACCTGAGGAGGTGATCCCGGATCTCGCCGAGCATCTGCAGGCGGGGATCGTGGTGCTGGGAACGGTCGGACGTACCGGCCTGTCAGCGGCGTTCCTCGGCAATACCGCGGAACAGGTGGTCGATCATCTGCGCTGTGACCTGCTGGTACTCAAACCGGAGGCCTACCAGACGCCGGTGGAACTGGACGACGACGACGACGATTAACCCTCTTCTCGTACCGCTCATCTTCCCCCGCCTCGCGGGGGATTTTTTTTGCTTGCTGCCAGTCAGGCACAAAAAAAGGGCCGCTGGCGGCCCCTGTCACTGTCCAGCGAGAATGGCTTAGTGGATACCCAGACGCCAGGCCAGATCGATCTCTTCTTTCAGCTCCAGCGATGAGAGCGCCATCAGGTCAGCAAACTCCAGCTCCAGCAGTTTCAGCTTTTTCAGATACTGCGCTGGGGTCATGACGGTAGTGTCGCGGCGTAAGAATTCGATGGCCATCTGCGTTGGGGTTAACTCGGTATCCATAATATCCTCTGTCTGATGTAATAACCGGGACATTATATCATCTCTCACCGCTTATTTTATGAACAATTCCAGGCATCTCTCCGCATATAAAAAAGCCGTCTCACAGGAGACGGCTTATAAACAAACGTTGTAAAACAAGCGTGCTACATTACAGCGCTTTCAGGATCGCATCGACGCTGGCTTTCGCATCCCCAAACAGCATATGGGTGTTCTCTTTGAAGAACAGCGGGTTCTGTACGCCGGCGTAGCCAGTGTTCATCGAACGCTTAAAGACCACCACGTTCTGCGCTTTCCAGACTTCCAACACTGGCATACCCGCGATAGGGCTCTTCGGGTCGTCCTGCGCCGCCGGGTTGACGGTGTCGTTGGCGCCAATCACCAGCACGGTGTCGGTATCGCTGAAATCATCGTTGATCTCATCCATCTCCAGCACGATGTCGTAAGGCACTTTGGCTTCCGCCAGCAGCACGTTCATATGCCCCGGCAGACGCCCGGCCACCGGGTGAATACCAAAGCGTACTTTGATACCCCGCGCCCGCAGCTTCTCGGTAATTTCTGCCACCGGATACTGCGCCTGGGCCACCGCCATACCGTAGCCAGGGGTGATGATCACCGACTGCGAGTTTTTCAGCATCTCCGCTGTCTCTTCCGCGCTAATCTCGCGATGTTCGCCCACTTCTTCATCGCCGCCGCTGGAAGACCCATCGGTGCCGAAGCCGCCAGCAATCACGCTGATAAAGGAGCGGTTCATCGCCTTACACATAATGTAAGAGAGGATGGCACCGGAAGAACCCACCAGCGCGCCGGTGACGATCAGCAGGTCATTGCTCAGCATAAAGCCCGCTGCCGCTGCCGCCCAGCCCGAGTAGGAGTTGAGCATGGAAACCACCACCGGCATATCCGCGCCGCCGATAGAAGCCACCAGGTGCCAGCCGAAGGCCAGCGCGATCGCGGTCATCACCAGCAGGCACAGGACCTGGGTACCAGTGCTGTCGGCGCGAACAAAAATCACCATCAGCACGAAGGAGACCACCAGCGCCGCCAGGTTCAGCTTATGGCGATTGGGCAGCATCAGCGGCTTCGAGGAAATTTTGCCGCGCAGTTTACCAAACGCCACCACCGAACCGGTGAAGGTGACTGCACCGATGAAGATGCCGAGGAACACTTCGGTCAAATGGATATTGACCAGAATCTGCTCCATCCCGGTTTCATGCTGCAGGTAGCTGTTAAAACCCACCAGCACCGCCGCCAGGCCCACGAAGCTGTGCAGGATAGCCACCAGCTCCGGCATCTCGGTCATCTCGACCTTTTTCGCCAGACGAATACCGATCGCCCCACCGATCACCATCGCGAGGATGATCCAACCGACGTTGCCGGCGTCCGGCCCCAGAATCGTGGCGATCAGGGCGATAGCCATCCCGGCGATGCCGAAATAGTTGCCCTGCTGCGACGTTTCGTGTTTCGACAGACCCGCCAGGCTGAAAATAAACAGGATTGCGGCAACAATGTATGCAGCTGTAACTAATCCACCAGACATGTGCTACCCCTTATCCTTTGCGAAACATTTTCAGCATGCGCTGAGTCACGGTAAAACCACCGAAAATATTAATGCTGGCGATCAGTACCGCGATAAAGCTCAGGAAGCTGACCCAGCCCCCGTGGCCTATCTGCAACAACGCACCAACAACGATAATGCCCGAAATCGCGTTCGTCACCGACATCAGCGGCGTATGCAGCGCATGTGAGACGTTCCATACCACGTAGTAACCTACTACGCAGGCCAGCGCGAAGACGGTGAAATGGCCAAGAAACTCTTTTGGCGCGACGTTCGCCAGCCAGCCGAAGAGGATAATCGCCAGCGCTATCAGGGCATATTTACGCCATGGGGACACCGGTTTTGCCGCTTCTTTCGGCGCTTCCACTTTTTTCGCTGCAGCCTGCGGCTGAGCGGAGACCTGAATCGGCGGCGCCGGCCAGGTGATTTCGCCTTCGCGCACTACGGTCACGCCGCGCACCACCACGTCATCGAAATCGATAACAATGTTGCCATCTTTCTCTTTGCACAGCAGCTTCAGCAGGTTAACCAGGTTGGTACCGTAGAGCTGGGAAGACTGGGTCGGCAGACGGCCCGGCAGATCGGTGTAACCAATAATTTTCACGCCGTTGCCGGTGGTGACCACTTCGCCGGGCACGGTGTACTCACAGTTACCGCCATTTTGCGAGGCGAGGTCGACCACCACGCTGCCCGACTTCATGGAGTCGACCATCTCGCGGGTGATCAGTTTCGGTGCCGGTTTACCCGGAATTAACGCCGTGGTGACGATGATATCGACATCTTTCGCCTGGGCGGCGAACAGCGCCATTTCGGCCTTAATAAAGGCCTCAGACATCACCTTGGCGTAGCCGTCGCCGCTGCCGGCTTCCTCTTTAAAGTCCAGCTCGAGGAACTCGGCGCCCATACTCTGCACCTGCTCCTTCACTTCCGGACGGGTATCGAAGGCGCGGACGATAGCGCCCAGGCTGTTGGCGGCGCCAATCGCAGCCAGACCGGCCACCCCGGCGCCGATGACCATCACCTTCGCGGGCGGAACTTTGCCTGCCGCCGTAATCTGTCCGGTAAAGAAACGGCCGAATTCATGGGCCGCTTCCACGATTGCACGGTAGCCGGCAATGTTTGCCATTGAACTGAGCGCATCCAGCGACTGGGCGCGAGAAATACGCGGCACCGAATCCATCGCCATCACGTTGATATTACGGGCCGCCAGTTTTTCCATCAGCTGCGGGTTTTGCGCAGGCCAGATAAAACTTATCAGCGTGGTTCCCGGATTCAGCAGTGCAATTTCATCGTCATTTGGAGCATTGACCTTGAGGATGACGTCAGACTGCCACACCTCGTTGCCCGTGACGATCTCAGCCCCTGCCTGGGTAAAGGCGGCATCGTCAAAGCTGGCCAGTTTCCCGGCACCGCTTTCTACCGCGACGCTAAAGCCGAGTTTAAGCAATTGCTCAACGGTCTTCGGCGTGGCGGCGGCCCGGGTCTCCTGGGCTAGCCTCTCTTGTGGTACACCAATACGCATAGTTTTCCCTTCCATCGGTTTTTGATGATGGTTTACTTTTCTGACCAACAACGACAAGACGGCGAAATCTTCCTCGCCATCTTCCGCTGTCTGCAAAATGAAACAGTAACAAACTTTTTATAACCTACTGAAAATAGCGATTGTGATCTACAGCGATAAAACAGAAATTTTGATTTTATTGCTTATTGTCAGCACAGATGGTTCCGGGCAGCAATATTTACCTGAATTTCTCACTCAGGCCTGATAATCCGCTTATCCAGCGTGATAAAACGCCATTTATCGCCATTGGGATCATTGTATTAACATTACGTTAACTAATAAAAGTGGTATCGATTATCGTTTTTGCTGGTCAAGCGGCTGTTTTTTCAACATATCGAAAAATGTTATCTTTCCGTAGTATACGATTCGGGCGGCAAGCAAAAAATGACGCAGACAGTCACAACGATTAAATGCAATAATCAAACGTTTTCAGTCAACAACAACACCAGTATATGGTTTGCGCAAGGCAAAGGATTATTTTTATGAAGCTTAAAAACACCCTCCTGGCGTCTGCTCTCCTGACAACCGCCACGTTGTCTGCCCATGCAGCGACCGAGTTGACCCCGGAGCAGGCGGCTGCGCTGAAGCCCTACGATCGCGTTGTCGTCACCGGCCGGTTTAATGCCATTGGCGACGCGGTACAGGCGGTATCGCGTAAAGCCGACAAAGACGGCGCGGCCTCATTCTATGTTGTCGACACGTCGGACTACGGCAATGGCGGCAACTGGCGCGTCACGGCTGACCTCTATAAAGACAACGCGCCGCAAGCGGATGCGCCGAAAAATCGCATCATCAATGGCGTGGTAGAACTGCCGAAAGATCAGGCCGTGACGCTGATGCCTTACGACACTGTCACCGTTCAGGGCTTCTATCGCAGCCAGCCGGAAGTCAATGATGCCATCACCAAAGCGGCAAAAGCGAAAGGCGCCTATGCGTTCTTTATCGTGCGCCAGGTGGATGCCAACCAGGGCGGCAACCAGCGCATTACCGCTTATATCTATAAAAAAGATGCTGAAAAACGCGTGCTGCAGAGCCCGGACGCCATCCCGGCAGACTCTGACGCCGGTCGCGCGGCGCTGGCCAAAGGCGGTGAAGCCGCGAAAAACGTGGAAATCCCGGGCGTCGCCACCACCGCAGCTGTAGGCTCAGGCACTGGCGTCGGTCGTTTCTTCGAGACCCAGTCTTCCAAAGGCGGGCGTTACACTGTCACGCTGCCGGACGGCACCAAAGTGGAAGAAGTGAACAAAGTGACCGCGGCGCAAATGGTGCCGTTCGATAATATCCAGTTCACCGGCAACTACGGCAACATGACGGAAATCTCCTATCAGACGGCGAAACGCGCGGCGAAGAAAGGGGCGAAGTACTACCACATCACCCGTCAGTGGCAGGAACGCGGCGGCAACATCACCATCAGCGCTGATTTGTACAAATAATCACTGCTGGCTGGCTAAAAAGGCGGCGCAATGCCGCCTTTTCATTTTTTTTCATCCCCCGCCATTGCATGGCTCCCGGACACTCCGTAAAATCCCGCGCCTTAGCGCAATCCTCCATTTTTATGCGATTTCGCAAAATAAATATTCTGGAACAGCCATTTTCACCTCGGGAATGCAATGGAAAAGAAACTGGGCCTGAGCGCCCTGACCGCCCTGGTCCTTAGCTCAATGCTCGGCGCTGGCGTATTCAGTTTGCCGCAAAATATGGCTGCCGTAGCCAGCCCCTCCGCTTTGCTTATCGGCTGGGCCATCACCGGCGTCGGGATCCTGTTCCTCGCCTTCGCCATGCTGCTGTTAACCCGCATTCGCCCCGACCTCGACGGCGGGATCTTCACCTACGCCCGCGAAGGATTCGGTGAGCTGATTGGCTTCTGTTCCGCCTGGGGATACTGGCTCTGCGCGGTGATCGCCAACGTCTCCTATCTGGTCATCGTCTTTTCGGCGCTCAGTTTCTTCACCGATACCCCTGAGCTGCGCCTGTTTGGCGATGGCAACACCTGGCAGTCTATCGCTGGCGCTTCGGTTTTGCTGTGGGTTGTCCATTTTCTGGTCCTGCGCGGCGTGCAGACGGCGGCGGGGATTAACCTGGTGGCCACCCTCGCCAAACTCCTGCCGCTGGGCGCGTTTATCGCGCTCGCCGCCCTGGCCTTCCAGCTGGATACGTTCCGCCTCGATTTCCGCGGACTGGCGCTGGGAATTCCCGTGTGGGAGCAGGTTAAAAACACCATGCTGATCACCCTGTGGGTGTTTATTGGCGTGGAAGGTGCCGTCGTGGTTTCTGCCCGCGCCCGACACAAGCGCGATGTCGGTCGCGCAACGCTGCTGGCGGTGCTCTCCGCCCTCACGGTCTATCTGCTGGTCACCCTGCTGTCGCTGGGCGTGGTGCCGCGCAGCGAACTGGCCGGCATGCGTAACCCGTCGATGGCGGGACTGATGGTCAACATGATGGGTTCGTGGGGAGAAATCGTGATTGCGGCGGGCCTGATCGTGTCGGTGTGTGGCGCCTACCTGAGCTGGACGATTATGGCTGCGGAAGTGCCTTTCCTGGCCGCCACTCATAAAGCTTTCCCGCGCCTGTTTGCCCGCCAGAACCGCAACAATGCCCCGTCCGCCTCGCTGTGGCTGACCAATATCAGCGTTCAGGTATCGCTGGTGCTGATCTGGTTGACCGGGTCGGACTACGGCACCCTGCTGACCATCGCCTCAGAGATGATCCTCGTCCCCTATCTGCTGGTCGGCGCCTTTCTGCTGAAAATCGCCACTCGCCCGCTGCACAAAGCGGTGGGTATCGGCGCCTGCATTTATGGCTTATGGTTATTATACGCGTCGGGCCCTGTGCATTTGCTGTTGTCGGTGGTACTTTACGCTCCGGGTCTTCTGGTCTTTTTGTACGCTCGACGTACGCACCAGCACGATCGTTCGCTCAAACGCCGCGAATTGGCGCTAATTGGTTTATTGCTGGTTGCCGCTGTGCCGGCAACGTGGATGCTGGTGGGGTAAGCGCTCGCCCTGCCGCAGAACGCATAGGAGATACCCATGGCTGAACAACAGCCCCGCCCGGTTCTGATCACAGGAGGAGGCCGCCGCATCGGTCTCGCGCTGGCACACCATTTTCTGCTGCAACACCAGCCGGTCATCGTCAGCTATCGCACGCCCTATCCGGCGATCGATGGCCTGCGCGACGCGGGCGCCCTCTGTCTGCAGGCTGATTTCAGCAGCGACGACGGCATACTCACCTTCGCCGAAGCGGTCAAGTCGCACACCAGCGGCCTGCGCGCCATCATCCACAACGCCAGCGACTGGATGGCGGAGAAGCCGGGGGTTGCGCTGAGCACAGTGATCAACCGCATGATGCAGATCCACGTCCATGCCCCCTATCTGCTCAACCACGCGCTGGAGGATCTGCTGCGCGGCCACGGCCATGCCGCCAGTGATATTATCCATATTACCGATTACGTCGTGGAGCGCGGCAGCGATAAACATATCGCCTACGCCGCCAGCAAAGCCGCGCTGGACAATATGACCCGCTCCTTCGCCCGCAAGCTGGCGCCGGAGATCAAGGTCAACGCCATCGCCCCGTCGCTGATTATGTTTAATGAGGGTGATGACGAAGCCTATCGTCAGCAGGCGCTGGATAAATCGCTGATGAAAATCGCCCCAGGAGAAAAAGAGATTAGCGACCTTATCGACTATCTGTTTACCAGCCGCTACGTCACCGGCCGGTCATTCGCCGTCGACGGCGGCCGCCCGCTGCGCTAGTGGAAGTGGTTCCAGCCCAGGATTAACAGCCAGGCGCATAGCCCCCAGCATCCCACCGCGCCTGCCAGCGCCAACGGCAGGCGCATGATCCCGGTGAAATACCACAGCGATACCAAATAGACAAAATAGGGAATAATCGACCACATGCCGAACACGATGGTGGCGCGCAGGGCTTCAATACCGCGCTCGCTGGCGACGATATAGTGGGCGATGAGCGCAAAGGTAGGAAACAGCGGGATCAGCCCGGCGAGAGCGTAATTTTTCGTTTTTGCCAGCACGCCAATCAGCACCACCACCAGCGCACCCAGCAGCCCTTTGATTAACAGCCCCATGTCCTTATGCCTTAACATTGAATCAACAAGTTAGCGCAGCATAGCGGAAATAGCGCTGTTTATAAAAGAGTAATGGCGGGTAAAATAGACGCAGTGTATGTTACTTCTTTTACTGATGTGCAATAGACATGAATAAAATCGTTTTTGTTGAGGATGACCCTGAGGTTGGGGCGCTGATCGCCGCCTATCTCGGCAAGCATGATATGGAGGTGGTGGTCGAGCCTCGCGGCGACCGCGCAGAGGACGTGATCGCGCGGGAGAAACCGGACCTCGTGCTGCTGGACATTATGCTGCCCGGCAAAGACGGGATGACGCTCTGCCGCGATCTGCGCGGGCAATGGCAAGGGCCCATTGTCCTGCTGACCTCACTCGACAGCGACATGAACCATATCCTCTCCCTGGAGATGGGCGCCAGCGATTATATCCTGAAAACCACACCGCCAGCGGTGCTTCTCGCGCGACTGCGTCTGCATTTACGCCAGCATATCGCTCCGGCGGGCGCCGGCGCCGGTACCCCGGCAACGCTCACGCCGCACAAAACCATCTCCTTTGGTTCGCTGACCATTGACCCGGTCAACCGCCAGGTGCTGCTTGGCGGAGAAAACGTCGCATTGTCGACGGCCGATTTCGATCTGCTGTGGGAACTGGCCACCCACGCCGGGCAAATTATGGACCGCGACGCGCTGCTGAAAAATTTACGCGGCGTCACCTACGACGGGATGGATCGCAGCGTTGACGTGGCTATCTCCCGCCTGCGCAAAAAACTGCTCGACAACGCCACGGAGCCCTATCGTATTAAGACCGTTCGCAACAAAGGCTACCTGTTCGCCCCACACGCCTGGGACAACTAAGCTTCTCCCGCGGCCCTGCGAGGGGCCCGTTTTATGGCGCACTCCCCGACAGTAACCACCTCAACTTTTACTGCTTAGGGCAACTGCGCGGGTTTCCCTCTGCGCGCCCGCTGCCCGCTGCGAATTAGTCATATTGCGTAAATCAATAGATTTAGCCGTACAGTTCCCCATCACATAAGCCTTCAATATGATTGTGCTCAAGGACTTACTGTTATCAGAGTGGCATAAAGCCTGAAAACACAGGACTTTTGCATGATGAAATACGTTGTACTTTTGGCACTCTCACTCTTCACTTCACTCTCTGGTTGGGCTTTTTCCCTCGACAACGCCGATATTCGACTCCTCTGTCCACAGCGCGGGCAAATCGAGGTGATCCTCCACCGCTATGAACATACCCAGCAATCCTGGGGACAGCATCACTTTGAAACGGGAGGCGGCCACGTTCGCCAGGGACCGCTGCTGGTGATCCCGTTTGCCAACCTCGATCAGATGATTTACCACCAGACCACCGGCGAATTTGCTTACTGGTATGCCAAAACGGAAAAGCTGGTGCGCTGTCGTCTGCTGAGTCTGACGACCCTCTATCCGGTGGATATTCCCTACTTTCGCGAGTAGCGATACCCCGCTCAACGCTCCAGGGTAATGCAGGTCTGGTGGTTATAATTAATTTGTGACAACGTCACTAATTCAGATATTCCCGGCCGATATCATCCCGGATGACGCGACCTATACCGGGTATACCGGCGCCACAAAGATGGCAAAGCGCAACACGCCGGGCCCCCAAAGATGGTCGTTTTACAATAAATTTTCATTGTTCTAGTGTGAGTTAACTCAACACTCACGCGGTACGGGAGAGACAATGGGACGGTTCTCAGGTAAGAAAATTGTGATTACAGGGGCGAGCAGCGGTATTGGTCTGGCGGGGGCAATGCGCATTATTGATGAAGGGGGCGAAGTGATGCTGACCGGACGCCATCAGCAAAAACTGGCGTCGTTACGCACATTGCTGCCCGAGCGCGCCTGGTTTCTTCAGAACGATGGCGCGAAACCTGAGGCAGCACATGCCCTCGCCGAGTCTGTAGAATCATTTGGCATGCTGGATGGCCTGTGGCTGAACGCCGGGCAGCTCGCCTTTTCTACGGTGGAAAATACCACCGAAACGCAGTTCGATACCATCATGGCCAACAACGTCCGTTCCCAGTATGTGGTGGATGGCGGACTGCTGCGCTTATAAGGGCTCCGTCATTATTTATGCGTAAGGGATGTTGTCAGTGAGGGTGAACCCTGCTTTGATAGCGCATTAAACCGGGCGTGAAACGTAGAAGTGATTTTGCGGTATATTCTGCCGTGACAAACGCCCTGGACTGCGGTCTGGTTTCGTTCCTGCATCACCGCTTTAGCGGAAAGACACATACCACACCGCGCCATGAAGGCAAAAGATAGGTAATTAACATTCTGATTTAAGTGAGATTTAATGAAAAAGCTGTTTGTGCAGTTCTATCTTTTGCTCTTCGTTTGCTTTCTGGTAATGACCATGCTGGTCGGTCTGGTCTATAAATTTACCGCTGAGCGCGCCGGACGACAGTCGCTGGACGATTTGATGAAAAGTTCGCTGTATCTGATGCGCAGCGAGCTGCGGGAAATTCCGCCGCGCGACTGGAGCAAGACGCTCAAAGAGCTGGATCTGAACCTGTCGTTCGATCTGCACATCGAACCAATGAGCAAATTTAAGCTGTCGGAAAGCTCGATGCAGCACCTGCGCGCCGGCGATATTGTCGCGCTGGATGACCAGTACACCTTTATTCAGCGTATTCCCCGCAGCCATTATGTGCTGTCGGTGGGCCCGGTGCCTTATCTCTATTTTCTGCATGAAATGCGCCTGCTGGACGTGGCGCTGATGGCGTTTATTGCTATCTCGCTGGCCTTTCCGGTGTTTATCTGGATGCGTCCGCACTGGCAGGACATGTTGCGCATTGAAACCGCTGCCCAGCGCTTTGGCGAGGGCCACTTCAGCGAGCGCATTCATTTTGACAGCATGTCCAGCTTTGAACGGCTCGGCGTGGCCTTTAACCAGATGGCCGATAACATTAACGCCCTCATTGCCAGTAAGAAGCAGTTGATTGACGGTATCGCCCATGAGCTCAGGACGCCGCTGGTCCGCCTGCGCTACCGTCTGGAGATGAGCGAAAACCTCACCGAGGCGGAATCGCAAGCGCTGAACCGCGATATCGGCCAGCTGGAGGCGCTGATTGAAGAGCTCCTGACCTACGCCCGCCTCGACCGCCCGCAGACGGAACTCAGCCTGACGACGCCTGACTTTCCCGCCTGGATCAGCGATCACGTCGAGGATATCCAGATGGTCAACCCGCAGCGCGAGGTCGCTCTGGCGACGCTGACCCACGGCAACTACGGCGCGCTGGATATGCGGCTGATGGAGCGGGTACTGGATAATCTGGTGAATAACGCCCTGCGCTACAGCACCCAGCGGGTGGCGGTCAGCCTGACCCTGCAGGGTCCGCGCGCGTCGCTGCAGGTCGAGGATGACGGCCCGGGAATCGCTCCCGAAGAGCGCGAGCGGGTGTTTGAGCCCTTTGTCCGTCTTGACCCCAGCCGCGATCGGGCGACAGGAGGTTGTGGCCTCGGCCTGGCGATTGTGCACAGTATTGCCCAGGCGATGGGCGGTGACGTACGCTGTGAGGCCAGCCCTCTCGGCGGCGCCCGCTTCTGCTTTAGCTGGCCGGTTTATCATCAGTTGCCCGATTTTACCTCTGCCTGAATAAAACTTGCGCAGCGGCCGCGCGCTGCGTATGCTGTAAAAATCAAATAGTATGTTGTAACTAAGGTGAAATGATGGCCAGCTACGATCTTGTTGAACGTCTGAATGATACCTTTCGCCAGATCGAGCTGGAGCTGCAGACGCTCCAGCAGGCATTAAGCAGCTGTCGGCTGCTGGCGGCCAGGGTATTTGAACTGCCGGCGGTCAGTAAGGATGCCGAGCACGATCCGCTGGCCAACATACCGGTGGTGCAGCACAGCGGCAAGGCGGCGCTGGCCCTCGCCCTGCGCCACTTCAGCCATCTGTTTATCCAGCAGCAGTCGGAAAACCGCAGCAGCAAGGCCGCCGTCCGCCTGCCAGGGGCTATCTGCCTGCAGGTCACCGCTGCGGAGCAGCAGGATCTGCAGGCGCGCATTCAGCATATTAACGCCCTGAAGGCTACCTTCGAGAAAATCGTCACCGTCGATTCTGGCCTGCCCCCCACTGCCCGTTTTGAATGGGTGCATCGCCACCTGCCGGGCTTGATCACCCT
This sequence comes from Klebsiella sp. P1CD1, assembly GCF_003790505.1. NCBI lineage: Bacteria > Pseudomonadati > Pseudomonadota > Gammaproteobacteria > Enterobacterales > Enterobacteriaceae > Klebsiella > Klebsiella sp. P1CD1. Next base: position 3,154,592 of record NZ_CP033631.1, read on the forward strand.
CAGCGCCTACCGCACGCTGACGCCCCTTATCGACCCCAGCACCATCCGCTTCGGCTGGGCCAATAAACACGTGATCAAGAACCTGACCCGCGACCAGGTATTGATGATGCTGGAGAAAAGCCTGCAATCACCGCGAGCGGTGCCGCCGTGGACCCGTGAGCAGTGGCAGAGCAAGCTTGAGAGGGAGTATCAGGACATCGCCGCCCTGCCGCAGCGGGCGCGGCTGAAAATCAAACGGCCGGTGAAAGTGCAGCCGATTGCCCGCGTCTGGTACGCCAGCGAGCAGAAACAGGTGCAGTACGCCTGCCCCAGCCCGCTGATCGCGCTGATATCCGGCAGCCAGGGGGTCAGCGTCCCGGATATCGGCGAATTGCTGAACTATGACGCCGACAATGTCCAGTACCGCTACAAACCGGAGGCGCAGTCGCTGAGATTACTTATCCCGCGCCTGCACCTCTGGCTGGCTAGCGAGTAGCCAGGCTGCCAACCATCTCCTCAGGGCGCACCCAGCTGTCGAATTCGGCTTCCGTCAGGTAGCCCAGCGCCAGCGCCGAGGCTTTGAGGGTCAGCCCCTCATGGTGGGCTTTTTTAGCGATTTCCGCCGCCTTGTCGTAGCCGATATGGGTATTCAGCGCAGTGACCAGCATCAGCGACTCATTGAGCAGCTGGCTGATCCGCTCGCGATTCGGTTCAATACCCACCGCACAGTGCTCGTTAAAACTTGCCATGCCGTCCGCCAGCAGACGCACCGACTGCAGGAAGTTGTGGATGACCATCGGGCGATAGACGTTAAGCTCAAAGTTGCCGGAGGCGCCACCGATATTCACCGCCACGTCGTTGCCCATCACCTGGCAGCAGACCATGGTCAGGGCTTCGCACTGGGTTGGGTTAACCTTGCCGGGCATAATCGATGACCCTGGCTCGTTTTCCGGGATGGCGATTTCGCCAATGCCGCAGCGGGGGCCGGAGGCCAGCCAGCGGACATCGTTAGCGATTTTCATCAGGGACGCCGCCAGGCCTTTCAGCGCGCCGTGGGCATGGACCAGGGCATCCACAGTGGCCAACGCTTCGAATTTGTTTGGTGCGGTGACAAATGGTTGTCCGCTGAGCGACGCCAGCTCTGCCGCCACCCGCACGGCATACTCCGGATGGGTATTCAGCCCGGTTCCTACCGCCGTCCCGCCCAGCGCCAGCTCGGCAAGATGCGGCTGACTGGCTTCGATGTGCTTCAGGCTATGGTCCAGCATCGCCACCCAGCCGGAGATCTCCTGGCCTAACGTGAGCGGCGTGGCGTCCTGCAGATGGGTGCGGCCGATCTTGACGATATCCCTGAAGGCTACCGCTTTTTCATTGAGCGTCGCCCGCAGCGCCTGCAGCGACGGGATCACTTTTTCCCGCAGGGCAATCAGCGCCGCGACGTGCATGGCGGTGGGGAACACGTCATTTGAGCTCTGGCTCTTATTCACATCGTCATTGGGATGAATTTTTCGCGCCATCCCCCGTTCACCGCCCAGCAGTTCACTGGCGCGGTTGGCCAGCACCTCGTTCATATTCATATTGCTTTGGGTGCCGGAGCCGGTCTGCCAGATAGCCAGCGGAAACTCCTGCGCGTGCTTTCCGGCGAGGACTTCGTCAGCGGCAGCGACGATCGCCCCGGCTTTCTCCGCCGTCAGCAACCCGAGATCCTGATTAACCTTCGCCGCCGCCCGCTTGGTCAGCGCCAGGGCGTAAATCAGCTCCCCGGGCATTTTTTCGCTTGATATGCGGAAATGCTCCAGCGAGCGCTGGGTCTGGGCGCCCCAGAGTTTATCGGCCGGGACGTCGATGGCGCCCATCGAGTCTTTTTCACTGCGATGCGTTGTCATTACTTTCTCCTTGGATTCAAAGTGCGTCATAGCGACAAAGCTCACCTGCTTAAAAGACTAAGTATTGGCCAGATTTATAAGTTGTTTTGGTGGTTCGTGCCGCGAAGCGACATAAAAAAACCGCCCGAAGGGCGGCCCAGACCGCTGACAAAATGCAATCGTCGGGATTGCCCGGCGGCGCTGCGCTTGCGCGGGCCTACAGAGAATTGCCTAACTATTTAATATTGCTGTTTTTCGCAGGCCGGGTAAGGCGAAAGCCGCCACCCGGCAGAAAGGCGATCACAATAACGAAAACCGGTTTGTCATCGGCCAGAGCCGCCCCGAAGGGCGGTCTGGGTTACTTCACGCAGCGGGCGCACTGCGACGTCTGGATCTGATGGAAGAAGTCATTGCCTTTATCATCGACGAGGATAAACGCCGGGAAATCCTCCACTTCAATTTTCCAGATAGCCTCCATACCCAGCTCCGGATACGCCACGCACTCGAGGCTGCGGATGCTCTGCTGGGCCAGTACCGCCGCCGGGCCGCCGATACTGCCGAGGTAGAAGCCGCCGTGTTTGTGGCACGCGTCGGTGACCTGCTGGCTGCGGTTGCCTTTCGCCAGCATGATCTTGCTCGCGCCGTGCGACTGCAGCAGATCAACGTATGAATCCATGCGCCCTGCGGTGGTCGGTCCCAGAGAGCCGGAGGCATAACCGTCCGGTGTCTTGGCCGGACCGGCATAGTAGATCGGGTGATCTTTGACGTACTGCGGCAGTGCTTCACCGCTGTCGATAAGCTCCTTCAGCTTGGCGTGAGCGATATCGCGGGCCACGATAATAGTGCCGCTCAGCGACAAACGGGTGGACACCGGGTACTGTGACAGCAGCGCCAGGATCTCGCTCATCGGCTGGTTAAGATTCACCTTCACCGCTTCGCCTTCCCCGGCCTGGCGCAGATGCTCAGGGATATATTTCCCCGGATTGCTCTCCAGCTTCTCGATCCAGATGCCGTCGCGGTTGATTTTGGCTTTGATGTTGCGGTCGGCGGAACAGGAGACGCCCATCCCTACCGGGCAGGAAGCGCCGTGACGCGGCAGACGGATCACCCGGATATCGTGGGCGAAGTATTTCCCGCCGAACTGCGCGCCGAGGCCAAGGTTCTGCGCTTCCAGCAGCAGCTCCTGCTCCAGCTGAATGTCGCGGAACGCCTGGCCATGCTCGTTACCTTCGGTCGGCAGGCCATCGTAGTATTTGGTGGAGGCCAGCTTGACGGTTTTCAGCGTCGCTTCCGCCGAAGTCCCGCCGATCACAAAGGCGATATGGTACGGCGGACAAGCGGCGGTCCCGAGGGTGCGCATCTTCTCAACCAGATAGTTTTTCAGCTTCGCCGGGGTGATCAGCGCTTTGGTTTCCTGGTACAGATAGGTTTTGTTCGCCGAACCGCCGCCCTTGGCGATGCAGAGGAATTTGTACTCATCGCCATCGGTAGCATAAAGATCGATCTGCGCCGGCAGGTTGGTACCGGTGTTAACCTCTTTATACATATCCAGCGGCGCGTTCTGCGAGTAGCGCAGGTTGTCCTGGATATAGGTGTTGTACACACCCTGCGCCAGAGCGGCTTCATCACCGCCGCCGGTCCACACGCGCTGGCCTTTTTTACCCATGATGATCGCGGTGCCGGTGTCCTGGCAGGTGGGCAGAATGCCTTTGGCGGCGATATCCGAGTTGCGCAGGAACTGCAGGGCGACGTATTTGTCGTTTTCGCTGGCTTCCGGGTCGTTAAGGATATCCGCCACCTGCTGCTGATGCGCCGGGCGAAGCATAAAGGAGGCGTCGTGGAAAGCATGCTGCGCCAGAAGGGTCAGCGCCTGAGGGTCGACTTTTAGCACTTCCTGGCCGGCAAATTCGGCGACGGAGACGTAATCACTGCTGAGGAGATAATACTCGGTGTCATCCTTTTTGAGGGGAAAAGGATCCTGGTAAACAAACGGTTTATTCGACATTGTACTCTCACTTACTGCTTTGGCTGATTATGTTTCAGGCAGGGACTCCATGTGCCTGTAGAAAAGCGAGTCGATCAATCTTACACAATTTTTTAACAAAAACTGAGACAGGGACGACTTTTTCTTTCAGCAGTTGCTTCTCCACGGTTTACTGGTTTAATAGAGCGATAATTTTTACTTTGATTGATACAGGGAATGAGAATGCAAAAGCTGATCAACGCCGTACAGAACTACGCATGGGGAAGCCACACCGCTTTAACTGAACTGTATGGCATTGCCAACCCGGACAACCTGCCGATGGCGGAGCTGTGGATGGGGGCGCATCCGAAGAGCAGCTCGCAGATCCTGGCGGCCGACGGCCAGCCGCGTTCGCTGCGCGAGGTGATTGACGCGGATAAAACCGCCCTGCTCGGCGACAAGGTTGCCGCCCGCTTTGGTGAGCTGCCGTTCCTGTTTAAAGTGCTGTGCGCCGCTCAGCCGCTCTCTATTCAGGTCCATCCCAACAAGCAGGCCTCGGAAGAAGGTTTCGCCCGCGAGAACGCCGCCGGCATCCCGCTCTCCGCCGCCGAGCGTAACTATAAAGATCCAAACCACAAGCCGGAGCTGGTTTTTGCCCTGACGCCGTTCCTGGCGATGAATGCGTTTCGCGAGTTCAGCGAGATTGTCACCCTGCTGCAGCCGGTGGCTAGCGCGCATCCGGCGATTGGCGCCTTCCTGCAGCAGCCGGACGCGACTCACCTGAGCCAGCTGTTTGCCAGCCTGCTCAATATGCAGGGTGAGGAAAAAGCCAAGGCGCTGCAGGTGCTGCGCGACGTACTGGCCCGTGAACAGGGCGAACCGTGGCAGACTATCCGTCTGATCGCGGAATTCTATCCGGACGACAGCGGCCTCTTCTCGCCGCTGCTGCTGAACGTGGTGAAGCTGAACCCTGGCGAAGCCATGTTCCTGTTCGCCGAAACGCCGCATGCCTATCTGCAGGGGGTGGCGCTGGAGGTGATGGCCAACTCGGATAACGTACTGCGTGCCGGTCTGACGCCGAAATACATTGATATTCCTGAGCTGGTCGCTAACGTCAAGTTCGAAGCCAAACCGGCGGGTGAGCTGTTGACCCAGCCGCAGCAGCACGGCGCAGAGCTGGACTTCCCGATCCCGGTGGAAGATTTTGCCTTCTCGCTGCACGACCTCTCCGCCGAGGCCAGCGATCTGGCTCAGGCGAGCGCGGCGATTATTTTCTGCGTCGACGGCGAAGCCGTACTGCACAAAGGTGACCAGAGCCTGACGCTCAAGCCGGGCGAGTCGGCTTTCGTGGCCGCCAACGAATCACCGGTGCAGGTCAGCGGACGCGGCCGCGTGGCGCGCGTGTTCAATAAGCTCCAGTAAGTGACTGACCTTTCAGGTCGCGCTTACTGAATGATGACAACTCAGCCAGGCGGTCTCTCCGCCTGGCTTCATTTATGGACAAATGCTATGAAAAAATCGCTGGTCGCAGCAGGCATCATCGTGGCGCTGGGCGTGGTATGGACAGGCGGCGCCTGGTACACCGGCAAACAGCTGGAAGGCCGGATCGCCGATATGGTGCAGCAGGCTAACGCGCAGCTACGCAGCAGCGCGCCGGAATCAGGTCTGGAGCTGAGCTATCAGGATTACCGGCGCGGGCTGTTCAGCAGCCATCTGCAGCTGGTGGTTAAGCCGATCGCCGGTCAGGCCAACAGCTGGCTGGCCACCGGACAGAGCGTGGTACTTGACGAGGTGGTCGATCATGGACCCTTCCCGCTGGCCTCATTAAAAACCTTTAATCTGGCGCCGGCGATGGCCTCGGTCCACACCACGCTGGTGAAAAATGATGCCAGCCAGGCGCTGTTCGAGATCGCCAAAGGCAACACTCCCTTTACCGTCGATACACGCATCGCCTACAGCGGCGACAGCCAGTCGGCGATCGTGCTCAATGCCCTCGACTATGCCAAAGGTGATGAGAAAGTCACCTTCAGCGGCGGTCAGTTCCAGCTCGACGCCGACCGCGACGGCAAAAACATCAGCCTGAAAGGCCAGGCCGGCAGCGGGCAGATCGATGCGCTCAACGAATATAATCAGAAGGTACAGTTGCGCTTCGTCAACCTGACCACCGACGGCGCCACCGAACTGGCCAGCTTCAACGAACGTATCGGCCAGCAAAAAATGACCCTCGATAAACTGGCCATCAGCGTCGAAGGCAAAGAGCTGGCGCTGGTTGACGGGATGGCGCTGGACGGCGGCTCGACGCTGACCCAGGACGGCAAAGGCGTGAACAGCCAGGTGAACTACACCGTGAACAGCCTCAAGCTGCAGGGGCAGGATATGGGCAGCGGCAAACTGACGCTGAAAGTGGATAATGTCGACGGTCAGGCGTGGCACCAGTTTAGTCAGCAGTACAGTGCACAGTCTCAGGCGCTGCTGGCAAAACCGGAACTGGCGCAAAACCCGGAACTGTACCAGCAGGCGTTAACCGAAACCCTGTTCAATGCGCTGCCGATCCTGCTTAAAGGCAACCCATCGGTGACCATCTCGCCGCTGAGCTGGCGCAATGCCAAAGGGGAAAGTACCCTGAATCTGTCGGTTCTGCTGAAGGATCCGGCCCAGGTGACCACCCCACCGCAGACCCTGGCGGACAGTCTGGATCGCGTGGTGCAGTCCCTTGACGGCAAGGTGGTGATCCCGGTGGATATGGCGACGGAGTTGATGACCAAAATCGCCGGTCTGGAAGGTTACCAGCCAGCCGATGCGGCCAAACTCGCCGATCAGCAGGTCAAAGGCCTGGCGGCGATGGGCCAGATGTTCCGCATCACCACCATGGAAGATAACGCCATCAGCAGCAGCCTGCAGTACGCTAACGGCCAGGTGACGCTGAACGGACAGAAAATGCCGCTGGAGGATTTTGCCGCGATGTTTGGTCTGGAAGCGCCTGCTCAACCGGACGCGGCGCCGCAGGAAGGCCAGCCGCAACAGGATGACGCCGCTCCTCAGCAGGACGACGCCGCCCCGCAGCCGTAACTTATCGTCTCAGGAGACGGCCATCGCGCGCCGTCTCCCTCATTTCCGTGTCACCAGCCGCGGCGGCATAATCTGGTTTCGCGCCTCGCCGGTGCCTTCCTCCAGCCGTCGCAGCATCGACTCTGCCAGGGTTTTCCCCATCTCGCGCGCCGGGGTCGTTACCCAGGTGAGCGGCAGGTCATCCAGCGCCGCCTCCGGCACGTCGGCGAAGGCCGCTAGCGCCACCCGCTGTTCGAAATAGCTCTCGACGCCATCCTCTCCGCTCTGCCTTCCGGCCCGCAGTAAACCAAACCACGCGCCGGTGGCCACCACGTTGTTGTAGCACAGCACCGCGGTGATGGTGGGGTTCTGGCGCAACAGCCCCGCCATCGCCTCCGCCGCCTGCTTCTGGCTCGACTCGCACTCCAGCACCCATTCGCTGTGAAACGGCAGACCGTATTTCAGCAAGGTGGCGCAATAGCCGCCGACCCGCTCGGCGCGCGTCAGCGACGAGCTCTGCCCGCCAAGCCAGGCGATCCGCTGATGGCCGCGGCGGATAAGATGCTCGGTCACCAGCTGCGCCGCCTGCATGTTGTCCGGGCGGATCAGGTCGACATCGTCAAGGTAGCTGGCGCGGGAAGCAAACACCAGCGGCACGCCGGCCTGCGCGGCCCGCTCGCGCAGTTCGCTCCCGCGATCGATCGACCCGGCGATGATCACCCCGTCGACCCCCTGCGCCGCGAGGGTATCAAACCGCTGATCTATCTTCTCGCCGCTGCGCCCGCCCTGGGTGAGGAACACCATTTTCCCCTGCCTTTCCAGGGCGTCGGTGAGGCCGGCGGTTAATTCGGCGTAAAACGGCTTTGACAGATCGCTAACGATAAGGCCAATCACCCCGCTCTGCCCGCCACGCAGCGAGGCGGCCTGGCGGTTGCGCACGAATCCCAGCTGTTCGATGGCCTGATTAACTCGCTCGCCGGTGGCGCTGGAGATGCGCCCTTTACCGCTCAGCACCAGCGAGACGGTGCTCACGGAGACCCCGGCGGCCTGCGCCACATCATTGATGGTGATCTTTTTTGCGATAGCCATAACGTGCTGGCTGACTCCCTTGCCTGTCGATAAAACGTTTTATCATTGTGCAATCTTTATAAACCTTATTATCGCTTGATTATGTGATTTTTATCGCACTAAAAACTGGTAAAACGTTTTATCTTGCCGTGGCGTTAGTTCTTCCCGACCACTTGAGAATCAGGAACCGTGTTATGACGGCGAAAACAGCACCAAAAATCACTTTATGGGAGTTTTTCCAGCAGCTCGGAAAAACCTTTATGCTGCCCGTAGCGTTGCTCTCGTTTTGTGGGATCATGCTGGGGATCGGCAGTTCGTTAAGCAGTCACGATGTTTTGACGCTGCTGCCGTGGCTGGATATGCCGCTGCTGCAGGCCATCTTTATCTGGATGAGCAAAGTCGGCTCCTTTGCCTTCAGCTTCCTGCCGGTCATGTTCTGTATCGCCATCCCACTGGGGCTGGCGCGGGAGAACAAAGGCGTCGCCGCCTTCGCCGGCTTTGTCGGCTACACGGTCATGAACCTGGCGGTCAACTTCTGGCTGACGGCGAAAGGCATTCTGCCCACCACCGACGCCGCGATCCTGAAGGCCAACAATATCCAGAACATCATCGGTATTCCGTCGATCGATACCGGGATCCTCGGCGCGGTTATCGCCGGGATTATCGTCTGGCTGCTGCATGAACGCTTCCATAACATTCGCCTGCCGGACGCCCTGGCCTTCTTCGGCGGCACCCGCTTCGTGCCGATCATCACCACCGTGGTGCTGGGTCTGGTCGGGCTGGCTATCCCGCTGGTGTGGCCAGTCTTCGCCATGGGGATCAACGCCCTAGGGAAGATGATCAACAGCGCCGGGGATTTTGGCCCGATGATCTTCGGCACCGGCGAGCGACTGCTGCTGCCGTTTGGCCTGCACCACATCCTGGTGGCACTGATCCGCTTCACTGAAGCCGGCGGTACCCTCGACGTCTGCGGCCACAGCGTCAGCGGCGCACTGACCATCTTCCAGGAGCAGCTAAGCTGCCCAACCACCCACGGCTTCTCCGAAAGCGCCACCCGCTTCCTGTCGCAGGGTAAAATGCCGGCCTTCCTCGGCGGCCTGCCGGGAGCCGCGCTGGCGATGTACCACTGCGCCCGTCCGGAAAACCGGCATAAAATTAAAGGCCTGCTGATCTCCGGGGTCATCGCCTGCGTGGTCGGCGGCACCACCGAGCCGCTGGAGTTCCTGTTCCTGTTCGTCGCGCCGGTCCTGTATGTCATCCACGCGCTGCTGACCGGTCTCGGCTTTACCATCATGGCGGTGCTCGGGGTGACCATCGGCAACACCGACGGCAATATCATCGACTTCGTGGTGTTTGGCATCCTGCATGGCCTGGCGACCAAGTGGTATCTGGTGCCGGTGGTAGCGGCTATCTGGTTCGCGGTCTACTATGCCATCTTCCGCTTCGCCATTACCCGCTTCAATCTGAAAACGCCGGGCCGCGATATCGACACCGCCGCCAGCGTGGAGAAAGCCGTCGCCGGTACCATCGGCAAATCCGGCTATAACGTGCCGGCGATTCTGGCGGCGCTCGGCGGCGCCGAGAACATTGTTTCGCTGGATAACTGCATTACTCGTCTGCGTCTGTCGGTACACGATATGAGCAAAGTGGACGCCGCCGCGCTGAAAGCCCATCGCGCCATCGGGGTGGTTCAGCTCAATCAGCATAACCTGCAGGTGGTTATTGGCCCGCAGGTGCAGTCGGTAAAAGATGAAATGGCCGTACTGATGAATACTGTTCAGGCCTGACCCCACTGGTCCCCCTTCCGCGCGGAGGGGGACATTCGCTAAGGAAGTTCCGATGTTTGATTTTGCCACCCCCATCGACCGCCACGGTACCTGGTGCACACAGTGGGACTATGTCGCCGACCGGTTTGGCGCCGCCGACCTGCTGCCGTTCACCATCTCCGATATGGATTTCGCCACCGCGCCCTGCATTCTCGACGCCGTCAGCCAGCGGCTGGCCCACGGGGTGTTCGGCTACAGTCGCTGGCAGAACGAGGCGTTTCTCGGGGCGATTGCCCACTGGTACGCCAGCCGGTTTAACAGCGTCATCGATCCGCAAACGGTGGTCTACGGGCCGTCGGTTATCTACATGGTGGCGGAAACCATCCGCCAGTGGTCGAGCGAAGGCGACGGCGTCGTCGTCCATACCCCTGCCTACGATGCATTCTATAAGACCATCACCGCTAACCGCCGGGAGATTGCCCCGGTGCCATTGACCCTGACGGATAATCAGTGGCACTGCGATATGGCCCGCCTGGAATCCGCGCTGGCGGAACCGAAGAATACCCTGCTGCTGCTGTGCAGCCCGCACAACCCAACGGGGAAAGTCTGGCGTCGCGAGGAGCTCCAAACCATGGCGGCCCTGTGTCAAAAACATGGCGTCAGGGTGATTAGCGACGAAATTCATATGGACATGACCTGGGGCGAACACCGCCATATCCCGTGGAGCGAGGTCGCTCAGGGGCCATGGGCGCTGTTCACCTCCGGTTCAAAGAGCTTTAATATTCCGGCCTTTACCGGGGCCTATGGCTTTATCCCCGAGGCGAACGCGCGCGACAGCTACCTGCAGGCGCTGAAGGCCCGCGACGGGCTCTCTTCTCCCTCCGTGCCGGCGCTGGTCGCCCATATCGCCGCCTACCGCGACGGGGCTCCCTGGCTCGACGCCTTGCGTGACTATCTGCAGGCGAATATGCGCTATGTCGCCGCTACGCTTAACAATGCCTTCCCCGCACTCTGCTGGCAGCCGCCGGAGGCCACCTACCTGGCGTGGATCGACCTGCGCCCCCTGAACATCGACGACCACGCGCTACAGCAGGCGCTGATCGCCGAACAGAAGGTGGCGATTATGCCGGGTTATACCTATGGTCCTGAGGGCAACGGCTTTCTGCGCCTCAACGTCGGCTGCCCGCGCGAGAAGCTGGAACGCGGTGTCGAAGGACTGATTGCCGCCCTGCGCAGCCTCAGCTGATTCGACGCGCAATCTACAGGTCATCGCGCCGGCGGAATGCCAGGTAGCCGGCGCCGAGGGTAAAGATGGCGACTATCACCACCAGCAGAATAAACCCGTGGTGGTTGCTCGCCAGCGGGATCCCGCCGACGTTCATGCCGAAGAAACCGGCGACGATGTTAATCGGCAGCGCGAGAACGGTGATCACCGTCAGGGTGTAGAGGGTGCGGTTGCTCTGCTCCAGCTGGCGGGCGCCAATCTCCTCCTGCAGCAGACTGATACGCTCGATCAGGCCGGACAGGTCGTTGAGCACCACGCTAAACTCTTCGGTGAACTGACGAAACGCCTGCACCACTGCACGATCCATCCACGCCGGCGGCCGGTTAAGCAGACGGAACATCGCCGCCGGCTCCGGCGCCAGCAGCCGCTGAAAACGCAAAAGCATCCGCCGCAGCCGTGCCAGATCGGCCCGGTTGCGCTGCACGTGATTGCTCAGGAGACGCTCTTCAATAAGGTCGACATGGCGGCTGGCCTGGCGGACGACCTGCTCCAGCACCTCCTCCTGCTCCTCCAGCAGAAAAGCCAGCAGCTCGGTAGAGGTATTCACCCTGAGCGTCTGCAGACGCGGCAGCATCCATTCGATAAACCGCAACGGTTTGAAGCGCGCCGTCACCACCAGCTTAGGGCTACAGTAGAGCCACAGCGTGGCGGTTTCCGCACTGGTATCCTGCGGACGAAACAGCACATCGTTGAGCACAGCGAACAGATTCTCCCCCTGTCGCTCAATGCGGGTGGTGTGCGAGCCGCTGCGGATCTCCTCGAAGAAAAAGTCCGCCACCGGAAAGTGGCTGGTTAACCATTTTTCGGCGGTGGCATGATTGAGATTCAGGTGTAACCAGATAAACGCCTTGTCATCGGCGAGCGCCTGATAACGGGCGCACACCTCGCCAGAGGCGATGGGCTGCGGGGGGCGCTGTTCATGAAACAGATAACCATGCACCAGACCGGAAACTTCACTATCAAAATCGGGCTTTAACATCTTCGCGGTGACGTCTTGACTCATGGCTCCCTCAGGACACGCACTGGCACTGTTGATGCCCGAATAGCGCCATCTTTCGCTATTTTCCTCGGGCTGGCAAGGTTAATAATCTGGTCATAAAACAGTAACCTGAATGACATATTGCCGTCAGTGTCGCGCGCCACGCAGGCGATGCGATCGGCGCGAATAGAGGGGACTTGTGGCCCTTTTCGCTCCGGAGTTATTAAAATAAATTTGATTATCCTCAAAACTTTTTTAGGAAAAAAAGCGTATTACTTTAGCCGCTTAATCATTGCTTACCCTGGTTTATTGAGGAGGAGACCATGAAAACCTATGACCGTAATCGTAACGCTATTGCTACCGGCAGCATGGTAATGATCGCCGGTAACGGCACAACAGGCGTGATTAAAGCTATCCATGGTGAAGGGAAAACCGCCGAGCAGCTTCGCCGGGCGGACTGCGTTGAAATCGACGGCTGCGAGGGCCGCTTTTGCCCGTTAGATCTGATCCGTCTCGGCTTCCATTAATTCCTGCCGCCAGGTCATCAGTAGCAGGCCACCTGAGGCGGCCTGCTCTTTTCCCGGATAATAAAGCGGCTAGCGAAAGCTCCACTGAATACTCATCACAAAGATCGCCGGCACAATAATGCCGCCTTCCACACCGAAATAATCGGTGAAGTTATATTGCAGACCATGATAGAGGTAGGGCGAAAAACCGACGCCGGTGATTTTTTTGGCGGTGCGGTAGGTGCCGGAATCCCCACAGTGGCTGAAGGCGTCAAAGAAAAATTCCCCGGTATAGGCATACACCCCTTTCAGCACCCAGCCGGTATCGTTTTTCAGCCAGTCGCGGCGCACGCCGAGGGTCAAACAGCGATCGTCAAAGCTGTTTTTCATCGTTCCGACCAGCACGCTGTATTTTGAATCCTGAGAAAACTTGCGCTCCACCGAGAAAAAATTGTTATTGAAATGCTCGTTATATTGTCCGTGGTTACCGGTCATATGATAAACATAGGAGCCGGTATTCATCGAATAGAGGTTTAATTCCCCGGCCTGCGCCGACGGCATGGCAACCACCAGTAGCCCTGATAACACAATCCATAATTTATTTAACATTCAGCAACCTACACCACACCCGTAAAAAAGAACCCGGCATACTAGCACCGCTAAACTAAACCGAAGGGCAATCAGATAACCGACGCTGGTCGCGGCAGAAAACATGACCCTATCTGCACTATAGCAGCGGCGCTCCCGCTTCGTTAGCGCTTGCAGCTATACTGCAGACACATTCATCTTATTGATTAAGGACTGCTGTGTTAGCCACTCTCCTCGTTGCGCTGGTCGCTATTATTCATCTCGCCATCCTGGTGCTGGAGATGTTTCTCTGGGAAGCCCCCGCCGGGCGCCGGGCCTTTAACCTCAGCGCCGATTTCGCCCGGGAGACCCGGGTGCTGGCGGCCAACCAGGGGTTGTATAACGGTTTTCTGGCCGCCGGCCTGGCGTGGGGGCTGTGGCTGGGGGCGCCGGGGGTGCAGGTGGTTATCTTTTTCCTGGCCTGCGTGCTGGTCGCCGGGATTTTCGGCGCGCTAACCGCCAGCCGCAAAATTCTCTATATTCAGGCGCTGCCCGCACTGCTGGCGCTGCTTGCCGTGGTGGCGCAAGCGTAGGGCCTTGATCCAAAACAGAGAAAGCAGGCGCTGAGGCGGGTACTATTTGCCCCCTTCGGTCGGTCATCGACCTTTAATACCTTCTGAGTTCAGAGGCATTTTTATGACATGGCAATCCTTCAAACAGGCCTGGCTTATCCGGTTCTGGTCCCCTGTCCCGGCGGTCATCGCGGCGGGCATCCTCTCTACCTACTATTTTGGCATCACCGGCACCTTCTGGGCGGTGACCGGCGAATTCACCCGCTGGGGTGGTCAGCTGCTGCAACTGCTGGGCGTCCACAGCGAACAGTGGGGCTATTACCAGCTGATTCATCTCGAAGGGACGCCGCTGACCCGCATCGATGGCAGGATGATCATCGGCATGTTCGGCGGCTGCCTGGCCGCCGCGCTGTGGGCCAATAACGTCAAACTGCGCTTTCCACGCAGCCGGATCCGCATTGTGCAGGCCGTGGCAGGCGGCATCATCGCCGGGTTCGGCGCACGTCTGGCGATGGGCTGCAATCTGGCGGCTTTTTTCACCGGTATTCCGCAGTTCTCCCTGCACGCCTGGCTGTTTGCCATCGCCACCGCCATCGGCTCCTGGTTTGGCGCCCGCTTCACGCTGCTGCCCCTTTTTCGCATCCCGGTAAAAATGCAAAAGGTGTCCGCCGCCTCGCCGTTAACCCAAAAACCGCAGCAGGCGCGCCGCCGTTTCCGGCTGGGCATGGTGATCTTTTTCGCCATGATCGGCTGGGGCCTGCTCACCGCCGCAGACCACCCGGCGCTCGGCCTGGCGATGCTGTTCGGCATCGGCTTCGGTCTGCTTATTGAGCGCGCGCAGATCTGCTTTACCTCCGCCTTTCGCGATATGTGGATCACCGGCCGGACGGTGATGGCGAAGGCGATTATCTTCGGCATGGCGGCGAGCGCCATCGGTATCTTTAGCTATGTGCAATTGGGGATGGCGCCGAAAATTATGTGGGCCGGTCCCAATGCGGCGATTGGCGGGCTGCTGTTTGGCTTTGGCATCGTGCTGGCCGGCGGCTGTGAAACCGGCTGGATGTATCGTGCGGTGGAGGGCCAGGTTCACTACTGGTGGGTTGGGCTGGGCAATGTCATTGGCTCAACGCTGCTCGCCTGGTGCTGGGACGATATCGCCGCTCCGCTCGCCACCCACTGGCAGAAAATCAACCTGCTGAACGCCTTCGGTCCCTTCGGCGGGCTGCTGGCGACCTATCTGCTGCTGCTGATCGCCCTGCTGCTGGTGATCGCCTGGGAAAGACATTTTTTCCGCCGCCAGTCGACGGCGGTCCGGACCGTGAAGGAGAGCGCATGAAAAACATCATCCCTGATTATCGCCTGGATATGGTCGGCGAACCTTGTCCCTATCCGGCCGTGGCCACTCTGGAAGCGATGCCCTCCCTGCAAAAAGGCGAGATCCTGGAAGTGGTCAGCGACTGTCCGCAGTCGATCAATAACATTCCACTCGATGTCAGGAACCACGGCTATACGGTGCTGGATATTCAGCAGGATGGCCCAACCATTCGCTATCTGATCCAGAAATAGCCGCGGCTCATGGCCCCGCCGGCGACGAACATCGCCGGCGCTAATTTCGCCCCTTCCCGTCTTATCCCACCTTCTGCCTGCCTCGAGGATCCCCTGCGAACCTTTGCAATAGCTTGTAACACTTGAAACGATGTTCCAGTTACATAATAACCATTAATATAACGCGCCTATATTATTAAAATACGAATAAGTAAACGTGTGAATGGTTTATGCCGACAGACGCCGAAACCATGCGCAGCAACAACACAACAAGGATTGAAATGGAACTGCTGGCAAGGCTGGGTCACTTTTTCGAACAGGTTCGCGCGGATGCCGATTTTACCACCTTCGCCAGTGAACTCCGCCGGCATCAGGTCTCCTACTACATCTATTTTGTCTCCACCGGCAATATGAATTTCGTGATGGCAAACGACGAGGTGATTTCGATAAAAAGCGCTCGCGGCCTGCTACGCGTGCGCAGCGCCCCCAGCCATCGGCTGACCTCGGCCGCGGTCATCCGCCATTTTGCCGGCGCCATCAACTTTGAACAGTACTGCAAGGATCTCGCCAGCGCCGGCGTGTTTAAGTGGATTGTTGATCTGGAAGAGGAGACCCGGCACTACTGGTCGAAGGATAATACGCTGCTGTATAAAGAGAGCCTGATGCCCCCCTGAGCGGGTCCCAGGGGGAGGCGTGGTTATCTGCTCGCCCCTCAGTCGCGTGTCTGCACCCAGAAGGCGTGGATCAGGCCAGGAATATAGCCCAGCAGGGTCAGAATAATGTTGAGAATAAACGCCCAGCCGAAGCCTTTCCCCAGCAGTACGCCCAGCGGCGGCAGAATAATAGTGAAAACGATTCTCCAGAATCCCATAACCTCTCCCTTCGTCTAACGTCAATATTTTACTAAGCTATTCAATAGTTAAGCATAGACGCTTTTCACCGCTTCGCCAGCAGGCGGCCCCCTCATCTCCGGTAACAAAAATTATTCCCTGCCGTCAGCGCTAAAAAAGGCCGGGAAAACATCCACTTTTTTCCTCCCCGGCCCGGAAACGCTGGCATATCGCACAGATTGTCAGTTGACCAATCAGGGGGACAGGACTAAGCCTGGAGGAGTTTTATCACATCGAGTCGTTTTACCAACCGGAGAATGTCCATGAGTAAACTTGGGATTAATGGATTTGGTCGTATCGGACGTTTGGTGTTACGCCGTTTATTAGAAGTCGACAGCAGCCTGGAAGTGGTGGCTATCAACGACCTCACCTCGCCAAAGGTGCTGGCCTACCTGTTGAAGCATGATTCAAACTACGGCCCCTTTCCGTGGAGCGTCGACTTTACGGAAGATGCGCTGATCGTCAACGGCAAAACCATTACGGTGTATGCCGAAAAAGAGGCGCAGCATATTCCGTGGCAGGCGGCAGGCGCAGAGGTGATTGTGGAGTGTACCGGGTTTTACACCTCGGCCGAGAAATCGCAAGCCCATCTCCAGGCCGGCGCGCGCAAAGTGCTGATTTCCGCCCCCGCTGGCGAGATGAAAACCATCGTCTACAACGTCAACGATGACACCCTGACCCCGGATGACACCATCATCTCCGTGGCCTCCTGCACCACCAACTGCCTGGCGCCGATGGCCAAAGTCCTCCAGGATGCCTTCGGCATCACCGTGGGCACCATGACCACCATCCATGCTTATACCGGCACCCAGTCGCTGGTGGACGGGCCGCGCGGCAAAGATCTGCGCGCCTCCAGAGCGGCGGCAGAAAACGTCATCCCGCACACCACAGGTGCGGCAAAGGCCATCGGCCTGGTGATCCCCGCCCTGAGCGGTAAACTGAAGGGCCATGCCCAGCGTGTGCCGACAAAAACGGGTTCGGTGACAGAGCTGGTGTCGGTGCTGGAGAAAAAAGTGACTGCGGATGAGGTCAATCAGGCGATGAAGCAGGCGGCTGAGGGCAATGAATCCTTCGGCTACACCGAAGAAGAGATTGTCTCTTCCGACATCATCGGCAGCCATTTCGGCTCGATCTACGATGCCACCCAGCTGGAGATTGTGGAGGCCGGCGGCGTACAGCTGGTGAAAACCGTCGCCTGGTATGATAACGAATACGGCTTCGTCACCCAGCTGATCCGCGTGCTGGAGAAATTCGCCCGCTAAGCGAACGGCGGGCCGCCTGAGCTGCCCGCCGGCTCGGAGTTAAGTACCTCAGGCCTGCAGATAGACCACCTGGGTCTGCAGGTACTCATTCAGCCCGTGGCGGCCATCAGCGCCGCCGATCCCCGATTTGCGCCAGCCGGCGTGGAAACCCTGCATCGCCTCAAAGTTTTCCCGGTTGATATAGGTTTCGCCGAACTTCAGTCCCTTAATCGCCTTCATCGCCACGTTCAGATCGCGGGTATAGATCGAGGAGGTCAGGCCATAGTCGCTGTCATTGGCCATCGCCAGCGCCTCATCGAGGGTCGAAAACGCCACCACCGGCAGCACCGGCCCGAAGGTTTCCTCGTGGATAATGTCCATCTCCTGACGCACATCCAGCAGCAGGGTCGGCGGATAAAAATAGCCTTTGCCCTCCAGCGGCTGCCCGCCCAGCGCCACCCGCGCCCCCTGCGCCACCGCCTTCGCCACTTTGCCCGCCACCTGGTCCCGCGCCGCCGCGTTGATCAGCGGCCCCATCGCGATGTCATCCCGCGTCGCCGGGTCGCCAAACTGCACGGCCTTCATCGCCTCGCCGAGGCGGTTGACGAAGCGGTCGTAAATGTCCTGCTGAACATAGACCCGCTCGACGCAGTTACACACCTGCCCGGTGTTAATCACCCGCGAGTCCACCACCGCTTTCACCGCCAGCTCCAGATCCGCATCATCCATCACAATGGCTGGCGCTTTGCCGCCGAGTTCGAGGCACACTTTGGTGATATTTTTCGCCGCAGCGGCCATGATTTTCTCTCCTGCCGCCACGCTACCGGTCATGCTGACCATCGCCACCTTTGGATTGCCAGCCAGCTCCTGACCAACGGTTTCTCCGCGGCCGAGCACCAGGTTAAAGACCCCTTTCGGCAACCCTACCTGATGGACAATCTCGGCAAAGGCGATGGCATTATTGGGCGTAAATTCGCTGGGCTTAATGACGATGGTATTCCCGGTGATCAGGGCCGGCGCCAGCTTGCGGGCGATAAGAAAGAACGGGAAGTTCCACGGCAGGATCCCGGTGGTCACCCCCAGCGCGCGTTTAAAGACGAGGATATTCTCCCCAGGGCGATCGCTCTGCACGATCTCGCCTTCGTAACGGCGCGCCCATTCGGCCATATAGTCGAGATAGTCCGCGGTGAATGCGACTTCCACCGCAGCCAGCTGCTGGATCTTGCCGCCTTCAGCCACGATCAGCCCGGCAATCTCTTCAGCACGCTGGCGGATACCAGCGGCAATTTTGCGTAACCAACCCGCACGCTCAATGGCCGGCAGCGCTTCCCAGGCGGGCTGGGCGCGCTCAGCCGCGTCAATCGCCAGCCGCGCCTCTTCGGCAGTCCCGTCCGGGATCCGCGACAGCAGCGCTTCGGTCGCCGGGTTAAGTACGTCGATCCAGCCGTCGCCGCGACCGGAAACGAACTGGCCATCAATATACATTTGGTGTTGAACGGGTGCTGTCATGGCTGCTCCTGTAGTGCATTTGTATTTAACAAGTGATTTTTTTGTTAAATATCGGGCGGATAAGCCGTGGCTTCGCAGCACGTTGGCGCAGTTCTGTGAGCTGATTCATAAAACCGGGCCAAAAATGCCCGGTTGAGGTTACATTTCAATAACACAAATTGCCCGTTTGCGATAAATCTGCCGCAAACGGGCAGTTTTCAGCCGAGGGTGCGGGCCTGCAGCGCCCCGGCAAGCTGGCCGTCCTCCCGCAGCTGTCGCCAGGCATCGAGGATCTCCGGCGGGAAGGTGACGTGGCTGATGAAGTCTTTCCCCCGCGGACCGTATCCTTCAGGCGTATCCTGCAGGCGCGGCAGCTCGCCCAGCAGCAGCCCCAGGTAGCGGGCGACCGGCCACAGCCCCGCCCCGCCGCCCGCGAACCCCAGTTGACCATCGGTCTGCTCCAGCACCGGCGAGCAGCCGGGAAAGCTCAGCCACTGTGGCGGCGTCGTCACTCCCTGCCAGACGCGGGCGAAGGTGGCCATGGTTCGCCGCTGCATGGTGGGGTCCTGAATGACGATCCCGCGACGATGCAGGATCCCCCCGTTCTCCAGCGTGGTCCGGGTAAAACGGGCGTTCTCGCCGCAGTTGGTCGACTGGTCCTCCACCACCAGCCGCGAGCGCGGAATTTGCCAGTAGTCATGAGCAATATCGGCCAGAATATGCGCTTCCGGACGCCCCACCACCGGCAACATACGGTAACGGGTATCCTGGCGCACCGCCTCGTAGAGATAGTTCGTAGAATGTCCCACGCCGCCGCTGATCAGCAGCGGGACTTCCCGTTCCGCCGCCAGCCGGCAGGCGGCGTCGATGGTCGGGATCACGGCGTTGCCGGCCAGCACCACCACGTCCACCTGCGGCAGCGCGGGTAGCATCGCCAGATCGTCCTGCGCCAGCCAGGCGCCGACCTGGTTAGCCGCCGCCAGCGTCGCCGCCGACAGCCGGGGAAATTGTTCTGCCATTCTGTCTCCTTAATTCCCTCTCAGCCGATCGGAGAGGATGCTTTCGCCATCATAAACGCCGCCTCGCGGGAGGCAAAGCGGCGTTAATTTGTAACCATTTTGAAATAACAAGAAACATCTAAAAACAGGCGGGTTGCACCTGAACAACTCACTATGAAAATAACAAAAAACAGCAAAATCAGGTGGAAAATAAAAAATAGCGTCGCGGTTACACCAGTCCAAACCGCGTCATAACGCCCAGTTTGCCAGCGATGAACTTGCCAATTGTAACCTTCATCCCTAAGTTGCTTAACAATTACACAACCTTTTCACACCAGGTTGCACCCTGTTTACACAGAGTGACACCTGACCTATTTACCGTGGCGGGAGAACGTTTCGTAATGAGCAATCCACAAGACAACACTGCATCCATTCTGCAGAAAAACAAGAAGGTCCTGATCGCCAGCCTGACAGGCAGCGCCATCGAATGGTTCGATTATTTTCTCTATGGCACCGCCGCCGCGCTGGTGTTCAACAAAATCTTCTTTCCGATGGTCGACCCGGTCATCGGCCTGATCCTCTCCTGGCTCTCCTTCTCGCTGACGTTTTTTATCCGCCCCATCGGCGGCGTCATTTTCGCTCATATCGGCGATCGCATCGGCCGCAAGAAGACGCTGGTGCTGACCCTGTCGCTGATGGGCAGCGCCACGGTGGCGATCGGCCTGCTTCCCACCTATGAGATGGTGGGCCTCTGGGCGCCCGCCCTGCTGATAACCCTGCGCATTATTCAGGGCATGGGTATCGGCGGTGAATGGGGCGGTGCGCTGCTGATGGCCTACGAATACGCGCCGGAGAAGCGGAAAGGCTTTTTCGGCAGCATTCCCCAAGCCGGCGTGACCATCGGCATGCTGATGGCGACGTTTATCGTCTCGCTGATGACCCTGTTTGACGAGACACAGTTTCTCGCCTGGGGCTGGCGTATACCGTTCCTGCTCAGCTCCGTTCTCGTTTTTCTCGGCCTGTGGATCCGCAAAGATATCGACGAAACGCCCGCCTTTAAGCAGGTGAAAAAATCCGGCCAGGTGGCGAAGGCCCCGCTGCGCGAAACGCTCAAGCACCACTGGCGGGAAGTGCTGATTGCCGCCGGTCTGAAAGTGGTGGAGACCGCCCCATTCTATATCTTCTCCACCTTTGTGGTCAGCTATGCCACCACCACCCTGAGCTACCAGAAGTCGCAGGCGCTGGAATCCGTGACCCTGGGCGCGCTGGTGGCCACCGTGATGATCCCGCTGATGGGGCTGCTGTCAGACAAGGTGGGGCGGCAAAAGATGTATACCCTGAGCGTGGTGCTGCTGGGTCTGTTTATCGTTCCGTGGTTCCTGCTGCTCGACACCGGCACCAGCTGGGGCATCATGCTGGCGACGGTCGTTGCCTTCGGCATCCTGTGGGCGCCGGTAACTGCGGTGCTCGGCACCTTGTGCTCTGAGATTTTCAGCGCCAATGTGCGCTATACCGGGATCACCCTCGGCTACCAGCTGGGTGCCGCGCTGGCCGGGGGCACCGCGCCGCTTATCGCCACCGGTCTGCTGGCAAAATATGACGGGGACTGGCGGCCGGTGGCCGTTTATCTGGGCGTTACGGTGGTGATTTCGCTGCTGGCAATTTTCTGCGCCAGCCGGATGAAGTCCGCGCCGGGTGCAGCCCCTTCCCGGGCGGAAAGCGCCTAACCGCAGCCGTCTGGGCAGGTAGCGTGCCGACTATCCCGCCCGGCGGCGTTGCGCTTGCGCGTGCCTGGGGGGATCACGCTGCGGGGGAAACCGCTCATCCCAGGTCCGTAAGCATGTAGGCCCGGTAAGGCAGCAGCCGCCACCGGGCAGAAAAGCCGCTGCGGAGCCGAGTATCCCGCCCGGCAGCGCTGCGCTTGCGCGGGCCTACAGGGGGATCACGCCGCGGGGGAAACCGCTCATCCCAGACTCAGTAAGACAGTAGGCCCGGTAAGGCGCCAGCCGCCACCGGGCAGTAAAGCCGCTACGGAGCCGACTATCCCGCCCGGCGGCGCTGCGCTTGCGCGGGCCTACAGAGGGAGATCACGCCGCGGGGGAAACCGCTCATCCCAGGCTCAGTAAGTCAGTAGGCCCGGTAAGGCGCCAGCCGCTACCGGGCAGAAAAGCCGCTACGGAGCCGACTATCCTGCCCGGCGGCGCTGCGCTTGCGCGGGCCTACAGAGGGAGATCACGCCGCGGGGGATACCGCTCATCCCAGGTCCGGTAAGCATGTAGGCCCGGTAAGGCGCCAGCCGCCACCGGGCAGTAAAGCCGCTGCGGAGCCGACTATCCCGCCCGGCGGCGCTGCGCTTGCGCGGGCCTACAGAGGGAGATCACGCCGCGGGGGGATACCGCTCATCCCAGGTCCGGTAAGCATGTAGGCCCGGTAAGGCGCCAGCCGCTACCGGGCAGAAAAGCCGCTACGGAGCCGACTATCCTGCCCGGCGGCGCTGCGCTTGCGCGTGCCTGGGGGGATCACGCCGCGGGGGAAACCGCACCTTCCAGGTCCGGTAGCATGTAGGCACGGTAAGGCGCCAGCCGCCACCGGGCAGTAAAGCCGCTACGGAGCCGAGTATCCTGCCCGGCGGCGCGGCGCTTGCGCGGGCCTACAGAGGGGGATCACGCCGCGGGGGAAACTGCTCATCCCAGGCTCAGTAAGACAGTAGGCCCGGTAAGGCGCCAGCCGCCACCGGGCAGAAACAGACGTAACGTCTTCACCTCCTGCTTAGCCGGCCAGGTTGGCCGGCGAGTGTCAGGCGCTCTGGTTATCCAGTGTCAGTTGCCCCTCACGCCGCTGCTTCAGCTTCCAGAAGCCCCACAGCGCGATAAACCACAGCGGAGAAGCCAACAGCGCCAGCAGCGTGTCCGGGTCAAAGATCATGATGAAGATGGCGAAGGCGAAGAACAGCAGGCTCACCCAGCTCATTACCACCCCGGCAGGCATCTTAAAGATCGACCCGGCGTGCAGGTCCGGACGCTGACGGCGATAGACCAGATAGGCCACGAGGATCATCCCCCAGCTGAACACCACCATAATCGCCGCCAGGGTCGAGACGATGGTGAACAGGGTCATCACATTCGGTACCAGGAACAGCAGCAGCGTGCCGATCAGCATGCAGAAGCAGGAGAACAGCAGGCTACGCACCGGGATGCGGGTATTGCGCGACAGGATGCGAAACTGCCAGTGCGCATGCTTCTCCACCGACAGGCCGTACAGCATGCGGGTGCTGGAGAAGACGCCGCTGTTGGCCGAGGACATCGCCGAGGTTAGCGCCACGAAGTTAATCACCGCCGCCGCCGCGGGCAGCCCGGCTTTGGCAAACAGCGTCACGAACGGACTGGTCTCCGCCGATACCCCCGGCCAGGAGGCGACGGCGATAATCACCACCATCGACAGCAGATAGAAGATGATAATCCGCAGCGGCAGAGCATTGATCGCCTTGGGCAAAATGCGCTGCGGATCGCGGGTCTCCGCCGTCATGGTGCCCAGCAGCTCAATGCCGGTAAAGGAGAAGATCGCTATCTGGAAGCCGGCGAAAAAACCGGTGATACCGTGAGGCATAAAAGCCGTCGGGTCGGTAAGATGGCTGAGAGAAGCCGTCACGCCGTCCGGAGAAGTCCAGCCGGTGGCAATCATCCAGCCGCCGGTGCCGATCAGGGCGATAATGGTGATCACCTTGATCAGGGCGAACCAGAACTCCGCCTCGCCAAACATTTTCACCGACAGCAGGTTAAGCAGGAACAGGATCGCCAGCATGCTGAGGGCCGGCATCCATGCCGACAGTTCCGGGAACCAGTACTGCATATAGCTCCCGCAGACCACCACGTCGGCAATGCAGGTCACTACCCAGCTTAGCCAGTAGGTCCAGCCGAGGTAAAAGCTGGCCTGCGGCCCGAGATACTCGCCGACAAAGTCGGCAAACGAGCGGTAGTCATGGCGGGTGAGCAGCAGCTCCCCCATCGCCCGCATCACCATATAGGTAAAGAACCCGACCAGCACATAGATCACCAGAATCGAGGTGCCGGCAACGGCGATGTTGCGCCCCGCCCCCATAAACAGCCCGGTGCCGATGGCGCCCCCGAGGGCAATCATTTGAATGTGGCGGGCGCCGAGCCCGCGTTTAAGCTGTGACGCGCCCTCACCTCCGGCGGCAGGAGACGCCTGATGTTGATGTTCAGTCATGGTGTTTCCTCAGGCTGGTTGTGGGAGGCGAAGAGCCGCGGCGCGCAGCAGCAGCCCGGCGCGCTGACCGGTGGCGACCCCGGCATTGGGAAAGAGGATATAGGGGGCCCGGGCCTGCACCACCCACCGTTTCTCCGCCTGGCGAGCGATTTCGTACCCCGCCGGGAGCGCGGTGAAGTTCTCAACGTTGGCCGCGAGATTAAGCATAAATTCCCCCTCGCGCTTGATGATGCTCTCCTCGACCAGGAAGTAATCCACCGGCGCTTTGTCGCGCGGCGGCAGCGGCGCGTCAGAAATCCAGGCCCGGATCGCCGCGTCGGTGGCGGCGAACAGGCTGAGATCGTTGGCGCCGAACGGCATCACTTCCCCCAGCTCCAGGGTGGCGCTTTGCGCGGCGAACTTTTCGCAGGTGAAATGGGTGAAGGTGCCGCCCGCTTCGGTATGGCGCACGATGGCGTCCATCCCGCTGGCCTGCAACAGCTGGTAGAAGCCAGGCGAAAAATCCTCCGCGTGGGCCGGGAGCAGCGCAAACTGGCGATACAGCGACCCGCGAATGGCGGTGTGCATATCGAGATGGCTACGGTTGACCGGACCCGCCACATCGGCGGCGCGATAGAAGGCCTGCACCGCCTGCTCCAGCGCAAAAGCCCGCCGCGACTCATTCCCCGGGGTGACCGCCAGATGGCGGCCGCCGAACAGGCGATTCAGGTCGTTGTGCAGATAGCGGCGTGCGGCGCGGATCGCCGGCAGGTTACCAAAGACGATCAGCAGCGCCTGAGTGAGCGGCTGCCGCCCCTGGCTCAGATCGTGGGTCAACTGCAGCAGCAGCTCCGTCGGCGCGGTCTCATTGCCATGCACGCCCGCGGAGAGGATCGTCGCCTGGCGCCACGGCGCCGTCGGCAGCAACTGCAGGATCCCCTCGCCCAGCCAGCGGGCCTCGATGCCCGCCGGGAAGCTCCACTCCTGCAGGCGGCAGTGCAGTAAATCGTTAACCAGGTGCTCCATCTGCCGCTCCTTAACGCTGAAAATCATAGACCGCGCCCAGGCGCAGGATCTGCGTCAGCTCATCCAGCGCCTGATAAACCTCGCGCAGCAGCTGCGGGTCCGCCAGATCGCGGGCGTGCAGCCGGTCGCGATAGTGTTTTTCCACCCATGCCGTCAGCTGCTGATAACGCTCGTCGTTCATCAGACTGTGGGCGTTGACCGCCTGGCGTTCAGCCTCGTTGAGCACCACCCGCAGCCGCAGACAGGCCGGGCCGCCGCCGTTGCGCATGCTTTCCCGCAGGTCAAAGACCGCCACTTCATCGATCGGCGATGCGCTGTCGGCGGCGAGGTCGCTCAGATAGCGCCAGACGTTTTCCCGCTGGCGGCACTCCTCCGGCACCACGATCAGCATCTTGCCGTCAGGTTTACTCAGCAGCTGGCTGTTGAACAGGTAAGAGGCCACCGCGTCATCGAGCGACACCCGCTCGTCCGGCACTTCCACGCTGGTGAACGGGATATCCAGACTGTCGCTTTTAGCCCGTAGCGTCGCCAGCACCGTCGCCTGATCGACAAACGCCTGCTGATGGTGGAACAGCACATGGCGATTGCTGACCGCGATGACGTCGTTGTGAAACACGCCGCGATCGATAGCCTGCGGCGCCTGCTGGGCAAACACCGTGTAGCGCGGATCCAGCTGATGCAGGCGGGCCACCGCCTCGCTGGCCTCGAGGGTCTGCCGCGCCGGATACTTCACCGGGGCGATCCCGCCGCTGGCGCGTCGACCGTAGACAAAAAACTGCACCCCCTGTCGGTCATACTCCCGGCAGAAGCGGTTATGGTTGGCCGCCCCTTCATCGCCGAGGTCGCCATGCTGCGGCAGCGCCGCATGGTGGGCGAAGTAGCGCGGATCGGCGAACGTGGCGCCCAGGATCGCCGAGGTGGTGGGCGCCTCCTGCATACGGTGCAGCTTATTGTTCAGGTTGGCGACGGTGAAATGGACTTTGCCATCGGCACTGTCCGCCGACGGTGAGACGGTCGCCGCGTTGGCGGTCCACATCGACGAGGCGGAGCTGAAGGCGGAGAGCAGCTGCGGCGCCGCGTGGGCCGCCTGCCGGATGACCTGCTCATCGCTGCCCTGGAAACCGACTTCGCGCAGCAGACGTAGATTCGGCCGCGGCTGGGGCGGCAGAATGCCCTGCACGAATCCGCGATCGGCAAGGGCTTTCATTTTATACAGCCCCTGCAGCGCCGCCTTTTTAGGGTTAGAGAGACCATCGCGGTTATTTTGCGAGGCTTCATTGCCGACGGAGAGTCCGGCGTAGTGGTGCGTCGGGCCGACCAGGCCATCAAAGTTTGCTTCAAAACCAGACATATGTCCTCACAGGATCCGTTATCAGAATGGCAGGCCCGGCGATACCGTCGCCGGAAGCGTCAGCGTATCGCTGACCAGAGAGGCCATCGGCCAGGCACAGTAATCGGCGGCGTACCACGCTGCCGCGCGATGGTTGCCGGAGGCGCCCACCCCGCCAAACGGCGCTTTACTCGAGGCGCCGGTCAGCGGCTTGTTCCAGTTGACGATCCCGGCCCGCGCCTCGTCCGCCAGCTGGTCAAACTGCGCCGCATCGCTGGAGATCAGCCCGACGGCCAGGCCATAGCGGGTCTGGTTGGCGAGGCGAATGGCCTCCGGGAAATCGTCATAACGGATAACCGTCAGCAGCGGGCCAAAGTATTCTTCATCCGGCACCTCGATACCGGTGACGTCGACGATCCCCGGCGTCAGCACCGTGGAACGCGGGTCGGGCTGGCGCATGCGCAGCAGCACCTTGCCGCCGAGCCCCTCCAGTTTTTGCTGCGCCGCCAGCATGTTCTGCGCGGCGTCGAGAGAAATCACTCCGCCCATAAACGGCGCTGGCTGGTCATCCCACTTGCCGGCGCGGATCTGCGCGCTGGCCGCGACCAGCCGCTGCAGCAGCGCATCCCCCTGCTCGCCGCGCGGCACGATCAGCCGGCGCGCGCAGGTGCAGCGCTGCCCGGCGGAGATAAACGCCGACTGGATAATCACATGCAGCGCCGCATCGACATCGGCCACGTCGGCGACGATCAGCGCGTTGTTGCCGCCCATCTCGAGGGCCAGCATCTTCTCCGGCTGGCCGCCGAAATAGCGATGAAAGTGGAAACCGGCCGCCGCGCTGCCGGTGAACAGCACGCCGTCGACATCACGATTTTCCAGCAGCGCCTGGCCGGTGGCTTTTCCGCCCTGCAGCAGATTGATCACCCCGTCGGGAACGCCCGCCTGCTGCCACAGCTGGACCGTCATTTCGGCGGTGGCCGGCGTCAGCTCGCTGGGTTTAAACACGATGGTATTCCCGGCAATCAGTGCCGGAATGATGTGCCCGTTGGGCAGGTGGCCCGGGAAGTTGTAGGGACCAAAGACCGCCATCACGCCGTGCGGTTTGTGGCGCAGCTGTGCTTTTCCGTCCGGCAGCGTCGACTCATGAAAGCCCGTCCGCTGGTGATAGGCCTCGATGGAGATCGCGGCCTTGCCGATCATCGCCTGTACTTCGGTGCGGGTCTCCCACAGCGGCTTGCTGGTCTCGCGGGAAATCTGGGTCGCCAGCGCCTCTTTATGTGTCTCCAGCAGCGCGGCAAAACGCTCCACCACGGCAATACGCTCGGCCAGCGGCCGGTGCGACCAGGGGTAAAACGCCGCGCGCGCCGCGGCGCAGGCCGCCTGGACGTCGTCGGCACCCGCGCTGGCCGCCTGCCACAGCAGCGACTGATCCTCCGGGGCCAGTTTGCTCATCGTTGCCCCGCTGCCCGCCTGCCACTGCCCGGCTATAAACTGTGCTTTTACCGCCATGATCTGTTTTCCTCTGGATTCAGGGTTACCGTATAAACGCGGTCAGTATCACTGACCTGCAGCGCGTCCAGCGCGGCGGCATCCAGTGAGACCTGCTCTTCGTGGGCCACCAGCAGCGCCCGGAAATTGTCGAACTGACCGTTGGCGACGAGCGTCGGCGCCAACAGCGTACCCATCAGCTGCCGGGCCGGCAGACACTGGCTGTCGCGCACGGCGCGGATCTGATCGGTGTTCGCCTCCAGCACCGGACCGGCATCGAAAATATCCACCGAGCCGCGCCAGCTGAATCCCTCTTTCTCGAGGATCGCCCGCGCCGGGGCGGTATTGGGATGCACCTGACCGATGACCTCGCGGGCCGCTTCCGGCAGCAGTGAGATATAGATCGGGTAAGCCGGCATCAGTTCGGCAATAAAGGTTTTCATGCCGGTGCCGGTCAGCCGGTCGGCATCGGCAAACGGGATGTCGAAGAAGTGATGGCCCAGCGCATCCCAGAACGGCGACTGCCCTTGCTCATCGCTGCAGCCGCGCAGTTCTGCAAACAGGTACGGGGAAAACCACTCGCGGAAGGCGGCGATAAATAAAAAGCGCGCCTTGGAGAGCAGCAGACCATTGCGGTTGCGCTGATAGGCCGGGTCGAGAAACAGCGTACACAGTTCGCTGTGCCCGGTGTGGTCATAGCTGAGATTAAGCAGCTCCTGAGGCTTATAGACTCCCAGCGCTTTCGAGGCGCGAACCGTTTTCTGAATGCGAAAATTGTAAAACGGCTCGTCCAGGCCCACCGCGACCTCAATGGCGCTCACCCCCACCACCCGCGCCAGCGCGGTGTCTTCCAGCACAAACAGGAAACCCTGCTGGCCGCGCGGCAGTTCGCCGGCGAAGGTCTCGATACTGCGCTGGATACGGGCGGCCAGGCGCCCGGCATCATGCGGTAAGGAGGTCATGCCGACCCCCGCCCGCGCGGCAAGGCGGACGATGTCGTCGAGATCGTTTTCCCGTACGGGACGAAATAGCATCACAGGCCGTCCTCCCGGTTAGCGGGTTAAGCGAGCAACGGCGCGATCAAGGCGCACGAAGGCTTCCGCAATATCCGCCAGCGGGATATTGAGCGCCGGCGCGAAGCGCAGCACGTCCGGGCCGGCAATCAGGGCGATCAGCCCCTCTTCCGCCGCCAGGTTGGTCAACGTTTTGGCCTTGCCGCGCAGCGGCCCCGCCAGCTCAGCGCCGATCAGCAGACCGGTGCCGCGCACGGCGCTGAACGCATCGTAACGGGCAGAGATCGCATTCAACTGGTCAACAATCAGCGCATGGCGCTCGCCAACGCCCGCCAGCAGCGGCGCATCGAGATGGGCCAGCACGGCGTTAGCGACGGTCGCCGCCAGCGGGTTGCCGCCGAAGGTGGTGCCATGGGTGCCGGGCTGGAAGACCTGCGCCCAGGCCTCTTTCGCCAGCATCGCGCCGATTGGGAAGCCGCCCCCCAGCCCTTTGGCGCTGGTGAGGATGTCCGGGACGACGTTGTAGTGCTGGTAGGCGTAGAGATGGCCGGTACGGCCCGCCCCGGTCTGCACCTCATCGAATATCAGGGTCGCGTGATGGCGATCGCAGAGGGTGCGCAGCGCCTGGAGGAACGCCGGGTCAGCGGGTATCACGCCGCCTTCGCCGATGATCGGCTCGACGATCACCGCACAGGTGCGCGAAGAGATGGCCGCGGTGACCGCCTCGATGTCGTTATAGGGCAGATGGGTAATGCCCTGCGGCAGCGGAGCATAATCGCTGGAATATTTCGGCTGGCCGCCGACGGAGACGGTGAACAGCGTCCGGCCATGGAAGGCATGGTTGAAGGCGATGATTTCGCTTTTTTCACCACCAAACTTATCGTGAGCGTATTTCCGCGCCAGTTTGAGAGCGGCCTCGTTGGCTTCGGCGCCGGAGTTGCAGAAAAACACCTTATCGGCAAAGGTCGACTGCACGAGGGTTTTCGCCAGCTGCAGCACCGGCTCGTTGGTATAGCCATTGCCGATATGCCACAGTTTCGCCAGTTGATCCTGCAGGGCCTGAGCCAGCGCCGGATGGGCATGGCCTAAGGCATTCACCGCAATGCCGCCCGCCATATCGATATACTCTTTCCCCTGCTGGTCCCAGACGCGGGAACCCGCCGCCCTGACCGGAATAAACGGCGCGGGGGCAAAACAGGGAACCAGGTAAGCGTCAAAATCTTCGCGAGTCATAGTGCCTGACATCATTCATCTCCGGAACGTAAGACGACGGAAAACGCTCCCGCCGCGTTGGACAATCGACATTAACCCTGACCCTCGGCTTATTTTGGGCACGAGCGCGCCCGCTGTGATGGCAAATATATTCACCACAGGAAAAATAAGCCCTATTTATTTTGCGGGTATTTGTTAATTCATGGTTAACGTCATGTTGTTGTGTGGGCTAATGCTGGCCTGTGAACAATAAGATTGTCAATACGGGGGGAAGCAATTTATTCACTTTTTGAAGATCATCAAGATAATGAAAAACATAGAAAAAATATTTTCCTATGCACTTAAGTGAATAAAAAGTGAATTAAAATGCACAGCTTGCGGGTGGTTGGCGTGCGTAGTTATTCACTTAAAAAATAAAAAATCTAACAAAAATTTAAAAATCGGAATTGCCGTCAAATACCGCTTTATAAAATTGGTGATACCATTCATTGCACAGAGTTTACTGCTGTAGCTATTCCACGGTTTTACACGACATAAATAACACTGAGAAACAGGACTCTTATGGAAAAGTTATCTTACGCATCTGAAAGTAGTACATCTCCATGGACCACCTACCTGCGCCAGATCGACCGTGTCGCGCCTTATCTCGGCGATCTTGCCTACTGGGTGGAAACCCTGCGCCATCCGAAGCGTGCGCTGATCGTCGACATTCCTGTGCAAATGGACGACGGCACCATCCGCCACTTCGAGGGCTATCGCGTTCAGCACAATCTGTCGCGTGGACCGGGTAAAGGTGGTGTTCGCTACCATCCGGATGTCGATCTTAACGAAGTCATGGCACTTTCTGCCTGGATGACCATTAAGTGCGCCGCGGTCAATATTCCTTACGGCGGGGCCAAAGGCGGCATTCGCGTCGACCCCTTCTCACTGTCAGAAGGTGAACTGGAGCGTCTGACCCGCCGCTACACCAGCGAAATCGGCATTATTATCGGGCCGCAGAAAGATATCCCGGCGCCGGACGTCGGCACCAACGGTAAAGTAATGGCGTGGATGATGGACACCTACTCCATGAACCATGGCACCACCATCACCGGCGTGGTCACCGGCAAACCGATCCACCTCGGCGGCTCCCTCGGCCGTGAAAAGGCCACCGGGCGTGGCGTATTTGTCACCGGCCGGGAAGTGGCTCGTCGCGCCGGTATCGAAATTGAAGGCGCCAAAGTGGCGCTGCAGGGCTTTGGTAACGTCGGTAGCGAAGCAGCCCGCTTGTTCGCCGGCGTCGGCGCCCGCGTGGTGGTCATTCAGGATCATACCGCGACCCTGTATAACGAAGGCGGGATTGATATGGCCGCCCTCACCGCCTGGCAGGCGGAGAAAAAGCAGATTGCCGGTTTCCCTGGCGCCCAGGAGATCGATAAAGACGCCTTCTGGACCACCCCGATGGACATTCTGATCCCGGCGGCACTGGAAGGGCAAATCACCCGCGAGCGCGCGGAGAAGCTGACCTGCA
Organism: Klebsiella sp. P1CD1; assembly: GCF_003790505.1. Taxonomy (NCBI): domain Bacteria; kingdom Pseudomonadati; phylum Pseudomonadota; class Gammaproteobacteria; order Enterobacterales; family Enterobacteriaceae; genus Klebsiella; species Klebsiella sp. P1CD1. The sequence continues at coordinate 3,186,137 of NZ_CP033631.1, forward strand.
AACTGGTGCTGGAAGGGGCCAACGGCCCAACCTATCCGGAAGCGGACGACGTGCTGGCCGAGCGCGGCGTGATCGTAGTGCCGGACGTTATCTGTAACGCCGGCGGGGTGACCGTCAGCTATTTTGAGTGGGTGCAGGATATGGCCAGCTTCTTCTGGAGCGAAGAAGAGATCAACGCTAAGATGGACCGCATCATGACCGACGCCATTATTCACGTCTGCGATAAAGCCGCCGAGAAAGCGTGTACGCTGCGTACCGCCGCCTATATCGTGGCCTGCGAGCGCATCCTGATGGCGCGTAAAGACCGCGGCATCTACCCGGGCTGATCCCCGTCAGGGTGTGAATCAGGGGGTGGCGTAGCGCCGCCCCCTTTTTTTCGCTATCGTGCCGTCAACCGCCGTTAGACCACAGCACCGGCCATCCCCGACGCTGCGACTCCGCCAGCAGCGCTGCGCACGGATTGACCGCGCAGGGGTTGCCAACCAGCGCGAGCAGCGGCAGATCCGAGATATGGTCCCCAAAGGCATAGCACGCCGCCAGCGGCTGGCCCCGTTCCTGCGCGTAGCGTTGAGCATGCAACGCCTTATGTTCGCCAATGGCGGTCCGCCAGAGTTCCCCGGTATAGTGTTCGTCAACCACCACCGGCTCTGAACACAGGGCATGCTCCACCCCCAGCGCCGCCATCGCCGGCCAGAGAATGTCGGTCATCGATCCGGAGACAAACACCACGTCATCCCCGCGCGCCTGATGTTGCCGGAGGATCGCCACCACCTCTCGGTGAAAACCGTACCCACCTTCGCGATACAGTGCCTCAGCAACCGCCCGTACCTGGGCGCGCGGCTCATGGCGAAACAGCGAATAGTAGTAGCGATTGATCGCCTCCCGCGGTTGACCCGCTTTGCTAAGCGCCTGGAGCTGGCGGACAATCGCCGCGGCCGTCAAACCGCACTGCAGCGAATATTCCTCGGCATAGCGGTGCAGAAACAGGAACATACTTTTGCCGGTAATCAGCGTTTCATCCACGTCAAAAAAGGCGATGCTCATCCCCGTCCCCCTGCTCAATACTGACCAGATAATGTTGATGGCAGAGCGCCGCCTGCTCACACTCCTTACGAGTAATGTAGTTCAGGTCATAGACGCTGAAGCTAAAGCCGACTTCCGCTTTGCGGGTGCCGGTCTGGTCAAAACCGACCGAACACTCGCAGGTAAAGCGGCCGTGGGCTGAGCTTTTGCGCGACACCACATTCAGCACAATGGTCACCGGCAGCGGGAAAACAAAGCTGGAAAAAGCTACCTGCAGCGAGCTCAGCGTGAAGTACTTCTCGTCCATCGCCACGCCCGCCTCCGCCAGCAGAAATTTCTCCGAGGTGGCGATGATGGTTTGCCGCGCCGCCTCGATCAGCACCATCCCCTGGATGTGTTGCCCGGTCTGGTGGTCGCAGAGCAGCTCCGAGGCGTCCTGCAGGATCAGACGCGCGCAATAACTATCTTCATCGCGTTTTTCCGGCGAGGTGATGAGGATGTTCTCTTTTTTACGTTTATGCACCAGCCGCTGATGATCGCGGTTGTTTTGATAATAGAGATCCTGCAGATTGACGATCTGGCGGATTTTATCCGGATAGTGCTGACGAATAATGCAGACCGTGCGGGAGATGTCGTCGAGCTGCACGCCCTGACCAATGACGATTTTATCGACGCCGGCGAGCTCGCCGCTCCAGACAAAACGCTCAAACTCGTTGACGGTCAGCACGTTCTGATGCCGCCGGGCAAAATCGGTAAATTTCTCACCCACCACAATTAATTTTTCCATGGCGCTTGTCTCCTCAGATCGTTTTCACAATTAACGCAATACCCATCCCACCGCCGATACACAGCGAGGCCAGGCCGGTCGGTTTATTCTCCCGGCGCAGCGCGTGCAGGAGGCTCACGACAATCCGGGTTCCGGAACTGCCGAGCGGGTGCCCGAGGGCAATCGCGCCGCCGTTGACGTTCAGGCGGGCGGCTATCTCCTCCGCCGTCATCTGATGCTCGCGGGCCAGCCCCTTGACCACCCCCAGCACCTGCGCGGCAAAGGCTTCGTTAATTTCCAGTCGCGCCATATCGCTGAGCTGAAAACGCCCGCGGCGCAGAGCGCACGTCATGGCCGGCAGCGGCCCAAGCCCCATCATCGCCGGGTCGACGCCGCCCTCGCCGAAGGCGACTATCTCAGCCAGCGGCCGCAGGCCGTACTGCGCAACGGCGCGCGCCGAGGCGAGGATCACTGACGCCGCGCCGTCGTTCAGCCCCGAGGCGTTGCCCGCCGTGACGCTCCCGTCGCGACGAAAAGCCGGTTTCAGCGCCGCCAGCTGGTCGGCGCTAAGGTCATGGCGGATCTGCTCATCCTCGCGGACCACGCTGACGCCCCGCTTCGCGCTGACCGTCACCGGCACTATCTCCTCGGCAAAATGGCCGGCGCGGCTGGCGGCGGAGGCTTTTTGATGGCTGTCGAGGGCGTACTGGTCCTGTTCTGCGCGCGAGATCTGCTCATGCGCGGCGATGGCCTCCGCCGTTTCCCCCATCGGAATATGCAACAGCGGATCGGTTAAGCCATCGCTCTGGATCAGATCCTCGCTGCTGAACGCGCCAAATTTCATGCCGCCCCTTATCTCTCCCCGCAGCAAAAACGGCGCCTGGCTCATGTTTTCCATCCCGCCAGCGACGACCATGTCGGCATAACCGCTCTGGATATGGATCGCCCCTTCGGTAATACTTTTCATACCGCTACCGCAGATCATATTCAGGGTGTAAGCCGGCTTTTGCACCGGGATCCCCGCCCGCAGCGCGACCTGACGCGCCGGCCCCATCCCCTGCCCGGCGGCGAGGACGCAGCCGCAGATCACTTCGTCAATCCACGCCGGGTCAATCCCGGCCTGCTGCAGGTTGTGGCGGACGGTGAGCGCGGCCAGTTCCACCGCAGAGACCGTTTTCAGGGCGCCAAGAAAACGCCCCACCGGCGTACGGCAGGCCGCGACGATATACACTTTATTCATGATTATTCCATTACGTAGAGCGAGGAAAGATACTGCGATGTCCCGGCTTCGCTGCCGGTAAAGCCCACATAGCCATCGGGATTGATCACCGCATAGTCATCGCGGCCAATCTGTAGCGCCTCGAGAAACGCCTCGTCCGCCGGGTCAAGGGCGCAGAATATAAACCAGCCGCCAGGTTTCAGGCGGGATAAGGGAGGACAGTCGACGCGCGCGGAAAAGACCACGACCTTACCGCTGGCGAAGGCGTCATAACTGTTGCGAAACCTCGCCTGCGGCGAGGTAAAGACGTACCACGGGACATGGTGGCCCATCAGGCCGTTCGGGTGAGCGCTCTGCGGCGCGGCAAAGCCGGCGTACTGCAGCGGCAGCTGGTGGCGATAATAGTGACGATTGCAAAACTCCGGAAAGTAGACCGCGTCGATATGATTTTTCGGCACCAGACCGGCAATCAGGCCGGTATCGTGATCGGTGGCATGCAGCACGCCGCTCACCGCGGCGAAGCGCTCGGTGCGATAGGATGCCAGCAGCCGGTCGCTGGCGACGCCATGCAGGTAAAAGGCCAGCTTCCAGGCCAGGTTAATCGCATCCTGAATACCGGTATTCATCCCCTGCCCGCCAATCGGACTGAACAGATGGAAAGCATCGCCTGCCAGCATGATATTGTGCTGCAGATTGTCATCGGCGATCCGGTTATAGAAGTTGGCGCTGGAGGACCAGGTCAGCGCCTGCGCCGGAGGAACCTCGGGGCAGAAGCGCGCCAGCGCCACGTTGATCTCCTGCAGATCCGGCACCGGACGCGGCGACGGTAATCGACCGGCTCTTTTAATCACGATCCTGACCTGATTGTCCGGCATGGGCAGAAAGATCAGAAAGCCCAGCTCGTCAATATAGTAAGAGGTTCCCGGGAGCGTCGCCGCGCTGGCGAACTGCACGTCCGCCATTACAAAATGCAGCGGGTAATCATGGCCGCTAAAGCCAATCCCGGCCAGCTCCCGGACGGTGCTGGCCGCGCCGTCGGCGCCGATAATATAGTCATAAGTAGCGGAACAGGCCCGGCGGGCATCGTCGAGCAGAGAGACGTGATAGCGCCCTTCCTCCCGCCGCCAGGAGACCAGCTGATGTCCGCGTTTCACCAGTTGACCGGCCTCGGCCAGCGCCGTTTCAAGGATCTTCTCCGTCCGCGGCTGCGGGATACTGACATGGAAGGGATAGCAGGTGGGGAGATGGCGGTTATCAATATGCAGAAACTTGCGGTTTTTATACCAGGCGTAAATTGACTGAACCTGCTTGCCCTGGGCGGTCAGCTCCCCGGCAAGGGCTAAGCCGTGGAAGGCTTTAATCGTCGCCGGACTGACGCTCAGCGCTTTGGACCAGGTGGTGCTGTGTGTATTTTTATCAATAATATCAAAATCAATTCCATACTTATTCAGATAGCAGCCAATGATTAACCCTACCGGGCCGGCGCCAACAATGAGTACTTTTTTCACGATCGAGCCTCTCTGTATGCCCCCAGGGGGGCATACGCGTGTTGCCTGGGTGCAGGGTGAGTTAGGGGTAGATATCGTCGGCCAGACGGCGATCGCCGGCGACATTGCAGATATGCCAGTAGGGATAAGGCTTCTCTTTTTCGCTCACGCTGTTGAGGATCGCCGCCTCCTCGTCGCTCAGCGTCCAGTTCAGTGCCGCCAGGTTATCCTCCAGCTGGGCGAGTTTGGTCGCGCCGATCACCAGCGATGTGATCCCCGGGCGGGTACGCAACCAGTTGAGCGCCACCTGCGCCACGCTGGCGTTGCGCTGACGGGCAATCTCCTGCATCACTTCCAGAGTCTGCCAGGCTTGTTCGCGATTGGCGATCGGCGCCGACTCAAACGGGGTGGCGTTCGCCAGCCGACTGCCCTCAGGAAACGCCTGATTGCGAGGGTATTTACCGGTGAGGAAGCCCCCGGCCAGCGGGCTCCAGACGGTGATGCCGACGTTCTGATCGACGCTGAGCGGGATAATCTCATGCTCCAGTTCTCGCGCGGCGATATTGTAATAGCCCTGATAGACGCAGAATTTTTCCAGTCCGAGGCGCTCTGAGATCCCCAGCGCCTTCGCCAGCTGCCAGGCCGCGTAGTTGGAGACCCCGATGTAGCGAATTTTCCCGGCGCGAATCAACGCATCCAGCGTCCGCAGGGTATCCTCCAGCGCGGTGCGCGGATCGAACCCGTGGAGATGATATATATCGATATAATCCGTTTTCAGCCGCTGCAGGCTGGCGTCGACGGCATTAATAATATGGTAGCGCGACGCCCCCAGCGCGTTCGGATTGGGGTCGGTCTGCCAGCGTCCTTTGGTGCCGATAATCACCTGCTGGCGTTTCCCCTTCAGCGCGTTACCGAGCAGCTCTTCGCCCTGGCCGTTTTTATAACAGTCCGCGGTATCAAAAAAGTTAATCCCGGCGTCCAGCGCTTTGTACACCAGATCGTATGCCGTATGCTCAGGCACCACGCCGAATTCCGACCAGTTGCGTCCCGGCGCGCCGAGAAAGGCCCCTTTTTCACCAAACGTCATGGCGCCAAAACAGAGCTCCGACACCGACAGCCCGGTGGAACCTAAATACCGATACTTCATGCTTGACTTCCTTTTAAAGGTGACAACGTCACGCTAGCGATAACAAATCCGCTGGCGGTCAGGCATGCACCGGCCAGGGGAATATGCGAGAGGGAGACGCCGGCGGTGAGCAACAGCCCACCAAACCAGGCGCCAGCGGCATTGCCGAGGTTAAAGGCGGCGATATTGCACGAGGAGACCATGCTTTTGCCGGTCTCACTGCTGTCCAGCGCCTGCATCTGCAGCGGCGGAATGGTGGAGAACATCGCCGCCCCCAGCAGAAACACCGCCGCGCAGGCGCCGGGTAGCGTCTGAATGGCGAACGGAAAGAGGCACAGGACGACGATAAGCAAGGCCAGGGTCAGCAGCAGCGCCCGGCGGACCCCACCGTCGGTCAGGCGGCCGCCGAGGTGATTCCCGGCGACCATCCCGACGCCAAACAGCACCAGCACCGGTGGAATGAGATGTTCGCTCATCCCGGTGACGGTTTTCAGCATGGGCGCAATGTAGGTAAAGGCGGCGAAGACGCCGGAAAACCCGAGCGCGGTGATCAGCAGGCTGCGCAGCACCGTCGGATGGCGCAGCACCTTCAGCTCGTCGCGGATCCGACTCTGCACCGCCGGTTGGGCCTGACGGCCGGGCACCAGGGCAATGACTGCCAGGGCGGAAAGAATGCCAATCAGCGTGACCATAAAGAAGGTGTAGCGCCAGCCAAGGTATTGCCCTACCCAGGCGCCGAGGGGCACGCCCAGAATATTGGCCAGGGTGGCGCCGAGAAAGACGGCGGAGACCGCCGAAGCCCGTTTATCCACCGGCGCCAGCTCCGCGGCATAGACCGAACTGATGCCGAAGAATGAGGCGTGAGCTAAGGCGGTTATTACCCGGAAAATAATGAGCATGGTCATATTACCGGCAATACCGCAACCTAAATTACCGATGGAAAACAAGATCATCAGAAATAACAACGCCGGTTTTTTGGGGTAGCGGCTTAATAGCGGTGTGAGGAGCGGCGCGCCAATCACCACCCCACAGGCATAAGCGGTAATAGACCAGGCGGCAAGCGTAATGGATATATGAAAATCATGGGCCACATCAAGCAATAATCCCATAATCACAAATTCGGTGGTACCAATACCAAATGAGCCCACGGAAAGCGCATAAACTGCCGCAGGCAATCCCGCCGAACGGGAAACAGCAATAGTCATAAGTAACCTCATCTCCCGCCAGGACGGCGGGAGAATAGTATTCAGGGAGTTATTTTTCGATTAAGTTAAAGTCGCCCTGGTTATAGCGTAAGCCAGTGACGTTATCGGGAGTGAAAATATCTTCGATGGTGAGAATATCCTCAGGAGAGAGGGTAATATTGGCGGCTCCGGCATTATCACGCAGATGGGCAATTTTTCTCGCCCCCGGGATAGGCACGATATCCTCGCCTTTGCTCATGACCCAGGCAAGGGCAATCTGCGCAAGGGTCGCGTCATAGCGCGTGGCCACCTGCTGCAGGCGCTCAAGCAGCAGCTGGTTTTTGCGCATGGTCTCGGCCTGGAAGCGCGGCAGATTGCGGCGGAAATCATCCTCAGCGAAGACGCCAGGATCGGTGATTTTTCCCGTCAGGAAGCCGCGGCCCAGCGGGCTGTATGGGACAAAGCCCACCCCCAGCTCGCGGCAGGCGTTGAGAATACCGGCCTCCGGCTCGCGGGTCCACAGCGAGTATTCCGTCTGCACGGCGGTAATCGGATACACCTTGCAGGCCCGGCGCAGCGTCTGGGCTGAGACTTCCGACAGTCCGATATGGCGAATTTTCCCCTCTTTAACCAGGTCGGCCATGGTGCCCACCACGTCTTCCACCGGCACCGCCGGATCGACGCGGTGCTGATAGAGCAGATCGATGGTCTCGATATTCAGCCGCTTCAGCGACCCTTCCACTGACTCGCGAATATGTTCCGGACGACTGTCGACGCCGGCCATCCGCTCCAGTCCCTGGCCGGTCGGCAAAATACGAAAACCAAACTTGGTGGCAATCTGCACCTTATCGCGGATACCTTTTATCGCTTTCCCGACAAGAACTTCATTATCGAAAGGACCATACACTTCGGCAGAATCCAGGAAGGTCACGCCCATGTCCACCGCGGCATGAATCGTATTAATCGCCTGCGACTCCTCGGCGCCGCCGTAGGCGAAACTCATTCCCATACATCCGAGACCCAATGCGGAAACCTGGAACTTCTCTTTTCCGAGATAACGTGTTTTCACCTTATTTTCCTTACGTGCTGAATGTTATTAAATATATACTTCCCTTTTACATTGATAACAATTAATCTATTCCGAACGCGGTGTTAGCTGGAAATTAACAATGAAAACCTTGCCGGATTTGCAACAAATTGAAATATTAATACTCATAGTGAAACATGGCAGTTTTCGCCAGGCCGCCAGGGCATTAAATCTTTCACCACCGGCCCTCACCAGCGCTATTAATCATCTGGAAGAAAAGTTAGGCGTACGCCTGCTGAATCGCTCGACGCGCAGTTTGTCATTAACTACCGTGGGTGAGGAATTTCTTAATAATATGACGCCGGTGGTCAATGATTATCGCCGGGTGGTTGACAGCCTGAATTATCATCGCCTGACGCCGGAAGGCGTGGTGAAAGTCAATTTACCGCGTATTGTTCTTGACCTGTTTTTTCAACACTATTTTATTGCCTTTAAAACCGCCTATCCCGATGTAACGCTCGAACTGTATACCACCGATCGGAAAGTCAATATTATTGAGTCCGGTTTTGACGCCGGTATTCGCTATTCGCAGGATGTGCCCAAAGATATGATTGCCATCCCCTTTGGCGAGAAGCTGTCGCTGATCCCGGTGGCCAGCCCGGCCTATATCCGCGAGGCCGGCGAGCCCGACACCCCGCAGTCGCTGGTCAATTTCCGCTGCATCAACCGCTGTTTTCCCAGCGGTGAAAAGTACCGTTGGGAGTTTATTAGCCCCAGCGGTGAGCCCAGTGAAGTTTCGGTCAGAGGCGATCTGGTCGTTGATTCCGATACGGCGATGATCCAGGCGGCGGAGAGCGGATTAGGCATCGCCTTTGTCTATCAGTCGCTGGTGACGCAGCAGTTGAGCGCGGGCAGCCTGGTCCGTTTGTTACCCGACTACCACTATCCTGCCGACCATTTCTGCGTCTACTACCCGAGCCGGAAACATATACCGGTGCCGCTGCGGGCCTTTATCACCTGGGTCATGGCGCAGAATAAGAGCATCCTCAGTGAGTAGAGGGTTCGCGGGTTAACCCATCGCTATTAGCCACAATAAACGCACATACCGTTAACCAATTTTTTTCCTTCGCCTTGAATTATGGCGGTCGCCCGACATAAACTCGTTAGAGCTCTAACGATATTGACAGACGACCTATGGACAATCGACAGCTTAACTTCTCCCATCTTTTATACCTCACCGCCCATCACTGGCGGCTGGCGGTCAACCGTCGGCTAAAGGACCTTGGCCTGAGCCAGGCCAGTTGGGTGGCGGTCGCGGCCATTGCCCGCCAGCCACAGCCGCTGTCGCAAAGCGAACTGGCGCAGGAGCTGGGGGTAGAGAGTCCGACCATTGTGCCGCTGATCAACAGGCTGGTCGCCCTCGGCCTGGTGGAGCGTGTCACGACCGCCAGCGATAAACGTAAGCGGCTGCTGGTCGCCACCGAGCAGGGAATGGCGCTGTATGAGCAGGTCAAAACGGTGGCGGACGATCTGCGCGAAGAGATCCTGACGGCGATTACCCCGCAGGAGCGGGAGCAAACTCAGCGGGTGCTGGAAAAACTGCTGCGCGAAGTGGAGAAGAAATAATGCCCCGTCGCCAGGATAACCCCTATGCCCCGCATGACTGGGCGCCGCATGAAAAACCAGCCCTGCTTGGCTCGCCCTCGACGCCGCTGCACAGTCCGCAGAAACGTCTCGCCTATGGCGTGGTCGGCCTGCTGGTGTGCCTCACCGGCGCGCTGGGCAACGCGGTGGTCACCGCCAACCTGCAGCTGCTGCAGGGCACCTTCGCCGCCTGGTCGACCGAGATCGCCTGGCTGCCGGCGGTGTACGTCATGACCAACGTCTCCATCAACCTGCTGCTGGTGAAATTTCGCCAGCAGTTTGGGCTGCGTGCCTTTACCGAAGGCTTTCTGGTGCTCTATGTGCTGGTCACCTTTTTCCACCTGTTCGTCAACGATCTCAGCTCGGCGATGATGGTCCGCGCCGCCCACGGCATGGTGGCCGCAGCGCTCAGCTCGCTGGGGATCTACTACCAGGTGCAGGCCTGGCCCGCACGCCACCGCCTGAAAGGGCTAACCATCGGCATCACCGGCTCGTCGCTGGCCATTCCGCTGGCGCGTCTCTTTTCCACCGAACTGCTGCAGATCGATGAATGGCGCGGCCTTTACTTCTTTGAACTGGGGCTGGCGCTGGTGTCGCTGGCCTGCGTCATCGCGCTGAAACTGCCGCCGAGCGATCGTAAAAAGGTGTTCGAGAAGAAGGATTTTATCACCTTCTTTCTGCTGGCGCCCGGCATGGCGCTGGTGTGCGCCGTGCTGTCGCTGGGGCGGCTCGAGTGGTGGTTTGAAGCGCCGTGGATCGGCTGGTCGCTGGCGGCAGCGGTGGTGCTGATCGTCGCCGCTATCGCCTTTGAGCATAACCGCAGCAATCCCCTGCTCAATACCAAGTGGCTCTCCAGCGGCAGCATCGTACGCCTCGGCCTGATTATGCTGCTGATCCGCATCGTGCTGGCGGAGCAAAACACCGGGGTCATCGGCTGGTTGCAGTACGTTGGTCTGCAAAACGAACAGATGACTAACCTCGCATGGTCAATTTTCGCCGGCATTCTGTGCGGGATCATCGCCAGTTGTCTGACGCTCAACCCGCAGAAGCTCTACTGGCCGACCGCCACCGCCCTGGCGCTGATCATGGTAGCCTCGCTGCTCGACAGCCAGTCCAACGCCCTCACCCGTCCGGAACAATTAATGTTCAGCCAGTTTTTACTCGGCTTCGGCAGCGCCTTCTTTCTGGCCCCGGCGATGCTCGCCGGCATTGGCGGCGTGTTTGCCGATCCGCGCAACCTGGTCAGCTTCTCGGTGCTATTCGGCATGAGCCAGAACATCGGCGGTCTGCTGGGGTCGGCGATCCTCGGCACCTTCCAGACCTGGCGGGAAAAATTTCACTCCAGCCAGCTGGCGGACCAGATCACCACCCTGAACCCGCTGATCGTCGAGCGGCTGCAGCAGTATAGCCAGATGTATCAGAGCCAGATCGGCGACAGCACCCTGCTTAACGTTCAGGCCACCACCCTGCTGCAAAACGCCGCGACGCTGCAGGCCAATATTCTCGCCTGGAATGACACCTATCTGCTGACGGCGGCCATCTCCGCCGGCACATTAGTGTGGGTTTTCTGGCGCTTAATTCGCTTACGACTGACCGCCCGTATCGCCTTAAAACGCGCCACCGGCAGCAAATAATTATCATCATTTCATCTCTGGAGTCGTTATGAGTCAGCAGGATGCGGCCAAACAACAGGCCAACACCCGGAACAACATTCGCGTGGTCTCCATTTTTACCGCCGCAGCGATAGGCCTCGTCGGCGTATTAGTGATCCTCTACGCCTGGCAACTGCCGCCGTTCACCCGGCATAGCCAGTTTACCGATAACGCCTATGTGCGCGGGCAGACCACCTTTATCAGCCCGCAGGTCAACGGCTACATCACCGCCGTCAACGTCAAAGATTTCGCAATTGTCCAGCCGGGCGAGGTGCTGTTCCAGATAGACGATCGCATCTATAAGCAGCGGGTGCATCAGGCCCAGGCGACTCTGGCGATGAAGGAGGCCGCGCTGCGCAACAATCTGCAGCAGCGCAAAAGCGCCGAGGCGACGATCGCCAAAAATGAAGCCGCGCTGCAAAACGCCCGCGCGCAGAATCTGAAAATCCAGGCCGATTTAAAACGGGTACAGGAGCTGACTGCCGATGGTTCGCTGTCGATCCGCGAGCGTGATTCGGCGCGCGCCAGCGCGGCGCAAGGGGCTGCGGATATTGAACAGGCGAAAGCGGCGCTGGAGATGTCGCGCCAGGACCGTGAATCGACCATCGTCAATCGCGATTCGCTGGAAGCCGACGTGGCCAGCGCCAAAGCCGCCCTCGAGCTGGCGCAGATCGACCTGCAGAATACGCAGATCATCGCCCCCACCGGCGGCCAGCTGGGGCAGATCTCGGTACGTCTTGGCGCCTACGTCAGCGCCGGAACCCATCTGACCTCGCTGGTCCCGCCGCAGCACTGGGTGATCGCCAACCTGAAAGAGACCCAGCTTGCCGAGGTGCGTATCGGCCAGCCGGTCACCTTCACCGTCGACGCGCTTAACGGTGAGCGTTTCCATGGCAAGGTGCAGAGCATCTCCCCGGCGACCGGGGTGGAATTCAGCGCCATCTCACCGGACAACGCCACCGGCAACTTCGTCAAGATCGCCCAGCGGATCCCGGTGCGCATTACGGTCAACGACGGGCAGAAGTACAGCGAACACCTGCGTCCCGGTATGTCGGTGCAGGTGACCATTGATACCCGCGCGGAGAAACAGCCATGATCCGCCCGGTCACCCTTGCCGTCATCCTCGCGCTGGTCGGCTGTCAATCCGCCGACGTGCAGCGCGCGCAGCCGACCCTGACCATCCCTGCCGCCTGGCGGGCCGACGTTGGCCCGGCCAGCCCGGTGGAAGGCGTCTGGTGGCGCAATTTTCATGACAGCACGCTCAATCAGTATGTCGACCGGGCGCTGCGCTATAACAGCGATGTGCTGATCGCCCGGGAGCGGGTGAATGAGTATCAGGCGCGGGCCTATGCCGCCGACAGCAGCCTTTTCCCCTCGCTGGACGCCAGCCTGAGCGGTACCCGCGCCCGCGCGCAGTCCGCCGCCACCGGCCTGCCGATCCATAGCACGCTGTACAAAGGCGGCCTGACCGCCAGCTATGATGTTGATATCTGGGGCGCCAACCGCAGCGCGGCCAGCGCCGCCGGAGCCAGCCTCGAGGCGCAAAAAGCCGCTGCAGCCGCGGCCAATTTGAGCGTCGCCAGCTCGGTGGCCGTCGGCTACGTGACCCTGTTGTCGCTGGATGAGCAGCTGCGGGTTACCCAACAGACGCTGAAATCACGGGAAGACGCGTGGCGCCTGGCGAAGCGTCAGTTTGAAACCGGGTATACTTCACGCCTTGAGCTGATGCAGGCAGATTCGGAGCTGCGCTCAACGCGGGCGCAGATCCCGCCGCTACAGCACCAGATTGCGCAGCAGGAAAATGCGCTCAGCGTGCTGCTGGGTGATAACCCCGGCGCGGTAAAACGCGGCGAGTTCGCCCAGCTCACTCCGCTGCGTCTGCCGTCGCAACTGCCGTCCACCTTACTCAACCGCCGCCCGGATATCGTACAGGCTCAGCGTCAGCTGGTGGCCGCCGATGCCACCCTGGCCTCGTCGCAGGCGCAGCTGCTGCCGTCTATCAACCTCACCGCCACCGGCAGCCTGCAGGATCGTACACTGCCGGACCTGCTGGACAACCCGCTGCGGCTGTGGAGCGTCGGCGGCAGTATTTTGGCGCCGCTGCTTAACCGCCAGGCGTTAAATGCCCAGGTGGATGTCTCCATGGCCCAGCGCAACCAGGCGCTCTATAGCTACGAGAAAACGGTGCGCGGCGCGTTCAAAGAGGTGAATGACAGCCTTGACGCCATTAGCCGCTACGGTGAACAGCTGACCGAACTGCAGGGGCAGGTGGCGGTGGCGGAGGAAACATTGCGCATTGCGCAGAACCGCTACCGTAACGGCTACTCTTCGTATCTGGATGTGCTTGATGCCCAGCGAACGCTGTTCTCCACCCAGCTTAGCGTAGTGCAGGTGAAGAACAACCTGCTGCTGGCGCAGATCGATCTGTACCGGGCGCTGGGAGGCGGCTGGATGAACGCGTGAATACCCTCTGCGCGCCGGTCCACAACCGTGGAGAGCGCAGAAACCCATATTCAGGCCGGTGTAGCGCAGCGCTACCCGGCAACAACCACCAGGGAGTCAATCTATGCAACAACAGTGGTCTGCCGTCGATAATTTCATGATTTCTTCGCTTATTCCTGAAGATGACATACTGAGTCAGGTACTGGAAAACAACAAACGCGCCGGGCTACCTGAACATGATGTTGCGGCCAATCAGGGGCAATTTCTGGCGCTGCTGGTGCGTATAACACAGGCGCGGCGGATCCTGGAAATTGGCACACTCGGCGCCTATAGCGCTATCTGGATGGCGCGTGCGCTGCCCGCCGACGGAAAGCTGATTACCCTCGAGGCCGATCCTGGCCATGCCGGGGTGGCGCGCCAGAATATCCGCCTTGCGGGGCTAAACGAGCGCATTGAACTCATTGAAGGACCGGCGCTGAACACGCTGGAAAATTTCGCGAATGTGCAGCCGTTCGACCTGATCTTTATTGATGCCGATAAACCTAATAATCCTCGCTATCTGGAGTGGGCGCTGCACTATTCGCGCCCCGGGACGCTGATCGTGGGCGATAACGTGGTGCGCGATGGCGAAGTGATTAACGGACAAAGCGATGATGCGCGCGTGCAGGGCGTGCGTCGGTTTATCGAAATGATCGGGGATAACCCGCGGCTCACTGCCACCGCGCTGCAGACGGTGGGCATCAAGGGATGGGATGGGTTTACGCTGGCGCTGGTGAATGGGTAAGATCCGGGCGGCCTGATGCCCTCATCCCGGCCCTCTCCCCCAGGGAGAGGGAGAAAACCCGCGCCGGGACGCGTCACCAGCGGCATTCGTCCGCTGACGATCATTGGGGATAATACGTATACTGATAGTGCAGAGACGCGTCGCTTTTTCCGCCGTATCCTTCTTGCTCGCCATATTCCCCGGTACAGTTCCCCTCGGGGTCCCAGCCTAAACAGCGCGACTGGTGTTTTGTACTATACGTGGTAGTTCTTTCCTCGGATAACCACCGCCCTTTTTCATCCCAACGCAGCGTCGTGGTCGCATCCGAGTCGGCAATGCGGCTTAAATGCCCTTCCGCGTAGCGATAATTGACAGCAAGCATGGCCATCATGCCGCCATTGACCGTTTTACGCACCAGCCGATGGCGGTCGTCATAGTGATAGGTGGTTGTGCTCATGGCTTTGGGCGGTTGCTGCGACACGAGTAGATTCTCTGAACGTACAATGCGCCCGAGATTATCGGTGTAGAACTGCTCACGCATGACCATTTTTCTGATATTTCCCGTCGCGCTCCGGGTCTGTCGGATATATTCCCGCATCCATCCTTTATCATTTCGCCAGTGAACATTATCTCTGACTATCGTGGAGTCATTCGCGGTATTAAAAGTTTTTGCTCGCTCGTAACTTTCCAGCCGGCGGCACCGGGCAAAACGCAGCGTGCCTGCGTCGTTATTTTGGCTACCGTCAATTTTTACGCTCTGCACCTCACCATTGAGCGGCGGAAGATAGGTCAAAATAAAAAAATTGGCATCGTTGATCGCCCGCTGTGTTTCATCACAGGAAAAAGCGTCAACGAAAGGCTTACACGCCGTAATAACAAGAATGGCCGACACCAGCATAAATAGTCTGTACATAGCCATCATCGTAAAAATAGACTCCGTGTCCTGTTTATCCGGCAAAGCGAGGCTAAACATACGCCAATAAAGCAGGTTCCCCAAGCCACCGGGTTGATTTTCAGAATCCGTTAATTTTACGTCCGGGAGAACCAGTATGGGCCACATCCGGGGCGGGAAGATTATCGGGTGCGGCGTACTGATGAGTATCAGCCTCAGGATATGCCCCCGCCCGGCAAGCACAGCGCCACCGGGCTGGGGAATGAGGGGATTACGGCGTGATCTGTTCCATCGCCTGCAGGACGCGTTTGTCCGAGATGGGATACGGGGTGCCCAATTGCTGGGCGAAGAAGCTCACCCGCAATTCCTCGATCATCCAGCGGATCTCCCGGACATCGTCGTCCTCACGGCGGTTCGGCGGCAGCTTATTCAGCCACTGCTGCCACGCCTGCTGCACGCTCTCAATTTTCAGCATCTGCGCGCGATCGCGGTGCGGATCGATAGCCATCTTCTCGAGACGCTTTTCAATCGCCTGCAGATAACGCAGCGTATCGCCAAGACGGCGGAAACCGTTGCCGGTGACAAAACCGCGATACACCAGACCCGCCATCTGCGCTTTGATATCCGACAGCCCCAGCGCCATGGTCATATCCACGCGGCCTTTCAGCCGTTTGTTGATATTGAACACCGCGGTGAGGATCTGCTCGACCTGTTTAGCGATCTCCACCACCGTGTCGTTGAGCTCGGCGCGAACCTTCTCGTGCAATTGACTGAAGCCCTCTTCCGCCCACACCGGACCGCCCGCCTCGTCGATAAGCTTATCAACGCCGCAGGAGATGCAATCGTCAATCAGATCCAGCACTTTACCGTACGGGTTAAAATAGAGCCCAAGCTTGGCTTTGTTCGGCAGTTTTTCGTGCAGATACTTAATTGGCGACGGGATGTTGAGCAGCAGCAGGCGGCGCAGACCACGCCACATGGCCTGCTGCTGTTCCTGTGGATTATCAAACAGCTTGATAGCCACGCTGTCGCGCTCGTCCACCAGCGCCGGCCAGGCTTTCACCTTATAGTTGCCGCGTTTCTGTTCGTAACTTTCCG
The DNA here is from genome assembly GCF_003790505.1 of Klebsiella sp. P1CD1. Classification (NCBI taxonomy): domain Bacteria; kingdom Pseudomonadati; phylum Pseudomonadota; class Gammaproteobacteria; order Enterobacterales; family Enterobacteriaceae; genus Klebsiella; species Klebsiella sp. P1CD1. The sequence goes on from NZ_CP033631.1 coordinate 3,202,460, forward strand.
CCAGCGTACCAAAGCTCCAGATATGCAGCCCGCTCTGCTCAATGCCGTCATCGGCCACCGCCGACAGCGTCTCCTGAACTTTGCCCTTCAGCGCGTCTTTCAACGCCTGCAGCGAGCGCCCTTCCTGCAGCTTCTTGTTTTTGTCATCCACCACCCGGAAGGTGATTTTGAGGTGATCGGGCACCTGATCCCATTGCCAGGCCTCGCGGTCGATGGTCACGCCGGTCATCTTACGCAGCTCACGCTCCAGCGAATCAAGCAGCGGCAGCTCAATCGGCGTCGCCCGGCCGAGAAACGCTTCCGCATAGTTAGGGGCCGGGACGAAATTGCGCCGCACCGGCTTCGGCAGCGATTTTATCAGCGCGATAATCAGCTCGCGACGCAGGCCTGGGATCTGCCACTCAAATCCGGCCTCCTCCACCTGGTTCAGCAGAGGCAGCGGAATATGCACCGTCACGCCATCGGCATCGGCGCCCGGTTCAAACTGGTAGCTAAGCCGCAGCTTGAGATTCCCCTGATGCCAGAAGTTCGGGTAGTCCAGCTTGCTGACCTGCTCCGCCCCTTCTTTAATCAGCATGCTCTTTTCAAAATTGAGCAAGTCTGGCGTTTCGCGGCTGGCCTGCTTCCACCAGGCATCAAAATGACGGGCGGAGATGACGTCGTGGCTAATGCGCTGGTCGTAGAACTCGAACAGGGTTTCGTCATCCACCAGGATGTCGCGACGGCGCGATTTATGCTCCAGCTCTTCGATTTCCGCCCGCAGCTTCAGATTTTCCCGGAAGAAGGCATGCCGCGTCTGCCAGTCGCCCTCCACCAGCGCGTGGCGGATAAACAGTTCGCGGCACAGCGCCGGGTCGATCTGGCTGTAGTTGACCTTGCGTGCGCCAACGATCGGCAGGCCGTAGACGGTGACCTTCTCCGTCGCCATCACCGCGCCCTGCGCCCGCTCCCAGTGCGGTTCGCTGTATGAGCGCTTGATCAGGTGCTGCGCGACCGGCTCAACCCACTCCGGCTCAATGCGGGCGGCGATGCGCCCCCACAGCCGGCTGGTTTCCACCAGTTCCGCCACCATCGTCCATTTTGGCGGCTTTTTAAACAAACCGGAACCCGGGAAGATGGAGAAGCGGGCGTTGCGCGCGCCGGTAAACTCCTGCTTATCGGCATCCTTCATGCCGATGTGCGACAGCAAACCGGTCAGCAACGCGGTATGGATCTCGCGATATTCCGCCGGCTCGCTGTTGATCGGCAGGCCGAGCTCTTTCACCACCTGGCGCAACTGGGTGTAGATGTCCTGCCACTCGCGCACGCGCAGATAGTTAAGAAAATCGACCCGGCACTGGCGGCGGAACTGATTCGACGACAGTGCCTTCTGCTGCTCGCCAAGGTAGTTCCACAGATTGACGAAGGCGAGGAAATCGGACTCTTTATCGTGGAAGCGGCGGTGCTTCTCATCGGAGGCCTGCTGTTTGTCCATCGGCCGCTCGCGCGGGTCCTGAATCGACAGCGCGGAGGTGATGATCATCGCTTCCCGCACGCAGCCGTGCTTCTGCGCCTCCAGCACCATGCGCGCCAGACGGGGATCCACCGGCAGTTGGCTGAGCTGGCGGCCCATCGGCGTCAGCTTATAGGCGGTGGCCTGCTCATCGGTGGTGATGGCGCCCAGCTCTTCCAGCAGGCGCACGCCGTCCTGGATATTGCGCTTATCCGGCGCTTCGACAAACGGGAAGGCGGCGATATCGCCTAAGCCCAGGGCGGTCATCTGCAGGATGACCGACGCCAGGTTGGTACGCAGAATTTCCGGGTCAGTAAACTCCGGGCGCGACAGGAAATCGTCTTCCGAATAAAGACGAATACAGATCCCTTCCGAAACGCGGCCGCAGCGGCCCTTACGCTGGTTGGCGGACGCCTGGGAAACCGGCTCGATCGGCAGGCGCTGCACCTTGGTGCGGTAGCTGTAACGGCTGATACGCGCAGTACCGGGATCGATAACGTATTTAATGCCCGGCACGGTCAGCGAAGTTTCCGCCACGTTGGTCGCCAGCACGATGCGTCGTCCGCTGTGCGGCTGGAAGACGCGGTTCTGCTCGCTGTTGGACAGGCGGGCATACAGCGGCAGCACTTCAGTATGGCGCAGATCCAGCTTATTCAGCGCATCAGCGGTATCGCGAATTTCCCGCTCACCGCTCATAAAGATCAGAATATCGCCGGGCCCTTCGCGCCCCAGTTCGTCAACCGCATCAAAAATCGCCTGTAATTGATCGCGCTCGGTGTCGTCCGCCTCTTCCACTATCGGCCGGTAGCGGACTTCCACCGGGTAAGTCCGCCCGGAGACTTCGATAATGGGCGCATGATTGAAATGCTTTGAGAAACGTTCCGGGTCGATGGTCGCCGAGGTAATGATGATTTTCAGGTCCGGGCGGCGCGGCAGGAGCTCTTTCAGATAGCCGAGCAGAAAATCAATGTTCAGACTGCGCTCGTGCGCTTCATCGATAATGATGGTGTCGTACTGCATCAGCAGGCGATCCTGCTGGATCTCCGCCAGCAGAATACCGTCGGTCATCAGCTTGACCATGGTGTTGTCGCTGACGTGATCGCTAAAGCGAACTTTATAGCCGATGCAACTGCCCGGCTCCGTTTGCAGCTCCTCGGCGATACGGTTGGCGACGGTTCGCGCGGCCAGACGACGCGGCTGGGTATGGCCGATCAGCCCTTTCAGCCCGCGGCCCAGCTCCATGCAGATTTTTGGTAACTGGGTGGTTTTACCCGAACCGGTCTCTCCGGCGACTATCACCACCTGGTGATCGCGCACCGCCTCGAGAATCTCTTGTTTTTTCTGGCTAACCGGCAGGTTTTCAGGATAGGTGATGGCCGGACGCGCCGCTTCGCGCAGCAGGACTTTACCGGCTGCCTGGCTTATCTCCTGCGCCATCTCCTGGAGGATGGCCTGTTGCGATTCAGGATTTTTAACCTTCTTCACACCGTGCAGACGGCGGGCGAAGCGCGTTTTATCGCGCAGCATCAGGCCGTCGAGCTGTTGATAAAGCTGGGGGAAGGTGATTTTTTGTTGTTCTGTCATAGCGTTATCGGGCAGAGCTCTGCCGGGAAAATCTCTTTTGAAGTATTGCCTTAGAGTACCACATCTGTGTCATCCGTGCCTTGTTCAAAAAATCTGAACATAGGATTCGATATATTGCGCTATCTCTGTGGCGCGATTGTGAATACAGTGTCAACAAGCACCAGGGCATTGACCCGTCAATCACATTAAAAAAGGAAACACCCATGAGCAAAGTATTAGTTCTGAAATCCAGTATTCTGGCAGGGTACTCACAATCTGGTCAGCTTTCCGACTATTTTGTTGAACAATGGCAGGAAAAACACCCGGGCGACGAGATCACCGTGCGTGACCTGGCCGCTAATCCGATCCCGGTTCTGGATGGTGAACTGGTTGGTGCCCTGCGTCCGAGCGACGCGCCGCTGACTCCGCGTCAGCAGGAAGCGCTGGCCCTTTCCGACGAGCTGATCGCCGAACTGAAAGGCAATGATGTGATTGTTATCGCTGCGCCGATGTACAACTTCAACATCCCGACGCAGCTGAAAAACTATTTTGACCTGGTGGCTCGCGCCGGCGTCACCTTCCGCTACACCGAGAAAGGGCCGGAAGGTCTGGTGACCGGTAAACGTGCGGTCGTCGTGACCAGCCGCGGCGGTATCCACAAAGATACCCCGACCGACCTGGTCACCCCGTACCTGTCCACCTTCCTCGGCTTCATCGGCATCACCGACGTGAACTTTGTGTTCGCCGAAGGTATCGCTTACGGCCCGGAAGTGGCGGCCAAAGCGCAGTCCGACGCGAAAGCGGCCATCGACAGCGTGGTTGCAGCCTAAGATTTCCACTCCCGCCGCCCGGTGGGAGTGTTTTTTTCCCCTCGCCCATCCCCCTTTTACGAGCCGCCTCGTAAATTCACACATCATTCCAACGCCTTAAGCCACCAGCCTGTACCATGGCTGTCGCCGCGCGAATCTGGCTCACTCCCGGTCGCTGACGGCAACCGTTGTCATGGTCAAAAACAGGAGTGCGTACTATGTACACCCGATGGTGTACATGGTACCTTAGCAAGGAGCGTTTTCGTGTGTCATGCCATTGAATTTATCGAAACGTCGCTATTTACCCGCCAGATAAAACAGCTGGCCAGCGATGAAGATCTGAGGGGACTGCAGAGGCAACTCATAGGCAATCCGGATTTCGGCGATCTTATCCAGGATACCGGCGGGTTACGGAAAATAAGAATGGCGACAGGCTCACAGGGAAAAAGCGGCGGCGTGCGGGTGATTTATTTTCTGGCAACCCGCGAGATCATCTATCTCGTCTTAGCCTACCCCAAGCACACCAAAGAGAGCCTGAGCGCAGCGGAAAAAAACGAACTCAGGAAACTGACCCGGCGACTAAAAAATGAGGTTTGAAATGGGTTACTTCAACGAACTTAAAGCGTCCCTGGAAGAGGCTGTTGAGATCAAAGACGGCAACAAGGCCCCAGCCCGAGCGACGCGCTATGAAGTTGCTGATGTGAAAGCCATCCGCACTCAGCTTAATGTTTCGCAGGCGGAGATGGCAAAAGCGCTGGGTACCAGCGTGGATACTATCAAAAGTTGGGAGTCCAGGCGGCGCAACCCGACAGGCCTGGCAGCAAAAGTACTGGCGGTTATCCAGGCCAACCCGGCGTTCTTTCGTGAACTGGCTGAGCACTAATCCACCGAGCCCCTCCGGGTTGCCCTGGAAAGTTAGCGCTGCGTTTTTGGCCGCAGGTTTTCATCAAATTCCAGTCGCTTACGCCCTGCTTCCACTTCCCGTAATGGCTCCACCTGATGCAGCGTCTGCTTACAGCGCTCCACCAGCACCTGGTATTCACGGGTACCCTGTTTTTTCCACGCCAGCTCCTGTTCGCTCAGGGTGCGAATCGCTTTTGCCGGGCTGCCGATAATCAGATGGTTGGCGGGCATCTCGGCGTTGGCTTTGACAAAGGCCGAAGCGCCGACAATGCTGTTTTCGCCAATGACCGCCCCGTCGATAATCACCGCGCTCATGCCCACCAGCGCGTTGCGGCCAATCACGCAGCCGTGCAGAATAGCGCCGTGACCGATGTGGCCATCCTCTTCCACCACCGTATCCTGGCCGGGGAATCCATGCATGACGCAGTTGTCCTGAATATTGGCGCCGTCTTTGACCACGATGCGGCCAAAATCGCCGCGCAGACTGGCGTTGGGCCCAACATAGACCCCTTTGCCGAGGATCACGTCGCCAATCAGCACGGCGGTTGGGTGGACGTAGCTCTCCTCCGGCACCACTGGCGTCAGTCCATCAATCTGATAAATCGGCATGCAACCTCCTTATGCGCCCGGCAAACCGCCAAAGCGCTGATAATAGAGCGGGCCCGGCGCCGGAAGCTCGCCCACCGAGCTTTCCCCTTTCTCGCTGACGAACGCCAGCGCGCCGGGATTCACGCGTTGATAAATATTGATACACAGCTGGCGGGCGGTTTGCCCCGCCCAGTGCGCCGGCAGCAGCTCCTCCGGCAGCAGCGGATCTTTGAGCACCACCCGGCGATAAAAATGGATCAGCAGCAGCTGGATCTGGAAACAGCGCTCAGGCGTCAGCTCGGCCGGGTCGCAGTCGCGCAGCAGCGGCAGTAACGGTCGGAATAGCGAGATGAAAGATTCATACATCTCGTTTTGTTCAGTGAGATGCCAGCACTCCTCCACGCGGCTGCGCAGCGCCGCACGGGAGAGCGCCAGCGGCGAATGGGCTTCAAAACAGATGACGTTTTCGGCGACGCCCGCTTCGTGGAGCAGCGACTGGACATCGGCCAGTTTTTGCGACGGCGAGGCCAGCAGGCTGGGCGCCAGCGCGCCAAAGCCCTGCCACAGCAGCTGCTTTTTGACGTCGGCGAGCACATTTTTCTCCAGGCCTTCCGAAAGCAGCAGCAGCCAGGTACCGTCCCATTCCGGGGCACTGCCGCGATAAATTTTATGCTCCGCGCGCCGGGTCAGGCGCAGCCCTTTATCGCTCAGGCGATAGAAGCTACGCCGGCCGATACGGATGACATCGAGCCACTCTTCTTTATTGAGGCGAAATAGCGCGGTGCGGACAAAGCGCTCGCCGAAGCCTAATCCTTCCAGCAGCGCCGCAACGCTGCCCAGCCACACTTCCCCACCGCGCTGCAATAAAGCGTCGCCATACAGCGAGGCAATTAATGACGTGCCGCTGATCGGCATCGCCGTCACCGCTTGTTGAATAAAGGCGTCGAGTTTACTCATCTGATTCATTCTGTTGTTATTTTTTTCCTTTATGAATCATAGCACAGGAAATTCCCGGCTTACGGCGTAAAGGCCTCAGCCGGGCTACCGGGGAGAGAATTAACCGCTGACCACCGCTTTACGCAGGTCGAATACCCGACAGGCTTTCCCTTCCGAGCGAGGAATGCTGCCGCAGTTGACGATAGTAATGTCGGTAGAGATCCCGACCATCGACTTAATGCGGTGGCGCAGCTGATGGCAAATCTGGCAGCGTTGTTCGTGGCTCAGCGCCAGCCCGCTCTCTTTCAGTTCAACGCGCACCGCCAGCGAATCAAGATGACCGCGGCGATTGACCTCTAACTGATAGTGCGGCGCCAGGTGTTCAAACTTGAGGATCTCCTCTTCCAGCTGCGAGGGGAAGACGTTAACCCCGCGGATAATCAACATATCGTCGCTGCGCCCGCTGATGCGATCCATGCGGCGCATGGTCCGCGCGGTGCCCGGCAGCAGGCGAGTCAGATCGCGGGTACGATAGCGGATCACCGGCAGCGCTTCTTTGGTCAACGTGGTAAACAGCAGTTCGCCATGCTCGCCATCTTCCAGCGGCGTACCGTCGTCCGGGTTGACGATTTCCGGGAAGAAGTGGTCTTCCCAGATGGTCGGGCCGTCAACGGTTTCCAGACATTCCATCGCTACGCCCGGCCCCATGACTTCCGACAAACCGTAAATATCCAGGGCGGTGATCCCCAGGCGGCGCTCGATCTCCGCGCGCATCGCCAGCGTCCACGGCTCGGCGCCAAACACGCCGACGCGTAACGAGCAGCCGCGGGCGTCACCGCCCATCTGGCGCTCAAGCTCTTCAATCAGATTCAGGCAGTAGGACGGCGTCACCATGATCATATCCGGCTGAAAATCGCGGATCAGCTGCGCCTGTTTTTCGGTCTGTCCGCCGGACATCGGGATCACCGTCGCGCCTAAACGCTCCGCGCCGTAGTGCGCGCCAAGGCCGCCGGTAAACAGGCCGTAGCCGTAGGCGACGTGAATTTTATCTTTCGCCGTGCCGCCGGCGGCGCGCAGCGAACGGGCGACGATATTGGCCCAGTTATCAATATCGTTCTGCGTGTAGCCCACTACCGTCGGTTTGCCGGTGGTGCCGGAAGAGGCGTGAATGCGCACCACCTGCTCCATCGGCACCGCAAAGGTATCGAAGGGATAGTTGTCGCGCAGATCTTGTTTAGTGGTACAGGGGAATTTTTGCAGATCGTTTAATTCCCGAAAGTCGTCAGGGTGCACGCCGGCGGCGTCGAATTTGCGGCGATACATCGGCACATTGTCATACGCATGCTTCAGCGTCCATTTCAGGCGCTGGGTTTGCAGGGCCTGCAGTTCGTCACGCGATGCGGTTTCAATCGGATCTAATTTTGTAGTAGTTATCATTGTAGGGTACTCGCAGGTAAATTAGCTCACACTCGCTCGAGGATCATGGCAATGCCCTGACCCACGCCAATACACATCGTACACAGCGCATAGCGCCCGCCCCGGCGTTGCAGCTCAAGGCTGGCGCTCAGCGCTAACCGAGCGCCGCTCATGCCCAGCGGATGGCCTAACGCGATGGCGCCGCCGTTGGGATTCACATGCGCCGCATCATCCGGCACGCCGAGCTGTCTGAGCACCCCCAGCGCCTGCGCGGCGAAGGCCTCATTCAGCTCAATCAGATCCATATCGTTAATATTGAGCCCGGCTCGCTCCAGCACTTTACGCACCGCCGGTACCGGCCCCAGCCCCATCAGGCGCGGTTCAACACCCGCCGTCGCCATCGCCACGATACGCGCCCGCGGCGTGAGCCCCTGGATAGCGGCCTGCTGTTCGCTGGCGATGATCAGCGCCGCGGCGCCATCGTTGACGCCGGAAGCATTGCCCGCGGTAATGACGCCGCCCTGGCGGAACGGCGCTTTCAGTTTCGCCAGCTGCTCAAGCGTGGTTTCCGGGCGGGGATGCTCATCATCGCGTACCGCGCTGACCGCCCCTTTCTTGCCGATGATCTGCACCGGCACGATCTCCTGCGCCAGAATGCCGTCGCGCTGGGCCTGCGCCGTACGCTGCTGGCTGCGCCAGGCGAAAGCGTCCTGATCGATCCGGCTGATATTTAACAATTCAGCTACATTCTCGGCCGTTTCCGGCATGCTGTCAGTTCCGAAGTGTTGCGCCATGAGCGGGTTCACAAAACGCCAGCCAATCGTGGTATCGAAGAGTTCCGCCTGACGCTGATAAGGCGCGCTGGCTTTTCCCATCACGAACGGCGCGCGAGACATCGATTCCACGCCGCCGGCAATCAACAGATCGGCATCGCCGGCTTTGATCGCCCTGGCGGCAAAACCGATTGCATCCAGACCCGATCCGCACAAGCGGTTAATCGTGGTGCCCGGCACGGTATGCGGATAACCTGCCAACAACGTCGCCATATGCGCTACGTTGCGGTTATCTTCACCGGCCTGGTTAGCACAACCGAAAATCACATCATCAATTGCTGCCGGGTCGAGCTCGGGGTTACGGCTCAGCAACTCACGTAGCGGGATCGCCGCCAGGTCGTCGGCGCGGACGCCGGCCAGCGCGCCGCCGTAGCGGCCAATCGGCGTGCGGATCCCGTCACAAATAAAGGCGTCGCGCATTACACGTCTCCTGTGATTGTGCCGCCGATGCGGTGCGATTTGCCGCGGAACAGGGCCACAATCTTTTGCTGTTGATTAACAATTTCGATGTCGTAGACGCCGGTCAGCTTGCCCTGCTGTTTGACTCGGGCGGTGGCGACCAGCCGGTCGCCGGCAAACGCCGGACGAAGAAAATCAATGTTTGCCGCCGAAGCCACCGCCGCCAGCCCCTGGCTGTTACAGGCGTAGGCGAAAGCGGTATCGGCGAGCGTAAATAGCTGACCGCCGTGACAGGTTTGATGACCGTTAAGCATGTCCGCCGAGACGGTCATGCTCATCTGCGCAAAGCCGTCGTCCATTTCGATAAGTTCGATCCCCATCTTTCTGGCGCAGGTATCTTTTTCGTACATCACGCGCGCGTTGCGCCACGCATCATTGCTCATGGTGCTTCTCCATCAGCGCCTTCTGGCGCAACAGGGAACAGGGACGATAGCGCTCCTCGCCATAATGGTGTTGCAGGTTCTCCAGCAGTTGCAGCACCCGTCGCCAGCCAAGGCGTTCTCCCCATGCCAGCGGGCCGTGCGGATAATTGACGCCAAGGCGCATCGCGGTATCGATATCCTGCGGGCTGGCGACGCCTTTTTGCAGCGCATCCAGCGCTTCGTTAATCAGCATCGCCACCGTGCGCCACACCAGCAGGCCGGGATAATCGGCAATATGCAGGACTTTCTTGCCCTGCTGTTGGAAGTAATGCACGGCCTTATCAGTGGCCGCAGGCGCGTTGGTCGCCGCTGCGGCCAGCACCACCGTATCGCTGGCGCACAGGTCATACACCACCACCGGGCGGTGATGCTTAACGCTTAGCGCCAGCGCGGTCTCACCTTCGGTCTCCAGCAACAGCAGTTCGTCCAGCTCAGTGACACTGTCACTTATCGTCATCACGGATTGAGCGCCATTGGCAACCGGCGGCAACGCCGCGTCCGGCAGTGTCTCAGCGGGCCAGCGATAGACGCCGTAACCGCTCTTTTTACCCAGCCGCCCGGCCAGCGCCAGCTCTTGCTGGAGGAACGATGGCAGGTAGCGGCGGTCCTGCCAGAAGGCGTTAAACACCGAACAGGTCACGGCGAAATTGACGTCCTGGCCAATCAGATCAGTCAGCGCCAGGGGTCCCATCGGAAAACCGCCGCCGTCACGCAAAGCGGCATCGATAACCTCCGGGGCGGCAACCTGCTCTTCCAGCGCGCGCCAGGCCTCGGCGTAGAACGGACGCGCTACGCGGTTAACGATAAAACCGGGCGTTGAGCGGCAGCGTACCGGCTGTTTCCCCCAGCCGCTTACGCACTGGCACAGCTGCTCTACTACCTCAGCAGACGTCTCCAGGCCGCTGACCACCTCGACCAGCTTCATCACCGGCGCCGGATTAAAAAAGTGCAGCCCGGCCACCCGTTCCGGGTTTTTGACCCCGGCGGCGATGGCGGTAATCGAAATAGACGAAGTGTTACTGGTCAACAACGTTGACGGCGCGCAGATCTCCGCCAGCTGCGCGAACAGCGCCGTTTTGACCTCCAGCCGTTCAGAGGCCGCTTCAATCACTAAATCCGCGTCGGCAAGCGCGGCTAAATCGTGAGCCGGATGCAGGCGCGCCAGCAGCGCGTCGGCCTGCTCTGACGCCAGTTTGCCGCGCTCGACCCGTGAGGCGAGACGCCTGGCAATGCCGTCGATCGCCCGGGCAATGGCCTGATGATCGATGTCGTAAATCAGCACCGGATGTCCGGCGGCGGCAGCCACTTCGGCGATGCCGGCCCCCATGGTGCCGCTGCCGATCACCGCCACATTGGCTAAGGATCTCGTCATCATCTATTTCCCGCTGAACTGTGGTGGCCGTTTGGCCAGAAACGCGCTGACCCCTTCGCGGTAATCATCGCTGCGTCCGGCCAGGCGCTGATAATCGCGCTCCAGATCCAGCTGCGCATCGAAACTGTTGGTTTCAGAAGCCAGCAGCGCCTTTTTAATCAGCCCAAGACCAAACGTCGGCTGCGCCGCCAGATGGCGCGCCAGCTGCAGACTGGTATCCGCCAGTTCTGAATCGTCCACCAGTTGCCAGATCATTCCCCACTGCGCGGCCTGTTCCGCGCTGAGGCTATCGCCCAGCAGCGCCAGCCCCATCGCGCGCGCGCGGCCGGCCACCCGCGGCAGGAACCAGCTACCGCCGCAGTCCGGCACCAGGCCGAGCTTGCTGAACGCCATCACAAATTTGGCCGAACGCGCGGCCAGCACGATATCGCAGCCCAGCGCCAGGGTAGCGCCCGCTCCGGCGGCAACGCCGTTGACCGCGCAGATAACCGGCTTCGGCAGCGCCGCCAGACGGCGCACTAACGGGTTGTAAAAGCGTTCTACCGACAGGCCGAGATCCGGCGGCGGGCCGCTGGGGTCGACATTGCGATCGTTCAAATCCTGGCCGGCGCAAAAGCCGCGACCAGCGCCGGTGATCAGCAAGCAACGTACGCCGTCATCACGCTCGGCCTGCTTCAGACATTCCGCCAGCTGGTGATGCATCAGATCGTTAAAACTGTTGAGGCGGTCCGGGCGATTGAGGGTAATGGTCATGACGCCCTGTTCCACTGCGCTGAGAATGAAAGCTTCCACGATTAGCGTCCTTTAAAGTCCGGTGTACGTTTTTGTAAGAAGGCGTCGATGCCTTCGCGGCGGTCCTCGGTGGCGCTCAGCAGGCTAAACAGCTGGCGCTCCTGTTGCAGACCGGCCTGCAGGCTGACTTCCTGCGACAGGCGCAGCGACTGTTTTGCCGCCCGTAGCGCCAGCGGCGAATGGCGGGCAATGGTGGTTGCCAGTTTCAGGGCATACTCATCGGTTAACGCCGCCGGATGGATATCGCTGACCAGCCCGGCCTGTTGCGCCTGGCGGGCGTCAATACTCTCGCCGCTCAGCACCATCCGGCTGGCCAGCGCCTTGCCAACGCTGCGGATCAGCCGCTGGGTGCCGCCAGCGCCCGGCATAATGCCGAGGGTAATTTCCGGCAGGCCAAAGCGGGCGTTGTCGCCGGCGACAATCAGGTCGCAAAGCAGAGCCAGCTCGCAGCCGGCGCCAAGCGCGTAGCCGTTGACCGAAGCGATGAGCGGTTTAGTGAAAGCATCAATTCGCGCCCACAACCGTGGGCGAATATCATCCAGGGTGGCAGGCAGATCTTTCTCCGCCATCTCATTGAGGTCAGCCCCGGCGGCAAAAAAACGCGGGTTGCCGCTGATAACGCAGACGCCGACGCTGTTATCAACTGCCGCAACCTCCAGCGCCTCGGCAATCTGGGTTAAGAGGGCATTGTTCAGCGCGTTGCGGGCCTGCGGGCGGTTTAGCGTCAACTGAAGCACCCGGCCATGACGGTGGATCAGCAGGTCACTCATGCCATCCCCCGCGCGTCAAAGTCGACCACCACATCGCCGCTGGTCGGCAACGACTGGCAGCTCAGGACATATCCCGCCGCCAGCTCATCTGCTTCCAGGCTGTAATTGGCGGCCATCGCCACTTCACCGCGTAGCACTTTGCATTTACAGGTGGCGCATACCCCGCCCTTACAGGCGAACGGCAGATCGGCGCCCTGACGCAATGCGGCATCCAGGATGCTGTCGTCTTCGGCGCTGAGGGCGATCAGCCGATCGCGCCCGTCCTGGCGGATGGTCACCGTGCGCCCTTCCGCCTGCACGCCGGCGGCGCGCTTCACATTGCCGCCTGGTGTATTAAAGCGTTCGAGATGAATCGATTTCTCCGCTACGCCAAGTTCACGTAACGCCGCTTCCGCCTCATCCATCATCGCCGCCGGACCGCAGATAAAAGCCTCGTCGAAACGGCTAAAATCCAGCAGATGGTCAGCGAGCTGGCGCAGTTTGTCGCCGTCAATGCGCCCCTGTAGCAGATCGCTGTCCATCGACTCCTGGCTAAACAGATGTATCACCTGCAGGCGCTGCGGATAGCGGTCTTTTAAATCGGCCAGCGCCTGGCGGAACATCATGCTATGGCTGCTGCGGTTGCCGTAGATCAGCGTGAAGCGGCTTTGCGGCTCGGTCGCCAGCGTCGCGCTCATGATCGCCATCATCGGCGTGATCCCGGAACCGGCGGCAATCGCCAGATATTCACCCTGCCGTTCAGCCTGCGGTTGATAACCGAAATGCCCCTGCGGCACCATCACTTCCAGCTCCATACCCTGCTGGATATCGTGCTGGGCGTAGCGCGAAAAGCGCCCGCCGTCGATAGCTTTGACCGCGACGCTAATTTCGCCTGGCGTGCGGCTGCGACAAATGGAGTAACAGCGGCGCAGTTCTTCGCCGCCCAGACGGGCTTTTAGCGTCAGATGCTGGCCCGGGCGAAAGCAGTACTCCGCCTGCAGGGCTTGCGGGATCGCAAAAGTGATGGTCACCGCATCGCGGGTTTCCGGCTCGACTCTCGCCACCTTAAGCGAATGGAACGTCGTCATGGCAACCTCAAATACATTTAAAGTAATCAAAAGGTTCGCGGCAGCTGTCGCAGCGATAGAGCGCTTTGCAGGCCGTGGAACCGAATTCGCTAATCAGCGAGGTATGGGTGCTGCCGCAGCGCGGACAGCTCACCTCAGCGGGCATGCCCGCATGGCAGGCGTGCCCCTGGGGCGGGCTGATGCCATACTGGCGCAGGCGATCGCGGGCATCCTGACTCATCCAGTCGGTGGTCCACGGCGGATCCAGCTGCAGGACGATATGTACCGGCTGAAAACCATGCTCGCTCATGACCGCGCGGATCTCCCCCAGCAGATGCTCCGTCGCCGGACAGCCCGAATAGGTCGGGGTAAAGCCAATCACCCACCCGTCGCCGTGGCGCGCGACGCTGCGCACCATACCGAGGTCGGTGATGGTGAGTACCGGCACTTCCGGATCCGGGATCACGCTTAATAATCCCCAGATGGTACGAACTTCAGCAGGAGCGATGTCGGCAAGACGTTGCATAGTCACCTCACTTACCACTGCAGTCCGGGATGCGAACGCTGCAGATATTGCATCTCCGCCAGCAGCGGGCCGAGATGTTCACTGTGCAGCCCCTGTTTGCCGCCGCTGCGGAAGGCCGCTTCCTGCGGGATTTGTAAGCCGGAGTCGAGCAGCGCCGTGTGTACCGCGCTTTGCCATTCGGCCTGAAGCTCACGCGGATCAACCGCAATACCCTGCTCAACCAGGCTGAGATCCACTTCATCGGCAAGGAACAGTTCGCCGGTGAAGCGCCACAGATTGTCGACCGCCTGCTGCATTTTGCGATTTGATAACTCGGTGCCGTTACCCAGACGCTCCAGCCAGCCGCGGCTGAAGCGCTGGTGGTAACGCACCTCTTTCAGCCCTTTGGCGGCAATGGCCGCCAGCTGCGTGTCGCGGCTGTTCACCAGGCGGCTGAACAGAGCGACGTGCCAGACATCGATAAAGAACTGGCGGGCGATAGTGTCGGCAAAATTGCCGTTTGGCTGCTCCACCAGCAGCAGGTTGCTGAACTGGCGCTCATCGCGGCCAAAGGCCAGCGTATCTTCGTCGCCGCAGCCGTTAAGCTCGGCGGCATAGCTTAAAAAATTGCGCGCCTGGCCGAGCAGGTCGAGGCCGATGTTGGCCAGCGCAAGATCGATCTCGAGCTCGGGAGCATGGCCGCACCAGGCGCCTAAACGCTGGGCCAGAACCAGACCATTGTCGCCAAGCCGCAGGGCGTAGGTGGCTACGGGGTTAGGGGTATTCATCGCCGCCTCACATGTGTTCCATGCCATCCGGCACGGTATAGAAAGTCGGATGACGGTAGACTTTGCTTTCCGCCGGGTCGAAGAATTCGCCGCGCTCTTCCGGCTGCGAAGCAACGATTTCGCTGGCCTTCACCACCCAAATTGAGCAGCCTTCGCTGCGGCGGGTATAAGCATCGCGGGCATTCTCCAGCGCCATTTGATCATCGGCGGCGTGCAGACTGCCGACGTGACGATGGGATAACCCCTGTTTGCTGCGAACGAACACTTCATATAACGGCCAGTAAACTTTGCTCATGTTGTCTCTCCTCATGCCGCGCTGCGGGCCTGCTGTTTTTGCGCATGGGCCAGCGCGGCTTCGCGCACCCATTCGCCCTCTTCCCAGGCCTTACGCTTGGCGGCCAGCCGCTCGTGATTGCAAATCCCACGGCCGCTAATCACCTCGTTAAATTCCTGCCAGTCGATTTCGCCGAAGCGGTAGTGGCCGCTGGCTTCATCAAACTGCAAATCCGGGTCCGGGACGGTCATACCGAGGATCTCTACCTGCGGCACGGTGTTATCGACGAAGCGCTGACGTAGCTCGTCGTTGGAGTGCAGTTTGATTTTCCACGCCATGCTGCGGGCGCTGTTCGGCGAGTTGTCATCGTTGGGGCCAAACATCATCAGCGCCGGCCACCAGAAACGGTTAATGGCGTCCTGCAGCATCTGCCGCTGCGCGTCATTGCCCTGCGCCAGCGCCATGCAGGCTTCAAAACCCTGACGCTGGTGAAAGCTCTCTTCTTTGCAGATTTTGACCATCGCCCGGGCATAGGGGCCATAGGAGGTCCGGCACAGCGCCACCTGGTTGACGATGGCCGCGCCATCGACCAGCCAGCCGATCACGCCGATATCCGCCCAGCTCAGGGTCGGGTAGTTAAAAATGGAGGAATATTTCATCTGCCCGTCGAGCATTTTCTGATACAGGTCTTCCCGCGCGCAGCCCAGCGTTTCCGCGGCGCTATAGAGATAAAGCCCATGCCCGGCCTCATCCTGTACCTTAGCCAGCAGGATCGCTTTGCGGCGCAGCGTCGGCGCGCGGGTGATCCAGTTGCCTTCCGGCAGCATGCCGACGATTTCCGAGTGCGCGTGCTGGCCTATCTGCCGAATCAAGGTCTTACGGTAGGCATCCGGCATCCAGTCCTGCGGTTCGATGGCCGTTTCCTGCGCGATGCGCTGGTCAAAGCGTTGTTCTTCTGTCACGTCATCACCTTTATGATTCCGATATTCACAACAAAAACATTTATGTGAATCACTTTGTTTATTGAAGGTTACATATTGGTTAAATAAAACCACAAATTTTGTTTGTTCTTTTTGTGATGCTAACCGCAAAACCTTTTGTAAACAGCCGATAAATCAGTAGTATAAACGAAACGCCCCATCGACCGCCGATCACAATGTTAATAAATTATTAAATACAGGCTTGATTTTTATGATTCATAAAAGAACTATTTATAGATATCACACGTAACACATTTGGAGATTTGCGATGCAGCAGTTAGCCAGTTACTTATCCGGCGCCTGGCAGACCGGCCGGGGCCGCGCCCGTACTATCCATCACGCCATTACCGGGGCGGCGCTGTGGGAGGTGACCAGTGAAGGCCTGGATATGGCGCAGGCGCGCCGCTTCGCGATTGAGCGCGGCGGTAAAGCTCTGCAAGCCATGACCTTTATTGAACGCAGCGCGATGTTAAAAGCGGTAGCAAAACGGCTACTGGAGAAGAAAGACGAGTTCTACGCCATCTCCGCGCAAACCGGCGCGACCCGCGCCGATAGCTGGGTGGATATTGAAGGCGGCATCGGCACCCTTTTCACCTATGCCGGGCTCGGTAGTCGCGAATTGCCGGACGATATCCTGTGGCCGGAGGACGAGCTGATCCCGCTCTCCAAACAAGGGGGTTTTGCCGCGCGTCACGTGCTGACCTCGAAATCAGGCGTCGCCGTCCATATCAACGCCTTCAACTTCCCCTGTTGGGGAATGCTGGAAAAACTGGCGCCGACCTGGCTTGCCGGCATGCCGGCGATCATTAAACCGGCCACCGCTACCGCCCAGCTTACCCAGGCGATGGTGAAAGCGATTGTCGACAGCGGCCTGGTGCCGGAAGGCGCCATCAGCCTGATTTGCGGCGGCGCGGGCGATCTTCTCGACCATCTCGATAGCCAGGACGTGGTGACTTTTACCGGCTCTGCCGCCACCGGCCAGCAGCTACGGTCGCATCCTAACCTGGTGGCCAAATCGATTCCCTTTACCATGGAAGCAGATTCGCTCAACTGCTGCGTTTTAGGCGAAGATGTCACCCCGGAACAACCGGAATTCGCGCTGTTTATTCGGGAAGTGGTCCGCGAGATGACGGCGAAAGCCGGGCAAAAATGTACCGCTATCCGCAGAATCATCGTGCCACTGGCTCAGATTAATGCGGTTAGCGATGCACTGATCTCCCGCCTGCATAAAGTAACCGTCGGTGACCCTGCGCAGGAGGGCATTAAGATGGGGGCCCTGGTTAATCGCGAACAGCGTCAGGATGTGCAGGATAACGTCAATAAACTGATTGCCGCCGGCTGTGAAGCGCTGCTCGGCGGACAGGCAGATCTTAATGCTGATAGCGCGTTCTTCCCGCCGACCCTGCTGTACTGCCCGCAGCCGGATGAAACGCCAGAGGTTCACGCCATTGAAGCCTTTGGCCCGGTGGCAACGCTGATGCCGTATCGCGACCGCCAGCATGCGCTCACGCTGGCACGCGCCGGCGGCGGTAGCCTGGCTGGTACGCTGGTCACCGCCAGCGGCGAGCTGGCGCGCGAGTTTATCCTTGGCGCCGCGCGCGCGCATGGCCGTATTCAGATACTGAACGAAGCATCCTCCGAAGAATCAACCGGCCACGGTTCGCCGCTGCCGCAGCTGGTACACGGCGGCCCCGGCCGTGCTGGCGGCGGAGAAGAACTCGGCGGACTGCGTTCGGTGAAACACTATATGCAGCGTACCGCGGTCCAGGGCAGCCCAACGATGCTGGCGACCATCGGCCAGCAGTGGGTGCGTGGCGCGCAGGTTAGCGAAGACCGCATTCACCCGTTCCGTAAATACTTCGAAGAGATCCAGCCTGGCGATAGCTTATTAACCCCGCGGAGAACCCTCACCGAAGCGGATATCGTTAACTTCGCCAGCCTGAGCGGCGACCATTTCTATGCGCACATGGACAAAATCGCCGCCGCCGAGTCGATTTTCGGCGAGCGGGTGGTCCACGGTTATTTCCTGATCTCCGCTGCGGCCGGGCTGTTCGTCGATGCCGGCGTCGGGCCGGTTATCGCCAACTACGGCATGGAAAACCTGCGCTTTGTTGAGCCGGTCAAACCGGGAGACACCATTCAGGTTCGCCTGACCTGTAAGCGGAAAACGGTCAAACGTCAACGCAGCGCCGATGAGAAAGCCACCGGCGTGGTGGAATGGGCGGTGGAGATTTTCAACCAGCACCAGCAGGCGGTGGCGCTGTATTCCATTCTGACCCTGGTGGCGCGCCAGCAAGGGGATTTTCCGGCGTAATGCGGAAAATAGACCGCTGGCGCTCTGTTGGCCGATCCTTGAGCCATTGATCCTGCAATCGGTATGCAACGGTTTCGCCCCGGGAAGTCCTTTATGTTATCTGTGGCTTCAGCGCACATTGCGCTCCCGATTAATCGTCTGCGTTATGTCACTCATGGCGCAGGGAGCGCACAGGGGGCGGCCAGTCGCCGCCGCCCCCTGTACCCCCGGGCTCCGGCCAGCAAAATCCCCACTGCGTGGTGCCTTCGACTTTTCCCTGCAGGCTGCGGGTCGGGCCGAGGCAGCGTCCCTGCAAAACACGGCCCTCAGCCCGCATCCATGCGGGCTGCCCCGGCCTTCCGGGAACGTCTCAGCGATTTTGAGGCCGCCAGCACCGGCAGTTTCAGCGGCCCCAGCGCCAGCGATGATTTGGATCTGTAGGGGCTGTAGGCCCGGTAAGGCGTCAGCCGCCACCCGGCAAAAAAATCGGCGCACGTTCTCAATGCCTCTGCGGAGGCATTTTTTACGCCCGTCTGGCAAAACTGACAAACAAGCTGGCAAAAGCAAACAAACGCCCCGGCGCCGCTGGCTGGTAGCTTAAGGGTAACAAAGCCGACATTCGCAGCGGCAAGAGACAACACAACAATAAGATGAGGTCACAATGGCAAACGGCTTGAAATTTTCTCCTCGTAAAACCGCGCTGGCGCTGGCCGTGGCGGTGGTTTGCGCCTGGCAATCACCGGTCTTCGCCCACGGCAGCGAAGCCCACATGGTACCGCTGGATAAAACGCTGCAGGCGTTCGGCGCCGATGTGCAGTGGGATGACTACGCGCAGATGTTTACCCTGATAAAAGACGGCGCTTACGTCAAAGTGAAGCCCGGCGCCAAAACCGCGATCGTCAACGGTAAAACCCTTGACCTGCAGGTGCCGGTGGTAATGAAGGAAGGAAAAGCCTGGGTCTCCGATACCTTTATCAACGATGTCTTCCAGTCCGGTCTCGATCAGACCTTCCAGGTGGAAAAGCGCCCTCACCCGTTAAACTCGCTCTCGGCGGCGGAAATCAGTGAAGCGGTGACCATTGTTAAAGCCGCGCCGGAATTCCAGCCCAATACCCGCTTTACCGAAATTTCCCTGCACGAGCCGGATAAAGCGGCGGTATGGGCCTTTGCCCTGCAGGGTACGCCGGTCGATTCACCGCGCACCGCCGATGTGGTGATGCTGGATGGCAAACACGTGATTGAAGCCGTCGTCGATCTGCAAAACAAAAAAATCCTCTCCTGGACGCCAGTTAAAGGCGCCCACGGGATGGTACTGCTCGATGATTTTGTCAGCGTGCAGAACATCATCAACGCCAGCAGCGAATTCGCTGAGGTGCTGAAAAAACACGGTATTACCGATCCCAGCAAAGTGGTCACTACCCCGCTCACCGTTGGCTATTTTGATGGCAAAGATGGCCTGCAGCAGGATGCGCGTCTGCTGAAGGTGGTCAGTTATCTCGATACCGGCGACGGCAACTACTGGGCGCACCCGATTGAAAACCTGGTGGCGGTGGTCGACCTTGAAGCGAAGAAAATTATCAAAATTGAGGAAGGCCCGGTTATCCCGGTACCGATGGAGCCACGTCCGTATGATGGCCGCGACCGCAACGCCCCGGCGGTGAAACCGCTGGAGATAACCGAACCGGAAGGCAAAAACTACACAATCACCGGGGATACCATTCACTGGCAGAACTGGGATTTCCACCTGCGCCTGAACTCGCGCGTCGGGCCAATCCTCTCGACGGTGACCTACAACGATAACGGCACAAAACGCCAGGTGATGTATGAAGGTTCCCTCGGCGGGATGATCGTCCCCTACGGCGACCCGGACGTCGGCTGGTATTTCAAAGCCTACCTCGACTCCGGCGATTACGGCATGGGCACCCTGACCTCGCCGATTGTGCGAGGTAAAGATGCGCCATCGAATGCGGTGCTGCTGGATGAAACCATCGCCGATTACACCGGCAAACCGACCACGATTCCAGGCGCGGTCGCCATATTCGAACGCTATGCCGGGCCTGAGTATAAGCACCTGGAAATGGGCAAACCCAACGTCAGCACCGAACGCCGGGAACTGGTGGTACGCTGGATCAGTACCGTCGGGAACTATGATTATATCTTTGACTGGGTGTTCCACGACAACGGCACCATCGGTATCGACGCCGGCGCCACCGGCATTGAAGCCGTTAAAGGCGTGATGGCGAAGACCATGCATGACCCCAGCGCCAAAGAGGATACCCGCTACGGGACGCTGATCGACCATAATATTGTCGGCACCACCCATCAGCACATCTATAACTTCCGCCTCGACCTCGACGTGGACGGCGAAAACAACACCCTGGTGGCGATGGATCCTGAAGTGAAGCCCAACACCGCCGGTGGCCCGCGCACCAGTACCATGCAGGTGAATCAGTACACCATTGACAGCGAGCAGAAAGCGGCGCAGAAATTCGACCCGGGAACCATTCGCCTGCTGAGCAACACCAGCAAAGAGAACCGCATGGGCAACCCGGTCTCTTATCAGATCATCCCGTATGCCGGCGGTACGCACCCGGCGGCGACCGGCGCGAAGTTCGCCCCGGACGAGTGGATCTACCATCGCCTGAGCTTTATGGATAAACAGCTGTGGGTAACGCGCTACCACCCGACAGAGCGTTATCCGGAAGGGAAATACCCGAACCGTTCCGCCCAGGATACCGGCTTAGGGCAGTACGCAAAGGATGATGAGTCGCTGACTAACCACGATGACGTCGTGTGGATCACCACCGGCACCACCCACGTGGCGCGCGCCGAAGAGTGGCCGATCATGCCGACCGAGTGGGCGCACGCCCTGCTGAAGCCGTGGAACTTCTTTGACGAAACCCCAACCCTTGGCGAGAAGAAAAAGTAATCTTAGCCCGCGGTGAAATCGAGCAGGATTTTACCGCCTCTTCCCGGCTGGTCGGCGGCGGCAATTGCCTCCCGCCAGTCGTTCAACGCTATGCGCTGGGCCGGCGGCTGGGTGGTCGTTGGCAAGCGCAGCCAAATCTCGTCAAACGCCGCCCGCCACGCCGCCACGCTGAGTGTCGGCAGCGCCTCCCGCAGATGAAACTTGCGCACCGTCGCGCTACCGCGCGTCTGGGTCAGCGGCTGCCCGGATAACAGCCCATAGGAGATCAGGATCGACGATGCGGGCAGCACCGACAGCAGCGTATTCGCCAGTTCGCCGCCCACCGCGTCAAACACCAGATCGCTGTGCTGGCTGACCTTCTCCATCAGCGCCCGGTCGGTATCGAGGATCGGATAGATCCCGGCCTGTTCCAGGCGCGCCCGGTGCTGCGGCGAGCGAATAATCCCGCTCACCGAGCGGGCGCCCATCGCCAGCGCCCACTGTCCCAGCAGACTGGCGCAGGAGGACGATGCCGCGGTCAGCACAAGGTGTTTTCCGGCAACCGGCCAGCGCTTGAGCATCAGCATAGCCGTCAGCGGATTGATATACCCGCGGGCGGCCAGCAGATCGTCAACCGCTGGCGGCACCGGCACCAGCCAGGTCTCATCCAGATCGATAAACCGCTGCCAGGTGCCGCCTCCGCGCAGAGGCAGTACCCGCTGTCCCGCGGACAGCCGGCTGCCGTATGGCGCGGCGACCACCTCGCCAAGGCCTTCATAGCCGGCGACGGCCGGCAGTCGGGTGCGGTGGCGATAGGCGCCGGTCACGGGGATCAAATCCGAGGGATTCACCGGGGCATAGCGCATCCTGACCCGAACCCGTCCGCCCGCCAGCGGCGCCAGCGGCAGGCGTTTCAGGGTCAGCACCGCGGCCGGCGGCCCGTAGCGATCATAAACAATGGCGTCGTTGAACATCGACAGGCTCCAGACAGCGAAAGGCGGGATCATAGCAGATCCCGCCGCCAGTAGCTCACGCCCGCGGCCAAACCTGGGGGAACAGCGGGGAATCCAGCGGGTCGCCGTCCCGCAGGGTCAGCTCGGGGAACGGTGGCGACGTCACGCCGCCGCGATCGGCAAACGCGGCGTCATCCCCCACCCAACGGGCGGAGAAGACCCGTCGCGCCCGCGCGCCGGGGTTGCCGCGGGCGCCATGGACGGTGCGGAAATGGAAGGCCACCGCATCCCCCGGCTCCAGCGCCCAGCTGACGATATCGTATTCGTCCTCATGGGCGTCGATATCCGGCAGGGTGCTGAACCGGGTGTGCTCGTAAAGCTTAGTGCCATTGAAACGGGTAGGACTGAACTCCTCCTCCCAGCGATGCGACCCGCGAATGCAACGCAGCGAGGTGGCCTCCGCCACCGGGTCCAGCGGGATCCAGAAGCTGACGTTCTGCCTGCCGGAGACGCAATAGTAAGGCTGGTCATGATGCCAGGGAGTCACCGTGCTGCCTCCGGCCGGTTTGACCAGCGTATGTTCATGGAAAAATTTCGCCGTCTGCGACTGCATCAGCGCCGCCGCGATCTCGGCGGCCGCTGACTGAAAGACAAACTCGCTAAACGCCGGGATCCGCGACCAGTTGCAGTAGTCCTGAAAAAAAGGCGGCGAACCATCTTTGGGGATCACCGTGCGCGCATGACCATACTCGCTGGGGCTGGCCATCAGCGCCGTGACCCCCTCGGCGAGGCGATCGACCCAGGGGGTAAAGACGCCTTTTAATAACACCGCGCCATCCGCCTGCCAGCGGTCGATGGTCGCTTGATCGATGTGGGGAGAGTGTTGATTGTGCATCGCTTGGGTTCCTGTGTTGAGGGATCAGGTGGGCGGTTCCGCCGGTTCGGCACGCATCCACGCGCAAAGCTGTCTCAGCATCGTCATACAGCGCTCGGTCTGCGCGATGCTGATGTACTCATCGGCCTTATGGCCCTGGGCCATGCTGCCCGGTCCGCAGACCAGGGTCGCGACGCCCATCTCATCGAACAGCCCCCCTTCGGTGCCGAACGCCACGGTGGAGAAGCGGTCGCTGCCGCACCACTGCGCCAGCCAGCGGGCGAAGTCGGACTGCGGATCGCTGAGCAGCGGCGGATAGTGGCTTAACAGCTGGAACTGGATGTCGCTCCCGCTGCCTACCCGGCGCATCTCCGGCAGCAGCTGGCGACGGGCGTAGGCCGCCAGCGCCTCGGTGACCGCTTCGGGACGCATCCCCGGCAGGTAGCGGATCTCAAAATCAAAGCGGCAGGACTGCGGAACAATATTCAGCGCGGCCCCACCCTGAATGGTGCCCACCTGCAGCGTGCTGAAGGGCGGCGAAAAGCGGCTGTCCTGCTGCCGGGCCAGACGCACGCCCAGCCGATCCAGGTGGTTGATCAGTCTCGCCGCGTAGCGGATGGCGTTCACCCCCTGCGGGGCATAGGCCGAATGGCAGGCCTGCCCCTCGATGCAGCAGCGCATGGCCAGTTTGCCTTTATGACCGAACACCGGCTGCATCTCCGTTGGCTCGCCGATGAGGCACAGCGCCGGTTTCTCCGGCGAGGCCTGCAGAAAATCCACCAGGCTGCGCACGCCGAGACAGCCGACCTCTTCGTCATAGGAGAAGGCCATATGCAGTGGCATGCGCAGCGGCGCCGCCAGAAAGTCATCCACTGCCGCCAGCGCGCAGGCGAGAAACCCCTTCATATCGGCGCTGCCGCGGCCATAGTAGCGGCCATCGCGCTCGGTGAGGCTGAAAGGCGGAACGCTCCAGGCCTGGCCGTCCACCGGGACCACGTCGGTGTGGCCCGAGAGCATCACCCCACCGCCGCCGGACGGCCCCAGCCGGGCGTAGAGATTGGCCTTACCGCCCGACGGGTCATAAAAGCGGCGGGACGCCACGCCGCGGGCAGCGAGAAAATCGGCGATCCAGTCGATCATCGCCAGGTTCGAATGGCGGCTGGTGGTGTCAAAAGCCAGCAGCGCGGCGAGGATGTTATTCATCGCCGGGGACGCCATAGGCGGGCGCATCGCGAGGGTCGAGCGCCCGGGTAATATAGGCGTCCATTTGCGGCTCCCAGGCCAGCCACAGTTGCTCAAGGGCCGCCAGCGGATCCGTCTCCGCCCAGTCAATACGCAGATCGACCACCGGCCACGGGTAATCGTCCACCACTTTCACCGCCGCCGAGTGGACCGGGCCGGCCTCGCCCCCGGCGGCAATCCCCGCGCGCAGCCCGGCCAGCAGCCGGCTGGCCAGTTCACCGCTCGCCGTCTCGAAGGCGGCCACCATCGCGGCGATCACCTCGTGACTGGCCAGCATGTTGCCCGCCGCCACGCAGTTATCTCCCGCCAGGGTGCCACCGATCCCGAGAGTATGTTCCCCGCTGAACGCCGCCACTTCACCGTTGGCATCAATCGCCGCGACCTGGCGATATTCGCGGAAGCGGTCCTCCGCCAGGGCCAGGTTCAGAGCCTGCTCAACGGAGGCCCCCGCCTCAAGCGCACCAAGAATATGCGGCCCCAGCGACGGTAAGGTTATGTTCTGACTGGCGACCGCGCCGACGCCGGGCAATAGCCACGGACAGCGCGATCCCACGGCCATGCTCGACGAACTAATGGCAATGCCCAGCTGACCTGATTCCGGGCAGCGGGCGCTAATAGAGAGAGTCATTCTGCTGCCTCCCCCTGCCAGTCGTCAGGGATCACCGCCGTAACGTCAATCTCCATCAGCCACTGCGGCTGCGCGAGGGCCGACACCACCACCCCGGTGGAGATGGGAAAGACGCCTTTTAACCATTTGCCCACCTCCTGATAGACCGGCTCGCGATAGCGGGGATCGATCAGATAAGTGGTGGTCTTGACGATATGCGAGAGGTCGCTTCCCGCCTCTTTCAGCAACTGTTCAACATTCTTCATTGCCTGCTCCGCCTGCGCCCGCGGGTCGCCGAGGCCAATCAGATTGCCGGCGAAGTCGGTGCCAACCTGGCCGCGAACGTAGACGGTATTGCCGGCCCGCACCGCCTGGCACAGATCGTTGTTCAGCGCCTGGTTCGGGTAGGTCTCTTTGGTGTTAAACATGCGAATACGGGTATGAGTTGGCATCAAAGCACTCCTTAAGGAAAACGGTTAACAGGACGGCTGGTAACGCTGGTACTGGCGCTGAATGGCGATCTGATCGGCAATATATTTGGCATCGTGCCAGACGCCCCAGATAAAGGTGGACCCGCGCCGCGAGAGCCACGGCAGGCCGAGGAAATAGACGCCAGGCTCCGTCGATACGCCGCGGTGATGCTGTGGCCGCTGTGCGTCATCGAAGGCGTTGACCTTCAGCCAGCGATAGTCGGTGGTGTAGCCCGTCGCCCAGATGATGGTGCCGATCCCGGCCTCCGCCAGATTGAGACTGAGCAGCGGGTCGGTAACGCAGGCCGGATCGGGCAGAAATTCGCGGGCGGAGGGCTCTTCGGGCAGGTCCATACCGTTGCGGGCCACCCACGCGTCCGCGGCGTCGAGCAGCGCAAGGTAGGAGGCATCGCCGCGGCGGATATTCTCCGCCAGGTCGTGGTGAAACAGTGCCTTGTCACCGTCAAAGCCACGGGTCTGCCCCACTAACGTGACTCCCTGATGCGCCAGCTGGCGAAAATCGACGGTATGGCCGCCGCGCGCGCCGCTCACCGCGATAGTGACATGCTCTTTACCCGGCGCATTGGCCGCGGCATCCCACATTCCCAGCACCCCGAGCCACCAGCAAAAATCGCGCTGACGATAGCGACGCGGCGGGCGGTCGTGCGCTCCCACCGACAGCCACACCGCGCGTCCGGCTCGCTGTAGCTCATCGGCAATCTGCACGCCGGAGGATCCTGCGCCAACCACCAGCACACCGCCCTCCGGTAGCTGCTGCGGGTTAAAATAGTGCGCGGAGTGGAGCTGCTGAATAGCCTGACTCTGCGGGGCGATGGCCGGGATCACTGGCCGCTGAAACGGCCCGGTGGCCGCCACAATCCGCTGCGCTTCAATCACTCCCTGCGAGGTGTCGATACGAAAGCCCGGCCGTCCGACGAGGCGTTCGGCGCTGAAAACCTCCACCCCGGTACGGATCGGCGCATTGAAGCTGCGGGCATAGGCGGCAAAATAGTCTGCCACCTGCTCTTTGCCGACAAAGCTGTCTGCCGGGCAGTCCGGGAACACCATGCCCGGGAACCGATCGTGCCAGGCCGGGCCGTTGGCGACCAGCGAATCCCAGCGTCCGCTGCGCCAGGCCTGGGCAATACCCTGCTTTTCCAGCACCAGGTGGGGGATATCCAGCCGGGTCAGATGCTCGCTCATGGCGACGCCCGCCTGCCCCGCGCCCACCACCAGGGTATCGATCTCGGTAATCTGTTCAGTCATTTCGCTATCCTTCAAGCACAGTTGCCGACGACGTCGCCGGAATTGACGGCTTTCAGGTTATTTAACTGTGACGAATTGGTAAAATATTATAAAACGATCGACTGAATAGAATTTTACGAGGCTGAGTGACGACAAAAAATAAGGCCTGCCGGATCGACAGGCGTTATTTCAGGCGTGAGTTGGGGTTAATTCGATGCTGCGACAATAATCCATAAACAGTTGCGTCGGCCGCGTGGGCTCATTATTCGCGAGATGCGCCATAATTAAGGTCGAGGCGGGCATCTCGTCGGCAATATCCCGCTGCACCACTCTTTCGCCATCGTAGGTCATATCGCAGCAGGGCCGGGTGACCAGCACCGAAAAACCCAACCCCTGACCCACCATACAGCGCACCATTTCAATGGAGGGGGAACTGTAAGCCACTTCCGGGTGATAACCCTTTTCCTTAAAGATGGAGATAAAATAATTTTTACTGGGGACCGCATCGAGGAGGATCATCGGCTCGCGGCTCAGCTCCTGCAGCGTCACCTGCGCCTTCTGCGCCAGCGGATGCGCGGCGGGCAGCAGCGCGTAGGGTTTATGCGGGGCATTGAGCCGCTCTTTATTGATCGAATGGCCGAGCTCCAGATCGTAAACCAGCGCCAGGTCGAAGCGGCCGCGGTGCAGGCCATGCATCAGCTCATGCTGTTCGCCGTCGTACAGATGCAGGGTGATTTCCGGATAGCATTTCTTAAACCCGGCCACCAGCTTCGGCATATACAGCGGAGCCACCGATTCGAAGCAACCGATGGAGATCATGCCAGAAACCAGCTCTTTATCCGCTCGCGAATTCTGTTCGAACTCCCAGGACAGGCGCAGCAGCTCTTTCGCTTTATCGTAGATCCGCCGACCGCTGGAGGTGAGCGAAACGCCCTGCGCATGGTGGCGAATAAACAGCTGCTGGTCGAAGGTGCTCTCCAGATTCTTGATGGCAATCGAAATCGACGGCTGCGCAATGTGCAGCTGGCGGGAGGCCTCGGCGATACTCTCCGTCTCCACCACGGTGACGAAATATTTGAGCTGCTTCAGGGTAAATCGGTTCATAGCATCACCATTGATAAAATATGGTCCGGCGCACACGGGGAATAGTTTTCCTCTAAGTCCCAAGCAATCCGCGTGCCACCCCCGGAAAAGAACGGCGCATTGCCCGACAAGGGGCGGCAATATTTATTATTGCTCTACGCCCGCGTGGTTTATTTCCACCATTGCACCATCATGCGCCACGCTGCACGCCAGACTGGCAGCGTCTGCCCCAGTTTCGCGCAAAATAACCTGTCTGCGCAAAATAGCGTTATTGAATTACAGTCATTGTTTTTAAATTGTTTACGCAAAGTATCTTAACAATCACTTTAAATTCCATATCGTTAATATCGCTGTATAGTTTTTTTAAACTTAAAGGCCAAAAATTTACTAATTGCCTCTGAAAGCATCCTGCCAGCATAGTGTATTCGCACGATGAATACCGGTGGCTCCTCATTACGGCACAGCCGAGCCACTTTCATTTTTGATAATTATGACGAGTGAAATAGCCCATGACGTTTAACTGGAACTACATGTTAAGCCTGCTCAGCGATGCCGATTTTTGGTGGGCCACCTGGACCGTCATTAAATTAAGTCTGCTGACCTGGGGCTGCAGTATTGTGCTCGGATTTATTCTGGCGCTGGCCAAACAGTCGCCGCGCGGCTGGTTATCCACCCCAGCCCGGCTGTATATCTGGTTATTTCGCAGTATGCCGCTGCTGGTCCTGCTGATTTTTGTCTACAACATGCCGCAGGCGCTGCCCTCCTTCGCCCCGGTGCTGAACGATCCCTTCTGGGCCGGCCTGCTGGCGATGGTCCTCAGCGAAGCGGCTTATATCGCCGAGATCCACCGCGGCGGATTGCTCTCCATCCCTCGCGGGCAGAGCGAAGCCGCACGGGCCCTGGGGTTGCGCTACGCCGGGATCCAGTGGCGGGTGATCATCCCCCAGGCGCTGCGCGTCGCCCTGCCGGCGCTGGCCAATGAATATATCGCCATCGTGAAGCTCAGTTCGCTGGTGTCGGTGATCTCCCTGACCGAAATATTGATGGTCGGCCAGCAGCTCTACTCGCAGAACTTTCTGGTCATGGAGACGATGACGGCCGTGGCGTTTTATTACATCTTTATCGTCACGGTGTTCGATTTTCTGCTGAAACGGCTGGAGAACTACCTTGACGTGACCCAGCGCAATACCGCTCGTCCGGTAGATGCCGAGATGCAGCGGCTGGCCAGCGCCCGCCGCCCGGCGATGGCGCGCAGCGTCACCCAGAGTCATGAGCCGGCGCTGCAGGCCTCTAAGCTGCATAAGGCCTACAACAACGTCGAAGTGTTGGGGGCGGTGAGCCTGCAGATCCAGCCCGGCGAGGTGGTCTCGGTCATCGGTCCGTCAGGCTCGGGGAAAACCACCCTCATTCGCCTGCTGAACGGTCTTGAGCAGATCGATAACGGCGAAATTCAGATTAACGGCCAACCCTTTATTCACCTCGACCGTCAGGGGCAGCAGAAGCCGCGCTTTATGGAGAATGCCGAACATCGCCTGAACATCGGCATGGTGTTCCAGAGCTTTAACCTGTTCCCGCATCTGACCGTGTTCGGCAATCTGCTGCTGGCCCCGCGCTATCACCATCTGGCAAGTGACGCGGAGCTGCGCCAGCACGCCTGCGAACTGCTGCACAAAGTGGGCATGCTGGAGCACGCCTGGAAGTATCCACACCAGCTCTCCGGCGGACAGCAGCAGCGGGTGGCGATCGCCCGCGCCCTGATGATGCGTCCGCAGATCATGCTGTTCGATGAGCCCACCTCGGCGCTGGATCCGGAAAAAGTGAATGAAGTGCTGCAGGTTATCGAATCCCTGGCCCACGAAGGCATCACCATGGTCATCGTCACCCACGAGATGAACTTCGCCTTCAAAGTGTCCGACCGGATCGTGTTTATGGAGAAAGGCCGGGTGGTGTGCGATGACACGCCGCAGGCGATGCGTAGCGGGCAACACCCGCGGGTCGAGGCCTTTCTCAAAGATGTTTCTCTGGCTTAACTATCGGAACGTGAAGAGGAAAAACTATGATTGCGCAGTGGCAAATTGATCAGTTTCATCAGCAGGGTTTTCTGGTGGTCGAAGAGGTGCTTTCCAGCGCCGACATCGCCGCCCTGCAGAGCGATTTCGACGGCTGGGTCGAGGAGAGCCGCGGTCACGCGACGGTGTGGGGAGAAACCCTCGACGGGCGGCCGCGCTTCGATATCGAGCGCGATCATGCTCCTGACCATCCGTCGCTGCGCCGGGTCGCCTCCCCGACGGAGATCTCCGAGGCCTATCGCCATACTGCGCTGAACTCGCGGATGGCGACCATCGCCGCGCAGCTGATCGGCGGCAGCGGCACCCGCTTTCATCACAGCAAAATTAACTCCAAGCTGCCGCACACCGCCACCGAGGTGAAATGGCATCAGGATTTCCTTTTCACCCCGCACAGCAATGACGACATCATCACCGCCCTGCTGATGGTCAGCGAGGTGACGCCAGAGAATGGCCCGCTCAACGTGGTGCCGGGCAGTCATCAGGGGCCGCTGTGGTCCCACTGGCAGGAGGGGCGCTTCACGGGGGCGGTGGATGATGAGGTGGTGGCGACGCACTGCCAGCAGCCGCAGGCCTGTTTTGGCCCGGCGGGCTCAGTCTGCTTTATGCATACCCGCCTGCTGCACGCCTCCAGTCCCAACGAAACCGCCCTGCCGCGCACCCTGTTCATCAGCGTCTACGCCGCGGAGGATGCGCTACCCTACGGCGAAAACCCGCTGCCGAGCCGCCATGCCGGCCAACTGGTCGCGGGAGAAGAGAGCGGTCTGGTGCGCAGCACCAATAACCAGCTTCGTCTGCCGCAGAAGCCGCGCGGCGCTTCGTTTTTTGTTCAGCAGGCCGGCGCCGATCGCGCCAGCATGTAATTTGCCCACACTCCGGAGGTTTTATGACACGCATTTTCGTACCACGCCCGCTGACCCTGCTGCTCTGCGCAGCGGCTGCTCTGACATCCTTTAGCGCACTGGCCTTTCAGCAAAGCGGTAAGATCACCGCCGGTTCGGACATGACCTTTTTTCCTTACGAGTACATGGAAAACAATAAGCCAGCCGGTTTTGACATCGAGCTGCTCGATGGTCTGGCGAAGACTATGGGCCGTGAAGCAGTGAATATCGATACCCGCTTCCCCAACCTGATCCCCGGGCTGCAGGGCGGGCGCTTCGATATCACCAACTCGTCGATGTACATTACCGCCGAACGCCTGAAGGTGATCGATATGGTGCCGTACCTGAAAAGCGGGGAAGCGATCCTCGCCCGCAAAGGCGGCGACTACCAGCCTAAGACCCCGGAAGCGTTCTGCGGCCATAAAATCGGCTCGATGGGCGCCACCTCCTGGCTGGCGCAATTGCAGAAGCTCTCCACCGACTACTGCGTGAAGAAGGGGCTGAAGCCGATTGCGCTGAGCGTTTATACCACCGACCCGCAGACCACCCAGGCGCTGTTGTCGCGCGCGGTGGATGCGCAGATCACCGACGCCGCCGTGGCGCGCGGGGTGGTGGAAAAACTGGGTGACCGGGTGGTTATCTCCTCTGACACGCTGATCTATCCGGTGCTGAACGGCTTTGGCGTTAAAAAAGGCAATACTGAGGTGAAAACCGCCCTCGAAGAGGCGCTGAAAAAATACAGCGCGACGCCGGAATATGCCGCCCTGCTGAAGAAATATCACTTCCAGGCGCCGACGGCGGACGATCTGCAGACCCTGATGCCGAAAGCGGAGTAATGCCCATGCGCGATTCCGATGAAGAGCAGATCCGCATCGACCTGGCGGCCACCTTTCGCATCATTGCCCATCTTGGCATGCATGAGGCGGTGGCCAACCATTTCAGCGCCGCGCTCTCCGCCGACGGGAAAACGTTTTTACTCAACCCGAAGTGGAAACACTTTTCGCGCATCCGCGCCAGCGATCTGCTGGTGCTGAACGCCGATGATGAAGGTTGCGCCGCGCGCCCTGACGTCGACGCCACCGCGTGGGCTATTCACGGGCAGATCCATCAGCGGCTCCCGGACGTGCGGGTGGTGCTGCATCTGCACCCGGTGTACACCACCAGCCTCGCCTGTCTGGCGACGCCGCAGATCCTGCCCATCGACCAGAACACGGCCCGCTATTTTAACCGGGTCGCCGTCGATACGCTGTACGGCGGGATGGCGGACACCGCGGCAGAAGGCGCCCGGCTGGCGGGCCTGCTGGCGGACAAACGCCGCCTGCTGATGGGGAATCACGGGGTGCTGGTGACCGCCCCGACCATCGGCGAGGCGTTCGATGATATCTGGACCCTGGAGCGCGCCTGTCAGATCCTGATCACAGCCTGGTCCACCGGCCAGCCGCTGAAGGTTCTGTCAGACGCGGTAGCGGAAAAAACGGCCCAGGACTGGGAGAAGATTGCCGATTTCTCGCGGCAGCATTTTGCCGAAATGAAGCAGTTAATGATCGACCTCGATCCCTCCCTGGTGGACTAACCCCGCGCCTGCCCGGGTCAGCCCGGGCCGTCGCTGGCTGCCGCCAGCAGCGGCACGATGATATCGCTGAGCGGTGTCGGAATGCCGTGCTGACGTCCGCGACGCTGCACCACGCCGTTACGAATATCCCACTCCAGCGGTCGGCCATTCAGGCGATCGATCAGAATAGAGGTGCTTAAGTCGGCAGGCGCCCGGTGAAAGCCGGCGATAATCTCCTCCGGCACGCTGTCGCCCAGGGCGGCCCCTTCCGCCCGCGCCACCTGCAGACATTCGCGCAGATAAGCCAGTCCGAGGGCAGTAATGTCTTCCCGGGCAAACATCCCGGCGCGGCGTCCGGTCAGCACCATCAGTCCGGCGACGGCGTTCTGCAACAGTTTACGCCAGGCCACGGTGGTAAAATCCGCCGCCAGGTCCACCGCGCAGCGGGTCCCCGCCAG
This sequence comes from Klebsiella sp. P1CD1, assembly GCF_003790505.1. Classification (NCBI taxonomy): domain Bacteria; kingdom Pseudomonadati; phylum Pseudomonadota; class Gammaproteobacteria; order Enterobacterales; family Enterobacteriaceae; genus Klebsiella; species Klebsiella sp. P1CD1. Next base: position 3,235,040 of record NZ_CP033631.1, read on the forward strand.
CGCCTGCTGCACTCGCTCTGCCCCCGGCAGATCCGGGAGGGTCAGGCGCGGTGTGGCGCGCAGCCAGACAGAGGCATCGGCATCGCGCTGCGCCGGAAACCAGACCACCGAGGGCAACACCGTCGCGCCGCCGGTCAGGGGAGCAAACTGCTGGCGCTGCTCGACGCCGTTTTGCAGCACGCACACCACGGTGTCCGCGGAACACAGGGCCGTCAGCCAGGGGGCGATGGCCTCCGTCTGGGTGGTTTTCACCGCGACAAAGACCAGGTCGAAGGGGGCGGCTATCGCCGTTGGGTCGGTGTGCACCGGGCCGGGCACCACGATCTCGCCCTCGTCAGTGCGCAGCACCAGCGCCGAATGGGCGGTACGCCCGCAGACCATCGGCGCCCTCCCCACCTCAAACAGGGCGGCGGCGATAGTCGTGCCGATGGCGCCGGGACCAATAAGTGCAACCTTAGGAAATGCTGACATGCCGAAGACCTCCTGATGATTCACCGCCCTGGTTGGGCAAAGATTGCCCTCCACAGTAGCGAGAAAGACCGGAGGTCGGCAAGCGGCGCGTCGGGAAAAGCCATTCGCTTTCCCCGACAGCGGTCTAGTAACGCACGCAGACGGATTTGGTTTCGCACCAGCCGTCGAGCCAGTCAGGGCCGAAATCGCGGCCGGTACCAGACTGCTTCATGCCGCCGAAAGGCAGGTTGGCGTCAATCAGGGTATGGCTGTTGACCCATACCGTTCCCGCCTGCAGACGGTCGGTGTAGTTCAGGGCCTGGGTTAGATCGCGGGTCCAGACGCTGGCGGTCAGGCCAAAATCGCTGTCGTTGGCCAGACGCAGCGCCTCCTCGCCGTCGGCCACCCGCACCAGGTTCACCACCGGGCCAAACACCTCCTCACGGGTGAGGCGCAGCCCGGCGTCGGGGTTAACCACCAGCGTCGGCGGAATATAATACCCCCCCGCATCCGGTCCGGCGCTGCCGCTGATGAGCTCTGCCTTCTGCTGGCGAGCCTCTTCGAGGTAGGCCGCCACCTTGTCGCAGTGGGCCCGGGAGACCACCGGGTTGATCTGCGCCGTCTCCTGCATCCCCGGCCCCACCTGCAGCGATTTTACCGCCTGCTCGAAACCGCTGACCAGGGTGTCAAACAGCGGCGCTTCGATGTAGATCCGCGAGCTGGCGGCGCAGACCTGCCCCTGATTGAGGAAGCTACCGGTCATCAGCCCCTCAATAACCCACTGGGGATCGGCATCTTTGAGCACAATCGCCGGGTTCTTGCCGCCCAGCTCCAGCGTCACGCGAGTCAGGCGGTCGGCGGCCACGCGGGCGATCTGTTTCCCGGTCGCCGTCGAGCCGGTAAAGCTGACCTTCGCTACCTGCGGATGGGCGGTCAGCGCCGCGCCGCAGCCGGCGCCGCTGCCGGTGACCACATTGAATACCCCGTCAGGTATGCCCGCCAGGGTCGCCAGCTCCGCCACCCGCAGCAGGGTCAGCGGGGTGGTTTCAGAAGGTTTGATGACGATCGAACAGCCTGCCGCCAGGGCCGGCATGACCTTCCACATGCCGATCATCAGCGGGAAATTCCACGGGACGATGCCCGCCACCACCCCGACCGGCTCTTTTTTGGTCCACGCCTGGTAACGCGCCCCTTGCGGGAACGGGATCGACACGTCCAGCGTCCGGCCGCTGATCTTGGTGGTCAGCCCCGCGGTGTAGCGCATCCAGTTCAGGGTGCAGCCGACCTCAAAGGCGCGAGAGATCGCAATGGATTTGCCCTGCTCAAGGGTTTCCAGTTGCGCCAGCTCTTCGCCGTGCTGCTCCACCAGGTCGGCAAAACGCAGCAGGATGCGTTCACGGTCGGCCGGGGTGCGCCCGGCCCAGCGGCGATCGACAAAAGCGCGCCAGGCGGACATTACCGCCCGGTCGACATCCGCCGGGCTGGCGTCGGCGGTGGTGGCAATCGCCTGCCCGGTGGCCGGATCCCAGACGGTTAACCGGTTTTCGCTCTGCGCGGCGCAGGGAGCGCCGTCGATATACAGGCCATGCTGACGGTCTAAAAACTGCTGGACGCTGGCAAGCAGCGCTATCTGAGAGGTGGACATACCCTTTCCTTATTCTTCGCGGATAGTGCTTTCAGTCTATGTCCGGTTGGCGGCTGGCGCTTTTTTCTCTGTGACATTCGTTTGCGCCGCTGTGACAGTCGCCGCAAATCCGCGGCTTACCCTGGCAGAAATGTGCCGCAGGTAATAGTTCTTTCATATACCCGCCATCGCGGCCTTGCCTGAGGCGGCATAAATGCAACAATGCGGAAACATTGTTATTACAGGAGAAGGGCGAATGATGACCACGGCAGAGGGGGGGCTGGCGTACCAGCGCTGGCTGGCGACGATCAATCAGGTCTGCGGCCATTTCGCCGCCCGGCCGCTGGAGGGGCGCTTCCACGGAGAGATTGACGCCCGCTACGCTGGTAACCTCAAGGTCAGCACGGTCACCGCCGCCGGCGTTAATCTCTACCGCACACACAATGAGATAAAACGCGATAACGACGCCTGGTTCTACACCGTATTTCAGCTTGCCGGCGAAGCCATCATCGAACAGGACGATCGCCAGGTGACGCTGGCGGCAGGCGATATCACGTTAATCGACGCCGCCCGCCCCTGCTCGATTGTCTGGCAGCAGACCTCGCGTCAGGCCTCATTGCTGCTGCCGCGCCAGCGGGTGGCGCCATCAGGCGACATCGCCACCGCCTGCCGGCTGGACAAATCCCTGCCAATGGTGCAGCTCAGCCAGCGACTGCTGCTGGAAAGCATGGGCGGCACGGCGCTCTCCGCCAGCGAGAGTGAAGCGGCGCTGGAGGCGATCGCTTGCCTGTTGCGCCCGGTGCTGCATCAGCGCGAGCCTGCCCCTTCCCGGCGGGAAAAGCAGTTTCAGAAGATTATTGCCTTAATCGATGCGTCCATTCAGTCGGAGCATTTGCGCCCGGAGTGGCTGGCCAGCGAGACGGGGATGTCGGTACGCAGCCTGTACCGGTTGTTTGCCGACAAAGGGCTGGTGGTGGCGCAGTATATTAAGAACCGGCGGTTGGATCTGTGCGCCCGGGCGCTACAGAACGCCCATGACGACGAAAAGCTGGCGGGGATCGGCTACCGCTGGGGCTTCAGCGACCACAGCCATTTCTCCACCGCCTTTAAGCAGCGCTTTGGCGTCTCGCCGGGCGAATACCGCAAGCGCTGCCGCTGATCATTTACGCCGCCACTGGCCGTTCAGCCCCTGGACGTACTCCCCGGGCTGAGCGCGGGCCACCAGCTTCTGCCCGGCCATTTTCGCCACTTCATCTACCGGCAGATTGTTGTCATCCGCCAGCTGCTGGTAGCTTTCGCTGCGCGCGGCGTTGATCTGCTTCACCAGCGCTAAGGTCTCTTTATCCTGGCGCAGCGGCGCCAGATAGCCGTTCAGCGTTTCCCCCACCCGCCCCTGCTGCCGCGCTTCGCTCAGGGTCAACGCCAGCGCGGGCGCGCTGAGTAAGGTCAGCGCCAGCGCTGCGCTTAACAGTCGTTTTCTCATCGTCGCCTCAGAACAGATCGCTGCGGGATTTCAGCAGATTTTCCACATCCTTATCGACCTTGATATGGATCTCATGCTCAATTTTGACATTCATATTAATGGTGATGGGCTCTTTCGATGCCGCAATTTCGATACGCGGCGTACAGCCGGCGAGCAGCATCGGCGCCACCATGGCCACTAGCAACTTCTTCATTTAGGTTCCTTACATGTCTTACCGTCCGTACAGTGCCGCACGGGCAGCATGGCATTCTGTTCGAGCCACGCCTGTAAATTGTCGCCGAAGCGTAAACTGCGCCACAGATCGAAAATATTCTCTTCATGAGCGTAGTTTAAATGCACGGTACTGCTTTTTCCGTCCACCCGGCTGGTACCGTTGACGGTGGCCTTAAGCGTCAACACGCCCAGATTGTCGAGGTTAATCCGCGTCCACGAGCGGGAGATCTCCATATAGCGCAGCCAGTTAATCGCCGCCCCGGCGGAGACATTGTCCGCCACCAGCGCATCGGCAGTGTCTTTATCCAGCCGCAGGGTCATCGGCCCGTCATTACGCAGCCAGCCGTCGTGGATGATCCATTGGTTGTTTTCCAGCCACAGCGGCAGCGCGCCGCTCACCGCCCCGGACATAGCGAACTGCTTCACCTTGACGGCGCTGGTGAGTTCGCTGCTGGAGATATGTTGCAGACGGATCAGCGCCGGGTCGCGCTGCGGCATGCGCAGCTGCAGCAGGGTCAGTTTTCCGCCTAACAGATCGACGCTGACGTCGCTGAGCTGCAGCGGATTGGCCTCACTCCACGGCCAGGTGCCCTGCAGGTCCGCCGTCAGATTGCGCGCGGTAACCTGGTTGACGATTTCGCCAATACGCAGGGAGACCGGACGGCGGGTGCCCAGCTGCCAGTGGCCGTCGCTGAAACGGAATGGCAGCACGAAGTCGACGCCGTTAATCTGATTGTCCGGCATCCAGGCGCTGCCGCCCTTCAGCACGCCGTGGCCGCCCGCCTCAAATCCCTGCCCGGCTGCTGCCGAAAAGGCCACCTGCGCATAGAGACTGCCTTCCCGCAGATTCATCTTCCAGTCCGGTGGCACCAGCGGCTGGAACACCGTCAGCGACTGTTTTGGCCACCACGCCTGGCCGCGCAGCCGTTCGCCATCCCAGCGCCCGGTCAGCCGCACCGGGCCAATGGTATCGGCGTGCAGGGCGCCGGTGAACTGGAACCACGTCGGGTCCCGGCCGTCGAGGGCAAATTTCAGCGTTGACGCCGGGAGATAGCTGCCGCCGGAGAAGGTGGTCTTTGCCGCGTCCAGCGACAGCGCGCCGGTCAGCCGCGGGTGCTGGGCATCACGCAGCCAGCGGATCGGCTGCTCGAGCGTCAGACGCGGCGTACTGACCCGCATCGTGCCGTACTCGAGCTTATCGAAGCCGGTGGAGAGGCTGCTCAGGGTAATAGCATTGTCGCGCCACTCCCCGCTGCCCTTCACATCCCAGCGCGCCTGCATCGGGGTGAAGTGTCCCTCACCCCAGTAGCGCCATTGCCAGCGGCCGCTGTCGGGCAGAAAATCGCTCGCCTGACCGTCCAGATGCAGCGTAAAGTCGCCCATCTGCTGCTCATGGGCGCGGAGGATCGCCTGCAGGCGGCCATCGACGCCCTGCTGGGTCACTTTCACCCCAGCCAGCGGCCAGCGAATTTCATCAATATTCAGCGCATCGATCACTCGTCCGCGCGAACGCAGCAGCGCCCCGGGATGAAACGCCAGCTGCGGGCTGACCAGCGACCCGCTGAGCTGCGCCGGCAGCGCCGCGTAGAAGATCATCTCCCCCAGCTTGGCCTCGCCGGTGAGCCGCAGCGGCATGTCGCTGTTATCCATGCTTAGCTTGCCCGGACCGATATTCAGCACCGCGTTGCCTTTGCCGGCATGCCCCTCGGTGAGGACATTTAAGCGACCGCTGACGGTCATCTGCTCGGTCCCCTGCTGCCAGTTACCCACCGACAATGCGACGCGCCCGCTGAGCGGATAGTTCTGGTAGCGGGTGCGCCAGCGGCCGTCGCTGATGGTGATCCGCTCCGGGGTGATCTCCCACGGCAGGTCCAGGATCGGCTCTACCTCGCCGCGCGGCGTCACCAGCAGCTGGCCGCGATTGTGCTGCCACTCGAGCTCGGCATCGATCCATTCCGCGGTTTGTGGAAATTCAAAGGTGCCCTGCATCTGGCCGTCGACCGGCAGACCATCCGGTACCAGCGGCAGGTGGAAGGTTCCCACCAGCTTCACCGGCGGCTGATCGTCAGTCAGCCGGGCGCTGAACTGGCTGACGGTGAGGGCCTGGCCGCGCAGGCGCGCCTGCAGACTCAGTTCCTTACCGGCAAAGCCGATGTCCTGTTGCACTGGCGTCAACGACATCACCAGCCGCCCCTGCCATTTCTCCCATGGCGACAGCCGCAGGTTGTCAATGGTTAACCAGCTGTAGGGCAACATCGATTGCCATTCGGCGAGGGTGCGCGGCGATCCCGGCGTGGGCTCGCTGGCCGGCAGTTTGCTCAGACAAGCGCTGTTGATGTCCAGCTGGCCAATATGCAGCCGCCAGCGGCTGGGACGCGAGAGACGGGCATCGGTCACCCGGGCGAGTTCACAGTCGCCCACCAGATAGCGCAGGTCGGGGATCAGCAGAGCCGACCGCGTCAGACGCGGGCTCTCCTGCAACGAGATACGAGTGCCCACAGGCAGCCAGATGCCCGCCAGCGTCGGCACCCAGTGGGTCAGCGTCAACAGCAGCGTTAGCGGCAATAACACCAGCACTAACACCAGCGCGATGGCGGCTTTATATTTACCCTTCATGGGCAGTTAATATCCTGATTCAACATAAGTAAAAGCCGAATGGCGCCCATTGTGACACGTTCGACCAGTGAGTGAAAGTTTGCGACCTGTTAAAGCATAGTTGCCAGCCGGACTCGCGGCGCGGCGATCGGCCGTCATCATTTAGCTTTTGTTTAAGCAGCGCCTGCCACACTCCAGCCAGACAGAAATGGCTTGCGGGAGAGACCGTGTCGTTAATTATCTCGCTCTTTGAGAGCGCACAGGGCCACTATCCATTGGTATTACTAATGGTTTTCCTGCTCACCTTCACTAAATCCTGCGCGCTGGTGTCGCTGGCGATCCCGGGCACCTCCGGCCTGCTGCTGTTGGGGACATTCGCTTCCGCCAGTCTCGGTCATTTCCTGTTAATGTGGTCCAGCGCCAGCCTCGGCGCCATCGGCGGATTCTGGCTCTCGTGGTGGTTAGGCGTTCGCTATCGTCACCGCCTCACACAGTTACGCTGGCTGACCGCCGAGCGGCTGGCCCGCAGCCGACTCTTTTTTCAGCGCCGCGGGCTGTGGGCGGTCTTTTTCAGTCGCTTCCTCTCTCCCCTGCGCGCCACCCTGCCCCTGGTCAGCGGCGCCAGCGGCCTGCCGCTGTGGTCGTTTCAGCTAGCTAACGTCAGCTCCGGTCTGCTGTGGCCGTTTCTGCTGCTCTCCCCCGGCGCTTTAAGCCTCAGTTTGTGGTGAAAAAACTTTGTCTTTCAAAGAGATTCCGCAAATCCGCGATATGCTCTAGAATTAGCATAAGCACCTGACACTTAAACTATTTTTTAATAATTGTACGATTATTTTAAATATACTACCGTGACGTTATAATCACTGGAGAAAAGTCTTATGAAAATCGCGGTTTACAGTACGAAGCAGTACGATAAAAAGTACCTGCAGCACGTGAATGATACCTACGGCTTTGAACTGGAATTCTTCGACTTCCTGCTGACAGCGAAGACCGCCAAAACCGCCAACGGTTGCGAAGCGGTGTGTATCTTCGTCAATGACGACGGCAGCCGCCCGGTGCTGGAAGAGCTGAAGGCCCACGGCGTGAAGTATATCGCTCTGCGCTGCGCCGGATTTAACAACGTCGACCTCGAGGCGGCAAAGGAGCTTGGCCTGCGCGTGGTCCGCGTCCCGGCGTACTCGCCGGAAGCCGTCGCTGAGCATGCGATCGGTATGATGATGTCGCTCAACCGTCGCATCCACCGCGCCTATCAGCGTACCCGTGATGCCAACTTCTCCCTCGAAGGCCTCACCGGTTTCACCATGTATGGTAAAACCGCCGGGGTGATCGGCACCGGGAAAATTGGCGTGGCGATGCTGCGGATCCTCAAAGGTTTCGGCATGCGCCTGCTGGCGTTCGACCCGTACCCAAGCGCCGCCGCGCTGGAGCTGGGGGTGGAATATGTCGACCTCGCTACACTGTACAAGGAGTCGGACGTGATCTCCCTGCACTGCCCGCTGACCGACGAAAACTACCATCTGCTCAATCGCGAGGCGTTTGACCAGATGAAGGACGGGGTGATGGTGATTAACACCAGCCGCGGCGCGCTGATCGACTCCCAGGCGGCCATCGACGCCCTGAAGCACCAGAAAATTGGCGCGCTGGGGCTGGATGTTTATGAGAACGAACGCGATCTGTTCTTTGAAGACAAATCCAACGATGTGATCCAGGACGACGTTTTCCGCCGCCTCTCCGCCTGTCACAACGTGCTGTTCACCGGCCACCAGGCGTTCCTCACCGCTGAGGCGCTGATCAGCATTTCGGAGACCACCCTGGGCAACCTGCAGCAGGTCGCCAACGGCGAAACCTGCCCGAACGCCATCGTCTGATTCCTTTCCCTTTTGTGCTCCTCTCCCGGGGGGAGCACATTCAGATAATCCCCACAGATCCCCGCTGCGATACCGTTACACTGGCTTGGTTTTATTAGTAATGTGAATGTTTTGGAGTGAAAATGAACAAATTGGCGGCGCTACTGGCGGCAGGTATGCTGTTGTCCGGCTGTGTCTATAACAGTAAGGTGTCCACCGGCGCGGAACAGCTGCAGCATCATCGCTTCGTGCTGACCAGCGTCAACGGCCAGGCGGTCAACGCCGGCGACCGGCCGCTGGAGCTGAGCTTCGGCGAGAAGATGGCTATTACGGGCAAGATGTATGTTTCGGGCAATATGTGCAACGGTTTTAGCGGGGAAGGCAAGGTGTCGGACGGCGAGCTGAAGGTGAAGTCGCTGGCGATGACCCGGATGCTGTGCCACGATGCCCAGCTTAATACCCTTGACGCGACGATCGGCAAGATGTTGCGCGAAGGCTCGCAGGTCGATCTGACGGAAAACCAGTTGACGCTGGCGACCGCCGACCAGACGCTGGTCTATAAGCTCGCCGACCTGATGCATTAGCCGGCCTTGAGGTGCCGCTGACGCTGCCCCGCGATGGGGCCGCCGTTAGTAGCCGCAGCTGCCGCCCGCCAGCGCCTGCTCGCTGCAGCGTTTGCCGTTCGGCAGCGCGCACATGCCAATCGCCGAACCATCGAGCTGACGAGCCACCGATAACGAGCCGCCTATCATGGCGCAGTTGGCCTGACCGGCGTCGCTCATCGCCGCCCGCATGCCTGGCGTGACGTGCGCCGCCGTGGCCTGCTGAACGGGTTCACTACTGCACGCCGACAGCAACAGCGCCGCACAACCAACTAATATCGCAGCTCGCATTCTCTCTCCCCTCGGAAACGTCTTAAAAAAGCAAACCCCAGAATAATAGGCAGCGTGGCGGGCGGCGTCGAGGGGGGAAGTACGTATTTATGCGCCTCATTAACATTTTCTAGCAAATTTTCGCAGAAAGCTTGATCTGCTCCGGCCTGGTCGCCGGGCGCACGTGACTCGACACTCGGCAGGAAGCCATTTTCTCCGCGAACCATGCAAAATATTGATCTGGTCACGGGTGGCCGGCGCATTGAGGACACAAATGCAAAAATGGCCGCGCCAACGGTTTGCTAAACTACCCCTTATATAATTACAGGGCGCGTCGCGGTTTCACGTGTCCATTCTTTTGCGCAATGTAAGGGTGTCTTCATATGATTACGATTGATGGTAATGGCGCGGTCGCTTCCGTCGCGTTTCGCACCAGTGAAGTTATCGCCATCTACCCGATCACGCCCAGTTCAACGATGGCGGAACAGGCCGACGCCTGGGCCGGCAATGGGCTGAAAAACGTCTGGGGCGATGTTCCCCGCGTGGTCGAAATGCAGTCGGAGGCAGGCGCCATTGGCGCCGTACATGGCGCGCTGCAGACCGGCGCCCTCTCCACCTCCTTTACCTCATCGCAGGGTCTGCTGCTGATGATCCCCACGCTGTACAAACTGGCCGGCCAGCTGATGCCGTTTGTGCTGCACGTCGCCGCCCGCACCGTCGCCACCCACGCGCTATCGATCTTCGGCGATCATTCCGATGTGATGGCCGTGCGGCAGACCGGTTGCGCCATGCTGTGCGCCAGCAGCGTCCAGGAGGCGCAGGATTTTGCGCTGATCTCGCATATCGCCACCCTGCAAAGCCGGGTGCCGTTTATTCATTTCTTTGATGGTTTCCGCACCTCGCACGAAATCAACAAAATCGCCCCGCTGGCGGATGACACCATTCGCGCCCTGCTACCGCAGGATAAAATCGCCGAGCATCGCCAGCGCGCGCTCAATCCGGAACACCCGGTGATCCGCGGAACCTCGGCCAACCCCGACACGTACTTCCAGTCCCGGGAGGCCACCAATCCGTGGTACGACGCGGTCTATGACCATGTTGAGACGGCGATGAACGACTTCGCCGCCGCCACCGGCCGTCAGTACAAACCGTTTGAGTTTTACGGCCACCCGCAGGCAGAGCGCGTGATCGTCATTATGGGTTCGGCCATCGGTACCTGCGAAGAGGTGGTTGATGAACTGCTGAGCCGCGGCGAGAAAGTCGGCGTGCTGAAAGTGCGCCTCTATCGCCCGTTCTCCGCCGCCCACCTGCTGGCAGCGTTGCCGGAGAGCGCCCGGGCGGTAGCGGTGCTCGATCGCACCAAAGAGCCTGGCGCGCTTGCCGAGCCGCTGTATCTCGATGTGATGACCGCCCTGGCGGAAGCCTTTAACCGCGGCGAGCGCGAGACGCTGCCGCGCACCATCGGCGGCCGCTATGGCCTCTCCTCCAAGGAGTTCGGCCCGGAATGCGTGCTGGCGGTATTCAGTGAACTGCAGTCCGCTCAGCCGAAGCCGCGCTTTACCGTCGGTATCTATGATGACGTGACCAATCTGTCGCTGCCGCTGGGAGAAAATACCCTGCCCGCAGAGGCCAAGCTCGAGGCCCTGTTCTACGGTCTCGGCAGCGATGGCAGCGTGTCAGCCACCAAAAACAACATCAAAATCATCGGCAACTCGACCCCGTGGTTCTCACAGGGCTATTTTGTCTATGACTCGAAGAAAGCGGGCGGCCTCACCGTGTCGCATCTGCGCGTCAGCGAAAAACCGATTCGTTCTTCGTATCTGATTTCGCAGGCTGATTTCGTCGGCTGCCACCAGCTACAGTTTATCGATAAATACCAGATGGCCGAGCGGCTGAAGCCCGGCGGTATTTTCCTGCTCAACACGCCTTACGGCGCCGATGAGGTCTGGTCTCGCCTGCCGCAGGAAGTCCAGGCCACCCTGAATCAGAAAAAAGCGCGTTTTTACGTGGTCAACGCGGCGAAAATCGCCCGCGAGTGCAGCCTCGGCGCGCGCATTAATACCGTGATGCAGATGGCGTTCTTCCATCTCACCCGCATCCTGCCGGGCGACAGCGCGCTGGCGGAACTGCAGGCAGCCATCGCCAAAAGCTACAGCAGCAAAGGCCAGGAGCTGGTGGAACGCAACTGGCAGGCGCTGGCCCTGGCCCGGGAATCGCTGGCGGAAGTGCCGCTCCAGCCAGTGAACGCCAGCAGTCCGAACCGCCCGCCGGTGGTCTCCGACGCCGCGCCGGATTTCGTCAAAACGGTCACCGCCGCGATGCTGGCCGGCCTCGGCGATGCGCTGCCGGTCTCCGCCCTGCCGCCGGACGGCACCTGGCCCATGGGCACCACGCGCTGGGAGAAACGCAATATCGCCGAAGAGATCCCCATCTGGAAGGAAGCGCTGTGTACGCAGTGCAACCACTGCGTCGCCGCCTGCCCGCACTCGGCGATCCGCGCCAAAGTGGTCGCGCCGGAAGAGATGGAGAACGCCCCTGCCAGTCTGCACTCGCTGGACGTCAAATCCCGCGATATGCGCGGACAAAAATACGTTCTGCAGGTCGCCCCGGAAGACTGCACCGGCTGCAACCTGTGCGTTGAAGTGTGCCCGGCGAAAGATCGCCAGAACCCGGAGATCAAGGCTATCAATATGATGTCGCGCCTGGAGCATGTGGAAGAGGAGAAGGTCAATTACGATTACTTCCTCAACCTGCCGGAAATCGACCGCACAAAACTGGAGCGGATAGATATTCGCACCTCGCAGCTGATCAGCCCGCTGTTTGAATACTCCGGCGCCTGCTCCGGCTGTGGCGAAACGCCGTATATCAAACTGCTGACCCAGCTGTATGGCGATCGGATGTTGATTGCCAATGCTACCGGCTGCTCCTCCATTTACGGCGGCAACCTGCCCTCGACGCCGTATACGACCGACGCCAACGGCCGCGGCCCGGCATGGGCCAACTCGCTGTTTGAGGATAACGCTGAATTCGGGCTCGGCATCCGCTTAACCGTCGACCAGCACCGTCAGCGCGTGATGCGCCTGCTGAGCGAATTTGCCGACAAACTGCCGGCAGAGTTGAACGCGGCGCTGCATGCCGAGGCGACGCCGGAAGTACGCCGCGAACAGGTGGCGGCCCTGCGCCAGGCGCTGGCCGGCGTGGACGGCGCTGAAGAGCTGCTGACCGATGCTGACGCGCTGGTGGAGAAATCCGTCTGGCTGATCGGTGGCGACGGCTGGGCCTACGATATTGGCTTCGGCGGTCTGGATCATGTGCTGAGCCTGACGGAAAACGTCAACATTCTGGTGCTGGATACCCAGTGTTACTCCAACACCGGCGGCCAGGCGTCAAAAGCCACCCCGCTGGGGGCAGTCACCAAGTTTGGCGAACACGGTAAACGCAAGGCGCGCAAAGATCTTGGCGTCAGCATGATGATGTACGGTCATGTCTATGTGGCGCAGATTTCGCTGGGCGCGCAGCTGAACCAGACGGTGAAAGCGATTCAGGAAGCGGAAGCCTATCCGGGACCGTCGCTGATCATCGCCTACAGTCCTTGCGAAGAGCACGGCTACGATCTGGCGCTCAGCCACGATCAGATGCGTCAGCTGACCGCCACTGGATTCTGGCCGCTCTACCGCTTCGACCCGCGTCGCGCCGACGAAGGCAAACTGCCGCTGGCGCTGGATTCTCGTCCGCCGTCCGACGCGCTGGCCGAGACGCTGCTAAACGAGCAACGCTTCCGTCGCCTGAACGCCCAGCAGCCGGAGGTGGCGGAGCAGTTGTGGAAAGACGCCGCCGCCGATCTGCAGAAACGGTATGACTTCCTCGCCCAGCTGGCCGGCAAAGCGGAGAAATCACCGAGCGAAGGCTAAGGTTATTTTCCATCCTGCAGCCATAAAAAAAGCCCGAACATGTTGTTCGGGCTTGTCGTTTTACCGATAAACAAAATCATTCCGCAGAATGAGACGGCAACAATAAATAATTGGCATGACAATAAAGGCATATAACGTGCGAATAATACGTGATTACCCTGGGCATGTATAATTTTTATTTTGTATATTATCCACGGATATATTCAGCATAATTATCACCATTTCTTTGGTATTATTTATTTTAGATTTTACTTATATCGTAACAATTGAGTCTTACCATATCTCAGACCGCTCCTTTAGCATGAGTTCACTTCCTTCCCGGAAGCTAAAACATAAAAACAGTTAAAGGAATTTCTTCATGAAAAGAAAAGTACTGGCCCTCGTTATTCCGGCTTTATTAGCCGCCGGTGCCGTCCATGCGGCGGAAATTTATAATAAAGACGGAAATAAATTAGATCTCTATGGCAAGGTAGACGGTCTGCACTATTTCTCCAGCGACTCGAAAAAAGACGGCGATCAAACTTATTTGCGTTTCGGCTTTAAAGGCGAAACCCAGATCAACGATATGCTTACCGGCTATGGTCAGTGGGAATATAACGTTCAGGCCAACAACACCGAGAGCTCCAGCGATCAGGCGTGGACCCGTCTGGCATTCGCGGGTATCAAAGTGGGTGATTACGGCTCCTTCGACTACGGTCGTAACTATGGCGTGCTGTACGACGTCGAAGGCTGGACCGATATGCTGCCGGAGTTCGGCGGCGACTCCTACACCTATGCGGATAACTTTATGGCAGGCCGCGCCAACGGCGTCGCGACCTACCGCAACAGCGATTTCTTTGGCCTGGTGGAGGGTCTGAACTTTGCCCTGCAGTATCAGGGTAAAAACGAAGGTCAGAACGCGCAGGATATCAACGTCGGCACCAATAACCGCAGCAGCGACAGCGATGTTCGCTTCGACAATGGCGATGGCTTCGGTCTCTCCACCTCTTATGACTTCGGCATGGGCATCAGCGCGGCAGCGGCCTACACCTCTTCTGACCGTACCAACGATCAGATGACCCAGACCAACGCCCGCGGCGATAAAGCCGAAGCCTGGACCGCCGGCCTGAAGTACGACGCCAACGATATCTACCTGGCGACCATGTACTCAGAAACCCGCAATATGACCCCGTACGGCAATGACGGCGTGGCCAATAAAACGCAAAACTTCGAAGTCACCGCGCAGTATCAGTTCGACTTCGGCCTGCGTCCGGCCATCTCCTACCTGCAGTCCAAAGGCAAAGATCTCTATAATAACGGCCGCTACGCCGATAAAGATCTGGTCAAATATATGGACGTTGGCGCTACCTATTACTTCAACCGTAATATGTCTACCTACGTTGATTACAAAATCAACCTGCTGGATGACAACGACAGCTTCTACAAAGACAACGGTATCTCTACCGACAACATCGTCGCCCTGGGCCTGGTTTACCAGTTCTGATGCGCCAGCCCGCCGGTTCCGGCGGGCTTCTTCCTCCCGCCGTACAGTAGATAAAACAAAACAATATATCCCGCTGGTTAAAATAGCCGTCCATTTAGTGATATAGTCGTGCTCAGTCAGTGCTTGCCCGAGGACGTCCACTATGCATCATCACCCGGTAAAATCATCCCGAATTATCTCTGTCGCCTACGATGACGCCTCCGCCACACTGGAAATCTATTTTTATCACCAGCCGCCGTTGCAATATACCGGCGTGCCACCGCGTATTTTCCGCGATTTTTTACAGGTGGTGTCAAAAGGACGATTTTATGACGGCGTGATCAAAGGGAAATTCCCCGAACGCAAGCCACGTTAATGTCAAAGTGTGACCACGGTCATGATACAAAACGTGCTCTAATGCCGTACAATGTGAGGGGATACTTAAACAGGAGGTTTTTATGAGCAGAATGATTCTTGTCCCTATCGATATCTCTGATAAAGAATTTACTGAACGCATTATCAGTCACGTTGAATCGGAAGCACGGATTGACGACGCCGAGGTCCATTTCCTCTCCGTGATCCCTTCCCTGCCCTATTATGCCTCACTGGGAATGGCTTACACCGCCGAACTGCCGGGTATGGATGAGCTGCGCGAAGGAACGGAAACGCAGCTTAAAGAGATCGCCAAACAATTTTCCATCCCGGAAGATCGGATGCATTTTCACGTCGCCGAAGGGTCGCCAAAAGATAAGATCCTCGCGCTGGCCAAGTCGCTACCCGCCGACCTGGTGATCATCGCGTCGCACCGGCCAGATATCACCACCTATCTGCTGGGCTCCAACGCCGCCGCGGTGGTCCGCCACGCCGAGTGCTCAGTCCTGGTGGTGCGTTAACGCCACAGCCCGCCGCCCGGCGGGCTTTTTATTTCCGCTTACACCGCCTCCGCCTGCCTGCCCGCAGCGGAAAGTGCCGGAAAGATGCTGACATTCCGCGCCTGAATCCGTACCATACACGCCACGGTTGTCTGTCAGACCTCATTAATTGCTACGCGCCAGCGCCACGTTGTCCAGGCTGGCAGAACGCGTGCTCTTCTGATGCCACACTATGAATTGAGCCACTATTACATGCTGCAAAACCAAGAAATCAGTAAAAAAGAAAAATACAACATCGATAAGCTGCAGAAACGTCTGCGCCGCAACGTCGGTGAGGCGATTGCCGACTTCAATATGATTGAAGAGGGCGACCGCATTATGGTTTGTCTTTCTGGCGGCAAGGACAGCTATACCATGCTGGAGATCCTGCGTAATCTGCAGAAAAGCGCGCCCATCTCCTTCTCGCTGGTGGCGGTGAACCTCGATCAGAAACAGCCTGGTTTCCCGGAGCATATTCTGCCGGCGTATCTTGAGCAACTGGGCGTGGAATACAAGATTGTCGAAGAGAATACCTACGGCATCGTCAAAGAGAAGATCCCGGAAGGGAAAACCACCTGCTCGCTGTGCTCTCGCCTGCGTCGCGGCATCCTCTACCGTACCGCCACCGAGCTCGGGGCGACCAAGATCGCCCTCGGCCATCATCGCGATGACATCCTGCAAACGCTGTTCCTGAATATGTTCTACGGCGGCAAAATGAAAGGGATGCCGCCGAAGCTAATGAGCGACGACGGCAAACACATCGTCATCCGCCCGCTGGCGTACTGCCGCGAAAAGGACATCGAGCGCTTCTCCCAGGCCAAAGGCTTCCCGATTATTCCGTGCAACCTGTGCGGTTCGCAGCCAAATCTGCAGCGTCAGGTGATCGCCGATATGCTCCGCGACTGGGATAAGCGTTATCCTGGGCGCATTGAAACCATGTTCAGCGCGATGCAGAACGTGGTGCCTTCACATCTGAGCGATGTCAATCTGTTTGACTTTAAAGGTATCACCCACGGCTCCGAGGTAGTGGACGGTGGCGATCTGGCGTTTGACCGGGAAGATATTCCCCTGCAGCCTGCCGGCTGGCAGCCCGAAGAAGAAGACGCCCGTCTCGATGAACTGCGTCTGAACGTGGTGGAAGTGAAGTAACCCTCACGCGTCTCAGGCAGCCGCCTGAGACGCACTAACCTGCCCTTACTTCAGCAGTCGAACGCGGCAGGCTTTGCCCTTAATCTTGCCATTTTGTAACTGCTTATACGCCTTCTGCGCCATATTCTGGCGGATCGCCACATAGACATGAGCCGGATGGACGGTAATTTTGCCGATATCGGCACCGTCAAAACCCATATCCCCGGTCAGGGCTCCCAGCACATCTCCCGGGCGCATTTTCGCCTTTTTACCGCCGTCAATACACAGCGTGGCCATCTCCGCCGTCAGCGGTGCGATGGTGTTGCCCGTCGGCGCCGGCAGCCAGTTCAGGGAGAGCTGCAGCATGTCGGCCAGGATCGTGGCGCGCTGCGCCTCTTCCGGCGCACAGAAGCTGATGGCCAGCCCTTGTTCGCCGGCGCGGGCGGTACGGCCGATGCGGTGAACATGCACCTCCGGATCCCAGGCCAGCTCGAAGTTCACCACCAGCGCGAGGGATTTGATGTCGAGGCCGCGGGCGGCGACGTCGGTCGCCACCAGAACCCGGACGCTGCCGTTGGCGAAGCGCACCAGCGTCTGATCGCGGTCGCGCTGCTCGAGATCACCGTGCAGCGACAAGGCGCTCTGCCCGGCGGCGTTGAGCGCATCGCAGACCGCCTGGCAATCGCGTTTGGTGTTGCAGAACACCACACAGGATGCGGGTTGATGCTGGCTGAGCAGGCGCTGCAGCAGGGCAATCTTACCGTGGCGGGAAACTTCAAAGAACTGCTGCTCAATCGCCGGGAGCGCATCGACAGTGTCGATCTCAATTGTCTGCGGATTGCGCTGTACCCGGCCGCTGATCGCCGCGATTGCCGCGGGCCAGGTGGCGGAAAACAGCAGGGTCTGCCGGTCAGCCGGCGCGAAGCGGATCACCTCGTCGATGGCGTCGCTGAAGCCCATATCGAGCATGCGGTCCGCTTCATCCATCACCAGGGTCTGCAACGCGTCAAGGGAGACCGTCCCCTTCTGCAGATGATCGAGCAGACGGCCCGGGGTGGCGACGATGATATGCGGGGCGTGCTGGAGTGAATCTCGCTGGGCGCCAAAGGGCTGCCCGCCGCAGAGCATCAGAATCTTGATGTTCGGCAGGCAGCGCGCCAGGCGACGCAGCTCACCGGCAACCTGATCGGCCAGCTCGCGGGTCGGACACAGGACCAGCGACTGGGTTTCAAAGCGCGCCGGATCGATATGCTGCAGCAGACCCAGCCCAAATGCGGCCGTTTTTCCGCTGCCGGTTTTTGCCTGCACGCGCACATCTTTCCCCGCAAGGATCGCCGGCAGGGCGGCGGCCTGAACCGGGGTCATCGACAGATAACCCAGCTCATTAAGGTTGGCTAATTGGGCGGCAGGTAAAACAGTCAGGGTAGAAAAAGCGGTCACAATGTATTCTCGTATTAAAGGACGGACAATCTGCAGGCGCGTATCCTCGCAGATCTCCGCGCCTGATGCGACAATTTAATCGGCTCTTCGTCAGGCGGCGGATCGGGCTGCGGCTGCGGACGCGGTCGTGGGTCGGGTAAAGGAGCCGGATCGTTCGGCTCGGGTGAGATGGGGATAGACTGGGCTGTCAGCCCTGAAGCGTAATGCATAGAGGCCTCCCGGAGAGTAATACGGGCGTACCCGCAGGCTTAACGGCCTGAAGACCGTCGGGTGTCTTAGTAAGCGTAGAAGCTGGTCCGGAGAGCGCAAAAAAAAAGCCGACTCAACAAAGTCGGCGTCGTACGAATCAATTGTGCTATGCAGTAATTCAAAAAAGGAAGTAAGACAATATGGAGCGCAACGCCCATCGCTTGACGTTGCATTCACCTGCGAGAGAGATATTGCCCTGAATGGGTAGGTGGTTTATTGATTTCGCTCAAACATTGCCGGGTTTTCCCGGCAATGCGGCCGCTAAAAGGCGATTCTTTACAACCATTTACTGCGATGTAACCACCACGCAACACCACCGATGACAACAACTAACATCAGGCAGAAGAGGCTAAACCCCAGATGCCAGCTGTTTCCCGGGATCCCGCCAAGGTTGACGCCGAACAGGCCGGTTAAAAAGGTGCTGGGCAGAAACACCATCGCCATCAACGACATCGTGTAGGTCCGCCGCGCCAGCGACTCCTGCATAATCTGGGCGATCTCGTCGCTCATGATCGCCGTCCGGGCGATACAGCTGTCGATCTCATCCAGACCGCGCCCCAGCCGCTCAGCGATATCCTGCATCCGCCGCCGCTGATCGTCACTCATCCACGGCAGCCGCTCGCTGGCCAGTCGGGCGTAAACGTCGCGCTGCGGCGCCATATAGCGGCGCATCACAATCAGTTGCTTACGCAGCAGCGCGAGAAAACCCCGCGGTGGCACCTGTTGGTCAAGCAGGTCATCTTCCAGGTCGATAATGCGGTCGTGCAGCTGTTCGATAAACTCGCTGGCATGATCGGTCAGCGCATCGCAGACTTCCACCAGCCAGCTGCCGCCGTCCGTCGGGCCATTGCCCTCCTTCAGGTCACCCAGCACATCGTCCAGCGCCAGCACCTTGCGCTGACGGGTGGAGACGATCAGCCGCTCGTCCATATACAGACGCATCGCCACCAGCTGGTCGGGACGCTCATCGGTACTGCCGTTAATGCAGCGCAGGGTGATCAGCGCCCCGTCGCCGATCCGCGTCACCCGTGGCCGGGTGCTCTCCCCCGCCAGGGCGTCACGCACGTTGTTGGGCAGCAACGGGGTGGCCGCCAGCCAGTCGGCGCTGTCGCTGTGGGTATAATTCAGATGCAGCCAGCAGGGCTTGTCTTTGTCGATAATATCGTTATCGGTGAGCGGCTTCACGCCCCCCTGCCCGTCGAGCACCCACGCGAAGATCGCGTCCGGTATTTGCAACTCCGAGCCTTTAATCGCGTCCACTCAACCTCCGTTAATCCATACCTGTCACATTGCGCGCACTCTCTATAAGGTACGCGAAAGCGCGCTTTTTCGCTTTTTATTGCCCGGTAAGTAGGGCTAATAGCTTCATTAAAAAGCGCTTTCGCCCCGGGTCGCGCTGCACTCCTCATTTAACGTTAAAGCGTAGTGAAATCAAGTTCTTCCCGTTTTGCCGATCTCAATGCGTCTTTTTGCGGTTTATTTTGCCACTCATTGCTGTATTATGCTGTTTATTGCGTTAATTTGCGGAGTCGCTTGCCATGCATAAGCTCGCCAGACAAAAACACATCCTCGACAGGCTGAGTGAAAACGGCCAGCTAAGCATCAGCGAACTGGTCGAAGGGCTACAGGTCTCCGCCGATACCATTCGCCGGGATCTGAGCGAGCTGGAAAAACAGGGTGTCCTGCAGAAAAGCCACGGCGGCGCCATCGCTCTTAACGTCCCGGCGATGACCCGCCAGGGTCGAAACGCCCTGCTCCCCCAGACCAAGCAGCGCCTGGGTCAGCAGGTCGCCGCGCGCATCCCCCTCGGCTCGACGCTGTTTCTCGACGCCGGAAGCACGGTGCTGGCGGTCGCCGCTCAGCTTAAAGGGCCGATGACCGTGATCACGCCTTCGCTGGATATCGCCCAGCTGTTTAGCGACCGTACCGATATCCAGCTGATCCTGCTTGGCGGCCAGTGGGACAGTGAACAGCGGCTGTTCGCCGGCAGCGCTACGCTGTCGCTGGTCGCCCGCTACCGGGCCGACATCGCCATTCTCGGCGCCTGCGCGCTTCATGCCGGGCTGGGGCTGAGCGCCAGCCAGGAGGCCGATGCTGACGTGAAGCGCGCCATGCTGGCCGCCAGCGCAGAGCACTGGCTGGTGGCAGACCATACCAAAGTCAACCATTGCGAGCCGTGGCTGGTGGCCGGGCTCAGCGATATTCACCATCTTTTTCTTGATCGTCCCTGGGCTGAGCTGGGGGATGACCCCGCCCTCTCTGTACACATTGCTGACGCTTAACCGCGTGGAGAACCTGATGAGTAACAACACAATAAATATCGCCCTGATTGGCTATGGCTTCGTCGGTAAGACCTTCCACGCGCCGCTTATCCGTTCAGTGCCGGGTCTGAATCTGGCGTTCGTCGCCTCGCGCGATGAAGA
Source organism: Klebsiella sp. P1CD1 (assembly GCF_003790505.1). NCBI lineage: Bacteria > Pseudomonadati > Pseudomonadota > Gammaproteobacteria > Enterobacterales > Enterobacteriaceae > Klebsiella > Klebsiella sp. P1CD1. The sequence goes on from NZ_CP033631.1 coordinate 3,255,645, forward strand.
GAAAGTCAAACGCGACCTGCCGGATGTCACGGTCATCGCTTCCCCGGAGGCAGCGGTTCAGCATCCGGATGTCGATCTGGTGGTCATCGCCTCCCCCAACGCCACCCACGCGCCGCTGGCCCGCCTGGCGCTGAACGCCGGCAAGCATGTGGTGGTGGACAAACCTTTTACCCTCGATATGCAGGAAGCCCGGGAGCTGATCGCCCTGGCTGAGGAGAGACAGCGCCTGCTCTCCGTCTTCCATAACCGCCGCTGGGACAGCGACTACCTGGGGATCCGTCAGGTCATTGAGCAGGGCGCCATTGGCACGGTGAAACACTTCGAGTCGCATTTTGACCGCTTCCGTCCGGAAGTTCGCGTCCGCTGGCGTGAGCAGAACGTCCCGGGCAGTGGTTTATGGTTCGATCTGGGGCCCCACCTGATCGACCAGGCGCTGCAGCTGTTTGGTTTGCCGCAGTCGGTACAAGGCAATATCGCCACCCTGCGCGACGGCGCGGAGATCAACGACTGGGCGCATGTGGTATTAAACTACCCGGCGCATAAAGTGATCCTGCACTGCAGCATGCTGGTCGCGGGCGGCTCCTCGCGCTTCACCGTGCACGGCGATAAAGGCAGCGTTGTCAAAGCGCGGGCCGACCAGCAGGAGAGCCAGTTGCTGGCGGGCGTGGAGCCGGGAAGCGCCGGCTGGGGCGAGGATAACGATGCGCTGGTTGTCTATGACGCCTCGCTGCAGACCCACTCTCAGGCCACCCCGTCGGGCGATCAGCGCCAGTACTATATGCAGATCCGCGACGCGCTGAACGGTCAGATCGCCAATCCGGTGCCGCCGGTTGAAGCGCTGGCGGTAATGGCCGTTCTGGAAGCGGCGGTGCGCGCTGCAGAAAGCGGCATGGTGCAGACCCTGGACCTGACCGACGAGGAGCGCAACGCGCTGCGCTAATCCTGCCTGCTCTCCGGTTATCTGCGCATCCCGCAGGTAACCGGTTCTTCCGATCCATTTCAGGAAAAATCACTACTCGTCCGCAATCTAACCCTCCTTTATCCTGCTTTATAGCGCAAAGCACCGCTGGAAATTTCAGCCAATTGGGAGGAGGATAGAGAGCAGATCGATCGTGATGAGAAAAGGGTTGCTGACGCTGTGGACGCGGCGACCGCATTAATGGACAGGAGAAGCTCATGTACTACACGTTAGGAGATACCACTCTCCATTTTTATCGCTATCAGTGCAAATTTTACGTCGCCCACTGGGACGGGGGTAACGTGATGGACGAGAAATTTAAACCGTTTATCGAACAGATCACTGAGAAGACCGGGCTGGATGCGAAACGCGTCGAGACCGCCGCGCGCGATTATTTTACCAACGTGGATTAACATGCAACCGGGTGTTGTAGGGCGTGGGTGCAGGCTGGCGCGATGAACGCGCATGCTAACCCACGCTTTCGCCGCCAGGTGTTTCTCTCCTGGCGGCTTCCCTTCCCCGTCGGCCTTAAACCGTGGACAGTTTGGCCAGAATGGCGGCGAAGGCATCATTAACGTTATCGCCGGCGAGCAGTTTTTTACGCAACGTGAAGCTTCTGCCGCTGGAACGGATCCGTAGCCGAACTTTCGCATCATTATTCCCGCGCTCAGCCAGCACAACGTCACCTAACGGAATAACGTAGGTATCGGCATAGAGCCCCGGTGTAAATATCATCGACTCGCCGCTCACGCCAATCACCACCCGATTCTGCAGACGATAGCCATTGCACAGCGCAACAATGCCGGCGGCAATAAATACCCCGCCAATACCCATGCCAATCATTAAGATAATAATGCCGGCGATGAGCGCCAGCGCCCCCTGCGGATAAAAACCGGATGCATTAAAGGTTAATAGCTGTTGATTATCGTCGCGGCCCATCGCCCCGGTTGTTGACCGCCACGGGGTAAAACCGGCGTTAATCCGCGTTTGAAAGCTGAACATACAGCCAACCAGAAAGATCATGCTGGCGGGCACCATCACGATACCGCCAATAAATGCCAGCACGATGGCCAGATAAGGATAGCGGCCCGACAACATAATACTGACGGCCTGAACCACCACGGCGATAAACAGAGCGAGCACCAGCCAGGACCACATGCTGTCCGCCCGATGATGAAAGTTCAGCTGTCCTTCATCGAGTAATAAATTTCGCGCGACAAAACAGATAATAATATTGACGAACAGGCCTATCCAGACCAGTTTATGAACATGCTTCATCCCATACTCCATTATGTATTTTACTATTCCATTCGGTGGCATTATAAAATAAACCTGAATGCCGTCGGGATATTACCAAAGCGCCACGCAAGATCAATAAAAAGCATGTTCATGTCATCTATTCCCAGATTAACATGTCCGGTTATCATTTATAGGAATTATAAAATCCACTAGAAGTATTGACGTTATTTTCACGATGAGAATATCACCCTGCCGCCCGGCAGGGTGTTGGCGATTAACCTTCTTTCATCGCCACCAGCGCCGGGGCGCTTTTCTTCCGCAGCAGATAGCCTGCGGCGAGGATCAGCAGCCATACCGGGATCAGGCAGACGGAGATGCGGATGTCGGGAGTCAGATACATCACCACGAGGATCCCGGCGAGAAACAGCAGGCACAGCCAGTTAGTCAGGGGATAGCCGAGGCTTTGGAAGGCCGTTACCTTCCCGGCCCGCTGCATAGCGCGACGAAACTTGAGATGGGTGATGCAGATCATCGCCCAGTTAATCACCAGGGCCGCCACCACCAGCGCCATCAGCAGGCCAAACGCTTTACCAGGCATCACATAGTTAATCACCACGCAAAGCGCCGTGGCGACGGCAGATACCGCCAGCGCGGTCAACGGGATCCCCCGGCGGTTAACCCGCAGCAGCGCCCGCGGAGCATTGCCCTGCTGAGCCAGGCCGAACAGCATCCGGCTGTTGCAGTACACACAGCTGTTGTAGACCGACAGCGCGGCGGTGAGCACCACCAGATTGAGAGCGTTGGCCACAATATTGCTGTCAATGGCATGAAAGATCAGCACAAAGGGGCTACCCCCCTCCACGACGTTACGCCAGGGATAGAGTGACAGCAGGACCGCCAGCGAACCCACATAAAACAGCAGAATGCGATAGATCACTTGGTTGGTGGCTTTAGGAATGGTTTTATGCGGTTCGTCGGCTTCCGCCGCGGTGATCCCCACCAGCTCAAGCCCGCCGAAGGAGAACATGATTACCGCCATCGCCATTACTAAGCCCGTGATACCGTTAGGGAAAAATCCCCCGTCCTGCCACAGGTTGGCCACCGTCGCCGCCGGGCCGCCGTGGCCGCTAAATAACAGATAGCTGCCAAAGGCGATCATGCTGATGATGGCGGCCACTTTGACAATCGAGAACCAAAACTCCAGCTCGCCATACACTTTGACATTCGTCAGGTTGATGGCGTTGATCGCCACGAAGAAGATCGCCGCCGACAGCCAGGCGGGTACTTCCGGCCACCAGTACTGAATATAGATCCCCACCGCCGTCAGCTCCGCCATGCTCACCAGCACATACAACACCCAGTAATTCCAGCCGGACATAAACCCGGCGAAAGGCCCCCAGTAGCGGTTGGCGAAATGGCTGAACGACCCCGCCACCGGCTCCTCTACCACCATCTCGCCAAGTTGTCGCATGATGAAGAAGGCGATCGCTCCGGCGATGGCGTAGCCCAGCAGGACCGAGGGGCCTGCCATACGGATCGTCTGCGCGATACCTAAAAACAGTCCGGTGCCGACCGCGCCCCCGAGGGCGATCAACTGGATGTGGCGGTTTTTTAACCCACGTTTTAACTGATGCTCTTGCTGCGTTGTCATCTCTGACCTGCCCCTGTCTGTAAAAAAGTCACCTTCGGCGATAGCAACTTTCAGGCCAGGGCGCAGCATCCCGCCATAAGAGCAAGAGCAATATATTGAATTTTATTAAAATATTATTTATCCGTCTGCTCTGTGGCGTAAGCCATGCGCCGCCAGGCCAAACATAACGCGCAATAAACCGCCTGAAATCGCACAGTTCATGAGAAAAATAGCCTCCTCATGCATAAAGCTGACCCGTTTTGGTGCGCCGGCGTCGCCGCCCTGTCGTCAGACTTCACGGCGGGCAAAAAGCTGTTAGGCTGTTAATCACTCTGACGCTCCATTAGTGGCCACCATGTACAACATCGACGACTATGATTTGAAAATTCTCACCCTGCTGCAGGCCAATGGCCGTTTGACCAATCAGGAACTGAGCGATCTCATCGGCCTGTCCGCCTCCCAGTGTTCACGGCGCCGCATCGCCCTTGAACAGGCGCAGCTTATCCTCGGCTATCATGCGCGGCTGGCGCCGGATGCTGCCGGGCAGGAAATGCTGGGCCTGATAGAAGTGCGCTTGCTGAATCACACCCCGCAATGCGTGGAGAGCTTTCACCAGATGCTCAGTGAAGTGGACGCCATTCTGGATGCCTGGAAAACCACCGGCGACGCCGATTATCTGCTGCGGGTGACGGTCCCGGACCTGCCCGGTCTGAGCCATTTGATCAGCCATATTCTGGCGCAAAACAAAGGGGTCGCCCACCTGAAAACCGCGGTGATACTCAACCGCCTTAAAGAGAATGGCCAGCTGATGCCGGGCCCGGATCCGCTGCGCTGAATCAGGGCATGATGCCCTGCGCTGGTGCAAACGCAGGGTTAGTCAATGCATCACAGCGTGATAATTTGCACGGTTTGCGCAATGTAACGCAGAAAATCGCATGAGTCGTGCAATTTTCTCTTTTTGGCATAACAATACGTTAGGCTGAATAGCGCCTGTTTTTTCCGCAAACGATCGCCCGGCTCCCTCCTCTGGTGCGATTTTTGCAAACAAGGACTTATCCTTGTTAACGAAAAGATAGTGCTTATTTATGGATAATATCCTTTCCCCCGAAAAACTGACCCACACCTGGCTGGAGGATACCCTGGCGCTGCTGTTCGGCACGCTGATGATCTCCTTTGGCATTATTTTATTTCGCCAGGCCGGTGCCCTGACCGGCGGAACGGCAGGTATGGCCTTTCTGATCCACTATGCCACCCACCTGCCGTTTGGCGTGGTCTTCTTCGTCATTAACCTGCCTTTCTATTGGCTCTCCGTCCGGCGGATGGGCGCCGCCTTCACGCTGAAAACCTTCTGCGCGGTCGGACTGGTGTCCCTGTTCTCTGACCTGCACGGTTACTTTATCCATGTCGATCGCCTGAACCCCTATTACGCCACCCTCTTCGGCAACATCATGGTCGGCATCGGCTTTGTGGTGCTGTTTCGCCATAAAGCGAGCCTCGGCGGCGTTAATATTCTGGCCCTCTATCTGCAGGACAAAAGCGGCATTCGCGCCGGTAAATTCCAGATGGTGGTTGACGCCTGCATCGTCACCGCCTCGCTGTGGGTAGTAAGCCTGCCGATGCTGCTGGTCTCTATCCTCGGCGCCGTGATTTTGAATTCGATTATCGCCATGAACCACCGTCCCGGACGCTACGCGGTGTAATGGCTTCACCTTTGACGGTCATTTCAGGAGTAACCACTGTGTTTCAGAACGTTGACGCCTATGCGGGCGATCCTATCCTGTCGCTGATGGAAGCCTTTCAACAGGATCCCCGGGCAGACAAAGTTAACCTCAGCATCGGGCTGTACTATAACGAGCAGGCCATTATTCCCCAGCTGGAGGCGGTCCGTCAGGCCGCTGACCGGCTGCAGAGTCAGCAGCAAAAGGCCAGCCTTTATCTGCCGATGGAGGGGCTGGCGCCCTATCGCCGTGCGGTCCAGACCCTGCTGTTTGGCGACAATCATCCGGCGTTGCGTGCCGGACGCATCGCCACCATCCAGACGCTGGGGGGCTCCGGCGCGCTGAAGGTGGGCGCTGATTTCCTCAAGCGCTACTTCCCCGACTCCGCGGTCTGGGTCAGCGATCCAACCTGGGAGAACCACGTTGCCATCTTTGCCGGCGCCGGCTTTGAGGTACATACCTATCCCTGGTTCGACAGCGCCACCCGCGGGGTGAATTTCCCCGCTATGCTCGCCGCCCTCCAGCAACTGCCGCCGCGCAGCATTGTGCTGCTTCACCCTTGCTGCCATAACCCGACGGGGGCCGATCTCACCCGCGAGCAGTGGGATCGCGTGATTGAGGTGCTGATCGGCAGGGAGCTGATCCCATTCCTTGATATCGCCTACCAGGGCTTCGGCCGCGGACTGGACGAGGATGCCTATGCCATTCGCGCCATCGCCAGCGCCGGGCTGACGGCGCTGGTCAGCAACTCGTTTTCCAAGATATTTTCGCTGTATGGCGAGCGGGTTGGCGGCCTGTCAGTGGTCTGCGACAATGCCGATATCGCCGGGCGCGTGCTGGGCCAGCTGAAAGCCACCGTGCGGCGCAACTACTCCAGCCCGCCGGGGTTTGGCGCTCAGGTGGTATCGCAGGTGCTCAACGCTCCCGCGCTGAACGCCTTGTGGCAGGAAGAAGTGGAAGCCATGCGCACCCGCATCAGCGCCATGCGCGTCGCGCTGGTGACGGCCCTGCAGGCCGCCCAGCCGGAGGGTGATTTTTCCTATCTGCTGACCCAGCGCGGCATGTTCAGTTATACCGGCTTTAGCACCCGGCAGGTGGACATCCTGCGTGAAGAGTACGGCATTTACCTGATCGCCAGCGGTCGGGTCTGCGTGGCCGGGCTCAACCACGGTAATATTGCGCGAGTCGCCCATGCCTTTGCCGCGGTCTCCACGCGCTAAGCCGCTGTCCCGCGAACCGCGGTTACCCCGGGGCGGGACGACGGTTATTCGCGACGCAGTCGGCGAGCCAGGCGGGTGCCCAGCGTCTGAATGAGCTGGACAATCACAATCAGCACCAGGGCGGTGGTGAGGGTGGCAAAGGCGTCGAAGCGCTGATAGCCATAGGTGATCGCCAGGTCGCCAATTCCGCCGCCGCCCACCGTTCCTGCCATGGCGGTCGCACCAAGCAGGCCGATGGTCGCCGTGGTAAGGGCCAGAATCAGCGACGCTGCCGCCTCCGGCAGCATAAAATGCCAGACCGTCTGCAGGGGGGTCGCGCCCATCGCATCCGCGGCTTCGAGGATCCCCTCATCCACCTCCAGCAGTGAGCTCTCCACCAGCCTGGCAATGTAGGGGGCGACAAAAACGATCAGTGGCACGATGGCCCCCGCGGTGCCGATAGTGGTGCCCACCAGCAGTCGGGTAAAGGGCAGGATCACAATCAGCAAAATGATAAACGGCAGCGAACGCAGCACGTTAATCAGCGGATTCAGCGCCTGATGCACCACCGGGTTGGCCACGATGCCGCCGGGACGGCAAACCACCAGCACAATCCCTAACGGTACGCCGATCAGCGCGCCAAAGCCCAGCGAGACGGCGACCATAATCAGCGTGTCATGCAGCGCCAGCAGAAACTGATCGCCGGTAATGGCGGTATCAATAAGATCAAACATGGGTGATTTTCACTCCTGCATCGGCCAGATGGGTGATGGCGCGGTCGGTTTCGTCAGGCTCGCCGAGGAGCTGCACAATCATAAATCCCAGAATCCGGCCCTGAACTTCAGACATGCTGGCAAACAGGATATTCACCTCAACAGCATACTCGCGGATCAGGTGGTTAATGATCGGCTGCTGCGCCGTCGCGCCGATAAATTCGAGGCGTATAGCCCGGGCGCCGTTATCGCGCTGCAGGAGCGACGCCACCCGCTGCGGCAGACGATCGTGCACCACCGACTGCACGAAACTGGCCGTTACCGGATGCTGCGGCTGGGCAAAGAGGTCGAAAACCGTCCCCTGCTCAACGATACGGCCCGCCTGCATCACCGCCACCTTGTGACAGATTTTCTGGATCACCGACATCTCATGGGTGATCAGTACAATGGTGATGCCATAGCGGCGATTAATCTCCTGCAAGAGCAGTAAGATCTGCACCGTGGTGTGAGGATCGAGCGCCGAGGTGGCTTCATCGCACAGCAGCACCGACGGGTTGGTGGCGAGCGCCCGGGCAATACCGACCCGCTGCTTTTGTCCACCCGACAGCTCATTAGGGTAGCTGTGGATTTTGTCGCTCAGATCGACGAACGCCAGCAGTTCCGCCACCCGCGCCTGGATAAAGGCCTTGTCGCGGCCTTGTAAAATCAGCGGGATGGCGATGTTATGGAAAACGGTTTTCGAATTCAGCAGATTAAAATTCTGAAAGATCATGCCGATATCTTTTTTGATGGCCTGCAGGCGCTGGCCGCTGCAGGCCTGTAGCGGCTCGCCGTTTAACAGCACCTCGCCCTCGCCAGGCGTTTCCAGACGATTAATCAGCCGTAATAAGGTGCTTTTTCCTGCCCCGCTGTAGCCAATAATGCCGAAAATATCGCCTCGTTCAATGCTGAGATTAATATCCTGCAAGGCCAGAACCGGATGTCCTTTCCTGAAAAAGCTTTTACTGACGTGGCGAAACTCTATCATCGCGCTATTCATTTTAAATAATCAGGAAGCAGGTAACCATCATACTGTGGATGGCTGAGAATATATTTTTTGAAATCGGCAGAGTGGTAGCCATCGATAATATCTTTGGCAAACTGCGCCTTCTGATTTTTACCGGCGACGGTCACAACATTAATAAAATGGCTGGTGGCTGCCTCCAGCTTTAATGCCGAGGTCAGGGACATACCGCTGGAGACGGCGAAATTGCCCTGAATCAGGCCATAGTCGACGTCCGGCAGAGCGCGAACCTGCTGGGCATTATCCATCTCTTTAAGGACAATTTTGTACGGATTGTCAACGATATTGCGCTGCGAAAAAGTGGCGGGGTCGCTGTCCGGTTTGACCTTCACCCAGCCCAGACTCTGTAACACCAGCACCGCGCGATATTCGTTCGACGGCTGGTTCGGTACCGACACGACGGTCCCTGCCGCCGGAGTGCCCAGGGTGGTCAGTTTACCGCCGTACAGCCCCATCGGCGGCGTGGGGACTTGCACAATGCCCACGTTATCGATCCCCAGCCGCTCATTAATTGCTTTCAGATATACCGGATGCTGCATAATATTCGCTTCGATATCCCCGCGGGCTACTGCATCATTCACCTGAATACCGTCGCTGAAATCCTTATATTCGATTTTATATCCTTTACTCAATAAATAGGGCGCAACGCCTTTCTCAAATTGTTCTTTGTACGGCCCGGGGTTAAAGCCGACGCGAATAAGATGTTCGTCGGCGGCGGCATAAAAAGAGGTGGCCGACAACAGGGCGAGAGTCATCCCGAGCGCAACTGACTTGTTCATAAGGTATTTTCCTGGAAGGTTGGCGATATTGAGCGATTAAATCACAGCCGACTGTGGGTTGTAAGCCAGAACGCCGGATTTCCTTTTGCTAATTCCTCATTAACTTTTGCTATATCGACATATCCTAAAAACAAGAATCCTTTGCGTTTTTTGTTATTTAGCCAGGCGCAATAAATCCCTTAAAGATGGCTAATTATTCGTGACTTAAACCGGGAATGTTATGCCTGATTTTACTGCTTCGCCGCTGGTGGACGCGCTGGAAGAGAATCTGTTCAGCCTGCTGGAAAAACTGGCCGCGGAGGTCAACACCGAAGCGCTACCGCTGATCGATCTTTCCAGCGGCAGTCCGGATCAACCCACCCCGCCGGAAGTGATTGACTCGCTGCAGAGCGCCATTCATCGTCGTGAAAACCATGGCTACCCGTCGTTCTGGGGCAAACCACAGGTCCGCGAGGCGATCGCCCAGTTCTATCGCCGGCAGTATGATGTGGAACTCGATCCGCACAGCGAAGTCGCCGTGTTTCAGGGTTCGCATATCGGCATTGGCGGCATCCCGCGGGCGCTGCTCAGCCCCGGTCAATATCTGATCTCCACCGATCCCTGCTATCCGATTTACCGCTCAGCGGCGCTGCAGTCCCAGGCAACGTTTTATGGCCTGCCGCTCAGGGCGGAGAACCATTTCCTGCCGGATTTTAACGACCTCCCCCAGGAGGTGGCTGACAAGGCCGGGCTGGTGGTGCTTAACTACCCGCATAATCCAACCGGCGCCCTCGCCACGCCGGCGCTGTTCGCCAGCGCTCTGCAATTTGCCCGTCGTCACCAGGTGACGATCCTCCATGATTTTGCCTATGCGGCCATCGGCAGCGCGGCCAGCGATGCGCCGCTGAGCCTCTTCTCCCAGCCCGACGCGAAAGCATGGGGAGTGGAAACCTATACCTTTTCCAAGACCTTTAATATGGCCGGCTGGCGCTTCGGCTTCGCAGTCGGCAACGCCTCGATTATCCGGGCGTTTAAAAAGCTGCACACCCATAGCTACAGCACGGTGTTTGGCGCGATTCAGGATGCGGCGATCGCCGCGCTCAACCTGCCGGCCGAACGGATTGCGCAGCTGACGGCGGTCTATCATCAACGTCGGGAGTGGGTTCTGCGTCGACTGGCCGCGCTGCGCTGGCCGGCGCGTGCCGCACAAGGCACTTTCTTCCTCTGGCTCGGCGTGCCGCCCGGCTACCGTTCGCAGGAGTTTGCCCGCCTGCTGCTGCAGGAAGCGCATATTCTGGTGGCGCCGGGCACTGGTTTTGGCGAAGGGGGTGAAGGGTTTATTCGCATCAGCCTCACGGCAGGCGACGACGCGCTGAGCAACGCGCTGGACCGTCTCGCCCGGCTGGCGCTGTTTTAGTCCGCCGCCGGGGGAAGTGAAAACACGTAACCCAGGCCGCCGGGGGTTACTCCGCTGAGGAGTCCATCACCGACAGCACAATTTTGCCCTGCAGACGACCTTGCACCGCTCGCTCGTGCGCCATCTGCGCCTGCGCAAGGGGGAAAACGCTGTCAATCGCCACCCGGATGACTCCGGCGTCCAGCAGGTCGGCAAGCCGGGCGAGCTGCGCGCCGCTGGAGCGTACCTGGGTAGTGGAGACCGTCACTCCGCGCTGTCGCGCCTCTTCCGCCCCGGCAAAGCCGAGCGGAAAAATCGGGTACAGCGCGCCGCCGCGCCGCAGGGTACGCAGAAAACGGCCGCTGGCCGGCCCGCCCGGGGCATCGATGACCAGATCCAGGTCACGCACCGCCTCCTCAACGGCAGTGGTCGTATAGTCGATAAAAGCATCGGCGCCGAGCTGACGCAAAAAGGCTTCATGGCGGCCCGCGGCGACGGCAATCACCTCGGCGCCCTGCCACTTCGCCAGCTGTACGGCGAAATGACCAACGCCGCCCGCCGCGCCGTTGACCAGGACGCGTTTACCCGCCAGCGGCGCAGGCCGATGCGGCCCCGGCTGCAGCGGATTCGCCACCTCATGCCCGGGATCGATCATGAACTGCCAGGCGGTGAGGAGCGACATCGGCACCGCGGCGGCCTGCTGATGGCTCAGGGTTAGGGGTTTGCGGGCCAGGTCGCTGACCGGCACGCTAACGTACTCGGCGTAAGCGCGGCTGCCCCCTGCCGCCCCTTCGGGAAAACGCGCCATGGCGTAGACTTCGTCGCCGACCGCCACCTCCCGGACGTCATCCGCCCGCGCCACCACCATCCCGGAGAGATCGGTCCCGAGGATCAAGGGAAAGCGGACCTCGGGCCGCCATTCCGGGGGCAGCTGTTGATAGCCATCGCGCAGATAGCTGTCCGGTGGGTTCACGCCCACAGCGTGCACCTGCACCAGCACCTCGCCGGCCTGCAGCACCGGCAGTGGCGCATCGTCATAGCTCAGGACTTCCGGCCCGCCAAAGGCGTGCTGTTGAACGGCTTTCATCATCTGCGTCGACATCGCTTTCTCCTCATATGGAAATGCGTTACATTTAACGGAGCACTGTTCCGAATATATGGAGCAGTGCTCCGATTGTCAAGGAACGCCAATGAGAGCTGATGCCAGAAAAAATTATGATCTGTTGATCGACGTGGCCCGGGAAGTGTTTGTGGAGCAAGGCGCCGAGGCCTCGCTGCGCGATATCGCCCGCCGGGCGGGGGTCGGAATGGGAACCCTCTACCGCCACTTTCCCAACCGCGACAGCCTGCTGGAAGCCCTGCTCCGCAGCCGCTTTGCGGCGCTAACCGCCCGGGCTGAGTCGCTTCTGCTCGTCGCCGATCCTGCCGCGGGGCTGCTGGAGTGGCTGGCCGAGAGCGTGGCGTTTACCCACCAGCATCGCGGGATCATCGCCCCGCTGATGAGCGCCATCGACGATCCTGAGTCCGCCCTGCACAGCGCCTGCGTTGCCCTGCGCGCCGCCGGTACGTCGCTGCTGACCCGCGCGCAGCAGGCCGGGCAGGCACGGCCAGATCTCAGCGGAGACGAACTGTTCGATCTGATTGCCGCGCTTGCCTGGCTACGGGAGCAGCCGTCCCATGCCCCGCGCGCAGAGCGGATTTTAGCGGTGCTGGCCGACGCGATCCTGACTGCCGCCTAGCGGCGGCCAGCCACCGACGAGACAGCGCGCCTCGAGAGTGACCGGTACGCCCGCCTTTAACGATTAAACGCCCAGTTGGCCCCGCTGGTCAGCGCCCGCTCGAAGGCGGGACGGCCAGGGCCGGACAGCCAGCCGGCGAAGGTGTGCAGCTGCGGGTGCAGCTGGCGCATGGCGTCGAGGTCGGCGTGCCCGGCCAGCCGCCCGTCGTCCACCAGCCCGGTCAGCTTGTGCAGAAAAGGGCTGGCGGCCAGCACCTCATCGGAAAATCGCGAATAGGGGATCGGCCGTCCCGCCGCCGCGGAGAATAACGCCTCCAGTTGACGGCCGGTCACGCTGTCGCTGGCGATCTCAAACGTCTTGCCGGCAAACCGCGCTGGCGCGGCAAAAACCGCCGCGACAAGATGGCCGATATCCTCCACCGCCAGCACCTGCATCCTCCCCTCCGGCAGCATAAAAAAGTGAAAATGACCTTCATCAAGACCAAAACCGGGCATCACCAACAGCTCCATAAAGGTGGCGGGACGCACGATGGTCGCCACCAGCGGCAGGCGGCGGATATGCCGTTCAATTTCCGCTTTGGTGTCATAATGCGCTACGCCGGTGGGCGTCTCCCCCGCCGCGCTGCCGGAGCTGTACACCAGATGCTTCACCCCGCACTCGACGGCGAGATCGGCGATGGTTATCCCGTAGCGTACCTCCTGCTCATCGGTCACCGTCCCTCCCGGCGAACTAGGCTGGACGCTGAAGACGCCGTCGACCCCGGCCATTGCCGACCGCATTGCCGCCCGGTCTTCAAAGGTACCCACGACCAGTTCGGCTCCCCGCACCTCCAGCGCAGCGGCCCCGGCGGAGAAAGGATCCCTGACCAGCGCCCGAACCCGCCAGCCGCGGTGCAGCAGCGCCCGCGCCACCGAGCCGCCCTGCTGACCGGTCGCGCCAAAAACCAACACGCTTTGCGCATTATTCATCACTGTTCCCCTTATCTGCAGCCTGTTGCCCGGCCTCTCGCCAGCGATAGTCACCTTGCTTATCCTCCTCCAGCCAGCCGCAGGAAGACCCGGCAAAATGCCCGGTGAACCATTGAGCATGATGGCTGGCTCCCCACGCCATCATCTCCCGTCGCGAGGCTTCCGCCTGCCGGGGATCGCCGCAGAACGCTGAGTTCCACTGCGGATGGGCAAACTGGAGCGGGGAATGAAGGAGATCGCCGGAGAAACAGGCGTAATCATCTCCGGCGGCGAGGATTAGCGCGGCATGGTCCGGACTGTGGCCGGGGGTGGGAACAAAGGCGATCCGCCCGCCGACCCGCGGCCGGGCCGCCACATCGACGGTTTCCAGCTGGCCGGCCTCGATCACCGGCAGCAGGCTGTCGAGCCACAGCGCCCGGTAGCGTTCGCTGTTTTTCACCCGCGTCAGCTCTTTTGCCGAGCACAGGTAGCGGGCGTTGGGGAACAGCGGCACCCAGCGATCGTCCTGCCAGACGGTATTCCATCCGACATGGTCGGTATGCAGGTGGGTCAGTAGCACCAGGGTCACGTCCTCCGGGTTCACTCCCGCGGCGCGGAGATTCTCCAGATACGGCGTGTTAAGTTGATGATAGAGCGGATTGCCGCCGCGCTCCCGACCGTTGCCGGTGGCGGTATCGATAACAATCAGATCGTGGGGAGTCTGCACCACCCAGCTGTGGATCGACAGCGCAATCGACTGACTAACGTTGTCCGCCTCCGCTACCGGGAACGCCTCTGGATAGAGCGCCGCCGGCTGCAGGGTAATCTCGCGCTCCGGCACTTTGAAAATCAGGTTATCGCCTGTCTGGTAAGTTTGCATCACACCCTCCGCGCGCATTGCGCTGGTTGATTTATCGGGGTGAGATTCACTATGCTGCCGGGATAACCCACATTCAAATTGATTATCATAATGAAGAAAATCATTGAAAATGATTTTAGTCGTATCGATCTGAATCTGTTGACGGTCTTGATGGTGCTGTACCGCGAAGCGAGCGTCACCCGCACCGCAGAGGTGTTGCACCTTGGCCAGCCGGCTATCAGCGGGGCGCTGAAGCGGCTGCGCGAGATGTTTGACGACCCGCTGTTCGTGCGCAGCGCCAGAGGCATGCTGCCGACGCCGCGGGCGCAAGCGCTGATGACCGACCTGCAGCCGCTGATGGAAAACCTGCATTCGGCGATGTTTGGCGCCGGGGAGTTCGTCCCGGCGCGCGCACAGCAGCTTTTTCGCATCGGCCTCAGCGACTGGAGCGAACACTGGCTGATGCCCCAGCTGTTACCCGGGATGATGCAGGAGGCGCCCGGGGTCTCACTGCAGTCGATAGCCGCCGACCCCTTCCAGGTTCGCCAGCTGCTGGAGGAGGAGCGCATTGATGTCGCGGTGTCTGTCAACAAACAGAGCCGCGGGGAGGTGGTCAGCGAGCCAGTGATGACCATGGGAGTCACCACCCTGTGGTCGCCGCAGCAGATCCCCTGTCGCGGGCCGCTGTCGGTGAGCGACTTTGTCGCCTGGGAACATGTGATGGTGGCCTATCGCGAAACCGGCCACGGGGAAATAGACCGCCAGCTCGCCAGCCAGGGACTCGAGCGGCGCGTGCGCTTTGCCACGCAGAATTTCTCCACCTTTCCCCTGCTGCTGACCACCCTGCCGCTGTTCGCCACCGTCCCGCAGGGGCTGGCGCAGCGCTGGCAGGCGCAGTATGCGCTGCGCGCGGACGCTCCGCCGGTAGCGTATCCGGAATTTACGCTGTGCATTTTGCGGCACAAACGCCGGGCGCAGGATCCGGCGCTGAACTGGCTGGTGACGAAGTTAAAACAGGCCATGCGCGGTCAATAACCGGGCCGATGCCCCGGCATCAGGCCTCGCTGAGCGGGGGTTGCAGAACGCGCCTGCTCCAGTCATAAAACGCGCGCACCGCCGGCGGCAGATAGCGGTTTTGCGGATAGACCAGCGACAAGGGAAGATCAGAAGCGGCCTGCTCCAGACAGGCGACCAGCGCCCCGCTCTGCAGATAAGGTTGCGCCAGATAGCTGGCGACGCGGATCAGGCCCAGCCCCTGAATGCCGGCCTGAATGTAGGCATCGGTATCGTCGACCACCAGCGTCTCCTGCATACGGATCGCGCAGTCGCCGTCATCGAGGGAGAAAAGCCAGTCGATGGTCCGCCCGGTACGGTGGTTCAGGTAGCCCACCGCCCGGTGGTGGTGCAGATCGTCGATGCTCTGCGGCCGGCCGTGGGCCGCGAGCCAGGCCGGCGAGGCGAGGACCATCCAGCGGTAGCGAGCCAGAGGACGCGCCACCAGGGTGGTGGAATCTTCGATCCGCCCGGTACGGATCACGCAGTCATACCCCTCCTGGATAATATCTTCAACGTTGTCGCTTGAGCAGAGGATCAGCTCCAGGTCGGGATACTGCTGCAAAAACTCGCCGATCCTCGGCAGAATGCAGTGGCGGGCAAGGGATTGCGGCATCCCCACTTTGAATCGCCCGGCGGGCTGAGCCGAGCGCCCGGGAAAAGAGGCTTCCATCGCCGCCATCTCGGCCAGCAGCCTTTTACACTCCTCATAATACCGGCGACCCTCCGCCGTCACGCTGAGCTTGCGGGTGGTGCGCTGGAGAAGCTGCGCCCCGAGCCAGGCTTCCAGCTCCTTCACCACCCGCGATACCGTGGAGCGCGGCTGCCCGAGCACCTCCGCCGCACGGGCGAAGCTGTGGGCATCCACAACCGCAACATACAACTGCATGGCATCCAGTCTGTCCATTTCGTACTCCCCCGGCAATTATTATCCCATTATCACGAACAGTCTAACCCGAAATCCTGTTCTTATCGAATGATGCCCGCCCCCCTACACTGAGCCTGTAGCCCGTCAATACAAGGATTAACTGAGCAAGGAGTCAAAATGAAAACTGATAATCTTAATCATGAGGAAAAGGTATTGGTGCTGGGAGCGGGACAACTGGGCGCCGCCGTTCTCGATGCGCTGGTGCCTGCGGTGATCCAGCGCCAGGGCACGGTCTCGGTTATCGTCTCGCCGGCGGCCAGGGATGAAGCCGGCCAGCTGCGGTCGGCAAACCATCAGGCGCTGGCCGACGCCGAAGCCACCCTCCTCGCCGTCGACATCGCCGGTAGCGCCATGGAGACGCTGGCCGATCAGTTTCGCGGATTCACCACCGTGATTAACTGCATGGGGTTTGTCGCCGGTCCGGGGACACAGCTGAAAATTACCCGCGCGGTGCTGGCGGCCGGGGTACCCCGCTATTTTCCCTGGCAGTTTGGCGTCAATTACGATGTGGTTGGCAAAGGCAGCGGTCAGCCGGTCTGGGACGAGCAGTACGATGTCCGGACCCTGCTGCGCGCGCAGCGGGCCACGGAGTGGGTCATTGTCTCCACCGGGATGTTTACCAGCTTTCTCTTCGAACCAGACTTCGATGTAGTGAATTTATCCAACCGAACCCTTCACGCCCTTGGCAGCTGGGATACCCAGGTGACCGTCACCTCACCGGCGGATATTGGCCGCCTGACCACGGCGATTTATCTGCATCAGCCGCGGATCGTCAACGAGGTGGTGTTTGTTGCCGGCGAAACAACCTCTTACCGGCAGCTGGCAGATACCGTGGAGCGTGTAACGCAGCAGACGTTCAGCAAAGCCGTCCACACCCTGCCCGCCCTGCTGGAGCAGCTGCGGACAAACCCGGATGACGCCATGCTGCGCTATCGCGCCGCCTTCGCCCGGGGGGATGGCGTGTGGTGGCCGATGGGCGACACCTGGAATGCCCGCCACCAGCAGCCGACCCAGGACATTGCCGGCTGGCTGCAGACCGCGCGCTGATTTTCTCTCACAGGACAGAATGACGATGAACAAGTTGATTCCACTGATCGTATTGAGTTGTCTGCTGCCCCTGGCGGCAAATGCCAGAACCATCACCGCCACCGGCGATACCCTGGACCATGCGGAGAGCAAAATCCGCCAGCAGGCCGCCCGCGAGGGCGCGACTACCTATCGCATCACTGAAGCGCGGATGGGCAACAAAGTGCATATCACGGCGAAAATCGCGGACTAAACCACCGGCGTCAGGCTCAGGGATGAGCTGCCGCCAGCCCGCGCGCCAGGTCAGGCGCTCATTTTTTCCCGTCGACGATCGCGGCCCGGCGGCGCGCCGTACAGGCGAGCGTATTCCCGGGTGAACTGCGACACGCTGATATAGCCCACCTCCCCGGCAGCCTGGGCAATGCTCATCCCTTCCGCCAACATCAGGCGGCGGGCGTGGATCAGGCGTAACTGCTTCTGAAACTGCAGCGGCGACAGCGTAGTCATGGCGCGGAAATGACGGTGAAAGACAGAGACGCTCATCCCGGCGGCGTCGGCCAGGGCGTCGACGCTGACTGGCTGCATAAAATCCCGGCGCAGCATCGCCACCGCCCGGCGGATCCGCGCCGAATAGCTGTCTACGGCGCCCAGCGCCCGAATGGCCGGCCCATGGACACTCTGCAACAGCCAGTAATGCAGCTCCCGCCGCAGACCTTCCCCCAGCACCGCCAGCGCCCCCGGTTGTTCAAACAGCCTTGCCAGCCGGTAAGCGGCATCCGTCACATCGGCGTTCATCGGTTCGATACCAACGCGGGGCGCCTCATCCGGCCCTGACGGCCCGGCCTCCTGCAGCTCGCGCAGGATAGCCAGGTCCAGCTCCAGCACCAGCGCGTAATAGGGAAAACGCTGACTGGCCTCGGTGATCTGGCTGGTGGTGGGGACATCCGCGGCAATCACCATCGCCTCGCCCGGGCCATAGTCAAAGCTCGCCAGGCCGGTGGTCACGCTCTTGCGCCCCTGGAGCAGCATGGCCACCAGCGGCCTGGCGATGGCCGCCTGCAGGTCGCCAGGATGCAGGGCCCGCACCAGGGTGATGCCGGGAACCGGGGTAACCGCCACCCCGCTGCTATCGACATGAGCATCGGCAAACCGGCGGCAGAGATCGAACAGGGCGTCGCGCATAAGATCCTTTCAGGCAAGTTTTAAAGCCTGAGTATGCGCTATATCCCGGGAAAAGGGAGTGAACGGAGAGAAATGGGCAAAAAATAACAAGGATTGGGCAACCCGGCCTGACGCGCGGCCCCTATTGTAGAGCCTCAACATACCAGAGAGGACCGAACATGACTAAGATTGCACTTATTACCGGCGCCAACCGCGGCCTTGGCCGTCAGACTGCACTGGATATCGCCCGCCAGGGTGGGGATGTCATCGTCACCTACCGTGGCAATCTCGAACAGGCGGAAGAGGTGGTCGCCGACATCCGCGCCCTGGGGCGCAAGGCCATCGCCCTGCCGCTGGATATGGCGCAAACCGCCAGCTTCCCGGCTTTCGCCGACAGCCTCGGCAGCGCGCTGGCCAGCGTCTGGGGGCGGGCCACTTTCGACCACCTGATCAATAACGCAGGGCACGGCGAATTCGCCCCGCTGGCCGAAACGCGCGAAGCGCAGTTCGACGGGCTGTTTAACGTCCACGTTAAGGGGGTATTTTTCCTCGTACAAACCCTGCTGCCGCTGCTGGCAGACGGCGGGCGGATCGTTAACTTCTCCTCCGGTCTGACCCGCGTCTCTTATCCTGGCTTCTCCGCCTACGCTGCGGCCAAAGCGGCCGTGGAGATGCTGAGCGTGTACATGGCCCGCGAACTGGGCGGGCGCGGCATCACCGTCAATACCATCGCCCCCGGGGCTATCGCCACCGATTTTGGCGGCGGGCTGGTGCGGGACGACGCGGGGGTTAACGCGCAGTTTGCCGCCATGACGGCGCTGGGACGGGTGGGCGTTCCTGAGGATATTGGGCCGATGATCGCCAGCCTGCTGCGCGACGATAACCGCTGGGTGACCGCCCAGCGGATCGAGGTGTCGGGCGGACAAACCATCTGACGACTCAGGCTGGCAGGATGCGCTCCAGCGCCAGGCCTGCCAGCCGCACGGTCTCCATAAGACGCGGCAGGCTATCTCCCTCCCGCGCTTTCGCCGACAGGCCAAGCATCAGTGTATCCATATAGTCAGTCACCCGCAGCGCGTCCTGCGGGCGATGACGGGCGATATACTGCTGGATTTTGGCTCTCGCCGCAGCATGCCATTCGCCTGCCGCCACCCGGGCATCAGCATCCTGACAATGTACCCCCTCCAGCACCAGGCAGCCAGCAGCGGCCGGATCGGCCACATAGCGGCGAGCCGCCTCCTGCAGCACGGCGATGAGCGATGCCGCCACCGGCTGGTCGTCTCGCAGAAGGGCGTCGATGGGAATGGCCCCGGTCTGGCTGTAGCGCTGCAGGACGCGGGTATACAGCCCGAGCTTGCTGCCGAAAGCGGCATAAAAGCTCGGGGGGTTGATGCCGAAAGCCTGGGTCAGATCGGCCACGCTCACCGCGTCGTAGCCTCGCGCGTGGAAGAGGCGTTGCGCCGTTTCAATGGCCTGTTCCGCATCAAACTGGCGGGGACGTCCCGGAGTACGCCCTTGTTTTGTAGTGGTCACTATATTAATCCTTGACAGCCTGTTTAGCCGCAGCATATTGTAATCATCACTACAATATCATGAGGTGTGGGATATGACAGCGTTTCACAACAAATCAGTGCTGGTTTTAGGCGGGAGTCGGGGAATTGGCGCGGCGATTGTCAGGCGTTTTGTCGCCGATGGCGCATCGGTGGTGTTTAGCTATTCCGGTTCGCCGGAAGCGGCCGAGCGGCTGGCGGCGGAGACCGGCAGCACGGCGGTGCAGGCGGATAGCGCCGATCGCGATGCGGTGATAAGCCTGGTCCGCGACAGCGGCCCGCTGGACGTGTTAGTGGTCAATGCCGGGATCGCCATTTTCGGCGATGCCCTCGAGCAGGACAGCGATGCCATCGATCGCCTGTTCCGCATCAATATTCATGCCCCCTACCATGCCTCCGTGGAAGCGGCGCGCCGCATGCCGGAAGGCGGGCGCATTATTGTCATCGGTTCGGTCAATGGCGATCGCATGCCGGTGCCGGGAATGGCAGCCTATGCGGTCAGCAAATCGGCCCTGCAGGGGCTGGCGCGTGGCCTGGCGCGTGATTTTGGCCCGCGCGGCATCACGGTCAACGTCGTCCAGCCCGGCCCTGTTGATACCGACGCCAACCCGGAGAACGGTCCGATGAAAGAGCTGATGCACAGCTTTATGGCCATTAAGCGCCATGGCCGCCCGGAAGAGGTGGCGGGAATGGTGGCGTGGCTGGCCGGTCCGGAGGCGTCATTTGTCACTGGCGCCATGCACACCATCGACGGCGCGTTTGGCGCCTGATATCCCCGGGCGGCGATGCGCGCTTTGCACCGCCGCCGCGGGAACGTCATCGCCTGTCAGGGATTGTCAGGCCAGGCTGTCGACCGCCATAAAAAAGCGATCTTCGGTAAGCATAAGCCGCGCTTGCGGGGGCTGGTGCGCCTTGCGGATCATCCAGCCCTCCTCCGGGGCCAGGCTAAGATAAAACACCTCCCGGGAGCCCGTACCGCCGGGTGTCTCGAGACTCAGCGTCACGATCCCCTTTTCCACGCCATCCAACAGCTGCTGCGGCACGATATTGACGCTGCGCTCGCCGTTTTGCAGACGAATGGCCGGGATATCGTAGCGGCAGATGCCGCTGTTGAGGCTGTAGCCAAGGGTACTCAGATCGTGGAGGTGGCGGGTCGACATCACCACCTCGATACCCGTTCCGTCAAACCACTGACTTACCTGCTGAGCCAGCCCCGCCATTTGCTGGCGAAACCTGGCGATATCCGCGGCGACCGACCCGTCGAGGGCCGCTGTCCGCCGCGGATTTTGCTGTTGCTGCAGTTTCTTAAAAAAACGTTCCCTCGCTGTCACGTTATCTCCCTGTGCTGTGGTGAAGATGGTTATCGCCCGTTCGCTGGTTAACGAAGGTTGAGGGCGAACTGGCGCGATAGCCCCGCCACAAATGTTTGTTTTCGACGTTACTTCGCCGCTTCAGGCCTGAGCCGTAGCTGGTTGCGTTCGGCGGTGAAAATGCGCGGCTTGTCCGGATCCAATTCCTCACGCCCCAGCACCTGCTTCCAGGTATTCCTGTCTGTGTCCGGATGGCGGAACAGGCCGACAACCGCCACGAACGTCGCCTCCGCTTCCAGCTGCATATTCAGACTGGCATCCCCTCCGGGACTGATCACCACATCGCGACTGGCGAGGAGATCGGCGGCGAGCAGAATATCCCCCTCCTCCAGCAACTGCTGGTAAACCAGCCGGTCAAAGGTCTGGCGATCTTTAAGCTGATAGATGCGCACCACAACCGGTTCAGAGAGCGAGTGATTCTCTCTGGCATCGGTGTTGAGCGCTTCGCGCGCGGTAAAGTCCAGATGCAGCGTAGTAATTTTCTTATAAAAAACGGCGTTGAAGGCATTTTTGGTCCCCTCCGAGACGCGCTGGGTGAGCCCGCACCCGCTCAGACAAAGCGCAAGCAGGGGCAGCAGGCAGGCGGTTTTAGTCAAACTTGTACGTAACACGTCGGTTTCCTTGTAGAAAGGTGGCAGGCTGCAGGCCCGTATAGGTACCCAGCTCGGTGGTAAAGGTCTGAGGAATATCGTCCTCACTCTCGCCCTCACCCACGCCCAGCACGCCGTTCATACCGAGCCAGAACGGCTCGTCCCCCAGCGGCGGGACAGCCAGCAGTCGGGTCGGCGCGGTCAGGGTGATGTCGGCCCGGAATCGCCAGCCGAGGTATACCCGCAGCAGGATGAGAAAGTCCCGAAACAGCGGGCCGTCAGGCTTCCAGCCCTGCGCCTCCGCGGGATTGTCGGTGGTAAGGGCGACGAGGAGCTGGCTGCTGGCATCCATCGCTTCGTCACCCAGCGGCATATTGCCGTCCAGTAAGAAGTCGTCATCGCCGTAAAACCCCAGCGGCTGACTGATCGCCACCGGACGCAGGCTGTACGGGCTCACCCTGACGGTGGTCTCCGGGGCCAGCAGGGTGACCAGCGCCTGGATCCCCTGCTGGGTTTTGCCAGGCTGCCGCAGCACGCCAGTTAGCGCCAGAAAGCGCGACGCCGGCGAAGCGATATGCTGCGTCGTGCCGGGGATGCCCAACCCCGCCAGGCCCAGCAGCGACTGCGAGAGACGATCGGTGCCGCCAGGCTCAAAGGTGGCGGGCCAGGAGTATTTCCGCCAGATGCGGTAAAACTGCGTCATGATCCGGTGGCTGAAGATATCCAGTAAGCCCTGCAGCGCTTCATGCCCTTCCCTGCGCTGGGCGATATCATCGAGATATGCCGTCGGGAGCGGCGAATCGACACCGTACAACCCCATAAAGGTGGTGCGAATGACCGGCGGCCCGCAGTCATCGGCCTCATCGTATTCCACGGCTCTGAGTTCGCTGGCCGGGAATCCCATCCCCGGATGCGGGTAAAAACGCACCGGATCGTCAGCCGGATGGCTGGTCGCCCCCATCAGCGGTTGGCCAGGACGCCGTTTTTCCAGAAGCTGGCAGAAGCGGTAAAAATTGATCCGCGGCAGGTCGGCCTCCAGCCGCGGGTTCAGCCGGGAATGCGTCGGCTGTGCTTCTCTTCCCATTCCAGTCGTTCTCCGGTTGGTTGCAGAATGATAATCAGGCGGTTGAACAAATAGATGTCGGTGTAGAGCGCGAAGAAGCGGCTAAGCATCTCGCCAAACAGGCATATGTCGCCTCGTCCGGCAAAGCCGTGACTGTCGAGGGTGACTTCAATCTGCACGCCGCGCACCAGATGGCCCTGAGCAAAGCGCTCTGTCGCGCGGTGATTCACGTCGAGGATGGCTTCCAGACGCCGACGATTCATCTCGCTGTCGGTCCATTCATACAGCGCCAGGGTGCCGCGCAGGACTTCAGCGTTGTCCATCAGGGAAAGAAAACTGCTGCCCAGATGGCTCAGCACCCGCCAGTGAAAGCGGTCCTGGGCCGGGGGATAGCACGGCAGCGTTGGTGCGCAGAGGTTACGCACCGCGACGCTGGCGGAAGTGGTTTTCATCACCGTATCGAGTACGGTGCTCTGCAGCGCGCGACGCGGCAGTTGGCCGTTAGTTCCGGTGAGGGTCAGCGACAGGCTTTCATCTTCCGGTACGGTATGATTGTCAAAGGCTTCCCCGCCGACGATAAGCCAGGTGTTGTACAGCCCGGAGGGGCCACGGCGCACCCGGGTATGATAGTAATAGTCCGCCGCGTCATGACGTATCATGCCGCCTTTGTGGCGAAAACTTGAGAACGGCGCGTAAACCTGCTGGTGCGAGGAGATCACGGAATCGACGGTGTAAATTTCGGTGTGGCCGTCCTGCACGCGCATCGGGCGCAGCGGGTATTCGGTCTGCAGGGAATTGATGGTCAGCGGATCGGACTCCAGCGGAAACAGGTTGATCACTGGCACGCAGTGCAGGCGCAGCTGCTTTTCGCTGAAGCGGAAGTCATGTTCCCAGCGTTCCGCCAGCACGACGTCGATTTCAAACCACGCCAGTCCGGCCGGAAAAGCCACCGTCTCCAGCCCGCGCAGATCGATGAACATGAACTTTTCGCGGAAGGTAAAATACTCCAGCAGCAGCTGGTAACCGCGAAAACTGCGGCCATCTTCAGGCCAGAGGCTGTCCTCCTCGCCAAATCCCAGCGCGCTGAAATACCCGTCCAGCGGCCTTCTGTCCACCTCATCGGACATGCGCAGCCACATCCGGGCCACATTGAGGGTAAAGGCCTCGTGCATGGCGCAGGCCAGCGGCGCATCGGCGTTACAGTAGAGCGGGATATGACTGAGATCGACCCGGCTCCAGTCCGTCAGCTGGCTGCAGGTAAAGCGCAGCGTGATCACCGACCGGCCATCCGTATCGGTGGCCAGCCGGGCGTGCTCAAGAGATAACGGCTGCAGAGCGATCGCTTTGGTGGTGGTGTACCGGCAGCGCGTGCCCTTTTCACCGATCGGCCGGGAAAGCACTTCAAAGCCTTTAGCCATCGTCATCGGCTCTTTCATTTCCTGCCAGTCGGGGGTGAACTCCACGACCGACATCGAGGGAATGGTACGTAAATAATGGGGCCACAGCAGACTGACCACGCCTTCGGTCAGCTCAGGCAGATCGTCATCGAGCTTCTCGCGCATGCGCCCCATCAGGAAGGCAAAACCTTCAAACAGGCGCTCGACAAAGGGGTCGCGGGCGCCCGCTTTGTCGAGATTGAGCATTGCCGCCTGCTCAGGATGAGCACGGGCAAACTCTTCACCCGCTTCCAGCAGGTAGCGCATTTCAGCGTCGTAATAACGCAGGGTTAAATCGTCCATAAATCACCAGAAGAAGTAATATCTTTCAGATATGCAGAGAACCGCAGGTGCAGGGAGTGCAATGTGAATGATGCGTGAATTATGCGCACAGCACCGCAGCGCGAGGGGGATCCAGAGCGATAAGCCCGGCAAGCAATGACTCCATTTCTGGCAGCAAGCGATTTTTTTCTGCCTCACTGCGCCCGGCCTTGCCTCTGAGCAGCCGGAGTCGGCGGGCTTTGACCTCAAAGATAAGCTCCGGCTTCCATTGTTCGAGCGTCATTTCCCGGGCGCGGCTGTCGAGTTCCGCCAGCAGATGCAGCGCCATTTCATTTTTTCCGTACTGCTCGCTGACCCGCGCCATCAATAAGCGCATCAGCCACCGATTGCGGCTGGTGGTATAGCCCGGCTGCGCCTGTAACCAGTTCAGCGCCGACTCAATACCTTCATCGTCCGCGCGGGTGAGCACTTCTGGCTCCAGCGACAGCACCTCATCAGCGCTGGTCGCCGCCATTACCGGCTCATCTTGCCATCCGGCCATCTCATCCAGAATACGCTCGTTAAGCCAGTTGAGCGTTACTTCATCGGCGAATGGCGTACCATCGTTAAACGCCAGGGTTTCCAGCCCCGGCAGACGAGCCAGCAGCCCTTTCATATCCCGGCACAGGATATCGGCACGTACACTGTCAGCATCCAGTTTCAGCAGCGCCTGCCAGGCGTACCACTGCACATCCAGCCACAGATGGTTGACGCCTTGCGCCAACAGCGTGTCCGTATGCTCCAGCAGTTCCGACCAGCTTTTCTGTAAATACAACCGCTTAAGATGGGCTTTACTCTCAGGCTTGGGAGGCAATAGCCGTGTCCGGCCGGAGGCATCCAGCGGCGGTAACTCCGTTAACGTATCCCAACGCACACTCTTCATCAGATGATGACCTGCCAGCCATCCGCCGGGACACTCGCGCAGATATTTCGCCAGCACCTTAGCCTGATCGAGCAAATCACGACCTGACGTGACGGTATGCATTACCGGCGCGGTGTCCGCATGTTGGGGTAGCAGATCGTGTTCTTCGCGGCTGGTCTGCGGCACCAGACTGCGGGCTCCGCCGTTTTGCACCAGGCGGTTCTCCAGTATCTGATATAGCCCGGAAAGATCGGGGCGGGATGCCTCAGCCAAGCCGGCAAAAGAGGCTTCCGCCAGCAATAACGCCCCGATAATGACCTGCATAGTGGTCATGTCGACTTCCGGATAAAGAGACAGACTGTCCGACATCCGGCGACTGCCAAGCCATTCCAGCGCCGATTTACAGCTACGTTCACGCTGGGGATGGAGCATAGCCCCAAACCGCTCAAGCATTGCCGCCAGCAGCGTAACGCCTTCCGCCAGACCGCTCTCGCCTTCCCGCTGCAGACGCGCCCACACGTAAAAGGTGATCACGCGCAGATCCTTGCAGGTCTGAGTCAGCAGTTTTTCTGCCAGCTGGCAAATCAGTTCGGTATCGACACCGGAGATCTTATTGACCTCCTCGCGGATACGCTGAAAATCATCGTCATAGCCCGGATCGTCCCCGGTTGGTTGGGCGTCACTGATTGGCGCAAGCCAGGACTGCCACTGCGCCTGACGTGACCGGGCCTGCTGTTGCAGTACGCTTTCATCCAACTGACTGGCGGCAACCAAATTTTGTAAAATGCTCATAATTCCATCTCATCCATGTCACTATTCCCTACCCCCGTCGTCAGGGCCTGTGCGCTCTCAGCCGCATCGACAGTGAAAATCTGATCCGGCAGGGTCAATCCGCGCAGCGCCAGAAGCGCCAGCGGGCCGCTCCCAAGCTGGGAGCGCAATACCCACTGCAGGGTGCGGCCATCCGGAGCGGTGAAGCTCATCATCCACTGGCTGCGTTCGAGTTGCTGGCGTTTACCCTGCTCCAGCCAGCGAATAAAGCCCCAGGTACCGCTGTAGTCACCGAACAGGCGCGTGCCCGCATTGACGGTGGTCCAGGTCAGCAGAGTGCCGGGTTTATACGTCTCCCCCGGCCAGCGGAAAGTCTGCCAGTCGGCAATCTGATTGAAATAGCGCAGCTTTTGGCCGTCTATCGTCAGCTGTGTCTCCACAACCTCCGGGGCAGGCCTGGCCTGTAACTCAAAGCTGATCCCCTGGCTGCCGTCGGTAAAAAGAATGTCGGACAGCTGGCTTAGCTGGTTGATGGCGCGCAGAAAGGCCGGATTAAAGACCAGGCCGTGACTGTTGACCTTATCCGGCACCCACTGACTGCCTTCTTTATGCAGGACACCGTTCAGCTCCGTCGTGAGAAAACGTTCGATCCGCCCGCTGTCTTTGCGCACAAACTCAGCCAGCATCGGCAGGGAGGCATCGCTTTTGCTGGCGGCAAACGGAAAGCGTCCGTCAAAGGCGGTGTGCCAGTTGGCGACCACCGATCGGCGCCATTTGTCATTCAGACTGGCCGCCGACGGCAGAAGCACGGTTTCCCAGGCCTGAGTCAGCGGCTGCACAAACAGAGTATTACCGAAGCCACTCCACTCTTCGCCAAGGCTTGCCGAAATCAGGCTACCGTACTGTTGCGTGTCGGTCAGGTCGACGCTTTTCCCCTGGAAGACGGTCTGCGCCAGGGTTTGCATCATCTCCTGCGGATCGGAGGCATTCGCAACCTGCTGCAGGCGCAGGCGCACGCGGGTGATACGGGTCAGATAGGTTTGCAGGCTCAGGGTGCTATCGGCCGACATGACGTTGCTGCCCGTGTTTTTCCCCATCAGCTGGAGCAGTGGGCCGAACGTGTCATCCAGAGGCCCCTGCGGGCCGGCGGCCGACTGGTCGATGACCGGCTTGTCTTTCCCGCCCACCAGATCTTTGGCCGATTTAATAAGGCTGTCCGACAGCCCCTCCCTTTGTTGCCCCGCCTGCCCCTGCCAGGCAAGGGTATTCATCAGGGCAATCAGCGGTGACTGACGGACATCGCTTATCAGCGTGAGCTGGTCGGTAACATCGGCGATATTGGTCGTCGGGTTGAGTCGCAGACTGTTGAGAAAATTCAGCCAGCTGCCGGCGAAATCGGTGAAGTAGCGTCGGGTCAGACGCGCTTTCAGCGCCTCCGGCGACAGGTCTGTCGACATCGTTTTGCGCGAATCGCTCAGCACCCAGTCGATTTCCTCCCGGCGCGAGCTGGCTGCCTTATCAATGGCCTGCTGAATGCCGCCTTCCCATGCCTGGCGGGTAAACATCCCCGGGACCACTTCATCGGTGGTAAACAGGCGGCGCGCGTCGGTGCCACTGGTCATGTCTTCCAGCGACACATCGGCAAAATTACGACGCACGGATTTGAGCATGTTCTCATATAAGGTGCTTTCGGCATTGCGGCGACCTAGCTGCTGCAACAGAACCTGACGGCTCTGACTCACCCGTTGCGCATCCGGGATGATCTTCCACTCTGGCCGCTCGGGCAGCAGGGAGAGATAAAAGGCCCACAAATCCGGCGCCAGACTTTGCCACAGACCGGTCGAGATCCCCATTCGCGTCGGCTGGACCGTTTTCATGGTCTGCGCGAAAAATGCGCCATCGGCTTTATCCGGACGAGCCATCATCAGCCAGGCTTTCAGCTGGTCATAGCCCGGTTTCGCCAGCTGGGCTCGTTGGTCGCTATTGGGGGCAGAGTTGACCAGCGCGCTGAGCGCCTGCTGCAACGCGGCATTGGCCGGGTCACGTATCAGGCGATGATTCGCCACACCGTACCAGGGCAGGACGGCGTCTAATAGTTGCTGATGATGGTCCAGACCAAAGCGCCGATACCAGGGAGCGCCATTCTGCCCATCGTGCACGAGACGGCCGGCCTCATTGCGCAGGGCATGGAGGGCCGTCAGTTGATAGTCAGAAACGGAGGGGTGGGCCACCAGGTCGCGGGCTTTTCCCGCGACTGTAGCAATCTGGCTGTAATTAAGGGCAAAGGAGAGCAGCAGTCCCGCCGCCCACAGGCCGAGGATGGCCAACAGACCGCACGCCAGGCCCCGCTCCCATGCCATTCCCACGTGATGCCCGCGTAAACGGCGGCAGTCATCGACGATCCCCTGCCAGGTCGCGGGCAGCGTCAGGAGATGAGGCTGGCCCGCAGGCGAGGTATCCGCCTCCTGATAAGGATCCTTGGCGCGAGGCTCTGGCAGGCTAAACATCAGGCCACGCAGCGCAAGCCGCTGCCGCGAGGCGGTCAGCCACGGCGCCAGCTGCCAGCGCCATTGCGCGATCCCCCCGTCGATAAGCCGCTGCCCCAGACGCAGCAGAAAGTCGTGGCGGGTCTCCTCCGCGATCTGGCGCATCCCCTGCTCCCGCAGCGTGGGCAGCATCTGCGCAAGCTGACGGGCGACATCGTCCTCGGTAGCGCGTAACGGGAAGCTAACCCCTACCGCCTGCACCGCGCGGTCAGCCTGCGGCCACTCACTGTCGCACAGTTTCCACAGCCAGACCGGGGCGGCATAGCGCAGCAGTTCGCTGATTTTTTCCAGCCCGCGCAGGTCGCTCTCGCTTATCTGCGGCGTCAGGGTGAGAGACGACGGCATCACCCGCACAATCCCGTCCAGAGGACGGCCGCGGCGCAGCTTGCGCAGCGCGGCGTATTTTTCTTGGTCGGGCTCTGTGATCAGGTTACCGCCGTAAATCAGCACAGTGCGGTTACCTTCAAGCCACTGCTGCTGACGCAGACCAGGCGCCAGTTGTTCGATTGCTGCATCGTCCCCGGTAACCAGCAGCAGGCGGACTTTGCGGCGCCAGCGCAGGCGGTAACGTGCGTGAAGGTGCTTTTTCAGCGGGGCATAAAGGGCTTCGCGCCCGGCGGGCCTGGTGGGTTGCCGCACAGGCGCTGCTGAAGGCTTAACCTTATCTTTTATCAGCAGTCGAAAGGCCATAAACCCCAGTACCAGCAGGCTGAGTGCCATCCCCCAGATAATAAAGCCCATGGCGATAAGCGGGCGCAGCGTTTCCCACTGCGTGGCACGATCCATCGCCCACAGCCACCATGCCAGCTCGCCCAGGAGCACCAGAAGCGTGACCGCAGCAATACAGACGATAACCGTAGCCGCCACAGAGATAGCGGCAGGTTTATTGACGTTGTCCATCAGGTTTTACAATTCCAATTGCGAGGGTATTCAAGGGATCGCGGGCTAGCCAGCCACACGGTTGTTGGTAGTGCGCGGCGTAGTTCGCCGCCAGCGACAGAACGGTCAAGCCTTCCATCTCGCCGATGTCTCCCCAACAGGCATCCTGGCGATATAGGTTAATATCCCAACCGCTATGCGCCAGCGCTTCCAGTCCCGGCTGAAAAAACAGCGCACAGGCTTCCGGGGGGCCGCTCAGTTCGTTCTGCTCCAGCACACGAGCGGCTACAGCAGTCAGGGCCTCCCCTTTTTCTGCGCAATAGGTTTCCCCCCTGGTCAGGTGCACCGGACCGTCCCGTCCGGCGAGCCACAGTACCGCAGACTCTCCGGCGGGTTGCACCGCCCCCGTCCGGGCGACAACCACCTGACATCCGGCGATAAGCACAGTGTCATCGGGGTCAGCTTCCGCCAGAGTGTGTGCTATCTCCGCGAGGCTGGCCTCCCCACGCCAGGCATACGGGCGTGAGGGTAGTGTCATCTGCGCAACAGTGAGGGTCATCTGTGCACGAAACGCCTGCCAGGCGAGCTCCGTTCCCTGCCAGTAGCAACGCAGCGGCGGCGTAAGCGTTCTTTCACTGCGCTGTCGTTGCCATTCCATCACCAGTAGTTCCGCCAGCCGTTTTTCGCGGGCGATAGCCTCAGAAACTGAAAGGTATGGCGCTCGCAGCGCCCTGCCGCCGCCCTCGTTCTCTTCCTCTGGCGGACGCTGGTGACGGCTTAGCACCCGCAGCCAGTCAGTGGTCGTTTTGCCCATGGGCCCCAGCAACAGAACTTCCTGTAACCCGATCGGCTGCCGATGCTCCGCCCACCATTGCTGTTGTTCGTATGCTACCAGTTGGTCATAGAACCTGGCGTTATGCACGCTCATGCGGTAGTACAGCAGCCGGATCAACCAGCCGGTACCCGCCAGCACCAGAGCCAACAGGATCCCGGTGGCGGCCAGGGCGCTTTTTCCTTCTGCCGAGGGAAGTAAAGCGCTGACCCCGCCGCTAAGCAGGACCAGCAGGGCCGAAGCCGATAGCCACCTGGCCGTACCAGGCGGTCGCGCGTCTCCGTACGGGGGATACTCCGGTACCGGCCTCACTGATCAACCCCGCAGTCTGGGTTAGAGCTGACCAGCGTGCAGCCGCAGGCGCAGCGATGACCGTGCAGCGCAACCGGCTGGCCATCAATCGTGGTTCGCGCGCTGCCTTCAGCAATGGTCGTCATACCGTGTTTGTTACACTTGACCGGGTCGCCCTTGCAGGCGAATCCCAGACCAAAACACTGATAATGCCCCATCAGCACCCTGCCCCCATACTCCCGCAGGGTATCGCCTTTGCGAATGACTTTATTCATCGGATCCTCCTTATCCGCGTTCAGACCGTTGTCGTCAGAACGTCCTCCAGCCAGCTGGCCGGCAGCGCGGCTTGCCCCCGCGCCAGCTGCTCTTCCGCTTTCCGCGCCTTTTGCTGTGCGACAACGGTTCCCGGCTCGTGGGTAAATGCCCGCAGCTGCGCCCCTCCGGGCAGCTCCGGCAGCGCTTCCCCGGTTATCTTGTCCAGCACCGCCACCTCCAGCGAGCGCACGGCGCCTGTCGCGGCCAGCCCGGCCAGCTTGCCGGTCAGGCGCTTTTGCCGGAAACTGAGCACGACACCCGCGGTCACGGTCGCAAAACCCACCAGGTCTCCGGCGAGCACCAGCGGCGAGAGCGGTTTACTGCAGCGCTCGCTGAAGTAAATCATCCGGTAGCGGAAGTAACCGGTCCAC
This sequence comes from Klebsiella sp. P1CD1, assembly GCF_003790505.1. Taxonomy (NCBI): domain Bacteria; kingdom Pseudomonadati; phylum Pseudomonadota; class Gammaproteobacteria; order Enterobacterales; family Enterobacteriaceae; genus Klebsiella; species Klebsiella sp. P1CD1. Next base: position 3,287,229 of record NZ_CP033631.1, read on the forward strand.
ATCTCGCGCGTGCCGAGCGCGGCATACATAAACCAGGCGCGTGAATCATGCACCTGATCATCAAACAGCGCCCTCACCAGCCCGGCAGGCTGCTCCGCGTTGCTGGCCTCGCCGGCATCGGGAAAGAGGACGGCCACCCGGGCCTCTCCGTCACGCTTCATGCGCCGGTATTCCTGCGCTTCATCATCGGTATTGAGAACGAAAATCACCGGCTGCAGCACGGTATCCAGCACCAGCTGCGCCAGGTTATCCGGAATACGGTAACCGTCGTGGTAATCCTTTCCGAACTCCTTCGCCGCGTCGAACAGCTGGGTTTGATCCATCTTTGGGTCAAAATCCTTCACGCCCGGCTGCAGAACGAGTTCGTCCATCCTGTCAGGAGGCTGGTTTGCTATCTGGTTCTGGCGAGCCCTGAGCACCGCCGCCTGTTTTTCATCACGAACCTCTTCTGCCGCCTTCCGCGCGGCAGGCAGCGCTTCGGTATTCGTGGCGCGCTGATAGAAGGGCGTTTTCAGCATCGAGCCTCTGGCATAGCGGTCGATGCGCCAGGCGGTGATCCAGGCCATCTGCTCAGCAATGACGGTTTCCAGACTGCCGCCGGCGGCAGGTGGTTCGTAGTGAGAGGCTGCTTCGGGATCGAACGTTTTCGGCGTGGTTTGGCCCAGGGTGAGTTCACGCCAGGCGTTGAAGCGTGATATTAATTCCGGTGCAGCGACAAAATCTCTAATTTGCTCAGCATCAAGAGCGCGCCAACTATCCTTTCTTAAACTCTCCGGTAAACTAAATTTATTGACTTTCAGTGGCGCGCCAGCAGAAAAAGCGCTTGAATACAGGTCATGCAACACTATTTGTGACAACAGATAGCCATCATGTTTAGCATTCGCCTTCCCCTGATCCCCCGGCGGATATCCTCCACCGATATCCGAGTGCATCCCCGGGTAAACCACCTCTCTGGCACAGGGCGGGTATTTGCCGTTTGCCCGCCGCACCGAGTCCAGCGGAAAGCAGAGACGCTGCTCATGCCCGGAGACCAGGTGAACACATTTTTTTATCAGCCCGCCATAGGTTTCATCATCCGGCAGCTCCATCGTGCCGTCTGCCCAGGACATATGCCCGTCGGCAACCGGCACCACATGCGCCACCCCGACGGAGGCCACCGTATCCAGCAGCCCGAGAAACTCCACGCTGACGGGCAGCTGCATCCCGCCTGTCTGCAGGCACTGCGGCGGTTTTTCACCTTCCGCCGCCGGCGGGGGCAGCAGTTCGCTCAGCCAGCGCACAAAGGTGCGCGCCGCTGCCGCGCCGCGGGAAAAACCATAGACATACAGCTTGATGCCTGTCAGTTTCGGCTTGCCCGGCTCAGGCTGAATAATCAGGGGCTTCAAATCAGAGGCCAAATCATTCAGCAAACGAGTGAACTCTTCATAGCGGTTATGGCTGCCGCCAAACCACAGCCGGTTCCAGCTGGTACCCATTTTTTTGAGGGATTCACGGCTGGCTCCTTCGGACAGCTTTATGCTGTTGTTTTCCTTGTCCTTACTCAGGCGCATTAGCACATCAATAATCCGCAGCAGCGCCCAGTTAATCCGATCCTCACCCTTAACTGCCCCCACCAGACCCATGGTGGAATAGTCCGGGTCATTCACTTCCGGGAACGGGGTGCCCACGCCGGGAATATAAAACTTGAAGTATTTTCCTCCACTGTCTTTTACCCCATCCAGCGGCATCTTTTTGGTATCAGTGACGCCGCCGGCGGTGCCGTCGCCAATGGTGGCGCGAAACAAACGCGCGATATTGGTCGGGTGCTTCGGGTTCGCGATAAAAAAGTCATGATTTAAGTTATTGCCGGTACCGTCGAAAAACAGGCTGATGTGCAGTGTCTTGCAGCACGGCGGCTCCACGCGCCGTCCGGCAGCCAGGCACAGTTCCTGGTGATAGCGCCGCTCGTCGCTGTTCTGCTGATGGCAGTTCTGCCCAACCTGCAGCGCCCGGCCCGGCAGACGTCCCTGCGGCGGAAACGGCGGCGGGACCCAGGCGGCATGGGTTTCGGTTATTTCGGACATACGGCGGGCTCCTTCATCCTGACGGGCTCTTTTATCGGGTACGACAGACTGCCGTAGGTGTAACAGCTGGTGGTCACCTTCACGTCATCGCAGGGTAAAAAGTGCACCGTAATGCCGCACACATCCTGGCCGTTATAGTCGGGCAGCGGGACAGTTTTGCTGTGCTGCCGATGACTGGCTTTTATTTTCTTTTCCCATTCAAGATATTTATTCCAGTTTTCATATCCCGGGAAATCATCAGTTGAAGCTTCCCCACTTTCCCAGTCAATGCGTACCGTCATACCCGGCGTCCAGCGGGCGGGCACGCTGAAGCAGCAGCCGCCACCGCCACCCTGAAACGGGCCTATAATGTCGATCCCCGACTGGCCGTTGACACTGAAGTGGTTTATTGCCCATTTTGTGTGGTTGATGGCGTCAATGGTGCCGCCGCCGGCCCGGGCGGCTGGCTGTGCGCAGCCAGTTAACAGCAGCAGACCCGCCAGCAGCGGGCTGATTAATGCAGACTTCATCGGACTCTCCCTGTCGGTTTGAGGGTGATTAAGTGAGGGTGATGCCATCCCGGGGAAACGGAGGCGAGCTACTCCGGACATACGGCGAGCTCCTTCATCCTGACAGGCTCTTTTATCGGGTACGACGGACTGCCGTAGGTGTAACAGCTGGTGGTCACCTTCACGTCATCGCAGGGTAAAAAGTGCACCGTAATGCCGCACACATCCTGGCCGTTATAGTCGGGCAGCGGGACGGTTTTGCTGTGCTGACGTTTTAGTGCTTTGATTTTTTTATACCAAACTCTTTTTTGTTGGTTATATTCTGCTATTTCTTCGGTCCAGACTTTATTATCCTGCCCTTTATAATTCGGATAAGCAGGTTCAGGAATTTCAGGAATGTCTCTGGCAAATGCGACTCCACTTTCCCAGTCAACGCGCACCGTCATACCCGGCGTCCAGCGGGCGGGCACGCTGAAGCAGCAGCCGCCACCGCCACCCTGGAACGGACCTATAATGTCGATGCCCGACTGGCCGTTGATACTGAAGTGGTTGATCGCCCATTTTGTGTGGTTGATGGCGTCAATGGTGCCGCCGCCTCCGGCCTGTGCGGCAGGCTGCGCGCAGCCGGTTAACAGCAGCAGACCCGCCAGCAGCGGGCTGATTAATGCAGATTTCATCGGACTCTCCCTGTCGGTTTGAGGGTGATTAAGTGAAGGTGATGCCATCTTGAATAAACGAAGGCGGGCTACTTCGGACAGACGGCGGGCTCCTTCATCCTGACGGGCTCTTTTATCGGATAATTCGCATTTCTCGGTGACCAGCAGCTGGTGGTCACCTTCACGTCATCGCAGGGTAAAAAGTGCACCGTAATGCCGCACACATCCTGGCCGTTATAGTCGGGCAGCGGGACGGTTTTGCTGTGCTGCCTCTTTTGGGCATCAATTCCTTTTTTCCAGGCAAGGTATTTTTCCCTATCCTGATACCCCGGAAAGTCCATGGTGTACCCCACCCCGGTTTCCCAGTCAACGCGCACCGTCATACCCGGCGTCCAGCGGGCGGGCACGCTGAAGCAGCAGCCGCCTCCGCCCCCCTGAAACGGGCCTATAATGTCGATCCCCGACTGGCCATTGACACTGAAGTGGTTAATTGCCCATTTTGTGTGGTTGATGGCTTTTATTGTGCCGCCACCGCCGCCTCCGGCCTGTGCGGCTGGCTGTGCACAGCCCGTTAACAGCAGCAGACCCGCCAGCAGCGGGCTGATTAATGCAGATTTCATCGGACTCTCCCTGTCGGGTGAGGGTAATGAAGGGATGGTGATGTCACCCCGGGGAAACGAAGGCGTGCTACTTCGGACATACGGCGGGCTCCTTCATCCTGACGGGCTCTTTTATCGGATAGTTCGCATTTCTCGGTGACCAGCAGCTGGTGGTCACCTTCACGTCATCGCAGGCTAAAAAGTGCACCGTAATGCCGCACACATCCTGGCCGTTATAGTCGGGCAGCGGGACAGTTTTGCTGTGCTGGCGGTTGTTTTGTTTTAAATTATCTCTCCACTCTCTGTATTTTTTTGAATCAGCAAATCCAGGAAAACCTTCAGTCGATGCCTCACCACTTTCCCAGTCAACGCGCACCGTCATACCCGGCGTCCAGCGGGCGGGCACGCTGAAGCAGCAGCCGCCTCCGCCGCCCTGAAACGGGCCTATAATGTCGATCCCCGACTGGCCGTTGACACTGAAGTGGTTGATCGCCCATTTTGTGTGGTTGATGGCTTTTATTGTTCCGCCACCGCCGCCTCCGGCCTGTGCGGCAGGCTGTGCACAGCCGGTTAACAGCAGCAGACCCGCCAGCAGCGGGCTGATTAATGCAGATTTCATCGGACTCTCCCTGTCGGGTGAGGGTAATGAAGGGATGGTGATGTCACCCCGGGGAAACGAAGGCGTGCTACTTCGGACATACGGCGGGCTCCTTCATCCTGACGGGCTCTTTTATCGGGTAGTTCGCATTTCTCGGTGACCAGCAGCTGGTGGTCACCTTCACGTCATCGCAGGGTAAAAAGTGCACCGTAATGCCGCACACATCCTGGCCGTTATAGTCGGGCAACGGGACGGTTTTACTGTGCTGACGGTTCTGAGAGCTCATTTTTTTCTCCCAGACTTTATATTTTTCGTAATCAGCAAATCCAGGAAAGCCTTCAGTCGATGCCTCACCACTTTCCCAGTCAACGCGCACCGTCATACCCGGCGTCCAGCGGGCGGGCACGCTGAAGCAGCAGCCGCCTCCGCCGCCCTGAAACGGACCTATAATGTCGATGCCCGACTGGCCATTGATACTGAAGTGGTTAATTGCCCATTTTGTGTGGTTGATGGCGTCAATGGTGCCACCGCCGCCTCCGGCCTGTGCGGCTGGCTGTGCACAGCCGGTTAACAGCAGCAGACCCGCCAGCAGCGGGCTGATTAATGCAGATTTCATCGGACTCTCCCTGTCGGTTTGAGGGTAATGAAGAGAGGGGTGTACTCAGCCAGACCAGGCTTTTCATTCTGAAGGTCTCTCACTGGTTTTTACGTCCGCAAACCACTTCTTCATTACCCAGTCTTCACGAGCGTCATCCAGAAGAAGACCCTGGCGTGTCGCCTCCACCATGCCCTGGTAACAGGCCGAAAACAGTGACTGTCTTGAGTCAAACATGCCCGCAGGCGGAGCACAGTGCGACAACATGACGATGACATCGCTGATACACATCAGATGCTCAAGCTGGCGATCGCTGAGTTCTATTTTGGGCGCATTTTCATCGCGTTCCGGCGGGAGACCACTGCCTTTGATGCCTTTCGCCTGGCCGTCAAAATCCTGCCACGCCCAGAACAGGGCCGGACGCATCAATGGCTCTTGCTGCTCTTCACTGAGAATGTGTGTAAACAACAGCGGAAATACCCGGGTATCGTAAAAGCGTAAAATTCCGCTGCGCCCTTCCTGCAGAATATCCATACACTGCGTGAGCCAGTTCGCCAGCGCCGAAAAGGGCCAGTATGTGCAGAACAGGAGCAGCGGCGCCTGGATGGCAAGTTGCTGGCTGATATCCTGTAACCAGCGCATTTGCTCATGATCATCAAGCGTAAAGCGCGCCACCAGCGGAGCATCATCGACAATAAATGCTTCCGGAAGTCCATGAAAAAGCGACTGCCACTCAACTGACAGCGAATTCAGCGCCGGAATAACGGAAAAATCCACCCCCGCCTGATCGATAATGACATGCAGATAATCCGTTTCGAAAGCCCGACAGGTTCCGGCGACCTCTTCAATCCATTGTCTGGTCATCTATGCCTCCCGCGGCACGAAGCCCTGCGCCAGCGCCTGGGCTTTTTTAAGGCACTCTTTACACACCGATGCCGGTAGCTCAGGCAAGGGAAACGCCTCGCTGACCGGCCCCTGCAAATCATGCTGTCCCTTAAGGCTAATCACCCCCGGTCCGTGGATCTGTACCTCTCCCTGCGGGGTAAGACGGATATATGCGCCGCCGCAACCCAGGGTGATGCCATTTTTAGCCGTCAACTGCAGATGCCCCTGGGTTGACTGGACGGTGATATCTTTTAGCGCGGTCAGCGACAGAATCTCGCCGTGCGACTCTACTTCCAGCGGACCTTTGGCGGAGACCAGCCTCATCCCCTCCTGTTGCGCCAGCAGTGAAATAGCCTGGCTGGCATTCAGAGAACAGCGCTGTGCCGTGGTGATGTTGACCTCCCCCAGGCTCTGCAGATACAGCCCGTTACCGCTGTGCAGGAGGGTTGTTTCCGGCGTGACTGCGGCAATCCCCTGCGGGGCCGACATCAGCAATGTCGGCTGTTTAAGATCGCTGGTGCCTGTGGTCAGTGCGCTTAATGGGCCGGTGTCTGGGATAACATTATGATGGGTTTGCGTAATGCTTCCCCATTCCGTGACCTGATTCACCGCACCTTTCAGCAAACTGACCGCCGTCTCCATCGCCAGCACCTGCCCCTGAGCCTGCGCCTGCCCGTCCGCGCTGATAAATATCCCTTTCTGTGCCCGGATAGCTCCCCAGCTGTCGGTTCTCAGCTCAAAGCCTTCGCCGCGCGGCTGCCTGTCACTGTCCACCAGGTGCCCCAGGTTCAGCTGGCTCTTGCCGCCATACTCCGTCGAGACCTTGATATGTTCTTTCCCGCGCTCATCGTCGAGGCGGATTTTGTTGTTGGCCGGGGTGCGCAGAACGTTGCGTTTGTCATTGCGGATGTTGACGTGGTCGCCGTGCGCCGAGTCGTGCAGCACGCCCGCGATATACGGCCGGTCAGGGTTACCATCCTCAAAGCCAATCGCCACCTCCGTCCCCGCCAGCAGCGGCAGGTGCAGGCCGTAAGTGTCTCCGGCATACGGTCGCGACTGACGGACCCACAGACTCTCGAACCCGGTTTCCCAGCGCGCCCGGTCAAACAGCATATTCACCCGGTAGCGTCCGTGTTTGTCGATATGCCCGTAGGAGTCGTTTTCCCGGGTGCTGGTCACGCGGGCCGGCAGCGTCCCGGCCATCACCGGACGCGCGCCGGGCTCAGGCCGGTAGCCGACGTCCGGGCTGTCCGGTATGCCGGCAAACTCCAGCGCAAAGTCCGCATCGCGCCGGGCGTGGCTGTGCATCGCCGTGACGAGCACGCCATCAGCAAACTCCCCGGCCACCTCCTCTCCGCCGGTGACCTTCAGCACCTGCCCCGGGCAGAGCGTCGGGCAGCTGGTGGTGGCCTGCATCCGGGTCTGGCCGTTCAGATAACGCTCATGGCGAAGGCGGGCGTAAAACGCCCCGGACTCCGGCGCCGGATGCCGGTCATGGGCATTCCCCGCCGTCAGGTAGTTATCTCCCCAGTGGTAAGCCTCACCGAAGGTGGTGGTCTCCCCGCGGGTGACATCCACCTGCGCGTTCATGTCCGCCGTCGCCTCGCGGTAGTTGTAGTCGCGGGTACTGACCTGCTGCTCCACGACGCGGTGGCGGCATGCCATCTCCCACACCGCGTCCACCCCGGCCGACTGCTGCCCTGACGGCGGGACCGAAGGCAACGTCAGCCCCTTCTCATAGCCCTGCTGACTGTCGCAGAACTCAGCGACGTCGATGTGCAGCCGCGTGTCGGCGGTAAAGCGAAACCAGATCCCCACCTCACCCAGCAGCCGGGTGATAAAGCGCAGGTCATCCTCGCCGTACTGCATCACCTGCTCGCGGCGCGGATACGTTTTTGTCAGTGAGAACAGAAAATCCTGACCGCGCAGGCCGTGGCGCTCGCGGAGGATTTTTTCCACAATCTGCGGAACGGACTGGTCCTGGTAAATGGCGTTCTGGTGCGAGCGGTTAAGCAGCGCCAGGCGCGGCTGGAGGGTCAGCGCGTAGTGCGTTTCATCCCTGGAGGTACTGAGCCGTTCAAACCCCGTCACCACGCCCTGGATCACCCGCACGGGTTGCTGAACATTGATGCCGAAGCCCTGAGCCACCGGCGCCTGCAGCGTCAGGGAGGCTGCCTTCATCAGCATCATCTCTTTGCTGATGGCATGGTCTGCGCTGGTGAATTCAATACGGTAGCGGAACGGCTGGCTCAGGGCTTCATCGCCCTCAAACGCCAGCACATCAAGCCCGGCTTCACATCCCTTCACCGAAAGCAGGTGGTGGTTGTGGCTGAACAACAACGATTTCACGCTACTCATCGGCGATCGCCCCCTCGTCAAACGCCATCACGATGCCTTCCTCTTCGTGATACCCCAGCGTCACCTGGCGCGGTTTCTGCCCCGCCGCCATATGGCTCAATAGCTGCTGGCTCAGCGCCGGCAGGATCTGCTGATTCAGCAGACTGTCGACGTTGCGGGCGCCGGTGTCCGGTAGCAGGCAGGCCTCGGTCAGCACGTCGAACAGGCTCTCGCTGAGGGTGGTGGTGATTCCGTAATGGCAAGCCAGACGCTGACTCACCTGACCGAGCTTGATCCCGACAATGGCGCGCAGCGCAACCGCCGGCAGCGGACGGTAAATCACCGTCTGGAAGCGGGCCAGCAGCGCCGGCTGGAAGTGGCCGCGCAGCACCGGGCGCAGCAGCTCGTGCAGGTCTGATTCGCTGGCCTCCGGCTGTTCATCCAGCAACTGCATCAGGAGGTCGCTTCCGAGGTTGGCGGTCATCAGGATCACGGTGTTGCGAAAGTCGATTTCACGCCCCTCGCCGTCGCGCATTACCCCCCGGTCGAAGACCTGGTAGAACAGGTTCATCACATCGCGATGGGCCTTTTCCACCTCATCGAGCAGCACCACGCTGTAGGGGCGTTTGCGCACCGCCTCGGTCAGGATCCCGCCCTGGCCGTAGCCGACGTAGCCGGGCGGAGAACCCTTCAGCTGGCTGACGGTGTGCGGCTCCTGGTACTCAGAGAGATTGATGGTGATCAGCGCTTTCTCGCCGCCGAACAGCGCCTCGGCCAGGGCGAGCGCCGTTTCCGTTTTGCCGGTGCCGCTCGGCCCGACCAGCAGGAACACCCCCTGCGGACCGTTCTCCGGCGTCAGGCCGGTTTTCGCGGCGCGCAGGCGCCGGGCAATAGCGCTCAGGGCCGCCTCCTGGCCAACCACCCGTTTGCCGAGACTCTCTTCCAGACTCAGCAGCTCCGTCTGCTCATCTTTCATTAGCGAGGAGAGCGGCACGCCGGTCCAGTCGGCAATCACCGTCGCCACGGTGCGGACGTCGACGTCCAGCCCGAGCAGCGGATTGCCCTGCTGGACAGCAATAAGTGCGTTTTGTAGATCGCTAATTTCCGCCTGGCGGGAGATATCGCGGCGACAGGCGAGCAGCGCCTCCGTCAGCTGCAGCTCCTGACCATACTGAGTTTCGAGGGTATCCAGCGCCAGAATAAGGCGGATCTCCTCCTGCTCAATGGCCGCCAGCCGTTCGCCGTGGGCGCTGTTGCCCAGCGCAATATCTTCCAGCAGCGCCTGCTTCTCCATCGCCAGCGCGGTGAGCTGCGCCTTCATGCGGGTCAGCGGCTCAGGCACGGTATCGAGACTCATACGCAGGCGGGCGGAAGCGGTGTCGAGTAAATCCACTGCCTTGTCCGGCAGCTGGCGGCCGGTGAGATAGCGTCGTGACAGCGTCACGGCGGCGCGCACCGCATCATCCGTGATATGCACGCCGTGGTGGTCGGCATAGCGGGACTTCAGGCCACGCAGCATCAGGCAGGCGGTGTCGTCGTCCGGCTCATCCACCTTGACCATCTGAAAGCGGCGCTCCAGCGCGGCGTCGCGCTCGAAGTACTGCTTGTATTCAGACCAGGTGGTGGCGGCGATGGTCCGCAGCTCGCCCCGGGCCAGCGCCGGCTTCAGCAGGTTGGCGGCATCCGCGCCGCCCGCCTGATTACCCGCGCCGATGATCGTGTGCGCCTCGTCGATAAACAGCAGCACCGGCGAAGGCGACTGCTGTACCGCCTCAATGATATTTTTCAGCCGCTGCTCGAACTCGCCTTTGACCCCGGCGCCGGCCTGCAGCAGACCGAGGTCGAGAGTGCGCACCGACACCGGCTTCAGCGCGTCGGGGACGTTGCCTTCGGCAATGCGCAGCGCCAGGCCTTCCACCAGCGCGGTCTTGCCCACGCCCGGCTCACCGACGAGGATCGGGTTGTTTTTACGCCGACGGGAGAGAATATCCACCATCTGGCGGATTTCCGTGTCGCGTCCGAACACCGGGTCAATCTGGCCATCTCTGGCTTTGGCGGTGACGTCGAGAGTGAATTTGTCCAGCGCGTTCTGCAGCGCCGGGTTGAGCCCATCCGCATTCAGTTCACCGCTCGCAGGACGCCCCACAAATTCCACGTCCCCGCCATGGGGCTGCGCCAGGGCCGCTTCCTGCTGCGCTGGCGGACGTTCGTCGGACTGGGCATCAAGCAAGGGGCGCAGGCGTTCCAGCTGACGCTGGCCCAGCGTTAACAGCGGCCACAGGCCATCGCACTGGATCAGATTCTGTTTTTCAACCAGCGCCATCAGCAGGTGAACACTGCGGATCTGCGTTTCGCCGCTGAGCGAGGCAATCAGCCAGGCCTCCTGCATCAACATCTGGATAGGATCAGAGAGCTGGGGACGATGACGTACCGAGCGCGGCTGTTTATCCAGCCAGCTCAGCAGATCCTGCCACAGCGCATCCATATCCCATTCATAGCGCCGCGCCAGCACCGTCAGATCGCCTTCCCCCTGTTCCAGCAGCTTAAGCAGCCAGTGCTCGGGCAGGATCTCGGCATGCGCCCGGGTCTGACACAGGGAGGCCGCCCCCTCCATCGCGCGGGCACAGCAGGGATTAAGACGGCGTAACAGGCTGGCTGGATTTTCCATGAGATCCTCTCTTATTGGTTCCGGACACGCTACCGCCCGTCGCTGTTCCCGAACAGGGAACCCAAAGCGCACAAGGTCAGGCAGACAGATTGTGTTTTTCTTTGCTGAGAACCCGCATCTCAGGCACTCAGCAAAAAACGGCGGGCAGAGAAACGCTGCCCGCATCAGGCGATAGTCCGCAATAAACCCCGGTCGCAGCGATAACGATGCGGCCGGAGTGAGCGAACGTCGCCTGCGCGCCAGCGGCGCGAAATATGACGGGCAATTACGCGGTGGCGCGTTCGTTCCAGCTATCGGAGTGAATGATGTTGCCGTCTTTATAGGTCCAGGTGATCTTCTCGTAGCGCAGCTCAATCTGTTCCAGATGGTTGTGCTTCTCGTAGGCGGGGTCTTTGATGTCGTGCATCAGGGGATTCACTTTCACCACCTTGACGTTCTCAAGTTTGGTATTGAAATACTCCACTTCCTGGCCGGCATCGTTGATTCTGTACCACTTGAACTCAGCGGATTTCAGGGTCTGGCCGGTGGTCACTGCCTTGTACAGGTAGGGGCTGGAGGAGTCGATCTCCTTGGTGAACAGGAACGGCGTATGGATACGCGTGCCGGTCAGTTTGCCGGTGTTGTTATCGGTCGGGATGTACAGGTTGTGCTCCTGGGCCACCACTTCGATACTGCCTTCACGATCCTGAACGTCGACAGACCCTTTAATGTCCGCGCCGCCATCGTCTTTCAGCCAAAGATAAACAGGAATTGCCATGGAATTACTCTCCATTGTGTAGTGAAGCGCCATCATCCTGGGATGACGCAGAGGGTTGGTCCGGTAGCCGGCAGGCGTCTACCTGCGGCACCAGACTGATTTCGACACGACGGTTCAGCGCACGGCCCTCCGGCGTATCGTTTGTTGCAATTGGTCGGCTTTCGCCATAGCCCTGAACGGCAAAGCAGCTGTCCGGCACGTCGCCGGTATCGCGCATCCAGTCGCGGACCGATTCCGCACGTTTCAGCGACAATAGCTGGTTGGCTTTTTCCTCACCGACGCTGTCGGTGTGGCCCGCCACCACGATCAGCCACCCGTGCCTGGCCTTAATGTCCATCAGCGAGTTGACCAGCCGCTTTGTCGAACCAGGCTTCAGTACCCATTTCCCGGTATCGAATAGCGACATGCTGTCAAGGCGGATGACGTCCGGCGCGACGCGCTGCACCGGCCTGGGTGGCGGAGGCGGCACGTAACCGCGAATCGCCTCCAGCAACGGCAGGCGAATCTGCTCCCCGCGATACAAGCCCAGACTCAGGCGCAGCGGGACGCCGTTACGCGCCCAGCTATCGAGCAGCGCGGCATCTTCACGCAGCACCCTGACAGCGCTGGCTTTTGGCCGATAATCATCCATTGCAATCCGCTCATAACGGGCAATATCGACGCCCACGCGCTGCAGCAGTTGTCGATTGTTCCAGCCACTGCTGAGCAGCGCGGCGACAGCCGCGAGGGTGAAAATCGCGAGCGCCGCGCGCCAAGCCCTGCCTCGTGGCGTGAGTCCCCGTCCCGCCGGTAACTGCGGCAGGATGAATTCCGGCAAAGCTGAAGCGTCCCCGGTGTCGCTCTCATCTGGCTGCCAGCCAGCTACCCGCGTCAGGCCGCTATGTCGGGATAACCACGTCGTCCAGGCCGACGATGCCAGACTTCCAGGCAGCGAGGGCCCGAGACCCCACAGCACGGCCGCAGGGGTCAGAGGCGGCAGGTCGGTATTCTCTTCCGTCAACACGGCATGGACGTGCTGTTCAGACCAGCCCATCAGGCTGTTCATCAGCACCTGCTGCTCCAGCGCGGCCGCCCCGCCGGCGCTTACCCAGGCCGGTACGGAACAGGGGGCGCAGGAGGGCTGCCAGACTTTCACCGCCTCACCCGTTATCGCCGCCTGCCACAACAGGTCGCGACTCATCGCGCTGCCCACCTGCCCCTGCAGCGCCAGCGGTACGGCATACCCCGTCTGCTGACGCAGCTGGCTGAGTTGCCAGCGCAGGGCCAGCAGAGCGCTGGTCAGCGCATCGCTTTGCACATGCCGCTGCGGGCAGACGCAGAGCAGCACCGACAGCTGAGGCCCCCATTCCGGCCGCTGGCTCAATACCTGGCGCGCGACCTGCTGCAGCTCCTCCGTCTTTTCCACGCGGATCCAGCAGCCCTGTTTGACGACTCGCACCGGTGACGCTGGCGGCCAGACACTCGGCAGGTCGCCGCAAACGAGGACCACCGGCTGGCGATAAGCGCCCTCCGGGAGAGGGGCCAGGGTTGATGCGACGTTACGTCCGGTACGACGACTGGCGATGCGCCAGATCCCGATGATCAGGGCCAGCGTGACCAGCAGAATGAGCCACGCCCCCCAGCGGGGAACCGGCAAAAATAGCAGGCACACCAGCGCACTCAGCAGACTGGCCCACAGCGCCAACCCACGCTGCTGCGCGGGGCTCATTTCACCGCCCCCGGTAACAGGGTCAGCAGCAGGTGATCGAGCCAGTGGTTCAGCCCCCACCACAGGACGAGTACCACCATCACGCTCAGGCCAATTCGCACGGGCCAGGAGGCCAGCCAGCCGCTTATCCCCAGACCGGCGCGACTCTCTACCAGTACGGGAGCGGTAGCCGGGCACTGAAAAGGAGGAACACGCTCACCGAGCGCGTTGACCAGCTTCAGGCGCTCGGGGTCGTGGAGGGAGCGAAAGCTGCCAATAAAACCCAGCAGCATCACCCGCTGAAAACAGGTGACCACGGCCCGGTTGGGCGCCGGTTCACGCAACACATCACGCATCCGCTCGCACAGGGTGTCGCCGGCGTCCATGGTGCCGAGGAAGTGCCCCTGCAGCGGAATGTCATACCACTGCAGGCAGGCCTCATCCTCCACGCCGCGCCCTTTCACGGCTTCATCGAGCAGCGCGCACTGGGCGGTGAGAATATGCTGACAGCTGGCGTCATCAAGCCCGCTCGCCTTCAGCTCATGTTGCACGCGCTCGACATCAGCAATACAGCGCTGCCATAGCGTGTACCCTTCCTCATCGCGGAACTGCGGGCCGTGGCGCAGGCTGATAACCTGCAGCCAGGTGTTCTGCAGCAGCGCATCAATATCAATGGACGCGGCGTTGCCGCGTTTAGGCTCATTCACGTTCGTAGTACCGCAAAAAGTTCAAGTTCAGGCTCACCGAGCATCCCCGGGACGTAAAACATACAGGTGCCGCTCTGCAGCATTTCCGTCGCCAGAGGGTGGGACACATCGAGGCTGAAATACTGATTTTCCAGACGTAGCGGGATCGCCGCCGGCACATGACGCAATGGCGTGAGGGGCACCCCTGTCCGCGAGGAGTTGACGATGGCTTTGACATGATCCGGACTGCCCACTTTGCACTGTCGCGGAAACTGCTCCTGCAGTTGGGCGACCGGTACCGACGAACGAACCGACAGGTAGTAATCAGCCCCTTCCCGCAGCCGGGCATCGTGCAGACGCGCCTGCCAGAAGTGCAGCCGGGCATCATGCTCCAGCGCAATCGCCACCACCCGCGATGGCAGGCTCGCCTCCAGCAGGTCGCTCAGTAAATCAAACAGCGGCGGAAAAACCGCGTTCAGCTGGTCATGCTGATAGATCGGGACGGCATTCGCCTGATGGGTGAGCGAAAAGGTCAGCAGGCTACCAGCCAGGCGCGCCAGCTCCGGGTAGAGGCGTTCCGGCGGGCTTTGCCGGTAACGCAGAAAGTACCCCAGCACCGGCTCGGCGCTGTTCAGCGCATTCAGCAACCAGAACAGAGAGACATCGGCTACGGCAAAATCAGCCATCCGTTCATTGCTTTCGCGACGCATGGCCATCAGGCGCGTCAGACGAGCCCGGAGCTGGATGAGCAGCTGTTCAAGCTGCGTCGCCAGCCAGCGGCTGCCCTGGATCTGCAGCAGCGGCGGGAGAAACGTCTCGTCGATAAGCCAGGCCCCCTGCGAATCCCGCTGCAGGCGAACAAGCGGACAGGTCAGGTAATCGCTGTTGTCCAGGTGGGCGAAGCGGAGGGTCAGCTCCGGCTGTATGACGGCAATCTGCCGGGTATCATCCCCGAACTGGTTGCGGACATCGCGCCAGCGCTGCCGGAAGCGCACCGGCCTTTCGGCCACCTCCTCCGGCTTCAGGCAGTTGCCGCCATTCGCCTGCATCAGGGGCAGCGCCAGCACGATCACCGCCTCGCCGTCCGCGCCGTCCAGTGACAGCGCGGACGGCAGCGCATCGGCATTGTCCGTATCAATCATCGTGCCATCCTGGAACCGGACCTGCAGCCTGTGAGCCTGCAGGCGGCCCAGTTTGAGCATCTCTGGTTCGAAGGTCGCCTCAACCACTCCCCAGGGATGGTTAAGCCCCATCCGGGCAATCACTTCCGCAGTCCAGGCTGCATACGCAGCCTGCTGTTGAAAATGCTGGGGCGACACCATAATGCCCCGGCCCCACAACGGACGTTCCGTTTTCATCATCGTCCGAACCTACGCCTTCGCCTTTGGCATCTGGCTAACCAGCGACAGATTGACGTCCATCCCCTCGACCTGGAAGTGCGGCACCGCGTAAAGCTTCACGCGGAAGAAGCCTGGGTTATCCTCAATATCTTCCACCACCACGCTGGCATCGCGCAGCGGATGGGAGGCCTGCAGCTCGTCGCCGGGGTCGGTCATTTCAGTCACCAGGCTCCGCACCCAGGTGTTCAGCTCCAGCTCCAGCAGCCGCCGGTCCTTGGTGGTGCCGATATTCTCGCGCTGGATCATCTTCAGGTAGTGCGCGATGCGCGACAGCAGGAAGATGTAAGGCAGACGCGCGTTGATGCGGCTGTTGGCGGTGGCGTCAGCGGTATCGTACAGCGCCGGTTTCTGCGCGGAGTTGGCCGAGAAGAAGCAGGCGTAATCGCGATTTTTGTAGTACGACAGCGGGATAAAGCCCAGGCTGGCAAACTCAAACTCCCGCGTTTCCGGGATCATCACCTCGGAAGGGATCTTCACCTGGTTGCCGGTGCCCAGATCGTACAGGTGGATGGGCAGATCTTTCACCGCGCCGCCGGCCTGCGGACCGCGGATCTGCACGCACCAGCCGTTATTGACAAAGCTCTTCACCATATTGGAAGCGAAGGAGAACGCTGCGCTGGTCCACAGATACTTTTCGTGGTCCGGACCTTTCACCTGCTCGACATAGTTGAAGCTGCGCACCGGCACGGTGTCCGGACCGTACGGCAGACGACCCAGCACGCGCGGCATCACCAGACCGATGTAGCGGGCATCGTCGGTTTCACGAAATGATTTCCAGCGGATATATTCCGCGCGATCGAAGTAGTTGCCGATATCCTTAATAGCAGCCACCTCTTCCATGGTCTCTTTCAGGAAGAAGGCCGGGCCGACGGCGCCGATAAACGGCATATGGGCGGCCGCAGAGACGCGGGAGATATTGCGCAGGAGCGCCACATCCTGCGGGCTGGCGTCGAACTCATAGGCCGAGATCACCGAGCCGATCGGCTCGCCGCCGGGAGTGTCATACTCCGCGGTATAGGTGTGCCAGTAGAGGCCGCTCTGGATAAGCTCCGGCGCGTCCTCAAAGTCCTGGCGCAGATCGTCTTTGGCGACGTCCAGGATCTCCGTTTTGACGTTCTGCCGATAGTCGGTGTTGTCCACCAGCTGTTTGAGGCCGCGCCACAGGGATTCGACCTGCTGAAACTCCTGATGGTGCATCACCGCGTCCAGCTGACGGCTTATCTGGAAATCCAGTTCGGCGATATGGTGGTCAATCAGCGTTTTGTCGAGCTTTTCCACCCGCTGACCGGACTGACGAATGCGCTCCATAAACACCTGCATCGCCGCGGTGAGACGCTCCGCCGCCGGCGCCTCGGAGAGCGCGGCATCGTCCAGAAAGTCGTTGATATCCCCGAGGTGAGACGCCGGAGCGAGATTAATTTTTTCAAACAGCGAGGCGTAAACGCCCTCGCCCGCCCTATTTTCCTGCAGCGTGGTTTGCCCCTGAACAGGGGCGTTTTCTGTGGTAACAGACATTAGCATTTTCCCGGTTAATCCATTAACAGACTTGCCCCGCCATTATTTCGGGGCAAGCGCACTCATTTCGTCGCGTAATTCCTGGGACAGCGCCGGATCTTTCAGGATTGCCTCAAGCTCTTTTCTGAAAGTGGCGTTATCAAGCAGATTGGATTTGAGATCGCGTAATAAATTACGCATCGCCAGCATGGCGCGGAGTTGCGGAATTTGCCGGGCAACCTGCTCCGGTTCAAAATCTTTGATATCGGTAAAACGCAGTCTGACGTTCTCCTCTTCGCCGTTGCCGGACAGCGTATTCGGCACCGAGAGGTTAACTTCCGGGCTAAATTCCGAAAGTACGCTGTTAAAGTTATTTTTATTGACGTTGATTTTTTCTCTTTCCGATAAAGGCCGGTTTTCCTTACCATGACTAAAATCGCCAATGGTAAGCAGCTTCAGCGGCAGTTCAACCTTCTTCTGCGCGCCGCCGGTATGAAGAGATAATTTGAGATTAATGCGCGCCCTGGGGACTTCATTCTGGAACGTATCAGTCATAGCAGTTCCTTTCCTTAAGGAATAATTATTGAAGAGTTGACGATAAAAACCGGATGATAATAGAGCAAAAACAGATTATCGATCAACTTAACAAGAATATTTCTTTAATGCATTCACAAGGCAAACAAAATTATTTTATTAGTAACGACAATGAATGATTTACAGCCAAATATAAAGTTCAGAGCCAACACCTTCAATCAACATTGAACACATGAATGTTCACATCACATATCATCAAGGCGATAAAAAAATAGATTAAATGAATATGATAGCGACAATTCCCGTGAATAATATTGTCATGAGATAATTGATATCATCGTTAGCAGATCAGGCACGCATTTAAGCCACTTCTCCTGTTTTCGTCCACGCTGAACCGTCAACAGCCCTGGCACACAGGCCTGCGGAACCCGCGATATTTTCCACCACAGACAGCCGTCAGTAGTTGAAAAAGGCTATTTTCCCGGGTGACTGACCACACGGCGATGTCGGCAAAAGTTGTCGCTACCAGAAAAAACATGACCCCGATAGCAAGATGCACACGCTACCGTCTTCGGCATCCTGAGGGGGTCGCATTCTGCGGATCGCCAGGCTATATCTAAGACACCTTTCTTCCACAACGAGTAAAAATGATGAGCAAGAAGATCCTGATGCTGGTCGGCGATTATGCCGAAGATTACGAAACGATGGTCCCTTTTCAGGCACTGCAGATGATTGGCCACCAGGTCGATGCCGTCTGCCCGGATAAAGCCGCTGGCGACTATGTCATGACCGCGATCCATGACTTTGACGGCGCCCAGACTTATAGCGAAAAGCCGGGGCACCGCTTCACCCTGAACGCCAATTTTGCCGCGGTGAAGGCCGAGGACTATGACGCGCTAGTGATCCCCGGTGGCCGGGCGCCGGAGTATCTGCGCCTGAACGAGGAGGTTATTAAACTGGTACAGGCATTCGACGCCGCGCGTAAACCTATCGCCGCCGTCTGCCATGGCCCACAGTTGCTGGCCGCCGCTGGTATTCTCCAGGGCCGCACTTGCAGCGCTTATCCCGCCTGTGCCCCGGAAGTGCGCCTGAGCGGTGGGCACTATGCGGATATTGGTATCGATCAGGCGCATGTGGACGGTAACCTGGTTACCGCCCCCGCCTGGCCGGCCCACCCGCAGTGGCTGGCGAAATTCGCCGCCCTGCTGGCGGAATAACGGCCTGTAGAGAAAGCGTTTTCTCTGGCGAAGGGAATTGGCCATCGCCGCGCTGGTGCTCTCCTTCCCACCGGCACGGCGGTGTTTGATCAGCCGTTCCCGCAGCAGCTTAACCTGACTCAACTCAGCAAAACGTTGGCCGGATAGTCCCCTCGCTTCAGATGCGCATTCCCCCGGAAACTTCAATGCGCTGGGCATTAACCCAGCGATGATCATCGGATAACAGCGAGGCGATCATCGGCCCGATATCCTCTGGCCCCCCCGGTCGACCCAGCGCCGTCATGTTCGCCACCGCCTGAGCGACCTGCGGGTTATCCCGCACCACCCCGCCGCTGAAATCGGTGGCGATGGCGCCGGGCGCCACGCAGTTCACCGTAATTCCGCGACTGCCCAGCTCAAACGCCATATAGCGGGTCAGGGTTTCCACCGCGGACTTCATGATCGCATAGGGCGCCCGGTTCGCCATCACGATACGGGTTAGCCCGGACGAGACATTCACTATTCGCCCGCCATCGGCCAGCAGCGGCAATAGTTTTTGGCTGAGGAAAAAAACGCCCTTCACGTGGATACGATACAGCGCATCGAATTCCGCTTCCGTGGCGTTAAGAAAACCCATGCCGCTGGCATTGCCGGCATTATTGACCAGGTAATGAAACCGATCGGCCCCTAGCTCCGTCAGCGCCTCCTGAAAGGCGCTAACAAACGCGTCAAAGGTGTCGGTTTCGCCGGCGCTGAAGGGCAACGCAATCGCCCGCGAACCCTGAGCTTCAACCCGTGCGACCACCTCGTTCGCCTCGGCAAAATGCGCGTTGTAGGTCAATACCACATTCACGCCGCGCTGAGCCAGCGCTTCAACGGTCGCGCGCCCCAGGCCGCGGCTGCCGCCTGTCACCAGGGCAATTTTTGCGCTATTGTTCATGTTTCCCCCTTTTCTCTCTGCTGAAAACATGAGCGATTATAGGCTTCTGCATGCCGACGATAAGATCGCATTGCCCGACAGGATTGTTTTGCCAGCTGGAACAATGTCATGGATAAACTGGATACCCTGACCCTGTTCGTGCGCATCGTCGAACGAGGTTCGTTCAGCGCCGCCGCCGCGGATCTGGGTTTTTCCCGGCCGGTGGCGACCGCGGCCATTAAGGCGCTGGAGGCCAGTCTCGGGGCGCGGCTGCTGCAGCGCACCACCCGGCACGTACGACCGACGGCGGAGGGCTCGCTGTATTATCAGCGCTGCGTGGCTATTCTGGCGGCCCTTGAGGAGGCCAACCGCAGCGCCGGGGGGAGCATTGCCGGTATTATCCGCGTGGACGTGGCGGGCAATCTGGCGCGAACCCTGCTGCTGCCCGCGCTGCCACAGTTTCTCGCCCGCTATCCTGCCATGACGCTGCAGATCGGTGAAAGCGAGCGCGACGTCGATCTGGTTCGCGAAGGGGTCGACTGCGTCATTCGCGGCGGCCATCTCCCCGACAGCGAGATGATTTGCCGGCCGCTCGCCAGGCTGCAGGAAATCACCTGCGCCAGTCCGGCCTACCTCGTCCGGTACGGTACCCCGCATACGATTGAAGGACTGACGGGCCACGTGATGATCGGGTTTGTTTCATCGCGCACGCAACGTACCTTGCCGCTGAGCTTTACCCAGGATGGCCGCCAGAGCGAGGTCAGTTTGCCCTGTCGGCTGCTGACCTCCGATGCCGACGTCGGCGCCGAAGCGGCAAGGCTTGGCTTTGGCCTGTATCAGGCCCCCTTGCCCCGCCTTGAGGCCGATCTGGCGTCGGGCGCGTTAACGGAAGTGCTGGCCGATTTTCGCCCTGCGCCGCTGCCGCTCTCCCTACTCTATCCCAGTAATCGGCAGCTCTCTGCCCGGGTACAGGTATTTATCGACTGGGTGACGGCGCTGATGAAGCCTCCCCTGGCGCAGCAGGCATCCGGAAGGCTAAAATAATATTTGCTATTATTTGCGGCTCGTGCGTTAATCGTTAAGTCGATTTACCAGACGAAAAGTTATTATCTAAGTACGCGTTCTCATCTCCAGGCGTTATCCCTGATACCACCTTCCTTTGAGCAGTCCCGTTAGTATTTTGCTTTTTCTGTAAACAGGCTCTGTCAGATCCCTGTTGGCTCGTTAATAAAGCCCTCCGACTGACGCAATACCCGGCTTACCACTAACAAAAATCAGCCGCGTTAATTTTCCTGAAAACGACCTTTGTCTTTTCAACAGAACATTACCCATACAAGGTTTACATTATGATTGAACATATCCATTTTAGATGCCCATGCTGCCATGGCTCCCAGTACAGAACGTCCCAGTTTGATGTGACGGAAAAAAATCCCTTTGGTGCGAAATGCATTTTCTGCAAATCGGCGATGATGACATTTGATGCTATCCGCCCTCGTCATCTGGGCGCGCAGTCTACTGCGCAGGCACAACAATAAGTATGCGCGGGTAAAGCATGCCTGTTATCCGCCAGGCGGATGACGTCTTTTTCTCAACCGCCGTTTTTGTCGGCTGAATAATTAACAGCGGGATCAGGCAACGCTTTTATCAGGGTGGTAATATTTTTCCCTGCATTCATTTCAACGTCAAAAAAGTCCACCGCACGCAGAATAAGCCGCAAGCCTCTACCGCTTTCCGCTAACGGATCGACATCGAAATGCTCATTACCACGCGCCAGCGCCAGGCGCTCGGCGGGAAAGGTTTCCCCCGAGTCGGTAAAGCGCAGCGTCACCCGTCGGTCCGCGACCCTAAACTCCACACCAAAACGACTTTCCCGATCCTCATGCAGCGCATAGCGAATAATATTCGTTGCCGTTTCACAAGCGGCGAGATCGAGCGCGAAACGCCACTCCTCCCCGACAGGCAGCGAAGCCATTTGCTGGGCAAGCCACTCCGCCAGCGGTGAAAGCGAGGTGAGTTCGGCAGGAAACATCATGTTGCTATTCACGGGCACGTCACTCATTTAACTGCGCAAGTGCCGAGGTGCGATCCTCGCAAATGCGGAAAATACGATCCATACGGGTCAGCGTGAACATATTGCGGATGCCAGGATTCAGCGCGCACAGCGTCATCTCCCCTTTCCCGTTCATCATCTTCATCAGAGAAACCAGGGTTCCCAGACCGCTACTGTCGATAAAATCAATTTCGCTGAAATCAACAATCAGATCGCCGGGCGCTTCGCCTATCTCCTGGGCGATTGCCGATTTAAAGGCTACTGCGACGGAAGCATCCAGCCGACGCACCGCCGGCGTCAGGATCGTCACCGAGGCCTGCCGTTCGGTTTCAATTTTCATCACTGTCCCCTGTACGTTCAATAATCAAGAGTGAAACATCATCGGCCATCGCCTGGGTCTCCTGCGCGTCGCCATTGCGCCAGTGGATCAAGTGCCGGGCAAACCGCGGCAGCAGCGCGGGCAGCGGCTGCGTCACACTGTCCTGCAGCCACGCTTGTAAACGCGCTTCGCCAAACTGTTCACCGCTCCGGTTTTCACATTCGGTGATACCGTCGCTGAACAGGCAAAGCCGCTCTCCTGGCGCCAGCGAGAAACTGACATCTGCCCATGAGAGATGGTTTATCAACCCCACCGGCGCCCCACCGCTACCGGCCGAGCGCACACTTCCATCAACGGTGACGATAAACGGCGTGGGATGCCCGGCCTGACACAGTTTCCCCTCACCGGTTGTGAGGTCGATGACGCCATAGATCAGGGTGAAATAGCTGACAATCTCTGCCTCGTCGCTACAAAAACGACCATTCAGGATCTGCACTACCTCGGCAGGTGATGCCGGCTGGTTATCAGCAGAGAAAAGAAAACGCTCAACCGCCCTGCCATGTAGAAACTGGCGGGCGACGGCAAGCGACATCATCGCCGCCCCCACGCCGTGCCCGGAGACATCCACGCAGTAAAATCCGAGATGCTCCCCCAGCGGGAAAACATTAAAAATATCCCCCGATACCCAGGCCGACGGCAGGAAAATCCAGTCGGAGAAAAAACCCTGATAGCACAGCTGATGAGCCGGGAGAACCGACTGCTGAATGCGCGCCGCCAGCTCCAGATCCTGTTCAATCTGCCGCAGCGCTTCACTTAGCCGCGTATTGCGCGCGGCGAGGTCGGCTTCAAGGGAGAGGATCCGCGCCCCGGCGTGCAGTCGCGCCCGCAGTTCACTCTGCTCCACCGGCTTACTGAGAAAATCATCGGCCCCTGCCGCAAACCCTTGCGTTAAATCGCCCGGATTTTCGCGAGCGGTGAGCAATATCAGATAAACGTAGTGACCAAACTGGCGACGGCGAACTTCCCGGCACAGCGTCAGGCCATTCATCTCCGGCATTTCCCAGTCGCTAATCACCAGGCTGACGGGCTGGTTTTCGAGGATCGCCAGCGCGGCGACGCCGTTTTCCGCCTCACTGACGATATAGCCCCACTGCGTCAACATTCGGCTCAAGAGCCGACGATAAACCAGCGAATCTTCAACAATCAGGACGTGCTGTGCCGACATCGCGCCTCCTAAATCGGCAAGAACCAGATAAGGCTGATCGTGCCTTCACGAAACTTGCCGCTGCCGCTGTCGTGCCCCGGATAGCGGGTACCGGCATAGTTGGCATACTGCACAGAGAACGATCCTGGCGTATAGCCCGCGTAACCGAAGCTGTAGCTGTAGTCGCCATTCCACGGTTGCTGCTGGCTGCTGTCGGGGTACCAGAACGCTGTCGCACGGATAAAGAAATGTTGCTTAAAGGTATATCCGCACCCCCCGAGCAGTACGTTTTTGTTTTTGCGTATATCGTCACTCTCCAGATCGTAATAACGCGGCACCCAACTGTAGCCCACCTGGCACATGATGGCGTCGCCTTTGTTGATCAGCAGCGTATTCTCCATGGGCTTCGGCAGGGAAAATTTATATGCCAGAGTGATGGCTCCCTGCTCAAAATAGGTGTGACGCTTGCTGCCTGAGGTCCAGAAGTGGTTATCGCCATAGTTACTGTAAACCAGGCTGACGGTATTGGCATGCCAGTCGTCGTAGCCAAAACTATAGCGAAAATCGGCGGTATAGCGGCTGGTATCAGTCACCGGTAAACGGGATGTCACGTTGGCGAACCAGAAGCTGTAAGGCGAGTATTGCAGGCTGAGGTTCAGCGTCTGATTATATTTTTTCTTCTGTTCTGCGCTGTCTGAGCTGTTGGGGACGGTCATCCACTGCTCTTTTAAACCCGAACTAAAGCTCAGCGCTCCCGAAAACACCTTGTCATTCCCGGAAAAAAGCCGTCCCCAGCGGCTGGTAAACACGCCGGCCTGCACCGGTTCACCATTTTTATCACGCAGCGGTTGTGCGTCGTTCTTCTCTGCTCCTTCCGCACCTGCGATGGCGCACCATAGCGCGCAGGCCAGCATATACTTCTCCCGCATTTGCCCTTCCTTAGTTAGGTATCCAGCGTGCGGCGACGCGGTATTTGGCCATCAGCCACAGTACACCCAGCGCGGCGGCATGGATCAAGGTGTTCACTATCCACGCCTGGTGCCACAGATCGAAGGTGACCAACTGGCTTACGGCGAGCACGATATAAACATGCAAAATGAAGGTGTAGAGCGAACGCTGCCCGAGCGGGATCAGGAACCAGCCAGCCAGCCAGTTCAGGGGACGCCAACACCAGGTCAATAACAGATAAATAGTGACCATCAGACTGATATCATTGAGGATCCGTACCGGCCCGAGGCCGTTTTTCGCCGCCCAGGTATGATAAAAGGCGTTAAACTCCGCCGGAGGGATCACGTGCATCAGCAGCGCGGGCGGCATAAAAGGATTGGTATGGTTCTGGGCGACAAACGCAAGGATAAGCGCGATGAACACCAGCGCCGCGACGGCGACTTTGCCGGGTGGCGTGCGGGCGAAAGAGATCAGTTCCGCTTTGTACCAGCCGCAGCACATTCCCAGCACAAAGATAAATTGCCAGGCCAGCAGGGGAAAGGCGAATTCAAATTCGCAGGGCGTCACCCGTACCGGCCAGCGTTGCCAGCAGCCGTAGATCAGCAGCGAGACGCCCAGTAAGGGGTAGACGTGACCCTTTTGCAGCATTCCCAGAAACAACGGGCTGAGTAACAACAGAAAAATATAGAGACCGAGGATCTGCGTTTGGTGTGGGCCAATCTGCAGATAGAGGATAATGTTAAACCACGTCTCTTTTATTTGCGGGGTGAGTGGATAGAGCGACCAGCTGGTCCCGGAAAAACGATCGGTAAAGTGAGTGACTTCAAAGGCATTAATAAACGGAAAATATCTCAGCAAAAGAAAAGAGACAATAATAATAATATTAACCTGATATATTTTCCATGCGCGCAGATAAAGTCCCCAGCCCACCGTCAGTAATACAGCTTTTTGTAATCTGACACGATTTAGCATCCCTAACATAAAGCCCGACAGGATCACAAAACCCTCGGCGCCAGTGGTCAAACCAAAACGCTCCCAGCTGAAAATATTAAATATCGACATCACTTCCGTATGCGCCACCACCATCATAACGAGAGCAATGCCGCGCATAAAGTCGATACGCAGGTCGCGTTCACCCGCCAGAGAATAACGCCAGGCTATTGATTTATCAGTTTCTTTTTGCGAAATCGCTGAGGCAACCTGGCTCATGGAGGATCCTGTCGTCTACCCTGCAACATTTATTACAAATTATTTAGATAGTGTAGAATGCGCTATCTTGCAATGCCCTTTTTATAAATTCCCCCTGCATGCATCACACTATGTTAAGCTATCCAGGCACTTCTCAATTCACGCTGTTGAAATTTTTACGCCGCCATCTACACTCATTTTACTGTTATTTACCTGCCATAATGCGTCCTGCTGAATGCACCAGGTCGATAACAGACCTGTCACTCAAACTCAGCGCGGAATCAGGATATCCTTGCTATGGATTTTTATTTTTCCCGTTTTGAACATCGTCGACCGCCTGAGCCGCTCAGCACTCCGAGCTGGGTAAGAATGATCTGGCAGGTATTCGCTGTGGCCGCCCTGGTTCTTGGTGCCAATTATATTTACTGGCGCTGGACCGCGTCCTTAAACACTGACGCACTGTGGTATGCAATCCCTCTGGTGCTGGCGGAAACCCTGGCGTGGATTGGCACAGTTCTGTTCACCATTAATTTATGGCAGGAAAAAGATCCTCCGCCAGGCGTCCCCCCGACGGAGATCAACGACTGTCTGCGAGCGGATGAAGCGGTGGAGTCGAGGCCGATTAAAGTCGATCTGTTTATCGCCACCTATTCCGAAGACGTGGAACTGGTCAGGCTGTCGATCCGTGACGCCATGCAGATGACCTATCCCGGTCCGCTCGACTATAAGGTGCATGTCCTTGACGACGGGCGTCGCCCGGAAATGAAGGCGGTCTGCGAGCAGGAGGGGGCGAACTACATCACCCGTCAGAGTAATATCGGCTATAAAGCCGGTAACCTGCGCAACGGGCTGGAACATACCGATGGCGACTTTCTGATCATCTGTGATGCCGATACCCGCGTTTTCCCAACCCTGCTGAGCCACACGCTCGGCTACTTTCGCGATCCGGACGTCGCCTGGGTGCAGACCCCGCAGTGGTTTTTCGATCTCCCTGAGGGGGAGGATCTGGCATGCTGGCTGCGGCGTAAAGCTGGCGGCGCAGGCTACGGGGTGGGCTGGCTGGCGCAGAAAATCGTCGGTCCGATGACCATCGGTCGCGATCCGTTTTTCAACGATCCGCGCATGTTTTACGACGTGATTTTACGGCGCCGTAACTGGGCTAACGCCGCGTTCTGCTGTGGTGCCGCCTCCGTTCACCGACGGGAAGCGGTGATGCAGGCGGCACTGCGCAGCTACGTCTGGAGCGTTGACGCCGAGATCGACCGTCATACGCGGGATATTCGCGACCCGGTAACGCGGGAAGCGCTGCAGGACGCCATGCGCCCCCACGTGGCCTTTGATACTGAACTGACGCCCTATAAGTTCCACGTCTCAGAAGATATTTATACCTCCATCCTGCTGCACGGCGACGCTGCTCGCCGCTGGCGCTCAGTAATGCACCCGCGGATCGAGTCCAAAATGCTCTCTCCGCAGGATATGCTGACGTGGATGATCCAGCGCTTTAAGTATGCCGCCGGATCGCTGGATATCCTGTTCCATGACAACATCTTCAGCCGACGCCGCTTTAAACTCTCGCTGCCGCAAACGCTGATGTACGCGACCACCTTCTGGTCCTATCTGGCCTGCGTGTGGAACACCGTGTTCCTGATCTCGCCTGTTATCTATCTCTTCACCGGCATTCCCCCAGTGTCGGCGTGGTCTACCCCTTTCTATCTGCACTTTTTACCCTTTTTTATTGCCTCCGAACTGGCCTTTATGTTCGGCACCTGGGGCATTTCTGCCTGGGACGGCCGGGCCTCTTACCTCTCCTTTTTCTCGATGAATCTGCGGGCGCTGGACACCGTTTTGCGCGGGGAGCAGATCAAATTTCACGTTACGCCGAAAGAGCGACAGACGGGCCGTTTTCTCTATCTCGTCAAGCCGCAAATTGCCATCGTTTTGCTCACCCTGACAGGGCTGATATGGGGCGGCATTCAGGTGGCGCGCGGTGAGGTTGACGACCCCTCCGGGTACGTCATCAACATTTTCTGGGGCGCGGTGAATATTGCCGCCATGCTGCCGTTGATTTTCGCCGCCATGTGGACGCCCCCCGAAGAGCAGGAGGCGAGCCGATGAGGATCCGCGACGCCCTGCTCTCCGCCCGCAGCTATCTCACCATCCTCATTGGCTTCCTGCTGGGTTTTGCGATTGTCGTATGGGTGGAAAAACAAATGCCTGCGCGCGTCGAGAGCAGCGGTGGGATGACGTTGAGCCAGGATTTTCCGCCGCTCCCTGCCCCGCGCGAGCTGACCTTTGACGAGGCGATCTGGGCGCGAGTGGCCTGGCAGTATTATGTGAATAATACTCAGCCAAACGGTCTGGCCAATGCGCACGATGACGAACCCTGGCTTAGCCTGTGGAGCGTCGGCAGCTATCTTTTCGCCGTGGTCGCCGCAGAGCAGCTGCATATTGTGACCGCCGCCGAAGGCGATGAGCGCATTGCCGCCGCCCTGTTTACGCTCGGTCAACTGCCCCTCAACGCCCAGGGATTGCCCGCCGCTCAGTACCATGCCGACACGCTGCAGATCCTCGGCAACCCGGACTCCTCCGCCATCGGTATGGGACGCCTGCTCACCGCCCTGCAAACGCTGCTCTGGCGCTATCCTCAGCACGCCGCCGCGGTGCGGGATCTGTTTAATCAGTGGCGGGTCGGCGCGCTCATCAGCAACAGCCTTGCCAGCCAGGCCGCGGCGCCGCTGCACCACTGGGCGCTGGCGGCGGATGAACCGCGGGACAGCTTTGGCTACCGGCTGTATGCCAGCCATACGCTGCGGCTGATCGACAGCGCCGCGGGGCTGGCGGTGACCAACCCGCCGCAGGGGCAGCAGATGATCGACATCGACGGCATCATGGTGCCCGACGAGGGGCTGCGCACGCCGTGGGGGCGGCAACCTTCGCTGATCAGCCTGCCGTACCTGCTCACCGGGCTTGAGCTGGGCTTTGACGCGCAGAGTGCGGAGATCGCTTGGCGCATCATGCAAATCCAGCAGCGCCGTCATAGCCTGAGGGTCAGCAAGCCGCCGATCAGCACCGACTACGCCGAGCCCGCGCCGGATTATGCCAGCGCGCTGGCGGACCGGCAGCCGCAGAGCGCCTTCGCCCCGCGCAGTGCCACCCCGGAGCAAACGGCGATCACCTCTACCCGCACCGCCTTTGCCTGGTACGCCCTGTTCCGCAATAGCTGGAGCGAAGCGCTGCGCCAGCAGGTCCAGACGCTGCAGGTCCCGGGCAAGGGCTGGCAGCGTGGGTTAAATCTCAACCGCAGCGTCAACGACGTTGTTGACGGCGATACCAACGCGATCGTGCTGGAAAGCCTGGCCTACATTTCCCGGGGGCAGATGCTGTGTCTGGCCTGCCTGAGCCCTGCCCCTCTACCCTCGTCCTCAGCAGGAGCAACGCCATGAAGCTGACCTATTTTTCCCGTTTTCCCCTGCTGGCCGGACTCATGGCGCTGTGGCTCTCACTCTCCGGCGCGCAGGCCGCGACCGGTCTGCCGGCTGCGGAATACGCCCCGCGTAGCGGGGAGCTGACGCCGAGGGAGATGACTATCGCCAGAAATGCCTGGCAATATTTCGTCGCCAACTTTCAGCCCACCACCGGGCTGGTCAATGCGGTAAACAAATACCCCTCGACCACCATGTGGGACAGCGCCTCCTATCTGGCCGCCATGACCGCGGCCCGTGAGCTGGGAATTATTGACAAGGCGGAGTTCGACCGTCGGATGCTGAAGTTTCTCGCCACGCTGAATAAGCTCGATTTATTCCGTAACGAATTACCTAACAAAGCCTATAACACCGTGAGCGGACAAAAGGTGAACTACCAGAATAAACCGGGTGAAATCGGCTATTCGGCGCTGGATATCGGCAGAATGCTGGTCTGGCTGAAGGTGATCAAGGAGCGCTATCCGGAATACAGCAACAGCATCGATAACGTGGTGCTGGGGTGGGATTTCAGCCATGTGGTCGACCCCTGCGGCACGCTGTATGGGGCTTATCTGGAAAACGGCCAGCCCAAATACGTTCAGGAAGGACGCCTCGGCTACGAGGAGTACGGCGCGGCGGGCTTTCAACTGTGGGGATTTAATACCTGTCAGGCCAGCCGGCCCCAGCCTTATGAGCTGGCGGAAATTTACTGCGTGATGGTCCCCTATGATTCTCGCGACCCGCGGCAAACCAGCCAGCATAACTATGTGGTCAGTGAATCTTACGTGCTGTATGGCATGGAGTTTGGCTTTGATAATCCTGCTGACCGGAACGATAGCCCGCGCGAGTACTCCCATCCATGGATGAAAAACTTTGCCGACCGGGTCTACCAGGCCCAGGAGAATCGCTACGCCATCACTGGGATCCTCACCGCTCGCTCCGAGCATCAGCTCGATAAATCCCCGTACTTTGTCTATGACACCGTGTTCAGCGACGGTTTTAACTGGAACACCATAACCGACAAAGGCCAGTTCGTACCGAACAGCGCCGCGGTGTCGCTCAAAGCGGCGATGGGGATGTGGGTGCTGTGGAACTCGCCCTATACCGATCGTTTGCTGGACGCCATTGAAAATGCGAACGAAGCGGGAAAAGGCTATTACGAGGGACTGTATGAAAACGGCGACGGGCCAATCAATGAGTTCACCGCCAACAATAACGGCATCATGCTGGAAGCGCTGCTGTTTAAAAAAGAAGGCAAACTGCTGCAGTTTTCCAGCGACAATCCGAAAAACCGCGATTTCGCGCCGTCGCTGTGGGACAAAAAGCTGGTGGATCTCTTTGAGCCCAATAACGGCCCGCGCAACCGCCCCTTCCTGAGCAATACCCCTGCCGTCAAGACATGGTGCGAACAGACCGGAACCACGCAGCGCACCCAACCCGCCTGCCAGGCCTGCCAGTGCGCCGCCTGCAAGGCTGACGAGCCCGTTAAACTTCCGCCGGTGACCGCGCAATGCTTAAAACCCTAGCTCGCTGGCTGACCGTCGCCATCCTCCTGCTGCTTATCGCCCTGGCGCTGTTCAGTCGCGAAGGCGCGGGGTGGCGCTGGCTGACCAAAGGCGGCTGGCACACCACCGCCCGTATCAGCAGCCTGACGCCGCAGGAGCGGACGTGGGCGCAGATCGCCTGGCGGTACGTCGAGAACAATACCCAGCCGCAAACCGGCCTGGTCAACGGCAGCGACAAACAGCCGCGCGCGACGCTGTGGCAGATGGGCGACACCCTTATCGCCCTGCTCGCCGCCAGAGAGCTGGGGTTGGTAAAGGAAGCGGAATTCGACGCCCGCCTGACGCCCCTGCTCGGCACCCTCAATCGCCTGACGCTGACCGACGGCGGTTCGCCGGGCAGGCTATACTCCACTCAGACGGCGACCCCTGTCGACTTCAGCGGCAAACCGGCGGCCAGCGGCTGGTCAGCAAAAGATATGGCCCGACTCATGCTCGCCCTGCGGCTCACCGCCGAACGCGCGCCGCAGTACGGCGAGTACATTGATAAAATTATCCTGCGCTGGAACTTCTGTCCGGTGATCGATAAAGACGGAGAGCTGTGGTCCGCCTCACTGCAGAACGGCCAGCGGACGATCCGCGAGGAGCTTCGGCTGGGAGACAGTGAATACGCCGCCAGCGCGTTTCGCCTGTGGGGATTCCCGGCCGGCAAGGCCTTCTCTCCCCCGGCGCGGAATGTGATTATGTATCAGCGTCGCCTCGCCGTTGACGACCGCGACCCGCGAACCACCTGGCAACCCGTGGTGCTCTCCACTCTGCCCGCCATGCTACCGGGACTGGAGTTCGGCTGGCAGCCGCCCGGCGTACCGGAAGAGGTACAAAAAGCCATGCGCGAACGGGCGGAAGGGATATGGCTCAGCCAGAAAACGCGCTGGACACAGGATAAAGTGCTAACCGCCCGGGCCGATTTTTCGCTTACCCAGGCGCCCTGGCACGTGGAAGACACCGTCTGGGGGAATGGCTACGCCTGGAATACGCTCGGGGACGACGGGAAGTACTACCCCCGGCTGGCGCAGGTGACCACCAAAGCGGTCTTTGTCTTGTGGACGCTGTGGGAAACCGAGTATACCGATGCGCTGATGGCGGTCACTACCCATCTTAACGACTCGCAGCGCGGCTGGTTTGAAGGACGGGTCGAGGCCACCGGCGACGTCAACGCCACCCTCACCCTCTCCACTAACGCTATGGTGCTGGAGGCGCTGTTTTACAAACACAACGCCGGGCCGTTGTTCAAAAACGGCCTCGCGGATGACAACAGCTACTTTGCCCACCGCGCGACGGACGAATTTAACCCGCCCCGCCGCTGCCTGCCGGGCGAACGGGTCATGAGGAACGCACCATGAAGTTTTATCGCGATCTTTTTGAAGCCAGCCTGAATCGCGTCGTACCGGAGCACGATAAAAAGCGCTTTTTTCAGGCCTTCTACAGCACCTTTATCCATATGTCGCCCGAGACGGAGCAGCACTTCTCACGACGCCCGGGCGAGGAAGGCCAGCAGATGATCTTTAAAAGCTTTTTCGCCATGCTGGCGGTCAACGGCGACCTCTTCGTACCCGATTTTCTGGAACGGCTGGCACGCGAGCAGAGCGAGGAAGGCCTGCGTCTACCGCCGCGGTTTTTTGCCCTCTGGCGGGAAGCGATGCTCAAAACCGTCCGCGCCAGCGATCCACTGTGCGATGAAGAGATCCTCACTGCATGGGCAATGGCGATCGCCCCTGGTCTTGAGTATCTGCGCCGCCAGGCGGAGCTCCACTATCAAACTGTTGGCCAGTAATCATGCATGCCGCTAACCGTACCGACCTCAACCTCCTGCCCTCAGCGGTGATGATCTACGATGATCGCGAACGGCTGCAGGCCTGGAATGATAAGGTGGCGCTGTTTTATCCAACGATCGCACCCTGGCTCGCCGTCGGCGCCACTATTGAGAGCCTGGCCGAGAAGTTTATCGATGCCGGATATAACATCGACCCAGGCCGGCAACAGACGCTGCGCGAGGCGATTATCCGCAACTGCCGCCAGACGAACCACTGCGAGGTCCGCCAGTCGGGCAACCGCCGGATTTACATTCAGCATCAGCGGCTGGCGGATGGCGGGATTGTCAGCCTGCATACCGACATCACCGAGCTTGACGAGGCCCGGCGCTCACGTCACCAGCTTCATGACGACTTTTTATTCACCGCGGAGTCGATCCAGATCGGTATCTGGGACTGGCAGGTCTCCCACGACAACCTGCAGGTGAATGACACCCTGCTGGCGATGGTCGGCCAGTCGCGGGCCCAGTGGCGCTATCCGCTGCGTTTTATGCTCAATCTGGTCCACGAGGACGATCGCACTACCCTGCAACAGGCGATGATCGCCTCGCAAAACGAGCATATGCCGGTTTTTGAATGTGAACTTCGTGTCCAGCACCCGACGCAGGGCTGGCGCTGGATGCTGCTCTCAGGGCAGATCGTCACCCTCAACATGCAGCAGCAGGCAGAGCGGGTGATCGGCACCTTGCAGGATATTACCCGGCGCAAAGCCGCAGAGCTGCTGGCCATTGAGGCGGCGAAGGAGGCCCGCGAGGCGAACGAAGCGAAAAGCGCCTTCCTCGCCAATATGAGCCACGAAATCCGCACCCCGATGAACGGCATTCTCGGTATGACGCAGCTCTGCCTCGATACGCCGCTGACCGCGGAGCAGCGGGAGTACCTTTCGCTGGTGATGAGCTCAGCCCAGTCGCTGCTGCACATTATTAACGACATTCTTGATTTCTCACGCATTGAGTCGGGCAAGATGCAGGTGGACGAAGAGCCGCTGGAGATCCGCCCCTTTATCCAGTCGCTGATCCGCCCGCATATGCCTGCCGCCAGCGAAAAGGGCATTGAGCTGCTGGTGGACATCTCACCTGCGGTACCGGAGGTGCTGATCGTCGATGGCCCCCGGCTGCGGCAAATCCTGACTAACCTGTTGGGTAATGCGCTGAAGTTCACACATCAGGGGGAGGTTCTGCTGGCGATTGCGCCGGCCGACGACGAAAGCCGCTGGCGCTTTCGCATACGCGATACCGGCATCGGCATCGCCCCGGAGAAGCAAAAGGCGATCTTCGAGGCCTTCAGCCAGGCCGATAGCTCTACCACCCGCCGCTACGGCGGCACCGGGCTGGGGTTAACCATTTCGGCCCGCCTGGTCAGCCTGATGGGCGGCGAGCTGATGGTGGAGAGCCAGCCCGGGGCGGGCAGCGAATTTGCCTTCACCCTGCCGCTGGAAGGCCTGCACGCCGCGGCCTCCGGTAGCGCTCCGCTGAGCCGCTTCAACAACCAGCGGGTGCTGGTGGTTGACGACAACAGCACCAACCTGCGCCTGCTCGACACCATGCTTCGCCAGATGGGGCTGATGCCAAGCTGCGTGGACAACGCCGGCGAGGCGCTACGCCGGGCCGCCGAAGGGCCGCCCTGGCCGCTGATCCTGCTCGACGCGCAGATGCCGGATATGGACGGCGTATCCCTGGCACTGGAGCTCTCCGCCCTGCCCGAGGCCCGGCAGAGCCAGATCATTATGCTCAGCTCCATGAGCCGCCATTTTGACGCCAATATGCTTAAGCGCATCGGTATCGCCCACTATCTGCATAAACCGGTGGCGCAGCGCGAACTGCATCAGGTTATCGCCGGTATTCTCCTTCCCACGCCTGTGGTGGCGACAGCGCCAGCCCCCGTTGCGGAACCGGTCAGGGACCAGACCGGGCTGCATATCCTGCTGGCTGAGGACAACCTGGTTAATCAAAAGGTCGCCAGACGGCTGCTGGAGCAGTTGGGTCACCGCTGCGAGGTGGTGAGCAACGGCCGGGAGGCGCTGGAGCGCTGGCGCGCCGCCTGCTGGGATTTACTGCTGATCGATCTGCAAATGCCGGAGATGGACGGTGAAACCGCCATCCGCCTGCTGCGCGAAGAGACGCCGGCGCTGGGCAGGCAACATCAGCTCGCGATGGCCATGACCGCCCATGCCATGCAGGGCGATAGAGAGCGCTGTCTGGCGATGGGCTTCGACGGCTATATCGCCAAACCAGTGAGTCTTGAGGCGCTACGGGAAGCCATCGCCCGCGTCGGCGCAGCGGAAGATAGCGGTTTGGAGGAAGAGAAAGGCCTGCCGGACGAGGCCCACCTGCTAAAACAGTGCGCAGACGATCCTGAGCTGGTCGAGGAGCTGCTGGGACTCTTCGCTGAAGGGCTTGATGCTGCGATCATCGCCCTCACCCACGCCATTGATACTAATGACAGGGAGACGTGGCGCCGTATCGCCCACAAACTGCGTGGCGAGGCGGTCACCCTCGGCTTTCAACGCCTTGCCGGGGTGCTCCAGCAAATGGAGAGCCGGGCGACGTCGCCCGGCCAGACCGTGCCAGATGACCTGCGCGACGCGCTGGCCGAGGCAACCACAGGCTGCCACCGGTGGCTACATCGCAGATCGCAGGAGGTCCTCCGTGATCGTTAAACGCCTTCTGCTGCTGATGGTTTGCCTGCCGCTGGCGCATGCCGGTTCTGCGCCGGTGACCTGGTCACTGGCCGGACAATGGCGGGTGCATGACGCCAACGACAGCGCCTTCGACGGCGCGCAGGCTTCGGATGGCGACTGGCGCACGCTGCGAGTACCGGCAAACTGGTACAGCGCTGGATACGATCATCAGGGCGCCCTGTGGTATCGCCATCAGTTTACCCTGCATGGCCTGTCGCCGGATGCCATGGCTACCCTGGTGTTTGACGGCGTCGATTACTTTGCCGAGGTGGCGCTCAACGGCAAGACGCTGGCCCGACACGAGGGCTATTTTCAGCGCTTCCCGGTGGACATCAGCGGGGCCGTACGCCGCCATAATCAGCTCGCCGTGCGGGTCGACAGCCCCTATGAAGACCCGCAAAAGATCTGGCCGCTGCACAAAACGCTGATGAAAGGGATCCTGAATCAGCACGACACCCGCCCGGGCGGCGCCTGGTCGGTTCAGGGGCAGGATGCCAACTCCGGGGGGATCTGGGCGCCAGTGAAGCTCCATCTGAGCCGCGGCGTCACCATCGACGAGGTGATCCTGCGCCCGGACTGGCAACAGGGGCTGGAGCAGCCCATGCTGCGTGCCGAAATCCGCTATCGGGCTGTGACGCCCGGCCCCGTCACGCTACGCCTGACGGCTACCCCGGACAATTTTTCCGGCCCACGTTTTCACCAGGCCTTCGCGGTCACTCTGGAGAAAACCGCAGGCGTCCTGCACGTCTCGCTGCCCATGCCGTCCGCGAAGCTCTGGTGGCCCGTGGGCGCAGGCAAGCCGAACCTCTACCGGGTGCGCGCCACCCTAACGGATAACCGGGGGATGATGGATACCGCCGTCACCCGCACCGGATTACGTAAGGTGGAAGCGCTGGCGGATAATCAGGGCTGGCGCATCAACGACAGACGGCTGTTCATTAAGGGCAGCAACTATATTGGCTCCCCATGGCTAAGCACCATGACGCGGAAAAAGTACCGTCGGGATTTCAGGCTTGTCACGGCGATGAACGCCAACGCCATCCGCGTTCACGGCCACGTGGCGGGGCGCGCGCTGTATGAGGTGGCCGATGAGATGGGACTGATGATCTGGCAGGATGTCCCCCTGCAATGGGGTTACGATGACAGCGCCGCCTTCGCCGAGAACGCTGTGCGCCAGACCCGGGCGATGATGGACCAGTTCGGCAATTCACCGGCGATTATTGTCTGGGGCGGCCACAACGAGCCGCCGTGGAACTCGCCGTGGATGGAAAAACGCTTCCCCGACTGGCGTAAAACCTTAAATCAGACCCTGACGCAGCGGGTGGGCGATGCGCTGGCGGAAGATACCTCCCGCATCGTGCATCGCTTTTCCGCTGTCGAAGAGCACTACTGGGCAGGCTGGTATTTCGGCACCCTGCGCGACCTGCTCGCCCCGGCGAAAACCGGGATTATTACCGAGTTTGGCGCCCAGGCGCTGCCCCGCCTCTCCACCCTGAAGACCATTATCCCGGCCCGTCTGCTGTGGCCGAAAACCACCGCTGCCGACGACCCCGGCTGGGTGCGATGGAAGTACCATAATTTTCAGCCTTTCCAGACCTTTAAATTTGCCGGTATTCCACGAGGCAACAATATTCAGGAGATGATTGAAAACACCCAGGCATATCAGGCCAGACTGGTGGCGCTGGCGGCGGAGAGCTATCGCCGCCAGCGTTATCAGCCGGTGACCGCCCTGTTCCACTTTATGTTTGTCGAGACATGGCCCTCCATCAACTGGGGGGTGGTGGATTATCTGCGCCAGCCGAAGGCCGGTTACTATGCCCTGCAGCGCGCCTATCAGCCGATCCTGCCGTCCATCGAGCCGGTGACCGCCAGCTGGCGTCAGGGAAGCCCGGCGACGGTGCGCCTGTGGGCGGTTAACGATACCTGGGCAGCCTGCGAGGATTGCCGCCTGACCTGGCAGGTCAGGCAAAATGGCCAGATGCTCGCTCAGGGAGAAACCTCGCTGACCCTGCCGCCCGACGCTGGCCAAATGGTCAGGGAGTTGACCGTCACCCCCGCCGGCCCGCAGCCCGTGACGATCGACTACCGCATTGACAACCGTCGCGGCAAACGCGTGGGCGCTAATCAGCATACCGAGCCCGTCGCCGCGGCGCAGGCGGGGAGATGAAGATGGAGCCAATCGGTGCCGCGGTCAGTCGTGGATTTTCACCCCCAGACAGCCACGAACGAATTCAGGATTAAAGTGTTTTACCGCTTCGCCGACATAGCCTAAATCCAGGGCGCCGATTTGCGCCATTTCGCTCGTGGTGAGCGAGAAATCCCAGATGGCAAAGTTCTCTTCAATACGCTCCTGGCGGGTGGATTTAGGGATCACCGTGACACCACGCTGCACGTTCCAGCGCAGGATGACCTGCGCAATGGTTTTTTGATGGGCATCGGCAATCCCCTGCAGCATTTCATCTTCATACGGGTGATGTCTTCCGCCGCCTAACGGCGCCCAGGCTTCAGGCTGAACGTGATAATGCTTCATGGTTTCCAGCGCCGCAGGCTGCGCGAAATAAGGATGCAGTTCAACCTGGTTCACCATCGGCTTAATTCTGACGGTTTCGCAGAAGTTAGCTAACACATGGGGGTAGAAATTGGAGACGCCAATCGCTTTCAGGGTACCGACCTCATAAGCCTCCTCCAGCGCACGCCAGGCGCTGAAATAATCGCCCATCGCCTGATGCAACAGATAGAGATCGAAATATTCCAGCCCGGATTTTTTTAAGGACGCGGCAATCCCGGCTTTCGCCATCCCGGTGTTGGCCATGTCCTGGACCCACAGTTTGGAGGTTATAAAAAGCGCCTCACGGGTACACAGACCTTCGGCGATGGCTTCGCGAACGGCTTCACCCACCGCATCTTCATTATCGTAGACGGCAGCGGTATCGATAAGGCGGTAGCCGGTACGAATGGCGTTCAGCACTGACTGCTTACACTCTGCTTTATCGGTCACCTTAAAAACGCCAAAACCCAGCATCGGCATTTTAAGGTTGTTACTTAATACAGAATATTCCACGATGAAGCTCCCCTCTTGTTAAAACACCATGGTAAGACAGGAGCGCGGTCACGATTAGCCTGTCATTCCTGATTTGACTTATGTATTCAATTCATTAATCGCAGTGCGCTGAGATGATCTGATTTTGATAGAGAGCAGAAAAGTCCCC
Source organism: Klebsiella sp. P1CD1 (assembly GCF_003790505.1). Lineage (NCBI taxonomy): Bacteria > Pseudomonadati > Pseudomonadota > Gammaproteobacteria > Enterobacterales > Enterobacteriaceae > Klebsiella > Klebsiella sp. P1CD1. Next base: position 3,325,223 of record NZ_CP033631.1, read on the forward strand.
CCTGCCGCGCCCAGCAATAACAGACCGCTCAGTGCAAACGTGCTGTGCCATCCCAGACTATCAAACACCAGGCCGCCTGCCGTTGACCCGAGGGCAATCGATAGCTGGATCACAGCAACCATTAGACCACCGCCCGCCTCCGCATCTTCGGGCAGCGTCCGCGCAATCCATGTCCACCAGCCGGTGGGCGCCGCCGTCGCCAGCAGGCCCCACAGGATTAACAGTACGGTGACGGCACCGGTATGGTGCCCGGCCAGCAAAAGCGCTCCGACAATCGCAGCCATAATCAAAGGGATAGCCACCAGCGTCAGATAAAACCGGGCGTGCAGAACGGTCGAAATGAGCAGCGTGCCGACAAAACCAGCGACGCCAATCGCCAGTAATATCAGGGGCAGACCAGAAGAACTGACCCGGGTCACCGTCTCCAGAAACGGTCGCACATAGGTAAATAAGGTAAACTGCCCCATAAAGAACAGCCCGCAGGCCAGCAATCCAAGGGATACCGTCGAGCGGCGGAACAGACGCAGCACGGTTCCCTGCCGCTGTGGTGCGCGCTGGCTTTTCATCGACGGCAGGCTAACGCATTGCCAGATGAAGGCTACCATCGCCAGCGGAACAAGACATAAAAAGGCGCCGCGCCAGCCGACGGTGGCCCCCAGGTAGCTGCCCAGCGGCGCTGCCACAACGGTGGCCAGCGCGTTACCGCCGTTAAAGATGGCCAGTGCGCGGGGGACCTGGCGCTGCGGCACCAGCCGAATGGCCGTTGCCGCCGACATCGACCAGAAGCCGCCGATGACGATCCCGATGAGCGCTCTGCCCAGCATATAAACCGGGAAACTGGACGCCAGGGCAATCATCAATCCTGAGGCCGCCATCAACGCCGTGAGCCCCAGCAACAGCCATTTACGGTCCAGCGACCCGGTAAGACGGGAAATCGTCAGGCTGGTCAATACCGCCAGCGCGCCAGAAAGCGCGATCCCCTGGCCTGCTAATCCCTCGGTAATGTGTAAATCACCCGCGATGGGTGTCAACAGACTGACCGGCATAAATTCTGAGGCAATGAGCACAAATACGCAGAGCGTCATCGCCAGGACGCCGCTCCAGTATGCGCGGGTGTTATGTAATCCAGACATTATTTATCTCCGACAAAACGAAGCCGCCTGCAGGCGGCTTTGGGGATGTCTCCGGCACAGGAGAGCTATTGCAGGTTGGTTTTGAAAAATTGAGTGAATGTAGCAAAGGGAATTTTGCCCGCGACGTTGTCATAGAGATCGACGTGGTTTGCGCCAGGGACAATCACCAGCGCTTTCTCTTTACTGCCGATCGCCTTAAAGGCATCTTCGGCAAAATAGCGTGAATGGGCTTGTTCGCCGGTCACAATAAGCGTCGGAATAGTCACTTCGCTGGCGTAACTCAGCAGCGGCATATTCATAAACGACAGCGGCATCGTCGCATTCCAAGCCCCGGTTGAATTAACCGAACGCGCATGGAAACCTCGCGGCATACGGTAATAATCGAAGAACTCTTTCAGGACCGGATTGGGGTTGGCGGGCAAGGTTTCCGGCAAAATACGATCGGCAGCGCTGACGTTGCCTTTCTCATCAACATATATGTCATGCCCACCGGGGGCGGAAGTGCCGTTTGCCGCATCCTTCCAGCGCTGCGCGTTCAAGTACTGCAGTACCGCTCGGCGGTCGGCTGTCGTGTAGCGGTCTTTGCCATCGCCTACCCCATGACCCATCGCGCGGCTCATGTCATACATGACGCTGGTCGCCACCGCTTTGACGCGGGTATCCATCGCCGCGTCGTTTAGGGCCATACCGCCCCAGCCGCAAATGCCGAGCAAACCGATACGGTTGCGATCCACCTCTTTTTGCAGGCCCAGAAAGTCCACCGCGGCACTGAAATCCTCGGTATTGATATCCGGTGAGGCCATGTTGCGTGGGTAGCCACCGCTTTCGCCCGTATAGGATGGGTCAAACGCCAGGGTGACAAACCCCTGTTCGGCCAGCGTCTGGGCATACAGGCCGCTGGACTGCTCTTTTACCGCGCCGAAGGGACCGCTCACGGCAATAGCTGCCAGTTTGCGTTCACCGCGATCCTTCGGCAGGTAGAGATCGCCAACTAAGGTTATCCCGTAGCGGTTCTGGAAGGTCACCTTACGGTGATCCACTTTCGAACTCTCAGCAAACGTTTTATCCCATTTTTCAATCAATGAAACAGGCGCATTCGGGTTAGTTGTCTCAGCAGAGCTCATCGTTGTGACTCCAGTTAATGAGGCGCAAAGCAGCATGGCGGGTATCGCGGCTGTCAGTTTTTTGGTGAAAACCGTCATCAAAATTCCCCTAAATAAACGTGATCAATGCAAGTCTCCAGTAGACAACGCTGCTGTGCTTTGTTGTCGTGCGCTTAGTGTAGCCAGCAGTAATGGTTCTTATTAGGGGGTGAAAAATGCTAAGATTAATACCATATTGTTCTAAATGGCATGTGGATGACGAGGCAGGAGAATGGCGAAACGGGAAAACTATAATGACCTTTATCTGTTTATGCAGGTGGTGCGGGAAGGCAGTTTTACCGCCGCAGCGCAACGACTTGGCCTGGCGCAGTCCGGGGTAAGCCGTGCGGTTCGCGAACTCGAAGAGCGGCTGGGCGTTCAGCTTCTGGTGCGCACCACCCGCCGGTTGTCGCTCACTCAGGCGGGTGAGCAGCTCTATCACAATGTCGAATCCGGTTTCGACGCCTTAGATATGGGACTCGCCACGCTGGCCCACTATCGTCAAACGCCCTCCGGTACGGTACGCATCAATGCCAGCCAGCATGCCATTGATAAAGTCCTGCTGCCGAAGCTGGCAGTATTTAAACACCGCTATCCCGATATCAGACTGGAACTGATCAGCGAAAGCCGGTTTGTCGATATTATTGCGGAGCGATTCGATGCGGGCGTGCGTCTGGGCCCGGAAGTCGGGAGTGGTATGATTGCGGTACGCATTTCGCCCGATATGGAGATGGCTGTTGTCGGTACCCCGGAACATTTTCGCCGCTACGGCTTTCCACAAACGCCCGCCGATTTAGTCGCCCACCCCTGCATCGCTTATCAGTTCGGCGACGGCAGCCTTTACGCCTGGGAACTTAATGTGGATGGCAAAAAAATCGCCCACCCGCCTCAGGGACAGTGGGCTTTCGCCGATAGCTATATGGAGGCCAAAGCGGCGAGGCTCGGTCTGGGGCTGGCCTATGTCCCGGAAGAGCTGATTACCGACGATCTAGCCCAGGGCACACTTATCCGGGTGCTCCAGCGTTATAGCCAGCGTCTGGAAGGTTCATTTCTCTATTACCCGCACCGCAATGTGTCGCCCGCGCTGAGAGCGGTCATTGATACATTGCGAATGTAGCTGAGGTTGCCTGCAGGCAGCAGACCACCGGTAGCGGTTGGTGGAGGGGTCTGAACTCAGAGCTTTCGCTTAATTCCGAACCATGCAAATTGTTAGGCGAGGCGGAAATGATCTGATATCAGTATCAATTTTGCGACTTACCTATGTGATCATAAAGTTATAATACAGCACCGCTTCGTAACGAGTTAAAAAAACGCATATTTCCCTGCTACGCAAACCCTTTTTCTTCGCCTACCCACGCCTGTTGTTGAAATACCTCCAAAACGCTTAAGCATTCCTTTCCACCTCAGGGCTGCTACGCTAACTCTCAGTCAATGGCGAAGGAGGCGTAATGAAAGTCCTCAATATCCTGGTCCGTCGATGCGTGCTGATTACCCGCTTTGAAGAGACCGTTTCGTTTTATGAAAACCTTATCGCGCAGAAGGCAAGGTTGCGTTTCGACTATCCCGAATACGATCTCAAACTGGCGCAGGTGGGTTCAGTGCTTTTAATCGGCGGAACCGAGCAAAGCCTGGCGCCTTTTCGCGCCACCGAGGCCACTTTCCTGGTCAACGACATTACCGCCTGGGAGAAACATCTGCCTTCCACCGGAGCAACGATTATCAATCCGGTGAAGGCCGTGCCCACCGGCTGGAACATGCTGGTTCGGCATCCGGATGGCATGATTGCCGAATACGTTGAGCATCATGACAAAAACCCAGCAGATGAGATCTTCTGATGCTTCGCTTTCAGAGGGTTGGACCTGGTATCAGTCGGCCATACTGCCAGAAAAGTGCGCTTTCTGCTGTAGCCAGAGAGGGAGAGAGGGAGAAACTGGCGCTGCAAGCCGCAGCGCCACAGTTATCCTCTTACCCGGGCAGCATCACAAACTGACACTGTTCAACCAGTTGAGCAGACTTTCCACTGAGTATTGCGTCGGTGCGCGCGATATCGGCTGCCCCGATGTTATCAACAGCAGCGTCGGCAGGCCGCGTACGCCGAGGTCGCTGGCCAGTTCCTGATGCAGGTCGGCATCCAGATAGCGCGTTTCAAACTGAGCAATCCGCTGGCTGAGTTTTTCATGGGCCAGTAGCTGCCAGAGTTTACGGCAGTGCACACAGCGCTCCGCGCCAACGAACAGCAGCACGGGTCGTTCACCCTCCAGTTCACTCGCCGCGCTTATCGGCCGGAATGCGCTTTCCGCAACGCGGAACAGCTTCGGACTGCGGCGCAGAGTATCGTTATCGGTTGCGACGCACAGCGCATCGGCGCTTTTACTGTACGGCTGTACGCCCGCCACGCGCACCACGCTCTGCGCCGGGCCCGCCGCCGCCGCGCCCGGCTGACGCAGAGTGCGGACATCAACTGCCGCAATCGGCGTCTCCTGCGGTTGCGCAAGCTGCGGGATCCACGCGTAAGGAATGCGGTAGGCGCGGTAAACCATATTATTATTCAGCGTCTTGCCCCAGAACGGCGAAATATATTCCCAGACAATGTCGTGATCGCGGGTCACTTCAAAAATACGGCCGTTCGAACCTTCGTTAATCAACGTATTGCCATTTTCCAGGCGCTGCATATTGCTGATATACGGGCTGTAGAAGCGGTATGAATCAGTCGGCTGCGGCAGGTCCGCTTCATAAGGCGAGTAGCGCCACTCAATATCGAGGGTCAGCGGGTTGATCTCAAGGATCCGTGAATAATCGCGCCAGGCGTTTTTCACCCCATCCGCCGATGCCGGGTTAGGCGCACCGTATCCGGCCCAACCGCCGTTGTCGAAAATCAGGATATTGCCCGCGCCCGGCAACCCCTGGGGGATCATATGCGCATGATGCTGGCCGATGATCCAGCCGATGTGCTTCAGCTCCGGTTTGCTGTAGTCCGGGCCGAGCTGCCAGACTATTTTGCCGCTCTGCTTATCGATAATGGCGATAATATTGGATTCGCGGGCGTCCCAGATAATGTTGTCGGGATGAAAGCGCGCATCGCCGGCGTCATACCATTTATTCGGCCCCAGCGCCGACATCGAGTTGATATGCATCCAGTCGCCCATTCCGCCGCCGCTGGCGCGCATATTCGGGTTATTGTACAGCGCGGTGCGCGCCGCATCGTCGAAGCCCAGCTCATGAAAATGGTCGCTGCAGCGCCACTCCCAGACCACATTGCCCTGCCAGTCGACTTCAATAATGGTGTCGTCCAGCAGCAGCTTGTCGGAGATCGCTTCATTCACCAGATTGGTGTGGGCGAGGATCAGGGTATTGCCGCCATCGACCTGCGGCTCCAGCCCCGGCGCGTAGTAGCCGACGGGGTTACCCGCTCGCTGATAGTCGTGATGAGCGCGCGCCATCCAACGCGTTTCATTGCCAGGGTCGCTGACCTGTTCGTAGTGGTCGAATTTCCAGGTCACGTTGCCCTCCCAGTCCACCTGGATCAGATCGAGCATATCCTGCATGCCATAGCGCGGGTCGCGCTCGCCGCTGTGGCCAAGGATGGCGCCGCCGGGCAGAATTTTGTTGGGAAACCCATGCAGTTCAGGCCATTCCCGCACCACGTGACCATTCATATCCACCAGTACCGCGCCGTGTTCGGTGGCCTGGAAAAGGGTGTAGCCGCTCCAGGCGCGCTGCGGATCGTAAAGGGTGGCGCTGGTCGGGTAAACGGAAGGATGTCCCATATGTTGCTCCTTAAATAATAAAATCAGACAGAAGTAATCAGGTTGCGAATGTGGCGGCAGGCGGCGGTAAACGAGTCATCATCACGCTGGCGCGGATGAGGCAGCGCCAGGTTCACGATTTCTCGTATCCGCCCCGGACGCGGGGAGAGCACGACGACGCGATCGGCCAGGGCGACGGCCTCTTCCACATCGTGCGTCACCAGTAACGTGGTGGTTCCCGCGCTTTGGTGGATCTGTAAAAGTTCCTGCTGCAGGGTGTGACGCGTCAGGGCATCCAGCGCGCCGAAAGGCTCATCGAGCATCAGGATCTGCGGGCGGGCCACCAGACCGCGGGCAATAGCCACCCGCTGGGCCATGCCGCCGGAAAGCTGCGCGGGCAGCGCGCTGGCGAACTCGCTGAGCTGCACGCGCGCCAGCATCTCCAGTGCCCGCTGGCGCTTCGTCGCCCGGGTGAGCTTTTCATCCGCCAGACCGAGCATCACGTTGTCGAGCACGTTAAGCCACGGGAACAGGCGCGGCTCCTGAAACACAATGCCGCGCTCTTTGCCCACGCCGGTGACCGGCTCGCCGTTAATACAAATATCCCCCTGGGTGGCAGACTCAAGGCCCACCAGCATCCGTAGCAGCGTCGATTTACCGCAGCCGCTGCTGCCCACCAGCGCGACCAGTTCACCGGCGGCGATATCCAGGTTGAAATTCTGTAGCGCCGTCACCTGTTGCCAGGATTTACGCACGTGGCGAAAAGAGACCAGAGTTGAAGAGGTCATAACTGCTCCTGTTGACGCCAGCGGGTGGCGCGCATTTCCAGTAAACGTCCGGCTTTATCCAGCGCCGCGCCGGTGATACCGACCAGCACCATGCCGCAGAGAATAGTGGGCATATCCAGCAGCTGCTGGGCATTGATCATCAGGCTGCCGATCCCGACGCCGGAGGACATGAAATATTCCGCGCCGATATTGCCAAGCCAGGCGTAAATCAGCGCCAGCCGCAGACCGGCAAAGATCCCAGGCGCGGCACCGGGAAGAATGACCCGGCGCAGGCGTGCGAATTCGCCCAGCCGCAGCACCCTGGCGACTTCATCGAGTTGCGGGTTTCGCTGAAGCACCGCCTGCAGAGTGCTGAAGAACATAGGAAAGAACGACGCCAGCGCGATAAAGACGATTTTGCCGCCGTTATCGTTACCCACCCATGCCGTCAGCAGCGGCAGCCAGGCAAACAGAGCAATATGGCGCAGCACGTTAAGCGTGGGGGTAAAAATTTGTCCGGCGCGTGGGCGCAGCGCCAGCAGCAGTCCGCAGAGCAAACCGCCGGCAATCCCCAGCGCGCCGCCGACAACCGCTCTCCCCAGACTGGCCAGCATCGCGGCGCTCAGCTCTCCGTTCAGGATCCCCTGAACAAAACGTGCCGCCACCGCCAGCGGCGAAGAGAATAATCCGCTATCAATCCAGCCCCACTGGCTGGCCAGCTGCCACAGCGCCAGCAGGACTATCGGCAGCGGTAACGCCCACCAGCTGGCCTGCGGTTTCCACGCCAGGCGTCCGGCGGCTGGCTGCGGCCAGAACACCAGTCGGGAACAGGCCCGATTCGCCGCCCACTCCATCAGCATGCCGCTCAGGCCAACCACCGCGATGGTGACAAAGACGATATCCAGTTGAAACAGCTGGCGGCCCCAGACCATCAGGTAGCCAATACCTTCGGAAGAAGCCAACAGCTCGACAACGATAAGCGATACCCAGGCCTGCGAAAGCGCCAGACGCAGACCGGTAAACCAGCCCGGCAGGCTTGCCGGGATCACCAGCCAGCGCAGCCGCTGCCAGCGGGAGAAGTTCATCACCCTGCCGGCTTCGCTCAGGGTCTGCGGCACGCTGGCTACCGCCTGCTGAGTGTTGATGGTCATCGGCACCACAGTGGTTTTCACGATAACCGCCAGCTTGAGGCCGTTATCAATCCCGAACAGCACCATCAATAGCGGGATCCAACCGAGCGTCGGAATTTGCGCCAGCGCGTAGAACAGCGGTTCCACCCGCTGCGCGGCCGCTGGCACCAGGCCAAACAGCGCCCCGAGCAGCGTGCCGGCGATGGCGCCCAGCAGCAGGCCAAGCGCCAGATGCTGGAGACTAAATCCCCACTGCGCCAGCAGATCGCCGCTCAGCAGCGACAATGCGGTATCGGCAACCACCGACGGGGCGGCCAAAATTTGCGCGGGCATCCATCCCTCGCGGGCGGCGATGTACCACAGCAACAACAGTAGCGCTGGCAGCAGCCACGGCCAGCCGTTAAGCCGGAAACACGGCCTGCCAGGGGCATCGGTTCTTAAGATCATCTGCGACATATCGGTCCACTCATCGGAAAGTGATGCCGCTATGAAAACGTGACTCACGCTGCCCCGCTATTGCGTAAGGCGAATAATCCCGATGCATCGAATGCATTTCAGCCTGGCGAGCACGCGGCGTCTGATTTAGCTTTTTTTCACCCATGCTTGGCGAATAAAAGCATTTAACACACGGCCCGCCGGCTCTTTAGGGTGAGAAAAAAACTCAAGGGAGCAATACGTTATGATGAAAGCATTTTTTAGCCGCAGCTTGATGGCATTGGTCGCGGTCATCGGTCTGGCGGTAAACGCCCAAGCCGAGACGCTACGAACCATTCGCATCGGCGTGCCGGATCAGAGCGCCGGCAGTCAACCTTTTATTGAGGGGCCGGTCGGCATGGCGTTTATCCGCCATCAGCTGGAAGAGGTGTTTAAACCGCAGGGTGTGGAAGTACAGTGGCAGTTTTTCAAGGGGGCAGGCCCGGCGGTGAATGAAGCGTTAGCCAACCGACAGCTTGATTTTGTTTACCTCGGCGATCTGGCGGCGATTATCGGTAAGGCCAATGGTCTGCCGACACGCCTGCTTCTGGGCAGCCGCGGCTCGGAATCCTGGCTCGCGGTAACCAAAGCCTCGGGTATTAAAACGCTGGCCGACCTGAAAGGCAAACGGGTGGCGGTCTATCGCGGTACGGCGGACCAGCTGGCCTTTGACCGGGCGCTGCAAACCGCCGGCCTCAATGAGCGCAGTTTGCAGGTCATCAACCTTGACTGGAACGCGGGTAAAGCGGCGCTGGCGGCCGGTCGCGTCGATGCGGTATGGGGAGGCGTCTCCCTGCTGGCGCTACGCGGCGACAAAATTGATGTGGTGGTTAAAAGCGGCGATTCAGGCCGCCAGAACACCACTCAGGCGGGGTTCCTCGGCACGCAGACGTTTATCGAGACCTGGCCGCAGGCGACTCAGCAGATCGTTAATGTGCTGGTGAAGAATGCCGCTGAAATCAGCGATCCGGCGAATCGAGACGCCTGGTCTGCCGAGATGGCGCAGCAAAGCCAGATCCCCAAGGCGTTATTTCTGGAAGCGCTGCAGCCACAGGATCTGAACTTTACCACCTCACCGCGTATTGACCCGTTCCTGACCGACAGCTTCAGCAGTAGCGTCGAGCAGGCTAAATCGGGTCGTCTGATCCGCAGCGCTTTTGACGTTAAGCAGTGGGTGGACGGCCAGTTTGTCGAGCAGGCGCTGAAAACGCAGCAACTGGAAAACCGCTGGCCACCGTACGATGCCAAAGGTGAGGCGAAAAACGCCGGTTAATCCCCCTCCTCCTGCGCCAGCAGCTGAAGCTGATGCTGACGGTCGGTGTGGAGGATAATCTCAATCAGCCTCTCAACCAGCGGCGGCTGAATCGCGTGAACCGGGGAGATAATGGCAAACCGGGTCTGCATTAGCCGCCACTCATCTGGCAGATCGCTAAGTTCCAGTTTCACCAGCCGATGGCTGTGCTGGCACAACGCGAAGCCGTCCTCGCTGGCGAAGCTTATCGCGTGGGTTTGCGCCAGAGTGGAAAGCAGCGCGTAAATATGGTCGCACTGGATCGCGGGCGTAAAGTCCTGTTGCTGGCTGAGGGTCGCCAGTACCTTGCGTACCCCCGGCGGCAAATAGGGGGCGGCAAAAGGGTAGCGCAACATCTCCTGAATCGAGATCGTCCCCTGTTTTGCCAGCGGATGTTCGGCATGGCAGACAAAGAAACAGCGTTGTGGGCTAAGCGGCTGCACGCGTAACTGCGGGTCAAGCTCGGCCTGCCAGCTATCGGCGACCACAAAAGGATAGTGCTGGGAGGTAAGCGCCTGATGCAGAGCAAGCCAGTTATCAATGTGAAAACGCACCCTCGCCTGCGGCAAAAGACGATGAAACTCACCGATGGCCGCCGGAATCAGCCTCGCGCCGGGAGCCGGGCCGCAGCCAAAAGCGACCTCGCCATTTTGCGCATCGTCCGCCTCACGCAGCTGGCTACTGAGCTCAATATTGAGTTCCTGAAAACGGCGCGCATAAGGCAGCAGCTTTTGCCCATGCAGCGTGAGCGTCGGTAGCTTGCTCTGGCGGTCGAATAAAGGATGACCGACACTCTGCTCCAGCGCCTGAATGCTGCGGCTAAACGCCGATTGCGACAGGCAAACCGCCTCCGCCGCACGATTAAAACTGCCGTACTCCACTAGCGCCACAAAATTGCGTAACTGGCGAAAATCCAGATGCATCGATCCGCTCCCTTCCCTCTACTATTCAACAAAAGTACTGGAAGGCGGCCTGGCGGTAAACCACAGACACCACTCCCGGTGGGTTAACGCGCAGTGACTGGGGGTGAAAGTTCGCGTTGCAGAATAGTGATGAACCTGCATGAGCGGCCAGCCACAGAGCCTCACGCTGATCTCACGTTTCAGCCATTAATTCCGTCATCACTTTCGCAAACACTTCGCCCGGCTGCGACAGGGTGCTATGTCCATCCGTCACCGCCACGACAGACACCGGCAACGCATGACGGAACGGCCGCACCGCCAGACCGCTGGTGTCGACGCCCTGTAGAGAAAAACTGTCAACAATAGTCATACTGTTGTTGCCGTGTCTGACAAGATTAATCGCCATGCTGTAGCGGTTGGTTTCTACCGCCGCCACCTGGCGCTGGCGGAACGCCGGCACCTCTTCGGCAATCATGGCAACCAGCCGCGCGTCGGTCGTGATATACACCAGGTCGCGTGTCGGGATATCCTGCCAATGGATTTCCGTCTGCTGCGCCAGCGGATGCTGCCCGGGCAGCACACACACCATTTCACCCCGGCAGATGGCCAACGGGTTCTCCTCTGGTTCGTAGCCGGGTTTCACCAGAAAACCGAGATCGTAACGCCCTTCTTCAACCGCCGTCTCAATTTCATTGTTGAGACACATATCCGCCACCACACCATAATCCGGAAAGCTCTGCCGAAAACGCGCCACCGCCAGCGGCAATATATTCAGCGCCAGCGCAGGCGTGGCACAGACCCGCAACTGACCAACGCGATACTGGCGGATGTGATCAACAAAACGTTCAAAACGAAGCCGGTCCTGATGCACGCGCAGCGCCTCTTTATACAGCGCTCTGGCTTCCGCGGTTGGCTGCATCTTCCCTTGATAGCGCTCAAACAGGCTGAACCCCATCTGCTGCTCGATAAGCGCCAGGCTTTTACTCACCGAAGGCTGCGACATGGCCAGCTGCGCCGCTGCCGCTGTCACTGAACCTAGCTGAACGATACTGATAAAGACCTCGAGTTGCTTGGGTGTCATTGCCATTTTCCTGATAACGATATGCTGATTATGCATTTAAAAAATATGCACTCAGGGTTATAGAATCCATAATTATATTCACCAGGGGGCATAAAATGAAATTTTTCACGTCACGCTTCATGTCGATATTGTTGCTTATACCGGGGATGTTCTTAGCCCAGTCTCCTGCTCAGGCCGGGGAAGAAATCAATACGATTCTGCCAGACCATGTGATCCGCGTCGGTGCGGTCAACGCACCGCCGTGGTATCAGAAAGATCTGCTGACCAACCAGTGGACCGGGCTGGTTCCGGATGTTGTGCAGGCGATATTTAAAAACACCGATATCAAGATTGAATACGTTGATACGCAATGGGGCACCGCCGTCGCGGGTTTACAGTCCAACCGCTTCGATATTTTAGGTGGTTTTAATAATACGCCAGAAAGGGCCAAAGCCGTCGACTTTACCCGCCCTATGGGCTCGCACCAGATGGGCGTCCTGACTCTGGAAAAAGAGACGCAGAAATATCAGCGCTGGGACACCATCAACACTTCGCAGACCAGGCTCAGCGCGATTGATGGCTCGGCAGCCGTCACGCTGCTGCAGCCTCAACTGGACAAAGCCCAGTGGATTATCGTTCCCGATAGCGACAACATGCAGCTCCAGATGGAGAGCGGCCGCGCGGATGCCATCGTCACTAACGATATCCAGATGGCGCAATATATTCAAAAGCGTCATCAGGGCACGATGATTATTCCACAGCCGGTCAAAGAACAGGCAACCAATATGGGCCTGCGTAAAGAACGACCGGAATTACAGGCGTGGCTGAATGGACGGCTCGAACAGCTGGATAAAGACGGCACGCTGAAAAAAATATGGCAGAAATATACTCACCCAGCGAAATAACTCTGATGAACCCACAATCATTATTACCGTTACTGAAAATTGAAGCGCTTAGCAAATCATTTTCAGGTAATAAAATTATAGATGATGTTTCTTTCGCGGTTCGTCCCTCGGAGGTGATTGGCATCATTGGCCGCAGCGGCGCGGGTAAATCCACCCTGCTGCGTTGCCTGAACATGCTTGAAGTTCCGGATAGTGGGCATATCTGGCTGGGTGAGGAAGAAATAGGCTTTCACGGCGCGCAGAGAAAACAGGTCACACAGCGCACATTAGCGCGTCAGCGTGCCTCAATGACGATGGTATTCCAGCACTTTAATCTGTGGCCACATCGCAGTGTATTGCAGAATATTATTGAAGGTCCGGTACAGGTCCAGGGCGTGCCGCGTAAAAAAGCCATCGAAAAAGCCATGGCGCTGCTCACACGTATGGGCCTGCAAGAAAAAGCCGGAGACTTCCCGGTTCAACTTTCAGGCGGTCAGCAGCAGCGGGTATCTATCGCCCGCGCCCTGGCCATGGCGCCGCAAGTGATCCTGTTCGACGAACCCACTTCCGCACTCGATCCGGAATCTGTCGGGGAGGTGCTGTCCGTTATTTCCGAACTGGCGGCCAGCGGCACCACCATGCTGGTGGTTACCCATGAAATGCGTTTTGCCCTGCAGGTATGTAGTCGGCTGCTGTTGATGGATAATGGCAAACTGGTGGAAGAAGCATCCCCTCAGGAGATCTGGTCACGGCCGCCCGATGCCCCTATCCGACGCTTTATGACGCTGTCCGGCGTAACGGCAGAGGAGCTGCGCTAATGTCATATCACTGGGATTTCTCAATACTGTGGCAATATCACGCGGTTTTGCTGGAAGGGATATTGACCACCTTTAAAATTGTACTGGCCTCAGTCACGTTAAGCATTCTTGGCGGAGCGCTGCTGGCCCCGTTGCGCGGCGCGTCCAGGGCGGTAATCCGCTTACCCACCCAGGGATTGATTGAGATTGTGCGTTCAATCCCCCCTCTGGTGCTGATTGTCTGGGCCTACTACTGTCTGCCCATTTTGTTCGGCCTGACCCTCTCCTCGTATCTGACCTGTGTCCTCGCCATCTCGTTATATGGCAGCGTATTTTTCGCTGAAATATTTCGTTCTGGTATGCAATCGGTCGATCATGGTCTGGTCGAAGCGGGCCTGTCGGTGGGGATGTCACCGCTGAAAGTATTAGTTCGCATTACCGCGCCGGTAGCCTTTTTGCGAATTTTACCGGCGTTTGTCAGCCAGTGCGTGATGTCGGTTAAGAATTCCGTGCTGGCGAGTTATATCGCAACGGGTGAGATCCTCTATCAAGGGCAACGGCTGAGTACCGCCACCTTCCGCCCTCTGGAGACACTGACTTTTGTGGCGCTGTTTTTCGTCGCCACCATTCTTCCGCTGTCACTGCTGGCAAGCTATGCCGAGCGCCGGATCCGCAGCCGCTACTTCAAACGTTGAGTAACCATGACTATTTCCGCAACACGCCAGCTGGTCAATTTTGCCAGTACCTTATCTGCGCCAGCTATCCCGGCTCCCGTTCGGCGCAAAATTCGACTGCATTTACTGGATGCTCTCGCCTGCGGTTGGGCGGCCAGTGGCCACCGGGTCAGCGAACCGATGATACGCGCCTCCCGGCTATTTGGTGGAAACGGTCACTGTAGCGTCTTCGGTGAGTCCGGTTTCAGCCCATTGGCGGCCGCGTTCGCGAACGCCGCCATGATAAACGGCCTGGATCACGATGACGGTGTGGAGATCGACGGCAAAGGGCTCGGCCATCCGGGGGCCACACTGGTTGCCGCCGCGATGGTTGCGCTTGACCTCAATCCTGAGCCGGTAGCTCAGGACGTGCTGATTACCACCCTGGCGGCCGGTTTCGAGGTGAATAACCGGCTCATCCACGCCATCCAGCCTTCGGCAGAACGCTTCAGCCAGGTCTACGGCGTGGCGCAGCATCAATCCATCGGCGCAGCCGTGGTGGCCGGTCGGTTGTTGGGGTTAAACCCTGAGCAATTACATCACGCGGTGGGCCTGGCCGCCGCGTTAACACCGCTCCCCAGCCTGCACCAGTATAACTGGCGACAACGGCCGCTGTTGTCGCTCAAAGATGCCGTGGCGCCCGCCGCGCAAGCCGCCGTGCAGGCGGTGATCATGGCGCAGCAAGGCCTCAGCGGCAGCCTTGATGTACTCGATGGCGAACAGGGTTTCTGGCGGATGATTGGCTCCGACCAGTTCGCGCCAGACAGGTTGACCGATGAGCTCGGCAGTCACTGGTACGCTGGCTACGGTAGCTTTAAGCGATATCCCGCCTGCCGCTGGCTGGCCTGCGCGCTGGAATGCATGGAGGGCATCATGCAGCAGACCGGCTGGTCTGTTGCGGATCTCCGCACCATTGAGGTACAAAGCTTCCCCCGCCTGGTCAATGATATGATGGACTATCGGCCGCAAACGGTGACCGACGCGCAGTTCAGCCTGCCGTGGACGCTGGCAGCGATCGCCGCTGGCCTGGCGCCGGGTGCCGACTGGTATACTGAAGACAATATGCAAAACCCAGCCTTGCTGGCGCTGGCGGATAAAGTCACGGCCACTGTCACACCTGAATTTACACAACGAATGAACGGTCCGGCACGCCAGCCTGGCGCGCGCGTTGTGGTCACAAACAGCCGTGGTGAATGTGCAGTGCAGGAACGCTACAAACCCCTCGGCAGCGCCGAGCGGCCGCTTAGCGATGGGGAAATTATTGCCAAAGCGCGGCGAAATTTGCCCGGACATAAGATAAAGGTTAACGAACTGCTTACGAGCGTGATGGAGGAGGCAACGGCTCGGTATTACTCCTCTTCGGCAGACCTGATGGGCTTTTCGCTACCGGCGTAGCAAGGGTTGCCTGACATTGTCAGGCAACCTCGACCGATTAGTGCTTCACGATATACATGGTACGGCTGTAGGCCACATCTTCCGGGTTGGTGATCGGGTAGCCTTTCAGCCACGGCTTAATCAACCGGCCGTTAGTGTACTGGTAGATCGGCGCGATCGGCGCTTTGACCATAATGATCTTTTCCGCCGCGTTGTAATCGTCGTTACGCGCTTTGGCCGAATTCTCTACCGCCGCCTGGGCGAGGATTTTGTCGTACGCCGGATCGTTAAAGCGCGAAATATTTCCGCTGTGGGTGGAGGTCAGCAGCGACAGGAAGGTGGACGGCTCGTTGTAGTCCCCCACCCACGAAGCGCGGATCACGTCGAAATTGCCGGTGTTACGGCTGTCGATATAGGTTTTCCACTCCTGGTTCTGCAGCTTCACTTCCACGCCGAGGTTTTTCTTCCACATCGACGCCACCGCGATGGCAATTTTCTGGTGGTTCTCAGAGGTGTTATACAGCAGCGTCAGCTTCAGCGGACGATTCGGGCCATAGCCAGCGGCAGCCAGCAGGGCTTTCGCCTGGGCATTAAGCTCAGCCTGACTCATGCTCTCAAACTGTGACGGCTGGGGGGTGAAGCCCGCCGTCACGTCCGGCGTGAAGCGCCAGGCCGGTTTTTCCCCGGTCCCCAGTACTTTCTCCGCCATCACCCGGCGATCGATGGTCATGCTCAGCGCCAGCCGTACCCGCTCATCCGCCGTCGGCCCCTTTTGGGTATTGAAAGCGTAATAGTAGGTACCCAGCTGCGGCGGGGTATACACCTGCCCCGGAATATCCTTCAGCAGTTTCTGGTACATATTTTTCGGGAAAGACTCGGTGATATCGATATCCCCTGCAAGATAGCGCTTGGTGGCGGCGGACTCCTGGTTAATCGGCACAAAGGTGACCTGCTGGATCACCGTTTTGGCGTTATCCCAGTAGTGCGTGTTCGGCACCACCACCAGCTTCTCATTGACCACACGGTCTTTCAGAACATAGGCGCCGTTGCCCACCAGGCTGCCGGGCCGCGTCCAGTTCGCGCCGCTGTCGACATTCGCCTTCTGTACCGGGTAGAAGGCAAAGCTGGCGGTCAGGTTGCTGAACCACGGCAGTGGTTTATCCAGCTGCACCCGCAGAGTGTGGGCATCGACGGCGGTAACCCCCAGGGTCTCCGGCGCGGCTTTGCCGTCGATAATGTTCTGCGCGTTGGCGATCCCCGCCAGCGCCGCGAACCAGGCGAACGGCGAAGTGGTTTTCGGATCCACCAGACGCTGCCAGCTATAGACGAAATCCGCGGCGGTAACCGGCGTGCCGTCGGACCAGCGCGCGTCATCGCGCAGGGTAAAGGTCCAGACACGGTTATCGTTGCTCTGCCAGCGGGTCGCCACGCCTGGAACCAGGTTGCCTTTCGCATCCTGATTGACTAAACCTTCAAACAGATCGCGGATCACCTGGATTTCCGGCAGGCCCACCGCTTTGGCGGGATCTAACGAGGCGGGTTCATCTTTGATATGGCGTACTAACAGCTGTTTTTCCGCCAGTACCGTGCCCGGCGGTACGTCCGCCGCCCAGGCCAAAGAAGATACGCTGGCTAACCACAGCGCGCCGCATGTCAAAGCGACAGGATACTTCATAAGATCCCCTTTAAAATGAAAAAAATACCGCCAACAGAGCGATAATTATTTGTTTCATCACCTGAAATTGCAAACGACATATGATAGAAAATTGATGTGTCGTCGGATTTCACGCCTCAGGGAATGGGTTTGATCCCGACACGCTTTTCGCCAACACTCAATAATAACGACACACAGGAAGCCCTATGTCTATTTCACGCCCTCGCCCCCAGCGCGGCGACTTTCCGCCGGGAACCCGGCAGTACGGCAGCTCGGAACTGGGCGCGCCGCTGCTGTGGTTTCCTGCGCCGCAGGCCGACAGCCGTAGCGGCCTGATTATTGCCGGCACCCACGGTGATGAAAATTCGTCGATTGTGACCCTCTCCTGCGCCCTGCGCACTCTGAAACCCGAGCTGCGCCGCCACCACGTGGTGCTGACGGTCAATCCTGACGGCTGCCAGCTCGGGCTACGTGCCAACGCCCGCGGCGTTGACCTCAACCGTAACTTTCCGGCCGCTAACTGGAAACAAGGGGAAACGGTTTATCGCTGGAACAGCGCGGCAGAGGAGCGCGACGTGGTGCTGTTGACCGGCGAGCAGCCGGGTTCGGAGCGGGAGACCCAGGCCCTGTGTCAGTTGATCCACCAGATCCATCCGGCGTGGGTGGTCTCCTTTCACGATCCGCTGGCCTGTATCGAAGACCCGGGCCACAGCCCGCTGGGGCACTGGCTGGCCGACGCCTTCTCCCTGCCGCTGGTGGGCAGCGTGGGCTACGACACGCCGGGCTCCTTTGGCAGCTGGTGCGCGGATATCGGGCTCCCCTGCATCACCGCCGAGTTCCCGCCGGTCTCCGCCGACGAGGCAACGGAGCGTTACCTGCCGGCGATGACCGATCTGCTGCGCTGGCAGGCTTAAAGATGAAGCACGCCGGTGCTGAACCGCAGCGCCGGCTCAACGTCCACCGCCAGCCATGTCGGGCCGTCGAGGTCGGCGAAGCGCGCCAGCGGCACCAGGGGGAGCGCGGCGGCGATCCCGCGCGAGGTGCAGAGCATACAGCCCAGCATCCGCGCATACCCCTGCCGTTCCGCCTCCCCGGCCAGAGCCAGCGCTTCGGTCAGACCGCCCGTTTTATCCAGTTTGATATTGACCATCTCATAGCGCCCGCGCAGCCGCGGCAGGCTCTCCCGGGTATGGCAGCTCTCGTCGGCGCAAATCGGTAACGGATGAACGAAGTTTTCCAGCGCCGCATCGGCGTCAGCCGGGAGCGGCTGCTCGAGCATCGCCACGCCGAGGTCCGCCAGCAGCTGACAGCGCGCCGCCAGCCCCTCGCTGTGCCAGGATTCATTGGCGTCGACAATCAGCGTAGCCTCCGGCGCCGCCTGACGGATAGCGATTAACCGCTCGCTGATCAGCCGGTCGTCAAGCTTCACTTTCAACAGCTGGGCACCTTTCTGCCACAGCGCCGCGGCGCTGGCCGCCATCTGATCCGCCGTACCAATGACCACCGTTTGGGCGGTGATCACCCGGTTGGGCAACGCCACGCCCAGCAACTGGGACAAGGTTTTGCCTTCGCGCCGCGCCTGCAGATCCCACAGCGCGCAGTCAACGGCATTGCGCGCGGCGCCTGCCGGCAGCAGCCGCTGCAGCTGTTCGCGGGTGAGGCCCGCTTCCAGCTGCTCGCCGATCGCCATCACCTGGGCCATGACCGAAGCGATGCTCTCGCCATAGCGGGGATAAGGCGTGCATTCGCCCACCCCTTTCACACCGTCCTCCTCCAGTTCCACCACCACCACTTTTGCCTCGCTGCGGCTGCCGCGGGCGATCACAAAAGGGGTATGTAGCGGCCAGGCTTCCTCATACACTCGCACGTTGCGCATTCCCTTGTCCTCTCTGGTCAATGTTAAATAGGGTTTGCCGTGTAGCTGGCGGATGTCATACACTACTCGTGACGTTAACTATATGTAAACAGGAAGATAACCATGTCACAAACCGTGCATTTCCAGGGCAACCCCGTTTCTGTTCAGGGCACCATTCCGCAGGCAGGCGCTAAAGCGCAGCCGTTTACGCTGGTCGCCAAAGATCTCTCTGACGTCGCGCTGAGCCAGTACGCCGGCAAACGTAAAGTACTGAATATTTTCCCGAGCATTGATACCGGCGTGTGTGCCGCATCAGTGCGTAAATTCAACCAGCTGGCCGCTGAACTGGACAACACTGTGGTGCTGTGCATTTCCGCTGACCTGCCGTTCGCCCAGTCCCGCTTCTGCGGCGCGGAAGGCCTGAGCAACGTGGTGACCCTTTCCACGCTGCGCGGTGCGTCGTTCCTCGCTGACTACGGTGTCGCCATCGCCGCCGGTCCGCTGGCTGGCCTGGCCGCTCGCGCCGTGGTCGTTATCGATGAAAATGATCAGGTCGTCTACAGCCAGCTGGTGAATGAAATCACCGAAGAGCCGGACTACGACGCCGCGCTGGCCGCCCTGAAAGCCTGATAACAGAGTGCCCGGGCGCATCACGCCCGCGGACAATCTATGTACTCAGCCCCCGCACTGCGGGGGCTTTTTTATTGCCGTGGCGCATAGCGGGAGATAGCCCGCGCCATCGCCGGGCCGGTCAGTAAAATGGTAAACAGCCGCAACGTCTGTAGCGCCATAATGAACGACATATCCGCCCGGGTGCCGGCGGCGATAATCGCCACCGTGTCCAGACCGCCAGGGCTGGTGGCCAGATAGGCGGTCATAAAGTCCATCTGCAGAATGTGGGTCAGGGCAAGGGCCATCAGGGCGCACATCAGGATCAGCCCAAGAATAGAGGCGATAATCTGCGGCAGCGTCTTCAGCGCCAGCAGAAAAATGGCTTTATTAAACTGCAGCCCCACCGTCCAGCCCAGCACCGCATAGGCCATCGCCAGCAGCCACTCCGGCAGCTCCAGCATCATCCAGCCGCTGCCCTGGACCAGCGCGCCGAGCAGCATCGGCAACAGCATGGCCCCGGAGGGGATGCGCAGCCGCATGCCCAGCCAACAGGCTAGCGCCGTCAGCAGCAGCGTGAAAGGGAAATTCAGGGTCAACGATGGAAACCAGACAATATCCTGAGTCATTTCCTGCGCTTCATTGCCCAACGCATAGCGCACCACCAGCGCCGCCGCGCCGACGACAAACAGCACCCGCAGATACTGCATCAGCGCCACCAGCCGCACATCGGCCCCGTACTCCTGGGCCATCACCACCATTGCCGACGCGCCGCCGGGAGAGCTTCCCCAGGCGCCGGTGGCGCCCGGCAGCGCGCTGTAGCGAACCAGCAACCAGCCGGTGAGGCCGCTAATCGCCAGGGTGGTCAACAGGATCGCCAGCACCAGCGCCCAGTTGTTGAACAGCACGCCAAAAACAGAGGGATTAATCGCCCGGGCGATCATGCAGCCGACGATGGCCTGCGCCGCCAGATAACAGGGACGAGGGATGCTCAGCTTCACCCCGCGCAGGCTCAAAATGAGACCGGCGATCAGCGGCCCCAGCAGTAGCGCTGCCGGCAAATGAAGGCGTAACAGCAGCGAGGAAAAGAGAACAGAGAGCAGCAGCAATGTCAGCCAGTGCCCGATCGCGCGACGCGACGCCAAGATGCACCACCCCGGAAAAAGGATTAAAAAACCAGTATATACAGGTTTGGCCCGCTTTGCAGGCCGAATGCCGGCGACGTGGGTCGCCGGCCTGGCGGGATTATTCGTCGCCCTTTTTCTGACTCAGACCATATTCACGCAGTTTATTGGCGATGGCGGTATGCGACACCCCCAGCCGTTTCGCCAGCTTACGGGTGCTGGGGTAGCTGCGATAGAGCTGGGTCAGCACCGAGCGCTCAAAGCGCCGGGTGATGTCGTCCAGCGACCCTTCCATGGCCTCCTCGCCCACCGGCAGCGACGCGACGTCATGGTCCGGCAGCAGAATGTCCTGTGGACGCAGCTCAAATCCCTCCAGTTGGGTCAGCGCGCGATAGACAGCATTCTTCAACTGGCGAACGTTGCCGGGCCAGCTGTAGCGGGTGAGCACCGTACTGAGATCGGCGGAGAGCTTCGGCCGCGGGACGCCCTGCTCATCAGCAAAGCGGGCCACGAACAGCTCCGTCAGCGGCATAATGTCCTGCGGGCAGTCGCGCAGCGGCGGCAGATACAGCGTCAGGACGTTGAGGCGATAGTAGAGATCTTCGCGGAACAGCCCTTTCTGCACCAGTTCGACCAGGTTTTTCTGCGTCGCGCAGATCACCCGCACATCGACGTGCACTTCATGATCCTCGCCAACTCGGCGGAAGGTGCCGTCGTTGAGGAAGCGCAGCAGCTTAGTCTGCATTCGCGGCGACATCTCGCCAATTTCATCCAGCAGCACCGAGCCGCCGTTGGCCTGCTCGAAGAAGCCCTTCTTACCCTGCAGCGCGTCGCCAAACAGCTCGCTCTCGACCGCGTCCTCGGGAATGGAGCCGCAGTTGAGCGCCAGATAAGGTTTGCCCGCCCGCGGGCTGGCCAGATGGCAGGCATGGGCCAGCAGATCTTTGCCGGTACCTGTGTCGCCGACAATCAGCAGCGGCGCGCTGAGCATCGCCAGCTTGCGCGCTTGCTCCACCACGTGGCGCATTTTCGGCCCCACCGCGAGGATCTGGCTGAAGGCGCTGGTGTCCTGGCTGGTCATGGTCTGCAGCTGGCGTCCCATGCGCACGGTTGAGCGCAGCATCGCTACGGCGCCGGTCAGCACCCGTTCGTTATGCTCCCCTTCCAGATAGACCGGGGTCACTTCCAGCAGATAGTTCTGTCCATTCACCACCACATGCTCCGCATGCGTCTCCTGCGGGCTGCTCTCCAGCCAGCGCTGAACGTTAAAATCGGCGATCAGCTGGGCCACCGGATGGTTGCGCAGCTTCGCCTGGCTTTGGCCAAACAGCAGGCAGCTGGCGGGGTTGGCCAGTTCCACCCTGCCTTTGGTATCCAGCGACAGCACCGGCTCCGGCATCGCCACCAGCAGCGCGCTGAGCGCCAGGTGTTCACGCTCAGACGGCATCCACGGCACGGTGCGCACGTCTGTCACGCCGGCGATACGGCGGATCTCTGCCATCAGGCTGCTGAACGTGGCGAACTCCAGTTCGGCAAAATTGAGGTAAATTCGGCCTATAGGGTCAATATCGATACCACGTAGATCAATGCCGCGCAGCACCAGCAAATCGAGCAATTCACGAGTCAGACCGAGACGGTCTTCACAAAAGACTTCAAGACGCATGGGAGTGTTCACCCTAAAAGTGCCAATGACGGGAGAATAATAGGACAGGAATGAGTTTTCGGGAAGCTAACTGTCAACAATTATTGACAGCATGGCGGAAAAATGGGCGTTGTGCCGTAAAGTCAGGCGATCAGTGGTTAAATGAACGCCTGGGCGAGCCGGGATCCAACCTGCCCGGTAGGCCGGGCAAGGCGAAGCCGCCGCCCGGCAATGTCTCTGAGCGGAGGTTACTTCTCCGGACTGGTTTTGCTTTTCTGCAGGGTCTCTTTCAACTGCCCAATCAGCTCGCGACGAAAATCGCCGAGTCGCGGTTTATCATCGGCGATCCACGGTAGCGGGCGGCACAGCTCCATCGCCTTGATCCCGAGGCGGGCGGTCAGCAGTCCGGCGCCGATGCCCTGTGCGGCGCGCGCCGACAGCCGGGCCGCCAGATCCTGCGACATCCAGTCCATCCCCACCTCGCGCACCAGTTCGCTGGCGCCAGCGAAAGCGATATTCAGCAACACCAGGCGAAACAGTCGCAGACGGCTGTAATACCCGAGCTCAATGCCGTACAACGTGGCAATTCGGTTGATCAGCCGCAGGTTACGCCAGGCGATAAACGCCATATCCACCAGCGCCAGCGGGCTGACGGCAATCATCAGCGTCGACTCCGCCGCAGAACGGCTGATTTCCCGCCGCGCCTGGGCATCAAGCACCGGCTGCACCAGCTGCGCATAAAGGCTCACCACTTCCCGGTCGCTTTGCGTTTCGTGGATCGCGGCATACCAGCGCTGCAGCGCCGGATGCGACTGATCCAGACCCGCCTGCTGCGCCAGCTTTTCACAAAAGGCTTTGGCTTTACCGACCGCGTGACTGTGCAGCATATCGCGCGCTTCATCGCGTTCGTGGGCGCGCTGGCGCAGTCGCCACAGACGGCGCCACTCGGTGGCCACCGATCCGACGCCGGCCCCGACGATCAGCGCCCCGGCGACGCAGCCGCCCAGCGCAATCCAGTCCTGGGTCTGCCAGGCGTTGGCCGTCCACTGCACGCCTTGCGCCACGACGCTGACGCCGAAGATCGCCAGTCCGGCGCTGACCATCCGCCGCCACAGGCTGCGTTTGGGTCGCAGGACCGACTCCACCACCGCTTCCGCCGCTCCCTCTTCCTCTTCGCCGGTCACCAGCCGCGCTGGCGCGAAGTTGTCCGCCTCCAGGGTGTCGAAGGCGCGGGCGCTTTTCAGCGGCGGAATTTTTTCCGCTTGCAGCGGACCATCAAAATCAATCCGCGGTTTTAACGGTTCGCTCATCGCAGTTTATCTCCAATCAAAAATTCCAGCGCCGCGTCGAGGCGAATGTGCGGCAAAGGCCGATCGACATCCATGACCTGCGGACGAAAGTTTTCAAACTGAAATCCCTGCTGCTGCCAGAAGGCCTGGCCCGGCAGACGCGCCGGCACCTCGCCGGGATAGATGGTCAACGGCTGGCCATCGCTCAGCCGATCGCCACGCAGGGCGGGAATTTTCTCGCCATTCACCTCAATCAGCCCGCTCTGGGTCGCCTGAATGGACGCCAGCCCCAGGCAATCCATACTGATCCCCTCAAAGGCGGCGTTCTGCCACGCGTCCTGAATCAGTTGCTGCAGGAGCGACACCATATTGCTGTGCTGATCGACCGTGACGTGGTCAGCTTTGGTGGCGGCAAACAGCAGCTTGTCGATAACCGGCGAAAACAACCGGCGAAACAAGGTGCGCTGCCCGTAATGGAAACTTTGCATCAGCTGGGTCAATGCCAGACGCATATCGTTAAAAGCCTGCGGCCCGCTGTTGAGCGGCTGCAGACAGTCCACCAGCACAATCTGCCGGTCGAAGCGCAGGAAGTGCTCTTTGTAGAACCCCTTCACCACCCTTTCGCAATAGTATTTGTAGCGTTCGCGCAGCATGCCGGCGTTGCTGTGTTTGTCCGCCTGCGCCAGCTTGGCTTCGCCGACGGCGTCGACGTCAGGCCATGGGAAAAACTGCAGCGCCGGCGCGCCCGCCATTTCACCGGGCAGAACAAAGCGCCCGGGCTGGATAAAGTGCAACCCTTCGCGCTTACAGGCGTGCAGATAGTCCGTCCAGGCGGCGGCGATGTCTGCCAGACGGGCCTCGTCGGCAGGGGCCAGCGGATCCAGCCCGGCGCACAGCTGCCGCCAGCGGGCCGACCACTCCGCACGCTGTCCCTGCAGGAGCCCGGTCATCTGTCGTGACCAGCTCAGATAATCCTGTGCCAGCATCGGCAGGTCGAGCAGCCACTCGCCCGGATAGTCGACGATCTCCAGATACAGCGTGGAGGTATCTTTAAAATGGCGCAGCAGGGAGTCATTCGAACGGTAGCGCAGCGCGAGACGGATCTCGCTCACCCCGCGCGTCGGGGTTGGCCACATGGGGGGCTGGCCGTAAAGCTGGGCCAGCCCTTCGTCGTAGGTGAATCGGGGAATGCCAAAGTCCCGCTGCGGCACGCGCTTGACGCCGAGCAGCCGCTCTTCGCGTGCGGCGCTCAGCAGCGGCAGGCGGGCGCCCGTGTGGATATTCAATAGTTGATTGACCAGCGCGGTGATAAACGCCGTTTTACCGCTCCGGCTCAGGCCGGTCA
Organism: Klebsiella sp. P1CD1; assembly: GCF_003790505.1. NCBI lineage: Bacteria > Pseudomonadati > Pseudomonadota > Gammaproteobacteria > Enterobacterales > Enterobacteriaceae > Klebsiella > Klebsiella sp. P1CD1. Next base: position 3,350,154 of record NZ_CP033631.1, read on the forward strand.
CCGCCAGACGTAAATGCCGGTCAACCCCGCGGTTGACCAGCGCATTCAATTCAGTTTTCAGTCGCTTCATCGCCAGTCCGTTATGCCCTGAAGGTATGTCTCGTCATCATAAGCTATCTGCCGGGGATAAGCAGGACAACGTTAATCCTTTTGCGCCTTCCCCACGGCGGCATTATTTCATCCCGCGCGTGACGCGGTTGGCCAGCCGGCTGAGCAGCGGCTCCAGCGCCACCGCCAGCAGCATTTTCAGCGGCCGACGCGCGACCGATTTGACCGCCCAGCCGGCAACGCCCGCCGGGCCGTAACGCAGCGCGGTCAGCAGCGCCAGCTTACCGACGATTTTCAGACCGGGCTTCACCTGCTGCCCGGCGCGTTGCCATTTGCTATTCATGCGTTGCCTCACTCGTTAAAAACAGGATTTACAGCTGGCGAAAGCGGCTGCGCAGCGTAAAGGTGTCGGAGGTCACATACCGCTCCATTTCACGCAGGCTCTGTTCACCGGAGGCCAGTTCGGCATCCACGGCGGCCAGCAGATCGCCATTGCTCGGCGCCTTGTGACCGTACAGTTCACTGTCCGGCATCGGATCCAGAGCAAAAGTCAAAATGATGTAGGCCACCAGGACAAAGAAAAAGAGGCCGAAAATCATCGCCAGCACGGTAATCAGACGCACCAGCTTCACCGGGACATCAAGATGCTGAGCAATGCCCGCGCAAACGCCCTTCACCATCCCGCGCTGCGGGATACGCCACAGTTTTTTATTCAGATCCAGTCCGGCCATTATTTGTCTCTCCAGTTCGGATGTTCAGCATCCAGGATCGCTTCCAGCGCCTGAATACGTTCGCGCATCCGCTTCGCGTCATCGGTCAACTGCAGCAGCCGTTGCTGCTCATTTTGCGTCAGACTGCCGTTGGCGCCGCGATTGTTGTAGTGCAGCCACAGCCAGACCGGCAGAACAAACAGCACAAACAGCGTCAGCGGAATGGCGAGAAAAAGCATGCTCATGTGTACTCCTTACAGGGGGTGAGCCGCGGCGCAACGCCGCGCCGCGCAATCATACTTACTGGTTGGACTGATTCATTTTGGCTTTCAACGCCGCCAGCTGCTCGCTGATTTCATCGTCCGCTTTCAGTTCGGCAAACTGCTGATCCAGCGTCTGCTGCTTGCCAAAGCGGTGGCTCTCCGCTTCCGCTTCCATCTGATCGATGCGACGCTCAAAGGATTCAAAGCGGGCCATCGCCTCATCCAGTTTACCGCTGTCCAGCTGGCGACGCACATCGCGGGACGAACTCGCCGCCTGATGGCGCAGCGCTAGCGCCTGCTGACGAGCGCGGGTTTCGCTGAGTTTGTTCTCCAGCTCGCCAATCTCTTTCTTCATGCGCGCCAGCGTTTCATCCACCAGCTGCACTTCATGATCAAGTTGAGCGATAAGGTCGGTCAGCTTCTGCTTTTCGATCAGCGCCGCCCGGGCCAGATCCTCTTTCTCTTTACGCAGCGCCAGCTCGGCTTTTTCCTGCCATTCCGCCTGCTGGGCGACCGCCTGCTCAATACGACGGGTCAGCTGTTTCTTTTCCGCCAGCGCGCGGGCCGACGTGGAACGCACTTCCACCAGCGTGTCTTCCATCTCCTGGATCATCAGACGCACCAGCTTTTGCGGGTCCTCCGCTTTCTCCAGCAGGGAGTTGATGTTGGCGTTCACGATGTCGGCAAAACGAGAAAAAATACCCATAATTTCATTCCTCATAGTTCTGGTTTCAGGCATTCACCTGTGGCTTAGCTAATACAAATGACGTGCCAACTTTTTATCTTATTGATTTTAAACAGAGTGGTTGCGAATTGTGCAGGGCATTGCTACAGTCACCTGGTTAATCACACTACTTAATGGCGAAATTCATCATGGCGCAGTACAAGGATAATCTGCTGGGCGAGGCCAACAGCTTTCTCGAGGTGCTGGAACAGGTTTCCCGGCTGGCTCCGCTGGATAAGCCGGTGCTGGTCATCGGCGAGCGCGGCACCGGGAAAGAGCTTATCGCTAACCGTCTCCACTACCTCTCCAGCCGCTGGCAGGGGCCGTTTATCTCGCTGAACTGCGCGGCGCTGAACGACAATTTGCTCGATTCGGAACTATTCGGCCACGAAGCCGGGGCCTTCACCGGGGCCAGCAAGCGCCATCCCGGGCGCTTCGAGCGCGCCGACGGCGGGACGTTATTTCTTGATGAGCTGGCGACGGCGCCGATGCTGGTGCAGGAGAAGCTATTAAGAGTCATTGAATATGGCGAGCTGGAGCGCGTAGGTGGTAGCCAGCCGCTGCAGGTTAACGTCCGGCTGGTGTGCGCCACCAACGCCGATCTGCCGCAAATGGTAGAGGAAGGCCATTTTCGCGCCGACCTGCTCGACCGTCTGGCCTTCGACGTGGTACAGCTCCCCCCGTTGCGTGAACGGCAGAGCGACATCATGCTGCTCGCCAACCAGTTTGCCATTCAGATGTGCCGCGAGCTCGGTTTGCCGCTGTTTCCCGGCTTCAGCGAACGTGCCACCGCAACGCTGCTCGGCTACCGCTGGCCAGGGAATATTCGTGAACTGAAGAATGTCGTCGAGCGCTCGGTCTATCGCCACGGCGACAGCGAGCACGAGCTGGACGCCATTATCCTCAACCCTTTCCGTCAGACCGCGGCCTCCGTGCCGGAGGCCGCGTCCGGGGACGAGCTGCCCGCTCTGCCGCTGGATCTGCGCGATTTTCAGCTCCAGCAGGAAAAACGCCTGCTGCAGCGGAGTCTGCAGCAGGCGAAGTATCATCAGAAGCAGGCGGCGGAGCTGCTGGGGTTAACCTATCACCAGCTCCGCGCGCTACTGAAAAAACATCAGCTGTGAGAGGCGCGCGGCAGCAGCAGCGCGCTCACCGCCATCGCCCCCAGGCATAAGACGGCGTTAAACCACAGGGCATACTGGGCGGCATGGGCCATGCCCAGCGGCAAAAACAGCGCGAAAAGTGACGCCGTCACGGAAATACCCATCGCCCCGCCCAGCGAGCTGCCCATCTTGTAGATCCCCGAGGCGACGCCGATTTTGTTCTCCGGCGCGTTGGCCACCGCCGTATCCGTTGAGGGTGTGGCGTAGCAGCCCAGCCCGAGGCCAAACAGCACGTTGCTGGCGAACACCACCCCGATATACAGCGCCTTATCGAGAAAAGTGCAGGATATCAGGCCGATGGCAATCGCGGTCAGCACCGGCCCGGCCATCATCGGCAGCCGGGCGCCATAGCGCTGCAGCAGCTTCTCGCCCACCCGGATCATCGCCAGGACGGTCACCAGATAGCCGAGGGTCATCATCCCGCTCTCCAGCGGCGTCAGGTGGTGCCCCTGCTGCAGCCAGATGCTGGCGATCATCATGGTGCCAATCGCCCCATTGAGCAGAAAGTTCGACAGCACTGCCGCGCCGTAGGCCCGGTTACGAAACAGCGCAAAATCAATCAGCGCCGCCTCGCCTTTGCGCATGCCGTTGCGGATAAATACCGCCCCCGCCGCCAGCGCCCCGACCAGCATGGTCAACGACAGCGGACTGCTCCATCCCCAGCCATGGCCCTTGCTGATAAACAAATTCACCAGCACCAGCGCGGCAATCAGGCTCAGCAGACCGCCGACGTCCAGCTTATGCTGGCTGGCGCTGGCGCTGCGGCTCTCCGGCGTGCCGCGCAGCAAAAACAGCGCCAGCAGAGCGACGGCAATGGAGAAGACGAAGATCCAGCGCCAGCCGAGCCCGGTGGCAATGGCTCCGCCAACGAAGGAACAGAGACCGCTGCCGCCCCACGAGCCGATGACCCAGAAGCTGACCGCCCGCTGCCGCGCACGCCCCTCATACCAGGTCTTAATCAGCGCCAGCGTCGCCGGCATAATGCACGCCGCCGACAGCCCCTGCAGCACCCGGCCGGCCAGGAACAGCCCCGGCCCCTGAGCGACCACCAGCATGGCGCTGCCGACGATACTCAGCCCCAGTCCGAGGGTGGTCATCCGCATCCGGCCAAACTTGTCCGCCAGGCCGCCGCTGGCGACCACGAAACAGCCGCTGAACAGCGCGCTGAGACTGACGGCCAGGGTTAAGGTTTCAAGGGAGATATCAAGACTGCTTTTCATCGCCGGCACCACGTTAATCACCGACTGGGCAAACAGCCAGAAGGTTAAAACGCTTAGCACAATCCCCACCAGCAGGCGATCGCTGCCGACAAAGGGGGTGTCGCTCACGGTGACAGTGCTCATCGCATGGCCCTCCTGTTTCCGGTGATTAACGCAAATAGTGTTCCGCCAGACCGCACCACAGCGCCGCCCCGGTCAGCAACAGCGCGTCGTTGAAGTCATAGCCCGGGTTATGGACCATGCAGCGATCCGGCTCATCGCCAGCGCCGATGGTGAAATAGCTGCCATGCGGGTGCTGTTCCAGCATGAAGGCAAAATCTTCACTGCCCATAAACGGCTTCACCTCGCCCACCTGCTCTGCGCCAAACAGCGATGTCGCCACCTCCCGCACCATCGCGTTGGCCGCCGGATCGTTACGCAATACCGGGCTGCCGTTGACGTGCGTCAGCGTGGCCGTGGCGTTGAAGCTCTCCGCCTGAGCCACGGCGATATCATGGATCCGCTGCAGCACGGTCTCGCGCACCTGCTCATTGAGGGTGCGCACCGTGAGCTTCATCAGCACGTGATCGTTAATGATATTGGGCGCGTGTCCGGCCTGGATGCTGCCGACGGTGACCACCGCCGGTTCGAACGGGGTGATATTCCGCGAGACGATCGACTGCAGCGCGAGGGTGATATGGCAGGCGACCAGCGTGGCATCCACGGTATGCTCCGGTACCGCGCCGTGGCCGCCAACGCCTTTCACCTCAATATGCAGCGTATCGGAGGAGGCCATCATCGCCCCGTCGCGCAGGCCGATCTTGCCCAGCGGCTGACCCGGCATATTGTGCAAGCCGAAGATGGCATCGCAGGGGAACCGGTCAAACAGACCGTCCTCGACCATCACTCGCCCGCCGTACAACAGCTCTTCCGCGGGCTGGAAAATCAGCTGCAGCGTCCCGGTAAACTGGCGGGTGCGCGCCAGATATTCAGCCGCGTAGAGCAGCGTGGTGGTGTGCCCGTCATGGCCGCAGCCGTGGAAACGCCCGTCAACCTGGCTTGCCCACGGCTTCCCGCTCCGCTCCTGCATCGGCAGGGCATCCATATCCGCCCGCAGGCCGAGGCGTTTTTTTCCGTGGCCGACGCGCAGCGTGCCCACCACTCCGGTGCCCGCCAGGCCGCGGTGAACCTCGTATCCCCACTCGCCAAGCAGTCGAGCGACCTCATTGCTGGTTTGATGTTCTTCAAAGCCGATCTCCGGCTGCTGGTGGAACTGGCGACGCAGGGCAATAAATTGCGCCTCGTTGACCTGCAAGGCTTCAAGCAACGGATGTGTCATTTTTGTTATTCCTGTGTTGTGTTTGCACGACACTTTCGAGTTTATGCGGGTGAAACAGCTTTCAGGTGCGCTTTTTTGTTTTATATTGACGAGAAATCAATGACTGTTTTTCATACATATCAGTTATGACAAAAAATAACGGGTTGTTTTTTGTCTGCGGAGGAGTGTCACGTGGAGCAGCATTCAGGCGACTTTAGCGTCACCGTGCGCGATGTACGTCAGTTGAACCAGACAGAAGGCGATCTGCTGACGCTGCTATGGGTGCTGGAGGGGAGCGTAAATCTGACGGAGGCGGAAGGTGTGCCGCAGCCGCTCGCCGCCGACGAGCTGGCGATCGTTAACCGCAACCGTCGCTGGAGTCTGCGCAGCGCCGGTACCAACGCAGTGATGATCCTGACCCTTTCCGCCAGCTGGCTGACCCGCCTTGACAGCGCTTTTTTTGCTGTCGACTATCAGATAACGCCGCGCACCCGGGATGCGGAGGACGGCCTGCGCCGCCTGATGCGCCAGCTGCTGGTGAGCGGCCTGGTCAAGCATCCCGGCCATTACCGACTGGAGGCCAACCGCTGGCTGAGTGAGATAGCGCTCCTGCTGGCCACGCGCTTCAGCCAGCCCATCGCCTCCACGCCGCGCCGCGGAGCGGAGAACTGGAGCCGGCGAATAGCCAGCGTGGTGGCGCGGATCGACGCCAACTATCAGCGCCGCCTCTCGTTGCAGGAGGTGGCGGCAGCGGAATTTGTCTCCGAGGCCTGGCTGTCACGCTTATTTCACAAAGAAGTCGGGGTGAGTTTTGTTCAGTACCTCACCGCGCTGCGCCTGCGCCACGCCGCCGATCAGTTGTTGACCACCCGCAAACCCGCCCAGCAAATCGCCCGCGAACAGGGGTTCGCCAGTAACCGTATGATGAGCGATCTGTTTAAGCGCCAGCACGGCGTGACGCCGCGCCAGTATCGTGAACAGCATCCCCGGGAGCTTGCCCGACCGCGTCCGCCGCAGGCCGACCGCTGGCAGCTGGTCGCTGTCGACCGGCTCTATGCTCGCCTCAATGAACCGGAACCACGCGACCGGGAAAGTCCCCCGCTGCCGATCAATCCGCCGCAGACCCGGGAGATCAACCTGCACGATCGCCCGGCGCGCGCCGCTGTGCTGCGCCATACCCGGATGGTGGTGACCGTGCGCGAGCTGGACGACCTGCTACGGGAGGATGTGCGCCGGGAACTGGAGCAGCTGCACCGCGCCCTGCCGGTGTATGCCATCGATATCAACGATCCCTTTCTCAGCAGCCGGCTGTTCGGCACCGGCTGGGACGATCCGCAGATGGCCGGCTACGCCTGCTGGTATAACCTGCAGCAGATTTTTAGCTGGCTGGCGGCGATGGGCTGGAACGTGATCCTCCACACCGGCGTCACCACCCGCAGCGACCTGCTGCAGCGGTTTCTGCTGCTCGCCGCCAACCATTTTCCGCCGGCCACGCTCAACAGCTGGCGCTTTGTCTGGCACTGGTCGCCGCAGGCCAGCGAAGCGACCCGCCAGGCGGCCTGGCGCCAGCAGCGCGAGGTTCTTCACCGCCTGCTGCCGCAGCCGCAGCTGGGGATCTGGCACCGCTTTGCTCCCAGCGATCCCGGGAACGATCCGCTGTTTCACTCACCGCTGCTGGCGGAGGCGGATTTTCTCGCCTGCCAGGCAGATGCCAACGAACAACTGGATCTGGCGCAGGCAGACAGCAGCCGCCTGGCCTCCAGCGAACATTATCCGCTGCACAAGCTGCGGCAGATCCACAGCGCCCTGCGCCAGCGACAGCTTAACCTGCCGCTGTGGCTGCTCTCCTGGAATACCCTGACCGGCGATACGCGGGATACCAACGGCCGCTTTTTTCGCGGCGCGCTGTTGATGGATAATCTGCTGGGGGTGGCGGACCAGGTCTGGCTGGCGGGCTTCTGGTTAAATTCAGGCCTCCAGGGCGAAGCCCGCGCTAACGGGAAACTCGATACCTCCAGCCTGGCGCTGCACTATCTGCACGGGCTGCCTCGCCCGGTTTACTGGGTACTGTGGCTCTGGCGGCGGCTGCGCGGCGAGATCCTGTTTCAGGATAAAAACCTGCTGTTGCTTCACCACCAGGGGCACTACCAGCTGCTGCTGCGCAATACGGTGGTCTACAATCCCTGGCTCTCCAGCGAAGCGGCCTTTATCCAGCGTTTCAGCCAGCCCTACAGCGTGCGGCTGCAGGGCCTGGAGGGCGGCTGGCGCGTCAAACAGCACCTGTTCGATCAGCATCATGGCGCGTTATTCCCGCTGGTCGACGCCTTTCGCAGCCGCAGCGGCCCCGACGCTGAGGATTACCAGTGGTTGATGCATCGGGCTCGTCCGGCGCTCAGTGTGGAAGATGCCCGGCTTGACGGACACTGGCTGCGGGTCGACTCGCTGGAAAGCAACGCTTTGGCGCTGTACGAATTTACGCCTCAGCGCGCTCCCGGCGAGGATCCCGCCCCCGCAAGCAATCCGTGAATTTTGCGCTGGCTCTCCGTCGTCGCCGGGTTGAAAACCAGCAGCGACAGATCGGGGCGGCCTTCCACGGCAAAAGAGGTGAACTCCAGATCGAGCGGGCCCATCTGCGGATGGTGAATGCGCTTATAGCCTTCTCCGTGGCCGGCGACGTCATGGCTTTGCCAGAAACGGGCGAACTCAACGCTCTGCTGCGTGAGTTCAGCGATCAACTGGTCAGTTTCCGTCGTCGCCCCCATCCGGGTGACGTCGGCGCGAAAAGCGTTGACGATAAGCTGCCCCACCGTCTGCCAGTCCTCCAGCGTGCAGCGGGCTTCAGGTCGGGTAAACAGGCGACGCAGTACGTTGCGCTCCGCCAGCGGTAGCTGGCTGTAGTCGGTCAGCACCCTGGCCGCCGCCGCGTTCCAGGCGATGACGTCCCAGCTGGCGGTGCGGATAATCGCCGGAATAGTAAAAGCGTCAAGCACCCGCTGCAGCCGCGGCGTCATATCATCTGTCACCGTCAGACGCGTCTGCGGCGGATGGCCAAAGGCGAGAATAAACAGATGCTCGCGCTCCGGGGTGGTCAGCCGCAGACCGCAGGCGATCCGCTCCAGCACCTCGCGGGAGGGCGCCCCGCCGCGCCCCTGTTCAAGCCAGGTATACCAGGTCGGGCTGATACTGGCGAGCTGCGCGACCTCTTCGCGGCGCAGACCCGGCGTGCGCCGGCGTCCCGCCGGGAAGCCAAACGTCGCCGGATCGAGGCGCTGGCGCCGGGCGCGGAGAAAATCGCCTAAAGCATGGTTGTCAGAAGTGTTCATCATCTGCCTGTGGGTTCTGCCTGTTAGAATTTATACCCCGATAATGTCTCTACTTTTATAGTATGACATCGCAGGTAGGATACGCCTGAAACCCGTTCAGGAGATCCATGATGCGTATATTTCTTACCGGCGCGAGCGGATTTATCGGCTCACGTATTCTTCCGGCCCTGCAGGCGTCGGGCCATCAGGTTATCGGCCTCGCGCGCAGCGACACCGCAGCGCAGACCCTGAAAGCGGCAGGCGTCGAGGTGCACCGCGGCACGCTGGACGCCCCGGACTCGCTACTGGCTGGCGTCGAGGGCGCTGACGCGGTGATCCATACCGCCTTCGACCACGACTTCAGCCGCTTTGCCGCCAACTGCGAGAAAGACCGCCAGGCGATCCTGACCATGGGTCGGGCGTTGCAAGGCAGCGCGCGGCCGCTGGTCATCACCTCCGGCACATTGATGGGCGACGACGGGAGCGGCGTCCCGGCCCGGGAGTCGTTCTTCAACTCAGGGCACCCCAGCCCGCGCACCGCCTCTGAGCTCGCCGGTCAGCAACTGCTGGAGGCGGGAGTGGATGTTCGGGTGGTTCGCCTGCCGCAGGTGCATGACACCGTGCGCCAGGGGCTACTGACCAGCTATATCGAACGCGCGGTCGCCAACGGGGCGGTGGCCCTGCGCGGCGAGGGAAGCAACCGCTGGTCCGCCGCCCATGTCAATGACGTCGCGCGACTGTACGTTAGCGCCCTGCTGCAGGGCGCGGCCGGCGAGCGCTACCATGCGGTGGACGAAGAGGGGATCGCGTTACGCGATATTGCTACGGTAATTGCTCAGGGATTAAACCTGCCGCTGACCCACCTGGATGAGTCGCAGGTCGACGCCTGGTTCGGCTGGTTTGCGCCGTTTACCGCCCTTGACCTGCGCGCCAGCTCAGCATGGACCCGTGAGCGATTGCAGTGGCAGCCGGTTGGCCCCGGGCTGCTGGAGGACCTGCGGAATATGGATTACCAAAAAGTGACGTTGTCACGATAAGCGAGCGAAACCCTCTGTTTAATTTTCTGACGGGCTCGCCCTCTGCCCGTCAGTCCCTCTGCTTTCTCCCCGCTATACTGAATATATCTCCCCGGCGTCAGCGTCTGTTTCATCGTCTGGCAAACCGCGGCCAAACAGACCTGACTGGCGATATCGGCGATAAAAAGTTACCATGTTTCAATATACAGACTCGGTTCCGCTACTATTTTAATCAATTGACTGAATACTATACGCTCCCGGTAACCGCATTATCCCTCAGGCTTGTTGAAGGCGGTGGTGAATGTCTATAAATCTTAATAAGATAGAGTTCAACTCTATAATCAAACAGAAAATATGCGCCTGAAATTGTCATCTCTCCTGGCAGCCGTTTCCCTGCTGTGTGGGCAGGCCTTTGCCGCCCCTGTGCTCCCTGACCGCGCCGATATCCGCGACAGCGGTTTCGTCTATTGCGTCAGCGGCCAGGTGAATACCTTTAATCCGCAGAAAGTCAGCAGCGGCCTGATTGTCGATACGCTGGCCGCTCAGATCTACGATCGTCTGCTTGACGTCGATCCCTATACCTACCGGCTGGTCCCCGAGCTGGCGGAGAGCTGGGAAGTCCTTGATAACGGCGCCACCTACCGCTTCCACCTGCGCCGCCATGTCCCGTTTCAACGCACGGCATGGTTTACGCCGACGCGGGACTTCAACGCGGATGATGTGATTTTTACCTTTGGCCGTATTTTTAACCGCGACCATCCGTGGCACAACGTCAACGGCAGCAGCTTCCCTTACTTCGACAGTCTGCAGTTTGCTGACAGCGTGGAGAGTGTGCGTAAGCTGGATAATCAGACCGTGGAGTTTCGCCTCAAGCGGCCGGACGCCTCGTTCCTCTGGCATCTGGCCACTCACTATGCGTCAATTACCTCTGCCGAATATGCCGCCCGCTTAACGCAAGACGACCGCCAGGAGCAGCTGGATCGCCAGCCGGTCGGTACCGGTCCGTTCCAGTTGTCCGAGTACCGCTCCGGGCAATATATCCGTCTGCAGCGTCACCCCGACTACTGGCGCGGCAAACCGTTGATGCCGCAGGTGGTGGTGGACCTCGGCTCCGGTGGTACCGGCCGACTGTCGAAACTGCTCACCGGGGAATGCGACGTGCTGGCCTGGCCCGCCGCCAGCCAGCTGACGATCCTGCGCGACGATCCGCGCCTGCGCCTGACGCTGCGCCCGGGAATGAACATTGCCTGGCTGGCCTTCAACACCGCCAAGCCGCCGCTGGACAACCCTGAGGTGCGGCATGCGCTGGCGCTGGCTATTAACAACCAGCGCCTGATGCAGTCCATCTACTACGGCACCGCAGAGACGGCGGCATCCATGCTACCGCGCGCCTCGTGGGCCTACGATAACGACGCTAAAATTACTGAGTACAATCCCCAGGAAGCCCGCGCCCGCCTGAAGGCCCTGGGGCTGGAAAATCTGACCCTCAAGCTGTGGGTGCCCACCAGCTCTCAGGCATGGAACCCCAGCCCGCTGAAAACGGCGGAGCTGATCCAGGCGGATATGGCGCAGATTGGCGTCAAGGTGATCATCATGCCGGTGGAGGGGCGCTTCCAGGAGGCGCGGCTGATGGACATGAACCATGACCTGACGCTCTCCGGCTGGGCGACGGACAGTAACGATCCGGACAGTTTTTTCCGGCCGCTGCTGAGCTGCGCGGCGATCGCCTCACAAACCAACTTTGCCCACTGGTGTAACCGGGAATTTGATGACGTGCTGCAAAAAGCGCTGCTTTCGCAGCAGCTCTCCTCGCGGATAGACGCTTACAAAGAGGCACAGCGGATCCTCGCCCGCGAACTGCCGGTCCTGCCGCTGGCCTCCTCGCTGCGTTTGCAGGCCTATCGCTATGATATGAAAGGCCTCGTGCTGAGCCCCTTCGGTAACGCTTCGTTCGCTGGCGTATCGCGGGAGAAAACCGAAGAGGTGAAAAAACCATGATTATTTTTACCCTGCGTCGTCTGCTGTTGCTGCTGGTCACCCTCTTTTTTCTGACCTTTATCGGCTTCAGCCTGAGTTATTTCACCCCTCATGCGCCGCTACAGGGCGCCTCCCTGTGGAATGCGTGGCTGTTCTGGTTTCAAGGGGTGCTGCACTGGGATTTTGGCGTCTCCAGCATTAACGGCCAGTTGATTTCTGAGCAGCTGCGCGAGGTGTTCCCGGCGACCATGGAGCTGTGCATCCTCGCCTTCGGCTTTGCCCTGCTGATTGGCATTCCGGTGGGCATGATCGCTGGCGTAATGCGCAACAAATGGCCTGATACCCTGATCAGCGCCGTCGCGCTGGTCGGTTTCTCGATCCCGGTGTTCTGGCTGGCGCTGCTCCTGACCCTCTTCTTCTCGCTGACTCTTGGCTGGTTTCCGGTCTCTGGCCGCTTCGATCTGCTGTATGAGGTGAAAACCGTCACCGGTTTTGCGCTGATTGACGCCTGGATCTCGGACTCGCCATGGCGCCATGAGATGATCGTCAGCGCCGCGCGGCATATGGTGCTGCCGGTGCTGACCCTGGCGGTGGCGCCCACCACCGAGGTGATCCGCCTGATGCGCATCAGCACCAGCGAGGTGTATGACACCAACTATGTCAAAGCGGCTGCCACCCGCGGCGTGTCGCGACGCAAAATTTTACTGCGCCATGTACTGCACAACGCCCTGCCGCCGGTGATCCCGCGCCTCGGCCTGCAGTTTTCCACCATGCTCACCCTGGCGATGATCACCGAGATGGTGTTCAGCTGGCCCGGACTGGGACGCTGGCTGATCAACGCGATCCGCCAGCAGGACTACGCGGCGATCTCCGCCGGCGTCATGGTGATTGGCGCACTGGTCATTATCGTCAACGTGATTTCCGATATCCTCGGTGCCATGGCTAACCCGCTGAAACATAAGGAATGGTATGCCCTACGATAGCACCTACAAAATAAATACTTTTGTCAATTAAAAACAATGAGTTAAATTTTTAAATTGTGCAATTTTCCTGATTTTAATACACAATTTTGTACACATTGTTTTTGACGTCATCTCCGACAGTCATCAGTTAGATGGCTGTCGGAGTTCCCTTCCTACGTTTCCTCCACACCTTCTATACTTTCAGTCTGAAGACTGGAGGTAACCATGTGCGGACGATTTGCCCAATCACAGACACGCGAAGAATACCTGGCTTATCTTGCAGAAGAAGCTGATCGGGATATCGCCTATGATCCAGAACCAATCGGCCGGTACAACGTGGCGCCGGGGACTAAAGTTTTGCTTCTGAGCGAACGAAACGAACAGCTGCACCTCGATCCGGTTCACTGGGGTTACGCACCCGGGTGGTGGGATAAACCGCCTCTGATTAACGCACGCGTTGAAACGGCGGCCGCCAGCAGAATGTTTAAACCTCTCTGGCAACATGGCCGGGCGATCTGCTTTGCTGATGGATGGTTCGAATGGAAAAAAGAAGGCGACAAGAAGCAGCCCTATTTCATCCACCGTAAAGATGGCAAGCCCATCTTCATGGCGGCGATCGGGAGTACACCATTTGAACGTGGAGACGAAGCCGAAGGCTTTCTGATTGTCACCGCTGCGGACGATCAGGGGTTGGTCGATATTCACGACCGCCGGCCGCTGGTTCTGACGCCGGAAGCAGCGCGAGAATGGTTGAGGCAGGATACTGGAGGAAAAGACGCGGAGGAAATAATTACAGATGGTGCAGTACCAGCAGACCATTTTACATGGCACCTCGTTTCGAGCGCGGTTGGTAATGTAAAAAATCAAGGACCAGAATTGATAAAACAACTCATCTGAGCATAAATGCGAAGTTGTTACACGTGATTGATTACTTTGTGCAATGAACTTGCATTTAATGAATCAAAACTTCACTCCCCACACAGCAGACCTCACTACCACATCTATTAGCAATAGATAATTAATTTGCCACCAATAATTATCGGCCGCTAATCCCAACTCCATTGAATATATCTATATGGGGAATTCTACAAGATTTTTCACCTTTCCTTTGAGAATTTTATGAAAAACATGACGGCTAATCGGAGGTATATCCTCCCAGTAAATCAGCGAAATGCCAAGATTTTGGTAGCTTGCTGTTTTTGATATCAACTTGCTATTTTCACTTTTAAGAGTGATATGGATTTCAGATAACTCAATAACTTTGTCTTCAAAAGTTTTAAAACCATGATCAAGAAAGCCTTGTTTAATCCACTCTGTTAAGGAGGATTGCATTCTTAGATGATGCTCTCGAATAAATACACCTTTTCTATATCCATTAACTGCAGCCTCTTCCAATGCAGCTTGAGAAACATAACCTGAGAAGCGTGTGTACGATGCAAGAAGATCAGGATATGAATGTGTCAAAATAGTTCGAACACGTCTTGCCGTAGCTGGCGTATGTTGAGATACGTAAACCATCGCACGATAGGCATCTCGTAAAGTTTCTTTACATTGACTCATTTTATTGTCTACTTGAGTATGAATATACAAATAAAAAACAAACCAATCTTCAATCGTTAGATTCAATCGCGTACTGAATTATCATAAATAACGTAGGTATTACAAACCGATTGTAAGCATAACGTGAGTTTTCTCTCAATGCGGACTCTGGTAGAAGCACAATGAGTATTGTTAATGGACTGAATCACCTGACTTTGAGCAAGTCAGTGTATCTAGTGGTGTACCGAGGCGAAAGCATTTCTCGCTTCATCTGCCAGGTTGTCTGGATCCCCTGCCCTGCAAAATACTGGAGTGACCACGCTCCGGTAGACAGTTTCTGTCCTCACGGCGAGGCCTTTTCGAAGGCCTCCGGCTGACGCCACCGAGGTGGCTGTGGCGTCGGTTACGGTTGTAGAACACTTCAATGTAATCGAAAATATCCGCCCGGGCCATGCCCCGAGTTTTATATATCCGCTTCCTGATGCGCTCTTTTTTGAGTGAACTGAAGAACGATTCTGCCACTGCATTATCCCAGCAGTTTCCGCGACGGCTCATGCTTGGCGCCAGATTGTTGGCCCGGCAGAACCGCTGCCAGTCATCACTGCCATACTGACTACCCTGATCGCTGTGCACAATGACATTTCTGAAGGCTTACGCCGCCAGACCGCCATCAGCAACGCATCCAGTGCCAGCTCGCGCGACAGTGTTGGTTTCATCGACCAGCCCACCACATTACGGGCGAAGAGATCGATGACCACTGCCAGATACAGCCAGCCCTGCCAGGTGCGGATATAGGTAATATCTGTTACCCAGACCTGATTGGGCTTTACCACAGTAAATTCACGCTGTACGCGGTTAGGCGCTATCAGTGACGGTCGTCCCCGTGTCCCGCGTGGCACTTTATAACCATGTATGGCCTGTATCCTGTTTTTCCTCATGATTTTGGCGACCCGGTTTCTGCTGCACACTTCACCAATTTCACGAAGATTGCCATGGATTCGGCGATAACTATAAACCCTACCACTCAGCGTATAGGAGTCGCGGATGAGCGCCAGCAGTCGCTGGTTATCCTTTTCTCCGGCAGATACAGGGTTGTTGAGCCAGACATAAAATCTGGCACGGGCAACCTTGAGAACCCGACACATTGTAACGATCGACCAGATTTCACGGTGATCGTTGATAAAGCGGTACTTCAGTCGGGCTCCCTTGCAAAGTACCGCGCTGCCTTTTTCAGAATATCCCGCTCTTCCTCAGCGCGTTTAAGCTGTGCTTTCAGCCTGAGAATTTCTGTTCTGGCATCAAGTAAATCCTGTGCCTGCTGTTCACTGTTGTCAGGCTTAACAGCCCGGAGCCATTTATAAATACTGTGCGCCGACACGCCGAGCCGTTCAGATACTTCAGCGATGGAATAGCCCCGCTCGGTGATCTGGCGGACGGCCTCTTCCTTAAATTCAGGGGTAAAACGTGGTGTGCCCATAGACTCCTCCTATGCTCAAACTATAGGGCAGATTTGTCTACGGGCTCGGGGGCACTCCATAAATGACTCTGAGGTGTCTGTTAAACCCGTGGTGATTCAGGGTGTTCAAGACTTTCTATATATAGTATTTTAATACAACATTTCGATCTAAAGTCAATTTCAACAATTAAGGTCAACAAATGAACGCTGATTTCGTTGATTCGCATGAAAGGCATTTAGAAGATGCCAACCAACTATTTACATCTGGGAGATACGCTAACGCAGACCAGTTGTATGGTTTTTCAGTAGAATGTGGTCTTAAATCTCTAATGTTAGCGTTTGGAATGCCTTTCAATAACGTGAAACAAATGCCTGCAAATCAATCGGATAGTGTTCACGCAGACAAAGTATGGGATAGGTTCGAAAGTTATCGCTCATCGCACTCAAGTGGTGCAAATTACCAACTGAGCGGAACTAATCCATTTAACGATTGGAGCGCGTCTCAACGTTATCATAACCAATCAAGCTTTGATGCTGTAAAAGTCTCCCCGCATCAGGCGGCGGCAGTACAAGTTAACCAGTTGATTAAAAATGCAAAATTAGCAGGCTTAGTATGATAACTTTCGATCAAATTTTACCTTTATCTGCCCAAGTTTTGTGTTCACATAGCAACTTTGTTCAAAGTTTGGATTGGTTAGTTTTGAATCGCGACTTGAATGGAAGAGTTCGTCTAGTTGCGCCTGAAAAAATCAAAGAAAGTCCCCAGGAGATTGAGCGTTTACATGCCCTTGAAAATGATTTATCGACTCATTTAGAAGGTCATTATCATAATGTTGCGACATTGTATGAGAATGATATAGAATTCGTTAAGAATGGTGCACAAGTAAGCAGAATCGATGGTTTTTCAAACGTTTTCCTTGCAGATCGATATGCCAATGAATCTTCTTGGGGAAACGTGTCACAACTAACAAAAAACTCCCCAAGAGTGGTTTTTTTCTCTATAAAGGGTGGCGTTGGGCGATCAACATCATTAGCTGCGGTATCGTGGCAACTCGCACAGCAAGGAAAAAAAGTTTTAGTTTTAGACCTTGATCTTGAGTCCCCAGGTTTGTCCACCGCTCTTTTACCGATTGATCGTCAACCAAAGTTTGGCATAACAGATTGGCTCATTGAAGACTTAGTTGACAATGGTGATCATATAATTGAATCCATGGTTTCAACCAGCTTACTTTCCCACGATGGTGAAATTTTTGTGGTTCCGGCTCATGGTGCTGAAGCTGGTGAATATGTATCCAAACTAGGCAGAGTATGGATGCCCAAAATAGATCAACATGGTCGAAAAGAAAAATGGTCTCAAAGACTAAATCGTCTTATAGATCAGCTTGAAAAAAACATTTCACCAGATGTAATTTTGATTGATTCACGTTCTGGAATTGATGAGATAGCATCATGCTGTGTTACAGATTTGGGAGCTAATCTAATATTATTATTCGCCTTGGATGGGCTGCAAACTTGGAATGGCTATAAAATATTATTCGAGCACTGGCTTAAAAATGAGGTTGCACAAGACATTAGAGAAAGATTACAAATTGTTGCCGCAATGGTACCTGAAACAGATAAAATAGATTATCTCATGTCTCTTCGTGAGAATTCATATAATCTTTTCGCAGATAATTTATACGATGAGATTGAAGCAGCCCCAAGCGGTACAGTCGGCCCGACAACTAATGGAATAATCAAATGGAAAGTTAATTCATTGGTCGAGGGATGGAATTTCGATAGTTCTGATGAAGGTGCGCCTCATAACCCGTGGGCAATTCAATGGCATCGTAGCTTCACAGGTTCTTTAACGCTCCATGGCAGACTAGCAACAATAGATGAAAACTCTATCAAATCAATTTTTGGACCTTTGATAGAAGGTATTGAGAGTATTTTCATCCCGGAGAAATCTGATGATTGATGTTCAAAAAATTAGGCAGGCGATATCCCTCGCGTCTCTAGAATCCAGTAGCTTTGGAAATGAACCTGATGCTGGCGATTTATATGTCCCTTTATCTCATGTTAAAGCATTGAAACTTGCTTCTCATATAGTTGTTGGTGGAAGGGGTGTTGGTAAGTCTTTTTGGACAGCAGTTCTTAAATCACATCATCTCCGAGCGACAATGCAGGAATATGTTCCTGAACTGCAGAACCTCGAAATTTTTGTTGGTTTCTCTAATGTTGATGATGTCAACAGCTATCCTAACGAAGATACTTTTCAACTTTTGCTTAAAGATAATTATGAGCCTTATGATATTTGGAGAACAGTTATCATTCGCTGGGTTGCCTCTAAATCCAGTATCGCGATCCCAAACGCTACATGGAAAGAAACAATCGATTGGTTCAAATCGGAGCCTGAAAAAGCTGCGAGACTAATGACCTCTGCGCGCAGTTGGGATGGGTTAATTATTTTTGATGCATTGGACAGAACAAGCAACGATTGGCAAAAAATGGATGAAATTGTACGCGGACTTTTGCGAACTGTTTTATGGTTAAAATCATATACAGGTTTAACTGCAAAAGTTTTCTTACGAGAAGATCAAGCTGCTAGAACAGTATTCAATTTCCCTGATGCATCTAAAATATTAGCGACTAAAGCAGAGTTGACATGGAGTAGGCATGATCTTCATGGTCTGCTTTGGCAAAGATTAATCAATGTAATTGATGGACAAGGTAACGTTTTAAGGGAAATCTGTCAAAACGTAACTTCTAAGCAACTAATCTCTGCCAATAATTCTTTTCAGTTACCAGAAGAAATGAAAAGAGAAACCGATGCGCAAAGAAAAGCATTCGAAAAATTAGCTGGCCCATGGATGGGGAAAGATAAAAGACGCGGTGTTCCTTACACTTGGTCCGTAAACCATTTATCAGATGGCCGCGGCCAAACCTCGCCAAGATCCTTTTTAGCAGCAATTAGTCAAGCGGCTCAAGACTCTACTTCTCGCTATCCTAATCATGAATTTGCTTTACATTATGAGAGCCTTAAGCGAGGTATCCAACAAGCATCCGAGATTCGTGTTACCGAGGTTGCAGAAGATTATCCTTGGGTTCCTGATATATTATCTACCTTAAAAGGACTTAATGTTCCTTGTGATAGTGATTCAGTTGAACAAAGATGGACAGCTCAGTTTCCATTAGGTCCACAGCAGGTTAATACCAATCGTTTACCTGCTCAACATGCAGAACGAGGTTGGTCAGGTATTCGAGAAGACCTTGAAAATCTAGGATTGATTGAAACCAAAAAAGATGGCCGAGTCGATATGCCTGATTTATATAGAGTTG
The DNA here is from genome assembly GCF_003790505.1 of Klebsiella sp. P1CD1. Lineage (NCBI taxonomy): Bacteria > Pseudomonadati > Pseudomonadota > Gammaproteobacteria > Enterobacterales > Enterobacteriaceae > Klebsiella > Klebsiella sp. P1CD1. Next base: position 3,369,152 of record NZ_CP033631.1, read on the forward strand.
GATTTGGATTGGGCAGAAAGGGTGGCGTTAAGCCTAAAAGTAGTAGAAATTAAGGCGTAAGCTAGGCATCTCCTTACATGTTATATGGGGTGGGTGTTTTACTCCACCCCATATATGAGTGGGTTCTCTTTTAGCCTTCTGCCTTAGGGGCGCTCAACCTTTCTCAACAGCTTTTGAACGTGCATACATTTCCTTAAGCAACTCAGCAGGTGTAGGCCCTTTTGGCGTCACTAGAGTTACCAACGCGCGCCGTACCGGTAGGATAGGCTCACCTTCCCGCACACGTTTTTCCCACATATCGCAAGCTTCACGCTCAAGCTCTTTGTGGCTCAACTGGCAATCTGTTCCACGGCGCCGCAGTTCGAGGCAAATATGGTAAAAAACTGGCTTCAGCCACGGATTCTGTTCGCTGCTCGGATATCGAAATACCAGCTTCCGCCATTTCCAGTATTCAGCCATCACCTCAGCGGTGGTGATCCCCAGCACACATCGCCCTTCCCTGCACCACTTGATGAACTGGCCAGGCGACGGCAGAAATGGACGCTCCTGACGGCGAACCACGCGCATGCCCGCGTCAATCTGCTCCATGGTGTTAATCCCGTTTTCCTTGAAGGCTAGCACCCACTGACGGCGGATTTCGTTCACGTCCTTCAGAAAGGCGTGTCGCCACTGTTCGCCTGAGGTCATGGAGAGACCAGGGTTTCATGCTTGTTTTAGCTTTAATCTGAGCAGAAAACAGAGCGACGTTTGGTTGTAGTGGCGGTCTGTCATCTTCTGGCCCCCTGTAACGTGACAGTGTCACAACGTGTGTTGAAACTGACGTTTCCTTCTCTGCTAACATCATTCTTACTACTGCCTCGGGAAGTGCCCTTCTGACCGATTTCCCGGTTTTATAATCGCTTGCCGGAATGGTCCACGTTTGCTCCTGGAAATCGAACCACTCCCATCTTGCTGTCCTGATCTCTGTACTCCGGCAGCCAGTCATGATGAGAAACTTCATTATCAGCTGTTGTCTGTCCTTCAATTCAGGAAGGATGTTCCAAACTGTTTTGATTTCCTCATCAATCAATCTGCGATCTTTTACGGATGCTGTGAGACCTACGTCAGAGCGTCTAAGGCTCTCAATTGGGTTCACATTAATTACCCCTCGATTGGAGCAGAAACGGAACGTACGCTGCATCAGCCCCAGCATCTGACCAGTGACAACTCTTCACCCCATGCCATCAAAAAGGTTAAGCCAGTGCGCTTTAGTGGTCTGATCAACAATCATGTTCCCCAGCACAGGCGCTATATGGTTACTGAAGTCGCCGGTTAACCTTGATTTTCACAAGACCTTCAGGGATGCAGTAATACTTTTCCCGGTAATCGAAAGCCTCTTTAGCGGTAAGTGCTTCGATTTTTTTCTGTTTCTCCAGAACTGTTTGCCGTCTCGGATCGAGTCCTTCTGTCAACCAGGCCCTGAACTGCTGTCTACATTCGCGAGCTTGAGATAAGAAGGTGGTTGGATAATCGCCAATCGTTAGCAGAGCGGCTTTCCCGTTCCATCTGTAGCGGTAAAAAAATGTTATACTGCCGGAAGTAGACAACCGGACATTCAGACCATAAGCGCCCGATATGACCTCGATCTGGTCTCTCTTTTTGCCAAGAGCTTTTCTTAATTTTGTGTCGGTAAGCAATATGTACACTCCGGAAGACGATATACACATCAGTGTACACATTTTACTTAAATTGATTACCTTCAAATCAATGCAGAACACACAAAATTAAAGCACTCCATGCTGGCAAAGTGTTGGTATTAGCGGGATTTTTGAAAAGACTTAAAGCATGACTAACAAACTTAAAACGGATTCATATGCCCTACGATAGCGTTTATCTGGAAAAGCGTCCGCCCGGCGCGCTGCGCACCGTATGGCGTAAATTCTATGGTGACACCACGGCGATGATCGGCCTGTACGGCTGCGCGGGCCTGTTGCTGCTCTGCGTCTTCGGCGGCTGGTTCGCCCCCTATGGTATCGATCAGCAGTTCCTTGGCTATCAGTTGTTGCCGCCGTCCTGGTCGCGCTATGGCGAAGTCTCCTTCTTCCTGGGGACCGATGACCTGGGCCGCGATGTGCTGAGCCGGCTGCTGAGCGGCGCGGCGCCAACCGTCGGTGGCGCTTTTGTCGTCACCCTCGGCGCGACGCTGTTTGGCCTGGTGCTGGGCGTGATTGCCGGGTCGACTCACGGCCTGCGCTCGGCAGTGATGAACCATATTCTCGATACCCTGCTCTCTATTCCCTCGCTGCTGCTGGCGATTATCGTCGTCGCCTTTGCCGGGCCGCACCTCAGCCATGCGATGTTCGCCGTCTGGCTGGCGCTGCTCCCGCGCATGGTGCGTTCCGTCTACAGCCTGGTCCACGACGAGCTGGAGAAAGAGTACATTATCGCCGCCCGCCTCGACGGAGCCTCGACGCTGAACATTCTGCTGTTCGCCATTCTGCCCAATATTGCCTCTGGCCTGGTGACCGAGATCACCCGCGCCCTGTCGATGGCTATTCTGGATATTGCCGCGCTGGGCTTTCTTGATCTCGGCGCCCAGCTGCCTTCGCCGGAATGGGGAGCCATGCTGGGCGATGCGCTGGAGCTTATCTATGTCGCACCGTGGACTGTGATGCTGCCCGGGGCGGCGATTATGCTCAGCGTACTGCTGGTCAACCTGCTGGGCGACGGTATTCGCCGGGCGATCATTGCCGGGGTAGAATAATGCCGTTACTCGATATTCGTCACTTAACTATCGAATTTAGAACCAACGAAGGTTGGGTGAAAGCCGTCGATCGCGTCAGTCTGACCCTGACTGAAGGCGAGATCCGCGGCCTGGTGGGCGAATCCGGTTCCGGGAAGAGCCTTATTGCCAAAGCTATCTGCGGGGTGACCAAAGACAACTGGCGGGTCACCGCCGACCGCATGCGTTTCGATGACATCGACCTGCTGCGACTGTCGAACCGCGAGCGGCGGAAACTGATCGGCCATAACGTGTCGATGATTTTTCAGGAGCCGCAGTCCTGTCTTGATCCCTCTGAGCGTATCGGCCAGCAGCTGATTCAGAGTATCCCCGGCTGGACCTACAAGGGGCGCTGGTGGCAACGGCTGGGCTGGCGTAAGCGCCGGGCCATCGAGCTGTTGCACCGCGTCGGCATTAAAGATCACAAAGATGCCATGCGCAGCTTCCCCTATCAGTTGACCGAGGGCGAGTGCCAGAAGGTGATGATTGCCATCGCCCTGGCCAACCAGCCGCGCCTACTGATCGCCGATGAACCGACCAACGCCATGGAGCCAACGACTCAGGCGCAGATTATCCGCCTGCTGACGCGGCTCAATCAGAACAACAACACCACCATTTTGCTGATCAGCCACGATCTGCAGATGCTCAGCAAATGGGCGGATAAAATCAACGTCATGTACTGCGGGCAGACGGTGGAGAGCGGGCCCAGCGAAGAGCTGGTCACCCTGCCGCATCACCCCTATACCCAGGCGTTAATCCGCGCGATCCCGGATTTTGGCAGCGCCATGCCGCATAAAAGCCGCCTCAACACCCTGCCAGGGGCGATCCCTCTGCTGGAGCAGCTGCCCATCGGCTGCCGTCTGGGGCCGCGCTGCCCTTACGCCCAGCGCGAGTGTATCGAAACGCCGCGTCTTACCGGGGCGCGCAACCATCTGTACGCCTGTCATTTCCCGCTGAACATGGAGAAAGAGTGAAATGGTCGAAACATTGCTGGAAGTTCGCCAACTCAGTAAGACCTTTCGCTACCGCACCGGCTGGTTTCACCGCCAGACGGTGGAGGCCGTCAAGCCGCTGAGTTTTACCCTGCGTGAACGCCAGACGCTGGCGATTATCGGCGAGAACGGCTCCGGGAAATCCACCCTCGCCAAGATGCTGGCGGGCATGGTGGAACCCACCAGCGGCGAGCTGTTGATCGACGACCATCCGCTGACTTTCGGGGACTACTCCTACCGCAGCCAGAAGATTCGTATGATCTTTCAGGATCCGTCGACCTCACTGAACCCGCGCCAGCGCATCTCGCAGATCCTCGATTTTCCACTGCGGCTGAATACCGACCTCGACGCCGAGGCGCGGCAAAAGCAGATTATCGACACGCTGCGCATGGTCGGTCTGCTGCCGGACCACGTCAGCTATTACCCCCATATGTTGGCGCCCGGGCAGAAGCAGCGTCTCGGCCTCGCCAGGGCGCTGATCCTGCGCCCGAAGGTCATCGTCTGCGATGAGGCGTTGGCCTCGCTGGATATGTCGATGCGCTCCCAGCTCATCAATCTGATGCTGGAGCTGCAGGAGAAACAGGGCATCTCCTATATCTATGTCACTCAGCACCTGGGAATGATGAAGCACATCAGCGATCAAGTGCTGGTGATGCATAACGGCGAAGTGGTCGAGCGCGGCAGCACTGCCGATGTGCTGGCCTCGCCGCTGCACGACCTGACCCGACGCCTGATCGCCGGCCACTTCGGTGAAGCTCTCACCGCCGACGCCTGGCGCAAAGACGGGAAATAGCCCCGTCTCACTTATCTCGCTGGTGACGTCATGCCGGCGCGTGGCCAGCGTTCCGCTTGAGGATAGCCACTGCGCTGGCGATGTCTGGCGCCAGCCAGCGATCCTCCTCCCAGCCAGGCACGCTTTGGCGCAGCAGATCGCGCGCCCGACGTGTACCCGCCGCCAGCGTCTGCGGCTCGTGAAAATCGAGCCCCTGGGCCGCGAGTAAATATTCGATACCCAGGATCTGATAGAGGTTGCCGAGCAGGCGCTGCAATTTCAGCGCAGCACTGGTACCCAGGCTTAAATGATCCTCCTGCAAAGCGGAGGTAACAAAATTATCCAGCACCGCCGGCTGCGCCAGCTGCTTATTTTCCGCGCACAGCGACGCGGCGACGTACTGGGCAATCATCATGCCTGAATTCACCCCGGGTCGGGCGACCAGAAACGCTGGCAAGCCGCTCACCAGAGGATTCACCAGCCGGTCAAGACGTCGTTCGGCGATAGCGCCCAGCTCAGCCATGGCAATAGCCAGCAAATCGCAGGCCATTGCCACCGATTCACCATGGGGATGCGCCTGGGACACCACCCGCCACTGCTCAAGGGTGCCCAGGATTAGGGGATTATCGGTACAGGCGTTAAGTTCGATATTTATCTGCGTCTGCGCATGGCTAAACTGATCGCGGCAGGCGCCATGCACCTGAGGCATCGAGCGGAGACTCAGCGCATCCTGGGTGCGAAGACCTTCGCTTTCGGCCAGCAGACGGCTGCCCGCCAGCAGCTCACGCAGCCGCTGGCCGCTGGTCTGGATCCCGGGACTGGCTTTCAGCGCCAGGATCTCGGCATCAAACGCCACAAGCTGGCCGCGCAGCGCTTCAAAGCTCATCGCCCCGGTCACATCGGCCCAGTTCATTAAGCGCTCGGCGTCGTCTAAGGCCAGGCAAGCCAGGCCGGTCATGCACGGCGTACCGTTGACCAGACTGAGCCCCTCTTTCGCTCCCGGCGCGATGGGCTGCAGATTCAGCTGCGACAGGACCTCTGCCGCAGACCACGTTCGCCCTTGCCATAGCACATCGCCGACTCCCATCAGGGCCAGGCCAATGTGCGCCATATGCGTTAAATAGCCAACCGACCCCTGAGAGGGCACCTGGGGGGTGACGCCATGCTGCAAAAACATCAGCAGTTGCTGCACTATCCCGGCGGAAATACCGGATTTACCGTGGCTGAAATTGGCCACCGCGGCGCACATAATGGCCCGGGTTGGGGCGACCTCCAGCAGCGGCCCCACCCCGCAGGCATGACTGAGCAGCGTATTGCGCGACAGCTGGTGTAACTGCGCTTCCGGCAGCGTAATGTTGCACAGCGCCCCCAGCCCGGTGTTGATCCCATAGGCCACCTGACCGGCGCTAACGATATGCTGGACAATCGCCCGCCCCTGCTCGATACGCGCCCAGGCGCTTTCGCTGAGGCTCAAGATCGCCTCGCCCCGGGCGACACAAGCCACCTCCTGCCAGCGTATCGGTGCATCGCCCCACTGGATCATATTCATACGACCTGTCCTGGCTGTTGATGGCTGGAGATAAATTGCTTAAAGCGCGCGGAACCCTGAGTGCCAAATAGCGCCTCAGGCGCACCGTCGCAGTCAATCGTCCCCTGGTGCATAAATACCACCCGGTTGGAGACATGGCGGGCGAATCCCAGTTCGTGGGTGACCACCAGCATCGTCCGCCCCTCTTCCGCCAGGCTGCGCATGACCTTTAACACCTCGCCGACCAGTTCGGGATCCAGCGCTGAGGTGGGTTCATCAAAGAGCATGACGTCTGGCTCCATCGCCAGCGCGCGGGCTATTGCCACGCGCTGCTGTTGGCCGCCGGAGAGCTGTGCCGGATAGAAATCCTTTCGGTTCAACATCCCCACCCGCTCCAGCAGTTGCTCAGCCTGTTCAATGCAGGTCCGTTTATCCCGTTTGAGCACATAATGCGGCCCCTCAATGACATTCTGCAGGACCGTCATATGCGACCACAGGTTAAAACTTTGAAAGACCATCCCCAGCCGCGAACGCAGGCGCTCTATCTGCCGGGGATTCGCCGCCAGCCGATGCCCGCGGGCATGGTGCTTCATTTCAATCGTCTCGCCACCGACGCTGACCACCCCGGCATCGGGCGTTTCCAGCAGATTAATGCAGCGCAGCAGCGTACTTTTACCGGAGCCGCTGGCGCCGAGGATCGAAATGACATCGCCCTGCCGGGCCTGGATGGTGATCCCCTTCAGGACATCCAGGGAGCCAAAGGACTTATGAATATCGCTGACCGATAAGGTCACCGGACGTGAATCGAGCATCTTACTCTCCTTTGGTTATCGGCTTGAGCGACACGGTCGCCGGGTTTTGCCGGGTATGCGGCGTTAATCGCCGTTCTAGCAGGGCGTACAGCTGCACAATGATGAAATTAAGCAGCAAATAGATGGCCGCCGCGCAGAGGAATACCTCCATCGTCCGGTAGGTACGCTGAATAATCTGTTGCGCCACCCCGGTGACGTCCCAGACGGTCACCAGGCTTGCCAGCGCCGTAGACTTGACCAGCAGAATAGCCTCCGTGGAGTAGGCTGGCAGTGCATAACGTAGCATCACCGGGGCAATGATCCGCCGCAACAACAGCCAGCGCGACATGCCGCAAGCCTGACCGGCTTCAATCTGACCCGGCGGTATCGCCAGCAACCCGCCGCGAAGAATTTCCGCGGTGTAGGCCGCTGTACAGAGCGCCAGCGCCAGAACGGCGCAGATAAAGGGTTCGCGCAGCAGCGGCCACAGGAAACTGTGACGGATCACCCCAAACTGACCCAGCCCGTAATAAATGAGAAACAGCTGGATCAGCAATGGCGAACCGCGAAAGATCAGGATATAGCCTTTGGCGAAACCGCTAGCCAGCGGCCAGTGGCTCATTCGCAGCGCTAAAACGCCGAGGGCCAGTACGCCGCCGAGGATAAAAGAGCAAATAAAGAGCCCCAGCGTCACCGGCAGCGCCGCGCCGAGCTTCAATAACGTCTCACCGAGGAAGGCAAAATCGATAAACATACGGGCTCCTTACGCCTGCGCGGCGCTGCGACGCAGCCAGGCGCGGTTGAGATGGCTCTCCGCCCGGGTAAACGCGCGGTTAGAGAGCAGCGTCAGGATCAGATAACAGCCGCCGCCGATCAGATAGAACAGGAAATAATCGCGGGTCGAGCCAGCGGCAATCTGGCTGGCGCGCATCAGCTCAACGATGCCGGTCACCGATACCAGCGCCGAATCTTTGAGGCTCATTTGCCACACGTTGGATAACCCAGGCAGCGAATAACGGACAATCTGCGGCAACAGAATGCGCTGCAGGATCCGCCAGCGCGGCATGCCGATAGCGGTAGCCGCCTCCACTTCACCGGGCATCAGCGCCAGGCGAGCAGCACGGTAGACTTCCGCCTGATACGAGGAGGAGATCAAACCAATCGCCAGGGCGCCAATCAGAAAGGGCGGAACCTCAATAAAACCGTCAGCGCCAAACAGTCGCCCCACCCATGAAATCATCCCTGAGCCGCCAAAATAGAACAGGTAGATCACCAGTAACTCAGGGATACCGCGGAATACTACCGACCAGGCGGCGCCAAACCAGCGCGCTGGCGCATGCCGGGACAGCTTTGCGGCGGCAATGACGCCGCCTACCCCGGCACCGACGGCCAGCGCGGCGAGCGACAGCAGCAACGTGGTCAGCGTGGCACTGAGGATCAGCGTCCCCCACCCGTTTTCACCAAAACTCAGAAGATTCAACATGAGAGCCTCACTCAGGGGGTAACGTCGCTTTTAAACCATTTCTCGCTCAGTTTTTTTACCGTCCCATCGGCCAGCGCCGCCTGAATGACGCTATCCAGTTTCGCTTTGAGATCGGGATCGGTGAGGCGCACGCCCATCGCCTCACCGCCTCCCCAGATCGGCCCGCTCATCAGCGGACCGCTCAATGCCAGATTGTTATTCTCCGGTCGCGACAGGGTGGTGTTGGCAAAGGTAATATCATCAAACACCGCATCGATGCGCTCAGCCTGCAGGTCGAGGATCGCATCCGCTGAGTTGTTATATTCCCTGATATCAGCGATATCCTTGAAATACTTATCAATAAACGGGGTGTACACGGTGCCGGAAGCGATGCCGATAGTTTTCCCTTTCAACGCCGCGCGCAGAGGCGCAATCGCCGCCTGAATCTCTTTCTCATCATCATGAAGCTTGACCGTCGGAGACGGAGGGAGCAGCGACCCTTTTACCGCAATGAAAGAGGCCGGCGTGGCAGCGTAGGCCTGGGTAAACGCCACGACCTTCGATCGCTCCGGGGTGACGACAATAGCGTCCATGATCACGTCATATTTTCCGGCGTTAAGTCCGGCAATCATGCCATCCCAGTTCTGTACCACCAGCTTGCATTCGATCTGCATCCGCTGGCATAAATTCGCCATGAGCTCAGGTTCGAAGCCGCTCAACTTCCCTCCGGGAAGCGTCAGGTTCCAGGGTTCATAGCCGCCTTCCGTAGCGATGGTGATTGATTTCCACTCTTTAGCGTATGTTGAGCCACCAGACAGCAGTAGCCCCGAAAACAGGGTGACCAGGCAGGCCTGGCGGAAAGTAATACGCTGTTGCATTTTCATTCTCCCGATCGCGTTTTGTCATGATGGCTCTGGTCACTGCGATAAGATAATTCGTAGATGACTGCTCATGTATATACAAGCATTGACAAACCCACACACGCGCTCGATGATGGATTTGTGAGCCCTGTTGTAAATAATTTGTAAGCATGTTGCGACACACTTGTAACAAAAACCATCCACCCTCTGAATTCCGCCGAGCAGACCATGATCTTTTTTTTTGATATCGCCACCTTACCCATCACGCCGTGGAAGAACGGTGCCGGTGCCACCCGGGAAATTATCGCCGTTCCTTCCACAGACGCCCCCTTTCTCTGGCGAGCCAGCATCGCCACTTTGCAGGCGGATGGTCCTTTTTCCCCCTTCCCCGGCGTCGATCGGGTGATCACCCTGCTGGCGGGACAACCACTACGACTGTGCGGCGGGGACATCGACCATCCGCTGACGCTCTGGCAGCCGTGGGCGTTCCCCGGCGAATGGGCGCTGTCCAGCGTCGGGATCGTTGAGCCAGGGCTGGACTTCAATATCATGACCCAGCGCGGACGTGCCTCGGCGAGAGTAAAGGTGATAAACGACCAGCAACGCCCTGCCACTGAGGGAGTCGCTTATGTTCTTCAGGGCGAGTGGGATCTGGCCGGGCAGCGAAGTGTGGCCGGCAGCGGTCTCTGCTGGCGCGGTGAATCCCCTGGCGAGCTGCACCCCCTCAGTGCCAACGGGTGTCTGCTGCTGGCGGAGATCGCGCTCAAATAATCATCAGAAGAGAGAGTATACTGGAGCTATCGCGATACGCTTTTGCTCCGCACGCCGCTGGCGCGGCTGAAAAATATCGTGACACAAGGGGTCGTCAGTGGGATATAATTCCCGGCTAAATTTGAGTTATTTTGAAATAACAATGTTAACGTTATGATTGTTAAAGTAAAAATAAGCAATAACGATAAGGATTAAAGCTATGGGTTTTCTTTCCGGTAAGCGCATTTTGATCACTGGCGTCGCCAGCAAACTGTCCATCGCCTACGGTATTGCGCAAGCAATGCACCGCGAAGGCGCGGAACTGGCATTCACCTATCAGAATGAAAAACTGAAAGGTCGCGTAGAAGAATTTGCTGCCGCGCTGGGTTCTGACATTGTGCTGCCGTGCGACGTTGCTGAAGATGAGAGCATCACCGCGCTGTTCACCGAGCTGGAAAAAGTCTGGCCGAAATTCGATGGTTTCGTCCACTCTATCGGTTTTGCCCCGGCTGACCAGTTAGACGGCGACTACGTTGACGTTGTCACCCGCGACGGTTTTAAAATCGCGCACGACATCAGCGCCTACAGCTTCGTGGCGATGGCCAAAGCCTGCCGCAGCATGCTGAACCCGGGCTCTGCTCTGCTGACGCTCTCCTACCTGGGCGCAGAGCGCGCGATCCCGAACTACAACGTAATGGGTCTGGCCAAAGCCTCTCTGGAAGCTAACGTCCGCTATATGGCTAACGCCATGGGTCCGGAAGGCGTTCGCGTTAACGCCATCTCTGCCGGTCCGATCCGTACGCTGGCTGCTTCTGGCATTAAAGATTTCCGTAAAATGCTGGCGCACTGCGAAGCGGTCACCCCGATCCGTCGCACCGTCACCATTGAAGATGTGGGCAACAGCGCAGCCTTCCTGTGCTCTAACCTGTCCGCGGGTATCTCCGGTGAAGTCGTTCACGTTGACGGCGGGTTCAATATCGCCGCCATGAACGAGCTGGAACTGAAGTAAGTTCTTTCCCTCCTCACCCCGGTGAGGAGGGTTCTTCCTTCCCCCCATCCCTTACGCTCCCCCTGTTATTCCAATCGGCTATTTGTTAGCACGTATCAATATTTTCTCCTGCTTCCGGGTTACGCCAGGATAGTTCTGCATAAACGATCCGCGGAACGGCGGTTCGCCACATACCGAACAAGGAAAGCCCATGGAGCCACGCCGCGTGAATGGCAAAAACCACTGGTATCACGAAACCCAGTCAACAATCTGCCCGGTGGATGTTCTACCGCTTGTCCCTGAAGCCGCCCATGTTGAAGACCGCTTTTTGCTGGACCTGACGCTGCCGGAAGCCTGGCTACACATCCACGCAGGCTGGCTGCACCCCGCTCGCCAGCTGGCAGAGCGGTTGTTTCCCGACCAGGTGGCGGTGAGTCGCCTGCAGACCTTTACCGCCTACGATCGCCTGAGCACCGCGCTGACTGTCGCCCAGGTTTATGGTGTCCAGCGGTTGTGTAACCACTATGCCGCCCGCCTGGCTCCCCTCCCTGGCCCTGACTCTTCGCGCGAGAGCAACCGTCGCCTGGCGCAGATCACTCAGTATGCTCGTCAGCTCGCCAGTTCGCCCTCCGTCATTAACGCCCTCTCGCGCAGCCAGCTGGACGAAGTGGGTTTAACCAGCCGGGATATTATCCTGATCAACCAGATTATCGGTTTCGTGGGCTTCCAGGCCCGGGCGATTGCCGTCCTGCAGGCGGCGCTGGGCTATCCGGTGCGCTGGATCCCCGGCATGCCTCAGCAAGAGGAGGCCCCTGCCGAACTGTTCACCGCGCCACCAGGAGAGTGGCAGAGCGACCTTGAGGATCCCGATCTGCAGTATGCCGATGATGAGCGCCAGCGGCGCATCGCCGGCTGGCAGTCGCTGCCCGGTCTGGGTGAGCTGGCCCCACTGCTGGCCTGCGACCCACCGTTGTTCACGCCTCTGGAGACCTTGATCCGCCAGCTCAGCACGGATGATACCTTTGGCCCGCAGGTCGCCTTACTCGCGGCGCGCACCAATGGCAGCCCCACCTGTTTTGACGCCTGGCTCCCCCACTGGCAGGGTGAAGAGGAGTTCGCCAGCCATCTGCGGGAGGGCGACCAGGCCCTCCATCACTGGCTCCAGCAGCATCCTCAGTCCCGGTCTCTCGTGACCGCGGTGCAGCTGTTAACCCGCTCGCCGGACCGGTTTAGCGCCGCCCAGTTAACGCCCCTCGCGGAATATGGACTCTCTGCGGAACAAGCGATCGATCTGTTGACCTGGAGCGGGCTGTGCGGATGGATGAATCGTCTGAAAATCGCCCTCGGCAATGTGCGTCAGCAGACGTAAATTGCTGAAACAGCGCTTGCTGCGGCAGGCATATTCGCGTAAAAATGTCAGCCGCTCTTTTAGCCACGAAAATACCTAATTATGTTTCAGGATAACCCGCTGCTAGCGCAGCTTAAACAGCAACTGCATTCCCAGACGCCGCGCGCGGAAGGGGTCGTTAAGGGCACGGAAAAGGGCTTTGGCTTCCTCGAAGTGGACGCTCAGAAGAGCTACTTCATTCCGCCGCCGCAGATGAAAAAAGTGATGCATGGCGACCGTATCGTCGCGGTGATCCATTCTGAAAAAGATCGCGAAAGCGCCGAACCAGAAACCCTGGTTGAGCCGTTCCTGACCCGTTTCGTCGGTAAAGTCCAGAAGAAAGACGATCGCCTCGCTATCGTTCCTGACCACCCGCTGCTGAAAGATGCCATTCCCTGCCGCGCCGCCCGTGGCGTTGAGCATGATTTCAAACAGGGTGACTGGGCCGTCGCCGAGATGCGCCGTCATCCGTTAAAAGGCGACCGCGGGTTTTACGCGGAGCTGACCCAGTTCATCACCTTCAGCGACGATCACTTCGTCCCCTGGTGGGTAACCCTGGCGCGCCATAACCTCGAAAAAGAAGCGCCGGACGGCGTGGCCACGGAAATGCTCGATGAAGGGCTGACGCGCCGCGATTTAACCGCTCTCGACTTCGTCACTATCGACAGCGCCAGCACCGAAGATATGGACGATGCGTTGTACGTCGAATCCACTGCTGATGGCAAACTGCTGCTGACGGTCGCCATTGCTGACCCGACCGCCTGGATTGCCGAAGGTAGCAAGCTGGATAAGGCCGCAAAAGTGCGCGCCTTTACCAACTATCTGCCGGGCTTCAATATTCCGATGCTGCCCCGCGAGCTGTCAGACGACCTGTGCTCCCTGCGCGCTAACGAAGTGCGCCCGGTGCTGGCCTGCCAGATGACTCTGGCGGCCGATGGCACCATCGAAGACAACATCGAGTTCTTTGCCGCCACCATCGAGTCGAAAGCCAAGCTGGCCTATGACGATGTCTCTGACTGGCTGGAAGGCCGCGGCAGCTGGCAGCCGGGCAGCGACGCGATCGCGCAGCAAATTACACTGTTGAAGGACGTGTGCCAGCGTCGTAGCGAATGGCGTCAGACCCATGCGCTGGTGTTCAAAGACCGTCCGGACTACCGTTTCGTTCTTGGCGAAAAAGGCGAAGTGCTGGATATCGTCGCGGAACCACGTCGCATTGCCAACCGTATTGTCGAAGAGTCGATGATCGCCGCCAACATCTGTGCCGCCCGCGTTCTGCGCGACAAGCTCGGCTTCGGCGTTTATAACGTCCATACCGGCTTCGACCCGGCGAATACCGAACAGCTGGCGGCGCTGCTGAAAACCCACGACGTGCACGTCGACCCGACGGAGGTGCTGACGCTGGAAGGGTTCTGCAAGCTACGCCGGGAACTGGACGCCCAGCCGACCGGATTCCTCGACAGCCGCATCCGCCGCTTCCAGTCGTTTGCGGAAATCAGCACCGAGCCGGGCCCGCACTTTGGCCTCGGCCTTGAGGCCTATGCCACCTGGACCTCGCCGATCCGTAAATATGGCGACATGATCAACCACCGTCTGCTGAAGGCCATCATCAAAGGCGAGACCATTGCGCGCCCGCAGGATGATGCCACCGTACAGATGGCGGAGCGCCGTCGTCTTAACCGGATGGCAGAGCGCGACGTCGCCGACTGGCTGTATGCCCGTTTCCTCAACGATAAAGCCGGGACCGATACCCGCTTTGCGGCGGAGATCATCGACATCAGCCGCGGCGGGATGCGCGTGCGCCTGGTGGACAATGGCGCGGTCGCCTTTATTCCGGCCCCCTTCCTCCACGCCGTTCGCGACGAACTGGTGTGCAGCCAGGAGAACGGCACCGTGCAGATCAAGGGTGAGGTGGTCTACAAAGTGACTGACGTTATCGATGTCACCATCGCCGAAGTCCGCATGGAAACCCGCAGCATTATTGCGCGTCCGGCAGTCTGACGCCTCTTCACAGCGGTTCCTCCGGGAACCGCTGCTTCTTTCCTCTCCATCCTGCTATTTCCGTCGCACCGATTAAGGTTGTGCGTTTTTTTCGCTTCTCTTTTTCATCCATTTTTAGCATCATTGATTTCATTCGTTTTTGTTACCAGGATAATGCCATGTCAGATGTGAATGCCCACCTGCTCGCCCAACGTATCGATACCGTGCTGGATATTCTGGTTGCCGGTGATTACCACTCTGCGATCCATAATCTGGAAATCCTCAAAGCGGAGCTGCTGGCACTGGCAGCGGACGACGCTGAGCAAAAAAACCAGCCCAAGGCTCCCTGGGAAATCTGATTATCGCCCATGCCGCAACCGGTGACTCATACCGGTTGCTCGCCATATAGCCCCCTAACAGTGATGTTGCTATGAACGCCCGACAACAAAGTATTTTGCAAGTGGTCATTGATAAAGGCCGGATGAGCGTCGCCGATCTGGCGAAGATGACCGGTGTCTCAGAGGTCACCATTCGCCAGGATCTGAATCTGCTGGAAAAGCAGAGCTATTTGCGCCGCACCCATGGCTATGCAGTCCCACTGGACAGTGAAGATGTTGAAACCCGCATGATGACCCATTTCGCCATTAAACGTGAACTGGCCAGCCGGGCGGCGGCGCTGGTGAGCGCCGGCGAAACGGTATTCATCGAAAACGGCAGCAGCAACGCCCTGCTGGCGCGCACCCTCGCCGAACGCGGCGATATCACCATCATAACCGTCAGCAGCTATATCGCCCATCTGCTGAAAGAGACGCCGGGAGAGGTGATCCTGCTGGGCGGGATTTACCAGAAACGCAGTGAAAGCATGGTGGGCCCGCTGACCCGCCAGTTCATCCAGCAGGTGCATTTCAGCAAAGCCTTCATCGGGATCGATGGCTGGCAGGCAGAAACCGGCTTTACCGGTCGCGATATGATGCGTGCGGATGTGGTTAACGCCGTGCTGGAAAAGCACTGTGAAGCGATTATTCTCAGCGACAGCTCGAAATTCAGCGCGGTTCATCCCTATCCCCTCGGTCCCGCCGGGCGCTTTAACCGCGTTATTACCGACGATCGCCTGCCGGCCGCCTGCCGCGACCAGTTACTGCACAGCGGCCTGACCGTCGATATCGTGCCATACGTCTGATCTTTACCCGCCCCGAGCCATGCCAATGCGCCATTCGGGGCGATATTACGCTCTGAGAGTATTCCGAGCCGCTAATTAAGATTTTTTACCTGACGATACATTTAAAAAAAAGTAAAATTATTATTAGCGATATAACAGGAAGTGACTATCACCTGCGTGATTTTCGTGACACCTGCGCACCCTAACTTCATGGAATTGCCCTAAAGCTGCTATTTCAGGCTATGCTTAAAGGAGCGTAGTATCCATGAATAGATTATTCAGGAGAAAAAAATGATGACTTCAACGAGCAAAAAAATGGCTGCCGTCGTTCTGGCTGTCACTGTAGCAATGTCTCTGAGCGCTTGTTCTAACATGTCTAAACGTGACCGTAACACCGCTATCGGTGCTGGCGCCGGCGCCATCGGTGGTGCGGTGTTAACTGACGGTAGCGCACTCGGAACCCTGGGTGGCGCGGCGGTCGGTGGTATTATTGGTCACCAGGTTGGCAAATAATATAATTACCTGACGAAATAAAAGAATAATTCACACGAATTGACTTACGCACGTTAAATCATTCAAGGCCGCGGCATTCACCGCGGCCTTGTTATTTCAGCATTACTTTAATTATTGCCGAAATAGCACTCAGCCACCGGCTAACTTAACCTTCATTCCTTTCGCCTCGAGCAGCGATTTGAGCAAATCCCGTTTGTCACCCTGGATCTCGATCACACCATCTTTCACCGCGCCGCCGCAACCACATTTCTTTTTCAGCTCTGCAGCCAGGGCGTTCAGCGCGGCATCGTCAGCATCGATGCCGCTAATCAGGCACACGCCTTTGCCCTTGCGACCGCTGGTCTGGCGCTGAATACGGACAATACCATCGCCTTTAGGCCGCACCGGCGCCGGTTTCGCTTCGTCGATACGCCCGGTTTCCGTGGAGTAGACCAGGCGGCTATTGGAATCGCTCATTATGCCTCCTTTGACAACGAGACGTTGATTGCCCGCAGCGTTGCGGCAGGATCGGCCGACTGAGTGACCGGGCGACCAATAACCATATAATCCACCCCCGCCGCCTGGGCCTGCTCGGGGGTCATAATCCGCCGCTGATCCCCAGCCTCGCTCCCCTGCGGACGGATCCCCGGGGTCACCAGCTTAAACGCCTGCCCCAGCTCCTGTTTGAAGCGCACCGCCTCCTGAGCTGAGCACACGACCCCGTCAAGACCACAGCGTTGGGTCAGCGCTGCCAGCTTCGCCGCGTAATCAGCCGGGGATAAGGTAATGCCCAGATCCTGCAGGTCGCTGGCCTCCATGCTGGTGAGTACGGTGACAGCGATCAGCAGCGGAGCCTCTTTACCAAACGGCAGCAGCGCTTCACGCGCGGCGGTCATCATCCGCGCGCCGCCGGAGGCATGGACATTCACCATCCATACGCCGAGTTCGGCCGCCGCCGCCACCGCGCGGGCCGTGGTATTGGGGATATCGTGAAACTTAAGGTCAAGGAACACCTCAAACCCGCGCTGGTGCAGATCGCGAACAAACTGCGGGCCCAACAGGGTGAACATCTCTTTGCCCACCTTCAGGCGGCAGTCTCGCGGGTCGATGCGGTCGACAAATGCCAGCGCTTTATCGCGATTATCATAGTCGAGCGCAACCACAACGGGAGAGGATGTGACAGCGCGGGAAGATGTGATAGCTGTAGACGTCATGACCAGACCTTAGTGTTGATGGGCGCCAGGGCGGCGCAAAAAAGGTAAACGGGCAGCATTCTACCTGTGATGCTAACAAAATAACAGGCTGCTGTAGTAGCGCTGGCCGGACGATGGCGCTGCCGGGGCCGCGCCTGGAGAGGAGAAAAACGATGAGTATGTTGTAACTAATGGAGGGATTTTTTTTGACTTTATTGGCCGTCGAGACCGCGAATGGGTTTGATGGTGGCCCACGAGCGGCAGGATGGGCAGTGCCAGTAGAGCGTATGAGCAGTAAAGCCGCATTTCTGGCAGCGATAGCGCGGTTTGCTGCGCACCTGCTCGCCGACCATGTTTCTTAGCACCCCGAGGCTTTCTTTAGCGCGCCCTTCTTCCGCTTCGTTGAGATGGTAGTCCATCAGCTTATGGAAGACGCGCATGGTCGGGTGACGTTCCAGCTGCCGGGTAACGTAGTTTTGCGCGGCTTCGACCCCTTCCCGTTGCTCGAGGATCTGCGCCAGCATCAGTTCAGCGGTGGCCCCGGTGTTCTCATCCACACAACGGCGCAGGAAAACCTCCCACTCTTCGGCTTTACCCAGTTGCTGGTAGCAGGTCTGCAGCATCTCCAGCGTCTCACCGACCAGCTCTTTATCCTGATCGATAACCCGCTCAAGGCTCTCTACCGCTTTGGCGTAATCACCCTTTTCCATCCACACCCGGCCCATCATTATTGAGACCCGGGCGCTGTTGCGGTCTGCGGCGGCGCCTTTCTTCAGCAGCGCCATCGCTTTATCCAGATCGTTGGCCGCCATCTGCTGCAGGGCCAGCTCACACCAGAAATTGGCGATTTCGCCACGATGTTTCTCTTTACCCAGCTTCACCAGCCGTTCAGCGACTTCGATCGCTGACTGCCAGTCGCTGGTCGCCTGGTAGATCTGCAGCAGCTGCTGCAGAGCGCTCAGGCGGAAATCGGTCTCATCCACCAGCTGTTTGAACATATCTTCCGCACGATCGTACAACCCGGCGGCCATATAGTCGCGCCCCAGCTGCTGGACGGCCAGCAGGCGCTGATCGTAGGTTAACGATGCGCTTTCCATCAGGCTCTGATGAATACGGATCGCGCGGTCAACCTCGCCGCGCGAGCGGAACAGGTTACCGAGCGTCAGGTGGGCCTCAACGGTGCCGGTATCCTCTTTCAACATATCAAGGAACAGATCGACGGCTTTATCCTGCTGGTTGCTGAGCAGGAAGTTAACCCCCGCCACGTAATCCCGTGACAGGCGGTTCGCATCGTCCTGTTTGGACTGTTGTGCACTTCTGCGCCCCATGTACCAGCCGTAGGCGGCGGCAACGGGTAAAAGCAGAAACAACAACTCCAGCATAAGAGGTTATTCCTTCACGGCAGGCACGCCTGCGTCGACAGCGACCGGGCTGACGGGGGCAATCTGGTGCTCAAGGCGCTTAATTTTTCGCTCCGCGCGCGCCAGCGAGACACGCACCCGCAGCCAGAACAAGCCGCAGATCAGCCAGCCAATGGCAAAGCCTGCGGCGAACAGCACCGCCAGCAGTGTCGAAATGCGGAATTCACCCTGCGCGAGTAAATAGTTGAACGTGACCTGTTGGTCATTCTGCGCCCCCAGCGTCACTGAAATGACGAAGATTGCTAGCACCAGTAAGAAAATGAGTAAATATTTCACATGACTTCCCGTTATGTGGGTTGCGCGAAAAAAAGCCCGCTTTCAGCCCTATAAAGTATCATTTTCGCCGCAGCGGTGGAATGAAAAAGCATGGCAACTGTACAGGATATGCGGTCGGATGCCGCTAAAATCAACATTATTCTGCTTCGGGCATCCGTTTTTTAATATCCTGCGCCTCTTCTCCCGGCGGCGAGAGCGGCCCGCACAGGCGCTGCGTCAACCAGCAGGCCACCGTGACCAACAGCCAGGAGATCAGCGTGGCGACAATGAGATCCAGCGGCCAGTGCATGCCCAGCGCCAGGCGACTGCCCATCACCGCCGTCGCCCATACCAGCAGCACGGCGACCGTGCCCCAACGCCGACGCGGCCACAGCAGCCCGGCGGCCAGCAGCGCCCAGCTGGCGGCGAACATCGTGTGACCCGACGGGAAAGCAAAGCCTGTCTCTTTCTGCCAGTGCTTGCGTAAAAACGGCGGAATGTCCTGCGCCTGCGCCAGCTGGGCATGCACCAGTTTAGCGCGTTCTTTACGCTTCAACGCATAGAATTGCGTCACCGGCACCTGTCTTGAGTTTTCCAGCCAGATGACAAAGGGTCTCGGCTCCTGAACCCGCGCTTTGACCCAGGATTTAACCCCCTGTCCCACCAGGATGGCGGCGGCAAGAATCAGGAACAGGATCAGTGCCGCGCGCAGCCGGTAGCGAAGACACCAGAGAAACCAGCCGCACAGTGCAACATGCGTGATAATTCCCCACGGCTGCGTCACCGTTTCCGTCACCCACCAGAGGGTTTTCAACATAGCAACCGGCAGTCCTGGCTGCCACAGCCAACCAGACAGCCAGACCGTAACAGGCATAACAAGCAGCAGCGCCGCCGCGAGAGCGGTTCGTCGGGCAATCAACAGCATTTTCTCTCCTTCTCCTTGTAGATGAACATCATAGCGGAAAGTAGTTCGTTTGTGCGCTTTCCACGCGGCTAACCGTTCGCGATTAGGAGAACGTCCCGGCCTTGTGGCAAAATAGCGGCAAACAGAAAGCACATTCAGGTGCTGACAGAATCTGGAGAATCACATGCAGCTTAAACGTGTGGCAGAAGCCAAACTGCCAACCCCATGGGGCGATTTCCTGATGGTGGGTTTTGAAGAACTGGCAACCGGACAAGATCATGTCGCGCTGGTGTATGGCGATATCTCGGGGCAGTCGCCGGTCCTGGCCCGCGTCCATTCAGAGTGTTTGACGGGCGATGCCCTGTTTAGCCTGCGCTGTGATTGCGGCTTTCAGCTGGAAGCGGCCCTGTCGCATATCGCCGAAGAAGGTCGGGGGATCCTGCTCTATCACCGCCAGGAAGGACGCAACATTGGTTTATTGAATAAAATCCGCGCCTACGCGCTGCAGGATCAGGGCTACGACACCGTTGAGGCGAACCATCAGCTGGGCTTCGCCGCCGATGAGCGCGACTTCACCCTGTGCGCCGATATGTTCAAACTGCTCAACGTTGAGCAGGTTCGGTTATTAACCAATAACCCGAAAAAAGTGGAAATTCTTACCGAAGCCGGGATCAACATTGTGGAGCGGGTACCGTTGATCGTCGGGCGTAACCCGAAAAATGCTCACTACCTGGATACTAAAGCCGCCAAAATGGGCCATTTGCTGAACAGCAAGCCGGCGGAATAAACCGATTGAATAAAAGAGAAAGGGCCAGCGATGCTGGCCCTTTGTTTTACAGCATATTGCGGATAACGTAGTGCAGGATGCCGTCGTTGCGGTAGTAGGTGAGCTCGGTCGCGGTGTCGATACGGCACCGACAAGGGATCACTTCCTGCGAGCCGTCAGGGCGAGTCAGGGTCACCGGCACCGTAGCGCCAGGCTGAAGCGACTGCAGATTGCTAATATCAATCCGCTCTTCCCCGGTCAACTGCAGCGTTTTACGGGTGACGCCCTGCGGGAACTCCAGCGGCAAAATCCCCATCCCGATCAGGTTGGAGCGGTGGATACGTTCGAAGGACTCGGCAATCACCACCCGAATGCCCAGCAGGCGCGGCCCCTTCGCCGCCCAGTCGCGGCTGGAACCTGAGCCATACTCCTTACCGGCAATCACCGCCAGCGGTATGCCTTCCGCTTTATACTGCATCGCCGCATCGTAGATCGCCACCGGTTCGCGGTCCGGCAGATGTCGGGTCATACCGCCTTCCACTCCCGGTACCATTTCGTTACGAATACGGATATTGGCGAAGGTGCCGCGCATCATCACCTCATGGTTACCGCGACGGGAACCATAGGAGTTAAAGTCGCGCCGGGCAACCCCATGCTCCTGCAGATAGCGGCCTGCCGGGCTATCGGCTTTGATGCTCCCCGCCGGCGAAATGTGGTCAGTGGTCACTGAATCGCCCAGCATGGCGAGGATCCGCGCGCCAAGAATATCCTCTACCGGCAGCGGTTCGACGCCCATCTCGTCAAAGAACGGCGACAGGCGAATATAAGTCGAGTCCTCCTGCCAGTCATAGGTATCTGACGCCTCCACCTTGATTGCTTTCCACTCCTCGGTACCGGAAAACACTTCCGCGTACTCTTTGCGGAACATCTCAGTGGAGACCTGTTCCACCGCACGGGCAATCTCCTCCCCGCTCGGCCAGATATCTTTCAGATAAACCGGTTCGCCATCGCTGCCCTGCCCCAACGGCTCGCGGGTGAGATCGATATTCATGTTCCCCGCCAGGGCGTAAGCGACGACCAGCGGCGGCGAGGCCAGCCAGTTGGTTTTCACCAGCGGATGGATACGCCCTTCGAAGTTACGGTTACCGGAAAGCACCGCCCCGACGGTCAGATCGCCCTTTTTGATCGCCTCTTCGATAGGTTCCGGCAACGGACCGGAGTTACCGATACAGGTGGTACAGCCATATCCCACCAGATTGAAGCCGAGCTGGTCGAGGTAAGGCGTCAGGCCGGCATGAGCCAGATAATCCGACACCACTTTCGAGCCTGGCGCCAGGGAAGCTTTTACCCACGGCTGCGGCTGCAGGCCACGCTCGACGGCTTTTTTCGCCAGCAGACCGGCGGCCATCAGCACGCTGGGGTTGGAGGTATTGGTACAGGAAGTAATGGCCGCAATGGCCACGGCGCCGTCCGGTAGCGAATAGTGATGCCCGTTCAGCGTATAATCCACCGGCTGGCGCTGACGCTGAGGATGGTTAACTTCCAGCTCGCCGCTGGCAGCAAAGGCTTTCGGCACATCGCCGAGCGCCACGCGATCCTGCGGCCGTTTCGGCCCGGCAAGGCTTGCCTCAACGCTGCCCATATCCAGCGCCAGGGTGCTGGTAAAGACCGGCTCATCGCCCGGCTGGCGCCACATGCCCTGCGCTTTGGCATAGGCTTCCACCAGGGCGACCTGTTCTTCGCTACGGCCGCTCAGACGCATATAGCTAAGCGTCACATCATCGATCGGGAAGAAACCACAGGTGGCGCCATATTCCGGGGCCATATTGGCGATAGTGGCGCGATCGGCCAGGGGTAAGGTATCCAAGCCATCGCCGTAGAATTCAACAAACTTGCCGACGACACCGTGCTGGCGCAGCATCTGGGTGACCGTCAGCACCAGATCGGTGGCGGTGATGCCTTCGCGCAGTTTGCCGCTGAGCTTAAAGCCCACGACATCCGGGATCAGCATCGACACCGGCTGACCCAACATGGCGGCTTCCGCTTCAATCCCGCCCACACCCCAGCCCAGTACGCCGAGACCGTTAATCATGGTGGTATGAGAGTCGGTGCCCACCAGGGTATCCGGCCACGCCATCCACTTCCCATTCACCTCTTCGCTCCAGACGGCCCGACCGAGGTATTCCAGGTTGACCTGGTGACAAATACCGGTGCCCGGCGGCACTACGCTGAAGCGGCTGAAGGCCTGTTGTCCCCAGCGCAGAAAAGCGTAACGTTCGTGGTTACGCTCCATTTCCAGACGGACGTTATCTTCGAAGGCCTCGTCATCGCCGAAACGGTCGACAGTGACCGAGTGGTCGATCACCAGATCGACGGGCGACAGCGGATTCACTTTCGCGGTGTCGCCGCCCAGGCGCTTCACCGCCTCGCGCATGGCGGCCAGATCCACGACTGCCGGCACGCCGGTAAAGTCCTGCATCAGGACGCGCGCGGGACGGTAAGCGATCTCCCGGTCGGCATGGGCCTGTTGCAGCCAGCCGGCCAGGGCACAAATATCTTCTTCTGTCACCGAGTCACCGTCCTGCCAGCGCAGCAGGTTCTCCATCAGCACCTTCAGCGACTTAGGCAGTCGACTGAGATCGCCCAGCTGTTTCTCTGCCAGCGGCAGACTGTAGTAATGCCAGGTTTTCTCGTTGACCAGCAGCGTGTCCTTACTGGCTTCTCGTAGGGTTGACGACATAGCTCCTCCTTTATCTCAGGGATGGCATACCCTGATTCTCCTCAGGGTCTCCATTAAAGATAACACATACCGAGCATAACACTTTGATAACAACCCAAATTGCTAAATGCGCCGAGGTCGACAGTGATTAATCGGGAATTATCCTGGAATCGGAGAAATAGCACCAAAATAGTGCAGAAGCGATGATTAAGACGATATTGTATTAGTACACGAGGACAAAAAAAGAGCTAATCGGCCAGCTGGCTATGATTAGCTCTTGTGAGTGATTTCAGATTGGATGAATCCAGCGGCAAAATATATTCTCCCTGTATTGCCGGTCACTGATTTTATATTACAGTTTCCTTTCACTGTCATAAAAATGACATGTATCTACAACGATGACCTACAGCTTTAGCTGACAATCCAGATGTTGCAGATGGTAAGCGCGATGATGCTCCAGAACATCGCCAGCCCTACCAACACTACGCCCCATACGCGACTACGCAGAACGGGATCGATTTCGGTTTTGTCATTCTCGTATGACATCGCCAGTTTCATGTAATCGATATTACTTATCATATTGTCACCACCAATTGCTCAAATCATCAGGTACAGATAAATCTTAATTATGGATAAAAGATTAATCCAGTGAATTTAGGCCTGATGGAATATATTTAACCGGTTATTTGATCGCGGCGGGCATAATGACAAACGTGTTGCCAGAAATTATTAATTTTGTGATTGGTTCGAGGTTTAAGATGTTAAATTAGGACCATGATAGTCAATGGCACTCCCCACAGGGAATGCCATTATTTTTTTAAGGGTTATTTTTCCGGAAGTTTTATATCTTTAAACATCGCTTCAATATCTTCATTCGACCGCAAAGCCACCGCGGTATCCACGACATCCCGGGTCAGATGGGGTGCAAAACGTTGAATAAAATCATACATGTAGCTTCGTAAGAAGGTGCTGCGGCGGAAACCAATTTTGGTGGTGCTGTGGCTGAATATGCCGTTCGCATCCAGCTTCACCAGGTCCGGGTCAGAGACCGGATCGACTGCCATGCTGGCTATCACCCCGACCCCAAGCCCCAGGCGAACATAGGTTTTGATCACGTCGGCGTCAGTGGCGGTGAAGACAATGCGCGGCGTCAGACCCGCACGGTTAAACGCGGTATCCAGTTCCGAACGGCCGGTAAAGCCAAAGGTATAAGTCACCAGCGGGTACTGCGCCAGCTCTTCAATGGAAACCGAGCCCTTCGCGGCCAGAGGATGCTCAGGCGTCACCACAATCGACCGGTTCCAGTGATAGCATGGCAACATCACCAGATCGTCATACAGATGCAGCGCCTCGGTGGCGATGGCGAAGTCGGCGTTGCCTTTCGAT
Source organism: Klebsiella sp. P1CD1 (assembly GCF_003790505.1). Lineage (NCBI taxonomy): Bacteria > Pseudomonadati > Pseudomonadota > Gammaproteobacteria > Enterobacterales > Enterobacteriaceae > Klebsiella > Klebsiella sp. P1CD1. Next base: position 3,393,715 of record NZ_CP033631.1, read on the forward strand.
ACGGCTTCTGCAATCTGGGTTGGCGAGCCCTGATGCATATGCAGCGACACGCGCGGGTAGCGTTCAATAAAGCCCTTGATCACCCCCGGTAACGCATAGCGCGCCTGAGTATGGGTCGTCGCCACATATAACGACCCTTTATCAGGCCAGGTATGCTCCCCGGCGACAGATTTAATCGCATCGACTTTCGATAATACCTCGCGGGCGATACGGATGATCTCCTGCCCGGCAGGCGTCACCTGGGTTAAATGTTTGCCGCTGCGGGCGAAAATCTGGATGCCCAGCTCATCTTCCAGCATGCGGACCTGCTTACTGATGCCCGGCTGGGAGGTATAAAGCCCTTCGGCGGTGGATGAAACATTCAGGTTATGGTTCACCACCTCTACGATGTAGCGAAGCTGTTGTAGTTTCATGCTGATATCCGTTTGCGCGTAAAATGAAGCCGCTTAATACACTTTACGTTCAGGCAACTTGTCGACCGTGAGGCCCGGCCTCCCGGCAGTTGGCCGTAGTGGCGCCGCAACGCATCCTGAAAGCGATGATGTATAAGACGTTTTAATAATAAAAAAGGGATTAGCTATAACCACTATATCATTTATATCAACAGTGTATAGACACTAACGAAAAATAATATAGGTGGTTATAAGGGGAAGAAAAGATCATCCAGAAGGGGAAACGGCGCGGCAGAGGCATCCACTGCCTCTGCCGGCCGTTAGTGCAGGAAAAGCGCGCTTTTCCTGCCTGATACTGCACGATTACTTTTTGGCTTCAGTCCATTTACCGTCAATAAAGAAGGCTGACCAGCCGGTCGCTTTACCCTCTTTTTCGGAAGCCACATACTGCTGTTTCGTTTTACGGCTAAAGCGCACCAGCGTTTTATTACCTTCCGGATCCTGCTGCGGCGCATCGGCGAGATAGCGCAGTTTTTCCGGCAGACGATCGCGGAAGCGGTACAGCTCTTCCACCAGCGGCGCACGCGTTTCCCGTGATTTCGGGAAGGTGTTGGCCGCCAGGAAGACACCCGCCGCCCCGTCGCGCAACACAAAGTACGCGTCAGACTTCTCGCACGGCAGCTCCGGCAGCGGCACCGGATCTTCCTTCGGCGGAGCCACTTCGCCGTTGCGCAGGATCTTACGCGTGTTCTTACACTCGTCGTTGGTACAGGCCATGTACTTGCCGAAACGCCCCATTTTCAGGTGCATTTCAGAACCGCACTTCTCGCACTCCACTACCGGACCGTCATAGCCCTTGATGCGGAACTCGCCCTCTTCAATCTCATAGCCGTCACAGGTCGGGTTATTACCACACACGTGCAGTTTACGCTTAGGATCGATAAGGTAGCTGTCCATTGCGGTCCCGCACTTCTGACAGCGACGTTTGGCACGCAGCGCGTTGGTTTCCGCGTCATCGCCTTCCAGCACGTTGAGGACTTCGTTTTCCGGCACCAGGTTGATGGTGGTTTTGCAACGCTCTTTCGGCGGCAGAGCATAGCCCGAACAGCCGAGGAAAACACCGGTGCTGGCGGTACGGATGCCCATTTTACGTCCACAGGTCGGGCAGTCGATGCTGGTAAGCACCATCGGGTTCGGCTGCATGCCGCCCTCTTCCGGATCTTTCTCTGCGGTCTCCAGCTGAGTGGTAAAATCGCCGAAGAAGTGGTTCAGCACCTCTTTCCACTCGGCCTGGTGGTTGGCCACCTGGTCGAGACGATCTTCCATCTGCGCGGTGAAGTCGTAGTTCATCAGATCGCGGAAATTTTCTTCCAGCCGATCGGTGACGATTTCGCCCATTTTCTCCGCGTAAAAACGACGGTTTTCCACCCGCACGTAGCCGCGATCCTGAATGGTCGAGATGATCGAAGCGTAGGTGGAAGGACGGCCGATACCGCGTTTTTCCAGCTCTTTGACCAGCGAAGCTTCGCTGAAGCGCGCCGGCGGCTTGGTAAAGTGCTGCGCAGGCGTCAGCTCCACCAGGCTCAGGCGGTCGCCCTGTTTAACCACCGGTAGCGTCCGGTCTTCATCGCCCTTGCGCAGCGCCGGCATGACTTTGGTCCAGCCGTCGAAACGTAAGGTACGACCGCGTGCTTTCAGTTTGAAATCGCCCGCCGCCACGGTCAGCGTGGTGGAATCGTATTGCGCCGGCGTCATCTGACAGGCGACAAACTGGCGCCAGATCAGCTGATAGAGCTTCTGCGCATCGGCTTCCATATCTTTCAGCGTTTCCGCCAGCACGCTCACATCAGAAGGACGAATCGCTTCGTGCGCTTCCTGCGAGTTTTCTTTGCTGGCGTACTGGTTAGCGCTCTCCGGCAGATATTTTTTGCCAAAGTTGTCGCTGATATAACCGCGAACCATGTTCAGCGCGTCCTGACTCAGGTTGGTGGAGTCGGTACGCATATAGGTGATGTGCCCCGCCTCATAGAGACGTTGAGCCATCATCATGGTCTTTTTCACGCCGAAGCCGAGACGGGTGCTGGCCGCCTGCTGCAGCGTGGAGGTGATGAACGGCGCGCCCGGCTTGCTGCTGGTCGGCTTGTCTTCTCGCTCCAGCACGCTGTAGCTGGCTTTTTCCAGCAGCGATACCGCCGCCATGGTCTCATCACGGCTGACCGGACGGAACGGCTTATCGTCTTTGTGAGTCACCTGCAGAGGCAGCGCGTCGCCGCCCGGCGTGGTGGTGCTGGCATCAACTTCCCAGTACTCTTCCGGGACGAAGGCTTTGATTTCACGCTCACGTTCCACCACCAGGCGGACCGCAACGGACTGCACGCGCCCGGCAGAAAGACCACGGGCAATTTTCTTCCACAGCAGCGGCGAGACCATATAGCCCACCACGCGGTCCATAAAGCGGCGCGCCTGCTGGGCGTTAACCCGATCGATATTCAGTTCGCCCGGCTTTTCGAAGGCCTGACGAATAGCGTTTTTGGTGATCTCATTGAACACCACGCGGCTGTAACGCTGTTCATCGCCGCCGATCACTTCCCGCAGGTGCCAGGCAATGGCTTCCCCTTCGCGGTCAAGGTCGGTTGCGAGATAGATGTGGTCAGCTTTTTCCGCCAACTGTTTGAGTTCTGAAACTACCTTTTCTTTACCCGGAAGTACTTCATAGTGCGCATTCCAGTCATGCCATGGGTCCACGCCCATGCGGTTAACCAGAGCACCACGTTCGTCCTTTTTAGGCTTTTTAGCCCCTTTGGTGGCGGTAGAGTCGGTGCTCTTTTTGGAAGCTGATCCACTGGTCGGCAAATCGCGGATATGACCGACGCTGGATTTCACCACGTAGTCATTACCCAGATACTTATTGATCGTTTTGGCTTTTGCCGGGGACTCAACGATAACGAGAGCTTTACCCATATTCACCTTTACCTAATTTGATTCATCCAGGAATACATCGCACATTCATACACCCTCCACTGGCGACTGCCTCATATGTTGCGGCACCGTCGGTGAATATCAACCCTGAACACCCGCTTCATCTCCGTAAAACCAGGCGTTTGAGTTTGCTGACTTTTTTTCGTCAGGTGACATAGCACGAAGAATTTTTGGCCGAATGTCAAGCAAATCTGTTGCCAGATCGCCGAAAGCGTCACACTGTACCTGATAAAATTCGTTACGCAACTTTATTAGCATGCAAAAGCGAAACCCGCCAGTAAACGGCTGTTTCTCCACTGGTTACGATTAACCCTGTTTTGTCCATGGAAAATTTGCCCCACGCCGCCGCGCGGCGTAAACTACGCGCGGAGAAAAAGAGGAGTCCGTTATGCAAGGTACAACCCAACCTATCGATCGCCAGACGCTGCTCGAAAAAGCCAACAAACTTATTCGCGAACATGAGGATACGTTAGCCGGTATCGAAGCCACCGACGTCGTTCAGCGCAACAATGTCCTGGTGTTTAGCGGTGAGTTTTATCTTGACGAGCAGGGCTTACCGACGCCGAAGAGTACGGCGGTATTTAACATGTTTAAGTACCTCGCCCACGAGCTGTCAGACAAGTATCACCTGGTCGATTAAGGCCGGTGGAAACGATAACGCGAGGCCCTGGCCTCGCGTTATGTTGTTTACATCAGCGGTTTCTGACCGCGCTGCCACCAGCGCAGCAGAAGTCGATCGGCGCTCTCCGCGGCGCTACCGGTGAAGCGGTCGAGCATTTTCTTACGCTGTTGATAACGCACCCCGATCACCTCGTGGCTCTCCATGAGCCCCAGCAACAGCTCATCGCTGGTTTCAACCGCATCCACCAGCCCTTTTTCCAGCGCCTGCACCCCGTACCAGTGCTCGCCGGTAGCTACCTGCTCAATATCAAGTCCCGGACGCATCCGATGGACGAAATCCTTGAACAGATGGTGCGTCTCATTGAGATCCTCACGGAACTTGCGCCGCCCTTCTTCGGTATTTTCGCCCAGCATAGTGAGCGTCCGTTTGTACTGCCCGGCGGTATGCAGTTCGATATCAATATCTTTGTTCTTCAGGAAGCGATGGAGGTTAGGGATCTGCGCCACCACGCCAATGGAGCCAAGGATCGCAAATGGCGCCGACACGATTTTGTTCGCCACGCAAGCCATCATATAGCCGCCGCTGGCCGCCACTTTGTCAACCGCCACCGTCAGCGGGATCTGTTTGTCGCGTAACCGCTGCAGCTGAGAGGCTGCCAGCCCGTAACCGTGCACCACCCCGCCGGGGCTTTCCAGACGAATCACCACCTGGTCACGCGCTTTCGCCGCCGCCAGCACCGCCGTGATCTCTTCCCGCAGGCTGTTGACCTCATGGGCATCCATGCTGCCTTTGAAATCCAGCACCCAGGCGCGCGGCTTGCCTTCCGGCTCCACGTTACCCAGCTTCGCCCGCGCTTTCGCGGCCTTCGCCTCTTGTTTTTGCTTTTTCTTCTGCGCTTTATGCCACTGTTTCTGCTGCGGGCCGTCAAGCAGCGCCACCGCCAGCGATTCCTTCATCTCTTTGTAATGCTCGCTAAGATTGGTCACCCGCAGTTCGCCGCGCTGCTTCTTACGCTGGGCCAGGTTGACGATAATAGCGGCAATCACCGCGATAGCGACGACAACCGTCGCGATCTTGGCTAAAAATAAGCCGTACTGAGCAAGTAATTCCACGTTTTCACCTTGTGTAAAGCACTGACGTTGCTGCACAGTGTACATCAGCCCCTGACGAGAAGTCTTTGTGCTTTGTGTCTTGTGCGCAGCGGATTCCGTTTTTTTTCAGCGAGGCTGAAATCGTTGCAAGATATTAATTTTCTGAATACTTTCCGCTTCGCCGATTGCAATGGCGAGCACTTTCAGGCATAACAGCGCAAAAGTGAGATACCAAAGATGAAGCGCGATCGGGAACCGATCGCCCAAGGAGTCGCCGTGCATTATCAACCGCAACGCCACTTGCTGAAAGATCGCATCATCCTGGTCACCGGCGCCAGCGACGGGATTGGTCGTGAAGCGGCCCTGACCTACGCGCGCTATAGCGCCAGCGTGATTCTGCTTGGCCGCAACGACGAAAAACTGCGCGCCGTCGCCCAGGAGATTGAACGCGAGGGCGGCATTCCCGCCCGCTGGTTTACCCTCGACCTGCTAACCTGCACGCCGCAGGCGTGCCAGCAGCTGGCGCAGCAGATAAGTATGCACTATCCCCGTCTTGACGGCGTGCTGCACAACGCCGGCCTGCTCGGCGACATCTGCCCCATGGACGAGCAGAAGCCGGAGGTCTGGCAGCAGGTGATGCAGGTGAACGTCAATGGCACTTTTATGCTGACCCAGGCGCTTCTTCCTTTATTACTCCGTTCGGATGCGGGCTCGCTGGTCTTCACTTCGTCCAGCGTTGGTCGTCAGGGCCGCGCCAACTGGGGCGCCTATGCGGTCTCCAAATTCGCCACCGAAGGGATGATGCAGGTGCTGGCCGACGAGTACCAAAGCCGTCATCTGCGGGTGAACTGCATCAACCCCGGCGGCACCCGCACCGGGATGCGCGCCAGCGCCTTCCCGACGGAAGATCCGCTAAAACTGAAGACCCCCGCTGACATTATGCCCGTCTATCTGTGGCTGATGGGTGACGACAGTCGCCGCAAGACGGGAATGACCTTTGACGCCCAACCGGGCCGTAAGCCAGGAATTGCCCAATGAGTGATGAACGCTACCGCGAACGCCAGCAGCGGCTGAAAGATAAAGTTGACGCCCGGGTGGCGGCAGCCCAGGACGAACGCGGCATTGTGATGGTCTTTACCGGCAACGGCAAAGGCAAAACCACCGCCGCCTTTGGCACCGCGACCCGCGCCGTCGGCCACGGCAAAAAAGTCGGCGTGATCCAGTTTATTAAGGGGACCTGGCCTAACGGTGAGCGTAACCTGCTGGAACCCCACGGCGTCGAATTTCAGGTGATGGCGACAGGCTTCACCTGGAACACCCAGGATCGCGACAGCGACACCGCCGCCTGTCTGGCGGTCTGGGAGCATGCCCGCCGTATGCTGGCTGACGACCAGCTCGATCTGGTGCTGCTGGATGAGCTGACTTACATGGTGGCGTACGATTACCTGCCGCTGGAGTCGGTGCTAAGCGCCCTGCGTGAGCGTCCTGCCCATCAGTCGGTGATCATTACCGGCCGCGGCTGCCATCGCGATATTATTGAACTGGCGGATACCGTCAGCGAACTGCGTCCGGTCAAGCATGCGTTTGATGCCGGGATCAAAGCGCAGATGGGAATTGACTACTGAGGGCCTGATACGGCGAAAGGCAGGACGCGTTCCGGCGGCAATCCACCGGAACGCACAACATTAACCGTTGGTCTTATTGCGAGTACTGGAACGACGATTGCTGTTGTTACCCTGGCGCGGGTTAGCGCTGGTCTGGCTGTGACGCTTCACCGCCCGACGGATCTGATTGGCTTTCATCCGGCGACGGTCTTTCTCGACAGCAACTTTAGAACTGGTTTCCGGCGTCAGCTCCACCAGCTCGCGCAGGTAGTTGGTCTGCGCCAGGTCCAGTTCGGTATAGCCGCCGCGCGGCAGGCCTTTCGGCAGCAGAATATCGCCATAGCGCACGCGGATCAGACGGCTGACCTGCACGCCGACCGCTTCCCACAGGCGACGCACTTCGCGGTTACGCCCTTCGGTCAGGGTGACGTTGTACCACTGGTTAATCCCTTCACCGCCGGTGAATTTGATGGTTTTAAATGCTGCCGGACCATCTTCTAACTGCACGCCACGAGACAGCTGACGCAGCTTATCATCATCCACCTGGCCGAAAACGCGAACGGCGTACTCACGCTCGACTTCACGGCTCGGATGCATCAGGCGGTTTGCCAGTTCGCCATCGGTGGTGAACAGCAGCAGGCCACAGGTGTTCACGTCCAGACGGCCAACGGCAATCCAGCGCGCGCCGCGCAGTTTTGGCAGGCGATCAAACACCGTCGGGCGCCCTTCGGGATCGTTACGGGTGCACAGCTCGCCTTCCGGCTTATAGTAAGCCAGCACGCGACAGATCTGCTCAGCAGACTCTTTCACCGAGATCAGATGACCATCGATACGAATTTTTAAACCGGGGACGATTTCCACACGATCGCCGAGGGTGGCGATTTTTCCGTCGACGCTGACGCGGCCAGCTTCGATTTTCGCTTCAATTTCACGGCGGGAGCCGTGGCCGGCGCGGGCCAGCACTTTTTGCAGTTTCTCGCTCATTGAGCTTCCTTAAGGTGTCGCCTTCCCAGGCGTCTGGTATGCTTTATGAAACAATGAGGCCTGTATGAACAACTCATTGTTACGTATATACTTTTTACGTAAAGTCTCGCTGGCATGCGCAAAACATTCACCGCGAGCCCGTAATCGTGGCCGAACATACTACACTAACTTCGTCGGGAAAGCTTCTGTTCGCCGTATCGCACCTTGAGTATGGAACAGATTTTCCTCATTCTCCTGTGCGCCTTCACACATAGAGATCTTTACCGGACAGTGATCCTCCTCACTGCGCGCCCTCCTCAACAACAGCCGGGCGCTGGCCGAGCAGCCAGTCGCGAAAACAGCGGTTGGCAGGCGCCAGCAGCGCGGTCTCGTGGTAAACCAGATGATAGGCCAGCGGACAGGCGATGGGCTGCGCCAGAGGATTAACCAGCCGCCCCTGCGTCAGCGCAGACGCTATGAATGAACGTCGCAGTAATGCCATCCCCATACCAGCGAACGCCGCCTCCGTCACGCCGTTGGAATCAGTGAACACCGGACCGCGGCGCGCGCGGTCCGGCTCCAGCCCCACGGCCTCACACCACAGCGCCCAGTCTTCACGATGCTCATCGTGCAGCAGCGGATACTGCAGCAGATCGCCCGCATCGGCGAGGGACCGGCGCGGAGCAATCAGTTGCGGACTACAGACCGGGATAAGGTCGTCATCCAGCAGGCGGTAAGCCTGCAGTTCCGGCCAGCCGCCGACACCATGACGCACGGCAAAATCGATCCCTTCACTCAGCAAATCTACTCGCCGGTTGGTGGTGCCGATCTGGATCTCAATCTTTGGATAACGTCGTTCAAAATCAGCCAGCCGCGGCAGCAGCCACTGAATGGCGAAGCCGCTGGTACAGCTGAGCGTCACCTTTTCTGGCCCCGCGGGCACCTGCAGGCGCTGGGTGGCGGCGGCTATCTGGAGAAAGGCGGGCTGAACGGCCCGCAGGTAGATCTCCCCCACCTCCGTTAACTGTAACTGTCGGGGAGTACGAATAAAAAGCGGGGTATTCAGCGCTTCCTCGAGGCGGGCAATTTGCTGGCTGACGGCGCTTGCCGTAACGCAAAGCTCACTGGCGGCCTGCTTCAGACTAAGCAGCCGTGCCGCCGCTTCAAAGCAGCGCAGCGCATTCAGCGGTGGAAGTTTCATCGACATGGCATCTCAGTTAAGAATAACTTAATCATGTAAGCATAACGCGTTTGTCGGACGCTGCACGTGAGTTCTACAGTTGACTTCCTTCGTGAATACAAGGAGTCAATCATGCGTGTTATCGACTATGGCCGCCTGCTGCTGCTCGCCGCTCTCTGGGGCGCCAGTTTTTTGTTTATGCGCATCACCACCCCGGCCTTCGGGGCGATGACCAGCGCTTTTCTTCGCGTACTGTTTGCCGCTATCGCGCTCGGGCTGTTACTCGGCGTGCAGGGTAAATGGAGCGGGTATCAGGGAAAATTCATATCCACTCTGAAGCTGGGGGTCATTAATTCAGGCCTTCCTTTTCTGATGTACTGCCTTGCCGCACAGTGGCTGCCGGCAGGGTACTCCGCCACGCTCAACGCCACGGCGCCGATGATGGGAATGCTTATCGGCGCGTTATGCTTTGCGGAACCGTTAACCCTGCGCAAAGGCGGCGGCGCGTTACTGGGCGCCATTGGCGTGGCAGTCATTGCGAGCCCAACCTCCAGCCTCAGCGCCGCCCTCCTGCTGCCGGGGATCGGGGCCTGCCTGATCGCGACCGCCTGTTACGGCCTGGCTGGCTTTCTGACCCGTCGCTGGATCCAGCAGCGGGGCGGCCTTGAGGCTGAGCGCGTCGCGTTGGGCAGCCAGGTCGGCGCCACGCTGTTTCTGTTGCCTTTCTTTCTCTGGTCAGGCTGGTATGGTCCGGTCATAGACTGGCGACAGAGCCTGCCGTGGATAGCGATAGCCATGCTGGGCGTGGTCTGTACAGCAGCAGGGTATATTCTCTATTTTCGCCTGATTGCTGATATAGGACCGCTGCGTTCGCTGTCCGTGACCTTTTTGATCCCACCTTTTGCGGCGCTGTGGGGCTATTTGTGCCTCGGAGAAACCATACAAAAAGGGCTGATTCTCGGCGCACTGCTGATCGGTCTGGCGCTGTGGTTGATTGTCGTGCCGTCAGGAAGGAAACGCGGGGTGCCGGGCGGAGCATGAACCACCGCCCGACGATGACGATCAGAGGAAAGGCTTCACGTCGCCGACGCCTTCGCGCAGCACAACCGGGGTATCTTCCGTCAGGTCGATAACCGTGGTCGGCTGCTGCCCGAGGAAACCGCCGTGAATGATGAGGTCCACCACTTTCTCCAGACGATCTTTGATCTCTTCCGGGTCGGACTCGGTAAAGTCGCTGCCAGGCAGCATCAGCGACGTGGACAGCATCGGTTCGCCTAAAGTTTCGAGCAACGCCTGAGCAATAGGGTTAGACGGGACGCGCATGCCGATGGTTTTACGTTTCTCCTGCAGCAGCCGGCGCGGTACTTCTTTGGTCCCCTTGAGGATAAAGGTGTAGTTGCCCGGCGTGTTGTTTTTCATCAGACGAAACGCCACGTTGTCGACAAAAGCGTAGGTTGACAGCTCGGACAGATCGCGGCACATCAGGGTAAAGTTGTGGCCGTCCGGCAACTGACGGATACGGCAGATCCGCTCCATCGCGCCCTTGTCTTCAATTTTGCAGCCCAGGGCGTAGCCGGAGTCGGTCGGATAAACGATCACCCCGCCCTTACGCACAATCTCCACCGCCTGGTTAATCAACCGCGCCTGCGGGTTATCCGGATGGATATAAAAAAACTGGCTCATACTTCCCTCTCAATTTTTATTTGGCGGCCGCTTCCCAGCTGTGCCAGACGCCTTCCACGCCGGCAGGAAGCCAGAGCTTACGGCCAAGCTCGATCCACGCACAGGGCTGATGAAAATCGGAGCCCTGTGACGCCAGCAGACCAAACTGCACGGCCAGGGTGGCCAGCTGGGCGCGTTCATGGGGCGCCTGCTGACACTGGGCCACTTCCATGGCATCACCGCCCTGCTCGCTAAAGTGGGCCAACAGCCGCTTCAACCACTTGGCGGAGAGATCGTAGCGCCCGGGATGGGCTATCACCGCCTTGCCGCCAGAATGATGAATGACATCAATCGCTTGTTTTATTGTACACCACTGCGGCGGCACGTAACCGGTTTTCCCGCGGGCAAGGTATTTTTTGAAGACCTCCGCCATGTTTTTCGCATGGCCGGCCTCCACCAGAAAACGAGCAAAATGGCCGCGGGTGACGGCGCCACCGTCTGCCAGCCGCAGCGCCCCTTCCCAGGCGCCAGGGATCCGCGCCTTCTCCAGACGCTCGGCAATCATCTGGCCCCGCAGCTGGCGTCGCGCTTTCTGCTCCTCCAGCAGCGCGGTCATCGTCGGGTGCGCAATATCAATATTCAGACCCACGATATGTATTTCGTGATTCTCCCAGAGCGTCGAAATCTCGACGCCGTTTACCAGCGTTAAGGGTAATCCGGCACGGGCGATCTCTTCCCGGGCGGCCGGGATCGCCGCCACGCTGTCATGGTCGGTGATCGCCAGGGTGCCTACGCGCATCTCATGGGCGCGATGGACCAGTTCCTGCGGAGTCAGCCGCCCGTCAGAGGCGGTGGTATGGCTGTGCAGATCGTAAATCACTGCATATTGGCTGTCGCTCAAAAGGACTCCTGCTGGACATCAACGTAAATAAGCGCATTATCATACCGACAGGCAGAGAAAATCTGCAAACAAGGGTTGACTTTATTCCATTGAACTAGTTAACTAGTACGCAAGTTCACATGAAGGGGTATCACGATGAAAATGCACTTTATCACTCTGCACAGCTGGTGGCGCACCTCCTGATAACGGGCGGCGTGATCGCGTTTTGCATTCAGCATACAGATACCCGGCCCGCCAATGAGCGGGCTTTTTATTGGACAAAAATAATACGAACAGGCGAGAACAATAATGCAAACATCCAAACCGGCACTCGAGCTTCTCACCAGCGACGCCATCTACCGGGAGAACCCGACGGCGTTATTCCACCAACTGTGTGGCGCCCGTCCGGCCACGCTGCTGCTGGAATCCGCTGATATCGACAGCAAAGATGACTTAAAAAGCCTGCTGCTGGTCGACAGCGCGCTGCGCATCACCGCTCTTGGTGACACTGTCACTATTCAGGCACTTTCCGCTAACGGCGCCGCGCTGCTGGAACTGCTGGACGGCGCGCTGCCCTCCGGGATCGCCAATCAGCGCCAGCCCAACGGCCGCATCCTGACCTTCCCCGCGGTCAGCACCCTGCTCGATGAAGACGCCCGCCTCTGCTCACTGTCGGTGTTTGACGCCTTCCGTCTCCTGCAGGAGCTGGTGACCGTCCCGGCCAACGAGCGTGAAGCGATGTTCTTCGGCGGCCTGTTCGCCTATGACCTGGTCGCCGGCTTTGAAGATCTTCCACCGCTGCAGAGCGACACCGCCTGCCCGGACTACTGCTTTTATCTGGCAGAAACTCTGCTGGTCATCGACCATCAGACCAAGCATACCCGCATTCAGGCCAGCCTGTTCACCCCGCTGGAGAGTGAAAAACAGCGCCTGGAGCAGCGCCTGAGCCAGCTGCGTCAGCAACTGAACGAGCCGCCGGCGCCGCTGCCGGTTACCACTGTGGCCGAAATGCAGTGCGACGTTGACCAGAGCGATGAAGAGTACGGCGCGGTGGTGCGCAAAATGCAGCGCGCGATCCGCGCCGGGGAAATCTTCCAGGTGGTTCCTTCCCGTCGCTTCTCGCTGCCCTGCCCGTCGCCGCTGGCCGCTTATGATGTGCTGAAGAAGAGCAACCCCAGCCCGTACATGTTCTTTATGCAGGACAACGATTTCACCCTGTTCGGCGCCTCGCCGGAGAGTTCGCTGAAATATGACGCCGTCAGCCGTCAGATTGAGATCTACCCTATCGCCGGCACCCGGCCACGCGGCCGCCGCGCCGACGGTTCGCTGGATCGCGATCTTGACAGCCGCATCGAACTGGAAATGCGCACCGACCATAAAGAGCTTTCCGAACACCTGATGCTGGTGGATCTGGCGCGTAATGACCTGGCCCGCATCTGTACCCCGGGCAGCCGCTATGTCGCCGATTTAACGAAGGTTGACCGTTACTCCTTCGTGATGCATCTGGTCTCCCGCGTGGTCGGCGAACTGCGTCAGGACCTCGATGTGCTGCACGCCTACCGCGCCTGCATGAACATGGGCACCCTCAGCGGCGCACCGAAGGTCCGCGCCATGCAGCTGATTGCCGCCGCCGAAGGTAAACGCCGCGGCAGCTACGGCGGCGCGGTGGGCTATTTCACCGCCCACGGCGACCTCGACACCTGCATCGTCATCCGTTCCGCCTACGTGCAGGAGGGTATCGCTACCGTCCAGGCCGGAGCCGGCATTGTGCTCGACTCGGTTCCCCAGTCGGAAGCGGATGAGACCCGAAATAAAGCCCGCGCGGTGCTGCGCGCCATTGCCCAGGCCCATCACGCGAAGGAGATTTTCTGATGGCTGACATTCTGCTGCTCGATAATATCGATTCTTTCACCTATAACCTGGCAGACCAGCTGCGGGCCAATGGTCATAACGTGGTGATTTACCGTAACTCCGTCCCGGCGCAGGCGCTGATTGAGCGTCTGGGCACCATGGACAACCCGGTGCTGATGCTCTCCCCGGGCCCGGGTACGCCGAGCGAAGCTGGCTGCATGCCGGAACTGCTGACCCGTATGCGTGGCAAGCTGCCGATCATCGGCATCTGCCTCGGTCATCAGGCTATTGTCGAAGCCTACGGCGGCTATGTCGGCCAGGCGGGCGAGATCCTCCATGGCAAAGCATCCAGCATTGAGCACGACGGCCAGGCCATGTTTGCCGGTCTGGCTAACCCACTGCCGGTGGCGCGTTACCACTCGCTGGTTGGCAGCAATATTCCCGCCGGGCTGACGATTAACGCCAATTTCAACGGTATGGTGATGGCGGTGCGTCACGATGCGGACCGGGTGTGCGGCTTCCAGTTCCATCCGGAATCGATCCTTACCACTCAGGGCGCACGGCTGCTGGAGCAGACCCTGGCCTGGGCGCTGCAGAAGCTGGAGCACACTAACACCCTCCAGCCGATCCTTGAGAAGCTCTATCAGGCGGAAACCCTGAGCCAGCAGGAGAGCCACCAGTTGTTCTCCGCCGTCGTGCGCGGTGAAGTGAAGCCTGAGCAACTGGCCGCCGCGCTGGTCAGTATGAAAGTGCGCGGCGAGCAGCCGCAGGAAATTGCCGGCGCCGCCACCGCGCTGCTGGAAAACGCCGCGCCGTTCCCGCGCCCGGACTACCTGTTTGCCGACATCGTCGGCACCGGTGGCGACGGCAGCAACAGCATCAATATCTCCACCGCCAGCGCCTTTGTCGCTGCGGCCTGTGGATTGAAAGTGGCGAAACACGGTAACCGCAGCGTCTCCAGTAAATCAGGCTCTTCTGACCTGCTGGCGGCCTTCGGCATCAATCTCGATATGAACGCCGATAAATCCCGCGCGGCGCTCGATGAGCTGGGGGTTTGTTTCCTGTTCGCGCCGAAATACCACACCGGTTTCCGCCACGCGATGCCGGTCCGTCAGCAGCTGAAGACCCGCACCCTGTTTAACGTGCTGGGGCCGCTGATCAACCCGGCGCATCCGCCGCTGGCGCTGATTGGCGTCTACAGCCCGGAACTGGTGTTGCCGATCGCCGAGACCCTGCGCGTGCTGGGCTATCAGCGCGCGGCGGTGGTGCACAGCGGCGGGATGGATGAAGTCTCGCTGCATGCGCCCACGGTGGTCGCCGAACTGCATAACGGGGAAATCAAAAGCTATCAGCTGACCGCTGACGACTTCGGCCTGACGCCTTACCATCAGGCGCAGCTGGCGGGCGGCACGCCGGAAGAAAATCGTGACATTCTGACGCGCTTGCTACAAGGTAAAGGTGAAGCCGCTCACGAAGCCGCCGTCGCCGCCAACGTCGCCATGTTGATGCGTTTACACGGGCATGAAGATCTGAAAGCTAACGCTCAGCAGGTACTGGATGTGCTGCACAGCGGCGCGGCCTATGACAGAGTGACTGCCTTAGCGGCAAGAGGGTAAAGAATGCAGACCGTTTTAGCAAAAATCGTTGCCGACAAAGCGATTTGGGTAGAAGCCCGCAAACAACAACAACCGTTAGCCAGTTTTCAGAATGAAGTGGTCCCGACGCAGCGCAATTTCTATGACGCGCTGGCCGGCACCCGCACCGCGTTTATTCTCGAGTGCAAAAAGGCCTCGCCGTCGAAGGGGTTGATTCGCGAAGATTTCGATCCGGCGGCGATCGCCAGCATCTACAAACACTACGCCTCGGCGATCTCAGTGCTGTGTGATGAGAAATATTTCCAGGGCAGTTTCGATTTTCTGCCGATCGTCAGCAAGGTCGCGCCGCAGCCGATCCTGTGTAAGGACTTCACCATCGACCCTTACCAGATCTACCTGGCGCGCTACTATCAGGCCGATGCCTGCCTGCTGATGCTCTCGGTGCTCGACGATGAGCAGTACCGCCAGCTCTCCGCGGTGGCGCACAGCCTGAATATGGGCGTGCTGACCGAAGTCAGCAACGAAGAGGAGCTGGAGCGCGCCATCGCCCTGAAGGCGAAGGTGGTGGGCATTAACAACCGCGACCTGCGCGATATGTCGATTGACCTTAACCGCACCCGTCAGCTGGCGGCGCGTCTCGGCCCGGATGTCACGGTGATCAGCGAATCCGGCATCCATACCTATGCTGAAGTGCGCGAGCTGAGCCACTTCGCCAACGGCTTCCTGATCGGCTCCGCCCTGATGGAGCAGGCGGATCTGGAAGCGGCGGTTAAACGCGTGCTGCTCGGCGAGAATAAAGTGTGCGGCCTGACGCGCCCGCAGGATGCCCAGGTGGCCTGGGAGTCCGGCGCCATCTACGGTGGCCTGATTTTCGTCCCGACTTCGCCGCGGGCGGTGAATGACGCCCAGGCCAAAGCGGTGATCGCCGCAGCGCCGCTGCAGTACGTCGGCGTGTTTCGCAATGCGCCGCTGGACGAGGTGGTCGCCCGCGCGCAGGCTCTGGGGCTGGCCGCCGTGCAGCTGCACGGTGATGAGGACCAGGCCTATATCGACGCGCTGCGCGACGCCCTCGCGGACAACGTCCGTATCTGGAAAGCGCTGAGCGTTGGTGAAACCCTCCCGGCCCGTACGCTCCGCCATGTCGACAAGTACCTGTTCGACAACGGCCAGGGCGGCAGCGGCCAGCGCTTTGACTGGAGCCTGCTGCAGGGCCAGGATCTGCGCAACGTCATGCTGGCGGGTGGCCTGGGTGCCGATAACTGTGTGGAAGCGGCCAAAAGCGGCTGTGCCGGACTCGATTTCAATTCAGGCGTAGAGTCGCAACCCGGGATTAAAGACGCCAGCAAACTGGCCTCCGTATTCCAGACGCTGCGCGCATATTAAGGAGCAATAATGAGCACTTTACTGAACCCCTACTTCGGCGAATTCGGCGGCATGTATGTGCCGCAGATCCTGATGCCCGCCCTGCGCCAGCTGGAAGAAGCCTTTGTCAGCGCGCAGAAGGACCCGGCCTTTCAGGCGGAATTCACTGACCTGCTGAAAAACTACGCCGGACGTCCGACGGCCCTGACCAAATGCCGGAATCTGACCGAAGGTACTCGCACCACCCTGTACCTGAAACGCGAAGATCTGCTGCACGGCGGCGCGCACAAAACCAACCAGGTGCTGGGCCAGGCCCTGCTGGCCAAACGGATGGGTAAAACCGAAATTATCGCCGAGACCGGCGCCGGTCAGCACGGGGTCGCCTCAGCGCTGGCCAGCGCCCTGCTCGGCCTGAAATGCCGTATCTACATGGGCGCCAAGGACGTCGAGCGCCAGTCGCCGAACGTCTTCCGTATGCGCCTGATGGGTGCCGAGGTGATCCCGGTGCACAGCGGCTCCGCCACGCTGAAAGATGCCTGTAATGAGGCGCTGCGCGACTGGTCTGGTAGCTACGAGAAGGCGCACTATATGCTGGGCACCGCCGCCGGTCCGCATCCGTTCCCGACCATTGTACGTGAATTCCAGCGCATGATTGGCGAAGAGACTAAAGCGCAGATCCTCGAAAAAGAGGGACGTCTGCCGGACGCGGTGATCGCCTGCGTTGGCGGTGGGTCAAACGCCATCGGCATGTTTGCCGACTTTATTGATGAAACCAACGTCGGCCTGATCGGCGTGGAACCGGCCGGGCACGGTATCGAAAGCGGCGAGCACGGCGCGCCGCTGAAGCATGGCCGCGTGGGGATCTACTTCGGTATGAAGTCGCCGATGATGCAAACCGCCGACGGCCAGATCGAAGAGTCTTACTCCATTTCCGCCGGGCTGGACTTCCCGTCCGTTGGGCCGCAGCACGCGTTTCTGAACAGCACCGGTCGCGCTGACTATGTGTCGATCACCGACAACGAAGCGCTGGACGCGTTTAAAGCGCTCTCCCGCCACGAAGGGATTATCCCGGCGCTGGAGTCCTCTCACGCTCTGGCCCACGCGCTGAAGATGATGCGCGAGAACCCGGAAAAAGAGCAGCTGCTGGTGGTTAACCTCTCCGGTCGCGGCGACAAAGACATTTTCACCGTACATGACATCCTGAAAGCGCGAGGGGAAATCTGATGGAACGCTATGAGACGCTGTTTGCCCAACTGAAAAATCGCCAGGAAGGCGCCTTCGTTCCCTTTGTCACCCTCGGCGATCCGGGACCGGAGCAGTCGCTCAAAATTATCGATGCGCTGATCGAAGGCGGCGCCGATGCCCTTGAGCTGGGGATCCCTTTCTCCGACCCGCTGGCGGACGGCCCGACCATCCAGGGCGCGGCCCTGCGCGCCTTCGCCGCCGGAGTGACCCCGGCGCAGTGCTTTGAGATGCTGGCGGCGATCCGCCAGAAGCATCCGACCATCCCAATCGGCCTGCTGATGTACGCCAACCTCGTCTTCAGCCCGGGCATCGATGCGTTCTATGCCCAGTGCGCCCGCGTCGGCGTCGACTCGGTGCTGGTGGCCGACGTGCCGGTGGA
This sequence comes from Klebsiella sp. P1CD1, assembly GCF_003790505.1. Taxonomy (NCBI): domain Bacteria; kingdom Pseudomonadati; phylum Pseudomonadota; class Gammaproteobacteria; order Enterobacterales; family Enterobacteriaceae; genus Klebsiella; species Klebsiella sp. P1CD1. The sequence goes on from NZ_CP033631.1 coordinate 3,411,520, forward strand.
AGAGTCCGCCCCGTTCCGCCAGGCGGCGATGCGCCATAACATCGCGCCGATTTTCATCTGCCCGCCCAATGCGGATGACGATTTACTGCGCCAGATTGCCTCTTATGGCCGCGGCTACACCTATCTGCTGTCGCGTGCCGGGGTGACGGGTGCGGAAAATCGCGCCGCGCTGCCGCTGCACCACCTGGTGGAGAAGCTGGCAGAATATCACGCCGCGCCGCCGCTGCAGGGCTTTGGTATCTCCGCGCCGGAGCAGGTGAGCGCCGCCATTGACGCCGGGGCCGCCGGGGCTATCTCCGGTTCCGCCATCGTCAAAATCATCGAACACCACCTCGATGAGCCGCAGACCATGCTCGACGAACTGAAAGCCTTCGTCCAGAGCCTGAAGGCGGCGACCAAAACCGCCTGACCGTTAGCCGCCTGGTATTGCGCCAGGCGGCGATTTCCTCGCGTTACCTTCCCCTCCATGTCATCTTGCACGCCAACACATCAGACGGAACGATGATCGACACCTTGGCGCCAGGCGATACGCTTTAGCGTGGAAATGGATGGCGGGCGGATACCGAAGATTTGAACAATGTAGAAAGGGAAAAATATCGCTCTCCCTGGCACAGGAGAGCGATACAGTCAGGCAATCAATATTGCCCGAATATCATTGACGTTGGTTAACGTCGGGCCGGTGATCAGCAAATCATTAAGCGCGTGAAAATAGCAGTAACTATCATGGCCATCCAGATATTGCACTGCATTAAGACCGCTCAGCTTGCCGCGCGCAAGCGTATCCGGGAAGACGATCGCACCTGCGGCATCTTCTGTGCCATCAATACCATCGCTATCTCCCGCCATGGCCCAGATACCGTGTTCCCCCTGGAGCGCACAGGCCAGACTGAGTAAAAACTCGGTATTGCGGCCCCCTTTTCCAGGCGGAGTGTTGTTTACTGTCACCGTGGTTTCGCCACCTGACAACAGTACAGCAGGCCCTGAAATCGGGTGACCATACTGCTTCGCCGATTTCGCCATACCGGCCATGACCACCGCCACTTCCCTGCTTTCACCTTCTATCGCATCCCCCAAAATAAGGGGGGTGAGCCCATGTTGTCGTGCGGCCAGCCCCGCCGCCGCTAACGCCATCGCCGGCGTGGCGATAAGCCTGACCTCGCCTGTCGCGGCGTTTTCCATCGGGCCGGCCGGCTGGTTTAGCCGTTCGCTAACGGGCTTCGGGATCGCAATGCCATACCGCTGCAGTACCCGGAGCGCATCACGTGGTGCGCTGTTATCGGCAACGGTGGGGCCAGACGCTACGTCCGTCGGATCATCGCCAGGCACATCGCTGATAATCAGTGATACGATGCGCGCCGGTTGCGCCATGGTCGCCAGCTTTCCGCCTTTCACCGCTGAGAGATGACGACGTACCAGATTCATCTCTTTGATGCTGGCCCCGCTATGGAGCAGGGCCCGGGTGATGGTCTGCTTATCTGCCAGCGTTAACCCCGGGGCGGGCAGCGCCATCAGCGCCGACCCTCCCCCTGAAATCAATGCCAGCACCAGATCATCGGCAGTTAAACCGCGCAGCGTCTCCACAATCAGCATTGCGGCAACCTCGCTCATGGCATCTGATACGGGATGAGCCGCCTCAATAATGCGGATGCGGCCCGCAGGAACCGCGTAACCGTAACGCGTCACCACCACGCCCGACACCGCCACATCCGGCCAGGCTGCATCTACGGCAGCCGCCATTGCCGCGGATGCTTTACCCGCACCGATCACCACACAACGGCCGCGAGGTTTTTCCGGCAGGTTAGCCAGGGTCACCGGCCCGGCGCGGGCACTGTTGACCGCATGTTGAAAGATATCCTGCAGGATCTCTGCAGCCTGTTCGTTATTCATGGTTATGCGGTCTCGGCAATGTCAGCTTTAGCGTCAATGTAGTGCACCACGGCGCGTGTCACCTCCGCGGTATTGGCTGAGCCACCGACATCTGGCGTCAGAATGCCTTTTTCACACACATACTCAATGCTTTCCATAATCAGCGCAGCGGCATGGCGTTCGCCCAGATGTTCAAGCATCTGTACCGCGGTCCAGAAAGTGGCAATGGGGTTCGCAATCCCTTTGCCGGTGATATCGAATGCGGAACCATGGATCGGTTCGAACATGGAAGGGAAGCGGCGTTCAGGATCAATATTCGCGGTCGGCGCTACGCCCAGGCTACCCGCCAGCGCGCCAGCCAGATCGGAAAGGATATCGGCGTGCAGATTGGTGGCAACGATGGTATCCAGGGTCTGGGGATGCAACGTCATACGGTGCGTCATGGCATCGACCAACATTTTGTCCCACTGCACATCCGGGAATTCCTGCGCCACTTCAGCGGCAATCTCATCCCACATCACCATGCCATGGCGCTGGGCGTTGGATTTGGTTACCACGGTCAGCAGTTTACGTGGCCGAGACTGCGCCAGTCTGAAGGCATAGCGCATAATGCGCGTTACCCCAACACGGGTAAAGATTGCCACTTCGGTACCGACTTCTTCAGGTAAACCACGGTGCGCACGGCCGCCGTTACCAGAATATTCACCTTCAGAGTTTTCACGCACGATGACCCAGTCAAGATCGCCCGGCCCGCGGTTGCGCAGCGGTGAAGTGACGCCCGGCAGAATTTTGGTGGGTCGCACATTGGCGTACTGGTCAAAGCCCTGGCAAATAGGCAGCCGCAGGCCCCAGAGTGTGATGTGGTCAGGGACATCCGGTGCCCCCACCGCGCCGAAGTAAATGGCATCGAATGCTTTCAGCATGTTCAGTCCTTCTTCCGGCATCATCACGCCATGTTTTTTGTAATAGTCTGACCCCCAGTCAAAGGTCTCTATATCAAATTTCAGTTGCGGATCGTGGCGCGTCAGCGCGTGCAAGACTTCAATACCTGCCGAAATGACTTCCGGTCCGATACCGTCCGCAGGGATGGCAGCAATTTTGTAGTGACGCATCGTTACTTCTCCAGTTAATGAGTATGAGGATGTGGAAGCTCTGCCGTCGGCGATTTGTTCGCTCTGGCAGAAAGAATCACGACCACGAGGGCCGAGAGCGCCAGCAATCCGGCGACAAAATACAGGCCCCAGCTGTAGCTACCGGTTTGCTCGCGGATCACGCCAATCATCATCGGGCCGACGAAACCACCGAGGTTGCCGATGGAGTTGATAGCGGCAATGCCAGCGGCCGCAGCCGGGCCGCTGAGGAACAGGGTTGGCATGCTCCACAGAGGGGGTTTTGATGCGCTAATCCCCACAGTGACCAGCGTTAAGGCAAGCATCACGGTAAACAATGTGCTGACATTACCGGCGTATATCAGCCCGCCAACCGCCAGCAGACAGGCGCCAATGACGTGCCAGCTGCGCTCTTTGGTTCGATCGGAATGACGCGCCCAGAGGATCATGGCGATGACGCCGATCACCGCCGGAAAGGCGTTCAGGAAACCAATCTCCAGCGAGGAAGCACCGAAACTGCGAATGATTTGCGGGGACCAGATGCCAAGCGTATACAGCCCGGCTGAGGTACCGAAATAGACCAGCGCCAGCGCCAGGACGCGTATATCCGCTAGCCCTCGCCATGCACTGGAATGGCTCTGTTTTGCCGCCCGTGCCCGCTCCTCGTCTTGCATGGCGTTTTCCAGCCAGGCACGCTCTTGATCAGTCAGCCATTTGGCCTTGGCCGGACGATCCGTCAGGAAGAACAGAACCACAACACCGAGCACCAGCGCCGGGAAAGCTTCCAGTACAAACATCCACTGCCAGCCGGCGTAGCCGAGGAAGCCATGCATCTCGAGCAAAGCGGCCGAAACCGGCGATCCCAGTGCTGTCGACAGGGGGGCTGCGGCCATAAAGATGGCAGTGACCTGCGCACGCCTGGCGGCAGGAAACCAGTAGCTGAGATAGAGAATGATACCCGGGAAGAAACCGGCTTCCGCCACGCCGAGCAGAAAACGCAGAATGTAGAAGCTCGTCGTGCCCTGCACAAAAGCCATGCAGCCAGAGACGAATCCCCAGGTAATCATGACGCGGGCGATCCAGATGCGGGCGCCCACTTTATGGAGAATTAAGTTTGACGGCACCTCAAACAGAAAGTAACCCAGGAAGAAAATGCCGGCGCCCAGCCCAAAAACGGTGGGTGAAAACCCCAGGTCCTGGTTCATGGTCAGGGCGGCAAAGCCAATATTGACTCGGTCAAGGAAGGCAATGAAGTACAGCAGCATGATGAAAGGAATAATGCGCAGGGTAACTTTGCGCATCACCTTCTTTTCGAGGTCGTTATTCATGACGGGATGCTCCATAGTGATGTAGGGTTGTTATCGTTTTGTAATAATCCCAGTATGAAGTTTTGAACCGCTTTATCATCGGCACAGCTTTATATAAATAATTTGTATAATCAGGTTTTGGTGAAAAAATGGATATAAATCAGCTACGTTGCTTTGTGGTATTAGGTGATGAGCTTCACTTTGGCCGGGCTGCCCGTAAACTCGAAATGATGCCTGCGTCACTGAGTCGCTTCATCAAACTGCTGGAAGATGATTTGGGGATCAGGCTACTGAATCGATCGACCCGCAACGTGTCGCTAACACCTGAAGGCGCCGCCTTTTTAAATGAGGCCAAAACGGTCATTGCTGATTTCGATGCGCTACGGCAGCGATTCCGGAAAAATAGCCTGTTGCAGAAAAGAACGTTGCGGATCGGGGCTATCGACAGCGCAGCCAAAGGATTACTTCCTGAATTGCTTAATCTTTTCGTCAGGCGTTTTCCTGAAGCAGATATTCATCTTACAGAAGATAAATCTCACAAACTTATCCCCCGACTCATTTCAGGGTGGCTGGATGTGGTTTTTGTGCGCCCGCCGGAACACATTGATGCCATGCTGACAACGCGATTTATCGCCAATGAAACTTGCGTGCTCGCCGTGCCCACTAACCACCGGCTGGTCAGTTATGATGAAGTCAGTATCAATGACTTTCGGCACGAGCCTGTTATCTTGCCGGAAAGACGCACCCGGCGTCACAGCCATGACCTGACAATGAATATTTTCAAGGAAGGTGGCAGCATGCCTGTTATCGCGCAGTATGCTGAAGAGAAGCAGACTATCCTGAGTTTTGTTGCCGCAGGACTCGGCATTGCTCTGGTGCCTGCGTCCTATAAAGACATGAATGCGGACGGCGTGAAATACCTTGCGCTCACGCCCAAAAAACATATCGAAGGCCTTCCCCTCAGCGCGATGTGGCATCAGGGAAATAACAATATCTATGTACGATCCCTGCTGGAGATACTTTCCGACAACATCGACGAGCTGACCCGTGATTTGTGACGAACAAGATGATTGTTAGCACGCGAGAATTTAGCTCGGTTGCTGCAAACTGTCGGCGTATTTGCGCGTTAAGCGAAACAGCGCTTGCACCTCCTCTTCCGGCCACTGCGCCAGCACCTGATTCATTAACCGCCGCCGCGCTACCGCAATACTGTCGATCATCTGTTGTCCGCTGGCGCTAAGCGTCACTTCGCTGATCCGTCGGTCATGACAGTTAGGTTGCTTACAGGCGAGTCCCTGGGCTTCCAGTTTTTTCACCTGGCGGCTGACGGTGGTGTAATCGCGCCCTAAATGATCCGCCAGCTCAACCACCCCTACCGGGCCATGGCGCCCTACCGCCACCAGCAGCGGAAACAGCATCTGTTCCAGCTGGACGCCGGCCGCCTGGAGGATCTGCTCGTCGCGCAGCGGCTGGTTCATCACGCTGATGATATCCAGTAGCGCGCCGTGAAAGTCGGTAATGTCGTAGTCATTATGTGCATCTTGCATATATTAATTTTCCGCGTATAGTGCTGTAAAACAATATGTGTATTTTACACATAATTCCCGACAGGAGATAATTTATGAAAGCAGCCGTGGTTTTTGACCTCGCAGAAGGCCCGGTTTGGGCCGATTTTATCGACCCGCAGCCCGCGCCCGGCCAGACGATCATTGACGTCCGCGCCGCCGCGCTGAGCCATGTGGTTAAGGCCCGCGCATCCGGACGCCATTACAGCTTCGACGGCAATCTGCCCTTTGTGCCCGGTATCGATGGCGTCGGCACCACACCTCAGGGCCAGCGCGTCTATTTCGCCTTCCCCACCGCCCCCTTCGGCAGTATGGCGCAGCAGGCGCCGGTTGCCCTGCAGAGTTGCCTGCCGGTGCCGGATGCGCTCGATGATGTTAGCGCCGCGGCGATGGCCAATCCCGGCATGTCCGCGTGGGCGTCTCTGGTGACTCGCGCCCAGATCCAGGCCGGTGAAACGGTGCTGATTAACGGCGCCACCGGCAGCGCCGGTCAGCTGGCGGTGCAGATTGCCCGCTATCTGGGAGCGAAAAAAATCATTGCAACCGGACGGAATGCGCAGACACTGGCGGCGCTGGACGCCGATGAGTGTATTCACTTAACCGCTGATGATAAAACCTTGAGCGGGCAATTTTCAGCGACCAGCGCTGCGCAGATTGACGTGGTCATCGATTACCTGTGGGGACACAGCGCGGAAGTGTTATTGCCGGCCCTGGCGAAATATACCCCAGCCGGCAGACCGGTGCGCTATGTGCAGGTGGGGTCCCTGGCTGGCGCCGATATCGCGTTAAATGGCGCAGTTCTGCGTTCCGCACCGCTCGTGCTGATGGGCAGCGGTATCGGTAGCCTGTCGATGCCGCAGCTGCTGGCGGCGACAGGTGAAATGCTGCAGGCGGCGGTGCCGGGTAAATTCACCATCGCCACCACCCCGCGGCCGCTGCAGGAGATCGCGGCGGCCTGGCCGCAGGACGACAGCCAGAAGCGCACGGTTTTCACCCTCGGATAAAAAATCGCTTCCGCACAAAAGATGGGGTTGATATCTTAAATGAGAAATATTATCTTTCTCATTACTGAATAGTTGAGTAAACAACTCAGGTATTCAGTACGACATTGCTCACATTGCTTCCAGTATTTTTGCCCGCACTTGTGCGGGCTTTTTTTTACTGGCGACACACCTCACGCACCAGTTGCCGCAGCCAGCAGTGGCCCGCCGCCTGCTCCAGACGACATACGGCGCGGCATTGTTCTCCGTCACGCGGCGGGAGAACGCTCGCTGGTCGTCCCCCCAATAACGCGGTCGCGGAACAGTGCCTGCAGAGGGATCGGTGGGCCGCTATTTTTCATTACACCAATTTCCAGAACGGCGTTCTCCTCGCGCAGAAGGAGGGCATCTTTTATGCCAAAAACCACGAAGCGCCGGGTTAGCCCTGGCGCCTGTCACCTCGCGGCGCGGCCTGTCACCGGCCTCTTCCAGCCGCTCTTTTGCTTCATCCCCGCCCTTTTCGTTCAAAATTTATGAACTATGTAAATCGCGATGAAGAAATATGTTTAAACGTCAACATTTCTATGTAAATATTAAGGCGAATGATAACTATTCTTTTTATCATTTATAGAATCACACCGGGTCAGCGCAAGCCAGACGACGAAAAACGTCGCTTTTGCGCGGTGTGGTATGTGCTCATAACAAAAAATAAGCCTGCATTTATCATGGAAAAAAACGCTTCTCTGCCGTTTGGCAGTTTCAACTCATTGGCATTGTTTACGGGTCTGTGTCTGGGGGCCTCACCGGCAACGGGCATCGCAGCGGAAAAATCAGTCAAAAATAGTGAAGAGACGCTGGTGGTGGAAGCCACTCCGCCCTCACTCTACTCTCCCGGCGCCTCCGCCGATCCCAAGTTCAATAAACCGCTGGTCGATACCACCCGCACCATCACCGTGATCCCGGAACAGGTGATTAAAGATCAGGGCGTCACCAACCTGACTGACGCCCTCAAAAACGTCCCCGGCGTCGGGGCGTTTTATGCCGGCGAGAATGGCAGTTCAACCACCGGGGATGCCATCTACATGCGCGGCGTGGATACCTCTAACAGCATCTATGTGGACGGCATCCGCGACATCGGCAGCGTGACGCGCGATACCTTCAACACCCAGCAGGTGGAAGTCATCAAAGGACCCGCCGGCACGGACTATGGCCGCAGCGCGCCCTCAGGATCGATCAATATGATCAGCAAGCAGCCGCGCCTTGACTCCGGGATCGACGGTTCGGCCAGCATCGGCAGCGCCTGGTCGCGTCGGGGAACGCTCGACCTGAACCAGGCGTTTAGCGACAGCGCCGCGTTCCGTCTGAACCTGATGGGGGAAAAAACCCATGACGCCGGTCGGGATAGCATTGAAAACGAACGCTATGGCATCGCGCCGTCGCTGGCCTTCGGCCTCGATACCCCAACTCGTCTGTATCTGAACTATCTGCACGTCCGGCAGAACAACACCCCGGATGGCGGGATCCCCACCGTCGGCCTGCCGGGCTATTCGGCGCCTTCGCCGAAGTATGCCGCGCTCAACTCCGCCGGTAAGGTCGATACCAGCAATTTCTATGGCACCGACTCCGATTATGATAAATCCACCACCGACAGCGGCACTCTGCGCTTCGAGCACGATCTGACGGACAATACCACCGTGCGCAATACCACCCGCTGGTCGCGGGTGAAACAGGAGTATCTTTTGACCGCGGTGATGGGCGGCGCGAGCAATATCACCGCCCCCGATATCAATGACGTCAACACCTGGAGCTGGTCGCGTCTGGTTAATACCAAAGATGTCAGCAACCGCATTCTGACCAACCAGACCAATATCACCTCGACCTTCAATACCGGCTCGATAGGCCATGACGTCAGCGCCGGCGTGGAGTTTACCCGGGAAAACCAGACCAACTATGGCGTGAACGCCATGACCGCGCCGGCGGTGAATCTCTACCATCCGGTGAGCAACCTGTCGATTGGCGGGCTGGACAGAAACGGGGCGAATGCCAACGGCCAGACTGATACCTTCGGGATTTATGCCTTCGATACGCTGACGCTGACCGAACGGATTGAGGTCAACGGCGGGCTACGTCTCGACAATTATCATACTAAATATGACAGCGCCACCGCCTGCGGCGGCAGCGGACGCGGGGCTATCGCCTGCCCGCCCGGCCAGTCGACGGGCAGCCCGGTCACCACCGTGGATACCGCCAAATCCGGCAATCTGGTTAACTGGAAAGCCGGGGCACTGTACCGCTTAACCGAGCAGGGCAATGTCTACGTCAACTACGCCATCTCACAGCAGCCGCCGGGGGGCAGCAGTTTCGCCCTGGCCGCCAGCGGTAGCGGCAACAGCGCCAACCGAACCGACTTTAAGCCGCAGAAGGCGAAATCCAGCGAGCTGGGCACTAAGTGGCAAATCTTCGACAACCGTCTGCTGCTCAGCGCGGCGTTATTCCGTACCGATATTGAAAACGAAGTGGCCGCCAACGATGACGGAACCTGGTCGCAGTACGGCAAAAAGCGCGTGGAGGGGTATGAACTCTCCGCAACCGGAAACCTGACCCCGGACTGGACGATCATCGCCGGCTACACGCAGCAGCATGCGACAGTGACGGAGGGACAGAACGTAGCGCAGGATGGATCTTCCGCCCTGGCCTACACCCCGAAACATGCCTTTACGCTGTGGACGCAGTATCAGGCCACCAGCGATTTGTCCGTCGGCGGCGGTGTGCGCTATGTCGGAAGCCTGCGCCGGGGCAGCGATGGCGCGGTCGGTACCCCGGATCACACCGAGGGCTACTGGGTCGCCGACGCCAAACTGGGCTATCGGGTCAACAGCAACCTCGATCTGCAGCTCAATATGTACAACCTGTTTGATACCGATTACGTGGCCTCCATCAACAAGAGCGGCTATCGCTATCATCCGGGCGAACCCCGTACCTTTATGCTGACGGCGAACGTCCACTTCTGAGTCTGTGCGTGGGGCCGTTGCGCCCCACCTTTTAGAGAGAACACCGCGATGATGTATCACATTCCTGACGTGCTATCGGCAGACCAGGTGGCGGAATTTACCCGGCAGCTGGCGCAGGCCGAGTGGGTCGACGGACGGGTTACGGTGGGCAGCCAGGGGGCGGCCGTCAAACAGAACCAACAGATCGATACCCGTACGCCGCTGTATGCCCGCCTGCAAGCCGCCGTGCTCGACGCGCTGCGCGGCCACCCGCAGTTTTTTTCCGCCGCGCTGCCGCGGACGATTTCCGCACCGTTGTTTAACCGCTATGGGCCAGGGGAGACCTACGGTTTTCATGTCGATGGCGCCGTTCGCCAGAACGGCGAGGCGGGCTGGATGCGCACTGACCTGTCAGCGACGCTGTTTCTTTGCGAGCCGGAGAGCTATGAGGGCGGTGAACTGGTGATTGAAGACACCTATGGCCAGCACCGGGTGAAGCTCCCGGCCGGGCATCTGGTGCTCTATCCCGCCAGCAGCCTGCACTGCGTCACCCCGGTTACCCGCGGCGTACGTCAGGCCTCTTTCCTGTGGATCCAGTCGATGGTCCGCGACGATAAGCAGCGCGCGATGCTTTACGACCTGGACCGCACCATCCAGTCTCTGAAGGCCCGCTTTGGCGACGGAGAAGAGGTCCTCTCCCTGCTCAACATGTATCACAACCTGCTGCGCCAGTGGACGGAAGTGTGATCCGCTATCGATGGCGAAGGCTTGCGGCAGACAGGTGTGACGTGACAATGAACTGGCCATCCGTTGGCCAGTTTTCAGCAGGATTTAAAATCGATAACCCGCGGAGAACATAAACACCCACGGATCCAGACGGGTGCTGACTTTCTGGTCCACGCCGCCGGCTTTGAATTTCACATCGGTGTCGATATCCATGTACCACACCGACATATTCAGCAGCCAGTCACGGTTAATCAGATAATCGAGGCCGACCTGCCCCGCCGCGCCCCAGGAGTCCTTCAGGCTCAGATCGGAAAGCCCGGCCGCCTTGCCGGTATCGTTAAAGTCTTCATTAAAGAAGGTGGTGTAGTTAATACCCGCCCCCACGTACGGGCGCACCTTGCTTTGCGCATCGCCAAAGTACCACTGCGCCATCAGGGTGGGTGGCAACTGATGGACGGTGGCGATAGTCCCGGTTGGCCCGGTGCCGACCTTATGGCGGAACGGCGTTGCCGCCAGCAGCTCCACGCCGATGTTATCGGTGGCCATATAGGTAAAGGTTAAACCCAGTTGGGTGTTGTTACTGACGTTGAAACTGCCAAGGCTGCCTAACACATTGTCAGAGCCCTCCGTCGGTCGGACGGTGGCGGTCCCGGCACGAATGAAAAATTCACCCGCTTCATGCGCCCAGACGCTGCCGGTGGAAAGCGTGCTAAGAATTAATGCCGCCGCTGCTAACTTCTTCATATCCACTTCCTCATTATGGTTTTTCAGCGCGGCCAAATATACCTATAACGAGTTACGTTTGATCTGTTTTAGATCACACTAAAACCTTAGATTTAACATTTATTGATCCAGATTAATTTTTGCTACCGATCGAAACACCCTGAATCCTTCTCACATCAATTTTCACTTTCCGTGAAAAAAATATTTCTCCCCCTCTTGCCGCCGCAAAAGCGGCTGGATAAGTTAACTGCCGACAATCTGTGTTGATGCGTTTTTTTCAGGTGTAATTATGAGTGAAATCAACCCGTGCATGACGTGCGGTGCCTGTTGTGCGTATTTTCGTGTCTCTTTCTACTGGGCGGAAGCCGACGACGCGGGTGGCCTGGTGCCTTCCGCGCTGACCGAGCCGCTGACCCCTTTCCTGCGCTGCATGAGCGGCACCAACCAGCGCCAGAGCCGCTGCGCGGCGCTGTCAGGCGACATCGGTGACGCCGTCCACTGCACTATTTATGAAAACCGTCCCTCACCGTGCCGCGAATTCGCCATGTCCGGTGAGAATGGTGAGGAAAATGACGCCTGCAACCGGGCGCGGGCGCGCTATGGCCTACCGCCATTGCGGCCTCTTTACAAAGATATACCTGCCCTGAATGGTGCAGAGAGTGCTACGAGGGAACGATTTGCGGTACAATCGCCGGCTAGTTAACACCTGCGACACTCAAGGAGAATGCATGTCTATCACGGCGAAGTCCGTCTACCGTGACACCGGGAATTTTTTTCGTAATCAGTTCATTACCATTTTGCTGATTGCGCTGTTGTGCGCGTTTATTACGGTAGTACTTGGCCATGCCTTTTCACCCAGTGACGAGCAGTTGTCGATACTCAGCGAAGGCGATAACCTCGCCGGTAGCGCCGGGCTGTTTGAGCTGGTGCAGAACATGACGCCGGAGCAGCAGCAGGTTCTGCTGCGCGCCTCGGCGGCATCAACCTTCTCGGGTCTGGTGGGCAATGCGATCCTCGCCGGCGGCGTTCTGCTGCTGATCCAGCTGGTCTCCGCCGGTCATCGCGTTAGCGCCCTGCGTGCCATCGGCGCCTCAGCCCCGGTGCTGCCGAAGCTGCTGCTGTTGATCCTCTTCACTACCTTCCTGGTGCAGATGGGGATGATGCTGGTCCTGGTGCCCGGCGTGCTGCTGGCCATCGTGTTAGCCTTTGCGCCGATCATGCTGGTGCAGGACAAAATGGGTATCCTCAGCGCCATGCGCAGCAGCATGCGCCTGGCGTGGGCCAATCTGCGGCTGGTGGCGCCGGCTATCATTGGCTGGCTGGTGGCAAAAACCCTGCTGTTACTGTTCGCTTCCAGCTTTGCTGTCCTGACGCCAAACGTCGGCGCGGTGGTCATCAATACCATCAGCAACCTGATATCCGCCCTGTTGCTGATCTATTTATTCCGCGTGTATATGCTTATCCGCAACTAATCTTAACCAGGATCGGGGTCTTCCCCGGTCCGTCCTGAAAGACGGGATCGATGTATGAAGCAGTTTCTGGATTTTTTACCGCTGGTGGTCTTCTTTGCCTTCTATAAGCTTTACGATATCTACGCCGCCACCACCGCGCTGATCGTCGCGACCGCTATCGTGCTGATCTACAGCTGGGTACGCTACCGTAAAGTCGAAAAAATGGCGCTGATCACCTTTGTGCTGGTGGCCGTCTTCGGCGGGTTAACTCTCTTCTTCCACAATGATGAGTTTATTAAATGGAAGGTGACGGTGATCTATGCCCTGTTCGCCGGCGCGCTGCTGTTCAGCCAGTGGGTGATGAAAAAGCCGTTGATTCAGCGCATGCTGGGCAAAGAGCTGGCCCTGCCGCAGCAGGTCTGGTCGCGGCTTAACCTGGCCTGGGCGGTGTTCTTTATCCTTTGCGGGCTGGCCAATATCTATATCGCCTTCTGGCTGCCGCAGAATATCTGGGTGAACTTCAAGGTCTTTGGCTTAACCGCCCTCACGCTGGTCTTTACCCTGCTGAGCGGGATCTACATCTACCGCCATATGCCGCAGGACGACCACCACTAACTCCTCCGCCGGCGCGCCATCGCGCGCCGCGCTCGCCCCCTATAATCTCACTGCGCTGGCAAACATTCCCTTCAACCACACAACCTCAGCGCATACGCTGACAGCTTCCCGGCCACACTGTGCAGGCTCTCTTCACGATTTCTCTCAACTGCATAAAAAGTTGCGGTAATTGTGAGGATTTTATGGAGATTCATCTCGTTACATTGTAATGATAATGGTTATCATTAATATTCTCGATCTCATTTTGCATTGCTTTGAAAAGGATATTTACATGAGATCGCCGCAATATTCTGTCCCCACGACCCTGGCGCTGGTCATATCCAGTCTCCTCGCCCCTAACGCCTTTGCTGAAGAATCAGAACAAGATACCGAAACGATGATTGTGCGCAGTACGGCGGAAGAGGTGCTTAAGCAACAGCCCGGGGTGTCGATTATCACGGCAGATGATATTGCTAAGCAGCCGCCGGTCAACGATCTCTCAGACATCATCCGTAAAATGCCCGGGGTGAACTTGACCGGCAACAGCGCCAGCGGCAGTCGGGGCAACAACCGCCAGATTGATATCCGTGGCATGGGGCCGGAGAACACCCTGATCCTGATAGATGGGGTACCGGTCACGTCACGTAACGCGGTTCGCTATAGCTGGCGCGGTGAACGCGATACCCGGGGCGACAGCAACTGGGTACCTGCAGAGATGGTCGAACGGATTGAAGTTCTCCGCGGTCCGGCAGCCGCGCGCTATGGTTCCGGCGCGGCGGGCGGAGTGGTCAATATCATTACCAAACGCCCGACCAACAACTGGCACGGTTCGCTGTCTTTCTTTACCAACCAGCCGGAAAACAACAAGGAAGGCACGACCAATCGCGCTAACTTCAATCTCAGCGGCCCACTGGCCGGCGAAGCGCTGACGATGCGCCTGTATGGCAATATCAATAAAACGGAACCCGACGCCTGGGATATTAACCATGCGCAAAACGGCTCTTACGCTGCGGGGCGCGAAGGGGTACGCAATAAAGATATTAACGCCTTGCTGTCATGGAAAATGACCCCGCAACAGATCCTCGATTTCAGCTATGCCTATAGTCGTCAGGGGAATATCTATGCTGGTGATACCCAGTACAGCAACGGCAATCTTAGCCCGAACGGGCTGGTGGACTCCCTGTACGGCCACGAAACTAATCGCCTCTATCGCCAGTCCTGGGGACTGACCTACAACGGTCTATGGGATTGGGGCCAGTCCAAAGCCGGTGTTTACTACGAGAAAACCAACAATACCCGCCTGCAGGAAGGCTCCACCGGCCGCGTCGAGGGCATGATCAACAGTGAGGATTATGCCACCAGCCGTCTGGAATCCTGGCGTACTACCTCGGAATTCAATGTGCCTTTCTTCTGGCTGGCGGACCAGACGCTGACGCTGGGAATGGAATGGAACCATGATCAGCTCGACGACCCGGCATCAATGCAGGCCACTAACAGCAACGGCGAGACTATCCCTGGGACCTCGGGCGACCCTACGCAACGTAGTACCAAAAACAGCGCCACCCTCACCGGTATCTATCTGGAAGATAATATCGAAGCCGTGCCTGGCACCAACCTGATCCCCGGCATCCGCTTCGATTATCATAATCAGTTTGGCAGCAACTGGAGCCCAAGCCTCAATCTGTCTCAGGCGCTGAGCGATATGTTCACGCTGAAGGCCGGTATCGCGCGCGTGTTTAAAGCGCCTAACCTCTATCAATCCAGTGAAGGCTATTTGCTCTCCACCCGCGGCAACGGTTGTCCGAACACTATCGCTGAAGGCAGCTGCTATCTGCTGGGCAACCCTGACCTCGATCCGGAGATCAGTATTAACAAAGAGATCGGTATCGAATTCAACCTTAATGGTTACGCTGCCGGGGTTACCTGGTTCCGCAACGATTACAAAAACAAAATCGTCTCCGGAACCGAGGTGCTGGGCTATACCTCCAGCGGCAATAATATTCTGCAGTGGCAGAACGGCGGCAAAGCCGTGGTCGAGGGGCTGGAAGGAAATCTGCTGATCCCGGTGCTGAGAGATGTCCTCAGCTGGCGGACCAATGCCACCTGGATGCTCAAATCAGAAAGTAAAGAGACAGGCAATCCGCTGTCGGTTATCCCGAAATATACCGTTAACACGATGCTCGACTGGCAGGTAAACGACGCCCTGTCTGCGAATGTGAACTGGACGCTTTATGGCCGTCAGAAGCCGCGTCAGTATGCGGAGATCCGCAACGAAACCGGGACCCTTGCCACCACCGAGGTTGGCGCCTATTCCATCGTGGGTATTGGTACTCAGTATCAGCTAAACCGGGATATTCGCCTGAATGCCGGAATAAGTAATCTGTTTGATAAACAACTGTATCGCGAAAATGCCGGCGCCTCGACCTACAATGAGCCTGGCCGCGCGTATTACGCCGGCGTTACCCTCTCCTTCTGAAGTGCCGCGCCCGCCTCTGCGGGCGCTTTCCCCTATTCTCTCCGCCCCGTTTTCATAGTAGCATCCCGCTGATCGTCTTTGACCACAACAGAGTAGAGCATGACAACTACAGATCTTGCCCCGAAGGGCGAAATGGTTTTACGCACCCTGGCGATGCCGGCGGATACCAATGCCAACGGGGATATTTTTGGCGGCTGGCTGATGTCGCAGATGGATATCGGGGGCGCCATCATGGCCAAAGAGATCGCTCAGGGTCGCGTGGTGACCGTGCGCGTGGATGGGATGACCTTTTTACGCCCGGTCGCCGTCGGCGACGTGGTGTGCTGCTACGCCCGCTGCGTGAAGCGCGGCAACACCTCGGTGACGATTAACATCGAAGTGTGGGTGAAAAAAGTCTCTTCTGAACCGATTGGCCAGCGCTATAAGGCGACGGAAGCGCTGTTTATCTACGTTGCTGTCGATAATCAGGGTAAACCGCGGGCTCTGCCGGCAGAATAAGATGGCGCCCGGCTAACCGGGCACCTGGCTTACAGAAAGCCCAGTAGCGAGAAGAAGAAGTAGCCGATAATAATCACGATCACCGGCAGCACATACAGCGGGAAATATTGCACCAGGATGGTATGGCGCGGTACCACGATCCGCTCAGCGAGCTGCTCACGGGATAACCCTTCTGCGCCTTTGGCCTGCTCGAGGATCAGCTGATCCTCAATCCCCTCGCGAAGAAATTTCGCCTGCCTCGCCATCCGCGCGCCGGAGGCCTGCAGCGCCATGCCAACAAACACCAGAATGAAGATGATCCAGAAGCCGATGTTCAGGCTGTGGTGGAAATCCGGCAGCGGCGAGTTGTACCAGAAAAAGTTCAGGAACGGCGTGTTAAAGCGCATCATCTCAATCATGACATGCGCAAAATCCATCATTACCGCGTCAATGCCGGGTTTCTTTTCACTGTGCTCATACATAAATTTGAGCACAGAAATCAGCGTCGACAGCACGGCGGGAATAAAGATGACCCATCCCAAAATGCGTTTGATAACCGCTATGCGTCCAGCTTGTTGGTACGTCATGAGTTCCCCTTGTTAAAGACGCGTTGGTGATTCGCCTGCCGCCTGTTGCGTGGCGCAGGCGCTCCTCGCTGACCCGAATGTGTCGGGTATAAGTCTATCTTCCACGGCGAATTTCGCCCAATAACGCGCGGTATGATATACCATGAATGCCGATTCGTTTATCTGATTACGCAACAGGAGAAGGACATATGTCAGCGAAGCGCCGCATTGAGGCCGCGATTTTTGATATGGACGGGTTGCTGATTGACTCTGAGCCGCTCTGGGATCAGGCGGAGGTCGAGGTCATGGAAAGCCTGGGGGTGGATACCCGCCGCCGCGATGAACTGCCCGACCTGCTTGGTCTGCGAATCGACCTGGTGGTGGATCTGTGGTATGCGCAGCAGCCGTGGCACGGCGTCGATCGCGCAGAAGCCACCGCGCGCATTATCCGCCGGGCCATCGAGCTGGTGGAAGCCTCACGCCCGCTGCTACCGGGCGTACGCGAGGCAGTGGCCCTGTGTAAAGCTCAGGGCTTAAAGGTGGGCCTGGCCTCGGCCTCGCCGCTGGTGATGCTGGAGAAAGTGCTCAACATGTTCGAACTGCGTGACCAGTTTGATGCGCTCGCCTCCGCGGAACATCTGCCCTGGAGCAAACCGCACCCGCAGGTATACCTCAACTGCGCCGCTGCCCTGGGAGTCGACCCGCAGCGCTGCGTCGCGCTGGAGGATTCGGTCAACGGCATGATCGCCAGCAAAGCCGCGCGCATGCGCGCTATCGTGGTACCGGAAGCGGAGAACAGCCGCGACCCGCGCTTCGTGCTGGCGGACGTCAAGCTCCCGTCACTGCAGGCCCTGACAGCCGAAGCCCTGCTCGGGTAAGGCCGCTGGCGGGTGACGCGATCGCTGTCACGCCGCCAGTAATAAAATCAAAACGACGTTTCATTTTTATTGTAATTTTGTTTTCCTGCCTCTATGCTGGTCACAGGTGGCGTCATCGTACGCCTGAAGATCAGCTGACAGAGGTGAATATGGTACTGAACGCCTTCAACCTGACGGGTAAGGTCGCCATCGTGACCGGTTGCGATACCGGCCTGGGACAGGGAATGACGCTGGGCCTGGCGCAGGCCGGGTGCGATATCGTCGGCATCAACCGTAAAATTCCCCATGACACGGCAGCACAGGTTCAGGCGCTGGGTCGCCGCTTTCATGCCATTCAGGCGGATCTCAGCCGTCAGGATGAGATGAGCGTGCTGGTCGACCAGGCGGTGGCGGCGATGGGTCGGGTCGATATTCTGGTCAATAACGCCGGGATTATCCGCCGCCATGATGCCCTGACCTTCACGGAAAGCGACTGGGACGCGGTGATCGATCTGAATCTCAAAGCGGTTTTCTTTCTCAGCCAGGCGGTCGCCAGGCAGTTCATTCGCCAGGGCGATGGCGGCAAAATCATTAACATCGCCTCGATGCTCTCGTTTCAGGGCGGGATCCGCGTCCCCTCCTATACCGCCTCGAAAAGCGGCGTGCTGGGTTTGACCCGCCTGCTGGCCAACGAATGGGCAGGCCAACGCATCAACGTCAACGCCATTGCGCCGGGATATATGGCCACCAATAACACCCAGGCGCTGCGTGAAGATGAAGAACGTAACCAGGCGATCCTCGAGCGCATTCCCGCCGGTCGCTGGGGAGAACCCAAAGACCTGCAGGGGCCGGTGGTGTTTCTCGCCTCGGCTGCCGCCGACTATATTAACGGCTATACGCTTGCCGTTGATGGCGGATGGCTGGCGCGCTGAAAATTTGTGACAAAGAGTTACACCGTCACCTCTTCCGTACACTGTATAAAAACCCTATACTGTATGAATCGACAGTTTAGGGTGTGTTATCATGACGGCGGAAGGCCATCTCTTCTTTTCAATCGCCTGCGCAGTATTTGCCAAAAACGCAGAGTTAACGCCGGTGCTGGCGCAGGGCGACTGGTGGCATATTGTGCCCTCTGCGGTATTGACCTGCCTGCTGCCGGACATCGATCACCCTAAGTCATTTCTCGGCCAACGACTGAGCTGGATCTCAAAGCCCGTGGCGCGGGCCTTTGGCCACCGCGGCTTCACCCACAGCCTGCTGGCCGTCTTTGGCGCGCTGACGCTATTCTACCTCAAGGTGCCTGACAGCTGGATTGTCCCGGCGGACGCCCTCCAGGGCCTGGTGCTGGGCTATCTCAGCCACATCCTCGCCGATATGCTCACCCCCGCCGGGGTGCCGCTGCTGTGGCCCTGCCGCTGGCGCTTCCGGCTGCCGATCCTCGCGCCGCGCAAGGGTAACCAACTGGAGCGCGCTTTATGCATGGCGCTGTTCGTCTATGCCGTCTGGATGCCGCAGACGCTGGCGGACAACAGCGCAATACGCTGGTCTTCCGGAGTGATCAATTCCCTGCAAATCACCTTCAATCGCTTCATTAGTCATCAGAGTGGCCGATAAACCGCCGGAAAACACCATTTGGTTATAACCCATTCCATTTGAATATAAGTCCTTGATAACGCCTTCTGCTAACCTTGCCGTCATAAGAGCTGGTTATCCACCAGCCCAGGTTATAAAAATATCAGGAGAACGGGGATGAACTTTCCATTAATAGCGAACGTAGTCGTGTTCGCCGTATTACTGTTTGCGCTGGGGCAAACTCGCCATAAACAGTGGAGCCTGGCCAGGAAAGTGCTGGTTGGTCTGGCCATTGGTGTGGTCTTTGGTCTGGCGCTGCAGCTGATCTACGGGTCTGACAGCCAGGTGCTGAAGGATTCCATCCAGTGGTTCAATATCGTCGGTAATGGCTATGTCCAGCTGCTGCAAATGATTGTGATGCCGCTGGTCTTCGCCTCGATCCTGAGCGCGGTGGCCAGGCTGCATAATGCCTCTCAGCTGGGAAAAATCAGCTTCCTGAGCATCGGCACTCTGCTGTTCACCACGCTTATCGCTGCGCTGGTTGGCGTGCTGGTGACCAATATGTTCGGCCTCACCGCCGAGGGTCTGGTTCAGGGCAGCGCAGAAACAGCCCGTCTGAACGCCATCCAGAGCAACTATGTGGGAAAAGTGGCCGATCTCAGCGTACCGCAGCTGATCCTTTCCTTTGTGCCGAAGAACCCGTTTGCTGACCTGACCGGGGCTAACCCGACCTCCATCATCAGTATCGTCATTTTCTCGGCATTCCTCGGCGTGGCAGCGCTTAAGCTGCTGAAAGAGGATGTGGAAAAAGGCCAGCGCGTGCTGACGGCCATCGATACCCTGCAGGGCTGGGTGATGAAGCTGGTTCGTCTGGTGATGCAGCTGACCCCTTACGGCGTACTGGCCCTGATGACCAAAGTGGTTGCCGGGTCGAATCTGCAGGACATCATCAAACTTGGCGGCTTCGTGGTAGCTTCGTACATTGCGCTGGGCATTATGTTTGTCGTCCACGGCCTGCTGCTGGCGATTAACGGCATCAGCCCGCTGAAGTACTTCCGTAAAGTCTGGCCGGTGATCACCTTCGCCTTCACCAGCCGCTCCAGCGCCGCGTCGATTCCGCTGAACGTGGAAGCCCAGACCCGTCGTCTCGGCGTACCGGAGTCGATTGCCAGCTTCTCCGCCTCCTTTGGCGCCACCATCGGCCAGAACGGCTGCGCCGGCATCTACCCGGCCATGCTGGCAGTCATGGTCGCGCCGACCGTGGGCATTAACCCGCTGGATCCGATGTGGATTGCCACCCTCGTGGGCATCGTCACCGTCAGCTCGGCGGGCGTCGCCGGGGTGGGCGGCGGGGCCACCTTCGCCGCGCTAATCGTTCTGCCGGCGATGGGCCTGCCGGTGACCCTGGTAGCGCTGCTGATCTCCGTCGAACCGCTGATCGACATGGGGCGTACCGCGCTGAACGTTAACGGCTCAATGACCGCCGGGACCCTGACCAGCCAGTGGCTGCGCCAGACCGACAAGTCGATTTTCGATAGCGAAGAAGAGGCCGAACTGGCGCATCGCTAAACGGTAAGCACAAAAAAACCGCTGATTATCAGCGGTTTTTTTATTTCTGCAGCAGACTCAGGCTTCAATCTCACCTTCCTGACGCACCTGGTTAGCCCAGCGCTGGGCCGACTCCGGCACGCTGAACGCCGGCGAGCGGCGAAAATGCTCCCCCATCAGCAGAAAGGCGACATACTTCCCGCGCAAAATCCAGACATCGCGAAAATGGTCCATTTTCACGGCATGTTCCGGAGGCGCAGGCTCCACGCGCGGCACGTAGCTAATGACAGGGCGATTTTGTTGGCGCAATGGTTTCATAACAAATGGATTCACTAAACAGAGCGGGAAACAGAAACCTCTATCATAGCCGATTGTGGGCCCGTTCGTCGCCCCCCTGCCGCCGATGCGCATTTTAGGATAACTCCCTGCCCCTGCGCCGGGCGCAGGCAGCGTAATGTTCTATAGTTAGAAGGGTTTTGGTTTATCAACGACCACTTTTAGCAATGAAAGCAGGAGACGAGTAATGTCTGATAAGCACCCAAACCCTCACCACCAGCAGGCACCGGTCCACGACAGCGAGGAAGCGAAACCGGGGCTCGACTCGCTGGCGCCGGATGACCAGGAGTGGCGCCCCACGCCGAAACCCACCGCCCCAGGCGCCGAACCGACCGCCCCCGGCAGCCTGAAAGCACCGGAAACCCACAGCAGCAAACTTGACGCCCTGGAGCCGCAGCGTAAAGGCGGAGAAGACTATCCGCTGACCACCAACCAGGGCGTACGTATTGCCGACGATCAGAATTCGCTGCGCGCCGGCGCCCGCGGCCCAACGCTGCTGGAAGATTTTATTCTGCGGGAGAAGATCACCCACTTTGACCATGAGCGAATTCCGGAGCGTATCGTTCATGCCCGCGGCTCAGCGGCCCACGGTTACTTCCAGCCCTACAAAAGCCTGACAGCGTTGACCAAAGCCGATTTTCTCTCGGCAGCCGATAAGATCACCCCGGTCTTTGTGCGCTTCTCCACCGTGCAGGGCGGCGCGGGGTCGGCGGACACCGTCCGCGATATTCGCGGCTTCGCTACCAAGTTTTACACTGACGAAGGGATTTTTGACCTGGTCGGCAACAACACACCGGTCTTCTTCATCCAGGACGCGATGAAGTTCCCCGATTTTGTCCACGCTGTGAAGCCTGAGCCTCACTGGGCCATCCCGCAGGGACAGAGCGCCCACGATACTTTCTGGGACTATGTCTCCCTGCAACCGGAAACGCTGCACAATGTGATGTGGGCGATGTCGGATCGCGGCATCCCGCGCAGCTATCGCACCATGGAAGGCTTTGGGATCCACACTTTCCGTCTGATCAACGCCGAGGGCAAAGCCACCTTCGTCCGCTTCCACTGGAAACCGGTGGCCGGCAAGGCGTCGCTGGTGTGGGATGAAGCGCAGAAGCTGACCGGCCGCGACCCTGATTTTCATCGCCGCGACCTGTGGGAGGCCATCGAAGCCGGGGACTACCCGGAATTTGAGCTTGGCCTGCAGCTCATCCCCGAGGAGAACGAGTTTGATTTTGACTTCGATCTGCTCGATCCCACCAAGCTGATCCCCGAGGCGCTGGTGCCGGTCTTACGGGTTGGCAAGATGGTCCTCAACCGCAATCCGGACAACTTCTTTGCCGAAAACGAACAGGCGGCCTTTCATCCCGGGCATATCGTACCGGGCATTGATTTCAGCAACGATCCGCTGCTGCAGGGGCGCCTCTTCTCTTACACCGATACGCAAATTAGCCGCCTGGGTGGGCCGAACTTCCATGAAATCCCCATCAACCGTCCAACCTGCCCGTATCACAATTTCCAGCGCGACGGGATGCACCGGATGGACATTGACACCAATCCGGCCAACTACGAGCCCAACTCCATTAACGACAACTGGCCGCGCGAGACGCCGCCAGCGGCCAAACGCGGCGGCTTTGAGTCCCTCGCCGAGCGCGTCGACGGCGAAAAAATCCGCCAGCGCAGCCCTTCGTTCGGCGAATATTACGCCCAGCCGCGTCTGTTCTGGCTGAGCCAGACGCCGATTGAGCAGCAGCATATTATCGATGGTTTCAGCTTTGAACTCAGCAAAGTGGTCCGCACCTGGATCCGCGAGCGGGTGGTCGATCATCTGGCCCACATTGATACTAAGCTGGCGGAAGCGGTCGGGGCGAACTTAGGTATCGAACTGAGCGATTATCAGCGTAACATTACCCTGCCTTCCCCGGTCAACGGCGTGGAGAAAGACCCCAGCCTCAGCCTCTACGCCGACGCCGAAGGGGATGTGAAAGGCCGTGTAGTGGCCGTCCTGCTCAACGAACGCACCTCGGCGCAGGATCTGGTCCATCTCCTGCAGGCGCTGCAGGCCCAGGGCGTGCACAGCAAGCTGCTCTACTCGCGGATGGGCGAAGTCATCGCCGACGATGGCTCTCCCCTGCCGATCGCCGGCACCTTCGCCGGTTCCCCATCGCTGACGGTGGATGCGGTAGTGGTGCCTGGCGGCGACCTCAGCGCCCTGAGCCAGAGCGGCGACGCGCGCTATTACCTGCTGGAAGCCTATAAGCATCTGAAGCCGATCCTGCTGGCAGGGGATGCGCGACAGCTGACGTCCGTTCTGCAGGTCCCAGCCCAGGGTGAAGAGGGGGTCATCGTCACCGATGCTCTCGACACGCCAGCGGCGGACACACTGCTCGCCCTGATGACGGCGCATCGCGTGTGGTCGAGAAGTCCAAAAATCGCCGCTATTCCGGCGTAGTAAAAAGCCCGGCACACGGTGCCGGGCTTGATTCACTTTCCCTTTCCCCCATCGGGC
This sequence comes from Klebsiella sp. P1CD1, assembly GCF_003790505.1. Taxonomy (NCBI): domain Bacteria; kingdom Pseudomonadati; phylum Pseudomonadota; class Gammaproteobacteria; order Enterobacterales; family Enterobacteriaceae; genus Klebsiella; species Klebsiella sp. P1CD1. The sequence goes on from NZ_CP033631.1 coordinate 3,435,166, forward strand.
TTACACGTCGCGGTAGGTTCCCAGACGATAACCCCGGTCGGCTACCGCCGCTTTCAGCGCGGCAGACGTCAGCACATCAAGCTCACCCAGCCGCGGGTAGCAGTAGGCGCTGCCCATAATGGTCTGATCGACAAAAGCCGGATGACACATCACCTCCAGGGAACGCTCCCCGCGGGCGATTGAGGCATCCAGCGTCTGCAGAAACAGTTCCTCAGAGACAGCTTCGCCGTAAAACTCGCTGCTGAAGCCTGCGCTGCTGCGCGCCGCCTGTTGATCGAGCCCACTCTGCGCCGCCACCTGGCGGTCAATACGTAACGCGATACCCTTCTCGCGGGCAAAGGCCGCCACGATGGGATAGATCGGGGCGATCATATGCACATGGTGGTGGCTGTCGAGATGCGTCGGCTCATGACCGAAGAGATCGACAAAACGACGGTACTGACACGCCAGCTCGTGGGCGATCTCCTCCAGCGGCAGGCGACCTTCTTCTGCCTGCTGCCAGATCCATTTGCCCAGCCGGCCTTCGCGGGTTAATCCCGGCATGGCCGACAGCGGCTCGCCCAGCGTCAGCACAAAGTGCATGCCGACCGCCAGCTCCGGGGTACTGCGGCTTAGCTGGGCGGCGTGGTCAATGGCCGCGCCGTTGACCAGCGCCGTGGTCGATGTCACCACGCCGTTGCGGCAGGCCTCGATAATGCCGTAGTTCTGCCCTTTACTGAGGCCGAAGTCGTCGGCATTGACGATCAATACGCGTTCCATTGGCCGCTCCTGTTAAGATTTCAGTTTTTCGATAGTCGCCGCAAAGTTCGGCAGCCATTTTTCATGCGCCAGAATCATCTCCCGCGCCAGCTGCTCGGCGTCACGATCGGAATGGATCAGCGGGCTTAAGTTCAGCGCCAGCAGCACATCATTCAGCTCGCCGCTGATCGCCGCCTGGCTGGCCGCCACTTCGAACCCCTTGATGGTGTAGATAAGCCCCAGTACCTTCTCATCGAAATGGGTGATGCGCGGCGTCGGCTTCGCGCCGTCGCGACCTAAGGTGCAGCTCATCTCGACCGCCCAGTCCGCCGGGATATTATCCACGTGGCCATGATGCGGGATATTCACATAGTGCTCAGTCTGCTTGTCGTTATAGATAGCGTTGATCACTTCGCAAGCGGCATCGGAGTAATAGGCGCCGCCGCGCTGCTCCAGCTCCTTCGGCTTAACCTTGAGATCTGGATTTTTATATAGCTCAAACAGCTGTTTCTCCACCTTCTGTACCACCTGAGCGCGCGCGCCGCCCTTATAGTACTCGCCCATCTCAATCGCCAGCATCTCTTTTGGCTTAAAGTAGTAGAGCAGATAGGAGCATGGGATCAGGCGCAGGGAGCGGATCAGCCCCTCGCTAAACGGCAGGTCGAAAATATTTTTCACCGAGTTCGCGGTCAGGCGGCCAGAGGCCACGCCGTCCAGCAGTTCATCGAAGCGCGAGACGCCGTTAACCAGCACGTCGCGGACGAACACCAGATGATTCAGACCGAACAGGTCGATATTCAGCTCATCGCTCGGGCTGAGCTGCAGCACGTCGGTGATGAACATCTTCATGCCGATAGGAATGTTGCACACGCCGATAAAGCGTTTGAAACTGGTGTGGCGATAGACCGCCTCGGTGACCATGCCCGCCGGGTTGGTGAAGTTGATGATCCACGCGTCCGGGCAAATCTCCTGCACATCTTTTACGATATCGAAAATCACCGGGATGGTGCGCAGCCCTTTAAACAGCCCACCCGCCCCGTTGGTCTCCTGGCCCAGGTAGCCGTGGCTCAGCGGAATACGCTCATCTTTTTCACGCGCCTTCAGCTGGCCCACGCGCAGCTGGGTGGTGACAAAATCCGCGCCCTGCAGCGCCGCACGGCGATCCAGCGTTTTATAGACCTTCATCGGCACGCCGGCTTTTTCCACCATCCGCTCGCACAGCGCATGGATAATATCGAGCTTCTCCTGGCCCTCTTCCACGTCCACCAGCCACAGTTCAGTGACCGGCAGTTCATGGTAACGTTTCAGAAAGCCTTCCAGTAATTCCGGGGTATAGCTGCTGCCGCCGCCAATAGTGACTACTTTTAATTTCTGGCTCATCTTTTTCTCCCTTGGGCGCTACGCCTGGACGCAGGCCGCTCTCCGCAACAATGCGGACAGTTAATTTGAATGATTTACGGTATAAACCTGGCGGCTAAAACCGCACGGGTTTAATTAATACTGGTCAAATGTTTGCGATAACTGCTCGGCGTAAACGACGTCAGTTTTTTAAAGGTTTTAATAAACAGGCTCGGGCTACTGTACCCGGATTCATACGCAATATCCGTCACCGAATAGTTGGTAATTTCCAGCTGTTTTTTGGCAAAGTTAATACGGATATCATTAATTATCTGCATCGGCGTTTTACCATAATAGCGCTGGGTCGCCCGGGTTAAATATTCCTGCGTTTTTCCCGAGAGACGAACCATATTCTCAAGCGCGCCCTCCCCGAATTTCAGCTTATCGTGCATGGCCTCAACGGTATTTTTTAGCCATTGCGGAATAACATCGGCAACCGGCTCTTCGCGATAGTGGCGTAAACGGTTAATGACATAAAAGGAAACCAGCTCGATAAATTCGTCAAATTCCGTTTCGCGAAAATTGAGTGAGGCGATGACCGACTCAACGTAGCCGAGAAAAGCGCTCTGCACGGCGTAAACCTGCGAGGCCACCAGGCCAAACGGCAGCAGCGGCAGATAATGTTTCTCAAAGAAGCGTCTGCTGATGCCGACGTTAAGGATGCGCGTCGCCCCAAATTCGTAAAAGCTCTGGTGGTGCGAACCCATCGGGATAAAGACGAAATCCCCGCGCTCCAGCAGCACCCGTTTGCCATTGATCTCCTGGTAATATCGCCCGGTTAATACCACGGTAAATTCGTAGTAATCATGCTGGTGAAGCCCGCTCACGCTTTCCGTTTTGTTATAGATGACCACATGAAAGTTCTTCCCGTTGAACAGCTGTTGTTCTCTGGCGGTACTGATCTCGGTGGTCATCATCCTGGGCTGCCTCATCGTCGCGATGGCCTATTGTACCTTCTCGTGCAGCTCAATCAATTCGGCGACCAGCTCACGGGCCAGCATCGAGGTCATCAGATGGTCCTGAGCATGCACCAGCACCAGGCTGACCTTCATTTTGCCTTCGCCCTCGTCGCTTTCGATAAGCTGGGTCTGCACGCGATGCGCCTCGCTCAGCGCCTGGCGCGACTGCTCCATCATCGCTTTCGCCGCGGCAAAATCGCCCTGCTTCGCCTGCTTCAGCGCACCATAGGCCAGGCTGCGGGCCTGTCCGGAGTTGATAATCAACCCCATCACCACCTCTTCGAGGTCATTTTCCGGGGTTTCTACCGCGTCGATGTTGTCCAGATCAAACATAATATTTCCCTCATTTATCAGGCGGTACGGGGCACTGCCCGTACCGCGCGGTATCAGAATTTCAGTGCGTTAGCGATGTCTTCTTCGCTCTCTTCCTGCTCGATGACGGTCTGCGCTTTATTCGACAGCACCACAAACGGCAGGTAGACCAGAGTCGCGACGCCAAGGTTGAACAGGGCCACCAGCAGGGCGGCCACGCTGCCGTTACTGTTAAAGAACGCTCCCAGACCGGTCGGCATGGTCCACGGCGCCAGGTTGGTCACCGGTGGGATAATCCCCAGGCTGTAGGCCGCCAGCGTAATGGCCGCCAGAATCGGCTGGACCAGCACGAAGGGGATGAACATCACCGGGTTCATAATGATCGGCAGACCAAACAGAATCGGTTCGTTAATCTGGAAGATGCCTGACGGCAGTGCCAGCTTCGCCACCTGACGATGGTCAGCGCGACGGGAAGCGATAAAGATGGCGATAATCAGACCCAACGTTGCCCCGGAGCCACCCAGCAGGATATAGGAGTCGAGCATCGGCTTGGCCCAGAAGTGGAACTGTTTGCCTGCTTCGATAGCCGCATCAACCGAGCCGTACTGGTTGTACAGCGCGATGTTTTCCAGCGCCCACGGGGTCATGATGCCGTTATCCAGCGCCGTCAGCGCCAGGGAACCGTGCACGCCGAAGAACCACAGCAGGGAGTTAAAGATAACGTATGCCCAGCCGACCACGCTGCCCATCGCCGCCAGCGGCGTGGAGATCGAGTCCATGATGATCTGGTGGAAGTTGCTGCCGTAGCTCGACAGGGCCCACGAGATAATGCCGAAGATAGAGAGGATCAAGAAGCCCGGGATCAGCGCGGAGAAAGAGCGCGATACTGACCCTGGCACGCTGTCCGGCAGTCTGATCACCCAGTTACGACGGATCACGAAGGTGAACAGTTCCGCGACAACCAGACCGATAATCATCCCGGAGATGATGTTCTGCCCGCCCAGCCAGTTGGCGCCCACCGCATAGGCTTCGCCCACGCTATACGGGGTCACGGTCATGAAGGCCGCCACAGCCAGCAGGCCCGCGGCCATCGGGTCAACTTTGCGCTCTTCCGCCAGCGCGGAGCCGATAAAGAACGGCGCCATCAGCGACATAATGCCGAGGGTACCGTTATAGACGTTCCCGCCGATAGCCTTAAAGCCGTTTAAGGTTTCAATGGTGGAGGCATCCAGTCGAATGCCCATAGAATAAAAGAAAGAGCCTTCGCCGAAGCTCAGAAAAACGTTGTTAATTAATACAAACATGGCCCCGGCGAGGGTCAACGGCATTAACTTAATAAATCCGTTTTTAATCGCATTAATATGCGGCTGCTTTCCTATTTTCACTGCAAAAGGAAGGAGTACCTTTTCAAGCGAGTCGATCACTTTACTCATAGTCAATACCCTTAAAAGCCGCAATAAACTATTACGGCGATGATGTATGAAATTACTCTTTGACGGGAAAATAAACTCTTTATTTTTTGACGTCCGGCAACAGGGTGCCGCCAGGCGTCAAAATACATCGAGTTTTAAAAGTTAAAATTATTGTGCTGCAGCTTTCTTAATGGCCGCGACGGCGGCTTTCAATACACCTAAACCATCCACCTTGCCATACAGAAGAGAATCGATGACTTCTACCGGTTTATTCGGCAGCAGGCGCTGAATTTCCGGTAACATATACGCAATTTGTGGTCCTAATAATACCACGTCGGCTTCCGGTCCCTTTTCACCTGCCAGGGTTTCGGGATAGGCTTCAATAATGACCGGGACTTCGTATTTTTCTGCCTGCGCGCGCATTTTGGAGACCAGCAGTGATGTAGACATGCCTGCCGAGCAGAAGAGATAAATGTGTTTCTTTTCCATGAACGCTTCCTCAATGTGTGAGACCAGGGCCTTCAGCAACCGCTGAGAGCCGGTAAGACTGGTAACATCCGGTTAATTCTGTTTATGGGTTGAGTATACGGCAAGCTGAGCCGCCAGGATAATTCGCTGTTGAACAGAATTGTCTCTCATTGACCTCTGGTTTTGACTACCCTCACATTTTCACCCAAATAATTCGCGCAATTAAATAAGCATCAGTACTCACAAAAAAGCCCGACCAGTGGTCGGGCTTACGTAGGGCTCAGTAAACAGTAGGAAGCTTACTTGGCGTTGCGCGGGTCAGTATCATACTCGGCGCAGGTCTGGTAGCCGGAGTTAATCACATGGCCAGTGTCGTCGAGGGCCACAAAGTAGGTCTCTACTTTACCATCCCGTTGACCGAGGATGTAGGTCTGGCAGGTGCCGCGGGCATGAACCATGGTCACTTCCGTTGAAGGTTTCCCAGCGATCTGCATCACCTGCTGACGCGACATCCCTTTCTTCACATCTTTCACCACCGGCTGGGTAAACTGGTCTTTGGTACGATCGTAAGCGGTACAGCCCGCCAGTAAGGTTAACGCGACGGTGACGCCCAGTATTCCTGCTAAGCTTTTGTTCATTTTGGTTCCTCTTTTCTACTGTGTAACGATAAGCCTGGAATAAATAGTGTTATTTTTCAAGCCGAACAGCGAAATCATGTCTGATTGTGTTATTGCGTAAACAGGATTGACGCGCCGCTGCCGACCGGCGGTTTCTCCCGCGCAGTGGCATCTATAATGAAATCCTATGTCATTGATTGCCTTCTTTTCCGGCAGTCAAAACCCCGGTCCTTGTCGTTTCAGCGGCAAAGAGGTAGCTTTAAGCCAACAGCTTGCCAAACAGATTCACTTTCGGAGGGCGCGATGACGCTACAACAAGAGATTATTCAGGCGCTGGGCGCAAAGCCGCAGATTGATGTCGCCGGCGAGATCCGCCGCAGCGTCGATTTCCTGAAGTCCTACCTGCAGACCTACCCGTTTATTAAATCGCTGGTGCTGGGTATCAGCGGCGGCCAGGACTCCACCCTGACGGGGAAACTGTGCCAGATGGCGATTAATGAACTGCGTGCCGAAACGGGCGACAGCAGCCTGCAGTTTATTGCCGTTCGGTTGCCCTATGGCGTGCAGGCGGATGAGCAGGACTGCCAGGACGCCATCGCCTTTATCCAGCCTGACCGGGTGCTGACGGTGAATATCAAAGCCTCGGTACTGGCCAGTGAACAGGCGCTCCGCGAAGCGGGGATCGAACTGAGCGACTTTGTTCGCGGTAACGAAAAAGCCCGTGAGCGGATGAAGGCCCAGTACAGCATCGCCGGAATGACCAAAGGGGTGGTGGTCGGCACCGACCATGCGGCGGAAGCGATTACCGGCTTCTTCACCAAATATGGCGACGGCGGCACCGACATCAACCCAATTTTCCGCCTGAACAAACGTCAGGGCAAACAGCTGCTGGCCCATCTCGGCTGCCCAGAACATCTGTATAAGAAGCTGCCGACCGCCGACCTGGAAGACGATCGCCCCTCCCTGCCGGATGAAGTGGCCCTGGGTGTCACCTACGAGAACATCGACGATTATCTGGAAGGCAAAACGCTGGATCCCAGTATCGCCAAAACGATCGAAGGCTGGTATCTGAAAACCGAACACAAGCGTCGGCCACCGATCACCGTCTTTGACGATTTCTGGAAAAAATAGTCCCTCCCCGCCCCGGCCCGCGCCGGGGTTATTTTTTGCGCTTTTCGCCGCAAAAACCGCCTGCTATACTGGATAGATAGACAGTATCAGGAGTTATTGTGGCCAGAAAGCAATCTGCCCCGCGTCTGGAGTTTGAAGCGGCGGCGATCTATGAATATCCCGAACATCTTCGCCCGTGGCTGGAGGCGCTGCCAAAGCTGCCGGGCGTCTATCAGTTTCACGGCGACAGCGACACAATGCCGCTCTATATCGGTAAGAGCGTCAACCTTCGCAGCCGTGTGTTATCTCACCTGCGCACGCCCGAAGAGGCCGCGATGCTGCGTCAGTCGCGGCGTATCACCTGGCAGCGCACCGCAGGCGAGCTGGGAGCGCTGCTGCTGGAGGCGCGGCTGATTAAAGAGCAGCAGCCGCTGTTTAACAAGCGGCTACGGCGTAACAAGCAGCTCTGCGCCTGGCGACTTGCGGACCACCGGCCGCAGATTGTCTATGCCCGCGAGGTTGATTTCTCGCACCAGCAGCATCTCTATGGCCTGTTCGCCAACCGGCGGGCGGCGCTGCAGATGCTGCAGAGCCTTGCCGACGAACAGCGCCTCTGTTATGGCCTGCTTGGTCTGGAACCGCTCAGCCGCGGCCGCGCCTGCTTTCGCTCCGCGCTGGGCCGCTGCGCCGGCGCCTGCTGTGGAAAGGAGAGCGTGGAGGCGCACAGCGAGCGCCTGCTGGCGCAGATGAGTAAACTGCAGCTGGTGTGCTGGCCGTGGGCGGGGCCAGTGGCGCTGGAGGAGCGCGGCCCGGATATGACGCAGTATCACGTCATTCATAACTGGCTGTGGCTGGGGGCCGTCGACTCGCTCGACCAGGCCGCGGAGTTGACCCGTCTGCCCGCCGGATTCGACCAGGATGGTTACAAGATCCTCTGTAAGCCTTTGCTCAGCGGTCACTATCCGCTGCACCCGCTTGGCTGAGAAACCACCAATAAAAAAACCGCCGGCCCTGCCCAACGCCTGATGGCATTATTGGGCAAGACCGGCGGTCTTGATTCAGTGCGCTACATTATTCAGCAGGTGCAGGCATTTTACCTGCCGGCGCGTTGCGTTCTGTCAGATGCTTCTCAAAATTAGCATTGAACTGTTTTTTCTGCTCTGGAGTCAGAATGTTGTAGATCTTGTTCTGCGTTTCCAGGCGGGACAGCGCCATCGCTTTATGCTGCGCTTCCATCTTATCGATCTGCGCTTCCGCTTTCGCCTTATCGAAGGTGTCGCTGGCGATCAGATCGTGCATCGCGCGGCGTTCGTCGAGGGACGGACGCTTCATGTTCTCACGCTGGCTCTTCATGATGTCGCGGATCTGTTGCTTCTGCGCATCGGTCAGGTTCAGGCCTTTAAACATCATGTCATGCTGACCCGGGCCGCCTTTATGATGCATCATCATCGGCTTGCTGTCGCTCGGCGCGGTGGTGGTATCGGCGGCGTGTGCCAGGTTAGCCGCGCCCAGAGCCAGAGTAGAGGCAACAAACAGTGCAGTGAGTTTCTTCATCATTCAATCCTTACTTTACGTTATTCTTACGGCGCGTTGCCGTGTTGACGAGATTAACTTTACGACGTTAATCGTCAATTAGTCAGAGCAAGAGTAAAACAATGAAAGTGTAAAAAACAGTTTCTCGCCAATTATGGAGAAAATAAGGAATTTAGCCGAAGAATTGCAATAAAAAACAAATAACCCACTGTTTTTCAGAGAAATTATGGAGAGTATAAAGGAGGGGAGATTAAAAACAAAGCATTTTACCAGGAATAATCTGCAAATTTACACTGGCGCACGAAAAAATAAGATGGTGAAAAAAGACGCGCGAAATAAAGCAGGCCGCCCGGCGGACGGCTTGCCCTCAGGATAATTTCTCCAGCATCAGGCCGGCGCGCAGTCCCTTAGCCACTGTCGGATTGGGAAACAGGACATACTCCGGCTCAGGCCCCACCACATACCGCGCCTCGCCCTCCTCCGCCAGCAGCGTGCCGGGTTCGAAGGGGGTGAAGTTCAGCGTCTGATCCGCCATATGCAAGTGGAAATCATCGCTATGGCGGGTGATCTGCTGTACCACCCGGTAGCGCAGCGGCGCCGGGGCGTCGGCAATGGCCAGATCCCCCACCAGCAGCCGGGAAAGCGCGCCTTCGGCGGCGGCAAACTGCGTCAGATCGTTTTCACCCAACGGCAGCGCTTTGCCCAGCTCAAGGGTGCAGGCCAGCGCCGCGAACCGTTCGCAGCTGAAGTGGGTAAAGGTCCCGCCTGGCTGACGATGAAACACCAGCGCCTCCAGCCCGGCGCCGCCCAGCCAGTGAAGAAAATCCTCCTCCCACGGCGTATCGCGGGCCGGGAGCACGCCGAAGCGCGGATGTAGCGACCCGCGGATCGCGGTATGCAGATCGAGGTGCCAACGAGGACCATCGTGGTCGCGATAGAAGCGGGCCACCGCCTGCTCCAGCCGCTGCGCCCGCTGCGTCTCCTCACTGAGCGGAAACTGCCGCCAGCGCTCGCCAAACATCCGGTTCATATCACTGTGCAGATAGCGCTTATTCGCCCGCAGCGCCGGTGGGTTGCCAACGATCACCAGCAACCGCCAGCGCAGCGGGAGTGCCTCCCGGACCAGTCGCTGCACCAGGTGGTCGACTATCTCCACCGGTGCCGTTTCGTTGCCATGAATGGCGCAGGAGAGTACCAGCCCGCGCTCGCAGCGCGCATGCGGCGTCAGCTCGAGGATCCCCTCACCCAACCAGTGCCAGCGAAAGTGCGCCGTCTCGCCGTGAAAATGGTGGGGCAAACGCCCCGCCAGGGTTAATGCCAGAAAATGTTCCACCGCGCCCCCTTATTGCTGAAATGGATAAACCGAACCGAGCTGCAGGATCTGGGTCAACCGATCCAGCGCGTCACGCCCTTCCCGCAGCAGTTGCGGGTCGGCGAGGTCGGCCAGGGTGAGGCGATCGCGATAGTAGCGATCCACCCAGTCATTGAGGGTGGCAAACAGCGTATCGTTCATCAGGACGTGCGGATTGACCGCCTGATACTCCTCGGCCGTCAACACCACCCGCAGGCGCAGGCACGCCGGACCGCCGCCGTTGGCCATACTCTCGCGCAGATCGAACACCTGTAGCGCGGCGATGGGGTTGTCCCCGGCCAGCAGCTCATTGAGGTATTCCCAGACGCCGGCATGCTCCTGCGCTTCGTGGGGCAGGATCAGCGCCATGCTGCCATCCGCCCTGCTCAGCAGCTGGCTGTTGAACAGATAGGTGGCAACCGCCTCTGCCACCGTGACCCGACTGGCGGGGACCACCAGCGGCGTAAAACCCGGCACCCGCTGCGCCAGCTGCTGGAGAAGCGCGGTCTGGTCGGCAAAGGCCTGCTCATGGCAGAACAGGACCTGACGGTTGCTCACCGCGATAACATCGTTATGAAAAACCCCCGTGTCGATCGCCGTCGGATGCTGGCGGGCGAAGATCAGCTGACGGGGATTGACCTGATTGAGGCGCGCTACCGCCTGGCTGGCCTCAAGGGTTTGCCGCGCCGGATAGCGACGCGGGGCCTCCTCGCTCCCCCGGCGGCGGCCATAGACAAAGAGCTGGACGCCGGGGGCGCCATACTCGCCGCCGAGACGGTTATGGTTCGCCGCCCCTTCGTCGCCAAACCAGGCCGAGGCGGGCAGCGACGGATGGATGGCAAATCGCGTGCGGTCGGGGAATATCGCCTGCAGCAGCGCCTCTGTGGTCGGTGCTTCGCTGGCGCGGTGGAATTTATCCTGCAGATTCGCCACGGTCAGGTGCACCAGGCCATCCAGCGAATCGGCGGAGGGACAGACCGTCGCCGCGTTCGCCACCCACATCGCCGAGGCCGAACTTACCGCCGACAGCAGATCCGGATCCTGCTGCGCCGCCCGGGCCACCACCTGCTCATCGCTGCCGCTAAAGCCCAGCTGGCGCAGGAGCGGCACGTTCGGTCGCTCGTGCGGCGGGATCACTGCCTGCGGGTAGCCGGCGTCGGCGAGGGCTTTCATTTTTTTCAGCCCTTGCTTTGCCGCCAGCTGCGGGTTCGACACCCGGTGGCGGTGCCGGGTGGAAGCCTCATTGCCAAAGGAGAGCCCGGCGTAGTGATGGGTCAGCCCGGGCAGACCGTCAAAGTTGACTTCGCGGGCGGTCATGACGCCTCCCCGACCAGAAAGTCGAGCCCCGGGTTCAGGCTGGCGGGCAGCGTCAGGGTCGGCGATTCAAGGCTGGCCATCGGCCAGGCGCAATAATCGGCGGCATACCAGGCCCCCGGACGATGGTTACCGGACGCCCCGGAGCCGCCGAACGGCGCGGTACTCGCCGCCCCGGTCAGCGGTTTGTTCCAGTTGACTATCCCTGCCCGCGCCTCGAGCAGCAGTCGATCAAACTTCTCCCGTTCCGGAGAGATTAACCCACAGGAGAGGCCGAAGCGGGTGGCGTTGGCTAAGGCAATCGCCTCCTCGAACGTGTCGTAGCGCCAGACGCCAAGCAGCGGGCCAAACACCTCTTCATCTTCAACATTGGCCACGTCGCTCATGTCGACAATCCCCGGCGTTAGCAGCGACGTTCCGGCCTGCAATAAACGTGGCTCCAGCAGCGTGACCGCGCCAGCGGCGACCCGCTGCAGCCATGCCTGATGCACTTTCTGCGCGGCCGGTTCAGAGATAAGCCCGCCGAGAAACGGCTGCGGCTCGGCGTCCCACGCCGCCGGGATCAGCCGCTGGCACACCGTCACCAGCCGGGAGAGGAAGGCATCGCCCGCCTCGCCGCGCCGGACCAGCAGACGGCGGGCGCAGGTGCAGCGCTGGCCGGCGGTAATAAAGGCGGACTGGATGGTCAGATGCACCGCGGCATCCACGTCCCGCGGATCGTCGACGATCAGCGGGTTATTGCCGCCCATCTCCAGCGCGAGGATCTTCTGCGGCTGCCCGGCCAGCTGGCGATGCAGATGAAAACCGGTGGTTGAGCTGCCGGTAAACAGCAGCCCGTCGATATCCGCCTGACCGCTGAGCGCCTCGCCGGTTTCCCGACCGCCCTGCACCAGGTTGAGCACCCCGGCGGGCAGGCCGGCCTGCTGCCATAGTTTCACCACCGCTTCGCCGCTGCACGGGGTGAGTTCGCTGGGTTTAAAGACCACAGTATTGCCCGCCAGCAGCGCCGGCACGATGTGCCCGTTCGGCAGATGGCCGGGAAAGTTATAGGGGCCAAACACCGCCAGCACGCCGTGCGGCCGGTGACGCAGCGTGGCGGCGCCGTCGGGCAGATCGCTGTGCTGTTCGCCGGTGCGGACGTGGTAGGCCTTCACCGAGATCGCCACCTTGTTGATCATCGCCGTCACTTCCCCGGCCGCCTCCCAGCGCGGCTTTCCGGTCTCGGCGCCGATCATCGCCGTCAGCTCAGCCTTACTGGCCTCCAGCAGGGCGGCAAACTTTTCAACGATCGCCTGACGGGCGGCAAACGGCAGCCGCGCCCAGGCCGGGAACGCCTGGCGGGCAGCCGCCACCGCCTCAGCAACCTGCCCGGCATCCGCCGCTTCGCCCTGCCACACAACCTTCAGGTTAACCGGATCCTGTTTACTGAAACCTGGCCCACGACCGGGCCGCCACTCGCCATTAATCCACAGACTCATGCGGTTTTCTCCTCAGGGATCAGGCGCACCATGCGCACCTGGTCGCCGGCATGACACTTCAGCATATCCAGTTCGCGGGCGCTGAGGGTCAGGGTGTCGCCATCCGGGTCGGCATGCACCAGCAGAGCGCGGAACTGGTGATACTGTTCATTCGCCACCAGGCACAGCGGCCAGTCACCGGGTGGGGTTTCACCGGCCTCGGTGGTCACCAGACGGCTTTTGCGGATCGCCCGCACCCTGTCGATGTCGCACTCCAGAGTCGGGCCGCCGTCGAAAATATCGATGTAGTTCAGGTAGCGGAACCCCTCTTTCTCCAGCACCGTCCGGGCCGGGGCGGTCTGCGGATGAACCTTGCCGATCACCGCCTGCGCCTCAGGGGAAAGGAAATCGATATACAGCGGATGCTTGGGCATCAGGGCGGCAATGAAAGCCTTCTGTCCGGTGCCGCACAGGTAGTCGGCGCGGGAAAACTCCATGGCGAAAAAGCGTTTGCCCAGGCTCTCCCAGAACGGCGAGTAGCCCTGCTCGTCAATCACCCCGCGCATCTCGGCGACCACCTTCTCATTGAAGCGCTCGCGAAAGGCGGCCATAAATAAGAAGCGCGATTTCGACAGCAGATAGCCATTGCCCTCTTTGCGCCACTGCGGGTCGAGGAACAGGGTACACAGCTCACTGCTGCCGGTATGGTCGTTGCTGAGAAACAGCGTCGGCAACGCCTGATAGACGTTGAGCTCCTTCGAGGCATGGACCTGGGTGCCGACCCGGTAGTTATACCAGGGATCGTTGAGCCCCACCGCCACCTCGATCGCGCAGATGCCCACCACCGCGCCGCTTTCGCTCTCCTCCAGCACAAAGACATAGCCCTGCTCGCTTTTCGGTAGCTCGCCGCGCCAGGTCTGCTGCGAGCGGGCGATCCGCGCCGCGAGGGTCGCTTCATCCACCGGCAGCGAGGTCAGCCCGCCGCCGGTCTCCGCTGCCAGCTTCAGCAGCCCGGGCAAATCGCCCGGCTCCACCGGTCGAATAACCATCATGATGAAACTCCTGCCACGAAACGCGCGCAGGCCCGCTCGACGCGATCCAGCCCGCTATTCACCTCTTCTTCACTGACGTTCAGCGCCGGCGCAAAACGCACCACATTAGCGCCGGCGATCAGGATCATCACCCCCTCTTCCGCCGCCAGGTTGCTGAGCGTTTTCGCCTTCCCGGCCCAGGCGTCGTTCAGTACGCAGCCGAGCAGCAGTCCCAGGCCGCGGATCTCCTTGAACAGACCATAGCGGGCGTTGATCGCCTGCAGACGCTCGCAAAACCACTGGTGGCGCTGTCTGACACCGGAGAGGACTTCCGGGGTGTTGACGATCGACAGCAGCTCGCCGGCCACCGCCCCGGCCAGCGGGTTGCCGCCGTAGGTGGTGCCGTGGGTACCGACGGTCATCACGCTGGCGCAGGCCTCTGTCGCCAGCAGCGCGCCGATAGGGAAACCGCCGCCCAGCGCTTTGGCGGTGGTCAGCACATCGGGCGTCACGCCGTAGTGCATATAGGCATACAGCTCGCCGGTGCGCCCGACCCCGGTCTGCACTTCATCGAAAATCAGCAGAGCGTTGTGCTGGTCGCAAAGCTGGCGCAGGCCGCGTAAAAACTCGCCGCTGGCCGGCACCACGCCCCCTTCGCCCTGCACCGGCTCGACGATCACCGCGCAGGTTTGGTCATTGATTAAGGCCTTTGCCGACTCGAGATCGTTAAACACCGCATGCTGGATCTGCGGCGGCAGCGGGGCAAAATCCCGGGAGTAGGCCGGCTGACCGCCCGCCGAAACGGTGAACAGCGTCCGCCCGTGGAAGGCGTTCTGGAAAGCGACGATGCCGCTTTTCTCACTGCCAAAGCGATCGTGGGCATATTTACGCGCCAGCTTGAGCGCCGCCTCATTGGCCTCAGCGCCGGAGTTACAGAAGAAGACCCGGTCGGCGAAGGTGGCATCGATAAGCATTTTGGCCAGACGCAGGATCGGCTCATTGGTGTAGCCGTTGCCGGTATGCCAGAATTTGCCGGCCTGGTCGGTCAGAGCTTGCACCAGACGCGGATGGGCGTGCCCCAGCGCGTTCACGGCGATGCCGCCGGCAAAATCGATATACTCTTTGCCCTGCTGATCCCACAGCCGCGACCCGGCGCCCCGCACCGGAATAAACGCCGCTGGCGCGTAGACCGGCATCATCCATTCATCAAAGTGGTTACGCGTAATTGACTGAGACATATCGACCTCTTCCGGTAAATTAAAAGTAGCAATAATGTTAATAAATATGAGTTATTACGCTGTAAATGTAGATTGCACGGTTCGTGCCAGCCAGCGATAAAAATGCATAAACCGGTTGAGATAACGCAAAATCAAGGAGTTACAGCCGAACGCTATTCACATAAAATGCATATTTAGTGAATAAGTATCCGATAAAGGGGGATAAACAGTGATTAAAGAAGATAAGTTATGCAACGGTAAGATATAATTCTGTAATTGTGATCCTCTGCGAAATTTATCGTAGATATTTGCCCTTTTTTGGCGCGGCATGCCCGTAAAAGGGGCAACCACGGCACGCTCATGCGCAGCGATTGGCAGAATGACGCATCCGGTGGCAGCCAGCCAGGCGAATTTCTGCTACCATCCCTGCACTATTCACCTTGCACAGTGGCAGCGACTATGAAATTCGTCTCTTTTAATATCAACGGCCTGCGCGCCCGCCCACACCAACTGGCCGCCATCGTCGAAAAACACCAGCCGGACGTGATTGGCCTGCAGGAAACCAAAGTTCACGACGATATGTTCCCTCTCGAAGAGGTCGCCAAACTCGGCTATAACGTCTTTTATCATGGACAAAAAGGCCATTATGGCGTCGCGCTGCTGACCAAAGACACGCCGATTGCCGTCCGCCGCGGTTTCCCGGACGATGGCGAAGAGGCTCAGCGCCGCATCATCATGGCGGAGATCCCGTCGCCTTTCGGCAACGTCACGGTGATTAACGGTTATTTCCCACAGGGTGAAAGCCGCGATCATGAAACCAAATTCCCGGCCAAAGCGGCGTTCTATCAGAATCTGCAGAACTATCTGGAGACCGAACTCAACAAAGAGAATCCGGTGCTGATCATGGGCGATATGAACATCAGTCCCACCGATCTCGATATCGGTATTGGTGAAGAGAACCGCAAACGCTGGCTGCGTACCGGCAAATGTTCCTTCCTGCCGGAAGAGCGGGAGTGGATGGATCGCCTGCTGGGCTGGGGCCTGGTGGATACCTGGCGTCAGGCTAATCCGGACAATCAGGAGCACTTCTCGTGGTTCGATTACCGCTCCAAAGGCTTCGACGATAACCGCGGGCTGCGCATCGACCTGCTGCTGGCCAGCCAGCCTCTGGCCCAGCGCTGCGTGGAGACCGGAATCGATTATGAGATCCGCGGAATGGAAAAACCGTCCGACCACGCGCCGGTGTGGGCCACCTTCCGGCCATAATTTACGCCCTTCTCTCGCCTCCCGCGGTGCGGGGGGCAGAATTTCCTGAGCAAAATCAACAAAGCGACGGTAAACCATTGTGACGGTCGTCGGAACAGGATACTGTCGCGCGCACTTTTTGATGTCCACTGCGTCCAGACTGTACAGGAGCACCCCTCATGCAAAAGAAGCCGTCATCCGGCCATTGGTAAAGGGCTGGGACTTCTCGCGCTGGTGGCCACGCTGGCCGTTATCAGCCATCGCGTCGGTCTCCACGATCTGCTGACTCACCTTCATCTGCTTCAGGACACCCTGCGCCATCAGGGCGCCTGGGGATATCTGGTCTATGTCGCGCTGTTTATCATTGCCACCCTGTGTCTGATCCCCGGCAGCCTGCTGGTGATCGCCGGCGGGATGCTCTTCGGCCCGCTGACAGGCTCCCTGCTCTCGTTTGCCGCCGCCACCCTCGCCTCCGCGCTGTCGTTTTTAATCGCCCGCTGGCTTGGGCGTGACCTGCTGCAGCGCTATGTGGGCCATACCGCCGCCTTTCAGGCGATTGAGCGCGGTATCGCCCGCAGCGGCTGCGATTTCCTGATCCTCACCCGCCTGGTGCCGCTCTTTCCCTACAACATTCAGAATTACGCCTACGGCCTGACGGCGATCCCTTTCTGGCTCTTTACCCTGATCTCCGCCGTGACCACCCTGCCGGGCCTGGTCATCTATTCGGTAATGGCCAGCGAGCTGGCCCGCGAGGGCGTAACTCTCGCCTTCGCGCTCAAACTGAGCCTCGCCGGCGGGCTGCTGTTTGCCCTGGTGCAGATGGGCAAACGGTTTGCCCGCGCCCGCCGTATGGCAACGCCCGGCGAGGAGGTACGCCATGACCCAACCTGATCGCCGTCACCTGCGCCGCGCCCGGCTGGCCCTTGCCGTGGTGGCCGTCGCCGGGCTGGCCGCCTGGTGGTGGTTCCCCGGCGGGCGTGCCTTTCTGCAGCAGAGTCTGACGGCGTTAGCCTCCCTGGATCCGCAGCAGGTCAGAGGGTTTATCGCCGCCTGGGGGCCGCAGGCCGCGCTGGTCTCATTTGCGCTGATGATCCTCCAGGCGATCGTCGCTCCGCTGCCGGCTTTCCTGATTACCCTGGCGAACGCCGCCCTGTTCGGCGCCTTCTGGGGCGGTGCGCTGTCGTGGTTCAGCGCCATGGTCGGGGCCGGGCTCTGCTTCTGCATCGCCAGAGCGCTGGGGCGCGAAGTGGTGGAAAAACTCACCGGCCGCGCGGTGCTGCGCAGCGTCGACGGCTATTTCACTCGCTTTGGCCCGCAGACGATCCTGGTCTGCCGCCTGCTGCCGTTTGTGCCGTTTGACCCGGTCAGCTATGCCGCCGGACTAACCTCGCTGCGCTTCTGGCCCTTTATGCTGGCCACCGGCGTGGGCCAGCTGCCGGCGACTATCGTCTATTCCTGGGCCGGGAGTCTGCTCACCGGGGGCACCTTCTGGCTGGCCACCGGGCTTTCGCTGCTTTTTACCCTGGCGGTGGTCATCTCTATCGCCAAAAATATTTACCGTGAACGTCATAAGAGATCGTCGCCATGAGCTTACCCCCGCTGGATTCTGTCCCCCTGATCCTTCGTCCGCAGGCCTGGCTGCACCGCCGGCATTACGGCCAGGTGCTGAGCCCCATTCGCTGGTGGGGACGGATCCCATGGCTGTTTTACCTGGTTTCGCTGTTCGTGGGCTACATTGAACGCCGCCGCTCGCCGCTGGATCCGGTGCTGCGGTCGCTGGTCAGCGCCCGCATCGCCCAACTGTGCCACTGTGAATTCTGTATCGATATCACCAGCATGACCCTCGCGGCGCGGAGCGGCAGCCAGGACAAGCTGCTGGCGGTCGCCGACTGGCGCAGCAGTACGCTGTTCAGCGAAAAAGAGCGTCTGGCGCTGGCCTATGCCGAAGCCGCCACCCAGACGCCGCCGGAGGTGGATGATGCCCTGCGCAGCGCGATGGCCGCGCATTTTGACGCCAGGGCGCTCACCGAGCTGACCGCCCTGATCGGCCTGCAAAATTTATCAGCGCGGTTCAATGCCGCGATGGCGATCCCGGCCCAGGGGTTCTGTCAGATGCCCACCTCTTCCCCGCAGAATAAGGAGTAACGATGCGCCGTTTGCGTGATTTCAGCCTCTGTCTGTGCCTGCTGCTGCTCTGGCCGCTGGCGGTTAATGCCAACGACAGCTGGCGGCAGATCCAAACGGAAGCCCGCGGGCAGACCGTCTGGTTTAACGCCTGGGGCGGGGACCCGGCCGTCAACCGCTATCTGGCGTGGGTCAGCGAGGAGGTCAAACGCCACTACGCGATCGACCTGCATATTGTCCCCATCGCCGACGCCGCCGACGCAGTGAAACGCATCCAGAGCGAGGCGCAGGCCGGCCGTCGCCGGGGCGGGTCGGTGGATCTGCTGTGGATCAACGGCGAAAACTTTCGCACGCTTAAGCAGGCCAACCTGCTGCTCACCGGCTGGGCCGAATCACTGCCCAACTGGCGCTTTGTCGATCTGCAAAAGCCGGTTCGGGAGGACTTTTCTGTCGCCACCGACGGTACGGAGTCGCCGTGGGGCAGCGCCCAGCTGACGTTTATCGCCCGCCGCGGGCAAACGCCGCAGCCACCCACCAGCCCGCAGGCGCTGCTGGCCTTCGCCAGGGCCCATCCCGGCAGCGTGACCTACCCGCGGCCGCCGGACTTCACCGGCACCGCCCTGCTGGAGCAACTGCTGATCGCCCTCACCGACCAGCCGGCCGCCCTGCGCCAGCCGCCGCAGACGGCGACCTTCGCGGCGGTCACGGCCCCGCTGTGGCGCTATCTCGATGCGCTGCACCCGGCCCTG
Source organism: Klebsiella sp. P1CD1 (assembly GCF_003790505.1). NCBI lineage: Bacteria > Pseudomonadati > Pseudomonadota > Gammaproteobacteria > Enterobacterales > Enterobacteriaceae > Klebsiella > Klebsiella sp. P1CD1. The sequence continues at coordinate 3,454,201 of NZ_CP033631.1, forward strand.
TGGCGGGCGGGCAAGGATTTCCCGGCGTCGCCGGCACGGATGGATACCATGCTCAACAATGGCACCCTCCGCTTATCACTCACGTTTAACCCGCTGCACGCCCGGCAGAAAGCCGCCAGCGGCGAATTACCGACGGACAGCTACAGCTTCGGCTTCACCGCGGGGACCCTCGGTAACGTCCATTTCGTTACCATCCCGGCTAACGCCCGCGCCGTCGCTGGCGCCAAAGTGGTGGCCAATTTCCTGCTCTCGCCTGAAGCGCAGCTGCGCAAGGCCGATGCCGCCGTCTGGGGCGATCCGAGCGTACTGGACCCGCAGCGTCTGCCTGAAGGCCAGCGCCAGGCGCTGGCGGCTACCGTGCCGCAGGATCTACCGCCGGTGCTTGCCGAGCCGCACGCGGCATGGGTTGACGCGCTGGAGCAGGAATGGCTGCGCCGCTACGGTACCCACTGATCCTGCTGGCCTGGGGGACGATGGCGGCGATCTATCTGCCGTTGCTCCCCGCCGCCGGGGAACTGGTGGGCGCTGCGCGCTCCCCGGCCCACTGGCGGGCGCTGTTCGCCGACCCGCAGCTGGGCCAGGCGCTGGCCGCCACGCTCGTCTCGACGCTGCTGTCCGTCGGCGGCGCGCTGCTGATCGCCCTGACCGTCGTCGCTGCCCTCTGGCCCTCGCTCCGCTGGCGGCGACTGGCTTCCCGTCTGCCGCTGCTGCTGGCGGTACCCCATCTTGCCCTGGCGACGGCGGCGCTGCTGCTGTTCGCCGAAGGGGGTTGGATCTGGCAGTGGCTGCCGCTTCTGACGCCGCCGGTCGACCGGTATGGCATCGGGCTTGGCCTGACGATGGCCCTGAAAGAGAGCGCCTTTATGCTGTGGGTGATCTATGGCCTGCTGGGGGAGAAACGCCTCGCCGACCAGGCGACCGCGCTGAAGAGCCTCGGCTACGGCCGCTGGCAGTGCCTGCGCTGGCTGGTGCTGCCCGCCCTGCTGCCCGCCCTCGGCATGGTGCTGCTGGCCGCCACCGCCTGGAGTCTGTCGGCGGTCGATGTCGCCCTGGTGCTGGGGCCCGGCAATCCGCCCACTCTCGCCGGGCTGGCGTGGCAGTGGTTAAGCCAGGGCGATGACCTGCAGCAGGCCAAAGGGGCGCTGGCCAGCCTGTTACTGATGACGATCCTCGGCGGGCTGGCGCTGGTGGCCTGGGGAGGGTGGCGGATACAGCGCCAGTACCAGCCCAATCTGCGCGGTATTCGTCACCCTCATCCTCATGCCCTGCCCGGCCGCCTGCTGGCGGCGCTGCTGCCGCTGAGCGGTCTGCTGGGCGCGCTATTGCTGGCGGGGCTGGCGCGCTCAGCGCCACCGCAGATGGATGCCCTCGGCAACAGCCTTGGCCTGGCGCTGGCGGCCTGCGCCCTCGGCGCGGCTGTCTGCCTGCTGTGGCTGGCCTGCGGCCCGACGCGGGGAGATGGCTGGGTCTGGCTGCCGCTGGTCCTCCCGGCCCTGCCGCTGGCCGCTGGCCAGTACCGGCTGGCGCTGTACGCCTGGCTAGACGGCGAATGGTGGACCGTTCTGTGGGGCCATCTGCTGTGGGTGGTGCCATGGATGCTGTTTATTTTGCGCCCGGCCTGGCGCCAGCGCGACCCGCGGATGGCGATTATCGCCCGCACGCTCGGCTGGGGGCCCACGCGTATTTTCTGGCTGCTGACCCTGCCCTCGCTGACCCGCCCGCTGCTGACCGCGCTGGCGGTGGGCTTTTCCGTGAGCATCGCGCAGTATCTGCCGACGCTATGGCTGGGGGCAGGCCGTATCCCGACGCTCACCAGTCAGGCGGTGGCGCTCAGCAGCGGCGGCGAGGTGCAGACGCTCGCCGCCCAGGCGCTGTGGCAATTACTGCTGCCGGCGGTATGCTTTACCCTGACGGCCCTTCTCGCCTGGCTGGCGGGCCGCTATCGACGAGGACTTCGCTAGTGCTAACCGTAAACCATCTGACCCTGAGCGTGAAACGTCAGCCGCTGCTGCGGGAGGTCGCCTTTTCGGTGGCGCCTGGAGAAGTGCTGACGCTGATGGGCCCCTCCGGTAGCGGAAAATCGACGCTGTTTGCCTGGATGATTGGCGCCCTGGCCGGCGACTTCCGCGCCGAGGGCGAGCTGTGGCTCAATGGACGTCGCTGCGATACGCTGCCGACGGAGCATCGACGCATCGGCATCCTGTTTCAGGACCCGTTACTGTTCGACCATTTCAGCGTCGGGCAAAATTTACAGCTGGCGCTGCCGGAGAGTGTGCGCGGCGAGGCGCGAAAAGCCGCAGTGGAGCAAGCGCTCAGCCGCGCCGGGCTGCATGGCTTCGCCCCACGCGACCCGGCCACGCTCTCCGGCGGGCAGCGGGCGCGGGTGAGCCTGCTGCGCGCCCTGCTGGCGCGCCCCGAGGCGCTGCTGCTCGATGAACCCTTCAGCCGTCTGGATGCCACCCTGCGCGCCGCGTTCCGCCGCTGGGTTTTTGAGGAACTGGCCCGCCAGGCCATTCCGGCGATCCTGGTGACCCACGATCGCGAGGACGGTCCGCCGGCGGGACGCTGCCTGGCGATGGAGACCTGGCAATGAAGAGCAATAGCGTGCAAACCTGCGTTACCGCAAAGAAATCGGCGCCTGGCGAGCGGAGAATACGCCCTCCACTTTTTACCGTCGGGCATTTCGATGAAACGTGTTTCTCAATTGACCGCACTCGCCCTGCTTATGGGGCTTGCTGCTTCCACCACCTGCGCCGCTGAAACCATGCCAGCGCTCACTCTCTCCCACCTGCAACAGCAGCACGGCGTGGCCATTGACACCCGCCTGAGCGCTTATTACAACGGCTGGCCGCAGCGCGCCAACGGCCCCGAAGGTCATGAGCCGCAGGCCCTGAATCTTTCCGCCCGCTGGCTCGGCGCCATGAGCGACGATCAGCTCCGCGCCTGGGCTAAGCAGCACCAGATCCAGCCGGATACCCCCGTCGCGCTGTACGGCAACCCGGAAGATAATGCCAGCGTCGCGGCGCGGCTGAAACAAGCGGGCTTCACCCGGCTCAGCACCCTGAGCGATGCGCTGAGCCAGACCGACCGCCTGCAAAAGCTGACGCACTTTGAACAGCTGGTCTACCCCCAGTGGCTGCACGACCTGCAGCAGGGAAAACGCGTAGCCGCCGCCCCGACCGGCGACTGGAAAGTGTTCGAAGCCGCATGGGGAGCGCCGAAACTCTATCTGCTGAGCCATATCCCTGGCGCGGGCTATATCGATACCAATGAGGTGGAAAGCGAACCGCTGTGGAATAAAGTGTCCGACGCACAGCTGAAAGCGATGCTGGCGAAGCACGGCATCCGGCATGACACCACGGTGATCCTCTACGGTCGCGACGTCTACGCCGCAGCGCGGGTGGCGCAGATCATGCTGTACGCCGGGGTCAAAGACGTGCGCCTGCTTGACGGCGGCTGGCAGACCTGGTCCGACGCCGGGCTGCCGGTCGAGCGCGGCATGCCGCCGGCGCAGCAGCCGGCGCAGGACTTCGGCGCGCCGATCCCCAGCCAGCCGCAGCTGATGCTGGATACCGAACAAGCCCGCGGGCTGCTGCATCGTCAGGACGCCTCGCTGGTCAGCGTCCGCTCGTGGCCGGAGTTTATCGGCACCACCAGCGGCTACAGCTATATCAAGTCGAAGGGCGACATCGCCGGCGCCCGCTGGGGCCACGCCGGGAGCGACTCCACGCACATGGAGGATTTCCATAACCCGGACGGCACCATGCGCAGCGCTGACGATATCGCTACCCTGTGGCGCCAGTGGAACATTCTGCCGAGCCAGCAGGTGGCGTTCTATTGCGGGACCGGCTGGCGGGCCTCGGAAACCTTCATGTATGCCCGCGCCATGGGCTGGCCGCACGTCGCGGTGTACGACGGCGGCTGGTACGAATGGAGCAGCAACCCGCACAATCCGGTTGCCCGCGGAGAGCGTGGCCCGGAAAGCAGTCAGTAACTCGCCCCGCCTCAGCGCGTCGCCCCCAGCCGGCGACGCGCGCTTTCCCGCTCACACCACCCGCTTTAAGGTCTGGTAGCCACTGCAGATGCGCGTCGCCGTCGTCAGCCAGCACAGCGCGCCAAACAGCCACGCCAGCCAGGCGAAATGCGCCGGAAACAGGCAGCCGAGGACAAACAACAGGATGGTCTCCGTCCCCTCCGTCAGGCCCCCAAGATAGTACAGCGATTTATGGGCGTAGCCGGGATTGGCGATCTGATGCCTGGCCGCCAGTGCGGCAAAAGCGAGAAAGCTGCTGCCGGTGCCGATAAAGGCAAACAGCAGCCAGGCCCCCGCCAGGGCATTGTTCAGCGGATCTGCCAGAATAAAGCCGAACGGCACCAGGGCGTAGAAGAGAAAATCCAGTGCGATATCGAGAAAGCCCCCCGCGTCCGTGAGCCCGCGCCGCCGCGCCAGAGCGCCGTCCAGACCATCCAGCAGGCGGTTGAAGAGAATAGCGACCAGCGCCGCGCTATACCACCCCAGCGCCAGAAAGGGCAGAGCCAGCACGCCGATGGCAAAACCGAGGAGCGTCAGCCCGTCCGGTGAAATACCCGGGCGGTCAAGCGCGCCGGCGACAGCATTAAGCAGGGGTTTGAGGCGCGGATGCAGGTGGCTATCAAGCACGGAGGTCTCCAGCAGGGTTGGCGGTTGTCAGTCAAGGTCTATGGCGGTGATAATAGGCCAGATTCGTCTTATTCACCTTGATGCTTATGCTAAAAATGATTGATGTTGTCGCAGCCATTATTGAACAGGATGGCAAGATTCTGCTGGCGCAGCGTCCGCCCCACGCCGACCAGCCGGGGATGTGGGAGTTCGCTGGCGGCAAAGTGGAGCCTGGTGAAAGCCAGCCGCAGGCGCTGGCCCGCGAGCTACAGGAGGAGATGGGCATCATCGCCCACCCGGCATGCTATATCGCCAGCCATCAGCGGGAAGTCTCCGGCCGCCAGATCCATCTGCACGCCTGGTGGGTGCCGCACTTTCAGGGCATACCGCTGGCCCACTATCACACTCAGCTGCGCTGGTGCCTGCCCGCTGACGCCTTAACCCTCGATCTCGCCCCGGCCGATATTCCTCTGCTGCATGCCTTTATCGCCCAGCGCCCGACCCTTTCCGGCCGCTGATCCGCCCGCCGCCTCATCATCGTTTTTAGTTATGACGGGCGGACAATTATAAATTTTGTTGTCGGCTTAATTTTTCCTTGCTTGCCTAAGGATTAGCGGTGTTATAGTCGGAAAATCGGTTTTTTCAAGGACCGAATCATAATAAATACATGCAACCACAACCATAAGGGGAACTTATATCTATGGATCAGACGTGCACTCTGGAAGGCTTTCTCACCCGCGTTCAACAGCGCGATCCTCATCAAACCGAATTTGCTCAAGCCGTCCGGGAGGTGATGACCACCCTGTGGCCTTTCCTTGAGGAAAATCCGCGCTATCGTCAGCTTGCTTTGCTGGAACGTCTGGTGGAACCGGAGCGCGTGATCCAGTTCCGCGTGGTGTGGGTGGATGACCGCAATCAGGTCCAGGTCAACCGCGCGTGGCGCGTGCAGTTCAACTCGGCCATCGGCCCGTATAAAGGCGGGATGCGTTTCCACCCGTCGGTTAACCTGTCGATTCTCAAATTCCTTGGCTTCGAGCAGACCTTCAAAAACGCCCTGACCACCCTGCCGATGGGCGGCGGGAAAGGCGGCAGCGATTTCGATCCTAAAGGCAAGAGCGATGGCGAAGTGATGCGCTTCTGCCAGGCGCTGATGACCGAGCTCTATCGCCACCTTGGCCCGGATACCGACGTACCGGCGGGCGATATCGGCGTCGGCGGCCGCGAAGTCGGCTTTATGGCCGGGATGATGCGCAAGCTCTCCAACAACAGCGCCTGCGTCTTTACTGGTAAAGGCCTCTCCTTTGGCGGCAGCCTGATCCGTCCGGAAGCCACCGGTTACGGTCTGATCTACTTCACCGAAGCGATGCTCAAACGTCACGGCCTCGGCTTCGAAGGCGCTCGCGTGGCGGTTTCCGGCTCCGGCAACGTCGCGCAATACGCCATTGAGAAAGCGATGGAGCTTGGCGCGCGGGTGGTCACCGCCTCTGACTCCAACGGCACCGTCGTTGACGAAGCGGGCTTCACCAAAGAAAAACTGGCCCGCCTGATCGACATTAAAGAGCGTGCCCATGGCCGCGTGGCCGACTACGCCCGCGAATTTGGCCTCACCTATCTTGAAGGCCAGCAGCCGTGGTCAGTGCCGGTGGATATCGCCCTGCCTTGCGCGACCCAGAACGAACTGGACGTCGATGCCGCCCGCCAGCTGATTGCCAATGGCGTGAAGGCCGTGGCGGAAGGCGCCAACATGCCGACCACCATCGCCGCAACCGACCTGTTCCTGGAAGCTGACGTGCTGTTTGCCCCGGGCAAAGCGGCCAACGCCGGCGGCGTGGCGACTTCCGGTCTGGAGATGGCGCAGAACGCCGCGCGCATGGGCTGGAAAGCGGAAAAAGTGGATGCCCGTTTGCATCACATCATGCTGGATATCCACCACGCTTGCGTGCAGTACGGCGGCGAAGCAAAGCAGACCAACTACGTGCGCGGCGCGAATATCGCCGGTTTCGTGAAGGTCGCGGATGCCATGCTGGCCCAGGGCGTGATTTAACCTCCCCTGACGCCATCCCGGCGGCTGCCCGCCGGGATGCGTCTCACGACGTCATCGTGATCACCACTTTTCCCAGATGCTGACCACTGTCCAGACAAGCATGCGCCTCGGCAACCTCCGCCATCGGGTAGCTGGCGTAGATCATCGGCTTGCATTTCCCTGCCTCAAGCAGCGGCCAGACGTGGCGCCGCAGCGCCTCGGCAATCTCCTGTTTCTCCGCCGCCGTCCGGCCGCGCATGGTTGAGCCGGTGACGGTGGCTCGCTTGAGCATCAGGGTCTGAATATCAACCTCATGAGCGATTCGTCCGCCCATAAAGCCGATGATCACCAGCCGCCCATCCTTTTTCAGTAGTCCAAGGTTGCGGTTAAAGTAAGGGCCGCCAACGATATCCAGAACGACATCCACGCCTTCATCGTGGGTCAGCTGGCCGATTTTTTCCGCAAAATCATCGGTTTTGTAGTTAATCGCCGTAGCATAGGGACGTAGGGCAGCGATTTTTTCGTCCTGGCCAACGGTGGCATAGACGGTCATCCCCAGCGCGTGGCACAGCAGGACCGCGGTGGTGCCAATCCCGCTGGCGCCGCCGTGGATCAGGATGCTTTCGCCAGGCTGCAGCTTACCCAGCTGGAAGACATTCGCCCAGACGGTGAAGAACGTTTCCGGAATGGCGGCCGCTTCGCTAAAGCTGAGGCCCGCCGGGATCGGCAGCGTCTGGCCTGCCGGCACGGCGCAGTATTCGGCATAGCCGCCGCCGTTGGTGAGCGCACAAACGCGATCGCCGGGCGCAAACGCTGTGACCTGCGCGCCGACCTCAACCACAACGCCTGCCACCTCCAGGCCAGGTACGGGGGTGACGTCCTTGGGCATAGGGTACAGCCCCTGGCGCTGCAGGATATCCGGCCGGTTGACGCCGGCGGCCTTCACCTCAATGAGCACCTCATTCTCCCCAATAGCAGGGATTTCTCCTTCGCGGATCTGCAATACCTCCGGGCCGCCCGGTTGGCTAATAGCGATATATTTCACGGGTCCTCCTTATCGCCGGTGAGAGAAATGAGCAACATTATCGGCAAGCGCGAAGACGCATTCAGGGGGGGAAGTCGTCAAGCCCTGCCCGGCTGTTTAGTGTAGACCATTGACCTGGCTGGCGGAGAAGCGGTGGCCGCGGGGATTCGCATCCTCGCGACCACCGGCGGGTTACTGCGGCGGCGGCGCAGCATCGTCTGCCGCTTTTTTCCCTTTCGACTTGCCTTTACCTTTAGTGAACGGTTTTTTCGCCCCGGCTGGCGCGGCCAGGCCGCGGAACTGACGCACCGGCGTGCTCCGCGCCTGATCGATCAGCTGGAACAGCGTCCCCACCAGCGGCTGCATAAAGTCCTGATAGCGGCACTGCTTTTCGCTGATCTGCGTCAGGACCGATTCCCAGTGGGCGGTCATATCCGGACGCGCGGCCATCTCCGGCAGGGAGTGAATCAGCGCCCGGCCAGCGTCCGAGGAGTGGATATAACGCCCCTTTTTGGTCAGGAAACCGCGCTTGAACAGCAGCTCGATAATCCCGGCGCGGGTCGCTTCTGTGCCGAGACCGTCGGTGGCGCGTAGGATCTTCTTCAGATCTTTATCCTGCACGAAACGGGCAATCCCGGTCATCGCCGACAGCAGCGTGGCGTCGGTAAAGTGGCGCGGCGGCTGCGTCTGACGCTCCACCACTTCGCCCTTCTCGCACAGCAGTTCATCGTCTTTGGCCACCACCGGCAGCGGCGTGCCGTCGTTCTCTTCATCGCGCTCTTTGCTGCCCAGCAGCGTCCGCCAGCCAGCCTCTGCCAGAAAACGCGCCTTGGCGACAAACTTGCCGTTGGCGATCTCGAGGTCAATCTGGCATTTGCGGAACACCGCGTCCGGGCAGAACTGCATCAGATACTGCCGGGCGATCAGGTGGTAGACCTTCGCTTCGTTATCGGTGAGCTTGACCTGGCTGCTGCGGGCGGTCGGGATAATCGCATGGTGCGCATCGACCTTTTTATCATCCCAGCAGCGGTTGCGGATCTCCGGATCCATCACCGGCTGCGGCAGCAGGTCCGCCGCATGGACGGCAATCGCATTCAGCACCGCATGACGGCCGGCGAAGTGCTCTTCAGGCAGGTAGCGGCTATCCGAACGCGGGTAGGTAATGAGCTTGTGGGTTTCGTACAGCTTCTGGCAGATATCCAGCACGTTTTGCGCGCTGAAGCCGAAACGTTTGGCCGCCTCAATCTGTAGCGCCGACAGCGAGAACGGCAGCGGCGCGGGTTCGGAATCGCGCTTATCGTTATAGCCGGTCACCAGCGCCGGCTGGCCTTCGATGCGCTTAACCACGTGCTCAGCCAGTGGACGATGCAGCAGACGCCCTTCTTCATCCTGATAAGGTTCGCAGGCTTCGCTTGGCACCCAGGTGGCGACAAAACGTTCCTCCTGCGGCGTGACGATATGCGCCTTCACGTCGAAGAAGTCTTTGGCGACGAAGTTTTCAATCTCTTCATCACGGCGAACCACCAGGCCAAGTACCGGGGTCTGCACCCGCCCCACGGACAGTACCCCCTGATAGCCGGCGTTGCGCCCCAGCAAAGTATAGGCGCGGGTCATATTGATGCCGTACAGCCAGTCGGCACGCGCCCGCGCCAGCGCCGACACGCAGAGCGGCACGAACTCGCTGTTGGCGCGCAGGCGATTGATCGCCCGCTCCACCGCCTGCGGGTTGAGATCGTTAATCAGACAGCGCTGCACCTGCTGACGCTTCTCCGGCGCCAGCTGCAGGTAATCGAGTACTTCGTCCACCAGCAGCTGCCCCTCACGGTCGGGGTCGCCGGCATGGATCACTTCCTGCGCCTCGCCAAGCAGACGCTTGATCACATTGAGCTGTTTGGTGACCGAGGGTTTGGGTTGTAGCTGCCATTTCTCCGGCACAATCGGCAGGTCGGTGAGATTCCAGCGGGCATAGCGGCTGTCATAGACGTCCGGCTGCGCCTGCTCCAGCAGATGGCCGATACACCAGGTGACCACCTGCCCGTTGCCGCACTCAATATAGCCATCGCCTTTGCGGTGCGGTTTAGGCAACACATCGGCGATAGCCCGACCGAGACTCGGTTTTTCCGCAATAAACAACCGCATCGAATCAACGGATCTCGATCATGGGTCGTCCGCCGCGGGCGGTGACCAGCTCGCCGATGGCGGCCAGCTTAATGCCGAACTCCGCCGCAGCGGCCTGGACTTCGGCTTCCGCTTCCGGAGTCACCGCCAGCAGCAGGCCACCGGAGGTCTGCGGATCGCACAGCAGGTCCCGCCACTCCGCCGGCATCTCGCCCATCAGATGGCCGTAGCTGGCAAAGTTGCGCCCGGTGCCGCCCGGCACCGCGCCGGCGGCAATATAGCCTTCCACCCCCGGCAGTTTTGGGATATCGGCATAGCGCAGCTGCGCCTGCACGCCGGCCCCGCGGCACACCTCGCTGAGATGGCCGAGCAGGCCAAAGCCGGTGACGTCGGTCATCGCCTTCACTCCGTCGATGGCGGCAAACGCGGCGCCGGCGAGGTTCATCTGGCACATGGTTTCCGTCGCCAGTCCCTGATGCTCTGGCTTGAGCAGCGATTTTTTCTCCGCGGTGGTCAGCACACCGATCCCCAGCGGTTTGGTGAGATACAGTTTGCAGCCCGCCTGCGCAGTGCTGTTTTTCTTGATGCGCTCGGTGGGCACCACGCCGGTGACCGCCAGACCGAAGATCGGCTCCGGAGCGTCAATGGAATGGCCGCCTGCCAGCGCGATCCCGGCCTGCTGGCAGGCAAAGCGCCCGCCCTCCACCACTTCACGGGCAATTTCCGGCGCCAGGGTGTTGATCGGCCAGCCAAGGATGGCAATCGCCATAATCGGTTTCCCGCCCATGGCGAAAATATCGCTGATGGCGTTGGTGGCGGCGATGCGGCCAAAGTCGAACGGATTATCGACAATCGGCATAAAGAAATCGGTGGTGCTAACGATTGACGTGCCGTTACCAAGATCATAGACGGCGGCATCGTCGCTGGTTTCGTTGCCGACAAGCAGGTTCGGATCGACAAACTTCGCCTGCTCGCTATGCAGGATGGTTTCCAGCACCTTCGGGGAAATTTTACAACCACAACCGGCTCCGTGGCTGTATTGCGTTAAACGAATGGCTTGCTCGCTCATGGACATCTCCTGTCATTGCAATCCCGCTATGTTAGCGCCCAAACGCCAGGGTGGTAAGTACGACAGTCTGAAATCGCGTATGGTTGCTCATTAAGCAGACAAAAAGCCGTTTTTGCGAGACACGGCAATTTTTTCCCGACCATTTTCACTTTTACTTAAAGATGACAGAAATGTGACAACACAGGACTGTCTTCTCTGGAATGATTATGACGTAAGGAAATTCTAATGAAAAAGCGTGTTCTTGCCCTTTGCCTGCCAGTTTCTTCTCCGTTAACGCCTTTGCTCTGGTTCCCCCCGGGAACGATGTCACCACCAAGCCCGATCTCTACTATCTGACCAATGCCCAGGCCATCGACAGCCTGGCGCTGTTGCCGCCGCCGCCGGCGGTGGGCAGTATCGCGTTCTTAAACGATCAGGCGATGTATGAGCAGGGGCGTCTGCTGCGCAATACCGAGCGCGGGAAGCTGGCGGCAGAAGATGCCAACCTCAGCGCGGGCGGCGTGGCCAATGCCTTCTCCAGCGCCTTTGGTTCCCCAATCACCGAGAAAGACGCGCCTCAGCTCCACAAACTGCTGACCAATATGATTGAAGACGCCGGCGATCTGGCGACCCGCGGCGCGAAAGAGAAATACATGCGCATTCGCCCGTTTGCGTTCTATGGCGTCTCCACCTGCAACACCACCGAGCAGGACAAGCTGTCGAAAAACGGCTCTTACCCGTCCGGGCATACCTCTATCGGCTGGGCCACCGCCCTGGTGCTGGCGGAGATCAACCCGCAGCGGCAAAATGAAATTTTGAAGCGCGGCTATGAGCTCGGCGAGAGCCGGGTGATCTGCGGCTATCACTGGCAGAGCGATGTCGATGCGGCGCGCATCGTCGGCTCCGCGGTGGTCGCTACGCTGCACACCAACCCGGCCTTCCAGCAGCAGTTGCAGAAAGCCAAAGACGAATTCGCCAAAACGCAGAAGTAACGTCATCGCCGTTGAACTCCCGGATGCGGCGCCTGGCGCGCCTTGTCCGGGCTACAAAAACCGCGATTGATTCGAATGGTAGGGGTTGTAGGCCGGGTCAGGCGCGAGCTGCCACCCGGCATAGATGCGGCTCCGAGCCTGCTGCCATCGCCCGGCGGCGCTGCGCTTGCGCGGCCAGCCGGACGGTTCCCTCTCCCTCCGGGAGAGGGCCAGGGTGAGGGGAAGCACTGCAGTGTGGTTGTTTATGTTATCTGTGGCTTCAGCGTAGTTTGCGCTCCCGGTTAATCGTCTGCGTTATGTCACTCATGGCGCCGGGAGCGCACAGGGGGCGGCCAGTCGCCGCCGCCCCCTGTACCCCCGGGCTCCGGCCAGCAACATCGCCACTGCGTGGTGCCTTCGACTTATCCCTGCAGGCTTCGGGTCGGGCCGAGGCAGCGTCCCTGCAAAACACGGCCCTCAGCCCGCATCCATGCGGGCTGCCCCGGCCTGCCGGGAACGTCTCAGCGATGTTGAGGCCGTCAGCACCGGCAGTTTCAGCAACAATGGTAAATAAATTAACGACAGGTCGTACGAACGTAGGCCGGGTCAGGCGCGAGCCGCCACCCGGCACAAAATCGGCTCCGTGCCCGCTGTCCTTGCCCGGCGGCGCTGCGCTTGCGCGGGCCTACAGACAGTCAGAGCCGGATGCGTTGGCCGGGTAAGGCGCCAGCCGCCACCCGGCATCACAAGCACCGACTCAGAAGCGCGTCACAAACGGCGCGGTATCCGGCAGGGCAATGGTGGTTGAGGCTTTTAGCTGCGGCGTCCCCAGATAGAGGAAGCCGACAATTTTATCCTGCTCGCGGCACGCGAAGCCGGCCCGCACCACCGGGCTCTCGGTCAATGCTCCGCTGCGCCAGATGCCATTGAATCCCTGGGCCAGGGCCGCCATCTGCATCGCCATCACCGCGCAGCCAGCGGACATCTCCTGCTCCCAGCGCGGCACCTTCGGGTGGTCTTCACAGTGCGCGACCACTGTAATGATCAGCGGCGCGCGGAACGGCGCATTGCGGGCTTTCTCTATTCCCTTCTCATCCTGGCCGGCCTCTGTGGCCCCTTTTTCCAGCAGCTGGCTGAAGCGCTCGCGGCCGTCATCGGCGATAATAAAAAAGCGCCACGGCTGCAGGGTGCCATGATCCGGGGCGCGCAGTCCGGCGCGCAGAATGTTTTCCAGCTGTTCGCCAGCCGGGGCAGGTTCCGCCAGGCGAGAAGCGCTCCGGCGATTAAGCAGTAGATCGAGAGCATCCATCTGTATAACTCCTGTGATGTCATTTTTCATAAAATTAACATGCACAAGGATTTTGTTACAGCGTGGTCGGTGATTCCTGCTGACAACCGACGGCTCACTCTTTAGGATAGCCAGACGCGGCGGCCCCTGCGGCCTGCCCTTTTTAGATAACGTTAGGGAGAAGACATGCGAACCCTTTGGCGACTGATTGCCAGCTTTTTTAAATGGACGTGGCGGATACTCAACTTTATTCGCAAACTGGCTCTGAATGCGATCTTCCTGGTGCTGGTGCTGGTGTGTATCGGTATCTGGAGCCAGTTCAGCACCACTACCAGCGAACATGCCGCGCGCGGCGCGCTGTTGCTGGATATTACCGGCGTGGTGGTGGATAAACCTTCCGCCAGCAGCAAGCTCGGCGTAATTGGCCGCCAGCTGTTTGGCGCCAGCTCGGACCGTCTGCAGGAGAACTCTCTGTTCGATATCGTGCAGACCATTCGCCAGGCGAAAGATGACCGCAATATCACCGGTATTGTGCTGGATCTGAAAAACTTCGTTGGCGGCGATCAGCCGTCCATGCAGTACATCGGTAAAGCGCTGCGTGAGTTCCGCGACAGCGGCAAACCGGTCTATGCCGTCGGCAGCAGCTACAGCCAGGGCCAGTACTACCTGGCGAGCTTTGCCAACAAAATCTGGCTCTCACCACAGGGCGAGGTTGACCTGCACGGCTTCGCCACCAATGGGCTGTACTACAAATCACTGCTGGATAAGCTGAAGGTCTCCACCCATGTCTTCCGCGTCGGCACCTATAAATCCGCCGTCGAGCCTTTCATTCGCGATGATATGTCCCCTGCCGCCCGCGAGGCGGACAGCCGCTGGATTGGCGAACTGTGGCAGAACTACCTCAACACCATTGCCGCCAACCGCCAGATCACCGCCCAGCAGCTATTCCCGGGCGCCCAGGGCATTATCGATGGCCTGCGTAAAGTGGGCGGCGATACGGCAAAATATGCGCTGGACAATAAGCTGGTGGATGAGCTGGCGACCTCCACGGAAGTGGAAAAGGCGCTGAGCAAACAGTTTGGCTGGAGCAAAACGGATAACAATTACCGGGCGATCAGCTATTACGACTACAACGTGAAGACACCGTCTGACGAAGGTTCCGCCATTGCGGTGATCTTTGCCAACGGCGCCATCATGGATGGCGAGGAGACCCCGGGCAACGTTGGTGGCGATACCACGGCTGCGCAAATTCGCGATGCGCGCCTCGACCCGAAAATTAAGGCCATCGTTCTGCGCGTTAACAGCCCGGGCGGTAGCGTGACCGCCTCAGAAATTATCCGTGAAGAGCTGGCGGCAGCCAAAGCCGCCGGTAAACCGGTAGTGGTCTCGATGGGCGGCATGGCTGCATCTGGCGGCTACTGGATCTCCACCCCAGCGGATTACATCGTCGCGAACCCGAGCACCCTCACCGGCTCCATCGGCATCTTTGGCGTAATCAACACCGTGGAAAATACCCTCGGGTCGATTGGCGTCCATACCGACGGCGTCGCCACGTCGCCGCTGGCGGATGTCTCCAGCACCAAAGCGCTGCCGCCGGAAGTGCAGCAGCTGATGCAGTTGAGCATTGAGAATGGCTATCAGCGCTTTATCACCCTGGTGGCTAACGCCCGTAAGAGCACGCCGGAGAAAATCGACCAGATTGCCCAGGGACACGTCTGGACCGGGGAAGATGCCAAAGCCAACGGCCTGGTCGACAGCCTCGGCGACTTCGACGATGCGGTGGCTAAAGCCGCCGAGCTGGCGAAGCTGAAAACCTGGCACCTCAACTACTATCAGGAAGAGCCGACCTTCTTCTCGATGGTGCTGGATAGCCTGACCGGCTCGGTACGCGCCTCGCTGCCGGCGGCCATTCAGGCCTGGCTGCCTGCACCAGTCGCCGCGGCGGCCGAGACGGTGAAAGCGGAGAGCGACAAGCTGGCGGCGTTTAACGACCCGCAGAACCGCTATGCCTTTTGCCTGACCTGCGCCAACATCCGTTAGTACGCAGCGGCTGCCCCGTCTCCCGGGGCAGCCTTTTTCCCTCTCCTGCCAACACCGCCACAAAGCCAGCGACCGACACTGTATTTTTTCCTGCGTCTCTTTATACTGCGCCTGTCTACGACCAACCTAAGCGATGCTATGCAAAAAAAATCGATTTACGTTGCCTACACCGGTGGGACCATCGGTATGCAGCGCTCTGAACACGGCTATGTCCCCGTTTCCGGCCATCTGCAGCGTCAGCTGGCACTGATGCCTGAGTTCCATCGTCCGGAGATGCCGGACTTCACGATCCATGAATACCATCCGCTGATGGATTCATCCGATATGACCCCTGAGGACTGGCAGCACATCGCCGACGATATCCGCAGCCATTACGATGAGTATGATGGCTTTGTGATCCTCCATGGTACCGACACCATGGCGTTTACCGCTTCGGCGCTGTCGTTCATGCTGGAAAACCTTGGCAAGCCGGTCATTGTGACAGGGTCGCAAATCCCACTGGCCGAGCTGCGTTCTGATGGTCAGATTAACCTGCTCAACGCCCTCTACGTTGCCGCCAACTATCCGATTAACGAAGTGGCGCTGTTCTTCAACAATCGACTGTTTCGCGGCAACCGCACCACTAAAGCCCACGCCGACGGCTTCGACGCCTTCGCCTCGCCAAACCTTGCGCCGCTGCTGGAGGCCGGGATCCATATCCGCCGCCTCGGTACCCCGCCGGCGCCGCAGGGCCGCGGAGAGCTTATCGTGCACCCCATCACCCCGCAGCCGATTGGCGTGGTGACGATTTACCCCGGCATCTCCGCCGACGTGGTACGCAATTTCCTGCGCCAGCCGGTGAAAGCGCTGATCCTCCGCTCCTATGGCGTCGGCAATGCCCCACAGAATGGCGAGTTTATTCAGGTGCTGGCGGAAGCCAGCCAGCGCGGTATTGTGGTGGTCAATCTGACGCAGTGCATGTCCGGGAAAGTGAACATGGGCGGCTATGCCACCGGCAACGCCCTCGCCCAGGCGGGGGTCATCAGTGGTTTCGATATGACGGTGGAAGCGACGCTGACCAAGCTACACTATCTGCTTAGCCAGCAGCTGGATGTTGACGCCATTCGCGCGGCGATGCAGCAAAATCTGCGTGGCGAACTCACCCCCGACGAGGCTTAAGGAGGACGTATGGCACATCGAGCGCTGTTACTGGTTGATTTGCAGAACGACTTTTGCGCCGGCGGCGCGCTGGCGGTTCCTGAAGGCGACAGTACCGTCGAGGTGGCTAATGCGCTTATCGACTGGAGCCTGGCGCGCGGCGAGCCCATCGTCGCCAGCCAGGACTGGCACCCGGCGGATCATGGCAGCTTCGCCAGCCAGCACCAGGTGGAACCCTACACCCAGGGCGAACTCGACGGCCTGGCGCAGACCTTCTGGCCGGATCACTGCGTACAGCACAGCGAAGGCGCGGCGCTGCATCCGCTGCTCAAACAGCAGGCGATCAACGCCGTGTTCCATAAGGGGCAAAACCGGGTCATTGACAGCTACAGCGCTTTTTTTGACAACGGTCACCGGCAGAAAACTGAACTGGACGGCTGGCTGCGCGGCCAGGGCATCGTGGAACTGACCGTGCTCGGCCTCGCCACCGATTACTGCGTCAAATTCACCGTGCTGGATGCCCTGGCGCTGGGCTATACGGTCAATGTCATCATCGACGGCTGTCGCGGCGTTAACCTGCAGCCGCAGGACAGCAGCCAGGCGTTTATGGAGATGGCCGCCGCGGGCGCCACGCTGTATACCCTCGATGACTGGCGGGAATCTCAGGCCTGATCCCTCCCCCCGGCGCCCTCGCGCCGGGTCTTCTTCTGCCGCCTCGCTATCGTCCATAAATTGAACTCTCTCGCAGTTTCAACAGGTTATTGCTGGTAGTCTGGCAAGGCTGTTTTTTCGCCACGCCATTTCCGTGGCGTGGTTATTTTTTATGTCAAAGAGGAACCACTATGAAACGTTTGCCCTTGCTGGCAGCCTTGCCCTTGCTTTGCGCTTCCACGCTCTCTGCCCAACCTCTGATGTCCGTCGGCTATTTTAACGGCGGCGGCGACGTCACTGCCGGGCCCGGCGGCGATATCGATAAGCTGGACGTCCGGCAGATCACCCATCTCAACTACTCGTTTGGTCTTATCTATAACGATGAAAAAGACGAGACTAATGCGGCCCTGAAGGATCCCGCTCATCTGCACGAGATCTGGCTGTCGCCGAAGGTGCAGGCGGATCTGCAAAAGCTCCCGGCCCTGCGTAAACAGAACCCGGACCTCAAGGTCCTGCTGTCGGTCGGCGGCTGGGGGGCGCGCGGTTTCTCCGGCGCGGCGGCAAGCAAAGAAACCCGTAAGGTGTTTATTCAGTCTGCGCAGGAAATTGTTGAAAAATATGGTCTGGATGGGATTGACCTCGACTGGGAGTTTCCGGTCAACGGCGCCTGGGGGCTGGTTGCCAGTCAACCGGCCGATCGCGATAACTTTACCGCGCTGTTAAAAGAGCTGCGCGCAGCGTTTGGTACCAGGAAACTGGTGACTATTGCCGTGGGGGCTAACGCAGAAAGTCCGAAAAGTTGGGTGGACGTTAAAGCGATTGCGCCATCGCTCGACTACATCAACCTGATGACCTACGACATGGCCTACGGCACGCAGTACTTCAACTCGAACCTGTATGACTCCAGCCACTGGCCAACGGTCGCCGCGGCGGATAAATACAGCGCCGATTTTGTGGTCAACAATTACCTGGCCGCCGGGCTTAAACCCAGCCAGATGAACCTCGGGATTGGTTTTTATGGCCGGGTACCGAAACGGGCAGTTGAACCGGGGATTGACTGGACGAAAGCGGATGCGCAAAACAATCCGGTCACCCAGCCCTATTTTGGGCCACAGGAGGTCGCGCTGTTTGCCTCACTGGGTTATGACCTGAGCAAAGACACCTACGTAAAATACAACGATATCGTGGGCAAACTGCTCAACGATCCGCAAAAACGTTTTACCGAGCACTGGGACGATGAAGCGAAGGTTCCGTGGCTGTCAGTGCAGTCCGCGGAGGGCAAGCCGCTGTTCGCCCTGTCGTATGAGAACCCGCGATCGGTGGCCATTAAGGCGGACTATATCAAGGCGAAGGGCCTCGCCGGGGCCATGTTCTGGGAATATGGCGCCGATGACCAGAATCAGCTGGCCCGTCAGCTGGCGGAATCGCTGGGGATCAAACACTAGTCACGCCCCTTCCCCTCGGGCTGCGTGACGCAGACAACATCGCCTGCAATGCAGGTATATCGCGCAGCCCGGGATAGGTTATGATGCCAGTTATCCGCTGCGCCACGCGCTGGCGCAGCTTAACCGTTTGACAGGAGGCAGGGGGCCATGGCCTATATCCCCAAAAATTACGCGCGTCTGGAAGTGGGTTACCGCGAAAAGGCGCTCAAGCTTTTTCCCTGGGTGTGCGGACGCTGCTCACGGGAGTTTGTCTACTCCAATCTGCGCGAGCTGACGGTGCACCACATCGATCACGACCACTCCAATAACCCGGAAGATGGGAGTAACTGGGAGATGTTGTGCCTGTATTGTCACGATCACGAACATTCCAAGTACACCGAAGCCGATCAGTATGGCTCCACGGTGGTGGCGGGCGAAGATGCGCAAAAGAGCGTCGGTGAGGCCACCTACAACCCGTTTGCCGATCTGAAAGCGATGATGAACAAAAAGTAAGCATGCCGATCTGGCCGCTGCGCGCGGTCGTTCACGCTGATGCTGTCCGGCGCGGGGTGACCCCGACGCCGGAACCACGCGCCGCCGGCTGGCGCTTTATTGCAGCTTAACGGTGGCGATCGGCTTTGGCACGATGCCGAAATCTTCCTTCAGCTGCTGTTTACTCTTCATCACCATCTGCCCGCGAGTGTCGATGGTCATGTGCTGGGCTTCGGTGTTATACCGGGCCTGCCACAGCATCACCAGCTGCAGGCTATTTTCCTTTTGCTCCGGCGTCAGCGCCACGCCATCCGGCCATTTTCCCAGCTCCACCGCCGTCGCCAGACGCTGGTAAACTTCCGGCGTCATACTGTCGATAATTTGCTCAATATCCATCTTCCGCTCCACTCCGCTTGGAATAATTTGCTGAATCGTTTCTTCAACCCTTAATCTGCTCGCCATTCTGCTCATCAGTGAAGCTCAGCGACGCCGAATTCACACAATAGCGCTCGCCGGTCGGCTGTGGGCCATCCGGAAACACGTGGCCGAGATGGGCGTCACAATTTCCACAACGGATTTCAATGCGCTGCATGCCGTGCGAATTGTCGGTCAGATAGCGAATGGCCTCATCGCTCACCGGCTCATAGAAGCTCGGCCAGCCGCAACCGGAGTCGTATTTGGTTTGGGAGTTAAACAGCGGCGCATCGCACACCAGGCAGTGATACACGCCATTTTTCTTGTTGTGCAGCAGCCGTCCGGTGAAAGGCGGTTCGGTGCCGTGATGCTGCGTCACGTAAAACTGCATTTCGCTTAAGCCGTTTTTCAGCTCTTCCGGGGAGGGTTTATTCGCCATGGGCTTACATCTCGCTTTGCAATGGACAACTTTCGCTCCAATTCTAACAAAACATTAACAATGAAGCGTGCACTTTTGTTCTAAACTTATGCGGTGCCAACAGGCAGCCAGATAATTGTGACTTAAATCACGTTTTTATCTTAAATGCCCTTTAAAATTCCGCGCGCAGCCCCCATATGGAATTGGGCT
The DNA here is from genome assembly GCF_003790505.1 of Klebsiella sp. P1CD1. NCBI lineage: Bacteria > Pseudomonadati > Pseudomonadota > Gammaproteobacteria > Enterobacterales > Enterobacteriaceae > Klebsiella > Klebsiella sp. P1CD1. Next base: position 3,474,098 of record NZ_CP033631.1, read on the forward strand.
CAAAGGGAGAGTGAGGCAAATCAATCGCGCAAGGTGTGCTCAGGATTGATTTGTCGCAATGATTGACACGATTCCGCTTGACGCTGCGTAAGGTTTTTGTAATTTTACAGGCAACCTTTTATTCACTAACAAATAGCTGGTGGAATATATGACTATCAAAGTAGGTATCAACGGTTTTGGCCGTATCGGTCGCATTGTTTTCCGTGCTGCTCAGAAACGTTCTGACATCGAGATCGTTGCAATCAACGACCTGTTAGACGCAGAGTACATGGCTTACATGCTGAAGTATGACTCCACTCACGGTCGTTTCGACGGTACCGTTGAAGTGAAAGACGGTCATCTGGTCGTTAACGGTAAAAAAATCCGTGTTACCGCTGAACGTGACCCGGCTAACCTGAAGTGGGACGAAGTTGGTGTTGACGTTGTTGCTGAAGCAACCGGTATCTTCCTGACCGACGAAACCGCTCGTAAACACATCACCGCTGGCGCGAAAAAAGTCGTTCTGACTGGCCCGTCCAAAGACAACACCCCGATGTTCGTTCGCGGCGCTAACTTCGAAACTTACGCTGGCCAGGACATCGTTTCCAACGCTTCCTGCACCACCAACTGCCTGGCACCGCTGGCTAAAGTTATCAACGACAACTTCGGTATCGTTGAAGGCCTGATGACCACCGTCCACGCGACCACCGCGACTCAGAAAACCGTTGATGGCCCGTCTCACAAAGACTGGCGCGGCGGCCGCGGCGCAGCTCAGAACATCATCCCGTCCTCTACCGGTGCTGCTAAAGCAGTAGGTAAAGTACTGCCAGAACTGAACGGCAAACTGACCGGTATGGCGTTCCGCGTTCCGACTCCGAACGTATCCGTTGTTGACCTGACCGTTCGTCTGGAAAAAGCAGCGTCCTACGAAGAAATCAAGAAAGCCATCAAAGCCGCTTCTGAAGGCGCAATGAAAGGCGTTCTGGGTTACACCGAAGACGACGTTGTTTCTACCGACTTCAACGGCGAAGTTTGCACTTCCGTGTTCGATGCTAAAGCAGGTATCGCACTGAACGACAACTTCGTGAAACTGGTTTCCTGGTACGACAACGAAACTGGCTACTCCAACAAAGTTCTGGACCTGATTGCTCACATCTCCAAATAAGTTGAGATGAAAAAGTAATCTGTAAGAGCGACTTCGGTCGCTCTTTTTTTTGTCTGCAGAGATAGGATTGCACAATGATAAATAAAATTTTTGCTCTCCCGGTGAATGAAACCATTTCTCCCGTGATCTCCCGTCGCCAGCTGGACGACCTGGAGCTGATTGTCATCGACCATCCGCAGGTGAAAGCCTCTGTGGCGCTGCAGGGAGCGCACCTGCTCTCCTGGAAACCCGCCGGTGAAGAAGAAGTCCTGTGGCTGAGCAACAACACCCCATTTAAACAGGGCGTCGCCCTGCGCGGCGGCGTGCCGATTTGCTGGCCCTGGTTTGGCCCTTCCGCGCAGCAGGGTCTGCCGTCGCACGGCTTTGCCCGCAATCTGCCATGGACCCTGGAAGGTCATGACGAAGACGACAGCGGCGTCATGTTGACCTTTGCGCTCCAGCACAGCGCCGAAACCATGAAGCTCTGGCCGCACGAATTCACCCTCTATGCCCGCTTTAAGCTGGGCAAGACCTGTGAAATCGAGCTGGAAGCCCACGGTGAATTCGAGACCACCTCTGCCCTGCATACCTACTTCAACGTCGGCGATATCGCGGCGGTGAAAGTGAGTGGTCTTGGCGAGCGCTATATCGATAAAGTGAAGAATGCCGAAGAAGGCGTCCTGAGCAACGGCGTGCAGACCTTCCCGGACCGCACCGACCGCGTCTACCTCAACGCCGACAGCTGCAGCGTGATCCATGACGATGCGCTTAACCGCACTATCGACGTCGTGCACCATCATCAGCACAACGTGGTGGCCTGGAACCCGGGCCCGGCGCTGTCCGTCAGCATGGGCGACATGCCGGACGATGGTTACAAAACCTTCGTTTGCGTCGAAACCTGTTGCGTGACCCAGCCGCAGAAAGCCAGCGAAGAGACCCCCTCTCGCCTGGCGCAGACCATCAGCCTGAAAAAACGCTAACAGCAAAAAGCCCCGTTCCCGACGGGGCTTTTTTCTCCGCTGGCTGAGGTGCTGATTAAACCATATCCAGCCGGTTTTTTCGCTGCGGTGGTGGATAGAGGCGATCCAGCTGCGCGAGCTCTTCCGCACTGAGGACGATATCGAGCGCGGCAGCATTCTGCACCACATGCTCAATACTGGCCGCTTTCGGGATCGCCAGCACTCCCGGATGACGAATCACCCAGGCGAGCAGCAGCTGCGCGACTGTCACCCCCCGCGCGTTAGCCATATTAATGATATCGGTATGCTGAAAAAGTCCATCGCGTAAGCGCCCCGCCTGCGCCAGCGGGCAGTAGGCCATCACCGGCAGAGTGTGCTGCTGGCACCAGGGCAGGAGATCGTATTCAATGCCCCGCGATGCGAGATGATAGAGCACCTGGTTGGTCGCGCAGCGTTCGCCACCCGCCGTCCGCCACAGCGCCTGCATATCGTCGGTGTCCAGATTAGAGACGCCCCAGCGGCGGATCTTGCCCTCGGCCACCAGCCTCTCCATCGCCTCGACCGTCTCCTGCAGCGGGATATCCCCGCGCCAGTGCAGGAGATACATATCGAGATAGTCGGTCTGCAGCCGGCGCAGGCTGTTTTCACAGGCGCGGCGCATCGCCGTTCCGCCGGCGTGCCAGGGATAGACTTTGGACACCAGCACCACGCGATCGCGCAGGCCGCGGATCGCCTGCCCGACGACCTCTTCCGCCCCACCGTCGGCATACATTTCCGCCGTATCGATCACCGTCAGTCCGTGGTCGATGCCCGCGCGCAGTGCAGCCACTTCCTGCGGACGCTGGGCGCTGTTTTCGCCCATATACCAGGTGCCCAGCCCGATGGCCGGAACCGCCGCCTGCTCGCCAAAGCGTACTGTTTTTTTCACCGTCTCCTCCTCTTTAGCTTTCTGCACCACCATAAAGCAAAACAGGGCGTGAAGCCCTGTTTTGACGCATAAAGCGCACTGTAATGATGCACAATCAGAAGGTGTAGGTAATCCCGGTTGAGATCAGGCCGCTCCAGGATTTGTCCACCATCGGGCTGTCGGTAATTTCATCCGACAGACGGGTATAGCGTGCAATGCCGTATACGCTCCAGTCGCCGAGGAAGCGATAGTTAGCCGACAGCTCCAGATACGGGTTCCAGCTGCTGTCCGGATCGTAGCTGCGCATGCCGCTGCGACGGGACTCATGCTGCGAGACACCATAGTAGTATTCGTTCTGATTGTCGCTGTTCCACTCCACGCCAATGCCCGGCGTCAGCGTCAGGTTACCATTGGTGTAGCGGTACAGCCAGGCGAGATCCCAGTTGATACCATTACTGTTATCCAGCGTATCGCCTGCAATCGTCGTGCGCAGGAAACCATAGGGCGTGTTGTGGACATAAGACAGACCGGCCATCACGGTCGATTTACGTTTATCCAGTTGACGCATTTGCGCGCTGTCGCTGTCGCCCGGCTTGAAGTACATCGGCGACCAGTAGGCCGTTATTGACAGCTTATCGTTGGTGTCGTTCCACAGGTAGTAGCCCCCGCCCAGACCGTGGAACCAGAAGTTATCGCTCTCATAACTAATGACCGGCACCGGGTAGACATCCGCATCATATTGCTTATACGGATGTTCGACGATGCCTACGCCAGCCCCAAGAGTGAACTTCCCGTCGGCATGCGCCGCGCTGGCGGACGTCGCAATCAGCACGCCGAGTGCCAGAAGTTTGATTTTAGTCACAATCCATATTCCCGTTGTCAAATTATCAGCCCGTGCAGTTTACCGTCGTAGACCTCATGCCTCAAATTCTTTACCCGACATGACACAAATCGTTCACTTTCCCACCCTTCTCTTACCATGAGGTGACAGCCCGGTGACAGCTTCGCGTCCTGGCGTGTCAAAAAGCGTCATTTTCAGGATGAGTTATTGATATGTCATTGAAATTGATTTTCTGCGGCATGCAAGATTTCTAAATGCATCTACGCTTAAATTTAGAAGGTGTAATTGCAGGGCACATTCACGCTACTCCACCCGCAACCTGGCATAAGGGTTGCTGGATATCTGGAGAGCGACGTTCAGCTTATGTCTTCCGGGGGCCCCCACTACTCATATGAACGGCTCTCAACCTGTGCTAAAAAACGAAAGGACGGCATGCCATGAATATATTCGATCACTATCGCCAGCGCTATGAAGCTGCCAAGGACGAAGAGTTCACACTGCAGGAGTTTCTTACCATCTGCCGGCAAGATCGCAGTGCCTATGCCAATGCGGCAGAACGTCTGTTGATGGCCATTGGTGAACCCGTCATGGTTGATACGGCTCTCGAGCCGCGGCTATCCCGTCTCTTTTCAAACCGGGTCATCGCACGCTATCCGGCCTTTGAAGAGTTTTACGGTATGGAAGACGCCATTGAGCAGATCGTTTCCTATCTCAAGCATGCCGCCCAGGGGCTGGAAGAGAAGAAACAGATCCTCTATCTGCTGGGGCCGGTGGGCGGTGGTAAATCGTCGCTGGCTGAACGGCTGAAAGCGTTGATGCAGCGCGTGCCCATCTATGTGCTGAGCGCCAACGGCGAGCGTAGCCCGGTCAACGATCACCCGCTGTGCCTGTTTAATCCGCAGGAGGATGCCCAGATCCTTCAGAAAGAGTATGGCGTGCCCACCCGCTACCTCGGCACCATCATGTCGCCGTGGGCGGCCAAGCGCCTGCACGAGTTTGGCGGCGATATTACTAAATTCCGCGTGGTCAAAGTCTGGCCATCGATTCTTGAGCAGGTCGCCATCGCCAAAACCGAACCCGGTGATGAAAACAACCAGGATATTTCGGCGCTGGTCGGTAAAGTGGATATCCGTAAACTGGAACACTATGCGCAAAACGACCCGGACGCTTATGGCTACTCCGGTGCGTTGTGCCGTGCCAACCAGGGGATTATGGAATTCGTCGAGATGTTTAAAGCGCCGATTAAGGTGCTACATCCGCTGCTGACCGCCACCCAGGAAGGGAACTACAACGGGACCGAAGGGATCTCTGCCCTGCCGTTTAACGGGATAATCCTCGCCCACTCCAACGAATCGGAATGGGTGACCTTCCGTAATAACAAGAACAATGAGGCCTTCCTCGACCGCGTCTATATCGTCAAGGTGCCTTATTGCCTGCGTATCTCCGAAGAGATCCGCATCTATGAAAAATTGCTCAACAGCAGCGAGCTGACCCACGCGCCGTGCGCCCCGGGCACCCTGGAAACGCTGGCGCGCTTCTCGATTCTGTCGCGTCTGAAAGAGCCGGAAAACTCAAGCATCTACTCGAAAATGCGGGTCTATGATGGCGAAAGCCTGAAAGATACCGACCCGAAAGCGAAATCCTATCAGGAGTATCGCGATTACGCCGGGGTGGATGAAGGGATGAACGGGCTCTCCACCCGCTTTGCCTTTAAGATCCTGTCACGGGTGTTTAACTTCGACCATGTCGAGGTGGCCGCCAACCCGGTGCATCTGTTCTATGTCCTGGAGCAGCAGATTGAGCGCGAACAGTTCCCGCAGGAGAACGCCGAGCGCTACCTGGAGTTCCTCAAAGGCTATCTGATCCCGAAATACGCCGAGTTTATCGGCAAAGAGATCCAGACCGCTTATCTGGAATCCTACTCCGAGTACGGGCAGAACATTTTCGATCGCTATGTCACCTACGCCGACTTCTGGATCCAGGATCAGGAGTATCGCGATCCGGACACCGGTCAGCTGTTTGACCGTGAGTCGTTGAATGCTGAGCTGGAGAAAATTGAGAAGCCGGCCGGGATCAGCAACCCGAAAGACTTCCGTAACGAAATCGTCAACTTTGTGCTGCGCGCCAGAGCCAACAACAGCGGACGTAATCCGAACTGGACCAGCTACGAGAAACTGCGCACGGTTATCGAGAAGAAAATGTTCTCTAATACCGAGGAGCTGTTGCCGGTCATTTCGTTTAATGCCAAAACATCAACCGATGAGCAGAAAAAACACGACGACTTTGTCGACCGCATGATGGAAAAAGGCTACACCCGCAAACAGGTTCGCCTGCTCTGCGAGTGGTACCTGCGGGTTCGTAAATCGTCCTGATGCGTCAAGCCCGGCGGCACGCCGCCGGGTCAACTGCAGCTGAATGATGATAAGCAAAGTTGGCTAATGCAGTACAGGAGGGCATATGACCTGGTTCATAGACCGACGCCTGAACGGGAAAAACAAAAGCGCCGTCAATCGCCAGCGCTTTTTGCGCCGTTATAAGGCGCAGATTAAACAGTCGATTTCCGAGGCTATCAACAAGCGCTCGGTCACCGATATTGAGAGCGGAGAATCCGTCTCGATCCCGACGGACGATATCAACGAGCCGATGTTTCATCAGGGGCGCGGCGGCCTGCGCAACCGCGTCCACCCGGGCAACGATCATTTTGTGCAAAACGACCGGATTGAGCGCCCGCAGGGCGGTGGCGGCGGCGGTGGCGGCGGTCAGGGGCAAGCCAGCGCCGACGGCGAAGGGAAGGATGAGTTTGTCTTCCAGATTTCGAAAGATGAGTACCTGGATCTGTTATTTGAAGATCTCGCCCTGCCGAACCTGAAGAAGAATCAGCACCGGCAGCTGAATGAGTTTAAAACCCATCGCGCGGGCTTTACCTCGAATGGGGTGCCAGCCAACATCAGCGTAGTGCGTTCGCTGCAGAACTCGCTGGCCCGCCGTACGGCGATGACCGCTGGCAAGCGCCGTGAACTGCGCGCCCTGGAGGAGGATCTGGAGACCATCAGCCGCAGCGAACCGGTGCAGCTGCTGGAGGAGGAGCGCCTGCGCAAAGAGATTGCTGAGCTGCGCGCCAAAATTGAACGGGTGCCGTTTATCGACACCTTTGACTTGCGCTACAAAAATTACGAAAAACGGCCGGAGCCCTCCAGCCAGGCAGTGATGTTCTGCCTGATGGACGTCTCAGGCTCGATGGACCAGGCCACCAAAGACATGGCCAAGCGCTTTTATATCCTGCTGTATCTGTTCCTCAGCCGGACCTATAAAAACGTCGATGTGGTCTATATCCGCCACCATACCCAGGCAAAAGAGGTGGATGAACACGAATTCTTCTATTCTCAGGAAACCGGCGGCACCATCGTCTCCAGCGCCCTGAAGCTGATGGATGAAGTGGTGCAGGCCCGTTATGACCCGGCGCAGTGGAATATCTACGCCGCCCAGGCGTCGGATGGCGACAACTGGGCCGATGACTCCCCGCTGTGCCACGAACTGCTGGCGAAGAAAATTCTGCCGGTGGTGCGTTATTACAGCTACATCGAAATTACCCGCCGGGCGCATCAAACCCTGTGGCGCGAGTATGAACATCTGCAGGCGACCTTTGATAATTTCGCCATGCAGCATATCCGCGACCAGGAAGATATCTACCCGGTATTCCGCGAACTGTTTCACAAGCAGTCATCTAAAAGTGAAGCTTAATTAAATACTCAGCCAGTGAGTCGAGTGACTTGCTGGCTGTTTTCCTCAGACACAAGGCCCGATGGCACATCCATACATCATGTAAAATGGAAACAACGGGGCCATGGCGACGGCGCCAAGCGAGCTAATCGTTTTGGTCTTATCATTGATTGATACCACAACGGGGTGCGCTAACTGGTAGGCGGCGGCCAGATCTGACGCGTCCGATGCAGTCCAAAATCCTGTCGCTTTAAACAACACCCCGAGGCGATCGTTATCAATTTGCACCGCATGATACTGATTCACCAGCTCGCTATGCTGCCCGGCATCCAGTTTGCGCTGATCCATCACCACCAGATATTCCGCCGTCACCTCATGTTGTTCCACGACAAAGTTAACCCGCACGCCGGAAGCCTGTTGATGAAAGCGTTCATAAAAGGTCTTATAACGCTGATATTCCTGAGGCACACCGTCACGGACAAAGCGGTAACTGTATTTCGCTGAGCTGGCGACAATACCGGACTCTGTGGGTTTCATCGCCACAATGGTATCCCGAGGCGGCAAGTTTGGCGTGCTGGTACATCCTGCGAGTATCGCTACCACCACCAGCGATAAGACATATTTTATCATTTTCAGCCGTTCCTGTTTGCGATTTTCTCTATGACATCTGGCGTTTTTTTAACACTCCAGGTACAAATCCCTAACCCTGTGTATCATAACTGCCTAATCTGCTTCAAACATTCGCGCGATCGTCAGCGTTGAACTGTTTCTACTCTCAGGAGCCTGCTATGACCCCTTTTTATCAATTGACGGCTACCCGCCTGCGCGGCCAGCCCCTCTCCATGGCTGACTATGCTGGCAAGGTGGTTCTGGTGGTGAATACGGCCAGCCATTGTGGCTTCACACCGCAATACGCTGGCCTGGAATCGCTCTACAAAAAGTACGCGGCTCAGGGGCTGGTAGTGCTTGGTTTCCCGTGCAACCAGTTTGGTAAGCAGGAACCCGGCGGTGCGGATGAAATCGAGCAGACCTGTCACGTTAACTACGGCGTGAGCTTCCCGATGTTTGAGAAAGTGGACGTCAACGGCCCCGCCGCACACCCGCTGTTTCGTTATCTGAAACAAGCGTTGCCCGGCGTGCTCGGCGGACGGATCAAGTGGAATTTCACCAAGTTCCTCATCGCTCGCGACGGCACACCCCTCGCGCGTTTTGCGCCGTTGACGACGCCGGAGAAAATGGAAGCCTCCATTGTCGCGGCCCTCACGCGCTGAGTGTTGCCGTCATGCCACGTTCACCCAGCGGCGGCTGGCTGCCCATACAAGGTAGACGTCGCTCTCACGCGGCCAGCAACCGTCTGTTGCTGGCCGATCTTCCCCCTGCCCGGTCATCAGCCTACAGTGGCGACACGGCCTCAACTTCATGCTGAAACACGTAGGGGTCGGAGAGGAGTTCGAATGCGTCGTCGTCCGGATAGGTGACCGCGACGTGATAATCTTCGCCTGCGAAGGCTTTGACCGCCGCAAGATCCTGCCAGTAGGTGGCGAGAAAAAAATGCGCCCATTCGCCCTGGTTTTCCTGGCGCACCAGCGCGCCTCTGTTACCGGGGATACCCCGGGCGTGATCCACGCCGGTCTGCTCAAGGTGGCGGGCAAACCCCTCGGCATGTTGCAATGGCACACAGCCGTGCCAGGTCCTGACAATCATTTGCGTTCTCCTGTGGTGATAAACGTCTCACCTTAACATCAGAAACCACCTGCAGGGGAGCGGCACGATACCGCGCACGGTTCTGAATGGGGGAGCGCCTTACCCTCAGCTCCCCACAGCGAGCTCAGGCAGTCGCGCCTCAATCAAGGCGATCACGCTTCTGACCCGCGGCGGAATAAAACGGGCATCGGGATAGACGGCATACAGGAAACGGTCCGGTAATCGCCAGTCAGCCAGGATCGGCACCAGCCTTCCAGCCCTGAGGGCCCTGGCCGCCAGCGGTCGCTGCATCCCTCCGATGCCGATACCGGATTCCAGCGCCTGCAACAGCGCATCGCTGGTGTTGGCCCGAAAAACGGTCTTCACCTGCACGTCTCTCGTCTCGTCTGCGGAAATTATCCGCAGCGGAGCATCAAGCGGGAGGCCGCTAAACCGAACGTGTGGACAAGCCGCCAGGTCGTCCACGGACTGGACGGCGTAATGACCTGGTGCCGCAAAGAGCGCCGTTTCAATCCGCGCCAGAACCCGCGCAGCATGGGATGGCGGCGGCTCATGGCCGAGACGCAGCGCCACATCCACCCCTTCGGTAATCAGATCGGCGATCCGATCGTCGAGCGACAGCATCAGGTGCAGTTCAGGATACTGTTTCTGCAGCGCCAGCAGATGCGGCAGCAGAAGACTGCCGAGACCGCTTGGCAGCTGGACATGCACTCGTCCCTGAAACTGAGGCTCCGCCGGGTTGAGCCGCCTTTCCGCCTCCTGCATGGCGTTCAGCACCCGCTGCATATCACGCCGGTAATGCTCCCCCTGCTCGGTAAGCATCATGGCCCGCGTCGTACGATGGAGTAACACCACGCCAAGCTCCTGTTCGAGCGCGGCGATCTGCTGACTGACGGCAGATTGCTTCATCCCGAGCTGCCGGGCGGCTGCGGAAAATGAGCCGGCTTCGGCAACGCGCAGAAAGGTGGCGATGGCGGTGAGCTTATTATTCATTTCATGATTCTGCTGATAAGTGTCATCCGTTTCATGGGATAGGTGGCAAAAAAATAATCTAGCACACTGTGTCGGTCACCTTCCCAGGAGAAACACCATGAACAAGACATCCTCTCAGGTCGCACTGGTCGCTGGCAGCAGCGGCATCGTTGGCCGCCAGCTGGTCAACACCCTGTTACATCGTGGATGGGAGGTTATCGGCCTCAGCCACCGCGCCCTGTCGCAACCGGGGGCGATCCCGATGATTCACGTCGATTTACGCGATGCCCGGCACAGTGCGCAAGCGCTCCAGCCGCTGTCCACCGTGACCCACATTTTTTACAGTGCCTGGATGAATGCCGGAAACTGGAGCGAGATGGTGGAGCCGAACGTTAGCATGCTGCGTAATCTGGTCAGCCACGTCGAACAAAACGCCCCGCTGCAGGCGGTCAGCCTGATGCAGGGGTATAAAGTGTATGGCGCCCATCTTGGCCCCTTTAAAACCCCGGCGCGGGAAAGCGACCCCGGCGTACCTGGGGCTGAATTTAACGCCGCTCAACTTGCGTGGCTCCGCCACTTTCAACAAGGCAAAACCTGGCACTGGAGCGCTATCAGGCCCGGCGTGGTGGGCAGCCCGGTGCCGGGTAATGCCATGAATCTTGCGTTGAGCATCGCGCTGTACGCATCACTTTGCAAAGCCCTGGGTTTACCGCTGCGCTTTCCCGGCACGTTAACCACCTGGCACAGCATTGTCGATCATACTGACGCCGATCTGCTGGCGGAGGCCACGCTGTGGGCCGCCACCTCACCGGCGGGGGAAAACGAGGCCTTCAACGTCAATAATGGTGATATCTGGCGCTGGTGCGAGCTGTGGCCGCGCATCGCGCAGTGGTTTGAACTGGAATGCGCCCCACCCGTCAGGCTCTCATTTCATCAGTTATTCAATGACTACCGTGCCGTCTGGCGCGAGCTGGCCGCAGAGCGGCTGGTGGAAACGGACATTCTGCGCCTGAGCGACGGTCAGTTTGCCGATTTCGTGTTCGGCTGGCAGTACGATATGTTTGGCGATGGCAGTAAACTGCGCCGGGCTGGCTTCCAGCGGATGCAGGCCACAGACGAGATGTTTTTCAGCCTGTTTTCGCAGCTGAGAACGGCGCGGGTGATCCCCTGAGCGTTAGCGTCAGGGCAACGCCAGCCGGTCTTGATGGTCCGCAAAGAGGGTGATGAGATGGTCGGCGATAACCCGCACGCGTCTGGACCCGGCCAGGTCGGAATGCATCACCAGCCAAAGTGTCTGATCCGCACCGATCTCCGGCTGCAGGCACTGCAGCCCGTTGGCCCGCGCCATAAAGTGCGGCAGGACGCCCAGCCCAAGTCCCGCTGATACCGCGGAAACCTGGGCCACGAGCGTATTGGCTTCGACTTTACACGGTCGCCCTCGCAGGGTGCGCGTGATCCATTGGGCGGCCGGCAGGTGCTGGTGAGTCTCCGGCCATCCCACAAAGTCCGACTCGCTCAGCGACAGGCCGTCCGCGCCGGCCAGATAGCTGGCGGCGCCATAGACGCCAAACCCCACCGTCCCCAGCCGCTTTAAGGTCAAATGCCCGGCGTCAGGCTTGACCATGCGGATCGCCAGATCGGCATCCCGACGATGCAGGTTCACCGGCTGCACGCCGCTCAGCACCTCCACCCGCAGGTCAGGATAGTGGTCCAGGAGCCCTTTCAGGGAGGGCAGAATAAAGTGCGTGGCCAGGTTGTCCGAGGTAGCCAGGCGGACAACCCCGGCGACATGCCCCTGCAGTTGCGCCGCCTCGCCGAACGCCAGGCCTGCGTATTCCAGCGCCTCCGCCCGCGCGAGCAGGGCTTCGCCATCGTCGGTCAGGCGATAGCCGCTCTGATGGCGGCTGAAAAGCGGGACTTTCAGCGACTGTTCCAGCCGATCCAGCCTGCGGGACACCGTGGCAATCCCCATGTTCATCTTGTCGGCGGCGCCGCTTAGCGTTCCCGCCCGGGCGATGGCGAGGAAGATGCGCGCATCATCCCAGTTAAACTCTGCTGTCATCTACTTTCCAATTATGGAAAACGGATCTCCGTTTTCTGCTCTTTTTTATCGTTTTCGCAGGGATGATACTGCACGCCACTCGCGGAGACAAACAGGCTATCCGATCGCCGGTTCTCTCCTCACCTGAACGTCCGTGCACCATGCGCGACTTCCCTCTTCTTAGGATACGCCTGACATGAAAGAGATTGCTTTACCCCTTAACCCAACCCCGGCGCGCGTCTGGATAGCCGTCATTGCGCTCGGGATCTGCGCCTTTTCGATCGTCACCAGCGAACTGGCGCCGGTGGGCATGCTCAGCGCCCTGGCGGCGGATTTTCACCAGACGGAATCCGGTATGGGGCTTGCCGTCACCGCCTACGGCTGGGTGGGCGCCCTGGTGGCCCTGCTTTCCGGCGCGATGCCGGCGCGTATTTCACGCAAGGCGCTGCTGGTCGGGCTGATGCTGACCCTGGCGCTTTCCTGCCTCGCCGCGACCCGGTCTTATTCCATGTTCGCCCTGATGAGCGCCCGCATGATTGGCGCCCTGGCGCATGGCGCCTTCTGGGCCTTAATTGGCATCGTCGCCGCGCAGCTGGTCCCGCCGCACCGGCTGGGGCTGGCTACGGCAATCATTTTTGGCGGCGTGTCGGCGGCAAGCGTAGTGGGGGTACCGCTGGCGAGCTTTATCGCCACCCTGGCGGGCTGGCGACACGCGTTTTTGGCGGTGGCCCTGCTGTCACTGGCCGCAGCGGCAGTGCTATGCTCGACGCTGCCCGCGCTGGCCGCGTCCATCCCCGTCAGGCTGGGTGTTTATCGCGATATCTTCCGTAATCCGCTGCTCTGCGGCCTGTATGGCGCCACGGCATGCATCATTACCGCTCACTTTGCCGCCTTCACCTACGTTGAACCGCTGCTGATAACACTTCAGGGAGTACCGGCGACCGCCCTCTCCGGCCTGCTGCTGTTGTCAGGGGTTTCCGGGCTGGTGGGTAACGTTATCGCGGGTAAGCTTATCGACCGTCATCTGAAGGGGCTGATTTTTGCTTCACTGCTGCTGAGCGGAGGCGCGCTGGCGCTCCTCGGCACCGGACGGCTTGCGCCCCTGCCTTTCTGTTTTAGCGGGCTGCTGTTAGCCCTGTGGGGCGCCGCTATCGCGATCGTGTTCGTCGGCTTACAGACCTGGCTGCTGCGCAGCGCAGGCGCGGTCGCCCAGCCGGCGTCAGCCATTTACGTGGCTATTTTTAATGCCGCCATCGGCACCGGGGCGCTTGTCGGCGGCCAGCTGATCGCCACTGCGGGCTTGTCAGGCATGGTGTGGCTGGCGGCGGGGATCATGGCGTGCAGTACGCTGCTGATCGCCCTGCTGAAAACGCCCTCAGCCGGCTAAAGGCTGCCCTGCAAAACCGCGTTTTCACGATCCAGGGTGAAGACCTGCCATGCGACCCGGGTCGCGCTCAGGGTAAAAATGGCCGTCGCCAGCGTATTTTCGTCATCCGGATCTTCCGCAGACAGCCGGTAAATCGGTAACAGCGGATCCTGCTGGTCGGAGAGCATCGCTTTCGCTGTTACCCCATCCAGCGACGGGTTCGTCGCCAGCCACACGTCCAGGCGCTGCTGGCGTGAGCCGGAGCTCCCGGTCACGATCTGTTCAATGGTCGCAAGCTGGGGATGGATCAGATGGTTGGCATGCCCAAAGGTGGCGGTCAGCTCGCGCACTGAGCTGCCGGAGCCGGTAGCTTCCACGCTAAACAGACGGCTATCGCCCATTTGACCCAGCGTGTGGTGAAACGCGCCCGCGCGCGGTGTCGCGGTCAGCAGGGTAATGGCTTCATCTAACGTGGTGGCATTCAGCGATGCGCGGGCCAGTATCTGGCGCGGCATCCCCTCCGGACGATGCACAGCACGAATATTGTTGACCGTATTGACTATCCCTTTCTCATTCACCGCGAAGGTGTGCCCGCACAGGGAGCCGGGGTAGGCGAAGCTGGTGAAGGCGAGGCCCACATCCGGTGTCACGTGGACGATGGCGCAGTCACCGCGCAGCTGCGGGAAGCCATCTTCATTATGCGCAATAATTAACTCGCCCTCAGCGCTTTTCCCCGCCAGGGTAGTGCAGCCATCCGACGTCGAACGCACCAGATCGCCGCGACAGTTCCAGGCAAATACCTCATCCACCGGCGCCTGCAGCCCCTCCGCCATGCCCTCCAGCTCCTGCCAGATCAGCGGAAACTGAGCCTGGACGGTTGCACGCATGCGCTGGGTTTGCTCCGCCGTTTTCAGGGCGGTTACGGTTTGCCACAGCGCTGTTTGCCTGATTTTAGTATGCCAGGCCTCACGACCAAACGCGCCAAGCTGCTGACCCACCGCATAGGCGGAACCACGGATTGCGATTGTTTTCATATTGTTATCATTCACTTATGTTCAGGATACGTGTTGCAAAAACTCTTGCAGACGCGGATTGCTGCTGGCAGTGAGCAGCACCTCAGGTGAACCATCTTCGGCAATGGTGCCGCCATCAATAAAGATCAACCGGGAAGCCACCTCTCTGGCAAAGCCAATCTCATGGGTCACAATCACCATCGTCATGCCCTCTTCGGCCAGCGAGCGCATGACCTTTAACACCTCATGCCGCAGTTCGGGATCGAGAGCGGATGTTGGCTCATCAAATAACATCATTTTGGGTTTTACCGCCAGGGCACGAGCTATCGCCACGCGTTGCTGCTGCCCCCCCGAGAGCTCTGCCGGATAGTGGTTGGCGCGTTCGCGCAGACCCACGCGGTCCAGCAACGCCAGCGCCTGCTCCCGCGCCGCGGCCTTACTCTGCTTACGCACGCGAACCGGACCGAACATGACATTCTCAAGGGCGGTCAGATGCGGGAACAAATGAAACTGTTGAAACACCATACCGGCTTCGCGGCGAATATCACACTCATTCGCGTGCGGATCCGTAATATGCATGCCCGCCACCAGCAGCGTTCCCGAAGAGATCTCCTCCAGCTTGTTAATGCAGCGCAACAGGGTCGATTTTCCCGAGCCGGACGGGCCAATGATCACCACCACCTCGCCCGCTTCAATCTTTAAATTGATATCGTGCAGCACCTGAGTGGCGCCGAAGTTTTTCGCCACCGCGCTAAATTCAACCATGCTCATAAAATATGGATCCTTTTCTCAAGTTGTTTCAGCAGGAAGCTCAGGCACAATGTCAAAAACAGATAAATCATCGCCACCGCCGTCCACACCTCCAGCGCCCGAAAGTTACCGGCAATAATCTCTTGTCCCTGGCGGGTTAATTCTGCCACGCCAATCACAATAAAGAGCGAGGTATCTTTTATACTGATAATCCACTGATTACCTAATGCCGGGATCATTCGCCGAAAAGCCAGCGGCATAATGACATGTAATAGGGTGCTGCGTGGCGATAACCCCATCGCCAGGCTGGCTTCTTTAAAACCTTTATTGATCGACAGAATCGCGCCCCGGGTGATCTCCGCTATATAAGCGCCGGAGTTAATCACAATGGTAATAATTGCGGCAGGAACCGGGTCAATACGCACTGGCAACACCATCGGCAGGGCGAAGTAGATAAACATCACCTGCACCATGATCGGCGTTCCACGGATTAATTCCACAAACACCAGCGATACCGTTTTTGATATTGTTCCGCCTAATGCGCGGCAGGTTCCCGCCAGCAAGCCAATGATTAACCCACCTAACAAACCGGACAAAGAGATAATCAGCGTCAGCTGCAAGCCCTGCATCAGCAGCGGTAAAGCATCCCAAATATAGCGACTGTCAAAATTCATCATTCTACCCGTCAAGAAGAAATGAGGTCGGATCGCTCCGACCTGGCAGGGTTATTTCGGCTGTTTAGCAAACCACTTAACGTAAATCTTGTCGTAGGTGCCATCGGCACGCAGGGCCTGCAGAGCCTGGTTCACTTTTGGCGTCAGGCTGCTGTTTTTCTGCATCGCAAAGCCATATTGCTGTGGCAGAATGCTGTCCGTCTCCCCGGTGGATTTGACCTTGCCATTACCCGCCGTCTTCACGTAGTAAAGGACATTTGGCGAATCGTGAACGACGGCATCGAGATTGCCGGCCTGCAGATCAAGGTAGGCGTTATCGATGTTCGGGAACTCGATATAATTCGCTTTATATTTGCTTTTCATAAAGCTGGCCGCCGCCGTCCCCTGCTTAAGGCCAACTTTTTTCCCGGTCAAATCACTGAATTTGGCAATGGAATTATCAGTACTTTTCACGGCTATTAACAGGTCGGCATTATAATACCCATCACTGAAATCCACGACCTGTTTACGCGCATCGGTAATGGTTATGCCGGCCATCGCCACGTCCAGATTACGCGACTGCAGTCCGGGGATGAGGCCGCCGAAATCCATCGGCCTTAATTCGTAGCTGATATGCATTTTCTTTGCGATAGCGTCCCACAAATCGATATCAAAGCCGACATATTTATCACCTTGTTTAAATTCAAAAGGGACAAAGGCGGTATCCACGCCCACCGTTATTTTGTCCTGGGCTGCTGTCACAAAACTGGCTGAACAAATAACCAAAGCCAGCGTCAGTTTTAATTTATTAAATAGTCCAGTCATAATTACCCTCAGCGTCAATGAAATGGCATGCAACGAATATCAGCCGGCGATATATATCGCCGGAAGAACCAATAACAACACTTGATATGCAGGGCGCATTATTATGCGCCCGAATGAAAAGGCTAATTTATTCAGAAAATAGAGAGTCGGTGGTATCCGGTACGGGCGTCTGGGCGCTGTTCATCACCATGGAGAGAAAACTGTAATAACCGTTTATCCCAATCAGATCCACCACGCCCTTCTCACCCCATAAATCAACGGCTTGTTGCCAGGTGCTATCACTCACCTTTTGCTGCTGATGCAGTTGCTGACAGAAGTCATAGATCACCTGCTCATCGGGCCGGAGATCGTCTGGCGGGCGCCGTTGCTTAATCGCCCGCACCGCCGCGGCAGAGATGCCCTTCTCACGTGCTATTGGCGCATGGATCGCCCACTCTACCGGCTGTGACCAGTGCCGTGCTGTCAGCAAAATCGCCAGTTCAGAAAGACGCTGACCCAGCGCGCTGCGATAACGTAAATACTCCCCCATACGCTGGGCATGCGCCATCAGCTCGGGACTACGCAGCAGCGGCTCAAAAGGCGGCAGTAAGGCGCCGCGCGGCCCATTGATGATCTCTTCCGCTAACTGACGTTGCCGCTCGTCCCATTCCTGTTCCGCCAGGGGCGGTAAACGATTGATCATAATTTTCCAGTCTCTTCGCGGATCACGCTGTTCAGCGTATCGACCACAAAGTCGATCTGCGCCGGGGTGATGATAAACGGCGGCGCGATCAGGATGTGATCGCCATACTGACCATCGATCGTGCCGCCCATGGGGTAGACCATCAACCCACGCGCCATACAATTTGCTTTGATCGCAGCATGCAGCTTCAGGGCAGGATCGAACGGGGTTTTGTTGTCTTTATCGCGCACCAGCTCGACGCCGGCAAACAGGCCGCGTCCGCGCGTATCGCCGACATGCGGTAACTCACCCAGCACCTCGCGCAGGGCCTGTTGCAGATAGGCGCCCTGCTGTTTGACGGCAGCCAGTAAATTATCGCGCGCAATCACCTGCTGCACCGCCAGCGCTGCCGACGCGGCGGTAGCATGACAAATGTAAGTGTGGCCATGCTGGAACAACCCGCTGCCCGCCTTCAGCGCGGAAACAATGGTCTCACTCGCCAGTACCGCCCCAATCGGCTGATAACCCCCGCCGAGTCCCTTGGCGATGGTTACTAAATCAGGCACCACGTCGTCTTGTTCAAACGCGTGCAGCGTCCCGGTACGCCCCATACCGCACATCACCTCATCGGCGATATAGAGGATGCCGTATTTATCGCACAGGCGGCGCACTCCCTTCAGATAGCCCGGCGTCGGCGGCGTGGCCCCCGTCGTCGCCCCCACCACCGTTTCCGCACAGAAACCGATAATCGTTTCCGGGCCGGCCTCAAGGATGGCTTGCTCCAGCTCATTAAGCAGACGTTCGGTATATTGTTGCTGGGTCTCGTCAGCCCGGCGATCGCGGTACTCATTGCAGGCTGAGACGCGGATAACATCCATTAATAAGGGGGCAAACTGGCGACGGCGCCATTCGTTACCGCCCACCGCCAGCGCGCCCAGCGTATTGCCGTGATAGCTCTGTTTACGGGCGATAAATCGGGTGCGCGATGGCTGGCCGATCTCCACAAAGTACTGCCGCGCCATCTTCAGCGCCGTCTCTATTGCTTCGGATCCGCCCGAGACAAAGTAGGCATAGTTAAGCTCGCCGGGCGCCGTGCGGGTAAGATGTTCGGCCAGCTGTTCCACGACATCACTGGTAAAAAAACTGGTATGCGCATAGGCCAGCTGATCGATCTGGCGGTGCATCGCCGCCAGCACATCAGGGTGTGCGTGTCCGAGGCAGGAAACCGCCGCCCCGCCGCAGGCATCAAGATACGGCTTTCCCTGGGCATCAAAGATATAGGCCCCCTGGGCACGTGAGGCCACGATCGGCGTGCTACGCAGGCTGCGGTGAATGACATGACTCATACTGGGTTCTGCTCCTGAATCCGCTACATTAATTGAGCGTATCTTGCAGGATCCATTTGGATCACGTCAACGAAATAAAGATATAAATGCATCCATAATTCTTATACCAGATACATTTGAATCATTTGTCAGGATTTACCGGGGATCACATAGACGCCAGAATCGATAAGATAGCGTTCGGCACTTTCAATTTTACTCACCGCCTCCCGGCCGTGGCGCACCACCAGCATCGCCAGTAAACACTCCGCCAGCCCCATGCCGGAGACCACGGAAGGGAAAAATGACGGACTGTCGATGGAAAACAGCAGCGTGCAGTCTGCCGCCTGCGCTAAGGGGGAAACCGGCGAGTCGGTAATGGCGAGGATCTTCGCCCCTGCCTGCCGGGCTGCCCGTAAAACATCCAGTGATTCGCGTGAATAGGGCGCAAAGCTGGTGAGTAAGACGCAATCCCGGTTGGTCAGTTCGCGGGTGAAAACTTCGATATTGCTGGCCAGGCCATCGATTAACGATACCTGCCGGTTGAACAGTCGATAGACATAAAACAGCGACCACGCGATCGGAAAGCTGGCGCGGAATCCGCAGATATAGACATTCTCCGCGCTATCGAGCAAGGTCACCGCCTGCTCCATCTCCTGCGCATTTTCGTTTTGCGTAAAGGTCAGATTCGCCTGATGCGCCTGAAAAACCTCTTTATACAGCTGCGTTTGCGTGCCGCGGGCCATCATTTTTTCCGCTTTTGATACGTACGTATCATTGCGCAGCCCCAGGTCGTCAATGAAATCGCTTTTCAGCTCGCTCCAGCCGCGGTAACCCAGCCGCTGCGCCAGACGCAGCAGCGTCGCCGGTTTTACCCCGGCTTCCGCCGCGAAGGCACGCATCGATAACACCACCAGTTGGCTGGCATTTTGCAGTGAGAACTCGGCGGCGCGTTGCAGCTCGGGCGACAACCCGCCGAATTCATTAATGATTTTTTCCCTGAGATTCATGGCAGCTACTTACTGGTTTTAAGTGAAAGCTATCTAATCATATTTGAGATCAAGACTCTATAGGTGGCTAACGACCCCGCGGGTCACATCCGTTCCCCCTTCTCATTGCTGGCGTGCTTTACTTCAAATATGGCGCAAGAGGAATGTCACTGGCGGGTGGGAAAAGGTATGCTCTTATCAGGGGGCGTTGCACATCAAAGCCCTGTTCACTGCTGGAAATCTCACCATGGCACGCAACCGCACTTTTTCTCTCAATCTCCGTTGGCGAGCGCTGCTCAAAGACGCAGGGATGGAGCCTGAACATCTCCTCCGCCAGGCCGGTTTGCCGGACGACACCTTTTCAGACATCAATCGCGGTCTGACTACCGATGAGTATCTGCGTTTCTGGCGCGTGCTGGAAAAAGAAAGCGACGATCAGGCCTTTCCTTTGCCCTTTGTAGAAAGGGTCTCTGCGGAAGTGTTTGATCCCCCGCTGTTCGCCGCCTTGTGTAGTACCCACATGATGCAGGCGGTCCAGCGGCTGGCCAAGTATAAACTGCTTATTGCCCCCATGGTGCTGGAGACGACGGTCGTGCAGAACGGCACGCTGACAGTGTCTCCGCGCTGGATGGGAGCAACAGAAATCCCTGCCTCTCTGGAAGTGGCAGAGCTGGCATTTTTACTTCGTCTGAACCGACTGGCCACCCGCGAACCGGTTCAGGCCGTGAAAGTAACGCTCTCACAGCCCCTCACCCGCCAGCAGACCCACCACTTTTCAGCCTTCTTCGGCACGACCATACAGCGTGGAAAGCGGGCGACCATCAGCTTTGCCGCCGCTGATGCCCTGCGGCCCTTTTTGACGGTGAACGAAGGTATGTGGCAGGTCTTTGAGCCGGAGCTGCAGCGTCGTCTCAGCCAGCTTAGCGATCAGGCCTCAACGGCTGAACGTGTTCATGCAGTCCTGCTGGAGCTTCTGCCGGGCAACGACGCCTCTATCGACAATACGGCGCAACGTCTGGGAATGAGCAAACGCACCCTGCAGCGCAGGCTGGAGCAGGAGGGAGAGAATTATCGCGCCCTTGTTCACGCTTGTCGCGAAGCGCTGGCTCGCCACTATCTTCTCAATACCACGCTTTCCGGTTATGAGATCGCCTTTCTGCTCGGTTTTGAAGATCCAAATTCCTTCTACCGGGCTTTTATGGCGTGGACCGGCCAGACGCCAGAAACCCTCAGAGACATGATGCGCCTCAACTAAGCGCGCGTCATGGCGCGCTTTGCCAGTATTGTGGCGCACCGTGCCAGCGACACCGCGCCTGACAGCAGGCACACTCAGCGCAGTCTACTTGCCGAGGTGCTTATGTTTATTCAGGAAAAGAAAACCGCGCTGGTCACCGGCGCATCGTCAGGGATGGGGAAAGCCATTGCCCGTCGTCTTATCCAGGAGGGTTACCAGGTTTACGTTGCTGCCCGGCAGCTCGGGAAAATGGACGATCTGGCTTCGCTAGGGGCCCAATGCCTGCAGATGGATCTCTCACGACAGGACGATCGGTTGGCGGTCGTGAACACCATTCTGTCTCAGACCGGAGGGGTCGATGTACTGGTCAATAATGCCGGTTTTGGCCTGTATGGCCCGGTCGAAGAGATCGGTATCGATGAGGCTCGCTACCAGTTTGAGGTCAATCTCTTCGGCGCGGCGCATCTCACGCAACTACTGCTTCCCGCGATGCGCGCCCGCCGTCGCGGATATATTGTCAATATCTCTTCCATGGGCGGGAAGATGTATAGCGTCCTCGGCGCATGGTACCACGCCACCAAACATGCACTTGAGGGGTGGTCAGACTGCCTGCGGCTGGAAGTTGCCGACTTCGGCATCAAGGTGGTTATCATCGAACCTGGAGTGATTGAAACCGGCTTCGGCGATGCGGCCAGTGAAAGTATTGTCAAACGTTCGGCCACAGGACCGTATGGTCAGTTGGTAAAAGGGGTCGCCCTGTCGATCCAAAAAACGTACGGCCATGGCACCGGCAGCGACCCGCAGACGATCGCCGAGGTGGTCCTGGTTGCGGTGAAGGCCTCAAATCCACGCCCCCGTTATGCCGTCGGTAAGTATGCCAAACTGCTTATCCGGATGCGTGTCTGGCTGGGCGACCGTCTTTTCGATCGTATTATCCTCAGCCAGATGCGCTGAGGTCATGTTCTGCTCACCTTCGCCTCGCGCTGGAGGGGGATGACTCTCCCAGCCAGTCGATAAAAAACGCCATAAACGCCGACACCTGCGGCGGCTGCAGCTTTCGCTGGGGAAAGACAAACTGCAGCCCAACCTCCTTGCGGTCTAAGGGGCTGAATCCGGTGAAGCGCTCGGCAAACAGCACCTGAAGCCGTCCCTCCTCGACATCCCTCTTCACATCCCACCATGATTTACCGGCGATCCCCGCCCCGCTGAGCGCCCACTGCCGCAGCAGTGCCCCATCGTCGCAGACCATCGCCGGCGTCACCCGCACCACGCGCTCCTTTCCCGCCTCCTCAAAGCGCCATTCATTCATCACCACACCGTGCCGCTCCAGCGCCAGGCAGCGGTGATGGTGCAACTCGTCGAGGGCGGCAGGCGTTCCGTGAGTGGCAAGATAAGCCTCCGAAGCCACCAGCACCCGGTGGTTGGGGCGGATATGGCGGATCGCCAAACTACTGTCTGGCAGGTTACCGACGCGAATGCTCATATCCAGCCGGTTGGCGACCAGATCCTCCACGCGCTCACCTAAGAACACGGAAAACGTGACCTCCGGGTGACGGCGGGAAAAGTCGACGATGGCCGGGCTAAGATACTGTCGGCCAAAGTCGGAGGGGGCGGAAAGACGAATATTGCCGCTCAGCACCCCTTCCTTTTGCGTCAGCAACGATTCGGCGTGACGGGCCTCCTCCAGTACGCGCCGCGCGGCATGATAAAAATCTTCCCCCGCCCTGGTCAGGGTGATCGCGCGCGTGGAACGATGGAACAGGCGGGTCTGGTAGCGCTCCTCCATCGCCTTCAGGCGGGCCGTCATGGTGGCCGGTGAGAGCGATAACCGTCTGCCGGCGGCGGAGAGTCCCCCCGCCTCGGCGACAGCCACCAGCAGCGCCATATCTTCCAGCTTGCCCATTTTTCGTATTTCCTGAAAAGTGAATCTGATTTTAGCCTAATTATCAAAATCAGATCCCGACTGTAAAGTGATTTTCATTCCACTCGCAAGGGACACCCGTATGAACAGCCTCTCACTTTTCGATCGTTACCGCATCGGCACGCTGCCGTTGAAAAACCGCATCGTCATGGCTCCCATGACCCGGGCGCGCGCCCTGCAGCCCGGAAATATCCCCTCCGCGCTGATGGCGGAATATTACCGCCAGCGCGCCAGCGCCGGATTGATCGTCACGGAGGCGACGCAAATCTCTCCTGAGGGACAGGGATACTCCTGGACGCCTGGCCTGCATTCCGCTGAGCAGATTGCCGGCTGGCAGCTGACGACCGGGGCCGTTCACCAGGCTGGCGGCGTTATTTTTTCTCAGCTCTGGCACGTGGGCCGGATGTCGCACGCTCGTTTTCATGCGGATGGGCACCCCGTGGCCCCGTCGGCGCTGGCGCCGGACGCCCAGGTCTGGGTGGTGGATGAGCAAGGCCGGGGCCAGATGGTGGACTGCCCACCGCCGCGGGCGCTCTCCCGATCGGATATTCAGCGTATTGTCGCCGATTACCGTCAGGCGGCGCGCAATGCGATAGCGGCGGGGTTTGACGGCGTGGAAGTGCACGGCGGCAATGGCTATCTGATCGACCAGTTCCTGCGGCGTACCGCCAACCAGCGTACTGATGAGTACGGCGGTAGCCTGAGCAACCGGATCCGTTTTGCCCAGGAGGTGCTGACCGCCATCGGCGACGTCATTGGCCGCGAGCGGACGGGCATCCGCCTTTCCCCCTTCATTACTCAGCGCGGGATGAACGACCCGCAGGTGATCGACGCCATCCTTGCCCTGGCGGCCTGGTGCGAACAGCAGGGTATCGCCTTTATCCACCTGGCGGAGGCGGACTGGGACGATGCGCCAGCCGTTCCCCAGCACTTTCGTGACACGCTGCGCGCGACCTTCAGCGGCACCCTGATCGTGGCCGGCAATTACGATCAGCAAAAGGCGGAACGTATCCTCACCGCCGGTTTCGCCGACCTGGTGGCTTTCGGCCGGCCGTTTATTGCTAATCCTGACCTGCCGCAGCGGCTTCAGCACCGCTGGCCGCTGGCGACCGTCAGCGATCCCGCCACGCTGTTTGGCGGGACAGAGGTGGGCTATACCGACTATCCCTTCTATACGGAGCATAAAGAGTGAAAATGACCCGCAAAATGTTACCTGCCAGCCGTAGTTTCGCTGTTGTCTGTACGCAGGCCAGACGCGGCATCACGCTGCGGCGCTGCGCCACAGCGCTGCTGCTTGCCGGGATATCCGGCTCCGCGTTTTCAGCCCCGCAGGGTTTGCTGAAGCCAGCCCGGCTCATCGTTGACAACGGCCTTCCCCCTGCCACACGCGTCGCCAATGAATATGTCGCCAGGCAATACGCCACGTTCTGGAATACCGGTGATGAAGCGCTGGCCCGGGCGGCGCTGGCGGGGAATTTTATCGATAAAACGCCCCCGGAAGGGCGTCGGCAAGGGCCGGAAGGCGCGATCCTCGCCTCCAGAGCGTTTCGTCAGGCGGTGCCGGATTTACGTTGTGATGTCGAACAAATGATTGTGGCCGGTGACCGGGTGGTCTCACACTTACATTTTCATGGCCACTTTACCGGGACCTTCGGCACCCGGAAGGGTAAGGGACAAAATATCGATTTTATCGCCACCGATATCTATCAGATCAGCGGCGGTAAAATTGCCGCCAACTGGCATATTGAAGATAACCTGACGCTGATGAAACAGCTGGGCGCGCAATAAGCTGCCCACCCGAGCGGTGAGTAAGCGATCGCCATAACCACGAGAGCCCCCCGGCATCCGCCGGGGCGGCTCGCCTGGCGACAGACTGTGCTTAGATTTGCGCCATTCCACCGTCGACATAGATCTCTGCGGCGTTAATAAAGCTCGACTCGTCAGACGCTAAAAATACCACCGCCCTGCCAATCTCCTCCGGCTCGCCCAGCCGCCCGAGCGGTACGCTGGCGGCCAGGGCGTCGAACAAGCCCTGACGGTCCGCCTCCGCAACCAGTCCTCCCAGACCCGGGGTACGCACCGGCCCCGGGCTGACGACATTGATGCGGATCCCGCGATCGTTCACCTCCAGCGCCCAGGAGCGCGCCAGGCTGCGTACCGCAGCTTTACTGGCGCTATAGATGCTGAAGTTCGCCGTCCCTTTGACTGCCGCCGTAGAGCCGGTCAAAATCACCGAGGCGCCGTCGGTGAGCAGCGGCAGCGCTTTCTGGACGGTGAACACCACCCCGCGCACGTTGGTGGCGAAAATCCGCTCGACGTGCGCCTCGGTGATGGCGCTGAGCGGCAGCATATCCCCGCCGCCAGCATTGGCGAACAGCACATCCAGGCGGCCGGACTCGTCGGCAATAGTCGCAAATACCGCGTCAAGGTCGCTTAACACGGCGGCGTCGGCGCGGATCCCGCGGGCGGCGGGCCCGATGAATCTTACCGCCGCATCCAGCTCCTCCTGTCGGCGGCCGGTGATATACACCTTCGCGCCCTGCTCCGCCAGCGCTTTCGCCGACGCCAGGCCAATACCGGTGCTGCCGCCGGTCACTAACGCCACTTTATCCGCAAGTTTTTTGCTCATGGTGCATTTCCTTGGTTAGAGTATAAACAGGCCAGGCTCGCGAAAGCGCCCCGCCGGGTATGGAAAGCACTGTAATCGCCTCAAAGAGGCGGAAAAATGGCCTAATCTGAAAAACACTTTTCCCCTCCGTGGATAATGGACGCCCGCTAACCAGGATACTGCGAATAATGGACCGATTTTCAGCCCTCAAAGCCTTCACCCGCGTTGTCGAAGCCGGCAGCTTTACCCGCGCCGCGGACTCGCTGGATATGCCCAACGCCACGCTCAGCAAAACCATCAAGCAACTGGAAGCGCACCTGGGGGTTTCCCTCCTGCAGCGCACCACCCGGCGTATTACCGTGACGCCGGAAGGACGGGAGTACTATGAAAAAGCTCGCTGCCTGCTGGAAGACCTGGAAGAGATCGACGCCTCCTTCAATACCGCCCACAATAAGCCGAAGGGCCATCTACGGATCGCCATCGGTGGGTCGACCGCGTGCGATGTGCTGATCCCGCTGCTGGCGGACTTTATGACCGCCTGGCCGGATATCCGTATCGATTTGCAGGTGGCCGATAAACCCGCGGACCTCATCAGCGGCAATATTGACTGCGCCATCCGCGGCGGGCCGATGGATGACTCGACGCTGATCGCCCGTAAAATCGGCGAGGCGACGCTGGTCACCTGCGCCACCCCTGGCTATCTTCAGCGCTGCGGCACGCCCGCCTCGCCGGATGAACTCCATCATGGCCACCAGCTCATCAGCTATCTGTCGCCGGCCAGCGGCAGAGCGTTTCCGTTTCGCTTTACGCGTCACGGCGTCAGTACCGAGCTCAAGACAGAGCCCCATCTCGGCATCAATGAGAGCAACGCGCATATTGCCGCCGGCGAGGCGGGCTTAGGCATTGTGCAAACCTTTACCTATTCGCTAAAACCCGCGCTGGCAAGTGGCAAGCTGGTGGAGATCCTCGCCGCCTGGCGCCCGGCCCCCTATCCCTTTCACGTCGTCTATGCCCGGCACCGGCACGTGCCGCCCCGGCTCCGCGTCTTTATTGAATGGCTGGCGGCGGTTTTTCCGGCTGCGGTGCAGGGATAAAGCGCGTTATCTGACGCAGCGCCGAGGGTGGTCCACAATTGAACGCACTGACCGCTATTTTTCCTTTTTACGACCGTCCGAAAAACACCAATGATTAAATCTACGATTTGATGTTTCTACACAAAATATAAACGAAGATTTAAATTGATATGAATGGGTTGACAATAACATTGGCTATGGGTAGATTTCATGGGCCTAAGTTGTGGCCTTTCCTAATCTGACATAAGAGACTAA
Source organism: Klebsiella sp. P1CD1 (assembly GCF_003790505.1). NCBI lineage: Bacteria > Pseudomonadati > Pseudomonadota > Gammaproteobacteria > Enterobacterales > Enterobacteriaceae > Klebsiella > Klebsiella sp. P1CD1. The sequence goes on from NZ_CP033631.1 coordinate 3,501,035, forward strand.
TGGATACTGAATTTAGTAGCGGTCCGAATATGGCCTTAACGGTTATTCGGACAAGTAAACATAAAATCGATTGTGATCACTTCTTCGTTTTGGTGTGTCTCGCCGGAGCCTGATGCTCTCGTGTTGTCCCACCTCGACCAGAGTTTTCACGGTCCCGAGGTGTGTTATGAACTTCAAATCTACCCTTTTTCCTGGTGTCAAAACCATGACATCAACGCTGCGTGTCCGGCCGCCCCGCGATCGGGTGTCGTCTGCGCGCAAAAAACAGCAAAGCTCTATATTCTCTTCGAAAATCAGCGAGTTGAATCAACGCATTACTAACTGGCGCGTCAGTCCTGTCACCGGCCAGCTGGAGCGTCGTTGCCGCTTCTCTGATGGCGAAGACCCACAAAGTCGCCCCTTCGTCGCCTGATTCAGCCGTTACGCCGTAGGCCGTGTCTGCGCGCTATGCCGCAGCCCGTTTTCGTGCGTCACGCTGAGTTAAGTCACTGCTGGTACCTGTTTATTCACTGATGTATTCATACTTGTACATCGGCAGGAATAATCACGTCCAAATAAAACAAAATATAAACTTCACGCCTGTTTATTTTTAATAATAAACAGCGGGAAGCCCTGTGCGAAATTAATTAAAACCGATCGCTGATGCGACATCGGGCTATTTTCGGCCGCCCTTAATCCGGGTCTTACCGTAAAAAGCCTGCTGCCGCCCGGCGACAGGAGCAGCACCATGACTGTACAAACCAAGAACCGAAATAAAAAAAGCACGCTGTCTATGCGTGCCGCCCAGGAAGCCCAAAACGGTATCGCAGAAACCCTGGTCAACCTCAACACCACCCGGGAAGGGCTGCAGGAAGCCCAGGCAAATGCCCGGCTGGAGCGGGATGGCCTGAACGAAGTGACTCATGACAAGCCGCCGCACGCGCTGATCCAGCTGCTGATGGCGTTTAACAACCCGTTTATTTATGTGCTCGCCATTCTCGCCGGGATCAGCTTCTTCACCGACTACTGGCTGCCCACCAGCCATGGCGAAGACGGCGACCTGACGACGGTGATAATCATCGGCACCATGGTTGCCCTCAGCGGACTGGTGCGCTTCTGGCAGGAACACCGCTCTGCCAAATCGGCCGAAGCGCTGAAAGCGATGGTTCGCACCACCGCGACGGTCGTTCGTCGCGAACACGCCGGGCAAAAAGGAACGCCACGTGAAATCCCGATGCGCGAGCTGGTGGTGGGCGATATCGTGCAGCTCTATGCGGGCGACATGATCCCGGCCGACGTCCGTTTGATCGAATCACGCGACCTGTTTATCAGTCAGGCCGTCCTGACCGGCGAAGCGCTGCCGATTGAGAAGTACGACACCCTTGGCGACGTGGCGCAGAAATCCGCGCACGACAAGGCGGTTGACAACGAGAACCTGTTGGATATGCCTAACATCTGCTTCATGGGGACCAACGTTGTCAGCGGCACCGCTCAGGCGGTCGTGGTGGCGACCGGGCCGAGGACCTACTTTGGCTCACTGGCAAAAGCGATTGTCGGCACCCGGGCGCAAACGGCGTTTGACCGCGGGGTGAACAGCGTCAGCTGGCTGTTGATCCGCTTTATGCTAGTGATGGTGCCGGTGGTGTTCCTGATTAACGGCCTGATGAAGGGCGAGTGGTGGGATGCCCTGCTGTTTGCTCTGGCCGTCGCCGTAGGCCTGACGCCAGAAATGCTGCCAATGATCGTCAGCGCCAACCTCGCCAAGGGCGCGGTGGCCATGGCGAAGCGTAAAGTTGTGGTTAAGCGCCTTAACGCGATTCAGAACCTGGGCGCGATGGACGTACTGTGCACCGACAAAACCGGCACCCTGACGCAGGATAAAATCATCCTTGAGCACCACGTCGACACGCACGGTCAGAAAAATCAGTCCGTGCTGGCGCTGGCCTGGCTCAACAGCCACTATCAAAGCGGCATCAAAAACCTGATGGATCAGGCGGTCATTTACTTCTCTGAAAATGAGTCGGGCTTTGTGCAACCTCAGGGGTACAGCAAAGTCGATGAGATGCCGTTCGACTTCGTGCGCCGTCGCCTGTCGATTGTGGTGAAAGACAGCCAGAGTAATCATCTGCTGGTGTGCAAAGGCGCCGTGGAGGAGATGCTGAGCATCGCCACCCACATGGAAGAGAATGGCAAGGTTATCCCCCTCGACGATCAGCGCCGTGACGCCATGCTGGCGATGGCGAACGACTACAACAAAGACGGCTTCCGCGTTCTGGTGGTCGCTACGCGCGACATTCCGAAAGCCGAAGCAAAAAGACTGTACAGCACCGCTGATGAGCACGATCTGATTATCCGCGGCTTCCTCACCTTCCTCGATCCACCTAAGGAGAGCGCGGGTCCGGCGATTGCTGCCCTGATGGATATTGGCGTCGCAGTCAAAGTGCTGACCGGCGATAACGCGATTGTCACTACGCGGATTTGCCGCCAGGTGGGACTGGAGCCAGGCGAACCGGTACTCGGCCCGCAGATTGAGGCGTTGAGCGACACGGCCCTGCAGCAGTTGGTGGAAGAGCGCACGGTGTTCGCCAAGCTAACGCCGCTGCAGAAATCACGCGTGCTGAAGGCGCTGCAGGCCAACGGTCATACGGTGGGCTTTCTTGGTGACGGCATTAACGATGCCCCTGCTCTGCGCGATGCCGACGTGGGTATCTCGGTCGACAGTGGCACCGATATCGCCAAGGAATCGGCCGACATCATCTTGCTGGAAAAGAGCCTGATGGTGCTGGAAGAAGGCGTTATCAAAGGCCGCGAGACCTTTGGCAACATTATGAAATACCTGAACATGACCGCCAGCTCCAACTTCGGCAATGTGTTCTCGGTACTGGTGGCCAGCGCGTTCATTCCGTTCCTGCCGATGCTCGCGATCCAGTTGCTGCTGCAAAACCTGATGTACGACATCTCCCAGCTCGCGCTGCCGTGGGACAAAACGGACAAAGAGTTCCTGAGCAAACCGCGCAAGTGGGATGCAAGAAACATCGGCCGCTTTATGGTCTGGATTGGCCCGACCTCGTCCATTTTTGACATGACGACCTTTGCGCTGATGTGGTTTGTGTTCAGCGCCAACAGCGAACACATGCAGACCCTGTTCCAGTCCGGCTGGTTCGTTGAAGGCCTGCTGTCGCAGACGCTGGTGGTGCACATGCTGCGTACCCAGAAAATTCCGTTCATTCAGAGCACCGCCGCCTGGCCGGTACTGATGATGACCGGTCTGATTATGGCTATTGGAATTTACGTGCCGTTCTCTCCGCTCGGGCCGTTGGTTGGGCTGCAGGCGCTGCCGTGGCAGTACTTCCCGTGGCTGGTCGGCACCCTGCTCGCCTACTGCTGCGTGGCGCAGGGCATGAAAACGTTCTACATCCGTCGCTTCAGGCAGTGGCACTAATTCTGCGTTAAAGACGGTGATTCACGTGCCGCTTCGGCGGCACCTTTCAGGCAGGCCACACAGGCTGGAAGCATTATGGAAAAGCAACATTCCATCATTTTCCTGATTAAAAATAAGACCATCGCGTTGATTGTCTTATTTTTAATGAAAATAACCCGCACCCTTCGCGTCCGTGCCCTGGCATGGTACGCCGGAGGGAAGATTAACTATCAACACACTAAAGCATTACTGAACCTCGCCAGCGCCATACATCGTTTTTCGATCAGGTTACTGCGTTTTATTTCACTACCCGCCCTGTAGAGGGGGAATTCATGATGTCCGGAACCACTCTGTTAATTAACCTGGCTGGCGCCATCGCATTGCTGCTCTGGGGCAGCCATATGATTTCAACGGCGCTGCAGCGCGGCTTCGGCACGCCGCTGCGCAACTGGATGGGACGCCACCTCACTAACCGCTGGACCGCCCTGCTCTCCGGCATTGGCATTACCGGCATTCTGCAAAGTAGCACGGCGGTCAGTATGATGGCGACGTCATTTACCGCCGCAGGTACGCTAAGCCTTGCCCCCGCGCTTGCGGTGATGCTCGGCGCCAACATCGGCTCCACGCTGGTGGTCCAGCTGATGAGCTTTAACATGGAAATCGCCATTCCGCTGCTTCTGCTGGCCGGGTTTGTGGTTTTCAAGCTACGCGACCATTCCAGCTTTGAAAGCGTGGGCTGCGCCCTGATTGGCCTCGGCCTGATGCTGCTGGCGCTGCATTTACTGGGCGGCACGCTGCAGGACATTGAGGTCACGCCGGTGTTTCATGCCGTGATGCAGGGGCTACAGGGCGATATTTTCATTGCCCTGCTGGTGGCGGCGCTCCTGACGCTCCTGTGCCACTCCAGCGTGGCGATGATTTTGCTGATCGCCTCCCTCGCCGGTACCGGCACGCTGACCCCGACGACGGCCCTGGTGCTGGTGCTTGGCGCCAACATCGGCGGCGCGTTACCGCCGGTGTTAAACGCCGGGTCCGCGGTGGCCCGCCGCCTGCCGGTTGGCAACCTGATGGTCCGCCTGTCCGGCTGCGCGCTGGCGTTACTGCTTCTGCCGTTGCTGATGGCGATCGCCCGTAAATCCGGGCTGAACACGCCTCAGCTGGTGGTGTGGTTTCATACCGCCTTTAGCGTGGCGCTCGCGCTGCTGTTTATCGGCCTGAACGTGCCAATGGCTCGCTTCCTGGAGCGACTGTTTCCGGAAGAAGAGCGCGTAGGCGACCCGGGTATGCCGATGTATCTCGACGATGCGGGTCTGGAAGTGGCTTATATCGGCCTGTCCAATTCGGTTCGCGAATCGCTGCGCGCCGCCGACATGCTAACCATCATGCTGGACCGACTGCTGGTGCTGTTTGTGACCCAGGAAAAACAGGCTGCCGATGACATCCGCCAGCTGGAGCAGTCGGTCGATCTGCTGAGCGCGGCAGTTCGCGCCTACCTCGCCGACATTGGTCAGGACGGGCTGAATGATGCAGATGCCGATCGTGCCCAGGAAATCCTGATGTTCATCATCAATGTTGAGCACGCGGGCGATATTCTCTCCAGCAATCTGACCCAGTTGGCCACGCGCCGCGCACGCCGGGGAGAACATTTTAACGACTTTGAATTACACCATATTCGCCTGCTGCATGCGGAGCTCCTCACCAGCCTGAACTTAGGAATAGCGGCATTCCTGCGTGAAGACTTGTCTGCTGCCCACCAGCTGGTGCAGCGCAAAGAAACCATCCGCCAGCTGGAGGCCTCCGCCAGCCGCGAGCACTTCAAAAAACTGCGGGAGGACAAGAATGCCTGGGCGGAATCCGGCGACATTTTCCAGCGAGTGCTGCGGGACTACCGCCGCGTGCATCACCATATCGCCGCCGTCGCCTACCCGGTCATTGACCGCCTGGGCGATACCTCGCTGCGGTTTATTGAAACGCCGCCGGATGTTTAAAAAACAATAACCGCCAGCGCGCGGACGAGATCCTTTTCAAGGCAAGCAACGTTAAGGTACAAAAAATGCGAGTGTTAATCTGCTCGGGTCGGTTTTATGCCGACACCCATACCATCACCCATGTGCTGGATCTCTATGCCCGTACACAGACGATTAACGTGTTGATTCACGGAGGGCACCAGGCGCTGGGCGGCGCGATAGAAAACTGGGCGCGCAGGATCGACGTTCACGTGATCCGCTACCCGGCAAACTGGGCGCTGCACGGAAAATATGCGGAGACAAGGCGCAATTTGTTTATGCTGGAAGACAGCCGCCCTGACGTACTGCTGGCTTTTCCTGGCGGAGAAGATACGGCGGAGTGCATAAAGATGGCGAAAAACAGAGGGATCCGCGTCATCGACGTCGTTTAACCTGAGTGGGTGAAGTTCGGTGACCATGGCCACAGGCAGGCGTCCGCTGGAGGAGTATTGAATGACGGCCTTGACGATTAACCAGCAATGGTCAATATAGAGAACCTTGCTCGTCTAAGTGTAAGCTGAGCGCAGAGAGGACAGTCAGGCGGGGGGCCCGGCCCCCCAATTGTCCGGGAACATTATGGGCAATACCGCTCGGCATACCCTCAGGCTTCCGTTGGTCCACGGGATGAGATTTCACGTCCACACCCCTTATTCGCGCGGTATCGAAACCAGGAACAGCCGGACAACGACACCCGCCATACCTTACCTGGAGCGAAAAAATGACCTCATCCATTGCCATCATCGGAGCAGGACTCGGCGGCCTCATGCTCGCACGTGTTTTACATGTCCACGGCATTTCCTCTGTGGTCTACGAAGCTGAAGCCTCTCCCGAGGCCCGCCCACAAGGTGGCTTGCTGGATATCCACGATCATAATGGCCAGCGGGCGCTGATAGCGGCAGGCCTGTACGATGCCTTCCGGGCCCTTATTCTTCCTGGTGGTCAATCCACGCGCGTACTCGATAAAGAGGGCAACGTATTGTTCGAGCAGTTCGATGATGGTTTGGGCGGCCGACCAGAAGTCTCTCGCGGCGCGCTTCGCACGCTGCTGCTGGAGTCGCTTCCTGCGGACACCGTGCAATGGGGCCGTAAAGTGGTAGATATTGTCCCCCATGATGACGGCACGCATAGTTTGTACTTTACGGATGGCTCCACCACCAGGGTCTCCCTGGTGGTGGGCGCAGATGGCGCCTGGTCGCGTGTCCGCGCTCTGGTCACCGATGCTGTCCCTGCCTATGCGGGATTTTCGTATGTCGAGCGCTGGCTTAGTCACGTTGACACCGATCATCTGGCTTGCGCGCAAGCAGTAGGCCGCGGCTCATTTTTTGCGCTCTCGCCGGGCAAGGGTATCATGGCGCACCGGGAGCCTGGCGGCGTGATCCACGTTTACATTGCTCTGTGCCAGCCCCAGGCCTGGTTCGCTGACGTGACGTCCGCTAATGCACAGGTTGACGTGCAACGCATAGTCGATGAATTCGATGGCTGGGCGCATCCACTGCAAACATTGATTACTGAGGGTGATGGTGAGCCCGTATTGCGCCCTATTCACTTTTTACCTCCCGGACTTCGATGGCCGCGAACAGCAGGCGTAACGCTGTTGGGCGACGCCGCGCATCTTATGCTGCCGTTCGGCGAAGGCGCTAATCTCGCATTAGAGGATGGCGCTGAGCTGGGACTCGCGATTGCGGCCAATGCAGATAATCCTGAAGCCGCGCTGTCCGCTTATGAAGAACAGATGTTTATCCGCGTCGAAAGTGCGGCCAACGACGCGCAGGAAATGGCAGGCATTCTCTTTGGGGACGAGACACCCGACGCGTTGTTGCATTTTTTTAATCAATATAAAACGGGATCCTGATCCCCCGACGCTGCGGTGATTCTTGCGCCATGAACAAATCACCCTCCCGCCATCGGGAGGTCAATGTTCAGTAATGTCCGGAGAATAACGCTCCGGATATAAAATCATTAAAACGCTGTCGCAATAGCTGAAATCTGGAACGAGTTATTTTAATAACCCCTTCATGATCAAAGACAGACCGAACTCAAAACAGGTATCCGGATGTTGGTGGGTAAGCGCATCGATACGACTGATTTCTGTTGAGGGTGTAGACAATCTTTCATCATCATGTCTGTCTGTACGAGACTGCTCCTCTAATACGCATCCCAGGGTATATTCGCTAATAGTGAGTAATATCATTGCGGCTTCAGCCTCAGAAAAGCCGGCCCGCATAAGGTAAGCCACCTTTGGGTAGAACGTTTCCCCTCCTACCCGCGCCGGTGTTGTCCCCGCGTGGAGCAGTGCGCCATCCCGATGAACGAGAAGCGCGCGGCGGAAACTGCGCGCGTTATTTGCCAGCCAGTCTGCCCACTCGGCCGTGTCTTCAGCCAGCGGAAGCGAATGGTGCCTGGCTAAAACGGTTGCGGCCATCTCTTCCAGTAAGCTGGCCTTGTTCCTGAAATGCCAGTACAGCGTTGCGGATTCTACCCCCAGCTTTTGCGCCAGCTTTCGCGTCGTTATCGCTTCCAGCCCAACTTCATCTAAGAGTGCTAATGCAGCATTAATGACCTGATCCCGCTGAATTTTAGCCATGGTGTTCATCCTGTTGTTAATGCATCCAACCGAGCCCGTGGTAGATGAAAAGAGATCTTCTCCTGACCAGGAGCCTACCGGCGCCATTGATGAAAATAAATCTATCATTGATAGAAAAATTGATCAATGATAGATTTTTAACGCATCGCACCTAAAGGTCATCCCATGAATATCAATCGAGATACGCAGGTAAAGAAAACAAACCATGCTGGCCCCATCAATGCCATCCCGCCGGTTTTGTGGATGCAAGCCGCCATCATCACCCTTGGTGCATTCGCTACCATGCTCTCATCCACCATGCTCAGTGCTGCGCTTCCGACCATGGCAAACGGCCTTGGGGTGACGGACGCCTCCATCCAGTGGATAGCCACCGCGTACCTCATGGCGCTGGCCGCAGGCGTTCCGGTTAGCGCATGGGCGGTAAAACGGTTTGGCGCCACCCAACTTTGGCTCTATGCACTTATTTTATTTGGTGTTTTCTCGGCAGTTTGCGCGTTATCCCCGAATATCGAGGTGCTGCTCACCGCCAGAATAATGCAAGGTCTGGCAGGCGGGTTACTCGTGCCGGCCGGGCAGACGATCCTGGGTCTGGTGGTCGGTCGTGAGCGCCTCGGGCGGATCATTGGTACGATAGGCGTGGCTATCGTCATTGCGCCCTTACTGGGAACGTCTCTGGGGGCCGTGCTGCTTCAGGTCTGCGGATGGCGAGTCTTGTTTTTTATTAATGTCCCCTTATCTCTCTGTGCCTGGCTTGCGGGATGGAAATTACTCCCTCGCCCGACAATAAAAAATGATAAGCCGCTCTCCCTGGACTGGATGGGGTTAATACTGATTCTTTGTAGCCTTCCCCTGCTCATGGAGGGTATTAAAGGCGTCAGCCTGAATAGTGGTGAAAATAGCGGGAACATTATCTTACTCAGCGTGGGCGCACTGTTTATCGGCTTGTTTATCTTTCGCTCTTTTCGCATTGACTCGCCTTTACTTCATCTCAGCCTTTTCAAACATCGTGGCTTCACATTATCGGCGTTGCTGATGGCTATCGGAGGTGCGGTGAATTTTGGTGGACAGTTCCTGCTCCCGTTGTATTTCCGCGACGTTTGCCATGAAGCACTGGCTGATGTGGGTTTGCTCCTTACCCCGCAGTTAATCGGTTCTGCCATAGGATTCCCGGTCGCCGGTTATTTCTCAGACCGGCTGGGTCCTCGCGTGGTGCTGATCGTTGGCGGCTTGATCTCGGTGTTAGCGACATGGCCGCTGGCCATGATTGATGGAGGCAGTAGCTACCTCCTGGTCGGTAGCGCACTCGCTATCAGAGGGTTCGGTTTAGCCCTTGCGACAGTGCCGGCGATGGCGGCAGGCCTGGCGATGGCGGGTACCCGTCATGTTTCTGATGCAGCACCGATTCTCAACATCCTGCAGCGTGTTGGCGCGATGGCTGGCGCGGCCCTGGTGACGGCGTGCTACGTCAGACTGGCGCATACGCAGGGTAGCTTAGCCGCCTTTCAGCACGCCGGGTGGATACTGATCAGCGGCGCCATACTGCTCACCCTTTCAGCACTTTTCATGGTGAACCATCAGGGATCATCAACGCGGGAAGAAACAAGATAACCGGTCTGGCGTCCTGTCCCGCACCCGGTACGCAATAGTTAACACCTCATTCTGAATGAGCGCGAGAGAGGCGTGAATGCCAGTCAACGACACCAGCGACTGGCATTGCACGCGACTCCCCACTAAACCGAACCAATCAATCCGCCATCGACCCGGATCACCGCCCCGGTAATGTAGCTGGCAGGCTGGCTTGCCAAAAAGGCAGCGGTAGCGCCGTACTCATGGGGGTGGCCATAACGTCCCGCCGGAATGCTCAGACGACTCTTCTCCGCGACCGCTTCCGCAGTGGAATGTTCCCGTTTCGCCTTGATAGCATCCAGCTGACCCACCCGGTCGGTAGCAATGCGCCCAGGCACCATCACATTCACCGTGACGCCGTCGGCCGCCACTTCAGCGGCGAGGGTTTTCGACCAGCCGAGTAAGCTCATGCGCAGCGCATTCGACAGGGCGAGACCCGGAATCGGGGCAATCACACCGGACGAGGTGGAGGTAATAATGCGTCCCCAGCCACGGCTGCGCATGGCGGGCAGTAGTTTATCGGTGAGCTGGATCAACGAGGCGACCATCACTGAAAATTGCTGTTGCCAGACGGCGCCGTCCGTCCCCTGTGCCAGCGTGGGCGGTGGGCCACCGGAATTATTGACCAGAATATCGATGTCGCCCCAGTGCTCGCGGATATCGGCGATGACCGTATCAAACTGTTCCGGGATGGCAAGATCCAGCGGCCAGGCGCGGGCGGTACCGCCCAGCTGAGTGATGCGTTCCACCGTTTGCGCCAGCTTCTCTCTGTTGCGGCCTGTCACGGCGACCTTCACGCCTTCCTGCGCCAGCGAGCAGGCGATAGCCTGTCCAAGGCCACTTCCCGCACCGCAAACCAGTGCCACACGCTGTTGTATCTGCAAATTCATAAATGCTCCTGATTGTATTTTCAGGAGCATTATGTGCAATAGTGATGCCAGTTATACGCGTGGGCTTTTTACATTGACCTGGTCAAACGCGTATTGCAGGTGTTTTCTCATCAACTCTGCCGCCTGTTCCTGTTTGTTCTCTCGCAGGGCATCAATGATGGCAACGTGCTCTTCGCACCACTCTTTTACGCGACGCTTATTGTGATAGCTACCAAATTCCAGCAGGCGGCGCAGCCGGTTTTGCTGCTGAATAGCCTGTAATACAAACAGGTTGCCGCTGGCCTCTGCCAGCAACTCATGAAACGCCGCATCGGTTTCGAAAATCTCTTTGGCCGGGACCTGCGTAATGTCCGGGTGGGTAATGAGTCTCAGATGCCGGGCGCGCAGACGTTTAAGCATCTGCCGGTCAACATGCAGGTTGGGCGTCAGCAACGCCATCGGTTCAATCATCAGGCGAAAACCGTAGCTATTGCGCAGAGCGATATCGGAGTTCAGGGTTTGCAGAAAGCGCCAGCCATGCCCTGCATTGCGGGCAATCAGGCCATCCTCCGATAGCTTCACCAGTGTACGGGTCAGCACGCCGCGATCAACATCATAGCGCTGGCTGATTTCGGTCTGGGTAAAGGATTCCGGCAGGATACCTGCAATGCGGTCATGGACCAGTTGCTCGTACAACTTCTGGTCATTGCTCTTGGACTGCTCAATCTCCAGCTGATCCAGCTCATTACTGCGTTTAAGCAGGAAAAAACCCTGGTTTGGCCGCGCTTCAACCGCCCCCATTCGGGTCAGTTCCTTGAGCCCGGCACGTACCGGCGTACGCGAAACACCCAACGCATCGGCAAGATGTTGCTCACGTAAATGATGACCTGGATCGAATCTTGCTTCAGATATCAGGTCGAGTATTTGCCGGGCTATCCGGCGACTGCTCGCAGTGGAGTCAGGCTGCATGAATTCACGATTCCCTGAAATGCATTGTTGTGGTCGATATATACAATATCACGACCAACAAAACGCAGCAAAGTAAAGCAAGGAGTGCACGCTTAACGTGCAATACGCACCAGAATGAGACATTTTTTTCACACGCATAATTGTATTTATTGACTCACTAAATTCAATTTAAACCTTAGCCAGGAGACGACTATGTCCAGCAATTCTTTTCTGTTTCGCCATGTGCGTACTTTGATGTTCGCGCTGACCGCCCTGCCGCTGGTCAGCCATGCGGCGGTGGAAACCATCGCCAAGGGTCAACTGACCTATGGAACGGCAGCGACGTTCATGCCTTTTGAATACGTGAAAGCAGGCAAGCTTACCGGCTTCGATATCGACCTGATCAACGCGCTAAGCAAAGAGATCCAACTGACGCCGGCGCCAATGCCGATGGAATTCAAAGGGCTTATTCCGGCGCTGCAGGGTAAACGTCTGGATATCATCAACTCCGCCATGTACGTCAATCCGACCCGTGCCGAGCAGGTTGACTTCGTACCCTATCTGAAAATCGGCAGCCGCGTGGTGGTCCGCAAAGGTAACCCGGCCAACATCACCGGACGTGACCTGAGCCTCTGCGGCAAAAACATCGCCGTGACGCTCGGCGGGATCGAAGAGAGCCAGGCGCGGGCAGACAATCAGCGCTGCGTGGAGGCCAAAAAACCGGCCATCAACGTCATGACGTTCCCCGCCGCCACCGATTCCGCCGTGGCCGTCGCCCAGGGACGTGCCGATGCCGAGTTCCTCTCCACGCCGGGCACCGTCGCCCTGTTTACCGAAAAAGCCGGCATGTTCGAAGCGGTTGGCGCCGAGTTCGAAGCGAATACTCACATCGCCTTTGCCGTGCGTAAAGGCGATACCGCAACCCAGGCCCTGCTGGAGCAAGGTCTGCAGAGCCTTGTCAAAAATGGCACCTACACGCAACTGATTAAGAAGTGGAACTTCCCAGACTCCGTTGCCCTTTTCTAACCCGTTTGCCATTAACCGGAGAACGCTATGTCGATCGATTTAATGTGGCAGTACTTCCTCTCCCCCGAATTTATTCGGGGTGCGTGGATGACGCTACTGATTACCCTCTGCTCACTGTTGTGTGGCGTGGTGCTGGGCCTGGTGTTGGCGCTGTTGCAGGAAGCGCCGTTTCGCGCCGGGAAAGGGCTGGCCTTTTTCTACCTGTGGCTGTTTCGCGGGACGCCGGTGCTGTTCCAGATAATCTTTGTCTACAACGTGCTGCCAGGCTTCGGCTTACGCTTCTCCGCGTTTACCTGTGCAGTGCTGGCCCTTTCGCTCAATGAAGGCGCCTACATGGCGGAAATTCTGCGCTCTGGCCTGCAGGCGGTGAAAAGCGGCCAGCGCACCGCCGGCATGGCGCTGGGGATGACTCACGGCCAGATCATGCGAAAAATCGTTCTGCCTCAGGCCGCACGCATCGTTCTGCCGCCGATGGGTAACCAGATGATCAGCATGCTGAAATCGAGCGCGCTGGTCTCGGTTATCGCCGTTCAGGAACTGCTGCTGGTCGCTAACCAGGCCGCCAGCGCCAGCTTCCGTTACTTCGAAGCGCTTTGCGCTGCGGGCATCTATTACCTGCTGCTCACCAGCCTGTTCATGATCTTCCAGTCGTGGCTGGAACGCGTGCTGGATCCCAGGCAGCGCCGTAGCAAAAGCCAGAAGCGGCTGACTCGCCTGTTTAAATTACCGAAAACCGTCCGGGAGGAACCATGAGTGAGAAACCGCTGCTGGAGATGATCGGCATTGATAAGACTTTTGGTCGCCAGACCGTACTCAAAAACTGCTCTCTGACCGTGCAACGCGGAGAAACCGTGGTGCTGATTGGCCCGTCCGGCTCGGGAAAATCCACCCTGCTACGCTGCGTCAACATGCTCTCGCCCGCCGACAGCGGCGATGTGTTCTTCGCCAGCCGGCACATCAGCCGGGGCGATGTGCCGGCGCACAAACTGCGTCAGCGCATTGGCATGGTGTTCCAGAACTACGAGCTGTTCTCGCACCTGACCGCAGCGGAAAACATCATGCTGGCCCCGATGACGGTGTTGGGAATGAACCGTATTGATGCCCGCAAACTGGCGGACAACCTGCTGGCAAAAGTGCGCATCAACGAACGTGCAGACCATTTTCCGGACGAGCTCTCCGGCGGACAGCAGCAGCGCGTGGCGATTGCCCGGGCGCTGGCGATGAAGCCCGAGCTGATGCTCTACGACGAGCCCACTTCCGCCCTCGACCCGGAGATGATCCGTGAAGTGCTGGAAGTCATGGCGGAGCTTAGCGCAGAAGGCATGACCAGCATGGTGGTGACTCACGAAATGGGCTTCGCCCGTCGGGCCGCTAACAAGATTCTGTTTATGGAAGACGGCGAAATTATCGATCGCGCCAACACCAGCGATTTCTTCGCCGGCCATGTCAGCGACCGCGCGCAGCGCTTCCTGACGCAAATATTACATTAATCACGGAGTTCCTATGTCCAGTTATCAGGTTGACAGCGCTCGTATGAAAAAGGACTTAGCGACGCTGGTTGCCATCAACACGGAGAATCCACCGGGCCATGAGCGCGAAGCCGCCGAATGTCTGGAAGGCTGGCTGCTGACCGCCGGGTTCGATCTCTCCTTTAGCGAATACGCACCGGGGCGGACCAACGTTATCGCCATTCTGAACAATGGACCGGGGCCGTGTTTCGCCTTTAACACCCACCTTGACACCGTTCCGGCGGGCAGCGGCTGGGCCAGCGATCCCTTCACGCTCACCGAGCGTGACGGACGCCTGTACGGACGCGGCGCCTGCGATGCCAAAGGCCCGCTGGTGGCGATGGTTGAAGCCCTGCGTCTGCTGGCTGCCAACCGTCAGCAGTGGTCCGGCACATTGATGGGGGTGTTCACCGCCGATGAAGAGGTCGCCAGCGAAGGGGCGAAATTCTACGTCCGCGATAATCCACCGGCGATTGATTTCGCGGTGATTGGCGAGCCGACCTCGAATGCCACCTTCTCCGCCCACAAAGGCAGCTTACGTCCTCGCGTGCGGGTTAAAGGCGTCACCGCGCATTCTGGTACGCCGGAGCTGGGGGTTAACGCGATTTACCAGTCAGCGCGCCTGTTAGGGTTGATTGAAGAAGCCCACCACCAGCAGGTGCGTTGCCGCTGCCACGATCTGGTCGGCAACGCCAGCCTGACGGTAACCCGCATCCACGGCGGCCATGCGGACAACGTGGTGCCAGACAGCTGTGAGCTGCTGCTTGACCGTCGCATGGTTCCGGGCGAAGACGAAGAGGTCGTCAAAGCCGAACTGCAGCAACTGCTCGACCACGCGTACGCACATGCAGGTGTGGAAGCCGAAATTATCGCCTGGCAGCCCACCACCGGCGGCGCGACGCAAACCGACAGCCGCGAAGCCATTGTCGAGCAAAGCCTTGCTGCCTGTCGCCGTCATGGGCAGAGCGAACCCGGCCCGTTTGGTTTTCAGGGGGGATGTGACCTGGTGCATTTCCGTTCGCTGGGCGCAAAAGGCGTCGTGATTGGCCCCGGTTCGCTGGCCGTGGCTCACAAACCCGATGAATTTGTCCCTGTCGATGAATTTATCGCCGCGGCCTACCTCTATCTCGATATTGCGCTCGCCATGCTGCCGCCGGAGCCCGGTTTATGAAAGCACAGCTCTTTCGGGGAGATCTGCATTACGCCGATGTGACGCTGCATACCGCTGCCTCTGGTCCGGTGACGGCGCTCGATACGCTCTGGCTGCGTCTGGAAGACCAGGGAGTGATCGGGATTGGCGAAGTGCGGCTCAACATTCGCTACCTGCATGGCTACCGCGAAGAGCTGGTGCTGAACAACCTGCTTCAGATACTTCGCCGCTGGGACTGGCGCCAGGCGCCCGCCGCGCGACTCGCCGCGCTAGATGACGAAGACTGCACGCTCCTGCCGCCATCGCGCATGGTGCTGGATATGGCCTTGCACGACCTGCTGGCGCGTCAGCAAGGGATAAGCGTTGCCGCCTGGCTGGGGGCGCGGGATGGCCTGCCTGCGTGGCACACCAACCAGACCCTGTTCTGGGGCAGCGAGAGACAGATGCTGGAGCAGGCGCAACGCTATGTCGATCGCGGTTTCACCCAGCTGAAGTTGCGCACAGGCGTGGCAGATTTCGCTACCGACCTGGCCCGTCTGCAACGGCTGCGCCAGCGGTTCGGCCAGCAGATTTCGCTGGCGATTGACGTGAACGGCCAGTGGTCTCTGGCGCAGGCTCACGCGGCATTCCCGTCTCTGCGCGAGCTGAAGCTCAGCTACATCGAACAGCCGTTAAGCCCGGCAAACGACAGCCAGCTTGCGGAGCTGTACGCCTACGGCATCCCGATCATGCTCGACGAAAGCCTCAACAGTGACGCCGCCATCACCCGGCTGATCGCCGCCAAAGGTGCGCTGTGGGGGCATCTCAAACTGGTGAAACTGGGTGGCCTTGCGCCGACGCTGGCCGCCGCCAACCGGCTGCGACTCGCCGACGTGCCATTCATGATTGGCCAGATGAATGAAGGCCATGCTGCCACCGCCGCCGCGCTCCAGCTGTGTCGTGTCGTGCAACCGGCATTTGCCGAGCTGTATGGCGCCGATGGCTTAACGGATGATCCCGTCAGCGGGCTGGAATACCGCAATGGCCTGGTCACCGTCAATGACTCACCAGGTCTGGGCGTGCAGTTTAATGCCGCGCAGGCCCACTTACTCCAGGAGTTTACTCATGCAAGATGTTAATAATGTGATTCAGGGCAGTGAGTCCGCCTTTAGCGCTGATGAATATGCGCAACGCATTCGACGCACCCGCGAACGCTTAAGCCGCGCGGGCGTGGACGTCATGATCGTTACCGGCCCGGAAAACATTTTCTGGCTCACCGGTCAGCAAACACCGGGCTATTACACCTTCCAGGCGCTGTTGCTGCCGGTAGAAGGGGATCCGGTGTTTGTGATTCGCCAGCTCGAATACTTTAACTTTATCGCCAACACCTTTATTTCTGACGCCGCCATCTACCAGGATGGCGATAACCCGGTGGATTTCCTGGTGGGCATGCTGCAACAGCGCGGCTGGCTCCACAAACGGATTGGGCTGGACAAACGCGGTTGGTTCCTGCCGGTTGCCGTGTATGAAGCCCTGCAGGCCAGGCTCGGCACCATTGCCGATACCGCGGGCGTCATCGAGCCGCTGCGCGCCGTGAAGTCGGCGGCGGAGGTGGAAAAAATCGCCATCGCAGCGCGCTATGTGGACGCGGGCATGCGCGCGGGCATGGCGGCGATTCACCGCGGCGCAGACGAAAACGCGCTGGTCTCGGCGATGATGGGGGCCGCCATTGCCGCCGGTTCCGAGTATGTCGGCATGGAACCGCTGGTCTCGACCGGCCCACGCAGCGGCGTGCCGCATGGCACATGGCGTCGTCGGGTGATGCAGGATAACGACCCGGTATTTCTGGAAATGTCAGCGGCTCACGACCGCTACCACGCCGCGATGATGCGCTCCGCCTGGCTGGGGCGGCCGCCCGCTATCGCCATCGAAATGGAAAAAGTGTGTCAGGAAGCCCTGCAGGCCTCTCTTGATGCCATTCGTCCAGGCGCCACCTGCGAAGCGCCGCACCTGGCCTGCCAGAAGGTGATTGATCGCGCCGGGTTCACCGAAAACTTCAAAAAACGCACCGGTTACTCCATCGGTATCGCCTTTGCGCCGGACTGGGGCGAAGGCGGCATTCTCAGTCTGTATCGTGGCGTCACCACTGAGCTGCAGCCAGGAATGACCTTCCACATTCCACCGGCTCTGCGGATCTACGGTCAATTTACCGTCGGCGTCAGTGAAACCGTGGTGGTGACCGAAACCGGATATCGTCAGCTGGGTTCCCTGGCTCGCCCTCTCACACTGCTGTAAGGAAAGAAAAATGAAAGATATCAATGAATGCCGTGAACGCCTGCGCGGTATTTTCAACATCACCGTCACCCCGTTCACCGCCAGCGGCGCGATCGACTTTCCGGCGTTACGTGAAAATATTGAACGCGTGATTGGTCTGGGTTATGACGGTCTGCTGATTGGCGGCACCTACGGTGAATTCCCGGTGATGACCGTCGAAGAACGCCGTGAGCTGTTTCATCAAGTCATGGCCTGTGTGGATGACCGCGTGGCGGTCATGCTGTGCAGCGCCAGCGCCGACCCGCGCGATGCCCGCGAGCTGACGCTGCTGGCAAGCGAGCTGGGCGGCCTGCCGATGGTGACCGCGCCCTTTGTTAGCGAAATCACTGACCAACAGATCGTCAGCTACTTCAAAGAGATGGCTCCCTTATCCAAAACCGGCATCCTGGTGTACAACGCGCCGGGCATCGGCATCACCCTCTCCCCGGCGCTGCTGGAACAACTGGCAGAGATCCCCAACGTGGTCGGCATCAAACAGGGCGATCTCAACCCCACCGCCATCGACCAGATTGCCAACCGTCTGCGTGGGCGTCTGCGCCTGTTCTGTGCTTCCGATCTGGCCTTCCTCGGGCCAATGATGGCCGGGTTTGACGGCATCAGCACCACCAACAGCGGCGCGCTGCCGGAGCTGATTATCAATACCTTCCGGGCCGTGGAACAGGGCGATGCCGCCACGGCCCGCGATCTGCATCAGCTGTGGTACGCGTATCGCGCGCTGGCGCGCAAACATGGTCAGCCGCAGCTGGTGAAAGCGGCGATGGCGCTGCGCGGTTTTAACGGCGGCACCGTACGCGCACCGTTAAAACCGATCGACGACGCGGCGCTGGCGGAGCTGACTCACGTCATGTCGGCGCTTGCCAGCGACAGCCGTAGCGGCGTTACGCTGGCGCGTTAAGCGCCGCCCGTAAAAAGGCGACGAACAGCGGATGGGGCGCATCCGGGCGGGACATCAGTTCCGGGTGCCCCTGCACACCATGCCAGAACGGCAGTTCCGGCTGGGAGATGGCCTCCACGATATCGTCCGTTTGCGCACTGACGCTGACCCCGCTGCGATCCAGCGCCGGTAATAAGTCGGTGTTAAAGCAGTAGCGATGGTTGTAGTGCATTTCGCGGATATCACCGGGGATCAACCCGAAGGAAAAAGGGAATACGCCGCAGCGATGACGGCCATCAACAAAGGGAACAAAGCTGTGCAGAGCCTCATCCGGAGCCACTTCGGCGGGAATGGCTGATTCGCAACCCGGACGTCGGCGCACGACTGCGGTCATCATGCTCTGCATTCCCAGGCATAACCCCAGCGTGGGCTGTCCGCGGGCAAGCGTATCTTCCGCCACGCGGATTTGTCCCTTGACGGCGGCCATCGAGGAACCGCCTGGCAACACGACGCCCTGGACGTCGTGGAGGTCGTGTAACCCAGGGGACAGACTGACCGGCGCGAAGAAATGGACCTCCAGGTTCAGCCCCAGCGACGCCGCGGCATCACCCAGTGAGCCAAGCGTGGCGGGGTAGACCAGACGGTGGTCTGACTCACGGCCAATCAGTGCGATGCGCAAGGACGTCCCGGCAGAGGATGGCTCCCCGGCATCCCAGCGACCATAGCGATCGGCGGTGAGGTCTAACACCGTATGTTGCCCGTCGCTGAGCGTCAGGCGCTGGTTGCGGTCATCGCTGAACAGCCGTTGGCCCGGCAGGTCGGCGATAAGCGCTGCCTGCGAGGACGCCAGCACAATGACAGCATCTGACTCAGGCAGGCTGGCGATATCGCGCACCTCTTCACGCAGCGTATCGCTGCGCCAGAGGCCGCTGGTCACGCAGTACCCGGCACGAATGACGTGCTGATGGCTGTCGGGAACATCGCCGGCGAAGTCGGGGCGAAGGCTCCAGAGAGGCAGTCCAAGACGATTAGCCCACAGGCTGGCGGTAATACCGTAGCGAGCGGGCGCAGAGGTGTTATCGAGAATAAAGATCGGTGACACGGCGAGTTTCCTGCTGAGGTTGGGGACCTAATTGTATTAATTGAATCATTAGATACAAAAGAGGATTTATGAATAACAGTCAAATCGCCCGTCGTATGCAATCTGTACGCCCTTCACCGACAGCGGTCATTTCTGACCAGGTACGGGCACTGGAAGCCGCAGGCAAGCCGGTTATCAACCTGGGCGAAGGAGAACTGGATTTTGCTACCCCGGCCCATATCAGCTATGCGGGCATTGAAGCGATCGTGCATCATCAGACTAAGTATACCGCCGTTTCCGGCACCGCCGCGTTAAAGGAGGCCATTGCCGCCAAGTTCGCTCGCGACAATCAGTTGCATTACCGTCCGCAAGAGATCATCGCAGGCAGTGGCGCCAAGCAGCTTATTTTCAATGCTTTTCTGGCCACCCTCGACGCCGGGCAGCAGGTCATCATTCCCGCCCCCTACTGGGTCTCGTATCCGGATATGGTCTCTCTGGCCGATGGCGAACCGGTGATTGTGCCCTGTGATGAACAAAACTGCTGGAAGCTGACGCCGGAACAACTGGCCGCCGCCCTCACCCCATCAACGCGCTGGCTGATCCTCAACTCGCCGGGCAACCCGACGGGGGCGATTTACAGCGAGCAGGAACTGCGTGCCCTGGCTGCGGTGCTGGCGGATTACCCACAGGTGCTGGTGATGGCCGACGATATTTACGAGCCGCTGCGCTATGACAATATCCCTTTTACCACTTTTGCCCAGGCCGCCCCGCAGATGGTTTCACGTACCCTGACGGTAAACGGTGTGTCCAAAAGCCACGCCATGACCGGCTGGCGTCTGGGCTATGCGGGAGGGCCGCAATGGCTGATTGCCGCCATGCAGATCCTGCAATCACAAAGCACCTCCAACCCCAGCAGTATTTCGCAGGCTGCGGCGGTCGCAGCGCTTAACCACTCAGCCAATTTCTTCGACGGCTGGCTCAACGTGTTAGATAAACGCCGCCAGCAGGTGCTGGGAATGATTGCCGCCACCGATGGCCTGAGCGCCACCGCTCCCCAGGGGGCATTCTATGTGTTTGCTAACTGCCAGGCGCTCATGGGCCGGATGACCCCTGGCGGCGAAATCCTTCGCAACGACAGCGCGCTGGCGAACTGGCTATTAGAACAAACCCAGGTGGCCGTTTTACACGGCTCCGCGTTTGGAATGCCGGGGTATTTGCGTATTGCGTATGCGATAGAAGATGGCCTGCTAACCCAAGCCTGCCAGCGGATAGCGGGCGCCTGCGCGCAATTGCGTTAAAAGCGTGTGGTGGCGCAGCGGCTACCCACGCGGCGGCAAACCACGCTCGGTCTGAAAAATGCCGTGCTTATCGCCTACCTTGCCGATAAGCACGTTGTCATCATGATAGCTCACCGGGTAATAGCGACGTTCTCTTTCCCGGTTTTCCACTCCACCGTTGCGGCCACTACCGCACGCGGCAGGAATAGCATCCTGCGCATAGCTAATAATAAAGCAACCTCCCTGCAGCTGAATTTATACCAGACCCACAAAATAGATTTTCGTTATTTTGTTAATGCTATAAAAAACACAATGCTAACAGCTATCCCCGAATGTTGAACACGTGCAAGGTTTCAGAAATTATGATATAGTTCGCGCTTTAATGGATAGTGATTAAGGTTGAAATATTGAAAACGGCCAATTTTTCTGAGTTGATAAAAATAGCTGCGCTACAACTGTTCAGAGAAAAAGGGTTTAGCAATGTCTCAACCCGTGATTTGACGCAGAAAATGAATATTTCCAGAAGTCATATCTATCACTATTATCGAGACTGGGAAACGCTCAAGAAATCCACTATTCAGTATATGTTTGAAAATGACATACAAGAATGTCATGCGTTTTTAAACGCGTCAGAAAAAATGAGCGCTAGTGAAAGAGTAAACCTCTATATCAGAACGCTGTTACCCGATGCACCTTCGGCACACTGGCTGCTCTACCTTGAACTATGGCCAATGGCAGCACGCGATGCGGATTATGCTAAATTAGTGCACGATCACTCCCTGCAATGGATCACTATTCTTGAAGGCATCATTAGCGTAGGGATGCAGGAAGGCGAGTTCCTTGCGGAAAACGCCGCTACCTCAGCCAGACAAATAAACACATTAATTGATGGGTATTCCAGCTTGCTGATCCTCGATTATTCAGAAGACAGACGCAGCATTTTTCTTAATGAAATATCTGAGCTTGCCTTTAAAATACTTAAAAAAGATTTCTGAGTGGGTGAAGCAAGGTAGCGTATCAGTTAACCCTTTTTTATATTGAGATAACTTAAAATACGCTGCATTTTACTTTCTGCCGTCGTATTCCCTGGCGCAGCGCTGTCTATCCAGGTCTCATCGGCTTCAGGATGCGGACCTGACAGGATGATGTTTCCCTTACCGTACCGGTACTTACCAATGGCGATATCTCCATTCTTGTAGTAAGCGATCGGCTGGAATCCAGTACTTGAGATACTACTGTTGAGATAAGGCCCATCCTGGTAGTAAAAAGGCTCTTGTTTATTATTCCATGTCAGTTGCAGGGTATAATCGCCTTCATCAACGGCCTGCGAACCGGGTCTTCCCACCTCTGACTCTAAAGGCGCATCAATAAGCCCTATCCAGTCTTTGTCGGCAAGATAGGCCCCCATACAAAGACCAAGAAAGGATTTGCCACTTTTCACAAAATTGCGGATAGCCTCTGCCCCTTCATCACCCAGGGCTTGATAAGAGCCGGGTATATCCTGACCGCCGCCAGGTTGAATATAGAGATCGAATTTTTTCAGTGTTTGCGCATTTAATTTCAGCTTTTCTTTTTCACCAACATAAGAGATGTGCAGAGGCAGACCTGTCGCGATCAGCGATTTTACCACCATTTCAGAACAACCCGGGCACCCGGCCTCCCCGCGATAAACGGCGACATTATAACTCTCTGATTGCGAGGACTTTGCCTGCACCGATGCGGTGAAAAAGGCGAAAGAAAAGGCAACCGTTAGTATTTTTGCTTTTTTAAGTCTGGTGCCCTGGAAAAAAATTTTCATGTCAGTAGATCCCCTGGTTATGTAGTGTCATGGTTAATCACAGCGTATCACTTTTGGATCCCGCAGATGATGACGATAAATTAGAGCGATTGCTCAAATTTATCCTCAACATCAAATTTGTCAAGCCGTTTTAGTTAAAATAAATAATATTTATTCTGTAAGGTAAAGGCGACAATATTTTATAAATATCTTTTAATGAGATATTCTCATATCTTATTGCCTTCTCAATAACATTAAATACCGAAGAGAGGGTGAAAAAAGAGTCGATCATGCTCCATGTAATACAGCGGTCGTCTTACCGGGCAAACATCAACCTGGGCGTACTGGTCGCGCTACACAGCGATGGCAGTTCAGCAACAACACCACATGGCATGTTTTACATAAATCATCATTATATTCATGCAGTTATAAAAACAACGTCACGTGCGCCTTGATCCATCAGCACATTCAATAATACTGTATATAAAAACAGTATTCGAGGATCGATACCATGCAGTTTACTCGGCCAACTGAGATTTCGCCCCCACTCATGCTCCCCCTCTTCTCCGAGAGGGTGCCCTGCGGATTTCCCAGCCCCGCTCAGGATTATGTTGAGGACAGGCTGGATCTCAATAAATTATTGATAAAACATCCGAGTGCTACCTACTTCATCAAAGTCAGCGGAGAGTCTATGCGTGATGCCGGCATCAGTGATGGAGACCTTTTAGTGGTTGACCGCTCACTGTCTGCCGTACATGGTGATATCGTCATTGCGGCTATCGCAGGTGAATTCACCGTGAAAGAACTTCGCACTCATCCTTTTTTACAGCTAGTGCCGCACAATCGCGATTACGCTTCCATTTCGTTTCATAATGCCGAAGAGTTAGAAATATTTGGCGTGGTCATTTTTAGCATTAAAGCGCATAAATAATTATGTTTGCCCTCGTCGATGTCAATAATTTCTATACTTCTTGTGAAACGGTTTTTCGCCCTGATTTAAAGGGGAAGCCTATTGTGGTCGTGTCCAATAACGATGGCTGCATTATTTCTCGCTCTGCCGAAGCAAAATCCCTCGGTATAAAAAATGGCGAACCTTTCTTTAAAATAAAAAATAACCCTTATTATTCCAGTGTTCATTTTTTCAGTTCTAACTATGCGCTTTATGCCGACCTCAGTGACCGTGTTATGCAAACGCTCACGGCAATGTCTCCATCAATAGAAATCTACTCCATCGATGAAGCCTTTATTAATTTATCCGGAGTAATGAATTGCGTCCCCTTATCCACCTTCGGCCATGAAATAAGAACTAACGTATTGAAAAATACTGGCTTAACGGTGGGCGTAGGTATTGCGCAAACCAAGACATTAGCCAAGCTCGCTAACCATGCCGCCAAGACATGGCGCGGCACGGGCGGCGTTGTCGACTTATCCAATATTGTGCGCCAACGCAGGCTACTCGCCCTTGTCCCTGTTGAAGAGGTCTGGGGCGTTGGGCGAAAAATGAGTAAAAAACTTAATTTAATGGGTATTAATACCGCTCTGGATCTGGCAGAAAGCTCATTATGGGTCATAAAAAAGCACTTCAATGTGGTGCTGGAAAGGACCGTTCGCGAACTGCGTGGTGAGCCATGTTTTGAGCTACAAGAATTTTCCCCAACAAAACAACAGATTATTTGTAGTCGCTCTTTTGGCAATCGGGTAACGCAGTATTCAGATATGCATCAAGCCATTTGCGCCTATGCTGAGCGAGCAGCAGAAAAATTACGCAGTGAGCATCAATTTTGCCGCTTCGTTAGCGTATTTGTTCGGACGAGTCCGCACGCCGTTAATGAAACATATTATGGCAACCAAGCGTCAATGAAGCTATTAACGCCGTCTAATGATACTCGTGACATTATAAATTGTGCCACAAACTGCCTGCAGAGAATTTGGATTGATGGTTATCGATATATGAAAGCCGGTGTTATGCTTGCTGATTTCTTCAGTAATGGCATAGCGCAGCTAAACTTATTTGACGATAACGCGCCGCGCAAAAACAGTGCTGCGTTAATGGACGTTATCGACCAATTAAATCAATCCGGGAAAGGAAAGGTCTGGTTTGCCGGTCAGGGGATCGAAAAGTCCTGGGCGATGAAGCGTGAAATGCTTTCCCCGGCTTACACCACCCGATATTCAGACCTGCCCGTCGCGAAATGAATGTACGCAGGTAATGACATCGCTTCGGGTGAAGGTCACTGCGTTTACCAGGCCTACGTAATCAGCGATAACGCCTTTGCAGCACGGAAATCCCCTCCGCTCGTCAGTGAGGCCTGCCTGACCGCCAGCGGACGAGGTGCTGCTTTTGCGCGCAGTCCGTCTACCGCACGAGGTTGCGGATGAGCAGCACCGCGGCATTCGCTTGACACTGTACATTAACACAGTAAAACTATCGCCCGCGATCAGCATACAGAGGACAGAAGATGTTTGTGGAACTGATTTATGACAAGCGCAATTTTGCCGGGCTGCCGGGTGCCAGAGAGACCATTCTTAACGAACTGACCAAACGCATGCAGCGCATTTTCCCGGAAGCGGAAGTGCGGGTGAAGCCTATGATGACGCTGCCGGCGATCAACACCGACGCCAGCAAGCATGAAAAAGAACTGATCAGCCGTACGGTGCAGGAGATGTTTGAAGAAGCGGATATGTGGCTCACTGAAGAGTGATGCCGCCCATCGTTGGCGGTGGCCATCTCTTTAAGAGCTTTCCCGGATGTGTCAGAGCTGCGGGCAACAGTACAATAGCGGCGGTTGCAGACTGGCAATGCAACCTTCGCTCACCTGCTGGCTCTTGCATACGGTCAGCAGGTGAGCCCTACCAGCCTCCCCTCATCGCCCTCACAGCGTCTCCGGTAGCGCCGCTATAATTCTATCCACCAGCTCGCGATGCTGATGGACCTTCCCGCATTTAACAATGATCTGCCTGGCGTTGTCATAGCCCGGGGCCCACAGCCGGTTATTGAGCAGAACGTCCTTATAGACC
This sequence comes from Klebsiella sp. P1CD1, assembly GCF_003790505.1. Classification (NCBI taxonomy): domain Bacteria; kingdom Pseudomonadati; phylum Pseudomonadota; class Gammaproteobacteria; order Enterobacterales; family Enterobacteriaceae; genus Klebsiella; species Klebsiella sp. P1CD1. The sequence continues at coordinate 3,526,492 of NZ_CP033631.1, forward strand.
GCGATCAGCGGTTTGTTCCACGCCGCCGCCATATGCACCACCGAGGTGTCCGGAGAGATAATCAGCTCCGCCTGGGCAATCAGCGCCATCGCATGGTGCAGCGTGTTAAACGGATTAATCACCACCTCCGGCGGCAGCGAGATGCGGATCTCACGCCGGTGATCGAGCAGAATAACCGCCAGCCCCGGATGGCGAGCCCGCAGCTTGTCGAGCAGTTCGGCCAGCTGCGTCTGGGAGAGACTCCGGTCGGCATGGCCGGCAAAAATATTAATCACTACCGCTTTTCCGCTCAGCGACGCCAGATACTGCGCCACCTCCTGCATAATCGGCCCGGGCACCGCCAGGTCGTAAGTGTCCAGAGCGCGGGTGTCCAGTTGGAGATAGTCGGCGATCAACGCGAACGTCTTCGTTACGTGCCAGCGCTGGCAGTCAAAATCAAAAGAGTGAGAGTAATGTTTAATCGATGGCCATTTATTAAACCCGAGCACTGATTTGGCTTTTATTTGTCGAAAAAGCCGCAGGCGATGCACGGGAATATCGAACAGCGAAGGGTCAATAATAATATCGTACTTATTATTAGCCAGTTCATTAATGACGTCGCGGGGAACGTTATGGTTAAATTTACGCAAAAAATCAGCGGAATTGACCGGCTCAGCTTCATAAATATGGCGGATCCGCGGGTTATAGCGCATCACCTGGCTGTTAGAGGTCGTCAGCAGAAAATCAACGATATAACCTGACTGATGCAGGCATTTTACCAGCGCGGAATCCACCACCACATCGCCGACCGCCCCCTCATTACGCATGAGTAAGACAGTTTTCGCGGACGATAAATCCACCGGCTGACGGCGTCGGCGGTCCCAGAGCGCTTTCGCCACTCCCACCCGCAGGGCATTACGTACTTTCTTAGTAAAGTAATTCCGCCGTCTGTTGAGCTCCCTTATTTTATTAAACTTCTTGCGTGGGGAACCCTGCATGGTTGCATCGTGCATCATCCTAACCTCATTACGGCAATTATTAATATTCTGTGTCGTCCGATAGAGACTGAGCGAAATAAAAAAAGTTCGATTGAAAATGAAAATCATTCTTTTTTTTATTTACAAAACTCATCTGCTGCGCCTGCGAGATTGCACCACAGCACTGTGAAGCAATAATGAGCGAATGGTGAATTTCCCGGCCCACCGTTGGCAGGCTGACGCAACAGCGCTAAGCTGGCGGCTTGATGATGTCAGGAGGACGCTATGCTTGAAGCAGTAGAAGGTAATATCCACCAGCGGCTGTGCGCGCTGCTCGACGAACACCAGGCGCGCTACCGGGTGATGGCGCACGACGCGGTCGGCCAGTGCGAAGCCGTCTCGGCGATCCGCGGCACCGCGCTTGGCCAGGGCGCAAAAGCGCTAGTCTGTAAAGTAAAAGGAAACGGCGTCAACCAGCATGTGCTGGCGATCCTCGCCGCCGATCAGCAGGCCGATCTCGCCAGCCTGGCCCGACATATCGGCGGCAGCAAAGCCTCGCTGGCCAGTCCGGCGGAAGTGGATGCCCTCACCGCCTGCGTGTTCGGCGCCATTCCCCCCTTCAGCTTCCATCCGGCGCTGCGGCTGGTGGCCGACCCGCTGCTGTTTGAGCGCTTTCCACAAATCGCCTTTAACGCCGGACGCCTGGATCGGTCGATCATTCTCGATACCGAGGATTATTTACATATCGCCCGACCGGAGATCGCGACCTTTCGCCGCCTTAGCTAACCGGGCATCCGCCCTGATTTTCGCCGCATGGCGTAAAAATCCTGTTTATTCACGCCACGATGCGTAGAGTAAGCGGGATATTTTTTGGCTTTCTTTTTTTGGCAAGGACCTCTGTACATGTTTGATACCACCCTGTTGATCCTGCTGGGCCTGGCGGCGCTCGGCTTTATCAGCCATAACACCACCGTAGCGATCTCTATCCTCGTGCTGATTATCGTGCGCGTTACACCGCTGAATACCTTCTTTCCCTGGATTGAGAAACAGGGGCTGACTGTCGGGATCATTATTTTAACCATCGGCGTGATGGCGCCTATCGCCAGCGGTACGCTGCCGCCCTCGACGCTGATCCACTCCTTTATGAACTGGAAATCACTGCTGGCGATTGCGGTCGGGGTGTTTGTTTCGTGGCTCGGCGGGCGCGGTGTCTCCCTGATGGGCTCCCAGCCGCATCTGGTGGCCGGGCTGCTGGTCGGCACGGTACTCGGCGTCGCCCTGTTTCGCGGCGTCCCGGTCGGACCGCTGATTGCCGCCGGGATCATCTCATTGTTTATTGGGAAGTCGTAGCCAGGCTGCCGTGATAGCGGCCCGGCGTCTGTCCGAGTCCTTTTTTAAACATGGTGATGAAGGCGGTGGTGGAGTCATAGCCCAGCGCCTGAGCCGTTTGCTGCACCGTCTGCCCGCGGATCAGCAGCTGTAGCGCGAGGATCAGCTGCAGCTGATGGCGCCAGCGGCGAAAGCTCAGCCCCGTTTCGCGCACTACCAGGCGGGCCAGATTGCGCTCGCTCATCGCAAACACCGCCGCCCACTGGCTCAGGGTCTGCCAGCGCGCCGGATCCTCGGCCATCATCGTCACCATCTGACGAATTTTCGGGTGGTTTGATACCGGCAGCTGCAGGTGCTCCTGCGGCTGCCGGGGCAGCTCATCAAACAGAACCTGCACCAGCCGGGCCGTGGCAGGGGCGGCCAGCAACTCCCCGCCGCGTTCCGCCAGGGTGAGGATCAGCTCCCGCACCAGTGGGGAAATCTTTAACGTACAGCAGCGGTCCGGCATCGGCGCGGCGCCCGGCTCGATGAACAGGAAACACACCTGGGCGCCGGGGGTGGCGCGGTTACTGTGGGAAAGCTGTCCCGGGACCCACACCGCATACTGCGGCGGCACCATCCACATCGCGTTCTCCACCTCGCAGGTCAAGGCGCCGTGCAGGGCGAGGATCAGTTGCCCCTTACGGTGAGAATGCGCCGGAATATACTGCTCCGCCTCCACCACCTGAATACGAAAGGCAATGGCCGATTCGTGGCCACTGTCCGGTTCATAACCATCCAGACCCAGTCCGATCATCATGTTGTCCGATATTAGCGATAATCTGTCATTTTAGCTTGATTTAAACAGAGGACAAAGTCGCTATCGTAACCCCCTCGTTAGTTACCTTGAGAATGATATGTCTTCTGTGATCTCCTCTACCGGCCGCCGCCCCGCGCTGCTGATTGCCGGTATCTTGCTCATCGCCACTACCCTGCGCGTGGTCTTTACCGGCGCGGCGCCGCTGCTGGACGCGATTCGTAGCGACTATGGCCTGACCACCGCGCAGACCGGGCTACTCACTACCCTGCCGCTGCTGGCCTTTGGCCTTGTTTCGCCGCTGGCGGCAGGAGTTGCCCGCCGGTTCGGCATGGAACGCAGCCTGCTGCTGGCAATGCTGCTAATCTGCGCCGGCATTGCCCTGCGCTCCCTGCCCTCCGCTGCACTGCTGTTTATCGGCACGGCGGTGATCGGCTGCGGTATTGCGCTGGGCAATGTCCTGCTGCCCGGGCTGATTAAACGCGATTTCTCGCAGCATGTCGCGCGGATGACCGGCGCCTATTCCCTGACGATGGGCGGCGCGGCGGCGCTCGGCTCGGCGCTGGTGGTTCCCGTGGCAATGGCCGGATTCGGCTGGCGCGGCGCGCTGTTGCTGCTGATGGTCTTCCCGCTGCTGGCGCTCCTCAGCTGGCTGCCACAGTCCCGGCGCCGGGCGGAGGCGCCATTGACCGGCTCAGGCGCCATGCACAACCGGGGGATCTGGCGGTCGGCGCTGGCCTGGCAGGTGACGCTGTTCCTCGGCATCAACTCGCTGGTCTATTACGTGATTATCGGCTGGCTGCCGTCGATTCTACAGAGTATGGGCTATAGCGAAGCGCAGGCCGGCTCGCTGCATGGCCTGCTGCAGCTGGCGACCGCCGCGCCAGGTCTGGCGATACCGTTGATCCTGCATCGGCTGCGCGACCAGCGTGGGATCGCGGTGCTGGTCGCCCTGATGTGCGCCATCAGCGCCGCCGGGCTGTGGCTGCTGCCAGGGCTGGCGATCGGCTGGACGCTGCTGTTCGGCTTTGGCTCCGGAGCTACCATGATCCTCGGCCTGACGTTTATTGGCCTGCGCGCCAGCTCGGCGCACCAGGCCGCGGCGCTGTCAGGGATGGCGCAGAGCGTCGGCTATCTGCTGGCCGCCTGCGGGCCGCCGCTGATGGGTAAGATCCACGATGCTAATGGCGACTGGCATATTCCGCTGCTGGCGGTGGCGCTGATTTCGCTGGTGATGGCGGTCTGCGGCGCCCTCGCCGGACGAGACCGGGAAATCCATTCCTGAAGATGACCGGCAGCGCCCGCTGCCGGTGGGTTTATTGTGCCGCGGCGCGAATCAGCGCCTGGACCAGCGGCGAGGGACGCCCATCCAGCGCGTGGCGTTCATGCTGGAACAACGTGGCGACAAAAAACGGGTGCGTCACCAGCTCGACGGCGCGGATCTCACCCTCTTCATCCCAGCCGGTGACGCGCAGATCGCCCTGCTCCAGCTCACCGGCAAACGCGCTGTCCACCCCGTACCGGCAGTGGTAGCCCTCTTCAATGCTCTCCCGGCCATAGGCGCGGGCAATCAGCGTATTCGCCCGCAGCTCGACGACGGCGGAGGTCTCCACCAGCGAACAGCTAAGGGGAGCGATCACCATCCGCCCTTCGCTGTCAGTTTCCGCATGGCCGGCATCCTGCCAGCCGAGCACGTTACGGGCGTATTCAATCACCGCGTGCTGAAAGCCGCCGCAGGTGCCGAGGAAAGGGATGCCGTTTTCGCGGGCATAGCGGATCGCAGTAAAGGCCCCCTGCGGATGACGATACGGGCTACCGGGAACGACCCAGACGGCATCGTACTCGGCCAGCGCCTCGCCGGAGACGATCGACGGGGTGGCGAGCCAGTCATATTTCACCGGCTGCTCCAGCACGGCGGCAGCATCGTCTATCGCCAGGGGAATGGCCTGATGGGCAACAATATCGGGGTGATAATCGCCGACGAGGGCGAGGCGTAAAGGGGTTTTCATAGCAGGTTCCTTATGTCTGGACGAGACGAGCAGCACAAGGCACGTCAGGATAGCGATCCCTCCAGTGGAACACAATCCTTATTTTCGCCCCACCGCCCCCCCGGCGGGTAAGGTATACTGAAGCAAGCGTGAAAGGGAGAAAGGATGAAAAGTAAGCTTTTGGTCAGCGCCTGCCTGATGGGATTCCAGGTGCGGTATAACGGTAGCGAGAAGGCACAGCTGGCGGCGACGCTGTCCCGCTGGCAGCAGACGGGGCGGCTGGTGATCCACTGCCCGGAGCTGGCGGCCGGTCTGTCCACGCCCCGTCTGCCGGCGGAGATCGTCGGCGGCGCCGGCGGGGATGTCCTTGCCGGGCGGGCGCGGATCGTGGAAAGCGACGGCCGCAACGTCACGGGACATTACCAGCTGGCCGCCTGGCTGGCGCTCAGCGCCGCCCGGGAAGCGGGCTGTCAGGCAGCGTTACTCACCGATGGCAGCCCTACCTGCGGCAGCCAGTTTGTCTATGACGGTTCTTTTCGCGGACGACGCAAAGCGGGTGCCGGGGTCGCAGCCGATCTGCTGCGCGCCCACGGCATCACGGTATTTTCCGACGGGCAAATCCCGCAGTTGCTCGCCTGGATGGCACAGAGGGAGCAGGATAATGATTCAATGTAAACGGGTGTATGACCCGCAGGAAAGCAGCGACGGCTACCGGGTGCTGGTCGACCGTCTCTGGCCGCGGGGGATTAAAAAAGAGGCGCTGGCCTGTGATGAGTGGTGTAAGGCGTTAACGCCTTCCGCTGAGCTGCGAAAAGCCTTTCACGGCGAGGCGATCGATTTCGCCCACTTCAGCCAGCGCTATCGCCAGGAGCTCGACACCCATCGTGAAACGGGCCTGCGGCTGGCGGCGCTGGCGCAGCGCCAGCCGTTGACGCTGCTGTACGCTGCGAAGAACACCGAGCAGAATCATGCCCAGGTGCTGGCCGCCTGGCTGGCGGCCCTGCCGGTTACGATTTAGCCGGATGATCCCGGCGCCACAGCGCCCACTCGTCGAGGGTTTCGCCGCTGGGTAGTTTGCACTGGGTGCTAACGCCCTGCGGCGTTTGCACCGGCACCCGGGTACCGCCGGATTGCTGACAGTACACCGACGCGGGATTGGCCATGCCGATGGTTTTCGTCGGCGCGGTGGACTGCGGCTGGGCACAGCCGGCTAATACCAGTGGCAGAATAGCCAGTAACTTTTTCATCGTTCCTCCCTTTCCTGAATGCCCGGGGATTTTAGCCTGAATCTCCACGTTTTCTCCATCTTGCCTGCACTTTTCCCCCGTAGAGTAGCCCCTGTTCTCGAACTGACCAGAGAACAGATCATTCCATAATCAATGAGTTTTTCCCCGTCGCCCCCGACGGGGCTTTTTTTCCTGCCGCGTGGACAAGTATTCCCCAAACAGATGTGATAAATTTAAAAATATCACTGTTTATTCGACGCTGATGTCCGTTTGCAGCCCATTATGCTGGGGTGACGTTTGGCGTGCTGGAGCTGTATTATTCATGTCAGATTTTATTCTTGCCCGGGTGTCGCAAACCCTCGCTGCGGAACAGTCCCTGGAAACCCTGGTGCGCCAGCTGCTGGAGATGCTTGAGGCGGTGACCCGAATGGAGTCCACCTATCTTACCCGCATCGATATCAACGCCCAGCGGCAGCAGGTAATGTTCGCCCATAACAGCAGCGAAATGCAGATCCCGGAAGGATTCTCCGTCCCCTGGGATGAATCCCTGTGCAAACGCGCCCTTGAGGATCAGTGCACGTTTAGCAACGACGTGGCCCATCGCTGGCACTCCTGCATCGCCGCCCAGGAGCTGGGGATCGCCACCTTTTTAAGCATTCCCGTCCGCCTGGCCGATGGCTCGCTGTTCGGTACCCTCTGCGCCACCAGCCGACAGAAGCAACCTTATAATCTCGAAGGTGAACAGGTGATGGGCCTGTTCGCGAAGCTCATTTCCCACTACGTGGAAAAAGACACCCTGGTGCAACAGCTGCAGGCGGCTAACGTCGCGCTGGAGCTGCACTCGTCGACCGATGAGCTCACCCAGCTTCCTAATCGCCGTGCGCTGTTTAAGCAGCTGGCGCTACGCTTTGCCTCCGCCCGCGCCCAGCAGCAGCAGGTCTCGCTGATTTTTATCGATCTCGACGGTTTCAAAGCCATTAACGATCGGTTCGGTCATCCGTGCGGCGACAGCTTCCTGGTGCAGGTCGGCGAACGACTCACCGCCGTCGCGCGCCGTGAGGATATCGTTGGCCGCCTTGGCGGCGATGAGTTTTTGATCGTCGGTAGCGCCCAGGATCCAGCGGCGCAGCAAGCGTATGTCACGATCCTGCGCCAGGCCCTGTGCGGCGTCTACTTCCTCGGCGAACAGCGTATCGACTATGAAGGCGCCAGCTTCGGGGTGATCATCTGCGATCCGCAGAGTATCGATGTTGAAGCGGCCTTACGCGCCGCCGATGAGGCGATGTACCAGGATAAGAAGTCCCGCCGTCAGGAGAATTTCATTCATATTGACTAAAGTACCGCGATATCCAGTATCATGCAGGGCATCATTCGTGGGTACAGAGACACTATCATGAAATTGGGTATTCTTTTCCCGGTGGCGATCTTTATCATCGCCGTCGTCTTTCTCGGCTGGTTTTTTGTCGGCGGCTATGCGGCGCCGGGTGGGGCATAATGAAAAAAAGCACCATTATTATGCTGGTTGTCGCCATCGTGGCGGTGGCCGGCAGCCAGTTCGGCTGGTGGTGATCGCGGCGGCGATATTGCGGAGTTATCCTATCCCATCAACAAGTTAACCCTTTACACTCACGTTATCCACCGCGGCATTCTCTGCCCCGGGGAAAGCAGAATAGCGGGAGAAGTAAGGGATGAAAAAACCGATCGTGTTACCGTTGATTATTGCGCTGTGCACGCTGTTATCGGGATGCATTATTGACGATGGGTACCACGCCCATCGCCATCACCACCATCATCACTATCATGACGATGATTAATCCTTCAGGCTGTTGATGAGCCGAAAAGACAGGGCGAACCGCGGTTCGCCCGTTGACGCTTAATCCTGGCGCTCGTCGCCGAGGAAAATAAAGCCGAGGGGGATAGCGAAGAGCGCGGTAAAGACAATGCTGTAAACCGTCACCATCGCGCCCTGCAGGAAGAACATGGACGTCGTCCACTCTGAGTACGGCATATTGTACTCGCTCACCACGCCCCCGAAGGTCGCCCGCCCCACCACCGCCAGCGCGATAGCAAACACCGCCGCGAGCGACAGACAGTATTTTTTGCAGTTTTTATTGCTGAGGAGTTTTTGCAGAATCATCGGGGCTTCCTTTTTGCTGAGCGATAAACGGCTGTATATGTAACACCAATGCAATAAAAAATGAAGGGTTTTTGTTACAGGGCAGAATAAGAGACGGCGGGCCGGTCAGCGGGTAACCGGCCCGAGGGGATCAGGACTGCAGGGTAGCCAGGCGCGCGGCGAACCCAACGAAAACCAGACCAATCAGGCTGTTGCCAAGTTTGGCCAGCTTCTTGCGGGTTTTAACGTAGCGGGTGACAAACGAGCCGGAGAGGATCAAAAAGCTCATATAGCAGAAGCTAATCACCTCGAGGGTCAGCGCCAGAATAAAGAACGCCACGCCGGGCGCTTTGGCGTTGACATCGATAAACTGCACGAAAAACGACACATAGAACAGAATCGCTTTCGGATTGGTCAGACTCAGGGTCAGAGAGCGCTTGAGGATCGCGCTCGCCGGCTCCGCGCTGGCGTCGGCCTGGCCATCGCGCTGGGTCAGCACCGCGTAGAGCATTTTACCCCCCAGCCACAGCAGGTAGATCGCCCCGAGGTAGCGGACGACGTTAAACAGCACCGGCGTGGTCTTAATCAGCGTCGCCACGCCGGCAAAGGCCAGAAACATCAGCACCGCGTCGCCAATAAAGACGCCCGCCGCCGCCAGATAGCCTTTCTTCACGCCGTGGGCAATGCCCGTCTTCAGCACAAAAAACGTATTAGGGCCAGGGACGAGAATGATAAACACCGCCCCGACCAGGTAGGTCAAATAATTCAGAACACCAAACTCAGCGAACACTTTGCACTCCTTCGCGCACGACTAAAACATGATCCGGCTCACGTTACCCCAACTGTCGGGATTTTGAAAGCGCAGCCTGTGCGGGAAGGTTAATAGACGGAAGGTTCACCCAGCGGGCGGGTTTTAAAACGACGGTGCACCCACAGATACTGCTCGGGGGCACGCAAAATCTCGCGCTCGATCACCTTGTTGATATAGCCGGCAGCGATCTGCTTATCTTCACCCGGATAATCATTCATTACTTCGCTAATATGCAGGCTGTAGCCCTGGCGATCCAGCTTGCGCACCATACTGATACTCAGCATTTTCGCACCCGATAAACGAGACAGAACATAGGTGCCGTTGGTGGTCGCCGCCTGTGGGACGGAGAAAAACGGCGCAAACACGCTGCCCTTAGGACCGTAATCCTGGTCGGGAGCAAACCACACCGCTTCACCTGATTTTAAGGCATGCACCAGACCGGTCAGGTTGTTGCGATCGATCATCGCTTTGTTCGAACGCAGGCGACCACGGGTTTGCACCCACTCCATCAGCGGGCTGTTGTGCGGACGATAAGTGGCCATCATTGGACGGCACAACCCCATCGCGCGCCCGCCCAGCTCCAGCGACATAAAGTGCACACCGACCACCATCACCCCTTTGCCGCCGCTAAGCGCATGATTAAGGTTGGCAAATCCTTCGACATCAAACCATTTTTTGACCCGCTCGTCGCTCCAGAACCAGGCCATGCCGGTTTCGATAAGCCCCATTCCCAGCGACATAAAGTTTTGATCGATCAGGGTCTCGCGCGCCGCCGGCGACATGTCCGGGAAGCAGAGCTCAATATTGCGCCGGGCGATATGTTCGCGGCGTTTGAGAAAGCGTCGGGAGAGGCGACCCGCGCTGGTGCCAATAAAATGCAGCAGCGGATAAGGCAGTTGCACGATTAACCAGAGGATGCCGAGCCCAAACCAGGTCAGCCAGTTGCGCGGGTGTAAAAGTTGTTTATTAAATACGCAGGCCATGATTTTTCCTGTAAACATTAATTATGTGGTAACGCTTAAGGAAAACAGAATCCATTTATCATCATTAGGCGGTACGTACAGCAAGTTCGACAATACTAATCCGCTGAAATTCCCTCCGGCAAGTAAAAAACAACTTGCTGACAAAAAAACATAATTGCGGCACAAGTGTTACCAAATGTAAACTTAAATCTTATCCTCTTCTTAATATATTCATCGTGCATATCATTTTCACGCTAATCATCAGCGTTACTAACAGGCATAACCGAAACCCGCCGCGAGAACGCCTTGTCTGCCGGGGACTGAGCCCGCTCAGCCACGTGGCCCGCAGCCTGCCCGCGTCCACAAGATCGTCGTCTGTACCGCGAAAGAATTAAAGCGCTCCCGCTTCAGAGTGAAACATTTTTTATCCGTCGGCATAAGGAATATTAAAATCGCCTTAAGGGAATAATTAAGAATAGACTTATTTAAAGATGCTTTAAAAATAAGCGTCTTGCCAGTTGTTTGCACTTTAATACCGCCCACACCCGCCGTAAAAAAAATATTTCTTTACGCCTTATACGCATAAAGCGCGGCGTTTAGCGCGGACAGTGACCCGACATCGGGTCACTGTGGGGCAAACCGCAGCGAAGGCGTGAGCGACACCCTGGCCGCAGAGGATCAGTAGGTGTGGAAATATTGCTGGATCAGCTGTGGATCTTTCGTTTGCGTCAGCGCAGTCATCAACAGAATACGTGCTTTCGCTGGGTTGAGGGAGTCGGACACCAGCCCAGGCTGGCTGTCATCCGGCGGCACGACGCCGCTGCCGGTACGGGAGGCGCGAACCACCACGATGCCCGCCTGCTGCGCTTTTTTGATGCCCGCAGCGCTACGTACCGACACCGACCCCGCCCCGGTTCCGGCGTAGATAATACCGTCGGCATGATGGGCGATCGCCGCGTCGTACATATACTCCGGGTCGTCCTGATAACCATAAATGATCACCACCTTCGGCAGGGTCTTCAGCTGGCGGACATCGAACACCGAGCGCAGGGTGTGAATTTTATCCACGCGCGTCTCGAACTGGGGTTTTCCGCCCACCACGACGCCAAGGTAGCCCTCCTCCGGCGCCCGGAAGGTATCCAGCGAAGTGGCATTGGTTTTGGTGACGAAGCGCGCCGCGCCGATGCGGTCGTTCAGCACCACCATCACCCCGCGACCCCGGGCATCAGGATCGGCGGCGACTGTGACCGCTTCCAGCAGGTTCATCGGCCCGTCGGCGCTGATCGCCGTCGCCGGACGCATCGCCGCGGTAAAGACCACCGGCTTGTTGCTTTTGACCGTCAGATTGAGGAAATAAGGGGTTTCATCGAGGGTGTCCGTGCCGTGGGTGATCACCACGCCATCGACATCATCCCGGGCCAATAACGCATTCACCCGCTTCGAGAGTTCCAGAATAATGTCGCTGGTCATGTTCTCACTGCCGATATTCGCCACCTGCTCGCCTTCGACGTGGGCGATTTTACTCATTTCCGGCACGGCGTTAATCAGCGTCTGCACCCCAATCGCCCCGGCTTTATAACCCGTTGTCTGGGTATTGCTGGCAGCCGAACCGGCAATCGTCCCGCCGGTGGCTAAAATAACGATATGCGGTAGACGCGTCTCGCTAAATGCCAGACTGCTCATCGTCAGTAACGCAATGGTAAGTAATGCTCTAAAATTCATACAGGTCACTCCCTTCATAGACATTAATCAAACTAACGCTTGCTTAATGCAAAGGGCTTGCCAGAATTTATTTATTTTTTGGGGGGGAAATGGTTAACTATCAGACAATAATAAGGTTCTCGCATCAACATCGCCCAAATCTGGTGCACGGCAGGCTCTGAATCGGGCAGCGCTATGAACCTGATACATTCTGGGTATTAACCTGTTCAGCAGCCAACTACACAACACGCATTGCGATCAGATTATCGACACTTCCGTCACCCGCGAGGTCATTTTTGCCCGCCAGGTAACGCGTACGGAGAACAGAAATGCGTATTGCCCTGAAATCAGCGCTAATGCTGACGACCAGAGTCATTCAGATCATTAACCCTGAACTGCACCGGCATATGCAACGAACGGCCTTAATCGCCCTGACGCTGGCGCAAAGGCTGGGGCTGCCTGCCGAGCGGCAGCAGACCATTTTTTGCGCCGCGCTGCTGCACGATATCGGCGTGCTGGGAGATAAACGCACCATTCATTCGCTGGATGCCATCGATAACATCCACGATTCGCATCAGCGCCAGGGGGCGGCGATGCTGGAAGGGTTAGTGACCTTTCTGCCCATTGTCCCCTTCATTCGCGATCACCATTTTAGCCCGGACCACCGGGGTAGCCGCGAACAGCATATTGTCTATTTCGCCGATGCCTTTGAACGGCTGCTGCCTGCCGGGAGTCACGTGGCCGGCTGGCCCACACGGGCGGTGGTGGAACAGTTCGTCTCCCTGCACCGGGAGATCGATCCGCCGCTGTGCGATATGCTGTGCGAGGTCGCTGAAAATGCGAACTTCTGGCAGCACCTTCATCCCGGCCATATTCAACGGCTGCTGGAAATTATTGGTCCCATCAACACGCTGTATCTGGATATTCATGGTCTGAAAGATATCTGCCTGCTGATTGCCAAAATTGTCGACACCTACAGCAGCTTTACCGCCACCCATAGCATCATGGTGGGGGAAATCGCCCGCCAGCTTGCCCGCTGGATACAACTGCCGGAGCCCATCTGCCAGCAAATTCAGATTGCCGGCTATCTGCACGATATCGGCAAGATCTCTATCCCGCTCTCCATCCTCGAAAAAGAGGGCGAACTGGATGAGGACGAACTGAACCAGGTGCGCGAGCACAGCTATATGACCGGCGAGATCCTCAGCGACTACAGCGAGCTCGGCGACATCATTAACTGGGCGTCGAATCACCATGAAAAACTGGACGGCAGCGGCTACCCTCTGCATCTCGAAAAAGATCATCTGACCCTCGCCGACCGTATTATCTCTATCGCCGATATTTTCACCGCGCTGACCGAAGATCGCCCTTATCGTAAAGGAATGGCCTGGCAGGAGGCCTTACAGATTATGGAAGCGGATGTTATAAATGGCGCTCTGGATAGCGATGTCTTTCTCGTTTTGCGCCACCATGCGGAAACGCTGCACGCCATCATTCTTCAGACCCTCGAACACCCCCGCAGCGAGCACCGCCCCTGAGGCAGGCCGCCGTCATGGCGGGGGGCGAGTTCTATAATTAAAACAGCTTCATCTGCATGCAAGGAAATACAGGGTGAGAATCGCCACCATCACCAACTGGGCTTACGGGATCACCGTCGGCCTGACGCTGGCATCCGGCAGCGCCATGCTTATGGCCTCCAGCGCCGACCGCGTCGAACGCCAGGCGGTACAACAGCGCCAGGTCTTTGATACCCTCTCCGACGAGGTGGAAAACGACGCCTGGGCGCTGTCTGACCTCGCCCGGCTGTACGTGGTTAAGCCTTCGCCGGAGACGCTTACGCAGTATCAGCAACTGCAGCAGACCGACAAAAGCATTGAGCAGCGGCTGGCCGGACTGAAAGATAACGGCGCCAGCCGCGAGGAGCTGGCGCTACTCCAGGATGGTCTGCGGATCGCCGATGAGCTTCAGGATGAACAGCAGGCGGCCCTGACGCATGTCGCCCGCGGCGATGCGCCAGCGGCCATCGCGGTGCTGTACGGCAAAGCGTATGAGACCGAACTGGAGCGCATGCAGACGCAGATCGATCGCTTCCGTCAGATGCTTGAGCATCGCGCCGCCATCGCTATCGACCAGGCCACCGAGCGCTCGCGGATCTGGCGTACGCTGTCGGAAATCATGGTCGGCCTGACCGCCCTGATGTTTTTGTTTGTCCTCGGCTTCATTCTCAAACGCCGGGTGCTGTACCCGGTGGTCCGTCTGAGCGACGTGGTGCAGCGTCTCGCCTCCCAGGACTATGCGGTGGAGACGCCGCACTTCACCCAGGTGGATGAGATTGGCGATATGGCCCAGGCGATCCGCATTTTTCGCGAGAACGGCCTGGCCCGCCAGCAGCTGGAGCAGCAGCGCGACGCCGACTGGGCGATCCGTGAACTGCTGGCGCGTATGACCCAGCGTCTGCAGGGCTGTGAAACCATAGAGGATGTGATTAAGGTGGCGGAGCTGTTCGCGCCGAACATCGCCCCGACGATCCCCGGTAAACTGTATATTCTGGATACCGATCCATGGCAGATGCGCTGCGTGGCGCAGTGGCTGTCGCCCGCCGGGGAGACGACGTCCTTTGCTCCCGACGACTGCTGGGCGATACGGCGGGGACTCAGCCATCCGCCGGTGCAGGGTGAGCCCGATATCACCTGCTATCATCTGCCGGAGGCGCACGCCGGCCAGTCGCTCTGCGTACCGCTCATCGCCCAGGGCGAAGCTATCGGTCTGCTGAGCTTTCAGAACGTCACCGCCAGTGACGCCCCTTCCCGGGCTTACCTGGAGCTGATGGCCGAAGCGCTGGGGCTGGCGCTCGCCAATCAGCGTTTACGCAGCGCCCTGCTGGAAAAAGCGTTGTTCGATTCGCTGACCGGCCTGCGTAACCGCCATCATCTTGATGAAGCGCTGCACTCGCAGATGGCGCTGGCGGTCCATACCCACACCCCGCTGAGCTGCCTGATGATCGACATCGATCACTTCAAAGCCATCAATGACCGCTACGGCCATGAAGCCGGGGATCTGGTGATTAAGAGCGTCGCGACCATTGTGCAGCGCGCGGTGCGCGATATCGGCATGGCTTTCCGCTACGGCGGCGAGGAGTTTTTAGTGCTGCTCCCCGGCATTGACGAAGCCGGGGCGCACCAGTGCGCCAGCGAGATCTACACCCAGGTGCACAATATGACGCTGCGCGATGGCCTGACCGAGATAGGCCAGGTGGATGTGTCGATTGGCATCGCCAGCTACCCGCAGCACACCCAAAGCGACAGCCTGCTGCGCGCAGCGGACGCCGCGCTGTACCGGGCGAAAGAGCTGGGCCGTTCAAGGATTGTCAGCTTTGGCCGCCTGAAGACCCGCTAAGCGGGATTATTGCTCAGCGGCATTAAGCAGCGAGATAACTTTCCGCACCACCGCCGAACGGAAATGGCGGTGGTAAACCATGCTCAGCTCACTCTCCGCCAGCCGATCCTGAAGATCGATATACACCACGTTATCAAGGCGTAAGGCCCGCGCCGAGACCGGCACCAGCGCCACCCCCACCCCGGCGGAGACCAGGCTAATCATCGAGGTGACATCGTTAATTCGCTGCACCACCTGCGGCGTAAAACCCGCGACGCGACAGGCGTCAATAAATACCTGCTCCAGTCCGGTGCCCTGCGGATCGTCAAGCGAGATCCAGTTGTCAGTGCGCAACGAGGCCAGATTGAGCGCCCCCACGCCTGCCAGCGGATGCTGTTGATAAAGCGCCAGGCAAAGTTTTTCCCGCACAAATGGCCTGACCACCAGCGCGTCCGGCGGTGACGCCAGCGGCGCGCGGATGATGGCGATATCCAGACGCAGATCCAGCAGCGCTTCGTAGAGCATTTGCACATCCCCCTGCACCAGCGACAGCTCAATCCCCGGCCAGTCAGCGCGCAGCTCGCGCAGGAGCCCCGGCAGTTTGCTGTCATACATCGCACTGGAGACATAGCCCAGATGCAATCGCCCCTGCTCGCCTCGTGCGGTGCGCTGGGCGTCCAGGACCGCCTGATCGGCCATCTCCAGCGCCAGCCGCGTCTTCTGCAAGAAGGCCTCGCCCGCGGCGGTGAGGGTCAGGCGCCGGTTAGCGCGGGAGAAGAGCACCACGCCCAGGCGCTGCTCGAGTTGTTTAATCTGCTGGCTGAGGGCGGGCTGGGCGATATGTAACCGCTCTGCCGCCCGATGCATATGTAGTTCTTCAGCAACGACCACAAAATGGCGTAACGCTCGCAAGGACATGGCCGGACTCCGCGGAGTAAATTGATAATAAAAATGTTATCAATAACGCATGAATGATGCAATTGATAACCATTAGCCTGCGAAGCATACTGTGCGCATCGACACGCTAAGGAGAACATCATGACCGCACCGATTCAGGATCTGCGCGACGCCATCGCGCTGCTGCAACAGCATGACAATCAGTACCTCGAAACCGATCATCCGGTTGACCCTAACGCTGAGCTGGCCGGCGTCTATCGCCACATCGGCGCGGGCGGCACCGTGAAGCGCCCCACGCGCATCGGCCCGGCGATGATGTTTAACAATATTAAGGGCTATCCGCACTCGCGCATTCTGGTGGGCATGCACGCCAGCCGCCAGCGGGCCGCACTGCTGCTGGGCTGCGAAGCCTCACAGCTGGCGCTGGAGGTAGGCAAAGCGGTGAAAAAACCGGTCGCGCCGGTGGTCGTTCCGGCCAGCAGCGCCCCCTGTCAGGAACAGGTCTTTCTGGCCGACGATCCGGATTTTGATTTGCGCACCCTGCTCCCGGCGCCCACCAACACCCCGATCGACGCCGGTCCCTTCTTCTGCCTGGGCCTGGCGCTGGCCAGCGATCCCGACGACGCCTCGCTCACCGACGTCACCATCCACCGCTTGTGCGTCCAGGGCCGGGATGAGCTGTCGATGTTTCTCGCCGCTGGCCGCCATATCGAAGTGTTTCGCCAGAAAGCCGAGGCCGCCGGCAAACCGCTGCCGATAACCATCAATATGGGACTCGATCCGGCTATCTATATCGGCGCCTGCTTTGAAGCGCCAACCACCCCGTTTGGCTATAACGAACTGGGCGTCGCCGGCGCGCTGCGTCAGCGTCCGGTAGAGCTGGTACAGGGCGTCAGCGTCCCGGAGAAAGCCATCGCTCGCGCCGAGATCGTTATCGAAGGGGAACTGCTGCCGGGCGTACGCGTCAGAGAAGATCAGCACACCAACAGCGGCCACGCGATGCCGGAGTTTCCTGGCTACTGCGGCGGCGCCAATCCATCGCTGCCGGTGATAAAAGTCAAAGCGGTGACCATGCGAAACAATGCGATTCTGCAGACGCTGGTAGGGCCGGGCGAAGAGCATACCACCCTCGCCGGGCTGCCAACGGAAGCCAGTATCTGGAATGCCGTTGAAGCCGCTATCCCGGGCTTTTTACAAAATGTCTACGCCCACACCGCGGGCGGCGGTAAATTCCTCGGGATCCTGCAGGTGAAAAAACGCCAGCCCGCCGACGAAGGGCGTCAGGGGCAGGCCGCGCTGGTAGCGCTGGCGACCTATTCCGAGCTGAAAAATATCATTCTGGTCGATGAAGATGTCGATATCTTTGACAGCGACGATATCCTGTGGGCGATGACCACCCGTATGCAGGGGGATGTCAGCATCACGACAATCCCCGGCATCCGTGGTCACCAGCTGGATCCTTCCCAGACCCCGGCATACAGCCCGTCGATCCGCGGAGAGGGTATCAGTTGCAAGACGATTTTCGATTGCACGGTGCCGTGGGCGCTAAAATCACACTTCGAACGCGCACCGTTTGCCGATGTCGATCCGCGTCCGTTTGCGCCGGAGTATTTTGCCCGGCTGGAAAAAAACCACGGTCAGTAAAATCAGATGATAGCCGCCGGAGCACGGCGGCATCTTCCGGGCCAGCATCACCTGCAGCGGGTGGCTGACGCAGGGTTAGTTGATCGCGGCGGAGAGGTCTTTTTTCACCTGCTCACGCTGCTCGGGGGTCAGCACCTGGCTCACGTCGAAGTAGTATTTCACACGATAATACCGCACCTGCTGGTCCAGCTGGCCAAAGGCGGCCAGCTGCTGTTTGACCTTAGCGTCATCCCATTTTCCGGAGTGAATAACGTCTGCCAGAGCACCATCCTGATAGCCGCTGATTTTAATCTGGCTTACATTATTTTCGAATCCCTGACGCAGCGCCTGGATTTTGGCGACCTGCTCTTCACTCAGCTTCAGGTGCTGGACGACCGGATCCTGCGAGACAGACGGTATATCGGCGGAGGTCGACGCCTGGCTGGCTGCCGTAAAGCAGGTGGTCAGCGCAATGGCGAGCAGGGTGTTACGCAAGCGAGTATTCACAGTGAATGATCCTTCAGAAAAGAAAATGAGAGGCGATTATCACTGCGCTAATAAAGACTATCTGTAACAAAGGGTTAATTTAAAACTGGATAAAAAAAGGATGGTAAGAAACAGAAATCAGATCCCGGGTCAGCAGCACAGAAAGATATATTCATCCTTCCAGTAACGGCCCTGTCCAATGATATCCCCGGCGGCGCTGATTAACTGTTTTTGCTTTTCGGTTTCAATCCCCTCAACGATCACATGGCTGGTCAGGGTATGAATAGATTGCAACAGCCCGGGAAAAGCGGGGTCGTTTTCTTTATCCCAGAAGTAATCTTTATCCACTTTGACGCAATCGAAGCGGAAGCGCTCCAGCAGCGGGAAGGACGTCCGTCCGCGGCCAAAATCATCCAGCCAGACCGGGCAAAGCGCCGCCAGCGTGCTCAGCGCCGTCAGCTCACGTCCGGCGATAAACTCGTGAAAGTTCTCATTTATTTCCAGAGCAATGTGTTTACAGGAGCGCAGGAAATCACAGAGATAGCGATCCGTCAGAATAAAGTGGCTTAATAAATCATCAATATTCAGCGATATCGGTTTATTATCGACCCGGGCGAAATCAAATACAGAAAGTAACTCGATTTGCCGAATAAATAGAGCAAGCTTATCGCGTTCGGTAAGCGTGGAGAAAGAAAACGTCGACGCAGAGGTGGTATTTTGTGCGGGTGCTATAATATCTTTAGTAAGCAACTCCCACGAGTGGTAGCTGCCGTCATCGCTAATAGCGGGCTCCAGAACGAAGCGATAAGAGGTATTTTTCACGTTTTCTTCAACCATTTAAAAAATACCAAAAATAAGAAAGGGTTAAAGCATGTCATATATTTTCCGCCAACAAAAATAGTTTAAAGTGATCGATAATAATCATTCGATAGTTAAAAACTATCAAGATATAATTTATTGATCGGTAAATTGAATTAATATAAATTAGCCACTGCTGTAACTCCCTCTGAAAAGTCAATTAAAATATTGTTTCAAACCAGACAGTTACCAGAGTATTCTGCGTAAAGCCTGGTCGTCTCACGCTTTGTGCTGCCAGGTAAAAAAAGAGAGGGGTAATAAAAATGAAAAATACAAGCCGCCAGTTTTAGTCATATCATTATGCCGAATATGAATAACGCTGCGTCCTGAGGCGCCGCTTCGCCTGGCATGCCATGAGTCCTCAATAAAAAAGTGTGACTCAGTCGACAAAACGTCATACTTTCCCGCTATCCTGCAGCGAAGAAGAGTGAAGTGGATGACAGGCAGTGAAAAAAATAAACGTGATTCCGCTGGGGCTGATGCTATTCATGCTCATCGCCAGCGCATGGCTGGGCCCTGCGCCGCGGCACACCGGCAGCATGCAGTGCGTTTGGTTTGACGGGGCAATGGTGAGCTGCCTGCCGAAGCAACGACTGGGCGAAGGCTCGCCGCATCATTTACTGGTCAGACGATAAACCGGTACTCGCCGGGTGGTGTTGAACAGATTATCGCAGGCTTCCACCTCTTCCGTGACAATTCCCATGCCGGACCGGCGCAATTGCGCAATGTCCGCCGCCACCCGCTGACTGCCGAACCAGAACAGCGCATCAAGCGCGGTAACCGGCAAGCCGGCAAGTAACGCATGGCGAAGCCGCTCCCGGGCCGGCTTTATCTCGCGGGCAATCTGCTGGTACGGGGCTGCCGTCGGTCCCTGCGGATCGACGCGACGGATACGGTTTGACAGGTGGTAATGGAAGGTCTCCGGAATCGGCTGTAAATCCTGCTTCAGACTGTAGACACAACCGTAACGTTTGCCGTTGAAAACGGCGGCTTTACGATTGAGCTGCAGCTGATCGCGCACGTCGGCGATCAGCTGCGGCGCGCGCACCAGCAGCAGGCGAAAAGGCAATTCGAAGCTGGTGACATAGTCGACATTCAATAGCGCAATGCGCAGACGCTCCTCAGCCCCGGCCTGCTGCTGACGACACTCCAGATAGACCTCACGCCACTGCGCTCTGAGCCGTGGCGACTCACCGGCTTCGGTAAACTGGTATTTTTCAATATCGTAATCAATTCTCCCGGCCACCGCGCATTCCTTTCTGAATCAGTCCGGCGTCATAATAACATCCTCTGGCGCAGTACCCTATGCCGAGCGCCCTCGCGCATCCCCTTCCCGGTTATTTACGATACAGATAACGGGTGATGACCACATCAAGGAGATACAGCAGGAAAATAACGCTGCTTAACCACAATAAACCTGCGAATAAATCAAGTAATTGCATCGTTGCTCCCTCACTGTTAGCCATCGCCGAATGACGCCTCTCACCATAAAGTAGTTAAGTTCTGCCTTAACAGCCACCGAATAAATTTATTTAGTCAAAAGAAAGCCCGGCGCTATTGTACGTTCATTTTACTGTCATCAATTTGTCATCATAAAATGTCTATCATCAACCCGCGCCGCAGGGTTGCCCCGCCCCCATGGCATCCAGGAGAAACGCGCGGCCACAGGTTTAACAACATGGAATAATATCGCCCCACCGTATCCTTAATGACATTGCATCATCTTATATCAGGCGCCACTGTCATCCTGCTGAATAATCCGGAAAACGTTTTAAACAATAAACGCCCTGCTGATTGGTTTACCATGGAGAAATAAGATGCCCAGCGAAAAAGCCCGCAGCCTTGACCATTTCTATGAATTACTGGCGACAGGACAACACCCGAAAATTGAACTCGATTTTGATGTCGCCGCGGACGATTTTTTTAAAATCGCCACCGAGTTTGGCGACATTGGCGCGAGGATCACCCGGGTTAACGAACGATTTATTATTAAGATCAAGCCGCCGAAAGCGTAAGCGCCCCCTGCCACCTTGTTGGGTGCCACGCCAGCCGTCGCGGCCCGACAAGGTTTTCTTAACGAGCCGCGGTCTGACGCTCGGCAAAATAGTGCGCCGGTGTCGTCCCCATCGTTTTTTTGAACATGGTAATAAAGGCATTTACCGATTCATACCCCAGCTTAGCCGCCACGTTTTGTACCGAAACGCCGCTGGCCAGCTCCTGCAGGGCAATAATCAAATGCAGCTGCTGGCGCCAGCGCCCGAAGGTCAGGCCGGTCTCCCGCAGCATCACCCGGGCCAGCGAGCGCTCACTCAGCGCCAGACGCTTCGCCCACACCGACAGGGTGCTGCGATCGTCAGGATGGCTGACCAGCCGGTCGGCCATCGCCCGAATTTTGGGATGTGCTGAGACGGGCAGATTCAGGCGCTGCGCCGGCATGGTCGCCAGTTCGTCAAGGGTCACTCGGGTGAGTCTCCCGGCATGGCTATCCGCCACATAATCCGCCCCCTCACGAGTGAGTCGCTCCACCAGCTCGTGGATCAGGGGAGAGAGCGCCAGGGTGCAGCAGCTGCCAGGCAGCGCGGCAGCGCCGGGTTCAATAAACAGATAATTGAGGCGCGCGTTCCAGGTGGCGGACACACTGTGCGGAATACCGCCCGGGATCCATACCGCGCAGCGAGGCGGCACAATCCACAGGTTATTTTCCGCCCGACAACTCACTGCACCATACAGCACAATAATCAACTGCCCTTTGCGATGGGTATGCACCGGCACTTCCGCTTCATACTCGACAAAATCAAGATGACAGGCGACGGCCGGGCAGGACGCGGCGTCCGGATCGTACAGCGTATTGGCAAAAGGTGATGGCATACGATTGGCCAGATTCAGGTATTTTTTGACAGAATAGAGTATTTCGCCGCAAGCGCAAGCCAGCCATAATCCGCGGCATGAACATTAACCTCTTTCGCCAGGCCTCCTGGCTGCGTGCCGCAGGCGCCGTCGCGCGCCCTTTCATGCCGCAATCGACGTCAACCGTCCTGCGCAGTGATGCCCAGGCAATACTCTTTTCCGCAAAGAGTTTCGCCGCGGCGATGCTGGCGTACTATCTTGCGCTATCCATCGGTCTGCAAAGGCCTTCGTGGGCCATCATCACTGTCTATATCGTGTCGCAGACCTCGGTGGGCGCATCGCTAAGCCGCAGCGTCTATCGCCTGGTCGGGACCCTCGTCGGCGCGGCGGCCACCGTCTTCATCGTGCCCACCTTCGTTAACCAGCCGATCCTGTGTAGCGCCATGCTGGCGCTATGGATCGCGGGATGCCTGTGTCTGTCGCTGCTTGAGCGCACGCCGCGCGGATACGCTTTTTTGCTGGCGGGCTACACCGCGAGCCTGATTGGTTTCCCCGCCGTCTCCGTGCCCGGGACCATCTTTGACCTCGCGGTCATTCGGGTGGAAGAGATCGCCATCGGTATCTTGTGCGCCGGATTGATTCACCGCTTCGTGCTGCCGGTGCGCATCGCCGGGCGGTTTAACAGCACGCTGGCACAGACGCTGGCAACCGCCCGGCAGCGGATCGCCGATACGCTGGCCGGTAAGCCGGTGGCGGCGGAAACGCTGCGGCTGGCGCTGAGCCTGCAGTTTCTGCAGGGCATCAACCACCATCTTCCCTGGGATGACGACCTCTCGGCTCCCCACCGCCAGGCCAGAAAAGCGATCCACGACCGGCTGGCGCGACTGTTGATTGTTAATGGCGAATTGTATGACCGTTTACAGAGGTGCGGGCAGCCACCTGACGACCTGCAGACGCTGCTAACGGAGGCAGAGGTCTGGCTGAGAGGTCCGGAAGCCGACAGAACGGTGCTCTCCGCCGACGGGCTACTCTCCCGCTGCGAGCCGCTCATCAACCGGTGCGCCCCTGCGCAGACGCTGAACGAGGCGCTGCGCGTTAGCCTGGTGCGCCACCTGGCGGAAGCCATCCGTCTCCTGCAGCAGAGCGAACGGCTGGCGAAGGCGATTTATCACCGCCGATCGCCAACCCTGCCCCCTGACGCCCACGCGGCAAAGGGCTATGTTTTCCATCGCGATCCGCTCAGCGCCCTGCGGACCGCCTTCGGCGCCTTCGTCATCATCCTCAGCGGCTGCCTGATCTGGATAGGCTCCGCCTGGCCCGATGGCGGCACTGCGGTCTCGATCCTCGGGGTCTGCTGTAGCCTGTTCGCCAGCTTCTATGCGCCGGCGGCGCAGCTGGTGAAATACCTGATCGGCTGCGTGTGGGGCGTGCTGTTCAGCCTGCTGTATAGCTTCGCCCTGCTGCCGCAGGTGAGCGAATTTGTCCTGCTGGCGGCGATGCTCGCCCCGGTCTATCTGCTGGCCGGTTCGCTGCAGGCGCGGCCGCCGACCACCTTTATGGCGATGGGCATCACCCTGACGCTGCCGATATTGTGCGAACTGGGCCCCAGTTATCAGGGGGATTTCGCGACGGCGATGAATACCTCTATCGCGCTGTTTGTCGCCATCGGCTATGCCGCGTTTGGTATGCGTCTGCTGCAAACCGTGCAGGCCGATGCCGCTGTCCATCGTCTGCTGACACTGTGCCGTCGCGATATACGCCGCGCCGCGCGGGGCCGACTGGCGCACAATGCCCACCGCTGGACCAACCTGATGATCGACCGGACCGCTTTACTGCTGCCGCGGCTACCGCAGAGCGGGCCAACCGCAGGTCAGCTGCTGGACAAGATGCTGCACGATATTCGTACCGGCCTGGCGGTGATCCACCTGCGCCGTAGCTATCAGCCGGTGGATCGAGAAGCGGCTACCGCTGTGCAGACGCTGCTTGACGCCCTTAGACAGGAGCCGGACATAGAGGCCCTCGCGCAGCCTGTTGACGCGCTGTTAGCCCACGGTTTACCGGCTGATGCCGCCTCACATGAGCGCGCGGAAGCGCTCATTTCCCTGTATTGCGCCTTACACCGGCCTGAGGAGAGCCAAAACCATGCGTGATCTCGCGATGGGCGGGGTATTTTTCCCCGGCCTGCTGGTTGTCGGCCTTGTCGCCCTGCTCGCGACGCTGCTGCTGCAACCGCTTATTTTCTCCGTCCGGGGCCTGGGCCGCTTGCCCTGCCGCCCGCTGTGGGGGCTTTCCCTCTATATCGCACTCTTTTTCCTGCTCCTGCAGGAGGTTAACACGCTGGGGTTTGCCGTATGACAGTCTATCTCACTCTTCTGGGCCGCTACGCCCTGACCTTAGGCGCCGTTGCCGCCGCCGCGCTACTGGCTTTCATTCTCTGGAAACAGGAGGCGCAAACGCCCTGGACCCGCGATGGTCGGGTACGGGCCGACGTGGTGCAGATCGCTCCCGATGTCTCGGGACCGGTGGCCAGCGTGGCGGTAAAAGACAACCAGTGGGTCAATCGGGGAGATGTGCTCTATTCCATCGATCCGCGCTGGCTGAAGCTGGCGGTCAGTAGCGCCCAGGCGGAGGTGGAAGCCCGACGCCAGGAGATGGCGATGCGCCAGGATGCCGCCAGACGACGGGCGCAGATCCAGGGCGTCATCTCCAGCGAAGATCTGAAACAGACCAATAGTGCGGCCAGCGTCGCGGCCGCTAACTACCAGGGCGCGCTGGCGGCACTGGCGCTGGCGCAACTGAATTTAGCGCATGCCACCGTGCGGACGCCGGTGGCCGGGTACGTCACCTATCTGCGGCTACGCCCGGGCGACTATGCCACCGCCGGAGTGACGAAAGTGGCCATTATCGATGGCCAGCGTTTCTGGGTGGTGGGGTATTTTGAAGAGACCCGTCTGCGCCACATCCACGTTGGCGATACCGCACATATCACGCTGATGGGGTATGATCCGGTCATTACCGGCCATGTCGAGAGTATCGGACACGGGATCGGCGATACCAATGATGAGACCGGTGCCCTGGGCCTGCCGGAGGTCGAGCCGACCTTCAGCTGGGTGCGGCTGGCGCAGCGTGTGCCGGTACGCATCCATATCGATACCCTGCCCGAGGGGGTGGAACGGGTCGCCGGCTTGTCCGCGACTGTCTCGGTCATTCCCGCGCGGTTGGCGCGACGCGCCGGCAAATCCTCACCTGCCGGCGCGAATCAGGCTCAGTGATAGCCCTCGCTGCCGGAGACTTTGCCGCGAAAGACGTAATAGCTCCAGGCGGTATACATCAGGATCACCGGGATAATGAGCAGCGCCCCCGGCAGCATAAACACCTGGCTGGAGGGCGGCGCGGCGGCATCCCACAGGGAGATATTCGGTGGGATAATGTTCGGCCAGACGCTGATCCCCAACCCGCTGAAGCCGAGGAAAATCAGGCCCAGCGTCAGGATAAATGGGCGGGCGTGGCTGGCGGGGCGCGCGCTCAGGCGCCAGATCCACAGGCTCAGCGCCAACACCAGAATCGGTACCGGCACGAACCAGAAGAAATTGGGCAGCGTAAACCAGCGCTCCGCCACATAGCGCCAGCCCAACGGCGTCCAGACGCTGACCACCGCGATCACCACCATCAGCGCCAGCAGCACCTTGCGGGTCAGCTCGCGCATCCGCTGCTGCAGCGCGCCTTCGCTTTTCATGATCAACCACGTGGTGCCGAGCAGCAGATAGGCCACCACCAGCCCCAGGCCGCAGAACAGGTTAAAGGGGGTAAGCCAGTCCAGCGTCGAACCGGCGAAGCGGCGGTCAGCCACCGCAAAGCCGTTGATAAACGCGCCGACGACAATCCCCTGGCTGAAAGTCGCCAGCAGCGAGCCGCCGGCGAAGGCATAATCCCAAAAGGTACGATGCGAGGGAACCGCTTTAAAACGAAATTCAAACGCCACGCCGCGAAAAATCAGACCGATGAGCATCGCCGTCAGCGGGATGACCAGCGCATCGGTGATCACCGCATAGGCCAGCGGAAAGGCGCCGAACAGCCCTGCCCCGCCGAGTACCAGCCAGGTTTCATTTCCATCCCAGACGGGCGCCACGCTGTTGACCATCACGTCGCGCTCTTCGCCATCATGCACCACGCTGAACAGCATCCCAATACCCAAATCGAAACCATCCATCACGATATACATCAGCGTGGCGAAGACGATGATGACAAACCAAATCACCGAGATATCGATGCTCATGATGCGTTCTCCTCATCACGCACCGGCTCTGCCGCCGAGAGCGGACGCGCCGGGGTGCCGGCGGTTTGCGAGGTCAGCTCCGACACCGGTTGCGGCCCTTTTTTAATCAGCCGGAAAATGTAGTAATACCCCACGCCAAATACCGCGCAGTAGACCACGATAAACACCAGCAGGCTGATGGCCATCTGCAGCGTGCTGTGCAACGACACCGCATCCCGGGTGCGCAGCAAGCCGTAGATCACCCACGGCTGGCGACCCATCTCGGTGGTCACCCACCCGGCAACCAGGGCAATAAGGCCGGCAGGCCCCATGCAGAGCGCAAACCACTGAAAGGGACGCGAGTGATACAGTCGCCGCCGATAGCGCAGCCAGGCGCTGCAGATCCCTAAGGCGATCATCAACACGCCCATCCCAACCATGATGCGAAACGACCAGAAAACGGCGGGTGAATAGGGTCGATCCTCTTTCGGGAAGTCTTTCAGCGCCGGCACCTGCTTATGCAGACTGTGGGTGAGGATCAGGCTGCCGAGAGCGGGGATCTCGAGGCCATAGCGGGTGCGCTCCTGTTCCATATCCGGCAGGCCAAACAGCAGCAGCGGCGTGGCCTCGCCGGGTCGGTTTTCCCAGTGCCCCTCGATGGCGGCGATCTTCGCTGGCTGATGCTCAAGGGTGTTAAGACCATGCATATCCCCCACCACCGCCTGGATTGGCGCTACCAGCAGCGCCATCCACATCGCCATCGACAGCATTTTGCGGATGGCCGGCGAGTCGTTGCCGCGCAGAAGATGCCACGCGGCAGAGGCCCCGACGAACATGGCGCTGCTGAGAAACGCGGCTATCGCCATATGAAACAAACGATACGGGAACGAGGGGTTAAAGATAATCGCCAGCCAGTCCTGCGGAATGAGATGACCATTTTCGATGGTAAAACCCTGCGGCGTCTGCATCCAGCTGTTGGAGGCGAGGATCCAGAAAGTGGAGACCAGGGTGCCAAGCGCCACCATGCAGGTAGTAAAAAAATGCAGCGCCGGCGGCACTTTATTCCAGCCAAATAGCATCACCCCGAGGAATCCCGCTTCGAGGAAAAAGGCGGTCAGCACTTCGTAAAGCAGCAGCGGGCCGGTAATGCTGCCAGCAAACTGGGAAAATCCGCTCCAGTTGGTGCCGAACTGATAGGACATCACTAATCCGGAGACCACGCCCATCCCAAAATTGACGGCGAAAATTTTCAGCCAGAAATTGTAGAGTGAGCGCCAGACGTTATCCCGGGTTCGCAGCCACATCCCCTCAAGCACCACAAGGTAGCTGGCAAGGCCGATGGTGATGGCCGGAAAGAGGATATGGAAGGAAACGGTAAAGGCGAATTGCAATCGGGCCAGATGAAACGCGTCGAATTCAAACATATTCCACACCCATCATTGTGAATCGCCCCGGCCGCAGCCGGGGCTCATGCGAACA
This sequence comes from Klebsiella sp. P1CD1, assembly GCF_003790505.1. Taxonomy (NCBI): domain Bacteria; kingdom Pseudomonadati; phylum Pseudomonadota; class Gammaproteobacteria; order Enterobacterales; family Enterobacteriaceae; genus Klebsiella; species Klebsiella sp. P1CD1. The sequence continues at coordinate 3,554,197 of NZ_CP033631.1, forward strand.
TCACTTAGCCGATGAGGAAGTGTTTTGCTTACCGGCGCCGAGTTCGGCGCCGGTCAAAGGATCGCCCTGCGGGTCAGACTGCGTTCGCTTCAGCATCGCTTTGCACAGCGCTTCCTGCTCTGGCGTCAGGCCGACAGTAGCGCCGCCATCTCCGCCATCCACGGCCGGCTGCGGATCCTTGACATAATCGAAGTGTTTGTCACTGTTCCAGCTGCCGCGTACTTCTCCACCTTCAGACATATTGTAGTAGGTGTTAGCGTACTCGCTAATGGGCGGCAGTTTGCCCGGAGGATAGTTGTTGCGAATCGACTGCAGCGCCTTCTCAAAAGAGAGCTGATGCGCCGCTTCGCGGGTCATCAGGAACGCCAGCGCGTCTTTCACGCCGGGATCGTCGGTCACGTTAATCAGGCGTTCATAGACGATCTTCGCCCTCGCCTCCGCCGCGACATTCGACCGCAGGTCGGCGGTGGGTTCGCCGATAGTATCAATGTAGGCCGCCGTCCACGGCACGCCCGCCGAGTTGGTCAGCGGGGTACCGCCGCCGTACAGCAGCGAGGTAATGTGGCTGTCATTGCCGTTGGCGGTGAGTGAACGATAAAGTTCCGCCTCGCTCTCGGTGCCCTCCGCCAGGGCTCCTTTGGCGCCTTTATTCAGCATGCCGACCAGGGTGCCAATGATCTCCAGATGGCTCAGCTCCTCTGTCGCGATATCCATTAGCATATCTTTGCGGCCGGGATCGTCATCGCTTAATCCCTGGGTGAAATAACGACACGCGGCGGCCAGCTCGCCCTGAGGGCCGCCAAACTGTTCGAGCAGTAAATTCGCGAGCCCCGGATTGGGTTCAGCAACGCGCACGGTATACTGCAGTTGTTTCACATGACGAAACATAGGCCTGCCTCCTGGGTTATTTTTTCGCTTCTACGCCGTCCGCATCTGAACGCAGGAGAAACTGCTCCGTGGTCTGAGGGATATGTTTGATCAGCCAGTCGGCCATTTCCCGCTCTTCCGCCAGGATAGCCTCAATAGCCGGGATGGAGGCGGTATCGCCCGCTTTTTCAGCCGCCGCCAGCAGAGAGGTGTAGCAGGCGATCTCAAATTGCTCGAAGACGTACCCGCTGATCGAGCCTTTGACGATTTCATCAGAAGGAAACATTCCGCCGATGGACTGGCCGAGAGCCGCCATTTTACTCATCGAATCTTTAATCACCGAGCGCGAAATGTCGTTGCGGTCGAGGATCTCTTCCAGCACGGTAATTTGCCGTTTGGTCTCATTAATATGCTGTTCAATTCTGGCACGGAGATCCGGATAATTATCGATACGGCCAGCCATCGATTCCAGCATGGATTCTGCCTGCTTTTCCATGGCATGCGCATCGCGTAGCCAGTCATGATAATGTTCAACATGATTCATCGTCATTTCCTCGTGTCAGGGAGCGTTTATTTTTCCGCTTTTTTATTAATGTTACCTACCGCCAAATCGGTTAATTTAACGTCGGTTTGCTTTTCTTCTTCCAGCGTTTCGGCCAGCAATTTGACCGCTTTTTTATAGCCCAGCTGTTCTGCCAGGGTGACCAGGGTGCCGTAACTGGCAATTTCGTAATGCTCGACCTTTTGCGCAGCGGCAATTAGCGCAGCATCTCGTACCTCATTTTTTTCCGTGCTCTCAACGACTTCATTGGCCTCTTCGATTAATCCTTCCATGGCCACGCATTTCATGCGTTTGATTTTCAGGCCGGATTCCTGCTCAATAATCTGGTCAATACGTTCAATCTGGCCCTGGGTTTCTTCGAGATGAGCATTGAACGCCGCGCTGAGTTTTTCACTGGACGCCGCTCTGGCCAGTTTAGCCAGCCCGCGGGTTAATTGTTTCTCTGCGCTGTAGGTATCTGAGAGCAGGTGAATAAATACATCTTCAATGCTTTTCATATTCATAGAAATACCTTCTGGAGTCAGAAAATAACTGCGAGTCTATACAGACTCGCAGGAGATACTTTCACTTCAGGGTGCAAGGAAAAGGATAATCAGGAATTATCGGACTTGCGGCCACCGCCGTGGCTGTTTTGTCCGCCTTTTTTACCCGCTTCGGACGCACGCTGCGGATCATTTTTAAAGTTCCCGCCGCTGTGCTGACCACCTTTACGACCTGCTTCAGAAGCTTTTTCACGGTCTTCAGCAAAATTACCGGAACCACCACGATGCTCTGCCATATTTCACCTCATGTATATCGGTTATGTCAGTACGATACGAAAATATTCCGTATCACTCGTCGTTCGATATTTAACTCTAGCGGGTAATGCTGGTTAGTCAAATTATTATTCCGTTTTCCCGACGTCTTTCAGCAGTAATTCGGAATAATTCTACAACACACATTAAAAATAACCAGACGGCACATCACCGCTAACTTACTGTGTGCAGGGAAATAATACCTGCAGCCCTCGTATTATCGATACAATCGGAGTACTCCTGTTGAGGTATATAACGAAGCGGCGCGGCGAGGCTTCGTCGGCATGAAATTCAGAACTTTTCTAAAGATAACCAATAAAAAAAGCCGCTGGGGGAGCGGCTATCAAATAAAAAAATGGAGCGAATATCATACCTGATTAAGGCTAGCCTTCTTCATCCGAATATGCAAATAACCCAACAAACCAAGCGTGAAATAAGCGAAACGTAAAACACACCCAACAACTGAAATATCACGCAGTTCCATTACTTGTACTCTACGCTTTATTTTTACGGTGGTTTATCGGTGGCCATCGCGTCAGGTCAATATGCCTTTGCACCTGATGCGGTCAGCCGTTCTCTCCAGGAGAATATGCAATGAAAGCACTCACTTATCATGGTCCCCATCATGTCAGCGTCGACACCATGCCCGACCCGGCCCTTGAAGCGCCGGACGATATTATACTGCGCGTCACCGCGACGGCGATTTGCGGTTCCGATCTCCATCTTTACCGCGGAAAGATCCCCGGCACGCATCACGGCGATATTTTCGGCCATGAATTTATGGGGGAAGTGGTGGAAGCGGGTTCCGAGGTCACCGCGGTCCGCAAAGGCGACCGGGTGGTTATCCCGTTTGTGATCGCCTGCGGAGACTGCTTCTTTTGTCGCCTGCAGCAGTATGCCGCCTGCGAAAGCACCAATAGCGGCCAGGGGGCGACACTCAACCGAAAAGGCATTTCGCCACCGGCGGCCCTGTTTGGCTATAGCGATTTGTACGGCGGCATCCCGGGCGGCCAGGCTGAATATGTACGGGTCCCCAAAGCCAATACCGGTCCATTTAAAGTGCCTGACACCTTACCCGATGAAAAGGTGCTGTTTCTGTCAGATATTCTGCCCACCGCCTGGCAGGCTGTAAAAAACGCCGAGGTCAAACCCGGCAGCAGCGTGGCTATTTTTGGCGCCGGCCCGGTAGGCCTGCTGTGCGCCTCCTGCGCCAGGCTCAATGGCGCAGAGCAGATATTTATCATCGATCATAACGATTACCGACTCGATTTCGCGCAGCAGCGCTATGGCGCGATCCCGATAAACTTCGACACCCATGACGACCCGGCGCAGTGGATTATCGATAACACGCCGGGACATCGCGGTGTCGACGCGGTGATTGACGCCGTGGGCTTCGAGGCGAAAGGCAGCCTCACGGAAACCGTCCTCAGCAACCTGAAAATCGAGGGCAGCAGCGGAAAAGCCCTGCGTCAGTGCATCGCCGCCGTGCGCCGCGGCGGTATCGTCAGCGTGCCCGGGGTTTACGCCGGTTTCATTCATGGGTTTATGTTTGGTGATGCCTTTGATAAGGGGCTGACCTTCAGGATGGGGCAAACCCACGTCCATGCCTGGCTGCCGGACCTGCTGGCGCTGATTGAGCAAGGGCTGCTCACCCCGGAGGAGATCGTCACTCACCATATGCCGCTGGAGGAGGCCGCGCGCGGCTATCAGATCTTTGAGAAACGCGAAGAGGCATGCCGCAAAGTCATCCTTGTGCCGGGGATGCAGCCCGGGAAGGCAACGCTTTGAGGCGGAAGTTAATCCGCCCTTCTCGGCAGCCAGTCCGGGCCGTGATATAAAAACAGCATGCGTTGACCCGCCGTCGCTGATACAGCCGTTAACCACAGGAGAAGTTAATGCTCGAGTTACGCCCGAATTGCGAATGCTGTGATAAAGATCTGCCGCCAGACTCACCCGAGGCGTTTATCTGCTCGTTCGAGTGTACTTTTTGCCGGGACTGCATGACGGCGCGGCTGCACGGTCGTTGCCCAAACTGTGGCGGCGAACTGGTGCGGCGCCCTGTGCGTCCGGAAGAGGCGCTGCGGCGGCACCCCGCCTCCACCCTGCGCCGCCATGCACAGTAAAACCGGATGAACTGGCGTGGCAAACGGGAGCCATCGAGCTCCCTTTCTTCATCCTTATTTCTCTGCAGAAAAGTGCCACTCTGCGGCGGTCGATAGCGTCACAAATGGCCCGGCAAGCGTGATATTGTGATGGCCGATAATGTCAGGCGCTGACAACCGTTCGTTATCCATGGTTGAGTGCGCATCCGAGATCAGCACCGTCCGCCATCCCAGCGCCGATGCCGCACGGCAGGTCGTGTCCACGCAGAATTCGGTTTTCATCCCGGCAATAACCAGCTGTTTTACGCCGGCCTGAGCGAGCCGATGCGCAAGGTCAGTGTGCTGGAAACAGGAGGGGTACCTTTTAATAAAGACGATATCCCGCTCGCCGTTAACACCCATCTCAGGCAGCAGTTGGGTTAATGGACTTTGTGCTGAGAACGGAGAATCGTCCGGCCCGGTATGGCGGGCAAAGAAGACGGGCACCTCAGCCTGTCTCGCTTTTTCAATCAGCAGGCAAACGTTCGCCAGAAGCGCATCGGCCTGATACGGAGAAACCGGGCCATGGAAAAGCCCCTGCTGCATATCGATAATTAAAAGGGCATGCTCAGATGAAATCATGATGGGTCTCCATTCAGTGTGTCACGAACGGAGAGGTCTCTCCCCGTCCACATTGGCGGGGAGTGAGGATCTGTTTGTCAGGAGCCGGTCACAGATACGCCCACACCACCGCAGGTTACGGTCGTGGTGGTGGTGACGGTGGTGGTTGGCTGCACTGACGTAATCATTATCTGACCTTCACTGATTCCTTACCGATAAAAGATAAGCACGATTAAAACGGCTCTTTTCTTATAGCATTGAGCAGATACGGATGGCAATTTATGCGCGATCAACGCAGCCGCCAGCACATAAATCCCCCCCTCCACAGAGAAAAGGCAAATCTATGCAACATGCTTATACCAGCCATATCACATGGACCGGCAATCAGGGCACGGGTACTTCGGGTTACAAGGCTTATGCCCGGACCTGGGATATCGCGGTAAAGGGAAAAGAACCCATTCATTGTTCAAATGATCCATTACTTGGCGGCGATCCCGGCAAAATGAACCCGGAAGATCTCCTGCTCTCTTCTCTCTCAGCCTGTCACATGCTGTGGTACTTACATCTGGCCTCCGATGCCGGGATTACGGTCATGGAATATCAGGACTCACCGGTGGCAATGGGTGAAGTATTAAAAGGGGGCGCGGGTCGCTTTATTTCTGCCACCCTCAGGCCGAAAATCACCGTACTACCAGGTACCGATCTCGACGCCGCCACGGCCATTCATCAGCAGATCCATCACGTCTGTTTTATCGCCCGTTCGGTCAATTTCCCGGTCAGTTACCAGCCTGAATTTATTATCTTTAACGCAGAGTAACGCGTTTCTGAAGGGTAATCCGGTGCGCAGGGACGGCGGCTGAGGGTATCCCCCCTCAGCCATACTTCGCTGCAGACCGAAGCATTCTGCTGTGGCCGTCAGTAGACTGCAGGGACATTCACCACGGAGCAGACTGATGATTGCAGTACTTTTTGAGGCCGACGCCTTACCAGAAGCACAGGAAAGATATTTACAGCTTGCGGCCGGGCTGACGCCTTTGCTTTCAGACACGCCGGGGTTTATTGCCATTGAGCGCTTTCAGAGCCTGAGTACGCCCGGCAAAATCCTCTCGCTATCCTGGTGGGAAGATGAAGCATCGGTGGCCAACTGGCAGCAAAATGAGCGGCATCTGGCTGCCCAGCGCGAAGGCAAAGCATCGATTTTTTCATACTACAGAATACGCGTTGCCCGCGTGTTCCGGGATTACGCATCGGATCGAGGAGCACAGTCAGATGTATGACATTCACGTGATTCTCAGCAACACGCCGGGCTCGCTTGGCGCAATGGGTATGGCGCTGGGTAACAACGGCGTGGGGCTCGAAGGCGGCGGCGTATTCACCACGCCTGAGGCCGGACATGCGCATTTTCTGGTGGAAGACGGTGAGAAAGCCCGCAGGGTACTGACCGAGGCCGGCTTTGCCGTCAGCAGTGTATGCCGTCCTCTGATCAGAAAGTTACCTCAGGAACGACCAGGGGAACTGGGCGACATCGCAGACACCCTTGCCCGCAATGGCATTAATATTCTGGTACAGTACAGCGACCACCGTAACCGGCTCATTCTCATTACCGATGATGACACCCGGGCAGCGGAAGTGACCAAAAAATGGGCCATACTCTCTGAATGAATCTCCTGAAAACGCAGCAAGACAGTGAGCCAGAGGAGGCGCTGGAAACCGCTATGGCGATGGTGGCCTCCGCCCTCTCTGACCCCTCAAGGGTCAGTATTCTGTGCGCGCTGATGGATGGGCGCGCATGGACAGCAACCGAACTCAGTACGGTTGCCGAGGTGTCTGCCTCCACCACCAGCGGGCATCTTGCCCGACTGCTCAGCAACGGGCTGGTGGTGTGTCTCGCGCAGGGGCGTCACCGCTATTACCGCCTGGCGGGCGCGCATATCGCCGCGCTGCTGGAAAACCTGATGGGCGTCTCTATGCAGGCGCATAAGACGCTTCTCCCCAGCACGCCGGTTAATCTTCGTTACGCACGCACCTGCTACGACCATCTGGCTGGCGAGCTGGCGGTGAATATTTATGAGTTTATGCTGCGGGAAAAATGGCTGGCGGCAGATGGACTGGCCCTGACATCAGCCGGTAAAGCCCAGCTTGAACGCCTTGGCGCAGTACTGAACACCCGCCCGCGACGTAAGCCTTGCTGTCCCTGTCTTGACTGGAGTGAAAGACGTTTTCATCTGGGAGGCGATGCCGGATCGGCGCTGATGGCACTGTTTGAGCAGAAAGGATGGATAACCCGCGCGCCGGGATATCGGGAAGTGCAAGTGACGGATAGCGGCAGAGCGGCGCTGTCCCGGCTGTTTAATCTGAAGGTGAGCGGATAGCCAAAGCCATTCTCGCTCCTTAGCAGAAAACGAATAATATCCCTGGCGTTTGATCTGCCATCATGCCTGCAAAATCAATCATGCAATATCACTTAACGCGTTATAGCGCAGGCAAACTACAGCAGCTTGTTATAGACGTAAAATTGAGTATCCCGTACAAAGCCATTACGCTCATACAGCGCTTGTGCTCGGGTATTATCTGTCGCGGTACTAAGCATAATAAATGCCGAATCGCTCTCCTTCGCCAGTTGCTCCGCCCGGGAGATTAACGTCTGTGCGACACCGAGCTTGCGAGCGGATTCATCAACAAACAGATCATAAAGTAACCAGATACGCTTCATCTCGAGAGAGCAAAACAAAGGATAGAGTTGCGTAAAGCCTACCGCTTTTCCATCAACCTCGGCGTAAAAAATCACGGATTCATTAAGCTGCAGGCGCTTGAGAAGAAAATCTCTGGCTTGCGATGCGTTTTCTTCGACCTCGTAGAAACGACGATAACCGAGATACAGAGGAAGGAGGGTATCCACATCATGTGGTTGGGCTTGATAAATTTTCATACAAAAACCTCATAACAATTACGCGATTAATTGTATTACAAATAATCCCGATTGTCTGTCCCTTTAGGGGACGAAAGATTTGACTGTTGGATTTACAGGCATCATAAATTCATTAAAGAAAATAAACTATCTCGCATAAAGTCATGCGTAGCCAAACATAATATTTATATGGGCACTTGAACTCTTTTATTTAGTTTAAAATAAGATTTTAAAATCAATTTATAATGTAAAACACACCACTTTTGCGTGTTTTTTATTTTTACGGCAGTATTAGAGAGGATCCCGCATTTCGCTTAAAGTGGCCCATTGAACTCACAGCCAAAAAGGTACCATGATCATCAAGGATGGGGTGAACAAAAGTGGTTTATGAGGTTTTTCGGGAGGGCGTTTTGATAGCCGTTCAAAAACTAATAACAAAAACGGGAACCACAAGGTTCCCGTTTTGACATAATCTGGGGGCCAGATTACATATTCGCGATAATCGCGTCACCAAACTCACTACATTTCAGTGGTTTAGCGCCTTCCATCAGACGTTCAAAGTCATAGGTCACGGTCTTAGCGGCGATTAGGAAGCACACCATTTGAACGCAGAGACGAAGCCGAAGGTTTTTTGATTGTGACCGCTGCAGCTGATCAAGGACTCGTAGACATTCACGACCGCCGGCCACTGGTTTTGTCACCGGAGGCAGCACGCGAATGGATGCGCCACGATATAGGAGGGAAGGAAGCAGAAATGATAGCAGCCGACGGAGCAGTGCCCGCCGACAAGTTTATCTGGCACGCCGTGACGCGGGCCGTGGGTAATGTCAAGAATCAGGGGCCTGAATTGATTGAGACTATCAAAAGCCTATAGCTTTGATGACGTCCGAAATGTGCTGTGAGTTCAACCGATGGATGCAACACATTGATTGAACCGCTCTGCGGGTGATTCATAGTCTAGCGTTTTTCTCGGCCTCTCGTTGAACTGTCTGTCGACACTGTTTAGTCTTTGTTGGCTGTGAACTGATAAGTCAGTTTCTTTTGGAAAATACTATCTGAGTAATTTTCTTCCGCTTCTGAGGCATTGCTCCAGCTCTTTTTTTATGCCCCCTGAGACTGCCCTGATGCAACTTCTATGCAATGATTTTACACAATGTTGAGCATTAAATTAGCTTGCAAGGTTTTGGTCTCCACACATTTCCCCACGCAGCTGCATCGGCTTTTACTGCACGGTATTGTTTTGCACAACCGTACCTTTTGATCTCGCGGCTAATCGTTGATAGTGCTCTTAATAATTTGGCAGCGATGTCCGTGATACTGAGGTTTGCTACCAGTCCTCTGGATATATCCTCGCTTTCATCAAGCGAAAGCGCTAATCGGTGCCGCTTTCGCACGGGTAGAGAGCAAACCCAGGCTACTCATCATAAGTAGCCTGTATAACTATTGAGACTTTTAGCTCGCAATTATTTTTTCTCAAACTGATAAGCAAACTGCATAATTTTCAGGTCGTCTCCAGCTTTCCCCATAAATGAAAAACCAACGGGGACGTTTCCGACAGCTTTCCCGGCCGGAACTGTAATCTCAGGGAATCCAGTTGAAGAGGCTATATATGAAGCTGCATAGCTATCAACAGACTTGCAGATATAATTTTTATCACTTTTACCGTGAATCACAGAGGCAGGACAACTCATTGTTGGAAAAATGATGGCATCATATCCACCCTCTTGCACTATTTTTAACAATTCACTGCGAAGGTGTGGAATTCTTTGAGTAAGAATTCCAATATATTCAGGTGAGTCTGTTGTGGTAGTGCCAATACTTTCAATAAGCCCTTTATAACGACCTGGATTTATTGTTTTTTTGCCATTATCGGTCAATTTATTAAGTACGGATAAAAATTCAGTACTGTTTTTAGGCTGATCATTACCCAGCGTAGCAAGATAAGCATCAAACTGAGGACGGAATTCAGCTGTACCTACCGGCCCTAAAACCAGGCTCCATAGGTTCTCAAACTCCGCAGGCAGATGTATATGCGTAACTGATGCACCATCGTGTATTAGCTGATTTACCGCTTCATTTTTAATACGGTCTACATCTGGATTCCCTCCGTCAAAGTTATCCAGCACAGCAAATTTTTTCCCTTTAAGACTGCCGGAAGCAACAGAGTGGCTGAAGTTATCTACTGGCTGCTTCACAAATTCAGTGGCTCTGTCATTCGGATCCATTCCGCGAATAGCATCAAGCACAATAGCCTGATCACTGACTGTACGGGTAATTGCCCCTACATTGTCCGCTGTCAGAGACAGTGGAATAACCCCGGAACGACTGGTTAATCCGAGAGTGGGTCTAAGGCCAACCGTTCCGGTCACACTTGCGGGCCCACGAATTGAACCACTGGTGTCTGTGCCCAGAGCAAAAGGCGCAAACCCGGCAGCAACTGCTGCAGCAGAACCACTGCTCGAACCGGATGTATCACGAAGAGGATTATAAGGGTTAACTGTTTGCCCACCGACTGAACTGTATCCCATCCATCCATAAGATGCCGCCAGTTCTGACATGTTGGCTTTACCAATAAGAATTGCTCCTTCATTGAGTAACTTCTCTATGACAAAAGCATTCTTAGCGGGTTTGTTAGTCTCAAGGGCAAGGTTTCCACCGGTGGTAAGAATGTCTTTAGTATCGAAGTTATCTTTGGCGATGAAAGGAATACCAGCCAAGGGAGCGTTTGCCTTACCTCCATGATCAGCTTCATCCCACGCTTTTGCCTGTGACAGTGCATCAGGATTCAGTGTTATCAATGCTTTGATTTTTTTACCTTGACGATCGTCTTTATTAATCGCAGCCATATAGGCACTGACAATCTGCTCTGAAGTAATATCTTTTTTATCCAGAGCACTACGTAGTTCCGATAAGTTCATTTTGGTAATTTGAGAATCACTTAGCGTTGACGCAGCAAATGAACCACCTGAAAAACCAAGAATAATTGCAGAAATCAATAAATTTTTTCTAAACATTTTCTATCCAAAGAATAATAAGGGCCCATAGCTCAAGCAATTTTCGTGCCAAAAAAAATAACGAGCGTTGAACGGCTTTAATGTGTGTTATCAATGATTTTTAAAAGCATTTTGCACTAAAAAATAAGCACTCGCCCTAAATTAGGGCAAACACTGGCATTGAGGGGTATTAGCCTGATTCTTATTATATCTAAGGCAGTATGAATTACTTTCATGTCGAAATATCTGTAGGACGACCGCCACGTATTTGGCCAGGCTACTTCCGCTCCTCGCTTTAAGCGGACTGTAGTAGCACAATCACTAATGTTAATGGCTGAGTCACCTGACTTTGAGCAGGTCACAGAACCTCGAGTATAGCGAGGCGAAAGCATTTCTCGCTTCATCTGCCAGGCAGTCTGGATCCCCTGCCCTGCAAAATACAGAGTTCCTCTTCCGTTTTTCGCATTGAGATGGTCGAGACTTCCATCAGTTTGGCACTATTCTGCCGCGTTGCATTGTCATCGAACAGATTTAGTTGAGCCACGCCCTGGCTGTAGAATTCTTCCAGCATTACTCCTGCTTTCTGGTAACGATGCCCGTCTCGCCAGTAATGCTAAAAACTTACTTCCGGTTACTTTATTAGTGTGTAGCCGGTAACTGCGGCTACGTCTGCTCATCGCTCAAAAGGGACAACCATACACAAATCACCCACATTGCGGGAGATTTAAGTATCTTATGCCCAGGCTTTTGATATTTCAGATGAACTGGTAACAAAAGCATGTTGAGGTAGAATTTTTTCAAGCAAAAACACATTGGTTTCATGATCTGGATCTGCGCAGCAATCCTTCACAATGATAAGGCGGTAATCCAGGTCAAACGCTTGCCCGACCGTAGAAAGCACAACTCCACTGGTCGTCACACCGGTAAGGATCAGGTTTTCGATGCCTTGAGCACGAAGGATCATCTCAAGTTCGGTAAACGAGAATGCGCCGACTCTGCGTTTAACGATGACGGTCTCATTCTCTGCCGGAGCTACATGGGGATGAATAGCTGTGCTCTCATTGTCAGCCATAAAAATTCCATTCTCTTTAATCGAAGAGAAGATAGTGTTGTTTTTGCTGACCTCGGGATATCCTTTGCGGAATCCGACACTGACATAAATGACCGGTACGCCTACAGCGCGCGCAGCGGCTATCAGTGATGCGGTATTGCGGATAACGTTTCCAGCGCTTTCTTGCGGGAGGAAATTGTTAAGGATAATCGTCTGAAAATCCATAACCAGTAGGGCGCTGTTTTTACTGATGTTACTGAGTTGATTAGACATAAAATTTCCTTAATGTGTAGTTGAAAGGTAATGAAGTCAGTCAGCGCGTTGCTGACTGGCGATGTATTTTTAAATTCCAGGCAGCTCCGGCTAGCAGGATGCAGCTGGTTGCCAGGAAGACGGCGGGCATACCGATATGCCCTCCGACAAAGCCTCCAATCAGCGGCCCAATGAACTGGCCAGCGAACTGCGCTGCGACGGAATAGCCAAGAATGCTGCCCACCGTGCCTTCTGGTACGCGGTGTCGTATCACTGCTGCAATACAAGGCAATAAGCCTCCAAGCGCCAGGCCCATAAGGAAACGCAGGGCGATCAGTTGCCACCCGGAAGTGACAAATGCCTGCGGGATCAGCAGTAAACCGGCCGCAGTCAGCGCCAGCGTGATAATGCGTAAATGTCCTAACCTGTCCGCCAGTTTTCCAAGCCATGAGGCAGAAATAATGCTGCCCAGAGCCGCTGCAGCCATCACATATCCCGCAACTTTCGTTATCTGAGAAGCCTCGCTGACGAGGGTGCGCACATAGACCGTGATAATGGGTTCTATCGACATATTGGCCAGCATCAGTAGCAGACCGGTGCAAAGCATGCAGACAATCACAGAACGGTGAGGCAACTGAGACCAACTCACTCGCTTTTTCGCCGCAGCATCTGTATTCGGTTGCACCCCTTCCCGGATGAGAGTGAGGGTCATGATAAAAGCCAGAAATATTAGCGCGCCTGCGAAAAAAAACGTGGACCGAATACCAATCAGAGCAGGCAACCAACCGCCGGCAAGTGGGCCAACCAGATTACCTGCCATAACACCGGATGAAACGATCCCAAGCGCCCAAGCGGCACGCTCTCTGGGTGCCTGGACCGCTATAAGAATGGTTGCGCCGGAGGAATAACCGCCAGCCAGGCCAACTAACAATCTCAAACCGACAAGTTGCCAGATATTTGTCACCAAACCCATAAGTGAAACAGTAATTGCCATACCAAGACTGGCTCTTACAAGCATAGATTTGCGCCCATACCTGTCCCCCAGTTTCCCCCAGACTGGGGCGATCAATCCGGCAGTAATAAATGTTGCGCTGAATGCCACGCCAGACCATTGAACTACCTCTGAGTGCCCATGAACTCCGAGCTCTTCAACATAGAGTGGTAGGAAGGGGAGCATCAGGGTCATTGCAAAGACGGTTGAGAAGGAGCCGATAAAACAGACCAGCAGATTACGTTGCCAGTAACTGTTGTATGATTGTGTCATATGAAAGCCTTCGTTGGTACACCGTTTTGGTATACCATACGGATTCCCCCATTTACTGTCAATTGCCAGGAGAGTATTGCCACCATGAGTCAAGCATCAGAGGTCGAAAGCCAGCTAAGAAAAATGATCCTCAGAATGGATTTAGGACCCGGAGAAAGACTGACTGAACGATGGGCAGAGGCTAGTTTTAACGCATCGCGAACCCCTGTTCGTGCTGCATTACAAAAATTAGAATCAGAGGGACTTGTCTGCCGGGAAGGATTGCGTTGGATAGTGGCGCCCATTGATGTAAAAGAGGTGGAACAATTGTGTATTTACCGTGAGGTGCTAGAAGTGGCTGCCGTTCGCCTGTCGGCTAACCTGATATCCAAAGAGCACCTGGACAGTTTGGAAGCACTGTTCGTGGATTGCGATCAAGATGATTCGGAAAAGGATCTCAATGACGCTGGAAGTCAGTTTCACCTACAACTGGCAGGTTTCTGTGGTAATACCTTTATCATAGAAGGTATTGAGGATTCCCTTAGACGATTATCCCGCGCGCGCTGGTTGGATAAAGAGCCCACTAACCCAGCATGGAAAGAGCACGTAGAGATTGTTAGCGCCCTCAGGGGTCAGGAAACAGATAAAGCGGCAGCATTACTTTCCCGACATCTGAGCGACAGTCGTAAGCGTCTTCTGGAATCAATTAATTCAACCCGTCGCAGCCTCCGGGCCCGTGGGATCGTTATTACAAACTAGTCGGTTCAACACAATGAAATACGGGTGGGTGCGGCCAAAGGTCAAAAAAGGCGCTCAACGAGCGCCAAAAACCTACAGCAAACCTGTTCAAATGCTAAATACCCAGCTCGCATTTAACCCATGCGCGCGCTTTTTTTACTGTCTCTAAAGGTGGTGCTTTTTCAGGATCCTGTTCGGCTTCTATGATAATCCAGCCTTCGTAGGTTGAGTTTTTAAGAAAATGAATAACCGGAGCGTAATTAACTACCCCCTCGCCTGGCACAGTAAAAAGACCGGCTCTTACTGCATCATTGAAGCTCAGGTTATTGTTAATGACGTTATCGAGTACTTCGCCACGAACATCTTTTAGATGGACATGTGCCACACGGTTGCCATAATTTTCAAGTACCCATTCGATATCTACGCCTGCCGCGGTTGCATGCCCACAGTCCAGGACGATGCCGACTAAGTCATGAGTCGCTTTCAGGAAGGCTTTCAGCTCATCGTCGGTTTCAACAACCATCATCAAATGGTGATGATAAGCCAGACGTAAACCATAGTTATTCAATAAAGAGACGGCCAACTTATTCACTTTTTCTGCGTACTGAGGCAGATCAATATGTCCTAACGCAGGAGATTTCGACAGGGGCTCATCGAGTGGCGTGAGTCCGGGCATTGCACCGCACTCACCATATACCATGACTTTCGCACCCAGTGATTTCAATAACATGGCATGATCGTGTACCGCTGCTAACTCATCCTCAAAACTTCGTTCAGCCATCAGGCCATTATACCAACCAGAGGCAAGCTTCAGCTTAGCTTGATTCAGTAATGGCTCAAGTGTGTCGATGGTTCGCGGAAACTTTCGGCCAAGTTCAATTCCTTCGTAGCCAGCCACCGCCGCTTCTGCCAGACAGGTTTCCAATGGGATATCGCCACCAAGATCTTCGAGTACATCGTTAGTCCAGGAGAGCGGGCTAACGCCAACATGAATACGTGTTGATACGTTCATCGTTCTATCCTTTACAATAAATGCATCGCTTCCTTAGCTTAGAAGCGATGCAAAATGAGCGCCTAAAGATGTTAACTCTTATAGCGTGAACGCTTCGCGGAAGGCTTCAAGTGCGACGATGGAATCACCTGATGCCCAACCTTCCATCGCGACCACGCCTTGATAGTTAATCCCTTTCAATGCGCGGGCTACAGCCTTATAGTTGATCTCACCGGTACCCGGCTCTTTACGGCCCGGCACATCGGCAACCTGAATTTCACCGATATGTTTCTCACATTTGCGGATAAGCTCGACCAGGTTACCTTCACCGATCTGCGCGTGATAAATATCCAGATTCATTTTCAGGTATGGGCTGTTCACTGCGCACACCAGGGCCATAGTATCCTCTGCTTTAGCGAAAGGTGTTCCCGGATGATCAACGGCGGTATTTAGGTTTTCCAAAGTGAATACCTTGCCTGCTTTCTCCCCCATAGCGGCAAGGGCATCCAGCGTCTTTTTCGCTTTCAGCCACATTTCACCCGTTACAATTTCAACAGGTTTCACCGGCAGACCAACATTGTTCAGTCCTGTACCGTGCAAGTTGAGAGACGGGCAGCCAAGGCGTCGAGCGGCCTCGAGTGACTGACTGGCGCTGGAAAGCAGGTGATCAATTTCTTCATCATCGGTCAGGTTGCCAGAGATGTAGCCTGTCATTGAGGTAAAGCGGGCACCGGTTTTCACCAGCGCATCAATATCTTTTTGGGTCCAGTCCCAAATCTCCACGCCAAAGCCCATAGCGTGAATGCGTTCAACGCGCTCAATAAATGGCAGATCAAGGAATACCATTTCAGCGCAGACCGACAGTGAGTAAGTAGGCATATTTTAATCCTTAGAGCTTAATCGGCTGAGACTGTTGAACAGATGCGATACATGCCAGCGCGACTTCTAATGCATTACGTGCATCTTCACCGGTTGCTTTCGGCGTGGCGCCCGTTGCAACGCAATGTACGAAGTCGGTCACTTCTGCAACATAGGCATCATGAAGTAGGTCAGTATCACGACGTGCTGTGTCAATAGAGATACCGTCAGCGGTGTAACGCACGCAGTTGTTCACATTGATATTTCCTGCCTGTAGCATGCCTTTACTACCGAAAACCTCACCACGAACGTCATAGCCATACACTGCCTGGAAGTTAGCTTCAGCAGTGGCGAACGCGCCATTGTCGAAGCAAATATTCACGACTGCGGTGTCCAGCAGGCCACGATCCTTAAAATCGGGGCGCACTAATGCATCGGCTACCGCATAAACACGGGTGGGTTTCGCGCCCGGATTAAGGTGCAGCAGGATGTCAAAATCGTGGATCAGTGTTTCAAGGAAAATGGTCCAATGTGGGATTGGCGTAGGATCGCCCAAACCAGGATCGCGAGTCGTTGAACGCAACAGTTGTGGCACGCCAATTTTACCCGCTTTTATCTCTTCATACGCTGCAGCAAAACCATTCACGAATCGACGGTTGAAACCTACCTGTAGAGCAACTCCGGCTGTTTTAGCCGCATTAATGGCTTTATCTGCATCTTCCAGGGTGACGGCCATTGGCTTCTCACAAAATACGCCTTTTCCCGCTTTGGCTGCGGCGACGACCAGTTCAGCGTGGGTGCGTGCCGGGGAAGCGATCACAACGGCATCGATTTCAGGATCGTTCAGCAGATCCTGTGGATCCGTATACGATTTTTTTGCTCCCAGTCTGGCGGCTAGTTTTTCGGCTGCGCCAGGAACCGGATCGGCAACGGCAATCAGAGTTGCGCCCGGTACACGTTGAGCAACAGTTTCACCATGAAAGCTGCCCATACGACCTGCGCCAATAAGACCGATGCGTACAATGTTTTTAACTGACATCTCATTCTCCTTAGATATAGGGTATTGGTTAATTATTTTTGCGAAACAGATTTTGGCGTGACGAACATCTCCTGCTCGCCGCCAAATCGACGGGATTTTGAAAGCATTAACGGTTCGATATGTTCCAGCGAAACACCCTTGGTTTCCGGCAGAAAACGGCCAACAAACCAGAAAGCGATAATGCTGAATCCGCTGCATAACAGCAGAGGGAATGCCCCATGGAAGTGCTCCATCAATACAGGATTGCGGTTCATCATCGGGAAGCTCTGAGTAACGATGAAGTTCGAAATCCACAGGGAGCAAAACGCATAACCCATGGCAACGGCCCGCATGCGATTAGGGAAGATCTCAGAAATCAGCAACCAGGCTCCGAGGCTCCAGGACATACCAAACACAAAAATAAATCCGACTAAGCCGACGACCGGGAGATACCCTTTTGCTTCACTCATAAAGGCCCATGAGGTGAATAACAGGAAGGCAGCACAGCCCAATGCCCCCCAGCGCAGCAACGGGATTCGTCCGACGCGGTCAAAGGCCACCAGCGCAATGCTCACTCCAGCCAATAGTGCGAGGCCAAGGAAAATACTCTGAAAGAGGGAATCCTGTGTGTTTCCGGTAACGTTTTGTAGAAGTGAAGGCGCAAAGTACATCAGGATATTGATGCCGGAGACCTGCTGTAAGACGGCGATAGCGCAGCCTATCCACAGGATGTAAGACGATTTTTTATCCCGCAGAATGCCATGAGATGTGGGTGTACTCTGCAAAGCAGAATCGGTGGCGATGGAGGTACGAATTTCAGCATATAAGCGCTCGGCATGTCCTGGGTTGGACAGCGAGGTCAGTACCTTCAGTGACTTTTCTCTCTGGTTGCGCATCGCATACCAGCGTGGCGATTCTGGCATAAAGAAAGCCATCACAAGGAATAGCACACAGGGAATGAGTGCAGATGCCAGCATCCAACGCCAGCCCATAGACACTACCCATTCATGCGCCATTCCTCTGGCAATCAGGTAATTTACGATGTAAACCACTAATTGACCGCCTACCATCAGCATCTGCTGCATTCCCAGCATCCGCCCGCGAAGGTCTTTCGGGGATACTTCCGCGATATAGAGGGGGGTAACAGCTGATGCCATACCCACGGCCAATCCGCCAATCATACGGTAGATAACAAACCAGGTGAGATCATTGGCTAATGCCGACCCGATAGCGGAAATGGTGAACAGAATAGCTGTGACGATCAAGGTTACTTTGCGGCCAAAACGGTCAGTGAAACGTCCGACCCCCCAGGCACCCGCAATACAACCCAGAATGACGTTTGAAACTGCCCATCCGCTTTCCGCTGGTGAGAGTGACAAATGTTCAGTAAGCGGATCTATGACGCCAGAAATAACGGAAGCATCATAACCGAGGATGATCCCGCTAATAGATGCAATGGCACATATGAATATGAGGTAAGGCACGTTGTGCTTTCGTGTAGACATTTCATTTTACTCCATATTGATTTTTCTAGTTTATGTCTTTGTAGGGAGACACTGTTCTAATAGCAACAGATGTGCCAAATCGCATCTCGATGTTTCATAAAGAAATAAAAATAGATAACGATCACAATGTGTTCATAAAAAAGACACAATGACACAACATGTATATAGAATGAACATATTAAAATGCACAGAGAATGAAACAGATGAGCCATAGCATCAGTGATATCTGGGATGAAGAATGCGAGCGGATTGCCCGGCTTAACCATGAACAAGGTTTTGCGCAGTACACCGATGAACTGGATAGAGCCTGGGCAGAGTTCGAAAAGGGGGAAAAACCTGAAGGATTACGCTCTGTTGTTCATGCATCATGGCTACGAAGCCATACCAATGGCATAGATGCTTATCACTTCGAATATCAATTTTGCGAACATGGGGAACTGCGCCGAATCATGGCGAGAAATTCACTACTGATTTCCATCGCTCGTGAAATCATGCGTAACTTGCTGGCCTACAACCCTGATGGACATATCAACCTGACAGATGCTAACGGAGTGACCCTGCATTATTGCGGCCAGGACTTGACGCCGATCGGTAGTATTCTTTGCGAAACGGTACAAGGTACAAACTGTACTGGACGGTGTCTCAAAGAGAACCGGCTGGTCTATTTGCTGAGCGCTGAGAACTATAAAGAAGCGCTACGCGTACGAGGTAAACATTGCGCGGCAGCTCCCATCAGAGATGAAAACGGTGGAATGCTTGGCATTCTGACCCTTACTGCTGATCCTGGTTGTTTCCATTACCATACGTTAGGCACTGTTCAGGCTGCCGCAGAAGCGATATCTCAGCAACTAATTCTGCGTCGGTTGGTAAACGAGCAGGAGTCGGTGATGGAGTCACTTAATGAAGGGGTTTTGGTTATCAGCGAGTTGGGGGTGATTCGTCAGTTAAATTGTTATGCCCGTAAGGTATTAGGTATTCAGGAAGATGTCCTTTTTCGCGATGTTGATGAAGTATTATGCCCAGATGGCTGTTCAGTTAAAGCATTACCAGCCAGTAAAGACCGTAATATTACGTTCTGTCCCGTATCTGATTCTCGTATTTCATGTGTGATCTCTGTAGTCATCACGCCTGAAGGTGGTCGAGTGATTTCGATGCGTGACAACCGACGCGTACGCGACATGGCTCATCGTGTTATTGGTAGTACCGCCATCTACAACTTCGATATGATCCTCGGTGAGTCGCGTGTGATGCAGGATACACGCAATAAGGCCCGAAGCGTTGGGCGAAGTGATAGTACTGTTCTCCTGACTGGAGAAAGCGGAACAGGAAAAGAGCTTTTTGCTCAGTCAATTCATAACGGTAGTCATCGTAATTCAGGACCTTTTCTCGCGGTTAACTGTGGTGCAATTCCTCGAGATCTCGTGCAGAGTGAATTATTTGGCTATGAGGATGGCGCATATACTGGTTCAAAGCGAGGTGGTGCAGCGGGGAAATTCGAGCTTGCTGATGGTGGTACACTATTTCTGGACGAAATAGGCGATATGCCACTTGAAGCGCAGGCCAGCCTTTTGAGAGTATTGCAAGAGGGTGAAGTGATGCGTATTGGCGGCAAGCGCCCGATGAAGGTTAACGTCAGAATTATTGCTGCGACCAATCGGGATCTAAAAAAAGATATCGAACATGGTTCCTTCCGCCGTGACCTCTATTTTCGTCTTAATGTTATTAGCTTGCCTATTCCACCATTAAGAGAAAGAAAAGAAGATCTTAGAGAACTAGTAGAATGGTTTTGTGAAAAAATCAGTCGAGCACTCAAACGAAACTGCGTGAAATTTTCAGATTCAGCCCTTAGTCATATGGAAAACTACGACTGGCCAGGTAATGTTAGAGAACTGGAGAACATCGTCGAACGAACAATAAACCTCACTGAAGCTGATGTAATAAATGATAAAGACTTACCCGATGAATTACAGAATTCTGTTTGTAGTGCTTTGGCTGTTCATGATGGACGCACAAAAAACTATAACCTTAAGGATAGTGAAAAAATGATTATTGAACGCTGTCTGATGGAGAAAAAAGGTAATCTGCGACAGGTTGCTATCGCACTTAATCTTTCACGTGGAGCACTTTACAATAAATTAAAGCGCTACGATATTGAGGCAAATGAATATCGAAAACACAATCCTGAGTGCTGAATAGTAATTCTAATTTTAGAGGACACATTAACTCATCTCACTTTAAGTAAATCGGCAAATCTTGTCGTATATCGAGGCGAGAGCATTTCTCGCTTCATCTGCCAGGCAGCCTGGTTCCCCTGCCCTGCAAAATACAGCGTTCCCCTTCCGTCCTTTGCGTTGAGTTGGTCGAGAACTTTCATCAGTTTCTCGCTGTTCTTCCGTGGAGCGTTATCATCGAAGAGGTTAAGTTGCGCTACGCCCTGGCTGTAGAAATCCCAAGCATAACGCCTGCTTTCTGATAGCGATGCCCGTCTCGCCAGATTGCATCAAGGCATTTCGTCGCCGCGGTAATTATGCCCCGGCTATCCTGGGTCGGTGTAAGCAGCTTTACTGATGCACTGTTCCCGTAATACGGCTCGTTCAGCGCAAAGGGCTGGTTTTTACGAACGCAGAGATAAAGCGGTAGTACTGATGCTCGCCACGAAATTTCTCAGCTGCGCGTGATGCGTATGAACATATAGCTTGGCGCATTTCTTCATAGGTGGAGATCCGCTGCCCGAAGCTGCGACTACAAGCAATCTCCTGCATATGCAGGGTTCATTGGGTTAAGCTGAACCCGCTGATGCAGCTGCAGCTTCTTAACGGTGAATTCCCCATCCACAGCAGCAATAACGATATCGCCATGAACTGCTGTCCTTGAGCTATCCACAACCAGAAGATCCCCTTCCCCTATTCCGGCATCTTTCATGCTGTCGCCGGCGGCTTTGACAAAATAAGTCGCACTGGGGTGGTTAACGAGCAACTCGTTCAGATCAACACTCAGAAACTCTTAGGCCACAATACAATGAAAATGACTGACAAACACCATGATGACTGCAGCAAAGAGTGAGTCATGAGGGATAAAAAAACAGCGTGATTTTTAATTAGTTGTGGAGAGGAATTTTGGAAAAGATTTTCCAGACGCCAAAAAAGCGGGAGCCCATCGGCTCCCGCTTTTACTTAATCCACAAACGGGATTACATGTTCGCGATAATCGCGTCGCCAAACTCGCTACATTTCAGCAGTTTAGCGCCTTCCATCAGACGTTCGAAGTCATAGGTCACAGTCTTGGCGGCGATAGCGCCTTCCATGCCTTTGACGATCAGGTCTGCGGCTTCGAACCACTGCATATGGCGCAGCAGTAGTTCTCTGCATCGCTCTTAATCCTTTGATTTTTAAAAAAAATATGTTTCTGAACACTTATCTAGAACCATTTTTATGTTAATTCTAACATGCTGATTACATGATAAATTATCCGAGTTTTGATAACCTATTTTCTCTCAATCAGTACTCTTTTGTTTGAACCTGCTTGTTCAAATCACGCACTTGTTTTGTTAACTCCTGCACCGTAAGAACAAGATCCGCGATGATGGCCGTATGGTCTACGTTAAGGATATTGATCTTCTCGCCATCAATTTCTACATCGCCGCTTTGAAAGGTGTAAATCGGGTCAACTTTTTCAGCTTGTTGAGCAATAAATCCACGCCTACGGCGTGTTTCGCCTTTCATGTTGAACTCACATACCCCCAGCGCGTTAATACGCCTGGAGGCCCCTTCCTGGAATTCCGTAAAATCCTTTTTCAGCCGCACGTCTGAGCCAGTGGTCATAACATCGCCTTTAGGGGTGGAGATTGTCCCTCCGGTGTAAAAGAGCCAGGCATCTTTTTGGCCGAAACCGTCCATATACAGTACCACCCGGTGGTTGTACCCAACGTATTCTTCAAGGTAGAAACCACCCCACGCTCCAGACGTGTCGCCGTTTCCTCCACGCCCTGTCATGCGGGACCGGACTCTGCCACCGGAAACTAACGCGCCAATGGCAGGGGAACCGAAGTCGGTCTGCTGGGACACACAGTCATAGCGACACTGCATCCAGCTGCCGATGTCGGCCGCTTGCCCCACCCGCAGGTCTCTGTCTACCCGTAGATGACTTCCCTGAACACTAAGTTGATCTGCGGCTGTAGTGATGATGCGTGCGGTATAGTCGTTAGCACTTTTGTTATGATGAAAATCGATGTACGGAGTGCCCATCGACAGCTCTAACGCCTGGGAATACAGCTTGCCCTTTGCCGTATTATCGAAACCACCACCGACAACCAAATCTCCGGGCAACGTCGTCTGGTTATTGGTGCCAATAACGAGGATGTCATCAAAGGTGTCTGCCGGTGATATAGTGGTCGCTCTTGAACGCTGAACCCTGAACGGTGTTCCCGAGCCAACGGCAATCGTCCCGCCTTGCCCCTGTTTTTTGAGCAGAGCCAGATCTGAATTCTTACCGAGAATAAAACCGGCATTATCGCTGGTTATAACCTGCGAGCCGTCGAGTTTGTTTCCTCCGGTGAGTTTTGCCAGCGCGTTAAGATCCGATGCTTTCGCCATCCCGGCTATCGCCGGCACGGTCACCTGCTTTCCTGTGATCGGGTCAGTCAGGGTAATATTGCCGCTGCCGGTCAGGGCCATCGACCAGCCCTCCACTACATTACGCCAGAATGCAAACGCGCTGGCCAGCTGGTTAGCAAACGACGAGGTGCTGGCGGTTTCAGCGGTAATAATGCCGTAACTGGCACCGGAAAATGCGGTGGTGATATTCCTGGTCAGCGTCAGTTGCGTGTCGCTGTCCACGGATTTGATCGCATACAGGTCAGCACTACCGCTGCGGTAGACCACCAGAATCGACCCGGGCAGTATCCCCAGCGCCACCTGTGACCATTTTGTTGTCGCACCTGTCACACGTGCCTGCGACGCTGCACCCGTGACGGTGCCGACTTCATACATCGCCATAATAAAGTTGCTCCTGGATGGTTTTCCCTGGAAAAAGAAAAGGCCCCTTACGGGGCCTCTGTTAGCTAAATGAACTGCTGTCCGTCCGAAATGCGGTTGCAGTGATGTTCTCGACTGTGCAGGTGTAATCAATCGCGGCAGTACGACCTGACGCTCTGATAAAGAAGCCGACATTGTTGTAGTCAGCATCCAGGCGCGCGGCAAACCGCAATTCAAAGGCCGTGGTGCCGCCTGTGATATTACCGGCATCGACGAAGATACGGCGGGTTACCTCCTGCCCACCAATGTTGAACGTAATATCAGAGGTATACCCCAGGCCACTGCCCGTCCCATATGTCTGGCACACCAGGGTGCAGGCCAGAACCACTGTCATGCTATACCCCCTGTTCTGATACGCACCGTTCCGCTGTACCGTCTGGTTGCGGCGGAAAGTCAGGCTGTCGTAACTTTTGGCCACCGCAATGTCACCAATGAACGAATCCGCCTGGACAGTGCCACGGAACACGCCGCTATTCGCTTCAACCCTGCCACGGACGATCACGTTATTGAACTGCGAAGAGCCATCCTTGGCGATACGCCAGCCTTGCGAGCCATCAACAAAGTTATTCGAGCGAATCTCGTTACCGATCTTCGCGTTCGTAATGGAACCGTCCGCGATTTTGGCAGAGGTCAGGGAACTGTTTTTGATACGTGCCGTATCGATATACAGCTCATTGCCTTCGGCAACCATCACCGGAACAGCCGTCGCATTATTACGATTGAACAACGAGAACCGGTCGGCATAAAGGATCATATCGCTCGTTTCACCATTGCTGCCCAGCGTAATCCCCGCGCCAACATTCTTTCCGTTAACCGTCTCAACCTTCATAGACCACAGCGAACTCACCGTACCATTCACATCCGCCACAGTTTTGGCGGTGTTCTGAACGGAAGCGCTGAGATCCCCGACACTGGATGTCAGGGTCGTCTGCTGCGTTGCCAGCGCCTCCAGTGCCGTTGCATGCGTCTGCTGGGTACTGGTGATACTGGCCACCGATTTAATCGTGTTGTCCAGCGTCGTCTGGTTTTTGATGTTGGCGGCCGCCTGCGCGTCAATCTGCGACTGAAGCGAGGTATTCAGGCTGGCCTGTGTGCTCTGGCTGTCGCTTAGCGTCTTCGCCATGTTATCGACGCGGGAGTTGGCATTATCCACTTTCGTGGCCAGTGCCGTCTGCTGCTGCGCCTGGGCGGTGATTTTCCCTTCGGCATCCGTTACGCGGGCCGTCAGACCGCTCACGGCACTCGCCGTCGCGTCAGAGGCATCCTGTGCAGCTTTCGCATCGGTAACATCCGTGATAACCAGATCGTCGATATACAGCGAATAACCGGGGGTGCCGCTGCCGGAGGCGCCACGGGTAGAGATCCAGACCACTGCGCGTGTTCTCCCCCCACCGTTGTTACTGGCAATACCCGTAAATTTCACCCACTTATCACGCGCACCAAGAGCGGCTTCGCTGACAGTGACCGCCGACTGCCAGGAGTTTTGACCGGCAGCATTCAGTGAGTTAATGCCGACCAGCGTTGTCCACCCGGAGGATGGCGCCTGATCCGCCGGCATCATAGCCCAGAACTCAAACCGGAACTTCGCATCCTCACGGACTGACTGCCAGCTCCCAAGCTGTTTATCGCTGTTGCCGTTGTTGTTCGCTCCTCGACTCACCTGCAGGCTCTTATTGCCGGTGAATTTCTGAGACGCCACCACAACGGCGGTGCCGCCCCCGCCCAGCACATGACCATCTCCGTAGCTTTCGAACGTACCGTCAACCCACGGATTAGCTCCCTGAGTACTGATGGTATTGATGCTGCTGGTCAGCGACGTGATACTCTGCGACTGGCTGGTGATAGTGTTTTCCACCTGGCTTACGCGACCAGTCAGTGAACTCACTGCAGTCGTGTCAGCCTTTTTACTCACCGTATCGTTTGTCGACCTGAGGCTGTTCTCCAGCGCCGTTATCGAGGAACTCAGGGAGTCAATATTACCCCCCTGGGTCTTCACTGTGTTCTGGAGCGTGGTAATTGCCGACGCGTTCGCATCAGCCTTCATCATCACACCGCCGGCTGCACCCAGCCCCATCATTATCCCGTTCACAAATTCGACTGAGGTCGAAATGTGAGCGGTGGCGTCACCACCGGTTGGCGCACGCAGTTCCAGACCATCGCCCGACCTCATGCCTTTGCGGCCAAGGAGAATATAGGCACCACGATACGGCAGGGAGTTGACGACTTCGGATGTACCCCCAAGAGATTCCAGAGCAGACAATATCTTACCTCGGTTGCCAGATGGCTCATCGAATGTCAGGACGCAAACGTAAGTGCCACTGGCCAACGCCTCGATATCAGCCGACATCGTGGCACCATTATTCGCGCTGCCAAAGACATCGTATGTTTTGGATGTCGCAATCACCGTTGATCCGTCGCTGTGTTTTGCAAAAGTGACCAGTGCCCAGCTGCGACCAGGGGTAAACAGGTTTTTGCCGCTTTCATCAAAAACCCCAGGAGTTACGCTGTTGCCATTTCCCCGTGCAGTGACAGTAAACACAGTGCGACGGTTCATCGAGGCCTGCAGGCTGGTAATGCTACTGTTCGCCGCAGTTAAATCGCCCCCCTGAGATGTCACCGTGTTCCGAAGATCCTGCAATGCAGAAGCATCAGCCTTCCTGGCAATGTTGTTCTGAGCTGTCGACAGCCCGTTTTCCAGCGATGTGGTGCGATTACCGATAGAGCTTATGGAAGTGCCCTGCTGATTCACTGTCGTTGTCAACAAGTCCACTGCCGACGCGCTGGCGCTATCAGCCGGAGAGTCGTTCCAGTCGGAAACAACGTTACCTACCTCAAACTTCGGACTGTTGATGTACACCGTCTGGTCTTTGGAGGTATTACTCTCGATACGGCACAGAATCAGGCGCTTGGTACCCGTGGTAGGTGTCTGTTTCCACTTAACCCAATAGCGAACCCATGAAGTGGTCAGCGTGAAGTACGCACGGCCATCGGTGTTATTACCTTTCGCACCCTGGCTGGTCTCGATAGACGTTGTGGTGTTCGGATTGTAGAAGAACGCCGTCATCGTCTGGCCGGCAACACCACCTTTCGCATAGAAGCTGTAAACGTACTCACCTGCATCGACAGGCGACTCAAGCGTGATTTCCCGCAGATCCTTGTAACCGGAGCCAGCTTTTACCGTTGCACCAATTACCGCGTTACCACGATACGTCTCGCTGGTAACGTTCGACCAGCCGGTCATATCGCCGGAGTTCTTGATCAGGTTTGTTCCACCGACAGAAATAGAATCAACCTTGTTGTTCAGATTCGTGACAGACGAACTCGTTGAGTTAATGTCTTTTTCGGTCTGGGTAACACGGTTGGTCAGTGCCGTCAGAGCATTAGCGTCTGCTTTATTGCTGACGTTGTTATTAGTCGTCGCCAGGTCATTTGTCAGTTTAGTGATGCTGTTACCCTGACTGGTGATCTGGTCGCCCTGTTGGGATACGGTCGAGTTCAGTGTCGAAATCGCATTAGCGTTAGCATCTGCTGTACTTTGCGCATTGTAGGCATCAGTCACTTCGGTAATGACCAGGTCATCAATGAGGAATGAGTTACCCGCCTTAACGCTGCTAACGTTAGGAATAGAAATCCTGACCATTGCCTGCTTAATACCGCTCTTCGTTGATTTCAGGTAACCAGAAACCTTCGTCCATTGAGTTGAAGAGAGATCCTTTGCCGCTTTGGTAACTGCCGGCCACTGCCAGGAGTTGTCCTGATACTGGAGCGATAAGCCGACGGAAATCTGCACGTTCTCGGCCATAGCGGTACTCTTGGCATCCAGCTTAACCCAGCATTCAATATAGAAGACTGCGTTATCGCGAACCTGGAATCCGCTGAAAATGTGGGTATCAGTGTTGTCAGTTGCATTGGCATTGTAGTCATTCGGACGCGTCACACGAATGCATTTATTGCCGCCATGCGAGTCGTCAGTGGTCACGATGGCACGGTTATTCGCCAGATTGTGGCCAACCGCGTAGCTTTCAAAAGTGCCATCAGGAAGCAGATTAGCGCCGCGTTTGGATTGCTGGCTCAGAGAGCTGCTGAGCGACGTAATGTTGCTGTTCGCCGCCGTCAGACCGGACTCCGTCTTCTCCACTCGTCCGGTTAGCGAGTTCATCGCCGTCTGATCCGCTTTGCTGGCCACATTCGCGTCTGTCTGCGTCAGCGCATTCCGGAGCTGGGTGATGCTCTGCGAATTGCTGACCACATCGTTGCCAATCTGGCTTACATTCGAGCTGAGTACGCCGGCTGCGTTTGCCAGCGCGGAAACACCGAGACCGGAGTACATCTCAGCAACCTTGTCTGATAGCTTCAGGCCCAGGTTGATATACGCCTGGCCGGTCCACTGATTCACCAGAAACTCAACGGTGTTCCAGCCGGCTTTCAGTTCAAAACTGACGGTAGTCCAGCTGGCGTTTCCCCAGGCAACCTGAACGCCATTTACAAATACAGCACCGGTATCATCAAAAATCCTGTTACCGGGCGCCATTGTGATGGTGGTATCGGCGGCCACTTTTACCTGGCAGGAATACAGCGCGATCAGATAGCTACCGGAGGACGTAAAGTCCAGTTTGGCCGCGTCGGCCACCTCATCCACGACCACGGGCGCCACGGCGCGAATATCGCTGAATGACGGGACTGTCCCGGAGTTAGCCAGCTGCACAGGATAGATCCGACGGGACCAGCTATTCGGCTGGCCATTGACCAGCTGATTCGACAGACTGGTGATGCTGTCAGTATTGCTTCGAATATCCTGGCCGTTTTGCTCTACCTGCTGTGTTAACGCGGTGACCGCGCTCGCCTCCGCTTTCTTCGCCAGCGCGGCATTTGTCGTGTTCAGGCTGTTCTGCAGGTTCGTCAGCTGCTGGCTTTGCGAGGTGATATGCCCTTCCGCTGTACTGACCCGGTTCGTCAGTCCGGTAACGGCGCCGGCGGTGGCATCGATGTCCACCCGGTCGGTAACGTCAGTGACGTAAAAATCATCGAAGTAGCGGCTTCCGCTAATCAGATAGTTGCTCATCGTCACCGGCAGGCTGGCTGTCTCCGTCGCTTTCCAGCGACCGGAAATCAGGCTCCAGTTTGTCCCCACCGTACCGCTGTTATATGGACGCTCAAAAACCGGCTGGCCGGCAGAGTTACCGATCCGCAGCTTGTTGTTCCCCGCGCCATTATCCGTCGTCGCTCCGGGTTCCTTGACCCACACCCCGATTTCATAGGTTCGCCCCTGAACAAACGGGATGTATTGCCCCGGAGACACGCTTCCCGGATCAACCTTCAGCGCCCGCGTCCCGCTGTGAGGAGCGGAAACCTCCACCACACTGGTCGCGGTTGACCGCCCGGTATAACCATCCAGCCCGCGTTCAAACGAGGGATTCACGACTAGGTTACCCGGTATCTGCCCGCTGGCATCGATATCTGCCGCGACCTGCGAGAGGCTGTTCGACAGGTTCGTCAGCGAATTGCTCTGGCTCTCCAGCGTTTTGCCCTGCTGCGTCACTTTCGTGTCGAGCGTGGCCAGCGCAGTCGCATCGGCTTTCTGCGCCAGCGCTTTATCGGTATTCGCCAGATTTCCGGTCAGCTTCGTGATGGCGCTGTTCGCAGCCGTCAGGTCATTGCCCAGCTGTTTGACGGTATTGGTCAAATCCTGCACCGCTGTCGCATCAGCCTTTTTGGCCACTGCGGCATTGGTGGTTGCCAGCCCGTTTTCCAGCTGGGTTGTCCGGTTGCCGGTCGAGGTCAGCAGATTACCCTGTTGAGTCACGGTGGTGGTCAGGGAGTCAACCGCCGCCGCCGTGGCGTCCGCAGTATCCTGAACCTTTTGCGCCGCTGTCACATTTCGCATATGCCAGTCCGTAACGAACCATACGGTGCCATACGGGCTGTTCTGCGAGATCTGCAGGAACGGGCGGATATAACCCCTGTCCACCATCGCCTGCGTGACCTTGAAGCGCCAGGTGGTTCTCTGCCAGGTCGCGGAGGGGGATTTTCCGCCACCCGCCATGAGTGGCGCACCGGTGCTCGTATCTGGCCGAACGGCGGTACCAACATACAGATTAAAATTCGCGCTGCCGGCGCCGCAGGCAACCAGTGCGCTGATCTCAATCACATCGTTAAGCGTGGCCGGGAACGCGGCAAAGTTAGGATGGTGATCCCGGCTGGCAATTCTGGCCGCATAACCATACGGGCATCCCGACGGAACATCCTCAGCCGTCGTGGATACCACACTGAACCCCATCTGGTCGTAAGTTGGGTCAAATGTCGGGTTGGGAATTAAATCCCCGCCTGATGCGTTTCCGGCCCGTACAGCGGATTTCAGCGAGGTAATGTTGGCGTTAGCAGCCGTCAACCCGGATTCCGTCTTCTCCACTCGTCCGGTTAGCGAGTTCATCGCCGTCTGATCCGCTTTGCTGGCCACGTTCGCGTCTGTCTGCGTCAGCGCATTCCGGAGCTGGGTGATGCTCTGCGAATTGCTGACTACATCGTTGCCAATCTGGCTGACATTCGAGCTGAGTACGCCGGCTGCGTTTGCCAGCGCGGAAACACCGAGACCGGAGTACATCTCAGCAACCTTGTCTGATAGCTTCAGGCCCAGGTTGATATACGCCTGGCCGGTCCACTGATTCACCAGAAACTCAACGGTGTTCCAGCCGGCTTTCAGTTCAAAACTGACGGTAGTCCAGCTGGCGTTTCCCCAGGCAACCTGAACGCCATTTACAAATACAGCACCGGTATCATCAAAAATCCTGTTACCGGGCGCCATTGTGATGGTGGTATCGGCGGCCACTTTTACCTGGCAGGAATACAGCGCGATCAGATAGCTACCGGAGGACGTAAAGTCCAGTTTGGCCGCGTCGGCCGCCTCATCCACGACCACGGGCGCCACGGCGCGAATATCGCTGAATGACGGGACTGTCCCGGCGTTAGCCAGCTGCACAGGATAGATCCGACGGGACCAGCTATTCGGCTGGCCATTGACCAGCTGATTCGACAGACTGGTGATGCTGTCAGTATTGCTGCGAATATCCTGGCCGTTTTGCTCTACCTGCTGTGTTAACGCGGTGACCGCACTCGCCTCCGCTTTCTTCGCCAGCGCGGCATTTGTCGTGCCCAAATCGCTCGTCAGTTTCGTGATGGACTGACCCTGGCTGGTTATCCTGTCGCCCTGCTGGGTAACAGTAGACTCCAGCCCGCTCAACGCCTCATTCGTACCAGCCAGGCCCGTTTCCGTCTGGCCCACCCGGTTAGTGAGTGATGTTAACGCGGCTCCCTGCGATGTCAGCGTGGCACCCTGTTGCTCAACTTTCTGCGTCAGGGACGTCAGCGCGGTCGCATCGGCTTTTTTCCCGAGGCTGGTTTCCAGGCCTCCGATACGACTCGCCTGCGCACTCTGCTCTGTCGTCAGAGAACTCAGTTCACCAGAAACAGCAGCTTTGTTGTCGTTAAACTGCGTCTGCAGGGACTCTCTGGCCTTAACTTCCGCTGAGATGGCGGTAACGCGCGCCGTTTTTTCCTGGTACAGCAGCCCGGAGGTGACTTTCTCCAGATCGCTGCCCTCATAGGAGCCACGCATCTGCGCCGCCAGCGTGCTGCGTGCCTGCGCTTCGGCGGTCAGCGCGTTACTCAGCGTACTGCGCACATCCTGCAGAGCCGCCGTACTGGCGCCGGGTGCTGGCCGGCCAACGGCGATCCAGTCGAATTCGATAAAGTTGCTGGCATCCTGCTGGTTCGTCAGGTCCAGACGAATACGATCAATGTTCCCTGTCCAAGGAATATCACGCACCGTCAGGGTTGCCACCCCATCGTCATATTCTGGCTCAGCAACAATGTATCGCTTCGTGTTATTGAAGTTTTCGCCGGCAGACACCCAACGGATCTCACCCGCCCAGACTGGTTTGCCGGTTTTACGAAAGCGCAGCATGATGAAGCGGTACGCCGCACCATCGACAGCCAAACCGCCAGGAGAGGTAATGTACGGATCGGTGGCGCTGTCAGCAGGGCGTAACCAGCCATCCTGGGACACTCCCGGTACGCCGGCGCTTCCGGTCCAGCCCTCGGTCGTCTGATTGTTGAAATGCCAGATAACCTGCGAATCGAACTGGATATTAGCGCCGGCAGCGAGGCTGGACATTTCCCGCGCCAGATTTTCATCGGCACTCTTCATTACCTGAGTCAGGCTCTCGATACTCGCCTCAATCCCCTGCGTTGCCGCCAGCAGTTCATCAGCAGCCTGTGCCGCCTTCGCGTTAACATCTGCGATACGATCCGCAGTTTCCTGCTTAACCGCATTGGTTAACGTGGTGTTGACCTGAGACAACGACTGCTTCAGGCCATTCTCGGCAGTTTTAATCTGCGCATTCAATGCGGCATCGCCGTCGGCCAGCGACTTGCTCAAAATTGCTATCTGCTGATTCGCATCAGCGACGGCGGATTTTGCCTCCTGAATCCCCTTGTTTGCCTGAGCCAGACCAGAATCGAGAGACTCATTTACCGAGGTAAGCTCATCCGTGATGGTTTTATTCACGGCGGAGATCTTCCCGTCAACATCAGCAGTGATGCTTTTCGCCGATGCATCAATATCCTGGCTGACTTGCTTCGCCTGATCTGCGGCTTCCTGACGCAGCTCTTCAGCGGTCTGCTCCAGTTCCTGCTGCGTATTGCGGATACCTTCCTGCGTTTCGCTAATGGTGCGCTGCGTTTCCTCCCAGGCAGCCGTATCCTTGATCGCGTCGGTCAGGTTTTCGTAGTAGTCATCAAAGTTATCGCTGGCCATCCCCTGGACCCAGCCGGTCCACGGGCTTTCATTGCCCAGACGATCCACAAGGCGCGCCCGATACCAGAATTCTGCGCCCATACTGAGGCCCATCTGCTGATAGCTTTTCCCCGGATAGGCCACGTCTGATAACAGCATCGGCGCACTGCCGTCCTGATTTTTGCTGTACTGCAGTTCGGTGCGCAGCGTATCCTCCGAGCCGGTCGGGAATTCCCAGCTAACCTGGACCCCATGAACCAGCGAACGGGTTGCCAGCGCCAGCGGTGCCAGCGGCTCGCCAACCTTGCCGGTCAGGGTTTTCTCTTCGGAATGCGCCCACCCGCTCGAAATCTCCGCCGCATTGATCGCGCGGACACGAACCAGATAACGACCGGCATAAATGCCGCTGACCTCAAACGAGGTGGTCGAGCTGCGCGGCACATTGATCCAGTTCCCGTCGTTACGGCGCCACTGTGCCTCGTAGGCAATAGCGCCGCTGACCGCTGACCAGTCAACCTGCATCGTTTCGACGCTGATCCCCTGATTCACGACCGAGCGGGATGTGATGACAATATCGTCAGGAGGGGACTGGTTGCCCGCCGGCAATACGCTAACCGGGCGCTGGTCGATAATAGCGCCGGTATCGATGCGGGCGAATTTATCCGGGTCATGTGCCACGCCGGTGATCGTGAGGGTGGCATCGCTGTTCTCCTTTACCCCTGTAACCCGGTACTGCTGCAGGAAGAGGTCATCGGATTCAACGGCCCAGACGCATTCCCGTTCTGGCGTCTCACTGTACGCCGTTGTGACCGTAATCTGCCGACGTCCGTTAACAGCCTGAATGGTCCGGCTCTGTGAGATACCGGATGGCAGGTTTAGCTGGAGTCGGTCGCCAGGTTTGGCATCCACATCACGATCCAGCGTAATCACCCGGCCATTCACCGCGCTGATTCGCCCGCCGTTGACCCGTCCGGCCAGCAATTCATCCGCCAGGGCAATGATATAACCGGGTTGAGGAATGCGACCGTCCAGCCCCACATCAACCTCAACGACCCGGTCTTTGTTGTTGGTCAGTATGCCCCACAGCCCCTTACGGTGGGCTTCGCTCTGCCGCGTACAGCCAATCGCGGTCAGTTCGAGCTGGTTAAAACTGTAGCGGGAAACCAGTTCCGGGATAAACGCCGGCTCCATTGCATCAGCATAAGCATTATCCGGATCAGACCAGGAGACCAGGGCGTTGGTGTACCGAACCTGGCTGCTGCTGCTCGAATAACGGGGTTTGCCGACAATATTGGCGCGCGTATAGGTAAAATCGACATCACGCGGCATATCAGCCTGCACAACAATCTGCTCACCGTTCCAGCAGGTCATGCCCCGGAAAATGGCGGCAAAGTCTCGCAGCACGGTGTAAGCATCGTTGCGTTCCTGGACATAGACGTTACAGGTATAGCGCGGCTCCATGCCGTCACCACCGCGCCCGTCAGGAACCAGCTGATCGCAGTACTGTGCAATCTGGTACAGCGTCCATTTCGAAATATTGGCGCTGCTCAGACGATTACCGAGACCAAAACGGTCAGCTATAACAATGTCGTAATAGATCCAGGCCGGGTTATCCGTCCAGGCCCATTTAAACCCGCCGGTCCAGACGCCGGTATATTCGCGGGTTTCCGGATTGTAGTTATCCGGCACACGAATCACGCGCCCACGCGGCTCACAGGAAATTTGCGGAATGGAGCCATTAAACTGGCTGGAGTCGAACTCGATATAAAGCAGCGCGGTGTTGGGATAACGCAGCTTCGCGTCAATCACTTCGGTATAGCTCTGCAGCGTCATCACGTCGCCAACTTTGACACTGTTTGCATCCGGAGAGATTTTACGCAGGCGTAGCGTCCAGGTACTGCCGGCATGGGGCAGATCAATACGATGGCTCCGCTCATAACCGGAGGTGGTTTTACCCGTGACAGCGGTTTCCAGCACCGTCTGCCAGGCGCCACCGTCGGTCTGCAGGTCAATCGCATACTTGACGGTATTGCCCACCACGTCGCCGTCATCTTCCTGTTTCATCAGGGACGGCCATTTCAGGCGGACACGAACGGCAGAAAGCTGGGTATTAGTAAAGGTATGGGTCCAGGCTGTCTTGCTGGAAACTTCCGTTCCCACACTGATTTCATTTTCAGTGCCGGGAATACCCTGAATATAAGTCTGAGCCTGCGTGCCGGGTCGAAATTCCCAGGACACGCCACTGAAGTTTTGCGAACCATCAGCATTTTCAAGCGGGGTGCCATCAAGATAAATATCTTTACCGGTTAAACCACCTGCAAATTCACCCTCACCTAATGCGAGCAGAATTTTGGCTTTCGCAACGGACTGTAAATCATCCGGCTGTTCCGTCGGTGTACGCTGCTTTGAGCCGCCACCCTTGCGCCCTTTAATTATGTTATTTGCCATATTACGCCCATAAAAAAAGCCACCGCAAGGTGGCCTGAATTGGATGGTTTACTGAATAAAACTTATTGCTGGTCTTCTACGTAAATACCGGCAGATATAATGGCGCCGCCAATTCGGCGTTTGCCATAAAGCAAAGGGACCGGGTATCCCTGAGAGGCAGTATTCGTCACGCCCCCAAAGGCGTAGGACGCTTTATTGTCAGCGGATTCTTTTCGTGCCAGGCCTGCTGGCTGTGGAGAAAGCATTTGAACGACGCCGCCGAGCATCATGGCGCCGCCTCCCATCATTACGTTTACGCCCCACGCCTGGCCGAATCCGAAAGTGGCTATAGCTCCAACCGCAACGATGACCGCACCCAAAATAGTCTGAAGAAAACCGGCTTTTTTGCTACCAATGACTACAGGAACAATGCGAATTACTTCCCCGGTTATGGGGAATCCTAAGTCATCTAGACCTATATTTTTTTCATCCTTAAATACCGCATAGGTTAGTCCACGCTCTTTGCTGGTAATCATGAATTTTTCGAAGCCTGGTATCGTTTTCGCCAACGCTATGCCTGCTTCATGGATGCACGAAATAAGACGATGATGAGTTTTCCCAAACTTTTTACCGAGCATTCCACTTAATTCAATACGCGTCATAACTTCTTGCATTTCTTTCTCCAAAAAAAACCGCCTGATGGCGGTTCTTCTCATAAAGATAAGTTAAAAAGCTGTGGGGTATATTCCAAAATCCCCATTGGTGCCATAACCAATTCGGTACATTAATGTTTTTCCATCAATCACTGTCCCTGATTGCTCACTCATGCCACCACCACACATTCCTTTTGGCCATGCGCTAAATATATGATTCCCTACTTTTGGATAAATCACAGCTTTTTGGGCAGTATCTAAATCAGCTATCTCTTTTCCATCAAGATATACTCGCGTCATACAAGCGCTTCCCATAACACCAGAGTCCCGCTTTATAATAACTTCGCCCGTACCTTCTTTTTTAGAAAAAAACGATGAGTCTAATATTTGCTTGGCGGGTATATTTTGTGCCTGTTCATTTGTTACTGGTTTAGTCGCACACCCATTAATTCCCACAATCACTAAAGCTAGTGCAATTTTTTTCATCTCTTTGTCCCTTTTGTTTTTAATTCAAATGCCACAAAAGATTAACACAGAGAATGGTATCGAACGATTTTCATCGTTCGGTCTAACCAGTACCCACCATACGGCACGCGCTTGCTGAGATGGCCATACAGGTGATGCAGCAGCAGGTTCCCTTCCAGCAGAATCCCGGCGTGGTTCCACTTATCCGCCTGCACCTGCATGATCACCATATCACCCGGTTGCGGTGGACCATCAAACTCACGGAACCCGCATTCATACCAGCAGTCCTGATAAAAATTGTCCGGATACTCCTTTTCCCACCACGGATAATCGACGCGGTAATCGTGCAGCTCGATGCCGTGGGTTTGCCGAAAATAGCTCATCACCAGGCCCCAGCAATCGTAGTGGCCCAGCACGAATGGTCGCTCGAGGAGCGGCAACTCACCACGCGGGTGGATGGTACGGAGATCGCCTTCTGGCCAGCTGATAATATGCCAGGGGAGAAGGGTCGCGTCGCATTGCGCTTTATCCAGTTCGCTCGGCTGGGTGGTGGCATCAGGATGGCTGTGAACAATACCGGTGATCGTTCCCCATTCCTCAACCTCCGCATAATCCTCCGGCGCCAGCACAAAATTATCTTTCGACTCTGTGGCCAGGTTCCGGCAGGGGAAATAACGCTCCGCTCGGCCCCTCTGGGCGACGAGGCCGCAGGCCTCGCGCGGATATTCTGCGGCCGCATGTTCCTGGATGGCCTTAATCGTTTTCTGACGCATATCAGCTCCTGATTAATGAAGTGCCGGGGAACCCGCCAAACGGCAGTTCGCTATTCTCACCATGACGTAATTTGCAGGCCGTGAGCGTTCCGTTGCAGACATCCTGCGACGGGTCATCAACTGGCTGATTGTTCCTGTCAAAATACCGGGTGCCGGCATAGTCGCACCCGTTACCGCTGCGGTACTGATTGCGGATACACCAGGTGCAAATCGCATGCAGCTGGCGAGTGGGGATCATCATCCCCTGCAAGGCAAACGGGCTGGAGAGAGTAAATTCCACCTTCTCATCGTCTTCATAATGCTTTACGTCAATGAAGAAAAGGCGCCGTTTCTCCTGAGTCGGATCAGCTGAGACATTCCCGTCCGGAAAGTTCTTCGCATCGAGATACTGTTTTTGCGTGTCGTGGATGACAACCCGCGCCAGAGCCAGATCGTCGTAATGAAGACAGAGCGCGGATATCTTTCCGTCGATGTTCCCTACCCGCAGCGTTGGCTGCGCGTCGCTGCCCGTGGTGGATGACTCGAACCCTTCGATTTCACATGGCCAGGCTTTATACTCCCGCCCCTGCCACCAGATGCTTTTCGCCGGCAGCTTATCCAGGTCGCCGCCAGCGGCGAGGATTTCGGCTGCAGTATGGGGAACGTTATAGCCGTGGAAATACAAAACCTCATCTAGGCCAAACGCCTGGCCATCGATCTCCAGGAGACGAACCTCATCGCCTGGCTCTAACTTCTGATAATTCGCGTTAAGGCTCATGGTTTAAATGCCTGAATAAAAGTGGCTGAAAGTGAGTAATTTCCGCCGCCCAGCGGCACCGGTTTATATTGTTCGCAGCGGTAAAGCCCCACCTCTTCCAGAGGCGGGGTCCACTGAAACGCGCGGGTGCCGGCATGACGGTCGAGGAACTGCTTAATCGGACGGATATAGTCCTCCGTACCGACAAAACTCAGCTCCCAGTCCTGTGATCGGGTGTTAATACCATCGCCGGATACCTGCGCATACCCGTCACCGAACTGCGCCTTCCGGACACGAAAGTTAACAGTCTGCTGGGGATTAACCCGCGGACTCCAGGTGAATATCTCAATAGCCATCAACGTTGCCCTTTAACTGCATTCCAGACCATCCCGCCAGGGCGCATATCCTGCGCCATCAGCTCCCTGTATTTTTTCTCCACAAACGAGCCGATCTGCTGGCCAAACTGCTCAAAACCAAACGGCGCCTGCGTTGAGGTGTTTCCGCCTTCAATCGTGATATAGACTTTTGGCCCTTCCGACGCGCCGGCGTTCTGACCACCACCGACAGCGCGTACACCCAGCGAACCATCGCCGGCACGCGTCAGCGGCATGATGGCCTCCGGCCCGGCCTCGCCAAATACGCCGGCCCCTTTTGCGAAGGCGAAGAACTGCGGAGAGTCGTAGACCTGGTTGCTGTATGCGCTTAGCGACGGTGAGTCATAAACGCCGCCTTTGGCGTTGAACTGGAAGTTACTGGCGGCATTCTGGATCGCCGTCCCCGAGCCTGCGCCCGCAGCGCCCGTGACAACGCTGGTCCCGACGCCCACCACGCCCATAATGGTTTGCATGACGGTACTGGTGACCAGCGCCTGAGCGGCCATATCAACGAGGTTTTTTATGACCGACTGCGTGAGTGAGGAAAACAGGTCAGCCATGTTCTCCTTAAAGCTTCTCGTCCGCGTCAGCATGCTCGTCAGGAAGTTGCCCGAGCGCTCATGGGCCGTTTCAAATAACCCGACGGCCAGGCTCTGGAATTCTCCCTGTGATCGGTATAACTCCAGTGACGTCTGATACTGCGCATCGGCGGATTCTTTCGTCGCCTTCTGCATCAGCATTTCGTACTGTTCTTTGCTGATCGCGCTGCCCTGGTAGTACGCCTGCAGCAATGCCTGCCGCTGAGCAAGCTGATTGCGCAGTGAGACCAGTGGATCAACTTCGCCGGCGATATCCAGTGCCGGCGCAGCGATTTCATCGGCATGCGCCTGCAGCAGCTCTTTCGCAGTATCTCTGGCCAGCGTTATTCGTGCGGCCTGGTACTCTTTTTCATCAAGAAGGCGGGCTTTGAAAAGCTCAGCCAGGTCCCGGCTGGCTTCCTGCTCTTTTCGCAGAGTTTCCTGGGCGGGGGAATACTGCGCGGCCAGATCCAGTCGCTGTTTCTGGTAGTTCTCTGCATTCATTAACAGCGCGCGCTGCAGGTCAGCATCACTGGCGCCATTTTTCTTCGCCGCTTCCTGCAGCTCCCTGTTGCTGTCCTTTTCCTGCAGGTTAATTCTGGCCAGGCTGGATGCATGGGCTTCTTCAATTTGCTGCCGTAGCGTTTTGAACTGGTCGACTTGGGACTTACTGCCTTTCCCCGTGCCGGTACCGCCATCGCCGCCCCAGGGATTTCCATCTCCGGTCTCTTTGGGGGGCGTGCTTAACGCTCCTTTCAGATCGTCCGTAAGGGAGGTTATTTTTCCCGATAACCCCAGCTGAGCCAGTGTTTTTGCATCACTGACTCGCTTAATGTTTTCCTCGGTTTTGCGGAGTCCCTCGTTAACGCTATCGAGATCCGCCCGCGCCCGCGTCTGGTCTTTTGTCACCCCTTCCAGCAGGCCGAATGGGTCAAACGCTTTCAGGCTGCCGATACGGCTGTCGGCATCCTGAATCTCTTTTATCAGCTGGTTACGCTGTACGACCTGGTTTTCGTACTGATCCTCCAGGTCGAACTGCTTCACATTTAACTGGTTAAGCGAGAGGCGCATCAGCGCTTCACTGGTTTCCACTACGGCATCTTTTAAATCAATGGCTGACTGCCGGGCTTCCTTTGCCTTCTCATGAAAGTAAAGAATGCCTGAGCCGGCCAGCATCGCGGCGCCGAACGGACCACCGATTAAATTTAATGCGCCTCTTGCCAGCCCCACCGCAACGGAAGCCGCGCGGGCCGATATCGACATCTGCCGGTTTGCCGCTGCCAGTTTCAGTTTCGCCTGGCTGGCCAGATTGGTTTGCTCAGTTTCCTGCCGAATAAGCCGGGTAAACTCATCCTGGTAACTGATATTCATCCCATACTGTTTAGCCGTCCGCTCCATCTGCCGGTAGTGGCCAAACTCAGCGTCGTTCTGTTTCAGGATGGCCGCTGTCGAATCCAGCGTTTTGCGGGCAATATCCGCATCAGCCTGCGCCCGCGCTTTTACCGCCGCCTGGCTTTCCCGCCAGGCCGCGATATTCTCCCGCAGTCCTGCAGTCAGTTTCGTGGATAACACGGGGATCAGGCTGTAAAGCGCCACGCTGGAGACGGTGTTGAAATTGTCTGCCAGGCTGTTCAGTGCCTCCGTGGCAACCTGAATCCCGCTGCGGAGTGGCCCGTTACTACTCTGGCCGATCTTAATGACCATCCCTTCAAACGCACTGCTCAGCCCCAGCAAATCGCCGTTCAGGTTGTTAACCCTGATGGATGCCTGCTCATGCGCCGTTTTGGTACCGGTCAGGGAAGCGGTCAGCTCATCAAGCTTTGAACGGTTCTGGACCAGGATAGACGCCGCATTCAGGTTCTCCACGCCAAACAGTTTTACGGCCTGGGCCGTGGAGAGATTTTTCCCGGAAAGATTGGTCAGCGCCTGGCTGAGACCAACCACGGACGGCTTGAGGCTCTTGTCCGTGCCCTTTTCCAGATTCAGGATGACGTTACGCAGCGCCGTGCCGGCTTCACCGCCTTTAATTTCACGCTCTGCCAGCACC
This sequence comes from Klebsiella sp. P1CD1, assembly GCF_003790505.1. NCBI lineage: Bacteria > Pseudomonadati > Pseudomonadota > Gammaproteobacteria > Enterobacterales > Enterobacteriaceae > Klebsiella > Klebsiella sp. P1CD1. Next base: position 3,594,556 of record NZ_CP033631.1, read on the forward strand.
TGAATCGCGGCATTCAGCTGCTCAAAACCAACGCCGGCCTGTGCGGCTGCGACGCCACCATTTTTAATGGCAGCCGCCGTATCCACAATCTCCGACGACCCGTACTTCGCGCCGGCGGCCAGCACGTTGATATAACGATCCGCCTCCTGCGCGCTCGCCCCGTACTGGTTTAAGGAGAGCGCCAGCGTTCTGGTCGCATCGGGCAACGTTGTGCCGGCGGCCTGCGCCAGGATAAGCGCGCTGTTCGTAGCCTTCTGCAGTCCATCGGACGTTTTTAAAAGCTCCGGTTTAGCCGACGCCATCAGCTTTAGCGCTTCGGCGGCCTGGCTGGCGCTGTACTCTGTCGTGCGTCCCATTTCCTGCGCAGCCAGATCCAGCGCTTTCATTTCAGCTGCAGTCGCACCGGTGATGGCCTGCAGGTCTGATAATGCCTGTCCATATTGTCTGGACGTGGTGACGATCGTGCCGATGGAAAGGCCGGCTCCTGCCAGCCCCGCCAGCCGGCTGGCCATCCCGGATATCGACAGACCGACCTTCTTATAGGCGTCCTCCGTCTTTTTCGCGTCCGCCTGGGCATTACGGTTAAACCGTCGTGACTGGTTCTCCGCATCGCCATACGCTCCCAGCAGCTGGGATTTAAAACTGGCTGCGTTCAGGTGCAGCCCGACCGCTAAAGATGCGACGTCTGCCATTACATTAATGCCCTCATGACTGCCGCGCATTCATCATCGACCCGGGATGGCGCAGGTGTGGTTTCGGTAGGTGGCGCGTTTTCATCGCCAGGACGGCGGAAAGTGCCCTGTTTCAGGAAGTAGGCTCGCCAGTGGTACAGAGTGTTTGCCGGCAATGCGGCAATTTTGGATGGGTCAGGCTCGCCCCAGCGGTCGGCCAGCCAGAAGATCAGCTCCAGCCAGGGCGAGTCACTCAGTTTTTTTCCGCTTCCTCCAGCTTGCCGATTGCGTGTTGCTTCACTTTTTCCACTGCGGCCAGCAGTTCGGGGTTTTCATGGGCCTTCAGCAGTTCGGCTGCCGTGGGTTTAAACTCATCCGGAATGGCCGTTCCATCCGGCTGAACCAGTGCATCGATGACGATCTGAATGACTTGCTCCGATGCCTCACGCGCTGCGCCAGCTTTTGCGGTTTCAGCCATTTTCTCTTCATAGCTGATGAGGTAATCCCCGGTCAGGCGGCGGATGAATACGGTGGCGCCAAATAACTCGGTTTTAATGACGGTTGGCTCCGATTTAAGCAATGCGGATTTCAGCGTGGACAGGTAATCTTTATCTTTCACAGGTAGTCCTTAAAAATAAAAAGCCACCCGAAGGTGGCTGTTTACAGGTTAAGTTAATCAGGCGCCGCCGGAGACAGCGACGGTTCCCCAGGTGATCTTGTTCTGCTTACCCTGAACAGTGATCTGGATGACCTCATTCGCCGGAGCGGCGATTTCATTCATCTGCCAGCCGGACAGCGCCAGGAGCATCGTCGCGGTTCGCTTGTTGGGTAATTCGACGTATAACTGGATGGTCTTGCGGGCCTCTGCTGCGTTCAGCAGCGCGGCAAAATCGGTATTGCCCGGATCATCAATGAAGCCCAGCGACTTTTCAGGCCCATCAGGCAGATCACTGATGGACTGTTTCTGCTTATCCAGTAACGTGGTGCAGTCGACAAAGCCCCCCGTCTGCCCCATTGCACCCAGCGCTTTACAGTTAATCAACGGTTTCAGCGCTGACGTGGCAGCGCCAGGCTCCCCGTATTTCACAATGGTGCCCGCCGGCAACATCGCATATTCAGGCGAAGTTTTATCAGCCATGTTTCTCTCTCTTTTTATACGGCAGCGGATGCTACCTGTTTTCAATGCCGTTTCGGATTTCCACGGTTAACACGCGCAAAACGGTCTGGAGGTTGTAATCCAGGGCGGGTCGGATAAAGGGGTCTGCAACCTGTTTAACCGTGCCAAACTCCTGCGCCAGCGCCTTCATATGGTGCTGCTTGCTGGGGCCGACACGGAGCGTTACAACCGCGTTCCCTTTACCCTTGCGGGTGGAAGAGCGGATTTTGATTGAGTCCCGCATGTGCGGCCCGGCGGACGTTTCGTCAAAGCCGGCATGCTGCTTCATATCTTCCTCGACGACCTTTAGCGCTTCGCGCCCGGCATCCCGCAATACCTTCGTCGCCACTTTTTCGCCCAGGGCCATTAACTGCCGCTCCAGCTCATCCAGCCCTTTAACTTCCATTCGGATCACGAGGAGTCCTCCACGTAGTGAATGATGAAATCGCGGGTCAGGCGATACTGAATGCGACGATTCGTCAGCTGGTTTTTATCCTGATGGATACCGCCTCGTTCCACATACTGAACCGGAATACCCTCCAGCTGTCCATGAACGACGGACTTCAGTTCCGTCCAGATTTTTTTATCCAGCTGCAGCAGTGAGGTGTAATCATCGAGACGGTACAGATTCACCTGGATACGGGCAGAGACGATCCCCGTTCGCAACATTCCCGAGACCATTTCCGGGTCAGAGATACGCTGAAAGGTCGCTCCTTCCTTGACCGTGTCCGGCAGTAAAAGCGGATACGCATTCATGCCGGTGATGCGCTCCAGCGCACCCTTAATCGCCAGCTCTATCATGCCGCCCGTCAGCCTCCCCCGTGATAATGATCCGGTCTGTTTTGCGGTCGATATTCCGGACGGTATAAACCAGATTTTTCGTCGTGATTTTCCAGTCAATATCAACCAGCACGCCCGGATATACCGTAAACAGGCAGGTTTCCACCACCTGCTGCTGATCCAGCGTGCGGACTTTTCGCCCCGATACCAGCTCCCGTTTTGCCCACGCTTTTCCCGATTCAACCTGCTTTTCCGGGAGCGGTTCGCCCAGCGGCCCACGACCGGACTGAACGTAGCTAATTGCAATGCGACAGTTCATATCACCCGGTTTCAGGCTCATAGCGTATGCTCCTGCAGGGGGAAAAGAAGATGCCTCACCGCAGCGGTTTCCAGCCACTGTCCGGTATGGCCATTCAGATACGCATCGCTGACCAGAAACTGAATGGCCAGCCGGATATCTTCATCCGCGATAAATCCGCGGACGGTCTCCGGGAGTGCCTGCAGCTCTTCATCACTGGTGACCAGCTTGCAGTAATAATCACGCTCGATGCTCCGCTGCGCGGCATTCACCATTTGCGTGAGCATGGCGTCATGCTCCGTGAAATCCAGTTCCAGGCGTAGCTGGGTTTTCACATCACCCAATGTCAGTATCAAAATCGCTGTCTCCCGGCTTCGGTTTCAGCGCACGTTCGGCATCCTCCGGCCATACCGCGATACGCCGCTTAACCAGTTCTTCGGCGCGCGTTCCTTCAAAGCACGCGATATCACCACGGGAATAACGGTGGTGCGGCCCAAGGAACACAACGGATTTACGCTCTGCCTGTGCGACCACGGTCGCATGGTTGTCCTGTGCGACCGTTTCTTCCGGCTCCACTGCTTTATTTTTCGCAGCCATAACATTCTCCTGAAAGGGAAAAGCCCGCATATGCGGGCCGTATTTACTGAGGGATGGGTTAGAACAGGACGCCGGTACCCAGCACCAGACCTTCCGGATGACGGAAGCCAATATCATGCTCAGTAACAACGCGGATTAGCGACTGGTTACGGGAAAACGCAGATACCAGGGTGCCATCGGCATCGATGTAAGAGGCTTCCTTCGAGAAGTCGACTTTCATATTGCCGTCTTCAGCGATAACCACATCATTGAAGTCAGCAAAGTAAATCTCAGTCTCCTTACCCCCGGTCCCCAGATTCGCAGGGATCGCGCTGGTACGCTGAACCGGATATCCTTTAAGTAATCCCTGAGCCATTTCCGGATAGACTTTGTTGCCGTTGCCGTCACGCAGCCCAAACAACTTCATATAGGTACGGTTCGACATGCCCCAGCCGCTGCTGATCATATTGCTGTTGCCGTCCATCGCCATCAAAATGATCTTGTCCAGGTACTCGTCAACCGTGTTCAGGTTGATCGCTGCATCAGCTTCCCACGGCAGCAGGCGGTTCCACTGCGTCGCGCGCGCCTTCATACCAATCGGTGTATCGCCGGTACCGTCATCGCGCATAAAGGCTTTATCCTCACGCACTGAGATGGCGGTCAGAATATCCTGCAGGACCAGCTGCTCGACGTTGAATCCGGCGCGGCCAATCAGTGCATTGGAAATAGGCACCATCGCAATCAGAGTTTTCGCCGTAAGTTTTACATCATCAAAGCGTGTTTCTGATGTCTTGGCGTCTTTGTTTTCTCCTGTGTAGCTTGCCGTTGCTCCACCGGCCACGCGTGGTAGCGTCATATTACCGTTAGGCAGCGGAACGGGACGGGCACCCAGCTTGCGGACGATGGTTCGGTCGCTCAGTAGCTCGATCACCTCACTGTGGAGGTTCTGCGGAATAAGCACACCCCCGGACGCCGCTGCGGTGGAAATGGCCATCGATACTGACTGGTCATTCAGCTCTTCTGAAGCGAATTTTGCCGCGTCCTGCAGATTCCCTGCGCCTGCGGCGACAGACATAACCAGTCGGGTCATGCCAGCACCGGTGTACTGTTTCGGCTCCTGCTTAACAATAATGCCGGGGGCCTGCTGAGTCGCTTTCACGGGTTTTGCGACCAGCGCCGCAGCTCGTTCGGCGGCTTCCAGGCGTTCAATTTTGGCGCTGATATCAGTGAACTGCTGCTGCAGGTTCGCAAACTCCGTCAGCTGCTCCGCAGTCAGCGTGCTGCCGCTGGCGTCAATGGTTGCCAGGGCCTGAACCTGTTCGTTGATACCCGCACGCTGACGACGCAATTCTTCAATATGTGGCATTTTATTTCTCTCTTTTTAGACATAAAAAAAGCAGCCTGCTGGCTGCTTAAGGTGACGCGGTTTGTGTTTGCGCCGGATTACATTTTGGTTTGCAGATCCATCGCGGCTGCCTGCATCTGAATGGAGGTTTTTTGACGGGCTTGCTGATACTTTGCCGCGATAGCATTGATCGCCGCCTGGGGGTCAGAGACTTCATCCGCCAGGCCGGCAGACACAGCGCCAGGGCCAAAATACAGCCCCGCCTGCGTATCAATGACGGCCTGCTGCTTCAGGCCGCGATATTCGGCCACTGACCCCGTAAACGTCTCGTACATTTCGTCGATCATGCCCTGGAACATACCCAGCGACTCTTCACTCAGTGGTTCATGTTGGGTGCCGTTATTTTTGTTATCTCCCCGGTAAATGGTGGTGAACGTCAGCCCCATTTTTTCTTCCATCTTCGACGTATCGAGGTGCTCCATGATCACACCAATCGACCCCACGCCACTGGTCTGGCTGACGATGATTTTGCTGCAGGCCGATGCGATGAAATACGCGGCGGAATACGCGCTGTAGTTCACAATAGCCGTGATGGGTTTCGTGTCGCGAGACTGATAAATGTAATCGGCCAGCTCCTTGCACCCCACCGCTGCGCCGCCGCCGGAGTTAATATCCAGAACGATTTCGCTGATTGAGGGGTCGTTTAACGCCGCCTGCAACTGCCCGCGGATCCGCTCGTAGCTGGTCAGCTCGGAGCACATCGCCGTAATCTGCCCCCGGCGTGGAACAAGAATGCCGTGAACGGGGATCACCGCCACCCCGCCGGTGGGCTGGACCTGCTCAGCAGCAGGTGATTTACCCGGATTCAACGCCATCTGAATGGCGGCATCTTCGGTGATCCCCTGAATACGGGGGATGAGCACCGCTTTCACGGAGTCCATTGTTTGCCGCGTCACGTAATGCGGCACACCAAAGACCATATCTGCCAGGTGCGGCAGGTTAATTAATTTCGTTGTCATGTTGTCTTCCAGGTCATCCCGCGCAGCGGGAAATAATCAGGCTCTGGCCAGAAGGGTTTCGATTTCGGCCAGCTGTTTTGCTGTCGGCGACTTATCGCCAGGAAGGATCTTCGCGCTGTCGACCATATTGAGCGGCGTCAGGTATTTGTCCCCGCCGGCAATTGGCGGCAGATTCTCCATACGCCGGATATCGTTGGTGGATAGCCATCCCCACTGGCGGCCCAGCGCATACGATTCATAGCGTGACTTCTGGTCGCCTCGCAGCAGCCCGGAAACGTTGAACTCGATGTACAAATCGCGGCGTTCGCTGGGCAGAAGCAGATCGCGCTGCAGCGCACCCTCATGGCGTTTCAGCCAGGCCAGAAGCGTATACATCACGAACTGCAGGCCCTGGTGCTCGATGTTATTGTTGGTCGCTTTCGCCAGCATCTGCACCATATGTGGCGGGATTTTATAGAGCCGGCAGACCTCTTCCACGCCCCACTGCCGCGACTGTAGCAGCTGCGCCTTTTCGTTATCCTGCGACAGTTGTTTGTAGCTCATGCCCTCCTGCAGCAATGCCACAGAGAACATATTGTGAATACCGGAATGGCGCTCGGTCCATTTCGCCAGCAGGCGATCAATAGCATCCTGGCTTTTAATGGTCGCAGCCTCTTTCGGACGCTCTATCACCCCGCTCATCGTTGTCCCGCGCCGGAATGTCGCGGCCGCATGCTCCTCAACCGCCAAATTCAGCCCCAGAACATCGGCGTTCGTCTGAATGGGGGAACTGCCGATATAGCCATCCAGAGAAAAGACCTTCACATGGTGCATCATGCGCATCGGCAGAATTTCGCCGACTTCCGGGAGTTGGTAATACGGCATACCGTCCGGCCCTTTCAGCACAATGACCTTTTTCGGGTTAATGGGGATCAGCTCTTTCGGGTAGCCTTTTCCGTCCCGTTCGATGATCGAGTAGCAATTTCCCTCCAGCCCCAGCAACCCCTGCTGCTGCTCGAAATACTCGAATGAGGTGTCTTTCCTGTTGGGCTGGGAGTGAATCAGGTCATAAACCGGGTGGTCCGTCGCACGCTGGCGCCCGCCATTTTTATCCCGCCGGTAAAGTTCGCACGGCAGCTGCGCGACGGACTCAGCCAGGAGGGTGACACAGGCCCGGACCGCTGAAAGTCCCAGAGCGGTTTCCGGCGTGATTATGATGCCAGTTTTGCTCTGGCTTGAACGAACCCCGCCCAGCATAGCTTCCCAGAAGCTATTACCCGAGTATTGTCGGCCCCTGAACATCTGGGGTAGGAACATTATTTACCTCCGCCATTGCTGACGCCGGAGGAAAAGGCCCGGGTTGTCATATATGACCAGCCCAGACAAATAATCCCTCCTGTTATCAATCCCACTGATGGAGAAATAAGCCAGGCACCTGCGGATAACAATCCAGCACCAGTGAGGCCGACAATAAAACTCAGAACTGAAATTAGCATGCTATATCTTCCTCATCGTATACGGATGTCATCACTGAACTGTTAAGCATGGCGCGCCCCAGCCCCATCATTAAACCAACCGCACCATCTATCTTATTCTGCCGCCCTTCTTTCCCGGGACGCACAATATCGTCACTTCCGGGAAGGTACTGGCCGACGATATTGGAAATACACCAGTTCATGACAGGGTGTCCGTCATGATGGAATCTCCCCGAGATGAGCGCAGCCTCAATCTCTCTCATAGGATCACTCATATGGGTAAAATTTTGTCTTATCTCGACAGGTTCAAGCCCCTCTTCCTCGAGCATGTGACGTAATGAAGTCGCGCCATAAGGGTCAATGGGGCATTGGGCAATTTTTACGGTATTCCGCAGTTTCAGGATCGTTTCAAATATCAGCCTGTAATCAACTTCGCCACCATCGGTCGGGATCAACTTACCCTGCCGGACAAAGGACTGATAACGTTCTGCGGTACTTTTCAGCGCGGTCTCCTGCGAGTAAATGGTTTCTTCGGGTGCCCAGAACAGAGGAGAAACACAGTAAAAATGTGTTATTCCGTCTATTTCACGACGAAAAACTGGAACCACAGCATTGAGGTCAACTTTCGAGGCCAGATCGATACCCAGCCAGCATTCTTCCCCTTCAAAATCTGACAACTTAAGATTTTTATCGGCTGCATCCATCCATTTCCTCAGGTCGTAATAAGCTGATTTTGCGCTTACCCAGCGATTGAAATGCTTGGTCAGAATCTTGTTTGTCTGCCCGGGCGTCGACATACCCAATAATTGTTTAGCCCGGAGAAAATCTGCTTTTACCGAAATGCCATAGTTGGGGTTTGCCTTGATTAATGCCTCAGGAGTCGTCCAGTCATCATCGTCATCAAGGCCATAAATCAGCCCAAATATGGTTTCATTTTCCTCACCATTACGGGTTCTCCGCAGGATCTCGACAACCTGAGTACGCTTTTCATAGCAAGGGGATGTAATGTCATAGCCGGCGGTGGTGATGATCAGCGTCATCGGTTGTTCACGAGCCCCCATACCGGTGGTCATGGTGGTGTAAAGCGCATCAGTAGTATGTTCGTGATATTCATCAATGATGGCGCATGATGGCGAATCACCATCCCCCGGGTCACCGATCACAGGCGCAAAAACCGAACCATCAGGGCGCGTCATTTTTTTTGCCCAGGGTTTTATCGAGAATTTTTGCCGCAATGCCGGCAGCTTTTTCACCATTTGCAGCGCCGGAGAAAATACCTTCCATGCCTGTTTTTCAGTCGTGGCGCCGCAATAGACTTCTGCACCATGCTCGCCATCTGCACAAAACATATAATTTCCTACAGCAGCGGCAATAGCGGATTTCCCGTTCTTCCTGGGCACCTCGATGTAGATTTCAGAGAAACGACGCAGGCCTGTCTTCTTGTGTACCCATCCAAACGGTACGCCAAGAGCGAACTTCTGCCAGGCTTCAAATTCAATCCGGAGTTTACGCCGGGCCCATTCCCCTGAGGTATGAGGCATTTTCTGGGCAAAACGAAGAAATCGTTCTGCTTTGTTTTTATCGAAGCGGTAGGGCCAGTGGGGATCCTTTGCTCGTTCGAGGTCGTCCAGATGTCGCTGACAGGCAAGTATCGTTAACTGACACGCCAGAATCTTCCCGCCAACGATATCCCGCGCATACTGGTTCGCTGCATTGACGTTCGGATAGGTTGCCATCAGTCAAACTCATCGAATTCATTCCCGTCATCATCCGGATCCTTTTGTCCGCTGGTCATGCGAAGACGACTGAGCGGATCTAACCCCAACAGAGAGCCCAGGCGGGCAAGCTGGGAAACCGAGTCATTCCGGACATTAACTGCAGGGTGTTTTTTCAGGCCCCCCATTTCACTTTCTGAGGTCAGTCCGCTGGCCAGCATTTTTTCGGCTTCGAGCATCAGATGAAAAGCATTGCAGTAAGCCAGCAACAAAGGTGCGTCCTCCAGCTCAAACACCCCTCGGTCGATGAGTATTTTGCTTTGCGTTTTCCACATTCTTATTGCCGCCTCCCCCATTAACTCAGCGGGAGGCGCAATACGTGTTAATTTGCTTTTTTGCCCGGTGGGTAAAGTGGGTTTTCGGCCACCACCGGACGATCGAATTCCTCCGGCCATAAACGTTCCTTTGATAGATGAAACCTTCCGGAAAAAAGTTTCTTATTTCTGGCGTGTAAAAATAGACTTCAACGGGCAGTCCCGAAGCGCGAAAGGGGTCAGGGATTTGATCCCCCCTCCCCCTGGCTGCAGCTGCCTCAGTCGAGGTGGTGGTCGTCATTCCGGCTGCGCCGGCGGCGAATACGGTTCGCACTGCGTGGGCCGGCATATCTCAGACGTTCAATGAACACCAGTTGTTATACCGGCGGTCAGGATCCTGTCGCTGTAGCAGATCCTCCATCGGCCTGCAGTACGCTTTCTGGAAGCCGTTCATCTAATGGCTGGTTCTCGAAAACCTTCATCCCAAACTGACCGATCCAGGTGCTAACTGAGTTGATGTTCCCTGCGATGAAGTCGGTCACCTCGGCGATCAATCCTTTAACGACGACATCCGTGCTCTGACGCCAGTAATTCTCAATCGCGACCAGCAACGGATCGGAACCATTACTGACAGATTGTTCACCTACGCTATACGTTTTTTTCTTCGCGCTATCGGTTATACATCGCAGCTGGCTGGTCTGGACGGCTCCAACCTCTGCTGCAATTACCTGCATCGTCAACGTAGCCACTTTGTTCCCGTCTGCATCAGCGCTGGATGCATAGAACATGGAGAGCGTCAGATCCGTGCGTTTATACATCATTGCTTACCTCCCCTACGATGGCGGGAACGACGACCGCCGGGAAACGGAGATTGTTGATCCTGTACCAGCTCACCCACTAAAGGTTCCTGAGCCGACTCAGCAGCCGGTGCCGGTGCAATATCATGCGCAATCGTCAGTTTCAGCAGTGGGCGGCCGCCCTGGACATGCTCAAAATGGATGCCATGCACGGCTTCATTCATTCGTGACTGACCATCCGTCTCCAGAACGGTCAAAACGCCATCAACGTATTCAATTTTGAAACTCTTCATCGGGTTCTCTCTGTTGCTGTTTTCTTGCTGTGGCAGGTCCAGCACAATGACTCCAGATTAAAGTCATCATCGGTACCGCCATGAGCTTTAGGAATGATGTGGTCGACACTTGAGGCTTTCGTGGCAATACCGTCTCGCCTGCAGTTCTGACAAAGGTATTTATCCCTCTTCATGATACGGGCCCGTTTAATTTCCCACGGTCGACCATAACCACGTTCCTGCCGAGTTTTTCCGGGCTGGTAGTTACGCCAGCCATCACCAGCGTGTTGCTGCCGATGCATCTCACAGTATCCTCCGACATCATTGGTCACAGTCGCGCATCCTCTGTGCCGGCAAGGTCGTTTAGCTCGTGGCGGCATAAGCATCCTCGAGCATGAGTTGAGGGAGAGTTAAAGCGGTACTGTCGATGGTAAACTCTGAAACGGGCAGCGATGAGCATGACAATCTGTCACACTCAATCGCCACCAGCTTCTCGTCTACGTATTCAATTTTTAAGCTCTTCATCGCGTTACCTTTTGCGAATAAAAAAGCCCCGCAGATGCGAGGCTACTGTTTAAATATCAGGGTGTTACTGAGAAACTACAGAGTGTAAGGTTGACCCTCAGCCCACTAATGGTTGGACACTGGCAAATTTATGAGCACATAAATGGCTGAGTATGTTTTTCACACATAGTTAAGGAAACCTCATGGAATTTACTGAGCGCTATAATTTCACCCGATTCCCTTACCGTCGAGATGTCAGAGAAAACGGTGATATCAACAATGGTGGATTTGACCTTATACAATTCCCAGAAAAGATAAATGACATCCATGAAGTGAACGATTTCCCATGGTTTAAAGATTTCATTGTTCAGGTGAACAGTGTTGACGGATTATTTATGACTTTAGGCTGTGCTATCGGTTATGAGGAGGAGATATTATATGGTTATATCGACTTCTCATTACGCCCGAACACGCCAATCACCATTAAAAATAAACTTATAAACCTTGACGAACATTTTTACGAATATCTCTCTCAGGCCATTCCGGATGAGGAAAGCCGTCTGAAGGCCATTCAATACACTCAGCACCATTTCCTTTGGCTGGCATCGCCTCTTGAAATCTACGGCGAAGAGTACTCAAAAGTGAATCTGACATTCCGTGAGAAGAATCAAAGTGGGTTAGCGTGGGCATTTGACCATCTGTCTTATTTTTTAACAAAGCATTACCCCTCTAAGCTGTAGTTCTTCAACTACATAAAAAGCCCTGCTAACACAGGGCTCAAGTCATACCATTGGAAATTATATGAATGACTTCCATACTACTTTATTGAAAACAGCCTGAATAACTTCCAGCGAAATAGCTGAAAATATCATATAGCCACTTACCTCAGTCAATATATTCGAAGATGCGCCAGTTAATTCAAGGCCTACAACTCCTAGTAACAGCATTCCAACACCGCCCCAGAAAATAATAAAACTATGAACGGTAAAAGAATAAACCAAGTCAGTTAAAAAAATCTTTAATCGTATATCGTCCATTTACTACCTCCCTCTGTATAAGCAAATCGCTCACGATTATACTCATAAATCCACCTGAATCGCTCATTATTTGGGCTTGGGCTGTTTGTTTTTCACTCTCACCGATTCGTAAATCCGCTCACAGGTCATTCCTGCTGTGTAGCGTTCGTCAGCGATTGCAGCATACCGTCGAGCTTCTTCTGCAAGGTTTCCAAGCATGTCGGCAAGCACTCCGGCGTTGGCGCCGGTTGTTTTGCTTCTGACGGTAGCGGCAAGACTTGCGGTGTGGCTTGCGGCGTCCAGGCGGGTGGCAAGGTTTTTTGCCTGCTGCCGCAGCTGGCTAACAGTATCAGAGAGATTAGCGGCAGCAGTACGCGCTGCAGCTGCTTGCGCTTGAGCATTTTTTACGGCCTCATCGCGGGCGATCAGACGCCCCTGTTCAATCATCCGGGCGGCGGTTTGCGCGTTAACTTCCTGGGACGATTCGTCGCTATCACGTTCTGCCCACCGCTTTTCCCATGCCCGATCGCTCCAGGCTAAACCAGCAACAAAGGCACCAGCAATAATCATTACGGCGATAGCTGGCTTTAAGTAGGCTGCACTCACTGGTCAATCCCCCAGCAAGTCAGCGCACTTTCCTGATCACGGCGTGTTACCTGCCCATAGCAGTTATTGGAGCGCACCCGGCAATCCTTCCCTCCGTCTTTTATCCACCAGCGAATCGCTTCACATGCGCCTTTACGATCACCGGCGTTAATCCGCTGATAGAACGTAGACGGGAAGCATTTTCCGGGCCCGATGTTGTATGGACAGAACGAGGCAATGCCTACTTTTTGTGGCGGGGTCAAAGGGACATGGATATTCCGATCCACCCATGCCAGCGCTTTGTCGCGCTCTATCGCGTTTACCTGATCGCATTTGGCCTGAGTCAGTTTCATACCCTGAGTGACAGGTTTACCATCTATACGCGTGGCCCCGCGGCAAATTGTCCAGATCCCCTGACTGCCATCGCGATACGCTGTAAGGCTGTTTCCTTCTTTCTCATCAAGGAACTGATCCATCAATGTAGGAGCTGATACACCAGCAGCAATGAGGACCAGCATTGCTGCACTAAGTTTCGCTCTGTTTCCCATCACCACTCCGTGCCGCTTTGCGCCGGTCATCTTTAATTTTGAAATACAGATTCGTCAGGTACGTAAGCAGACCAAAAAGAAGGCTGCCAAGCACGCCAATGGCTGCCCATTGTGATGGACTGACTTTATCTAGCACCTGGAGCATCCAGAACCCGGCGTTTCCAGCTGATGCGCCATAGGCAATGCCGGTTGTTAGTTTGTCCATGCGATACATACTCTCACCTCGCTGTGTGCGGGTGCTGTGCGTGTGTTTGATAGGAACAGGCCCATCGGGCTGATTTAACAACAAGCCGTATCGATGATGATTCCCGTGAGCCTGAAATGAAAAAGGCCACGCAAATGCGCAGCCTTTGAATAGAGCCGCTGGAAAAGAACAGCCCACGCGTTTACGTGGGCTTGAGGTGAAGTTGTGGTGCCGGGTGCTTCCCGGTAAGTCGTTGGTCAGTCACCGTGACTCGCGCTGAGGATTCACTTCTAACTGTTTACGCCCCTCCGCTAGGGGGATTCACCACCCATAAAACTTAACATCTCGATAACGTTACTTCAATGCAATGCGTTGCTCTGACCAAAGCCTTCGATGTAATTCATCCTTCCCCTCTCCTTCTCATTTACGGGAGTGACTATTAGTTGAGGGAAAAGCTGTGCCTTTTGATTTGAATTGGTTACGAGAAAAAAGAAGCCCGCTGAGAGAGGCGGGCTGAAGTTGGCACTTCAAGGAGCAACGGTAAGGGCGCGCCTGATTGTCCGAGCTACCGATTTACCAGGATGCATTTGTTTTTACCGTTACGTTCTTTAAACATAGAAGGGTAACTGTAAACAGTAAACCCGCCATGAATCTTAAATATGTTTAGTGGCAGTGTGGTGCCGGGTGCCTCCCGGTGAGCATGCCCCAGTCGGCATGGCCCGCGCTGCATTTACAGGTTTCTGTCACTGACTGGTCGCCCCTCCGCATAGGGGATTCACCACATCAATAATTTATGCTCCAAACATTCGAGGCGTCAATGGCAGAAAAATAACTACCAGTGTTTACTAAGCCTCCCCCCTTAACCACAGAAAGCAGCACAGCGCCGAGAGGCGTATCTCCGAACCACCAGCTCTGCACCAGCTCCAGCAGATCAGGCCAGTTACTTGGGTATCGGGCTCTTATACAGAAGAGAGGAATTGAAGTGATACCCAAATCTGAAATAAAAAACCTCACCAAGATGAGGTTTAATGTTTCATTTGCAAAACTGTAATTTTATAACTTAAAAATAACATTGAGCGTTTTCACGGCCCATCTTTTGGTATGTAATTCCGCTGTTCTCTCTCAATCTCTTCTTCGATTTGCGATACTGTTTTACGAGAGCGTACTCCAATTCGAGCTTGTGCAGTAGGTTCTGCTGTAAAGTGTTTTTCAAAATCCAGTTTAACCCGATTTGCTTCAGCACACATACGGATGTATCCGCGGAGCATGTTTTCTTTAAAAGTATACCACCCTCTACGTTTTCCATCAAAAGCAGGTACAACAACCTCCCCAAAATCTATGGATTTAAAATTCCTTAAAATTCTAGAAAAAGCGTCATCCCCTAACATCGGAATCTCTTCTTTTTTTCTCCATGACACTTGGTCTATCACACTGCAATAGGATGCTTTTACATCCCAAATAGTGCGTTGCAAGTCTCTTGAGTCTGCAACTGCCCATAAAACATAAGTATAATGGCGATCACGGGCTAATGTGGCTTTTTCGTATGGCCCCCTAAGCGATTGTGCTACTGACGTCACAGCTTCATTCAGTCCATCTAGATACAGACTATTAGTAATGGTATTTAAATCTCTCTCGTAGGCCAAAACAAGCATCTTTTCACAAATGAGATGCACATAATGGGGATAACCATCACTAATGCCAGCAATACGAATCCTTAAATCTTCAGGCACAACCAAACCAAATTCACTAAATGCCCTGTCAATAATTGCAAAGCAACCTGAATAATGTAGAGGATCAAGCTTAAGCTCATGTATTTGCCGTGAACTTGAAGCATGCCCCATAAGTAACTCATCATATGATTCTGCAATACCAGTGAAGATAAACTTTACATTAGACCGCTTATCTCCTAGTTGCTTCAATAAGGTGCCAAACTTCTCCCTTTCTTTAGCATTTTCAATTCGATCAAACTCATCAATTATTATAAAAGGCTTATCTGAATGAATTTTTTGCAGATACTCTAGAGCAAATACAGCTGATGACGTATCAACTATTTTTATTTCTTGAGGAGCCGATGTCCCTTTCTTTTCAAATTTTATTCCTGTTCCACTGACTCCGAGACTAACAGATACCCCCCACTCACTTTTATAAGCACCAGTAGCACCAGCTTCACGCAGCGCATCTGCTACTATAGATTCCATAGTCGTGCTTTCATCACAGCTTAAAAGAATAGGGTCAGTCTGTTCTTGAAGATCAAAAGCAATAGAATGAGCAAGAGATGATTTACCTACACCTCTGTGACCAAAAATGAAACTATGTCTCCCCGGAGCATAGAGGGCCTGTTTCATAGCTTCGTACTGACGGTCTCTACCAAACAAAAACTCAGAAGCATCAATTGGCTGCGATGGTCGAACGACCTGATACAACCGGGTATAGAAATCGTCACTGCTCAATGCTGAAAACGACATATTTTATCCCCCCTTTTTTTTAACTCATTATGAGTCATGAACAAGGGGGATGAAAGCATCGGCTGCTGAAGAAAGCTCAGTTTCCTAGGACACCACGCAAAAGAGCCAAAATACTGACATTCGGCGATATGACAGGGGTACTGATGCAATGCATCTCGCGAATACCCCTGTCGTATCGCCGGAAAGCAAAAACCCCGCAAGTGCGGGGTCTTCGTTATATTCAGATTGTCGCTTTTGCCGCTGCCGAGTGGCGCAGCTCTGCCAAGCATGAATGCATTATCTGATTTTCTGGCCCGTTTTCAATACCAAAAAGGGGGGATAGCACTTTTTGTTAATTCACATGAATCGCCTTATGAACAGCCAGGAAAGCTTTTGCTCTGAATATTTCAAGGCACCAGCGCACTCTTTTCCGGGCCTCACTGTCTGTTAGCCATGGCGCCACCAGCTGTATTTCCCGTGTTATGTCTGAGATTTTTTTACGGGTGGTGTAATAGTTAACGCCAACGAGATAAACCGGATCACCCGTTTCAAATATCGCCAGTACACATCGTTCAACAAATTCAACATCATCCTCAGTGATCGCAGCGTCAATGGCGACCGTTGCAGGCTTCGGCCACAAAATGGCATGTGCCCTGCTTAATGCCTGCCGCCCGCGATACCCTTCACTTCTTGCCTGCTCAATTGCTGCCGTAAAGCGTTCTAATGCTTTATCTGACCAGTGATCACCCTTCATGCCTCGCCAGCATGAATGTCCTGATGGTTTACGTGGGGCAGCATTTCCTCTCATCCCTTCCCCCCAAACAGTAAGCAGAGATTTTATCCAGGCGGACTGAATGCCATTAAGGGGAGTGAATCGCCCCAGCCAGCTTTTGCGCGGGGCGGCGGCCACTGTTTCTAATCCTGCACGGTGCAGACGGCGTTGACGTGGTGTCATTCTGTTCTTCTCCTTACTACGCCAGAACGCCGAGCGCGTATGCCCGGTCCAGCAATTTAATAATCAATACCGGCTGGGTGCCGTATTCACGCTCAAAAGCGGCAGGGTCATGGTGCAAAGCACGGTGGTGCTTGCGGCATAATGGGATCGTAAAAATATCGTGGGCCTTGGTGCCTACGCCGCCCTGCCCCCAGCCAATAAGATGGTGTGCATCATCTGCAGGCTGCCCGCAGCACATGCACGGCTGTTTTTTAACCCATGAGATAAAGTCAGCTGATAACCATCGGCTCCGCTTAGGTCTCGCGAATAGTGTCGCCGGAGCAACAGGATCGACGTTCACAGGAACCAGAGGTTTGCCCGGCGTTGTTTTTGCCGTTGGCTTGATTGCTTTTTCGAGACGGGGAGAAAGAATGCTGGTGGCCGGTACCGACGGAACAATCTCACTCTCCCTGTAAACCGATTTAATTCCATCGTCTTTAATACGCAGGGATCGGCGCGCCATTTCTTCTGTAATTTCATCGCCAATCCCGGCGCCTACCGCCCACCAGCATAGCTCCGCCAGTGACAATGAGCGCTGAGCGTCCAGACCAAGCGCGATGCGGGCAGTGTCGATTACCCAGTCAGCGTTATTAACACCTACCAGTTGATCGAGGGTTTGTTCCGTTTGGTTTTTCAGCTCATTATCACAGTGCCAGCATGCGATTATTACACCCGTCGAATGGCGAAACGGGACGAGCTCATGGTGATGGTAATCGGAATGTGTCCACTGACAGTTTTTAACCTGCCTACGCAACCATGACTCGAGGGCACTAACCCCACCAGCTGCAGTGATAACTGCCTTCTTCATGAAAAAAGGTCTGATCCCCATATCATCCCGCAATGGCTGCCGGGTATCAGGAAGACGACCACTGGGTATCTTTTTCATGCTTGCCGGCGGTATTTCAACAAGAACTCGGCCGGCACCGAATAACGGCATTAATTCACTACCCGGCTTAAGCAGCACAATTCCAAGATGGCGTGCAATATCCACGTTAAGCAAAGCTCTCATCAGTCCCTCCACATCTTCTGTATGTAGGTCCTGTCAATCCGTGGCGGCTTCTTCGATTCCGGCAACAACACGCGGATCTCCCACGATGCAAAGTCTCTGGATAAGCTCTTCTCAGCCACACAGTTATTTTTACGGTATCGCTCCACCAGCTCTGTAGCCTCAGCCTCTGAAAGCTGCTCGTGTAAAAACCAACTTTTCTTCATGGCTGATCACCAAACAGTCGCAAAAACTCAATCGCTCTTTCCCGCGCTCCGGGTTCTTCAGCGATCATTTCCTGCAGCAGCTGCACGGCGAGCATAGGCTCCTTTCGCCCGACGATTGAAATTCCTCTGGAGACACGGCGAGAGAGTTTTATAAAATTTTTTCTCTCTAACGCACGCAGATGCAACAGGACAGCATTAGACGAGCTAACGCCGAGCATATCGGCCAGCTCAGATAGCGTAGGTGGGTAGCCATGCTGATTGATGTAGGCCACCAGCAGATCGAAAACTTCCTGCTGTCGAAAAGTTAGTTTTGAAGACGAAAGCAAACTGGCGCTCGATGAAGGAGCACCAGTCTGATGGGATTTTGATACTTCGGGGGTTTGCGTCATGGTTTCTCTCCGCGACGCAGCAGGTATAGGTTGTTCAGGCCTATGACGGGAGTGTAACAGAACCAGGCGGAAACTGGTAACCAACTCCAGACTTAGCCTTTTCAATCATCTGTGAAAAGAGAGAGAGAGTCCCCACGATCTCATCCGGCTGCAGAGGCATAAACGAAACAGTATCGCCGCGCCGGTACATCAAAGCGCGCTCGCATACAGGAAAAGATGTCAGACGGGCAACGATCACACCATCGTCGCATCTGATAATTGCATAGCCGGTGTTCGGCATTTCTTGTTTTTTACCCACAGCAAAATCCTCAAAATAAACCAGGTAAGCCACTGGGCCTCAACTTAACAGAACCAGTCATCAGCGCTTTCCCAGGTATCCTGAAGGATTTCTTCGATACGTTTTTTATCTCCGTCCATTCCACCAAGCACGGTTAACCCATCAGAGCTGGCCCGGCGAATCACAAGTCGGCAGTTATTAAAGTTTTGATCCAATCGCCGCAGTAGCTCCTTCTTCAGAGCAGGCACAGCGCTATCCGGCAATTTTTTTTGGCGATCAATTGTGATTTCCACTTTCATAACTAGCTCCTCACGCAAATACTGTATAAATAAACAGTATACTTGTTAGGTAAAATGTTCAAGCTTTTAATGCCACTTTTCGCTAACCCATGCTCATGTTTAGATTGATCTTTTCTCCACAAAGGACGAAATCCGCTATCACAGGGATACGGTCATTTTTGTGGTGATCAACACCTTTGATAAGAAACGTTGCTGCCTCTGGCCGCTCCAGATTCCGCTCTTGGCACAGAGCGGACAAGCTAACTGAGCCAAAGGTCCGCTGTGAGCGAATAGCGGACATTCATGATATTTGTCCGTGTCTGCAAGTAATGGGCTAATCCCAGCCCATTACTTGCACGAAGTTGCCTTTGAACCCATGGTGATTCAGAGCTATCCGAGCTATAAAAACAGATGTATATCATTCATGGTAATACTTCTTCAGAAATGATGGTATGTTCCTCAGGCATTGAGATGATGCAGCTTAATCCTTCGAGATGCTCTTCATAATCAGCGATGAATTTTTTTAATTCAGTTACATGTCCAATCAGTTCAAGGCATTCCGGGTGAACACCTGCTTTAATTTCATGGTGGGAATAGCTTATTTTCATCCCGACAAGATACCCTGCACTTACGTTGTGGATGATAGCCTGAGGTACTCCCTCTGCCCAGGCCTGACGCAGCAGATAATGGCTCAATGGAGGAGCGGTGAGTTTTTTCATAAATCCCGATGCTTTTACCCTGGTGCCTGACGGGATATAGATTCGTAGCGTCGATAGCGTTTCCCTCTTCACTTATTCACCTCTGCCGAACAGGTTTCGCTGCTTTTCGATTTCCGGGGCTTTACATTGTTTGCCAACCAGTCAGGGACATCAGCAAGTTTAATATGCTCTGGCACGAAGCCATGTTTCAGGCAGGCTACGCGCTGGGAACGATAAATGCCGGTATAACCCGATATCAGCCAGGCAACAGCACAGGCCAGTGCAGCATAAACGCCCATCTCAGAGCCAAATAGCTCAATCGCCATCAGTGTTGAAGCCACAGGGGTATTCGCAGCTCCGGCAAAGACGGCCACAAAGCCAATCCCTGCCAGAAAACTGACCGGTAAATGCAACACAGGAGCCAGCGCGTTACCCAGTGTGGCCCCAATATAAAAGAGCGGAGTGACTTCCCCACCTTTAAAACCTGCGCCCAGAGAAGTGACCGTAAATACCAGTTTTCCCAAGAAATCCCATGGAGCCAGATGCTGATGAAAGGCGTCAACGATAACGGGAATACCCAGACCGATATAGCGATCAGCACCCAGGCAAAAGACCGACACCGCCACTACCAGTCCGCCAATAAACGGTCTCAGTGGCGCATAATGGATAGTATTCTTCATGAAACTGCCGATGGCATGTGTTGCGCTGGCAAAAGCCCTGGCAGTCAGACCAAAGAGCCCACCGGCGATGATGACAGCAATCAGTGCCCAAGCAGACATATGAGGAATAAACGAGACTGAGTAATGAGTATGATGTACTCCCCATAATAACCCAGTTTGATCGGCCACAATGGCAGCGAAAATACACGGTATTAATGCGTTGTAATTCATCCGCCCTACGGCCAGAACCTCAAGCCCAAAAATGGCGCCCGCGAGAGGGGTGCCGAATACTGATGAGAAACCGGCACTGATACCGGCCATCAGGACAATGCGTCGGGTATCCGGCGTCAGGCCAAACATACGAGTAAACTGATCGGCTATTGAGGCACCCATCTGTACTGCGGTCCCTTCGCGCCCAACCGAAGCACCAAAGAGATGCGAAACAACAGTGCCGATAAATACCAGCGGGGCCATGCGCAGACGGATAATTTTTTGGGGATCATGAATTTCATCGAGCACCAGGTTATTCCCGCCTTCTACTGAACTTCCGTAGCGCAGATAAACCCATCCCACGGCAAATCCTGCAACGGGAAGCAGCCAGATAAGCCAATGGTGTCTGAGCCGGGTCGCCGTAGCCCAGTCAAGGGAAAACAGAAAGAACGCAGAAGCTGTGCCGATCAGCACGGCAATCAGGAAAGCAAGGCCAAGCCATTGCGCAAGATAACTGATTGAATTATTGAGTAGGAAGTGATTTGAGCGCATTAAAGCATCCTCAGATGGTTAATCATCCCGGACACACAACGCTGCATGGCAGATAAAACAATAAGCCTGCATCTTCCCGGTCCGGGAATAAATGCAGGCATCATTAGCCACATGGCGGTTCAAGGGGGAATGCCATCCCCTATGGGGTTATCTTAGCACAGAAATCGATTCAGCAGAAAAATTCACACCCATTGTTGACCCCATGTATTAATGTCCGTTTTTGGCACTAAGCGGACTAGGTAACTGAGCTGAAGGTCTGCTGCGAGCGAAGAGCGGCCGTCCCATCCAGCGTAAGAACGTAAAAAAACCGCCGTGAGGCGGTTTAGCTGTCTTGTTAGGAAGTTGCGCTTGCGAGTCGCGCTGCAAATCCGATGAAGAACATACCTACTAGCGCGTTTCCAATGGTTGATAACCTACGGTTGCCTTTCAGACGGCTGAGCAGATAAGAACCGCAGAAAACGAGGAAGCCGAAATAAACGAGAGTAATTGCGAACATTACTGCAGCAAGAATGATAAACGCCATCCAGGAGTGTTCAGCCTGAACATTGATGAACTGGGCGAAGAAAGAGATATAGAACAGCAGCGTCTTTGGATTCAATAGAGTAACCAGCATTCCGCGCCCGATGATTCCCCTGGCATCTGCTGAAGATTTCTTTTCCTCACTCGTGTCGACAGCTGGCTTAAAAATAGCGCGTATCGTCTGGGCACCGAGATAGAAAAGGTAGGCAGCACCTGCGTATTTGATGGCGTTAAACAAGGCAGGGGTTGAGCTTATGACCGCAGCCAGCCCACACCATGCCAGCAGAACCAGAAGTACGTCACTCATGAGAATGGAAAAGATTGCAGCAAAGCCTCGTTTGATGCCGCTCGTAATGCTTGTTTTAATCACGAACATGGTCTCCGGGCCAGGAGCAAGGACTATCAGTGTCGCACCAAGCAGATACGTCCAGAAATTCACGATACCAAAATCAGCAAACATTTTTACTCCAGCTCTCTCGTTTTCATCGAGGCTATTCTAACGTAACCAGAGTTAATGAAAACACATCACGTCTGCTTTCTATTCAGCTAATGTCCGCCTATGGCACGCAGCGGACTAGCTCAATGGGCAGAAGGTTCGCTCTGAGCTAGAAGCGGACATAGATCGCTACGAGTCGCGTCTCATCAGAAATTCGTCATGAAACTCCCCATCAACGCATAGCGCAGCAGTATCAGTCGCCCACTCGGTGAACCCGAAGGAGCGATAAAGCGCATATGCAGCCTGGTTGGTTGTAACTACTGACAGTTTTATTGTTTTGGCTGAACTGGCGGCTTCCAGCGCCGTATCCATGAGCCTGGCTGCAAGCCCGGAACCTCTCTTCTCGGCACGAACATACATCCCCCAGATATTCGCAACATGACTCAGCTTTGGTAAGGGGTTTCTGTTCACGCCAATCATGCCCTGCAAGGTGTTATGGACATCAAAACCGCCGAAGACATGACTGGTTCGTAGTTGTTCGGCAAAGAACTGCAGTGGTTTCTGGCTGCATTCTTCATAAGATGCGCCAAAGGCCTCAGGGTGAAGCCGCAAAGCCTCCAGCCTCAATTTCCTGAAATCGTCCAGATCTCTCTCACATATGCGCCGTACTGTAAATGCTTCCACCTATGACTCCCTGCAGTCCCAGATTTATCGTGTCAGAACATGATTAATCTAGCATAAGAGTACATATTCAACTTCCGCTGTTGGCACGAAACGGAAGCGCCTGATGAACCGAGGGGGCCGCTGTGAGCGAGGAGCGGACCTTTGCGAATAAATCAATCAAACTCAACAAAAAGGGCAAATATATCCGGCGCACTGGCAACAAGCCCCCTCCACACAGCCCCCGAGTCAAACATACCGATACACGTAGGTGATGCACCAGGATAAAGGTAAAACAGGACTGCATCAGGATCTGTCAAATCCTCTGCGCAGCCCTGAGACATTATTCCTCGAGTGATTTACCGTTGGTGGCAATGAGTTTCTGATACCAGTAGTAGCTTTTCTTGCAGAAACGTTTGCCGTCACCATGCCCCAGATCGTCAAGATTGACGTAAACCAGGCCATAACGTTTTGACATCTGGTTCGAGGAACAGCTGATGATGTCAATCGGAGACCACATGTAATAGCCCAGCACCTCCACGCCATCGGCAATGGCTTCACCGACAGAGCGGATATGGTCCCTGAAGAAGGCTATACGGTAATCATCATCTACGCTCTCGTTAACCAGCTCATCAAAGCAGCCAATACCGTTCTCGGTGATCATGATGGGCTTTTGCCAGCGATCCCAGAAGAAGTTCAGCACATAGCGAAGCCCTACCGGGTCAATTGCCCAGCCCCAGGGGGTCTGCGATAAAAGCGGATTACGCTTGTTATTCCCCTTGAACTGGTGCGCAATCTCAGCATTGCTCACATAGGTGGTGTAATAAGAAAAAGTCATAAAATCTGCCGTATTATTCAGAAGAGCTTTATCTTCATCCGTAATATTGAGAACAATATTTTTCTCTCTGAAGAACCGTTTGATATAGCCAGGGTACTCACCCCGCAAAAGCACATCAGCGAAGTAGACTTCATACTGGTTTTTCTGCCATGTAGCGAAGTTGTCTTCCGGGCTTGTCGTTTCGGGATAAGAGAAATCGGTATACAGCATCATGCCGATCTTAATATCACCGTCCAGGGATGCGGCATATTTTTTTACCATCGCCGATGCCACCAGTTCATGGTGAACGCCCTGATATTTATCCTGCTCCAGATAGATGCCCTCATCTTCGAAAATACCCAGATGATTAAAGGACTCATAGCGTATGAGGTTTATCTGGTTAAAAGGGATCCAGTACTTAACGCGATCGTGATAGCGATCGAGGCAGGTACGGGCAAAGTTAAAATAAAAATCGATTAACTGACGGTTCTTCCAGCCATTATATTTTAGCGCGAGGTTCAGCGGCATCTCATAATGGGCGAGCGTTATCATCGGCTCCATTCCATTTTTGATAATTTCGTCTATCAGCTCATCGTAAAATTTCAGGCCCGCTTCGTTAGGTGACGTGTTATCCCCGTCAGGAAAAATACGCGCCCAGCTGATTGAGGTACGGAAGGTCTTCAGACCGGCGGCCTTGAGCAGCGCCAGATCTTCACGGAAAGTGTGATAAAAATCGATACCCGTTCTTTTAGGAAACACGCCGTCTTTATCGTCCTTTGCCTGAACAGCATAGTCCCGGGTGAGCTCGATATTATACATCTTGCGCATGTCTTCATTGAAAACATATTCATTGATATCGGCAACGCTGATACCTTTACCATCAAGATCCCAGGCTCCCTCAGCCTGGTTTGCCGCGATAGCGCCGCCCCAGAGGAAGTTCTCAGGAAAATTCAGTGTTTCGTTACTCATGTTCTCTCCCATTTTTAAGACCGGCTCTTGTAACCAAAAATAACCGGTAAAACTGCGCCAGTAATTAAAGTGGCGAATAGACCCACGCTGTAGATCAGCATGTTACTTGCGGTCGGGATGGAAAGCAGACTCGCAAAAACAAGGTTATTAATCGTGATGTTATAGCCACCCACAATTCCTCCGCCGACCGCACCGGCAATAATGATGTAATAAATCGTGCGGCGGTTAGGGATGATGAGGCCGTATAAGATAGGCTCAGTCACACCGCTGATTAATGAAGGGAAGAAGGCACTGCTGGCAAGTTGTCGTGTGCCTGCATCACGAGTTCTGATGAGGATCCCCAGAGCCACGCCCATCTGAGCAATGGCTGACATACCGCCAATGGCATAGATAGGGTCACCGCCATGGGCAATGTTTGAAAAGACTACCGGAATAATGGCCCAGTGCAGCCCGAACAGAACGATAAAGGAATAGGCTGCCCCGATGATCATCCCGGCCACAAGACTGTTCACACCAATGATGTAAACGATGGCTGATGCCAGATAATCGCCAAGGTACTTGCCGAAGGGGCCAAGTAAAAACATGGTGAGCGGAACCACTATTACGACGCATAACAACGGCACCATAAACAGCTGTACTGAATCCCACAGCCTGGCCTTCAGGAAGCGCTCCAGCGCGGCAGCAACCGGTACGGCAAAGAATACCGGGAATATGCTGTAGCCGTATTCCATAACCACAAGCGGCAGGCCGATGATATTCAGCGTCTGCCCTGCCAGACTGGTAAATTCGGGATACAGTAATGACGCGCCGATTATCGCGCCTGTCAGCTCATTGGATTTAAGCTTCCTGGCGATGGTAAAACCAAGCAGCACTGGCATGAAATAAAACGGCACATTAGCGATAAATGACAGCAGGGTTAGCGTACTGTTTCCCGTCAGAGAAGGCAGGCTCAGTAACAACGTGGTGAAGGCACGCAGCAGACCTGCGGCGGCAAGAATACCGATCAAAGGCAGGAAGCTGCCTGAAATGAATGCAAAGATACGGCTGATGAAGGATTCCCGGTTTGCTGCCGTCCCGGAAGAAGACGGCGCGCTGTTCTGATCACCGGTTTCAAGCACACCATGCAGGGCACTGTATACTGCCCCTACCTTGTTGCCGATAATGAGCTGGCACTGTCCGCTGGCCTGAACCACTGAGAGGACCAGCGGGTTCGCATTAAGGGCATCCTTGTTAATCTTGTCATAATCGAAGAGATTAAAACGTAAGCGCGTAGCGCAGTGGTAATAATCCTTAATATTTTCACGGCCACCTAAATTGTCAATGATAGACAATATCTGCTGTTGTTCAGACATTTGCGGGACTCTCTTGATGTAGGGTATAACCTGAAAATATCCGTGAACAGGCTGTAAATCAAAAAGTATCATTTTCCTGTTTTGGAAAATAACTTTGCGAGCTAAATCACATTCTGTACGATATTAAAAACAATACTTTCAAGGTATTTATGCGAAAAATAGTTTGCGTATAACATTTGAGGGTAATTGTTAAGTTCAATGGAATGGACTGGTTTGTTATTCAGGATGGTTGGCACGCTTCCTGAAATAAGGCATAGTTGCGACTTTTCAGACACGTTATTTATATACTGGCATGAGTTTATCCATTGTCCTGTCAGGGTAAGAATAAAAACGCAGTCCACCTGTCGCAGAATGGTTTTGATTAGTTCGTTGTTTGAACGCTCGACCAGATAAACCTTCCGATTGCTGCTGCTGATGCTTTCCCTCATGACATTTGCAATATTGAAAAGGAATGAGTTAGACAGAATAATGACAGAGCGACTGTTATTAATGACCTCTGCCATTTTTCTGCACTCTTCATAAGGTATATATTTATATATTTCTTCGATGACCTCTTTTTCGGTCATTCCTTTTATACCTTGATGCGTCAACCGATAGGGAGCTATGTCATTTTTTAATTCCTGGAACGAGCCGTATCCCAGTTCCCTGACGAATTTGGTGATGCTCGAAGGCGTCGTATTACAGTACGACGCCAGCTCTTCGATATTCACATACGGAAATTCTTCGATTTTAGCAATTACCGCCATCGCAATGGTGGTAAAGACGTTTCGCTTACCGGCATAAAAAAGATATTCAGATACTCTCACATAAAGAGGACTGTAAAATACGCTATCCGGAGTGTTTTGCATGCTTGCCCCAACAGAAAGTTAACAGTGATTGGCTGACGGTCATAACAATAATGGAGCATACTACAAAGGTCGCGAATGTCAGTGCCGCCAGTGCAAGCGTATGGTTCAGTGTGGTCATGGTTGCCGCGTCAACCCTTATAAGGGCAGATGCCAGTGCCGTTGACGGGAAGGTAAAACCCCACCAGATCCGCCCAAACGTATCCGGGATCATTCTTCGCCACAGGCTGATGAGCACAATGGCAAAGAAGAGTGCGGTCCAGGCCATGAATTCAATCACGTCATTCATACCGCCATAAATACAGTACAGTCCGACGGCGATGACCGCAGGCGCTGAAACCATAATAGCCAGGCCGGGCATGGCCTTCTGCGGGGTAACAGGACGAACAAACACGATGCGCCAGAGGATAAGCGGCATAAAAAGCGCCCAGCAGAGCAGGGCTGAAAACAGCAGCATCTTACTCAGGCCCGGAAACCCCAAATCCACGCCCGCAAAGGCAGGAGACGCATTACCCACCATCGGGATAAGCCATACCGGACTGATTTCATGCGTATCAAGCTGATCGATAAGCCAGCGGCGGAACGTACATGTCAGGAAAAAAATTTGTGCGCTGACGGCCGCTACCCATAACACCTTCGCCAGCAGAATACTGTATGGCAGCAGCCCCATTGCGAGCAGAAAACCTGAGATCGTGGCCGCACAAAAAAAATTCTTACTGGCGCGCGAGTGCCATTCTGCAAGGATAATCTGACGGCAAAAAACCAGCCGCAGAAGTTGGATACCGGTCAGTACTAAAAATACCGCTAATCCTGTCGCAAGGAAGACTTCACCAGGCAACGCGGACACGCCGTAGGTTTTTGCTGCGGCCCGCCATACCAGGCCCAGGCCGGTTATCCCCATTACCGAGGAATAGAGATCGAAGCTAACAGTTCTAAGTTTTTCGGACACCGTTCATCTCACTTTTAATTTCCGGGCAAATTTACTGCGCCGCGGACAGAAGAATGCTAAATTTCCGCTATATTGGTCCTGTACCATCACTGTTTAAAGGTCCAATTTACGAAAATAATTGGACCACAGGGGTTTGCGTGATTGACATTCATCTCAGCCGTAGCGCGACGGCTCTTCCGCTTTACCATCAGATTGAGCAGCAGATCAGCTGGCAGATCATCAAAGGCCGGCTGAATTATGGCGAGTACCTTCCCCCTTCCCGGGAGCTGGCCCGTCAGCTGAGGGTATCCCGTGGAAGCGTTGTCCGGGCTTATGAAGCGCTTTGCGTGAAAGAGTACTGTCACAGCCATACGGGAAGAGGAACGATGGTGATTTACCGGGAAAAGCCGGATGCGTCACCGCCAGATCCGGCTACGTCTATTCCATCCCCGATTCCCCACGCGATAGATAAATTTCTTCCCGGGGGCTTATCCCTGCTTCCCAGCCATGCCAGCACGGCCCATCTTCCAGTCAGTGAGTTCCGGCAGGCTTTCAACCGCGTGCTGCGTTATCCTGACCGGCTTAATCATTTCGGCGAGAGCGCAGGGAACCTGGAGTTACGTCAGCTTATCTGCGACCAGATCCTCCCTTCCCGAGGGATCTCAGCCAGTCCCCAGGAAGTGCTGATTGTGCCCGGTTCACAGTACGGAAGCCTGCTTCTTGCCATGACTGTACGGCAGGAGAGAACATGTTTTCATTTTGGCGAACCGGGCTATCTGGAATTTGCCCGTAATTTTTCGCGTTTCGGCTACGAGCTGCAGTCATACAGGATGGATCCTGAGGGGATCGATATTTCTGGCTTCCGACCGTCTTCAAAGGACATTCTTTATCTGATGCCGGAGCATCATTTTCCACAGTGCATCACGCTGTCAGATGCCAGACGAAGCGAGATAATTCATCTGGCCTGTCAGAAAAAGGTGCTTCTACTGGAAGATGATTACGACAGTGAATTTTACTTCGACAAGGTTCCGCGTCCCGCACTTCGTTCAACAGCAGCAGCGGCGCAGGTGGTTTATATGGGCACCTTTTCCAAGGTACTGTTTAATAACGTCCGGCTCGGATATCTGGTTGCAGACACCCGCCTCGTACAACAGATGGCAGCCCTGCACTGGAGTCTGTCTCGTGGTACAAGCGGCCTGCTGCAGCAATGGGTTGCTGAATTGCTGAAAAGCGGAACTTACGCACGACATTTGCGAAGGATGCGTATGGTATACCGGCATAAACGAGACGATATGGTCGCCCTGGTACGGAAATTCCTGCCGGACGCGCAATTCAGTGTTCCATCTGGAGGGTTACAGCTTTATATAAGATTCAGCCAACCCGGGAAAAGCCAAAGGATTGCTGACTGGCTTTCCAGGAATAATATTCAGATTGCTGATATAGAAAACTACGCGTCAGAAACTAACGCTACGTCCGATTTTATCGTGATAGGGTTTGCCAATACTGATGTGAATGAATGTAAAGCGGTTTTTGAAAGGCTTTACCAGATGCTGTATTCAGGCTCCGACAGGTTATGATTTCTAGCGCTCACTTTCTGTCTTAAAACCATGGAATGATAGGCTTGTAATCTGGGGCTACTGACTGGAAGTCAAAGGCATACCAAAGGTCCGTTAATGGCACTCAGCGGACATCTCAGCTTTGCCTCACCCCGGAATAATTAAACTTAGCTTTGACATCCCGTACCAGCTGCTGTTGATTCTATTTTGGGCATAATCAGCACCTCGCCGCATTGCGCAGGCAGCGGTTACGCATTTTGGCAAGCAACCAGAGTTCGTTTGCTGTTGTAGTCATCCCAAGCATCGATGTGTAAACAGTCGCAGCCCGGCGCCACAGCTTTTTGTCTTCCAGCGTCTTCGCCAGGGACAGTGCGTTTTGGACTTTTTTCACATCCTCTTCAGATAATGGTGTTGCAGTCTGCGGTAGGGCAACATCGGGAACCTCAACGCCTGCAACCACTCGATAGACATACTGGTAGCCGTTATGGGTACGATGGAGTTTTCCCGCGGCATGGAGCTGCCGCAGCAAGTTACCTGCTGTACTGGCTTGCAAGTCGAGCGCATCGCAGACATCCTGCAGGACGCATTCTGGCGTCCGGCTAACGATGGCAAGCACTATCTGTGCTTTGGTTACTTTGGTTTTTGATTGTTTGGTCATGGTCAAAACTCGTTTACTTGGTTAAACCTGCCGCCTTGCGGCGTTTGTACTCTTCCATCAGAATCTGTGCTGGCGTCGGTCCAGCTGGATGTCTCGGTGCTGCCAACTGCTGACGAATTGGCGGAATCGAAAACCCGTTAGCCAGGTGCTTGGTCCATTTCGTGAGTAAGTTTTCTGCCAGTTTTTTCAGCTCTCCCTCCGTCAGGTTCCTCTCAACTCCGGTTCTGCGCATCTCAATGCAAATGTGATAGAGAACATCCTGTTTCCATGGGTATTTATCGCTGCCCGAGTATCGGTAAGACTCATTCCTCCAGCGCTTGTATTCCGCCATTACAGCTTCGGATGTCAGATTGAACGGGTTAGCGCCGCTGGCTGATACCAGAGCAACAAACTCAGCAAGATCCGGCGGCCATGTGTTTCCTGCTGCACAGCGCTCCATACACTGCCTGCAGACCATGGTGATCTGGGCATCACTCATCGATCCAATCTGGGCAATCCACATATCCGAGGGCGCCGCCCCGTTCTTCTGGGTCCACCGGTTCGAAAATATTTCCCCCATGACTGTCCATAGCCGCCATGCCGTATCCGCCGCCAGCAAGTCCGTTCTGTTTTTCCCAGCGTTCTCTGGCTGCCTGAATTTCCTGAACTGCCCGGGATGCGGTGTTAACTGGTTGAATTCCTGCATGGTCTTTACCTCCGGTTGCTGGTTGTGGTTTGGATTTGGCTCTGGCATTTATCACGCTGCGGGCAAATTTCTGCTCCCACTGAACCTGAGTGAATACTTTCCCCTCGGATTTCCAGTACGCGGTGAACTCTGCCAGCTCTGTCGGCAGGTATGCCGGTTCGGGAAGCGCTATACCCCAGGTAGCAGCCAGTCGCGGCCAGTCCTGTGACGGCAGCCAAAGGTCGTGCATGGCGAATTTCCCGATCGGAATATCCACTCCAGGCAGATACTGAGGTTGCTGGGGAAAATTTCTCTCCTGCGCATAGAGAGTGGGGTTTGATCCTTTTCCCTTCCCTTCCCTTCCTTTTCCGTCAGTGAGTCCTCCATGAGGATTCACTGAGTCCTCACTGAGCCCTCCTTGATTAGGAGCTCTCTTTTCTTCCTTTCCTGCCTTAGACTCAGTGAATTCCGGCGGAAGAGGTATTTTTGAGGCCGAAGGCCTGTTTATTTTTTGATGCTTAAGGAAACCTTTAATCTGCAAATAGCAGACATCATTCACTGAATACTCAGTGAGTAATCCATGAGTAATCAGTTCCTGTATTAGTGGTTCGCAATCGAGCGCGTCCGCAGGGAAGATTTGCATCTTCAACCGTTTTGGCGAACGCTCAAGGCATCCCATATCGTTGGCGAAGTTGAACAACCCGATAAACAGGAGACGCGCTGGAATTGAACATTCCACCACCTTCTCATCTGTCCAGAATTCAGGTTTAACTGTTCTGATGCGGGCCATCTGAAACCTCTTATTAACCAGCTGGTGCTGGTGGTCATTGTCAAAACTCGATTAGAAAAACTGCGGCGCTACGGCGCTGATGCTCGCCAGTAGTGGTCCCGCCGCATCTGCAGGGAGCATGTTAAAAAGTGCAATTGCAGCTTCCCGTATTTCACGCTCTAGTTTCTGCAGAGGTGCGCCAAGTAACTTGGCCTGGTGCGCTTCGCTGCATTCTTTGATTGCATTGGCCACCAGCTCGGTTTCAGTTAAGCCATGTTTTAGGCCATGTTTGCGCGCGATCTCTATCGGCATTGCATCAGCGATCGCCGCCGAAAGCTGGATGACATAACTGGTGTACTTCTCTGAACCGCCCTCGTTTTTCAGGTAGCGATACAGATTTTGTTTATTGACGCTGATACCGCGCCCGTTTTGTTTCTCCCACTGTTCGGCCACCAGCTGCGCGACGTGGTCTTGCGCACGCCCAGGTAATGAGGACTCCCATTCCTGAACGGCGGCCAAAATGGCTCGGCATTTCTTGCCGTCACGCCGACGGGGCAAATACTGATTTTCCGTTTTCAGTTGCATACTCATCACCGGAGTATGATTTTCAAAAGAGGTGGTTCGCATGGTCACTCCTTAGGTATTCCATCCGTTGGATTCGGATATAGATCAGGACGTAATTCATGAGGCGTAACGCCCGTTGCATTAAAAACCTGTAAAACTCGCGATGAAGGCACAATACCTTTTGTTTTCCACTGACTTACTGCCATGCCGCTTACTCCAAGCGTTGATGCTAATTTATTGGCTGAGCCAGCTACTCGAATTGCGTTATCAAGGGCTGTCATATCTATCTCCTCGTTAAGTTAGGCATAATAAAGCATAGGTTTATATTCAATGCAAATTTTTAATTTATTGTGGCTATAAACTAAACCTTTACAATGGGCTTATGAAAAACACTGAAGAACTCAACAACCAACTGATTGCTCGTTTGGAAGAAATTACTCAAAGAGGGATCAGCAAGGCGGATATGGCTCGCATTGCTGGAGTTACACCTCAAGCGGTGAATGGGTGGTTTAAGAAAGGAGTAATCAGTAAAAAGTCCGCAATTGCCCTCGCGGAAGCTGCCAATGTGTCTGTAACTTGGTTGCTTGGAGAGAAAGTATCTGAAGATTCAGGCCTCAAGCCAAATGAGAGCAAAATGTTACGTCTGTTTAGGCAGTTACCTGAGGCAGAACAAGAGAGAATGATCGATACTTTTGAAGTCCGCCTAAAAGAAATCGATGATTATGTTGAGAAATATCTCCGTGGTCGATTTAAGGCTAGCGACACTAACTAACATCTCTGATCTCACCCCATGAAACCGGCAAATGCCGGTTTTTTTTTGCCTGCCGCGCAGCCTCAATCAATCCAACAGCTCCCCTGTCTCGATTAAAGCAAAAGTTTGCATCTACATAAATCCAATATTGACATCAAACATAAACCAATGCTTTAATCATTCCATCGCAGCAAGTCATCGAGGCAGGAAGCCCACGAAGTAGCTGCCGGCGGCATACGAAACACCGGATGAGATGACAGCAATATCAATCGCAGCAGGTTCAATGTTCGGCTGCCCGGCCTTAAGGGAAGGAAATAAGTATGGATAAAGCATACGAAGACTATTTTGAAAACCTCTCTGAAGGTGAAGAGGCACTGAGTTTCAGCGAGTTTACCGCGGCACTTTCAGGTAAGCCGGCAGACTGCGCCTCTTCTGAAATGTAATGGAAATCCTGCGCGCTTCGTGGTGGTGAATTGCAGGGTGAAAAAGCTCAATCGTGAAGATCAGCGTCACGACACCACCGACGAAGCGCGTCAAAGTAGTGAAAATAAAAAATCAGGGTTTGCAATGCGGTGAATGCGGCTATGCGCACGCGACACAGTTAAAAAAGTAAACATGGCGGTTATTCACACGTTGTGGGGAAAAAGTTGTCGGCGGTAGTTGTTAACTGGCTGCCGTCACCGGGAGGCACCCGGCGCCGCATTGCAAAACCACATCCTAATACTGAGTTAACTGGAGATAACTATGAAGGATTTTGCCCGAGTACCTACCGGGAACCAGGCGACCCGCCTGAACTGGTTCGAGGTGAGACTACGCCAGCTGTGTTACTTACTGGCGCAGAAAGGAAACCCTGAGGCTGAGGCATGAATACCCTGTTTGTCCTTGTCATCAGCGTATGTGCTCTCACTGGTGAATGCTCTGATGTTCTGATCGGTGTTTATCCATCAGAGGCCAGTTGCAACAGCAACGCCGATGAACAAAAAGTACTGGGCCAGTGCCTCCCCTACCGAAATGCACAAAAGATGGCTGTCGACCAACAGCCTGCACTGAGTTTTTGAATCGAGTTTTGACCAATGGCCGTTACGGCCGGAGAAGTGATTATGGAATTTGGAATGAAACGCGTTCTGGCATCTGTCCAGGCCGCAGCCACTTTGAATAAGCTCTATGACGGCTCGCCCGTTTCACTGACGGCCATCAGTAAAGAGTCAAAGCTGTCTACTTCATACCTTGAGCAGATCTTCAAAAAGCTGCGGGCGGGTAACCTGGTAATTTCACAGCGTGGCCCAGGTGGTGGTTATAGCCCCCGCGGCGATGACATCACCGTTACAGAAGTGATCACTGCGGTATCTAAACTGCCAGCCCATAAAACTTTTGAGCCTATCCTGCGAGCGCTTGACGACGTTCGCGTATCACAGCTGCTGCGGGGTGATTCGCCAGCCCCATAAAGCACAAAACCCGCGCAAGGCGGGTTAAGTACCCGGTCAGCCGACCAAAGCTTTCCGGAATCGAGTTTTGACCAATGACCACCACCAGGGCGGCTGCCATCAGCTGCCGGGTATCTTACAATCCAAAGGAGCCCAAACGCAATGAACAACTACCCGTATCTCATTAAAGCTAAGGCAAAAGCAAACGAAGCGAAAAGTCTCTTCCGCTGGTTCTCTACTAAATCCGATTCTCGCGCCGAGCGCAAAATTCGATAACTCTATTATGCGTTCTTCTTACGATTGCATTGCTGAAGATTATCCGTGGGAATACTGGAACGATCGGGACGTGCGAACAATGGTAGAGCTCGGTCAGGCCATTAGCTTCGGCCCCAAAACAACGATCCCGTTTGAAGGCGATCGTCACAATGCCCTCGCTGATGCTATTCATAAGGCCCGCTATGTATCAGCAATCTGGCAGCGAATAATTGCGAGCAATCAGGTACTCCAAAAATTGATACAAAACTGATTTTTTATTTTCAGATGCTGGCCCAGCAATGGGCCATAATGAGGTAAAACATATGCTCCAGATGTTAACCCTTGAAGAGTGGGCAAACGAGAAATACAGAAGCAATCCTCCAAGTGTTTCCACTCTCAGGAATTATGCTAAACAGAATATGTTTTCTCCCCCAGCCAAAAAAGAAGGTCGATTCTGGCGCGTCAGGGAGGATGCTGAGTTGGTTGGTACATTGACCACTCCCGTAGTAAAGAAAAGCGACCCTGTTCTTTTGCAGAGGATTTTGAACGATGGCTGCCAGACCACGTAAAAATAATATATCTATTCCAAATTTATACCCGCTCTTCAGTAGAAAGGTTAATAAAGTATACTGGCGTTATAAGCACCCGATAACTGGTAAGTTTCATAGTCTAGGAACAGACGAAGCAGAGGCCACAGCAATAGCTATTGAAGCAAATAAAAGACTGGCGGAACAACAAACCCGCCAGATAATGGCAATCACTGACAGAATTTCCACCAGCTCAGGAAAATCAATATCAACTAACACCTGGCTTGAACGTTACTGGAAGATTCAGCAGGAAAGATTAAGGTCCGGAGATATTAAAGAAAACACTATCAAGCAAAAAGCAAAACCAGTATCTCTGCTTAAGGAACGGGTAGGAATGAAATTAATATTCGCTGTCAATGTTCGAGATGTTGCGCAAATTCTTGATGAATATTTAGCAGAGGGACAACCCAGAATGGCTCAGGTCATTCGCTCTGTCCTAATAGATGTTTTTAAAGAAGCTCAGCATGCGGGAGAAGTACCTCCTGGTTATAACCCTGCACTAGCAACTAAACAACCTCGTAGAAAGATCACTCGCCAGCGCCTAACTCTTGAGGAATGGCAAAAGATTTTTGATATAGCCGATGAAAATCACAAATACATGGGGAACGCCATGCTTTTAGCCATAGTAACAGGACAACGACTAGGTGATATATCCCGTATGAAATTCTCGGACATCTGGGACGATCATCTACACGTTGAGCAAGAGAAAACCGGAAGCAAAATCGCGATACCATTAGCTCTGCGTTGCAACGCAATCAACTGGAGCCTCCGAGATGTAATCAGTCGTTGCCGGGATTATGCAGTAAGCCCTTATTTGGTTCATTTCTTTAGAACCACCTCACAGGCTGAGCGAGGAGCGCAGGTGAAACCCAGAACACTGACCATGAATTTCAGCAAGGCAAGAGACAGTGCAGATATTGACTGGGGACAAGGTACACCGGCAACTTTCCATGAACAAAGATCGCTTTCCGAGCGGTTATATAAAGCCCAGGGTATAAACACGAAAGATTTACTTGGACACAAAACTCAACAACAAACGGATAGGTACCATGATGATCGAGGTAAGGGGTGGACAAAGGTGGCCTTATGAGGTTTTTCGGGAGGGGTTTTGATAACTTGTTTTGATAAAATTTTGATAACCGTTCGAAAACTAATAATAAAAACGGGAACCACCAGGTTCCCGTTCTGACATAATCTGGGGGCCAGATTACATGTTCGCGATAATCGCGTCGCCAAACTCGCTACATTTCAGCAGTTTAGCGCCTTCCATCAGACGTTCAAAGTCATAGGTCACGGTCTTGGCGGCGATAGCGCCTTCCATGCCTTTGACGATCAGGTCTGCGGCTTCGAACCACTGCATGTGGCGCAGCATCATCTCTGCGGACAGGATGATGGAGCCCGGGTTCACTTTGTCCTGGCCGGCATACTTCGGCGCAGTACCGTGAGTCGCTTCGAACAGTGCGCACTCGTCACCGATGTTGGCGCCCGGGGCGATACCGATACCGCCAACCTGTGCCGCCAGCGCGTCAGAGATGTAGTCGCCGTTCAGGTTCATACAGGCGATAACGTCGTATTCCGCCGGACGCAGCAGGATCTGCTGCAGGAACGCATCGGCGATCACGTCTTTCACCACGATCTCTTTACCGGTGTTCGGGTTCTTGATTTTCACCCACGGGCCGCCGTCGATCAGCTCGCCGCCGAACTCTTCGCGAGCCAGCTGGTAGCCCCAGTCTTTGAACGCGCCTTCGGTGAACTTCATGATGTTGCCTTTGTGCACCAGGGTGAGGGAATCACGATCGTTGGTGATCGCGTATTCAATCGCGGCGCGAACCAGGCGTTTGGTGCCTTCTTCAGAGCACGGCTTGATGCCGATACCGCAATGTTCCGGGAAGCGAATTTTCTTCACGCCCATCTCATCGCGCAGGAATTTGATGACTTTGTCTGCTTCAGCAGAGTCGGCTTTCCACTCGATACCGGCATAGATATCTTCAGAGTTTTCACGGAAGATAACCATATCGGTCAGTTCAGGGTGCTTAACCGGGCTCGGGGTGCCCTGGTAGTAACGTACCGGACGCAGGCAGACGTAGAGGTCCAGCTCCTGGCGCAGCGCCACGTTCAGAGAACGGATGCCGCCGCCGACTGGGGTGGTCAGAGGACCTTTGATAGCAACGCGGTAGTCACGAATCAGATCGAGGGTTTCAGCTGGCAGCCAGACATCCTGGCCATAGACTTGGGTCGATTTTTCACCGGTGTAAACTTCCATCCAGGAAATTTTACGCTCGCCCTTATAGGCTTTCTCAACGGCGGCATCAACCACTTTCAGCATCGCTGGGGTAACGTCAACGCCGATACCATCACCTTCAATGAACGGGATAATCGGATTGTGAGGGACGTTCAGTTTGCCGTTTTGCAGGGTGATTTTTTGACCTTCCGCCGGAACTACTACTTTGCTTTCCATTAACCTCTCCTTCGAGCGCTTCTGGTTCTGCTCTTCCCTCTTCACGCGAGCCTGGTGTTGGCTGAGTCGGCCAGCTCCAGCGTACCGGGTTTTCCCGCTAAGCGGAGCTATCGCGTCCGTGTCGCCTTCCTGCCTGTAGTGCGAATCGGTTTGAGCAATTTTTTGTTAATAATTTGTAATGAGCATGTCAATACTACCTGAATGTTTGCGTCCATGAAAGGCATTCGTAATTAGGCTATAATGCGGCAATTGATAGAGCCTGAAAATACCATGCAGAAAACTTCATTTAGAAAACATCGCGTTGAGCGATTCAGCACACAACAAGTCACCAGACAACGTAAAGAACGCCAGCCAAAAACTGTGATCTTGTTCAATAAACCCTATGATGTGTTGCCGCAATTTACCGACGAAGCCGGGCGCAGCACGCTGAAAGATTTTATCCCCGTGGCGGGCGTCTACGCCGCCGGTCGTCTTGACCGCGACAGCGAAGGGCTGCTGGTGCTGACCAACGATGGCGCGCTGCAGGCGAAGCTAACCCAGCCGGGTAAACGCACCGGCAAGATTTACTACGTCCAGGTGGAAGGCGAACCCACCGCCGAGGCGCTGGCCGCGCTACGCGACGGCGTCACGCTCAACGATGGCCCCACCCTGCCTGCAGGCGTGGAAGTGGTGGAGGAGCCCGCGTGGCTGTGGCCGCGCAACCCGCCTATTCGCGAGCGCAAATCGATCCCCACCCGCTGGCTGAAAATCACCCTTTACGAGGGACGTAACCGCCAGGTGCGCCGGATGACCGCCCACGTCGGCTTCCCCACCCTGCGTCTGATCCGCTACGCCATGGGCGGCTATACGCTTGACGGGCTAGCCAACGGCGAATGGCGTAAAGCCGAATAACTAAAAAGGAAAAGCGATGTTTAAACCTCATGTCACCGTTGCCTGCGTGGTTCACGCCGAGGATAAATTCCTCATCGTCGAAGAGACCATTAACGGCAAAGCGCTGTGGAACCAGCCGGCGGGCCACCTGGAGGCCAACGAAACGCTGCTGCAGGCCGCCGAACGCGAACTGTGGGAAGAGACCGGCATTCGCGCCACGCCGCAGCACTTCATCCGCATGCACCAGTGGGTCGCTCCCGATAACACGCCGTTTCTGCGCTTCCTGTTCGCCATCGAACTTAGCGATCTGTGCGCCACCGAACCGCATGACAGCGATATCGATCGCTGCCTGTGGCTCAGTGCTGAGGAAATTCTTAACGCGCCGAACCTGCGCTCGCCGCTGGTTGCCGAAAGCATTCGCTGCTACCTGCAGGACCCGCGCCAGCCGCTGTCGCTGATTGGCGCATTTAACTGGCCGTTCACAGGGGGTGAATGAACGGTGAGCGCGTGCTAGAATACGCCGCCTCGAAGTTCAATGTAGCGAGTATTTCCATGTCAGAAAGCCAGAAAAAAGTGATCGTCGGCATGTCCGGCGGCGTCGACTCCTCGGTCTCCGCGTACCTGCTGCTGCAGCAAGGGTATAAGGTGGAAGGCCTGTTCATGAAGAACTGGGAGGAAGACGACGGCGAGGAATACTGCACCGCCGCCGCCGACCTTGCCGATGCGCAAGCGGTCTGCGATAAGCTGGGCATTGAACTGCACACCGTTAACTTTGCCGCCGAATATTGGGACAACGTCTTTGAGCTCTTCCTGGAAGAGTACAAAGCCGGCCGCACGCCGAACCCGGATATTCTGTGCAATAAAGAGATCAAGTTTAAAGCCTTCCTCGAGTTTGCCGCCGAAGACCTCGGCGCCGACTACATCGCCACCGGGCACTATGTGCGCCGCGCCGATGTCGACGGCAAAAGCCAGCTGCTGCGCGGCCTCGACGGTAACAAAGATCAGAGCTACTTCCTTTATACCCTTAGCCACGAGCAGATTGCCCAGAGCCTGTTCCCGGTGGGTGAGCTGGAAAAACCGCAGGTACGTAAGATCGCCGAAGAGCTGGATCTGATCACCGCGAAGAAAAAAGATTCCACCGGCATCTGCTTTATCGGCGAACGTAAATTCCGCGATTTCCTTGGCCGCTATCTGCCGGCGCAGCCGGGCAAAATTCTCACCGTCGACGGCGAGGAGATCGGTACCCATCAGGGGCTGATGTACCATACGCTGGGCCAGCGTAAAGGGCTGGGCATCGGCGGCACCAAAGAGGGTAGCGAAGATCCGTGGTACGTGGTCGATAAAGACGTTGAGAATAATATTCTTATCGTCGCCCAGGGCCATGACCACCCGCGCCTGATGTCCGTCGGCCTGATTGCCCAACAGCTGCACTGGGTTGACCGTGAACCGCTGCAGGGCACCCTGCGCTGCACGGTGAAAACCCGCTATCGCCAGACCGATATCCCCTGCACCGTCACCGCGCTGGATGAAGACCGTATCGAAGTTCGCTTCGATGAGCCGGTCGCGGCGGTCACCCCGGGCCAGTCCGCGGTGTTCTATCTGGGTGAAGTGTGCCTCGGCGGCGGAATTATTGAACAACGACTGCCTCTGCAGTCCTGAACGCGCGTTATTTCCGTCGGGACGAACCGCCCCGACGGCTGACAAGGAGTATGTGTGGCGAAGAATTACTATGACATCACGCTGGCGCTGGCTGGCGTTTGCCAGGCGGCACGACTGGTTCAGCAACTGGCGCATCAGGGACATTGCGACAGCGATGCCCTGCATGTGTCGCTGAACAGCATCATCGACCTCGATCCCGAGTCGACGCTGGCGGTGTTCGGTGGCAGTGAAGCCAATCTTCGCCTCGGCCTTGAAACGCTGCTCGGGGTGCTCAATACCAGTAGCCGTCAGGGCCTCAATGCAGAACTGACGCGCTATACCCTGAGCCTGATGGTGCTGGAGCGCAAGCTCGCCGCCAGTAAAGGGGCGATGGATACGCTCGGCAACCGCATCGCCGGCCTGCACCGTCAACTGGAACACTTTGACCTGCAGTCCGAAACGCTGCTCAGCGCCATGGCAGGCATCTATGTTGACGTGATAAGCCCGCTGGGGCCGCGTATTCAGGTGACCGGTTCGCCTGCCGTGCTGCAAAGCCCGCAGGTGCAGGCGAAAGTTCGTTCAGCGCTGCTGGCGGGTATTCGCGCCGCGGTGCTCTGGCATCAGGTGGGCGGCGGACGTCTGCAGCTTATGTTTTCCCGTAATCGTCTGGTTAACCAGGCAAAGCAAATTCTTGCTCATTTAACCCCGGAGTTGTGATCTATGGAATTATCCTCACTGACCGCCGTTTCCCCTGTAGACGGCCGCTACGGCGATAAAGTCAGCGCGCTGCGCGGTATCTTCAGCGAATTCGGTTTGCTGAAATTCCGCGTTCAGGTGGAAGTACGTTGGCTGCAAAAACTGGCCGCCCACGCAGCGATCAAGGAAGTTCCTGCTTTTGCTGCCGACGCAAACGGTTTCCTTGACAAAATCGTCGCCGATTTCAGCGTCGAAGACGCGGAGCGCATCAAAACCATCGAGCGCACCACTAACCACGACGTGAAAGCGGTAGAGTATTTTCTGAAAGAGAAAGTCGCTGACGTCGCCGAGCTGCACGCGGTATCAGAGTTTATTCACTTCGCCTGTACGTCTGAAGACATCAATAACCTCTCCCACGCGCTGATGCTGAAAACCGCCCGCGACGAAGTGGTTCTGCCTTACTGGCGCAAGCTGATTGACGCGGTAAAAGATCTGGCAACCCAGTACCGCGATGTGCCGCTGCTCTCCCGTACCCACGGTCAGCCGGCAACGCCGTCCACCATGGGTAAAGAGATGGCGAACGTCGCCTACCGTATGGAGCGCCAGTACCGCCAGCTGAACCAGGTGGAAATCCTCGGTAAAATCAACGGCGCGGTGGGTAACTACAACGCCCACATCGCGGCCTACCCGGAAGTCGACTGGCATCAGTTCAGCGAAGAGTTCGTCACCTCGCTGGGCATTCAGTGGAACCCGTACACCACCCAGATCGAGCCGCATGACTACATCGCTGAGCTGTTTGACTGCATCGCGCGCTTCAACACCATTCTGATCGATTTCGATCGCGATGTGTGGGGCTACATCGCGCTCAACCACTTCAAACAGAAGACCATCGCCGGGGAAATCGGCTCCTCCACCATGCCGCACAAGGTGAACCCGATTGACTTCGAAAACTCCGAAGGCAACCTCGGCCTGGCCAATGCGGTCATGCAGCACCTGGCCAGCAAACTGCCGGTTTCCCGCTGGCAGCGCGACCTGACCGACTCCACCGTCCTGCGTAACCTCGGCGTGGGAATCGGCTATGCGCTGATCGCCTATCAGTCCACCCTCAAAGGGATCAGCAAGCTGGAGCTGAACCAGGATCGCCTGCTGGACGAACTGGATCACAACTGGGAAGTACTGGCTGAGCCGATCCAGACCGTGATGCGCCGTTACGGTATCGAAAAACCGTACGAGAAGCTGAAAGAGCTGACCCGCGGCAAACGCGTTGACGCGGAAGGGATGAAGCAGTTTATTGACAGCCTCGCCCTGCCGGAAGACGAAAAAGTGCGCCTCAAAGCGATGACCCCGGCCAACTATATTGGTCGGGCAACCACCATGGTTGACGAGCTGAAGTAATCGCCCTGCCCCTCTTTCCGCCGGAAAGAGGGGCGTTTTGTCGCCGGAAAGCAATCAGATCCAGACGTCGTTCACCGCCGTCCGCTCGCCGCCCTCATGGCCGGTATTCAGCACGCCACGCGGCTCAATCAGCATGAGCTTCGCTTCCGTCTCCGCCGAGGTCTTATGTTCCACCCCGCGCGGCACGACGATCATCTCCCCGGCCTTCACCAGCACATGTCCGTCGCGGAAGTCCACGCGTAATACCCCCTCCACCACCATCAGTGTCTCATCGGTTTCCGGGTGGCTGTGCCAGATAAAATCGCCGGCGATGCGCACGATCTTGAACTGATAGTCGTTCATCTCAGCCACCACTTTGGGCTGCCATTGTTCGCTGAACAGGGAAAATTTCTGAGCAAGATTAACGAGTTGATACATGGGCTGTCTCCTTGTGATAAAGGCAGTCAGCATAGTTCGCCTCGCCGCGGTCACGCTTGAACGATTGTGCAACCTGAACCGCGCTAGCCGCGGATCGCCCGCAGCCAACGGCCCGGAGAGAGACCAAAGCGGCTGATAAACTGGCGCGTCATGTGGCTCTGATCGGCAAACCCCGCGTCGGCGGCAATATCCACCAGACGTTCCCCGGCGCGCATCCGCTGGCGGCAAAAATCGAGCCGGCGCATCATGACGTAACGCCACGGGCTGGTGCCGTACAGCGTTCTGAAATCACGACTCAGGCTCCAGCGGTCCCGGCCGCTCACCTGCGATAAGGTGTCGAGGGTCATATCCTGCATAAAACAGGCATGGATATACTCCCGGGCCCTCTCCGCCGCCTGATAGTCAAATGCCTGGCGACGGGAACGCTGCCCGCCGACCACAGCCAGGGTCTGCGCCAGGTCGTACAGAGCATCCTCTTCCTCCAGCGGCTCGAAGGTGTCCGTGACCGCTTTTAACAACGGCTGCGCGGCGCAACGCAGGCGCGGATCCGCCGACAGGCCGCCGGGGATAAACGGCAATGGCCTGCCGCCGAGTATCTTCTGGATCAGCGCCGGTTCGATATAGACCATGCGGTAGTGAAACCCCGCCTCGGTGCCCGCCTCGCCGTCATGTATTTCGTCCGGGTGAAGCACCATCGTTCCGCCGGGCAGGCTGTGCTGGAGTCCGCCGCGATAGTGAAAGCTCTGCACGCCGGCGATCGTCTGGCCGATAGCATAGGTATCATGCCGGTGGGGCTCATAACCGTGGCCGCCGAAGAAGGCTTCGATGCGTTCCGTCTGACTGGGCGACTGCGCCAGCCTGACCCAGTCCGCACTTTTCTGCTGAGACATAATGGATAACCTGCGGCGTCATTGAGGGGTGATTCCAGCACTATTACACAAAAAATTAACATCACCAACCCGCGCACTGCCCGCGCTCTGCCGCTGGGCGTTTGCTGAAATTACGCATAGAATGAAGGAGTTCCATGCACTATGCGCAAAGGGCATCGCCGAAGGCTGGCCTGCCTGGCGGTGTTATGCGCCGATGGTATAAAAAGCTTTATTTAACAGCTGTTTATATTTTGCGTATATAATGAGCGTCAGATTACTATCAACACAGGAAGGGAGAACAGTCATGCGCGTACTCGTGGTTGAGGATAACGCCCTGCTGCGTCACCACCTCAAAGTTCAGCTGCAGGAGCTGGGCCATCAGGTCGATGCGGCGGAAGATGCCAGGGAAGCGGACTACTATCTGGGCGAACATCTCCCGGATATCGCCATCGTCGACCTCGGCCTGCCGGATGAAGACGGACTATCGCTGATCCGCCGCTGGCGCAGCCACGATGTGTCGCTGCCGGTGCTGGTGCTGACCGCCCGCGAAGGGTGGCAGGATAAAGTGGAAGTGCTGAGCGCCGGGGCGGATGATTACGTCACCAAGCCTTTCCATATTGAAGAGGTTGCCGCCCGCATGCAGGCGCTGCTGCGCCGCAACAGCGGCCTGGCCTCACAGGTGATCTCCCTGCCGCCGTTCCAGGTCGACCTCTCCCGGCGCGAGCTGTCAGTCAACGATCAGCCGATCAAGCTGACGGCCTTTGAGTACACCATTATGGAAACCCTGATCCGCAACCGCGGCAAAGTGGTCAGCAAAGATTCCCTGATGCTCCAGCTTTACCCGGATGCCGAACTGCGTGAGAGCCATACCATCGACGTACTGATGGGCCGGCTGCGCAAGAAAATTCAGGCTGAATACCCGCAGGACGTCATCACCACGGTGCGCGGCCAGGGCTATCTGTTCGAACTGCGCTGATGAAGGGACTGTTGCGGCATATCTTCCCCCTGTC
The DNA here is from genome assembly GCF_003790505.1 of Klebsiella sp. P1CD1. NCBI lineage: Bacteria > Pseudomonadati > Pseudomonadota > Gammaproteobacteria > Enterobacterales > Enterobacteriaceae > Klebsiella > Klebsiella sp. P1CD1. The sequence goes on from NZ_CP033631.1 coordinate 3,638,610, forward strand.
ATTACGGGTTCGCTTCCTGCTGGCGACCGCCGGGGTCGTACTGGTGCTCTCCCTGGCCTATGGCATGGTGGCGCTGGTGGGCTACAGCGTCAGCTTTGATAAAACCACCTTCCGCCTGCTGCGCGGCGAGAGCAATCTCTTTTATATGCTGGCGAAATGGGAGAACGGCGCTATTGACGTCGATATCCCGGAAAACCTGAATATGGAAAGCCCGACGGTGACCCTTATCTACGATGAGAAGGGTAAACTGCTGTGGGCACAGCGCGATGTCCCCTGGCTGGCGAAACGCATTCAACCGGAATGGCTGAAGCGCAATGGTTTCCATGAGATCGAAGCCGATGTCGACAGCAGCAGCATGCTGCTGCGCAACAACCACGAGATTCAGGAACAGCTGGACGCCATCCGCGAGCAGGGCGACGATTCGGAGATGACCCACTCGGTGGCGATCAACCTCTATCCGGCCACCAGCAAAATGCCCCAGCTCAGCATTGTGGTGGTCGATACCATTCCGGTGGAGCTCAAGCGCAGCTATATGGTGTGGAGCTGGTTTATCTACGTGCTGGCCGCCAACCTGCTGCTGGTGATCCCCCTGCTGTGGGTCGCCGCATGGTGGAGCCTGCGGCCTATCGAGTCGCTGGCGAAAGAGGTACGTGAGCTGGAGGAGCACCACCGCGAAAAGCTCAATCCCAACACCACCCGTGAGCTGACCCGGCTGGTCAGCAACCTTAACCGCCTGGTTCGCAGCGAGCGTGAACGCTATGACAAATACCGCACCACCCTCACCGATCTCACCCACAGCCTGAAAACGCCGCTGGCGGTGATGCAGAGCACCCTGCGCTCGCTGCGCGGCGAGAAGATCAGCGTCGACGAGGCGGAGCCGGTGATGCTGGAGCAGATAAGCCGCATCTCGCAGCAGATTGGTTACTATCTGCATCGCGCCAGCATGCGCAGCGGCGGCACCCTGTTGAGCCGGGAGCTGCATCCGATCGCCCCCCTGCTTGATAGCCTGACCTCCGCTCTCAACAAGGTCTATCAGCGCAAAGGGGTCAATATCTCGCTCGACATCTCGCCGGAGATCACTTTTGTCGGCGAGCAGAACGATTTTATGGAAGTGATGGGTAACGTTCTCGATAACGCCTGTAAGTACTGTCTGGAGTTCGTGGAGGTTTCCGTGCGCCAAACCACCGACAGCCATCTGCATATTCTGGTGGAAGACGATGGCCCGGGGATCCCGCAGAGCCAGCGCCGCGCCGTCTTCGACCGCGGCCAGCGGGCAGATACGCTGCGTCCCGGCCAGGGCGTGGGGCTCTCCGTCGCCCGCGAAATCGTCGAGCAATATGACGGGGAGATTATCGCCAGCGAAAGCCTGCTCGGCGGCGCCTGCATGGAGGTGGTGTTTGGCCGCCAGCTGATGGAAGATAAACAGGGTTAATCATTGAGTTTTTTAACGGCGCCTGCATCGCCGGGGCGCCGCATCCGTTATAATCCCTGTCAGACACCTGCAGTGGAATATCAATATGGATTATCAATTAACGCTTAACTGGCCCGACTTTATCGAACGCTACTGGCAAAAACGGCCGGTGGTACTGAAGCGCGGCTTCGCCAATTTTATCGACCCCCTAAGCCCGGACGAACTGGCTGGACTGGCCATGGAGAGCGAGGTCGATAGCCGCCTTGTCAGCCATCAGGATGGAAAATGGCAGGTCAGTCACGGTCCCTTCGAAAGCTACGATCACCTGAGTGAAAACAACTGGTCCCTGCTGGTGCAGGCGGTTAACCACTGGCATGAACCCTCAGCGGCGCTGATGCATCCGTTCCGCGCTCTGCCGGACTGGCGTATCGACGATCTGATGATCTCCTTCTCGGTACCCGGGGGCGGCGTCGGTCCGCATCTGGATCAGTATGATGTGTTTATCATTCAGGGCACCGGCCGTCGGCGCTGGCGCGTCGGGGAAAAGGTGCCGATGAAACAGCACTGCCCGCATCCGGACCTGCTGCAGGTTGACCCCTTCGAGGCGATCATCGATGAAGAGATGGAGCCGGGGGATATTCTCTATATTCCACCAGGATTCCCGCATGAGGGGTACTCGCTGGAAAATTCGCTCAACTATTCGGTCGGCTATCGCGCGCCGAATGCCCGCGAGCTGTTCAGCGGCTTTGCCGACTACGTTCTCCAGCGCGAACTGGGCAGCCAGCGCTACGCCGATCCGGACGTGCCGTCCCGCGACCATCCGGCGGATATTTTACCCGTCGAACTCGACCGCCTGCGCGAGATGATGCTGGGGCTGATTAATCAACCAGAGCACTTTAAACAGTGGTTTGGCGAGTTTATCACCCAGTCGCGTCATGAGCTCGACGTCGCACCGCCGGAGCCGCCGTATCAGCCAGATGAAATTTACGATGCTCTGCAGCAGGGCGACACGCTGGAACGCCTGGGCGGCCTGCGGGTGCTGCGCATTGACGGCGAGGTGTTCGTCAATGGCGAGAAGATCAACTCCCCGCACCGCCCGGCGCTGGACGCCTTAGCCACCCATCTGACGCTGCGCGCCGACCATTTTGGCGATGCGCTGGAAGATCCGTCATTCCTCGCCATGCTGGCAGCGCTGGTCAACAGCGGCTACTGGTTCTTTGGCGACTGAGCCATCATCCTGCCCGGCGGCGCTGCGCTTGCCGGGCCTACAAACAGCACGATTTCCGTAGCTCCTGTATCGGTTTGCAACGGTTTCGACCCGGGAAAAACGTTTGTTCTGTGTTATTTCCGAGCAGATTGCGCTCCCAATATGTATTCTGCGTTATGTTACTCATGAAGTAGGGAGCGCACAGGGGGCGGCCAGTCGCCGCCGCCCCCTGTACCCCCGGGCTCCGGCCAGCAAAATCGCCACTTCGTGGTGCCTTCGACTTATCCCTGCAGGCTTCGGGTCGGGCCGAGGCAGCGTCCGTGCAAAACACGGCCCTCAGCCCGCATCCATGCGGGCTGCCCCTGCCTTCCGGGAACGTCTCAGCGATTTTGAGGCCGCCAACACCGGCAGTTTCAGTCGCGCAAGTGGGTAAATTAGCATCAGATCGCACGAGTCGTAGGCCGGATAAGGCGTTAGCCGCCATCCGGCATCTTGTGCGACAAGCAGAATGAGCGGCCTGGTTGCGAAGGCTATTTCCCTTTTCGTGTTGCCGTCAGCTCGGCGATACGCACGATCACCTGCACCGCCTTCTCCATCCCTTCCAGGGTGACAAACTCATGTTTGCCGTGATAGTTGTAGCCGCCGGTAAACAGATTCGGGCACGGCAGTCCCATAAACGAGAGCTGCGCGCCGTCGGTGCCGCCGCGGATCGGCTTCATCTGCGGTTCAATATCGCAGTCCACCATCGCCTGGCGGGCAATATCGACCACGTGCGGATGGGCGATCACCTGCTCATGCATGTTGTAATAACTATCCTCGATCACCAGCTCGATATAGCAGTCCGGGTGCAGCCCCTTGCCGACCTTTTTGGCGATCTCCATCATCTTGCGTTTACGCGCCTCAAAGTGCTTGCGGTCAAAATCGCGGATGATGTAGTGCATCTCGGCCCGATCCACGCTGCCTTTGATGCTGGTGAGGTGATAAAAGCCTTCATAACCTTCGGTGGTCTCCGGCGCCTCGTCGGCTGGCACTTCGGCATGAATGCGCGCAGCCAGCGACAGCGCGTTGACCATCACCCCTTTTGCGGTGCCGGGATGCACGTTATTGCCGACAATCTTAATGGTCACCGAGGCGGCGTTGAAGTTTTCAAACTCCAGTTCCCCCACGCCACCGCCGTCGACGGTATAGGCCCAGCGGGCATCAAAGGCCTCGACATCGAAATGCTTCGCCCCTTTTCCGACCTCTTCATCGGGGGTGAAGGCCACGCGGATATCGCCATGAGGGATGTTTTTCGCCTGCAGGGTCGCCAGCGCGGTCATGATCTCGGCGATGCCGGCCTTGTCGTCCGCCCCCAGCAGCGTTTTCCCGTCGGTGGTGATCAGCGTCTGCCCCAAAAGCTGATGCAGAACCGGGAACATCACCGGGGAGAGCACCTCATCGCCGATGCCCAGCGCGATATCGCCGCCGCGATAGTTTTCGACAATCTGCGGATTAACGTTTTTACCGCTGAAATCCGGGGAAGTATCGACGTGAGAGATAAAGCCGATGGCCGGGATATCGCCCTCCACGTTGGCGGGCAGGGTTCCCATTACCGTCCCTTTTTCACTCAGCGTTACCTTGATCAGTCCCATTTCTTCCAGCTGCGCCTGCAACAGGCGTAACAGCTTCCACTGCCCTTCCGTGCTGGGGACCTGACGAACGCCAGGCTTCGACTGCGTGTCCAAAGAAACGTACTGCAAAAAACGCTCAAGCAATTTATCCATGTAGCCACCCTCTTCTTTTGTGACAACATTATTCATAAGCCAGAAAAGACAAATATTGCGTCAGGTCATTCTTAGCCCGTAAAGCGAAATTTAATAACGGAACCGACGTTATGGTGTAAAGGTAGACTATGCAGGCGTATCAAGGATTGGCGATTACCCTCGTTTGCCGTAGAATGCTGGCCCTTATTAAAAACGTGCAACCCCAAAGGTGGTTAATCACAAACCCCGCAGCGGTCGGAAGTTTCCGTTGCGTCTACATGGGACAGAGTCAAAAATTGAATATACAACCGCGTTCGCGTTCGCCGCTGGTGCAACTGGCGGGAATTCGCAAGAGCTTTGATGGTAAAACGGTCATCGATAACCTTAACCTGACCATCAACAATGGTGAGTTTCTCACCCTGCTTGGCCCCTCTGGCTGCGGTAAAACCACCGTTCTGCGCCTTATCGCCGGCCTGGAAAACGTCGACAGCGGACGGATCCATCTCGAAGATCACGATATCACCCATGTCCCGGCGGAAAACCGCCACGTCAATACCGTCTTTCAAAGCTACGCCCTGTTTCCGCATATGACGGTATTCGAGAACGTCGCCTTTGGCCTGCGGATGCAGAAAACCCCGGCGGCGGAAATCACCCCGCGGGTTCTGGATGCCTTAAAGATGGTACAGCTGGAAGACTTTGCCCAGCGCAAACCGCACCAGCTCTCCGGCGGCCAGCAGCAGCGCGTGGCCATCGCCCGCGCGGTGGTTAACAAACCGCGCCTGCTGCTGCTCGATGAATCCCTTTCGGCGCTGGATTACAAGTTGCGCAAGCAGATGCAGAACGAACTGAAAGCGCTGCAGCGTAAGCTCGGGATCACCTTCGTCTTCGTGACCCACGATCAGGAAGAGGCCCTGACCATGTCCGATCGCATCGTGGTCATGCGCGATGGCAAAATCGAACAGGACGGCACCCCGCGAGAGATCTACGAAGAGCCGAAAAACCTGTTCGTCGCCAGCTTTATCGGCGAGATCAATATCTTCGACGCCACCGTGATCGAGCGCCTCGACGAGCAGCGCGTGCGTGCCAGTGTCGAAGGACGGGAGTGCAACATCACCGTCAATTTTGCCGTGGAGGCCGGCCAGCGTCTGCACGTCCTGCTGCGCCCGGAAGATCTGCGCGTCGATGAGATCCACCACAACAGCGACGCCGACGGCCTGATCGGCTATGTGCGAGAGCGTAACTATAAGGGGATGACCCTTGAGTCGGTGGTCGAGCTGGAAAACGGCAAAATGGTGATGGTCAGCGAGTTCTTTAACGAAGACGACCCGGATTTCGACCACTCTCTTGACCAGAAAATGTCTATCAATTGGGTGGAGAGCTGGGAGGTGGTGCTGGCCGATGAAGAACTCCAGTAAATTCCAGAATGTGGTGATCGCCACCATCGTCGGTTGGCTGGTGCTGTTTGTCTTCCTGCCCAACCTGATGATCATCGCCACCAGCTTTCTGACCCGCGACGACGCCAACTTCGTCAAGCTGGTCTTCACGCTGGACAACTACTCGCGGCTGCTGGATCCGCTCTACTACGACGTGCTGCTGCATTCACTGAACATGGCGCTGCTGGCGACCCTCGCCTGCCTGGCGCTGGGCTACCCGTTTGCGTGGTTCCTCGCCCGGCTGCCGCAGAAGGTGCGCCCCCTGCTGCTGTTTCTGCTGATCGTCCCCTTCTGGACCAACTCGTTGATCCGTATTTACGGGCTGAAGATTTTCCTCAGTACCAAAGGCTATCTGAACGAGTTCCTGCTGTGGTTAGGGGTGATCGACACGCCGATACGCATTATGTTCACCCCCTCGGCGGTGATTATCGGCCTGGTGTATATCCTGCTGCCGTTTATGGTGATGCCGCTCTACTCCAGCATTGAGAAACTGGATCGCCCGCTGCTGGAAGCGGCGAAAGATCTCGGTGCCAGCAAGCTGCAGACCTTTATCCGCATTATCATCCCGCTGACCATGCCGGGGATCATCGCCGGCTGTCTGCTGGTGATGTTGCCGGCGATGGGGCTGTTCTACGTTTCCGACCTGATGGGCGGCGCCAAGAACCTGCTGATCGGCAACGTGATCAAGAGTCAGTTCCTGAATATTCGCGACTGGCCGTTCGGCGCGGCAACCAGCATTACCTTAACCCTGGTGATGGGCCTGATGCTGTTGATTTACTGGCGCGCGGCGCGCCTGCTGAATAAAAAGGTGGAGCTGGAATGATCGGTCGACTGCTGCGCGGCGGCTTTATGACCGCCATCTACGCGTATCTCTACATCCCTATTATTATTCTGATCGTTAACTCGTTTAACCGGTCGCGCTTTGGTATCAACTGGCAGGGGTTCACCACCGACTGGTATAGCCTGCTGATGAACAACGATAGCCTGCTGCAGGCCGCCCAGCATTCCCTGACCATGGCGGTGCTGTCGGCAACCTTCGCCACCCTTATCGGCTCGCTGACCGCCGTGGCGCTGTACCGCTACCGCTTTCGCGGCAAGCCGTTCGTTAGCGGCATGCTGTTTGTGGTGATGATGTCGCCCGATATTGTCATGGCCATCTCCCTGCTGGTGCTGTTTATGCTGATCGGTATTCAGCTTGGTTTCTGGTCGCTGCTGTTTTCGCATATCACCTTCTGCCTGCCGTTTGTGGTGGTCACCGTTTACTCCCGGCTGAAAGGCTTTGATGTGCGGATGCTGGAGGCGGCGAAAGATCTGGGCGCCAGCGAGATGACCATCCTGCGCAAAATCATCCTGCCGCTGGCCCTGCCGGCGGTCGCCGCCGGATGGCTGCTGAGCTTCACGTTGTCGATGGATGACGTGGTGGTCTCTTCGTTCGTGACCGGTCCGGGATATGAAATTCTGCCGCTGAAGATCTATTCGATGGTCAAGGTTGGCGTTTCGCCTGAGGTGAACGCCCTGGCCACGATTCTGTTGGTTCTGTCGCTGGTGATGGTCATCGCCAGTCAGTTAATTGCACGTGATAAAACTCAGGGGACGTTAAAATGAAAAAATGGTCACGCCACCTGCTCGCAGCCGGCGCTCTGGCAATCGGCATGAGCGCCGCGCACGCGGACGATAGCAAAACGCTCTATTTTTATAACTGGACCGAATACGTACCGCCGGGCCTGCTGGAGCAGTTCACCAAAGAGACCGGCATCAAGGTCATCTATTCGACCTACGAGTCGAACGAAACCATGTATGCCAAGCTCAAGACCTATAAAGACGGCGCGTACGACCTGGTCGTCCCGTCGACCTACTTCGTCGACAAGATGCGTAAAGAAGGGATGCTGCAGAAGATCGATAAGAGTAAGCTGACTAACTTCAGCAACCTCGATCCGCAGATGCTGAACAAACCGTTCGATCCGAATAACGACTACTCCATTCCCTATATCTGGGGGGCGACGGCTATCGGCGTCAACAGCGATGCGATTGATCCGAAAACCATCACCAGCTGGGCCGACCTGTGGAAGCCGGAATACAAAAGCAGCCTGCTGCTGACCGACGACGCGCGCGAAGTGTTCCAGATGGCGCTGCGTAAGCTGGGCTATTCCGGCAACACCACCGACCCGAAAGAGATTGAAGCCGCCTATAACGAGCTGAAAAAGTTAATGCCTAACGTCGCGGCGTTTAACTCCGATAACCCGGCGAACCCGTATATGGAAGGCGAAGTGAACCTCGGGATGGTATGGAACGGCTCGGCTTACGTCGCACGCCAGGCCGGTACCCCGCTGGAGGTGATCTGGCCGAAAGAAGGCGGCATCTTCTGGATGGACAGCCTGTCGATCCCGGCGAATGCCAAAAACGTCGACGGCGCGCTGAAGCTGATTAACTTCCTGCTGCGCCCGGATGTCGCCAAACAGGTCGCGGAAACCATCGGCTACCCCACGCCAAACCTGGCGGCGCGCAAAATGCTCAGCCCGGCAGTGGCCAACGATAAATCGCTCTATCCGGACGCTGCGACCATTGAGAAAGGCGAATGGCAGAATGACGTCGGCAGCGCCAGCGCCATTTATGAAGAGTATTACCAGAAGCTGAAAGCGGGCCGCTAATCCCGCAGGGCGGAACCGCGGTTCCGCCTTTTTTTTGCTCTCACCTTAGCCCCTCAGCGCGCGCCAGAGGATCGCCGGCAGCTTGCGCCAGCGCGGCCGATGATAAAAATCCACCAGCTTCTGCGCCACCGCTTCCTGCCCCCGGTGGGTAATAAACCAGGGCGGCAGGGGCATCAGCGTCAGTTCGCCATGCCACAGACTGCGCGGAAACGGCCGAAACGGCGCCTCAATCACCGTGCGCTCGGTTTTCTCCAGCATAAAGCTGTTATGCACCTTGCCCTGCCCGCTCTGAATATCGTCGAGCGTGTGGCCGGGAAACGCGCCCCACGGGCAAGAGGCCAACAGGAAGGCCACCCCGCTCCAGCAGTTGATCGCCACCGTGCCGTAGCGCAGCTCAGCGATTAACGCGTTAAAACGCTTACGTCCAATCGCTTTGCGGGTGCGCGGATGGATCACAATATTGGCCCCCAGCGTGCCCTGCAGCCGCTGATTCGCATAGCCGATCGCCTGGCGCAGAAAACTTTCCGCACTGTCGGCCTCAAGACGAGTGACCGACAGCCCCGGGCCAAAGACCTCCTGCTGACAGAGCGCCGGGTCATCGTCGGTGTTCGCCACAATCAACGGCAGCGCGTCGCCGCGCGCTATCTCCAGCGGCTGGCGGGCGCGCAGGCGAAAGTCGGTCAGCCGTTTTTCAGCGCCGGGGTAGTAGTCCGGGCGGGTATTCGCGGCGATCAGTCGGTACAGCTGATTCAGCAAGCCCGTCGCTGGCTCCCAGCCCTGCTGCAGGATCAGCACCTGGCTGGCCACGCAGTTAAACCCGCCGTTGTTCATCTTCTGCGTCGCCAGCTGCTGCGCCTGAAACGCAATATCCGCCTCGCTCCACGGCCCGGGTACGATAATGGTAGGGCTGACGCCGCCCAGCTCCGAAGTCACCCGACGCGGGTTCAGCGGCGTCCCGGCGGCCCGACGCTGGCGAGCCGCTTCACCGTCGCCCCAGACGATGACGTCATGGGTCTCGCGAGAGCCGGTGATATGGATCTCATCGACAGCGGGATGGCTGGTCAGCCATGCTCCCGCCTGGGCGTCGCCGGTGACGATGCGGAGCGCATCCATGGCAATCAGCGGTGCCAGGGCCTGGGCCAGCAGATCGTGCAGATAATCATTCACCGGGTTGAGCTTCAGCAGGCAGACCTGATTTTCAATAAACAGCTTGTGTAGCACATCCAGTGGCGCAATCGAGGCCACATTGCCGGCGCCAAGCACCAGCGCCAGCTTGCCCTGCCGCGCGGTCGGCGGGATGTCGTATGCCCGCGCCGCATAGCGGTCGAGATGGGCCCGGGTGACGCCTGGCTGCATCCATATCTCAGCGCGAACTCCAGACAGCAACAGTCGATCCCAGAGCGTGCCGGGCACCACCCGCAGCGCCAGGCGGCCGTCCGCCAGCGTCCGCAGCGGGATCCGCCGCAGAAAGGTCTTCTCTTCCAGCTGCTCCAGGGTGGCGATGAGCCCGTTGCAGCCGACCATTAGCGCGCAGGGGCCCGCCAGCCACTCCTCCCCCGCCAGCGGATCGCCCGCCGGCAGCCCTTTGGCCGCCGCCGCCGCGGCCACCCACGCCGGGGCAATACCAGCCAGGGCATCCTTGATCTGGCGTAGCAGCGCCAGACGACGGTTCACTGAGGTTTCCGCCCAACGCTGGCGCGCCGCCGACAAGGCGTACAGGGCAGCATCATACTGAGAGCAGGTCGTCAGACCGGGTCGCGCATGGCTCATTTTCCCTCACTCATTAAAATCTCTCCGTAGGCCTGGCGCAGTTGATTTTTGAGCACCTTACCCGTGGCGCTGACCGGTAGCGCGTCGACAAATATCACCCGGTCCGGGATCTGCCACTTTGGCACCCGCGTCTCAAACCAGGTCAGCAGATCGGTCTCTTCCACTTCGCCCCCTTCCGCGCGAACGCACAGCAGCACCGGCCGCTCGTCCCAGCGCGGATGACGGGCGGCGATGGCCGCCGCGCTGCGCACCGCCGGATGCGCGATGGCGATATTCTCCAGCTCAACGGTGGAGATCCACTCGCCACCGGACTTGATAATATCCTTTGCCCGATCGCAGATCACCAGATAACCATTGGCGTCGAGCGTACCGATATCGCCGGTATCAAACCAGCCTCCCGCGGTCAGGGCGCTCGCGTCCTGACCATAGTACTGCTCCACCACCCAGTGCCCTCTGACCTGCAGATACCCCTGACTTTGACCATCCCGGGGCAACGGTTCGCCATCCACGTCCACTACCTGCAGTTCGATGCCGAATATGGGCCGCCCCTGACCGGCGCGCTGCTTTTGCTGCTCCTGTGCCGGGAGCGCGTCATGTTTGCTCAACGGCGTGTTGATGGTGCCGATAGGCGATGTTTCGGTCATTCCCCAGGCGTGGGTCAGTTCAATGCCGTAATCACGCTGAAAGGCCTCGGCCATCGACGGCGGCAGCGCGGAGCCGCCAACCAGTGCACGTTTAAATTCAGGCAGCCGGACCTCTGTCCTGCGCATCGCCGCCAGCAAGCCGGCCCAGATCACCGGCACGCCAAACCCCACCGTTACCTTCTCGGCGGCCAGCAGCTGCAGCAGGCTGTCGCCATCGAGGTGCGGCCCCGGCAGCACCAGCCGCGCGCCGACCATAGCGGCGATAAACGGCGTCCCCCACGCGTTGACATGGAACATCGGCACCACCGGCAACAGGCTGTCCTTCGCCGATATGCCGGCGGCGTCCGGCTGGTTGCCGCTCAGGGCGTGCAGGACCAGCGAACGATGGGTATTCAACACCCCTTTCGGCCGGCCGGTAGTTCCCGAGGTGTAGCAGAGCGAAGCTGGGGTCAGTTCATTGAGCTGCGGCCAGCGATAGTCTACTGTCCCCTGCTGCAACAGATCGTCAAAAAACAGCAATGAGGGCAACTGGCTGAGCGCCGCTTCGCTGCGGGGTTCCATCAGCACGATGTGTTTCACCGTCGGCAGCTGCGGCAGCAGCTGCGCCACCAGTGGCAGAAAGGTCTGGTCAAAAAACAGCACTTCGTCGGCAGCGTCGTTGAGGATATACCGCAGATGGTCAACCGACAGCCGCGGGTTGACAGTGTGTGTCACCCAGCCGCCGGAGGCGACGGCAAAATAGATCTCCAGGTGGCGGCGATTGTTCCATGCCAGGGTAGCGCAGCGGGCGCCTGGCGGCAGCCCCAGCGACGCCAGCGCCGACGCCAGCCGCTGAGCGCGGCTGGCCACCTCCCCCCAGCTGCTGCGCTCCTGCTCACCGCCAGTACTCACCGAGACAATCTCGGTCTCGCTGTGATATTGCGCCGCATGGCCAAGCAGCGCGGCAGTGGTGAGATCCTGATAAATCATCGGTGACGGCATTACGGGGTCTCCTTTACAGACTTCCGGCAGGGAACAGGGTCGCGACGCGATCGTGCGAGCGCCTATTGAATCTGGTCTACATTTGCCGGTCTGCACAAAAAAACGTACAGAAATCAGCGGTCACGCACAAAATAGAGTAAGAAATGATTCAGGAGGAAAAAGACGAAATCATAACAGGCAGGTCATTGCTCAGGGCGGGTATCGCCCGGCAGCGGGCCGGGCGATAGCGTGTGTGGCGCAGCGGAAAACGATCAGCGTCGTCCACCGTCGCGCTGGCCTTTGCCCTTCCCTTTTTCGGCTCGCCGCTGCACAAAATCTTCAATGATGCCGACAACCCAGTTGAGAGGTTTCCACAGCACCACCAGCAGCAGCAACGGGCCGTATATCCGCACAACACTACCTGTCGCGACCTGACCGGTGAACAGCAGGGCTAAGATATCCAGCAGCAGGCACAACACGCTGCCGATGCTGATGAGATAGCACAGTATGAAAAGGATCGGCCGACTATCGGCGTGTAGCGGTAAAGCGCGCTGGCTCCAGACGCCAACGATAATGGCCGCGATCAACATGATCGCTTCGATAACCAGCGGATTATGCATGGTCTGACTCCTGTCATGACGTTTCATCCTTGTCAGCAGCGCTGCCGGAAGCAGTGGCCAGGGCCCTGGCTACCGGCAGGCGGCTTCAGTTTATAGCGGGTTTTCCTGCAGCAGCTTATCGATAAAGGCAGGCACCACTTCGCTTGCCAGCCCGTAGTGCTTCTCGGCAAACTCGCTGCCCACCTGGCTGGGTTCCAGGTTCAGTTCAACGGTATGGGCGCCGTGCAGCCTCGCCTCGTGCACAAAGCCAGCCGCCGGATAGACATGGCCGGAGGTACCGATGGCGATAAAAATATCCGCGTCGGCCAGCGCGCTGTAGATCTCATCCATCCCCAGCGGCATCTCGCCAAACCAGACTACGTGCGGACGCAGCGCCGCCGGGAACTGGCAACAGTGGCATTTGTCCTCAGCGGTGACGTCGCCGGTCCACTCCAGCACCTGGCCGCTCCACGAACAGCGCACCTTTAGCAGCTCGCCGTGCATATGGATCACCCGGCGGTTGCCGGCGCGCTCGTGCAGATTATCAATATTCTGGGTGACCAGCAGGAAATGGTCGCCCAGTAGATCTTCCAGACGCGCCAGCGCCAGATGCGCCGCGTTCGGCGCGATCTCCGGGCTCTGCAGCTGGCGACGACGGGCGTTGTAGAACGCCTGCACCAGCGCCGGATCGCGGGCGAAGCCTTCCGGCGTCGCCACATCTTCCACCCGATGCTCTTCCCACAGGCCATCCGCCGCGCGGAAGGTTTTGATCCCCGACTCTGCCGAGATGCCCGCGCCGGTTAACACCACCACTCTCGGTTTTGCCATCGCTTCAGGTTTCATCCTGTCCTCCCTAAAGAAAATCCGCTGACGCAGACGGTCACGCAACCGACGTTTATTGCGACGAAAACGGCTCAATCGATGTAAACGGCGCGACTGCATAGCTACCTCTGTGATTAATGGGTCAGGTGAAGGAAGGCCGCACCGCGCATTCCCCCGGCATCGCCGTGGCGTGCGCGCTCAATGCGCGGAACCCTGGCGACCGGCAGAAGATGGCGCGGCAATCGTTGCGCCAGCCCTTCGCTAATGGCCGTAAAGTTAGATAATCCACCGCCGAGCACCAGTAAATCCGGGTCGACAATGGTCAGTATATTCCCCAGACACACCGCCAGCAGATCGAGATAGCGCTCAACGTGCGCCTGGGCGCGCGGATCGTGCTGCTGCCACTGCGCCACTATCTCCGGCGAGGAGAGCGGTTGCTGGTAAAAATGTTCGTACAGCCAGGCGAAACCGCGGCCGGAGAGATAATTTTCAATGCAGCACAGCTGGCCGCAGCCGCAGCGCAGCAGCGGAAAATCGCGCCCGACCACCTCCAGGGCATCCACCGGCAGGCGAATATGGCCGAACTCGCCGGTGATATAGCTATGTCCGGTAATCGATTTACCGTTCAACACCAGGCCGCCGCCCACGCCGGTGCCGAGGATCAGCCCCATCACCAGCGGGTATTGCGTAAACTCATCGTCCCACGCTTCAGACAGCGCGAAACAGTTGGCGTCATTATCGAGGCGCACATCGCGCCCCAGCCGCGCGCTGAGGTCGGTGCGCAGCGGCCGGCCGCTGGCGGCTGGCACGTTAGCGGCATACAGCGTGCCGTCTGCCGTTTCCGGCATCCCCGGAATACCGATCCCGACCGACCCCTGCTGGTCGAAGCGCTCATCGGCCTCGCGGACCAGCGCCTCCACCGCCTGGAGAAAATCCTCATAACTGCTTTTCGGCGTGGCGACGCGTTTTTCCCACTGCAGTCGCCGCTCCTGATTAAATACGCCCAGCGCTATCTTGCTGCCGCCAATGTCAAATCCATAATACATTTCAGCAATTCCTCTTGTGTCGTCAGCAAAGCCGACGATGACGATAAATTACTGGCCACTCAGCACCCTCGCCGGGTCGATGCGGCTGGCGCGGCGGGCGGGATACCAGCTGGCCAGCAAACTCAGCAACAGTGCTGTCACCAGCACATAAAAGACGTCCAGCCAGTGCAGTTCTGACGGCAGGAAGTCAATAAAATAGATGTCGCCGGAGAGGAATTTATGCCCAATCAGGTATTCGATACCGTTGATGATTGACGTCAGGTTCAACGCGCAGATCACGCCGATCACTACCCCGAACAGGCTGCCTACCGATCCGGCTAATAAACCATACCACACGAAAATCGCGCGAATTAAGCCGTCTTTTGCGCCAAGCGTGCGCAGCACCGCAATATCGCCGCTTTTGTCTTTGACCGCCATCACCAGCGTCGAGACGATGTTAAAGCAGGCCACGCCGATCACCAGCACCATCGCCAGGTACATAATGGCGCGGATCATCTGGATATCGCGATACATATAGCCATAGGTGCCGATCCAGCTCTTGATGTAGACGTAGCTGTTGGTCACCTCGCCGGCGTCGCGCACCAGCTTGTTCGCGTGGAAAACGTCGGTGACCTTGATGGCGATGCCGGTCACGCTGCTGCCCATCTCCAGGTACTGCTGCGCATCCTGCATCGGGATCATGGCAAAACTATGATCGAGCTGGCCGCTCAGCTGTAAAATTCCGGTCACATGCAGCCTGACGCGTTTTGGCTGCAGCAGTTGATGGTCGGCGTCGGCGTTAGGGATCATGATCGACACCCAGTCCCCCTGCTTCACGTGCAGCGCATCGGCGACCCCTTTCCCCAGAATCACCTGCTGTTCGCCGGCCTTGAATCCGGCCCACGCGTTATTCTGCACAAAGGTGGGCAGCGCGCTGAGCCGGGTTTCCTGCTGCGGGTCGACCCCTTTCACCTGGATGGCGCGCATATTGCTGCCGCTCTCCACCAGGCCGGTGAAGTTAATATAGGGCGCTGCCGCGACAATCCCCTTCACCTTCTGCACCTTCGCCAGCGCCTCCTGCCAGTTATTCCACGGCTGGTTCACGGGTTCGATTTCGCCGTGCGGCACCACCGCCAGCACGCGGTTGTTCAGCTCGCGTTCAAAACCGTTCATCGCGCTGAGGCCGACGATCAGCACCGCCACCCCCAGCGCAATGCCGATGGTGGAGATCACCGAGATCAGCGACACCATGCCGCCGCGCCGCCGTCCGCGGCTGAAACGTAATGCAATCAGTAACGATAACGGAGACGCCATTACTCGGCCCCCATCAGGGTCAGGTCGGCGGTCAGACGGCCATCACGCATCTCCAGCTGGCGGCTCATGCGTTTCGCCAGCTGCAGGTCGTGGGTCACCACCAGAAACGCGGTGCGCTGCGCGACGTTCAGTTCGCCCAGCAGCTGGAAGATGCTGTCGGCGTTGCGAGCATCAAGGTTACCGGTCGGTTCATCCGCCAGCACCAGCCGCGGTTTATTCACCAGCGCGCGGGCAATCGCCACCCGCTGGCGTTCACCGCCGGAGAGCTCCGACGGACGGTGATGGCTGCGGTGTTCAAGCCCGACTGCCTGCAGCATCGCTTTCGCCTGGCGTTCAATATCCGCTGGCTTCTTTTTGCCAATCAGCAGCGGCATCGCCACGTTTTCCAGCGCGCTAAAGTCCGGCAGCAAATGGTGGAACTGATAGATAAAGCCCAGCTCGCGGTTACGCAGGTCGGCGCGCGCGGCGGTGGAGAGTTTACTCATCGGCTGGCCGGAGAAAATCACGTCGCCAGAGGTGGGCGTATCCAGGCCGCCGAGCAGATGCAGCAGCGTACTTTTGCCAGAGCCGGAGGTGCCGACAATGGCCATCATCTCGCCTTCACCAATGCTGAAGCTGACATTGTGCAGGACATCGGTTTGCACATTGCCTTCCTGATAGCGTTTGCACAGGTTGTCGCATTGCAGCAGGATCTTATTCATAACGTAAAGCCTCAGCGGGTTGGGTGGCGGCAGCGCGCCAGGAAGGGTACAACGTAGACAACAAGGCCAGCACCATCGCCACCAGGGCGATAACAATAACCTGCAGCGGCTCAATCGCCACCGGCAGCGCCGCGCCGTCAAGGAAGGCGCCGATGACTGGCATTAAATTATTCAACTGGCTGGCGAGCAGCGCGCCAAGCACGGCTCCCAACAGCGCGCCGACGATCCCGGCGCTGGCGCCCTGCACCATAAAGACGGCCATGATCTGCCGCGGCGTCAGCCCTTGAGTTTGCAGGATAGCCACTTCGCCCTGCTTCTCCATCACCATCATCCCCAGCGAGGTAATAATGTTGAAGGCCGCGACGGCGACGATCAGGCTCAGCAGCAGGCCCATCATGTTTTTCTCCATGCGCACCGCCTGGAACAGTTCGCCCTTGCGCTCGCGCCAGTCCTGCCACTGGGTACCCGGCGGCAGCGTCTGCTGACTCAGGGTATCCACTTGCAGCGGTTTATCCAGCCACAGGCGCCAGCCGGTGATATTCCCCAGCGGATAACGCATTAAACGAGAGGCGTCGTCGATGTTGGTCAGCATCTGATAACCATCGACTTCGCTGTTGGCGGCGAAGGTGCCGATGACCGTGAACAGACGCTGGCTCGGCACGCGGCCCATTGGCGTAAACTGACTGGCGGAAGGAACCATCACACGAATTTGATCGCCACGATTAACCCCCAGCTGGCCCGCCAGCTGTTCGCCGAGAATAACGTTATATTTGCCCGCCTGCAGATCGCTCTGTTTGACGTTCACCAGGTACGGAGTCAGGGGATCGTTCTGCGCCGGATCAATGCCCAGCATGACCCCGACCGCCACGCTGCGCGCGCTCTGCAGGACGACGTCACCGGTGGTGATCGGCGCCACGCGGGTCACCCCCTGGAGTTTCGCCTCGCGCTCCGGCAGTTGCTGTGGATTCACCGAACCCTGTTTGGCGCTAAGAATGGCCTGCGGCATCAGCCCCAGGATGTTGTTTTGCAGCTCGCGTTCAAAGCCGTTCATCACCGACAGGACCGTCACCAGCGCCATTACGCCAAGCGTAATGCCGATGGTTGAGAGCCAGGAGACGAATCGACCGAAGCGGTCGGCTGCGCGCCCGCGCATATAGCGCAGGCCGATAAAGAGTGCGGCAGGTTGGTACATGTCATCCATCTGGTTGCTGATAGCCGATGCCCGAGTATATAAGCGAATACGAGCAGCGTAAATGACTGATACCTGACGACTTTATTAGCAATAATCCTAAAAACCAAGCAAATACAATCGGATAGATAAGACCTTGCTGATATATCTTTACGCTTATCCGCAACCCGGATGTTTGTTGAACCAACACCTGATGGCAATTCGGGTTGGCGAATCCAGACCAATCGCGGATAATCTCACTATTGAATATCAGCGAGTTGCCCTCCATATCGGCAGAGCGAATCCCCAAGAGACCATGAAACCGTCTATGCCTGAACAATATCGATACTCATTGCCGGCCAAAGCTGGTGATCTGCGCCAGCTTGGCGAGTTGACCGGCGCGGCCTGCGCTACCCTGGTGGCAGAGATGGCCGAACGCCACAAAGGCCCGGTGGTGCTGGTGGCACCTGACATGCAAAACGCGCTGCGTCTGAACGACGAGATCAGGCAGTTCACCGACAGCATGGTGATGGGGCTGGCTGACTGGGAAACGCTCCCCTACGACAGCTTCTCGCCGCACCAGGATATCATCTCCTCCCGCCTAGCCACCCTTTACCAGTTACCCACCATGCAGCGCGGCGTACTGATCGTCCCGGTCAGCACCCTGATGCAGCGCGTTTGCCCGCACAGCTTCCTTCACGGGCACGCGCTGGTGATGAAAAAGGGCCAGCGCCTGTCGCGCGATGCGCTGCGCGATCAGCTGGAGGGCGCCGGCTATCGCCATGTCGATCAGGTGATGGAGCACGGCGAATATGCCACCCGCGGCGCGCTGCTCGACCTGTTCCCGATGGGCAGCGACCAGCCCTACCGCCTCGATTTCTTTGACGATGAAATCGACAGCCTGCGTCTGTTCGACGTCGACAGCCAGCGCACGCTGGAGGAAGTGGCGGCCATTAACCTGCTGCCGGCGCACGAGTTTCCCACCGACCAGACCGCCATCGAGCTGTTCCGCAGTCAGTGGCGCGACCGTTTTGAGGTGAAGCGCGATGCCGAGCATATCTATCAGCAGGTCAGTAAAGGGACACTGCCTGCCGGTATCGAATACTGGCAGCCGCTGTTCTTCAGCGAGCCGCTGCCGCCGTTATTTAGCTATTTCCCGGCCAGCACCCTGATCGTCAACACCGGCGATCTCGAGGCCAGCGCGGAACGTTTCCAGAATGAAGCCCGCGCCCGCTTCGAAAACCGCGGCGTCGATCCGATGCGCCCGCTCCTGCCGCCGGAACTGCTGTGGCTGCGCAGCGATGAGCTGTTCGGCGAACTGAAAAAATGGCCGCGCGTACAGCTGAAAACCGAGCGCCTGGCGGACAAAGCGGCGAATACCAATCTGGGCTACCAGACGCTGCCTGATCTCGCGGTGCAGGCGCAAAACAAAGCGCCGCTGGATAATCTGCGCCGCTTCCTCGAGTCCTTTACCGGCCCGGTGATCTTCTCCGTGGAAAGCGAGGGTCGCCGTGAAGCGCTGAGCGAAATGCTGGCGCGGATTAAAATTGCGCCAAAACACGTGCTGCGTCTGGAAGAAGCCACCGGCAATGGCCGCTATCTGATGATTGGCGCCGCCGAACACGGGTTTATTGACAGTCAGCGCGGCCTGGCGCTGATTTGCGAAAGCGACCTGCTCGGCGAGCGCGTGGCGCGCCGCCGGCAGGATTCACGTCGCACAATCAACCCTGACATCCTCATTCGCAACCTTGCCGAACTGCATATCGGCCAGCCGGTTGTCCATCTGGAGCACGGCGTGGGCCGCTATGCGGGAATGACCACCCTGGAAGCCGGCGGCATCACCGGCGAATACCTGATGCTGACTTACGCCAACGATGCCAAGCTATACGTTCCGGTATCCTCCCTGCATCTTATCAGCCGTTACGCCGGCGGGGCGGAAGAGAACGCGCCCCTGCACAAGCTGGGCGGCGATGCCTGGACCCGGGCGCGACAAAAAGCGGCTGAGAAAGTACGCGACGTGGCGGCAGAGCTGCTGGATATCTACGCCCAGCGCGCGGCGAAGGCGGGCTTTGCCTTTAAACACGACCGCGAACAGTATCAGCTGTTCTGCGACGGCTTCCCGTTTGAAACCACGCCGGATCAGGCGCAGGCGATTAACGCCGTCCTCAGCGATATGTGCCAGCCGCTGGCCATGGACCGCCTGGTGTGCGGCGATGTGGGCTTCGGTAAGACCGAAGTGGCTATGCGCGCCGCCTTCCTCGCCGTGGAGAACCACAAGCAGGTGGCGGTGCTGGTGCCGACCACCCTGCTGGCTCAGCAACACTATGACAACTTCCGCGATCGTTTCGCCAACTGGCCGGTACGCATCGAAATGCTCTCCCGCTTCCGCAGCGCTAAAGAGCAGGCGCAGATCCTCGAGCAGGCCGCGGAAGGCAAAATCGATATCTTAATCGGCACCCATAAGCTGTTGCAGAGCGAGGTGAAGCTGCGCGATCTGGGGCTGCTGATCGTCGACGAAGAGCACCGCTTTGGCGTTCGTCACAAAGAACGCATCAAAGCAATGCGCGCCGATGTCGATATCCTGACCCTCACCGCCACGCCGATCCCGCGGACGCTGAACATGGCGATGAGCGGGATGCGGGACCTGTCGATCATCGCCACGCCGCCGGCGCGCCGTCTGGCGGTGAAGACCTTCGTTCGCGAATACGACGCCCTGGTGGTGCGCGAGGCGATCCTGCGCGAAACGCTGCGCGGAGGCCAGGTCTACTATCTATTTAATGACGTCGAAAACATCCAGAAAGCCGCCGACAAGCTGGCGGAGCTGGTGCCGGAGGCGCGGATAGCCATCGGCCACGGCCAGATGCGGGAGCGCGAACTGGAGCGGGTGATGAATGACTTCCATCACCAGCGCTTCAATGTGCTGGTGTGCACCACCATCATCGAAACCGGGATCGATATTCCCACCGCCAACACCATCATCATCGAACGCGCCGACCATTTTGGCCTCGCCCAGCTGCACCAGCTGCGCGGCCGCGTTGGCCGTTCGCATCATCAGGCCTATGCCTGGCTGCTGACGCCGCATCCGAAAGCGATGACCACCGATGCGCAAAAGCGCCTTGAAGCCATTGCGTCGCTGGAAGATCTCGGCGCCGGCTTTGCGCTGGCGACCCACGATCTGGAGATTCGCGGGGCCGGGGAACTGCTCGGCGAAGATCAGAGCGGTCAGATGGAAACCATCGGTTTCTCTCTGTATATGGAGCTGCTGGAGAACGCAGTCGATGCGCTGAAAGCCGGACGCGAACCCTCGCTGGAAGATCTCACCAGCCAGCAGACGGAGGTCGAACTGCGCATGCCTTCCCTGCTGCCTGACGATTTCATCCCTGACGTCAATACGCGACTGTCATTCTATAAGCGCATTGCCAGCGCCAAAAACGAACTCGATCTGGAGGAGATCAAAGTCGAGCTGATCGATCGTTTTGGCCGCCTGCCCGATGCCGCCCGCAACCTGCTGGATATTGCCCGTCTGCGTCAGCAGGCGCAGAAACTGGGGATCCGCAAACTGGAAAGCAACGAAAAAGGCGGCGTGATTGAATTTAACGAGAAAAACAACGTCAATCCGGTGTGGTTGATCGGCCTGCTGCAGAAGCAGCCCCAGCACTTCCGGCTGGACGGGCCGACGCGCCTGAAATTCATGCAGGATCTGGAAGAGCGTAAAACGCGGATGGACTGGGTTCGCCAGTTTATGCGTCAGCTGGAAGAGAACGCCGTCGCCTGACTGGCAGGAGATACGGCCCCCTGGCCGTATCTCCCTTCTTACATACCTGGCAATCTTTACAAACATTTTGCAATCCGCCTGGATTTCCCCACACAGACTCACGCCATAATCTCATCTGCTTTTCATATAAAAATAACCACTTATATATTTTGGAGTTATGGTAATGAGAAACCGTTTCCCCGTTACGCTCTGGCTGGCGCTGGTCGCGCTGGTCGCCGCGCTGGCTCTGCCCGCGCGCGCCAACACCTGGCCCCTTCCCCCGCCGGGCAGCCGGCTGGTAGGTCAGAATACGTTCCACGTGGTGCAGGATAACGGCGGTTCGCTGGAGGCGATTGCCAAAAAGTACAATGTCGGCTTTCTGGCCCTGCTGCAGGCCAATCCCGGGGTTGACCCCTATGTTCCCCGCGCCGGCAGCGTGCTGACCATCCCCCTGCAGACGCTGCTGCCCGATGCGCCGCGCGAAGGGCTGGTGATTAACCTTGCCGAACTGCGCCTCTACTATTACCCGCCGGGTAAGAATGAAGTGACCGTCTACCCGATCGGCATCGGCCAGCTGGGCGGAACCACCATCACGCCGACGATGGTCACGACCGTGTCTGACAAGCGGGCCAATCCGACCTGGACGCCCACCGCTAACATTCGCGCCCGCTATAAGGCAATGGGGATTGAGCTGCCGGCGGTGGTGCCAGCCGGTCCTGACAACCCGATGGGCCATCACGCCATCCGCCTCGCCGCCTATGGCGGAGTCTATCTCCTGCACGGCACCAATGCCGATTTCGGCATCGGCATGCGCGTCAGCTCCGGCTGTATTCGTCTGCGCGACAGCGATATCAAGGCGCTGTACAACGCCATTTCGCCAGGCACTAAGGTGAATATCATTAACACGCCGATCAAGGTATCGGTAGAGCCGGATGGCCGCCGTCTGGTTGAAGTCCATCAGCCGCTGTCTGAGCATATCGATGACGACCCGCAGACCTTGCCCATTACGCTTAACGCGACCATGACGGAGTTCAAACAGGCGCCGCAAACCGACGGGACGGTGATGGAGCGCGCGATGAATTACCGCTCGGGCATGCCCATTGACGTCACGCGTCATGCTGCCCCTGGACCGCAGTCGTTGTAGTCTTACGCTGCACAAAACAAAAAACCCGCCTGATGGCGGGTTTTTTGTTGGCAAGGGTCAAACAGGGGTACAACAGGGTCTTACTCATCGCTGTCCGGTGAAGGGGGCCGGGCAACGACGCATCGGGCTTACTTGTAGATAACAGCGGTGCCGTGAAGGGTATTCGGACCGGTTACCGAAGTAATACGGAATGAGGTGGCGCCCATCTCATCCGCTTTCTGCGCCAGCTGATCTTCCAGCGAGCCCAGGTTAGTCCCGGCAGAAGCAGAGATGGTGCCTACTTTATGCTGACCCGCTGGGGTGGACTGCACCTCAACAGCGGCAAAGCTGGCGAAAGAGAGTGAGCTAAGAACGGCGGCAATAGCCAGAGTATTAACGGTTTTCATGATTATTATACCTGTGCAGATGAATTTTTTAGTAGGGTCGTAAGTATTAACTTAACGATCGATAGGTAAATATTAATGTGATCTACATCACACGTCAACGCATTTTTATAACGATCGTTTAACTATTTATAAAATGCTTAAATTTCATACGCATATGATTTATTTATTTTTAAACCAACAGCGCTGGCCCCGGCGATCGTTTATTTTTATAATGGCTTTTCACCAAACCAACATAGGTACAACGGCACCATGACAACTGACGTTCAAAGTTGCGCCAAAAAAAGCCGTGGCCGACCGAAGGTGTTCGACAGGGATGCGGCGCTGGACAAAGCCATGACACTCTTCTGGCAGCACGGCTATGAGGCGACCTCGCTCGCCGATCTGGTCGAGGCGACAGGAGCAAAAGCCCCCACCCTGTATGCGGAATTTGTGAATAAAGAAGGCCTGTTCCGCGCAGTGTTGGATCGTTACATTTCGCGCTTTGCCGCGAAGCACGAAGCCGTGCTGTTGGCCGAAGGGAAATCCGTCGATCAGGCGTTGCGCGACTACTTCACGGCGGTCGCCACCTGCTTTACCAGCAAAGAGACGCCGGCCGGCTGCTTTATTATCAATACCTCCGCCGCGCTGGCCGCCTCCTCGACGGATATCGCCAATACCATCAAATCCCGCCATGCGATGCAGGAGCAGGCGCTCACTCAGTTTCTGCAGCAGCGGCAAGCGCAGGGCGAACTCCCCGCGGGCCGCGACGTCGCGCCGCTGGCGCAGTTTCTCAACTGTGTCCTGCAGGGGATGTCGATTAGCGCGCGGGAAGGCGCGGATTTCGACAAGCTGATGCAAATCACCGACACCACTCTCCGTCTCTGGCCGCAGATCCTCGAGTCCTGATGTGCCCTGCCTCCGGCGGTATTCTGCCGCCGGATCCACTCTCCTGTTGGCTTTATCCCCACAAAATAGATTGATTTTTATTACCTTTTCTCGTGCAAGATAAACGCAAATGATATTGATTGCGATATTCATTATGTGCAAAATCCTTTTTTGAGTTTTTCCAGATGTTTCGCATTGTAACTAATGCCGACCCGGCGTCGGCCTATAACAACGACAAAGCAACTTGCTCATAAAAGGAATGGATATGAAAAAGCGCCTCTGGGTGCTCCACCCCCTGCTGCTGGTCAGCTCGCTGCCTGCGCTGGCGGCTCAGTCTGATGAAGACAGCATCATCGTTAGTGCAAACCGCACCCATCGCACCGTGGCCGAAATGGCCCAAACCACCTGGGTCATTGAGGGCCAGGAGATTGAGCAGCAGGTCCAGGGCGGGAAAGAGTTCAAAGACGTGCTGGCGCAGCTGATCCCGGGCATCGATGTCAGCAGCCAGGGGCGCACCAATTACGGGATGAACATGCGCGGGCGCGCCATCGTCGTGCTGATCGACGGCGTCCGGCTCAATTCCTCACGCACCGACAGTCGCCAGCTCGACGCCATCGACCCCTTTAACATCGAACATATCGAAGTGATCTCCGGGGCGACCTCGCTGTACGGCGGAGGCAGTACCGGCGGGCTTATCAACATCGTCACCAAGAAAGGGCAGCAGGATCGCCAGGTCGATCTCGAGGTGGGCAGCAAGAGCGGGTTTGCGAACAGTAACGATCACGATGAGCGCATCGCGGCGGCCGTCAGCGGCGGGACAGACCATGCATCCGGGCGCTTATCGGTAGCCTATCAGCGTTTCGGCGGCTGGTACGATGGCAATAACGATGCGCTGATCCTCGATAACACGCAAACGGGGCTCCAGCACTCTGACCGCCTCGACGTGATGGGGACGGGGACGATTGAGATCGATGACAACCGCCAGCTGCAGCTTGTCACCCAGTATTATAAAAGCCAGGGCGATGATGACTACGGCCTGTGGCTCGGGAAGAACATGTCCGCTGTCACCAGCGGCGGCAAAGCGTACACCACCGACGGGCTCAATTCCGATCGCATCCCCGGTACAGAGCGGCACTTAATCAGCCTCCAGTACTCCGATGCCGACTTCTTCGGCCAGAATCTGGTGAGCCAGGTATACTATCGCGATGAGTCCCTCACCTTCTATCCGTTCCCGACGCTCACGAAAGGCCAGGTCAGTAGCTTCTCCTCGTCGCAGCAGGATACCGATCAGTATGGGGCAAAGCTGACCCTTAACAGCCAGCCGCTGGCGGGATGGGACCTCACCTGGGGTCTCGACGCCGATCATGAGACCTTCAATGCCAACCAGATGTTCTTCGATCTGCAGCAATCGCTGGCGTCGGGCGGGCTGCACAACGAATCGATCTACACCACCGGCCGCTATCCGGGATACAGCATCTCCAACGTCGCGCCGTTCCTGCAGTCCAGCTACGATCTGAACGAGATCTTTACCCTCAGCGGCGGGGTTCGCTACCAGTGGACCGAAAATCGGGTTGACGACTTTGTCGGCTACGCCCAGCAACAGGATATCGCCAACGGCAAAGCGCGCTCCGCCGACGCCATCAAAGGCGGCAAAACCGATTACGATAACTTCCTGTTTAACGCCGGGATCGTGGCGCATCTGACCGAGCGTCAGCAGACCTGGTTTAACTTCTCGCAGGGCGTCGAGCTGCCGGACCCCGGTAAATACTACGGCATCGGTAAATACGGCGCGGCGGTCAATGGCCATCTGCCGCTGATCTCCAGCGTCAACGTCGATGACTCGCCGCTGCAGGGGATCAAAGTTAACTCGTATGAGCTGGGCTGGCGCTACACCGGCGATAACCTGCGCACCCAGCTGGCGGCGTATTACTCGACTTCGGATAAGACCATCGTCGTCAACCGCACCGACATGACCATCGACGTTCAGTCCGACAAACGGCGTATTTACGGCGTTGAGGGAGCGGTCGATTACTTTATTCCGGACAGCGACTGGAGCGTCGGCGGTAACTTCAACGTGCTGAAATCACAGGTGCAGACCGACGGCCGCTGGCAAAAATGGGATGTCACCCTCGCCTCACCGTCCAAAGCCACCGCCTGGGTGGGTTGGGCGCCGGATCCGTGGAGCCTGCGCGTGCAGAGCCAGCAGGTGTTTGACCTCAGCGACGCCGCCGGTAACAAGCTGGAAGGCTATAACACCGTTGATTTTATTGGCAGTTACGCGCTGCCGGTGGGGAAACTGACCTTCAGTATCGAAAACCTGCTTAACGAAGACTATGTCACCATCTGGGGCCAGCGGGCGCCGCTGCTCTACAGCCCGACCTACGGCAGTTCATCGCTGTACGAATATAAAGGCCGTGGCCGTACCTTCGGTCTGAATTACGCGTTAACCTTCTGATAAAAAAAGCCCCTCAGCCTGAGCGATTGAGGGGCTAATCAATACATAAATCTGTTTTTAGATTTTGTTGTTCAGGACCAGCTGGCCGTTGTTGTCCAGCGGGATCTGGCTGCCAGGATTGTGATCCATACGGATTTTCCCCTGCTGATCGCCTATTTTATAGGTCACATCGTAGCCCAGCATTTTATCGGATTTGTCATACACCGTTTTACAACGCTGCTGGGTGGTAGTGTAGGTATCGTTGTCCTGCATCGCCCCCTGGAGCTGGTTGCCGGCATAGCCGCCGCCCAGCGCACCTACCACCGTCGCTACACTACGTCCGCGACCGCCGCCAAACTGGTGGCCAATCACCCCACCGGCCACCGCGCCGAGTACCGAACCGGCGATACGGTTTTCATCCTGGACCGGACGACGATGGGTCACCGTGACATTGCGGCATTCCTGACGCGGCGTTTTCACGGTTTCTTTAATCGGTGTACTGGAGACCACTTGCGCATACTGCGGGCCGCGATCTAACACGTTGAGACCAGCGACAGCTGCAACGCCCAGCGCGGCAGCCACGCCTATCCCTATACCCGCCAACATAGATTTATTCACGGGAGATCCTCCTTTGTTGCTGTTGATACAATTTTGCAACCGGAGCCGGGAGGGCGCAAATCAGATAGCGGATGAAAAGTGCGAGAATTCGCAGCAAATCAAGGGGATTCAGAGGATTCCGAGCGGGATCGCCGCGGTTTCAGCAGAAGAGCCCGGAGCGCCGTCAGGGCGGCTCCGGGTAAAGACAGCGTATTAGTGCAGCTTAAGACGCGGGCGAATGATGCGGTTGATACGCCCGACCAGCATCATCAGGCCGGTTTTGAAATAGCCGTGCAGGGCGATCTGGTGCATACGGTACAGGGAGATGTACACGAAGCGCGCAATACGCCCTTCCACCATCATCGAGCCGCGCATCAGGTTACCCATCAGGCTGCCGACGGTGGAGTAATTGGACAGCGACACCAGCGAGCCATGGTCTTTATAGGTGTACGCCTTCAACGGCTTGCCTTTCATCTGCGCCAGGATGTTGTTCAGCGCGCAGGTAGCCATCTGGTGCGCCGCCTGTGCCCGCGGAGGGACAAAGCCGCCTTCCGGACGCGCACAGGAGGCGCAGTCGCCGATGGCGAAAATATCCGCATCCCGGGTGGTCTGCAGCGTCGGCTCGACCACCAGCTGATTGATACGGTTGGTTTCGAGGCCGCCGATCTCTTTCATGAAATCTGGCGCTTTGATCCCGGCCGCCCAGACCATCAGATCCGCTTCAATATATTCGCCATCTTTGGTGTGCAGACCGCCTGCATCCGCGCTGGTGACCATGGTCTGCGTCAGCACCCGTACGCCCAGCTTGGTCAGCTCATTATGCGCCGCCCCGGAAATGCGCGGCGGTAGTGCGGGCAGAATACGCTCGCCCGCCTCGACCAGCGTGACGTTCAGCGCTTCGTTAGTCAGCCCTTTGTAGCCGTAGCTGTGCAGCTGTTTCACCGCATTATGCAGTTCAGCGGAGAGTTCCACGCCGGTGGCGCCGCCGCCGACAATGGCGATGTTCACTTTACCGTTGGCGCCCAGGTTGGCGGAGTATTTGAGGAACAGGTTGAGCATTTCCTGATGGAAACGACGCGCCTGATGCGGGTTGTCGAGGAAAATGCAGTTCTCTTTCACGCCAGGGGTGTTGAAGTCATTCGAGGTACTGCCCAACGCCATCACCAGCGTGTCGTACGGCAGTTTACGCTCAGCCACCAGCAGCTCGCCTTTTTCATTACGCAGCTCGCCGAGGGTGATGGTCTTCCCTTCGCGGTTGATATCCACCACCGAACCCAGCTGGAACTGGAAACCGTGGTTGCGGGCATGGGCCAGATAGCTCAGCGCATCGACACCTTCATCCAGAGAACCGGTGGCCACTTCATGCAGCAGCGGCTTCCACAGATGGCTGTGGTTACGGTCCACCAGGGTGATTTTCGCTTTTTTATGGCGCCCTAACTTTTTCCCCAGCTGAGTTGCCAGTTCCAGTCCGCCAGCGCCGCCACCCACAATTACGATTTTTTTCAATGGCGTAGTCATGTGTACCCCTAAAATTATTAACCAATTGTTAAATAAAAGTTATGATAATAGCCTTTATTTAACAACAAGTTACGTCAATGAAACCATTCAGCACCGTCGAGAATACCATGAACGGTGCATTGGTCATACCAAAATTGATATGCATCAAGTTTTGTCGCGTATTTTTTCAGCGAAACCAATAAGTGTAGGCATAAAAAAACCCGCGCGGTGAACACGGCGCGGGTTTGGCGACAGGGGAAAAGGCTTAACCGAGGGTTTTAAACGCTTTCAGCCGCTGCAGGTGCGGCGAGATGTTTTTAAATTTATGGGTCTGCTCTTCATCCCAGATAATTTCATAATAGTGGTGCAGGAGATCGGCGGAACGCTGGCTGTCCAGCGCTTCGTCCTGCCGGGAGAGCACCACCAGGCAGCGATCGCGATTCTTCTCACGGAAGTTGGTCACACACTTGGTGGCGATGTCAGCATACTCTTCCGGGCGGTCGATTTTGCCTTCCATGTTTTCATGCGGAAACAGGTTTGGATTGAACACCGCCTGGCGGATATCGCACAGAAAACCAATCCGCTCCGCCCAGTAGCCGCCAAGGCCGACGCCGCAGATCAGCGGCCGGTCATCGGCGGTAAGCTGCAGCATTTTATCGACCTCTTTCAGCAGATGCTGCATGTCGTGCTTGGGGTGGCGCGTGCTGTAGCTAATCAACCGCACGTCCGGGTCGATAAACTGCAGCTGCATCACCTTCTCATGGTTACCGGGGCTGTTCGAGTCAAAACCGTGTAAATAGATAATCATCGCATCCTCACCAGACAACAACGCCCCGCAGAGCGTTACGCGGACTTCGCCTCTTGCCAGCGCGCATGAAGCTGCTCCAGCTGGGCACTCACCGTTTTCCAACGGGCTGAATCCCTTAACTCCTGACGGGAAAAGGAACCTTTATGATACAATTTCGTAACACGCTCTGCTTTGATCGGCGACAGGTTATCCAGCACACTGACCGCGCCCTTACGATTATTGCAGACCAGTATCATATCGCAACCGGCGTCCAGCGACGCCTGACCGCGTTCGGCATAGCTGCCCATGATCGCCGCCCCTTCCATCGACAGATCGTCGGAGAAAATCACCCCGTCGAAGCCCAGCTCACCGCGCAGCACCGTTTTTAACCAGTACGCTGAGCCGCTGGCCGGGCGCGGGTCGAGCTCCGGGTAAATCACATGCGCGGGCATGATGGCATCCAGACGCTGTTCGGCGATGAGGCTTTTGAATACCGCCATATCGTGGTCGCGAATCACCGATGCCGGACGCGGATCGAACGGGGTCTCTTTGTGCGAATCGGCGGTCACCGCTCCGTGTCCCGGAAAGTGTTTGCCGGTGGTTTTCATGCCCGCGGCGTGCATCCCGTCAATAAAATGACGCGCTATCGCCAGCGCTTTCTGCGGATCTTCATGATAAGAACGTTCGCCGATCGCGGCACTGATATGGCCCACGTCCAGCACCGGCGCAAAGCTGATATCGATATCCATGGCGATCATTTCGCTGGCCATCAGCCAGCCGGCTTCGGCGGCCAGTTTGCCCCCCTCTTCCATCCCCAGCAGCGCGGCGAAAGACTGGGCCGCCGGTAAACGGGTAAAGCCTTCGCGGAAACGCTGAACGCGTCCCCCTTCCTGATCGACCGCCACCACCAGATGGTTCCGGGAGGCATCGCGGATCTGGCGCACCAGCTCCCGCAGCTGCGCCGGATCGTGATAATTACGGGTAAAGAGGATCAACCCTCCCACCAGCGGATGCGCCAGAATCTCTCGCTCTTCCGCATCCAGTTCATACCCTTCGACATCCAACATGACTGGGCCCACACTGACCTCTCTTATCCTTTACGTTCGTTGTCTAACTGACACCATATTTCATCTGCCAGCGTGATAAATTGCCGATCGCCGCTCTGCTGCCAGCGCATTTCATACCATCCCGCCATCAGCAGCAATACCCACGGGCGCCAAAGTACAACCTGCCGCCAAAGCTGCTGCGCGTCGATGGCCGCCCGCCGGGCATACGCCGCCACCAGCTGGCGGCGCTGGTGAGGGGAAATCCACACCGCGGCCAGCTCCAGCGCGATATCGCCATCGCCGGCATATTCCCAGTCGATCAGCCTCAGGCCGGACTCGCTGTGGATAATATTGCCGGCATGGACGTCCATATGCAGCGGCGCCAGCCGCAGAGGACGGGGCTCGCCCCGGCGGCGCAGCCGCTGATGCCAGCGCAGCCAGCGCGGCGTGCGCCGTGCCGGATCGCACGTCTGCCAGTACTGGGCCAGCAGCGGTGCGAGGGTAACACGCCAGCCGAATCGCGGTTGCTGATGCACGTCATACAATAAGTCTGACAGCATAGGGCAGGCCGGTAACTCGCTTTTCACCTCCCCTGCGCAATATTCCACCACCATCCAGCAGGGTGAGTAAAACAGCGGGGCTGGCGCCAGCCTGGCAGGCAGTTGGCGGAGCGCGCGATACTGACGGCGGAAATAACAGGAAGCGGCTGATGGGTCGTGCGGCTGACGTAGCACGTGCCGCTGGTCGCCGTCGCTGATAATAACACTGCCGCCGCTGAGGCCATTCTGGCTCAGCGAGGCGACAGGATGATAGCGGGGGAAGAAGCGCGACAAGAGCTCATCGCGCGTCAGCTTATTGTTGCTGAACAGCACCTTTACCTGACCAGATAATCTCGCCGGTTTGCACCAGCATCAACTGCATCTTCAGTTCAGGCGCGTTGACGTTGCCGGTGGCATTGGAGTAAAGCACATACTGCGCGCCCACGTTGCGGGCGATACCCATGGCTTTGCTGCGGCTGCCGAGGCTGTCCTGCGGCGACAGGCCCAGCTGCTGTTTGGCGACCCCCAGCTGCTGCGCCGAGACCAGCGTAAACTTGCCGTTGCCGGCCAGCGCATTACGCAGCGCGGTAGTGGCTTCTCCCGCATTCAGCGTACCATTGGTGCGGTTGTTCACGCTGTCAACCAGCAGAATACTGCCCGCATTGACGCCGCTGGCCTGCAGCATCTGCCCCACCAGCGGCTGGACCGCGCCGTTCCAGTCATAATGACGCACGCGCGGCGCCGGCTGACCAGACTGCTGATCCTGATGCTCAATGGGCCCCGGCTGCGACGGTACGGCAGGAACCGCCGGTACCGTCGGCACCGTGGGCTGCGGCTGCGCAGGCTGCTGCGGCTGCGGTTTGGCCTCTTCGACCGGCGCAGGCTGCTCACGTAACCCCGCACAGCCTGCGAGGAATATCGCCAGTGCTGTGATTAACGCATAGCGACACATTTTCATCATTATAATTACCCCTTACAGATAAAGATAAAGGCGGGCCTTATGCGCCCCCAGGATATTGGCGCTACCATACAATGTCACCGAAGAGCGTGCCGGAACCACGATGGTGCGCGGCGCTTCCAGCGGATGCATCTCCAGCCCTCGGGCGTCATACCAGAAAAAACGATAGTGCACGGTGACCGGCTGCTGGCGCTCGTTATACAGCGTTGAGGAGGCGGTAGCCTGAATCTCCGTCGCCACCACGGCAGGCTCGCTGGCGCTGATCCCGGCCGCCAGCACGCTCGACTCCATCACCAGCGCCTGCTGGTCAGAAACCGGGATCTCCGGATGTGAACTACACCCGGCCAGCAGTCCCGCCGCCAGGCAAGCGCCCAAAAGGGTCCTGAGCATGGCGTTAGCCTTTATGCGCCAGCATCGGGCCCAGCGGACGACCGCCCAGCAGATGCATGTGGATATGGTAAACTTCCTGGCCGCCGTGGCGGTTGCAATTAACGATCAAACGGTAGCCATCGTCGGCAAGACCTTCATCGCGGGCGATCTTCGCCGCGACGGTCATCATCCGGCCCAGCGCCAGCTCATGTTCGGTGGTGACGTCATTCACGGTAGGAATCAGAACATTCGGGACAATCAGAATGTGGGTGGGTGCCTGCGGGGAGATGTCGCGAAAAGCGGTCACAAGCTCATCCTGATAGACAATATCCGACGGGATCTCCCGGCGAATGATTTTGCTGAAAATCGTTTCTTCTGCCATGACTGATTCCTTATTAGTTTTATCCCATACGCTGGCCTGCTTCTGCAGATAAACGCGGACGCACAGGTTCAGATAAGAGTATGAGCGACATCCTCCCTCTCTTTCAACCTGAAAGCAGTTTTTCTTATTCAACTATAGACTTAGCTGCTGAGGGATTAAGCATTTGCCGGATACTCTTCAGGGTTATCGCCTCAGAAAACCTCACCTCGTAACGTAAAAAAGGCAGCCAATAGGCTGCCTTAGTCTCCCCGATACTACGTCTTAACTGTTACGGATGTACTCATCCATTTCAGTTTTCAGGTTATCGGACTTGGTACCGAAGATGGCCTGTACGCCAGAACCTGCCACTACCACGCCAGCGGCGCCCAGTTTTTTCAGGCCAGCCTGGTCAACTTTCGCTACATCCGCCACGCTAACACGCAGACGAGTAATACATGCGTCGAGGTTGGTGATGTTCTCTTTACCGCCGAAAGCGGCGATCAGAGCCGGAGCCATCTCGCTGGTTGCGCCAGCTTTGCTCTCTTCGGTGGTATCTTCACGACCCGGTGTTTTCAGATCCAGGGCTTTAATCAGCACGCGGAAAATGACGTAGTACACGATCGCATAGCAGATACCGACAATCGGGAACAGCCACAGCTTGCTGCTGTTACCGGACAGGACGATAAAGTCGATCAGGCCGTGAGAGAACGAGGTACCGTCACGCATACCCAGCAGGATACAGATCGGGAACGCCAGACCCGCCAGAATGGCATGGATAACGTACAGGATCGGCGCCACGAACATGAAGGAGAACTCGATCGGCTCGGTGATACCGGTCAGGAACGAGGTCAGCGCGGCGGAGATCATGATACCGCCCACTTTGGCGCGGTTTTCCGGTTTAGCAGAGTGCCAAATCGCGATTGCCGCTGCCGGCAGACCGTACATTTTGAACAGGAAGCCGCCAGACAGTTTGCCCGCGGTCGGGTCGCCTGCCATGTAGCGCGGGATATCGCCGTGGAACACCTGACCAGCCGCGTTGGTGTATTCGCCGATCTGCATCTGGAAAGGAACGTTCCAGATGTGGTGCAGACCAAACGGCACCAGGCAACGCTCGATGAAACCGTAGATACCAAACGCTACCACCGGGTTCTGATAAGCAGCCCACTGGGAGAAGGTCTGGATCGCGGAACCGATCGGCGGCCAAATGAAGGAGAGGATCACGCCGGTGAAGATAGCGGCCAGACCAGAGATAATCGGTACAAAGCGCTTGCCCGCAAAGAAGCCCAGGTATTCTGGCAGCTTGATACGATAGAAGCGGTTGAACATGTACGCGGCGATAGCACCGGAGATAATACCGCCAAGCACGCCGGTATCAGCCAGGTGTTTTGCCGCAATCTCTTCAGCAGGTAAATGCAGCACCAGCGGTGCAACCACCGCCATGGTTTTCACCATGATGCCGTAAGCCACGACTGCAGCCAGTGCGGATACACCGTCGTTATTGGTGAAGCCGAGGGCCACACCGATAGCGAAGATCAGCGGCATGTTGGCGAAAACTGAACCGCCTGCTTCTGCCATAACGTGGGAGACCACGGCTGGCAGCCAGCTGAAGTTTGCGGAACCGACGCCCAGCAGGATACCTGCGATAGGCAGTACGGATACCGGCAGCATCAGCGATTTACCGACCTTCTGCAGGTTAGCAAATGCATTCTTAAACATAATTGAGAGTGCTCCTGAGTATTTGGTACTTTTTTACGTTTTCACGCATTGGCCCGGGGGGAGAACCGTGCCGTGGACAGGACATCTAAGCGCCCTTTATTTATTACACAGAGTAAAATAATTAACGGGATGATTGTTTGACGGCTATCACGTTTCAATCAGCCTTCCGGTAAAAATTTACATCAGCTTACATAAGTTGTATCCAGATGTTGCCAAAAAACCTTCACCGCCACTTTTGTGGCGGTGAACTTTACTCGCTTTGGTTATTAATTACGAGCCTTAAAATAATAAGCAGATCAAGCAGGTTGTAAGCGGGCGGGGTCAATATGGAACAGAGTGGCAAAATTATCGGTGGTCTGCTGGGCCAGTTGCTCCAGCGACACGCCTTTCAGTACCGCCATGTATTCCGCAACGTCACGGACCAGCGCCGGCTGGTTCTCTTTGCCGCGATGGGGGACTGGCGCCAGGTACGGCGAATCGGTCTCCACCAGCAGGCGATCCAGCGGAACATAGCGCGCCGCATCGCGCAGCTGCTCGGCGTTACGAAAAGTGACGATACCGGAAAACGAGATATAGAACCCCATGTCGAGCAATTTACCCGCTGTCTCCCTGTCCTCAGTGAAACAGTGTAGTACGCCACCGCAATCCGTCACCTTTTCTTCGCGTAAAATGGCCAGGGTATCGGCGCGCGCGTCACGGGTGTGGACGATCACCGGCTTATTCAGCTCGCGGCCAATGCGTATGTGGTCGCGAAACGAGGTTTGCTGCTGGGCTTTGGTTTCCGGGGTATAAAAATAATCCAGACCGGTCTCCCCCATCGCCACAACGCCCTCTTCCGCCGCCAGCGTGCGCAGGGTCTCCACCTCGTAGGCTTCGTCCTGGTTTAACGGATGCACGCCGCAGGAGAAGACGACGTTGTCACGCGTCCCCACCAGCTCACGCATACTGCGGTAGCCGGGCAAGGTCGTGGCGACCGCCAGGCAGAATTTCACATCGCGCGCGGCCGCTTTTGCCAGCACGTCGTCGACGTTTTTGTGCAGAGTTTGATAATCCAGACCATCAAGATGGCAGTGGGAGTCGACTAAAAACATAATGTCTCACTCAGAGGTGGGATACGGGTAAAACCGT
Source organism: Klebsiella sp. P1CD1 (assembly GCF_003790505.1). Lineage (NCBI taxonomy): Bacteria > Pseudomonadati > Pseudomonadota > Gammaproteobacteria > Enterobacterales > Enterobacteriaceae > Klebsiella > Klebsiella sp. P1CD1. Next base: position 3,673,634 of record NZ_CP033631.1, read on the forward strand.
CCCGGGTTGCAGGTAATGTTCCCAGCGCAGCAGGCGCTCGGTGAGCAGCAGTTCGCGGTTGACGCCGACGACGTTCAGCAATTGCTCACGGCAGGTACAGACGTCATGGGCGATCGCCTGCAGCCGGGCGGCGGGCAGGCTGTGCGCCAGCTGCTCCAGCAGCGGCCAGACGTCCGGGTTACTCACCAGGGCAATCCCCTGCTGTCGTTTTTGCGCATCGACCAGCAGCGATGCCAGCCAGTGCAGGCGAACCGCCGCCTGTTCATGATTGAGTATCGGCAGCAACGCCAGCCAGTCACCACTCGCCAGGGTGGCCGCCAGCGCCTGACACAGCTGCTGCCGCGCCGTCCACTGCGGTTCCTGTAATAGTTCGAGCGCCGCGGCCGGCGCGCTGGCGCACAGACGCAACGCGGTCAACAGTGACTCCTGCGGCAGGTTCACCTCTCGCTCCAGCCAGGCCAGGGCATAAGACTCCGACGGCGGCGCCAGGTGGTGCAGGCGACAACGGCTGCGCAGAGTCGTCAGCAGACGCGCCGGCTCCTGGCAGGCGAGGAAGAACCAGGTATTCTCCGGCGGCTCCTCCAGCGTTTTCAGCAACGCGTTGGCGGCGGCATCGGTCAGCAAAGCGGCATCGCTAATCCACACCACTTTCGCCCCACCGAGGCGCGCGCGCTCATAGAGCTTTTCATTGACATCGCGCACCGCATCAATGCCCAGCGCACTCTTGCCCTTTTCGGGGATCAGCGGATAGTAATCGGGATGTGTGCCGGCCTGCATCAGCTGGCAACTATGGCAGCGGCCGCAGCTTTTATGTCCTTCGGGCTGGCGGCACATCAGGAAGCGGCACAGCGCGTAAATCAACGCCTCACCGCCCATCCCGCTCAGAGACTGTAACAGCAAGGCGTGGTGGCCTCGTCCGGCCTGATAGCTTCCGACCAGTTGCTCGAACGACGGGCGCAGCCACGGATACCATTTCATGCCGGTTGCTCCGCCATCCACTGGGCGATCGTGGCGCGAATGTCGCGAGCGACGGCGTCGAGCGGCTGGGTCGCGTCAACCGTGCGGATCGACGGGTCTGCAGCGGCCAGCTCAAGGTAGCGCGCGCGGGTGCGATTGAAGAAGTTCATGGACTCCTGCTCAATGCGATCAAGCTCTCCGCGGGCCCGGGCGCGCTGCAGCCCCACTTCCGGCGTGACGTCGAGGTACAGCGTCAGATTGGGGCGGAAATTGCCGAGTACCGCGTCGCGCAGCGTCGCCAGCATCGTACGGTCGATTCCCCGGCCGCCGCCCTGATAAGCCTGAGTCGACAGATCGTGACGATCGCCGATCACCCACTGGCCGCGGGCCAGCGCGGGCTTAATCACGGTCTCCACCAGCTGGACGCGCGCCGCGTAAAACATCAGCACTTCCGCTTTATCATTAATGACCTCATCACCCGTGGACTGGATATCCAGCACCAGGCTACGCAGTTTTTCGGCAAGGACAGTGCCCCCCGGCTCGCGGGTAAACACCATATCGTGAATACCTGCCGACTGCAGCGTCTCCACCACCAGCTGACGTGCGGTGGTCTTCCCGGCGCCCTCCAGCCCCTCGATGACGATATAGTTACTGCGCATTTTTTTCCTTAAGTACTTTCAGATAGTCCTGCACCGCACGGTTATGACTGACCAGGTTTGTGGTAAACGTATGGCCCCCTTTCCCGTCGGCGACAAAATAGAGGTATGACGTTTTCGCCGGATGGGCGGCCGCCTTCAGCGACGCCTCGCCCGGCACTGCGATAGGACCAGGCGGCAGGCCGCTGATGGTATAGGTATTGTATGCGGTCGGCGTCTCGAGATCCTTACGCGTTAACTTACCAGTATACCCCTCGCCCATCCCGTAAATCACGGTCGGATCGGTCTGTAAGCGCATACCGATGCGCAGGCGATTGATAAATACCGACGCGACGCGGTCGCGCTCTTCCGCCACCGCGGTCTCTTTCTCAATAATCGAGGCCATGGTCAACAGCTGGTTCTGATCGGCATAGGGCAGATTGTCCATCCGTCCTTCCCAGATCTTCGCCACTTCGGCGACCATTTTCTGATGCGCGCGCTTGAGGATGGCGATATCGCTGGTATTGGCGGTGTACATCCAGGTATCCGGCCAGAACCAGCCCTCCACCCAGTCGGCATGCTCAAGACCTAACGCCTTAGCCACCGTCGCATAGCTATCATCATCGAGAGTGTGCTTCACGTACGGGGCATCGCGCAGCTGGCGCAGGTAGTCGCTAACGCGCATACCTTCGACAAAGCGCAGCGGAAACTGCGCCTCTTTACCGCTGGCCAGCAGCTGCAGCATCTCGCGCACCGTCATCTGCGGCGTGAAGCGATAGGTCCCGGCTTTGAAGTGAGACAGCTCAGGTTCCACCCGCAGCAGCCACTGGAAAACGCGCGGGCGGTTGATCACCTTCTCGCGATAAAGATCCTGGCCCAGCGCCAGACGGCCGGTACCGGGCTCCAGGGTGAAGATGGTCTCTTCTTTAATCAGCAGCTTGCTGTCCGCCAGCTGGCGTACTTTCCACATGCCTGCCGCCGCGGCGATGCCCAGCACCACCACCAACAGCAGAATAAAACGTAACATTTTCTTCATACTAACCAGACAGCTCACACAAAGGGGCTAAAAAATGGTAAAGCTCGCGCGAGGACCAGACGGTCTCCTCCCAGCGACGAACCGGCACCAGCGGCATCAGCGCATTGCAGATCAGCACTTCATCGGCTTCACGCAATACCTCAGGACGCGCTGTCACTTCGACAACGCGAAACGCCGATGGTGCCAGCTGTGCGATACAGCGCTGCCGCATAATGCCGTTGACCCCGGCGTAATCGAGCCGCGGAGTAAATACATCCCGTCCCTGACGCCAGAATAAATTCGCGGCACAGCATTCCGTAAGCCACCCGTCACTGTCAAGGACCAGCGCCTCATCGGCGTCCGTCTGCTCAAGATGAGAGCGGATCAGCACCTGCTCAAGGCGATTAAGATGCTTCAGTCCGGCAAGCCACGGGTTGCGCCCCAGGGGCACCGGGCTCTGGGTCAGGGTAATGCCCTCCTCCCGCCAGCGCGCATAATGCGCCGGGAATGGAGAGACACTGAGAATGCGGGTGGGCGACACGCAGCCCGCCGTACTGTATCCCCTTCCCCCAACGCCGCGGGTGAGGATCACCTTCAACACGCCCTGCGCGTGCGGCCGCGCCAGACGCTGCATCTCTTCGCTCAGCGTCAGCCAGTCGTGAAATGGTATTTGTAATTTTTCACAGGTTGTCTGCAAACGCTGCAGATGGGCATCCAGTAGCGCAACCTGCCCCTGCTGAATGCGGGCGGTGGTAAAACAGCCGTCGCCAAACTGGGCGGCGCGATCGTTCGCCGCCAGCGTGTCCTGTTCAACGCCATTTATCAAGAACATAAAGGACTCCTTTTCACTGGTCGGTGAGTGTCTCAGGACACGGAGCAGAGGACAAGCGGAGAAAGCCGAATAAAAAAGGCCCGACGAACGGGCCTTTTGTTAAAGCAGTACCGGGGCAAGCCCTGTCACACTTTCTTGAAGATCAGCGAACCGTTAGTGCCGCCAAAACCGAAGGAGTTGCACAGGGTGTACTCCATACCGGAAACCTGACGCGCTTCGTGTGGCACGAAATCGAGGTCGCAGCCGTCATCCGGGTTGTCGAGGTTGATCGTCGGCGGAACCGCCTGGTCGCGCAGCGCCAGGATAGAGTAGATCGACTCTACGGCCCCTGCCGCGCCCAGCAGGTGCCCGGTCATGGATTTGGTGGAGCTTACCATGACGCGGCTCGCCGCATCACCGAAGACTGACTTAACGGCCTGCGCTTCTGCTTTATCGCCAGCCGGCGTCGAGGTGCCGTGGGCGTTGACGTAGCCAATCTGGCCCGGTTCGATGCCCGCATCGCGAATGGCATTCACCATCGCCAGCGCGGCGCCCGCACCATCTTCCGGCGGTGACGTCATGTGGTAAGCATCGCTGCTCATGCCGAAGCCAACGATCTCGGCGTAGATTTTGGCACCGCGTTTTTTAGCATGCTCGTACTCTTCCAGCACCACCATACCCGCGCCGTCGCCCAGCACGAAGCCGTCGCGATCTTTATCCCACGGACGGCTCGCCGCCTGCGGGTTGTCATTGCGCGTGGAGAGCGCACGCGCCGCGCCGAAGCCGCCCACGCCAAGCGGGGTACTGGCTTTTTCCGCACCGCCTGCCACCATCGCATCGGCATCGCCATAGGCGATGATGCGCGCGGCCTGGCCGATGTTGTGCACGCCTGAAGTACACGCGGTCGCGATAGAGATACTTGGCCCACGCAGACCAAACATGATGGTCAGATGCCCGGCCACCATGTTAACAATTGTGGAAGGAACGAAGAATGGGCTGATCTTACGCGGTCCGCCGTTAACCAGCGAACTGTGGTTTTCTTCGATCAAGCCGAGACCGCCAATACCGGAGCCGATAGCGGCGCCAATACGGGTTGCATTCTCTTCCGTCACTTCAAGGCCAGAATCCTGCATGGCCTGAACGCCAGCGACAATTCCATATTGAATGAAGGCATCCATCTTGCGCTGTTCTTTGCGCGAGATAATGTCATCACAGTTAAAATCCTTTACTAAGCCAGCAAATTTCGTTGCATAGGCGCTAGTATCGAAATGGTCGATCAGGCTGATGCCACTCTGACCGGCAAGGAGAGCTTTCCAGGTAGACTCTACGGTATTGCCGACAGGAGACAACATGCCCAGTCCGGTCACAACTACACGACGCTTAGACACGTTTGTCCTCCAGGGAGGGAAAATAGATTCTTGTGGGACAATAAAAAGATAAAACTCAGGCGGTCGAATGACCGCCTGGAGATGTTCACTTACGCCTGGTGGCCGTTGATGTAATCAATGGCAGCCTGAACGGTGGTGATTTTCTCAGCTTCTTCGTCCGGAATCTCAGTATCAAACTCTTCTTCCAGAGCCATTACCAGCTCAACGGTGTCAAGAGAATCAGCGCCCAGGTCTTCAACGAAGGAAGCATTGTTGGTAACTTCTTCCTGCTTAACGCCCAGCTGCTCGCCGATAATTTTCTTAACGCGTTCTTCGATAGTGCTCATACTCTTAAATTTCCTATCAAAACTCGCTTTCGCGATGGTTTTCGTAGTGTATAAAATGTTGAAAAATTTGCAACTAAATCCCGGCAGGTCTTACCACGATTTTGCGCTATTTTGAGGCCGTTTGCCCTAAGAACGCAAATCTTTTCGCACAAAACCGCACAGGGAACCGTGCGAAGTGCGCGGTTCCTGAACGTTTTGCACAAATCTCGGTCAGACCATGTACATTCCGCCGTTGACGTGCAGCGTTTCACCAGTGATGTAACTTGCTTCGTCAGAGGCTAAAAATGCAACCGCGCTGGCGATTTCATTTGGGGTGCCAAGGCGCCCCGCAGGAACTGCCGCCAGCGTACCCGCACGCTGCTCATCGGTCAGCGCACGCGTCATGTCCGTTTCAATAAAGCCCGGAGCAACAACGTTTACAGTAATACCGCGGGACGCAACTTCACGCGCCAGTGATTTACTGAAGCCGATCAGACCCGCTTTCGCCGCAGCGTAGTTGGCCTGACCCGCATTTCCCATGGTACCAACCACAGAACCGATAGTGATAATACGTCCATGACGCTTTTTCATCATAGCGCGCATTACCGCTTTTGACAGACGGAAAACCGATGACAGGTTGGTTTCGATAATATCGTTCCACTCGTCATCTTTCATGCGCATCAACAGATTGTCGCGAGTGATCCCGGCATTATTCACCAGGATATCCACTTCGCCAAACTCTGCGCGCACATTTTCCAGAACAGATTCAATAGATGCCGGGTCGGTCACATTCAACATCAGACCTTTACCGTTGGCGCCTAAATAGTCGCTGATGGCCTGCGCGCCGCTTTCGCTGGTCGCAGTACCGATAACTTTCGCGCCACGAGCGACGAGCGTTTCAGCGATTGCACGGCCAATACCGCGGCTTGCACCGGTAACCAGCGCGATTTTTCCTTCAAAACTCATGGTTTTCCTCTTTTATTGCTCAAGCGCCGCAGACATCGCCGCCGGCTCGTTAAGCGCGGAAGCGGTCAGGGTGTCAACAATACGTTTGGTCAGGCCGGTGAGGACTTTACCCGGGCCAACTTCATACAGATGCGTTACGCCCTGCGCCGCCATAAACTCAACGGTTTTGGTCCACTGGACCGGGCTGTACAGCTGGCGTACCAGCGCGTCGCGAATGGCGTCCGGCGTGGTTTCGCATTTCACGTCGACGTTATTCACTACCGGAATCGTCGGCGCGTTGAAGGTGATTTTCTGCAACTCCAGCGCCAGTTTTTCTGCAGCTGGCTTCATCAGCGCGCAGTGGGACGGCACGCTCACCGGCAGCGGCAGCGCGCGTTTGGCGCCAGCGGCTTTACAAGCGGCGCCAGCGCGTTCAACGGCCTCTTTATGCCCGGCGATAACCACCTGGCCCGGGGAATTGTAGTTCACCGGAGAGACAACCTGCCCTTCGGCCGATTCTTCACAGGCTTTGGCGATAGAAGCGTCATCCAGGCCGATAATCGCGGACATGGCGCCGGTACCTTCCGGTACGGCTTCCTGCATGAATTTCCCGCGCAGTTCAACCAGACGAACGGCATCAGCGAAACCGATAACCCCTGCGCAAACCAGCGCGGAGTATTCGCCGAGGCTGTGGCCCGCCAGCAGGGTCGGCGCTTTGCCGCCCTGCTGCTGCCAGACGCGGTATAGCGCCACGGAGGCGGTCAGCAGCGCCGGCTGAGTCTGCCAGGTTTTATTCAGTTCTTCTGCCGGGCCCTGTTGAGCCAGCGCCCACAGATCGTAACCCAACGCTGCGGACGCTTCACCGAAGGTCTCTTCAATCACCGGCCAGGTGGCAGCCATATCGGCCAGCATGCCTACGGCCTGGGAACCTTGTCCCGGGAACACAAAAGCAAATTGCGTCATGTTTAAATCCTTATACTAAAAACGAACCAGCGCGGAACCCCAGGTGAAACCGCCACCAAAGGCTTCCAGCAGAATCAACTGACCGCGTTGGATACGGCCATCGCGAACGGCTTCATCCAGCGCGCAAGGGACTGACGCCGCGGAGGTGTTGCCATGGCGGTCGAGGGTCACAACGACGTTATCCATCGACATGCCCAGTTTCTTCGCCGTCGCGCTGATAATACGCAGGTTTGCCTGGTGCGGCACCAGCCAGTCCAGCGCTGAACGTTCAAGATTATTCGCTGCCAGCGTCTCATCAACGATGTGCGCCAGCTCGGTGACCGCCACTTTGAAGACTTCATTGCCGGCCATCGTCAGATAGATCGGGTTTTCCGGATCGACGCGATCGGCGTTCGGCAGGGTCAGCAGTTCGCCATAGCTGCCGTCAGCATGCAGATGCGTCGAGATAATGCCTGGCTCTTCGGAAGCGCCAAGTACTACCGCGCCCGCGCCGTCGCCGAAAATAATAATCGTGCCGCGATCCGCCGGATCGCAGGTACGCGCCAGCACATCGGCGCCAATCACCAGCGCATAATCCACCGCGCCGTTCTTCACGTACTGATCGGCGACGCTCAGCGCATAGGTGAAACCGGCGCAGGCGGCGGCGACATCAAACGCCGGGCAACCCTTAACGCCCAGCATAGACTGGATCTGGCATGCCGAACTCGGAAACGCGTGCGTGCCGGAGGTGGTCGCAACGATAATCAGACCAATCTGCTCCGCGGACACGCCCGCCATCGCCAGCGCCTGCTTTGCGGCTTCAAAGCCCATCGTAGCAACTGTTTCATGCGCTGCGGCAATACGACGCTCACGGATACCTGTGCGGGTGACAATCCACTCGTCAGAGGTCTCTACCATTTTTTCCAGGTCGGCGTTTGTACGCACTTGCTCGGGCAGATAGCTGCCGGTACCAATAATCTTCGTATACATGTACGCTCAGTCACTCTTGGGTAATATACCCGCCTCTTTCAACCTGCCGCGGCGTCAATCGTGGCCATTCGTCCCGCTTTGCTGTCGGGAGTTCACGTCACTGTCGCTTTCCGGCAGCGCGAAACCAGCTGGGTATAAAGATTCCAGGCGCGCGGCGATCCGTTGAGGAATTTGCCGCTGCACCGCCTGCACTGCCTGCTCTATCGCGACGCTAAAGGCGCGTTGATTGGCAGCACCATGACTCTTGATCACGGAACCGCGCAATCCTAACAGACAGGCGCCATTATACTGGTCGGGGTTGAGGTGACTGAATCGCCTCGCCAGGCTTTTTTGTAACCAACGTTTTAATAACAGCAGCCACCACGACCGTTTTTTGCCCTCTCCCTGAGATTTCAGCAGCGAAAGGAACATTCTGACAACACCTTCCATGGTTTTTAATGTGACGTTGCCCGTGAATCCATCACAAACCAGCACATCGGTTTTTCCAGTCAACAGTTCATTGGCTTCAAGATAGCCGATGTAGTTGAGGGAAGGCAGCGTTTTCAGCACTGCGGCAGCATCGCGAATGCTGCTGAGGCCTTTCATCTCTTCTTCGCCGATATTCAGCAAGGCGACGCGCGGGTTGGTCATGCCAACCACTTCCTCCGCCAGCACCGCGCCCATGACGGCGAACTGCACCAGCATCGTGCTGTCGCAATCGACGTTGGCGCCGAGATCCAGCACCACGGTTTTGCCCTTCTGCTGGTGCGGCAGAACCGTCACCAGCGCCGGCCGCTCAATACCTTCGATCGGTTTGAGCAACAGTTTCGCCAGTCCCATCAGCGCGCCGGTGTTGCCGGCGCTGACGCAGGCTTCCGCCCGCCCTTCTTTCACAAGCTCCAGCGCCACGCGCATTGAGCTTCCGCGACTGCTGCGGATAGCCTGTGCGGGTCGCGCATCACTGGCAATAACTGACTGCGCAGGAATAATCTGCAGACGCGAACGTTGTTCGAAGTCAGCTTTGGCAAGTAATGGCGTGATGGCGTCGGGGTCGCCGACTAAAAGAAGTGTGAGTTGCGAATTAGAGTTCAGTGCCTGCAGTGCTGCAGGCACCGTCACGGATGGGCCAAAATCGCCCCCCATGACATCTAACGCCAGGGTTAGACGTGTCAAGGTATCGTCGCTGCCCGGTTCGGTGATTCCCCAGTTGCCCGGGGAGTCCTCACTAAGCTTCATCACGCTGGCACTCGCGAATGTTCACGCTGCAGACGCAACAATTTGGGCATTGATGCCCCTGGTGATCGGGTTAACCGAATGTCCAGGGACGCACACGCCCGCCATGGCCTGCAACGGGAAATCCTGCGAGTATCGCGTGATTACTTAGCGATAACCTTGCGACCGCGGTAGAAACCGTCGGCAGTGATGTGGTGACGCAGGTGTTTCTCACCAGAAGTTTTGTCTACAGACAGGCTGGTGACTGCGGTCAGCGCGTCATGGGAACGACGCATGCCACGTTTGGAACGGGTTGGTTTATTCTGTTGTACGGCCATGGACCTTACTCCTCAATTACTTACGCTTTAAGCTGGCTAATACGGCAAATGGGTTTGGTTTTTGTGCCTCTTCAGGCAGTTCGCCAAAGACCATGTCCGCGTCGGACACTTCACAGTGTTCAGAATCATGCACCGGAACTACGGGCAGGGAGAGGATAATTTCATCCTCGACCATTGCCTGCAGGTCGATTTCACCGAATTCGTTAACCTCAATCGGCTCATACGCTTCCGGTAGTGCTTCGGCCTGTTCGTCATTTCTGACGGGGCTAAAACAATACGTGGTGTGGACGTGATGAGGGAACGGTTTCCCGCAACGCTGGCATTCGAGGGTTACCGTTACCTTTGCATCGCCAGTAATGACGGCGAGACGCTGGTTATCGATAGCGAACGACATGCTGCATTCCACATCGCTGTCCACGCTGACTACAGAATCGGCTACACGTTCAACCTGATCGCGGGCATAGATGCCTTCGTAATCAAGGCGTTTTTGAGCCGTGCGGACCGGATCAAGAGTCAGGGGTAATTTTACCTTTTGCATAGGGCGCGCATATTAACTTTGTAATGTCATAGAGTCAAAGAAAAAGGCAGCCTCAGGTTGCCTTTTGCCATTTATTCGCACACATTGCGGCGCATAGTTTAAGATGATGCTCTGCGAAGCGCTATATGTGGATGAAAAAATATGTCTGAACTTATCCTCGCGTCAACCTCTCCCTGGCGGCGCATGCTGCTGGAAAAACTGGGGTTACCGTTTGAATGTGCCGCGCCTGACGTTGACGAAACGCCGCTGCCGGAAGAATCCGCGCGTCAGCTTGTCGCCCGACTGGCGCAAGCCAAAGCGCAAAGCCTGGCCTCCCGCTATCCGCACCACCTTATTATAGGCTCCGATCAGGTTTGCGTATTAGACGGTGAAATCACCGGCAAACCGCACACCGAAGAAAATGCCCGCCGGCAGTTGCGAAAGGCCAGCGGGACCATCGTCACCTTTTATACCGGTCTGGCGCTATACAACTCCGCCACCGGCCATCTGCAAACCGAATGCGAGCCCTTTGACGTTCACTTTCGCCATCTCAGCGATAAAGAGATTGAAGGCTACGTCCGCAAAGAGAACCCGCTGCAATGCGCCGGGAGTTTCAAGAGCGAGGGGTTAGGGATTACGCTATTTGAACGACTGGAAGGCCGCGACCCGAACACTCTGGTCGGTTTACCCTTAATCGCGCTCTGTCAGATGCTGCGCCGCGAGAATAACAATCCGCTGTTAGGTTAAAGCAAAAAAAACGGCGGAACTGATTCCGCCGTTGCGCTTATTTGCTCTTACGTAGCACCTGTAAACAGTGCTTCAGCTGGTTATCCAGCGGCGCCTCAACGCGCATCACCTCCCCGCTCCCCGGGTGGGTAAACTTCAGCGCCGCCGCGTGCAGGAACAGGCGGTTTAAGCCGGTACCGGACAGCTGCTTGTCGAACTCGCGGTCGCCATAGCGATCGTCAAAAGCGATAGGATGCCCGGCATACTGGGTATGAACGCGGATCTGATGCGTGCGGCCGGTGACCGGGCTGCAGCGCACCAGCGTGGCGAATTCGTAACGCTCTTCCACTTTAAAGCGCGTCTCCGACGGCTTGCCTTCCTGACTCACGCGAACGATACGCTCCCCACTCTGCAGAATATTCTTCAACAGCGGGGCCTGGACCACTTTGGTATGCGACTGCCACTGGCCGCGCACCAGCGCCAGGTAGTCTTTCTGCATGCCTTTATCGCGCAGCTGCTCGTGCAGCGAACGCAGCGCCGAGCGCTTTTTCGCCACCAGCAGCACGCCGGAGGTATCGCGGTCGAGACGATGCACCAGCTCAAGGAAACGTGCCTCCGGGCGCAGGGCGCGCAGCCCTTCAATCACGCCAAAGCTCAGTCCGCTGCCGCCGTGTACCGCAGTACCGGAAGGTTTGTTGAGTACCAGAATATGATCGTCTTCATAGAGGATCACCTCAGAGAGCGCGGCCACTTTCTGCAGATGCGGCGATACCGCCTCTTCTTCACGCTCCGCCACGCGCACCGGCGGGATACGGACTTCATCACCCGCTTCCAGCTTATACTCCGGCTTCACGCGCTTTTTGTTTACCCGCACCTCGCCTTTACGCAGGATGCGATAAATCATGCTCTTCGGTACACCTTTCAATTGGGTACGCAAAAAGTTGTCGATACGTTGCCCCGCTTCATCAGCAGCAATGGCAACCATTTTTACGGTTGGGGTCTCAGTTTTCATGGTGCGCGATTCTAAATAGCCGGACGCATTAGCGCCACTCATTTTTATATGCTTATATTTATCATTATCCTGTTTTCACGGTTTACCTGACCGCCATTTTGTTTGTTATTAGAACAATCTGTATGGGCAGGTGATAAAACTGTGAGTAACCGGGTGATAAAAGGTGAAAGTCAACTTGCTATAACAAGGTTAGCAATGGAATAATGAGACCGTTTTCCGTATTGCATCTTGTTAGAACAAGACATTAGCGGAATGACCAATTTTGTCTGACCGATCGCCCACGCAGCAATGGCGTAAGACGTTGTGATCTTTCAGACAGTTAGCGGGCTGCGGGTTGCAGTCCTTACCGGTACAGGCTCTATGGATTTCAAGTCGCAGGAAGGCGTCAACTCCGGGACTCCCGGGAGCTCATCTGGATCCCTTGATCGAGGTGAGCAGGTTAAGCCACCATGCCTGCAACGCGAAAGACGACGAGTATAAATGGAATATTCTCTGGTGATACATCCCAGGCTGTTCCCCTGAATAATTGCGCTGTGTTTCCGTTTGAAACACAGGCGACCGACACTCTGCGCCTCTTAAGCGCGCGACAACCGTGAGGTTGGCGACGTGAACCAGACACGAGGCCATCGGTTTTCCCCCGGAAAGGCATTACTCTGCCCGCAGCTTAGTCGTCAATGTAAGAATAATGAGTAAGTTACGATGAAAAGAATGTTAATCAACGCAACTCAGCAGGAAGAGTTGCGCGTCGCCCTTGTTGATGGGCAGCGCCTGTACGACCTGGATATCGAAAGCCCCGGGCACGAACAGAAAAAAGCGAACATCTACAAAGGCAAAATCACCCGCATTGAACCTAGCCTTGAAGCCGCGTTTGTCGATTACGGCGCCGAGCGTCATGGTTTCCTCCCCCTCAAAGAAATCGCCCGCGAATACTTCCCCGCTAACTACAATGCGCACGGTCGTCCTAATATCAAAGACGTGCTGCGTGAAGGTCAGGAAGTTATCGTGCAGATTGATAAAGAAGAACGCGGCAACAAAGGCGCTGCGCTCACCACCTTTATCAGCCTGGCAGGCAGCTATCTGGTCCTGATGCCGAACAACCCGCGCGCGGGGGGAATTTCCCGCCGTATCGAGGGCGACGACCGCACTGAACTGAAAGAAGCGCTGGCGAGCCTGGAGCTTCCGGACGGCATGGGTCTTATCGTTCGCACCGCTGGCGTCGGCAAATCTGCCGAAGCCCTGCAGTGGGACCTGAGCTTCCGCCTGAAGCACTGGGAAGCGATTCAGAAAGCCGCGGAAAGCCGTCCGGCGCCGTTCCTGATCCACCAGGAAAGCAACGTGATTGTCCGCGCATTCCGCGATTATCTGCGCCAGGACATCGGCGAAATCCTGATCGATAACCCGAAAGTGCTCGAGCTGGCGCGCCAGCATATCGCCGCACTGGGTCGTCCGGATTTCAGCAGCAAAATCAAACTGTACACCGGTGAAATCCCGCTGTTCAGCCATTATCAGATTGAATCGCAAATTGAGTCCGCCTTCCAGCGTGAAGTGCGCCTGCCTTCCGGTGGGTCTATCGTTATCGACAGCACCGAAGCGCTGACCGCGATCGATATCAACTCCGCCCGCGCCACCCGCGGCGGCGATATCGAAGAGACAGCCTTCAATACCAACCTTGAAGCGGCTGACGAGATTGCCCGCCAGCTGCGTCTGCGCGACCTCGGCGGCTTGATCGTTATCGACTTCATCGATATGACCCCGGTTCGCCACCAGCGTGCGGTGGAAAACCGTCTGCGTGAAGCCGTTCGTCAGGACCGCGCGCGCATTCAGATTAGCCATATTTCGCGCTTCGGCCTGCTGGAGATGTCTCGCCAGCGCCTGAGCCCGTCGCTGGGCGAATCCAGCCATCACGTCTGCCCGCGCTGCTCCGGCACCGGTACCGTGCGTGATAACGAATCGCTGTCGCTCTCTATTCTGCGTCTGATTGAAGAAGAGGCGCTGAAAGAGAACACCAAAGAAGTCCACGCCATCGTTCCGGTACCGATCGCCTCTTATCTGCTGAACGAAAAACGTGCCGCAGTGAGCGCAATCGAATCCCGTCAGGGCGATGTCCGCGTCATTATCGTGCCAAACGACGAGATGCAGACGCCGCACTACTCCGTCCTGCGCGTGCGTAAAGGTGAAGAGACCTCAACGCTGAGCTATCTGCTGCCGAAGCTGCATGAAGAAGAGATGGCGCTGCCTGGTGACGAGGAGCCAGCAGAACGTAAACGTCCGGAGCAGCCTGCGCTGGCCGCCTTTGTGATGCCTGACGCCCCGCCGGCACCGATGCTGGAAGAGCCTGTGACTGCCCCTGCGGTCGCCGCTGCCCCGGTCGCGGCCGCCGCGCCGGCCCAGCCGGGACTGCTCTCACGCTTCTTCAGCGCGCTGAAAAATATCTTCTCTGGCACTGAAGAAGCCAAACCGGTTGAAGTTCCGGTCGAGAAGAAAGCGGAAGAAAAACCGGAGCGTCAGCAGGAGCGCCGTAAACCGCGGAGCAACAACCGCCGCGATCGCAACGACCGCAACGATCGCCGTGATAACCGCGACAATCGTGACAACCGCGATAACCGTGACAATCGCGACACCCGTGCGGACAATGCCGAGGGTCGTGAGCCGCGCGAATCGCGTGAAGAAAACCGTCGCAATCGTCGCGAAAAGCAGCCGCAAAACGTAGAAGCGCGTGACGCTCGCCAGACCGTCGGCGATGACGCGGACAAAGCCAAATCCCGCGACGAGCAGCAGCCGCGCCGCGAACGCTCCCGCCGCCGCAATGACGATAAACGTCAGGCGCAGCAGGAAGCCAAGGTGCAGACGCGTGAAGAGCCGGAAGTACAGGAGACTGAGCAGGAAGAGCGTGTGCAGACTCTGCCGCGTCGTAAACCGCGTCAGCTCTCCCAGAAAGTACGCATTGAGTCAGCCGTTGCCGAGCAGACTGCCGAGATCGCGCCTGAGACCGTTGTGGCTGAAGTCGCCGCCCCGCGCAGAGAGCCGGTGAAAGCCGAACTGCCGGCGGTAGTGGAAAACGTAGTGGAACACGATGAAAACGGCGAACCCCGTGAAGCGAACGGTATGCCGCGCCGCTCTCGTCGTTCCCCGCGTCATCTGCGCGTGAGCGGTCAGCGTCGTCGTCGCTATCGTGACGAACGCTATCCGACCCAGTCGCCGATGCCGCTGACCGTCGCCTGCGCCTCGCCGGAGATGGCTTCCGGTAAAGTCTGGATCCGCTACCCGGTCGTTCGTCCGCAGGACCAGCAGCCGGAAGAGGTTCCGGTTCAGGACACCAGCGCCATTGAAGCCATTGAGGCTGTTGCGACACCGGTTGCCGTGGTTGAAACCGTCACTGCCGCGCCAGTTACCGTCGAGCCGGCGACCATGGAGCCCGTTACCGCTGAGCCGGTGGTCGTCGAACCTGTCGTAGCCGCCGAGCCGGTGATCGTTGATACTCCGGAAATTGTCGAGCCAGCCGCTGTCGAGCCAGCGCCGGTCGAAGCGCCAGCTGTCGAAGCGCCTCAGGCTATTGCGCCAGTGACGATCGACGCCGAGCCGGTCACGGTTGAACCTGAAGTGGTGGAAACGGCGCCTGTCGTTGAAGCGCCAGTGGAAACCATCGTTCCGGCCACGGAAACCGTGGTGGAAGCACCGGTGACCGAAGCCGCCCCAACAGCCCCTGCCGAACCGGTCAAAGCTGAAACGCCGGTAAGCAAACCCGTGGTTGTGGCTGGCGATCGCCATGCTACCGCGCCGATGACCCGGGCGCCTGCTCCGGACTATGTCCCGGAAGCGCCGCGCCACAGCACCTGGGTGCGCCCGCCGTTCGCTTTTGAAGGTAAAGGCGCCGCCGGTGGTCATAGTGCGACGCGTAAAGCCACCGCAGAACCGACCCGCCCACAGCCCGTCGAATAAGCGTGCTTAATAAAAAAACCGGCCTCTGGCCGGTTTTTTTATGCGCTTTGCGGACGCTGCATCCCGGCCAGATCCGGCATGATCTCCCGCATCAGGTCAAGGAACTTACGCAGGCGTGTCGGATAATAGCGCGCCCAGGGATAAACCAGATGAACCGGTAGCGAGGCGGGACGCCACTGCGGGAACAGCTCAATCAGCCGTCCGGCGGCAATATCCTCCACGACTGTCCAGCTGGACACCATCGCCACCCCCAGCCCCGCCAGCGCGGTATTTCGCGCGACGTACAGGCTGTCAGTGCTCAGGCAGGGGGTGATGGCCGTCGAGACGATTTGCCCACTTTCCAGATGCCGGAGCCGTACCTCATGCTGATAAAAGGTATTAATGGCGATCCACGGCAGGCCGGATAGCGCCTCCAGCGAGGTTAACGGCGGGTACTTCGCCAGGAGTTCAGGGGAAGCCACCACGCAGCGCGGCACTTCCGCCAGCAGCACGGATACCGTGGCCGGATCCACCTCCGCGCCAACGCGGATGGCGCAGTCGATATTATCGCTGAGAAAGTCGACGGTATTATCATTCAGCATCCACTCGACCGACAGTTGCGGATGACGCTGCAGAAATGCGACCAGCGGCGCCAGCAGCTGTTGCTGGCCAAAAGCATGGGGCGCCCGTACCCGCAGCACCCCCACGGGCTGATCGTCGGCAATACGCAGATCATCCTCCAGCGCCAGCCAGGCGTCCACGACCTGACGGGCATGGCGATAACAGCGTTCGCCATCGTCAGTGAGCTTCATCGCATGAGTGGTGCGCAGGATCAACTTCACCCCCAGCAGTCCTTCCAGGGACTGCAGGCGGCGGCTGACGGTTGCCTGGGTGGTATCCATCTGCCCCGCGGCGGCGGAGAGTGAGCCGGCCTCTATAATACGAATATAGGTGCGCATCAGCTCAATGCGGTCTATACGCTCCTGTCTTTTCATTTTTCTTTTGCCTATACGTGCTACGTATAACCGTTTTACCACCAGCCCGGCTACCGCGCCAGCTGCATTCAGGGAAAAATAGCGCCATCGCATCTATGAGGTACTGATCATGACACCGACTTCCCTTTCCACCCGCGACGCAGGCTGGATTATCTTCATTCTCGCGCTCGGCGCCGGCTTTAGCGTCGCCTCTATCTATTATGCGCAGCCGCTACTGCCGCTGATGGGCGCCAACCTCCATCTGTCGGTAGAAGGGATGGGGCTGGTTCCTACCCTGACGCAGGCTGGCTACGCGCTCGGCATTCTGTTCCTGCTCCCGCTCGGCGACCGTCACGATCGCCGCCGGCTGATCCTGCTGAAGAGCGCAATGCTGGCGATCCTGCTGTTCCTGTGCAGCCTTACCGGCCAGCTCACCTCACTGCTGGTGGTCAGTCTGCTGATCGGTATGGCGGCCACCATGGCGCAGGATATCGTCCCGGCGGCGGCGATCCTCGCTCCGGCAGGCAAGCAGGGAAAAATGGTGGGCACGGTGATGACCGGGCTGCTGCTGGGGATCCTGCTTTCCAGGACGGTCAGCGGCGTAGTGGGCGCCGTATTCGGCTGGCGGGTGATGTATCAGGCGGCTGCAGTCAGCGTGGCGCTGATTGGCCTGGTGATGTGGCGGGTCCTGCCGCGCTTCGCCATTCACTCGACGCTGAGCTATCCGCAGCTGATGGCCTCAATGGCGCATCTGTGGCTGCGTTATCCGGCGTTACGCCGCGCTGCGCTGGCTCAAGGGGCGCTCTCTGTCGCCTTTAGCGCTTTCTGGTCGACGCTGGCGGTGATGCTCTCAGAACACTATCACATGGGGAGCGCAGTAGCGGGTGGCTTTGGTATCGCCGGTGCCGCCGGGGCGCTGGCGGCACCGCTGGCCGGCGGACTGGCCGATAAGTTTGGCGCCGGTAAAGTGACTCAGATGGGCGCGGCGCTGGTCACCCTCTCCTTCGCCCTGATGTTTATGCTGCCGCTGCTCCCTCTGCATGGCCAGCTGGCGCTGATTGCTCTCTCGGCTATTGGCTTCGATCTCGGCCTGCAGTCAAGCCTGGTGGCACATCAGAACCTGGTTTACAGCCTGGAGCCGCAGGCCCGTGGCCGCCTGAACGCTCTGCTGTTCACCGTGGTCTTTATCGGGATGTCACTGGGGTCGGTGCTGGGCAGCAAGTTGTACGTGCTGGCGGGCTGGAACGGAGTGGTCACCCTCGCCGTCGTCAGCGGGGCAATTGCCCTGGCGATCCGCCTGCTGGAGAATGCGCGCCTCATCGCAGCCGAACGCCGCACATCATAAAAAAAACCCGCTTCGCCTGAGCGAAGCGGGTTTCCTCTTTCCCTCGCAATGGCTTACGCTGTGCGACGGGCAAACTCTTTTACGCGGAAGCCCAACACCAGTAGCGTAGCGAAATAAGCCACTACTCCGGCGACCACCACCACCAGCAGGCGCATCAGGCGGAACGGCATCGTCCCCTGAGACCACTCCGGCATGAGATGCATGACGCCCAGCAGCGCCGCGGCCATCACCACCACCGCCGCGACCAGACGCAGCAGGAAAGTCAGCCAGCCGGGCTGTGGGGTGAAAATTTTCTGTTTACGCAGTTGCCAGTAGAGCAGCGCGGCGTTCAGGCAGGCCGCCAGCCCGATGGACAGTGACAGGCCCGCGTGCTTGAGCGGGCCGATAAACGCCAGGTTCATCACCTGGGTCATAATCAGGGTGACAATGGCAATTTTCACCGGCGTTTTGATGTCCTGACGGGAATAGAAGCCCGGCGCCAGCACTTTCACCACGATAAGCCCCATCAGTCCCACGGAATAGGCCACCAGCGCGCGCTGGGTCATCGCCGCGTCAAAGGCGCTGAATTTACCGTACTGGAACAGGGCCACGGTCAGCGGTTTAGCGAGGATCCCCAGCGCCACCGCGCTCGGCAGCGCCAGCAGGAAGCAGAGTCGAAGGCCCCAGTCCATCAGGCGGCAATACTCGTCATGGTTACCACTGGCGAAGCTTTTCGACAACGACGGCAGCAGGATGGTGCCAAGGGCCACGCCCAGGACACCTGACGGAAACTCCATCAGACGGTCGGCATAGTACATCCATGACACCGATCCCGACACGAGAAACGAGGCGAAGATGGTATTGATGATGAGGGAGATCTGGCTTACCGACACGCCAAGGATCGCCGGCCCCATCTGCTTCACTACCCGCATCGCGCCAGCATCTTTCAGATTAATTCTGGGCAGAACCAGCATGCCAATCTTCTTCAGGTGCGGCAACTGGTAGGCCAGCTGCAGCACGCCGCCGACCGTCACCGCCCAGGCCAGCGCCAGCACCGGCGGATGGAAGTACGGCGCGGCAAACAGCGCAAAGCCAATCATGCTGACGTTGAGGAACGTCGGGGCAAAGGCCGGCACCGAGAAACGGTTCCAGGTATTGAGGATCGCCCCCACCAGCGAGGCCAGGGAGATCAGCAAAATATAGGGGAAGGTAATGCGCAGCAATTGGGTGGTCAGCGCAAATTTATCGGCGGTATCAGCAAACCCGGGGGCGGTGATGGTGATCACCCACGGCGCCGCCAGCATCCCGATAACGGTGACGATCGCCAGGGCCAGGGTCAGTAATCCGGAGACATACGAGACAAACACCCGGGTGGCATCTTCGCCCTGCTTGCTTTTATATTCGGCAAGGATCGGCACAAACGCCTGCGAGAAGGCGCCTTCGGCAAAAATACGCCGCAGCAGATTAGGCAGTTTGAAGGCGACAAAAAAGGCATCGGTCGCCATCCCGGCACCAAAAATGCGCGCCACAATCGCATCGCGGGCAAAGCCCAGCACGCGCGAAAACATGGTCATCGAACTGACGGCCGCCAGTGATTTTAAAAGATTCATTACGCTGTTATTCCAAACCCTGGAGTAAAACGCCCGCAAATGCGGGCGCTGGAAAGTGGCGATAGTCTACCGGGTTCAATATGAATTACTACTGTCAGTTGTTACAACGGATTATTCGCTGATGGCGTCACGCCAGAGTTTGTCAACCACCCGCTGAGCCAGCAGCGCCTGTTCGCCAGCGGTTTCCGGAACCGTCTGATTTTGCACGCATTCGATGAAATGTCGCGCGCAGCCGACAAAACCGCGCTGCTCGAGGGTGGTTTGCCAGCCCGCCACCGGGCGCTGGACCACGCCAAGACCACACTCCTCCTGCCATTCGCGCATCTCACTCACCGCATATAACCCGCCATCGGTGACCGCCTGCACCCACTCACGCTGGCTTCCAGCGCGGCGGTGCATGCTGGTGGTAACCTGCAGCCGGGGCGAACTGAACTGGTGTTCGGCATAGAGCATTTCACCCTGAGGAGTGATCTGCAACGTGCCGCCGCGCAGGCGCGCCTGACCATCAGCCAGCCACAACGCAGTATCCACCACGTGCAGATAGTCATCGAGAAGGGTAAAGCGCAGATCGTTGCCTACGCTGTCGCTACGATGCTTATCCATCCGCAGCGAGGCCGCCTCGCCCAGCCGCCCCTTCAGTTCACGATAGAGTGGCGCAAAGCGGCGATTGAAACCGACCATCAGCGTCAGATGACGCCGGGCAGCCAGCTCGACCAGCGCTTCCGCCTCGCTCAGCTTGTCCGCCAGCGGTTTATCCACACAAACATGAACCCCGGCATTCAACAAGTGATTCACTACTTCATGATGTGAAGCCGTCGACGTATGGACAAAGACCGCATCGCATTGCGCCGCCAGGGCATCCAGCGAATCAGCATACGGGATCCGCCAGGTTTCGCAGATGCGCAACGCCTTCTCTTTTCCCGGCGACCAGGCTGCCTGCAGCGTCCAGCTTTCCGCAGCGCCTAACACCGGCAGCCACGCTTTCTGCGCGATGCCCCCTAAGCCAACCACCCCAATGCGCAGTCTTGTCCCCACGTTTAGTCCCCCAGATGGTGTAACAGCGAGTCAAGGCGCGCTTTCAATTCCGCCACCTCGCCTTCCAGTGCTTCAACCCGGGCACGCAGATCGTCATCGTCTTCCAGCGGCGAGAGTGCTTCCACCGTGGTGATCAGCGTGTCCATGTCATCGCAAAACAGATGCATATAGCGGCTTTCCCGTTTCCCCGGTTCCCGTGGCAGGCGGGCAACAAAAGGACCATCCTCGCGCGTCGCTAACCCTTCCAGCACGCTTTCCACTTCCGCCATATCGCTGAACTCATGCATCCGCTGCGCGCGGCTACGGAGTTCACCCGGCGTCTGGGCGCCGCGCAGCAGTAGCGTCGTCACCACCGCTACTTCGCCGGCGCTGAGTTTCAGATCGCCAAATTCAGAGTTGCAAAAGCGCTGCTCATACTTGGTCACTCGATTGCCGAATCCGCTGACCGTGCGTAAATAGTGGCGCTTCACCAGGGTATCCAGCAGCGTCTGGACCTCGCCTTCGCTCAGCGACATCACCGGTTCGCGGTTGGTTTTCTGATTGCAGGCGGTCACCACGGCGTTCACCGACAGCGGGTACTGCTCGGGCGTGGTAACCTGCTTTTCCAGCAGACAGCCAATGACGCGCGCTTCGTGCGCGGTTAACTGATATTTCATCCTCTCTCCTTAGCGCCCTGCTGACCAGTCCGGCGTCGTTAGCGCCGTCAGTACATGGTCACGCCACTGCCCGTCAATCAGCAGATAATCTTTGGCGTAACCCTCTTTTTCGAACCCCAACCGCGCCAGCAGCGCGCCGCTGCGCTGATTATGCGGCATATAGTTGGCCATAATGCGATGGATATGCTGCGTGCGCTGCATATAGCGAATCGCGGCGGTCAACGCTTCAAACATCAGCCCCTGCCCTTGCCACTTCTCGCCAATGGAGTAGCCGAGATAACAGGCATGGAATGATCCGCGAACTACGTTGGAGAAATTCGCCACGCCAACGATCTCTTTTTCCTCCGCATCGAGCAGCGCGAAATAAAATGCAGACCCCTGCTTATGAAACTCGCCGATCATTGACAGACGCGCCTGCCACCCGGAGGGATAGCAGTGGCTGTCGTCACGTACCGGCTCCCAGGGTTTTAAGAACACTTTATTCTCGGCGTAATAATCGGCCAGACGCCAGGCGTCACGATCGTGGACCAGGCGCACCACCAGCCGGTCCGTCGTCAAACGCACCTTCGGCACGTTACTGCGATAGCCAAACATTTCCTTTTCAGTCCCCCTGACTTCAATCTTGCTCTCATCACTATACCTGTCCTGCACGATAGTGTGAAAACAGCAACATACCATTTTCTGCGCCATCTCCTCTTTTCGATGAATAGGCTCAATCGAACTTGCTTTTTGATAAAAAAATATTGTCGCAAGGGTGCTGGGAAAAGCAGCAGATTGCCCGCAGAATATCCTCGCTTATCTCTATTTTTCCCTGGAGGGGAAATGTCCCGCGTCTCGCAGGCAAGGAGCCTGGGTAAATATTTCCTGTTAGTCGATAACATGCTGGTCGTGCTGGGCTTTTTTGTCGTTTTTCCGCTGATTTCCATCCGCTTTGTCGATCAGATGGGTTGGGCAGCGCTGATGGTCGGCATTGCGCTCGGCCTGCGCCAGCTGGTGCAGCAGGGATTAGGCATTTTTGGCGGCGCCATTGCCGACCGCTTCGGCGCGAAACCCATGATTGTCACCGGCATGCTGATGCGCGCCGGCGGCTTCGCGGCGATGGCCGTCGCCCATGAGCCCTGGGTGCTCTGGCTCTCCTGTATCTTGTCCGGGTTGGGCGGCACGTTGTTCGATCCGCCACGAGCCGCGCTGGTGGTCAAACTGGTGCGCCCGCATCAGCGCGGCCGCTTTTTCTCCCTCCTGATGATGCAGGACAGCGCCGGCGCGGTGATTGGCGCCCTGCTGGGCAGTTGGCTGCTACAGTATGACTTCCGTCTGGTGTGCAGCGCCGGCGCCGCGCTGTTTATCGCTTGCGCCGCGTTTAACGCCTGGTATCTGCCAGCATGGAAACTGTCCACGGTGAAAACGCCAGTCCGCGAGGGGCTGGGACGGGTGCTGCGGGATAAGCGCTTCGTCACCTATGTCCTGACGTTAACAGGCTATTACATGCTGGCGGTGCAGGTGATGCTGATGCTGCCGATCATGGTGAACGACATCGCCGGTTCGCCGGCCGCCGTGAAGTGGATGTACGCCATCGAAGCCACCATTTCACTGACCCTGCTCTATCCCATTGCCCGCTGGAGCGAGAAACGCTACCGCCTTGAGCACCGGCTGATGGCCGGTCTGCTGGTAATGACGCTGGCGATGCTGCCGATTGGCATGACCAGCAGTTTGCAGCAGTTATTTACCCTGATCTGCCTGTTTTACATCGGTTCGATCATCGCGGAACCCGCCAGGGAGACGCTGGGCGCCTCGCTGGCGGATGCCCGGGCGCGCGGCAGCTATATGGGGTTCAGCCGCCTGGGTCTCGCCTTCGGCGGCGCGCTGGGTTACGCGGGCGGCGGCTGGCTGTTTGATGCCGGCAAAGCCGTGGGCCAGCCCGAACTGCCGTGGCTGATGCTCGGCGCCATTGGGTTTATCACTTTCCTTGCCCTGTGGTGGCAATTCAGTCCAAAACGCTCCGCCTCCGGTATGCTGGAGCCGCGCACCTAAGAGCGTAGGTCCGCGGTTTCTCCTGCCTTTCAGCCTATTCTGCTGGCATGAAGAATGCTGACAGGTCATGATGCTTTGTGTCAGGATGAATGATGGTACGAGCTTGAGGAACCCCATGAAAAAAATATTGATCGCCGCGGCGCTGATTGTCAGCGGTCTGCTGAGCGGCTGTAACCAGTTGACCCAATACACGGTAAGCGAGCAGGAGATAAACCAGGCGCTGCAGAAGCGTAACCATTTCGCCAAAGATATCGGTCTGAAAGGCGTTGCCGATGCCCATATTGAGCTGCAGAACCTGACCAGCGCTATTGGCCGTGAAGAGCCGGGTAAAGTCACGCTGACCGGGGTCGCCAACGTCGATCTGAACTCCCTGTTCGGCACCCAGAAAGCGACGATCGATCTGAAGCTCAAAGCGCTGCCAACCTTTGACAGAGAGAAAGGCGCTATCTTCCTGCAGGAAATGGAGGTGGTCGATGCCAAAGTGGCGCCCGAGAAGCTGCAGTCGGTGATTCAGGCCCTGCTCCCCTATCTGAACCAGTCGCTGCGCAGCTACTTCAGCCAGCAACCGGCCTATGTCCTGCGTGAAGACGCCAGCACCGGCGAAGCGCTGGCGAAGAAATATGCCAAGGGCATAGAGGTGAAACCGGGCGAAATTGTCATCCCCTTTACCAATTAATCTCCAGGGCGCTACGGCGCCCTGAATTTTTTACGGAAATGAGTGCAAAGGAAAACGTTTACGCTTATCCTTAGTGCCCGGCAAAAAACAGCCCTGATGACTGAACCTATTAGCCGGAGCCTTCCATGACAGCACAACCCCAGGTATTGAAAATCCGCCGCCCAGACGACTGGCATATCCATCTGCGTGATGACGATATGCTGAAAACCGTCGTGCCTTACACCAGTGAGTTTTATGGCCGGGCGATCGTGATGCCGAATCTGGTGCCGCCTGTCACCACCGTCGCGGCGGCTATCGCCTATCGCCAGCGCATTATGGACGCCGTCCCGGCCGGGCACGATTTTACCCCGTTGATGACCTGCTATCTGACAGACTCTCTCGACCCGGCAGAGCTGGAGCGCGGCTTTAACGAAGGTGTGTTCACCGCCGCCAAGCTCTACCCGGCCAACGCCACGACCAACTCCAGCCACGGTGTCACCAGCACCGACGCCATTATGCCGGTGCTGGAGCGGATGGAAAAACTGGGCATGCCGCTGCTGGTACATGGGGAAGTCACCCACGCCGAGATTGATATTTTCGATCGTGAAGCGCGCTTTATTGACACGGTGATGGAGCCCCTGCGCCAGCGCCTGCCCGGTCTAAAGGTGGTCTTTGAGCATATTACTACCAAAGATGCCGCCGAATATGTGCGTGACGGCAATGAACTGCTGGCGGCCACTATTACCCCGCAGCACCTGATGTTCAACCGCAACCATATGCTGGTCGGCGGTATTCGTCCTCACCTGTACTGCCTGCCGGTACTCAAACGCAATATTCATCAGCAGGCGCTGCGCGAACTGGTCGCCAGTGGCTTTAGCCGCGCCTTCCTTGGCACCGACTCCGCGCCGCACGCCCGCCATCGTAAGGAAGCCAGCTGCGGCTGCGCCGGCTGCTTCAACGCCCCGACCGCCCTCGGCAGCTACGCCACCGTGTTTGAAGAAATGAACGCTCTGCAGCACTTTGAAGCCTTCTGCTCGCTGAACGGCCCGCGCTTCTATGGTCTGCCGGTCAATGAAAGCTATGTTGAGCTGGTGCGTGAAGAGACCACGGTCGTTGACAGCATTGCGCTGCCCAATGATAGCCTGGTCCCGTTCCTGGCGGGTGAAACCGTTCGCTGGACGATGAAGCGATAAAAAACCTAGCCCCCTGTTGTCAACGCCCACCGGATACTGTATAAATAACCAGTATCAAACACAGGGGGCAATTATGCGCATCGAAGTGTCTATCGCCAAAACGACCGCCTTACCCAACGGCGCGCTGGAAGCGCTGAATAACGAACTCTCCCGGCGTATCGCCGAGCAATTCCCGGCCATCGACAGTCAGGTGAGCGTGCGCTACGCCACCGGCAACCAGCTCTCGGTGTTCGGCGCCCTGAAAGAAGACAAAGACCGGATAAGCGAAATCCTGCAGGAAACCTGGGAAAGCGCGGACGACTGGTTTGTCCACGATCTCTCCTGAAGCATGGCGGGATCCAGTTACTCTGGTTTGCTCCCTCATTGTGCTTTTCTTTGCCGGGTCGCCCCGGCTTTTTTCTCCCCGCCTCTTGTTCAGAATATTCCTGATTATTCTGCTTAATATCGGCTAAAATGGCCATTTCCCGCGCTTATCTTGCGTAAAAAAGCGGCGAAAACAAGAAAATCATGCTGCCTTTCATTTAATTTCTCGAGTTTATTCTTGATCCCTGATATAATTAACTTGCTTCAAAAAACATGCATTAAACCTCGAGAATTGTTGTCTTTTAACATATGAATAAGGGGTTATGATGGAAAAAAATAATGAAGTCATTCAGACCCATCCCCTCGTTGGATGGGACATCAGCACCGTTGATAGCTACGATGCGCTGATGTTGCGCCTGCACTACCAGAACCCCACTCAAGAAAACAGTCATGATGCTGAAATTGGCCAGACGCTATGGCTAACGACGGACGTCGCACGTCAATTTATTTCAATCCTGGAAGCAGGCATTGCGAAGATTGAATCTGGCGAATACCAGGAAAACGAGTACCGCCGACATTAACGCGATACGGGGAATGACTAAACAATAGTCTTAACAGGCACCTGCGGGTGCCTGAATTATTTTCGGGCTTGTATAAGCGCAGGGAGTTAATTACCCTGCTAATAAGGCAATTACCCGGAACTCACCATGCAATACGATCTTATCATTATCGGCAGCGGATCGGTCGGCGCCGCCGCTGGCTATTATGCGCGTCGTGCCGGACTCAATGTTCTGATGACCGATGCCCACCAACCTCCCCATCAGGAGGGCAGCCATCATGGCAGTAGCCGTCTTATCCGTCACGCTTATGGCGAAGGTGAAAAGTATGTTCCGCTGGTGCTGCGCGCCCAGCAGCTGTGGGATGAACTGGCTGAAATCAGCGGCGAAGCCGTTTTTGAACGCACCGGCGTCATTAACCTCGGCCCCGCCAGCTCTCCTTTCCTGGCCAACGTCGCCGCCAGCGCCAGGGCGTTCGATCTTGAGGTTGAAGAGTTAGATGCTCAGGCCGTCATGCAGCGCTGGCCGGAGATACGCCTTCCCGACGACTATCGGGCGATTTTCGAACCGGCTTCCGGCGTACTGCGTAGTGAGCTGGCTGTCGAGACCTGGATACGTCTGGCACGGGAAGCTGGCTGCGCACAGCTATTCAACTGCCCGGTCTCAGCCATTCATCACCATGCAGACGGGGTCACCATTGATACCCTTGACGGTGAATATCACGGCAAGAAATTGCTGATTAGCGCCGGCACCTGGGTCACCCGCCTGCTTCCGGACCTCCCCATCCAGCCGGTACGTAAGGTTTTCGCCTGGTTCCAGGCCGATGGCCGTTACAGCAGCAAGAATCATTTCCCGGCATTCACCGGCGAGCTACCCAACGGCGATCAATACTACGGTTTCCCGGCGGAAGATAACGAGCTAAAGATCGGCAAGCATAACGGCGGTCAGCCTGTCTCCACGCCGCAGGAGCGATCGGCGTTTGGCGCTGTCGCCAGCGATGGTTCCGAATCCTTTCCGTTTTTACGTAACGTCCTGCCCGGGATCGGCGGCTGTCTGCACGGCGCCTCCTGCACCTATGACAACACGGTCGATGAAGATTTTATTATCGATACGCTCCCTGGCAGACCAGACACGCTGCTGATCACCGGTCTGAGCGGCCATGGCTTTAAGTTTGCGCCGGTGCTGGGAGAAATTGCCAGTCAGTTTGCCCAGGGACAGACGTCGACCTTTAACCTGACGCCTTTCTCGCTGGCGCGCTTTAGCTCATAACGGAATGCGGCACGCTTGCCGCCGGAAAAAAAACGGCCTCTGTGTCGAGGCCGTTAGTCATTGAGAACTGTTATGCGTCGCCTGTTTAATATGCTGGTTAACAACGTGCGCGAGCACTTTATGATCTACCTTGCGCTGTGGTTGCTGCTGGCGATCATCGATCTCGTCTGGTTATGGTTTTTCTGACGACTCCGGCTCGGGGATCCCGAGTTTGGTGTTCAGTCGGCCACGCGATTTGTTAAAGATTTTATTGCCGTTTTCGCGTCCGGCGCGCAGTTTGCGCTGCTCCTCTTCCGGCAGCTTATGCTCTTCCATGCACGCTTCGCTACAGCAACCGGCAAACTTCTCAGCGCAGCTCGGGCACTGTATAAACAGCAGATGACAGCCATCATTCAGGCAATTGGTATGGGTATCGCACGGCGCGCCACACTGATGACAGTGCGCGATGACGTCATCGGAGATACGCTCGCCCATCCGCTCATCAAAGACAAAGTTTTTGCCAATAAAACGGACCGGCAGCCCCTGCTCACGTGCGCGGCGG
The DNA here is from genome assembly GCF_003790505.1 of Klebsiella sp. P1CD1. Classification (NCBI taxonomy): domain Bacteria; kingdom Pseudomonadati; phylum Pseudomonadota; class Gammaproteobacteria; order Enterobacterales; family Enterobacteriaceae; genus Klebsiella; species Klebsiella sp. P1CD1. Next base: position 3,701,472 of record NZ_CP033631.1, read on the forward strand.
GCGTACTCAATAATCCCGCCCTCGATATGCCAGACCTTATTGAAACCGTTATGCTTCATCCAGGCGCTGGCTTTTTCACAGCGAATACCGCCGGTGCAATACATAACAATTTTCTTGTCTTTGTGGTCCTGCATCATTTCCACGGCTTTCGGCAGCTGGTCACGGAAGGTATCCGCCGGGATCTCCAGCGCGTTTTCGAAATGACCCACCTCATATTCATAGTGGTTACGCATATCGATAAATACCGCATCCGGATCGTCAAGCATGGCATTGACGTCCGCCGCCTTGAGATAATCCCCAACATTGGAGGCATCGAAAGAGGGATCGTCGATGCCATCGGCGACAATACGGTCGCGCACTTTCAGGCGCAGAACCCAGAAAGATTTCCCATCGTCCTCAAGGGCGATATTGAAACGCAGCCCCGCCAGCGCCGGATCGAAGCCATACAGAAACTCACGCAGGGCTTCAACGTTGCTTTCCGGCACGCTGATTTGCGCGTTGATCCCTTCCCGGGCCAGATAAATACGGCCAAAGACCTTCAGCTGGGTTAAGGCAACCCATAACGCATCGCGAGTGGCTTGTGGGTCGACAATGGTGAAATATTTATAGAATGAGATCGTCGTGCGCGGCTCGGCCTCAGCCAGCATTTGCGCCTTTAACGTCTCATTTGAAATGCGGTTGTGTAACACTGGCATGGTGTACCTGCTCGACATAGAAATGAGGAAATAAACGGCGGGCATGATATAGCAAAGCTAATTAATTTACATCCCTACATTTTACGCTACATTTCTCTCACCCGGTCGCGCCCCGCTTAACAAAACGAGCTGACTGTCGCCGCCTTTGGCTGGCCGGTAAAAAAATGCGATAATATAAGACGTTGCTCACTGATACGGGTATGAAATGACTCATTTGCCTAAATTTTCTCCGGCGCTGTTGCATCCGCGCTATTGGCTGCTGTGGCTGGGTATTGGCCTGCTGTGGCTGGTTGTCCAACTGCCCTATCCGCTGATTTACCGCCTGGGAAATGTCATCGGCCGGCTGGCCATGCGCTTTATGAAGCGTCGGGCGAAGATAGCCTACCGCAACCTTGAACTCTGCTTCCCAGAGAAAAGCGAGCAGGAACGTCACCGAATGGTGGTGATGAACTTTGAATCGGTGGGGATGGGACTGATGGAGACGGGGATGGCCTGGTTCTGGCCGGTTCGTCGTATCGCCCGCTGGACCGACACCATCGGCTTTGAGCATATCCGCGATGTGCAGGCGCAGCAGCGCGGCATTCTGCTGATCGGTATTCACTTCCTGACCCTCGAGATGGGCGCGCGAATGTTCGGTATGAACGAGCCGGGAATTGGCGTCTACCGTCCCAACGACAACCCGGTGATCGACTGGCTGCAGACATGGGGCCGCTTGCGCTCAAATAAGGACATGATTGACCGTAAGGATCTGAAAGGGATGATCCGGGCGCTGAAAAAAGGTGAAGTGGTCTGGTATGCGCCGGATCACGATTACGGTCCGACCGCCAGCGTCTTCGCCCCACTGTTCGCTGTCGACCAGGCGGCGACCACCTCCGGCACCTGGATGCTGGCGAAAATGTCCAAAGCCTGTATCGTCCCCTTCGTCCCGCGTCGCAAACCGGATGGTAAAGGTTATGAACTGATTATCCTGCCGCCAGAGTGTTCCCCGCCGCTGGACGACGCGGAAACCACGGCCGCCTGGATGAACAAGATTGTTGAGCAGTGCATCATGATGGCCCCGGAACAATATATGTGGCTCCACCGCCGCTTCAAAACCCGCCCCGAGGGCATGCCCTCCCGCTACTGATCCCTTTTCCCGGCCGCGCATGTGGCCGGGAATGCGCTTCTCGCTCATGCTTAAGGCTCTGCTTTAGCTTTAAAAGCTCTCCTCCATTGCGGCATTTATTTCCCAGGCGCATAATTAGCAGGCTCATATTTTCTCTTAATTTGACCTGCCGCGCAGGCCAGTGGAACCCTATGTCCTCTGCTGATACCCCTATTAACTGGAAACAAAATCTGACCGTGACCTGGCTCGGCTGCTTTTTAACGGGCGCCGCCTTCAGTCTGGTTATGCCCTTTCTGCCACTCTATGTCGAACAGCTCGGGGTCACCGGGCATAGCGCGCTGAACATGTGGTCCGGGCTGGTCTTTAGTATCACCTTCCTCTTCTCCGCCATTGCCTCACCGTTCTGGGGCGGTCTTGCTGACCGCAAAGGACGAAAAATTATGCTGCTGCGTTCCGCCCTCGGAATGTCCGTAGTGATGATGCTGATGGGGATGGCACAGAATATCTGGCAGTTTCTGCTGCTACGCGCACTGCTCGGCCTGCTGGGCGGCTTTATTCCCAACGCCAACGCCCTGATTGCCACCCAGATCCCGCGCCACAAAAGCGGCTGGGCGCTGGGCACGCTGTCAACCGGCGCGGTGAGCGGCGCCCTGCTCGGCCCGCTGGCGGGTGGCTTCCTGGCCGACCACTGGGGCCTGCGCACCGTCTTCTTTATGACCGCGGCGGTGCTGTTTATCTGCTTCCTGTTTACCCTGTTTTTAATCCGTGAAAATTTTGTGCCGATCGCCAAAAAAGAGATGCTCAGCGCCAGAGAGGTTTTCTCCTCGCTACAGAATCCCAAGCTGGTGCTCAGCCTGTTTGTGACCTCGCTGATCATCCAGGTGGCCACCGGCTCCATTGCGCCGATTCTGACGCTTTACGTGCGCGATCTCGCGGGCAACGTCAGTAACATCGCCTTTATTAGCGGGATGATCGCCTCGGTGCCGGGAATAGCCGCGCTGATGAGCGCCCCGCGGCTGGGCAGGCTCGGGGATCGTATCGGGCCGGAAAAGATCCTCATCGTCGCGCTAATTATCTCTGTGCTATTGCTGATCCCGATGTCGTTCGTTCAGACCCCACTGCAGCTGGGTATCCTGCGTTTCCTGCTCGGCGCGGCAGACGGGGCACTGCTGCCGGCAGTGCAAACCCTGCTGGTGTATAATTCCACCAGCCAGATCTCCGGGCGTATCTTTAGCTATAACCAGTCGTTCCGCGATATTGGCAACGTCACCGGCCCCCTGATAGGCGCCTCGGTGTCCGCCAACTACGGTTTCCGCGCGGTATTCCTGGTCACCGCGGGCGTGGTGCTCTTTAACGCCATTTATTCTACCCTCAGCCTGCGCCGACCTGCCGCGGAAGCCTCGCAGCCTGACCGCCATTCAGTAAATTAATGTCCAGAGGGGCCCAGCCCCTTGACGCTTTGGCTACCGCCTTCTATAGATTGAATCGTGTTCAATTCATATTCTTCTCAGGAGATTCGCTATGCCAAAGGATTCGATGTTCTATGCCACGCTCGAAGAAGCTATTGATGCAGCACGCGAAGAATTTCTCGCCAATAATCCTGACAGCGATGAAGAGAGCGCTAACGTTGAGCAGCTTAATATTCAAAAGTATGTGCTGCAGGATGGCGATATCGCCTGGCAGGCCGAATTTTTTGCTGACGAAGACGAACAAGGCGAATGTTTACCGATGCTCAGCGGCGAAGCTGCGCAGAGCGTTTTCGACGGGGATTATGATGAGATAGAGCTGCGCCAGGAGTGGCTGGAGGAAAATACCCTCCATGAGTGGGATGAAGGCGAATTCCAGCTCGAGCCCTCGCTGGACACCGAAGAGGGACAGACGGCGGCCGACGAGTGGGACGAGCGCTAATCAGTTATAGGGCCCGTGGCTGGCATCCAGCGGCAGCAGCAGCGTATCGAACACCAGCGAGAACGGAAGGTCCAGAACGGTGAGATAGCGCCATGCCGAGTCGCGAACGTCCCACTGCACGCCCGGGTAATATTGATTGCCATGCCCCTGCCCGGGCACCGTCCGGCTGATAATGCTGCCGCAGCCGCTCAGCAGCAGCGCCATGGCAATGATCGATAATATTCGCATTCACAACCTCGTGTTTCAGATAAAAAAATACCGGCATCGCTGCCGGTATTTTCCTTTACGTACGGCTTATTTCGTTTTCAGCGCCAGCGGGTTAAGCGCTAACTGCTGATAGGCGTTGACCCACGATGAATATTTCTCCGGCGCGGCCCAGACGCGATAGTGCAGACGCGACATGGTCACCGGGTCGCTCAACAGCACCAGTCGACGATCGCGGTTCAGCTTATCCGGCGTTTCGTTCAGCGCCTGCTCAACGTGGCGCTCGCGAGCGATCTCAAGGATATGACCATGACGGTGGCGCGCGGTGGCCATCGCCGTGGCGAGGGCGTTAAACGACGGATTGAATACCGCGTGCATAAAGCCATCGTCCAGTGAACGCTGACGGTTCAGCGTCAGGTACGCGTCGGTATCCTTGAGCACCTGCGGCGGCGAATACTCTTCCGGGATCAGGAACAGCTTCCAGCGCTTGGTGCGCAGGCCCACGGTCGCCCGGCTGGAGATCGCCGACACGAACGGCGACAGGATCAGCGAGACGACGATCGGCGCCAGCCAGAACAGGAAGCGCAGATCCAGCCATGCCATTCCGACTGCCCATACCAGCCCCAGCAGCAGCTGCGAGCCGTGACGCATAAAGGCTTCTCCCCACGGCGTGGAGTCATCATCACGCTGCGGCGAATTCCACACCACTTCCCAGCCGAGGAAGGCGCTGACCACGAAAACGGTGTGGAACAGCATGCGAACCGGCGCCAGCAGGACCGAGAACAGGACCTCCAGCAGCAGAGAAAGCGTGACGCGGATAAATCCGCCATACTCTTTCGGCCCTTTACACCACACCAGAATAATACTCAGCAGCTTCGGCAGGAACAGCAGCACCATGGTCGAAGCGAACAGCGCGATGGCCAGCTCCGGACGCCACTGCGGCCACACCGGGAACAGCTGACGCGGCTGCAGGAAGTACTGCGGCTCGGTCAGGGCATGCACCACCTGTAGCGCCGTCGACAGGGCAAGGAACATAAACCACAGCGGCGCCGACAGGTACGACATCACGCCGGTGAGGAACACCGCCCGGTGAACCGGGTGCATCCCTCTGACGAGGAACAGGCGGAAGTTCATCAGGTTGCCCTGACACCAGCGACGGTCGCGTTTCAGCTCGTCCAGCAGGTTCGGCGGCAGCTCCTCATAGGAGCCCGGCAGATCGTAGGCAATCCACACCCCCCAGCCGGCACGGCGCATTAGCGCGGCTTCGACGAAGTCGTGCGACAGAATCGACCCGGCAAAGTTACCCTCGCCCGGCAGCGGCGCCAGCGCGCAGTGCTCGATGAACGGCTTCACGCGGATAATGGCGTTGTGTCCCCAGTAGTGGGACTCCCCCAGCTGCCAGAAGTGCAGACCGGCCGTAAACAGCGGACCGTACACCCGGGTGGCAAACTGCTGGCAACGCGCATACAGCGTGTCCATGCCCGAGGCGCGCGGGGATGACTGGATGATCCCGGCGTTCGGGTTCGCTTCCATCAGGCGCACCAGGCTGCTCAGACACTCGCCGGTCATCACCGAGTCAGCGTCCAGCACCACCATATAGCTATACTGGCTGCCCCAGCGGCGGCAGAAATCATCGATGTTGCCGCTCTTACGCTTCACGCGACGACGACGGCGACGGTAGAAGATCTGCCCTTCGCCCTGCACTTCGGCAATCAGCTCCATCCACGCCTTTTGCTCAGCCACACAGATATCGGGGTTATAGCTGTCGCTGAGGATATAGACGTCGAAATGAGCGGCGTTACCGGTCGCTTTCACCGACTCCCAGGTCGCCCGCAGCCCGGCGAAAACGCGGTCAACGTCTTCGTTACAGATCGGCATAATAAGCGCCGTACGGTGCGCCGGGTTCAACGGTTCGTCACCAACCGTCGAGGCGGAAATACTGTACTTGTCGCGGCCGATCAACAGCTGCAGAAAGCCCATTAACGCGGTCCAGAAGCCGGCGGAAACCCAGCAGAACAGCACCGCGAAGAGGATCAGAATGCCGCTCTGCAACACGTACGGCAGCAGCTGCATGAACGAGATCCACAGGTTCTGCCCCACCATGTCGGCCGGGTTGATCAGCGCCCAGCCCTGATAAGGCAGAATGGTTTTCATATACCAGGTGGCCACCACGGTCTGCGACAGCGTCAGCAGCAGCAGGATGTAGCGACGAATGGTGCCGACGGTACGCCATTTTTGCTCACTCTCGCGCTCTTCTTGCGTCAGGCGGGAGAGATAGCGCGGCGTGACATCGCGGCCGCGCAGACGATCCCAGAAGCGGCCGACCGGGTTAGTCCGCCACGGATCCGGGATCATCGAGGAACGCCTGGCTTTCGGCATAGCATGCAGCTGGGTACGACCTTCGTCATCCTTCACCAGTTGATCGCCAGAAAGCGAATCCGGCCAGCTGTGCGCCAGACGCGCCTTCACCGACCCCAGCGGAGAGTCGTCTTCGCGGGCGAAGGTCTGATGTTCGTCATCCAGGGCCTGATGAACGGCCTGCAGGCTGGTGTCCGGCAGCGCCGATTTTTCGGCGTCCGACAGCGGCAATGCGTCAATGTACTTCGTTATCTTATTCATTGGCAGGCAGCTGATAGCTCCAGGTTTCGCTCAACGTGTCATCACCGTTAACCAGTGCGGCACGCATTTCCGTCGTTTTCTTCGGATCTTTGACCTTCAAACGCAGGATCATCCGCCAGCCTTTGGTCACTGGATTGTAACGCACGGTATTTTCAACGATTTCCGCGTTATCGCCGGTGCTCGCCTGAGCAGCGACCGGGGTATCCGCTGGCAGTTTCTTCATATCGGCGCCGGTGAAGTCGACAATGAAGGCAACCGTACCGTCCGGCTGGCGGATCAGGTTCGACTGCTTCACGTCGCCGGTAGAGCGGCGGGTCTGCATAACGTAAGCGTTATCTGGCGCATGCAGCTTGTCTTCATCGCGGCTGAAGGTGATGGTGTATTTGAAGTTCATCTCCTTGCCCGGCTCCGGCAGCTGATCCGGCGTCCAGTAAGTCACGATGTTATCGTTCGTTTCATCGTTGGTCGGAATTTCAACCAGCTCGATTTTCCCTTTGCCCCAGTCCCCTTTCGGGGTGATCCAGGCGCTTGGACGCAGGTCATAACGATCGTCGAGATCCTCGAAGCGCGAGAACTGACGGCCGCGCTGCAGCAGGCCAAACCCTTGCGGGTTTTCCATCGCATAGCTGCTGACAGCCAGGTGTTTCGGATTGTTCAGCGGACGCCAGATCCACTCGCCGTTACCGGCCAGGATAGACAGACCATTGGAGTCGTGCAGCGCCGGACGATAGTTGAGCGTCGGAGAAGGCTGGTTGGAACCGAACAGGAACATGCTGGTCAGCGGCGCCACACCCAGTTTGCCGACTTTGTCACGCAGGTAAACTTTGGACTGGACGTCCACGACGGTGTCGCGTCCCGGCATGATGACAAAGCGATAGGCGCCGGTTGCCCGTGGGGAATCCAGCAGCGCATAGATAGTCAGACGCTTGTCAGTGGCTTTTGGACGTTCGATCCAGAACTCACGAAAACGCGGGAACTCTTCGCCGGACGGCAGCGCGGTATCGATAGCCAGACCACGCGCGGACAGACCGTAAACCTGACCCTGACCCAGCACGCGGAAGTAGCTGGCACCGAGCATGCTGACGATTTCATCGTTCTTATCTTTGCTGTTGATCGGATACAGTACTTTGAAGCCGGCGAAACCGAGGTCTTTCACCGTGTCTTTATCGTGCTGGACGTTACCAAAGTTGAAATAGTCCGGACTATATTTAATTTTGCGCACGCTGGTCGCCGTCACTTCATTGATGGTGACCGGCGTGTCGAAGTACATCCCCTGATGGTAAAATTCAAGCTTGAATGGGGTTTTCTGGTTATTCCAGTAAGCTTTATCGTGATTAAACTGAATTTGCTGGTAGTCCGCGTATTTCATGTCGCGGAAAGCGGAGGGCAGGTTACTCTTCGGCGCTTCATAGCCTTTCCCGGCTAACGTTTTGGCCTCTTTTGCAACGTCATCAATGCTAAACGCCCATGCAGATGAAGTACACAGGGACAACATTACGGCTGCGCTTAACCAACGCATTTTCATCATCTGTGGTTTATGTTTCATATAAGTAAGCACTTCCCCCTTTGTGTGCTTAAATCGATCCGATCTATTTTAATGGAAACTCAGGCAATCCGACAACATAATCCCTGCTTTGTTCAGCCTGGCGGCACAGGGAATAAACAGTTCGCTGTCCCGTTTGCACTTTGAGTGCTTATCCTGGAGACAGATACCCCGAGTTCATGTAGGGTTGCTGATAATGTAAGCGTTATCACCTTGAGTGATAAGACGAATTATCTGAGATTGTCGTGAATCGTATGAATAATACTCCGGTACAGCGTGAATATTTCTTCGACAGCATCCGCGCCTGGTTGATGCTGCTGGGGATCCCTTTCCACATTTCGCTGATTTATTCCAGCCACAGCTGGCATGTCAACAGCGCCGAACCCTCGTGGTGGTTGACGCTGTTTAATGACTTCATCCATGCCTTTCGCATGCAGGTCTTTTTCGTCATCTCCGGCTATTTCTCCTACATGCTGTTCCTGCGCTACCCGCTGAAAAAATGGTGGAAAGTGCGCGTTGAACGGGTCGGTATTCCGATGCTGACCGCCATCCCACTGCTGACGCTGCCGCAATTTATTATGCTGCAATACGTCAACGGCAAGGCGGAAAACTGGCATACCCTTTCGATGTACGACAAATTTAATACCCTGGCCTGGGAGCTCATTTCCCACCTGTGGTTTTTACTGGTTCTGGTGGTGCTGACCTCGCTGGGGGTGGTGCTGTTTAAATGGCTGACGCGCCGTCCGGCTGGCCACGGCCTCGCCTTCAGTGACACTGTCACCATGGGCCAGCTGACGATGATTTTCCTCGCGCTGGGGGTCTTTTATGCGCTGATCCGCCGGTCCTTGTTCCTGCTCTATCCGCCCCTGCTAAGCAATGGTCTGTTTAACTTTGTGGTGATGCAGACGCTGTTCTATCTGCCCTTCTTTGTGCTGGGCGCGCAGACCTTTATTAACCCACGCTTAAAGACCATGTTCACCACTCCGTCGCCGTGGTGCTGCGCCGCAGCGCTGCTCGGGTTTATCGCCTATCGACTGAATCAGCAGTATGGGTCCGGCGACGGCTGGATGTATGAAACCGAATCGGTGATTACTATGGTGTTGGGGCTGTGGATGGTCAATGTGGTCTTTTCGCTCGGCCATCGACTGCTGAACTTCCAGTCAGCGCGCGTGACCTATTTCGTCAATGCCTCGCTGTTTATTTACCTGGTGCACCACCCGCTGACGCTACTGTACGGGGCGTGGATCACCCCGGCCATCAAGTCCAATACCTTAGGCTTTATTGTCGGGCTGGTTTTTGTGGTGGGTATCGCGCTGATCCTGTATGAAATTCATCTGCGCATTCCGCTGCTGCGTTTCCTGTTCTCCGGTAAACCGATGAACAAACCGGCCAAAACCCCGGCTTCGGCCAGCTAATTTGCCGCGGGTGCGGCACGCCAGGCGTGTCGCATTACGCCTGCTCGTCAAAAAGCCGGTCGAAAATCATATTATACAGAGCTTCTAAATCTGCCTTATCGACCGGGGTCGAGGCGCTCAGCTCACAGCGATAGGCGGCCCCCTCGGTCAGAACGGCGATGAGCTCTGATGCGGCATTGCGTCGCGCATCGCTGAGCCCGGGATGGTAGCGCTGCGACAGACGCCCTCCTTCCTCTTTCAAACGCCGATCGGCCTGCACCAGGATCTCGCGCAAGCGTGGGTTACGCGAGGCTTCGGCGTTGATCTCCATCAGCAGATAATTGTCGCTTTTGGTGGCTGCCGACGTCGGGATCCTGCCGGCCAGCACCGCCGCTTTGCGCGCCAGATTGTGGTTCTCATCGATCATCTCCCCGACCCTGGCGTGGACGATTTCGCTGACAATCGCTTCGATGATCGCCTCTTTGCTGGCAAAAATACGATACAGCTGACCAACGCTCAGGCCCGCCTCGCGGGCAATATCGGCAACGGAAGCGCCATGCAGCCCCTTTTCAGCAAAACACCTTTGCGCAGCGGCAACGATCTCTGCGCGGCGCGCCTGCTGCTTCTGCTGTACTTTTCCTTCTGACACCCTGCTCCCTCCTGCTATCCATCTTTCCCGTCAATACCGGCGGTTATCATAGCCTATTCTGCTGGATCAGGGGTATGACGCCAGCAGGCGGCGATAGATAGCCGCCGTTTCCTCATCAAAACAGACGAACAGGACGCGCTCAAGGGGGTTATAGCGAGTGAGAAACGCGGTGACGGTGCGCACGGCGATCTCCGCCGCTTCCTCTTTTGGATAGCCATACACGCCGGTGCTGATCGCCGGAAACGCAATGGAGCGATAGTTGTTTGCCGCGGCCAGCTGCAGACTGTTTTTGTAAGCATCCGCCAGGGTTTGCGCTTCCATGCGGTCGCCGCCGTGCCAGACCGGGCCCACGGTGTGGATCACCGCGCTGGCGGAAAGATCGCCCGCAATAGTGATCACCGCGTGACCGGGAGGACATTCGCCCTGCTGCTGCAATACCTGTTTGCAAGCCGCCAGCAGCGCCGGGCCGGCCGCCCGGTGGATCGCGCCATCTACCCCGCCGCCGCCCAGCAGCGAGGGGTTTGCCGCATTAACAATCACATCGACTTCAAGCGTCGTAATATCGCCGAGAATTACCTCAGGTTGAACAGCCATTTCTCCTCCTGTCGGCATAGCGCGTGGATACGGCTTTCTGCCGATACTAGGGCATTCCCGCCCCCGGGAGCAAGATTATCCCTCAGCCCTGGCGACGGGAAGCTAAAAAAAACAGGACCCTAAGGGTCCTGTTGAGTCTGCTGTTTCGCCAGTCAGGCGTTGTCATTAGCGAACAATTTATGTTTGCCCGCGCGGGCCGCCAGCCACAGGCCACTATTCTTCATGGCATAGCCAAAAACCAGACCCAACGCCAGGGAGGGCACCACCAGGCGCCAGTCGCCGTCTGCCGCAAAAGTCGCGCAGGCGCCGATAAAGGTGCCCGGTACAAACGACAGCAATGTCTGTCGCGCCTGAATGCACATCAGGAAGGCGACGATACCGGTCATCATATAGCTGAGGATCTGCAGCTGCGGGGCCAGTGCGCTACCGTGGATAATCACTAATGCCCAGACCACGCCGCTCATTACCGTGCACGAGGAGATGGCCAGACCTTTCAGACCGCCCTGCGGGCAGGCGAAATAGGCCGTACAGCCGAGGAAACCGGCCCAGCTCAGCAGGCCGAGAGCGACCGCCACCCATCCCCAAATTCCGGAGAGAATGCCCGTCGTTAATGCGATTGCGAAGAGTATGTTCATGGCGCGTATCCTAGCAGATACGCGCCGGAAGAATGAGATCTAAAACACAGTATATGAATGAACCTAATTTCAGTTGCATTCAAATAGTGATTAAAATCACATATTATTGCTCATCTTCTTCCTGAAGCTCGTCCCACATCGCGGCGATGGCGTCGCGGGTCAATGGCGCCATGGTGCGCCAGAATGGCGTGTGCGCATGGGCTTCGACTTTGCCCAGCATCGTCCCGCACCATGGCAGGATATAGTCAGCAAACAGGAGCTCCAGCGTCTCGCTCTGGTCTTCTGTAGCATGATCCTCCAGCCAGGAGGCGGCCAACAGCAGCGATCCGAGATGATCCGCCGGACCTTCCCCTGTCGGGATACCGTGTTCGCTCATAAAAGCCCGTACTTCTGCTTCCGAGGAACCCTCCACCCACGCGCTACGGTACGGCGGCACGCTGCAGGCTTCACCGACGAACAGCGCATTATAGTCCGTCGCCAGGGACTGCATCTCACAGCTTTTCTGCAGACGCGCCAGCAGTTCATCCTGCTCAAGCGGCCAGCTGGCAGCCAGTTTGCCCTCACGGATCAGGGTAAACAGCGGCACCAGCAGCGGGTCCTGCGGTTGACGGTAATACAGCGAACCCAGCACGCGGCAGAGGATTGAAAACTCGTTCATTCAGTTATTCCAGTTATACAAATTAAAGGTCAGCAAATTCCGGGATCGCCGGCATGCCCCGCGACTCGAGGAAGTTGAGCAGGCGACGCGGAGAAACGTTGAGGATCCTCTCCTCCGGGAAATCGACCGCATCAAGGATCTTGCGGCATTCGGTAAATTCCCCGAGGGTAAAGGCAGTGTGAGAGTCCGAGCCCAGCGCCACCCATCCCCCGGCATCACGCACCGCCGCAGCGATAGCTCGACAGTTATCTTCACTGCCCACGCGCGATGAAATAAAAGAGGAGTTATTAATCTCCAGCGCCACCTGATAGCGGGCCGCCGCTTCGGCAATAGCCGGGATATCCACCGGGAATTTCGGATTACCCGGATGGCTAATCATATGCACCTTACCGCTGGCCATCGCGGCAATCATCGCCTGCGTATGGGTGTCTCGATCCTGCGGCGGGAACACCGGCTCATGGAATCCGGCAATGATCAGATCAAGCGAGGTTAACATCGGCCCGGAGCAGTCGATCTCACCTTCGATATTTTTAATATTCGACTCAATACCGCGCAGGATCCCCACCCCGTCTACCAGACGGGGCCAGATGCGCATATTAACGAAGTGCCAGTAATGCGGGGCATCCGCCATATCCGGGCCATGGTCAGTGATGGCGAAGAGTTTGATCCCTTTACGCTTTGCTTCCGCAATATAATCGTGCAGGGTGCTGTAGGCGTGGGTGCTGGCGACGGTATGCATGTGCAGGTCAACGGGATACATCACATTCTCCTCTTCTGTTTGCCGCAAGAATAGCAGGAAACCGGGCTATTGATTAGCAAAAACCCCGCCGTGGCGGGGTTCTCTCGTCTTAATAACCGCGCTGGCGGTCAACCTGACCGCTTACCGGTTCCCCTCGCTCAAGCCGGCTAATGGTCTCCGCAATGTAGGTGATAGCTTCCATTGGACGGGTCACTGCCGCCACATGGGGGGTCATGGCCACCCGCGGATGTGCCCATAGCGGGCTCTCCTGCGGCAGAGGTTCGCGACTGAAGACATCGAGCATCGCCCCTTTGAGCTTACCGCTGTTCAGCGCCGCCAGCAGATCCTCTTCAACGACATGCACGCCGCGAGCAAGGTTGAGGACATAGCTCTCATCCGGCAACTGCGCCAGCAGCGTTTGGTTAATAATACCGGCGGTTTCGGCGGTATTCGGCAGCAGGTTGATCAGCACGCGAGTGCCCTGCAGGAATTCGCCCAGTTCGGCCTGACCGGCGAAGCTCTGTACCTGTGGCCAGGATTTGCGGCTACGGCTCCAGACGCGAAGCGGGAACCCCCAGGGTTGCAGACTTTCCGCAACCTTCGCCCCCAACACGCCGGCGCCCATAATCCCGACAGTGAATTCGTCGGCGCGATACTCGGGCAGCGGCTGCCAGCGGGAAGCCAGCTTCAGCGCCTGATAGTCATCAAAGCGGCGGAACCAGTGCAGCACCTGGCTCACGGCATACTCCTGCATCTGTCGTCCCATACCGGTATCTTCGAGGCGAAACAGCGGGATCGACAGCGGCAGCATATCCGGATGGTCACGCAGCTTGCTGAGAATAGAATCTACCCCCGCCCCGAGGGCAAACACGGCCTTCAGCGCCCGGCCCTGCAGCATCTCTACCGGCGGATGCCAGACCAGGGCATAGTCCGCCGGCTGGTTGTCACCCGCTTTCCACTCGCGCACCCGCGCCCCGGGTAACTGTTTTTCCAACTCACGGATCCAGAATGGGGTATCGAAGGTCTGATGGTAAAAAATAATCTCCATAGGGGCTCCTGATAGCAGACGCCTTTGGCCGATTGACGCTGGCGTCTTATTTTACTCATTGTTTTCTATTGGTTTGCCAGCATAACAAATTTCCCCCGAGCGAAAAGGGAAAAGGCACTGGCGACAAAAAAAACGGATTTCGCACGTTTAAGGAGCAAGTTGCTCGAAGTTTGTCTAAACGCGCTTTTTTTGCAAAAAGTTGATTGACGGGCGATACGTATTTCCCTACATTAGCGCCCGTTCCCGACAACAACGGGAAAGACAATATGGTGAGGTGTCCGAGTGGCTGAAGGAGCACGCCTGGAAAGTGTGTATACGGCAACGTATCGGGGGTTCGAATCCCCCCCTCACCGCCATATTTTAAGAAGAGCTCGTACGCAAGTACGGGCTTTTTTTTCGCATGTGGCACTCACCAGGGGGATGAGAACCCCCGACCGGGGTTCGACAACTGGCGCAGCCAGTTGGACAGACCGCGAGCCCGCGAGCGGGCTGCCCCGCAGGGGCGAGCGAAGCGAGTCAATCCCCCCCTCACCGCCATATTCGAGATGAGAGCCTGTACGCAAGTACGGGCTTTTTTCTTTTATATTCTCTCCGCTGGGGGGGGATGAGAACCCCCGACCGGGGTTCGACAACTGGCGCAGCCAGTTGGACAGACCGCAAGCCTGCGAGCGGGCTGCCCCGCAGGGGCGAGCGAAGCGAGTCAATCCCCCCCCTCACCGCCATATTCGAGATGAGAGCCTGTACGCAAGTACGGGCTTTTTTCTTTTATATTCTCCGCTGGGGGGATGAGAACCCCCGACCGGGGTTCGACAACTGGCGCAGCCAGTTGGACAGACCGCAAGCCTGCGAGCGGAAAGCCAGACTCTGCTTCACACGATTAACAGCGCAGCGAAGATGTTCGCCAACACTATCCCCTCTTCCGCTTTGAGCCACCCGGCATAACGAAAATCATATCGCTCCGGATGGTGTACGTTATGCATTAACGAAAAGTGCTTTGTTACTTGCGTATCGACCGTAATACAATGTAAAAGTGAATGAACGTTCATTCACTTTAGCGCATGACAACACAGAAGGTACCAATGACTAGCAAAACACTGCGACTTATATTTCCTCAATGGCAAGGCGGTAACAATCCTCCCTACTATCTTGGCTCGCAGCTCCTCTCGTTTCTCTCTCCTGAAGCAAAAGGGCCCGTTGAGATCGTTCCTGTTGAGTTACCAACAACAGAGCCATTGCCAGGGATTAATGGCATCACGGCTAAGCCATCCCTCATCAGGCAACTCAATAATGCTGCCGCACTGATTGAAAAACATGATCCCAATAGCATTGTCATTTTAGGCGGAGACTGCCTGGTTTCGCTGGCGCCTTTCGCCCACCTGCTCGATAAGTACGGAGACAAACTCGGTGTGCTCTGGATTGACTCGCATCCTGACGTGCAGACGGCTGAACAATATCCAAACGCGCATGCCCATGTGCTTGGTGCGCTAATGGGTACGGGTGATAACGATTTAGTTGCCCATGTAAAAACCAAACTTAATCCGTCAAAAATAATGATTGCCGGTATCCACGCGCCACTTCCTTATGAAGCTGAATACCTCACTCGCCATAACATGACGACGCTAGCACCTGAACAGGTTAAAAGCGGTGCAGATGAAGTCCTGGAGTGGATAGCTAAAGAAAAGATTGCGTATCTGGCGATCCATATCGATCTGGACGTACTCGACCCATCTCTGTTCCGCTCCATTCTTTTTGCAAAACCGGGGCGCGGAAAACACGATTTTGGTGACGTTGCTGAAGGCAAACTGACGATTGAGGATGTACTCAATCTGATAGCGGCAGCGACGACAAAAGCAGTCCCCGTTGGCCTGACAATCGCTGAACATTTGCCCTGGGACATGCTGAATCTCAAGAACATGCTCAGTGAATTACCCCTTCTAAAGTAAGACGAAATCCAGGAGCCAGACGACAGAGTTTAGCTCTGGCTCCTTGCATAAAAGCGCGTTAAAGTCTGGACACCGAATTTACCAAGATGCCGATATGTTAAAAAAAACCGAAACCTACCATAAGTTGATTACGGCTGCTGCTGCCTGCTTTGCGGAAAAAGGTTTTAGTGCGACAAGCGTACGTGAAATCTCTACCCGGGCAGGAATTAGTCAAGGAGCAATGTATACGTATTTCAAAAGTAAGGATGAGCTTGTTAAGGCTATTGTACTGGAAGAACAGAACTCCGCGCTGACTGCCCATAATGCGACCTATGCAGGCTCTTATTTTGATCGCCTTTGTGCACAAGTCACGTCCTGTATTAGCGAGATCGGTTACCCTATCACGCATCAACTTTGGGTTGAAATCATGGCTGAGTCTGCGCGTAATCCAGAACTGCGAAAAACGTATATCTCCAGTGATGACATCATGCGGAAAAGCTTCGCGCGGCTCATCCAGGAGGGTATCGCTGCCGGAGAGTTTCGCCGTGATATTAACCTTGAAGAAATCACGATCATTATTTTTGCCCTTATTGACGGTTTAATCGCTCGTCAGGCAATAAACACGACCTTCTCATTCAAGGATGATCTGCCAATGTTTTTTGACGTTATGGCAAAATTGCTTAAATAATACCAGACGGTCATAGTAAAACGATGTATCGAAAAAACCAGAGGTTGCTTATAACAGCCAACGCTCTCAAGCGGCAAACGACTCACACAGTGAGCAATCTTTCACGAGCCTACGCGATTGCGAAGAGTGCGTGAAAAAGTACGGACGCTTTTCACATATGAGTCCGGCAAAAAACCTCTGCCTACCCATCAATCTTCCTCCATCCGCTGATACTCTTCGCTGAGGTAGTCCACCAGCGCCCTGACGGAGGGCAGCAGCCCGCGCCGTGAAGCAAACACCGCATGGATCACTTCCCGCCGCGGCTGCCACTCATCCAGTACCACCTCTAATTCCCCTGACGCCAGCTGATCGCGCACCATTAATAAAGGAAGCTGTACCACGCCGACGCCGGCCATCGCCGCCTCGCGCAGCGCCAGCATATCGGTGGTCACCATTCGCGGCGTGAAATACACCTCCGCCCTTGCCCCCCCGGGCCCGGTAAGCTGCCATTTATGCTGATGCTTGTTCGCTCCCAGGCTGAGTCCCGGCCAGGCGCTCAGCTCGGACGGCGCCTGCGGGCGTCCGAGCCGGGAAATGAGATCAGGACTGGCCACCAGCCGGTGCCCGCGGTCCGCCAGCACGCGCATCACCAGATCGCTATCCTCGATGGGCCGGGGACGGACGCGGATCGCCACATCAATCCCCTCCCCGACCACATCCACCCGGCGGTTGGTCGCCTCAAGGTGCAGCGTTACCCCGGGATAGCGCGCCATAAATCGCGCCAGCATCGGTCCAATATGGACATGCAGCAAGGTGACCGGACAGGTGATCCTGACGCTACCGCGCGGCTCGGCGCGCAGCGTCTCGACCGCCTGCTGCGCCGCCTCGGCCTCTATCAGCATCGCTTTGCAATGCTGATAAAAGGTCTGCCCGACCTCGGTGACCGCGAACTGACGGGTGGTTCGCTGGATCAAACGCACGCCCAGCCGCTCCTCGAGTTGCGCAATGCGGCGGCTGAGCTTGGATTTCGGCTGGTCAAGCGCTCGCCCCGCCGCGGCGAAACCGCCATGGTCTACCACCTGGACAAACCAGGCGAAGTCATTGAGATCCTGCATCCTTCCTCCATTGTTCCATTTTTGGAACAGTATAGGTCATTTTTGCTCACTACCGCATACGTCGTCCCGGATATAAGCTTATTCACATCAGATACCGATACACAGGAGAAAGCCATGAAAAAGATTACAGGAGTCTACACCGCGCCTGCGCAGCATTGGGTAGGCGACGGCTTCCCGGTTCGTTCGATGTTTTCTTATCAGACGCACGGCCAGCAGCTGAGCCCCTTCTTACTGCTCGACTATGCCGGGCCGTACACCTTCCCGGCGGGCAGCGATAAACGCGGCGTCGGTGAGCATCCGCATCGCGGATTCGAAACCGTCACCATCGTCTACGCCGGTGAAGTAGAGCATCGTGACTCCACCGGACGCGGCGGGGTGATTGGCCCGGGCGACGTGCAGTGGATGACGGCGGGCGCCGGGATCCTGCACGAAGAGTTCCACTCGGAGGCCTTCACCCGCAGCGGCGGCGAGCTGAAGATGATCCAGCTGTGGGTCAACCTGCCCGCCAAAGACAAAATGACGGCCCCCGGCTATCAGAGCATTACCGCCGGGACGATCCCCACCGTCGCGCTGGCGAATGGCGCCGGACAGGTTCGGGTTATTGCCGGCCAGTATGACGACGTCAGCGGCCCGGCCCATACCTTCTCACCACTTAACGTGTGGGATCTGCAGCTGAATCAGGGGCGCGACCTCACGCTGCGCCAGCCGGAAGGCTGGAGTACCGCGCTGGTGGTGCTGGAAGGGGAAGTGATCATCAACGGTTCCGAGTCCGCCCGCGAAGGTCAGCTCGCCGTCCTGAGCCAGACAGGAGACGCCCTGCATCTGGAGGCGACCGCCCAGGCAAAAGTTCTGCTGATGGCTGGCGAACCGCTGCAGGAGCCGATTGTGGGCTATGGCCCCTTTGTCATGAATAACAAAACGCAGATCGCAGAAGCCGTTCGCGATTTTAACAGCGGCCGTTTTGGCCAAATCTAACTGATTGAGGTGAATACTATGTCTACTCCCGCTAACTTTAACGGTGCTCGTCCGGTGATTGATGTTAACGATACCGCCATGCTGTTGATTGACCACCAGAGCGGCCTGTTCCAGACCGTCGGCGATATGCCGATGCCAGAGCTGCGCGCTCGCGCCGCCGCGCTGGCCAAGATGGCGTCGCTTGCCGGGATCCCGGTGATCACCACCGCCTCCGTGCCGCAGGGGCCGAACGGTCCGCTGATCCCGGAGATTCATGAAAACGCGCCGCATGCGAAATACATCGCCCGTAAAGGCGAGATTAACGCCTGGGATAACCCGGAATTCGTCGCCGCGGTGAAAGCGACAGGTCGTAAGACGCTGATTATCGCCGGAACCATTACCAGCGTTTGCATGGCCTTCCCGGCTATCGCCGCTGTCGCCGATGGGTATAAAGTGTTTGCCGTGATTGACGCTTCCGG
Source organism: Klebsiella sp. P1CD1 (assembly GCF_003790505.1). Taxonomy (NCBI): domain Bacteria; kingdom Pseudomonadati; phylum Pseudomonadota; class Gammaproteobacteria; order Enterobacterales; family Enterobacteriaceae; genus Klebsiella; species Klebsiella sp. P1CD1. The sequence goes on from NZ_CP033631.1 coordinate 3,720,400, forward strand.
CACCTACAGCAAAATGGCGCAGGAAATCACCCTGGCTCGCGTGGTACAGGCTGGCGTAGTGCCGATGGATACCGCCGCTGTCGCCTCTGAGCTGCAGCGCACCTGGAATCGCCCGGACGCCGCAGAATGGGCGGAGGTGTACACCAAAGTCTTCCCGGCCTACCAACTGCTGATCGAAAGCTACAGCAAAGCGCAGGACGTGGTGAAGAATAACGAACAGCTGGATTCTCAGCGCTAAAACCCCGCCCCGCTGTACCGCAGCGGGGTGTTGTTCATTGCGTGAGCGAACGGTAGAGAAAGAAGAAAATATGCTTGACCGTTTTAACGCAACTCCCTATAGTAGCGCCCCGTTGCCCACCCAAGGTGAGCAGCAAGACAATATGGTGAGGTGTCCGAGTGGCTGAAGGAGCACGCCTGGAAAGTGTGTATACGGCAACGTATCGGGGGTTCGAATCCCCCCCTCACCGCCATATTTTAAGAAGAGCTCGTACGCATGTACGGGCTTTTTTTTCGCATGTGGCACCGCAGACATCCCTGGGGTCGGCAGCAATGCCTCTCCCGGGCTACCAGACCCTACCCGCCAGGTAGTCCGGCCACGCGCAGTACCGCCGGGAAGCGAGTCAATCCCCCCTCACCGCCATATTTTAAGAAGAGCTCGTACGCAAGTACGGGCTTTTTTTTCGCATGTGGCACCGCAGACATCCCCGGGGTCGGCAGCAATGCCTCTCCCGGGCTACCAGACCCTACCCGCCAGGTAGCCCGGCTAAGCGCAGCGCCGCCGGGAGGATGCCCAAAAACAACAAAGCCCGGGCTAGCCCGGGCCTTGCTCACAGTATGACGATTAATAATAGGCTTTCAGCGTCCGCTGGCAGAGAGCCGAGCGCACGCAGTCATCGGTGGTGAAACGCACGATGCCGATCATCTCGTCTTCCTCAAAACGCGCCAGCGCATCACTCAGGCCAGACCTCACACCAGAGGGCAAATCGCACTGGGTGATATCGCCATTGACGATGACCGTCACGTTCTCCCCGAGGCGGGTTAAAAACATCTTCATTTGCGCTGCGGTCACGTTCTGGGCCTCGTCCAGAATCACCACCGCATTTTCAAAGGTACGTCCGCGCATATAGGCGAACGGCGCGATTTCCACCTTGCCGATTTCCGGACGCAGGCAGTACTGCATAAAGGAAGCCCCCAACCTTTTCACCAGCACGTCGTAAACCGGTCGGAAATAGGGCGCGAACTTCTCGGCGATATCTCCCGGTAAGAAGCCAAGATCTTCATCGGCCTGCAGAACGGGACGGGTAACAATAATTCTGTCCACATCCTTATGGATCAGCGCTTCAGCTGCCTTCGCCGCACTGATCCAGGTCTTGCCGCATCCGGCTTCGCCGGTGGCGAAAATCAGCTGTTTATTGTCGATGGCATTCAGATAATGCGCCTGAGCTTCATTGCGCGCCTCAATTGGGGAAGTATCACGGCTGTCCCGCGCCATGCCAATTGCTTCTACGCCACTCATTTGCACAAGCGATGTGACCGATTCTTCTTCACGCTGTTTATGGCTACGTGAATCCCGTCTCAGCACACGTTTTGCTTCACGACGAGCTTTGATCACTGCTTTTTGTCTTCCCATGGATAGCACCTTGCGTTGTAGGTTTACATCACACGCGTCAACATCGACGCGACTATGCGCACGAACGATTGAGGTTTGGCTTCCTTGTAAGCCATTGCTTGCCGGTAGAACTGACAACGAGTCGCGGCTACGCGCACCGCGTACCCTGCCAAGGTGGTAATAATTCGAAGCGGAGGGAGAAAGAGTAAGAAAATCGCTGCCGGAAGCGGGGCTTCCGTGCTGAAGAGTACGGTCTGTGGTTTTACGTTGTCCGGTACGGGACCTTACCATTCGCGATCTCCATAGTGAAACGTCACACTGCCGGGAACTACCGCGTATGTAATAAGTACATCAAAAAAGATTCTTAATGCAACTTATTTTTCACAATGACGCAACAAATAGTTCTTAAGCAAGTGTAGGAGACTATCGGTCATTTGTATTACAGAAATATAACACATGGCAGGAAATATAATAAAAAAGAGAAAAACAGCAGAAAACGCCCTGCCCTCACGGACAGGGTCGGTATCAGGCCTGCAGCAGCGACTCTCCCAGATAGTGTTTTTCATCCACTACGCCGGGTAAAACAAAGAAGTAGCCCCCGCCGATGGGTTTGACGTACTCCTCCAGCGCCTCGCCGTTAAGCCGTTTCTGCACCGTCAGAAAACCCTTTTCCAGATCGTGCTGATAGCAAACGAATAACAGCCCCATATCCAGTTGTCCGGCGTTAGTGACGCCCAGCGAATAGCTGTAGCCGCGGCGCATCATCAGGCTGGACTGGGTTTCCGGCGTGCGAGGATTGGCCAGACGAATATGGCTATCCAGCGCAATGACTTCGCCGCCAGGATCTTTACTGTAATCCGGGGTATCGTGTTCGTTTTTCATCCCCAGCGGCGCACCGCTGTGCTTGTCGCGGCCAAAGATCGTCTGCTGCTCCTTGAGCGGCGTCCGATCCCAGAACTCCACGTGAAATTGGATAATTCGCGCCGCCTGATAGCTGCCGCCCACGGTCCAGGCCGGCTCGTCCTGATCGGCTGTCACCCACACGACTTTATCCATCAGCGCGCTGTCGTGGCTCGGCGGGTTAGCGGTGCCGTCCTTGAATCCCAGCAGGTTGATCGGGGTCTCTTTGCCTTTACTGCGCGCCGCGCTGTCGGAGATAAACCCTTCCCGCTTCCAGCGCACGCTCAGCAGATCCGGCGTATGTTTGATGACATCGCGCAGGGCGTGGATCACCGTATCCTGAGTATTGGCGCAGATCTGCAGCAGCAGGTCGCCATGACACAGGGCGGCATCCAGTGAATCGTTGGGGAAGCGGGTCATCGGCTGCAGTTTTTTCGGCGCTTTATCCGCCAGGCCAAAACGCTCATCAAACAGTGAATGGCCAACCGAGACGGTCATGGTCAGGTTATCCGGTGCAATCCACGCCCCTAAGATGCCGGAATCCATCGGCGGCAGCCGGGGATTCGGCGTATCCGGCGCCGGGCCGCCCTGGGTTAAAAAGGCGATACGCTGGGTCAGCAGCCGAAACAGACGCTCGAGGTCAGCTTTATCTGACGCCAGCACATCGAACGCCACCAGCATCATCGAGGCCTGCTGCGGCGTCAGGATGCCCGCCTGATGCGGGCCGTAGAAGGGCTGTTTTTCCTGACGGGCGTCGGGTGTGAGCGTCCCGGGGGAACTTTCTGCTTTTGCCGCATGCGCCACCGGGCAGCCGCCGGTGATGGCCAGCGCGCCGCCAAGCGCGCCGATCCCTTTCAGTAAGCGACGACGTGACGGCTCGTTCACGTCGTGTGGTTTCTGTTGTGCCATCGACTTAGTCCAGACCCAGGATCCCGCGCAGCTGAGCCAGATCTTCCGCCAGGGTGGTGATCGGCCCTTTCAGCGCATTACGGTCAGCGGTGGTCAGCTTATCGTAGGTCTCGAAACCGTCTTTGGTGCGATATTTGCTGAGGATGCTGTCCACTTTCTTAAAGTTGGCGTCCACTTTCGCCAGCAGCGCGCTGTTCTCTTTTTGCAGCTGCGGACGCAGCAGGTCGACGATTTTCTGTGCGCCGTCAATGTTGGCCTGGAAGTCCCACAGGTCTGTGTGGCTGTAACGATCTTCTTCGCCGCTGATCTTGCTGGCTGCGACTTCCTCAATTAATCCTGCCGCCCCGCCCACCACTTTTGACGGCGGGAACGCCAGCTCGCTGATGCGTTTTTGCAGCTCCAGCACATCGCTGTTCAGCTGATCGGCATATTTTCCCATGCCCTTGACGCTGTTATCGCCAAACAGCGCCTTTTCCAGACGGTGGAAACCGGTGAATTTCGGATCTTCCGCTTTTTTCTCGAAGTCGTCTTCGCGGGCGTCGATGCTGCCGTCAAGGTCAGAGAACAGCTCGGCAATCGGCTCAATGCGCTCGTAATGCTGGCGCGTCGGGGCGTACAGCGCTTTCGCTTTTTCGATATCGCCCGCTTTCACCGCGTCGGTAAAGGCTTTGGTGCCGCTGACCAGCTGCGCGGTTTCCGCCGTCACATAGGCCTTATAAGCGGTGATCGCGTCGCCGAGGCTCAACACCGCATCCGCTTTCGCCGCGTCTTTGGTTGCTTCGCCGGTGACAATCAGTTTCCCTTTCGGGTTGGTGAGCAGGCCGCAGGTCATATCATATTCGCCTGGCTGCAGGTTAGCGGTGAGCTTTTGGGTAAAGCCCGGCGCGATGTTCTCACGCTCTTCTACCACCATGACCCCTTTCAGAATTTCCCACTCCAGCGCTTTCTGGCTATGGTTCTGAATAATAAACTGGGTTTTACCCGCTTTAACGGTCACCTGCATCGGCTCGCACTGCTTGTCGTTGACGGTGACTTTGACCTGCGGGATATCCGCAGCCTGAGCACCCAATGCAGAGCTGAGCAGCGCGGCCACGGTCGCCCGCAGCGCATTACGGCGAAAATGAATCATCATGATCATCCCTTTCGGTAAGTAGAGTGTCGCTTATAAGCTCGCAGCGCCCGGTCAGGCAGCCCGCGAGGCAGTGGTATTATTCCGCGGCGGCAGGGCAAACAGCACCAGCGCCGGGATCAGATAAAGCAGATAGACCGCCACTTCGCTAACGCTCGGGGTCTCCTGGTAGCCGAAGATCCCTTCAAGCAGTGTGCCGAACAGCGTATGCGTCGACAGCACGTTGCTCAGATCGAAGGCCGTATCCTGGAACAGGTTCCACAGGCCAGCCTCGTGGAAGGCGCGGATCGCCCCCGCGGCCAGGCCAGCGGCCACCAGCAGAATAAACAGGCTGGTCCATTTGAAGAACACGCCGAGGTTAAGGCGGATACCGCCCCAGTAGAGCAGGAAGCCCAGCACGATTGCCGTGGCCAGGCCCAGCAGCGCCCCCAGCGGCGGCCAGATGCCGACATCCTGCTGGAATGCCGCCAGCAGAAAGAAGACCGACTCCAGCCCCTCACGAGCAACGGCGAAAAAGACCATCATCACCAGCGCCCAGCCATGGTGATTACCGCGCTGCAGCGCCTTGTCCACGGCCTGCTCCAGTTGCTGTTTAACGTTGCGCGAGACATTGCGCATCCAGAAGACCATCCACGTCAGGATCACTACCGCGATGACCGCGACGATCCCCTCGAACAACTCCTGTTCGCGCTGAGGAAATTCCCCGGTGGTTTCGTTGATAAAAATGCCTAAGCCAAGACACAGCGCCGCCGCGAGGATCACGCCAATCCACATCACGCCAATCCAGTTGCCGCGCTGGGTGCGTTTCAGATAGCTGGCGATCAGGCTGACAATCAGCGCCGCCTCAAGGCCTTCGCGTAACATAATGAGAAATGGGACAAACATGCCAATACCCTTAAATGTAAAGCACCGTCAACGAATGCAAAAACAGGTAATATTTATGATAGTGATTATCATTACAATACTCAGAAACACAAGCGAAATGTTTAGAGAATGATGACTATCTGTAAATAAATCGCTGGCAAATAATGACTTACGAAAATATTCGCCTGTTATGAGGGAAAAGAATAAGCAAAGGATTTTTTACGCCAGATATTTACCCGTGGCGGCGGCTATGGCTAAATGGCGGCCTTATTGACCTGCGAAAAGAACAACATGACTGCATTTTTTCATTTCCTGCTGGCGCTGGTGGTGATCCTCGCCCTGGCCTGGCTTGTCAGCTACGACAGACAAAATATTCGTATTCGTTACATTCTCCAGTTGATTATTATCGAAATAGCGCTCGCCTTCTTTTTCCTGCACGCAGAAAGCGGCCTGTGGCTGGTGAAAAATATCTCCGGCTTTTTTGCTTCACTGTTAGGCTTTGCCGCCGAAGGGACCAATTTCGTCTTTGGCGGCATGAGCGAAAAAGGGTTAGCCTTTATTTTCCTGGGCGTCCTGTGTCCGATTGTGTTTATTTCCGCGCTGATTGGTATTCTTCAGCACTGGCGGATCCTGCCGATTTTCATTCGTGTCATCGGTACCCTGCTGTCGAAGGTAAACGGCATGGGTAAGCTGGAATCTTTCAACGCCGTCAGTTCGCTGATCCTCGGCCAGTCGGAAAACTTCATCGCCTACAAAGGCGTGCTGGGCGACCTCTCCTCACGGCGTCTGTTCACCATGGCGGCGACGGCCATGTCGACCGTATCGCTGTCGATTGTCGGCGCCTATATGACCATGCTGGATGCCAAATATGTCGTCGCGGCGCTGATCCTGAATATGTTCAGCACCTTTATCGTGCTGTCGGTGATTAACCCGACGCGGCCGGACAGCGAGCAGGAAATAAAACTCGAGAAGCTGCACGAATCGCAGAGTTTCTTTGAAATGCTCGGGGAATATATTCTGGCCGGCTTTAAAGTGGCGATGATTATTCTGGCGATGCTGATCGGCTTTATCGCCCTGATCAGCGCCATTAACGCGCTGTTCGCTACCCTGTTTGGTCTCAGCTTCCAGCAGATCCTCGGCTACGTCTTCTATCCGCTGGCCTGGCTTATCGGTATCCCGCTGAGCGATGCGCTGAACGCCGGCAGCATCATGGCCACCAAACTGGTCGCTAACGAATTTGTGGCGATGATTGAGCTGCAAAAGATTGCCGCCAGCATGACGCCGCGCGGGCTCGGCATTCTCTCGGTCTTCCTGGTGTCGTTTGCCAACTTTGCCTCGATCGGCATTATCGCCGGGGCGATCAAAGGCCTGAATGAACCGCAGGGCAATATCGTCTCCCGCTTCGGCCTGCGGCTGGTGTATAGCGCCACGCTGGTGAGCCTGCTTTCCGCCAGCTTCGCCGGGCTGGTGCTGTAAGACAAACGGCGGGGCTGCCCCCGCCGTTTACTCAGAACTGCACGCAGACCGGCTGGTCGACACGCATTACCGACTCCTGCGCGAAGCGTGATTTATAGCCCTGGCGCAGGGCTTCAATACCGGCCTCGCTCTGCGCATCGTTGCCATGGATCACCATCAGCGCCTTACTCTGCTCCCGCACCACCTGACCATTCTGGCCAAGCCACTGGCCGCGGGCATCAAACACCGTCAGCCCATCGCGAAAGCGCGGCGTGACGTCGCGGTCGACAAACTGTTGCCACTCTTCAGCAGTGATGTCTTTCCCCGCCGGGCGGCTCAGGCCGAAATAAAGCGTGGTTTGCACCATGGACCGATCCGCCGGGCAGGCGCCGGGCTTCGGCGCGCGGGTCGACGAACTTCCACCCGCCACGCAGCCGCTGAGTAACCCTGCCAGCACCAGCGCCATTGCACCCTGTCTGAACGTCATCTTTGCTATCCTCATTGTTATTAGTCAGGAAATATCAGCGGATTTTCAAATAATTAGCAAGGGTTATAATATTCCGGCCCGGCAACAGGCAAAAAAAAGCCCGCCAACGGCGGGCTCGTGAGCGTCAGATGACCTTACTCAGCCGTGGCGCGTACCGGCGGCGGCGTATGATAATGGGCATCCGCTTCGGCGAAGCGCTGCTGCATGCTGGCCGACGGCGCTTTATCCAGCAGGCTAAAGACCACAATCCCCAGGCTACCGAAGATAAAGCCCGGAATAATTTCATACAGGCCCAGCCAGCCAAACTGCTTCCAGACGATCACGGTCAGGGCGCCAATCACCATCCCGGCCAGCGCGCCGTTACGGGTCATGCGCGACCACATCACCGAGAACAGCACCACCGGACCAAAGGCGGCGCCGAAGCCAGCCCAGGCGTAGCTCACCAGTCCCAGCACGCGGTTTTCCGGATTGGCCGCCAGGGCAATCGCCACCAGGGCAACCACCAGCACCATCATACGGCCCACCCACACCAGCTCTTTCTGGCCGGCGTTTTTACGCAGGAAGGCTTTATACAAATCTTCGGTGATTGCGCTGGAGCAGACCAGCAACTGACAGCTCAGGGTGGACATCACCGCCGCCAGAATCGCCGACAACAGGATCCCGGCAATCCACGGGTTAAACAGGATTTGCGCCAGTTCGATAAACACGCGCTCGGCATTCTGATTAACCGCGCCCGCCAGGCTCGGGTTGTTATTGAAGTAGGCGATACCAAAGAAGCCGACCGCCACCGCGCCCGCCAGGCACAAGATCATCCAGGTCATACTGATGCGACGCGCGTGGACGATGCTGTGGTGCGAATCCGCCGCCATAAAGCGCGCCAGAATATGCGGCTGACCGAAATAGCCCAGCCCCCAGCCCATCAGCGAAATAATCGCCACGAAGTTCAGCCCCTTGAGCATGTCGATATTTTCGATGCTCTTTTGCTTAATGACTTCCAGCGAATCCCCAAAGCCGCCGACGGAAATAATCACGATCACCGGGGTGAGGATCAGGGCAAAAATCATCAGGCTGGCCTGCACGGTGTCGGTCCAGCTGACGGCGAGGAAACCGCCGACGAAGGTATAGATAATCGTCGCCGCCGCCCCGGCCCACAGTGCGGTTTCATAACTCATGCCGAAGGTGCTTTCAAACAGACGCGCCCCCGCCACAATTCCCGATGCACAATAGATGGTAAAGAACAGCAGAATAACCAGCGCTGAAATAATTCTCAGCACCCGGCTTTTATCTTCAAAACGGCCGGTAAAATAATCGGGCAGCGTCAGGGCGTTATTATTCACCTCGGTATGCACGCGCAGGCGCCCGGCTACCAGCTTCCAGTTAATCCACGCCCCCAGCGTTAAGCCAATGGCAATCCAGCTTTCGGAAATCCCGGAGAGAAAAATGGCGCCCGGCAGGCCCATCAGCAGCCAGCCGCTCATATCCGAGGCGCCGGCGGAAAGCGCGGTCACAAATGGCCCCAGACTCCGCCCCCCGAGAATATAATCATCAAAGTTTTTGGTCGAACGCCAGGCTATAAACCCTATTAAAACCATACCAAAAATATAAACAATAAATGTCACCAGCATCGGTGTGCTAATAGCCATGCAAAGTCTCCAGAATTTTTATCGACAGCATCCCGCTTCGTCGTTTTTTTCCACTACCGGAACGGGGTAATGGTGCGTTGTTTAATTGGGCGACCGTATCCTGACGGAAGCTTCGGTTTTTCACAAATGATTTAACACAGCATTTACACGAAAACCCGACAGCGCAAAACGTCATTTTTTTAGAGGTTGCACTCTCTCACGTTTTTAAAGGTTGCACCAAACAAAAGTGTTAACTCACGCATACAAATACCCTATGAGCACGGGGTTAAAATTCTGCTATTTTAGGCATTATTTTTAACAAATCCGCCATTTCACGGCTTGCGTCACAAGCCATAATTAACAAGGTTGCACAAAGTTGCAACATAGTGGATATTTCCATGCAACCGCATAAGCCTAACGATAAATGACAGGAGTTTTGAGCATGGGCACCACCACCATGGGTGTTAAGCTTGACGACGCAACTCGCGAGCGCATTAAGTCCGCCGCGAGCCGTATTGACCGCACGCCGCACTGGCTGATTAAACAGGCCATCTTCAATTATCTGGAAAAGCTGGAAAACGATGAGACGCTGCCTGAGCTGCCGGCGCTTCTGAACGGCGCCGCCAATGAAAGCGATGAAGCGGGTTCACCGGCGGAAGAGCCGTATCAACCGTTCCTCGAATTTGCCGAGCAGATCCTGCCGCAGTCGGTGAGCCGCGCAGCGATTACCGCCGCCTGGCGACGTCCGGAAACCGACGCGGTACCGATGCTGCTGGAACAGGCCCGACTGCCGCAGTCGCTGGGCGAACAGGCGCACAAGCTGGCGTATCAGCTGGCGGAAAAACTGCGCAACCAGAAGACCGCCAGCGGCCGCGCCGGCATGGTGCAGAGTCTGCTGCAGGAGTTCTCCCTCTCCTCACAGGAAGGGGTGGCGCTGATGTGCCTGGCGGAAGCCCTGCTGCGTATTCCGGATAAAGCCACCCGCGATGCGCTGATCCGCGACAAAATCAGCAACGGCAACTGGCAGTCGCACATCGGCCGCAGCCCGTCGTTGTTCGTCAACGCCGCCACCTGGGGGCTGCTGTTTACCGGCAAACTGGTGTCGACCCATAACGAGACCAGCCTCTCCCGCTCCCTGAACCGCATCATCGGTAAGAGCGGCGAACCGCTGATCCGCAAGGGCGTGGATATGGCGATGCGCCTGATGGGCGAGCAGTTCGTCACCGGCGAAACCATCGCCGAAGCGCTGGCTAACGCCCGTAAACTGGAAGAAAAAGGTTTCCGCTACTCCTACGATATGCTCGGCGAAGCGGCGCTGACCGCCGCCGACGCTCAGGCCTATATGGTCTCTTATCAGCAGGCGATCCACGCCATCGGCAAAGCCTCCAACGGCCGCGGCATTTATGAAGGGCCGGGCATCTCCATTAAGCTCTCCGCTCTGCACCCGCGCTACAGCCGCGCGCAGTATGACCGGGTGATGGAAGAGCTTTACCCGCGTCTGAAATCGCTGACCCTGCTGGCGCGCCAGTACGATATCGGCATCAACATCGACGCCGAAGAGGCCGATCGCCTGGAGATCTCCCTCGATCTGCTGGAAAAACTGTGCTTCGAGCCAGAGCTGGCCGGCTGGAACGGCATCGGCTTTGTTATTCAGGCCTACCAGAAGCGCTGTCCGTTTGTTATTGATTACCTGATTGACCTCGCCACCCGCAGCCGCCGTCGCCTGATGATCCGTCTGGTGAAAGGCGCCTACTGGGATAGCGAAATCAAACGCGCGCAGATGGAAGGCCTCGAAGGCTATCCGGTCTATACCCGCAAGGTTTACACCGACGTCTCCTACCTCGCCTGCGCGAAGAAGCTACTGGCGGTGCCGAACCTGATTTACCCGCAGTTCGCTACCCACAACGCCCATACCCTGGCGGCTATCTACCAGCTGGCGGGCCAGAACTACTACCCGGGCCAGTATGAGTTCCAGTGCCTGCACGGCATGGGCGAACCGCTGTACGAGCAGGTGGTGGGCAAAGTCGCCGACGGCAAACTGAACCGGCCGTGCCGGATCTACGCCCCGGTGGGCACCCACGAAACGCTGCTGGCGTATCTGGTGCGCCGTCTGCTGGAAAACGGCGCCAATACCTCTTTCGTCAACCGTATCGCGGACAATACCCTGCCGCTGGACGAGCTGGTGGCCGACCCGGTCAGCGCAGTAGAAAAACTGGCGCAGCAGGAAGGCCAGGCCGGCCTGCCGCATCCGAAAATCCCGCGGCCGCGTGATCTCTACGGCAGCGGCCGCAGCAATTCCGCCGGTCTCGATCTGGCGAACGAGCACCGTCTGGCCTCCCTCTCCTCTTCCCTGCTCAACAGCGCCCTGCATAAATGGCAGGCATTGCCGATGCTGGAGCAGCCGGTGGCCGAAGGCGAAATGCAGCCGGTGGTTAACCCGGCAGAGCCGAAAGATATCGTCGGCTACGTCCGCGAAGCCAGCGACGCCGAAGTGCAGCAGGCGCTGACCAGCGCTATCAACAATGCGCCGATCTGGTTCGCCACCCCGCCGCAGGAGCGCGCCGCCATTCTTGAGCGCGCCGCGGTGCTGATGGAAAGCCAGATGCCGACCCTGATGGGGATCCTGGTGCGCGAGGCGGGTAAAACCTTCAGCAACGCCATCGCCGAAGTACGCGAAGCCGTCGACTTCCTGCACTATTATGCCGGCCAGGTGCGCGACGATTTCGATAATGAAACCCACCGCCCGCTGGGCCCGGTGGTCTGTATCAGCCCGTGGAACTTCCCGCTGGCGATCTTCACCGGCCAGATTGCCGCCGCGCTGGCCGCCGGCAATAGCGTGCTGGCGAAACCAGCCGAGCAGACGCCGCTGATCGCCGCCCAGGGCGTGGCGATTCTGCTGGAGGCCGGCGTGCCGCCGGGCGTTATTCAACTGTTGCCGGGCCGCGGGGAAACCGTGGGCGCCGCGCTAACCTCCGATGAGCGCGTACGCGGCGTGATGTTCACCGGCTCCACCGAAGTGGCGACGCTGCTGCAGCGCAATATTGCCAGCCGCCTCGACCCCCAGGGTCGCCCGACGCCGCTGATCGCTGAAACCGGTGGGATGAACGCGATGATCGTCGACTCGTCGGCGCTGACCGAGCAGGTGGTGATCGACGTCCTGGCTTCCGCGTTCGACAGCGCCGGCCAGCGCTGCTCCGCCCTGCGCGTCCTCTGCCTGCAGGAGGAAGTCGCCGACCATACGTTGACCATGCTGCGCGGCGCCATGAGCGAGTGCCGGATGGGTAACCCGGGTCGGCTGACCACCGACATCGGCCCGGTTATCGATGCGGAAGCGAAAGAGAATATTGAACGCCATATTCAGGCGATGCGCGCCAAAGGACGCACCGTCTACCAGGCGGTGCGCGAGAATAGCGAAGACGCAAGCGAATGGCGCCACGGGACCTTTGTGCCGCCGACGCTTATCGAACTCGATAGCTTCGACGAGCTGAAAAAAGAGGTCTTCGGCCCGGTGCTGCACGTGGTGCGCTATAACCGTAACGAGCTGGACAAACTGGTGGAGCAGATTAACGCCTCTGGCTACGGCCTGACGCTCGGCGTGCATACCCGCATCGACGAGACCATCGCCCAGGTCACCGGCAGCGCGAAGGTGGGCAACCTGTACGTCAACCGCAATATGGTTGGCGCGGTGGTCGGCGTGCAGCCGTTCGGCGGCGAAGGGTTGTCCGGTACCGGTCCGAAAGCCGGCGGTCCGCTGTATCTGTACCGTCTGCTCTCCAGCCGTCCGCAGGACGCGGTTGGCGTGACCTTCGCCCGCCAGGATGCGGAGCGCCCGCTGGACGCCCAGCTGAAAACGCTGCTGGAAAAACCGCTGCAGGCGCTGCAGCAGTGGGCGGCGGGCCGTCCTGAGCTGCAGGCGCTGTGCCAGCAGTACAGCGAGCAGGCGCAAAGCGGCACCCAACGCCTGCTGCCGGGGCCAACCGGCGAGCGCAATACCCTGACGCTGATGCCGCGCGAGCGCGTGCTGTGCGTGGCGGATAATGAACAGGATGCGCTGATCCAGCTGGCGGCTGTGCTGGCGGTGGGTTGTGAAGTACTGTGGCCGGACAGCGCCCTGCAGCGCGATCTGGCGAAGAAGCTGCCGCGGGAGGTCAGCGAGCGCATTCGCTTTGCCAAAGCGGAGCAGTTACCTGGCCAGGCCTTCGACGCGGTTATCTACCACGGCGATTCCGACCAGCTGCGCGAGCTGTGCGAGCAGGTGGCGGCGCGCGAGGGGGCGATTGTCTCGGTGCAGGGCTTCGCCCGCGGCGAAACCAACCTGCTGCTGGAGCGGCTGTATATCGAGCGCTCGCTGAGCGTTAACACCGCGGCGGCAGGCGGTAACGCCAGCCTGATGACCATCGGCTAAAACAGGCTCCCCCGGTGGCGCTGCGCTTACCGGGGCTACATAACACCGCCAAAGGCACGGAGGACGGCCTGTATTGTAGGTCGGGTAAGCGTAGCGCCACCCGACAATATAACAATACAACGAGGTAGCCCGGATAAGGCGCTGTGCGCCGCCATCCGGGAAATCGGCGCTGTGTTCATCCCCGGTGGCGCTGCGCTTACCAGGGCTACCTGTCTCATGGCACGGGGGGTGGCCAGTATTGTAGGTCGGGTAAGCGTAGCGCCACCCGACAACATAACAATACAACGAGGTAGCCCGGATAAGGCGCTGTGCGCCGCCATCCGGGAAATCGGCGCTGTGTTCATCCCCGGTGGCGCTGCGCTTACCGGGGCTACCTGTCTCATGGCACGGGGCGGCCTGTATTGTAGGTCGGGTAAGCGTAGCGCCACCCGAAAACATAACAATACAACGAGGTAGCCCGGATAAGGCGCTGTGCGCCGCCATCCGGGAGAGCGGCGCTGTGTTCATCCCCGGTGGCGCTGCGCTTACCGGGGCTACCTGTCTCATGGCACGGGGGGCGGCCTGTATTCTAGGTCGGGTAAGCGTAGCGCCACCCGACAACATAACAATACAACGAGGTAGCCCGGATAAGGCGCTGTGCGCCGTCATCCGGGAAATCGGCGCTGTGATCATCCCCGGTGGCGCTGCGCTTACCGGGGCTACCTGTCTCATGGCACGGAGGACGGCCTGTATTGTAGGTCGGGTAAGCGTAGCGCCACCCGACAACATAACAATACAACGAGGTAGCCCGGATAAGGCGCTATGCGCCGTCCTCCGCGAAATCGGCGCTGTGATCAGCTAATGACAGCCGACGTCAGCTGTGTTTAATTAAGGCTCCCGGACGGGAGCCTTTTTTATGGGAGCAGAACAATGAAACGCACGTTATTTGCCGTGATGGCCCTGCTGGCCAGCGGCGCGGCGCTGGCGGACGAGTGCAGCAACGCCAATACCCAAACCGAAATGAATCAGTGCGCGGCCGCGCAGTATCAGGCGGCCGACAAAAAGCTGAATGACACCTGGCAGCAGGCCCTGCAGCGGGCGGTGGGTAAACAACAAACATTACTGAAGCAGGCGCAGCAGGCATGGATCGCCCTGCGCGACGCCGATTGCGCCTTTCTCGCGTCCGGCGCCGAAGGCGGCAGCATGCAGCCGATGCTGGTAAGCCAGTGCATGACCGATAAGAGCGTGGAGCGGGAGTCTTTCCTCGCCTCGCTGCTGCAGTGCGAGGATGGCGATCAAAGCTGCCCGCTGCCGCCGGCCAATTAACGGACGCGAATGCCTTCGATAATCATCCGCTGGACATTATCGACCGTTTGTTCAAAAAAGGCCGCATCCTGCAGCGTGGCGCCGGTGACCGCCTCCACCTGGGTGGCGAAGTCGGCGTAATGCTGGGTGGTGGCCCAGATCATAAAGATTAAATGCTGCGGATCGACCGGCGCCAGCTTGCCGCGGTCGATCCAGCCGGAGACAATCGCCGATTTCTCATCGACCAGCGCTTTCAGGTCCCCGGTCAGTTCGCCCATCAGCAGCGGCGCCCCCTGCAGCATCTCGAGGCAGAAAAGCTTCGAGGCCTGGGGATGATCGCGGGACACCTCCAGCTTCAGGCGAATATATTCGCGGATCGCCACCAGCGGGCTGATATCCTCGCGAAACGCCTTCAGCGGCGCCAGCCAGATGGCGAGGATCTGCTGCAGGACAGCCACATACAGCGCCTCTTTCGAAGGGTAGTAATAGAGCAGATTGGTTTTCGATACCCCGGCGCGCTCAGCCACCTGCTCCAGTCGCGTACCGTGAATACCAAATTGCGAAAATGCCTCCAGCGCGGCGGCCAGGATGGCCTCCTTTTTGGCGCTTACCGCTTGTGAACGTTTGCCGTTTTTCTTCACCGCGCCTTGTGTCATACATCCTCTCCTTCAGTTGACGCCACCAGCATAGCAAAAGCCCTGCGCCGACACGACCCCGTGCACCCTGATTGCGCATGACTGCCGTTTTTTCGTGCACTGATTTTGACCATCCAGTCCACTTTTTTATCGTCCTTTTTAGCAACTCAAAAGTAACACATTAATAACATTAGCATTTATAAAACTGGCATCGCGTTTGCTTTAGCTCTTCTGCGAGGTGGTCCAGGGAGAGGCAGGATGCCGCACCACCGCAACTCCATCTTCCATGACTGCAGAGAGGTAGGTATGAAAATTGGTGTTTTCGTTCCCATTGGCAACAACGGCTGGCTGATCTCTACTCATGCCCCGCAGTATATGCCGACCTTCGAACTGAATAAGGCTATCGTGCAGAAGGCCGAGCACTACCATTTCGACTTCGCGCTCTCCATGATCAAGCTGCGCGGCTTCGGCGGGAAAACTGAATTCTGGGATCACAACCTGGAGTCCTTCACCCTGATGGCCGGCCTGGCCGCGGTGACCTCGAAGATCCAGATCTACGCCACCGCCGCCACCCTGACGCTGCCGCCGGCGATTGTCGCCCGAATGGCCTCCACTATCGACTCCATCTCCGGCGGCCGGTTTGGCGTCAATCTGGTGACCGGCTGGCAAAAACCGGAATATGACCAGATGGGCATGTGGCCGGGAGATGACTATTTCGCCAGCCGCTATGACTATCTCACCGAATACGTTCAGGTGCTCCGTGACCTGTGGGGCACCGGGCGCAGCGATTTCAAAGGTGATTACTTCACCATGAACGACTGCCGGGTCAGCCCGCGCCCTTCGCAGCCGATGAAGGTGATCTGCGCCGGGCAGAGCGATGCCGGTATGGCCTTCTCCGCCCAGCACGCGGACTACAACTTCTGCTTTGGCAAAGGAGTCAACACGCCAACGGCCTTTGCCCCAACCGCCGCACGCATGATGCAGGCGGCGGAAAAAACCGGCCGCGACGTGGGGTCCTATGTGCTGTTTATGGTGATCGCCGACGAAACCGACGAGGCGGCGCGCGCCAAATGGGAACATTACAAAGCGGGCGCCGATGAAGAAGCGCTGGCGTGGCTCACCGAGCAGAGTCAGAAAGACACCCGCTCCGGCAGCGATACCAACGTGCGCCAGATGGCCGACCCCACCTCGGCGGTCAACATTAACATGGGCACCCTTGTCGGATCGTATGCCAGCGTCGCGCGGATGCTCGATGAAGTGGCGAGCGTGCCCGGCACCGACGGCGTGCTGCTGACCTTTGATGATTTTCTTGCCGGCATCGACGCCTTTGGCGAACGCATTCAGCCGCTGATGCGCTGCCGGGACCACATTGCTCCTGTTACCCGTGAGGTGGCCTGATGATTACCCTTCCCGCTCGCCCGGAATCCCTGACCTTCGCGCCGCAGCAGAGCGCGCTGATTGTGGTCGATATGCAGAATGCCTACGCCAGTCAGGGCGGTTATCTGGATCTCGCCGGCTTTGACGTCTCCGCCACCCGGCCGGTTATCGACAATATTAATACCGCCGTCGCCGCCGCCCGCGCCGCGGGTATGCTGATTATCTGGTTCCAGAATGGCTGGGATGACCAGTATATTGAAGCTGGCGGCCCGGGCTCGCCGAACTATCACAAGTCCAACGCGCTGAAAACGATGCGTCAGCGTCCGGAACTGCAGGGCAAGCTGCTGGCGAAAGGCGGCTGGGATTATCAGCTGGTGGATGAGCTGACGCCGCAGGAAGGCGATATCGTGTTGCCGAAACCGCGTTACAGCGGCTTCTTTAACACCCCGCTCGACAGCATTTTACGCAGCCGCGGCATACGCCACCTGGTGTTCACCGGGATCGCCACCAACGTCTGCGTCGAATCGACGCTGCGCGATGGCTTCTTTCTCGAATACTTCGGCATCGTGCTGGAGGATGCCACCCATCAGGCCGGCCCGGCCTTCGCCCAGCAGGCGGCGCTGTTCAATATTGAAACCTTTTTCGGCTGGGTCAGCGACGTCGAGAGCTTCTGCCACGCGCTGTCCCCCGCCACCCCGCTGTCTTTAGCCAAGGAGAAACGTTATGCCTAAACAGGTGATTATTCCGCCAGGCACCACCACGCCGATTGCCCCCTTTGTTCCGGGAACGCTCGCCGACGGGGTGGTCTACGTCTCGGGCACCCTGCCGTTTGATAAGCAAAACAATGTGGTGCACATCGGCGACCCAAAGGCGCAAACCCGCCACGTGCTGGAGACCATCAAGAGCGTTATCGAAACGGCGGGCGGGAGTATGGCGGATGTGACTTTCAACAGCATCTTTATCACCGACTGGACAAATTACGCCGCGATTAACGAGGTCTACGCCGAGTTCTTCCCCGGCGATAAACCGGCCCGCTTCTGCATTCAGTGCGGACTGGTGAAGCCTGATGCGCTGGTGGAAATCGCCAGCGTCGCCCATATCGGCACCCCGACATGATGAGGCTCAATATTGCTCCAGCCCCATGGCCCGGCGCGCCGGTGGTGGTCCTCAGCGCCGGTCTGGGCGGCGGCGGCGGCTACTGGCTGGCGCAGCGCGCGGCGCTGGAGGCACAGTATCAGCTGGTGAGTTATGACCATAACGGGACCGGGGAAAACGCCGGCCCGCTGCCCGCCGACTACAGCATGGCGACGATGGCCCAGGAGCTGCTCAGCGCCCTGCAGGCGGCGGGGATCACCCGCTTTGCGCTGGTGGGCCACGCCCTGGGGGCGCTGATTGGCCTGCAGCTGGCGCTCGATCGCCCCGAGGCGGTGAGCGCCCTGGTGCTGGTCAACGGCTGGCTGACGCTGTCGCCGCACACCCGCCGCTGCTTCCTGGTGCGCGAGCGTCTGCTGCATGCCGGCGGCGCGCAGGCGTGGGTTGAAGCGCAACCGCTGTTTCTCTACCCGGCGGAATGGATGGCCGCGCGCCTGCCGCGCCTCGAAGCGGAAGATGCGCTTGCCATCAGCCATTTTCAGGGCAAGGAGAATCTGCTGAAGCGGCTGCAGGCCCTTAAGCAGGCTGATTTTTCACGCCGTGCTGCGGCCATCGCCTGCCCGACGCTGATTGTCAGCGCCGCTGACGACCTGCTGGTCCCGGCCTCCTGCTCCCGCGTGCTGCAGGCGGCGATCCCCGGCAGCCAGCGTGTGGAGATGCCGTGGGGCGGCCATGCCTGTAACGTCACCGACGCCGATACGTTTAATACCATTTTATGCGACGGGCTGGCCGCTATGCTGCCGGTCGCCAGGGAGATCCGATGAACGACGCGATAAACCACACGGCCTGCGAGATGCTGTTTACCCAGGCCCGGACCCATAACGGCTGGCTGGATAAACCGGTGAGCGACGCGCAACTGCAGGCCATCTGGGACCTGATGAAAATGGGGCCTACCTCCGCCAACTGTTCGCCGGCGCGCATCGTGTTCGTGCGCAGCGCGGAAGGCAAAGAGAAACTCCGCCCAACGCTCTCCAGCGGCAATCTGCAGAAAACCATGCAGGCGCCGGTGACCGCCATCGTGGCATGGGATAGCGCCTTCTACGACCGGCTGCCGACCCTGTTTCCCCACGGTGACGCCCGCAGCTGGTTTACCTCCAGCCCGCAGCTGGCGGAAGAGACCGCGTTTCGCAACAGCTCGCTGCAGGCGGCGTACCTGATTTTCGCCTGCCGCGCGCTGGGCCTCGACACCGGGCCGATGTCCGGTTTTGACCGGGAAAAAGTCGACGCGGCGTTTTTTGCCGACAACGGCTGGAAAAGCAACCTGCTGGTGAACATCGGCTATGGCGACCCCGGCAAGCTGTATGGTCGCCTGCCGCGTCTGTCCTTTGATGAAGCCTGCCTGCTGGCATAAGGAGTTGGCGATGGAGTTAGCGGACAAAGCGAATTTTCGTGACGCCATGGCCCACGTCGGCGCCGCGGTTAACATTATTACCACCGATGGCCCGGCGGGCCGGGCGGGGTTCACCGCCAGCGCGGTCTGCAGCGTTACCGACACGCCGCCGACCCTGCTGGTCTGCCTGAACCGCTCGGCCTCGGTGTGGCCGGTGTTCAGCGAACACCACACGCTGTGCGTCAATACCCTGGCGGCCGGACAGGAGGCCCTGTCGACGCTGTTTGGCGGTAAAACGGCAATGGACGAGCGCTTTGCCGCCGCCGACTGGCAGACCGGCGCCACCGGCTGTCCGCGGCTGGAGGCGGCGCTGGTCAGCTTCGACTGCCGCATCGACCAGCGCGTCAGCGTCGGGACGCACGACATCCTGTTTTGTCACGTCGTGGCCATTACCCGTCACCCGGAGCCCCGGGGACTGATGTGGTTTGACCGCGGTTATCACACGCTTATGCGACCCGCTTGTTAACCTTTAACCCGGGATATCATCATGGCACTCTTCGATTTTCCTCGCTGGAAGTTGACCTCCCCCGCCGCTGAGTCCGGCGTTGTCGCCCCCGATGAACGCTTGTCGGCCGGACAAACGCTGGTGATGGGCGTGCAGCACGCCGTTGCGATGTTCGGTGCGACGGTGCTGATGCCGTTGTTGATGGGGCTCGACCCCAACCTGTCGATTCTGATGTCGGGCGTCGGCACTCTGCTGTTCTTTGTCGTCACCGGCGGACGGGTGCCGAGCTATCTCGGCTCCAGCGCCGCTTTTGTCGGGGTGGTGATCGCCATTACCGGCTTTAACGGCCAGGGGCTGAACCCTCATCTGAGCGTCGCCCTTGGCGGGATCATCGCCTGCGGGCTGGTTTACACCCTGATTGGTCTGGTGGTGATGAAGATCGGCACCCGCTGGATCGAGCGCCTGATGCCGCCGGTGGTGACCGGCGCGGTGGTGATGGCAATCGGCCTGAACCTGGCGCCGATTGCCGTGCGCAGCGTCTCCGCCAGCGCCTTCGACAGCTGGATGGCGGTGTTGACCGTGCTCTGCATCGGCATAGTCGCGGTATTTACCCGCGGGATGCTGCAGCGTCTGCTGATCCTGGTCGGCCTGATCGTTGCCTGCGCACTGTACGCCCTGCTGGCTAACGGCTTTGGCCTTGGCAAACCGCTGGACTTCTCCCCCCTCGCCCAGGCGGCGTGGTTCGGGCTGCCGCACTTTACCACCCCATCCTTTAACGGTCAGGCGATGATGTTGATTGCGCCGGTCGCGGTGATCCTGGTGGCCGAGAACCTCGGGCACCTGAAGGCCGTCGCCGGGATGACCGGGCGCAATATGGACCCGTACATGGGGCGCGCCTTCGTCGGCGACGGGCTGGCGACCATGCTCTCCGGCTCGGTGGGCGGCAGCGGGGTCACGACCTATGCGGAGAACATTGGCGTCATGGCGGTGACCAAGGTTTATTCGACGCTGGTCTTTGTCGCCGCGGCGCTGATCGCGATGCTGCTCGGCTTCTCGCCGAAGTTTGGCGCATTAATCCACACCATTCCCGGGCCGGTGATCGGCGGCGCCTCGATCGTGGTCTTTGGCCTGATCGCGGTCGCCGGGGCGCGGATCTGGGTGCAAAACCGCGTCGACCTCAGCCAGAACAGCAATTTGATCATGGTGTCGGTGACCCTGGTGCTGGGCGCCGGCGATTTCGCGCTGTCGCTGGGCGGCTTTACGCTGGGCGGAATTGGTACGGCCACCTTCGGGGCGATCCTGCTGCACGCGCTGCTTCATCGCGGGACGCGCGAGGCGAAGGAGGCCAGGGTAACGCCGGTGTAAGCCACATTAGCGCGGTGTTGGCGCGTGGGCCTGGGTGGTGTGAGCCTGTAGGCCGGATAAGGCATTTATGCCGCCATCCGGCACCGCCGCAGGTACGGAGCCTGACCGCCCGGCGGCGCTGCGCTGGCGTGGGCCGACTGACCGTCAGGGCTGGATAATTTGATACGGTTATCGGTTTGCAACGGTTTCGCCCCGGAAAAACGGTTGTTCTGTGTTATTTCCGGGCAGATGGCGCTCCCGATAGGTCTTCTGCGTTATGTCTCTTATAGCGCAGGGAGCGCACAGGGGGCGGCCAGTCGCCGCCGCCCCCTGTACCCCCGGGCTCCGGCCAGCAACATCGCCACTGCGTGGTGCCTTCGACTTATCCCTGCAGGCTTCGGGTCGGGCCGAGGCAGCGTCCCTGCAAAACACGGCCCTCAGCCCGCATCCATGCGGGCTGCCCCGGCCTTCCGGGAACGTCTCAGCGATTTTGAGGCCGCCAACAACGGCAGTTTCAGCAGCCCCAGCGCCAGCGGTGATTTGGGGCTGTAGGCCGGGTAAGGCGCAGCCGCCACCCGGCATAAAAGCGACGCCGTGCCTGATGCCATCGCCCGGCGGCGCTGCGCTGGCGCGGGCCTGGAGACAATCAGAGCCGGACGAGTAGGCCAGCCAGGATAAGCGCCGCTGTAGGATCAGAAGCGTAAAATTATGGCTCGCGGCGATCGGCCAGGTCCGTGAGCGGCTGCGCATCGTCGTTTGTGGAAACCTGCGGCGGCGACTTGCGCTTCCACTTCAGCTCGCTCACCAGCACCCCCGCGAGGATCAAGACGCAGCCGAGCAGAGCCAGCAGCGGCAGACGCTCACCGGCCAGCCGGCCAAAAATACCGGCCCATACCGGTTCACCAGTATAGATAAGGGTGGCCCGCGTCGGCGAGACGCTGCGCTGCGCCCAGTTCATGGTCACCTGAATGATCGCGCTGAAAATCCCCAGCCCCAGCGCGACGCCGAGCAGGGCCGGCGTCAACGGCGGAACCGCCTCACCGGCCGGCTTCATGGCGGCGAAAGCCACCAGCGACGCGGTCGCCAGCTGCACGACCGTCACCCGGCGGACATCGACTTTCCCGGCCCAGGCGCTGATAAGGATAATCTCCGCCGCGATCGCCAGCGCGCTCGCCAGAGTAATCATCTCCCCCACGCCAAGCGCCAGCAGATTATTTTCCGGCCCGGCCAGCAGGATCAAACCGATAAACGCCAGCACAATCCCCACGCAGGACATCACCCCCGGCATACGGCCCAGGCACAGCCACTGCAGCAGCGGTACCAGCGGCACATACATCGCCGTGATAAACGCAGATTTACTGCTGGAGATCGACTGCAGTCCCCAGGTCTGCAGGCCATACCCCAGCGCAATCGCCACGCCAATCGCCACCCCCGCCTTCACCTCCAGCCACGTCAGCCCCCGCAGGGTGCGCAGCGAGAGCAGGCCCACCGCCAGCGCGGCGGTCGCGAAACGCAGACCGACAAAAAACAGCGGCCCGCTGAGGCTCACCGCATACTGCACGGCAAGGAACGTCCCTCCCCAGAACATGGTGATCATGATGAGGAGCGCTTCCTGGCGGGTAATGGAGAATTTTAACGAAGACATAAGACAGCCATGACGATTAACGGGCGACCAGTGTGCAATCCGCCCGGCGGGAGCGCAACCACCGACAGATAAAAAAACCGCCGGCAGATGCCGGCGGCGAGGGCGATGCGGTTGGGTCGGGGAGATTAACACCGCATCAAAGAGAACAGTGCGAGTCGCGCGTTAACTTTCACGACTACCGTGACTGTTTTTACCCCCTTTTTTGCCAGCCTCTGAGGCGCGCTGAGGGTCATTTTTAAAATTCCCCCCGCTATGCTGGCCACCTTTACGTCCTGCTTCTGATGCTCTTTCACGGTCTTCAGCAAAGTTGCCAGAACCGCCACGATGGTTTGCCATTACTGACCTCCATTAGGTTAGACATCATAGTGCATTACGCGGGAGCGGCGACGCCGCTGTCTTACCGCGTATCTATAAGGTTAGTGAATGACTGCCGCTGACGGCGGCAAATGAAATATCCAGAAACAAACCCGGGCGAAAAAAGTCCCCTCGCGGCGTGAACAGGTCCTAACCGACTCTGCTGGCGGAGAAAAAATAGTCGGCAAAAATGTATCCTGATGCTACACCCTTGCCACACCGGCCAAAATAGCAGGCACAACGCTTCCTCCTTCTCTCCCTTTCAGGCCGCGCGGTGCAAGGAAAAGTAAATAATGCTTTGTCATTTTGTTATAAATCAAATAAATGCCCGTTGGATTTGCACTCTCCGGCGGAGGCTTTATCTTTAAAGGTAACCAGCCATTTGGCTGGCTTATAACGCAACCGAGGAGTGATGGAAATGGCTAAAATTCTGGTGCTTTATTATTCCATGTATGGACACATTGAAACCATGGCTCACGCCGTCGCCGATGGGGCAAACCGGGTGGATGGCGTTGAGGTGGTTGTGAAGCGCGTGCCGGAAACCATGCAGGCTGAAGCATTTGCCAAAGCAGGCGGGAAAACGCAAAACGCGCCCGTCGCCACGCCGCAGGAGCTGGCAGAGTATGACGCCATCATCTTTGGTACCCCAACTCGTTTCGGCAACATGTCCGGTCAGATGCGCACCTTCCTCGATCAAACCGGCGGTCTGTGGGCGTCCGGCGCCCTGTACGGCAAGATCGCCAGCGTATTCAGCTCAACCGGCACCGGCGGCGGACAGGAACAAACCATTACCTCGACCTGGACGACGCTGGCCCACCACGGCATGATCATCGTCCCGATCGGCTACGGCGCCCAGGAGCTGTTTGATATTTCCCAGGTCCGCGGCGGTACCCCTTATGGCGCGACCACCATCGCCGGCGGAGACGGCTCGCGTCAGCCGAGCGAGGAAGAGTTAGCCATCGCCCGCTATCAGGGCGAACATGTCGCCAAACTGGCCGTTAAAGTCCACGGCTAATCTTCTGCAGGAGGAGTAACATGCCAACTCAAGAAGCAAAAGCACATCGCGTCGGCGAATGGGCAAGTTTACGTAACACCTCGCCGGAGATCGCCGAGGCGATTTTCGAAGTCGCCCACTACGATGAAAAACTGGCGGAGCAAATCTGGGAGGAAGGCAGCGACGAAGTGCTGGCGCTGGCCTTTGCCAAAACCGATAAAGATGCGCTGTTCTGGGGTGAACAGACGATTGAGCGTAAAAACGTCTAGAACGTTTATTTCCGCCAGGTCTCGCCCTAACCTGCTAAAAAACCCGGATTGCTCCGGGTTTTTTACATTATTTCGCCGCCTCGTTGATCACCTTTTTAAAGGTCTCCAGCGGACAGAATCCCTGATCGTCAACCGGGCAGCCGTTAAGCGCCAGGGTGACCCGCTGCGGCGGGGCCTGCAGGGTTAACGCGTCGGCGTTACGCAGCTGTTCAGTACTTTGATAGACATACTCAATCTTCATCAGATCGCGATTACCGGCGCTGTCATGCCAGCGCTGAAACAGCAGTTTGCCGCCAATGGGCGTGCGCTCGTACTGGCCAGGTAGTTGATAAGGCTTAAAGTCCAGGGCCGTCAGCAGCGAGGCGATATTCGAGTCGTGCCCCACCAGCAGCGTGACTTTCGCCTTGTTGGCCTCCTCGCCCACCAGCGCGTTATCGATATATTTAACCAACGGTTTGGCGACGTTTTGTGCCACCGCTACCGAGGTAAACAGACTATCCTGGTAGCCGTTCTTCAGCTTCGACAGCACCTGCCATTGCTTATCGCTGGTGATTTCCCCCCACGCCACCTGGTCTTTCGGGAAACCTTCATAATATTGCAGGGTGAAGGCGTCCACCAGCGAGTTGCCCACCTTCAGCGGACCGGAAACCCCCGGCTCCTGTTGATAACCGGCGCTAAAGGTATCCTTACCCTCGCTCAGCGAGCAGACCTGCTTCTCTTTGCAGGAGGGCGAGTTGCGGTAATCGATCATCGTCTCCAGCAGCTTATAGCTCTCGGTCAGTTGCATCCCCTGACGCTCTTTTTCCATCGCCTGCAGCGCTTTCTCGCGAAACGCGGGGGAGTCGTCGGTAATAACCGGGTTGAAGGTCGGGTCCATGGTGCCCATCTGCGGCTGGTGATGCACTGCAATGCCGCAGCCAGGGAACGCGCCGGTGATAAAGAACTGCGCGGTGGCGACGGTACGCTGCAGGCTGTTGGCATAGGCGTAAACCGCGTTTTCCGGTGGGCACTCGCCGCTGGTCACCAGCTTCTGCTGCGCCAGCCATTCGCGCATATAGTGGCCCATATACACCTCCAGCACGCCGCCTTTGGTGGTCAGCTGGCCGCCCGGCACATCCCACTGCGGCCAGGCCTTGGCGGTGGACTGCTCGAGCACGCTGCCGTTATTGGCCAGCGGCGCACGCAGGTTGTGACGGCTCATGATCAGCACCTGCTGCAGCTGATATCCCTCCGGGGCGGCCGAGTCCTGCGCCTGAGCGCCAGCGGATAACATCACCGCGCCGGCAACGGCGGCGGCAAGTAGACGTTTTTTCATCCCTTCATCCTTAGTCATTTATTATCATCGCGTTAATTGTGACGGATTTATGACATTTTTCCTGGTAATCGCTCGCAAACTTAGACCGTAGCCGAAAATTTCCCCTGCCGGGCAAAGAGTTTTATAATGAAACAATTAACCTGGAGGCTTTCGTGAAACGTACCCGTCTGGAAAACAGCTGTTGCCCTATCGCCCGCTCCCTCGATGTTATCGGCGACTGGTGGTCGCTGCTGATCGTCCGCGATGCTCTGCGCGGGGTGCGCCGGTTTAGCGAATTCCAGAAAAACCTCGGTATTGCCAAAAACATGCTCGCCGGGCGGCTGAAAATGCTGGTGGATGAAGGCATCCTGCGCCTGCAGCCGGCCTCCGATGGCAGCGCCTGGCAGGAGTATGTCCTGACCGACAAGGGCCGTGCCCTGCAGACGGTGCTGGTCGCCCTCTCCCAGTGGGCAGACGACTATCTGTTCGAGCCCGACGAACCGGCGACCCGGCTCATTGACCGTCAGCAGCGCCAGCCCCTGCGTAAGCTGGTCCTGCAGGCGGCGGATGGCCGTGAGCTGGCCCCGGCAGACATCACCATCGCTATTCCGCTGAACGACTAAACGCTGCCCGCGGCAGGCAAAAATGAAAAAGTCCGGACAAAATGGTTGCATTATTAAACCTAATATCTCATGCTGAATTTGGTTTAATAATGCAACCTTTTACGAGGCAATTCTCATGACCCAACCATCGCACACTGCTTTTATCACCGGCGCGTCCTCAGGTATCGGCGCGATCTATGCCGAACGACTCGCCGCCCGCGGCTACAATCTGATCCTCGCGGCCCGCCGTGAAGACCGGCTGCAGGCGCTCGCCGACCAGCTGCAGTCACGGTATGCCATCCAGGCCAGCATCCTCAAAGCCGATCTTAGCGAAGAGCACGGGATTGCCGCCGTAGAGCAGCGTCTGCAGCAGGATCCCGCCATCGACCTGTTCATTAACAACGCCGGCACCGCGAAAATGGCGGGGTTTCTCGCCAGTACGCCGCGGGAGCACCAGGCGATTCACACGCTCAACACCACGGCGCTGCTGCGCCTGAGCTATGCCGCGCTGGCCGCTTTCGCCCCCCGACGCCGGGGAACGCTCATTAATATTGCCTCCATCCTCGCGCTACATACGCTGCCGGGCAGCGCGGTCTACAGCGCCAGTAAAGCCTGGGTGTTGAGCTTCACCCGCGGTCTGCAGGATGAGTTTGCCGACAGCGGCGTGCGTATTCAGGCGGTATTGCCGGCGGCGACCGCCACCGATCTCTGGCCGACCTCCGGCGTGGCGTTGAACGCCCTGCCCACCGGCACGGTGATGACCACAGAAGATCTGGTGGACGCCGCCCTCAGGGGGCTGGAGATGGGGGAAAAGGTCACGTTACCGCCGGTTCATGACCTGACACTGTGGGATACCTACGAGCAGGCCAGGCTGGCGCTGTTTACCACCGCACGAACCGGGGAACCGGCGCCGCGGTATCGCTAACCGGCACCTCGCGGCGGTGGTTACTCCGGTAGCGGAACCGCCGTCAGGGTACAAATGGCCTCGTGCTCGCCGCCGCGGCGATCGGTGATCACCACCTTATCGCCCGCTTTTTTGCCTTCACACGGCTTGAGGACCTGCTCCACGATCTGCTCGCGGCTCGCCTGACGTTCACTTTCAGCCTGGCTGGCAAAGGCAGACAGCGCCAGCACCACGCCCAGCAGGCTGAGGGATTTCTTATACATGACTGACTCTCAGATCGTTCTTATTCGCGGTCAGCGTAACCCGCTGTACGCCGCACTTCTGTAAAATCACTTAACGGAGTGTTACATCCTTTCAGGTGAAACCCGGGCGGTCACATTCCTGCGGGAAATATTTTATCACAACCCCGCCGCCGGATATTCTCGCGATGAGGCGTCATCTTTCAGACATATCCCGATGTTATCTTCAAACAGAGCCCTGTATCTTTTTCCCTTTCTAAACAGAATATTAGGTTGGTCTATGTCGGGTCTTATTCTCTTTATCGTCGCGGTGGCGCTGCTGGGCGTCGCCATCTACAGCCTGGTGTCGTACCTCAAAGAGCGGCGCGCCAGTCAGTTACCTGTCCATAAAAAGAAGAAATAATACCTTCCGTTCCCCGCCGTTTTCTGCTGATTTCTTTACCGTCCTGTACTGTCCCTTACCGAACCAAAAACCAAGGCAGGCCTGTGGGCCTGCCTTGGTTCAATCGCAGCATCAAACGTTTATGACTCCCAGGCCTGCTCCGCTTTGGTGGCATCGAACTGCGGCGGCGGTTTACGGAAGCGTCGGGTCAGGTAAGCCAGGTACAGCAGGCCAAGCGCCGCCCACACCAGGCCGAGCGTTAGCGAGGTGGCCTCGAGGTTGATCCACAGCACGCCCACCGTCAACGCGCCGACCATCGGCAACAGCAGATAGTGCAGCCGATCCTTCCAGGTTTTGTTATACCCCTTGCGCCGCCAGAAGTGGTTGAACACCGACAGATTTACGAAGGTGAACGCCACCAGCGCGCCGAAGTTGATCAACGCCGTGGCGGTCACCAGGTCGAAGAACAGCGCCGACAGCGCGACAATACCCACCATAATCACGTTCAGCGCCGGGGTACGCCATTTCGGATGCACATAGCCAAAAATGCGCTCCGGGAAGACGTTGTCGCGGCCCATCACGTACAGCAGACGGGAGACGCTGGCATGCGAGGCCAGGCCCGATGCCAGGGTGTTAACAAAGGTGGTGCAGAGGAAAATCGACTGGAACAGCTTGCCGCCCACGTACAGCGCAATCTCCGGCAGCGCGGCATCGGGGTCTTTAAAGCGATGAATATCCGGGAAGAACAGCTGCATAAAGAACGACGCGACGATGAAAATAATGCCGCCGTACATCGCAGTAAGAAAAATCGCTTTCGGGATCACCCGTGCGGCGTCAGGGGTCTCTTCCGACAGCGTGGTCACCGCGTCGAAACCGAGAAACGAGAAGCAGACAATCGTCGCGCCGGTAATAATCGGGATCAGATGCGCATTCTGGCTGATAAACGGCTGCAGCGACCAGACGGTCCCCACCCCCTCGCCTTTGTGCAGCCCCTGCACCACCAGAATGACAAACACCACCATGATCGAAATCTGCACCAGCACGAACAGGGTGTTGAAGTTGGCCACCAGGTTAACGCTTTTCAGGTTCGCGGCGGTCAGAATGGCGACAAAGGTGACCACCCACACCCATGGCGGCACCTCCGGGAACAGCGCCGAGAGATAGATCTTCGCCAGCAGGACGTTGATCATCGGCAGAAACAGATAATCGAGCAGCGACGACCAGCCGACCATAAAACCGACGTGCGGACTGATGGATTTTTGCGCGTAGGTATAGGCGGAACCGGCTTCCGGGAACTGACGCACCAGTTTGCCGTAGCTGATGGCGGTGAACAGCACCCCGGCCAGCGCCAACAGATAAGACGCCGGTACGTGGCCATTGCTGATGCCGGAGACGATGCCGAAGGTATCAAACACCGTCATCGGCGTCAGATAGGCCAGCCCCATCATCACCACTTGCCAGAGTTTGAGGGATTTACGCAGGCGTGGTCTGCCCGCCTGAGCGGCGTTATGCGCAGGAAGATTAATAGCCATCGCCCATTCCCCCCTTGCTGTTAACAGTTTGCGGACCCAACGTCCGCGTGACAAACCTGCTTAGCAAAGGGGTAAGGCATAGATAAAAGGGTAAGACGGACCGGTGAGCGGTAGCTGGCTGGCATTCCATGCGGCCTGAGCGGCCTCCCTCTCCCTGCGGATATTTGAACATCTGCATCATCTCATTTCCTCGTCACACACTGTGTCGTTAACTGAAGCCCCGTTGCCGCCTGCGCTCCTTAACGCGACATCCGGGAAATGGCTGGGCTCCCAGCAAAAAGGACGACCAGGCTCCGCTCAGGCCGTAGATGCTACTGATTACCAAACTCATGGGCCCCTCGCGGGGCGACCATCAGGCGTTTTTCAACATCCACTCAATTTCGGTTTCTGTGATAAGACGCTCAAACTGCAGTAATTCATCATGCTTACAGGCATGGAAAACGTGGCAGAAACGCTCACCGAGGCGCTCGCGCAGATGATCGTTCTGCATAAACTCCCACAGCGCATCGCTCTGGCGGATCGGGAACGGCAGGCCCTCTTGTTCCAGACCGTTACCTTCCACCTCTTCCTGCAAAGGCAGCTGGGGGTTATCCAGCCCGTGCAGAATGCCGGCAAAAATCGCCGCCATCACCAGATACGGGTTGGCGTCCGCCCCCGCCACGCGATACTCGACGCGGTGGTTCTGCCGCTCGCCGCACGGAATACGCAAGGCCACGGTGCGGTTGTTATGCCCCCACGAAGCCTGCGTCGGGACGTACATCCCCGGCTGGAAGCGGCGATACGAGTTCACGTTCGGCGCCAGCAGCGCCATCGAGGCCGGCATCAGATCGATCATCCCGGCCAGCGCGCGTTTGAGCAGCACAGAGTCTTCCCCGTCGCCGTCCACCAGCACGTTTTCCCCTTTATTGTTCAGCATGCTGATGTGGATGTGCATCCCGCTGCCCGCATGCTCTTCATAAGGCTTCGCCATAAAAGTGGCGTGCATCTTATGCTTCTCCGCCATTAAACGCACGAGACGTTTTAACGCCAGCGCATCATCGCAGGCATCCAGCACGTTATCGGTATGGTGAAGGTTGATTTCAAACTGGCCCGGCGAGGCTTCCGCCACCGCGCCGTCGGCGGGGATCAGCTGCAGTTTGGCCAGCTCGTCGATGTCATAAAGCACGTCGGCAAAGTGGTTCAGGTTATCGACGGAGTAGACCTGGCTTTGGGTGTTGCGATCGTCGGTGCCCGGCGCGCACGGCGGCTGGAGGTAGCCTTCGGCGTCGCGTTTGCGGTCCAGTAAATAGAACTCCAGCTCTACCGCTACCACGGGGAACAGCCCGCGCTGGCGCAACTGCTGCCAGAGGCGGTTGAGTACGTTCCGCGGCTCAACGTCAAAGGGAGCGCCATCTTCATCAACCATGGTCAGCTGTACCTGGGCTATCGATTGTGGGTCAGCCGCCGAAGGCGTTAAGGTGCCGGGTACCGGAATGCAGCTGCGATCCGGTTCGCCCATATCCTGACCCAGGCCGGCCTCTTCCACCACATTGCCAAGAATATCCATTGCAAACACCGAGGCCGGGAAATAACAGCCTTTCTCCAGTTTGCTCAGGCCGGCAACCGGAATGCGCTTGCCGCGGAAGCAGCCGTTCAGGTCGGTAAGGAGGACATCGACATACTGGGTATCGGGGTAGGTTTCGAGGTAGCGCTTCACTTCTTTCGCGAACGCGCTGACCCGTCTCTCTTCCGTCTGCTGAACAAAGTTCTCAACTTCTACGATATTGGTTTCCATGATTCACCGCCGTTGGTTGGGTTTCGGTCCTGTGCTCAGACCGTTAAATATAATGTCCACCCCATCGACTGTGTATGCAAATAAATTGTTTGTCAAATGTTAAATTAAGTTTGCAAAGGGCTATTTCCACTGCTAGATTGAGAAAATATTGAACGATATGGCCGTTAAACCCGCTATAGCGGTCATAATTTAGTCCACTTTGTGAGGGCGATCATGGAAAATATAATGTACAAGCCAGTTATTGGCGTCGTGATGTGTAGAAACAGGCTTAAGGGTCACCAGACCCAGACTCTGCAAGAAAAGTACCTGAATGCCATTGTTAACCACGGCGGACTGCCGATCGCCCTGCCGCATGCGCTGGCGGAGCCGGAGCTGCTGAACGCGTTAGTCGATAAACTGGACGGGATTTACCTGCCAGGCAGCCCCAGTAATGTGCAGCCGCACCTTTATGGTGAAAACGGCGATGAGCCTGACGCCGACCCCGGGCGTGATCTTCTGAGCATGGCGCTGATTAACGCCGCGCTCGAAAGGCGCATCCCCATTTTCGCCATCTGTCGTGGACTGCAGGAACTGGTTGTCGCCACCGGCGGGACTCTGTATCGTCGTCTGTTCGAGCAGCCTGAGCTCCTTGAACATCGTGAAGATCCTGAACTGCCCGTCGAGCAGCAGTATGCGCCGTCCCATCAGGTTGAGGTTCAGGAAGGAGGATTGCTGTCGCAATTGATACCGGGCTGCAACACGTTTTGGGTAAACTCGCTACATGGGCAAGGGGCAAAAACCCTGAGTCCGCAGCTGCGCGTGGAGGCGCGAGCGCCGGATGGACTGGTGGAAGCGGTCAGCGTGAACGATCATCCTTTCGCGTTGGGCGTACAGTGGCATCCTGAATGGAACAGTAGCGAATACGCCCTGTCGCGTATGTTGTTTGATGGTTTTATCACCGCCTGTCAGGGCCATCATGCTGAAAAGCGGCGGCGCTGACCACTACCGTTAAGGAAATGCAAATATGAGCGATGACGGACTGGCGCCAGGGAAACGTCTGTCAGAGATCCGCCAACAGCTGGGTCTCTCACAGCGTCGTGCCGCCGAACTGTCTGGGTTGACACATAGTGCCATCAGCACCATAGAGCAGGACAAAGTCAGTCCTGCCATCAGTACGCTGCAAAAGCTGCTGAAAGTCTATGGGCTGTCGCTCTCGGAATTCTTTTCTGAACCCGAAAAGCCGGACGAACCCCAGGTGGTCATTAATCAGGATGACCTGATTGAGATGGGAAGTCAGGGCGTTTCCATGAAGCTGGTTCATAACGGAAATCCGAACCGTACGCTGGCGATGATTTTTGAAACTTACCAGCCTGGAACCACGACCGGGGAGAGAATTAAGCATCAGGGTGAGGAGATAGGCACCATACTGGAAGGTGAGATCGTGCTGACCATTAACGGTCAGTCGTATCACCTGGTGGCTGGACAGAGCTATGCCATTAATACCGGCATCCCGCACAGCTTCAGCAACACCTCGGCAGGCATCTGCCGCATCATCAGTGCCCACACCCCCACCACATTCTGATTATTTAGCCTGAACGAGGTTCAGGCTTTCTTCAGGCCTGTCGCGGCGGAAAATCTATTTTCGTCGCGGCGAAGAAATCGTAGTAATTACGCCTGCGCCGTACGGAATATTATTTCCTGTTGGCCCCGAAATAATTAACGCCAGTGAATGGCGACTCGCTCCTGAATAATTCGGGTTGTAAACAACCTGTCGCCATTCAGGGGAATAAAACGGTATTCAACTCCGGGGATACATTATGCCCTGCGCCCGGCGCAGTGCCCCCGTGCAGCCTGAAAACGCCGAACTGATTAATGTGCCGATAATGTTTTTAAGGAGTCATGATGAATTTTCAGCACCTGGCTTACTGGCAGGAAAAAGCGAAAAACCTGGCCATTGAAACGCGCTTATTTATTAACGGCGAATATTGCGCCGCGGCCGATAATACCACCTTTGAAACTATCGACCCTGCCGCGCAGCAGACATTAGCGCAGGTCGCCCGCGGTAAAAAAGCCGACGTCGAACGGGCGGTGAAGGCCGCGCGCCAGGCTTTTGATAACGGCGACTGGTCGCAGGCCTCTCCGGCCCGGCGTAAAGCGGTTCTCACTCGCTTTGCTGACCTGATGGAAACCCATTGTGAAGAGCTGGCGCTGCTCGAAACGCTGGATACCGGCAAACCGATCCGCCACAGCCTGCGCGATGATATTCCCGGCGCCGCCCGCGCCATTCGCTGGTACGCCGAGGCGCTGGATAAAGTCTATGGCGAAGTCGCGCCCACCGGCAGCAACGAGCTGGCGATGATCGTTCGCGAACCAATTGGCGTGATCGCCGCGGTGGTGCCGTGGAACTTCCCGCTGCTGCTGGCCTGCTGGAAACTCGGTCCGGCGCTGGCGGCGGGCAACAGCGTGATCCTCAAACCCTCAGAAAAATCGCCGCTCACCGCCCTGCGTCTGGCCGGGCTGGCGAAAGAGGCCGGCCTGCCGGACGGCGTGTTGAACGTGGTCAGCGGCTTTGGCCACGAGGCCGGACAGGCGCTGGCCCTGCATCCTGATGTTGAAGTCATTACCTTTACCGGCTCCACCCGTACCGGCAAGCAGCTGCTGAAAGACGCCGGCGACAGCAATATGAAGCGCGTATGGCTGGAAGCGGGCGGCAAGAGCGCCAACATCGTTTTCGCCGACTGCCCGAATCTGCAAAAAGCGGTCAACGCCACCGCCGGCGGCATCTTCTATAACCAGGGCCAGGTGTGTATCGCAGGCACCCGCCTGCTGCTGGAGGAGAGCATCGCCGACGAATTTCTGACATTGCTGAAAGCGCAGGCGCAACACTGGCAGCCGGGTAACCCGCTCGATCCGGACACCACCATGGGCATGTTGATTGATAACGCCCATGCCGACAACGTGCACAGTTTTATCCGCGGTGGCGAAGCCAAAAGCACGCTGTTCCTCGACGGACGGAAAAATCCGTGGCCTGCCGCCGTCGGCCCGACCATTTTCGTTGACGTCGACCCGGCATCGACCCTCAGCCGGGAAGAGATCTTCGGTCCGGTACTGGTGGTCACGCGCTTCAAAAGCGAAGAAGAGGCGCTGCAGCTTGCTAATGACAGTGACTACGGTCTCGGCGCCGCCGTGTGGACCCGCGATCTGTCACGCGCCCACCGCATGAGCCGTCGCCTGAAGGCTGGCTCGGTCTTCGTCAACAACTATAACGATGGTGATATGACCGTTCCGTTCGGCGGCTACAAGCAGAGCGGCAACGGGCGCGATAAATCGCTGCACGCGCTGGAAAAATTCACCGAACTGAAAACCATCTGGATTGCCCTGGAGTCTTGATCATGACTGAACATACCACTAGCTACTACGCCGCCAGCGCCAATAAGTATGAACCGTTCCCGACGCTGGAGGGATCCATCAACTGTGACGTCTGCGTCGTCGGCGGCGGCTACACCGGCCTCTCCTCAGCTCTGCATCTGGCCGAAATGGGCTACGACGTGGTGGTGCTGGAAGGGGCGCGCATCGGCTTCGGCGCCAGCGGCCGCAACGGCGGTCAGCTGGTCAACTCCTATAGCCGCGATATCGACGTCATTGAGAAGAACTACGGCCCGGATGCGGCCAAAATGCTCGGCAGCATGATGTTCGAAGGCGGCGATATTATTCGCGAGCGCATCCAGCGCTACCAGATCCAGTGCGATTACCGCCCGGGCGGCCTGTTCGTGGCGATGAACCATAAGCAGCTGGAAACCCTGGAAGAGCAGAAAGCCAACTGGGAACGCTACGGTAACACCCAACTGGAGCTGCTGGACAGAGAGGCCATTCGTCGTGAAGTGGACAGCGACCGCTACGTCGGCGCCCTGCTTGACCACAGCGGCGGCCATATTCACCCGCTGAACCTCGCCATCGGCGAAGCGGACGCCATTCGTCTGAACGGCGGCCGGGTGTATGAGCAGTCGCCGGTCACCCGCATCCAGCACAGC
This sequence comes from Klebsiella sp. P1CD1, assembly GCF_003790505.1. Taxonomy (NCBI): domain Bacteria; kingdom Pseudomonadati; phylum Pseudomonadota; class Gammaproteobacteria; order Enterobacterales; family Enterobacteriaceae; genus Klebsiella; species Klebsiella sp. P1CD1. The sequence goes on from NZ_CP033631.1 coordinate 3,755,406, forward strand.
AGCCCGGCGGTGGTCAGCACCGCGCGCGGCCAGGTCACCGCACGCTACGTGATCGTCGCCGGCAACGCCTATCTTGGCGATAAACTGGAGCCGGAGCTGGCGAAACGCAGCATGCCGTGTGGCACCCAGGTGGTCACGACCGCTCCGCTGTCGGAAGAGGTCGCCCGCTCGCTGATCCCGAAAAACTACTGTGTGGAAGATTGTAACTACCTGCTGGACTACTACCGTCTGACCGGCGACAACCGTCTGCTGTACGGCGGCGGCGTGGTCTATGGCGCGCGCGATCCGGACGACGTGGAGCGGCTGATTATGCCGAAGCTGCTGAAAACCTTCCCGCAGCTGCAGGGGGTGAAAATTGACTACCGCTGGACCGGCAACTTCCTGCTGACCCTGTCGCGGATGCCGCAGTTCGGCCGTCTCGATAACAATATTTACTACATGCAGGGCTACAGCGGCCACGGCGTGACCTGTACCCACCTTGCCGGACGCTTGATTTCAGAGCTGCTGCGCGGCGACGCCGAGCGGTTCGACGCCTTCGCCAAACTGCCGCACTACCCGTTCCCGGGCGGCCGCAGCCTGCGCATTCCTTTTACCGCCATGGGCGCGGCCTACTACAGCCTGCGCGACCGCCTTGGGGTTTAATCGCCTCTGCCGACGGCGCTGGCCGTCGGCTCATGCTGCGGATAGTGCTGCTGAAAGTAGTGGCGCAGAAACTCCACGGTGGTGCGAATTTTAGCCGACGTCGCCAGCCGGGAGACATAGACTGCCCAGACGTTGGCAGGCTGAAAGAATTCCGGCAGCACATGCACCAGATGGCCGCTGGCGATATTCTCCCGGACGTCCCACCATGAACGTAACGCAATCCCCTGCCCGTCCAGACACCACTGATGCACAATTTCACCATGGTTGGACGACAGCGGCCCGGTCACCTTGATCGCATGCTGCCCCTCTTTGCTGTGCAACTGCCAGATGCCAAACGGATGATCGCGTTCTTTAATCACCAGGCAGGGTAAGGCGGCCAGATCGCTCAGCTGTTTCGGCGGTGGATGGCGGGCAAGGAATTGCGGCGAGGCGCAGAGCACGCGGTGGTTGGCCGCCAGCTGGCGGGCAATCAGATTCGGCGCGATATCATCGCCCACGCGAATATCGAGATCCACCCCTTCATTGACTAAATCCACCAGCCGGTCCTGGACATCGAAACGCAGTTCCAGCTGCGGGTACTGAAGGGCCAGCGCCGACAGCGCCGGGGCCACCACCCGGCGACCAAAGCCGAAGCTACTGATAATACGCAGCGTTCCCTGCGGCACCTGACGTACGTCGGAAAGTTCGTCCATCATCTCATCGACATCCTGCAAAATGCGCTGCGCCCATTCGTAGATCCGCTCCCCCTCCTCGGTGATGGTGACCCGGCGGGTGGTCCGGTGCAACAACACCACATTCAGGGTTTGCTCCAGCAGCGAAACCCGCTTGCTGACGAACGCCGGTGATACGCCAAGCTCTACGGCGGCGGCGGCGAACCCGGCCCGGCGAGCGACCAGCATAAAGACGCGTAAATCATTTAGCAGCGGCAGATTATTCATGATCTGTGTTTTATGTTTCACCAGTTAGCGTGATTAATTATGAACCAGTCAATTATAGGATAGGCAGGTGGTCAAACATCATCGCTAAAAAGTGAGAACCGGAATGAAAAAAACCTATCGTATTGCCGCCATCCCGGGTGACGGAATTGGCAAAGAAGTTCTGCCTGAAGGGATTCGCGTGCTGCAAGCCGCCGCACAGCGTTGGGATCTGTCATTGAGCTTCGAGCAGATGGAGTGGGCAAGCTGCGAATATTATGCCCATCACGGCAAGATGATGCCGGACGACTGGCGCGAGCAGCTGCAGGGCTTCGATGCCATCTACTTCGGCGCCGTCGGCTGGCCGGATACCGTTCCCGACCACATTTCGCTGTGGGGGTCGCTGCTGAAGTTCCGCCGTGAGTTTGACCAATACGTCAACCTGCGTCCGGTGCGTCTGTTCCCCGGCGTCCCCTGCCCGCTGGCGGGTAAAAAGGCCGGCGATATCGATTTTTACGTGGTGCGCGAAAATACCGAAGGCGAATATTCCGCCCTCGGCGGGCGCGCCAATGAAGGCACCGAGCATGAAGTGGTGATTCAGGAGTCGGTCTTTACCCGCCGCGGCGTGGACCGGATCCTGCGCTACGCCTTCGAACTGGCGCAAAGCCGCCCACGCAAAACGCTGACTTCGGCAACCAAATCCAACGGTCTGGCGATCAGCATGCCCTACTGGGATGAGCGGGTGGAAGAGATGGCCAAAAACTATCCGGATATTCGCTGGGACAAGCAGCATATCGATATCCTGTGCGCCCGCTTCGTGCTGCAGCCGGAGCGTTTCGACGTGGTGGTCGGCTCCAACCTGTTCGGCGATATTCTCTCCGATCTCGGCCCGGCCTGTACCGGCACAATCGGTATTGCGCCGTCGGCCAATCTCAATCCGGAGCGCACCTTCCCGTCGCTGTTCGAGCCGGTTCACGGCTCCGCGCCGGATATCTACGGTAAAAATATCGCCAACCCGATCGCCACCGTGTGGGCCGGGGCGATGATGCTCGATTTCCTCGGCAACGGCGATGCGCGCTATCACGCCGCGCACAACGGCATCCTGGCGGCGATTGAGCAGGTGATTGCCAGCGGGCCGAAAACCCCGGATATGAAAGGCAGCGCATCAACGCAACAGGTCAGCGACGCTATCTGCAAAGCCGTTTTGGCGTAATTACCCCGCCGCTCCCCGGTGGCGCGGCGCTTACCGGGGCTACAAAAGGCACGATAATGTAAAAACACGGCCCTCAGCCCGCATCCCTGCGGGCTGCCCCGGCCTGCAGGGAACGTCTCAGCGATGTTGAGGCCGCCAACACCGGCAGTTTCAGTAGCCATAGGGACAAGGTAGTGATCTTAAGCTCGCAATGGCACGGACCGTAGGTCGGGTAAGGCGTTAGCCGCCACCCGACAAAAAAACGACACCGCGAGTAGCAAGCACGGGTAAGGCGCAGCCGCTACCCGGGAAAACCCGCGCGCCTGGTCCTCCAACTCCCCTCTCTTTTCGCTATGCAGAATCCCCCACGATTGACAAGTGGACCGCATCACAGCGGTGAACTTTATTATTCCTGAAAGGACAGAACCTGCGCCAATTCACCTTTTATTATTTCCGTTCCGTGTTTTATTGCTTCACGAAACGGCCAATTGTTTAATTCATGTAACGAAGAAATAATCCGATTGTTAATAGCTTTTGCTACGAACCTTGACCCTACAGCGTGATAACAACGACAGGCTAAAGCCACCGACGGGCAATCATGCCCAGGAGATCACCCATGTTGAGCAACGTAAAGAAAAAAGATGTGCCGCTGATTGCCATCAGCCTGGCGGCCATTGTTTTCATCGCCGCTACATTAAGTCTCTTCCCGCAGCAAACCGCGCAGGCGGCTGATTCGATTTTTAACGGCGTGACCCGCCTGCTGGGTTCCACGGTACAGGTACTGGTGCTGCTGGCGCTGGGACTGGTGCTCTATCTGGCGACCAGCAAATACGGCAATATCCGTCTCGGCGAAGGCAAAGTCGAATACAGTACCCTCTCATGGCTGTTTATGTTTATCTGCGCCGGGCTCGGCTCCTCCACGCTGTACTGGGGCGTTGCCGAATGGGCTTATTACTACCAGACCCCGGGCCTGAACATTGCTCCGCAATCGCCGAAAGCGCTGGAATACAGCATCCCTTATTCTTTCTTCCACTGGGGGGTTAGCGCCTGGGCGACCTACACTCTCGCTTCGCTGATCATGGCCTATCACTTCCACGTGCGGAAAAATAAAGGCCTCAGCCTCTCCGGGATCATTTCAGCGATCACCGGAGTGAGTCCGCAGGGCTTCTGGGGCCGTCTGGTCGATCTGATGTTCCTGATCGCTACCGTCGGCGCGTTAACCATTTCGCTGGTGGTCACTGCCGCCACCTTCACCCGCGGCCTGTCAGCGCTGACCGGGCTGCCGGATAACTTCACCGTGCAGGCGTTTGTGATCCTGCTCTCCGGCGGTATTTTCTGCATGAGTTCGTGGATTGGCATCAACAACGGCCTGCAGCGCCTGAGCAAAATGGTCGGCTGGGGGGCGTTTCTGCTGCCGTTGGTGGTATTACTGGTTGGTCCGACCGAATTCATCACCAATAACATCATTAACGCCGTCGGCCTGACGACTCAGAACTTCCTGCAGATGAGTCTGTTTACCGATCCCCTCGGCGACGGCGCCTTTACCCGCAACTGGACCGTCTTCTACTGGCTGTGGTGGATCTCCTATACTCCGGGCGTGGCGATGTTCGTCACCCGCGTCTCCCGCGGGCGCAAAATCAAAGAGGTGATATGGGGACTGCTCCTTGGTAGCACCGCCGGCTGCTGGTTCTTCTTTGGGGTGATGGAAAGCTACGCCATGCACCAGTTCGTTAACGGCGTGATTAACGTACCGCAGGTGATGCAGACTCTCGGCGGCGAAACCGCCGTCCAGCAGGTCCTGATGTCGCTGCCGGCAGGTAAGCTGTTCCTCGCCGCCTATCTGTTCGTGATGATTGTTTTCCTCGCCTCGCACATGGATGCGGTGGCCTACACCATGGCAGCGACCAGCACCCGCAACCTGCGCGAAGGCGACGATCCGGATCGCGGCATGCGCCTGTTCTGGTGCGTGGTGATCACCCTCATCCCGCTATCGATTCTGTTTACCGGCGCTTCGCTTGAGACCATGAAAACCACCGTGGTGCTGACCGCCCTACCATTCCTGGCCATTTTACTGATTAAAACCGGCGGCTTCGTGCGCTGGCTAAAACAGGACTACGCCCACGTGCCGGTCAATCAGATAGAAACCCATACGCCCGAGCCAATGATTAAAGCCGAGACGCTACCGGTTGGCACGGTACTCAAAGGCGACGGCCAGTCGCTGTAAAACCTCTTACTGACAATAATCACAAGGTGACCTTACATGAGCAATTTGAGCCCTGACTTTACTCTGCCGATTAACTTTTGCGCCAATCCGCAGGATGCCTGGACCATTCCGGCCCGTTTTTATACCGACAGCCAGGCGTTTGAGCACGAGAAAGAGCGCATCTTCGCCAATAGCTGGATTTGCGTCGCCCACGGCAGCGAGGTCGCCCGGCCGAACGACTACATCACCCGGGAGATCATTGGCGAAAATATCGTTATCGTCCGCGGCCGCGACAATATTCTGCGCGCTTTCTATAACGTCTGCCCGCACCGCGGCCACCAGCTGCTGAGCGGTGAAGGTAAAGCCAAAAACGTGATTACCTGCCCCTATCACGCCTGGGCCTTCAAGCTTGACGGCAATCTCGCCCACGCCCGCAACTGCGAAAACGTGGCGAATTTCGATAGCGAAAAGGCAACGCTGGTGCCGGTTCGCCTGGAAGAGTATGCCGGCTTTGTGTTTATCAATATGAACCCGCAAGCGGAGAGCGTGGAAACGCAGCTGCCGGGCCTGCAGGACAAAGTGCTGGAAGCCTGCCCGGACGTGCATGACCTGAAACTGGCAGCGCGCTTTACCACTCTCACCCCGGCGAACTGGAAAAATATCGTCGATAACTATCTGGAATGTTACCACTGCGGCCCGGCGCACCCGGGCTTCTCGGATTCCGTACAGGTTGACCGTTACTGGCACACCATGCACGGCAAATGGACGCTGCAGTATGGCTTCGCCAAGCCGTCCGAGCAGTCGTTTAAATTCGAAGAAGGTACCGAAGCCGCGTTCCACGGTTTCTGGCTATGGCCGTGCACCATGTTCAACGTGACGCCGATCAAGGGCATGATGACCGTGATCTATGAATTCCCGGTGGATGAAGAGACCACTCTGCAGAATTACGACATCTATTTCACCAACGAAGAGCTGACTGACGATCAGAAAGCGCTGATTGAGTGGTATCGCGACGTGTTCCGCCCGGAAGATTTACGCCTGGTGGAAAGCGTGCAGAAGGGGCTGAAGTCCCGCGGCTATCGCGGCCAGGGACGCATTATGGCGGATAACAGCGGCAGCGGTATCTCCGAGCACGGTATCGCCCATTTCCACAATTTGGTGGCCCAGGTGTTCCAGCCGTAATCGTTGAAGGAGTTTGCTATGTCCGTGTTTCACTCAGATCTGTTTCGCCAGCAGGCGCTGATTGCCGGAAGCTGGCGCGACGCCGCCGACGGCACGACGCTTGCCGTCAGCAATCCTTCCACCGGCGCGGCGCTCGGCCAGATCCCTAATATGGGTCGGGCGGAAGCGCAGCAGGCCGTGGAGGCCGCCGCGGCCGCGCTGCCGGCCTGGCGCGCATTAACCGCCGCTCAGCGCGCCACGCTATTGAAAAACTGGCACCGCCTGATCCTCGAAAACAAAACCGCGCTGGCGCAGATCATGACCGCCGAGCAGGGCAAGCCGCTGGCGGAGGCCGAAGGCGAAATCGCCTATGCCGCCTCGTTTATCGAGTGGTTTGCCGAACAGGGCAAACGCACCAACGGCGAAATAATCCCCTCCCCTGGCGCGGATAAACGCCTGATGGTGATCCGCCAGGGCGTGGGCGTCTGCGCGGCGATCACCCCGTGGAACTTCCCGGTGGCGATGATCACCCGTAAGGCCGGCCCGGCGCTGGCCGCTGGCTGCACGATGGTGATTAAGCCGGCTAACGAAACGCCGTTTACCGCGCTGGCGATGGCGGAACTGGCGAATCAGGCCGGGATCCCGCAGGGCGTCATTAACGTCGTTACCGGCCAGTCGCGCGAAATTGGCGCGGTGTTCACCGGCGATGAGCGGGTGCGTAAACTCTCCTTTACCGGCTCGACCGAAGTTGGCCGCGTACTGATGCGCCAGTGCGCGGAATCCATCAAAAAGCTCTCTTTAGAGCTCGGCGGTAACGCGCCGTTTATCGTCTTTGACGATGCCGATATCGATAAAGCGGTCGAAGGAGCGCTGATCGCCAAGTTCCGCAACGCCGGGCAAACCTGCGTCTGCGTCAATCGCTTCTATATTCATCGCGCCGTCTACGACCAATTCTGCGATAAATTCGTCGCCCGCGTCGCCGCCCTGAAAGTGGGCGATGGCAACGAGTCCGGTGTGCAGATTGGCCCGCTTATCAACGCCGACGCCGGGCGCAAAGTCCAGTCCCTGCTCGACGACGCCCTGACCCGCGGCGCAACGCTGTTAACCGGCGGTAAAGCGCACCCACTGGGCGGTAATTTCTTCACCCCTACGGTTATCGGCGACGTACAGCCGGGGTCACTGCTGCTGCAGGAAGAGATTTTCGGCCCGGTGGCCGCGCTGGTGAAATTTGACGATGAGCAGCAGGTCATCGAGCAAGCGAATAACACCATCTACGGTCTCGCCTCCTATTTTTACAGCAACGATGCCGCCCGTATCTGGCGCGTCTCCGAGCAGCTGGAATACGGGATGGTCGGCATCAATACCGGGCTGATTTCCAACGAAGTCGCGCCATTTGGCGGAGTGAAGCAGTCCGGCCTTGGCCGCGAAGGGTCGGAACACGGAATCGAAGATTACCTGGAGATGAAGTATCTCTGCCAGGGGTTGTAAATGTCCTCTCCCGGCGGCGGCGCTGGCCACGCCGGGATTTTTGATGGAGTTCAGCGATGTCTGATTATCAAATGTTTGAGGCGATCGTTCGCGATGTTGAACAGATCACCGCCCAGGTGAAGCGTTTTACGCTGGTGTCGCCGACCGGCGCCCCGCTGCCGGGATTCAGCGGCGGCAGCCATATTATCGTCCAGATGCAGGATGGCGAGCAGCGCTACAGTAACGCCTATTCGCTGATGAGCTCGCCGCTGGATACCACCAGCTGGCAGATTGCGGTGCGTCTTGAGTCGCCTTCCAAAGGCGGCTCGCGTTTTATGCACCAGCAGGTGCGCCCGGGCGATACCCTGACGGTGTCCACGCCCAACAACCTGTTCGCCATCGAACCACAGGCGCGAAAACATCTGCTGATCGCCGGCGGTATCGGCATCACGCCATTCTTGTCCCATATTCCGGAACTGGAACAACGGCAGGCCGACTGGCAGCTGCACTACTGTTTCCACGACGCCGACAATAATGCTTTCGTCGATGCGCTCAGCGCCGCGCCGTGGCGAGATCGGGTCAATGTTCATGTATCAGCGCTCGGCAGCCGTCTCGACCTGCCGCGCCTGTTCGCCGACCTCGAGCCCGGAACCCACGTGTATACCTGCGGCCCGGCGGCGCTTAACGAGGCGGTGAAAGCCGCCGCCGAACGCCATCAGGTGCCCGCCAGTCAGCTGCACTTTGAGCAGTTTATCGTTGAGGATAAAGGCGGAGAGGCGTTTACCCTGGTGCTGGCGCGTTCCGGACGCGAATTTACCGTACCGCAGGACATGACCATTTTGCAGGTTATTGAGAATAACAAAGCGGCGAAGGTGGAATGCCTGTGCCGCGAAGGGGTGTGCGGCACCTGCGAAACGATGATTCTGGAAGGGGAAGCGGACCACCGCGATCAGTATTACAGCGAGGAAGAGAAAGCCAGCCAGCAGAGTATGCTGATCTGCTGCTCGCGCGCCAAAGGCGGCCGCCTGGTACTGGATTTGTAAAGCGCACACCGGCCGGCACCGCTGGCCGGTGTGCAGATCACAGTTCCAGCTCGCGGCGCAGCAGGTCGGCAATATCCTCGCTGCTCTCCGCGGATACCAGAGATTGGCGGAACTCCGCGTGCATAATGCGCCGCGCCAGCCGCGAGAAGATACGCATATGCTGATCGCCCGCCGAGTGCTTGTTCAGCGTCAGCATAATCACAAACTGCGCCTCTTCATCGCCCCATATCACCGGCTGCGCCAGCCGCGCGACGCTGATAGTCGACTGCTCAATATGCTCGGATTTACTGTGCGGAATGGCGAAGCTAAAGCCCAGACCGGTGGAGAACACCGCCTCGCGGGCCCACAGGTCGGCCTCCAGCTTACGCGGATATCGACAGCGGCCGGCCAAAAGCAGATTATCCGTCATCCCTTTCAGCACCTCCTCCTTACTGCGCCAGTCGCTGTTCAGCGTAATGCACTCGGCGCTCACCAGCGGCACATCCTGCTGACGCATGCGGAACTGGGCCAGCAGATGCTCCACTTCCAGTGAGGTACGGCACTGCATGGCCTGATTCAGCAGCTGGCGGCAGGCGCGGCTGTCCAGTTGCGCCAGGCGCGATTTGGTCGCCGGGATCGCCGGCGCGCTCATGCTCAATTCATCTAAACCGAGGCCTACCAGCAGCGGAAGCACCGATCCTTTGGCCCCCAGTTCGCCGCACAGACCGATCCATTTCCCCTGCCGATGCACCGCCTGTACCGCATAGTCCAGCGCGCGCAGGAAGGCGGGATTCAGGCTGTTATAATGGCGCGTCACTTTCGCATTATCACGATCGACCGCCAGCAGATACTGCGTTAAGTCGTTGCTGCCGATGCTAAAGAAATCCACCTCTTCACAACACTGATCGATGATAAACATCACCGACGGCACTTCGAGCATGATGCCGAGCGGGATCTTTTCATCAAACGGGATCTGCTCGGCGCGCAGCGACTGTTTGGCCTCCGCCAGTCGCTCTTTCACCCACAGGATCTCTTCCATTGATGAAATCATCGGGATCATAATCTTCAGCGAGCCGTGCGCCGAGGCGCGTAAAATCGCCCGTAGCTGAGTGTGAAACAGCGCCTGATACTCTTCATAGATGCGCACCGCGCGGTAGCCGAGGAACGGATTGTTTTCCGCAGGGATGTTGAGATAGGCCACCGGCTTATCACCGCCGATATCCATAGTCCGCACGATAATGCTGCGCCCGGCAGCGGGTTCCAGCGCCTGGCAGAAGATGTTGTAGAGCTCATCTTCCGACGGCGCGCTCGGGCGATCCATATACAGCATTTCAGTGCGGAACAACCCTACCGACTGCGCGCCCTGGTTGAATGCCGCCACCGCTTCCACCGAATGGGCGATATTGGCGGCGATCTCCACGCGGATACCGTCTTGCGTCTGCCCGGCTTTATCCAGCCATACCTGCTGCTGTTGCCGGATTTGCGCCTGTAGCCAGGCCTCCTGCTGATAGTAGCGCGCTACCGCCGGACTCGGATCCACCACCAGCAGCCCGGCGTTGCCGTCAATCTGCACCTGCGTATCCACCCACGGCAGCAGCGCGGCTAAATCCACGCCTACCAGAGTAGGGATATTGAATGAGCGTGCCAGAATCACGGTATGCGAGGTGGTGCCGCCGCTGCGCAGCAGCAGCCCTTTGAGATGCGTTTTATCCAGTTCCAGAAACTGGCTGGGGGTCAGCTCGTCGGCAAGACAAATGGCCGCTTCCCGCAACTGGCCCGGCGCCGGGAAACGGGCTTCGCCGTAGATATGCTGTAACAGCTGGAAGCAAACGTCGCGTACATCCAGTACCCGCTCCTGCAGATAGCTGTTGCCGGAGTCGCGGAACTGGGCGCAGAAGTGGTCGCCGGTGGCGACAATCGCCTGGGCGCAGCTCAACCCGGTGAGAATACCGCCAAGCAGGTGCTGGCGCAGCGAGGCATCCGTCGCCAGCGAACGGTGAGCTTCCAGGATCGCGCTGGCGGTGCCGTCATTGTCCAGCAGCCGCAGCTCGATATCTTTCACCAGCAGGCGCAGGCCATTATCCAGCGCCGCCTGCTCCTGTTCGGGACTGGCGGCGACGGGCAGTTCGCCCAGCTCGTGCAGATCGCGTGATTTGAGATGAACCAGCGTCCCTCCCGCGCTGCCGGCGCACACCGGGTGGGCATGAAACAGCGTCGGGTTCAGCCGCGAAAGCGACTCTGGCACCGGCTGGACATCCAGCGTTGGCGCAGCGGGCAGCGGCGCGTCACAGTGGGGAAATTCATCGCGCATAAAAGCCGTTAACGCGGCGAATGCTTCAGCTTCATCTTCGCCGCTGATAAGCAGCTGGCAGGCGTCGCCCTTCAGGGTATTGCTGCCGATAATCGCCAGCGCGCTCTTGGCATTTCCGCCGGTCTCGCGGCGCAAGTTCCGCCACTCAATCGCTGATGAAAAACGGTTACACAGCGTTTCGACCAGACTGGCCGGACGCGCATGCACGCCGTTGGGCAAATCACATGTAAATTCAATGACCAGAGCCATCGCCTTCCTCCAGAGCAATCCATTATTTCGTCAAAAAGTAATAAAAGACGGCCCCAGGGACTAGGTGATAAAACTGGCAATTACTGGACTATTGTACACACAATATTTTTTTATGCCCGCCATCACAATTCCACCCTGTTAGCGCTCATCTCTCCTGTCACTACTAAGATTTGAGGTGGATCGCAATTCTTTTCTCACCTTACAAATATCCAGTAAATGCACTTTTTCTCTACTGTTTAATACCCCGCCCTTTTTCTAATGTTGAGGCATCAATACTGTCACGGGCCCTACAGCGCTCAGGAGCAAGCAATGAACGAACTGGTGCAAATACTAAAAAATACCCGCCAGCATCTGATGACCGGCGTGTCACATATGATCCCCTTCGTGGTCTCCGGCGGGATCCTGCTGGCGGTCTCCGTCATGTTGTATGGCAAAGGCGCGGTACCCGATGCCGCCACCGACCCTAATCTGAAGAAACTTTTTGATATCGGCGTCGCCGGGCTGACGCTGATGGTGCCCTTTCTCGCCGCCTACATCGGCTACTCCATTTCTGACCGCGCCGCGCTGGCCCCCTGCGCCATCGGCGCCTGGGTGGGCAACAGCTTTGGCGCCGGTTTCTTCGGCGCGCTGATCGCCGGCATGATTGGCGGCCTGGTGGTCTATTACCTGAAAAAAATCCCCGTACATAAAGTTCTGCGCTCGGTGATGCCGATTTTCATCATTCCCATCGTCGGCACCTTTATCACCGCCGGGATCATGATGTGGGGGCTTGGCGAGCCGGTTGGCGCGCTGACCGCTAACCTGACCGGCTGGCTGCAGGGGATGCGCGAGGGCAGCATCGTGGTGCTGGCCATCATTATGGGTCTGATGCTGGCCTTTGATATGGGCGGCCCGGTGAACAAAGTAGCCTACGCCTTCATGCTGATTTGCGTTTCGCAGGGCGTCTACAGCGTGGTGGCTATCGCTGCCGTCGGTATCGCCGTACCGCCGCTGGGCATGGGGCTGGCGACGCTGATTGGCCGCAAATATTTCACCGCCGAAGAGCGGGAAACCGGCAAAGCCGCGCTGGTGATGGGCTGTGTCGGCGTGACCGAAGGGGCGATTCCCTTTGCCGCCGCGGATCCGCTGCGCGTCATTCCGGCCAATATGATTGGCGCCGCCAGCGGCTGCGTCACCGCCGCGCTGATGGGCGCCCAGTGTTACGCCGGCTGGGGCGGGCTCATCGTGCTGCCGGTGGTCCAGGGCAAGCTCGGCTTTGTTGCCGCGCTGCTGGTCGGCGCCTGCGTCAGCGCTGCCTGCGTCATCCTGCTGAAAGCCTTCGCCAAAAAGAAACCCACTGACGTCGCCGCTGACGATGAACTAGACCTTGATTTCGAAATTAACTAACAGACTGGAAGGAACAGATTATGACCCACATTATCGCTGTCACCGCATGCCCGTCGGGCGTGGCTCACACCTACATGGCCGCTGAATCGCTGGAAAGCGCCGCCAAAGCCAAAGGCTGGCAGGTCAAGGTTGAAACGCAGGGTTCCATTGGCATTGAAAACGAACTGACGGCGGAGGAGATTGCCGCCGCCGATATGGTCATTCTGACCAAAGATATCGGCATCAAATTCGAAGAGCGTTTTGCCGGGAAAACTATCGTGCGCGTCAATATCAGCGATGCGGTCAAGCGCGCCGACGCCATCATGAACAAGATAGACAGCCACCTTTCCCAGAGCGCCTGAAGCCTTAAAAGGGCGCCTTCGCGCCCTTCGCCACAACATGGAGTTTATCATGACGAATCGTACCCAACGCCTGAAAGCCAGCCTGTTCGCCCAGCCGCGCGAAATCTCCCTTGAGCGCGCATTACTCTACACTGCCAGCCATCGGCAGACGGAGGGCGAGCCGGTGATTATCCGCCGGGCGAAAGCCACCGCGTGGATCCTCGATAAGGTGATGATTTCGATTCGTGAGGATGAACTGATCGCCGGCAACCGCACCGTCAAACCGCGGGCAGGGATTATGTCGCCCGAGATGGACCCCTACTGGCTGCTCAACGAGCTCGACGCCTTTCCGACCCGCCCACAGGACCGCTTCGCAATAAGCGAAGAAGATAAGCAAATCTACCGCGAAACGCTGTACCCCTACTGGGAAAAGCGTTCAATGAAAGATTTCATCAACGGCCAGATGACCGAAGAGGTCAAGGCCGCCGTCAACACCCAGATATTCAGCGTGAACCAGACCGATAAAGGCCAGGGCCATATCATCATCGACTATCCACGGCTGCTGAATCATGGCCTTGGCGCCCTGGTCGCCGAACTCAAAACGCACTGCGCCCGGCAACCGGAGAACCCCTTTTATCAGGCGGTACTGATCCTGCTGGAAGCTTCCCAGCGCCATATTCTGCGCTACGCCGCGCTGGCCGAGGAGATGGCTGGGCACTGTCAGGACCCGCAGCGTCAGCAGGAGCTGTTAACTATCGCCGCTATTTCGCGCCACAACGCGCAGCACCGGCCAACGGACTTCCCCCAGGCCTGCCAGCTGTTCTGGTATATGAATATCATTCTGCAGTACGAATCCAATGCCAGCTCGATTTCGCTGGGGCGTTTTGACCAGTATATGCTGCCGTTTTATCAGGCATCGCTGAATCAGGGTCAGGATCCCGCGTATCTCAAGGAGTTGCTGGAGTCGCTGTGGGTGAAATGCAACGATATCGTCCTGCTACGCTCCTCCAGCAGCGCGCGCTATTTCGCGGGTTTTCCCACCGGCTATACCGCCCTGCTCGGCGGGCTGACGGACACCGGGCGCAGCGCGGTCAACGTGCTGTCATTTTTATGCCTCGACGCCTATCAAAACGTTCAGCTGCCGCAGCCGAATCTGGGCGTGCGGGTCAACGAGCTGATTGATCGCCCGTTCCTGCGTAAAACCGCTGAGACCATTCGCCTGGGTACCGGGATCCCGCAGATTTTCAACGATGAGGTGGTCGTGCCGGCCTTCCTTAACCGCGGCGTGTCGCTGGAAGATGCCCGCGATTACGCGGTGGTCGGCTGCGTGGAGCTCTCTATTCCAGGGCGCACCTACGGCCTGCATGATATCGCCATGTTTAATCTGCTGAAGGTGATGGAAATTGTGCTGCAGGAAAATGAACATCAGCCTGACGTCAGCTGGGACGGCCTTATCTGCCAGATCCGTGACAAAATTCGCCATTACATCAAGCTGATGGTCGAGGGCAGCAACATTTGCGATATCGGCCACCGCGACTGGGCGCCGGTCCCGCTGCTCTCCTCGTTCATTGAAGATTGCGTGCAGCACGGCAAAGATATCACCGCTGGCGGCGCGCGCTATAACTTCTCCGGCGTTCAGGGTATCGGAATCGCTAACCTGAGCGATTCGCTGTACGCCCTGAAGGGTATGGTCTTCGACCAGCAGCGTCTCAGCTTTGACCAACTGATGGCCGTGCTGAAAGCCAATTTCCAGACGCCAGAAGGGGAAAAAATCCGCGCCCGGCTGATTAACCATTTTGACAAATACGGCAACGATATCGACGATGTCGACAATATTAGCGCCGATCTGCTGCGTTTTTACTGCAAAGAAGTCGAGCAGTATCTGAACCCGCGCGGCGGCCATTTTACCCCCGGCTCCTACACCGTCTCCGCGCACGTGCCGCTGGGTTCGGTGGTGGGCGCCACCCCGGACGGGCGACTGGCCGGCGAACAGCTGGCGGACGGCGGCCTGTCGCCGATGGTCGGTCAGGATTCCCAGGGGCCGACGGCAGTGCTGAAATCGGTCAGCAAGCTGGATAACTATCTGCTGTCGAACGGTACGCTGCTGAACGTCAAATTCACTCCGGCAACGCTGGCCGGCGACGGCGGCCTGAACAAACTGGCCGATTTTTTACAGGCCTTCTGCAAGCTCAAGCTGCAGCATATTCAGTTCAACGTGGTCAATGCCGACACCCTGCGTGAAGCGCAGCAGCGGCCGCAGGACTTTGCCGGTCTGGTGGTACGGGTCGCGGGCTACAGCGCCTTCTTTGTTGAGCTGTCGAAGGAGATTCAGGATGACATTATCCGCCGCACCGCGCATCAGCTGTGAGGTCATCGACACGCGCGCCGACCGGGCGCGTATTTTTAACCTCCAGCGCTACTCGCTCAACGATGGCCAGGGGATCCGCACGGTGGTCTTTTTTAAAGGCTGCCCTCATACCTGCCCGTGGTGCGCCAATCCCGAATCAATTTCACCCAGGATTCAGACCCTGCGCCGGGAGAGCAAATGCCTGCGCTGCACCCGCTGCCAGCAGGACGTCGCCGAATGTCCGTCCGGTGCGTGGGAACAGATTGGCCGCGATGTGACGCTGGATAACCTGTTGCAGGAGGTGCTGAAGGATGAGGTCTTCTTTCGCGCCTCCGGCGGCGGCGTCACCCTCTCCGGGGGCGAAGTGCTCATGCAGGCCGGGTTTGCCGCCCGCTTTCTCCAGCGCCTGCGCCAGTGGGGGATCCGCACCGCCATCGAAACCGCGGGCGACGGCGCTTTTGACCGCTTCCTGCCGGTGGCCGAAGCCTGCAATGAAGTGCTGTTTGATTTTAAAATCATGGAACCTGAGCGGGCGCGGTCGCTGCTGCGAATGAATCAGCCACGGGTGCTGGACAATTTTCGCCAGCTGGCGGCGAGAAAAATCAACCTGATCCCGCGGGTGCCGCTGATCCCGGGCTACACACTGAATACCGATAATTTTCGCCAGATTCTGGCGTTCCTCGCCCCTTTCGCGCTAAAAGAAATGCACCTGTTGCCGTTTCATCAATATGGCGAGCCCAAATACCGTCTGCTGGGCAAACCCTGGACGCTGGCCAGCGTGAAAGCGCCTGACGAAGCGGAAATTCAACCATATCGGGTGATGGCCGAAGCGGCCGGTTTCCACGTCACTATCGGCGGTTAACGCCAGGAGGATGTTATGGACTTCAATATTGTCGCCGTCACCGCCTGCGTCAGCGGGGTGGCGCATACCTACATGGCCGCCGAACGACTGGAAAAGGTCGGTCATCATGAAAAATGGCACCTGAAGGTGGAAACCCAGGGGGCGCTCGGCGTAGAAAATCGGATCACCGCGGAAGATATCGCCCGCGCCGAAGTGGTGCTGCTGGTGACGGATATCGAAATCGACGACCCTCATCGCTTTCGCGGCCTGCGGACGATTAAAACCAGCATCAAGAGCTTCCTGCTGCAGCCGCAGCAGATCGTCGAGGCCGTGAAAAGCATCATGAAAAAGCCGGTCGTCTATGTAGAACTTCCCTGACCGGCGACAGACCTTATTCTACATCCAGCAGCCACTTTTGCGCCGGCGTCAGGCGGCTTGCCGTCTCCGGCGTGAGCCAACGCCGCTGGTCCTGCTGCGGCGTATCCGCACGATCGATATATAACCCATGCAGTACGCGTCGTCTGCTGCCTTCACGATTACGGGTGCCGCCGTGCCAGGCGTGGGCGTTGTAGATCATCACGCTGCCAGCCGGCGCGGCAAACACAATCTCATCGGGATGGGCCTGTTCCGGGTCGGCCAGCACCTCCTCTGGTAACTCGGGGCGGAGGTGGGTACCAGGAATGATCCGCGGCGCGCCGTTGGCGGCGCTCAAATCGTCTATCGCCCAGATGGTATTCACCAGGTGGACTTTGGGAAAATCCGGGCGCGGCTTTTTCCAGTCGGCGTGCAGCGGCTGGTGGCCGCCGTTATACAGCGCCTCGCGGGCGTTCAGGCTGGAGACTTTAAAATCCCCGTTGAAGATATAGCGACAAGCGGAGAGGATCAGCGGGTGTGACCAGACTTTCTCCCAGATAACCCCCTTATTAATCAGGTTAGCGATCCGCGTCGCCGTCGCCTCCTGATGGTGCTCCATCGCCAGATTATCGCCTTCGCGTTCAACCAGGGTGTCAATGAGCAGGCGCATTTCGCTCAGCCACTGGGCGTCAACGACGTTATGCACGACGGTGTAGCCGAGGGTGTCGAGCTCGTGTTTCATTTGCGCGCTGAGCGTCTGGCTGGCGCCTAACGCATCGAGAAAGTTAGCCGATGATGAGTTCATTTTACGTTCCTTTTTAACGTTCCGATAACACAAACAAACTCTACTGGTCCCTCCGCGGCATGACACGAGGCGAGCGCTACAAAAAACTGGACATACGTACGCGAGCCCACAAAGTGTGATGGACATCAATAATCTCTTTTCCGGCGATGCATGCGCTACAGCTGGCCGGCAATCCGCTGCGCAAAATGGCTAAACTAACGCTGCCGGGAAGGAAAAAATAGATTACCATCAACAGGATAATGCGCATGCTGAGGGCAAAGAATGATTGAAGATCTGCCGGATATACTGCATCGGTTAATCGGTCAAAAAGATCACTTACAGGTGAGATTTCCTGAGCCGGATATCTCCGTGCCTGCCCTCGCCTTCAACGTGCCGTTTCCGCGTCTGGAAATTGTGCTGGAGGGCCAACTGAATGAACAGGGACTGCCGCTGGCGGCCTCGACGTTAACCACGCTGCAGGTACTGTACGTGCAGGCGGGGAAGTGGACGCTGCCGCAGTGGACCGGTCCGGCCACTACCCTGAGCATTCTGTTTGGTCGGCAGAAACTGGGATTCAGTATTCAGCGCTGGGACGGAAAAAGCCTGTACACGGAAAAACAGAGCGTTTCCCGGCTTGGGCCGCGCGTGGGTTCCTACCTGTTGCTGAGCCTGAATGAAGTCAGCCTGCAGCCCGATCCGCTGACCGCGCGACTGGTGATCGCCGCGCTGCTGAGTCATTGTCGTGAACAGCTGGTCGGGCTGGAGATGCGCGTCAGCCGCAGCCGGGATCTGTTTCTCGCCGTCCAGGACTACCTCGAGGAAAATCTCAGTCTACCGCTGACGCGGGAATCGGTAGCCAAACGTTTTCACATCACGCCCAACTATCTTTCGCATATTTTTCAGAAATCAGGCTCGGTGGGATTTAATGAATATCTGACCCGTGTCCGTCTGGAAAAGGCGAAGCAGCTATTGCGCGGCTATGACCTGAAGGTGAAAGAGATTGCGCACAATTGCGGCTTTGTCGACAGCAACTATTTTTGCCGGGTTTTTAAACGCTACACAGAACGCTCGCCATCGGAGTATCGGCGACACTGCCGTAGCGCGCAGCAGGCCTAACCTGCCGCACCGGCAGATGGCGCCCACTCCACGCGGCCGCGGCCGTTATGCTTGGCCTTGTACAGCGCCTCGTCGACTTTACGGATAAACGTCTCCTGCGCTTCGCCTGGCCGCCAGGTTCCGACGCCAATGCTGATCGACAGCGGCGTCTGATGATTGATCAGGATGGTGCGAGCGTTAGCAAGGATCGACTGCGCCAGAGCGTGCAGCTCGGGCTCCGACAGGCCATCGACGATAATGGCGAACTCTTCCCCACCGATCCGCGCCGGCTGGACCTGCTCGCTGGTTAGTTTCGCCAGCTGTTTCCCCAGCGAAAATAACACTTCATCCCCCACCAGGTGGCCCCAGCTATCGTTGATTTTCTTAAAAAAATCGATATCCAGAATCATGAGTCCCAGCGCATGCCCGGACTTCTCGCGAATGGTATCAATGAAAAAACGCCGGTTGGGTAACTGGGTCAGTTCATCCTTCAGGGATTGCGAGCGCGCATCGACGTACAGCAAATTGATTCGCTCAATAATTTTGTAGACCCCCACCACGGTCAGCAGCATCCCGGAGAGGCGCAGCAGATCTTCGCAGTAGTAGCCCATCCAGCGCGGCTGAACCACGATCTCATCCATCACATCAAAGGTGCCGCCGGCAATCCACAACAGCAGCCCATAGCGTACCCAGTTGACGGCAATGTGGCTCATCCGCACCTTCGCCGAGCTCCACAGCATAAACACCAGAAACAACAACGCCAGCAGATCGATATAGAGGCCGGGGTTAGTCAGGATCTCGTGTCGTGTACCGACCGGAGGCGACACCAGGGCGCAGCCGACAGCAACAGCGACGATAACCAGCAGCGCAGGCAGGAGCGTCACCCGGGCCACAGCGGCCGGGCCGGGGCGATTCGCAGGAGTATGGAGTTCAGGCATAGCGGTGTCTCATGGTAACAACAGGGCCGATCGCGAGACAGGATAACAGTTAAGCGTAGCGGGACGAATGAAAAAGCGACGGTTCGGTAAAATGGCGGGAACTGGACTGACCCCGCGGAATTGTTCCAACGTACTACCACTCCATGGCGACGAGGTCAGTGGCGCGGATACTAGCGGCTTCATCCGCCATCTAATTAGCTTTCCGTGCGGCGCCGTCGATAGCCGGCGCCGCCTGCTCAGGGATTAGCCGCTAAACACTCGCGCCTTGCCGCTGACCGTCAGTCTCACCATCGCGCCGGGCTGCCACGCCGGCTGGCTCACGGTTCGCAGGACAATCGGCCGCTCGTGCCCAGCCATCGACAGCGTCAACGTGGAAAGCTGGCCTGAGAAATCGACATCGCGGATAATGGCGGTACTTTCCTGCGGCCCGCTCACACTGACGCTCAGCTGTTCCGGACGCAGCATCACCCTACCTTCGCCAGCAGGATGCAGTGCGTCCGTCGCCAGGTCCCCCAGCGCGCAGCTTGCCCGGCCGGGGCTAAGGCGTGCGGGGAGGATCAGGGCATCGCCGAGAAATAACGCCGTCTCTTCATCCACCGGCTGCGAGTAAACCGTCAGCGGGGTTCCAACCTGGGCGAAGCGCCCCTGACGCATTACCGCCACCTGCGTAGCGAACGACAGCGCCTCGTTCTGGTCATGAGTCACCAGAATCGAGGCGATCCCCGTCTCGGCCAGCAGGTCCGCCGTCGCTTTGCGTGTGCTGGCGCGCAGCCCGGTATCCAGTGCAGAAAACGGCTCATCCAGCAGCATCAGCGCCGGCTGCTGAGCCAGGGCGCGGGCCAGGGCAACACGCTGCTGCTGGCCACCGGAAATTTCGTGTGGCCAGTGACTCGCCAGGCCAGCGTCGAGGGCGACCATCTCCATTAGCGCCCCCACGCGGCGACGCTTCTCCTCACGGCTGGCGTCGAGCCCCCAGGCGATATTGTCCGCAACATTAAGATGAGGAAACAGCGCCCCTTCCTGCGGAACATAGCCGATCCGTCGCTGGTGGGCGGGGACAAACACACCATCGGCAAACAGAGACTTACCGTGCATGACGATCCGCCCGCGATCGGGCGTTTCAAAACCGGCGAGAATGCGCAGCAGCGTGGTTTTTCCCGAACCCGACGGACCAACAATGGCCGTCCGGCTCCCCGGCGCTACGGTCAGATTGAGATTATCGAGGACCAGCGCATCAGCGAAGGATTTCGAAATAGAAGACAATTCCAGCATGTTACAACCCTGCCATTTTTTTCGACTGCATATAAAGAACCGCGGTCAGCGGCAGCGAAATGACGATCATCAATAGCGCGTACGGTGCCGCCGCTACGTAGTCGATCTCACTGGTTAACGCCCAGAAACCGGTCGACAAGGTGCGGGTGCCTAACGGCGAAAGCAGTAGTGTGGCGGTGAGCTCATTGCTGACGCCAAGGAACACCAGCGCGGCACCTGCAGCCGCGCCCGGCGCGGCAAGCCGCATAGTGATACTCCACAGGGCGCGGGCCGGACTGCGTCCGAGACTACGGGCAACGTTTTCCAGCTCCACCGGCGCCTGCGCGATACCGGCGCGCAGGTTAATCAGCGCTCGCGGCATAAACATCAACAGATAGGCCAGAAACAGCGTCACTTCGGTCTGGTACACCGGACGGGCGTAGTGGATGGTGACCGTCACCAGCGCCAGCGCGGTGACAATACCGGGCAGCGAGCTGGTGATGTAATTACACCCCTCCAGCAGGCGGAACAGCGGGCGCGGATAGCGCACGCCGAGCCACGCAATGGGGATCGCGCAAACCGTTGTCAGCAGCGCCCCGCCCGCCCCCAGGAGCAGGGTCTGGCGCAGAGAATGCCAGAGATCGGCATGCAGCCAGTTGTCGATGCCGCCCAGCCATAGCCAGCGGCACAGGACCAGTAAGGGAACCCCCATCGCCAGCATCACCAGCAGCAGAAGCAGTAGCTGCGCGCCAAAAGCGGCCCCTTTACCCAGCACAAGCCGCTTCTGCTCGCGGGCTGCCCCGGCGCCGATACGCGCGTAACGCGCTTTACCGCGTGAGGCGCTCTCCAGCAGCAGGATCGCCAGGCAGCACAAGGCCAGCACTCCTGCCAGCATATTGGCGGCCGGACCGCTGAAGGTCGACTGGAACTGATCGTAAATAGCGGTCGTGAAGGTATCGAAGCGGATCATCACATACAGGCCATATTCCGCCAGCAGATGCAGGGCCACCAGCAGCGCACCGCCGCAGATTGCCAGACGCAGCTGCGGGAGCACCACCCGGAAGAACACTTTCCACGGCGGCGTGCCCAGCGACGCGGCGACATCTTCAAGGGTGGGATCGAGGCGGCGCAGCACGGCCGCCACCGGCATATAAATAAACGGATAGTAGGCGAGCACCGAGAGAAACACCCCGGCGGAGAGGCCATGCAGCGAAGGCACGGCACTGACCCAGGCGTAGCTCTGGACAAAGGCCGGGATCGCCAGCGGGGCTACCGCCAGCGCCGACCACAGCTGCCGACCGGCAAGGGCAGTACGTTCCGTCAGCCAGGCCAGCGTCACGCCGAGCAAAATACTGATGGGGACCGCCAGCACCGTCAGCCACAGGGTATTGCTGAGCAGCTCCCCTACCCGCGGACGAAAGACCAGCGCTTTAATGGTCGGCCAGCCGGTGTCGAACCCAACCGCCACCACAAACCCTAACGGCAACAGCGCCAGCAATGAAAACAGCAGCGCTAACGCCACCATCGGAAATGCAGGACGCCTGCGCTCGGGCAGGCGTCCTGTTTTCTTTCCGAGCGACAAACTCAGAACAGACATAGCAACATCACTTCCTCAGGATCAGAGCAGGCCAGCCTGCGTCATCAGCTCAATGACCTTTTTACTGTTCAGCGAGGAAGGTTCTACCTTCGGTGCATCCAGATCTTTCAGCGGGGTCAGTTTCGGGTTAGAGGCCGCATCTACCCCCACGGCATACTCGAAGGCGTTATTGGTGCGCAGTGCATCCTGCCCCTGCTTGCCGGTGATCCATTTAATAAAGGCCTGCGCCTGCGCCTTATGTTTGCTGGAAGCCAGCACACCGCCTCCGGAAATGCTGACGAAGGCGCCCGGATCCTGGTGTTTGAAGTAATACAGTTGGGTGTTTTTGCTGTTCTCGCCGGTTTTGGACTGATCGACGAAGCGATAGTAGTGGTAGATCACCCCGCCGTCGATCTGTCCGGCGTTGACCGCTTTCATCACCGTGCTGTTGCCTTTATAGGCGACAAAGTTGGTTTTCATCGCCTTCAGCCAGTCGAGAGTCGCCTGCTCACCCTTCAGCGCCAGCATCGCGCTGACGATAGCCTGGAAATCAGCCCCCGATGGCGAAGCCGCCCAGCGCCCTTTCCACTCCGGTTTTGCCAGATCCATCAGGGAATGCGGCAGCTGCGCCTCGCTGATTTTCGCCGGGTTGTAGACAAAAACGGTGCTGCGCGCGGCAATGCCGATCCAGCGCCCATGCTGCGGACGGTACTGCGCCGGAACCTGCTGCAGGGTGGCGGCATCCAGCGGGGCGAAAAGTTTGGCATTATCGACCAGCACCATCGACGGCGAGTTCTCGGTCAGAAACACATCGGCCGGCGACGCGGAGCCTTCCTGAACCAGCTGATTACCCAGCTCACTGTCATCGCCATTGCGCAGCGTGACCTTAATACCGGTCTCTTTGGTGAATCCATCCACCCACGACTTCACCAGATTTTCGTGCTGGGCGTTGTAGACCACAATCCCGTTCTGAGCGTCAGCCGCCATCCCCTGCGGCGCCAGAAACAGAGAAGCGGCAACCAGCGCTGCCGTACGGAGGGGCGATAAGCGAAATTTCATGAACGCATCCTTAATGAAATAGGGCAATAAACGGTAAATAGCCTGAGCGGAGAGGATTAAATCACAGCAAAAAAAGAATGATAATGAAAACAATTATCATAAACTTAAAAAAGCAAAAAATAGCGCCGGTCGGTTATTAGGGATTAGAAAATGCTTAAAACCATCCATCCCCGAAATTTAGATTAAGAAAACATTAAGCTGCGATTTTTTTATTACCTTCGTGACAGAACAGCCGCCTCTGCACGTTATCTGCGGTCTTTGCTGGCGGGTATTGTGATACTGATCATGTTTTTAATATGCGCCGTCATCACGAAAGATATCCCCCTTCTACGATCATTAAAAAGCCTTTACCGTCAGAGGGATGATTAACTTTATGCACACTCACCCTGGCACGCACGATAAATGAAAGAGATAAAGCGGCGAAACGCATGGATTGCCTTTTCCCTGGCGCTGGTGGTGTTTCTTGCTGGCGTGTTCGTCATTAACTGGCAACTGTGGCATTCGGACCAGGCGACTCATGTCGCGGCCGCCCGTCAGGCGGCGAAAAAGATCGCAGCCATTCTGGATGAGGCCCATGCGGCGACGGCCACGGCGCTGAACGTTAGCCGCAGCGGTTGCTCTGGTCAGGGTCAATTTCAGCTCGGAACGGAGGCCGCCCTGCAGCCACACCTGCGCACTATTCTGCTGATAAAAGATGGCCAGGTGTGGTGCTCATCACTCCCCGGCAACCGAGTCCTGACGCTCCATCCGGAATCCTTGCCTGATGAGAAGCTGCAGCTGCTGCCCGCCAGGATGATGGTTAACAAGCGGCCGGTGCTGATCTATCATACGCGTTCAGCGCAGGTGAGAGTCATTGTCAGTATCAGCGACATCCATTTGCGCGATGCCTTGTATAGCGATGAGGATAACGCCGGACTGGCGCTCTCGGTCAACCATCAGATGATCGCCAGATATGGCGATGTGGGGCCGCTGAAAGCCAGCCCGCATCAGGATATATTTAGCTCACCGGACTACCCGTTTCGCATTATCTATCCCGAGTCGCCTTTTTTTAGCCCCAGTCGCTTATTTCAAAATGGCTTCGGTCTGCTGATTTTCATTTTCTCTGTCTCGCTATTATTTTATTTCCTGCTGCGCAAATACCTGAATGTCTATACCTCTGAAGAAGAAAACCTGCGCTACGCCATCGCCCAGGGGTATATCGTTCCCTTCTACCAGCCCGTCGTGAATGGGAAAACGGGGGAGATATACGGTGTGGAAATTCTCGCCCGCTGGAAAAATGCTACCACACAGCGGCGTTCGCCCGCGGAATTTATTCCACTGGCCGAACGTACCGGCTTAATTATCCCGCTGACCCGCAGCCTGATGGCGCAGGTCGCCGCCCAGATGAATCCCATCTTCAGTAAGCTGCCGGATGGGTTTCATATTGGCCTGAATATCAGCGTGTCACACATTAACGCCCCGTCGTTTATCGATGACTGCCTGCACTATCAGCGCGGCTTTGAGGGGAAAGCGGTGAAGCTGATGCTGGAGATCACGGAGCAGGAGCCGCTGTTGCTCAACGACGCGGTCGTGGACAAGCTCAATACGTTACACTCCCGCGGGTTTTCCATCGCGCTGGACGACTTTGGCACCGGCTATTCCGGGCTTTCCTGTCTCCACGAGCTGATTTTCGACTATATCAAAATCGATCAGAGTTTTGTCGGCCGGGTAACCGGGGAGGCGCCGTCAAGCAAGCTGCTGGACTGCGTGATAGAGATGGCCAGGACGCTGTCACTGCGCATCATTGCCGAGGGTGTCGAAACCCAGGTCCAGCTGGAGTATCTCAATCGCCAGAATATTCATCTGCTGCAGGGCTACTATTTCTGGAAGCCGATGCCCTACGTCGCGCTGGTGATGCTCCTGCTGAGCAAACCGAAGGCGCGGATTGTCGAAGAATAAGCGGGCGCTCCATCACCCGCGGGTCTGCACCAACGTCATCACTGAGTGAACGTGTTCAGCGCATCCTGTCGAGTCTCCTTAATAGAAAAGATGCGATCCATACGGGTGAGCTTAAACAGGTTTTTAATCGTGTCATTGAGCGAACACAGCACCAGCTCGCCCTGACCGTTGACGCTTTTCAGAATGGATACCAGCGCGCCAAGACAGCTACTGTCGATGAAATCGACGTGGCTCAGATCCAGCAGCACGTTTTTGGTATCCGGGTCGATAGCCTCCAGAACCTGCTGCTTAAACGCCTGCACGACGGAAGCATCCAGTCGGCGCACAAGAGGTACAATAATTTTTACGCCCTGCTCGGTATGTAATTCAACGTTCATGCTCATCCTCAATAGTGACTGATATCCGTCGACGAGTCCCTTTTTCGGCCGGCGTGTTCTCTCTTTAGCAGGTGATACCCCAAATATCCCGGGCGTAGCCACGTATGGTTCTGTCGCTGGAAAATTCTCCCATCCGACAAATATTGAGTAAGGCCCGACGGTGCCATTGTTCCGGCAGTTCAAAATCGGCCATCGCCTGCCGCTGGGCCTGACAATAACTGTCGAAATCCAGTAAATGACAGTAATGATCGCCCTCAGTCAACATGTGGTGAAGTGGTGCAAACAGCTCACGATCGCTGGTGAACAACCCAGACACGAGGGTATCGACAACACGCGCCATAGCCGGGTTCTGATGATAGAAATTATGGTGATGCCCAAGGCGCCGGCTCTCTTCAATCTCTTCCGCCACGGCGCCAAACAGATAAAAATTATCGATCCCCACGGCCTCGCGGATTTCGATATTCGCCCCATCATAGGTGCCGATGGTTAACGCGCCGTTCATGGCAAACTTCATATTGCTGGTGCCGGACGCCTCGGTCCCGGCGGTGGAAATTTGCTCGGAGAGATCTGTGGCCGGAATGATTTTTTCCGCCAGCGAAACTTTATAATCTTCGAGGAAAACCACTTTAAGCTGCCCGGCAACCTGCGGGTCGCGGTTAATTTTCCGGGCGACGGTATTAATCAACTGAATAATCAGCTTCGCCATCCGATAGCCCGGCGCCGCTTTACCCGCAAACAAATGCACCTTAGGCGCGATAGTTTTCCCTGTCTCTTTGATATCCAGATAAAGCGCGATCACGTGAAGAATATTGAGCAACTGACGCTTATATTCATGAATACGTTTGACCTGACAATCAAACATCGCCAGCGGATCGAGGGCGATGCCATAGCGTTGAGCGACCAGCTGGCTGAGCGCGGTTTTGTTGGCAAATTTAATGGCCCGGATATTATCAATAACAGCAGTATCATCGGCCAGGCTTTCCAGACTGGACAGCAAGGGTAAATCGGTTGGCCACCCTTCCCCCAGCTGTTGGTGCAAAAATGCTGCCAGGCCGGGGTTAGCCTGCTGCACCCAGCGTCGCGGCGTGACGCCGTTGGTCTGATTAATGAATTTCTCCGGGGTCATAAAATAGAAGTCCGGCACCAGTTGTTTCTTGACCAGTTCCGAATGCAGCCATGCTACCCCGTTCACGCGATGGCTACCGACAATCGCCAGATTGGCCATACGGATTTGCTTATCGTGATGTTCGTCGATTAAAGACAGCGAAGATAACAGATGATTTTTATCCGGCCAGCGCCGGGCTACCTCTTCAAGGAAGCGATGGTTGATCTCAAATATAATTTGCAAATGACGCGGCAGCAGTTTTTCAAACAGCGTCACCGGCCAGGTCTCCAGCGCTTCCGGCATCAACGTATGATTCGTGTAGGCACAGGTGTTTTGCGTTATCTCCCACGCCTGCTCCCAGGGCAGCCGGTATTCATCGACGAGGATACGCATCAGCTCCACCACCGCTAATGCCGGATGGGTGTCATTCAGCTGAATCGCCACATGCTGCGGCAGGAAAGTAATATCGTCATTAACCTCGGCATAGTCGCGAAATATATCCCGCAGCGTACAGGCCACCAGAAAATACTCTTGCGTCAGCCGCAGCTCTTTTCCGGTCAGCACCTCATCGGATGGATAGAGTATTTTTGAAATATTCTCCGACGCGATTTTATCACTCACCGCCTTGATATAATCACCGCGATTGAAAATATGGATATTAAAGGAGTCAGAGGCCACCGCGCTATAAAGCCGCAGCTTGTTGGTCGTCGTATCCCGGTAACCGGAAACGAAATAGTCATGGGGTATACCGACGATGGTTTTCCAACCCAGCCACATTGGATTGTAATTGCCATCAATATCTTCGCTGTGTTCAATATAGCCCCCCAGCGGGATCAGGATTTGCTGAGCATGGTGTTCGACCAGCCACGGGGAGTGCATCGAATGCCAGTCATCCGGATGCTCGATCTGCTGGTCATTTTGAAAGGATTGGCGAAAAAGGCCATATTCGTATTTGATGCCATGCCCGGATGCGGCAATATCAAGGGTAGCCATCGAATCGATAAAACAGGCGGCTAAGCGCCCTAACCCTCCGTTACCCAGCGCGGCGTCGGGCTCTTCGTCAAGAAGGTGGTCAAGATCAAACCCCAGGTCATTCACCACCTGGTGCATCTCCGCCAGTAAATTCATATTCAAAAGGTTATTACGCAGCGACTGTCCCAGTAAAAATTCCATCGACAGATAGTAAACACGCTTTTTACGCTCTTCACGTTGCCGCGTCTGGCTCAACAAAAAATGATCCTGTTGAAAATGACGAATGGCCAGCGCCACCGCGTTAAAAATATCGCCATGCGTAGCTTTATTTAAGCTAACACACAATGTGTACTGTAATTGCTGTTCAACCAACGCCCGTAATTCTTTGATATTTTGCGGGTTAATGTCAGGCATGCTGACCTCTCTGGTCTCTGTATCTGCGTAAAAACCATGGCAGGTAAATCATCATTTTTCCAAGTATAGACGAAGATATTTTGCCGAATGGTTTTTATTCCTCAGCACCATTGCCGTTTATAACGAGAGGCTGAATAATTAAAATAACAACCATTTGCAATGGATTGATCGTCACCTTTTCGCCAGCGATAACGCTACAGACATGGCGGGTTTGCGGAGTCGGGAGGTGAAGGTGAAGTGCAGTCAGGACGGCTACAGGTAAAAGCAAGAAGGGGTTACCTTTCGGTAACCCCTTCTTTTATATGGCGGAAGCGCAGAGATTCGAACTCTGGAACCCTTTCGGGTCGCCGGTTTTCAAGACCGGTGCCTTCAACCGCTCGGCCACACTTCCGGTGTGAGGCGCACTATAAACACCTCGGCGGATGCTGTAAAGCACCATTTTGTTCAACTGCCTTAAAAACAAACAATCTTGTGTTATTCGTCTGAATTTCAGGCAGTTCGCACAGAAAATCAGCGCCCTCACCGCTATCCAGAGGGCTATTTTTTAATGTACATGTCTTTGGTGTAGTAATACCCCAGCTTATCCGGCGTGAAACCGCCCACCCTGGGTTTCACTAAATGGGTACGCACATAGTGATAGACCGGAATGGCGGGAACATCCTGCGCCAGCAGATCTTCCGCCTGCTGATAGTATTTGCCCCGTGTCGCTACGTCGGAGGCTTTCGCCGCATTGCGCAGGGCCTCATCGTAAGCAGGGTTGCTGTACTGACTGGTGTTCTCGCTATCACCGGTACGGAACGTATTGAGGAAAGTGGCGGCATCGTCGTAATCGGCGATCCAGGCATAGCGGACGGCGTCAAAGTTATGGGTATGCATGGTATCCAGCATCGTCTTCCACTCCTGGTTCTGCAGCTTCACCTCGACGCCGAGGTTTTTCTTCCACATAGAGCTGGCGGCGATGGCGATACGCTGGTGCGACTCATAGGTGTTATACAGCAGGGTAAAGACCAATGGGTGACTGTCATCATACCCCGCCTGCGCCAGCAGTTTTTTCGCCTCAGCAATCCGCTTCTCGCGCGGCCAGCTGGCGTAGTCCGGGTTGTGCAGCGTCACGCCGCCGATATCCGGCTGGCTGATCACCCAGGCCGGTCGCTGCCCCTGGCCAAGCACTTTTCCGGCAATGATATCTTTATCAAGCGCCATATTCAGCGCGCGCCGCACGCGGGCGTCGTTAAACGGCGGGCGGGTAGTATTGAATTCGTAGTAATAGGTCGCCAGCTGCGGCGAAACGTCCAGCTGATCGCCCATGGTTTTCTGCAACTGCGCAAACTGATTGATCGGCACCGTATAAACAATATCGATCTCCCCCGCTTTGTAGCGGTTGACATCGGCAGCCTCCGAAGAGATAGGCAGGTAAGTCACTTTATTAATAACGGTGTGCGCATTATCCCAGTACTTCGCATTACGTTCAGCCACCAGCCGCTCATTCACCACCCATTGGGTCAGCTTATACGGGCCGCTGGTGACGATATGCTCTGGTCGGGTCCATTTATCGGCAAAACGCTCCACCAGCACTTTGTCGATCGGTACCAGCGAAGGGTGCGCCAGCATCGCCAGGAAAGCGGCATTCGGCTGGCTCAGAGTGACCTGCAGCGTGGAGTCATTCAGCGCTTTCACCCCCAGCGTCTCGGGTCCCTTTTGCCCCAGGGCAATTTCGCGAGCGTTGGCGATATGCATATTGCCGGGATAGCTCGCATAGGGCGAGGCGGTGGCCGGCGAGACCAGCCGTTGCCAGCTCCAGACGATATCCTGCGCCGTGATGGCCGTGCCGTCGGACCAGGTCAGACCGGGGCGTAAATGGAAGGTCCATAACAGGTTGTCCTTGTTTTCCCAGCGCTCCGCCAGCCGGGGCTGGATCGCCCCCGCAGGCGTCACGCTGACCAGCCCTTCAAAGAGATCGCTAATGATGTTGAATTCAATGTCGCTCTCGACTTTATGCGGATCGAGTGAGGCAGGTTCACTGCCGTTATTTCTGACCAGCTCCTGCTTTTCCGCCAGCTGGATGCCAGGCGGCACCTGTGCCGCCAGCGCCCCACCGGTTATGACCATCAGACTCATTGCCAGGAGCGTCCGCGTGATGTGATTGTTTTTGTGTAATGTCATTTCCCTTTGCCTTTAACGTACGGAGTTATTCCCCCTTCCACACTTAGTCGCAGAATTTAAATAAAGCAATATATTTCAGCAACCTATAAGATTTCGATCGGCTCACCGAAGCGAAACGCGAAAACATATCGCTTTTCCCAATCCATGTAGAATTTTATGCTGGACAAAAGCGGCAAAAGCTAAGTAAAGATGGGTAAAAGCATTAGGGCTTCACGCTTGTTTTTCTTATTCTTTATCCCTAATTACATCTGTCATAAGAGAGTGACTCATGGATCGCATAATTACATCATCGCGTGACCGTTCCTCGCTGCTCAGCACGCACAAGGTTCTGCGTAACACCTACTTCTTGCTCAGCCTGACGCTGGCGTTTTCCGCTATCACCGCCACCGCCAGCACGGTGCTGATGCTCCCTTCCCCGGGGCTGATTTTAACCCTCGTGGGGATGTACGGTCTGATGTTCCTGACCTACAAAACGGCGAATAAACCCACCGGGATTATTTCCGCCTTCGCTTTCACTGGGTTCCTCGGCTATATCCTTGGGCCGATGCTGAACGCGTACCTTTCTGCCGGCATGGGCGATTTGATCGGCCTGGCGCTGGGCGGCACCGCACTGGTCTTCTTCTGCTGCTCGGCCTACGTGCTGACGACGCGCAAAGATATGTCATTCCTCGGCGGAATGCTGATGGCGGGCGTGGTGGTCGTCCTGATTGGTATGGTCGCTAACCTGTTCCTGCAGCTGCCGGCGCTTCATCTGGCGATTAGCGCGGTGTTCATCCTGATCTCTTCGGGTGCCATCCTGTTCGAGACCAGCAACATCATCCGCGGCGGTGAAACCAACTACATCCGCGCCACGGTCAGCCTGTATGTCTCGCTGTACAACATCTTTGTCAGCCTGCTGAGCATCCTGGGCTTCGCCAGCCGGGACTAACCGCTCCCCTGCTTCACCGAGGCCTCGCTTATGCGGGGCCTTTTTTTTTGCTACACTGCGGCCAGTTTCAGGCGGTATGTGAAAAATCATGTTTATTTTTGAAGGCAACGAAATTGAAACGGATAGCGAAGGCTATCTGAAAGATACCACCCAGTGGAGCGAGGCGATGGCGGAAGTCATTGCCGCGCAGGAAGGGATAACGCTCGCCGTTGAACACTGGGAAGTGGTGCGCTTTGTGCGCGAGTTTTACCTTGAGTTCAACACCTCTCCGGCGATCCGCATGCTGGTGAAGGCGATGGCCAACAAGTTTGGCGAAGAGAAAGGCAACAGCCGCTATCTCTATCGCCTGTTCCCGAAAGGCCCCGCCAAACAGGCGACCAAAATCGCCGGGCTGCCGAAGCCGGTGAAGTGCATCTAATAGAGAATCGCGAATTTTTCCCAGCTGCGGGTGGGTTGATGGGGCTCGGTTAACACCCGGTCAACCCGCGCGCTGCGCGGCCCCCCGGCTTTCAGCCAGGCGATGAGTTTCTCCACCTGCTCTGCCTCGCCGCAGGCAAGCACTTCCACCCCGCCGTCGTCCAGATTACGGGCATAGCCGGTCAACCCCAGTTGCAGCGCTTCCCGCTGTGTTGAATAGCGAAATCCCACGCCCTGAACCGAACCGTAAACCCATGCCATCGTGCAGATACTGGCCATTATCATCTCCTTTTCGCTCACACTTTACGCTGAGGATAGCAAATTCGCTCAGCGTACGTGCTTCGGCAGTAAACCATAATGCTGACGGAAGCGCGCGGTAAAGCGCGATCCCGACTGATATCCGCTGTTCTGCGCGATTTCGCCTATTGGCCGCGAGGTGGTCTGCAGCTGCCCCAGGGCGTGAGCCATCCGCACCTCCTCGACGATCTGGCGAAAACTCTGCGATTCCTGCTGCAGCCGACGGCGCAGCGTGGACTCGCCGAGAAAGAGCATTTTCGCCACCCGCGACACGCTCCATGCCTGCGCCGGCGACAGCATGACCAGTTGTCGAACCTGCGCCGACAGATCCTGCTGCCGCTCGACGAGCAGCGGGCCCGCATAGCCCGCCTCGTGCAGGGCCAGCAGCAGGCCCATAGTCTGGTGGAGCTGTAGAGAGGTGGATAATCCCTCCCGCACCGCCTGCAGAACGCTTTGCCACATAAACGCCAGCTCTGTCGTCACCGGGGCGCAGAGCGAGGTCAGACGCCCTGGGGGTGTTTCGCTGAGATAACGGGTCTTAAACGTCGTCAGCAGCTCGGGGGTCAGCGACAGCAGATCGGAGCAAAACAGGCCGTTCTCCGGCTGGTTAATCACCTCCAGCTCAACGTCAGCCGGCAACACAATCAGCTGTTGCGGCGTCGCCAGCACCCGGCTCTCCCCTTGCACAATCACTTTGCTGCCGCGTTTCACCCGACAGAGCGCCGGGGAGAACAGCCGCACCCGATGCAGTCTGCACAGCCGTCGGGTGGTGACCTCTGCCGCGGTTAAGGCGTTATGCTGAAAGTGGATACTCTCCATCGGATCGACCCTTTATTTTAGCGCCCGGCCATCGCCGTCAACTGTACGCTGGCGAGAGCATGGCTGTGTAACAGATAGCCGACCAGCGCCCCGCTGGCCCCGGCATCCACCGGCAGCGTAGGGACATCCAGCGCCCATACCGTAAAGCGGTAGCGATGCGGTTTATCTCCCGCCGGCGGACAGGCGCCGCCGAAACCTGCATAGCCAAAATCGTTGCGGCCCTGTACCGCTCCGCCCGGCAGTGTAGCGCTGTTTTTATCTCCCGCGCCAGCGGGCAGCGAAAAGACGCTGCTGGCGATATTGACCACCGTCCAGTGCCACCAGCCGCTGCCGGTAGGCGCATCGGGATCTCTGACAGTGACCGCGAAGCTTCGCGTCCCCGCCGGGGCATTTTTCCATGCCAGCTGCGGAGAGACATTGCCTCCGGTACAGCCGAAACCGGCAAACCAGTGCTTCCGGGCCAGCGCCTGCCCGTCATGTATATCATCGCTGCTCACGCTAAACGGCGCAGCCATCGCGCCACTACTCACTGCCGCGACCATCGCCACGGCCATGCGGATACCTGTTTTCATCGTCTGCTCCTCGTTGGGGTGAGAAAACAGGGTATGAGAGTCCGCACAAACTGAATGTGCCGAAGCGCCTGCATTTTGTGCCGAAACGCTCACCTGTGCCTGCCGGGCGAAAGATGCTTGCGTGCGCCAGGTGTGCTACTCTACGCGCCATTTTTCGGTGCCGACATTCCCGTTGCTTAAAGGTAGCTCCATGACAGATTCCCTATTCCCCCGCTTAGTGTTAGCCAAAGGACGCGAGAAATCCCTGCTGCGTCGCCATCCGTGGATTTTCTCAGGCGGCGTCGCCCGCATGGAGGGTAAAGCCCGCAGCGGTGAAACCATCGATATTGTTGACCATCAGGGAAAATGGCTGGCCCGCGGCGCTTACTCGCCGTCGTCGCAGATCCGCGCCCGCGTGTGGACCTTCGACCGCAATGAAGCCATCGATAGCACCTTCTTTGAACGCCGCCTGCAGCAAGCGCAAACCTGGCGGGCATGGCTGGCCGAGCGCGATGGTCTCGACAGCTACCGTCTGATCGCCGGCGAGTCCGATGGGCTGCCGGGCGTCACTATCGACCGCTTTGGCAACTTTTTCGTGCTGCAGTTGCTCAGCGCAGGCGCCGAATACCAGCGGGCCGCCATCATCAGCGCCCTGCAGAACCTGTTCCCGGACTGCGCCATTTACGATCGCAGCGATGTCGCCGTGCGTAAAAAAGAGGGACTGGAGCTGGCCCAGGGGCCGGTGGTGGGCGAGCTGCCCCCGGCGCTGCTGCCGATCACCGAGCACGGCATGAAACTATTGGTTGATATCCAGGGCGGGCACAAAACCGGCTACTACCTCGACCAGCGCGACAGTCGCCTGGCTACTCGCCGCTATGTCGCGGATAAGCGGGTGCTGAACTGCTTCTCTTATACTGGCGGCTTTGCGGTGTCAGCGCTGATGGGCGGCTGCCGCCAGGTCACCAGCGTGGATACCTCTCAGGAAGCGCTGGACGTCGCCCGACAGAACGTCGAGCTCAACGGACTGGATCTGTCCAAAGCGGAATTTGTGCGCGACGACGTGTTCAAACTGCTGCGTAAATACCGCGATCAGGGAGAGAAATTCGACGTGATCGTGATGGATCCGCCGAAATTCGTGGAAAACAAAAGCCAGCTGATGGGCGCCTGCCGCGGTTATAAAGATATCAATATGCTGGCGATCCAGCTGCTGAACCCCGGCGGCGTGCTGCTGACTTTCTCCTGCTCCGGCCTGATGACCACCGATTTATTTCAGAAAATCATCGCCGATGCCGCAATTGATGCCGGGCGTGATGTACAATTTATAGAACAGTTCCGTCAGGCTGCCGACCACCCGGTGATCGCAACCTACCCGGAAGGGCTGTATCTGAAGGGGTTTGCCTGTCGCGTCATGTAACTTGAAAAACGAAACATGAGCCTCATATAGGGAGTATTCATGTTTCCCAGGAGGTGCCTATGATAGCCAGCAAATTCGGTATCGGCCAACAGGTCCGCCATACGCTCTTGGGCTACCTGGGTGTCATCGTCGATGTCGATCCCGAGTATTCACTCGCGGAACCGGAAGAGGATGAGATTGCCGCCAATGACGAACTGCGTGCGGCGCCCTGGTACCATGTGGTGATGGAAGATGATGATGGTCAGCCGATCCACACCTATCTGGCAGAAGCGCAGCTGAGCAGCGAAACCCGCGACGAACACCCGGAACAGCCGTCCCTCGACGAACTGGCCAAAACGATTCGTCAGCAGCTGCAGGCTCCGCGCCTTCGCAACTAAAACAAAACCCCGCCAGGCGGGGTTTTTTGTTATTTTGCTAATCCCAGTCGCGGTAGCTCAATGGCCGGGCAACGATCCATCACCACGTTCAATCCGGCTTCTCTGGCCAGCACCGCGGCCTGCTCATTGATCACCCCCAGCTGCAGCCACAGCGTTTTCGCGCCGATGGCTATCGCCTCCTGCGCCACGCCCCACGCCGCTTCTGAATTACGGAAGACATCAACCATGTCGACCTTTTCCGGAACGTCGGCGAGCGTCGCATACCCTTGCTGTCCCAGCAGCGTCTTGCCCGCCACCTTCGGCGAAACCGGGATAACGTGATACCCCTGATCCAACAGATACTTCATGACCCGGTAGCTCGGGCGGTCAGGTTTATCGCTGGCGCCAACCAGCGCAATCGTCCGTGTCGACGTCAGGATGCCGGCAATATCGTTCTCTTTCATGGGTTCCTCCTGCTATTTCACCTAAGTGTATGCTAATCCGCAGCAGGCGGCCATCCAGGCTAACCCACAGATTCGACAAAATTTTCACCCCGATGCTTGCAGCGGCAGCCACATTCAGTAATCTGTCTGCAGGTCAAAATGTGGAATGAAAATATGGAACTGACAACTCGTACCCTGTCCGCGCAAAAACATATCGCGCTGGTGGCTCACGATCACTGTAAAGATATGCTGATGAAATGGGTCGCTCGCCATCAGGCGTTGCTGGCGCAACACGTTTTGTATGCCACCGGCACCACCGGTAACCTGGTCTCGCGGGCTACCGGACTGGAGGTCAATGCCATGCTGAGCGGCCCGATGGGCGGTGACCAGCAGGTTGGCGCGCTTATTTCAGAAGGCAAAATCGACGTGCTGATCTTCTTCTGGGATCCGCTGAACGCCGTGCCTCACGACCCGGACGTCAAAGCGTTGCTGCGCCTGGCCACCGTCTGGAACATTCCGGTCGCCACTAACGTCTCCACCGCTGACTTTATCATCCAGTCACCGCACTTTAATCAGCCGCTCGATATTCTGATCCCGGATTAT
The DNA here is from genome assembly GCF_003790505.1 of Klebsiella sp. P1CD1. Taxonomy (NCBI): domain Bacteria; kingdom Pseudomonadati; phylum Pseudomonadota; class Gammaproteobacteria; order Enterobacterales; family Enterobacteriaceae; genus Klebsiella; species Klebsiella sp. P1CD1. The sequence goes on from NZ_CP033631.1 coordinate 3,791,315, forward strand.
CCGCGTTATCTTGCCGAGCGCCTGAAATAACCCACACGTGATTAGGGTTTCCTGGCCACCGGCACATCCAAGGCCTGCAGGATGTCGACAAACGGCGAAGGTTGCGCTTTGTTAAACAACAACCACACCCGATGACGTGCGCGGGTTATCGCCACGTACAGTAGTCGACGCTCCTCCGCATCAGGAAAATCTTCCGGCTGCGGCAGGAGCGCCTGCTCCATGATCGACTCGCGCGCCGGCGCGGGAAACGCATCCTCTCCCTCCTGCAGTCCCAGCACAATCACATAGTCCGCCTGCTGGCCCTTGCTGGCATGAATAGTCATAAAATCAAGCTGCAGATGCGGCCAGCGCGTCGCCGCCTTGTTGAGCGCGTCGGGCTTCAGATGATGGTAACGGGCAAGCAGTAGGATCCGCTGCTCGGGCTTAACGTAGCCGCTCAGTTTATCCAGTAAATCATCCAGCTTATCGTCGGCTAACAGCGTGACGGCCTTTTTATCGCCCGCCGTCAGGCTGTTCAGCGGCTTACTTAACTGATGCGGATTCTGCTGGATAAAGCCATTGGCGATTTCGCCAATGCGGCCGTTAAAGCGATAGGTGGTATCCAGCGCGCAGCTATCCCCTTCGCCAAAGTAATGATTAAACGCGGTGGTCAGGGAAAGCTGGGCCCCGCTGAACCGGTAAATCGCCTGCCAGTCATCCCCGACGGCAAAGAGCGTGGTTTGGCTGTTCTGCCGGCGTAATGCAGCCAACAGCGAGGCCCGCTGCGGCGAGATATCCTGAAATTCATCCACCAGAATGTGTTTCCATGGGCTGACGAAGCGGCCTTTATCGAGAATATTGACCGCCTGATGGATCAGGCCGGAAAAATCGACCGCATTCTCGGCCTTCAGCGCCGCCTTCCACTCTTTCATCAGAGGCGACATCAGTTTCACCCGTTTACTGAACTGATCGCGTACCGCCTCCGGCGCCCCGGCAATCATCTCTGCCTGGGAGCCGCCGTGCATACGCATCAGGCTGACCCAGCGGTCGAGCCGGCTGGCCATACGCCGCTGCACCTTCTTGTCCTGCCAGAAATCGCCTTCCGGCAGTTGCCAGCCCATCTCCTCTTCCAGCCACAGGCGCCAGCCTTTCGCCTGCGCTTTTTTCTCCTGACACTGCTGCTGCCAGCTTTTCACGAGCAGCGCCTGACGAGCTGCGCTATCGCTTTCCAGTTTGCTGATGGTGGGGACTTTTTTGCTGCCCTGCTGAATAATATGTAGCGCCAGCGAGTGGAAGGTACGCGCGGTGATATCGTCGGATGCAAGACGCTCGCGGATCCGCGCATCCATCTCCTGCGCCGCCTGGCGGCCGAATGCCAGTAACAAAATTTGCTCTGCTGCCGCTTCTCCCCTCGCCAGCAGCCAGCCTGCCCGCGCCACCAGCACCGAGGTTTTGCCGCTGCCCGCGCCCGCCAGCACCAGCAGGGAACGTTCGCCGTTCACCACCGCCCGCGCCTGTGAGGCATTAAGAGGGGACGACTCAACGCCGTCAAAAAAGCCGCGATACTGCTCAAGCATCGCCTCGGTGAAGGCCTGGTTATGGGCCAGGCGTGTCGCTTCAATATCCCCTAACCAGCGCTGACACTCCCGCCACAGCTCCCGACAGTTGTCAAAGGCCTCAAGCCGGCTGGTGGGCATCGGCAAACCAGTCAACGCCTGGCGAATGTTATCCTGCACATCCGCCACCTGCTGACGCGTCAACCATTTGCCTTCCGCACGGGTGCGCTCGATCGTCGCCAGCTGCCGCTTCAGTACGCCAGCGGCGATGTCACTCATTTCCGCGCTCCACTGCTCCCAGAGCGTTTGTAAATGGTGATAGAAGCGCTGCGTTTCGCTCCACTCGGTACCGTGCAAACGCACGACTTTGCTGTCAGGCAACACAAACTCCAGTTCGCCCCAGACCAGACCGCGCTTACAATGCACTGACAATAACTGATTGAAAGGGATAAGATACTCATGACGGTCGCCGGAAACCTTTACGCCGGCGTTCAGTAACTGCACCCGATCATAAGGGTGCTGAGCCATGCGTTTGCCCAATGTTGTCGCTTTAAGTTCCATATAATGTCGATTTTCAATCAGGGTGGATTGTTTTTCAGTTTAACCGCCCGGGACCAGGTGCTCCAGCGCAAAAAAACGTTACAATTGTCAGGTCTTATTATCCACAGGGCAAAACCGAGGCTTTATGCGTACCATTCTGAATATTTTGAACTTTATCCTTGGCGGTTTCGCCACCACTCTAGGCTGGCTGCTCGCCACGCTGGTTAGCATCGTTCTGGTCGTCACGCTGCCGCTGACCCGCTCCTGCTGGGAAATCACCCGACTCTCCTTATTTCCATACGGTAACGAGGCTATTCATGTGGATGAGCTGGAGCCGGGCCGTAAAAATGGCCTCCTCAACGCCGGCGGCACCGTGCTGAATATTCTGTGGTTCATTTTTTTCGGCTGGTGGTTGTGCCTGATGCATATTTTCAGCGGCATAGCTCAATGTCTGACCATTATTGGCATCCCGGTGGGGATCGCGAACTTTAAAATTGCTGCCATTGCCCTTTGGCCGGTAGGACGTCGGGTCGTCTCTGTGGAAACCGCGCGTGCCGCACGTGAAGCCAATGCGCGTCGTCGCTTTCAGTAACCGAACGGAACACGGACATGATTAGCCCCCTGCTACGCCGCTATACCTGGAACAGTGCCTGGCTTTATAACGTACGGATCTTTATTGCGCTCTGCGGCACAACGCTGTTTCCCTGGTGGATCGGCGAAGTCAAACTGACCATCCCTCTCACCCTTGGCGTTGTTGCCGCGGCCCTGACCGACCTCGACGACCGGCTGACCGGTCGTCTGCGCAACCTCGCCATTACCCTGGTCTGTTTTTTTATCGCCTCCGCCTCCGTGGAGCTGCTGTTTCCGTGGCCGCCGCTGTTTGCCCTCGGCCTGACCGTGTCTACCATCGGCTTTATTTTGCTCGGCGGCCTCGGCCAGCGCTATGCCACCATCGCCTTCGGCGCCCTGCTCATCGCCATCTACACCATGCTCGGCGTCACACTGTACGATCACTGGTATCTACAGCCGTTGTTCCTGCTGGCGGGGGCCGTGTGGTACAACCTGCTGACGCTGTCCGGGCACCTGATTTTTCCGATTCGTCCATTGCAGGACAACCTGGCGCGTAGCTATGAGCAACTGGCTCGCTATCTGGAGCTCAAATCCCGGCTGTTTGATCCTGACCTGGAGGATGAGAGCCAGGCGCCGCTGTACGATCTGGCCCTCGCCAACGGCCAGCTGGTTGCTACGCTTAACCAAACCAAGGTCTCGCTGCTAACCCGACTGCGAGGCGATCGGGGCCAGCGCGGCACCCGCCGCACCCTGCAGTACTACTTTGTGGCCCAGGATATTCATGAACGCGCCAGCTCATCGCATATTCAGTATCAGACTCTGCGCGATCAATTCCGCTACAGCGACGTGATGTTCCGTTTCCAGCGCATGCTCTCGATGCAGGCCCAGGCCTGCCAGAAGCTCTCGCGGGCGATTTTACTGCGCGAACCCTACCAACATGACGCCCATTTTGAACGCGCGTTTATGCATCTCGACGCGGCGCTTGACCGTGTGCGCGCCAGCGGCGCGTCCGACGAGCAGATCAATGCCCTTGGGTTTTTACTCAATAACCTGCGCGCTATCGATGCGCAGCTGGCCACGATTGAATCGGTGCAAACGACCGCGCCTGCCGGGAGCAACACCGAGACGCTGTTGGCCGACGACAGACTCGGCGGGCTGAACGACATCTGGCTGCGTCTGCGGCGCAACATGTCACCGGAGTCCGCTCTCTTTCGCCACGCGGTACGTATGTCGCTGGTGCTCTGCGCCGGCTATGCCTTTATCCAGTTTACCGGGCTCCAGCATGGCTACTGGATCCTGCTGACCAGCCTGTTTGTCTGTCAGCCGAACTATAACGCCACCCGCCACCGACTGGCGCTGAGGATCATCGGCACGCTGGTGGGGGTGGCGATCGGCCTGCCCGTCCTGCTGCTGGTGCCTTCGATTGAAGGGCAACTGGTGTTGATCGTGCTCACCGGCGTGCTGTTCTTTGCCTTTCGTAACGTGCAGTACGCCCATGCCACCATGTTTATTACGCTGCTGGTGCTGCTGTGCTTTAACCTGCTTGGCGAAGGTTTTGAGGTCGCGCTACCGCGCATTATTGATACCCTGATCGGCTGCGCCATCGCCTGGGCGGCGGTCAGCTTCATCTGGCCGGACTGGAAATTTCGCAATCTGCCGCGCGTCCTGGACCGGGCGATGAACGCGAACTGCCGTTATCTGGATGCCATTCTGGAGCAGTATCACCAGGGCCGCGACAACCGTCTGGCCTATCGTGTCGCCCGCCGTGATGCCTACAACCGTGATGCCGAACTGGCCTCCGTGGTCTCGAATTTGTCGACTGAACCGCGCGCGGATGGCGCCCAGCGCGAGACCGCTTTTCGCTTGCTGTGTCTCAACCATACCTTCACCAGCTACATCTCCGCTCTCGGCGCGCATCGGGAAAAACTGTCCACCCCCGATATTCTTGCCCTGCTGGATGATGCTGTTTGTTATGTTGATGACGCCCTGCACCATACCCCCGCCGATGAACATCGGGTGCAGAAGTCTTTGACCAGCCTGCAAAGCCGGATCCAGCATCTGGAACCGCGCGCGGACAGTAAAGAGCCGCTGGTATTACAGCAGATTGGCTTGTTGCTTGCGCTGCTGCCTGAAATTTGCCGCCTGCAACAGCGCGTCCACGCTCAGACAGAATAACGGCGGCAGTCCGCTAGCGGGCTCCAGCCCATTCGAGCAGCTCCTGACGCCGCAGCGTCGGGAGCGCGGCGGCGTGAACGCCGACAATCGCCCCCTCCAGCGCCAGCAAGACGTTGAGCGACAGAGAGGCGTTGTTTTCTCGTAGCCGTTGCCAGGCCTGCTGAGCGCCTACCTCCCGAAGCGTCCTGACATCCGGTATGCCCGCGTGGATCAGCTGCAATTCCATATGAAAGCTGATATTGGGTAAATCCTTCAGACGGCCCGACGCCCGTCGGTGGTTCTTTTCACGCTGCGCACTCTGCCACGACAACAGCGACAGCCGAAAAAGCTGAGTCTCATCGCGCCACAATGCGTCGTCAATTTGATAATACTTCATCGGCACGATGCGCCCATGTCGGCGCAGCGTTAATAAAGGATTGCGATGTTCAACCCGATACGCGGCGCTCTGCTCGCAGGCCCTCAGGTAAATATCGCCCTCTGCCACCATCGCAAACACCGTATCATCAATGGCCAGGCTATAGCCGCCAAAAAGCGGACGAGAATGTAACTGACCCAGCGGCGAGACGCAGGCCTGAAATTGCGGGAACCGCGGACATACTAGTTTTCTCATGATCATTCCTTTGTTAATCATGTAATTAAACTTAAGTTGTTAACGGATCCGCTAAGAGAAAACATAAGGGACTTCCCGAACAGCAGCAAGATGATTTTCGCCGACTTTTCCACCAGAATGCGGTTTTGCGAGACGCTTTCAGAAAATCACTGACGTTGCTGCAATCAACAGGGTGGAAAGAAATCATTAGCCGGCATTAAGGATATCGTTGAGGAGAGGTGCGCATCGCTATAAATCAGACGCGGCGGGAAATGATTAAATTTCAGCCAGCAAAATGGCAAATTGCGGTTGATCTTTTCCCCAGGTAGATATACTGTATATGCATACAGTAACTACAGGCGGGATAGACTATGTTTACTTCAGCTCACGCAAATCGTTCAGCACAGGCTTCTGCTTCTGCAGGCCACTACGCTCATCGTTCTGGCGAACAGACCGCCAATGGGCTGATCAGTGAAATTGTCTATCGTGAAGATCAACCCATGATGACACAGTTACTGCTGCTACCTTTATTACAGCAGCTGGGTCAACAGTCTCGCTGGCAACTGTGGCTCACGCCGCAACAAAAGCTTAGCCGCGAGTGGGTCCAGTCTGCCGGTCTACCGCTGTCTAAAGTCATGCAAATTAGCCAGCTGTCACCCTGCCATACCGTAGACTCAATGATCCGCGCGCTGCGCACCGGTAATTATAGTGTGGTTATCTGCTGGCTAACGGAGGAGCTAACCGCGGAAGAGCATGAGCGTCTGGTCAATGCCGCCCAGGAAGGTTGCGCGATGGGATTCATCATGCGCCCGGTGAGAAATCAAGGCACGCTCGGCAGACAACTCAGCGGGCTAAAAATTCACTCAAATTTGTATCATTGAGTGAAATTAGGATTATTCCTGGAATTTTTTTTACCGATGGTAAAGACACAGCGTTTTTCAGGGACTTTTTCGCGCAATGCCTGTCACACGGGGATTTCTGCCTTTTTTCTGCGTACGAAAATCAACCATATTTGTTAAATATTGTGTACACAACCCTTTTTTTTCATATGCCTGACAGAGTTCACACTTGTAAGTTTCGAACTAAGTTGTAGACTTTACATCGCCAGGGGTGATCGGCTTACGCTGCATGTATCAGCATAGTTAACAACAAGTCACGCCCCGGGTGAAGGATTTAACCGTGAGGTCTTTTGTAACTTCATGGCGAATTTTGGATGATAATGAGGCGCAAAAAATGAAAAAGACAGCTATCGCGATTGCAGTGGCACTGGCTGGCTTCGCTACCGTAGCGCAGGCCGCTCCGAAAGATAACACCTGGTATGCAGGTGGTAAACTGGGTTGGTCCCAGTTCCATGACACTGGCTGGTACAACAGCTCTCTGAACAACAATGGCCCGACCCACGAAAGCCAGCTGGGCGCTGGTGCGTTCGGTGGTTACCAGGTTAACCCGTACCTCGGTTTCGAAATGGGTTACGACTGGCTGGGCCGTATGCCGTATAAAGGCGACCAGGTTAATGGCGCATTCAAAGCTCAGGGCGTTCAGCTGACCGCTAAACTGGGTTACCCGATCACTGACGATCTGGACATCTACACCCGTCTGGGCGGCATGGTATGGCGCGCAGACTCCAGCAACAGCATCGCTGGCGACAACCACGACACTGGCGTATCTCCGGTATTTGCTGGCGGCGTAGAGTGGGCTGTGACTCGTGACATCGCTACCCGTCTGGAATACCAGTGGGTTAACAACATCGGCGACGCGGGCACCGTTGGCGTTCGTCCGGACAACGGCATGCTGAGCGTGGGTGTTTCCTACCGTTTCGGTCAGGAAGATGCTGCACCGGTTGTAGCTCCGGCTCCGGCTCCGGCTCCGGAAGTGACTACCAAGCACTTCACCCTGAAGTCTGACGTTCTGTTCAACTTCAACAAAGCAACCCTGAAACCGGAAGGTCAGCAGGCTCTGGATCAGCTGTACACCCAGCTGAGCAACATGGATCCGAAAGACGGTTCTGCAGTTGTTATGGGCTTCACCGACCGTATCGGTTCCGAAGCTTACAACCAGCAGCTGTCTGAGAAACGTGCTCAGTCCGTTGTTGACTACCTGGTTGCTAAAGGCATCCCGGCTGGCAAAATCTCCGCACGCGGTATGGGTAAATCCAACCCGGTTACTGGCAACACCTGTGACAACGTGAAAGCTCGCGCTGCACTGATCGACTGCCTGGCCCCGGATCGTCGTGTAGAGATCGAAGTTAAAGGCTACAAAGAAGTTGTAACTCAGCCAGCGGCTTAAGTTATAACTGATGAAAAAACCCGCCTCGGCGGGTTTTTTTATGCCTTCTCTCCCGCTTTTGCGGTGGTGGGCCCCATATCAGAGTAGCCTCTGACAGGCCGCCGTAAAGACTACTTGCCTAACAGTTCCTGCAGATCGTGTTTCAGGCTCGACATTTTGCTGGCGTACTTCTCTTTATGCTCAGCATCCTCAATCAGCTGCACGATGGTTTCGGACAAGGTTTTACCCCGCCGCTGTGCCAGGCCGGCAAGACGCTGCCAGACGACAAACTCCAGATCGATAGACTTCTTACGCGTGTGCTGATGCTCCGCGTTAAAATGCCGTTTCCGTCGCGCGCGGATGGTCTGCTTCATGCGGTTCATCAGCGCCGGATTCATATGCTGCTCAATCCAGGCATGCACCAGCACAGGTTCATTCTCGAGCGTCAGCAAGTCATCTACCGCAGCTTGCGCAGCGCTGGCCTCAATGTAGCGGGTAATCAGCTCACCTTCCCGGTGCTTCTTTACCAGATATTTCCATTTCCAGCCGCTTTCAAGATTTTCCAGTTGTTGATATTTCATTGCGATCTCAATGTGACCGTGTAACTCATTTCAGGATATCAGTTTTTTCCTGATGTGCTGAATATAAATCATTATTCGTGAGGTGTATGGCCGGGGAATCATCGGGGTAATCATAATCCTCCGTGTGCTCAGTCGCGGCATCAGGTATAATTGCGCGCTTTACATCTAACTAAAAAACAGCGACTTTGACCATTACGAAACTGACCCGAACCGACCTTGCGCCCGATATGGAACCTTATCAGGCGCTGTTTGCCCAAGCTGATCTCTCTCAACCGGCCCCCTCTCTCTCGGGCGATCTGCAGCCGCGTCTGTTCTACGCGCTTGAGCAATTGCTGTGCACGCCGGCAGTCTCCTCCTTCATGCTGGTGAAAGCCCCCGAAGAACCGGAGTATCTGCAATGGCTGACGGCAGAAACCCGTACGCTGCATGAACCTACCGCCCCGCTCTACGGGGTCCGCTATGACGTTGACGGCGCTCGCGTGACGCTCTCCCCGGCGCAACGGGCTGAGGATAATTTTGCCAGCACCGCCCCGGTCGTCGCGGCCGATTGGGTAGAGGCGGAACAGCTGTTTGGCTGCGTACGCCAGTTTAACGGCGACATCACCCTCCAGCCAGGCCTGGTTCATCAGGCCAATGGTGGCGTGCTGGTAATCTCGCTTCGCACACTGCTGGCGCAGCCGCTTCTGTGGGTGCGCCTGAAAAATATGGTGACCCGTCAGCGGTTTGACTGGCTCTCCATCGATGAGTCGCGCCCGCTGCCGGTCAGCATTCCCTCCATGCCGCTGAGCCTGAAAGTCATGCTGGTCGGCGAACGCGAATCGCTGGCGGATTTCCAGGAAATGGAACCAGAGCTTTGCGCTCAGGCGATCTACAGTGAGTATGAAGACACTTTGCAGTTTGCTGACGCCGAGACGCTGAAAGCCTGGTGCCAGTGGGTATGGCAAAATGCCCAGCAGCTGACGCTGCCAGGTCCGGCGGCCGACGCCTGGCCACTGCTGATCGATGAGGGGACGCGCTACACCGGCGATCAGGAGACCCTGCCACTCAGTCCGCTATGGATAGCCCGCCAGCTGCGAGAGGCCGCCGCGTTCTGCGAAGGCGAGGAGATTACTGGCGAAGAAATGCAGACGATGCTGGCACGCCGGGAGTGGCGTGAAGGCTACCTCGCAGAACGAATGCAGGATGAAATCCTGCAGGAACAGATCCTGATTGAAACCGAAGGCGAATGCGTCGGGCAGATCAACGCCCTGTCGGTGATTGAATTCCCCGGCCATCCGCGCGCATTCGGTGAACCTTCGCGCATCAGCTGCGTCGTGCACATTGGTGATGGCGAGTTTATTGATGTCGAACGCAAAGCCGAGCTCGGCGGCAATATTCATGCGAAAGGCATGATGATCATGCAGGCTTTTCTGATGTCCGAGCTGGAGCTGGAGCAGCAGCTTCCGTTCTCCGCTTCGCTGACCTTCGAACAGTCCTACAGTGAAGTGGACGGCGACAGCGCCTCCATGGCTGAACTCTGCGCCTTAATCAGCGCGCTGGCCAATGTGCCGATTAATCAGAGCATTGCGATTACCGGTTCTGTCGACCAGTTTGGTCGCGTGCAGCCGGTCGGCGGTCTGAACGAAAAAATTGAAGGTTTCTTCACTATCTGTCAACAGCGCGGGCTAACCGGTAAACAGGGCGTCATTATCCCTGCGGCCAACGTTCGTCATCTCAGTCTTAGCCATGAGCTCCGTCAGGCCGTTGCCGAAAACCAGTTTGCCATCTGGGCCATTGACGATATTACCGAAGCGCTGCCGATGCTGACCCAACTGATGTGGGACGGTGAAGGGCTGACGCTGCGACAAACCATTCAGGAGCGGATAGCGCAGGCGACCCAGCAAGAGACTCGCCATCGTTTTCCGTGGCCGCTACGCTGGTTAGGTGGGACAAGTTCTAACTGATCGGACTTGTTCAGCTTACACGTGTTAGCTATCCTGCGTCCCGAACTTAAAATAAGGCTTACTGAAAACATGGTAGATAAACGCGAATCCTATACAAAAGAAGATCTTCTTGCCTCTGGTCGTGGTGAACTGTTCGGCGCGAAAGGCCCGCAGTTGCCAGCACCAAACATGCTGATGATGGACCGCGTCATCAAAATGAGCGAAACCGGTGGTAACTATGACAAAGGTTATGTTGAGGCGGAACTCGACATCAACCCGGACCTGTGGTTCTTCGGTTGCCACTTCATCGGCGATCCGGTGATGCCGGGCTGCCTGGGCCTGGATGCGATGTGGCAGCTGGTCGGGTTCTATCTTGGCTGGCTCGGCGGCGAAGGCAAAGGCCGTGCGCTGGGCGTTGGCGAAGTGAAATTCACCGGTCAGGTTCTGCCGACCGCGAAAAAAGTCACCTACCGCATCCACTTCAAGCGCATTGTTAACCGTCGTCTGATTATGGGCCTGGCGGATGGCGAAGTGCTGGTTGACGATCGTCTGATCTATACCGCGAACGATCTGAAAGTCGGCCTGTTCCAGGATACTTCCGCTTTCTGATAATTATCGGCAGCGATTAAAAGGCGAAGCCCCCGCTATGCGGAGGCTTCTTTTTTAAAGAGACAGTGTCAGGCCGTTAGTACCCTGTCCTCCATGGCTTCTCGCCAGCCTCCCAGCCACCATGAGCGTTGATTCAAGCTCTGGTATGGACACATTTCTTTCGATCTCCCCGCGATACCCGCTTGATATCCACGTTGATGTGCCCGTTCCAGGCGATCTCGTTTTTGTCTCTTCATGCCTCGTTTCCCTCATTCTTTGATCTGGTGGAAAAGAAAACAGTGGTCGCAAATTGTGCAGCCACGGGTTACGAATACCGCGAAATGAAGACAACGTCAATGCGCAAAATTCACGCCAGTGTCATATTTGTGACCTATATAAGAGTTCATTTTTTGTTCATTCGGCGCAGCGCTCGGTAACAAACTGACCTGGCAAAAAAAATGCCGCGCGGCTCAGATGAACCACGCGGCATATCACTTTTATGAAATTTACTTATGGCAGACGGTTAAGCTCGCCGGCAATGGCCACCGCCTCCTGGCTCCATGCCTGGGCCAGGGTCTTCACCATCGCGTCATAGCCATCCTGCTGCTGCTTGAGCACGATGTTAAACGGGCGCTTAATCAGCTGTCCCTGATGCTTCAATAGCCACTCGCCGCTGACGATAACCCGCCCGTCGTAGCGCCCGTGAAAGCCATTTACCGCCACATTGAGCGTATCCTGCTCGCTGCCCAAGGGTTGGGACGACACTACCCAGCCCGGCAACTGCTGGCTGAGGTTTGCCACCAGCGTAGTACGCAGCTGCTGGTCCAGCGGGCTGGCCCACAGATTATTATTGGCGATTACATACTGCACATCGGTGGTTTGATAGACCACTCCATTGCCCGCCAGATAATCCGGGATGCTGACCTGCTCAACCCACAGCAGACGTGCCCCCTGGCTGGCGGCGCTCTGCGCGCCGCCTTGCACCACCGGCAACTGGTAATATGTTTTGCTCTCACCGCCGCTACTGCACGCCGTCATCACGCAAACGGCTGCCACCAGTAACCATTTTTTCATTATTTCGCTCCCTTCGGCTGTGGGTCTTTTTTATCCTTCGCCTCAAATACCAGCGCATTGCTCTTATCATTGAGCGTTTTCAGAACCGGCTGCAGCTCACGCAGCACCTGATCCAGACGCTGCATATCGGCCACCATCTTATTGTAGGCCGCGGAGCCCGGCTGGAAGCCCTGCATGCTGCGGTTCAGCTCGCGCAGCGTCGTCTGCATATCGGCAGGTAGCTGCTGCATCGACTGACTGGAGGTGATCTTATTCAGACTATCCAGCGTGGTCTGTACATGCTGCATGGTCTTCTCGCTTTGCGCCAGCGTACTGGTTGCCTGTTCCAGTAGCGGATTGAGCGGCAGGTTATTGATTTTATCCAGCGCATCCATCAGACGCTGCTGGATCTGCGCCAGTCCACCGCTAATGGTCGGGATAATCGGATAGCCGTTAAACTCCTGAATTTTCCCACGCGGCGGCGCTTTCGGATAGAAGTCGAGATCGATATACAGCGCGCCGGTCACCAGGTTACCGGTTTTCAGCGAGCCGCGCAGTCCGCGGTTAATTAGATCGTCAATGTGAGCGCGAATATTCGGATCGCCGCCGAGCTGGTTGACCAGACGCTGCGGTTCAACCCGCACTTCCACCGGAATGCGATAGTCATCGTTCAAACGCTGCTTCAGCCCAGGAATAAAGAACGGCACTTTGCCGACGGTTCCCAGACGGATGCCGCGGAACTCCACCGGCGCGCCGGGCTGCAGGCCACGAACCGAGTCTTTGAAGAACATCACGTAATCGATATGCTCGGTAAAGACCGAATCCTGGATGCTCTTCTGATCGTCAAACAGGTGATATTCCGTTTTGTTCGCCACCGGCTCGCCGAGGTCCAGTCCTTCCGGAATATCGAAGCTCACCCCGCCGCCAAACAGCGTCGACAACGAGCCCATCTCGACGCGCATCCCCGCCGCGGTCAAATCAACGGCGATCCCGCTGTCCTTCCAGAAGCGAACGTTAGTGGTCACCAGGCGGTCATTAGGCGCGTTGATGAACAGCTGATAAGTGATATGACGTTTCTGCGCATCAAAGGTGCTGGTTTCCACCGACCCCACGCGATAACCGCGGAACAGCACCGGGTCGCCTGGCGACAGCTGGCCTGCCTTGCTGCTTTCCAGCAAAATCCGGATCCCCTTGGCATCCGGCGAGGCGAGCGGCGGAGAATCCAGCAGCGGATACTGCGCCGGCACCGAACCTTTCGACCCCGGCTGCAGTTCAATATAGGCCCCGGACAATAATGTCCCGAGACCACTGATCCCCTCGCGCCCTACCTGCGGTTTCACCACCCAGAAGACGGAATCGTTATGCAGTAATTTCTGCATGCCGGAATTGAGGCGAGCTTTGATTTCCACGTGGGTTAAATCGTCGGTCAGCGTCGCGCTCTCTACCACCCCAACATCCACGCTGCGGCTCTTGATCCGGGTTTTTCCCCCTTCAATGCCTTCCGCGTTAGTGGTGATCAGCGTGACCTCTGGTCCCTGATGGCTGTAATGATAAAACAGGATCCACGCTCCGATCAGCGCAGTGACGATAGGGAAGATCCACACCGGTGACCAGTTCTTCACCTTCTGCACTTTCGCTTCTCCGCTCTTATTTTCCATGTTGTTGTATTTCCTCATGGCTTGAATCTGGCTCACGATCCCACAGTAAACGGGGATCAAACGTCATCGCTGAAAACATGGTCATCACCACCACCAGCGCAAACATGACCGCGCCGATGGCGGGATAGATATTCATCAACCCCCCCATGCGCACCAGCGCAGAGAGCACGGCGATGACAAAAACGTCAATCATTGACCAGCGGCCAACAAATTCCACCACTTCATAAATCAGATGCATGCGTTCCGAATCGCGCGCACCGTTGCCGTTAGCATTCCAGCACAGCCAGGCGATAGCGATCATCTTCAGCGTCGGCACCATAATACTGGCGATAAAGATCACCAGCGCCACCGGGTAGGAGCCCTCGCTCCACAGTAACACCACCCCGGCCATAATGGTCGACGGCATTTTATCGCCCAGCAGATCGGTGATCATGATCGGCATAATATTGGCGGGAAGATAGAGAATAAATGAGGTCACCAGCAGCGCCAGCGTCCACTGCAGGCTATTTTTACGCCGCGCCGTCCCTTTGCTGTGACAGCGCGGGCAGACGGTCTGGTCGGCCGGTAACACCGCCGTGCAGCAGCCGCAGGAGCGCAGCCCCTGGCGGATCCCGGCTACCCCGACCTTCAGCGGCTGGGTAATCGCCGGCATAGGGGCAATATCATCCCACAGCCAGCGGCGGTCGACGCACTGGAAGGTGCGTAACTGCAGCAGGCAAAACATGCACCAGGGAATAAAGCTCAGGCCGATGCCGATATCGCCGTAGGCCATCAGTTTGACGAAGCTCACCAGCACGCCGGCAAGAAAGATCTCCGCCATGCCCCAGGTCTTGAGGTGAAACAAAATGCGCGCCAGAAACGCCTTCAGCCCAGCGGGCATCCTGACCCGATTGACCAGCAGCAAAATGGTGACCAGACAAAAGGCCGGTACCAGTTGTACAAAGAGTAAAAAGAAGGTGCCGAGGCTGGCGTAATCCTCGGTAAACAGCACGTTGGGAATTTCCAGCAGCGCTATTTCGCTGCTGATGCCACCCACTTTCATATAGATAAAAGGAAACAGGTTGGCCAGCAGCAGCATAAACAGCGCGACCAGCGCGTAAGCCGTGGGACGCTGGCGAGGCGCGTCCCACGTGGTGGTTAACGTTGTACCGCAGCGCGGGCAGGCGGCTTTCTGGCGATGCTCAAGCTGCGGCAAAGCCACCAGCAAATCACATTGGGGACATAAAATATGTCGCGCAGCATGATGGTGATCGCACATGACAACTCCTCGGCTCAGGCGCCGTTCTTTAATCCTTCGAGATATTCCCAGCGTTCAAAGGCGGCTTCCAGCGCCTGCTCCGCTTCGGCCAGCTGCGCCAGCACTTGCTGCGTACGATCGTGCGATTGGCCAAAGAAGTCAGGATCGGCTACCTGCTCCTGCAGCGTTTGCAGTTCGGCCTCAAGCGTTTCCAGCTTCTGCGGCAGTTGCTCCAGCTCGCGTTGCAGGTTATAGCTTAGTTTGTTCCCGCCGCGTTTGACAGTTTCTGCTTTTGGCTGAGCGACTTCCGTCGTTTTTTTAACGATCGTCTGCTTTTGCGCCAAAGACTGGGCCTGCTGACCGCGGGCGTCGTGATAACCGCCGACGTACTGACCAATATGGCCGCCGCCTTCGAAGATCCAGCACTCGGTCACGGTATTGTCGACAAACTGACGATCGTGGCTGACCAGCATCACGGTGCCCTGATAGCCATCGATCAGCTCTTCCAGCAGCTCCAGCGTTTCGACATCAAGGTCGTTTGTCGGTTCATCGAGAATCAATAAGTTACTGGGTTTCAGGAACAGTCGCGCCAGCAGCAGACGGTTACGCTCCCCGCCGGACAGCGCGCGTACTGGCGTCATCGCCCGTTTCGGATGGAACAGGAAGTCCTGCAGATAGCCCAGCACGTGCCGCGGCTTACCGTTAACCATCACCTCTTGCTTACCTTCGGCGAGGTTATCCATCACCGTCCGGTCCGGATCCAGCTCTGCACGGTGCTGGTCGAAGTAGGCGACTTCCAGCTTGGTGCCAACGTGGATCCGCCCGCTGTCGGCCTGCAACTGGCCAAGCATCAGCTTCAGCAGCGTGGTTTTCCCGCAGCCATTGGGGCCGATCAGGGCAATCTTATCGCCGCGCTGGATTTGCGCGGAGAAATCTTTCACCAGCACTTTGCCGTCAACCTGATAGTTGACGTTCTCCATTTCGAAAACGATTTTGCCGGAGCGCGAAGCCTCTTCCACCTGCATCTTCGCACTGCCCATCACTTCCCGGCGCTCGCCGCGCTCGCGACGCATCGCTTTCAGGGCGCGAACGCGGCCTTCGTTGCGAGTACGACGCGCTTTAATCCCCTGGCGGATCCACACCTCTTCCTGGGCCAGCTTGCGGTCGAATTCAGCATTCTGCAGCTCTTCAACCCGCAGCGCTTCTTCTTTATCCAACAGATACTGATCGTAATTGCCCGGATAAGTCACCAGCTTGCCGCGATCGAGATCGACGATGCGCGTCGCCATGTTGCGGATGAAGGAGCGGTCGTGCGAAATAAAGATAATGGTGCCTTTAAAGCTTTTCAGGAACCCTTCCAGCCAGTCGATAGTTTCGATATCGAGGTGGTTCGTCGGTTCATCCAGCAACAGCACGCGCGGCCCGCTGACCAGGGCACGGCCCAGCGCCGCTTTACGCAACCAGCCGCCGGAAAGCGAAGCCAGCTGCGCGTCGGCGTTAAGACCAAGCTGCTCGATCACTTCATTGATGCGGCTATCCAGCTGCCACAGGCCCAGGTTATCCAGCTGTTCCTGCAGACGGGCCAGTTCATTTAAATTTTTGTCGCTCGGGTCGGTCATCACCTGATGCGAAACATCATGGTAGGCCTTCAGGTAAGCGGCCTGTTCGGCGATCCCTTCGGCGACGAAATCGTACACCGTACCGGCAACGTTGCGCGGCGGATCCTGCTGCAGACGCGCGACGATCAGATCCTGTTCATAAATAATACGCCCGTCATCCAGCCCCTGTTCACGGTTAAGGATCTTCATCAGGGTCGATTTACCGGCGCCGTTGCGCCCAACCAGACAGACGCGTTCGTTATCTTCGATATGCAGTTCAGCATTATCCAGCAGCGGCGCATCGCTGAATGAAAGCCAGGCGCCGTGCATACTAATCAGTGACATTCTTTATTCCTTTCAGGCTGCAGTAATCAGCCAGCAGTTGTGGATCTGACGGTTGCGGGCAAAATCCTGCGACAGCGTTTTTTGCGAAATCTCTTGCGCCTTCAGGCCAAGCGCCGCCAGCCCGTCATGATCCATACGGAAACCGCGTTTGTTGTTCGAGAACATAATGGTGCCGCCTTTACGCAGCAGACGTTTCAGATCGGTCATCAGGCGAATATGATCGCGCTGCACGTCAAAGGCATCTTCCATTCGTTTGGAGTTAGAGAAAGTCGGCGGATCGATAAAGATCAGATCGAACTGCTCGGTGCTTTCCCGCAGCCAGCCCAGCACGTCAGCCTGCATCAGGCGATGCGCACGACCGGTCAGGCCATTGAGACGCAGGTTGCGCTCCGCCCACTCCAGATAGGTACGCGACATATCCACCGTGGTCGTAGAGCGCGCGCCGCCCAGACCGGCGTGGACGCTGGCGCTGCCGGTATAGGAGAACAGGTTAAGGAAATCCTTACCCTTGCTCATCTGGCCGAGCATACGACGGGCGATACGGTGGTCGAGGAACAGACCGGTATCGAGGTAGTCGGTGAGGTTAACCCACAGGCGCGCGTTGTACTCCTGCACCTCGATAAAGTCGCCCTTCTCCGCCATCTTCTGATACTGGTTTTTACCCTTTTGCCGCTCGCGGGTCTTCAGCACCAGCTTGTTGGGGGCGATTTCCAGCACGGCGATGGTCGCCGCGATAATATCAAACAGACGCTGGCGCGCTTTGTGCGCATCGACGGTTTTCGGCGGCGCATACTCCTGGACCACCACCCAGTCACCGTAGCGATCGATCGCCACGTTATATTCCGGCAGATCGGCATCGTACAGGCGATAGCATTCAATGCCTTCCTGACGGGCCCACTTTTCAAATTTCTTCAGATTCTTACGCAGACGGTTGGCAAAATCTTCCGCCAGCATCGCCGGCTTGCCGCCTTCGCTTTCCGCCAGGTGATAGTTTTTCTGTATGCAGTCCAGCGGGCCGTTCTTCGCTTTGAACTGTTTATCGGCACGCAGCTGCAGGCAGCTCAGCAGTTCCGGCGAGGCGCTGAACACCGACAGGTTCCAGCCGCCAAACTGACTTTTCATGATCCGGCCCAGCAGGCTGTGCAGGGCAATCAGCGCCGGCTCGCTTTCCAGGCGCTCGCCGTACGGCGGGTTGCTGATCACGGTGCCGTACGGGCCTTTCGGCAGCGGGTTATTCAGCTGGGCGACGTCTTTGACTGCAAAATCGATCAGCTCGCCGATGCCGGCGCGACGGGCGTTGCGGCGCGCGCGCTCAATGACGCGCTCGTCGACGTCAGAGCCATAGAAGCGCGACCCATAGGCCGCCAGCCCCTGACGCGCGCGGGTTTGCGCTTCCGCCTTCACCTCTTTCCAGATAGCGTCATCGTGCTGCGCCCAACCGCCAAAGCCCCAGTGGCCGCGGTGCAGACCCGGCGCACGATCGGTCGCCAGCATCGCCGCTTCAATCAGCAGGGTACCGGAGCCGCACATCGGATCGAGCAGCGGCGTACCCGGTACCCAACCAGAGCGCATGACGATCGCCGCCGCGAGGTTTTCTTTGATCGGCGCCATACCGGTACCATCGCGGTAGCCGCGCAGATGCAACCCTTCCCCGCTCAGATCCAGGGAGATATGCGCCGTCTCTTTGTTCAGCCAGACGTTGATCCGCAGATCGGGCGACTCACGATCGACATTCGGGCGCGGCAGGTTTTTACGCGTGAAGCTGTCGACGATGGCGTCTTTGACTTTTAATGCACCATACTGGCTGTTGCGGATCTCGTCATTGAGGCCGCTAAAATGTACCGCGAAGGTGGCGCCAGGGTTAAACATCTCCGTCCACGGAATGGCCTGTACGCCGAGGTACAGATCCAGATCGCTGTATACGCGACACTCGCCCAGCGGCAGCATGATGCGCGAAGCCAGCCGGCTCCACATCAGGCTTTGATACAGCAGGCGCGTATCCCCCTGAAAATGGACCCCGCCCTGGACGACCTGGCAGTCCGTCGCGCCAAGTCCTTCCAGTTCAGTTTTTAACAGCTCTTCCAGCCCACGAGCCGTACTGGCAAACAGAGAATTCATATCGTCACTTTTACTTAAAGAAAATTGGTGCGCATTATAGCCAATATGTGCCCTATGTCATAAAGTTATAGGCTTATTTTTGGAACCCGGAGGCAGCGTATGGTAACGCTCTCGCGACTTTTTATTCATCCCGTTAAATCCATGCGCGGCATGGGCCTGACCCACGCCTTTGCTGATATCAGCGGCCTGGCCTTCGATCGCCTGTTTATGGTCACCGAAAACGACGGGACCTTTATTACCGCCCGCCAGTTTCCGCAA
The DNA here is from genome assembly GCF_003790505.1 of Klebsiella sp. P1CD1. Taxonomy (NCBI): domain Bacteria; kingdom Pseudomonadati; phylum Pseudomonadota; class Gammaproteobacteria; order Enterobacterales; family Enterobacteriaceae; genus Klebsiella; species Klebsiella sp. P1CD1. The sequence continues at coordinate 3,810,347 of NZ_CP033631.1, forward strand.
ATGGTAAAATTTATTCCGGCGCCGCTGCATGATGGCCTTCACCTGACCGCGCCGGACGGCAGCAGCGCCGTGGTGCGTTTTAGCGATTTCGCCCTGCAGGCCGAGCCCACCGAAGTCTGGGGCAACCATTTCACCGCCCTTATCGCGCCCGCCGCCGTTAACCAGTGGCTCAGCGGCTTTTTCAAGCGCGATGTCCAGCTGCGCTGGCTGGGGCCGCAGTTAACCCGCCGGGTGAAGCGCCACGATGCGGTACCGCTCTCCTTCGCCGACGGCTACCCGTACCTGCTGGCTAACGAGGCCTCGCTGCGCGATCTGCAGCAACGCTGCCCGGCCAGCGTAAGCATAGAACAGTTTCGTCCTAACCTCGTGGTCACCGGCGCGGCCGCCTGGGATGAAGATAGCTGGAAAGTGATCCGCGTCGGCGAAGTGGTGTTTGACGTCGCTAAGCCATGCAGCCGCTGCATTTTTACCACCGTCAGTCCAGAGCGCGGGCAGAAGCATCCCACCGGGGAGCCGCTGGAAACCTTAAAGCGTTTTCGTACTGCGCTGGACAATGGCGATGTCGATTTTGGCCAGAACCTGATTGCCCGCAACAGCGGGGTGATCCGGGTGGGTGATGAAGTCGAAATCCTCGCCCGCGGCCCGGCGAAAGCCTACGGCGCCGGCGAGAGCGACGATACTCCGGCCCCGGAAGCGCAGCAGCAAGCTACGGTTGCCATCGAATGGCAGGGTCAACAGTTTAGCGGGAATAACCAGCAGGTGCTGCTGGAGCAACTGGAGCAACAGGGCATTCGCGTACCCTATTCGTGTCGGGCAGGGATCTGCGGCAGCTGCCGCATTCGGCTGGAAGAGGGCGAAGTCAGCTCGTTAAAGAAAAATGCGGTCGCCGGGGACGGCACCATTCTCGCCTGCAGCTGCGTACCGAAAACGGCGCTGCGCCTGGCGCCTTAAACCGCCTGTCCCAGGCTGTAGCTGACCGCGCTCTGCGCCGGCTGCAGCCTGTCGTTCATGATTTTAATAACGTCGCCTAACTGCATCACGCGCCCGGCAAGGGTGAGACCCGGCTGGGCCAGCAGACAAAGCGCGGCGTTATCTCCCGGCTCCACCACCAGCAAATTCACCTGCTCCCCGGTATCGCTCAGCCAGACGCAGGCGGCGTCGCCGCCGCTCGGCTGCCACTGGTGGGGATGAGCGATAAAGTGCCAGCTTTTCGGCATCTGCGGTTTGAGAAAACGGATCGCGGTTAACGCATTGAGGACTAATTCCGCTCGCTGTTCTTTCGACAGTTCGAGATCGCGACATTTTTCTTCAAAGGAGAAATAGAGCGCGGCGTCATCGACGCAGAATCCCGACGGCGCAAAGGCATCCGGGGTCAGCATTCGCCGGGCGAAGCGCGAGCGAAATAACATGCCATTGGCCAAATCGAGCATCATACGGTCGTGCTCTTCATCGTAATACCAACGCCAGTTATCGTCAGGTTTAATGCGCATTTTTCCCCCTGTCCCCTTTCATACGCCTCTGCAAAGTTGTTGCGACTTGCCGCAGAATATTTTCTAAAATTAAGAAAAGTCTAAAATGTTTAAATAAGCAACAGTGAGGGAATATAAAACAACCAGGGCCGGAAATAAAGCCCTGGGTGGGTTTCAGCGGAGGAAAAGATTAGATGTGGGTAACAATTTCTTTAATCAGCGGCGGACCTTTAAAAATAAATCCGGAATAGATCTGCACCAACGATGCTCCGGCGGCTATCTTTTCTCGCGCAGCAATCACCGAATCAATACCGCCCACGCCGATGATAGGCAAACGACCATTCAGCTCAGCGGAGAGCATACGGATAATTTCAGTGCTCTTTAATTGTAATGGACGACCGCTAAGCCCACCGGTCTCATCGCAATGTTTCATTCCCTGAACCAGAGAACGATCGAGGGTGGTATTGGTTGCAATTACCCCATCAATATTATGACGCACGAGGCTATCGGCAACCTGGATCAATTCCTCTGGTAAAAGATCCGGCGCGATCTTCACGGCGACCGGAACATATTTCTGATGCTTTTGCTGCAGCTCAAGCTGCTTATTTTTAATACCGGAGAGTAAATCATCGAGCGCTTCACCGTATTGCAGCGTACGCAGCCCCGGGGTATTCGGTGAGGAGATATTAATGGCGATATACCCGGCGTAAGGATAGACTTTTTCCATACAAATCAGGTAATCATCTTTACCGTGCTCCACCGGCGTATCTTTATTTTTGCCGATATTGATGCCCAGCACGCCGTCAAAATGCGCCTTTTTCACGTTCTCAACCAGGTTATCAACGCCATGGTTATTAAAGCCCATGCGGTTGATCAACCCCTCGGCATCCACCAGACGGAAGATCCTCGGTTTATCGTTGCCCGGCTGCGGACGCGGGGTGACGGTGCCGATCTCAATCGAACCAAAACCCATCGCGCCCAGCGCGTCAATGCATTCCCCATTTTTATCCAGCCCGGCCGCCAGACCCAGCGGATTTTTAAAGGTCAGCCCCATGCAGGTAACGGGCCTGGCCGGTACCTTCTGGCGAACCAGCATTTCCAGCGGCGTCCCGGTGACACGGCGTAATTGTTGAAAGGTAACTTCATGAGCGCGCTCAGGATCGAGCTGAAAAAGGGCTTTACGAACGAAGGGGTAGTACATGAACTCTCCTGGATTCCCGGTGTGCAAACCGGGGGCGTATTATGTGCGATCCGCAGCTGAAAGGGAATTGACCTGCGACAAAAAATCACCCATCAGCGCAAACGATTACCTCTCCCCGCGCCGTTATGCGCTTTTCGGCTATCTAACGGTGGATAAATCATTTAGGGAAATAATGGTGCTCTGTCACACTCACTGCAAATGTTATCAATTATAGATAAATGCAAACATTTAGTTATAAGGAGAGAGAGATGCGCGTCATTACGCTTGCGGGCAGCCCGCGTTACCCTTCCCGTTCCAGCGCCCTGCTGGAATATGCCAGAGAGACGCTCACCGCCGCCGATATCGAAGTCTGCCACTGGCATCTGCAGAACTTTGCCCCGGAAGACCTCCTGTACGCTCGCTTTGACAACCCGGCGCTACAAACGCTCAATGAGCAACTGGCCGGGGCCGACGGTCTGATTATCGCCACGCCGGTGTATAAAGCCTCGTTTTCCGGCGCCCTGAAAACCCTGCTCGATCTGCTTCCTGAGCGCGCGCTGGAGGGCAAAATCGTGCTACCGCTGGCCACTGGCGGCACCATCGCCCACATGCTGGCGGTGGACTACGCTCTGAAACCCGTCCTGAATGCCCTGAAGGCCCAGGAGATCCTCCATGGCGTCTTCGCCGATGACAGCCAGGTCACGGATTACCAGCATAAGCCGCAGTTCACCCCTAACCTGCAGCGGCGCCTGGATGAGTCCCTGGAGACCTTCTGGCAGGCGCTGCATCGTCCCAGCAGCCGCGCCCCGTCGTTAACGTCTCTGCGTGGGGTGGAACATGTTTAATCCTCTCCGCGCGCTGACCCTCGGCGGACTGCTGTTGTTCTCCGCGCTGGGCCACGCCGCCCCGGCGGCGCCCGATGCCCTGCGCATTGGTTATCAGAAAGGCAGCGTCAGCATGGTGCTGGCGAAGAGCCATCAGCTGCTGGAGCAGCGCTATCCGGGCACCCATATCTCGTGGATTGAATTCCCGGCCGGTCCGCAGATGCTGGAGGCGCTGAACGTCGGCAGCATTGACATCGGCAGTACTGGCGACATTCCGCCTATCTTTGCTCAGGCGGCGGGCGCCGATCTGGTCTATATCGGTTCGGAGCCGCCCAAGCCGAAAGCGGAAGTCATCCTGGTGGCGCAAGGCAGTCCTATTCACAACGTTGCCGAATTAAAAGGGAAAAAGGTCGCTTTCCAGAAAGGTTCCAGCTCCCACAATCTGCTGCTGCGCGCCCTGCAGCTGGCGGGCCTGAAATTTAGCGATATTCAGCCGGTTTACCTTGCCCCCGCCGATGCGCGCGCCGCCTTCCAGCAGGGTAATGTCGACGCCTGGGCCATCTGGGATCCGTACTACTCCGCCGCGCTGCTGCAGGGCGGCGCCCGGGTACTCACTGACGGAACCGATCTGAAACAGACGGGATCGTTCTATCTTGCTTCCCGCCCCTACGCTGAACGCAATGGCGCTTTCATTGAAGGCGTACTCGATACCTTTACTCAGGCCGATGCCCTGACCCATAGCCAGCGCGCGCAAAGCATTACGCTGCTGGCGAAAACGATGGGATTACCGGAAGCGGTGATCGCCAGCTATCTGGACCATCGTCCCCCCACCTCAGTAACCCCGGTGAGTGCCGAAACCGCCGCTCGCCAGCAGCAGACGGCCGACCTGTTCTATGAGAACAAGCTGGTGCCGAAAAAAGTTGATATCCGGGCCCGTATCTGGCAGCCCGTTGCCGCACAAGGAGCGAAATCATGAGTCTGAATATGTTCTGGTTTTTACCGACCCATGGTGATGGTCGTTATCTGGGCACCGAAGAGGGCGCCCGTCCGGTCGATTACGGCTATCTGCAGCAAATCGCGCAGACGGCGGATCGGCTGGGGTTCACCGGCGTGCTGATCCCGACCGGACGCTCATGTGAAGATGCCTGGCTGGTTGCGGCCTCGATGATCCCGGTGACGCAGCGGCTGAAATTTCTTGTCGCCCTCAGGCCTAGCGTGGTGTCGCCGACGGTAGCCGCCCGCCAGGCGGCGACACTGGACCGACTGTCAAACGGCCGGGCGCTGTTCAATCTGGTCACCGGCAGCGATCCCGCCGAGCTGGCCGGCGACGGCGTCTTCCTCGACCACACCGAGCGCTATGAGGCCTCAGCTGAATTTACCCACATCTGGCGCAAGCTGATGGAGGGAGAAACCGTCACCTTTAACGGCAAGCATCAGCGCGTTCGCGACGCTAAGCTGCTGTTCCCGCCGCTCCAGCAGCCCCGTCCACCGCTCTATTTCGGCGGATCGTCTGACGTCGCGCAGGATCTGGCCGCCGAGCAGGTCGATCTCTATCTCACCTGGGGTGAACCGCCGAAGCAGGTGGCAGAGAAGATTGCTCAGGTCCGGGAGAAAGCGGCCCGGCATGGGCGCCGGGTGCGTTTTGGCATCCGTCTGCACGTGATCGTGCGGGAAACCAACGAGGAAGCCTGGCAGGCGGCGGACAGCCTTATCTCCCACCTTGATGATGAAACGATCGCCCGCGCCCAGGCGGCCTTCGCCAGAACCGACTCCGTCGGTCAAAAGCGAATGGCGGCGCTGCACAACGGTCGACGCGATCAGCTCGAGATCAGCCCCAACCTGTGGGCCGGCGTCGGCTTAGCGCGCGGCGGCGCCGGTACTGCGCTGGTGGGCGATGCCGCCACCGTTGCCGAACGAATCAATGAATACGCTGCGCTGGGTATTGATAGCTTTATCTTCTCCGGCTATCCGCATCTGGAAGAGGCGTATCGGGTCGGCGAGCTGTTGTTCCCCCTGCTCGACGTCGCCGTGCCGTCTATCCCGCAGCCGCAAAACCTGCGCCTGCAGGGGGAAGCGGTCGCCAACGAGTTTATCCCGCGTAAAGTGGCGCAAAGCTGAGGAGACACTGATGGCAAAATCAACCCATCCCCTGTTGTTACGCCTCGCCCCCTGGCTGCTGCCGGTGGGGACGGTCATTGTCTGGCAGCTGGCCTCGTCCGTCGGCTGGCTCTCGACGCGGGTGCTTCCCTCGCCGGAGGGGGTATTGAAAGCGTTCTGGACGCTCTCGGCCAGCGGTGAGCTGTGGCAGCATCTGGCCATCAGCTCGTGGCGGGCGCTGGTCGGCTTCGCCATCGGCGGCTCCATCGGGCTGGTGCTCGGCCTGATCAGCGGCCTGTCACGCTGGGGCGAGCGTCTGCTGGACACCTCGATCCAGATGCTGCGCAATGTCCCGCATCTGGCGCTGATCCCGCTGGTAATTCTGTGGTTCGGCATCGACGAGACCGCCAAGATCTTCCTTGTGTCGCTGGGCACCCTGTTCCCGATCTATATCAACACCTGGCATGGGATCCGTAATATCGACCGTGGGCTGGTAGAGATGGCGCGCAGCTATGGTTTATCCGGCTTCGCGCTGTTCCGTCACGTGATTTTACCCGGCGCCCTGCCCTCAATTATGGTCGGCGTGCGTTTCGCTCTTGGCCTGATGTGGCTGACGCTTATTGTCGCTGAAACCATCTCGGCGAATGCCGGTATCGGTTATCTGGCGATGAATGCGCGTGAATTTCTACAAACCGACGTGGTGGTGGTCGCCATCATTCTTTACGCCATCCTTGGCAAACTGGCCGATGTCTGCGCCCAGCTGCTGGAACGGCTCTGGCTGCGCTGGAACCCGGCGTATCATCTTCAGGAGGCTAACGCATGAACACTGCCCGTCTGACCCCAGGTATCCCGCTGCTGCTGAACGGGGTGACGAAACGCTATGGCGATAACACTATTCTTAACGAGCTGGATCTGCATATTCCCAGCGGCCAGTTTGTGGCGGTGGTGGGCCGCAGCGGCGGCGGCAAGAGTACCCTGCTGCGCCTGCTGGCGGGTCTGGAAAAACCGAACGCTGGCGAGCTGCTGGCGGGCGCGACACCCCTGGCGGCGATCCAGGACGACACCCGGATGATGTTTCAGGATGCGCGCCTGCTGCCGTGGAAAACGGTGATTGATAACGTCGGGCTGGGGTTAAAAGGCGCCTGGCGCGACGCCGCCCTACAGGCATTGGCCAGCGTCGGACTCGAGAGCCGTGCGCAGGAGTGGCCGGCGGCGCTGTCAGGTGGGCAAAAGCAGCGCGTTGCGCTGGCCCGCGCGCTGATCCATCGCCCGCGCCTGCTGCTGCTGGACGAGCCGCTGGGAGCGCTGGACGCCCTCACCCGTCTGGAGATGCAGGAGCTGATCGTCTCTCTGTGGCAGGAGCATGGTTTTACGGTCCTGCTGGTGACGCACGACGTCAGTGAAGCGGTGGCCATGGCCGACCGGGTGCTGTTAATTGAAGAGAAGAAAATTGGCCTCGATTTGAACGTGGATATTCCGCGACCGCGGCGCACCGGGTCGGCGAAGCTGGCCGAGCTGGAGGCAGAGGTGCTGGATCGGGTGATGAAACGCGGCGACAGCGAGCGTGCGCCGCGTTTGTTTAGTCATGGCTAACTAACGTCCCCGGCCCGCGCTTCGCTCGGCCGGGCTACCAAATCGCACAGCGCTGTAGCCCCGGTAAGCGAGAGCGCAACCGGGGATTTTGCCACCGTTACGCCAGCGCCTTACTGATTTTCTCGAACAGATCGCCGGAGAGATTCTCCAGCCCCTTCAACTGCTCCAGCGCAGCGCGCATCAGCGCCTGTCGCTTCTCATCATAACGCTTCAGACGAATCAACGGCTCAATCAGTCGCGACGCCACCTGCGGGTTGCGCTGGTTAAGTTCGGTCAGCATCTCCACCAGGAACTGGTAGCCGCTGCCGTCTTCAGCATGGAACGCCGCCGGGTTGCTGCTGGCGAAAGCACCGATTAACGACCGCACACGGTTCGGGTTGCTCATGCTGAATGAACGGTGATTCAGCAGACCACGCACTGTTTCCACCACATTGGCCGCCGGGCTGGTGGACTGCAGGATAAACCACTTATCCATCACCAGACCGTCCTGATGCCATTTATCGTCATACTCCTGCATCAGCGCATCGCGGCTCGGCAGCTCGGCGGCAACCGCTGCCGACAGCGCAGCCAGCGCGTCGGTCATGTTATCCGCCTGGTGATACTGCGCCGACACCAGTTTATCGCCCAGCGTTGGCTCCGCAAACGCCAGATAGCGCAGGCAGGTATTGCGCAGGGCACGCTTACCAATATCGGCGTGCTCCACCCGGTAGCTGTCGAGTTTATTGGCGTGATAAACCGCGAGGAATTCGTCCGCCAGTTCGTTCGCCAGAGTGCGGGTGAGCGCTTCGCGCACGGTGGCGATGGCGATCGGATCGATAATGGCGAACATCTCGGCGATTTCGTTGGCCGACGGCAGGGTTAAGATCTCGGCGGCCAGCGCCGGGTCAATCTTCTCGTCCAGCAGGATGGCGCGGAAGGCGTCCGCCACGTGTACCGGCAGCGACAGCGGCTGTCCCTGCTGATGACGGTTGACGTTCAGCTTGATATAGGTCGCCAGCAGGCTCTGCGCCGCATCCCAGCGCGAGAAATCATTCCGCGCATGGCGCATCAGGAAGGTGAGCTGCTGATCGCTCCACTTATATTCCAGTTTCACTGGTGCTGAAAATTCGCACAGCAGCGCCGGCACCGGCTGGAAATAGACGTTATCGAAGACGAAAGTCTGCTCGGCCTGAGTTACATTGAGCACCGGGTGCAGCGGATGGCCGCCCTTCTGCAGGGGGATCACCTTGCCTTCGTTATCGTACAGCTCAATGGCAAACGGGATATGCAACGGCTGCTTCTCGGCCTGCTCGGCGGTCGGCGGCGTACGCTGGCTGATGGTCAGCGTGTACTGCTCGGTTTCCGGGTTGTAGTCGTCATGCACGGTGACGATTGGCGTACCGGACTGGCTGTACCAGCGGCGGAAGTGTGACAGATCGACGTTAGAGGCATCCTCCATCGCCTGGACGAAATCATCGCAGGTCGCGGCGCTGCCGTCATGGCGTTCAAAGTACAGCTGCATCCCTTTCTGGAAGTTTTCTTCACCCAGCAGGGTGTGCAGCATACGGATCACTTCGGCACCCTTTTCATAAACCGTCAGGGTGTAGAAGTTATTCATTTCGATAACCATATCCGGGCGGATCGGGTGCGCCATCGGGCTGGCGTCTTCAGCAAACTGCAACCCGCGCATGGTGCGCACATTGTTGATGCGGTTAACCGCCCGTGAGCCGAGGTCGGAGCTGAATTCCTGATCGCGGAACACGGTCAGACCTTCTTTCAGGCTGAGCTGGAACCAGTCGCGGCAGGTGACGCGGTTGCCGGTCCAGTTATGGAAATACTCATGACCAATCACCCGCTCGATATCAAGATAGTCTTTATCGGTGGCGGTATCGGTACGGGCCAGGACATATTTGGAGTTAAAGACGTTGAGTCCTTTGTTCTCCATCGCGCCCATATTAAAGAAGTCGACGGCGACAATCATATAGATGTCGAGGTCGTACTCGAGGCCAAAGCGCTCCTCATCCCATTTCATGGAATTTTTCAGCGAGGTCATTGCCCACGGCGCGCGGTCGAGATTGCCGCGATCGACGTACAGCTCCAGCGCCACTTCACGACCGGAGCGGGTGGTAAAGGTGTCACGCAGGACGTCAAAATCACCGGCCACCAGCGCAAACAGGTAGCACGGTTTCGGGAACGGATCCTGCCACTGTACCCAGTGACGGCCATTCTCCAGCTCTCCCTGCGCCTTGCGGTTGCCGTTGGAGAGCAGGAACGGGTATTTCGCTTTGTCGGCGATGATTTTGGTGGTAAACCGCGCCAGCACGTCCGGGCGGTCCAGGTACCAGGTAATATGGCGGAAACCTTCCGCTTCGCACTGAGTACACAGCGCTTCGCCTGACTGATACAGGCCTTCCAGCGCGGTGTTCGCCGCCGGGCTGATCTCATTGACGATGGTCAGGGTGAAATGCTCCGGCAGGCCGCCGATCACCAGCTGATTGTTTTCTTCTTTATAGTTACTCCACGGCTGGCCGTTCACTTGCAGCGCGATCAGGGTCAGATCTTCGCCGTCGAGGCGCAATGGCACATCAGACGCAGCCGCGTGGCGGGAGACCTTGCTCTCGGCCGTAACGACGGTTTTTGCGGCATCCAGGTCAAAGGTCAAATCGATATCGCTAATCAGATACTCCGGCGCACGATAGTCGTGGCGGTATTTGGCTTGGGGCTGTTGTGTCATAAAAAACCTTTCGCATCTTGGGTAAAGTGTCGTCCCAGTCTATTCCCGTTGTGTCAATCGCGCTATGCAGAATCTTCATCTTTTCAATGTGAAACACGAAAACCGCTACATTTTGTTAACACGCGCGGCACGAAATGCCCTCGACCCGACGCAAAGCTTGTGGTGTGATCCATGTTCAATATATTAAACTAGGCCTCGCAAATGACCGTCAGCGTCGCCATCGCTCGCCATCGCGGGACAGAGCCGGGTAATAAAGGTATACTCCGCCTCCTTTTTTCGCGTTGGTTTGGATGGAACGCTCCAGTGAGAGGATGCTACTGCGCACCATGACACAATTCACTTCTCCTGTACTGCACTCGCTGCTTGATACGGATGCCTACAAGCTGCACATGCAGCAGGCTGTCTTCCACCGCTACGGCGATGTGCATGTGGCGGCGGAGTTTCGCTGCCGCGGAGACGACCTGCTCGGCATTTATGCCGACGCGATCCGCGAGCAGGTGGAGTCCATGCGCGACCTGAGACTGCGGGATGATGAATATCACTGGTTGTCCACCCTTCCCTTTTTCCGCCAGGATTATCTCGACTGGCTGCGCGATTTTCGCTATGACCCGCGCCAGGTCACGGTCAGCAATGACAATGGTAAGCTGAACATTCGCCTTACCGGCCCATGGCGGGAAGCCATCATGTGGGAAGTCCCGCTGCTGGCGGTGATAAGCGAGTTGGTCCATCGCTATCGTTCACCAGAGATGGGCGTCGATCAGGCGCTGAACACGCTGGAACATAAGCTAGGCGACTTCGCCAGCATGACCGCTGGCCTCGATATGCGCGCCTTCCGCCTGATGGACTTCGGCACCCGCCGTCGTTTTTCACGCGAAGTGCAAGAGGCCATTGTGCAACGTCTGCAGCAGGAGCCGTGGTTTGTCGGCACCAGCAATTACGATCTGGCTCGTCGTTTACATTTAACCCCGATGGGCACCCAGGCGCACGAATGGTTCCAGGCCCACCAGCAGATCAGCCCGAACCTCGCCAGCAGCCAGCGGGCGGCCCTTGCTGCCTGGCTGGAAGAGTATCCCGACCAGCTGGGCATCGCGCTGACCGACTGCATCACCATGGATGCGTTCCTGCGCGATTTTGGTCCGGAATTCGCTACCCGCTATCAGGGTTTGCGCCATGACTCCGGCGACCCGGTGGAATGGGGTGAAAAAGCCATCGCCCATTATCAGAAGCTGGGCATCGATCCGCTGAGCAAAGTGCTGGTCTTCTCCGATAATCTCGATCTCGCCAAAGCGGTCGATTTGTATCGCCACTTCGCCTCGCGGGTGAAATTGAGCTTTGGTATCGGCACCCGTTTAACCTGCGATCTGCCGCAGGTTAAACCGCTCAATATCGTGATTAAGCTGGTGGAATGTAACGGCAAACCGGTGGCGAAACTCTCCGACAGCCCGGGAAAAACCATCTGCCACGATAAGGCCTTCGTCCGCGCCCTGCGCGAGGCGTTCGACCTGCCGCCGATTAAAAAGGCGAGCTAATTCCCCTAAGGAGCCTTTCAGGCTCCTTTTTCTTTATTATTTATTGCCGAATTATCCGCTTATGATGCGAAATCTACTTGTCTGATGGAAGATGACAGGTAACATAGATATCCCCCCGCTGTAGGGGGAAGAGACTTTTTTATTGGACTACATAGAGAGATTATTATGAGCGTTGTGCCTGTAGCCGACGTACTCCAGGGCCGCGTTGCCGTTGACAGCGAAGTCACGGTCCGCGGATGGGTGCGTACCCGCCGAGATTCTAAAGCTGGCTTTTCATTCCTCGCCGTCTATGACGGTTCCTGCTTTGATCCTGTACAGGCCGTTATTAATAATTCTCTGCCCAATTACAATCAGGAAGTGCTGCGTCTGACCACCGGTTGCTCGGTGATTGTCACCGGTAAAGTCGTGGCTTCCCAGGGCCAGGGTCAAAGCTTTGAGATCCAGGCGAGCAGCGTGGAAGTCACCGGCTGGGTGGAAGACCCGGACACCTACCCGATGGCGGCCAAGCGCCACAGCATCGAGTATCTGCGTGAAGTAGCGCACCTGCGTCCGCGCACCAACCTGATTGGCGCGGTAGCTCGCGTGCGTCATACCCTGGCGCAGGCGCTGCACCGATTCTTCGACGAACAGGGCTTCTTCTGGGTTTCCACCCCGCTGATCACCGCTTCCGATACCGAAGGCGCCGGCGAAATGTTCCGCGTGTCGACGCTGGATCTGGAAAACCTGCCGCGTAACGATCAGGGCAAAGTCGACTTCGATAAAGACTTCTTTGGTAAAGAGTCGTTCCTGACCGTATCCGGCCAGCTGAACGGCGAGACCTATGCCTGCGCACTGTCGAAAATCTACACCTTCGGCCCAACCTTCCGCGCCGAAAACTCCAACACCAGCCGCCACCTGGCGGAGTTCTGGATGCTGGAGCCGGAAGTCGCCTTCGCGAGCCTGAACGATGTTGCTGGTCTGGCGGAAGCGATGCTCAAGTACGTCTTTAAGGCGGTACTGGAAGAGCGTGCGGATGACATGCAGTTCTTCGCCGAGCGCGTAGACAAAGACGCTATCGACCGTCTGCAGCGTTTCGTCTCCGCTGATTTTGCTCAGGTGGATTACACCGATGCCGTCACTATCCTGGAAAACTGCGGTAAGCAGTTTGAGAACCCGGTTTACTGGGGCGTGGATCTCTCCTCCGAGCACGAGCGTTATCTGGCTGAAGAGCACTTCAAAGCGCCGGTCGTGGTGAAAAACTATCCGAAAGACATTAAGGCCTTCTACATGCGCCTTAACGAAGACGGTAAAACCGTCGCGGCAATGGACGTGCTGGCGCCGGGCATCGGCGAGATCATCGGTGGTTCCCAGCGTGAGGAGCGTCTCGACGTGCTGGACGCGCGTATGGCAGAGATGGGGCTCAACAAAGAAGACTACTGGTGGTATCGCGACCTGCGCCGCTACGGCACCGTACCGCACTCCGGCTTCGGTCTGGGCTTCGAACGTCTGATCGCTTACGTCACCGGCGTGCAGAACGTCCGCGATGTCATTCCGTTCCCGCGTACCCCGCGCAACGCGACATTCTAAATTTTTCTGACATAAACCTGAAAGGCCAGCGCAAGCTGGCCTTTTTTTATGTCAATTACTGTTAGCAAAATTCAACAAACTTAAACATCAAGGCCTGGAAATCACATTTATGTTACGCACTGTTTCGGTGCACACCGGTGATGCAGATCGCACTTTATGTTCATATCAGAGCAAAACCCCTGATAAAATTGCTCATTTTTTAACCATTCGCCGCACTTCTTGCCAAGACAGAGGCTGAATAAAAAGAAGACGAATTCAACACATAAAATGAACGAATTGCCGCTTATCCAAATTAATCATAAATAATTCATATAGATAGATAAGCAATGGCGTTTTACCTCATCAGGTGGAACGGAATTTTGATTAAGTTCACAAAGTTCCTCAAAATACACATTTAGTTACATGATTTTTCGTTTTGTTACTCATATGAGATATTCGTAGCATTTTCCGGCTAGCGAAACGTTGTCGCGGATGGAAAGATGCCTTCAGACACCAAACTCTCATCAATGGTTCTGTAAGTTTTTATTGACAGAACTTATTGACGGCAGTGGCACGTGTTCATATAAAAAATATTAATGAGGGTAATAAATAATGATGAAGCGCAATATTCTGGCAGTGGTGATCCCTGCCCTGCTGGTAGCCGGTGCAGCCAACGCTGCAGAAATCTATAACAAAAACGGCAACAAACTGGACTTCTATGGGAAAATGGTCGGCGAGCACGTCTGGACCACCAATGGCGACACCAGCAGCGACGATACCACCTATGCCCGTATCGGCCTGAAAGGCGAAACTCAGATCAACGATCAGCTGACCGGTTACGGCCAGTGGGAATACAACATGGATGCGTCCAACGTTGAAGGTTCCCAACCGACGAAAACCCGTCTGGCGTTCGCGGGTCTGAAAGCGGGTGAATACGGTTCATTCGACTACGGCCGTAACTACGGCGCGATCTACGATGTCGAAGCAGCAACCGATATGCTGGTTGAATGGGGCGGCGACGGCTGGAACTACACCGACAACTACATGACCGGCCGTACCAACGGCGTGGCAACCTACCGTAACTCTGACTTCTTTGGTCTGGTTGACGGTCTGAGCTTCGCGCTGCAGTACCAGGGTAAAAACGACCACGACCGTGCGGTTCGCAAGCAGAATGGCGACGGCTTCAGCACCGCAGCCACCTACGCGTTCGACAACGGTATCGCACTGTCTGCAGGCTACTCCGGCTCCAACCGTAGCGTCGATCAGAAAGCTGACGGCAATGGCGACAAAGCCGAAGCCTGGGCAACCTCTGCAAAATATGACGCCAACAACGTCTATGCAGCGGTCATGTACTCTCAGACCTACAACATGACTCCGGAAGAAGATAACCACTTCGCGGGCAAAACCCAGAACTTTGAAGCTGTCGTACAGTATCAGTTCGACTTCGGCCTGCGTCCGTCCATCGGTTACGTGCAGACCAAAGGTAAAGACCTGCAGTCACGTGCTGGCTTCTCCGGCGGCGATGCGGATCTGGTTAAATACATCGAAGTGGGTACCTGGTACTACTTCAACAAGAACATGAACGTCTACGCTGCGTATAAATTCAACCAGCTGGACGACAACGATTACACCAAAGCGGCTGGCGTAGCCACCGACGACCAGGCGGCCGTGGGTATCGTTTACCAGTTCTAATCTGCAGTACACCCCTTCGTGATATGCCTTCAAAGCAGGACTTCGGTCCTGCTTTTCTGTATTCGTGAGGCAAAGATCGTATCTTTCGAAAACCTTCTCGCTTTTTGTCGCAAACGGTTGGCAATTCGTTATTCTCCCGTTAACCTGATAGCGGATTTCCCTTCAGTAATCACAATGGAACCTCGTCATGTTTGAGAACATTACCGCCGCCCCAGCCGACCCGATTTTAGGTCTGGCCGATCTGTTTCGTGCCGATGACCGCCCTGAAAAAATTAACCTCGGAATTGGTGTTTACAAGGATGAAACCGGTAAAACACCCGTTCTGACCAGCGTCAAGAAAGCAGAGCAGTACCTGCTGGAAAATGAAACGACTAAAAACTATCTGGGCATCGATGGTATTCCTGAATTTGGTCGCTGCACCCAGGAGCTGCTGTTCGGTAAAGGCAATGCGATTATCGCTGATAAACGCGCCCGTACTGCGCAGACCCCAGGCGGTACTGGCGCTCTGCGTGTCGCGGCTGACTTCCTCGCCAAAAACACCGACGTGAAACGCGTGTGGGTGAGCAACCCAAGCTGGCCGAACCACAAGAGCGTGTTTACCTCTGCCGGGCTGGAAGTGCGCGAATATACCTACTACGACGCCGCTAACCATGCGCTGGACTTTGAGGGTCTGCTGGCCAGCCTGAATGAAGCGCAGGCAGGCGACGTGGTGCTGTTCCACGGCTGCTGCCACAACCCGACCGGAATCGATCCGACGCTCGACCAGTGGCAGCAGCTGGCGCAGCTGTCAGTGGAAAAAGGCTGGCTCCCGCTGTTTGATTTCGCCTACCAGGGCTTCGCCCGCGGTCTGGAAGAAGATGCTGAAGGGCTGCGCGCCTTTGCTGCGCTGCACAAAGAGCTGCTGGTCGCCAGCTCCTACTCGAAAAACTTTGGCCTGTACAACGAGCGCGTCGGCGCCTGCACGCTGGTCGCCGCCGATCAGGAGACCGTGGACCGCGCGTTCAGTCAGATGAAATCGGTGATCCGCGCCAACTACTCCAACCCGCCTGCGCATGGCGCCTCCGTGGTCGCCACCATTCTGAGCAACGATGCGCTGCGTGCGATCTGGGAGCAGGAGCTGACCGATATGCGCCAGCGCATCCAGCGTATGCGCCTGCTGTTCGTCAACACCCTGCAGGAGAAAGGCGCGAGCCGCGACTTCAGCTTTATCAGCCAGCAGAACGGCATGTTCTCATTCAGCGGCCTGACTAAAGAGCAGGTGCTGCGCCTGCGTGAAGAGTTCGCCATCTATGCGGTTGCTTCCGGACGTATCAACGTGGCCGGGATGACGCCTGACAATATGGCGCCGCTGTGCGAAGCCATCGTCGCAGTACTGTAAGCGACAGCGTGCTCTAAGCGAGATAAAAGAAAAAGGCCGCGAATGCGGCCTTTTTTATGTGTTCGCGTCATGTCTGTTACCAGACCGGCATCTCATCCTGCAGGAACGGGTTGTTACGACGTTCCTCACCCAGCGTCGACAGCGGACCATGGCCGGGAATAAAGGTCACGTCATCGCCCAGCGGCAACAGCTTATCCTTAATGGCCGCAATCAACTGTCCATGGTCGCCGCGTGGAAAATCGCTGCGCCCCACCCCGCCTTTAAAAATCACGTCTCCGGAAATGAGCAATCGGGAAGCGTCATCAAAGAAGACCACGTGACCCGGCGTATGGCCCGGACAGTGCAGTACCTGCAGCGCCACATTCCCTACATTGACCACATCGCCTTCATTGAGCCAGCGATCCGGACGCAGCGGCTGGCAATCCTCCAGGCCGAACATCCGGCTTTGCGCCGGCAATCCTTCCAGCCAGAACTCATCTTCTTTTTCCGGACCAATAACCGGTACGCCATAATGCTGCGCCAGTTCCGCAGCGGCGCCGACGTGATCGAGATGGCCATGCGTCAGCAGGATCTGCATCAGCGTGACGCCCGCCTCCGCCACCACCGCTTTGATACGTTCAGCATCGCCGCCAGGATCGACCAGCGCCGCCAGGCGGGTTTGTTCGCACCAGATGAGAGAACAGTTCTGCGCGAACGCGGTAACCGGAATAATACGATAGTTCATGACGCTCCTTTCGTTACCAGTGCCTTACGGGACCGGTATCAATATGCACAAAGTTACTACGTGGGTAATATCCTACACCACCTGCGCGCATAGATAACGCCGCTTTGCGAATATTGCTTAACGAAATACCTTCAATATGGAAATCCATTGCCTGCCCCTTGGTGTGATAGCTGTGTTTTGCCACACCACGGCTTCGTGCGCGAAGCTCATCATTGGTATCGAGGGAACGATAACCAGAAATAAGCTGGACAGGTTTGTTGGTGCCAAGCAATCCCTGCAACCGATAAAGATGATCGAACAGATTTGGATCGATGGACTTAATTTTATTCGCGCGGTAATCACGGAAAAAATGATTAAGTCTTGCTAATTCATCCTGAATATAGCCTCTGCCATCGAAAAACTCCGCCTTGAGCGATTCACCGGTATGCAGGTTATTCAGCGTCAAAATACGCGGACGGGGGGTCGAGAGGGTGGCAAATGCCGGCGCAGGGAGAATGGCGGCAGCACCCAGCGCAGCACCACCCAACGCCAGCAATCTGCGGCGATTAGCGTCAAATTTGTCCATGATAATCAGGTCTACAGTCAATGAATCGTTATATACTTTTTCCGCATCGCGCGAGGCTAACCGCCAGCTCGCCATCGCTCGCCACAGCCGTGATGCTGTCCGGCAAAGGAGAGCGTTCGCGCTGACCGCGCTACGCATTGAGCGGAATGATATGTATATGCACTTCTGGCGCACGAAAGGCACCTTACCGGGCATTATTGCCAACGTCAAGGCAGCCTCACCCCAGGAAAATCGGGCGCTGCAGAGGAGCAGCGCCCTTTTTTACCCAGTGCTAGGACAACAAAATCCATTGAACTACTTCATTTACCTGATTAATTGTTCAGCTTTCGTCAGAATTTGTGCACTGGATCGCGCGGTGAGATCGTAATTGTAAATATCTGTTCGATATTGTGTACGTCCATCAGCGTCCACAAAAGCCGTTAAGTAATATAAATTCACCGGTATATTTTGCCGAATATTGACATAGCGCGTGTCCCCTTGCTTCAGGGCATCGGAAATACGCGTGTCGTTCCAGCCCGCGTCCTGCAGCAACATATTGGCCAGCTCCGAGGCCTTATTGACGCGTACGCAGCCGGAGCTGAGCGCGCGAACATCTTTCTGGAACAGATTATGGTTCGGCGTATCGTGCAGATAAATAGCATCTGAACTCGGCATATTAAACTTGTAGCGGCCCAGTGAGTTACGCGCTCCAGGCGCCTGCTGAAAACGGAACGGTAAATTATTCTCGGTGATGGTCGACCAGTCGACCCGATAAGGATCGATGGTCTCTTTACTGTTCCAGCCGCGCATCACGGTGTAGCCATGCTGCTCCAGATAGCCCGGATTGTTACGCACCTTCGGCAGGATATCTTTGCGCGCCAGCGTCGGCGGCACGTTCCACGGTGGATTGACCACCACGTTGTTCAGCGCGCTGCTCATCATTGGCGTTTTGCGGTCCGGACGCCCGACGATCACCCGCGAGGCCAGCACCTGGCTGCCATCCTGGTAATAGACTAGCGAGAAAGCGGGAATATTCACCATAATGCCGGTCGACAGTTTGCCCGGCAGCAGGCGTAAACGCTGAATATTCAAGGCCAGCACCCCCGCACGCTGCGCGGAAGAGACGTTGAGCCAGTCGCGGGTGGACTGGCCAATGACGCCATCCGCACCCAGCCCCTGCATGGCCTGAAAGCGCTTAACCCCCTCCACCAGCTGGCGATCGTACACGCCGCGCGCCGCGGGTTTGCTCTTTTTCTTCGCCGACGGGCTCACCACATCGCCGGGCAGAACGATATTGGCGGTATTGTCCAGCATCCCGGTACGCTGGAGGATCTCGCGCAGGGCACCGATATCATTGCTCCATTCGCCGGGGCGCAGCGAGCCGCTACCGGTCATCTGCGGCCACGGGCGAGAATCAGCCACCAGCGCCAACAACGACTGGTGCATGGCCTCATACTGCGGATGATGCGGCGCCAGGCCAGCGATAAACGCCGGCAGGGAGCCATTGTCCAGCGCCAGCTGCCACTGGTTAATCACCGATAGCGGCGGGGTCGCCATCTTGTACGGCGTCGAGCTATATAGCCAGCGGGTCCCCTGGGTGGGGATGCCGCTGATAAAGTGCAGATAGCCCATCATGGCATCCGACAACACCACATCGCGCGCCATGCCGCTGACGGCGGGATCGGTCAGCAGGCTGACCCAAGTGGTAAACTGCGGCTGAAAACCGGCGATGGCGATCTCCGCCAGCTGCTGCTGGAACGCCTGCACCGCCTCGCGGTTCTCCCACATCGGTTTCATATCCCTGGCGGCGTACAGCGACACCAGCGGATTGATAAAGACAGGTTTGTACCCTGCCGGCAACAGCGCCTCGATCTGGGCGCGACTGTTTGCGGCCGCCTCCATCGACAGCGGCTGCTCACCGGCCAGCTTCGCGACCGCCGGCGATTGCCCATCGCTTTGCGTCAGCGCGACGGAAAGCTCTCCAGGCGTAGCGGAGCTATCACCAGGTACGACTTCAGGCTCTGCGGCCTGGACATTGAACAGCGGAGCAAATGCCAGTGCCAGGCTCAGGCTGAGCGCTGACAATGGACGACCATACCGTTTCTTTAGCAACATCCCTTGCCCCCTGTTGTCACACATTGCCGCCCACAAATTAGTGGGCTTTATCACAGTATATAAAGACGAAAAGGCTTTTGCCTTACCTAATGTAAAGAAGCTTAAAGATTATACCACCCAGGCATACCAGGCTGGATAGCAAAAAGGGCAACTTAACGTTGCCCTTTTCAGCGCTTAGCCGCCAGAATGTAGCCGCAGCCTCAGGAGGCGTCGGCCGTTCCCGGCAGTGCTTCCGGTACCGGCGCGGCAAAACCGCGCAGGCCGACAACGTGTACGTGTTCGTGATTATTAAACACTTTACGCACCAGTTTATAGGTCGTGCCTTTTTCCGGGCTGATATTTTCCGGCGCCGCGATAATCAGCTGCATCTCCAGACGTTCGCACAGCTCGAACAACGTGGCGATGGAGCGGGCGTCGAGACGCGCCGCTTCATCGAGGAACAGCAGACGGCAAGGCGAGATATCCTTGCCGCGCAGGCGACGAGACTCATCTTCCCAGCTCTGCACCACCATTACCAGAATCGACATCCCGGTACCGATCGCTTCCCCGGTCGACAGCGCGCCGGACTCCGCGCGCAGCCAGCCGTCGGAGCCGCGGTTAACTTCCACTTCCATCTCCAGATAGTTGCGGTAGTCGAGTAGCTCTTCGCCGATGGTTTGCGGCGTGCGCTGCCCCATGTCGATCTGCGGGTTCAGGCGCTGATACAGCTTGGCCAGCGCTTCCGAGAAGGTCAGGCGATTGCTGTTAAACAGATCCTGATGCTGCTCATGCTGTTCAGACAGGACATCCAGCAGCGTCGAGTGGGTCTCGCGCACGTTAACGTTCAGACGCACGCTGTTAACCTGGCCGAACGACACGCTCTGCAGCCCCTGGTTGAGCATCCGGATACGGTTCTGCTCACGCTGAATGGTTTTGCGAATAATGTTCGCCACGCTGCGGGAACTGATCGCCAGCTTCTGTTCGCGGTTGGTCAGCTCTTCGGTCAGACGACTGAGCTCGATCTCCATCTGCTCGATCGCTTCCACCGGGTCATCGGTACGAATAATATCCTGACGGATACGCTCGCGCAGATGCTGATAGACGGCGACGAAGAACTGGATTTTGCGCTCCGGACGTTTCGGATCTTCCGAAATACGCAGCACGTCGCGCAGATGTTCGTTATCGGCGACCGCCAGACGCAGCGCACCGAGCGCCTTATCCGACATCGAACGCAGTTCGTCGGCAGAGAGATAGGCCAGTTCGCGGCGATGCAGACGACGTTCGACGCCATTGTCTTTCACCAGACGCATCACCGCGCACCAGCCCGCCTTGGCGCTGACAACCTGCTCACGCATTTCGCAGTAATCGCGTTCCAGCTTGCGCAGTTTACGGGTCAGGTTGTCCATTTCCGCTTCGCAGAAGGTCAACGCTTTTTCCAGCTGATTGCGACGGGAGCGGTTGTTGCTCAGCTGCGTGTGCAGCTCGTCACGACGCTGACGCGCGCGCTCTTCCGCCCCGGCATCGGCACGCACGCCGATATCCTGCAGCTCTTTATACAGATCGTTGAGCAGCTCTTTTTTGGTGTCATACGAGCTCTTCAGCGACGCCAGCACCTGGTTGTACTGGTTCAACTGCGCAACGTGGCTACGCATCGCTTCGCGCGCGCGGCTACGCTCAGATTCCGCTTGTTGCAGACGCTGGCGCAGCTTCTCGTTGAGATCGCTGTTGCCACTGAGCATCTCCGCCGAATCGGAGTAGCTGAAGTGGGCCCGGCGCTGCACGACTTCCGCCAGCGCAAAGGCCTGCTGACGCGCATCGCGCTGGGTTTGCTGCGCATAGGCGTAATCTTCTTTCAGCTGCTCAAACTGCTCCGGATCGCTCTGCAATACCGAGACGATCGGCTCCAGCTTCGCCAGCTGATTGCCATGCTGCTGAATAAAGCGCACAGCCTCCTGCGCTTCGTCCAGACGTTCCTGGATCTCGTCCACGCGGTCAGCCAGCGTATCATCCGACAGCAGGTTCAGGCGCGGCAGCAGGCGGTTGAGCGCCGACACGCCCTCTTTCGCCTGCTCATACTGCACGCGGTTCTGTTGGTTATCGCTCTCATGGGCGTTCAGCGCACGCTCCAGCTCGCCGCGGCGGCTGTTAAGCTTGCGGATCTCTTCTTCCGGATCGTCCTCGAAAGCCACCGCCAGATGGCTGCCAATGAAGCGGCTGAAAGCCTGGTGAAGACGCTGGGTTTTCTGCACGTCGAACGACAGGGTCGCGAAACGCTCGGAGAGACTCTCACGCTCAGCATGCAGTGTTTCGATGCGATTTTCGCGCGCCGCGCGACCAAACAGCGGCAGCGTTGGGAAACGTGAATAACGCCACTGGCGGTCGGCAATCTTCACCACCACCGCTTTTTCCAGCTCGTCAACGCTGAACACGCTGTCGTCGAAGGACTGCGGATCGCCTTCGATCAGATACAGGTCTTCCGGACAATCTTCCAGCCCTTCGAGCTGCTCCGCCACCTGCGACAGATCCGGCACCACGATCGCATGGCGCGATGGGCCATACAGCGCGGAGAAGTACGGCGCATCTTCGAGGCTAACGTCGTCATAAATTTCCGACAACAGGACGCCGCCAAAGCGCTCCGCCAGCGCGTTCAGACGCGGGTCTTCAGAGCCGCCCGGCTGACTGAGTCGCTCGATCTCTTCGTCGATGGCACGCTTGCGGGCGCCGACCTCGTCACGTTCAACGATAGCCTCACGCTCACGCTCCAGCAGCTGCTGCAGGTATTCGGTGACCTCCTGGCCGGACTCAAACTGTTCGCCGCTCTGCTCGCACAGCTGGTTGAGACTGTTCTGCGCCGCCAGCCAGATCGGCGCCCGGCGCATCAGCGTCTGGGTGCGCGACTGCAGTTGCTCCAGCTCCTGACGCAGGGTCATGCGCTGTTCCTGAGCGTTAGAGACGCTGTCGGCCAGCGACGCGATGCGCGCTTCCAGCTCCTGATGCAGCGTTTCCAGATCGTCGATATCGTAGCGTTTGCCCTGGCGTTTGCAGAACTCAGCCAGCTGACGCTCGGCGTCCTGCTGCTCGCGCAGACGCTGTTCCAGCTCGTTGAGACGGCTGCGCAGCCCCTGCGCCTGCTCGGCCTGATGGCGCTGGTTAACGCCGTCGCGCAGCAATTCGCGCGCCACGTCCCAGGCTTCATTACGCGCCAGCGGGCCGTTAATCGCCGCCACCAGCTGGTACGCCTGTTCGAACTGGCTGTGCGCGGTTTGCGCCACGCTCATTTTCTGTTCCAGCGACAGCATTTTCTCCGTCGCTTCCTGCTCTTTCGCCTGGAAGGTTTCCAGCCACTCGTCGGCGCTCTCTGGCGTCAGATCCGGCAGATGGCACAGCGCCTTCGCGCGCTCCAGCGCCTGCAGCGCCTGGTTATACTGAATGGCGCGGGTCTGCTGGACGTCGAGCGCCTGCTGATAGTCGGCGAGCTGGTTTTTCAGCTCATCCACTTCCAGTTCGGCGGCTTCGGCGCGGGCTTCGTTCTCTTCCTGCTGGTCGGTGGCTTCCGCCACCACTTCATTCTGCTCTTCCAGACGGATCTGCAGCTCATCGAGATCCGCTTCGTAGCGCTCAATTTTTTCCTGCTGACGCAGGGCGGTCTGCACCAGGTTCAGGTGATCGCTGGCGGCCTGGTAATCGGCTTCCAGATCGCCCTCCGCGCCGTTGTGCTCCTGCAGCTCGCGCGCCATCTCGACGTGCTTATACTGCTCGGCCGCCAACTGCGAACGCGAGGTAAAGAGATCGCGACGATACTCCAGCGCCTTATCCAGGTGAATGCGCCGCTCGTTGGCGTGACGCATATAGTCCGCCGCCACGTAGTTGGTGGCTTCGCTGATCAGGTGTTTAAACAGATCGCGGTCAGACTGGGTTACGCGAATGGCTTCCAGCGTCATGCGGTTTTCCCGCAGCGCCGCTTCCATATCCTGGAACGCTTTACGCACGCCGCTGTTTTCCGGCAGCAGGTAGTCGCGCAGCGAGCGGGTAATGGTGCTGGAGATCCCGCCGTACAGCGAGGCCTCAATCAGGCGGTAGTATTTGCTACGATCGGAGGCGGAACGCAGACGACGCGCCACCACGCCCAGATCGAACATTAGCGAGTGATATTCGGTGATCGAGTTGAACTGTTTAAACTGGACGCCTTCCATCGCCTCGAGTTTGTCTTTCAGCTCATTGAGACTGACCACGCGCGCCTGACGATCGTTCAGCGTTTCGGTCAACAGCTGGGTCGGCAGGATAGAGGTCGGCAGTCCCTGAATGGCGAACGGCTTAATATCGACTTTACGATCGCGTCCGGCGACCTGTTGTAGGCGCACGCCGACCACCACGCGCTGGTGGCGGGAGTTGATCACATCGAGTACCGAGTAACACACCCCGGCGCGCAGCTTACCATGCAGGCCTTTATCGCGTGAGCCGCTGGTGGCCCCCGCTTCAGTGGTGTTACGGAAGTGCAGCAGGGTTAAATCCGGGATCAGCGCCGTGACGAAAGCCGCCATGGTCGTGGACTTACCCGCGCCGTTCCCCCCGGAGAGGGTGGTCACCAGTTCATCAAGATCAAAGGTCCGGGCAAAGAAACCGTTCCAGTTCACCAGCGTTAGCGAGCGAAACTTACCGCGTTCAATCATTACTCTTCCTCCCCGCTATCCGGCTGGTTTTCTTCATTCTCATCATTGAGCTGCAGGTGATTTTCCAGAGCCATCGCTTCCCCGTCGCGGATCAGGCGGCGCTGCGCCTCGCGCGGGTCGTCGCCGGCGCGCACATCGGCGCCAAAGCGGAATACCGATTCGGTAATGCGAAACTTGCTGCTGTCATGGCCCATAAACCACACCATCCCCAGGCGGCGCAGGCGGTTAAGCGACGCGCGCATTTTTTCCTGCAGCTTCTGGCGGTCCAGATCCGAACCGGTGGAACGATTGTTCACCAGCTTCAGCAGCCTGGCTTCATCCGCCAGGGTCAGCAGTTCGTCATAGAGCTCCTGCTGGGTGAAAATCCCTTCGTTTGCCAGGCGCTCCGGGCTGAGATAGAGATAGCAAAGAATTTTGCCCACCATCATATCCAGCTCCGACAGCACCGAGCGCGAAATCAGCGTGGTGGAGCGCGGGCGCAGATAGAAGAACCCTTCCGGTGCGCGGATCAACTCGACGTTATAGCGAGCGTAAAATTCTTCCAGGTAATCCTGGAAATCCATCAAAAATGCGTGATTATCCAGCTCGTCGAGACCGATATGACGGCCCGCGCGCAGGGCGCTGTCCAGCGCCGGAAATAACGGATTGGCCAACGCCTGCGCCAGCTTAACCGGCATCACTTGTTCAATATTTGTCAATGACATGCGCCTGTACCTTGGCTCCGTAATCATTAATCGGCTGCCATTTTGCCGGCAGTCCGGTGAAATCTGCCTGGGCGACGCCCAGCTGTACCGCCTGATCCACGACGATCCGCGCCACGTCGAAGTGACGCCCGCGCGGATACTGCGCCAGGAACTCCCGCGCCACCAGGCCGAGGTCCAGCGGTATTCCCTTCTCTTTATAGACCGCCAGCTGCGCTTCGATCAGCGCCGCCAGCTGCTCGCGAATTTCGTTAAACTCTTCAAATTCGAGATCCGCCGGCAGTTCGCCGGTGACCTCTTCATCGCGCAACGCCATCTCTTCATCGCGCATATCCAGCAGACGGTCGGCGTTGGCGTAAGTCAGCGCCCACGGTTCATCAAAATAGGTCTGTACCGACTGGCGCAGACGCTGGGCGAAGACGCGGTTCTTATCCATATCGATAGCGGTACGGATAAACTTATGCACATGGCGGTCGTAGCCGATCCACAGGTCAATCGCCTGCTGACCCCAGCTGACGATGCGGTCGAGTTTGCTTTGCAGGTCGAATACCAGCCGGTCGACAAAATGCAAATCGTCGCGCGCCATGGTCGAATCCTGAATGCGCAGCAGATTCGCCTGCAGTTTATCCCCTGCCGCATCCAGCGTATCCTGCAGTTCGCGCAGGGTGCCAGAGGTTTCCGACAGCAGCAGTTCACAGCTGGAAATCGCCGCGCGCCAGTCTTTATTTAACAACTGTGCGATATCGTCTTTCACCAGCTGCTGCTGCTCATCCATAATGCGCTGCGTCAGGTCGATGCTGTCGAAAATTTCCGCCACGGAATATTTCAGCGGAGCGAAAACATTGCGATGCCAGTGGAACTCATCCCCGCCCTCTTCTGCCGCATCCGCCGCACGCTTCAGCTCGCCAGCGACGATCGACAGCTGCATCGAGAGACGCAGCGTCGAGAATTCACGCTGACGGATATAGTAATCGGTGATCCCGATCCCCAACGGCGTCAGGCGATAGATCGCATTGCCTTCGGTAATTTCGCTGGTAAAGCGGTTCAGCAGACGCTGGCGCACCAAATCGTTGATCGCATTATTGGCGCGCTGGCTGATGGTTTCGCTGGTCTGCTCAAACGCATCACTGACGTGGCGGAACGCATCCACCAGTTCTCCCTCGCTCATTTCCCCTTCCAGCCGTTCGCCGTTCAGCGTGGCGACCGCCAGCAGAAAAGAGAGTCTGTCGACCGGCAGCGAGATAGAAAAATCATTTTTCCTGGCCCAGGCAACCAGTTCGGGGACTGTCTGGGAAAATTCACTCATACTTTATCCTTGCATCTGCGGCTATGAGCCTGGCTCTTAAGCGCGGTGACATGAATATAACGGCCCAGGCTGAGATACGGCTCCTGACGACAGTAGCGCGTTTCCAGCTCCAGCAGCGCCGCATAGCTGTCATGCTGTTGGCGTTTTTCACGCAGATAATCATGAAACACCCGCACGCCGGTTTTGCTGACAATCTGCCAGCCAATCTCTTCCAGCCAGTGATAAACCTGCTGCGGCTCACGCGGATAATCCGGCGACAGCGTGCGTTTTTTCTTTTTTGGCATGCCCAGTTGTACGTAATCGAAATTACCGGCCACCATATTGTGCATCAGCAGGCCGTTAGCATTGTAGAACATCAACGACAGCCCACCGCCAGGACGCAGTGTCGACCACAGCGTACGCAGCACCTCCTGGGGCTCCGCCACCCACTCCAGCACCGCATGAAACAGTACCAGATCAACCGGGCTTTCCAAATGCTGCGCAATATCCTGAGCCGCGCATTGTACAAAATGCATGTTGTCGATCACACCTTTATCGACGGCCGCCTGGCGGGCGCGCGCCACCATTTCAGCGGAGAGATCGCACAGCGTCACGTGATGGCCCAGTTGCGCCACTTTAATGGCCGTTTGCCCTTCGCCGCCGCCGGCATCCAGCACCCTCAGCGGTCCCGGCCCCAGCTGCGCCAGCAGCGGTTCCAGATCCTGCCAGAGGATCGCCTGGCGCAGCTGACCTTTTGTGGTGCCGTAAATATTGCGCGAAAACTTTTCAGCAATGTCATCGAAATTGCGATCCTGCACGGGCGACTCCACAAGCCAACACAAAACCGCTATTTTGTCATACCCACGCCGAGAATGAAGCGATCTGTTATAAGATCCGAACATAACTTTGGTTATATGGTTAAAAAAGGAACCATCTGGCATGCTTTTCACGCTAAAAAAGATCGTCGGCGGTCTGCTGTTGCCGCTTCCCGCCCTGCTGTTGCTGATCGGGATCGGGATCGCGCTGTTATGGTTCAGCCGTTTTCAACGTACCGGCAAGCTATGCGTGAGCCTCGGCTGGCTGCTGCTGGCGCTGCTGAGCCTGCAACCGGTGGCCGACAGCCTGTTGAAACCGATTGAAGATAGCTACCCCACCTGGCGCGGCGAGCAGCCGGTGAGCTACGTGGTGGTGTTGGGCGGCGGCTATACCTGGAATCCGGAGTGGGCGCCAAGCTCTAATCTTATCAATAACAGCCTGCCGCGCCTGACGGAGGGCATTCGCCTGTGGCAGGCGAATGCCGGATCGAAAATGATCTTTACCGGCGCGGCGGCAAAAACCAACCCCGTCAGCACGGCGGAGGCCGGGGCGAGAGTCGCGGAGAGCCTCGGCGTACCACGCAGCGATATCATCGTGCTCGATCGGCCGAAAGATACAGAAGAGGAAGCGCAGGCGGTGAAGCGCGCCATCGGCGATGCGCCCTTCCTGCTGGTCACTTCGGCGTCCCACCTGCCACGGGCGATGATTTTCTTTCGTCATGCCGGTCTGGATCCCCTGCCCGCGCCGGCAAATCAGTTAGCGGTGACCTCGCCGCTTAATCCGTGGGAACGAGCCATCCCCTCCCCGGTATGGCTGATGCACAGCGACCGAGTCGGCTATGAAACCCTCGGTCGTGTCTGGCAATGGCTGAAAGGTGGCTCAGGCGAGCCAGGGCAGGAGTGATTTTGTCGCGAGGTCGAAACGGGCGCGGTCAAAGCGCCCGGTATTGACCAGATTATCCACCTCATCCCACAGCAGATAGAGCCAGCGCCGCCAGACAAAGGCCTCGGAAACTGGCGCCTGCTGCAGGTAGCGCCACAGCAACTGTTCCGCCTGGCCGCCTTCTGCAAGGCGGAACAGTTCATACTCGCGTGGCGCCCACAGCATCATTCCCGGGCCCACCATCGCCAGCAGCTGATCGCTGCGTGGGTCTTTCAGCATACTGCGCAAGGTGAAATTACCGTGTACCAGCACGGCATTGTCATTGAAATCGCGAAACAGCTCCGGAAGGCACTCGCGGGAGCGGAACAAAATACGCTTATCCTGCATCGTCAGGCCGGTATCCTGATACAGGTTCAGGGTGCTCCACAGCATCTCTACCCGCTGGCGGTACCAGTTCGACCACAGATTGTCCTGGGTATTATCGACCATTCCTACGCAGCCGCCGCTGTCCTGACGATGCCAGGCGAGCAGCGCCTCGACGATTTGCTCCTGCAGTTGCTCCCAGCGCGCTGGTGTGCGCGTGGGGGCCTCCACCGGAACGCCGCGCAAGCGCTCAAGCAGCAGCACATCCGGCCCGGGATGCTCTTCATGCGTCATCACGCCGTAAACCACCGGCATGCGCACTGTACCACTGCGCGCGAGGGTGGAGATCTTCCATGCCAGTTGCCGCGCCACACCGGGCGTGGTGAAACTGCGCGCCAGCAGCGGCATCGGGTTTCCCTGCGCGTCGTACAGGGACCACAGCGCCGTAGCGGGTTTTTCACTGACACACTCCACCCGGCTCAGCTTTTCGCCAAGCAGGTGACTGAGTTCGGTTCGCAACTGTTCCATTGTCGATTACCCCTATGAACACTACTGGTTTCATAATGAGCGCCCGCACCTGGGTTGTCATCGAATAAGATCAAAAAGGGACAAAAAAAGCGAAAAACCGGCGGGGATATCCCCCCCTGCAAGGAGGGGACAGGGGATTAACTCAGTTCAGCGCGGACGCGCTCCAGATCTTCCGGGGTATCCACACCGGTGCCGGGCACTTCTGCCGCCACGGCAACATGGATTTTCTCGCCATACCACAGCACCCGCAGCTGCTCGAGCATTTCAATCTGCTCCAGCGGGCTCGGCGCCCAGCTGACATAGCGGCGAATAAAGCCAGCGCGGTAGCCATAAATGCCGATGTGACGCAGCAGGGAATCACCGATGGTCTCGCGGGAGTGGGCAAAGCGATCGCGATCCCAGGGTATGGTGGCACGGGAGAAATAAAGCGCATAACCTTGCGCATCCATCACCACTTTCACCGCATTTGGATTAAACGCCTCTTCCGCATCGTGGATCGGTACCG
Organism: Klebsiella sp. P1CD1; assembly: GCF_003790505.1. Classification (NCBI taxonomy): domain Bacteria; kingdom Pseudomonadati; phylum Pseudomonadota; class Gammaproteobacteria; order Enterobacterales; family Enterobacteriaceae; genus Klebsiella; species Klebsiella sp. P1CD1. The sequence continues at coordinate 3,839,479 of NZ_CP033631.1, forward strand.
CCAGCGTCGCCATTCCACTGCTGCTGGACGCCAGATTCTCCGCCACCTGGCGGACGATCGCCGGGGGGATCATCGGCTCATCGCCCTGAATATTGACGATAATAGTGTCATCGCTGAACGCGCACTTCTCCACCACTTCCGCCAGCCGTTCGGTGCCGGACTGGTGATCGGCGCGGGTCATGCACACTTCACCACCCGCCGCTTCAACGGCGCTGGCCACGTCCGGATGATCGGTGGCGACAATAATGCGATCCGCGCCGGATTCGCGCGCGCGCTCCAGCACGTGGACAATCATCGGTTTGCCGTTAATGTCCTGCAGTGGTTTTCCCGGCAGGCGCGTAGAGGCGAAACGCGCAGGAATAATAACCACGAAACTCATGAGTGACTCTCTTCAACCGTCAGCGCTCGGGCCTCTGTCTCCAGCAGCACAGGAATACCATCGCGCAGCGGAAACGCCAGACTATCAAGTTTGCAAATAAGTTCTTGCTTATCCTGACTGTAATACAGCTTACCGTTACAGACCGGGCAGGCGATGATTTCAAGTAAACGGTGATCCATGTTTCCTCCTGATGGACCGGATAGATTTCACAGCAGCATATCACAGGAAGGTCGGCGCCGGGATCAATCGGCGTTGATTTCCCACCCCTGCTCCTGGCCGACAAACAGCCCTTCCGGCAAGCGTCGGCACAGGATCCGCTCCGCCGATTGCCATCGCGCGAAGTCGTTAATCGCCCGGCGCAGCCCCTGCTCAAGGCCACGGGTGATCTTCACACCCTCCTCCAGCCACAGGGAGAAGATCTCCAGCTCCTGGCTTTTGCGATGTATTTTACTGTCCATCCGCCCAACCAGTTTTCCCTGGTGCAGCAGGGGCAGTACGAAGTAGCCATACTGCCGCTTCGGCGCTGGGGTATAGCACTCCAGGCGATAGCTGAAGTTGAAGAGTTGCTCCGCGCGTTTCCGATCCCAGACCACCGGGTCAAAAGGAGAGAGCACGGCGCTATGGCTGGCGATCAGCTTACCGCCAGGCGCTGACTCAAGCTGCGCCAGCGCGTCGCGATGCAACCACATCTCGCCGAGTGCTTCCACGTTAACCGGCACCACCAGGCCCTCTTCCTGCCAGGCAGCCAGCAGACCCGGTAGCGACGGCTGGCGCAAGCGATAGTAATCGGCCAGCCACTGGGGACGAAAGATACCGAGGCTGCGGGCGCTGTTGCGCAGCATGATGGCCTCTGCGTCTTCGCGGGACAGCGCGTCGCGTTCGTCATCCCAGTCCGGCATCACCCGCTGGGTTAAATCATACACGCGGTGAAAATTGCGTCGTTCCACCACCATCACTTCGCCGGCGGTAAACAGCCCTTCCAGATGGCGCTTATGCGGTTTCCACTCCCACCAGCCGCTGGCGCCTTTGCGCGGGTGGATAAAATCCGCCGAGCGAACCGGGCCGTTTTGCCCGATATGCGCCAGCAGCTCTGCAATACTCCCGGCATGCTCCTCCATCCACGCGCGATGGTATTTCCAGCCCATATTGTCGGGATTCAACATGCGATGGCGCACCAGGGCGAAATCGCTGCGCGGTAGAAAGCAGGCTTCATGCGCCCAGTATTCCATTAGCTCGCCGCTGCGCAACGACTCATCCAGCCAGTGCTGCGGATAGCTGCCGAGGCGGCTGAACAGCACCAGATAGGGGCTGCGGGCCACCACGTTGATGGTATCGATTTGCAGCAGCGACATCTGCTGGATGGTGGAAAGAATGTCTTTCGGGCGAGCGCGACGTCGGGGCTTCTTTAACAACCCCTGCGCCGCGAGATGGAGGTGGCGCGCCTCGTTAAGCGATAATTGCAATACCGACATGCAGGTTCTCCGTCAGGAATTCCAGCACAGCGGCGAGCAAAGCCGGCGCGTCAGTTAACGTTGCGCCAACGTCGCTAAGTCCGCAAGCAACCGCTGTGCGCGTTCATCGGCCATTATGGCGTCGACCGGTAAATACCACCAGTTTGCGGCGGCGAAATCGCGACATTTCACCGCGTCTTTCTCAGTCATTAGCAGCGTCTGCCCGGTGGTTACCAGGGCGGCGACATCGGCCTGGCTCAGCGCCTGATGGTCTGCCAGCGCCACGGTTTTGACCGGCTGGACGCCACAGCTTTCAAGGGTGGCGAAAAAGCGCGGCGGATGGCCGATGCCGGCCATCGCCACTACGTTCGTGAAAGTCGAGACATCGCGACGTTCGCCGGTAAGCAGGTTAACCGCCATCCCTGGACGCAGTTGCATCGGGATCTCCCCCGGACGCGCCACGCCGCCGTTAACGATAACCGCATCAACGCTTTGCAAGCGCGACGCCCGCTCGCGCATCGGCCCGGCAGGCAGCCACCAGCCGTTGCCAAAGCGGCGCACGCCGTCGATAACGACAATTTCTCTGTCCCGCGCCAGCTTATAGTGCTGCAACCCGTCGTCGGTCACGATAATCTGCAGATCGTGCGCGCTGAGCAGCGCTTTCACCGCGTCGCTGCGCAGCGGAGAAACCGCCACCGGCGCGCCGGTACGCTGATGAATTAACACCGGCTCATCACCCGCCTGCGCCGTACTGGTCCGGTCAGTTAATACCAGTGGGTAGCGGTCGGCTTTACCGCCGTAGCCGCGAGAGACCACCCCCACGCGAATACCGCGCTGCTGCAGCTGCTCCACCAGCCAGATCACCACCGGCGTTTTACCATTGCCGCCGGCGGTCAGGTTACCGACCACCACCACCGGCACCGGCGCGCGCCAGGCTTTTTGCCACCCCAGCTGATAGCTGAGGCGAATCACCGCGCTCACCAGGCCATACAGCCAGGAGAGCGGCAGCAGCAGGCGCCACAGCGGCGATTCCCCGGACCAGATGCGCGCGATCATTCGCCGAATTGCATCTTATGCAGCTGGGCGTACACGCCCTTATGCTCCAGCAGATCGTGGTGCGTTCCGCGTTCCACGATCCGCCCATCTTCAACCACCACGATTTCATCAGCCTGCTCAATGGTCGACAGACGGTGGGCGATAACCAGCGAGGTGCGGTTTTTCTGCAGCTCATCCAGCGCCGCCTGAATGGCTCGCTCGGACTCAGTATCCAGCGCCGAGGTGGCTTCATCAAGGATCAGGATCGGGCTGTTACGCAGCAGCGCACGGGCGATAGCAATACGCTGGCGCTGGCCACCGGACAGCATTACGCCATTTTCACCAATGATCGTATCCAGACCATTGTCCATCTTGTTGATGAAATCCATGGCGTAGGCCATTCGCGCGGCCTCTTCAATCTGCTCGCGGCTGTACTCTTCGGTACGGGCATAGGCGATGTTGTTGGCGACAGTATCGTTGAACAGATGCACGTTCTGTGAAACGAGTGCCACCTGGTCGCGCAGCGAGCTCAGCTTGTACTCGCGCAGGTCGTGACCATCCAGCAGGATCTGGCCGTCGTCAACATCGTAGAAGCGGGTGATCAGGCTGGCAATGGTCGATTTACCCGACCCTGAGCGCCCCACCAGCGCGACGGTTTTCCCTTCCGGGATATCGAGATTGATATTGCGCAGCGCGGCCACTTCGCGGCCCGGATAGGTGAACGTGACGTTCTCAAACTTGAGATTGCCTTTGGCCCGCTCAATGACCCGCGTACCTTCATCTTTTTCCTGCTCGGAATCGAGGATCGCAAACAGCGTCTGGCACGCCGCCATCCCACGCTGGAACTGGGCATTGACGTTGGTCAGCGACTTCAGCGGGCGCATCAGCGCAATCATTGAGGAGAAGACCACGGTAATGGTCCCGGCGGTCAGGGTGTCCATTACGCTCGGGAAGCTGGCGGCATACAGGACAAAGGCCAGCGCCAGGGAGGCGATAAGCTGAATGATCGGGTCGGAGATAGACGAGGCGGAAACCATTTTCATCCCCTGCAGGCGCATTTTATTGCTGACCTTATCAAAACGTTTGGTTTCCACTTCCTGGCCGCCAAACATCAGCACCTCTTTGTGCCCTTTCAGCATCTGCTCAGCGCTGGTGGTGACCTGCCCCATCGTGTTCTGCATATTCTTACTGATATTGCGAAAACGCTTGGAGACCACGCGGATTGCTACCGACACGATCGGCGCCAGTACAATTAGGATCAACGACAGCTGCCAGCTGTAATAGAACATCATCACAAACAGGCCGATAATCGATGCCCCTTCGCGGACCACGGTGATCAGCGCGCTGGAAGAGGAGGAAGCGACCTGTTCAGAATCATAGGTGATACGTGACAGCAGCGTCCCGGTAGACTGCTTGTCAAAGAAAGCCACCGGCATGCCCATCATGTGGCCGAACAGGCGACGACGCATGGTCATTACCACTTTGCCGGAAACCCAGGAGATACAATAGCTCGAGATGTAGCTGGTGATCCCACGCAGCACCATCAGCCCGATAACCACCAGCGGCATCCATAGCAGCACTGAGCGATCCGTTTTACCAAAACCATCATCCAATAACGGTTTAAGAAGCGATAACATGAAGGTGTCACTGCCCGCGTTAAGCACTAACGCCACCGCCGCGACGATTAGCCCGGCTTTAAACGGTGCAATAATCGGCCAAAGTCGGCGGAAGGTCTGCCACGTGGAGAGATCTTTATCGTTCTGCATTCAATAAACCAGCTTGTGTTGAAATAGCCGCATATTCTACCCGTTATCGGCGGGCGCGCCAAACCACTGATGATACCAACGTGGTAAAACTTGATCCCGTAAGCTATGGATTTGCCACCCTTCTGCGGAAAAAACCACCGTTATCTGTCCCTGCTGCGGCGTGGCGAACCAGCGATACCCCCGCTGGCGATAGCGCTGAACCACCTTGTACGAGGGCATCCGCCACGCATTGTAGCGCGAAGCGGATGCCAGCGCGGCCGCACCCTCTACCCGGCGGACCAGCAATTCGCTGGAGGAGGTGTTGCTACCGTGGTGGGGAACCTGGATAAGTGTAGACGTCAGATGCTGCCAGTAACGGCTGATCATCGCCTGCTCCGCCTGACGTTCTATATCGCCGGTGAGCAGGATGCTGGAGCGACCATCATCGATGCGCACCACGCAGGAGTGATTATTACCCTTTGCCGTGCTGCCCGGCAGCGGCCACAGGGCCTGGAAGTTGAGTCCCTGCCATTGCCAGCGCTCGCCGCGATGACACGGCAGATGACGCGCCCAGCCTAAAGGGCTGCGCACCCACGCCTGCGGCCATGCCTGTAGCACTGAATTAAGGCCGCCGCGATGATCCAGATGCTCGTGGCTTAGCACAATGCCCTGCAGCTGCAGATGATGCCAGCGCAGCCACGGGATAATCACCTGCTGACCGCTGTCGCCCTGCGGCCATGCTGGCCCGGTATCATAGAGGAGCGCCTTGCCGTGACGTTCGATAACCATCGCCAGCCCCTGCCCGACATCCAGCATCGTCACCCGCCATTCGTCCGCGGGAAACGGCCTCCAGAAGGGCCGCATCAGCAGGAACAGCACGCTCAGACACAGGGCCGGGAAATGCCGCCAGCTCTGAAAGCGCCAGCCCATCACCAGCAGCCACGGCAGGCTACTGATCCAGAGCCAGCGGGCGTCCAGCGGCAGCCAGCCGTCCGGTAAACGCCGTAATGCCCAGAACAGCAGCGCCAGCACGCGATCGGCCGCCAGCCAGAGCAGCGACTCCACCATCCCCGGGCCTGTGAGATGCAGCAGCATCGCGCCGAGAATAAGCGGCACCGCCAGCAGGGTCACTAAGGGTACCGCCAGCAAATTGGCGGCCATGGACGTCAGGCTGACGCCATGGAAGAGCAGGAGCTGGAGCGGCATCAGCAACAGCGTCACGCCAGCCTGCAAATGAACGAGGGCGAACAGTGCCTTCCATGGCCAGCGCCAGCGACCGGCAGGCAGCGGTACCCACTGAAACCAGAAGATCAGCCCCGCCACGGCGAAAGCGGATAGCCACAGGCTTTGCGACAGCACCGCCAGCGGGTCGGTAACGAGTATCGCCCCCAGACAGCAGAGCCACACCTGCCACGCCGTCCAGCGTTGGCCCGACAAGCGTAAGGCGCAGCACACGCCCAACCCTACGCAGGTGCGCAGCGCCGGCGGCTGCATGCCGGTCAGCCAGGCATAGCAGACGGCGCCGGCCAGCCCGGCCAGCAGCGGCAACCGCCAGCCGATCCAGCGGCCCGGGAGAATATACTGCACGCCGCGCAGCAGGAGCACGATAAGGGAAGCCGCGAGGGCGATATGGAGACCAGAGATGGCCATCAGATGGGAGGTGCCCGTGTTCTGCATCAGGACCTTAATCGCCGTCGGCAGGGTCAGTCGCTCCCCCATCCCTAATCCCAGCATCACCGCACGCCAGGGATAAGGCTCCAGACGCCGGGTCAACGACGCCTGGTAGCGGGCGCGCAGGCTGCAGCGGGGATCCAGCGCGGAAGCTGCAACAATCCCCCCGCTCAGCGGCCGGTGCTGCGCCAGCGCATAACGCTGGCTGTCGAAGCCCCCGTCGTTGAGCTGCCCGTGCACCGGGCGCAGGCGCAGCGTCATCAACCAGTGCTGACCCGCACAGGCGGGCGCAGGTGTAAGTTCCCCGTACAGCGTCACGCCCACCGGGGGAAACAGGTAGCGGCCCGCCAGGCGCACAATCTGACCACGGTGCAGGGCCTGGCCATCCGTCTCGCTGAGGATCACTTCCGCCTGCCGGATGGCGCCGGTAAGGTGCCGGGTCGGCCACAGCGCCTGATGCGCGCTCAATACTCCCCAGATCATCAGCAGAAGCGTCATCGCCACACAAGCCATGGCCGTTCCGCGCAGGCGGGTCAGCAACAGCGCCGCAAGGCACGCGCTCGCCAGAACGTGCGGGCCCGGCAAGACGGGTAGCCAGAGTAGCGGCAGCATCGCGATGCTGGCGCATCCGGCAAGCCATGGTAGACGCATAAACACCTCCCTGTGAGCAGGCAGTGTTACGCAAAGCGACGGTGGCGTCCCGCCGCCGAATTCAGGCGTGCGTAGCGCCTTCCAGACAATCGTATCTGTTGCAGTCAGGCACGGTTTTTTTGCGAAGCTGGAGGTAAATCGCGGACACAAAAAAAGCACCCGCAGGTGCTTTTTTTATCATCAGGCAGGTTGCACGTCGTGCAACTTACTCTTCATAAATATTGGCGCGGTCACGTAATTCTTTCCCGGGCTTAAAGTGCGGAACGTACTTACCTTCCAGTTCGACTTTATCACCAGTTTTCGGGTTACGTCCGGTGCGAGGTGCTCGATAGTGCAGAGAGAAGCTGCCGAAACCGCGGATTTCAATGCGCTCACCTTGAGCAAGCGTTGAGGCCATATGTTCCAGCATTTCTTTAACAGCATCTTCCACCGCTTTCGCCGGAATGTGAGATTGCTGGCTGGCAAGTCTTTCAATCAATTCTGACTTGGTCATTATTCCTCCGGTTTCCTTCAAGGCAAAAATTAGCTAACAGCTTAAACAAGGGCGGCCGTAGCCGCCCTTTGTGCTTGATTACAGGACGAATCCTGCAATCTGTCAAGTAAACTCGTCACTATTCAGGTTGTTATTACCTGAATGACAAAGATTACTCGCCTTTCGCTGCTTTGAACGCTTCAGCCATAGCGTTGTTGGAGAAGTTCGCGTCTTCCTGCTTGTTCACGGTAGCGATAGCGTCTTTTTCTTCCGCTTCGTCTTTCGCACGTACAGACAGGCTCACTACGCGGTTCTTACGATCCACGCCGGTGAATTTCGCTTCAACTTCGTCGCCAACGCTCAGAACCAGAGTTGCGTCTTCAACGCGGTCACGGGATGCTTCAGAAGCACGCAGGTAACCTTCTACGCCGTCAGCCAGTTCTACGGTTGCGCCTTTAGCGTCAACTGCAGTGACTTTACCAACAACGATAGCGCCTTTCTTGTTCAGAGCAACGTAGTTGTTGAACGGATCTTCCGCGAGCTGTTTAACGCCCAGGGAGATACGCTCACGCTCTGCGTCAACCTGCAGAACAACTGCTGCGATTTCGTCGCCTTTTTTGTATTCACGAACTGCTTCTTCGCCTGCAACGTTCCAGGAGATGTCAGACAGGTGAACCAGGCCGTCGATGCCGCCGTCCAGGCCGATGAAGATACCGAAGTCAGTGATAGACTTGATTTTACCTTCAACACGGTCGCCCTTGTTGTGGGTTTCCGCGAACTGCTGCCATGGGTTAGATTTGCACTGCTTCAGACCCAGGGAGATACGACGACGCTCTTCGTCGATATCCAGAACCATCACTTCCACAACGTCGCCAACGTTAACAACTTTGGACGGGTGGATGTTTTTGTTGGTCCAATCCATTTCGGAAACGTGAACCAGGCCTTCAACGCCTTCTTCGATTTCAACGAAGCAGCCGTAGTCGGTCAGGTTGGTCACGCGACCGGTCAGTTTGGTACCTTCCGGATAACGTTTAGCGATAGCTACCCACGGATCTTCGCCCAGCTGTTTCAGGCCCAGGGATACACGGGTACGCTCGCGGTCGAACTTCAGCACTTTAACAGTGATTTCGTCGCCAACGTTTACGATTTCGCTCGGATGCTTAACGCGTTTCCAGGCCATATCGGTGATGTGCAGCAGGCCGTCAACGCCGCCCAGATCAACGAATGCACCGTAGTCAGTGAGGTTCTTAACGATACCTTTGACTTCCATGCCTTCCTGCAGGTTTTCCAGCAGCTGATCGCGCTCTGCGCTGTTTTCGGATTCGATAACGGCACGACGAGAAACAACAACGTTGTTACGCTTCTGGTCCAGCTTGATGACTTTGAACTCAAGCTCTTTGCCTTCCAGGTGCAGCGTGTCGCGCACCGGACGAACGTCTACCAGGGAACCCGGCAGGAACGCACGAATACCGTTCAGCTCAACAGTGAAGCCACCTTTAACTTTGCCGTTGATAACACCGGTAACAGTTTCAGCGTCTTCGTAAGCTTTTTCCAGCGTGATCCAAGCTTCGTGACGTTTAGCTTTCTCACGGGACAGCAGAGTTTCACCGAAGCCGTCTTCTACTGCATCCAGAGCAACGTCAACTTCGTCACCAACCTGGATTTCCAGCTCGCCCTGGGCGTTTTTGAACTGCTCAGCCGGGATGGCGGACTCAGATTTCAGACCGGCGTCAACCAGTACTACGTCTTTGTCGATAGCAACAACAACACCACGAACGATGGAACCCGGGCGGGTTTCGATTTCTTTTAAGGATTCTTCAAACAGTTGAGCAAAAGATTCAGTCATGTTTAATCTTCAGGTTAATATTAACGTCCACCTGGCTCCGTGCCGGATGGGGTTGTTTCACATACCCGCTGACCATCCATTGCCGCGGGGTACTGCTATAATTCGGAGGCTTCGGCGCGCTACCGGTTAAGGCTCACGCAACGGCCAATTTTTCGCGCGCATATTGTAGCGCTTTTTCAATCACTTGCTCAATGTTTAGTTCTGTTGAATCGAGAACTAATGCATCGGCAGCCGGGACAAGCGGCGCCACGGCGCGATTTCGGTCGCGATCGTCACGCTCTTTTATCTCGGACAAAAGACGTTCAAAGTTAACATCAAAGCCCTTTTCCTGCAACTGCCGCATGCGGCGATGCGCCCGCTCATCGGCCGAGGCATCGAGGAAAATTTTCACCGGCGCGTCCGGGAAAACCACCGTGCCCATATCGCGCCCGTCGGCGATGAGCCCCGGCAGTTCACGGAAAGCACGCTGGCGGCGCAGCAGCGCTTCGCGAACGCGGGGGAAAGCGGCCACTTTCGAGGCGGCATTGGCGACCTCCTGAGTGCGAATTTCGCCGCTGACATCTTCCCCTTCCAGCACCACTTCCAGGGTGCCGTCAGTAGAAATAAAGCGCACGTCAAGATGGGCCGCCAGGGGCACCAGCGCCTCTTCGGACTCTACGTCAACATGATGATGCAGCGCCGCCAGCGCCAGAACGCGGTAGATCGCGCCTGAATCTAACAGATGCCAGCCCAGCGCTTCCGCCATTGCCTTGCACAACGTACCTTTACCCGCACCGCCAGGCCCATCAATGGTGATTACCGGAATATTCGCCGTCATCTTTTTCTCCTTCAGCAAGGCGCATGGAATATAAACGCCGCGCATTATACGCATCAATACGCCGGAAAGTGAGCATTGCTTGTAAATTACGGACTACAGGAAATGAAAAGCAGAAGTTTTGCGCAATTATAGCGGGCTGACAGGACATCAGCCCGCGGGATGACAAAGTTTTACTCAGGCGAGGGTACTGATCCGCGCCAGTTGCTCAAAATAGTCCGGGAACGTTTTGGCCGTACATTTGGGATCAAGGATGGTCACCGGCGTATCAGACAGCGCCACCAGCGAGAAGCACATCGCCATCCGGTGGTCGTTATAGGTGCCGATTTCAGCATATTTCAACTTTGCCGGCGGGGTGATGCGAATATAATCTTCACCCTCTTCCACCTCGGCGCCCACTTTACGCAACTCGGTCGCCATGGCGAACAGACGGTCCGTCTCTTTGACCCGCCAGTTGTAGATATTGCGCAGCGTAGTGGTCCCTTGCGCGAACAGCGCGGCGGTGGCGATGGTCATCGCCGCGTCCGGAATATGGTTCATATCCATATCGATAGCCTTGAGCTCGCCGCGGGTGCAGGCGATAAAATCGTCGCCCCAGGTCACGGTAGCGCCCATTTTCTCCAGGACGTCGGCGAAACGGATATCGCCCTGCACACTGCCGCGGCCGATACCGGTGACTTTTACCGTGCCGCCCTTAATGGCGCCAGCGGCGAGGAAATACGAGGCCGAGGAAGCATCGCCTTCCACCAGGTAATCCCCTGGCGACTGATACTGCTGCTTGCCGCGCACCACAAAACGCTGATAAGACTGATTGTCCACCTCAACGCCGAAGGTTTTCATCAGGTGCAGCGTAATGTCGATATAGGGTTTCGACACCAGATCGCCCTTAATGGCGATCACGGTATCCTGCGGCGCCAGCGGCGCGGTCATCAGCAGCGCGGTCAGGAACTGACTGGAGACGCTGCCGTCAACCTCGACGTTCCCGCCCTGAAAACCGCCGCGCAGGCGCAGCGGTGGATAATTTTCCTGCTCAAGATAGTCGATCTGAGCGCCGCCCTGACGCAGGGCATCCACCAGATGGCCGATCGGGCGCTCTTTCATCCGCGGTTCGCCGGTCAGCACAATATCGTTGCTGCCAAGGCACAGGGCCGCCGCCAGCGGACGCATCGCGGTTCCGGCGTTGCCGAGGAACAGCTCCAGCGCCGCAGCAGCGCGCAGCGGGCCGCCGTTGCCGGTCACTTCGCAGCGGGTGCGGTCGGCAGACAGGGTATATTGAACCCCCAGCGCACTCAGGGCATTCAGCATATGGCGCACATCGTCGCTGTCCAGCAGGTTGGTCAGCACCGTCGTGCCGCGGGCCAGAGCGGCCAGCAGCAGCGCGCGGTTGGAGACGCTTTTCGAACCTGGCAGGTTCACGGTGCCCTCTACGCGTGCGATGGGTTGTAACGTCAGGGATTCCATCAAACTTCACTCTCAAACAAACAGAATAAAAACCCCGCAGACAGGCCGCGGGGAGGAAGAAAGAAACAGGCGATTAACCGTGGCGGCGTTCGAAGTCCAGCATAAAGTCGGTTAACGCCTTCACGCCGTCCAGCGGCATCGCATTGTAGATGGAGGCGCGCATGCCGCCCACCACGCGGTGGCCCTTCAGCGCGTGCAGCCCGGCGGCAAACGACTCTTCGAGGAACAGTTTGTCCAGTGCGCTGTCCGCCAGCTGGAACGGCACGTTCATGCGTGAGCGGTTGGCTTGCGCCACATCGTTACGGTAGAACCCGCTGTTATCGATAACGCCATAAAGCAGTTCGGCTTTCTGCTGGTTGATTTTATCCATCGCAGCGACGCCGCCCTGCTGTTTCAGCCACTTAAACACCAGACCAGCCAGATACCAGGCGAACGTCGGCGGCGTGTTAAACATCGAGTCGTTCTCGCTTAACACGGTATAGTCGAGGATCGACGGACAGGCCACGCTGGCTTTGCCCAGCAGATCTTCACGCACGATGACCAGCGTCAGCCCTGCCGGGCCAATATTTTTCTGCGCGCCGGCGTAGATTACACCGAAGCGGTTGACGTCAATTTCGCGGGACAGAATGGTGGAGGAGAAATCAGCAGCGACGATGACGTCGTCGCCGAAATTCGGCGTATCATCAATCGCGATACCGTCAATGGTTTCGTTCGGGCAGTAATGCAGATAGGCCGCGCCCGGCGTCAGCTGCCACTCGCTCATCGGCGTAACAGCTCGCTTGCCATCGACAGTGATTTTCGCGTCGATGACGTTAGGCGCGCAGTATTTCTTCGCCTCTTTGACCGCGCTGGCGGCCCAGTAGCCGGCGTCCACATAGTCAGCGACGTTTTTATCGCCGAGGATGTTCAGCGGGATCCCCGCGAACTGGCCGCGGCCGCCGCCGTGGCAGAACAAAACTTTATAGTTGGAAGGGATATTCAGCAGAGAGCGGAAGTCCTGTTCTGCCTCTTCTGCCACCTGGATAAACTCCTTACCACGGTGACTGATCTCCATGACCGACGTACCCAGACCGTGCCAGTCGCACAGTTCTTGCTGAGCCAGTTTGAGTACTTCCGCCGGCAGCATTGCCGGGCCCGAACTGAAGTTATAGACCTGAGCCATTTCCCCTCACCACGTTGCTATGTTGTTTTGCCCGCGAACCGCCGCGGGCATAAGTTATTCCTGTGGCTATCGGTTTTATCATTCAGTGACACGGTCCGCAATGGCTAAAACTCGCCGACGGTAAAACGCGGCCACCGTCACACAACAGAATCTATCGGCTTGACGTAATAAAACCGACATATTTGCTGTCAGGTGAGTCGTTTCGCTCGGCTGGCCTTCGACCATTCTGCATTTGCGCAGCGGGAACATATTCGCTTTTCTCCCGCCTGCATCGCCATCACGATGCTGCAGCGTACGCAGGCATAGATCCCCTCCTGCGGAATCGTGGTGTAACGCGCGGTACAGTGGGTAGGCAGGATAGACAACCCCGCTCTGACCTCTTCATCCGGATAATAAAACACGCTGATCTGCCCGTTGGTTTCAAGGATCGCCAGCCGGACCTGGCCAAGCTGCTCGACGCTGTTGACCCGCAGCTCCATAAAGAATTCGAATTCGGTCATGTTTTCCGCATGCAGCTTCTCCCACGCCAACTGCCCCTCCTCGACCACCACGATAGGTTTACCTTCCAGGAGATCCTCCAGCTTTTCGCTGTGCCCCATCAGCCACATGATGCCGCGATACAGCAGCGCCAGCGTGATGAAGACCACTAGCACCGGCAGTAGCGGTACATCGTCATAAAACGCCACGTCCCCTGCCGCCGAACCGAGGGTCAGAATAATCAACACCTCGAACAGCGACATCTGCCGCACGCCGCGCCGTCCGGTAATCTTGAGGAAAATAAAGACCAGAACGAAGGTATAGAGGCTGCGCAACGCCACCTCGGCAAGAAACTCCACCGGCACTTTATCGAGCGCCATCCGCTGCCAGTCAAAGGCTTTCATCTATCATCTCCCTGTGGGTCATAAGTTGCCTCTAAGCATAGCCAGATGATGGAGATAGCACCTGTCAGATAAAAGCCGTATCATTGCGCGCTTTCCGTACGACAAAAGTGATCGCCATGACCCAAACGTTTATTCCCGGCAAAGATGCCGCCCTGGAAGATTCCATCGCTCGCTTCCAGCAGAAATTGCTCGACCTCGGATTTGATATCGAAGAGGCCTCGTGGCTGAACCCGGTGCCGCACGTGTGGTCCGTTCACATTCGCGATAAAGAATGCGCGCTGTGCTTTACCAATGGTAAAGGCGCCACCAAAAAGGCAGCCCTGGCCTCCGCGCTGGGCGAATATTTCGAGCGCCTGTCCACCAACTATTTCTTCGCCGACTTCTGGTTAGGCGACACTATCGCTAATGGCCCGTTTGTTCACTACCCGAACGAAAAGTGGTTCCCGCTGACCGAAAACGACGATGTCCCGGAAGGTCTGCTGGATGCCCGTCTGCTCGCGTTCTACGATCCGGACGATCAGCTGACCGCCAGCATGCTGGTGGATCTGCAGTCGGGGAACGATGAGCGCGGCGTATGCGGCCTGCCCTTTACCCGCCAGTCCGACGGCGAAACCGTCTATATTCCGATGAATATCGTTGGCAACTTGTACGTATCCAACGGTATGTCTGCAGGGAATACCCCGAATGAAGCACGTGTGCAGGGCCTGTCAGAGGTCTTTGAACGTCACATAAAAAACCGCATCATCGCAGAGAGCATCAGCCTGCCGGAGATCCCGGCGGAAGTCATGGCGCGCTATCCTGGCGTCGTGGAGTCGATCGCAAAACTTGAAGCCGAAGGCTTCCCGATTTTCGCCTACGATGGTTCGCTGGGCGGCAAATACCCGGTTATCTGCGTCGTGCTGTTTAACCCGACTAACGGCACCTGCTTCGCTTCCTTTGGCGCCCACCCGGACTTCGGCGTGGCGCTGGAGCGTACGGTCACAGAACTGCTGCAGGGTCGCAGCCTGAAAGACCTTGATGTCTTTACGCCGCCGACCTTTGATGACGAAGAAGTCGCCGAGCACGCGAACCTCGAAACCCACTTCATCGACTCCAGCGGCCTGATCTCCTGGGATATGTTCAAGCAGGATGCCGACTATCCGTTCGTTGACTGGAGTTTCTCCGGCACCACCGAAGAAGAGTTCGCCACCCTGATGGCCATCTTCAAGGCCGAAGATAAAGAAGTGTACATTGCCGACTACGAGCATCTGGGCGTTTACGCCTGCCGTATCATCGTTCCGGGCATGTCGGATATTTATCCGGCAGAAGACCTGTGGCTGGCAAACAACAGCATGGGCGCCCATCTGCGGGACACCATTCTGTCTCTGCCGGGCAGCGAGTGGGAAAAAGAAGATTATCTGGCGCTCATCGAACAAATGGATGACGAAGGCCTAGATGATTTCACCCGCGTTCGCGAACTGCTGGGCCTTGCCACCGGGAAAGACAACGGCTGGTATACCCTGCGCGTCGGCGAGCTGAAAGCGATGCTGGCCCTGGCTGGCGGCGATCTGGAACAGGCGCTGATCTGGACCGAATGGACCATGGAATTCAATGCCTCTGTCTTCAGCCCTGAGCGCGCAAACTACTATCGCTGCCTGCAGACCCTGCTGCTGCTGAGCCAGGAAGAGGAGCGTCAGCCGCTGCAGTATCTGAACGCCTTCATCCGTATGTATGGCGCCGATGCGGTCGAAGCCGCCAGCGCTGCGCTAAGCGGCGAAGCCCCGTTCTATGGCCTTCAGGCTGTCGACAGCGATCTGCAAGCCTTCCCGGCTCATCAGTCGCTGCTGAAAGCGTATGAAAAGCTGCAGCGGGCGAAAGCGGCGTTCTGGGCAAAATAAGCCCCCATTACGCCAACATGCTTGCCAACAACGGAGCCCGATGCGGCTCCGTTATTTTAACCTGGCGAGGGAGCCACTATAGTTTGTAGTTGTAAAGTTAATTAATAGTAAATATCGCACTTATATCATTTACCAATTGTTAATTTAAAATAAAATACTCCATTTTAATTAACTCAAATACTGGGGCAAAAACGAAAAAATTCAACATAACTTATAAATTTTAAAATTTATTTTCCACAAAAAAATCAAATAGTTAAGTATCAAACAAGCAAAAACCCCACACTAAAAAGGCATATAGTTCCGGTGAGATATGATCTATATCAATTTCCCTTCTATAATGCTTTGTTAGTATCTCACCGCCAACTTATATAAAGAGAGAGTTAGTGTGAAAGCTGACAACCCTTTTGATCTTTTGCTCCCTGCCGCGATGGCGAAAGTCGCCGAAGAAGCAGGTGTCTATAAAGCAACGAAGCATCCGATGAAGACCTTTTATCTGGCGATCACCGCTGGCGTTTTCATCTCCATCGCTTTCGTATTCTATATCACCGCGACCACCGGCACTGCCGCGATGCCTTTTGGGATTGCCAAGCTTATCGGTGGGGTCTGTTTTTCCCTGGGTCTGATTCTGTGCGTTATCTGCGGCGCTGACCTCTTTACCTCTACTGTGCTGATCGTGGTGGCGAAAGCCAGCGGTCGAATCACCTGGGGGCAACTGGCAAAAAACTGGCTCAACGTCTATTTTGGTAACCTGGTGGGCGCACTGCTGTTTGTGCTGCTGATGTGGTTATCAGGCGAATATATGACTGCCAACGGCGGTTGGGGGCTAAACGTCCTGCAGACTGCTGACCACAAATTGCACCATACTTTTGTGGAGGCCGTGAGCCTGGGTATCCTCGCTAACCTGATGGTTTGTCTCGCCGTATGGATGAGCTATTCCGGTCGTAGCCTGATGGATAAAGCGATGATCATGGTCCTGCCGGTAGCGATGTTTGTTGCCAGCGGCTTTGAGCACAGCATCGCCAACATGTTTATGATCCCGATGGGTATCGTAATCCGCAATTTTGCGAGCCCGGAATTCTGGACCGCTATCGGTTCAACTCCGGAAAGTTTCTCACACTTGACCGTTATGAACTTCATCACTGATAACCTGATTCCGGTGACTATCGGGAACATTATCGGCGGAGGTTTGCTGGTCGGGTTGACATACTGGGTCATTTACCTGCGTGGCAACGACCATCACTAAGGGTTGTTTCAGGCAGTAAATAAAAAATCCACTTAAGAAGGTAGGTGTTACATGTCCGAGCTTAATGAAAAGTTAGCCACAGCCTGGGAAGGTTTTGCGAAAGGTGACTGGCAGAATGAAGTCAACGTCCGTGACTTTATTCAGAAAAACTACACCCCATATGAAGGCGACGAATCCTTCCTGGCTGGCGCAACTGAAGCGACCACCAAGCTGTGGGACACCGTAATGGAAGGTGTAAAACAGGAAAACCGTACTCACGCGCCTGTTGATTTTGACACTGCCCTGGCTTCCACCATCACCTCTCACGACGCTGGCTATATCGAGAAAGGTCTGGAAAAAATCGTTGGTCTGCAGACCGAAGCGCCGCTGAAACGTGCGATCATCCCGTTCGGTGGTATTAAAATGGTTGAAGGTTCCTGCAAAGCGTACAATCGCGAGCTGGATCCGATGCTGAAAAAAATCTTTACCGAGTACCGTAAAACCCACAACCAGGGCGTATTTGATGTTTACACCAAAGACATCCTGAACTGCCGTAAATCCGGCGTGCTGACCGGTCTGCCGGATGCTTACGGCCGTGGTCGTATCATCGGTGACTACCGTCGCGTTGCGCTGTACGGTATCGACTTCCTGATGAAAGACAAATACGCTCAGTTCCAGTCTCTGCAAGAAAAACTGGAAAGCGGCGAAGATCTGGAAGCGACCATCCGTCTGCGTGAAGAGATCTCTGAACAACACCGTGCACTGGGTCAGATCAAAGAGATGGCGGCTAAATATGGCTACGACATCTCCGGTCCGGCAACGACTGCTCAGGAAGCTATCCAGTGGACCTACTTCGGTTACCTGGCTGCCGTGAAATCTCAGAACGGCGCAGCAATGTCCTTCGGTCGTACCTCCAGCTTCCTGGATATCTACATCGAACGTGACCTGCAGGCCGGTAAAATCACCGAGCAAGACGCGCAGGAAATGGTTGACCACCTGGTCATGAAACTGCGTATGGTTCGCTTCCTGCGTACCCCGGAATATGATGAACTGTTCTCCGGCGACCCGATTTGGGCAACAGAATCCATCGGCGGTATGGGTGTTGACGGCCGTACTCTGGTCACCAAAAACAGCTTCCGCTTCCTGAACACCCTGTACACCATGGGGCCGTCTCCGGAGCCGAACATTACTATCCTGTGGTCTGAAAAACTGCCACTGAGCTTCAAGAAATTCGCGGCTAAAGTGTCCATCGATACCTCTTCTCTGCAGTATGAGAACGATGACCTGATGCGTCCGGACTTCAACAACGACGACTACGCTATCGCATGCTGCGTAAGCCCGATGGTTGTTGGTAAGCAAATGCAGTTCTTCGGTGCTCGTGCTAACCTCGCGAAAACCATGCTGTACGCTATCAACGGCGGCGTGGATGAAAAACTGAAAATGCAGGTAGGTCCGAAATCTGAACCGATCAAAGGCGACGTCCTGAACTTCGACGAAGTCATGGATCGCATGGATCACTTCATGGACTGGCTGGCGAAACAGTACGTCACCGCGCTGAACATCATCCACTACATGCACGACAAGTACAGCTACGAAGCCTCTCTGATGGCGCTGCACGACCGTGACGTTATCCGCACCATGGCGTGTGGTATCGCTGGTCTGTCCGTTGCTGCTGACTCCCTGTCTGCTATCAAATATGCGAAAGTTAAACCGATTCGTGACGAAGACGGTCTGGCTATCGACTTCGAAATCGAAGGCGAATACCCGCAGTTTGGTAACAACGATGCTCGCGTCGATGACATGGCCGTTGACCTGGTTGAACGTTTCATGAAGAAAATTCAGAAACTGCACACCTACCGCAACGCTATCCCGACTCAGTCTGTTCTGACCATCACCTCTAACGTGGTATATGGTAAGAAAACCGGTAACACCCCAGACGGTCGTCGCGCTGGCGCGCCGTTCGGACCAGGTGCTAACCCGATGCACGGTCGTGACCAGAAAGGTGCTGTTGCCTCACTGACTTCCGTTGCTAAACTGCCGTTTGCTTACGCGAAAGATGGTATCTCTTACACCTTCTCTATCGTGCCGAACGCGCTGGGTAAAGATGACGAAGTTCGTAAGACCAACCTGGCCGGTCTGATGGATGGTTACTTCCACCACGAAGCGTCCATCGAAGGTGGCCAGCACCTGAACGTGAACGTCATGAACCGCGAAATGCTGCTCGACGCGATGGAAAACCCGGAAAAATATCCGCAGCTGACCATCCGCGTATCTGGCTACGCCGTACGTTTTAACTCCCTGACCAAAGAACAGCAGCAGGACGTTATTACCCGTACCTTCACTCAGACCATGTAATTCCCAGTCTGACTGAAAAAGCGTACAATAAAGGCCCCACATCAGTGGGGCCTTTTTAACAAGTGATCCCCGCCCCAGCCTGCTTTGCCAGTTATCTATACTTTGGGTACCTGTCAAAACAGACTCGACGCAGCCGCTGAGCTGTGCACCAACACGGCCCCGGATGGGCCACATCTGGAGAAAACACCGCAATGTCAGTTATTGGTCGCATTCACTCCTTTGAATCCTGTGGCACCGTTGATGGCCCGGGCATCCGCTTTATTACCTTTTTCCAGGGCTGCCTGATGCGCTGCCTGTACTGCCATAACCGTGACACCTGGGATACCCACGGCGGCAAAGAAATCACCGTTGAAGAGTTAATGAAAGAGGTAGTGACCTATCGTCACTTTATGAATGCCTCCGGCGGCGGCGTCACGGCATCAGGCGGCGAAGCGATCCTGCAGGCGGAGTTTGTTCGCGACTGGTTCCGCGCCTGTAAAAAGGAAGGTATTCATACCTGTCTCGATACCAACGGCTTTGTCCGTCGCTACGATCCGGTTATCGACGAACTGCTGGAGGTGACTGACCTGGTCATGCTGGATCTTAAGCAGATGAACGATGAGATCCACCAGAACCTGGTCGGCGTTTCCAACCACCGCACCCTTGCGTTTGCCCAGTATCTGGCGAAAAAGAATATCAATGTCTGGATCCGCTACGTCGTGGTTCCGGGCTGGTCAGACGATGATGACTCCGCGCACCGCCTGGGCGAATTTACCCGCGATATGGGCAACGTCGAGAAAATTGAACTGCTGCCCTACCATGAGCTGGGCAAACACAAATGGGTAGCGATGGGCGAAGAGTACAAGCTGGACGGCGTTCATCCGCCGAAAAAAGAGACCATGGAGCGGGTGAAAGGCATTCTTGAGCAGTATGGTCACAAGGTGATGTACTAAGAGCCTCATCAGGGTCGGTGGTGCGCTTACGCCGGCCCGAAGCGACACTGGAAATCATTCCAGCCCCGCCGTTGATCCTCATGAAAAGCGCAATGCCGTCTCTCTGCAGTGGAAAACATGCGATAGAAACAGATGACGTGCAGCCTTCGCTGCACGTCAGAATGGTTATGCGTGCGCCACCGGCGTCGGATGATGCCCGGCTTTACGCAGCAGGGTCAGCAGATAGATAAACGACACGCTGGCGATCATGATAAACAGCAGATTGTCTGAGAAATTCTGCATCAGCATTGCTGTCAGGGTCGGGCCCAGCAGACTGCCGATGGTATAACTCATCAGCAGCGCCTGATTCATCGCCACCAGTTGGTGATGTTCGACTTTTTCGCAGGCCCAGGCCATCGCCACCGGATACAGCGTGAAACCGGATGCCCCAAGCACAAACAGCGCCGGGGCCATTGCCGCCTGACTCAGCATCGCCATACAGCCCAGAATGACCACAAAGACCTGCACCCGCAGCACCAGCAGACGGCCATAGCGGTCAGCCAGGCGCCCTACCGGCCACTGGCCGAGGATCCCCGCGCTCACCATCACCGCCATCCAGAAGCCAATGCCGGCGTCGCTCACACCCTGATGGTTCAGCCACAGCGGCATCAGGCCATACAGCGAACCGAGGACAATCCCCGAGATAATACAGCCATTGACCCCGTGGCGCGCCTGGCGCAGCTTCAGCATTGGCCAGATACGTACCGTTTCGTGCGGCTCTTCAGCCTGTCCCATAATACGGGTGAACAGCAGCGGCAGGATCGCCGCCAGCGCCAGGCCAGTCACCCACGGCAGGACGCTCATTAAATCGGTAGGTAACTTACTGACCATCAGCTGGCCCAGTACGGTACCGACATAATAGACCATCATGTACGCCGCCAGCAGACGGCCGCGGCTGCGGGAAGTCCCGCTGCAGACCAGCGCGCTTTCCACCACCACCCAAATCATCGCGCAGCCTACGCCGGCGATAAACCGCCAGCTCAGCCACGTCCAGAAGCCAACGGTGATCCCCAGCCCTACGCAGCCGACGGCGAAAATTAACGACGCGAGATAATAGCTGCGGTTAAACCCAAGGCGCTTAATCACCCAACCAGCCAGCAACGTACCGGCCAGGTTGCCGGTAAAATAGGATGACCCCACCATGCCGACCTGCCAGGTTGGCATATTTTCATGGGCGAGCCAGAGCGGGACGAGCGTATTCAGCACCGCTATCGCCAGGGTCAATAAAAGCAGGCCACAGAGCAGCATTTGCACTGGCCGGGTGTAGATGGTCATGGGTAAAAAACCGTGAGGAATGTTCAGATCGCGAGCGCATCATGCCACCGCTAAAAACATTGTCAATCCACCTGAAATCAGGCGTGATGCGGTTTTGCAGGCTACGATAGAAGTTTTTTATCCACAGAATGGGTAAAGGTGAGGCAACAGATAATACACTGTTGTTTTTCTTAATTTATTAATAAATGTCGACGTTGATTTCAGTTGAAAAATTTCATCTATCGACAGCACGTTTTCATCATGCCGGCGTATGACCGCCGGCATGATGACGCCGATTAACTGGCGATAGCCATCCCCACGGTCATATGCAGACCATAGAATACGCCGCGGCCAATCATCTCTCCCGCCAGCACCAGAACAAACGCCAGGCTAAGCAGCGAGACCGCCGGCTTGCGGCCGCGGATCTGCGGCACGCACCAGCAGGCCAGGGCCAGCGCCAGCAGCACCATACGCCAGGCCATAAGCAACCCATAATCCGGCACCAGAGCGGAGGCCTGCTGGATTGAACTGCGGATAGTGGCGAGTTCACTCCCCTGCATCAGGACCACGACAATACTCGCCAGCAGCGCCAACAAAGTAACCACCGGCAGCAAGCGCAGCGCCCAACCGTCAACGCCTGCCACGCGCAGCAGCAGGTAGCCCAGCAGCGGACCGCCGATAAACAGCGTCAGGAAGAAGCTCAGCGGCGTCCAGACGGTGTACCAGGTCGGCACCGTGTCGATAGTGTTGTATACCCGCACCATCATCCAGACGAAGATCACGCCCAGCACCATGGTGACTATCAGCCACAGGCTACGCAGGCCGGCAGGCAGTTTTTTACACACGGCCAGTAGCCAGCCAATCCCGCCGACGGCGAAGAAGATCGCCCCGCTGGCTATCTCATTACTCAGCGACGAGGCTCCCACGCGATTCAGCGAGTTAAAGGCCCGTAGCGGCGAACCGAGGTGCATTGTCGAGGCGATAAACCCGATCCCCATCAATACCCACAGGCCAAACATACTCCCAACCACGCGCTGCTCCTGCTCGCGAGAAAGATTGCCCGTCATCAGCGCCAGGGCCATGACGATAAACCCGCCCGCGACGCACTGGCCGAAGACAGTAAAGATCATCAGCGGCCATTCATGCCATCCGTTTCCCATCTCACACCTCCTTCGGATTCGCCAGGTAACCGGTGGTATCGCCACACGGCCGGGCATTGGCGTTAGGTTTAATAACGATACTCGGCCTGGTAAAGTGCGCCGACGGCAGCGGGGCTACCGCGGCCAGCTGGCCATGCTTAGCGCGCAGCTCGGCAATCGGCCCGAAATCAAGCGCCCGCAGCGGGCAGGACTCGACGCAGATCGGCTTTTTCCCCTCGGCGACGCGCTCATGGCAACCGTCGCACTTGGTCATGTGGCCCTTGTCGGCGTTGTACTGCGGGGCGCCGTACGGGCAGGCCATATGGCAGTAACGGCAGCCAATGCACACCTCTTCGTTGACCACAACAAAACCATCTTCACGCTTGTGCATTGCCCCGCTCGGACAGACCTTGGTGCAGGCCGGATCTTCGCAGTGGTTACAGGCGATGGAGAGGTAATAAGCAAAAACGTTCTGATTCCAGACACCGTTATCCTCCTGCCAGTCGCCACCGGCATACTCATAGATGCGGCGGAAGCTGACCTCCGGGGTCAGGTTCTTGTAATCCTTACAGGCCAGTTCGCAGGTCTTGCAACCGGTGCAACGGGCGGAATCAATAAAAAATCCATACTGAGTTGTCATCGGTTACTCCTTACAGCTTCTCAACCTGGACGAGGTTGGTATGCGACGGGTTCCCCTTCGCCAGCGGCGACGGACGCTGGGTGGTCAGCACGTTAATGCTGCCCGCCTGATCCACCCGTGAAGCGTCCGGGTTATACCAGGCCCCTTCCCCCAGCGCGACAACGCCCGGCATCATGCGCGGCGTCACCTTCGCTTCAATATGCACTTCTCCGCGGTCGTTGAAGATGCGAATGCGATCGCCGTTGGCAATGCCGCGTTGCTTCGCGTCGATCGGGTTAATCCACATCTCCTGCCGACAGGCGGCCTTCAGTACATCGACGTTGCCGTAAGTTGAGTGAACGCGCGATTTATAGTGGAAGCCGGTCAGCTGTAGCGGGTATTTCGCCGTCAATGGATCGTTGTAGTTTTCGAAGCCCGGGGTGTAGATCGGCAGTGGATCGATAACATCCCCTTCCGGCAGCTCCCAGGTGGCCGCGATTTTCGCCAGCGCCTGCGAGTAGATTTCGATCTTGCCCGACGGCGTGGTCAGCGGATTGGCCTGCGGATCCTCGCGGAAGGCTTTGTAGGCCACATGGTGTCCTTGCGGATCGCGCTGCTTATAAATGCCCTGCTGGCGGAAGGTGTCGAAATCTGGTAGGTCAGGAATCGCTTTCTGCGACTGTTCATACAGATGGCGCATCCAGCCTTCCTGGGTACGGCCTTCGGTAAACTGCTGCTCCACACCGAGGCGTTTTGCCAGCTCGGTGGTCATCTCATAGATAGTTTTGCATTCGAAACGCGGCTTGATGGCCTGATCGGCAAAGATGATGTAGGACATGTTGCCGCAGGAGGCATCCAGCGCGAAATCCATCTGCTCGGAGGCGGTGCAGTCCGGCAGCAGAATATCGGCGTATTTCGCGGACGAGGTCATATGGCAATCGATGACTACGATCATCTCGCACTTCTTGTCGTCCTGCAGGATCTCGTGGGTACGGTTGATCTCTGAGTGCTGGTTAATCAGGCAATTGCCCGCATAGTTCCAGATCATTTTGATCGGCACGTCGAGCTTATCTTTGCCACGAACGCCGTCGCGCAGCGCGGTCATTTCCGGACCACGCTCGATAGCGTCGGTCCACATAAACATCGAGATACTGGTCTGAACCGGATTCTCCAGCGTCGGCATGCGCTCAAAGGGCAGGCTGTAAGAGCCCTCGCGCGCGCCGCTGTTGCCGCCGTTGATCCCGACGTTACCCGTCAGGATAGCGAGCATCGAGATAGCCCGGGTGGCGATTTCGCCGTTGGCGTGACGCTGCGGCCCCCAACCCTGGCTGATATAGGCCGGTTTGGCGGTGGCAATTTCGCGCGCCAGTTTAACAATGCGTTCGCGCGGAATACCGGTAATCGTCGAGGCCCACTCCGGCGTTTTGGCGATACCGTCCGTGCCCTGGCCAAGAATGTAAGCTTTGTAGTGACCATTGGCTGGCGCACCGGCGGGCAGCGTTTTCTCGTCGTATCCCACGCAGTATTTATCGAGGAACGGCTGATCGACCAGATTCTCGGTGATCATCACCCACGCCAGACCCGATACCAGCGCCGCATCGGTGCCGGGGCGAATCGGGATCCATTCATCTTCACGCCCGGCGCCGGTGTCGGTATAGCGCGGATCGATGATGATCATCCGGGCATTGGATTTCTGCCGCGCCTGTTCAAGGTAGTATGTCACCCCGCCGCCGCTCATCCGCGTTTCGCCGGGGTTATTGCCGAACAGCACCACCAGCTGGCTGTTTTCAATATCCGATGGACTATTGCCGTCGGCCCAGCCGCCGTAGGTATAATTGAGGCCCTCGGCAATCTGCGCCGAAGAGTAATCGCCATAGTGGTTCAGATAACCGCCGCAGCAGTTCATCAGACGGGCAATCAGCGTTTTTCCTGGCGGCCAGGAACGAGTCAGCGTGCCGCCGAGCGTACCGGTGCCGTAGTTCAGATAGATGGATTCGTTGCCGTATTCTTTAATCAGCCGCTGCATATTGCTGGCGATAGTATCGAACGCCTCTTCCCAGCTGATTTGCTCGAATTTCCCTTCCCCGCGTTTGCCAACGCGCTTCATCGGGTACTTCAGGCGATCCGGGTTATAGACGCGGCGGCGCATCGAACGCCCGCGCAGGCAGGCGCGGACCTGGTGCAAACCGTCATAGTTATCGTCACCGGTATTATCGGTTTCGACGTATTTAATCGCGCCATCCACCACGTGCATGCGCAGCGGGCAGCGGCTGCCGCAGTTGACGGTACAGGCACTCCAGACCACCTTCTCGTTGGCGGGTGCCGGCGTATCGGCGGCATGCGCCAGTCGGGTAAAGGGTAATGTTAGTGCGTTGCTGGCCAGCGCCAGGCCGCCTATTGCCGAGGTTTTCATCAGACCACGGCGGCTTACCTCAGCAGCCAGTAAAGCATCGGGGGCTTTAATTTTCATGGATACTCGCTTTGGTTGCTCACAATAAACTGACAAGCGCTATATAGTCATATATATATTGCTTTGAAATATTATTGGTTTTTTATGCTGATTTAATCCAAAGGGAGTATCACTGCATTCGTAGAATGGATTATTGCCCGGTATCAATAAGGGCGTAAAAAAAGCGCCCGCAGGCGCTTTTAAAAGAGAGGAAGAAAAAATTACCCGATATATTCGAGGCCACGCATATACGGGCGCAGAATTTCCGGGATCTCAATACGGCCATCGGCCTGCTGATAGTTTTCCATCAGCGCCACCAGGGTACGACCTACCGCCAGACCAGAACCATTCAGAGTATGAACGAGGCGAGTCTTCTTGTCGGACTTGCTGCGGCAGCGGGCCTGCATACGACGCGCCTGGAAATCCCAGACGTTAGAGCAGGAAGAGATTTCACGGTAGGTGTTCTGCGCCGGAACCCACACTTCCAGGTCGTAGGTTTTGCAGGCGCTGAAGCCCATATCGCCGGTGCACAGCGCGACCTTACGGTACGGCAGACCCAGCAGCTGCAGCACTTTCTCGGCGTGACCGGTCATCTCTTCCAGCGCGGCCATGGAGTCTTCCGGACGCACGATCTGCACCATTTCAACTTTGTCGAACTGGTGCATGCGGATCAGACCGCGGGTGTCGCGACCATAGGAACCGGCTTCAGAGCGGAAGCACGGCGTATGGGCGGTCATTTTGATCGGCAGGTCGTCTTCGTCGATGATTTCATCGCGTACCAGGTTGGTCAGCGGCACTTCCGCCGTCGGGATCAGCGCGTAGTTGCTGCTGTCGGCTTCTTCTTCCAGCGGACGAGTATGGAACAGGTCGCCAGCGAATTTCGGCAACTGGCCGGTGCCATACAGCGTGTCCTGGTTCACCAGGTACGGGACATAGTTTTCGCTATAGCCATGCTGTTCGGTGTGCAGATCCAGCATGAACTGCGCCAGGGCGCGGTGCAGACGGGCCAGCTGGCCTTTCATCACCACAAAACGCGAACCAGTCAGCTTAACGGCGGCGGCAAAATCCAGCCCCCCGTGCATTTCCCCCAGCGTCACGTGATCGCGCACTTCAAAATCGAACTGGCGCGGCGTGCCCCAGCGGCTGACTTCAACGTTGTCGTTTTCGTCACGGCCAACCGGCACATCATCATGAGGAATATTCGGGATCGCCAGCGCGATATCGCGAATTTCCGCCAGCAGCGTTTCCAGCTCGGACTTTGCAGCATCCAACTGTTCGCCGAGTTTGTTCACTTCCAGGCGTAATGGCTCGATGTCTTCCCCGCGCGCTTTCGCCTGGCCAATGGATTTCGATCGGGAGTTACGCTCCGCCTGCAGGTTTTCCGTTTGCACCTGCAGAACTTTACGACGCTCTTCAAGCGCGCGAAGTTTATCTACATCCAGCTTAAAGCCCCGGCGTGCCAGTTTTTCTGCGACTGCGTCTGGCTCGGTACGCAGCAGATTGGGATCGAGCATGCTTATCCTGTGCTTATCGAATTAAATAAAGAAAAGTGGCCGCAGACTACGACCACGGAAATAGAGTAATAACCTTACCGCAACGCCTCAATTAGCGGTAGCGTTTTATCGGGCTATTTTGATCCTGTTCAGCGAGCCAGGCGAGCTTTTCGCCAATTTTGCCCTCAAGCCCCCGGTTTGTCGGGTGATAATAGCGCGTTTGCGCCATTTCCTGCGGGAAGTACTGCTCGCCGGCGGCGTAGGCGTTGGGTTCGTCATGAGCGTAACGATACTCCTGTCCGTAACCCATCTCTTTCATCAGCTTCGTCGGCGCATTGCGCAGATGCACCGGAACGTCGTAGTCAGGACGATCCCGCGCGTCGGACAGCGCCGCTTTAAAGGCGGTGTAGACGGCGTTACTTTTCGGCGCGCAGGCCAGATAGACAATGGCCTGGGCAATCGCCCGTTCGCCTTCCGCCGGCCCGACGCGGGTAAAGCAATCCCACGCCGAAATGGCGACCTGCATCGCCCGTGGGTCGGCGTTGCCGACATCTTCCGAGGCTATCGCCAGACAGCGGCGGGCAACGTACAGCGGATCGCCGCCGGCGGTGATGATCCGCGCATACCAGTAAAGTGCCGCATCCGGCGCGCTACCGCGCACCGACTTATGCAGAGCAGAAATCAAATCGTAGAACCGGTCGCCTTTGTTATCAAAGCGCGCGCTGCGCTCGCCAGCGATCTCGGTCAGCAGTTCCGCCTTCAGCACCCGCTTGCCCGAGTCATCGCTCTCGGCCATATCAGCCATCATTTCCAGGGTATTCAGCGCCCGCCTCGCGTCGCCGTTCACCAGTTCGGCGATGGCCTTGCGGGTCTCTTCCGGCAGAATAATATCCTGCCCGCCGTAGCCGCGGGACTTATCGTTCATCGCCTGGTCAAGCACCCGCTCGATATCGTCGGTGGTCAGCGATTTCAGTAAGTAGACGCGGGCGCGGGAGAGCAGCGCTGAATTAAGCTCAAAGGAGGGGTTTTCGGTGGTCGCGCCAATAAAAGTGATGGTGCCGTCTTCAATATGGGGCAGAAAGGCATCCTGCTGGCTTTTATTAAAGCGATGCACTTCGTCAACAAACAGGATGGTCCGCCGGCCGGCGTTGCGATTTTGCCTCGCGCGCTCAATAGCCTCGCGAATCTCTTTCACCCCTGAGGTCACCGCCGAGATCCGTTCGACATCGGCGCTGGCGTAGCGGGCAATCACTTCCGCGAGGGTGGTCTTGCCGGTGCCCGGCGGCCCCCAGAGGATCATTGAATGCAGATGCCCGGCTTCAATCGCCCGCGGCAGGGGTTTACCCGGCGCCAGCAGATGCTGCTGGCCAATATACTGCGCTAAATTTTCTGGCCGCATGCGAGCGGCCAGAGGTTGAAACGCGTTGTCGGAAAAATCGAGCGACAGATTGCTCACTTTCGCCTCTACTTACGTTGATCGTCCACCGTCACCCCTTTCGGCGGCGTAAAGGTGAACTTAGATGCGTCGACGGCGCCGTTCTGCTGCGACTTCAGCTGATAGCTGCTGCGCTGGTCATCCTGCTCGACGGCGCTGAACTGATGGATGGTGCCGTCCCGACCGACGTTGATCGTGAACTGCTTCAGGTTACCGCTGCCGCTTTTCGGCGTCAGCACAAAATCATCGCCGTTTTGTTTGATATTGTACTGCTGCCAGTCACTGGACTGGTTGCGGGCAATCAGCATAAACGGCGTGTTGCTGGTAGCATCTTTCAGCCAGGTCGCCGTAGCCTGCTCAACGAACGGGTTGTAGAACCACAGCGTTTTGCCATCCGAGACAAGAACGCTTTCATCTGGCTGGGTCATATGCCAGTTAAACAGGTTCGGACGTTTTACCCACAGGTCGCCCTGTCCGTCCTGGACGGCGTTACCGCTGCCGTCGGTGACTTTCTGCGTGAAGCTGGCATGGAAACTGCTCACTTTATCAAGACGGCTTTTTAAGTCACTGGCCGCATCTGCCCAGACCTGGCTGACGACCATACCAGACAGTAATGCACAGGTGATTGCGAGTTTTTTCATTGTTATTCCTTAATGTGCGTCACTCCCGACGCGGGAGCCTCTTCTGTCCCTAATGTAGGACCGCCGACGGCGGCGGAACAGAAGAATTGGCTGATTTTGCGCTTATTTACCCAACTTTGCACTCATTCAAAGGGCGGCGGCGCCAGCACTTCGCGGTTACCGTTATGGCCCTGTTCGCTGACGATCCCCTGCGCTTCCATCTGTTCGATAATGCGTGCTGCACGGTTATAGCCAATGCGGAACTGACGCTGGACCCCGGAAATCGACGCTTTGCGCTTCTCAGTCACAAAACTGACCGCTTGATCGAACAGCGGGTCCAGCTCTTCACCACCGTCGAAACCACCGCCGCCGCCTTCGCTTTCGCTGTCGGAGGTAATACCATCGACGTACTGCGGACGGCCGCGGGCTTTCCAGTCCTGAACCACAGCGTGGACTTCCTGGTCGCGTACAAATGCCCCGTGGACGCGCACCGGCGTGGTAGAGTTCGGTCCGGAGTAAAGCATATCCCCCATACCCAGCAGCGATTCCGCGCCGCCCTGATCGAGAATGGTACGCGAGTCAATTTTACTCGACACGGTAAAGGCGATGCGCGTCGGAATGTTGGCCTTAATCAGGCCGGTAATAACATCTACCGACGGACGCTGCGTCGCCAGCACCAGGTGGATCCCCGCCGCACGCGCTTTTTGCGCCAGACGGGCAATCAGTTCTTCCACCTTCTTGCCGACGGTCATCATCAGGTCGGCGAACTCGTCCACCAGCACCACGATATACGGCAGTTTTTCCAGCACCGGATGTACGGCATCCATGCTGTCGCCCGGCTTCCAGTACGGATCCGGAATCGGACGCCCCATGCGCGCGGCCTCGGCGATCTTCTCGTTATAGCCCGCCAAGTTACGCACGCCCAGCGCTGACATCAGCTTGTAGCGGCGCTCCATCTCGTTGACGCTCCAGCGCAGCGCATTGGCGGCGTCTTTCATGTCGGTGACCACTTCCGTCAGCAGATGCGGAATACCTTCGTAGACCGACAGTTCGAGCATTTTCGGGTCGATCATGATGAAACGCACATCTTCCGGCTGCGCTTTGTAGAGCATGCTGAGGATCATGGCGTTCACACCGACTGACTTACCGGAACCGGTAGTACCGGCAACCAGCAGGTGCGGCATTTTCGCCAGGTCAGCTACCACCGGGTCGCCAGCGATATCTTTACCCAGCACCACGGTCAGCGGCGATGGGTTATCGCGGAACTTGGCGTTGTCGAGCACTTCACGCAGATAGACGGTCTGACGCTTTTTATTCGGCAGCTCAAGACCGACATACGGTTTACCCGGGATCACTTCCACCACGCGCACGGCAACCGTCGACAGCGAACGCGCCAGATCGCGTGACAGGTTAGAGATTCGAGCCGCTTTGACGCCAGGCGCCAGATTCAGTTCGAAGCGGGTGATCACCGGCCCCGGCGAGTAGTTCACCACATCCGCTTTAATGCGGAAATCGGCCAGACGTGCTTCCACCAGTCGCGCCATCTGCTCGAGAGCAAAGGTATCCACCGGCTCGACTTCACTGGGTGGTGGGGTTAACAGATCCAGCGACGGCAACGGCGTGGTCGGTCTT
Organism: Klebsiella sp. P1CD1; assembly: GCF_003790505.1. Taxonomy (NCBI): domain Bacteria; kingdom Pseudomonadati; phylum Pseudomonadota; class Gammaproteobacteria; order Enterobacterales; family Enterobacteriaceae; genus Klebsiella; species Klebsiella sp. P1CD1. The sequence continues at coordinate 3,870,113 of NZ_CP033631.1, forward strand.
TGCAGCGGACGGCTATCGCCATTGCGCATCAGCAGCGGGTGGATCAGGCTCTCCTGCGGCGCGGGCGCGGCAGGCTGATGCCCCTGCGGGACAACCGGCTGTTGCTGCTGCACGGGCTGCGGTGCAGTCTGGTAAGGCTGCGGCGGCACTGGCTGAGGGTGTACCGGCTGGTGCTGCGCAGGTTGATAACCCTGTTGCGGAGCGGCGGCCGGTTGTTGATAGTGCGGGGCCGGTTGTTGCGGCTGGACTTCCGGCGTCGGCGTAAACAGCGGCTCGCTCGGCCCCTCATTGACAAGCGTTTTCATCGGCGAGAATTCATAATCCGCCGGCGAGAACGGATTAGCGCCCGGCGGCTGCTCAGCGGAGTAGCGCTGCTGCTGGGTGGCGGCAAACTGGCGCGCCAGCTCCGCTTCCGCCGCAGTGTCGGCGTCATCGTCATCAGTCGCGTTATCGTCTTCCCAGCGATGGCCATAGCGCTGCTGCTGGGTGGCGGCGAACTGGCGAGCCAGTTCATCCTGCTCCATAGCATCCGCTTCCTCATCCGAGAGCAGCTCATCGTCATAATGGGGGTCGCGCTCCGCCTGCCGCGCACGCTGTTCCGCCTCCCGTTGCGACGGTAACTTGATGCCGTAAGAGGCCAGCTCCCGACGCGTCGGGACACGAACGCGGTTTGGTCGCGGTAGTTTTGGACCAATACCTTCTTTCACCTGGACCCGCGGTCCGCTGGATGCCGGGCTGAACAATGGCGCAGCCGCAGCGGATGCGGCTGTCGCCGAGGTTGCCGCCGCGCCGCCGCTGGCGGCCGTTGCCTGATGCACCCCTGCCGCGACCGCAGAGACCACGGTTGTCTCTACTGGCGGTTTGGACGAGGAGGCTGGCGGCGTCAGCGGTTTAGTGGCAATCGGACTTTCCGGCTCCGGAATTGGCTGATACCAGGAGGCCAGCAGCTCGCGTTCACGTGCCCGCTTCTCTTCGACTTCTTCGAAGTAATAGAGCGGTGGACGTTTCACCTCTTCCGGCGCAACCTCTGGTTCTGGCTCCGGTGACGGCACTGGCGCGCTTTGCGGCTGATACGCCTGCGGCGCAGGCTGAGCGGCATGCGGATCGTAAGTCGGCTGCTGATACTGCGCCGGCTCTGGCTGATACCCTTGCGGCGCAGGCTGAGCGGCATACGGATCGTAAGTCGGCTGCTGATACTGCGCCGGCTCTGGCTGATACCCTTGCGGCGCAGGCTGAGCGGCATACGGATCGTAAGTCGGCTGCTGATACGGCGCCGGCTCTGGCTGATACGCCTGCGGCGCCGGCTGACCGGCATGCGGAGCATAAGTCGGCTGCTGATACGGCGCCGACTCTGGCTGGTACGCCTGCGGCGCAGGCTGAGCGGCATACGGATCGTAAGTCGGCTGCTGATACGGCGCCGGCTCTGGCTGGTACGCCTGCGGCGCCGGCTGAGCGGCATACGGATCGTAAGTCGGCTGCTGATACGGCGCCGGCTCAGGCTGGTACGCCTGCGGCGGGTAACCCGCTTCCGGCTGATAAGCAGGCGCAGCGCCCTGATGGCCAGCCGCGGATTCAGCCCACGCCTGTGGCGCGGCAGTGGCCGCCGCCGCTGCGCCCACGGGCTCAGCAATACTATGACCATTCAGCAACGGATCGTAAGGGTCGAAATCTCCAGGGCGCGCGGCGCTGGCGCCGGAGAACAGCACATCATCCTCTGTGGGACGTGCCGCGCTGGCGCCGGAAAACAGGACATCGTCGGCGGCGACAGGCGCACCGCTGGCGCTGTATTGCACCGCCTCTTCACCGTCATCCATCCGTTTGCCGGAGAAAAGCGCCGCGTCGGTTTTACGCCCCATGGGGTTGGTAAACTTCTCGGCCAGACGCTTACGTCGCGCCAGCGCGCTGCGTAAAATACGGGCACGACGCGACTCCTGAGGGGTTGCCGCCTCTTCGTCGTCGTACTCTTCATCGTCGTCTTCGTATTCGCCTTCATCGACCCAGGTATCATCGCGACGGGTACGGTTGCTGGCAAAGGTGAGTACCGACAGGATGCCGCCGCCCAGTTTTTCCGCAATGCTGACCCACGACCAACCGGTGAACAGCGTCAGGCCGGCCGCCCAGATGCATAACAGGGCGATGGTGCCGCCGCTGCTGTGCAGCAGCGGTTGCAGCGTGGTGCTCAGCAGGCTGCCGATCACTCCGCCCGAGGCAAAGTACCAGATATCATCGGCGTTAATGGCTGCCAGACCACAGGAGGTCAGGATCAGGGCTAACGCGCCAATGAGGCGCAGGGAAACGGCGAAATAATCAATGTATTCGTCGTTTTCCTGATGCCGCCAGGCAAACCAGCATCCGCCAATAATGATGACCGGGATGGTGTAGGCCATGACGCCAAAAATGAAAAAGAGGGTATCGGCAAGCCACGCACCGGGGGCGCCGCCTAAATTATGAATAGGCTCATGCCACGCCGTCTGCGACCAGCTTGGATCCGAGGGGTTAAAGCTCAGTAGTGCCGCCATCAGCCAGATGGCGAAGAGGGAGCAAAGGATGAGCATCGCCTCAAGGAGTCGGCGCCCGCTGCTGAGTTTGGTTAGTTTGACTTCTTTGTCTTCGGTGTATTCCTGGCTCAAGAAAGGCTCTCCAGGTATCAGGCTGTTTCCTGCCTGCTGCTAAAACGGACAACAGCGCCGGGTCTCCCCGGCACTGTTGCTGTATGGATTAACAGGAGTGTAATCAAACTACGTCGATTTTGCACCTGTTCCGTGTTAGCGCGTCTTAATAACCAGACGATTACTTTGCTTGACTTCTTCCATCACCACGTAGGTACGGGTGTCGTTTACGCCCGGCAGGCGCAGCAAGGTCTCGCCCAGTAATTTACGATACGCTGACATATCCGGTACGCGGGTTTTCAACAGGTAGTCGAAATCACCGGAAACCAGATGACACTCTTGAATTTCTTCAAGTTTTTGCACTGCGGCGTTAAATTGCTCAAACACATCCGGTGCGCCACGATTCAGAGTAATCTCAACAAATACCAGAAGTGATGCATCCAGATAATGCGGGTTGAGCAGCGCCGTATAGCCCTGAATAAAACCCTGTCTTTCAAGACGACGCACGCGCTCAAGGCAAGGCGTCGGAGAAAGTCCCACCCGTTTAGAAAGCTCGACGTTAGAAATTCGCCCATCTTTTTGCAATTCATTCAGGATGTTACGATCAATGCGGTCGAGATCTTTGCCAGGGCGCTTCTTGCTATCTACCATTATTATTGTCTCTCTGTATTCCTTCCCTACTCCTGTTCCGGCTCTGTGCCTTCACTGCCAGAGCCCATCCTGTTATTACCCGTACGACAATGGGTAACCCAGGGGTACGTGAGAAGCCCGTTGCCTGACGGCAGTCACCGACATCACGCATGGCGTCTGTCCACACCATGCGTAGATTTCGTTAACCCGGATAAAAATGGCATTTGCGTGCATGAAAATTCGCCGCACGCTAAATACTGCTTTTCTTCTTCCATGAATGTTTTCGCAAAAGCACAGGGGATTGTCAAAGCAAAACATCGATTTTTAGTACAAGATGCCAGATATTCATCATCCCCCCTGGTTGATTCTCATTTTTTCGTCTTATAATTGTCCTGCTGACAGTAGAAATAGTTATATTCTTTGCCGGTAAAATCGCCAATTCATCGGTCGCTTCTATTGCACACATCGTTAACAAAATCGCTGCGCTCTTTTTTTACGACAACAAATTCCCTACAATCTCTGCCCAATGTATGCCAATTATTATGGGGATCTCATGGGCACAGCCAAACACAGTAAACTGCTTATCCTTGGTTCTGGACCTGCGGGATACACCGCGGCGGTCTATGCCGCACGCGCCAACCTGCAGCCGGTGCTGATCACCGGGATGGAAAAAGGCGGTCAGCTGACCACCACGACGGAAGTGGAAAACTGGCCGGGCGATCCTAACGATCTCACCGGCCCGCTGCTGATGGAGCGCATGCACGAACATGCCGCGAAATTTGAAACGGAAATTATTTTCGACCATATCAGCCGCGTCGATCTGCAAAACCGTCCGTTCCGTCTGACAGGCGATAGCGGTGAGTACACCTGTGATGCGCTGATCATTGCCACCGGCGCATCGGCGCGCTACCTCGGTCTGCCATCGGAAGAGGCGTTTAAAGGCCGTGGCGTTTCAGCTTGCGCCACCTGTGACGGATTCTTCTATCGCAATCAGAAAGTGGCGGTGATCGGCGGCGGTAACACAGCGGTTGAAGAGGCTCTGTATCTGTCCAATATTGCCTCTGAGGTGCATCTGATCCACCGTCGCGACGCCTTCCGCGCGGAAAAAATCCTCATCAAACGTCTGATGGATAAAGTGGCGAGCGGTAACATCGTGCTGCATACCGACCGCACCCTCGAAGAGGTGACCGGCGACCAGATGGGCGTCAGCGGCCTGCGCCTGCGCGATACCAAAAACAGCGACAACGTCGAGTCTCTGGAAGTGGCAGGCCTGTTCGTTGCCATTGGCCACAGCCCGAACACCGCCATCTTTGAAGGTCAGCTGGAACTGGAAAACGGCTATATCAAAGTGCAGTCCGGGATCCACGGCAACGCCACGCAAACCAGTATCCCGGGCGTATTTGCCGCTGGCGATGTCATGGACCATATCTATCGTCAGGCGATCACCTCCGCTGGCACCGGCTGCATGGCGGCGCTGGACGCCGAGCGTTACCTGGACGGTTTGGCCGACGCTTGCAAATAATCTTTACAAGTCAGTAACAAAGGTAAAGAAGGCGACGAAAAGTCGCCTTTATTTTTGCCGCGATGTAACATTGCCGTGCCCAATATTCCCATAACGATACCTGCAAAGCGCGCAATGAATAAAACCCGTCAACAAGAGTTAACCCGCTGGTTAAAACAGCAAAGTATTATCTCCCGTCGCTGGTTGATGATTTCCCGCCTGCTTGGCGTGGCAAGCGGTCTGCTGATCGTCGCGCAGGCCTGGTTCCTGGCGCGGATCCTGCACCGGATGGTGATGGAAAATATTCCGGCAACCGCCCTGCTGCTGCCGCTGACGCTGCTGGTACTGGTCTTTGTGCTGCGCGCCTGGGTGGTCTGGCTGCGTGAGCGGGTTGGTTTTCAGGCCGGGCAGCATATCCGCTATGAAATTCGCCGTCAGGTTCTCGACCGCCTCCAGCAGGCGGGCCCCGCCTGGATCCAGGGCAAACCGGCCGGCAGTTGGGCAACGCTTATCCTTGAGCAGATCGATGATATGCACGATTATTATGCGCGCTACCTGCCCCAGATGACGCTGGCGGCCTGCGTGCCGCTGCTGATCGTTATCACTATTTTCCCGATTAACTGGGCCGCCGCATTGATCCTCCTCGGCACCGCCCCGCTGATCCCGCTTTTCATGGCGCTGGTCGGGATGGGTGCCGCCGATGCCAACCGGCGTAACTTCCAGGCGCTGGCCCGCCTGAGCGGCCATTTCCTCGATCGCCTGCGCGGCATGGAAACCCTGCGTATTTTTCACCGCGGTCAGGCAGAAATCGATAATATTCGCGACGCCTCGCAGGATTTTCGCCAACGCACCATGGAAGTCCTGCGTCTGGCCTTCCTCTCCTCCGGGGTGCTGGAGTTTTTCACCTCCCTCTCCATTGCGCTGGTGGCGGTCTATTTTGGCTTCTCTTACCTTGGCGAGCTGAACTTCGGCCACTATGGCGCGGGCGTCACGCTGATGGCAGGCTTCCTGACGCTGATCCTCGCGCCGGAATTTTTCCAGCCGTTACGTGACCTGGGCACTTTCTACCATGCCAAAGCCCAGGCCGTGGGCGCCGCAGACAGCCTGAAAACGTTTATGGAAACCCCATTGACCCAGCTGGAGCGCGGCGAAAAAACCTTAAATGATAACGATCTGATTGGCGTGGAAGCGCGCGATCTGGTGATCAAATCTCCGGAAGGTAAAGTCCTGGCCGGGCCGCTTAACTTTTCACTGCCTGCTGGCGCACGCGTTGTGCTGGTGGGTCAGAGCGGCTCCGGGAAAAGTTCGCTGCTGAACACACTGCTCGGCTTTTTGCCCTACGAGGGCTCGTTGAAGGTCAACGGCGCAGAGCTGCGCGAACTGGACGCCGAACGCTGGCGCCGCCTGTTAAGCTGGGTGGGACAGAATCCCCAGCTACCTGCCGCCACGCTACGGGAGAATGTGCTGCTGGCGTGGCCGGAAGCCAGCGATGCCCAGCTTCGGCTGGCGCTGGATAAAGCCTGGGTCAGTGAGTTTATCGCCCTGTTGCCGGACGGGATCCATACCGCCGTGGGCGATCAGGCGGGTCGTCTGTCGGTAGGTCAGGCGCAGCGTATCGCGGTTGCTCGCGCGCTGTTGGTGCCCTGCCGCCTGCTGTTGCTGGATGAACCCGCCGCCAGCCTCGACGCCCATAGCGAACAACGGGTGATGCAGGCCCTGACCCATGCCTCCACCGAGCAAACCACGCTGCTGGTCACCCACCAGCTCGAGGGACTGGCTGACTGGGATGCCGTCTGGGTCATGCAGGACGGACAGATTATCGAACAAGGCGACTACGCCACGCTGGCCCGTGCCGGTGGGGTCTTCTCGGCGCTGCTGGCCCATCGTCAGGAGGAGATTTAAATGCGCGCACTTTTACCCTATCTGGCGCTCTATAAACGCCATAAATGGATGCTGCTGCTCGGCGTCGTGCTGGCCATCGTGACTCTGCTGGCCAGCATCGGCCTGCTGACGCTCTCCGGCTGGTTCCTCTCCGCCTCAGCGGTGGTGGGTGTCGCCGGGATCTACAGTTTTAACTATATGCTGCCTGCCGCGGGCGTCCGCGGCGCGGCGATTATCCGTACCGCCGGGCGCTACTTCGAGCGTCTGGTCAGTCATGACGCGACCTTCCGCGTGCTGCAGCACCTGCGCGTCTTCACCTTCAGCAAACTACTCCCCCTCTCTCCCGCGGGGCTGGCGCGCTTTCGCCAGGGTGAACTGCTCAACCGGGTGGTGGCCGATGTCGATACCCTGGATCATCTCTACCTGCGGGTGATTTCACCGCTGGTCGGCGCGCTGGTGGTGATTGTAGTGGTCACCTGCGGATTAAGCCTGCTCGACGTTACCCTTGCGCTGACGCTCGGCGGCATCATGCTGGTCACCCTGCTGGTTATGCCGCCGCTGTTCTATCGCGCAGGTAAACCAGCCGGCGAAAGTATGACGCAGTTGCGCGGCCAGTATCGCCAACAGCTCTCTGCCTGGCTGCAGGGCCAGGCAGAGCTGATGGTGTTTAACGCCAGCGACCGCTACCGCGCGCAAATGGAAAAGACCGAGCTCAGCTGGCAGGACGCACAGCGCCGTCAGGCCGAGCTGACCGCGCTTTCGCAGGCAGTAATGCTGTTAATCGGCGGCATCGCCGTGGTGGCCATGCTCTGGCTGGCGTCCGCCGGCATCGGGGGTAACAGCCAGCCAGGGGCGCTGATCGCGCTGTTTGTTTTCTGCGCCCTCGCGGCCTTCGAAGCCCTGGCGCCAGTCACTGGCGCTTTCCAGCATTTAGGTCAGGTGATCGCCTCCGCCCGGCGGATTTCGCAGATCACCGACCAGCAGCCGGAGGTCACTTTCGTCGAGGGTGAAGCCAGCGTGCCTGCGCAGGTGGCCTTAACCTTCAGGCAGGTTACCTTCCGCTATCCGCACCAGCCCTCCCCCGCCCTGGAGAATATCTCCCTGCAGATTGCCGCCGGAGAGCATATCGCCATTCTTGGCCGGACCGGCTGCGGAAAGTCGACGCTGTTGCAACTCCTCACCCGGGCCTGGGATCCAACGCAGGGAGAGATTTTGCTCAACGACCAGCCGCTGTCCCAGCTCAGCGAAGCCACCCTGCGCCAGACGATGAGCGTGGTGCCGCAGCGCGTCCACCTGTTCAGCGCTACGCTGCGCGACAACCTGCTGCTGGCGGCGCCAGACGCTGACGATACCGCGCTCTGCGCGACCCTCGAGAAAGTGGGGCTGGAAAAACTGCTGGAAGATGGCGGACTGAACAGCTGGCTGGGGGAAGGCGGGCGCCAGCTATCCGGCGGCGAACTGCGCCGGCTGGCGATTGCCCGCGCACTGCTCCACGATGCGCCGCTGATGCTGCTCGATGAGCCGACAGAAGGCCTGGATGCGGCCACCGAAAGCCAGATCCTGCATCTTCTGGCGGAAGTGATGCGCGAGAAAACCGTGCTGATGGTGACTCACCGCCTGCGGGGCCTGGCGCGTTTTAATCAGATAATAGTCATGGACAACGGCCAGATAATTGAGCAAGGTAGTCACGCGGATCTGCTCGCTAAACAGGGCCGGTACTTCCAGTTTAAACAGCGTCTGTAGGCTATTATCTAATTTTTGCTGATGCGTATTGAGGTTAAAATGCGTCTGGTTCAGCTCTCCCGGCATTCTATCGCCTTCCCTTCCCCGGAAGGCGCCCTCCGTGAACCTAACGGCCTGCTGGCGCTCGGCGGCGATCTGAGCCCGGCACGTCTGCTGATGGCCTATCAGCGCGGTATTTTTCCATGGTTTTCTCCGGGCGACCCGATCCTCTGGTGGTCGCCCGATCCCCGGGCGGTGCTCTGGCCGGAACAGTTTCATCTCAGCCGCAGCATGAAGCGTTTTCATCAGCGTTCGCCTTATCGCGTCACGCTGAATCATGCCTTTGGTGAGGTCATTGAAGGCTGCGCCAGCGATCGTGACGAAGGCACCTGGATAACCAGCAGTATCGTTCGCGCCTATCACCAACTCCATGAGCTGGGCCATGCCCATTCCATTGAAGTCTGGCAAGAGAATACGCTGGTAGGTGGAATGTACGGCGTGGCGCAGGGGGCGCTGTTTTGCGGCGAATCGATGTTCAGCCGGGCAGAAAATGCCTCCAAAACCGCGCTGCTGGTATTCTGTCAGGCTTTTACGCAGAGTGGTGGTAAATTAATCGACTGCCAGGTACTGAACAACCATACCGCCTCATTAGGCGCGGTGGATATTCCCCGCCGCGATTATCTTGACTACCTGTCAGTATTACGCGGCTACCGCCTGCCCGAGCTATTTTGGGTGCCGCGGGTGCTATTTCCGGGCGCGCAATAAAAATGTTTTCAGCACATTTTGCGTCAGGATGGTATAATTGCGCGGTAGAGTAGCTTCTGCCTGTTGCCCCGCCGCCGTTTGGGAATAATAAGAGTCAGATAACGCCCATCGTTCTGTCACTCCCCTTTACGTTTGCGCCTGTCACGCGGCATAGCCGTGTGTGTTCCGGGCAATGCGCCAAAACTACTTCGGCGATTCATACCCGTCATATATCCGTTGCCGGTGTGCTGACTGCGCACCTTGCGGCAAGGCGAATGATTCAGGGTAGATACGTAAAACTTTACTTACATGATGAACTTCGGCATTATCTTGCCGGTTCAAAACTACGGTAGTGATACCCCAGAGGACTAGATGGCCAAAGAAGACAATATTGAAATGCAGGGCACCGTACTTGAAACGTTGCCTAACACTATGTTCCGCGTAGAACTGGAAAACGGTCACGTGGTAACTGCGCATATTTCCGGTAAAATGCGTAAAAACTACATCCGCATTCTGACGGGCGACAAAGTGACTGTTGAGCTGACCCCGTACGACCTGAGCAAAGGCCGCATTGTCTTCCGTAGTCGCTGATTGTTTTCGCCCTTAAGGCGTCAGATGCTGAAGGCCGGGATAATTCCCGGTCTTTTCATATCTGCCGCCGGCAAAAAAAAACCGGCCCAGGGCCGGTTTTTACGTTGAAGACATCGCTTTAGTGGGCGGCTTCCGGTTTGTGCTTCTGCGCGCTCTGGAAATCGTAGGTCAGCGCATTCTTCGCGCTGTCCAGAGACACTGTCACCTGGCCACCATCGACCAGCGAGCCGAACAGCAGCTCGTTCGCCAGCGGCTTTTTCAGGTTGTCCTGAATGACGCGTCCCATTGGACGTGCACCCATCGCCCGGTCGTAACCTTTCTCCGCCAGCCAGTCGCGCGCTTCCTGACTGACTTCCAGGGAGACGCCTTTCTGGTCCAGCTGGACCTGCAGCTCGACGATAAACTTGTCGACAACCTGATGGATCACCGTGGTAGAGAGATGATCGAACCAGATAATGTTGTCGAGGCGGTTACGGAACTCCGGCGTAAAGATCTTCTTGATCTCATCCATTGCATCCGGACTGTTGTCCTGCTGAATAAGGCCAATCGATTTACGCTCAGTTTCCCGCACCCCGGCGTTAGTGGTCATCACCAGCACCACGTTGCGGAAGTCCGCTTTACGCCCGTTGTTATCGGTCAGCGTACCGTTATCCATCACCTGCAGCAGCAGGTTGAACACATCCGGATGCGCTTTTTCGATCTCATCAAGCAGCAGCACCGCGTGCGGATGTTTAATCACCGCATCGGTCAGCAGCCCGCCCTGATCGAAGCCAACGTAGCCCGGAGGCGCCCCGATTAAACGGCTGACGGTATGACGTTCCATATATTCGGACATGTCAAAACGCAGCAGCTCAATACCCAGCGCCTTCGCCAGCTGCACGGTCACTTCGGTTTTCCCGACCCCGGTAGGCCCGGCGAACAGGAATGACCCAACCGGCTTGTGCTCATGGCCCAGCCCGGCGCGCGCCATTTTGATGGCTTCGGTCAGCGCCTCAATGGCTTTATCCTGACCGAAGACCAGCATTTTCAGACGGTCGCCAAGGTTTTTCAGCGTATCGCGATCGCTCTGGGAGACGCTCTTCTCAGGGATCCGCGCAATCCGCGCCACCACTGACTCGATATCCGCCACATTGACCGTTTTCTTACGCTTGCTGACCGGCATTAAGCGCGCCCGCGCGCCCGCTTCGTCAATGACGTCAATTGCCTTATCCGGCAGATGACGATCGTTAATGTATTTTACCGCCAGCTCAACCGCCGCACGCACCGCCTTAGCGGTATAACGCACGTCATGGTGCGCTTCGTACTTCGGCTTCAGGCCGTTGATAATCTGCACCGTCTCTTCCACCGACGGTTCGGTGATATCGATCTTCTGGAAACGACGGGCCAGCGCACGATCTTTCTCAAAGATGTTGCTGAACTCCTGGTAGGTGGTGGAGCCGATCACCCGGATCTTGCCGCTGGAAAGCAGCGGTTTAATCAGGTTAGCCGCATCGACCTGGCCGCCAGAAGCCGCCCCCGCACCGATAATGGTGTGGATTTCATCAATAAACAGGATGCTGTTGGTATCCTGCTCCAGCTGTTTGAGCAACGCTTTGAAGCGTTTTTCAAAATCGCCACGATATTTGGTCCCTGCCAGCAAAGAGCCAATGTCGAGCGAGTAGATGGTGCAGTCGGCCATCACTTCCGGCACATCGCCCTGCACAATGCGCCAGGCAAGGCCTTCGGCGATCGCAGTTTTACCGACGCCGGATTCACCCACCAGCAATGGGTTATTTTTACGGCGACGGCACAGGACCTGAATCGCACGCTCCAGCTCTTTTTCACGGCCGATCAGGGGATCAATGCCGCCGACGCGAGCAAGCTGATTGAGGTTGGTGGTGAAGTTTTCCATACGTTCCTCCCCGCCGGCTTGCTCTTCATTGCCAGGCTGGCTTCCGCTGTTATCGGAAGACTGGCTCGGCTCGTCTTTGCGTGTACCATGAGAAATGAAGTTCACCACATCGAGTCGGCTGACTTCATGTTTACGCAGCAGGTAAGCGGCCTGCGACTCCTGCTCGCTGAAAATGGCCACCAGTACGTTGGCGCCGGTCACTTCGCTGCGGCCAGAAGATTGCACGTGGAAGACGGCGCGCTGCAGCACACGCTGGAAGCTCAGCGTCGGCTGGGTGTCGCGCTCTTCTTCCGTGGCTGGCAGGACGGGTGTGGTTTGTTCGATGAAGGCTTCAAGTTCCTGACGCAATGCCACCAGGTCCACTGAACACGCTTCCAGGGCCTCACGGGCCGAGGGGTTGCTTAGCAGAGCCAGCAGCAAGTGCTCGACGGTCATAAACTCATGACGGTGCTCGCGCGCTCTGGCGAAAGCCATATTTAAACTGAGTTCCAGTTCTTGATTGAGCATAGGCACCTCCCCCAATTTTCATGCCTGTATTCAGGCTTTTTCCAGCGTACACAGCAATGGATGCTCGTTCTCCCTCGCGTACTGATTCACCATAGCGACTTTGGTCTCCGCCACTTCCGCGGTAAACACGCCACAAATCGCCTTACCTTCATAGTGAACCGTGAGCATCAGTTGCGTTGCACGTTCAACATCATAAGAAAAGAATTTTTGTAACACGTCAATAACAAACTCCATTGGAGTGTAGTCATCATTGACTAATATCACTTTATACATAGATGGCGGTTTAATCGCATCACGAACTTCGTCGTCAACCAGGTGCTCGAAGTCCAGCCAATCTCTCTTACTCATCGTCAGTGTTCATCATCGGTTGCTGTTGCCAACAGGCGGAGGCCTGTCGATGACCAGAGGTTATGCTCATCACAAATCTACAACAGATCATAAATAACTATCATCTATCGCTTCTATCCGCGACGGCTGTCACATTCCCCGGCAATAGCGTTAACTGCTTCAAATTTTGACGCATTTTTCGCCGTTCCCCCTCCTCAATCGCTTGACGCGTTTTCGTATTTCTCTAAATTGTAGTGGCGAGAGTTGGCGAGCAATTGAACAACTCGTCACTCCACCACCGGTTCATTCCATCTTACTTATAAAGATTTACGAAGGATGTCGAAGTATGGAAATGGGTACTGTTAAGTGGTTCAACAATGCCAAAGGGTTCGGTTTTATCTGCCCTGAGGGCGGCGGCGAAGACATTTTCGCCCATTACTCCACCATCCAGATGGATGGTTACAGAACGCTAAAAGCCGGACAAGCCGTTCGGTTTGATGTTCACCAGGGGCCAAAAGGCAACCACGCCAGCGTGATCGTCCCTGTGGAAGCGGAAACGGCTGCATAACTCTTTTGCTTCATTGTGTACATCCTGCTAATAAAATGCCAGTCCTTCTGACTGGCATTTTTATTTCTATTCGCGTGCCAGCGCATCCACCGGATCGAGCCGTGCCGCGTTGCGCGCTGGCAGCCAACCAAACAGCACCCCGGTCAACGTCGAACAGAGAAAAGCCGTTAGCAGAGCCAGCGGGGAAAAACCGATCTCCCAGCCGGGCAGAAACAGCTGCAGAATAAATGCGATCATCAGCGATAACGTGACCCCCAGCGCGCCACCGACCAGGCAAACCAGCACCGCTTCGATGAGAAACTGCTGCAGTACATCGCTGGCCCGCGCGCCAACCGCCATGCGGATGCCGATTTCGCGCGTCCGTTCGGTCACCGACACCAGCATAATATTCATTACACCAATACCGCCAACCACCAGGGCAATCACCGCCACCAATGTCAGGAACAGCTGTAAGGTATGTGTGGTCCTTTCTGCGGTTTTCAAGATGCTGTCCATATTCCAGGTGAATACATCTTTTTTACCATGCCGCAGCTCCAGTAGACGCAGCAGCTGTTTCTCCGCGGTTTCACTGTCATAACCTTCATGAACGCGTACCGTAATGGAGTTCAGCCACGACTGGCCCATCACTCTTCCCGCCATGGTGGTGTAAGGCAACCAGACGCGGAGAATTTTACTGCTGCCAAACATTGACTGTTTTTCATCCGCGACGCCGATCACCGTGGCCGGCATATTGCCCACCAGAATCACCTCGCCCACCACTTTCGCTTTATTGGGAAACAGCTGGCGACGGGTATTGCTGTCGAGCACTACCACCTGCGCCCGACTGTTGAGCTGCAGTTCATTAAAGGTATTGCCTTCGCTGAAGGTCATGCCGTAAACATTAAAGTACTGCGGCCCGACCCCCTCCGCGCTGGCGGCAACGTCAATATTGTTGGCGCGCAGGCGCAGGCTTTTCGATACCGCCGGCGTGGCGGAACGCACCCATGGCTGTTTCTGGATCGCCAGCAAATCGTCATACTTCAGCGCCTGCTGATAACGCGGGTCGTCATCGCCAAAATCCTTTCCGGGATAGACATCGATGGTATTGGTGCCGATGGCGCGAATATCCGCCAGCACCATCTGTTTGGCGGCATCACCGACCACCACGATCGATACCACCGACGCAATGCCGATAATAATGCCGAGCATAGTCAGCAGGGTACGCATTTTATTCGCCGCCATCGCCCGCCACGCCATAACCAGCGCTTCGCGAAAGCCACTGGTAAACTGACGCCACGCCGAGGGTTCCGGCTGCTGACGGGCGCGCAGCCCACCGCCCTGGCGGCTGCCGGGCGGATTGCGGACGATCTCGCCATCGCGGATCTCAATGATCCGTTCCGCCTGGCCCGCGACCTGCGGATCGTGGGTGACAATGATGACCGTATGGCCCTGAGCTTTGAGCTGATGCAGGATCGCCATCACCTCTTCGCCGGAATGGCTGTCCAGCGCGCCGGTCGGTTCATCCGCCAGAATCACTTCCCCGCCGTTCATCAGCGCACGGGCGATACTCACCCGCTGCTGCTGGCCGCCAGACAGTTGCGACGGCTGATAGTCAGCCCGATCGCCAAGCCCCAGACGCACCAGCAGATCATGGGCGCGCGCCAGGCGTGCCCGTCGCTCGCTGCCGGCATACACCGCAGGCACTTCAACGTTCTGCGCGGCGGTAAGATGTGACAGCAAGTGGTAGCGTTGAAAGATAAAACCAAAGTGTTCCCGCCGCAGCCGAGCCAGCGCATCGCCATTCAACTGCGCGATATCGGTTCCCGCCACCCGGTAGGTGCCGCTGGTCGGTTTGTCGAGACAGCCGAGAATATTCATCAGCGTCGATTTGCCCGAGCCGGAGGCACCCACGATCGCCACCATCTCCCCCGCATTGATGCTGAGGGTGATCCCCTTCAGTACCTCAACGCTGCCGTCGCCGGAAGGGTAGCTGCGACGAATATCACGCAGCTCAAGCAGCGCCGTCATTTTGCCGCCCCGCTCGCGCTCTCGCCGACGATCACTTCATCTCCCTCATCCAGCCCCTGCACCACCGCGACGTCGGTATCGTTGCGGGCGCCAATGGCAACCTCACGCTCTTTTACCTCGCCGGTGCGCAACAACCGGACGTGATAGCGGTTATCACCCACCGCGTCACCCAGGGCGCTCAGCGGGATGGTAATCACGTTTTTCACCTCGGCCAGCTGGATATGCACCTGCGCGGTCATGTCGAGACGCAGGATGCCCTGCGGATTCGGCACCTCGAAGCGGGCATAGTAGAAGATGGCGTCATTGACTTTTTCCGGCGTCGGCAAAATGTCTTTCAGCGTGCCGTCATAGCGAGTCAGCGGATCCCCCAGCACGGTAAACCACGCCTTTTGCCCCGGTCTGAGGTGGATGACATCCGCTTCAGAGACCTGCGCTTTGACCAGCATGGTGCTGAGATCCGCCAGCGTCAGAATGTTCGGCGCCTGCTGGGCGGCGATCACCGTCTGTCCCTGCAGGGTGGTAATTTGCGTCACTTCGCCAGCCATCGGCGCCAGGATCCGCGTGTAGTCGAGGTTGGTCTTCGCGGTGTCGAGCGTCGCCTGGTTACGCTTAATTTGCGCTTCAATAGTGCCGATCTGCGCTTGTTTCACCGCCAGATCGGTGGCCGCGGTATCAAGGTCCTGTCGCGAGACCAGCTGGCGCTGCGCCAGCTGCTGCTGACGGGCCAGAGTCACCTGCGCCAGTTTGCTCTCCGCGCGCGCCTGATTGAGCTGGGCACGCAGTTCCATCAGCGTCGCTTCAACCTCTTTAATTTGGTTTTGCGCCTGCTCCGGATCGATAACCCCCAGCAACTGGTCCTTTTTGACCTTATCGCCGATATTGACGTGCAGCGTTTTCAGCTGTCCGCTGACCTGGGCGCCGACGTCAACTTTCCGCAGGGCATCCAGCTTACCGGTGGCCAGCACGCTCTGCTGGAGGTCACCTTTGCGCACCACCAGCGTCTGGTAGTTCGGCAGCGGCGCATTCAGGATCCGCCATCCCCAGACGGCCAGACCCAGCACAACGATCGCTAACAACCACCAGATTGTCCTGCGTTTTCCCTTCACTTTCATTATCCGATTCCTGCTGTTTCCCTGCCGCTCCAGACGGTGATTCTATCCAAACCCGTCGACAACAGAACACCCATTTTTAACGTTGCTTACGTTTTGTTTAGCTACCGGAGAGCTTTGCGCCAGCCCTACGGCGCAGGTTAATCTGCACGACCACGAGCCAGCCACAGTACCCGCGAGAACATTTTCTTTAACAGCGTCGGCACCGCGTCCACCCCGCGTCGGCCGGCCTCCATCGCCACCTCAATCGCCAGGTCGGGCTTGGATGAACGATGGATGGCCTTGGTGATCACCCGCCGCATATTCATAGGGACATTATCCGGGATCTGCGCCACCCGGTGATAAACGTCATCAAATCCCTGGCGATACATAAAGTGCTCCATATCCATCGCGGGCAGGCTCGTCAAATGGTCACGCTCCAGCTCGCGATCGTTATTCAGCAGGCCGAGCACGGTGGCGGCATATTTTTTCCCCGCCTCATCGCCATCCACCAGCACGTGCCACTGGATCCCCATCCGGCGGGCAAATTTGATCAGTGGTTTAAGGCCTGACTGGGCGAACTCGATCACCTTCACGCCCTCGGCATCAAAATGATGGCCACACTGGCGGGCCAGTTCGTTGATAACCCAGGTCTCCGTCTCCCCTTCCACCAGCAGCCAACAGCGGGCGAAGAGCGATGAGGCGCGATTGAAGCGAATATGGAAGGCGATACGCCGGCTGTCTTCGGCATTCATTCCGCCGGGTCCCAGCCGCCATGCCGACACCCTCGACGACTCACGAACCAGTCGACAGACCTGCTCCACCGGCGTCAGGGACAACAGCTCCCCGGAGTTGGTGGTGGTCACGCGCTGCAGCGGCAATAAATTCAGCAGGTGCCAGGCGACAGAGAGCATAATCGGATGCAAACGCGTCTCCGGATCTTCAATCAGCAACAGCGGCCGCGCGTCGCGATCGAGGCGCACCGTACCTTTTGCCTGCAGGAGGGTGGAAAACAGCCCCAGCAGAATCACCCGATGGCTGCGCCCGCCGGGTTTATCGATCATCCGGTTGATAATATCCAGATAGCGCCAGCTGCGCTGCTCATCATGGGAGCGCCGCCGCATCAGACGATGCCGCGTCTGGGCGCTGCTTTGCTCGGCAAAGTAATGCTCCAGCAGCTGCACCATGGCCGACAACCCCTCGCGGATCTGACCGTCCGATAAATTTTGCGGATGGCTGACCAGCTCCCGGGAGAGAAAATCGAGCTGGCGGGCGGTGATCTCTATCTGCGGCGAATGCGGTACCGTCCCGTTATGGATACGCCGCATAAAGCGCGCGTCGCGCAGGCGCAGCACCGGCATCAGACGCACCAGGTGTCTGGCCAGATCATCAATATCCTCAACCGCCAGCGCTTCGCCTTCGCCATCGATAAAGCTCCGCAGGGTCATCACGCTGTCGTCATCGGCTAGCTCGCCTTCCAGACGATAGAACACCCGATGATAACCATCGTCACAAGGTACCCAGCAGCGCTGAAGCGGACGAAAACGCCGGACCCGATGGCGCCCAGGTTCGGTTTCACGGAAGGTCAGGATAATATGCAAATGGTGCTCGCGCCCCTGGATGTCGCCCGGGGGAAACCAGAAGTCATCGCGTACAAAGTGATAAAGATCGAACTCAGGGGACAAAAGCAGGGTCAGCGCATCAAGCAGACTGGACTTCCCCCACGCGTTCTCCCCGATCAGGACGTTATTTTGCTCCAGCATCAACGACAAACGATTGATACCGCGAAAACCGACGATTTCTACGCGCTCAAGAAGCATATCCCCTCCGCTAAACCACTACTCTCCTTCAGTAATCAACAGTATAGCGAGGGCGACGGCAAGATGACACTCTGCTTAATCGCATCCGTGGCTCATATTCAGCGGATTAAATATATTCATAAAATTACTCACTTATCGCCTATTACCGGCTGTTGATTATTCATCAAACAAAATAGTTTTATTTCAGGCGTTATGATCTACACTATTGATAATCTTCCACGGATAAAGGAAAGACTACACTGGCAAACGGAATCCCTTCACCTTGCCCTAAATCAAATAATATCAATATATTTAACTGGCTCTGGGATGGCGATTATCTCTAGAATAACGCCGCTTTATTTTTATCGTCATCCCTTATCACGATAAATAAAGACCGGCACGGTCCGCTCGTGCGCGCATACAATTTAATTGAGGTGGTTATGTTCAGAAAATTAGCAGCAGAATGCTTCGGCACTTTCTGGCTTGTATTTGGTGGCTGCGGTAGCGCCGTGCTTGCCGCAGCCTTCCCTGAGCTCGGTATTGGTTTTGCCGGCGTCGCGCTGGCATTTGGCTTAACGGTATTAACCATGGCATTTGCGGTCGGCCATATTTCCGGGGGGCATTTCAACCCGGCGGTGACCCTGGGCCTGTGGGCCGGCGGCCGTTTCCCGGCGAAAGAAGTCATTGGCTATATTATCGCTCAGGTGGTCGGCGGCATTATTGCCGCGGCGGTGCTGTACGTGGTGGCCAGCGGTAAAGCCGGCTTTGATGCCGCCGCCAGCGGATTTGCCTCCAATGGCTATGGCGAACACTCCCCGGGCGGCTTCTCCATGCTGTCGGCTATCGTCATTGAAATTGTCCTGACCTGCGGCTTCCTGCTGGTTATTCATGGCGCGACCGATAAACATGCCCCGGCGGGCTTTGCCCCCATCGCTATCGGCCTGGCGCTGACCCTCATCCATTTGATCAGCATTCCGGTCACCAACACCTCGGTCAACCCGGCGCGCAGCACCGCGGTAGCCATTTTCCAGGGCGGCTGGGCGCTGCAGCAGCTGTGGCTGTTCTGGGTCATGCCGATCGTCGGCGGGATCCTCGGCGGCGTGCTGTATCGCACCCTGCTGGAAAAACGCGATTAATCCTTTGTAAAGCCCGGGTTTCCGGGCTTTTTCTTTCTGGTGACAGCTTTACTCGGCCCGGTGATTTGGGTAGTGTCATGGGCGCTATTCTCATTATGCAAGGGCTGCATCGTTCATGTTCTCGGGACTCTTCATCATTCTGTTGCCGCTGGTTGTCGGCTATCTGGTGCCACTTCATCAACCCTCCGCGCTAAAACTGATTAACCGGATGCTCAGCTGGATTGTCTATGTCATCCTTTTCTTTATGGGGATCAGCCTGGCATTCCTCGACAATCTGGCAAGCAACCTGCTGGCCATATTGCATTACGCTGCAGTGAGCGTGGTCATCATTTTACTGTGTAATATTGCCGCCCTGTTGTGGCTGGAAAGTAAAATGCCATGGCGCAGTCAGCATCGGCAGGAGAAATTACCTTCGCGCCTGGCCATGGCCCTGGAATCGCTGCAGCTGTGCGGCGTGGTGGTGCTCGGTTTTCTGCTCGGCCTGACCGGCCTGTCTTTTTTACAGCACGCGACCGAAGCCAGCGAATATACGCTGATCTTTCTCCTGTTCCTCGTCGGTATTCAATTACGCAATAATGGAATGAGTCTGCGACAAATAGTCCTTAACCGTCGGGGAATGATCGTCGCCGTGGTGGTTATGGCCAGTTCATTACTTGGCGGGATACTTAACGCCTTTATTCTCGGTCTGCCGTTAAAGACCGGTCTGGCGATGGCGAGCGGTTTCGGCTGGTATTCGCTCTCCGGTATTTTACTCACTGAATCCTTTGGCCCGGTGATCGGCAGTGCGGCGTTCTTTAACGATCTGTGTCGTGAGCTGCTGGCTATCATGTTAATTCCGGGCCTTGTTCGCCGCAGCCGCTCCACAGCGCTGGGGCTGTGCGGCGCCACTTCGATGGACTTCACCTTACCGGTACTCCAGCGTTCCGGCGGCGTCGAGATTGTTCCTGCCGCCATCGTGCACGGTTTTCTGCTTAGCCTGCTGGTCCCGATCCTGATCGCCTTTTTTACCGCCTGAATACCCGCTGGCGGCAGACTTACTGCCGCCAAATTTGCGCTAAATCAATCTCCCTTTAAGTTGTATCAGAAATGCCTTTTCACCTTGTGCCATGCGGCATAACCTTAAACATGTATATTAAATATAACTTTAAAGGTGTGACCATGTTTTGTGTGCAATGTGAACAAACCATTCGTACCCCAGCCGGCAACGGCTGCTCTTACGCGCAGGGGATGTGCGGTAAAACAGCGGAAACCTCCGATCTGCAGGATCTGCTGATTGCGTCACTGCAAGGCCTGTCCGCCTGGGCGCTCAAGGCCCGCGAATATGGCATTATCGATCATGAGGTCGACAGTTTCGCCCCCCGCGCCTTCTTCTCCACCCTGACCAACGTCAACTTCGATTCTCCACGCATCGTCGGCTACGCCCGCCAGGCGATTGCCCTGCGTGAAGCGCTGAAAGCGCAGTGCCAGAACCTCGACGCCAGCGCCGCGGTTGATAACCCGGTAGCCGATTTACACCTGGTCAGCGACGATCTGGGTGACCTGCAGCGTCAGGCGGCAGACTATGCCCCAAATAAAGATAAAGCCGCCATCGGCGAGAATATTCTCGGTCTGCGTCTGCTGTGCCTGTACGGCCTGAAAGGCGCGGCGGCCTATATGGAGCACGCCCACGTACTCGGCCAGTACGACAACGCGATTTATGCCCAGTACCATAAAATCATGGCATGGCTGGGAACCTGGCCGGCGGATATGAACGCGCTGCTGGAATGTTCGATGGAAATCGGCCAGATGAACTTCCAGGTGATGAGCATCCTTGACGCTGGTGAAACCACTAAATATGGCCACCCGACGCCGACTCAGGTGAACGTTAAAGCCACCGAAGGGAAGTGCATCCTGATCTCCGGCCATGATCTGAAAGATCTGTATAACCTGCTTGAGCAGACGGAAGGCACCGGCGTTAACGTCTATACCCACGGCGAAATGCTGCCGGCGCACGGCTATCCGGAGCTGCGTAAATTCAAACATCTGATCGGCAACTACGGCAGCGGCTGGCAAAACCAGCAAGTGGAATTCGCCCGCTTCCCGGGCCCTATCGTGATGACCTCGAACTGCATCATCGACCCCACCGTCGGCGCCTACGACGACCGCATCTGGACCCGCAGCATCGTCGGCTGGCCGGGCGTGAACCATCTGGAAGGTGAAGACTTCGCCCCGGTTATCACCCAGGCGCAGCAGATGGCGGGCTTCCCGTACAGCGAAATCCCGCATCTGATCACCGTCGGCTTTGGCCGTCAGACCCTGCTTGGCGCGGCGGATACGCTGATCGATCTGGTCAGCCGTGAAAAACTGCGCCATATCTTCCTCGTCGGCGGCTGCGACGGCGCCCGCGGGGAGCGTAACTACTTCACCGATTTCGCCACCAGCGTGCCGGATGACTGTCTGATCCTGACCCTGGCCTGCGGTAAATACCGCTTCAACAAGCTGGACTTCGGCGATATCGAAGGTCTGCCGCGTCTGATCGACGCCGGGCAGTGCAACGATGCCTACTCGGCAATTATTCTCGCGGTTACGCTGGCGGAAAAACTGGGCTGCGGTGTTAACGACCTACCGCTGTCGCTGGTGCTCTCCTGGTTCGAACAGAAAGCGATCGTCATTCTGCTGACGCTGCTGTCGCTGGGGGTGAAAAACATCGTCACCGGCCCGACGGCGCCTGGCTTCTTCACCCCGGATCTGCTGGCGGTCCTCAATGAGAAGTTTGGTCTGCGGTCCGTGACCACCGTGGAACAAGATATGCAGCAGCTGCTGAGCGCTTAAGGAGTCCCTGATGACCATGCCAACCTCCCAGTGCCCGTGGCGGATGCAGGTTCACCACATTCACCAGGAAACCCCGGACGTGTGGACCCTTTCGCTGCTGTGCCACGATTACTATCCGTACCGCGCCGGCCAGTATGCCCTGGTCAGCGTGCGTCACTCGGCGGAAACGCTGCGCGCCTATACCCTTTCCTCCACGCCGGGGGTCAGCGAGTACATTACGCTGACCGTTCGCCGTATTGACGAGGGCGCGGGTTCGCAGTGGTTGACCCGCGAGGTCAAACGCGGCGATTACCTTTGGCTGTCCGATGCGATGGGCGAGTTTACCTGCGACGATAAAGCGGAAGATAAATTCCTGCTGCTGGCCGCCGGCTGCGGCGTAACGCCGATAATGTCGATGCGTCGCTGGCTGGCGAAGTATCGACCGCAGGCCGACGTGCAGGTGATCTATTGCGTGCGTTCGCCGGAGGATGTGATCTTTGCCGAGGAGTGGCGCCAGTATCCGGTCACCCTGGTGGCAGAGCACCATGCCACTCATGGCTTTGTCGCCGGCCGTCTGACCCGGGAGCTGCTGCAGAGCGTGCCGGATTTAGCCAGCCGCACCGTGATGACCTGCGGCCCGGCGCCTTATATGGAGAAGGTCGAGCAGGATGTTGCCGCCCTGGGCGTCACCCGCTTCTTTAAGGAGAAGTTCTTCACCCCGGTGGCGGAAGCCGCGACCAGTGGACTGAAATTTACCAAACTGCAGCCGGCGCGCGAGTTTTACGCGCCGGTGGGCACCACACTGCTTGATGCGCTAGAGAGCAATAAAGTGCCGGTGACCGTCGCCTGCCGCGCCGGCGTCTGCGGCTGCTGTAAAACCAAAGTGGTTTCCGGGAAGTACAGCGTCACCAGCACCATGACGTTAACCGACGCCGAAATCGCCGACGGCTATGTGCTGGCCTGCTCCTGCCATCCGCAGAGCGATCTGGTTCTCGCCTGAGGTCAAAATCCCCGGTGGCGCTACCGCTTACCGGGGCTACAGCGCTGTGCGATTGGGTAGCCCGGAGAAGGCGCAATGCGCCGACTCCGGGAAAATCCCGGGCGACAATAAACGCTCAGGCGACATGAGATAAACATTTTCTCAGACTGAAAAAGTTGCAAACCGGCAACAGTATCGACTTTACGCCCCAGGACAAATGAGGCATTTTTACCGCCAGGCCGACTGGCCGGCCAGCGAATAACGCCCTGCGCCGAGTAGCGCAATCGCCAGCGCGCCAACAAAGAAATAGACCAGGTTCTCAATGGCCCACGCCCCCACTGCATCAAGCGCAAACGTCTTGCCGAGACCGACCATCAGCCACGCCACCACCATGGTGAACGCCAGCACCAGCGCCGCCGGGCGGGTCAGGACGCCGAGAATTAACAAGCAGGGAGCGACCACTTCCCCCACCAGCACACCGTAGGCTATAAACCCCGGCAACCCCTTCGCCACCAGCATGCCGCTGATCCCGCCCACGCCGTCCAGCAGCTTGTGCAGACCGTGAAACAGCATTAACCCGCCGACGGCGAGTCGTAACAAGAGTTTACCGGCGTCGTCATGCGACAGCGTTTTATTTACTGCGTTTAACATTCCCTTAACCATCTGATGTGCTTCCTGTTTTACAACCTGTGAGGTCCCTGAGTATGCACAATTTTTCAGCAATAAAACCAGCAAAAAATAAGGGACAATCAGCAACGTAACCTGCAGTTTCATCTAAGCTTGAAGGCGTTATCACAAAAAGGAGATGGAGATCATGAAACAAACCGTGGCCGCATACATTGCCAAAACGCTGGAACAGGCCGGCGTGAAACGTATCTGGGGCGTCACCGGAGATTCCCTCAATGGATTGAGCGATAGTCTGAACCGCATGGGCACCATCGACTGGATGCCCACCCGGCACGAAGAGGTCGCTGCTTTCGCCGCCGGCGCCGAGGCGCAACTGACCGGCGAGCTGGCGGTCTGCGCCGGCTCCTGCGGACCGGGTAACCTGCATTTGATCAACGGTCTGTTTGACTGTCATCGTAACCATGTACCGGTATTGGCCATTGCCGCCCACATCCCCTCCAGCGAAATCGGCAGCGGCTACTTTCAGGAGACCCATCCTCAGGAGCTGTTCCGAGAATGCAGCCACTACTGCGAGCTGGTCTCCACCCCGGAACAGATTCCGCAGGTGCTGGCCATCGCCATGCGTAAAGCGGTGATTAACCGCGGCGTCTCGGTGGTGGTGCTGCCCGGCGACGTGGCGCTGAAGGCTGCCCCGGAGAGCGCCAGCAGCCACTGGTATCATGCGCCGTTGCCGACGGTCACTCCGGCGGAAGAAGAACTGCGCAAGCTGGCGCAGTTTATTCGCTACTCCAGCAATATCGCGCTCATGTGCGGCAGCGGCTGCGCCGGCGCTCATCAGGAGCTGGTGGAGTTCGCGGCCAAAATTAAAGCCCCCATCGTCCACGCCCTGCGCGGCAAAGAGCACGTGGAGTACGACAATCCGTACGATGTCGGCATGACCGGGCTGATTGGCTTCTCCTCTGGCTTCCACACTATGATGAACGCCGATACCCTGATCCTGCTGGGCACCCAGTTCCCCTATCGCGCCTTCTATCCAACCGACGCCAAAATTATTCAGATCGACATTAACCCCGGCAGCATCGGCGCCCACAGTAAGGTCGATATGGCGCTGGTGGGCGATATTAAATCGACGCTAAAAGCGCTACTGCCGCTGCTGGAAGAGAAAACCGATCGCCACTTCCTGGATAAAGCGCTGGAGCACTATCGCGACGCGCGAAAAGGACTCGACGACCTGGCGAAGCCCAGCGATAAAGCCATTCACCCGCAGTATCTGGCGCAGCAGATCAGTCATTTTGCCGATGAAGACGCCATTTTCACCTGCGATGTCGGCACCCCCACCGTCTGGGCGGCACGCTATCTCAAAATGAACGGCAAACGCCGCCTGCTGGGCTCGTTCAACCACGGCTCAATGGCCAACGCCATGCCGCAGGCCATCGGCGCCCAGGCCACCGCTCCGGAACGGCAGGTAGTGGCCATGTGCGGCGACGGCGGCTTCAGCATGCTGATGGGCGATTTTCTGTCGCTGGCGCAGATGAAGCTGCCGGTGAAAATTGTCATCTTTAACAACAGCGTGCTGGGCTTCGTGGCGATGGAGATGAAGGCCGGGGGCTATCTCACCGACGGTACGGAGCTCCACGATACCAACTTCGCCCGCATCGCCGAGGCCTGCGGTATCAAAGGTATACGCGTTGAAAAAGCCTCCGAGGTGGATGAAGCGCTGCAGACCGCCTTCAGCACCGACGGTCCGGTGCTGGTCGACGTCGTCGTCGCCAAAGAGGAGCTGGCTATCCCGCCGCAGATCAAGCTGGAGCAGGCGAAAGGCTTTAGCCTGTATATGCTGCGGGCGATCATCAGCGGGCGCGGCGATGAGGTCATCGAACTGGCGAAAACCAACTGGCTCAGGTAAAACAGAAGCAATACGTTGAACCAGACCAAGGAAAAGCCGTGATCGATTTACGCAGTGATACCGTTACCCGTCCCGGGCGCGCCATGCTGGAGGCCATGATGGCCGCCCCGGTCGGGGACGATGTGTATGGCGACGACCCTACCGTCAATGAACTGCAGCGCTATGCCGCCGACCTCGCCGGCAAAGAGGCGGCGCTTTTTCTGCCCACCGGCACCCAGGCCAACCTCGTTGGCCTGCTCAGCCACTGCCAGCGCGGCGAAGAGTATATCGTCGGCCAGGGGGCGCATAACTATCTGTACGAAGCCGGCGGTGCGGCAGTACTCGGCAGTATTCAGCCACAGCCGATTGACGCCGCGGCGGATGGTTCGCTGCCGCTGGATAAAGTGGCGGCGAAAATCAAACCCGACGATATCCATTTTGCCCCGACTCGCCTGCTGAGCCTGGAAAACACCCACAACGGTAAGGTGCTGCCGCGCGACTATCTGCAGGAAGCCTGGGCGTTTACCCGCCAGCGCGACCTGGCGCTGCACGTCGACGGCGCGCGTATCTTTAACGCCGTAGTGGCCTACGGCTGCGAACTGCGTGATATTGCCCAATACTGCGACTCCTTCACCATCTGCCTGTCAAAGGGGCTTGGCGCCCCGGTAGGCTCGCTATTGCTGGGCAGCGAGGCGTACATTCGCCGTGCTATCCGCTGGCGGAAAATGGTTGGCGGCGGCATGCGCCAGGCGGGCATACTGGCCGCTGCCGGGCTGTACGCGCTGAAAAATAACGTACAGCGCCTGCAGGAGGATCATGACAACGCCGCGTGGATGGCGGAGCAGCTTCGCGCCATCGGCGCCGACGTCACCCGCCATGATACCAACATGCTGTTTGTGCGCGTTGGCGAAGCGCAGGCCCCGGCGCTCGGCGAGTTTATGCAGGCGCGCGGCGTGTTGATTAACGCCTCGCCTGTTGTCCGTCTGGTCACTCACCTGGATGTCAACCGTCAGCAGCTGAGCGAGGTGGTCGCTCACTGGCAGGCTTTTTTACAGCGCTAAGGAGTCAGGCGTGTCGCAATCGGTTCTGGTGCTCGGCGCCAGCGGCTATATTGGCCAGCATTTGGTGCGCGAGTTAAGCGCGCGGGGTTATCCAGTGCTGGCGGCGGCACGCCACATCGACCGACTGCAAAAACTCGATTTGCCCGGCGTCACCTGTCGGTCAGTCGATCTTAATCAGCCGCAGGCTCTGCCTGCACTGCTCGCCGGCATCGATACCCTTTATTATCTGGTACACGGTATGGGCGAAGGCGGCGATTTTATCGCCCATGAACGCCGGGTGGCCACGCATGTGCGCGATGCCCTGCGTCAGTCGTCAGTGCGCCAGGTGATATTTCTCAGTTCGCTGCAGGCCCCGGCGCAGGAACAATCTGACCATCTGCGCGCCCGCCAGGTGACCGGTGAGGTCCTGCGTGAGTCGGGCGTGCCGGTGACCGAACTGCGGGCCGGGATTATCGTCGGCGCCGGCTCTGCCGCCTTCGAGGTGATGCGCGATATGGTTTATAACCTGCCAGTGCTCACTCCCCCGCGCTGGGTACGCTCGCGTACCACCCCTGTCGCCCTGGAAAATCTGCTCTTTGACCTGGTTGAGCTGCTGAATCATCCGTCCAACGCGCATCGC
The DNA here is from genome assembly GCF_003790505.1 of Klebsiella sp. P1CD1. Classification (NCBI taxonomy): domain Bacteria; kingdom Pseudomonadati; phylum Pseudomonadota; class Gammaproteobacteria; order Enterobacterales; family Enterobacteriaceae; genus Klebsiella; species Klebsiella sp. P1CD1. The sequence goes on from NZ_CP033631.1 coordinate 3,897,075, forward strand.
GTCTTCGAAGCCGCCGGTCCGGAGGTGTTAAGCTATCAGCAGCAGTTTATCCACTTTATGGCCGTCAGCGGTAAACATCGCCCGCTCATTCCCATTCCCCTGCCGACGCGCTGGATCTCAGTGTGGTTTCTTAACGTTATCACCTCGGTGCCGCCTACCATCGCCAGGGCGCTGATTCAGGGGCTGAAGCACGATCTGATCGCCGACGACCGGGCGCTGCGAGCGCTGATCCCGCAAACGCTGATCCCCTTCGATCAGGCGGTTCGCCGCACGCTGAAAGAAGAAGAGCAGCTGGTAAACTCCAGCGACTGGGGCTACGACGCCCAGGCTTTCGCCCGCTGGCGACCGGAGTACGGCTACTTTCCGAAACAGGCTGGCTGCACCGTCACCACCCAGGCGAGCCGCCAGGCCTTGTGGCAGGTCGTTAACCAAATCGGTGGTAAAGAGGGGTATTTTTTCGGCAATCTGCTGTGGAAAACCCGTGGTGCGATGGACCTGCTGGTCGGCCATCGGTTAGCCAAAGGACGGCCGCAGCGCGACTATCTGCAAACCGGCGATACGGTCGACAGCTGGAAGGTAATTATCGTGGAGGAAGAAAAACAGCTCACCCTGCTGTTCGGTATGAAAGCGCCGGGGCTGGGCCGGTTAAGCTTTACGATAAACGATAAAGGCGACCATCGCGAACTGGACGTGCGCGCCTGGTGGCACCCGCACGGTATGCCCGGACTGATCTACTGGCTGCTGATGATCCCGGCGCACCTGTTTATTTTCCGCGGTATGGCGCAACGCATCGCCCGGCTGGCCGAACAAATCTCAGGCAGAGACCAAGGATAAGCATTATTCTTTCATGATTCTCATTGCATAGTCGGGAGAATCACGGAAAAATGCGCACGAAATTCTTTTCTGGGACAGTAGAGTGATATGAAGGTACTGGTTACCGGTGCGACCAGCGGATTAGGCCGCAACGCAGTGGAATATCTGCGCAATAAGGGCATCAGCGTGAGAGCCACCGGGCGCAACGAAGCGATGGGTAAGCTTCTGAGCAAAATGGGGGCAGAATTCATCCCGGCCGATTTAACCGAGCTGGTCTCTTCGCAGGCTAAAGTGATGCTCGCCGGTATCGATACCCTGTGGCACTGCTCCAGCTTTACCTCGCCCTGGGGCACCCAGCAGGCTTTCGATCTCGCTAACGTCCGCGCCACCCGCCGTCTGGGCGAATGGTCTGTGGCATGGGGGGTACGCAATTTCGTCCATATCTCTTCGCCATCGCTCTATTTCGATTATCACCACCATCGCGATATCCAGGAAGATTTCCGCCCGCATCGCTTCGCCAACGAGTTTGCCCGCAGCAAGGCGGCCAGCGAGGAGGTGATCAACCTGCTGGCGCAGGCCAACCCGCACACCCGTTTTACCATTCTGCGTCCGCAGAGCTTGTTCGGGCCGCACGATAAAGTCTTTATTCCCCGGCTGGCGCAAATGATGCAGCATTATGGCAGCGTCCTGTTGCCGCGTGGCGGCAGCGCGCTGGTCGACATGACCTATTATGAAAACGCCGTGCATGCGATGTGGCTGGCGAGCCAGTCGGCCTGCGATCGTCTTCCTTCCGCCCGCGCGTGGAATATCAGCAACGGCGAACCGCGCACCTTGCGAAGCATCGTGCAGAAACTGATCGACGAGCTGGGCATCAAGTGCCGGATCCGCTCAGTTCCCTACCCGATGCTGGATATTATTGCCCGCAGCATGGAACGTTTTGGCGATAAAACAGCCAAAGAGCCCGCCTTTACCCACTACGGCGTTTCCAAACTTAACTTTGATTTTACGCTCGACATCACCCGCGCGCAGGATGAACTGGGCTATCAGCCGGTGGTGACGCTTGACGACGGCATTGTGCGTACCGCCGCCTGGCTACGCGACCACGGTAAACTTCACCGCTAACCCTGGCCATATTTTTCTAACAGCGCCTCGGCTATCGCTTCAGTTTGCGCATCCGCTACGCCATCCCAGCGCTGCGGACGGAAGTGCATCTGGAAGGCGATAATCACCCGCTTCTTCTGCGCGGGGGTCATCTCCGGCGTCACCTGATAGCCGTAGCGCGCCAGTAAATCCAGCACCACCTCTGGGTCAACGGGATCGCTGGCCGGCCGTCCGTTCAGATAAAAGGCCACTCGCTGCTCGTCAGGCCAGGCGCCAATCCCCTGCTGCGCCAGCTGTTGCCAGGGAAACAGCGGCCCCGGATCGTCTTTACGCTGCGGCGCGATATCGGCATGGGCCACCACGTTCTGCGGCGCGATGTGGTAGCGGGTGATAATATCGCGCGCCAGCGGGATCAGGGCCGCTATCTGTTCCGGATGGAAGGGGGTAAAGCTTTTGACGCCCGCCGTCTTCTGCCAGCCGCGGTTCTCCAGCTCAATGCCGATGGACGTATCATTGATACGCGTACTGCCGCGCCAGTAGCTCACCCCGGCGTGCCAGGCTAAATCCTCTTCCGGCACCAGCTGCCAGATCCGCGGTTTATGCTGATAACGCGGCGGCTGCTCGGGGATTAAATAGTGGGAGCTGACCTCTTTATCGGTCAACGTCGCCAGAGAAACATCAAAATTGTCTGCCGTATAGTGGATCACCAGCACTTTTATTCGCGGATAGGCCGCCTGCGCCGGATGGCGAGTGTCCAGCTGGTATCCATCGCGATCGATAATTCCCTTTTCCCCGGCACAGCCGGTTAACAGCAGCGCCAGCAGGGCGACCTGCGCAATCCGTTTCATCCCCTTTCCCTCGCCCGGCAGTGGAGCCGGGTTAATAAGACCATTGATTACGTCCTTTATTTTTAGCCTGGTACAACGCACTGTCCGCCCGGGCGATCAGCGTCTCCATCGGGACCGTGCCGTCGGAAGCCACCACGCCCATGCTGACGGTCACTACCGCCGCCACTGCAGAGGCTTCATGCGGCAAGGCCGCGTCGTGGATTTTCTGCTGAATGCGCTCGGCAATGACGGTGGCGTGCGCTAAGGAAACCCCCGGCAGCGACACGACAAACTCCTCGCCGCCGTAGCGGGCCACCAAATCGTCCTCAGCCCGCACCGCCATTTTAAGCACCTGCGCGACAGACGATAAGCAGTCATCGCCGGCCTGATGGCCGTAATGGTCGTTATAACGCTTAAAGTAATCGACATCGATCATGATCAGCGCTAACGGCGCTTTTTGCTCCCAGAGCTGCGCCAGAAAAGCATTCAGTGCCCGGCGATTGGCCGTTCCGGTTAAGGCATCCCGGTTAGCGATACTTTCCAGCCGCTGGATAAGCTGCATATTTTCCTGATGCGTATCCCAGGCTTCATCATACCAGCGCTGCAGAATACGCCGTCCATAAAGCAAAATCGCGGTGAAAATAGCCCATAAGGTCAAAAAACGAAATTCACCGTCATAGTGAATCTGCACCCCTGCCAGCAAGGCGGTCACCCACATTGGGAGCATAAAGGCGATAATGCCGGGCCAGTGGTGATAGAGCGCGGTGAGCCCGGTGGTCATTAAAATCACCAGCAGCGGCCAGGCGAAGGGCAAGGTCCAGAAAAAGATAAAACAGTAATTACTCAGGGACCAGCACAGGCTGAGCGCCAGCAGCAGCCCGGTGATGATATTCAGCGTATATCGCCCCTGCGCCAGCCGCGGCGTGACGGCAATAATCACTAAAATGGCCGAAATAATAATAACCGCGATCAGCGCCACTTCGATATAAGGAATAACCGCCCGGTGCGTCAGTAACTTCTTATCAAAATAGGTAAAGATAAAATTGCGGAAGAAAATCATTAACGCAAAAGCGATATTGACAAAGGCCAGCCAGGGCATACTCATGGACAGCGCATGGCGCTGAACATTATCTTTGGTGGCCCACAACGCGGCTCGCTGCTGCCGGGCCTGCTCTCGCTTATTTGTTAACATCTTATCTCCCTGGTGACCTGCATGACCATGGGTGCAGCCCCTGCTGTTCTATATGATAAACCATGTTACAGGGAATGTCTGTCAGCGTCCCGGCCCCTTCTCCTGCGTGCGCCTCAGCTAATTTTCAGCTAACCACAGTAAAAAAAGGTCTTGCGTCGCCTCAATGTTCATTCCGCAAAAAAAAGCAAGCATTATCAATGAGAACCTCGTCATCTTTTCTTTAAAAAAGCGTTAACTAATCGTCATAAAATTGCAGTATTTTGCTTGAAAAAAAAGCGGCGTTAGTACAATCTGAAATCGCTCATTGGTGAGTTAAAACAAGAGCATGATGATAGCAAAATAAACAATGGAGTCTAAAAATATGAAATATGCAGCTTTAGTGGCAGGTGCAGCATTGTTTTTAACGGCGAACGCCTTCTCCGCTGAGATTTTAACGAAAGAAGCCTTTAATAAGGTCCATACGCAATATACCAAAATCGGCACCATTTCCTCTACCGGCCAGACTGCGCCGAGCGATGCCCGTGAAGAGCTGATTAAAAAGGCCGATGAAAAAGGCGCGGACGTTATCGTGCTCTCTTCCGGTAATACCGATAAAAAACTGCACGTTTCCGCTAACATCTATAAGAAGAAGTAATTAATCTTATATCTCAAGAAACATTATCCTATTGTCCGGGTAATGTTTCTTGTTTGCCCAAAAAGTCTGTTTATTTTTAAACGGCGCCTGGTTTTTCCTGCCTGAATATCATTCGGTGATGCGCATTGTCGACTTCCTGCCTTAAGGCCGTTGTCACATCAAGGTCTTAGCTCTTTGCGTCAAGTACAATCCGCACGCTATACGCTATGCTTTAACGGAAACTGAAAACGTAGTTCGCTTATAAGGAAATCATCATGCGCTACAAACTTCTTGCTGTACTTCTCCCTTGCGCGCTGGCGCTCAGCGCCTGTACGACCGTCACCCCGGCCTATAAAGATAATGGTACCCGCAGCGGCCCCTGTGTCGAAGGCGGCCCTGACGACGTAGCGCAAAAATTCTATGACACTCAGATCCAGAACCGCACTCAGGATCCGGCGGCCCTGCGCCCCTATCTGAGCGACGGGCTGGCGCAGTTACTCAATGACGCCCGCCAGGATCCGGCCAACAGCAAACTGCTGCAGGCTAACCCGTTCTCCAGCAGCAGCACCCCAGCAGACAGCGCCGTGGTCGCCAGCGCCTCCACCATCCCGAACCGTGATGCGCGCAATATTCCGCTGCGCGTCGAACTAAAACAGGGCACCCAGAGCTGGAAAGATGAAGTGCTGATGATCCAGGAAGGCCAGTGCTGGGCTGTCGATGACGTCCGCTATCTCGGCAACAACAGCCATGCGCCAGCCGGGACGCTGCGACAGAGTCTGGAGAAACGCTGATTCCGGAGTTGAAGCCACCCCGCTGAAACGATAACCCCGGTAAAATGTCGGTATTCGCCCCAGGAATGCCGACATTTGCGCCCCCCTCACCCACCAGGCCATATTTTGTGCTAACTTTAAAGCTAAACGTGGTTTAGATTTAACTTTTAACGCATAAATATTGCATAACTATTCTGCCAAAGGTAGTATTTGCGGCCTCAATAGCTATTCGTATCAGACTGCCCAGATGAGTATTAAACTAAACGGCATTAATTGCTTCTACGGCGCACACCAGGCGCTGTTCGACATCACGCTGGATTGCCCGCAGGGGGAAACGCTGGTGCTGCTCGGCCCCAGCGGTGCCGGGAAGAGCTCGCTGCTGCGCGTACTCAACCTGCTGGAGATGCCGCGGTCCGGTTCGTTATCCATCGCCGGCAACCAATTCGACTTCACCAAAGCGCCGTCCGATAAAGCGATTCGCGAGCTGCGTCAGAACGTCGGCATGGTCTTCCAGCAATACAACCTGTGGCCGCACCTGACGGTACAGCAGAACCTGATCGAAGCCCCCTGCCGCGTACTGGGGTTAAGCAAGGATCAGGCGCTGGCTCGCGCAGAGAAACTGCTGGAGCGTCTGCGTCTGAAGCCTTACAGCGATCGCTACCCGCTGCATTTATCCGGCGGCCAGCAGCAGCGTGTGGCTATCGCCCGCGCGCTGATGATGGAGCCCCAGGTCCTGTTGTTCGATGAGCCTACCGCGGCGCTTGACCCGGAAATCACGGCTCAGATCGTCAGCATCATTCGCGAGCTGGCTGAAACCGGCATCACCCAGGTTATCGTCACCCACGAAGTTGAAGTGGCGCGCAAGACGGCCAGCCGGGTGGTGTATATGGAAAATGGCCATATCGTCGAGCAAGGGGATGCCTCCTGCTTCACGCATCCGCAAACTGACGCGTTTAAAAACTATCTTTCACATTGATGTTTTTCGGGGAAATGACGATGAAAAAAGTACTGATTGCCGCCCTGCTCGCAGGCATGAGCCTCTCCGCTTCCGCCGCGCAGACCATTCGTTTCGCCACCGAGGCCTCCTACCCTCCGTTTGAGCTGGTGGACGCCAACAACCAGATCGTCGGTTTCGATGTCGATCTGGCGAACGCGCTGTGTAAAGAGATTGACGCCACCTGTACCTTCACCAACCAGGCCTTTGACAGCCTGATCCCGGGACTGAAATTCCGCCGTTTCGACGCGGTCATGGCCGGGATGGACATCACGCCGGAGCGTGAAAAGCAGGTGCTGTTCTCTACCCCGTATTATGACAACTCGGCGCTGTTCGTCGGTCAGCAGGGTAAGTTCACCAGCATTGACCAGCTGAAGGGCAAAAAAGTGGGCGTGCAGAACGGCACCACCCACCAGAAATTCATCACCGATAAACATCCGGAAATCACTACCGTTCCTTACGACAGCTACCAGAATGCGAAGCTGGATCTGCAGAATGGTCGTATTGACGCGGTCTTTGGCGATACCGCCGTGGTGACCGAATGGCTGAAGAGCAATCCGAAGCTGGCGGCCGTGGGCGATAAAGTGACCGACAAAGCCTATTTCGGCACCGGGCTGGGCATTGCCGTACGTCAGGGCAACACCGACCTGCAGCAGAAATTTAACGCTGCGCTGGAAAAAGTGAAGAAAGACGGCACTTACCAGACCATCTATAACAAATGGTTCCAGAAGTAAGACTGAATGAACGAAATTTTTCCATTAGCAAGCGCCGCCGGGATGACCGTCGGCCTTGCCGTTTGCGCGCTCGTCATCGGCCTGGTCCTGGCGATGCTCTTTGCGGTACTGGAGTCAGTGAAATGGCGCCCGGTAGCCTGGCTTGCAACCGGCATTGTGACCATCCTGCGCGGACTACCGGAAATTCTGGTGGTGCTGTTTATCTATTTCGGCTCTTCCCAGCTGCTGCTGACGCTCTCTGACGGTTTTACCATCCCGCTCGGGTTCACGCAGATCCCGGTGCAGATGCAGATTGAGAACTTTGACGTCAGTCCGTTCCTCTGCGGGGCGATCGCCCTGTCGCTGCTGTATGCCGCCTACGCCTCGCAAACGCTGCGCGGCGCGCTGAAAGCCGTTCCGCAGGGTCAGTGGGAGTCCGGCCAGGCGCTGGGGCTGTCGAAAGCGGCTATATTCTTCCGTCTGGTGATGCCGCAGATGTGGCGCCATGCTCTGCCTGGCCTCGGTAACCAGTGGCTGGTGCTGCTGAAGGACACCGCGCTGGTGAGCCTGATCAGCGTCAACGATCTGATGCTGCAGACCAAAAGCATCGCCACCCGCACTCAGGAACCCTTTAACTGGTATATCATTGCGGCGGCAATCTATCTCGTCATCACCCTGTTGAGTCAATACATCCTTAAGCGGATTGACCAGCGTGCGACGCGCTTCGAACGGAGACCAGGCTGATGCTCGACTACTTACCCGAACTGCTGAAAGGGCTTCATACCAGCCTGACGCTGACCGTGGCGTCGATTATCGTGGCGCTGATCCTGTCGCTGATTTTTACCATTATCCTGACGCTGAAGACGCCGGGGCTGGTGTGGATAGTCCGCGGCTATATCACCCTGTTTACCGGTACGCCGCTGCTGGTGCAGATCTTCCTGATTTACTACGGCCCCGGACAGTTTCCTTCGCTGCAGGATTATCCGTGGCTGTGGCATCTTATCTCTGAACCGTGGCTGTGCGCTCTGATCGCCCTGTCGCTCAATAGCGCCGCCTACACCACTCAGTTGTTTTATGGCGCCATCCGGGCGATCCCCGACGGGCAATGGCAGTCGTGCAGCGCACTGGGGATGAGTAAAAAGGATACCCTGGCGATCCTGCTGCCGTATGCCTTTAAGCGTGCGCTGTCGTCCTATTCCAACGAAGTGGTGCTGGTTTTCAAGAGTACCTCTCTGGCCTACACCATCACCCTGATGGAAGTAATGGGCCACGGCCAGCTGCTGTACGGACGCACCTACGACGTGATGGTGTTCGGCGCCGCCGGGATTATCTATCTCATCGTCAACGGACTGCTGACGCTGCTGATGCGCCTGGTGGAACGTAAAGCGCTGGCCTTCGAGCGACGTAACTAGCGCCTGAGCCTTATTGCATAAAAAGCAGACAACAAGACGGACAAGTCTAACATCTGTCCGTCTTTTTTTATGGCATTAAAAATATTTAATCATATTTATTGCATATAAATTCATTTAATGGCATTGTCACTCTATGCCGCAGACACGGCGAATAATCATAAGATTGACAGACGGGAGTTCCACGATGAAAAAGTTAGTTCTGGCTGCACTGCTCACCACGTTCACCTTCGGCGCTGCCGCCGCAGAGAAAATCAGCTTCGGCGTGTCCGCAACCTATCCGCCGTTTGAATCGATGGATGCCAATAATCAGATTGTTGGTTTCGATCTCGACCTGGCCAAAGCGCTGTGCAAACAAATGCAGGCAGAATGTACCTTTACCAACCACGCTTTTGACAGCCTGATCCCGGCACTGAAGTTCAAGAAATATGATGCGGTGATTTCCGGAATGGATATTACGCCGGAACGCAGCAAGCAGGTGGCCTTCACCGACCCGTACTACGCCAACTCGGCGCTGGTGATCGCCAAAAAAGACGCGTTCCATTCCTTCGATGACCTGAAAGGCAAACGGATCGGCATGGAAAACGGCACCACCCACCAGAAATATCTGCAGGATAAACATCCTGAGGTGAAGACCGTCGCCTATGACAGCTACCAGAATGCGATTATCGATCTGAAAAATGGCCGTATCGACGGCGTGTTCGGCGATACCGCAGTGGTCAACGAGTGGCTGAAAACCAACCCGCAGTTGGGCGCAGCCACGCCGAAAGTGACGGATCCGCAATACTTCGGCACCGGACTCGGCATTGCCGTGCGCCCGGATAACAAGGCGCTGCTGGAGAAACTGAACGCCGCGCTGAAAGCGATTAAGGCCGACGGTACCTACCAGAAAATCAGCAACCAGTGGTTCCCGGAGTAAATTTTTTGCCGGGTGGCACTGCGCTTACCCGGCCTACTCTTCCCCCGTAGCCGGGTAAGGCGTATCCGCCATCCGGCAATGTCTTAAAGTGGCACGAAGAACCTGAACCGCGCCCCGCTTACCGACTCCACCAGTCTGATACCGCCCCCGTGCAACTCCAGCATTCGTTTCACAATCAGTAGCCCTAACCCGCCGCGATCCTCCCGCGATGCCTGGGTAGACAACGCCGACGGCCGCTGGAACAGATCGTCGCGCAGCGCGGCATCGACGCCCGTTCCGTTGTCGGCCACTTCCACCTGGAGCTGTTGATCCTCCTGCCAGACCGCCAGACGGATCTCCCCGCCGACGGGCGTATGCCGCATCGCGTTATCGAGCAGGTTGGTCACCACCCTCTCAATCATCGACACATCGGCGTTAATCAGCGGCAGCGGTCCCGGCACATCAATACGCAGGTTCACCTCGCGCGTGCGGGCAGTTAATTCAAACTTCTGCGCGACATCGGAGATCAGCTCCCCCATCGCAAAACGCTCGCGCTGCGGCTTAATGCTCCCATGCTCCAGTCGCGCCAGCTCAAACAGCTGCTGCGAGAGATGGCGCACTTTGTTGCCCTGACGCAGGGCGATGGTGAGATATTGCCTGCGCTCCTCGGCGGTCAGCCGTTCATCCTTCAGCGTCAGCGTTTCCAGATACCCCAGCAGCGAGGTGAGCGGCGTACGCAAATCATGGGAGATATTGGCCACAAATTCGCGGCGCTGGCGGTCGCTGTCGGCCAGCCGATCCCACTGGCCGGCTATCTGCTGCGCAAGGTCAATAAAGCGATTCTCGAGCACCGCCACCTCGTTACCAGGCAGGGGCTCCGGCGTGCGGGCCGCCAGGGTTTTGATGGCGCTGATGCTGTCCTGGCCGCTCGCCGCGACCTGGGCGGTGAGCTGGCGGACCGGCCGGGTGACCCAGAACCATGCCAGCCCCCCTGTCAGAAGGCCAAACAGGGCCACCAGCAGCAGCGTCCACAGAACAATGCTCCACAGCGTTTTTTGCCAGGCGTCGGCCGCCAGCTGATTAAAGGTCTCTCCCTGCAAAATGATATACAGGTAGCCGCGCAGCTGCCCGTCGACGCGCAGCGGAGCGGCGCTGAAGACTTTTCGTCCGTCGAGACTACGTGGATCGTCGCCATACACCGGCGACGCACTGCCGGTGAGAAAAGCCTGCACTGGCGCCATATCGATACGCTGGCGCTGGATATGTCCCGGCGGCGCCGCATCGGCCAGCAGGTCGCCATCCGGCGACAACAGATAGAGCTCCACGCTGGGATTAAAGGTCATCAGGCGGTCAAACAACGACTTCAGGGTTTGTCGGTTGACCTCGCCGTGGGCGTCCAGCAGCGGCTCGCGGGCGACAATCTGCTGAGCCAGCCCGGCGGAGAGGCGCTGCACCATGGCGTTGCCATACTGCGCGCTGCTGTGTAACTGAACGGCGCATACTGCCGCCGCGCACAGCATCAGCAGGGAGACCACCACCAGCGCCAACCGCTGGCTGAGGCTCAGGCGGCGGATCACGGGGCGACCTCTTGCGACATCGGGGCGAATTTATAGCCTTTACCCCAGACGGTAAGAATGATGTCCGGCTCCGCCGGGTCACGTTCGATTTTGCTGCGCAGGCGGTTGATATGGGTATTAACCGTGTGCTCATAGCCCTCGTGCTGATATCCCCAGACCTGCTCCAGCAGCGCCAGCCGCGAAAACACCTCACCGGGATGGCGGGCGAAGTAATAGAGCAGATCGAATTCGCGCGGCGTAAGGTCCACCACCTCGCCGCGCAGCTTCACTTCGCGCGACAGCGGATCGATGCTCAGGCCATGGCAGGACAGGCGCCCGGCGTCCATCAGCAGGTTCTGCCCCATCGCCTCCTGGCGACGAAACAGCGCTTTGACGCGGGCGATAAGCTCCAGCAGTGAAAAGGGCTTCGCCAGATAATCATCGGCGCCCATCTCCAGGCCCAGCACGCGGTGCATTTCGCTGGTGCGAGCGCTGATGATAATTACTGGCAGGTAACGGGTCATCTGACGGATACGCCGGCAGATCTCCAGGCCATCGACGCCAGGCAGCATCAAATCAAGGATCACCGCATCCCAGACCTGCTTTTCCAGCTGGACAAGGGCCTGGTCGCCGTCGGCTTCATGCACAATCTGATAGCCCTCATCCTGAAGATTGAGCCGCAGCAGCGTGGCAATATCCTCGTCATCTTCCACCAGCAGAATGGTTTTGGCCATTAGATTCCCCCCACCAATAACAAAACATGCAGCGCCAAGCTTACCTGATTTCAGCGGCGCAAAGCCTTCACATTTTGTTTAAACTTCGCGGACCAGCAGGGTCAGCACTTCGTAGTGCGCGGTGTGAGGGAACATATCAAACAGCTGGACCCGCTCGACGCGATAGCCGCGAAGACGGGCAATATCGGTCGCCATGGTGCGAGCGTTACAGCTGGAATAGATGATATAGGGCGGCGCCATGCGGCTTAAATAGTCGCACAGTTCGGCGCCAATGCCGCGGCGCGGCGGGTTGACCAACACCAGCTGCGGGATATCCGCTTCATGAGTGGCGAACTGCGTCGAGTCCAGCGCCTGAAAATGCAGATTGCTGAGCCCCAGCTGCGCGGCTGACTGTCTGGCGCAGGCGATCGCTTCCGGAGCGATCTCGATACCGGTCAGGCGCATCGCCGGCGTCGCGCAGTGCAGGCCAAATCCCCCGACGCCGCAAAACAGATCCCACATATGCTGGACCGGCAGCGCGCGCACCCAGTCGCGGGCGGTGGCATACAGCCGACTGGCTACCGCCGGGTTGGTCTGAAAGAAACTTTGCGGGCGGATCCACAGCGGCACCTCGTTAAAGACCTCCCCCAGCGCCTGCTGTTCGGTGAAGAAGATCTCCTGCTCGCCTTCCATGATTGCCATATGCACCGGCTGGATATTCGCCGTGATCACCTTGAGCTGCGGGAGCTGCGCCTGCAGCCACGGCAGCGCGGCGCGCAGCTGAGCCAGCTTGGCCTCTGAGCGCAGTACGAAGCGCAGCATCATCTCCCCCTGCTGGCTGGCGGTTAGCAGCAGATATTTCAGCTCCCCGCGCTTGCGCGCGACGTTATAGGGGGTTAACCCGGCGCGGGCGATAAAGGGCTTCAGGACGGCAAACACCGGCGCAAACGATGAAGGATAGAGCGGGCAGTCGGTGAGATCCACCGGGGTGCCATCGCGATGCAGCATCCCCAGCAGCGGACGCTCAACGCTGCCGCTGACCACCATCTTGGCCTTGTTACGAAAGGCCGTCTCTGGCCCGCTGACCGGCTCGCCCCAGGCAGCGACCGGGATCGCCGCCAGCAGCGTGCGCAGATCGGCCATTTTATCGGCGAGCTGTTGCGGGACCGGCCGCTCCAGCCATTGACAGGAGCGGCAGCGGCCGGCGTCGTAGAGTGCGCAATGCATAATTGACCTTCAAAAATCCAGGGGCGGGGATTGTATCACCGTTATTGCAGGCGGAAAAACCGACGGCAGTTCGCCGGCACAAACAGCAGCGTCAGAACCAGCAGATCCGGCAGTTTTTGCATCACCAGCGAGTGGAAGATCTCCCGTTTGGATTCGCCGGGAATGCTGAACAGTTCCGGATACCCGTAGCCCAGCGACGCCGCCCACAGGTAGCCGGCGGCGATAATCTGCGTCAGCAGATAGACCCAGCGCGCCCAGTTGCGCCCTTTCACCAGCGAGAAGGCGCACCAGATTTCGACAAATACCAGCGCCAGGCTGCCGAGGAAGACCAGCGTCAGGTTCCAGGTCTGGACGCTGCGGTGTATGAATTCGTTCAGCCCCTGCAGACCCAACAGATTGAGGATCATCAGCAGGTCCAGAGCGCGGATCAAAATAATAGCAAAGGCCGCCACCTGCACCAGCGCAGGGACGTTAAGGCGGGCATGCGATGAGCGAGTTTTCGTAAACAATCCCAACGTAATGTCTTCCATGAAAACGGCGCCACAGGGTGGCGCCGACCGGAGGCTGCTGTACCGATTTTAGGTGGTTCAGCCTTGTCTTGCACGCTGGATATCGCGCACTCGCTGCTTTTCTGCGCGGGCCATCAAATACCAGGCGATAAAACCAACAATACCGACCACGCCAAGGATGAGCGTCGCCAGGGCGTTAATCTCCGGGTTGACCCCCATACGCACGCTGGAGAAGACTAGCATCGGTAACGTCGTGGCCCCGGGACCGGAGACAAAGCTGGCGATCACCAGGTCATCCAGCGACAGCGTGAACGCCAGCAGCCAGCCGGAGATCACCGCTGGCATAATCATCGGCAGCGTGATGACGAAAAAGACCTTCAGCGGCGCGGCGCCCAGATCCATCGCCGCCTCTTCGATCGAGTGGTCCAGTTCACGCAGCCGCGAGGAGATCACCACCGCCACATAGGCGGTACAGAAGGTGACGTGCGCCAGCCAGATGGTCAACATCCCGCGATCCGACGGCCAGCCAATGGCATGTCCCAGCGCCACGAAAAGCAGCAGCAGCGAGAGACCGGTGATCACGTCCGGCATAACCAGCGGCGCGGTGATCATAAATGCGAAGCCATTAGACCCGCGAAAGCGTCCAAAGCGCACCATCACCACCGCGGCGATGGTACCGAGGATCGCCGCCGCCGTCGCCGCGCAGGCGGCGATGGTCAGGCTCAAACCTACCGCGCTCATCATCGCATCATCGTGGAACAGTTCGCTATACCAGCGCGTCGACCACCCGGCCCAGACCGTTACCAGCTTCGAGCTGTTGAACGAGTAGATCACCAGCATCAGCATCGGGGCATAGAGGAAGGTGAACCCGAGCACGAGGATCAGAATGCGCCACGGCGAGCGTACTACCGGCAAGTCGTTCATCCCTGCTCTCCCATCTGTTTTTGCTGGTGCTTGTGGAACCACATGATCGGCACGATCAGCAGCAGCAGCATGACAATCGCCACCGCCGAGGCGACCGGCCAGTCGCGGTTGTTAAAGAACTCCTGCCACAGCACGCGGCCAATCATGATGCTGTCCGGCCCGCCCAGCAGTTCCGGGATCACGAACTCCCCCACCGCCGGGATAAACACCAGCATCGAACCGGCAATAATGCCGCCTTTGGTGAGCGGGACGATCACCTGGAAGAAGGTCTTCAGCGGCCGGGCGCCGAGATCCAGCGAGGCCTCCACCAGCGAATAGTCGATGCGGGTCAGCGCGGTGTAGATCGGCAGCACCATAAACGGCAGATAGGCATACACAATACCGATATACACCGCCAGGTTGGTGTGCAGGATCTCCAGCGGCTGATCGATAACCCCTAACCACAGCAGGAAGTTATTCAACACGCCGTTGCTTTTCAGCAGCCCCATCCAGGCATAGACGCGGATTAAGAATGACGTCCACGACGGCAGGATCACCAGCAGCAGCAGAATATTGCGCGTCGACGGCTTGCTGTGCGCCACCGCCCAGGCCAGCGGATAGCCCAGCAGCAGGCAGCAGATCGTCGATATGCCCGCCACCTGCAGCGACTGGAGATAAGCTTCGAAATAGAGCGGATCGTCAGTCAACTGCAGGAAGTTGGCAAAGTTGAGGGTCAGCGTCAGCTGGCCATCCGCCCACTCCATCAGCTCGGTGTAGGGAGGGATCGCCCGCGCCATCTCGGCAAGACTTATCTTGAACACGATCAGGAACGGCAGCATGAACAACAGGATCAGCCACAGATAGGGCAGCGCAATCACCAGCTTGCGGCCATGCGCCATCTGCAGGCGCGCCGCCCACAGCCCGAAGCCGCCCGGTTTTTTCGCCCCTGACGGGGATTCAACGGTACTCATCGCCCTCTCCTTACACCGTCAGCACTACGCAGCTATCCGCATCCCAGCATAAACGCACCTCGTCACCCCAGGTGGGCGTTCCTTTCCGATGGCGGTGTTCATTCTGCAACTGGGCGCTGATCATCTGCCCGCTTTGCAGGCGCACATGATAGATAGAGAGATCCCCGAGATAGGCGATATGAATCACCTCGCCGACGGCAAAATTGTAGCCGTCCGCCGGTGGTTCATCGCACAGCATGATCTTCTCCGGGCGCAGCGCCACCCAGACCGGCACGTTATCCACCACCGACGCGTCGGGGTCGACCTTCAGCGGATGCATCAATCCCGGCGAGCTTAGCACCAGGCCATCCTCCAGACGCTCCTTCACCAGCCCTTCAAAGACGTTTACCGAGCCGATGAACTCGGCGCTATAGCGGGTGGTCGGGTGCTCGTAAATCTCTTCCGGTTCGCCAATCTGCACAAACTTGCCGCGGTTCATGATGGCGATACGGCCCGCCATGGTCATCGCCTCTTCCTGGTCGTGAGTCACCATCACGCAGGTCACGCCAACGCGTTCGAGAATATCCACTACCTCCAGCTGCATGCGATCGCGCAGCTTTTTGTCCAGCGCGCCCATCGGCTCATCGAGCAGCAGCAGCTTCGGCCGTTTCGCCAGGCTACGCGCCAGCGCGACGCGCTGGCGCTGGCCGCCAGAGAGCTGGTGCGGCTTGCGTTTGGCATATTCCTGCATATGCACCAGAGCCAGCATCTCCTGCACCCGGGCGGTGATTTCCGCCTTAGGCAGACGATCCTGCTTCAGACCGAAGGCGATATTCTGCTCAACGGTCATATGGGGAAACAGGGCGTAGGACTGGAACATCATATTGATAGGCCGCTGATAGGGCGGCACGCGCGCCAGATCCACGCCGTCGAGCATAATCTGCCCGGCGGTCGGTTGTTCAAAGCCCGCCAGCATACGCAGCAGGGTCGATTTCCCGCAGCCTGATGCGCCCAGCAGAGCAAAAATTTCGCCTTTATAGATAGTGAGACTGACGTCGTCGACCGCGTGCTGGCCATCGAACGACTTGGTTAAGTTACGGATTTCCAGTAGCGGGGTCAGCGCTTTGGGGGCTTTCGCCTGTGGGCGGGGCATTACGTCGTTCAATCGGGTGCTCTCCGGCAAAAAAACGATCACCATATGGTCCGGTGCCATACTTCGTGCTTAACAGTGCAATTGCACCATCCTGGTGCTTCTGCTCGCCGGGCGCGCTGCCATTTCCCGGCGAGTGCAGATCTGATTCGGCCCGTGTTCGACGGGCCGTCAGAGATTATTTGCCGCTCTTCACTTTGGTCCACGCGCGAGTGCGCACGCGGTCAATCTTCGGATCCTGCACCTTCAGCGTGAACAGTTTGGCGAACACATCCGCTGGCGGATAAATCGCCGGGTTGTTACGGATCGTCTCGCTGACCAGCGGTGTGGAGGCCTTGTTGCCGTTGGCGTAGAACACCTGGTCGCTGATTTTAGCGATCACATCCGGGCGCATCAGATAGTTAAGGAACTGATAGGCTTCATCTTTATTCTTGGCGTCGGCCGGCATGGCAAAGACATCAAAGAACGCCAGCGCGCCTTCCTTCGGAATAAAGTAGGAGACGTTGACGCCATTTTTCGCCTCTTTCGCGCGGTTGGCCGCCTGCCAGACATCCCCTGCCCAGCCGATCGCCACGCAGATGTCGCCGTTGGCAAGGTCATTAATATATTGCGAAGAGTGGAAGTAGCGAATGTTCGGCCGCAGCTTCAGCAGCAGATCGGTCGCCGGGCCGGTATAATCATCCGCTTTGCTGCTGTTCGGATCCTTGCCGAGGTAGTTCAGCACGGTGGCGAAAATCTCTTCCGGCGCGTCGAGGAAGGAGACGCCGCAGCTTTTCAGTTTTTCAAGGTTCTCCGGCTTCAGCACCAGATCCCAGCTGTCCACCGGCGCATCTTTACCGAGGACGGCTTTCACCTTATCCACGTTGTAGCCAATGCCCGTCGTCGCCCACAGGTAAGGCATAGCGTATTTATTCTCAGGGTCATGCTTGGCGACCAGCTTCAACACTTCGGGATCAAGGTTCTTCCAGTTGGGCAGCTTGCTCTTGTCCAGCGGCTGGAACACGCCCGCCGCCAGCTGGCGCTCAAGGAAGCTTGCCGACGGTACCACCAGGTCGAAACCGGTGCTGCCGGCCATTAATTTGCCTTCCAGTACTTCGTTGGAATCAAAAACGTCATACACGACTTTAATCCCGGTCTCTTTTTCAAAATTCGCTACCGTGTCCGGCGCAATATAATCAGACCAGTTATAAACATGCAGGGTTTTTTGTTCGGCGGCGAGCGAACCGGCAGAGACGGCCATCAGCGCACCCGTAACCAGACCTGTTAACCATTTTTTACCAAAGGCGGTCATATCTCTTATCCTTCTCAACGCCCGTTAATTTACGGGCTCAAATATACGCATTTCAACGCATGCAAGAATCATGCATATTTTTTCATTGCCTGAGAAAAGGAGAGCGGATCTCTCCCGGAGTGGTTGCTCGCAACTGGAAGCATCGCCAGAATAACTGTAGCCAGAATAAGAGGCTATAGCCCAGGTAAAAAAACGCCTTTTATCAAATTTTTATGCAATAACGGTCTACGTGATAAGCCAAAACGGCCTGAATGGCGGTGAATAATGCTTTAAGAGAAGGATAAACGCAGAATAAAAGCGGGTAATACGCAGCCGCTGCGGTAGTGGCTGCGCTAATTTTAGGCAGGTTTAGTGAAGAAAATGGTATTGCACGTTTTCCGCCGCGGGCTCTTCTTCTTCGCCTTTGTACAGCAGCTGGTTGGCGCCGGCTTCGAGGATCACCATTGAGATCTGCTCTTCGCTTTGGCGGAAGAACCAGGCGAACTGCTCCATGGTCACCCCCGGGCCGATAGACAACGACTGACAGACCACCAGCTTGGGCAAGTTATCGTCCTGAATATCGATAAACGCCTTCACAGTTAACGAACTGGCGTTGATAGCCGAGAGATCCGCCGACAGCGCCAGCAGAGCGGACGGCTTCACCTCCGCGAGGGCGGAAAAGAGCACCACGTTGTCTACCAGGTCAATTTTGGCATCAAAAATACCGTCGAAATTCTGCATATGCGGCAGATGCAATGCCTGGCAGGAATCGCACTCAAAAAAGCTGATGCCGATCTCATCCAGCCAGCGGCGTAGCGTATCCAGACCTGGAACGACCAGTGAATCCATAGTGCCTGTGACCCCTTACAATGAAAAAACGACGCCATAGCTTACGCAAAAAAAGCGCCGCATACCATGACAGACTTGCATCCAGCGGCTAGCCGCCTATTTTCAAACAGAATTCCGGCGTCGCCTGGCGCTCGATCCAGGCGATCATCCGGCTGGCGATGTCCACGCCGGTGGTGGTTTCCACCCCTTCCAGCCCCGGCGAGGCATTCACCTCCATCACCAGCGGCCCGCGGGTGGCGCGTAAAATATCGACACCGGCGACATCGAGCCCAAGGGTTTGCGTCGCCTTGATGGCAATCGCCCGCTCCTCGTCGCTAATCTGCGCCACCGTGGCCATGCCGCCGCGGTGCAGGTTAGAACGAAAGTCGCCCTCTTTAGCCCGCCGTTCGATCGCCGCCACCACCTCATTGCCGACCACCAGGCAGCGAATATCGCAGCCTTTCGCCTCGGCAATATATTCCTGCACCAGAATATGCGCATTCAGCCCGCGAAAGGCGTCGATCACGCTCTCCGCCGCCTGACGGGTCTCCGCCAGCACCACGCCGATCCCCTGGGTGCCTTCCACCAGCTTCACCACCAGCGGTGCCCCGCCCACCATGGCGATCAGGTCGCTGGTGTCATCGGGGGAGTGAGCGATGCCGGTCAGCGGCAAATCGATACCCTGGCGCGCCAGCAGCTGCAGCGAGCGCAGCTTATCGCGAGCGCGGGTGATGGCGACCGACTCATTCAGCGGATAGCTTCCCAATAGTTCAAACTGACGCAAAGCCGCGGTGCCATAGTAGGTGATCGCCGAGCCAATCCGCGGGATCACCGCATCAAAATGCGGTAGCTGACGCCCTTTGTAGTGGATGGACGACGCCACCGGACTGACATTCATATAGCAGGAAAGCGGATCGAGGATCTCGACCTGATGCCCGCGCTGTTGCGCCGCTTCGCGCAGGCGTCGACATGAATAAAGCGTTCCATCCCGGGATAATATGGCAATTTTCATCCTGCACCTCTGCAAAAAGACCCGCTCTGGCGGGCCTCAGCTATCGAACACACTTTCACCTTTCCTGCGGCCGGCGGCGGAGATCACCTGGCCGGAGCAGCAGTGTACACGTAATCAGCGTGTTGCCCACCCCTGCTTATGCAGATAGTCGAGAATAAACGGACGACTCTCTTTCACGATAGTGCGACGGATATGATCGCTCCAGGTATCGCGGCGGGCGTTGCTGCCGCGCGACAGATAATAGTGCGCCAGCTGGTCGTCATAGTCCGCCAGCAGCGCGTTATCCAGCGGCTGATAGCGGTTCTCATGCACCAGCATGGCGGCCGGCATCCGCGGCTTGATGTCCGGGTTATCCGCCGGCCAGCCAAGGCAAAGACCGAACAGCGGCAGGACGTGCTGCGGCAGCGCCAGCAGCTCAGTCACCGCCTCGATGCTATTACGCAACCCGCCGATATAGACGCCGCCCAGCCCGAGGGACTCGGCGGCAATCAGCGCGTTTTGCGCCAGCAGCGCCGTATCGACGACGCCGATCAGCAGCTGTTCAGCCAGCCCCAGCTGCGCCTGTGGGCAAATCTGCAGGTGGCGGTTAAAGTCGGCGCAGAAGACCCAAAACTCCGCCGCCTGGGCGACGTGCTGCTGGCCGCCGGTCAGCGGGACCAGTTGCTCACGCAGCGCGGGGTCGGTAATACGGATGATGGAGGTGCACTGTAAAAAACTCGAGGTAGATGCCGCTTGCGCGCTGGCGATAATCTCTGCGCGCTGTTCGTCGCTCACGGGGGCATCGGTGAAGTGGCGGATGGAACGATGGCTGCGCAGCAGCTCAATGGTCGGCGTCATTACGTTTTTCTCTGTCAGACAAGGATTCAGGCTTTGGAGAGTGCGTTAACTGCGGGGCCACGATCTGCGCCATCCGCCACATAACGACGATGGCGGCGGGGATCATCAGCACGATCCCGGCAAAGAGCATCACCAGCGCCGCGGTCGGGCTGGCAATGGGCGCAGGCAGCTGGACATACTGGTTAAGCGAGAGCCAGGCGAGGGTTAACAGCCCCATCCCGAGGATCTCAACCAGCAGAATGCTTTTCGGCAACGGGGCAAATTTTCGCATCACACCTCTCCGGTTGATAAGCGCGGCGCATCAGACAATCTCACTACGCCGCCGGGTCAGTATACGGGTTTTGATAGTACGACATTTATCAAACATAGCCGTAAACCATCGAAGCAAAAGGCAGAACCTTCTTTCCCTCACCGGTCAATGCAGGCATCATAAGCGCCATTCGCCATCCGGCTGAGGTTTAAGGAGAGAAGCAATGTTTACCGTTATTTTTGGTCGTCCAGGCTGCCCTTACTGCGTTCGCGCCAAAGAGCTGGCAGAAAAACTGACCAACGAGCGTGATGACTTTAACTACCGTTACGTGGATATTCACGCCGAAGGCATCAGCAAAGCTGACCTGGAAAAGACCGTCGGCAAACCGGTTGAAACCGTGCCGCAGATCTTCGTCGACCAGAAACACATCGGCGGTTGCACCGATTTCGAAGCCTGGGCGAAAGAGAACCTTGGCCTGTTTGCCTGAGTCAATTTATTTGCTCGATGAGTGACTGCGCCAGGTATCAAGCCAGGCGCAGATAAACAAAAAGCACAACGCCCCGAGTGCGCACCAGAACACCGCGCTCAGTACCCACGCCATCTCCTGCCAGAACGTTCTGTGCGTCACGAAGAACAGCCGCATCGTCACCATACAGACCGGCGCCGCCAGCATCGCACCCAGCAAAGGACGCAGTACCCGCTGTCCGGGAGAGAGGCAGCTCGCCGCCGCCCCTGGCAGCAAAAAGAAGAGCAGGCCCAGCTCCGGGTTGCCGCTGGCGCGAAAGGCCCCTTTCATATGTAGTAGCAGCGATAAGCACACCACAATGAACAGAACGAAGCCGCAGATAATACCGGCCCAACTACGCTCAGACTTCACCGTATCCTCCTGATGTTGCCTCTAACTCACGTCCACGTCGCCCAGTCAGATAAAGCATTTCGGCAATCCATGCCAATAACTCCCCAACCAGCCTAAAAACGATTGTCACTAGCCGCCGCATCCAGGAAGGATTAAACTAGCGGGTATATTTTTGCTGGTTATAACAGGGTGCCAGAATAGGTTCGCCACAACGCGAACGCCTGAGCAACCTTAGACCAAATAACCATTTCCTTCAACAACTTACTAGTAAATGAGAAGTTGGCTTTCGTGAATATAAACGTCGCAGATTTGTTAAACGGGAATTACATCCTGTTATTATTCGTTGTACTTGCATTAGGACTATGCCTGGGAAAACTGCGTCTCGGCTCAGTACAACTTGGTAATTCCATTGGCGTTTTAGTCGTTTCTCTCTTATTAGGTCAACAGCATTTCGCGATTAACACTGATGCCCTTAATCTCGGCTTTATGCTGTTTATTTTTTGCGTCGGCGTGGAAGCCGGGCCCAACTTTTTTTCCATTTTTTTCCGCGACGGCAAAAACTACCTGATGCTGGCGTTGGTGATGGTCGGCAGCGCGATGCTGATCGCCACCGTGCTGGGCAAAGTGTTCGGCTGGGATATTGGTCTTACCGCCGGTATGCTGGCGGGCGCCATGACCTCCACCCCGGTGCTGGTGGGCGCGGGCGACACCCTGCGCCATTTCGGCCTGCCCAGCGATCAGCTGGCGCAGTCGCTTGACCATCTGAGCCTCGGCTATGCCCTGACCTACCTGGTCGGCCTGGTGAGTCTGATCGTCGGCGCCCGTTATATGCCCAAGCTGCAGCATCAGGATCTGCAGACCAGCGCCCAACAAATCGCCCGTGAGCGCGGCCTCGATACCGATTCAAAACGTAAAGTGTACCTGCCTGTGATCCGCGCCTACCGCGTTGGCCCGGAGCTGGTGGCCTGGGCGGATGGCAAAAATCTGCGCGAGCTGGGGATTTATCGCCAGACCGGCTGCTATATCGAACGCATCCGCCGCAACGGCATTCTGGCCAACCCGGACGGCGACGCGGTGCTGCAGATGGGCGACGATATTGCGCTGGTGGGTTATCCGGACGCGCACGCTCGCCTCGACCCGAGCTTCCGTAACGGCAAAGAGGTATTCGACCGCGATCTGCTCGACATGCGCATCGTCACCGAAGAGATTGTGGTCAAAAACCACAACGCCGTCGGCCGCCGCCTGGCGCAGCTGAAGCTCACCGACCACGGCTGCTTCTTAAACCGGGTGATCCGCAGCCAGATTGAAATGCCTATCGACGATAACGTGGTGCTGAACAAAGGCGACGTGCTGCAGGTCAGCGGCGACGCCCGCCGCGTAAAAACCGTGGCCGACCGCATCGGCTTCATCTCCATTCACAGCCAGGTGACCGACCTGCTGGCCTTCTGCGCCTTCTTTATCGTCGGCCTGATGATCGGCATGATCACCTTCCAGTTCAGCTCTTTTAGCTTCGGCATCGGCAACGCCGCCGGCCTGCTGTTTGCCGGCATTATGCTTGGCTTCCTGCGCGCCAACCACCCAACCTTCGGCTATATCCCGCAGGGAGCGCTGAACATGGTGAAAGAGTTTGGCCTGATGGTGTTTATGGCCGGGGTCGGACTGAGCGCCGGGGCCGGGATCAATAACGGTCTGGGCGCCGTCGGCGGCCAGATGCTGGCGGCAGGGCTTATCGTCAGCCTGTTGCCGGTGGTGATCTGCTTCCTGTTCGGCGCCTATGTGCTGCGCATGAACCGGGCGATGCTGTTTGGCGCCATGATGGGCGCCCGCACCTGCGCCCCGGCAATGGAGATCATCAGCGATACTGCGCGCAGCAACATTCCGGCGCTTGGCTACGCAGGCACCTACGCCATCGCCAACGTGCTGCTTACCCTTGCCGGGACGCTCATCGTGATCATCTGGCCAGGGCTACAATAAATTTTTGAGAAAAAAGCCGTCACAGGCAGAACTTTTTCTCAGGGCATCAGTCATAAGTAATGCCACTGCTTTTCTTTGATGTCCCCATTTTGTGGAGCCCATCAACCCCGCCACTTCGGTTCAAGGTTGATGGGTTTTTTGTTGCCTGCATTTATCCCTCACGCATGTCTCGCACCGCCTCAGCGCCCCTCTTCCTCCGCCCTCTCCCCCGCCAGCTGCCCAACCAGCAGCCGGATTGCCGCCTTCGACAGCGGCGCGCGGTCGGTGACAAAGTGCAAAGTCATTCCTTCAATAAAGGCGTCGAGGCCGCGGGCGGTATCGGGGGCGAACCATTGCTCCAGCGTCTGCTGGCTGCGCCGCATCCAGTTCTGCATCACCCCCTTCAGCGCCGGCTGGCTGCTGCAGAACGCGTACAGCTGATACATCAGCTCCATATTGCGCGCCGTGGTCACCTGGGCGCTGAAGATCAGCTCCGCGATGGCATCGCAGGCTTGTTCCCGGTTCGTTACCCCGGCAAAGCATTGCTGATACTGCGCCGACATCTCGGCGGTAAACAGGCTGAACGCCTCCTCAACCAGCGCCTCGATACCGCTGAAATAATAGGTCAACGACCCCAGCGGCACATTCGCGCAGAGGGCGATTTTGCGGTGCGTCACCGCCTGGACGCCGTGCGCCGCGATGGTGTCCAGCGTCGCCTGCAGGATGCGCTCACGGCGCTGCGGATCGTTCGGTCTACGGGCCATAATTTTCCTCTTCCGGTTTATGTACAAATGTACACATGCTTGCTACTGTTGTCTTCACTCTTCTCCTTTAAGGCGTTTACGGATGACGACGCAAACCTCGCGCAGAGCGCTCCAGCTTCGGCTGTGGGCGCTGTTTATGTTCTTTTTCATCCCCGGCTTATTAATGGCCTCCTGGGCTACCCGCACGCCGGCGATCCGCGATCAGCTGATGCTTTCTACGGCAGAAATGGGCGTAGTGCTGTTTGGTCTGTCGGTGGGGTCGATGAGCGGTATTCTCTGCTCGGCGTGGCTGGTGAAGCGCTTTGGTACCCGCAAGGTCATCCGCGCCACCATGTCCTTCGCCGTACTCGGCATGCTGGTGCTCAGCCTGGCCCTGTGGGTCTCTTCCGCCCCGCTGTTCGCCTTCGGCCTGGCCATCTTTGGCGCCAGCTTTGGCTCCGCCGAAGTCGCTATTAACGTCGAAGGCGCGGCCATCGAGCGAGAGATGAATAAAACGGTGCTGCCGATGATGCATGGCTTCTACAGCTTTGGCACCCTGTTCGGCGCCGGGGTGGGCATGGCAGTGACCGGATTCGGCCTGCCTGCCGCCCCGCATATCCTGGCGGCCGCGCTGGTGGCTATTCTGCCCATCGCCATTGCCATCCGCGCCATTCCCGATGGCACCGGTAAAAACGCCGCCGAAGCCGCCCACGGTGAGGCGAAAGGTCTGCCGGTATGGCGCGACGCGCAGCTACTGCTGATCGGGGTCATCGTCCTGGCGATGGCCTTTGCCGAAGGCTCGGCCAACGACTGGCTGCCGCTGCTGATGGTGGACGGCCACGGCTTTAGCCCCACCTCCGGCTCGCTGATCTATGCCGGCTTCACCCTCGGCATGACGCTGGGCCGCTTCACCGGCGGCTGGTTTATCGATCGCTACAGCCGGGTGACGGTGGTCCGCGGCAGCGCGGTGATGGGCGCCCTGGGTATTGGCCTGATCATCTTCGTCGATAACCCCTGGGTGGCGGGCATCTCGGTACTGCTGTGGGGCATCGGCGCCTCGCTCGGCTTCCCGCTGACCATCTCCGCCGCCAGCGATACCGGGCCGGACGCGCCCAAGCGCGTCAGCGTGGTGGCGATCACCGGTTATCTTGCTTTCCTCGTCGGGCCGCCGCTGCTGGGCTTCCTCGGCGAACACTTCGGCCTGCGCAGCGCCATGATGGTGGTGCTGGGTCTGGTGATGGTGGCGGCACTGGTCGCCCGCGCGGTGGCTAAGCCACAATCTGAACCCGTTATGGAGAACAGCTAATGAGCATCAAACTGATTGCGGTGGATATGGACGGCACCTTTTTAAGCGATGCCAAAACTTACAACCGGCCGCGCTTCCTCGCCCAGTACCAGCGAATGCGTGAACAGAATATTCGCTTCGTGGTCGCCAGCGGCAACCAGTATTATCAGTTGATCTCCTTTTTCCCGGAGATCGCCCATCAGATCGCCTTTGTGGCGGAAAACGGCGGCTGGGTGGTGAGCGGCAATGAAGACGTCTTCAACTGCCAGCTGCCGGTCCACCATTTCAACGCCGTGGTCGATCATCTGCAGACCCTGCCGAATATCGAAATCATCGCCTGCGGGAAGCGCAGCGCCTACACTCTCAACCGCTATAACGACGCGCTGAAGACGGTGGCGGCGAAGTATTATCACCGCCTCGAACTGGTGGATGATTTTAACCACCTTGATGATGCGATCCTCAAATTTGGTCTCAACGTACCGGACAGCCTGATCCCGGAAATTCAGCCGAAGCTGCACGCGGCGCTGGGGGATATGGTCACCGCGGTGGCCACCGGCTACGGCAGTATTGACTTAATTATGCCTGGGGTGCACAAAGCCAACGGCTTGCGCATTTTGCAGCAGCGCTGGGGCATTGAGGATCATGAGGTGGTGGCGTTCGGCGATAGCGGCAATGATATCGAGATGCTGCAGCACGCCGGATTTGGCTTTGCCATGGCCAACGCCCGGGAAGACGTCAAAGCCGTCGCCAGCCATCACGCGCCGCACAACAACGAAGAAGGCGTGCTGCAGATTATTGATAAGGTGTTAAATCGCGAAGCGCCGTTCGCCTGATTAGCCCCCCGGATGCTTTTGTGCATCCGGGTTTGCCACCGGTTACACCTGCTGCGAATTGCCGACGCTTTTATCTTTCAGGAAGTAGATCATCAGCCCCAGCCACAGTACTCCGCCCAGCAGGTTAAACAGGCTGAACAAGCCGTTGCCCCCCAGCTCATAAGCATGTTTGCTGAGCTCAATGCCGACGGTGAAGATCAGCATCTGCAGCATTCCCATCGCCGCCGAGACCGTGCCTTTGCTCATCTCGCTGGCGAACAGCGTTAAGCGCACGAGCCCGGCATTCGCGAGGCCAATTCCGAAGGCGTAAAAGCTCAGGCCGGCGGTCATCCACAGATAAGCGTGGGAAGAGACCACGGTCGCCGCCGCGGAGAGGATCAGACCAAACATGATCGGCCAGCCGCCCATGATAATCAGCGAGCGCACGGTACGGCGCGAAGTCAGGCGCGCCAGCACCAGGTTACCGGCAATCAGCGCGCCGAAAATCGGCACCTGCAGCATGCCGTACTCATAGCTGGTGGCCTGTTCGCCGCTGATAATAATCACCGGCGACTGGGCAATCCACGCCAGCAACGGCAGGCTGACAAAGCCTGTCGCCAGCGCACCGGCGACGAAGCGCAGGTTTTTCAGCACCAGGCGATAATCGCGGCCCAGCTCTTTGACCGACAGCTTTTCGCCCAACCGCGTCGCGGTTTCCGGCATCGCCCGCTGCAGACCGACGAACGAGATGGCCGCCAGCACGGCGAACAGGACGAACATCATCTCCCACGGCAGCACGTGCACCCAGGCGGCGCCCACCAGCGGCCCCAGCAGCGGGGCAATCAGCGCCACGTTGGCCATCAGGGCGGTGATTTTGATACACACCGCCTCCTCAAAGGACTCCTGGATCGCCGCATAGCCTACCGCGCCGATAAAGCACAGGCTGATCCCCTGCAGGAAGCGCAGCAGGGTAAACTGCTCAATGGTCTGCGCCAGCAGCGTCGCCAGGCAGGTGACGATAAACCATACCACCCCGGTCAACATCACCGGGCGGCGGCCAATACGGTCCGACAGCGGCCCCAGCAGCCACTGTAAAAACATGCCGCCGGCCAGATAGGCGGTCATCGAGGTAGGTACCCATTCGTTGCCCACCTGAAACTCCTGAACCACGGCCAGCATACCCGGCTGGATCATATCGTTGCCGATATAGGTGGAAAACTCGTACAGCACCAGACATAACGGGAACAGCAACGCCTGCCTTCCGAGGCGGCGGCCTGAAAGCGAATAATTTTGCATGAAATCTCTTATCTATCAAAAATCGCGCAAAGTGTAATGAAACTCCCGGCGCGGAGATAGTGAATTGTGGGTGACACCGCACAATATTGCGAATTGCGCGCCGCCGTCCGGACTCTCCCCCTGCTATTCAGCCTGCGTATATATTCCGTTTATGTTTCAGCAATGTGACAAACGATATACTGGCGCTTTTCAGGCGGTTAGCATTGAAATCCATTTGCAAGATTTCTTAACAACCTGATCTTTAAGACAATGCTGCTTTATCTCCACACCGCTTTTTTTTAGGGTAGGCGGCTTATTTGCTATCGGACCAACGAGCCTGGAAGTCTATGCTGGAAAATATTAACTACGCGCTGTTCGCCCTGATTAACGCGACGCCGGCCTCGCCGCAGTGGGCCATTGAGGTGGCGATCCTGATCGCCAAAGATCTGATTCTGATCGTGCCCTTGCTGGTAGTGACATTATGGCTGTGGGGGCCTGCCCAGCGGCAGATGGTGTTTAAGCTGATGCTGGCGCTGATGATTAGCCTGACCGTGTCGTGGGCGATCGGCCACCTCTATCCGCACGATCGGCCGTTTGTCGCCGGCGTAGGCTATAACTTCCTGCATCACGCGGCGGACGACTCCTTCCCCAGCGATCATGGCACCGTCAGCTTTACCTTTGCCCTGGCTTTTCTGTTCTGGCACCGCCTGTGGTCCGGCGCGCTGCTGATGGCCATCGCCGCCGCCATCGCCTGGTCCCGCGTCTATCTCGGCGTGCACTGGCCTCTGGATATGGTCGGCGGTCTGCTGGCCGGAATGTGCGGCTGCCTCGGTGCGGCGCTGATCTGGCATACGTTCGGACCGGCGCTGTATCGCCAGCTGCAGCGACTGTATCGTCTCTGCTTCTCCCTGCCGATCCGCAAAGGCTGGGTACGCGGCTAAACGCCAGCCGTCGCTGCGGCCACCGCGTGACTAACCCGTAAGCGACAGGTAAAATCCCGCTAACGCCCTGCCCCCGCAGGGCGATTTTAGCGCAGAGGGAATATGGAAACTCGCCGTGACGAACGTATCAGTCAGCTCATTCAGGCACTCAAACGCAGCGATAAGCTACATCTGAAAGAAGCCGCCTCCCTGCTTGGGGTGTCGGAAATGACCATTCGTCGCGACCTCAATGGCCACAGCGGCCCGGTTGTGCTGCTCGGCGGATACATTGTGCTGGAGCCGCGCAGCGCCACCCATTACCTGCTAAGCGATCAAAAAACCCGGCTGGTCGAGGAAAAGCGCCGCGCCGCTCGCCATGCGGCCGCGCTGCTAGAGGCCCATCAGATGGCTTTCTTCGACTGCGGGACCACCACGCCGTGGATCATTGACGCCATCGATGATGCCCTGCCCTTCACCGGCGTCTGTTACTCCCTGAATACCTTCCTGGCCCTGCAGGAGAAACCGCAGTGTCGCGCGGTCCTGTGCGGTGGGGAATTTCACGCCAGCAACGCGATTTTTATGCCGCTGAGCCTTGAGGACACCCTCAGCCATCTGAGCCCTGACATCGCCTTTTACTCGGCGGCAGGCATTGACTGCGAGCAGGGGGCGACCTGCTATAACCTGGAGGAGCTGCCGGTCAAGCACTGGGCGATGCGTCACGCGCGCTACCACGTGCTGGTGGTCGACCACAGCAAGTTTGGCAAAGTGCGTCCGGCGCGCATGGGGGCGTTAGCGAAATTTGACGTGATCGCCAGCGATATCTGCCCGGATGATGAGCTGGTCGCGCTGGCGAAGGCGCAGCAGATCTCCCTGCTGTATTGAGGCGTCACTGACCGCGCCCCGCCGGGCGCGGTCATGGCATCAGGAGAACCAGCTGCCGAACCAGCCGTGGAGTTTCATCAGTACGAAGTCGATCATCCGGCTGAAGAAACCGCCCTCTTTCACCGGCTCCATGACGATCAGCGGGCGCTGCTCGATGGTTTTATCATTCAGCTTAAAGTCGATAGTCCCGACCACCTGCCCCTTCTCCAGCGGCGCGGTAAGCTGCGGCTGATTTAAGGTGTAGCTGGCTTTCAGGTTTTTCAGCTGGCCCTTCGGCAGGGTGATAGAGCCCGCCTCGCCGGCTCCCAGTTTCGCTTCGCTGCTGTCGCCAAACCATACGCGCTGGGTAACGAAGGTGGCATCCGGTTTAATCGGCGTCACGGTTTCATAGAAGCGGAAGCCCCAGGTCAGCAGTTTTTCTGACTCGTTAAAGCGAATGCGGTCAGTTTTGGTCCCCAGTACCACGGCGATCAGACGCATATCACCCTGGGTGGCTGAGGAGACCAGGTTATAGCCGGCCCCGGCGGTGGTCCCGGTTTTCACACCATCGGCGTTGAGGTTGGTGCTCCACAGCAGACGGTTGCGGTTCGGCTGGCGAATTTTATTGAAGGTGAACTCTTTCTCTTTATGTACCGCGTACTCTTCCGGCACATCGTGGATCATCGCTTTGGTCAGCAGCGCCATATCGCGGGCGGTACTGAACTGACCCGGCGCATCAAGGCCGTGGACGGTCATAAAGGTGGTGTTGGTCAGCCCCATTTTTTTGGCATAGCCGTTCATCAGGCTGACGAATGCGTCCTGGCTGCCCGCCACGTAGTCGGCAATGGCAATGCTGGCGTCGTTACCGGACTGAATAATGACCCCTTTATTCAGATCTTCCACCGAGACCTGCATGCCGGGCTTGAGGAACATCACCGATGAGCCGCGCAGCGCCGGGTTGCCGGTCGCCCAGGCATCACGTCCGACGGTCACCATATCGGTGAGCTTGATTTTTCCCGCTTTTATCGCCTGCCCCACCACGTAGCTGGTCATGATCTTCGTCAGACTGGCCGGGTCGAGTTTTTCATCGGCATTGCCTTCGCTGAGCACCTTCCCGCTGGCGTAGTCCATCAGGATCCAGGCGCGAGCGTCAATCGAAGGGGCGTCGGGGAGTTGTTCTGCAGCCTGCACCGCAGGTGCGACAAGAAATAACAGCGCGCAACCTGCAGCGAGGCCGCGAAGGGAAAAAGCGTCATGCATCATAAGAGCCACCCAAGTATCCTTTCCAAACAAAATATGCCGCACCACTCTGACCGCGCCGCAGCAACCGGTGAGTAAAGCGTACAAATGACCTTAAAGAAACAGCGAGTTGGTAAAGTTTTTAAAGTTTACGCAATAACGTGCCGCTGTGCTTTAATCAGAACAACTTTTTTGATCGTGATTGCCTAAATATTAACTTTATCCCAACATGATCGCCGATCGCGCTGCAACGGCAGTGAAACAAACTCAGGAGCGAAAATGATTACACTGTGGGGACGTAATAACTCGACCAACGTGAAGAAAGTACGCTGGGTGCTGGAGGAGTTGGATCTTCCTTATGAGCAGATCCTCGCCGGGCTGGAGTTTGGTCTCAATCATGACCCGGAATATCTGGCGATGAACCCGAACGGGCTGGTGCCGCTGTTAAAAGACGATGCTACCGGGGTGGTGTTGTGGGAATCAAATACCATTATTCGCTACCTTGCCGCCCAGTACGGCGTCGATCGCCTGTGGCTGGCCGCACCGGCGCAGCGCGC
Organism: Klebsiella sp. P1CD1; assembly: GCF_003790505.1. NCBI lineage: Bacteria > Pseudomonadati > Pseudomonadota > Gammaproteobacteria > Enterobacterales > Enterobacteriaceae > Klebsiella > Klebsiella sp. P1CD1. The sequence goes on from NZ_CP033631.1 coordinate 3,928,111, forward strand.
GCAAGGGGAAAAGTGGATGGACTGGTCCAACGGCACGCTCTCTCCCGCCCATCGCCCGGTGTTAATGGGCCTGGTCAGGACGCCGCCGGAGCAGCGCGATCCGGCGGTCATCGCCGCGGGGATCGGCGCCTGTGAATCGCTGTTTGCCATGCTTGATGACGAACTGGCGAAAACGCCATGGCTCTCTGGCAAGCACTTCGGCCTTGGCGATATTGCCGTTGCCCCCTTCGTCTACAATCTGCTGACGATCCTCGATACCTGGCAACCGCGACCCCATCTGCAGCGCTGGTATCAGCAGATTAGCCAGCGCCCCGCCTGGCACGCGGTCGTGAAGATCCCGGTCACCTGAGGTTAACCCTCCGGACTCAAGCGCAACAGTTCGCCGTTAGACTCGTCGGTTAATACGTACAGATAGCCGTCGGGTCCCACGCGGACGTCGCGGATACGCTTCCCGCGCGCCTCCAGTAACCTCCCCTCCTCGCGGACCTGATTACCGTCCACCGATAAGACGATAAGCGACGTCTCCTTCAGCGCGCCGATAAACAGCTTATGCTGCCACTGGGGAAAAGTCTGCGCCGCGTAAAAGGCCATCCCGCTCACCCCGGGGGAGACCGGCCAGACATACAGGGGAGGCTCGGTACCCGGGGCCGTCTTGCCCTTGGCCTCCGGGATCGGCAGGCCGCTGTAGTTAATGCCATGCGTCGCCAGCGGCCAGCCGTAGTTTTTCCCCGCCTGCGGGATGTTAATTTCATCCCCGCCGCGCGGGCCGTGCTCATTGAGCCACAGCGCGTCGCTCCATGGGTTCATCGCCATGCCCTGCGGATTGCGAATACCGTAGGCCCAGATCTCTGGCCTGGCGTCAGCCCGGCCGACAAAGGGATTATCCGGTGGAACGTCCCCGCTCTCCGTCAGGCGGACCACTTTCCCCTGCAGCTTGCTGAGCTCCTGGGCGGTGGCACGCTGATTGTTCTCTCCCAGACCGATAAACAGATACCCTTTGCCGTCGAACACCAGCCGGCCACCGAAATGATTGCCCACGGAGAGCTTCGGCTGCTGGCGAAACACCACGGTAAAGTTCGACAGCTGCGTGGCATCCTCACTTAACCGCCCGTAGCCTACCGCGGTGCCCGCTTTGCCGCTGGCGTCGCTTTCCGCATAGCTCAGCCATACCCGTCGCGACTGCGCAAAATCCGGCGCCAGCGCTACATCCAGTAAGCCGCCCTGGCCGTTGGCCCACACCTGCGGCACGCCGGATATCGGCGCCGACAGGCCTTTACCTGGCTGCCAGCGCTTGAGCTCGCCGCCGCGCAGGGTAATCAACATGCCCTGATCGTCGGGGAGAAACGCCAGACCCCACGGATGGGCCAGCCGGTTTTGCAATACCTCCACCCGCACCGCGGCCTGGCTCAGGGCTGGCAGCGCTAAGGCGCTCAATATCAACAGCAGCGGGATTGGACGCATGGCATTCTCCTTTAGTCAGCTCTGCGCTAAAGGGTAGCCAGCGGGGAAATTTGCGCGGGGATTTTTACATAACCTTTAACAGGGGAAGCGTCCACTTCCCCTGAGTTTCAGCCGATCAGGCATGAGTGATTGGCGACAATTTATTCAATTTATGAATATTTGAAGTCAATCCTGTCAGACAGCGTTCTAGCTTCTCTACGTTAACAGCGATGTACAGCGGACAATCATGATGCCCGCTCATCAGGCATACTGCAGCGGCGGCGAGGGACTCGCCCGCCAGGCGAAGGGCCTCCTTCTCCTCCGGTGAAACGACATTCTGCAGGCGCGGGGCCTGCGCACGCATTTCACGGCAAAGCTCAAACAAGTTATCACGCAGATGGTCATTTTCGCTGACTGACATGTAGCCTTTAGCCTTTCGCAACTGCAGATAGGCATCAATATCGATATTGGCATTGATGAGCTTCTGCAAAAGGTGGCGATATTGTCTGTCAACGGTCATCACAGTTCCTCCTCTGTCGTCCTTTACCCTTCTCATGATACGGTTATTTTTTGTGCAAAATGATGCGCCAGGTCAATTATTCCCAAGCCTGTAACACCCTTTACAATGTGACAACCTTACCGCTTTGTAGGATATACACCAAAAACAATGGTATACGATCACAATTAATTTCAAAAAGAAATCAACTCGCGATTATTACCATTAAAAGGCGGAAATAGTGCTGCTAAGATCACACTATACCACAAATGCTATTGCGCGATCGCCAGCCAGAATGCCATAACAAATCATTAATGTAATACGTATAACATTTCATAAAAACAGCGAACGCTGCCCGCGGATCGCTGATAATCTCTCTGCCCGTTTGCAAGGAACTGAAACATGACGCCCGGTAAAAGAAACTACCTCCTGTTGAGTCTTTTCGATTTCCTCTACCTGTTCGCCTGGTCGTCGACCATGGCTTTCTTCGTCATCTGGACCACCCAGCATCTTGGCATCAGCGCCACGAAGACTGGCCTGCTGTACTCGGTCAACGCTTTTATCGCCCTGCTGATGCAACCTTTCTTCGGCTTTATCTCCGACAAGTTCGGCCTGAAAAAACGGCTTATCTGGCTGCTGGTCGCCCTGCTCCTGCCGGTGGGCCCCTTCTTTATCTATGTTTACGCGCCGCTGCTGGTGCACAATTTCTGGTTCGGCGCGCTGCTGGGGGGGATCTATCTGGGGATCATCTTTAACTCCGGCTGCGGGGTGATCGACTCTTACATCGATAAGATTTCCCGTCGCTACCAGTTCGAATACGGTCGGGTGCGGATGTGGGGCTCGTTAGGCTGGGCAGCGGCGGCCTGGATTGTGGGTAAATATATCGACAGCAATCCTAATCTGGCCTTCTGGCTCGCCAGCCTCGCCATCGTCATCGCCGCCATCTGCTTTATGCTGACCAAAATTGAATTAACCGACGCCGATGTGGCGCGAAGCGAATCGCTGAAGGTCTCCCATGCCCTCGAGCTGGCGAAGAATGGTCAGTTCTGGATGCTGCTGCTCTTTACCCTGTTCGTCACGCAAATTTATGACACCTACGATCAGCAGTTTGCCCAGTATTTCTCGCTGCAGTTCCCGACGCCGGAGGAAGGCAACCGCTGGTATGGGATCCTCGCCTCCATTCAGGTGTGCGGCGAAACGCTGTTCTTATGCCTGATGCCGTGGTTTGTTAACCGGACCGGCGCCAAATGGGCGCTGATCATCGCCGGGTTGATCATGTCGGTACGTATTGTCGGGTCAGCCGTGCCCCTCGGTCCGGTGTGGATTGGCGCGGTGAAAATGATGCATGCCCTGGAGAAACCGTTAATTCTGGTATCGGTCTTTAAATTCATCGCTGCCAACTTCGACCACAAGCTCTCTTCGACGGTCTATTTGCTGGTGCTGTTTGTCGCCTCGATCGCCACCGCCATCTACTCTCCGCTGGCAGGCTATCTGTACGATACCATTGGCTTCGCCGATACCTATCTGATCCTCGGCGGTATCGCCGGGCTCTTTACGCTGATCTCCATTTTCACCCTGAAGGATAAGCGCGAGCCGAAAAAGCCCAGCGCCAGGCCTTCCGGGGCCGTTACGCCGGCGCAATAATCCTCTGCCCGGTAGCCACGCCGGGCGCTACACGTTGCGCGCGACTAACGGCTTTTGCAGGAGCGTTTCCAGCACCCGCAGCGGCGAGAGCTGCGGGTGACTCATCGCTTTCACCGGCAACAGAAAGGTCTGCTCAAGCAGATACTGGCCGCGCATCGCGGCGTGCGGGGTCTGATCGGAAAAGCAGATCCAGGTGCTGCCGGCGGCAAAGTCGATCTCCTGCTGCACCCCCTGTCGCTGGTACTCAGGTGTGCTTTTCATCGCATCGTGCAGGGCCAGCATCAGATGATCGTAATGGCTACGCCGACTTTTGGTGATCCCCAGCGCTGCCAGCAGCCAGGCGCCTGACGGCGACCAGGGTTTCAGCCGCGGCAGAAAGCGTGCCGCGAGGGTATCGAAATGCTCCCCTGTCCGCCAGGTTCGCGGTTCGCCGCGGGGATGAATATTGCAAAAGATGCGCAGAATACGATCACCCTTGACCGGGCGCGACGGGAATGCGTCCACATGCAAGCGCGAATCGTCTTTGCGCCAGGAGGTCGTTTCACGCCAGGCGGTAATGGGATGCAGACGCAGACTGGTTTGCGGATGGTGCAGCGACTCGCCATAGCCTGGCAATAACGCGTCGATCAGCTGCAGCGTCATCTGGTGGTAACGCGCCATTAGCCGGGCGATGGCAGCCGTTTTCTGCTTATCCGCCACGCCTCTGAGCATGCGGGTGTCGGGTTGATAGCTGATATTCTTGCGCCGCGGCGCGACCAGCTCAGGGGTCAGCAATGCCTGCTCCGTGGCGGTTAATGAAAACGCCAGCTGCGGCAGATAGAGCACATTTCCCTGCTCAAGGGAGTGTTGGATCTGCGGCGGTTGCGGGGGGATCTCCAGATTACTGAATGGCAGGGTGGCTATCGCCACCGGGGAGCCTGTTGGTGTCATTTCCTTGCCTCTTCTCCTCGCGGTCATCGAGGTATTTAGTAAAGAAATTGTTATCACTTTGTAGATTACAACGTAAATGACGGGCGTTTTTATCAGGAATGGCGGTTTTGACCCGGTGCTGAAGCCCACGCGCTCCTCACCCGAGCGCTTTTTCACCATTAACCGCGACGGAGCTATACTCTTTTTCGCAAAGATCTGTAGAATTCCTGCCCTGACCATTCCAATAATTGAACACTTTTTAAGCTATGAGCAATGTCACGCACCAGCCGAAAATCGGCTTCGTCTCCCTGGGCTGCCCGAAAAATCTCGTGGACTCAGAGCGTATCCTGACCGAACTGCGCACCGAAGGTTATGACGTCGTCCCTACCTACGACAACGCCGATATGGTCATCGTTAACACCTGCGGCTTTATCGATAGCGCTGTGCAGGAATCGCTGGAAGCGATCGGCGAAGCGTTAAAAGAGAACGGCAAGGTGATCGTCACCGGCTGCCTTGGCGCGAAAGAGGATCAGATCCGCGAAGTTCACCCGAAGGTGCTGGAGATCACCGGTCCGCACAGCTATGAGCAGGTGCTGGAGCACGTCCACCACTACTCGCCGAAGCCGAAGCACAACCCGTTCCTCAGCCTGGTGCCGGAACAGGGCGTTAAGCTGACGCCGCGTCACTACGCCTACTTAAAAATTTCTGAAGGCTGCAACCATCGCTGCACCTTCTGCATCATCCCGTCCATGCGTGGCGATCTGGTGAGCCGTCCGATTGGCGAAGTGCTGGCGGAAGCCAAACGCCTCGCTGACGCCGGCGTGAAAGAGCTGCTGGTGATTTCTCAGGACACCTCCGCCTACGGCGTCGATGTCAAGCACCGTACCGGTTTCCACAACGGCATGCCGGTGAAGACCAGCATGGTCAGCCTGTGCGAAGAGCTGGCGAAGCTCGGCATCTGGGTGCGCCTGCATTATGTTTACCCGTATCCGCACGTCGACGATGTGATCCCGCTGATGGCGGAAGGCAAAATTCTGCCGTACCTCGATATTCCGCTGCAGCACGCCAGCCCGCGTATTCTGAAGCTGATGAAGCGTCCTGGCTCTGCAGACCGCCAGCTGGCGCGCATTAAGCAGTGGCGTGAAATTTGCCCGGATCTGACCCTGCGCTCTACCTTTATCGTGGGCTTCCCGGGCGAAACGGAAGAAGATTTCCAGATGCTGCTCGACTTCCTGAAAGAGGCGCGTCTCGACCGCGTCGGCTGCTTCAAGTACAGCCCGGTTGAAGGCGCCACCGCCAACGAACTGGCGGATCAGGTGCCGGAAGAGGTGAAAGAGGAGCGCTGGAACCGCTTTATGCAGCTGCAGCAGCAGATCTCTGCCGAGCGTCTGCAGGAGAAAGTGGGCCGCGAAATCCTGGTGCTGGTGGATGAAGTTGACGAAGAAGGCGCCATTGGCCGCAGCATGGCCGACGCCCCGGAAATCGACGGCGCGGTCTACCTGAACGGCGAAACCCGCGTTAAGCCGGGCGACGTGGTGCGGGTGAAAGTCGAGCATGCCGACGAATACGACCTGTGGGGTACCCGGGTCTAGTCCAGCTTCCCGGATAGCGGCTTATCGCATTCCCCAGCCTACGGGGTCCTCCCGTAGGCACCCCCCAGGTCCGCGCAAGCGCAGCGCCGCCGGGTAATTTATCAGTCATCAAGCCTTTATATTGCCGGGTGGCGGCTAACGCCTTACCCGGCCTACAGTTCGTGCGACCTGTCGCTAATTTATTCACCAGTCTTGCTGAAACTGCCGGTGCTGGCGGCCTCAACATCGCTGAGACGTTCCCGGAAGGCCGGGGCAGCCCGCATGGATGCGGGCTGAGGGCCGTGTTTTGCAGGGACGCTGCCTCGGCCCGACCCGAAGCCTGCAGGGATAAGTCGAAGGCACCGCGCAGCGGCGATGTTGCTGGCCGGAGCCCGGGGGTACAGGGGGCGGCGGCGACTGGCCGCCCCCTGTGCGCTCCCTGCGCCATGCCAGGCATAACGCAGAAGATTAACCGGGAGCGCAATGTGCGCTGAAGCCACAAATAATATAAAGCACCGCACGGCGGTGCTTTCCCTCACCCTACCCCTTTAACTTCGGATCCAGCGCATCGCGCAGGCCATCGCCCAGCAGATTAAACGCCAGAACGGTCACGAAAATCGCCACCGCCGGAAACAGCGCTACGTGCGGGGACATCACCATATCCGCCCGCGCCTCGTTGAGCATCGCGCCCCACTCTGGCGTGGGCGGCTGCGCGCCGAGGCCGAGAAACGACAGACTGGCCGCCGAAATAATCGACACCCCAATACGCATCGTGAAGTAAACCACGATCGATGACACCGTCCCCGGCAGGATGTGGTTGAACAGAATGGTGGCGTCGCTGGCGCCGATGCTGCGCGCCGATTCAATAAAGGTCTGCTGCTTTAACACCAGCGTATTGCCGCGCACCAGACGAGCAAACGCCGGGATCGAGAAGATCGCCACGGCGATGATCACGTTGGCCATCCCGCTGCCCATGACAGCGACCACCGCGATCGCCAGCAGGATCCCCGGAAAGGCGAACAGCACGTCGCAAAGTCGCATAATGAGCCGGTCCCACCAGCCCTCATAGTAGCCGGCCAGCAGCCCAAGCACCGTGCCGATAGCCGCGCCAATCAGCACCGCCAGTACCCCGGCAGCCAGCGAGATCTGCGCCCCGACCAGCACCCGGCTGAAAATATCGCGCCCCAGCGAGTCGACACCGAACCAGTGCACCAGCGAGGGCCCCTCGTTAAGCCGGTCATAATCGAAATAATTTTCCGCATCGTACGGCGCTATCCATGGCGCAACGATGGCTACCGCAATCAGCAACAGCACGAAAATACCAGCGCCCATCGCCACCGGCTGGCGACGAAAGCGCCGCCAGAACTCATGCCATGGGGTATGGATCTCGCCGGGTCTGATACCCGGCATGGCGTTCAGCGCCGCCTGCCTTCTCCAGTTGAGCAATCGCACCTTACTTATACCTGATAGCCGGGTTAATGGCCGCGTACAGCACATCCACCACTAAATTGATAAGAATAAACTCCAGCGAAAAGAGCAGGACTTCCGCCTGAATTACCGGGTAATCGCGCATCTCTACCGAATCGACCAACAGGCGCCCAAGCCCCGGCCAGTTAAACACCTTTTCCACGACGATCGACCCACCGAGCAGAAAGCCGAACTGCAGCCCCATCATGGTCACCACCGGGATCATCGCATTGCGCAGGCCATGCTTGAGCACCACCCACGTTTCGCTCACCCCTTTCGCCCGCGCGGTACGCATATAGTCTTCATGCAACACATCAACGAACGACGCGCGGGTAAAGCGCGCCATGACCGCCGCTACCGCCGCGCCAAGGGTCAACGATGGCAAAATATAGTGCCGCCAGCTGTCGGCCCCCACCGTCGGCAGCCAGCCCAGCTCAACCGAAAACACCTGCATCAGCAGCATGCCGAGAGCAAAAGCCGGAAACGAAATGCCGCTCACCGCCAGCGCCATTCCCAGACGGTCGGGCCAGCGATTGCGCCACACCGCGGCCGCGATCCCCGCCGCCATCCCGAACAGTACCGCCCAGCTCATGCTGGCCAGCGTCAGCCACAGCGTGGGCATAAAGCGGCTGGCTATTTCACTGGAAACGGGACGCCGCGAGGCCATGGAAATGCCAAAATCGCCGCGCAGCACGTTGGTGATGTAGTGCCAGAACTGGACATGCAGCGGCTGGTCAAGCCCCAGTTGCTGGCGCACCATCGCCACCACCTGGGCATCGGCCTCCGGTCCGGCAATCAGCCGCGCCGGGTCACCGGGCAGCATATGGACGAACAGAAACACCAGTACTGCGACGATAAGCAGGGTGGGGATCAGCCCCAGCAGGCGCTTAATCACATAGTTGAGCATCATACCTCCGCAACCCGCCCCGCGGAAAAACCGCCCCCCGCGCGCTGGCGCCGGAGGGCATCATCCCATCCTTCACGGTGTTAAATCTGCCTGTTCAAAACTAAAGCCAGTATCCGGCTGGATATAGAAACCGGTGAGGTTCTTGCTGTGGGCGGAGACCAGTTTCTCGACCACCAGCGGTACCCACGGCGACTCTTTCCAGATAATATCCTGCGCCTCTTTATAGAGTTTGGTTTTCTCTTGCGGGTCGGTGGTTTTCAGCGCCTCGCTCAGCGCGTTATCCACCTGCGGGTTGCTGTAAAACGCGGTATTAAACAGCGTCGGCGGCCAGTTTTGCGAGGCGAACAGCGGCGACAGCGCCCAGTCGGCTTCACCGGTGGAGGCGGACCAGCCGGTATAGAACATCCGTACCCCGCTCTCTTTCTGCCCTTTACCTTCCACTTCCGCCGCCCGCTGACCAGCGTCCATCGCCGTCACCTGCGCCTTAATCCCCACCTGCGCCAGCTGCTGCTGGGTGAACTGCAGTACTTTCTGCGCGGTGCTGTGATTATGTGATGACCACAGCGTGGTGCTGAAACCGTTAGGGTAGCCAGCCTCTTTCAGCAACTGGCGAGCTTTCGCCGGATCGTAGGGCCAGGCGGTGTAAGTCTGGGCGTAGGCAATCGACGGCGGCACCACCCCGGTCGCCGGGGTGGCGTATCCGGCAAACGCCACCTTGACCAGCGCCTGACGGTTAATCGCATAGTTGATGGCTTCACGCACCTTCGGATTATCGAACGGCTTCTGCGTCACGTTCATGCTGATGTAGCGCTGCATGATCGACGGGCTGGCCACCAGCTCCAGTTTGCTGTTTTTTGCCAGCAGCGGCGCCTGTTCGTAAGGGATCGGGAAAGCAAACTGCGCTTCGCCGGTCTGCAGCATCGCCGCCCGGGTGTTGTTATCCACCACCGGACGCCAGGTGATGGAGTCCAGCTTCGGCAGGCCTGGCTGCCAGTAACCATCGAACTTGCTGACCTTCACGAAATCTGTCTGGTTCCAGGTGTCGAGCTTATACGGCCCGGTACCCACCGGATGGAAGCCAATATCCTTGCCATATTTTTTCAGCGCCGCCGGCGAAATCATCGCCGTCGCCGGATGGGCGAGAATGTTAATAAATGCCGAGAAGGGCTGCTTCAGGGTAATTTTGACCGTGGTCGGATCGACCGCCTCGGTGCTGGCGATATTTTTATACAGGTTATAGCGCTTGAGATGGTTATCCGGGTTACTCGCGCGGTCGAGGTTAGCCTTGACCGCCTCGGCGTTAAAGTCGGTGCCATCCTGGAATTTCACCCCGCTGTGCAGCTTGATGGTGTACACCAGGCCGTCCGGTGACACGGTATAGCTCTCGGCAAGAACATTTTGTAGCTTCATCTCTTTATCAAGGCCGAACAGGCCTTGATAAAAGGACTTCGCCACCGCCTGCGACAGGGTATCGTTGGCATCATAGGGATCGAGCGTCGTAAAGTTAGACCCGACCGCCACGACCACATCTTTGGCGGCAAAGGCAGGGGCGCTCGCCAGGGCCGCCGCGATACTCAGCGCCAGCCACCATTTGCGTGAAACAGGTTGTGTCATTGTATTCTCCTGAAAAGGTGCGTTATGTGTTGTTATGCTCTGCCCAGCACATCGGCGGATTCGCGGGCGACAAAGTGGTCCGGCCCAACCTGCTGCAATGGCACGCTGGCCATCTCCTCGCCCCGCTTATAGATATTGCCCGGGACGTCATCAGACAGCAGGACTCGCTGCGGATGACGGTAGGCCGGGTCGGCCACCGGTACGGCGGCCATTAGCTTACGGGTATAGGGGTGCTGCGGGTTTTCAAACACCGCACGGCGCGGGCCTATTTCGACAATGCGACCGCGATACATCACCGCCACGCGGTGGCTGATGCGCTCCACCACCGCCATATCATGGGAAATAAACAGAAACGCGATACCCATCTCGCGCTGCAGGTCGAGCATCAGATTGATAATCTGCGCCCGAATGGAGACATCCAGGGCCGACACCGACTCATCGGCTATCACCACCTTCGGATTCAGCGCCAGCGCGCGGGCAATGCAGATCCGCTGCCGCTGGCCGCCGGAAAAGGCATGGGGGTAACGCCAGGCATGCTCCGGCTGAAGCCCCACGCGCTTCAGTAGCCAGGAAACCCGCTCACGCGCGGCTTCACCATGCAGCAGGCCATGCACCCGCAGCGGCTCCATGATCGAGTCACCGACCGTCTGACGCGGGTCAAGCGAAGCGTAAGGATCCTGAAAAATAAACTGAATATTACGGCGCAGGGATTGCAGCTTGCTGCCGGAGAGCGTATCAATCCGTTGGCCGTCGAAGGTAATGGTGCCACCCTGGGTTTCGACCAGTCTCAGCAGCGCCCGGCCGGTGGTCGACTTGCCGCAGCCGGACTCTCCCACCAGCGACAGGGTCTCTCCCGGCCAGAGATCAAAACTGATCTTCTCCACCGCATGCACTTCGCGCGTCACGCGATTGAGCAGCCCACCGCGCACCGGAAAACGGGCCACCAGGTCGCGCACCTGCAGGATAGGCTCCCCCGCCGCCACCGTGTCTGGCGTTTCGGTCTCCGCCTGCGGCTGACCGGGAAGCGAAAAACGGCGCGGCAGATCCTGACCCCGCATCTCCCCCAGCCGCGGAACCGCCGCCAGCAGCGACTGAGTATAAGGGTGCTGCGGCGAACGAAAGATCTCCTCAACGCTGCCGGTCTCTACCGCCTCACCGCGATACATCACCAGCACCCGATCGGCGATATCGGCCACGACGCCCATATCGTGGGTAATAAAGATCACCCCCATCGCCATCTCCTTTTGCAGGACGGCAATGAGTTGCAAAATTTGCGCCTGGATGGTGACATCCAGGGCCGTGGTCGGCTCATCGGCTATCAACACCGCCGGCCGGCAGGAGAGCGCCATGGCGATCATCACCCGCTGGCGCATGCCGCCGGAGAGCTGGTGCGGATAGCGTGAGAGCATCTCTTCCGCCTGGGGAATACGCACCTGGTCGAGCATCTTTTTCGCCGCGCGCAGCGCCTCTTCGCGCCCCAGCCCCTGGTGCAGGCGCAGGGATTCGGCGATTTGTTCGCCGATGGTAAAAACCGGATTCAGCGAGGTCATCGGCTCCTGAAAAATCATGGCCAGATCCGCGCCGCGCACCCGGCGCATCTCGGCGTCCGTTTGCTCATTGAGCGCGATCACCTGCCGGTTACGCCGCCGCAGCCACAGCCCCTCGCTGCTCACTTCGCTGCTGGCGGCGTCAAGCAAACGCATCAGCGCCAGCGCGGTCACCGATTTTCCCGAACCGGACTCACCCACTATCGCCAGCGTCTCGCCGCGACGCAGGCTGAAGGATAGCTGACGCACGGCCTGCACCTCTGGCGCATCCTGTTGGCGAAAGGCCACGTTCAGGTTGCGCACTACCAGCACTTCGCAGGTATCGGTTTCGTGAGTTTGCGACACTCTCCCTCTCCCTTCTTCTATTCGCGATAAATGCCAATGGTCGGCGTATCGCCGGCATAGCACCAGGCGCGGTACATGCCTTCACTGTTAAACGGTAAAACGACGTTACCTTCGCGATCGACGGCAATCAGCCCGCCGCTACCGCCGAGAGCCGGCAGTTTCTCCATCACCACCCGCTCGCAGGCGGTGTAGAGACTCAACTGACCATACTCCATTAAGGCGGCGATATCGTAGGCCGCCAGGGTGCGCATAAAGACTTCGCCGGTGCCGGTGCAGGAGACCGCCACGCTGGCATTGTTGGCATAGCATCCCGCGCCCGGCAGCGGGCTGTCGCCGACGCGTCCGGGCAATTTGTTGGTCATGCCGCCGGTGGAGGTTGCCGCCGCCAGATTGCCAGCCAGGTCGAGCGCCACCGCGCCGACGGTGCCCATTTTCTGGCGTTCATCGAGCGGGGCGGCGTGGTGGTCGAGGATAATCTCCCCGCCCGCTTTCGCCTCCTGCAGCTGCAGCAGGCGCTCGGGCGTGGAGAAGAGATCGTTTTCCACGCGTTCCATCCCCCGGGAGAAGGCGAAATTTTCCGCGCCCTCGCCAATCAGCAGCACGTGCGGGCTCTCCTCCAGTACCAGACGCGCCGCCAGCACCGGATTACGCAAATGTTTGACCCCGGCCACCGCGCCCGCCTGCAGGCTGTAGCCATCCATTACGCAGGCGTCCAGCTCATGGGTTTGATCGTGGGTAAATACCGCGCCCATCCCGGCGTTAAACAGCGGGCACTCTTCCAGCAGCCGAACGGCCTCGGTCACGGTATCCAGCGCACTGGCGCCCGCAGCCAACATCTTCTGCCCGCTTTCGACGATAGTCGACAGCGCCGCCACATACTCTCGCTCCCGCTCCGGCGTCATCTGCGCGCGAGAAATCGCCCCTGCGCCGCCGTGAATTGCTATAACCGCCTTGCCCATTTCGCCAGTCCTTAACGATGAAGTGGATCGCCCCTGCCCCGTCGTAGCGCGGCGCGGCGCCGGTCACGTCAGGAATAAGGGTATTGATATCATTATATTGCTGAATGTCTTATACAATTTTTGAATATAGAAAGAGCGGCGGGCGATGTAAAGCCTCGTACCCAGGTGGCATACAGCCCGCGCCGCTTTTCTGCCATAATAGGCGTTTTCGCTGTTTTGCCCGCAGGAGTGACCCATGGATTTTACCGCCGGACTGATGCCGCTCGACACAGCCCTCGCCCAGATGCTCGATCGTATTACGCCGCTGAACGCGACGGAAACTGTACCGCTGTTGCAGGCCTTCTCGCGTGTGACCGCCCATGACATCGTCTCCCCGCTGGATGTGCCCGGCTTTGATAACGCCGCGATGGATGGCTATGCCGTCCGGCTAAGCGACCTTCGCGACGGCGCGGCGCTGCCGGTCGCCGGTAAGGCCTTTGCCGGCCAACCGTTTCACGAGACCTGGCCCACCGGCACCTGTATCCGCATCATGACCGGCGCGCCGGTGCCTGCGGGCTGCGACGCGGTGGTCATGCAGGAAGAGACCGAACAGACCGACGCCGGCGTGCACTTTACCGCGCCGGTGAAAGCCGGGCAGCACATTCGCCGTCGCGGAGAAGATATCGCCCACGGCGCGGTGGTCTTCCCGGCGGGGACGCCCCTGACGGTGGCCGAGCTGCCGGTGCTGGCCTCGCTGGGCATTGCCGAGGTCGAGGTGGTGCGCAAGGTCCGCGTCGCGGTCTTCTCAACCGGCGATGAGCTGCAGCTGCCGGGTCAACCGCTCGGCGACGGCCAGATTTACGATACCAACCGCCTGGCGGTGCACCTGATGCTGCAGCAGCTGGGCTACGAGGTCATTAACCTCGGCATTATTCCTGACGACCCGGCGAAGCTGCGTGACGCGTTTATCGCCGCCGACCAGCAGGCCGACGTGGTCATCAGCTCCGGTGGCGTCTCGGTGGGCGAAGCCGACTACACCAAAACCATTCTTGAAGAGCTGGGGGAGATCGGCTTCTGGAAACTGGCGATCAAGCCGGGGAAACCCTTCGCCTTCGGCAAACTCAGTAGCAGCTGGTTCTGCGGCCTGCCGGGTAACCCGGTTTCCGCCACCGTCACCTTCTGTCAGTTGGTGCAGCCGCTGCTGGCGAAACTCTCGGGCAAGCACGGCCCGCTTCAGGCAACCCGCCTGCGGGTACGCGCCGCCACGCGACTGAAGAAGTCGCCGGGCCGTCTCGACTTCCAGCGCGGTATTCTGCAGCGCAACCCCGACGGCGAGCTGGTGGTGACCACCACCGGCCATCAGGGCTCGCACATTTTCAGCTCATTCAGCCTCGGTAACTGCTTTATCGTACTGGAGCGCGAACGCGGCCACGTCGAAGCGGGCGAATGGGTCGAAGTCGAGCCCTTTAATCATCTGTTTGGGGGGCTGTAATGGCCGTTGAGCTGAGCGACGAGGAGATGCTGCGCTATAACCGGCAGATCATCTTGCGCGGTTTTGATTTCGACGGTCAGGAGCGGCTAAAAGCCGCTCGCGTACTGGTGGTCGGCCTCGGCGGGCTCGGCTGCGCCGCCGCTCAATATCTGGCGGCGGCCGGCGTGGGTCAGCTCACCCTGCTCGATTTCGACACCGTCTCGCTGTCCAACCTCCAGCGCCAGACGCTGCACAGCGACGCGACCATCGGCCAACCGAAGGTGGATTCTGCCCGCGAGGCGCTGGCGCGCATTAACCCGCACGTCCGGCTGGTCCCGCTCAATGCCTTGCTGGATGAGACCGCGCTGGCGGGGCAGATTGCCGATCACGATCTGGTGCTGGACTGCACCGACAACGTCGCCATTCGTAACCAGCTCAACGCCGGCTGTTTCCAGCACACCACCCCGCTGGTCTCCGGGGCGGCGATCCGCATGGAGGGGCAAATCAGCGTCTTCACGTATCAGGATGGCGAACCCTGCTACCGCTGCCTGAGCCGTCTGTTCGGCGAAAATGCCCTCACCTGCGTCGAAGCCGGGGTAATGGCCCCGCTGGTGGGCACCATCGGTTCGCTGCAGGCGATGGAGGCCATTAAACTGCTGACCGGCTACGGCACCCCTGCCAGCGGAAAAATCGTGATGTACGACGCCATGACCTGCCAGTTTCGTGAAATGAAGCTGATGCGTCATCCGCAGTGCGAGGTATGCGGCTCGCACTAACCCCCACACCGGCGACGAGGGTCGTCGGTGGTTTTGTGACCTCTCTCGTTTTTTTATCCCCAGGAGCTTAGCCCCATCCCGCTTGTTGATTTGCGTCAATATAACTTTCATTCGAAAGTGTTTTTATATTCATACGCAAACAAGAGGATAAGCCATGATCTTCAACATCCAGCGCTACTCCACCCATGACGGCCCAGGGATCCGTACCGTCGTCTTCCTGAAAGGCTGCTCGCTGGGCTGCCGCTGGTGCCAGAACCCGGAAAGCCGCGCCCGCAGCGAAGATCTGCTGTATGACTCGCGGCTGTGCCTGGCCGGCTGCGATCTGTGCCAGCAGGCGGCGCCGGAGGTTATCACCCGTACCCTCGATGGTTTGATCATTGATCGGCAAAACGTTAACGACAAGCATATTACTGCGCTGCGTGACTGCTGCCCCACCACCGCGCTAACGGTCTGCGGCGAGGAGAAAAACGTCGAAGCGATCATGGCGACGGTGCTGCGTGATAAACCGTTCTACGATCGCAGCGGCGGCGGCATCACCCTTTCCGGCGGCGAACCCTTTATGAACCCGACGCTGGCGCAGGCGCTTTTCGAAGCCAGCCATCAGGCAGGTATTCACACCGCCGTGGAAACCTGCCTGCACGTGCCGTGGAAATACATTGAACCGGCTTTACCCTTTGTCGACCTGTTTCTCGCCGACCTGAAACACGTCGACGAGGCCGTTTTCCAGCAGTGGACCGACGGCAGCGCCCGCCGGGTGCTGGATAACCTGCAGCGACTGGCGCAGGCAGGGAAAAAAATGATTATTCGCGTGCCGCTGATCCAGGGATTCAACGCCAGTGAAGCCGACATTGCCGCGATCACCGATTTTGCCGCCGACCGCCTGCAGGTCAGCGAGATCCATTTCCTGCCGTACCACACGCTGGGAATGAACAAATACCAGTTACTCAGTCAGCCCTACACCGCACCGGACAAACCGCTGGATGCTCCTGAGCTGCTCGCCTTCGCGCAGGATTATGCGCGGAGCAAGGGGCTAACGGCGATCTTACGAGGATAACCTTATGACGACTCTCAAACTCAATACCCTCAGCGCCCGCATCCAGGCCCATAAAATGGCGCTGGTGCATATTGTCAAACCGCCGGTCTGTACCGAACGCGCCCGCCACTACACCGAGATGTATCAGCAGCATCTTGATAAGCCAATCCCGGTGCGTCGCGCCCTGGCGCTGGCGCATCACCTTGCCGAGCGCACCATCTGGATCAAGCACGACGAACTGATCGTCGGCAACCAAGCCAGCGAAGTGCGCGCTGCGCCGATTTTCCCGGAATACACCGTCAGCTGGATTGAGAAAGAGATCGACGATCTTGCCGACCGCCCCGGCGCCGGCTTCTCGGTCAGCGAAGAGAACAAACGCGTGCTGCATGAAGTGTGCCCATGGTGGCGCGGGCAGACCGTACAGGACCGCTGCTACGGTATGTTTACCGATGAGCAGAAGGCGCTCCTCGCCACCGGTATTATCAAGGCGGAAGGCAACATGACTTCCGGTGACGCCCACCTGGCGGTCAACTTCCCGTTACTGCTGGAGAAAGGCCTCGACGGCATGCGCGCCAAGGTTGCTGAACGCCGGTCGCGCATTAACCTGACGGTACTGGAAGACCTGCACGGCGAGCAGTTCCTGAAAGCGATTGATATCGTTCTGGAAGCGGTCAGCGACCACAGCAAACGCTTCGCCGCGCTGGCGCGCGAGATGGCGACAGCAGAATCCCGTGAATCACGCCGCCACGAACTGCTGACGATAGCCGAAAACTGCGACATCATCGCCCATGAGCCGCCGAAAACCTTCTGGCAGGCGCTGCAGTTGTGCTACTTCATTCAGCTTATCCTGCAGATTGAATCCAATGGCCACTCGGTCTCCTTTGGCCGTATGGACCAGTACCTCTATCCGTACTACCGTCGCGACGTTGAACTGCAGCAGTCGCTGGATCGCGAACAGGCCATTGAGCTGCTGCACAGCTGCTGGCTGAAGCTGCTGGAGGTCAACAAAATTCGCTCCGGCTCGCACTCCAAGGCCTCTGCCGGCAGCCCGCTGTACCAGAACGTCACCATTGGCGGCCAGAACCTGGTCGACGGCCAGCCGCAGGACGCCGTCAACCCGCTGTCGTATGCCATCCTGGAATCCTGTGGTCGTCTGCGCTCTACCCAGCCGAACCTCAGCGTGCGTTACCATGCCGGGATGAGCAACGACTTCCTCGACGCCTGCGTCCAGGTGATCCGCTGCGGCTTCGGCATGCCGGCGTTTAATAACGACGAAATCGTCATCCCGGAATTTATCAAACTCGGCATCGAGCCGCAGGACGCCTACGATTACGCCGCCATCGGCTGCATCGAAACCGCGGTTGGCGGCAAATGGGGCTACCGCTGCACCGGCATGAGCTTTATCAACTTCGCGCGGGTGATGCTGGCGACGCTGGAAGGTGGCCGCGATGCCACCAGCGGTCAGGTATTCCTGCCCCAGGAGCATGCCCTGTCGAAAGGCAACTTCGCTAATTTCGACCAGGTGCTGGCAGACTGGGATAACCAGATCCGCTACTACACCCGTAAATCCATTGAGATTGAGTACGTGGTCGATACCATGCTGGAGGAAAACGTCCACGATATTCTCTGTTCGGCGCTGGTGGATGACTGTATCGAACGGGCGAAAAGCATCAAGCAAGGCGGCGCGAAATATGACTGGGTTTCCGGCCTGCAGGTGGGTATCGCCAACCTCGGCAACAGCCTGGCGGCGGTGAAAAAACTGGTCTTCGATCAGGGCGCCATCGGCCAGCAGGAACTGGCGAAGGCGCTGGCGGAAGATTTCGACGGTCTGACCCACGAGCAACTGCGCCAGCGGTTGATCAACGGCGCGCCGAAGTACGGTAACGATGATGACAGCGTCGACGAGTTGCTGGCGCGGGCCTACCAGACCTATATCTACGAGCTGAAGCAGTATCACAACCCGCGCTATGGCCGCGGCCCAATCGGCGGCAACTATTACGCTGGCACGTCGTCTATCTCCGCCAACGTTCCGTTCGGCGCCCAGACGATGGCGACACCGGATGGCCGTAAAGCGCACACCCCGCTGGCGGAAGGGGCCAGCCCGGCCTCCGGTACCGACCATCTGGGGCCGACAGCGGTCATCAGTTCGGTGGGCAAACTCCCCACCGGCGCGATCCTCGGCGGCGTGCTGCTTAACCAGAAGCTGAATCCGTCCACCCTGGAGAATGAGTCCGACAAGCAGAAGCTGATGGTGCTGCTGCGCACCTTCTTCGAGGTGCACAAAGGCTGGCATATCCAGTACAACATCGTGTCCCGCGACACGCTGCTGGAGGCGAAGAAACACCCTGACCAGTACCGCGATTTAGTGGTCCGCGTCGCCGGATACTCGGCGTTCTTCACCGCCCTGTCGCCGGATACCCAGGACGATATCATCGCCCGAACCGAACATACGCTGTAACCCTTCGTGCCCGCTGGCGCTATGCTTAGCGGGCCTACCCTGTTCTGCAGGCCGGGTAAGGCAACGTTGCCACCCGGCATTTTCTGCGCTGAGTGAACTTTCATTCGAAATAAATTTGTGCTCCCCATCACATTGTAATTAGAATGTTACTGGTCGAAGTTAAGCCAGGAGCATCCCCTTATGACCGTTAAAGTTATCGTCACCGATATGGACGGAACTTTTCTCAATGACGCCAAAACCTACGATCGCTCACGGTTTCTGGCGCAATTCGCCCAGTTGCAGCAGCGCGGCATTGAATTTGTTGTCGCCAGCGGCAACCAGTACTATCAGTTGATCTCCTTCTTCCCGGAGATCCGCGAGCAGATTTCGTTCGTCGCCGAAAACGGCGCGCTGGTCTTTGAGCATGGCAAGCAGCTGTTCCACGGCGAACTGACCCGCCACGAATCACAGGTGGTGATTGGCGAATTGCTCAAAGATCCGCAGCTCAACTTTGTCGCCTGCGGCCTGCAGAGCGCGTATGTGAGCGATAAAGCTCCGGATGCCTTCGTCGACCTGATGTCAAAGCACTACCACCGTCTGCAGCGGGTAAGCGATTACCATCGCATCGACGACACGCTGTTCAAATTCTCCCTCAACCTGCCGGACAGCGAGATCCCACAGCTGATCGATAAACTGCACGTGTCGCTCGACGGGATCATGAAGCCGGTCACCAGCGGCTTTGGCTTTGTCGATTTGATTATCCCCGGCCTGCATAAAGCCAACGGCATCAGCCGCCTGCTCAAACGCTGGAACCTTTCACCCCAGCAGTGCGTGGCCATCGGCGACAGCGGCAACGACGCCGAAATGCTGAAGCTGGTGAAATACGCTTTCGCCATGGGTAACGCCGCCGACACCATCAAGGCTATCGCCGGCTACGCCACTGACGATAATAACCATGACGGCGCGCTGAACGTCATTCAGGCCGTCCTCGATAATACCGCTCCCTTCAACGCGTGACCCTTCGCCGGGGCATCGCGCCCCGGTTTTTCCATTTTGTGCGCCGTAGCAAGATTTTAAACTTGCATTAACTCCATTTTAACTTAAATTAACGTTTGTAAGATTTAACACTTTCGAATGAAAGATACAGCGAGGTTATTATGGCTGCTCTCCCGACCCACGAAACATTACCTGCCGACCACAAAGCGGCAATTCGCCAGATGAAACAGGCCTTACGGGCACAAATTGGCGATGTCCAGGCAGTGTTCGATAAACTCTCGGCGCGTATCAGCGAGCGCCTGGACGAGATTAATGCCCTGAAAGCCACAGGCCAGGAGGTCTGGCCGACGATCCCGTTCAGCGATATCGCCGAAGGAAAAGTGAGCGATGAGCAGCGCGCGGCGATTAAGCGCCGGGGCTGCGCAGTGATCAAAGGACACTACCCGCGCGAACAGGCGCTGGCCTGGGACAACGCGATGCTGGAATACCTCGATCTGAACCATTTCGATGATGTTTACAAAGGACCTGGCGACAGCTTCTTCGGTTCGCTGGAGGCTTCGCGTCCGGAAATCTATCCGATCTACTGGTCCCCCTCGCAAATGCAGGCGCGACAGAGTGATGAAATGGCGGCGGTGCAATCCTTCCTCAATCGCCTGTGGCGCTTTGAACAGAATGGCAAGCGCTGGTTCGATCCGGATGTCAGCGTGATTTACCCTGACCGTATCCGCCGCCGCCCGCCGGGAACCACGTCAAAGGGGCTGGGGGCGCATACCGATTCTGGCGCGCTGGAGCGCTGGCTGCTTCCCGCCTATCAGCAGGTTTTCGCCAACGTCTTTAATGGCAATATCGACGCCTACGATCCGTGGGACGCCGCGCACCGTACCGAAGTGGAAGAGTACACCGTCGACAACACCACCAAATGCTCGGTGTTCCGCACCTTCCAGGGCTGGACCGCGCTGTCGGACATGATCCCGGGTCAGGGGCTGCTACACGTGGTGCCGATCCCGGAGGCGATGGCTTATGTGCTGCTGCGCCCCCTGCTCGACGATGTGCCGGAAGATGAGCTGTGCGGCGTCGCGCCGGGCAGAGTGCTGCCGATCTCTGAGCAATGGCACCCACTCTTAATTAAAGCGTTAAGCTCGATTCCGGCGCTGAACGCTGGCGATTCCGTCTGGTGGCACTGCGATGTTATTCACTCAGTGGCGCCGGTGGAAAATCAACAGGGCTGGGGCAACGTGATGTACATCCCGGCCGCGCCGATGTGCGAAAAGAACCTCGCCTACGCGCAGAAAGTGAAAATTGCTCTGGAAAAAGGGGCCTCGCCGGGGGATTTCCCGCGCGAGGACTATGAGGCCAGCTGGCAGGGGCGCTTCACCCTGGAAGATCTGAATATTCACGGGAAACGGGCGCTGGGTATCCCGGTTTAATCGTCATACAGCCCCTGCGGCTCCACGGCGGTATGGCCTTTGCCCGGCCGGATCCGCCGTACCGAATCACGTACCACCAGCGTGCCGTGCAACAGTAGCGAGCCGTGCGGCGCCTCCGGGCGCAGCAGGCGCTGCTGCAGGAGATGCACCGCCTCGCTGCCCAGCTCATCTCGCGGCACATGCACCGCGGTCAGCGGCACCTCCTGGATCGCCGCCAGATTAAACCCGTCGATACTCATTACCGAAACATCCTGCGGCACCCGCAGGCCTCGTTTTTGCAGGGCGCTGACGGTGCCGGCGGCCATAAAATCGCCGCCTACCAGGAAGGCGGTAGGCATCGGGCGCCCCTGTAAGCCGTCAAGCCAGGCCCCTACCTGCTCTTCCGTCTCTCTGGCGCTAAAGTTGGCGACGCTGATGAGATCCCGGCTGGCGGTAAAGCGCAGATTGCGCGCGCGCCATGCTTCCTGGATCCCGCCCAGCCGCAGCTCCATGGTATAGCGGCGCAGGCACATCACGTTCATCACCGCCCGATGGCCCATATCAAACAGATAGCGGGCGGCGCACTGGCCAATCAGACGATGGTCGGGGGCAATGGACGGCAGCCGCATCCCTTCATCCCGACAGTTGATCAATACGCAGGGTTTGCCCACATCCGCCGCCAGGCCATGAATATGCGGATCGTCGATCCCCAGCAGCACCGCGGCCTGGGTCTCCGCTTCGTTCATGCGGGCAAGAAACAGGTTGGCGTCGCTGTCGTTCTCGTCCAGTGCGCAGTAGCGCAGGCGCACTTCATGCGCCGCCAGCGCGTTATTGATGCTCTGGATCACCCGGTAGTAGAAGATATCCGATCGCTCATCGAAGGCGCGCTGCGGAGCAAACACCAGCAGATTATTGAGCAGCAGACGCCCGGCGGCCAGTCCCTGCATGACCCCCAGCTCGCGGGCGCACTCCAGCACCGCCCGGCGCGCCTTATCGCTGGTATTCGCCTTTCCGGCCAGGACGCGCGAAACGGTGCTGGCCGACAGCCCGGTGCGGGCGGCGATTTCGGCGACGCGCAGCTTTTTATCCATTTTGTGATCCAGCTCCGATTGGAAAATGAAAGAATTTTCATAATCGCCAAAGCGCTTCCTGTAAGCAAATGACAGAGCGAAATTTGAGATCTCGGTCATTTCATGAAAAAAGTTGCATAAATAGCACTTTGCCCGACGTTTTTTCTCCCTTAGCCTGAATTGGTCCAACATCTCCCATACTAGTTATACCAATGATGTTGAGATAAAAAATAGACTATTCAAATAGTTAAAAAAACTATGTGACCACTCAGGGAAAGAGGCCGTCACTTTCCCCCTACAACGTCTTGTGGAGTGTGCTATGAGTCAAGGCCTCAACAATGATATCGCGGTCAGTAAAACGCGCCGGGTGGTAAAAAACCTGCGCTGGTGGGTGCTGGTCCTGTTTTTACTCGGCGTCACCGTCAACTACATCACACGTAACTCGCTGGGGATTATCGCCCCGGAACTGAAAGCGACGCTCGGTATTACCACCGAACAATATTCCTGGATCGTCGGCGCGTTTCAGCTGGCTTACACGATTTTCCAGCCGCTCTGTGGCTGGCTTATCGACGTCATCGGCCTGAAGCTCGGGTTTATGATCTGCGCTACCCTGTGGGCGCTGGCCTGTATCGCCCACGCCGGGGCTGGCAGCTGGCTGCACCTGGCTATGTTGCGCTTCTTTATGGGCGGCGCCGAGGCGGCCGCCACGCCGGCGAACGCCAAAACCATCGGCGAGTGGTTCCCGAAATCTGAACGGCCAATCGCCGCCGGCTGGGCTGGCGTCGGCTTCTCTATCGGCGCAATGCTGGCCCCGCCGATTATCTACTTCGCCCACGCCTCCTTCGGCTGGCAGGGGGCGTTTATGTTTACCGGCGCGCTGGCGCTGCTGTGGGTAGTGCTGTGGTGGGCTTTCTATCAGAACCCGGAAAAGCACCCGAACCTCAGCAAAAGCGAGCTGGAGTACATCAAGCAGGATAACGAAGCCCCGCCGGTGAAACAGCCCTTCTTTACCGCGCTCAAAACCGTCTCGAAGAATAAACGTTTCTATGGGATCGCCATCCCCGCCTTTATGGCCGAGCCTGCCTGGGCGGTACTGAGCTTCTGGGTGCCGCTGTACCTGGCGAAAGAGCACGGCATGGATCTGAAGCAGATCGCGATGTTCGCCTGGCTGCCGTTCCTCGCCGCCGATCTTGGCAGCGTGGTCAGCGGCTATCTCACCCGCCTGTACGTTCGCTGGTTCGGCTGCACGCGAGTCAACTCGGTTATCGCCAGCTCGGTAACCGGCGCGTTTCTGATGATCTCGCTGGCCCTGGTCGCCATTACTCGCGATCCCTATATCACCATCATCCTGATCTCCATTGGTGGTTTCGGCCATCAGATCATCTCCTGCATGCTCAGCGCGCTGGTGGTGGAGTCTTTCGACAAGGGACAAATGGCGACGGTCAACGGTATGCGCGGCTCCGCGGCGTGGATCGCCAGCTTCCTGTTCTCATTATTAATCGGGGTGACCGCCGACAAAATTGGCTTCAACCCGCTGTTTATCGCCATGGGGTTCTTTGACCTGATTGGCGCCGTTTTCCTGGTGGCATTTATTGCTGAACGTCGCGCCAAGCGCGCCTGAGAGTGGATGTAAAATATGAAGACGTTGAAACACTGGAGTTTGCACCAACAGCTGGAGCATCACGTTGAATTGACCGTTGATGGTCAGCACACTTTGTGTCTGTACGTGCTGGAAGAGAATTTATTCCGCGTCCTGCTGAAGCGCCAGGGCCAACTGGCGCTGGATCGCACCTGGAGTATCGCCCCGCAGCAGGATGTGCCGTGGGAAGGCCGCGCGCGGGATGACCTCAGCGGTTTTAGCCTCCCGGCCTGGCAGATGACCAAAGAAGATGACGCGCTGACCATCGCCACCCGCCAGCTGCGCGTCACCGTCCACCAGCCGCTTTGGCTGGAGTGGAGCTATCGCGACGACGCCGGCGAGTGGCAGACGCTCGCCAGTGACCGCCCCACCAGCGCCTATCTGGCAAACGCTCACGGCGACGGCGTCGCCCATTATCTGAGCCGCCGCAAAGATGAGCGTTTCTACGGCCTGGGCGAAAAGGCCGGCGACCTGCAGCGCAACGGT
This sequence comes from Klebsiella sp. P1CD1, assembly GCF_003790505.1. Taxonomy (NCBI): domain Bacteria; kingdom Pseudomonadati; phylum Pseudomonadota; class Gammaproteobacteria; order Enterobacterales; family Enterobacteriaceae; genus Klebsiella; species Klebsiella sp. P1CD1. The sequence continues at coordinate 3,952,303 of NZ_CP033631.1, forward strand.
AAGCGCTATGAAATGCGTAACCTCGATGCCATGGGCTACAACGCCGTCAGCACCGATCCACTTTATAAACATATTCCGTTTACCATCACCCAGCGCAGCGATATCAGCTACGGCCTGTTCTATGACAACCTGAGCAGCTGCTGGCTGGATCTGGGCAATGAAATCGACAACTACCACACCGCCTATCGCCGCTGGCAGGCGGAGGCCGGCGATATCGATTATTACCTGTTTACCGGTAAACAGGTGCTGGATGTGACCAAAGCCTTCGTCCGCCTGACCGGTAAAACCTTGTTCGGGCCAAAATGGAGCCTCGGCTACAGCGGCTCCACGATGCACTACACCGACGCGCCGGATGCGCAAAATCAGCTGATGAACTTCATCCGCCTGTGCGAGCAGCATGCGATCCCCTGCGATTCGTTCCAGCTCTCTTCCGGCTATACCTCGATCAACGGCAAGCGCTACGTCTTTAACTGGAACTACGACAAAGTGCCGCAGCCAAAAGTGATGAGCCAGTCGTTCCACGACGCCGGGCTGAAGCTGGCCGCCAATATCAAACCCTGCCTGCTGCAGGATCATCCGCGCTATGGCGAAGTGGCGGAGCGCGGCCTGTTTATTCGCGATTCGCAAACCGACGCGCCGGAGCGCTCCAGCTTCTGGGATGATGAAGGGTCGCATCTCGACTTCACCAACCCGCACACCGTGGCCTGGTGGCAGGAAGGCGTGACCACCCAGCTACTGGAGATGGGTATCGATTCGACCTGGAACGATAATAACGAGTATGAGGTGTGGGACGGCGAGGCGCGCTGCTACGGCTTTGGCCGCGAAATCGCCATTAAGCATATTCGTCCGGTGATGCCGCTATTGATGATGCGCGCCTCGCTGGAAGCGCAGCAACGCTTTGCGCCGCAAAAGCGCCCGTATCTGATCTCCCGCTCCGGCTGCGCCGGGATGCAGCGCTACGTACAGACCTGGAGCGGCGACAACCGCACCAACTGGGATACGCTGCGCTATAACACCCGTATGGGATTAGGGATGAGTCTTTCCGGCTTGTTTAACGTCGGCCATGACGTCGGCGGTTTCTCCGGCGATAAACCCGAGCCGGAGCTGTTCGTGCGCTGGGTACAAAACGGCGTGATGCATCCGCGCTTTACCATTCACTCGTGGAATGACGACCAGACGGTCAATGAAGCCTGGATGTACCCGGAAATCACCCCGGCGATCCGCTCAGCCATCGAGCTGCGCTACCGTCTGCTGCCCTATTTGTACACCCTGTTATGGCAGGCGCATGCCGATGACGAACCCATGCTGCGCCCGACCTTCCTCGATCACCAGCACGATACCCAGACCTTCGCCGAGTGCGATGACTTCCTGCTGGGTCGCGATCTGCTGGTGGCCAGCGTGGTCGAGCCCGGCGCCCGTCAACGCCAGCTGTGGCTGCCCGATAATCAGGACGGCTGGTACGATTTTTACAGCCACCAGTGGTTCGCCGGCGGCCAGTGGGTGACGCTGGACGCGCCGCTGGAAAAACTGCCGCTGCTGGTCCGCGCCGGCGCCGGTCTGCCGCTTAGTGAACGTATCAGCCACGTCGATGCGCAAAAAGACGATCGTCGCGAACTGCAGTTGTTCCCGCTGAAAGGTACCGGCTCAACCCGCGGTCTGCTGTTTGAAGACGACGGCGAAAGCTGGGGCTATAAAGAGGGGGATGCGCTATGGCTGGAGTGGGAAATGATCTGCAGCGCCAACAGCATAAACCTGAATATCAACGCTCGCGGCAGCTACCGTCCGGCGTGGAAAGCGCTGAAGCTGTCATTACCGGCGGGAGAAAAGCGCAAGCTGCTGGTGAATGGCGTTGAAGGGACCGAGTGGAGGCGCTAAGCGATATGCCGGGCGGCGGCTTACGCCTTGCCCGGCCTGGATTTTATGATGTTCCCGGATTGCGCTACGCTAATCCGGGCTACAAACGGGTGGCCTCAAAATCCCCGGTGGCGCTACCGCTTACCGGGGCTACAGCACTGTGCGGTTTGGTAGCCCGGGTAACGGACAGTTTCAGTAACCATGGGTACAAGATAGAGCTCTTAAGCTCACAATGGCACGGACCGTAGGCCGGATAAGGCGCAGCCGCCATCCGGCGCGAAAGTGGCTCTTTACCCGCAGTTATTGCCCGGCGGCGCTACGCTTGCGCGGGCCTACAGATCACATGCCAGGCGTAGCCCGGGTAAGGCGTAGCCGCTACCCGGGTAACGGACAGGGATTACTCGATACCTTTGCTGCGCAGGTAGTCTTCGTAGTTACCGCTGAAATCGATCACGCGTTCTGGGGTGATCTCCAGGACGCGGGTCGCCAGCGAGCTGACGAACTCGCGGTCGTGAGAAACGAAGATCAGGGTGCCCTGATACATCTCCAGCGCCATGTTCAGCGATTCGATCGATTCCATATCCAGGTGGTTGGTCGGTTCGTCCATGATCAGGATGTTTGGCTTCTGCATCATCAGCTTACCGAACAGCATGCGCCCTTTCTCACCACCAGAAAGGACTTTCGCCGGCTTTTTGATATCGTCCTGGCTAAACAACAGACGGCCGAGGATACTGCGTACCGCCTGCTCGTCGTCGCTTTCCTGCTTCCACTGGCTCATCCACTCGAAGACCGTCAGGTCGTTTTCGAACTCGTACTCATGATCCTGCGCGTAGTAACCAATTTGCGCGTTTTCAGACCATTTCACGGTGCCGTTGTCCGGCTGCAGTTCGCCTACCAGAGTTTTCAGCATGGTGGATTTACCCACGCCATTGGCGCCCAGAATGGCAATCTTCTCGCCCACTTCCAGCAACAGGTTGACCTTTTTGAACAGCGGACCTTCATCAAAGCCTTTGGTAAGGGCTTCCACTTCCAGCGCGTTACGGAACAGTTTCTTGTCCTGTTCGAAGCGGATAAACGGGTTCTGACGGCTGGAGGCTTTAACCTCTTCCAGCTTGATTTTGTCAATCTGGCGCGCGCGCGAGGTGGCCTGACGTGATTTAGAAGCGTTGGCGCTAAAGCGGCTAACGAAGGACTGCAGGTCCGCAATCTGCGCTTTTTTCTTGGCGTTGTCCGCCAGCAGACGCTCACGCGCCTGGGTGGCCGCGGTCATGTATTCGTCGTAGTTGCCCGGATAGACGCGCAGCTCGCCGTAGTCGAGGTCCGCCATGTGGGTGCAGACCATGTTCAGGAAGTGACGGTCGTGCGAGATGATGATCATGGTGCTGTCGCGATCGTTCAGCGTCTGCTCCAGCCAGCGGATGGTGTCGATGTCCAGGTTGTTCGTCGGTTCGTCGAGCAGCAGGATATCCGGATTGGAGAACAGCGCCTGCGCCAGCAGGACGCGCAGTTTCCAGCCCGGCGCGACTTCGCTCATCGGGCCGTAATGCTGTTCAACCGGAATGCCGACGCCGAGCAGCAGTTCGCCGGCGCGCGCTTCGGCGGAGTAACCGTCCATCTCGCCGTATTTGACTTCCAGGTCGGCCACTTTATAGCCGTCTTCCTCGCTCATTTCGGGCAGCGCGTAGATGCTATCGCGCTCTTGCTTCACTTCCCACAGCTCGCCGTGGCCCATGATAACCGTATCCAGCACGGTGAATGCTTCGAAGGCGAACTGATCCTGGCGCAGCTTACCGATACGCTCGTTCGGGTCGAGAGAAACGTTGCCCAGCGTCGGCTCGAGATCGCCGCCGAGGATCTTCATAAAGGTCGATTTACCGCTGCCGTTGGCGCCGATCAGACCATAACGGTTGCCGCCGCCAAATTTAACGGAGATATTTTCGAACAGCGGCTTACTGCCAAACTGCATGGTAACGTTGCTGGATACTAGCACGGGGATATCCTGAAAAAAGAGAATGAGGGGTGTGACACAACAGACATTATGCCAGCAAATGACACACTTTTCACGGCCTGCGGTAAATTCCGCCGCGGCGCTTGTGCTAAGGTCTTTGTCAGATGAGCCGCAGACCAGGGCTCAAACGGTTATTCTGTACGTCATTATGAGGAACCCCATGACCACCAGCCTACCGCGACACCCGGCTTTTTTATCCCTGCAGGGCGGTATCAATTTTCGCGACCTCGGCGGCCAGCGCGCCGCCGACGGACGCACGGTACGCAGCGGCAAGCTGCTACGCTCCGGCGCGCTAAATCGGTTGACGGCGGACGATCTCAACCATCTGGCGACGCTGCCGCTCAGTCGGGTGCTCGACTATCGCGACCCCGGCGAAGTGCAGCGCACCCCTGACAAGCTTAGCCCGCTCACTCACTATTTAAACGCGCCCGCTAATCCGCCGCTCGGCGATGTGAATGCGAAAGTCACCGAGCTGAATGCTGCCACCCTTAACGCGCTGAACGGGGAGCAGTTTATGCTGCAACTGTATCGCCAGTTGCCCTTTAATAACCCGGCCTATCGCCAGCTCGCCGCCTGGCTGACCACGCCTTTTGAAGGCGCTTTACTGCAACACTGCGCCGTCGGCAAAGATCGCACCGGCGTCGGCTGCGCGTTAACCCTGTTTGCCGTCGGATGCGACAGCGAGACGGTCATGGAGGAGTATCTGCTCACCCACGGCATGCTGACACAAGTGGAAGCCTGGATGCTGGAGATGCTGGGCAACGACCTGACGCCCCAGGGACGCCAGAGTCTGGCGGATATCCTGACGGTGAAAGAGTCCTATCTCGCCGCCGCGCTGTCAGCCATCCACCAGCGCTATGGCACGGTCGACGCCTGGCTGGCAGAAGAGTACCAGCTCACCGCCCCGGCACGCGCTTCGCTACAGGACCGGTTACTGGAAGGATAACCTCCCTGTCACCCGCGTGAGAGGCGGCGATTGCATCATCCGCCAGCCCCGTCAGCCGAGGCTACAGGGAAAAAAATGTGATTTCGTACACATCTGATTTACCTGTTTAGCGGAATGCACATATAATGCGCTCCCATCTACTGTCTCAATCATTAACAAAGGCCTGTGTGGCGTTGATTTCGCACACGACATTAAAGACTATGAAATTATCTACACTCTTAGCGGCAGCCTTCGCCCTCGTAGGCTTTTGCAATACAGCGTCTGCTGTCACCTATCCTTTGCCGACCGACGGCAGCCGTTTGGTTGGTCAGAATCAGGTCATCACCATTCCGGATGATAACAAGCAGCCGCTGGAATACTTTGCGGCGAAATATCAGATGGGGCTGTCCAACATGCTGGAAGCCAACCCGGGGGTGGACACCTATCTGCCAAAAGGCGGTAGCGTCCTGAACATCCCGCAGCAGCTGATCCTGCCGGACACCGTCCACGAAGGCATCGTCATCAACAGCGCCGAGATGCGTCTGTATTACTATCCGAAAGGCACCAACACCGTGATCGTTCTGCCGATCGGTATCGGCCAGTTAGGTAAAGATACGCCGATTAACTGGACCACCAAAGTCGAACGCAAGAAGGCCGGCCCGACCTGGACGCCGACCGCCAAGATGCACGCTGAATACGCCGCTGCCGGCAACCCGCTGCCAGCCGTCGTACCGGCCGGTCCGGATAACCCGATGGGTCTGTACGCGTTATATATTGGCCGTCTGTACGCCATCCACGGCACCAACGCTAACTTTGGTATTGGCCTGCGCGTGAGCCACGGCTGCGTGCGTCTGCGCAACGATGACATCAAATTCCTGTTTGAGAATGTGCCGGTCGGCACCCGCGTGCAGTTTATCGATGAGCCGGTAAAAGCGACCACCGAGCCGGACGGCAGCCGTTACATTGAGGTTCACAACCCGCTGTCGACCACCGAAGCGCAGTTCCAGGGCGGCGAAATCGTGCCGATCACCCTGACTCAGCCGGTACAGGCGATCACCAGCCAGTCTGATGTCGATCAGAACGTGGTTGAGCAGGCTATCCAGAACCGCTCCGGTATGCCGGTGCGTCTGAACTAAGTTCTGCATGACAAGAAAAACGGCGGGCCTGATGCCCGCCGTTTTTTTATCTGCATTTCCCCGGGCTGCGGCTGACGCCTTGCCTGGGTTACCAAACCTGACAACACCCTGGGCCTGCTAAGCGCTGCGCAAACAGGGGTCCCCGGTCTAGCCGTTATTCACCAGAATAATCCCGCCGTGATCGTAGCGATAGTGACAGTGGGCATACTCCAGCGGCGTACCGTCTTCGAGGTAGATCACCTGTTCAACCTCCAGCACCGGGTCGGTGAGGTCGCAGTGAAGATGTAATTTATCCAGTTCATCCGGCTTCATCGCACGCACCACGCGGTAAGATCCCATCAGCTTCAGCCCCAGCGTCTCCTGGATATAGCGAAACACCGAGCTTTCCAGATGGCTTTTATTGAGCCCCGGCACTAGCCCCACCGGCATGACCGTCAGATCCAGCGACACCGGTTCCCCGTTGAGCAACCGCAGGCGAACGAAGTCATACACCGGCGCATCGGCGTCAATCAGCAGCGAACTCTGCTCTTTGTCGCTGGGAAAACGCACCTCAAAGCGCACCACTTCGCTTTGTACCTCGCCAAGATGCTCCCAGGTTTTGGTGGCGCCAAAATAGTCGCTGCCGGGCAACTCCCACTGCGACAGCTGGAGAAAATTTTTCCGCACAAAGGTACCCAGTCCTTTGCGGGTATAGATAAGCCCTTCGACGATTAACTGACGCATCGCCTGCTGGATCGTCATCCGGCTGGTGTTGAACTCCGCCGCCAGCGCAAACTGGTCGGGTAGCGGCGCGCTGGCAGGATACTGCTGGCTGATGATGCGTTTTTTTATTTCCCGCGCGATTTGCAGATACTTCGCCGTCATTCCCGGTCCTTTTACATTCTGTGTGTGGCTGGCGGACAGCATACTTGACCTGACCGCCAGGACACTGTTACATCGCTTCGCCGTTGCTGTGGATCACCTGCTTTAGCCACGCATAGCTCTTCTTCGGCACCCGCCGCAGATCCTTGAGGTCATGGTTCTCACGATTGACGTACACCACGCCGTAGCGCTTACGCATATCGCCCTGAGAGCTGAGGATATCGATTAATCCCCAGCCGAGATAGCCAATCACCTGCGCGCCGTCCTCAAATATCGCCGCTTTCATGGCGTTAATATGGTCGCGATGGTAGGCGATGCGGTAATCATCGGCAATGGGATGTTCGCCATCCCAGGATTCGATCACCCCGATGCCATTTTCAATCGGGAACACCGGTAGCCGCCAGTCATTGTAATAGCGGGTGATGATCATGCGAAATCCCAGCGGATCGATCTGCCAGTTCCATTCCGTCGCTTTCAGGTACGGGTTATCCTGATTACCGAATAGCATGTAATTGTTGACCGCCGTTCCCGGCGGGATCGCGTCGCTATTGAGCGCACGGCTGGCATAATAGCTGAACGCCAGATAATCGACCTTCACCGTCGCCATCAGCGCGATATCTTCAGGGCGATAAATATCGTCAAAGCCTTGGCGAGCGACAAAATGCATCACTTCCGGGCTATAACCCTCGCCGGCGTAGGCGCGCAGCAGGTTCTGGTTTAAAAACTCGTCCAGTTGCTGGGCGCAGAGAATATCGCGTGGTTTGCAGGTAGCCGGATAGACCAGCGCATGGGCCAGCATTCCGCCCATCAGGCACTGCGGCTTCGTCTGATGCAGATAGTGGGTCAGATGGACATGCGCCATCATCACGTGGTGCTGGATCTGGTAGAGTTCGCGCAGCGTTTTATCGCCACGCAAATAGCCGGTGATCAGGAAGGCTTCCGGCGAATGGTAGAGGTTCTGTTCATTGAAGGTCAGCCAGTACTTCACCTTATCGCCGTAACAGTCGATCATCTTCTGGCCATAGCGGATAAAGGCGTCCATGACCCGGCGGTCGGTAAAACCGTTGTAACGCTCCGCCAGCGACAGCGGCATATCAAAGTGATACAGGCAGATCATCGGTTCAATACCGCGGGCAATGAGTTCATCGATAAACTGATGGTAGAACGCGATCCCCTCTTCATTGAATTCGCCGTCCCCTTCCGGGCACACCCGGCTCCAGGCGATCTGGAAGCGGTAGCAGTTCATGCCCAGATCCTGCATCAGATCGAAATCTTCGCGAAAGCGATGATAGGAGTCGGTCGCGACCTTCCAGTCCGAGGCGAATTCCGCCGGTTGACGAATATCGTACACCGACATCCCCTTGCCCCCCTCGTTCCACGCCCCCTCCGTCTGCATGCTGGAGACGGAATTACCCCATAAAAAATCTGCCGGTAGTGTGTTCTTCATGCTGCGCCTCGGTATATGACTAGTCATTTAACTATAATGACTAGTCATATACAAAAGATCCGCCACCGAAGCAAAAGTCGGATCGTTTTCTGTGAGCCAGGCAAACAAAAAAGATCGCCGCAAGCGGCGATCTTTATAGGCACGGAAAAAACGGCGTTACTGCGCGTCAAGCTGATGACGACGATATTCCCCCTGGCGCTCCAGCATCCAGCCCGGATATTCGCGCGGCAGGGCGCTGACCGCGTCAAGCTGGCGCAACTCATCATCGCTCAGGCGGATAGCGGTCGCAGCGATGTTATCCTGCAACTGCTCGGCCCGTTTGGCGCCAATAATGACGCTGGTCACCGCCGGCTGATGCAGCAGCCACGCCAGGGCAATCTGCGCCACCGATACCCCTTTTGCTTCAGCTATCACCCGCATGACGTCGATGCAATCAAATGCGCGCGCTTTATCCACGGGCGGAAAGTCGAACGCCAGGCGACGACCACCCGCTTCCGCCTCGCCGTCGCGGCGGTATTTCCCGCTCAGCAGGCCGCCCGCCAGCGGACTCCAGACCATCAGGCCGAGTCCTTCGCTTTGCAGCATCGGCACCAGCTCACGTTCCAGGTCACGCCCGGCAATCGTGTAGTAGGCCTGCAGAGAAGCAAAGCGCGAGAGTCCAAGGCGTTCCGCGATGCCCAGCGCTTTGGCGATTTGCCAGGCCGCCCAGTTTGAAACACCGATGTAGCGCACATGCCCCTGCTGTACCAGGGTATCCAGGGCCGATAGCGTCTCTTCGATCGGCGTCGCCGGATCGAAGCCATGCAATTGATAGAGATCGATATGATCGAGCTGCAGGCGGCGCAGGCTCTCCTTCACGCTGCCCATGATGTGGTACCGTGAGCTGCCGCGCGAGTTCACGCCGGCGGTGCCGGTTTCGCCAAACACTTTGGTCGCCACCACCACGTTTTCACGCGGGATTTTCAGGTTTTTCAGCGCCTGACCGGTAATCTCTTCAGAGCGCCCTTCCGAGTAGACGTTGGCGGTATCGATAAAGTTGATCCCGGCGTCCAGCGCGCTGCCGACCAGCTGTTCGGCTTCAGCCTGGCGCAGCTGGCCGATTTTGCCCCACATCCCTTCTTCGCCGCCGAAGGTCATGGTGCCCAGGCACAGCTCAGAGACAAACAGACCGGTATTGCCCAGTTTTTGATATCGCATAGCACTCTCCTCAACAGGATGGTTAACGTCAGCGGTATAGTTATACCGCTGTGTCGAGGCGTGCGAATGGGGTGTTTCTGTCAGTTTCTTGCCCAATTCTGCAGAAATCAGGCGCAGAGTTTAAAGAGCCAATAGCCGCTGATGGCCGCCCATAGCAGCATAGGAATGGAGTAAAGATGGAAGCGCCACCAGATCCGCCGATCGCTGGCCATGCGCAGGGCGATGATATTGGCCAGCGATCCTGGCAGCAGACCAAAGCCGCCCACGTTAACCGCCCAGGCAAGCAGTATCGACGGCGGGACATAGTTGAGCAGCAGAATGGTCGAGGGCACATTACTGATCACCTGAGACAGGCCGATGGCGGTCAGCCACAGTCCGCCGCCGGAAAGCGTCCCGACGCCGCTCAGCACATGATGCAGCGCCGGAAGCTGGGTCAGCAGGTGGACGTCGATAAACATCACCATAAACACCAGCAGCAGCGACCAGTCCACATGGACGATCACCGCCCGGGCCAGAATCAGGAAGCCCAGCAACACCAGCGCCAGCCCCCACAGCGCCTGATTCATCTCCAGCGCCGTCAGGAACACCAGATACAATCCCAGACAGCTCCAGACCAGCTTAGGCTGCCACGATGGCGCCTTATCGCTACTCTGGTAGCTGAGCCGGTTCGCCGGGAAACAGAACCAGCACAGCACCAGCAGGGTCAACATCATTGCCGCCGCCAGGGGTAACATCTCGCCGATAAACCCGACGAAAGAGAGGCCGGACCGTCCCCACAGCAAAATGTTCTGCGGGTTGCCGATCGGCGTCAGCAGCGACCCGGCATTAACCGCCAGCGCTTCGAAGATAATCAGACGGTTAACCGGGATCGCACACCACTTTTTCAGCGTCAGCGTCAGCGGCACCACAATAAACAGGGCCACATCGTTGGTCAGGAAGGTGGACAGGAGCGCTGCCGCCAGCACCATAAAGATGGCCAGCTGGCGCTCAGTCACGAAGCGGCGGGCCATTTTCCGCCCCAGCACGTCAAAGTAGCCGCTCAGTTCAATGCCCTTGGTCAACAGCATCAGGCCGCTGAGCGTGATGATGGTATGCCAGTCAATGGCCGCCGGCCAGCTTGCCGGGACAAACGGCACGATGGCGCTGAGCACGCAGGCGATAATCAGCAGCAGGTGTAAAAAACGGTCGCGCAGCAGCGACTGAACAAAGGGAAGAGTCATGCTTCCTGTGATCCCTGTTTCTGGGTAAATTTCAGGAACATGGCCAGCGTCTCTTCACTCACGTGATGCTCCATTCCCTCCGCATCGCGGCGGGCGATTTCCGGACTGACGCCAATGGCCAGCAGAAAGTTTTCCACAATCTGGTGGCGTTCGCGACTTTCCTGGGCCAGCTTTTCCCCTTCCGGGGTTAAGAAGATCCCGCGCCAGGGGATCTGTTCGATCAGACCCACGCTGGCCAGGCGTTTGAGCATTTTGGCGACCGTGGGCTGCGAAACGCCAAGACGCGCCGCCATATCCACCTGGCGCGCCTCCCCCACTTCGTTGATCAGATCGGAGATCAGCTCCACATAGTCATCGATCAGTTCGCGGCGATGCGCTTCCCGCACCTGACGGAACCCCTCAACGTGCTCTTCAACATTTACTAACTGCGTCACTTTTTTTGTTATTGGCTTACCTGCGCGACGGTTCATTGTGCTTCCTCATTCGTGTGACGCGTCAAGCATCATATAAAAAGATCCACATTGTAATGGATTGCGCCAAGAGCACAAAAAATTAACGTTTTAGCCATAGCTATAAAATATAGCCTGTGCTATATCTGTATGTAATGCAAACAGCCATCATGGATTGACGGCGTGAACAGGCAGGAGGAGAGCAGATGAACGAATTCAAGAGGTGCTTAAACGTGTTTAGCCATTCACCCTTTAAAGTACGATTAATGCTGATCGGTATGCTGTGCGAGATGATCAACGGTAAACCACAGCAGGGCAAACCCCATTCCTAAGGCGGCGTCGCGGTACGCCGCTTCATTTTTCTGTCATCTTCTGCCGGCAAAATGACCGGTTTCCCCCGTTTCCCTGACCTTTTTTCAAGTTTTGTAAGCGCCCTCGCAAAACAATCTGTTATGTCTGGTTGACCTTACCATTTACAAGCCCTATCTTTGCACAGCCCTGCCACATTCGCGGCTCGCAGAGACCCTCTTCACGCACTGTCCAGCAGGTTTTACCCCTTGTCGCCAGGGGATGCGCATGGCCTCTTTTTGATTGTTTACTATGAATGTCACCACCCTGAAAGATACGCTGGTCGCCCGCCGACTGGCACTGAACCCATGGACAGGATTCTACTTTTTACAATCGCTGTTGATTAACCTGGCGCTGGGCTATGAATTTAGCCTGCTCTATACCGTGGCATTTACCTGCGTGTTACATCTTCTGTGGCGCGCTTTTCCGCGCGTCCAGAAAGGGGTAGTCGGCGCCTATTCGCTGCTGGCGGCCCTGTATTACCCCTTTGGCCAGGCTTACGGCGCCCCCAATTTCAACACCTTGCTGGCGCTGCACGCGACCAACGTGGAAGAATCTACGGAAATTCTGACCATCTTCCCGTGGTACAACTATCTGCTGGCGGTCTTCATTTTCGCACTGGGGATCATTGCGGTCCGCCGCAGGATCGTTGAGCCCTCCCGCTGGGGAAAAATGGAGACCCTGGGCCTGCTGTTCAGCGTCGGGATCTTCTTTCTGCAGCCGGTGCAAAACCTCGCCTGGGGCGGCGTGTTCAAGGTGATTGACACCGGTTATCCGGCCTTTCGTTTTGTGAAAGACGTGGTGGTGAATAATAACGAGGTGCTGGACGAGCAGGCGCGAATGGCGCAGCTGGCCGGCATGAAAGACAGCTGGCACGTGCTGGCGGTGAAGCCAAAGTACCATCTTTATGTGGTGGTGATTGGCGAGAGCGCCCGTCGCGACGCCCTAGGCGCCTTCGGCGGCCACTGGGATAACACGCCGTTTGCCAGCTCAGTAAACGGTTATCTGTTTAACAACTATGTCGCCGCCAGCGGCTCGACGCAGAAATCGCTCGGCCTGACGCTTAACCGGGTGGTCGACGGCAAACCGCAGTTTCAGGATAACTTTGTCACCCTCGCCAACCGCGCGGGTTTCCAGACCTGGTGGTTCTCCAACCAGGGGCAGATTGGCGAGTACGACACCGCTATCGCCAGCATCGCCAAACGTGCGGATGAAGTCCAGTTCCTGAAAAACGGCGATTTCGAGGCCAATAAAAATACTCAGGACGAGCAGTTATTAAAGCTGACCGAGCAGGTACTCTCTACGCAGCGCACCCAGCCGCAGCTGATTGTCCTGCATCTGATGGGCTCTCACCCGCAGGCCTGCGATCGGACCAAAGGCAAGTACACGGTTTTCGTCCAGTCGAAAGAGACCTCCTGTTATCTCTACAGCATGATGCAGACCGATTCGCTGCTGGCTAAGCTATACAGTCAGTTGCAAAACTCCGGCGATACCTTTTCACTGACCTACTTTTCCGATCATGGTCTGGCGTTCAAGGAGCGGGGAAAAGAGGTGCAGTATCTGGCGCATGACGATAAGTTCCAGCAGAACTTCCAGGTGCCGTTTATGGTGCTGTCCAGCGATGACAAAGCGCATAAAGTGATTAAAGCGCAGCGCTCAGCGAATGATTTCCTCAGTTTCTTCTCCCAGTGGACCGGGATCAAGGCGGCGGAAATCGTCCCGCGCTATCGTTTTATCTCTGAGCAAAAGGCCGGTCCGGTGTACATCACCAACTTCCAGCTGCAGAAGGTGGACTACGCTCACCTCGGTACCGATGAGTTCACCGTCAATTAATCGTGCAGGCCCGGCCAGTCGCTCAGGCTGGCCGGCAACAGGCAAAAAAAATCCGCCCCGAAAGGCGGATTTTTTATATCACCGGAGTGATTAGAAGCGGTAACCCACGCCAGCAATCCAGGTACCGACGTCAACGTTACGAATACGAGACTGCTCGTAGGAGAAGTCCAGAGCAACGTTTTCGATCGGGTTGAACTGCAGACCAGCACCGTAGGAGAAACCGTAGTCGCTCATATCGGATTTCTGGTTCGGGAAGTTGTTGTTCTGGAATTTACCGTAACCAACACCCACTACACCGTAGATGCTTGCCCAGTCGTTCAGACGGTAAGCCGGACCTGCGGTGATGCCGTAGTACTGACCTTTGTTGTAAGTACCGTTGCTGGTGTTATCCTTTTCGGTGTAGGTGAAGGAACCGATAACGCCCAGCGGGTTGTTATCTTGCTCGTAACGGTATTTCAGGTTGAAACCGCCAGCTTTGTTCGCTTTACCCTGCATGTCGCTCTGCGCGTAACCGCCGGTTACGGTAGAAGTTGCAGCAAATGCAGTGGTACCTACGGATGCAGCCAGAACAACGGCCAGTGCTGAAAGACGTGCAATTTTATTCATAACCACCTCAAATGTGTTTCTAATAAGTCCTAAGCCTTAAATATATCAAAAACTTTTGGGAAACTCTTTGGAGTTTACATTGTCTAACATACTTTTTCATGTAACCAAAAGTTTCCATATTTCTATAACAATATGGAAAACAACAATTTTTGGCGTTAACGTACATCTTAACGCTCATTAAGAAATTCGCAAGCATCCAGATTAATCTTAATCACCTGGCGAATTTCTCAGCAACGTGCGCCATTCTACTGTTTTCGCCTCTGTTTTTTTCAACATTAGCTCAACCGTCAGCAGGTTATTCCAGTACACTGGTACTTTTACGACTTTTGACAAAACCTGACAGGAGAAAGGATGCCCGGTCCATCCCGAAAAGCGGCGGCATGGTTGCCGATTCTGGTGATTTTAATCGCCATGACCTCGATTCAGAGCGGCGCATCGCTCGCCAAATCGCTGTTCCCGTTGGTCGGCGCCCCGGGGGTCACCGCCCTGCGCCTGGCGCTCGGGACGCTGATTTTGGTGGTCGTGTTCAAGCCATGGCGGTTACGTTTCTCCCCGGCGCAGCGCGTGCCGCTGCTACTGTACGGCCTGGCGCTCGGCGCGATGAACTATCTCTTTTATTTATCCCTGCAGCGTATTCCGCTCGGCGTGGCGGTAGCCCTGGAGTTTACCGGCCCGCTGGCGGTGGCGCTGTTTGGTTCGCGCCGACCGCTGGATTTTGTCTGGGTGGCGCTGGCGATCCTCGGACTGTGGTATCTCCTGCCGCTGGGGCAGAACGTGGCGCAGGTCGATTTAACCGGCGCGCTCTTTGCCCTGGGCGCCGGCGCCTGCTGGGCGGTCTATATTCTGACCGGGCAGCGCGCCGGTGAAGAGCATGGGCCAGCCACGGTGGCGATGGGGTCGCTCATCGCCTCGCTGGTGTTTGTTCCGTTAGGCATGGCGCAGGCTACGGATACGCTGTGGCAATGGTCGCTGCTGCCGATGGGGCTGGGGATTGCTATTCTCTCAACCGCGCTGCCCTACTCTCTCGAAATGATGGCCTTGACGCGCCTGCCGACGCGCACCTTCGGCACGCTGATGAGCCTTGAACCAGCATTAGCCGCCCTTTCCGGTATGGTCTTCCTCGGCGAAACGTTGAAGCTCTCCCAGACCCTGGCGCTGGGCGCGATCATTATCGCCTCGATGGGCGCCACGCTGACCATGCCGCGACAAAGTAAAATCGAGCAAGTCGATATCAATTAACATTCTGTTACGCCGCCGGCCCGTGAGAAATCCGGGCCGTTCAACTAAATATAACCCTATGATATTTAGCGACTTTCAAAATAACCAACCACTTTGCGCTATCGAAGTGATATGGCCTGCCGATGCCTCACTCTTTGAAACCCTTGCTATACTTAGTCCCGAAGTTACCTGGGACAACGCTCCACATCATTCAGATTTGAAGTGTGACGAGCATCAATATCAAGAGGATATGAAACGATGAGTACCGCAAAACTGGTTAAATCAAAAGCATCTAATCTGGTCTATACCCGCAACGATGTCGCTGACAGCGAAAAGAAAGCGACCATTGAGCTGTTGAATCGCCAGGTGATCCAGTTCATTGACCTGTCACTTATCACCAAGCAGGCACACTGGAATATGCGCGGTGCGAACTTTATCGCCGTGCACGAAATGCTGGATGGCTTCCGTACCGCGCTAACCGAGCACCTGGACACCATGGCGGAGCGCGCCGTGCAGCTGGGCGGCGTCGCACTGGGCACCACTCAGGTCATTAACAGCAAAACGCCGCTGCAGAGCTACCCGCTCGATATCCATCACGTTCAGGATCACCTGAAAGCGCTGGCTGACCGCTATGCCGTCGTCGCTAACGATGTGCGCAAGGCGATCGATGAAGCCAAAGACGAGGATACTGCGGATATTTTCACCGCGGCCTCCCGCGATCTGGATAAATTCCTGTGGTTCATTGAAGCGAATATCGAGTAAGGCTTTGCCGCCGGCCGCAGCGCGGTCGGCGGCGCCTTTACTTTTCCCGCCCACCTTTCTGTTTTCCATTCTATCCGTTTCCCCTTCTATGCTTTTCGTCCCCCTGCTGGCCATGCACTGTTTTAGGGCGCCAAATTGATGAAAATGCGCGCAAAAGTAAAACAATTGTAATAATCACCTCACACAATCGTTACGTCGAGATTGTTTTCCCATCAGGGTTTGCGCTAAAAATGTGCTCGTTATTCAGCAACTCTATAATGCACCAAAGTGACGCCCCATCATGGTGCAGTGAGTGCCTGTCATGATCGAAATTGTGCAACCACTCGCGCTTCGTTTGTTGAAAAACAACAGCTTGTAAAAGTGGCACGATTTTTTCATTAGGCTAGTCGTTCTCGCAGGGGATCGTCCCGTGGATATAAAAGGAAATGCTATGAAGTCTGTATTGAAAGTTTCACTGGCTGCACTGACCCTGGCTTTTGCGGTTTCTTCCCATGCCGCCAATAAGACCCTGGTTGTCGCCACCGATACGGCGTTCGTCCCGTTCGAATTTAAGCAAGGCGATAAATATGTCGGGTTTGACGTTGACCTGTGGGCGGCTATCGCCAAAGAGCTGAAGCTCGACTACACCCTGAAGCCAATGGACTTCAGCGGCATTATCCCGGCGCTGCAAACTAAAAATATCGATCTGGCGCTGGCCGGGATCACCATCACCGACGAACGTAAAAAAGCGATCGACTTCTCCGACGGCTACTACAAAAGCGGCCTGCTGGTGATGGTTAACGCCAATAATAACGACATCAAAGATGTGAAAGATCTGAACGGTAAAGTGGTCGCGGTGAAGAGCGGTACCGGCTCCGTTGATTACGCGAAAGCCAATATCAAAACCAAAGATCTGCGTCAGTTCCCGAACATCGATAACGCCTATATGGAACTGGGTACCGGCCGCGCTGATGCCGTGCTGCACGATACGCCAAATATTCTGTACTTCATCAAAACCGCAGGCAACGGCAAGTTCAAAGCGGTAGGCGAATCACTGGAAGCGCAAAACTACGGTATCGCTTTCCCGAAAGGCAGCGACGAGCTGCGTGAGAAAGTGAACGGTGCGCTGAAAACGCTGCGCGAGAATGGTACCTACAACGAAATTTATAAAAAATGGTTCGGCACTGAACCAAAATAATAAGAACACACTTCGCCAGACGCAGCTCCGGCGACATCACAACGGTCTTCCGGCACAGACTCGGCGGGAGACCGTATTTTGGCGGAGGATTTCCTCTGCTCTCGACACGGTAACAGGAACGTATTATGCAGTTTGACTGGAGTGCCATCTGGCCTGCCATTCCGATTTTGCTGGAAGGCGCCAAAATGACGCTGTGGATTTCCGTCCTCGGCCTGGCCGGCGGCCTGATAATCGGTCTGGTGGCCGGTTTCGCCCGCTGCTTCGGCGGCTGGATCGCCAACCACATCGCACTGGTGTTTATTGAAATCATTCGCGGCACCCCGATTGTGGTGCAGGTTATGTTCATCTACTTTGCGCTGCCGATGGCCTTTAGCGACCTGCGCATCGACCCCTTCTCCGCAGCGGTAGTGACCATCATGATTAACTCGGGCGCCTATATCGCGGAAATTACCCGCGGCGCGGTGCTCTCCATTCATAAAGGCTTCCGCGAAGCGGGCCTGGCGCTGGGCCTGTCGCGTCGCGAAACCATTCGCCACGTGATCCTGCCGCTGGCGCTACGCCGCATGCTGCCGCCGCTAGGCAACCAGTGGATTATCAGCATCAAGGATACCTCGCTGTTCATCGTCATCGGCGTCGCCGAACTGACCCGTCAGGGACAGGAGATCATCGCGGGCAACTTCCGCGCCCTGGAAATCTGGAGCGCCGTAGCCGTGATCTACCTGATTATCACCCTGGTCCTGAGCTTTATTCTGCGTCGTCTTGAAAGAAGGATGAAAATCCTGTGATTGAATTTAAAAACGTCTCCAAGCACTTTGGCCCGACCCAGGTGCTGCACGATATCTCCCTGAAAATTAATCAGGGTGAAGTGGTGGTCATTATCGGCCCGTCCGGCTCCGGTAAATCAACGATGCTGCGCTGCATCAATAAACTGGAAGAGATCACCAGCGGCGATCTGATTGTCGATGGCTTAAAGGTCAACGATCCGAAGGTGGACGAACGTCTGATTCGTCAGGAAGCCGGGATGGTATTTCAGCAGTTTTATCTGTTCCCGCACCTCACGGCGCTGGAGAACGTCATGTTTGGTCCGCTGCGGGTGCGCGGCGCCAGCAAGCAGGCGGCAGAGAAGCAGGCGAAAGATCTGCTGGCGAAAGTCGGCCTGGCCGAGCGCGCGCATCACTATCCGTCTGAACTCTCCGGCGGCCAGCAGCAGCGTGTGGCCATCGCCCGCGCGCTGGCGGTGAAGCCAAAGATGATGCTGTTTGATGAACCGACCTCCGCGCTCGACCCGGAACTGCGCCATGAAGTGCTCAAGGTGATGCAGGATCTGGCTGAAGAGGGGATGACGATGGTGATCGTAACCCACGAAATCGGCTTTGCCGAAAAAGTGGCTTCGCGATTGATCTTTATCGACAAAGGACGCATTGCTGAAGACGGCAACCCGCAGGAGCTGGTGAAGAACCCGCCAAGCCCGCGCCTGCGCGAATTCCTGCAGCACGTCGCCTGACCCGCAACGGCTCTCTTCCTCCGCGGAGAGAGCCGCTTTTCCAGATTCCTCTTCCCTCCCCTTCCGCCATCGGCTTCTATACTTACCCGTTTACGTTGCAACGGAGGTGCCCATGCCGTGGATCCTGCTTTTGCTCGCAGCACTGTTTACTGCCCCGCTTTCCGCCGCCGCCCTGCCCGGCGTGCCGACAGCTAACGCCGATAAAACCAGCGCCAGCGAACCCGATGCGGAACAGAAAAGAGCGGCCTACGCCGCGCTGGCTGACGTGCTGGCTAACGACAGCGCCCGTCAGGAGCTCATTGACCAGCTGCGTAAAGCAGCCGCCACGCCGCCGCCAGACAGCACCCCGACACTGACGCCGCCGGCGGTGAAAGAAGAGACCACGGTGCTGGAGAACGTCACGCAGATCAGCCGGGAATACGGCGAGCAGCTCTCGTCTCGCTTCTCTCAACTGTGGCGCAATATAACCGGCTCACCGCATAAACCTTTTAATTCGCAAACCTTCACCAGCGCGGCCTGGCATTTTTTACTGCTGGCCGGCCTGGTCTTTGCCTTCTGGTGGCTGGTGCGTCTTGCGGCGCTGCCGCTGTATCGCAAAATGGGTGAATGGGGGCGGCATAAAAACCGCGATCGCGGAAACTGGCTCCAGCTGCCCCTGACCATCGCCGGGGCGTTTGTTATCGACCTGCTGCTGCTGGCGCTGACCCTGTTTGTCGGCCAGTTGTTAAGCGATCGCCTGAATAGTAATAACCCCACCATCGCCTTCCAGCAGAGTCTTTTCCTCAATGCCTTCGCGTTGATCGAGTTTTTTAAAGCCATTCTGCGGCTCATTTTCTGCCCGCGCATCCCGGCGCTCCGGCCTTTTAACCTCAGCGACGAAGCCGCGTCATACTGGAGCCTGCGCCTGAGCGCGCTCAGCAGCCTGATTGGCTATGGCCTGATCGTCGCGGTGCCGATTATCTCCAATCAGGTGAATGTTCAGGTTGGCGCGCTGGCTAACGTCGTCATCATGCTGTGCATTACGCTGTGGGCGCTGTACCTGATTTTTCATAACAAGACCTTGATTACGCAGGGTCTAATCCATCTGGCCGACCGTTCGCTCTCCTTCTTTAGCCTGTTTATCCGCGCCTTCGCGCTGGTCTGGCACTGGCTGGCCTGCGCCTACTTTGTGGTGCTCTTTTTCTTCTCCCTGTTCGACCCGGGCAATAGCCTGAAATTCATGATGGGCGCCACCCTGCGCAGCCTGGCCATTATCGGCGGCGCGGCGCTGGTGTCCGGCATCCTGTCGCGCTGGATAGCCAAAACCATCACCCTGTCACCCGCCACCCAGCGCAATTATCCTGAGCTGCAAAAGCGGCTGAATGGCTGGATCTCCGCCTCGCTGAAGGCCGCGCGCATTCTCACCGTCTGCGTCGCCGTCATGCTGCTGCTGAGCGCCTGGGGCCTGTTTGACTTCCGCGAATGGCTGCATAACGATGCCGGGCAAAAAACGGTGGATGTGCTGATCCGCATCGCCCTCATCCTCTTCTTCTCTGCCATCGGCTGGACGGTGCTGGCCAGCCTGATCGAAAACCGGCTGGCCTCGGATATCCATGGCCGCCCGCTGCCCAGCGCGCGGGCCCGGACGCTGCTGACCCTGTTTCGCAACGCGCTGGCGGTGGTGATCAGCACCATCACGGTGATGATCCTGCTTTCGGAGATTGGGGTTAACATTGCGCCGCTGCTGGCGGGCGCCGGGGCGTTAGGGCTGGCGATTTCGTTTGGCGCGCAAACGCTGGTTAAAGATATTATCACCGGCATATTTATCCAGTTTGAGAACGGGATGAATACCGGCGACCTGGTCACCATCGGCCCTTTGACCGGCACCGTGGAACGAATGTCGATTCGCTCCGTGGGGGTACGGCAGGATACCGGCGCCTATCACATTATTCCCTGGTCCTCGATCACCACTTTTGCCAACTTCGTGCGCGGCATTGGCTCGGTAGTCGCCAACTATGATGTCGACCGTCATGAGGATCTGGATAAAGCCAGCCAGGCGCTGAAGGCGGCGGTGGACGATCTGCTGGCCCAGGAGGAGATCCGCGGCCTGATCATTGGCGAACCGTCGTTCGCCGGGCTGGTGGGGCTGAGCAATACCGCCTTTACGCTACGCGTCAGCTTCACTACCCTGCCGCTGAAGCAGTGGACGGTGCGCTTTGCCCTCGACACTCAGGTGAAAAAGCACTTCGATCGCGCCGGGGTTCGCGCCCCGGTACAGACCTGGCAACAGCTGCCGATGCCGGGCTCAGACAGCCCGGCCGCCGAGTAGTTAGAACGGACGGCGGCGTTTGGCGTCGTCCATAAAGCTCCAGGCGATAAAGCGGCTCTGCTTTTGACCCTGGGCCATCTCTTTTTTCACCACTTTCACGGCCCCAACCTCGGTCAGCAGGCGGTAGAGCGGCGGCAGATTATCGCCGCGCGACACCAGCGAGGTAAACCATTTCACCTGGCGGGCGAAGGCCTGACTTTCGCGGATCATCTGCGAGATAAAGGCCACTTCGCCTCCTTCGCACCACAGCTCCTGCTGCTGACCGCCAAAGTTAAGCGCGCTGTCGGCGCCGAGTCCGAGATTGCGGCGCTTGCGCTCACCGCCTGCCCGGGCGCTCTCTGCGGAGTCATGGAACGGCGGATTACACAGCGTGGCGTCATAGGTCTCGTTTTTGTGGATCACGCCGTGGAAGATGGCCTGGCTCTCTTTTTGCCGACGCAGACGGATCTGCCGGGTCAATCCGGGGTTGCCATTGACAATCGCCTGCGCGCTGGCGAAGGCTTCCGTGCTGATTTCGCTGCCGGTAAAGCGCCAGCCGTACTCGTGAACGCCGATCAGGGGATAGATGAGGTTGGCGCCGGTGCCAATATCAAGGATCGTGGCTTGCTTCGGCACCTCGCCACTATCCTGCGCCAGCAGATCCGCCAAATGATGAATATAATCGGCACGCCCGGGCACCGGCGGACAGAGAAAACCGTCAGGAATGTCCCAGTGTTTGACCGCGTAGAAATGCGCCAGCAGCGCTTTATTCAACGCCTTTACTGCCTGCGGATTGGCAAAATCAATGGTCTGCTCACCCAGCGGATTGAGCGTAATGTATCCCTGCAGGTCAGGATGCGCCTGGCAGAGCGCAGGCAGGTCGTAGCGTTGATGGTGGCGGTTACGCGGGTGTAACCCCGGTTTCTGGGCTTTCATGACAATCTCCTTTGAACAGCCGCGTAAGATACCCGTTGACGGCGGCGCGGTAAATAAGGGAGTCTGGATATCTCCTTTATCCGTGACAGGTGCAGCATGTACTTTTATCAACCTTCGCAGGGCCACGGCCTGCCGCACGACCCGCTGAACGCGATAATCGGGCCTCGCCCGATAGGCTGGATCGCCTCGCAGGACGCCGAGGGCCAGCGAAATCTGGCGCCATACAGCTTTTTTAACTGCTTTAACTATCGCCCGCCGATCATTGGTTTCGCCAGCAGTGGCTGGAAAGACAGCGTGCGAAATATCGTCGAAACAAAGGAGTTCGTCTGGAACCTGGCGACGCGACCGCTGGCCATGGCGATGAATGAAACGTCTGCCTCGATCCCGCACGATGAGGACGAGTTCGTGCGCGCCGGTCTCACCGCCGCCGCCAGCCGCCTGGTCAGCGCCCCCCGAGTCGCGGAGAGTCCGGTGAACTTTGAGTGCCGTCTGTCGCAGTGTATTCAACTCACCACCGCCGACGGTAACCCTGTTGATACGTGGCTGGTGCTCGGCGAAGTGGTCGCCGTGCATATTGATGAATCACTGCTGGACAACGGCATCTATCAAACCGCCCGCGCCCAGCCGATCCTGCGCGCCGGAGGTCCGAGCGCCTATTACAGTATTGATGATAGTCTGCGTTTTGACATGATCCGCCCTGACGCCCGCTAAATAATCTACCGGCCAGAGTACCGCTGCCCTGCGCCGGTAGCCTACAAAACGCCTTGTTTTGCATTAAAAATCCCCTATCGCACGGTCTGGAAAGACCTACACTTAAGCTATGTCCCATGCTGTTTATGAGGATATACTGATGAAAATCACCTCGCTGCTATTCGCCGCTGCGCTCACCGCTCATGCCACCGCGGCCTCTCCCCTGCCACCGACACCCGTACTGCCCTATGCCGGGCCGCTCCGCCCTGTCGGCACCGTCTCCGCCTCCGGTGCCAGCACCCTTGATGATCTGGTGGCCGCCCTCGCGGATAAGGCCCACCGCCAGGGGGCGATAGCCTGGCGGGTCAATGCCGCCAGCAGCGGTAACCGACTGCACGGTTCAGCTATAATTTATCAATAACCTTTCACAGGAGGCAGACGATGGCATCAGGTTGGGCAGGCGATGGGGCCGTTCAGGATCAGATCGACAGCACCATTGACGATGCGGTGGCTCGCGCGCGCCGCGAGCTTCCGCGCGGCGAAAGCAACAAATTTTGTGATGAATGTGGGGAGCCGATTCCGGAGGCCCGTCGACAGGCCATCCCAGGGGTCAGATATTGCGTGAAGTGCCAGCAGGAGAAAGATTTACATAACAATACATTTTCAGGATATAATCGCCGCGGATCCAAGGATAGCCAGCTACGCTGACTTTCCTTTACCGTTCATGACAGCCTTTCGCATTATCTTTTCGCGCACATTTTTTGGCGGAAAAAGTCGCAATATGTGCCCTTAAACGCGTCGGTCTTCCTCGCTACGCTTCGTGACGAAAAGAATGAGAAATAATTTATTAATAATCAGTAAATTATTAATCATTCAAAAAATTCGATGAAGACTGTGAATTTCCTTCGATTTTATCTCCCGCAAAAAAGCGTGATACTTATCACATCGACGGAACATCGTCCCCTGAACAGAACAACCTGCGAGAGATTAACTATGAAAAACATCAAATATGCTGCCGCTGCCATCGCTCTGACCGCCCTTTCCTTCGGCGCCTTTGCCGCCGAACCGGTCACCCCCGCTCAGGCAGAAAGCATGAATAAAATCGGTGTGGTGTCTGCGCAAGGCGCAACCACTTTAGATGGTCTGGAAGCAAAACTGGCTGCTAAAGCCGAAGCCGCTGGCGCGACCGGCTACAGCATTACTTCCGCTAACACCAACAACAAACTGAGCGGTACTGCGGTTATCTATAAATAATCGCTGTTCCCTCTGTAAGCCACTGAATTAACCCTGAAAAGACCTTTAATACCCTTGCCTTGCCCGTCCGAGCCACCGGACGGGCTTTTTTTTATCCTGCAGATCCGATCACCAGCAGTCGTTGACGCGGCTGAGGCCCTGCTCCAGGGTGGTGACTTCCCCGCTGGCCAGCAGACAACAGGCAAGCTGAATTTTCAACGAGTGGGGCACCGGTTCGACGCCGGCGACGCAGCGCTCGATCCAGCGCGCCGTGACCTCGGGATCTTTCGAGGCCGGCAGGACCACCGCCTCCGCTGCCGTCTCAGTCTGGCGTTCGTACAGCACCCGCACGCCCTGCTCATCGATCAGGCTGATCTGCGGGCAGCGCTGCGGGTTGGCATACACTTCGCCCTCGGTACCGTGCATCAACAGCGCGCGGCCACCGGTCTCACGAAAGAAGTTCGCCACCCGCGGAACATATTCCGGATGCGACACGCTGGAGAGACGCAATGCCTCCGCTTCGCCAAACGGTGTAGCCAGCTTGGCCAGGGTATGGGCGCTGTTGCGCACGCCCATCCGCCAGCGCATCGCCAGCTGTTTCTCCAGCGGCGGACAGAAAGCCCCCACCGGGATATACACCGGTTCATGGCCCTCCAGCTGCGCCTGAGCCTGTCCGGCGTGCCGGGTGGCCGGAATATCCAGCAGGGTAAAAATGGTCTCGGTCAGCACCCGGGTGGGATCGTGACTGACGCCGTGAACCACCACCGGAAACCCCAGCTTGTGCAGAAGCATCGCCAGCAGCGGCGTCAGGTTGGCCTGCTTGCGCGCGCCGTTGTAGCTGGGGATGACAATCGGCATCGGCTTGCCGGCCGGCGGGGTCAGGCGCAGCGTATGCTGCTGCATCGCCGCGTAAAACCCTTTCATCTCCGCTTCGCCTTCGCCTTTGATGCGCAGGGCGATTAATATTCCCCCCAGCTCCAGCTCCGGCACCTCGCCGTCCAGCATCCGCGCATAGAGCGCACGGGCGGTCTCTTCATCGAGGTCGCGGGCATGATTCTTACCGCGACCCACCTCTTTTATAATTTTGCTGTACTCCATGGCTCCCCCTGGTGCATCACGCGCCGGCGTCAGCGACGTTTGCGGCCTGACTGTTTTGCTGTCTGTTTTGCTTTCCGTTTTACTATAACCTCCGGGACGCCCGGCTGCTCTATGGGAAAAACAGGTAACGCGTTCAGTAGACGCGCGCCATAGTTTTTGGTCAACAGACGCTTATCGTAAATCACCACCTCTCCCCAGCAGTGATGGCTGCGGATCAGACGCCCCACCTGCTGAATAAGATTAAAGGAGGCGCTGGGCAAACTCTGTACCTCGAAAGGGTAACGATTAAGGCTTTTCAGCCATTCGCCTTCGGTGATCACTACCGGGCTGTCGATGGGCGGAAAGGCGATTTTATGGATATGTACCTGGCTTAGCAGATCGCCCTTTAAATCCAGCCCTTCGGCAAAGGACTGCAGACCCACCAGCACGCTGCGCTCGCCGCTTTCCACCCGTTTGCGATGCAGCTCCACCAGCCGATAGCGCGGCTGGTCGCCCTGCACCAGCAGTATCAGGCGCAGATCGGTCACATGCTCCAGGAAGCGGTTCATCGCCCGCCCGCTGGCAAACAGCACCAGCATCCCGAGATGTTTCTTGCTCTCTACCTGCTGGCGAAAATAGGCCGCCATCTCGGCAATGTGCTGCTCTTCGTTATCCATCAGCGGTTCATAGCGCATTTGAGGAATAATAATTTTCCCCTGCTCCACGTGGTTGAACGGCGAATCCAGCGCCACGAAGCGGTCACCCGCTTTCTCCTTCAGACCACTCATCTCCTGCAGGCGCGAGAAGCTGTTTAGCGAGCGCAGCGTCGCTGACGTCACAACGATATGCGGCACGCTGCGCCACAGCAGCCGTTCCAGCTGATCGCTGACGCGGATGCCGACACAGTGGAACCAGACATGGATCTGGCCGTCGCGCACCACTCGCGTCGCCCATTTGGTTACCGGCGCGCCTGAGGATTGCGCCAGCGACGCCAGGCGCCATAGCTTGCTTTGGCTTTCAAACATGCCGAGCGCGCGGTTCATCTGCAGCAGCACCCGATGCAGGCGCACCACGTCATGGCTGCCGGTCTTTTCGCTGAGATCGTTAAGAAACAGCTCCGCCAGCCCGCGCAGCATCTCGGTGAGCTTCGCCAGCCGCTGGCAGATCTCCATCACCTCCTGCGGCAGTTCGCCCATCGGGAAGCGATGCTCCGCTTCCTGACCGGCGGGCATGTAGAGATTGAGAATATTATTCAACGACGCAATCAGCTCGAACAGCTCTTCGCAATGGCCGGTGAGCCGCTCCGGATTGGCCAGCGGCGGTGTGGTTTTCGGACGAAACTGCTCCATGCAGGTGGCGACCAGCTTGCAGAACAGATCCAGCTGCAGGCGAAACCAGGGGGCGGTGATCTCGGCGCTCATCTCCAGCGCGTCGCGGGCGACGTCCGGCAGATGATGGCCTTCATCGAGGACCAACAGCAGGTTTTTCGGCTCCGGCAGCACTGCCTCGCTCTCCATCGCCGCCATCACCAGCGCATGGTTGGCCACCACCACTTCCGCCTCCTGAATTTCCCGCCGTGCCACGAAGAACGGGCACTCGCGATAGTAGTGGCAGTTGCGGTTCAGGCAGCTGGCCTTATCGGTGCTCAGCCGGCTCCACAGCGCGTCATCGATGGCTTTATCGGTATGATCGCGCAGGCCGTCCCAGCGGTAGCTGTCGAGGTCCTGCTTCAGGGTCGCACACAGCTTCTGCTCGGCCTGGTTGTTCGGGGTGAGATCGTCATCGAGGAAGGCCAGCAGATCCTGCTGCGACGGCTCGGTGCTGGCCAGCGCCGTCAGGTTACGCGGACAGACGTAGCGCCCACGACCGAAGGCGGCGGTAAAGCGCAGGTCGGGAATAATTTTACGCAGCAGCGGCAGGTCTTTACTGTAGATTTGATCCTGCAGGGCGACGTTGGCGGTGCTGACCACCAGCGTTTTTTGTTCCTCCCGGGCGATGGCGATGCCCGGGATCAGGTATGACAGCGTTTTACCTACGCCGGTCGGCGCTTCGATAGCCAGATGCCTGCCCTCTTCCCCGGCGAGAGTTTTCGCCACATCGGCGATCATCTGCCGCTGCGGGGGGCGGGGAATAAAGTCCGGGATCTGTTCCTGAAGCGCCTTATACCAGGCGGCGATTTGCGCTTTCAGCGCAGCGGTCAAAGCCATGAGAAAACCTGAATACTGTATAAACAGCCACTATTGTGCCATTTTTGCCCGCCTGGAGGTATTGCTTTCTGCTGAGTGTGGAAGCGTGCTCGACAAATAGTGTAATGGAAAGAAAAAGGCCCGCCGCCGCGTAGCGGACAGACGGGCCTGAGCCGGGCCGCGTTATCGCGGCCGGGGCATCAGCGTGTTATTCGCCAGCCGGTTTACGCGGACGACGGCGGCGCGGCGGTTTGCCGTCCTGCGTACGCGCTTTCGGCGCCTCGCCGTCCTGACGGCGCGGGGCGCTGTTCTGGCTGCGCGGCTGTCCGCTGCGTCCCTGACCCTGGCCACCGCGTCCCTGACCTTGCCCACGACCGCCGCCGCGCTGCTGGCGACCGTTCTGGATAGGTTCGGCTTTAATGGACGGATCCGGCTCATAGCCGGCAATCGCGATGCGCGGGATCTCTTTTTTCAGCAGGCGCTCGATATCGCGCAGCAGCTTATGCTCATCCACACACACCAGCGACAAGGCTTCACCGGTGGCCGCCGCGCGACCGGTACGGCCGATACGGTGGACGTAATCTTCCGGTACGTTCGGCAGCTCGTAGTTCACCACGTGCGGCAGCTCTTCGATATCCAGACCACGGGCGGCGATATCGGTCGCCACCAGCACGCAAATGCCGCCGGATTTAAAGTCGGCCAGCGCGCGGGTACGCGCTCCCTGGCTCTTGTTGCCATGGATCGCCGCGCTGCGGATGCCGTCTTTATTAAGCTGCTCCGCGAGGTGGTTGGCGCCATGCTTGGTGCGGGTAAACACCAGCACCTGCTGCCAGTTGCCTTCGCCGATCAGCTGCGACAACAGTTCGCGCTTGCGGTTCTTATCAACGAAATGGACGTGCTGGGTGATCTGCTCGGACGCGGTGTTGCGACGCGCCACTTCCACTTCCAGCGGGTTGTGCAGCAGTTTCTCGGCCAGGCCCTTGATCTCGTCGGAGAAGGTGGCCGAGAACAGCAGGTTCTGTCGACGCGCCGGCAGTTTAGCCAGTACGCGACGGATGTCATGGATAAAGCCCATATCCAGCATGCGGTCCGCTTCGTCCAGCACAAGGATTTCCACGCTATCAAGGCTGACCGCGTTCTGATGTTCGAGGTCCAGCAGACGGCCCGGGGTGGCAACGAGGATGTCGACGCCACCGCGCAGCTTCATCATCTGCGGGTTGATGCTCACGCCGCCGAATACCACCAGCGAGCGAATATTCAGGTACTTGCTGTAATCGCGGACGTTCTCGCCCACCTGCGCCGCCAGCTCACGGGTCGGGGTCAGGATCAGCGCGCGTACCGGACGGCGACCCTTTGCGTGCGGCTCTTTGTCAATCAGGCGCTGCAGCAGCGGCAGGGTAAAGCCCGCCGTCTTACCGGTACCGGTCTGGGCGCTGGCCATCAGGTCGCGCCCCTGCATTACTGCCGGGATCGCCTGCTGTTGGATAGGGGTCGGCTCAACGTAGCCCTGCTCAGCGACAGCGCGCAGGATATCGGGATTCAGGCCAAGGGAATCAAAAGACATAACAACTCCGAACCGCCCCGGCCCGGTGAAGGGCGTAGTTTTCAGGGAGATTATTGCGATAAGAAATGGCAAAAACCACAATGCCATGAAGGGGCGCAGTCTAGCAGATTTTGTGACAGGCCGCATAAAATCTGCAAAAGAATACCGCGCCTGGCTGGCGGGCATGAGAAGGCCGCTGAGCGCGCTCAGCGGCCTGGTGCGTCATGGCAAAGCGATTAACGCAGACGATACTTAAGTTTTTCAACGATCTTCGCGGTGGAGATGCCATAACGATCGTGAAGGGTCGGCAGCGCGCCGGCTAACAGGAACGCGTCGGGCAGCCCCACAGTATCCAGCTCACAGCGCACACCCTTACGCATCAACAGCGCGGCCACCGCCTCCCCCAGGCCGCCGACCGCGGTGTGGTTTTCCGCAGTCACCACCAGACGACCTGGCTTCGACGCCTGTTCAATAATCGCTTTTTCATCCAGCGGTTTGATGGTCGGCACGTGCAGGACCGCCACGCTGATGTTATCGGCCCGCAGCTTATCAACCGCCTCCAGCGCGCGCATGGTCATCAGCCCGGAGGAGATGATCAGCACATCGTTGCCGTCCTCCAGCAGCTTTGCTTTACCCAGTTCGAACTGATAGTCGTATTTATCCAGCACCAGCGGCACCTTACCGCGCAGCAGGCGCATATACACCGGCCCCTGGTGATCGGCAATGGCCGGCACCGCCTGCTCTATCTCCAGCGCATCGCAAGGATCGACGATGACCATGCCGGGGATACCGCGCATAATCGCCAGATCTTCAGTGGCCTGATGGCTGGGGCCATAACCGGTCGTCAGGCCCGGCAGCGCCGCGCAGATCTTCACGTTCAGATGCTCTTCGGCGATGACCTGATGAATAAAATCATAGGCGCGACGGGTTGCAAAGGCGGCATAGGTGGTGGCGAAAGGAATAAATCCCTCCTTCGCCATTCCCCCCGCCGCCGCCATCAGCAGCTGCTCGGCCATGCCCATCTGGAAGAAACGATCCGGGAAGGCCTGGGCGAAAATATGCAGATCGGTATATTTTGACAGGTCCGCGGTCATGCCGACGATTTCCGGACGCTGCGCCGCCAGTTTTGACAGCGCGACGCCGAAGGGCGCAGAGATGGTCGCCTGGCCTTCATCGGCAATCGAGGCGATCATCGCCGACGTTTTTAAACGGGGTTGACTCTGGCTCATTACAGCACTCCTTCTGGTTTGTTAGCGTCCAGCACCGCAATCGCTTTTTGCCATTCGTCGGCATCGACGCGAATAAAATGGTTTTTATCGCGGGTTTCGAGGAACGGCACCCCTTTGCCCATCAGCGTGTCGCATAAAATGACCCGCGGCTGGTTGCCGGAATAACTTTTCGCGTTGTCAAAAGCGGCCATCACCGCCGGCAGATCGTTACCGTCCACGCGCTGTACGTACCAGCCGAAGGCGGCCCATTTATCCTGCAGCGGCTCAAAGCCGAGGATTTTGCGCGAATCACCGTCCGCCTGCTGTTTGTTGACGTCGACAAGGTTAATCAGGTTGCTCAGGCCATAGTGAGCCGCCGACATCGCCGCTTCCCAGGTCGACCCTTCGTCCAGCTCCCCATCGGACATGGAGTTATAGACCCAGGCCGTGCTCTGTTTCTGCCGCAGCCCTAGCGCCATGCCGACGGCAATGGACAGCCCCTGTCCCAGCGAACCGCCGGACATCTCCATCCCCGGGGTGTAGGTCGCCATGCCGGACATCGGCAGGCGGCTGTCGTCGGAGCCGTAAGTTTCCAGCTCGGCTTCCGGGATAATGCCCGCCTCCAGCAGCGCGGCATAATAAGCGATAGCGTAATGGCCATGAGAGAGCAGGAAGCGATCGCGCCCCTCCCACTCGGGATCTTCCGGACGATAGGTCATGGCGTGGCTGAAGGCGGTGGCCAGCACATCGGCATAGCCCAGCGCCTGGCCGATATAGCCCTGCCCCTGCACTTCCCCCATTTGCAGGGCGTAACGGCGAATACGCCACGCCGCCGCGGCGACTTTTTGTGATTCGGTCATCTTCATCTGTTTGCCTCGCTTAGTGAATTAACATGCCGCCGTTAACGTCCAGGGTGATACCGGTGGAGTAGGAAGAGAGGTCGCTGCCGAGGAACAGCGCGGCGCGCGCGATGTCTACCGCGTCGCCGAGGCGGTTCATTGGGATCCCGGCAAGAATGTTGGCCGTCATGTCGTCGGTCAGCTTGCCGGCGGTAATGTCGGTCTGAATCAGCCCCGGGGTGATGCAGTTAACGCGGACGTTATCCGGGCCAAGCTCGCGCGCCATCGCCCGCGCCAGACCCAGCACCCCGGCTTTTGCCGCGCTGTAGTGCGGGCCGCCGAAGATACCGCCGCCGCGCTGGGCGGAAACGGACGAGATGCAGACGATGCTGCCGGATTTTTGCGCCCGCATGGTGGGAATAACCGCCTGCGACATCAGCAGCGTACCGCGCAGGCTGACATCAAGTACCGCGTCATAGTTGGCGCGCTTGATCTCCATCAGCTTCAGCGGCTGGGTAATCCCGGCGTTATTCACCAGCACATCAACCCGGCCATATTTCGCCAGAATTTGTTCGATGGCCGCCTGTACCTGCACTTCATCAGCGACGTTCGCCGCCAGGCCGAGATGGCCTTCGCCTAATGCCGCCGCCGCGGTTTTGCTGGCTTCACCATTGAGGTCGATAATGACCACTTTCGCGCCGTTGTCGGCGAATAATTTCGCGGTGGCGAAACCCAAACCGCGAGCGGAGGCCGCGCCAGTAATAATGGCGACTTTATCTTCTAATAACATAGTTTCACTCCATGACATTACGTCATATTAATTAACAGGATATATTTCCGTTATTGTGGTTCATCGAGGAAAAGAATCACCACCAAACCAATGGCGGCGCAGATACCAAAATAGGTAAATACAGAATTAAAACTCCCGGTTTTATCAAGTAAGAAACCGGCTGCCATCGGCGCGACAAATCCACCGAGGTTGCCGCCGCTATTAATTATGGAAGAGGCGATTGGATAGGTTTTGCTGTCCGAAACGGCCATACCGTAGGCGGTAAAAGCCGGCCAGCCGATATTCAAACAAAAACCGACAAAAAATAATCCAATACAGACCGCCAGGGTGCTTGCCGGGATATTCAGCATAATTAACATCATGACCACCGTTGACACGGCAGTAAACATCATGGTGGGTTTACGTCGGCGGCCCAGGACTTTATCTGAAATCCACCCGCCGCCAATCGCGCCAATAAAGCCGCCGATGCACGGCATACTGGCCACGAAACCCATACTCATTACATCAAAGCCACGCTCTTTGACTAAGTACAGCGGGATCCAGGTTAATAATCCGTACAGCACGCTAACCATCATAAAATACGCCAGGCAGTCACCGAGAATATTTTTTGAGGTGAATAAGCCTTTCGCCGTATCAATTGGCGCCATCTTCTTTACCCGAATGATTTTATCCAGCCAGGTGAATCGATCGGCAATTAATATATTTTCGCGTACGCTATTATTATGACTTTCACGCCCGGCATTAATCTCTGCCAGTTCACTTTGTGAAACAAATCCGCTTTCTGATGGCTTTGACTTCACCAATAGATACCAGGCTATCGCTGCCACAATCCCGGGTATCGCGAAGGAGAAAAAGACCCACCGCCAGCCCCAGGTCACCGCAATCCACACCGCCAGCGGCGGGACAATAATCGGCGCAAACATGGTCGCCGCGATGTAAACGCCGGTTGCTGTGGCTTTCTCTTTTGGTGGAAACCAGTTATTTATGGTGGAAGCCAGCCCCACCGGGCAAGGCCCTTCGCTTAGCCCCAGTCCCAGCCGCACCAGCTTCAGGCCAAACACGGAGCTCACCGTGCCCATCAGCCAGGTAAAGGCGGAGAAGCCGAAAATGGACAGCGAAACCAGCCCCCGGGTACCGCGTTTGGCGATGAAAAAACCGGCCGGGATCTGGCTTACCGCATAGCCGAGGAAAAACATACTGGCGATGGCCCCGGCTTCAAAATTATTGATATGAAACTCATCAATGATAAACGGCAGAACCGCGCCAATATTGGTTCTGTCGGCGTAATTGATGGCATACACCAGGAAAATCATCGTCAAAACCACGAAACGATATTTCGTTTTCCTGGCGTCAGTACAGACTAGTGTATCTATACGTGACATAGGGTTTCCTCATCTTATACCTCATCCACTTCGCTGCCCGTTGCCGCTTCGGATCACCGCGTTTTCACTTTCCATACAGCAGCAAAAGATAAATATCTTTTCGCTCAGCTAAACAGGTGGTTAGGTGTTTTATAATGGCGATCTCAACGCATCGCCGTTTGTGATCAGGCCTGTGAGAGGAATATAACAACCCCAAAATGAAACGGTATTCAAAAAACCTCAATTATGATTGAGAAAAATTGAGTTAGTGACTTCCCGCAAATTTTTAGTTTTTACTGACACGCGCGCTTTTAACGAGATAAATTGTTAAGCCCATCACAAATTAAAATCATTTTTTTCCTTTTCCCTATGCTGGCTATCACGACTGCGCCACGCTGTTCGCTATTTTCTTTTAGAAACGCCCAGCCCAGGATGCTGCCATGAGTCAACCGCTGCCCAATAAAAATTTGCCGATGCCCTCTTTACGCAATATCCAGGCCTTTATTGAAGTCGCCGCTACCGGCAGCCTCAACCTGGCCGCAGAGAATCTCAATATTACCGCCTCGGCGGTCAGCCATCAGATAGCCAGCCTGGAGCACTTTCTGGGGAAAAAACTGTTCTCCCGCAGCAGTAAAGGCGTCATGTTAACGGCGGTGGGAGAAAAATATCTCAAAGAGGTCTCCGGGGCGCTGAATATGATTGGCCAGGCCACCAGCCAGGTGATCAATGATATCCATCAGGATTATTTACGTATTCACTCGGCGCCGAGCTTCGGCCTGCTGTGGTTGATGCCTCGCCTGGATAAATTTCGCCAGGCGTGGCCGGAGTTAAAAATCAGCCTGACCTGTTCCTACGAAAGCATCCAGTTCTCCCGGGATAATATTGATATCGATATTCGTCACGGGCTATCACAGTGGCCAACGCTGTTGGTCAGAACCATTAAAAATGAGCGCGTCCTGCCCTACAGCGCAGCGTCTTATTTAGCCAGCCATCCTGTGCATGCGGTGGAAGATCTGCTGGCCTGCGATCTGATCCACTCCGACAGCACCTTAATTAACTGGAGCAGTTGGCTGTCGTGGCACAAGGTCCGCGGCTGGCATAAAAACTTCATTTTTAATTTCGACCGGTCGTACATGAGCATCGAGGCGGCCAGAATGGGGATGGGCGTGATCCTCGAAAGCAATCTGCTGGCCGGCGGGCACGTGCGTCAGGGGCAGCTGACGCCGGTATTTGACGACGAGCGGAGTATGCCGGTCGGCGCGCACCACTTCGTTCTTCCCCATGCCAATGAACAGAAGGAGAAGGTCCAGCGTTTCTTCGCCTGGGTCGCCGGGGAGCTGAAGGAGGAAGGGTTCCATATTTGATCCCGGCTGGTGGACAAACCGCCGATCGAGGCCTAAAGTTAATCAATCGATTGATTAACTTTTACCGAGCGCGATGACCAGTAAAGGCGAACAGGCAAAAAATCAGCTTATCGCGGCCGCTATCGCCCAGTTTGGCGAGTATGGTCAGCATGCCACCACCCGCGATATCGCCGCCCAGGCCGGGCAGAATATCGCCGCTATCACCTATTATTTTGGCTCGAAAGACGACTTATATCTCGCCTGTGCCCAATGGATCGCCGATTTTATCGGCGACAATTTTCGCCCACAGGCCGAAGCGGCGGAGGCCCTGCTCGCCGGGAAGTCGCCGGATCGCCAGGCAATACGCGCCCTCATTCTCAACGCCTGCCATAACATGATCCTGCTGCTGACCCAGGATGATACGGTCAACTTAAGCAAATTCATTTCCCGTGAGCAGCTGGCGCCGACCGCCGCCTACCATCTGATCCACCAGCAGGTGATCGCCCCCCTGCACCACTATCTCACCCGGCTGATTGCCGCCTGGACAGGCCGCGATGCCGGTGATACGCAAATGATCCTCCACACCCACGCCCTGCTGGGCGAGGTGCTGGCTTTCCGTCTTGGGCGTGAAACCATCCTGCTGCGCACCGGCTGGACGCAGTTTGACGCGCAAAAGACCGAACAGATTTTCGAGGTCATTACCTGTCATATCGATTTCATTCTGCATGGGTTATCGCAAAGGAGTTTGGGCTGATGAAAAAACCCGTCGTCGTCATTCTGTTGATCGTGATTCTTCTCGCCGCGCTGGGCGGCGGCTGGTGGTGGTACCAGAGCAGCCGGCAGCAGCCGCTGACCCTGTATGGCAATGTCGATATCCGCACCGTCAACATGAGCTTCCGCGTCGGCGGCAGACTGGCTTTGCTGACCGTCGACGAAGGCGACAGCATCCGCGCCGGGCAAACTCTCGGCGAGCTTGATCGCGCGCCGTATGAAAATGCCCTGCTGCAGGCCCAGGCCAACGTCTCTACCGCCCAGGCGCAGTATGACCTGATGATGGCCGGCTACCGCGCGGAAGAGATTGCCCAGGCCGCGGCGGCGGTGAAACAGGCGCAGGCCGCTTACGACTATGCGCAAAACTTTTATCAGCGCCAGCTCGGGCTGCGCGCCAGCAGCGCGATTTCCGCCAACGATCTGGAGAACGCCCGCTCCTCACGCGACCAGGCGCAGGCAACGCTCAAATCGGCGCAGGATAAACTGCGTCAGTATCGCGCCGGTAACCGCCCGCAGGAGATTGCCCAGGCCAAAGCCAGTCTGGAACAGGCGCAGGCGGCGCTGGCCCAGGCCAAACTGGACCTGCACGATACCGTGCTCACCGCCCCTTCCGACGGTACGCTGATGACCCGCGCCGTCGAGCCCGGCACCATGCTCAACGCCGGCGGCACCGTACTGACGCTGTCGTTAACCCATCCGGTATGGGTCCGCGCCTATGTTGACGAAAAAAACCTTGGTCAGGCGCAGCCGGGACGTGAAGTGCTGCTGTATACCGACAGCCGGCCGGATAAGCCCTATCACGGCAAAATCGGCTTTGTCTCGCCAAGCGCTGAATTCACGCCGAAGACCGTTGAAACGCCGGATCTGCGTACCGACCTCGTTTATCGTCTGCGTATTGTGGTGAACGATGCCGACGGCGCCCTGCGCCAGGGGATGCCGGTGACCGTCTCCTTTAACCACGGGAACGGACATGAGTGAGGCCATCATTGCCTTAAACGGTCTGAGCCGCCGTTTTCCCGGAATGGACAGGCCAGCGGTGGCGCCGCTCACCTGCACGATCCACGCCGGCTACGTCACCGGGCTGGTGGGGCCCGACGGCGCGGGGAAAACCACCCTGATGCGAATGCTGGCCGGTTTGCTCAAGCCTGATGAGGGCCGCGCCAGCGTGATCGGCTTCGACCCGCTAAAAGACGACAGCGCCCTGCACGCGGTGCTCGGCTATATGCCGCAGAAGTTCGGCCTGTATGAAGATCTGACGGTGATGGAAAACCTGACCCTGTACGCCGACCTGCGCAGCGTCACCGGCGAGGCGCGGAAGAAAATTTTCGACCGTCTGCTGGAGTTCACCTCCCTTGGCCCGTTCACCGAACGGCTGGCAGGCAAGCTTTCCGGCGGCATGAAGCAAAAGCTGGGGCTCGCCTGTACCCTGGTGGGCGACCCGAAAGTACTGCTGCTGGATGAGCCCGGCGTCGGCGTCGACCCTATCTCGCGCCGCGAGCTGTGGCAGATGGTGCACGAGCTGGCCGGCGACGGCATGCTGATCCTGTGGAGCACCTCCTATCTCGATGAAGCGGAACAATGCCGCGACGTGCTGCTGATGAACGAAGGCAAACTGCTCTACCAGGGTGAGCCGACGGCGCTGACGCAAACCATGGCCGGGCGCAGTTTCCTCGTCTCCAGCCCACAGGAAAACAACCGCCGTCTGCTGCAGCGGGCGCTGAAGCTGCCGCAGGTCAGCGATGGCGTGATCCAGGGCAAATCGGTGCGCCTGATCCTGAAAAAGGACGCCCGCATTGAGGAAGTCCAGCAGCATGGCGACATGCCGCCGCTGCAGGTGGCCGACACCGCGCCGCGCTTTGAAGATGCGTTTATCGATCTGCTCGGCGGAGCGGGAACCGCCGAATCGCCGTTGGGAGCGATTATCCATCGTGTTGACGGCAGCAAAGACGAAACGGTCATTGAAGCCCAGTCGTTAACGAAAAAGTTTGGTGATTTCGCCGCTACCGACCACGTCGATTTCCAGGTTAAGCGCGGTGAAATTTTCGGCCTGCTCGGCCCCAACGGCGCCGGGAAATCCACCACCTTCAAAATGATGTGCGGCCTGCTGGTGCCCACCTCCGGCAAAGCGCTGGTGCTGGGGATGGATCTTAAGGTCAGCTCTGGCAAGGCGCGCCAGCATCTGGGCTATATGGCGCAAAAATTTTCGCTGTACGGCAACCTCAGCGTCGAGCAGAACCTGCGCTTTTTCTCCGGCGTCTATGGCCTGCGCGGCCGGGCGCAAAATGAAAAAATTGCCCGAATGAGCGATGCCTTTGGCCTGAAAAGTATCGCCCGTCACGCCGCCGACGAGCTGCCGCTCGGCTACAAGCAGCGGCTGGCGCTGGCCTGCTCGCTGATGCATGAGCCCGATATTCTGTTTCTCGATGAACCGACCTCCGGCGTCGACCCCCTCACCCGCCGCGAGTTCTGGCTGCATATCAACAGCATGGTCGATAAAGGGGTGACGGTGATGGTGACCACCCACTTTATGGATGAGGCGGAATACTGCGACCGTATCGGGCTGGTTTACCACGGTAAACTTATCGCCAGCGGCACCCCGGACGCGCTGAAGGCCCAGGCGGCGGATGACAGCCAGACGGACCCGACCATGGAGCAGGCGTTCATTACCCTGATTAACCGCTGGGATAAGGAGAATAGCCATGAGCAATAGCATTCTCTCCTGGCGGCGGGTCCGCGCCCTGTGCGTCAAAGAGACCCGGCAGATCGTCCGCGATCCCAGCAGCTGGCTGATCGCGGTGGTGATCCCGCTACTCCTGCTGTTTATCTTCGGCTATGGCATTAACCTCGACTCCAGCAAACTGCGGGTCGGCGTATTGCTGGAGCAACAGAGCGAAGAGGCGCTGGATTTCGTCCATACCATGACCGGCTCGCCCTATATCGACGCCACGGTCAGCGATAATCGCCAGCAACTGATTCAAATGATGCAGGCCGGGCGCATCCGCGCCATGGTGGTCATTCCGGTGGACTTCGACCGCCAGATGGCCCGCGCCGGCGCCGACGCACCGCTGCAGCTCATCACCGACGGCAGCGAGCCCAATACCGCTAACTTCGCTCAGGGCTACGTGGAAGGTATCTGGCAGATCTGGCAGCAGCAGCGGGCGGAAGACCGCGGCGAAACCTTTGAACCGCTGATCGACGTGCAGATGCGCTACTGGTTTAACCCGGCGGCTATTAGCCAGCACTTTATTATCCCCGGCGCAATTACCATCATCATGACCGTGGTCGGCGCGATCCTGACCTCGCTGGTGGTGGCGCGCGAATGGGAGCGCGGCACCATGGAGGCGCTGCTGTCGACGGAGATCACCCGCGCCGAACTGCTGCTGTGCAAGCTCATTCCCTACTATTTCCTCGGCATGCTGGCGATGTTGCTCTGTATGCTGGTGTCGGTATTTATTCTCGGCGTGCCCTATCGCGGCTCGCTGCCGATCCTGTTTGTCATCACCAGTCTGTTTTTGCTCAGCACCCTGGGGATGGGGCTGCTGATCTCAACCATTACCCGCAACCAGTTTAACGCCGCGCAGGTGGCGCTGAATGCCGCGTTTTTACCGTCGATTATGCTGTCCGGGTTTATTTTCCAGATAGACAGTATGCCGGCGGTGATCCGCGCGGTGACCTACGTGATCCCGGCGCGCTATTTCGTCAACACCCTGCAAAGCCTATTTCTGGCGGGCAATATTCCGGTGGTGCTGCTGGTGAATGTGCTGTTTTTGATTGCGTCGGCGGTGATGTTTATCGGCCTGACGTGGCTGAAAACCAAGCGGCGTCTGGATTAGGTTTTGCCCGGTGGCGCTGCGCTGACCGGGCCTACGGTTTAACCAACATCGATTATACGGTTCGCCGATCCCCCAGGCCGGGCAAACGCAGTGCCGCCCGGCGTGGTTGAATGGGCCAAAGGAGCAATTATGTTTCACCGTTTATGGACATTGATCCGCAAAGAGCTGCAGTCGCTGCTGCGCGAGCCGCAAACGCGGGCAATTTTAATCATGCCGGTGCTGATTCAGGTATTGTTGTTTCCCTTTGCCGCGACGCTGGAGGTGACCAACGCCACCATCGCCATCTACAACGAAGACAGCGGCCGCCACGCGGTGGAACTCACTCAGCGCTTCGCCCGCGCCAAAGCCTTTACCCACGTCCTGTTGCTGAAAAGCCCGCAAGCGATCCAGCCGACCATCGATGAACAAAAAGCCCTGCTGGTGGTACGCTTCCCGGCGGATTTCTCGCGTAATCTCGACAACTATCAAACCGCCCCGCTGCAGCTCCTGCTCGACGGGCGCAACTCCAACAGCGCGCAAATCGCCGCCAACTACCTGCAGCAGATCGTAAAAAACTATCAGCAGGAGCTGCTGGAGGGGAAAGCGAAGCCGAACAACAGCGAACTGGTGGTGCGCAATTGGTACAACCCGAATCTCGACTATAAGTGGTTCGTGGTGCCGTCGCTTATCGCCATGATCACCACCATCGGAGTGATGATCGTGACGTCGTTGTCGGTGGCCCGTGAGCGCGAACAGGGTACCCTCGATCAGCTGCTGGTCTCGCCCCTCGCCACCTGGCAAATCTTCGTTGGCAAAGCAGTGCCGGCGCTGATCGTCGCCACCCTGCAGGCGACTATCGTGCTGGCGATTGGTATCTGGGCCTATCAGATCCCGTTTGCCGGCTCGCTGCTGCTGTTCTATTTCACGATGGTGATTTATGGCTTATCGCTGGTGGGCTTCGGTTTATTGATTTCATCGCTGTGCGCCACCCAGCAGCAGGCGTTTATCGGCGTGTTCGTCTTTATGATGCCGGCGATCCTGCTTTCGGGCTACGTTTCACCGGTGGAAAATATGCCGCAGTGGCTGCAGGATCTGACCTGGATAAACCCGATCCGCCATTTTACCGATATCACCAAGCAAATTTATCTGAAGGATGCGAGTCTGAAGATTGTGTGGGGAAGTTTGTGGCCGCTACTGGTCATAGCGGCCACCACCGGCTCAGCGGCGTATGCGATGTTCCGAAGAAAGATTGCGTAGTTTTTTATCTTTCGCCAGCAGCGAGACCACCGCCGGGCCTGCCAGTATCACCAGCCCGGCGAGGGCCAGCAGCAGGTTGTTGTGCAGCACGCGCGACAGCAGCCACAGCGCTATCATGGCCGCGCCAAAGTACCAGGTGGTGGTGAGCTCCTCAAGGAAGTCTCCCACATCGCGCCAGCGCGCCTCGTGGTGACGCTGCAAAAACAGCATCGCCAGCAGCGTGACGCTATAGAGGACGCACAGCCCCAATCCGACGCGCACCAGCGCGCCGCTCATCCATCCCATCACCAGCACTGCCACGACCAGTAGATGCAACATAATCTGCCAGCAACTAAGACCTGTTGCGACGCGTACACGTTGTTGCCACTTCATGGCTTCTCTCCTGAAGGATTTTTCTCTGCTACTCAGAGTACCGCACTTTACGGAAAATTCCGTAACACCGCATCTTTTTGTGACGTCTACTACACTATTTTATTCAGGAAAGTGACATTTACTGGAGAATTATGGCTGAGCCAACGTCGGGATTTTCGTTGAACGTGCTGACAATTAACACCCATAAAGGCTTTACGGCGTTTAATCGGCGTTTTATTTTGCCCGAGTTGCGCGACGCCGTGCGCAGCGTCAGCGCGGATATTGTTTGCCTGCAGGAAGTGATGGGCGCTCACGAGGTTCACCCGCTGCACATCGAGAACTGGCCAGATACCACCCATTATGAATTTCTCGCCGACACCATGTGGAGCGATTACGCCTACGGGCGCAACGCAGTCTATCCGGAAGGCCACCACGGCAATGCCGTACTGTCGCGCTTTCCCATTGAATACTATGAAAATCGGGATATTTCAGTCGGCAACGGCGAGAAACGCGGTCTGCTTTACTGCCGCATCGTGCCGCCAGAGAGCGGCGTGACGATCCATGTGATCTGCGTTCACCTGGGTTTACGCGCCGACCAACGGCAGGCGCAGTTGACCATGCTGGCAGAATGGGTCAATACCCTCCCCGCCGGTGAGCCGGTGGTGGTGGCCGGGGATTTTAACGACTGGCGTCAGCAGGCGAATCAGCCGTTAAAAGCGCAAGCCGGGCTGGAAGAGATCTTTACCCGCGCCCGCGGACGGCCGGCGCGTACGTTTCCGGTCAGTTTTCCGCTGCTGCGCCTCGATCGTATTTATGTCAAAAACGCCCACGCCAGCCACCCGAAGGCGCTGGCCCTCAAACAATGGCGGCATCTGTCCGATCATGCGCCCCTTAGCGTGGAGATACACTTGTGAAATGTCGTTGGCAGGAAGGCAACCGCATTACGCTACTGGAGAACGGCGACCAGTACTATCCGGCGCTGTTTGCGGCTATTGGTCGCGCCAGCCGGCGGGTGATCCTCGAATCCTTTATCTGGTTTGAAGATGAGGTGGGCTGGCGGCTGCACGCGGTGCTGCTGAAAGCCGCCCGCCGCGGTATTCAGGTGGAGGTGCTGCTTGACGGCTACGGCTCGCCGGATCTCAGCGATGAGTTTGTCGGCGAACTGACCGCCGCCGGGGTGATTTTTCGCTACTACGATCCGCGCCCTAAGCTGATGGGGATGCGCACCAACCTGTTCCGTCGGATGCACCGTAAAATCGTGGTGATTGACGACACCACCGCCTTTGTCGGCGGCATCAACTACTCCGCCGAGCATATGAGCGACTACGGCCCGGAGGCGAAACAGGATTATGCGGTGCAGGTCGAGGGGCCGGTGGTGCTTGATATTCTCCAGTTCGAGCTGGAGAACCTGCCCAACAGCGAAACCGCCC
Source organism: Klebsiella sp. P1CD1 (assembly GCF_003790505.1). Lineage (NCBI taxonomy): Bacteria > Pseudomonadati > Pseudomonadota > Gammaproteobacteria > Enterobacterales > Enterobacteriaceae > Klebsiella > Klebsiella sp. P1CD1. Next base: position 3,993,962 of record NZ_CP033631.1, read on the forward strand.
GCCGCTGGTGGCGCCGCCGTCGCCACCAGCCAGAGATCAACCAGACTCCCGGCGAGGCGCAGGCGCTGTTCATCTGGCGCGACAACCAGGATCACCGCGACGATATCGAACGCCACTACCTGAAGATGCTCACCAGCGCCCGCCGGGAGGTGATCATTGCCAACGCCTATTTCTTTCCCGGCTACCGCCTGCTGCATGCGATGCGCAACGCTGCGCGACGCGGCGTGCGGGTCAAGCTGATCGTCCAGGGCGAGCCGGATATTCCGATTGTGAAGTTTGGCGCCCACCTGCTCTATCACTATCTCGTTAAGGGCGGGGTGCAGATCTACGAATATCGCCGCCGTCCGCTGCATGGCAAGGTCGCCCTGGCGGATGACCACTGGGCCACCGTCGGGTCGAGCAACCTGGATCCATTGAGCCTGTCGCTGAATCTGGAAGCCAATCTGATTATCCACGACCGGGTGTTTAACCAGACGCTGCGCGATAACCTTAACGGGCTTATCGCCAGGGATTGCCAGCGGATCGATAAAACGATGCTGCCGAAACGCAACTGGTGGCGGCTGGGCGTCAGCGTGATGGCCTTCCACTTTCTGCGCCACTTCCCGGCATGGGTCGGCTGGCTACCAGCCCATACGCCGCGGCTGGCCAGGGTCAGCCCGCCGGTGCAGCCGGAGATTGAAACCCAGGATCGTGTCGACTCACAAACCAGGGATAATCCGCTATGAGCAAATCGCATCCCCGCTGGCGGATGGCGAAAAGAGTACTTACCGTGCTCTTTTTTATCGCGGTGATCGTCCTGCTGGTGATTTACGCGCAAAAAGTCGACTGGCAGGACGTGTGGAAGGTGATCCGCGGCTACGATCGGCTGGCCTTGTTTAGCGCTATTGCGCTGGTCATCGTCAGCTATCTGATCTACGGCTGCTACGATCTGCTTGGCCGGGCCTATTGTGGGCATAAGCTGGCGAAACGCCAGGTGATGCTGGTGTCGTTTATCTGCTATGCCTTTAACCTGACGCTCAGCACCTGGGTCGGCGGGATCGGCATGCGCTACCGGCTGTACTCGCGGCTGGGGCTCAACGGCGGCACCATCACCCGTATTTTTTCCTTAAGCATCACCACCAACTGGCTGGGCTATATCCTGCTCGGTGGGGTAATATTTACGGCGGATCTGGTGAAGCTGCCGCCGCACTGGTACATCAGCCAAACCACTCTGCGGATTATCGGCGGGGTGATGCTGCTCCTTACGCTTTGCTATCTGTTCGGCTGCGCGTTCGCCAAACGCCGTCACCTGACGATTAAAGGCCAGCGGCTGGTGCTGCCCTCCTGGCGCTTCGCGCTGCTGCAGATGGGGATCTCGGCGGCGAACTGGATGGCGATGGGGGCGATAATCTGGCTGCTGTTGGGCAGCGAAATTAACTATTTCCTGGTATTAGGGGTGCTGCTGGTGAGCAGTATCGCCGGGGTGATCGTTCATATTCCCGCCGGTATCGGCGTGCTGGAGGCGGTGTTTATCGCCATGCTCTCCGGAGAGGAGATTTCGAAGGGCGCGATTATCGCCGCCCTGCTCGCCTGGCGCGCGCTCTATTATTTCCTGCCATTGCTGCTGGCGACGGTGGCCTATCTGCTGCTGGAGAGTCGGGCGAAAAAGCTGCGGCAAAAGAACCAGCGCAAGCTGGCCCGCGAATGACACGGCCAGGTCGCGCTGCGCTTGCCAGGCCTGCGGGGTGTGAGCCTGTGAGAGGATCCTGTAGTCCGGGTAAGGCGCCAGCCGCCACCCGGCAACATCACGGGTACCGTGCCTGATATCTTGCCCGGCGGCGCTGCGCTTGGCAGGTCTAAACGCCAGCCGGACGGTTCCCTCTCCCTCCGGGAGAGGGACAGGGTGAGGGGAAGCACTGCGGTGTGGTTGTTTATATTATCTGTGGCTTCAGCGTAGTTTGCGCTCCCGGTTAGTCTTCTGCGTTATGTCTCTTATGGCGCAGGGAGCGCACAGGGGGCAGCCAGTCGCCGCCGCCCCCTGTACCCCCGGGCTCCGGCCAGCAAAATCGCCACTGCGTGGTGCCTTCGACTTATCCCTGCAGGCTTCGGGTCGGGCCGAGGCAGCGTCCCTGCAAAACACGGCCCTCAGCCCGCATCCATGCGGGCTGCCCCGGCCTTCCGGGAACGTCTCAGCGATTTTGAGGCCGTCAGCACCGGCAGTTTCAGCAAGAAAGGTGAATAAATTAACGACAGGTCGCACGCACCGTAGGCCGGATAAGGCGCCAGCCGCCACCCGGCAGCACCACGGGTACCGTGCCTGATGCCATCGCCCGGCGGCGCTGCGCTTGCCGGGCGTTAGGAGATGCAACCCTCTGATATTAAGAGGTTAGCGGCGGTTGCCCATAATACGCAGCAGCATCAGGAACAGGTTGATAAAGTCCAGGTACAGCGTTAAGGCCCCAAGGATCGAGTATTTACGCAGCGTGGCGCTGTCGCGGGTGTCAATCTGCTCGCCGATGTTTTTCAGCTTCTGGGTGTCATACGCCGTCAGGCCGACAAACAGCACCACCCCAATGTAGGTCACCGCCCACATCAGCGCCTCGCTCTTCAGCCACAGGTTGACCAGCGATGCCAGCACGATGCCAATCAGCCCCATAAACAGCATGCTGCCGAAGCCGCTCAGATCGCGCTTCGTGGTGTAACCATACAAGCTCATCGCCCCGAACATCCCGCCGGTGACCACAAAGGTGCTGGCAATCGATGAGTAGGTATAGGCGATAAAAATGCTCGACAGCGTCAGCCCGGTCAGCGCCGAGTAGAGCATAAACAGCGTGGTGGCCATCCCGGCGCTCAGTCGCTGCACCATTCCCGACAGCACAAACACCAGCGCCAGCTGGGCAATAATCAGCCCGAAGAAAGTGATTTTGCTCGAAAAGACGAACATCATCACCGCCGGGGTATTCGCCGCAAACCACGCGATAAACGCCGTCAGCAGCAGGCCAACCGTCATCCAGCCGTATACCTGCGCCATGTAAGTCTGCAGGCCGGTACGGCCCTGCACGATTGAATCGGAACGCGGATATCTGTCCATGACTCTCTCCTGATTAACAAAGTTTCACCCTGTAAGCGTATCACACTACCAGCGCTCTGCCGCCTGACGATCGCTGTCGCGGGCGTCGACCCAGCGTTCGCCTTCCGGCGTCGCCTCACGCTTCCAGAACGGCGCGCGGGTTTTCAGGTAGTCCATAATAAACTCGCCCGCGGCGAAGGCGCTGCCGCGGTGGGCGCTGGTGACGCCGACAAACACAATCTCTTCCCCCGGCCACATTTCGCCGATGCGGTGGATAACCGTCACCCGGCCCAGCGGCCAGCGCTCGCGCGCCAGGTCGACGATCTCCGCCAGCGATTTTTCAGTCATTCCAGGATAGTGCTCCAGCGTTAACGCTTTCACGCTGTCGCCAAGGTTGTGATTGCGCACTTTACCGGTGAAGGTAACCACCGCACCGTCTTCATCGCGCTCGGCCAGCCACGGATACTCATCGCCGACGCTAAAGCGTGCCGGGCTAACCACGATACGAGTTTGCGTCATCTTAGCCTCCGGTCACCGGCGGGAAGAACGCCACTTCGTCGCCGCTGGCGACCGGATGGTCAAACGCGGTCAGCGTCTGGTTGACTGCCGCCAGCAGCTTGCCCTCTTCCAGGGCCAGCGCCCAGCGGTCGCCGCGCGCGGCAAGCTGTTGGCGCACGGCCTCGACGGTTGCCAGGTCGCTGGCGTCGAGGGTCAGAGCATCGGTGCCGACCAGTTCGCGCACCTGGGCGAAAAATAGAACCTTAATCATGGCGTTCGTCCACCTTAAAATCGCCGGACTTGCCGCCGCTTTTCGCCAGCAGGCGCACCGGGCCAATGACCATATCTTTTTGCACCGCCTTGCACATGTCGTAGATGGTCAGCGCGGCAACGGAGGCGGCGGTCAATGCTTCCATCTCAACGCCGGTTTTACCGGTCAGACGGCAAAGTGACTCAATGCGCACCCGGTTATGCTCCGGCTGCGCCTGCAGATTGACTTCCACTTTGCTCAGCATCAGCGGATGACACAGCGGGATCAGCTCCCAGGTACGTTTTGCCGCCTGGATCCCGGCGATACGCGCGGTGGCGAACACATCGCCTTTGTGGTGGCTGCCGTCGATAATCATCGCCAGCGTCGCCGCCTGCATTTCGACGTAAGCCTCGGCGCGCGCTTCGCGCACCGTTTCCGCTTTGCCGGAGACATCCACCATATGGGCTTCGCCCGCGGCGTTAATATGGGTCAGTTGTGACATAGATTATTTCTTCAGGTGAGGAATGAAGTTACACGGACGGGTGCGAGCATCCAGCTGCGGGGCAATGATGTTGTCCCACGCCGTGCGGCAGGCTTTGGTCGAGCCCGGCATGGCAAAAATCAGCGTGCGGTTGGCAACGCCGGCCACGGCCCGGGACTGCAGCGTCGAGGTGCCGATCTCTTCGAACGACAGCATGCGGAACACTTCGCCAAAGCCTTCGACCTCACGGTCAAACAGCGGCAGCAGCGCTTCCGGCGCCTGGTCACCCTCGGTGAACCCGGTCCCGCCGGTGATCAGCACCACCTGCACGTCATCGCTGGCGATCCACGCCGACACCTGGGCGCGGATGGCGTAGCGGTTTTCTTTCACAATCGCCTTATCGACGACATGGTGTCCCGCCTCCTGCGCCGCCTCGCGCAGCCAGTGGCCGGAGGTATCATCCTCTTCGCCACGGCGGCTGGAAACAGTAAGAATAGCAATACGGGTCGGAATAAACTCAGCGCTAGCCTGGCTCATCTGAATGCTCCTTTCGAAAACGATTAACCGCCAATATAGGACAGGTTCTGCGTAATACCGGTGTTGCCCTGATGCAGGAAATGGGTCTGCTTTTTATGGGTCAAGGCTTCGGCTATCCGCGCTTCCAGCTCGGCCTGTTGCTCGTCCTCAGCCATCAGGTCGCGCAGGTCGACGCCGCCTTCGCCAAACAGACACAGGTGCAGTTTGCCAACGGATGAGACGCGCAGACGGTTGCAGGTGGCGCAGAAGTCTTTTTCATACGGCATGATGAGGCCGATTTCACCGGCGTAATCCGGGTGACAAAAGACCTGCGCCGGGCCATCGCTGCGCTGGCGGATCTGGTGGATCCAGCCGCGGCGCAGCAGCTCGTCGCGCAGCACCATGCCGGAGAGATGGTGACGGCGGAACAGATCGCTGCCCTCTCCAGTTTCCATCAGCTCAATAAAACGCAGCTGAATACGACGGGGTTGGATCCACGCGAGAAAGGTATCGAGCTGGTGATGATTAACATCACGCATCAGCACGGTATTGACCTTCACCTTGTCAAAGCCCGCGGCGAAAGCAGCATCAATGCCGTCCATCACCTGGTGGAACTTGTCCTGGCCGGTGATGGCCTGAAATTGACGGGCGTCGAGGCTATCAACGCTGACGTTAATCGCCGTCAGCCCGGCATCGCGCCAGCGTTCGACATCGCGCGCCAGGCGGTAACCGTTGGTGGTAACCGCAATCTGACGGATCGCCGGGTTTTCACGCACCGCGGCAATGATTTCGGTGAAGTCGCGACGCAGAGAGGGTTCCCCACCGGTGAGGCGAACTTTTTCGGTGCCCAGCGCGGAGAAAGCGCGCGTGACGCGGCGCACTTCGTCTACGCTGAGAAAGCCGTTGTTATTGACGGCGCCGGGTTTGTAGCCGTCCGGCAGGCAGTAGGTGCAACGGAAGTTGCACACATCGGTAATCGACAGACGCAGGTAAAAAAACTTACGCGCGAATGCATCGGTAAGCTGTGAGGCCATATACACCTTTCCAAATACGGGAGGCGCGGTCATTTCTTCCCACGCCCTGGCGACACCCGGAGGGGTCGCGGCCAAACCGCCATATCTTTTGACACAGGCGAAGAGGCTAGAGTGTTAACAGGTTATGCCGATAGTAGCGCGTTACGGACGGTTTCGCCATTTGCGATTTCGTTATATAACATTGTATATATCGCTACCTTCGTGCATTTTCGCTACAGAATAGCCATAAATCATTTTTTTGCCTTGATGTCGGTCAGTTTGTCGGGCTCCTCCCATCGTCTTTTAGGGGTAGATCGGGTAGTGTGTGGCCGTTTATGTGAAATAAGGAATTTCTATGCGCAATCGTACATTCGCTGACCTCGATCGGGTGGTCGCGCTCGGCGGCGGGCATGGTCTGGGCCGGGTGATGTCCTCCCTCTCCTCGCTCGGCTCGCGGCTGACCGGCATTGTCACCACCACCGACAACGGGGGCTCCACCGGGCGGATCCGCCGCTCGGAAGGCGGCATTGCCTGGGGCGATATGCGCAACTGCATCAATCAGTTAATTGCCGAGCCCAGCGTGGCGTCGGCGATGTTCGAGTATCGTTTTAGCGGTAATGGCGAACTTTCCGGGCATAACCTCGGAAATCTGATGTTAAAGGCGCTGGACCACCTGAGCGTGCGGCCTTTAGAAGCTATCAATTTAATCAGAAACCTGCTCAAAGTAGACGCGTTTCTTATCCCGATGTCGGAACAACCGGTGGATTTGATGGCGCTCGATCATGAAGGCCATGAAGTTTACGGCGAAGTGAATATCGATCAGCTCGACAACCTACCGCAGGAGCTGATGCTTACCCCACCGGTACCCGCCACTCGCGAGGCGGTGGAAGCGATCGCCGAAGCCGATCTGATCCTCATCGGCCCGGGCAGCTTTTACACCAGCCTGCTGCCGATCCTGCTGCTCGACGAGATGGCCCAGGCGCTGCGCCGCACCCCGGCGCCGATGGTGTTTATCGATAATCTGGGTAAAGAGCACAGCCCGGCGGCGAGGCTGTCGCTGGCGGAGCGCATTGCGATTATGGAGCGCTATGTGGGTAAGCGGGTGGTGGATGCGGTGATCGCCGGGCCAAAAGCCGATATCCGCGGCATCAACGACCGGCTGGTGATCCAGACGCCGCTGGAGGCCAGTGACGTGCCCTATCGCCATGATCGGGCGCTGCTTCGCGGCGCGCTGGAAAAGGCAATTCAGCTTCCTGGCTGACGCTGCGCGCCGGAGGGCCAACCTTCGGTGCACCTTAAAATCTTAAGGTTGTCTTAAAATAGGGCTGGCACTATACGCTTATCTCTTTCTGTGGGTAGGTATTATGTCGTTATTGCCTCTGCGTCGGCCGCTCTTCAGCCGCACGACTTATTTGATTCTCTTTGCTTGCTATATCGGTATCTTTCTCAACCTGGCTTTTTATCGCCAGGTTTTCCCGTTACTGCCGGTAAACAGCCTGCATAACTGGCTGGTATTCCTCAGTATGCCGATCGTGGCCATTAGCGTGATGAATATCATCACCACCCTCGCCTCGTTCCTGAAGCTCGATCGGGTGGTCATCAGCCTGTTTATTCTGCTCAGCGCGTCGGCGCAGTACTTTATCTGGAACTTCGGGGTAGTGATCGACCGCAGCATGATCACCAATATCCTCGACACCACTCCGGCGGAGAGCTTTGCTCTGCTCTCCGGCCAAATGATCGCCGTCCTCGGCCTCTCGGGGGTTTTAGCGGTATTCGTCGCCTGGTGGGTGAAAATCCGTAAGCCCGCCACACGGTGGCGCGGCGCGGCGATGCGCCTGCTCAATATCGCCGTTTCGGCGCTGCTGATTATTCTGGTGGCCGCGCTGTTCTACAAAGATTACGCCTCGGTGTTCCGTAACAACAAAGAGCTGGTGAAATCCCTGAGTCCCTCCAACAGCATTGTGGCGCTGAACTCGTGGTATGCGCACAACCGCATGGACAATCTGCCGCTGGTGAAGATTGGCGAAGATGCCAGGCAGAAACCGGTGATGCATAGCGGCCCCCGCAAAAACCTGACGATTGTGGTGCTGGGCGAAACCTCGCGCGCCGGGAACTTTTCGCTGGGCGGCTACGATCGGGAGACTAACCCACGCCTGCAACAGGACGACGTGGTGTACTTCCCGAAAACCACCTCCTGCGGCACGGCAACTGCGGTTTCCGTCCCCTGTATGTTCTCCAATATGCCGCGCGCGCATTACGATGAAGAACTGGCGCACCATCAGGAAGGCGTCCTGGATATTCTGCAGCGCGCCGGTGTTCAGGTGCTGTGGAACGACAATGACGGTGGCTGTAAGGGCGCCTGTGACCGTGTACCGCACCAGAACGTCACCGATCTGCACCTCAGCGGTCAGTGCATCGACGGCGAGTGCTACGATGAGGTCCTGTTCCATAATCTGGACAGTTACATCGACAACCTGAAACAGGATGGCATTATCGTACTGCATACTATCGGCAGCCACGGCCCGACCTATTACAACCGCTATCCGGCTGAATTCAAAAAATTCACCCCGACCTGCGATACCAATGAAATCCAAAGTTGTACGCAACAACAGTTGACCAATACCTACGACAACACCATTCTGTATGTCGACTATGTTGTTGATAAGGCGATAAAATTACTGCTATCCAAACAGGATAAATTTACCACTAGCCTGGTTTATTTGTCCGATCACGGCGAATCGCTGGGTGAAGATGGCGTCTATTTGCATGGTCTGCCGTACTCAATTGCGCCGGATACGCAAAAACACGTCCCCATGCTGCTGTGGCTGTCGCCGGATTACCAGCAACGTTACGGTGTCTCCAGCCAGTGTTTGCAACAACAGGCCAAGACGAAGGATTATTCACAAGATAATCTGTTCTCCACCCTGCTCGGCCTGCTCGGCGTCAGCACCCACGAGTACCAGGCAGCAGATGATATTTTAACGCCATGTAGAGAGGCTGGTTGATGAAAATCTTAGTCATTGAAGACGATGCGCTGCTGTTGCAGGGGTTGATTCTGGCGATGCAAAGTGAAGGATACGTATGCGACGGCGTCTCCACAGCGCACGAAGCGGCGCTATCGTTGGCCAGCAATCACTACAGCCTGATCGTCCTCGACCTCGGCCTGCCGGATGAAGACGGTCTGCATTTTCTCACCCGTATGCGGCGGGAGAAGATGACCCAGCCGGTGCTGATCCTCACCGCCCGCGATACGCTTGAGGATCGCATTAGCGGTCTCGATACCGGCGCGGATGACTATCTGGTGAAACCCTTTGCCCTGGAAGAGCTGAATGCGCGCATTCGCGCCCTGCTCCGCCGGCATAATAACCAGGGCGATAACGAAATCAGCGTCGGCGATCTGCGCCTCAACGTCACCCGCCGCCTGGTATGGCTGGGTGAGACGGCGCTGGAATTGACGCCAAAAGAGTATGCCCTGCTGTCGCGGCTGATGATGAAAGCCGGTAGCCCGGTGCATCGTGAAATCCTCTACAACGACATCTACAGCTGGGACAACGAGCCGGCGACCAATACGCTTGAGGTGCATATTCATAACCTACGCGAAAAGATTGGCAAATCGCGGATCCGCACCGTCAGGGGTTTTGGCTATATGCTGGCTAACCACATCGACACGGAATAGACCATGGCTCTGTTTGCAACCGAAACCTGGACCATGCGCAACCGGCTGCTGCTGACCATTGGCGCCATCCTGGTGGTCTGCCAGCTGATCAGCGTCTTCTGGCTATGGCATGAGAGCAAAGAGCAGATCCAGCTGCTGGTGGCCAGCGCCATCGAAGGCCACAATAACCAGAAACATGTGGAGCATGAGGTACGGGAAGCGGTCGCCAGCCTGCTGGTGCCGAGCCTGTTGATCGTTGGCCTGGCGCTGTATATCAGCATGCTGGCGGTGCGCAAGATCACCCGCCCGCTCTCCCGACTGCAAAGCGAGCTGGAGAGCCGCACGCCGGATAACCTCACCCCCATCGTGCTCAGCGAATCGGTGCCCGAAGTCACGGCGGTGACCACCGCCCTGAATCAGCTGGTTTCCCGCCTCAATCTGACCCTCGACCGTGAGCGGCTGTTTACCGCTGATGTGGCGCATGAGCTACGTACCCCGCTGGCCGGCCTGCGGTTGCACCTCGAACTACTGGCGAAAGTGCACGGCGTGGGCGTCGACCCGCTGATCCAGCGCCTCGACCAGATGACCACCAGCATTTCGCAGCTGCTGCAGCTGGCGCGCGTCGGACAGTCTTTTTCCGCCGGCAGCTATCAGCAGGTGCTGCTGCTGGATGACGTGGTCAAACCGCTGCAGGATGAGCTGGAGACCATGCTGGCGCAGCGTCAGCAGCGGCTGCTGCTGACGGATGTCGAAAGCGAGGCCATCGTCTCTGGCGACGCGACGTTAATCCGTGTGATCCTGCGTAATCTGGTGGAGAATGCTCACCGCTACAGCCCGGAAGGGTCAACTATCCGCGTGTCGGTGAAAGCGGGCCTGATGCCGGTGATGGCGGTGGAAGATGAAGGCCCAGGGATTGATGAGGCGAAAAGCGGCGAACTCAGTAAAGCGTTTGTGCGCATGGACAGTCGCTACGGCGGCATAGGCCTCGGACTGAGCATCGTCACGCGCATTGCTCAGCTGCATGACGCCCAGTTCTTCCTGCACAACCGCCAGCCGGGGCCCGGCGTCCGCGCGTGGGTGTTATTCCCGCGGCGCGCGGGTCAGAACGTCAGTACCCACTGATGGAAAAAGGCAACAATAATAACCAGGGCGGTGGCGACCGCCAGATATTCACGGAAGTTGATTTTTTGCATGGGCGCTATCCTCATCATGGGGAGGTTAGTGTCGCCTGGCGAGATTAAGCAAACATTAAGAAGGCCGCAATGCGGCCTTTTTCTTCTCAGGAATTTGACTGGCGGGCGGCGAGACTCGGAAAACAGACCTTTCATCCGAACGTCCGGGAGTACGCCCCTGCCCATCAGGAGGCCGCGATAAACAGCTCGCGCAGCTGATGCAACTGGTCGCGAATTTGCGCCGCCTCTTCGAACTCGAGGTTCTGGGCGTGCTGCATCATCTGCCCTTCCAGCTCGTGGATCTTCTGCTGCAGCGCTTTTGGCGTCATCTCCACGGCGCTAAGCCCGGCAGGCTCAACGGTCTTCGCTTTACCGCGCCCTTTGGCTTTAGTTTTCGCCAGGCCCTGGCCCAACTGCAGGATATCCACCACTTTCTTGTTGAGGCCCTGCGGTACGATGCCATGCTCTTCGTTATAACGCTGCTGTTTCTCCCGTCGACGCTCGGTCTCGCCAATGGCTTTGGCCATGGAAGGGGTGATCTTATCGCCGTAAAGGATGGCCTTGCCGTTGATGTTTCGCGCCGCGCGGCCGATGGTCTGGATAAGCGAGCGTTCGGAGCGCAGGAAGCCCTCTTTATCGGCATCCAGGATCGCCACCAGCGACACCTCCGGCATATCCAGCCCCTCACGCAGCAGGTTGATCCCTACCAGCACGTCAAACTCGCCAAGGCGCAGGTCGCGGATAATCTCCATGCGCTCGACGGTGTCGATATCCGAGTGCAGATAGCGCACCCGCTCGCCGTGCTCCTCAAGGTACTCGGTTAAGTCCTCCGCCATCCGCTTAGTGAGGGTGGTCACCAGCACGCGCTCGTTGATGGCCGTGCGCAGGCGGATCTCTGACAACAGATCGTCTACCTGGGTGGCTACCGGCCGCACTTCGATGATCGGGTCAAGCAGACCGGTCGGCCGCACCACCTGATCCACCACTTCGCCGCCGGATTTATCCAGCTCGTAGGCGCCGGGGGTTGCCGAGACGTAGATGGTTTGCGGGGCCAGCGCTTCAAATTCTTCAAACTTCATCGGCCGGTTATCCAGCGCCGACGGCAGGCGGAAACCGTACTCCACCAGCGTCTCTTTGCGCGCCCGGTCGCCCCGGTACATACCGCCGATCTGCGGCACCGTAACGTGGGATTCGTCTATCACCAGCAGACCGTCTGCCGGCAGATAGTCAAACAGAGTGGGCGGCGGCTCGCCGGGCCCGCGACCGGAAAGGAAGCGCGAGTAGTTTTCAATGCCCGAGCAGTAGCCCAGCTCGTTCATCATTTCGAGGTCAAACTGGGTACGCTGGGTTAAGCGCTGCTCTTCCAGCAGCTTGTTGTTGGCCAGCAGCACCTTGCGCCGCTCCGCCAGCTCAAGCTTGATCTCTTCCATCGCCTGGACGATGCGCTCCCGCGGCGTCACGTAGTGGGTCTTGGGATAAATGGTGTAGCGCGGCACCGTCGATTCCACGTGGCCGGTGAGCGGGTCGAACAGCGACAGGCGCTCGACCTCTTCATCAAACAGCTCAATGCGCAGCGCGATATCGTCGGATTCCGCCGGGAAGACGTCGATCACCTCGCCGCGCACGCGAAAGGTGCCGCGCTGGAAGGCCTGATCGTTGCGGGTATACTGCAGTTCGGCCAGACGGCGCAGGATAGCGCGCTGGTCAATCAGCATCCCGACCGTCAGGTGCAGCATCATCTTCAGGTACAGGTCCGGGTCGCCGAGGCCGTAGATAGCCGAGACTGACGCCACCACCACCACGTCGCGCCGCTCGAGCAGCGCTTTGGTCGCCGACAAGCGCATCTGCTCGATATGTTCGTTTACCGAGGCGTCCTTCTCAATGAAGGTATCTGAGCTGGGGACGTAGGCTTCCGGCTGATAGTAATCGTAGTAGGAGACGAAATACTCGACGGCATTCTCCGGGAAAAACTCTTTCATCTCGCCGTAGAGCTGGGCCGCCAGGGTTTTGTTTGGCGCCAGCACCATCGTCGGCCGCTGCAGGTCGGCAATTACGTTGGCGATGGTGAAGGTTTTACCGGAGCCGGTGACCCCCAGCAGCGTTTGATGCGCGAGCCCATCCTCCAGCCCCTCTTCCAGGCGGCGGATGGCTTCCGGTTGGTCTCCGGAGGGGCGAAAGGCGGAATGCAGAACAAACGATTTACTCATTGATCAAAACCTGAAGATGGATTTAGCGGCCGGTGTTTAATTCTACCCTCCGGGCCATTTTTTGCCAACAAATTATACTGGATATTTAAACAGTGCATCACTATGATAGCGTCAGCAAACGGCTTATTTCGCCGCCATGGTGCGCATAAAACGCGCGCCGGGTGGAATAATCCTCCGGCCGGCAGGGTTATCCCCAGAAATTTTTACCTTTTAACATTTGTCAAGCGGACGGGTGAAAGTTTTATGGCAGTAGATGACGCTTTTCTTACACCCATTGATTTTATCTAACAAACTGATATTTAATGAATTTAAAGAAAAGACGCCTTTCGCGCCAATTCAGCCGCAGGCCGCGTACGCTCTAGCTTACCGCAGGTTTTCTAACTCTAATACACAAGGTTATCCACAGGAATAGTGGATAACTGTCTGCAGCCCAAGACCGCCGCCGCCCGGCGCAAATCGACTTTCGCCGTAAACCGTGCGGCGAAAAATTTTTATCGAACTATTTTTGATAACTATCCGTTTAAAGCCGCTCGATTTTTGCTGCTTTTTGCACCACCCTTTAGCGTCGGGCACCGGAAAAGTGCAGCGCCCGCGCTGACTGTGCCCGATGGTGTCGGCGTTTCGCGGTTTTTTCCGAGCGTTCTTTTTCCTGGCAAGAGTTTTGCAGCATCTTTCTGTCGCCCTGACGCCAGGATAAGGAGAAAACGTCCATGTTGAATTTACAGGCAGTAAATCATTTTTACGGTAATCAGCACTCGCTGTGGAATGTCGATCTTGAACTACGCCCCGGAGAGTGCATTGGCGTACTGGGACGCGAGGGAATGGGAAAAACCACCCTGGTCAACTGCATTGCCGGCCATCTGCCGGTGGCCAGCGGTCGGATGACCTGGCATGACATTGGCGCCCCGCCGTGCGATCTCACCCCCCTGTCCGCTCAGTCGCGCAGCGCCATCGGCATCGGCTACGTGCCGCAGGATAAACGCATCTTTTCCCAGCTCAGCGTGGAAGAGAACCTGCATATTGCCCTGGCGGCCGGGAAACCCGGGGCTAACGCCAGCGGCGGCGAAATTTATGACCATTTTCCCGAACTCTATGCGCTACGGCAGCGCAAAGGCGCTTCGCTAAGCGCCGACGATCAGTACCAGCTGGCGCTGGCCAGGGCGCTGATCGTCCAGCCACGACTGCTGATCCTTGACGAACCCTCACGCGGCGCAGGGCCGCGCTGCCTGCAAAAGCTGGCGGAATTGCTGCTGCGGTTAAATCGCGATATCGGTCTGACGGTGCTGCTCGCCGAGCAGCACCTGCCCTTTATCCGCCGGGTGGCGGATCGGTTCTGTGTCCTTCACCGGGGGCGTAATGTCGCCGAGGGCGATATTATGGCGCTGGATGAACCGCTGCTGGCGCAGTGGATGACGCCAGATCCAGCGCGCTGAGATCCAGATACTGGCCGAGATCGTCGCGCTGCGCGATATCGACAAGCCACGGTATTTCGCCAAGAAACGGCACGGCCAACCGGTTTTTCAGCGTCGCCAGATATTCGCTATGGCGCTTGCCCGGCGGCTGCACGTCATTGGCGATCCAGCCCGCCAGCGGCAGCCCCGCCTGGCGCACCGCCTGGGCGGTAAGCATCGCATGGTTGATACAGCCGAGCTTGACCCCCACCACCAGAATCACCGGCAGCTGCTCCTGCTGCGCCCAGTCGGCGAAGGTCAGGGTGTCCGAGAGCGGCGTAAACCAGCCGCCGGCCCCTTCCACCAGTACCCAGTCAGCCAGGCGCTCCAGTTCGCGTAAGCCGCTGGAAAGCGTCGTCGCGGCAATCGGTCGCCCCTCATCGGCGCTAATAATATGCGGCGAGGTCGGTTCGGCAAAAGTATAAGGGTTGACCTGTTCATAGCTCAGCGCCACCCGGCTATTACGCTGCAGGGCCAGCGCATCTTCATTGCGTAACCCTTGTGCGGTCAGGTCGCTACCGGAAGCCACCGGTTTATAGCCGGCTGTGTTAAAACCCAACTGGTTCGCCGCCTGCAGCAGTGCGCTGCTGGCGACCGTTTTCCCGACTTCAGTATCGGTTCCGGTGACGAAAAAACGTTTAGTCACGTTCAATGACTCCTGTAAAAAGATAATACGTCAGCGGGCAGATACCCTGCTGTTGCGGCCAGGCCAGCTGCAGTTCGCGCAGTTTGCCGCGGCCAAGCGGGGCGGATGCCCTCCCCTGGTGCAAATGGGTAGCGCCGATGCCCTTCAGGGAGCGCATAGCGCTCAGCGCATCGGCGAACGGCAGGCTAATCTGATGAACGATGCCTTCGGCGCGCAGGCCGCTCAGTGCGGCCCTTACCGCCGGTTCGCTGAGAAAACGGTTGGCATGTGGCCGGTCGTCGATAGCCTGCCACGCCTGATTGAGCTCCGGCAGCGATCCGGCCAGCAGCGTGGTAAACGCCACCCGCCCGCCGGGCCGCACCACCCGGCACAGCTCGCCGATCGCCGCGCGCAGATCGTCGCACCACTGCACCGCCAGGTTGCTCCATGCCAGATCGACGCAGCCATCCGGCAGCGGCAGCGCTTCGATATCGCCCTGCAGATAATGCTGCGCGGCGTCGTGGCGCTGCGCCTGGGCCAGCATGCCGGCGGAGAGATCCAGCGCGGTCACCACGCTGCCCGCCTCACGCCAGTAGCGGCTCATGCTGCCGGGGCCGCAGCCAGCATCCAGCACCTGAGCAAAATCGCGGCGCGCCAGCTGGCGCAGCAGCAGATCGGCGCTGCGCCGCTGCAGTTCATCATGTTGCGTATAGCCGCTGGCCGCCCGGCCAAACGCCGCGGCCACCGCCTGCTTATTCACCGTGACCATGCAGCGCCTCCAGTAAACGGTTAATGTCCTCAGCCTGATGAGCGGCGGTCAGGGTCAGACGCAGGCGAGCGCTGCCGACCGGCACCGTCGGTGGACGGATCGCCGTCGCCCAGCAGCCGGCCTCGCGCAGACGGCAGGCCAGGCTCAGCGCTCGCGCGTTATCGCCGACGATCAGCGGCTGGATCGCGCTGACGGAATCGGTCAGCCCCAGCGACACATCGCCCATCCCTGCACGGAACTGACGGATGCGGGCGGCCAGGGTTTCCCGCCGCTGCTGGCCCTCATCGCTACGAATGACCCGCAGCGCCGCGCTCAGCGCCACCGCCTGGGCGGGCGGCATGGCGGTGCTGTAGATCAGATGACGGGCAAACTGCAGCAGATAATCCGCCATCGATTCGCTGCACAGTACCGCCGCGCCGCTCACCCCAAACGCCTTGCCGAAGGTGACTACCAGCAGCTCCGGGCGAACCGCCTGCGTATGACAGCTTCCGCGCCCTTCATCGCCAATCGCCCCGATTCCGTGAGCATCATCAACCAGTAATAATGCTCCGGCGCTGCGAGCTGCCGCCTGAATGTCAGCCAGCGGCGCGCTGTCGCCGTCCATACTGAAAATGCCTTCAGTCACCACTAACTGCAGACCGTCCAGCGGTTTCGCCAGCAGTTGCGCGAGCTGCTGCGGATCGTTGTGGGCAAAGCGCCGCAGCTGGGCCGGGCTGAGGCTCGCCGCTTCCAGCAGGGAGGCGTGGCTCAGGCGGTCGGCGACAATCCGATCCTCTTTTTCCGCCAGCGCGGCAACCAGCGCCTGATTGGCGGCAAAGCCGGAGATAAACAGTAGCGCGTGCGGGTAACCGAGCCAGTCGGCAAGTTCCTCTTCCAGCGCGCGGTGGGCCTCACTATAGCCGCTCACGTGGCCCGATGCGCCGGAGCCGACGCCATAACGTTCCGCCCCCTGCTGCCAGGCGGCGATAATGCCGGCATGCTGGCTCAGGCCCAGGTAATCATTGCTGGAGAAGTTGAGCCAGCGCTCCCCTTCGCGCTCCAGCCAGCGTCCGGCGCCGTGGCTTACCGGCAGGCGGCGGCGAAACGCATCCGTCTGCCGCCGCTCGTCCAGCGCCCGCTCGATTCGTTGCTGCCAGGTCATAGCGCCGCCGCGTTGTAATATTCCTCAGTGTCGGGGGTGAGTAAGGCCTGCTCCAGGCGCTGCTGCTGCTCATTATCGCCCTCCAGTACAGCCGTCTGCTGCGGGTTGATCCCCAGCTTGCGGAACAGCTGCAGGTCTTTGTCCTCTTCCGGGTTCGGCGTGGTGAGCAGCTTGCAGCCGTAAAAAATCGAGTTCGCCCCGGCCATAAAGCACATCGCCTGGGTCTGCTCGTTCATCTGTTCGCGGCCGGCGGAGAGACGCACGTAAGAGGTGGGCATCATGATGCGTGCGATGGCGATGGTGCGGATGAAATCGAAAGCGTCGACATCGTCGTTATCCGCCAGCGGCGTGCCTTTAACTTTCACCAGCATGTTGATCGGCACACTCTCCGGCGGCGTCGGCAGATTAGCCAGCTGCAGCAGCAGCCCGGCGCGATCTTTTACGGTCTCTCCCAGCCCGACGATGCCGCCGGAGCAGACTTTGATCCCGGCATCGCGCACTTTATCCAGCGTATCCAGACGCTCCTGATAGGTACGGGTGGTGATGATGTTGCCGTAAAATTCCGGCGAGGTGTCGAGGTTATGGTTGTAGTAATCAAGCCCCGCACCGGCCAGGCGCTGCGCCTGGCTATCGGTAAGGGTACCGAGCGTCATACAGGACTCCAGACCCAGCGCCTTGACGCCTTTCACCATCTGCTCCAGATAGGGCATATCGCGGTCATTGGGGTTCTTCCACGCCGCGCCCATGCAGAAGCGAGTGGAGCCGGCGTTTTTCGCCTGACGCGCTGACTCCAGCACCTGCTCGACTTCCATCAGGCGCTCGGATTCAAGACCGGTTTTGTAGCGTGCGCTTTGCGGGCAATATTTACAGTCTTCCGGACAAGCGCCGGTTTTAATCGACAGCAACGTACTGACCTGCACCTGACGCGGGTCAAAATGCTGGCGGTGGATTTGCTGCGCTTCGAATAACAGATCGATGAGTGGTTTATTAAATAACTCAGTAACTTGCGACATTGTCCAGCGTGCGTGGTGAGCCATTAGCCTCTCCAAAAGGTTTTGTTAATTTGCGGTTCGGTTTATACTCGTAAACCTAAATGTTTTCAAAATGGTTTACAAGTCGCTTATGACACTGGACGATCTCGCCTTCGATCGGCGCCACATCTGGCACCCCTACACTTCTATGACTTCCCCCCTGCCGGTCTACCCGGTGGTTTCCGCCCACGGGTGCGAGCTGTCCCTCGCCGGCGGTGAACAACTGGTTGACGGCATGTCCTCCTGGTGGGCGGCGATCCACGGCTACAATCACCCGCGCCTCAATGCGGCGATGAAAGCGCAGATCGATCAGATGTCGCACGTGATGTTTGGCGGGATCACCCATCCGTCGGCGGTGGCGCTGTGCCGCCAACTGGTGGCGATGACCCCGGAATCGCTGGAGTGCGTTTTCCTCGCCGATTCCGGTTCGGTGGCGGTAGAGGTGGCGATGAAAATGGCGCTGCAGTACTGGCAGGCCAAAGGCCAGCCGCGTCGTCGTTTCCTGACTTTCCGCAACGGCTATCATGGCGACACGTTCGGCGCGATGTCGGTCTGCGATCCGCAGAATTCAATGCACAGCCTGTGGCAGGGCTATCTGCCGGATAACCTGTTTGCCCCCGCGCCGCAAAGCCGCTTCGACGGCGAGTGGGATGAGCTGGATATGGTGCCGTTTGCCCGCCTGATGGCCGCGCATCGCCACGACATCGCCGCGGTGATCCTCGAACCGATCGTCCAGGGTGCCGGCGGAATGCGGATGTACCATCCGGAGTGGCTGAGGCGGGTGCGTAAAATGTGCGACCGGGAAGAGATTTTGCTGATCGCCGATGAGATTGCTACCGGCTTTGGCCGCACCGGCAAACTGTTCGCCTGCGAACACGCTGGTATCGCCGCCGATATTCTGTGTCTGGGTAAAGCGCTGACCGGCGGCACCATGACTCTTTCCGCCGCACTGACCACCCGCGAGATCGCGGAAACCATCAGCAATGGCGAAGCCGGCTGCTTTATGCACGGCCCCACCTTTATGGGCAATCCGCTGGCCTGCGCGGTGGCAAGCGAAAGCCTGCGCCTGCTGGAGAGCGGCGAGTGGCAACAGCAGGTGGCGGCGATTGAAGCCCAACTACAGGCCGAGCTGGCTTCGGCGCGGGGATCTGCGCTGGTCGCCGATGTGCGCGTGCTGGGCGCGATTGGCGTGGTTGAAACCCGGCGTCCGGTAAATATGGCCGCCCTGCAGCGTTTTTTCGTCGAACAAGGGGTGTGGATCCGCCCGTTTGGCCGCCTGATTTATCTGATGCCCCCGTACATCATCACGCCCAAACAGCTGACCCGCCTGACCCGTGCGGTCAACCTGGCCGTGCAGGACGAAACATTTTTTAGCGAATAAACAGCGGATTTGCGCCGCCGGGAAGGCTACACTTCTTTGTTAATCTGCACATTATCAATGAGGATGAAGCATGAAATTGATCAGTCACGATCTCCAGGACGGCGGCAAGCTGCCTAATCGTCACGTCTTCAACGGCATGGGCTATGATGGCGACAATATTTCGCCGCACCTGATGTGGGATGATGTGCCCGCGGGCACCAAAAGCTTTGTCGTCACCTGCTACGACCCGGATGCACCGACCGGCTCCGGCTGGTGGCACTGGGTGGTAGTCAACCTGCCTGCCGATACTCGGGTGCTACCGCAGGGTGCCGGCTCCGGTCAGGCGGAGCTACCGGAAGAGGCCGTTCAGACCCGCACCGATTTTGGTAAGGCAGGCTACGGCGGCGCGGCACCGCCGAAGGGCGAAACCCACCGCTACATTTTTACCGTCCACGCCCTGGATATCGATAAGATTGATGTCGATGCCGAGGCCAGCGGCGCGATGGTCGGCTTTAACGTCCATTTCCATTCCCTCGCCAGCGCTTCCATCACCGCCCTGTTCAGTTAATTATCCCCCCGGATAGCGGCTTGCGCCTTATCCGGGCAACCCACGGTGCCGGTATATTGTCGGGTGGCGCTGCGCTTACCCGACCTACAATCCCCCAGCCCCGCGCAAACGCAGCGCCGCCGGACATGGGGCCGCTGAAACTGCCGGTGCTGGCGGCCTCAAAATCGCTGAGACGTTCCCGGAAGGCCGGGGCAGCCCGCATGGATGCGGGCTGAGGGCCGTGTTTTGCAGGGACGCTGCCTCGGCCCGACCCGAAGCCTGCAGGGATAAGTCGAAGGAACCACGCAGTGGCGATTTTGCTGGCCGGAGCCCGGGGGTACAGGGGGCGGCGGCGACTGGCCGCCCCCTGTGCGCTCCCTGCGCCATGAATGACATAACGCAGAAGAAATACTGGGAGCGCAATCTGTCCGGAATTAACACAGAAGCTGTAGCCCTGCCAGACGCAGCGTGAACAGGGAAATATTCGGTTGTGCCATTATTTCGCCGGGTGGCGGCTGCACCTTGCCCGGCCTACGGTCCTACAATACTACGCTCCGTGCCATTTGTAGCCCCGCTAAACGCAGCGCCACCGGGGAGATTGACCTTACTGTTCCGTGGCCACCTGCAGCGCGGTTTTACGCACCCGCGCGTACCACACCACCGTCAGCAGCCCCAACCAGACCAACCCGGCTAACAGCGCCACGCGCGTCTCTTCCACCATTCCCAGCACGGCGATCACCAGCCCCATAAACAGCAGCGTCAACAGCGGACCAACCGGCCAGAAGGGGATCGGGAATTCGATCTTACTGCGCTCTTCGGCCGACAAACCGCGGCGCATCGAGAAATGAGAGAGCAGGATCATCAGCCACACCCAGACGGTGGCGAACGCCGCCAGCGAGGCAATCAGCACAAAGACTTGCTCCGGCATCAGATAGTTAAGCACCACCGCCACCAGCAGCGCCACGCCCATCACCACCACCGTCATCCAGGGTACGCCGTTGCTGGCAATCCGCTGGAAGCACTTCGGCGCAAGCCCCTCTTTCGACATGCCGTACATCATGCGCCCGGCGCCAAAAATATCGCTGTTAATCGCCGAGATACTGGCGCTAATCACGATGATATTCAGCACGGTCGCCGCCGCCGGGATCCCGAGGCCATCGAAGATCAGCACAAACGGACTGCCCTGCTCGCCAAAACTATTCCACGGGAAGATCGCCATCAGCACCGCCAGGGTGCAGACGTAAAACAGAATAATACGCAGCGGAATGGTGTTGATGGCCTGCGGGATGACCTTCTTCGGGTTCTGCGCTTCCGCCGCCGTGACGCCGATAATTTCCACGCCGCCGAAAGCGAACATCACGATGCCAAGCGAGGCGATGATCCCCTGCCAGCCATGTGGCGCAAAGCCGCCGTGGCTCCACAAATTTTCCAGCCCGGTAGCCGGGAAACTATGGCCAAAGCCAAAGAAGATGATCCCCGCGCCCGCCGCCATCATGGCGATAATCGCCACCACTTTAATCAGCGACAGCCAGAACTCCATCTCGCCGAACACCCGCACGTTGCACAGGTTCATCGCGCCAATAAAGAAGATGATGCTGAGGATCCAGATCCAGCGCGGCACATCGGGATACCACAGTCCCATATAGATACCGAACGCGGTGACGTCGGCCAGCGCCACGATCACCATTTCAAAGGTGTAGGTCCAGCCGGTAATAAATCCGGCCAGCGGCCCGAGATACTGGCGAGCATAGCTGCCAAAGGAGCCGGAAACCGGATTGCGCACCGCCATTTCACCCAGCGCGCGCATGACCATAAAGACCGCCGCGCCGCCGATCAGATAGGCCAGCAGCACCGCCGGACCCGCCGCCTTAATGGCGGAGGCCGAACCGTAGAACAGCCCGGTGCCGATAGCGGAACCGAGCGCAATAAAACGAATGTGTCGGGCATTCAGCCCGCGCAGCAGATGCGGTTTGTGTTGTTGTTGCATATACAGGTGTCCTGATTTTTTTATATGACGACAAATATGCGATGTAGGTCGGCCGGGGGAATGACTTCCCCCGACGCGGGTACAGAGAACAACGGTGATTAATGCAGTACGGCAGGCAGCAGACGCGTCAGGTGACGTGCAGCCAAAAGTGCAATGGCATTTTCAATGTCAGGGGCGAAGAAACGATCCTGCGTATAGTGAGATACGCGTTCGCGCAGCAGATGGCGCGCCTCTTCCAGCAGCGGACTGGTGGTCAGCCCTTCGCGCATATCCAGGCCCTGCACCGCCGCCAGCCACTCAACGGCCAGTACGCCGCGGGTGTTTTCCGCCATCGCCCACAGCCGACGGCCGGCAGCCGGCGCCATCGAGACGTGGTCTTCCTGGTTGGCGGACGTCGGCAGGCTATCAACGCTATGCGGATGCGAGAGCGCTTTGTTTTCACTGGCCAAAGCCGCCGCTGTGACCTGGGCGATCATAAACCCGGAGTTGACGCCGCCATTTTTCACGAGGAACGGCGGCAGCTGCGACATATGGCTGTCCATCATCAGCGCGATACGACGCTCGGAGAGCGAGCCGATTTCGGCGATCGCCAGCGCGATATTATCCGCCGCCATCGCCACCGGTTCGGCGTGGAAGTTACCGCCGGAGATGACGTCATTTTCGGCGGCAAAGACCAGCGGGTTATCGGAGACCGCATTCGCTTCGGCTAACAGTACTTCCGCCGCCTGGCGGATCTGCGTCAGGCAGGCGCCCATCACTTGCGGCTGGCAGCGCAGTGAGTACGGATCCTGAACCTTGGTGCAATTATGATGCGACCGCGAGATCGCGCTGTCATCGGTCAACAGGTGGCGATACAGTGCCGCCGCATCAATCTGCCCGCGCTGGCCGCGCACCTCGTGAATACGCGCGTCGAACGGACGACGCGAACCCAGCGCCGCTTCAGTGGTTAACGCCCCGCAGACGACCGCGGAGGCGAACAGATCTTCGGCTTCGAACAGACCGCGCAGCGCAAAAGCCGTCGAGGCCTGGGTGCCGTTCAGCAGCGCCAATCCCTCTTTCGCCGCCAGGGTAATCGGCTCCAGCCCCGCCTGACGCAGCGCGTCGGTCGCTGGCAGCCATTCGCCACCGCGAACCCGCGCTTTGCCTTCACCCAGCAGGGTCAGCGACATATGCGCCAGCGGCGCGAGGTCACCGGAGGCGCCGACGGAACCTTTCGCCGGGATCCACGGCGTCACGCCGGCATTGACCAGGCCAATCAGCGCCTGGATCACGCTCAGGCGGATCCCGGAGAAACCGCGGGACAGGCTGTTAATCTTCAGCACCATAATCAGGCGCGCCAGGTCGTCGTCCAGCGGCTCACCTACGCCCGCCGCATGGGACAGCACCAGCGAACGCTGCAGGTTCTCCAGATCGTCCGTCGAGATACGGGTTTGCGCCAGCAGGCCAAAACCGGTGTTGATACCGTAGGCGGTACGCCCTTCGGCAAGGATGGCGTTGACGCAGGCCACGCTCTCATCAATGGCGGCAAACGCGCTGCTGTCGAGGGTAATGTTCAGCGGGTGGCTGTAAACCTCGCGGAGCTGCGACAGGCTCAGTTTCCCCGGAATGAGCGTTAACGATTTCATTTAGCGTTCCCCTGCGTTGCTGCCACCATCGGAAGATTCAGACCCTGTTCTGCTGCGCATTCAATAGCAATATCGTAACCCGCATCGGCATGACGCATCACGCCGGTCGCCGGGTCGTTGCGCAGGACGCGAGCGATACGCGCCGCCGCTTCATCGGTACCGTCACAGACGATAACCATCCCGGAGTGCTGCGAGAAGCCCATACCTACGCCGCCGCCGTGGTGCAGCGACACCCAGGTCGCGCCGCTGGCGGTGTTAAGCAAGGCGTTCAGCAGCGGCCAGTCGGATACCGCATCTGAGCCGTCGCGCATGGCTTCGGTTTCGCGGTTCGGGCTGGCGACGGAGCCGGAATCAAGGTGATCGCGGCCAATCACGATCGGCGCGGAGACTTCGCCGCTGCGCACCATTTCGTTAAACGCCAGACCGAGCTTCTGACGCCACTCCAGACCTACCCAGCAGATACGCGCCGGCAGTCCCTGGAAGCTGATGCGCTCGCGCGCCATATCCAGCCAGTGGTGCAGATGCTTATCATCTTTAATGATCTCTTTCACTTTCGCGTCGGTTTTGTAGATATCCTGCGGATCGCCGGACAGCGCTACCCAACGGAACGGGCCGATACCCCGGCAGAACAGCGGGCGGATATACGCCGGCACGAAACCCGGGAAATCGAAGGCGTTGCTGACGCCCATTTCCTGCGCCATCTGGCGGATGTTGTTGCCGTAGTCGAAGGTCGGCACCCCCATCTCGTGGAAGGCCAGCATCGCCTGCACGTGGTCGGCCATTGAGCGTTTCGCCGCCAGAATGGTGCCCTGCGGATCGGATTCGGCTTTCTGCTGATACTCCTCCCAGCTCCAGCCTTTCGGCAGATAGCCATGCAGCGGATCGTGGGCGCTGGTCTGATCGGTAACCATATCCGGGCGCACGCCGCGTTTCACCAGCTCTGGCACGATATCCGCAGCGTTGCCGCACAGCGCGATGGAGATGGCGCGGCCTTCGGCGGTGTATTTTTTGATGCGCGCCAGGGCGTCATCCAGAGAAGTGGCCTGTTCATCCACGTAGCGGGTACGCAGACGGAAATCGATGCGGCTCTGCTGACATTCGATGTTCAGCGAGCAGGCGCCTGCCAGCGTCGCGGCCAGCGGCTGCGCGCCACCCATGCCGCCCAGACCGGCGGTTAATACCCAACGGCCTTTCAGGCTGCCCTGATAGTGCTGGCGACCGGCTTCGACGAAGGTTTCGTAGGTGCCCTGCACGATGCCCTGGCTACCGATGTAGATCCAGCTGCCGGCGGTCATCTGGCCGTACATCGCCAGCCCTTTGGCATCCAGTTCGTTGAAGTGTTCCCAGGTGGCCCAGTGCGGAACCAGGTTGGAGTTAGCGATCAGCACGCGCGGCGAGTTTTCATGCGTTTTAAAGACGCCGACCGGTTTGCCGGACTGCACCAGCAGAGTCTCGTCGCTTTCCAGGTTTTTCAGCGCCTTCACGATAGCGTCATAGCATTCCCAGTTGCGCGCAGCGCGACCAATACCGCCATAGACCACCAGCTCATGCGGGTTTTCAGCGACATCGGGATCGAGGTTGTTCATTAACATACGCAGCGGCGCTTCGGTCAACCAGCTCCTGGCGGTCAGCGTCGTGCCTCTCGGTGCACGGACGTCCAGCTGGCGATATTTGCTTTGCGACATCGGGGTTTCTCCTGACAATTAACGTTGTGTACGTAGATACATATACTTGTCTATACAACTCTGCGCAAGCCAGGATTTAACAGAAATGATACAATTTTGTTATATTGCGTCAGCAATCACGTTTTGCTGACGCCAGGGAAAATTACGAGCTGAAATGGCCCTGCAGACGGTAGCGCGCGCCGGGGAACAGCAGGCGAGCGTGTGAGACGATATGCGTCTTCGACCAGGTGCGACGGCGAATGAGCAGGCAGGGATCGTGCGGCAGAATGCGCAGCAACGCGCACTCCTCTGACGTCGCCTGCACCGCCTCGACAATATGTTCGCCTTCGGTTAATGGCGCGATCAGCGACAGATAATCATGCGGCGTGGTAGTGGTGTAATCCTGTAACAAGTAATCCGGCACCACCGCAGCATTCACGCAGCGATCTTCGATTTGTACCGGAACCTCGTTTTCGAAATGCACCATCCGTGAATGAAAGATACGCGTGCCTTCGGCGACGGTGAGCGCCTCCGCCTGAATGAGATCGGCTTCGGTCTCCTCCAGCAGCAGCACTTCACAGCGGTGCTGATGGCGACGAGAGACAATTTCATCGGCAATGCTGCGCACTTCAAACAGCGCCGACTGCCCTTTCGGCTCGGCGACGAAGGTCCCGACCCCCTGCAGCCTGACCAGCAGGCCTTCATCCGTCAGCTCGCGCAGCGCGCGGTTGATGGTCATCCGGCTGAAGCCGAACTGGGCAACCAGTTCAGCCTCCGAGGGAATTCGGTCGTGCGGACGCCACTCGCCGCGGTAGATTTTTTCGCTAATCGCCTGCTTCACCTTTTCATAGAAAGGCGCGGGCGCGGAACGAGGTTGTTGTGCAAACATGGCCTGGCTTTCCTTATGCATAATAAGCGGAGCGGCGAAGCGAAAATAATAGCGCGGATCGCTAGCGCCACCAATGGGCGATTTGCCATGCCAGACGGGCCGCCGCGCGGGCACCCTGTCCGTCGATGTCAAATTGCGGATTAAACTCGACCAAATCCACCGCCTGCAGCTTTCCGCTGCGGCACAACAGCTCAACGATGCGCAGCAGGATTGCCAGCGGCACGCCCAGCGCAGCCGGCGCGGAAACCGCCGGCATTTCGCGCGCCGGCAGCACGTCGAGATCGATGGTCAGATACAGACGATCGTACTGCGCGATATTGCGCTCCAGCTCCGGCAACACGTGAGTGTCGAAGTCCGCCAGCACCGCCAGATCTTCAACGACAGCCACCTGGCGGCGCGCTGCTTCATCCCATAGCGCCTGGGTGTTCGCCGCCCGGCTGACGCCGATGCAGGTATAGTGAAAACCGCGCTGCTGGGCGTCACACTCCAGCGCCAGCTGGCGGAACGGCGTCCCGGAGCTGGCGCATTCGGCAAAGCGTAAATCCAGATGCGCATCGAGATTAATAATGCCCACTTTTTCGCCCGGGAAGGCATCCAGAACCCCAGCGCCATGGCCGAAGGCCGTCTCATGACCGCCGCCCAGGACCAGCGTGCGTTTGCCGGCACGCTGGCAGGCGGCCACCGCCTCGCGCAGCGCCTGATGCGCGGCTTCTAACTGTTCGCCGTCGACGCTGATGGTGCCCATATCCACGCAGCGGTCGTGGCCCTGATGGCTGGCCATATTGGCCAGCGCCCGGCGCAGCGCTTCCGGACCATGCCCGGCGCCGGTACGCCCTTTGTTACGCCGGACGCCTTCGTCACAGGCGAAGCCGAGCAGCGCGATATCACCGGGCATCTCCTGCGGCGCGAAGCGTTCCGCGCGGGCGATAGTCTGGAACAGGCGCAGCGCATTGGGCGCTTCCGCGCTATCATCGCGTCCCTGCCAGAGACTGGCGGGCGTAGCTTGCCACAGCATCATTGCCGTTCTCCTCGTACCACGCGTCCCCAGAGCGGCGCGCGCCCCGGCTCATACACCATCTCGACCGGATGCTCGGCATCCCAGATGGCAAAGTTTGCGACAAAGCCCGCCGCCAGCTGACCGTGGCTGTCCTGCCGCCCCAGCGCCCGCGCGGCATGGCGCGTTACCCCGGCCCAGGCCTCTTCCGGCGTTAAACCAAACTTGACGCAGGCCATGTTCATCGCCAGATGCAGGCTGGCGAAGGGGCTGGTGCCGGGGTTGAAATCGGTCGCCACCGCCATCGGCACCTGGTATTTGCGCAGCAGTTCCACCGGCGGTTTGCGGGTTTCATTAAGGAAGTAGAACGCGCCGGGGAGCAGAGCTGCCACGGTGCCGCTTTCGCGCATCGCCGCCACGCCCTCTTCCGTCAGATACTCGATATGGTCGGCGGACAGTCCGTGATAGCGGCTCACCAGTTGTGCGCCGCCCAGCGAAGAGAGCTGCTCAACGTGGCCTTTTACCGGAATGCCCAGCGCCTGCGCCGCCTGAAATACGCGCTCAGTTTGCTGCGGGCTGAATCCAACGTTTTCGCAAAAGACGTCAACGCTTTCAAACAGTCCCTCCTGCCACAGCGTCGGCAGTATGGTCTCGCAGACCAGCGAGATATAGCCATCGGCGTCGCCATGATATTCCGGCGGCGTGGCGTGAGCGGAGAGCAACGTCGCCGACAGTTCCACGCCATTGTCGTCGGCCAGCTGGCGGGCGACCCGCAGCATTTTGCGTTCGTTTTGCAGATCGAGACCGTAGCCTGATTTAATCTCCAGGGTGGTCACCCCTTCACGCAGCAGGCGCGCCAGACGCGGCTGCGCCAGCGCCAGTAGTTCAGCTTCGCTGCTGTCGCGCGTGGCGTGCACGGTGGAATTAATCCCACCGCCGTTAGCGCTGATGGTTTGATAGGAGACGCCGTTCAGCCGCTGCTCCCACTCCTGCGCCCGGCTGCCGCCAAAGATCAGGTGGGTATGGCAGTCGATTAAACCCGGCGTAACCAGCCGGCCTTCGAGATCGATACTGCGCCCGCCGGGGGCGTCAGCGTCGGCGACAATTGCCTCAATGCGGCCATTGCGCACCAGCAGCGCATGGCGCTCCAGCAGACCGTAGGGTTGAGAGTAATCAGGGTTCAGGGTGGCGAGACGCGCGTTTCGCCAGATAACGCGTTCAGAGGTGGCTTGAGTCATAGCGCTTAACTTGTCATGGGTTGTATAGACATTTATTTTCATAACGCCGATAAAGTCAACAATAGCGCGGGGAAATGTTATTTTTTTGTGACTAAAGACCATCCAGCAGGACTGCACGTTGCGTAAAGACGGTAAGTTTTTCCGCCCATGTCTTCCCGTTTCGTTCAAGTTAGTATAAAACAGCAGGTTTTAAAGGACTTATACCTTGGCGTCTCAGCCGGGGTATTTCACTACGCTTAATTTTGCCCGGAGCAACATGAACACATATTCCGTTTCCCGTCTGGCGCTGGCGCTGGCCTTCGGCGTGACGCTGTCCGCCTGTAGCTCGACGCCTGCCGATCAACAGCCCTCTACGCAGACTGCACCGGGCACCACCGCGCGTCCCATTCTGAACGCCGATGAAGCGAAAAACTTTACCCCGGCGGCCTATTTCCAGTCGCTGACTCCCAATGCCGCGGCCTGGACGCCATCTGCCATCAGCCTGCCGGCGCAGCCTGACTTTATCGTTGGCCCGGCGGGAACCCAGGGCGTGACCCATACCACCGTCCAGGCGGCGGTCGATGCGGCGATTGCCCGTCATTCAAATCGCCGTCTGTTTATTGCCATCATGCCTGGCGAGTACCCGGGAACGGTTTACGTACCGGCGGCGCCTGGCGCCCTGACCCTGTATGGTACCGGCGATAAACCGATTGACGTGAAAATCAGCGAAGCCATTGATTCTGAAATGGATCGCAACACCTGGCGCCGTCTGGTCAATCCGGGCGGTAAATATATGCCGGGCAAACCGGCATGGTATATGTTCGATAGCTGCCAGAATAAATCCGCGGCCACCGTCGGCGTGATGTGCTCTGCGGTCTTCTGGTCGCAGAATAACGGCCTGCAGCTGCAGAACCTGACCATCGCCAACAACCTTGGCGACAGCGTCGACGCCGGTACTCACCAGGCCGTCGCCCTGCGCACCGATGGCGATCAGGTGCAGATCAACAAGGTCAATATTCTTGGCCGTCAGAACACCTTCTTTGTGACCAACAGCGGCGTGCAGAACCGTCTGCAGGATAACCGCCAGACCCGCACCCTGGTGACCAACAGCTACATTGAAGGCGATGTGGATATCGTGTCCGGTCGCGGCGCGGTGGTATTTGATAACACCGATTTCCGCGTGGTGAACTCGCGTACCCAGAAAGAAGCCTATGTTTTCGCGCCGGCTACCCTGAAGAGCATGACCTACGGCTTCCTGGCGACCAACAGCCGCTTTACCGCGTCCGGCGATAACGTCGCGCAGCTGGGCCGCGCGCTGGACGTTGACGGCAACAGCAATGGCCAGGTCGTGATCCGCGACAGCGTCATCAATGAAGGCTTTAACATCGCCCAGCCGTGGGCGGCAGCGGTCGGTTCAAACCGTGCCTTTAGCGGTAACGTTGGCGCAGTAGATGCCAAAGGCAATCTGCAGCGCAACCTCAACGACAATAGCGTCAATCGCATGTGGGAATATAACAACCGCGGCGTGGGAAGCACTGTGGTCGCCGAGCCGAAACAGTAACGCGCAACAAGCGTGAACCATAATAAAAGAGAGGGCGATGCCCTCTCTCAGACTGCTGACAACGTGCAATCTTCAGGAATTGCCCGGTGGCGCTGCGCTTGCGCGGGCCTACAGCTAACTGCATAACGGTTTGATATTGAAGTCTTTCGTAGGCCGGGTAAGGCGAATGCCGCCACCCGGCAGAAATGCGAGCACAATGACGAAACAGGTTTGTCGTCAGCCAGAGAGGGGGCGATGCCCCCTCTTCTCTTTTGCGTGTTCTCTTTTGCGTACTGCACATCACGCCGTCAGGCGGTTCGCCATTTGCGGGTCAGCGGTTTTTCCAGTTCAACGATCAGGAACATCGCGAAGCCGATGATGAAGGTGATCACCCAGTAGCGGAACGGCAGCCCGGTGGTACCGAACAGCATCTGCATAAACGGCGCATAGATAATCAGCAGCTGCAGCACCAGCAGCACGCCGCTGACAATCCAGATCCCTTTGTTAGCCAGCAGACTTTTCGTCAACGAGAAACCATCCGACACGCGGCAGTTCAGCATATAGAACCATTGGGCGGTGACCAGGGTCTGCAACAGCACGGTACGGATAAACTCCGGCGAATAGCCGCGCGGCTGCAGCCAGGCTTCGAGAATAAATGCGCTGACCGCAATCATCGACCCCACAAACGCCACGCGCCAGATGGCAAAGCCGTCCATGACGTGAATTTTCGGATCACGCGGCGGCCGCCGCATAATATTTTTCTCACCGGCTTCAAACGCCAGACCAAACGACAGCGTGGCGGAAGTGGCCATGTTCATCCACAGGATCAGCACCGGCGTCAGCGGCAGTACGTTGCCCGCCAGCAGCGCGATCACGATCAGTAACCCCTGCGCAAGGTTGGTCGGCATGACGAAGAGAATGGTTTTCTTCAGGTTGTCATACACCCGACGCCCCTCGCGGACCGCGCTGGCGATGGTGGCGAAGTTATCATCGGTCAGCACCATATCGGCGGCTTCCTTGGTCACCTCGGTCCCCTTGATCCCCATCGCCACGCCGACGTCAGCCTGCTTCAGCGCCGGAGCATCGTTCACCCCGTCGCCGGTCATCCCGACAATCTCTTTCTTGCTCTGCAGGGCCTGCACCAGGCGGAACTTATCTTCCGGGCTGGTTCGGGCAAAGATATCATACTGCTGCGCGGCCACGCTCAGCTGCGCGTCGTCCATCACCTCCAGTTCGCGCCCGGTAATGGCATTCCCCGCATTGCCAATCCCCAGCATCTTGCCGATACTCATCGCCGTTTGCGGGTGGTCGCCGGTGATCATCTTCACGCGGATCCCGGCCTGCAGGCAGTCGGCAATCGCCGTGATGGCCTCGGGACGCGGCGGATCCATCATCCCGGCAACCCCTAACAAAATCACCCCCTGCTGCAGATCCTGATGGGTTAGTTCCGTCTGGCCTGCGGAAGCCGGCTTCCAGGCCGCGGCCACCATCCGTAGCCCTTCCCGGGCGTACTCTTCAATTTTGCCTTCCCAGTACGGTAGATCCAGCGGCTGCAATCCGCTGTCGCTCTGTTGATATTGACACAAGCGGAACAGGACATCCGGCGCGCCAGTGACCAGCACCACCTCCTCCTCACCCAGCCGGTAGAGGGTCGACATGTATTTATATTGCGAATCAAAAGGAATTTTACTGCGCAGCTCGCTGGTCAGCGGCGGCAGAGTAACCTTCGCCGCCAGTACCTTCAGCGCCCCCTCGGTCGGGCCACCGGTGATTTTCCACAACCCGCTCTCATCTTTAATAAGCTGACTGTCGTTACACAGATCGATGGTACGCAGATAGCGTTCGAACAGCGTGCAAGGCGCGACCGCGACCGGCGTCGGGTCATCAATGGCGTGGATCTTACCGACCGGCTCATAGCTATCCCCTTCCACCCGATAGACGCTGTCCGCGGTGATCACCGCCTTCACCGTCATTTCGTTCATGGTGAGGGTCCCGGTTTTATCCGAACAGATAACCGTCATCGCGCCGAGGGTTTCCACCGTCGGCAGCTTGCGGATAATCGCTTTCTGGCGCGCCATCGCCTGCACACCGAGCGACAGAATAATCGAGATAATCGCCGGCAAGCCTTCCGGGACTGACGCCACCGCGAGGCTAATCAGCGACAGCATAAGTTCGGAGACCGGCATATCGCGGAACAGCAGGCTAAAGACGAACAGCGCAGCCATCATCACCAGAATGAGGATAAAGATGGCTTTGCCCAGCTTGTCCATTTGCACCAGCAGCGGCGTACGGTGTTTTTCAATGCCCGCCATCATCTGGTTGATGTGACCCAGCTCGGTATCGCCGCCGGTCGCCACCACGATCCCTTTGCCCGCCCCTGAGCTGACGGTGGTACCGGAAAACAACAGGTTGCTGCGATCGCCGAGCGGTAAATCGCCGCTCAGCGGCTCGGTGGTTTTTTCCACCACCGTTGACTCCCCGGTGAGGATGGCCTCTTCCACCCGCAGGTTGTGCGCCTCAATCACCCGTAAATCAGCGGGGATACGGTCGCCGGCGCGGATCACCACGATATCGCCGGGTACCAGCGAGGTGGTGGGGATGGTTTCATGGTTACCCTGGCGGATCACTACCGCTTCGCTGGACAGCATATTGCGGATACTCTGCAGCGATTTCTCCGCATTACTTTCCTGGATGAAGCCAATCAGCGCATTGACGACCGCCACCGCGAGGATCACCGCCATGTCGATCCAATGGCCCATCACCGCCTTCAGCAGCGCCGCCGCCAGCAGCACGTAGATTAGTACATCGTTAAAATGCACGATAAAACGCAGCCAGGCTGGCTTACCCGGCTTCTGCGGCAGGGCGTTTTCGCCATACTGCTGCAGGCGTGTGGCCGCTTCTGTCCCGCTAATGCCCTCCGGCGTACTTTGCACGCTGGCGAGCGTCTCCTCGACGGAACGCTGATAGAAGGGCGCCCCCGGTTTATCTGTATTCATACTCTCTCCCTCGATTTCTGAAGCGGAAGTCAGGACGACATCCCGCCGTCATCAGCGCACAACGAAAACCGGTACATGGGCGTAGCGCACGATGTTTGCCGCTTCAGAGCCCAGAAGATGGGTCTGGATCCCCGGATTGCGCGAACCGACAATCACCACGTCCGCTTTCAGCTCATCGGCCAGGTCAATCACTTGATCGCGAATATTGCCACTGCGCACATAAAGATGGCTGGTCTCTTCCGCCAGAGAATTTTTCTTTACCAGATCGCTGAGTTTTTCCTTAGCGGTAGAAATCAAATGCTCTTCCATCTTTCGCGCATCAGAGATAAATCCACGCGTTAATACCGGTGAAAATGCCGGAATAACATGCACAAGATGAATTTTCCCGGCAGAGTGCTGGGCGAGGAACTTCGCATGAGAGAGGGCTTTGTCGGCCAGGCCTGCATCAAACACGTCAACGGGAACAACGATATTTTTATACATGAGATAATCCTTTTATTACCAATACAATGCGTAGTGATGAATAGCCCCATACTTGGGGAGGAAGCAAATCTCAACAACAGAAGCGGCAAGCGGAATCGATGTTATTAAACGTAGCACAGGAAAATTAACATTAGAAAATGAGCCATTAATAGACTGAAAAATATTATAAAAGCCCGCGAAAGCCCGCAGATCTCCTGCCCTTAACCCCTTGACGCCAACAGCGACGCGGTATTCTCTTTTTTAACACTTCATGTTTTCTCCGACTATGCTGATTACAAGCAGGAGTGCCGCACCGAATGTCCGACGGTCACACATTGTGCCGGGCGAAATGACATTCGCGGTTCGGGTGGGAGTTAAGGGAGAAAATCATGTTTGGTTATAGCCTGTTACGTCTGGGATTGTTTGTCGCGCTGGCCATTGTCGCCTGTACACTGGTAGGACTATTCACCTATCTGGTTGTCGCCGCCCTCGCAGAATAAGCGTGCGCCGCCTAATAAAAACGTAAAATAAATCATGAGTCTGAGGGGAATACTGTGAACCGTTATTTTTCTCTCATCCCGGTTGTTATTTTATTAACAACCGCTTGCGATCAGAAAGCGCCGTCCGTCGAAGCCGCTCCCCGGATGGTCAAGGTGGCGCAAGTCACCGCCGTGGGTAACACCCAGCAGCGGACGTTTCCAGCCCGCATCGAGTCTGGCGACTCCACCGAACTGTCGTTTAAACGGGGTGGTCAGGTGGAGTCACTGGATATTCGCCAGGGTGCAACCCTAACTCAGGGACAAACGCTGGCGCGTCTGAATGCCCGCGAAGCCCAGCAGCGGGTCAATGAGCGACAAACGGCGGCAACCCTCGCCCAGCGTCAGTTTGATCGTTTCCAGACCCTGGCAGGACGTCAGGCGATTTCCCAGGCGGAGATGGACGTGCAGCGCGCCAATCGCGATGCCGCCAACGCGGCCTTGAAAATTGCCCGTGAAGAGCTGGCGCAAATGAGTCTCACCGCCCCCTTCGGCGGGATTGCCGCCGGCGTGCATATCCGTAATCATCAGGTGGTCGCCGCTGGCCAGCCGGTGATTACCCTGACGCGTACCGACCTGCTCGATGTGGTCTTCAGCATTCCGGAAAATCTGTTCACCTCGCTCGATATCCGCAATACCGCCTACCGCCCCGTCGTCAGGATCAATACTCTGCCGGGCCGCGAGTTTACCGCGGAATACAAAGAGCATACCGGCAGCAGCGACAACAGCACCCTCACCTGGCAGATCATTTTAACCATGCCGCGACCAGATGATTTTCCCACCGTCGGCGGGGTTAGCGGCACCGTGACGGTCAATCTCGGCAATTTGCCGGCCAGCGCCGGACGGGAAACCCTCGTAGTGCCCGTGGAAGCAGTGTTTAACCCCGATAACCGACCGAAGAATGAACCGGTCGTCTGGGTGGTAAAAGGCGAAAACGCCCATCTGTATCTTGAGGAGCGCAGAGTCACGGTCGGGGAAGTGACCTCGCAGGGAGTGATGATCACCGAAGGGCTCCGTGCGGGCGAACAGGTGGTTGCAGCGGGGGTAAGCGAACTCCACGACCGGCAGCCGGTGCGGATCTGGACGCGTGAACGAGGATTATAAATGGACATTTCCCGTCAGTTTATTAACAACCCGACCCGCGTCTGGTTAGCCATTTTGCTGTTGGGGGTGGGTGGCCTGTTCGCCCTGCTCAATATTGGCCGCCTGGAAGATCCCGCCTTCACCATCAAAACGGCGGTGATCGTCACCCACTACCCTGGCGCGTCCGCTCAGCAGGTGGAGGAGGAGGTGACCCTGCCGCTGGAAAACGCGATTCAGCAGCTTCCCTCGCTGGATAACGTCAGCTCCATCTCCTCGAATGGCTTATCGCAAATTACAGTGAATATTGCTTCGCAGTACCATTCCAGCGAACTGCCGCAAATCTGGGATGAGCTGCGTCGCCGCGTCGGTGACGCCAGCCGGCTTTTTCCCCCGGGGGTAGTCCCCTCCTTCGTCAATGATGACTTTGGCGATGTGTTTGGCTTTTTCTTCGCCATTTCGGGCGACAGTTTTACCAATCCTGAGCTGGTGCGCTATGCCGAGCAGTTGCGCCGTGAGCTGGTGCTGGTGCCGGGCGTCGGCAAAGTCGCCATTGGCGGCGCGATTCCACAGCAGATCAATGTTGATATCTCGCTGGCGAAAATGGCGGCGCGCGGTATTACGCTTAACCAGCTTGCCGCTATCCTGACCCGGCTCAACGTGGTATCCAGCGCCGGGGAGATCCGCGCCGGCAGCGAATCGATCCGCCTTCACCCCACCGGGGAGTTTCAGAATATCGATGAACTGGGGGATCTTCTGGTCAGCCCTCATGGCGCCAGCGCCACCACCCGACTACGGGATATTGCCACGTTGTCGCGCGGGCTGACCGACTCTCCCTCCAGTATCTATCATGCCAACGGCCGCCAGGCGGTGACCATGGGGGTCTCCTTTATCCCTGGCGTTAACGTCATTGACGTGGGGCATGCCCTCGAAGCCCGACTTCAGCAGATGGCCGCCGATAAACCGGCGGGTATCGACATCGCCATTTTTTACGATCAGGCGGCAGAGGTCGCCCACTCGGTCAATGGTTTTATTACCAACTTCCTGATGGCCCTGGCGATCGTCGTCGGCGTGCTGCTGGTGTTCATGGGGGTGCGCAGCGGGATCATTATTGCTTTGTCGCTGGCGCTCAACGTCCTCGGCACTCTGCTTATCATGTATATCTGGGGGATCGAGTTACAGCGAATCTCCCTCGGGGCGCTGATCATCGCCCTGAGTATGTTGGTGGACAATGCCATTGTCATTGTCGAAGGGGTGCTGATCGCCCGCCAGCAAGGATCTCCGCTGCTGGGCGCGATTAATTATGTGATCCGCCGCTCCGCCCTGCCGCTGCTCGGCGCCACCGTTATTGCCATCCTCGCCTTCGCGCCAATTGGCCTTTCCCAGGACTCCACCGGGGAGTATTGCAAATCCCTGTTCCAGGTGCTGCTGATCTCCCTGATGCTCAGCTGGTTTTCCGCCCTGACCATCACGCCGGTACTCATCAAGTGGTGGTTGTTTAAAAACGCCCCGTCGGCCGAGGCGCCGAAGGAAAAAGCCGATCCCTACCGCGGCCGCTTCTATCGTGGCTATCAGCAGACGCTGCGAATACTGCTGCAGCAAAAGACCCTGACGCTGGTGCTGATGGGCGCGCTGTTAGCCGGGGCGATCTGGGGCTTCACCTTCGTCCGGCAGAATTTCTTTCCGTCATCGAATACGCCCATTTTCTTTGTCGACCTGTGGTTGCCCTACGGTACCGATATTAACGCCACCGAGCAGATGTCCCGCGATATTGAGCGGTCGATCGCCAGCCAGCCGGGGGTGGCTACCACCGTCTCCACCATTGGCCAGGGCAGTATGCGATTTATTCTCACCTACAGCGGGCAGCGCCAGTACAGCAACTACGCGCAGATTATGGTGCGGATGGACGACCAGCGCAGTATCGCCCCCGTCACCCGCCACGTCGAGGCCTGGATTGCCAGAAACTACCCGCAGGTGAACGCCAGCACCAAACGCATTATGTTCGGCCCGTCCGGCGATAGCGCGATTGAAGTGCGCATTAAGGGCCCTGATCCGGATACTCTGCGCGCGCTGGCCAGTCAGGTGGGCGACATTCTCGCCGCGGATCCGGCGACCGACAGCGTACGTAACGACTGGCAGAACCGCAGCAAGGTGATCCGCCCGCAATACTCTCTGGCGTTGGGACGTGAGCTGGGGGTGGATAAACAGGATATTGATAGCGCGCTGGAGATGAATTTCTCCGGCAGTCGCGCCGGGTTATATCGCGAGGGCGCCGACCTGCTGCCGGTTATCGTCCGTCCGCCGGAAGCAGAGCGACAGGATGCCAATCACCTGAATAACGTGCTGGTCTGGAGCCAGAGCCGGCAGCAGTATATTCCGTTGAGTAACGTCATCCATGGCTTCTCGCTGGAGTGGGAAGATCCATTGATTCTCCGTCGCGATCGCACCCGCGTGCTTACCGTTCAGACCGACCCCAGCCCGCAAAGCGGCCAAACGTCGGGCGATACCCTTGCCAGAGTGAAACCGCGCATTGACGCGCTGACGCTGCCGCATGGCTACCGCATCGAATGGGGCGGCGATGCGGAAAACTCCAGTGAAGCGCAGCAAGGGCTGTTCACGACCCTACCGCTTGGCTATCTGGTGATGTTTATCATTACGGTGCTGATGTTCAGTTCGCTGAAAAACGCTGTTGCCATCTGGCTGACCGTCCCGCTGGCGCTGATCGGCGTCACGCCCGGTTTTTTGCTGACCGGCATCCCTTTCGGCTTTATGGCCTTAATCGGCCTGCTTAGCCTCAGCGGTATGCTGATCCGCAACGGCATTGTGCTGGTGGAAGAGATAGAGCAACAAAAACAGGAGAAAGATCAAAGACAAGCAATCATTGATGCGGCAACCTCTCGTCTGCGGCCGATCCTGCTGACCGCCTTTACTACTGTGCTTGGCCTTGCCCCGCTGCTGCGCGATGTCTTTTTCCAGAGTATGGCGGTGGTGATCATGTTCGGCCTCGCCTTTGCCACCGTACTGACGCTACTGGTTCTGCCGGTAATTTACGCTTGCTTCCACCATAAGGATATGACGCCTCAACGATGAACAGTACCGGTCTCAGCATTATCAAGACATTAGGCTGTATGACAGCGGTGACCTTTTTCACTATCTATAACACCTGGGATCACTATGATTATGACTATCACTGGATCCTCGGGCTGCTGACCTTTATCTCGACCATCGCGACGCCGTTGTTTTTTGTGGTGGCTGGTTATCTTGATGCACAGACGCGTCACGATGCCAACTGGCAAATCGGCAAAATTAAAAGCGTGGTCATCGTCTTTCTGTTCTGGGTAACGGTCTATTATGTCTGGGAGCCTTATCAGCGCGGCTACCTGATCCAGCCCTGGTTTATTTTCGCCCTGATCGTGATCTATACCTTCCATCCCTTTATCGCCTGGCTCAGCCAGCGGCGGGGCCTGTTTTTCACCGTGGTTCTGACGCTGCTGTGCTGCGCTTATGGTTACGACCTGCTCTCGGTGCTCTACCCGGACAAACATCTCTTCAGCCTGCCGCCGCAGTATCGTCTGTGGACATGGCTACTTTTTTATTTAACCGGGCAGTTGTTTAACGATCCGCGAGTCACGGAGTGGATACGCGACCCGCGGGTGATTAAAGCCTCCATTATCGCCCTGCCCTTTGTCTATTTATTTACCTGGTTTTATGAACGCCATTTTTTCTTCGCGCTGTTTAAAGCCGATCGCAATGCGTTCATTCTGACGGGATCGCAAATTTATATTCTGATCGTCCTGCTGGTGATCGCCGCTAACGCCGTGCAGTTTAAAAAGAACCGCGAACTGAAGGAGGCGGTGCTGGCGACGGTTAGCAAAGCGATGACCGGGGTCTATATTCTGCACTACTCCGTTTTCCACCTGCTGGTGATGCTGATCCCTATTCACTCGTTAGCCACCAAGCTGGGCGTGATTGCGCTAACGTTTATCCTGTCGGTGCTCATTTCTCTCGCTGTGCTCTCCAGCACGCTGCTCAAGAAGGTGATAACCCTGTGACAAACGACGCGGCAACTTAGCGGAAACTCCACTGGATGCTAATCACAAACACGCTGGGAATAATGATGCCGCTCTCAAGGGCGAAATAGTCGGTAAAGTTGTACTGAATGGCATGGTAGATATAGGGGGAAAAGCCGATCCCGGTGGCGTCCTTAAAATCTTTGTAGGAGCCATGATCGCCGCAATGCTCAAAGGCGTCGAAGAAGAATTCGCCGGTGTAGCCGTAGACCCCTTTAAAGGTCCATCCACTGCCGTTGTGGTACCAGTCTCTTCTCACCCCCAGCGCCAGGCAAC
This sequence comes from Klebsiella sp. P1CD1, assembly GCF_003790505.1. Taxonomy (NCBI): domain Bacteria; kingdom Pseudomonadati; phylum Pseudomonadota; class Gammaproteobacteria; order Enterobacterales; family Enterobacteriaceae; genus Klebsiella; species Klebsiella sp. P1CD1. The sequence continues at coordinate 4,033,063 of NZ_CP033631.1, forward strand.
GATCGTCGAAACTATTGTTCATCGTGCCAATCAGCAGACTATATTTCGAATCTTCCGAGAATTTCCGCTCTACCGAGAAAAAGTGGTTTTCAAAATTCTCAGTATATTGTCCGTGGTTATTGGTCAGATGGTAAACATAGGAACCAGTATTTACCGAATAGAGATTAATTTCTTTCGCCTGCGCGAAAGCGGCTAACCCGGCCAGGAGCATCACGCTTTTACCACGCATCATCCCTCCTCAGTCCTCTATGCCTGTCCATGAACAGAATGCTTTTGCCGTATTTACCGGTCGTTATGCTGGTGCGACACCCGACAGGAAAATGGGGGAAGATAACCGTGCCGAAATGAAAATGGAGTTCCAGAAAAGCGTAGCACACGCCTAATCCGCCAACAAACCGACCATGGCGATAGCGGAGTGGTTGATATTTCTCTCTTTACTATATTGTGCAAAAAACAGACAAAACCTCACCTGTTTTCCGCTATGCTCAGGGTCCGACGCGGAAGTTAGCCACCTGTCGACGACAGAGTTGCTGTGTACCCCTTCCTGCGTCGGCGCTCTTTCTGCTCAAGTGACGTAAACCGACAGAGCCCGTATTCCGATCGGGTCTGCGTCATTATCCCCTGTCTGATTGCCCTGTATCCGCATCCTGCACAGAACCGCTTTTTTGTACAAGTTAATAAAATTAAAAATACCTTTAAAATCAACAAATAAAATTAAAACGAAAAAATAAATCGTCTCGCTGTACATATCGTTATGAAAAAAGTTGTACATCCTAAAATCACCGACTATAGTTTTTGAGTGTTAACTGCTTGTTGCGCAACAAAGCGGGAACGCTAAACGGTTGCGTGGCGAGTCTGGCGGTGGTTCCTGGTTTGCATTTCCTGTTAGTGACTTTTCGCGTACCACCGGTACGCTGCGACTTTTATGGTCAGTTTGCTTTATACGTGGGAGAGTTCGAGCTATGCATATTAAAAATACCATTCCAGCAGAATTTGTCTTCAATTCAGCCCTGATGAAGAATATTGAAAACACGCTCATGAAGCAGCACAGCACGATCAATAATGAGCGGATGATTACGGAAATCCAGCACCGCCTGCAAACGGAAAGTAATGAAATACTTTCCGACCTCTATCTGCAGGCGTTGGATATGCTGTACAGCAAAAAACATCATCATTAAGTGATCCCACCGCGCCGACAGCAGGGACAGCCCTGCTGTGCCGGCACGCCTGGGTTTTCATCTGCTAACTGGGGCTCAAAAAATGTCACACCATAATACTTGCTATCGTTCTGAGCATTACGATCTGTGGTTTGATAATCGTTTTCTTCTCTACGGGATGTCGCTGATCCTGAATACCTTGCCGGCATCTTATTTTCGTAAAAAACATGTTTTTTTTACCAGCGACAATTATTTCGCGGTGCTTGAGCATAACTATAATCGGCGGGATACGTTATTTATTCTGTTAACTGAGGGAAACGATCTTAATTTTCTCAGTGAACTGCCTATGTTGCGCTTACCGGCAAATTCGACGCCGGAAGAATTAAAAATCTTCCTGCATCAGCCCACCCGCTATTACAAAACGCACCCGGCGCCGGGCGCCTCGGTGCAGTTTACCGAACGGGAAAAGAAAGTTATTCAGCTTATCAGCAATGGCGAAGCGGTTGCCAGCATTGGTCGTTCGCTAAATCTGCACATCAAAACCATTTATCAGATCCGGCTGAATCTGATTAAAAAGCTCGGCTGTAGCGGTAGGACCGATTTTTTTAATATCAGTCGTAGTGAAACCTTTAAATCCTGGAGTCAGATTCACCTGTAGTCAGGTGCAATAGCCCCGGCCTGTCCCCCAGACGGGGCTATTGCGTACCGTGAAAATGAATGCTGAAGCCCTGCTCCTGCCAGTGGCTGAGCAGTTCCTCCTGCAGTGGCGTGGCGGCGCGTCCGGTCCAGACAAAGATATGCTGCCCGGGGAAGAGCTCGGGCCGCGGCGACTCCAGCGGTTCAGCGAGAACGTTGACATGCCAACCGCGCTGCGAAAGACGCCATGCCTCCAGCCACAGACGAGTCCGGTCTTCATTGCTCCAGCCCACCAGCAGTGTCTCTTTACCATTTTTTTTACGCGCTTCGGCGAGAAACAGCGCCACGCAGTCAATGAGCAAGCCATCCAGCAGGCTGCTAATCACCAACGAGGTATTCTGATCAAGCTTGAGACGCTGTCGTACCGGCACTAACAGGCTATCGATGAGGGTATCAACGGGGTGTTGATGGCTCAGCGCCATTAATTTGGCGCGGATTCTGGCGGGCTGCATATAACGCAGAATGGACATCATCTCTTCCTGAAGATGCGCGGATTCGTCGCGCGCCGCCGGCAGATTATCCTCCAGCAGCGCTTTGACTTTCCCTACGGATACACCGCGCTCTATCCAGCGCTTGATCTCTTCTATGCGCAGGATATCTTCTTCATCAAACTGTCGATGCCCGCCTTCGCTGCGCTGCGGTTTCAGTAGACCGTAACGCCGCTGCCAGGCGCGCAATGTAACCGGATTGATTCCGCAACGTTCGGCGACTTCACCGATACTGTAAAACGCCATAGCAGCCTCACATCAACCTGATACTTTTTACCTAAACTAACGAATTCAGGCATCCTGTACAACTCTATTTTCTTGTACAGATAAAGATATCAGGTTGTGGCTCACAGCGCGCGGGGAAAAAGATGAAAAAATAGTAAGCTGATTTCGCGGTGGATCATTTCTTCTCCGGCCAGGCAACGGCGGGCAGGCCCCCCAGGCGGGCACCCGCGAATAAATTGCCCTGAAACTGCGAAATCCCGGCTGATTCAAGCCACATCCACTCTTCAGCACGCTCAACGCCGACGGCTGAGACCGCAATCTCCAGAGAAGTACAGCATTTGATAATCGCCTGTACAATCGACTGGCGCGGCCCGTCCTGGTGGATATTGCGGATCAGCTCATGGTCGATTTTAATTCTGTCGGGTTGGTATTGCGCCAGCAGCGACAGTCCGGCAAACCCGGCGCCGAAGTGATCGATGGCAAGATTAATCCCCGCGCCCTTCAGTTTGCGCACCGCATCGGTAAAATCGGCCATCCGCGAAATCACTTCCCGCTCAGTGAACTCGACAATAATCTGCTCCGGGATCAGGTCATTGCGACTAATTTCGTCGAGCAGGAAAGCCACCGCATTCGGCGCTTTGACCAGCGTCATCGGCAGCAAATTAATGCTTAACGCCTTATTACGTAAACCTAATTTACCCGCCAGAGACAGCGCGACGCGCTTACTGTGCAGGTCGGCGAGATAAATATCATCCCCTGCCAGCCCGGCAAAATAGGCGCCAGGAGACTGGCCGTCCGGTGTACGCAGCAGCGCTTCCCACGAGATAATTTCGCAGGCGAAAGGATCGACGATCGGCTGAAAGGCAAAAGACCAGCTTTCCGTATTATCGATAATGGGGGTGTCCGGATAAAAAGTGTCCTTATCGGGAATAAAAACCCAACTGTCCGCCGAAGGGATCTCAAAATAGTTCGCTTTTTCCGTGGATTCGACAAAAGTACGGAAAAATTGCAGCGCCCGGTCGTCATAGGTGAGCTGATATTTTGTCGTGCCCCGGTCCATCACTGTCTGTAGTACTTCCTCACGATCATGTTCCCGTAAATCAAACAGTTCCATACCGACCTTACCAAATCGACGGGACGGTGCATAATCGCAAAACAACTCCACCAGATTATAATGACGAGGATCGAGGACAATTGTTTGATAAATATCCCTTACCTTTTCTTCCGGTCCTTCAATAAGTTGAAAAAAATGCGTCCCGTTAAACAGTAATATACCGGTGACATCCGCCTGCCCATTTCTCTCGTTTGCCCTGGCAACCATGGCCTCGATCGATTTGAATGAGACATTGTCGCAAATATGGCTGCGATAAATGATGGTGGTAAGCATAGTGATTCCAGATGGGAGGGATAAGCATTCACAGTAGCAGTTATCAGGCTAATCGTCTTGCAAAACTACGTTTTATCTTAACAAAAAAGATACACTAAAAATCCACTCTTTGTGCAAGGTTTTTTTCTTTTTTTCTTTCCTTGTACAACATGCAACGCTAACCCCTACCTTTACAAGCCAGGATCTCCGCAAACAAAAACAAATATTACATTAAAAATCATCATGATAGCAACGATCGCTGCAATATTACGCAACTTTCTATGTACAACTTATTAATTATTGTATAAGTTTATTTGCAGTTAACAGATGAATGAAATGAAAGGAGCACATATGCAGCAGAATGGTTACATTCCAGATACAGCGAACGCAATTGCCCAGTATTTCAACAAAGCATCGTTACCTTCCCAGCAGGAAACGCTGGGTCAGATCGTGATGGATATTCTCAACGAAGGGCGCCATCTCAACCGCAAGGCACTGTGCACCAAACTGTTGAGCCGCCTTGACAGCGCCCGTGCGCCTGAGGAAGAGAGCCACTATCAAACCTTAATTGGTTTGTTGTTTGCCGGTCAGGAATAACGTCATCGATCGTCGCCTGTTGCAACCGCAGTAGCAGATGAGGGGCGATCGCTTCCATAAACCTGCTGCTGACCTGAATGCCCGTTATCAGATTCAGGAAGAGTGTGGCATGCAGAGAGACGGTTATGAATAGCAGTGATACTGAGGAAATAACCGATGAGATCATCGGCGAGGCGGTGCTCGCGCTTCTGAAAACGAATCGCCCGATTACCACCCCGACCCTGCTGGTTCGGCTTCGGTTGATGCAGGCCACAGAGTCAGATCGCCAGCGAAGGAAAATCATCGCTGCCGTTATTGAAGAAATTTGCGCGAAGCTCGCCCTCCAGCGGAAGCACGCGCCTTTGCAGGTTAAGAAAATCAATGGCCGTTGGGAAAGCAGAGGAACGCTGGCGCAGAGCAGCATGGCGCCGGAAGCTAAAAAAATCCACTGATTGTCCCAACCATGGTGAATAAAACAGAGTGAGAATGTGATGAGACAGACTATGCATCAGCAACCCGATATTTACGCAGGACTGCAGGACACCGCGCTCTCAGATTATTTCCGTACCGCCGGTGATAAACTGGTTGATGAGTCCGCCGTCATGTCGCTCGCCATCAACAGTATTCTTCAGTCCGAGGGGCACCTGAATAATAAGGCCATTATATTATGGCTGATTCAGGCGCTGGAAAGCACCGATGATGTGGTGACCGCCGACGTGATCCGTAAAACGCTGGAGATTGTCGTCGGCTACACCATGGACGATATCTAAAGCCGTCACGCTTCAGGCCCGCCAGGGCAACAGCTTCTCTACAGAGCCTGTCCGCTCTGATCAAAAAACCTCGCTGACGCGAGGTTTTTCTTTTACCGCCTGACCCTTCAGTGGGCGTTGACCACCACCCACATCGGCCCCTGCCCAACCGCATAGCGGCCTTTCTCCTGCAGCAGCCCCTGCTCACCCTCAATTTCATACACTGCGATATGGTGCGATTTCTGCCCGGCGGCAATCAGATACTTACCGCTGTGATCGAGGTTAAAGCCGCGTGGCTGGGTTTCCGTCGGCTGGTAGCCTTCCACTGCCAGCACGCTGCCATCTTCCGAGATGCTGAACACCGTGATGATGCTGGCGGTACGATCGCAGGCGTACAGATGACGACCGTCAGGGGTGATGTGAATATCCGCCGCCCAGCGCACGCCGGTGAAATCAGGCGGCATCATATCCAGGGTTTGTACACATTCGATGTTACCATTCGGGTCTTTCAGCTCCCAGACGTCAACGGAGCTGTTGAGTTCATTGACGCAATAACCATACTGCTGGTTCGGATGGAACACCATGTGGCGCGGACCGGCGCCCTCGACGGTGGTCACTTCCGCCGGCTCCTGAGCGGAGAGGAAACCATCCTCGCTGAGGGTAAACAGGCAAATACGATCCTGCTTCAGCGCCGGCACCCACAGGGTGCGGTTGTCCGGGGAGATATTGGCCGAGTGACACCCTTCCAGGCCTTCCACCACGGTGACGGTTTCGCCCGGCAGGCCGTCCTGCAGCGGCGTCACGCTGACGCAACCCTGATTGTAGGAGGCGCTGAAGACAAAGCGGCCATGATGATCGGTAGAAATGTGGGTCGGGCTGCCCGGCAGCGCCGCTTCTCCCGCAAAGGTCAACGCTCCGTTATCCGGCGTGATGCGATACGCTAACACGCGAAACTCCGGACGAACGCCAACGTACAGATACTCCTTATTGGGACTGACCACCATCGGCTGTACCTGCCCCGGGGCATCAACCACCTGCACCAGCGTCAGTTTGCCGTCCGCTTCAAGACTCCAGACGTGGATTTGTTGGCTTTCCGGGCTGGCGGTATAAACGGTTTGTTTCATGACTACTCCTTCCCTCACTGCACGTGGAATTTTCATTTTCAGGATAACAGCACCCTGAAAATTATAAGACATCCGCCCATGATACTCGCAAAGTCCGCTGAATTTCCGACGGACGGCGGCACAAAGGGCATACAGGCATTCACGGCAGATGTGGAAAAATTGGTCCTGACGCCACGGCGGTGTACCATCATGGCCAGGTCACTTTTCAACATCAACCGGAAATAACACATGACAACACGCGTGATTGCCCTGGATTTAGACGGCACCCTGCTCACCAGCAAAAAAACTATCCTGCCTGCTTCGCTGGAGGCACTGGCCCGCGCCAGAGAGGCGGGCTACCAGGTTATCGTCGTTACCGGACGTCATCACGTCGCTATCCATCCTTTTTATCAGGCACTGGCTCTCGATACACCTGCAATTTGTTGTAATGGCACTTATTTGTATGATTATCACGCAAAAGAGGTTTTGGCAGCCGATCCTATGCCGGTAGCGCAAGCGGTCAGCCTGACGGCCATGCTCGCCGAACAGCAGATCCATGGCCTGGCGTATGTGGATGATGCAATGCTTTATGAACAGCCTACCGGGCATGTGATCCGCACCCGCAACTGGGCGCAGGCGCTGCCGGAGGATCAGCGCCCGGTATTCCGCCAGGTCGACTCGCTGGCGCAGGCGGTCCGCGAGGTCAACGCGGTATGGAAATTCGCCCTCACCGATGAAGACATTCCCCGTCTGCAGCGCTTTGCCCGCGAGGTCGGCGAGACGCTGGGCCTGGAGTGCGAATGGTCGTGGCACGATCAGGTGGATATCGCGCGCGCCGGCAACAGCAAAGGCAAACGCCTGGCGCAATGGGTGGCCAGCCAGGGGCTGTCGATGCAGGATGTGGTGGCCTTCGGCGATAACTACAACGATCTTAGCATGCTGGAAGCGGCGGGCACTGGGGTGGCGATGGGCAATGCGGTGGACGAGGTGAAAGCTCGCGCCAGGGTGGTCATCGGCGACAATGAGTCCACCAGCATCGCCGAGTTTATCTACCGCCAGCTGCTGTAATCAGGCGGCGATCGACACGCTTTTGATCTGAGCAAACACCTGCTGACCTGGCGCTATCGCCAGGTCGTCCCGCGCCCATGGGCTAATCCTGGCCCATAGCAGACGGCCACTCACTCTGAGCTGCACTTCAATCTGTCCGTTGACCTCCAGACACTGAGCCACCTCGGCGCGCAAGATATTGCGGATGCTGGTCCCGGACGGCTGGGCCAGTGTCAGCGAAACGTCCGACGCCTGAATGCGGATCCGTGCGGTGTCGCCTGCGGGACGTTCGAGCCGGTTGACCCACAGCAACTGGTCGCCCAGCGTCAGAGCCGTCATCGCGTACTGCGGATGCTGCGCGGCGACGGTGGCGCTGAGGATCGTACTCTGCTGTTCCGCCGGCAGCCAGGGGTGCATCACGCTGCTGCTCCAGACCTCCTCCAGCGGACCAAAAGCCTTCACCTTACCGGCCTCCAGCACCAGCACGCGATCGGCCAGATGCTGGATCTCATCCAGTGAGTGGCTGACGTAGAGCATCGGAATATGGATCTCCTGCGCCAGCCGCTGCAGGTAGGGCAACAGTTCGCGTTTGCGCGGAATATCCAGCGAGGCCAGCGGCTCATCCAGCAGCAGTAGCTCCGGTGCGGTCAGCAGGGCGCGGCCGATGGCCACTCGCTGCTTTTCGCCGCCGGATAACCGGCCCGGCAGGCGATCCAGCAAGGGCGCGATCCCCAGCAATTCCACCAGCTTATCGAACTGGCTGACCATGCATTTCGCCATCCCGTAGCGCAGATTACCGCGCACTTTATAGTGGGGAAACAGGCGCGCGTCCTGAAACACATAGCCGATACGGCGCTGTTCCGGCGCCAGACAGATACGCTGGGCGGTGTCGTTCAGCACCCTGCCGTTGAGCACGATGCGCCCCGTCTGCGGCCGGGTCAGGCCGCTAATGGCGTTAATCAACGAGGTTTTGCCAGCGCCGGAGACGCCAAAGATGGCGGTGATCCCGCTGGCGGGCAGGGTTTCACGGATCTGCAGGCAGTGACTGCCGAGGGTCTGGGTAAAGTCCAGCTCCAGCATCATTATCCTCCCATGCGCTGGCGGCTCACGCGGGCCAGCCATTCCGAAATCAGCAGCGAAACCAGCGCCAGTCCGATGGCGATGAGGCAGAGGCGAGCCGCCGCCCCCTCCCCGCCCGGGGTCTGGATCAAGGTGTACATCGCCGAAGGCAGGGTGCGCGTTTCGCCGGGAATATTGGAGACGAACGTGATGGTCGCGCCAAACTCCCCTAACGAGCGGGCGAAGGCCAGCACCGTGCCGACAATAATCCCCGGCAGAGTCAGCGGTAGCGTAATAGTCATAAACACTCGCCAGCGGCTGGCCCCGAGGGTTCTCGCCGCTTGCTCCAGTTTGACATCCACCCCTTCCAGCGCCAGGCGAATGGCGCGCACCATCAGCGGGAAAGACATCACCGCCGCCGCCAGCACCGCCCCGCGCCAACTGAAGGCAAAGCTGATGCCGAACCAGTCATACAGCCAACTGCCAATAAACCCGCGCCGCCCCATGGCCACCAGCAGCAGATACCCCACCACCACCGGCGGCAGCACCAGCGGTAAATGGAGAATACTGTCGAGCAGCGCCTTGCCGGGAAAGGTGCGCCGAACCAGCAGCCAGGAAAAAAAGATGCCAAAGGGCAGGCTCAAGGCCACCGCCAGGGAGGAGACTTTCAGGCTCAGCAGCACAGCCTGCCATTCGGGTTCGCTCAGAAACATCAGCGGGTGGTAAATCCGTAACGTTTAAAAATCGCGGACGCTTCCGGCCCTTTCAGGTAGTCATAGAAAGCGCTCACGGCCGCATTGCGGTGACCATCGACAATCGCCAGCGGGTACTCGACTTTCTGATGCGAGGCCTCCGGGAAGGTGCCGACCACTTTAACCCCTTTGCTGGCCACGGCATCGGAGCCATAGACAATCCCCAGCGGCGCTTCGTTGCGCTCCACCAGGGCCAGCGCGCCGCGCACGTCTTCCGCCGGGGCAAGTTTCGGCGACAACGTCTCCCAGGCGCCGAGTTTCTGCAGCGCCTCTTTGGCGTAGATGCCTGCCGGAACGTGCTGCGGATCGCCCACCGCCAGACGGCCTCCTTTCAGCAGGCTGGTCCAGTCGGTTTTCTCATCAATGGTAATCGCCCCCTGCGCGCTGGCTTTCGGCGCGACCACCACCAGGCTGTTGCCAAGCAGGGTGGCTCGGGTTGCCGGGTCGATGGCCTTTTTGTCTGCGGCGTAATCCATCCATTTCTGATCGGCGGAGATAAACAGATCGGCTGGTGCGCCCGCTTCAATTTGCCGCGCCAGCGTCGACGACGAGGCAAACGACGACACGACATCGACGTTTTTCTCTTTCTTATACGCCTGGGCAATATCCTGCATCGCGTTGGTTAACGATGCGGCGGCGAAAACGGTCACTTTCCCCTCTGCCGCCAGCGCCTGACCCGCGACGCACAGCGTGAGTGATACCCCGATAACCCCGCGTAACCAAGAACCTGCCATCTGAATCTCCTGTCAATGCGTTATGTATTCGACAATATAACGATATGCAGAGCATTTTTATAGTGACACAGGACAATAAAACGAAGGGAAATGATACAGGAGGGAAATAGCACAGCGCCCGGTTAAACCGGGCGCCGGGAAATCAATGATTTTGCTGGCTGCGATCTTTGTGGCCTACGCCGGAGAAGAGGTTGAACACTTCGCCAAGACCGTAAATCAGTCCCAGGATGACCGCCATCACCACCGGTACCATGATGACCGCAAAAACCAGACTTTTCAAAAGCTCTAACATGGTTCACTCCAGATAGTATGATTTGCTGATTGTAACGGTTTCAGCCGAAAAAACACGCCCCATTTGTGCGGTGGGTAATGACAAAACCGCGCACAGAGGTTTTGCAAGCGGGTGACTATCGGTCACAATACCCTTTTTTGTCAGGAAACGATTATGCAGGCCGAAATTCTTCTTACCCTTAAGCTACAGCAGCGCCTGTTTGCCGATCCCCGGCGGATCGCCCTGCTCAAACAAATTGACCAGACCGGTTCGATAAGCCAGGGGGCCAAGCACGCGGGTATCAGCTACAAAAGCGCGTGGGATGCCATCAACGAGATGAACCAGCTCAGCGAACAACCGCTGGTGGATCGCGCCACCGGCGGTAAAGGCGGCGGCGGCGCAGTGCTGACCCGCTATGGGCAGCGGCTGATCCAGCTGTACGATCTGCTGGCGCAGATCCAGCAGAAAGCGTTTGATGTGCTCAGCGATGACGATGCCCTGCCGCTGGATAGCCTGCTGGCGGCCATCTCACGCTTTTCCCTGCAGACCAGCGCCCGCAACCAGTGGTTCGGCACCATTACCGGCCGCGATCGCCAGCAGGTGCAGCAGCACGTCGAGGTACTGCTGGCCGACGGGCAGACGCGCCTGACCGTCGCCATCACCGCACAAAGCGCTGAGAAACTGGGGCTCGATGAGGGCCAGGAGGTGCTGGTCCTGCTGAAGGCGCCCTGGGTCGGCATCACCCTCGACCCCGCCGTGGCCCGCCAGGCCGATAACCAGTTGTCGGGTCGTATCAGCCATATCGAATGCGGGTCCGGGCAGTGCGAAGTACTGATGACGTTGGCCGACGGTCAGACCCTGTGCGCCACTCTGCCACAGGCGCAGACGTCTGGCCTGGCGGAAGGGACGGAGGCGATCGCTTACTTCAATGCCGATCGCATCATTCTCGCGACGTTATGCTGACCCCATTGACATTACGCGCCCGAAGTCGTATCCCTGATGCACATCGCTGCAAAAAATGGGATACATCATGTCATCATTGCAAATTTCGCAAGGCACGTTTCGCCTGAGCGATACAAAAACCTTAAAAATAGACCAGCTGAACCTGAGAGCGGGTCAAAGCTGGGCGTTTGTCGGTAGCAACGGCAGCGGCAAATCCGCCCTCGCGCGGGCTCTGGCTGGCGACCTGACCCTGCTCAGCGGCCAGCACGAAAGCCACTTCTCCCGCGTAACCCGCCTCTCCTTCGAGCAGTTGCAGAAGCTGGTCAGCGACGAGTGGCAGCGCAATAACACCGACCTGCTCAGCCCCGGCGAAGAAGACACCGGCCGCACCACCGCAGAGATTATCCAGGATGAGGTAAAAGATCCTGCCCGCTGCGCGCGCCTGGCCGAACAGTTTGGCATCAGCGCCCTGCTGGACCGCCGGTTTAAGTACCTGTCGACCGGGGAAACGCGTAAGACCCTGCTGTGTCAGGCCCTGATGACCGATCCGCAACTGCTGATCCTCGACGAACCTTTCGACGGCCTCGACGTCAACTCCCGCCAGCAGCTGGCTGCCCTGCTGGCCGACCTGCACCGCGCCGGCATCACCCTGGTGCTGGTCCTCAACCGCTTCGATAAGATCCCGGAGTTTGTACAATTCGCCGGCGTGCTGGCTGACTGCACCCTCAGCGAGACCGGCGAGAAGTCTTCCCTGCTGCAGCAGGCGCTGGTCGCCCAGCTGGCGCACAGTGAAAAACTGGACGGCATCACCCTGCCGGAGCCGGATGTTCCACCAGCCCGTCATGCGCTGGCAGACTCGGCGCCGCGTATCGTGCTCAATGACGGTGTGGTCTCCTACAACGATCGCCCGGTCATCAATCACCTCTCATGGACCGTGAACCCGGGCGAACACTGGCAGATCGTCGGCCCCAACGGCGCCGGTAAATCCACGCTGCTGAGCCTTATCACCGGCGATCATCCACAGGGTTACAGCAACGATCTGACGCTGTTTGGCCGCCGTCGCGGCAGCGGTGAGACCATCTGGGATATTAAAAAGCATATCGGCTACGTCAGCAGCAGCCTGCATCTGGACTACCGGGTCAGCACCAACGTCCGCAACGTCATCCTGTCGGGCTATTTTGACTCTATCGGCATTTATCAGGCGGTCTCGGACAAGCAACACAAGCTGGTGCAACAGTGGCTGGATATTCTCGGCATTGATAAACGCACTGCCGACGCGCCGTTTCATAGCCTGTCGTGGGGCCAGCAGCGGCTGGCGCTTATCGTTCGCGCGCTGGTGAAGCATCCGACCCTGCTGATCCTCGATGAACCGCTGCAGGGGCTGGATCCCCTCAATCGCCAGCTGGTGCGTCGCTTTGTCGACGTGTTGATTGGCGAAGGGGCCACACAGCTGCTGTTTGTCTCGCACCATGCGGAAGATGCCCCGGACTGTATTACCCATCGCCTGGCGTTCGTTCCCAGTGGAGACGGTTACACTTATCAGCTCGGTCCTGTGGCCTGATGCCCCCTGCCGGGGGTCGAAAGATCCCTGGTATTTTTCAGAAAAATAGCGGCAAAACCACCTAACCATCTGTATTAAAGATAAAAAATTTTAATTTATGTCGTTTCACCATCAAGTGTAAACGATTCCACTAACTTGCCCTGTGTCACACTTTTCACTTCTTTGATATGCTATCTTCCTCATACACGATAAGCCGAATGGAGCGAATCATGAAAGTTCTGGTTACAGGTGGTAGCGGTTACATTGGAAGTCATACCTGCGTTCAACTGCTGCAGCAGGGACATGAGGTGGTGATCCTCGACAATCTCTGCAACAGCAAGCGCAGCGTACTGCCGGTGATTGAGCGTCTCGGCGGCAAAGAAGCCACCTTTATTGAAGGCGATATTCGTAACGAAGCGCTGATGACGGAGATCCTCCACGATCACGCCATTGAGGCAGTGATCCACTTCGCCGGGCTGAAAGCCGTCGGGGAGTCCGTCGCCAAGCCGCTGGAATATTACGATAATAACGTCACCGGCACACTGAAATTAGTTTCTGCCATGCGCGCCGCGGGCGTGAAGAACTTCATCTTTAGCTCCTCAGCTACCGTCTACGGCGACCAGCCGAAAATCCCATATGTAGAAAGCTTCCCGACCGGCACCCCGCAAAGCCCTTACGGCAAAAGCAAGCTGATGGTGGAGCAGATCCTGACCGACCTGCAGAAAGCCCAGCCGGAGTGGAGCATTGCCCTGCTGCGCTACTTCAACCCGGTCGGTGCCCACCCGTCGGGCGACATGGGGGAAGACCCGCAGGGGATCCCAAACAACCTGATGCCGTACATCGCCCAGGTCGCCGTTGGTCGTCGCGACTCGCTGGCCGTGTTTGGTAACGACTACCCGACTGAAGATGGCACCGGCGTACGCGATTATATCCACGTGATGGACCTCGCCGATGGCCACGTCGCGGCCATGGAAAAACTGGCTGACAAAGCCGGGGTCCATATCTACAACCTTGGCGCCGGCGTCGGCAGCAGCGTGCTCGACGTGGTCAATGCTTTCAGCAAGGCCTGCGGCAAACCGATTAACTACCATTTCGCGCCGCGCCGCGATGGCGACCTCCCGGCCTACTGGGCGGATGCCGCCAAGGCCGACCGCGAGCTGAACTGGCGCGTGACGCGCAACCTGGACGAAATGGCGCAGGACACCTGGCACTGGCAGTCCCGCCATCCGCAGGGTTATCCAGACTAAGGAACCTTCATGAGCGTATTTAACCCCGTTGACCATCCACATCGTCGTTATAACCCGTTAACCGGGCAGTGGATTCTGGTTTCTCCGCATCGCGCCAAGCGCCCCTGGCAGGGGGCGCAGGAAACGCCGGCAAAACAGACCTTGCCAGCCCACGATCCGGACTGTTTCCTGTGCCCAGGTAATACCCGGGTCACCGGCGACACCAACCCGAATTACACCGGTACCTACGTGTTTACCAACGACTTTGCGGCCCTGATGACCGACACTCCGGACGCACCGGAGAGTGACGATCCGCTGATGCGCTGTCAGAGCGCGCGCGGCACCAGTCGGGTGATCTGCTTCTCGCCAGACCACAGCAAAACGCTGCCGGAACTGAGCCTTGAAGCGCTGGAAGGCGTGGTTAAAGCGTGGCAGGAACAGACCGCGGACCTCGGGAAAAGCTACCCGTGGGTCCAGGTCTTTGAAAACAAAGGGGCAGCGATGGGCTGCTCCAACCCTCACCCGCATGGTCAGGTGTGGGCCAATAGCTTCCTGCCCAATGAAGCGGAACGGGAAGACCGTCTGCAGAAAGAGTATTACGCCGGACAAGGTCAGCCGATGCTGCTGGACTATGTTCAGCGCGAACTGGCCGACGGCAGCCGCACGGTGGTGGACACCGAGCAATGGCTGGCGGTCGTGCCCTACTGGGCCGCCTGGCCATTCGAAACGCTGCTGTTGCCGAAAGCGCACGTGCAGCGTATTACCGATCTCACCGACGCCCAGCGCAGCGATCTGGCGCTGGCGTTGAAAAAGCTGACCAGCCGTTACGACAACCTGTTCCAGTGCTCATTCCCCTACTCCATGGGCTGGCACGGCGCGCCGTTTAACGACGAAGACCATCACCACTGGCAGCTTCATGCCCACTTTTATCCGCCGCTGCTGCGCTCCGCGACGGTCCGCAAGTTTATGGTTGGCTATGAAATGCTGGCCGAAACCCAGCGCGATCTGACCGCCGAGCAAGCTGCCGAACGACTGCGTGCCGTCAGCGACGTCCATTTTCGTGAATCCGGAGTGTAATGATGAGTCTGAAAGAGAAAACCCAAACCCTGTTTGCTGACGCCTTCGGTTATCCGGCCAGCCATGTCATTCAGGCGCCAGGCCGCGTCAACCTGATCGGCGAGCATACCGATTACAACGACGGTTTTGTGCTGCCCTGCGCCATCGACTACCAGACGGTGATCAGCTGTGCGCCGCGCGACGATCGTACGGTGCGGGTGATTGCCGCCGATTACGACAATCAGACCGATGAGTTCTCTCTCGACGCGCCGATTATCAGCCACGATACCCAGCAGTGGTCGAACTATGTCCGCGGCGTGGTAAAGCATCTGCAGCAGCGGAACAACCACTTTGGCGGCGCGGATCTGGTGATCAGCGGCAATGTACCGCAGGGTGCGGGGTTAAGCTCCTCAGCCTCGCTGGAAGTCGCCGTCGGCACCGTGTTCCAGCAGCTCTATCATCTGCCGCTGGATGGCGCGCAAATCGCCCTCAACGGCCAGGAGGCGGAAAACCAGTTCGTCGGCTGCAACTGCGGCATCATGGATCAGCTGATTTCGGCGCTGGGCAAAAAAGACCACGCGCTGCTGATCGACTGCCGTTCGCTGGGCACCAAAGCCGTTTCGATGCCGAAAGGCGTGGCGGTGGTGATCATCAACAGCAACTTTAAGCGCACCCTCGTCGGCAGCGAGTACAACACCCGTCGTGAACAGTGCGAAACCGGCGCGCGCTTCTTCCAGCAGCCCGCCCTGCGCGATGTTACCCTCGAGCAATTTAACGCCGTCGCCCATGAGCTGGATCCGGTCGTCGCGAAGCGCGTACGCCATGTGCTGACGGAGAATGCCCGCACCGTGGAAGCCGCCAGCGCCCTCGAAAAAGGCGACCTGAAGCGGATGGGTGAGCTGATGGCCGAATCCCATGCCTCGATGCGCGATGATTTCGAGATCACCGTCCCGCAGATCGACACTCTGGTGGAGATCGTTAAGGCCGCGATCGGTGATAAAGGCGGCGTACGCATGACCGGCGGCGGCTTTGGCGGCTGCGTGGTAGCGCTGGTCCCGGAAGATCTGGTCGATACCGTTCAGCAGGCCGTTGCTAAAACGTATGAAGCGAAAACCGGTATTAAAGAGACATTCTATGTCTGCAAACCGTCACAGGGGGCAGGCCAATGGTAACGCAAACCACCGCGCTGGCGCCGGACGGCCAGCCCTGGCAGCAGGTGACCCTGCGCAATAAGGCGGGGATGACCGTTACCGTGGCGGATTGGGGCGCGACGCTGCTCAGCGCCGAGGTGCCGCTGGCTGATGGCAGCCTGCGTCATCCGCTGCTGGGCTGTGCGAAGCTGGAGGACTATGCCCGCCAGGCCGCGTTTCTTGGCGCCTCGGTAGGCCGCTACGCCAACCGTATCGGCAATAGCCGCTTCCCGCTTGACGGCCAGCTCGTCAACGTCACGCCGTCAAACGACGCGGGCCACCAGCTCCACGGCGGCCCGGAAGGGTTTGATAAGCGCCGCTGGCGCATTGTCCGCGCCGACGAGCAGGAAGTGCTGTTCGCTCTGACCTCGCCCGATGGCGATCAAGGCTTCCCCGGCACTCTGCAGGCCACCGCGCACTATCGTCTGACCGACGATAACCGCATCGCGATTACCTATCGCGCCACCGTGGACCAACCCTGCCCGGTGAACATGACCAATCACGTCTATTTCAACCTCGACGGTGACCAGCGCGACGTGCGCCAGCACCAGTTGCAGATCCTCGCCCAGAGGTATCTGCCGGTGGAAAGCGACGGTATCCCGGGTGGTGAACTCAAAGATGTTGCTAACACCAGCTTTGATTTCCGCCAGCCGAAAACCATCGCCGCCGACTTCCTCGCCGACGCCGATCAGCAAAAGGTGAAGGGATACGATCATGCCTTCCTGCTGGATGCCAAAGGCGACGCCAGCCAGCCTGCGGCGCAGGTCTGGTCGCAGGACGGCAAGCTGCAGATGACGGTCTATACCTCCGCTCCGGCGCTGCAGTTTTACTCCGGCAACTATCTCGGCGGCACCCCGTCGCAGACGACGGAGCCCTACGCCGACTGGCAGGGGCTGGCGCTGGAGAGCGAATTCCTGCCGGATTCGCCGAATCATCCGGAATGGCCGCAGCCGGACTGTGTGTTACGTCCGGGCCAGGAGTACGTCAGCCTGACGGAATATCAGTTTATCGCCTGTTAATCGCCAGCGCCCTCCGCCGGGGGCGCTGTTTTTCGTCCCCGCCCTCCTCTCTGCCGCCTCTTTTTTCAGCAACCTGCTCTATTTTCCGTCACCAAAGGACAAAAAAATAACCTGTGTTTTACAAGCACCTTACACTGAGCCACTATTTTCGCTATGGTTAGGGATAAGCATTGCCGTGAGCCAAATCACGGCAATATAATGAGAATAGTTATCAATCAATAACACATACACCAACATATTCAGCGCACCGTTCGCGGCGCGAGGGATGGCGTGTAGAGAGGAGTAAGAGAATGGCTGTAACTAAGCTGGTACTGGTTCGTCATGGCGAAAGCCAGTGGAACAACGAAAACCGCTTCACCGGTTGGTACGACGTTGATCTGTCCGAGAAAGGCGTTAGCGAAGCGAAAGCGGCAGGTAAACTGCTGAAGGCTGAAGGCTTCAGCTTTGATTTTGCTTATACCTCCGTGCTGAAACGTGCCATCCACACCCTGTGGAACGTGCTGGACGAACTGGATCAGGCCTGGCTGCCGGTTGAGAAATCATGGAAGCTGAACGAGCGTCATTACGGCGCGCTGCAGGGCCTGAACAAAGCGGAAACCGCTGAGAAATACGGTGACGAGCAGGTTAAACAGTGGCGTCGCGGCTTCGCTGTCACTCCGCCGGAGCTGACCAAAGACGACGAGCGCTACCCGGGCCACGATCCGCGCTATGCAAAACTGACCGACGCCGAACTGCCGACCACTGAAAGCCTGGCGCTGACCATCGACCGCGTCGTGCCTTACTGGAACGAAACCATTCTGCCGCGCCTGAAAAGCGGTGAGCGCGTGATCATCGCCGCTCACGGTAACTCCCTGCGCGCGCTGGTGAAATACCTCGACAACATGGGCGAAGACGAGATCCTCGAACTGAACATCCCGACCGGCGTACCGCTGGTGTATGAGTTCGATGAAAACTTCAAGCCGATCAAACATTACTATCTGGGCAATGCGGAAGAGATCGCGGCGAAAGCGGCTGCCGTCGCCAACCAGGGTAAAGCGAAGTAATTCCTCCCGGTAAAAACAAAAAAGCGTGGAAATCTCCACGCTTTTTTTATTGCCTTCGCCAGCGCAGATTCGCTTAGCCGCGGCGGGTTTTCACCGCTTCCGCCAGCTGACGCAGGATCGTTTCGGTATCCTCCCAGCCGATGCAGGCGTCGGTGACGCTCTTGCCGAAGGTCAGCGGTTCACCGCTCTCGAGGCTCTGGTTGCCTTCCACCAGATGGCTTTCAATCATCACGCCCATGATCGCCCGCTCACCGCCGGCAATCTGCTGGCATACGTCCGCGCCCACTTCCATCTGCTTCTTGAACTGCTTGCTGGAGTTGGCATGGCTGAAGTCGATCATCACCTGAGCCGGCAGGCCCGCTTTCGCCAGGCCGATCTTCACATCCGCCACGTGCTTCGCGCTGTAGTTCGGCTCTTTGCCGCCGCGCAGAATAATATGGCAGTCGCCGTTACCGCTGGTATTCACGATAGCGGAGTGGCCCCACTTAGTGACCGACAGGAAACAGTGCGGTGCGCCAGCGGCGTTAATCGCGTCGATAGCCACCTTGATGGTGCCATCGGTACCATTCTTAAAGCCCACCGGGCAGGAGAGTCCGGAGGCGAGTTCACGGTGCACCTGGGATTCGGTGGTACGCGCCCCAATGGCGCCCCAGCTCATCAGATCGGCGACATACTGCGGGGTGATCATATCGAGGAATTCCCCCGCCGCCGGCAGGCCGCTGTCGTTAATGTCCAGCAGCAGTTTGCGCGCGATGCGCAACCCGTCGTTGATGCGGAAGCTGTTATCCATATGGGGATCGTTGATAAGCCCTTTCCAGCCGACGGTGGTGCGCGGTTTTTCAAAATAGACCCGCATGACGATCTCGAGCTCGCCCTTCAATGCCTCGCGCAGGGGCAGCAGACGGGAAGCGTACTCTTTCGCCGCTGCCGGATCGTGAATCGAACAGGGCCCAATCACTACCAGCAGACGGTCATCGTCGCCCTTGAGGATCTGATGGATCGCTTTGCGAGCATGCGCAACGGTGTTTGCAGCATTTTCGGTAGCAGGGAATTTTTCCAGGAGCGCAACGGGAGGTAATAATTCGTTGATCTCTTTAATGCGTAAATCGTCGTTCTGATAATTCATCTTCTTTCCAGCGTTGCCATACTTATTCAATGAAATGCAATCCCTCCAATCTATCTCTTCGCCGAAAAAGTGTAAACGTGATTTTACAGTAGTGATGGAATAATCCTGGAAATAGGCAAAAATACGCCATAAAGTAGCGAAACCAGGCTCATGCACTACAATAATTAACTGTTAAAGCTAATTAAGTCTTATGTTTCAGGATTATATAGTGACACTGCGATCGTCTGCGGAGTCTTTAACCATAGCGAGTCAGATCCCTGGCACACTCACCGCGGGAAGCGCATTTCCCCTTCCCGGTTTAACAGGAGTATCCGATGAATATGAAAAAACTGACGACCCTTTTGCTCACCGCCACCTTAGGTCTTGCCAGCGGCGCGGCCCTGGCAGCAGACACCGGCGCCCAGTCCAATAATGGCCAGGCCAACTCTTCCGCGGATGCCGGTCAGGTGGCGCCGGATGCCCGTGAGAACGTGGCGCCAAACAATGTGGACAATAACCAGATTAATTCTGGCTCTGGCGGCACCATGCTCCATCCTGATGGCTCGACGATGAGCCAGGATAATATGTCGAGCGATGAAGTGCATAAAAACTCGATGTGTAAAGATGGCCGCTGTCCAGACACCGGTAAGAAACTGGACAATGGCGGCAGCATGAACCACGACAACAGCAAAACCGACGGTACCACCCAGTAAGTGATGCGGTGGGAACAAACGAAGAAAAGGCGAGCCGGGCTCGCCTTTTCTTCGTTTGTTATCGCTCTCTGTTTATGATGTCATAGCGTAATAATGATAACTATTAAGGGACGACACGATGGCCCACCCGCATTCGCACTCCCCTGCTCAGGCTCCGGACAGCAGTAACGCTCGCCGGCTGCGATGGGCGTTTATCGTCACCGCCGGTTTTATGCTGGTTGAAGCCGTCGGCGGCGCGATCTCCGGTTCGCTGGCCCTGCTGGCGGATGCCGGCCATATGCTCACCGATTCCGCCGCCCTGCTGTTTGCGCTGCTGGCGGTTCGCTTCGCCAGCCGCCCACCGAATACCCGCCATACCTTTGGCTGGTTGCGTTTGACCACCCTGGCGGCGTTTCTCAATGCCATTGCCCTGGTGGTGATTACCATTTTGATTGTCTGGGAGGCGATTCAGCGCTTCCAGCATCCGCAGCCGGTGGCCGGCGTGACGATGATGGTGATTGCGGTCGCCGGCCTGCTGGCTAACGTGCTGGCCTTCTGGATCCTGCATCGGGGGAGTGAAGAGCAGAATCTCAACGTGCGCGCTGCGGCGCTACACGTGCTGGGCGACCTGCTGGGCTCGGTCGGCGCAATCGTGGCAGCTGTGGTGATCCTCACCACAGGCTGGACGCCTGTTGACCCGATTCTTTCCGTGCTGGTTTCCTGCCTGGTATTACGTAGCGCCTGGCGATTACTGAAGGAGAGTCTGAATGAACTGCTGGAAGGCGCGCCGCGTTCGCTGGATGTGGCGGCCCTGCAGCGGGATATCCGTCGCTCTATCCCGGAGGTACGCGATGTTCACCACGTCCACGTCTGGCTGGTGGGGGAAAAACCGGTGATGACGCTCCATGTTCAGGTGGTCCCGCCGCATGATCATGATGCGTTACTCAACCGTATCCTGCATTTCCTGGAACATAAATATGAAATTGAGCATGCCACGGTGCAGATGGAGTACCAGCCCTGCAGCGGCCCGGAGTGCCATCTCAACACGATGCACGCCGGGCACGATCATCACCACCACCATTAGCCAGAAAACGCGTGAGAACCTCGCTCACGCGCGCTGTTTATCCACATCCGGCTGCCGTTCAGCGCAATGAACGTCAGCAAGAGGTATTCCAGCGACATGGCATAGACGCCCTGGCGGGCAAAAATCACCACGCTTATCACGTTGACAATCACCCACAGCAGCCAGTTTTCAACATACTTGCGGGTCATTAAGATCATCGCCACCACCGACAGCACCGTCATGCAGGAGTCCCAGAACGGGAAGGCATCCGGCTGCAGCACCGGCATGGAGACCTGCAGACCCAGCGCTTGCATCAGGCTGACCGCGATCCGCGTCAGGAAAGCAAAAAACGGGTTGATAAACAGGGTCAGCAAGCCGATCGCCACCACGCAGGCCGCCAGCCAGCCCAGCGCTTTGCTGCGCGGCAGCCAGCGGATCTGCAGCTCAGCCTCATGGTTGCTGCTTTGTCGCGACCAGGCATACCAGCCGTAAACGTTAGCGGCAAAGAAGAACAGCTGCAGCAGCAGGCTGGCATACAGCTGGATCTGAAAGAAGATGATGGCGAACAGCGTGACGTTGACCAGCCCGAAAGCATAGTTACTGATCTTCTCCAGGCTCGCCAGCCAGATGCACAGCAGCCCGGCGATGGTCCCCACGGCCTCTATCCAGGAGAGATCATACCCCCCGGCGCCGATGGGTATATGTACTAAGATATTCTGCGTGCTAAAAAAATCCATTTCATCCCCTCAGCGTCTTGCGACGCGACAATACGTTATCCCCGTAGTGTAGCCGCAAAATCCAGCATCCGGTTAAGCGGAATCAATGCCCCGGTGCGCAGCGCTTCGTCGACGTGGATTTCGTGTTCAGCGCCGCCCTGTTCGAGTCCCTCGGCAATGGCTTTCAGGCCGTTCATCGCCATCCACGGGCAGTGCGCGCAGCTGCGGCAGGTCGCCCCTTCGCCGGCAGTGGGCGCTTCCAGCAGCATTTTCTCCGGTACCGCCTGCTGCATTTTATAGAAGATACCGCGATCGGTGGCCACGATCAGCTGGCGCTGGGGCAAGCTTTTCGCCGCCGCAATCAGCTGGCTGGTGGATCCCACGGCATCCGCCATCTCGACGATCGCCTGCGGCGATTCAGGATGGACCAGTACAGCAGCTTCAGGATAGAGGGCCTTCATACGCGTCAGTGCCTGGGTTTTAAACTCATCGTGCACGATGCATGCCCCCTGCCAGCACAGCACGTCTGCGCCGGTCTGACGCTGGACATAGCGGCCAAGGTGGCGGTCCGGTGCCCAGAGGATCTTTTGGCCCAGGCTGTCCAGATGATCAATGAGTTCCACGGCGATACTGGAGGTAACCACCCAGTCAGCGCGGGCCTTCACCGCGGCGGACGTATTGGCATAAACCACCACGGTGCGATCGGGATGGGCATCGCAGAAGGCGTTGAATTCCTCAATCGGACAGCCCAGATCCAGCGAACACTCCGCGTTCAGGGTCGGCATCAGAATGGTCTTTTCCGGGCTGAGGATTTTGGCGGTTTCCCCCATAAAACGCACCCCGGCGACCAGCAGCGTGGAGGCCGAATGACGGGCGCCAAAACGCGCCATCTCCAGCGAGTCGGCGATACAGCCGCCGGTTTCTTCCGCCAGTTGTTGAATTTCAGGATCGGTGTAGTAATGCGCCACCATCACGGCGTCGCGCTCGCGCAACAGGCGCTTGATTTTTTCGCGATAAAACTGCTTTTCGTCGACGGTCAGCGGTTGTGGTTTCGCTGGAAAAGGATAAATCGCCGTTTCAGGATCAAACATTACGCTCATCATGCAATCTCGTTTTACTGGCTTAACTCTAAGACCGTCACTATGGCCTGTCTGCGCCTTAACACGGTCATGGTGTTTTATATGCTAAACAAGATAGCGGATTACGAGCAAAAAGTCGTGATGAATTTTGTACATCAGCCCGTATGCCGCGGACGATGCTACGCATCTGCCCAAACGACCGGTTCGTACCCTGTGTAGCCACGGTAAGCGCAGCGTGACCGTGGAGTCATGCTGAAGTCGAATTTTGGAGTATGGCGGAAAGCAAAAAGGCGCCTTTAGGGCGCCTTTTTACATTGGTGGGTCGTGCAGGATTCGAACCTGCGACCAATTGATTAAAAGTCAACTGCTCTACCAACTGAGCTAACGACCCCTTGCGGGATTTTGCTACTGTAATCATTCAGGATGGTGGGTCGTGCAGGATTCGAACCTGCGACCAATTGATTAAAAGTCAACTGCTCTACCAACTGAGCTAACGACCCGCTCTGGTACTACCTGAATAATTTCACTCGACACCAATATTGAAATTGGTGGGTCGTGCAGGATGACTCGGCTTCGCCTCGCCCTTCGGGCCATTGCTGACGCAACGTTATCCTTCACGTTCAACATTTGAGTTAAATGCTGAAATTGGTGGGTCGTGCAGGATTCGAACCTGCGACCAATTGATTAAAAGTCAACTGCTCTACCAACTGAGCTAACGACCCGAGTGGTGGGTGATGACGGGATCGAACCGCCGACCCCCTCCTTGTAAGGGAGGTGCTCTCCCAGCTGAGCTAATCACCCGAAACTGCGCTGGATACTACCGATACTGCGTCCACCGGTCCCATCATTAAAATGGTGGGTCGTGCAGGATGACTCGCTTCGCTCGCCCTGAGGCGCCGTTGCTGAAGCAACGTTATCCTTCACGTTTAACACCGACGTTCGATGTTAAAGATGGTGGGTCGTGCAGGATTCGAACCTGCGACCAATTGATTAAAAGTCAACTGCTCTACCAACTGAGCTAACGACCCGGTGGTGGGTGATGACGGGATCGAACCGCCGACCCCCTCCTTGTAAGGGAGGTGCTCTCCCAGCTGAGCTAATCACCCGATACTGCGCTGGATACTGCTAAGTGGTGGGTCGTGCAGGATGACTCGGCTTCGCCTCGCCCTATGGGCCGTTGCTGTCGCAACGTTATCCTTCACGTTTTACTATCGCGTTCCACCAGAACGATTGGTGGGTCGTGCAGGATTCGAACCTGCGACCAATTGATTAAAAGTCAACTGCTCTACCAACTGAGCTAACGACCCACTCTGGCATCGCTTTGGGCTTGTTTGATATCCCTTGGCAACGGCGGCATATATTACTGATTTCAGAATTCAGCGCAACTAAAATTTCGATAAAGATCACTTAACTGCTGGTGATTCAGGCGACAAGACCAGAAATAACGCGATTTCTGGTCATGCCGTAATCAACCAAGAGCATTAAGACGTTTTTGCGCTTGTTTCGCACCGTCGGTGCCGGGGAATTTACTGATCACCTGCTGGTAAACCGCTTTCGCTTTCGCGGTATCACCCTTGTCCTGCATGATCACGCCGACCTTAAACATGGCGTCAGGCGCTTTTGGCGATTTCGGGTAGTTCTTCACCACCGAGGCGAAGTAAAACGCCGCATCGTCTTTTTTCCCCTTATTGTAATTCAACTGGCCGAGCCAATAGTTGGCGTTCGGCTGATAAGTTGAATCCGGGTACTTTTTAACGAAGTTCTGAAACGCCACCATTGCGTCATCCTGGCGTGAAGCATCCTTCACCAGGGCAATGGCCGCATTGTAATCGGTGTTCGCATCGCCGGTCATCGCCGGGGCGCCTGACGAGGCCGCTGGCGCTGCGCTGGTAGCAGCCGCGCTCTGATCGCCGGAAGACGATGGAGCCTGCGTACCTGATGCTGCCGCTGCGCCGCCACCACCGCTGCTCAGACTATCTATCTGCAGCAGAATCTGCTTCTGGCGCTCAACGATCTGATTCAGCTGATATTGGTTCTCCTGGATCTGGCCACGGAGAGAATCAATGTCAGTCTGGTTATCAGAGAGTTGTTGCTGGAGTTGGGTTAAAAGCTGGCTGTGAGCATTGGAAATACGCTCGAGTTGAGTGACGCGGTCTTCGACCGAGCCTGAGCCGACACTACTGATTGGCGCCTGAGCAAAAGCGGCCCAGGGGGCCGCTATGCCAACCAGTAACGACAGACTCAATAAATGATGTCTGAAGTTACTGCTCATGCAATTCTCTTAGTAAACCAGTACGGCGCGACGGTTTTTGGCATATGCCGCTTCGTCATGACCCAGTACTGCTGGTTTTTCTTTACCGTAAGAAACGATGGAGATCTGATCGGCAGAAACACCTTTGCCCTGCAGATACATCTTAACGGCGTTAGCACGACGCTCACCCAGAGCGATGTTGTATTCCGGCGTACCGCGCTCATCCGCGTGACCTTCTACAGTCACTTTGTAGGACGGGTTGCTGCGCAGGAAGTTCGCATGCGCGTCCAGCATGGCAGCGAAGTCAGAACGGATATCGTACTTGTCCAGATCGAAGTAAACGATGTTGTTCTGTTGCAGCTGCTGCATCTGCAGACGAGCTTGCTCTTCAGAAGACATGTTGCCGCCGTTACCGTTAGCGTCCATACCAGTGCCGGCACCCAGCATGCCTTCACCGCTCTGGTCGTTGCTGGCGTTCTTGTTAGAAGAACATGCCGCGATTGCCATAACCGGCAGAGCGATCATCAGCCCTTTCAGCACTTTGTTCAGTTGCATTTCTTTGATTCCTTTAATAATCAATTATTTATTATCACAGATACGGCGACCAGGCAGGCGATTTTACCTGTCCATCAGTTGCCGGAAGACGCGCTTTGAAACGCCCATCTGTAGAAACCAGATTCAGCACGGATCCCATCCCCTGAGAAGAGCTGTAGATTACCATAGTGCCGTTAGGTGCCAGACTTGGCGTTTCGTCTAAAAACGTTGATGA
The DNA here is from genome assembly GCF_003790505.1 of Klebsiella sp. P1CD1. NCBI lineage: Bacteria > Pseudomonadati > Pseudomonadota > Gammaproteobacteria > Enterobacterales > Enterobacteriaceae > Klebsiella > Klebsiella sp. P1CD1. The sequence continues at coordinate 4,058,977 of NZ_CP033631.1, forward strand.
CAGAACCTGTACACCACCCGCTTCCAGATCTTGTTTGGCAATGTGCTGCTGACCGCCGGCCGAGCTGACCATTACCATGGTTTTACCATCCGCGCTCACGTCGGCGTCCTGGTTCTGTGAACCTTCCCAGGTGATACGCTGCGGCGTGCCGCCATTGATGTTGACTTTATACACCTGCGGACGACCGGCCTGGTCAGAGGTGAAGGCCAGGTTCTGGCTGTCCGGGAACCAGCTTGGTTCGGTGTTGTTGCTGCGACCGTTAGTCACCTGACGAATCTGACCGGAGCCCAGATCCATCACGTACAGGTTCAGGCTACCGGTTTTCGACAGCGCGAAGGCCAACTTAGAGCCATCCGGAGAGAACGCCGGCGCGCCATTGTGCTGCGGGAAGGAGGCGATCTGACGCACAGCGCCGTTCGCCAGGGTCTGAACCACCAGCGCAGAACGACCACTTTCAAAGGTCACGTAAGCCAGTTTAGAACCGTCCGGAGACCAGGCCGGGGACATCAGCGGCTGGGAGGAACGGTGAACAAGGAACTGGTTGTAACCATCGTAGTCGGACACGCGCAGTTCGTAAGGGAACTGGCCGCCGTTTTTCTGCACCACGTAGGCGATACGGGTACGGAATGCGCCCTTGATGCCGGTCAGCTTCTCAAATACCGCGTCGCTGGCAGCGTGCGCTGCGTAGCGCAGGTACTGTTTAGTGACTTTAAAAGAGCCTTGCGCCAGCGTTGTACCCGGCGCACCGCCGGTATCCACCAGCTGATAGGCTACCTGATAAGAACCATCCGGGTTTGACGTGACCTGACCGACGACCACGGCGTCGATACCCAGCGCAGACCAGGCAGCAGGCTGCACTTCCTGGGCACTGGTCGGCTGCTGCGGCAGACGCGAGCGATCCAGCGGGTTAAATTTACCACTGTTGCGCAGGTCAGCTGCCACGATACCGCCAACATCTTCAGGCGCAGCGCCCTGGCCGGCCCACTGGAACGGTACCACGCCGATAGGGCGTGCCGAGTCCACCCCCTGGGTGATCTCGATACGTACTTCTGCGTGCAGCACCGCCGCCCACAGCATTAAAAAACCAAATGCTACTCGTAATGCCTGCTTCATCATATCTCCCTTATCCGGGCGGAAAGCCCACGATAATTTAGCAGAATGTTAACAAACTGAAATACACAAAACTACCAAAACCCCATGACCGCCCGATATTCTTTTCCCCCACTGACGCGGGGGAAAAAGCGCTTAAGGTTTGAAGTCCAATGGCGCATTTTTGAACGTTTCATAAACTGCCTGCGAAGGCGGTTTAGGGAATTTGCTCATCCGACTGGTTGCCGCCAGCATCTGCTGACAGAAAGCCGGATCGCCGCCTTCCGATTTCACACTCAACAACGTTCCATCCTGAGCCAGGTTTACGCGCAACGTACATACTTTACCCTTGTACGTATCCCAGTCATAGAGATGTCCTTTAATCGCGGCCTGCACTTGCGAAATATAGCTGGCAATCTCCGCCTGAGACGCACCGCCCTGCCCTGGTTTACTTCCTTTAGCAGGTGAAGAGCCGCCTGCGCTACCGCTGGTGCTACCTTTCGGCGCATTCTTACCCGAACTCAGATCGCCAAGCAGGTCGTCAACGCCGTCCGCTTCTTTCGCGGCAGCCGCTTTCTTCGCTGCCGCCGCTTTTGCTGCTGCCGCTTTGGCCGCTTTATCGGCCGCTGCCTTCTCAGCCGCAGCCGCTTTGGCTGCCGCCGCTTTTTCAGCTGCGGCGGCTTTCTCGGCGGCGGCCTTCTCTGCGGCCGCTTTTTGGGCGGCAGCTTTCTCAGCGGCTTTTTCGGCAGCTTTTTCTGCTGCCGCTTTTTCAGCCGCAGCTTGCTTAGCCGCCTCCTGCTGGGCCTTCTTCTCTGCTTCCTGCTGCGCTTTCTTCGCCGCTGCCGCTTCCGCTTTCTTCTGCGCTTCTGCTGCGGCTTTCGCCGCTTCGGCTTCCGCCTGTTTCTTCGCATCGGCTGCCGCTTTTGCGGCGGCGGCATCGGCCTGTTTCTTCGCGTCAGCGGCGGCTTTAGCCGCTGCCAGCTCAGCCGCTTTTGCCTGGGCATCCGCCTTCGCTTTTGCGTCGGCAGCCGCTTTGGCAGCCGCTTCCTGCGCTTCTTTAGCCTGCGCATCCGCTTTGGCTTTCGCCGCCGCGGCAGCCTTGGCAGCCGCTTCCTCAGCCTGCTTCTGCTGTTCCTTCGCTTCTTTCGCCGCTTCCTGCGCCTGCAGCCGTTCCTGTTCGAGCTGTTTCAGCCGTTCCTGTTCCGCTGCCTGTTTCTCACGTAACTCTTCCGCCTGCTGCTGTGCCTGTTTTTCACGCTGCTCAGCGGCGCGACGTGCGCTGGCCTGCTGCTGTTGCTGACGGTTATAGTTATTTACCACCGCCCCCGGATCGACCATGACGGCATCAATGGACGATCCCCCGCCGCCGCCGGCAGAGGCATCCAGATGCTCGTCAAACGAACTCCAGATCAGCAGCGCGATCAGAATGATGTGCAGCGCGACTGAAATGATGATCGCTCGTTTAAGCTTGTCGTTTTGTTCGGTTGCCTTTGACACTATCGGTTCCCAAAAACTGTTCGCCTGTACCCGCGATGCACGCCGACGGCGAGCGATACCCACCATCGGACGCCACGCGGACGCACATACCTGAAGCGATTAAATAGGTTTGGTCATCAAGCCGACCGATTTAACCCCTGCACTATGCAACAGGTTCAGCGCTTTAATAATTTCATCGTAAGGGACGTCTTTCGCACCGCCGATCAGGAATACCGTTTTCTCATTGGCTTCAAGACGACGCTTCGCTTCGGCAATCACCTGCTCCGGCGGCAGCTGGGACAGCGTCTCCTGCCCCACTTTCACGCTGTACTGCCCTACCCCGGAGACTTCCACAATCACCGGCGGATCGTCATTGCTTTTCACCGCTTGCGATTCCGTGGCGTCCGGCAGATCGACTTCCACGCTCTGCGTAATGATGGGCGCCGTTGCCATAAAGATCAGCAGCAGTACCAGCAGGACATCCAGCAGCGGAACGATGTTGATCTCGGACTTCAGTTCGCGACGTCCGCGTCCACGTGCTCTGGCCATGGCTTACCCCTTATTGCTTTCGCTGGTGGTAAAGGCCTGACGGTGCAGAATAGCGGTGAACTCTTCCATAAAGTTGTCGTAGTTCAGTTCAAGCTTGTTCACGCGCTGGTTCAGGCGGTTGTACGCCATGACCGCCGGGATCGCGGCGAACAGACCGATCGCGGTGGCGATCAGCGCTTCGGCGATACCTGGCGCCACCATCTGCAGGGTGGCCTGCTTCACCGCGCCAAGGGCGATAAAGGCATGCATAATCCCCCAGACAGTACCGAACAGACCGATATACGGGCTGATGGAGCCTACGGTGCCGAGGAACGGGATATGGGTTTCCAGCGTTTCCAGCTCGCGGTTCATCGAAATACGCATCGCGCGCGATGCCCCTTCGACAATCGCTTCCGGCGCATGGCTGTTGGCCCGATGCAGGCGCGCAAATTCTTTGAAACCGCTGTAGAAGATTTGTTCCGAACCGGTCAGGTTATCGCGACGCCCCTGGCTCTCCTGGTACAAACGGGACAGCTCGATCCCGGACCAGAATTTGTCCTCGAACGCTTCAGCTTCACGCGCGGCCGAGTTAAGGATACGCGTTCTCTGAATAATGATAGCCCAGGAAGCGATAGAAAAACCAATCAAAATCAACATGATAAGTTTAACCAGAAGGCTCGCCTTCAGGAACAAATCAAGGATATTCATGTCAGTCACTGCTTAAACTCCGCGACAATAGACTTGGGAAGCGCACGTGGCTTCATTAAGAGTGGATCAACGCACACAATGAGAACCTCAGCTTCGTTTAACACTGTATTCTCGGCGTTGACGATTCGCTGCGTGAAAACCAAAGAGGTGCCGCGCATCGAGGTAATTTCCGTCTGGACTTCGAGCATGTCGTCGAGTCTGGCGGGGGCAAAATACTCCAGCGTCATTTTGCGAACCACGAAGGCAACGCGTTCAGCCAACAGCACCTGTTGACTAAAGTGATGGTGGCGCAGCATCTCTGTGCGTGCTCTTTCATAAAAAGCGACGTAACTGGCGTGGTAAACCACACCACCGGCGTCGGTATCTTCGTAGTAGACCCGAACCGGCCATCGAAACAGCGTTGTATTCACTTTACATCCCGGTAATGCAAAAAAAGGTTAGAGCTTTCAAACTTCGCTACTATACGCGCGGGAAAGGTGGTTTGGAATGGGGGAAAGTAAACGGGGCGTAAATTTTTATGGGCTTATGCAAGCCCATACCATTAACAGAGATCTCTTATTCAAAAGAAGAAAAAGAAGAGACCCAAAGCGAGCACGATATCAGCGATAAGCGGACAAAAAATCCCCTGCCAGTGAACGGCACGCGGACGGAAGCCCACGCCGTGAATAACGCCGCTGCAAACCGCCCACATCAGCAAGAAACCATGCCAGATTTCCAGCTCGCTGGTCTTCGCCGCAAAGCGCGACGGATCCCAGAAGATGCAGCCTGCCAGCAGCAGCGCCATCAATAAGGAAAGCGCCCTTAACGGGCGCTTGTCCATTATCGCATACATATACTTTATCATTCACGTCGCCTCTTTGTTGGCTACGTCTGCTTACCCCAGTCACTTACTGGTGTAAGCTCCTGGGGATTCACAGACTTGCCGCCTCGATGCAATCCGAATGATTTCGTATATCGCATCACGATAATACTCATCAGTGTTCTTCTTTACCTGCTTTGGTGGCTTCCACGTGCTCAAGCGCCAGCGCGGTAATCACCCCAAAGGCACAGGCAAGAAGCGTTCCCAAAATCCATGCGAAGTACCACATATATAGCTCCTTACCTTAGTACAGCGAGTGGGTGTTCTTTTCGATGTCTTCGCGCGTAATGCGGCCGAACATCTTCCAGTAACACCAGCTGGTGTAGGCCAGAATGATCGGCACGAAGACAATCGCCACGTAGGTCATCAGGTTCAGCGTCCGCTGACTGGAGGTCGCGTCCCACATCGTCAGGCTGGCGTTCAGCATGGTGCTGGACGGCATGATGAACGGGAACATCGCAATACCGGCGGTCAGAATGATGCAGGCCAGGGTCAGCGAGGAGAACAGGAATGCCCACGCGCCTTTATCCGCTTTAGTCGAGACGACGGTCAGCAGCGGCAGCACCACGCCCAGGGCAGGAACGGCCCACAGCGCTGGCATGTTATTAAAGTTCACCATCCATGCACCGGCCTCACGCACGACTTCTTTAGTCAGCGGGTTAGACGGGCCGCTATGATCCATTACTGATTTCACCACATAGCCGTCGATGCCGTAGTAGACCCACACACCCGCCAGCGCGAAGCAGACCAGCGTCACCAGCGCCGCCACCGTGGAAACGGTGCGGGTACGCAGGTGCAGTTCGCCTACGGTACGCATCTGCAGGTAGGTGGCACCCTGAGTCAGGATCATCGCCACGCTGACGATACCGGCCAGCAGACCAAACGGGTTCAGCAGCTGGAAGAAGTTTCCGGTATAGAACAGACGTAGGTATTCATCGACGTGGAACGGCACGCCCTGCAACAGGTTGCCGAAGGCCACACCAATCACCAGCGGCGGCACGAAGCTACCGATGAAGATGCCCCAGTCCCACATGTTGCGCCAGCGGGTGTCCTCGATCTTGGAACGGTAGTCAAAACCGACCGGACGGAAGAACAGCGAAGCCAGCACCAGAATCATCGCCACATAGAAGCCAGAGAACGCTGCGGCGTAAACCATCGGCCAGGCCGCGAACAGCGCGCCGCCGGCGGTGATCAGCCACACCTGGTTACCGTCCCAGTGCGGAGCGATGGCGTTGATCATAATCCGACGCTCGGTGTCGTTACGGCCGAGGAAACGGGTGAGCATGCCCACCCCCATGTCGAACCCGTCGGCGACAGCGAAGCCAATCAGCAGAATGCCAATCAGCAGCCACCAGATAAAACGCAATACTTCATAATCGATCATTTGACGACTCCTGTCTTAGCGTGCCGACTGAATAGCCGCAGAGGACTGTTCAAAGTGATAGCGGCCGGTTTTCAGGCTGCTAGGTCCTTTGCGGGCAAACTTGAACATCAGGAACAGTTCAGCCACCAGGAACAGCGTGTACAGACCGCAGATCAGCAACATTGAGAAGATCAGATCGCCTGCGGTCAGCGACGAGTTGGCCACCGCGGTCGGCAGGACCTCACCAATCGCCCACGGCTGACGGCCATACTCGGCAACAAACCAGCCTGACTCCACGGCAATCCACGGCAGCGGCAGGCCAAAGAACGCGGCGCGCAGCAGCCATTTTTTCTCGCCAATGCGGTTACGAATCACGCTCCAGAAGGAGGCGCCGATAATCAACAGCATCAGGATGCCGCACGCCACCATGATACGGAAGGCGAAGTACAGCGGGGCGACGCTTGGAATAGAGTCTTTGGTCGCTTTGGCGATCTGCTCTTCCGTGGCGTCAGCGACGTTCGGGGTATAGCGCTTCAGCAACAGGCCATAGCCGAGGTCTTTCTTCACGCTATTGAACTGGTCACGCACGGCCTGGTCGGTCGAACCGGCGCGCAGCTGCTCCAGTAGCGCGTACGCTTTCATCCCGTTACGGATACGCTCTTCGTGCTGAACCATCAGATCTTTCAGGCCGATAACCGGCTTATCCACCGAGCGGGTGGCGATGATGCCCAGCGCGTAAGGGATCTGGATCGCGAAGTGGTTGGTCTGCGCATTCTGATCGGGAATACCAAACAGAGTAAAGGCAGCCGGCGCCGGCTGGGTTTCCCACTCAGCTTCGATAGCCGCCAGTTTGGTTTTCTGCACGTCACCCATTTCGTAACCGGATTCGTCACCCAGCACAATAACGGAGAGGATCGCCGCCATACCGAAGCTGGCTGCGATGGCAAAGGAGCGCTTAGCAAAGGCAAAGTCGCGGCCTTTCAGCATATACCAGGAGCTGATAGCCAGGATGAACATCGCGCCGGTGACATAGCCAGACGCCACGGTGTGAACGAACTTCACCTGGGCGACCGGGTTGAGCACCAGTTCAGAGAAGCTGACCATCTCCATACGCATGGTTTCGAAGTTGAAGTCCGATGCGATAGGGTTCTGCATCCAGCCGTTGGCGACGAGGATCCACAGCGCGGAGAGGTTGGAGCCCAGCGCAACCAGCCAGGTGACAGCCATGTGCTGAACTTTACCCAGACGATCCCAACCGAAGAAGAACAGACCTACAAAGGTGGATTCGAGGAAGAAGGCCATCAGACCTTCAATGGCCAGCGGCGCACCGAAGATATCGCCCACATAGTGTGAGTAATACGACCAGTTAGTCCCGAACTGGAACTCCATGGTCAGACCGGTCGCCACACCCAGCGCGAAGTTGATACCAAACAACTTGCCCCAGAATTTGGTCATATCTTTATAAATCTGTTTGCCGGAAAGGACGTAAACCGTTTCCATGATGGCCAGCAGGAACGCCATACCGAGCGTTAGCGGCACAAAAAGGAAGTGGTACATCGCGGTCAAGGCAAACTGTAAGCGCGACAGTTCGACTATATCTAACATCATGACTCCTTGCTCATCGCATGAAGACTCCGAAAATGAACCGAGAAGCTCTGGCTCATACGCATGCCCCAATACAAAAGTTATTTGTTGGCCCGTCCGCAGCGCGTTTCAACTGAAAGTGAAGCCACGCCACGACAAGGTTACAAATACGTTAACGAAAACCCAATTGATTCCCCAATATATTACGCCGCAATAACCTTACAATAAATATGTTTTTATTGTTCCAGTTTTACATTTTTCGACGGTGATCAATATATAGCGAAGATAGCCTGTTTAGGCCAATTTGACTTGCGACAATTTAACGTTTTTTGAAGAATTTTTCCAAGCATTAAGCATTGATATAAATCAATTTTTACTCTACGTGTTAATTATGTAGCTCAATAAAGAATATTGGTGAACTTAATGTTAATATTGTGTTTAAAGTATGGCTTGCTTGGTTACTGAAAAGAGAGATATGAGAATCATAGGTAATATTATTTAACGCCGCGGGGAAAAATGAAAAAAATGCGCCGATCCTAATAATGCTAGACTGCTCACAGTATTTTTCCTGTTTTCTTATGCCCTTCTCTTCTGTTTTTTCACTATCTAAAACCCTTGCCTGTCGCGAATTGCGGAAATATTTCCTTCAGCAACCACGCTGCCGGGATTATATTCATGAAATAATTCATAAAATCAATATGATAGATAAGGTTTTTCACGGAGCAGGCATTCCGCCGGTTCAGCGGATGTTCTGGCGAGATGGATAACGCCCATAAAAAAGGCCACCTGACGGTGGCCAACCATGTCGAAATCGGACAGATTTCTGCTTCGGAGAAGCAGAGAGGGTTTACTTGATGATAGCTTTCAGCGCTTCGCCGATATCGGCCAGGCTGCGAACGGTTTTCACACCAGCGGCTTCCAGGGCGGCGAATTTCTCATCAGCAGTACCTTTACCGCCAGCGATGATCGCGCCCGCGTGGCCCATACGCTTGCCTTTCGGCGCGGTCACGCCCGCGATGTAGCCGACAACCGGCTTGGTCACGTGCTCTTTGATGTAGGCTGCCGCTTCTTCTTCCGCGCTGCCGCCGATCTCACCGATCATCACGATCGCTTCGGTCTGCGGATCTTCCTGGAACAGCTTCAGGATATCGATGAAGTTGGAGCCCGGGATCGGGTCGCCGCCGATACCGACGCAGGTAGACTGGCCGAAGCCGTAGTCGGTGGTCTGCTTAACCGCTTCATAGGTCAGGGTACCGGAACGGGAAACGATGCCCACTTTACCCGGCTTGTGAATGTGACCCGGCATGATGCCGATTTTGCATTCGCCCGGGGTGATAACGCCTGGGCAGTTCGGGCCAATCATGCGCACGCCCGCTTCGTCCAGTTTCACTTTCACAGTCAGCATATCCAGCGTCGGGATACCTTCGGTGATGGTGATAATCAGCTTAATGCCCGCGTCGATTGCTTCCAGAATGGAGTCTTTGCAGAACGGCGCCGGAACGTAGATAACGGTCGCGGTCGCGCCGGTCGCTTCAACAGCTTCGCGCACGGTATTAAATACCGGCAGGCCCAGGTGGGTGGTGCCGCCTTTGCCTGGCGTCACGCCGCCAACCATTTGCGTACCGTAAGCGATCGCTTGTTCAGAGTGGAAGGTCCCCTGGCTACCGGTGAAGCCCTGGCAGATAACCTTGGTATCTTTATTAATTAAAACTGACATTATTTCCCCTCCACTGCGGCAACAACCTGCTGTGCTGCGTCCGTCAGACTTTTCGCTGCAATAATATTCAGGCCGCTGTCAGCCAGTTTTTTCGCGCCCAGTTCGGCGTTGTTACCTTCCAGACGAACCACGACCGGAACGTTAACCCCAACTTCCGCTACCGCGCCGATGATGCCGTCAGCGATCAGGTCGCAACGTACGATGCCGCCGAAGATGTTAACCAGAACCGCTTTAACGTTGTCGTCAGAGAGGATGATTTTGAACGCTTCGGTCACGCGCTCTTTGGTGGCGCCGCCGCCAACGTCGAGGAAGTTAGCCGGTTCGCCGCCGTGCAGCTTAACGATGTCCATGGTGCCCATCGCCAGGCCTGCGCCGTTAACCATGCAACCGATGTTGCCGTCGAGCGCAACGTAGTTCAGTTCCCACTGCGCCGCCTGCGCTTCGCGCGGATCTTCCTGAGACTGGTCGCGCATTTCGCGCAGATCCGGCTGGCGGAACAGCGCGTTGCCGTCAGCGCCCAGTTTGCCGTCGAGGCAGATCAGGTCGCCCTGCTTAGTGATCACCAACGGGTTGATTTCGATCAGCGCCAGGTCGCGCTCAAGGAAAATGGTCGCCAGACCCATGAAAATCTTGGTGAACTGCTGAACCTGCTTACCTTCCAGACCCAGTTTGAACGCCAGTTCACGCCCCTGATAAGGCATCGGGCCCGCCAGCGGATCGATGGCGATCTTGTGGATCAGGTGCGGGGTTTCTTCCGCGACTTTTTCGATTTCCACGCCGCCTTCAGTCGACGCCATGAACACCACGCGACGGGAGCTACGATCAACGACCGCGCCCAGATACAGCTCTTTATCGATATCGGTCGCTGCTTCCACCAGAATCTGGTTGACCGGCTGGCCGTTAGCATCGGTTTGGTAAGTCACCAGGCGTTTGCCCAGCCAATGCTCAGCAAAAGCGCGGATCTCTTCTTTGCTCTTAACTACTTTCACACCGCCCGCTTTACCGCGGCCACCAGCGTGAACCTGACATTTCACTACCCACGGACCCGCGCCGATTTTTGAAGCGGCTTCTTCTGCTTCACGCGGAGTAGTACAGGCATAACCCACCGGCGCCGGTAAGCCATAGCGGGCAAAAAGTTGTTTTGCCTGATATTCATGTAAGTTCATGTGTTCAGTCCATCCTTCAGGGTGTAATTATCTTTAAACCTGTAGGCCTGATAAGACGCGCTAGCGTCGCCATCAGGCATCTCATCAACGCCGGATGGCGGCAAAAATGCCTTATCCGGCCTACGGTAAGTCATACTCTTACTGACTACACGTCCAGCAGCAGACGAGTCGGATCTTCCAGCAGCTCTTTAATCGCCACCAGGAAGCCAACCGATTCACGCCCATCGATCAGACGGTGGTCATAGGAGAGCGCCAGGTACATCATCGGCAGGATCTCTACCTTGCCATTCACCGCCATCGGACGGTCTTTAATGGCATGCATACCCAGGATGGCGCTCTGCGGTGGGTTGATGATCGGCGTGGACATCAGGGAACCGAAGACGCCGCCGTTGGTAATGGTGAAGTTACCGCCGGTCAGGTCATCTACGGTCAGCTTGCCGTCACGGCCTTTCACCGCCAGCTCTTTGATATTCTTTTCGATGTCCGCCATGCCCAGCAGGTCAACGTCACGCAGAACCGGGGTTACCAGGCCGCGCGGAGTGGACACTGCCATGCTGACATCGAAGTAGTTGTGGTAAACCACGTCGTCGCCATCGATGGAAGCGTTCACTTCCGGGTAGCGTTTCAGCGCTTCAACCACCGCTTTCACGTAGAAGGACATGAAGCCCAGACGGATACCGTGACGTTTTTCGAAGGCATCGCCATACTGCTTACGCAGATCCATAATCGGCTTCATGTTGACTTCGTTAAAGGTCGTCAGCATGGCGGTGGAATTTTTCGCTTCCAGCAGACGCTCGGCCACGCGTTTACGCAGACGGGTCATCGGGACGCGTTTTTCTGAACGGTGACCCAGCTGCGGCGCTGGTGTCGCTGCCGCAGTAGCCGCTGGCGCTTTGGCTTCAGCCGCCGCCGGGGCTTTCGCCAGATGTTTCTCGACGTCTTCACGAGTCAGACGGCCACCCACGCCGGTACCTTTGATGGCAGCGGCGTCGAGGTTGTGCTCCGCCAGCAGACGACGGATCGCCGGGCTGAGCGCATCGTTGTTCTGCTCTTCCAGAGAAGCCTGCTGGCGCTGCGCCGGGGTGGACGCTTTCGCATCCGCTTTTTCGCTGGTTTCTTTACCTGCGCTGTTGCCTTCACGCAGGCGGCCAAGGATCTGGCGAGACAGGACGGTAGCGCCCTCGTCTTCCAGCACTGCATCCAGAATGCCGTCCGCTGATGCCGGTACTTCCAGTACCACTTTGTCAGTTTCGATTTCGACCAGAACTTCGTCACGGACGACCGCGTCGCCCGGTTTTTTATGCCAGGTGGCGACGGTTGCGTCAGCTACGGACTCAGGCAGGTCGGGAACCAGAATATCTACGCTACTCATTGTGTATCCTTTAATTAATCGACGTTCAGCGCGTCATTGACCAGATCTTGTTGCTGTTTCTGGTGAACGGACATGTACCCTACCGCCGGAGAGGCGGAGGCCGGGCGGCCTGCATAACGCAGAGAGGCCCCAAATGGAACTACTTCACGAAGGTGGTGCTGGCTGCAGTACCATGCGCCCTGGTTGAGCGGCTCTTCCTGGCACCAGACAAAATCATGTACGTGCGAGTAAGCTTTCAGCGCTTCCTGCACCGCCTGATGCGGGAACGGGTAGAGCTGTTCGATACGCACAATGGCGACATCTTTTTGCTCGTTTTTGCGGCGCTGTTCCAGCAGGTCGTAGTAAACCTTACCAGAGCACAGTACGACGCGCTTCACGGCTTGCGGATCGAGTTCGTCGATTTCGCCGATGGCCGGCATAAAGGTGCCGTTCGCCAGTTCGTCCATGCTGGAGACCGCCAGCGGGTGGCGCAGCAGAGACTTCGGCGACATCACCACCAGCGGACGGCGCATACCGCGCAGCGCCTGACGACGCAGCATATGGTAAACCTGTGCCGGGGTGGACGGTACGCAAACCTGCATGTTCTGCTCAGCGCACAGCTGCAGATAGCGTTCCAGACGCGCGGAGGAGTGCTCCGGGCCCTGCCCTTCGTAGCCGTGCGGCAGCAACATCACCAGACCGCACATCCGGCCCCATTTCTGTTCGCCAGAGGAAATGAACTGATCAATCACCACCTGCGCGCCGTTGGCGAAGTCGCCGAACTGCGCTTCCCAGATGGTCAGCGTACGCGGCTCTGCGGTGGCGTAACCGTATTCGAACGCCAGCACGGCTTCTTCAGACAGCACCGAGTCCCAGACGCGGAACTGGCCCTGGCCGTTGTGCACATGCTGCAGCGGGGTATAGGTAGAACCGTTGCTCTGGTTATGGATAACCGCGTGACGGTGGAAGAAGGTGCCGCGACCGGAGTCTTCACCGGACAGGCGCACCGGAATGCCTTCGTCAACCAGGGTGGCATAAGCCAGGTTTTCAGCGCCGCCCCAATCGAACAGCTTCTCGCCGGCGGCCATCAGTTGGCGATCGCCGTAGATTTTCGCTACACGGGACTGCATTTCGATACCTTCCGGCACCGTACTGATGCGTTTAGCCAGCTCTTGCAGACGTTTCGGATCCACTTTATCCGGATAGCTCTCGTCCCACTCGTGGTTGAGGTAGGGAGACCAGGTAAAGGAGTGCATATTCATCGGACGCCACTCCTCTACCACGCATTCGCCGGCATCCAGCGCATCGCGGTAAAGGTTAACCTGCTCAGTCGCGTCTTCCAGCGTCGCAACTTTCTCCTGCTCCAGCTTGTCAGCATAGATTTTGCGCGGGGTCGGATGCTTTTTGATTTTCTGGTACATCAGCGGCTGGGTTGCGCTCGGCTCGTCGGCTTCGTTATGGCCGTGACGGCGGTAGCACACCAGGTCGATAAAGACATCGCGTTTGAAGGTATTACGGAAATCCAGCGCCAGACGGGTAACGAAAGCAACGGCTTCCGGGTCATCCGCGTTAACGTGGAAAATCGGCGCCTGAACCATCTTACCGATATCGGTACAGTATGGCGTAGAACGCGCATCCAGCGGGTTGGAGGTGGTAAAGCCAACCTGGTTGTTGATAACGATACGCACGGTACCGCCGACTTCGTAACCGCGGGCTTTCGACATGTTCAGGGTTTCCTGAACCACGCCCTGGCCGGTAACGGCGGCGTCGCCGTGGATGGTAATAGGCAGAACTTTGTTGCTGCTTGGCTCGTCCAGACGATCCAGACGGGCGCGTACGGAACCGATAACCACCGGGCTGACGATCTCCAGGTGCGACGGGTTAAACGCCAGCGCCAGGTGGACCAGACCGCCTTCGGTTTCCATATCGGAAGAGAAGCCCATGTGGTACTTCACGTCGCCGGTGCCCAGGTGTTCTTTATGTTTGCCCGCGAACTCGTCGAACAGGTCCTGCGGTTTTTTACCCAGCACGTTGACCAGCACGTTCAGACGGCCACGGTGCGCCATGCCCAGCACCACTTCGCGGGTGCCGCTTTTGCCTGCATGGCGGATCATCTCTTTGAGCATCGGGATCAGGGCATCACCCCCTTCCAGCGAGAAGCGTTTCGCCCCCGGGAATTTGGCGCCGAGGTAGCGTTCCAGCCCTTCTGCAGCGGTCAGTTCACTGAGGAAGCGCTTTTTCTCTGCCGCGGTGAAGCTCGCTTTACCGGCTACCGATTCAATACGCTGCTGGATCCAGCGTTTTTCCTCAGTAGAGGTGATATGCATGTATTCCGCGCCGATGGAGCCGCAGTAGGTTTGCTTGAGGGCGGCAATCAGGTCGCCCAGCTTCATCGTGTCTTTACCGATGGCAAATGAACCTACGTTATAGCTATCCTGGAAATCGGCCTCGGTCAGATCGTGGTAGGCCGGATCAAGATCCGCCACTCTCTCTTGCTTCCACAGTCCCAGCGGATCGAGATTCGCATGCTGGTGGCCACGGAAACGGTATGCGTTGATGAGCTGCAGGACTTTAACCTGCTTCACATTGGTGTCAGGGTCGGAAATCGAAGAAGTGTAACGTGAGGCATCCTTCGCCAGTCGACGGAAATAATCACGTGTTTTGGAATGGAATTGATCCGGTTTAACTCCGGTGCCAGGTAACTGCTGGAACATCGAACGCCAGTTGGCGTCAACAGAGTCAGGATCGGTTAAGAAGTCTTCATAGAGCTGTTCTATCCAGCTCTGGTTCGAACCAGAGAGGAAAGAAGAGTCCAGCCAGGCTTTCATTGCGCCGTTCTGCATCGTGATCCCTTAAGCACTTTTATGCTTATTTCGCCGTAGAAACTACCACGCACACCGAGTGCACGTGCCGGGGTTCACTTGTTGCGGACGAGTTGTGGTTTCGATCCGCTAAGGAACCTTTAAAAACTGCCATTAATCTTCAGCGTTCAGGCTGCGGTTGTGTTGGCTGCCTTCGCTTACCCCGGTCACATAGTTCACTATGCTCCCGGGGATGCGCTCAGTTGCCGCCTTACCTCGCACTGAACGCCTCGATTACTGGTACATCTTGTGGCGGTTTTTAAAGATTTCCTGCTATATCCCCCGGCGGCGCTAACGCTTGCCGGGGCTACTGCTTTGGTAGCCCGGATAAGCGCAAGCGCCATCCGGGACAGACCGTGTTGCTTACGCGCTGCGCTGCAGCAGCATCGACTTAATATGGCCGATGGCGCGCGTCGGGTTAAGCCCTTTAGGACACACACTGACGCAGTTCATAATGCTGTGACAGCGGAATACGCTGAAAGCATCGCTCAGGCCTTCCAGGCGCTCGCTGGTTTCGGTATCGCGACTGTCGATCAGGAAGCGATACGCGGCCAGCAGGCCAGCCGGGCCGATGAACTTGTCCGGGTTCCACCAGAACGACGGGCACGAGGTTGAACAACATGCGCACAGAATACACTCGTACAGACCATCGAGTTTCTCACGCTGCTCAGGCATCTGCAGATGCTCGCGAGCCGGAGGATTTTGCCCATTATTCAACAAGTAAGGCTTAATCTTCTCATATTGTGCATAGAATTGCCCCATGTCTACCACCAAATCACGGATAACCGGTAATCCTGGCAGCGGACGGATAACAATCTTCTTGCCCGGCTGATTCAGCGCGGAGATTGGCGTGATGCACGCCAGACCGTTTTTCCCGTTCATGTTCAGACCATCGGAACCGCAAACCCCTTCACGGCAGGAGCGGCGGAACGACAGCGACGGATCTTTTTCTTTCAGCTGGATCAGCGCATCCAGCAGCATCATGTCACGACCTTCTTCCGCTTCGAGGGTGTAATCCTGCATATGCGGAGCGTCGTCAACATCCGGGTTATAGCGATAAATTGAAAACTCGAGTTTCATTTTCCTGTCTCCGCATTAGTAAGTACGAATCTTCGGCGGGAATGCCGGACGCAGTTTCGGTTCCATGTTGACGCTACGACGCGTCATGGATTCCGACTCTGGCAGATACAGGGAATGGCACAGCCAGTTTTCATCATCACGATCCGGGAAGTCGAAGCGGCTATGGGCGCCACGGCTTTCAGTACGGAAGTTAGCGGACACGGCGGTCGCAAACGCGGTCTCCATCAGGTTGTCCAACTCCAGGCACTCGACGCGCTGGGTGTTGAACTCGCTGGAAGTATCGTCGAGACGCGCGTTTTTCAGGCGCTCGCGGATCACTTTCAGTTGCTCCAGACCTTTGTGCATCGCATCGCCTTCGCGGAACACCGAGAAGTTGTGCTGCATACATTCCTGCAGTGCTTTGCGGATTTCCACCGGGTCTTCGCCGGAGCGGGTATTGTTCCAGCGATTGAGGCGGTCCAGCGAGCCTTCGACATCCGATTCGCTGGCGTCGCGCAGCGTGCCCTGCTCGGCGATAGACTCCTGCAGATGCAGGCCCGCCGCGCGGCCGAAGACCACCAGGTCGAGCAGCGAGTTGCCGCCCAGACGGTTGGCGCCGTGGACCGATACGCAGGCAATTTCGCCTACCGCGAACAGGCCCGGGATCACCACGTCTTCGCCCTTCTCATTCACGGTCAGCGCCTGACCGGTGACTTTGGTCGGGATACCGCCCATCATGTAGTGGCAGGTTGGGATAACCGGGATCGGCTCTTTCACCGGATCGACGTGAGCAAAGGTACGGGACAGCTCAAGGATACCTGGCAGACGAGATTCCAGAACCTCTTTACCCAGGTGATCCAGTTTCAGTTTCGCATGCGGGCCCCACGGACCATCGCAGCCGCGGCCTTCGCGAATTTCGATCATGATGGAACGCGCCACCACGTCACGACCCGCCAGGTCTTTGGCGTTCGGGGCATAACGCTCCATAAAGCGCTCGCCGTGTTTGTTCAGCAGGTAACCGCCTTCGCCGCGGCAACCTTCGGTGACCAGCACCCCTGCCCCGGCGATGCCGGTCGGGTGGAACTGCCACATTTCCATATCCTGCACCGGAACGCCGGCGCGGATGGCCATCCCGACGCCGTCACCGGTGTTGATGTGGGCGTTGGTGGTGGACTGATAAATACGGCCTGCGCCGCCGGTCGCCAGCACGGTGGCGCGGGCTTTAAAGTAGACCACTTCGCCGGTCTCGATGCACAGGGCGGTACAACCGACCACCGCGCCGTCCTGGTTTTTCACCAGATCGAGGGCATACCATTCGGAGAAGATAGTGGTGTGGTTTTTCAGGTTCTGTTGATACAGGGTGTGCAACAGCGCGTGGCCGGTACGGTCAGCCGCCGCCGCGGTACGTGCCGCTTGCTCGCCGCCGAAGTTTTTCGACTGGCCGCCGAACGGGCGCTGATAAATACGGCCGTCGTCAAGACGGGAGAACGGCAGGCCCATATGTTCCAGCTCAAGAATCGCTTCCGGGCCGGTCTTACACATATATTCGATGGCGTCCTGGTCGCCAATATAGTCCGACCCTTTTACGGTGTCGTACATATGCCATTCCCAGTTATCTTCATGGGAGTTACCGAGCGCGACGGTGATACCACCCTGCGCGGATACGGTATGGGAACGGGTAGGGAACACTTTGGAGAGCAGTGCACAGGTCTGTCCGCTCTGGGAAATTTGCAGCGCCGCGCGCATACCTGCGCCGCCGGCACCGATAACAACAGCATCAAACTCTCTGACTGGCAATTTCATTACACACCCCACACCACAACAAATCCATAAAGAACGTAAGCCACCAGCGCCACAACGATAGCCAGTTGCAGAACCAGGCGCAGAGCCAGTGGTTTAACGTAGTCCGTTAACACCTGCCACATCCCGATCCAGGCATGGATGAGAATGGAGACGAGAGCCAGCAGAGTGAAGACTTTAGTGAAGCCGGAGGCAAAGAATCCGGTCCACACTTCCCATGAGATTTCACCGGTGGTGGCGAAGAAGCCAACCATGTAGATGATGTAGAGGGTCAGAACGATGGCGGTAGCACGGACCAGAATAAAGTCATGTACGCCGTTGCGTCCCAGTGCTGAGGCGTTGCTTACCATACGAGGACTCCTGCGAGAAGTGAAAGCACGACAGTAATAACAAAAGAGATTTTGGCGGAACGTTTCCCTGCTTCGAGGGTTTCGTCCAGGTAGCCAAAGTCCATCATCAGATGGCGGATACCGACAACGACATGATAGGCCAGTACGGTGAGAATGCCCCACATGATGAACTTCACAAAGAAGCTATCCATGATCGAGGCCGCCGTCAGAAAACCTTCAGGGGAGGAAAGGCTGGTGCCCAGCAACCAAAGCAGAATTCCGACCGCCACGAAGGTGATGACACCGGAAACGCGATGGAGAATGGACGCTATCGCCGTGATTGGGAACCGTATCGTTTGTAGATCCAGATTGACAGGTCTTTGTTTTTTCACATTTCTTACCATGAATAACGCCCACATGCTGTTCTTATTGTTTCCTTCCTCCGGTCTGCTTGCGGGTCAGACAGCGTCCTTTCTATAACCAGAAGTCATGTTAAAACGTCTTTTCAGGCATTAAAACATCACTAAACAACGCTGGGTGGCTCGGGATTGCAGGGTGTTCCGGAGACCTGGCCGCAGTATAGGCCGTTCACAAAATCATTACAATTAACCTACATATAGTTTGTTGGGTTTTCTCCGGAACAGTGATCAAGGTCACGATAACAACATTTTTTTAATTTTTAATCACCTGATTTGACAAATATTAAACATTCTTGTTACAACCATTACCAGTTAAATGCAATAATGCTCAAAAGTTATGGGGTCACTCTTTCACCTGAGAATAAGTTATGTAACAGTGTGTCAGTATTGACCGATGTAATCAGGACAGTTATTAGTGGTATACAGGTTTTAATATTCGGACTGCTAAAACGCTGATTTGCTGTTGTTTCACCGCAGCCCTGAAGGACGTACCATCAAGCGCCGTTGCTCTGTACCCTGCCCTTTTCGCTGACGCAGAGCTGTGTGCAACATAACAAACTGGTAACGTATGCAGGCGCGGGCCGAAAGCAAATCCACCACCCGGCAGTCTTAAGCAATAAAGGCGCTAAGGAGACCATAAATGTCTGATGCTAAAGCAAAAATCACCCTGGGTGGTGACACTGCTATTGAACTGGATGTGCTAAAAGGCACGCTCGGTCAGGATGTTATTGATATTCGTAGTCTTGGTTCAAAAGGCGTATTTACTTTTGACCCAGGTTTCACATCCACTGCTTCTTGTGAATCTAAAATTACGTTTATCGATGGTGACGAGGGGATCCTGCTGCACCGCGGCTTCCCGATCGACCAGTTAGCGACCGAATCTAACTATCTCGAAGTATGTTATATTCTGCTGTACGGTGAAAAACCGACTCAGGCCGAATATGACGAATTCAAAACCACCGTCACCCGCCACACCATGATTCATGAGCAGATCACGCGTCTGTTCCATGCATTCCGTCGCGATTCCCACCCGATGGCCGTGATGTGCGGGATCACCGGCGCCCTGGCGGCGTTCTATCATGACTCCCTCGACGTGAATAACCCACGTCACCGCGAGATTGCTGCCTACCGTCTGCTGTCCAAAATGCCAACCATGGCAGCCATGTGTTACAAGTATTCTATCGGCCAGCCGTTTGTTTATCCGCGCAACGACCTCTCCTACGCCGGCAACTTCCTGCGCATGATGTTCGCGACACCGTGCGAAGAGTATGAAGTCAATCCGGTGCTTGAACGCGCGATGGATCGTATTCTGATCCTGCACGCCGATCACGAGCAGAACGCGTCGACCTCGACGGTACGTACCGCCGGCTCCTCCGGCGCTAACCCGTTCGCCTGTATCGCTGCTGGCATCGCCTCCCTGTGGGGACCGGCGCACGGCGGCGCCAACGAAGCGGCGCTGAAGATGCTGGAAGAGATCAGCTCCGTTGAGCACATTCCGGAATTTGTTCGTCGTGCGAAAGACAAGAATGACTCTTTCCGCCTGATGGGCTTCGGCCATCGTGTTTACAAAAACTACGACCCGCGCGCCACCGTGATGCGTGAAACCTGCCATGAAGTGCTGAAAGAGCTGGGCACCAAAGACGATCTGCTACAGGTAGCCATGGAGCTGGAGCATATCGCGCTGAACGACCCGTACTTCATCGAGAAGAAACTCTACCCGAACGTCGACTTCTACTCCGGTATCATCCTGAAAGCGATGGGTATTCCGTCCTCCATGTTTACCGTTATCTTCGCCATGGCGCGTACCGTGGGCTGGATTGCGCACTGGAACGAAATGCACAGCGATGGCATGAAGATCGCCCGTCCGCGTCAGCTG
Organism: Klebsiella sp. P1CD1; assembly: GCF_003790505.1. Taxonomy (NCBI): domain Bacteria; kingdom Pseudomonadati; phylum Pseudomonadota; class Gammaproteobacteria; order Enterobacterales; family Enterobacteriaceae; genus Klebsiella; species Klebsiella sp. P1CD1. The sequence goes on from NZ_CP033631.1 coordinate 4,079,162, forward strand.
TACACTGGCTACACCAAACGCGATTACCAGTCCGACATTAAGCGCTAATCTTGCCGTCCGGATGAAAAAAAACGCGCCACCTGGCGCGTTTTTTTATCTGCCTGACTGCCGGGCTTAATGCTGGCATCCAGGACACCAGTAAAACGGCCGCGAGGAGAGTGTCGTCTTCTCAATCACACCCCCACAGCGCTCGCACCTTTCCCCGTCGCGATGGAAGACCTTAAAGCGAAACAGCGCGCCGTGATGCTTGTTGTCATCGGCCTGGCCGCGGGTGTGATACGACAACCGCGGAATAGCCAGCAGCGCGTGCGCCAGCGCATCCAGCTGACTATCGCTCAGTTCAGCGGCTTTACGCTTTCCGCTTAATCCCACCTGCCAGAGGATCTCCACCCGCAGATAGTTACCGAGCCCGGCCAGAAAAGCCTGATCCAGCAGCAGGCCGGAAAACTGACGATGGCGGAATTTGGCCGACAGCAGCCGCGCTTTCACCTCCTCCACGGTTAACGTCATATCCAGCACATCTGGCCCCACGCGCAGTAAAAACGGGTGATGGGCAACCTGCTCCGCCGTGAGCATCTCGATGTCCGAGGCGCTATAGAGCAAAATCGCCTTGCGGGCGGTCTGCAGCCTGACGCGCAGCACCCGGTTAGAGGCGGGCTGTTCCCCGGCGTCAACCACGCGCCAGACACCGTACAGCTGATTATGGCTGTACAGGGTCAGCCCGCCGGAGAAGTGTGTTAACAGGGCCTTGCCGCGGGTGGCGATATGGGTCACCCGCTGGCCAATCAACAGGCTTTGATAGGGTTGCAACTGCGGAAAGGCGAACCAGGCATCGGTTAAGGGTTCGCCTTTGATTGCCGCCTCCAGTTTATCCGCCGCGCGGCGGATCTCCGGACCTTCCGGCATACTGTCATCCTTCTGTTAATGGGTGGCGCCGCCGCCCAGTTTACTATCCACCGACTGGCGCAGCGCCACGGCAATGGCCGTTTCCAGCGCTTCCCGCACGGTGACGGTCGCCATACTCGGCTCGCCGGGATGGGCCGCCGCCTGCGCCGGTAGCCATGGAATATGGATAAAGCCGCCCCTGACGCCAGCCTGCTCCTGCAGCTTATGTAGCAAACCATACATCACGTGATTGCAGACGAAGGTGCCGGCGGTTTGGGAGACCGAAGCCGGGATCCCGCGATCGCGCAACGCGCTGACGATCGCTTTGATCGGTAAGGTACTGAACCACGCCGCCGGCCCCCCGTCGACGATCGGCGTGTCGACAGACTGCTGGCCTTTGTTATCGGGAATGCGCGCATCATCGACGTTGATAGCCACACGTTCAACGCTGATATCGACGCGACCACCAGCCTGCCCAACGGCAATGACCAGCCTCGGCTGCAGGTCTTCTATCGCCGCGTAAAGCACCGACAGCGCCTCGCCAAACACACAGGGGAGCTGGCGGGCGATCACCGGCTGCCCGGCAATCATCGTCCCGTCCAGCTGCTTCACCACTTCCCATGAAGGGTTAACCGTTTCGCCATCAAAGGGTTCAAAACCGGTGAGCAATACTCCCGCCATCATCCTCTCCTTCGCGGTCATTCAGGTTGTCACGCTTCAGCGTCCAGTTGCGCGCTGACCAGAATATGGCGCCCGGCAAAGGCCGCCCGCAGACGGCGGGCAAAATCCAGCGCGTGCGGGCCATCGCCGTGCAGACACACCGTCTGCGCCACCACGTTCGCCCACTCGCCGCTGATGCTGCGCACCCGGTGGTGCTGCACCATCTCGAGGGTTTGCGCCAGAGCCTGCTCTTCGCTGTCGATCAGCGCGCCGGGCTGGCTGCGCGGCACCAGGCTACCGTCGGCCAGGTAGCCGCGGTCGGCAAACACCTCCTGGCGCGTCGTCAGACCATAGTGCTGCCCGGCGCGGATCAGTTCGCTGCCCGCCAGCCCCACCAGCACCAGCTTCGGGTTAACATCACGGATCGCGCGGGCGATCGCGTCCGCCAGCGGCGGCGACTTGGCCGCCTGGTTATAAAGCATGCCGTGCGGCTTCACATGCTGTAGCTCGCCGCCCTGCGCCTGAACGATCGCCGCCAGGGCGCCAATCTGATACAGCATCTGGGCATAGACCGTTTCCGGCGGCAGATCCATCGCCGTACGGCCAAAATTTTCCCGGTCGGGGTATCCCGGATGGGCGCCCACCGCCACGCCGTACTTCAGCGCCTCGCGTACGCTCTGCACCATCAGTCCGGCGTCGCCGGCATGAAAGCCGCAGGCGATATTCGCCGACGAGACCAACTGGAGCAGCGCGCTATCGTTCGCGCCCCCTTCCCCGAGATCGGCATTGAGATCAATCATCATCGTGGAGTCTCCAGGCCAGTTGTTCAAGATAACGCTGACGATCGGCCCGTGCTTTTAAGGCCTCCTCCAGCGAGCAGGCGACAAAGTGGATCGGCTGCCCCAGCGGGATCTGCGCCAGCTGGTACATATCAGCCTCAATAATGCAGGCGATGCGCGGATAGCCGCCGGTGGTTTGCGCATCGTTCATCAGGACGATGGGCTGGCCGTTATGCGGCACCTGCACTACGCCCGGCAGCAGACCGTGCGACAGCATCTCGCGATCGGTGGTCCGTTTCAACGGCTGCCCCTGCAGGCGGTAGCCCATGCGATTGCTCTGCGGACTGAGCTGCCAGGGGGAGCGCCAGAACGACGCCTGCGAGGCCGCATCAAACTCATGATACTCCGGGCCCGGCAGCGCGCGAATGCGGTTGCCCAGCGGCAGCTGCTTGACACCGCGCGAGGTGGTAAAGCGCCGAGCGGCTTTCCCGAGCTTCAGCTGATCGCCATCCTGCAGGCGGCGTCCTTCCAGACCGCCAATCCCCGCCTTAAGATCCGTGCTGCGCGAGCCAAGCACCACCGGGACCGCGACCCCGCCCGCCACCGCCAGATAGCTGCGGATGCCATGCTGCGGCGTTTTCAGCACCAACCGTTGCCCGGCCCGGTAGGCGGTGCGCCAGCCCACCCAGACCGCTTTGCCGTCCAGCGTCGCTTCGCAGGCGGCGCCGGTCAGCGCGAACCAGCCGCTGCGGGCAAATTCGATCTCCACCTGACCGAGGGTAATCTCCAGCCCGGCGGCGTTCGCCTCGTTGCCAACCAGCAGATTGGCAATCACCAGCGAGGGATAATCCAGAGCGCCGCAGCGGCTGATGCCAGACTGGCGCAGGCCTTCTCGTCCACCGTCCTGTACCGAGGTGTACAGACCGGCGCGGATCAGGGTTAACATACCCCCTCCTTTTGCGGCACAAAGCGAATTTTATCGCCCACGCGCAACAGCGCAGGCTCCTTACGCGCCGGGTCAAACAGCGTCAACGCGGTCCGCCCCAGCAGCTGCCAGCCGCCGGGCGTCGCCAGCGGATAGATGCCGGTTTGCGCGCCGCCAATGCCCACCGATCCGGCCGGGACCCGCACGCGCGGTTCGGCGCGACGCGGGGTCGCCAGCGCCGGCGGCAGCCCGCCCAGGTAGGGGAATCCCGGCTGAAAACCAATAAACCAGACCAGGTATTCCACCGAGGCATGCAGCTCCACAACCTGTTTTTCACTCAGGCCGCTGTGTTGCGCCACCACCCCGAGATCCGGCCCGGCCTCGCCGCCGTACACGACCGGGATGGTTAATGACCTCGACTCCGGCTCCAGCGCAAGACTCTCCTCCCACCAGCGCTGCAGACGGTCTATCGCCTCCCACGCCATCTCCTGCGGGCGGCGGAGCACCACGGTGATATTGTTCATGCCGGGAATGGCGTCAACCACCTCTTCATGGTGAGACAGACGCTGGGCCAATCCCCAGATCCGTTGCTGGCTCTCGAGCGTGACCGGCGGCTCCAGCTCCAGCACGACGGCCGTTTCTCCTAACAGATAACAACGCGCTCGCTGCACTTTTCTCTCTCCCGTCAGGCAGGGTTAGGAATATCAATAAAGGTGACATCCAGGTCGGTCGTTTCCGTCAGCCATTCACTGAGGGCGCGAATGCCGCCCCGCTCGGTGGCGTGGTGGCCGGCGGCATAAAAATGCAGCCCCTGTTCGCGGGCAGAGTGAATAGTTTGTTCCGACACCTCGCCGGTAATAAACGCATCCACCCCAAAGCGCGCCGCGGCGTCGATAAAGCTCTGGCCGCCGCCGGTACACCAGGCGACGCGGCTGACGGTGTCCGGCCCGGTATCGCCGCACCATAACGGCTTGCGCCCCAGCCGCGCTTCGATCCACGAGGCCAGTTCGAGGCCGGAAACCGGCATCGACAGTTCGCCCCAAGGCACCAGCGGTTCGATTTCACCCAGCACGTTAATCCCCAGCAGATGCGCCAGTTGCGCGTTGTTGCCCAGCTCCGGGTGGGCATCCAGCGGCAGGTGCCAGCCGTAGAGATTGATATCGTTGGCCAGCAGAGTCTTCAGGCGGCGGCGCTTCATGCCGCGGATCACTGGCGACTCGTTTTTCCAGAAATAGCCATGATGGACGATCACCGCATCCGCCTGCAGCCGAACGGCTTCATCCAGCAGCGCCTGGCTGGCCGTCACCCCGGTGACGATCGTTTGCACCGTATCACGTCCTTCCACCTGCAGACCGTTAGGGGCGAAATCACTGATGGCCGCACTATTGAGCTTGTCGTTTATCAGTTGTTCCAGTTCGCTATTTTTCATCGCCACTCCAGCAGATAATCAGGGTATACAAAGGCATAACATAACCAGATCCATTCGGGCCGTCGATAGTCCACAACCGGCACCGACCATGACTTTTTTGTTAATCCCGCATTTTGTCTACCCACCCCATCGCGCATTCGTGTATATTTATGCATTAATAAAGCATATTAAATAAACAGAAAGCCCCTCAAGCCATGAATATGACTAATAAAGCGCTATTCATGCAGAACGATCGACTTTCGCTTTACGCCAGGAAACCACACTTCTCATGAAGACAACATCATCGCAACCGCGGGCGATTTACTACGTCGTGGCGCTGCAAATCTGGGAATATTTTAGCTTCTACGGCATGCGCGCCCTGCTGATCCTCTATCTCACCAATCAGCTCAAATATGACGATAACCACGCCTATGCCCTGTTCAGCGCCTACTGTTCGCTGGTCTATGTCACGCCGATCCTCGGCGGCTATCTGGCCGATAAGCTGTTAGGCAACCGGATGGCGGTCATGCTCGGCGCGCTGCTGATGGCCATTGGCCATCTGGTGCTCGGAGCCAGCGAAACCGCCCCAGTCTTCCTCTACCTGTCGCTGGCGATCATCGTCTGCGGCTACGGGTTGTTTAAATCCAACGTCAGCTGTCTGCTGGGCGAACTCTACGAACCTGCCGATCCGCGTCGCGACGGCGGCTTCTCGCTGATGTATGCCGCGGGCAATATCGGCTCGATTATCGCGCCGATCGCCTGCGGCTACGTACAGGAGGAGTATAGCTGGGCGATGGGCTTTGCCCTGGCGGCCATCGGCATGGTGGCGGGACTGGTGATTTTTCTCTGCGGCAACCGTCACTTCCAGCATACTGCCGGCGTCAACCGCCAGGCGCTGTGCGCGCGCCGCTTCCTGCTGCCGAACTGGGGCTGGCTGCTGGTGCTGCTGGTTACCGCCCCGCTGCTGATCGCCGTGCTGTTCTGGCAGGAGTGGTCGGTGTATGCCCTGATCGTGGCCACCGTTATCGGCCTGGCGGTGCTGGCGCGGATCTACCTGCGCGCTGAAACCGATAAACAGCGTAAGGATCTGCGCCTGATCGTCGTCCTCACCGCGTTTAGCCTGCTGTTCTGGGCCTTCGCCCAGCAGGGCGGGAGCTCCATCAGCCTGTATATTGACCGCTTCGTTAATCGCCATATCATGAGCTACGAAGTCCCTACCGCCATGTTCCAGTCGGTCAACGCCTTCGCGGTGATGCTCTGCGGGATGGTGCTGGCGTGGCTGGTGAAAGAGAGCGTCGGTGGCAATCGCACCGTGCGCATCTGGGGGAAATTTGCCCTCGGTCTGGGCCTGATGAGCGCCGGGTTCTGCATCCTGACCCTCAGCGCCCGCTGGTCCGCGGCCTATGGCCAGTCGTCCATGCCGCTGATGGTGCTGGGGCTGGCGGTGATGGGTTTTGCCGAACTGTTTATCGACCCGGTCGCCATGTCGCAAATCACCCGCATTGAGATCCCGGGGGTCACCGGGGTGCTGACCGGTATCTATATGCTGCTCTCCGGGGCCATCGCCAACTATCTGGCCGGCGTCATCGCCGACCAGACCTCGCAGGCGTCCTTCGACGCCGCCGGGGCAGTGAACTACTCCATTGACGCCTACATCAAGGTCTTCAGCCAGATCACCTGGGGCGCGCTGGCCTGTGTCGGCGTGGTGCTGGTCATCTGGCTGTATCACTCGCTGAAGGTCAGGACCCGCCGTCTGGCGGTGGAGTAATTCCTTTTCTGGCGGCCTCCCAGGCCGCCAGCGTCTCCTGCCGCGCCTGTTTGTGATCGACTATCGGGCGCGGATAATCCAGTTTGATCCCCTGTTTATCCGCCCACGCCCACGGCTGATGCAGCGCCTTCTCCGGCACCTTTGCCAGCTCAGGCAGCCAGCGACGCATAAACACCCCCTGCTTATCAAACTTCTCGCCCTGGGTGGTGGGGTTAAATATGCGGAAATAGGGCGCGGCGTCGGTGCCTGTCGAGGCCGCCCACTGCCAGCCGCCGTTGTTCGCCGCCAGGTCGCCATCAATCAGTTGACTCATGAAGTAGCGCTCCCCTGCCCGCCAGTCGAGGCGCAGATCTTTCGTCAGGAAGCTGGCGACAATCATGCGCAACCGGTTATGCATCCAGCCGGTGGCGTTAAGCTGGCGCATCGCGGCATCGACTATCGGAAAGCCGGTCTCCCCGCGCTGCCAGGCCTGCAGGGCGGCGTCATCTTCACGCCAGGCGACCTTATCAGTCCATGCGATAAACGGGCGTCCTTTACAGAGTTTCGGATAGTAGACCATCAGATGGCGGTAAAACTCGCGCCAGATCAGCTCATTAAGCCAGGTTGCGCCTGCCCCGCCGTCCAGCGCGGCGGGGTGTTCCGTCAGCAGACGATGCAGGCACTGGCGCGGTGACAACACCCCGGTGGCCAGGCAGGGCGACAGGCGACTGGTCCCTTCCACGGCGGGGAAGTCACGCTGCCCCTCATACTCCGCCGCCGGTTGCTGACAAAACGCGCGCAGCCGCGCCAGCGCCGTTTTTTCATCCGCGGCAAACAGCAGCCCATCGAACGGCGTTTGCGGGTAGTTGAGCTCAGGCAGCGGCGGCGCCTGGCGGGCAGGCGCCTGGCGCGGCTTCGGCGCCGCCACGCACGCCGGGAGCCCGTCCCGCAGACGGCGAATAAACGCATTCTTAAACGGCGTGAAAACTTTATACATTTCGCCGCTGCCGGTCATGACGCTGCCGGGCGGCAACAGGACGCTGTCGTCAAAGCCCTGGCAAATGACATCGCGCAAGGTGTTCTCAACGGCGGCATCGCGCTGACGTTCATTGAATTCGTACTGATAGTTGTAGAACAGGTGACTGACCTGGTGCTGCTGGCAGAAATGGACCAGCCGTTCGACGCTGGCGGTAAAATCATCCGCCTCTTCGACCCACAGCGGTATGCCCCGTTCCGCCAGCGCGGTGTGCAGACTGTGCAAATGGCTGACGATAAACGCGGCCTGCCGCGGCGCCAGGTGATGCTCACGCCACTGCCCCGGGGTGGCGATATACAGCGCCAGCACCTGCGCCTGCGGATCCCGGCAGGCGGCGGCCAGCGCCAGGTTATCGTGAATGCGTAAATCCGTGCGTAACCAGACCAGATGGGTGGCCATATAACTCCTCGATATCCGTCAGCAAAACTCATCTCATGATATAAGCCGGAAAAAATAGCGCGCTCCGGCAAAATAAGCACCTGCCAATTCCACTGCGGTGCATGAAAACGAGTGTAGACAAGCGACGAAAAAAAACCGCCGGGGGCAACCGGCGGTTTTCTTGTCTTCGTCGCAGCAGGACGGATTAATAGAAATCGTGAGCGGCTTTTTCCGCCTGCGCCATCCACACCGGCTGCTCGCTGGTTTTCGACCACACCCGGTGCAGCCAGCTGTAATAGCGGGCGCGATCTTTCCAGAACAGCATCACCGGCAGCGCCGCGACGCCAGCCACGACGGCGAAAGCACGACGCAGTAAAATAATATGAGCAGGATAAGCTTTGTACAACGCCATCATTTCTCTCCCCTTTGTCAGGCCGGCAAGCAGCGCCGGTAAAATTAATCATGTTTGTCTGAGCAAAATAATACCGCTCTGGTTGTAATTTTACTACTCATCCGACCACTAAAAAGCACGTATTTATACTTAATTTACATTCACCACGTAAATTAGTTACAAAAAAGTTAAATCAATACTAACCATCAGTTAAATTGTGCCTTTGTCATTTTTATACTTTTTTTACACCGCGCCCGCCGATTTTTGCGAAATCTTTGCGCCGTAATTTCTATTCTCCCGGTAAATCAAAAAAGACACCCGGAGGTGGATTGTGACTGCAGGCGTACTCACTGGCGTTGGGCTGGTGTTCCTGTTACTGGCTTATCTGGTTTATGCCTTGATACACGCGGAGGCATTCTGATGGCTGCCCAGGGATTTTTATTATTAGCCAGCTACCTGCTGGTGTTGCTGGTGCTGGCGCGCCCGCTGGGGACGTGTCTGGCGAGGATGGTGAACGATATCCCGCTTCCCGGCCTGGCCGGCGTCGAGCGCGTCCTGTGGCGCGTGGCCGGGATCCGCGCCGAGGAGATGGGCTGGCTGCAGTATTTGCTGGCGATCCTGCTGTTTAACGCCCTCGGCGGCCTGGCCCTGTTTGCCCTGCTGATGCTCCAGGGCGTGTTGCCGTTTAACCCGCAGCATCTGCCGGGATTGTCATGGGATCTGGCGCTCAACACGGCGGTCAGCTTTGTCAGCAATACCAACTGGCAGGCTTACGCCGGCGAAAGCACCATGAGCTATCTCAGCCAGATGGTCGGCCTGACGGTGCAGAATTTCCTCTCTGCCGCCACCGGGATCGCCGTGGTATTCGCCCTGACCCGCGCCTTCGCCCGGCAGAAAATGTCCGCCCTTGGCAATGCCTGGGTCGACCTGACGCGCATTACCCTGTGGCTGCTGCTGCCGCTCTCCCTGCTGGTGGCCCTGTTCTTTATTCAGCAGGGTGTGCCGCAGAATCTGCTGGCCTACCAGCCCTTTACCACCCTCGAAGGGGCGCACCAGCTGTTGCCGATGGGGCCTGTCGCCTCGCAGGAAGCGATTAAGCTGCTGGGCACCAACGGCGGCGGTTTCTTTAACGCCAACTCCGCTCACCCGTTTGAAAACCCGACCGCGCTGACCAATCTCGTGCAGATGCTGGCAATCTTCCTGATCCCGGCAGCACTGTGCTTCGCCTTCGGCGAGGTAGTGAGCGATCGCCGCCAGGGGCGCGCCATCCTGTGGGCAATGACGCTGATCTTTATCCTCTGCGTCGCCGTGGTGATGTGGGCGGAAACTCGCGGCAACCCCCACCTGCTGACGCTGGGCGCTGACAGTAGCCTGAATATGGAAGGTAAAGAGAGTCGCTTCGGTATTCTCGCCAGCAGTCTGTTCGCGGTGATCACCACTGCCGCCTCCTGCGGCGCGGTCAATGCCATGCATGACTCCTTCACCGCGCTGGGCGGCATGGTGCCGATGTGGCTGATGCAGATTGGCGAAGTGGTGTTCGGCGGCGTCGGTTCGGGCCTGTACGGCATGCTGCTGTTCGTTATGCTGGCGGTATTTATCGCCGGGCTGATGGTCGGCCGCACTCCGGAGTATCTCGGGAAGAAAATCGATGTCCGGGAAATGAAAATGATCGCCCTCGCCATTCTGGTCACCCCGACGCTGGTGCTGCTTGGCACGGCGCTGGCGATGATGACCGACGCCGGCCGCGCCGGGATGTTCAACCCTGGACCGCACGGCTTTAGCGAAGTGCTGTACGCCGTCACCTCGGCGGCCAATAACAACGGCAGCGCCTTCGCTGGCCTGGGTGCGGCGACGCCGTTCTGGAACCTGCTGCTGGCGTTCTGCATGCTGGTCGGCCGCTTCGCCGTCATCATTCCGGTGATGGCCATCGCCGGCTCGCTGGTGGCGAAGAAAATTCAACCGGCCAGCCCCGGCACCCTGGCCACCCACGACGCCCTGTTTATCGGTTTACTGATCGGCACCGTGCTGCTGGTGGGCGCCCTGACTTTTATTCCTGCGCTGGCGCTTGGCCCGCTGGCTGAACACTTTTCCTTACTTTGAGCGATGCGGAGCACCCTGTTATGAGTCGCAAACAATTAGCCCTGCTGGAGCCGACGCTGGTGCGCCAGGCGCTGCTGGATGCCGTGAAAAAACTCAGCCCGATGGTGCAATGGCGCAATCCGGTGATGTTTATCGTCTGGGTGGGCAGTCTGTTAACCACCCTGCTGGCGATCGCCATGGCTGGCGGCGCCCTGACCGGTAGCGCCACATTTACCGCCGCCGTCAGCATCTGGCTGTGGTTTACCGTGCTGTTCGCTAACTTTGCCGAAGCGATGGCGGAAGGCCGCAGCAAAGCCCAGGCCAACAGCCTGAAAGGGGTGAAAAAAACGGCCTTCGCCCGCAAACTGCGCGCCCCGCAGCATGACGCGACGGTCGACCACGTGCCGGCGGAAGACCTGCGCAGAGGCGACGTGGTGCTGGTGGAAGCCGGGGATATTATCCCCTGCGATGGCGAAGTCATCGAAGGCGGCGCCTCGGTGGACGAAAGCGCCATTACCGGCGAGTCTGCCCCGGTGATCCGTGAATCCGGTGGCGATTTTGCCTCGGTGACCGGCGGGACACGCATTCTCTCCGACTGGCTGGTGATCCGCTGCAGCGTGAACCCGGGAGAAACCTTCCTCGACCGGATGATCGCCATGGTGGAAGGCGCCCAGCGCCGTAAAACGCCGAACGAGATCGCCCTGACGATCCTGCTGATCGCCCTGACGCTGGTGTTCCTGCTGGCCACCGCCACCATCTGGCCCTTCTCGGCGTGGAGCGGCAATGCGGTCAGCGTTACCGTGCTGGTCGCCCTGCTGGTGTGCCTGATCCCGACCACCATCGGCGGGCTGCTGTCGGCCATCGGCGTCGCCGGGATGAGTCGTATGCTCGGCGCCAACGTCATCGCCACCAGTGGCCGCGCGGTGGAGGCCGCTGGCGACGTCGATGTCCTGCTGCTGGATAAAACCGGGACCATTACCCTTGGCAACCGTCAGGCTTCCGCCTTCCTGCCGGCGCGCGGCGTGGAAGAGCGAACCCTCGCCGACGCCGCCCAGCTCTCCTCGCTGGCGGATGAAACCCCTGAGGGGCGCAGCATCGTGGTGCTGGCGAAACAGCGCTTTAACCTGCGCGAACGCGATCTGCAGTCGCTGCACGCCACCTTTGTCCCCTTTACCGCGCAAACGCGGATGAGCGGCATCAATATTGATCAACGCATGATCCGCAAAGGGTCGGTGGACGCCATTCGCCGCCACGTGGAGGCCAACGGCGGCCACTTCCCTGCCGATGTCGATAAGCAGGTGGAAGAGGTCGCCCGCCAGGGGGCCACACCGCTGGTGGTCGCCGAAGGGGAAAAGGTGCTGGGGATTATTTCGCTCAAAGATATCGTTAAAGGCGGTATCAAAGAACGTTTCGCCCAGCTGCGCAAAATGGGCATTAAAACGGTGATGATCACCGGCGATAACCGCCTGACCGCCGCGGCGATCGCCGCCGAGGCCGGGGTCGATGATTTCCTCGCCGAAGCGACGCCGGAAGCCAAGCTGGCGTTGATCCGCCAGTATCAGTCGGAAGGTCGGCTGGTGGCGATGACCGGCGACGGCACCAACGATGCGCCCGCGCTGGCTCAGGCCGACGTGGCGGTGGCCATGAACTCCGGCACCCAGGCGGCGAAGGAAGCAGGCAACATGGTCGACCTGGATTCCAACCCCACCAAGCTGATTGAGGTGGTCCATATCGGCAAACAGATGTTAATGACGCGCGGCTCGCTGACTACCTTCAGTATTGCCAACGACGTGGCGAAATATTTCGCCATTATTCCGGCGGCATTTGCCGCGGTCTATCCCCAGCTGGCCATGCTGAACGTGATGGGCCTGCATTCGCCGTCGTCAGCGATCCTTAGCGCCGTTATCTTTAACGCGCTGATCATCGTCTTCCTGATCCCGCTGGCCCTGAAAGGCGTGAGCTATCGCCCACTCTCCGCCTCGGCGATGCTGCGCCGCAACCTGTGGATCTACGGCCTCGGCGGTCTGCTGGTGCCCTTTATCGGTATTAAAGCCATCGACCTGCTGCTGACCCTGAGCGGTCTGGTGTGAGGAAAAAACTATGTCATTGATTCGTCCAGCACTTGTGCTATTTATTCTGTTAACGCTGCTCACCGGCGGCGTCTATCCTCTGCTGACCACCAGCCTGGGACAATGGTGGTTTAACTCACAGGCCAACGGCTCGCTGATCCGCCTGAACGGTGAGGTGCGCGGCTCCGGACTGATTGGCCAGAACTATACTGCCGCAGGCTATTTCCAGGGCCGCCCGTCGGCCACCGCTGAGACGGCGGATAATCCCATGGCGTCAGGCGGCAGCAACCTTGCCGCCAGCAACCCGGCGCTGGATAAAGCGGTGAGCGAGCGCGTACAGGCCCTGCGCGCCGCGAACCCGGACGCCGACCCGCGGGTGCCGGTCGAGCTGGTCACCACCTCGGCGAGCGGTCTCGATAACAACCTGACCCCGGCCGCCGCGCTGTGGCAGGTCCCCCGGGTGGCTAAAGCGCGCCAGCTGAGCGTTGAGCAGGTAAGCCAGCTGGTGAACCAGGCCACACAAACCCCGCTGCTGAGCTTCCTTGGTCAGCCGGTGGTCAATATACTGCAACTCAATATGGCGCTGGATGCCCTGAAGGATAAGTAAATGAGTGACGAGCCGCTGCGCCCGGACCCTGACCGCCTGCTGCAGCACACCGCCGCCCCGCATCGCGGCAAACTGAAAGTGTTCTTCGGCGCCTGCGCCGGGGTGGGGAAAACCTGGGCGATGCTGGCGGAAGCGCAGCGGCTGCGCGCCCAGGGGCTGGATATTCTGATTGGCGTGGCGGAGACCCACGGCCGAAAAGAGACCGCTGCGATGCTGGAGGGCCTGAGCACCCTGCCGCCGCGGCGGCTCGCTCATCGCGGGCGGTACGTGTATGAGTTCGATCTCGACGCCGCCCTCGCCCGCCGTCCGGCGCTGATTCTGGTGGATGAGCTGGCGCACAGCAATGCGCCCGGCTCCCGCCATCCGAAGCGCTGGCAGGATGTGGATGAACTGCTGGAGGCCGGAATTGATGTCTTTACCACCGTCAACGTCCAGCATCTGGAAAGCCTGAACGACGTCGTCAGCGGGATCACCGGCGTGCAGGTGCGGGAGACCGTTCCCGACCCCTTCTTTGACGCCGCGGACGACGTGGTGCTGGTGGACCTCCCCCCTGACGATCTGCGCCAGCGGCTCAATGAGGGCAAAGTCTATATCGGCGGCCAGGCCGAGCGCGCCATCGAAAACTTTTTCCGCAAGGGAAACCTGATTGCGCTGCGCGAGCTGGCTCTGCGCCGCACCGCCGACCGCGTCGATGAACAGATGCGTGCCTGGCGCGACCGCCAGGGCCAGGAGAAAGTCTGGCACACCCGCGATGCGATCCTGCTCTGTATCGGGCACAACACCGGCAGCGAAAAGCTGGTGCGCGCCGCTGCCCGGCTCGCCGCCCGCCTGGGCAGCGTCTGGCATGCAGTGTATGTCGAGACCCCTTCCCTGCACCGGCTGCCGGAAGCCCGGCGGCGGGCTATTCTCGCCGCGCTGCGTCTGGCCCAGGAGCTGGGCGCCGAAACCGCGACCCTCTCCGACCCGTCGGAAGAGAAAGCGGTCCTCCATTACGCCCGCGAACATAACCTCGGCAAAATCGTCATCGGCCGCCAGCGCAAACGCCGCTGGTGGGATCGCAGCGGCTTCGCCGACCGTCTGGCTCGCCATGCGCCGGACCTCGATCTGGTGGTGATCGCCCTCGATGAAAAACCGTCCCCTCTCCCTGCGCGGGCCAACGACAGCCGTACGGCGCTGGAAAAGTGGCGTCTGCAGCTGCAGGGCTGCGCGGTGGCGGTAGCGCTATGCGCCATCATCACCCTGGTGGCCATGCAGTGGTTGATGGCTTTCGAAGCCGCCAACCTGGTGATGCTTTATCTGCTGGGGGTGGTGATCATCGCCCTGGTCTATGGCCGCTGGCCGTCGGTGCTGGCGACGGTGATCAACGTTATCAGCTTCGATCTCTTTTTTGTCGCCCCGCGCGGGACGCTGGCGGTGTCGGATGTCCAGTATCTGCTCACCTTCGGCGTGATGCTCACCGTGGGTCTGCTTATCGGTAACCTCACCGCCGGCGTGCGCTACCAGGCGCGGGTGGCGCGCTACCGTGAACGCCGTACCCGCCACCTGTATGAGATGTCTAAAGCGCTGGCGGTGGGTCGTAGCCAGCAGGATATCGCCATCACCAGCGAGCGCTTCATCGCCTCCACCTTTCAGGCCCGCAGCCAGTTGCTGCTGCCGGACGCCCAGGGAAAACTGCTGCCCTTAACCCACCAGTCAGGGCTGACCCCATGGGATGACGCCATCGCCCGCTGGAGCTTTGATAAGGGGCAGCCTGCCGGCGCCGGCACCGATACCCTGCCCGGCGTGCCGTACCAAATTTTACCGCTGAAGAGCGCCGCCCGCACCTGGGGGCTATTGGTGGTGGAGCCGGAGAATCTGCGCCAGCTGATGATCCCGGAGCAGCAGCGGCTGCTGGAGACCTTTACCCTGCTGGTGGCCAGCGCCCTGGAGCGTCTCACCCTGACCGCCAGCGAAGAGCAGGCCCGGCTGACCAGCGAGCGGGAAAGCCTGCGTAACTCGCTGCTCGCCGCCCTGTCGCACGATCTGCGTACTCCGCTGACCGTGCTGTTTGGCCAGGCGGAAATTCTGACCCTCGATCTGGCCAGCGAAGGTTCAAAGCATGCTCCGCAGGCCAATGAAATTCGCCAGCATGTGCTCAACACCACCCGTCTGGTGAACAATTTGCTGGATATGGCGCGGATCCAGTCCGGCGGCTTTAATCTGCATAAGGAGTGGCTGACGCTGGAGGAAGTGGTCGGCAGCGCGCTGCGCATGCTCGAACCGAGCCTCGGCGGCCAGCACATTCAGTTGGATCTCCCCGATCCCCTCCAGCTGGTGCATGTCGACGGGCCGCTGTTCGAGCGGGTGCTGATCAACCTGCTGGAAAATGCCCATAAGTATGCCGGCGCCCGGGCGAACATCGGCATCCGCGCCGAGGCGGACGCCCGGCAGCTGTCGCTGGAGGTATGGGATAACGGTCCGGGGATCCCGGCGGGCCAGGAACAGGCTATCTTTGATAAATTCGCCCGCGGCAACAAAGAGTCGGCGATCCCTGGCGTCGGGCTGGGCCTTGCCATCTGTCAGGCCATCGTCGACGTTCACGGCGGGACCATCTCCGCCAGCAACCGGCCCGAGGGCGGTGCCTCATTCCGTGTTACACTGCCGGGAGAAACGCCCCCTGAACTGGAAGAGCTACCTGAGGAATTGTGATTAACGTTCTGATTATCGAAGACGAACACGCTATCCGACGCTTTCTGCGCACCGCGCTGGAAGCCGACGGCATGCGCGTATTTGAAGCGGAAACCCTGCAGCGTGGGCTGATTGAAGCCGCTACCCGTAAGCCCGACCTCGCGATCCTCGATCTGGGCCTGCCGGATGGTGACGGCATTGATTTTATTCGCGACCTGCGTCAGTGGAGCCAGATGCCGATTATCGTCCTGTCAGCGCGTAGCGAAGAGCATGACAAAATTGCCGCCCTGGATGCCGGCGCCGATGACTACTTAAGTAAACCCTTTGGCATCGGCGAGCTACAGGCTCGCCTGCGCGTCGCGCTGCGTCGCCACGGCGCGGCGCAGGCCGATGAGCCAGTGGTGCGCTTCGCTGACCTGGAGGTCAATATCCCCGCCCGCCGCATCCTGCGCGGCAGCGAAGAGATCCACCTGACGCCCATCGAGTTTCGCCTGCTGGCGGCGCTGTTGAATAATCCCGGCAAAGTGCTTACCCAGCGCCAGTTGCTGAATCAGGTGTGGGGGCCTAACGCCGTGGAGCACAGCCACTATCTGCGGATCTATATGGGTCATTTGCGACAAAAGCTGGAGGCCGATCCGGCACGGCCGCAGCATTTGCTGACTGAAACCGGCATTGGCTATCGCTTTATGCCCTGAGCCCCGCCTCTGCAGTACCAGAGGCTGGCGATTTTCAGCCCTTCAGAGAGCAGCAGAAAACCGGCCAGGATCGCTACATGCATGACGCCGGCAGCCTGAATCAGCCACAGACCCAGCGACAGCGAAGGCTGCATAAACACCAGTCTGAGCGGCGCCTGCCCCCAGGCCAGCCACAGCGCATAGCGGCTCTGACGGAAAAAAAGGATCATCGACAGTGGGATGCTGATAATCAGCAGAACATTCAGCGGATACAGCCAGACCGCCCCAGAGCCGTAAGTATGCAGCAGCTGGAGATAAGCCAGCAGGTCGTCGTAAAAAGGGAGGCGGCGGTGGGCAATATTCCACCATAAGAATTGCAGGACGAAAAAGAGATCCATCCACGCCCAGAATAAAAACAGGGACTTCCGTTGTATTTTCATCGCTATCCTTGCGAAAAAAATCAGGCCCACAAGGGGCCTGATGTTTGGCTGCGGTTACGCGTTCTTCAGCACTTCACTGACAATCTCTACCGCTTCTTTTTCAATCAGCTTGCGATGCTCTTCGCCGAGGAAGCTTTCGCAGTAGATCTTGTAGGCGTCTTCGGTGCCTGACGGACGCGCCGCGAACCAGCCGTTGTCGGTCATCACCTTCAGGCCGCCAATCGCCGCCCCGTTGCCCGGCGCCGCGGTCAGACGAGCAGTGATCGGATCGCCCGCCAGGGTGTCAGCACTGACCATTTCCGGAGAGAGCTTGGACAGCGCCGCTTTCTGCGCGGAAGTTGCGGAAGCCTGCAGGCGGTTGTAGCTCGGCGCACCGAAGCGTTCGGCCAGTTCGTTATAATGCTCCTGCGGGTTTTTCCCGGTCACCGCGGTGATTTCCGCCGCCAGCAGGCACATGATGATGCCGTCTTTATCGGTGGACCATGGCGTGCCGTCAAAGCGCAGGAAGGAGGCCCCGGCGCTCTCTTCGCCGCCGAAGCCGAAGCTGCCGTCGAACAGGCCGTCGACAAACCATTTAAAGCCCACCGGCACTTCCACCAGCTTGCGGCCCAGATCGTTCACCACGCGGTCAATCATCGCGGAGGAGACCAGCGTTTTACCCACCGCCACCTCTTTGCCCCACTGCGGACGATGCTGGAACAGGTAGTTGATCGCTACCGCCAGGTAGTGGTTCGGGTTCATCAACCCGGCTGGGGTGACAATCCCGTGGCGGTCGTAATCCGGATCGTTAGCAAACGCCAGATCGAACTTATCGCGCAGCGCCAGCAGGCCCGCCATCGCACACTCTGAGGAGCAGTCCATACGGATGGCGCCGTCTTTATCGAGGTGCATAAAGCGGAAGGTCTGGTCAACCTGATCGTTCACAATGGTCAGATTGAGCTTGTAGTGTTCGCCAATACGTTTCCAGTATTCGATACCGGACCCGCCCAGCGGATCGACACCCAGCGTCAGGCCCGCTTTCTGGATCGCCGCCATGTCGACGATGTCCGCCAGCCCTTCAATGAACGGCTGCACCAGATCCTGTTCTTTAACGTGACCAGAAGCCAGCGCCGCGTCCAGAGAAATGCGTTTCACGCCCTGCAGGCCGGCGGCCAGCAGTTCGTTGGCGCGGTTCTCCACCACTTTGGTGACGTTGGTATCAGCCGGGCCGCCGTTTGGCGGGTTGTACTTGATACCACCATCTTCCGGCGGGTTGTGTGACGGGGTGATCACAATGCCGTCTGCCAGCGGACCGCCTTTTTTGTTATGCACCAGAATCGCATTGGAGACCGCCGGCGTCGGAGTGAAGCCGTTGTTTTCCTGCACGATCACGTCAACGCCGTTGGCGGTTAACACTTCCAGCACCGAAATAAACGCCGGCTCGGAAAGGGCGTGGGTATCTTTGCCGACATAGCACGGACCGGTGATCCCGTTCTTCGCACGATCTTCCGCAATGGCCTGGGCGATGGCCAGGATATGCGGTTCGTTGAAGTTGTGGCGCGCCGCGCTACCGCGATGGCCAGAGGTGCCGAATTTTACCGCATGCTCCGCATTACCGACTTCAGGTTTCAGCACGTAGTACTGAGCAGTCAGTTGGGCGACGTTAATCAAATCACTCTGTTGCGCAGGCTGCCCCGCACGTTTATCGATTGCCATTGCCTGATCCTTCTGGTGCAAATGTTAAAAAGCTAGATCGTGCCGCAAACCTTTTCAATCAGCTCCGCAGGGAACTGCATCGACTGCATGATGTGCTCAATCATGCTGCATTTACGGCCGGTATTGGTATTAGTGATAACCCACCACGGTGTACCAGGAACCTGTTTTGGTTTGGTCTGATTACCGCTTTTCAGCAGCGTACGCGCATCTTCTGCGAAGTAGACGCGCGTGCGGCCATGCAGAGACTCGGTCGCCTCGGCAAATGCTTTATTGTCCAGAGAATAGAGGGTCGTCAACACCAGCATGAAACGGTTCACCGCGCGCTTCTGCTCGGCGTATTCATCAGATAACAGCAGCTCGCGCATGGCGCGGACTTTATCTTTCGCCGGGTTAGCGGGTTTCACCTCCACGGCAGGCGCTGGCGCCAGTGCCGGCGCGGCTTTGCTGACCGGTGTAGCCGGTTGGGAAACGGCGGAAAATTTCAGCATGCGCCGTAAAATGTCGGATGCGCTCTCGCCGATATGCAGAGTGTGGCTGGCAATATAGCGATAGAGTTCATCATCAACTTCAATTGTTTTCATCTTAATCCAGTGCGATATCTTTTCTGAATACAAATCGTTGGGATTATAAGTTCAAATCCCAACCGCGGATAGCGTCAAACCAGGATGGCGGTAAAACTCAGAAAACTTCTGGGTCTTGCAGCCGGATGGCAGAATGTCCAACATAATACCCTAACCCGACGGAGCGAAAAAAAGAACTTTGCCATGAAATTAAATAGCCGAGCGCAATCTGCACAGAATCCGCACAACCACTCCCCGATCGTGCTGGTCCACGGTCTGTTTGGCAGCCTGGACAACCTGGGCATCCTCGCCCGCGACCTGATCGCCGACCACGATATTGTGCAGGTCGATATGCGCAACCACGGTTTGTCGCCGCGATCGCCAGAGATGACCTACCCCGCCATGGCGCAGGATCTGCTTGATACGCTCGACGCGCACCAGATCGAGCGCGCCACCTTTATCGGCCATTCGATGGGCGGGAAAGCGGTGATGGCGTTGACCGCCCTGGCGCCGCAACGCATCAGCGGACTGGTGGCGATCGATATCGCGCCGGTGGATTATCATGTGCGCCGCCATGATGAGATCTTCGCCGCTATCCGCGCCGTCAGCCAATCCTCCGCCAGCAGCCGCCAGCAGGCGGCGCAGGTGATGCGTGAGCATCTGCGGGAAGAGGGCGTGATTCAGTTCCTGCTGAAATCTTTTGTCGACGGCGAATGGCGCTTTAACGTGCCGGTGCTGTGGGACCAGTACCCGCATATCGTCGGCTGGGAAACCATTCCGGCCTGGCCGCACCCGACGCAGTTTATTCCCGGCGGCAACTCGCCCTATGTGACCGACGCCTACCGCGACGCGCTGCTGGCGCAGTTCCCGCAGGCCCGGGCGCACGTCATCGCTGGCGCCGGACACTGGGTGCATGCCGAGAAACCCGAGGCGGTGTTACGCGCCATCCGCCGCTATCTGACGAGCATCGCCGCCTGATTGGCTAAAATATGCCCGACCGCGCCGCAGAATGCCCGCGGTCGTTGGCGCAGCCGTTCGCCTGATGTATGATGGCGCGCTATCTGCGCCGGCTAGAGCCCGGCAGCTTGTTTCCCCGAAGTCACTCAGAATCATGGCAAAAGAACAAACGGACCGTACGACATTAGATTTGTTCGCAAACGAGCGTCGCCCGGGAAGACCGAAAACCAATCCGCTGTCGCGCGATGAACAACTGCGCATCAACAAACGTAACCAGCTGAAACGCGATAAGGTTCGCGGGCTGAAGCGCGTCGAGTTAAAACTCAACGCCGACGCGGTCGATGCGCTCAATGAACTGGCGGAAGCGCGTAATATGAGCCGCAGCGATCTCATTGAAGAGATGCTGATGACCCAATTGCGCGCCCTGCACAGCCAGGGAAAAGTCTAACTTTCCGCGAAAAATCCGCATTCGTGTAGCAGAGTGTGCAGTCGGGCGTGATTGCTGTTTCCGCGCCCTTGCCTGTTCTGCTATGATTGCCGTTATCTATGGGCATCGCGTCCCTACCACATCATTTAAGTTTCAAGAGGTTATTTTACTCATGGCAATCATCGGCATCTTTTTTGGCAGCGACACCGGCAACACCGAAAATATTGCAAAAATGATTCAAAAGCAGCTTGGTAAAGATGTTGCTGATGTTCACGACATTGCCAAAAGCAGCAAAGAAGACCTGGAAGCCCACGACATTCTGCTGCTCGGTATCCCGACCTGGTACTACGGCGAAGCGCAGTGTGACTGGGACGACTTCTTCCCGACGCTGGAAGAGATCGACTTCAATGGTAAACTGGTGGCGCTGTTCGGCTGTGGCGACCAGGAAGACTACGCAGAATACTTCTGCGACGCGCTGGGCACCATCCGCGACATCATTGAGCCGCGCGGCGCGACCATCGTCGGTCACTGGCCGACAGCCGGGTATCATTTTGAGGCCTCCAAAGGCCTGGCGGATGACGACCACTTCGTCGGCCTCGCCATTGATGAAGACCGCCAGCCGGAGCTGACCAACGAGCGCGTTGAGAAATGGGTGAAGCAGGTTGCCGAAGAGCTGCACCTCGAAGAAATCAAAAACGCCTGATGATTAAGCGGCGCAATCATTGAGTTGCGTCGCATTAATAGACAAAAGCAATCAAACTAATAGCTACAAGTTTTTAACTTTTAATCACATATCTGTACAATGTCCTCTGATTCTACGAGGCACGTGACGCAGTTTGTAGCTGGTGCCTCGTTTTTGACAGCAAACCAGGCCTGATGCTTGCAGTTTTCATTTACCAGTGGCAGTTCTATAATGAGACGCATTACGTCGGGTTAATTTCTGTATGACTTCCGTTGAAGGAAGTAGATCGTTTAGCAACAGGACAGATTCCGCATGACTGACAACAATACCGCATTAAAGAAGGCTGGCCTGAAAGTCACACTTCCTCGACTGAAAATCCTTGAAGTGCTGCAGGAACCGGATAACCATCATGTCAGTGCGGAAGACTTATATAAACGCCTGATCGACATGGGCGAAGAGATCGGTCTGGCGACCGTTTACCGCGTACTCAACCAGTTTGATGATGCCGGTATCGTGACTCGTCATAATTTTGAAGGCGGTAAATCCGTTTTCGAACTGACCCAGCAGCATCACCACGATCACCTGATTTGCCTCGACTGCGGCAAAGTGATCGAATTCAGCGATGACTCGATCGAATTACGCCAGCGTGAAATTGCCTCCCGCCACGGCATCCGCCTGACCAACCACAGTCTGTATCTGTACGGTCATTGTGCGGAAGGTGATTGCCGCGAGGACGAACACGCCCACGACGCGGTGGAAAAATAATTCCCCGCTTCGCTGAGACTGAAAAGCCAACCTGCCGGTTGGCTTTTTTATGGGCGCCTCTGCTGCCCTTACCGCTCTCGTCCCACAGGTGACCTTCCCGCGTCCCCGTTTTGTCCGGAGAGTTGATATGGAACTTCGCCAGCTACGCTATTTTGTGCGCATTGTTGAAACCGGCAGCATGGGGCGCGCCGCGCTTGATCTTAATATCGGCGTCTCGGCGCTCAGCCAGCAGATCGCACGCCTGGAAAACGAACTGGCCATTCGCCTGCTGCAGCGGACCTCCCGCGGAGTCACGCCCACCAGCGCGGGTCTCGCTTTCTACTCGCAGGCACAGCTGGCGCTGCGCCATGCCGATGATGCCATCCTCGCCGCCCGCGAGGCGCGCCTGTCAGGCCACGTTAGCGTCGGCATGGCCCCCAGCACCGCCTCCGTTCTCGGCGTCCCGTTCATCAATGCGATGCGCGAAAGCTATCCCGACGTGCGCCTGCATTTGGTGGAAAGCCTCTCCGGTAATCTGGAGCGGATGATCAACACCCGCCAGCTCGATTTAGCTATCGTTTTCCAGCAGGAAAAGATCCTGCGCTGGAGCGCCAGACCGGTGCTGGAAGAACGCCTGTTCCTGATTGGCACCCATGCGCTGTTGGCCCCCCTGCAGGAGGACCACATCTCCCCTGACCAGCTCACCTCCCTGCCGTTGATTATGCCAAGCCAGGGCCATGGCCTGCGCGGCAGGCTGGAGGCAGTTTGCCAGCAGCATCATCTCAGCGTTGAGGTGGTGGCGGACATTGACGGTCTGGCCCTGCTGATGCAGGCCGTGCGCAGCGGACTGGGGGCCACCCTGCAGCCCGGGGCCGCCATCTCCCACCTCGACCATCAGGCGCTGAGGGTGATCGACGTCGTCAACCCGATACTCAGTCGCCCCAACTTTCTGGTCAGTCTGTCTGATGATGAACTCACTCCGGCAGGCCTTGCGGCTCGAGTGATACTCAGCAAAGTTATGCGCCAGCTGGTGGAGTCTGACCGCTGGCCGGGTGCTACCCTTTACGCTCACTAAACCCCTCTTTAGCATTACACCATAGCGCCTCACCGCTGTTACCACCTACATTCCCATTACAAATTTAACAATTAATTAAATTGTAAGGGAGCCGATAATGGTGGATGTACTGGTGATTGGCGGCGGCAATGCCGCGCTATGCGCCGCCTTAACCGCCCGGGAAGCTGGCGCCTCGGTGCTGCTGCTGGAGGCGGCGCCGCGGGAGTGGCGCGGCGGCAACTCGCAGCACACGCGTAACCTGCGCTGTATGCACGATGCGCCGCAGGACGTGCTGGTCGACAGCTACCCGGAAGAAGAGTACTGGCAGGATCTGCTGCGCGTCACCGAGGGGAATACCAACGAAGCGCTGGCCCGACTGGTGATCCGCACCTCGTCACAATGCCGGGACTGGATGCGCCAGCACGGCGTGAACTTTCAGCCACCGCTCTCCGGCGCCCTGCACGTGGCCCGCACCAACGCCTTTTTTATGGGCGGCGGCAAAGCGCTGGTCAATGCCTATTACCGCAGCGCGGAGCAAATGGGGGTGCAGATCCGCTACAACACACCGGTGCAGGCTCTCGAGCTGCGCAACGGCGAATTTGTCGCCGCGCTGGCGGGCGAGGAACGGATTGTTGCGAAAAGCTGCGTCCTCGCCGCCGGCGGATTTGAATCCAACCGCGAATGGCTGCGCGAGGCCTGGGGGCAAAATGACCGCGGTGAATGGCCCGCCGATAACTTTCTCATCCGCGGCACCCGCTTCAACCAGGGAGTGCTGCTCAAGTTTATGATCGACGCCGGGGCCGATATTATCGGCGATCCCTCGCAGTCCCACTGCGTCGCCATTGACGCCCGGGCGCCGCTCTACGATGGCGGGATCTGTACCCGCGTCGACTGCGTGTCGCTGGGGGTAGTGGTCAACCGCGATGCCGACCGTTTTTACGATGAAGGAGAAGATTTCTGGCCCAAACGCTATGCCATCTGGGGCCGGCTGGTCGCCCACCAGCCCGGGCAAATCGGCTACTCGATCATCGACAGCAAAGCCATCGGCCACTTTATGCCGCCCGTCTTTCCCGGCGCTCAGGCCAACACCCTTCCCGAGCTGGCCCGCCAGCTCGGCCTGGACAGCGAACGCTTTACGCAAACCATCGCCGACTATAATGCCGCCTGCGCGCCAGGCCAGTTCGATCATACCCGCCTGGATAACTGCGCCACCGCCGGCCTGACGCCGCCAAAGACCCACTGGGCGCGGCCTATCGATACGCCGCCTTACTACGGCTATGCCTTACGTCCGGGGATCACCTTCACCTACCTCGGGCTCTACGTCGACGACACCGCCGCCGTCCACTTCGCCGGTAAACCCAGCCGCAACCTGTTTGTCGCCGGGGAAATGATGGCTGGCAACGTGCTGGGCAAAGGCTATACCGCCGGCGTCGGGATGTCGATCGGCACCACCTTCGGCCGCATTGCCGGCCAGCAAGCCGCCCGGGCGGCACAGCAGGAGAAACACCATGAAGTCGCTTGAGAAGCTGATCATTGAGGCGCAGATCATCACCGAGCCGGAGGCGGAAGTGGAAAGGGTGATGCAGGTATGTAACGCCTGCCGCTACTGCGAAGGGTTTTGCGCCGTATTCCCGGCGATGACCCAGCGCCTGGCCTTTGGCAAAGCAGATATTAACTATCTGGCTAACCTGTGTCATAACTGCGGCGCCTGCCTGCACGCCTGTCAGTACGCGCCGCCGCACGAATTCGCGATTAACGTGCCGAAGGCGATGGCCGAAGTTCGGCTGGAAACTTATCAGCATTACGCCCAGCCCGCCGCCTTTGGCAGCCTGTACCGCCGGGCTGGCGTGACCACCGTACTGGCGCTGGTCGGCGGACTGATTTTCTTTCTGCTGCTGGCGATGGGGCTTAAAGGCTCGCTGCTTCACTCTCCTCTGGCCGGCGATTTCTATCAGATATTCCCGCATAACCTGCTGGCGTGGATGTTTGGCTCGGTCTTCGTGCTGGCCTTTGGCTTGCTGATGACCGGGGTGATCCGCTTCTGGCGCGAGATCTCCCCGGGCCAGCCGCACGCGGTTGATATCGCCAAGGCCTCACAGGATGCGTTGACGCTGAAATATCTCGATGGCGGGCATGGCAAAGGTTGCAACGAAGCCGATGACGCCTTCACCCTGCTGCGCCGCCGTTTCCACCACTTCACCTTCTACGGCTTTATGCTCTGCTTCGCCGCCACCGTGGTGGCCACGGGATATCACTATTTCGCCGACCGGGAAGCCCCCTACCCGTTCTTCAGCGTCCCCGTGATCCTCGGGACCCTTGGCGGCATCGGCCTGCTGGTGGGGCCGGCTGGCCTGCTGTGGCTAAACCTGCGCCGGTCGCCGTTGCACGGCGATGCACGACAAAAACCGATGGACCGCGGCTTTATCCTGCTACTGCTGCTGACCAGCTTCACCGGCCTGGCGCTGCTGGCGGGACGGGATACCTCATGGATGGGTATTTTGCTCGCTGTTCACCTCGGGGTGGTAATGGCCCTGTTCTTAACCCTTCCCTACGGAAAATTTGCCCACGGATTTTATCGCTGTGCGGCGCTACTCAAGTGGGCAATTGAGAAGCGGCGCGGAAAACAGGCGGCAGTCGCAGGCGACTAACCCGCTCCCTCTTACCTCTATAAAAACAAGATAAAGACAATGGAGAGCACACCCTATGACGCAACAATCCACGCGCGCCGGCACCGTCGGCGCTATCCTCCGCGTGACCAGCGGTAATTTTCTCGAACAGTTCGACTTTTTCCTGTTTGGCTTTTATGCCACCTATATCGCCCGCACCTTCTTTCCGGCGGAGAGCGAGTTCGCAGCGCTGATGCTGACCTTTGCGGTGTTTGGTTCGGGCTTCCTGATGCGCCCCATCGGCGCGGTGGTCCTCGGCGCCTATATCGACAGAATCGGGCGCCGCAAAGGGCTGATGGTCACCCTGGCGATCATGGGCTGCGGGACGCTACTCATCGCCCTGGTACCTGGCTATCAGACCATCGGCGTGCTGGCGCCGATCCTCGTGTTAGTGGGCCGCTTGCTGCAGGGGTTTTCCGCGGGCGTCGAGCTTGGCGGGGTGTCGGTTTATCTGTCGGAAATCGCCACGCCGGGCAATAAAGGCTTCTATACCAGCTGGCAATCCGCCAGCCAGCAGGTGGCTATCGTCATGGCGGCGCTGATTGGCTACGCGCTAAACGCCACGCTGGAGCATGAGGAGATCGCCGACTGGGGCTGGCGCATTCCCTTCTTCATTGGCTGTCTGATTATTCCGCTGATTTTCGTGCTGCGCCGCTCGCTGCAGGAGACTGAGGAGTTCCTGCAGCGTAAACATCGCCCGGATACTAAAGAGATCCTGACCACTATCGCCAGGAACTGGCGCATTATTACCGCCGGGACGTTGCTGGTGGCGATGACCACCACCACCTTTTATTTTATCACCGTCTATACGCCGACCTACGGCAGAGCGGTGCTGCACCTCAGCGCTCGCGACAGCCTGCTGGTGACCATGCTGGTGGGCATCTCTAACTTTATCTGGTTACCGATTGGCGGGGCGATCTCTGACCGGATCGGTCGTCGCCCGGTGCTGATGGGCATTACCCTGCTGGCGCTGCTCACCACCTGGCCGGTGATGCACTGGCTCACCGCCGCGCCCGATTTTACGCGTATGACGCTGGTCCTGCTGTGGTTCTCGTTCTTTTTTGGCATGTATAACGGCGCGATGGTGGCGGCGCTCACCGAAGTGATGCCGGTGTACGTCCGCACTGTGGGATTCTCTCTGGCCTTTAGTCTCGCTACTGCCATTTTCGGCGGCCTGACGCCGGCTATCTCTACCGCCCTGGTCGAGCTCACCGGCGATAAAAGCGCGCCGGGCTGGTGGCTAATGTGCGCCGCGCTGTGCGGGTTCATTGCCACCGCGCTGCTGTTCGTGCGGCTGAGCCGAGGCTATCAGCCGGCGGAGAGTCAGCGCTAAAAAAACAAACGGGCGGAGGTATGCTCCGCCCGTTTGCCGCTAACGTCTGATTTAATGGGTCGTATTATTGCTGCGGATCTCCTTCCAGATCTGGTCGCAGCGCGCTTTCACCGCCTGATCGTTGCCGGTGCGGGTGGCCTGAATACACTGTTGGTAATCCAGGACGCGAACGCTCTCCTGATTGGCAAATTGCTGGTGCTGTTTATCCTCTTTCAGTACATTCAGTACGCTCTGACAGGCTTCAATCTTGTCCGGATTCCCCTCCGCCGTATTAATACAGGCGCTATAGGCATCTTTCAGTTTGGTGTCTTCTTTCGGTGCCGGCGACGTGGCGCAGGCCACCAGACCCGAGGCCATCATGGCAATAAGCAGCATTTTTTTCATTGTCGTTCTCCCAGAGGTGCGGCAGGCTCACGCCCGCCGCGCAGGCATCAGAAAATAGTGAACGGGGCGATAACCATGAACTTCACGTCGCGCTCATCCTGGAAGATGTTGCCGTAGCCGCCGCTCCAGCTCGGAATATCGGAATGGTTGTCGTACTGGGTAAAGTGCAGTTTGAACAGGGTGCCCTTCGCCCGACCTTCCTGCACGGTATACAACGCATCCAGGCTGTAAGCCGATTCTTTCAGGCGATAGTCAGGGTCATAGTACGCATCCGGAGAGGACATTCTTCCCGGCTTCGCATCCCAGGCGTAGACATAAGACGCGCCAAACGCCCAGCCAGGCATATCCCAGTTTTTCATGTCATACATCGCGCCGAAGAAGACCGCTTTTTCGCCGTTGGCGTTAAAGTCGGAGCGGTTATCCCACCAGATATCGAGACGACCGTTGGAAGAGGCATAGGTCGGCGTCATACGCTGCAGGAAGTAGCCCTGCTGGCCATCGGCCTTCACCCAGGTGCCTTCCAGACGCAGGTCCAGCACATCCGCCACTTTATAGCCGAAGGTTAACGCCTGCAGCCATGCGGTGCCGTCATAGATGTCATTGACCCCGCCGTTGCTGACCTTATCGCGGGTGCCGTAGAACTGGTAGCTGGTGCTCAGCGGCGCGCCGGCGACGTCAAACTTGTAGCTGGCTTTTGCAAAGTACTGATCGATATAGCCCTGAGCCTGACCAAATGCCGCCTCCAGCACCAGGTCGTTTTTGAAATCATATTTGGCGCCGACGGAGTGGAGATAATCAACTTTGGTTTTCTTGTCGTTCTGATAGAAATCGTCCATCTCGATATGCCATGGCGCTTTATACTCGTTCGTCCACATATAGGAAAAACTTAACGCGCCCGCCGTGCCATAGTCGAAGTTAGCCCCGGCCTCCGCCCCCTGATAGGTACCTGGCATAAAGCTCCAGTGCGGGGCCAGCAGAGTCTGGCCGGTTGGCTGGATATAGCCCGCACGTGCCCACGCCGGACCGTATTTGAATTTCGCGGCGGCTTTATACAGGCTGATACCGCTCTTATCGCCGGAGTAGTCTTCGTCATAGGCTTTGTTGCGCGATGAGAAGGCAATTTCGTTCGGGTGGCCGCTATCGCCGTTCTCGGCCATTTCAATCGCGGTAAATGCAGCAATATCAAGGCCAAACATATCGGCAGCATAGCCGGACTGGAAGTCCAGGTTAGCGTTCCAGGTGGAGTGGGAAAGGTTGGTTTTATATTTGTCGCCGTCGGTGACATCTTTACGGTCACGCTCACGCTGCCAGTAATAGATACCGCCGGTTAAGGTTGAATCATCGATAAAGCCTGCTGCGCTGGCCTGCGGAACCACAACCCAGCCCGACATCGCGGTGACGGCGGCAATAGCCAGCGCCAGCGTACTACGTTTGCCACTAAACGTACGCATGTGCATATCCTCTTTGACGTTTTAAAAGGCGAAGACCAACGGTCATTCGCTAAAAAAATAAATAAAACTGCAAAATGTGGGGCGGTGAAAAAGGCCGCGAAACCACTGTAGATAGACTATTTTTCGTGACGCGAATTATCAATGTTTTTCGTGAGGCAAAGCTTAAGATTATGACAAAGCGCACATAATTTATGTCTTTTTGTTACAGTCTTATCCCTGATAATTTTGTCATGGAAGTCATTGCAAAATCAGGGAAAAATAGAAGAACTGAAAGCGATTACATTGGTTTTTTGTATATGACAGGAAACATCAGAAGCGCTATTTATTACCGCGAAGTAACAGGATTAATTCGCATCGCGAAAATGAAAAGTTTAATTGGCTGATTCTGAAACAAAAAAAAAGCGCCGCAAGGTGCGACGCTTTTACGAGAGGGAAATTTATTCGCCGACTTTCGCCCAGGTATCACGCAGCCCGACAGTGCGGTTGAACACCAGACTGGAGGCGTTTGCATAGCGACTGTCGAGGCAGAAGTAACCTTCACGCTCAAACTGGTAAGCTTTGCCTGCTTCGGCCTGCGCCAGGCTCGGCTCCGCATATCCCTGCTTAATCACCAGCGAATCCGGGTTGATTACCGCGAGGAAATCTTCCTCCGCCCCCGGGTTTGGTACGCTGAACAGGCGATCGTAGAGACGGATCTCCACCGGCAGCGCATGCGCCGCACTCACCCAGTGGATCACGCCTTTGACCTTGCGACCGTCGGCCGGATCTTTACTCAGGGTATCGGCATCGTAGGTGCAGAAAATAGTGGTGATATTGCCTTCGGCATCTTTCTCCACGCGTTCCGCTTTGATCACGTAGGCATTGCGCAGACGCACTTCTTTACCCAGCACCAGACGCTTGTACTGTTTGTTGGCTTCTTCACGGAAGTCCGCGCGATCGATCCAGATTTCGGCGCTGAACGGCACTTCACGACTGCCCATTTCCGGCTTGTTCGGATGGTTCGGCATCGCCACCATTTCGCTTTCGCCCTGCGGATAGTTCTCGATAACCAGTTTCACCGGATCGATCACCGCCATCGCGCGCGGGGCGTTTTCGTTCAGATCTTCACGAATGCAGGACTCCAGCGATGCCATCTCGATGGTGTTGTCCTGCTTGGTCACGCCGATGCGCTTGCAGAACTCGCGGATGGATTCAGCGGTGTAGCCACGGCGACGCAGACCAGAGATGGTCGGCATACGCGGGTCATCCCAGCCTTCCACGTGCTTCTCGGTCACCAGCTGGTTCAGCTTACGCTTGGACATCACGGTGTATTCGAGATTCAGGCGCGAGAATTCATACTGACGCGGGTGAACCGGAATGCTGATGTTGTCGAGCACCCAGTCGTACAGGCGGCGGTTGTCCTGGAACTCCAGGGTACACAGCGAGTGGGTGATGCCTTCCAGCGCATCGCTGATGCAGTGGGTGAAGTCATACATCGGGTAGATGCACCACTTGTTGCCGGTCTGATGATGCTCAGCGAACTTAATGCGGTACAGCACCGGATCGCGCATCACGATGAACGGCGATGCCATATCGATCTTCGCGCGCAGGCAGGCTTTACCCTCTTCGAAGCCGCCGCTGCGCATTTTTTCAAACAGCGCCAGGTTTTCTTCCACGCTGCGGTCGCGATACGGGCTGTTTTTACCCGGCGCTTTCAGGGTGCCGCGGTATTCGCGAATTTCATCTGGAGAGAGTTCATCAACATAGGCCAGACCTTTGTTGATCAGCTCAACCGCATACTGATGCAGCTGATCAAAGTAATCAGACGAGTAGCAAACGTCCCCGGACCAGTGGAAACCTAACCACTGCACGTCGTTTTTAATCGACTCCACGTATTCGATATCTTCTTTCACCGGGTTGGTGTCATCGAAACGCAGGTTGCATTGACCCTGATAATCCTGCGCGATGCCGAAGTTCAGGCAGATGGATTTCGCATGGCCAATGTGCAGATAACCGTTCGGCTCCGGCGGGAAGCGAGTGTGAACGGTGGTATGTTTACCGGTAGCCAGATCTTCATCAATGATCTGACGGATAAAGTTAGTCGGGCGGGCTTCTGCCTCACTCATCACGGGTTCCTCAAAGCGTAAACAACGTATAACGGCACATGATCTTACAAGCAGGACGTAGTGACAACTATTAGTTACGTAAAATAGGTATCAGAAGAGGATTATGGGGCCGATTGCTGGAAAAAAAAGCGGCGAAGGTTTCCCTTCGCCGCTGAGGCATAAACTCGACTCAGGAGCCTTACTTGCCTTTAATCTCATACAGCGGCGTCTGGCCGGCAACGACCTTACCGCTCGCCAGTATCACCAGCGCGCTGTAGTCATCGCTGTTGCTGCAGACAACCGGGCTAATCATTGAGCGCGCGTTGGCGTTGAGAAAGTCCAGATCCATTTCCAGGATCGGCTCACCGGCCTTCACTTCCGTGCCCTCTTCAACCAAACGTTTGAAGCCCTTGCCTTCCAGCGCCACGGTGTCGATACCCATGTGGACGACGATTTCCGCGCCGTTGTTGGTTTCGAGGCAGAACGCGTGGTTAGTGTTGAAAATTTTCACCACAGTACCCGCCGCTGGCGCGACAACGATGTTGCTGGTCGGTTTCACCGCGATACCGTCGCCGACGGCTTTGCTGGCGAAGGCTTCGTCCGGCACCTGTTCGAGCGCCACCACGTCACCGGTAATCGGTGAAACCAGCGACTCAACGGTCTTCGCATTCGCTACCGCCTGCGGTTTAGCCGCTGGCGCTGCGGTGGCGACATTGCCAGCCGGTGCGGCTGCTGCTGCCGCTACCGGGCCGCGGGTAACCACTTTTTTCATCTCATCGCCGATAGATTCTGCTTTCGCACCGACGATAACCTGGATGGTTTGCTTATTCAGTTTCACCACCCCGGACGCGCCGAGACGTTTACAGGCCGCGTCGTTCACTTTCGCCGAATCGCCCACAGTCAGACGCAGACGGGTGATACAGGCGTCAATGGCTTTCAGGTTGTCCGTTCCGCCCACCGCGGCGATATAGCTGGTCGCCAGCTGGGTCAGGCCCTCTTCAGTGTTGCTGTTGGCTTCTTCCGTTACCACGTCAGCGGCTTTGTCTTCACGACCCGGCGTTTTCAGGTTGAACATGCGGATCACCGCGCTGAACAGCAGGAAGTAGACGAAGAAGAACACCACGCCCATCACCAGCAGCATCCAGACGTTTTTGCTGGCCGCTGGCAGGCTGTACATCAGCACATAGTCAATTGCACCTGCGGAGAAGGAGAAGCCCGCATGGATACCCAGCGCCGTTGCGATGAACAGGCTGATACCGGTCAGCACCGCATGCAGGAGGTACAGCAGCGGAGCCAGGAACATGAACAGGAATTCCAGCGGCTCGGTTACCCCGGTCAGGAACGCGGTGATGGCTACGGACAGCAGCATACCGCCGACCATCGGACGACGCGCTTTCGGCGCCGCCAGATACATCGCCAGCGCCGCACCCGGCAGACCAAACATCATGATCGGGAAGAAGCCGGACATGAACATCCCCGCGGTGCCGTCGCCGGCGTAGAAGCGGTTGATGTCGCCGTGGAACACAGCGCCAGCAGCGTTAGTGAACTCACCAATCTGGAACCAGGCGATAGTGTTCAGCACCTGATGCAGACCGGTTGGGATCAGCAGACGGTTGATGAAACCAAAGATACCGGAACCGAGCGCCCCTGCGGAGACGATCCATTCGCCACCAGAGTGGATAGCGTGCTGCACCGGCGGCCAGACGTAGCCGAAGATCGCGGCGAGGATCAGACAGAAGAAGCCGGTGGCGATCGGCACGAAGCGTTTGCCGCCGAAGAAGCTCAGGAAGTCCGGCAGCTTGATGCCGGCCCAGCGGTTGTACACCGCCCCTGCCACCAGACCGGTAATGATACCGGCCAGCACGCCCATGTTAATTTCCGGGTTGATGGTGACCATCGCTTTGGTCATCACGAAATACCCTACTGCGCCGGCCAGCGCCGCAGAACCCGCGTTATCCTTGGACCAGCTTGATGCCACACCAATTGCGAAGATCAGCGCCAGATTATCGAAGATCGCCCCACCCGCTTGCGCGATGAAGGGTACATTCAACAGGTCTGGTTGCCCGAAACGCAGCAGCAATGCCGCGACCGGCAGCACTGCGATAGGGAGCTGCAACGCCCTACCCAGTCGCTGAAAGAAACCTAAAATATTCATCTTATTCCCCCTATGAGACCCCGATGAGGCTCATTTTCAAAGCCACTTTTTTATTGTGTAACAAGGTCGGTTTTATCACTTACCGGCAAAGTGTGTGAAAAATTAATTCGTATCGCAAATTAAACGGGTATTTTTTGTGATAATTATCACCAAATATCGTATTCCCCCCTCCCTTTCACTGGCTAACATCGAAAACTTATTTTATCATTCAAAAAATCAACACGGATTGACCCCGGTCGGCGCAGTTGCTGCAATACTCTCCTCAGAGTGCTGGCGCCAATCCGCCAGAATCTACTTTAACTATAGAGGTGAAGAATGAGACTGATCCCCCTGGTAACCGCTGAGCAGGTCGGTAAATGGGCTGCCCGCCACATCGTTAACCGTATTAATGCATTCAAACCGACCGCGGACCGCCCGTTCGTGCTGGGTCTGCCTACCGGTGGCACTCCGCTGACCGCCTACAAAGCGCTGGTTGAAATGCATAAAGCAGGCCAGGTTAGCTTCAAACACGTCGTCACCTTTAATATGGATGAATATGTCGGCCTGCCAAAAGAGCATCCGGAAAGCTATCATAGCTTCATGCACCGTAATTTCTTTGACCACGTTGATATTCCGGCAGAAAATATCAACCTGCTGAATGGTAACGCGCCGGACATCGATGCGGAATGCCGTCGCTATGAAGAAAAAATTCGTTCCTACGGTAAAATCCACCTGTTCATGGGCGGTGTAGGCAACGATGGTCACATCGCGTTCAACGAACCGGCCTCTTCTCTGGCGTCCCGCACCCGTATTAAGACCCTGACCCATGACACCCGTGTGGCGAACTCCCGCTTCTTCGATGGTGATGTGGATCTGGTGCCGAAATACGCGTTGACCGTGGGCGTAGGCACCCTGCTGGATGCAGAAGAAGTGATGATTCTGGTGCTGGGTCATCAGAAAGCGCTGGCGCTGCAGGCGGCGGTAGAAGGTAACGTCAACCATATGTGGACCATTACCTGCCTGCAGCTGCATCCGAAGGCGGTGATTGTCTGCGACGAGCCGTCCACCATGGAGCTGAAAGTGAAAACCCTGAAATATTTCAACGAATTAGAAGCTGAAAATATTAAAGGTCTGTAATGTAGTCGTGTCCCGCCACTTGCGCGGGACCCTCTTTTTCTTTGTATGCATCATCATGCCGGCGGCAAACGAACGATCGCTGACCTGATGGGGCGTATATACCGGGGGTCGTAATGTATGCATTAACCCAGGGCCGGGTTTATACCGGTCATGAAATTCTCGATGACCATGCGGTTGTTATCGCCGATGGCCTAATCGAACGTCTCTGTCCGCTGGCGGATTTGCCGTCTGACATGGAGCAGCGCTCGGTCAACGGCGCAATAATTGCCCCCGGTTTTATCGACGTTCAGCTCAATGGCTGCGGCGGCGTGCAGTTTAACGACAGCCCAGAGGCGGTCACCGTTGAAACGCTGGAGATCATGCAGAAGGCGAACGAACGTTCAGGCTGCACCAGCTTCCTGCCGACGCTGATTACCTCCAGTGACGATCTGATGAAGCAAGGTATCCGCGTCATGCGCGAATACCTGCAAAAACACCCGAATCAGGCGCTGGGTCTGCATCTTGAAGGACCGTGGCTGAATATCGTCAAGAAAGGCACCCACAACCCGGACTACGTGCGTAAACCGGACGCCGCGCTGGTCGATTTCCTCTGCGATAACGCCGATGTGATCACCAAGGTGACCCTCGCCCCTGAGCGCGTTGAGCCGGAAGTGATCCGCAAGCTGGTTGCCGCCGGGATCGTCGTCTCCGCCGGCCACTCCAACGCCACGCTGAAAGAGGCGAAAGTCGGCTTCCGCGCCGGCATTACCTTCGCCACTCACCTGTATAACGCGATGCCGTACATTACCGGACGCGAACCGGGTCTGGCCGGGGCGATTTTTGACGAGCCGGATGTCTACTGCGGTATTATTGTCGACGGGATGCATGTCGATTATGCCAACGTACGTAACGCCAAGCGCCTGAAAGGCGACAAACTGTGCCTGGTCACCGACGCCACCGCGCCGGCGGGGGCGAATATTGACCAGTTCATTTTTGCCGGGAAAACAATATACTACCGCAATGGACTGTGCGTAGATGAAAACGGCACGCTCAGCGGCTCCTCCCTGACCATGATTGAAGGGGTGCGTAATCTGGTGGAGCATTGCGGCGTGGCACTGGACGAAGTATTGCGGATGGCGACGCTCTATCCCGCGCGCGCTATCGGTGTGGACAAGCAGCTCGGCAGCATTGCGCCGGGCATGGTCGCTAACCTGACCGCCTTTACACGCGATTATAAAATCACCAAGACCATCGTTAATGGTAACGAGGTCGTCACTGAGTAAGTAAAAGTATGACAGCAGGCGGACAAGCTCAAATTGGTAACGTTGACCTCGTAAAACAACTGAACAGCGCGGCCGTGTACCGCCTGATTGACCAGCATGGGCCTATCTCGCGCATTCAGATAGCCGAACAAAGCCAGCTTGCCCCTGCCAGCGTGACCAAAATCACGCGTCAGCTTATTGAGCGCGGCCTGATCAAAGAAGTCGATCAGCAGGCCTCCACCGGAGGCCGCCGCGCTATCTCTATCATCGCTGAAACCCGCAACTTCAACGCCATCGGCGTGCGGCTTGGCCGCTATGACGCCACTCTGACCCTGTATGATTTAAGCAGCAAGACCCTGGAAGAGGAACATTTTCCCCTGCCCGAGCGCACCCAGGAAACGCTGGAACACGCCCTGCTGAATATCATCGCCACCTTTATCGAAAACTGTCAGCGCAAAATTCGCGAGCTGATCGCCATCTCGGTGATCCTGCCAGGCCTCGTCGACCCGGAAAGCGGCGTGATCCGCTATATGCCGCATATTGCGGTGGAAAACTGGGGCCTGGTCGGGGCGCTGGAAAAACGCTTCAACGTCACCTGCTATGTCGGGCACGACATCCGCAGCCTGGCGCTGGCCGAGCACTATTTCGGTGCAAGTCAGGACTGCGAAGACTCCATCCTGGTGCGCGTGCACCGCGGTACCGGCGCGGGCATCATCTCTAACGGGCGCATTTTTATTGGCCGGAACGGCAACGTCGGCGAAATTGGCCACATTCAGGTCGATCCGCTGGGCGAGCGCTGCCACTGCGGCAACTTCGGCTGTCTGGAGACCGTCGCGGCCAATGCCGCCATCGAACAGCGGGTTCGCCACCTGCTTGAGCAGGGCTACCAGAGCCGTCTGACGCCGGATGACTGCACGATCAAAACTATCTGCAAAGCGGCCAACAAGGGCGATGCCCTGGCCTGCGAGGTGATTGAGTACGTGGGGCGTCACCTCGGGAAAACGATCGCCATCGCGATTAACCTGTTCAACCCACAAAAAATCGTTGTCGCCGGCGAAATAGTGGAAGCTGAAAAGGTCCTTCTTCCGGCCATCGAAGGCTGCATTAACGCCCAGGCGCTGAAAGCGTTTCGCAAGAACCTGCCGGTGGTGCGTTCTACCCTCGACCATCGCTCAGCGATTGGCGCCTTCGCGCTGGTCAAACGCGCTATGCTCAATGGCACGCTGCTGCAGCGCTTGCTTGAGAGCTAATCGCCTCTTTATTGATAGCGCGAAACGATCCGCATCACCCTGTCGCTGGTGGGTATGGTCCACCAGCGATGTGAAACCTCATCGATGACGAGTATAGTTTCGTCTTTGTTAATGATTCTGGACCCACCATGACCATTCAAAACATAATTTGTGATATTGACGGCGTGCTGATGCACGATAACGTCGCCGTTCCCGGCGCTGCCGAGTTTATCAAACGCATCCTCGATAAAGGCATGCCGCTGGTAATGCTGACCAACTACCCGTCGCAAACCGGCCAGGATTTGGCCAACCGTTTCGCCACCGCCGGCATCGACGTGCCGGATACCGCGTTTTACACCTCGGCGATGGCCACCGCCGATTTCCTGCGCCGCCAGGAAGGCAAGAAAGCCTATGTGGTGGGTGAAGGGGCGCTGATCCACGAACTGTACAAAGCCGGCTTTACCATCACCGATGTGAACCCGGATTTTGTCATCGTCGGGGAAACCCGTTCATTCAACTGGGAGATGATGCATAAGGCCGCCTTCTTCGTTGCCAACGGCGCCCGCTTCATTGCCACCAACCCGGATACGCACGGTCGCGGCTACTATCCGGCCTGTGGCGCGCTGTGCGCCGGGATCGAGAAGATCTCCGGCCGTAAGCCGTTTTACGTCGGTAAACCTAGCCCGTGGATCATCCGTTCAGCGCTGAACAAAATGCAGGCTCACTCCGAGCAGACAGTGATCGTCGGCGATAACCTGCGCACTGACATTCTGGCCGGCTTCCAGGCGGGGCTGGAGACGATTCTGGTGCTCTCCGGCGTCTCCACCCTCGATGACATCGACAGCATGCCGTTTCGCCCGTCGTGGATTTACCCTTCCGTCGCGGAAATCGATATTTTCTGATGCCAACCACGTCGCAGGACGTGGTTTTTCATTTATAGCGCCTGCCAAAAGTCATCCATCTAATAAAAACGGCCTATAAATGCGTATTCCTCAATAAAGTCGCTCAAAAGATACTCTTTTTTTACTGTTCAACAATCACAGTTGCGTTTTTTCTTTTTCAGGCCGCAAAACCCTTGCGCCAGCGCCCCCTTTACGGCATTTTCTTAAGCACGCACTCAGGCTTCGCCACGAGACGAAGCCAGCACAACATCAAACACGACAGGGTAATGGAGAAGGCTATGTGTTCTATTTTTGGCGTACTGGATATTAAAACTGACGCAGGCGAGCTGCGTAAAAAGGCGCTGGAGCTTTCCCGCCTGATGCGCCATCGCGGTCCGGACTGGTCTGGCGTGTATGCCAGCGACAAAGCGATTCTGGCGCACGAGCGCCTGTCTATTGTCGACGTCAACGCCGGTGCCCAGCCGCTGTACAACGCCGAAAAAACCCATGCGCTGGCCGTTAACGGCGAGATCTACAACCATCAGGCGCTGCGCGCGGAGTATGGCGATCGCTATCAGTTCCAGACCGGCTCTGACTGCGAAGTGATCCTCGCGCTGTATCAGGAAAAAGGCCCTGAGTTCCTCGACGACCTGCAGGGGATGTTCGCCTTCGCCCTGTACGACAGCGAGAAAGACGCGTACTTAATTGGTCGCGACCATATCGGTATTATTCCGCTGTATATGGGCCATGACGAACACGGCAACTTCTATGTCGCCTCCGAAATGAAAGCGCTGGTGCCGGTATGCCGCACCATTAAAGAGTTCCCGGCGGGCAGCTACCTGTGGAGCAAAGACGGCGAAATTCGCCAGTACTATCAGCGTGACTGGTTCGATTACGACGCGGTGAAAGACAACGTTACCGATAAGAACGAGCTGCGCCAGGCGCTGGAAGAGTCGGTGAAAAGCCACCTGATGTCCGACGTGCCTTACGGCGTGCTGCTCTCCGGCGGTCTTGATTCATCGGTCATCTCGGCTATCACCAAGAAATTCGCCGCCCGTCGCGTCGAAGATCAGGAGCGGAGCGAAGCCTGGTGGCCGCAGTTGCACTCTTTCGCGGTCGGTCTGGAAGGCTCTCCTGACCTGAAAGCGGCGCAGGAAGTGGCCAACCACCTCGGCACCGTACACCACGAAATTCACTTTACGGTCCAGGAAGGGCTGGATGCGATCCGCGACGTTATCTATCACATCGAAACGTATGACGTGACCACCATTCGCGCCTCGACGCCGATGTACCTGATGTCGCGTAAAATTAAAGCCATGGGCATCAAAATGGTGCTTTCCGGCGAAGGTTCGGACGAAGTGTTCGGCGGCTACCTCTATTTCCATAAGGCGCCGAACGCCAAAGAACTGCACGAAGAGACGGTGCGCAAGCTGCAGGCGCTGCATATGTTTGACTGCGCCCGCGCCAACAAAGCGATGTCCGCCTGGGGCGTGGAAGCCCGCGTGCCGTTCCTCGACAAGAAGTTCCTCGACGTGGCGATGCGCATCAACCCGCAGGATAAGATGTGCGGCAACGGCAAAATGGAAAAACACGTGCTGCGTGAATGCTTTGAATCCTACCTGCCGGCCAGCGTTGCCTGGCGGCAGAAAGAGCAGTTCTCTGACGGCGTCGGCTACAGCTGGATCGATACGCTGAAAGAAGTGGCCGCGAAGCAGATCAGCGATCAGCAGCTGGAAACGGCGAGCTTCCGTTTCCCGTACAACACGCCGACCTCCAAAGAAGGCTATCTGTACCGCGAGATCTTCGAAGAGCTGTTCCCGCTGCCGAGCGCGGCGGAGTGTGTCCCTGGCGGTCCGTCGGTGGCCTGCTCTTCAGCGAAAGCCATTGAGTGGGATGAAGCGTTCAAGACCATGAACGATCCATCAGGCCGTGCGGTGGGCGTCCACCAGTCTGCCTACAAATAAGCCCTGACGGGCGGTGAAACGCGAAACGGACCCTCCGGGGTCCGTTTTCTTTTTGCAGGATTTATGCCGCTGAAAAACGATAAATAACCAATAATTGCCGAATATTGCAGCGAGCTGTTCGCAACCTAACCAAACAGTCACATTACAACGATTTTCCTTGAAAAAGAGGTTGACGCTCGCAGGCCCAATACGCATAATGCGCCCCGCAACGCCGATAAGGTTACGCGAAAAAAAGATGGCTACGTAGCTCAGCTGGTTAGAGCACATCACTCATAATGATGGGGTCACAGGTTCGAATCCCGTCGTAGCCACCATCTTTTTTGCGGGAGTGGCGAAATTGGTAGACGCACCAGATTTAGGTTCTGGCGCCGCAAGGTGTGCGAGTTCAAGTCTCGCCTCCCGCACCATTCACCAGTTAGCGTTGTACGGATGGGGTATCGCCAAGCGGTAAGGCACCGGTTTTTGATACCGGCATTCCCTGGTTCGAATCCAGGTACCCCAGCCATATTTCTTCGATATTTGCGGTTCACCGCGACGGTATTGGGGTATCGCCAAGCGGTAAGGCACCGGTTTTTGATACCGGCATTCCCTGGTTCGAATCCAGGTACCCCAGCCATCGAAGAAACAGTAAGACAATTTGGCTACGTAGCTCAGCTGGTTAGAGCACATCACTCATAATGATGGGGTCACAGGTTCGAATCCCGTCGTAGCCACCATATTCAGGACGTATCGATACGCATCGATAATTCCGAAACAATTTGTTGGGGTATCGCCAAGCGGTAAGGCACCGGATTCTGATTCCGGCATTCCGAGGTTCGAATCCTCGTACCCCAGCCAAATTAAAAAGTCGTTCAGCAGTGAACGCACTGTTGCCCTCAACCGGGGTAGTTACGGTAAAGCGCAACAGACAATTGGGGTATCGCCAAGCGGTAAGGCACCGGATTCTGATTCCGGCATTCCGAGGTTCGAATCCTCGTACCCCAGCCACTTAAATGCAAAAAAGCTCACTTCGGTGAGCTTTTTTGCTATTGGCGTCCTGACACGCTTACGCAGTACTGACTGCCGGGCAGGCGCTCTCCACTACGCCCCTGCCCGGGAAGCCGGTTTTACAAGCCTAAGGCATACTTCAGCGCCTGACGCTTCAACACCCCGGCGCGTTCAGCCGCCATCAGGCCAATATTACGCAGCATCCGCACC
Source organism: Klebsiella sp. P1CD1 (assembly GCF_003790505.1). Lineage (NCBI taxonomy): Bacteria > Pseudomonadati > Pseudomonadota > Gammaproteobacteria > Enterobacterales > Enterobacteriaceae > Klebsiella > Klebsiella sp. P1CD1. The sequence continues at coordinate 4,119,727 of NZ_CP033631.1, forward strand.
GGCGCCAGGTCATTGCTGAAACCGGCATAAAACAGATCCATCCCCGACTGCATGATAAAATTATCCGCTCGCCGCCGCGCCTGGTAGCGCTTCAGCACCGGCAGGCTGGCCCAGTCTTCGCCCCGGCCGCGCGCTTGCGCCAGGATCTCCAGCAGGGCATCCACATCGCGGTAGCCAAGGTTAACCCCCTGCCCCGCCAGCGGATGAATGGTATGCGCCGCATCGCCCACCAGCGCCAGGCCGGGCTGGACATACTGCAGTGCATGACGCCGGGTGAGCGGAAAAGCGCCGGCCGCCTGCGGCGTCACACGACCCAGCCGCGCCGGAAAGTGACTGGCGATCTCCTGCTGGAGTTGCGCCATAGTCATGCCCTGCAGCTGACGGATCCGCGCCGGCGTGTCGTACCAGACCAGCGAGGCCCAGTGGTCGAACAGCGGCAGGAAGGCGCGCGGCCCGCTGGGGGTAAACTGCTGCCAGGTGCTGTCGCCGGGATCGTCGACGCATTCGACGCTGATCAGCATACAGGACTGCTGATATTGCCAGGCGTGTACGCCGATGCCGGCCATCTCCCGCACCTGAGAATTGGCGCCGTCGGCGCCGATCACCAGCCGGGCGTGGATCGCCTCTCCCTCGCGTAAATGCAGCGCGGTATGCGCCTCGCCGCGCTGCATCGCCTCCAGTTCGCTACCAACGCGCAGGGTGACCCCTTCATGCGCCGCCAGCGCTTGCCAGAGGCCCCATTGCAGGACCTTGTTCTCGACCATGTAGCCCAGCTCCGGCAGTTTGAGCTCTGCGGCGTCAAAGGCGACGTGCGCGCTCTCCCACTCCCAGGTCTCCAGACGACGATAGGCGTGGACGCGCATCGCCCGTACGGCATCCCAGACGCCGAGACTCTTCAGCAGGCCGACCGAAGCCGCGCTGATAGCCGAGATCCGCACATCCGGGGCGGATGCCGGTTCGAAAGCCGGAGGCGCCGTTTTCTCAAGCACCGTCACGGTAAATCCCTGTTGCGCCAGCCCCAACGCCAGGGCGCCGCCGACCATGCCGCCGCCCACGATGGCGACATCTGTTGCGTGAATTGTCATGGCTATTATCCTTAAAGCAGAATCCGTTAAGTTTACCGGATTTTTTGTTCCCTTGCGGTGATAACGCTCGCACTGGTCAGGGGGCGACCAAAGCATTACAATACGCGCCCTGGAAAGCGAAATTCACCCTGTATATATCCCCGCGTTTTGGATATCTATTACTGAGCATGAGCAAGTCAATGACAAAAAAACTCCATATTAAAACCTGGGGCTGTCAGATGAACGAGTATGATTCATCAAAGATGGCCGATCTGCTGGATGCGACACATGGGTATCAACTGACCGAAGTGGCGGAAGAAGCAGATGTGCTGTTGCTCAATACCTGCTCAATTCGTGAGAAGGCCCAGGAAAAAGTTTTCCATCAGCTCGGACGCTGGAAGCTGCTGAAAGAGAAAAACCCGGACCTGATTATTGGCGTTGGCGGCTGCGTGGCCTCCCAGGAAGGCGACCATATTCGTCAGCGCGCACACTATGTCGATATTATTTTCGGGCCGCAAACCCTGCACCGCCTGCCGGAGATGATTAACGCCGTGCGCGGCAACCGCAGCCCGGTGGTGGATATCAGCTTCCCGGAAATTGAAAAATTCGATCGCCTGCCAGAGCCGCGCGCCGACGGCCCGACCGCCTTTGTTTCGATTATGGAAGGTTGCAACAAATACTGCACCTACTGTGTGGTGCCGTACACCCGCGGAGAAGAGGTCAGCCGTCCGTGCGACGATATCCTGTTTGAAATCGCCCAGCTGGCGGCGCAGGGCGTGCGTGAGGTTAATCTGCTGGGCCAGAACGTTAACGCCTGGCGCGGTGAGAATTACGACGGCACCACCGGCAGCTTTGCCGATCTGCTGCGTCTGGTCGCCGCCATCGACGGCATCGACCGTATTCGCTTCACCACCAGCCACCCGATCGAATTTACCGACGATATCATCGAGGTCTATCGCGATACGCCGGAACTGGTGAGCTTCCTGCACCTGCCGGTGCAGAGCGGTTCTGACCGGGTTCTGAATCTGATGGGACGCACCCATACCGCGCTGGAGTACAAAGCGATTATTCGCAAGCTGCGTGAGGCGCGCCCGGAGATTCAGATAAGCTCTGACTTTATTGTCGGCTTCCCTGGCGAAACTACAGACGATTTCGAAAAGACGATGAAGCTAATCGCCGACGTCAATTTCGATATGAGCTACAGCTTTATCTTCTCCGCTCGTCCGGGCACCCCGGCGGCCGATATGGTCGATGACGTGCCGGAGGAGGATAAAAAGCAGCGTCTGTATATTCTGCAGGAGCGGATCAACCAGCAGGCGATGGCCTGGAGCCGTCGCATGCTCGGCACGGTACAGCGCATTCTGGTGGAAGGCACGTCGCGTAAGAGCCTGATGGAGCTTTCCGGGCGCACCGAGAACAACCGCGTGGTCAACTTCGAAGGTACGCCGGATATGGTCGGTAAATTCGTCGATGTTGAAATCGTCGATGTTTACACCAACTCGCTGCGCGGCAAAATCGTGCGTACCGAGGCGGAGATGGGTCTGCGTATCGCTGAATCACCTGAATCAGTGATTGCCCGCACCCGTAAAGAGAACGATCTTGGCGTGGGTATCTATCAGCCGTGATCCCTTCAGGCCTGTCGGTTCCGGCAGGCCTTGTAATTCCTCTCTCCGTCCCTATATCTACAGCAATGCTTGCGCCATTTTCCTGTGACGTAAATAATTTCCTGATTAGCCGGCCACGCGCCGCGTCCGGCCACCTGCGTAAAGAGGAACAGTTTGAACATAGACACTCGTGAAATTACCCTGGAGCCAGCGGATAACGCACGCCTGTTAGCCTTGTGCGGCCCGTTTGACGACAATATCAAACAGCTGGAGCGTCGGTTAGGCATTGAGATCAACCGCCGTGACAATCACTTTAAACTGACCGGACGCGCTATTTGCGTACACGCCGCCGCCGATATTCTGCGCAGCCTGTATGTCGATACGGCGCCGATGCGCGGTCAGATTCAGGATATTGAGCCGGAGCAGATCCATCTGGCGATCAAAGAGGCGCGCGTGCTGGAGCAGAGCGCCGAGAGCGTGCCGGAGTACGGGAAAGCCGTCAATATCAAGACCAAGCGCGGGGTGATCAAACCGCGTACGCCGAACCAGGCGCAGTACATCGCCAATATCCTCGATCATGACATCACTTTCGGCGTGGGTCCGGCGGGGACGGGTAAAACCTATCTGGCGGTGGCGGCGGCGGTCGATGCGCTGGAGCGTCAGGAGATCCGCCGTATTCTGCTGACCCGTCCGGCCGTCGAGGCTGGCGAAAAGCTCGGCTTCCTGCCCGGCGATCTGAGCCAGAAAGTCGACCCATATCTGCGCCCGCTGTATGACGCGCTGTTTGAGATGCTCGGCTTTGAGAAAGTAGAGAAGCTGATTGAGCGTAACGTCATCGAAGTGGCCCCGCTGGCCTATATGCGCGGACGAACGCTGAATGACGCCTTTATCATTCTTGATGAAAGCCAGAACACCACCATTGAACAGATGAAGATGTTCCTGACCCGCATCGGCTTTAACTCCAAGGCGGTGATCACCGGCGATATCACGCAGATTGACCTGCCGCGCAGCACCAAATCCGGTCTCCGCCACGCCATCGAAGTGCTGGCCGAAGTCGATGAGATCAGCTTCAACTTCTTCCATAGCGAAGACGTGGTGCGCCATCCGGTGGTTGCCCGCATCGTGAACGCCTATGAGGCGTGGGAAGCCGCAGACCAGAAACGTAAAGCAGAACTGGCCGCCGAGCGAAAACGCGAAGCCCAGGAACAGGAGCAAAAATGAGTCAGGTGATCCTCGATTTACAGCTGGCCTGCGAAGAGACCAGCGGCCTGCCGGACGAAGCCCTTTTTCAGCGCTGGGTCGATGCCGTCATTCCGCCATTTCAGGAGGAGTCAGAGTTAACGATTCGTCTGGTCGATGTTGCAGAAAGCCACGAGCTGAACCTGACCTACCGCGGCAAGGATAAGCCGACCAACGTCCTCTCCTTCCCGTTTGAAGCGCCGCCGGGGATTGAAATGCCGCTGCTCGGCGATCTGATCATCTGCCGTCAGGTGGTGGAGCAGGAAGCCAGCGAGCAAGGTAAGCCGCTGGAGGCGCACTGGGCGCATATGGTGGTGCACGGCAGCCTGCATCTGCTGGGCTACGATCATATCGAAGACGACGAAGCGGAAGAGATGGAAGGCCTTGAAACAGAGATAATGCTTGCTCTGGGCTATGAGGACCCGTACATTTCCGAGAAGATTGCTGAATAGCCCCCTGCCGGATGGCGGCGCTTGCGCCGCATCCGGCCGCTGTTCCTGCATTTTGCCAGCCTGAACGTCAGGCAACCCATGCCGTCCGGCGCTGAGTTTACGCGCGACGAGCGACAGTTAAATCAACATGAGAACCCAAACGACGCCATGAGCGACGACAATTCACACAGTAGTGACACAGTAAACAGCAAAAAGGGATTTTTCTCCCTGTTACTCAGCCAGCTTTTTCACGGGGAACCGAAAAACCGTGATGAACTGCTGGCGCTGATCCGTGATTCCGGGCAGAACGATCTTATCGATGAAGATACGCGTGACATGCTCGAAGGGGTAATGGATATCGCCGACCAGCGGGTCCGCGACATTATGATCCCCCGTTCACAAATGATAACCCTGAAACGTAACCAGACGCTGGACGAGTGCCTGGATGTCATTATCGAATCCGCCCACTCGCGTTTCCCGGTCATCAGTGAAGATAAAGATCACATCGAAGGGATTCTGATGGCCAAGGATCTGCTGCCGTTTATGCGCAGCGACGCCGAAGCCTTCAGCATGGAAAAAGTGTTACGGCCGGCGGTTGTCGTCCCGGAAAGCAAGCGGGTCGACCGCATGCTGAAAGAGTTTCGCTCACAGCGCTACCATATGGCGATCGTTATTGACGAATTCGGCGGCGTCTCCGGCCTGGTGACCATTGAGGATATCCTTGAGCTCATCGTCGGGGAAATTGAAGACGAATACGACGAAGAAGAAGATATCGATTTCCGCCAGCTGAGCCGCCACACCTGGACGGTGCGCGCTCTGGCCTCCATCGAAGACTTCAACGACGCCTTCGACACGCACTTCAGCGATGAAGAAGTGGATACCATTGGCGGGCTGGTGATGCAGGCCTTCGGCCATCTGCCGGCCCGCGGCGAATCTATCGACATTGATGGTTACCAATTCAAGGTGGCAATGGCAGATAGCCGTCGTATCATTCAGGTGCATGTAAAGCTGCCCGATGACGCTCCCCAGCCGAAGCTGGAAGAGTAAGCCGCGGCGCTGAAGGTCACGGCCAGCCGGGAGACAGACCGTGGGCGATCCCCGGCTGTCCCCTCCCCCTGCTGGCAAACAGCATAGCCTGTGGCAACAGGCGTTAATTTACGGGACGATTAGCCTAAATGGTATTTGCCTCTCTTCTTGAACGCCAGCGCGTACGTCTGCTGCTGGCGCTGCTATTCGGAGCCAGCGGAACGCTGGCTTTTTCACCTTATGACTTCTGGCCGGCAGCTATCGTTTCGCTGATCGGTCTGCAGGCGTTAACCCTCAACCGACGCCCGCTGCAAAGCGCCGGGATCGGCTATTTCTGGGGATTCGGGCTGTTTGGCACCGGTATCAACTGGGTCTATGTCAGCATCGCGCAATTCGGCGGTATGCCAGGTCCGGTTAACGTCTTTCTCGTCGTTCTGCTGGCGGCCTATCTCTCGCTCTATACCGGCCTGTTTGCCGGCCTGCTCTCCCGGCTGTGGCCCAAAACCAGCTGGCTGCGGGTGGCTATCGCCGCCCCCGTCGTCTGGCAAATCACCGAGTTCCTGCGCGGCTGGGTGCTGACCGGCTTCCCATGGCTGCAGTTCGGCTATAGCCAGATCGACGGCCCGCTGAAAGGTCTCGCGCCGGTGATGGGCGTCGAGGCGATCAACTTCCTGCTGATGATGGTTAGCGGCCTGCTGGCCCTGGCCCTCGTCCAGCGTAACTGGAAGCCGCTGGCTATTGCCGCGCTGCTGTTCGCCCTGCCGTTCCCGCTGCGCTATATCCAGTGGTATCAGCTGCTGCCGGAGCGCGCGACCCAGGTCTCGCTGGTGCAAGGCGATATCCCACAGGCCATGAAGTGGGACGAGAAGCAGCTGGTCAACACCCTGAAAACCTACCTGGCGCTGACCCAGCCGCATATCGGCCACTCGCAGCTGATTATCTGGCCCGAGTCGGCGATCCCGGATCTGGAGATCAACCAGCAGCAGTTCCTCAGCATGATGGACGATCTGCTGCGCGCAAAAGACAGTTCGCTGATCACCGGCATTGTCGATGCGCGTCTCAATAAGCAGAACCGCTACGATACCTACAACACCATCATTACCCTCGGTAAAGATAACCCGTACCGCTACGACTCGACCAACCGTTACAACAAGAACCATCTGGTGCCGTTCGGTGAGTTTGTGCCGCTGGAATCGATTCTGCGTCCGCTGGCGCCGTTCTTTGACCTGCCGATGTCCTCCTTCAGCCGCGGCCCCTACGTGCAGCCGCAGCTGATGGCGCATAACCTGAAGCTGACCGCCGCCATCTGCTACGAGATCATCCTCGGGGAACAGGTACGCGATAACTTCCGGCCAGATACCGACTTCCTGCTGACCATCTCCAACGACGCCTGGTTCGGTAAGTCCATCGGTCCGTGGCAACACTTCCAGATGGCGCGGATGCGCGCCCTGGAGCTGGCCCGCCCACTCCTGCGCAGCACCAACAACGGCATTACTGCGGTGATCGGCCCGCGCGGCGAGATCCAGAAGATGATCCCGCAGTTTACCCGCGAGGTGTTGACCACCACCGTGACGCCCACCAGCGGCTTAACCCCTTACGCCCGCACCGGCAACTGGCCGCTATGGGCGCTGACGGCGCTGTTAGGCTTCGCTGCGCTACTGATGAGCCTGCGTCAGCGTCGCCGATAAGTTTCTCCGCCGGCGACGCCCGTCGCCGGCATTTTTTCTCCCCGCGCCAGCCATCCTGGCACAGTCATTGCTTTATTCTCCCTGGTAGCGCCATCGTCCGACCCAGTGCAACCGGGTTGCACCATAAACGTTCGGCGGTCGCGCTATTTTGGTGCAATAGAAGATCTTTGCCTCCCATTGGTGCGGAGCACTTCGCAAAAATAAACAATAAAACAGCAAAATCTTTACATTAAGCCAAACTAAATGCTAACAAACACATACAAATGCGGCACGTGGACGCGTGCCTCGAATAACAACACACACAATCACAATGGGTATCAATAGCGCCGCTGACGCTACGGATAAGGAGTTGGATATGCAATTACGTAAACTGGCCGCCGCAATGCTGGTCATGGGTGTGACCGCCGGTCTGGCACACGCAGAAGATGCCGCCCCGGCGGCAGGCCAGAGCACCCTGGATAAGATCGCCAAAAATGGGGTTATCGTTGTCGGCCATCGTGAATCTTCAGTCCCGTTCTCTTACTACGATAACCAGCAGAAGGTTGTGGGCTACTCTCAGGACTACTCCAACGCCATCGTTGATGCCATCAAGAAAAAGCTGAACAAGCCGGACCTGCAGGTCAAACTGATCCCAGTCACCTCGCAGAACCGTATCCCGCTGCTGCAGAATGGCACCTTTGATTTCGAGTGCGGCTCAACCACCAACAACCTTGAGCGCCAGAAACAGGCGGCCTTCTCCGATACCATCTTCGTAGTCGGCACCCGTCTGCTGGTGAAGAAAGGCGGTCCGATCAAAGATTTCCCGGACCTGAAGGATAAAGCGGTCGTTGTCACCTCCGGAACCACCTCAGAGATCCTGCTGCATAAGCTGAACGATGAGAAAAAAATGAATATGCGCATTATCAGCGCCAAAGATCATGGCGACTCTTTCCGCACCCTGGAAAGCGGACGCGCCGTGGCCTTTATGATGGATGACGCTCTGCTGGCCGGCGAACGCGCCAAGGCGAAGAAACCGGATAACTGGGAAATCGTCGGCACCGCACAGTCGAAAGAAGCCTATGGCTGCATGCTGCGTAAAGACGATCCGTCGTTCAAAGCGCTGGTCGATGAAACCGTTGCTCAGGCCCAGACCTCTGGCGAAGCGGCGAAATGGTTTGATAAATGGTTCAAAAATCCAATTCCGCCGAAAAACCTTAACCTGAACTTCGAACTGTCTGACGACATGAAAGCGCTGTTCAAATCACCTAATGACAAAGCACTGAACTAATTATAACAACCAGGGGCGGGATATCCTGCCCTCCCGATGATTGTCACAGCACGGACAGACTATACGGTGGCTGGTCGTTCCCCAGCCGCCGCGAATACCGAAACAAGCTGGACAACCGTCTTCGAGGGTAGCAATGGCTACCCTTTTTTTTCCAGGAGTCATGTATGTCAATAGACTGGAACTGGGGGATATTCCTGCAACAGGCCCCCTTCGGCAACACTACCTACCTGGGCTGGCTGTGGAGCGGTTTTCAGATAACCGTCGCCCTCTCCATCTCGGCCTGGATCATCGCTTTTCTCGTCGGCTCACTGTTTGGCATTTTACGCACGGTCCCCAATCGCTTCCTCTCGGGCATTGGCACCTGCTATGTCGAACTGTTTCGCAACGTGCCGCTGATCGTGCAGTTCTTTACCTGGTACCTGGTGGTGCCGGAATTCCTGCCGGAAAATATCGGCATGTGGTTTAAATCGGAGCTGGACCCAAACATTCAGTTCTTTGTCTCCTCCATGCTGTGCCTGGGGCTGTTTACCGCCGCCCGCGTCTGCGAGCAGGTACGCGCCGCCATTCAGTCGCTGCCGCGCGGGCAGAAGAACGCCGGTCTGGCGATGGGCCTGACCCTGCCGCAAACCTACCGCTACGTGCTGCTGCCGAACGCCTACCGCGTTATCGTACCGCCGATGACCTCAGAAATGATGAACCTGGTGAAAAACTCGGCCATCGCCTCCACCATCGGTCTTGCCGATATGGCTGCGCAGGCGGGCAAGCTGCTGGACTACTCCGCTCATGCCTGGGAGTCTTTTACGGCCATCACCCTGGCCTACGTCTTCATCAACGCGGTGATTATGCTGATTATGTATGTGGTCGAGCGTAAGGTTCGCCTGCCTGGCAATATGGGAGGCAAATAATGTACGATTTTGACTGGAGTTCGATCGTTCCGTCTATGCCCTATCTGCTGGCAGGGCTGGTGATCACCCTGAAGATTACGGTGATTGCCATCGTGGTCGGTATCGTCTGGGGCACCCTGCTGGCGGTGATGCGCCTGTCCAGCTTTCTGCCGCTGGCCTGGTTTGCTAAAACCTACGTTAACGTATTCCGTTCTATCCCGCTGGTGATGGTCCTGCTGTGGTTCTATCTGATTGTCCCGGGCTTCCTGCAGAACGTGCTGGGGCTGTCGCCGAAAACGGATATTCGCCTGATCTCGGCGATGGTGGCCTTTTCGATGTTCGAAGCCGCCTACTACTCAGAGATTATCCGCGCCGGCATCCAGAGCATCTCCCGCGGCCAGTCCGGCGCCGCGTTGGCGCTGGGGATGACCCACTGGCAGTCAATGCGGCTGGTGATCCTGCCGCAGGCCTTCCGCGCCATGGTGCCGCTGCTGCTTACCCAGGGGATCGTCCTGTTCCAGGATACCTCGCTGGTGTATGTATTGAGCCTCGCCGACTTCTTCCGTACCGCCTCCACCATTGGTGAGCGCGACGGAACCCAGGTCGAAATGATCCTGTTCGCGGGCGGCGTCTATTTTGTGATTAGCCTCAGCGCCTCGCTGTTGGTCAGCTGGTTGAAGAAAAGGACTGTGTAATGATTACCCTGAAAAACGTTTCAAAATGGTATGGTCACTTTCAGGTGCTGACCGATTGCTCCACGGAAGTGAAAAAAGGTGAAGTCGTGGTGGTCTGCGGGCCGTCAGGCTCCGGTAAATCCACGCTGATTAAAACCGTAAACGGCCTTGAGCCTGTGCAACAGGGGCAGATTATCGTCGACGGCACCGTGGTTAACGATAAAAAGACCAACCTGGCTAAACTGCGCTCGCACGTCGGAATGGTCTTTCAGCATTTTGAACTGTTCCCTCATCTGTCGATTATCGACAACCTGACGCTGGCGCAGGTCAAAGTGCTTAACCGCGATAAAGCATCAGCGCGCAAGAAAGGCCTCAAATTGCTGGAGCGCGTTGGCCTGGCGGCGCATGCGGAAAAATATCCGGCGCAGCTCTCCGGTGGTCAGCAGCAGCGCGTGGCCATTGCCCGTGCCCTGTGTATGGACCCGATCGCTATGCTGTTTGATGAGCCCACCTCAGCGCTTGACCCGGAGATGATTAACGAGGTGCTGGACGTCATGGTCGAACTGGCCAACGAGGGGATGACCATGATGGTCGTGACCCATGAAATGGGTTTTGCCCGCAAGGTGGCGAACCGGGTGATCTTTATGGATGAAGGAAAGATTGTCGAAGATGCCGATAAAGAAGCCTTCTTTGCCAATCCGCAATCCGATCGCGCCAAAGATTTCCTCGCCAAAATTCTGCATTAATCGTTATTCGCTGCGCATACCGCCCGGTATGCGCAGCTTATCTTTCCCGCCATATTATTCTTCAATATTATTTATGCGGCCGGTTATCGCTACTATCATTTACGTACCAAATAAACCTCAGTGATAAAAGCTGAACTTATTTATTAAATTGATCAATTCATAAAGAATTCACTAATGAATTCGTGGATCTGCTTCACTACCGCCGCTAGCATATAACGCCTCGTAACAGGTTCGTCGCACGATTATTTTATTAATTGAATATAATATTCATGCCTGACCTCGCCTGCGCGAAATAAAGGCCATCAATGTTCTCTGCCGCACGCAGAATAACGGATGCACCACCGAACCAATGAAACAAATGGATATTGCTTCATGTTAATTCGATCTCGCACGCTCACCGGGCTGCTGTTTATCACGCTGGCGGGCACCTCAGCCGCCGGGGCCGCACAGTTGACCACCTCGGCTCACCAGACGGAACAGGATAAAGCCCGCCAGGAGGCGCTGGCTCCGCAGCAACAGGACTTTCAGTCTTCACAACAGCACGTGGCGCCGCAGGGTATCCCTTTCCCTGAGGAAACGCATTGTAAATTGATCAACCGGGTCGATATCGACTCCGATAACCAGGCGCTCACCCGGAAATTACTGGCGAAAACCGCGCAGCAGGCGCAGGGCCGCTGCCTCGGCAGCGAAGGTATTCGCCTGCTGGCCTATACCTTGCAAAACGAGCTGATTGCGCAAGGCTACATCACCTCCCTGATTGATGTGCCCTCCCAGTCGCTGGAGCAGGGCATGCTCAGGTTGACGCTGCACTATGGCAAAGTGGGCGCTATCGGCTATGCCGACGGCTCGGACACCACCCGCCTGTGGAATTCACTGCCAACCTCTTCCGGCACAATCCTGCGCTTAAGCGATCTTGAGCAGGGGATGGCCAATCTGCAGCGTCTGCCCGGCGCCACGGCGCACATGAAACTGCTGCCAGGCCAGCACGAGGGAGAAAGCGATATCCAGATTGCCCGCAGCCTGGCGAAAAAATGGCAGCTTGGCGCCTGGCTTGACGACGCCGGCAGCAAAGCCAGCGGCCGCTACCAGGCCGGCGGCGCCCTCTATCTCTATGACCTGACCACCCTCAACGATATCCTGTACCTTTCCGGCGGGGGCGATATTGAATTCAATCAGCATAACGACGGCAACCACAACGGCAGCCTGTATTACTCCATCCCCTTCGGCTACTGGACACTAAGCGCCTACGGGGCATACAGCCAGTATCGCCAGCAGTTTAACGGCAACTGGTCGACGATGGATTATAAGAGTAAAAATCGCTACTACAGCGCCACGCTGAGTCGTCTGCTCTCCCACACCCGGCAGCAAAAAACCACCGCCGACCTGCGGATCGCCAAGAGTACCTCGCATTATTACTTTGGCGGCAGTGAGCTACTGGTGATGCGCAAGCAGAACCCCTCATGGGAATTCACCCTCAACCACCAGCACTACTTTAACAAAAAGATTGTTGATGCCAGCATCGGCATCCAGCGCAGCCTGCCGTGGCTCAGCTCAACGCCAACGCCGGAGGAAAAGGCCGGGTTATACAGCCCGCTGTCACGGATCGTGCATGGTAATCTGCAGGCGCTAATGAAATTTGACGCCACCGGCGACAAATTTACCTGGGCTCCCCGCTTGAGCGCCCAGTTCAGCCCGGACAAACTCGCTTCCGATAATAAATTCAATATTGGTAGTCGCTGGAGCGTGCGCGGTTTTGACGGTGAAAACAGCCTGTCCGGCAATCAGGGATGGTACTGGCGCAACGATTTTATCTGGGATCTACCCACCCACGAGCGGCAATTCTATCTGGGCGCGGATGTGGGTCGCCTTATTGGCGCCGATCTGTATCAAAAAGGCAAAGTCCTTTCCGGCGCCGTCAGCGGCCTGCGCGGACAATTATGGTCAACGCAATACGATCTGTTTATTAGCACCCCGCTCAGTAAACCGGATACGTTTCATAGCGACGCCCTGAATATGGGCTTTTCATTACAGTGGAGGTATTAATTCAATCATTATCGACCCTTTCAGCTACGTTGTTTATTAATCTTAATTTAAAGGAATAAATAAAATGTTTAAGTTTAAAGCTTCTTATGTCGCGCTGGCGGCAGTATTAACCTCGTCGGTGGTTTATGCCGACCCGACCAGCTATACGCATTCGTCCGGCGCCACGGTTATTGATATTGAAAAGCCGAACGCCGCCGGCGTCTCCCATAACCTGTACCGCGACTTCAACGTCGGTACTAATGGCACCGTCCTTAATAACAGCGGCGAGGATGTCAGCCACGGTACGTTGGGCAATATTGCCCGCAACAACAACCTGACCGCCGGCAGCGCCTCGGTGATTTTGAACGAGGTGACCTCCAAAAACGCCAGTAGCCTGAAGGGCTTTATCGAAGTTAACGGTCAGAAAGCGGACGTGGTGATCGCCAACCCGAACGGCATCACCTGCTCCGGCTGTAGCTTTGTCAATACCAACAAGGCCATCCTGACCACCGGTAAAGTCAACATGACCAGCGACGGCGCCATCGGCAGCTATACCGTAACGGGCGGCACCCTCACCATCGGCGAAAATGGCATGAACGCCGCTAACGGCTACGCGGTTCTGCTCGCCGACGCGATTAAGATTAACGGTAAAGTACAGGCCAATAATGCCCTGGCCAGCGCAGGTCGCTTCACCATGGATAACAGCTCTGGCGCGATAACCTCTGCAGGTAAACAAGCGACGCTTATCGAAATGACGATCAACCCGCAGTACAGCATCGACGTCAGCAGCCTTGGCGGCATCACCGCCAACAGCATCAGCATGGTCGGCAATAACATCGGCTTTGGCGTACGTAACCAGGGCTCCATTGTCGCTAACAGCACGCTGCAGCTCACCAGCAACGGTAACCTGCTAAATAAAGGGACGATAAAAGGCAACGGTCTGCTGAGCCAGGTTTCCACCGCCACGGGTATCACCAATAACGGCAGCATCGCTGGTGCCTATTATTTAATGCTTTCCAGCGGCGATTATATCGTCAACACCGGCTCCCTCACCGGCGGCCAGCTGATTGCCTCCGCCAACGGCAATATCACTAACGGCGACTCAGGCACAATGACCGGCACCAGCGGACTTAGCCTGACCAGCGGCGGGAAAATCCGCAATGAGGCCAAAGCGTCCCTGCTGTCGAATAACCAGATTGCCGCCACGGCAATCGGTGATTTCCTCAATGAAGGCAAAATCAGCGCCAAAAACACCAGCCTGACGTTTGTTGGCAGCAGCTTTAAGAATACCGGCAACATTAATTCTACCGGCCAAACCACCGTTCAGTCCCTTAAGCAGGATGGCAGCACCAATACGGGCGAGATCTATAACCTCGGCAATATCACCGGCGAAAATATCAATCTGCAGACCAACGGCACGCTGGCGCAAAGCACCAGCGGTCGCATGGAGGCCACCAATGCCATTACCGCCCACAGCTACTGGCTGAATCAAAATGGTTATATGAAAGCGACCGATATCACCACCCATCATGCTGTGGTGAATAACACCGGTACTATCACAGCGGGTAATATTGCCCTGACTTCCACTGGAAACATCGTTAATGAGGGCACCTTCTCCAGCACAGGCGACATGCTGCTGGATGCCCGAAATAATAGTACTATCAGCAATTACTCGTTGATTAAAGCGGGTGGTACGCTGACGATGAACGCGAAAAAGGTCATCAACAGCGGTCGCGGCTGCGGCTGGTTAGGGTTTAACACTTGTGACGTCGGCACCTTGAGCGCGAACAAGTTGATTCTCAACTCCTCGCACAGCTATGCCAGCAACATGGGTGGCTATCAGTATTTCAAGAGTACCGAAATCAACACCGTGAAATAAGACAAACCACGATGCGCGAAGCCTCGCGCATCGTTTTCGCACCGCTTAGGGTTCGAAGGGCCGACGCTGGAACTGATCGTGGCCACACTTCGGACAGCGCGGCAGCACGTCCGGGGTATACACTGCCAGGTGATAGTGGCACTTCTCGCAGACCAGATTGCCCAGGCCGACCACCTCACCGCTGTGGTACACGCCGTGGTGATTCAGATCCTGAAAGACTTCGCGCCACTCGAGCTGCGTTTTGTCGGTGATATCAGCCAGTTCCTGCCACAGGCTCTCTTTGATCACCCGCATAAACACGCTGTCGCTCTCGTCTTCATGACTCTCTTCGTAGCTGCGGGCAAACTCCTCGAGATCGCGTTTTACTGCCGCAATCACCGACTCGATCTCGCTCTGCGTGAGATCGCCGGCGCGGGCGATTTTTTCCCGCGCCTGTGTCACCAGCGCGTCGATATCGCGCTCTCCATGGCGGAGCCGTTCGCTGAGCGAGGAGACCAGTTCACGGTAATATTGAGCAACCTTGTTCATCATTTCGCCTCCGGTGTGGTTAACGTCTTCTGATAATAGACCTTATTCCTCTCCCGCTGTGTCTGACAAGCCACAGAGTCGCGAAATAATCAGCGCGGCTTTTGCCGATGTTAATGTGCGAAAGGCTGTTTTGACGGGGGCGTTTGGGCTATGCTATGCCGATCTGAAATAACACATCCATTGGCTACATTTTGTAGCTGTATTGAAAACAGGACCACTGGCTGCCATGCAAGAGCAATACCGCCCGGAAGAGATAGAATCGAAAGTCCAGCTTCACTGGGACGAAAATCGTACATTTGAAGTAACTGAAGACGAGAGCAAAGAGAAGTATTACTGCCTGTCGATGCTTCCTTATCCTTCTGGTCGACTACACATGGGTCACGTGCGTAACTACACCATCGGCGACGTGATTGCCCGCTACCAGCGTATGCTGGGCAAAAACGTCCTGCAGCCGATTGGCTGGGATGCGTTTGGTCTGCCGGCGGAAGGCGCGGCAGTGAAAAACAACACCGCGCCAGCACCGTGGACCTACGACAACATCGCCTACATGAAAAACCAGCTCAAAATGCTGGGTTTTGGCTATGACTGGAGCCGCGAGCTGGCGACCTGCACCCCGGAATACTACCGCTGGGAGCAGAAGTTCTTCACCGAGCTGTACAAAAAAGGGCTGGTATACAAGAAAACCTCCGCGGTGAACTGGTGCCCGAACGACCAGACCGTACTGGCCAACGAACAGGTTATCGACGGCTGCTGCTGGCGCTGCGATACCAAAGTCGAGCGTAAAGAGATCCCGCAGTGGTTTATTAAAATCACCGCCTACGCCGATGAACTGCTGAACGATCTGGATAAACTGGATCACTGGCCAGACACCGTAAAGACCATGCAGCGCAACTGGATCGGCCGTTCCGAAGGGGTGGAAATCTCCTTTGACGTCAACAACTACGCCGATAAGCTGACCGTCTACACCACCCGTCCGGACACCTTTATGGGCTGCACCTACCTGGCTGTCGCGGCGGGTCACCCGCTGGCGCAGCAGGCTGCAGCGAACAATCCGGCGCTGGCTGCCTTTATCGACGAATGCCGTAATACCAAAGTAGCCGAAGCCGACATGGCGACGATGGAGAAAAAAGGCGTCGATACCGGGTTTAAAGCCATTCACCCGCTGACCGGCGAAGAAATTCCTGTCTGGGCGGCAAACTTCGTGCTGATGGAATATGGCACCGGCGCGGTCATGGCCGTTCCGGGTCACGACCAGCGTGACTATGAGTTCGCCAGCAAGTACGGTCTGAACATCAAGCCGGTTATCCTCGCCGCTGACGGCAGCGAGCCGGATCTCTCCGCGCAGGCGCTGACCGAGAAAGGCGTCCTGTTTAACTCCGGCGAGTTCAGCGGTCTCGATTATGAAGCCGGCTTCAACGCCATTGCCGACAAACTGGCTGCCATGGGCGTAGGCGAGCGTAAAATTAACTACCGTCTGCGTGACTGGGGTGTGTCCCGTCAACGCTACTGGGGTGCGCCGATCCCGATGGTGACCCTGGAAGATGGCACCGTGCTGCCGACCCCGGAAGACCAACTGCCGGTGATCCTGCCGGAAGATGTGGTCATGGACGGCATCACCAGCCCGATCAAAGCCGATCCTGAATGGGCGAAGACCACCGTTAACGGTCAGCCGGCGCTGCGTGAAACCGACACCTTTGACACCTTTATGGAATCCTCCTGGTACTATGCGCGCTACACCTGCCCGCAGTATCAGGAAGGGATGCTGGATTCGAAAGCGGCCAACTACTGGCTGCCGGTAGATATCTACATCGGCGGTATCGAACACGCCATCATGCACCTGCTCTACTTCCGCTTCTTCCACAAGCTGATGCGCGACGCGGGCATGGTCAACTCCGATGAGCCGGCGAAGCAGCTGCTGTGCCAGGGCATGGTGCTGGCTGACGCCTTCTACTATGTAGGCGAAAACGGCGAACGTAACTGGGTTTCCCCGGTTGACGCCATCGTTGAGCGCGACGAAAAAGGCCGCATCGTGAAAGCGAAAGACGCGGCAGGCCATGAGCTGGTGTACACCGGCATGAGCAAGATGTCCAAGTCGAAAAACAACGGCATCGACCCGCAGGTGATGGTTGAGCGTTATGGCGCGGATACCGTGCGTCTGTTCATGATGTTTGCGTCCCCGGCGGATATGACCCTCGAGTGGCAGGAATCTGGCGTTGAAGGGGCTAACCGCTTCCTGAAACGCGTCTGGAAACTGGTCTACGAGCACACCACCAAAGGGGACGTTGCGGCACTGAACGTGGCGGCGCTGAGTGAAGATCAGAAAGCGCTGCGTCGCGATATTCACAAAACGATCGCCAAAGTGACCGATGACATCGGCCGTCGTCAGACCTTCAACACCGCCATCGCGGCGATCATGGAGCTGATGAACAAGCTGGCGAAAGCGCCGCAGGAAGACGAACAGGATCGTGCCCTGATGCAGGAAGCGCTGCTGGCGGTGGTGCGTATGCTGAACCCGTTCACCCCGCACGCCAGCTTCACACTGTGGCGCGAGCTGAACGGCGAAGGCGATATCGACAACGCGCCGTGGCCGGTGGCGGATGAAAGCGCGATGGTGGAAGACAGCACCCTCGTCGTCGTCCAGGTCAATGGCAAAGTTCGTGGTAAAATTACCGTTGCGGTAGATGCAACTGAAGAGCAGGTCCGCGAGCGTGCCGGCCAGGAGCATCTGGTCGCGAAATATCTCGACGGTAAAACCGTGCGTAAAGTGATTTACGTTCCGGGTAAACTGCTCAATCTGGTCGTTGGCTAAGCGCGGGAGGAAGCGTGCGATATCTGGTAACAATGTTGTTATCCCTGGCGGTGCTTGTCACCGCCGGCTGTGGCTGGCATCTGCGTAGCACTACGAAGGTGCCCACCACCATGAAAACCATGATTCTTCAGTCGAGCGATCCGAACGGACCGTTAAGTCGCGCGGTACGTAATCAGCTGCGTCTTAATGGCGTGGACCTGATCGACGCCAGCACGCTGCGTAAAGATGTTCCTTCTCTGCGCCTCGATGGTTCGTCGATTCAGAAAGATACCGCCTCGGTGTTCCAGGATGGTCGTACCGCGGAATATCAGATGGTCATGACCGTTCATGCCAGCGTCCTGATCCCGGGTCACGATATCTATCCGATTACCACCAAGGTCTATCGTTCGTTCTTCGATAACCCGCAGGCGGCGTTAGCGAAAGACGCCGAGCAGGATATGATTATCCAGGAAATGTACGACAAAGCGGCGGAACAGCTGATTCGTAAGCTGCCGAGCGTGCAGGTTGCAGATGTTGAAGCAACCCAGCAGGAAGAGAAACCGGTCGCCGGCAGCACGGCACCGGCTTCCTCGGGTAACCGCGTATCCACCACTCTGGGTCAATGATGATTCGGTTGTACCCGGAACAACTCCGCGCGCAGCTCACTGAAGGGCTGCGCGCGGCCTATCTGCTGCTTGGCAACGATCCCCTCCTGTTGCAGGAAAGCCAGGACGCCATTCGCGAAGCCGCTGCCGCCCAGGGCTTTACCGAGCACCACACCTTCACCATCGATAACAGTACCGACTGGCAGGCGATTTTCGCGTTAAGCCAGGCGTTGAGTCTGTTCTCCAGCCGGCAAACGCTGCTGCTAATCCTGCCGGAAAACGGCCCTAACGCGGCGATCAACGAACAGCTGGCGACCCTGATCGGCCTGCTGCACGACGACCTGCTGCTGATAGTTCGCGGGAATAAGCTGACCAAAGCCCAGGAGAATGCCGCGTGGCTTACCGCCCTGGCGCAGCGGGCCGTCCAGGTCAGTTGCCAGACGCCGGAATACGCGCAGCTGCCGCGCTGGCTGGCCGCCCGGGGCAAACAGCATCAGCTGCAGCTCGACGACGCGGCCAGTCAGCTGCTGTGCTACTGTTACGAAGGTAATCTGCTGGCGCTGGCGCAGGCGCTGGAGCGTCTGGCGCTGCTCTGGCCGGACGGTAAGCTGACCCTGCCCCGGGTTGAGAAGGCGGTAAACGATGCCGCCCACTTTACCCCTTACCATTGGGTCGATGCGCTACTGGCAGGCAAAAGCAAGCGCGTGCTGCATGTTCTGCAACAGCTACGTCTTGAAGGCTGCGAGCCGGCGATCCTGCTGCGTACGCTACAGCGGGAGCTGCTGCTGCTGGTCACGCTCAAACGCCAGTCGACGCACACGCCGCTGCGCTCGCTGTTTGATAAACATCGGGTCTGGCAAAACCGCCGTCAGCTGCTCAGCGATGCCCTCGCCCGACTGAGCGGGGAACAGTTGCGCCAGGCGGTGACCCTCCTGACCCGCGCGGAACTGACCTTTAAACAGGATTACGGGCACGACGTCTGGCCCGAACTGGAAAGTCTTTCGTTGTTGCTCTGCCACAAAGCCCTGGCGGACGTTTTTATTGATGGTTGATATGACTCAGTTACAGGCAATCTATGGCGGCACCTTCGATCCGGTGCATTATGGTCACCTCAAGCCGGTCGAGATCCTGGCGAATCAGATTGGCCTGAGCAAGGTCATCATCATGCCTAACAACGTCCCGCCGCACCGTCCCCAGCCGGAAGCCACCAGCGCCCAGCGCGTGCATATGCTGAAGCTGGCGATTGCCGATAAGCCGCTGTTCACGCTCGACGAACGCGAGCTGCAGCGTGACACCCCCTCCTGGACAGCAGACACGCTGCAGGCATGGCGCCAGGAGCAGGGGGCAGAAAAACCGCTGGCGTTTATCATCGGCCAGGATTCGCTGCTCACCTTCCCCACCTGGCACCGCTATGAAACCATCCTTGATAACGTTCATCTGATCGTCTGCCGCCGCCCGGGTTACCCGCTGACCATGGCGCACGACGCTGATCAGCAGTGGCTGGACCGTCACTTAACCCACGACGTAGAGCGCCTGCATAACCGCCCCGCCGGGGCCATCTACCTGGCGGAAACGCCGTGGTTCGATATCTCGGCGACGATTATCCGCCAGCGCCTCGAGCGCGGGGAATCCTGCGCCGAGATGCTGCCGGCCACCGTGCTGGACTACATCCGCGAGCAGGGACTCTATTGCTGACCCCGGACTGGGCCTGATGCTAAAAAAGCGCTATCGTAGCGCCACGTCTCCACCGCCTGTCTGAGCATCATCATGAAATTATGGTTAGTTCGCCACGGCGAAACCGAAGCCAACGTTGCCGGGTTATACAGCGGCCACGCCCCCACTCCTCTGACGCCGCGCGGCGTCGCCCAGGCGCGAGCGCTCGGCGAACGGCTGCGGGCAGTACCTTTCGACAAAGTCATCTGTAGCGAGCTGGCGAGAACCGGGACAACGGCCGATCTGCTGCTTGGCGATCGCCATATCCCGCGTGAGTGCCATGCCACGCTCAATGAAATGTTTTTCGGCGACTGGGAGATGCGTCATCATCGCGATCTCCAGCGGGAGGATGCACAAAACTATGCCGCGTGGTGTGCTGACTGGCAGCACGCGGCCCCCACCAACGGCGAAAGCTTTCAGAATTTTGCCCGCCGCGTCAGCGAATTCACCACAACGCTGGCCGACTGCCGCCATCTTGACCACCTGCTGATTGTCGGCCATCAGGGCGTCCTGAGCCTGCTGACGGCCCTGCTGTTGCAGATGCCCGCGGCGGCGATGTGGCATTTCCCGATTGCCCATGGCGCCTGGAGCCTCCTCGATATGCGCGACGATTTCACCACCCTGCGCGTATTAAATAGCCAGGCCGTCTGGCAGCCGCAAGAAGAATTCCCGCCAGACCATTGACAGGCCAGAGCAGGCTGCTATTCTCCGCTGCCGGGCAGCATCCGCCACAGCATGTTTGCAGAAATTGTTTTACAAAAATGGCGATGCAATCCGCGGCGAGGGATGGGATGATACCCCGCCACGAACGCCTGCCGACAGACATTTCACCCGACTTTTTCATCAGTTCAGGTATACTGTCAGGCTCTTTATCATTATCAATCTTCATGCACCCAGGGGGAACACTTGCAGGGTAAAGCACTCCAGGATTTTGTTATCGACAAAATTGATGACCTGAAAGGTCAGGACATCGTCGCCATTGATGTACATGGCAAATCCAGCATCACCGATTGCATGATTATCTGCACCGGCACCTCTACCCGTCACGTGATGTCCATCGCCGACCACGTGGTTCAGGAATCCCGCGCCGCCGGCATGCTGCCGCTGGGCGTTGAAGGGGAAGCCGCCGCCGACTGGATCGTCGTCGACCTCGGCGACGTGATGGTTCACGTCATGCAGGAAGAGAGCCGTCGTCTGTACGAGCTGGAAAAACTCTGGAGTTAATGCGTGAAGTTGCAGCTGGTGGCCGTTGGCACCAAAATGCCGGACTGGGTACAGACCGGCTTTAGCGAGTATCTGCGCCGTTTTCCCAAAGATATGCCGTTTGAACTGGTGGAGATCCCCGCCGGTAAACGCGGCAAGAACGCCGATATCAAGCGCATCCTCGAAAAAGAGGGCGAGATGATGTTGGCCGCTGCCGGTAAGAACCGTATCGTGACCCTGGATATTCCGGGAAAACCATGGGATACGCCGCAGCTGGCGCGCGAACTGGAACGCTGGAAACAGGACGGGCGCGACGTCAGTTTGCTGGTAGGCGGCCCGGAAGGCCTCTCTCCAGCCTGTAAAGCAGCGGCGGAACAGAGTTGGTCGCTCTCCACCCTCACCTTACCTCACCCGCTGGTGCGCGTACTGGTGGCCGAGAGTCTGTATCGGGCGTGGAGCATTACCACCAACCACCCGTACCACCGTGAGTAATGATGATCAGGGTAGACTAAGCAGCGAATGAAATTACAGAATTCTTTCCGCGACTATACGGCTGAATCCTCGCTGTTCGTGCGCCGGGCGCTGGTCGCTTTTTTGGGGATTTTGCTGCTTACCGGCGTTCTGGTCGCCAACCTGTACAATGTGCAAATCGTTCGCTTCAATGATTATCAGACGCGTTCGAACGAAAACCGCATCAAGCTGGTACCGATCCCGCCGAGCCGCGGCATTATTTACGATCGCAACGGCACCCCGCTGGCGCTTAACCGCACCATTTATCAGCTGGAGATGATGCCGGAGAAAGTCGATAACGTGCAGCAGACGCTGGATGCGCTGCGTGACGTCGTCGATTTAACCGACGATGATATCGCCGGCTTCAAAAAGGAGCGCGCACGCTCCCATCGCTTTACCTCGATTCCGGTAAAGGTCAACCTCAGTGAAGTGCAGGTTGCCCGCTTTGCCGTCAACCAGTACCGCTTTCCCGGCGTGGAAGTCAAAGGCTACAAGCGTCGTTATTATCCCTATAACTCGGCGCTGACGCACGTCATTGGCTACGTCTCAAAAATTAACGATAAAGACGTCGACCGCCTCGACAAAGAAGGCAAGCTGGCTAACTACGCCTCGACCCACGACATCGGTAAGCTGGGTATTGAGCGTTATTATGAGGATGTCCTGCACGGTCAGACCGGCTACGAAGAGGTTGAAGTGAACAACCGCGGCCGCGTTATTCGACAACTGAAAGAGGTGCCGCCGCAGGCCGGACGCGATATCTACCTCACTCTCGATCTCAAGCTGCAGCAGTATATCGAAACCCTGCTGGCCGGTAGCCGTGCCGCCGTGGTGGTCACCGATCCGCGTACCGGCGCCGTTCTGGCGCTGGTATCTACGCCAAGCTATGACCCGAACCTGTTCGTCGACGGCATCTCCAGTAAAGATTACTCCGGCCTGCTCAACGATCCGAACACGCCGCTGGTCAACCGCGCGACGCAGGGGGTCTACCCGCCGGCGTCAACGGTAAAACCGTACGTCGCCGTCTCGGCGCTGAGCGCCGGGGTGATCACCCGCAATACCAGCCTGTTCGACCCAGGCTGGTGGCAGCTGCCTGGCTCCGATAAACGCTATCGTGACTGGAAAAAATGGGGCCACGGCCACCTGAACGTCACCAAAGCGCTGGAGGAGTCTGCGGATACCTATTTCTATCAGGTCGCCTATGACATGGGTATCGATCGCCTCTCTGAGTGGATGAGCAAGTTTGGCTACGGCCACTACACCGGTATCGACCTTTCTGAAGAGCGCTCGGGCAACATGCCAACCCGCGAATGGAAGCTCAAGCGCTTCAAGAAACCCTGGTACCAGGGGGACACCATTCCGGTGGGCATCGGTCAGGGGTACTGGACTGCCACCCCCATCCAGATGAACAAGGCGCTGATGATCCTGATTAACGACGGGGTGGTGAAAGTGCCGCACCTGCTGCAAAGCACCGTGGAAGACGGCAAGCCCGTTCCGTGGGTTCAGCCGCATGAGCCGCCGGTGGGCGACATCCATTCCGGCTACTGGGAAATCGCCAAAGACGGCATGTTCGGCGTGGCCAACCGCGGCAACGGCACCGCGCACAAATATTTCGCCAGCGCGCCGTATAAGATCGCGGCCAAGTCCGGTACCGCCCAGGTGTTCGGCCTGAAGGCCAACGAAACCTATAACGCGCACCGCATCTCTGAACGTCTGCGCGACCATAAACTGATGACGGCGTTTGCGCCTTATAACAACCCTCAGGTTGCCGTGGCGATGATCCTGGAAAACGGCGGCGCCGGCCCGGCGGTCGGCACCATTATGCGACAAATCCTTGATCACATTATGCTGGGCGATAACAACACCACGCTGCCAAGCGAAAACCCGGCGGTCACCGCAGGGGAGGATCAATAATGACGGATAATCCGAACAAAAAATCGCTGTGGGATAAAATCCATCTTGACCCCACCATGCTGCTGATCCTGCTGGCGCTACTGACCTACAGCGCGCTGGTTATCTGGAGCGCCAGCGGTCAGGACGTCGGCATGATGGAACGTAAAATCGGCCAGATCGCCATGGGCGTGGTGATCATGATCGTCATGGCGCAGATCCCACCGCGGGTCTATGAAGGCTGGGCGCCCTATCTTTATATTTTCTGTATTATTCTGCTGGTGGCCGTTGATGCTTTCGGCGCTATCTCCAAAGGGGCGCAGCGCTGGCTGGATCTCGGTATCGTCCGCTTTCAGCCGTCGGAGATAGCGAAAATCGCCGTGCCGCTGATGGTCGCGCGCTTTATTAACCGCGACGTCTGTCCGCCGTCGCTGAAGAACACCGCGATTGCGCTGGTGCTGATCTTCCTGCCGACCCTGCTGGTGGCAGCGCAGCCCGACCTCGGCACCTCGATTCTGATCGCCCTCTCCGGGCTGTTTGTGCTGTTCCTTTCCGGTCTAAGCTGGCGTCTTATCGGGATCGCCGTGGTGCTGGTCGCCGCCTTTATACCGATCCTGTGGTTCTTCCTGATGCATGACTATCAGCGCCAGCGCGTGATGATGCTCCTCGACCCGGAAACCGACCCGCTGGGCGCCGGCTATCACATTATTCAGTCTAAAATTGCCATTGGCTCCGGCGGTCTGCGCGGCAAAGGCTGGCTGCACGGCACGCAGTCGCAGCTGGAGTTCTTGCCGGAACGCCACACCGACTTTATCTTCGCCGTGCTGGCCGAAGAGCTGGGGCTGATTGGTGTGCTGATCCTGCTGGCGCTCTATATTCTGCTGATCATGCGCGGGCTGTGGATCGCCGCCCAGGCGCAAACCACCTTTGGCCGGGTCATGGCCGGTGGTTTAATGTTGATTTTATTCGTTTATGTCTTCGTAAATATTGGTATGGTGAGTGGTATTTTACCGGTGGTGGGCGTACCGTTGCCGCTGGTGAGCTACGGGGGCTCCGCCCTGATCGTATTGATGGCCGGGTTTGGTATCGTGATGTCGATCCATACCCACAGAAAAATGTTGTCGAAAAGCGTTTAAAGGGGTTTGCAATGCGTAAGCAATGGCTGGGGATCTGCATAGCAGCGGGGCTGCTGGCGGCATGTTCGAGTGATGACGTGCAACAAAAAACGGTCAGTACTCCACAGCCGGCCGTCTGTAATGGCCCGACGGTTGAGATCAGCGGCGCCGATCCGCAGTATGAAACGCCGAACGCCACGGCGAATCAGGATTATGAGCGCGACGGTAAAAGCTATAAAATCGTTCAGGATCCGGCCAACTTTACGCAGGCTGGTTTTGCGGCGATCTATGACGCGGAACCTAACAGTAACCTGACCGCCAGCGGCGAAACCTTCGATCCGACCCAGTTGACCGCGGCGCACCCCACGCTGCCAATCCCGAGCTATGCGCGGATCACCAACCTCGCTAACGGCCGCATGATCGTCGTGCGGATTAACGATCGCGGCCCGTATGGTAACGATCGCGTTATCTCGCTCTCCCGTGCGTCTGCTGACCGTCTGAACACCTCGAACAACACCAAGGTGCGTATCGACCCCATCATCGTTGCGCCTGACGGTTCGCTTTCCGGTCCGGGAATGGCCTGCACCACCGTCGCCAAACAGACGTACGCCCTGCCCGCCCGACCGAATCTGGACGGCGGTGACGCCACAGGTATGAACCAGCCTGCGCCTGCCGACGTTCGCCCGATCAGCAACAGCACGCTGAAGCCGGAAGACAGCGTCGGCGCGCCGGTGAACAGCGGCGGTTTCCTCGGCGCCCCGACGCCGCTGAACAGCGGCGTGCTGGAGAGTAGCGAGCCGGCAGCCACGACCGCCGCCACTGCGGCCCCTGCTGCTGCCGTCGCGACGCAAACGGCTCCCGTCACCGCGCCAGGCTCCATCCAGGGTAGCGTAGCGGCGACAGCGGCCACTGCCGCGACCGCCAGCGCCGTTGCCGCCTCCTCAACCGCCACCTCCAGCGCCAGCGGTAATTTTGTCGTCCAGGTTGGCGCAGTGAGCGACCAGGCGCGGGCGCAGCAGTATCAGCAGCGCCTGAGCCAGCAGTTCTCGGTGCCAGGCCGGGTCACGCAAAACGGCGCGGTATGGCGTATTCAGCTGGGCCCGTTTGCTGATAAGGCGCAGGCCAGCGCCGTTCAGCAGCGCCTGCAAAGCGAAGCGCAGCTGCAGTCCTTTATTACTCGCGCCAACTAAACGCCGCGGGCAGCCCGTTCACCTTGCGCATGTAAAAGTCATTAACAAACTCATGCGCAATGTCGGATGCTGGCCCGCAGAGCATTTGCTATAGTAAGGCACTTTTTTTAACTCCATCACGGATGCCGTTGTTCTGACCATGAAGACCTCTTTCACCGCTCGTTTACTCATCACGGCGCTCTCCGTTGCAGCGCTCTCCTCCGCTGCCCGCGCCGATGACCTGAATATCAAAACGATGATCCCAGGCGCCCCGCAGATTGACGCCGAATCCTGGGTGCTTATTGATTACAACTCCGGCAAAGTGCTGGCGGAAAATAACGCCGACTCCCGTCGCGACCCGGCCAGTCTGACCAAAATGATGACCAGCTATGTCATCGGTCAGGCGATGAAAGCGGGTAAATTCAAAGAGTCCGATCTGGTCACTGTCGGCAACGATGCCTGGGCCACCGGCAACCCGGTTTTCAAAGGCTCTTCTCTGATGTTCCTCAAGCCGGGGATGCAGGTTCCGGTTTCGCAGCTGATCCGGGGTATCAACCTGCAGTCGGGTAACGATGCCTGCGTGGCCATGGCCGACTATGTTGCCGGTAGCCAGGACGCCTTCGTCAGCCTGATGAACAACTATGTTAACGCCCTGGGCCTGAAAAACACCCATTTCCAGACCGTTCACGGCCTCGATGCTGACGGACAGTACAGTTCCGCGCGCGACATGGCGCTGATTGGCCAGGCGCTGATCCGCGATGTGCCGAACGAGTACTCTATCTATCGTGAGAAAGAGTTCACTTTCAACGGCATCCGCCAGCTGAACCGTAACGGCCTGCTGTGGGATAACAGCCTGAACGTCGACGGCATCAAAACGGGTCATACCGACAAAGCGGGCTACAACCTCGTCGCCTCTGCCACCGAAGGCCAGATGCGTCTTATCTCGGCGGTGATGGGCGGACGTACTTTCAAAGGTCGTGAGTCGGAAAGCAAAAAACTGCTGACCTGGGGCTTCCGCTTCTTTGAAACCGTCAACCCGATCAAAGCCGGCAAAGAGTTTGCTTCCGAACCGGCCTGGTTCGGTGACAGCGATCGCGCCTCGCTGGGGGTGGATAAAGATGTCTACCTGACCATCCCGCGTGGCCGGATGAAAGATCTGAAAGCCAGCTATGTGCTGAATAACACTGAACTGCACGCCCCGCTGCAGAAAAACCAGGTGGTCGGCACCATCAACTTCCAGTTGGATGGTAAAACTATCGATCAGCGCCCGCTGGTGGTGCTGCAGGAAATCCCGGAAGGGAATTTCTTTGGCAAAATTATTGATTACATTAAGTTAATGTTCCACCACTGGTTTGGTTAAAAATTGAACACTTGAAAGTGTGATTTCCATCCCCATATACTATTTATCCAAGTAACCTGATAACTCCCGCCCTTGGTGGGAGTTATTATTTTGTCGTAACACCGGAGCTGACATGAAAACCAAACTTAACGAACTGCTGGAATTCCCTACCCCCTTTACTTACAAAGTAATGGGACAGGCGTTGCCGGAGCTGGTTGATCAGGTGGTGGAAGTGGTACAGCGCCATGCGCCTGGTGATTACTCGCCGTCAGTAAAACCGAGCAGCAAAGGTAACTACCACTCGGTCTCCATCACCATCAACGCCACCCACATTGAGCAGGTGGAAACGCTGTACGAAGAGTTAGGCAATATCGATATCGTACGGATGGTGCTGTAACCTTTTCCCCGACCCGGCCGCCGTGCCGGGTCCTTTCATCCCCTTCCGCCCTGCTGTGATATACTCCCCGCCCTGAGTCCTCTCTTCCCGGCGGAGATGTTGTTTTGCAGCACAATAAAATTCTTATCCGGCAGCTTGGCCTGCAACCATACGAACCCATCTCGCAGGCGATGCATGAATTCACCGACGCCCGCGATGAAGACACCCTCGACGAGATCTGGCTGGTGGAACATCACCCGGTCTTCACTCAGGGCCAGGCAGGCAAAGCGGAACACGTGCTGGTGCCCGGCGATATTCCGGTGATCCAGAGCGATCGCGGCGGCCAGGTGACCTATCACGGTCCAGGACAGCAGGTAATGTATGTTCTGTTGAACCTTAAACGCCGCAAGCTGGGTGTGCGCGAGCTGGTGACGCTGCTGGAGCAAACGGTCGTTAATACCCTGGCCGAGTATGGCATCGAATCGCATCCCCGCGCCGATGCCCCAGGGGTCTACGTCGGCGATCGCAAAATCTGCTCACTGGGACTGCGGATCCGCAAAGGGTGCTCTTTCCACGGTCTGGCGCTCAATATCGCGATGGATCTCGCGCCATTTCTGCGCATCAATCCCTGCGGCTATGCCGGCATGGAGATGACGCAAATGCGCCAGTGGCAGCCAGAGGTGACTCCAGAGACGGTCGCCCCGCGGCTGGTCGCCAATCTGCTGGCGCTGCTGAACCATCCCCCGCACGAATATCTCCCCCAGCAGTAAACGGTAGATCAGCGCCCCGCAGGCAGCGGGGCGCTAAACGATTAACACATTATTTTTGCAATCAATTGTCACGTACGGGAGGCGGTGGGCCGCTATACTTGCCCTATCATTCCCAACCGGACTCATCGCGTGCCAGAGAATACGTCTCCGTCAGAATCCCCTGAACGACAGGATGAACGTTATGACCGCCAGATGTTTCGCATCCTGCGCAATATTGACCTCAACCTGTTAACCATCTTCGAAGCCGTTTACGTCCATAAAGGCATCGTCAACGCCGCTAAGATACTGAATATCACGCCATCGGCTATTAGCCAGTCGATTAACAAACTGCGGGCGCTTTTTCCTGACCCGCTGTTTATCCGCAAGGGGCAAGGTGTGATGCCCACCGCGTATGCTACCCATCTTCATCAGTACATCAGCCGGGGTATGGAGGCTTTCCTCAGTGCGCTGGATATCGCCGGTAGCCCCCACCAGCAGCGGGTGATCACTATCGCCACCACGCCAGGCATGGGGGCGCTACTGATACCCATCGTGGCCAGTGCGCTAAAACCGGCCTTTCCGCAGATCCTGTTGCACAACATCGCCATCACCGACGCCGCGCGGCAGCTCGACCAGCGCCAGGTGGATCTGTTAATTGACACTCATCTGCACAGCGGCCAGGCGATAAGCCATCATGTGCTGTACCAGGATCGGGTACGGATGTACTGCCGTGCTGAGCACCCTGCGCTGCACGGCCCACAGGATGAAGCCCATCTCGCTCAGTATGAATTTGCGCTGCTGCTTCCGGAAGGCCAGCGCTACCCCACCCTTCACCGCCGCCTGCAGGAAGAGATGGGCGAACGACGCTGCGGATTCAGCACCTTTAACCTGCTGACCCAGGCAGCCATGATCGCCGAGAGCGACATGCTGGGGCTGACCACCGAGCGCCTGTTCGCCATGGTATCCCGGCTCTGGCCACTGCAAACCCTGGATTTTCACTCCCTGCAGGACGAAAAAATTAATGTTGCGCTGCACTACAATAAGCAAAGCGGGAAGGAGCCATTGCTGAAAGAAATTATCGAGACGGTAATCCAGGCGTTTAAGGCGTAGCGCACGGAAAGGAAAAGGATAAAACAACAACTATTTTACAATTTGCGAGGCAGGCAGGCTGCTTTCTGCCCCTTTTCAATGGTATACTGCCTGCTCTTGATTCAAAAATAGTTGATAATTGCAACATTTCATTGAATTAATTCGCTTTCCTTCGTGACTCGCAACTGGAACACGCACGCTATGAGTAAACCCATTGTGATGGAACGCGGTGTTAAGTACCGCGACGCCGATAAAATGGCCCTTATCCCGGTGAAAAACGTGGCAACTGAGCGTGAAGCTCTGCTCAGAAAACCGGAATGGATGAAAATCAAACTTCCGGCAGATTCGTCCCGTATCCAGGGTATCAAAGCAGCGATGCGTAAGAACGGCCTGCACTCCGTGTGTGAAGAAGCCTCCTGCCCGAACCTTGCAGAATGCTTCAACCACGGTACCGCGACCTTTATGATCCTCGGCGCGATCTGTACCCGTCGCTGCCCGTTCTGCGATGTCGCGCACGGGCGCCCGGTTGCACCAGATGCGAACGAACCACAGAAGCTGGCGCAAACCATCGCTGATATGGGTCTGCGCTACGTCGTGGTCACTTCAGTGGACCGTGACGACCTGCGTGATGGCGGCGCACAGCATTTTGCCGACTGCATCAGCGCCATTCGCGAGAAAAACCCGTCGATTAAGATCGAAACGCTGGTTCCGGATTTCCGCGGCCGCATGGATCGCGCGCTTGATATTCTGACGGTAACCCCGCCGGATGTCTTCAACCATAACCTCGAAAACGTACCTCGTCTCTATCGTCAGGTGCGTCCGGGCGCGGATTACAACTGGTCGCTGAAGCTGCTGGAGCGTTTTAAAGAAGCGCATCCGGAGATCCCGACGAAATCTGGCCTGATGGTCGGTCTGGGCGAAACCAACGACGAGATCATTGAAGTGATGCGCGACCTGCGTCGCCATGGCGTCACCATGCTGACGTTAGGCCAGTATCTGCAGCCGAGCCGTCACCACCTGCCAGTACAGCGCTACGTCAGCCCGGAAGAGTTCGAAGAGATGAAAGCGGAAGCGATGGCGATGGGCTTCACCCACGCCGCCTGCGGTCCCTTCGTTCGCTCTTCCTATCATGCCGACCTGCAGGCTAAAGGAATGGAAGTGAAGTAATTGCCGCTTCTGCCGCTGCGCGCCTTTTCGCCGCAGCGGCCCCTCTCCGCTTCCTCTGCTTCCTCTGCTTCCTCTGCTTCGCGTTTTCGTAACAGTTCGTTGCATCTTTTCTGCGCGGCATCGCCAAAAACGACAAAGGCCGCAACGATATTCGTCGCGGCCTCTTCGCCGTTCCGCCAGCATCCCTCCGGGGGGACGCATCGGATCAATTACTCTTTATGAGAGATCTTCTGCGCCGGCGCTTCTTCTTCCACGGTGGCTTTCTTCGCGCTATCGTCATCCTCGTTCATGGCCTTTTTAAAGCCCTTGATAGCCGAACCCAGGTCGCCGCCCAGCGTACGTAATTTCTTGGTACCAAACACTAAGATAATCAGTGCTGCGACTACCAGCAGTTTGGTAATACTAATCTCACCCATAGCTAACCTTCTTCTCTATACAAGCTGCGAATACGCCATCATACACGCATTTATCCGTCATATTGTAATCCACCTGTGCGTGGGCTGCGTGATTCGGCCCAGAGCCTTCCCCCTGAAGGAGTTAGCGCAGGGGTGTCCGTCCTGACGTGCACAGCGAATTATTAGGATAAACAATACGGGTATTTGACGCGCGGACACAATAGCAATCTGTAACAAGGTGAATCAAGCCCTGTTTAAAAAAACATCACAATAATTGCGGTGGCGCAAATCGTCGGTTCTGCAGTACCGGCAAACGCTCGCGAACCCGCGCAAGGTGCTCTGCGGAGACATCGGCAAAGATCAGCTGCGGTTCGCTCCCGGCCCCCGCCAGCGTCGTTCCCAGCGGGTCAACAATGCGGCTCTGACCAATATTCCGCGTCCCGCATTCGCCTGCCGCCACGATATAGCAGGTCGTATCGAGCGCGCGCGCCGCCAACAGCGTCGCCCAGTGGTGCTCTTTCTGTGGCCCTCTCACCCATGCGGTGGGCAGTACCAGCAGCTCAGCTCCGTTCAGCGCCAGCGATAGGGCCAGTTCCGGGAAGCGAAGATCGTAGCAGGTCATCAGGCCAACGCGTAACCCCGCCACTTCAATTACCGGCGGGATCTGCTGGCCAGGATCCACCCGCCGCGACTCCTGCATTGCGAAGGCGTCGTATAAATGCAGTTTGTGATAATGGGCTATTACTTCGCCATCCCGCAAGACCACCAGCGTATTGGTCGCACGGCCTTCTGCCGACGGCACATGCAGCGTCAGGACCGTGGTCAAACGGTTACGCCCGCTCTCAGCCAGCAGCAGCTGCAAAAACGCCCCATCCAGCGGCTGAGCCGATTTCACTGACATATCCGGGTCGTTGTCATCTCGCGCCAGTAACGCCTCTGGCAGCACCAGCAGCGCCGCCCCTTCACGCACAGCCTGTTGCATCATCGTCACACAGGTCTGCGCATTCGTCCGCCATACTGGCGTGACGGCAAATTGTCCTGCCGCTACCCGCATGTTTTTCTCCGGTCAGGTTATGAATAGCCAATCGCGCCCGTCGCGCGCTACACTTGAGGTTCTCTTATATCAAATAGCAGGAAACAACCGTGTTTCAACTTCTTTGCGCCGTTTTTATTGGCGGTGGCACCGGCAGCGTATTGCGCTGGTGGCTCGGCATGAAGCTCAACCCTGTGCATCATGCTATCCCGATTGGGACATTGACGGCCAACCTGGTAGGCGCCTTTGTGATTGGTGCCGGGCTGGCGTGGTTTAACCGTCTGACGGATATTGACCCGATGTGGAAGCTCCTGATCACCACTGGGTTCTGCGGCGGGTTGACCACCTTCTCCACCTTCTCGGCGGAAGTGGTCTTTCTCCTGCAGCAGGGGCGGGTGAGCTGGGCACTCCTCAACGTGATGGTGAATTTGCTGGGTTCGTTTGCCATGACGGCCGTCGCCTTCTGGCTTTTCTCGCAGGCCGCCAGCCGTTAACGATCTGAAAAACAGGCAAAAAAAAACCCGCGTTAAGCGGGTTTTTATATTCTACTGACGTGTTGGTTAGATAGCCATTACGTTTGCAGCAGAAGGGCCTTTGGCACCGTTAGTGATTTCGAACTCTACACGCTGACCTTCAGCCAGAGTTTTGAAACCGTTGGACTGGATTGCAGAGAAGTGTACGAATACATCTTTGCTGCCATCTTCCGGAGTAATGAAACCGAATCCTTTGGACTCATTAAACCACTTAACGTTACCTTTAATCTTAGACATCAAAATTACCTTTATATGAAAAATCGACACTAATGCTGTGTCGAGTATCAGTACACCAATTGTGGTACCTTTTGTCCAGTGCAACTTTGCTAAAAAGTGATAAAAGTCGCTATCTTTTTTAGTGGGTAACGCTTTAGTCCTTGTTTTTCCACAAGACACACCGCTTATCTCATTTATTGCTAAGACTTAGCGAATTAAAACTGTATACGAGCCCAGGCGAAGTAAACGTTACCGTTATTGTAGGTGCCGGGAATATAGGTCATCTGGAAAGTCGCCGGACCGTAACCTATTGACGCCAATGGTAAGATCACCGGAATGGGGATGTAGTCCCAGTTATCGCGCGCCGTCACGCCAAGGGTATAGCCGAGTCCAAGGTGGAAGTTCTGGTCGGTCAGCGGGCGCCAGGTTTTCTCCCAGCCGTAGCCGCCGATAGGCTCCCATTTATTGAAAGAATCTTTAAACGCCATCAGGTACAGACCGTGCCAGTTTCCTTTCTCATCCCAGCGCGAGACGCCAAAGCCCGCGCCCCAGGGGCGTTCGTTATATTTATCCGTCTTTTCCTTATCATAGGCAAACCGCGCGTGCCAGGTAATGGCTGGAACGTACAAGTCATAGTGCTCCGGCTCATTCCAGGTCTGCGCGACGTTATTACTTAAGGTATGGTAACCTTCGCTGAGGGTCGATGAAAACGACGCGCTGGCGTTTACGGATACCAACAACCATCCAAAAAAACCAAGAGAAAACAGAGAAAAACGACGTAACATCAACACTTTTCCATTACCACTTTCATTTAAAAGCCGCCTAAAATAGCAAAGATAGTCTCAATACAGGTTGAACGAAATAAGGCAAACTCCTGATTTTTGCCCGGTGACCATCAGAACCTTTTAACTATCCATCTGGTGATTATATCCAGGCGAGACGGGTGACGCGTAGTTCTTATCGCTTTATTGATTTGCATCAGCGAGTTTTGTCCGTTTTTTCGGCACATTCGCACATTAAAATTTGGCATGACGCTTTTTATCTACATATTCTTTGGGCTTAGGGGTAATAAATGCTGACGTTTGTTGAGATCCTGATCGGGATTGTGGTCATTGTGGGCGTCGCCCGCTATATCATTAAGGGCTACTCGGCCACCGGGGTGCTGTTCGTCGGGGGCTTAATCTTATTGATCGTCAGCGCCCTGCTGGGGCATAAAGTCTTGCCGGGCAATACCGACAGCACCGGTTATTCTGCCACCGATATTATTGAATACATTAAGATTCTACTCATGAGCCGCGGTGGCGATCTGGGTATGATGATTATGATGCTGTGCGGCTTCGCCACCTACATGACCCATATTGGCGCCAATGATATGGTGGTGAAATTAGCATCAAAGCCGCTGCGCTATATTAATTCGCCCTATCTGCTGATGATTGCCGCCTACTTTGTCGCCTGCCTGATGTCGCTGGCGGTCTCCTCTGCGACCGGCCTTGGCGTGCTGCTGATGGCGACGCTGTTCCCGGTGATGGTGAACGTCGGTATCAGTCGCGGGGCGGCGGCAGCCATCTGCGCTTCACCGGCGGCCATTATCCTCTCGCCTACCTCTGGCGATGTTGTACTGGCGGCTAAAGCCGCAGAAATGCCGCTGATCGACTTTGCCTTCAAGACCACGCTGCCCATCTCCATCGCGGCCATTATCTGCATGGCGATCGCCCATTTCTTCTGGCAGCGTTACCTGGATAAAAAAGAGAACATTTCCCACGAAATGCTGGATGTCAACGACATCACCACCACCGCCCCAGCGCTGTACGCCATTCTGCCGTTTACCCCGATCATCGGCGTGCTGATCTTTGATGGTAAATGGGGACCGGAACTGCACATTATCACCATCCTCGTCGGCTGCATGCTGCTGGCGGCGATCCTTGAGTTCCTGCGCGGGTTTAACACCAAAAACGTCTTCAGCGGGCTGGAAGTCGCCTACCGCGGGATGGCTGACGCCTTCGCCGGCGTAGTGATGCTGCTGGTCGCCGCCGGCGTCTTCGCCCAGGGACTAAGCACCATCGGCTTTATCAATGGGCTGATCTCCATCGCCACCTCCTTCGGCTCGGCCAGTATTATTCTGATGCTGGTGCTGGTGATCCTGACCATGCTGGCGGCAATGACCACCGGCTCCGGTAATGCCCCGTTCTACGCTTTTGTTGAGATGATCCCCAAGCTGGCGCACTCTTCCGGCATCAATCCGGCTTATCTGTCGATTCCGATGCTGCAGGCCTCTAACCTCGGCCGCACGATATCGCCGGTCTCCGGGGTGGTGGTCGCCGTTGCCGGGATGGCAAAAATTTCGCCGTTCGAAGTGGTCAAACGTACCTCCGTGCCGGTGATGGTTGGCCTGCTGGTGGTGATTATCGCCACTGAGATTCTGGTGCCCGGCAGCGCAGTCCACTAATGGTCTAACCACGCGAAAAGGCGCCAGCGGGCGCCTTTTTTATGCTTTAATAACTCCCCGTTATCTTTTGCCATCCACAATCAGGAATAAACATGTTCAGGAAGGATTTCGCCGCGCTTGCCCTTGTGCTCACCGCCACTCAGGCCGGCGCTGAACCGCTCACCGCGACGCGATACGCTGATTTTGACCGCTACGTTCTTGCCCTCTCCTGGCAAACCGGATTCTGTCAGAGCATGCTTGACCGCAACCGTAGCGAACCGGAAGAGTGTCGCCTGCAGCAGGACACCGCGAACAAAGCCGACTTTCTGACCGTGCACGGCCTGTGGCCCGGGCTGCCAAAGTCGATTGCCGCGCGCGGGGTGGATGAACGACGCTGGATGCGCTACGGCTGCGCCACGCGCCCGGTGCCCAACATGCCGGAAGTGAAAGCGAACCGCAAATGCCAGGCGGCGGAAACCGGGCTGTCGCTGGAGATGGCCAATAAACTCAATAACGTGATGCCGGGTTCGGGCGGCACCTCCTGCCTGGAGCGCTACGAATACGCCAAACATGGCGTCTGCTTCGGCTTTGATCCCGATAGCTATTTTGGCACCATGGTGCGCCTGAATGGGGAAATTAAGCATAGCCCGGTAGGCGATTTCCTCGCGAAGCATTATGGTCAAACCGTCAGCCGCGCCGACTTCGATGCCGCGGTGGCCCGCGCCTGGGGTCCGCAAAGCGTGAAGGCGTTTAAATTAACCTGTAACGGTAATCCAGCCTATCTGACCGAGATGCAAATCTCCCTCAACGCCGCCACCATCAACGCCCCGCTGGCCACGTCCGCCTTTCTGCCACAACCCCATCCGGGCAACTGTGGAACCCAGTTTATCCTGGACAAGGTCGGTCAGTAGCGCAAAGCGACGTGCTGAGCAGAAAACGCCGCCCGCCGGGGGGCGTTGCACGCTGAATGTGCGTTTCATCACTTCAAACTACCGGCAACTCTCAGTATGATGGTAGGACCTTAACCCTTGCCCTTTTCGGCGAGGGTTTTCTTTTACGGACAGGTTCCTGGATAACATGGAGTATGCAATGACCAGACCCGCAATCATCATTAACGAACTGGATGCCGAACGTATCGACAGGCTGCTGGAGCAGCCGGCTTTCGCCAACTTACCGGTTGCCGATGCCCTGAATGACGAGCTCGACCGCGCGCAAATGCTGGCGCCGGAAGCGATGCCGCATGACGTCGTCACCATGAACAGTAAGGTAAAATTCCGCGATTTAACCAGCGGCGAAGAGCGCGTGCGGACGCTGGTGTTTCCGTCTCAGGTGACTGACAGCGCCAGCCAGCT
Source organism: Klebsiella sp. P1CD1 (assembly GCF_003790505.1). Classification (NCBI taxonomy): domain Bacteria; kingdom Pseudomonadati; phylum Pseudomonadota; class Gammaproteobacteria; order Enterobacterales; family Enterobacteriaceae; genus Klebsiella; species Klebsiella sp. P1CD1. Next base: position 4,156,443 of record NZ_CP033631.1, read on the forward strand.
CTCCGTCCTCGCGCCGGTGGGCGCCGCGCTGCTGGGTCTGAAAGTCGGCAGCACCATTCACTGGGAGCTGCCGGGCGGTGCATCGACACACCTGGAAGTGCTGGAGCTCTTGTACCAGCCGGAAGCCGCTGGCGAATTCCACCGCTAATCCCTGCTGCCTGAGGCGTTTCGCGCTTTATTCAGAGGATGTCCATACATCCTCTTTCTGCTGTTCCTTCCTCGCTAACCTTTTTTTACGCTTTGCACCTGCCTGACTGACAGTTTTGCGACCTGAATGACACTATATCCGCATATAATATGTTGATATAGACGCAAATGAACAAGGAGGATTGCATATGTATAAGACTATCATTATGCCCGTTGATGTCTTTGAGATGGCGCTGAGCGATAAAGCCGTCCGGCATGCGGAGTTTCTGGCCCAGCAGGACGGGGTGATCCATCTGCTCCACGTATTACCCGGCTCTGCGAGCTTCACCATGAGCCGCTTTACCGCCGATCTGCGGCGGTTTGAAGAACACCTGCAGCATGAGGCGGAAACTCGTCTGCAGACGATGGTCAGCCATTTCAGCATTGACCCCTCACGTATCAAGCTGCATGTCCGTTTCGGCAGCGTGCGCGATATGGTCAACGAGCTGGCCAGCGAAATTAACGCCGATGTCGTGGTGATTGGCTCGCGCAACCCGTCCATCAGTACCCACCTGCTCGGATCCAATGCCTCAAGCGTGATCCGCCATGCCCATATCCCGGTGATGGTCGTCAGGTAAATATGACGAAATAGAAAAAAAGAGGCTACCCCAGGGTAGCCTCTTTGTTATGCAGGTTTATTGTCTGACTTGTTATGCGGTTTTCGTGCGGATCAGGTAGTCGAAGGCGCTCAGCGACGCTTTTGCCCCTTCCCCTGCCGCGATAATAATCTGCTTGTACGGCACGGTGGTGCAGTCGCCAGCGGCGAATACGCCTTTGACATTGGTTTCGCACTTCGCATCGATGATGATCTCACCCATGCGGTTGCGCTCAACGGCGCCTTCCAGCCAGGTGGTGTTAGGCAGCAGGCCAATCTGGACGAAGATCCCCGCCAGCGCGACATGATGCTCATCACCGCTCACCCGGTCACGATATTGCAGGCCGGTGACTTTGCTGCCATCGCCTTTCACTTCCGTGGTCTGCGCATTAAGAATGATGTCGACATTCTTCAGGCTGCGGACTTTATCCTGCAACACCTGGTCGGCTTTCATCTCTGGAGCAAACTCCAGCAGGGTCACATGCTCTACGACGCCCGCCAGGTCGATAGCGGCTTCTACCCCGGAGTTCCCGCCGCCAATTACCGCTACGCGTTTGCCCTTAAACAGCGGACCGTCGCAGTGCGGGCAGTAGGTCACGCCTTTGGTGCGATACTGATCTTCGCCCGGTACGTTCATATTGCGCCATTTCGCCCCGGTGGCAATGATGACGCTACGCGCCTTCAGCACCGCGCCAGAGGCGGTTTCAATCTGATGCAGGCCGCCCTCTGTCGCCGCTGGCGTCAGTTTGGTCGCGCTCTGGGAGTCGATCACATCGACGTTATAGTCGCTGACGTGCGCTTTCAGCGCGCCGGCCAGTTTCTGGCCTTCGGTTTTCGGCACCGAAATATAGTTTTCGATATCCACGGTATCCAGCACCTGACCGCCGAAGCGCTCGCCCATCAGGCCGGTACGAATACCTTTACGCGCAGAATATACCGCCGCGGCCGCACCGGACGGGCCGGAGCCGACAATCAGCACATCGTAAGCATCACGTTGGTTCAGCTCTTCCGCTGCGCGTTTTTCCGCACCGGTATCCACTTTGGCGACAATTTCCGTCAGCGTCATTCGCCCCTGACCAAACTCCTGACCATTCAGATACACCGCAGGAACGCCCATGACGTTGCGATCGGTAATTTCATTCTGGAAGGTCCCACCGTCAATCGCCGTGTGCTTGATGCGCGGGTTGAGCACCGACATCAGGTTCAGGGCCTGCACCACATCCGGGCAGTTATGACAGGAGAGTGAATAATAAGTCTCGAACTCGAAATCGCCATCAATATCGCGGATCTGCTCCAGCAGCGACTGGGCCTCTTTCGACGGATGACCGCCGGTCCACAGCAGCGCCAGCACCAGCGAGGTAAACTCGTGGCCCAGCGGAGAGCCTGCAAAGCGTGGGCCCTGGTCGGAACCTGGGTTAGTAATCAGGAATGATGGCTTACGTACCGCGAGCGTGTTGTCTTCTTTAAAGGTGACTTTGTCTGACAGTTCAGCGATTTCAGCCAACAGTTCCTTGATTTCTGCCGATTTAGCGCTGTCATCCAGCGTGGCAATCAGCTCAACAGGCTTGGTCAGCTTCTCAAGGTAGGCCTTGAGCTGGGTTTTCATGTTGGTGTCGAGCATTGTTATCTCCTGGGCTTAAAACATCATCATGCAAGCGGCCTCGTCCAGGCGGCCTGAATGCGCTTGCATCATGGTGTTGGAATAAAATGGGCGCCAAAGCGCCCATTGATTGCCGGGTGACACGCCGTTTACCCGGCCTACAATCTTGTAGGCCCGTGCAAGCGTAGCGCCGCCGGGCACAAACAGACTTAAATCTTACCGACCAGGTCCAGAGACGGAGCCAGTGTCGCTTCGCCTTCTTTCCATTTAGCCGGGCAGACTTCGCCTGGGTGAGAAGCAACGTACTGCGCCGCTTTGATTTTACGCAGCAGGTCAGACGCATCACGGCCGATACCTTCAGCGGTAACTTCGATCGCCTGGATGATACCCTGCGGGTCAACCACGAAGGTGGCACGGTCAGCCAAACCTTCATCTTCACGCATGTTGTCGAAGTTACGGGTCAGGGCGCCAGTCGGGTCGCCGATCATCGCGTATTTGATTTTCGCGATGGTTTCAGAGCTGCTGTGCCACGCTTTGTGGGTGAAGTGGGTATCGGTAGACACAGAATAAACGTCTACGCCCAGCTTCTGCAGTTCTTCGTAATGGTCAGCCACGTCGCCCAGTTCGGTCGGGCAGACGAAAGTGAAGTCAGCCGGATAGAAGAAGAAGACGCTCCAGCGGCCTTCGGTGTCTTTCTCGGTGACTTCGATGAATTCACCATTTTTGAATGCCTGGTTTTTGAACGGTTTGATTTTGGTGTTAATTAAGGACATCTATACTTCCTCCGTGTTTTCGTTGAGGTCTAAGTTAACGAATTTTTCCTGACCCGACCAATGCGTTTACATTATCGAATCAATAAGCGTTATCTAACAACCGGAACAAGACAACTCTGTGAACCTGTCGACGCGTTCAGCGCTGATCGCTGTTTTTCGCATCATTTGCCGCGACAAAAGTAAAAAGGCCACCCTTTCAGGCGGCCCCGTTACCTGAAATACCCGAAGGTAGGTTCAGCGCCAGTCAGACTGGCTATGTGTTGCGCTCTACATTACCTTAATGTAACAGCATCCAGGATTACATCACCCACGCCAGCAAAGGGCAATCCGTCATTCTGCTGATCTTGCCTATGACTGTGATAGGTTCGACAATCGTTTTGCCCTTTCCTGCTGATTTTACAAGGAATATTCATGTTAAAGCGTCTTCTCTTGCTCAGCCTTTTTCCGTTATGTAGCCAGGCGGAGGAGCTCCCCGCTCCGGTAAAAGCGATTGAAAAACAGGGCATTACCATTATAAAACCCTTTGAGGCGCCAGGGGGAATGAAAGGCTGGCTGGGCAAATACCAGGACATGGGGGTCGCCATCTACCTCACGCCGGACGGCAAACATGCCATTTCCGGCTATATGTATGACGAGAACGGCAACAACCTCAGCGAGCAGTTGTTTCAGAAAGAACTCTATACCCCGGCAGGACAGGAGATGTGGAAGAAGATGGCCAGCGCCCACTGGCTGCAGGATGGCAATAAGGACGCCCCCATCGTGCTGTATGTCTTTGCCGATCCCTTCTGCCCCTACTGTAAACAGTTCTGGCAGCAGTCCCGCCCCTGGGTGGAAGCCGGTAAAGTGCAGATCCGCACCCTGCTGGTGGGGGTGATCAAGCCCGAAAGCCCGGCCACCGCCGCCGCGATTCTGGCCACCAAGGATCCGGCGAAGACCTGGCATGATTATGAGCAATCGAATGGGAAAATGGCCCTGACGATCCCGCAGGCTATTCCCCCGGAGAAAATGAAAGTGCTCAACGTTAATCAGCAACTGATGGACGAACTGGGGGCCAACGTCACGCCAGCCATTTACTATATGAATAAGGATAATATGCTGCAGCAGGTGGTCGGCCTGCCGGATAAAGAAAAACTGCAGATCATGATGGGCGAACAAGAATAATCCCATTGCATAATGGCGCCAGATAACAACGACCGCTGGCGCCCCTGTCGACGATAAGATATATTAAGCAGAACTTAACGTTATAGTCCGGTAATTAAATTCACACCGCAAATATTAAGCCAATCAACATTCTCACTAAGAATATTTCCACCCGCGCTGATAATACACAGGACTGCATTAATGGCAAATCTTTACGATCTGAAAAAGTTCGATTTGAATTTATTGGTTATTTTTGAATGTATCTATCAACATTTGAGCATTAGCAAAGCAGCCGCCATGTTATTTATCACCCCGTCAGCGGTGAGCCAGTCGTTGCAGCGTTTGCGCCAGCAGTTAAACGATCCGTTATTTGTTCGCGTTGGGAAAGGGATGACGCCCACTACCGCCTGTGTCAATCTTCATTATCATTTGCAACAAAATCTCGAACAGCTGGAAAAAACCAACAATCTCAATAATCGCTCCGAACTGCGTAAACGTATCGTGATATATGGCCCTCCGCTGTTCTGTTCAGTGAATAGCCATTTTATGATTAATGAGCTCTGTCATCAGGCCAATTTGCAGATTGAGCACCATAACCTGACCACCACGGAATCGGCTGAGGAGCTGCTGGCGTATCGCCAGGCGGACCTGGTGTTCACCCGAATGCCTATTACCAACCGCGCCACGATCTGTCAGCCCTATCAGACGGTGCAGACGCTGGCGGTTTGCCGGGCGGACCATCCGCGGCGAGATCAACTCACGTCGATTGAAGCGCTGGCACAGGAATTTTTCACCCACTATATCACCAACGATCCTGTCATTCAGCGCGTCCAGCAAAGCAGCACGCCATGGTTAAATCCGGGTAATATTGCCTTTCGCAGCGACTCTTTTATGACCATTCTTAACATGATCAATAAAACCGACTTAATTGGCTTCATCCCCTCCTATTTATATGATTTTATTTCCCCGGCCATGCCACTTCACGCTCTCGATATAGAGGCACTTTTTCCAGAGATCACGATATACATTAACTACCATCAATCATCTACACAAAATCATTTTCTATCTGAATTAATCTCCATTCTAATGAATGACAGAGATATATCACGCCCACAACTTAATAATAGTGAGTAACTGCCCACCTGTTTTCACACTCTGTTTGAATGCAGATCGACCATTAATTTCGCAGCGCTCATCGTTTATACTGAACAAACGGGAAGCTCTACTATTAAAGGATTAATGGTCATGTCGTTTATTAAATATCCCTTACCGGAATCGGTGCTGCAGGCAACTGAGCAGCGCATCCAGTGGGTGCTGGATAATTTTTCACGCGTTTGCGTCTCTTTCTCGGGTGGAAAAGACTCCACCGTCATGCTGCATTTAACCGCCCAGGCGGCGCGGTTACAGGGTAAAAAAATCAGTGTGTTGTTTATTGACTGGGAAGCGCAGTTCTCCTGCACCATCGCCCACTGCGAAAAACTGCGTGCGCTGTATGCGGATGTTGTCGAAACCTTTTACTGGGTCGCCCTGCCGCTCACCACCCAAAACGCGCTGACGCAGTATAAACCGCAATGGCAATGCTGGGAGCCCGGGGCAGACTGGGTCCGTCAGCCGCCGCCCTGGGCGATTACCCACCCGGGCTATTTTTCATTTTATCAACCGGGGATGAGCTTTGAGTCCTTTGTCAGCCACTTCGCCGAGTGGTTTTCACAGCGGCGCCCCGCCGCCGTGCTGGTGGGCATTCGCGCCGACGAGTCACTGAATCGCTTTATGGCCATCTCTTCGCAGCGTAAACAACGCTTCGCCGATGATAAACCCTGGACCACCTCGGCGCCGGGCGGCCACGCCTGGTACATCTACCCGCTCTATGACTGGAAAACGGCCGACATCTGGACCTGGTTTGCCAAAAGCCGGCAGTCTTATAACCCTCTGTACGATCTGATGTATCAGGCCGGGGTGCCGCTGCGCTATATGCGCATCTGCGAACCGTTCGGTCCGGAGCAGCGCCAGGGGCTGTGGCTCTACCATGTGCTGGAGCCTGAGCGCTGGGCCGCAATGTGTCAGCGGGTGAGCGGCGCGCACAGCGGCGGGGTCTATGCCGGGCATGATAATCAATTTTACGGCCACCGAAAAATCGACAAGCCCGACCACCTGACATGGAAAAGCTATGCGCTGTTCCTGCTCGACAGCATGCCGGAAACCACTGCCGAGCACTACCGCAACAAAATCGCCGTCTACCTGCGTTGGTATCAGAAAAAAGGCATGGAAGATATTCCGGACACCCAGCCTGCGGACATTGGCACCAAAGATATCCCGTCCTGGCGGCGGGTCTGCAAAGTGCTGCTCAATAACGACTACTGGTGCCGTCAGCTTTCGTTTAGCCCGACCAAAAGCAGCCACTATCAGCGCTACCGTAAACGCATGGAAAAACATCGCCAACAATGGGGGATATTATGCAACAACAACTGACGCAGGCGCTGGACGCTTATCTGCAAACGCTGGATGACGAGGCGCGCATCGAGGCAATCAATGCGTTTCGTCAGGTGCTCCACCAGCGCAGTCCCTTCCGCTCCCAGCCCGTTGACTGCGTGCTGTGGGTAAAACAGGAGCAGGTCATCCCCAACGACTACAATCCGAATAACGTGGCGCCACCGGAAAAACGCCTGCTGCAAACGTCGCTGGAAGCCGACGGCTTTACCCAGCCGGTCGTCGTCATCCAGCAAAGCCCGCAGTCGTATACGATTGTCGACGGTTTTCACCGTCATGAGCTGGCCTGCAGCAAAGCGGTGCTGAAAAAAACGCTGAAAGGTTATCTGCCAGTGACCTGCCTGACGAGTGAAGCCGCCTCGCGTGACGGGCTGATGGCAGAGACCATACGCCATAACCGGGCGCGCGGGCGCCACCAAATCCACGCCATGTCAGAGATTGTCCGCGAACTGACCCAGCTTGGCTGGACGCCACAGAAAATCGGCAAAGAGCTGGGGATGGATGCCGATGAGGTATTGCGCCTGAAGCAAATTAGCGGCCTCACGGAGATGTTCGCTGGCCGCCAGTTCTCCCAGGCGTGGACGATTAAGTGACTACAGCTGGCACAAACGCGTCGCCGCAGCCAGCAGAGTCGCCGGCTGTTTGGCAAAGCATAAGCGGATCAGCTTGTGCGGGAACGGATCGGCGCAGAAGACGGAGAGCGGGATCGCCGCCACCCCGACTTCGGTCGTCAGCCAGCGGCAGAAGCTGACGTCGTCAAGATCGGAAATGGCGCTGTAGTCCGCCAGCAGGAAATAGGTCCCTTCACAGGGCAGAAGTTCCAGTCGGCTTGGGCGCAGCGCTTCAATAAACAGATCGCGGCGTTCCCGATAAAACGCCGGCAGCTCACGATAGTGCTCAGGCGCTTCGCGCAGCATGTCGGCGATCGCCAACTGCGCCGGGGTATTCACCGAGAAGGTCAGATACTGATGCACCTTGCGCAGTTCGGCGCTGATGGCCGCCGGGGCTACGCAGTAGCCGACCTTCCAGCCGGTCATATGAAACGTTTTGCCAAACGAGGAGACCGCCACCGCCCGCTCGCGAAGCTGGGGATGCGCCAGCACGCTGGCGTGGCCGCCCTCAGCAAAGCAGATGTGCTCATAGACCTCATCGCTGAGGACATAGATCTCGCGTTCGGCAATCGCCTGCCACAGGGCAGCGAAATCTTCACGCTGCCAGACGGTGGCTGATGGATTGTGCGGGGTATTGAGGATCACCAGACGGGTTTTATCGCTCAGCGCCGCAGCAAACTGCTGCCAGTCGACGCGAAAATGCGGCGGCTGCAGCGCAATACGGCGTAATTCGCCGCCGGCCAGCGCCACCGCGGGGGCATAGCTGTCATAGCTGGGATCGAAACAGACCACCTCGTCGCCGCGGCGCACCAGGGCGGTGATCGCCGCGTACAGGGCCTCCGTCGCGCCGGCGGTGACCGTGATATCGCTATTGACGTCGGGCAGGTAATCATACAGCTCCGCTGTCTTCCCGGCGATCGCCTCGCGCAGCGCCGGCACGCCGGTCATCGGGGCGTACTGATTCGCCCCCTGCGCCACATGGTAGGCCAGACGCTCCTGAAGATAGCGCGGGCCGTCGAAATCGGGAAAGCCCTGTGACAGGTTGATGGCCTGATGCTGCTGGGCCAGGGCGCTCATCTGGGTAAAAATCGTTGTGCCGAGCGCAGGAAGTTTACTCTCTGGAATCAAAGGGTTATTGCTCATTCTTTTTATACCGATTGTAATGCTGTTGTTGAAGCCACTATAACACGATGTTAATATTTGGCAATCAAGACGCTTAGACGTCTAAATGCTAATGTTATTCCGCGCCACGCCACTCTGGAGAAACCATGATCCGCGCCATCGTGACCGACATAGAAGGCACCACCAGCGATATCCGCTTCGTGCATAACGTGCTGTTCCCCTACGCCCGCGAACGACTGGCCGGCTTTGTGACCGCTCAGCAGTACGCTGAGCCCGTCAAAACCATTCTCGACAACCTGCGCCGCGAGACAGACGCCCCGGCCGCCAGCACCGCCGACCTTATCACTACCCTCTTCGCCTTTATGGACGAAGACCGTAAATCCACGGCGCTAAAGGCGCTGCAGGGGATCATCTGGCGTGACGGCTATCTCAACGGCGACTTTACCGGCCATCTCTATCCGGACGTACTGCCGGCGCTGGAGAAATGGAAAGCGCAGGGCATTGATCTGTATGTATATTCCTCAGGCTCCGTTGCCGCGCAGAAATTGTTATTTGGCTACAGCGATGAAGGTGATATTACTCATCTGTTCACGGGCTATTTCGATACCCTGGTAGGCGCCAAACGCGAGGTACAGTCCTACCGTAACATTGCTGAACACCTGGGCCATGCCCCTGGCACCATCCTGTTCCTGTCGGATATCCATCAGGAGCTCGACGCCGCCGAGGCTGCAGGTTTGCGAACGATCCAACTGGTACGCGGCGACCGCGACCCGGCGAGCCACCATCCTCAGGTTCAGCGTTTTGACGACATTCATCCGGAGCAGATCCCAGCATGAGCGCATTAACTCTTTTTTCCGTGACCGATCCGCAAACACCGCTCTGGCACAGCACCGACGCCAAAGCGATTCAGGATCAACTGAACGCCAAAGGCGTCCGCTTCGAGCGCTGGCAGGCCGACCGCGACCTCGGCGCAAATCCCAGCCCGGAAACGGTGATTGCCGCCTATCAGCATGCGATTGATAAACTGGTCGCCGAAAAGGGCTACCAGAGCTGGGACGTCATCAGCCTGCGCGCCGATAACCCGCAAAAAGAGGCGCTGCGGGAAAAATTCCTCAACGAGCACACCCATGGCGAAGACGAGGTGCGGTTTTTTGTCGAGGGCGCCGGCCTGTTCTGCCTGCATATTGGCGACGAGGTGTTCCAGGTACTGTGCGAAAAGAACGATCTGATTTCGGTTCCCGCCCACACCCCGCACTGGTTTGATATGGGTTCAGAACCGAACTTCACCGCCATTCGCATTTTTGATAACCCGGAAGGCTGGATCGCCCAGTTTACCGGTGACGATATCGCCAGCGCCTACCCGCGGCTGGCGTAACGTCAAACTGTCGTCAGTCTTAAACCGCCAGGCGCGGGCTTTGCCGGAGGCGGCGCATACCGCGCCTCCTCCGGACTACCCGCCCCGCCGCCGGCGAGCGCCAACGCCTAAACCTCAATAAACCTCGGTGGATCAAAGGCGGTGATCGGCGGCAGTGCCTCACGCCACGGGGCGATCTCCACCCAACAGCTCTGGGCGCTACAGCCCTGCCCCAGGCGCGAACTGCCGCGATCCTCGGTTAACACGTTGGGATTACCGTGCTTATCGAGCGTTCCTTTTTCATTGGGATCCAGCGGGTCATACCAGGCGCCGGTGGACATCTGTACCACGCCGGGCAAAATCTGCTCGCTCAGGTGCACGCCCGCCAGAATCGCCCCGCGGTCGTTATAGACCTTCACCACACTGCCTTCGCGGATGTCTCTTGCCTGCGCATCGCTCGGATGCATCCACAGCGGCTCGCGTCCCTGAATTTTCGTCGCCCGGCTGACGCTGCCGTGGTCGTACTGACTGTGCAGGCGGGCACGCGGCTGGCTGGAGAGCAGATGAAGCGGCCACCGCGCCGCCTCCTGCCGCTGCCGGGCGGCCTCCTGTTCATCCCACCACGGATGGCCAGGGCATTCACGATAGCCAAACCCGGCGACGGTGGCGGAAAAGAGTTCAATCTTGCCGGAGGGCGTGGAGAGCGGATAGCGCTGCGGATCGGCGCGAAAATCGGCGAGAAAGATCTGCGGCCGCTCCGGCGCGCTGTACTCCAGCACCCCTTGCTGCCAGAAGTCCTCGAACGAGGGCAGCGCAATACCCTCCTCCTGCGCCCGCGGTCTTGACTCCTCATAGAGATGACGCAGCCACTGCCCGGCGTCCCGCCCCTCGCTGAACTGTTCTCCGAAGCCCAGCCGAGCGGCCAGATCGTGGAAAATGGCGTAATCGTCACGCGCTTCGCCCACCGGCGGGATCTGCGCGCTCATGGCGATCATAAACCCGTCGTGACCGCCGCTGCCGATATCCTCTCGCTCCAGCGAGGTGGTGGCTGGCAGGACAATATCGGAGAATTTAGCCTGCGCGGTCCAGTACTGCTCATGCACCACCACCGTCTCCGGACGGCGCCAGGCCTCGCACAGTCGGTTGATATCCTGATGATGATGAAACGCATTGCCTCCCGCCCAGTAAACCAGACGGATGTCGGGATAGCGCAGCTGCTGACCGTCGAACTCATAGGCTTCTCCCGGGTGCAGCAGCATATCGGACAGCCGCGCCACCGGGATAACGCTATCCACCGCATTCTCCCCGGCGGGTAAGCGCGGGCCGGAAAACGCTTTTCGCACCGCGCCCGCCAGGTTAGTGCAGGCGTAGCCAAACCCGAGGCCGCCGCCCGGCGTGCCGATCTGTCCCAGCAGAGCGGTCAGGGCCACCGTCGCCCAGTAGGCTTGCTCTCCCTGACGGGCGCGCTGGATAGACCAGGAGATATTCACCATCGTCCGGTGGCGGGCCATCTCCCGCGCCAGGTCGGCGATGCGCTGGGCGTCCAGGCCGGTAATCGCCGCCGCCCACGCCGGGGTTTTCGCTACGCCGTCGTGCTCGCCCAACAGATAAGCGCGATAGGGGGCAAACCCGACGGTATGGCTGGCAACAAACGCCTGGTCGTATAGAGACTCAGCGATCAGTACATAGCTCAGCGCCAGCAGCAGTGCGGTATCGGTGCCCGGCCGAATGGCCAGCCACTCGGCGTCGGGCACCGCGCTGAGGTCATTGCGTACCGGGCTGATATTCATAAACCGGGTACCGTTGGCCTGCATCTTATCCAGCCAGTACGGCAGCATATGGTCGTTGGCGCCGCCGCCGTTGACCTGGGCATTGCGCAGCGGCAGTCCGCCAATCGCGACAAACAGCTGACACTCCCGCGCCAGCTCGGAAAAATGGGTATGCTGACGGTGCAGCGGGCTCAGCGGTCCGAGAATATGCGGCAGAATGCGCTCGCCCGCGGCGCTGCTATAGGTATTGGTGCTGGCGGTATACCCGCCAAATCCCTTGAGAAACCGGTGCAGCTGGCTCTGCGCATGGTGAAAGCGTCCAGCGCTGGCCCAGCCGTAGGAGCCGCCGTAGATCGCCTCATTGCCGCAGCGCGCCTTGACCGATCGCAGCTCGCGAGCCAGCAGGTCCAGCGCCACCTCCCAACTGACTTCGACAAAGGGCTCCTTGCCTCGCCCTTCTCGTGACGCTGGGCCCTGCTGAAGATAGCCGGCGCGCACCGCCGGACGGCGAATGCGCGTTTGGCTGGTCACCGCGTCGGGGAGCGACTGACCAATGCGTGACGGATTTTTATCCCAGGGCACCGGATTAACCGCCACGATATCGCCCTCGCGGCTCTCCACCTGCCACGTTCCCCAGTGCATCACCGTATAATTATGCTGTTTCTTCATAGCACTCGCGTTCTTCTCAGCCAAAAAACTCGTTAAAATAAATCGAGGAAATGACGGAAATATCCCCGTCCCAGCCAGACATTACTCTGCTAAAAAAAGTATTAGCCCGCGCAATCACCTGCATTTCCCTGCAAGGGCCTTATTTCTCCACGCCATCACAATAAACAGAAAGCCGTCTTTATCCGTTAAATAAACACGGAAAAAGTCAAAAATAAAACCACAAAATAAAAAGGTATATTTTGCATCATGAAATATTTTCAGGTTCCCGATGGCAAAATAACATTTTTCTCTGGCGTTTCTGCGATATAACATTCCCGGCATAACTTAGACTTATTTTGTATTTGAGGTGGCGAGGTGCTTCTTGTCATGCTACCGGTCCGCAACCACCTTCATCACAGGATCATAATAACAATGTCGCAGAAGAGAAAATTATTGCCTGCCGCGCTGGGACTGCTTTCCCTTGCCTCGCTGAGCGTCACTGCCGCAGACGCCCTCTCCTTACAGGGAAAAACCATTGGCGTTGCCGTTGTCGGCACTCAGCATTTCTGGGATCGCGAGGCCTTTAAAGGAGCGACAGAGGAAGTGGAGAAACTGGGGGGCAAAGTCATTGGCGTCGATGGCGGTCGCGATAATCAGGTGCATGCCAATAATCACGATATTTTACTGTCACGCAAGGTGGACGCGGTAATTAGTATTCTCGGCGACAGCGCCGTCGAACCAAAATTTAAAGCATTGCGTGATGCTGGTATCCCGGTATTTACCGTGGATCACGTTTCTCAATATTCGGTCAACAATACCACCTCCGATAACTACACCTTAGGCTCGACCATCGGCCGCTACATGGCGGATGAATTAGGCGGCAAAGGCAACGTCGCCGTATTTAACGCGTTCTCCAGCGCGCTGCGTATTTGCGGAATTCGCTACGATCAGTGGAAATATGTCCTTAAGGATTATCCGGATATTCATATTATCCAGCCTGAGCTCGCGGAACAGTTCGCCAACTCGCCGGAAGACGCGCGGAAGAAAACCCTCGAATTACTCAGCCAGTATCCGAAAGGCAAACTGGACGCCATCCATGTCGCCTGCTGGGATCAACCGGCCATCGGTATCGTCCAGGCACTGGAAGAGACCGGCCGTGATAAGGACGTGAAAGTGACGGCCATCGACGCCGGTCCGGAGACGCTGGAGATCATGGCAGAGCCCGGCAGTCCGTTTGTGGCTAACGTCGCGCAGCAGCCGCATCTGATTGGCCAGACCTCCGCCGACAACGTGGCCCGCTACTTTGCCGGTCAGAAACTGCCGGTGCAAACCTTTATCCCGGTGATACCGGTGAAAGGTCCGCAGGAGGCGAAAGCGGTGTATAAACAGTTGGGATACGGCGAACTGCAGTGATAAATCAACACCCTGGCGGGGAGCGCCCCGCCGCGGGTCTGGTCATGGACCAGATCGGCAAACGTTTTGCCAGCGTTACGGCGCTTAATGCAGTCACCCTGCGCCTCAATCCGGGGGAAATTCATGGCCTGATTGGCGAGAACGGCGCCGGTAAATCGACGCTGATTAAAATCCTCGCCGGAGTCTATCAGGCTGACAGCGGCAGCGCGACCCTCGACGGTCACCCGCTGCCCCTCGGCAATCCGGCAGCCATTGAAGCCGCCGGCATTCGCGTCATTCACCAGGAGCTTAACCTGATCCCGCACTTTACCGTCGCGGAATCGGTGTTTCTCGGCCAGGAGTATCGCACCCGCTGGGGGGCGCTGGATCGCCGACGGATGAAGGCCGCCACGGCGCAATTTTTCCAGCAAAACTGGCAGCAGGCGATCGACCCCGAACGGCTGGTGCGCGACCTGAGCCTGGCCGAGCGCAAACTGGTGCAGATTGCCCGCGCGCTGATCGACGGCGCGGCGCGGCTGGTGGTGTTCGACGAGCCCACCGCCCCCCTGGAGGCGCAGGAGGCCAGTCTGGTCTCCTCCGCCATCCTTCGCCTGCGCGACCAGGGCATTGCCATTCTGTATATTTCCCACTACCTCAATGAGATAGCCACCCTCTGCGACCGCGGCACCGTGCTGCGTAACGGGGAAGTGGTCGGTTACCCGGACCGCGACCTGCTGCAGAATACCGAGGCGCTGATCGCCATGATGGTCGGCCGGGAAATCGACCAGCTGTATACCCCGCGCCAGCACCCGGCGGCAGACACCGGGGCGGCCCCGCTGCTCTCGGTGCGCCAGCTGAGCGACGGGCGGCAGCTGCAGGATCTCTCTTTTGATATTCAGCCGGGCGAAATCGTCGGCGTCGCCGGCCTGCTGGGCGCCGGACGCGATGTGCTGGTCGACTTACTCTACGGCTTACGCCCGGCAGAACGCGGTACGATCCACCTCGACGGCCAGCCGCGGCGCATTCGTACGCCGAAGCAGGCGATCCGCGCCGGCATGGCGCTGGTGCCACGCGACCGCCGCCATCAGGGGCTGATCCTGCCCTTCACCACCGCCGACAATATTAATCTCGCCTCACTGCCGGAGACCGCTACCTTTGGCTGGGAGCGGCGGGGTATCGCCGAGCAGAAAGTGCGCGACTGGATAGAACAGCTGGCGATCCGCCCGGGACGCCCGGCGCTGCCGGTACGCTACATGAGCGGCGGCAACCAGCAAAAAGCGATCCTCGCCCGCTGGCTCGGCACCGATGCCCGGCTGTTTATTCTCGATGAACCCACCCTTGGGGTCGATATCGGCGCCCGTCGCGATATTTATCAACGGACGCGCCAGCTGGCCGATAAAGGACGGGCGGTGCTGGTCTCCTCCAGCGACGCCCCCGAACTGCTCGGACTATGCGACCGGATCCTGGTCCTCTGGCGCGGCGCGCTGGCGGCCAATCTGCCCACCCGCGGGCTAACGCTGGACGCCCTGCTGGTGGCGATCAACGGCGGACAGGAGCCTTCACTATGAGTACCGCTATCCAGCGTCGCGGCCGTCCGGGCCTGGCGACGCTGATTGAAAAATTTCCCCTGATCCTGTTTCTGGCGCTGCTGGTATGGCTGAGCGTACAGTCTCCCTACTTTCTCAGCTGGCAAAATATCAGCCTGATGCTGGTCCAGAGCGTTCCGCTGGCGATCCTCTGTTTCGGCCTGGTCTGCGTTATCGCCGTGGGCGGGGATGACGTGGTCTCCGGCGGCATCGACCTCTCCCTGCCGGCGACGGCGGTGCTCGGCGTCGCGCTGCTCAGCCTCGGTCTGGCCGAATGGCACACGCCGTACCTCCTGCTGCTGGCGCTGCTGGCGGCGGTTTGCCTGCTCTGCGGGGCGATCAACGGCTTCCTGGTGCTGGCGGCCGGCCTGCCGCCGCTGCTGGCCACCCTCTCGACCTCCGTGGCGTTTACCGGCCTGACAGATCTGTTGACCGGCCAGCGGCGCATCGCGGTCAGCGATCCGCTGATGGTCGCTTTTCGCGATAACAGCGTGCTGGGCCTGCCCTGGCCGCTGATTTATTTGCTGGGGGTGTTTATCCTGTTCCAGTTCCTGCTCCACCACTCCCGCTTCGGCCAGCATGTGCAGGCGGTGGGCGGCAACCGCGATATGGCGCAGATGAGCGGCCTGAACGTGCGCCGCTTGACCCTGCTGGTCTGGCTGTTAGCGGGCATTGCCGCCGGGCTGGCTATTCTGCCGCTGCTCAGCCAGGGCTCCGGCAGCTCCAGCGGGACGGCCACGCCGCTGCTGCTGGAAACCGTGCTGGCGACCTTTATCGGCGCCGCCTTCTCGCGCCGTCGGGTGGTCACCATCTGGGGGGCGCTGCTGGGGGCGATCCTGGTTAACGCCCTCTCTAACGGGCTCGGCCTGCTGGGGGTCAATATCTTCTGGATGGGCGCCATTAAAGGCGGCCTGATCCTGGTGGTGCTGGCGGCATCGGCGGTCAGACACAAAGGAGGCGAGGCATGAGCCAAATCACCCTGAAAACCCCTGCCCCGGCAGAACCGACAGCCAGCAGCCCGCTGGCCTGGCTATCGCGGGCCGGATTTGGCGTCATCACCCTGCTGGCCATCGCCCTGTTTGGCTGGGCGAATCCGGTATTTTTAACCGTGGATAACTGGGCCAACCTGCTGCAGGGCAGCGCGATCCTGCTGATTGTGGCGATGGCGATGACCCTGATCGTCAGCGCCGGGGCGATTGATCTGTCGGTGGGCGTTGCGCTCGATTTCGGCGCCGCCTTCGCCCTCGTCGCCCTGAAAACCTGGCATCTGCCGTGGCAGGCCGCGGTAGGCTGCGCCCTGCTTGGCGGCGTCCTGATTGGCCTGCTCAATGCCTTTCTGATCCTCATCTGCCGGATCCGCCCCTTCCTCGCCACGCTCGGCACCTGGTTTATCGCCAGCAGCGCCGAGCGCATCTATACCGACGGCGGCGGCGCGATAGCTTATCGGCGGATGGCGCCGGAATATCACGATCTGGCAGTGGGCAGCCTTGGTGGGATCCCCACGCCGGTGGTGATTGTGCTGGCGCTGTGGCTGGTGGCCTGGCTGGTCACCGAGCGCACGCTGTGGGGCAAATATGTCCGCGCCATCGGTCAGAACAGCGAAGCAGCGCGCATCGCCGGGATCCGCGATCGCCTGACCATGCTCGGCGTGCTGGTGGCCGCCTCGGCGCTCTGTGCCGTCGGCGGGGTGATCCTCTCCGCCAACCTGCGGCAGTTTACCCCGCTGGCCGGGCAGTCTTACCTGATGGACGCCATTGCGGCAGTATTTATCGGCACCGCCTTTAATCGTCTGGGCCGGGTCAGCATCCTTGGCACCCTCGGCGGCGTGCTGTTCCTTGCCATTATTGATAATGGCCTGAACCTGATGGGGCTCAATTATCTGGTGAAGGACGCGCTGGTCGGCGTGATTCTGGTGGTGGCCCTCGCCCTTTCCTTCTGGCAGGCGCGCCTGCGCCAAACGCATCGCTAAACGGGAGAACGATGGCAACCTTTGACGCCGTGTTTGTCGGCCTGACTATTCTGGATATCGCCGGGCGCCCGGTGGTGGCGATCCCGCCGCGCGGCGGCGTCGCCTTTATTGAGCAAATTCGCCTCAACCCCGCCGGCACCGCCGCCGGGGCCAATATTAACGCCGCGAAGCTGGGGATCCGCACCGCAGCGGTGGCCTGCCTGGGTGAAGATGAAAAGGCCGACTTTATCCTCGCCAGCTATGCCCGGCTGGGCATCGACTGCTCGCTTATCCAGCGCACCGCGCTGAAAGAGACCTCGGCGACGATCCTGCCGATTCGCCCCAACGGCGAGCGTCCGGCCCTGCATTGCCGGGGCGCATCCGACGCCCTGTTCGTCAGTGAAACGGAATTTGACGCCGTCCTCGACTGTCGTTTCCTGCATCACGGCGGGACCGGACTGCTGGCGGCAATGGACCAGGGACAGAGCGCGCGGCTGTTGCAGGCGGCTAAAGCGCGCGGAGTCACCACCAGCTTTGACCTTATCGCCCCGAATGAAGACACCCTCGAACTACTGCGGCCCCTGTTGCCGTCGGTGGATTATTTCATGCCTTCGCTGGAGGAAGCCGCCTTTCTCTCCGGCGAGACGCAGCCGGAGGCCATCGGCCGCTTCTTCCTGGCACTCGGTGTGGGCACCTGCATTCTGAAAGACGGCGAGAACGGTTCCTGGCTTATCCGTCGAGATGGCGCGCTGGAGCATATTGCGCCGTGGCCGGTCGAGGCAGTGGATACCACCGGCTGCGGCGACAGCTACTGCGGCGGGTTTATTGCCGCGCTGGCGCGCGGACTCAGCGTGAAAGCAGCGTGTGACGTCGCCTCGGCGGTGGCCGCGCTGGTGGCGACCGGGATGGGATCGGATGCCGGGGTAGTGGACTGGGAACAGACCCAGGCTTTTATGGCGGCCCATCGCCCCTGACGATGGACCCGCGCCGCCGCAGCGGCGCAAGCGGCTTAACGCCACTGGTACAGCAGCGGCTCCCCGGCGACATAGCGCTGAAGATCGGCGGCAATCATCGCCGTGTGTTTGGCGATACTCTCCCGGGTGGCTCCGGCGATATGCGGCGTGATAATCACGTTATCGAACTCGATAACAAAAGGATGATCTCGCCACAGCGGTTCGCGGTGATAGACATCCAGCGCCGCGCCGCCCAGCGGGCCGTGGCGCAGGGCATCAATTAGTGCCGCCTCGTCGACCACCGCCGCGCGAGAGGTATTGATCAGCAGCGCGCCGGGCTTCATGCTGTTTAACAGCGCCGCATTCACCAGCCCGTCACTGTGCGGCCCGCTGCTCAGGTGCAGGCTGACGATATCCGCCTCGCGGAACAGCGCCTCCAGGGTCGTTTTCTGTAGCCCTGGCTCATTGATATCCTCTGCGGCGACGAACGGATCCACCACCAACACCGCCATGCCGAACGCCCGGGCGATACGCGCCACCCGGCGGCCAATGTTGCCATACCCCACCAGCCCCAGCGTTTTATTGCGCAGTTCACTGCCTTTAAACACTTCATAGGGGCTTTCCGGGCTCACGTCCCAGACCACATCCCGCCGCAGACCCTGCTGGGTGGCGGCGGCGGCATTATCAGCCTGCGTGAATTCCCCCCGCTTCAGCGCCGCATGGGATTGCGGAATATGGCGCGCCAGGCTGAGCATCAGGCCAAGCGTCAGCTCCGCGGCGGCATCGGCATTGCGCCCCGGGGTGTAGAGCACCCGGATGCCGCGCGCCTGGGCGGCCTGGGTATCAATATTCACCGGATTCGCGCGAGTACAGGCGATCACCTGCAGGCGCGGACAGGCGGCCATTACCGCGTCTGTCACCTCATCATAGCTGGTCACCAGCACCTCGGCGTCATGGGCCAGCTCAATCAGCTGACCGGCGCTAAGTTTCGGTTTGCCCAGCGCCCATCCCTCCACCAGCAGCTCGCCCAGCTGGTGGAAGGCGCTAAGGTCGCCAGCATGCTCGGCGGTAAAAACGATTTTCATGGTTGTACGTCCTGAGAAAGAGGTTGAAGGGCGGCCTGTCTGGCCTGCCATACCGGCAGCATCTGCTCACGCAGCAGGCGGTAAACGGGATACAGCGCCGCGTAGCGGGCATGCGCCTGAGGGCGCGTCTGATAGCGGGTCTGCGCCAGCGGAGGCGTCTCGGCCAGCGCCGCGACGCTGCGGGCCGCCAGAATCGCCGCGCCGCGCGCGCTCAGTTCGTTAAAGGCGCTGGAGACCACCGTACGCCCGGTACAGTCGGCGATAATCTGCAGCCAGGTCGCCGAGGCTGCGCCGCCGCCGGTCAGATACAGCTCGCCGCCCTGCGGATAACCCTGTAGCGCATCGACAATGGCGAAGGCCAGGCCTTCAAACACCGCGCGCTGCAGTTCGGCGCGGGTGGTGTGCGGGCTAATGCCGAAAAAGCCGGCCCGCGCGTCCGGGCTGTAAAACGGCGCGCGTTCGCCATTGAGGTACGGCTGCCAGAAGACGCCGCCGCTGCCTGGCTCCACCTCCGCGATCGCCTGCTCCAGCCGATCCAGATCGGCGTCCAGCGAAATATGCTGCTGCAGCCAGTCAATGTTTGGCGTACCGGCCTGCATCGGAAACAGCGAGATCACCTGCCCGGCTTCGGTATGGGTGACAAAGCGCGTCGCCTCGTTCACCGTCTGCGGGCCGCGGCAGACGATCCCGGTGCAGCAGGTAGTGCCGAGGATCGTGTAGATATCCCCTTCGTTGACCGCGCCGCAGCCCAGCGCGGCGCTACAGACATCCAGCGCCCCGGCGGCCACCGGCGTCGCGGCGGGCAGCCCGGTCAGCGCCGCCACCGCATCGCTCAGCGTGCCAGCCGGAGCATCCGGGGCCAGCAGCGGGGGAAACAGCGGCAGCAGTTCGTTCAGCCCCATCTCATTCATCACCACCAAGGACCAGCTGCCGGTCTGCTGATTGAGTAACGAGCTGCTGGCGTCCGTCAACTCCAGCGCCGCCACGCCGGTCAGGCGAAAGCGGATCCAGTCCTTGGCGAAAAACAGATAGCGCGCGGCCGCCAGCCGCGCCGGCTGATACTGTTTCAGCCAGTACAGCTGCAGGCTGGTATTGCAGGGCTGCAGGTGGGTGCCGGTATCGGCGAAATAGCGGCGGTCGAAGCCGGGTCGGCGCAGCAGGTCGCTCATCAGCTCGTGGCTGCGGGTATCGCTCCACAGGATCCCCGGGCCCACCGGTTCGCCCTGCTCATCGCTGAGCCAGACCCCCTCCCCTTGCCCGGCGAGGCCGATGGCCCGCAGCCGCCCCGCCTGTAGCGCCGGGTGGCGGGCAATCTGGCGCAGAATAGCCAGCACCGAATGCCACAGCTGGGTCATATCCTGTTCCGCGTAGCCATTGGCCGACAGGCGGGGTGAGGTGTTTTCCGCGGCGCTGGCGCAGGCGGTGAAATGCTGATCAAACAGCACCGCTTTCACCCGCGAGGTGCCGATATCGATCCCAAGATAAAAATCCATACCTGCTCCGGCTCAGGGCTCGTAGCGGCGGCGCATCAGCTCGCACTCGAACAGGAACTCCAGCCCCTCCAGTTGACGGCGGGCCTCCTGAATATCTTTCCCCCAGCAGGTCAGGCCGTGGCCGCGCAGCAGAAAGCCGTAGCGCAGCGGGCGCGTTTGCGCATAATCGGCAATCCGCGCCGCCAGGGCGTCAATATCCTGGTCATTATCAAAGATGGCGACCGGAACAGTATCGAGATGGCTGTGCTGCCCGCTAAGGGTTTTCTGCATTTCATACCCCTGCAGCGCCAGCGTGTCGCTTTTTTCGATGCGCGACAGCACGGTGGCGTTGACGGTATGCACATGCAGCACCACGTTGGCTTCCGGGAACAGGCGATACACCAGGGTGTGCAGGCCGGTCTCGGCCGACGGCTTCCGTCCGGAAGGCGCCTGGTTGGTGGCGATCTCAACCTGTAGAAAATCCTCGGTCGTCAGGCTGCCTTTGTCGCGGCCCGACTCGCTTAGCCAGCACCAGGTGTCATCCTGACGCACCGACATATTGCCGCCGGTCGCCGGCGCCCAGCCTTTCGCGCCGATCCAATGACAGGTGGTGACCAGTTGCGCGAGTCTTTCTTGCCACATAGCAGTTCCTTAGGTTAGCGATGATTTATTTAGCCGTCTAAATGGCTATTTATCCGATACTAACACCGCTAACCGGAGGGGACAATATTTCAGGAAACACACACAAGACAAATGGTTATATCATAAATGCATATTAAATAACCCTTATTCACAGTGATTTAACCAACCGTTTTCAGTACACCGCTATTCTCCACTACTCTCTGGCCAAAAACTGGCGGATCGCCCTGGCTGAAATTCTCCTCCTGCGCCAGGGATGCGCTCACCGCCCTCCTCTGCCCTGGACTGGTGCAAAACATGGCAGGATGCCCACTAAAATGGCATCTCCTCCTCTTTACCCCATCATTACTGTGCACTGTGCACACCCTGTGATATTCCCCGTGCCCGGTTTTTCCTGGCACATCTCTTGCTACTTCCGGCTATCACCGCCCATCTACCAGCCAGAGGTTCCAGGATGTCAAACAGCAATGATTTTCCCCTCGTCGAAGCGCCCGCCGCCGGACGCAAAGGCGTATTTTCCATCGCCATGGTGTTGTTCAGCTTTACCTTTTTCACCGGCACGATGTTTGCCGGCGGCAAACTCGGCGTCTCCTTTTCCATCGTCAATCTGCTGTGGATAGCCGTCATCGGCAACGCCTTGCTGGCCCTCTATGCCGCGTCGCTGGGCTGGATCGCCGCGCGCAGCGGCCTGAATACGGTGCTGATGGGCCGGTTCTGCTTCGGGGAGATCGGCAGCAAGCTGGCCGACTTTATTCTTGGCTTTGCCGAACTGGGCTGGTACGCCTGGGGGACCGCCACGGTCGCTATCTCGCTGGTGAAGATCCTCGCCCTGCCCGAGGCGCTGACCCAGCCGTTGATGGTGCTGTTTGGTATTTTGTTCTGCGTCACCGCGCTGGTGGGCTACAAGGGACTGGACGCGCTGTCGCGCCTGTCGGTGCCATTGATGTTTGTGCTGCTGATGGTCTCCATGTATCTGGCGCTGCACCACGCCGGCGGCTGGCAGGCGATGACCCATATTGCCCCGAGCGACACCATGACCTGGTCGGCGGCCATCACCATGGTCTTCGGGACCTTCGCCAGCGGCGCCACCCAGGCGACGAACTGGACCCGGCTGGCTAACTCCAGCCGGACCGCCATTCTCGCCAGCATGGGCAGCTTCCTCATCGGCAACGGGCTGATGATCGTCGCCGGCGCCTGGTGCGCCATCGTTTATCAACAGGCCGATATTGTGGAAGTTCTGATCCTGCAAGGGCTGTCGGTCGCCGCGGTGATCATGCTGTGTCTCAACCTGCTGACCATTCAGGGGCCCACCATCTATAACGTCTCCGCCGCCGCCTGCCATATGCTGCGCAGCGAACGTCGCCGGACGCTGACCCTCGCCGCCGCCGGGGTGGGCATTGTGCTCGCTATTGGCGGTATGTATGAAATGCTGATCCCCTTCCTTGTGCTGCTGGGCAGTATTATTCCGCCCATTGGCGGGGTGATCCTCGCCGACTACTGGTTCGCCCGCGGCGGGCGCTATCCCCTGCTGCAGAACGCCCGCCTGCCGCGTTTTAACTGGCTGGGACTCGGCGCCTACGCCGCCGGCGCGGTGGTGGCCTATCTGTCACCGTGGATCGCGCCGCTGGTGGGGATCACCGTCTCCGCGCTGGTCTATATCGCCCTGACCCTGCTAAGCAAACGCCAGCCTGCCGCCGTCGCGGAGCAGGAGCCATGAGCCTGACGGTCAGCGAACTGCTGGCCCTTGAGGGACTCTCCGCCCTGCGTCTGCGGGCGGGAAAGCAAGGGCTGCAGCGGGCCGTACGCTGGTACTACGTGGCGGAAAATGAACATATCGCCGAGTGGATCATGGGCGGCGAGCTGGTCTTTATCACCGGCATCAACCATCCCCGTGATGAAACCAACCTGATCCAGTTGCTGATGGAGGGAAAACAGCGCGGCATCGCCGGGATGGTGATCCTCACCGGCGAGGCCTATATCCACGCCATTCCCGCCACGCTGATCGCCCTTGCCGACGAGCTGGGCATTCCGCTGATTGAGCAGCCCTACCTGCTGAAGATGGTAATTGTCACCGAGCGCATCGGCACCGCGCTGGTCCGCAGTGAAAACGCCCTGCAGTCACAGCGCGACATTCTGATGCAGCTGGTCACCGGCGACTATCCGGATCTGCAGATGCTCCATCAGCGCGCCCTCCATCAGCAGCTCGATTTTACCCGTCCGCTGCGGCTGGCGGCGCTGCGTCTGGAGGGGCTGTCCCGCCTGTTTCGCCAGTTCCCGCCCGAGCAGGCCGAAGCCTGGCTGCTGCAGGCCCACCGCAGCGTGCGTCAGCAGCTGCAGCAGCAGCTCAACCAGCAGGGCAACCCCTTCCCGCTGCTGGAGCGCAGCAATATGTTTCTTTTCCTGCTGCCGGATGAGGAGGGGGAAGGCTTTCAGCAGAAAAAATGGCTGCAGCAGTGGCTGCAGGCGCTGGCGGACGGAGAGGAGGGTTTGTCGCTGCTCTGCGGCCTCTCCGCACCGGTCAGGCAGCTGCAGGGTTATCCGCGGGCGCTGTCGCAGGCGCGCCAGGCGCTGGATCTGTGCGATACCCTGCGGCCGACCCAGCGTATCAGCGACTATCAGCAGTTGGGGTTTATCAAACTGTTGTCCGCGGTCAGCGACCCGGCGCTGCTCAACGATTTTATGCACGACACCCTGGGCTGCCTGATCGAGCCGGGCCGCAAAGCGCCATGGCTGCTGCTGGAGACCCTCGAGACGCTGCTGCAGGAGAACGGCAACGTGGTGCGGGCCGCCGACCGGCTGGGCCTGCATCGCAACACATTGCATCAGCGCATCCAGCGTATTGAAAAACTGACCGGCTACCCGGTCAGCCACCCCCAGTTTCATCTCAACGCCTCGGTCGCGCTGGTGATCTGGCGTTTATCGCAAAACCATTTACAGGACCCACCATGAAAATTATTAACGCTCGCCTGCGCCGCCAGGAGGCGCTGTTTACTCTTGACCTGCAGGACGGGATGATTCACCGCATCACCGCCCAGGCCGCGATGCAGAGTGCCGACGCCGGGGATATCGACGCCCAGGGCCGGCTGGCGATCCCGCCCTTCGTCGAGCCGCATATCCATCTTGACGCCACCCTCACCGCGGGCGAGCCGGAGTGGAACCGCAGCGGTACCCTGTTTGAAGGCATCACCCGCTGGAGCCAGCGCAAAGCGAGTATTACCCCGGAGGACACCCGCCAGCGGGCGCTGAAAACCATCGGCATGCTGCGCGACTTCGGCGTCCAGCACGTCCGGACCCATGTGGATGTCACCGATCCGTCGCTGGCGGCCCTGAAGGCGCTGCTGGCGGTGAAACAAGAGGCCGCCGATCTTATCGATCTGCAGATTGTCGCCTTCCCGCAGGAGGGAATCGAATCGTACCCCGACGGCCGCGGACTCATGACCCGCGCCATCGAGATGGGCGCCGACGTGGTGGGCGGCATTCCGCACTATGAGAACACCCGCGACAAAGGGGTCAGCTCGGTGATGTTTTTGATGGACCTCGCCCAGCGTTACGGCCGCCTGGTGGATGTCCACTGCGATGAAATCGACGATCCGCAATCGCGTTTCCTTGAAGTACTGGCGGAGGAGGCGCGGATGCGCGGCATGGGGGCGCAGGTCACCGCCAGCCACACCTGCGCGATGGGCTCTTATGATAACGCCTACTGCTCAAAGCTGTTTCGCCTGCTGAAAGCCTCGGGCATCAACTTCATCTCCTGCCCGACCGAAAGCATTCATCTGCAGGGCCGGTTTGACAGCTGGCCGAAACGGCGCGGCGTCACCCGGGTGGCGGAGCTGGATCGCGCCGGCATCAACGTCTGCTTTGCCCAGGACTCGATTCAGGATCCGTGGTACCCGCTGGGGAACGGCAATATCCTGCGCATTCTGGATGCCGGGCTGCACATCTGCCATATGCTCGGCTATGACGATCTGCAGCGCTGCCTCGACTTCGTCACCGACAACAGCGCCCGAGCGCTGTGTCTGGGCGATAACTACGGCCTCGCCGAAGGCCGCCCGGCGAACCTGCTGATCCTCGATGCGGAAAACGACTACGAGGCCGTCCGTCGTCAGGCACGGGTGCTGACCTCCATTCGCCACGGCAAGGTGATTTTGCAGCGTGAGGTGGAGCACATCCGCTACCCGGCATAAGGCGCAAGGCGCTGCGCGTCGGCGCCTTTCTGTGATACCTTTTCAGGCAGTGTGCGTGACCGACGCCCGCCCGGGCGTCGGCTTCCTGGAAAACAGACGGCGCGAAACGACGATGAGCGATAAAAAATGGATTAAGGCCGAGGACGTGGCCAGACTGGCCGGCGTCTCGCGCTCGGCGGTCTCCCGCACCTTCACCCCCGGCGCCTCGGTGTCGGAGAAGACCCGGCAGAAGGTGCTGAGCGCCGCGGAAGCCCTGGGCTATCAGGTGAATATCATCGCCCGGACGATGATCACTGGCAGCAGTAATTTTATCGGCATCGTCACCGCCGGTTTCGACAACCCGTTTCGCAGCAAACTGCTGGCGCCGCTGGTCCATCAGCTGGCGCTCAATGGCTTTATGCCGCTGCTGATGAACGCTGACGATCCGCAGCAGCTCGCCCCCTCGCTTAAACAACTGCTGAGCTATCACGTCGCCGGGGTGATCATCACCTCCGGCGCGCCGCCGCTGTCGCTGGCGGAAGAGTATCTGGCGCGCAAGATCCCCGTCACCCTGATCAACCGCCATGCGGACCTCGCCGGCTGCGACCGGGTGTGCAGCGATAATGCCCAGGGGGCGAAGCTGGTGGCGGATCTGTTCAGTCGTCGAGGCTGGCAGCAGGTTGGCTTTATTGGCGAAAATCGCGAGAACTTCAGCACCCGCCAGCGCTATGAGGCTTTCATCGCCCGGACGTCGGGTATGGCGGTGAGCAGCCGCTTCTGCGACGGCGGCGGCTATCAGGCCGGCTACCAGGCCGCCAGAGAATTGGTTGCTGAAAACCCAGGAGTGCAGGCGCTGTTCTGCGCCACCGATATGCTGGCGCTGGGCGCCCTGGATGGCCTGCGGGACG
Source organism: Klebsiella sp. P1CD1 (assembly GCF_003790505.1). Lineage (NCBI taxonomy): Bacteria > Pseudomonadati > Pseudomonadota > Gammaproteobacteria > Enterobacterales > Enterobacteriaceae > Klebsiella > Klebsiella sp. P1CD1. Next base: position 4,182,874 of record NZ_CP033631.1, read on the forward strand.
CCCCCGCCCCGCTGCCGGCCATCGTCGGTTTTGACGATATCCCGCAGGCGGACTGGCAGCCCTATCAGCTCACCACCGTCCAGCAGAATACCGCCCTGCTGGCGCACCACGCGGTGGATCTGTTGATGACGCGGATCGCCCGCTTCAGCCTGCCCTCACGCCATCGCGAAGTGCCGGTGAAACTAATTATTCGTCATAGTGCGAAATGAAAAAATCATTTTATGCTGGAGCGATCACAGAATCTTCTGCGAAACCCGGCCACACTCATTCGGCCCTTCGGGGCTGTTTTTTTCACGCAAAATGCACACGTGTGCAAAATAGGGAGTCACTATGCAATCTCAGGAATCAGAAGCGCTACAGGCCCGCTACCGTCTGGCCTGCGAGCTGGCGAAAGCGGGGGCTGAGCTGGCGTTTGAATACTATCAACAGCGCGAGGCGCTGACCGTCGACCATAAAGGCGATGACCTGCAGGATGTGGTCAGCGTGGCCGACAAACGGGTGGAGGCCTTTGTCAAACAGCGCATTCAGAGCGCGTTTCCGCAAGATGGCTTTCTCGGCGAAGAGAGCGGTACCCGCCTGCCCGACGCCCGGATCCTGTGGGTGGTCGACCCCATCGATGGCACCAGCTGTTTCCTCAACGGCCTGCACACCTGGTGCCTGTCGCTGGCGATCGTCGCCGACGGCGAACCGGTCATCGGCGTGGTCTACGACCCCAACCATCGCGAGCTGTTTCACGCCCTGCGGGGCCATGGCGCCTGGCTCAACGACGCCCCGATCCGTCCACACCCCGCGACGACGGTCAAAGAGGGCGTGATGGGCGTCGGCACCTCGCATCGCGTCACCCCGGCGGACTTTCTGCCGTTTCTGCAGGCGCTGCTCAGCGACGGCGGCATGTTTATCCGCAACGGTTCCGGGGCGTTGATGAGCGCCTGGGCGGCGGCGGGCCGGTTGATTGGCTACTACGAGCCGCACATGAACCCGTGGGACGCTCTGCCGGGGCTGGTGCTGATGCGCGAAGCGGGCGGCGCCAGCAACGATTTTCTGGCGCAGGAGGGGATCCAGCGCGGCAACCCGCTACTGCTGGCCAGCCAGACGCTCTACCCGCAGCTGAAAAAGATGATCCCACAACCCTTACATTAACCCTTACGGGTCAGGCTATTTCTGATTATGTACTCTACACAGTAACGATAACTTCATTCACGGACGAACCACATCAATCAGTCAGGCCTCCGACCTGCGGAGAACCACCTATGTCTGGAATTATCGCTTTTTTCCGGGCGTCGCCGCCGAAAGCGGGCGCCGCGTTTGATGAACAGCGTTTTCGCCGGGTGCGCTGGCAAACCTTTATCGCCATGACCCTGGCCTACGTCACCTTTTACGTCTGCCGGTTATCCTTCACCGTCGCCAAAAGCGCGCTGGTGGATCTGGGGATCACCCCGACGGAGCTGGGCATGATCGGCTCAACCCTGTTCTTCAGCTACGCCATCGGCAAGCTGGTCAACGGCTTTATCGCCGATCACGCCAACGTGGTGCGCTATATGAGCCTCGGTTTATTGCTCAGCGCCGGGATGAACCTGATGATGGGGATGACCACCAACGCCCTGCTGCTGGCCATCTTCTGGGGGATCAACGGCTGGGCCCAGTCGATGGGCGTCGGCCCCTGCGCGGTCTCGCTGGCGCGCTGGTACGGCGTTAAGGAGCGCGGCACCTTCTATGGCATCTGGTCGACGGCGCATAATATCGGCGAGGCGGTGACCTATATGGTGATCGCCGCAGTGATCGCCGGATTTGGCTGGCAGATGGGCTACCTGTCCACCGCCGCGCTCGGCGCCGCCGGGGTGGTGCTGCTGGTGCTGTTCATGCACGATTCGCCGCAGAGCAGTGGCTTCCCGGCCATCAACGTCATCCGCGATGAACCGCAGGAGGAGGCCGAAGCCCGCGGCTCAGTGTTTAAAAACCAGCTGCTGGCGCTGCGCAACCCGGCGCTATGGACCCTCGCCCTCGCCTCCGCCTTTATGTACATCGACCGCTACGCCGTCAACTCGTGGGGGATCTTCTTTCTCGAGCAGGATAAAGCTTATTCCACGCTGGAGGCGTCCGGGATTATCGGCGTCAACGCCATCGCCGGGATCGCCGGGACCATCATCGCCGGCATGCTCTCCGACCGCTTTTTCCCACGCAACCGCAGCGTGATGGCCGGGTTTATCAGCCTGCTGAACACCGCCGGCTTCGCCCTGATGCTCTGGTCGCCGCACAATTATTACACTGACATTCTGGCGATGGTTATCTTCGGGGCCACCATTGGCGCCCTGACCTGCTTCCTTGGCGGGCTGATCGCCGTCGATATCTCCTCGCGCAAAGCCGCCGGGGCCGCGCTCGGCACCATCGGCATCGCCAGCTACGCCGGCGCCGGCCTGGGCGAGTTTCTCACCGGGATCATTATTGATAAAACGGCTATCCTTGAGAACGGCAAAACGCTGTATGATTTCAGCACGTTGGCGCTGTTCTGGGTGGGTACCGGTCTGGGTTCCGCGCTACTCTGTTTTACCACTGCCGCCATCGTCGCCCGGCGCCATGCCGTCGAACGGCAGACCTCGTTCTCCTCATAACCGATTAACGCATAAGGAAGAAGATATGATGCCTGCAAGACATCAGGGGCTGTTACGCCTGTTTATCGCCTGCGCGCTGCCGCTGCTGGCGCTGCAATCTGCCGCCGCCGCGGACTGGCAGCTGGAGAAAGTGGTCGAGCTCAGCCGCCACGGTATTCGTCCGCCGACGGCCGGCAACCGGGAAGCCATCGAGGCCGCCACCGGCCGACCGTGGACCGAGTGGACCACCCATGACGGCGAGCTCACCGGCCATGGCTATGCCGCCGTGGTCAACAAAGGGCGTGAGGAAGGCCAGCACTATCGCCAGCTCGGGCTGCTGCAGGCGGGATGCCCGACGGCGGAGTCGATTTACGTGCGCGCCAGCCCGCTGCAGCGGACGCGGGCGACCGCCCAGGCGCTGGTGGATGGCGCCTTCCCCGGCTGCGGCGTCGCTATCCATTATGTCAGCGGGGATGCCGATCCCCTGTTTCAGACCGACAAGTTCGCCGTCACGCAAACCGACCCCGCCCGCCAGCTGGCGGCGGTGAAAGAGAAGGCCGGGGATCTGGCGCAGCGTCGGCAGGCGCTGGCGCCGGCCATCCAGCTATTGCAACAGGCGGTTTGTCAGGCCGATAAACCCTGCCCGATCTTCGACACCCCCTGGCAGGTGGAGCAGAGCAAAAGCGGGAAAACCACTATTAGCGGACTGAGCGTGATGGCCAATATGGTGGAGACGCTGCGTCTCGGCTGGAGTGAAAACCTGCCTCTCAGCCAGCTGGCGTGGGGCAAGATCACCCAGGCCAGGCAGATCACCGCCCTGCTGCCGCTGTTAACGGAAAACTACGATCTCAGTAACGACGTGCTGTATACCGCGCAAAAACGCGGGTCGGTGCTGCTCAACGCCATGCTCGACGGCGTCAAACCGGAGGCGAATCCGAACGTACGCTGGCTGCTGCTGGTGGCCCATGACACCAATATCGCCATGGTGCGCACGCTGATGAACTTTAGCTGGCAGCTGCCGGGCTACAGCCGGGGAAATATCCCGCCGGGCAGTAGCCTGGTGCTGGAGCGCTGGCGCAACGCGAAGAGCGGGGAACGCTATCTGCGGGTCTATTTCCAGGCGCAAGGCCTCGACGACCTGCGTCGTCTGCAGACGCCGGACGCGCAGCACCCGATGCTGCGTCAGGAGTGGCGTCAGCCGGGCTGCCGTCAGACCGACGTCGGTACGCTGTGTCCCTTCCAGGCGGCTATTACCGCCCTCGGTCAGCGTATCGACCGGTCATCCGCCCCGGCGGTAGCCATGGTCCTGCCGTAGCAATGCAGCACTTGCCCGGGCCCGGGAAAGCCATTTTTTTCCAGGCCCGGCACGGTGTCGGCTATCCATTGTCCGGCGCAAACGCCCCGGCGGCGACCTGCGCCGGGGTGACCACCCCGCTGTCCAGCACCCAGCCGCTCACCAGCCCAGCAGGCGTGACGTCGAACGCCGGATTGTAAACGGCAGCCCCCGTCGGCGCCCACTGTACCGCGCCGAAGCTGCCCGCCACCCCGGTCACTTCCGCCGCCGCGCGCTGCTCAATGGGGATCGCCGCGCCGTTCGGGCAATGGCGGTCGAGGGTGGTCTGCGGGGCAGCGACGTAAAACGGGATCTGGTGATAATGGGCCAAAACCGCCAGGGAATAGGTGCCGATTTTATTCGCCACGTCGCCGTTGGCAGCGATACGGTCGGCGCCGACCCACACCGCATCCACCTGCCCCTGCGCCATCAGGCTGGCGGCCATTGAATCGGTGATCAACTGATACGGCACGCCCAGTTCGCCCAGCTCCCAGGCGGTTAAACGTCCGCCCTGCAGCAGTGGCCGGGTTTCATCGACCCACACGTTGGCCACCTTTCCCTGCCGGTGCGCCAGCGCGATAACCCCCAGGGCGGTCCCCACCCCGGCAGTCGCCAGGCCACCGGTGTTGCAGTGGGTCAGCAGTCGACTGCCGGGCTTCACCAGCGCACTGCCCGCCTCAGCGATGCGGTCGCACAGCTGTTTATCTTCTTCGACCAGACGCAAAGCTTCCGCTTCCAGCGCCTGCGGGTAATCCTCCCGGGCCAGCGCCTGCTTCATGCGATCCAGATTATTCATCAGGTTGACCGCCGTCGGCCGCGCCGCGCGCAGCGTCTCCAGCGCCTGCTGGAGTGCATCCCGGTTCAGGCCGCGCTGGGCCAGCAGAGCCAGCAGCAGGCTGGCGGACAGGCCAATCAGCGGCGCGCCGCGCACCCGCAGGGCATGAATATGGTCCACCAGCAGCGCAACGTTATCCGCCGCCAGCCAGCGTTTTTCCTGCGGCAAGGCCTGCTGGTCGAGAATAAAAAGCTGATTTTCACTCACCCGCAGGCTGGTGGTCTGTAATGTCTGCATGTCGTTAAATCCCTGTTGCGTTGTTGTATCACATTGTGTCAGGATGGAATCCAGAAGTATAGACGTCTGAACGGCTTAATCAGAATTCGAGGATCGAGGCAATGTCGCAATACCATACCTTCACCGCCCACGATGCCGTGGCTTACGCGCAGCAGTTCGCCGGCATCGACAACCCATCGGAGCTGGTCAGCGCGCAGGAAGTGGGCGATGGCAACCTCAATCTGGTGTTTAAAGTGTTCGATCGCCAGGGCGTCAGCCGGGCGATCGTCAAACAGGCCCTGCCCTACGTGCGCTGTGTCGGCGAATCCTGGCCCCTGACCCTCGACCGCGCCCGTCTGGAAGCGCAGACCCTGGTCGCCCACTATCAGCACAGCCCGCAGCACACGGTAAAAATCCATCACTTTGATCCCGAGCTGGCGGTGATGGTGATGGAAGATCTTTCCGACCACCGCATCTGGCGCGGGGAGCTTATCGCTAACGTTTACTACCCGCAGGCGGCCCGCCAGCTTGGCGACTATCTGGCGCAGGTGCTGTTCCACACCAGCGATTTCTATCTCCATCCCCACGAGAAAAAAGCGCAGGTGGCGCAGTTTATTAACCCGGCGATGTGCGAGATCACCGAGGATCTGTTCTTTAACGACCCGTATCAGATCCACGAGCGCAATAACTACCCGGCGGAGCTGGAGGCCGATGTTGCCGCCCTGCGCGACGACGCCCAGCTAAAGCTGGCGGTGGCGGCGCTGAAGCATCGTTTCTTTGCCCATGCGGAAGCGCTGCTGCACGGCGATATCCACAGCGGGTCGATCTTCGTTGCCGAAGGCAGCCTGAAGGCCATCGACGCCGAGTTCGGCTATTTCGGCCCCATTGGTTTCGATATCGGCACCGCCATCGGCAACTTGCTGCTTAACTACTGCGGCCTGCCGGGCCAGCTCGGCATTCGCGACGCCGCCGCCGCACGCGAGCAGCGACTGAACGATATCCACCAGCTGTGGACCACCTTCGCCGAACGCTTCCAGGCGCTGGCGGCGGAGAAAACCCGCGACGCGGCCCTGGCTTACCCCGGCTACGCTTCCGCCTTTCTGAAGAAAGTCTGGGCCGACGCGGTTGGCTTCTGCGGCAGCGAACTGATCCGCCGCAGCGTCGGACTGTCGCACGTCGCGGATATCGACACTATCCAGGACGACGCCATGCGCCATGAATGCCTGCGCCACGCCATTACCCTCGGCAAAGCGCTGATTGTGCTGGCCGAGCGTATCGACAGCGTCGACGAGCTGCTGGCGCGGGTACGCCAGTACAGCTGAGTGCGCCTGTTTTCCCTCACCCCGGCCCTCTCCCATAGGGAGAGGGAGCACACCCTAAAAAAGGCCATTGTCATTGCCTTTTTGCGTTTACCTTGCCCTCACCCCAACCCTCTCCCACAGGGAGAGGGAGCAAACCCTAAAAAAGTGCAATCATCAGGGATTGCCCGGCGGCGCTGCGCTTGCGCGGGCCTACAGATAACCGCATGACGGTTTGATCTTGCAGTCTTTTGTAGGCCGGGTAAGGCGAAAGCCGCCACCCGGCAGACATGCGAGCACAATTTTGCGTTTACCTTGTCCTCATCCCAGATACTCAATCACCGACAGCCCGCCGTTGTAATCGGTGCTGTAGATAATGCCCTGCGCATCGACAAACACATCGCAGGACTGGATCACCTGCGGGCGGCCGGGACGGGTATCCATCATCGTCTTCGGCGCCGCCGGCACCAGCGCCCCGGTCTCCAGCGGACGATACGGGTTAGATATATCGTAAGCCCGCACGCCGGCATTCTGATAAGTGGCAAAAATCAGCGTTGAGCTGACAAAGCTGCCGGGACGATTCTCATGCAGGTTGTGCGGACCGAAATGCGCCCCTTTCGCCACATAGTCGATTTCATCCGGCTGTGGGAAAGTCGAGATGCTCACCGGGTTCGCCGGCTCGCGGATATCAAACAGCCAGATCAGCTTCTCACCGTCCTCCTGATTGTCGAGCACCGCTTCATCCAGCACCACCAGCAGGTCACGATCCGGTAGCGGCAGCGCGGTATGCGTCCCGCCGCCGAACGGCGGGCTCCAGTTGCGATGGCTAATCAGCGTCGGCTGGGTACGGTCTTTGACATCCAGCAGCGTCAGGCCGCCGTCGCGCCAGCTGCCGTAGGCGGTATCCCCGGCAATAATGGCGTGATGCAGCGCATAGCGTTTGCCCTGCGGCCAGTCCGGTGTTTCACCGCCCGCCTGGTGCATCCCCGGCAGCCACCAGCGCCCGGCCACTTCGGGCTTACGCGGATCGGCCAGATCGATGGTCAGGAAGATGTAGTCAGTAAAACCGTCGATCAACGCGGACACATACGCCCAGCGGCCGCCGACGTACCAGATGCGGTGAATACCGATGCCGTTAAGCGACAGGAAACTGATTTCCCGCGGCTGCGCGGGAGTGGAAATATCAAAGATGCGCAGCCCGGCGCTCCAGCCCTTGTCCTGCACATCGCTGACCGTGTCGCCCACCGAACGGGTGTAGTAGACCTTCTCATCAGCAAAACGGGCGTCGGCAAACAGATCCCGGGCGTTGATCACCAGCAGCAGATCGTCATGCGCCTGCAGATGCACGTTCCAGGTGCCCGGCGGCGCGGCAATATAGTTGACGGTGGTGGGCCGGGTCGGATCGCGAACATCGACCACGGAAAAGCCCTGCGACACCATATGGCCGATATAGGCGAATCCGCGGTGCACCATCAGCTGCACGCCGTCCGGACGACCGCCCTGATCGCTATGGCCAATCAGCCGCATATTGCGGCTGTATTCGGGGGAAGGTAATGCTGACATAGGGGATCCCTCTCGCCCGGTGGCATGGTTTTCCCCCTCTCCCTGCGGAAGAGGGCCGGGGTGAGGGCACCAGGCCGCCGCCCACCGCCACCCGGCTTGATTTTATTTGTTTTTCGCTTCCAGCGTCGCGAACCACGGCGCGATAAAGTCTTCGGTCTGGCCCCAGCCAGGGATAATTTTCCCCAGCGACGCCACGTTCACCGCCCCCGGCTGGGCCGCCAGCAGCGCCTGCGGGATCGCCGCCGCCTTGAAGTCGTAGGTGGCTGGCGTCGGCTCGCCGGCGATCTTATTGGCGATCAGCCGCACGTTGGTCGCGCCGATAAGCTTCGGATCCACCGCCACGCTCACCTTCCATGGGCTGCCGGCTTCGCGCATCAGCTGCAGATCCTGGTTGGAAATATCAATGCTGTAGAGTTTGATCTCGGTGCGGCCATTCTCTTTCAGCGCTTTATAGGCCCCCTGGCTAAAGGCATCCCAGGTGCCCCAGATCGCGTCGATTTTCCCTTTCGGATACTTGGCGAGGATCGCCCCCACCTTGTTGGCAGTGTCGCCCTGCACATCGGATGACACGGCGCCGATCGACTCCAGCTCTTTAATCCCCGGATTTTGCTTCAGCAGCGTCTGGTAAGCCGCCTGACGGCGCTCCATCGGCGGGAAGCCCGCCACCCACAACTTGACGATGTTGGCCTTGCCGTTGAAGTCTTTCACCAGCTGGCCAAAAGAGAGCTCGGTCAGCGACGCGTCATCCTGCTGACTGACCGTCACCCCGGGGATCTCACCGCTCACCGCGGTATCGAACACCGCCACTTTGATCCCGGCATCCACCGCCTTCTTCACCAGGGCGGTGGAATACGGGTCACGCCCCTGGGAGAGAATAATGCCATCGTATTTCTGGCTGATGGCCTGGTTGACGAAGTCCTGGAATTTGGCGTCATCGCCGTTGCTCAGGAAGGTGCTGATTTTGAAACCGAGCTTTTTGCCTTCCTGCAGCGCCCCGGAGACAAACTGGGTGGTGTTATCGTCAGACCCCAGGTTGCGGATCACCGCAATACGGATCGGGCCGCTGTGCTCGGCAATCGCCGCCGGCACCGGCGTCGGGGCAGTGGCCAGCGCCGCCGTCGACTGCAGCAGACCCAGCGTCATCAGAGAGAGTGCGATCTTTTTCATGCTGTTTACCCTGTAAAATGTTAAGTACGGCGCTGAAAATAGGTCAGTGCCAGCGCGCCAGCCAGGACCAACCCTTTAATAATGTCCATCGCGTAATACGGCACCGAGAGCATCACCAGCCCGTTGGAGAGCACGCCGAGGATCACCGCCCCCACCAGCGTCCCCAGGGCGTTCGGTTTACCGGAGCCCGCCAGCGAAAAGCCGATCCAGGCCGCCGCCACCGCGTCCATCAGATAGCCGCCGCCGGCGTTGACCTGCGAGGATCCGATACGCGAGGCCAGCAGAATGCCGCCCAGCCCGGCCAGCAGCGAGGCAATCACGTATGCTGCGACTTTGTAACGCGTGATCCGCAGGCCGGAGAGCCGCGCGGCCTCCGGGTTGCCGCCGATGGCGTACATCCGCCGTCCGTGGGTGGTGAACGACAGTGCCAGCTGGGCGACCAGCGTCACCACCAGCATGATGATGACGATGGTCGGCACCTGCCCCAGCGCGCCAAAGGCCGCCGGGATAGTGCCTTCCGCCATCTCGCCGCTCGGCAGCACCATGTTTTCAGTAATCGAACCGCCGTAGCTGTAGGTCATCGCCACGCCCTGAATCACAAACAGGCTGGCCAGGGTGGCGAGCATGTCAGGAATGCGCAGCACCACGATCAGAAAGGCGTTAAACAGCCCCACCAGGGTGCAGAGCGCGAGGGTGATCAGAATCGCTTCGGTGGTCCCCAGGCCATGCCAGACAAACAGGGAAATCACCAGCGCGTTAGCCAGCGATGCCGTCGATCCCACTGACAGATCAAAGCCGCCAATGGTGAGAGAAATCGACACCCCGATGGCAATCACCGTGACAATCGCGATCGAGCGCAGAATGTTGATGATGTTGAACGGATCAAGGAAGTTGTCCGAGGCGAGGCCAAAGACCGCCACCAGCAGCACCACGGTCAGCAACATGCCCCACTTATAGAGAAAATCAAAAAATCGCTGACGGCCCGATACCGTCGCGTTTACTGCCAGGGCCTTGCTCACGCTGCCGCTCCTCCGGTTGAATAATAAAGCAACGTCTCTTCCCGGGCTTCCGCGCCGGGGATCTCCGCCACAATCCGTCCGTCCCATAGCACGCAGATGCGGTCGCATAAACCGACCAGCTCGGCGAATTCACCCGAGGCATAAATCACCCCTTTGCCTTCCCGCGCCAGACCATCGATCAGCATGAACAGATCGGTTTTCGCTTTCACATCGACCCCTTTGGTCGGTTCGTCAAAAATCAAAACATTGGCATGACTGCGCAGCCATTTGCCAATGGCCACCTTCTGCTGGTTGCCGCCGGAAAGACGGCGCAGCATCTGCCCCGGGCCAGTGGCGCGCACGCCGAGGCGGGCAATCACCTCCTCCGCCCAGCGCCAGGCCTGCCGATGGCCAAACAGGCTCCAGCGCGAAAAGCTGTTATCGGCGCTGACCGCCAGGTTCATCGCGATCGGCTCTTCGATGAAAATGCCCTCTTTGCGCCGCTCCTCCGGGACTAGCGCCAGGCCGCGCCCCACCGAGTCGGCAGGATCGCGCGGTCGCCACGGCTGGCCGTTCAGCTCGCCACGCTGCACCCGGCTTTTGCTGGCGCCGAACAGCGCTTTGCACAGCTCGGTTTTGCCCGCGCCGGCCAGCCCGGCGATACCCAGAATTTCCCCCTTCCGCAGACGCAGCGAAATATCCTGCAGCAGCGCCTCATCATGCAGACCGTCAATCTGCAACAGCACCTCTTCGCCGTGCGGCGGGCGCGGCGGTGGGAAGATATCGCTCAGCTCGTGGCCCAGCATCTTTTCGACGATCTGTTCGCCGCTCAGCGGCGCCATCGGGCCGCTCTCAATTAGCCGCCCGTCGCGCAGCACCGTCAGGGTGTCGCAGATCGCCTTCAGTTCATGGATACGATGCGAAATAAACACCACCCCGATCCCCTGCTGCTGCAGACGGCGTACTACCGCAAACAGGCGCTCACTTTCATGCTGATCCAGCGGCGCGGTGGGCTCATCGAGGATCAAAAAGCGGCAATGGTGCGACAGAGCGCGAGCCAGCAGGATTTGCTGTTTTTCGGCGAGCGTGCAGCTGTCAATGGAGCGCCTGACGTCCAGCGCCACGTCCAGCTGCGCCAGCGCCTCGCGCGCCAGCTGCCGAACCCGCGACCAGCGAAACGCCATGCCCGGCTCTGCCAGCCTGTCCAGCATGATGTTTTCCGCAATGCTCAGGCCAGGTACCAGCGCCACATCCACCTCCTGCTGCACCAGGTGGATCCCCAGCTGTTTAGCATCCCGCGGCGAACGAATGATGACCGGCTGGTTGTTGATCGTCACCTCGCCTTCATAATGAGCGTGGGTGCCGCACAGCACGGCCATCAGCGTCGACTTACCCGCGCCGTTGGCCCCGGTCAGGGCATGCACCGACCCGCCATGAAGGGTAAAGTCCACCTTGTTCAGTGCCTGAAAGCCGGAGAAGGCCAGGCTAATGTTATGCATCTCAAGGCGGTTCGCGCTCATCACTGTTCCCGTGCGGTAATTAATCTTCTGATTTAACGAATTTTTCATAGCCGCCGCTGGCTGACAACTGCGTAAAAAGCATAAGATACAACGAAATAATATTAGCCATCTGGATGTCCAGACATAACATCAGTTTAGCCCAACACCTATAAGGACAGCTTCCATGAGCAACAGCGATATCCGCGTCGTACCCGGCCCGGCCAACTATTTCTCCCACCCTGGCAGCCTTGAGCGGCTGAGCAATTTTTTCAGCGCCGACCAGCTCTCGCGGGCGGTGTGGGTCTATGGCGAGCGCGCCCTGGCCGGCGCCGAACCTTTTCTGCCGGCGGCCTTCCACCTGCCGGAGGCAAAAAAGATCCGCTTTACCGGCCACTGCAGCGAACGCGACGTGGCGGCGCTGGTGCAGGCCTCCGGTGACGATCGGGCGGTAGTGATTGGCGTCGGCGGCGGCGCGCTGCTCGACAGCGCGAAAGTGCTGGCCCGCCGCCTGGGGGTACCGCTGGTGGCCATCCCGACTATCGCCGCTACCTGCGCGGCGTGGACGCCGCTGTCGGTGTGGTACAGCGACGCCGGACAGGCCCTGAATTTTGAGATCTTCGATGACGCCAACTTCCTGGTGCTGGTCGAGCCGCGCATCATTCTCAACGCCCCGGCGGAGTACCTGCTGGCGGGCATTGGCGACACCTTAGCCAAATGGTATGAGGCCGTAGTGCTGGCGCCGCAGCCGGAGGCGCTGCCGCTCACCGTGCGGCTGGGGATTAACGGCGCGCTGGCGATCCGCGACGTGCTGCTGGCCAGCAGCGAAACGGCGCTGGCGGACCAGAGCCGCGGCGATCTGACCCAGGCGTTTCGCGATGTGGTAGAGGCGATTATCGCCGGCGGCGGGATGGTTGGCGGGCTGGGGGAACGTTACACCCGGGTCGCCGCCGCCCATGCGGTGCACAACGGACTGACGGTGCTGCCGCAGACGGATAAATTCCTCCACGGTACCAAAGTCGCCTACGGCATTCTGGTACAGAGCGCCCTGCTTGCTCAGGACGATGTGCTGGCGCAGTTAGTGCAGGCGTATCAGCGCTTTAACCTGCCGACCACCCTGGCGGCACTGGAGGTCGATATCAATAACCGCACAGAACTGGACCGGGTCATTGCCCATACCCTGCGCCCGGGCGAGTCGATTCACTATTTACCAGTGACGTTAACCCCTGAGGTTCTGCGCGCGGCGTTTGAGAAGGTGGAATACTTCAGCCGTTAATCGCCCCGACCGTCTATACCTAATGATGATGCTCACCACTCTCGCAACGAGGTCATCATGCAGATCGATTTAACAGGTAAAAAGGCGCTGGTTACCGGCGCCAGCCGTGGGTTGGGTCGCGCAATCGCGCTGTCGCTGGCACGCGCCGGTGCCGATGTGGTTATTACGTATGAAAAATCGGCCGATAAAGCCCAGGCGGTCGCCGATGAAATAAAGGCCCTGGGTCGGCACGGCGAGGCGGTGCAGGCCGACAGCGCCAGCGCGCAGGCTATTCAGGAGGCGGTAACCCATGCGGCCCGGTCCCTCGGCGGGCTGGACATTCTGGTCAACAACGCCGGGATCGCCCGCGGCGGTCCACTGGAATCCATGACGCTGGCGGACATTGACGCGCTTATCAACGTCAATATTCGTGGGGTGGTCATCGCCACCCAGGAAGCGCTGGTGCATATGGCCGATGGCGGACGGATCATCAACATCGGCAGCTGTCTGGCTAATCGCGTGGCCATGCCGGGCATCGCGGTTTACGCCATGACCAAGTCCGCCCTCAACGCCCTGACCCGTGGCCTGGCGCGTGATTTAGGCCCTCGCGGGATCACCGTTAACCTTGTCCATCCAGGGCCGACCAACAGCGATATGAACCCGGAAGACGGAGAACAGGCGGAAGCCCAGCGCCAGATGATTGCGGTCGGTCACTACGGCCAGCCGGAAGACATCGCCGCGGCGGTCACCTTCCTCGCCAGCCCGGCAGCCGGGCAGATCTCCGGTACGGGGCTGGACGTGGATGGCGGATTGAACGCCTGATCGCACATTTTCTGCAAGCCTCTGTCGCCCGACAGAGGCCTTCCCGCGCCGCCTCGACGGGTTGCGTTTTGCCTCTTACCTGCGTTTTTTCTCCGCTCTACAGTACCCCATAAGAAATTCGGAATTTATCTAATAGTCTTATTATTTCCTTATATTTTGTGTGGGCGTACAGTGGAGGTACGGATGAAGATTGTCTGGTCAAAAACGGCAGATAAGCCATTTTCTAAAATCGATAATCGGTATAAGAGCCGCATTAAATCCAGGCTGGAAAAGATGGATGATAAAGCTTCATCTATCTCGGATATCAAAAAATTGTCCTCTCCCGAAAACCACTACCGGCTGCGATTAGGTGATTACAGAGTCATCTACACCTTTGGGGATCCGCCGGGCGATACCTGCTACGTCGTGGCGGTTAAACGCCGAACCACCACCACCTACCTTCATGAGGAAGATACCGAATATGACTATTCAGTACATCAAGGATGAAGAAGGAAAAGACCAGTATGTCGTCATTCCTTACAGCGATTACTTTCGTATGCGCCTGGCTCTGCTGGAGTACGACGACGAGGATGAAAGCGACTGGGAAGATATTCCTTATGAATCAGACATCTATGATAATGTCATGCTACCAGGCGAAGTATGCGACGTGATGCATAAAGAAAACGTCAGTCTGCAGGCCGCGTGGCGCATCCTGCGCGGGCTATCCCAGCAGGAGGTCGCGGCTAAACTCGGCATCAGCCAGTCCGCCGTGTCGCAGCTGGAAGCGCTGGACTCCCGTCCGCAGAAGCGCACCCGCGAGAAGCTGGCGGCGATTTACGGCTGTACCCAGGAGCAGATCAGCCTCTATCTGCCGAAAGAGGGTTAACAGCACTTCGCCCCGCCCTTGCCGCCGTAGCGCGCGTCCTGGCGCTCGCGAAAGAATTCTTCATAGGTCATCGGCGTCTGATCCGGGTGGGTTATTCGCATGTGCTCGACGTAGTTATCGTAATCCGGCACGCCGATCATCATCTTCGCCGTCTGGCCTAAATATTTTCCCGCTTTGGAGAGGGTGTCGAACATAAGTCATTTCTCTTTTGTTTCCCTCTCCCAAAGGGAGAAGGAGGATCGGAAATGTAGGCCGGGTAAGGCGAAGCCGCCACCCGGCACACCGGTTAATGCGCGCGCTTCGCCTGCGCGGTTATAGTTTGCGCATCGGCGGGCATCGCCTGGTACGGCGTCTCTTTCGCCGTCGGTTTATCCTCTTTCAGCGCCGCCAGCGCGGTTTTAATCGAGAACAGCGCCAGCACCACCACCACAATCATAAAGAAGATGGTCAGCCCGGCATCGAGACGGTTGTTAAACACCAGCTGCGCCAGCTGTGATTCGGTATATTGCGGCGGAATGTTGCCGCTGTCGATCATCGCCTGGAATTTATTGGCGATGGCCAGGAAACCGACTTTGGTATCCGGGCTAAACGACTTCTGCCAGCCGGCGGTCAGGGTACAAATCAGCAGCCAGCTTGTCGGCAGCAGCGCCACCCACGCGTAGCGCTGGCGTTTCATCTTGAACAGGACCACCGCGCAGAGCATCAGCGCCATCCCCGCCAGCATCTGGTTGGCGATACCGAACAGCGGCCACAGGGTGTTAATCCCGCCCAGCGGATCCACTACCCCCTGATGCAGGAAGTAGCCCCACGCCAGGACGCACAGCGCGGTCGCCAGCAGGTTGGCCGGCAGCGAACTGGTTTTTTTCAGCCCCGGGCTAATCACGCCCAGCAGATCCTGCAGCATAAAGCGCGCCGCACGGGTGCCGGCATCAACCGCCGTCAGGATAAACAGCGCCTCAAACAGAATGGCGAAGTGGTACCAGAACGAGACATCCATCAGCCCGCCCAGCGAGCCGTGCAGGATGTAGGCCATCCCCACCGCCAGGGTTGGCGCGCCGCCGGCGCGGGAGATAATCGACTGTTCACCCACCTCGCTGGCGATTTGATGCAGCGTATCCGGGGTAATGCTAAAGCCCCAGCCGCTCACCACCTGCGCCGCCGAGGCGACCACATCGGTGGTTCCCGCCGGCGCCAGCACCGCCATCGGGCTGTTCATCGCGAAGTAGACGCCCGGGTCGATAATACAGGCCGCCACCAGCGCCATAATGGCGACGAAGGATTCCATCAACATACCACCGTAGCCGATAAAGCAGGCCTGGCCTTCGTTGGCCAACATTTTCGGCGTGGTGCCGGAGGAGATCAGCGCGTGGAAGCCGGAGACCGCGCCGCAGGCGATGGTGATAAACAGGAACGGGAACAGGTTGCCGCTCCACACCGGGCCGGTACCGTCGACGAATTTGGTCAGCGCCGGCATGGTCAGGGTCGGGCGCATAATCAGAATGCCAATCGCCAGCCCCACGATGGTGCCGATTTTCAGGAAGGTGGAGAGGTAGTCGCGCGGGGCCAGCAGCAGCCAGACCGGCAGTACCGCGGCGACAAAGCCGTAGCCCACCAGGATCCAGGTCAGCTGTACGCCGGTGTAATCAAACCACGGCGCCCAGGTCGGGCTTTCCGCCACCCAACCGCCGGAGATGATGGCGAACACCAGCATCACCAGGCCGATCACCGACACCTCGCCGATGCGCCCCGGGCGCAGGTAGCGAATATAGATACCCATAAAGATCGCCAGCGGGATGGTAAAGGCGACGGTGTATGTCCCCCACGGACTGTGGGTCAACGCTTTCACCACGATCATCGCCAGGACCGCGAGGATGATGACCATGATCATAAAGCAGGCCACCAGCGCCAGGACGCCAGCGGTTGGCCCCATCTCCTCTTTAACCAGTTCGCCAAGCGAGCGGCCATCGCGACGGGTCGAAACAAACAGCACCATAAAGTCCTGTACCGCCCCCGCCAGCACCACGCCGGCGAGGATCCAGATCATCCCCGGCAGGTAGCCCATCTGCGCGGCAAGCACCGGGCCCACCAGCGGCCCCGCGCCGGCAATGGCGGCAAAATGGTGACCGAACAGCACTTTTTTGTCGGTCGGAACATAATCGAGGCCGTCATTATGTCGTACCGCCGGCGTCATCCGCGTCGGGTCAACGCCGAGAACGGTTTTGGCGATATACAGACCGTAGAAACGATATGCGATCAGATAAACGCAGACCGCCGCGACGACAATCCACAGCGCATTTATCTGCTCACCCCGGTTTAAGGCGATATAGCCGAGGGCAAAGGCTCCGATCACGGAGAGCAGTGTCCAGATAAGGTATTTCCCTGAATTATTCATTGTTGTGGTCCACCGGTAGGGTAATCAGGATGTTACATTTTGTTTCTAGATCACAACGCAGAATTTAACAACATCGAAACAGCGCAGATGCCGTACACCCACAGAGATTTGTCTCACATTGCTAGCGAGATCACTTAAGGCAGGAAAATGAATGAAAGGATTACCGTGAACGGTGCCGTTTGTTTGTCGGGTGGCGGCTAACGCCTTACCCGACCTACAGATCCGTAGCCCGGCCAAGCGTAGCGCAAGCCGGGGAAATAGCGGCTTCCTGGCCCAGAAACCGTAGCCCTGCTAAGTACAGCGCGAGCAGGGAAATTCCCGGATGGCGGCGCGCTGCGCCTTATCCGGGCTACCCATTGCGCCGATACGTAGCCCGGCCAAGCGTAGCGCAAGCCGGGGAAATAGCGGCTCCTCAGCCCAGAAACCGTAGCCCTGCTAAGTACAGCGCGAGCAGGGAAATTCCCGGATGGCGGCGCGCTGCGCCTTATCCGGGCTACCCATTGCGCCGATACGTAGCCCGGCTAAGCGTCGCGCAAGCCGGGGAAACAGCGGCTTCCTGTTCCAGAAACCGTAGCCCTGCTAAGCGCAGCGCGAGCAGGGAAATTCCCGGATGGCAGCGCGCTGCGCCTTATCCCGGCTACCCATTGCGCCGATACGTAGCCCGGCTAAGCGTCGCGCAAGCCGGGGAAACAGCGGCTTCCTGGTCCAGAAACCATAGCCCTGCTAAGCGCAGCGCGAGCAGGGAAATTCCCGGATGGCGGCGCGCTGCGCCTTATCCCGGCTACCCATTGCGCCGATACGTAGCCCGGCTAAGCGTCGCGCAAGCCGGGGAAATAGCAGCATCCTGGTCCATAAACCGTAGCCCGGCTAAGCGTAGCGCAAGCCGGGGAAACAGCGGCTTCTTAGCCCAGCACCGCGGTGCCCAGACGACAGGTGCAGCAGCGCCGCCCCTTCTCGTCATACACCACTATCTCCCAGCTCTGGCTCTGGCGGCCAAGATGCAGCGGTCGGCATTCGCCGCGCACTTTCCCGCTGGAGACCGGACGATGGTGGGTAGCGTTAAGCTCGGTGCCCACCACGCACTGCCCTTCTTCGGTCATCAGCCAACCGGCCATCGAGCCCAGCGTCTCCGCCAGCGCCGCGGAGGCGCCGCCGTGCAGCAGACCAAACGGCTGATGGGTGCGCGCATCCACCGGCATCTCCGCCTCCAGCAGCCCCGCTTCCAGTCGGGTGTAGATGATGCCAAGATGCGCCACCATGGTGTTTTCGCTGCTGGCGTTCAGCGCCGCCAGCGTGAGCTCTCGCTTCCAGGCCATTTACGCCCCCAGCGTCGAGCCGCCATCGACCACAATATCCTGCAGCGTAATATGGCTGGCGTGAGAAGAGGCGAGGAACAGAATGGTATTGGCGATCTCCTGCGGGCGGGCGATTTTGCCCAGCGGGATGCCGAGCTTAAACTGCTCGCCGAAGCCGCGGATCCGCTGCTGCTCGGCATCGTCGCTGACCCACAGGGTGCGCTGCATATCGGTGTCGGTGGAGCCCGGCGACACGAGGTTGCAGCGCACGCCGCTGCCTGCCAGCTCAAGTCCGACGGTTAACGCCAGGCTTTTCAGCGCCGCTTTCGAGGCGCCATAGGCGCTCATGCCGATACGCGGCGTATGCGCGGCATCGGAGGCGACGGTGACGATCGCCCCGCCCCGCTGACGGCGGAACTGGGCCATCGTCTGCTGAAACAGATTAAACGCGCCGCCAACGTTGACCGCGAAGGTTTGCTGCCAGTCTTCCGCGCTCAGCTGGTCGGTGGCGCCCATGCGCAGGATCCCGGCGGCGTTCACCAGCACGTCCAGTCGTTCGATGTTGTTGAGCAGCCGCGCGCACACGTCGCGTACCTGACCGGCATCGGCGACGTCCAGCGTTTCGGTGGCAAACGGATAACCTTCGCCGTCAAAGGCAAGGTCGAAACCGGTAACGTTGGCCCCGGCCTCGACGAAAGCCAGCGCGGTGGCATAGCCAATCCCTTTACCTGCGCCGGTCACCCACACGGTCTGACCGTGGAAATCCAGCGCCGCCATTATTTCACCTCACGGGAGAGCAGCGCCCACCAGGCGTCGATGGTCGGGTTCTTCGCCAGCATCACGAAGTCGATATCGCCGTGCACTTTGCGCCAGCGGGCGGCCAGGGCCATCATCCGCACCGAATCCAGACCGTAGTCGATCAGATTTTCATCATCCAGCGGTTCGTCGGATTCGTCGAGCAGCGGCAGGATCAGCGCGCGCAGCGCCGCTTTGGAGGCCGGCAGCGGCAGCAGCTCTTCGGTCATCACCACGCGGCCGGAGCGGCCAGCGACGTATTTCAGCGCCATCAGGTGCTCTTCACGGCTGAAGTCCGCCAGGGCGTCGGCGACAAAGAACGGTTTGATATCGCGCATGAAAGCATCGGTGGCGGTGGTCATGCAGCCGATATGAGCATAAACGCCGGTGATGATCAGCTGGTCGCGGCCGGCCTCTTTCAACATCTCCTCCAGCGGCGAGCGATGAAATGCGCTGTAACGCCATTTCACCAGCACGGTATCGTCTTCATCCGGCGCCAGCGCGGCAATCACCTGCTGCTGCTCCGGCGAGCGGGTCAGGCCCGGCCCCCACATATCATTCAGCAACGCCCGATCTTCATCACTCTGCTCTTTCGGCTGGGCGGTGTAGTACACCGGAATGCCGTTCTGTTTGCAGAAGTCGCGCAGGGCGGCGATATTGGCCACCACTTTCTCCATCATCGCGCTGTTTTCGCCCCAGAAGTTGAGGAAATACTCCTGCATATCGTGGATCAGCAGCGCGGCGCGCGACGGCTCAAAGGCCCAGTTGACTTTGTTCGCCGGGATATCGCTGGCTTCCGGCAGCGCATATGCCTGTAATTTAGGGATTGCCATTCTCTGTTCTCCTTCAGCCCAGCTTGCCTTCGGCCAGCCACTGACGTAATTGTTTTTTATCGACTTTGCCCACCGGCGTCAGCGGCAGCGCGGCAACGCACTCCACGCGATCCGGCAGTTTAAATTCAGCCACCCCCTGCTCGCGCAGGAAGCGGCGCACCGCGACGGCGCGCAGCGGCGAGGTCACCACCAGATAAGCGCAGCTTTTCTCGCCCAGCAGGTTGTCTTCGATGCTGACCAGCGCGGCGTGGATCACCGCCTCATGGCGCAGCAGCAGGTTTTCGATCTCTTCAGCGGCGATCTTCTCGCCGCCGCGGTTGATCTGATCTTTTTCCCGGCCCTGGACGGTGATATACCCGTCTTCATCGATCGAAATCAGATCGCCGGAGCAGTAAAACCCCTCGGCGTCAAAGGCTTCCGCGTTATGCTGCGGGCTGTTGTAGTAGCCGCGGAAGGTATACGGCCCGCGGGTCATCAGGCGGCCCACTTCGCCGCGCGGCAGCGGGTTGCCATCGGCATCCGCTACCCACACTTCATCGTCCGGGCACATCGGGCAGCCCTGGGTATGGATGATCCGCTCCGGGCTGTCGTTAAGGCGGGTGTAATTCACCAGCCCCTCCGCCATGCCGAATACCTGCTGCAGCTGGCAGCCGATTTCCGCCGGAATGCGCGCGGCGAGGGTCGCCGACAGGCGCGCTCCGCCGACCTGCAGCAGCTCCAGCGATTGCAGTTGCGCATTGCTGCCCCATTCATGGATCGCCTGCAGCCACAGGCTGACCGCCGGCGGCACCAGCGAGGCAACGTTGATCTGATGTTGTTCAATCAGCGGGAAACAGAGGGTGGCGCTCGGGTCGGCGGCGAGGATCACCCGCCCACCGGCGAGGAAGACGCCGAGCGAACCCGGGGAACTCATCGCATAGTTATGCGCCGCCGGCAGCGCGTTGAGGTAGCGCGTCTCAGCGTTGATCCCGCAGATCTCGTTGCTGCGGCGGATGCTGTAGTCGTAATCGTTATGGGTGCGCGGGATCAGCTTCGGCGTCCCGGTGGTGCCGCCGGAGAGCTGGAAAAAGGCCACTTCGTCGGCAGGGGTTGGATTGGCGACAAAGTTATCCGCCGGGCGGTTAATCTCCGTCACCAGATCGCGCTCGCCGCCGTCGTTACGCAACAGTGCGACGCGCAGGGAAGGATGCTCAGCGATAAACGCATGGAGGAAGCTATCGTCAGCAAACAGCGCGTGCTCGCGATCGGCAATCAGCAGCGCCGGTTTAATCTGCGCGGCGTAGGCGTTAAGCTCGCTGCGCTGATGGCTGAACAGCGCGTTCACTGGCGCGACGCCGATGCGCAGCAGCGCAAAGAAGGTGATGTAAAACTCGGCGACGTTGCCCAACTGCACCAGCGCGGTTTCCCCGCGCTTCAGTCCCTGGCACTGCAGCGAGCAGGCAAGGTTGTCCACCAGCTGATTAAACTGGCGGTAGCTAATCTGCCGTTCGCCATCGATAATCGCCACGGCGTCGCTTTCCGCGTGACGGGTGATCAGATTGGTTAACGGCAGATCCTGCCAGTAGCCTTTTTGACGATAGCGGGCCGCAAACTCTTCCGGCCAACGGGTAAATGCAATCATCCTTGCCTCTTAATTCAAGCCAAATACGTTAAGCATGGTGGTCAGTTTGACGCCGGTTTCGCGCCATTCGCCCAGCGGCGAGGAGGCCGGAACGATTCCCGCGCCGGCAAACAGGCGCAGCGTACGCTGCTGCAGACGCGCGCAGCGGATGGTCACCACCCATTCGCCGTTGCCTTCATCGTCACACCAGCCGACGATGCCGCCGAACAGCTGACGGTCGAAGGGTTCCAGTTCGGCAATCAGGCGCTTCGCCACCTGGTGTGGGAAGCCGCTCAGCGCCGGGGTCGGGTGCAGCAGACAGGCCAGCGACATGGCGTTTTCTTGCGCCAGCGCGGTGCCTTCGATTGGCGTTGCCAGGTGCCAGAGCGTTGGGGTGGTAATCAACTGCGGCGATGCCGGCAGCGACAGCTGGCTGCTGCGCGGGCCCAGCACGCTCTTCATCGCCTGGGTCACCAGCTCGTGCTCGTGGCGATCTTTGCCGGATGCCAGCAGCCTGTTGCCCGCTTCCCGGTCCAGCACATCGTCCGGTTGACGACGGGCGGAGCCAGCCAGCGGCAATGAGCTAAAGCGCGGCCCGTCTTTACGCAGCAGCAGCTCCGGGCTGGCGCCCAGCAGCACGCCACCGTCGGAGAGCGGCACGTGGAAGTTAAAGCTCGCCGGGTTCTGGGCGATCAGTCGCTCCATCAGCGCGCCGCTATCGACGCGGTCGCGGGTGGTAATATCGATAAGCCTTGAGAGCACCACCTTGTCCACTTCCGGGGTGGCGGTCAGCGCGGCAGCGCGTTCCACCATGGCTAAAAACGCGTCCTGCTCCGGGATCTCCCGGCGCTCCACCACTTCCATTGTCTCCAGCGGCGCGGCGTAGCGGGCGGAACGCTGTTTTTCCGGGCGGGAGAACGCTTCCCAGCGCTCGGGGATATAGAGCTCGGAAGGCTGACAGGTGTCGAACGGGATAGCCCCCACCATCACCGGCTTGCGGATCCCCGCCGCGCGGGCCTCGGCAAAAGCGGCGGCCATCTGCTGCTGGAACTCGCCGTTCAGCGCATCGCCGCCGACAGCGGGCTGTGAGAAGCGGCGGAAGCAGCCGGAGGTGCTAAAACTGCGGTACGGCGACATAAAGAAGAAGCTGTCCGGAGACAGGGTCTGGGTGTGTTTCTGTACATCCTCAGCCAGTGACGTTTCCATATCATCCTCCAAAAACGATAAATATATTACGAATAATTATCATTTGTATTTTGGTTGGCTAACCTAAAAGGTATTGCCCGCCATGTCAACCGCGTTACGTCATTGCGCGCCACTTTGGCTTGCATCCTGCTGACGCAAAGTTGAAAATGAGACGCATTTATTACCTTTCGAATCAGGATGCGATGACGTGAACTTCTTTTCTTTCTGCCGCCGCGGTGCGCTGACCGGCATGCTGTTGCTTTTAGGAATTACCTCAGCCCAGGCGGCGGACTGGCCGCGCCAGGTCACCGACAGCTACGGGACACACACCCTGCTAAGCCAGCCGCTGCGCATTGTCTCCACCAGCGTGACCCTCACCGGCTCGCTGTTGGCGATTGACGCCCCGGTGGTCGCCAGCGGCGCCACCACGCCGAACAACCGCGTCGCCGATAGTCAGGGCTTTCTGCGCCAGTGGAGCGAGGTCGCCAAAGCCCGCAAGCTGGCGCGGCTGTACATCGGCGAACCAAGCGCGGAAGCGGTGGCCGCCCAGATGCCGGATCTGATCCTGGTGAGCGCCACCGGCGGCGACTCTGCCCTGCCGCTGTACGATCAGCTCAAAACGATCGCTCCGACGCTGGTCATCAACTATGACGATAAAAGCTGGCAAACCTTGCTCACCCAACTGGGGCAGATCACCGGCCATGAGCAGCAGGCCAGCGCGCGCATAGCCGACTTCAATAAACAGCTCGTTTCGTTAAAAGAAAAAATGAAACTGCCGCCGCAGCCGGTGACCGCCCTGGTCTATACCGCCGCCGCGCACAGCGCCAATATCTGGACGCCGGCATCGGCCCAGGGGCAGATGCTCGAACAGCTGGGCTTTAGCCTGGCGACGCTGCCGGGCGGCCTGCCCGCCAGCCATAGCCAGGGTAAACGCCACGATATCGTGCAGCTGGGCGGGGAGAACCTCGCGGCCGGTCTGAACGGCCAGAGCCTGTTCCTGTTCGCCGGCGACCAGAAAGATGCGGATGCCATCTACGCCAACCCGCTGCTGGCGCATCTCCCGGCGGTCGCAGGCAAACGCGTCTACCCGCTGGGCACCGAGACCTTCCGTCTTGACTACTACAGCGCCCTGCTGGTGCTCCAGCGTCTCTCCAGCCTGTTCGGCTAACGCGGGCCGTGCCATCAGGACGGGTACGTAACCTGAACTCTTTGCCGGGCGGCGCTCCGCTTGCCCGGCCTACAATACCCGAGACCGTAGGCCCGGTAAGGCGCAGCCGCCACCGGGCATCAGGACGGGTACGCAACCTGAACTCTTTGCCGGGCGACGCGGCGCTTGCACCGGCCTACAATGCCCGAGACTGTAGGCCCGGTAAGGCGTAGCCGCCACCGGGCAATCGCACCCTACTTAACTTTCGTTGACGATTTCCGGGCGCTGGAAACGGCGCAGCTCGCGTAGCAGCCCCACCAACAGCACGCCGACGAGGGCCAGCGCCCAGCCGCTGGCGCTGGCGGATGCCGCCGGGGTCATCACCGCCCCTAATCCGCCGAGCAGCGCCGCGCCGATGGCGTCGCCGGTGACGTTTTGCGCGGTCCACAGACCATTAATCCGCCCGAGCATATTTTCCGGCGTCTGGGTCTGGATCAGGGTGTACTGCAGCAGCGAGCTAATAGCGCTCAGCCAGCCAAACAGCGCCAGGCACAGCGCGCCCAACGCCCAGTGCGGCATCAGGCTGAACAGCGCAATGGCGACAAACGATCCCACCGTGGTCGCCAGCATCAGCGCACCCGGCCGCACCGTCTGGGCCAGTTGGCCGCTGGTCAACGCCCCCAGCGCCGCACCGAGCGGAATAGCGGCATACAGCAGGCCAATCTGTCCGGCCGACATCTGCCAGCTCCCGGCCAGCGCCGGATAGAGCACCCGCACCGCGCTGGCCATGGTCAGCAGACCGCCAAGCAGCGCAATCCCGCCGATAAGCGGGCTCTGACAGAGGAAGGTCAGCCCCGCCAGCAGAGATCGCAGCGGATGCTCGCGCGGCTGCGGAGGCGGTGGCAGCTGCGGCAGACGCAGCAGGGTTAAGGTGGTGATAAAGGTCCCCGCCGCCGCCAGGCCGAAGTTCCAGGCCACGCCGCCGGTGGCCAGCAGCAGGCCGCCGATCATCGGCGAAATCACCGAGCCAAGGCGCACCGTCAACATGGTGATGGCCCCGGCCTGCATCAGGTTTTCCCGCCCCACCAGCGCCGGGGTCGCCGCCAGCAGCGCGGTCACCCCCAACGAGGCGAAGAACCCGTCCCAGATCCCCAGCAGGTAGATCGCCGCCAGCGACGGCTCCGGCAGCAGGGCGTTCAGACACAGACCGACAAAGCCCACGCCGCAGGTGCCGCGCGCCAGCAGGATCAGGCGTTTACGTTCATAGCGGTCAGCCAGCACGCCCCCCACCATCAAGCCAACAAACATCGACGCGCCGGTCAGCGTCACCGACAGCCCGACCTGCCAGGTCGAATGGGTCATCATCTGGATCTGGACCGGAATGGCCACGCCCAGCAGGCCAAGCGACAGAATAGAGATAAAGCGAGCGATAAAAACGGCGCGAAACGCCGGGTGAGTTTTCAGCAGGCTGAGATTGAGCAGCCAGGATTGTCGGTTCATTACAGCGCCTTGTCGTTATTTTTAATACCCTTTTTACTGTGGGTCATGCTACCATAGCTGAATAAAATCGATAACGATAATTACTATCATTATCATATCAGGGATGTCAGTTATGTCGTTTTCTACGACCGCGGTACGCTCTGTCGCCGTGCCCGGATTGTTGCTATTACTCGCCTTAGCCGCCGCGCTTAGCCTGACCATCGGCGCCAAATCGTTGCCGATCGGCACGGTATTCACCGCCTTCAGCGGAACCTGTCAAAGCGCCGACTGCACCATCGTGCTGGACGCGCGCCTGCCGCGTACCCTGGCCGGTCTGCTGGCCGGCGTCGCCCTCGGTCTCGCCGGCGCGCTGATGCAGACGCTCACCCGCAACCCGCTGGCCGACCCCGGCCTGCTGGGGGTCAACTCCGGCGCCAGCTTCGCCATCGTCCTCGGCGCGGCGCTGTTCGGGATCACCTCCCCGCAGGAGCAACTGCTGCTGGCGTTTTGCGGCGCGCTCTGCGCCTCGCTGCTGGTGGCCTTTACCGGCAGTCAGGGCGGCGGCCAGCTGAGTCCGGTGCGCCTCACCCTCGCCGGGGTCGCCCTTGCGGCGGTGCTGGAGGGGCTGTCCAACGGCATCGCCCTGCTCAACCCGGACGTCTACGATCAGCTGCGCTTCTGGCAGGCCGGTTCGCTGGATATCCGCACCCTGCAGACGCTGAAAATTGTCCTGCTGCCGGTGGTGATAGCGGGGATCGCCGCCCTGCTGCTGAGCCGGGCGCTTAACAGCCTGAGCCTCGGCAACGATACCGCCACCGCCCTCGGCAGCCGCGTCGCCCGCACCCAGCTGATCGGCCTGATCGTCATCACCGTCCTGTGCGGCAGCGCCACCGCCGTCGTCGGCCCCATCGCCTTTATCGGCCTGATGATGCCGCATATGGCGCGCTGGCTGGTGGGGGCCGATCATCGCTGGTCGCTGCCGGTCACCCTGCTCGCCACCCCGGCCCTGCTGCTGTTTGCCGACGTGATTGGCCGCCTGCTGGTGCCCGGCGAACTGCGGGTATCGGTGGTGAGCGCCTTTCTCGGCGCGCCGGTGCTGATCTGGCTGGTGCGCCGCCAGCCGCGGGGAGGTGGCCTGTGATTGCCCCGTCCCGCCGCCTGATAGCCAGTTGCCTGGTGCTGATGGCCGCCAGCCTGCTGATTTCCCTGCTCGGGCTGGCGCAAGGCCCGGTGCCCCTGACGATTGACCAGGTGTTCTCGGCGCTGTTCGGCGATGCGCCGCGCAACGTCGCGATGGTGGTGAACGAATGGCGGCTGCCGCGGGTGTTAATGGCGCTGCTCATCGGCGCCGCGCTCGGCGTCAGCGGCGCCATTTTCCAGTCGCTGACCCGCAACCCGCTCGGCAGCCCGGACGTGATGGGCTTTAACACCGGCGCCTGGAGCGGCGTGCTGGTGGCGATGGTCCTCTTCGGCCAGAACCTGACGGCGATTGCCCTGGCGGCGATGGCCGGCGGGGTGTTGACCTCGCTGGTGGTCTGGCTGCTGGCCTGGCGCAACGGGATCGAGACCTTCCGCCTGATCATTATCGGCATCGGCGTGCGCGCCATGCTGGTGGCATTCAACACCTGGCTGCTGCTGCGCGCCTCGCTGGAGACCGCCCTTTCTGCGGGCCTGTGGAACGCCGGATCGCTTAACGGCCTGACCTGGGGTAAAACCTGGCCGTCGGCGCCGCTGATCCTGTTGATGCTGGTGGGCAGCGCCCTGCTGGTTCGCCGGATGCGACTGCTGGAGATGGGCGACGATACCGCCTGCGCGCTGGGTGTGCAGGTCGAGCGTTCGCGCCTGCTGCTGATGCTGGTGGCGGTGGTGCTCACCGCCGCCTCGACGGCGCTGGCCGGGCCGATCTCATTTA
Source organism: Klebsiella sp. P1CD1 (assembly GCF_003790505.1). Taxonomy (NCBI): domain Bacteria; kingdom Pseudomonadati; phylum Pseudomonadota; class Gammaproteobacteria; order Enterobacterales; family Enterobacteriaceae; genus Klebsiella; species Klebsiella sp. P1CD1. Next base: position 4,209,948 of record NZ_CP033631.1, read on the forward strand.
TTGCGCTGGTGGCGCCGCATATCGCCCGCCGCCTGAGCGGCACGGCCCGCTGGGGACTGACCCAATCAGCCCTGTGCGGCGCGCTGCTGCTGGCGCTGGCCGATTACGGCGCCCAGCGGCTGTTTATGCCGTGGCAGCTGCCGGTTGGCGTGTTAACCGTCAGCCTCGGCGGTATTTACCTTATTGCATTGTTGATTCAGGAGTCCCGCAAAAAATGAGTGCTGTCCCCTCCCGTTTGCGCGGCGAGCAGTTAACCCTGGCCTACGGTAACAAGACCATCGCCGAGTCGCTGAACGTGACCATCCCTGACGGTCACTTCACCGCCATTATCGGCCCCAACGGCTGCGGCAAGTCGACGCTATTGCGCACCCTCAGTCGCCTGATGACGCCCGCCAGCGGCCACGTCTGGCTCGACGGCGCGCAGATCCAGCAGTACGCCAGTAAAGAGGTTGCCCGCCGCATCGGGCTGCTGGCGCAGAATGCCACCACTCCTGGCGATATCACGGTGCAGGAGCTGGTGGCCCGTGGGCGCTATCCGCACCAGCCGCTGTTTACCCGCTGGCGCAAAGAAGATGAAGAGGCGGTGAACAAGGCGATGCGGGCGACCGGGATCAGCGATCTGGCGCTGCAGAGCGTCGACACGCTTTCCGGCGGCCAGCGGCAGCGGGCGTGGATTGCGATGGTGCTGGCCCAGGAGACGGCGATTATGCTGCTTGATGAGCCAACCACCTGGCTGGACATCAGCCATCAGATCGATCTGCTGGAGCTATTGAGTGAGCTGAATCGCGAGAAGGGCTATACCCTGGCGGCGGTGCTGCACGATCTTAACCAGGCCTGCCGCTACGCCACCCACCTGATCGCCCTGCGCGACGGCAAGATCGTCGCCGAGGGGGCGCCGAAGGAGATCGTCACCGCCGATCTGATTGAACGGATTTACGGCCTGCGCTGCACGATCATTGAAGATCCGGTGGCGCATACGCCGCTGGTGGTCCCGCTGGGCCGCCGGTAATCTCCTCTTTCGCCGGCTTGCGCTACGCTGAGCCGGGCTACCTGCTGTAGCCCGAACTCAACCGTTACCCCAGAATCTCCCTGACCACCGGGCCGATGGCTTCAAAGGCCTGCGGGGAGATAATGTCGACGTGGGCGCAGTTCTGGCTGAACACCTCCAGTTCCGCCACCCACGGGCCCCATACGACCTGCGGATCCATCCCCGCCTGCCGCGTCTTCTCCGCCACGAAAAGCGTCGCCTTGCCGTCAAACTTCGCGCTGTGGGCGGTGGTTAACAGCCGCACCGCATCGGCATAGTTACCTTCGATAGCGCTGAACAGCTCGCCGGAGGCTTGCCCTTGCTGGGCGGCGAGGAACGCTTCGCGCTCGCGGTCGATCTCCGCCAGTACCTCGGGATCCAGCCCGTTGGCCTCTTTCTCTGCCCAGTTTTGCGTCTCCGGCGGCCAGGTATCCAGCAGGCCGAGGAAGGCCACCGCTTCGCCGCGCTGGCGCAAGCGGGCGGCAATCCCCTGGGCTAAGGTGCCGCCCAGCGAATACCCAAACAGGTAATAAGGGCCGTGCGGCTGCTGCGCCAGCAGCGTGCGCAGATGGTGCTCGCACACCTCGTCGAGGCTGGCGGCGCTGGCCATCGGCCCCTGCGGGCGCGGCGACTGAATACCGGTTATTGACCAGCGCGGGCTGAGATAGCGCGCCAGCACGCTGAACTGCCAGGCGAAGCCGGAGGCCGGATGGAAGCAGAACAGCGTCGGGCCGTCGCTCTCGCGCAGCGGCAGAAGCGTATCCAGCCCCAGGCGCCGGGCCTGCTCAACGCTGAGATCGGCAGCCAGCAGCGCGCTCAGTTTGCCCACCGTCGAGGCCACCATCACCTGCCCCGGGGTCACCTGCCGCGCCAGCTGGCGGCTGAGCTGTGCCGCCAGACGCATCGCCAGCAGAGAATGACCGCCGAGGGCGAAGAAATCGGCGTCGATATCGTTCACCTCGCAGCCCAGCAGCTGGCTGAAGGCCGTGGCGACAAGGGTTTCCATCCCGGGCTCCGGCGGCCGGCCGCTGCGCTCCCCGCCGAGGGTCGGCAGCGGCAGCGCTTTGCGGTCCAGTTTGCCGTTGGCGCTAAGCGGCAGCTCAGCGAGCTGCATCAGCACCACCGGCACCATATGCGGCGGCAGCTGTTCCGCCAGCCGCGCTTTCAGCGCCGCGGTATCCAGCGGCAGGCCGGAGTCAGAGACCAGATAGCCCACCAGCTGTCGGGCATCGCCGCCGGTCGCCGCCGCCTGGTTGAAGACGCAGGCGTGACTCACCGCCTGCGCCACGTCCGGCAGGCCCGACATCACCCGGTCAATCTCGCCAAGCTCGATGCGCTGCCCGCGGATCTTCAGCTGGTCGTCGCTGCGGCCAAGATACTCCACCGCGCCGTTCGTCAGCCAGCGCGCCACGTCGCCGGTGCGATACATCCGCTCGCCGGGGGCAAACGGGTCGGCGATAAAGCGGCTGGCGGTGAGGTCCGGACGTCCCAGATAGCCCTGCGCCAGCTGGATGCCGGTGAGATAAAGATCCCCCGCCACCCCCGGCGGCACCGGGCGCATCGCGGCATCGAGAATGCGCAGCCCGGTGTTCCACACCGGCCAGCCAATCGGCACGCTGCTGCCGGTCACCGCCGCCAGCTCAGGCCCGCAGGCCGGATACCAGCTGACGTCCACCGCCGCCTCCGTCGGGCCGTACAGGTTATGCAGCGGCGCGCCGGTTAAGCGCTCCCACTCGCGGCACAATTCCGTCGGCAGCGCTTCGCCGCTGCAGAATACCCGCCGCAGCGTGCGGCAGGCAGCGACGCTGTCGGCATCCAGCGAGGCGACAAACGCCGCCAGCATCGACGGCACAAAGTGGGTGGTGGTCACGCCGTAGCGGGCGAAGAACTGCTGCATCGCCTGCGGGTCGCGGTGCGCCTCCGGCTCGGCCATCACCAGCTGCGCGCCGGCGATAAACGGCCACCAGAACTCCCACACCGACACGTCGAAACTGCACGGCGTTTTCTGCGCCACCACGTCCTGGGCAGATAACGGATAGCGATCCTGCATCCACAGCAGGCGGTTGACGATGGCGGTCTGGCCGACCATCACCCCTTTAGGCCGCCCGGTGGAGCCGGAGGTAAAGATGATGTAGGCGGTATGGTCCGGTTTTGACAGCGCCAGCGGCGCGTCATCCCCGGCGGCCAGCGGCTGCTGATAGCAGAGGCTTTCCAGCCCCGGAATATCGCTGAAGCGGGCCAGTTGATCCTCCGAGGTGATCAGCAGCGACGGCCGGGCGTCTTCCAGCATCATCCGCAGGCGGTCGTCCGGGTAGCCGGTGTCCAGCGGCAGCCAGGCGGCCCCCGCTTCGACAATACCGTGCAGCGCCAGGGTCAGGAACACCGAGCGCGGCAGGGCCACCGCCACGCTGTCGCCCGGCTTCACGCCGCGCTGACGCAGCAGTTGCGCGAGCGCCACCACCTGCTGACGCATCTCGCGATAGCTGAACTGCCAGCGGGCGTCCGCCAGCGCCGGGGCATCCGGGGTCTTTCGCGCCTGGTCGGCCACCAGCGCGCTGAGGGTGGTGGCAGGCAGCGGCACAACGGTATCGTTGACCGCCGCCAGCCGGGCCAGCTCGTTGGCGGAGAGCATCTCTGCTTCGCCGCAGCGCAGCGCCGGATCGGCGGCGAACTGCGCCAGCAGCGCGGTCAGTCTCGCCACATGGCGACGGAGCTCGGCTTCGTCGTACCGGGCCTTGTTGGCGAGGATCTCCAGCGACAGCCCGCCGGTCTCATCCGGGAACAGCGCCAGCTCGAGATCGTTGACCGGGCCGGTGGCGAGGGTGTGGGTCACTGCCTGCACACCATCGATATCCAGCTGGTAATCAAAGACTTTGACGTTCAGCACCGGGCCGAACAGCGGTTCGTCCCCTGCCGCTTTGCCGCTGTCGCGAACGATCTGTTCGGCGTCATAGCGCTGATGGCGGCGCATCTTTTTCAACTGAGCGGCGAGGCGCATCGCCAGGTCTGCCAGCGTCTCCTGGGCGTCAATATGCACCGCCAGAGGCAGGACATTGAGCACCGGCCCCGTCGAGGTCAGCGCGGCTGAACCCATCCGGCGCATAAAGATAAAGCCCGCCGCGTAGTCCATCCGGTTGCACAGGCGGCCCAGCCACAGCGTGGTGAGCGCCAGCGCCAGGTCAGCGGGCTGACACTGCGGCGCATGGCCAGCCAGACGGCGGAAGGCGTCGGCGTTCATCTCCAGCTTCATCCGCCAGATATCGCTCCCGGCGGCGCGTCCGCCCAGCGGCGCGGCAGAGAGTGAGGCAGGCGACGGTAACGCCTGGCGCTGAGCCTGCCAGAAGGCTTTATCCCGCTGCCAGGCCTCGCTGCCGGCGTAGCGCTGGTACTCGTCCACCACCTCGGCGAAGGGGGTGAAAGGCGACTCAGGAGTGGCTTCCCCCCGCTGCCAGGCGCGGTAAATGGCGGCGATCTGCCGGGTTATCGCCGGGAAGCTGAAGCCATCCACCAGCAAGTGGTGATAACGCTGATACCAGTACCAGCGGTCGTCGCCGACGCGCAGCAGCTGATGGCACACCAGCGGGTTGCCGCCGTCGACACGCAGATCCTGCGCCAGGTCCGCCTGCATCCGCTCCGTGGCGGCGCGATGCGGATCCGGCGCCGTACGCAGGTCAATGATCGACGGTTCGCCAAAGGTGCGGTCGGCCACCACCCACTGCCAGACTTCCCCCTCCTCTTCCTCAAAGCGCAGGCTGAGGGTGTCCGCCTGCTGCAGACCGGCGACAATCGCCTTACCCAGCAGCGCCGGGTCGAGCGCGCCCCGCAGTTCAACATAGTGGGCCACGCTCCAGGCGCCTGGCAGAGTGGAGAGGCGCTCGGCCATCCAGATCCCCGGCTGCGCGGCAACCAGCGGTAAACGAGTGGTCATTGTCAGCTCCTTATGACGCATGATGGGCGGGGGTCAGGGTTGACCAGTTGGCCGCCAGCCAGGCGTTGCAGGCCTCGGCCGACTGCGGGGGGCACACCACCGCCCAGCCGGCAGGCAGGTCGCAGTGCGCCGGCCACAGGCTGTACTGCTGCTGATCATTGCGCAGAATGTAAAACTGCCCTTGCGGATTGTCGAAGGGGTTACTGAATTGCATATCAAACTCCTGTCGTAAAGCGCGGTGCTAAGGGTGCGACAGCAGAGGCTGCCAGAGCTGGATAAGCCCTGCCGTCAGCCCGCCGCGCCAGCAAAGCGCATCATGCCCGCCGTCAACCTGACGCCAGAAAATCGTCTGCTGTGTCGTAGTGAGTTGCGCCAACAGCGCCTGGTTGGCGCGAAAAATAATCGGTTCACGCTGGCCCGCTTCCAGCCAGATGCGCAGCCCGGCCGCGGACACCTCACCCTGGCGAAGCTGTTCGCCGATAAAGCCCGTCCCGCAGCCATCGCGATGCGGCCACCAGTACGAGCCTGACTGGCTGAGTACGCAGCCAAAGCGCTGCGGCCAGTTGAGGGCGGCGAACATCGCCGCCAGGCCGCCGAAGCTTTGCCCGGCCACCACTGTCCGCTCCGGGCGGTCGCTGAACGGGGCATGGCCGCGGATCAGCGGCAGGAGCTCCTCCTGCACCGCCAGCCAGAAATCGCGGTGACAGGGCAGCTCAACCCCGCGGCGCTGGTTGTCGATCGCATCGATCAGCAGGTAGACCGCCGGCGGCAGACTCCCCTCGTTGGTCAGCGCGGCCAGCGGCGACCACACCGGCATGCTCTCGGCCCAGAACTGGCCGTCGAGCAGGATCGCCAGGGGCCGCGTTTGCGGGTCGACGGCCTCGCCGGTGGTGTAGATCCAGACCCGGCGATGGTTGCCCAGACGCGCGCTGCGCCACTCAAGGCATCGGGCGGGAGGATGCGCCTCATTAAACTGGTCCCAGCCGGGCTGCGCGGGCGCCTGCGGCATCTCCAGGGCCGACACGCCATGGCCGCGTCCGCCCTGCCAGCTGTGCGGGTTCAGCGGATCGGCTATCGCCCGCGGCAGCAGTTTGCGCCAGCCTTCGCGCAGCAGCGCGCGGTCGGGCGCGTCAGCGCTGAACACCTCAGGGGAAAAATCATCGTCACGGTCGGAGGGAATAAAACAGTAGCTACCGCGCCAGGTCGACGACAGGGTGGTTCGCCAGGACCAGGCGTCGGTCCCGGGCAGACGCGTCAGCGATTGCGGCCGCGCATTCTGATGGTGGTCGGTCACCCCGGTGATATAGAGCCATACCCGACGGCGCGGAGAGTGCGTTTCATCCCCCGCCGGATCCCGCCACCAGAACGTCACCTCGATGGCGTCATCCACTGCGCGGCACTGCGGCCCCTGCAGGGTTTGCCACCACTCCTCGCTTCCTGTCCTTAACATTCTGTCATTAACCCTATGTATAGCGTGACTTTTTTAATTAATTGTAATTCTTTATTGATAATATTATTGATAACTATTTGCATTTGCAATAGCGTATTAGCGCGCCGTGGGAAGCGCGTCTTTCACAAAACATGTCGAAGAGAGCTTATTCAGCTAGCGACGGAGTGCCTTTGCCCTCTTCCGGCAACATTTATGCCGCCTCCCCTCCCGGTGGGAAGGGGCGTTTGGGGAACGTGGCGACTAAAGAGCAGGAATAACAATGAATAACAGGATCAAATCCCTGGCCTTGCTGGTCAATCTGGGAATTTACGGGGTTGCTTTTCCGTTAAGCGCAGCGGAAACCGCCACCGACGATAAAAACAGCGCTGCTGAAGAGACCATGGTGGTCACCGCCGCCGAGCAGAATCTGCAGGCGCCGGGCGTCTCCACCATCACCGCCGATGAGATCCGCAAACGCCCGCCGGCGCGCGACGTCTCGGAGATCATTCGCACCATGCCGGGGGTCAACCTGACCGGCAACTCCACCAGCGGCCAGCGCGGCAATAACCGCCAGATTGATATCCGCGGCATGGGTCCGGAAAACACCCTGATCCTGATCGATGGCAAGCCGGTCACCAGCCGCAATTCCGTGCGCCTTGGCTGGCGCGGCGAGCGCGACACCCGCGGCGACACCAGCTGGGTGCCGCCGGAGATGATCGAACGCATCGAAGTGATCCGCGGCCCGGCCGCCGCCCGCTACGGCAACGGCGCCGCCGGCGGGGTGGTGAATATCATCACCAAAAAAACCGGCGATGAGTGGCACGGCTCATGGAACACCTATATGAACGCCCCGGAGCACAAGGATGAAGGCTCCACCAAACGCACTAACTTCAGCCTCAGCGGCCCGCTGGGCGGCGATTTCAGCTTCCGTCTGTTCGGTAACCTCGACAAAACGCAGGCCGACGCCTGGGATATCAACCAGGGTCATCAGTCCGAACGTACCGGGATCTATGCCGACACCCTGCCTGCCGGGCGCGAAGGGGTACAAAATAAAAACATCGATGGTCTGGTGCGCTGGGAATTCGCCCCGATGCAGTCGCTGGAGTTTGAAGCCGGCTACAGCCGCCAGGGCAACCTCTACGCCGGCGACACTCAGAATACCAACACCAACGACCTGGTGAAAGAGAACTACGGTAAAGAGACCAACCGTCTGTATCGCAACACCTACTCGGTCACCTGGAACGGCGCCTGGGACAACGGGGTGACCACCAGCAACTGGGCGCAGTACGAGCGCACCCGCAACTCGCGCAAAGGCGAAGGCCTGGCCGGGGGCACCGAGGGGATCTTTAACAGTAATCAGTTCTCGGATATCGATCTGGCGGATGTGATGCTGCACAGTGAAGTCAGCATCCCGTTCGACTATCTGGTTAATCAGAACCTGACGCTGGGCAGCGAGTGGAACCAGCAGCGGATGAAGGATAACGCCTCCAACACCCAGGCGCTGTCGGGCGGCAGCATCCCGGGCTACGACAGCACTGGCCGCAGCCCGTACTCGCAGGCGGAAATCTTCTCGCTGTTCGCTGAGAACAACATGGAGCTGACCGACACCACCATGCTAACCCCGGCGCTGCGTTTCGATCATCACAGCATCGTCGGCAACAACTGGAGCCCGTCCCTCAACCTGTCGCAGGGCCTGTGGGACGACTTCACGCTGAAGATGGGTATCGCTCGCGCCTATAAAGCGCCGAGCCTGTATCAGACCAACCCGAACTACATTCTCTACAGCAAAGGCCAGGGTTGCTACGCCAGTAAATCCGGCTGCTATCTGCAGGGTAACGACGACTTAAAAGCCGAGACCAGCATCAACAAAGAGATTGGCCTCGAGTTTAAACGCGACGGTTGGCTGGCGGGCGTCACCTGGTTCCGCAACGACTACCGCAACAAGATTGAAGCGGGCTATGCCCCGGTCTATACCAACGGCAGCGGCACCGACCTCTACCAATGGGAAAACGTACCAAAAGCGGTGGTGGAAGGCCTGGAAGGGACGTTGAACGTGCCGGTGAGCGAGACCGTCAACTGGACCAACAACATCACCTATATGCTGCAGAGTAAGAACAAAGAGACCGGCGATCGTCTGTCGATTATCCCGGAATATACGCTGAACTCTACGCTGAGCTGGCAGGTACGCGATGACGTTTCGCTGCAGTCGACCTTCACCTGGTACGGCAAGCAGGAGCCGAAGAAGTACAACTACAAGGGTCAACCGGTTACCGGCAGCGAGAAGAACGAGGTCAGCCCCTACAGCATCCTCGGCCTGAGCGCGACCTGGGACGTCACCAAATACGTCAGTCTGACCGGCGGCGTGGATAACGTCTTCGACAAGCGTCACTGGCGCGCGGGCAACGCCCAGACCACCGGGGGCACCACCGGCTATATGTATGGCGCCGGTGCCGAGACCTATAACGAATCGGGCCGCACCTGGTATATGAGCGTCAACACCCACTTCTGATAGCGGCTTCTCCCTCCCCCGCCCTTGCAGGATAAAGGGCGGGGACAACCGCGGTAACCTTGTCCTATGCGCATCCATCACGCCACGCTGCCGCTGGCCGGCTATACGCTGCAGCAGATCGACTTCGACCCGGCGACTTTCCAGCCTGAAGATCTGTTCTGGCTGCCCTATCACGCCAGTCTGAGCGGCTGGGGCCGCAAGCGGCAGGCGGAGCACCTGGCCGGACGCATCGCCGCGGTATACGCCCTGCGCGAGGTGGGGGAGAAACAGCCTCCCGCCATCAGCGACCAGCGCCAGCCGCTGTGGCCCACGCCCTGGTTCGGTAGCATCAGCCACTGCGCCCAGCGCGCGCTGGCGGTGATCGCCGATCGGCCGGTGGGCGTCGATATTGAGCGCCGGTTTACCCCCCAGATGGCGGCGGAGCTGGAGGACAGCATTATCAGTCCGACGGAAAAAACAGCGCTGCTGCGCAGCGGCCTGCCCTTCCCGCTGGCGCTGACGCTGGCGTTTTCGGCAAAAGAGAGTGGGTTTAAGGCGACGCCTGCGGCAAATCAGCGCGCGCTGGGGTTCGCCGATTTTCAGATCGTGGACATAACGGCAAGCACCTTAGCGCTTGAGTTTGCGGAGCAACGCTATCCCTTGCACTGGATAGCGTCGGAGGAGCAGGTCATCACGCTTTGCGCATTGCAGCAGTAAACGCCCGCGCTTCACGCGACGGGCGTTCAGTCCATCAGCCCCGTTTTTGCACCAGGGCAACGATGGCGGCGGCATCAAACCCGTGGTACTGGCGCATCCAGCCGCGATCGGCGGCGGCGGCGTACTCCCCGTCCGGGATCCCCAACCGCTGCAGGGCAATGCCCACCCCCGCTTCCGCCAGCACCTCCGCCACCAGGCTACCCAACCCGCCGTTGACGTTATGCTCTTCGACGGTGATCACTGAGCCACACGGCCGGAGCGCCGCCAGCAGCGCCGCGGTATCGCAGGGGCGGATCGACGGCACGTTGACCACTTTCGCCTGGATACCGAGGTCGGCAAGCTGCTGCGCCGCCTCCACCACTTCATGCACCGTCGAACCGGTGGCCACCAGCGCGACGTCCTCGCCTTCGCGCAGGGTCAACACAGCGCCGGGAACAAAGCGATACGACTCGTCAAGCAGCTCCGGCAGCGCCTTGCCATCGAGGCGAATATAGACCGGGCCCTGATAAGCAAGAGCATAGTCGATGATCTGCCGACATTCGCGCGGCGTGGAGGGGGCGAAGATCTGGATATTGCCAAAGCCGCGCATCACCGCCAGATCGTCAATGGCATGGTGGGTGCTGGCCAGCGGGCCGTAGCTGGCTCCAGCGTTAAGGCCGAACAGCTTGACGTTGGTGTTGTTGTAGCAGACATCCACTTTGATTTGCTCATTGGCCCGCGAGATAAGAAACGGCGCGGCGTTACAGGTCACCGCCACTTTGCCGCCCAGCGCCAGACCGGCGGCGGTGCCGACCATGCTCTGCTCAGCGATGCCGACGTTCACCAGCCGACCGGGAAACTGCTTAATAAAGGGGGCGATTTTAGCCGTCGACGTGGAGTCGGCCACCACCGGCACCAGATCGACGCCGTTTTCCACGGCGGCGATAAAGGCCTCGACCATGACGTTAGCCAGGTGTTCTGTATTACTCATCTTTCAGTTCCTCCAGCGCCAGAGCGATCTCTTCGCCTTTCGGCACCCGGTGGTGCCACTCCGGGCGCCCCTGGATAAAGGAGATCCCCGCGCCTTTCGTGGTGTTGGCAATAATAACGTTCGGTTTACCGTTCTGCTGTAGCCCCTCGATGGCCGCGACCACCGAGGCCATGTCGTTACCCTGGCATTCGCTGACTTCCATACCGAAGGCGCGCCATTTATCGGCCAGCGGATCGGTATTCATGATTTCGCGCGTCGGCCCGGCCAGCTGGAGGTTGTTCTTATCATTAATAATGACCAGGTTATCCAGACCGTAGTGCGCCGCCGCCAGGGCGGCTTCCCAGTTACTGCCTTCCGCCAGTTCGCCGTCGCCGGTGATCAAAAAAATGCGGCGGGTGCTGTTGCTTTTCTTCGCGGCCAGCGCCAGCCCCACCGCAACAGGCAAACCGTGGCCCAGCGCGCCGGTGTTCAGCTCGATGCCCGGCGTTTTCTGCCGCACCGGGTGGCCAGGGAGATGGGAATTGGCATGCTGGTAGGTCTCCAGCCACTCAACCGGGAAGAAACCGGCTTCCGCCAGGACGCAGTAGTAGCACCCCACGGCGTGGCCTTTCGACTGGATGTAGATATCGCGCTGCGGGTCGTCGAGCCGGTCCGGCGCGACGTTAAGAACGCGGAAATAGAGCGCGGTTAACAGTTCGACCTGCGAAAGGTCAGCCCCGGTGTGGCCGCCGGCCGGACTATTGGCGTTTAAGCGCACAATATGGCGCCGCACCGCGCGGGCTTTACGCTCCAGCGTCTGAATATCATATCTGTAGGGATTCATTTCACACCTCTGAATTTATTTTCAGCATGGAATATTTATTCCAGCAAGGACTAAAAAAACCAGATATCCCCATGCCGGGTGGTAAGCCTTCTGCCACAGCGCCCTACTCAGGAACATTCTGCCTCCCGCTCCAGGCGAAGCCCGGATAAACACATTGACTCGAAATCGCCTTGAATATATATTCAATAATGATTCTTTATTCGATTATGGCCTGGCTGTTTTGTTTTTGTCCATAGTCGATTTTGAGGATTGGCAAAAGTTAGACGCCTGTCACACTTAAGTCTGATTTTTTTTCGCGTATGATAAAAGTCACTACGATAATGGCTGCAGCTAACCGCCTGAAGAAAGGCGATAAATGATTTTCGAGGATTAATATGGCTAAGCAGGATGAACAACGGCTATTGGTTAAGATTGCCACGCTTTACTATCTGGAAGGACGAAAGCAGTCTGATATCGCCCAACTTCTCTCGCTGTCTCAGTCATTTGTCTCCCGCGCCATTACCCGCTGCCAGAAAGAAGGCGTCGTCAAGATCAGCGTCGTTCAGCCGTCCAACATCTTTCTGAAGCTCGAAAAAGGGCTTGAGGAGCGCTACGGCCTTAAGCAGGCGGTGGTGGTGGATACCGAGGAAGAGGCCAGCGATCATACCATCAAGCGGGCGATTGGCTCCGCTGCCGCCCACTATCTGGAAACCCGGCTGCGGCCAAAAGATCTGATTGGCGTCTCCTCGTGGAGCTCAACCATTCGCGCGATGGTCGATGAAGTTCATGCGCAAAACCTGAAAGCCAGCGGCGTGATCCAGCTGCTGGGCGGCGTCGGGCCAAACGGTAACGTGCAGGCGACGATTCTTACCCAGACCCTCGCCCAGCGCCTGAATTGCGACGCCTGGCTGCTGCCGTCACAGAGCATCGAGGGATCCATGGAGGAGCGCAACCGGCTGCTGGCCAGCAAAGATGTCGCTGACGTGGTGTCGCGCTTTGATGAAGTGGATATCGCCATCGTCGGCATCGGCATTCTCGAACCCTCCCAACTGCTGAAAACCTCCGGTAACTACTATCACGAAGATATGCTGCAGGTGCTGGCGGCGCGCGGCGCGGTGGGTGATATCTGCCTGCACTACTACGACAAAAACGGCCATCCGGTGTTACGCGATGATGAAGATCCGGTGATCGGTATGGCGCTGGAGAAGGTCAAAAAATGCCCGAACGTGGTCGCGCTGGCCGGCGGTACCGATAAAGTCGCGGCCATCAAAGGCGCCCTCACCGGCGGCTACATTGATGTTTTAATCACCGATTATCCTACCGCTCGCATGCTGGTTAGCGACTAACCTGCCGCGCTGCTTTTCCTCACTGCCGCCCTGACGTGCTTTTTTAACTTCAGGGCTGACTCTATTAATACATTTAAATTCAATCAGTTAATCAGCCACTCCAGCCGCCAACTGCCGCTTTCGCCGATCGGCGAAATGTGATTGCCAGCACAATTGATGATTTTTCCGGTAGCCCGTCACCGGGTTTGTGGCTTAAGGTATCAAATAAATAATCACTATCGAATATATATTCAGTGATTAAAAAGATGATAACGAAATGTCACAACATGGCCTGCACAGACGCAGGAGACGGTGGGAGATATTCCTCGTCTTCGCGGTTCCAGGACACCGAGTGACCGAGGAGAGCACGATGCAGGCGACAGCAAAAGAGTTCATCATTGCCCTGGATGAAGGCACCACCAACGCCAAAGCGGTGGTGCTGGATAGCCGGGGCAAAGTTATCGTCAAATTCTCGCAGCCGCTGGCGATCCAAACGCCGCGCGACGGCTGGGTGGAGCAATCGGGCGAAGCGCTGGTGACCGCCTCACTGACGGTGATCGCCAGCGCGGTGGCCCACGTTGGCGCGGAAAACGTCGCCGCGCTGGCCATCAGCAACCAGCGGGAAACCGCCATCGGCTGGTATCGCGACAGCGGTGAACCGATTAACGCGGCGATCACCTGGCAATGCACCCGCAGCGCCGCGTTCTGCGATAAGCTGCGTCACGATCGTCAGGAACAGCACATTAAGCGTGCCACCGGCCTGCCAATCGCCCCGCTGTTCTCGGCCTCCAAAATGCGCTGGCTGCTGGATGCGACTGTCGATGGCCACCTGCGCGCCGAACGCGGTGAGATTTGCCTCGGCACCATCGACAGCTGGCTGCTGTGGAATCTGACCGCTGGAGAAGCCTTCTGCTGCGACTACTCCAATGCCGCCCGCACCCAGCTGCTGAACCTGCACCGCGGCGAGTGGGACGACGAGATGCTGACGCTGTTCGGCATTCCGCGCGCGGCGTTGCCGGACATTAAACCGTCGAGCGGCCTCTTCGGCCATACCAAAGGACTGGCCGCCATTCCGGACGGTATTCCGATCATGGCGATGATCGGCGACTCCCACGCGGCACTGTTCGGCCACGCGCTCGGCGAGGCAGGCTGCGTCAAAGCCACCTACGGCACCGGCTCTTCGGTCATGGCCCCGGTCAAATCGGCCCAGTGCGATATCGACGCGCTGGCGACCACTGTCGCCTGGCACGATGGCGACCAGCTGGTGTGGGGCCTGGAAGGGAATATTCCCCACACCGGCGATGCCGTCGCCTGGATGGCGGACAGCACCGGACTGAGCGAACTCTCTGCCGCCGAGCTGGCCCATGAGCTGAATACCCTCCCCGCCTCCGTCGACTCAACCCTCGGGGTCTACTTCGTGCCGGCGCTGACCGGTCTTGGCGCCCCCTGGTGGGACGACAGCGCCCGCGGCGTGATTTGCGGCCTGAGTCGCGGGGTGAAACGCGCGCATCTGATCCGTGCGGCGCTGGAGTCCATCACCTATCAGATAGCCGACGTGGTGGTAGCGATGCGTCAGCATGAGGAGTTCACCCTGACGGCGTTGATGGTGGACGGCGGGCCGACCAACAATGACTGGCTGATGCAATACCAGGCCGATCTGCTCGGCTGCCCGGTGATGCGCAGCGACGTGCCGGAGCTGTCTGCCATCGGCGCGGCGTTGCTGGCGCGCAAAGCGCTCCATCCGGGGTCGACCGCCGATCTGCAGGCCTTCTTAACCGAACACAGCACCTTTCAGCCCGACATGGCCCGCCACCAGCGCTTACAAACGCGCTGGCAGGAGTGGCGCCATGCGGTCGACCGAACATTATGGAAACCGGACTCGCCAGCCTGACCGCCAGACTGCGCGACGACACGCATTCACTTATCACAGGAGAAACCCGGCCCATAACGATATCGCTATCCCCGAATACATCAGGGGAAATTTCAGACCGTAAAAGCCTGCCCGCTCAGGGGCTCATTTGTTCGAATATAAAAATACAGGAACAGAGTCATGAAATTACGTATAACCCTTTTAACCGCTGCTACCCTGACCGCCTTCTCCTTTGCCGCACACGCCGCGGAGAAAGGCACCATTATGATCATGGTCAACTCGCTGGATAACCCGTATTACGCCTCGGAAGCCAAAGGCGCCAGCGAAAAAGCCCAGGCGCTCGGCTATAAAACCACCGTGCTGTCCCATGGCGAAGATGTCAAAAAGCAGAATGAGCTTATCGACACCGCGATTGGTAAAAAAGTGCAGGGCATTATTCTCGATAACGCTGATTCCACCGCCAGCGTCGCCGCCATTGAAAAAGCCAAAAAAGCCGGCATTCCGGTGGTCTTAATTAACCGTGAAATTCCGGTTGATGATGTGGCGCTGGAACAAATTACCCACAATAACTTCCAGGCCGGCTCTGAGGTCGCCAACGTCTTCGTGGAAAAAATGGCGGAGAAAGGCAAATACGCCGAGCTGACCTGCAACCTCGCCGATAATAACTGCGTCACCCGTTCTAAATCTTTCCATCAGGTCATTGACCAGTATCCGGATATGGTCAGCGTGGCGAAACAGGATGCCAAAGGCACCCTGATCGACGGCAAACGCATCATGGACAGCATCCTGCAGGCTCACCCCGACGTGAAAGGCGTCATCTGTGGCAACGGGCCGGTAGCCCTCGGCGCGATTGCGGCGCTGAAAGCAGCCAACCGTAGCGATGTGATCGTCGTCGGCATCGACGGCAGCAACGATGAGCGCGACGCCGTGAAAGCCGGCACCCTGCAGGCAACCGTGATGCTGCAGGCGCAGGCCATCGCCGCTCAGGGCGTCACCGATCTGGATAACTACCTGCAAAAAGGCGAGAAGCCAGCGAAGCAGCGCGTGATGTTCCGCGGCATTCTGATTACCCAGGATAACGCCGATAAAGTCCAGGATTTCAACATTAAGTCCTGAGTTCGGGTGGTTGCGCCCCCGCGGGGGCGCAGAGGAGAGCATTATGTTTAAGAAAACCTGTCTGACGCTGGCCGTACTGGCGCTAGGGGGCTGTCGCATCGTCTCGCAGCAGGAGCTGGCAGACCTGAAATCCCCGCCCAACCCGCATATGGCGAATATGGATAAAACCTGGCAGCAGAGCATCGTACCGCAGGTGGTGACGAAAGCGCGTCCGGCGGCGGAACTGATGAGCGCGCTCAAGGCGGCAAAAGACATTGATAGCGCCTGTAAAACCCTCGGCTACCGTGCGCAGGATGAAAACCCCTGCATCTTCTACGTCAAGGTTTCAGGCACCGTCAGCAAACTCGATACCGCCTCGCGCAGCGGCAAAATGACCCTGTCCGACGCCAGCGTCGGCAAGGTGACGGTGCAGATTGGCCCTACCCTGCGCGGCACCCAGCTGCGCGACGGCTACAGCGGCGCCAGCTATCAGGACTTTAATGACCAGGTGCTGTTCGGCGAGTACAGCAAGAATATCAACAGTCAGGCGGTCAAAATGATTCAGACAGCCAACGTCAAAACCGGCGACAGCGTGGAGGTGTACGGCGTCTTCTCGGCCTGGGATATTCCGCAAACCCTCCCGGAAATTACCCCGGCGAAAATCATTCATGCGGGGGGACAATAATATGGCGCCGCACGATCTCGTCGCTCCCCAGCCCGTTGAGTCCGAAGTGATTATCGAAACCCGCGGCCTTTCGCGCGTCTATCCCGGCGTGACCGCCCTGGATAATGTCAATTACCGGGTCTATCGAAATAAGGTCAACGTGCTGATCGGAGAAAATGGTGCGGGTAAATCCACCATGATGAAAATGCTTGCCGGTGTGGAAACGCCCTCTTCCGGGCAAATTATTCTCGATGGCGAAGCGGTTTCATTACAGTCGACGCATCAGGCAGAAAAACTGGGCATCAGTATTATTTTTCAGGAACTGAATTTATTCCCCAATATGAATGTGATGGACAACATCTTCATGGCGAATGAATTCTTTCAGAAAGGACGCATTAACGAAAAATACCAGTACGCGCTGGCCAAATCGCTGCTGGAACGGCTGGAGCTGGATGTCGATCCTTATGCTCCGCTGGGTGAACTCGGTATCGGCCACCAGCAGTTAGTCGAGATTGCCCGCGCCCTGTCGAAAGACACCCGCGTGCTGATCATGGACGAACCCACCTCGGCGCTGAGCCAGTCTGAGGTCAAAGTGCTGTTCAAGGTGATCGCGCAGCTTAAACGCCGCGGCGTGACCATCATCTATATCTCGCATCGCCTCGAAGAGCTGATGGAGATTGGCGACAACATCACCATTTTCCGCGACGGTCGTTTTATCAGCGAGCGTCACGTCAGCGACGCCAGCGTTCCGTGGATCATCGAGCAGATGGTCGGTGATAAGAAAAAACACTTTGATTATCAACCGGCGCCGAAAGGCGACGCAGTGCTTGACGTCAAAGGGCTGACCGCGCTGCATCCGAGCGGCGGCTACAAACTTAATGACGTCACCTTCACCCTCAGCAAAGGCGAAGTGATCGGTATTTACGGCCTGCTGGGCGCCGGGCGCACCGAGCTGTTTAAAGGCCTGGTCGGCTTGATGCCCTGCCAGCGCGGCGAGGTGCATCTTAACGGCGAAAGCATCGGCAAATCTCGCTTTCAACAGCGCCTGAAAAAGGGGCTGGCGCTGGTGCCGGAGGACCGTCAGGGCGAAGGCGTGGTGCAGATGATGTCGATTCAGGCCAACATGACGCTCTCTGATTTCAGCCTGCAGGGGTTCCGCCGCGCCTGGCGCTGGTTGAATCCGCAGAAAGAAGAGTCCTGCGTGAAAGAGATGATCCAGCAGCTGGCGATCAAGGTCAGCGACGCCACATTGCCCATCACCTCGCTGAGCGGCGGCAATCAACAAAAAGTGGTGCTGGGTAAAGCGCTGATGACCCAGCCGCAGGTGGTGTTCCTCGACGAACCGACGCGCGGCATCGACGTCGGCGCGAAAACCGACGTCTATCACCTGATCGGCAAAATGGCCCAGCAGGGGCTGGCGGTGATGTTCTCATCTTCGGAGCTGGATGAGGTGATGGCCCTTGCCGACCGCATCCTGGTGATGGCCGATGGCCGCATTACCGCCGATCTACCGCGTCACGCGGTGACCCGCGAACAGTTAATCGCGGCTTCAACACCTCAAGATTAATCAGGCTGGAATCCATCATGAACCAGAAATATATGATTTATATGTACCTGCTGAAGGCCCGCACCTTTATCGCCCTCCTGCTGGTGATCGCGTTCTTCAGCGTGATGGTACCCAACTTCCTGACCGCCTCTAACCTGCTGATCATGACCCAGCACGTGGCGATCACCGGCCTGCTGGCCATCGGCATGACGCTGGTCATTCTCACCGGCGGCATTGACCTGTCCGTCGGCGCGGTGGCGGGGATCTGCGGCATGGTGGCGGGCGCGCTGCTGACCAACGGCCTGCCGCTGTGGAACGGCGATGTTATTTTCTTTAACGTCCCGGAGGTGATCCTCTGCGTGGCGATCTTCGGCGTGCTGGTCGGTCTGGTCAACGGCGCGGTGATCACCCGCTTCGGCGTGGCGCCGTTTATCTGCACCTTAGGCATGATGTACGTCGCCCGCGGCTCCGCGCTGCTGTTTAACGACGGGAGCACCTACCCGAATCTCAACGGCATGGAAGCGCTGGGCAACACCGGTTTCGCCACCCTCGGCTCCGGCACCCTGCTCGGCGTCTATCTGCCGATCTGGCTGATGATCGGCTTCCTCGTGCTGGGCTACTGGCTGACCACCAAAACGCCGCTTGGCCGCTACATCTACGCCATCGGCGGCAACGAATCCGCCGCCCGCCTCGCCGGCGTGCCGATCGTGAAAGCGAAAATATTCGTCTATGCCTTCTCCGGCCTGTGCGCGGCGTTTGTCGGCCTGATCGTCGCATCACAGCTGCAAACCGCACACCCGATGACCGGCAACATGTTTGAGATGGACGCCATCGGCGCCACCGTGCTCGGCGGCACTGCGCTGGCCGGCGGCCGCGGCCGGGTAACCGGGTCAATTATCGGCGCCTTCGTCATCGTCTTCCTTGCCGACGGCATGGTGATGATGGGCGTTAGCGACTTCTGGCAGATGGTGATTAAAGGCGTGGTGATCGTCACCGCTGTGGTCGTCGACCAGTTCCAGCAGAAGCTGCAGAGCAAGGTCATCCTGATGCGCCGCCACGAGGAGAAACTGGCCGCCATCCCCCCCAACGGCGCCACCTCCAGCTAACCGGCAACGATTCACATCTTCCGCCGGGCCTGGTGCCCGGCTCAGCGAAAGGGAAAAAATATGCAACGAGATTTCCAGAACAAAACGGTGGTGATCACCGGCGCCTGCCGCGGCATCGGCGCAGGTATTGCGGAGCGCTTTGCCCGCGACGGCGCGAATCTGGTGATGGTCTCCAACGCCGAGCGCGTTCACGAGACCGCCGAAACCCTGCGTCAGCGCTATCAGGCGGATATTTTATCGCTGCAGGTCGATGTCACCGACGAAGCGCAGGTGCAGTCGCTGTATGAGCAGGCCGCCGCGCGCTTCGGCACCATTGACGTCTCCATTCAGAACGCCGGGGTGATCACCATCGATTACTACGACCGGATGCCAAAAGCCGATTTCGAAAAAGTGCTGGCGGTCAACACCACCGGCGTGTGGCTGTGCTGCCGCGAGGCGGCCAAATATATGGTGAAACAGAATCACGGCAGCCTGATCAATACCTCTTCCGGCCAGGGGCGACAGGGCTTTATCTACACGCCGCATTATGCCGCCAGCAAAATGGGCGTGATCGGCATTACCCAAAGCCTGGCTCACGAGCTGGCGCCGTGGAATATCACCGTCAACGCCTTCTGCCCGGGCATTATTGAAAGCGAAATGTGGGATTACAACGATCGCGTGTGGGGCGAAATTCTCAGCACCGAGCAGAAGCGCTACGGCAAGGGCGAACTGATGGCCGAGTGGGTCGAGGGCATTCCGATGAAACGCGCCGGTAAACCGGAAGACGTGGCCGGGCTGGTGGCCTTCCTCGCCTCCGACGACGCGCGCTATCTCACCGGGCAGACCATCAATATCGATGGCGGTTTGATTATGTCGTAATCCCCCGCGGGTTAGCGGGCCCCATCGCCCGAATAAGGCGTCCCGCATTGGCGCCACCACGCCGGGACGGCCCCCCGGTGGCGCTTCGCTTACCGGGGCTACGTAACACCGCCGAAAGGTTGCCCGGATAAGGCGCGGCGCGCCGCCATTCGGGAAACAGGGCTCCCGACGTTCGACACTATATTGAAGAGAGTAAACATTATGATCGGTAAAGATTTTGCACAGCAGCTGTTTAACCTGCAGGGGCGCGTCGCCTTCGTCACCGGCGCCGGCAGCGGTATCGGCCAGACCATCGCCTGCAGCCTCGCCAGCGCGGGTGCGCGGGTAGTCTGTTTTGATCTTCGCGACGACGGCGGGCTGGCGGAAACAGTCAGCCATATTGAATCCATCGGCGGTCAGGCTTGTTCTTATACCGGCGATGTCCGCCAGATTGCCGACCTGCGCGCCGCCGTCGCGCTGGCCAAAAACCGCTTTGGCCGCCTCGACATCGCCGTCAACGCCGCCGGGATCGCCAACGCCAATCCGGCGCTGGAGATGAAGAGCGAGCAATGGCAGCGGGTGATCGATATCAATCTCACCGGCGTATGGAACTCCTGCAAAGCGGAAGCGGAACTGATGCTGGAGTCCGGCGGCGGGTCGATTATCAATATCGCCTCGATGTCGGGGATTATCGTTAACCGCGGCCTCGACCAGGCACATTACAACTGCTCTAAAGCCGGCGTGATCCATCTGTCGAAAAGCCTGGCGATGGAGTGGGTGGGCAAAGGGATCCGCGTCAATTCCATCAGCCCGGGATATACCGCCACGCCGATGAATACCCGTCCGGAGATGGTGCACCAGACCCGCGAGTTTGAAAGCCAGACGCCGATGCAGCGAATGGCGAAGGTGGAAGAGATGGCCGGCCCGGCGCTGTTCCTCGCCAGCGACGCCGCCTCGTTCTGCACCGGCGTAGACCTGGTGGTCGACGGCGGGTTTGTCTGCTGGTGATCCTCTCCTGCTTCAGGGCGCCACGCTGCGGCGCCCCTCCCCATCCCTGCCGTTAAACCAGCGGATACTGTTGAAATACCGGCAGCGCCTCCCCCTTCTCCGCCAGCGCGCGGATATGAGGAAACGCCGCTGCCGACACCACCGCCGGGATCATCAACTGGATAAAGGACCAGACCACCGTGCTGGTGACCAGCACCTGATCCGGCTGCGCGGCGGCGGCGCGGTCTGCCAGCCGGGCGTCCCATTCCCGACAGGCGGCGAGCAGTTGGCCGGTCACCCGGGCTATCCACGGCTGATGCTGCTTCTCTTCCGGCCGCAGACGGTGCTCATAAACATGCTGGACCGCTTTTTCACTGGCGGCGAGGATCACCCCCAGCAGGTGCAGATCGCGGGCCAGCGCCTCGGGATGCGCGGGAAGCAGCCGGCGCCCGGTGGGATTGGTCGTTTCGAAATAGTGGAGGATCAGGGTGGAGTCCATCAGTTGCGTCCCGTTATCGAGCACCACCGTCGGCGCCTTGACCACCGGATTAATACGGGAAAATTCGTCAAAGCCGCTAAAGACCGAGAGCGGCAGGCTCTCGAATTCCACGCCATAGAGCGCCAGAGAAACCGCCACGCGTCTTACATAAGGTGAATCCATCATACCAATGAGTTTCATCGTCACTCCTGCCTGCGATAAAGGGGTTGCGGCTTTACCTTACTGGAAAACCGAGGCCGCGAATATCACGGGATACTTACCGCAATGGTTAGTCAAACTAACAGATTGGCGATTCGCGGTAGCCCTCCAGTTCCCCTTGTGCTATACCGACTGAGGCAGCATTTGGCTCCTTTTCAGCCTGTTTGCAGCGGCTTTAAAAGCCGCTAACCCGGTAGTAACGTTAACGTATCGACTCACTGACAGAGAAACCACCATGGCAGATTTTCCCCCTTTCGCCAGCCTGCGCAGCTTTGAGGCGGTGGCGCGCCTCGGCAGCGTGACGCAGGCCGCCCACGAGTTGAGCGTGACCCATTCGGCGGTCAGCCAGCACATCAAACAGCTGGAAGCGCTGGTCGGCGTCACGCTCTTTATCCGCCACGGCCGCGGGGTGCGCATCACAGAAGAAGGACGGCTCTATGCCCTGCAAATCCGCGAGGCGTTACAGCACATCGCCGACGCCACGCGCATGGTGCAGATCAAACCCCGCACCCTGGAAGTGACCCTGGCGACGCTCCCCTCCTTTGGCTGCCACTGGCTGCTGCCGCGGCTGGCGCGCTTTCAGGCGCGGCATCCGCAGATCGCGGTGCGCCTGCTGACCAGCCTGGCGGTGGTTAACCTGCAACAGGAGGGTATTGATCTGGCCATTCGCATGGGGCAAGGCGACTGGGAGGGGATGGAAAGCCGGCATCTGTTTGCCGATGAACAACTGGTGGTGGCCGCGCCGCATTATCGCAGCGGCGACCTGCCGACCACCCCGCAGGCGATCGCCGCCAGCGATATTATTTTTTCCATGGAGTCCTGGCATGCCTGGTGCAGCCAGGCGGGACTGGAAAAGCCGATCGTCCCCGCGGGCCTGCGTCTGAACGACTCCAATCTGGTGCTGGAGGCGGTCCGCCTGGGGGCCGGCGTAGCGCTGGAGCGGCGCTCGCTGGTGGCGGGGGCGATAGCCCGCGGCGAGCTGGTGCAGCTCACCGCCGTCACCGTCCCCTACCCCTGGCACTACTGGCTAACCGTCTCCCCGCAGGCGGAGAACCGGCCGGAAGTCGCCCGGTTCATCGCCTGGCTGGGGGAGGAGATCGCCCTCTGGCGCCAGCAAATCAGCGCTTAGCCTTCGGCCGACGGCGGCAGGCCCGTCCGGGCGGCGTGCTCCTGGGAGAGACGCCAGAAATCGTGCCCGGCGGGATACTGATAAAGTCGCAGGGAAAACTGTCCGGCCACCGCGGTAATGTACTCAAATATCGCCGACTGGGTGTTTTCGTAGTCTTTCCACAGCGTCGAGGAGGTGAAGCAGTAAATCTCCAGCGGGATGCCCGACGGCGACGGTTTCAGCGTTCTCGCCACAATGTACATCTCCTTAATAATATCCGGTCGCTCGGCGAGATAGTGCATCAGATAGTGGCGAAACAGGGTCAGGTTGGTCAGCCCGTTATCGACAAACCAGCGATCGGCCACGCCGCCGGGATCCCGGCCGTCAAGCAGCGTGCCCAAAGGCTCACTCACCCCGCGGATGGTCAGCATCGAGGAGAGCATCTCCTGGTCGAGAAAACGCACCGAGTGCTGATCGATGGCGATACTGCGCATGATCCGCCGCGCCCCGGAGGAGAACATCGCCTGCCAGTTGGTATAGGTCTCGGTGAGGAAATTCTTGGTCGGGATGCGGGAGATCGTATTGTCCCAGTTGCGGATGGTAATGGTGTGCAGCGCGATGTCCGTCACTTCACCGCTGAGGTTCTTGTCAGGCATTTCAATCCAGTCCCCCAGCTGGAGAACGTCGTTAGACGACAACTGAACGTTCGCCACCAGCGACAGCAGGGTATGCTGGAACACGATCATCAGCACCGCCGCCACGGCCCCCAGACTGGAGATAATAATGATGGGCGATTTGTTCGACATCACGGCGAGGATCATAATCGCCGCCAGGATGTGAACTAAGATTTTGCCTATCTGGATATAGCCCTTAATGGAATGATTTTTACGTTTGGTCTTTCGCAGATAAGAGCTGTTGACAATATCCAGCATCTCGTTGAAAAACACCGACATAAAAATAAAAAACAAGATCCCGCAGATGGTATTAATCGCCGTCACCAGCGATGCCGGCATCGCCGGCATAAACTGCAGGACGTAATAGACGATAATAACCGGAATGAAATTGGACAGTTTTTCGGCGATGCGTCGATCCTTCTCCAGCGGCACATCCTGTTTGTGGCTACTAAAGAAGACCTTACGCACCACTTTAATCAGCAAGAACTTGCATAAAAGATGGGCAAATATGCCGGAGACCAGCAGCAGAATAAGATTAAACCCCACCGCCAGCGCCGGATTACTCTCAATAAACGTCAGTAGATGATTCACATACGCCATGCTTTATCGCCTGAATAACTATGCCATTTCGCTAACTGCTTTATCACAAGGGCATATATTTGGAAAATAAATCAATCCGCATCATGGCATATCGCTTAGCGTAACGTCCATGCGCGCACCGCTTCTAATCATTCACAGAAAATATGTCAGAGTTTGCATTAATCATTCCCTACGCTCACTATAAAGAGGCTTGTTATGAGGACGGAATAAGTCCAGGAGGAAACATGTTTAAAGCGCTTACCGCTATCATCACCTTAGCCGCCTCCGCCAGCGTCATGGCGCAAGGCGATGTCACGTTGAACAGTCTGGCCCACGATGCCGCCACCCGGGCGTCGTTTAACCAGATGGTCAAAGGCCATCAGCTACCCGCCTGGGTAACCACCGGCGGCACCGGTTCGCCCGCGCAGACGGTGAAGCTGGGTAGCGAATCCTGGCAGGTGTTAAGCGCCTGCAAACCCCACGACTGCGGCCATGAACGTATCGCGGTGATCTGGTCGGAGAAAAGCAAACAGATGTCCGGCGTTTACTCGGTGGTCGATGAAAAAACCGACCAGGAGAAGCTGACCTGGCTTAACGTCAGCGATGCCCTGTCCATCGATGGCAAAACCGTGCTGTTTGCCGCCCTCAGCGGTAGCCTCGACAACCATCCGGACGCCTTTAACTACCCGTAACCGCCCGTCGCCCCCGTCAGCCTTTTCCCGACGGGGGCTTCCCTGATTAGCCATCCGGGAACATCACGCTGTTCCCCGGCGCTTCCCTGTGCAGATGGATAAAGTTCAGGTGCCGTTCGTACTGGTCGAGAATATCGGTGATCACCTGCTCTTTGCTGTAGTCCATCAGGTCGTTACCCTGACTGCCCTCCAGCAGGAAGGTTTCCAGCCGGTAATAGGTGGATTTCCCGCTGCGCGCCCGATAGGTAAAGCCCGGCACCGAGTACTGCTGCGGCCAGATCTTGTAGATAAAGTTCTGCTCGTCGCCCATGTGCACCAGCAGATCGAGGTGGCCCAGGTTCTCGCCCTCTTCCGGCGGCAGGCTCTTCAGTTCCACCGCGGCGCCGCGCAGCCGCAGCTCCTGGGCTACCTCCTCCATCGCCGGGTAGCACACCGTCTCCATCATCTGTTTGGTATAGCGCGTGCCCGGGTAATTCATCAGCCGCGACAGGCGCTTCTTCCAGCTCAGACGATCCTGGAGGCCCATCGGACGCGGGGCGGTGTCGCGACTGGCGCTGACCCGGCGGTAATCTTCCACTTTCAGGGATTTATACAGTCCGGCCATCACGAAGAAAATCACAAAGCTGAACGGCAGACCCATGATCACCGTGGTGTTCTGCAGCGCCGAGATGCCGTTGGTCATCAGCATCCCGAGGGTCAACAGACCGATGGCCACCGACCAGAAGATGCGCAGCCAGTTCGGGGCGTCGCTGTTGATGTCCTTCAGCTTCGAGGTGAAGTTCCCCAGCACCAGCGCGCCGGAGTCGGCGGAGGTGACGTAGAACAGCAGACCGGTAATGGTCGCCACCGACGCGCTAAAGGTAAACGCCGGGTACTGCGCCAGCAGGCTGTAGAATCCGCGTTCCGGGTGGAGCATCGCCTCCTCGGCAAAGGCCGCGTCGCCGTGAATAATCTCATACAGCGCGCTGTTGCCGAACACCGATAGCCACAGCAGGGTAAAGGTGAACGGAATAATCAGGGTGCCCATCACAAACTGGCGGATGGTGCGTCCGCGCGAAATGCGCGCCAGGAACAGGCCCACAAACGGCGACCAGGCCACCCACCACGCCCAGAAAAAGAGCGTCCAGTTATTCATCCACTCCACCGGGCGGTCGAAGGCGAAGCTGTTCAGCGTCATGCCCATAAAGCGGTTGACGTAGTCGCCGACGTTCAGCACTAACGCATTGAGCAGGAAGGAGGTATCGCCCATGAAGAGCACGAACAGGATCAACCCCAGCGCGAGGGCGACGTTCAGCTCGGAGAGCACGCGGATGCCCTTGTCCACCCCGGAGGTGACCGAGATGGTGGCGATGATCACCGACAGCGCAATCAGGGCCGCTTTCGCCGCCAGCGAGTCCGGAATATCGAACAGCACGCTCAGACCGTAGTTGAGCTGCACGACGCCGATACCGAGGGTGGTGGCGATGCCGAAGATGGTGCCGATCACCGCCGCAATATCGACGCTGTGGCCGATGGGCCCATTGATCCGTTTGCCAAAAATCGGGTACAGCGCCGAGCGGATGGTGAGCGGCAAATTATAACGATAGCTAAAGTATCCCAGCGCCATACCCATCAGGGCATACATTGACCAACCGGTTAAGCCATAGTGAAACAGCGTCCAGACCATCGCCTGGCGCGCCGCCTCGATGGTCTGCCCCGCCCCTTCCGGCGGCTGCATATATTGCGTCACCGGCTCGGCGACCGAGAAGAACATCAGGTCGATACCGATCCCGGCGGCGAACAGCATCGCCGCCCAGCTCAGCAGGCTGAACTCGGGCTTTGACTGCTCCGGCCCGAGCTTCACCGAGCCGAAGCGCGAGCAGGCAATGCAGACGACGAAGACGATATACAGCGTCGCCGCCAGCAGATAGTACCAGCCGAAGGTTTTCGACACCCAGTTGAGGGTGCGCCCAATCCACTCGGCAGAAAAATCGCGAAAAAAGATCGTCATCAGGGAAAACAACAAAATCAGTCCGGCCGAGGTATAAAAAACCACCGGATTGATTTTGTCCTTTTCTCTGTTTTGCGAAAGATCTGTCATCCAGTATCCCCACTGTTTTTGTAACTATTAAAATTCAATAACGTAACAATTAAGACACATTTTATATTGAACGTCCAATCAAAAACCGCTTTAATAGTTAACCAACGCTGATGAATGGAGTGGCAAAAATGCCCAAACTGGGGATGCAGCCAATCCGGCGCAGGCAACTGATCGACGCCACGCTGGACGCAATAAATGAAGTCGGAATGCATGATGCGACCATCGCGCAGATCGCCCGACGGGCGGGCGTATCGACGGGGATCATCAGTCACTATTTCAAAGATAAAAATGGTCTGCTGGAGGCGACCATGCGCGACATCACCAGCCAGCTGCGCGACGCGGTGCTCAACCGTCTGCACGCCCTGCCGGACGGCAGCGCCAGCCAGCGCCTGCAGGCGATTGTCGGCGGCAACTTTGATGAGACGCAGATCAGCAGCGCGGCGATGAAGGCCTGGCTGGCCTTCTGGGCCAGCAGCATGCACCAGCCGATGCTTTATCGGTTACAGCAGGTCAGCAGCCGTCGGCTGCTGTCGAACCTGGTGTACGAATTCCGCCGCGAGCTGCCGCGCGAGCAGGCGCAGGAGGCCGGCTACGGGCTGGCGGCGCTGATAGACGGCCTGTGGCTGCGGGCGGCGCTCAGCGGCAAACCGCTGGATAAGACGCTGGCGCAGTCGCTGACCAGCCACTTTATTCGTCAGCATTTACCGAACCCATAACCGAGGAGGCGTTATGTCCCGAATGGCAGAACAGCAGCTTTATATTAATGGTGGTTATACATCGGCCACCAGCGGTCGCACCTTCGAGACCATCAACCCTGCCACTGGCGAGGTGCTGGCGACCGTTCAGGCTGCCGGACGCGAGGATGTCGACCGCGCCGTTGAAAGCGCGCAGCGTGGGCAAAAAATCTGGGCGGCGATGACCGCCATGGAACGCTCGCGCATCCTGCGTCGCGCCGTCGACCTTCTGCGCCAGCGCAACGATGAGCTGGCGCGGCTGGAGACGCTGGATACCGGGAAACCCCTCAGCGAAACCGCCGCCGTCGATATCGTCACCGGCGCCGACGTGCTGGAGTATTACGCTGGCTTGATCCCGGCGCTGGAAGGTAGCCAGATCCCGCTGCGCGACAGTTCCTTCGTCTATACCCGTCGCGAACCGCTGGGGGTGGTAGCCGGGATCGGCGCGTGGAACTACCCGATCCAGATCGCCCTGTGGAAATCGGCGCCAGCGCTGGCCGCCGGCAATGCGATGATTTTCAAACCGAGCGAGGTCACCCCGCTCACCGCCCTCAAGCTGGCGGAAATTTACAGCCAAGCGGGCCTGCCGGACGGGGTGTTTAACGTCCTGCCGGGGATCGGCGCGGAGACCGGCCAGTATCTGACCGAACATCCGGGTATCGCCAAAATCTCCTTCACCGGCGGCGTCGCCAGCGGCAAAAAAGTGATGGCCAACTCCGCGGCCTCGTCGCTGAAAGAGGTCACCATGGAGCTGGGCGGTAAATCGCCGCTGATTATCGCCGACGATGCCGACCTCGACCTCGCCGCCGATATCGCCATGATGGCCAACTTCTACAGCTCCGGTCAGGTGTGCACCAACGGCACCCGGGTGTTTGTCCCGGCGAAACAGAAGGCGGAATTCGAGCACAAGATCCTCGAACGCGTGGGCCGCATCCGCCCCGGCGATCTGTTTGCCGATGACACCAACTTCGGCCCGCTGGTCAGCTTCCCCCATCGCGACAACGTTCTGCGCTATATCGAGAGCGGCAAACACGAAGGCGCGCGCCTGCTGTGCGGCGGCGAGGCGCTGAAAGGCGACGGTTTCGATAACGGCGCGTGGGTCGCCCCGACGGTGTTTACCGACTGTAGCGACGAGATGACTATCGTGCGCGAAGAGATCTTCGGCCCGGTGATGTCGATCCTCAGCTATACCGACGAAGCGGAGGTCATTCGCCGCGCCAACGCCACCGAATACGGCCTCGCCGCCGGCGTGGTGACGCCCAACCTCAACCGTGCCCACCGTCTTATCCACCAGCTGGAAGCCGGCATCTGCTGGATCAACAGCTGGGGTGAATCCCCGGCGGAGATGCCGGTTGGCGGCTATAAGCACTCCGGCATTGGCCGCGAGAATGGCGTCATGACGCTGCAGAGTTACACCCAGGTGAAGTCCATCCAGGTTGAGATGGGTAAATTCCAGTCCATATTTTAACCGGGAGGTTTTTTTGCAATTTGACTACATCATTATTGGCGCCGGCTCCGCCGGCAACGTTCTGGCGACACGACTGACTGAAGATCCAAACACCACCGTCCTGCTGCTGGAAGCCGGCGGCCCGGACTACCGGTTCGACTTCCGCACCCAGATGCCCGCCGCGCTGGCTTACCCGCTGCAGGGCAAACGCTACAACTGGGCGTACGAAACCGAACCTGAGCCGTACATGAACAATCGCCGCATGGAGTGCGGACGCGGCAAAGGGCTCGGCGGCTCCTCGCTGATCAACGGCATGTGCTACATTCGCGGTAACGCGATGGATCTGGATAACTGGGCCAAAGAGCCGGGTCTGGAACACTGGAGCTATCTCGACTGCCTGCCCTACTACCGGAAAGCGGAAACCCGCGATATCGGGCCTAACGACTATCACGGCGGCGATGGCCCGGTGAGCGTGACGACGCCGAAGCCGGGTAATAATCCCCTCTTCGAGGCGATGGTCACCGCCGGGGTGCAGGCGGGTTATCCGCGTACCGACGATCTCAACGGCTACCAGCAGGAAGGCTTTGGCCCGATGGACCGCACCGTGACGCCGCAGGGCCGTCGCGCCAGTACCGCCCGCGGCTATCTCGACCAGGCGCGCGGTCGCCCGAACCTGACCATCCGCACCCATGCGCTGACCGATCACATTATTTTTGCCGGCAAGCGCGCGGTGGGCGTCGAGTGGCTGGAGGGAGAAAGCACGATCCCGTCAAAAGCGACGGCCAACAAAGAGGTGCTGCTGTGCGCCGGGGCGATTGCCTCGCCGCAGATCCTGCAGCGCTCCGGCGTGGGTAACCCGGAGCTGCTCAGGCAGTTCGATATCCCGGTGGTGCACGATCTCCCCGGCGTGGGTGAGAACCTGCAGGACCATCTGGAGATGTATCTGCAATATGAATGCAAAGAGCCGGTGTCGCTCTACCCGGCGCTACAGTGGTGGAACCAGCCGAAGATCGGCGCCGAGTGGCTGTTCGGCGGCACCGGCATCGGCGCCAGCAACCAGTTCGAAGCGGGCGGTTTTATCCGCAGCCGCGCAGAGTTCGCCTGGCCGAACATTCAGTACCACTTCCTGCCGGTGGCGATTAACTACAATGGCTCCAACGCGGTGAAAGAGCACGGCTTCCAGTGCCACGTCGGTTCAATGCGTTCGCCCAGCCGCGGCCACGTGCGCCTGAAGTCGCGCGACCCGCACGCCCATCCGGCGATCCTGTTTAACTATATGTCCCATGAGCAGGACTGGCAGGAGTTCCGCGACGCCATCCGCATTACCCGCGAAATCATGAACCAGCCGGCGCTGGATAAGTATCGCGGCCGCGAAATCAGTCCGGGAACAGAATGCCAGAGCGATGCCGAGCTGGATGAGTTTGTGCGCAACCACGCCGAGACCGCGTTCCACCCGTGCGGGACCTGTAAGATGGGTTACGACGAGATGGCGGTGGTCGATGGCGAGGGCCGCGTCCACGGTCTGGAAGGCGTGCGGGTGGTCGATGCCTCGATTATGCCGCAGATCATCACCGGCAACCTCAACGCCACCACCATTATGATCGGCGAGAAGATGGCTGACGCCATTCGCGGCCGCCAGCCGCTGCCGCGCAGCACCGCGGCGTATTATGTCGCTGGCGACGCGCCGGTTCGCCGCTAATCGTCTATGCCGCACTTGTCCTTTCCCGTGCGGAAAGGACACTCCTCACCTTTCCAGCATCCCTTAGCGCTCAAGGCACGGCTGAATAATGCTATCAACAGCAGCATTCACCTGTTTTGCACCGGATATCAGGGTGATACTTATCGTCCTCGCCCCAGCCACCTGGTACATATCGATCTGGGCGACTCGTGTGCCGTACTGCGAAATATCAAAGAAGTTTGGCGCATTCTGCTCAGGGAAGATGCGCTCAACCTCATAGCCTTGCGGCTTCAGGGCGCTGCGTATGCAGTCATAGCGCCACTGCAGCCCCGGCCGATCGGATACTGAATAGGACTGATAGACGGTTTTGTCGCCGAAGGGGTGAATGACTCCGCAGGCCACCAGCAGAACGGCAATGGCCATCACGCCGTAAATTCTCATTATATTTCCATAACATAAAGACGCACCCGACATGAGCGCTGACGCTTTCTGCAGCAAAAGGTACGCTGTCCAAACTATAAATTCAACTTTTTGTTGATAATTAAACATTATGCGTATAATTTAATCCTGTCAGCGTATCTCCCATGGTAAAATGGCGCTCCGGGATCGCTTCCTGATCACGATGCAAGCAAAGGATCATCCATGACATCAGAGTACACACAGCAGGTTGCACAGATTGCCGGGCCGCTTGAAGCAGCCATGGACGCTATGGCGGGGACATTATCAGCGAATCAGGAGGTGGTGTTGCATAATCTCACTACCCCTGAACATTCCATTATCAAAATCATTAACGGACATGTTAGCGGTAGGGGTAATGGCGATCATTTGTTAGCCGGTCCGGAAAAAGATACCGGTTTTGCGCTGCTGCTGCAGAAGACGAAT
Source organism: Klebsiella sp. P1CD1 (assembly GCF_003790505.1). Lineage (NCBI taxonomy): Bacteria > Pseudomonadati > Pseudomonadota > Gammaproteobacteria > Enterobacterales > Enterobacteriaceae > Klebsiella > Klebsiella sp. P1CD1. The sequence continues at coordinate 4,241,310 of NZ_CP033631.1, forward strand.
AACAACAAGCCGAGAACCATAAGCGATTATAAAACCGTCACCGCTTCGGGGAAAACGCTCAATAGCGCATCGACAATTTATTACAGCGAAGAGGGATATCCGCTTATCGCCTTCTGTATTAATGTCGACCCCTCGCCTTATGAGCAAATACGCAAAAGCCTTGACGCGCTGCTGCCATCGCCGTCAGAGGCCGCTGAGGCGGTCGATCTTAATTTGGGTGGGCTGATCGATCAGTCAATTCAGGAAATCATTGATAAATATTCAGTGCCGGGTAAAAAAATACAAAAAGCGCAGCGTTTAAAAATTGTCGCTGAAATGCATACGAAAGGTATTTTCAAGATGCGCGGGGGCGTGCAGCAGGCGGCTCAGGCCCTGGGGGTAACACGATATACGGTTTATAATGACCTTGAGGTGATGAATGAAAAATAATTCACAGCAGCGCATTCGCTTTTATCAGGTCGATGCTTTTTCGAAAGGCCCCTTTACCGGCAATCCCGCCGCGGTTTGTTTGCTGGAGACGTGGCCTGAAGATAGCGTGCTGCAGCACATTGCGACGGAAAACAACCTGTCGGAAACGGCCTTTGTTGTCAGGCAGCCTGACGGTTTCGGGTTACGCTGGTTTACCCCGGCCGTCGAGGTGGATCTCTGCGGTCATGCCACGCTGGCTGCGGCCAGCGTGCTGCTCAATCAACAAGCGCGCGAGCGGGTGCGTTTTTTCACTCGCAGCGGCGCGCTGGACGTCACGCTGCATGACGGAAAATATACCCTGGATTTTCCGCTGGTTGTTCCGTCCCCCATCGCCGCGCCGCAAGGGTTGTTCAAGGCCCTGGGGCTGGCTGAAGACGCAGGTGAAACCTGGCAAGCCTCCGATATTATTGTCGTCATTGATGACGAAGCGCTGCTGGACGCGCTCAAACCCGACTTTAACGCCTTGAATGCCTTCAACACTCGTGGCGTGGTGGTCACGGCCGCATCCCGGACCTTCGATTTTCGTTCTCGCTGGTTCGGTCCGCAGGTGGGAGTCAACGAAGATCCGGTCACCGGTTCGGCACATACTTTTCTGGCGCCGCTGTGGAGTGAAAAACTGGCGAAAAAAACCCTTCATGCCCAGCAAGGTGGCAACCGTAAGGGAGAACTCTTCTGCCACATAAAAGATAACGGACGTGTTGAACTATCAGGCGAAGCCTGTCTGGTTATTGAAGGTACCTTTATTCTGTAAATCGACGAACCTATAGCATCATATTAACTTAGCGGCGAACGCCTGTTCCCATCATATTAAATACGTCTGTTTAATATTGTGGTGAGGATCATGCAATAACGTCATCCGGGGTTTGCCGTTTCCAGCCCCGGAGCATTGATAATATCAGGTATTTTTATCCGTTACGGGCGCAAAAAATAATAAGCGTACTGCCTGCGCAACAGGGTCTGCGGCAGGCATAGTCAGCTTCAGCCATAAAAATGATATTTTTAATGTTGTGTTAGCCAAAAATGCCTGAACGGGTCTTTGAATGGTTATCACTGGAATCGTTACTTTAACTCTGGGTATTAAATAACAACTAGCAAGTCGTTCATCCCGACAATATTGCCGAGAACTCACCTCTGCCGGTGTCGGAATCGGGAGCACTGACAGGGCTAACAGAGAGAATATCATGTTAACAAAACCAGATGATGAATCTAAGAAAAAGGCCACGCCCCTTGAACGTTGTATTGTGGTTATTACGTTAGTCGCCATGTTAATACTTTATTCGGTGTTAATTATGACCCACTTTCGATAACTGGTTAGTCTGTCATATTCTGCGGCCCACCGTGGCTTTCTTACAACAGGTAGCACAATGAAAAAGTTCGTTGCAGTATTCGGTTTGGCATTATTAACGTTCACCGTTGCGGGGTGTTCCAGCAATTATGTATTAGAGAAAAAAAATGGTGAGATGATTATCACCCACGGAAAACCCGAGGTCGATGACGATAATGGATTAATCACCTATGAGGACATCGCAGGAAATGAGCATGCTATTAACCGGGATCAAATTATTCAGATGATCGAGAAATAGCCTTTTTATGGGCAGAGCTGGCGTAATGCACTCTGCCCATTCACCATACAGGCCTAACGAAATGCCTCAAGGCGTTTGATCTGCTGCCCGTCGGCAGTAAAGTTCTCCGCCGCCAGCCATGCCCGCAGCGCCGCATCGCGCGCAGGCCACTCGCCGTCGATGATGGACAGCATATCGCTGTCGCGCGTCCGCCCTTTACGCACCAGCCTCTGCCGCAGACGTCCTTCCCAGCTAAAGCCCAGCCGCTCGGCGGCCCGGCGCGAGGCGACATTCATCGAATCGCATTTCCACTCCAGCCGACGGTAGCCATGGTCAAAGCCGTTCTTCAGCAACAGCCAGACCGCTTCGGTACCCAGCGGGGTGTTTTTCATCCGTCGCGACCAGGTGACATGGCCGATCTCAACCGTGCCCATTTCCCGCTCGATCGCCAGATAGCTGACGATGCCCACCGCCTGCTCGCTACGCAGGTCAACCACCGCATACGGCACCAGAGCATCATCATTCACCTTGCCCGCGATCCAGTGGGCGGTCGCCGCCACGCTCTCCGGCCGCGTAGACGCCAGCCACGTCCAGTCGCTGTTGTCGCCGAGCGCATAGGCGGCAAACAGATCCGCCGCATGACGGTCAACGTCCAGCGGCTCCAGTCGGCAAAAACGGCCATTTAACGCCGTCCGCCGCAGGACTTGCGCCCCCTGCCAGCCAGGGACAAGATCGTTTACCTGCTGGCCAAACTCATTGATTTCCGGCACACCCACCTCCTTGCAATAGACAATTTGTTATAGCAAGAAGCCAGAAGCGGAGAAAGGCGCTTCTGCGCGACCGGCAATAACCTGTCGATCTTGAATATGCGTTTTTAGCATAAGGATATCCTTATTTTGACTTTACGCCTTTTGGCAAGCGGCCTAACGTAGCGAGGCATAAAAAATTAAAACAACCATTTTTCAGGGATTGCACATGACCAAAAAACTGTTGCCTTTACTGGTATTGACGGCGCTCACCGCCGCCGCGCATGCCGCTACGCCGCCCAACACGCTGGTGGTCGCCCAGGGTCTCGACGATATCGTCAGCCTCGACCCGGCGGAAGCGAACGAACTCTCCAGCATTCAGACGGTCCCCAGCCTCTATCAGCGTCTGGTGCAGCCGGACCGCAACAACCCTGAAAAAATCGTACCGATCCTCGCCGAAAGCTGGCAGGCCGATCCGGCGGCGAAAACCCTGACCATCAAACTGAAGCCGGATGCCAAATTCGCCTCCGGTAATCCGCTGCGCCCGGAAGATGTTATTTTCTCTTACACCCGTGCGGTGACGCTGAATAAATCGCCGGCGTTTATTCTCAACGTGCTCGGCTGGCAGCCGGACAACATCGCCAGCCAGCTGAAAAAGATTGATGACCATACCCTGACGCTGCACTGGACCGCCGACGTCAGCCCGGCGGTGGCGCTGAATATTCTCTCCACCCCTATCGCCTCCATCGTTGATGAAAAACAGGTAGCGCCGAACGCGAAAAATAATGACTTCGGCAACGACTGGCTGAAGATGCACTCGGCGGGCAGCGGGGCCTATAAAATGCGCGTCTACCAGCCGCATCAGGCCATCGTGCTGGAAGCCAACGCCAGCTCCCCCACCGGCGCGCCGAAGATCAAGAGCATCATTATTAAAAACGTCCCCGACCCGGCTTCCCGCCGCCTGCTGATCCAGCAGGGGGATGCCGACGTGGCCCGCGATCTCGGCGCTGACCAGATTGCCGCCCTGCAGGATAAACCCGGCGTGAAGGTGCTGAGCATCCCGTCCGCCGAGCAGAACTATCTGGTGTTTAATACCGCCAACAGCGCCAACCCGCTGCTGAATAATCCGGCCTTCTGGGAGGCGGCGCGCTGGCTGGTCGATTATGAGGGCATCACCAAAAACCTGCTGAAAGGCCAGTACTTTATTCACCAAAGCTTCCTGCCGGCCGGCCTGCCGGGGGCGCTGGAAACCAATCCGTTCACCTTCGACCCGCAAAAAGCTAAGGCTATCCTCGATAAAGCGGGCATTAAGGATGCCCACTTCACCCTCGACGTGGAGAACAAACCGCCGTTTATCACCATCGCCCAGTCGCTGCAGGCCAGCTTTGCCCAGGGCGGGGTGAAAGTGGATCTGCTGCCGGCCGCCGGCAGCCAGGTTTATGCCCGGGTACGCGCGAAGCAGCATCAGGCGGCGATCCGCCTGTGGATCCCGGACTACTTTGATGCGCATTCCAACGCCAGCGCCTTTGCCTGGAACGATGGTAAGTCCAGCACCGTGGCCGGGCTCAACGGCTGGCAGATCCCTGAGCTGAATAAAGCCACCCTCGCCGCGGTGGCGGAGCCGGACCCGGCGAAACGCCTCGATCTGTACAAAACGATGCAGGAATCCCTGCTGCAGCATTCGCCATACGTCTTTATTGACCAGGGGAAAACCCAGATCGTGGTGCGCGATAACGTGAAGGGCTATCAGCAGGGGCTGAACGCCGATATGGTCTGGTACGATAACGTCACCAAGTAAGCGGGTTTTGGTCACCGGGTCCGGCGGCCTCGCCTGCCCGGATGACCGTTTCGCCACCCGGGCCCGGCGGGCGTCGCGCCGCCGGGAATCATGTTGATATACCAGGAATTTCCATTTTCCATGCCATCGTTTTCCACTCACCTTACCCGCCTGCTGCAGGGGCTGTTGACGCTGCTGCTCACGCTGTTCGGGCTGTTGCTGGTCACCTTCTCGCTCTCCGCGCTGTCGCCCGTCGACCGCGTACTGCAGATCGTCGGCGACCATGCCAGCCAGTCGACCTATGACCAGGTTCGCCATCAGCTGGGTCTCGACCAGCCGCTGCCGGTGCAGTTCTGGCACTACCTGGTCAACCTGGCTCATGGCGATCTTGGCATCGCCAGCGCCACCGGCCAGCCGGTGCTCCACGATCTGCTGGCGGTCTTCCCGGCGACCCTTGAGCTGGCGACCCTGGCGCTGATCGTCGGCGCGGTACTGGGCATCGTCGCCGGGGTGCTGTGCGCCCGTTACGCCGGTTCGCCGTGGGATCTGGCGGTGCGCACCTTTACCCTGTTGGGCAACTCGGTGCCCATTTTCTGGCTCGGCCTGCTGATGCTGGCCCTGTTTTACGCCCGGCTGCAGTGGGCGCCGGGCCCGGGTCGACTCGACGATATTTATCAGTATACCGTCGAGCCGCGCAGCGGTTTTGCGCTGATCGACACCTGGCTCTCCGGCGATACCGCGGCGTTTAAAAATGCCATCGGCCATCTGGCGCTGCCGGTGCTGGTGCTGGCCTATTACTCGCTGGCGAGCATCACCCGCCTGACCCGCTCCGCCTGCCTGAGCGAGATGAACAAAGAGTACATTCTGCTGGCGCGGGCCAAAGGGGCCGGAGAGATGACGATTTTGCTGCGCCACGTCCTGCCCAATATCCGCGGCACTCTGCTGACGGTGACCGCTCTCGCCTGGACCTCCATGCTCGAAGGGGCGGTGCTCACCGAAACCGTCTTCTCGTGGCCGGGGATCGGCCGCTACCTCACCACCGCGCTGTTCGCCGGGGATACCACGGCGATCATGGGCGGCACGCTGCTGATTGGCGTGAGTTTTGTGCTGATCAATAACCTGACCGACCTGCTGGTGCGGTTAACCGATCCGAGGGTGCGCTGATGCCGACTTATCTGTTTTTACGCCGTCTGCGCCGCTCACCCGCCGCCTTCAGCGGCCTGACCCTGGTGATCCTGCTGGTACTGACCGCGCTGTTCGCCCCGTGGCTGGCGCCGCACGATCCCAACTGGCAGGATGCCGCCGCTCGTCTGCAGGGGCCCGGGGCGGGACACTGGCTCGGCACCGACAGCTACGGCCGCGACCTGCTGTCGCGCCTGCTCTACGGCACCCGCCCGGCGCTGGGTCTGGTGGCGCTGGTGACCGCCATTACCCTGCCCGTCGGGCTGCTGGTAGGTATCCTCTCCGGTTACTATGGCGGGTGGCTGGAGCGGATACTGATGCGGTTTACCGACGTGGTGATGTCGATGCCGCGCCTGATCCTCGCCTTCGCGTTCGTGGCGATGCTCGGCCCGGGGCTGGTCAACGGCGCGCTGGCGTTAGCCCTGACCACCTGGCCGGCCTACGCCCGTCAGGCGCGCAGCGAAATTCAGCGCCTGCGCCATAGCGACTACCTCGCCGCGGCGGAGATGCTGGGCATCCGCGGCTGGCGGCTACTGATTGGGCATATTCTGCCGCTGTGTCTGCCGTCGGCGATTGTCCGGCTGGCGCTCGATCTGGCGGGCATTATCCTCGCCGCCGCCGGTCTCGGCTTTCTCGGCCTGGGCGCCCGCCCGCCGATGGCGGAGTGGGGAGCGATGATTGCCGACGGGATGCAGGTGATTTTCGACCAGTGGTGGATCGCTGCCATCCCCGGCGCGGCGATCCTGCTCGCCAGCCTGGCGTTTAACCTGCTGGGCGATGGCCTGCGCGATATTCTGGAGCCGCAACATGACTGACATCCGACTGACCGTCCAGGGACTCGCCGTCGACTACCCCACCGCCCGGGTGGTGGACAACGTCAGCTTCACCCTCGGCAACGAGCGGCTGGCGCTGGTGGGCGAATCTGGCTCCGGCAAATCGATGACCGCCCGGGCGTTGATGGGCCTGGTGCGCAAGCCCGGGGTGGTGAGCGCCGAACGGCTGGAGGTGCTGGGGCGCGATGTGCTAACCCTCAGCGCCCGCGGCTGGCGCGCGCTGCGCGGCAACGATATCGCTATGGTGCTGCAGGATCCGCGCTATGCGCTAAATCCTGTGCAGTCCATTCAGACGCAGCTGGAAGAGGCGTTAACCCTGCATCAGCGTCTCAGCCGCCGTGGGCGCGCCGAGGCGGTTAAAGACGCCATCGCCGCCGTCGGTCTGGATCTGCCGGTCCTCAGCCGCTATCCCGGCGAGCTCTCCGGCGGGATGGGGCAGCGGGTGATGATCGCCCTCGCGCTGCTTAATAACCCGAAGGTGCTGATAGCCGACGAGCCAACTTCGGCCCTCGACGCCCGCCTGCGCAACCAGATCCTCGAGCTGCTGGTGGAGCAGTGCGCGCAGCGGCAGATGGCCATGCTACTGATCAGCCACGATCTGCCGCTGGTGGCCGCGCATTGCGATCGCGTGCTGGTGATGTACCGGGGGAGACAGGTCGATGAGATGCCGGCGCGGGCGCTACCGAGCGCGACGCACCCTTATACCCGCACCCTGTGGACCTGCCGGCCAAATGCGCACACCTACGGCCAGATGCTGCCGACCCTCGACAGAACCCAGGACTTTACGGAGACGGCCCATGGCGATCGTTAATCTTCAGGATTTGCAGGTAACATTCGGCGCGAAGACGGCGGTCTCTGCCGCCAGTTTCTGTGTCGACGCCGGGGAAACCTTCAGTCTGATCGGCGCCTCGGGCTGCGGTAAATCGACGATTTTGCGCGTGCTCGCCGGATTACAGCGCGAATGGCGCGGCAGCGTAGAACTGCTGGGCCAGGGCATCGCGCCGGGCGCCCGCTTTCAGGGCGCGCTGCGGCGCAACGTGCAGATGGTGTTTCAGGATCCGTACGCCTCGCTGCATCCCAACCATACTCTGTGGCGCACCCTGGCGGAGCCGCTGCAGATCCACGGCATCCGCGACGTTGCCCCCCGAGTGACCACCGCCCTTGAGCAGGTGGGTCTGGCCGCCGACGCCGTCCGCCGCTATCCACACCAGCTCTCCGGCGGGCAACGGCAGCGCGTAGCCATTGCCCGCGCCCTGCTGCTGCGCCCGCAGATCCTGCTGCTGGATGAGCCGACCTCGGCGCTGGATATGTCAGTGCAGGCGGAAATTCTCAATCTGCTTAACCGCCTGAAACAGGAGCACGGCATGACCTATCTGCTGGTGAGCCACGATGCCGACGTCATCGCCCATATGTCCGATCGGGCGGCGTTTATGGCGGAGGGTGTGATCCAGCGCTTTTTCGATCGCGAAGCGCTGGTCAAGGGAGAACACCGGATGAGGTGAGGTCAGCGGATGCGCCGCTGTTTTGTCGGGTGGCGCTTCGCTTACCCGACCTGGGGTCCGTGCGACCTGTCGTTAATTTACCCACTTGCGGCGACTGAAACTGCCGGTTTCCCCCCTCTCCCTGTGTATGAAGAGCCGGAGTGAGGCTCGGTTTTCCCCCTCTCCCTGTGGGAGAGGGCCGGGGTGAGGGCAACAGAGCGCACCCTGTCCCCGCTGCCCGGCGCCTTAGCCCGATGCGCCGTTGTTTTGTCGGGTGGCGCTCCGCTTACCCGACCTGGGATTCGTGCGACCTGTCGTTAATTTATTCACCATTGTTGCTGAAACTGCCGGTGCTGGCGGCCTCAACATCGCTGAGACGTTCCCGGAAGGCCGGGGCAGCCCGCATGGATGCGGGCTGAGGGCCGTGTTTTGCAGGGACGCTGCCTCGGCCCGACCCGAAGCCTGCAGGGATAAGTCGAAGGCACCGCGCAGCGGCGATGTTGCTGGCCGGAGCCCGGGGGTACAGGGGGCGGCGGCGACTGGCCGCCCCCTGTGCGCTCCCTGCGCCATGAGTGACATAACGCAGACAATTAACCGGGAGCGCAAACTACGCTGAAGCCACCGATAACATAAACAACCACACTGCAGTGCTTCCCCTCACCCTGGCCCTCTCCCGAAGGGAGAGGGAACCGTCCGGCTGGCGCTTAGGCCCATGCAAGCGCAGCGCCGCCGGGCAAGATATCAGGCACGGTATCCTTGATTTCGCCGGGTGGCGGCGTACGCCTTACCCGGCCTACAAACCCAAATCACCGCGGGTCCTGGGGCTGCTGAAACTGCCGGTGCTGGCGGCCTCAACATCGCTGAGACGTTCCCGGCAGGCCGGGGCAGCCCGCATGGATGCGGGCTGAGGGCCGTGTTTTGCAGGGACGCTGCCTCGGCCCGACCCGAAGCCTGCAGGGATAAGTCGAAGGCACCGCGCAGCGGCGATGTTGCTGGCCGGAGCCCGGGGGTACAGGGGGCGGCGGCGACTGGCCGCCCCCTGTGCGCTCCCTGCGCCATGAGTGACATAACGCAGACGATTAACCGGGAGCGCAAACTACGCTGAAGCCACAGATAACATAAACAACCACACTGCAGTGCTTCCCCTCACCCTGGCCCTCTCCCGGAGGGAGAGGGCACCGTCCGGCTGGCGTTTAGGCCCGGCAAGCGTACTGCCAGGTAACGTTATCCGATGCCACTCCCCTACTTCGCCAGGCTGGCAAAGCGAGCAAAGACCGCATCAAAAATCGCCAGCCCTTGCGCCACCTGCTCAGCAGTAATGGTGCACGGCGGCACCACGTGAATGCGGTTCTCCACCACAAAGGCCAACAGCCCGGCCTCGGTTAAGGCCCCTTTGATCGCGGCCATGTCGGCGGCAGTCAGCGGCGTTTTTTGTTCACGGCTGCTCACCAGCTCCAGCGCCTGGAACAGGCCGCGACCACGCACCTCGCCGATAATGGCGTGCTTCTCCGCCAGCGCCTCGAGACCGGGGCGCAGCACCTCGTTGCCGATATAGGCCGCGTTCTCAACCACCTTCTCCTCTTTCATCGCGTCGATGGTGGCGACAATCGCCGCCATCGCCAGCGGATGGCCGGAGTAGGTCAGCCCGCCGGCAAAAAAGTGGTCGTCAAAATAGCGGGCAATCGGCTCGCTAATCAGCACCCCGCCCGCCGGCACGTAGCCCGCGTTAACCCCTTTGGCAAAGGTCACCAGATCCGGCACCACGCCATCCTGTTCGAAGGCGAACCAGCTGCCGGTACGGCCAAAGCCGGCCATCACCTCATCGAGGATCAGCACGATGCCAAACTCGTCGGCCAGGGCGCGCACACCCTGCATATAGCCTGCCGGCGGCACGAGGATCCCGGCGGTGCCGGGGATGGACTCCAGCAGGATCGCCGCGATGGCCGTCGGCCCTTCGCATTCAATGATCCGCCGCAGATGCGCCAGCGCGCGCTGGCACTCCTCTTCCTCGGTCGCGGCGTTGAACTCGCTGCGGTAAAGGTAGGGGTTGAAGAAGTGCACATGGCCGCGGGAGAACTCATTCGGCACCCGGCGCCAGTCGCCGGTGGCGGCGATCGCGCTGCCGGTGTTGCCATGGTAGGAGCGATAGGCCGACAGCACTTTGTCGCGCCCGGTATAGAGCCGCGCCATGCGAATCGCGTTCTCATTGGCATCTGCCCCAGCGTTGGTGAAGAACACCTTGCTGAAGCCCGCCGGCGCCAGGTCGACGATGCGCTTCGCCGCTTCGCCGCGGGCAAGGTTGGCGGTGGCGGGCGCGATGGTGACCAGGGTCTCCAGCTGCGCCTTCATGGCCGCCAGTACCCGGGGGTGCTGATAGCCAATGTTGACGTTCACCAGCTGGCTGCTGAAATCGAGCCAGGTATTCCCCTCGTAATCCCATAGCTCGCAGCCTTGCGCCCCGGCAATCACCAGCGGATGGAGATTGCCCTGCATCGACCATGAATGAAACACATAAGCGCGATCCAGCTGCCGAACTTCATCATTGCTTACCGCGACCTCGTTCTGTAGTGCCAGCTTCATACCCTGCCCTCTCTCATGTCGTTGTGGTTGGCTTCATCATTGGCCGCGGCAACGCAAAACGGATAGAGCCAGTGCGCGAAAAACGATGTGACACGGTGTCACATCCGCGTCCGCCGTCTGGCCCTGTGCCTTGCCGTCCGGCGTTTTTATAGTGGAGGGACAACCGCACAGGAGAATGACATGGCAACGAGCAACGTAGTGTTTATCACCGGGGCGACCTCGGGTTTTGGCGAAGCGGCAGCGCAGGTGTTTGCCGACGCGGGCTGGTCGCTGGTGCTGAGCGGGCGCCGCTATCCGCGACTGAAGGCCTTGCAGGACAGACTCGCCGCCCAGGTGCCGGTGCATATTATTGAGCTTGACGTTCGTGACAGCGAGGCGGTGGCTGCCGCCGTGGCGTCGCTCCCCGCCCCCTTCGCCGATGTCACCACCCTGATCAACAACGCCGGGCTGGCGCTGTCGCCACTGCCGGCGCAGGAGGTGGCGCTGGAGGACTGGAAAACGATGATCGACACCAACGTCACCGGTCTGGTGACGATGACCCACGCCCTGCTGCCGACGCTGATACGCCATGGCGCCGGGGCGAGTATTATCAATATCGGCTCGATCGCCGGGCAGTGGCCCTATCCCGGCAGCCATGTGTATGGCGCCAGCAAGGCGTTTGTGAAGCAGTTCAGCTATAACCTGCGCTGCGATCTGCTTGGCACCGGCGTGCGGGTCACCGATCTGGCGCCGGGGATTGCCGAGACCGAATTTACCCTGGTACGTACCAAAGGCGACCAGGCGGCATCGGATAAGCTCTATCGCGGCACCACGCCGCTGAGCGCGCGCGATATCGCCGAGCAGATGTTTTATATCGCCACGTTGCCGGCGCATATGAACATTAACCGGGTGGAGGTGATGCCGGTCCGTCAGGCGTGGCAGCCGTTCGCTATTGACCGGGACTAGGCAGGCGCGTGGTTTTTCCCCTGCCGGCGATACCGGCAGGGGATGCAAGCCGGACTAACGGCTGCTTTGCAGAAACTGCCTGACGCGTTCAGAGTCAGGCTGAGTGAAGAACTTCTCCGGCGGCGCCTTCTCAATCAGCAGCCCCTTCTCCAGAAACACCACCTCGTTGGACACCTGGCGGGCAAAATCCATCTCGTGCGTCACCACCACCATGGTGTAACCCTCGGCGGCGAGGGCTTTCATTACCCCCAACACCTCATTAACCAGCTCCGGATCCAGCGCCGACGTCGGTTCATCGAAGAGAATAACTTCGGGCGACATCGCCAGCGAACGGGCGATCGCCACCCGCTGCTTCTGCCCGCCGGAGAGGGTGATCGGGTAAACATCGGCTTTGTGCGCCATGCCCACTTTCTCCAGTTGCTGCATGGCAATGGCCTTCGCCTCGTCTCGTTTCATGCCCTTAACGTGCAGCAGCGCCTCGCTGACGTTTTGCTGAACGGTCAGATGCGGCCACAGGTTAAAACTCTGAAAGACCATCCCCACCCGCTCGCGAATTTTGGCCAGCTGGCGGTGCGACATCGCCCGGCCGCGCTGTTCATCAATCCCCAGTCGCTGACCGCCGATATGAATTTCACCGCGGTCCGGCTGTTCCAGCCAGTTCATACAGCGCAGCAGTGTGGATTTTCCCGACCCGGACGAGCCGAGAATACTCACCACGGTCCCCTTCTCCACCGTCAGGTTAATATCCCGCAGGACTTCCACATTATCGAACTGTTTGGAGACGTTTTTGACGCTTACGGCAATAGACTCAGGCATGGCTCATTCCTCTTTTGGCTCCCCAGGCGGTCAGGCGCTTAATCAGCAGCTCCAGCAGAATGCTGATCGCCCAGTAAAGCCCAATGGCGACGATAAAGGCGTTAAACGGAATAAAATAGGTCGCCTGGACGCTGTTGGCGGCGGCGGTGATCTCCTGAACGGTAATAATGCTCAGGAAAGCGGTGTCCTTCAGGCAAATAATCAGCTGATTGCCGATCAGCGGTAAGGCGGAAGAGATGATATTGGGTAAAATAATCCGCCGAAAAATGGCATAGCGCGAAAAGCCCTGAGCAATCGCCGCTTCAATATATCCGCCGGAAAATACCCGCCGCTGGCTGCGCAATATTTCAAAAAAATAGGCGCCATGATAAATAATTAGGGCCAGTAAACCGGCGGTCCACGGCTCCATGCTAATACCGAGCTGCGGCAGCCCGTAATACAGAAGATAAGCGAGGATCAAAAAAGGGATCGCACGCATCAGGCTGACGAAACCAATAATAATCCGGTTAATCACTTTCTTTTGATATTCGCTAAAATAACACAGCGCAATACCGATAATCAGCGCCGCCAGGGCGGCGGTAATAAACAGTTCGAGGGTCGCGAATAACCCGGCAATAAAGCTATCGCGAACCGACCAGATAACGCCCCACTGATTCATAATGCCTCCCGTTCCTAGCGCGCCAGACGCCTGGCTTTACGTTCCGCGATACCCTGCAGCTTCAACAAACAGCCGATGATCACCACATACAGCAGGCCGGCGGCGAGGATCGGCGACAGCGGCTCGTAGGTGACCGAGGAGATACGGTTGGTGACCCGGGTGAGATCCACCACGCCAATCACGGCGATGGCCGGGCTACCTTTGATCAAAAAGGACATCTCATTGACCAGCGCCGGCAGGCTCTCGATCCACATCTGCGGCAGCATGATGTAGCGGAAGTAGGTCCAGCGGCGCATTCCCACCGACTCCGCCGCCTCCCGCTGTTCGCGCGGAAAGGTGCGGAAGGCGTTGCGCCAGATCTCAGCGTTAAACGCCGAGGTGTTAAGCGTCAGCGCCACGATGGCGGCCACGTTCTTGTCGAGGTTAATGCCCATCGTCGGCAGGGAAAGGAACAGAAACAGCACCAGCGTCACCAGCGGCGTTGCGCGGGCCAGACTGATATAGACCACCAGCAGCTGGTCGATCACCGGCAGGCGCAGCATCCGTACCAGGGCGATCAGCAGGCCCGCCACCACCCCGAAGGCGATAGCGATGGCCGAAATCCAGAGGGTCGTCCATGCGCCTTCGATTAATAACTGCCAGGAAATTGCATCCATGAGGCCCTCCTTCTCAGCAACAGGCGGCGGTCGCCCGCCGCGGAATATTACAGTCCTGCGAGTTTGTGAAACTGTTCCGGGCTGGTGATCGCCTCGGTCGGCAGGTTGTCATAGGTTTCGCCAAACCATTTTTTCTGCAGCTCGGCGAGCTTGCCGGTCTCCTTCATGTGGTTCATAAACTTGGTCATATAGGCCAGCAGCTGCGGCGAGTTTTTCGGGATCGGCCACGCCATATACCCCGGTCCGGAGACAGCCAGCCCTTTGGCGAAGACCTTCGGTTTGGCTTTCGCCAGGTCGTTTACCGAGATCACCACGTTAATCACGTAATCCAGTCGCTTATTCGCCAGGTCGGCGTAAGCTTCCGGATAGGAGGGATACTCCACCACCGGTCCCAGCTTGCCGCCGGTCTTCTCCAGCATCGCCTTCAGCTCCGGCAAACGCGCCAGCAGCGCGCTCCCGGCCTGTAACCCCACTTTTTTGCCGCTGAGATCGGCAATCGTATTTAACGAAGTATCGCCAGCGCGTTTGACGAAATAGTGCTGCGCGGAGGCCCACGGTGGGGTGAAATCAAAGACCTTCAGCCGCTCATCGGTAATAACCGCCCCGGTTAAGGCCATATCGTATTGCCCGGTGGAGACGGCCGCTAATAATCCGGTCCACGGTAATATGCTCTGGTCGACATGGAATTTGGCATATTTACGTAATTCCTCAAGCATATCTTTGTTAAAGCCATCGGCCTGGCCATTATTCATAAAGTTAAACGGCGCATAATCATCTTCCGTCGCCACTTTCAAGGTGCCGGATTTTTCTATTTCCGGAAGATCGGCCGCGACGGCGTGATAAGAAAAAGCGACCGTTAATACAGCGCTCAGACACATTGATGCCAATGATTTTTTCATTATTTCACCCCTGATGGATTGGCCAGACGGGTTCATTCCAGAACGCGAAAAGGTTTCTGCAAAATAGTGGCCGGGGACGTTCCGGTCCACGGCGGCTGAATACGTTTTTAATGTGGGAGCGTTTTTCAATTCCGTATAGAGCCAGATGGGCCGCATCGCTGTGTCAGATGGCGGCAGGGTGGTATGGAATTTGCTGAGTGTAACGGGTGGTCGCAATGCGTTATTGCCAGAGGAGCCCCGTATGATCCGTCACCTGTTACACGTTGATTTTCAGCCTGGCCGCGGTTTGCAGGAACAGGTGCGAGAGACGCTGGTGAATGCCATTCTCAGCGGGATCTTCGCCGCCGACACCCCGCTGCCCTCCTGTCGCCAGCTGGCCAGCCAGCTTCGCGTCTCGCGCAACACCACCGCGCTGGTGTTTGAAAGTCTGGTCAACGAGGGCTACCTGATTAGCCGCCCACGAAGCGGTTACTACCTGCATCCCGACTATCATGAAGCTTCGCCTGCCGCCGTCGAGAGTGCACCGCAGCGCGAAGCCGCTGCACCACGCTGGGGCGACCGGCTGCAGATGACCCCCAGCCAGCAGGAGTCGATCCTCAAACCGGCGGGCTGGATGCACTACCGCTACCCGTTTATCTACGGCCAGCCCGATACCCGGCAGTTCCCGCTGGCCACCTGGCGCTCGGCGGCGAACTGGCTGCACGGCGGGGTGCGCGACCCGGCGTGGGTCATCGACCATATTGACCAGGATGTGCCGATGCTGATCGAGCAGATCCGCACCCGGGTGCTGCCCAAGCGCGGCATTGTCGCCGCGCCGGATGAAATTCTCATCACCCTTGGCTCGCAAAATGCGCTCTACCTGCTGACCCGACTGCTG
This sequence comes from Klebsiella sp. P1CD1, assembly GCF_003790505.1. Taxonomy (NCBI): domain Bacteria; kingdom Pseudomonadati; phylum Pseudomonadota; class Gammaproteobacteria; order Enterobacterales; family Enterobacteriaceae; genus Klebsiella; species Klebsiella sp. P1CD1. Next base: position 4,256,790 of record NZ_CP033631.1, read on the forward strand.
CTCTCTTCCATCACCCGCATTGGCGTCGAAAACCCCTGCTTTCGCGAAGCCATCAACACCTTTCTGCTCGCCGACGCCGAGGTGGTGCCGCACCCGGTGGATGAAGAGGGGATCGTGCTTAATGAGCGTCCCTGCGATTACTACTATGTCACCCCCGGCCATCAGGTGCCCACCGGGGTGACCATGAGCAGTGCGCGGCGTCGCCAGCTGCTGGAGCATGCCGCCCGCCATGACGCAGTCATTATTGAAGATGATTATGACTCGGAGAGTAACTTTACCCTCAACCCACTGCCGGCGCTGAAGGCCAGCGATCGCAGCGGCCGGGTGGTGTATGTCAGCAGCCTGTCAAAAGCGCTGTCACCGGGGCTGCGGTTGGGGTTTATGGTCGCCGACCCGGACCTGATCGACGAGGCGCGCGCCCTGCGCCGGCTGGTCTATCGCCATCCGCCGACCAACATTCAGTACCAGATGGCCCACTTCCTTGCCCAGGGCCATTATGAAACCCATCTGCGGCGCTACCACTACGACTCCGCCCAGCGCTGGGAGCGCCTGCACGCCGCCCTGCAGCGCTATCTGCCGTCGTGTCGCGCGCTGGCGGGGAGCGAACATGCTAACGCCTTCTGGCTGCAGACCCCGGCGCAGATCAACACCCAGCAGCTCACCTGGCGCGCCGCCCACGCCGGCGTGCTGATTGAGCCCGGGGCGCGCCATTTTCTCAGCGCCGCGCCGCCGGATAACTACTTTCGCATGGGATTCCACGCCATTAACCCTGACGCCATCGCCCAGGGGGTGGAGGTCCTGCGCGGCCAGCTGGAGCAGATGGGTTAGCGGTATTGTTCATACTCAACGGCGTCGCGCACGCTGAGCAGCGCCGGGCGCAGACTGTCGAAAGGCACCGATCCGAGCGCAATGCGCAGCGCCTGCGGGATCGTGGCGGAGACGCAGAACGGCTCGGCGGTCGACACCGAAATACGGCGTTCCATCAGCGCATTCGCCAGTCGATCGGCCCGGCTCTCTTCACCCAGAGGCAGCCAGACAAAGTACGAATCGGGATGACTGACGACGGGAAGCCCACAAAGCACCTCGCGGGCCACCTGCTGCCGCTGTCGCGCATCCTGTCGTTTCTGCATTTCAAAGCGTGCCACCGTGCCATCTTCAATCCAGGCGCAGATCAGCGAACTTATCAGCGTCGGCGTATTCCACGTCGTGGCGCGGATGGCGCGCTCAATCTCCGGCCGGTAGCGCGGCGGAGAAATCACCACCCCCACGCGCAGCCCGGTGGCGATATTTTTTGAAAAACCGGTGACATACACCGTTCTTTCCGGCGCATAGCTGATCACCGGCGGCGGCGGACGGCTCACCAGCCGGGCGTAGGCGGCATCTTCAATAATCAGCAGATCGTGCTGGCGCGCAAGATCGGCCAGCGCCTGCCGCTGCCCGGTGTTGAGCACCCAGCCCAGCGGATTGTGCAGCGTCGGCATGGTATACACCGCCCGCACCCGCCGCTGCTGGCACAGCGTATGAAGCGCCTGCAGGTCCGGCCCCTCCGGTCGACAGGGGATCGCCGCCAGCTCCAGATGATACAGCGCCGCCAGAACCTTGAAGCCCGAATAGGTCAGCGCATCCACCGCCACCACATCCCCCGGACGTAACAGCCCCATGACGGTCACTGCCAGCCCGTGCTGTGCGCCGTTGACGATCAGGACATTTTCCGCATCCGGCGTAAAGTGCTGGCAGGTCAAATGGCGGGCGATAATTTCGCGCTCGGCGAGCCGCCCGGCATGAGGCTGATAGCGCAGATGCGAGTCAATATCGCCCGCCATCGCCAGCTGCCTGAGCGCCTCGCGCAGCGCATCGCCCTGCTCCGGCAGCGAAGGGTAGTTGAAATTGAGATCCACGACATCGGCGGCCACCACCTGCTGATCGACCCCGTGCCCCGGCGGCAGCGAGAGGTCGCGCACGAAGGTGCCGCGGCCGGTTTCGCCGCTGACCAACCCCATCTCTTCCAGTTCACGGTAGACGCGCGTGGCGGTGGCCAGCGAGAGGCGTTCTCCGGCGGCAAGGGTACGGTGCGTCGGCAGACGGGTGCCTGCGGGCAGCTGCCCGCTGCGGATCGCCTGGGCATATCGGTCGACAACGGCTTTATATCGGGCTTTCATCGTGAAATGTATCTATGACAATAATTTGATTGTATTAGATTGGGCACATTACCATCGCCACAGACGATGCTCAAGCGGGCACAGCACATCTGATAACGCGAGGTTAACGTGGTAGCTTCAACAATGGATAAATCGGTGCCCGGTCCCTGGTCCGGATGGCTTCATGGTTTACTGGGGGTGATTATTTTTAGCGGGTCGCTGCCCGCGACGCGGCTGGCGGTGCAGGATATGGATCCGTTCTTATTGACCTTTCTGCGCGCCTCCATCGCCGGGCTGCTTGCCGTCGCGCTGCTGGTCGGCTTTCGCCAGAAACGCCCGCGCCTGGCGCAGCTTGTGCCCTTGATCATCGTCTCATCAGGGGTGGTGATCGGCTTTCCCCTGCTCACGGCGCTGGCCCTGCAGCACATCACCTCGGCGCATTCGATTGTGTTTATTGGCCTGCTGCCGCTGATGACCGCCCTCTTCGGCGTACTGCGCGGCGGCGAACGCCCGCGGCGGGCTTTCTGGATCTTTTCGCTGCTGGGCAGCCTGCTGGTGGTGGGATTCGCCCTGACGCAAAGTGCGGCGGCCTCACTCAGCGGCGATCTGCTGATGCTGGCGGCGGTTATCGCCTGCGGCCTCGGCTATGCGGAAGGGGCAAAGCTGACGCGGGAGCTCGGCGGCTGGCAGGTGATCTGCTGGGCGCTGGTGATAGCCCTGCCGTTGATGCTCCCCGCCTCGCTGATGGTTCAGCCCGCGTCCTGGCATGCCATATCGGCCTCCTCCTGGGCGGCGCTCGGCTATGTGTCGCTGTTCAGCATGCTGATCGGTTTCATCTTCTGGTACAAAGGGCTGGCCGCGGGCGGGATCGCCGCCGTCGGCCAGCTCCAGCTATTGCAGCCGTTCTTCGGGCTTGGCCTGTCGGCGGCGCTGTTGCACGAAACCGTCAGCCCCTTGATGCTGGCGGTTACGCTGGGCGTGGTACTGTGCGTGGTGGGCTCGCGCAAATTTGGCCGCCAGCGGGTTAGCGCAGGGAGCGGGAGCCGTGATTGACCGCCCCGTCATCCGCCGTCCCGGGTCGCGGCGGTGTAACCGCCTTACCCGGGTGACAGCATGATAAACGGCTGGAGGACGCGCCGCCGGGGAGGACGACCGTCTACACCGGCCGCGCGTACTGAAGCATCACCTGCAGCAGCACGTTGGCCCCGGCGGCGACGTGCTCCGGCGAGGCATACTCAATTTCGTTATGGCTGATCCCGTCCTTGCAGGGGATAAAAATCATCCCGGTGGGCGCCAGGTAGCTCATATACACTGCGTCATGCCCGGCGCCGGAGACGATCGGCCGCGCCGGATAGCCCAGCCGCTGCGCGGCATCGGCAATGGCCTGCTGGCATTCAGCATCGAACGGCGCCGCCGGATAGTGGCTTACCTGCTTCAGGGCCACCTGCAGACCGCTCTCCCGCTCAACCTCCGCGATAAACGCCCGCAGCTGGCGATCCATCTCGTCCACCAGCGCATCGCTGAGATTGCGCATATCAATGGAGAAGGTGACCTCCCCGGGCACCACGTTGCGGCTGTTGGGCCACACCTGCACGCTGCCGACGGTGCCGCGTCCCTCTTCGCTGCGCCCGGCAATGGCCACCACTTCCTGCATAATGCGGGTCGCCACCTGCAGGGCATCCTGACGCAGGCGCATCGGCGTGGGTCCGGCGTGCGAGGCCTGGCCGGTGACCACGCAGTCGTACCAGCGGATCCCCAGCACGCCCTGCACGATACCGATGGTTTTCGCTTCATCTTCGAGAATCGGCCCCTGCTCAATGTGCGCCTCAAAATAGGTGCCGATGGGATGCTCCCCCGGGGTCTGCTCGCCGATATAGCCGATCTGCGCCAGCGCCTCGCCGACGCTGACACCCTCTTTATCCGTGACGGCCCAGGTCTCTTCCAGCGGGAAGACGCCGGCAAAGACCCCGGAGCCCATCATCACCGGTACAAAGCGCGACCCCTCTTCGTTGGTCCAGAACACCACCTCAATCGGCGCGTCGGTATCAATCTGCAGATCGTTGAGCGTGCGCACCACCTCCAGTGCCGCCAGCACGCCGTAGTTGCCGTCAAATTTGCCGCCGGTGGGCTGGGTGTCAATATGGCTGCCGGAGACGATGGGCGGCAGGCCGGGGTTGCGGCCTTCCCGGCGCATAAACACATTGCCGATTTTATCGATGGTGACGCTCATCCCGGCCTCCCGCGCCCAGCCTATTACCTTGTCCCGCCCCTGGCGGTCGAGGTCGGTGAGGGTCAGACGGCGGCAGCCGCCCTTCGGCGTGGCGCCGATCTGCGCGAGATCCATTAACGACGCCCACAGGCGGTCGCCATTGATGCGCCAGCCGGTGGTGTCGGTCGCGGGGGTAAAAAGTACATCACTGCTCATGGTAGTCTCCTGACATCAAGGTCGCCGCCAGCGTAACCGGCGGTGGGAATGCGCTATCAACGCCTGGTCTTCATCCTGTATGGTTTTTTGCCGCCGATCAGACGGCCAGGGCCTGGGCGTTAGCGTCAATCGCCAGCTCGCGCCAGCGGTGGCAACTCACCGCGTGGCGCTCCGCGACGGATTCCGTCGGCGGCAGACTCTGCTCACAGACCGGGCGACGGTGCGGGCAGCGCTCGGCAAAAGCGCAGCCGGGCGGCAAGCGCGCCAGATCCGGCGGCGCGCCGGGAATGCAGTGCAGGGCATCACCTTTCTTAAGCCCCTCTTTCGGCCGACTGCCCAGCAGCACCTGGGTATAAGGATGGCGCGGGTGGCGCAGGATCTCGCTCATCGACGCTTCCTCGACGATCCGCCCGGCGTACATCACCGCCACCCGGTCGGCGATCTCCACCGCGGCGCCGATATCGTGGGTCACAAACACGATCGACAGCCCGCGCTGCTTTTGCTGCTCGCGCAGCAGGATCAGGATCTGGATTTGCACCGTGGCGTCGAGGGCGGTGGTCGGCTCATCCGCCAGCAGCAGCTGCGGGTTACAGGAGAGCGCAAGGGCGATCATCGCCCGCTGGCGCATCCCGCCGGACATCTCGTGCGGGTAAGCATCCAGCCGCCGCTCGGGGCTGGGAATGCGCACCTGGCGCAGGGCCTCCAGCGCCCTGTCCCGGGCCTCCTGGCGCGATAGCCCTTCGTGGCGGCGCAGCCCTTCAATAATCTGCTGCCCGACGGTGTAGACCGGATCGAAGGCCAGCAGCGGCTCCTGAAAAATCATCGCGCAGCGTCCGCCGCGATAGCGCCGCAGCTGACTTGTGCTCATCGTCAGCACCTCGTCGTCCCCCACCTGCAGGGTGCCGGAGAGCTCACTGCTCCCTGGCGGGTGCAGGCGCATCAGCGCCCGCAGGGTCACGCTCTTGCCGGAACCCGACTCGCCAATCAGCGCCATCACCTCCCCCTTTTGTACGTCAAAGGAGACTCCATTGACCGCGTTGATGGTCTGTCCGTCGCGGCGAAAGACGACCCGCAGGTCGCGCACATGGACAAAGGCGTTATCCGACATGGCTGACCTCCTTAAGGGAGATGCTTTGATGCCAGGGCGAGGCCGGCTGCGCCATCAGGCAGGCGCTCTGGTGCCCCTCCCCGACCGCCTCCAGCCGCGGTTTCACCTCGGCGCAGACCGCCTTCGCATGCGGGCAGCGGGTGTGAAAGCGGCAGCCGCTCGGAGGCGCGATGGGGCTGGGGGGATCGCCGCTCAGCGGCGAGGTCAGGGTGCGGTTTTCCGGGTCCATGGAGGGCATCGAGCTTAACAGCGCCCGGGTATAGGGGTGGGCGGAGGCGGTAAACAGCTGCTCCGCCGGGCCAATCTCCACCACTTCGCCAAGGTACATGACGAGGATCCGATCCGACAGCCAGCGTACCACGTGCAGATCGTGGCTGATGAACACGTAGGTCAGCTCGAGAGTCCGTTTCAGCTCCTGCAGCAGCTGCAGCACCTGGGCTTCCACCGATTTATCCAGCGCCGACACCGCCTCATCGAGGATCACCAGCCGCGGCTTCATCGCCAGCGCGCGGGCGATATTCACCCGCTGCCGCTGGCCGCCGGAGAGCGCATGCGGGTAGCGGTCGGCAAAGCGCGCCGGCTCAAGGCCAACGTGCGCCAGCAGATAGCGGGCATATTCGCTGGCCTCTCTGGTGCTGACGCCATGGACGCGCTGGCCGAAGGCGATGCTCTCCTCCATGGTCAGGCGCGGATTGAGCGAAGCATAGCTATCCTGAAAGACCATCTGCACCTGGCGACGGTAGGCTTTCAGCGGCAGACGCGACGAGCCGACCCCCTGTCCGTCGAAGATCAGTTCGCCGCTGTCCTGGGTGAGCAACTGCATCAGCAGCCGGGCAGTGGTCGATTTGCCGCAGCCCGACTCGCCGACCACCCCCAGGGTTTCGCCTTTCATCACCGTGAAGCTGATATCGTCCACCGCCTGCACCACCTCCCGGCCTTTGCCGCCGCGAAAGTACTTCAGCAGGTGATTGACCTTCAGCAGCGGCTGCGCCGGCCCGCCAAGGTCGATATTGATAAAGGGTTGCATCGCTTACTCCTTAATCGCCATTGCCGCACGCAGGCGGTCCGCGAGGATATTGAACGAAATGGAGGTGATAAAAATCATCAGGCCCGGCAGGGCGGCCACCCACGGCTGGGTATAGATTGCCGTGCGCAGCGTATTGAGCATCAGCCCCCACTCGGGCTCCGGCGGCCGCACGCCGAGGCCGAGAAACGACAGGCCGGAGGCGAGGATCATGCACACCGAAATCAGCCCGGTGGAGAAGACGAAGATCGGCCCGAGCACGTTGCCCAACACCTGGACGCGGATAATGGTCAACGCGCTGGCGCCAGTGGCCCGGGCGGCGTCGATATAGTCCATATGTCGCACCTGGGCGGTCACGCTCTCGGCAATCCGCGCCACCTGCGGGACAAACACGAGGGTCAGCGACAGCAGCGCATTGCCGATGCCCGCCCCCAGCGCTCCCGACAGCGCAATCGCCAGCAGGACGGAGGGAAAGGCATAGAACACATCCACGGTGCGCATAATCACGGTATTGGTTTTGCCGCCCGTATAGCCGGCGATAATCCCGATGGCCCCGCCGATAAAAAAGGCGAACACCACCGGGACAATTCCCATAAACAGCGAAAGTCGGGTGCCAAGGATCAGCCGCGACAGCATGTCGCGTCCCAGCTCATCCGAGCCCAGCGGGAAGCCGTCGCTGCCGATGGGTTTCAGGCGCAGGAACATCGACGTTTGATAAGGATCTTTGACGATAAGCCACGGACCGAACAGCGCCAGGGCCAGCAGCAGGAGGATCACCACGCCCACCACCACCCCGCCGGGGTCGCGCAGTAGGCGGCGCAATACCCCGCGCCAGTAACCTTGCCGGGAAGCGTGGGCCGCTGCGGCCGGAACCGCTTTCGTCGTTGCTGTATCCACCATGGTCAGCTCCTCTTAATACGCGGGTCGAGGGTGGTCTGCAGAATATCCACCAGCAGGTTGAGCAGCACGAAAAACAGCGCCAGCACCCAGATGGTGCCCTGCAGCAGGGGCAGGTCGCGCTGAAAAATGGCGGTATTGAGCAGCAATCCGGTTCCCGGCCAGGAGAAAACGGTCTCCACAAGGATCGAGCCGCCCATCAGATAGCCTACCTGCAGCCCCATCACCGCCAGCGCGGTGGGCGCGGCATTTTTCATGACGTGGACAAAGATGCGCGACTCGTTGAGCCCGCGAGCGCGCAGGCCAACGATAAACTCCTGGCTGAGGATATCGGCCACCTGCGAGCGCACGGTGCGGGCGATAATCCCGGTGGGGATCACCGACAAGGTGAGGGCTGGCAGCAGCATGAACTGCAGGTGCGCCCAGTCCCATTGCCAGCCCACCTCGCCTATCGGCCCGCCGCCGGTGGCCGGCAGCAGCGCGAACTTAACGCTGCAGAGGATCACCAGCAGCATCCCCAGCCAGTAGTGCGGCACGCTGACGCCAAATACCGACAACACTGAGGCCAGACGGTCAATGACGCTGTTGCGAAAATAGCCGGCGACAAAGCCGAACAGGCTGCCGAGGACGAAGCCGATCGCCGTCGCCAGCAGCGCCAGGCGCAGGGAGTACGCCACCGCGGTCATCACTTCGTCTATCACCGGGCGGCCGGTGGCGACCGACATACCAAGGTCGCCGTGCAGCGCCCGCCACAGCCAGTGGATAAACTGCATGGGCAGCGGCTTATCAAAGCCGTAAGCCTGCATTAACGTCTGACGCAGCGCCTCCGAGGCGTCCGGCGGCATCACCGACACCAGCGGGTCGCCCGGGGCGATCTGCACCAGCATGAAACAGATCACCGCGACCCCAAGCATGGTGGGGATAGCCAGCAGAATGCGGTATAGCAGCGTATTGATCATCGGTCGCCCCTTTCGCGATTACTCTTTTTTGCTCACCAGGCTGAGGTCGATAAACCAGCTCTGCGGTTGCACCACCCCGGTCACCGCAGGGGAAATCGCACGCGGCCCGACGTCGTGGGCGACAAACAGGAATGGCACCTGATCCACCAGCGCGGCGTGCAGCTCACCGGCCGCTTGGTTCATCTCCGCCGGGGTAAAGGCGTGCTTGACGGCGGCGGCCAGCTTCTCCGTCTCCGGAGTGGAGAAGTAACCCCAGTTGGTCGCCACCGGCGGAAACGCTTTGGCGGTCGAGAAGCGGATCAGGCCAAAGTAAGGATCGTTAACCGCGGCGCTGACGTTGATCGCATCGATCCCTTTCGCCGACGGGTCCCGGGCGCCCAGGCGCCAGTTGGTAAACAGGGTGTTCCATTCCACCACTTTGATATCCACATTGAAGAAGCAGCTCTTCAGGCTCTGCTGGATATACTCGTTCATCGGCAAGGGCTGCATCTGCCCGGAGCCGGAGGCCGAGGTGGCCACCGTGACGTGCAGCGGTTTGCTGGCGCTGTATCCGGCCTCGGTCATTAGCTGGCGGGCGGTATCCGGGTCATATTTGATCTGGAAAGTGGGTTTGCCATGCCACGGGCTGTCAGCCTCATAAACCCCGGTGGCCTCGGTCATGTAGCCGCCAAGGTAGCTCTTCAGCTCGGCGCGGTTCAGACACAAGTTGGCCGCTTTGCGCACGCGGATGTCCTGCCACGGCGATCCTTTTTCAAAGGAGAACTGCCAGGGCCACAGGTGCGGCTGGGTATTGGCGTAGAGGTGAAAACCCTGAGACTTGATCTGATCGATGGCGTCCGGCGCCGGGGCTTCAATCCAGTCCACCTGCTTCGACAGCAGCGCCGCGGTACGGGCGTTGGCCTCCGGCAAGGGGATCAGCACCACTTTATCCACCCGGGGAATGCGATCTTTGTTCCAGTAGTCGGGGTTTTTATCGAGGATCAGCTGCTGACGCGGCACCAGCTTCTCCAGTTTGAACGGGCCGCTACCCACCGCGTGGGCGGCGAAGGCGGTCCACGCCTGTTTGCTGCGCGCGGCGCTATCTCCCGCGCTGGCCGGCACCGCGTCATACTGCTTCTGCCACGCCGTCGGCGAGACGATAAACAGGTTGGTGATGTTGTACGGCAGCAGCGCGTCCGGTTCCGAGGTGGTCAGCGCCACAGTGTGGTCGTCAATTTTCTCTGCGCCGGTGAGGGTCGGCATGCGCGACAGGGTGTTGCCGATCTGCCCCGGGGCGTACTGCGGCGCTGCTTTATTCAGCACCTTATCCACGTTCCAGACGATGGCGTCGGCGTTCACCTCCGTCCCGTCATGGAACCTGACGCCCGGACGCAAGGTGAAAATCCAGCGGCTGGTGTTCTGCGGATCGATGTGCCACTCGGTCGCCAGCCCCGGCACCAGACCGCTGGGCTTTTCACCTTGCGACAGATCCCACTCCACCAGCGCGTCGTACAGCGGGATGCCGGTAAAGCGGTTGCCCTCATAGCCTTGATCCGGCTGGCCAAGGGTTAACGGAATATCCGCGGCGGTCATGGCGATCCGCAGCGTGGAGGCGTTGGCAGGTAAGGCGGCGCCCGCCAGGGCCAGTGCGCCGCTCACCGCCACGGCGAGACGACCGGCACGCGAAAATAACGTCTTTTTGTGCATCACATGATCCCTGTTAAATAAAGTGTCACGGATTAACAGGCAAAATGCGTACCAGCTCTTACGCGGACGAAAATAGGCCAAAACCGACCGGTAAAATAAGAAGGGCTTATATTATCACCATGATAATTATGGGAAAATAATTGCGCCTTATTCCGCCGCACCGCCAGCGGGAAATATGTTGCAGAATTGCACCAGCCGCTATATGGCAAATTTCAAATAATCACTCTGCGTCACTTTTCATTCATCCCCGTCCTCCGCCGCCGCGTATTCTCCGTCGGGATCAATCCCTTCTATACTTCAGGGAACACATCGACCGGGAGAGACTATGCCTTTAGCCGATTTTCACCGCTCCGATCCTTTTACCCTCGGTATCGAACTGGAGCTGCAGGTGGTGAACCCGCCGGGTTACGACCTCAGCCAGGATGCCTCGACGCTGATTGCCGACGTCCAGCATCAGTTGACCGTGGGAGAAGCCAAACATGACATCACCGAGAGCATGCTGGAGATCGCCACCGGGGTGTGCCGCGACATCAGCCATGCCCAAACCCAGCTCAGCGCCATCCAGCAGGCGGTTCAGCGCGCGGCGCTGCGCCATCATCTGCAGATCTGCGGCGGCGGTTCGCACCCCTTTCATGCCTGGCAGCGTCAGCAAATCAGCGACAATCCGCGCTATGTTAAAACCGTCGAGCATTTTGGCTATCTGGCGCAGCAGGCCACGGTCTTTGGCCAGCATGTGCACGTCGGCTGCCAGAGCGGCGACGACGCCCTCTATCTGCTGCACGGCCTGTCGCGCTTTGTACCGCACTTCATCGCCCTTAATGCCGCCTCGCCGTGGTTTGACAGTACCGACAGCCGTTTCGCCTGTTCACGCCTGAACCGCTTCTCCTCCTATCCCGACAACGGTCCGATGCCGTGGGTGGCAGACTGGCAGGGGTTTCGTCGCCTGTTCCGCCAGCTGAGCTACACCAGCATGATCGACAGCATGAAGGATCTGCACTGGGATATTCGCCCCAGCCCGCAGTTTGGGACCGTCGAGGTGCGGGTGATGGACACTCCCCTGACCCTCGCCCAGGCGATCCATATCGCCGGCTTTATACAGACTCTGGCCTGCTGGCTGTTGACGGAGCGCCCTTTTAAGCACCAGCCTGATGATTATCTGCTGTACCCCTTTAACCGCTATCAGGCGTGCCGCTATGGGCTGGACGGGACCCTCACCGACGTGCGCAGCGGAGAGCAGCGCAGCATCCGCCAGGAGATCCTGCAGCTCGCCGACCGGCTGGCTCCCTTCGCCCATCAGTTGAAGGCGACGGCGGCGCTGGAAGCGGTGGTCCGCCAGGCGAAATCGCCGCACAGCGAAGCGCAGCAGATGCGCGACTTTATCGCCAACGGCGGTTCGCTTTCCGGCCTGGTGCAAAAACACTGTGAGATTTGGGCGGCATAAGGCAGCGAGGCGGGTATACTCGGCGCAGACCATAGAAAGGACTGCCCATGTTATTACGTTGCCTGCTCCCCCTGGCGCTGCTGCCCCTGGCCGCCGTCGCCAGCGCCGCCTGTACCCTCACCGACCCGACGCTGACCCTGCAGAGCTATCGGGTGGATGCGCAGAACGAGCGCATTGCGATGTACTGGCAGGATCGGCACGGCAAAGCCTGGGGTTCCCTGCGTTCGCTGCTGGCGGGTATTGATGGCGATGGCCGGGTGCAGATGGCGATGAACGGCGGCATTTACGATAAAGCCTACGCGCCGCTGGGGCTGTATATCGAAGACGGCAAACGGCTGACGCCGGTAAACCGTTCCGCCGGCGGCGGGAACTTCTTTATCCGCCCCGGCGGCGTGTTCCTGGTGGCGAACGGCCGGGCGAAAATCGTGCCGCTGCCGGCATACAAGCCCTCTCCCGCCATCCGCTATGCGGTGCAGTCCGGCCCGATGCTGATTGAGAATGGCGTCATCAACTGGCGGCTGAAGCCCTCCGCCAGTTCGCGCAAGCTGCGTAACGGGGTGGGTATCGATAAGCAGGGCCGGGTGGTGTTTATGCTCAGCGATCGCGAGACCAACTTCTATGATTTTGCCTGCTATGCGCAGTCAAAGCTCGGGGTGCGGCAGATGCTCTATCTCGACGGCACCCTGTCGAAGATGTACCGCAAAGGCGGCAGCGTGCCGTGGCAGTATCATCCGTTCGTGACCATGATAACGGTGGAGAGGAAGTAGCGGGCGCCCGGCACAAAAGCGGCGCCGTGCCCGCCGTCCTTACCCGTTCACCAGCGAAGGACTACCCTTTTCTGCCAAACGCAACGTGAACGGAAAATTCCCCCTCACCCTAACCCTCTCCCACAGGGAGGGGGGACCGCCCGGCAGTCGTTGCAGCCCCGGTATACACAGCGGGGCCACGGAGAAAGGCACATACAATTTTTAACGGATATATTCTGATCGCTATGGTTTGGCCTCTGAAAACTACGGGCGTGCAGCGGGGCCGATTCCCGCTGAAATCGGCGAACCGGAGGTCGGCAGACAAGGGCTGGCCGCCACGGAGGGCGGCCAGAGGCGATTCGAGACACGACGTCGAGTTGAGCCGACCGCAGGCGGACGACCGGGAGGTGAGCGTAGTGCGCAGCACCGATTTCTCTGCGGGGCCGGGGGGATTGTAAAGGGGGAGACGGTTTTCTCCCCCTTTACCCGTTCACCAGCGAAGGACTACCCTTTTCTGCCAAACGCAACGTGAACGGAAAATTCCCCCTCACCCTAACCCTCTCCCACAGGGAGAGGGGACCGCCCGGCAGACGCTGTTGCTACGGCAGATAAGGCCAAACGCAACGTGAACGCAAAACCCACCCTCACCCTAACCCTCTCCCACAGGGAGAGGGGACCGCCCGGCAGACGCTGTTGCTCCGGCAGATAAGGCCAAACGCGACGTGAACGGAAAATCCCCCTCACCCTAACCCTCTCCCACAGGGAGAGGGGATCGACAGGCAGACGCTGTGGCGCAACGCTTACCCCCGCCGATGCGCCCACTCACGCATACGCTGAAACAGCACATACAGCGACGGGATAAACAGGATGCCAATCATCGTCGCCACCAGCATCCCGCTGAATACCGTGGTGCCGATGATCCGCCGGCTCTGCGCCCCGGCGCCGGTGGCGAGCATCATCGGCATGATGCCGATAATAAACGACACCGCGGTCATCATCACCGCGCGGAAGCGGCGGGTGGCCCCCTCGCGCGCGGCGTCAACTATCGACAGCCCCTCCTCGCGCCGGCTGCGGGCGAATTCAACAATCAGAATCGCATTCTTCGCCGCCAGGGCAATCAGCAGCACCAGCCCTATCTGAACATACACATCGTTGGCATAGCCCGCGGTCCACAGCCAGAGCAGCGCTCCGCCGATGGCGAACAGCACCGAGAGCATGACGCTCGCCGGCAGCGTCCAGCTCTCATACTGCGCCACCAGGAACAGCCACGCCATCGCCACCGCCGCCAGCACGATCCACACTGCCTGATTGCCGGTCTGCTGCTCCTGCCAGGAGATCCCGCTCCAGGCATAGTCATATCCCGGCGGCAGATGGGCCTGCAAAATCTGCTCCATGGCCGCCATCGCCGTGCGGCTGCTGACCCCCTCGGCCGCTGAACCGCTCACTGAAACGGACGGGAACTGATTGTACTGCTGAATAAACGGCGCCCCCACCGTCGGCGTAATGGTGACCAGATTGCTCAGCCGCACCCGCTCGCCGTCGCGGCTGCGGACGTACAGCTCGCTAATCTGCTCTGCCCGCTCGCGCCACTGCATCTCATTTTGCATCACCACATGATAGACACGATTGTTACGGCTGAAATCGCCGGCGCGCGTGCCGCCGAACGCCGTCTGCAGGCTGCTGAAAATCTGCGCCACCGGCACATCCAGCAGCGCCGCCCGATCGCGGTCGACCGTCAGGGTCAGCTGCGGCACGTTGCTGCTCCAGGTGGTAAACACCCGGCTCAGTTGAGGATGCTGGTTCGCCAGCTGGAGGATCTGCCGCGTCACCTGCTCCAGCTCCGCCGACGACTGACCGGCCTGCGCCAGGATGCGCAGATCAAACCCCGAGGCATTGCCCAGGCCCGGCAGGGTCGGCGGCGCGAAGGTCATGATCGTCGCCTCGGGTAGCGACAGCAGCTGGCGCTGAATATCTGCCATCACCGCATCCAGCGGCGGCCGCTGGTGCCAGTCCTTGAGCATCACCGAGATAAACCCGCCGTTAGAGGCGCTGGTGCCGTTGAGAATGTTGAAGCCGGACACCTGAATCACATCCTCCACCGCCGGGTTAGCCATCAGCAGATTGCGCGCCTGGGCCATCACCGCTTCGGTACGCTCCAGCGACGCCGCCTCCGGCAGCTGCACGCTGGCAAACAGGTAACCCTGATCTTCCTGCGGCAGGAAGCCTTTCGGCATCGAGGTGAAGCTGAACGCCACCAGCGCGCCTGCCGCCACCGTCGCCGCCAGCGCCAGCCAGGGACGGCGGTTCATCCAGCCCACCAGCCGGCCATAGCCGTCGCGGGTGCCGTCGAGAAGACGGTTAAACACCCGCCACACCGCCGCTGGCCGGGCAGGACGCGGGCGCAGCAGCAGTGCGCAGAGAGCCGGCGTCAGGGTTAGCGCCACCAGGCTCGACAGGGCCACCGCGGTGGAGAGCGTCACGGCAAACTGCCGGTACAGCTCGCCGACGATCCCCGGGAGCAGCGCCACCGGCACAAATACCGCCAGCAGCACCAGGGTCGTGGCGATCACCGGCCCGGCGATCTGCTGCAGCGCCTGGGCGGTGGCCTGCAGGCGATCCAGCCCTTCCGCCATTTTGGTTTCCACATTCTCCACCACCACAATGGCGTCATCCACCACCATCGTCAGGGCGAGAATGATCGCGAACAGGCTGAGGGTGTTGGCGCTGTAGCCCAGGAGATAGAGCACCGCAAAGGTGCCGATCAGTGACACCGGGATCGCCAGCACTACGATCAGCGTCGCTCGCCAGCTCTGCAGGAACAGCGACACCACCACGACCACTGCCAGCAGGGTCAGCGCCAGCGAGACGCCGATCTCTTTGATCGTCGCCGCCACAAAGCGAGTGGTATCGAACTTCACCTCCCAGGTGAGATCCGCCGGAAAGCGAGTGTGCAGGCGGTTAAGCTCCGCACGCACTGCGCTGGCGACCTGCAGGGCATTGGCGGTGGGCGTCGGGTAGATCCCCAGATAGGCCGACGCTTTACCGTTCAGCTGCGCGCCGGAGCTGTAGCTGCGGGCACCCAGCTCAATGGTCGCCACGTCAGCGAGGCGAACCAGCTGCCCCTGCGCGCCGCGGCGGAGGATAATCTCGCCAAAGCTGGCCGCCTCGTTCAGACGCCCCAGCCCGTTGATGGTCAGCGTCTGCTGCTGGCCGTTGAATACTGGCGGGGTGCCCACCTGCCCCGCCGCGCCCTGCACATTCTGCTCGCGCAGCGCCTGGGCAACGTCATCCGTGGTGATGTTGAGCGCATTCATGCGGTCCGGACGCAGCCAGATGCGCATACTGTAATCCCGGGCGCCAAACATCTGCACCTCGCCGACGCCGGGCAGGCGGGCCAGCGCCTCGCGCACCTGGGTGCTGGCGTAGTTACTGACAAACAGCGGCGACAGCGTGCCCAGCGGCGAGTAGAGGCTCACCCCCATCAGCAGGTTGCTGGCGCGCTTGCGGACCTGGACGCCATTCTGCTGCACCTCCGCCGGGAGCTGCGCCAGCGCCTGCGCCACCCGGTTTTGCACGTCGATCGCCGCCAGGTCGGCATCGGTGCCCGCCGCGAAGGTAATGCTCAGGCGGTACGTTCCCTCATCCGAGCTGGTGGACTCCATATACAGCATATGATCGACGCCGTTGAGCTGGGTCTCCAGCGGGGCGGCGATGGCTTCCGCCACATCTGACGCGCTGGCGCCCGGCCAGCTGGCGCTGACGTTCACCACCGGCGGGGTGATCGCCGGGTACTGCTCCACCGGGATCAGCTTCAGCGACACCGCGCCGACAAAGGTCAGCAGCAGCGCGATCACCATGGCAAATCGCGGACGACGGATAAAAAAGGTCAGCATCCCTTCTCCTTACTTACTTCAGCACCTGTACCGCGGCGCCTTCGCGTAAACGCTGCGCGCCGTCGGTGATCACCTGCTCGCCCGCCTGCAGCCCTTTCTCAACCGCAAACTGCTGCCCCTGCTGCCCCGCGAGGGTCAGACGACGCTGCCCGGCGGTGTGGTCCGGCTTCAGCACCCAGCTGAAAAAGCCTTGCGGATCCTGCTGCACGGCGGCGGCCGGGATCATCACCCGTGACTGCAGCTCCTGCGGACGGAACAGGATTGTTACGCTGCCGCCCGGCAGCAGACGGTGCTGCGGATTGGCGAACTCCGCCCGCACCGCCACGCTGCCGGTGCGGGCGTCAATCCGGTTATCGATGGAGGTCAACACCCCATCGCGCCGTTTGCCATCCACGTCAATCTGCGCCAGCCACGCCTGCTTCAGGGCGTGGATGTCGGCATGCTGGCCGGATTTGCTGAAAAATGCGGCTTCGTCGAGAGCGAACGACACCCGCACCGGATCCAGCTGCACGATGTCCACCAGCACGCCGCTGGATGGGTTAATCAGCGTCCCGACGTGAAAGGCGCTGTGGCCCACGCGACCGGTCACCGGCGCCGCAATCCGGGTGTAGCTGAGCACAATCTGCTGGGCCTCGACGCGGGCTTTCGCCTGCTGCACGGCGGCGGCGGCGACGTCGCGCTGCATCCGGGCCGTGTCGACGTCGTTGCGGCTGATGGAGTGGTTGTTAATGAGCCGCTCGTAGCGAGTGAGCAGTTGCTGCGACTGACGTAATGAGGCTTCGGCGCTTTTCAGCTCGGCCTGCGCCAGGGCCAGGGCCGCGCGGGGCTGCGCGTCGTCGAGGGTAAACAGCAGGTCGCCCTCGGTAACATACTGGCCATCCTGGAAGTGGCGCTGAACTATCACCCCTTCGGTGCGCGCGCGAATGTCGACGGCGCGGATCGCCTCGACCCGCCCGGGGATCGCGCGTTCTTCAGCATGAGGCGCCAGTTCGACCGTGGCGACGCGGACCGGCACCGCCGGCGCGGCGGTCGCCGTCAGGGCGCCGCCGGCCAGACCGCAGGCCAGCAGAGCAAAGCGGAAGGTTTTAATCATAGGGGGATCCTTGCGAAAGTAACGCGCGCCTGCAGCGAGGCGCGCGAGATCAATCAAGCCGTTTTGCGGAACCGGCGCGTCAGGCGCTTCTCAACTTCCACCACCAGGAACATGGCGACGCCGATGACCAGGGTGATAAACCAGTAGCGCAGCGGCAGCGCTTCCGTACCAAACATGCTCTGCATCAGCGGGACATAGATAATGACCAGTTGCATCAGCAGCAGGACACCGGTCACCAGCCAGATGCCTTTGTTGCGCAGCAGACCCATGCTCAGGGAGAAGCTGTCGCTGCTGCGGCAGTTGATCATGTAGACCCACTGCGCCGTCACCAGCATCTGCAGCAGCACGGTGCGGATAAACTCCGGACTGTGGCCGCGCGGCGCCAGCCAGGCCTCAAGGATAAAGGCGGCAATAGCAATCATAGACCCGACAAAAGCCACTCGCCACACGGCGAAGCCATCCATCACGTGCTGGCCGGTTTTACGCGGCGGGCGGTTCATCACGTTGCGCTCTGCGGCTTCAAAGGCAAGGCCGAAGGAGAGCGTCGCCGACGTCGCCATGTTCATCCACAGGATCAGCACCGGGGTTAGCGGAATAATGTTCCCCGCCAGCAGGGCGATGATGATCAGCAGCCCCTGCGCCAGGTTGGTCGGCATGATGAAGAGGATGGTCTTCTTCAGGTTGTCATAGACCCGACGGCCCTCTTTTACCGAGCTGGCGATGGTCGCGAAGTTATCATCGGTCAACACCATGTCAGCCGCCTCTTTGGTGACTTCGGTACCTTTGATACCCATGGCGATACCCACGTCGGCCTGGCGCAGCGCCGGCGCGTCGTTGACGCCGTCTCCGGTCATGCCGACCACTTCGCCGTTATCCTGCAGGGCTTTCACCAGGCGCAGCTTATGCTCCGGGCTGGTACGGGCAAAGATGTCGTACTCCACCGCCGCCTTCGCCAGCGCCGCATCGTCCATGTGCTCCAGCTGGTAGCCGGTCATGGCCTGGCTGCTGTTGGTGATCCCCAGCATCTGGCCGATGCTCATCGCCGTCTGCGGGTGGTCGCCAGTGATCATCTTCACGCGGATCCCGGCGGTCTGGCAGGCGTGGATGGCGTCAATGGCTTCCGGACGCGGGGGATCCATCATCCCGGCGATGCCGAGGAAAATCAGCCCCTCCTGCAGGTCCTCATGGTTGAGGGTGGTGGCATCAAGGCTGGCAGGCTTACAGGCCGCCGCCACCATGCGCAGTCCCTGACGGGCGAAGCGCGCTATCTCCTCTTCCCAGTACTGCGCCTCGAACGGCACCGCGCCCTGGCGGCTCATCTGCTCGCGGCACATGGCGAAGATAACGTCCGGCGCACCGGTGATCAGCACCCGGGCCTCGCCATCAATGTGCTGCAGGGTCGACATATATTTGTACTGTGAGTCAAAGGGGATCTTGGCCACCAGACGGGCCTCCACCGCCGGGAGCTGCGCTTTCGCCGCCAGCACCTTCAGCGCCCCTTCGGTCGGCCCGCCGGTGATCCCCCACAGACCGCGCTCATCCTGGGTAAGCTGGCTGTCGTTACACAGGTCGATGGTGCGCAGCCAGGTCTCCAGCACGGTGCCGGGCTGAACCTGCACGGGCTCGTCGCTCCCCTCAAGGAAGATCCGTCCCTGCGGCTCATAGCTGTCGCCTTCCACCCGGTAGCAGCAGTCTGCCGTGATGATCGCTTTGACGGTCATTTCGTTCATCGTCAGAGTGCCGGTTTTATCCGAACAGACCACGGTCATGGCGCCGAGAGTTTCCACGGTCGGCAGCTTACGAATAATCGCCCGCTTGCGCGCCATCGTCTGCACGCCCAGCGACAGAATAATCGAGATGATCGCCGGCAGCCCCTCCGGTACCGCGGCCACCGCCAGGCTAATCAGCGACAGCAGCAGCTCGCCCATCGGGATATCCCGCAGCGCGAGGCTAAAGATAAACAGCGCCACCATCATGGCGAGGATAATGACAAAAATCGCTTTGCCGAGCTTATCCATCTGCACCAGCAGCGGGGTACGGTGCTTCTCAATGCCCGCCATCATCTGGTTGATATGGCCGAGTTCGGTCTCCGCGCCGGTGGCGGTCACCACGCCGATGCCGCCGCCAGCGCTGACGGTGGTGCCGGAGAAGACCATGTTCACCCGGTCGCCCAGCGGCAGGTCGCCCTCCAGCGCGTCGGTGATTTTATCCACCACCGTCGACTCGCCGGTGAGGATCGCCTCTTCCACCCGCAGGTTGTGGGTTTCAATCAGGCGCATATCCGCTGGTACGCGGTCGCCGGCGCGCAGGATAACGATGTCCCCTGGAACCAGGTCGCGCGTCGGGATAGTCTCATGTTTGCCGTTACGCTGGACGCGGGCATCGCTGGAGAGCATGTTGCGGATCCCCTGCAGGGATTTTTCGGCGTTGCTCTCCTGGATATGACCGATCAGGGCGTTAATCACCGTCACGCCGAGGATCACCAGGGTATCGACCCAGTGCCCCATAATGGCGGTCAGCGCCGCGGCAGCCAGCAGCACGTAAATCAGTACGTCGTTAAAGTGGGCGAGAAAGCGCAGCCAGCCCGGTTTACCCTTCTTTTCCGGCAGGGCATTCGGACCAAAGGTATTCAGGCGCTCGGCGGCGTCTGCGGAATTTAACCCAGCGGCCTGGCTTTTTGTCTGCGCCAGCACTGCGTCAACGGTCTGCTGCCAGACCTGCCGTGGCGCGGTGTCGCCCGAGGGCGTCGTAAACTTTGGGTTATTCATCTTGGTCAAATTACATTTTCCTTATAAATTCCGTGAATCGGAAAGCCTGAAATCATTCCTGGCCAATGAAGTAAAACGTGGCTAAAAAGCCGGTAAAAATGTGATCCAATATCCGCCTAAATTTTTCGCAAAATACAAAATGTGTGATAAGTTAATTCACAAGATAAATATTACAGAATATTAATAAACCAAAACTAAACGAGGTTAAATATGTTTGGAATCTACCGAGGACGCCGTCTGGTGCTGTACATCCTGCTGGCCATCATTGTTGCCACGCTGGTGGGATATAGCACTTATAGTTTTGTAAAAGCGCTGGCATAATAATGACGTTAATTTACATCCGGCTGCAATTAACTTAATTACAAATTATTTCAGATTAATTAACATGAGAGCGAATGGCAGGCAATAATATTTAAAATAGCCGTGTTATAGAGAGTAAAAAAACAAAGCATATTGCGTTAAGCATTATTTTACCGGACAATATGTTTTTTAACTGATGATTAACATGACATGAAACATCCGCTGGAAACGCTTCTCTCCGCCGCCGGGATCTTACTGCTGGCCCTGCTCTCCTGTCTGCTGTTGCCCGCGCCTTCGCTGGGCCTGACGCTGGCGCAAAAGCTGGTTGAGACATTCCATATGATGGATCTCAACCAGCTCTATACGGTGTTGTTTTGTCTGTGGTTCTTAGCGCTGGGCACCCTTGAATTTCTGGTGCTGCGCTGGGTGTGGCGTCGCTGGTTTTCCCTCGAACGGTAAACCAGGAGAGCGCGCCTCAGTGGGCGCGGCTGTGGTTTTCTTTGCGGTAGGCGCCCGGCGGCTGGTTGAAGGTCCGGGTGAAGACGCGGGTAAAGGTCTGTTGCGAATCGAAGCCATACTTCAGGCAGATATCGTAGACCCGCTGATCGGTGTCGCGCAGATCGCGGGCGGCCAGCAGCAGCTTCCTTTCACGAATATAGCGCCCAAGGCTCTCTCCCTTGTACTGTAAAAACAGCCGTTGCAGATGCCATTTCGAATACCCGGCATGGCGAGCGATATCATCAATACGCAGCGGTTGATGCAGGTTGTCATCAATCCACTCGACGATAGTGTCAATCACCTGAGCGGAAATCGTCATATGCTCTCTCCTCTGAAACTGCACTGGCGCTTAGCGCCACCAGGCGTTAAATGATTGCGTCTTATCGGCGACCCACAGCGGCTCGCCCTGCATAGGCGTCAGCAGACGCCAGGCCCTTCCTTCGCTGGCAGCCGCCAGCCGTTGATACGGTTCATCCCAGCTGTGTTTCGCCAGAACAAACCGTCCTGCATGCCCAGGCAGCACCGCGCGGGCGCGCAGGTCGTCGGCAGCCTGAGCCGTTTCATCCGGCATCATGTGAATATATTTCCAGTCCTGGTCATACTGCCCGTTCTCCATGATCGCCAGATCAACCGGACCAAATTCATCACCAATCGCTTTGAAGTGCGGCCCATAGCCGCTGTCGCCGCTGTAATAAATTTTTTGCTGCGGGGTGACGAACAGAAAACTGGCCCACAGCGTCTGGTTACGCTTCAGTCCACGGCCGGAAAAGTGCCGCGCCGGCAGAACGTGAACGGTGAATTCATCGCTGACCGGGATCGCCTGCTGCCAGTCCGCTTCGGTAATCAGCGCCCCGTCCATCCCCCAGTAGCGCAGATGCGACCCGACGCCCAGCGGCGTAATGACCCGCTTAATTTTCGGCAGCAAGGCGCGGATGGTGGCGTAATCCAGATGGTCGTAGTGATCGTGGGAGATGATCAGCAGATCGATGTCTGGCATCCCTTCCGCCCGCCACGGATAGTCGCCGGGAAAGGCTTTATTGATAAAGGAGAACGGCGCCGCGTAATCGCTGAACACCGGATCGATCAGGATACGTTTTCCTGCCAGCTGCAGGTACCAGGAGGAGTGGCCGAGCCAGACCATCACATCCTGCCCCAGGGGCAGCGTCGCCAGGTCGGTCTTCACCAGCGGCAGCGGCTGAGCGGGACGGGCGTTTTCCCGTTTGGTCATCAGGAAATCCCACCACGCCGCCAGCATATTTTTCTGCCCGGTGAACCCTGGCGTGGGCAATTGGTTATGGAACTGGCCGTCCCGGTAGTGGGGAGACGCTTCCACCTGGCTAAGCTGTGCCCCCTGCGGCGCCTTACCAAAACCGGCATTGAGGACAAACGGCAATGTCGTTGCTGCTGCGAGTAACATGATGGCGACCACGCTAAAAGTGACACGGTTCATATCCTGACCAGACAAAAGCCCCCATCCCGGAGGCTTTGTGATATAACTTGATTATGAGTGAGTACGCACTCATTATTAGGAAAGTGATGAAAGTCGTCAAGACGATTTTCAATTTTTGCGTTCCGCCGTTGCAGCGACCTGGTCAGACGTGCAAAGATCGGCGGTTTGTTTAAACCTGCGTGAGGAAAAAAGTAGTGGCTCGTCCAAAGAGTGAAGATAAAAAGCAAGCGTTACTGGAAGCTGCCACCGCGGCTTTCGCCCAGTCCGGCATCGCCGCCTCGACGTCGGCCATCGCCCGCAGCGCTGGGGTGGCCGAGGGGACGCTGTTTCGCTATTTCGCCACCAAGGATGAGTTGCTCAACGAGCTGTACCTCGCGATTAAGCTGCGCCTGGTGCGCACAATGATCGCCGGGCTGGATCCGCACGAAAAGCGCCCGAAAGAGAATGCGCGTAATATCTGGAACAGCTATATCGACTGGGGGGTACGCAACCCGATGGAGCACAAGGCGATCCGCCGGATGGCGCTTAGCGAGCGCATCACCGACGAAACCCGTCGCCAGGTAAAAGAGAGCTTCCCGGAGCTCAACGAAATGTGCCAGCTGTCGGTGAAAGAGATTTTTCTCAGCGAGGCGTACCGCGCCTTTGGCGATGCCCTGTTTCTGTCGCTGGCGGAGACCACCATCGAATTCGCTAGCCACGATCCGCAGCGCGCCCGGGAGATTATCGCCCTCGGCTTTGAAGCCATGTGGAACGCCCTGCATGAGGCGGACGCCTAATGACCCCCGAGATGCTGCATCCCTGCGCTCATCGTATCGCCCTGACCTACCCGTTTACCGAGCACTGCTGGCCTTTTGGGCCAGAGTACGACGTGTTTAAGGTCGATGGCCGTATCTTTATGATCACCATGACCATTCGCGGCCGGGCGCTGGTCAACCTGAAGGCTGAGCCGCAGAAGTCGCTGCTGAATCAGGAAATTTATCGCAGTATCGAACCGGGCTACCATATGAACAAGAAACACTGGATCACGGTGGTGCCGGGAGAGGATATCAGCGAGGATCTGCTGGCCGAGCTGATTGACGATTCGTGGCATCAGGTGGTGAACAAGCTGAGTAAAAAGGCCCAGCAGCGCCTGCGTCCGCGCTGATTTTCAGCCAAATGCGATAAGTGTTATCGCATTTTTCACCCTTATCATTTGGCGATCTTCGCTGTACTCTTCCTCTCCTTAACGCACCGGTAAGGTGCTGTAAACTGTGAGGAAGAGTTATGGATATCGTATCGGTCGCTTTAAAGCGCTATTCCACCAAGGCCTTTGACGCCACGAAAAAGCTGACTGCCAGCGAAGCCGAACAGCTGAAAACGCTGCTGCAGTACAGCCCGTCTAGCACCAACTCCCAGCCGTGGCACTTTATCGTCGCCAGCACCGATGAAGGGAAAGCTCGCGTAGCCAAAGCCGCCAGCGGCACCTACGTGTTCAACGAACGCAAAATTCTCGACGCCTCGCACGTGGTGGTGTTCTGCGCGAAAACCGCGATGGACGACGCCTGGCTGCAGCGTGTGGTGGATCAGGAAGAGGCCGATGGCCGTTTCGCCACCCCGGACGCAAAAGCCGCTAACCACAAGGGTCGTACCTTCTTTGCCGATATGCACCGCAAAGAGCTGAAAGATGACGATCAGTGGATGGCGAAGCAGGTGTATCTCAACGTCGGCAATTTCCTGCTGGGCGTGGCGGCGATGGGCCTCGACGCCGTGCCGATCGAAGGGATTGATTTTGCGATCCTCGATGAGGAATTTGACCTGAAAGCCCAGGGCTACACCAGCCTGGTGGTGGTCCCGGTTGGCCACCATAGCGTGGAAGATTTCAACGCCACCCTGCCGAAGTCGCGTCTGCCGCAGTCGACGACCATTACCGAGATTTAATCTCTCCACCAGGCGCCTTTCACCGGGCGCCTCTGGTGCTGCTTGTTATTGCCGGGTGGCGGCTACGCCTGACCCGGCCTACATAACAATGTATATCATATAGTTACCTCTCACCGTAGGCCCGCGCAAGCGCAGCGCCGCCGGGCAGCGGGTGCGGAGCGGCTTTTATGCCGGGCGGCGGCTCACGCCTTGCCCGGCCTGGGGTTCGTGCGACCTGTTGGTGATTTACCCACTTGCGCGACTGAAACTGCCGGTTTCTCCCTCTCCCTGTGGGAGAGGGCCGGGGTGAGGGCGGCAGAGCGCACCCATTCACTGTTCCCCGGAACCGTAGCCCGATGCGCCGTTGTTTTGTCGGGTGGCGCTTCGCTTACCCGACCTACGGTCCGTGCGGCCTGTCGTTAATTTGAGCCGGTAAGTGAATCGCCACCGAGGGCGTTAGTAAAGTAAAATTTGTGGGTGCTTTATTCCACAGGCTAACGCGTATCGCGTTAAGGTATCCAGACTGGCGCGGGTGATATTGGCTTCCATTCTGGAGACCGTCGGCGCACTCACCCCCATCCTCTGCGCCACCTGGGCTCGGGTCAGCCCCGCCTGCTCGCGCCATTGCGCCAGCATAGTACGTAATCGCTGTTGACGTTCTTGCGCATCGAATGCAGCCTGAACCTCAGGCTGGCTAAGCAGTTCTGTTTTTAACGTATCCCAGTCAATGATCTTTTTACTCATTGCGCATCTCCTCTAATCGCTTCAGCGCCAGGCGAATTTCCGATGACGGGGTTTTTTGCGTTTTCTTGATAAAAACCCGTAGCAGAAAGAGCGTCTTGCCTTGCTGAAAAACGTAGATCCCTCGCCCCTGTACCGAACCTAACGCACGAATTTCAAATAGCCCCTGCCCCAGCGGTTTACTGTCAGGTTCTCTCAGCGCGGTGGGATTTTGGCGTAACTTGTCTATTTGCCGGATCATCTTCGCCTGGACAATGGGCGGAAGCGCCTGCAATTCCTTTTTAACGTCCACATGCACAACCAATCTGAACATCAGACTCCCTTCTTCTGGAGGTTAGCATAGAAGACAAATTGCCTTAAAGGCTAATTTTTGAGATGCCCGGCAAGCCTATGCTCATTTGCAGCCAATCGCAGAAAAATGTGCTGAAACTGGAATTAGGGACGAAAAAAGGCCGCGACTGAGCGCGGCCTGAGGGGTTAGCGTTCTCAACGCGAGCTTATTTTTTCTCCACCTGCCCTTCGCCGGCGTGCCAGATGCGCTCGGCATAGCGGCCAATCACCGCCAGCGAGACGGCAAGGATCAGGAAAAACAGCACTTTGTGCATCCCGTTCCAGAAAAACTCAAAGAAACGGGTATAGAGATTGATCGCCAGGAAGGTTAGTCCGAAGCCGCGCAGCATTCCGTCATCGGTTTTCAGGCTGATAAAAATGCAGACGCCGGCCGCTACGGCAAACAGCAGCCCCCACGGCAAGAGTCGCGCCTGGCTCACCTGGTACCAGCTGTCTGCGTCGTAATTGCCGAAAATCGACAGGATCCACAGCGCAATAAACAGGTACGTGAGGCCCATCGCCTTGCTGACGGTAAACAGCTGCCGCTGGCGAAGCAGGGATTGCGCGCCGTAGCAGAGCGCCAGCAGCGCGCCGCCGAACAGGACGAAGCGAATCGGGTAGTTCATGCCCAGCCAGTAGGCGCCCCACCCCGAGACGTAGCCGGTTTCCGCGCCGAACCAGTTGCCCAGCGCCAGCAGAAAAAAGAGCCACACCAGCCCGGAGCGGGCAATATAGCCGATGGCGCCGTAAATCACGCATCCGGCCAGAAACAGCGGTGCGATATGGCCGCTGCCGTTATCCAGCCGTTCGCCAAGCTGCCATAGCGACACGGCGGTAAAGACGACGCCCAGAAACAAAATCGCCTCGGTGCTGTAGTGCCACTGCCTCTCCCGCCGCTGGCGGCGAAAACCCCAGCCGTAGCAGGCGACCGCCAGCAGCGCAGGCAGCAGGATCCGCGTCAGCGCCGAGTGGCTGAACAGGCTCAGCAGCCACGCCACCAGCTCGCTGTCGGCAAACAGGCTGCCCAGAGCAATCAGCACGCAGGCCAGCGCGGTCCAGAAGGCGTAGCGGCTCAGGCGCCGCCAGTCGAAGGGGGAGACGCGCAGCGTGTGCGCCAGCCGCTGACTGTCCGACGGGGTTAACTCCCCGCTGGCCTGCCAGGCGTTCAGCGCGCGCTGAATAATGCGCTGCTCTTTTCGGGTTACGTTCATAGGCATTCCTTGAGACTGATGACAAACCTGTTTTCGCTAATGTGCTCGCCTTTCTGCCGGGTGGCGGCGTACGCCTTACCCGGCCTACAAACCCAAATCACCGCGGGTCCTGGGGCTGCTGAAACTGCCGATGCTGGCGGCCTCAACATCGCTGAGACGTTCCCGGCAGGCCGGGGCAGCCCGCATGGATGCGGGCTGAGGGCCGTGTTTTGCACGGACGCTGCCTCGGCCCGACCCGAAGCCTGCAGGGATAAGTCGAAGGCACCACGCAGTGGCGATGTTGCTGGCCGGAGCCCGGGGGTACAGGGGGCGGCGGCGACTGGCCGCCCCCTGTGCGCTCCCTGCGCCATGAGTGACATAACGCAGAAGGCGTATCGGGAGCGCAATGTGTGCTGAAGTCGTAGATCACATACAGGACTTCCCGACAGTGCTTTCCCTACCCCTCTCCCGGAGGGTAAGGGAACCGTCCAGCAGCGCCGGCCGGGAATACCCGAAGATGGCACATTGCCAGCCATCTGATTCCTTGTGATTAATGTTGGTCCAGCCACGCCAGCGCCTGCTCGCCCGCCTCGTCCATCGGCAGATAGACCAGCAGGCGCGAACCGTTGCGCGGCGCCGAATACCAGTACATCTGCTGCAGACTGAATCGCCCGAGCTGCGGGTGGTTAAAATGTTTAATCTGGTTTTCCACACCGCGCACCTCGTAACGCTGATGCCACAGCGCTTCAAACTCCGACGAGGCGGCGAAAAAGCGCGCCAGCTTGTTTTCCCACGCCGGATCGCCACGGTGCTCGGCCATCGCGGCGCGGAAATAGGAGACGAAGGTCGGCAGCACATCGCGATTTTCGATCCGGCTGCGCCAGGTCTCATGGGTCAGATAGAGATAAATACAGTTGCGATCTTCTTCCGGGAGGGTGGCGAAATCGATGCCCATCAGGCGGCAGAAGCTGTCGTTCCAGGCCACAATATCAAAGTTCGGTTTCTGAATGCTGGCCGGCTGCGGCATCAGGCTGTCCAGCATCCGGCGGGTGCCGGGGCTGATGCCTTCGCACACCGTCACCTGGGTGGCTTCCGGCGGGGTCAGCCCGGCCAGTACGAACAGGTGCCGGGTCTCCAGCGGACTGCACTGCAGGGCATTCGCGACCCCCACCAGCACCGCCTCCGACGGATTCACCTCCCGCCCCTGCTCCAGCCAGGTGTACCAGGTGACGCCGACGTCGGCGAGCATCGCCACCTCTTCCCGACGCAGGCCCGGCGTGCGCCGGCGGCCCACGCGGGGCAACCCCAGGCGCTGCGGATCGAGGCTTTCGCGGCGGGCGCGCAAAAATGCCCCCAGCTGTTTGCGTCGATCGTCCGGCACGGCGATCGTCAACTCCCGTTGCGGCATCGTGGTCATCACCCCTCCAGCATAGTAGTGCCAGTACCAGTATAGACAGGAACTGGTACCCGTTTAATTTATCGGTAATGCTACGTCGGTCTGCTGAATGACGCAATGGAGAATCCCATGAATACGTCTGCTGTTTCACCCGGCCGCGCCGGTCTGTTGCTGCTGCTGGGCGGCCAGATGCTGCCGCTTATTGATACCTCGATCACCAATGTGGCGCTGGACGCCATCACCCACACCCTGGCGGCCAGCGCCACGCAGCTGGAGCTTATCGTCGCGCTCTACGGCGTCGCCTTTGCCGTCTGCCTGGCGATGGGCAGTAAGCTTGGCGATAACTATGGCCGCCGGCGCCTGTTTATGTGGGGCGTCGCCCTCTTTGGCATCGCTTCCCTGCTGTGCGGGATGGCGAACAGCATCAGCGCCCTGCTGGCGGCCCGCACCCTGCAGGGCGCCGGGGCGGCGCTGATTGTGCCGCAGATCCTCGCCACCCTGCACGTGACCCTCAAAGGCCCCGCCCACGCCCGGGCCATCAGCCTGTATGGCGGCATCGGCGGGATCGCCTTTATTGTCGGACAGATGGGCGGCGGCTGGCTGGTATCGGCGGACATCGCCGGGCTGGGCTGGCGCAACGCCTTTTTTATCAATGTGCCGATCTGCCTGCTGGTGTTGGCTCTGAGCCGCCGCTATGTGCCGGAAACCCGTCGCGAGACGCCGTCGCGTATTGACTGGCAGGGCACGCTGTACCTCGCGCTGATCCTCTGCTGCTTGCTGTTCCCGATGGCCCTCGGTCCGGAGCTGCACTGGCCGCTGTGGCTGCAGCTGATGCTGGTGGCGGTCCTGCCGCTCATGTTCGCCATGCGTCAGAGCGCCCTGCGCCAGCAGCAGCGCGGCGACCATCCCCTGCTGCCGCCGCGTCTGCTGCAGTTGACCAGCATCCGCTTCGGGATGGCCATCGCCCTGCTGTTTTTCAGCGTCTGGTCCGGCTTTATGTTCTGCATGGCGCTGACCATGCAGGAGGGGCTGGGGATGGCGCCGTGGCAGTCCGGCAATAGCTTTATCGCCCTCGGCGTGGCCTATTTTATTTCGGCGCTGTATGCCCCGCGGCTTATCGCCCGCCACAGCATGGGGCGGATCCTGTTGACCGGTCTGGCGGTGCAGATCGCCGGGCTACTGCTGCTGTGCGCCACCTTCTCCCGCTTCGGCATCGCTACCACCGCCCTGACGCTGGTCCCCGCCACGGCGCTGATCGGCTACGGTCAGGCGCTGATCGTCAACAGCTTTTACCGGATTGGCATGCGCGATATCAGCGCCAGCGACGCCGGGGCCGGGAGCGCCATCCTCAGCACCCTGCAGCAGGCGACCCTCGGTCTCGGACCGGCTATCCTTGGTTCGCTGTTCCTGGCGCTGGCCCGTCGCGGCGGCGGAAACTATCCGCAGGCGCTGATTGATTTTCTGCTGGTCGAGGTGGCCATGATGCTGTTGCTGGGGGCGATCGCGCTGTGGCTGCGCCATCATCTCAACCGACAGCCGGCGACGGTAGCGTCGTAATACCGGCGGCGGTGATTTGCATAATAGCTATCCAGCGGTCATCATACCCGCTGGATATTCAGGAGACGTTATGCAGGAATTAATATCGCAAATTGCCGCCTTAGGAATCGAAATAACCCCCACCCGCTCGCTGATGATTATCTTCGGCATTATCTTATTCACCGCCGTGGTCGTGCATCTGATATTGCACAAAGTGGTCCTGCGCGCTTTTGAAAAACGGGCGTTGGCCAGCAGCCATCTGTGGCTGCAAATCATCACGCAGAATAAACTCTTTCACCGACTGGCCTTTACCCTGCAGGGGATCATCGTCAACGTGCAGGCGGTGCTGTGGCTGCAAAAAGGCAGCGAGGCCGCGGAAATATTAACCACCGTGGCTCAGCTATGGGTGATGATATATGCCATGCTGTCCTT
This sequence comes from Klebsiella sp. P1CD1, assembly GCF_003790505.1. NCBI lineage: Bacteria > Pseudomonadati > Pseudomonadota > Gammaproteobacteria > Enterobacterales > Enterobacteriaceae > Klebsiella > Klebsiella sp. P1CD1. The sequence continues at coordinate 4,286,737 of NZ_CP033631.1, forward strand.
CTTCTCGCTGCTGGATGTGATCTTAAAGCTGGCGCAGAAATTTCCTGCCGCCTCTCAGCTGCCGCTGAAGGGGATATTCCAGGGGATTAAGCTGGTGACGGCGATTATTATCGGCATCCTGATTATTTCGCTGCTGATAGGCCAGTCACCGGCAATCCTGATTAGCGGGCTCGGCGCGATGGCCGCGGTGCTGATGCTGGTGTTTAAAGATCCGATCCTCGGTCTGGTGGCCGGTATCCAGCTCTCTGCCAACGATATGCTCAAGCTTGGCGACTGGCTGGAGATGCCGAAGTACGGCGCCGACGGCGCGGTGATCGATATCGGCCTCACCACGGTGAAGGTACGCAACTGGGACAACACCATCACCACCATTCCAACCTGGTCGCTGGTCTCCGACTCGTTTAAAAACTGGAGCGGCATGTCGGCCTCCGGCGGCCGCCGCATCAAACGCAGCCTCAACATCGACACCACCAGCATTCATTTTCTTGATGAACAGGAGCAGCAGCGCCTGATCCGGGCGAAGTTGCTTAAGCCCTATATGGATTCGCGCCACGAGGAGATTAGCGCCTGGAACCAGCAGTACGCCGGGGAACAGTCGGTTCTCAATGAGCGGCGAATGACCAATGTCGGCACCTTCCGCGCCTATCTGCAGGAGTATTTACGCCATCATCCACGTATCCGCCAGGATATGACCCTGATGGTGCGCCAGCTGGCGCCGGATGCCAACGGGTTGCCCATCGAGATCTACTGCTTCACCAACACCGTGGTGTGGGCGGAATATGAGGGGATCCAGGCGGATATTTTCGACCATGTCTTCGCCGTGGTGGAGGAGTTTGGCTTACGCATTCATCAAACGCCCACCGGCAACGACATTCGCGCGCTGGCGGGCGCCTTCTCCCGCTGACCTCAGGCGCTGGCGCGGGCTATCACGCGCCAGTCCATCATCACCCGCTCGACGGCGGCGTCGGGATCGTCGATGCGTTTCATTAACAGATCCACCGCCGTGCGGCCGATCGCCCGGGAGGGCTGTTCAACGGTGGTCAGCTGCGGGGAGACCACTTCCGCCAGCTCGGTGCCGTCGAAGCCGATCACCGCGATATCCTCCGGCACCCGCAGTCCGGCCTGGGCGATCGCCCGCAGCGCTCCGGCGGCAAGCGAGTCCGAAACGGCAAACACCGCGTCGGGCTGCTCGTCTTGCGACAGCAGCTGCTCCATCGCCCGTTTACCGGCCGCCGCGCTAAGATCCTGCGCGTAAGTCACCTGCTGATACGCCAGACCATGCACGTGCAGCACGCTTTTATAGCCGCGCTCGCGCAGACGGGCATAGCGATAGCTCAGATCGTGATTAATGAGCGCAATGCGGCGGCGGCCGCTATCGGCCAGTCGGGACACCGCCCCCTGAGCCGCCTCGACGTCGTTAATCCCGACGCAGGAGATGCTGCCGGTGTCGGCATACTCCGCGCACTGTACCCAGGGCGCATCGCCAATCATGGTGGTCAGTTCCGGCAGGCTGGAGAGCGCGTTCATGGTAATAATGCCGTCGACCATTTTGCCGGAGAGCAGCTGCAGGCCCGAGGTCGAGCGGGCCAGATCCGACCCGGAGTTACACAGCAGAATGCGGTAGCCGTTCTTCTCCGCCTCTTCTTCTATCCCTTTCACCACCTCGGCGCAAAAGGGGTTAGCGATATTGGAGACCATCACCAGGATCATATTGCTGCGGGCGGTTCGCAGCTGACGCGCCAGCAGGTTCGGCTGATAGTTGCTCTCTTTGATCGCCTGCAGCACGCGCTCACGGTTTTTGGCTTTTACCGTATCGCTGTTGTTCAGCACCCGCGACACCGTGGCCACCGAGACGCCGGCCAAACGAGCAATTTTCTGAATAGACATAAACCCTGCACTTCCTGCGATAGAGGTGGATCCTGCAGGCTATCATAAATGACCTCTGGTCAGCCTGCCAGCCTGGCGCGAAAGCGCGGGAACGCACGAGAAAACTATTAAAAATCAGGGCTTCTCTCCCACGCCGTTAACGCGCATCCTTTTGCCGTTCCACCCGGTTCGCGCTCTGGCGACAGCCCCCTGGCGCCCTATTTCTTCGTTTATGATTAAGGATGATATCTCCATGAGGCTCTCCACCGCGGTTCTCGCCCTCAGCTGTGCCCTGGCAACGATCACCGGCTGCACCTCGTCAAAATCGTCACCGGAACGCCACGCTTACGCGTTTGTCGCCCACCGCTCCGATTTTGTCGGCGGCAATTTCACCGTCAACCGCCAGGAAAATTACCGTTTAAACCTGCCGACCTTCACGGCAATGTACGCCCGCGGCCAGCAGGATAAAGCCGCTGGCATGAGTGAAAGCGACGCCCGCCGCACCGCTGAGGCCATCAAACAACAGGCGGCGCAGGGCACCCGCACCGAGCACGCCTTTACCGGCAACGCCAGCGACAAATGGGATAATGCGATGGAAAATAAAGATGCCGTCCTGTTCGGCAACGAGCTCTCCGGTGCCTATCTCGACGGCTATCTTGGGGTGAAATAATCCTGCGCCCCGCCTGCGCTCAGCGTTCGACGCTGACCCAGCGCTGCTGCTGATGGCTTTTGACGATCGCCTCGATGATGTACATCACATCGGCGCCGTCGTCGAAAGCGGCGAAGCGCCGGGCCCCGGCCTCCGGCATCTTCCCGGCGCGCACCGCCTGATAAAAATGCCCCATCATATTCTTGAAGGCATCCGGCCAGCCCTCAATATGGCCGCCGGGATAATGGGCGCTGGCGGCGGCCTCCGGCCGCAGCAGGCTCGGGTCGTCGCTGAGCAGGCGATCCGGCTGCTCGCGGTGGCCGATCCACAGTCGCTGGGGCACTTCCTGATCCCAGGCCAGAGAACAGAGGCTGCCGTTAATCTCCACCGCCAGACGGTTTTTCCGCCCGGCGCTCACCTGGGAGACCATCAAGCTGCCTTTGCTGCCATCGTCAAAACGCAACAGCACCGAGCCAAAGTCCTCAGTATCGACAGGCCGGGTTTCATATGCCTGCGCCTCGTGAACGGCGCTGAAGGTCGCTTTGCCATTGACTGGCGCTTTACGCGTCGGCCAGACAATCGACAGATCCGCCATCACCTCGACAATCCGCCGACCGGTCATAAACTGCACGGTATCGCACCAGTGGGAGCCGATGTCGGCCACCGTCCGCGACGCGCCGCCCTGCGCCGAATCGACCCGCCAGTTGTAGTCGGTCTCCAGCAGCATCCAGTCCTGTAAATAGCTGCCGTGCGCCGCGAAGATCCTGCCGACCTCGCCATGGCGGATCATCGCCGCCGCCTGCTGGACCATGGCGAACTGGCGATAGACGAAGCTGACGCCATGCACCACGCCGGCCCGGGCGGCAAGCGCCACCAGCTCCCGCGCCTCCTCCGCCGTCATACACAGCGGCTTTTCCGAGAAGACGTGCAGCCCGGCGGCGAGGATCTGCCGGTTAATCTGGGCATGCAGATGGTTCGGCGTACAGTTATGCACCACCTGCAGCCCCGGATGGGCCAGCAGCGCCTCCACGCTGTCGTAGGCATGGGCAATGTTCAGCGCCTGCGCCTTGCGCTGCGCCGCCTCAAGGCGGCTGTCGCACAGCGCCACGACCTCGACATCTCCCAGCCGCCGCAGCGCCTCCAGATGCGCCGGGCCAATAAACCCTGCCCCGATTATCGCAACCTGAATCATGTTATTCCCTCCCGCCGGCGGCAAAGTCATCGAAGGCCCGTCCGGCAACGGGAATGATATGGCGGCGGATAAACTCGCTGCCCTCGCGCGCGCCGGTCTCGGCGTCCTTCAGGCAGCACTCCCACTCCAGCACCGCCCAGCCGTCAAAATCATATTCGGTCAGCTTACTGAACACCCCTTTGAAGTCGATCTGCCCGTCGCCAGGAGAGCGGAAACGCCCGGCCCGCTGCTGCCAGGGCTGGTATCCGCCATAGACGCCATTGCGCCCGTTGCGGCGAAATTCGGCGTCCTTGACGTGAAACGCTTTAATACGCGAGTGATAGATATCGATATAAGTCAGATAGTCCATCTGCTGCAGATGCAGGTGGCTCGGGTCATAGAGCATATTGCAGCGCGGATGGTTATCCACCAGCGCGAGAAAACGCTCAAAGGTCACGCCATCGTGCAGATCTTCGCCGGGGTGGATCTCATAGCAGACATCGACGCCCTGTTCGTCGAAGTGGTCCAGCAGCGGCCGCCAGCGCCGGGCCAGTTCGGCAAAGGCCTCATCCAGAAGCGGCTGATTGTGCGGCGGCCACGGATAAAAAAAGGGCCATGCCAGCGCCCCGGAAAAGGTCGCATGCGCCTTCAGCCCCAGGCGGCCGGAGGCCACTGCCGCCTGGCGCACTTTCTCCACCGCCCAGCGCTGGCGCGCCTGCGGATCGCCATGTAGCGCGGCTGGGGCAAAGGCGTCAAACGCCGCGTCATACGCCGGATGCACCGCCACCAGTTGCCCTTCAAGATGAGTGGACAGCTCGCTGATGACCAGCCCATGCTCCGCCAGGGCGCCGCTGACCTCGTCGCAGTAGGTCTGGCTCGCCGCCGCCCGCTCGACATCAAAAATCGCCGGGTGGTTGCAGGGGATCTGCAATGCCCGGTATCCCAGGCCGGCGGCCCACTGCGCCACCCCCGCCAGCGTGTTAAACGGCGCCTGCGGGCCAATAAACTGCGCCAGAAAAATGCCCGGTCCCTTAATCGTTTTCATACCCCCTCCTGAAAAATTAGTGCGGCTCTTTCTCGTTGTACTGGAAAGAGAAAAGGAAAATCAGCGCGATAACCGCGGCGGCCACCGCCGGGATCCACCAAAAGGTCACCCAGGCCTGCGGCACGCTCTGGCCGGCCACCAGATGGTTATACAGCGCGCCGGAGATCTGCGAGCCCAGCAGCATGCCGATCCCGTAGGTGAACATCACAATCATGCTCTGCGCCTGGCCTTTGACCTTCTCGCCCGCCACGCGGTCGGTGTAGATAAAGCCGACGACAAAGAAAAAGTCATAGCACACGCCGTGCAGCAAAATGCCCAGATAGAGCAGGAAGCGCCCCTCTTCGCTGACCCCGAGGGCAAAAAAGGCGTAGCGGACAAACCACGCCACCATGCCGATGAGCAGCATGTATTTCACCCCGAGGCGACGGAACAGCAGCGGGATCACCAGCATAAAGACGATCTCTGACATCTGGCCGAACGACATCGCGGTGCTAACATCTTTGACGCCGGCATCCGCCAGATACGACGCGGTATAGGCGTAATAGGTGCCTAACGGCACGGAAATTAAGGTGGCGCAGAGGGAGAAAATCAGGAAATGGCGGGTTTTCAGCAGCGCGAAGGCGTCCGCACACAGCAGATCGCGAAACTGAACCGGCATGCCTTTGGCCGGCGCCGGGGTGTGGGGCAGCGTCAGGCTGTAAATCGCCAGCGCCACCGAACAGAGCGCCGCCAGCGTGAAGATGCCGGTGGTATCAGAGATACCGGTCACCCCGATGCAGATCCCGGCGATAATCCAGCCGATGGTGCCGAACACGCGGACCACCGGGAAGGTTTTATCGATGTTCGCCAGGCTGTGAAAGGCGATATTGTTGGTCAGCGCCAGAGTCGGCATATAGCACAGCGTATAGCCGAACAGCAGGCCAATCAGCAGGGCGCCGTTCTGCGCCACCAGCGCCTGGGGGACAAACCACAGGATCGCCGCCCCGGCCAGGTGCATCACCGCCATCACCTTCTGCGAGGCGAAAAAGCGGTCCACCAGCATTCCCAGCACAAAGGGGGACAGGATGGAGGCGATCGGCCCGGCGGAGAACGCATCGCCGATCAGCAGTGACATCTCATAGCGGGTCATCACCAGCCCCAGGGTCACCGACCAGCTGCCCCAGATAAAGAACTGCATAAACATCATTAACGACAACCGCGGCACCAGAAAACGGTGGCTCACGCGGACACTTTCCCGACCTTCTGTTGTTGTGACCATGTTGCTCGCCCTCAGAAAAGTAATCGATTACAAAATCGCTCAACACAAAAGTAATCGATTACAAAAAGAAGATCGCCAGACAAATTCCCCACCTGCGAAGAGGATCACAATAAAAAGGCAGGCAGCCCCGCCGGACGGCGGGGCGTCTCGCTTACGCCGGGCGGCGCAGCAGTTTGAAGGCGATAAACAGGAACAGGATCCACACCGGCAGCAGGATTGCCGACAGGCGCATGCCGTCGATAGTGCACATCAGCACCAGAATCAACCCAAGGAAAGCAATGCAGAAGTAGTTGCTGGCGGGCGCCAGCAGCGCTTTGAACTTCGATTCACGCCCTTTGCGGCGCTGGGCGGCACGGAACTTCAGGTGCGCCATACAGATCATGATCCAGTTCAGGAGCAGCGTCGCCACCACCAGGGCCATCAGCAGCCCCAGCGCTTCATGCGGCAGCAGGTAGTTCAGCACCACCACCAGCGAGGTAATGACGCCTGACAGCAGCAGCGAATTCACCGGCACGCCGCGTTTGCTGACGCGGGCGAGGAACGTCGGCGCATTGCCCTGCACCGACAGGCCGAACAGCATCCGGCTGTTGGAGTACACACCGCTGTTATAGACCGACAGCGAGGCCACCAGAATGACGAAGTTCAGCGCGGAGGCCACCATGTTGCTGTCGAGATGATGGAAAATCATCACAAACGGGCTGCTGTCGGATTTGATCTCCACCCACGGGTAGAGCGCCAGCAGCACCACCAGCGAACCGATATAGAACAGCAGGATACGATAAACCACCTGGTTGACCGCTTTCGGGATGCTCTTTTCCGGGTTTTGCGCTTCGGCGGCGGTGATGCCGATAAGCTCCAGCCCGCCGAAGGAGAACATAATCACCGCCAGCGACAGAATAAGACCGTGCCAGCCGGTGGCGAGGAAGCCGCCGTGTTTCCACAGGTTGTCGAACCCGGCTTTGCTGCCGCCGTGGCCGCCAAACAGCATCCACAGGCCAAAGGCAATCATGCCGATAATCGCCAGCACCTTAATCAGTGCGAACCAGAACTCCGCTTCGCCATACAGACGGACGTTGACCAGGTTGACGGCGTTAATAATGAGGAAGAAGGCCGCCGCCCAAACCCAGGTGGGCACGTCGGGGAGCCAGTACTGCATGTAGATCCCGGCGGCGGTCAGCTCCGCCATCCCTACCAGCACGAACATCACCCAGTAGTTCCAGCCGGACAGGAAACCAGCGAACGGGCCCCAGTATTTGTAGGCAAAGTGGGCAAAGGAGCCGGATACTGGCTCTTCCACCACCATCTCGCCCAGCTGGCGCATGATCAGAAAAGCGACAATCCCGGCCACGGCGTAGCCCAATAAGACCGCCGGGCCAGCCATTTGAATCGCAGGACCAATGCCAAGAAACAGGCCGGTACCAATCGCGCCGCCAAGGGCGATAAGTTGAATGTGTCGGTTCTGTAAACCGCGATGAAGCGTCGGGCCGCTCTCTTCTACGGCATCCGACGACGTTGACGCGTCTTTCACGTCGTTCCCCTGTGTGTTTTTGTGAAGGGGCACCTTTTATCACTTAGGGGGAATTGTCGCAAGTTGCGCGGGGCGAGCGTCAGCCGCCCGCCCCGCTTTTTTAGCGTCAGAAGTCGTAGCTCATTGAGACGCGCACGGTACGCGGATCGCCTTCGAACAGATAGGTACCGGTATCGTCAATGCCAGACCAGTACTTCTCGTTGGTCACGTTGGTCACCCCGACGCGCCAGGTCATTTCGTTCTGGTCGGCGTTCAGGCGCATACGATAGCGCAGGCCTAAATCCAGGGTGGTGTAGCTATCCAGCTTCTTGGTATTGGCCGCATCGGCATACTGCGACCCGCTATGATTGACGCGCGCGGTGGCGGTCAGGCCTTCCACCGGCTTGATATCATACTCGGCGCCGAGCACCGCGTAGAAGTTAGCCACCCCGATGGCATCTTTACCGTCGGTTGCGCCTTTAGCGGTTTTAGTTTGTTTGGCATCCAGCCACACCGTACTGGCGTTAAGACGCAGCCCCAGCATCGGCTCGCCGAAGACGTTCATCTCTACGCCGCGGTTACGCTGCTCGCCGTCGAGGCCGTAATTGCCAGCGGTATCGGAAATAGCGTTCGGTTTTTTGATTTCAAACAGCGCCAGCGATCCGCCGATCGTTCCGTAGTCGATCTTGACGCCCACTTCGTCCTGCTTCGAGTGCGCGATCCCGGTACTCTGCCCGGCATTGGCCGCCGTCGTCGGCGCCACAGAGCCCGGCTGCAGCGCTTCGGTATGGTTAGCATACAGCGACAGCTGCTCCCACGGCTTATACACCAGGCCAAACGTCGGCATCCAGCGGCTTTGGGTATAACGCGAAGAAGTATCTTCCAGCCCGGTGGCGTTGCTGTAGTTGCGCACAACCACTTTCTGATGACGAGCGGCGGCGGTAAACAGCACTTTATCGTTAAAGAAGCCGAGGGTATCACTCAGCAGCCAGCCCTGCGTACGGCTGCGCGAGGTGACCAGCGGATCGTGGTAGTTGCCGCCAAAATAGGCGTTATCCGGCATCGCCACATCACGGTTGTCATAGATATTGGTGGTCGGATTCTTCGCCGACATCCGCCAGGCGGTAGCATCGGTATGCACCTGCGCCGCATAGCCGAGGTTCACCTTATGCGAAATCGCGCCGGTATTGAAATCGCCGCGTACCCCGCCCATGCCGCTGATCGCGTCGATAATGCGGTTAGTATCCAGGCGGCCCACCGTCGCATCGCCGTTTTTATTCAGAAGCTTCGGCGCGCTGTAGGTACCAATTTCATGCGAATGCTGGCCGCCAAGGGCGCTGTATACCGTCCAGCTATCGGTCAGGTCGTATTCTGCCTTCGCCATGCCGAATTCGCTTTCGATATCGCTATAGCCCCACTTCTGGCTGTAGTTTTTGCTGTTGTCCGGCAGCGCCGGAACGAAATCCACGCCGCTGATATTGACGCCCATCGTACCGCCGTGGAACGTTTTCTTCTGGTAGCCGAAATCGAGCGAGGAGCGGAAACGGTCGCCGCGGTAATCAAGCCCCAGCGAAGCCAGCGTAGTACGACGTTTATCATTATCGATAGCGCCTTCACCCTCGCGATGCACCAGGTTGACCCGGGCGCCGAACTGGTTGTTGTCGCCGAAACGGCGTCCCAGGTCGAGGGTGCCGCCCACCTGAGAATCAGAGGTATAGTCGACGCCAACGCGCGCGGTCGGCAGATCTTCCGCCCGTTTCGGCTCAAGGTTAATCATCCCGCCGACGCCGCTGCTGGCCGCACCGTTAAGCAGGCTGTTAGCTCCTTTGAAAATTTCAACGCGCTCCAGCATCTGGGTGTCCATCACCTGACGCGGCACCACGCCCGCCAGGCCGCCCATGGTCATGTCATCGCCATCGAGCTTAAACCCGCGGATTCGATAGGTCTCGGCGAAGTTGCCGTAGCCCTGTACGGCCTGCACGCCAGCGTCGTTACTGACGACATCGGCGATGGTTTTCGCCTGCTGATCCTGAATCAGCTTCGAGGTATAGCCGATAACGTTAAAAGGAACGTCCATCGCCTTTTGTTCGCCAAGCATCCCCAGACGGCCGCCGTGAGCGATCTGCCCGTCGAGGAATGCCGGAACCACCAGGTCGCCGCCGGATTTAAAATCGCTGGTTTCGTTAGCCTCGACGATGAGGGTCTCTTCGCCAGGTTGCTTCGCGGCGGCAGCGTCCGCGGCCATCGCCGTTTGACTGGCAGCGCCGATGGCTAAGGCCAGCAGCGTTTTACGCAGCGGGAAGGATGAATAGTGCGTGGTGTGCATAATTTGCCCCATGGATGAGGATAAATGAATCAAAGGGCCCGTCGCCGGACCCGTTATTTTTATTGCGCGTTCAGGTCAATGCGTACGACGCTGTCCGGGCCTTTTGTGGAGTGGTCTTTATTGAAGGGCTGTTTGACGGTGACAAATAGCGTCTGACCATCGGCGGAAAGCAGCAGGCTGTTGGGATTGGCCGGCAGCGCCCAGCTTTTCTTCAGCGTGTAGCGGCTGGCGTCAAGGCTGATAACCTTGCCGGATTCACGCTGCGAAATATAAATTTCGTGGCGTTTCTTATTGAACTGCACTGCCAGCGAATCGCCGACGTCGAGCTGTTTAAGCAGCTTGCCGCTGTGGATATCCAGCACCAGAGTGGTTTTCGCTTTCGAGTTATCAGTCACAAACAGGCGGCCGGTGTCGCTATCTTCGGCCATATTAAGCAGCAGCGCTGGCTTGTCGCCCAGCGGCTTCCAGCGCTGTTCAATGCGCTGGTTATGTGGGTTGATCACCAGAATTTCACCGCTGCCGTTAGCGGCGTACACGCGACCGGTTTGTGCGGAGTAGTGCAGGCCGGTCATCCATTTACCGGTATTTTTAATCCGTGTTTTCAGCTTCAGAGTGGTGGCGTCAACCACCCAGATTTGCGCCGGGTCGGCGACCGCACCAACGTAGAGAGTATTGTTCAGCAACAGCAGCTGGCGGGCCCCATAAGGGCGACCTTTTTCATTGCGCTCGCTGAACAGCAGGCGGTTTTTTACCTTGCCGGTGGCGGTGTCGATAGCGCTGATGCCGCCGTCCAGCGAATTGCTGACATACAGCGTTTTACCCTCCGCAGAGAGCTGTAAAGCGAAGTTTTTCAGATCGGTGTGCGTCAGGCCGATGGTATTGAGGGTGTGCGGATCCAGTGTGTAGACCGCCCCGCCCTGCACATTTTTAAAGCCTTCGGCGCTGGCGACGTACAGCGCATCACCCTGCGGGCTTAACGCCATCTCGTACAGCCCTTCCGCTAGCTGGCGCTGCAGCGGTTGCGCCACGTTAGGGGCTGGCGAGTCGACAACCGGTTGGGAAACGGCAGAGGAATGAGGCGTCGCGCAGCCGCTTAACGCCGCGCTGATGGCCAGCGTCAACGTCGGAAGTGTGTATTTCATTGGATCAACCCTATAAAAAATCAATGACCCGATGGACGCGCAGCGACCGATATTGTCTGTTTCCAGCCTGCTGTCTTTACGTCACCCTACGCCTTCGCGACTCTTAGTGAACGACTCACTGGCGCAGCTCGAACCTTGCCAAAATTACGAATGAAAAAGAGAATGAGAACTATACTCATTATCTAATATCAAACAAGTCCTGGCGGGCAAAAAAGATAATCTGCTGATTTTTTTTACGGCAATGGCGGATAACGAGGGGAAGAAAGGATCCGCGAAGGGAAAAAGAGTCCCGGAAGCGAGGCAGTGCCCCCTCCCGGTTTCAGGGCCAGAAGGCGCAGGATGTGTCGCCCATCTGGCGCAAAACGACAAATGCCTGCGCTATGTCGCTGAGCGGCGGTTAATAGCGCACCATCACCGACTTCAGCTCCGTATAATCATCGATAAACGCGCTGCCGAATTCGCGTCCGATGCCCGAGCCCTTCATGCCGCCGAACGGTACCGCCGGGTCGAGGAAGGTATGCATATTGACCCACACGATGCCGGCGTCAATCGCCTCCGAGTAGCGCAGCGCCTGGCGAATATTATCGGACCAGACGCTGGCCGCCAGGCCATATGGCGACGCATTGATCCGCGCCAGCGCCTCTTCTTCACTGCGATAGCCGATAAAGCTGCATACCGGACCGAAGGTCTCCTCGCGCATCAGGGTGCTCTCTTCGCTGCGGACTTTGACCGCAGTCGGCTGCAGGAAATACCCCTCTCCCGGCAGCGCTTCGCCGCCGCAGACGATGGTATCCCCCTCGTCGCGCGCGGTCTGGATCAGTTTGAGCACTTTCTCGTACTGCTGGCGGTTGGCCAGCGGCCCCATCAGCGTCTGTTCATCCAGCGGCGATCCCGGCGCGAAGGCGCTGAGCTTGTCTTTCAGCAGCGCCAGCACTGCATCCAGTTTGCCCTGCGGCAGATAAAAACGCTCCGCAGCGGCGCAAATCTGCCCCTGGTTCAGGTAGCCGGCTTCAATAATGCCGTTGACCATCGCCTCCGGCGTCAGGTCATCGAGGAACAGCGCGGCGTTTTTGCCCCCCAGTTCAAGGGTCACCCGTTTACCTGACGCGCAGGCCGACTGCTGGACTTTTTCACCGGTGGCCACCGAGCCGGTGAAGCTCACCTTGGCGCAGGCCGGATGCGTCATCAGCCGCTGGGCAATCTCGCCGCCGGTGCCGTTGACCACGTTAATCACCCCATCCGGGATACCCACCGCTTTCGCCAGCTCCGCCACGCGCAGCAGCGTCAGCGGCGTATACTCGCTCGGTTTGAGGACGATGGTGCAGCCGCAGACCAGGGCCGCCGCCAGCTTCCAGATGGCAATCATGATGGAGAAGTTCCACGGCACGATGCCGACCACCACCCCCAGCGGCTGGCGGCGGGTGAAGGCGGTATATTTCTCACCGTTCATGGAGGGGAGCGAGACATCCAGCGTTTCGCCGGTGACTTTCCCCGCCCAGCCGGCGAAGTAGCGCAAAAACGCCACCGATTGATCCAGCTCCAACATCCGCGCCAGCATGATGGTCTTGCCGGAGCAGAGACTTTCCAGCTGCGCCAGCGCTTCGCGATGCTCAGCCAGGGCATCCGCCAGCTTCAACAGCAGCGTACCGCGCGCCAGCGTCGGCATCTCACGCCACTGACTGAACGCCTGGCGGGCGCTCTCCATGACGCGATCCGCCTGATCCACATCCGCTGCCGTCACCTCAGCAATTGCCTGACCGGTGGCCGGGTTAACCACCGCGAACGGCGCGCCGTGGCCCGCCTCACGTTGACCGGCAATAAACTGCCCGTGTGGCTGGCGTAAAAAGGCGGTCACTTCCGCCAGTAAGGTTATCTCGCTCATCGTCAGCACCCGTTTTTTTAGCAAAGTTGGCCTATCACAGCACGGTTGCTCTGCGCCGCCCATCGTTCTAAAGAACGTCATTCTTCCGGACGATATTCAACGCCCGCATGGCGTGCTGTGATGAGGACCTTGAGCCAGGCAAGACCACAGGGTAACGCGATGAACATTAAAATCGATGCGCTGAACTACTACGGCGCGACGAAGAAATACCACCTCCATTTCCCGGCGCTGCGGGAAGATATTGAAGCCGACGTGGTGATTATCGGCGGCGGCTTCTCGGGGATTAACACCGCCCTTGAGCTGGCGGAACAGGGTATCACCAACGTGGTGGTGCTGGAGGCGCGCCATCTTGGCTACGGCGGTACCGGGCGCAACGGCGGCCAGGTGATGGCCGGTATCGGTCACGACATCGAAGCGGTGAAAAAGCACGTCGGCAAAGAGGGGCTGGAGACGCTGTTTAAAATCGCCAACCTCGGCGCGGGCATCATTCGCGAACGCATCCGCAAATACCATATCGACGCCGATTTCGTCCCCGGCTACGGCTATCTCGCCTATAACCAGCGGCAGCTCAAAACGCTGCGCCAGTGGGAGAAGGAGTTTAAAGCCGCTACCCCGGATGAAGAAATCGAACTGTATACCGGCAAAGAGGTGCAGCAGGTGGTTGGCTCCGAGGTCTACTGCGGCGCGCTGAAACATATGGGCGGCGGGCAGATCCATTCGCTCAATATGCTGCTCGGTTCGGCGCAGGCCGCCCATTCGCTGGGGGTAAAGATCTTCGAATCCTCGCCAGTGGTGGAGGTGAATTACGGCAAACAGGTGCGGGTACGCACCGCGATGGGCAGCGTCAAAGCCGCCAAACTACTGTGGGCCTGCGACAGCTTCCTCAACAATATGGAGCCGGAGATCTACAACAAGACGCTGGTGACCTACTCCTATCAGGTGTCGACCGAGCCCCTTTCCGATGAACTGATCGAGCGCATCAGCCCACTGCGCGGCGCCTTCAGCGATATTCGCCCGGTGATTAACTACTACCGCGTCACCCGGGAAAATCGCCTGCTGTTCGGCAGCGCGACTCGCTTTGTGGAATATACGCCGAACGATTTCGCCGCCTGGAATCGCACCCTGCTGGCGGAGGTCTTCCCCTATCTGAAGGATGTGAAGATCGATTTCGCCTGGGGCGGGCCGATGGCCTGTAGCGCCAACCTGTTCCCGCAGATCGGCACCCTACGCGATCACAACAACGTCTTTTACGTCCAGGGGTACTCCGGCTTCGGCGTCACCCCGTCGCACATCGTGTGCAAAATCCTCGCCGAAGGGATCAACGGCGGTTCCGACCGCTATCGCCTGCTGAGCAGCATCCCCCACGCGACCATCCACGGCCGTGACAGCCTGCGCTTGCTATTAGTCACAGCCGGAAAATTGATGCATCAAACCGCCGGTTTCTGGAAAGGCCGGAGTTAACCAGGAGAACGCTATGCACGCTTTTAAACTTAAACACCCGGTACCTGACCTGCAGCCGATCGGCAGCGTCAGCCTGCTCGGCGCGACGCCGACCGCGGGAGACCCGCAGGTGGCCGGGGCGATGATCTACGGCGAGCCGCAGGACGCCTTTACCTGCGGACTGTTTTCGTCCACTGAGGGGAGCTTTACCATGACCTATCCGTTTACCGAGCATGCCACCGTGCTGGAAGGCGAAGTGGAGCTGACCGTCGCCGGTGGCGAGCCGCAGCGCTTTGCGCCGGGCGACAGCTGGTTTGTTAAACAGGGCACCGAAGTGGAGTGGAAAATCCTGACGCCGCGCTTTGTGAAGCACTACCTGGCGAACGTCGAGACGCGCTAACACGCTGATAATGCCCGGCGGCGCAGGGAGCGCACAGGGGGACCCGGAGGCGGCGCATTGCGCCTTCTCCGGGCTACCAAATCGCACAGCGCTGTAGCCCCGGTAAGCAGCAGCGCCACCGGGGGTTTTGAGGCCGCCAACACCGGCGTTTCAGTCAGCATGGTGAATAAATTAAAGGCAGGCCGCACGGACCGTAGGCCGGATAAGGCTCAGCCGCCATCCGGCAGAAATACGCGCAACGTGGCAAGACGGATGGCCCCGGTTTTCGGGGTCATGTTGTTTATCCACCGCGACATTCATCGACTGCGTCACAGAATCATGCGCCGCCCTCCACCTTCCGGACGATATTCATTGAGCTGGATGCCCGCCTAAATTATGACTATCCGGGAGTGGCGCTGGCTATTCCCTGCCCTACCCCATTATTGTGCAGAGGTTGACTATGTTTAGTAACAGACTCGCCAGCCATCTTGAGCGCGGCGTCGTCGGCTTCCCGACCACCCTCGCCAGCTCCGTCGGGCTGATCATGGCCAGCCCGGTGATCCTGACGGTCACCAGCGGCTTCGGCATGGGCGGCGATACCTTCGCGCTGGCGGTGCTGCTGGCCTTTATTATGATGCAGGCGCAGGTCACCACCTTTGCCGAGGCGGCGACGCTCATTCCTACCACCGGTTCGGTGTACGACTATATCTCCTGCGGCATGGGCCGCTTCTTCGCTATCACCGGCGCGCTGTGCGCCTATCTGATCGTCCATATTTTCGCCGGGACGGCGGAGACGATCCTGGCGGGCATTATGGCGCTGGTAAACTTCGAATCGATCAACGCCCAGATGGCCGCCCACCAGAACACCTGGATGGTGGGTGTCGGCATGGTGGTGATTTTCGGCTTGCTCAACGCCATCGGCGTGGAAATCTTCGGCAAAGTCGAAGTGGTGCTGACCTTCGGCATGTGGACCACGCTGACCATTTTCGGCCTGTGTGGCATTTTTATGGCGCCGGTAACTCATCTTTCCGGCTGGTTCGGCACGCCGCTGAACATCAGCGATATCAACGGTCTGTTCGGCTATATCGGCATGGCGATGTTTATGTTCGTCGGCTGCGAACTGGTGACGCCGATGGCGCCGGAGATTAAACAGGCCCACCGCACTATTCCGCGGGCGATGGCGCTGGGCCTGCTGGGGGTCGCCAGCTGCATGTTTATCTACGGCGCGGCGATCAACCGCCAGGTGGAGAATACCGTGCTCGACGCGGCCAACAACGTCCATCTGCTGGATACACCGATGGCGATCCCGGCCTTCGCCGAACGGGTGATGGGCCACGCCGGCCAGTACTGGCTGGGGGTCGGGCTGCTGCTGGCCGGCTGCGCCACCATCAATACGCTGATGGCCGCCGTGCCGCGTATTATCTACGGCATGGCGCTGGACGGCGCGCTGCCCCGCTTCCTGACCTGGCTGCACCCGCGCTTTAAGACGCCGGTGATCGCCATTGCCATCGGGGTGGCGATCCCCTGCCTGCACGCCTGGTATCTGAACGGCGATCTGGATCGCATCGTGCCGCTGATCCTCGCCGCGGTCTGCGCCTGGGGCGTCGCCTATCTGCTGGTGACGCTGTCGGTGGTGATGCTGCGCATTCGCCGCCCGGACCTGCCGCGCGCCTACCGCTCGCCGTGGTTCCCGCTGCCGCAGATTATCTCCAGCGTCGGGATCATCATCGCTATCGTCAATATCACGCCGCCGGGGATGGACAGCCGCCAGGTGCTGGTACCGTTCGGCATAATGCTCGGCCTGACCGCCGCTTACGCCCTGTTCTGGACGGTGTGCGTGCAGCGCGTCAATCCGTTCAAGCCGCTGGTAGTGGAAGAGGTGGTGGAGCGCGCCATCAACAATTATGAAAAACAGACCCGCGGGGAGATGACGCCAGATGTCCTCCGTCCCCTGGTTTGAGACGCCGTTAATGAACGCGGTGCAGCGCGATCTGGCGGGCTGGCCCTGCGAAAAGCTGAGCGAGCGCAGCGCGCTGCTGCGATTGAACGACGCCACCGCCGTGACCTTCAGCGTGCGTCAGAAGCGGCTGTTTATGGCCAGCATTCACAGCTGCGAGTTTGTCGTCGAGGGGCCGGTGACCCGGCCCGTGCGCGGTAACATTCGCGCCCATCAATCCGGCTGGTGGAAACGCCAGCCGATCCGCTTTATCGGCGGCAAAGGCAGCGTGGAACTCGCCAGCTATCTCAACGGTTTTCCTAATCTCCAGCAGACCTTAAGCGAGCTGGATTACCGCCGCTTTTCGCTGACCTTTGATAGTAGCGGCTGGCGCTGCAGCATTGAACCCTGGGCCGCCAGCGAAGTGGTCTGTAAAATGCCGCCGCTGCGCCGTTATCTGCGGCTGGAAGCGCAGCAGCGGATGCTGCTGCTCAGCGTGCTGGCGATGATTAATCAGGCGGTAAGTCAGTGGATGCGCGGTGGAATCGCAGAAGGGAAAGCATTGACTTCCCCGCCATCACAGCGGGGAAGCTGAGGCGTTTTATAGCAGACCAAACCGTTGCGCCAGCCGATCGAGAGCCTGCCTCTGGAACTGCGCGAACTCCGCCCGCGGCTGCTGCTGCTGAATAAATTCCCGCAGCGGATCCTGGACCTCGGTACGGATACCGCTCAGCGTTTCCATCACCGCCAGGCCGCAGAACGGCACGTAGGATTCGGCGTAGCCGCCCTCGTGCACCATCACCAGTTTCCCGCCGCACAGGCGATCCGCCGCCTGCTGGACCTGTTCGGTCATCGCCCGGAAGCTGTCGCTATGTAGCTGCATCCGCGCTAATGGATCCATGGCGTTGGCGTCATAGCCGCAGGCGATAATAATCAGCTCCGGCTCAAAACGCGCCAGCGCAGGAATGACGATAGTTTCCAGCGCATAGCGCCAGCTGTCATCCCCCGCCCCGGCCAGCAGCGGAATATTAATGTTGTAACCTTCGCCCGCGCCCACGCCGCGATCGTCCTCGCCGGCGTAGCCCGGCGGGAAGCAGCCGTCCTGATGCAAGGAGATAGTCAGTACGTCGTCGCGCTGCAGGTAGATATGCTGGGTGCCGTTGCCGTGGTGAACATCCCAGTCAATGATCGCCACCTTGCCCAGCCCCAGTTGCGCTTTCGCCCGCTCGACGGCAATGGGAATATTGGCGAGGAAACAAAATCCCATCGACTGGTCCGGCAGACAGTGGTGTCCGGGCGGGCGCGACAGCGAATAGGCATTATCCAGCTCCCCCTCCAGCACCGCTTCCACCGCCGCACAGGCCAGCCCGGCGGAAAGACAGGCGATTTCATAACTGCCCGGCCCCAGCGGCGCCTCTTTGCCGAGCATGCCACCGCCGTTATCGCTGATCGCCTTGAAGCGCTCCAGATAGCTGTCGGGGTGGATCCGCCGCAGGTCCTCAAGGCTCGCCGGCGCCGCGCTGCGCAGCGCCAGCTGCGGCGTCAGCCCGGAGACGTCCATCAGGTTTTTCATCCGCCGTTTGGTCTCCGGCGATTCAGCATGGCCGCCACCGGCGGGCGGCTGCACCCACCCGCCCACCGGCAGCGTCACCGCGTGCAGGCCGGTACTGTGCCAGAAACAACGTTCATCAAAGAAGAAACCGGTTTTTCTTTTCACTCTATCCTCCCGTGGGCTAACTCTTCCCGGCGGCGGACGCCGCCGCAATCAAAATCAATGACAGCAGCGCGCAGACGCCTGCCGCCGCCAGCAGCGGGTCGGCGCTGGCAAAACGCTGCAGTAAGGCCCCGGCTAAGGCCGGACCGGCCGCCATGCCGCCGCCGATCACCAGATTGATGCTGTTCATCAGCCGGCCGTTGCTATCGAGCCCGGCCACACGGGCAAGAATAAAGGGCAGCACGAAGGTCCAGGTGAACTTAAACAGCAGCGCCGCGATGGCGTAGCGCACCAGCAGCGGCTGGCCGATCAGCAGCCCAACGCTGACGATCAGCAGGCCGTAGCCCAGCCACACCGGTAAACGATCGGCCCGCTGGGTACCCCGCAGCGCCGCGCCGCCGGCGCCGATAATGCCGCAAACCGTCGCCGCCGCCAGCACCAGACCGACCTGCGTCGGGGTTAGCCCCGCCGCGCTGCCGATGGTGCCGATAAAGGTCCACACTGCGCTGAGGCTGATATAGAAAGTGAGTACCGCCAGCACCGCCAGCGCCTGACGCCACAGCGCCGTCGACGGCTGCTGGTGGGAGGCAGAGAGCGGTTGAAAGCGCGGAGGGAAAGCGGACACCAGCGGCAAACAGCAGAGCATAATGGCGGCGAGGATCAGATAAACCACCTTCAGGCCAAAGGTCGCGAACAGGCCGGGCAGCACCAGCAGGCCAAGCATGCCTAACAGCAGTTGCCCGAGCACCCAAAAGGCGTAGACCCGCGACGGGTTCGGCGTCCCCGCCGCGCAGCTGATACACAAAATCATCAGCGTGCCGCCCGCCAGCGAGGCGAGAAAGCGCGCCGCCAGCAGCGTCTCGTACTGGGTGACCACCGCCGAGGCGAGGTTGGCGGTCAGAAACACCACCCCGGCCATCAGGGCGACCCGCCGCCAGTCGAGGCGGCTCATCCACCACCACGCCGGGAGCGTCGCCAGACTCATCGCCCCCAGCTCCGCCGAGAACAGCCAGCCGATCTGCCCAGGTTTAAGCTGCCATTCGCTGGCCAGCTGCGCCGCCACCGCCGGCGCGGTCATCAGAATACCCGGCGCAATAGCGGCAAAAATCACGATCGCCGCCAGCAAACGCAGGGAGACCACCAACCCGGCGGGCCGGGAAAGCGCATTATCAGTGAGAGGGGTACTCGACATCGTAGGCGTGCTCCGGTCAAAAAAGCCTCCCCCCGGAGGATCCTCCAGGGAGTGATACCCACAGGCATCAGGAAAACGCCGTGCTGCCACGGCGCGCGCGGGATGCGAAAGTCAGATCACAGATGCAGCGTACGCTGAGCGGCCGGCATCCAGGTTCGGGAAACCAGTTCGGTACGATTGACGACTTCGGTCTTGGCGAAAATGTTGCGCAGGTGCGTTTTTACCGTCGAGAGCGAGATATCCAGCTGGCGGGCAATCAGCTTATTGCTGGCGCCTTCGCGCACCATGCCGACGATTTCCCGCTCTTTCGCCGTCAGGATGGCGGGCAGGTCATCGTCTTCCTGCAGACAGTCGCGAATGGCCAGCTCCACCAGCGGCAGCACCGCCTGAGCCCGCTGGCGCTCTTCGCTGGAGAAAGGCACGTCGCGCATCAGCGAGATACCGGCGATGATCCGCCGCTCGCGGCGAATAAAGATCTCGGTCATGTCGCGTACGTTATTCGGCAACATGAATTCATGATAGTAATGGCGGTTGCGGTCGCAGAGCCGCGGCGTCATCGCCGCCACGGTGGTGTTCTGGTGGCTAAAATGCGAGGGCAGAAGCGGATCCAGCGGCTGGAAGTTTTCCAGATATTGTTGGTGCGTATTATCGGAAATATTATGCAATATATAGCTTTCGGGTTTTAAACGATTATTTACTCGATAAAAGACCGCTGAAGTCAGTGGAATTAGCTGGGAAATAGTCTGTAAACAACGGGCTATTATCGCATCATTACGGCTGGCTTTTAACAAAGCAGACATGATAGGGCCTCCCCGTCGAGATGATGGTACATGACACATGGATGACTACTGATAATTGAAGCATACATTTCACATTTAAGTAACACAATCATTAACATATTAACAATGTGATAGCCGTTACATAATTTTCAACAAACAATTGTTATATAAAGCATTTAAAAAACACACCCGCCATGCTTTACGATAGCCGCGTTAAAATATAAACAAAAAAGATTAACACCCGGCGTACCTGCCCCTGGTGATAAAAAAAACCTATCCCCGACGCGTCATTCTCATCCTAAAGAACGATGGATTTCTGTTTTTTTTCACTTATACCCTTAACAGGATGCAATTAATTTTCGCCGCGGCGTAATCATGTGATGACGCCTGACCCGCTGTTGCCGAAATAATGAGAACGGCGCCCTGTGAGAGAGATCCATTAACCGCCACGGCTATCGTTCTTCCGGACGATAGCCGGGACCTGACGCGCTTTTTAAGGTAATCGAAGACCCCATAACAGGAGAGAGCGAATGGCGAGAGTCGTGGTGATCACCGGCGGTGGAACCGGAATTGGCGCCGCCTGCGCGCGGCTGATGTGCGCCGCGGGCGACCGGGTGTTTATTACCGGACGGCGCGAAGCGCCATTGCAGGCTGTCGCCGATGAGACCGGCGCCACGGCGCTGGTGGGCGATGCCGCCGACGGCGAGGTCTGGGGTCAGCGGCTGCTGCCGGCGATCCTCGACCAGGCTGGCGGTATTGATGTCCTCATCTGCAGCGCCGGCGGGATGGGCAACAGCCCCGCCGCCGAGACCAGCGACAGCCAGTGGCGCGAGGCGCTGGACAGCAATCTCACCAGCGCGTTCGCCAGCGTTCGCGCCTGTCTGCCCTCGCTCATTGCCCGCCGAGGCAATGTCCTGTTTGTCGCCTCCATCGCCTCACTCGCCGCCGGGCCGCAGGCCTGCGGCTACGTCACCGCCAAACACGCCTTAATTGGCCTGATGCGTTCCGTCGCCCGCGATTACGGCCCACAGGGGTACGCGCCAACGCCATCTGTCCCGGCTGGGTCACGACGCCGATGGCGGATGAAGAGATGCGCCCGCTGATGCAGGCAGAAGGGCTATCGTTGACGGAGGCTTATCAGCGGGTCTGTCGCGATGTTCCGCTGCGCCGCCCCGCCAGCCCCGAGGAGATAGCCGAGGCCTGTCAGTTTCTCTGTTCGCCGCAGGCCGCCATCATCAGCGGCGCCACGCTGGTCGCCGACGGCGGCGCCAGTATCGTCGATGTTCCCACTCTGGCGTTTGCCTAACGCCCTACTCTGTTCAGGAGCCCCTATGACTTCAGAAGCCGTATTTATCCAGGTCGGCGCGCTGGCCGATGGTTTTGCGCCACACGGTAATTTACTCGCCACCACCAGCCTGCCCGCCGGCGAAACCTTTACTTTTTATGTCGCGGGCAGTAAGCCGCAGCAGTTGGTTATCGAAGATGACCAGACGCTCAGCTGGAACGGCAAGCGCGCGCCCTGGCGGGCAACCGCCCTGCGCCCGGACATTCTGTTTATCGACTTCCTTGACCCGGAGCGGGATAACGCCAGCATTAGTGCGGTATGCAACCTGACACAGCGCAACGCCACCCTGGTCTACGGCCAGCTGCCGGACGAAGCCGCCGCGCGGCTGGACGCCTTCAGCCGGGTGGAGCAAGGCCTGCCGCTGACCGCGGTAGAGGCACGGTTTGTTTTTGCCCGCCTGGATGAGCAGTCGGGGCCGCTGCCGGACTTTACCGATGCGCTTATTGGCATGCGCAATCAGTACACCTACAGCCCGACCGAGCGCTATGAGCACATCTATCTCAACGACAATTTTTACACCTGGCAGTGTCTGGACGGTGTGGAAAAGGGGCTGGCGGATGTCGATCGCTGCCACTATGTGCAGGTGGCTGAGGATCTCTATCTGTTCGTCTGGCGGGAGAAAATCATTCCCACGCTGGGGGTGATCCTGATCGATCTGCAGCAGATGCGCACCGACGGCAAGATCATGGGCTATCAGGGCAGCGATTTCGGCGCCCTCAGCAATTTCCCGGTCGGCGCCAGCGCGAAGATCCTCAACGTCACCCGCCATCAGGAATAAAGGGGCGCCGCCGGGCACGCTTTCAGGCACCACACCCGTCATTTCGCCGGGTGGCGGCTGCGCCTGACCCGGCCTACGGTCCGAGCAGCCAGTCATTAATTTACCCACTTGTGCGACTGAAACTGCCGGTGCTGACGGCCTCAAAATCGCTGAGACGTTCCCGGAAGGCCGGGGCAGCCCGCATGGATGCGGGCTGAGGGCCGTGTTTTGCACGGACGCTGCCTCGGCCCGACCCGAAGCCTGCAGGGAAAAGTCGAAGGTACCACGCAGTGGCGATTTTGCTGGCCGGAGCCCGGGGGTACAGGGGGCGGCGGCGACTGGCCGCCCCCTGTGCGCTCCCTGTGCCATGAGTGACATAACGCAGAAGAAATATCGGGAGCGCAATCAGCTCGGAAATAGCACTGGAGTGGTAGCCCTGCTAAGCGCAGCGCGAGCAGGGGCATTTCCGGTTGCGCCGTCATTTCGCCGGGTGGCGGCTGGCGCCTTAACCGGCCTACGGTCCGCGTCATGTATAGCCCTTCTCCCTCTCCCCGCCGGAGAGAGGGAGTGACTCAGGCGCTGGCGCTGTCCAGTCGCGCCACTTGCTCCGCGCTCAGGCTCAGCGCCGCCGCGCGGGCAAAACTCTCCACCTGAGCCACGCTGGTGGCGCTGGCGATCGGCGCGGTCACGCCTTCGCGGCCGATCAGCCACGCCAGGGCCACCTCAGCCGGCTTCGCCCCCTGCTCGTCCGCGACCGCCACCAGGGTATCGATAATCCGCATCCCGCGCGGATTCAGGTACTTACCAATCCCCCCTCCGCGCTGGCTCTGGGCCAGATCCGATGGCTGGCGGTACTTACCGGTTAAGAACCCGGAGGCAAGGCTGTAGTAGGTCACCACCCCGATATCGCGGCTGACGCAGAGATCGCACAGCGCGCCTTCAAACGCGGAGCGGTGGTAGAGGTTATATTCCGGCTGCAGCACCTGCCAGGCAGGCAAGCCGCCTTTACGCGCTACCTCCAGCGCCCCCGCCAGCTGCATCGCATCCAGGTTAGAGGCCCCCATGGCGCGGATTTTTCCGGCCTGCTGCAGGCTGTGGAAAGCCTCCAGCGTTTCCTCCACCGGGGTTTGCGGATCCGGCCAGTGGGAGAAGTAGAGATCAATGTAGTCGGTATTAAGGCGGCGTAAGGAGTCATCTACCGCCTGTTGGATCCAGGCTTTGCTGAGCCCTTTATGGCCGGGTAGGCCTAAATCGGAGCCGACTTTGGTGAAGATTTTGACCTTATCGCGCATGCCGGGGCGCGCCTGCAGCCAACGACCGATGATGGTTTCGGATTCGCCGCCCTGGTTGCCTTCCGCCCAGCGGGAATAAACATCCGCCGTATCGATAGCGTCAAAACCGTGGTCAACAAAAGCATCAAGAAGAGCAAAACTGGTTTTTTCATCGATGGTCCAGCCAAAGACGTTGCCGCCAAAGACTAATGGGGCGATGGAA
Source organism: Klebsiella sp. P1CD1 (assembly GCF_003790505.1). Lineage (NCBI taxonomy): Bacteria > Pseudomonadati > Pseudomonadota > Gammaproteobacteria > Enterobacterales > Enterobacteriaceae > Klebsiella > Klebsiella sp. P1CD1. The sequence continues at coordinate 4,310,619 of NZ_CP033631.1, forward strand.
AATCCGGTTTTACCCAATGGACGTGTCATCATGCCGAGTACTCCTTAGCTTATATTCTGCTTCCCTCAGGTAACCGCAGGGGTCAGGAGAGGAGGTGATTGGATAATCAGAAAAGGAATCTTACGGCGGGCGCTCCACGCCCGCAGGTACACTCAGACATTATGTCCCGGAATAAACATCAAAGCTAAAATATTTGCCGGCTAATTTTTTATAGGTGCCGTCGGCCAGAATCTTCGCAATGGCACCGTTAATTTCCTGACGCAGTGCCTCATCGTCTTTACGCAAGCCGATCGCCGCCCCGGCGCCAAACAGCGTATCGTCCTGCAGATGGCCGCCGACAAAGGCGAATTCCTTACCCTGCGGCTGCTGCAGGAAGCTGTAGTCGGCCATCATCCCGGAGAGCACTGCGCCGTCGATGCGCCCGGACTCCAGGTCACGCACCACGCTATCGGCCCCCTGGTAGGCCACAATGTTAATCCCCTGCGGCCGCCAGTGCTGGTTAACATAAGTCTCCTGCGCCGAGCCCTGCTCCACGCCGATGGTTTTGCCCTTCAGCTGTTCCGGCGTATTGCCCTGCAGGGTATTTTTACGCGCCACGAGGAACACCGGCCCGTTATATAGCTTGTCGCTAAAGGCAATCTGCGCTTTGCGCTTCTCGGTCATGTACATCCCGGAAAGGATCGCGTCGAATTTACGCGCCTTCAGCGCCGGGATAATGCCGTCGAAATTGCTTTCCACCCACACGCATTTCGCCTGCAGCTGCTGGCAAATGGCGTTGCCTAAATCGATATCAAACCCCGCCAGCTTGCCCTGCGGATCTTTCCATTCAAACGGCGCGAAAGTCGGGTCGACGCCGAAGCGGATCTCCTTTCCCCCTTCGGCCAGCGCCGACGTCGACGCCATTAATGCCAGCCATAGCAACAGTGATTTTTTCATTCGCGTTCTTCTCCAGAGATTAGCGACAGTGCTTTTCCACCAGGCGGGCGAACAGCGTCGCGCCGGTGGTGATAATGTCATCGTTAAAGTCGTAGCCGGGGTTGTGCACCATGCAACCGCCCTTCTCCCCTTTCTCACCGTTGCCGAGCAGGAAGTAGCTCCCTGGGCGTTCGCGCAGCATAAAAGCGAAATCCTCGCTGGCGTTCATCGGCGAGACCGACTCCAGTACCCCTTCGCGGCCAAACACTTCCAGCGCCAGCGCCCGGGCGAAATCGGTCTCTTCAGGGCTGTTGGTTAATACCGGGTAGGAGTCGTACACCTCCACTACGCTGCTGGCGCCATAGCTTTTGGCGGTAAAATCAGCGAGCTCGTGAATACGCTTGATCAGCAGATCGCGAATGTCCGGCTTCATCGCCCGCACGCTCAGCTCCATCACCACGCTCTCCGGAATGACGTTGGAGGCGATACCGGCCTGGAAGGTGCCGACGCTGACCACTGCCGTTTCCCCCGGCGGCACGTTGCGCGCCACGATGCTCTGCAGGGCCATCACCAGCGCCGCACCGGCGACGATCGGGTCGACGGTTCGCTCCGGATGGGCGCCGTGGCCGCCGTAGCCGGTAATCGTAATTTTGACGGTGTCCGCCGAGGCCATAAAGTTGCCGGCATAGAAGCCCAGCTTGCCCACTGGCAGCCCCGGCATGTTGTGCAAGCCAAAGATGCGTTCGCAGGGGAACTGCTCGAACAGCCCGTCTTTAATCATTAAATCGGCGCCGCCGATAGCCTCTTCCGCCGGCTGAAAAATCAGATGCACCGTGCCGTTAAACTGGCAGGCCGGCGAGGCGATGTATTTCGCCGCCGCCAGCAGAATGGTGGTATGGCCGTCATGGCCGCAGGCGTGCATTTTTCCGGGTACCGTACTGGCCCAGGGCAAATCAGTAGTTTCATGGATCGGCAGCGCGTCCATATCGGCGCGCAGGCCAATAGTACGCGGCGAGTCGCCCTTGCTCAGGCTGCCGACGACGCCGGTTTTACCGAGGCCGCGGGTGACCTGATAGCCCCACTCCGCCAGTTTGCCAGCCACCAGCTCACTGGTATTAAACTCTTCCAGACTTAATTCCGGATTGGCATGTAAATAATGACGGATAGAAATCATTTCATCTTCCGTCGCTTTAATTTCGGGGATTACATAATCACTCATGCCGTTCTCCGGGAAATAAATTAAGGACTTAACACGGTAACGTGGTGGAAACTTTATGCAAGCAGCATTTCTAATACCTGGAATGAACTCATCTTATTTAATAATCCGCACATTACAGAGTAATAAATAATAAAAATAGTGAAATTTAAAAATAAACGTTTATTTTATGGAGGATTTACCGTTATTTAACCTACCATTCCCGACCATATTCAGATTTAAATAAAATAAACGTGTATGAAATTACAGACGCTTTCCCTCGCCGCCATCGTCATGCTAGCGGGCTGCAGCGCGCAGGGCGATACCGCCAGCCAGCAGCGGGCCAGCATCCAGAAGATGCGCAGCGAAACCCTCAACAAGCTTTACGCCCTGCAGCCTGAGGCCCGCAGTGATATTCAGCATGCGAAGGGGTATGCGGTGTTTGCCAATAACAGCAGCAAGATCCTGCTGTTCGGGTTTGGCAGCGGTTACGGCGTGGTGCGGAATAAGGCCACCGGGAAGGATACCTATATGAAAATGGCCCAGGGCGGCGCCGGCCTGGGGATGGGGATTAAGCAGCAGCGCACGGTGCTGGTTTTCCATGATAAAGCGGCCCTGGAGACCTTTATTCGCCAGGGATACATGGTTGGCGCCGATGCGAATGCCGCCGCAAAATATGATGACAAAGGCATCGCGCCGATCGCCGCCTCCACCAGCGGCGTGGCGTCAGATACCGCCTCCCTGCCCTCGAAGGTCAACGTCTACGACCTGACCGAAAAAGGGCTGGCCGCCCAGGCAATGATTAATGGTTATAAATACTGGCCGGATGCTGCGCTGAACCCGTAGCTTTCCGCGAGTGCGCCATCGCCGGTTCAGGCTTTCCCTGACCCGGCGTCGCGGAGCAGCGCATTTAGTGGCCGAGGGCGCCGCTCACCAGAATCGAGGTGATGATCCCGGTCGCCGCAGCGATCAGCACATAGTTACCGTCGATATAGGACCAGTGATGGCCTTCCGGCGGGGGCGGCAGGCCGCGGTCGCTCCAGTCGCGGACGCGATATTCATCGCCACGGAACGGCGCCGGAGCCGGGTGTCCTTTGCGGAAATCGTTCCCGCGCCAGGCGAAATGGTCCTGCTCATGACGTGCCTGATCGCGTTTGCCATGACCGTCGCGATCCGGGCCACGCTGGTCATGGTCGCCCTGATGATGCGCGTCAGGTCCGCCCTGCGGCGCATGCCCATCATGGTCCGGACCGTTCTGCCACACCGTTGGCTGCCCCGGGCGATGGCCGTCGTTCGGGCCATCGGCAAAGGCCGGGACGCTCAGCACACACGATAAAATTACTGCCAGAGAAATCATCTTTTTCATGGTACACCTCCTGATTCAGCTCCTTTGTACCGGGCAAATGTGAAGAAAGAGTGAGTAACTGGTTAACCAGGACGATTCCTGGCATCGGCTGTCGGGAAGAGGTTGTGCTGATGGCGGGGCAATAAAAAAGGCCGCTTTCGCGACCTTGATTCAGACAGGTAAAAGGACTTATTCAGTCACTTTATTTTTTAACTCTTCGGCGCCGGTTTTGGTTTTATCCCAGCCCTTTTCCGCACCGGATTTGGTGGCATTCCAGCCTTTTTCACTGACCTCTTTGGTCTTATCCCACCCCTTCTCGGTGCCTTCTTTGGTCTTGTTCCAGGTTTTCTGCGCGCCTTCGCTCACCTGGCTGCCAACGCTGTCCTGCTTGCCTTCGGCAGCATGTTTCGCCTTCAGCTGCTGCTCTTCGCCCTCATGCTGGGCCTGGTGCAGCTTCTCTTTGGCGGTGTTGGCATTGGCATTCGCCGCCGCGACGGTATCATCTGTTGCATGTGTTGTCGCAGCAAAAACCGGAGCTGCAACCAGAATAGCCGATAACGCAATCATTGCTTTTTTCATAATATCCTCTCTCACGTGTCGTGTTATGAGTCGCATTCAGGATGGCACAACGAACCGGGGATGACATTAGGAATTAGCCTGAAAAACGTCTTCGACCTCCAGCCATGGCAGAAAATGCTGCCGCCGTGCGCGCCCTGTCGGCGTTGGCATAATTTCCAACATGTTTGTTACATTTTATGAAATTTGTCCTTGATATACTTGCCGTTGATGTTTGTTCGAGAATAATTCTCAGAATCATTATATTTATAAATTGGCAAACGGAACTCCTTTTATGGCAAGAAAATCAGTAAGATCGCTGTTACTTACTGCGCTGATCGCGACGCCCCTCTTCAGCTATGCAACCCAATATCCCCTGACGGTCACTGACCTCGACGGCCGGCAGGTCACCCTGGCCAAAGAGCCGCAGCGTATTATTTTGCAGGATGGCCGCGACATTATGACCCTCGCCCTGCTGGACCGGGACAATCCGTTTAAACGGCTGGTGGCATGGAATAATCTGGCGAAAAAGCAGGATGTTGCCACCTGGCAGATGCTGAAAACGACGTGGCCGCAGTCGGCCACGATCCTTGACATGGGCTTCAGCGACAAAGGGAACGTCGATCTTGAAAGCGTCATCGCCCGTCAGCCGGATCTGATGATCGCCCAGCTGCGCGCCAGGCCAGCGCTGATGGAGAGCGGCGTCATCGACAAGCTCAGCGCCCTGCACGTTCCGGTGCTGTTTGTCGACTATGAGATAGACCCGGCGAAAGATACCGCCCCCAGCATCGACCTGCTGGGCAAAGTCCTTAACCGCGAGAGCCAGGCCAAAGCCTTTACCGATTACTATCGTCAACAGCTGCAGACGATTCGCCAGAAAACCGCGGCCATCACGCCGAAGGCCAACGTCTTCGTGGAAGCGCTGGCCGGCAACAGCGACGCCTGCTGCTTTACCCACGGCCACAGCGGCTGGGGCGGGCTGGTGGAGGCGGTCGGGGCGAACAATATCGGTTCGCAGCTGCTGCCGGGCGCCTCCGGGTTCGTCTCGCTGGAGAAAATCATCAGCATGAAGCCCGACGCCTGGATCATGACCGGCTCGAAGCGCGGCAACAGCCAGGTGCTGCCCCTGGGTTATGAGGTTAAGCCGGAGGCGGTGAAGGCCCAGGCGCAGATCCTGCTGGCGCGACCTGGGGTCAGCCAGATCCCGGCGGTACAGGCAAAGCGGACCTATGGCGTCTATCACCACTTCTATAACCACCCGTGGAATATTGTCGGCATGGAATACCTGGCGAAAGATATCTACCCGCAGGCCTTCGGCGATCTCAACCCGGATGAGACTTACCATTATATCGTGCGCCATTTCACCGACCTGCCGGACCAGCCGTTCGTCTTCTCCTGGCAGCAGAGCGAGTAATCCGGCATGCGTTTAACCTCCGACTCCGTGCTCGACGGGCTGCCCGCCGGGACCTCTGGCGTGATAGATGACTATCGCCGTATCGTGCGTCGCCGTCTGCTCCTGATGCTCCTGCTGGCGCTGTTGATTGTCGCGTCGCTGCTGCTCGATTTTATGCTCGGCCCCTCCGGTCTGCCGCTGCAGAGCCTGTGGCAGACGTTAACCGATCCGGCCAGCGCCGATCCGGGCACGCGCGCCATCGTCTGGGATATCCGTCTGCCCTATGCGGTGATGGCGATTATCGTCGGTCTGGCGCTGGGACTGGCCGGCGCCGAAATGCAGACCATCCTCAATAACCCTCTGGCCAGTCCGTTTACCCTTGGCGTCTCCTCGGCTGCGGCGTTTGGCGCCGCGCTGGCGATTGTGCTGGGTATTGGCCTGCCCGGTATTCCCGGCCAGTGGTTTATCTCGGCCAACGCCTTTATCTTCGCCCTGCTGGCGGCCCTGCTGCTGGACGGCATCACCCGCTGGACCCAGGTGGCCACCTCCGGGGTCATCCTGTTCGGCATCGCGCTGGTCTTTACCTTTAACGCCCTGGTCTCGATGCTGCAGTTCATCGCCAACGAAGACACGCTGCAGGGGCTGGTGTTCTGGACCATGGGCAGCATCGACCGCGCCTCCTGGAGCAAAGTCGCCATCCTGCTGGTCGCCCTGGCGCTGGTGATGCCCCTGTCGCTGCGCAGCGCGTGGAAGCTGACCGCCCTGCGGCTGGGCGAGGACCGGGCCATCAGCTTTGGCATTAACGTTCGCCGCCTGCGCCTGACCACGCTGCTGCGGATCAGCATACTGTCGGCGCTTTCGGTGGCCTTTGTCGGGCCAATCGGCTTTATCGGCCTGGTGGCGCCGCATATTGCGCGGATGCTCTTCGGCGAAGACCATCGCTTTTATCTGCCCGCAAGCGCGCTGATCGGCGCTCTGGTGCTCTCCCTGGCCTCCATCGCCTCGAAGAACCTGATCCCGGGGGCCATTATTCCGGTGGGGATCGTCACTTCCCTGGTCGGGGTCCCGTTCTTTTTGAGCATTATTTTACGTCATCGGGGGCAGGCATGAGCGACCAGACGTTATCCGGGCTGTCGCTGTCTTACTTCAGCGCCGGCTACCCCAGACGCAAGGTGATCGAGAACCTGACGGTTCCCCATCTGCCGCGAGGGAAAATCACCGCGCTGCTGGGGCCAAACGGCAGCGGTAAATCAACGTTAATGCGGGCGATGGCGGGTCTGGGACCCTGCCGCGGCGAGCTGCTGCTGGAGGGGGAAAATCTGCTGACGCAGCCGTTCTCACGTCGCGCAGAGCAGGTGGTCTATCTTCCGCAGACGCTGCCCGCCGGCGTGCATCTGCATGTGCTGGAGTCGATTATCGTTGCCCAGCGCGCCGCCGGAGGACGCCACAGTCCGCAGCACCAGGAGGAGGTGATGGCGCTGCTGCGGCAGCTGGGGATTGCCCATCTGGCGATGAGCTACCTCGATCAGCTCTCCGGCGGGCAAAAGCAGCTGGTGGGTCTCGCTCAGTCGCTGATCCGCCAGCCGCGCCTGCTGCTGCTCGACGAACCGCTCAGCGCCCTTGACCTCAACTACCAGTTTCACGTGATGGATCTGGTACGCCGGGAGACCCGACGGCGCAACATCGTAACCCTGGTGGTGGTGCACGATATCAATATTGCCCTGCGTCATGCCGACCACGTGCTGATGCTCAAGGCGGGCCAGTTGCTCGGCGACGGCACCCCGGCCGCGGTCATCACCCCCGAGACCCTGGCGGCCGTCTATGGGGTGCGCGGGCGTATTGAACCCTGTTCGCAGGGGGTGCGGCAGGTCATTATTGACGGCCTGGTGGACAGCGAGGCCTGACTGCGGCGCGGGGCGGCACGTCCCCCTGCGCCCGCCGGCTTAGTGATCGAGATAGAGGTAGTTTTCCCAGCTTTTCATGCGGATCAGGATCTTCCTGATCAGCGACAGCTCTTTCAGGTGATCCGAGTAGACCGCCGCCTCAAGGGTGGCCCCCTGCGGCAGAGCGTATTCGGCAAAACGCGGATCGGTCACCTTCAGCACCACCAGCGCCCGGCCATGGGTATTGAGCGCGTCTGTGGTCAGCAATTTGCCCTGCCCCTGAAACTGACTCTCGCCAATCGCCGGCAGCACGTCGGCCACTTCTCCGCGAAAGACGGTGCCCGGGATGGCCGGAAACATCAGCTCCGCGGGCTCGCCTTTGTGCAGACGCTGCAGGGCGTTCTGGCGAAATGCCGCGACGTACTCCCGCGAGGCGGCGCCCTCCACCGGCACAAAGGTCATCAGCGGGATCATCCCCAGGGCAGTGGACATGGTGCCCGGCCGTAAGCCGACGGTACTGACATAGCCATCCTCCGGGGCACGGACGACGGTGTTCTCCAGCTGAAACTGCGCCTTTTGCAGCTGCGCCAGCAGGGAGGCCACGGTGGTATTTTTGCCCTTCACCACCGAGTCCAGCGCGTTGCGCGCCTGCACCACCTTTGCCTGAGCCGCGCTGACGCTGGCTTCATCGGCCTTCCACGTCTGCAGACGGGTATCAACCATTTGATCGGAGAAGGCACCCTGGGCATGACCCTCCCGATAGCGGGCATATTCCCGCCGCGACTGGTCGCGCTGGGCCACCGCTCTGCTCAGCTCGGCCTGCGCCTGGCTTAACGCCGCGTTTAAGGAGAGCGCATCCTGACTGGCCGCTTTTATCTGCGCCTGCAGATCGTCTACTTTTGCCTGGAACGGCGTCGGGTCGAGGGTAAACAGCACATCGCCCTTATGCAGCATCTGGTTAGGCTTCACCGGTACGCTCTGCACCCGGCCGCGCACCTGCGACACAATCGGCACGGTACGAAATACCTGGTTACCAACGTCGGTATACGGGAAGTTGTAGTTCATCCCGAAGATCACCGCGCCAATCAGGGCGATACCGCCGAGCACCGCCGTCGGTACGGTCCACTTATTGAGCGGGATGCGGAAGACTTTAAACACCACGATGCACAGCGCGGCGTAGGTCAGTAACATTAACGTTTCCATTAGTTTGCCTCCTCCGCTTTCAGCGCAGCCACCTCGCGCTGGACCTGTTCCAGTTGCTGGACCACCGTTTCCAGACGCTGATGCAGCGCCTGCTGATCGTCGGCAATGTGGCGCATTCCCCACCCGCGATCTTCGCGCCACAGCGTTGCCCAGATCCATAACAAAGGCCACAGCGCGTGCAGGGTAAATAAGCTAACCCAGCCGGCATAATGAATCGCATCCTGATGAGGATGGCGCCGCTCTTTGGCAATTTCATAAGGAATATCGTGAATAACAATCACGCCATAAAACAGTATTAAGGCCACGGCGATCAGAATGGCCAGCGCAACATAATCCAGGGTCATAAAATAACTCCAGAGTGAAAGGTTAACTTAATAAAACAGCCAGATTCAGACGTAACGGGGCCGGGGAAAAAGCGCGCTTAGCGCTTTCCCTGGCGGTGATAGCAACGTGATGGCGTGAATCTGCCGAATCGGGTTCAGAATTTCTCAGGAATATGACGGTCGATGGAGATCAGCTTGCCTTTTTTCACCGTGATATATCCCCCCTCGCGCAGCGCGGCCAGCACCTGGTACACATAGCTGCGCGAGAGATTGGTTCGTTTAATAATAAATGCCGACAGGCTCTCATGCTGACCACCATCGATTTCGCTGCGATATAGATAGCGCGACAGCATCGATTTAATGGTCTGAAAACTGGTCTGGCTGCCACGTTCATAGTGGGCATCAAGGGCAAATATGCCCATATAGGCCAGGATCGTGGTCAGCTCTTGCATATAGCCCGGCGACGAATGAAAGAATATTCGCTCAAAATCGCTGGCGGTTATTTTCGCCAGCTGGCACTCGCCCAGACACCGATAATAGAGCGCGACCGACGGACAATAATGTTCCAGTAATCCTAACGGCATATGCGCGATAACAATCCCGACCAGGTTCTGCTCATCGCCAAAGGCCAACGTCATTTGCCCCTGCAGCAGAAAGTAGAGATAGCCCGGCTGCGGAATAAAGCCCTGGTCTTTGCCCAAACTCAGCGTTTCACTGCAGGCGATCACCGCCGGCAGATGCGTGGTCAGCGTCAGATTCTGGTACCGATCGTAAATATCGCCAAAACTGGGGTTCATCGCGCTGCGCACTCCTTTACCTTTGGCCACCGCGGCGGGGCTAACCGCGACCTGTTGAACTATACCTAAGCGGGTGGGGAAGGAAAAGTCCAGATCTGGAGTGGCGAAATATTCCGCCTGGCTCACATTTTTTACCCTCGCCTCCCTGTTTCGTGACCCGATCGTTCCGCTTACCGGTGGGCTATGCTTTAATTAGCTAAACCGGTTTAACATAGTTTAGCTAAGAGGAATTTGTCGAATGAATGGAAAAATCTGGGTACTCGGCGATGCGGTCGTTGATCTCCTGCCCGATGGCGAGGGCCGCCTGCTGCAATGCCCCGGCGGCGCACCGGCCAACGTCGCGGTCGGCGTGGCGCGGCTCGGCGGCGACAGCGGGTTTATTGGCCGCGTCGGCGACGATCCTTTCGGCCGCTTTATGCGTCACACCCTGGCGCAGGAGAAGGTCGATGTGAATTATATGCGCCTCGACGCCGCGCAGCGCACCTCCACCGTGGTGGTCGATCTCGATCAGCACGGGGAGCGCACCTTTACCTTTATGGTCCGTCCGAGCGCCGACCTGTTCCTTCAGCACGAGGATCTCCCGCCGTTTGCCGCCGGCCAGTGGCTGCACGTCTGCTCCATCGCTCTCAGCGCCGAGCCGAGCCGCAGCACGGCATTCGCGGCAATGGAGGCGATAAAACGCGCCGGGGGCTATGTCAGCTTCGACCCCAATATCCGCAGCGACCTGTGGCAGGATCCGCAGGACCTGCGTGACTGTCTCGACCGGGCGCTGGCCCTCGCCGACGCCATAAAACTCTCGGAAGAGGAGCTGGCCTTTGTCAGCGGCAGCGACGACATCGTCAGCGGCATCGCCCGGCTGAACGCCCGCTTCCAGCCGACGCTGCTGCTGGTGACCCAGGGCAAAGCGGGGGTCCAGGCCGCCCTGCGCGGGCAGGTTAGCCACTTCCCCGCTCGCCCGGTGGTGGCCGTTGATACCACTGGCGCCGGCGATGCCTTTGTCGCCGGGCTGCTCGCCGGCCTCGCCGCTCACGGTATCCCTGACAACCTCGCCGCGCTGGCTCCCGACCTTACGCTGGCGCAAACCTGCGGCGCGCTGGCCACCACCGCCAAAGGCGCCATGACCGCCCTGCCCTACAGGGACGATCTTCAGCGCTCGCTGTGATCCCGTTGGGCCGGCTAACGGCCCACTTTGCTGGCGACATCACAATTCTTAAACCGGTTTAGCAATTTTTATTTTCACCGCGTTACTGACATGTTTACCATATTAACTAAACCGGTTTAGCAAAAGTTAGCACACTCACTGATTTTCACCTTTGGATGTCAACAGCATGTATAAAAAACGGAAGTTAGCCATTCTTATTGCTTTGCTAACCGGCACCGCCGCCGCCCATGGGCAGACAGACCTGAACAGCATTGAAGCGCGTCTCGCCGCCCTGGAAAAACGCCTGCAGGACGCCGAAACCCGCGCCAGCACTGCCGAAAGCCGTGCCGCCTCGGCGGAGCAGAAAGTTCAGCAGTTAACCCAGCAGCAGCAGCAAACCCAGGTCACCACCCAGCAGGTGGCCAAGCGCACCACTCAGCTGGAAGAAAAAGCCGAACGGCCTGGCGGCTTTGAGTTCCACGGCTATGCCCGTTCCGGCGTGATCATGAACGACTCGGCCGCCAGCACCAAATCCGGCGCTTATATGACCCCCGCCGGGGAGACCGGTGGCGCCATTGGTCGTCTGGGCAACCAGGCCGACACCTATGTGGAAATGAACCTCGAACATAAACAGACGCTGGACAACGGGGCGACCACCCGTTTCAAAGTGATGGTGGCCGACGGGCAGACCACCTATAACGACTGGACGGCAAGCAGCAGCGACCTGAACGTGCGCCAGGCGTTTGTCGAGCTGGGCAACCTGCCGACCTTCGAAGGCCCGTTCAAAGGCTCGACCCTGTGGGCCGGGAAACGCTTTGACCGTGACAACTTCGACATCCACTGGATTGACTCGGATGTGGTGTTCCTCGCCGGGACCGGCGGCGGGATCTACGACGTGAAATGGAACGACAGCCTGCGCAGCAACTTCTCGTTATACGGCCGCAACTTTGGCGATATCGCTGACAGCAGTAACAGCGTGCAGAACTATATCGTCAGCATGAATAACTTTGCCGGCCCGGTGCAGATGATGGTCAGCGGGATGCGGGCGAAAGATAATGACGAACGCCAGGACACGAACGGCAATCTGGTGAAAGGCGATGCCGCTAACACCGGGGTCCATGCTCTGCTGGGCCTGCACAATGAGAGCTTCTATGGCCTGCGCGACGGGACCAGCAAAACGGCCCTGCTGTACGGCCACGGGCTGGGCGCCGAGGTTAAAGGCATCGGCTCCGACGGTGCGCTGCGCCCGGGGGCCAATACCTGGCGCTTCGCCAGCTACGGCACGACGCCGCTGAGCGATCGCTGGTTTATTGCCCCGGCCGTGCTGGCGCAGAGCAGTAAAGATCGTTATGTCGATGGCGACAGCTATCAGTGGGCCACTCTCAACCTGCGTCTGATTCAGGAAGTGACGCAGAACTTCGCCCTCGCCTGGGAGGGCAGCTATCAGTACATGGATCTGCAGCCTGAAGGCTACAACGATCGCCACGCGGTGAACGGCAGCTTCTACAAGCTGACCTTCGCCCCAACCTTCAAGGTGGGCAGCATCGGCGACTTCTTCTCGCGTCCGGAGATCCGCTTCTATACATCGTGGATGGACTGGAGCAAAAAACTGGATAACTACGCCAACGATGATGCATTAGGCAGCAACGGGTTCAAATCGGGCGGCGAATGGTCGTTCGGTATGCAAATGGAGACCTGGTTCTGACGGTAACCCGGACGACAGGGTAAGTAACACATAAATATAAGGTTCGCGGTGCCTGCCACGGCTGGCACCGCCCACGCCATATCATCATGCATTCAGAGGGTACTATGGATTTTGATCAGATTTCCCGCTCACTGCTTCCCCTGTTGGGCGGCAAGGAAAATATCGCCAGCGCCGCGCACTGCGCCACCCGCCTGCGGCTGGTGCTGGTCGACGACGCGCTCGCCGACCAACAGGCCATTGGCAAAATCGACGGGGTGAAAGGCTGCTTTCGCAATGCCGGACAGATGCAGATCATCTTCGGCACCGGGGTGGTCAATAAAGTCTATGCCGCCTTTATCCAGGCCGCAGGCATCAGCGAATCAAGCAAATCCGAAGCCGCCGACCTGGCCGCGAAAAAGCTGAACCCGTTCCAGCGCATCGCCCGCCTGCTGTCCAACATTTTCGTACCGATCATTCCCGCCATCGTCGCCTCCGGCCTGCTGATGGGCCTGCTGGGGATGGTGAAAACCTACGGTTGGGTCGACCCGAGCAACGCTATCTATATCATGCTGGATATGTGCAGCTCGGCAGCGTTTATCATTCTGCCGATCCTGATCGGCTTTACCGCCGCCCGCGAATTTGGCGGTAACCCTTATCTGGGCGCGACCCTTGGCGGGATCCTCACCCACCCGGCGCTGACCAACGCCTGGGGCGTCGCCGCCGGCTTCCACACCATGAATTTCTTCGGCATCGAAGTGGCGATGATCGGCTACCAGGGCACCGTCTTCCCGGTGCTGCTGGCGGTGTGGTTTATGAGCATGGTCGAGAAACGGCTGCGCCGCGTTATCCCTGACGCGCTGGACCTGATCCTCACCCCGTTCCTGACGGTGATTATCTCCGGCTTTATCGCCCTGCTGCTGATCGGCCCGGCCGGTCGCGCGCTCGGCGACGGTATTTCGTTTATCCTCAGCACGCTTATCAGCCACGCCGGCTGGCTGGCGGGCCTGCTGTTCGGCGGCCTCTACTCGGTGATCGTCATTACCGGTATCCATCACAGCTTCCATGCCATCGAGGCGGGTCTGCTGGGCAACCCATCGATTGGCGTCAACTTCCTGTTGCCGATCTGGGCGATGGCCAACGTCGCTCAGGGCGGCGCCTGCTTTGCGGTGTGGTTTAAAACCAAAGATGCCAAAATCAAAGCCATCACCCTGCCGTCGGCGTTTTCGGCGATGCTGGGGATCACGGAAGCGGCAATCTTCGGGATTAACCTGCGCTTTGTGAAGCCGTTCATCGCCGCGCTGGTCGGTGGTGCCGCCGGCGGCGCCTGGGTGGTGTCAATGCACGTCTATATGACCGCGGTGGGCCTGACGGCGATCCCGGGGATGGCCATCGTGCAGGCCAGCTCGCTGCTGAACTACATTATCGGAATGGCGATCGCCTTCGCCGTGGCCTTTATGCTCTCTCTGACGCTGAAATACAAAACGGACGCTGAATAATGTCATTACCGTCACGCCTGCCTGCGATCCTGCAGGCCGTTATGCAGGGCCAGCCGCAGGCGCTGGCCGACAGCCATTATCCGCAATGGCATCTGGCGCCGGTCAGCGGACTGCTGAACGATCCCAACGGCTTTTGCCAGGTCGCCGGGCGTTACCACCTGTTTTATCAGTGGAACCCGCTCGCCTGTGACCATACCTATAAGTGCTGGGGACACTGGAGTTCAGCCGATCTGCTGCACTGGCGGCATGAACCTATCGCCCTGATGCCGGACGAAGAGTATGACCGCAACGGCTGCTACTCCGGCAGCGCGGTCGAGTTCGAGGGCGCCCTGACCCTGTGCTACACCGGCAACGTGAAATTCCCCGACGGCGGGCGTACCGCCTGGCAGTGCCTGGCGACAGAGAATGCCGATGGCACCTTCCGCAAGCTGGGGCCGGTGCTGCCGCTCCCTGACGGTTACACCGGCCATGTACGCGACCCCAAGGTGTGGCAGCAGGACGGGCGCTGGTACATGGTCCTCGGCGCGCAGGATTTGCAACAGCACGGTAAAGTGCTGCTGTTCACCGCCAGCGATCTGCGGGAGTGGCGCCTGGTGGGCGAGATCGCCGGACATGGCGTTAACGGTCTGGCGAACGGCGGCTATATGTGGGAGTGCCCGGATCTCTTTCCGCTGGCGGATACCCACCTGCTGATCTGCTGCCCGCAGGGGCTGGCCCGTGAAGCGCAGCGCTTTCTCAATACCTATCCTGCGGTGTGGATGGCAGGCCGCTTCGACGCCGAGCGCGGCACCTTAGACCACGGCCCGCTGCACGAGCTGGACAGCGGGTTTGAGTTCTACGCGCCGCAGACCATGCTGGCCGAGGATGGCCGCCGTCTGCTGGTCGGCTGGATGGGCGTCCCGGACGGGGAAGAGATGCATCAACCCACCCGCGCACAGGGATGGATCCACCAGATGACCTGCGTGCGCGAGCTGGAGTGGCAGGCGGGCACCCTGTATCAGCGCCCGCTGCGCGAGCTGGCCGCTCTGCGCGAGGAAGCCCAGGGCTGGCGCGGGCAGACCCTGCCCCTCGCCCCGATGGAGCTGGCCTTTGACATCGCCCCCAACAGTACGCTGGGGCTGGACTTTGCCGGCGCCCTGCAGCTTACCGTCAACCGCGACGGCCTGCGTCTGTCGCGCCGCGGGCTGCAGACCGCCGAGATGCATCACCGCTACTGGCGCGGCGAAGCGCGGCGCCTGCGGATCTTTATCGACCGCTCCAGTGTGGAAATTTTCATCAACGATGGCGAAGGGGTGATGAGCAGCCGCTTCTTCCCGGGCTATCCGGGGCAGATAATCTTCAGCGGTGCGACGCCGGTGGCATTCTGCCGCTGGCTGCTGCGGCCATGCATGGTAGTATAAGCGTTTTGCTTTCAGGCTCCTGAGTGGTGATGAAAACCAAACGCGTAACTATCAAAGATATCGCCGAACTGGCGGGCGTCTCCAAAGCGACCGCCAGTCTGGTGCTCAACGGCCGTGGCAAAGAGCTGCGCGTGGCGCAGGAGACGCGCGAGCGCGTGCTGGCGATCGCCCGCGAGCAGCACTATCAGCCCAGCATTCATGCGCGCTCGCTGCGCGATAACCGCAGCCATACCATTGGCCTGGTGGTACCGGAGATCACCAACTACGGGTTTGCCGTTTTCTCCCATGAGCTTGAGACGCTCTGCCGGGAAGCCGGCGTGCAGCTGCTTATCTCCTGCACCGACGAAAACCCCGGTCAGGAGAGCGTGGTGGTCAATAATATGATTGCCCGCCAGGTCGACGGGCTGATCGTCGCCTCGTGCATGCACAGCGATGCCGACTACCTGAAGCTCAGCGAACAGCTGCCGGTGGTGCTGTTTGACCGCTCCCCCAGCGACAGCGCCCTGCCGCTGGTGATGACCGACTCGGTGACGCCAACCGCCGAGCTGATCTCCCGCATTGCGCCTCAGCATGCGGACGAGTTCTGGTTTCTCGGCGGCCAGCCGCGGCTGTCGCCGTCGCGCGACCGGCTGGCGGGATTCACGCAAGGCCTGGCTCAGGCGGGGGTCACGCTGCGCCCTGAGTGGGTGATCAACGGTAACTACCACCCCAGCTCCGGGTATGAGATGTTCGCGGCGCTCTGCGCGCGGCTGGGACGTCCGCCGAAGGCCTTGTTTACCGCGGCCTGCGGCCTGCTCGAAGGGGTACTGCGCTACATGAGCCAGCATCATCTGCTGGACTCCAATATTCATCTCGCCAGCTTCGACGATCACTACCTGTATGATTCGCTTTCCCTGCGCATTGATACCGTGCAGCAGGATAATCGCCAGCTGGCCTGGCACTGCTACGATCTGCTCAGCCAGCTGATCGACGGCCAGGCGCCGGAGCCGCTCCAGCGCTACCTCCCCGCCACCCTGCAGTTTCGCCATCCCTGACGGCGCCGTCGGCAATTAGCGTTTTCGCCGGGTGCGCGCTGCCTGCCTCACCGCCAGCAGCGCACCGGCAAACAGCATGCCCAGGCCGATCGTCACCGGCCAGCGGTAAGCCATCAGTAACGAGGGCAATCCGCCGTCCGGCGCCAGCACCACCAGATTCCAGCCCGTTAGCCCCGCCTCGCCGTTCAGCGCGCGGGTTAACATCCGCTGGTGCGGGGCGAAAGGCTGGATAGTCTGGTAGTGGCTGCCGAACAGCGGCGGCTGCATCTCCCTGGGGAACTGCGCCTGCACCTGGGCCAGTACGCTGGCCGGCAGCGCATGCGACGCCGCCAGCAGATGCCCGTCGCCATTCACCAGCAGCAGTTGATAATGCCGCTGCCGGGCGAGGGTATGGAGTTCGGCGCGCATCGCCGCCAACGGCCAGGCGGCTTCCCGCTGCGGCGCCGGCGTGTTCATTCGCCGCTCAAGGCGTTGCGCCACCCACTGCGCATCCTCCTCCAGCTGGCGGGTCTGCATCTCACGGTAAACCTCTCTGGCCGGCAAATTCACGCCCCGACCGAGCGCCAGGATCGCCAGTCCGGCGATCAGCGTGACGATAATGCCCCTGCTTGCCGGTCGCCAGAGCGGCGAGGATTTGACGACGGATGGTGTATTCATACGACTCCAGAAACCGGAGGCCACGCGTGGGCCCCCTGACGAATAGACAACGGAAGTGGCAAAACTGTACAGGATGAGCCGCGTGGGCAAAACAGACAGGCCGCGCCTGGCGGGGCGTATTTTGTTTATTTCTGGACAGGACGGGCGGCAATGACATCCTTCGCCGCTGCCGCCCGTTGATAAGATTAGTGTTTTTTCCGGTTGCGACGCATGTCGATGGTCACCGCGGCGACGATAATGATGCCCTTAATAATATCCTGCACGTAGGCATCGACGCCGACAAAGGTAAAACCGCTTTTGATCAGACCAAGGATCATCGCGCCAATCAGGGTGCCGGTAATGCGCCCCACCCCGCCCATTAAGCTGCTGCCGCCGATCACCGCGGCGGCAATCGCGTCCAGCTCGTAGGACATCCCCATGCTCGACTGGCCGCTGCTGACGCGCGCCGCCAGCACCACCCCCGCCAGCCCGGAGAGCGCCCCGGCGATGGTGTAGACAATCACCAGGTACTTATTCACGTTGATGCCGGACACTTTGGCCGAGGTCATGTTGCCGCCGATGGCATACACATATTTGCCATAACGGGTATGCTTCAGCGCAATGTGAAACACGGCGGCGATCACGAAGAAGATAATCACCGGCATCGCCCCCTGACCTATCGCCGTAAAGCTGTCGGAGAGGAAGCTGATCGGGTTGCCCTGGGTGTAATACTGCGCCAGACCGCGCGCCGAAACCATCATCCCAAGGGTGGCAATAAACGGCGGAATACCGGTCCGCGTCACCAGAAAACCGTTGGTCAGGCCGCACAGCAGGCCGACGCCGATCCCCGCGCAAATGGGGATCACCGCCGGCAGGTTGACCAGCGCCGGGAACATCGGCGACAGGCTGTCGGAAGTTTGCGCCAGGCTCGCCGCCACCACCGCCGCAAGGGCGATAACCGAGCCGGAGGAGAGGTCAATCCCGGTGGTGATGATCACCTGGGTGACGCCGACGGCGATGATGCCGATGATCGCCACCTGCAGCACAATCAGCACCAGGCGGTTGGTATTGAGCAGGAACGACTGGTCGCGAACATACCAGCCGGCAATTTCAAAAGTCAGGGCAATCACCAGCATCACCACAAAGATGCCGGTATCTTTCGGCATTTTATGCCGCAAATTAGCGAAGAAGGAGGAACCCTCGCTGGCCGGAGCCGCCGTTAATTTCATATTACTCATTCTCTGTGCCTCAATGGGATGCCAACGACAAAATGGTTTCCTGGTCGGCTTCGTCTTTTTCCAGGATGCCGGTGATACGGCCTTCATGCATCACCATAACCCGATCACTCATGCCAAGGATTTCCGGCAGCTCAGAGGAGACCATAATGACCGCCACCCCCCGATTCGCCAGTTCACTGATCAGATGATAAATCTCCGCCTTCGCCCCGACGTCGATACCGCGGGTCGGCTCATCGAGAATTAAGATTTTCGGTTGCGCTAACAGCCAGCGCGCAATCAGGACTTTTTGCTGATTCCCCCCGCTGAGGTTATTAATAATTTGATCCATCGTCGGCGTTTTAATATTGAGCCGGCGAATTTGCTCCATGCAGTCTTCGGCCATTTTCACGTGCTGGACAAAACCGCTCTTGCCGATATATTCCGGCATTTTGACGATACTCATATTTTCCAGCACCGACAGCACCAGAAACAGGCCCGACTTTTTGCGATCTTCGGTTAATAACGCCATCCCCTTTTCAATCGCCACGGAGGGGGAATCAATGGTCACCGGCGCCCCGTCGATCAGCACTTCGCCGCTGTCGAAGCGCTCCATACCGAACAGGCTTTCCATCACCTCGCTGCGCCCGGCGCCCACCAGCCCGGCCACGCCAAGGATTTCACCGCGGCGTACAGTAAAGCTGACGTCATGGAACACGCCCTGGCGCGTCAGGTTGCGCACCGTCAGCACCTCTTCGCCGATGGTGTTATTAAATTTCGGAAACAGCTGGGTTAATTCGCGGCCCACCATCTGGGTGATCAGCGACTGCCGGGTAAATTCGGTGGTGTTTTTGCTCCCCACCCAGGTGCCGTCGCGAAACACGCTGATCTCATCGGTAATGGCAAAGATCTCATCCATTTTGTGACTGATATAGATGATCGCTTTACCCTGGGCGCGCAGGTCGCGGATGATGGTGAACAGGTGAGCCACCTCGCCTTCGGTCAGCGCCGAAGTGGGCTCATCCATGATCACGATATCCGCGTTCCACGAGACTGCTTTGGCAATCTCCACCATCTGCTGGGCGGCGATGCTCAGGTCGCCCACCAGCCGGTCGGCGGTTAAGCGGATATTAAGCTTGTCCAGCAGCGCCTGGGTCTGGCGGGTCAGCTGGCCGTGGTCGACAAAGCCGTACTTCATCGGCTCGCGCCCCAGCCAGATATTCTCCGCCACCGTCATATGCGGCACCAGATTGAGCTCCTGGTGGATCATCGAGATCCCCGAGCGCAGCGCATCCATGGTGTCGGTAAACTCCACCGGCTCCCCTTTCACGCGAATCGACCCTTTATCGGGGCGATAGATACCGATCAGGCACTTCATCAGCGTGGATTTACCGGCGCCGTTCTCGCCCATCAGGGCATGCACCGTTCCCGGACGCACGCGCAATGAGACATTATCGAGCGCCTTCACGCCGGGGAAGAACTTACTGATACCTTCGGCTTCAAGTGCAAAAGCGTTCATACATCCACCTCCGTACCACAGGTTGGCCAGGACTATTTCTGATTACGGTTAGTAAATTCAGCCATGTTCTCTTTGGTAATCAGCTGATACGGCACGTCGATGATTTTTTCCACTTTCTCGCCGTTCGCCAGCTTGATGGCCGCGTCGACTGCGCCTTCACCCTGGCCTTTCGCATCCTGGAAGATGGTGGCGATCATTTTGCCGCTCTTCAGCATCTGCAGGGCATCCGGAGTGCCATCCACGCCAGCGATGAGAATATGGTTCGGGTTTTTGCCCAGTGCCTGCAGGGCGCCGATCGCCATTTCATCGTTGTTGGAGGCGATGGCCTGGATATCCTCACCGCTGGTCATCCAGTTGCTGACCACGTCCACGGCGTCATTGCGGGTAAATTTCGCGGTCTGCTTCTGGACGATTTTGATGTTCGGGTATTTCGCCACCACCTCTTCCACCCCTTTGGTACGATCGCGGGTGGACTCATTCGCCAGGTCGCCGAGCAGGATCGCCACATTGCCCTTACCGTTCATCGCTTTCGCCAGCGCTTCCATCTGCAGACGGCCGGCGAGAATGGAATCCGACCCCACATAGGCCATCTTGTCGGTCAGCTCCGCCTGCGGACGGCGGTTCACAAACACCAGCGGGATCCCGGCTTTGGTGGCCTGATCCATAATCGGTTTCACCGCATTGGTATCCACCGGGTTGACGATAATGGCGTCCACCCCCTGACCGATAAAGTTTTGCACCTGCTGCAGCTGCTGGGAGACATCCCCTTTTGCGTCCTCGATCTGCGATTTAACGCCGTCTTTTTTCATCTCTTTTTGCATCGAGGTCCGCAGGATCGTCAGGAAGTTATCGTCAAACAGCGCCATGGAGACGCCAATAGAGACGTCTTTTGCCATAACCACCGCAGGCAGCATGCAGGCTAACAAAGAGGCAACAATCGTTTTCTTAATATTCATAGTTGATCCTTGATTTTGTAGGTACGCCGGTGAATGAAATAAAATGAAAAATTAATTTCAGTTACGTTGCGGCAAATGTCTGCTGTGATATCGACGACGCTGCGGCACCTCTCGCACTCCATCGTGATCTAAATCACAAATTACGGCTGTTTTTTCATCACTTTTTTGAAACGTTAGTCCATTTACGCCGCAACCTGGATTTCAGACCATTTATTTCATTAACAAGACATTTGAAACTTTTATAAGTAAATAACTGAAATGAAAATTTTAAAACTATGCAGTAACAGAATTTTGACAGACATCTAACATTGCCGCATAAATGAGCGAAAAATGAGAGGCAGACAACGCTTTGACGCGATCGCTTCCCCGCCAGGCGGGTATTTACCCGCCAGGGATAGTCATGCGGTCAGGAGGGGATACGCCGACCGACTCAGTCGACGTTTTCGGCGCTGTAGAGGATAAAGTCGACTTTACCGTCGGCATAGGTTTGCGGCTGGTAGCCGGACTCCAGATGGCGCAGCATCAGGTCGATCGCCAGCTGGGCGTGTTGGCGGGTGTTCTGATCGAGCGTTAACGCCAGACTCCCCTTCGCCAGCTGCTGCCGGGTGGTGTTGTAACGCTCATGGGTGATCCAGCAGACGTCGCCTTCGCGGCGGTGGCGGGCCAGCGCCTCGGCAATCTGGGTATTGCCAAGCCCGGTGTTATAGATCCCAACAATATTCCGGCTGCGGCACAGGGCTTGTTCCAGCAGGCGGGTGATCTGCTCCCGCCGCTCCTCACCCGCCAGCACGTCGCTGAGCTGCAGGTGGGGAAAGCGCTGGCTCAGCACCTCGCGAAACCCCTGAATGCGCAGGCGATGCGCGCTGTAATCTTGCCGGCCGCTGACCATCAGCACCTCGCCGGGCCGCGGCGTCATCCTCCCCAGCATTAACCCCGCCGTGCGGCCAGCCTGCAGCTGATTGATCCCCACGTGGCAGAGTCGGTCGGCGCCGGGCAGGTCCGTCGCCAGGGTGATCGCCGGGACGCCCGCCTCCCGGCAGCGGCGCAGCGCGTCGTGCACTGCGGGATGGTCATTGCCGAAGACGATGATCCCCTGACGCTGCTGGCAGCTGCGCACAATGCGCCGGGCCAGGGTCGTCGGCTGCGACTCCGGGACAAAGGTGCGGTGCAGGGTCAGACGGCGATAGCCGAGGCTATCCGCCACGGCGGCAAAATCCTGCGCCAGCTGGGGAAAGAAGAACGAGTCATTGCTGCTGAGAAAGACCTCAACCTGCCAGGGGAAGCGGTGCTCCTCCGGCAGGATCCGCTTCAGCCCCGCCTCGCGCGCCGCCTGCAGCACTTTGCGGGTGGTCTGCGGCGATACGCCGCCGCGTTCGTTCAGCACCCGGTCAACGGTGGCCACGCCGACGCCAATCTGTCTGGCCAGCATCGCCAGTGAAATGTTTTTCATCGCCCCTCTCTTCATGATGGAAATCCATCAAAACGGCAGTGTCAGTGAGTTTAGCAAACCGATTATGGTGGCAACGTCCCCTCGCCATTCTGGAGAAAAAAATGATCTGCAAACGTTTTGCCCTGGTAGGCAGTGGTTTTATCGGTCAGGTTCATGCCGCCAGTCTTGCCCGTCATGAAGGAAGTGCGCTGACGATGGTGGCCGATGCCGCCCCGGAGCGCGCCCAGGTGCTGGCCGCCCGCTATGGCGCCCGGGCGGTGACAGTGAGCGAGGCGATCCATAGCGACGCCATCGACGCGGTGCTGATCGCCAGTTCAACCCCGTCGCATGCCGAACTGCTGGAAGCCGCCGCCCGGGCGGGCAAGGCGGTCTATTGCGAAAAACCGATCGACCTCTCCCTGGCGCGCGCCCGTGAGGTGGTGGAGCGGGTGCTCCCCCTGAACGTGCCGGTGACTGTCGGCTTTAACCGGCGCTTCGACAGCAGCCATCAGCAGCTCCGCCGCCAGCTGGAGCAAGGGCTGATCGGCCGGGTCGAGCTGGTGCAGATGGTCTGCCGCGCCTCCACCATGCCGCCGCTCGACTATCTGCGCAGCTCCGGCGGCCAGATGCGCGATCAGGCGATCCACTTCTTCGATCTCCTGCGCTTTCTCACTGGCGATGAAGTGCGTACCGTGGCGGCGATGGGCGCGGCGCTGGCCCTGCCGGACATTGCCGAATTTGGCGATGTCGACACCTCCATCCTGATGATGCAGATGCGCGGCGGCGCGCTGGCGCAGCTGGACAACACCCGCCGCACCGGCCACGGGTATGATGAACGGATCACGCTGCTGGGCGCCGAAGGCGCGCTGGAGTCCGGTAGCCAGTCGCCGGCGGGCCCTACCCTGTGGCGCGGCAATCAGCGCATTGAGCCGGGCCTGTGGCCGGACTGGTTCAGCCGGGTACAGGGATCTTATTACCAGCATCTTGACGCCTTTATTCGCGCCCTGAATGGTGAAACCGTGGCCGATCTGCCCGGCCTGCTGGACGGCCTGCAGGCGCAGGCCATTGCCGAAGCGGCGGTTCAGTCCCTGCAGCATGGCCAGTTTGTCGCCGTCGACGACTGTCGCTGAGTGGTTGCGTGGCAACCGCCATCAGGCGCTGTACCAGCCTTTATGCCGGGCGGCGGCGACGCCTTGCCCGGCCTACATAACACAGGCATTAATCCGCTTTAATATCAAACGGTTGCAGTAAAATCGTAGGCCCGCGCAAGCGCAGCGCCGCCGGGCAACAGACATCCGGCATCGTACGCGTCCTGGTGCCGGGCAATGGCAGACACGCTCGCGCTATCTGCAAACCAAAGCCCGGCCGGCTCCTTAGCGTTCTTCGTTAAACACCGCGCCCACCTGGCGCCGCACCTCATCCATCACCTGCAGATTCTGCAGCACCCGACTGAGCGGCCGCAGCGGCGAATCCCGCAGCCCCTGGCCGATGCACCAGGCAAAATGCTCCGCCTGCCAGAACAGCTGGTCGTAGCGATTGCGCGGCTCTTCCCAGCGCAGCACCTGCCCGCCCTGGCTGGCGGCGAGCGTAAAGCCGCCGGGGGCGTAAAACTGACCGTCGATCGTCAGGGTCGCCTGGCGTCCGGCCACCACCGCCCCGCCCGGCGTGTTGCTGAACAACGTCGTGTTTAACAACCCCTGCATCCCGTTCTGCCAGCTAAACAGCATCGACGTCTGACCGTTAAGCCCCTCCGCCGTGGCGCTGCCGCGGGCGACAATCTCCTGCGGCATGCCGCCCACCATCAGCGCAAACGAGGTCAAATAGCTGCCGAGGTCCATCATCGGCCCGCCGGCAAGGTCGGCATTGAAGATGCGGTGGTCGGGGGTGAAATACTCGCCGTGATCGGCCAGCAGGGTATGCAGGTCGCCGAGCGCCCCATCCTCCAGCAGCTGGCGGATCACATCATATTTCGGCGCGTAATCGCACCACATTGCCTCCAGCGCCAGCTTCCCTTGGCGGGCGGCTTCGGCCTGCAGCTCACGCCCTTCGCCGAGGTTGAGCGCGAAGGGCTTCTCAATCAGCACGTGTTTACCCGCCTTCAGCGCCTGCATGCCGTCGGGAAAGTGATGGTTGTGCGGCGTCGCAATGTACACCGCATCAATATCCGGGCGTGCCAGCATCTCCTCCACCTGGCCGTAAGCCTGGGGGATCCCCCATTCCGCGGCCACCCGCTCGGCCTTCGCCTGGCTGCGGGAGGCCACCGCCACCACCTGCTGCCGGCTGTAGGTTTTCAATGCATGAACAAAGCGCTCGGCGATCCAGCCGGGACCGATAATGCCCCAGCGCAGGGAGGGAATGCTCTGCGCCGCCGGGCGGCGCGGGGTCGGTAAGTGTGAGGGAAACATAGCGGCTCCTTAGTCTTTAACCACGTTCACCCAGCGACGGCTGGCCATCGAGGCTTCAATCGCCGACAGCACGCGCTGATTCTGCAAACCAAATTCAAAGTTGGGATAGCAGTCGTCCTCCCCGCAAATTCCCTGCACCAGGTCATGCACTTCGATCACCTTGACGTCAAAATAGCCCAGCCCACCGCCGCCAAAATCGAAGCCGAAGAAGCCGGCATAGGCCGGGATCTGGCTCCCGGCATACAGCGTCTTAAAGCCGCGGTCGTGTTTATCATCGTTGAAGCGATATACCTGCAGTTCGTTAAAGCGCTCCCCGTCCATATACAGCGTGCCTTCGGTGCCGGAAACCTCCCAGAACACGCCGAAGATCCGC
This sequence comes from Klebsiella sp. P1CD1, assembly GCF_003790505.1. Lineage (NCBI taxonomy): Bacteria > Pseudomonadati > Pseudomonadota > Gammaproteobacteria > Enterobacterales > Enterobacteriaceae > Klebsiella > Klebsiella sp. P1CD1. Next base: position 4,335,515 of record NZ_CP033631.1, read on the forward strand.
CCGGCGGCGATGCGCGAGGCCTCAATCACTCCCGCCGCGCCGCTGTCGAAATTGACCAGGCACTGAACCTGATCGTCATTTTCTACTTCCCGCCACTCGGCATCGGCCGCGACCCGGCTGGCATACCCGGCATCGCGCTGCGGCACCGGACGCTGACGCAGGCAGGTTTGCGCGCTGGCGGTCACTTCGCGGATCCCGCCCAGCAAAAACTGGGCGACCGACAGGGTATGGGCGCCAAGGTCGCCAAGCGCCCCGCTGCCGCCGAGGGTTTTCGAGCAGCGCCAGGACCAGGGCAGGTTCGGGTCGTTATAAAACCCCTGATCAAAGGTGCCGCGAAAGCGCACCGGTTCGCCAATATCGCCCCGGGCGATAATCTGCTTTGCCAGCAGTGCCGCCGGCGTTTTGATGTTGTTAAAGGCCACCATGGTCTTCACCCCCGCGCGCCGTGCCGCCTGCGCCATCTCCTGCGCCTGCTGCTCGTTGACCGCCAGCGGCTTCTCGCAATAGACATGTTTACCCGCCGCGATCGCCGCCATCGCCATTGTGTAGTGCAGATGGTTCGGCGAGGTGATATCCACCACATCAACCTGCGGATCGTTTACCAGCTCGCGCCAGTCGCCGTAGGCCTTTTCCGCCCCCAGTTTCGCCGCATGGCGTTCAGCCAGCGCCTGATCCTGATCCGCCAGCGCGTAGAGATGCGGGCGCTTCGGCAGATCGGGATAGAACATGGCCGCGCGACGGTACGCGTCAGCGTGTGCCTGACCCATAAAACCCGAGCCGATAAGACCGATATTTAACCGCGCGCTCATGATGCATGCTCCTCTGACGGTGAAGGGGAAGAAAAATGGTGCGCCAGCCAGGCAAAGGCGCGGCGGGCAGTGGCCAACGGCGGCGCCATCGCCGGGTCCTGCTCGGCTTCGATAATCAGCCAGCCGCGGTAGTCGCTGTCCCGGACGAAGTCGAGGATCGGCGCATAGTCGATGCAGCCGTCGCCCGGGATAGTAAACAGCCCGGCGCGCACCGCCTCGTTAAAGCTCAGGTTTTCACGATACAGACGCCCCAGCACCTGCGGACGGACGTCTTTCAGATGCAGATGGCGGATACGGTGGCCATATTTTTGCAGCACGCGCGGGATCTCGACCCCGGCGACAAAGGCGTGTCCGGTATCAAACGCCAGCCCGACGTTGTCATGGGTATGGGACAGAAACCGCTCCAGCTCGTCATCGTGCTCCACCAGCATCATCAGATGATGGTGATAGGCCAGCTGGAGGCCATAGTCGCGCAGCAGCAGGTCGGCAAAGGTATTTAGCTTGTGGCAATACGCCGCCAGGCTGACACGGCTTAACGGCGGCGAGAGTGAAATAGGCTCATCAAGCGGGGTTTCACCCGGCAGTTGCCCGCACTCGCCGTAAACCATCACCCTCGCGCCGAGCTGCCGGAGGAGTTGCGCGTGCTCCCGCACCGCCTCCAGCTCCGCTTCCACGCTGCGCTCGGCCAGCAAGCCGCTGTACCAGCCGGACGCCAGGCGCAGGTCAGCCGCCGCCAGCAGCGGGCCCAGCGTCTCTGCCTGGCGGGGAAATTTCCGTCCTAACTCAATGCCCTGATAGCCCGCCTCCCGCGCCTCGCGCAGGCAGGTATCCAGGGGGATATCGCCGCCTAAATCCTCCAGCACATCGTTGGTCCAGCACAGGGGGCTCACGCCCCACTGCAGATGCTCTGTCGCCATCTTGTTCTCCTTTTCACCCTGTGGTCTTGTCTGGCGTCACTATAAGCAGGCGACGACCGACGATGAAAACGGAGAAATGATGGAAATCCATCATTGCGCTGGCGATATATCCGCTATTTCAGGTAACCCTGAAAAATAAATGGAAATAATGCTTGCCGCCGGCTTATTTTGCGGCTAAAAATTACTGGCTTAATAACCCGCTTCAGAGGTTATCCCTTTCATTCGAAATATGATGATAGCAATATGAAAAAAACTCAACACCGCACCGGCGCGGGCTTTAGCCGCGCGCCCAGGCCGGGCCTGCTGTTATTTGCGTAAGTGACAAATAGTCACTTTTAAAACATCAATTACTTAACATTCTCTCTGCAATAATATGACATGCAGCGGGAAGGTACAGTGATAAATAAAATCAGGGTAATGATGTTTTACCAATAAATAACCCATCTCCTTCCTGCTAGTTATTTATCAGGAATGGCTGCGGTTATATTTATTCTGACGCCACCGGGAGAATGCACCAATGTGTATCAACCTTTATGACCATGCACGCCGCTATCGCGATGAGAAACAATAAGATGAATAAGACCTGGCTTTTCACCACCCTCACCCTGGCGCTGGTCGCCGCCGCGCCGGCCCACGCCATTAGCGCGAAATACCGGGAACAGCTTGAACGTTCCGGCTGCACGCAGATGACCGACGGGACCACCTGCGATATTCATAAAACCAAAGCCGAGAATGCCGCCGCCGCGCAGCAGGCCAGCAGCGGCTTCGGCCCCTGGGTGGGCACCTGGTATGTTTATACGGAGTATGGCGATAAAATTGATGAGATTGTCGTCACCGCTAAAACGGTGAAAACCCATGGTCATCTGGTCGAGGCGGCGAAAGCCAGCCAGGGCAAACTGACTTTCCGGGTGAAAAGTTCAGCCTTTACCCTCAACGACGCCTTTAACGGCAGCTGGACAAACGGCAGCCAGCGCGGCTCCCTGCAAAAAGTGCAGTAATCTCTCCGCCCCTGCCGTCCGGCGGGGGCGGAAAGCCGGGTGCGCTAAGGCTTAAAATCCAGTAGCGGATGGTTAAAGATCTGGTAGACCCCTTCGCTGGCAAAGGGCGGGAAGGTCGTGCGCAGTACCGCATCGGTCACTACCGCGCAGAACGCCGGATCGCCCCCCTCCTGCTGCAGTCCGGTCAGTTTTGCACTGCGGTTAAGCGACAGCCGCACGGAGCATATTTTCCCCTGGTAGCGTGCGCTGTTGGGCAATTGAACCATAACCGCCTCTCTGAGCGTGAAGGCGTAGCGCATCAGTTGGTCCTGCGTGGCTTTGCCCGGCGGCAGTGTGTGCGTATCCGGGGCCGCGGCCCGCTGCTGCATCTGGCGGATCAGTTCCTCCTGCGTCGGATGCTTCTCCTTCGCCGCCTGGCAGCCGCTCAGCAGGCTAATAGCCGCCGCGGTCATGAGGGCAATACCAAATTTGCTCATAGCGTCTCCTTGCGAAATGGTCACTATTGTCGCGCGTCTGGCCACGGCAAAACATCCCGATAAATAGCGGTTAGCGGTTCATAAAGCAGGGCAAAAGACAGGATGGGGATAATGCAGGGAGGACCTCCCGGCGCAGGCCGGGAGGGAGTGCAACGGATTACTTCTGCGGACGCATGGCCGGGAAGAGGATCACGTCGCGGATGGTATGGCTGTTGGTAAACAGCATCACCATGCGGTCGATACCGATACCCAGACCCGCGGTCGGCGGTAAACCATACTCCAGGGCGGTGACGTAGTCTTCGTCATAGAACATCGCTTCGTCATCGCCCGCCGCTTTGGCGTTCACCTGATCCTGGAAGCGCTGCGCCTGATCTTCGGCATCGTTCAGCTCACTGAAACCGTTACCGATTTCGCGGCCGCCAATGAAGAATTCAAAGCGGTCAGTGATTTCCGGGTTGACGTCGTTACGGCGCGCCAGCGGGGAAACTTCCGCCGGGTATTCGGTGATGAAGGTTGGCTGAATCAGATGCGCTTCCGCCACTTCGTCAAAGATTTCGGTGACGATACGTCCCAGACCCCAGCTTTTCTCTACCTGAATACCGAGAGATTCCGCCAGCGCTTTCGCCGCGTCGAAGTTATCCAGATCCGCCATGTTGGTTTCCGGACGGTGTTTCTTGATTGCTTCGCGCATGGTCAGTTTTTCAAACGGCTTACCGAAATCAAACACCTGGTCGCCATATGGCACTTCGGTTTTGCCCAGCACCGTCTGCGCCAGGGTGCGGAACAACGACTCGGTCAGTTCGATCAGGTCTTTGTAGTCCGCATACGCCATATACAGTTCCATCATGGTGAACTCTGGGTTATGGCGTACCGAGATCCCTTCATTACGGAAGTTGCGGTTGATTTCAAACACGCGTTCAAAACCGCCGACCACCAGACGTTTCAGATACAGTTCCGGCGCGATGCGCAGGTACATATCCAGATCCAGCGCGTTGTGATGGGTGATGAACGGACGGGCGGACGCCCCGCCAGGGATCACCTGCATCATCGGGGTTTCGACTTCCATAAAGCCACGAGCCACCATGAACTGGCGCATGGTCGCGAGGATCTGCGAACGGATACGGAACGTATGACGTGACTCTTCGTTGGCGATCAGATCCAGATAGCGCTGGCGATAGCGGACTTCCTGATCCTGCAGGCCGTGGAATTTATCCGGCAGCGGGCGCAGGGCTTTGGTCAGCAGACGCAGCTCGGTGCAGTGAATAGAGAGTTCGCCGGTTTGCGTTTTGAACAGCTTGCCGCGGGCGGCGATGATATCGCCGAGGTCCCATTTTTTAAACTGTTCGTTGTAGACGCCTTCCGGCAGGTCATCGCGCGCCACGTACAGCTGAATGCGGCCGCCGACGTCCTGAAGAGTGACGAAAGAGGCTTTGCCCATCACGCGGCGGGTCATCATCCGGCCAGCCACCGCAACTTCAACGTTCAGGGAAGCGAGTTCATCGTTATCCTTCGCATCGAATTCAGCATGCAATTGGTCAGAGGTATGATCGCGACGGAAGTCGTTGGGGAAGGCTACGCCCTGCTCACGCAGTGCAGCCAGTTTTTCGCGACGAGTTTTCAGTTCATTATTAAGGTCAATGGCCTCATCGGCACCTTGTGCTTGTTGTTCAGACATATGGATTCCTCATAACCTTGCTTTCAAACTAGCTTCGATAAATTGAACCAGGTCACCCTTCCGCGCGGCCTGTCTCTGGGAAGACACCAGAGCACAATCTTAACGATCCTGGATTCACTCCAAGCTGATCTCACTCAGCTATGGCTTCAGTAACGGTATTTTTTATCGTTGGCCTCCGCGCATGCCAGAATATCCCCCTCCTGTTCACTAAGCTGTGCAAGGAGCGACTTCGCGCTCCGCTGTTGATGTCATGCCCCCGGTCGCGCCGCGCTTACCGGGGCTACGAATCGCGGCCCGGATAAGGCGTTTACGCCACCAGCCGGGACGAGCGTCAGGCGCCGCCGCCGGTAACTTCACCGGCAGCCGCACGGCGTTTGCCCACACTACAGGCCGCGGCAAAGGCGATAACGACCATCACCGCCACGCAGCCGAGGGTCCATTCGCCCATCTGCGAGAAGAAATGTTGATAGGCAGCAATCGCCGTGTCGCTAATTTGCGATTCGGTGGTTTGCTGCGCCACCACGCCCGCCAGCCAGTTGGCGACCGCGCCAGTGGCCAGCATATAGATCCCGGTCAACACCCCGGTGACGCCGGGCATGTTCAGACGGGTGATTTGCGCCATCGCCACCGGGTCGATAAACAGTTCGGCAAAGCCCATCATCGCCAGCCCGGCGACCATCATGCCCATCGAGGCCTGGCCGTCAGCCGCGCCGTGGCGGGCATTGAGCGCCAGCAGCATAAAGCCGCCGCCCATCAGCAGCAGGCCGAAAGCGAATTTCAGCCAGACGCGCAGCACCGAACGCACGCTGCCTTCCGGGCGCATCAGCCACGCCAGCACCACGCCGGCCGCCATCACCGCCACCGCGTTGACCGACTGGAACAGCGCGGTTGGCACGTCCCAGTTCAGCAGGCGACGATTGACGAAGTGGTCGATAAACAGGCTAATCGAGCTCCCGCCCTGCTGCGCCAGCACCCAGAACAGCGTTCCGGCGAGCATCAGCAGGACGATCTGCCACAGCGCGCGACGATGCTCCGGGGCTTTGATCATGATCCGCGCCACCATCTGGGCGGCGAACAGGCAGACGATCGCCAGCAGATAGCCGGACCAGTTGTTTTGCAGCAGCAGCGTGAAGAACACCGGCGCCAGGCACAGCATCACCAGCAGCCAGCCCCAGGTCGGCAGCACAAATTTCACTGCCCGCAGCGCCGGTTTATCGACGCCGCGGGTATGCCGGAAATGGCGGCTGCCGCTTAAGAAAATCATCAGGCCGATAAACATGCCGATCCCCGCCAGCGCAAAGCCGATATGCCAGCCGTACCACTGCGCCGCCAGTCCGCAGGCGATGGGCGCGGCGATCGACCCGACGTTGCCGGCGGCGTACAGCAGCGAGAAACCGCCGTCGCGACGCGGGTCGTCGTGAGCGTACAGTTCGCCGAGCAGGCAGCTGATATTGGATTTGAACAGGCCGTAGCCGCAGATGATGATCGCCAGCGCGACGTACAGACTCCATGCGGAGGTCGACTCGACGCCCAGCACCACGTGGCCGAGGGTCATTAACAGCGCCCCGGCAATCACCGCCGTGCGGTTGCCGAGCAGGCGGTCGGCAAGCCAGCCGCCGAGAATAGGGGTAACGTAAACTAAAGATGCGTAGGCGCTGAACAGACTGATGGCATGGCTGTCGTCAAAGCCAAGCTGGTGGGTGAGATAAAGGATGAGTAAGGCACGCATGCCGTAAAAGCTGAAGTACTCCCAGATCTGGATCGCAACGATGTAGTAAATCGCGCGCGGCTGTGAGGGTGTTTTCATAGGTTCTCCTTGCAGCGTGAAAAAAGGGAAGTGGCAAGCCACTTCCCTGGTGTGCGTCTATTACTTGTTGTTTTCTTCTTTCAGCACTTTAACGGTGTAACGACCATCCGCCTGACGATAGGCGCCGTGGATATCGGTTTCGAAGCCCGGGTAGTGGGCGCCGATTTCGCACAGCATCTGCAGGAACTCCAGCACCGGGCGGCTTTCTTCGGTGATCATTTCACCCGGCATCACCAGCGGCACTCCCGGAGGATACGGCAGGATCATGTTGGCGTTGACGCGGCCGACCATCTCTTCGAGATAAACCTCTTCAGTCTGACCGTGCAGCTCTTTCTGGAACGCGGCATACGGGGTCATCACCATCGATGGCAGCACTTCAAACGCGCGGAACATCAGGTCCGGCAGGTTGTGATGCTCAATCAGTTTGTGAATGTTCTGCGCCAGGTCCTGAATACGCATGTTTTCATAGAATTCAGGATCTTCACGGTACAGCGACGGCAGCATGTTTTTCACCCGCAGGTTCAGGTCGAACGCGCGTTTGAAGTCGGTCAGCGCACGCAGCAGGCTCAGCGCTTTGGTTTTGTCGATACCGATGCTGAACAGGAACAGCAGGTTGTACGGACCGGTTTTCTCAACCACGATGCCGTGTTCGTCGAGATATTTCGCCACGATGCTCGCCGGAATACCGAAGTCATCCATGGTGCCGTCTTTCTTCATCCCCGGCGTCAGCAGCGTGACTTTGATCGGGTCGAGGTACATGTGCTCGTTATCGATGTTTTTGAAACCGTGCCATGCACTGTCGGAACGCAGCGGCCAGCATTCAGCGCCATCGATATGCTCCGGCTGCCAAACGTCGAAGAACCAGCCGTCAGACTCGCCTTTCAGACGTTTGATCTCTTTACGGAACTTGATGGAACGTTCAATAGAGCCGTCGATCAGACGCTTACCGGCGTTACCCTTCATCATCGCCGCCGCGGTTTCGGTGGACGCCACGATCCCGTAGTGCGGGGAAGTGGTGGTGTGCATCATGTAGGCTTCGTTGAAGGTCTCTTCGTTTACGTCGCCTTTCACGTGGATCATCGACGCCTGGGAGAATGCCGCCAGCAGTTTGTGCGTGGACTGGGTTTCGTAGATCACTTTCCCTTCGACGCGGCCGCCGCTCATCCCGCATTTGCCTTCATAGATCGGCGAGAAGTTGGTGTAAGGCACCCATGCGGAGTCAAAGTGGATGGATTTCACATCCAGGGTTTTCTTGATGAAGTCGGTGTTATACAGCAGGCCATCATAGGTTGAGTTGGTGATCACCGCGTGTACCGGCCAGGTCGCGTTCGGCGTCTCTTTCACACGCTTGGCGATAGTCGCGTGCTGGAATTCGCTCTGCGGGATACCGCCGAGGATACCGTAGGCGTTACGGGTCGGACGGAAGTAGATCGGCGTAATGTCGCTCATCATCATCAGGTGAGTCAGCGATTTGTGGCAGTTACGGTCAATCAGCACGGTGCTGCCGGCCGGCGCGGAGTACATGCCGACGATTTTGTTAGCAGTAGAGGTACCGTTGGTCACCATGTAGCTGCGTTCTGCGTTAAACACACGAGCGATATACTCTTCCGCTTCTTTGTGCGGGCCGCTGTGGTCCAGCAGGGAACCCAGTTCAGAAACCGAAATGGAGATATCGGATTTCATGGTATTCGGGCCAAAGAAATCATAGAAGATGCTGCCTACCGGGCTTTTCTGGAACGCGGTACCGCCCATGTGGCCTGGGGTGCAGAAGGTGTATTTACCTTCACGTACATATTTGAACAGCGCTTTGGTCAGCGGCGGCAGAATGGTATCGATGTATTCATCAGTGTTCTGTTTGATTTTGTTCGCGATATCTTCCGCAGCGCCCAGCGCATATTCGAAGAAGCGAACCTGCATGCGCAGATCGTTCAGGCTAACGTCCAGAGTCGAGTAGGTGTTAGCGAACGCGTACAGCGGCATGTACTCGTTCATTTTGCTGATTTCTTCGCACAGTTCGAGATTGTATTTATCCCAGTCGAAGATCACGCCGCACAGACGAGAGTTGTTTTCGATAAGTTTTAATAAGTCGTCACGGTCGTTCGGGTAGACAATACGGAAGTCCAGGCGTTCGAGAGCACGATGCAGTTCACGGATGGGTTCTTCTTTGAAGTAAACACCCATGTGATTCATGATTGCAATAACGTTCATAGTCAAATCTCCAGATGTAGAAAGCCCCTCCCGTCTCGATGTGACAGGTGATGGAAGGAGCCTCAGGAAAAAGGGTTACTGATTAGTGCGCGTTAGCGGGGCTGTTGTTATCCGTTGCGTTGTTCTGGCGCTGGTGCATTTTGCGACCGTAGAACATCAGGATAATCAGGCTAACGATAAAGGTGCCGGCCAGTTCGAAGGAGCTTGCGCCCATCAGCGCGATGAAGCAGAACACGCAACCCAGTACCGAACAAATCAGGCTAACGAAGTTACGAATGTTGATGCCTTCGAAACGAATCAGGTCAACACAGGAGTAGAAGTAAGGCAGCATGGTCAGCAGTACCGCGATACCGGTCAGTTCGCCGAACAGGTCAGAAGCTTTACCACCGGCGGAGTTCATCAGGGTGATCAGCACCATCAGCGCGGTCATTTTCACCGCCGCCAGCAGCAGGCCTTTTTTCGGGATACCGTTGCTATCGACTTCGCCATACACTTTCGGGAAGTTACCGTCGTTGGCGGCACGTACACCGGCCTGGCCAACCAGCATCATCCACGAGCCCAGAGACGTCAGGCAAGCGAAGGCAGTGAAAGCGGAAACCATCGGAGCAGCCCAGCCGCCGAGAATGGTAGAGGCGCTAATCGCGAACGGCGCACCGGACGCGGCCATCTGAGAAGCAGGATACATACCGGCGATAACCTGAGTCGCGGCGATATAGACGATACCGGCCATCGCAGTACCCAGCATGGTAGCCAGCGGGACGGTACGTTTCGGGTTTTTTACCATCCCGGTACTCACGGCGGCGGATTCGACGCCAACGAAGGCCCACAGGCAGAGCAGGATACTTTTAATGACCGCGTGGCTATCGGTGGTGCTGGAGGTGTTCCAGTTCGCCTGATAGGTGGCGACATCAAACCAGTGCCAGCCGACAACCGCGGTCATGACCACTGGAATAAGCACCAGTACCAGACCAATAGTGGTCAGACGGCTGACCCAGGTCCCGCCGAGCATATTAACGAAAGTAAAGATCCACACGATGGCAATACAGGCAATACCTGCTGGCACCGGGTTATTTAAAATTGGGAAGAACGTAGAGAGATAAGAAACTGCGGTAATCCCGATGGCCAGGTTACCAATCCAGTTTGCATGATAATAAAGCACACCGGTCTGGAAACCGAATGCGGGAGATATTTCCCCGGCGTAGGCAATTGGACCACCCTGTTGCGGGTTCTTAGTGGCCAGCCGGGCATAAACATAAGCCAGAGACATCGCACCAATAATTGAAATTACCCAGCCCCAAATGGCAATACCACCGATGCTGGCCAGGTTCGCAGGTAATAATGCAATACCGCTCCCCATCATATTACCGGCGACGACACCGGTACAGGCAAATAGCCCGATCTTCTTGGCAGAACTCATGGTTGTTTTTCTCCTAAGTTTATTTGGGAGGTACAGATCATGATACAGAACCATTAATTGACCCGACCAACTGCCAACAAGATTACTGATTTGTACGAGATAAGTCCTAAAGATAAAGTGAAATAACAACAAACATCAGACAAATGATATTTTGACCTTTTTCGCTTAACATATAAACATGACAACAGGGTGTCAGAAAAAGATAAACATCGTTTAGTTACATGGAGTTAGAGTGGGACGTGAGTGTTACTGAAGTGTTATTCAAAGCCTCCTGAATGCTAAATACAAATAACAACCAGAGGCTTCATGAGAAACATAAATTTAACCTCATCATGCCCAAAACCTTGCGCATGATGAGGGTTTACTTATTCTGAAGAGAGGAAATTGTCGAGATACGGTACCACCCGATTAACTGATGTCTGGAAAACACCGTTTTCAATCCAGTACAGGGTATCCCCGCCGGGCCGTAAATTAAACGCGGTGATGTAAGAATCGGCAGCCAGTCGGTTCTCTCCTTTCATCTCATAGACTTTGCCTAACAGCACATAATTCAGCCACGACATCTCTAAATCAATCGCACTGTTAATCGCGGTATTCGCTTCGTCGACTTTACCCTTACCCAACGAATCTACCGCTTTTATTTGATAATAAATCGCCATGTCTTTAATACCCGGCATCTCCCCTACCCGCTCAACCTCACTGTAGAGGGCAGCTAGCTGTTTATCGTCCAGCGGCTGCTGCGAATGGCGTAATACATCCACCAGCGTTTTTTCGGCATAGGCGTAAATAAAATCCGGCGCCCGCTTAATCACATCATCCAGCAGGCTACTGGCTTTACTTAATGAATCGACATCGCCCTTCATTAACAGCTGATGCGACTGGTAGAAATAGGTTAACGCCACGCTCTGCGAGGGCTGATATTGCCTGAGCATCGCCTGCATCCGCGCCGGCCACGGTTGCGTCAGGGCATCCGACAGGCTGTTCATCAGATCGTTCTGAATGGTCAGCTGGTTGTCGTTGGTCACAAAGTAGCGTTTATCCAGCATCGTCGAGCTGTCAGCGTTATCCACCAGCTGGACCGACATAAAGCACTGCTGCGCCCGATAGTGGCGCTGATTGACGAACTCAATGGTCAGCGTTTTCCCGGAGCTGCTCGGCTCATTGATGTTGTAGTCCGTTTTGTCATGCACCATAAAGGTCGAGAAGGTGTTCAGCGAGGTGGTGATCAGGCTGGCCAGGCCGACCGCGTAAGAGTGCTGCGACGACCAGTTGGCGCAGGAGTTACCATTGACCAGGTGGATATCGATATCGCGCGGATTGAGCAGCAGGCGCGCCTTGTTGACCGGCGGCCGCGACTCCATGCTCGACAGCGCCACCAGCGCCACACAGGTGCCCAGCGCCAACAGGAACAGCCCCCACACCAGGGCGGTGGTGAGGCGTTTGCGGGCCGATGGCGCGCTGGCGACAGCGGGAGCCGCCGCCGGCGCTGTCACCGGCGCGGTAAGATCGGCGGAGGAGTCGGGGGCTTCTGGCGGCCCACCGGCAGCCGGTGGCACGGGAATAGCGGTCGACGACGAAGGCGTCAGCGCCTCCATCTGCGGGGCGAGTTCCTCCCCCTCCTCGGTGCACCAGATCACCGGCACCGTGAGCTTATACCCCCGTTTGGGTACCGTCGCGATGTACTCAAGGCTAACGTCGTCGCCGTCTTTGAGCGACTTGCGCAGTTCGGAAATACTCTGCGTGACGACGTGGCTGGTCACAACGTTCCGGGTCCAGACGTTTTCGATAAGCTCGTCCCGGCTAAGCACTTCCCCCGGATGGCGGGCAAAAAAGACCAGAAGATCGATTAAACGCGGTTCAAGGGTAAGCTGGCGCCCCTTCCTGCTGATTTGGTTTACAGAGGGGGTTACCAGCCATTCACCGACGCGAACAACAGGTTGTAGCATACAAGAAAGCCCCAGACAAAAAGGGAAAGGCGCGATGATAACACATTTGTCCTACCTATTTTTGCCAGGGGTCACTCCCTCAGGCATTAGGTCAGAATTGGCTTTTTATCAACAATAAAAAGCAATAATTCATTAACATCGTGATCATGAAATTTATATATAGCGATAAAAACGCATTTCCGCTGCCGCAATTGCCTAAGGCAATTCCGATGGCAGAAAAAAAATGAGCCCGGAGGCTTAACGCGCTCCAGGCTCAATGCGTCGCGCGCCGCTACGGCACGCTTTTAAAAAGGTTATTTATACACTTCCGCTGTGGCTTCGAAGTTTGGACCATGCTCGCGCGCGGCGGTAATCACGTAATATTTTCCGCCTTTCTCATCGGCCAGCTTAGAGAGCTGATCGTGCAGATCGGAAGGTGAAGAGAACTCGCCACCGGACGGCCCTACCGAGATCGGTCCGACCTTGGTCAGTTTGAAGTGTTTCACTTCTTCTTTGGTGATCAACTGTGCGGCGGACGCGCCAAATGCAACGGCGGAAAGGGCTAACGCGACTATCACTTTTTTCATCCTGCAATCTCCTTGGAATTAGCCTTCAGTCAGGCTCTTTCAGTATAGACGGCGATTTACTGAGCGTGCTACCGATGCGCTTATTTTTCGGCCGAAGCGTTCAGTAACGCGGCGGTACCCCTTCCGGGCGAGTCTTAAAACGCCGGTGCAGCCACATATATTGCTCGGGCGCCATCAGGATGCACTGTTCGATAATCTGATTCATCCAGGCCGCCGTGACCTCGGCGCTCGCCAGCGGCGGCGTGCGCTCTGGCGTCAGAGAGATCAATTCATACCCCATGCCGTTGGGCTTGCGCCGCGGAACAAACGGCACAATCGTCGCCCCGGACATTTTCGCCAGCATCCAGGTGCCGGTGGTGGTCGCCGCCTGCTCGACGGCAAACAGCGGGGCAAAAACGCTGCTGGCCGGGCCGTAATCGTGATCTGGCGCGTACCAGAGGATCTCCCCCTCTTTCAGCGCCCTGACCATCCCTTTCAGATTTTTTCGATCCAGCATGGTCTTGTTCGAACGCAAGCGTCCCCAGGTCTGCAGCCAGTCAATCAGCGGGTTATCATTGGGCCGGTAGACGCCAATGCCCGGGGTAAACATGCCATACATTCGCGCCCCCATTTCGAGGGTCAGAAAATGAATACCGATCAGTAAGATGCCCTGCTTTTGTTCCAGAAGCTCCACCACCTCGTTAACGCCGCTGGTCTCGGTCCAGCGCGCCACCCGGTGCGTCGGCCAGAACCAGGCCATGCCGGTCTCCATCAGCCCCATGCCCAGCGATTCAAAGTTTTTCACCAGCAGCGCCTCGCGGTCGGCGGCGCTCATCTCGGGAAAGCAGAGTTCGAGATTACGTCTGGCAATCCGCGCGCGGCTTTTCATCACCCGCATTGCCAGCCGCCCAAGCGCCGTTCCCAGACGGTAGATCACCGGATACGGTAATTGCACCAGCAGCCACAAAAAGCCAATTCCCAGCCACAACAGCCAGTAACGCGGGTGCAAAAGCGCGCGGGAAAATTTGGGTAAATTTGACATAGTAATCCTGTTAATTCACTCAATAATAGCTGAGCAAAAACCGCGAAATAAAGTAGCGGATCCTGCATGTTATATTTTTCCAATTCGTGCGGTAATACTCAGACACAAAGGGCGTTATTATACGTCGCTCCTTGAGTAATTTCAGCCCTTGCGATGACGGCTACTCTATTATTAGGCAGATCGCGTAAAATTTCCTGTTTAATGCATAAATAAATAAACCTAACCTCTACGGCGCGGCCGATTGTCGATAAAATCGCCAGTACATTTGCCTCAGCCTCTCGACCAGTGCCTCGTTTACTCACGCTCTATTATGGCGATAGCAAACGCAAACAGGCCGTTCAGCCCGGTCTGATATGGCCAGCATGCGGTTATTTGTGACTGGGGCAAAGGTTAAGCATCGACATTGCGGATCCTTTTCCCAGATATGCTACGTTTACAGCGCTCATTCGACGCAAGTGCCTTTGCCGACGTCGCCGCTTTCAGAAGCCATAGTGAGAAGGAACTATGACAATGAATTATCAATTAGTGAAGCAAGTCAGAGAAAATAGCCCATTAAGAAAAAGCTTCATTGACCTTGCCGTTAAGACTTTTGATCTGTCTTTTGAAGAGTGGTATCAGCAAGGTTACTGGACCGACGCCTATATCCCCTACGCCTTTGTCGAACGCAATAAAGTTATCGCTAACGCCTCGGCCAATATCATCGACCTGCGCTGGCAGGGCGAGCCCCGGCGTTATATTCAGATTGGCACCGTGATGACCGAACCGGACCACCGTAATAAGGGATTAGCCGGCCAGCTTATCCATCACATCCTGCAGGACTGGCAGCAGGAGGCGGACGCCTTCTTTTTATTCGCCAATCCCACCACGGTGGATTTTTACCCCAAATTTGGCTTCACCCGCAGCGAAGAGCATCAATATATTATGCCGGTTTCCCCGCGAGCCGGTGATTTTCGTAAACTGGATATGGACAGCGCTGACGATGTCGCCCTGCTCCGCCATTACTATGAAAAATCCAACCCGTTCTCACCGCTGCGGGTGGAGCATAACTTTGGCCTGCTGATGTTTTACTGCTCAGCCTTTATGAAGCATTTTGTTTATTACTCGGCAAAAAATGAGGCAGTGGTCATCGCCATGCAAAACGGTCCGGTGCTGATCTGCTTTGACCTCTTCTGCGAGGAGGGTAAGAGCCTGTCGACGCTGGTCAACGAACTGGCCGATGACCATGTTTACCAGGCCATCCTCGGTTTTACCCCTAATGAAGACCGGCTCGGCGAGTATGAGAAAATAGAGGGAGAAGATATCCTCTTCGTCTATGACCAGAAGGAAAACCTGTTTAAAGACAGGAAGTTGATGTTTCCTTTACTGGCGCATGCCTGACGACGCCACGCCGTCAGGCCGATCAGTTATAAGTCACCACGAAGGTCGCGCTGGCGTTCGCCTCGCCCGCAGTCACTGCGGGCTGCGTCTGGATATAGCGGGCCTGATAGGATAAACGATAGTTCGTCTGACTGCCTTTATTCCCGGACCAGACCTGGCTCACCTGGTTTAGCGGCACCAGCGCGCCGCCGGCGCTGAGGATTTGCACGCCAAGTCCGGATGCGCCTTCAGGTTGGTCATCGATTTTAATCACCTCGTTGGCGGCGACAGCGCTGTCCACCGTCGCGTTAAACTGCATAAACACGCTGCCGACATTTTCACAGTTCGTCAGGTTGATGTTAAAAGGAACCGGGGCGGTGGCGCTGTTGAGCCCGGTAAACGCGGTTTTGTTATGCCGCCCGAGGAAGACGTTAATGTTTTTACTGTCGTCAGTAATCTTGCAGGTGGGTGATTTGACCTGAATACAGAGCCCACTGACGCTAAAGCGCATCGCCTGTACTCCGCCAAGATAAATATCGCCAAGGTAATCGTTAAGGCAATACTCGCCCGGCGGCGGTAGACCGCCGTTATCGGCAATCCGCCAGAAATAGATGGTCGGTTTTTTATTTTCCGCCTGAAATGCGCGCTGGCCGGAAAATACCGGCGCTGAGGGCCAGGCCGTGAACAGGGGATCGAAATTAATGCCATCCTGTTCCCCCATCTGGAAGCTGTAGCCAATGCCCGGCAGGCGGTCGATGCTGTAGATATCCCCGGGCTTGCCGTCTCCCGCCGGGCCGACCCGTGAGCCGCCGATGCTCTGAAACCCGCCGGGCTCGCTGCCGCTGCAGGCGATCTCCCAGCGTTCGTTATTAGTGATAATCATCCCTCCGTAGCTGTATAGCAGGGAGCCGATGGGGCGATTGCTGACGTCAAGGTTGATACTGGCCTGGCTGACGTTCACTGAATACTCGATAGTTTTGCCACTGACCATCTGGCACGCTGCCGACAGCGAGGCGCAGTATCCGCCGGCCAGCAGAAGCGGTACCCCTGATGCGATGATTTTTTTCATATTACTTCTCCTTTATTCCCGGCCGGCAGACCTGATGCGGCGTACCGCGGCTAACCTGTTGCGCCGCGTCGCCGCGGATGGCATAGGCCAACCGGCAGCGTTGCCCGCTGCGTTCGCCCCATACTACCGAGACGCTGCCGTCGGCCTGCGGCACCCGGGCATACAGCAGCCCACCCTGACCGACGGCGCCAACCGCCCGACCGCTGTCGTCAAACACCTCCGCGCCCAGCGGGGGCGCCGCGCCATCCGGCAGCGTGACATGGGCAAACCAGGGATAGCCGGTACGCGTGACAAATTTGACCTTCACCGCCGCGCCCGAATCGGGCACCACCGTCGTGCTGCTGGAGACAATCTCCACATGGTCGTTCAGACCCTGCGGATCGAGATCCAGCCAGTTATCGGTAAAGGGATCGAGGTAAGGGATGATCGTAAAACCCTGGCGGTTTATTGGCTGTCCGAGGCGGTTTGCCACCCGAGCGCCCGCCGCGCCGGGCGCTTCCACAATGGCGAAGGTTTCCCCCAGTTCGGGGGTGGCGGTCATTCCGCCCTGATGCGCCACCAGGGCGCCCGATGCCCCCAGCGAGTACTGCTGCTGGTGGCGACCGGCGCTGGCGCTGGCATTCAGGTACGCATAATCCGTACGCAGGCTACCGTTGCCCCCAACGCTGGCCTCGTGCGGGTTCTCCCGCGGCATGTCGTAGCTGGCGGTCAGGCCATAGCTAAAGGCATTTTTCTCGCCAGCGCTGCCGGTATAGCTGGACTGCAGCTGGCTGCCATAGTTCTTATCATGGTTAAAGCGGGTAGTCAGGCTGCCCGCCAGCCCGAACGGCAGCGAAAAGGAGACGCCCACCACCTGATTATTGCGGTGATGAATATCCTGACTCTGCTGGGCGTACAGGTAGTAATTGAGCTGACCATAGCGGTTGGCGTACCCCAGCTGATAGGAGCGCCAGCGGTGGTGGCGGACATCCTCACTCCAGATTCCGTTAAACGACAGGCTGCCGCTGCCGGCCTGCTGAGACAACGTCGCGCTGTAGCGGGTCATCTCCCGCCAGTCGTTGGGGTGACGGTCGTGCTCCCGGACGGCGTCGCGAATGGAACGATAGTTGCCGTCGTTGCTGTGGCTCATCGAGACCAGCATCCGCGTATCGGACGCGAAGGATTTTGATGCGGATACCCGCCAGCGATACCCCTCCTGCCAGCCGCGTTCCCTGCCCTTCGCCGCAGAACGGGAAAGATCGACCGCCAGCGCCCCCCAGTAGGTATTGAAGGCGCTGCCGACCAGCGTCGAGTAATAATCCGTCGTCGCGTTGGCGCCGGAATAGCCGCTGACATAGTCATTGAAGCCGTACTGCACCGTGGCTTCGCCAAATCCCGGCCGCCCGGCGATCCCGTCCTCATCCAGATAGCCCAGCGACAGGTCATAGTAGACCGCGCCTGCCCGCACCAGGCCAGGCAGCGCGGCGTACGGCACGGTAAAGGTCTCCTGACTGCCGTCCGCCTCATGGATCGTTACCTGTAAATCGCCGCCGGCGTTGGTGGGATAGAGATCGTCAAAGGTGAATTTGCCCGGCGGAACCGTGGCCTCGTACAACAGGGCGCCGTTCTGGGTGACCGTCACGCGGGCATTGGTGCGCGCCACGCCGCTAACCGACGGCGCAAAGCCGCGGCGGGAGCCCGGCAGCATGCGCACATCGGTAGCCAGCCTGCCGCCGATAAAACTGACGCTGTCAAAGAAGGTTCCGTCGGTCCATCCCTGACCCAGCCGTAACGTGGACGCCCAGTTCACTACACTTCTCTCAGCCCAGGTGGCAATGCTATCCCAGTGTGTATTCCCCTCCTGCGCCTGGTAGCTGGACTGGTGATGTAAACGCCAGCCAAAGGCGCGCAGGCTGGCATCCAGCCCGAGATAATGATGGCTGCTGCTATCCCCGTCGACGATGCTCTGATAGCTGTTGGCCTGATAGCGCAGCACTGCGGCGGGCACGCCGCTATCCACCTTCTTCAGGTTCACCGCCCCCCGATAATGGGGTTGCAGTAGCGCCTGGGGCATATTCACCCGCAGGACGTTTTCCCCGCTGTCATACTCCCAGCCGATCGCCTTATTGATCTGCGAAAAGCGCAGGCAGGTGGCCGCCGCCGGCCACTGGGCGTCCTTCAGCTGCAGGGCGTCGAACAGCGAGGGCGAGATGCAGGGCTCAAGCTGGCCATCGTGTTCCTGGATAACAAACGTTTCTTCCGCCAGGTCCCGGCCATTCACCGAGAGCGTGCTGCGATACTGTCCGGCGTGCAGCGGATTACCGTATTGATATTTCTGGAGATCAACCTGCGCGGCGCCGTGCAAATGGGCGCGGTTAAAACTAAACGCCTCTGCCGCCCATGCCTCCTGCCAGGGAAGGAGCAGCATCAACCCAAACTTGATCTCCCTGAGTTTCATAATAATGTCCTTACTGAGGATAATTATGATTCACTACCGCGCCGTAATCATTGATGGTGGTGAAGCTGAATTTCTCCGGCAGCGTACGCAGCGCGACCCCTTTAAGCGCGATCTCCAGCGAGGAAAAAGGGGCGACCATGCCAGCGGACTGTTTTTGTCCGTTAAGGGTGATGCTGTCGATGGTGATATAGCGCGATGAGGCATTGCTCACCCGCAGCCCATTGCCCGTGGGAGCCAGCGCCCAGCGCAGGGCATTCTCCGGCGCCATTTTTTCCGCCGCCACGCCTGCCGGACGGTAAAACAGCTTGATACGCGACCGTATCGCGAGCTGGAGGTAATTGATTGCCGTGCCGTTTTTCGGCTCAGGCGGGATGTCCAGCAGATTAAACCAGAACAGCGACTCCCGATCCTGCGGCAGACGGCTGCCGTTGAACACCAGGCGCCAGCTTTGGCCCTTTCCCGGCTCGATACGCACAATCGGCGGCAGCACAATAAACGGCGCCGAATCTTTTTCCGGTTGATTTTGCACGCGGCCATCGTCGACCCAGACCTGCGTCAGAGAGGGGGTCTCCCCCATATTGGTGGCCCGGACGGCGATCTCTTTTTTGTCGCCGGGAAAAATAATCCGTGTGCCGTCAATAACCATGCTGGCGTCCGCCGAGGGTAAAATGCAGGACAGCAGCCATGCCAGAACCATACGCCGCATATTCACCTCCTCCTTGCCGGGTGGATAAACGGCCCCTGAGCGGGGCCGTGGACAGGGTTTACGGATAGACCACCGTAAAGTTGACGTAGGTAGCGACTTTTCCAGCCGTAGCGGCGTCGGTCGCATAGTAGCGGGCATAGAAAGGCAGCGAGGCGGAACCATCCTGCTCAGCCACCGCCACCGGGATCACATCCGGGCGAGCAATGGTGCCGTCTGCAGCGACCGCCGGGCTCTCCGCGAGGTTAATCGGCGTAAACCGGGTGTTCAGCAGTTCCACATCGACGTTTTCTGCTTCCGTGCCGTCAGACAGGGTATTTTTTAGTCGGCCCTCCGTGGAAACGTATTGATCTTTCTCGAAGTACACCGAGACATCAGCCCCTGGGGTGCAGCTCGTCAGATCGATGGTGAAGGGAACCACGCCCGCCGTCTCACCCGCGCTGCTGAGCGCTGAACGCTGGACCGTCGGCAGGGTCACCGTCTTGTCTTTATTCACTACCGTACAAGTATTTTCGATGACTTCACCATTAAAGGTGACTTTGCCATCAGCAGCCTGTGCCGCTACCGGAGAAAGCATCATCATCACCACGAAAGATGCCATTCCTCTGCTGTATTTTTTCATATTTACTCCTCATCACCACGCTTATGGAGAATCGTTCAGGAAATACCCCTGGCGTACTTTATACGTACAATTTATTAATGCTCAGTCCATTGGATTAACCTGTTATCTTTTAACCCCTTCCCTGCACTGACATCCTACTCACTTCATTGTTTATTATTCAAATTCGCCACCAGGACCATTTCTACTTTTTATAGAAAAGTCTTAACGCCACTCTGAAAAAGAAATAAAATAAACGCACAATAAAAACATAACCCATTGTAAATAAATGATAATTTTTATTTTTTGTTTTCCATACAACATTCGTAAAATGCGATCTAAATATCTCACCCTCATTATTAACCACCTCCTCCCACGTTCTCCCCCCCTCGATTGAAAGCGCAGGGAGTATGTTATTTAAGGTGGATATTCTCTACAGTAAATTGTCGAATCAGGCAGGACAGCATGCACAGCGTATTTATGCCAGGAGGTCATTATGTTGATCTGCATTGCGGATTCAGAATATTTTAATATTGCGCTGAAGGCGTATATTAATGAACCAAACAGCAAGCCTCTGGATATTAAAGAAATGCTCTGTTACCCGTTTAGCGGACAGAGTGAGATGTTCTATACTTTTTTTGCGACCGATGCCGGAGCCCGGTTAAGCACCATCCTTATTGATTACAGCAGCGTCAGCATCGAAGTACTGCAGGTCGCGCTCAGTTTAAAATCGTTTAATCCCCTGATCCGGATCTTTATTTTTGCCAAATCAGGCTACCCGTTGAGCGAGCTCGAAAGCAGCCTCGCCATTGTGCTCGGCGCAGAGTTCATCACCAGTTTTGCCGGGCTCAGTACGGCGCTTGCCCGCGCTCCGCGCTGGACGTCGCCCCCCGCCGACAAGCTCTATATCGCCATACCTGACAGCTATAACCTGACCCGTAAGGAAACTTTTTTAATCAGCCTGTTGATGGGGGGAATGCCGTTGTGTCACGTGGCCAGCACCATGCAGCTCACGATCAAACGGGTCTACTACTACCGTTCACGCGTCCTTAACAAGCTGGCGGTGAAAAATAACGTGGAACTGATGAACAAAGTTCAGGGGATGGTGTTGCGCCACTACCGACAGGAGACAGGCCATGAAATCGTATCTCTACGCTAAAAATCGCCTTATGTTGATTATCCTGAGCTGGCTAAGCGCAGACGAGGCGTTGCCATCTCGTCACGATTTCCAGCAGACTGAAGCCATCCTCAGCACCCTGCATATACCGTATGTGCTGAAGTCTGACCTTGATCAACTGAGAGCTACGCTACAGCCATTACTCGCCACACCCGGGCCGCAAGCCTGTGAGGTAGGCGCTTTTCTCAGCGCCCTGTTGGCGCTGTATACCCGGTTAACCGAATATACCGCCGTCGAGCACTATCTGCTCTCCCGGCATCTCTAAGTAGCACCCCGCCTGGGCAGGAAGACGCCGCGCGCCTCCTGCCCGTACGCATTACCTTGGGCCAGCAGACTGCTCGCCGCGTCGGGAGACGTAATCCCGATAGCCCTCGCCAACGTAAATCTGCCGTGGCCGGTAGATGGTCAGCGGCGCCTGGTGCATCTCGTTCCAGTGCGCCACCCAACCGACCGTCCGACCGACCGCGGTGACCACCGCAAACATCGACGAAGGCAGATTCATCGCCTTGAGGATCACCGCGGTATAGAAATCCACGCTCGGCGACAGGCCATTGTCCACAAAATAGGGGTCGGTCAGCGCCACGTCCTCAAGGGCCATCGCCACCTGCAGCAAACGGTCGGACATGCCTACCTCCGCCAGTACCCGATGGCTGGTTTCACGCAGGATCCCGGCGCGCGGATCGCGGTGACGGTAGCGCGAGTTGCCAAAACCCAGCCGGCGAAATGCCTGCGGATCGCGCTTCGCCTGGCGCAGAAACGCCGGAACCTGATCGACGCTTTCAATCTCCTCCAGCATTCGCATGCTCGATTCATTGGCGCCACCGTGCATTGGCCCCCACAGCGACGCCAGCCCGGCGGCGACGCAGGCGAATAAATTCGCCCCGGAGGAGCCCGCCGCACGCACCGTGGTGGTCGAGGCGCACTGCCCGTGATCGGCATGGAGCACCAGGATCTGGTTCATCGCCTGCTCGATGACCGGATTCAGAACATATTTCTCCGCCGGGATAGCAAACAGCATCTGCAGGAAATTTCCGGCATAGGAGAGATCGTTGCGCGGATACGCGGCGGGTTGTTCAATGGTGTACTTGTAGCTCATGGCGGCGATAGTGGGCATTTTCGACAGCAGCCGGGTGGCGGCCAGCGCCCGGTGCTGCGGATTTTCCACATCCAGGACATCATGATAGAACGCCGCCAGCGCCCCCACCAGGGCGCACATCAGCGCCATCGGGTGCGAATCGCGACGAAAGCCGCTGCACATGCGGGCTATCTGCTCGTGGACCAGAGTATGGCGGGTGATGGTCTCGCGAAAGGTTTGATAGCTGGCCTCATCCGGCGCGTCACCGTTCAGCATGATGTAGGCCACTTCGAGAAAATCGCACTGGCGAGCCAGCTGATCGACGGGATAGCCGCGGTGCAGCAGCACGCTGTTTTCCGTATCGATCCACGAGATCGCCGACTGGCATCCGGCGGTATTGGCGAAGCCGGGGTCATAGCTGCAGAATCCGGACTGATTTAGCCCGCGCATGTCGACTCCCACCGGCCCCCGCGTTCCCGGCACCTGCGGCAGGGCGATGGGTGGTTGTTGCCCGGCAAAAGAAAGCGTTAACGGTGTAGTGCTCATCCTGTTAGTCCCCCAGCAAGCTTATCAGCGACCTGAAGTCATTCTTCAGGCGGAAAGACCAACATAACCAATGTGATGCCGCTTATTCATTGATGTCATCACTATAACCCTGACAAAGAGGATATTTTGCTGGCCTTCACGGGGAAACAGGCCGTCTTTCCCCAGCCCACCGCCGGATAGCGGCACAAATCGCCAAGGATAAAGGCGATCATCGCTGTCAAAATTTACGCTGAGTAAAGAAAGGATGAAGAAGAGCTACCATGAATTTTGTGCTGTCGATGACCCTCATCTGCATTACCATCGCCTGGCTGATGATGAGCCTGCTGCCGGTGTAGATGCACCGCTAACCGCCACGCCAGTGGTCTGGATAACCCCTCCTTCAATTGATTTCCGCCGTGGTCTTCGCCTCTGAGGTTTCACAAGAGCCATATAAGAAGTACTGGTTGCATATCAGGCTGTTGCGTTTTCCCGCCGAGGGGTAGGCTAAAGGCCCACTGTTAAGGAGGTGATATGTCTGGACTGATCAATCCACATGCGGCCCCGGAAGAAGCAGCCTATGCGCTGCTGATTGAGCTCGTTCGCGCCCAGCGCGTGCCGCAATATGAAGGCGAAATTTCCGGCCTGCTGGCGATGTACGACGAAGCTGTTAAACACTTTAAAGAGAAAGAGACCGAGCGTTAGGCGTGGACATCGTGGTGCGAGGAAAGCGTGACGCCTGCGGGAGAGACGCAGGCGTTGGCTGGATAGCAGCTTGCGACATCAGCTGCCGCGGTAGGTAGAGTATCCGTACTGACTGAGCAGCAGCGGGATATGCAGTTTTTGATTTTGCTTTGTAACATTGAAAATAACCGGAACCACCGGGAAGAACGTATTCATGTTTTGGCTTTTAAAATAGTCACCGGTTTTAAACGTCACTTTATAAACCCCCGGCTCCATATTCTCCGCCTGCGGATAGAGCGATTTAATCCGCCCATCGGCATCCGTTTTACCGGTGGCGATATGCTGCCAGCTCTCCCCCTGCTGTTTATCCAGCTCAATCTGCACCCCCGGTGAAGGGAGCCCGGTTTGCTGATTAAGAATGTGTACGCTGAGCGTCCCCTCTGGTGCCGCCAGCGCGCTGAAGCTGAGCAGAGAAATTACGGAGGCGATAACTAATTTCATAATCGTGACCTTATTGGGCAAGTGAAAGTGCCCTAACTATAGTCAGCGCGGCGGGGAAAAAAATTAAACTTTTTGTTATCAGATTGCGGTTATTCGGCGGGGAAAGGCGCAACTGGATGTGCGCTGAAACAGGCCATAAACGGCCTTCTGCACAGGGAAAGTCGGCTAACAGATATGATCTTTTCATCTTGAAAAGCAGACCTTTTCCGGACGGCGGGTAACGAACGTCCGGGACCTGTCGCTGATGCTTATACCGTGAGCCGATCGTTGTCAGAAGAGGGATTGATTGTATATAGACTTTGGATAAATGTTTGACCAGGATGGGCTCATAGCTTGTCACTAATACGCTCAATTTTACAAGGACTAACCCGATGCCATTACCCGATCGTCTGCAACCAGCCAAAGTAAACCGCCAGAAACTGCAACAGCTAGCGGACATGGCCGAAGAGATACTGTCGCAAATTGATAATGGGGCCAAGGAAGAAGATGCCGGATTGAAAATGTTGATAGATAGCTGGAATAGTCAGGTCATTAACCCATATGCATTCTCTGATTTCCGGGACTTCTCTTCATGGACCAGTGCAAAAGACTTCACCCGGATGGCATTTAATCAAGAAAAATATGTGGCGGATTTAACCTGGGATGAGCTGATTCAGATCATCCAGTTTGTGTGTCAGGCCGAAGGTAAGGAATCTGAACAAAGCTACGCGCTGGGAGTGCTGGAGAAAAACTTTGATGCCAATCCATCCGACCTTATCTACTGGCCAGATGAATGGTTTCAGGATAAAGACATGCTTCATGTCGATTTGACGCCTGAAGAAATCGCCGGATACCTGATGGCAAAATCTGGCCGGCGGCTAAGCGATGCGCCGCAGATCGAGCTGAAGTATCCGATACCTTCAAATACGTAAGGTATATCAGCGCTCAGTTTGTAGATGTTGAAAGAATGGGATAGCGGCAAAATCACCGATCACCTGGATTTATATCAGGCGCCGCTACGCTTTCTCCTTGTCGGAGACTGGGCTTAAACTGCCGCTGGTGTGTTCCGCATCACGGCTTAGGCCAGCTACGTCCTGCTTCTGGTTATCACTGGTCATTTTGTCGCGGCTGACAATTAGGCTCCCCTGACCACGACCCAGCGCCGAAGGTGTAGCCCAGGCCACCACTGAGGCTGTTCTGCGTGTTGTCGTAGTGGTCATTGCACCGCAGGCTGGTTATCACCAGGCAGATAATGCGTCGCCTCCATTTTCTGAAATCCAGCAGAAGCAGGAAATCTGGGATCATTATTCATATCCCGCAACTTATTGCCTTGTGAAGGATTTGATTCAACCTGTTTCCAGAACGTTTGCTCATTCAAATCCCTCGGCGCTGTAAATTGTTTACCCGGCTTAGCCGTCGAGATCTTCTCCGCTGCTCTAATCAGTATTGTGTTATCAATAATACCGGCTGCTTTACCCACTAACGATAACGCTTTTTCTGCCGGGATTGACGTCAGCAGAGCCAGCGCGTAATCCTTCGCCTCTTCCGCTGTCAGCAACGCCATTACCGTATCCGAGCCCGGGTTATTACTCAGGATGGTTTTGATAATATCCGCGCTTTCCGGCAAGTCGCCGCGTACGATATCCTTTAACCCGGCCTGTACCTGCTCCGGCGAAAGATTGTTGTCCTGCGCATACTTCACCCAGGATGTGGCTGCCTGTCCGGTTTCCGTCATCCCTTTTGGCAGACTCAGCGAGTTAGTCTCAACAACAATCCCAACCACAAAGGCTGGGATCTTTTCGACATAGATTAAAATCCCTTTACTTTAAAAAGGCGGAATAATGCGAGTCCAATGCCTCCAATGCTTCCACCATAAAGTCCTAATTTTGCTCCGTGCAAAACATCTTGCCAAGTTGTATTAAAACCATCGCCAAGCAGCCACAGTAACAACGAAAAAAAAATCTTTCCGCATACAGATAATGCGATCATGAATAAAATCGTAGCAGCTAAGAGAAATAGAGACTGAACACATCTAACTCGGAGATCATTTTTCATTTTTATCTCCTATTTTTTTTATTACCTGTTCAGCTCCTTTACCGCCTCCCTCTGATATTACTGAAGCTCCAATATTACCCATATTGCCTGGAAGCTTACCAGGCAACATCTCCTTAGAGATCCCCAGTTGACCTTTAATTTCGGTATATTTCAGCAGGTCAGGATTAAACTTAGGATCCCAGCCGCCGGTTAGCCATTTACCAGCCGCATTTGTGCCTGAAGAGATTAGTTTGCCTCCCCAGTAACCGCCAGCAGAACCCAGACCATTAGTAATTGCTCCTGTTAAAGGATTGTCACCGTTGATCTGATTGGTTAGCGCGCCACCGGCTGCATTCCAGCCCACTGTTCCCCATAAGCCATTCCCTATGCTTGCAACGTTTATCCAGCCAGCAACAACAGAGTTACCTGTACTCTTCTGGCCGCTGTTGTCGACGCTCATCGACAACAAAAGTGGGCGCTCCGCTGTCGCCGTCAGGTTAACGATGGAGCCGCCAGGTTTTTCGCCCGGCTGGATTTCAATTTGCACAGGCGTCGCGCGCGTGCGGTTAATCTGCTCCATCCCCTGTTCGATATCACGCAGGTTAAGAATATGGCCTTCCAGCCCTGGAAACGCCATTGTTAACTCACGTTTAGCCGCCCCTTCCATGGTGATTTTTTCGAGCTTTCCTTCAAGAATAGTCAGATGTAATACCCCGGAACGTAAATCCTGCTCGGTCAGAAAAACGCGGCTGGTAATATATCCCCGACTGATATACCAGTCGGAAATAATATTTACGAGTTTAGTAATACGCGCAATATCCATGCACTGCCCAAGCCAGGGCTGGACTATTTTTTGCTGCTGACGCGGATCAATAAGCGTCGCGCCATCTAACGCGATGCGATGGATAGAAAAACAGGGACCATCAGAGGCTTCAGCCTGCGCAGGCATCGCCGCGTGAAGGCTGGGCGTGGCGCGCTCCAGCGATTCACGTTGCTGCTGGTTCTGACGCAGTAATTGTTGCTGCTGTTGCTCAATGCTGTCGCGATCGGCTGGCGATAAAAAAGCGGCGTGGGTGGTCAGACTCAGCGTCATTAGTCCCAGAGCCAAATACAGAGATTTCATCCGTGTTCTCGTTATTACTTAACGTGCAGTGCAAAAACATATTCCATTATATGTTGCGCGGATTTAAGCATGAAACTTACGGTATGTGAACATGAAATAATGAATGAGGATCGTTTTTAGGATAATGACTTTTGCGCAGAAAAATAGACGGCAGAGGAAAAATAACGAATGTATTAAAACGTATTTGAAATATGTTTTTCAACCGCAATAGCACAGCCAGGTTACAGGATAGGGAAAATGGTGTCCGGTACGAAAAAGCAGCAAGAGGATTAGAAGCTGATATTGAATGGCACGCCCTACAGGATTCGAACCTGTGACCTACGGCTTAGAAGGCCGTTGCTCTATCCAGCTGAGCTAAGGGCGCCCTGAGAAGCGAGTGCTTCGCGGAGTGAAACGCCTGGAATTATACGGTCCACGTCCGTTGAGTCAATCCATTTTGCCAGGAAACTGCGGGGCTTATACGATGCTGGCGAAATATCCCTCAGCAACTGTACAAGAAGCATACCACCGGGGCTCATGCGCGCGAAAATTCACTTAGTGGCCAGGCGCAACACACCAATGACCCTGGACTTAACAGGGTCAAAACAGGCTAAATTCACCGCAGACAGGATAAAACAGCAAACGAGGACTGACAGCGAGGCCCGCTTCTGACAAAATATCCTCATCCCCCTTTCGTAAAGATACAGATGGAATCCTCTCTCTGATGGCAGCAAAAATTATTGACGGTAAAACGATTGCGCAGCAGGTACGCTCTGAGGTTGCGGAAAAAGTGAAGGCTCGCGTTGCGGCCGGAAAACGCGCCCCTGGGCTGGCCGTCGTGCTGGTCGGTAGCAACCCGGCCTCGCAGATTTATGTCGGCAGCAAGCGCAAAGCATGTGAAGAAGTGGGCTTCGTCTCCCGCTCTTACGATCTCCCGGAAACCACCAGCGAAGCCGAGCTGCTGGAGCTTATCGACACCCTGAATGCCGATAAGACCATCGACGGTATTCTGGTTCAGCTGCCCCTGCCGGCAGGGATCGACAACGTCAAAGTGCTCGAGCGCATCGCGCCGGATAAAGACGTCGACGGCTTCCATCCCTACAACGTTGGCCGCCTGTGCCAGCGGGCGCCGCGCCTGCGTCCGTGCACTCCGCGCGGTATCGTGACCTTGCTGGAACGCTACAATATCGACACCTACGGCCTCAATGCGGTGGTCATTGGCGCGTCCAATATCGTCGGTCGCCCGATGAGCATGGAGCTGCTGCTGGCCGGCTGCACCACCACCGTGACCCACCGCTTTACCAAAAACCTGCGCCATCACGTCGAAAACGCCGACCTGCTGATCGTTGCAGTAGGTAAACCGGGCTTTATTCCTGGCGAGTGGATTAAAGAAGGGGCGATTGTGGTCGATGTCGGCATTAACCGTCTGGAAAGCGGCAAAGTGGTCGGCGACGTGGTGTATGAAGATGCCGCCGAACGCGCGTCCTACATCACCCCGGTTCCCGGCGGCGTTGGCCCGATGACCGTCGCCACCCTGATTCAGAACACGCTGCAGGCGTGCGAAGAGTATCACGACGTTGAGGAGGCCTGAGATGGCGACATTTTCCTTAGGTAAACACCCGCACGTTGAGCTGTGCGATCTGCTGAAGCTGGAAGGCTGGAGCGAAAGCGGCGCCCAGGCGAAAATCGCTATCGCTGACGGGCTGGTGAAAGTTGACGGCGCGGTGGAAACCCGCAAACGCTGCAAAATCGTCGCCGGTCAGACGGTGAGCTTTGAAGGCCAGAGCGTCACCGTCACGGCCTGACAGCGAAAAGAAAAACGCCCGCTTTTGCGGGCGTTTTTTTATGGCTTACTTCCGGCGCCAGGTGGTGCCCTGCGGGCCATCTTCCAGCACAATGCCCATCTCGTTGAGACGGTCGCGCGCCGCATCCGCCGCCGCCCAGTCTTTCGCTTTACGCGCGTCCAGACGCTGCTGGATGAGCGATTCGATCTCCGCCACTTCCGCGTCGTCAACCTGCGCGCCGCTCTGCAGGAACGCCTCCGGCTCCTGCTCCAGCAGACCCAGCACCGCAGCAAGCTTACGCAGGTGGGCCGCCATGGCGTTCGCCGCGGCCGCGTCCTCGGTTTTCAGACGGTTTACTTCACGCGCCATATCGAACAGCACCGAATAGGCTTCCGGGGTGTTGAAGTCGTCGTCCATCGCCTCGATAAAGCGTGCTTCGAAGGCTTCGCCCCCCGCCGCGTCGACGGATTTGTCCGTCCCGCGCAGCGCGGTGTACAGACGCTCCAGCGCCGAACGCGCCTGCTTGAGGTTCTCTTCGCTGTAGTTCAGCTGGCTGCGATAGTGGCCGGACATCAGGAAGTAGCGAATCGTCTCCGCATCGTAATACTTCAGCACGTCGCGGACGGTAAAGAAGTTACCCAGCGATTTCGACATCTTCTCGCGGTCAACCATCACCATGCCGGAGTGCATCCAGTAGTTAACGTACTCGCCGTCATGGGCGCAGGTGGACTGGGCGATTTCGTTTTCATGATGCGGGAACATCAGATCCGAACCACCGCCGTGAATATCGAAGTGGTTGCCGAGCTGCTTGCAGTTCATCGCCGAGCACTCGATATGCCAGCCCGGACGACCCGCGCCCCACGGCGACGGCCAGCTTGGCTCGCCCTCTTTCGACATCTTCCACAGGACAAAGTCCATCGGATTCCGCTTGACGTCAACCACGTCGACGCGCGCCCCCGCCTGCAGTTGATCGAGATCCTGGCGTGACAGCAGACCGTAATTCGGGTCCGTCGGCACGTCAAACATCACGTCGCCGTTATCTGCGACGTAAGCATGGCCTTTAGCGATCAGCTGCTCGGTGATCTCAATGATCTCCGCGATATGGTGCGTTGCGCGCGGTTCGCTGTCGGGACGCAGAATATTCAGCGCGTCAAAATCTTTGTGCATTTCGGCAATCATGCGATCGACCAGCGCGACAAAGCTTTCGCCGTTTTCATTAGCGCGCTTAATGATTTTGTCGTCGATATCGGTGATATTGCGCACGTACTTCAGCTTATAGCCAAGAAAACGCAGATAGCGCGCCACGACATCAAAGGAGACGAAGGTACGGCCATGGCCGATATGACAGAGATCGTAAACGGTAATACCACACACGTACATGCCGACTTCCCCGGCATGGATAGGTTTAAATTCCTCTTTCTGGCGCGTCAGTGTATTAAAAATTTTTAACATCGAAGATTCCGTGTAGACGTGTGTGGGTAATGAAGTCTCTATAATACCCATAATTCAGACCGGACGCAGCACACATTGCAAGGTGCATCGACCCCCGCGGTTATGCTATAACACCCCCCTATATCTCACCCGACATCGGGTGCTGGCACCACACTCATCGGAACAGGATGCAAAAATGGTTACTTTCCACACCAATCATGGCGATATCGTAATCAAAACGTTTGACGACAAAGCGCCGGAAACAGTTAAAAACTTCCTGGACTACTGCCGCGAAGGTTTCTACGACAACACCATTTTCCACCGTGTTATCAACGGCTTTATGATTCAGGGCGGCGGTTTCGAACCGGGCATGAAACAAAAAGAGACCAAATCTCCGATTCAGAACGAAGCGAACAACGGCCTGAAAAACACCCGTGGTACGCTGGCAATGGCCCGTACTCAGGCGCCGCACTCCGCCACCGCCCAGTTCTTCATCAACGTGGCCGATAACGACTTCCTGAACTTCTCTGGCGAAAGCCTGCAGGGTTGGGGCTACTGCGTTTTCGCCGAAGTGGTTGAAGGCATGGACGTGGTAGACAAAATCAAAGCGGTTGCCACCGGCCGCAGCGGCATGCACCAGGATGTGCCGAAAGATGATGTGATCATCAAAAGCGTCACCGTCAGCGAGTAATTCGTGGCGACACTTTTTATTGCAGATTTGCACCTGCAAACAGAAGAACCGGCGATCACCGCCGGTTTTCTGCGTTTTTTACAGGGAGAAGCCCGCCAGGCGGACGCCCTGTATATCCTTGGCGATCTGTTTGAGGCGTGGATCGGCGATGACGATCCGAACCCGCTGCACCAACAAATTGCCTCGGCAATCAAAGCCGTCGTCGACGCCGGCGTGCCGTGCTACTTCATCCACGGCAACCGCGATTTTCTCGTCGGCCAGCGCTTTGCCCGCCAGAGCGGGATGCTCCTGCTCGCCGAAGAAGAGCGACTGGACCTCTATGGCCGTGAAGTGTTGATTATGCATGGCGACACGCTGTGCACCGATGACCCAGGCTATCTGGCGTTTCGCGCCAAAGTCCACACCCCGTGGATCCAGCGTCTGTTCCTGGCCCTGCCGCTGTTGATCCGCCGCCGCATCGCCGCCCGCATGCGCGCCGACAGCAAAGCCGCCAACAGCAGTAAATCAATGGACATTATGGATGTGAATCCACAGGCGGTAGTTGACGTCATGGAAAGACATCATGTGCAGTGGCTGATCCACGGCCATACCCATCGCCCGGCGGTCCATGAACTGCAGGCCAACGGCCAACCCGCATGGCGCGTGGTACTTGGCGCCTGGCACAGCGAAGGTTCGATGGTCAAGGTGACACCGGACGACGTCGAACTGATCCACTTTCCGTTCTAGTTCCTGCGCGAGCACAATTCCGAAACCGTCTTTTGCCCGGGTAAAGGTGCGCGCTTCCCCGCGTCCTGCATGCTAGTCTCCCACGACATCACTCTCAAGGAACGAGCATGAACAGAAAAAAGTGGAGTCAGCCGCTGATGTGGGGAACGATCATCGCGATCCTCAATCCGTTAGGGGTAAGTTATATCGCCTTAGTCGGCGTCGCTATTGGCAACACGCTGACGTTTGTCTGGTGTGCAATGCTGGCGTGGGCCATCTATTTCTATGCCATTTATTTGCTCTGTACCCGCCCTCACGATAGTCGGCTGGTACAAATCTATTTACTGGTGATGGGCACCCTGATGCTCCCTTGGGGGTTAGTGCTGCTCATCACCTGTATCATGAATGAGATAAAGGCCACTAAGCCGCGATCGACGTCATCACTGAACGAGACAAAAGACGGCTAACCATGCGCACGCAACCGTTTTCCTTGCTGGCAGTTCATGCTATTCTCTGTGGCCTCTAAAGCAGTGTGAAACACACCCACAGGAGTTTTAAGACGCATGTCTTCCCGCAATAATTCGGCGCGTATCGCCATCGTGATGGGGTCCAAAAGCGACTGGGCTACCATGCAATTTACCGCAGAAATCCTTGATGCCCTGAACGTTCCGTACCATGTCGAAGTGGTCTCCGCCCACCGCACGCCCGATAAGCTGTTCAGCTTCGCTGAAAGCGCCGAAAGCAATGGCTATCAGGTGATTATTGCAGGGGCAGGCGGCGCGGCGCATCTGCCGGGCATGATTGCGGCGAAAACCCTGGTGCCGGTGCTCGGCGTACCGGTTCAGAGCGCGGCCTTAAGCGGTGTCGACAGCCTCTACTCCATTGTGCAAATGCCGCGCGGCATTCCGGTCGGTACGCTGGCTATCGGCAAAGCTGGCGCAGCGAATGCTGGCCTGCTCGCCGCGCAGATCCTTGCCCAGCATGATGCCGAACTGCACCAGCGCCTGAGCGCCTGGCGTCAGGCACAAACCGATGAAGTGCTGGATAACCCGGATCCGCGGGGTGCGGCATGAAACAGGTATGCGTGCTCGGTAACGGTCAGTTAGGTCGCATGCTGCGCCAGGCCGGTGAGCCGCTGGGCATCGCCGTCTGGCCGGTGGGGCTGGAAGCCGACCCGGAAGCGGTGCCGTTCCAGCAGAGCGTCATCACGGCAGAAATTGAACGCTGGCCGGAAACCGCCCTCACCCGCGAGCTGGCCCGCCATCCGGCGTTCGTCAACCGCGATGTCTTCCCGATTATCGCCGACCGCCTGACGCAAAAGCAGCTGTTCGACAAGCTTGGCCTGGCCACTGCCCCGTGGCAGCTGCTGGCGGATAAAAGCGAATGGCCGGCGGTGTTTGCTCGTCTCGGCGAGCTGGCGATCGTTAAGCGTCGCGTCGGCGGCTACGACGGCCGCGGCCAGTGGCGCCTGCGCGCTGACGAAACCGCGCAACTCCCGGAGGATAACTACGGCGAGTGCATCGTCGAGCAGGGGATTAACTTCTCCGGCGAAGTGTCTCTGGTGGGCGCCCGCGCTCATGACGGTAGCACCGTCTTCTACCCGCTGACCCGCAACCTGCATCAGGACGGTATTCTGCGCGCCAGCGTGGCCTTCCCGCAGGCCAATGCCCGCCAGCAGGAACAAGCGGAAAGCATGCTGACGGCGATCATGAACGAGCTGAACTACGTCGGCGTGATGGCGATGGAGTGCTTCGTCACCGCCGAGGGGCTGCTGATCAACGAGCTGGCGCCGCGCGTGCACAACAGCGGCCACTGGACGCAAAATGGCGCCTCCATCAGCCAGTTTGAACTGCATCTGCGAGCGATTACCGACCTGCCGCTGCCGCCGCCGGTGGTCAACAGCCCGTCGGTAATGATCAACCTGATCGGCACCGATCTCAACTACGACTGGCTGAAGCTGCCGCTGGTGCACCTGCACTGGTACGATAAAGAGGTGCGTCCGGGTCGCAAAGTCGGGCACCTGAACCTCACCGACAGTGATACCGATCGCCTGAGCGCGACGCTGGAAGCGATCAAGCCGCTGCTGCCGCCGGAGTACACCAGCGGCCTGTTCTGGGCGCAATCGCAGCTCAGCTAAGCCCTGCGTGCCGGGGATTTGATCTATCCCCTTCCCCGGCACACCTTGAGGCGCGTACAATCCCCCCCTTGCTGTAAAGCCCATTTCTGTTTTGACTTCAGAGGATACCCCATGACCAATGGGACGGATTATCGCGCCATTCTCGCCAGCGATACGCCACTGATTGACGTACGCGCCCCGGTGGAGTTTAGCCAAAGCGCGATGCCGGCGGCGATCAACCTGCCGCTGATGAATGATGAAGAACGCGCCGCGGTCGGCACCTGCTACAAGCGTCAGGGGCCAGAGGCGGCGCTGGCGCTCGGCCATAAGCTGGTTGATGGCGACCTGCGCGCCAGCCGGATCCAGGCGTGGCTGGAAGCGTGCGCCCGTTACCCGCACGGTTACCTGTGCTGCGCCCGCGGCGGCCAGCGATCGCATATCGTCCAGCAGTGGCTGAAAGACGCTGGCGTGGAGTACCCCCTGATCGTCGGCGGCTATAAAGCGCTACGCCAGGCGGCGATCCAGGCCACCGACGAACTGGTACAGCGCCCGATTGTGCTGATTGGCGGCTGCACCGGCAATGGCAAAACTCAGCTGGTCTGCTCGCGACCGGACGGTATCGATCTGGAAGGGCTTGCCCATCACCGCGGTTCTTCATTCGGTCGAACCCTGCAGGATCAGCACCCGCAGGCCACCTTTGAAAACCACCTGGCGGTCAGCCTGCTTAAAAAAGCCGAACAGCAGACCCGCTGGGTGCTGGAAGATGAAGGCCATATGATCGGTGCCAACCATCTGCCGGAGTGCCTGCGCCTCCGCATGGCGCAATCGCCGCTGGCGGTGGTGGAAGATCCATTTGACGTTCGCCTCGAACGGCTGCGCGAAGAGTATTTCGATCGCATGTATCGCGACTTTATCGCCGCGTATGGCGAAGAGAAAGGCTGGCAGGCATACGGCGAGTACCTCCATCACGGTCTGTTTGCCATCCGCCGTCGCCTGGGGCTGCAGCGTTTTGCTCAGTTGACTGAACGGCTCGATGAGGCGCTGGCGCAGCAGCAGCGCACCGCCAGCACCGAGGCGCACTTCGCCTGGCTGGTGCCGCTGCTGGAAGAATACTACGACCCGATGTATCGCTATCAGTTGGGGAAAAAAGCCGGGAAGATCCTGTTTCGCGGCAGCTGGCAGGAGGTCGCCGCCTGGCTGGCGAAGTAATCGCATGCGCTATTGTCCCGGCTTGCGGCGTAAACGCCTTAGCCGGGCTACTGGTCGGCGCGATTTATAGCCCCGGTAGCGCAGCGCGACCGGGGAGTTGTGACCGCTTAGAAGTCGTAGCGCAGACGCACCAGGTTCATATCCCCCAGGTTGTCGGTGCTGGAGGTAAACACGTGTTCGTAGTCAACGCGGAAACCGTAATCCAGCTGGAAGCTGATCCCCAGACCGTTATCGATACGCTGGTAGTTGCGGCCATTCACGTACTGCAGGCGGTCGCCCATAAAGTACGGCTGAATAGATTTAACAGCGTATTGATTGATCGGGAATTTATAGCCCGCAAAATATTCAATCCCCCAGGCGTCGCCGGCGAAGTAGTTATGCACATCGGTTTTTTTGGTGGTGAGGAAGTTCTGATACCAGCCGCCGCCGAAGGAGAAGGTCCAGTTATCCGGGGTCCAGCTCAGCGCGGTACCGACGATGTTCTGGTCATAGGTTTTGTTGTCGGCGCTTGACGGGTCGCGCATTTCGGCGCGAGTGTAGTTCCACGCAGTACCCCAGGTCAGGTCCTTCATGATGTGGTAGTCCGCACCAATAGAACCGCCGCCTTTACGCTTGTAGCGCAGGCCGTTGCCAGGCAGATACTCACTATCTTCGAACAGATAAGAGCCGTATAGATCGACATCACCCACGGTTTTCTTATATTTCAGCATATTACGTGAACGATAGGAGCCATCGTAATCGCCGTTAATACCGTTTCCCGGGGCCTGGCCGATCATGTCGTAGTCCCAGATATCGGTTTTCACCCCCACCACATCATAGTAAATGCTGTTCTGCTGCCCGTAGGTTAACGTGCCCCAGGTATCGCTTTTCAGGCCGGTATACAGCATGCGGCGGGTGGTATTGTTTGCGCCTTCCGCGTAGTGGTTATCCCAGTCAAACAGTGCCGGAATGTTCACCCCCAGTTCGTAGTAGCTGATCCAGCTAATATCATCGAACAGGTAGTAATCCGCCGCGAAGCGGAAACGGGTGCCACCGTCGAAACCGTTACGCTTATAGGATCCTTTATCACCATCACCGCTCATCATGTTGAACTGCGGACGAATACTCCCGCCGACGGTAAAGTTAAGCCGGCTTAACGGATCGCCCGCCTGCGGATCTTGTTTCAGCAGCGTGATCTCCGCGTGGGAAGCAAATGAAGCGAACACCAGTGTTGCGCCGATCGAGACCGCCAGCGCTTTTATTTTATGTGCCATAGTTTTTCCTTGATTAATAAGCAACCTTATATTTACCAGCTGAATATTAACCGCGAATCAGTACAGCGTGTTGTCGGTTTTTTAATGTTTTGTGCGCTTAAAAATCAACGAGTTATCAATTTGTGCGCTTAAAATAAAAGCGCCGCCAAAAACGGCGGCGCATCATCGAAATGCAATAATCTTACTGGCTAAACTGGCGGAACAACGCTTTCCCTTTTAACAAACGCAGCCCCAGCCCGCCGCCGCACAGAGATAACAACACCGCTCCCGTCAGCGGCAGCATCACCCACAAGCGCCAGTCCGGCGTCCAGGGGAAATCAAATACTTTCGTCTGCAGCATCGCCAGCGCCACTTCCGCGCCTATCGCCGCCACCAGTCCGGAAACCAGCCCCAGCAGGGCAAACTCCGCCCACAGCGTGGCGCGCAGCAGCGATTTCCCGGCCCCCAGCGTGCGCCAGACCACCAGCTCCTGATGCCGCTGGCGCATACCGACCTGGACCTGCGCCAGCAACAGCAGCACGCCGCAGGCCGTGACCAGGCCCACCATCACCTCCAGCGCCCGGCTGACCTGGGAGAGCACCTGGCCGACCTGACGCAGGATGGCGCCGATATCCAACAAGCTAACGGTGGGAAACTCGCGGTTCAACTGGGTCAACATCGCGGGACCGTTATCCCAGCGGAAGCTGGTGAGCCAGCTCTGCGGCTGCCCGTCCAGCGCCCCGGAGGGGAAAATAGAGAAGAAGTTGGGCCGCAGGCTCTCCCAGTCAACTTTGCGCACGCTGCTGACCTTCGCGCTGAAGTCCTGAGTATCGCCGGTAAAGGTCACCGTATCGCCGATCTTCACCCCCAGCCGCTGCGCCAGTCCCTCTTCAATCGATACCTCGCCCGGCTTCGGCGGCCAGCTACCGGCCACCAGCGGATTATGATCCGGACGCTGTTCGCTCCAGGTGAGATTAAGCTCGCGATTCAGCGCTTCGTCTTTGTTCCCGTCCGTGGAGTGACCGTTGATCTGCGTCAGACGAGCCCGGACGATCGGATAAAATTCCGCCGCCCGGGTCTGGTGTTCGGCGAGGAAAGTCTTCACCGGCATTATCTGCTCAGGGGCAATATTGATCAGAAAGTAGTTCGGGCTCTGCGGGGGCAACTGCTGCTGCCAGCGGTCAAGCAGATCGCCGCGCAGCACCAGCAGCAACGCCAACAGCATAAACGACAGGGAAAACGCCGCCAGCTGGCTGAGGGTCGACCACGGCTGGCGCAGCAGGCGGTTCACCGCCAGACGCAGCGGCAAGGCTTTGAGCGTCAGGCGTTTGAGCAGCCACAGCAATCCCCAGCCCACCAGGCCGCACAGCAGCGCCAGCACCACCGCCCCGGCCAGCACCGACCACAGCAGCGGGCTGCCGCCCATCAGCCAGGCCAGCCCGCCGACCACCACCGCGCAGACCACAGGAATATAGTGTTTCAGCGGCCAGACGTTAGCCACCACATCCTGACGCAGCACTCGCAGCGGCAGGGTCGCCAGCAGCAGTCGATACGGCCGCAGGCCCACCAGCAGGGAAATGACGCCTGTCGCCCCGATAGCCCACAGCCACGGCCAACCGCTGGCAGCGGGTAGTGCGGCGGGCAGCACCGGTTTGAGCATCAACAACAGCAGGCGCTCCAGCGCCAGGCCCACAACCCCGCCGCTTATCACCGACAGCGTCAGCAGCAGCAGCCACTGGCCGACGATGAGCTTGCGCAGCTGCGCCCGCCCGGCGCCCAGCGTCTTCAAAATTGCGACCAGATCGTAGCGACTGCGGCAGTAGTGGCTCATCGCCACGGCGATCGCGGCAACGGCCAGCAGCAGCGTCAACAGCGCGGATAACAGCAGGAATTGCTGCGAGCGCTCAAGGGATTTGCCCAGCGCGCTGTCGTCCTGTTCAAGGCCAGTCCAGCGATGTTCCGCGCCGAGCTTCGGCAGCAGCCATTGTTCATAATCCGCCAGCTGTTGCGCGTTACCGGCGAACTTATAGCGCCATGCGACGCGACTGCCGGGCTGCACGGCCCCGGTTTTTGCCACGTCAGCCATATTCATCATCAGTCGCGGCGCCATCTGGAAGGGGTTAAACCCTGCATCCGGCTCCTGAATCACTTCCCCGGCAATGCGCAGCGTGGCATCGCCAACGTCAATCGTATCGCCGGTTTTCAGGTTCAGGAGCGCCATCAGTCTTGGCGCCAGCAGCACGCTCCCCGCCTGCGGCTTCAGCCCCGGCGGCTGCGTCTCGAGGGTGCCATACAGCGGATAGCGGTCATCCACCGCCTTAACGTCCGCCAGCTGCGGCGTATCACCGGCGAACGTCATGGTGGCGAAGCTCAGCTGCTCGCCGACGGTCAGCCCTGACTTCCGCGCTTGCGCGATCCACTCGGCGGGTACCTCGCGCGAACTGCGCAGCGTACGGTCGCCGGCCATAAACTCACGGCTTTGCTGGCTAAGGCCTTTCTCCATCCGATCGCTTATCGACCCCAGGGCCAGCACGCAGGCCACGGCGAGGCTTAACGCCAGCCAAACGATCAGCAGCGACGGCGAGCGCCATTCGCGCCAGAACCAGCGGGCGATCATGCTTCCTCCCGCAGTTGGCCATCCACCAGGCGCAGACGGCGGTCGCAGCGCGCCGCCAGCAGCGGATCGTGAGTGACGAGGATCAGGGTGGTGCCGTGTTCGCGATTAAGCGAGAACAGCAGATCGGCAATTTTGTCCCCGGTCTGGCGATCGAGGTTGCCGGTGGGCTCATCGGCGAACAGGAGGGCCGGGCGCCCGTTGAAGGCCCGGGCCAGCGCCACCCGCTGCTGTTCGCCGCCGGAGAGCTGCGCCGGCAGGTGGTGCAGGCGTTTGCCAAGCCCCAACTGCTCAAGCAGCGCGCGGGCATCGCCCTGGCTCTCACTGTCGCTGGCGCCGCGCAGCAGCGCCGGCAGCTCGACGTTCTCCAGGGCGTTGAGCGTCGGGATCAGCATAAACGACTGAAAAACAAAGCCAACGTGCTGCGCCCGTAGCGCCGCCCGCGCCTCCTCATCCATCCGATGCAGCGGCTTGCCCAGCATCGAGACTTCTCCGCTGCTGCCATCGTCCAGGCCAGCGAGGATCGCCAGCAGGGTCGATTTACCGGAACCTGACTCGCCGATCAGGGCGATGGTCTGCCGCGGTTTGACAACCAGCTCAACTCCGGTAAGGATGGAGAGCTGATGCTCTCCCTGACCGACGGACTTCTTAAGATGATGAACTTCAAGTATGTTTTCCGCTGGCATGTGCCTTTCCTGTTTTTGTTCCTGTTTACCTGCCGCGCAATGGCGGCGGACACGCTGCTGATCCTCGGCGACAGCCTGAGCGCTGGCTATCGAATGGCGGCCAACGCCGCCTGGCCTGCGCTGCTCAATGAGAAGTGGCAGGCGAAAACACCGGTGGTGAACGCCAGCATCAGCGGCGATACCTCGCAGCAGGGGCTGGCCCGCCTGCCAGCGCTGCTTAAGCAGCATCAGCCGCGCTGGGTGCTGGTTGAGCTCGGCGGCAATGACGGGCTGCGCGGTTTTCCGCCACAGCAGACCGAGCAAACACTGCGCACCATTATTAAAGATATCAAAGCGGCCAACGCCGAGCCGCTGCTGATGCAAATTCACCTGCCGGCGAACTATGGCCGCCGCTATAATGAAGCCTTCGGCGCGATTTACCCGGCCCTGGCCAAAGAGTTCGATATTCCTCTCCTGCCTTTTTTTATGGAGGAGGTCTATCTCAAACCGCAATGGATGCAGGACGACGGCATTCACCCAAATCGCGACGCGCAGCCGTTTATCGCCGACTGGATGGCGAACCGGCTGGCTCCCTTAGTTAATCATGACTCCTGAACGCCAGGGGTCGCTGACAGGTAAAGTTATGCAAAAAACGGTTTTAGTGACAGGCTGTTCCAGCGGAATTGGTCTGGAAAGCGCGCTGGATTTAACCCGCCAGGGCTTTCGCGTGCTGGCGGCCTGCCGCAAAGCGGAGGACGTCGCGCGGATGCAGGAGCTGGGGCTAACCGGTATTTTGCTCGATCTGGATGACCCACAGAGCGTGGAGCGCGCGGCGGCGGAGGTGATTGCGCTGACCGATAATCGTCTCTATGGCCTGTTCAATAACGCCGGTTATGGCGTCTATGGCCCGCTGAACACCATCAGCCGCCAGCAGATGGAACAGCAGTTTTCCGCCAACTTTTTCGGCGCGCATCAGCTGACCATGCTGCTGCTGCCGGCGATGACGCCGCACGGCGAAGGGCGCATCGTGATGACCTCCTCGGTGATGGGGCTCATCGCCAGTCCCGGTCGCGGGGCCTATGCCGCCAGTAAATACGCCCTCGAGGCGTGGTCCGATGCGCTACGCATGGAATTGCGCCACAGTGGTATTCAGGTCAGCCTGATTGAACCGGGCCCGATCCGCACCCGCTTTACCGATAACGTCAACCAGACGCAAAGCGATAAACCCGTAGAAAATCCGGGCATCGCCGCTCGCTTTACCCTCGGGCCGGAGGCGGTGGTGGAAAAAGTGCGCCACGCTTTTACCAGCGATAAGCCAAAGCTGCGCTACCCGGTCACTCTGGTGACTCACGCGGTGGCGCTGCTCAAACGCCTGCTGCCTGCCCGCGCGATGGACAAAATTATCCACGGCTGAGTTGAAGCGCGGCATGCCGCCCCCATGTAAAACAGAAATCGACTAACGAGAAATGCCCATGTCCGAACAGAATATTGTCAATATTAGCGAAGCGAACCTGCAGCAGACGCTACAGCAGTCCATGAACGTCCCGGTGCTGTTTTATTTCTGGTCTGCCCGCAGCCAGCACTGCGAACAACTGACCCCAGTCCTCGAGCGCCTGGCCGCCCAGTATAACGGCCAGTTCACGCTGGCGAAGGTCGATTGCGACGCCGAGCAAATGCTCGCTTCACAGTTTGGTCTGCGCGCCATCCCTACAGTTTATCTGTTCCAGAACGGCCAGCCGGTGGACGGTTTTGAAGGCCCGCAGCCGGAGGAAGCGATTCGCGCCCTGCTGGATAAAGTCCTGCCGCGTGAAGAGGAGCTGAAAGCCCAGCAGGCGCTGGCCCTGATGCAGGAAGAAAAATACGCCGAGGCATTACCGCTGCTGAAGGAAGCCTGGCAGCTGTCGAATCAGGACAGCCAGATTGGTCTGCTGCTGGCGGAAACGCTGATTGCCCTGCACCGTTCCGATGAAGCGGAAAGCGTGCTGAAAACCATCCCGCTGCAGGATCAGGACACCCACTATCAGGGTCTGGTGGCGCAGATTGAGCTGCTCAAACAGGCCGCCGACACCCCGGAAATTCAGCAGTTGCAGCAGCAGGTGGAACAGAATCCGGACGATGCGCAGCTGGCCTCCCAGCTGGCGCTGCAGCTGCATCAGGTCGGGCGTAATGAAGAAGCGCTGGCGCTGCTGTTCAGCCATCTGCAGAAGGATTTAGGCGCCGGCGATGGCCAGGCGCGCAAGATGCTGCAGGAGATCCTCGCCGCCCTCGGTACCGGCGATGCGCTGGCCGCCAAATACCGCCGCCAGCTGTATTCGCTGCTGTACTAATCAGAGGCGCTGACCCGGATAGCGCTACGCTTATCCGGGCTACAGATTACGCCGTGGTAGCCCGGGTAAGGCGTGAACGCCGCAACCCGGGATCGTTCATGGGTGCTTTTTCAGCTGCGTTACCACCAGCTGATGACGGGCATTGAAGAACTTCCGGTAGGTCAGATAGCCGGCGATAATCGTCGACAGGCTGGCGGTCGACAGCAGCATAAAGGTCACCATGATCTGGTACTTAATCGCCTTCACCGGGTCAATACCGGCAAAAATTAGCCCCGACATCATCCCAGGCAAGCTCACCAGCCCGACCGTTTTCGCTGAATCGACGGTGGGAATCAATGACGCGCGAATGCTCTCGCG
The DNA here is from genome assembly GCF_003790505.1 of Klebsiella sp. P1CD1. NCBI lineage: Bacteria > Pseudomonadati > Pseudomonadota > Gammaproteobacteria > Enterobacterales > Enterobacteriaceae > Klebsiella > Klebsiella sp. P1CD1. The sequence goes on from NZ_CP033631.1 coordinate 4,377,723, forward strand.
AATCAGCCGCGCCGCAGCCATCTTCGGCGTCGCGCCGAGGCTCAGCTTCTCCTGAATCTGCTGCTGCTCGCTGCTGAAGCGCTGGCCCATATTGTTGTAGCACAGCCCCACCGCCACCATGGCGTTACCGGCCACCATCCCGGCAATTGGAATAACTTGCATCGGCACGAAGGCGATCGACCCCGAAAAGACCAGTACCGCCAACGTTAGTCCGGCGCCAGTGGTAATAGCGATAAACGACGAGACAAAAGCTTTATCGATATATTTACTGCGCTTCTTCGCATTCCACGCCGCGTTAAAGCAGATAAACAGCACCATCAACAGCGTCAGAACCGCATGATTGACGTTAAAGATATATTTCAGCACATAGCCGACGATAATCAGCTGCACGATCGCCCGGCAAATACTCCAGATAATATCTTTTTCCAGTGCCAGTTTTTCCCGATAGCTGACCAGAATAGCGATCAGCACCAGCACCATCGACAGCGCCAGCGATTCGTTCGTAATGTTATGCCCGTTCATGCTGTACCTCCTGCATGTTTCCGCCGGCAGGTTGCAGCGTAATCACTTCATCGGCATGCGAAATTTCGTTGCGATCGTGGGTGACCCACAGAACAGCGACCTGTTTTTCCGTCGCGTAGCCATGAATAATGTCATTCACATTCTGTTTATTACTTTCATCCAGCGCGCTGGTAATTTCGTCCAGCAGCAGCACGCGCGGTAGAAATTGTAAATTGCGGATCAGCGATACGCGCTGCTTTTCCCCGCCGGACAGTTCGTTAATAGACTTTTCCAGCATATTTTCGCCAAGGCCAAAGCGCTGCAGGTCAGCCACCAGCGCCTGCGGATCGGGTTGTTTGTTGCGGATCTGCCACGGAAAAATCAGGTTATCGTAGACTGAATCACCGAACAGCGCCGGCGTCTGCGCGCAGTAAGACACCTGCTGACGATAGGTTTCCGGCGACAGCGTCGCGATATCCACATCGTCAAAAAACAGGCGTCCGGAGGTTGGGCTGAGCAGCGAGGCGATAATCTTCAGCAAGGTGCTTTTCCCGCAGCCGGAAGGCCCGGTAATCAGCTTAAATTCTCCGGGTCTGAGCTGAAGAGTGATATTGTGTAAAATAACTGCGTCGTCGGTCTTAAACCCCACACCCTCGAGACGCAAAAGCGCGTTATTTTCCTTCATGAGTCTTCCTGATTATTTTCTGAAACACCGCTAGTTTACCCCACTTTCCTTTCTCCAGGATGAGGAGAAAGATATACTCAGTTTAAACATGCGCTATTTCCTTGTAGCGCCCCACCAGGCAACAAGACAGGAGGTTTTTGATGCTGATTTTTATTCCTATCCTTATTTTCGTCGCGCTGGTCATTGTGGCCGCGGCGGTGAAAATTGTCCCGCAAGGCTATCAGTGGACGGTAGAACGTTTTGGGCGCTTTACCCAGACGCTGCAGCCGGGATTAAGCTTAGTCGTGCCGTTTATGGACCGAATCGGCCGCAAAGTGAACATGATGGAGCAGGTGCTCGACATCCCCTCGCAGGAGGTTATCTCCCGGGATAACGCCAACGTCACCATCGACGCGGTCTGCTTTATTCAGGTGATTGACGCGCCAAAGGCCGCCTACGAGGTCAGCAATCTTGAGCAGGCGATCGTCAACCTGACGATGACCAATATCCGTACCGTGCTCGGCTCGATGGAGCTGGACGAAATGCTCTCCCAACGCGACAGCATTAACACCCGTCTGCTGCATATCGTTGACGACGCCACTAATCCGTGGGGAGTAAAAATCACCCGCGTCGAAATTCGCGACGTTCGCCCGCCGGCGGAGCTTATTGCCTCAATGAACGCCCAGATGAAAGCCGAACGTACCAAACGCGCCTATATCCTTGAGGCCGAAGGGGTGCGACAGGCGGAAATTCTGAAAGCGGAAGGGGAAAAGCAGTCGCAGATCCTCAAAGCCGAGGGGGAACGGCAGTCCGCTTTCCTGCAGGCCGAAGCTCGCGAACGTTCCGCCGAAGCGGAAGCCCGCGCCACTCAGATGGTCTCCTCGGCAATCGCCTCGGGCGATATTCAGGCGATCAACTACTTCGTGGCGCAGAAGTACACCGATGCGCTGCAGCAGATTGGCGCCGCTAACAACAGCAAAGTGGTGCTGATGCCGCTGGATGCCAGCAGCCTGATGGGATCGATCGCCGGGATCAGCGAGCTGATCAAAGAAGGCGCTGGCGATCGGAAAAAATCATGATCGACATGATCTTCGCCCATCCGCATCTGTTCTGGTTAAGCCTGGGCGGGCTGCTGCTGGCGGCCGAGATGCTTGGCGGCAGCGGCTATCTGCTGTGGAGCGGCGTCGCTGGCGTGGTGACCGGCGCCCTGACCTGGCTCCTGCCGCTGAGCTGGGAATGGCAAGGGACGCTGTTTGCCGTTCTCACCCTGCTGGCGGCGTGGCTGTGGTCGAAATGGCTGCGCAAGCGGGTCAAAACGCAGCGTCCGGCCGATGCTCAGCTCAACCAACGCGGGCAGCAACTGGTGGGCCGCCGCCTGACGCTGGATGCCCCGCTGGTAAACGGCCGTGGCCATGTACGCGTGGGCGACAGCTCCTGGCCGGTGATTGCCGATGAAGACCTCGCGGCGGGCAGCAAGGTTGAAGTGATTGCCGTAGAAGGGATTACGCTACGAATCAGACCCGCCGTCCGTTAAGCCTGCGCCTTGCGATGGCAGCAGCCGGAAAGATTATCGATAATCGGGCACTCCGCGCTGTCGTCGCCGGGGCAGGATTCGGCCAGCGCCAGCAGGTGCGCGCGCATATTTTGCAGCTCGCGGATATGGTTCTCGATATCCGCCACTTTCTCCAGCGTGCGTTTTTTCACATCGGCGCTGTGCCGCGACGGGTCGTTGAACAAGGCCACCAGCTCGCGGCACTCTTCCAGGTTAAACCCCACCTGCCGCGCCTGGCGCAGCAGCGTCAGCTCATCGAGATGCTGCTGACTGTAGGTGCGGTAGCCGTTTTCGCTCCGCAACGGCGGCGTCACCAGCCCCTTCTCTTCGTAAAAACGAATCGCTTTGCTGGTTAAACCGGTTTTTTTCGCCACATCGCTGATATTCATTTTTTCTCCTTGACCTTCCCCTTGCTGGAAGGTTTAACCTTCTTAATACTCGATGAAAGAGTGGGTCTGGTCAATCGTTGACCGGAAAATTATTCAGGAGTTATTTATGTCTAACACTATCGACCTGACGCTGGATGGCCTCTCCTGCGGCCACTGCGTCAAACGCGTGAAAGAGAGTCTGGAGCAGCGTCCTGACGTTGAGCAAGCCGAGGTGACCCTCACTGAAGCCCATGTCACGGGCAGCGCCAGCGCGCAAGCGCTGATTGATACCGTGAAACAAGCCGGATACGGCGCGGAGCTCAGCCACCCAAAGGCTAAACCGCTGGCAGAATCATCAATCCCGTCGGAAGCACTGACAGCGGCCACTCCTGAGCTTCCGGCAGCCCATGACGAAGATGACAGTCAACAGCTGCTGATCAACGGCATGAGCTGCGCCAGCTGCGTCTCCCGGGTACAAAACGCGCTTGCCGCGGTGCCGGGCGTCTCACAGGCGCGGGTTAACCTGGCGGAACGCACGGCGCTGGTGATGGGCAGTGCGTCCGCCGCAGAATTAGTGCAGGCGGTGGAGAAAGCCGGCTATGGCGCGGAGGCGATCGAAGACGATCTGCAACGCCGCGAACGCCAGCAGGAAACCGCTATTACTACGATGAAGCGTTTTCGCTGGCAGGCGATTGTCGCCCTGCTGGTCGGCGTGCCGGTGATGGTCTGGGGGATGATCGGCGATAACATGATGGTCAGCGACGACAACCGTTCGCTGTGGCTGGTCATCGGCCTTATCACCCTCGCCGTCATGGTCTTTGCCGGCGGCCACTTCTACCGCAGCGCGTGGAAAAGCCTGAAAAACGGCACCGCCACCATGGATACGCTGGTAGCGCTCGGCACCGGCGTCGCCTGGCTGTACTCGATGAGCGTCAACCTGTGGCCACAGTGGTTCCCGATGGAAGCCCGGCATCTGTATTACGAAGCCAGCGCGATGATTATCGGCCTGATTAACCTCGGCCATATGCTGGAGGCCCGCGCCCGCCAGCGCTCCTCGAAAGCGCTGGAGAAACTGCTCGATCTGACGCCACCTTCAGCCCGCGTGGTGACCCCTGAGGGGGAAAAGGATCTGCCGCTCGCGGAAGTTCAGGCGGGTATGACGCTGCGCCTGACCACCGGCGACCGCGTCCCGGTCGACGGCGTGATAAGCCAGGGCGAAGCCTGGTTTGATGAAGCGATGCTCACCGGCGAACCGGTGCCACAGCAAAAAGGCGATGGCGATGCCATTCACGCCGGCACCGTGGTGCAGGACGGCAGCGTGCTGTTCACCGCCAGCGCCGTCGGCAGCCAGACCACGCTGGCAAGAATTATCCGTATGGTGCGCCAGGCGCAGAGCAGCAAGCCGGAGATCGGCCAGCTGGCGGATAAAATCTCCGCCGTATTTGTTCCGGCGGTAGTCGCCATTGCGCTGATCAGCGCCGCGATCTGGTACGTCTTCGGCCCGGCGCCGCAGATCGTCTATACCCTGGTCATTGCCACCACGGTACTGATTATCGCCTGTCCGTGCGCGTTAGGCCTGGCGACGCCGATGTCGATTATCTCCGGCGTTGGCCGGGCGGCGGAGTACGGTGTGCTGGTGCGCGATGCCGATGCTCTGCAGCGCGCCAGTGAACTCGACACCCTGGTGTTCGATAAAACCGGCACCCTGACCGAAGGCAAGCCGCAGGTGGTGGCGGTGAAAACTTTCGCTGGCGTTGATGAGCATACCGCGCTGCGTCTTGCCGCCGCGCTGGAGCAGGGCTCAAGTCATCCGCTGGCGCGAGCGATCCTCGATAAAGCCGCCGACAGTTCGTTGCCGGAAGTGAGCGGCTTCCGCACCCTGCGCGGCCTTGGCGTCAGCGGCGAAGCGGAAGGTCATCGCCTGCTGCTCGGCAACCAGGCGCTGCTCAACGAGCAGCATATCGCCACCGGCGATATAGAAAGCGAGATGACGGCGCAGGCCTCGCGCGGCGCCACGCCGGTGCTGCTGGCGGTGGATGGTCAGGCGGCCGCGCTGTTCGCCATCCGTGACCCGCTGCGCGAAGACAGCGTCGACGCCCTGGCCCGCCTGCATCGGCAGGGCTACCGGCTGGTGATGCTTACCGGGGATAACCCCACCACCGCGAAGGCCATCGCCAAAGAAGCCGGCATTGATGAAGTGATCGCTGGCGTGCTGCCGGACGGTAAAGCCGATGCCATTAAACGACTGCAGAGCCAGGGGCACAAAGTGGCGATGGTTGGCGACGGCATTAACGACGCTCCGGCGCTGGCCCAGGCCGATGTCGGGATCGCCATGGGCGGCGGCAGCGATGTCGCTATTGAAACCGCGGCGATCACCCTGATGCGCCATAGTCTTCACGGCGTGGCCGATGCGCTGGCGATTTCGAAGGCGACCTTACGCAATATGAAGCAGAACCTGCTGGGCGCGTTTGTCTACAACTCGCTGGGTATCCCGATTGCAGCCGGGATCCTCTGGCCGCTGACCGGCACCCTGCTCAATCCGGTGGTCGCCGGCGCGGCGATGGCGCTGTCGTCGATCACCGTGGTGAGTAACGCCAACCGCCTGCTGCGCTTTAAACCAAAAGAGTAAACGCCGTCAGATGAAACGGGCGCTGACGTTGTTCGGCGCCCGTTTTTTGCTGACACAAGAAAAGCCCGCCGGAAGGGTGACGTGTATCACCATATGCGCTAGCATGAAGTCCTCACACTTCGGAGCGCGTATGGGCCTGTTAAACCGGATAAAAATGCTGTGGCGAGCCGCCGTCGGCTCGTCTTATTCCTGGCCTGCGATGGATATCGTCCTGCCCGGCGAACGCTATTTGCACCTCGTCGGCAGCATCCATATGGGCACCCGCGACATGGCGCCGCCGCCAGCGAAGCTTCTGAAAAAAATACGCCAGGCCGATGCGTTAATCGTCGAGGCCGATTTCAGCGGCAATGAAACCCCGTTTAGCAACCTTCCCTCTTACCCGCCGCTGGCAGAACGTCTGAGCGATGCGCAGTTGAGCGAGCTAGAGGCGCGAGCCGGCGAGCTGGGCCTGTCGGTCGGGCTGTTCGACAGCCAGCCGCTGTGGCAGGTGGCGATGGTGCTACAAGCCACCCAGGCGCAGAAGCTGGGACTGCGGCCGGATTACGGCATCGATTATCAGTTGCTGATGGCCGCCCGCGAGAGCAACATAACGGTGATGGAGCTGGAAGGCGCCGACAGCCAAATCGCGCTGCTGCGCGATCTGCCCGACGGGGGGATGGCGCTGCTGGAGGATACGCTGACCCACTGGCGCACCAACGCCCGTTTACTGCAGGTGATGATCGGCTGGTGGCTGGAGCAACCGCCATCGCGCGGCGCGGTATCGCTGCCGACGACCTTTAGCCAGTCTTTGTATGATGTGCTGATGCACCAGCGCAATCTCGCCTGGCGCGAGACGCTGCTGGCCTTGCCGCCGGGGCGCTACGTGGTTGCCGTCGGCGCGCTGCACCTGTATGGCGAAGGGAATCTGCCGGATATGCTGACCTAAAAAAATGGCCAATATTGCTATTGGCCCGTCAAAGAGGAATTTCATCATTATTATTATCCCGGGATTTGCATCCCGGATCGTCTGATTGTCGCTCAAAGTGACCATCACTGCCAACACTATTGCGCAAGATGGTACTATTTTTTAGACAACCTGCGGGCGTATTCTGACGTCACGCAAAACCGGTTGGTAAGAAGGATAGCTATGACTCCCGCCGTTAAATTACTCGAAAAAAACAAAATCCCCTTTCAGATCCACAGTTACGATCACGATCCCAATGAGACCAACTTCGGAGATGAAGTGGTGCGCAAGCTCGGCCTCAATGCCGACCAGGTTTACAAGACCCTGCTGGTCGCCGTTAACGGCGATATGAAGCATCTGGCGGTCGCCGTCACCCCGGTCGCCGGGCAGCTGGATTTGAAGAAAGTGGCGAAAGCGCTGGGCGCCAAGAAAGTCGACATGGCCGACCCGATGGTGGCGCAGCGTATCACCGGCTATCTGGTGGGCGGCATCAGTCCGCTGGGGCAGAAGAAGCGCCTGCCGACGGTGATTGACGCCCCGGCGCAGGAATTTGCCACCATCTATATTTCCGGCGGCAAACGCGGTCTGGATATTGAGCTGGCGGCCAGCGATCTGGCGCAGCTTCTGGACGCGAAGTTCGCCGATATCGCCCGCCGCGATTGAGCACACCATCCCGGATAGCGGCGCACGCGCCTTATCCGGGCTACCCAACTCGTAGCCCCGGTAAGCGCAGCGCCACCGGGGAAATAGCCAACCTGAAGCTCAGACCTACTGCCAGCTCACCTCGCCTTTCGGCTCGTAGGCTGCCGCATCCAGCGGCGAGTTCTTCTCGATATACTCTTTCAGCACTTCGGCATCGATAAAGCCAGTATTCACATACCCGGGTTTATCGGCAATGTTCGGATAGCCATCGCCGCCGGTAGCGTTAAAGCTCAGCGTCGCCATCCGGTAGGTCTTCGCCGGATCCACCGGTTCGCCTTTGATTTTCAGATCGTTCAGTTTGCCATCTTTGGCTACAAAGCTGACGTTGGCAAACTGCGGATAGGCGCCGGAATCCGGCTTCATCTGCGCGACGGCGGTCAGGTAATCCACCACCTCCTTGCCGCTCATATCGACATAGGTCAGCACATTGCCGAACGGCTGGACCTTCATCACATCCTTATAGGTGATATCCCCCGCCTCGATCGAGTCGCGGATCCCACCTCCGCTCATCACCGCGAAATCCGCATTGCTGCGCGCCATCTGCGCCGCCAGCAGCAGGTGCCCCATATTGGTCTGCACAAAGCGCACTTTACTGCGGTCGCCCTCCAGATGACCATTCACGCTACCGATTTTGACCTGCAGCTGCGCTTTGCCTTTGTTCTGGAATGGCGTCAGCAGCGACATCATCTGCGGGTTCTCTGCGATCTGCGGCGTATACAGCACCCGCTCGCTTTGGCCGTTATCGTAAGTCACTTTTTTCTTCAGGTTCACCGGGATCAACTGATAATGCACCAGCTTCATCTCGCCGTTGCGGAACTCAAAATCGGCACGGCCGACGTATTTGCCCCACTCATGCGCCTGGACGATCCAGATGCCGTTCTGACGATCCGGCGCGCACGGGGTGCCTGGCACATAATCGACCTGCTTTTTATTTTCCGACGCCATGCATACCGGATCCTGCGAGTGACCGCCGACGATCATCGCCAGCGATCCCGCAGGTAAACTCCGCGCCATTTCAACGTCGCCCGGCGCGTTAGAGCCGTGGTTGCCATTGTCGTAATGGCCCATATGGGTGGTGGCCAGGATCACGTCCGGCTTTTCATTCTGCTGCAGCTCCTGGATCACCAGCTTCGCCTCTTCCGCCGGTTTGCGGAATTCGATATCGGTGAAATATTCCGGATTGCCAATCTTGGCCGTATCGTCGGTGGTTAAGCCAATCACCGCGATTTTCAGCCCGCCGCGCTTAAACAGCGCCCAGGGTTTGAACAGCCGTTCGCCGGTGCTTTTCTGATAAATATTGGCCGACAGGAACGGGAACTTCGCCCACTTTTCCTGCTGGCGCAGCACGCTCAGCGGATTATCAAATTCATGGTTCCCCACCGCCATTGCGTCGTAGCCGATCAGGTTCATGCCGCGAAAATCGGGCTCTGCATCCTGTAAATCAGACTCCGGCACGCCGGTATTAATATCGCCGCCGGATAACAGCAGGACGCTCCCCCCTTCCGCCGCCACTTCTTTCCGGATGCCATCGACCAACGTTTTCTGCGCCGCCAGACCATATTCGCCGTAGTCATTGCGCCAGAAATGGCCGTGATGATCGTTGGTGTGCAGGATGGTAATTTTATAGGTTTTATCCTGCTCATAGGCCTGTGCGGACAGGCTGCCCAGCGATAAGGCGGCAAATAACGCCAGCGCTACGCGATGTTTAAAATACTGCATGCTTCACTCCCTGACTTAATCCCAAGTGCCGAAAGTATAGCGAGTTAGTCGCGTTGACAAATATGTTTTCAGAATTGCGACTTCCTTCAACCCCTAAGGACAGGTATGTTAGTCGGATAATAATTCCACCTGCATCCTCTATACGCCTTCGCGTTGTATGGCATTGCGTCAGCCCGTTGGTCATATTTCCCATGCATTAGCCGGGAAAATCAGGGTCGTCGCCATGGCGTACAAATGACGAAAGCTATATAAAAAAGTGACGTGAACCTATGGCAATCAATCAGACCGCTCAACCCCTGTCCGGCCCCGCTGCGCCGCCGCAAAAAGCACGCACCTCGTTTGGCATCTTAGGCGCGATCAGCCTGTCCCATTTGCTTAACGATATGATCCAGTCGCTCATTCTTGCTATCTACCCGCTGCTGCAGGCGGAGTTCTCCCTTACCTTCGTGCAGATCGGGATGATCACCCTCACCTTCCAGCTCACCTCATCGCTATTCCAGCCGGTGATTGGCTACATCACCGATAAACGCTCGATGCCGTGGTCGCTGCCGGTGGGCATGTGCTTCACCCTCTGCGGTTTGATTCTCCTGGCGCTGGCCGGGAGTTTCGGCATGGTGCTGCTGGCTGCCGCGCTGGTGGGTACCGGCTCCTCGGTTTTCCATCCGGAATCATCCCGCGTGGCGCGGATGGCCTCTGGCGGCCGTCACGGCCTGGCCCAGTCGCTGTTCCAGGTCGGCGGCAACTTCGGCAGCTCGCTTGGTCCATTGCTGGCGGCGGTGATTATCGCCCCCTATGGCAAAGGCAACGTCGCCTGGTTCGTGCTGGCCGCCCTGCTGGCTATTGTGGTGCTGTCGCAAATCAGCCGCTGGTATGCCGCGCAGCACCGTATGAATAAAGGCAAACCGAAGCCGCTGATCGTTAATCCGCTGCCGCGCAATAAGGTGATTCTGGCGGTAGGTATTCTGCTGATGCTGATTTTCTCGAAATATTTCTATATGGCGAGCATTAGCAGCTATTACACCTTTTATCTGATGCATAAGTTCGGATTATCGGTGCAAAATGCCCAGCTTCATCTGTTTGCCTTTCTGTTCGCGGTTGCCGCCGGGACGGTAATCGGCGGGCCAGTTGGCGATAAAATTGGACGTAAATATGTGATTTGGGGCTCTATCCTCGGTGTGGCGCCGTTTACCCTCGTTTTACCCTACGCCAGCCTTGAATGGACGGGGATTTTAACGGTGATTATTGGTTTTATCCTCGCCTCGGCCTTTTCCGCTATCCTGGTCTATGCGCAGGAGCTGCTGCCGGGTCGAATCGGCATGGTTTCTGGCCTGTTCTTCGGCTTCGCCTTTGGCATGGGTGGCCTTGGCGCCGCGGTGCTGGGCCTGCTGGCGGACCATACCAGTATCGATCTGGTGTATAAAATCTGTGCCTTCCTGCCGCTGCTGGGTTTCCTGACGATATTTCTTCCTGATAACCGGCAAAAAGCCTGATTATCCGGCGGCCAAAGTGCAACGCTGGCCGCCGTTATCCCTTGCGCCATCAGCCTGATGCGCGCATTCCCTCCACGATTTTCCCTTCTGTGCCTTTTGGCCGGTTAATTCCATTTTTTTGCACAATTCAAGAATTATTCATAAACAAAGTGAACGTTTTTGTCATAAACTATTACCCGGATAGGGTAGCAAAATGGACCGATACACCACTGGAAAGGAGACGGAATGCACCACGCAACACCGCTTATCACCACCATTGTCGGCGGCCTCGTGCTCGCCTTTATTCTCGGCATGATTGCCAATAAGCTACGTATTTCTCCTCTGGTGGGATATCTCTTAGCGGGCGTGCTGGCCGGACCTTTCACCCCAGGCTTTGTTGCTGATACCAAACTGGCTCCTGAACTGGCAGAACTCGGCGTGATCCTGCTGATGTTCGGCGTCGGGCTGCATTTTTCCCTGAAAGATCTGATGGCGGTAAAGTCGATCGCCATTCCCGGGGCCATCGCCCAGATAGCCGTGGCGACGCTGCTGGGTATGGCACTTTCCGCCGCCCTTGGCTGGTCGCTGATGACCGGCATCGTCTTTGGCCTGTGTCTCTCCACCGCCAGTACCGTGGTGCTACTGCGTGCCCTCGAGGAGCGACAGCTTATTGACAGTCAGCGCGGGCAGATTGCCATTGGCTGGCTGATTGTAGAAGACCTGGTGATGGTCCTGACGCTGGTCCTGCTGCCAGCGATTGCCGGGATGACGGAGAAAGGTGACGTTGGCTTCGCCTCTCTGGCCCTCGACCTCGGGATCACCATTGGTAAAGTGGTGGCCTTTATCGCCATCATGATGCTGGTCGGTCGCCGGTTGGTGCCGTGGATCATGTCGCGCAGCGCCGCCACCGGATCACGCGAGCTGTTCACCCTGTCGGTGCTGGCCCTGGCGCTGGGCATCGCCTTCGGCGCAGTGGAGCTGTTTGATGTCTCCTTCGCCCTTGGCGCCTTCTTCGCCGGCATGGTGCTTAACGAATCTGAGCTGAGCCACCGCGCCGCCCATGACACCCTGCCGCTGCGCGACGCCTTCGCGGTGCTGTTCTTTGTCTCCGTCGGCATGCTGTTTGACCCGATGGTGCTGGTGCAGCAGCCGCTGGCGGTGCTGGCGACACTGGCGATTATTATCTTTGGTAAATCCGCCGCCGCCTTTTTCCTCGTGCGTATGTTTGGTCATTCGCCGCGTACCGCATTGACCATTGCCGCCAGCCTGGCGCAGATTGGTGAGTTTGCCTTTATTCTCGCCGGCCTGGGGATGGCGCTTAACCTGCTGCCGCAGGCTGGACAAAACCTGGTGCTGGCCGGGGCGATCATCTCGATTATGCTCAACCCGGTGCTGTTTACCCTGCTGGAAAAATATCTCGATAAAACCGAAACCCTCGACGAGCAGACGCTGGAAGAGGTGCTGGAAGATGAGAAACAGGTGCCAGTCGATATCTGTAACCACGCGCTGCTGGTTGGCTTCGGCCGCGTCGGCAGTCTGCTGGGCGAGAAGCTGATGGCCCAGGGGATCCCGCTGGTGGTGGTTGAAACCTCGCGTACCCGCGTGGATGAGTTACGCGAGCGCGGGATCAGCGCGGTGCTGGGTAATGCCGCCAATGAAGAGATCATGGAACTGGCGCATCTCGACTGCGCCCGCTGGCTGCTGCTGACTATCCCCAACGGCTACGAGGCCGGAGAGATTGTCGCTTCCGCACGGGAAAAATGCCCGAATATCGAGATCATCGCCCGCGCCCATTACGATGATGAAGTGGACTACATTATCGATCGCGGGGCTAATCAGGTGGTGATGGGCGAGCGGGAAATTGCCCGCGCCATGCTGCAGCTTCTGGAAACGCCACCGGCCGGTGAAGTGGTCACCGGCTGATGTACTGCCCTCTCCCCGTCGGGAGAGGGACGCGCTTACCGATCCCAGTACGCCTCTTCCAGGCTGTCCTCACGCTCCGGCAGGCCGCGGGTTAAACGCGGCGAGTGCTGGTTCAGTACCTGATAGCTCACGCGGTTGGCATATTTACACACCTGCGCCAGTGAGGAGTAGGTCAGCCATTTGCATTTGTGCTTGCTGGAGTTGGGCACGTTATTGCGGTGGTAGTTATTGGCGGTGATGTCATGCAGCAGCGCCGCCAGGGCGCCGTCGCCAGCGCCGTTGGTATTCATGATTTTTTCAGGCCCGCCCATATACGGGGCGATATGTGAATAGATACGCAGCGGATTAACGCAATCCTGGTGGCGCATCGCACGGCTGAATTCAAACTGGTTAAACTCCGGGATCGCCCCCGGCAGCAGCGGATGCTGGGTTTTCCGCTTCGCCTCTTCTTCGGTAAAGCCCGCCATATACAGGCCCGCCGGACCGGCAGTGCACAGCACCAAGTCGACCCAGTCCAGCGCTTTATCCGCCGCCGACAGCGGATCGGCAAAACCGGTCAGGGCTTCCCCTTCTTCTTCATTCATCGCCAGAATCGAGACATGCTCCTGCAGGAACTGCTGCCACCACGCCGGGTTATCGGCAATCACGTATTTAGTTCCGAGAGTTAACACCACCGGCACATCATGCTTTTTGGCGTACTCGATGGCTTTCATCGTGGCGTCTGGCATCGGCTCGCCCGGCTTGCAGCGTACCAGGTAGGAGGTGAGCACCAGCGCCGAGGCGCCGGCGATCACCGCTTCCGGAATGCTTTCCGGGCGCAGCTTGTTCATGTGACCCGGGCTGATGGCGAAGGTGCGCTCGCCGCTGTCGCTGATCAGGGTAAAACAGCGGCCAATGGCGCCGTCGACGCCCTGCAGATAGTTCAGATCGGTGCGGCTGGAGGTATTGCACAGGTAGCGATAGGCATAGCCGCCGATGTCGATATTGCTGCACATCACGCCAAGCAGCACCGAGCGATCGTCCGCCAGCACCGAGTAGTTATGCATGGTATTGCCGATGGTGCCGCCGGCAAACTGATGGGTAATGAGATTATTGCGTACCAGCTCCTGGTACAGCGCCTCGGCGACGTCATCTTCAATCACCAGCGAGTGGCCCGCGCTCAGACCATAGCGTACGATAAACGCTTCATCCACTTTCGCTTCGATATCCACCAGCGTCTGGTCGATACCGACCACCCAGGAGACGCTGGATTCATTCTCCGGCTGAATTTGCTGCAGCAGCGGGTCGCGGGCGTTGACGGGAAAATAGTGTTTGGATTTGCGTTTACCGGGAAATTTCATAGTGGCGCTTAAATAACAGGGAACAAGCGGGAAATAGTAGCATATTCCCCGCCCTGCGCGCGATCAGCGATAAGGCGCCGTCAGGTTGACCATCATCTCAATATGCGCCACATCCGCATTTAGCGCCGGAATATATTCATACTGCTCGCCACCCGCTTCGAGGAAAACTTCCCGGTTCTGAACGGCAATCTCTTCAAGCGTTTCGAGACAGTCGGCGGCAAACCCCGGGCACAGCACCTGAATATGCTTCGTCCCCTGCTCGCCAAGCATCTTCAGCGTCTCATCGGTGTACGGCGTCAGCCAGGGTTCCCGGCCAAAGCGCGACTGGAAGGTCATCATCACCCGCTCCGGCGGCAGCCCCAGCGCGGAAACCAGTTCCCGCGTGGTATCGCGACAGCGCTGGGGATAATCATCGCCCTGGTTGGCATAGCGCTGCGGGATCCCATGGTAGGAGAGCAGCAGCAGATCGGGTTCCCCGTGCACCGCGAAGGAGGCGCGCACGCTGGCCGCCAGCGCATGGATATAGTCCGGGTGATCGGCATAGTCGCGAATAAACGAGATACCCGGAATAGCGCGCTTTTTCGCAAGGATCCGCGCCAGCTCATCCCAGACGGCGGCCACCGTCGAACAGGAATATTGTGGGTACAGCGGCAGCACCACGATGTGTCCCACCCCCTGCGCCAGTAAATCATCCACCGCGCTGGCCAGCGACGGCGAACCATAGCTCATGCCCAGCGCCACCGGCGTATCCGGCAGCCTGGCGGCCAGCGCCTGCTGCTGGCGACGGCTGTATACCATCAGCGGCGATCCCTCCTCCATCCACACGGACTGATAGAGCTTCGCCACGCGCGGGGAGCGAATCGGCAGTATGACGCCACGCAGCAGCGGCCACCATAGCAGACGAGATGTATCCACCACCCGTTTGTCGCTGAGGAATTGTCGCAGATAGCGCTTCACCGCACCGGGGGTGGGCGCATCGGGAGTGCCTAAATTGGCCAGCAAGATACCTGTTTTCGTCTGATGCATTACCGCCTCTTAACCATTTGAATCGCAGCCAATTGTAGCTGAAATGGCGCTAAACGGAACCAATCATAGCAAAAGGTAGAAATGAGAGGAGTTCTCATCCTGCGGCAGCAGGATGAGAAAAGGCTTTATCAGCCGAGGATTTTTTCCAGTTCAGCGCGCACGTCAGCTACCGCTTTGGTGCCGTCGACTTTGGCATATTTGGTGTTGCCCGCCTGCGCTTCTTTGGTGTAGTAGCCGATCAGCGGTGCTGTCATCTGATGGTATTCCACCAGGCGCTTACGCACGGTCTCTTCCTGGTCGTCTTTACGGGTGGTCAGCTCTTCGCCGGTCACGTCGTCTTTGCCTTCCACCTTCGGCGGATTGAATTTGATGTGGTATACGCGACCGGATGCCGCATGAACGCGACGGCCAACGATGCGGTCGACGATCAGTTCGTCCGGCACGTCGAATTCCAGCACGTAATCAACGGTAATACCCGCTTCTTTCATGGCGTCAGCCTGCGGAATGGTGCGCGGGAAGCCGTCCAGCAGGAAGCCGTTACGGCAATCTTCCTGGGCGATACGCTCTTTCACCAGCGCGATGACCAGCTCATCGGTTACCAGCTTGCCGGCGTCCATAATGTCTTTCGCTTGCTTACCGAGCTCAGAGCCGGATTTTACCGCCGCGCGCAGCATATCGCCGGTGGAGATTTGCGGAATACCGTATTTCTCCATGATGAACTGAGCCTGAGTTCCTTTACCCGCGCCCGGAGCGCCAAGCAGAATAATACGCATTACGAAAATCCCCTCAAAAGTCGATTCAATTTTTCAAAAACGCTAAACCATACCACCAGAACGGCGATGGCTCAAGGAAGGCGGTGCGGCTGAAACGGTTAATGGTGAGATATTTTATGCAATCCAATGTGAAATGCCCCGCCGGAGCAAATTGCTCAGGCGGGGCATTTATCCCGTTCCCGGCGTCGCGTCGCTCGGCCGGGCTACTCGTTCAGGTTCGCGTCAGGAAGCCAGCAGCTGGTTCATACGGCGGATAAACTGGTTCGGATCTTCCAGCGTGCCGCGCTCAGCCAGCAGCGCCTGATCCAGCAGCAGCTCTACCCATTCACCGAACTGCGCGTCATCCTGAGTATCGGCGGCGCGTTTCACCAGCTGATGCGCCGGGTTCAGTTCGAAGATGTATTTCACTTCCGGTGCCGCCTGGCCCGCTGCAGCGAACAGCTTCGCCATCTGCGTGCTCATCTCATCGGCATCGGTAGTGACAATCGCCGGGGTGTCGGTCAGACGATGGGTCAGACGCACCTCTTTCACCCGGTCGCCAAGCAGGTTTTTCACACGCTCAACGAACGGCTCCAGCGCTTTTTCAGCTTCTTTGGTGGACTCGTCCACTTCATCCGCCAGCTTGTCCAGCGACTCGTCGGCTTTCGCCACCGACTGGAACGCTTTGCCGTCGAACTCGGTCAGGTAGCTCATCATCCACTCGTCGATACGATCGGAGAGCAGCAGAACTTCAATCCCTTTCTTACGCAGCAGTTCGAGGTGCGGGCTGCTCTTCGCCGCCGCATAGCTGTCGGCAGTGATGTAGTAGATCTTCTCCTGGCCTTCTTTCATCCGCGAGACATACTCTTCCAGCGACACGGTCTGCGCGGAGGAGTCGGTATGCGTCGTCGCGAAACGCAGCAGTTTGGCGATCGCTTCCTGGTTGCTCGGATCTTCCGCCGGGCCCTCTTTCAGCACCAGGCCGAACTGTTTCCAGAAAGTTTGATATTTTTCAGCGTCGTCTTTCGCCAGCTTATCCAGCATCTGCAGCGCGCGTTTGGTCAGCGCGGTACGCAGGTTGCGGGTCACGCTGCTGTCCTGCAGGATTTCACGGGAGACGTTCAGCGGCAGATCGTTGGAGTCGATCAGGCCACGCACGAAGCGCAGGTAGTTCGGCATAAACTGCTCGGCGTCGTCCATAATGAACACACGCTGCACGTACAGCTTCAGGCCGTGTTTATGATCGCGGTTCCACATATCCCACGGCGCCTGCGACGGGATATACAGCAGGCTGGTATACTCCTGCTTACCTTCCACGCGGTTGTGGCTCCAGGTCAGCGGGTCGCTGTAGTCGTGAGCGATATGCTTGTAGAACTCTTTGTATTCGTCGTCGTTCACTTCGGACTTGCTGCGGGTCCACAGGGCCTGCGCCTTGTTGATTTTTTCCCACGAAATCACGGTTTCGCCGTCTTTCTCTTCCTGCTTTTCAATCTCAACCGGCAGCGCGATATGGTCGGAATACTTGCTGATGATGGAGCGCACGCGCCAGTCGTTGAGGAAATCGTCTTCGCCCTCACGCAGATGCAGGGTGATTTCGGTGCCGCGATCGGCTTTGGTGATGTCGGCAACGGTATATTCCCCTTCGCCGGCGGATTCCCAGAACACGCCATTCTCAGGTTTATCGCCCGCCGCACGGGTACGCACGGTCACTTTATCCGCCACGATGAAGGCAGAGTAGAAGCCGACGCCGAACTGGCCGATCAGCTGGCTGTCTTTCGCCTGGTCGGAACCCATCGATTCCAGAAACGCTTTGGTGCCGGACTTGGCGATAGTGCCGAGATGATCGATAACCTCTTCCCGGTTCATGCCGATACCGTTATCGGCGATGGTCAGGGTGCGGTTGTCTTTATCAAACGAAACCCGTACGCGCAGCTCGCCATCGCCCTCATACAAATCCGGCTGCGACAGCGCGCGGAAACGCAGCTTATCGGCCGCATCAGAGGCGTTGGAAATCAGCTCACGCAGAAAGATTTCTTTGTTGGAATAGAGGGAATGGATCATCAGGTGCAGAAGTTGCTTTACCTCTGACTGAAAACCACGAGTTTCTTGTCCTTTCATCTGATTCAACCTCAACAATGCCATTTTAAATGGGGTAAAAAACCGTTGAGTGGGAGATGGGGACTGCGGGGAAATTTTTCAAGCGGAGGCGGCGCTGGCCGCCTCCATTTGTTCAGAAAGTAATCTTGTGACGACCGGCCAGCGAGTGGGACAGCGTGGTGCCGTCGACCATTTCCAGCTCGCCGCCCACCGGCACGCCGTGGGCGATGCGGCTGGCATCAACGCCATACTGCGCGCACAGCTCCGCGATGTAGTTGGCCGTCGCCTCACCCTCAACGGTCGGGTTAGTGGCAAGGATCACCTCGGTGATCGACTCCGCTTCCAGCCGTTGTTCAAGGCGATCGAGCCCGATGTCATCTGGCCCGATGCCGTCGAGCGGCGACAGGTGCCCCATCAGCACGAAGTAGCGGCCGGAATACTGCCCGGTCTGCTCGATGGCGTGGATGTCCGCCGGACTCTCCACCACGCAGATCTGGCCGTTTTCCTGGCGACGCGGGTTGCTGCAGATATTGCACACCTCCTGCTCGGTGAAGGTGCGGCAATCGGCGCAGTGGCCGATCTCCGACATCGCGCGCGTCAGCGCCTGCGCCAGGCGCATACCGCCGCTGCGATCGCGCTGCAGCAGGGTAAACGCCATGCGCTGCGCCGACTTCGGGCCAACGCCCGGCAGACAGCGCAGCGCTTCCATAAGCTGAGTTAACAGCGGGCTGGTTTGCATCAGAACGGCATCTTGAAGCCTGGCGGCAGCTGCATACCGGCAGAAACGGAAGCCATCTTCTCTTTCTGGGTCTCTTCAATGCGGCGCGCGGCGTCGTTAAACGCGGCAGCCACCAGATCTTCCAGCATTTCTTTGTCGTCTTCCAGCAGGCTTGGGTCGATTTCCACACGGCGGCAGTTGTGCGCGCCGTTAATGGTCACTTTCACCAGACCCGCGCCGGATTCGCCAGTCACTTCCAGCTGAGCGATCTCTTCCTGCATCTTCTGCATTTTGTCTTGCATCTGCTGGGCCTGCTTCATCAGGTTACCCAGGCCGCCTTTTCCACCAAACATAGGCTTCTCTCTCAGTCATCGTTAAAGGTACTGAATGCCAGTCAGACTGGCGTTCAAATGGGGCGGATACTCTCTTCATCCAGATCGGCGTCGAAGAAACGACGCAGGGTCTGAATGTTATTATCCGCGATAATGGCTTCGCGCGCCTGCGCGAGCTTTTCTTCATAAATAGCCTGCCGCCACTCCAGCGGCGTACGCATCGCGGGATTATCATCTTCCACGATGGTCAATTCAACCGGCGTACCGTACAACACCCCCAGCGCTTCAGCCAGCTTTTGCTGCGCTCCGGTGGAATTGAGGTGACGCTGGCTGGGGCGCAGATGCAGACAGACGCGGCTGCCCTCCTGCTCTTTCCACGCGTTGAGCGCCACCTGCTCGACCAGCTTAGGTACCGCCAGCCGGCTCACTTCCGCCGCCCAGCTGTCGCGCTCGACCGCTTCTTCGGCGAGCTTGGCCGCCAGCTCCGGCGTCTTCTCATGCTCCAGCGCTTTTTTCAGCGCTTTTGGCGTGGCGACTTCGACTTTGGCCTCTTCAACCACTGTCGTCGCCTTCCAGCGATAGGCCTCTTTCTTCGCCGGGGCCTGCTCAAGGGCAGCCGCCGCCGGACGAGCCTGGACGCGCTCGGTAATCGAACTCAGTCGCTCCAGCGCAGCGTTATTCACCGGCCGCGCGCGGGAAGCGGCTGCCGGTTCACTCTTTTTTGGAGTGGTTGCTCCCTGGCTGCGCTGCAGGTGGCTGCGGGCCGCCAGCACCTGGCTGGTGGTCGGCGGCAAACTCTGCGACGGCTGCTGCGGCGGCGCAGCGGGGGCAACCGGCTGACGCGGCGCGGGCGCGGCGGTCTGTGCTGGCTGCACTTCCGGCTCTGGCAGCGGCTTACGCGGATGAAACGCCAGCGCGCGGAGCAGCGTCATTTCGACGCCCATTCGCCGGTCCGGCGCATAAGGCAGCTCTTTGCGGCCCATCAGCAGCGTTTGGTAGTAAAGCTGAACGTCGCCCGGCGGTACGGTTCGCGCCAGTTCGCGCATCCGCACTTCGACCGTGGCCATATCGGCGCCCAGCGCCGAAGGCGACAGCTGTACCATGGCGATGCGGTGCAGCAGGCTCTGCATCTCCACCAGCAGCGCCTCCCACTCGACGCCGCGTGCGGCGGCGTCATTGACGCCCGCCATCACCCGCTCGCCGTCGGCAGCGACCAGCGCTTCAATCAGCGACAGCGCCTGATCGTCATCAAGGGTGCCGAGCATAGTGCTCACCGATGCGGCCGTCAGCTGTCCTTCCCCACTGGCAATCGCCTGATCGGTCAGGCTTAAAGCATCACGCAGGCTGCCGTCGGCTGCCCGCGACAGCAGCTGCAGCGCGCGGGGCTCAAAGGCAATCTGCTCTTCGCCAAGAATATGCTCCAGCTGATGGCGGATCTGTTCAACATCCAGGGCTTTGAGATGGAACTGCAGGCAGCGGGATAAGATCGTCACCGGCAGCTTCTGCGGATCCGTCGTCGCCAGCAGGAATTTGACGTGCGCCGGCGGCTCCTCCAGCGTTTTTAATAACGCGTTGAAGCTGTGGCGCGACAACATATGGACTTCGTCGATGAGATAGACCTTAAAGCGGCCGCGGGCCGGCGCGTACTGGACGTTATCCAGCAGGTCGCGGGTATCTTCGACTTTGGTGCGCGAGGCGGCGTCAATCTCAATCAGATCGACAAAACGCCCCTGTTCAATTTCCCGGCAGTTATCGCACACGCCGCAGGGGGTGGCGGTGATGCCGGTTTCACAGTTTAACCCTTTCGCCAGCAGACGGGCGATCGAGGTCTTACCGACCCCGCGGGTACCGGAAAAGAGATAAGCGTGATGAATGCGCCCTAACGACAAGCCGTTCGCCAGTGCGGTCAGCACATGTTCCTGGCCGACGACGTCAGCAAAGGTTTGTGGGCGCCATTTACGGGCTAAGACCTGATAACTCATGGGCTGGCTCTGAAACGCTGGAAGGTGAAATCACGAAGGGGTCATGCTATCACAGCCCCGCCCGATCGGCGAGGCTATGTGGAGGGATTTGCTTAGTGGCCCGGGAACGGCACCAGGCTGTAGCAGTGGATCCCCAGCTTCTCCAGGCGCTGTTCGCCGCCCAGATCGAACAGGTTGATAATGAAAGCGGCATCGTGCACTTCGCCGCCGAGACGGCGGATCAGTTTGACCGTCGCGTCGATGGTGCCGCCGGTCGCCAGCAGATCGTCCACCACCAGCACCTTGTCGCCCGGTTTGATCGCATCAACGTGGATCTCCAGCTGATCGGTGCCATACTCCAGCTCATAGCTCTCGGCAATGGTTTCACGCGGCAACTTACGCGGCTTGCGAACCGGAACAAAGCCCACGCCCAGCGCCAGCGCAACCGGGGCGCCGAACAGGAAGCCACGCGCCTCAGTCCCTACCACTTTGGTAATACCCGCGTCTTTGTAGCGCTCGGTCAGCAGTTCAATGCTAAGCGCGTAGGCCTTCGGGTCTTCCAGTAAGCTGGTGACATCGCGGAAAAGAATGCCAGGTTTTGGATAATCCTCGATACTCTGGATGCTGTTCTTCAGATATTCAAGCTGCTGTGCAGTTGCGGTCATAAGTGTATGCCTGATTGAAACGGTGTTACCCACGGGCGTGCAAAAGGGGCCAAAGAAACATTTGTTTAACCTTTGACCAGGCTTGCCCGCGCTCGAAAACGCCAGAATTTACTGGCTGTCAGCAACAATTGCAACAGGCATTATTGCGCATCAGTGCTTTTGTTGCTTTGCGTCAACCACCGGAATGCGCCACAT
Organism: Klebsiella sp. P1CD1; assembly: GCF_003790505.1. Taxonomy (NCBI): domain Bacteria; kingdom Pseudomonadati; phylum Pseudomonadota; class Gammaproteobacteria; order Enterobacterales; family Enterobacteriaceae; genus Klebsiella; species Klebsiella sp. P1CD1. The sequence continues at coordinate 4,399,279 of NZ_CP033631.1, forward strand.
AAAGATCAGCAGGCAGGCCAGAATGACCAACAGCATGATGCGCACCCACGTAAGCTTAACCAGCCACAGCGAAATAGCAAAAGTCACCACGATCATCGCAATGGCGCGCGGTTTGGCGCCGCGAGGCATCGCGCGGTACTGCTGCCAATGGCGAAGATAGCCGCCAAACCAGGAGCGATACAGCAGCCACTGGTGAAAGCGCGGCGATGAGCGGGCAAAGCACCAGGCGGCGAGCAGAATAAACGGCGTCGTCGGCAGCAACGGTAAGAAGATGCCCAGCGTACCCAGCGCTACCGCCAGCCAGCCGATAATGGTTAGAATAACAGGTGGCATAATGCGAATCGTTATCAAACAGATGAGGCTACTGTAGCACAGTTGGCTGGAAGGGAATGGAGAGGTGTGGTGAAAACAGCTCAACTTTTACAAACGCTCAACGATCAGCTCAGCGAGCTGGCCGCGCTGGTGGCGCCGCTGGCGGAGCACGCGACCCTGAGCCCACGCTTTGACCGTCAGCTCTTTCATACCCGCAGCACGCTGATGCAGGACTATCTGGCGGAAGCCCGGCAAAACTTTTCCCAACTGAGCCAGGCCGTCGAGCGCCGGCAACTGCCGCAGGTGGTCTGGATTGCCGAGCGTCTGGCGGCGCAAATCGCCGCGCTGCGTCGTGAAACCGCCACCTGGTCCTTGCGCAGTTGGGACCACGCGTCGCCAACGCTGAGCCGCTGGCAGCGCCGTCGCCTGCAGCATCAGGAGTATGAGCGCCGCCTGCTGGCGATGCGCGACCAACGTCAGCGTCAGCTGGCGCAGGCGACCAGCCTTGACGAGCAGCAGCGGCTGGGGAAAGAAGTTGAAGCCTACAGCGGCCGGTTGGCGCGCTGCCGACAGGCACTGGACAAGATTGAAAACGTACTGGCGCGGCTGACGCGCTAACAGGAGAGCCCGATGTCGCTGGAAAATGCATCCGATGAGGTCAAACTGGCCGTCGATTTAATCATGTTGCTGGAATCGCATCAGATCCCGGCGCAAACCGTGCTGGGCGCGCTGGAAATTGTCAGGCGGGATTATGCAAACAAGTTAAAAAACGCGGAAAGCGGGTCGCAAAACCCAGAGAAGTAGGATGTTGTCTCCGGCAGTGTGCTGGCAGTCTGGTCCTCTGCGCATGACGCCACTGGAGACAATATTGATGGAAAAAGTCAGTCAAACCCCACACGACGCGGTGTTTCGCCAGATGCTCATGCATCAGGCGGTCGCGAAGGATTTTTTGCAGTTGTATCTCCCCGCGCCGTTTCTGGCGATCTGCGAACTGGATTCGCTGCAGCTGGTCTCCGGCAGCTTTGTTGAAGAGGACCTGCGCGCCAGCTATTCCGATATCCTTTACTCACTGCGCACGCGTCATGGACCGGGCTATGTGTACGCGCTGATTGAGCACCAGAGTACCCCGGACAAGCTGATGGCATTTCGCCTGCTGCGCTATGCGCTGGCCGCCATGCAGCGTCATCTGGACGCCGGCCACGACACGCTGCCGCTGGTGGTGCCCATTCTGTTTTATCACGGCAAAGTGAGCCCCTGGCCCTGGGCTCGCAACTGGCAACAGCTATTCGCCGATCCGGCGCTGGCGAAGGCGCTCTATAGCAATGATTTTCCGCTGGTGGACCTCACCGTAATGCCAGATAATCAGATCGCCCGTCATCGGCGGATGGCCATGCTGGAGCTGCTGCAAAAGCATATCCGCCATCGCGATCTGGCCGAGCTGCAGGTGCCGCTGATTGCGCTGATGACGCAAGGCTATCTGACAGAAGCGCAGCTGAATACGCTGCTGCGCTATATGTTGCAGGCGGGAACTACGGAACATCCGGGGGCGCTGATCCGCACGCTGGCGGCGCAGTCGCCCAGGCATAAGGAGCTGATGATGACCATTGCCGAATGGCTGGAAGAAAAAGGCCGTAAACAGGGACAGCAAGAGGGTGAGCAGGAAGCCACCCGCAGCATCGCCGCCAGAATGTTGGCGCGCGGCCTCGAACGTCAAACCGTGCAGGAGCTCACCGGGCTCAGCGATGAAGAACTCGCCGCGCTGGCACCCTGAAGCAGCAGGGGCGGCTTTGCGCCGCCCCTCTTCGATCAGGACGCGGTGGTGGGCGCCAGATCGTCCCCCTTCCCGTCCCGCTTCACTTCGGTGACTTCATCGCCTTTTTCATTGCGCAGATGAACTTCCAGCTGGTTAAAGGCAATGTTAATGTCATTCTCCCGGCACAGGCGGTCGATGGCGCGGTTGAGCTCATCCACCGTGTAGCTGCGATCGCGCAGTTCACGAACATACAGACGCAGTTCATGATCCAGCGTACTGGCCCCGAAGGTGGTGAAGAAAACCGCTGGCGCCGGCTCCTGCATCACTTTCGGATGATCGTGCGCGGCCTTCAGCAGCACCTCTTTCACTTTATCCAGATCGGAGCCATAGGCGACGCCGAGGCGGATCACCACCCGGGTCACGGTGTCGGAGAGCGACCAGTTGATCAAGCGCTCGGTAACGAACGCCTTGTTCGGGATAATTACCTCTTTGCGATCGAAGTCGGTGATGGTGGTCGCGCGGATACGGATTTTGCTTACCGTACCGGAGAAGGTGCCGATGGTTACCGTATCCCCAATGCGCACTGGACGCTCGAACAGAATAATCAGACCGGAGACGAAGTTACCGAAGATCTCCTGCAGGCCAAAACCTAAACCAACCGACAGCGCGGCCGCCAGCCATTGTAGTTTATCCCAGGAGACGCCCAGCGACCCGAACACCGTCATCGCCCCGATGGCGATAATCGCATAGTTAAGAATGGTGGTGATGGCGTAGGAGGTGCCCTGACGCATATTGAGACGCGAGAGAACCAGCACCTCCAGCAGACCCGGCAGGTTGCGTATTAGCGCCCAGGCGACCATCGACGCCACAATGGCAAACAGCAGACTGCCCATCGTGACGCTGCGCACCACGCTGGCCCCCGCTTCGGTACCGTTGTAGTGCCAGAGGGTAATGCTGTCGAGATAGGCGAAAACGGTGATCAGATCAGACCAAATCGCCCAGAACATGACCGCGAACAGCGCGATCATCACCAGCATGGTGATGCGCAGCGTCTGCTGGTTGACCTGCTCGAGAGCGATAGTCGGCTCCTCCTGCGGCTCGGCGCCTTCCGCGCCCTCCTTCACCAGATGCTGACGGCGCGCCAGCGCCCGGCGCCAGGCGATACGTCGCGCCGCCACGCTCAGACCGCGCAGCACGGTCTGGTACAGCAGGTTCCAGATCATCACCAGATACACGGTCTCGATCCAGCGTCCCGCCAGGCGCAGCGTGGTGTAGAAGTAACCGGTCGCCGTCAGCACCATCAGGGCTACCGGGACAATAGACAGCACGGTGATCGTCAGCAGGCGCAGGCTGTGTGATTCTTTATCACGCCAGCTTTCCCGACACATCGGCCAGACCAGCACGGCAATCAGCAGCAGATTGAAGAAAATCACAAACTGCCCCAGCACGTCGTCCATCAGGTTCAGTGGCGACAGCTCGGAAATCACCGACCAGAAATTCAGCGGCAGCAACGCGAGGCTGACGCGAACAATTTGTCGCCGCCAGTGGCTGGTCAACTGCGCAGGCATATTGAAGTGGCTGACCGCCACGCCGTTCTTTTCCAGCACTTTCCAGCACAGACCAAAGACCAGCCAGAACATGGCCAGCTTTTTACTGTACGCCCACAGCAGTCCGCTGATATTAAGCTGCATGGTGAGTAAGATCAGGCCAATCGCCAAAATTACCAGCACCACCGGCAAGGCCCGAATCAGGTCGATCAGGATCGCCTTTGGCGTATGCAGCTGGGTATCGTTGCGCAGCTGCCCCACCTGGGAAGCAAGCTTAGCCTGATAATCCTTCAGCCACTGCAGACGCCAGCGGATCAGGCCGGCAATCAGCAGCAATGGTAAACCGGCCAGGAAAGCGATAAACACCGCGGGCCACGCTTTTTCCCAGTTCACGGTGATTTTCATCGCCTTAAACTGACCTTTCAGCGCTTCCGGGAAGGCCTTAATCCACTCCCAGTCCATCGGTTTATTGCTGTTCACCCAGAAAATTTGTTGGGTCAGAATTTCCTTCAGACTGCTCGAGACGCTCATCAACTGCTGCTGGTTGATCTGCAGGTTGATGGCCATCATCAGCTGGTTCCCCAGCTGTTTGTTGAACTGGTCAAGCAGTTCGCGGCGCATGTCGATCACTTCCAGTAGCGCGGCGTGGACTTCATCGTTCACTTCGCTGCTGTGCCCCTCCTCCAGTTTGGCGACAAAGGCGTCGCTCTGGAACAGCGCGTCGCGCTGCTGGTTCACCTCAAACTGCTCGAGCCGCAGGTCGGCGATGCGGTTGGTCATATCCTGCAGTTCGTCCGCCGACGGCAGCGTCTGCTGTTGCTGATAAAGAATGCGCGACAGCAGCAGGCTCCCCCGCAGAACTGAAATTTGCTCTTTAATATCCCGTTCAGACTGCAGCGCGCGGTCGAGCCAGTTCTTCACCTGGATATTGCGCTGCACCAGCTGGTTACCGTTCTCCGTCGCCTGGATCAGCTTCTCGCTGAGCTGATGGTTAATATCCAGCTCCTGCTTGACCAGCGGATTGGCCTGAATTCGCGTGGTTTCATCCGGGGTGACCGCCTCCTGGGCGGTTTTCTCCGTCAGCGTAAGCCGCTTGCTGTTCACCGCCTCCTGCAGCAGCTGCAGCTGATGCTCCAGCCGGTTGCTCCAGGCGGTGACGTAGTCACGCTGCTTCTGCAGGGTATCCTGCAGGACGGTGTTGCCTTCGAGGCTCTTGCGCTGCTGCTCAATCTGCGCGTTGAGCAGCGCCTGTTGAGCCTGCAACAGCACCTGCTGGGTCGGGCGCAGCGTCTCGTCGCCCACCGAGGTGCCATTCAGCCGATTGCGGATCTGCTGCAACTGTTGGGAGGCGTTATACATCGCGTTCTGCACACGTTCCGGCTGCGTTTGCAGGGAAACCAGCTGGCTGTTATAGGTCGCCAGATCGTTTTGCGCATTCTGCAGATCGTCCAGCGTCTGGGTGACGCGTGACTCCAGTTGACGCAGAGAGAGCGTACTGAGCGTTTTGCGCGTGGCGGCGTCGTCAGGGACCTCGCTCAGGTTGTTGAGACTATCCACCGCCTGGCGCAGCTTCGCCGGGGCTTGCTCGACCTGCTGACGCAGCTGTGCCGTCTCGCTTTTGATGCGCTCGATTTTATCCAGCGTTTCCAGCGTCTGGGTCAAATCCTGCTGGACCAGTTTGTCCTGGGGAGTCAGTTCTTTTTGCTTGTTTAACGTATTGAGCTGGCTCTGCACCTCTGCCCGGTCAGGGAGGTCCGCGGCGCGGCCCTGGACTGGGCTGAAAAGGCCAATAAAGCAGAGCAGCGTAATGAAAAAGATAAACGTGGCGCGTTGCCTGGAGATCGTGTGCAGCATAGTTAATATGAATGAATGCAAATGCCGGAGAATACCGGGGGTCGTCGCAAGCGCGCAGAATAGCACTTCTCTTCGCTGGCGAATAGCGGCGGACGGCGCTAAAAATTCACGTTCATCCGCGCGCTAACGTTAAGCTGTCAGGCTCTCCGGGCCGCGTAGCGTGGGACAGAACTGATACATCTCCAGCAGGATGGCGACGTAGTCGCGCGCTTCCGCATGCAGGTCGAACGAGTCAGGGGCAAACAGCCAGTTTTCCATCAGGCCGGAAAGGTAGCTGCGCATTAACACGGCCGCCCGCCGGGTGAGTAAATTGGCGGGCAACAGCTTCGCGGCGATGCACTCTTTTAAGGTCTGCTCGATACGCTCGTAGCTCGCCAGGGAGAGCTGCCGCTGGGCCTGCTGCACCACGGTCATCTCACCGACAAACTCACACTTATGATAGATAATCTCCATCATTAATCGTCGACGTTCCTCTGTCACTGTCGCTTCAAGAACATAGACTAATATCTCCCTGATAACTGAGAGTGGATCGTTGGGGAATTTTGCCCGATACTCAATTTCGAGATCGCTAATACTGGCGTCTGACAGCTCCCAAATTTCGTTGAATAAATCTGATTTATTCTTGAAATGCCAGTAGATAGCCCCCCTCGTTACACCCGCAGCTTTTGCAATTGTTGCCAACGAGGTAGATGATACGCCTTGCTGCGAAAACAGACGCAGAGCAACATCCAGAATCAGTTGCCGGGTTTCACGTGCCTGTTGTTTGGTTTTTCGTGCCATAGGTTAATGACTTTACAGAGGTTACGTTTACATACATTTGTGAATGTATGTACCATAGCATGACCATAATAGAAAGACTGTAGTGGGTTTGTGGTTGTTTGAGCCACTGAACATTTTGAAATTGGACACTCGAGGTTTACATATGAACAAAAACAGAGGGTTAACGCCTCTGGCGGTCGTTCTGATGCTCTCAGGCAGCTTAGCGCTAACAGGATGTGACGATAAACCGGCTCAACAAGGAGCCCAGCACATGCCGGAAGTCGGTATTGTGACGCTCAAATCCGCACCTCTACAAATAACCACCGAACTGCCAGGCCGCACCAGCGCCTATCGCATTGCGGAAGTCCGTCCTCAGGTCAGTGGCATTATTTTAAAACGTAACTTCGTGGAAGGTAGCGACATCCAGGCCGGCGTTTCCCTGTATCAGATCGATCCCGCCACCTATCAGGCCAGCTATGACAGCGCCAAAGGCGACCTGGCAAAAGCCCAGGCGGCAGCGAACATGGATCAACTGACGGTCAAGCGTTATCAGAAACTGTTAGGCACTAAATATATTAGTCAACAAGACTACGATACCGCCGTCGCGACGGCACAGCAGAGCAATGCGGCCGTGGTCGCAGCGAAAGCGGCCGTGGAAACCGCGCGCATCAATCTGGCCTACACCAAAGTCACCTCGCCGATCAGCGGCCGGATTGGTAAATCCGCGGTGACCGAAGGGGCGCTGGTGCAGAATGGTCAAACGACTGCCCTGGCAACTGTTCAGCAGCTGGATCCGATCTATGTTGACGTCACCCAGTCGAGCAATGATTTCCTGCGCCTGAAACAGGAGCTGGCCGATGGCCGCCTGAAACAGGAAAACGGCAAAGCGAAAGTGGAGCTGGTGACGAATGACGGTCTTAAGTATCCGCAGGCCGGCACGCTGGAATTTTCGGATGTCACCGTCGATCAGACCACCGGCTCTATCACGCTGCGCGCGATTTTCCCGAACCCGGACCACACCCTGCTACCGGGGATGTTTGTGCGTGCCCGTCTGGAAGAAGGGGTTAACCCTGACGCCCTGCTGGTACCGCAACAGGGTGTTACCCGTACGCCGCGCGGCGACGCCAGCGTCATGGTGGTCGGGGAAGGCGATAAAGTCGAAGTCCGCCAGGTCACTGCTTCTCAGGCGATTGGCGATAAATGGCTGGTCACTGACGGTCTGAAAACTGGCGATCGCGTTATCGTCACCGGCCTGCAAAAAATCAAACCAGGCGTGCAGGTAAAAGCGCAGGAAGTAGCTTCTGATGATAAACAGCAAGCCGCAGGCAACGCGCCATCAGAACAAACCAAGTCTTAACTTAAACAGGAGCCGTTAAGACATGCCTAATTTCTTTATCGATCGCCCCATATTTGCATGGGTGATCGCCATCATCATCATGCTGGCTGGGGGATTATCGATCCTCAAATTGCCGGTAGCGCAATATCCGACGATTGCGCCGCCAGCAATTTCCATTACCGCCATGTACCCCGGTGCTGACGCCGAAACTGTGCAGAACACCGTGACTCAGGTTATCGAACAGAATATGAACGGTATCGACCACCTGATGTACATGTCCTCCAATGGCGACTCCACCGGTACGGCGACCATCACCCTGACCTTCGAATCCGGTACCGATCCGGATATTGCCCAGGTTCAGGTTCAGAACAAGCTGGCGCTGGCGACACCTCTGCTGCCGCAAGAAGTACAGCAGCAAGGGATTAGCGTTGAGAAAGCGTCCAGCAGCTTCCTGATGGTTGTCGGCGTTATTAACACCAACGGCACCATGAACCAGGACGATATTTCGGACTACGTGGCGGCCAACATGAAGGACCCGATCAGCCGTACCAGCGGTGTCGGCGACGTTCAGCTGTTCGGTTCCCAGTACGCGATGCGTATCTGGATGGATCCGAACAAACTGAACAACTTCCAGCTGACGCCGGTGGACGTGATCAGCGCCCTGAAAGCGCAGAACGCCCAGGTGGCCGCGGGTCAGTTAGGCGGTACGCCGCCGGTGAAAGGCCAGCAGCTTAACGCCTCGATCATCGCGCAAACCCGTCTGACCAATACCGAAGAGTTTGGCAACATTCTGCTGAAGGTGAACCAGGACGGTTCCCAGGTTCGTCTGCGCGATGTCGCCAAAATTGAGCTGGGCGGCGAAAGCTATGACGTAGTGGCGAAGTTTAACGGCCAGCCAGCATCGGGTCTGGGTATTAAACTGGCTACCGGCGCGAACGCGCTGGATACCGCCAACGCTATCCGTGCAGAACTGGCGAAGATGGAGCCGTTTTTCCCGTCGGGGATGAAGATCGTTTACCCGTATGACACCACCCCGTTCGTGAAAATCTCTATTCACGAAGTGGTTAAAACGCTGGTGGAAGCGATCATCCTGGTGTTCCTGGTCATGTATCTGTTCCTGCAGAACTTCCGCGCCACGCTGATCCCGACCATCGCCGTACCGGTAGTCCTGTTAGGCACCTTCGCGGTGTTGGCGGCGTTTGGCTTCTCGATAAACACCCTGACGATGTTCGGGATGGTGCTCGCCATCGGCCTGTTGGTGGATGACGCCATCGTGGTGGTCGAGAACGTCGAGCGCGTAATGGCGGAAGAGGGTCTGCCGCCGAAAGAAGCGACGCGTAAATCGATGGGACAGATCCAGGGCGCGCTGGTCGGTATCGCCATGGTGCTGTCGGCGGTATTTATCCCGATGGCGTTCTTCGGCGGTTCAACCGGGGCCATCTATCGCCAGTTCTCCATCACCATCGTTTCTGCGATGGCGCTGTCGGTACTGGTGGCGTTGATCCTGACGCCAGCGCTGTGCGCCACCATGCTGAAGCCTATTCAGAAAGGCAGCCATGGCGCGACCACCGGTTTCTTCGGTTGGTTTAACCGCATGTTCGATAAGAGCACGCACCACTACACCGACAGCGTAGGCAACATTCTGCGCAGCACCGGTCGTTATCTGGTCCTGTATCTGATCATCGTGGTGGGCATGGCGTGGCTGTTCGTCCGTCTGCCGAGCTCGTTCCTGCCGGACGAGGACCAGGGGGTATTCCTGAGCATGGCGCAGCTGCCTGCCGGCGCCACCCAGGAGCGTACGCAGAAAGTGCTGGATGAGATGACGAATTACTATCTCACCAAAGAGAAGGACAACGTGGAATCCGTGTTTGCGGTTAACGGCTTCGGCTTCGCCGGCCGCGGCCAGAACACCGGCATCGCGTTCGTCTCGCTGAAAGACTGGAGCCAGCGTCCAGGTGAGGAAAACAAAGTTGAAGCGATCACCGGCCGGGCGATGGGCTACTTCTCGCAGATTAAAGATGCGATGGTGTTCGCCTTTAACCTGCCAGCTATCGTTGAACTGGGTACCGCGACCGGCTTTGACTTCCAGCTCATTGACCAGGGCGGTCTGGGCCACGAAAAACTGACCCAGGCGCGTAACCAGCTGTTTGGCATGGTGGCGCAGCACCCTGACGTGCTGACCGGCGTGCGCCCTAACGGCCTGGAAGATACACCGCAGTTTAAAATCGATATCGATCAGGAAAAAGCCCAGGCGCTGGGCGTCTCCATCAGCGACATTAACACCACGCTGGGCGCGGCCTGGGGCGGGAGCTATGTCAACGACTTTATCGACCGCGGCCGCGTGAAGAAAGTGTACATCATGTCTGAAGCGAAATACCGTATGCTGCCGGAAGACATCGGCAAGTGGTATGTTCGCGGCAGCGATGGTCAGATGGTGCCGTTCTCCGCCTTCTCTACTTCGCGTTGGGAATACGGTTCACCGCGTCTGGAACGCTACAACGGCCTGCCGTCGCTGGAAATTCTCGGCCAGGCAGCGCCAGGCAAGAGTACCGGTGAGGCGATGAGCCTGATGGAAGAGCTGGCGGGTAAACTGCCTTCCGGTATCGGCTACGACTGGACCGGGATGTCTTATCAGGAACGACTGTCCGGCAACCAGGCCCCTGCCCTGTATGCCATTTCGCTGATTGTCGTCTTCCTGTGTCTGGCAGCGCTGTATGAGAGCTGGTCAATTCCGTTCTCGGTCATGCTGGTCGTCCCGCTGGGTGTGGTCGGTGCGCTGTTAGCCGCTACCTTCCGCGGTTTAACCAACGACGTTTACTTCCAGGTGGGCCTGTTGACCACCATCGGCCTGTCGGCGAAGAACGCGATATTGATCGTTGAATTCGCCAAAGACCTGATGGAGAAAGAGGGTAAAGGGCTGATTGAGGCAACGCTTGAAGCAGTGCGTATGCGTCTGCGTCCGATCCTGATGACCTCCCTGGCGTTTATCCTCGGCGTTATGCCGCTGGTGATCAGCTCGGGTGCCGGCTCCGGCGCGCAGAACGCCGTCGGTACTGGCGTAATGGGCGGGATGGTGACCGCGACGATTCTGGCCATCTTCTTCGTGCCAGTGTTCTTCGTGGTGGTTCGTCGCCGCTTTAGCAAGAAATCGGAAGATATTGAGCACAGCCATCAGGTTGAGCATCATTAATCGTCACACTTGAACAAAGGGCCGCCTTCGCGGCCCTTTTTTTGTCCGTCGCAACAGGGCACATATTGCCATTGTTTATTTTTCACACTGCATTTAATATATATTGATATGGTCCTGGCTATTTTTTCACATTGCCTGGCACTTATGATCTTTACACACTCATTTACCAGGAATAATCCTAATACCAACGCCCGCGGCCGGCGGTTTCTGAACGCGACAGCTGCCTGCCTTAAGCCGATGATTGATAAGACTTCTCTATTTCTCGGGCTGTGCGCCAGGGCCTGCGAAATTAATTCGTCTATTTTTAAGATAATTTCTCTCTGATAATTGTAATTTTTCGTAATAGCACGATGAAATCTGTTGGAGAGTGGATTATAGTTAAATCAGCAGGATTACTCAGTTAGTGTCAGGTCGGTTAGTCGTGTTCATCCCACAACGGTGTTTGTTAGTCGTCGTTTAAACCACTCAAAAGGGGATGCGTTATGGACGAATACTCGCCAAAAAGACATGATATTGCACAGCTACGCTTTCTCTGCGAAACGCTGTATCATGACTGCCTTGCAAACTTGGAAGAGAGCAACCATGGCTGGGTCAACGACCCGACTTCGGCTGTCAATCTTCAGTTAAATGAATTGATCGAGCACATTGCCACATTCGCGCTTAATTATAAAATTAAGTACACTGAGGATAATAAACTGGTCGCTCAGGTTGACGAATATCTGGACGATACTTTTACCTTGTTCAGTAACTACGGCATTAACTCAACGGATTTGCAAAAGTGGAAAAAATCCGGTAATCGACTATTTCGTTGCTTTGTCAACGCCAGCCGGGAAAACCCGGCCAGTCTCTCGTGTTAGAATTATTACAATCAAAAGGTGGAATTATGTCTGATAAGCCATTAACTAAAACAGACTATTTGATGCGCTTACGTCGTTGCCAGACAATTGACACGCTGGAGCGCGTCATTGAAAAAAATAAATATGAACTGTCTGATAATGAACTGGCGGTATTTTACTCAGCCGCCGATCATCGTCTGGCTGAACTGACCATGAATAAGCTGTACGATAAGATCCCGACCTCAGTCTGGAAGTTTATCCGCTAATCGACGCGCACAACGTGGTCTGCTGACCGGACGATACGCGTCAGCCGCCGCAGGGTATCTTTGTGATAGTCATCACATCATTCAGCTAACAGCAACCCTGTAACCGGTTTCTTTTTTATACTGCTACGGCCATCTAAAGTCAGGTATAAGGAAGACCCATGAGTGAAGAAAAACGTAAAATGATCGCCGGTGAGCTCTATTTATCTGGCGACCCAACGCTTCGCGCCGATCGCCTGCGCGCCAGACAGTTGTTACACCGTTATAATCATTCCTCCCCGGATGCGCAGGAAGAACGTCAGCATATTCTGGCCGAGCTGTTCGGTCGCGCCGGCGATGCGTATATCGAGCCAAGCTTTCGCTGCGACTACGGCTACAATATCTTTCTCGGCAATGCGTTTTACGCCAATTTTGACTGCGTGATGCTGGACGTCTGCCCTATTCATATTGGCGATAACTGCATGCTGGCGCCGGGCGTCCATATTTATACCGCCACCCATCCGCTGGATGCCGAAGCGCGTAACAGCGGCCAGGAATATGGCAAACCAGTGACCATCGGCCACAATGTGTGGATTGGTGGGCGGGCGGTAATCAATCCCGGGGTGACCATTGGTGATAATGCGGTCATTGCGTCCGGTGCAGTCGTCACCAAAGATGTACCGGCCGGGGCCGTTGTCGGCGGCAACCCGGCGCAGATCATTAAGCGCCTTCCGCTACCAAATCCGTAACTGTTATGGTTTTCTGTAACTGATCTGTTACTTTCGCCGTGGAATATTGCAACATAAAATAGCCTTCAGGCTAAGCCTGGTCCGCCGGGCGCGCACGGCTGGCTCATTGCAGAATTCGGGGACCAAGATGACAGAAATACAACGCCTGCTAACTCATACCATTGACGAACTCAACGTTCAGGAAAAACGCGATAATCGCCCGCGTTTTAGCATCAGTTTTATCCGCAACCATCCGGGGCTGTTTGTTGCCATGTATGCCGCGTTTCTGGCGACGCTGGTGGTCATGCTGCGCTCTGAAACGCTGGTAGACTCGGTCTGGTTGCTGGTGGTGCTGTTCATCCTGTTCAACGCCTTTTTCTTCTTTGATGTCTATCCGCGCTATCGTTATGAAGATATCGATGTCCTCGACTTTCGCGTGTGCTACAACGGGGAATGGTATAACACCCGCTTTGTTCCCCGGCAGCTGATCGAGCGTATTCTTCAGTCGCCGGATGTCGATAGCGAGCAGAAGGCGCAGCTCAAAAAGATGGTCGCCACCAAAGGCGAGCTCTCCTTCTACGACGTTTTTACGCTGACCCGCGCCGGTGCTGCACAATAAGACGATTTAGCGTCCGCAGCGCCAGCGGATAGCGGGAAGCAGAAGTATTACCATATCCCAGCACCAGCCCGCTCCGCCCCCGCTGCGGGTCGAGATAGAAATGACTTAACGCGGCAGGCGCCAGTTGAAACTGACGCGCCTGCTGCGCAATCGTCTGGTCATCGAACCCTTCCATTGCGACTGTCAAATGGAGCCCCCCTTCCCCGCCAAGGACCTCGCATGGCACGGTTATCTCTTGCGCCAGTGCCTCACGCAGCTGTTGTTGGCGCTTGCGGTACAGGCGACGCATGGCCGCCAGATGGCGAGCATAGTGCCCCTTCTCAATAAACCTGGCCAGCGCCCGCTGTTCCGTGCGGTGTCCTCCACGCAGCAACGTGCCAATCACATCCTGAACGGCATCCGCCAGCGCAGGCGGCATCACCATGAAGCCAATACGCAGCGCCGGAAAGAGCGTTTTGCTGAAGGTACCGAGATACACCACCGGGGCATCCGGCACCATCCCCAGCATCGCCGGGATCGGCTCTCCGCTATGGCGAAACTCGCTGTCGTAGTCATCCTCCACAATCCACGCCCCGTGCAGGCGGGCGTACTCCACCAGCGCCAGACGTCGCGCGGCGCTCATGACGCTCCCGAGGGGATACTGATGAGAGGGAGAGGTGAAGATCAGCCGGGGCGGCTCCGCGACGCCGTTGGCAATCCCCATCCCTTCGTCATCGACCGCCATTCCGCTGACCCGCAGCCCTGCGCGCTGGAAGCTGCTCCTGGCCCCCAGGTACCCCGGCTCTTCCACCCACACGCTGTCGCCTGGATCCGTCAACAGCGAAGCGCATAAGTTCACCCCTTCCAGCGCCCCTTCGGTAATGACAATCTGCCGAATATCGCAACGGATCCCCCGGGAGAGCGCCAGATGACGAGCGATAGCTTCCCGCAGCAAGGGGTCGCCTGCCGCCTCGCCATAGCCCAGCAGTGCGCTGCCCTCGTCGCGTAAGACGTTATCCATCAGCCGCCGCCACAGCGGCAACGGGAAATAGTTCACCGCCGGCATGCCAGGGGTAAACAGCAGCGCCGGAGAGTCGCGGCGCATCGCGGCTGGCAGCCCTTGCAGCCGTTCAGGCAGTACGACGGGCGGCACCTTCACGGGCTCTTCGCGGCAGGCGGCGAGCGGTACCACCTGCGTTCCCTGACGGCTCCGCATCAGGTATCCCTCCAGCGCCAGCTGCTCCAGGGCAGCATTGACCGTATTTCGCGACAGCTGCAGCCGTCCGGCCATCACCCGCGATCCGGGCAAACGGCAGTTGGCCGCCAGAGTTCCCTGCAGGATGGCATGGCGCAATGTGTGGTAAAGGGCCCGCTGCAGGGTTTCATCCGATCGGTGCTGTATCCCCTGCGTCACCAGCGTAAAAAAACCATCGTCCGGTATGTTCATCTCATCTCCTCGTGGCCCTATAAAAACATACGCCTGTGGCACTTTTTATGGAACCAGTGAGCGCGTACGCTGCCTGAAAAACCCCGCTAAGGAAACCGCAATGCGTGAATACAATCAGTTTGGACAGGAACTCGGCGCCGCGCTGCCTGACTGGCAACCGCGTCCATGGCCAGCACGGCAGGTATTACAGGGCAGCCGCTGTCGGCTCGAACCACTGACTCTCGCGCATGCCAGCGACCTGTTTGCTGCTCACCAGCTGGCGCCAGACGCCCGCAGCTGGACGTGGCTGCTGCGTGAACCTGAGAGCAACCTTGCAGAATTCAGTGCCTGGGTGGAGCAGGTCGCCACGCTGGCAGACCCGATCCATTTTGCCGTCGTTGACCAGCGGCAAGGGAAAGCGGTTGGCTCGCTGGCGTTAATGCGCATTGACGCCACCCACGGCGTGGTAGAGGTGGGACATGTGCATTTTTCACCGTTGCTGAGCCGAACGGCTATGGCCACCGAAGCGCACTGGCTGTTGATGCAGTATGTGTTTGATACGCTCGGTTATCGTCGCTATGAATGGAAATGTAATAGTCTCAATATGCCGTCGGGCCGGGCGGCAAGACGGCTGGGTTTTCAGTACGAAGGACGTTTTCGTCAGGCACTGGTGAGCAAAGGACATAACCGGGATACGGACTGGTTTTCGGTGATAGACGGCGAATGGCCGCAGCTGGATAACGCCATGCGGCAATGGCTGGCCGCCGACAATTTTACCGCCGACGGCCAGCAGCGCCGCACTCTGGAGAGTTTCCGTTAACGACGTTTTTTGCGCCCCTGCACCGCTTTAAAGCGGGGGTTGCTCTTACAGATAACGTACAGCCGCCCTTTGCGCTTGACCAGCTGACAATCAGGGTGGCGCTGTTTGGCGCTGCGTAATGAGTTAACGACCTGCATCATGCCTTCCTTTTCGCATCAATAAAGCCGCCGAAGCGCTGACGGAACCGGGCCGCGCTGCCCTCGCTGGCGAAGGTTTTTTGTTTGCCGGTGTAGTACGGATGCGATTTCGAGGAGACGTCGATCGTCACATACGGAAAAGTTTCGCCGTCGAGTTCAATCACGCGATCGGTGCGGATGGTGGAACCGACTTTAAAATACTCATTAACGCTGGTGTCGTGAAACACCACCGTGCGATAGGGGGGATGGATATGGGCTTTCATGATGACCTCGTCATTATGTTATAACATAACATTTAAGTTACGCCGTTCCACGACAAAGATCAACCATGTTCAAATTAAGGGTAATGGGCCTAAGGCGAGTTTCCCCGCCTTAGGTTTCAGGGCGCCAGACGGTGGGCGATGGCGCGTAGCTGTTCCGCGATGGCCTGCAGATCTTTGCCTTGCTCAGTTCTGGCGCCGCTGGAATGACGTATCACCAGGCGCGCCGGCAGGATGGATGAAGTATGTGGCGCACCGCTGATGCTGGCGAGGATCCGCCGCACCGCTTCTTTCCCCTGCAGATCGAGATCCAGCGACACCGTACTCAGCGCCGGATAGAAAAAGGAGCTTTCGTAGGTATCGTCATAGCCAATGACGGACTTCTCCCCCGGCACCGCCACCTGGTGCTGATGGAAAGCGCTGAGCACCCCCAGCGCCATCTGGTCATTACCCACCAGCACGGCGCTGAAATTGGGCGTTTCGCGCAGCATCTGCAGCGCGCCGGCATAGCCGCTTTGCGCATCCCAGTTGCCGTGCAGAACGGTCACCGGCTTCAGGCCGTAGCCCTCGAGAGTCTCCAGCCAGCTTTTCAGCCGGAGTTTGGCCGAGACGGAGCTGTCCGGCCCCGCCAGCAGCGCGATCTCCCGATGCCCCATCTCATAAAGATATTTGACGCTGGCCCGGGTGCCATCTGCCGGATTAAACGAAACGTTAAACACGGAACTGTAGGGGTCGACATCGAGAAAAAGGCAGACGATATCATCGTTGTCAGCGGCGATTTTCTGTGCCTGCTCGGTCTCCAGCGGCACGTTGATAATGACTTTATCCACCCGCTGAGATTTCAGCTCATTGATGGAATCCTGGATACTTTGGTTGACGCTCTCATCGATCATCGAAATCAGCACCTGGTAACCTTCCAGATTGGCATAGCGTTTTACCGCCGCCGCCACCTGGGAAGGCGCATGCCAGGCCAGCGAAATCGTCACCAGCCCGACCGTCTGGCTCTCCTTCCCCACCAGCTGCTGCGCCAGCCGGTTTGGCACATAGCGTAAGGCCTCTATCGATTTCTCCACCTTGCGGCGCGTCGCTTCGGATACATTGGCAGATTTATTGAGTACCCTGGACACGGTCTGGTAAGAGACGCCCGCATGGCGTGCGACGTCTTCCAGAGTAGCGCTTTTAGACTTCATGGTCCGGTTCCTTATGTTGTTATCCCATGATTGTAACAGGGGCCATTTGAAAAAACGCTCACCGCCACCTTTCATCGCAAAATTACACCACAAAAAGTATTACGTTCACAACACAGTTAATTGTGAATCACCTCACCCATCACAACAAAAACTAGCATGATTATTTGCACTTAGTCACACAATAATCATATCTCGTTTGCCTGAAGTTACATTTAGGCATTTTATGACATCAGTTATGTGAACGTAATACAAAACAATAAGAGGATAGAGATGAATACGACACTGCGCGCCCTTTCCGCCGCGTTAGCCGCTGCGCTAATCGCCCCTTCCGCGTTTGCGGCGACCGCCGCAATCCCGAGTATCGATTTCCATGGCTATATGCGCGCCGGGGTTGGGGTCTCCGGCGATGGTAGTGAAGCGGAATGGCAAAAGAACAAGCTGGGCCGTTTGGGTAATGAATCGGATACCTATGGTGAGCTGGAGCTGGGCTCCGAGGTCTACAAGAAAGATGACGTCAGCTTCTATCTCGACAGCATGGTCAGCATGGTCTCCGACGGCTCTAACGATAATGAAACCACGCTGAATGATGATGCACAGTTCGGTTTACGTCAGCTGAACCTGCAGATCAAAGGGCTGATCCCCGGCGATCCGAATGCAGTGATTTGGGGGGGTAAACGTTACTACCAGCGCCACGATCTGCACATCATCGATACCAAATACTGGAACATATCCGGCTCCGGGGCCGGGGTGGAAAACTACACCCTCGGCCCTGGCGCCGTCTCGCTGGCCTGGATCCGCGGCGATGCCAACGACGTTGACTATCGTGTCGATGGCGACAGCAACGTCAATATTAACTATATCGATTTACGCTATGCAGGCTGGAAGCCGTGGTCGGGTTCGTGGACCGAATTCGGCATCGACTACGCCATGCCGAACACCACCAAAAAACAGGACAGCTACGGCGGGCTGTACGATGCCGAGAATGGCGTGATGCTGACCGGTGAAATCAGTCAGGATATGCTGGGCGGCTATAACAAAACCGTGCTGCAGTATGCCAACAAAGGGCTGGCGCAGAACATGGTCTCCCAGGGCGGCGGCTGGTACGATATGTGGAACTACGTGAACGATGCCACCGGCTATCGCGTGATTAACACCGGCCTGATCCCGATTACCGAAAAGTTCTCCATCAACCACGTCCTGACCTGGGGCTCGGCGGATGATATTACCGACTACACCGACAAAACGCGGATGCTGTCGCTGGTTGCCCGCGGGCAGTATCAGTTCACCGACTACGTCCGCCTGATTGGCGAAGTCGGCGGTTTCTATCAGAAAGACAGCTATAACAATGGCACCAGCTACAAACAGGCCGGTGAGAAATATACCATTGCGCTGGGCCTGGCGGACGGGCCGGACTTTATGTCACGCCCGGAATTACGCATTTTTGCTTCATACCTGAATGATTCCGAAGATGGTAAACCGTTTGAAGACCAGACGGCGAATAATACCTGGAATTTCGGCGTGCAGGTTGAGGCCTGGTGGTAATATCGCGCTGGTAAGACAAATACGTTATTTATATCTCCAACTGTAAGGTCATTAATTACCCTCCGGTAATCATTATTGCCACTGCTGTCTTTGTCTTATTTTCGGGATAACCTGTTTTCAGGTTATCCCGTTTTATTTATTTCCTGGTAGCAAAATGCTCATCCAGCAATTGACGCAGCGCATCGGACTGCTTACCGAAAATAGCATGCACCTGCTGGCCGAGAATAATGACGCCCAGCGCGCCCTGCTGCTGTAATGCGTCAGTATCCACGGCCGCAAGGTGACGAACCGTCACCCGCAGACGAGTAATACAGGCATCCACTTGCGTAATATTCGCTTCGCCACCAAAGGCCTGAATCAGCGCCTCGATTTGCTGTTTTTCCGCCTCGCTTAACGGCTGTGCCGGACGTGCAGGAGAGAAATAGTGCAGAAAGGATTTTAAACTCACCATCATAAACTCCAGGTTTAAGATAAAAAAAAGCCTGCTCAGCAGAGCAGGCGTGGAGAAAAAAGGATTAGGCGTGACGACGAAGAATACGGCAATCCCATGCTGAGAGGATCAGCGGGTCCGGCGCCGCCGCGTCGGTCAGGCAATCCCGATACCCCGGCGGCAGAGTCAGAGTATGACTTTGCGCGCTGTAGTTCTGCAGGAAGACAAACGTGCTCTCACCGTCGGTGCGCGCGGTAGCCACTACGCCGGGCGGTAAATCCGCCGCTATCGCTCGTGGCAGATCCAGCTCCCTGCTCAGGGCAGCAAAGAAATCGCGCTGGAAGGCTAAATCGTTGCGGGAGGCGACATGCCAGGCTTTACCTTTCCCGAAACCGTTCACCGTCACCGCCGGCCGTCCGGCATAGAAATCATCCCGGTAGGTGGCCAGCGTCTGAGCGCTCTCGGTATGGATTAGTTCACAGAGATGGCGCACCTGATAGGGACCCTGCAGACCGCACTGATTCCCGGCAAGCCCCTGCACAAGATTAAACTCGCCGTCATTCAGACAGTCGATCTCTTCCGCCCAGATCCCCAGCAGATTGCGCAGCGGGCCCGGGAAGCCGCCGAGATAGCAGAGATCGGACTCATTGACGATGCCGGTCCAGTAGGTGGTCACCAGGTGGCCGCCGCTGGCGACAAACGCCTCTGCCCGCGCGGCAAAGCCGTCGCGCACCATATATAACATCGGGGCAATCACTAACCGGTATGGCGTTAAATCGACATCAGCGTCAATCACATCGACGGCAATGCCCTGTTCCCAGAACGGACGGTAGTGTTCGTTGACCGTCTTCTCATACTCCATACCCAGATTGCGCGGCCCCTGGGCGTCATCAAGCGCCCAGCGGTTTTGTTGGTCGAAGATAATCGCTACTTTCGCCTCGGTGCGACAACCCCGGACCTCCGGTAGCTTGCTCAGTATCTCGCCGAGCTGGCTGACTTCACGACCAATACGGGTATCAATGTGCCCGACGTGGTCAACCACCGCGCCGTGAAATTTCTCAACCGAACCGCGGCTTTTCCGCCACTGGAAATACTGCACCGAGTCGGCGCCATGCGCCACCGCCTGCAGCGAGGAGAGAATATGCATTCCCGGCTTCTTCAGTTTGCTGGTCGGCTGCCAGTTGGTGGCGCCTGGTGTGGACTCCATCAGCACAAACGGTTTGCCGCCCTTCAGGCTGCGCATCATGTCGTGATACATCGCGGTGTAGCAGGCCAGTGCGGTTTCGTCTTTATCGCGGTGCCACATCGGATAGCTGTCCCACGAGATAAAGTCCAGTGCCTTTGCCAGTTGCCAGTAGTCGTAATCGTAGAAATACTCCATAAAGTTAGTGGTCACCGGCAGGGAGGCGTTAGCCGCCTTCAGCGGGGCAATTTCATGGCGGCAGAAATCGGTCACCTGAGCGGTGTTAAAGCGATGCCAGTCAAGATTGAGACCGTGGATTGACACCTCGCCCTGTGGCGCAGGTGATTCAATTTGCGACCAGTCGGTATAGGTATGACTCCAGAAGGTGCTCCACCAGGCCTGGTTGAGGTTCTCCAGGGTCTGGTAACGCGCCTTCAGCCAGTCACGAAAACGGTTCTGGCAGAGATCGCAATGGCATTCACCGCCATATTCATTGGAAATATGCCAGCCCAGTACCGCCGGGTGTGAAGAATAACGCTCTGCAAGCAGGGTATTGATTTTCAGGGTTTTCTCGCGATAGACCGGTGACGACATACAGTGGTTGTGACGGCCGCCGTGCAGGGCCGGCACCCGATCGCGTCCCACCCGCAGAACCTGCGGATAGCGTTGCGACATCCACGCCGGACGCGCGCCGCTCGGCGTGGCCAGAAAAACATGAATGCCGGCGGCATACAGTTTATCGAGGATAGTATCCAGCCAGGCGAAATTAAATACCCCTTCGCGTGGCTCCAGTTTCGCCCAGCTAAATATTCCCACCGACATCACATTGCATTTTGCCTGCTGCATCATGGCAATGTCTTTATCAATAATATCGGGGTCATTCTCCCATTGCTCCGGATTATAATCCGCGCCATGCAGCAGCGTACTAACCTTCGGATGTAAAGGTGCAAATTTATTCATAATAAACTTCCTGAAAAAAACGACAAAAAATTAATTAAAAACTTTTACCGACGGCAATACTTTTCCCTGGCAATCAAATAGCGCCTGATTTTCACGTGCATTGCCTTCTTTCCACTCGTCGTGGATATATTTCATCCCCGCCGGGGTAGCCCAGGTATTTCCCGGCACGGCAATCCACGTGGGCTCCCAGTAAAAAATACCTTTGCCGCGCTGGTCGGGAACATCTATGACGGCCTGCATCAGATCGTGAATATAGTGATATTGCCCCTGCACGGTGGCGGGATAACCCCCGTCCTTTTCCTCTTTCGCCTGGAAACTATTTTCCGCGTTGTCGCAGTTGGCCAGGGTATAGGCATAGGCCGCCTCGACGACGATAACGTCTTTGTTATAGCGTTTGCTGATGTCATCCATATTGGCCTTCAGGGCGCTGATCGGGCCATTCCAGTAGGTGTACATCGACAGACCGATCACGTCATACGGTACATGGCGCTTGTCAATCTCATCAAACCACCAGCGGAAGGTATCGTTCCTGGTCCCTTCGGCCAGATGCAGCATGATTTTCACTTGCTCGCCGTGATGCAGGTTCTCCTTCAGGCCAGCGATAGCCGCGTTCAGCAGCCCGGCCAGCCGGTCGAACTCGCCGCCCCCCTGCCCCCAGCTTTTCCCTTCCGGCCACAGGATGCCGCCGTTGATCTCATTGCCGATCTGCACCATGTCCGGCAGGACGCCTGCCTGCTTAAAGCGGGCGATGGTATCGCGGGTATAGTCATGAATCGCCGTTTTCAGCTGCGGATAATCCATCTTTTCCCAGGCTTTCGGCTTGAACTGCTTGCCGGGATCGGTCCAGAAATCGCTGTAATGAAAATCGAGCAGCAGCTTCATCCCCTGGGCTTTCGCCCGTTTCGCGAGGGTCAGGGTGGTGGCCAGGTCGTTATTTCCGCCGCCATAGCCCTCACCGCTCGCCGATTGCGGATCCACCCACAGACGGAGGCGAACATAGTTGACGCCGTTCTCTTTCAGAATCGCGATCGGATCCTTGCGCTGATTATTCTGGTCGTAGAACGTCGCCCCGTGCTTTTCGGCATCCAGCAGCGTGGAGATATCCGCGCCTTTGATAAAGTCCGCCGGCATGCCCTGAAACGCGCGGGTTTCAAGCGCGTCCGCGGCCAGAGTAGGGGTGGAGAAACTGCATGCCAGACAAACCGCAAGCCATGCGGGGGTGAATCTTTTCATGTGCTTATCCTTTAGTACTGCCCGAGGTCAGGCCGGAGACAAAGTATTTTTGTAACGCCAGGTAGAGGATCGCCACCGGTACGGCAATCAGCACCGCCCCCGCCGCGTAGGTGGTGTAACTGGCACCCATTTTTTGCGCCACCAGGTTATACAGACCGATAGGCAGCGTGTATTTATCCGGGGTACGCAGGATGGTGCTGGAGAGGATGAAATCGCCCAGCGGACCGGTGAAGGAGAACAGCGCCACCACCGCGAGGATCGGCCTCGACAACGGCATGATGATCTCGATAAAGATGCGAAAGCTGCTGGCGCCGTCCATGCGAGCGGACTCATCCAGATCTTTGGGGATCGCGTCGAGATACCCCTTCATCAGCCAGGTATTCATCGGGATCATCCCCCCGACGTAGATCAGCACCAGCGCCAGATGGCTGTTAATCAGGCCAAGCAGTTGCGATAGCACAAAGATCGCAATCAGCGCGGAAAACTGCGGGATCATCTGCAGCAGCAGGAACAGCATCAGCCCGTTCTGCCGCCCTTTAAAGCGGAAGCGGGAGAAGGCGTAAGCGGTAAAGCTGACGCTAATCAGGGTCAGCACCATGGTCAGAAAGCTGATTTTCATCGAGTTCCAGTACCAGGTGAGGTAATTCACATTGCCATTGAACAGATCGGCATAGTGCTGGAACGACAGGTTTTCCGGAATGATCGAGGTACTGAGCAGGCTATTGCCGGCGTTCAGCGACGCCCCGACCGTCCAGACCAGCGGATAGATGATCACCACCGAGACCAGAATAACCACCAGCCAGGTGAGAGAGAGTCGGATCCGCTTTTCGCGTTTAATACTGGGTGATTGAGCCATGTTGCTTCCCTTACGCCATGTCGTCATTTTTGAAGGATTTGGTGGCGCGGAACTGCCACAGCGCCAGGCCGACGACAAAGATCGACAGCAGGATCGTGATGGTCGCCGCGATGGCGTACTGCGACGAGGACATCGTCAGCTTATAGATCCACGACACCAGAATATCCGTCCCACCGGCGTTGGAGCCTGCCACCGCAGGACCGCCGTTGTTAAACAGATAAATGATGTTGAAGTTATTAAAGTTGAAGGTGTACTGAGTGATGATGATCGGCGCGATCGCGTACAGCACCAGCGGCAGAGTGATGGTGCGCAGACGGGTAAAGGCGCTGGCGCCGTCCATCGTCGCCGCTTCATACAGATCGTCCGGGATCGCCTGCAGCACGCCGGTGGTCATGGCAAAGACAAACGGGAAGCCAAGCCAGGTCTGCATCATGATCAGCGCCGTTTTAGTCCAGAACGGGTCGGTCAGCCATGCCTTCGGGCTGATGCCGAAGAACGACAGGATCGCGTTGTTGATGACCCCGAATGAATCGTTGAACATACCGGCAAAGACGAGGATGGTGACAAACCCCGGCACCGCCCACGGCAAAATAAAGATGGTGCGGATCAGCGGCTTAAAGCGCAGATCTTTTTGGTTCACCAGAATCGCCAGCAGCACGCCCACCGTACACTGCAGGGTGGTCGCCAGCAGCGTCCACACCACGGTCCACTGCAGCACATCCAGGAAGGTGGAGCGCCAGATAGAGAGGGTGAAAATATTGACGAAGTTTTTCAGCCCCACCCAGTCCACCAGCTTCGCCGGCGGCGTGTGGTACAGGTTGTAGTTGGTGAAGGCGATGGCGAAACCGAACAGAATGGGAAAGATCACCACAAACACCAGCAGAATAAAGCCCGGGGTGATCATCAGGTACGGGAAGCCGTCGCTCAGCAGCATCTGGTACTGCTTACGCACGCTGTTCAGGGCGATCCCCTCATCGCGTTTTTTGCCGTTCAGCCACGCATCCCGCAGCGAGAGAAAATAGATCAGCACGCCAAAGGCGACGATCAGCACACTGATAATCCCCTCCGCTAACAGGAAGATAGAGTTATCCCGCGGTACCTCTTCACCCAGGGTATATAACCCCCACAACCCCTCACGCAGGAAATCATAAAAAATCCCCAGAAAGCTGCTCAGCAGCACCAGGAAGACCAGCCCTTTCAGCCACTGGCGATGATAAAACTGACCGAAACCCGGCACGATTGCCAGCAGCAGGCCGCACCATGCATGGCGCCCGGGCCCGCGTGCGTCGCTAAAATTTTCGCTGGAATGGATGCTCACACTCGACTCCTTCTACAAACGGGAGGTCCCCCTCCCGCTCGGTGACTTCACGTGACGGTGAATTACTGATTGCTGGCCTGCATTGCTTCGATCTGCATCGTGATCTGTTTCACCGCGTTATCGAGCGCGGCCTGCGGCGCCTGCTTACCGGTGAGGCTCAGTTCAAGCGCGGCGTTGGCCGGCCCCCACACTTCCCCCATCTCCGGAATGCCCGGCATCGCCACCGCTCGCGCCGACTGGATGGCGACGGCACTGGCCTTTTGGTCGTTTTTAATCACCGGATCGTCAATCATCGCCTTCAGCGGCGGAATTTCGCCGGTGGCGACATAGCGGGCTTTCACATACTGCGGCTGGTTGATGAACTCGATAAACTGTTGCGCCAGCGCTTTGTCTTTACTCCAGGTCGATACCACATAGCCTTTGACGCCCAGGAAGGAGCTCATCGGCTTGCCGTCCGGCAGGGTCGGCAGGGGCGCCACGCCATAGTTAATGCCAGCGGCTTCATACGGCTGGAAGGCCCAGGGGCCGTTGATCACCGCCGCCGCTTTTTTCTCGGTAAACAGGGAATCGATGGCATTCAGCCCGTTATCGCCGAGGATCCCCGCTGGAAAGACCTTCTCGGCATAGAATTTTTTCAGGAAGGTGACGGCTTCGACGGCGCCGGGGGTATTGAGGCCCACTTGCTGCGGGTTAAAGCCACCGCTGTCGTTTTTAGCAAAGATATAGCCGCCCATCGGGCCAATCGCCCCCCAGCTGTAATAGATCTGGTCAAACTTGGCGAGCAGGCCGTATTTGTTCTGCTCGCGCTGGGTTTTCGAGTAGTCCAGCCAGGCCTGCAGGCTGTCCAGCGGCTTGTCGATCAGGTCCTTGTTATAGATAAGCACCAGGGTTTCCACTGCTTTCGGGATCCCGTACAGCGCGTTGTCCATGTGGAAGGCATTGATGGAGGCTGGCGTAAAGGCATCCTGTTTCGCCTGATCGACGCTGAGCGGCGAGAGTAGTCCCTGAACCACGGCGCCGCCGAGCTGGTCATTAGGGATCACCAGCACGTCCGGCCCAATGCCCGCCGGGCCGTCGAGGCGCAGCTTTTCCAGCTGCTGGGCATAAGGCATCTCCTGGAGATTGACCTTCACGTTGTACTGCTTCTCAAAATCACTGACCGCGGTTTTAATGCCGGCGGATTTTTTAATGTCTTCCCAGACGTTGAGCTGCCCGGCGGCGTACGCCTGCAGGCTGGTGAGTTGCCCCGCCGCCAGGGTGGTAAGGATCAGTGCAGCAAGCGTGTTCTTTTTCATTATCAACCTCATGTGAAGGTATAACAATTTAATGGTTTTTATTGGGCTTATCTCTGCCAGTCAGAAAAATAAATCACTTCAACCTGGCGAGTTATATGAGAAAAAGGCTCCAGCTCTCTTTTGTTATACGCTACCCGTAGATCGCTGACAAAACTACCATAAGCTGCCAGTTGTGTGATCATCATTACAGAAATGAAACGCCGCTGTATGGCGCTAAAACTGCGGAAGTTATAGTCAGGGCATGATTTTACTGCTGTTGAACATCGCCACGCTGATTTGTTACACGTAATACAATTCATGCTACACACAGCGACAAAGCAACGGCAAACAACAGCTACTCACTTCGGGGAATGTGGATGTCCAATATACGACTGAGGAATGTCACCAAAAGGTTCGGCAGCACGGTGACGCTGCACCAGGTCAATCTCGATATTGAAGATGGCGAGTTTGCCGTTTTCGTCGGTCCTTCCGGCTGTGGAAAATCGACGCTGCTGCGCATGATTGCCGGTCTGGAAGAGGTCAGCGAGGGTGAAGTGCTGATCGGCGATGAGGTGATGAATGATGTCGTGCCCGCCCGCCGCGGCGTGGCGATGGTCTTCCAGTCCTATGCGCTCTACCCGCACATGACGGTGGCAGAGAACATGGGCTACGGGTTGAAGGTGAATAAAGTGCCGAAAACGGAGATCCGTCGCCAGGTGGAAATGGTGGCTAAAACGCTGCAGCTCTCGCACCTGCTGGATCGTAAACCGAAGCAGCTCTCTGGCGGCCAGCGGCAGCGCGTGGCCATTGGCCGGGCGATCGTGCGTAATCCCCGGGTGTTTATGTTCGATGAGCCGCTCTCTAACCTCGATGCGGAGCTGCGCGTCGATATGCGCCTGCATATTGCCCGTCTGCACCAGGAGCTGAAGACCACCATGGTGTATGTCACCCACGATCAGGTAGAGGCGATGACGCTGGCCGATAAAATCGTGGTCATGAACTACGGGAAGGTCGAACAAATGGGTTCGCCGATGGCGCTGTATTACAATCCGGTCAACAAATTCGTCGCCGGCTTTATCGGCTCGCCGAAGATGAACTTTTTGCCGGCCATCGTCAGCGACTGGCAGCCGGAACGCTTAACGGTCACCCTCGCGCAGGACCATCAGTTGGTCCTCAATATCGCTACCCAGCCGCTGAAGCCCGGCGCCGCGGTGACGCTGGGGATCCGGCCAGAGCATCTCACGCCCGACGTCACTACCGGTACCGTGGTGGAGTTTCAATGTGAAGTGGTGGAGCGTCTGGGTAACAATACCTATCTGTTCGGCCAGTGCTACGGCCACGATAACGTCAAGGTCCTGCTGCCCGGCGACGTCCATTTCCGCCCGTGGCAGAAAATAAATCTGGCCTTCGATGAGCGCTTCTGCATGGTATTTGATGAGAATGACCTGCGTATCAGCGCTGATATCCCGGCGCCGGATGCGCACTAGCTAACATATTGCTGTCATCTGCGCCGCGTATGCTGCGACTGAATGCCGGAACACACCCTGCCCGGCATTCACACCCTCATTTTTATTCTGCTGCATCGGAATCATCCTTCTCTCCCGGCATCGCAGCCTCTCGCGATGCCGGTTTTTTCGCGACCTCAGCTCACTTCTCTCGCTGCGCCTGATTTATCTTTCGCATATACTGATGACACCCGGCGAACGATAAGGACACAGGTATGAGGACCCGGCATCTGGTGGCGCTGTTTACAGGGGTGCTGATACTGGCCATCATCCTGCCCATCTCACTCAGCATCTGGCAGGCAGCGCGGCAGGCCAAGCTGCAGTTCTATCGTGAACTGGATGACTATTCCAACCGTATCGTCGTCCGCACGCTGCAGGTTGCCGATCAGGCCAGGGAAGCGCTACGTGAGGCCGACTCACACACCGCCGCCTCCTGTAGCCCTGAGCACCTGCTCACGCTCCGCCGCATCGCCTACACCCATCGCTACATTCAGGAAGTGCTCTGGCTGCGTGATTCCGTGCCGCAATGTTCCTCCCTGGAAGACCATAGCGTCGCGGTCACCTTTCCCCCGCCGGATCACATTGCCCCTGACGGCTATCGCACCTGGCTGACCTCAATAAACGATCTCGGCCTTAATCACCAGATGACGGCCATGGGCAGTCAACAGCATATGGTGATGATCGATCCCATCTCTTTTATCGATGTGGTTCCTGCCAGCGAGGAGAAGATCCATACCATGCTGTTTGGTTTGGATCACCTGAAAATGGTGATCAGCAGCCAACCGCTGCCGGATACGGTCTGGCAGCGTATTAAAGATCCACATGTTAATATGCTGACGCTGGATAACACGGTCTATCGGATCCAGCGCATTCCCGAGCTGGGCTCCGGCATCGTGACCTGGTCGTCGACGCTGCCGCTGCAGCAGCGTATTCGCCAGCAGCTAATCTTCTGGCTCCCTGTCGGCATCTTCACCAGCCTGCTTGCTACCTGGCTGCTGCTGCGCCTGCTGAGACACCTGCGATCACCACGCAACAGTATGCTGGACGCCCTCAACTCCGAAGCGATTCAGGTTTACTATCAGCCGATAATCTCGTTGCAGGATGGGAAAATCGCCGGGGCCGAGGCCCTGGCCCGCTGGCAGCAACCCGACGGCACCTTTTTATCGCCGGATATTTTTATTCCTCTGGCCGAGCAGACCGGGCTGATTACGCAGTTGACGGAAGATATCGTCAGGAAAATTTTTACCGATCTCGGTCCCTGGCTGCGGCAGCGGCCGGAAGTGCACATCTCCATCAACCTGTCGGTAGATGATTTACGCTCGCCCACCCTACCGACGTTGTTACACGATCAGCTGCAGCACTGGGGGATCGCCGCCGAACAGATCATCCTTGAAATCACCGAGCGCGGGTTTGTCGACCCGGAGACCACCATGCCGGTGATCGCTCACTACCGTCAGGCCGGGCATCGTATCTCGATTGATGACTTTGGCACCGGCTACTCCAGCCTGAGCTATCTGCAGAAACTGGACGTCGATACGCTGAAAATCGATAAATCTTTTGTCGATACCCTCGAGTACCGGCCGCTGACGCCGCACATTATTGAAATGGCCAAGGCGCTCAATCTGGCCACCGTCGCCGAAGGGGTGGAAACCGAAAGCCAGCGCGACTGGCTACGACAGCATGGCGTCCAGTACGCCCAGGGATGGCTGTACAGCAAAGCGCTGCCAAAAGAGCAGTTTATTCTGTGGGCGGAAAATAACCTCCATGTGCATTAAGCAACAGGAGCAATAAGCAGAATGCCAGCGGGTGTGGCCACTTCGCCGCCCGCGCCTGGGCGCTACTTCAGATAAGATTTGATCACCTGCATCACCGTCTCCAGATCCGCTTCACGCTGTGTCTCTTCAGGCTCTTTCACCACATGGTCGGTCAGATGCCCCTGAATAACCTGCAGCATCATACCGTTGACCGCGCCGCGAATCGCCGCCAGCTGCTGTAGCACCTCAGCGCACTCATGCTCGCGATTGAGCATTTTCTCTAACGCGGAACTCTGCCCCTGAATTTTTTTCAGTCGGGTCAGTAACATTTTTTTGTGTCGAACTGTATGTGACATTGCACGATCCACCGTTTCATTCTGTCCGTGATTACCGACCTTCATCATCAGTAACGCCTGCCAGCATAGCATGATCCCTTTTGTCAGCCGCTTTTTCTACTGGGGGGTAGTATTTTACTACTGGGGGGGAGTAGGATAAACGCACTTTTGGCAAGGATCCCGATATGAACGATTTCACTTCCCTTCTGCAGCAAGGTAATGCCTGGCTGTTTATTCCCAGCGCGATACTGCTCGGTGCCCTGCACGGCCTTGAACCGGGCCATTCAAAAACCATGATGGCCGCCTTTATCGTAGCGGTACGGGGAACGTTAAAACAGGCGGTGCTGCTGGGGCTGGCGGCGACGGTTTCCCATACGGCAGTGGTCTGGCTGATCGCCATGGCCGGCCTGTGGTTTGGCCGCGGCTGGAACGCGCAGACCTCTGAACCCTGGTTTCAGCTGATCTCGGGGATAGCGATTGTACTGATTGCCTGCTGGATGCTCTGGCGCACCTGGCGCGAATCGCAGCCCCACACGCACCATGATCACCACCATGAACATGAGCACCATCACGAACATGATCATCACCACGAACATGATCACCACCATGAACATGATCACCACCATGACCATCACCATGCGTCCTCATCCGCCGTGCCGCTGGTGGCGGAGGAGTGGCAGGACGCGCATCAGCGGGCTCATGCTCAGGAGATCAACCGGCGCTTTGATGGCCGCCAGGTGACGACCGGGCAGATCGTACTGTTTGGCCTGACCGGCGGGCTGATCCCCTGTCCGGCGTCCATTACTGTGCTGCTTATCTGTTTACAGCTGAAGAAATTTTCGCTTGGCGCCACGCTGGTACTGGGCTTTAGCGTTGGTCTGGCGCTGACGCTGGTGGCTTCCGGGGCTATCGCCGCGCTGAGTCTTAAACAGGCCACCCGCCGCTGGCCCTGGCTTAACGATGTCTCGCGCAAGGCGCCCTGGTTCTCAGGTTTACTGATTATCGTGGTGGGGATCTACATGATGGTTCACGGTCTGAGCGGCCTGTAAGCGTCGGCTCGCCCTCTTGCGGATAGAGAGGGCGAGTCGTTAATTCAGGAGACTATCTCCTGCGGAGTGCTGACCGCTTTGCGGCTGACGGGCTGGCGAAACCACGGCAGACACAGCTGGATCAGCGGCCCAATCGACAGCGCGTAAATCACGGTGCCGACGCCAAACTTACCGCCCAGCAGCCAGCCAATCACCAGCACAGTCAACTCGATAGCCGTCCGGATGCCACGCAAAGACCAGCCGGTACGAGCGTGCAGGCCAGTCATCAGGCCATCGCGCGGCCCGGGGCCAAAGCCCGCGCCGATGTACATCCCGGTGGCGATAGCATTCAGCACAATCGCCCCCACCAGCAGCACACTGCGAGCCACCAGCGACTCCAGCGGCGGCAGGACGGCCAGCGTGGCATCCGCCGCCAGCCCCAGCACGATGACGTTGCTCACCGTGCCGAGTCCCGGCATTTGCCGGATCGGGATCCACAGCAGCAGCACCGCCGCGCCGGTCAGGATAATCACCGTACCGAAACTGATACCCAGTTGTTTAGCCACCCCGAGATGGAAAACATCCCACGGATCGGCGCCAAGATTGGCATGCACGAAGAGCGCCGTGGACACGCCATAAAGCACCAGACCAATATATAACTGCAGCAGGCGACGAAGCATATTTTTTCCTCTACATCATTGCGAATGCCCTCATCATCAGCAAAAATGGACTGATAATTAATGGCCAGTTTTGGAAAAGTGGATCGCTATGTCAACCCGACGCTTTGGAACACAATCGCTGGTACGCCTGCTCGGCAACTGGCAGGAGTCCACTTCACGCACGCCGCTATGGCGTCAGCTAGCGGAAGCGCTCCGCCTGCTGATCCTCGACGGTCGCCTGACGCTGCAAACGCGCCTGCCAGGCGAGCGCGAGCTGGCGGCGGCGCTGAACGTCAGCCGGACCACCATCGCCAGCGCGCTCGGCCAGTTGCGGGAGGAGGGCTTTCTCTACAGCCGCCAGGGAAGCGGTTCGCGCATTGTTTTACCAGAACGCCCCGCCGACCTGCCGCCCCCTTCAGACATCCCCTCCACGCTGAATCTCTCTACCGCCGCCCTCAGCGCCGGGCCGGAAGTCCATCAGGCCTTCCAGCATGCCATGACGCTGCTGCCGCCCTACCTGGGCCAGACCGGCTACGATCAACAAGGGCTGCCGGTACTGCGGGAGGCGATTGCCCGTCGCTACAGCGAACGCGGTCTGCCGACGCGGCCCGATGAAGTGATGGTGGTCAACGGCGCCCTCAGCGCCTTCGCATTGATCCTCCGCCTGTTTACCGGCCCGGGTGACCGGGTGGTCATCGACGCCCCCACCTATCCGATGGCGATTAGCGCCATTCAGGGCGCCTCCTGCCGCCCGGTCGGCGTCGCGCTTCCACAGCAGGGATGGGACTGTGATGGACTCGCGGCGACTATTGCGCAGACCGCGCCGCGTCTGGCGTGGCTGATGCCGGATTTTCACAATCCCACCGGGCGCTGTATGGATGCTCCCACCCGCCAGCGGGTCGCGGATATCGCCGCCAGAACGCGGACGACGCTGGTGATCGACGAGACCATGGTTGATCTGTGGTATAACGCGCCACCTCCTCTACCGCTGGCCTGCTTTAATCCCGATGCTGCGGTGATCACCATTGGCTCAGCCGGGAAAAGTTTCTGGGGGGGACTGCGTATCGGCTGGATCCGCGCCAGTGCGCGAACCATCGCCTCCCTTATTCAGGCCCGCGATTCCCTGGATTTGGGTACGCCGCTGCTGGAGCAACTGGCCTGCAGCTGGCTGCTGGCCAATGCCGCCACGCTGCTACCGCCGCGGCGGGAAATGCTGAAGGCGCGCCGGGACATGTGCGAAACGTTAATGGCGGAGTATTTTCCCCGCTGGCGATTTTCACCGCCGGAAGGTGGGCTCTCTTTTTGGGTGGAACTCCCTGACATGCTGGCCACGCTGTTCTCTGCGCGCGCGGAAAGTCAGGGGATCCATATCGGCACCGGCACGCGCTTTGGTCTTGAGGGAGCCTTTGATCGCTATTTGCGTCTGCCATTTACACTGCCAGACGAAGCATTGCGCCAAGCCTTCTCCACGCTACAACCGCTATGGCAAAGCCTTGCAGAACAGAAGGAAAATACACGTTTGCGGAAAATAATATAAGAAAATATCGACGGGCTGGCATCAGCCCGTCAAATGACCATCATCCATGAGGTATATGAGATGTTTTTATAAAATTGCCTGAGTATCCTGCCCTCTGGTTATGGCATCCCGGTGACAGAAATAAGGCAATTTCATTAATGCTGGCGCGGAATAGGAAACCCTTTCAGGGAAATAATAAAGCCATCTTCATCTTTTTTAATTTTAGCGCCGGTGTCACACCAGTCGGAGGCAATGCGAAAGAACTCATCACTACCGATATTCCAGTTCAGGCGCACGTGTTTTACGTATCCTGAGCGCAACATATCGCAGGCTTCGCTATAGTTGCTGGCTGTAGAGAATTGTTGTTTCATTTTTTCTTCTTCAGAAGTTTTCTTAATGCTTTGATTTCTTTAGGGGTTAATGGGGTCGCTTCCTCTTCGGTATGCTGGCTGTCAATGTCCTCTTCCGTCACCCCCGCCTCACCTGCTGACTCCTCCAGCTGAAAAGCCAGCTGCAGCAGCTTTTCCGTTGCCGTACCCAGGTTCTCGTTATTCACTTCCGCATAATGACGCAGCTTCTCTTTTAACTCGGCGTCAATTTTTACATTCAAAACCACTGTGGTCATAGCTACGCTTCCCGTGCAATAAAATCATCATAATTAATACACGAAGTTAACATGCTGATCCAGAGATATATTTTATAGCATGGCTCTGGCAACAAATTCCCATCAATAAGATGCCTTTTATTTATGACATGCAAATGACATTAATATTTCAGTAGCATTTCAGATTTATGACAAGTAAATATTATGGAATAAAAACGGGTTGTTTTAGCAACAAAAAATAATATGTGATCCGTATCAGATATTAATTATAGCAGGGATAAAGACCGGACAAATACAAGGGAGATATCAGGAGGGCGAAATGGGTGGGGGCCCTGCCAGCTACATCCCGGCACACACGTCGTCTGCTCTGGCTGCTTCCTTCCGGACCTGACCTGGTAAACAGAGTAGCGTTGCGGGAGAACCAACAGAGCCCCCATTGAGAGCGTTAGTTACCCAACGCGCTGGCGCATTATCCCTGCTGACCTGGTGAATTGCAAGCTCACCCCGATCGCCTGCTGGTTTATTGCACAATACGCCAATAAAACCAACAACTCACGGCCAGGCTGTGAGATTGGGAGCACGCGCTCAGCACATTGCCGGGTTATCCACCATACTTAGCCCTCTTGCGTCACCTTTAATCATCAGCACCTTGTCTCGACGGTAATCGAATGACTGACTCATCACCACAGACCATCACTCTGCCTTTACCCGCTATTGAAGGGATGACCATCGCCTTTCATGGCGTGAACTATCTGCGCCCGGAAAAAATGCTCGACTTCGCGACCATCAGCCAGACCCCCGTGCGGGCGGTCACGCCGCTGGCGCTGCTCTATTCCACCGTCGGCGTGCTGCGCCAGGTGGAACTGCGCAAACTGCCCGTCTACATCAGCGGCCGGGTGGTGTACCCCATTTCGTCGCTGACCATGCCAGGCCTGCGCGCGAAACTGATCATTAACGCCACTTCGCAGCGGTTGAAATTTCTCGAGAGCCTCATCGCCAGTTCACCGTCTGACAATGTCCATGGCATGCAGATCCTCGGCCTGGCCCTAACCTTCACTGTCGAACAACCCGCCTGAACCGAGGCAGGCTGTACAGCCTGCGCCTCAGCGCTTATGCTGGCGTTTTCCGGTTAACAGGGCTGAACATGGATCCGCACGACACATTCCCCCAACGCGTCTGGCATATCGTGGCGTCGATACCGGAAGGCTATGTCGCCACCTACGGCGATGTCGCCCGCCTGGCCGGTTCACCGCGCGCCGCGCGCCAGGTAGGTGGCGTACTGAAGCGCCTGCCGGAAGGGTCAACCCTGCCCTGGCATCGGGTGGTCAATCGCCATGGCGATATCTCCCTCACCGGGCCCGATCTTCAGCGACAGCGCCAGGCGTTGCTGGCCGAAGGGGTTCAGGTCTCCGGCAGCGGCCATATCGATCTCCAGCATTATCGCTGGGTTTACTGAAGACAAAAAAAAGCCCCCGTCAGGGGGCTCGGCGAGCTTATTGCGCAACGGGGACGGCGGTCTGCGTGACCGGAACCAGCGTCAGGTCGGCATGCGTCCCCCCCTGGTTTATCACCGTCTGCACGGTATCGGTAATGAACATTAGCTGGCCGTTCACCGCGATCGCGGCACTCAGCAGAATACGGGCGTTCGGCTGAATGTCTGCCGGATTGTAAGGCAGGGCAAAGTTAAATGGCGCCTGTTTGCCTTCGGTACGCACCGCTTTTTGCGACA
This sequence comes from Klebsiella sp. P1CD1, assembly GCF_003790505.1. Classification (NCBI taxonomy): domain Bacteria; kingdom Pseudomonadati; phylum Pseudomonadota; class Gammaproteobacteria; order Enterobacterales; family Enterobacteriaceae; genus Klebsiella; species Klebsiella sp. P1CD1. The sequence goes on from NZ_CP033631.1 coordinate 4,434,193, forward strand.
ACACGCGGGCTGGCGCATCTGCCAGAGAAGCATCCGACAGGGTCACCGTCAGTACCGCATCCGGCGGTAAAGCGATTCTCTGGCGGATATTAATCGTCCCCGTAACGCTCGGCTGCTGCTGTGCCACGCTCAGCGTCGCGATGCCATAAGGGTCGGGCGCGGCTGCCTGAGTCGAAGAACTGGTAGAGTGGTGATTAGCACAGGCGGTTAGCGTCGCGGCGACGGCTAAGGCACTAAACATATAGGCAAATTTCATGATGTTCTCCTTATCATCCCTTAATACCCAGGAGGATGTTCCGCCGCTTCGCCGGCAGGAACTTTCGTGTCGTCAATAAGTGTGGCACAGATCTCAGATTTGTTCCTGTTGCCCCCTCGTTATTCAGATTATTACACCCATCGGACCACTTGCGATTCCAGGTTATACTTTGCCACATCACGCGCACCGCGCTGCGCCGCTATCATTAATTGAGGATAAGTATGAGTCAGGCACTCTCTAACCTGCTGGCATTATTAGATCTGGAAAAAATTGAGGAAGGGTTATTCCGCGGACAGAGCGAAGACCTGGGATTGCGCCAGGTTTTTGGCGGCCAGGTGGTGGGCCAGGCGCTGTATGCGGCAAAAGAGACCGTGCCCGTTGAACGTCTGGTACATTCGTTTCACAGCTACTTTCTGCGCCCCGGCGACAGCCAGAAACCGATCGTCTACGATGTGGAAGTACTGCGCGACGGCAACAGCTTTAGCGCCCGGCGAGTGGCCGCCATTCAGAACGGGAAGCCGATCTTCTATATGACCGCCTCATTCCAGGCGCCAGAGCACGGCTATGAGCATCAGAAAGCGATGCCGCCGGCCCCCTCTCCTGACGGCCTGCACTCGGAAACCGATATCGCCCGCAAGCTGGCACACCTTCTGCCGCCGCAGGTAAAAGATAAATTCCTCTGTGATAAACCGCTGGAGATCCGCCCGGTCGAATTTCATAACCCGATGAAAGGCCATATTGCTGAACCGGTGCGCCAGGTGTGGCTGCGCGCCAATGGCGCTGTTCCCGACGATCTGCGCATTCATCAATATCTGCTGGGCTATGCCTCGGACTTTAATTTCCTGCCGGTGGCGCTGCAGCCGCACGGCGTCGGCTTCCTTGAGCCTGGCATGCAGGTCGCCACTATCGACCACTCAATGTGGTTCCACCGGCCGTTTAATATCAATGAATGGCTGTTATACAGCGTTGAAAGCACCTCGGCCTCCAGCGCCCGTGGCTTCGTCCGCGGCGAGTTCTACACTCAGGATGGAACGCTGGTGGCTTCAACGGTCCAGGAAGGGGTGATGCGTAACCGCAACGCATAAAAAAAGCCTCCCGAACGGGAGGCTTTTTGCTACAGGGAGAAGGGTTTTCTATCAGGCGTTGTAGGCGTTTTCGCCATGGCTGTTGACGTCCAGTCCTTCGCGCTCCTGCTCTTCTGGTACGCGCAGCCCCACGGTCATGTCCGCCACTTTGTAGCCAATGAAAGCGACAACGCCCGACCAGACGATGGTAATCGCGATACTCTCGAGTTGCACCAGCAGCTGATGGCCCATGGTGACGCCTTCTGCATAACCCACGCCGCCCAGAGAGGTGGCCGCGAAGATACCGGTCAGGATACAGCCGACGATGCCGCAGACGCCGTGGACGCCGAAGACGTCGCAAGGGTCATCAACCCGCAGCCAGCGTTTCAGCGCCGTTACGCCCCAGATGCCCGCCAGACCAGATGCGATACCCACAATCAACGCCCCACCGACACCGATATACCCACAGGCTGGTGTGACGCCAACCAGACCGGCAATCGCCCCGGAGCAGGCGCCCAGCAGTGAAGGTTTGCCGCGCAGAGCCCATTCGCCAAAGGTCCAGGCCAGGATGGCTGCCGCTGTGGCGACGACGGTGTTGACGAAAGCCAGTGCGGCAATTTCGTTCGCTGCGCTGGCGGAGCCGGCGTTGAAGCCGAACCAGCCCACGTAGAGGATGGCGGTTCCGGTGAACACCATCGGCAGATTGTGTGGTTTGAACGCTTCTTTGCCGAAGCCCACACGTTTGCCCATCATGTACGCCCCCACCAGCCCGGCAACCGCGGCGTTGATGTGTACAACGGTGCCGCCCGCGAAGTCCAGCGCGCCGTGGGTCGCCAGCAGACCGCCGCCCCAGACCATGTGCGCAATCGGAACATAAGAGAGCGTCATCCACACCACCACGAAAATCAGCACGGCGGAGAAACGAATACGCTCAGCCAGCGCCCCCACGATCAGCCCGACGGTGATACAGGCGAACGAGCCCTGGAAGGCCACGTGGATGTACTGATAGAAGGTGCCCATCAGCGCTTTCAGTTCAATATTTTTCAGCATCACCCAGTCAAAGCTACCGAAGAAGCTGCCGCCGGTGCCGAATGCCAGGGTATAGCCATAAATCACCCACAGTACGCAGACCAGGCCAAAGGTCACAATCACCTGAGTCAGCATGGAAAGGACGTTTTTGCCGCGGATCAGGCCGCCGTAAAACAGCGCGATCCCCGGGATGGTCATAAACAGAACCAGCGCGGTGCAAATCATCATAAACGCGTTATCGGCTTTGTCCGCCACTGCGGGCGCGGCCATTGCCAGTCCCGGAAGAAGGGCTAATGCCCCCAGACCCGATTTCATTGTTGCCATTTTCATTGTTTCGTTCCCCATCACTGTGTGGTCTGGAAATTACAGTGCCGCTTCGTCAGCTTCGCCGGTACGGATGCGAATGACGCGCTGCAATTCAGCGACAAAAATTTTGCCGTCGCCAATTTTTCCGGTGTAAGCCGCTTTGCTGATCACATCGATGACTTCATCCAGCTGATCGTCGGCAATCGCCACATCAATCTTCACTTTTGGCAGAAAGTTGACGCTATACTCGGCGCCGCGGTAGAGCTCCGCATGACCTTTCTGACGGCCAAAGCCCTTGACTTCAGTGACCGTCAGGCCCTGAATGCCGATGGAAGACAAGGCTTCACGCACGTCTTCCAGTTTGAATGGTTTGATTACCACGGTAACCAGCTTCATAAGTCCCCTCCAGGCAGTATTCGGTAATGGCCGCAGCTAACACGATGGATATAAAGCAAGGGCTATGCCAGAAATGAAAAAAGGCCGCAGAGCGGCCCTTTGATGGTAAAAAACAGGGGACAGGTCAGACAATTGCCTGCTGAAACGCGTTTGCAGCGCAAAAATGCACCACAACAGTGCATTTAATGTAACGTTTTTGCACCACGGCAGGCCACGCTTTGTTCGCTGCCTGCTGGTGGTGCATCAGGCGCTGAGCGACTCTTCCCGGGCGCTGGCCGCCAGCTCTTCGCCAGCCAGCTGCAGCTGATACATCTGCCAGTAACGACCCTTCGCCGCCAGCAGCTGCTGATGGGTGCCCCGCTCGACAGCCTGACCGCGATGCAGCACCAGGATGGTATCGGCCTCAACGATGGTTGACAGTCGATGGGCGATAACCACGAGGGTGGTATGCTGGCGGACTTTCGCCAGCGCCTGCTGGATCGCCTGCTCGGTGCCGGAGTCGATGTTTGCCGTCGCCTCATCCAGAATCAATACCTGCGGGGTCTCCACCAGCACGCGCGCCAGCGCCAACAGCTGTTTCTGCCCAACGGAGAGGTTATTGCCCTGCTCGCCCAGCTGAGTGTACAGGCCATCGCTCATGCTGCGCGCCACCTCCGCCAGTTGCACCGCCTCCAGCGCTTCCCAGACCTGCGTCTCACTGATATCCCGACCCAGCGCGACGTTGGCGTAGAAGGTATCCGCCAGCACCACCGGATCCTGTTGCACCATCGCGATGCCCCGACGCAACGCGCTGTGGCTGAGGGAAGCAAGCGGCCGGCCATCGATGCGGATCTCCCCGTGGGTTAACGGGTAATAGCCCATCATCAGACTCGCGAGAGTACTCTTCCCGCTGCCGGTATGCCCGACCAGCGCCACGAAGCTGCGGGAGGGAATATCCAGACTGATATCCTGCAGGACCAGTCGATCCCCCCGGTAGGCAAAGGAGAGATGGTCAATTTCCACCCGGCCGCTGCTCAGCGGCGCGTCATCCGAGCCCCACGCCTGGCGCGGGCGATCCATCAGCTCAAAAACGCGTTCGCCGGCGACCACCGCCTGCTGCAGCATCGACTGCTGGGTGGTCAGCTCAATAAGCGGCTCGTTAAGGCGTCCGAGATAGCTGATAAACGCGTACAGGACCCCGACCTCGATCGTGCCCACCGCGCTAAAGCCAAACAGCATCAGCAGCCCGCACAGCACCAGCGAGGAAAAAAGGCTCAGCAGCGGGCGCAGCAGAAAACCGTCGAGGCGCAACGTCTGCATCCGCGCCAGATAGTGGGCATAGCTGGCCTCGCGCATCCGTTCGCCAAAGCGCGCCTGCTGGCGGAACTGCTGGATCACCCCCATGCCGTTGATCACTTCGTTGAAACCATCGTTGATATCAGCAAGCCAGGCGCGCACCCGGCGCACGATCGGCGTGCTATAGCGCTGATAGATGATCATCACGATCAGCACCGCCGGGAAGATCGCGATCGCCACCAGCGCCATCCGCCAGTCGAGGCTAAACATCGCCACCAGCATCGCGCCGATCAGCGCCGCGCTGCGCAGCACCGTCGCCACCACCGTCACGTACAGATCGCGAATGACTTCCGTATCGTTGGTCACCCGCGAGATAAGCTGCCCAACCGGCTGGGTATCAAACTCGCTGAGCGGCTGATGCAGGGCGGCATCCATTACATCGCTGCGCAACTGCTGGACGACGCCGACCGCGGCGCGGTTAAACAGCAGCGACTGGTTATAGTGCAGTAATGCCGCCAGCAGCTGCAGGCCGATATAGGCTACCGCCAGGCCTGCCACCAGCTTCAGCGGGAGCGTATGCTTCGCCACCATATTATCGATGAAATAGCTGATGAGCAGCGGGCCGCTCACTTCCGCCGCCGCCGCGATCCACATCATCCCCACCGCAATGGCCAGCGGCTTACGCCAGGGAGAACCATAGGCCAGCAGGCGTTTAAGCGTCGGCCAGAGTTCGGTAAAGCTACGCATCCAGGGCCTCCTCTTGCGCCTGCGGAACCTCGTCAAGCGCGGCTTCCAGCTGCTGGTAACGATACATGTCGCGGTACCAGCCTGGCTGCACGGCCAGCGCCTCATGGCGGCCACGCTGGGCAATATGCCCATGCTGTAACACCAGAATTTCACTGGCCTCGGTCAGCGCCGACAGCCGGTGGGCGCTGATAATCACCGTCCGCCCCTCCCCCCACTGGCGCAGGTTGTGCAGGATCTGGTGCTCCGTACGGCCATCTACCGCCGACAAAGCATCATCAAGGATCAAAATTTCAGCCTCCAGCAGCAGAGCGCGGGCAATCGAGATGCGTTGTTTCTGGCCGCCGGAGAGCATCACGCCGCGCTCGCCCACCTCGGTATCGTACCCCTGGGGCAGGCGCAGAATGTCGTCATGCACGCTGGCCAGCCGTGCCACGCGTTCAATCTGCGCCGGTGTCGCATCCGGTTTGCCCAGCGCGATATTATTGGCGACGGTGTCAGAGAATAAAAATGGCGTCTGATTGACCACCGCCAGCCGGGCGCGCCAGCTGTCGAGCTGCAGACGCGGCAGCGGCAGATCGTGAAAGCGGATCTCGCCGCTGGTGACGTCAAAATGACGTTGCAGCAGCGCCAGAATGGTACTTTTACCGGCGCCCGTCGGCCCGCAGATACCCAGCATTTGCCCCGGCTGGAGGGTAAAATTAACCTGCTCCAGCGAAGGTTTACTCGCCTGCGGATAGATGAAGTTGCGGATGGCAACCTGCAGGACACCGCGGCCTGCCGGCACTGCTTCAGTACCGTCGTCCACCGCTGGCGCCTCTTCGAGCATCGTGCGGATACGGCCATAGGCCGCGCTACCGCGCTCAACAATGTTAAACATCCACGCCAGCGCCAGCATCGGCCAGATCATCAGGCCAAGATACATCACAAAGCTGGTCAGCTGGCCCAGCGTCAGGCTGCCGTGGATCACCATCCAGCTGCCGCCGCCGATAGCCAGCAGGTTAGCGGCCCCAATGGCGATATAGATGGTGGGGTCGAAACGCGCGTCAATGCGTGCCACGCGCATATTTTTCGCGCCGGTATCGGCGGCATCGGCGGCAAACTGCGCCGACTGGCGATCCTCCAGCCCAAAAGCCTTAATCATGCGGATGCTGGTCAGGCTCTCCTGTGTGCGATCGTTAAGGCTGGAAAAGGCCGCCTGGGCCACGCGAAAACGTTCGTGAAGCGCATCGCCGTTGCGTTTGATCGCCAGCGCCATCAGCGGCATCGGCAACAGCGCCAGCAGGGTGAGCTGCCAGCTAATCTGCGTCGACATCACAATCAATACCGCACAGCCCATCACCATCGAATCCACCAGGGTTAACACCCCTTCACCGGCGGCAAATACCACCCGGTCAACATCGTTGGTGGCGCGGGCGATCAGATCGCCAGTGCGATGGCGCAAATAGAATGCCGGATGCTGGCGGCTCAGTTGCCGGTAAAAATCTTCCCGCAGTTCGACCGCCAGCTGGTAAGAGGCGCCGAACAGCAGCACGCGCCAGACATAGCGCAGCAGGTAAACCATTACCGCGACCAGCACCAGCGCGCCGATCCACATCCACACCTTCTCTGCGGTGTAATGTTGTTGCGTCACGCCGTCCACCACAATGCCCACCACCTTCGGCGGAATAAGCTGCAGGACGGCAATAATGGCCAGCAGGGCAATCGCGCCAAGATAGCGGCGCCACTCCCGGCGGAAGTACCAGCTGAGTTGAGCAAATAATCGCAAGCAGTAAAATCCTGATTTGTAATGGGTTACGGCGCAATACCGTTATTCGACAGGCAAGGCGGTGGTATATTTTATCTGTTCCATGGCAAAACTCGAAGTGACATCCGACAGCCCCGGCACGCTGTTCACTAAACGTTTATAAAAATCGTCATAGCGTTTCATATCGGCCACCTGCACCCGCAGCAGGTAATCATACTCTCCTGCCATCCGCCAGAAGCCGAGCACCTCCGCCATCTGCGTCACTTCGCTCACAAAATGGCCATACCAGTCGCTGCTGTGATGCTGAGTCTTGATCAGGACAAACGCCGTTAGGCCCAGCCCCACCTTTTCGGCATCCAGTAAGGCGACGCGCCCGCGCAAAATACCTTCATCTTCGAGCCTTTTCAGGCGCTTCCAGCAGGGCGTGGTGGTCAGATTAACGGCATCGGCCAGCGCCTGCAAAGAGAGGGTGCAATCTTCCTGCAGCAGCGCCAGCAGCTTACGGTCAATTTTATCTAGCATAGGGCATCCTAAGAGAAAATTTTGCTCTCATAATGGTAATCCAAAGGCTAAATGGCAACAATTTTTCCTGCGCTTTCCGCTAAGCTAGGCACAAAATGACAAACAGGAAATCACGATGAATAGCGCCTGGGTTAAACATGCCATTAGCGAAATCAACGCCGACTATCAGCGCTCCGCCGACACGCACCTGATCCGTCTGGCGCTGCCCGCGTTTCCGGGCATCCACCTGTATCTGAAAGATGAAAGCACCCACCCTACCGGCAGCCTTAAACATCGCCTGGCGCGGTCGCTGTTTCTCTATGGCCTGTGCAACGGCTGGATCAAAGAAGGTACGCCGATTATTGAATCCTCCTCGGGTTCAACCGCCGTTTCGGAGGCCTACTTCGCCCGCCTGCTGGGGCTGCCGTTTATCGCCGTGATGCCTTCCTGCACCGCCAAACGTAAGATCGAACAGATCGAGTTTTACGGCGGACGCTGCCATTTTGTGCAGAGCGCCTGCGAAATCTACGATGCTTCCGAAACGCTGGCCCGCGAGCTGAACGGCCATTATATGGATCAATTCACCTTTGCCGAGCGGGCCACCGACTGGCGCGGCAATAACAATATCGCCGACAGTATTTTCCGTCAGATGAGCCATGAACCGCACCCGCAGCCGTCATGGATCGTCATGAGCGCCGGCACCGGCGGCACCTCGGCAACCATTGGCCGCTATATTCGCAGCCAGGGCCATGAGACGCAGCTGATGGTCGTTGATCCGCAGAATTCGGTCTTCCTCGAATACTGGCAGACCCGCGACGCCACCCTGCGCAGCCCGGTCGGCAGCAAAATTGAAGGCATCGGCCGCCCACGCGTCGAACCGTCATTTATTCCCGACGTCGTCGACGAGATGCTGCGCGTACCGGATGCGGCGAGCGTAGCCACCGCCCTGTGGCTGGAAACACAGCTTGGGCGCAAGGTCGGCGCTTCTACCGGCACCAATATGTGGGGCGTATTGCAGCTGGCCGCGCGGATGCGCGAGGAAGGGCGAACGGGTTCCATCGTCACGCTGTTGTGCGACAGCGGTGAGCGCTACCTGGAAACCTATTACAACCCGCAGTGGGTGGCCGCCAATATCGGCGATATCGCGCCCTGGCAGGCGGAGATCGCCGCGCTGGTCGGCAGGCGATAAAAAAAGCCAGATAGAAAACTATCTGGCTTGCCGGAAGGGTCTCTCTATTCGGGGGAATAAGGAAGATCAGGATTATCCAGCCAATGCGTTAAAAAGTGGGAGACCGCCTGATGCCGGCAGTCTCCGATAACCGGAAGATGCGGCAGCTCGGCTTTCAGCTGCGGCATCGCGTTGCCCATGATAAAACCCCGCCCAACGCTGCCCAGCATCTCGCGGTCATTCATCGCATCGCCAAACGCCATGCACTCCTGCAGGGTGAAGCCTAAGTGCTGGCTGAGCACCGCCAGCGCTGCACCTTTATTACACCCGACCGGCAGCACTTCCAGACAGTCCATCGCCGAGAAGCAGAGAAACGCGCGATCGCCCAGCGTCTCATTCAGTTGGATCCGCAGGCGGCGGAGATCGTCATGATCGCCGCAAAAACAGATCTTGGTGACATGCTGCGCCGACATGCGTTTCGGATCGCACAGTTGATAGTGAAAGCCGCTGAAGACATGCGCTTGCAACAATTCAGGCCTTGCCTGACCGGTGAACCAGCCGCCATCGTTAAACACATGCATGCTGGCCTGAGTATCCCATTTGCTGTGCAGCACCGCTTCCGCCGCCTCGGGAGCGAGATCCTGGCGATAAAGCTCCTCCCCTTCCAGCGAATGGATGCGCGTCCCGTTGCCGGTGATCAGAAATGCGTCCAGGGAAAATTGGCCAATCACATGGTGCATCTCCAGCACATGGCGACCGGTAGCGAACGTCAGGGTGATATTACGTTCCCGCAGCCGTTTCAGCGCGGTGAGCGTTTGCTCGCCGAGACGATGGTCCGGCATCAGCAGGGTGCCGTCCATATCAAATGCGGCCAGTTTTGCCATGGTGTATTCCCCGATGTGTGATGGGCTTCGCTTGTGTTGCAGTATCACCTGGGATATACGGAAGTAATAGTGAATAGATATTATTAATTGTTCCGGGTTTACAGCGGCCCGGTGGATTACGGCCCCCATGCGACTCTTACACCGTTTAAATCAATACCAGCGATTGTGGCAACCCTCAGCCGGGGCGCCGCAGCAGGTGACCGTCGGCGAACTGGCGGAGCGCTGTTTTTGTAGCGAACGCCACGTCCGCACTCTGCTGCGTCAGGCGCAGGAGGCGGGGTGGCTAAGCTGGCAGGCCAGCTCCGGGCGCGGCAAACGCGGACAGCTCTCATTTCACAAAACCCCGGAAAGTCTGCGCAACGAGATGATGGAGCAGGCGCTGAACAACGGTCAGCAGCAAAACGCGCTGGAGCTGGCGCAGCTGGCCCCGGTGGAGCTGAAAGCCCTGCTCCATCCCTTCCTCGGCGGTCAGTGGCAAAACAATACTCCGACGCTGCGTATTCCTTACTATCGCCCACTGGAGCCGCTGCGTCCTGGCTTTCTCCCCGGACGCGCCGAGCAGCATCTGGCCGGGCAGATCTATGCCGGGCTGACGCGCTTCGATGAAGGCGACAATATGCCGATCGGCGATCTGGCGCATCACTGGCAGGTCTCACCGGACGGCCTGCGCTGGCATTTTTACATTCGCTCCACGCTGTACTGGCACAATGGCGATGCGGTGCAAACCGCACAGCTACGGCAGCGGTTACGGTTGCTGCTTGAGCTGCCCGCCTTACGGACCCTCTTCGCCAGCATCAGCCGTATCGATGTCACTCACGCCCAGTGTCTAACCATCACGCTGCATCGTCCTGACTACTGGCTGCCGTTCCGCCTGGCCAGCTACTGCAGCGTGCTGGCGCATCCCGACGATCCGGCCATCGGCTGCGGGCCATTCCGCCTGAAGCGGTTTAGTCCGGAACTCGTCCGCCTGGAGAACCATCCCCGGTACCACCTGCAGCATCCGCTGATCCAGGCGGTGGAATACTGGATCACTCCTCAGCTCTTTGACCGCGATCTCGGCACCAGCTGCCGCCACCCGGTGCAGATCACCATCGGCGATCGCGAAGAGCTCCACAATCTGCGCCAGGTCAGCAACCGTATCAGCCTTGGCTTCTGCTATCTGACCCTGCGCCACAGCCCGCGTCTTAGTAAAACGCAGGCCCAGCGGCTGGTGTCGATAATCCATCACTCGTCGCTGCTGGAAACGCTGCCGCTGGAGGAGGATCTGATTACGCCAAGCCATGAGGTGCTGCCGGGATGGTCCATCCCGCAGGGACCGGAAAACAACGCGGTGCCGCTGCCGGCCAGGCTCACTCTGCTCTATCATCTGCCGGTCGAGCTTCATGCGATGGCCGAGCAACTGAGGCAACGGCTGGCTCTGCTGGGCTGCGAACTGACGATCGTTTTTCATGACGCCAAAAACTGGGAAGGCTGTCAGCATCTGGGGCAGGCCGACCTGATGATGGGCGACCGACTGATCGGCGAAGCGCCGGAGTACGCCCTGGAGCAGTGGCTGCGCTGCGATATGCTGTGGCCTAATTTGCTGACCGGGGCGCAATATGCCCATCTGCAGGCGACATTAGACGCCGTGCAGTCTCAGCCCGACGCCCGCAGCCGCAACGATGCGCTGCGCAACGTGTTCAACAGTCTGATGGAAGACGCCATCATGACGCCGCTGTTCAAGTATAACTATCGGATCAGCGCGCCGCCGGGGGTTAATGGCCTGCGCCTCAACGCCCGGGGCTGGTTTGACTTCGCCAGCGCCTGGCTGCCGGCCTCGTTGACGTGAGAGAGCTGGTCGCCGCGCGCGTCTGGCGCTACCATAGCGCCTTTACTCATTTAGTCAGGAATTGCCATGAAACGCGCCGTAGTTGTCTTCAGCGGAGGACAAGATTCAACCACCTGTCTGGTGCAGGCTCTGCAACAGTATGATGAAGTGCATTGCGTCACTTTTGATTATGGCCAACGCCACCGCGCGGAAATCGACGTTGCGCGCGAACTCGCCCTGAAACTGGGCGCCGTCGCGCATAAAGTGCTGGACGTCACTCTGCTCAACGAACTGGCAGTCAGCAGCCTGACCCGCGATAACATTCCGGTACCCGACTATCAGCCTGATGCTGAGGGGATTCCCAACACCTTTGTCCCCGGGCGCAATATTCTGTTTTTAACCCTGACGGCAATCTACGCCTATCAGGTGAAAGCCGAAGCCATCATCACCGGCGTGTGCGAGACCGACTTCTCCGGCTACCCGGACTGTCGCGATGAGTTTGTCAAAGCGCTGCACCACGCCGTCAGCCTTGGGATGGCGAAAGACATTCGCTTTGAGACGCCGCTGATGTGGCTGAATAAAGCCGAGACCTGGGCGCTTGCCGACTTCTGGGGTCAGCTGGATCTGGTGCGCCAGGAAACCCTCACCTGCTACAACGGCATTAAGGGCGATGGCTGCGGCCAGTGCGCCGCCTGTAACCTGCGCGCAAACGGACTCAACCAGTATCTGGGGGACAAGGTCGGCGTAATGGCGGTGATGAAGCAAAAAACCGGGCTGGCACAGGCATAGCCTCCGGGGAGCGATTTACCGGAGCTTTGACTCAAATTCCCCGGTAGCGCGACGCTTACCGGGGCTACGGGTTCATCACCTGCCGTGGGCCCGTCACTCGCACGTCGGTTGTCAGCGCAAGTTCATCTGGTCAAGTTTCTCACGCAACTCCCCTTCCAGCGGCAGCGCCTTCTGGGTTTTCAAATCGATACAGACAAAGGTAATCAGCGCATCGGCTACCACTTCGCCATTGGGGTTGAGGGTGACCACCTGACTAAGGGTGCCGCTTTTGCCGTTGAGTTGCTTCAGTTTGCTGCTCACTGTCAGCACATCGCCCAGCACCGCCGGACGACGGTAGTTAATATTGATATTCACCACCACGAAGGCGATGTTTTTCTCCATCATCCACTGAAACGCGGGGCTGTTTTCCAGGCCGTCCCAGCGGGCTTCCTCAAGGAACTCCAGGTAACGTGCGTTGTTCACATGCTGGTAGACGTCCAGATGATAGCCGCGAACTTTAATTTGTGTCTGCATAGCACTAATGCCTTTCTGTTATTGTTGTTTATGAGGTAAGAGGTCACACCACTTGATGCAACCTCTTTATCCTGGCAAAAAATCACCGCTGTGCAAGGTCTGGCATAAAATTTACAGCGTCAGATGGGCTAAATTGCGCTCCACCAACGCGCTCCCCATTCCCGGGACCTGCTTCAGATCATCGAGGGTTTTGAACGGCCCGTACTCTTCGCGGTAGCTGACAATGGCCTGGGCTTTTTTCAACCCCACGCCATTCAACGCCTGCGCCAGCTGTTCGGCGCTGGCGTGGTTAATGCTGACTTTTGTCGCCCCGTTGTCGGTGTCGCCGGGCACCGCTTCCGCCTTCGCCGAAGCGGTCGCCTGCACATTTTCTTTATTCACCGCCGCTTTACCGCTGGCGGGTGCCGCCAGCGCGCCCTGTACGCCTACCGCGAAAACCAGAACGCCCGCGGCCATCAGTGTTTTTATTCCATATTTCATGCTGATATCTCCTTGTGTGTAGACAGCAAGGTTACGATAGCGTCAGTGCGGATGGCCGACAAAAGGCAAATCACAGAAATGGAAAGGGCCGCGAAAGCGGCCCTTGAGGATTACATCATGTTGCTCATTTTTGCGAGACGACGCGAAATTACTGCTGCTGGTCGATGCTGTCGCCCAGCTTAATTTTCGCCGCCTTGCGCAGGTTGCTCATCAGTGCTTCGAAAGCGATTTGGGCGTTGTTCTGGGTAATCCCCTGAACCATGGCCTTCTTCTGCTCTTCCGGCATGTTGCCTGCTTTCACTTCATCCAGCGCCACCAGCACCACATCGCCTTGCATATTGCTGCCAACGCCGTAGACCGGTTTGCCCTGCTGCGGCAGCGGCAGAGTGAATGCCAGCTGGCTCAGCGGATCCTGGCCGGTACGGGAAAGCGTCTGCGGCGCGCCAAAGCTCAGGCCAGCCGCCTTCATCGCTTCATCGCCTTTGCCGTCTTTCAGCGCCGCCAGCAGCTTGTCGGCGTCCAGTTTCGCCTGCTGTTCCGCTTTATTGTGCTTAACGATATCGCTAACCTGCGCCTTCACTTCAGCCAGCGGCTTCACCGCCTCGGCTTTGTGCTCGCTGATGCGCAGAACAAATGCGCGATCGCCGTCAACGGTAATGATGTCGGAGTTGCTGCCCGGCGCGCCGTTCTCACCCACCAGACCGCCGTTGAAGATAGCGTCAGCGACCGGTTTAAAGTTCAGCTCTTCCGGCAGGTTATCGCGGCCAAACCAGCCGGTTTCCACCACCTTCAGTCCGGCGACCTGCGCCGCGCCCGCCAGCGATTCATTATCGTTGCTGGCCGCATCGCTCACCTTCTGCTGCAGCGCGTAGTAAGCATCCAGCGCTTTTTCCTGCTTCACTTTCGCCGCAATGTCATTACGCACGTCAGCCAGCGGCTTCACCTGCGCCGGCTGGACGTCGTCCAGACGGGCCACCAGGAAGCCAACCGAGGATTTGATCACGCCAGACAGCTGGCCTTTCTCTTTCAGCCCGGCATCTTTCAGCTCTGGCACCGTAGAGGCCTCTTCCATCCACCCCATATCGCCGCCGTTGCGGGCAGAGATAATATCGGTCGATTTTTCTTTCGCCAGCGTGGCGAAATCTGCCCCTTTTTGCAGCTCGGCCAGCACCGCTTTCGCATCGGCTTCCGTTTTGGTCTGAATCACGCTGTAGCGGTTGCGCTGCGGCTGAGTGAACTGATCCTTATGCTGGTCGTACCATGACTGAATCTCTTCGTCAGAGGCGCTCTCCTGCATGCTGGCGGCATCCATTTTGATATAGCTGACGCGGAACTGCTCCGGCGCCATAAAACGGGCCTGATTCTGCTGCCAGAAAGCGTTGATTTCCTCATCGCTGGCCGTCTGTTTTGCCGCCAGGGCATTCACGTTGATGGTCGCTTCGCGGACGACACGCTGCTGAGACACCAGCGCCGCCAGCTGATCGGACTCACCCGGCAGCATGAAGTCGGTACCGGCAATGGCGTTAATCAGCTGCTGTGTGGTCAGCTGGTTACGCAGCGCCTGAGCGTACTGATCGGTGGTCATCCCCATCTGGGCGACAATACCGCTGAAACGCTGGTTGTCGAACTTACCGTTCGTCTGGAAAGCCTGAGTCTGGAAGATCGCCTGCTTCACCTGCTCATCGCTGATGCTGAGGCCCAGCTCGCGGGCATACTGATCCAGAAGCGATTCATCGATCAGGCGGTTCAGCACCTGCTGGCGCATGGTTTTCATGTAGTTTTCGTTCGCCGCCAGCTCGGAGAACTGGTCGCCAAGCTGCTGCTGCATACGGTTACGTTCGCTGGCGACGGCATTTTCAAACTGCCCACGGCCAATCTCCTGGCCATTCACTTTTGCGGCATAGTTTTTGCCACCGCCAATCAGGTAACCACTCACCCCGGTCAAAATGAACGAGACGATAATGATACCGAAAATAATCTTGAGCACGACGCTGTTGGCGGCCGTGCGTAGGTTGTCCATCATGGTGTAACAACGCTCCGCTGTAGATGACTTTAGCTCGCGCAGCATAGCACGTGATGGCCGCCGCGCGTGAGGACGTATTTTGACAAGAAAACAGGGTGATTGTCAGCCCACAAGTGGCGATAAACACACATAAAGTGGTCTGAAAAGGCAATAAAAAAGGCACATCTCACGATGCGCCCTTGTACTTCGTCACATTCCCTGACGGGAAAGCCGATCAGTTCACCGCGTCTTTCAGCGCTTTACCAGCACGGAAGCCCGGCACTTTTGCGGCAGCGATAGTAATTTCTTTACCTGTTTGTGGGTTGCGACCAGTACGGGCGGCACGTTCTTTAACAGCAAAGGTACCAAAACCTACCAGCGCAACGTCATCCCCAGCCTGCAGAGATTCAGTAACAGAAGCGATTAAAGCATCTAACGCACGTCCAGCTGCAGCTTTAGAAATGTCCGCACCCGCAGCAATTTTGTCAATCAGTTGAGATTTATTCACTGTTCTCTTCCTCTCTTTATAATTTATATCGCACCTGAGTCCTTCATAGTGCGACCGCGCAGCAGTTATATCAGGACTGTCATGCCCTTACAACAGCAGTTGTCGATGACCCCCCTGCCAGCGATCTAAGTTAGCTACACAAAAAAAGGCTGGCAAGTCCGAAATGACTTACCAGCCCTATTTTTATTAGCGCAATTTGCGCAGAATCACTATTTCGCGGTCACAACCTGCATGCCGAACGGTTCGTTCTGCAGCGCAAGTGTCAGAACTTCCTCGATTCGTTTCACCGGATGGATATCCAAATCGGCGATAACGTTATCTGGAATTTCTTCAAGGTCGCGTTTGTTCTCATCAGGAATCAGAACAGTCTTAATGCCACCGCGATGCGCCGCCAGCAGTTTTTCCTTCAGACCGCCGATCGGCAGCACCTGACCACGCAGAGTGATTTCACCGGTCATCGCCACATCAGCGCGTACCGGGTTACCGGTCAGGCAGGAGACCAGCGCCGTGCACATGGCGATACCCGCGCTAGGACCATCCTTCGGCGTCGCCCCTTCCGGAACGTGGACGTGAATATCACGCTTCTCGTAGAAGTCGGCGTTAATGCCCAGTTTGTCCGCCCGCGAACGCACCACGGTCAGCGCAGCCTGAATCGATTCCTGCATCACCTCACCCAGCGAACCGGTGTAGGTCAGCTTGCCTTTGCCTGGTACGCAGGCGGTTTCGATGGTCAGCAGATCGCCCCCCACCTCCGTCCACGCCAGACCGGTCACCTGACCGACGCGGTTCTCACTATCGGCACGGCCATAGTCAAAGCGCTGTACGCCGAGATAATCATGCAGATTCTCACCGTTAATCTCGATGTGTTTCAGCGACTTATCCAGCAGCAGCTGTTTAACGGCTTTACGGCACAGCTTGGAGATTTCACGCTCCAGGCTACGAACCCCCGCTTCACGCGTGTAGTAACGAATAATGCCGATAATGGCGCTATCGTCGACGGTCAGCTCGCCTTTCTTCAGCGCGTTACGTTCGATCTGCTTCGGCAGCAGGTGACGCTTGGCGATGTTAAGCTTTTCATCTTCGGTGTAACCGGAGAGGCGAATCACTTCCATACGATCCAGCAGCGGCGCCGGAATGTTCATGGAGTTAGACGTCGCCACGAACATCACATCGCTGAGATCGTAATCCACTTCCAGATAGTGGTCGTTAAAGGCCACGTTCTGTTCCGGATCCAGCACCTCAAGCAACGCAGAAGCCGGGTCGCCGCGCATGTCGGAAGACATTTTGTCGATCTCATCCAGCAGGAACAGCGGGTTTTTCACCCCCACTTTCGCCATTTTCTGGATCAGTTTGCCCGGCATCGAGCCAATATAGGTCCGACGATGACCGCGAATTTCCGCTTCATCGCGCACGCCACCTAACGCCATACGTACGTATTTACGTCCGGTCGCTTTGGCGATGGATTGACCTAACGAGGTTTTACCTACCCCCGGCGGTCCCACCAGACAGAGGATTGGCCCCTTGATTTTGTTCACCCGGCTCTGCACCGCGAGATATTCAAGGATGCGATCCTTCACGCGCTCCAGGCCATAGTGATCGGTATCAAGGATCTCCTGGGCCTGGCGCAGGTCTTTTTTGACCTTACTGCGCGCGTTCCACGGCACCTGCACCATCCAGTCGATGTAGCCACGCACGACGGTCGCTTCCGCAGACATCGGCGACATCATCTTCAGCTTCTGCAGTTCCGCTTCGGTTTTTTCTTTCGCCTCTTTCGGCATTTTCGCCGCGTCGATCTTACGCTTCAGCGCTTCGTTTTCGTCCGGGGCGTCGTCCATCTCGCCGAGTTCTTTCTGAATCGCTTTCATTTGCTCGTTCAGATAGTACTCGCGCTGGGATTTCTCCATCTGCTTTTTGACGCGGTTGCGAATGCGCTTCTCAACCTGCAGCAGATCGATTTCCGATTCCATCATCGCCATCAGATATTCCAGACGTTCGTTGACGTCGGACATCTCAAGCACAGACTGCTTGTCAGCCAGCTTCAGCGGCATGTGCGCCGCGATGGTATCCGCCAGGCGCGCCGGATCGTCGATGCTGTTCAGCGACGTCAGCACTTCCGGTGGGATCTTTTTGTTCAGCTTGATATAGCCTTCAAACTGGCTGATAGCGGTGCGAACCAGCACTTCCTGCTCGCGTTCGTCAATCGCCGGCGAGTCGAGATACTCCGCTTTCGCCGAGAAATGTTCGCCATTATCAGACAGCGCAGAAATACGTGCACGCTGCAGCCCTTCGACCAGCACCTTCACGGTGCCGTCCGGCAGCTTCAGCATCTGCAAAATAGACGCCACGGTTCCAACGGTGAAAAGATCGTTTACACCCGGCTCATCCGTCGACGCTTCTTTCTGCGCAACCAGCATGATTTTTTTATCATGGTCCATGGCCGCTTCGAGGCAACGAATAGATTTTTCCCGCCCTACGAACAGGGGTATGACCATGTGCGGATAAACCACCACATCGCGCAATGGCAATACGGGGATTTCAATGCGTTCAGAACGCTCAGGATTCATAGAGCTCTCTCTTAGTTTAAAGTCCGCCAGGTAGCCGACGACGCCATACTCCACTGCATCGTCGTTAATATGTAATCCAGTATATGGGGATGTATTCCACACATTCAACGGCGGGAATGCAGGAAAAATAAAAGGGGAGATAAAATCCCCCCTTTTTGTTAACTGCTTGAGTGAAATGGTTAATTATTCACCAGATGCCTGTTGGGCTTCCGGTTTGCCGTAGATCAGCAGCGGTTTGCTCTGACCTTCGATAACCGACTCATCAATGACCACTTTTTCGACATCATCCATCGAAGGCAGGTCATACATGGTATCCAGCAGCGCCGCTTCCACAATCGAGCGCAGACCGCGGGCGCCGGTTTTACGCGCCATCGCTTTCTTGGCGATGGCGTCCAGCGCTTCGTCGCGGAATTCAAGCTCTGCGCCCTCAAGGCTAAACAGCGCCTGATACTGCTTGGTCAGGGCATTTTTCGGCTCTTTCAGGATCTGGATCAGGGCTTCTTCGCTCAGCTCATTCAGGGTCGCCACCACCGGCAGACGGCCAATGAATTCCGGGATCAGACCAAACTTGATCAGATCTTCCGGCTCGACCTGGGCCAGCAGCTCGCCTTCGCTCGCTTTGTCGGACTTCGCTTTTACCGTCGCGCCAAAACCAATGCCGGAGCCGGTTTCAACACGGTGGGAAATCACTTTGTCCAGGCCGGCGAACGCGCCGCCGCAGATAAACAGGATCTTGGAGGTATCAACCTGCAGGAACTCTTGCTGCGGATGTTTACGCCCGCCCTGCGGTGGAACGGCGGCGACGGTGCCTTCGATAAGCTTCAGCAACGCCTGCTGTACGCCTTCGCCGGAGACGTCGCGGGTAATCGACGGGTTATCGGATTTACGCGAAATTTTGTCGATTTCGTCGATATAAACGATGCCGCGCTGCGCTTTCTGCACGTCGTAGTCGCACTTCTGCAGCAGTTTCTGAATGATATTTTCGACGTCCTCACCCACATAACCCGCTTCGGTCAGGGTGGTGGCGTCTGCCATGGTAAACGGCACATCCAGCAGGCGCGCCAGCGTTTCCGCCAACAGCGTTTTACCGGAACCGGTCGGCCCGATCAGCAGAATGTTACTTTTACCCAGCTCTACGCCATTGCTGGTATCGCCATTGCGCAGACGTTTGTAGTGGTTGTATACCGCGACCGCCAACACTTTCTTCGCCTGTTCCTGACCGATGACATAGTCATCAAGGTGGTGGCGAATCTCGTGCGGCGTCGGCAATGCGCTGCGCTCGCGGTGCGGCGCAACTTCTTTAATCTCTTCGCGAATGATGTCGTTACATAAATCAACGCATTCGTCGCAGATATACACGGATGGCCCGGCGATCAGCTTACGCACTTCATGCTGGCTTTTGCCGCAAAAAGAGCAATACAACAATTTGCCCGATCCATCTTTGCGTTTATCTGTCATGAGTCCAAACCTCTTTTTAAGTTCTTTGTGCCGCACACGACGACGCAAATGCCATTCTCAGGCGCAAGCCGCCATATAGCGTTGTGCCGCCCTTCATTAGTATATACACAAAATCCTTCGCGCTACATCGAGGCGGTGGCAAAGCCTCCGGCCGCAAGCCTGACCGGCAAGCGTCCGAAAAAATGCCAACCACCCGAAAAATCGCGGCGAGAAGGATGAAGCGTAAAGCGGCACCCTTGCGCCTCGGGCATCAATTACGATGGGTCAAAATAGAGTCGACCAGCCCGTACTCCACGGCTTCCGCAGCAGAGAGGAAGCGGTCACGCTCGGTGTCACGCTCAATCTGCTCAAGAGACTGGCCGGTATGATGCGCCATCAGCTCATTCATGCGTCCTTTCACCTTCAGGATTTCACGGGCGTGGATCTCAATATCCGTCGCCTGTCCCTGATAGCCGCCCAGCGGCTGGTGGATCATCACGCGGGAGTTCGGCAGGCAGAAGCGCTTGCCTTTCGCCCCGGCGGTCAGCAGAAACGCGCCCATAGAAGCGGCCTGCCCCATACAAATGGTGCTGACATCCGGCTTGATGAACTGCATGGTGTCATAAATCGACATCCCGGCGGTGATCACCCCGCCCGGAGAGTTAATGTACAGGTAAATGTCTTTTTCCGGGTTTTCTGCTTCCAGAAACAGCATCTGCGCCACGATCAGGTTTGCCATGTGGTCTTCGACCTGGCCGGTCAGAAAAATGACGCGTTCCTTAAGCAGACGGGAGTAGATATCAAAAGAACGTTCACCGCGTGAGGTCTGTTCAATGACCATCGGCACCAGGGCCATATGGGGTGCAAAGTTGTCTCGTTCGCCACTGTATGACATTTCCGTCTCCTGGAGTAATTTTAAAATACCTGCTGCACTGATTGTAACCTTACGGACGGATTATCAGCCACAGTTTCTATCCGCTGAACGCGTCACCGCCTCTTCAACACGCGTGCGATAGCGGATGCAGTTGCCTCCCCCGGTAATGGGGATGGTGTTGCCATATTTCAAGCATAACAAGCTTTTGCTGTAACGCTATCATGGTAAATGCGTTTTAGCACCGTGCCTGAGGCTATCATTATCTTAAAAAAAAACCCGCCGCCTTTCGGCAACGGGTTTTTGCTCGAACCTTAAACAATCGCGGCGAAATTACGCCTGCTGGTTCATCAGTTCGTTGAAGGAAGTGGCTTTTTCAGACACTTTGGCTTTCGCCAGCACAGCTTCAACAGCCTGCTCTTCCAGCGCCACGTTGCGCATGTTGTCCATCAGCTCTTTGTTCTTGCTGTAGAACTCAACCACTTCTGACGGATCTTCGTACGCAGAAGCCATCTCTTCGATCAGGCCTTTCACGCGCTCTTCGTCAGCTTTCAGCTCATTGGTGCGAATCACTTCGCCCAGCAGCAGACCGACAACAACGCGGCGTTTAGCCTGCTCTTCGAACAGCTCGCGCGGCAGTTCCAGAGCCTGTTTCTCGTTGCCACCGAAACGCTGAGCAGCCTGACGACGCAGCACGTCGATTTCGCTGTCAATCAGGGCAGCCGGAACGTCGATCTCGTTGGCTTTAACCAGACCTTCGATAGCCTGAGACTTCACGCGGTTACGCACAGCGCCTTTCAGCTCGCGCTCCATGTTTTTACGCACTTCAGCGCGCAGGCCAGCGACGGAACCATCTTCCACGCCGAAACGTTTGATGAATTCTTCAGTCAGCTCCGGCAGTTCACGCTCTTCAACTTTTTTCAGGTTGATAACGAACTTAGCCGCTTTACCTTTCAGGTTTTCTGCGTGGTATTCTTCCGGGAAGGTCACGTCGATGGTGAACTCTTCGCCCGCTTTGTGGCCTTTGATACCATCTTCGAAGCCCGGGATCATGCGACCCTGGCCCATCGCCAGTACGAAGTCAGAGGCTTTGCCGCCTTCGAACTCTTCGCCGTCTACGGAACCGGTGAAGTCGATAGTGACGCGATCTTCAGCGTCAACGGCGCCGTCTTTGTCTTTCCAGGTCGCCTGCTGTTTGCGCAGGGTTTCCAGCATGGTGTCAACGTCAGCGTCGGTCACTTCAACAACCGGTTTTTCAACTTCGATCGCGTCCAGACCCTGCAGTTCAACTTCCGGATACACTTCGAACTCTACCGCGTAGGTGAAGTCTTCGCCCAGTTTGTATTCGCCCGGAACGTAGTTCGGCGCACCGGCCGGATTGATTTTCTCTTTGATGATCGCGTCAACGAAATGACGGCTCATCAGGTCGCCCAGCACGTCCTGGCGAACGGATGCGCCATAACGCTGAGCAACAACATTCATCGGCACTTTGCCTTTACGGAAGCCGTCAATGCGAACTTTTTTCGCTACGTTGACCAGCTCGCTTTTGACAGCATTCTCGATGCTGTCAGCGGCGATAGTAATCGTTACACGGCGCCCAAGGCCCTGAGTGGTTTCAACTGAAACTTGCATCTTGTTACCTCAAAAAAATCACAGTGCTCGGTCAACTCTGGAAGCGCGTGTAGGTGGCTTCGCAGAACCGGGATGCCCTCTTCAAATCAGAAACACATTCCCTGTCGTCAGAATCATCCCGAAGACATTCATATATAAGACGCGGCATTATAGCGGCATCACTTTTGTGAGTCGAGAACGGTTGTCGCCCACTGCTGCGGCATTTTTCACATTTCCCGCTCAAATTTGTCCGCAAAAGCGCTCACTTTGCGCATTTTCCAGGCAAAACAAAACGGCCCGTAGGCCGTTTTTGCTAAATCTGCAAGCAACATACTGGAAAAGCGCCAGCGGTTGCAAATGGGATTTCTAGGCGATACTCCCCGCACCGCGGCAAGGCGGCGAGGCGAAAACCGTATCCTGTAATGCTTCCCACTCTTTTATCGTATAGGTGTGCAGCGCCAGGGCATGCACCGTATTCGACAGCTCCTCGGTTAGCGTGCCGTAGATCATACGGTGGCGATTGAGGAAACGCTCGCCAGTGAAGCGATCGCTCACTAACACCACTTTAAAATGACTTTCAGAGCCCGCTGGGACGTTGTGACGATAACTTTCATCCACGACTTCGAGATACATCGGGTCGAACGCTGCTCTAAGTTTTGCTTCGATCTGTTCACGTATCATCATGAATTTTCTCCTCCGACAACGCTGAGATGCCGCCACTCCATTTAAATGTTAGCCGCTTTTACCGCTTCCATTAGGAGAAAACAACAAAAAATTAGCATTGTTCTGATATTTTCATTCAAAAGTATCACGTTTACTGGCTCTGGTCGCCAGATCCGCCGGGGAAAGAGCGATTAACCATGGCGGGACGCTCAGAAAACCGCCAGGGCGATGGATTTACACGCGTTGCCACTTCCCCTTGCCGTTGGCAATGCTATGATGGCGGTAATTTTCCTTATAACAACACCATGCGTTGAGACCTGAACATGCTTAAGAAGATCCTTTTCCCGTTGGTCGCCATGTTTATGCTGGCAGGATGCGCCACGCCGCCGACCACCATTGAAGTATCGCCGAAAATCACGCTGCCGCAGCAGGATCCGAGCCTGATGGGCGTGACCGTCAGCATCAACGGCGCCGATCAGCGTCCGGACCAGGCGCTGGCGAAAGTCACGCGCGACAATCAGCAGGTCACCCTCACCGCCTCGCGCGATCTGCGCTTCCTGCTGCAGGAAGTGCTGGAGAAACAGATGACCGCTCGCGGCTACATGATTGGCCCGAACGGTGCGGTCGATCTGCAGATTATTGTCAATAAACTCTACGCTGACGTCTCCCAGGGCAACGTGCGCTACAACATCGCCACGAAAGCCGATATCGCCATCATCGCCACCGCGGCAAACGGCACGAAGATGACCAAAAACTACCGCGCCAGCTATTCCGTTGAAGGCGCCTTCCAGGCCTCGAACAAGAACATCGCTGATGCCGTCAACAGCGTCCTGACCGATACCATCGCCGATATGGCGCAGGACACCAGCATCCACGATTTCATCAAGCAAAACGCGCGTTAATGCCACCACGAACCCGGCCGCGGCCGGGTTCGTGCTTTATGCTATGTCCAGTCACTACTTACGCATTTTTCAACAGCCGAAATCAGCGATTTTGCTGATCCTTGGTTTCGCCTCAGGCCTGCCGCTGGCTCTCACCTCCGGTACCCTGCAGGCCTGGATGACAGTGGAAAATATCGATCTGAAAACGATCGGTTTTTTCTCACTCGTCGGCCAGGCCTATGTCTTTAAATTTCTCTGGTCCCCGCTAATGGACCGCTATACGCCGCCGTTTCTTGGGCGTCGTCGCGGTTGGCTGCTGACTACCCAGGTCCTGCTCCTGCTGGCTATCGCGGCGATGGGCTTTCTTGAGCCTGTCTCCCAGCTCCGCTGGATGGCGGCGCTGGCGGTGGTGATCGCCTTCTGCTCGGCGTCACAGGATATTGTGTTCGACGCCTGGAAAACCGACGTTCTGCCAGCGGAAGAGCGCGGCGCTGGCGCCGCGATCAGCGTGCTGGGTTATCGCCTCGGGATGCTGGTATCCGGGGGGCTGGCACTGTGGCTTGCCGACCGCTATCTCGGCTGGCAGGGGATGTACTGGCTGATGGCGGCGCTGCTGGTGCCGTGCATCATCGCCACACTGCTGGCGCCCGAGCCGAGCGACGTTATCCCGGTTCCCAGATCGCTGGAGCAGGCGGTCGCCGAACCGCTGCGCGATTTTTTCGGTCGCAATAACGCCTGGCTGATTCTGCTGCTCATCGTCCTTTATAAGCTGGGCGATGCGTTTGCCATGAGCCTGACCACCACCTTCCTCATCCGCGGCGTCGGTTTTGACGCCGGCGAAGTGGGGATGGTGAACAAAACCTTAGGCCTGTTTGCCACCATTCTCGGCGCCCTGTACGGCGGGGTCCTGATGCAGCGGCTGACGCTGTTTCGGGCGCTGCTGATCTTCGGTGTGCTGCAGGGGGTCTCCAACGCTGGCTACTGGCTGCTGTCGATTACCGATAAGCACCTCTATTCCATGGCAACCGCCGTGTTCTTTGAAAACCTGTGCGGGGGAATGGGGACGGCGGCGTTTGTCGCGCTGCTGATGACGCTGTGCAATAAATCCTTTTCCGCTACCCAGTTCGCGCTGCTCTCTGCGCTGTCCGCGGTCGGCCGCGTGTACGTTGGGCCGATCGCCGGCTGGTTTGTCGAGGCCCACGGCTGGTCGACGTTCTATCTCTTCTCGGTCGTTGCGGCGGTACCGGGGATCGCGCTGCTGCTACTGTGCCGGCAAACGCTTGAGCATACCCAACGCACAGCAAGCTTTATGCCGCGAAGCGAATACCCGCAAGCCTATGCGTTGGCGTTAAGGATCCTGGCGCTGGGCTGCCTGCTGCTGGCGGTATGGCTGGTACTGCTGATCATGAACGCCCTGGATTACACCGCCTTCTCTTTCCTGTCCGGTCTGCTGGAGGTTGCGGCGCTGACTGCGGTGGGCGGTATTTTGTTCGGCGGTCTGCTCGACTACCTGGCGCTGCGTAAAACTCGCCTGATTTAAGGAAGCTGCATCATTATTAGCCGTTGTAATTACGAAACGTAATTATAACGGCTTATTAACGCTTTTATATTGCCCGCCGCGCTATTTGTTGTTTTGTGCGTTTTTGATTTCTGGAAATTATTGACAGTTTTCATTCGATTCTTTAAATAATTTAACCGATTCAGCTACGGCGATTTTATTTTAGGTTTTCACAATGTCTTTTATTTGATAATTAAATGTTAAACAATTGTTCTAATTTTTGGGTGGTTATGCCCATTCGCCGCTAAGCACTCCTTTTCTTATCCCTTTCGTTATCAATCCCACGAAAATCAGGCTTTGCAAGCGATTACGTAACACTACGTAACATATGTGACAAACCAAGCAGAAGCCGCTAACACAGAACTGACAGAGATCCAATCATGTTTACAGTAATGCAACCTTACCGTAAAATGCCCGTACACTTTAAACGCCACCAGATCCCGTGGAATTGAGGTCGTTCAATGAGACTCAGGAAATACAATAAAAGTTTGGGATGGATGTCATTAATCGCAAGTACTGTATTACTCAGTGGTTGTGATTCTGCACTCCTTGACCCAAAAGGACAGATTGGACTGGAGCAACGCTCTTTGATTCTGACGGCCTTCGGCCTGATGATGATTGTCGTTATTCCCGCCGTCTTGATGGCAGTAGGATTTGCCTGGAAGTATCGCGCGAGCAATAAAGATGCGAAGTATAGCCCGAACTGGTCACACTCCAACAAAGTGGAAGCTGTGGTCTGGACGGTACCTATTCTGATCATCCTGTTCCTGGCCGTTCTGACCTGGAAAACCACTCACGCACTGGAGCCAAGCAAACCGCTTGCCCACGACGAGAAACCAATCACCATCGAAGTCGTTTCGATGGACTGGAAATGGTTCTTTATCTATCCGGAACAGGGTATTGCTACCGTTAACGAAATCGCCTTCCCGGCGAACGTACCGGTACACTTCAAAGTGACCTCTAACTCGGTGATGAACTCGTTCTTCATTCCGCGCTTAGGTAGCCAGATTTACGCAATGGCCGGGATGCAGACTCAACTGCACCTCATTGCTGACGAAGCTGGTACTTATGACGGTATCTCCGCTAGCTACAGTGGCCCGGGCTTCTCAGGTATGAAGTTCAAAGCGATTGCTACTCCGGATCGTGCAACCTTCGATCAGTGGGTTGAAAAAGCCAAACAGTCGCCGAACTCCATGGACTCCATGGCCGCGTTCGATAAAGTGGCTGTGCCTAGCGAATACAACAAAGTGGAATACTTCTCTAACGTGAAGCCGGATCTGTTCAAAGATGTTGTGAACAAATTCATGTCTCACGAGAGCATGAACATGTCCAAACCTGAAGGCGAGCACGCTGCTCACGACGGGATGGAAGGCATGGACATGAGCCACGCGGAAACCGCTCACTAAGGGGCCGAGGAAGAAAACGATGTTCGGAAAACTTACACTGGATGCAGTGCCCTACCACGAACCCATTATCGTGGTTACGGTGGCTGCGATTATCATTGGGGGACTGGCGCTTCTGGCTGCCATCACTTACTTCGGTAAGTGGTCCTACCTGTGGAACGAGTGGCTGACTTCTGTCGACCACAAACGTCTCGGTATCATGTACGTTATCGTGGCAATCGTCATGCTGCTGCGTGGCTTTGCTGATGCCGTTATGATGCGTAGCCAGCAGGTGCTGGCCTCGGCCGGGGAAGCAGGCTTCCTGCCGCCTCATCACTACGATCAGATCTTTACCGCCCACGGCGTTATCATGATCTTCTTCGTGGCGATGCCGTTCGTTATCGGTCTGATGAACCTGGTGGTTCCGCTTCAGCTCGGCGCGCGCGACGTGGCCTTCCCGTTCCTCAACAACCTGAGCTTCTGGTTCACCGTTGTGGGCGTGATTCTGGTTAACCTGTCTCTGGGCGTCGGTGAGTTCGCGCAGACCGGTTGGCTGGCCTATCCGCCGCTGTCGGGAATTGAATACAGTCCTGGCGTAGGGGTCGATTACTGGATTTGGGCGCTGCAGCTCTCCGGTATCGGTACTACCCTGACCGGTATTAACTTCTTCGTGACCATTATCAAGATGCGCGCCCCGGGCATGACCATGTTCAAGATGCCGGTATTCTCCTGGGCATCTCTGTGCGCTAACATCCTGATTATCGCCTCTTTCCCAATTCTGACCGTCACCATCGCGCTGCTGACCCTGGATCGTTACCTGGGCACCCATTTCTTTACCAACGATATGGGTGGCAACATGATGATGTACATCAACCTGATTTGGGCCTGGGGTCACCCGGAAGTGTACATCCTGGTTCTGCCGGTGTTCGGGGTCTTCTCCGAAATCGCCGCGACCTTCTCGCGTAAGCGTCTGTTCGGTTACACCTCTCTGGTGTGGGCAACCGTCTGTATTACCGTTCTGTCGTTCATCGTTTGGCTGCACCACTTCTTCACCATGGGTGCTGGCGCGAACGTAAACGCCTTCTTCGGTATTACTACCATGATTATCGCGATCCCGACCGGGGTTAAGATCTTCAACTGGCTGTTCACCATGTATCAGGGTCGCATCGTCTTCAACTCAGCGATGATGTGGACTATCGGCTTTATCGTGACCTTCTCCGTCGGTGGGATGACTGGCGTGCTGCTGGCGGTACCGGGCGCGGACTTCGTTCTGCATAACAGCCTGTTCCTGATCGCGCACTTCCATAACGTTATCATCGGCGGCGTAGTATTCGGTTGCTTCGCAGGTCTGACCTACTGGTGGCCGAAAGCCTTTGGCTTCACCCTGAACGAAACCTGGGGCAAACGCGCTTTCTGGTTCTGGATCATCGGCTTCTTCGTGGCGTTTATGCCGCTGTACGTGCTGGGCTTCATGGGTATGACCCGTCGTCTGAGCCAGCAGATCGATCCGCAGTTCCACCCGATGCTGGTTGTTGCAGCTTGCGGTGCAGCGCTGATCGCCTGCGGTATCCTGTGCCAGCTGATTCAGTTCTACGTGTCTATTCGCGACCGCGATCAGAACCGTGACCTGACCGGTGACCCATGGGGTGGTCGTACGCTGGAGTGGGCAACCTCTTCTCCACCGCCGTTCTATAACTTCGCTATCGTTCCTCAGGTTCACGAGCGTGATGCCTTCTGGGAAATGAAAGAGAAAGGTGAAGCGTACAAACAGCCTGCTCACTATGAAGAAATTCATATGCCGAAAAACAGCGGCGCCGGCATCGTCATTGCCGCCTTCGCTACGGTATTTGGTTTCGCCATGATCTGGCATATCTGGTGGATGGCGATTGCCAGCTTCATCGGCATCGTAGCGACCTGGATTATTAAGAGCTTTGACGAGGACGTGGATTACTACGTACCGGTTGCAGAAGTCGAAAAACTGGAAAAACAGCATTTCGATGAGATTAACAAAGCAGGGCTGAAAAATGGCAACTGATACTCTTGCGCATACTGCCCACGCGCATGAACACGGGCACCATGATACAGGACCGATGAAGGTATTCGGTTTCTGGATCTACCTGATGAGCGACTGCATCATCTTCGCTACGCTGTTTGCTACCTATGCCGTTCTGGTGAACGGCACAGCCGGCGGACCGACGGGCAAAGATATTTTCGAACTGCCGTTCGTTCTGGTTGAAACCGCACTGCTGCTGTTCAGCTCCATCACCTACGGCATGGCGGCTATCGCCATGTACAAAAACAACAAGAGCCAGGTGGTTTCCTGGCTGGCGTTGACCTGGTTGTTTGGCGCTGGCTTTATCGGGATGGAAATCTATGAATTCCATCACCTGATCATGGAAGGCTTCGGTCCGGATCGTAGCGGTTTCCTGTCGGCGTTCTTCGCGCTGGTCGGCACCCACGGTCTGCACGTGACCTCTGGCCTTATCTGGATGGCGGTGCTGATGTTCCAGGTTTCACGTCGTGGCCTGACTAGCACTAACCGCACGCGTATCCTGTGCCTGAGCCTGTTCTGGCACTTCCTGGACGTCGTGTGGATCTGCGTGTTCTCGGTTGTCTATCTGATGGGGGCGATGTAATGAGTCATTCTACCGATCATAGCGGCGCTTCTCACGGCAGCGTGAAGAGCTACATGACAGGATTTATCCTGTCCATCATCCTGACGGTCATTCCGTTCGCCATGGTGATGAGTGGCTCCGCCTCGCATGCGGTTATCCTTGGCACCATTCTGGTGACCGCTGTGGTGCAGATCGTGGTACACCTCGTGTACTTCCTGCATATGAACAGCAAGTCCGATGAAGGCTGGAACCTGACCGCATTTATCTTCACCGTAATCATCATTGCGATCGTGGTTGTCGGCTCCATCTGGATTATGTGGAACCTGAACTACAACATGATGATGCACTAAGAGCGGCGAGTATGTTTAAGCAATACCTGCAAGTAACGAAACCAGGCATTATTTTTGGCAACCTGATCTCCGTGATCGGCGGTTTCCTGTTGGCCTCCAAAGGCCACATCGACTATCCGCTGTTCGTCTGGACGCTCCTTGGAGTATCCCTGGTGGTCGCCTCGGGTTGTGTATTCAACAACTACATCGACCGGGACATCGATCGTAAGATGGAACGGACGAAAAACCGGGTGCTGGTCAAAGGGCTGATCTCGCCAGAAGCTTCGCTGGTGTACGCCACCTTGCTGGGTATTGCTGGCTTCATGCTGCTGTGGTTCGGCGCAAATCCGCTGGCCTGCTGGCTGGGGGTGATGGGGTTCGTGGTTTATGTCGGCGTCTACAGCCTGTACATGAAACGCCACTCCGTCTATGGCACGCTGATTGGCTCACTCTCCGGCGCCGCGCCGCCGGTGATTGGCTACTGCGCGGTCACCGGTGATTTCGACAGCGGTGCGGCGATCCTGCTGGCTATCTTTAGCCTGTGGCAGATGCCTCACTCCTACGCCATCGCGATTTTCCGCTTTAAGGATTATCAGGCTGCGAACATTCCGGTGCTGCCGGTGGTGAAAGGCATTTCGGTCGCCAAAAACCATATTACGCTGTACATCGTTGCCTTTGCCGTGGCGACCCTGATGCTCTCGCTGGGCGGCTACGCCGGGTATAAATACCTGGTCGTGGCGGCAGCGGTCAGCGTCTGGTGGCTGGGCATGGCGCTGCGTGGCTATAAAGTGGCCGATGATAAAGTCTGGGCGCGTAAGCTGTTCGTCTTTTCCATCGTCGCCATCACCGCGCTGTCCGTGATGATGTCCGTTGACTTTATGGTGCCGGATTCACATAGCCTGCTGGCTTACGTGAGATAATCTCCCACTCCAGTGCGATATAAAGCCCCGTTTTTACGGGGCTTTTTCTTTTCTGCTTCCTCACCGCTTTCTTTCTCATTTCATACTCCCCTCCCCTCTTCCGGCCGTTTACGCTGCTCTCCTGCCAAAAAATGAGGAAAAAATGAGCTAATACACAGCGGACCTGACTCGCGCTGTGCACGACAGCAGTGCTACCTTTTGCACCGGGTTTACCCACCCATTTGGAAAATCATTACTACAAGGAATTGCAATGAAAGAGTTAACACTAAACGAAATGGAGTACATCTCCGGTGGCTTTAACCTGTTCGGCGCGGCCAGCGGCTTCGCCAGCTTTGTTGCCAACTCGGGCGTCGGCTTCACCTCTTTTGTTCTCACCTCCGGCAGCGCGTTTGCCTCCTTCGTCGGCGACAGCGCGATGGCGTTTGGTTCCTTCCTGACCGGGCAGTCAAACTGGGAAACCTTTGTGACCACTGGTAGCGAAAACTGGGGAAACTTTGTCCTCACCGCTGGCAAAAACTGGAACATCTTCGTAGATAACGCCGCCAGCAACTGGAACAGCTTCCTGAACAACGCGTCGGCGTAAGCAACATCTTTGAGGGCAGCGCATCTGCTGCCCTGTTTAGCTCACCAGCATCGCCTGCGCGCTGTAGAGCAGATCGAGATGGTCGTGACATAACGCTTCCAGCGATGTGCGCGATTGATGGCTGGTCAGACTCAGCGCGCCCCACCAGGTTCCTTCCCTGTCAGTTAACGGCACCGCCAGCACCAGCATGCCAATCTCAAACTCCTGTTCAATGGTGGCATAACCCTGGCGCCGCACCTGGGCGATTTTCTCCA
Organism: Klebsiella sp. P1CD1; assembly: GCF_003790505.1. NCBI lineage: Bacteria > Pseudomonadati > Pseudomonadota > Gammaproteobacteria > Enterobacterales > Enterobacteriaceae > Klebsiella > Klebsiella sp. P1CD1. Next base: position 4,465,330 of record NZ_CP033631.1, read on the forward strand.
TCAGCAACGCGACGTCGGTCACCGTATAGGGCGTGCGTTGTTCCCGGGTAATACGCTGCAGAACCGCCTCGCACTCAGCTTCCGGCAGCGAAGCCAGCCATAACCGTCCCCCGGCGGTACAGAAGATGGGCACCCGCTCCCCAAGCCGAACCGACGTGGAGTTAAACGGCGTATGCCGGCTGCGGGCGATATAGACCAGCTCATCTTCATCCACCACCCCTACCGAGGCGTGCTCCTCGGTCCGGCTGGCGATGTATTCGACAATTGGCCGCACCATGCGGGGAAACTGCGCCGAATCGACGTAGGCCTGACCAAGCCGCAGCGTCTTCGGGGTAAGCCAGTAATAACGCCCATCGGTTTGCAGATAGCGCTCATGCAGCAGCGTCAACAGAAAACGCCGCGCGGCGCTTTGCGTCAGGCCGCTCATTTTCGCCGCCTGGGCGACGGTGAGTTTTGGGCAGGTTTTGGAAAAAAGCTGGATTAACGCCAGCCCTTTTTGTAAACCGACGATCAGATCGCGTGGATGAATGGTGTTTTGCATATTCGCTCACATTTTTGCAACATCATTATCGATTTCCTGCGATTATCGCAGCGATCGTGCGATTAACAACCGACATGTCCGAATTCTGCGTTGTCGCTCCCAGCTTCCACTGAAATACTTTCACAACATTCATTTAACAAATGAGGTTTGAAATGGTCAGTGGAACTACCCAGGTTGTCGCCGTGATTGGTCATCCGATCGCCCAGGTCAAATCACCGGATAACTTCAACCGCTACTTTGCTGAACAGCACATGGACAGCGTCATGATCCCGGTGGATATCGCCCCGGACGCGGTAGTCGACTACCTCAACGCTCTGCGTGGCTGGCAGAACATGACCGGCGTGCTGGTGACGGTGCCGCATAAGCAGCGCGCCGCCGCGCTGGTCGACGAGCTCACCCCCCGCGCCCGCCGACTCAACGCCATCAATGTGATCCGCAAATTGGCGGATGGCCGTTTGCAGGGCGATATGCTGGACGGCGTCGGCTTTCAGCTCGCCGCCGAGGCGCAGGGTTTTCAGCCGGCAGGTAAGCAGGCGCTGCTCTCCGGCTGCGGCGGCGTCGGCAGCGCCATCGCCTGGGGACTGTGCGAGGCGGGGATCCGTCAGCTGGCCCTGCACGATCAAAACCCGACCACCCGGCAACGCCTGCATGACCTTCTGGCTGAGGCCTTCCCGGCGGTACAACTGAGCGCGCTGCCGGACACCCTTCACGGCGTCGATCTATTGGTTAATGGCTCGCCGGCCGGCATGGCCGGATTTGATGAGCTGCCCCTGCCGCAGGCGCTGCTGGATACGCTCGACAGCGCCACCCACGTGGCTGATGTTGTCACCGCCCCGGTGATGACGCCGTTGCTCACTTTCGCCGCCGCCCGCGGCTGCCGGGTGCAGACCGGGCCGGAAATGGCGCTGGCGCAGATGACGCTGATGGGCCAGTTTATCGGCGCCATCCCGCCAGCGCAGGGAGCGGCAGCATGAAGAGCTGGGATGTGATCGTCATCGGCAGCGGCGCCGCTGGCTTTGCCGCCGCGGTCACCGCCAGCTGCAAAGGGCTGTCGGTGCTGATGTTGGAGAAAGCCGGCCAGTTCGGCGGCACCTCGGCTATCTCCGGTGGCGCCGTGTGGCTGCACGATACCGATCAGGCGCGTGCGGCGGGTAAAAGCGGCAGCGCCGAGGCGATGAAAACCTACCTGCGGACCATTATCGGCGAGAGCCAGTACCGTGAAGATCTCGCCGAAGCGTTTGTTAGCGCCGGGCGTGAGGCGCTGGCCTTTCTCGAGCGCGAGGGGGCGGTGAAATATAGCCTGCGCCCGCTCTCCCCTGATTACTATCCGGATGAACCCGGCGCGGTCGACGTCGGTCGTGCGCTGGAGGTGGTGGAGTATGACGGTCGTGAACTGGGGGACGCGTTTCGCGACCTGCGTTCACCGCCGCCGGGGATGTTGCTGTTTGGCGGGATGATGGTCAACCGCGTCGACATTCAACATTTTCTCGACATGCGGCGCTCGCTACGCTCCCTGGCCCATTGCACCCGGCTGCTGCTGCGCTACGCCCGCGACCGGGTGAAGTACCCTCGCGGCACCCGCCTGGCGATGGGCAATGCGCTGATTGCCCGCATGGCGACAACGGCGCTGCGTAAAGGCATGAACCTGCGGCTGAATGTCAATGTTCTGGCGCTGTGCGAAGCGCAAGGCGCGGTCCACGGGGTGGAGATTGAGTATCAGGGGCAAAGAGAGACGCTGCACGCCCGCCGCGGGGTGGTGCTGGCCGCAGGCGGCTTTGCCGCGGGCGCGCTGGCGGCGCGCTATCGGCCACACACCCGCGAACACTTCACCATGTCGCCGCCGGCCAACGATGGCGCCGCGCTGCATCTCGCGGCGGCGCTTAACGCTCGCGAGGGAGCCGATCAGGCCTCCAACTTTTTCTGGGCGCCAGTATCGGTGCTGACCCGGGCCGACGGCAGCGAGGAGCGCTTCCCCCATCTGGTAACCGACCGGGCCAAACCGGGCGTGATTGCCGTCAATCAGCGGGCGGTACGCTTCGTCAACGAGTCTAACTCCTATCACCATTTCGCCAGCGCGATGCAGCGCGCTACGGAAAATGCCCCCTGCTTTTTACTCTGCGACGCCCAGGCGATGAAGCGTTACGGCCTCGGGCTGGCACGCCCGGCGCCGGTCAATAATGACGCCCTGATCGCCGCCGGCTATCTGTACAAAGCCGACACCCTGGAGACGCTGGCGCAACAGCTTGGTCTGGATGCCCAAACGCTGAGCGAGACGGTTGCCCGCTACAACCGCGACGCCGCGCAGGGCGTGGATCGGGAATTTGCTAAAGGCGGCAACAGCTATAACCGGGCGATGGGCGATCCGGGTCATCAGCCTGACGCCTGTAACGCCCCCCTGCTCAGCGCGCCGTTCTATGCCATCAAACTCTATACCGGCGATCTGGGAACGTCGCGGGGCCTGGTCACCACCGCCGATGCACAGGTCGTCAACGTGGAAGGAAAACCCATCGCGGGGCTGTACGCGGTGGGAAATGACATGGATTCGCTGATGGCCGGCACCTACCCGGGTCCCGGCATCACCCTCGGCCCGGGGCTGACGTTTGGCTACCTCGCCGCCTGCCATCTGGCACAACACTCCCCCCACTAATCAGGAAAACATCATGATCTACGAAAAACGCACGTACACCATCAATCCGTTGAAAATGGCCGACTGGCTGGCGCTGTACCAAAGCGATGCCCTGGCGGTGCAGACCGACCATCTCGGCAAACTGATCGGTTTCTTTTTTACCGAGATCGGCGTGGTCAATCAGGTGGTGCACATCTGGGCTTATGAAAGCCTGGACGATCGCCTGGTGCGCCGCGCGCGAATGGCGCAGGACGAACGCTGGCAGACCTTTTCGCGGAAAAATCGCGAACTGGCCGCCGTTGAACGCCTGGAGTCGGTGCTGATGCGCCCCACCGCTTTTTCACCATTGCAGTAAGGAGTCCATCATGAGCAGGCCTGTGAAGGTGGATGTGCTGGTGGTCGGCTCCGGCGCGGCGGGACTCTCTGCCGCGGTCACCGCGGCCATGCACGGCGCCAGCGTCATGGTGGCGGAGAAAGCGTCAGTACTCGGCGGGACCAGCGCCTGGTCCGGCGGCTGGCTGTGGATCCCCCGCAACCCGCTGGCGCGGGCGGAGGGCATCGACGAAGCGGCCGACGCGCCGCTGACCTATCTGCAGCATGAGATGGGGGGCGAAGTCGCTGACGTTCGCCTGCAGACCTTCCTGCGCCATGGGCCGGAGATGGTGGATTTTTTTCATCACAGGACGGCGGTGCAGTTTCTCTCGGGCAGTACCATGCCGGACTTTCACGCGTCGCCGGGTGCGGCGAGCGGTGGGCGGTCGGTCACCGCTCAGCCCTACGATGGCCGTCAGCTCGGTGACTGGCTCCACCGACTGCGTCCGCCGCTGGAGACCATCAGCCTTGCCGGGATGGGCATCGCCGGCGGCGCGGATATGGCGCATTTTTTCAATGCCACCCGCTCGCCGCGCTCCGCGCTGTATGCCGTCCGCCGCCTGCTGCGCCACGGCTGGCAGCGGCTGCGCGCCGGACGAGGGCAGCATCTGGTCAATGGCAATGCGCTGCTCGCCCGTCTGCTGCGATCCGCCCTCGACGCCGGAGTGCGTTTTCAGCTCAATGCCCCGGTGGTCCGGCTGCTGCAGGGTCCGCAGGGCGTGTCCGGCGCGGTGCTGCGCAGCGACGGTGGGGAGATTCACGTCGAAGCAGGGGCCGTGGTGCTGGCCTGCGGCGGTTTTCCCCACGATCGGCAGCGGCTGGCGCAGGTAGTGCCCCACGCGGCGGAGGGTTACGGCCATTTTTCCGCCGCACCACCGGACAATCAGGGCGAGGGGATCAGGCTTGGCGAATCCGTCGGCGGCCAGTTCGACACCCGCCTGCGCCACCCGCTGGCCTGGGCGCCGGTGTCCCGCGTCACCCTGGCCAGCGGCCAGCAGCTGATGTTTCCCCACCTGGTGGAACGCGCCAAGCCCGGGGTGATCGCTGTCCTGCCCAACGGCAAACGCTTTGTTAACGAGGCAGACTCTTATCATGACTTTATCGCCGCCCTGCTGGCGGCCACCCCCGCGGGCGACACGCCGCAGGCCTGGCTGCTGGCCGATCGTCGCGCGCTGCGTCGCTACGGTCTGGGTCATGCCAGACCGTTCCCGTTCACCCCCACCGCCTGGCTGCGTACCGGTTACCTGCTACGGGGAAACACGCTGGGGGAGCTGGCGAAGCAGTGCGCCATCGACGCTTATTCGCTGGCGGAAACCGTTGAACGCTTTAACCACTTCGCCAGCACTGGCGAAGACGTCGATTTTCACCGCGGGGCATCAGCCTATAACCGCGCCCAGGGTGACCATCAGGTGACGCTCGGACCGCTGCGCGAAGGGCCGTTCTACGCGGTGCGCATTCTGCCCGGCTCGCTGGGCACCTTCAGCGGATTGCAAACCGACGAACACGCCCGGGTGCTGGATGGACAGCAGCAGCCGATACCGGGCCTGTTTGCCATCGGCAACGACATGTCGAGCGTGATGCGCGGCTATTACCCCAGCGGAGGGATAACCCTCGGACCCGCCATGACCTTCGGCTATCTGGTGGGCAAAAATCTGGCGGGAAATACAATAAAAACAAAGCAATAAACGACCAGGGACGGCAATACCCATAACTATCCTCACCTGCAACTGTACCGGAGCCCTTTATGAACATGCGTACCCTATCGCTCGCCGCGCTGACCCTGCTCGATGTCCCTCCCCCCGAACAGGTGCGGATAGCGGCCAGAACCGGTTTTACCCACGTTGGTCTGCGGCTGCTCCCCGCCACACCGGCCGACCCGGACTACGACATGCTGGGCGATACCCCCGCCGTCCGCGCGACGCTGTCTGCGCTGATGGAAACCGGCATCCGCGTCTCAGACGTAGAGATCGTCCGCCTGACCCCCGGGTTTACGCTCGACGATCGGCTGCAGCGGTTTATGGAGACTGCGGCGCGTCTTGGCGCCGGACAGGTGCTGGTCGCCGGCAATGACGACAACCTTCAGCGCAGCGCCGACAACCTGGCTATCCTCGCCGCGGCCGGTCGCCCCTATGGGCTGACCATGAACCTTGAGCCGATGCCCTGGACCCAACTGCGTACTATCGCCGATGCGCAGGCGATGATCGCCGCCAGCGGGTGGGAGGATATCGGCATCCTGGTGGACGCCCTTCATTTCTGGCGCGCGGGAGAATCGCTCGCCGTCCTCTCCAGCCTGCCCGCGCATCATCTCAACTATATGCAGCTCTGCGATGGCGCGGCGCAGAGGCCGGAGAGCGAACAGGAACTCATCCGCCAGGCCCGCTCGGCGCGCAACGTGCCAGGGGAAGGCGGTCTGGATCTGCACGGTCTGATGTCGGCCCTGCCGGCAACGCTGCCGGTCTCCCTCGAAGTGCCGCTCGACGGCGAGCAGGGCGCCTTGCCGCCGCTCCAGCGGGCGCAATTACTGTTCAATGCCGCGCAGCCCTACCTGCGCTCCTGCGCATAAGGAATACGCTATGACACAGACTCAACGCCTGGATGTCAGAGAGTTAATAAACTGTAACCCGCTGAGCCGCTTTCAAAAGCAGATCATTTTTCTCGGTTTTTGCGTTATCGCTCTCGATGGTTTTGATATCGCGATCATGGGGTTTATCGCCCCGACGCTAAAGCTGGAATGGGGGGTAAGCAACCACCAGCTAGGCCTGGTGATCAGCGCCGCGCTGATCGGCCTCGCGCTGGGGGCGATTTTCTCTGGCCCGCTCGCCGACTGGCTGGGGCGCAAGAAAATCATTATCAATAGCGTCTTTTTCTTCGGCTTCTGGACCATCGCCACCGCCTTCTCGCACAACATTGAACAGATGATGTTTTTCCGCTTTATGACCGGCCTGGGGTTGGGCGCCGCGATGCCAAACATCGGGACGCTGGTGTCGGAGTACGCTCCGGAACGCCAGCGTTCATTTATTATTACCGTCATCTTTTGCGGCTTCACCTTCGGCGCGGCGGCAGGAGGATTCTCAGCATCGTGGCTGATCCCGCAGTTTGGCTGGCACTCGCTGATGGCGCTCGGCGGCATTCTGCCGCTGCTGTTTGCCCCCCTGCTTATCTGGCTGCTGCCGGAGTCGGTTCGTTTTCTGGTGATCAAACAAGCGCCCGCCGCACGCATTCGCGCCATTCTTAACCGTCTCTATCCCGGACAAATCAGCGACAACGTGACATTTACCCTGCCGGCGCAGCCGGCGGCCGGCAACGCGATGCGCATTGTGCTCTCCCGCCAGTACGGCTTCGGCTCACTGATGCTATGGCTGGTCTACTTTATGGGGCTGTTCCTGGTCTATATCCTCGGTAGCTGGCTGCCAACGCTGGTTAAAGCGGTGGGAATGACCGTTAGCCAGGCGGCCATCATGACAGCGATCTACCAGGCGGGCGGCACCCTCGGCTCGCTGTTTGCCGGCTGGCTGATGGACAGGATCAACCCTCATCGCGCGCTGGGGATGATCTACGCCGTTGGCGGCCTGTTCACCATGGCGATGGGCTACGCCGCGGGCAGCTTTGCCTTGCTCTGTATGCTGGCGTTTATCAGCGGCGCCTGTCTGAACGGCGCTAATACCGGTATGAACGCCCTCTCCGCCCGCTACTATCCTACGCAGGCGCGGGCGACGGGATCCAGCTGGATGCATGGCGTCGGGCGCATCGGCGCCATTCTCAGCGCCTTTGCCGGTGCCGAGATGATGGCGCTCAACCTGCCCTTTGAAAGCGTCTTTTTGATCCTCGGTATCCCGGCAGCCCTCACCGTCGCAGGTCTGGCGGCGAAAGGCATCTTTGCGGCCGGTAATCCTCCCGCCGCTTCACCTTCCCCCGCGTCTGTGCGCGGAGCGTCATAGCGGCATCGGCTCCCCGGTGCAATCTGCGGATTGCACCGGCTCAGCGGCTAAAAAGAAAATTTATTTCATATTTAGTCGGAACGAAAAACACCCGCAAGAATCTGCTCTGCTCCGGGAGGCGATAAGCCCTCGCTCATCTTTTCAACGCAGCCCAAAAGAAACTTTCGCTAATTCGATCCCCCTCGCATATATGGAAAATAAATTCCACAACACAATTGAAACAGAACAAACATTTCCTTAAGTTAAGGTGAGTCTATCCGGATGCGCGTTGCCGCAGGCGTCGGCATTGAGCGCCTCAGAGTGCGAATGATTTCAAAAAGGAGAGCACCATGTTAAACGGCCTGAAACCCTTATCCCGCTCCCTGCGTTGGGGCATGGTCGGCGGCGGGGGAACCAGTCAGATCGGCTACAGCCACCGCTGTGCGGCGCTGCGTGACAATGTTTATACCCTGCTGGCCGGCGCGCTTGACGTCGATGCCGAGCGCGGGCGCGCGTTCGGCGAGCAACTGGGCATCGCGCCGGAGCGCTGCTACGCCGACTACCAGACCCTGTTTCGTGAAGAGGCGCAGCGCCCTGACGGCATCGAGGTCGTCTCGGTCACCACCCCGAACAATACCCATTTCGCCATCACCAAAGCGGCGCTGGAAGCGGGCCTCCACGTCATCTGTGAAAAGCCCCTCTGCTTTAGCGCCGAAGAAGCACGCGAGCTGGTGGACCTGAGCAAAAAACAGAACAAAATCGTCGGCGTCACCTACGGCTATGCCGGCTATCAGATGATCCAGCAGGCGCGGCAGATGATTGCCGATGGACTGCTCGGCGAGATCCGCATCGTCAATATGCAGTTCGCCCACGGCTTTCATAACCAGGCCGTCGAGCTGCAGGCTGAATCCACCCGCTGGCGCGTGACGCCGAAGTTTGCCGGGCCCAGCTATGTGTTGGGCGATCTGGCCACCCATCCGCTGTTTGTCGCCGAAACCATGGCGCCGCAGCTCAATATCAAACGGCTGATGTGCTCCCGCCAGAGCTTTGTCCCCTCCCGCGCGCCGCTGGAAGATAACGCCTTTGTCCTGATGGAATATGACAACGGCGCGGTTGGCTCGATGTGGACCAGCGCGGTCAACAGCGGCGCCATGCACTCGCAAAAAGTGCGTATCGTCGGTGAAAAAGCGAGTATCGAATGGTGGGATGAGCATCCTAACCAGCTCAGCTATGAGGTGCAGGGCGAGCCGGCGCGGATTCTTGAGCGCGGGATGCCCTACCTGTCGCCGAACGCGCTGGCGGATGACCGCATCGGCGGCGGCCATCCGGAAGGGCTATTCGAAGCCTGGGCCAACCTCTATCGCCGCTATGCGCAGGCGATTGACGCCACGGACCGTGACGATCGCGCTTTCCTGCAAGACTTCTGGTATCCGGACGTTGAAGCCGGGCTGCACGGCGTCTATTGGGTCGAACAGTGCGTCAAATCGGCTGACGCTGGCAGCCAGTGGGTTGACTTTACTTTACCTTAATTTTTCCCCTCGCCAGTGGAGTCCCCCTCCACTGGTTTATTGATTTTTACCAACTTGTCTCATCGCGCAACAGCCCCGTAATATCTGTTAAACAAACATTTATTTACGCTTCTTACCCCCCGCCGCTACACTAGGCGCAGTTTTTATATTGAGGTGGTAATGAACGATAACAAAATGACGCCAGGGGAACTGCGCGCGACCTGGGGTTTGGGGACGGTATTCTCCCTGCGCATGCTTGGCATGTTTATGGTCCTGCCGGTTCTGACCACGTATGGCATGGCGTTGCAGGGCGCCAGTGAAGCGCTGATTGGCCTGGCGATCGGTATCTACGGCCTGGCGCAGGCGATTTTCCAAATCCCCTTCGGACTGTTATCTGACCGTATTGGCCGTAAGCCGCTGATCGTCGGCGGCCTGCTCATCTTTGTACTCGGCAGCGTCCTCGCCGCGCTCACCGACTCTATCTGGGGCATCATTCTTGGCCGCGCCCTGCAGGGCTCCGGCGCTATCGCCGCCGCGGTCATGGCTTTGCTATCCGATCTCACTCGCGAACAGAACCGCACCAAAGCGATGGCCTTTATCGGCGTCAGCTTTGGCGTCACCTTCGCCATCGCCATGGTGCTGGGGCCGATTGTCACCCACCAGTTGGGTCTGCACGCGCTGTTCTGGATGATCGCCATTCTGGCGACCATCGGCATCCTGCTCACCCTGTGGGTGGTGCCCAACAGCCATAACCACGTGCTCAACCGCGAATCCGGGATGGTGAAGGGCTGCTTTAGCAAAGTACTGGTGGAACCACGCCTGCTGAAGCTCAACTTTGGCATCATGTGCCTGCACATCATGCTGATGTCGACCTTTGTCGCGCTGCCCGGCCAACTGGAGGCTGCTGGCTTTCCGGCCGCCGAGCACTGGAAGATTTACCTGGTCACCATGGTTATCTCGTTCATCTCGGTGGTGCCGTTTATCATCTATGCCGAAGTGAAGCGCAAAATGAAGCGCGTCTTCCTGCTCTGCGTCGCCATCCTGCTGATTGCGGAAATTGTCCTCTGGGGCGCTGGAGGCTACTTCTGGGAGCTGGTGGCGGGCGTCCAGCTCTTCTTCCTGGCGTTTAACCTGCTGGAAGCGCTGCTGCCATCGTTAATTAGCAAGGAATCGCCGGCGGGCTATAAAGGCACCGCAATGGGCGTCTACTCCACCAGCCAGTTCCTCGGCGTGGCGATTGGCGGCGCGCTTGGCGGCTGGGTCGATGGTTTCTTTGATTCGCAAACCGTGTTCTTGCTGGGCGCCCTGCTGGCAATGCTGTGGCTGCTGGTGGCCAGTACCATGAGCGAGCCGCCGTACGTCAGCAGCCTGCGGGTGGAGGTGCCGGATGGCGTGGTGGTCGACAGCGCGCTACAGACGCGTCTGCTGAACGCCAACGGGGTTCATCAGGCGCTGGTGGTGCCTGAGGAGCGCTCGGTGTATATCAAAATCGACAGCAAGGTCACCAACCGCTTCGAGATCGAGCAGCTCATCAAAGGGGTATAAAAAAAGCGGGGAATTCCCCGCTTTTTGCTGTCTGCCGCCGCGTTAGTCGCGGAAGTTTTTGAACTGGAACGGCTGCCCCAGATCGCCGCCGCGCACCAGCGCCATCACCGACTGCAGATCGTCGCGGGACTTACCGGTCACGCGGATCTCTTCGCCCTGAATCTGCGCCTGCACTTTCAGCTTGCTGTCTTTGATCAGTTTGACGATCTTCTTCTGCACCGCGCTTTCAATGCCCTGCTTCAGCTTCGCTTCAACAAACCAGGTTTTACCGCTGTGCACGATATCTTCCGGCACGTCGAGGGAGGTACCTTCAATGCCGCGCTTAAGCAGCTTAGCGCGCAGGATATCCAGCAGCTGGTTCACCTGGAAGTCAGACTCACTCAGCACCTTAATGGTTTTGTTGGCGTCGTTTAATTCAAAAGTGGCTTCAACGCCACGAAAATCAAAACGCGACTCGACTTCGCGGCTCGCGTTGTCCACCGCGTTACGGGCTTCCTGAAGATCAACTTCAGAGACAATATCGAAAGATGGCATCTTTTCCTCTCCTTCCGTTTCTTTTGCGTTGCATAATACCTGCAACGCGGCATAACTCAACTTGTTATCCCGGAAGCTTAGCTGATTACGCAACGCTCGCGCTATTTCCCCGTGCTGCCCGACGACGCCGAATCCCCCTTTCCGTCCGACAATGCGAAAAGCGACGAGATAGACTTTAGCCATCAGCGCCTGGGGTAGCGGCAGATGAGGAGGAACAATGAAAGTAACCGTACTGGGATGCGGTGCACTGGGACAACTATGGCTGACCGCGTTGTGCAAACAGGGACATGAAGTCCAGGGCTGGCTACGCGTACCGCAGCCATTCTGTAGCGTCAATGTCATTGAAACCGACGGCTCGGTGTTCAACGAGTCACTGACGGCCAACGACCCCGATTTTCTCGCCAGCAGCGAGCTGCTGATCGTCACCTTAAAGGCCTGGCAGGTGTCGAATGCGGTGAAGCACCTGGCCGGGATCCTGCCGGTCACTACGCCAATTGTGCTGGTGCATAACGGCATGGGCACCGTCGAGGAGCTGCGCGGCGTGAAACAGCCTTTGCTGCTGGCCTCCACCACCCAGGCAGCGCGTCGCGACGGGAATGTGATCATCCACGTCGCCCAGGGCACCACCCATATCGGTCCGGCGAAAAGCTACGAGGAGGACTACAGCTATCTCGCGGAAGTCCTGCAAAGCGTACTGCCGGATGTCGCCTGGCACAACCATATCTACTCGGCCACCTGGCGCAAGCTGGCGGTAAACTGCGTCATTAATCCTCTGACCGCCCTCAAAGGATGTAAAAACGGCGATCTGCGCCACTATCCGCAGGAGGTTGCCGCCATTTGCCAGGAAGTGGCGGCGGTGATGGAGCGCGAAGGTATTCATACCTCGGCGGAAAACCTGCTATTTTATGTCGAACAGGTGATTGAAAGTACGGCAGAAAATATCTCATCCATGCTGCAGGACATCCGCGCCCAGCGGCACACGGAGATCGACTATATCACCGGTTTTCTGCTCAACCGCGCCCGCGCCCACGGCGTTGCCGTACCGGAAAACGCCCGCTTATTTGAATTGATCAAGCGTAAGGAGAATGAATATGAGCGCGTCGGCACTGATTTGCCTCGCCCCTGGTAGCGAAGAGACCGAAGCGGTCACCACTATCGATCTGCTGGTCCGCGGCGGAGTGAAGGTAACCACCGCCAGCGTCGCCAGCGACGGCGGCCTGACCATCGTCTGCTCGCGCGGCGTCAAACTGCTGGCGGATGCGCCGCTGGTCGAGGTGGCCGATGGTGATTTCGATATCATCGTCCTCCCTGGCGGCATCAAGGGCGCAGAGTGCTTCCGCGACAGCCCGCTGTTGGTGGAAACCGTCCGACAGTTCCACCTCTCAGGCCGCATTGTGGCCGCCATCTGCGCCGCCCCGGCGACCGTGCTGGTGCCCCATCAGCTGTTCCCGATCGGTAACATGACCGGTTTTCCGGCGCTGAAGGAACATATCCCCGCCGATCAGTGGCAGGATAAACGGGTGGTCTGGGATCCACGGGTGAATCTGTTAACCAGCCAGGGACCGGGGACATCGATTGATTTCGCCCTGAAAATGATTGACCTGTTGGTGGGTCGCGAGAAAGCGTATGAGGTCGCCTCGCAGCTGGTAATGGCCGCCGGCATCTATAATTACTACGAAGCCTGATAGCCGGTCCGCGCCGCGGACTGGCTCCCCTTTTCCTGAGGAGTCGTAGCATGTCCCGTAGCGCAACCGATTCTCGCGATCTTGTCATCAGCCGCCTGCTCAGCGCGCCAGCCTCTGCCCTGTGGCGCGCGTGGGCCGACCCGGCATTACTCAAAACCTGGTGGTGCCCGAAGCCCTGGTCTACTGAGGTGCTGGCCTTTGATTTTCGCTCTGGCGGGGCTTTTCATACCGTGATGCACGGCCCTGACGGTGAACGCAGCGATAATCCCGGCTGTTTTCTTGCGGTCATCCCGCAACAAAAAATCGTCATGACCTCGATGCTGACGGCGGATTATCGCCCTGCGGTTTCTCCCTTCGCCATGACGGCCATCATCACCTTTGCCGACGAAAAAGACGGATGTCGCTATACGGCCACGGTGCTGCATGCGGATGATGAAACTCGCGAGCAGCATGAGCAGATGGGATTTTTTGAGGGCTGGAATATCGTCATCGATCAGCTGAATGACCTGGCGATGACCCTGCGCTAATGCGCTGGCCCGGAGATGACAAAAGGCCTTCCATCGGGGAAGGCCTTTTTCAATATGGATGGCAACCCGTTACGGGCGATAAACTTTCACGTTGCTGAAGCCCTGCTCGCGCAGATAGAGCGCCTGCAGACGGCTCATCACCCCGCGCTCGCACCACAGCAGCCAGGTTTTGCTCTGATCAAGATCGCCAAATTTGGTGCTCAGCTTGTAGAACGGCAGCGAAACGACCTCAACGCCCTCGACCTTCAGCGGCTTGTCTTCCTGCTCGTCAATGGAGCGGATGTCGAGGATCGCGTCGTTAGCGCCAAAGCCGGTCACGGTTTCCACTTCAACCACGGCGGCTTCCGTCTGCTGGGCAATATCGCGAATGTCGATATTGCTCGCCTCTTCCACCACTTTATCGAGGATGCTGAAATCGAAGTGTTCTTCTTCCGCTTCAATCTTCGCCTTCACCGCCTTCACGGTCGGGCTCTTCGAGATCACGCCGCAGTATTCCGGCATGGTGCGGGCGAAATCTTCCGTGCCGATCTCACGCGCCAGGTCGATGATGTGCTCTTTATCGTGCGAAATCAGCGGACGCAGGATCAGAGTATCGGAAACGTTGTCGATCAGGCGCAGGTTAGTGAGGGTCTGACTGGAAACCTGGCCCAGCGCTTCGCCGGTGACCAGCGCCTGCACGCCGTAGCGTTCCGCGACTTTTGACGCGGCGCGGACCATCATGCGCTTGAGCACGACACCCATCTGACCATCGTCCACTTTTTCAAGGATTTCACCGACCACGGGCTCAAAGTTAATCGCCACAAAGCGAACGCGGTGCGAGCTGCCGAAGCGGTTCCACAGGTAATGCGCGACCTGGCGAACGCCAATCTCATGGGCGGCGCCGCCAAGGTTAAAGAAGCAGTAGTGCACGCGGCAGCCGCGGCGCATCAGCATATAGCTGGAAACGCCGGAGTCAAAGCCGCCGGAGATCAGCGACAGCACATCTTCCTGGGTGCCGATCGGGAAGCCGCCGATGCCTTCATAGCGGCCTTTCACCAGCAGCAGGCGATCGTTTTCAATCTCGAGATTGACGGTGACGTCCGGGTCGGTCAGCTTCACGCGCGCCGTTTCAATATGCTGATTCAGACCGCCGCCGACGTAGCGTTCCACCTCAATTGAGGTGAATTCATGTTTGCCGCGACGCTTCACACGCACGCAGAAGGTCTTGCCTTCCAGCGCCTCGCGCCACAGCGGCAGCGTCTTTTCAAAAATATCGTGCAGCGAGGTGAACGGTACGTCTTCGACTTCCAGAATATGGTGGATGCCGGGGATACGGGTCAGCGCATCGCGAATAGCCGGGCGCTGATTTTCATCTTTCGCGCGAACTTCGATATGATCCCAATGACGGACGACGGCCAGCGTCTCGTCATAGTTTTTGAGAACGTTACGAATGTTCCCGGTTAAGATTTTAATGAAGCGCAACCGCACAGATTGGCTTTTGATGGTGATTTCCGGGAACAATTTAATGATAAACTTCATGGCGACAATAGTTCGTTGGCAAGCCCGACGGGGCTATAAGCAAAAGTTGTAAAGCAGCGCACACCGGTGCCTGCATCCTGGGCGCGGAGTATATCACCATTGCGCGTTATTTGCTTACACGCGTGACTTCGTTACCATACCCGGTATTGCCGTCGCGACATAACAAGAGTCTACATTCACTATGCCAAAGAAAAATGAGGCCCCGGCCAGCTTTGAAACTGCTCTGGGCGAACTGGAGCAGATCGTTAACCGTCTGGAAAGCGGCGATTTGCCGTTAGAGGAAGCGCTAAGCGAATTTGAGCGCGGCGTACAGCTGGCGCGCCAGGGGCAAAGTCAGCTGCAGAAGGCCGAACAGCGCGTGCAGATCCTGCTGGCGGATAGTGAAGATTCCCCGACCACGCCTTTTACGCCGGACGCTGAATAAAATGGATTTCCCGCAACAATTGCAGGCCTGTGTGGAACAGGCTAATGGGGCATTGCGCCGTTTTATCGCGCCGCAGCCCTTTCAGAACACTCCGCTGGTGGAAGCGATGCATTATGGCGCACTCTTAGGCGGTAAACGCCTGCGCCCCTTCCTTGTCTATGCCACCGGCGCGATGTTCGGCGTCAGCCGCACCACGCTCGATGCCCCCGCCGCGGCGGTCGAATGTATTCATGCTTATTCCCTGATGCATGATGATTTGCCGGCGATGGATGATGACGATCTGCGTCGCGGACTGCCGACCTGTCATATTAAATTTGGCGAAGCCAACGCAATTCTTGCGGGAGATGCCCTGCAAACGCTGGCGTTCTCTATACTGAGTGATGCGCCGATGGCCGACGTCTCTGATCGGGACCGGCTGGCGATGGTCTCCGAACTGGCGCAGGCCAGCGGCGTGGCGGGTATGTGCGGCGGCCAGGCGCTGGATCTGGAGGCGGAAGGACAGCAGGTGGATCTGCAGGCGCTGGAGCGTATCCATCGCCACAAAACGGGGGCGTTGATCCGCGCCGCCGTCCGGATGGGGGCGCTGAGCGCCGGCGAACGCGGCCGCGCTGCCCTGCCCGCGCTGGATCGCTATGCGGAAAATATCGGTCTTGCCTTCCAGGTCCAGGATGACATTCTCGACGTGGTAGGGGATACTGCGACCCTTGGCAAACGTCAGGGTGCCGACCAGCAATTGGGTAAAAGCACCTATCCCGCCCTCCTGGGTCTTGAGCAAGCCCGGAAGAAAGCGCACGACCTGATCGCTGATGCCCGCCGGTCGTTAGATGAGCTGGCCGCACAATCTCTGGATACTTCGGCACTGGAAGCGCTCGCGAATTACATTATTCAGCGCGATAAATAAACAATAAATGAGTCTCTGATGAGTTTTGATATTGCCAAATACCCGACCCTGGCGCTGGTAGATTCCACCCAGGAGTTGCGCCTGTTGCCAAAAGAGAGCCTGCCGAAGCTGTGTGATGAGCTGCGGCGCTATCTGCTGGACAGCGTCAGCCGCTCCAGCGGTCACTTTGCCTCTGGCCTCGGCACGGTGGAACTGACCGTGGCGCTGCACTACGTGTATAACACGCCGTTCGATCGCCTGATCTGGGACGTCGGCCATCAGGCCTACCCGCATAAAATTCTGACCGGCCGCCGGGACAAAATCGGCACCATTCGCCAGAAAGGCGGCCTGCATCCCTTCCCGTGGCGCGGTGAAAGTGAGTATGACGTGCTGAGCGTCGGCCACTCCTCCACCTCCATTTCCGCCGGTATCGGGGTGGCTATCGCCGCCGCGAAAGAGGATAAGCAGCGGCGCGCAGTGTGCGTGATTGGCGACGGGGCGATCACCGCCGGCATGGCGTTTGAAGCGATGAACCACGCCGGGGATATCAAACCCGACCTGCTGGTCGTGCTGAATGACAATGAAATGTCGATTTCCGAGAACGTCGGCGCGCTGAACAATCATCTGGCGCAGTTGCTCTCCGGTAAGCTCTACTCCACCCTGCGCGAAGGGGGCAAAAAGGTCTTCTCCGGGGTGCCGCCGATTAAAGAGCTGCTTAAACGAACCGAAGAACATATCAAAGGGATGGTGGTACCGGGGACGCTGTTTGAAGAGCTGGGCTTTAACTACATCGGGCCGGTCGATGGCCACGATGTGCTCGGTCTGGTCAGCACGCTGAAGAACATGCGCGATCTGAAAGGCCCGCAGTTCCTGCATATTATGACCAAAAAGGGCCGCGGCTATGAGCCCGCCGAGAAAGACCCGATCACCTTCCATGCGGTGCCAAAATTCGACCATACCAGCGGCGTACTGCCCAAAAGCAGCGGCGGCCTCCCTTCCTACTCGAAAATCTTCGGCGACTGGCTGTGCGAGACAGCGGCCAAAGACAGCAAGCTGATGGCGATCACGCCGGCGATGCGCGAAGGTTCAGGGATGGTGGAGTTTTCGAAGAAATTCCCCGATCAGTACTTTGACGTCGCCATCGCCGAGCAGCATGCGGTCACCTTCGCCGCCGGGCTGGCGATTGGCGACTACAAGCCGGTGGTGGCGATCTACTCCACCTTCCTGCAGCGAGCCTACGATCAGGTGATCCACGATGTGGCTATCCAGAAGCTGCCGGTGCTGTTTGCTATCGACCGCGCCGGGATTGTCGGCGCAGACGGCCAGACGCATCAGGGAGCGTTCGATCTCTCCTTCCTGCGCTGTATTCCGGATATGGTGGTGATGACCCCGAGCGATGAAAATGAATGTCGCCAGATGCTGCATACCGGCTACCATTACAGCGACGGCCCCTGCGCCGTGCGCTATCCGCGCGGTAGCGGCACCGGCGCGACGCTCGAGCCGCTGGCATCGCTGCCGATCGGCAAAGGGATGGTGAAACGTCAGGGCGAGAAAATAGCGATCCTCAACTTTGGCACCCTGCTGCCGGAAGCCGCGGCGGTAGCGGATAAACTCAACGCGACCCTCGTGGATATGCGCTTTGTGAAGCCGCTGGATACGGCGCTGATCCTGCAGCTGGCCGGCGAACACGACGCGCTGGTGACGCTGGAAGAGAACGCCATCATGGGCGGCGCCGGCAGCGGCGTGAACGAAGTGCTGATGGCCCATCGCCGGGCGGTACCGGTGCTCAATATTGGCCTGCCGGATTATTTTATTCCTCAGGGCACTCAGGAAGAGATCCGCGCCGACCTCGGCCTTGATGCCGCCGGTATTGAAGCCAAAATCCGCGACTGGCTGGCATAATTGCCCCTTCCGCTCCTGCTATGCTTAAGAGATACCCTTGATGAATAGCAGGAGCGCACTATGCACTATATCCCCCTAGGTGATACTGCCTTACGGGTTTCCCGACTCTGCCTCGGCTGCATGACCTTCGGCGAGCCGGACCGCGGCAGACACGCCTGGACGCTTCCGGAAGAGAGCAGCCGCCCGCTTATCCAGCACGCCATTGAAGGCGGCATCAACTTCTTCGATACCGCAAACAGCTACTCCGACGGCAGCAGTGAAGAGATCGTTGGCCGCGCCCTGCGCGACTTTGCCCGCCGTGATGAGGTGGTTGTCGCCACCAAAGTGTATCACCAGGTCGGCGATCTGGCGGAAGGGCTTTCCCGGGCGCAGATCCTGCGCTCCATCGACGACAGCCTGCGCCGTCTTGGGATGGACTATGTCGACCTGCTGCAGATCCACCGCTGGGACTATACCACCCCGATTGAAGAGACCCTCGAAGCGCTGGACGAGGTGGTGAAAGCCGGCAAAGCGCGCTATATCGGCGCCTCGTCCATGCATGCCCGACAATTTGCCCAGGCGCTGGCGCTCCAGCAGCAGAACGGCTGGGCGCGCTTTGTCACCATGCAGGATCACTACAATCTGATTTACCGGGAAGAAGAGAATGAGATGCTGCCGCTGTGTCAGCACAACGGCGTGGCGGTGATCCCGTGGAGCCCGCTGGCGCGCGGCAGACTGACCCGCCCCTGGGGAGAGACCACCGCCCGGCTGGTTTCGGATGAGTTCGGCAAAACGCTTTACAGCACCAGTGAAGAAAACGACGCGCAGATCGCTGAGAATCTCGCGGACGTGGCGGAAGAACTCGACGCCAGCCGCGCCCAGGTTGCCCTCGCCTGGCTGTTAAGCAAACCCGGCGTTGCCGCGCCGATTATCGGTCCCTCGCGTCAGGAACAGCTCGACGACCTGCTGCAGGCGGTGGATTTGACGCTTTCTCCGGAACAGATCGACAAGCTGGAGGCGCCGTATCAGCCGCATCCGGTGGTGGGATTTAAGTAACAGGTGTGGTTTCCCCGGCAGCATGATGCTACCGGGGAGAGACGATTAAAGCAGACCGATGGGCCAGTGATGGCCAATGACATACAGCACGCCGGCCGAGATCACGCCGGCGACGATATCGTCGACCATAATCCCCATTCCGCCGTGGATATTGCGGTCAAACCAGCGAATCGGCCACGGCTTCCACATATCGAAGATACGGAAAATCACGAAGCCAGCGGCCACCCACTGCCAGTCCAGGGTCGGCAACGCCATCAGGGTGATCCACATCCCGACAAACTCATCCCAGACTATACTGCCGTGGTCATGGGTGCCCATATCTTTGGCCGTGCGATGGCACAGATAGACGCCAATACAGATGCTCATCATCACCACCAGCGAGTAGAGCTGCCAGGGGAGAAAGGTCATCAGATACCAGAACGGGATCGCCGCCAGCGACCCCATCGTCCCCGGTACCACCGGGCTTAAGCCGCTGCCAAAGCCAGTCGCCAGCAGATGCCACGGGTTACGCATGCTCAGGCGGCGTAACGCCTCGTCTCGACTACGCAAAGTGATCGTATCCCTTTAAATCAAGCGCGACCGGCTTACCATCGCGGATAAATTGCAGCCCTTCGCTCTCCGGCGCAATCTGTCCGATACAGGTAAAACGCGCGCCAAGATGGCCAAGGGCCACGTCCAGCGCCCCGCGGTTCAGCTCCGGTACGGTAAAGCACAGTTCGTAATCTTCCCCGCCAGCGAGCGCCCAGCGCAGCGCCTGCTCGGGCTCCACCTGGCGCAGTATCGCGTCGGAATACGGCATGGCATCGAGATCGATGCGCGCGCCGCAGCCGCTGGCTTTAAGAATATGGCCCAGATCGGAGATCAGGCCGTCGGAAAGATCGATAGCCGATGTCGCCAGGTCACGCAGCGCCTGACCCTGCAGCACGCGCGGCATCGGGCGCAGATGACGAGCCAGCAGGTAGTCGGCGTCAGACGGTTCATCCACCGTCAGCCGGTTCTGCAGCACCGCCAGGCCGGCGGCGCTGTCTCCCGGGGTGCCGGTGACATAGATCCAGTCTCCTGGCTTCGCGCCAGCGCGTTTCATGGCGCGCCCTGGCGGCACAAAGCCGTGAATACCCAGCGTCATGGCGAGCGGGCCACGGGTGGTATCACCGCCAATCAGCTGCATATCGTAATAGTCCAGCTGGACAAACAGGCTGTCGCTAAAGGCTTCCAGCCAGGTTTCATCCACCTCTGGCAAAGTCAGCGCCAGCGTGAGCCACGCCGGTTCCGCGCCCATCGCCGCGAGGTCGCTCAGGTTCACCGCCAGCGCTTTATAAGCGAGGTCGGCAGGGTCGATATCGGGTAAGAAGTGATTGCCCGCCACCAGGGTGTCGGTGCTGATTGCCAGCGTTTTTTTCTCGGGGATATTCAGGAGCGCGCAGTCATCGCCGATGCCGGTTTCAACATCAAGGCGGGCGCTTTTAACGCGATCAAAATAACGGGCAATCAGGGAAAATTCGCCGCATGCCATACGTTATGCCTCAGCAAAGAAAAAAATAAGGCCGGGTTCGCGGGATCAGATCCTGCAAAGCCCGGCCTGGCGTTTACTTTTTGCGGGGACGAATTACCGGAGCCGCTTTGTCCAGCACGCCGTTGACGAACTTATGGCTATCTTCAGCGCCGAAGGTTTTCGCCAGTTCGATAGCTTCATTGATGGCCACTTTATACGGTACGTCGTCACGTTTGGACAGCTCAAACAGCGCGATACGCAGCACCGCTTTTTCCACCTGGCCCAGCTCTTCCAGCTGACGGGACAGGTAGGGCTTCATCAGGCCGTCGAGGTACGCGCTGTTAGTCGCCACTCCGGACAGCAGTTCACGGAAATACAGAACATCTACATCTTTTACGTCCTGTTCCGCCAGGAACTGGTATTCGACATCAGCGATGTCGTTGTGGGACAACTGCCAGGAGTAGAGCGCCTGGACGGCACACTCACGGGCGCGGCGACGAGCAGCAGGTTTCACGGAATTCCCCTTACAAAAATCAGGCCTTGATGGCTTTCAATACGTTAATCATTTCCAGCGCGGTCAGCGCAGCTTCTGCGCCTTTGTTACCGGCTTTGGTGCCAGCGCGCTCGATGGCTTGTTCAATACTTTCAGTGGTCAGAACACCAAAGGCTACCGGGATTTCGCTGTCCTGAGCGACATGCGCCAGGCCATTGCTGGCACCGCCAGCCACATATTCAAAGTGGGCAGTACCGCCGCGGATCACCGTACCCAGCGCGATCACCGCGTCATATTTACCGGTTTTCGCCAGTGCGCCAGCCGCCAGCGGCAGCTCATACGCGCCTGGAACCCAAACAACGGTGATGTTTTCATCTTTTACCTGACCAATGCGTTTCAGGGCGTCAATCGCACCTTCCAGCAGGCTGTCATTGATAAAGTTGTTGAAACGCGCAATGGTGATGGCGACGCGAGCGTCCGGGGTAGCAACGTTAGCTTCAATAATGTTCATACTCTTCCTTCGGGTTCATGTGCCCCGCAAGGGGGGCGGATTTTATCATATTATTCTGAGCGCTGCTTCCTAATAATCAGGAAAGCCTCACGCAGTGGTTAAATGCAGGCAGACATCCGGGCCAACCTGACGTATCTCATTGAATTTGAAATGGGGTGCCTGGCTCAGTTCTTCAAGCCCCGGCAGCGCGCATAATCCACGCGCCGCATTGCCTAACAGTTTAGGCGCAATATAGACGATAAGCTCGTCGACAAGGCCAGCCTGCAGCAGCGCCCCGGCAAGCGTCGCTCCCGCCTCCACCCAGACGCTGTTCACCTGCTGTTTGCCAAGCAGCATCATCAGCAACACCAGATCGAGATGGCCGTTATGTTCCGGCACCAGCAGCGTACGAACGCTTTCCGGCCACTGGCGCTCATCCGCACGCAGGCGGGCAAACAGCGTTTCTCCTGCCTGCTGCACAATACGGTGCTCAGGCGTGACGCGGTTCTGACTGTCGATGACGACGCGCAGCGGTTGGCGCAAATTCTCTTCGGGATACAGCGCCTGAGTATCCGCGCTCAGCTCCTGCCAGCGCACGGTCAGCGCAGGATCGTCCGCCAGCACGGTGGCGCTGCTGGTGAGGATGGCATGACTTTGGGCGCGCAGACGCTGCACGTCGCGTCGCGCCTGCGGGGAGGTGATCCACTGGCTTTCACCGCTGGCCATCGCCGTGCGGCCGTCCAGCGAGGCGCCCAGCTTCAGCTGCACCCAAGGAAAACCGGTGCGCATCCGCTTCAGGAAGCCCTTATTCAGCGCTTCCGCTTCGTTCATCATCAGCCCGTGGCTGACGTCAATACCGGCCTGCTGCAGACGATACAGACCGCGCCCCGCCACCTGCGGGTTTGGGTCTTGCATCGCAGCGACCACGCGGCTAACGCCGGCGGCGATCAACGCATCGCAGCACGGCGGCGTACGGCCATGGTGGCTGCAGGGCTCAAGGGTGACGTAGGCGGTGGCGCCCTGCGCCTTTTCGCCGGCCATGCGGAGCGCGTGCACTTCGGCGTGCGGCTCGCCGGCGCGATAGTGAAAGCCCTCGCCGACGATCTCGCCGTCTTTCACAATGACGCAGCCAACGTTAGGGTTAGGATGGGTGGTAAAGCGTCCGCGCGCGGCAAGCTTCAGCGCTCGCGCCATGTACATTTCGTCCTGCATGGCTTAGTCCTGTAAGCGGGCGATCTCTTCGCCGAATTCTTTGATGTCTTCAAAGCTGCGATAGACCGACGCAAAGCGAATATAGGCGACTTTATCCAGCTTTTTCAGCTGTTCCATCACCAGATTGCCAATCATTTTGCTGGCCACTTCGCGCTCGCCGGTGCCGCGCAGATGGGTTTTGATATGGTTGACCGCCATTTCCACGTCATCGGCGCTAACCGGACGTTTCTCCAGCGCTTTCAGCATCCCGCTGCGCAGCTTGTCTTCGTTGAAGGGTTCACGCACATCGTTACTCTTCACCACCCGGGGCATCACCAGCTCCGCCACTTCGAAGGTGGTAAAGCGTTCATTACAGACCAGGCACTGCCGACGGCGACGCACGGAAGAGCCTTCCCCCACCAGACGAGAGTCGATCACTTTGGTATCCACGGCGAAACAGAAAGGGCAATGCATAGCGCGTCCTGACAGGTAGTTAAACTGAAGGGTAGTTTACCGCGAAGTGACCTGACTACAAAGAAAGAGCTTTTGAGACAAAGGATCTATGAGAGAGGCAGGCGGTTTGGCTACCATTAAGCATCCTCTGCAAACGGAATCCTGACCATGACAAGACGTTACCTGAAACTCGCCATCGCGGGCAGCCTGTTTACCCTGACCGCCTGCGCCCAGCAAAGCGAAATCCGCCAGATGCACCAGAGCGTGAGTACCCTGAGCCAGGAGATGACCCAGCTCAATCAGCAAACGATCAAAATCACCCAACAAAACGCGCTGAACGCCAAATCCACCCGCGGCGTCTATCTGCTGCCGGAGGCCAAAACCCCGGCGCGGCTGGAGAGCCAGATCGGCACCCTGCGCATGTCGGTGGGCAGCATTACGCCGGACGGCGACGGGTCACGCCTGACTTTACGCATTCAGGGTGAATCCAACGATCCGCTGCCGGCCTTTACCGCCACCGTCGCCTCCGGGCAGATCACCGGCACCACCCACAGCTATCAGGAAGTCAATGTTCAGGATCAGCTGATTAGCGCCCCGGCCAGCATCCTCGCCCCCAGCGATGTGGATATCCCGTTGCGTCTGAACGTGACGCCCGACAAAGTCGGTTTTATTCGCGTCCACGATATCCAGCCCGCCGCTGCACAGTAAATCTTCACGCCGGGCCCTGCCCCGCCCGGCTACCTCCAGCTCCGTCTTTCTTATCCACTTACAACTTTTCACAAGAGTTCATTAGAAATCGTTCTGTATGGCGATTTTCAGTAGCATTTTGTCAAGAAATGCATAGAATCGTGAACGCAATCGATTACGCATGTTCTGGTTATGTGAAACAACACGTATTTTTGTGAGCAATGATTCCTATAATAGACCCCCACAGAAAGACGAAATATTTAGAAACGCTTCGGCACTTCTTTTAACGCCTTCAGGCTCAATTTAAACAGTGGCATTACTATGAAAAAAACATTACTGGCAGCGGGTGCGGTTGTGGCGCTCTCCACTTCTTTTACTGCGGGCGCGGCAGAAAACGATAAACCGCAGTTCCTGTCTGACTGGTGGCACCAGAGTGTTAACGTGGTGGGCAGCTACCACACCCGTTTTGGACCGCAGATCCGTAACGATACCTACCTGGAATATGAAGCGTTCGCCAAAAAAGACTGGTTTGATTTCTACGGCTATATCGATGCCCCGGTATTCTTCGGCGGCAACAGCACGGCAAAAGGTATCTGGAACAACGGCTCGCCGCTGTTTATGGAGATCGAACCGCGTTTCTCTATCGATAAGCTGACCAATACCGATCTGAGCTTCGGGCCGTTCAAAGAGTGGTACTTCGCGAACAACTATATCTACGATATGGGCCGTAACGACTCTCAGGAGCAGAGCACCTGGTATATGGGTCTGGGTACCGATATCGATACCGGCCTGCCGATGAGCCTGTCGCTGAACGTCTACGCCAAATACCAGTGGCAGAACTACGGCGCGTCCAACGAAAACGAGTGGGACGGCTACCGCTTCAAAGTGAAATACTTCGTGCCGCTGACCGACCTGTGGGGCGGCTCGCTGAGCTACATCGGTTTCACCAACTTCGACTGGGGTTCTGATCTCGGCGATGACAACTTCTACGATCTGAACGGGAAGCACGCGCGCACCAGCAACTCCATCGCCTCCAGCCACATCCTGGCGTTGAACTACGCGCACTGGCACTACTCGGTGGTGGCCCGTTACTTCCATAACGGCGGTCAGTGGGCTGACGATGCCAAGCTGAACTTCGGCGATGGCGATTTCAGCGTCCGCTCGACCGGCTGGGGTGGTTACTTCGTGGTCGGTTACAACTTCTAATTGCGGATACAGCAAGACAGCGCCCGGGCCAGCCGGGCGTTTTTATTTCTCCCACACGTCGCACCGCACTTTGCGCAGAAAATCGCTTAACGAGCGATCGGCACACTCGCTGAATCGACGCTCGGTCGCCCTGACCGCCAGACAACGGTCGAGGCGAAAGTTACGATAATCATTACGCAGCTCGCACCAGGCCACCAGCAGCCAGCGCTCCCCCCAGAAAAACAGCCCCAGCGGCAGCACGTCGCGCTCGGTTACCCGGCCAGACTCATCCTGATAGCGCAACTGCAGCACCTGCTGGCCGGAGACCGCCTGATGAATGACGTCAAAATAGGTTTTGGCATAGCGATGGGCGCCGAGATCGGGGGCAAACAGGCGGGTCTGCTCCGCCTGGCGCCGGCGCGCCTCCGGCAGGATCGCCAGCATCTTCTCCTGGGCGGATTCCAGCGATTGCGACAGCGCCTCACCGCCCCAGGTTTTCAGCAACCGAATCGCGGCGATCAGCGCTTCGGATTCTTTGGTGGTCAGCATCAGCGGCGGCAGATCGTAGCCCGCCAGCAGGCGATAACCACTCCCCGCCTCGCCCTCCACCGGCACGCCGGAGAGGGAGAGATCGCGGATATCGCGATACACGGTGCGCTCCGACACGCCCAACCGCTCCGCCAGCAGCGCGGCGGTAGTGAGCCGCCTGCCGCGCAGGATCTGCACAATCTGAAATAAACGGTCGGCGCGTCGGGTCATGTCTCACTTCACAAAACGTTTAGGTTAAGCCGGCTGGTGCAGGCCGACGCGGTTGCCCTCGCTGTCAGTAAACAGCGCGATGGTGCCAATATCATTCGGCAGCGTCAGCGGCCCGAAAACACACGCCCCACCCGCCGAGGCAACGCGGTCCAGGGTGGCGGCAAGATGGTCTGTATGCAGGTAAATAATAGCGCCCTGCGCTGAAGGGGCGATACCCTCAAATTTGGCCAACGCGCCGCCAGGGGCCGGATCCTGATGCGGGAACACCGCCAGCTCGGCGCAGTCCATGGTTTCGCGACGCAGCGTCACCTGCATCACCGGCTCATAAAACGCGACGGCGCGATCCATATCGGCGACCGGAATTTCAAACCAGTTAATCACGTTATTCATACTTCCTCCTGCTCGTTAGTGAGTTCAGAAGGAGTGTATGGGAGGGCTCCTGACAGCATACTGTCAGCAGGTTTTATCGCGGACAAAAAAATCCCGGCCGCCTGGGCCGGGATGGCTTTATCTCAACTGAACCGGATTACGGCAGAATAGACGGCTGGTCCGCCCCTTCTTTTTCGACCTTCTGCTGCAGCAGATGCTCGCGCTTCATACCCAGTTTCAACGCCAGCGCAGAGGCGACGTAGATAGAGGAAGCCGTACCGATGGAGACACCGATCAGCATGGTCAGCGAGAAGCCTTCCAGAATCGGGCCGCCGAACAGGAACAGCATCAGGATCACCATCAGGGTGGTCCCGGAGGTGATCAAGGTACGGTGCAGCGTCTGGGTCAACGACACGTTGAAGATCTCGTACGGCGTACCGCGGCGGATCTTACGGAAGTTTTCACGGATACGGTCCGATACCACAATACTGTCGTTCAGCGAGTAGCCGATAACCGACATCAACGAGGCCACAATGGTCAGGTCGATCTCGATATGGAACAGCGACAGTACGCCCATGGTGATCACCACATCGTGCGCCAGGGCGATAACCACCCCGGCAGCCAGACGCCATTCGAAGCGGAAGCCGACGTAGATCAGGATACAGACCAGCGCGGCAATCAGCGCCAGGGCGCCAGTTTGCGCGAGGTCCGCGCCGACGCTCGGGCCGACAAACTCAATTCGCTTCACCGCCGCATTCTGGCTGGTCGATTCGTTAATCACCGTCACGACCTTGCTGCCCAGTTCCTGGCTGACGTTGGCGTCATGCACCGGCGGCATACGTACCATGATGTCGCGGCTGCTGCCAAAGTTCTGCACCTGCGGCTCTTCAAAGCCCGCTTTCTGCAGGGAGTCGCGCATCTGGTCCAGATCGACCGGCTTCTCAAGGGTAATCTCGATCACCGTACCGCCGGTGAAATCGAGCCCCCAGTTAAAGCCGCGGACGCCGATGATGGCGATCGACACAATCAGCAGAAAACCTGAAATGCCGAAGGCCCAGTAGTCCCAGCGCATAAAGTCCCAGACTTTACGGCCGTGGTTCAATTGTTCAACAGTATATTCCTGTGCCACAACGCACTCCTCAGATAGACAGCTTTTTAACGCGCTTGCCGCCGTACAGCAGGTTCACGATGGCACGGGTGCCGACGATAGCGGTAAACATTGAGGTCGCGATACCGATACCGGTGGTAATCGCAAACCCTTTAATGGCACCGGTACCGACCGCGTACAGGATGATCACTTTGATAAGCGTCGTCACGTTGGCGTCGAAGATCGAGCTGAACGCGCCGCGATAACCTTCGTCAATCGCCTGCTGAACGGTACGCCCGTTGCTCAGCTCTTCTTTGATACGCTCGTTGATCAGAACGTTAGCATCGACCGCCACCGCAAGGGTTAACACGATACCCGCGATGCCCGGCATGGTCAGCGTCGCCCCCGGGATCAGGGACATAATGCCGACAATCAGCACCAGGTTGGCAATCAGCGCCGAGGTCGCAATCAGACCGAACTTCTTATAGAAGAGGATCATGAACAGGATAGAGACCACCAGGCCGGCCAGACAGGCTTCCAGACCCTGCTTGATGTTCTGCATACCAAGGGTTGGGCCGATAGTCCGCTCTTCGACGATCTGAATCGGGGCAATCAGCGCGCCGGCACGCAGCAGCAGCGACAGCTGGCGTGCTTCGTTCGGGTTGCTGATACCGGTGATACGGAAGCTGTTACCCAGACGCGACTGGATGTTGGCGATGTTAATCACCTCTTCCTCTTTCGCCAGGATAGCGCGACCGTTAGCGTCTTTCTTACCGCTGTCTTTATACTCCACGAACAGGGTCGCCATCGGCTTACCGATATTGTCCTTGGTGAAGTTAGACATGATATTACCGCCCGCGCTGTCCAGCGAGATGTTGACCTGCGGCTGGTTGTACTCATCCATGCTGGAGGTCGAGTCGGTGATATGGTCACCGGTCAGGATCACTCGCTTGTACAGCACCACCGGCTGGCCTTCACGCGTCTCTTTCACTTCCGAGTCGCCCGGCACGCGGCCAGAGGCAGCGGCGGACTGGTCCACGTTGGTATTGACCAGACGGAACTCGAGGGTCGCGGTTGCGCCAAGGATCTCTTTCGCCCGCGCGGTATCCTGGATACCCGGCAGCTCAACCACGATGCGGTCAGCACCCTGACGCTGAACCAGCGGTTCGGCGACGCCCAGCTGGTTCACACGGTTACGCAGAATGTTAATGTTCTGCTGAACCGCGTACTCGCGGGCTTCTTTCAGGCGCTCATCGGTCATCACCGCTTTCAGGCTGTTGTCACCCTGAGAGGAAATCACCAGATCGCGATGGCGAGGGCTGAGATAAGAGATAGCCTGGTCGCGCGCCGCGCTGTCGCGGAAGACGATGCTCAGACCATAGTTGTCTTCCTTGCGCACGGTCGCGTAAGGAATGCCTTTGTCACGCAGTTCGCTGCGCAGGCTGTCGATGTTCTGTTCCTGCAGTTTGCCTAACGCGGTGTCCATGTCGACTTCCATCAGGAAGTGCACGCCGCCGCGCAGATCAAGACCCAGCTTCATTGGCTCGGCATAGAGTGCCGCCAGCCAGCGTGGGGTTGCCGGAGCAAGGTTTAGCGCCACGACGTATTTGTCACCCAGCACGGTAAGCAGCGCTTCACGCGCACGCAGCTGGGTATCAGTGGTGTCGAAGCGCGCAAGAATAGCGCCCTCTTCCAGTGCCACAGACTTCGCGGTTATTTTTTCTTCTTGTAAAGTTTTCTGGACCTGGATCAGCGTTTGCTCACTGGCGGCGACGCCGCGCGCGCCAGTGATTTGAACAGCCGGATCCTCACCATACAGGTTGGGAAGCGCATAGATCAGGCCGACGACAATGACGACGACCAGCATGACGTACTTCCACAAAGGATAACGGTTTAACACGGCAGTTCCCTTTGGGAAAAGTTAGATTACAGCGCCTTCATGGTGCCTTTCGGCAGAACGGCAGCAACGAAGTCACGTTTGATAACCACTTCAGTGGTATCGTTCAGCGCGATAGCAATGTAGCCAGTTTCCGCTACTTTGGTCACGCGACCGACCAGACCGCCGTTGGTCAGCACTTCATCACCTTTGGCGATGGAGTTCATCAGGTTCTTGTGTTCCTTGGTGCGCTTCTGCTGTGGGCGCAGGATCATGAAGTAAAAAATCAGACCGAACACCACCAGCATCAGAATCAGAGACATCGGGCTGCCCTGCGCCGGTGCA
The DNA here is from genome assembly GCF_003790505.1 of Klebsiella sp. P1CD1. Lineage (NCBI taxonomy): Bacteria > Pseudomonadati > Pseudomonadota > Gammaproteobacteria > Enterobacterales > Enterobacteriaceae > Klebsiella > Klebsiella sp. P1CD1. Next base: position 4,494,771 of record NZ_CP033631.1, read on the forward strand.
CCCGTTGCCGCTACCGCATCAGAAATAAAAAAGCTCATTGAAATTCCCTCATTATTAAAATTAATCAACGTTCAAAGGAGGCACGGTGCGCCCCTGACGTTGGTAAAAATCGGTCACGAAGCTCTCTAATTTACCCTCTTCGATAGCCTTGCGTAAACCAGCCATTAAACGCTGATAGTAGCGCAGGTTATGAATGGTATTGAGACGCGCGCCCAATATTTCGTTGCAACGGTCGAGGTGATGCAAGTAAGCGCGTGAATAATTGCGACATGTATAGCAATCACACTCGGCGTCCAGCGGTGCGGTATCGCTTTTGTGCTTCGCGTTGCGGATTTTCACCACGCCGTCGGTGACGAACAGGTGGCCGTTACGCGCGTTGCGCGTCGGCATGACGCAGTCGAACATATCGATACCGCGACGTACCCCTTCCACCAGATCTTCCGGCTTCCCGACGCCCATCAGGTATCGTGGTTTATCGGCCGGGATCTGCGGGCAGACGTGCTCCAGAATACGGTGCATGTCTTCCTTCGGCTCACCGACCGCCAAACCGCCGACAGCGTAGCCATCAAAGCCAATCTCTACCAGACCTTTCACCGAGATATCACGTAAATCTTCGTAAACGCTGCCCTGAATGATGCCGAACAGCGCATTTTTATTGCCAAGGCTATCGAAACGGTCGCGGCTGCGCTTGGCCCAGCGCAGAGACATTTCCATCGAGCGCTTGGCGTAATCCCAGTCTGCCGGGTACGGCGTACATTCGTCGAAGATCATCACGATGTCGGAACCGAGATCGTATTGAATCTCCATCGATTTTTCCGGATCGAGGAAAATCGGATCGCCGTTGATCGGGTTGCGGAAATGGACGCCCTGCTCGGTGATCTTACGGATATCGCCAAGGCTGAACACCTGGAAGCCGCCGGAGTCGGTAAGGATCGGTCCTTTCCACTGCATAAAATCGTGCAGATCGCCATGCAGCTTCATGATCTCCTGACCCGGGCGCAGCCACAGGTGGAAGGTGTTGCCGAGAATAATCTGCGCGCCGGTGGCTTCCACTTCTTCCGGCGTCATCCCTTTGACGGTGCCGTAGGTGCCAACGGGCATAAAGGCCGGTGTTTCCACCACGCCGCGCTCAAACACCAGGCGACCGCGGCGGGCGCGACCGTCGGTGGTATCCAGTTCAAATTTCATGCTTGCTCCTGCGTCAGAAAAACAGTCCGACGTTTTCATACTCGCCACGGAATGATTCCGTGGCTAAAAAATGCGTCATGGCGTCCAAAACGCCGGCGGGCCGGCCTTGTCAGGGACGCTCAGAAATAGCCTGCGGATTGTACGTGATAAACATCGCATCCCCGTAGCTAAAAAAGCGATATTTCTGCTCCACCGCCACCTTATAGGCGTTCATGGTGTGCTGATAACCCGCAAACGCCGACACCAGCATAATCAGTGTGGATTCAGGGAGATGGAAGTTGGTTACCAGCGCATCGATCACCTGGTACTGATAACCCGGGTAGATGAAAATCTGCGTATCGTCGAAGAACGGCGCGATCAGGGCGTCTTTCGCCGCCTGCGCCGCGCTCTCCAGCGAGCGTACCGAGGTGGTGCCTACCGCAATCACGCGGTTGCCGCGCGCTTTCGCCGCCAGCACCGCATCGACCACCTCCTGCGGCACTTCCGCATATTCAGAGTGCATGGTGTGCTCTTCAATGCTGTCGACGCGCACCGGCTGGAAAGTCCCCGCCCCCACGTGCAGGGTGACAAACGCCATCTCAACGCCTTTGGCGCGCAGTTTGTCCAGCAGCGGTTCGTCGAAGTGCAGACCGGCGGTCGGGGCGGCTACCGCGCCCGGCCTGGTGCCGTAGACGGTTTGATAGAGTTCGCGATCAGCGTCTTCGTCCGGGCGGTCAATGTAGGGCGGCAGCGGCATATGGCCGATCCCGTTGAGGATCTCCAGCACCGGACGCTCGTCGTTAAATTCCACTTCAAACAGCGCGCCATGACGCGCCAGCATCGTGGCCTTAATGCTCTCGTCATCGCCCAGCAGCAGCTCGGCGCCCGGCTTCGGCGCTTTTGAGGCGCGAATATGGGCCAGGATGCGCTTATCATCCAGCATCCGCTCCACCAGCACTTCAATCTTGCCGCCGCTGGCCTTGCGGCCGAACAGACGCGCCGGGATCACCCGGGTGTTGTTAAACACCAGCAGATCGCCGGGATTGAGCTTATCGAGGATGTCGGTGAAGGTGCCATGCGTCAGCGCGCCCGTCGGCCCGTCCAGGGAGAGCAGGCGGCAGCTGCTGCGCTCAGGCATCGGATAGTGGGCGATCAGAGATTCGGGTAGTTCAAAAGCAAAATCGGTAACGCGCATGACGGTAACTCAGACTGAATAAAGAGGCGGGTAGTCTAGTGCCGGGGCGTTCCGCCTGCAACCTTTACCCCTCCGGATGAATGACATAATCTATATTCCAAATCATTCCGAATGCCGCCATGCGGCAACCGAATGCCTTACCGGTGGCAAAGGTGCCGCGCGCAGCCAGGCAGCATGCCATGCGGACACCGAGGCGCCGTTCAGCGCAACATCGGTGATTCCACCTGCCCGCTCGTATTTAAAGGATGTCGTTTTATGAATTTTCTCGCCCACCTGCACCTCGCCCATCTCGCCGACAGCTCGCTGCCCGGCAACCTGATGGCCGATTTTGTGCGCGGCAACCCGCAGGGCGACTATCCGGCGGAGATCATCGACGGCATCTATATGCATCGCCGGATTGACGTGATGACTGACAACCTGGCGGAAGTCAAAGAGGCGCGGGAGTGGTTTCGCCCGCAAACCCGTCGCGTCGCCCCCATCACCCTCGATGTCATGTGGGATCATTTCCTGTCGCAGCACTGGGCGCAGCTCTCCCCTGACCTGCCGCTGGACGAGTTCGTGCGCTACGCCGAGCAGCAGATCGTCCCCATCCTGCCTGACTCGCCGCCACGCTTCGTCAATCTGAATCAGTACCTGTGGTCGGAGCGCTGGCTGGAGCGCTATCAGGAGATGGATTTTATTCAGCGCGTGCTTAACGGCATGGCCAGCCGCCGTCCGCGTCTCGACGCCCTACGCGATTCCTGGCAGGATCTGGATACCCACTACGACCAGCTGGAGGGGCAGTTCTGGCGCTTTTATCCGCAAATGATGCGCCTGGCAGAAAACAAACAGCTGTAATAGCCACGTGATTGATAGGTAAAAGCTGGCTGAACGATTGTCAGCGCCTCTTTGTGTTATTAGCGGCCAGGCTCTATACTTGCCCGCGTTGCGTTCCAAATAACCTTAGTAATTACAGGAGAATCAAATGGTTCTGGTCACTCGTCAAGCGCCGGATTTTACTGCAGCCGCTGTGCTGGGTAATGGTGAGATCGTTGAGAAATTCAATTTCAAACAGCACACCAACGGTAAACCTACCGTTCTGTTCTTCTGGCCGATGGACTTCACCTTCGTGTGCCCGTCTGAGCTGATCGCGTTCGACAAACGTTACGAAGAATTCCAGAAACGCGGCGTGGAAGTGGTTGGCGTTTCCTTCGACTCCGAGTTCGTTCACAACGCATGGCGTAACACCCCGGTAGACCAGGGCGGTATCGGCCCGGTTAAATACGCGATGGTTGCTGACATCAAACGTGAAATCCAGAAAGCTTACGGTATCGAGCATCCGGACGAAGGCGTAGCGCTGCGCGGCTCTTTCCTGATCGACGCTAACGGCGTGGTACGCCACCAGGTGGTTAACGACCTGCCGCTGGGCCGTAACATCGACGAAATGCTGCGTATGGTTGACGCGCTGCAGTTCCACGAAGAGCACGGCGAAGTCTGCCCGGCGCAGTGGGAAAAAGGAAAAGAAGGTATGGCTGCTTCTCCGGAAGGCGTAGCAAAATACCTGACCGAAAACGTCTCCAGCCTGTAATCGGCAGGCGTTTTAATAAAAGGCTCGCTCAGGCGGGCCTTTTTTGTTAGCGGTGTCAAAATTTAAGAAAATGACCCGCCGATATTTGTGACCAGAGATACACTTCTGCCAAAAAAATTCGCCCTACCTCTCACTTTTTCTCTGTCAAATTTCAGCATCAAAATACAAAGCCTTCATAACCCACTGAAAAATACATAAATTATTTATATCGTTTTCTGCCGGTACTTTGCCGTCGATGTGATCCCCATCAATATTTAAAACCCCGGATGTGATCTCATCCATCATTTTCATCAATGTATTTAGTCATGATTTTACTCAGGAACAGGAATACGTTCAGGAGCTGAGGATGGAAATTATTTTTGACCCGTCGTTAATCGCCCTTAAGCAGAATATTTCCCGTGCGGAAGAGGCCATCGAACTGGCGGGTTCATTACTCGCCAGGCGTCAGATTTGCAGCGTCGAATATGTCAACGAGATGCTGACGGTATATGAAGATTTCGGCGCCGCTATCGTCATAGACGACGGGATTGCCATGCCGCACGCCCGGCCGGAAAAAGGGGCATTGCAGACCGGATTTTCGCTTGTCACCACCGCCACCCCAATCTCCTTCGGCCACGATGAGTTCGATCCGGTTACCGTGATCATCGCTATCGCCGGCGCGGACGCTGACAGTCATATCAAAATGATCCAACTGATAGCCTCGCTGATCGAGTCAGATATTGTGACCTTCCTTCATCAGGAAAATGACGTGAATTCAGTCTTACATTTCATCCAAAAACAAATGGAGTAGTCATTATGTTAGTTATCAGAACGGTTTGTGGTAACGGTATTGGCAGTTCATTGATGGCTGCGAATAATGTCAAAAAGATCTGTGAAGAATTAGGTATCAAAGCAGACGTCGCCTCGGTCGATTTTGCTAACGCCGTCGGCGAAAAAGCCGATCTTTACATCACGATCAAAGAACTGGCAAATCAATTTCCAACCCACTGTCATGTCGCCATCATTCGCAGCTATGTCCATAAAGCGAAAATCGCCGAGGATATTACCGACGCGCTGACCAAAATTGCGGCGAATCACTCTTAATTAACATAGAGGGAACGACCATGCAGGCTATTCTTAGTTTCTTAGCGGAAATATTCAGTCAACCTGCTTTTTTAATGGGGCTGATTGCTTTTGTCGGTTTAGTGGCGCTGCGCTCCCCCGGTAACAAACTCCTTACCGGCACATTAAAACCGATTCTAGGCTATTTAATGTTGAGCGCTGGCGCAGGCGTTATCGTTGCCAATCTCAACCCGCTGGGCGGTATTATCGAGGCCGGGTTTAATATCCGCGGCGTTATTCCAAACAATGAAGCCATTGTCTCCGTCGCCCAGAAGATGCTGGGCGTGGAAACCATGAGTATTTTGCTGTTAGGCTTTATTTTCAACCTGATTATCGCCCGCTGTACCAAGTATAAATATATCTTTCTGACCGGCCATCACTCGTTCTTCCTCGCCTGCCTGTTTTCCGCTGTCCTGCAGGCGGCGGAGTTCCATGGCTGGATGTTGATCCTGATCGGCGGATTCCTGCTGGGGTCATGGTCGGCCATCTCCCCCGCGATTGGTCAGCGTTACACCAAGCAGGTCACAGAAGACGGTGGGATCGCCATGGGTCATTTCGGCTCCCTCGGCTACTACCTCTCGGCATGGATCGCCAGCCGGACCGGCAATCCGGCAAATTCCTTCGCGGATACCGAAATTTCAGAAAAGTGGGGCTTTCTGCGCGATACCACCGTCACCACCGGTATCGTGATGTTTGTTATCTACTTTGTCTGCAGCGCTGTCGCCGGATCGGCATACCTGAGCACCATCACCGACCAAAACATGCTGATCTTCTCGGTGCTGACCGGCCTGCAGTTCGCCGTTGGCGTGGCCATTGTGTACAACGGTGTGCGGCTGATCCTCGGCGATCTGGTGCCGGCATTCCAGGGCATCAGCCAGAAGCTGATCCCGGACTCCATCCCGGCCGTTGACTGCGCGGTATTCTTCACCTTTAGCCCCACCGCCGTGGTGGTGGGATTCATCAGCTCCTTCGTGGGCGGGCTGGTCGGGATGCTCTTGCTCGGCGGGCTGGGCATGGCGCTGATTATTCCCGGCATGGTGCCGCACTTCTTCTGCGGCGGCACGTCCGGCGTCTTCGCCGACAAGCTGGGCGGCAAGCGCGGATGTATCATCGCCTCCTTTATCGGGGGGATCTTCCTCGCCTTCCTGCCGGCGATGCTGCTGCCGGCGCTCGGCAACCTCGGGTTTGAAAACAGCACCTTCGCCGATTTCGACTTCGCGGTATGGGGCATCATTATCGGTAACGCCTTCACCCAGTTTGGCCAGGTCACTATCTACCTGATTTGTCTGGTGCTGCTCGTCGCGCTGCTGGCGCCTTTCTGTTTCCGTCACGTACGGGTGGTTGGCGATACGCTCAGCTATGAGGAGCTCACGGCGAAGCAGAAAAATGAATAAGCGGCGTCATTTTTCCCGGCGGGGAGGTCACGCTTCCCGCCGCTGACCAATAATCAGGAGTGGTTATGGCTATTTTGTCCATTGGATTTGCTTGTTTCGATCAGTTTTTCTTTCTCAATGAATGGCCTCAGGAGAATACCAAAAACTTTTGTCATGATTTTATAGAAAGCGGCGGCGGCCCAGCGGCCAATGCGGCATGGCTGCTGGGATTATGGGGTGAGGAAGTCTATTACATTGGTCATCTGCATCAGGACCTTTACGGTCAGCGCATTATCGATGAGTTTGCCGAAGCGGGCGTGGATACCAGCCAGGTGGTTTTTTCCGATGACATGATCACTCCGCTGGCCTCGGTGCTGGTCAATCGCTTAACGGGTTCGCGGACGATTATTACCCGCAAGATGCAAACGCCACCTTCCCTGACCTACGATCAAAAGCTCAAACTGGACGACCTCGCCGAGCGGCTGATTGCCAGCGTGGAGCCGGTCACCATTTTAATTGACGGCCATGAGGCAGAAATCAGTGAATATTTAATTAAGAAACTGCCCCACGCCAAAGTCGTGATGGACGGGGGTTCACTGCGTGCCAGCAATATTAAACTGGCGGCCTGGACTGACTATTTTGTCGTAAGCGAACATTTTGCCCGCGATTATATGAGCTATCGTTCACTGAGCACCGAAGCAGACATTAAAGCGGCCCTGATTGAACTGAATAAAATTTGCCGCGGCGAGGCGTTTATCACCCTTGGCGAAAAAGGCTGCGCCTTCTTAAAGAGCGGTATGCTGCAGATCGTCCCGTCCTGGCTGTGCAATGCCGTTGATACCACCGGTGCCGGGGATGTTTTTCACGGTGCCTTTACCTATGGCGTCCATTATTCGTGGCATATAGATAATATTATTTTATTTGCCAGCCTGACCGCCGCTATTTCTATTGAGAAAAAAGGGGTACGGGAATCGATGCCGGATCTGGCGGTCGTCCACCACTCGCTAAATAGCTACGAGAGAAATTTAAAGCAATATTTTGAAGAATAACTGCGTTTAATAAATATCAAGAGGTGAATATGTTAGTGTCGATGAAGGACATGCTTCAGCATGCCCTAAAGAACGGTTACGCCGTCGGTCAGTTCAACATTAATAATCTGGAATGGGTCGGCGCCGTATTAAGCATCGCCCAGCAGTGCCGCTCACCGGTTATTTTGGGCGTGTCCGGCGGCACGGTTAAGCATATGCTCGGATTAAAATGTATTCATGATATTGTGGTTAATGCCATAGATTATTTACATATTGATATTCCGGTGGCTCTGCATCTGGATCACGGCACTACCCAGGAGGCCTGCGAAGCCGCGATCGCTGCCGGCTTCAGTTCCATTATGTTTGATGGTTCACATCTGCCGTTCAGGGAAAACCTGACCATCACCCGCCACCTGGTGGCGCTGGCGCACAGCAAGGGCATCTCCGTGGAAGCCGAACTGGGGACCATCGCCGGCAGTGAAGATGGTATCGTTAACTCCGAGGTCATTTACGCCGATCCTGAAGAGTGCTACACCCTGGTGACAGAAACGCAGGTGGATTGCCTCGCCGCCGCGCTGGGTTCCACCCATGGTCTGTATAAAGGTAAAGCCCGGCTGGGATTTACTGAGATGAAAGCCATTGCCGAGCGCGTGAAGGTCCCGCTGGTGCTGCATGGCGGCACCGGTATTGCCGATGAGGATATGCGCCGGGCGATTGCCTGCGGCACCGCCAAGATTAACGTCAATACCGAAAACATGTACGCCTGGTGCCAGCAGGTGAAAGCGACCTTTGCCGCCGATACCGGGCACGATGTGAACGATCCGCGGAAAGTCATCACCCAGGGGCTGCAGCCGGTACGTGAGATGATTGCCCGCCGCATGGCGCTTTTTGGCTCACAGCAGCGCTATTGACGCCGGGCCTGCGGCTGAAACCTCCGCCCCGAAGCTGCCGGGGCGGAGGCGTCAAGGTATCAGAAGGCAAAGCAGGAGCAGCCCAGCACGCCCCAGAAAGCTTGCTCATCGGAGACCGGAATCGACGACTTGCGCGCAATATCATGTTGGTGGCCGTGAACGCCGCAGCTGCCGCAGCACTGGTGCATCTGGACCATGGCGCCGATTTTAGCCGCCGCCGGCGGAGCGGAACGGTAATGGCCCGGGACCTTCACCACCGGTGACCACTCCGGTAGCACCGGAATGGGCGGCGGCGCCAGCGGCGAAAAGTGACCGGCAGCGTACACCACTTTGCCATCAACCACCGTTAACACGGACTCAATGCCTTTGATCTCCTCTTCCGCGACGCTGAAGTAGTCTTTCGACAGCACCACCAGATCGGCAAGCTGACCGGCGGCCAGACGGCCTTTCTTGCCCTGCTCGCTGGAGAACCAGGCGCTGCCCGCCGTCCACAGCTCCAGCGCGACATCGCGCGGCAGGCGGTTGTCGTCGTCATACATCGCCATCCCGCCAACGGTGCGCCCGGAGACCAGCCAGTACAGCGCAGTCCACGGGTTATAGCTGGCGACGCGGGTGGCATCGGTGCCCAGCCCCACCGGCACGTCCAGTTCCAGCATTTTCGCTACCGGCGGGGTATGTTTTACCGCCTCTTTACCGTAGCGATCGACAAAATATTCGCCCTGGAAGGCCATCCGGTGCTGCACCGCAATACCGCCCCCCAGCGCCTTCACCCGCTCAATGTTACGCTCGGTAATGGTCTCGGCATGATCGAAGAACCAGTGCAGACCATTAAACGGGATATCGCGGTTCACCTTCTCAAACACGTCCAGCATCCGGCTGATGGACTCGTCGTAGGTGGCATGCAGGCGGAACGGCCAGCGATGTTCCACCAGATGGCGCACTACCCGCTCCAGCTCATCCTCCATGCCTTGCGGCAGATCCGGCCGCGGCTGCAGGAAATCCTCAAAATCCGCCGCCGAGAACACCAGCATCTCGCCGGCGCCGTTGGCGCGATAGAAGTCGGTCCCCTGCCCCGGCTTCAGCATATCGGTCCAGCGTTCGAAATCCTCCAGCTCCTGCTTCGGCCGCTGGGTAAACAGGTTGTAGGCGATGCGCACGGTCATCTGATCTTTCGCGTGCAGCTGTTCGATAATTTCGTAATCTTCCGGATAGTTCTGGAAGCCGCCCCCGGCGTCGATGGCGCTGGTCAGCCCCAGTCGGTTCAGCTCGCGCATAAACTGACGGGTAGAGTTCACCTGCAGATCCAGCGGCAGCTTCGGCCCTTTGGCCAGCGTGGCGTAAAGGATCATGGCGTTCGGTTTGGCGATCAGCATCCCGGTCGGGTTGCCGCGGCTATCGCGGACGATCTCTCCGCCCACCGGATCCGGCGTCTCTTTGGTATACCCCACGGCTTTCAGCGCCGCGCGGTTCAGCAGCGCGCGATCGTAGAGATGCAGCACAAACACCGGCGTATCGGGCGCCGCGTCGTTCAGCTCTTCCAGGGTCGGCATCCGCCGCTCAGCGAACTGAAATTCGCTCCAGCCGCCGACCACCCGCACCCACTGCGGAGACGGTGTGCGATCCGCCTGATCCTTAAGCATTCGCAGGGCATCGGCCAGCGAGGGAACGCCCTCCCAGCGGAGCTCAAGGTTGTAGTTCAACCCGCCGCGGATCAGGTGCAGGTGAGAATCGTTGAGGCCCGGGATCACCGTATGCCCTTTGAGATCGACGATTTGCGTCCCCTCGGCGGCAAAGCTCATGATCCGATCGTGGCTTCCGGTAGCAACAATTTTTCCGTCGGCGATGGCCACGGCTTCCGCCAGGGGATTCGCGCGATCGAGGGTATGAATCTGACCGTGGGTCAGAATCAGTGTGGCAGTTTGCGACATAACGCACTCCTTGAGGAGGCTGACTCAGTTTTTCTTTAACCAGCCAGCAAACAGGCGGGTCACGATGGGCATCCAGAACCAGACCACCAGCGCAACCACGCAGGCATCATTGATCAGGTGCAGCAGCAGGCTCCCTTTGAGCGACGGCAACAGCATACCGGTGACCGCAGGCACCAGGTTGGTGCTGGGAAAAATCACCAGCAGGGTGATCAGAAACTGTTTCCAGCGCCGCGGCTGGCGCACGTTCGCCGTCGGCGGGGTAAACCAGAAGGCCGGCTCGGTCCGCACCTCCGTCCGATCGCCTTCCGTCAGCAGCGGCGCAATCTCTGCCACCAGCTGCCGACGGGTTTCCGACTGCGTCCAGGCGTAGAGGTGCTCCAGGGTATCGAAGCGGATTATGACGCTCCACAGATTCTGCCCTGCGGCGGGCCGGATCACATTCGCGCCGAGATGGCCGGGAAACTCGGCCGCAATGGGCATAATTTTACCGAGCCACTCCTCGTAGCGCTGGCCGTGTTGCGGATCGAGCAGATGGCTGATGACCAGGGTCACCGATTTTTGCTGCGCCATAGAGAGTTCCTTGCTTCAGGGGAATGGCGGGATTGTTCCCGCCATTAGCCACAGATGACCATACACAACATCATTCATGCTACGTCGAGGCGGCAAGCCGGCACGTCCCCCTGAGCGGAGATAAGTCAGCGACCGGGGACGGGTAAACGCAGCCGAAGATCAGGCAGCCTGAAGGATGAAGTGATTTACGCTTTACGCTCCGGCGCGCCATGCACCATGGTATAAGCGTAATCCACGCCCATCCCGTAGGCGCCGCTGTGTTCGCGTACGAGGTCCATCACCGCATCGTAGGTCTCTTTGCGCGACCAGTCGCGCTGGTACTCCAGCAGCACCTGTTGCCAGGTCACCGGTACCGCCCCCGCCTGCACCATCCGGTCAATAGACCGCTCATGGGCGTCGACAGAGGTGCCGCCGGAGGTATCCGTCACCACATAGACCTCGTAGCCCGCCTCCAGCGCCATCAACGCCGGGAAGGTCAGGCAGACTTCGGTCCACAGGGCGGAAATCACCAGCTTTTTACGGCCGGTCGCTTTCACCGCCGCCACAAACGCGTCGTCTTCCCAGGAGTTCATCGAGGTACGTTCAATCGGCTTGACGTCAGGATGCACGGCCAATAATTCCGGCCAGATATAACCGCTGAAGCTTTTGGTCTCTACGGAGGTATAAATCACCGGCACATTAAAAATTTTGCCCGCTTTCGCCAGCGCCACGGTGTTATTTTTCAGGGTCTGGCGATCGATATTCGCCACGCCAAATGACATCTGCGGCTGGTGGTCAATAAAGATAAGTGCGGAATTAGTGGGATCGAGCAGTTCACGAATAGACATTAAATACCTTCTTAATCAATGAGTTAAAAAGATGACATGATGATTAATGCGTCGTGTGGATCCTGACTGATAAAGCATGGTGAGTATAGCCAGTTATTTCTAACAAGTTATTAAAGTTTTTTTGTGGTTTATTTTTTTGCCCGTAGCAAGGATTTGCTCGCATCCGCATTAATCAAATTTTTACGCCAAACTGTTCTGATTTATTCACTGGCATTGATTATTGTGCTTAGGTACAACAAGGGAAAATAAATTAATGGATAGCTCCCCCATGCGTGTGAATTTTGATGTACTCATGATCCTTGATGCCCTGGACAGACACGGGTCCTTCGCCACCGCCGCGGAGTCGCTGTATAAAACCCCCGCCGCCCTGAGCTATATGATCCAGAAGCTGGAGAGCGATCTGGATATTGTGCTGTTGGATCGCTCTGGCCACCGGGCGAAGTTTACCGATACCGGTAGGCTGATGCTGGAGAAGGGACGGCAGCTGTTGAGCGCCGCCAGAGATCTGGAAAAGCAGGCGCAGCAGCTGAGCGCGGGCTGGGAGCGAGAGCTGGCGATCGCTCTCGATGCTTCGTTTCCCTTTTCTGCCCTGCTACCGCTGATCGCCGAATTTTATGCGCAAAACCCGCAGACGCGGCTGAACTTCAGTCATCACACCCTCGCCGGTTCGTGGGAAGAGCTGACCCACCATGGCGCGGATATTATCCTCGGCGCCATCAATGAGCCCCCGACCTCTGCAGAGTGGTCATGGCAAACCCTCGGCGCACTGGATAATATTTTCGTGGTTGCCCCCGCCCACCCGCTGGCTCAGGCGAAGGAGCCACTGACCAATAAACAGCTCAGCCAACATCGGGCCATCGTGATCCGCGACAGCGCCCGTTATTGCCATCCGCTAAACAGCAATCTCCTCGACGAGCAGCCGCAAATTGGCGTCGATGATTTCGCCAGTAAAGTCGAACTGCTGTGCGCCGGGTTGGGCTGCGGCTTTCTGCCGCGCCATATCGCTCGCCCGTGGCTGGAAAACGGCAGTCTGGTGGAGAAAAGCGTCGCCTGCTGGCGGGAAAAAGATATCACCTACATGGCCTGGCGCAGCGGGAATGACGGGCTGGCTCAGCGCTGGTGGCGGGAGGCGCTCCTCCGCGGCGACCTGCTGAGCCAGCTCTACCGTTAACGGCCGGACCAGACGCTGGCGGAGATGGCCGGAAGGGTCAGCACCCCGTCCTGAAAGGCGCCGGCGCCTTCCAGCAGCGTCCACCCGGCCACGTTCAGCAGCGGCGAATCCTCGATAACCACCTCGCAGGCTTCCCCGCGGTTAATCGCCACCAGCACGCGCTGCTGTTTGTAGACCCGGACAAACACCACCACGTTATCCTCGGCGTAAATCACCTGACAGCCGCCGTAGCGCAGCGCCTGCTGGGCCTTACGCAGTTTCGCCATCCGCTGATACAGCGCCAGCAACTGGGTATCCTGCAGCGCCGGATCCCACGGGAACGGTTTGCGGCAGAACGGATCGTTGTTGCCATCCACGCCCACCTCGTCGCCGTAGTAGATGCACGGTACACCCGGCCAGCTAAACAGCCACACCACCGCCAGCGGCAGGCGCGCTACGTCTTTACCAAGGAGCGATTTAAAGCGCGCCGTATCATGGCTGTCGAGCTGGTTGAACATCCGCAGCTGCTGCTGATGCGACAGCCCGGCGCGATAATTATCCATCCACGCCATGCAGGTCTGGGCGTCTATCTTCTGCGGATCGTAAGAGATATCGGTATTGGCGAGGAATCCCCAGATCGGGAAGGTAAAGCCGCGATAGTTCATCGCCGCATCTTCGGCATCCGCCTGCAGCCATTGTCGCGCATCGCCAAAATGTTCGCCAAAGACAAAGGCTTCCGGCTGCGTTTGTTTTGCCGCCTGAGTGATGCCGGCGATATGCTGCAGGTTATTCCGCGCCCCGCCGCCTTCGCCCAGCATATGCACCACATCCAGACGCCAGCCGTCCATGCTCCACGGCGCTTTCAGCCAGTGGCGTACGATACTGTCCTCGCCGGCATAGATCTCGTTGACCAGGCTGGTCGAGCGATAGTCGAGCTTCGGCAGACTGGCATAGCCCAGCCAGTTGTGCGCCTGCCCCTCCTCTGAGAAGGTAAACCAGTCGCGCCACGGAGAATCCGGGTAATGGCCGGCGCCGCCGCTGCCCTGCTGGTGTCGGTCGAACCAGGGATGGGAATCGCCGGTATGGTTGAACACCCCGTCGAGGATCATGCGCATCCCCGCCCGCTGGGTGTTGTGGCGCAGCCGGAGCAGCGCCGCGTCGCCGCCAAACTGCGGATCGACGCGCCGATAATCCTCGGTATCGTATTTATGCACGCTGGGGGCGGCGAAAACCGGGTTCAGATAGAGGGCGGTGACGCCGAGTTGCTTCAGGTAGGGAAGTTTTTCGCTGATGCCGTCGAGATCGCCGCCGTAGAACGTCGACCCGCCCGCCTCACCGGTTAGCGGTTCGTCCCATGCCTTGCGCACAATCTCCCGTCCCGCCGCGTGATGGTAATAGACCGCATCCTGGTCGGCGTCACGCGCGGCGCTGCGGGCAAAGCGATCGGGGAAAATCTGATAGAACACCTGATCGGCCACCCACTGCGGGCCGGCGTCCGGCAGGTCAATGGCAAACTGTTCCAGCCTGGCCGGCGGGAAACGGGTGAAACCTTGTGGCGTAAACCAGCGCTGATGGTCGGCCCACAGCAGCTTAAAGCTGTAGCGGCGGCGCGGCTGGCCGCTGGCGAGAGAGATTTCACCGCGCCATGCCACCACGCCTGGCTGCGGCGCCTGACGGAGCCGCTGCATCGGCAGCGACAGCTCTTCGTTATCCTCTTCCGCGCGCAGCGTGATCCGCTGCGGCAGCGACTCACCGCTTAACCACAGGGTAATAAACAGTCGGTCCTGTTGCACCTTGATAAAGGGTGCAACCGGAAGGTGCCATGCCTTCAACATCGTGAATCCTCATTGTGCAGAATGGGCACACCTTGCCATAGCCGTCAGGCGCAGAACTCATCATCACAGGATTTTTTGGGGGAGGATAACGGGGGAGGACGCGGGACTGCAAGCCGCCCCGGTCGCGTGATGCTGACCGGGGCGGTGCATTTACTGTGCCTGCGCCAGGTGGCGATCGCGACGGGTCTTAAAGACCCAGCCCAGCAGCAGCAGGCCGATCCACGCCATACCGACATACAGCGAGATACGGGTATCCGGATGATAGCCGATCAGGGCGATAATAAACGCCAGGAACACCAGGCCGACTACCGTGGTCACCACTCCGCCGGGCACTTTGAATTTCAGCGCCTTGACCTCTTCGGGCGACAGACGGCGGCGGAAGGCAATCTGTGACAACAGGATCATAATCCACACCCACACCGTGGCGAAGGTGGCCAGGGAGGCGATCACCAGGAAGACGTTTTCCGGCATGATGTAATTGAGATACACCGCAAACAACAGCGCAATAGTCATCACCATCACCGTCACCCACGGAATACCGCGGCGCGACGTTTTAGCGAACACCTTCGGCGCGCTGCCCTGCTCAGCCATACCGTGCAGCATACGACCTACGCCGAACACGTCGGAGTTAATCGCCGACAGGGAGGCTGTCAGGACCACGAAGTTAAGAATACTGGCCGCGAAGGTAATGCCCAGATGCTGGAAGGTCAGGACAAAGGGGCTGCCGTCGGTTCCCACCTGATTCCACGGATAGATGGACATAATGACGAACAGTGTGCCGACGTAGAACACCAGAATACGCATCGGCACCGAGTTGATCGCGCGCGGAATGGATTTCTCCGGGTCTTTCGCCTCACCGGCGGTAATACCGATGATTTCGATGCCGCCGTAGGCGAACATCACCATCTGCAGCGACATCACCATCCCTAGCCAGCCGTTGCTGAAGAAGCCACCGTTGCTCCACAGGTTATGAATGCCGGTCGGCTGGCCGCCGTTGCCGATCCCCCAGATAATAATGCCGAACCCGGCGAGGATCATGATGATAATGGTGGCCACTTTGAAGAACGAGAACCAGAACTCCAGCTCACCAAACACCTTGACGCTCATCAGGTTGACGGCGCAGATGATCAGTACCACGCTGAGCACCCAGATCCAGTGCGGCACCGTCGGGAACCAGACGCCCATGTAGATACCGAAGGCGGTGACGTCGGCGATGGCGACGATCAGGATTTCGAAGCAGTAGGTCCAGCCGGTGATATAGCCCGCCAGTCCGCCGAGGTTTTCCTGGGCATAGCGGGAAAATGAGCTGGCGGCAGGGTTATGCACCGACATCTCACCGAGCGCCCGCATAATGATATATGCCGCGACGCCACCGATAATGTAGGCCAACAGCACGCTGGGTCCGGCCATCTTAATGGCGTCGGCTGAGCCGTAAAAAAGCCCGGTGCCGATGGCGGAACCCAGGGCCATAAAGCGGATATGCCGGGTGCTTAGCCCGCGCTTAAGCTTGTTACTACTTTCCATCGTGGTTTTTCAATGCCGTTTAACACAAAAAATAAAAAACCACGGAACCCGAAGTCCCGTGGTTAAACGCTTTTCCTTAACGCCTGTTAATGGGCGCTGGAGGCCACCTGACGTCCGGCTGCACGATCCCAGATCACCGCGAGGAACACCATCACGGCGGTGGGCATCAGCCAGGCCAGGCCCTGCTCCGCCAGCGGCAGACGCGCGGTCCAGGCCGGCAGAATCGCGGCAAACGCCGATGACTTAATCCCGTCAATGATACCAAACATCAGGCTGATAAACATGGCCGGCGCGATAACGCGGGACGAATTATGCCACCAACTGCGGGTAAAGCTTAATACAACCAGTGCGATACACGGCGGATAGATAGCGGTCAGCACCGGAATTGACACCTGAATCAGATGGCTCAGACCCAGATTGGAGACCGCCATCGAGAACAGGCCAAGGATAAAGACCAGCGTGCGATAGGAGAACGGCAGATACTGGGCAAAGAACTCGGCGCAGGCGCAGGTCAGGCCCACCGCCGTCACCAGACAAGCGATGAAGATCAGCGCCGCCAGCAGGAAGCTGCCCGCCCCGCCGAAGGTGTGCTGCACGTAGGAGTGCAGAATGGCCGCGCCGTTGGCGGACTGGTCCACGAGAGTGGCGCTGTCAGAACCCAGACGGAACAACGCCAGGTACAGCAGCGTCAGGCCAACGCCTGCCATCAGGCCAGCCCAGACGGTGTAGCGGGTCAACAGACGCGCTTCGCTGACGCCGCGGGAGCGTGCCGCATTGACAATCACGATCCCGAACACCATCGCGCCGAGGGTATCCATGGTCAGGTAGCCGTTGACGAAGCCATTGGAGAATGGCGCCGTACGATACGCTTCCAGCGCGTCGCTGATCGGGCCCGCTGGCCAGATGATGGCCGCGACCGCCAGCACAATCAGGGCGATAATTTTCAGCGGCGCAAGGAAGTTGCCCACGGTGTCCAGCAGTTTGCCCGGATAGAGGGAGACCAGAATCACCAGCGCGAAATAGATAACGCTGTAGATCAGCAGCGGCAGCGGGCCGTCGCCGGTCAGCGGCGCAATACCGACCTCAAAGGAGACGGTCGCGGTGCGCGGGGTCGCGAACAGCGGTCCCACCGCGAGATAACACACCACCGCCAGCAGGATACCCGCCACTTTACCAATCGGGGTGCTCAGGCTTTCAACGCCGCCGCCGACTTTCGCCAGCGCCACCACCGTCAGCACCGGCAGACCCACCGCAGTGATCAGGAAGCCGATCGCCGCTGTCCAGACGTGCTCGCCCGCCTGTAAGCCAACCATCGGAGGGAAAATTATGTTGCCTGCGCCAACAAACAACGCGAAGGTCATAAAGCCCAACGCTATGATGTCGCGAGATTTTAACTGATGGGTCATAAATTCATTACTGCCTGTGGATGTGGTGTTGTAAAAAATGGAAAAATACCGCGCTCCCCTCTCAGGGACGATACAGCGGCCATTGCCGGTAAACTCAGCGAGATATGCTCCCGAAGCGGCGTGGGAAAGAATTGTTTTTGGTATTACCACGCAAAAGCAGTCTGTCATCGACTGCGCAGGCGCAATTTAAACGCTTATAACGTTTTAAAGCAAGGCACGATCGCAAAAGCAGATGATTATGCTGGTTATCAGTTTCACACCAGAATCATTTACCATATTGATGGAAAACCCGTGGCTTATCATGCGAACAAAAAAGCAGCACGCGTTCATTAAATAGGCGAGGAAAAAAGGGATGCCAACGAAAATGACCAGCCGGGGCTGGTCATTGGCAAGATAAGCTGACAGCACGCCGATCAGGCGTCGTTTCTGGCAATTAATCGTTCCGGGAGCAAGAAGCTAAAACGGGTTCCCTTGCCCACCGTGCTGTCGATCTCCAGCCGGCTGTCATGATGGTTGACCGCGTGTTTGACGATCGCCAGTCCCAGACCGCTGCCCCCCGTTTGCCGGGAGCGAGCTTTATCCACCCGATAAAAACGCTCGGTCAAACGGGGAATATGCTCTGGCGCAATGCCTGGCCCATTATCCTCGACGCTGAACAGCGCCCCCTGCGGGGTCCGCTGCCAGCTGACGCGAATTTCGGTCCCCGGCGGGGTGTGGTTCACCGCGTTATAGACCAGATTGGAAATGGCGCTGCGCAGTTGCTCCTCATTACCCAACACCTTGAGCTGCTCGTCAACGGTGAAGATCAGCGTCTGTTTCTCCTGGCTGAGAGTTTGCGCCTCGCGCTCCACCACCCGCAGCATCATCGGCACGTCGATGCGGTCATTCATCGCCAGCGCCGGCGCGGCTTCAATGCGCGACAGCGTCAGCAACTGCTTCACCAGCCCTTCCATACGCTGAGTTTGCTCTCGCATGGTGTGCAGGGCTTTTTCCCGCGTCGCCCCCTCCAGTACCTGCTCCTGCATCATCTCCAGATAGCCCTGCAGCACCGTCAGCGGGGTGCGCAGTTCATGGCTGACGTTGGCGAAAAAGTTCCGCCGCGCCCCTTCCAGCTGATGCATCTGCGTCACGTCGCGCGCCACCATCAGCCACTGCTTATCGGTGTAAGGCATCACGCGAATTTCCAGATGGCGAGCGTTATTCAGCACCAGGTTGAGTGGCTTAGAAAAATCACGCTGTTTCAGATAGTTGGCGAACTCGGGATAACGCAGGAGGTTGAGAATATTTTGGCCACTGTCGTCCGGCCAGCGCAGGTTTAAAATCTGCTGCGCCAGGCCATTACACCAGAAAATGGCCCCCTCTTCCGTGGTCAGTACAACCGCATCCGGCAGCGATTCCGCCCCGCTGCGAAAGCGTTTAATCAGGCTTCCCAGCTCGCGTCGACGCTTTTTATTACGCATCTGCATCTGATGCAGACCATACAGCAGCGGCTCCCAGCTGCCGCGTCCAGGCGGAGGAGTCATGCTCCGATCCACCCACAACCACCACGACAGGCGCATCAAATTCCAGAAATGCCAGATCAGCAAACCGGTCACTGCCGCCAGTAAAAACCACGGCAGATGACCCACAAACGCCCCCAGAATCAGGGCCGGAATACACGCTAAAAAGAGCTCCAGCGCCAGCCTTTTCCATGACAGCCGTTCCAGCACGGGTCACACTCCTGTCAAAATTCAGAAACGGGCGGAGAAACGATACCCCGTGCCGCGAACCGTTTGCACCATGCGATCATGGCCACTGTGTTCCAGCGCTTTGCGCAGGCGGCGAATATGGACGTCCACCGTGCGGTCTTCCACATAGACGTTGGTTCCCCAGACGTGGTTCAGCAACTGCTCGCGGCTGTACACTCGCTCAGGATGGGTCATAAAGAAGTGCAATAATTTAAATTCCGTCGGCCCCATGTCCAGCGGACTGTCGCCGGTCATCACCCGATGCGACGAAGGGTCGAGGCTCAGACCCTGCATTTCGATCACCTCTTCCACCGCCATCGGCGAAATACGGCGCATCACCGCTTTGATCCGCGCCACCAGCTCTTTCGGTGAGAAAGGCTTGGTAATATAGTCGTCCGCGCCGGTCTCCAGGCCGCGAACACGATCCTCTTCTTCTCCACGCGCGGTCAGCATCACAACCGGGATATCCCGCGTCATCGCCTCGCGCTTGAGCAACTTAATAAACTGCAGCCCCGAACCACCCGGCAGCATCCAGTCAAGGAGAATCAAATCAGGCCAGGGTTCATTGAGTTGATTCACCGCGCTGTCATAATCTTCCGCCTCGACGGGCTGAAAGCCATTTTGCTCCAGAACAAAGCAGACCATTTCGCGGATTGGAGCTTCATCTTCAACGACCAGAATTCTTCTCGCCATTATTTACCCTGTGTTTTTTAGCCATCAGTATAGAAGTGCGGCGTCATTATGCGTCACTTTTGTGACAGATTTATGAAAAAAATGACGGTCTGATGATCGGGTAATTTGAAGCATGACGCGGACTTACCCCGCGCCGACAAATGATATACTGCCGCCCATGCTTTTTTCGCTAGGGAAGATTTATGCGCCTCCTTCACACCTCCGACTGGCATTTGGGCCAGAATTTTTACAGCAAAAGCCGCGCGGCAGAACACGACGCTTTTCTTACCTGGCTGCTGGCCCGCGCGCAGGAGCATGAAGTCGACGCCATTATCGTGGCTGGCGATATTTTTGATACCGGCTCGCCGCCGAGCTATGCCCGCGAGCTGTATAACCGTTTTGTCGTCCAGTTGCAGCAGACCGGCTGTCGCCTGGTGGTGCTGGCGGGCAATCACGATTCAGTGGCGATGCTCAATGAGTCCCGCGATATTCTCGCCTTTTTGCACACCACCGTGGTGGCGAACGCCGGCTACGCGCCCATTGAGCTGCCGTTGCGCGACGGCACCCCTGGCGCCATCTTTTGCCCGGTGCCGTTTTTACGCCCTCGCGAGCTGGTTACCAGTCAGGCCGGCCACTCCGGTCGGGAAAAACAGCAACAGCTACTGCACGCCATCAGCGACTATTATCAGGAGCAGTATCAGCAGGCCTGCGCGCTGCGCGGCGATCGGCCGCTGCCCATCATTGCCAGCGGCCACCTGACCACCGTCGGCGCCAGCAAAAGCGATGCCGTCCGCGACATTTACATCGGCACGCTGGATGCCTTTCCGGCGCAACACTTCCCGCCTGCCGACTACATTGCGCTGGGCCATATTCATCGGGCGCAGGTGGTCGGTGGCTGCGAGCACATCCGCTACAGCGGCTCGCCGCTGCCGCTGAGCTTCGATGAAACCGGCAAAGCCAAATCGGTGCACCTGGTGAGTTTTAACGACGGGCGCCTCAGCGCCGTGGAAACCCTGGAGGTGCCCGTGACCCAGCCGCTGGCAGTGATCAAAGGCGATCTGGCCGCCATCACCGCCCAGCTGGAGCAGTGGCGCGGCGTCGAGCAGGACCCGCCGGTGTGGCTGGATATCGAAATTACCACCGAGGACTACCTGCACGATATTCAGCGTCATATTCAGGCGCTGACGGAGGATCTGCCGGTGGAAGTGTTGCTGGTACGACGCAGCCGCGAGCAGCGCGAGAAAATATTGCTCAACGCCCAGCGGGAGACCCTTAGCGAACTGAAGGTGGAAGAGGTGTTCGAGCGCCGGCTGGCGCTGACCGAGATTGACGATGACAAGCGCGCCCGGCTGCACGAGCTGTTCACCCATACGCTGCATACGCTCACCGCGGAGGACGAAAACGCATGAAAATCCTCAGTCTGCGTCTGAAAAACCTCAACTCCCTGAAGGGTGAATGGAAGATAGACTTTACCGCCGAGCCGTTCGTCAGCAACGGCCTGTTCGCCATTACCGGCGCCACCGGCGCCGGCAAAACCACCCTGCTCGATGCCATTTGCCTGGCGCTTTATCACGAGACGCCGCGCCTGAATAAAGTTTCCCAGTCGCAAAATGACCTGATGACCCGCGATACCGCCGAATGTCTGGCGGAAGTCGAGTTTGAAGTCAAAGGCACCGCCTACCGCGCTTTCTGGAGCCAGAACCGGGCACGCAACCAACCGGATGGCAATCTGCAGGCGCCCCGCGTCGAGCTGGCACGCTGCGCCGACGGCAAAATCCTCGCCGATAAGGTCTCGGACAAACTGGAGCAAACCGCGACGCTCACCGGGCTCGACTATGGCCGTTTCACCCGCTCGATGCTGCTTTCCCAGGGACAATTTGCCGCCTTCCTGAACGCGAAGCCGAGCGATCGCGCGGAGCTGCTGGAGGAGCTGACCGGCACGGAAATCTACGGCCAGATTTCGGCCATGGTCTACGAACAGCACAAAGCTGCTCGCCACGCGCTGGAGAAGTTCGAAGCCCAGGCGGCGGGCATCGTTCTGCTGACGGAAGCGCAGCAGCAGGCGCTGCAGGAAAGTTTGCAGGTACTCACTGACGAAGAAAAAACCCTGCTAACGCAGCAGCAAAACCAGCAACAGCAGCTTCAGTGGCTGACGCGCTGCGACGAGCTGGCGCAGCAGCACCAGCAGGCGGTTAGCCGGCAGCAGCAGGCCCGCCAGGCGCTGACCGACGCCGCCCCGGCGCTGGCGAAGCTTGAGCTGGCCCAGCCGGCCGCCCAACTGCGCCCCCTGTGGGAGCGTCAGCAGGAACAGGTGGCAGGTCTGGCGCAAACCCGGCAACGGATCAACGAAGTAAATGCTCGCTTACTTGCCTGCACCGCGCAGCGCGCGCGCATCCGCCGCAGCGCCCTGCACGCTCAGCAGCAGCGTCAGGCTGAACTGACGGACCTGGCGCAGTGGCTGGCGGCCCATGACCGATTCCGCTTATGGGGACAGGAGATTGCCGGCTGGCGGGCGCAATTCTCGCAACTGACGCGCGATAAACAGCAGCTAACGGCTCAGACCACCCGCCTGGCCGCGCTGCGCCAGAAACTCAGCGCTCTGCCGGCCAGCTCCCTGTCATTGTCCGCAGAGGAAGTCGCGGCGGCGATGGCGCAGCAAACGCAATCGCGGCCGCTGCGCCAGCGGCTGCTCTCCCTGCATGAACAGCATCAGCAGTTGCACAAACGCCTGCGGCAGAGCGCCGAGAACATCCAGCAGGCGCAAACGGAGCAGGCAAAACTCAATGCCACCCTGACGCAACGTCGGGAGCAATATAAAGACAAAAACCAGCACTATCTCGACCTGAAGGCGCTCTGCCAGCGGGAAGAAACGATTAAAGATCTGGAAGGTTACCGCGCCCGGCTTGAGGCGGGGAAGCCCTGCCCGCTGTGCGGATCCTGTGAACATCCGGCGATTGAGCAATACGCCTCCCTAACGGTCACGGATAATCAGCGCCGCCGCGACGCGCTGGAAAAAGAGGTCGCCGCGCTGAAAGAAGAAGGTCTGCTGGTCCTCGGGCAGGTCAACGCCCTGACGCAGCAGCTCCAGCGTGAGACCGAAGCGGCCCGGCGGCTCACAGAGGAAGAGCAAGCGCTCACTAAAGCGTGGCAGGAAACCTGCGCCGCTCTGCAGGTCACGCGGGATATTGCGCAAGAGATAAACGACTGGATGCAGGAGCAGGAGCGCTACGAGCAGCAGCTCTATCAGCTCAGCCAGCGTCTGATGTTACAGAGCCAGCTCAACGACCAGCAAGCGCTGGAGCGCCAGGCTCACCAGCAGCTGGAGACCACGCGCCAGGGGCTGGAGAACGCCCTGCAGACGCTGTCGCTCAGCCTGCCGGAAGAAGGCGCAGAAGCCGCCTGGCTGCACGCTCGCGAAAGCGAATTTGCCCGGTGGCAGGCGCAACAGACGCGGCATGGCGTGCTCCAGGAGCAGATCGCCGCCCTGAAACCGCTGCTCGATACGCTGCCGCCCGGCGATGAGGATGACGCGGAGGCTGAGCCGGTGATCCCGGACAACTGGCGCGAAATCCACGAGGAATGCCTGTCGCTGCACAGCCAGCTTGTCGCCCAGCAGCAACTGGAGACCGAAGAAACGGCGCGCGTACATCAGTCACAGACGCAATTCACGACTGCCCTGGCCGCCAGCCGCTTCAACGATCGGGAGGCGTTCCTCGCCGCACTGCTGGATGACGAGACCGCCCAGCGGCTGACGCAGTTAAAACAGTCGCTTGAGCAGCAGCTTCAGCAGGCGACGGTGCTCTGCGAGCAGGCGACTCAGCAGCAACAGGCGCATCTGGCGCTGCGGCCGCAAGGATCAGACGCGGACGGCCCCACCCTGCAAACGCAGCTGCACGCCCTGGCCCAGCGGCTGCGGGACAACACGACCCGTCAGGGTGAGATCCGCCAGCAGCTCAGGCAGGACAATGAAAGCCGTCAGCAGCAGCAGGCGCTGGGACAGCAGATTGCAGAGGCGACGCGGCTGGCGGACGACTGGGGCTATCTGAATTCGCTGATCGGCTCCAGCACCGGCGACCGGTTCCGCAAATTCGCCCAGGGGCTGACCCTCGATAATCTGGTCTGGCTGGCAAACCAGCAGCTCAACCGGCTGCATGGCCGCTATCTGCTGCAACGCAAGGCCAGCGAGGCGCTGGAGCTGGAGGTTGTCGATACCTGGCAGGCCGACGCCGTGCGCGACACCCGCACCCTCTCCGGCGGCGAAAGTTTTCTCGTCAGCCTGGCGCTGGCCCTGGCGCTGTCAGACCTGGTGAGCCATAAAACACGGATTGACTCCCTGTTTCTCGATGAAGGGTTCGGCACCCTCGACAGCGAAACGCTGGATACGGCGCTGGACGCCCTGGATGCCCTTAACGCCAGCGGCAAAATTATCGGGGTGATCAGCCACGTGGAGGCAATGAAGGAACGTATTCCGGTGCAGATCAAAGTGAAGAAGATAAATGGCCTGGGCTACAGTCGGCTGGACAGAGTGTTTGCGGTGGAGTGAGGTCTGAATTATGGCGATGTCCCCTCACCCTAACCCTTTCCCGGAGGGAGAGGGAACCGTCCGGCGCCGGTCTGTAATTTCGCACGCTATTGCGATTCCCCTCTCCCTGCAGGGTGAGGGGTTCCCGGCCACTGCCTCTACCACCCGCACCGTACCGCTTTTCTCCCTCTCCCTGCAGGGAGAGGGCCGGGGTGAGGGGGAGCGGTTCAGGTCCCCTGGAGCGGCCACAGCCAGGCCGCGCCGCGTACTCCGCTGGAGTCACCGTGC
Source organism: Klebsiella sp. P1CD1 (assembly GCF_003790505.1). NCBI lineage: Bacteria > Pseudomonadati > Pseudomonadota > Gammaproteobacteria > Enterobacterales > Enterobacteriaceae > Klebsiella > Klebsiella sp. P1CD1. The sequence goes on from NZ_CP033631.1 coordinate 4,519,562, forward strand.
AACGCTTTGCGGATCGGCGTTTCACACTCGCCGCCGAAGACCCACTGCTTCACCAGGTCCGGTACCGTTTGATACAGACGCTCGACGTTGCTCATCCCGCCGCCCAGCACGATAACGTCCGGGTCGAGGATATTCACCACGTGGGCCAGCGATTTCGCCAGCCGCTGTTCATAGCGGCTCAGCGCCAGTTCGGCCTTTTCGTCACCTTCGCCCACCAGACGCATAATCTCGCTGCCGGTTAACCCCTTGCCGCTCAGCCGCTGGTAGTCGGTGGCAAAGCCGGTGCCGGAGATAAAGGTTTCGATACATCCCTGTTTACCGCAGTAGCAGGGCACTTCGGCGCGATAGCGCAGCTCATCGTCGTTCATCCACGGCAGCGGGTTATGCCCCCACTCGCCGGCGTTACCGTTGCCGCCGATATGCGCCCGCCCGTTGAGCGCCACCCCGGCGCCGCAGCCAGTGCCGATAATCACCGCAAACACCGTTTGCGCCCCCGCCGCCGCGCCGTCCACCGCCTCCGACACCGCCAGACAGTTGGCGTCGTTGGCCAGCCGGACTTCACGCTCAAGGCGCAGGCTGAGATCCTTATCAAAGGGCTGGCCGTTGAGCCAGGTCGAGTTGGCGTTTTTCACCACCCCGGTATAGGGCGAAATTGCGCCAGGAATGCCCATCCCCACGGTACCCTGCTGCCCGGTCGCCTGCTCGGCCATCGCCACCAGGGTGGCGATAGTCTCGATGGTTTGCCGGTAGTCCTCACGCGGCGTGGGTAACCGGTGGCGAAACAGCTGCTCTCCCTGGTCGCTCAGGGCTATCACTTCGGTTTTTGTTCCACCTAAATCAATACCAATACGCACGCTCAGCTCCTCACCCCGATTAACAATGCAAGCATAGCGACAATTCGCTATCATGCCCGCCTGATTTAACGACAAAGCCGTGGAAATTATCATGCTGTGGTTCAAAAATTTAATGGTTTACCGTCTCAGCCGCGATATCGAATTGCGCGCCGAGGAGATGGAAAAACAGCTGGCCGAGCTGACATTTACCCCGTGTGGCAGCCAGGATATGGCGAAAACCGGTTGGGTGTCGCCGATGGGATCGCACAGCGACGCGCTGACGCATACGGCAAACGGCCAGATCATTATCTGCGCGCGTAAAGAAGAAAAGATCCTGCCGTCGCCGGTGATCAAGCAGGCGCTGGAGGCGAAGATCCAGAAGCTGGAAGCCGATCAGGGCCGCAAGCTGAAGAAGACCGAGAAAGATTCCCTGAAAGATGAAGTGTTGCACTCGCTGCTGCCGCGCGCCTTCAGCCGCTTCAGCCAGACGATGATGTGGATCGATACCGTTAACGGCCTGATCATGGTCGACTGCGCCAGCGCGAAGAAAGCGGAAGACACGCTGGCCCTGCTGCGTAAAACCCTCGGTTCGCTGCCGGTGGTGCCGCTGACCCTGGAGAATCCGATTGAGCTGACGCTGACCGAGTGGGTCCGCTCCGGCACCGTGGCGCAGGGCTTCCAGCTGCTGGATGAAGCCGAGCTGAAAGCGATGCTGGAAGATGGCGGCGTGATCCGCGCCAAGAAACAGGATCTGGTCAGCGACGAAATCGCCGTGCACATTGAGGCCGGGAAGGTCGTCACCAAGCTGGCGCTGGACTGGCAGCAGCGTATTCAGTTTGTGATCTGCGACGATGCGTCAATTAAGCGCCTCAAGTTCTGCGATGAATTACGTGACCAAAACGAAGATATCGATCGGGAGGATTTCGCCCAGCGCTTTGACGCCGACTTTATCTTAATGACCGGCGAGCTGGCTGCCCTGATCCAAAGCCTGGTAGAAGGGCTCGGCGGCGAAGCGCAGCGCTAAGCGCCGCTTTCCTTCCTGCCAGGCAGGAAGGAAAAAACAACCCGCCGGCAGGCGCCGGGTGTCACTCTGGCTTACAGATAGCGGCACAGATAAGAGGTTGGCTCAGCCACCTGCAGATGAAATTCGCTGTTGCCTGGCACATTGAAAACTTCGCCGGCGGCGTAAACTTTCCACTCAGTCTCACCCGGCAGCAGGACATTCAGCGCCCCGCTGACCACCGTCATCTCTTCCGGCTGCGCCGTACCAAAGGTGTATTCCCCTTCCGCCATCACGCCAACGCTGGCGCGACCGGTACTGCTGCTGGTGAAGCCAATGGATTTCACTTTTCCGTCAAAGTATTCATTGCTTTGAAGCATAAACAAGCCCTTCTGATCGTCGGTTAAAGGCTCAATATAGGGGGCGCTCCTTGCCCCTGTCACGTGAAATTAACACATTAGACCAATAGTTCTGCCGCCAGTCGGGAAACCAGCGCATTCGACAGCAAAACCGGGACGTCCAGGGCTTTTTGTAACACATCGCGGTGATGCTGATAGTAACCGAGACAGTCGAGGACCAGCACGTCGGCGCCCTGCTCCAGCAGCGTTTTGCCGGCGCTTAATAACTCACTGTCGCTGCCGGTAAAAGGGTTGGCCAGCGCGTAGTACGGCGACTTTTCCAGCGAGAGCCACTTTTGCCGCTGCATAGGCATGATCTCTTCCACCGGCACGATCACCCCCACCTGATGCCCATCGACGATCGACGCCACCAGCGGCGGGATGATCCGCTGCGGCTCAAGAAGGATCGCATGGTGGGTGGTAAAACCGCTTAACTGTTCGGAGCTAAGCAACAGGATCACATCATAGTTCTGCCGATCCAGCATCGCGATCACGCTGCGGATATCGCGTTCAATTTTCTGCCGCGATACCATCACCAGCTGGTTATCATTGAGCAAGGTCAGCAGGCCCTGCTCGCCGTCACCCACCGCGTACTCTTTGGTTACCTCAGCATGTGTCATATCGCCCAGCAAACTAATGTGGGTGATCTGTTCTTCCCTGATATGTTCGGTCAGGAGCGGCAACACTCCCGCCAGCGGCACAACGCCGATGGTCAAAATTGCCATCGTTGCACTACTCATATCATGTACCTTTTCACTACCACTGCTTCAAGACAGACTTACCACACACGGCATCCGCCCCCCTGGTGAGTAAAAATCAACCGTCGAGAAGCGTAGCAGTTCCGCGCCGCGGTTGAATGTAAAGATTGCCGGGCGACAGCGGCGTGCCTGAAAAATCCGTGTGTTAGATATTCATTAGTACGACTGATAAATAAAAAATGTGAGATACGCCCGATATTGCCAGTATGGCCGGCAATCCGGGCTCAGGGGTTACGACTTATCAGGATCTTCATAGCGCCGCTTGGCATCCACGGCTTCCTGCTCGGTAGGATGTTCGCTGATCAGCGAATTGGGTTCAGGATAATCCGCGCGGAGTTGATACCAGGTGACGGTCTGACCCTGCGGGCCTTTCTCTACCGCAACCACGCGCGCTTCTCTCGGATATGGGGGCCTGTTTGGCATAGTTCTTCCTTCTTCTGGTATCAGAACTATCAAGTATAGGCGCCCCTCGCCGCCTTAATGTAAGTAAATTCTTAACTTACCGGGGTTGCCGTCGCGCCGCACAGCATGGTCATAATCTGCTCCACCACCCGATCCGGGGAGGCCGTGGCATCGACAATATGATGGGCGGCATCACGGTATAAGGCTTCGCGCTGCGCCAACACCTCGCCCACTTCCTCACGTACCGGCTTACCGGTAAGCGTCGGCCGCTGTTCGGCTTTTGGGTAGGCCTCCAGACGATCAATGAGCGCCGACACCGAGGCCTGCAGATAGATCACCACGCCGTTTTCCCGCATAAACTGGCGATTACCTTCCGCCAGCACAATACCGCCGCCGGTGGCGATCACCGTATTCGGCAGAGTCACGGCCTTCAGCGACAGGGTCTCCAGTTCGCGAAAACGCGCCCACCCTTCTGCCTGCACGATCTCTGCCACCGTCCGCTGCTCATGGGCCTGCAGCCGATGATCGGTATCGGAGAACTGAAAATGCCGCGCTCGCGCCAGCGCATGACCGACGGTGGTTTTACCGCAGCCTCGTGGCCCGATGAGAAAGATTGGCTGTGTCATGACCGAAGACCCCCTGGTTCCGCCTGTCGTAAAATATGAAAACGAAAGAACGTATTATCGCTGTTTGTTCCGTAACGTGGTCGTAAACAAAACGTTACACAACTTCTTTACACCCCATCACCACAGTGACAAAAGGGGCTCTTGATGTAAACTTATCATTGCATTAAGTGTTTAACCAGCTTTACTTTCGGCTGGGCGTTATTTTTTATCCAACGCTGGCGTAAACGGTAACACATTTATGCATAGCTTTACGAAGCAACATATTTACAACATCGTGTTTCAGACGCACCCTGATGCCTATTCGACAGTGTGACAGAGGAATGTAACATGCAATCTGAAGAACAACGCCTTATTGATGGACTGTTTTCCCGGCTAAAAGAGGCTGAGGCGCACAGTGCATCGCGCGATACCAGCGCCGAGGAGCGGATTGCCCAACATGTGAGCGCGCAGCCGGCGGCCCCCTACTATATGGCGCAAACCATTCTTATCCAGGAAGCCGCGATTAAACAGCTTAACGATCGCATCCAGGCTCTGGAGAGCCAGGTCAGCCAGCTGCAGGCGGCGAAGCCCAGCAGCGGCGGATTCCTCTCCGGCCTGTTTGGCGGTGGCGGCTCGTCACGCGGCTCTGACCCCATCCCGGGCGCGGAGCAATACGGTCGCCCGCAAGCCAGCGCCCAGCCGCAGTATGCCTCGCCGCAACAGCAACCGAACTATGCCCCGCAGGCAGCGGCACGCGGCGGCGGCTTTATGGCGGGCGCGCTGCAAACGGCCGCAGGCGTAGCGGGCGGCGTGGTGCTGGGCAATATGCTGACCAACATGTTCAGCGGCTCGCACCCGCAGGAGATCGTTAATATCATCGAAGAGCAGCCGCAGCCTGATGCCGCCGCGCAGGACGCCACCGCGGGTGACGATCCGTTCCGCCAGGGAGACGATCAGTTCCTTGCCGACAACACCTGGAACGACGACTTCGACGCCGGCTTTGGCGACGATGATATTGGCAGCGACGACGATAGCTGGGTTTAACCCTGCTGACGCTTAACCGCCAGCAACCACTTCTCCAGCTCGGCGGCAAACTGTTGCCGGTCGCGCTGCGATAAACTATCCGGGCCGCCGGTCTGCACGCCGCTGGCCCGTAATGTCTCCATAAAATCCCGCATCGTCAGGCGCTCGCGGATCGTCGCCTCGCTGTAACGTTCCCCGCGCGGATTCAGCGCCGCCCCGCCCTTCGCCAGCACCTCTGCCGCCAGCGGGATGTCGGCGGTGATGACTAAATCTCCCGCCGCGCACTGGCGAACGATTTCGTTATCCGCCACGTCAAAACCTTGCTCAACCCGCAGAGTGCGGATGAAACGCGACGGCGGCACGCGCAGCGGCTGATTCGCCACCAGCGTCACCGGGGTCTGGGTACGCTCTGCCGCGCGGAACAAAATCTCTTTAATCACGTTCGGACACGCGTCCGCATCTACCCAAATAGCCATGCCAGCTCCTGTTACCTGCAATAAGTGACGCCAATGTTACCTGCTTTTCTCCCCCATGAAAGCGCAGGATGGTAAGCTAATCAGATCGTAACGAAAAAAGCAGAGGGGAATGGTGATGGATAAGAAAATTGGCTTTATCGGCTGCGGCAATATGGGTAAGGCCATTCTGGGTGGACTGATCGCCAGCGGCCAGGTACAGCCGGGACAAATCTGGGTCTACACCCCGTCGCCGGATAAGGTTGCGGCTCTGCGCGACCAGTATGGCATCAACGCCGCCGGGAGCGCTCAGGAAGTGGCGCAGATTGCCGATATCGTCTTCGGCGCGGTTAAGCCGGGGATCATGACCAAAGTGCTGGGCGACGTCGCCTCAAGCCTGAATAAAGAGTCGCTGGTGGTCTCCATCGCCGCCGGGGTCACGCTTGAGCAACTGGCGCGCGCCCTCGGTCACGATCGCAAAATTATTCGCGCGATGCCCAATACGCCGTCGCTGGTCAACGCCGGTATGACCTCCGTCACGCCTAACGCGCTGGTGAGCAGCGAAGATGTGGCCGAAGTGCTGACCATTTTCCGCTGCTTTGGCCAGGCGGAACAAATTGCCGAGCCGATGATCCATCCGGTGGTGGGCGTGAGCGGCTCCGCGCCGGCCTATGTCTTTATGTTTATCGAAGCGATGGCCGATGCCGCCGTCCTCGGCGGCATGCCGCGCGCCCAGGCCTATAAATTCGCCGCCCAGGCGGTAATGGGCTCCGCCAAAATGGTGCTGGAGAGCGGAGAGCATCCGGGGGCGCTGAAAGATATGGTCTGCTCGCCTGGCGGGACCACCATCGAAGCCGTCCGCGTGCTGGAAGAGAAAGGGTTCCGCTCCGCGGTGATCGAAGCCATCACCCAGTGTATGGAGAAATCAGAGAAACTGAGCCGCTCCTGAGCCTGAGAGGGTAGGCAGCAATGCCCTGAGTGTTCAAAGAAGAAGGGAGCGCGCAGGCGCTCCCTTTTTTTTCAGGCTTTCTTCAGGCAGGTACTCATGAAGGTACTGCGTTCATCACCCTTCAACGATTTTGCCGAGGCCGCTTTGTTGCAGTCGCTCATCTTCTGCTGCTGAGGGGTGAGCGCTTTTCCTTGCGACGTAGTGGTCTCTTTTTTCAGGCACTGGCTCATAAACGTTTTGCGCTCATCTCCTTTCAGCGCTTTGGCTGACGCTTGCTGATTGCAGTCCGTCATCTTTTGCTGCTGTGGAGTGGGCGTTTTTTCTGCCGCGCCAACCGCGCTGATAAAGATCAAGCCAAACAGTAGAGTCATTAGTAAGGTTATTTTCATCGCACCATCCTTCTGTGAGTAGATCGTTGTAAGTCTGGACGCAGATAGAAAAAAAACCAGCCGGTGACGCGATTTCTCCACCGGCAGCGACTTATTTCAGACTCAGGGCGGCTTTCATGGTCGAGAACAGGTCAGTCTGGTCGGTCAGGCCGACGACGTTAGCCGCGTGTGGACCGTAGGCCGCAATACGCAGCTGGGTGCCGGTATGCTCCATCGACTCTTCCTCAGAGTTGCCGTAGCTCATGACCATCACTGCGCCATCGTGGGTATTCAGAGCCTGGGTCAGTCCCGGGGCTTTACTGTCCGCCGGAATGATCTGGCTGGCGTGCGCATGGTCGGCGGTGACGATCACCAGGGTATTGCCGTCTTTTCGCGCAAACTCCAGCGCCTTCTGCACCGCTTCGTCGAGATCTACGGTTTCGCCGATCTGGCCACACGGATTCGCCGCATGATCCTGTTTATCGATGGAAGCGCCTTCCACCTGCAGGAAGAAACCTTTCTCGTTGCGGCTCAGCAGGTCAATCGCTTTCTCCGTCATCTGCGCCAGCGTCGGCACCGAGGCGTCGCGTTTCGGGTTTGGCGTACAGGTCACCGGCGCCTTATCGATATTGCCGTGATAAGACGCCTTCGGCCCTTCCCAGCGAACCGGCATATTGCCATCGGCGAAGAGTCCCAGCAGCGGCTTAGCCTGACTGGCGTCAGTCGCGGCGGCAAGGGAAGCCGCGTCGGTCACAATCTGGTAGCCGCGCGCTTCCGCCTGCTCGCGCAGGGTTTTGCCCTGCCACTCGCCCGCCGTCGCCGTTTCGGCAAAGGTCTTCGCCCCGCCGCCTAAGGTGACATCCGGCCGGGCGTTCAGCAGCTGTTCGGTAATGGAGCCTTTGCCCCCTTTCTCCAGCGCATTGCTGGGGCATTTTTCACTGGTGACCGTGGGGCCGTAACATTTACGCGATGTCACATGCGCCACCAGCGCTGCGGGGGTGGCGTCCTGCAGCTCGGCGGTGGAAACGTTGCCGGTGGCCAGCCCCGCCGCTTTCGCCAGCTCGAGGATGGTCTGATGCGCGTTCTCATGAATATCGACGCCCAGCGCGCCGTTATAGGTCTTGACGCCGGTGGTCCAGGCGGTGGCGGACGCCGCCGAGTCGGTCACGTAGTCCGGTTTCCCGGTTTTTTTATCCAGCGAATAGTGCGTGTACTGCCCGGTTAACGGCAAGGCGTCAATCCCTTTAAAGAAACCGCCTGCCCCTTGCGCATAATTTCGCGCAGCGGTAATTTCCGAATCACCCATGCCATCGCCAATCAGCAAAATAACGTTTTTAGCCGGCTTATTGATTAACGAGGCGCGCAGCGCTTCGGTTTGATCGCCGGTTAAACGACGCGCGCCGCCGGGAGTGGTGATATCTCCCTGCGCAGCGCGATTTTCCAGAACCGGCGCAGCAGTGGTTTCTGCATGAATAACCGGCGAGCCCAGCAGAGGAACCAGGGCAATAAACAGGGCGCTTAATTTCACTTTTGTCATCTCCATGTAAAAAATACTTAAAAAAAACAAAACGAGGGAGACTTTATAAAAGGGAGATGACAGAAAAATGACGGCATCCTTGTCGTGTCACAAAGACTAGCTACGAGGATGCCGCAACAGCTTCTTTAGATATTGCTGCAGCAGCATCGCATCCTGGTCGTTGACCGGCGGACAGGGCGTCACCTGGTCAATCGCCTGTTCTATATCCTGAATCAATGCCTGCTGGGCATCATGCTCCATATGGCGCAATAATGCGGTGACCACGATCTCCAGCGCTTCAACCTGCACCGTCAGTTCCTTTGCTTCTTCTTCCTTTTGCGCCAGTTTAACCAGTAACTCAGCAATGAGATTCTTCATAGCACCAGTTCCTTATGCGAGGCCTGTTTTTGATTGGGATGTCATACCCGATGACGGACCTCAGAATTACTTAAAATAAGAATCATCGCAACACCCAATATACAGCGAAACGTTTTACCACAACAAAATACCACTATAAATAGTATTGTTTAATCATGGCCGGGGATGGTTATAACCAGATGGCGCAGGAAATAATAAAATGGAATAGCGCTCACGGCATGGCGATAACAAAAAGTAATGGTAAATGTACCGACGGTGAATAACGCTGACGGTATCGCGATAAATACCGTCAGCAGAGGTTCAGGCGTTAGCCCGGCGGGTGCGGCGCAGCATCCATGCCAGCTGCCAGAGGTTAATGAAAACGATAATGGCGGTAGCAATAAACACCCAGCGGAAGCCGGCCATCGCCGATACAGAGGCGCCAATCAGCGGCCCGGCGACGTTGCCCAGATACATAAACGACTGGTTATAGCCAAAGATGCGTCCGGTGACGCTGTCGCTACTGTATTTCAGCAATAAGGTCTGCACCGCCGGGAGCATCGCGCCATCAGCAAAGCCGAGCAGGAAACGCAGCGTACCCAATTGCAGCGGGGTGGTGACAAAAGACATGGCGAAAAACATCACCACTGCGCAGCAGAGCGTCGCGAGCAGGATCCGCGAGGTACCGATGCGATCGCCTAACTTACCCAGCCGTGGCGCAGAAATCAGCGCCGACACGCCAGGCACCGCGGCGATCATCCCGGCCAGAAAGGCGATATTGTTGCTGTCCGGCGCCATCGACTTGATAAACAGCGCCAGGATCGGGCCAATTGAGCCGTTGCACAACTGGATCACCAGGGTGGTGAAGAACAGGCTGATCACCAGCCCCGGATAGGGTAAAGAGGCAAGGACTTGTTTTCCGGTGAGGCGCTCGCTTTTACTGACCTGAGGGCGCCCTCCCTCTTTGATCAGAAACAGGGTCACCAGAAAACTGATGGTCAGCAGGATCGCCGTAATAAAAAAGACCATCCGCAGTCCGACGTGGTCCGCCAGGAAGCCGCCCAGCAGCGGGCCGCCGATCACGCCGCTGATTTGCGCGGTTGATAGCGTGCTCAGCGCCCAGCCGCTGCGCTCGCGCGGCACCTGGGAGGCCACCAGCGCCATGGCGTTGGGGATATAACCGGAGGTTAAGCCCATGATCGCCCGCAGGATAAACAGCTGCCAGACGTTAGTGGCGAAGGCCTGCAGTAAAATAGCAATCGCCATCCCCAGCGAGGCACGCAGCAGCATCAGCTTGCGGCCTTTGCGGTCTGCCAGGCTCCCCCACATCGGCGAGACGATCGCCGAGACAAGAAAAGTCACGCTGAAGGTCAGCCCCGACCACATCGACAGCGCTTCATGCGAGGTAACGCCCAGCTGGGAGACGTAGAGGGGCAAAAAAGGGAGAATTTGACTGATCGCCAGGCCGGTAAAAAAGCAACCAAACCAGACGGAGATGAGATTAACCTTCCAGGATTCCATAACTACGCGTATTCATTAATGATTTGCCAATTATTACCTAGCTTAGCAATTTCATTCCACTGGTGTACTACCATAGATGCGCTGGCGGTGAGTTTGGTGTTTTATGAGTGTGGATGAGAACCTGACGAAGCATTTTCTGGTCATTTAGGCTACTCACAGCGCTTTATGCTCAAAAGCAGAAGCCCTGTCCGCGCATCCCCAGATGAAAATGATTGGTGTGAGCCGCATTGTACTCTGGCCCCAGCGCGTTGCCGAAGTAGTGGCAGCTGTTGTTCAACAGCGCCGCCAGCCAGGGATGCGAGGTCTCGCTCCGCCAGCCCTGCAGGACGCTGACGCGTCGGCCGTCCGCCAGGCGGAAACCGCTGACGTCCAGCGCGTCCGCCGTGGCGTGTTCACTGCGCCGCGCCTGTTGCCGATGGTAGATATTGCGGCAGGCGAAGCTGCCGAGATGATCGATCTGGCGCAGATCGCTCGCCATCAGTTGACGGGTCAGCGGTTTCGCCTGCTGCTCGACATACAGCGCACTGCTCAGCGCCAGCGGGCAGCTGGCGAGGAAACTGCTGCTCAGCGTCACGCTGCCAAAATTCGCTACCCGCACCACGTTATGCAGCGGGCAGCTTCCCTCGCTGTCCGCCACCGGCTGGCTGGCGATAAGCCGGCGGCGATTGGCTTCCGCCAGCAGGGAGGCGCACTGGTCTGCCGTCAGCCTGCGCAGCTTGAATGACGTCAACCAGCCCGGGGGATCGTCAAGCGCCAGCGGCGCCAGCGGATTCAGGTGCGGCGGCAGATAGCGGTATCCTAACAGGCCCGCGCCGAGCAGCCCGGCCAGCACCAGCAGCGTCTTTCCTCTCACGCCCACTCCCGTCAATTGATCAGGTAAATATTATGGCAGGCAGGCAGCGGTTTCACATGGTATGTTATGCCCTTTGATGTTATCTGGATGGAAGTTGAAATGGCAAAGATGAGGGTTGGGATCGTTTTTGGCGGCAAGTCGGCGGAGCATGAAGTGTCGCTGCAGTCAGCGAAGAATATCGTGGAAGCGATTGATAAATCGCGCTTCGATGTGGTTCTGTTGGGTATTGATAAACAGGGGCTATGGCACATCAACGACGCCGGCAACTACCTGCTCAATGCTCAGGATCCTGCCCGCATTGCCCTGCGTCCTTCCACGGTGACCCTGGCGCAGATCCCGGGCCGCGAAGCACAGCAGCTGATTAACGCCGACAGCGGCCAGCCGCTGGCGGCTATCGATGTGATTTTCCCCATCGTCCACGGCACGCTGGGCGAGGATGGCTCCCTGCAGGGGATGCTGCGCATGGCGAATCTGCCTTTCGTTGGTTCCGATGTGCTGGGCTCCGCGGCCTGTATGGACAAAGACGTGACCAAACGTCTGCTGCGCGATGCCGGGCTCGCCGTCGCCCCGTTTATCACCCTGACCCGCGCCAACCGCGCGCAGTTCAGCTTTGCCGATGTCGAAGCGAAGCTGGGGCTGCCGCTGTTCGTGAAGCCGGCCAACCAGGGATCATCGGTTGGCGTCAGCAAAGTTAAAAACGAAGAGCAGTACCATCAGGCGGTGGCCCTGGCCTTTGAATTTGATCATAAAGTCGTGGTGGAACAAGGCATTAAAGGGCGGGAAATTGAGTGTGCGGTGCTGGGTAACGACCACCCGCAGGCCAGCACCTGCGGTGAGATTGTCCTCAACAGCGAGTTTTACGCCTACGACACCAAATATATCGATGACCAGGGCGCGCAGGTGGTGGTCCCGGCCGCCATCGCCCCTGAGATCAACGACAAGATCCGCGCGATTGCAGTGCAGGCCTACCAGACCCTGGGCTGCAGCGGCATGGCCCGCGTCGACGTGTTCCTCACCGCCGACAACGAGGTGGTGATCAACGAGATCAACACCCTGCCGGGCTTTACCAACATCAGCATGTATCCGAAGCTGTGGCAGGCCAGCGGCCTCGACTACACCAGCCTGATCACCCGGCTGATTGAGCTGGCGCTGGAGCGCCATGCCGCGGACCGGGCGCTGAAAACCTCCATGAACTAAAACGCGTTTATCGCGCCTGGCAGCAGGGGTCTCAGGCCTCTTCTGCCGGGCGGCGGCGGATCACCAGGCCCGCGGCCCAGAAGCTAATGACCCAGGTGACCAGACCGACGGCGTAGGATTGCCAGCCCTGTGTTTCAAACCCCAGCAGCCCCACCACCCCATTGAGAATAAAAATTAGCCCCAGCGCCACCGCGTAGTAGTGCCAGTCGCGGCGAATTTTATCTGTGAGCTTCATGCGACCTCCAACAGCAAAAAAACGCATCTTCGCATAGCCGCCCGCGGCGGTCTGTAGCGCGGGAGAGAATGTTGCTGGATTGCGACGCCGCTCTCCCTTTTCCATTCCTGTGGCGCGGTTAACACACCGGCGAAAACAGGATTATTCCTGGACGGCAATTACCAGCAATCTGATACTGACAATGGCCCCTCACTGCCAGAATACCTGCCATAGAGCTGGAGAAAAAACCAGCAGTACAGAGGTGGGAGGGCCTATGGCTGAATTCAGTTTTTCAAAATCGCTTTTGGGAAATAAAAAAAGAGGGGCGTTGACCGGCAGCCATGTCGCCTACGGCCTGTTCGTGCTAGTCTGCTGCTGGGCCGGCGCGCAGATGCTCAGCATGCTGATCCACGCTCCGGGGGTATTTGAACGCTTGATGCAAACGCAGGACGCCAGCCGTCCGCAAGTCGACATCAGTCTCGCCGTTGGCACCCTCTTTGGCCTGATCCCTTTCCTGATCGGCTGCTCGTTCATCGGGCTGCTGGCGCTCATTGTGCGCTGGCGTCAGCGCCGTTAACGCCGCGCCATACAATTTGCCCGCCGCTCATCAACCCGTTTTGCAAACCACGCCGTCGTCAGATTACGGGTAATTTTCGGACTCTCAAGCTGGATCCCTGGCAACATCTCCCGCGGCAGAGTCTTGCCCGCCCTTTTCTCGGCGAGGCGGAAAACCTGCTGATAAAGGTCGGTCTTCTCAAACGCCAGGCTGTCGCCCTTTTTCAACTGGCTGTGGATCTCGCTGTCGCTCATTCCCAACTGGCCCGCCAGACGACGCACCGCCAGCTCGGTGCTGCCCGGTTCCTCGCTGTCGTAGCGGATAAGGTCGCCGTCGAGCGCCAGTTTCACCCCGCTGGCTTTCACCACCGCGTTCTGGAAGGCGGCGTTACGGCTGGCATACCAGCCGGCGTTGAAGTCGGCAAAGCGGTACAGCGGCACGCTGTAGCTGGCCGGGTAATTCAACAGATGATAGGTGCCAAACCACAGGCCACCGCGCAGGCTGAAGACCTCCTGGCGCACCGTCCCGTTCATTTTCCACGGGTAGCCGGAGGTGTGCTGCTCGGCAAAGGCAATGCTGACCTGCATCGGCCCCCCGGTGTGCACCGGGTTAAGTGAACCGAACAGCTTCTGCCCCATAGGCACCATCCCGATAAAGTCATCAAAAATGGCGCTCAGCTGCTTTTCCGTCTTCACATTGTCCAGACGGTCGCTATAGCTTTTACCGTTTGGCGAGGTGATCTTCAGCGCGGTATGGACCAGAAACGGCGGAATGTGCATTTTTTCCGCCCGGCGGTCAATTTCCTGCCAGGCGATTTTATTCAACCCCGGCACCACCGGATCGGACTGATAGTTAGACTCCTGCTGCGCGACCGCCAGCACCGAGCAGACATTCTCTTCCGTCGGCGCCAGCTTCTGGCTGTCAAACGCGGTGGCGATGGCTTGCGCCCAGGCCTCCCGATCCTTGACGCTGGCCGGCATTTTCTGCCGCACCACCGACGCCACGTCAACGGGCTTCTCGCCCTTTTTCAGCGTCGGGGCCTGCTGGCTGGTACAGGCGCTCAGCACCATGGCCGCCAACAGCGTCAATGAACCGGGAATAATGCGCGATAAACGTGCGGCCATCATGCTTCCTTGTCTTAATTAACGTAATGTCGGGATCGCTTCCTGCAGCGGCTTGCCGTCCAGCTCGCGTTCAAAACTGCGCAGACGTTTGTAGATGGACATCAGTTCCACCAGCGTCGTCCACGAGCTAATCAGGTACTGGAACGAGCCGCGCACCTGGCCGAAGACGTTGGTAATTTGCGTCATCAGCCCGAGGGTAATCGTACCGGCAACGATCGACGGAAACAGCAGGAAAAGGCCGAAAACGTTATCCACCTGCAGGTAGAGAATGCGGGCGATATTGAAATACATATAGTGGAAATAGAGACGGAAATAGTTGCGACGCACCGCGCTGAACAGCTCGCGCACCGTCGGCGGCGTGGCGCGGGTTTCATCGTCCTCACCGTAGACCAGCTCTTTACGATAGGCGGCTTCCACGCGCTGGTTTTTAAACTCCAGGCCCGGCAGCTTAATCCCCACCACCGCCAGCAGGCCGGTCCCCATCAGCGACCAGACGATAGCGGCAATCACCAGACCATACGGCAAATGGCCGACGATAGGCAGGTCGGGAACGTGTTCGGAGAGCGTCACCAGCACCGGCAGGAAGGCGATCAAGGTCATCACCGCGTTGATAAAGCTTACCCCCATATCTTCCAGGGTGGAGGCAAAGCGCATGGTATCTTCCTGCACACGCTGCGCGGCGCCTTCGATATGGCGCAGATGCTGCCAGTGGGCCATATAGTGTTCGTTCATCGCCGTGCGCCAGCGGAAGACGTAGTGGCTGACGAAGAAGTTGTTCATCACGCCAATGATCACCGCGATGAGCGCGATGCCGAGAAAGATGCCGATCTCATGATAAAACTGGTTGATGCTGACCTTATGCGGGGTGGCCAGCGCGCTCTGGATCAGGTCGTAGAACGGCGCATACCAGGCGTTGATCGCCACCCCGACTTCCACCAGAAACCAGGTGACGAAGATGATGAGCGACGTGCCGAGAATCGACCAGTACTGCCAGCGATGCGGGCAGTAGACAAACCAGAAGAGTGCAAACACGCCGACGCAAAACAGATAGTAAGCGTAGAACACCAGATAGTTGAGCGACCAGAAGCGCGCCGCGCTGATCGCCACATTTTGCGATGCTCCGGTGACCCGCAGCAGCCAGTCGCCGCCGCCCGCCTGCCAAAAGATCACGGCCAGCAGCGACCAGATAAAGGCAGAAATAAAAAACGGCCCCGGTTTGGGGAAAAAAGATTTAAACATCATTGTCTCCTGCTAACTTCTTATCGTTCTGCTATTGCTGTGTACGACGCATACGTCGGCCGCCGCGTGGATGCGCTCTCGCGGGGCAGACGAATGATAAGACCGGATATCAACAGCTTAGTTCTGCTGCCAGGCGTGCAGAATTGTTTCTGTGGGTTTCACCTGTAAAGGATTGCCAGGAACGGTCAGCGTACGCCACACCTCATTGTAGTGGGCGATAAGCGTCGCGGCCTGCGCGGCGGGGCGGTCGGCGGTGGTATGGGCATCTTCCGCGATCACAATACCGTACCCGCGGCTGGCGCCGTTTTTAATGGTGGTGTCGAGGCAGTAGTCGGTGGCGCAGCCGCAGATGACGAACTGCTGAATATCGTGTTCGTCCAGCACCTGCGCCAGCGAGGTGTGGTAGAAGGCGTCGCAGGCGGTTTTGGTGACATACAGCGCGCCAGCTGGCTGTTCCAGCTCGGGAAGCAGGGCGAAGCCTTCGCTGCCGGCTTCGAGGCCGCCGGCCTCATCATGCTGAATGAAAATAACCTTGTCCGCCGCGCGCACCAGACGATTAATTTGCGCGACGCAGCGCTCGCGCGCCAGACGCGGCGTGGCGAACACGCCGTTTTGCATATCCACGACCATTACTACCCGTTGAGCCGTCATTGTTCTCTCCCACGAACTTTCAGCCAAACGGTCATCATACGCGGCAGCGGAAAAAGCCGATATCTGAAAGCGTAAAAAAGTCTTTTTTACGCACCGTTACCTTTTTCCTGCAGGAATGTCGTGAATCCCACTTTGTTCTGCGCCACTTCGTAGTATAAATACCCTCTTCTTTTTTATTTATTTAATGGATGATCTCCGTTGAAACGTAGTTTGCTCATTTTTGCTGCGCTGTGCGCGGCGTCGTGGACCTCGGTGCAGGCCGCACAGCCTACCGTTGACCCGGTTTTCGCCTCGGATGTGGTCGATCGTTACGCCAATCATATCTACTACGGCAGCGGCGCCACCGGCATGGCGCTGGTGGTTATCGATGGCAATCAGCGTGTTTTTCGCAGCTTTGGCGAAACCCGCCCGGGGAATAATCAGCACCCGCAGCTCGACTCGGTGATCCGTATCGCCTCCCTCAGCAAACTGATGACCAGCGAGATGCTGGTGAAGCTGCTCGACCAGGGAGTGGTGAAACTCAACGATCCGCTGAGCAAATACGCCCCGCCGGGTACCCGGGTGCCTGACTGGCAGGGAAAACCAATCACCCTGGTTAACCTCGCAACCCATACCAGCGCCCTGCCGCGCGAGCAGCCTGGCGGCGCCGCTCATCGTCCGGTGTTTGTCTGGCCGACCCGCCAGCAGCGCTGGAACTGGCTCTCTACCGCGACCCTGAAGACCGCGCCGGGCTCACAGGCGGCCTACTCCAACCTGGCCTTTGATTTACTGGCGGACGCGCTCTCCACCGCTGCCGGCAAACCTTATCCGCAGCTGTTTGAAGAACAGATCACCCGGCCGCTGGGGATGAAGGACACCACCTTTACCCCGTCACCGGATCAGTGCCAGCGGCTGATGATCCCGGAAAAAGGCGCCAGCCCATGCAACAACACCCTGGCGGCGATCGGCAGCGGCGGAGTCTACTCGACGCCGGGGGATATGATGCGCTGGATGCAGCAGTTCCTGTCATCCGATTTCTATACCCGCAGCCAGCAGGCCGATCGGATGCAGACGCTGATTTATCAGCGTAACCAACTGACCCGGGTGATTGGTATGGACGTGCCGGGCCGCGCCGACGCGCTGGGACTTGGCTGGGTGTATATGAAGCCGAAGAATGGCCATCCGGGGATTATTCAGAAAACCGGCGGCGGCGGCGGGTTTATCACCTATATGGCGATGAATCCGCAGGCTAACGTCGGCGCCTTTGTGGTGGTAACCCGCTCGCCGTTAACCCGCTTCAACAATATGAGCGATGGCATCAACGACCTGGTCAGCGAGCTGAGCGGCGCGCAGCCCAACATGCAGACGGCCAGCCAGTAAGCTCGCGGGGGTTTCGCCGACACGACATAACGATCGTTTTGGCGAAACATCCCCATGCCATTTCAGTTACACTAACGTCTTTCATTTCACAAAATCAGGCAAACCATGACAGATTTAATCACTCGCCCCCGCCGCCTGCGTCAATCCGCTGCGCTGCGCGCCCTGTTTGAAGAGACAACACTGAGTTTGAACGACCTGGTGTTGCCGATCTTTGTTGAAGAAGAAATTGATGATTACAAAGCGATCGAGGCCATGCCCGGCGTGATGCGCATTCCGGAAAAATATCTGGCACGTGAAATCGAACGCATCGCTAACGCCGGCATTCGCTCGGTGATGACTTTTGGCATTTCTCATCACACCGATGCCACCGGCAGCGATACCTGGAATGAAAATGGCCTGGTGGCGCGTATGTCGCGGATCTGCAAGTCCACGGTGCCGGAGATGATCGTCATGTCCGATACCTGCTTCTGCGAATACACTTCCCACGGTCACTGTGGCGTGCTGTGCGACCACGGGGTGGATAACGACGCGACCCTGGAAAACCTCGGCAAACAGGCCGTTGTCGCTGCCGCCGCGGGGGCGGATTTCATCGCTCCTTCCGCCGCGATGGACGGACAGGTACAGGCGATTCGCCGCTCGCTGGATGCCGCCGGTTTCACTAATACGGCGATTATGTCCTACTCCACCAAGTTCGCTTCCTCCTTCTACGGCCCGTTCCGCGAAGCGGCCGGTACCGCGCTGAAGGGCGATCGGAAAACCTATCAGATGAGCCCGATGAACCGCCGGGAGGCCATTCGCGAGTCGCTGCTCGATGAAGCCCAGGGCGCCGACTGCCTGATGGTGAAACCGGCTGGCGCCTACTTGGATATTCTGCGCGATATCCGCGAACGCAGCGATCTGCCGCTCGGCGCCTATCAGGTCAGCGGGGAGTACGCGATGATCAAATTCGCTGCCCAGGCGGGCGCTATCGATGAAGAGAAAGTGGTTCTGGAAAGCCTCGGCGCTATCAAACGCGCAGGCGCCGACCTGATCTTCAGCTATTTCGCCCTCGATCTGGCCGAGAAAAAAATCCTCCGTTAAACCCGCCCCTCCCCGGTGGCGCTTCGCTTACCGGGGCTACAAATCGGCGCCAACCGTAGCCCGGATAAGGCGCTTACGCCGCTATCCGGGGAACCTCGCTTGCTGCGACCGAAACTTCACCCAACTGTAATCTGAACGACATCTCCACCTTCTACTGTCTGGGCAGGACGGAGGAGGAGCCACTATGTTTAGTCTCGACAACGTACTCGATGACCTGTGGCCTCAGGCGAGGCCCGCCCCCTGGCAAAAGAAACTGTTAAAAAAGCTGTTTTATGAGGAAGAGTTTCAACAATTTGCCGATCGTCATCGCCACCTGAAGGGGCTTGATACGGTCGAACAGGTACTGGAATACCTCAATATCCGCTGCGCCATCCCGGCGCACGATCTCGAACAAATCCCCGAATATGGCCCGCTGGTCATTATCGCCAACCACCCCACCGGCACCCTCGACGGCCTGGCGCTCCTGTATGCGGTATCCCGCGTGCGCCGCGATGTCAAAGTGGTCACCAACCGCATGCTCACCCACCTTGAGCCCCTGAGCTCGCTGTTTATCCCGGTAGATAATATTCATGGCCGCACCGCTAAAGCGGCGCTGCAGCAGATGGATCACCAGCTGCAGGCCGGCGGGGTGCTGATCTTCTTCCCGGCGGGGGAAGTCTCCCGCCTCACCCGTCGCGGTATCCGCGATAAAAAATGGCACTCCGGCTTTATTAAGCTGGCGGCAAAATATCGCGCCCCGCTGCTGCCGGCGTGGATTAACGCCCACAACAGCGCCCTGTTTTACGCCAGCACGCTGGTCTCCGACAACCTGCCGCTGCTCCTGCTGATGCAGCAGATGTTTCGCCGGCGCAACAGCAGCCTGCCGGTGCGCATCGGCCAGCAGATCCCCTGGTCGAGCTGGTTCGATGCCAAGTCCAGCGCTCGCGAGCTTACCGGCCGCTGCTATCAGCACCTGGAACAACTGCGCAAAGGGCTGCCGGGGCAGTTCAAAACCGAAAGCGCCATCGCCCGTCCGGAAGACCGGGCATTGCTCAAACGCGAACTGCATAAGGCCGAGTGTCTGGGCCGCACCACCGACGGCAAAGTGATTTACCTCTGGCAGCGCAACGGCCAGGAGGACGCGCCGCTGCTGCGCGAGCTGGGACGTCTGCGGGAAATCGCCTTCCGCGCGGTCGGGGAAGGCAGCGGCAAACGGCGGGATATCGACGGGTATGACGACGACTATCTGCATCTGATCCTGTGGGATGAAGACGATCTGGAAATCGTCGGCGCTTACCGCTTTATGCCGACGGCCATCCAGCTGGCAAAGCGCGGCCTGGAAGGGATCTACAGTTACAGCCTGTTCCATTACGACGGGCGGATGGACGATGTCCTGCAGCACGGCATTGAGCTGGGGCGCAGCTTTATCCAGCCGCGCTACTGGGGGCGTCGCGGGCTGGACTACCTGTGGTCAGGCATCGGCGCTTATCTGGCGCGCTATCCGCACTATCGCTATCTGTTTGGTCCGGTGTCGATTTCTGGCGGGTTGCCGCCCGCCGCCCGCGATCTGCTGGTGGCGTTCTACCGGCTGTGGTTCCCGGCAACGCATCCGCTTGCGGAGTCGCGTCGACCTTATCCGGCGTCGCTGCCCGACGTGCTGGCGCAGTTTGGCGGGGAGGATTACAACGACGACCTGGCCCGGCTGAAGTCCCTGCTCGGCAATCTCGGCTGCGCGATCCCGCCGCTGTATAAGCAGTACTCGGAAGTGTGCGAGCCGGGCGGCGTACAGTTTATCGATTTCGGCAGCGATCCGGATTTCAATAACTGCGTGGATGGTCTGGTGCTGGTGGATCTCACCTACCTGAAGGCCAATCGCTATCAGCGCTATATTGGCGCGCATCTGGGTGCGCAAAAATCGGCATAAACGCTTTTTCCCGGCTTGCGGCGCGTTGCGCCTTAGCCGGGCTACGGTTCACCGTTTCCGACGGATCGGTCGCCCGGAAAAGCCGCGTCAGGCGCCGCCTCCGGGAAGCAACGGGCAATGCAGCATCCGCTTTTCTCCGCGGCTCGCGGCTGATGCCTTAACCGGCTACAAGCATTACCCCGCCCGGTAATACGGCTTATCGCCGAGGATCGTCGCCCGGTGCATGATCCGCCGCTGCGGCAGATAGTCGGCATTGGCGTAATGCTGGGTCACCCGGTTATCCCAGATAGCGACATCGTTCGGCTGCCAGCGCCAGCGCACCTGAAACTCCGGTTTAGTGACATGAGCAAACAGGAAGTTCAGCAGCGCTGCGCTCTCTTTCTCACTCACCTCGACAATTCGCGTGGTAAACCCTTCATTAACGAACAGCGCCTGCTTGCCGGTCACCGGGTGGGTACGCACTACCGGATGCAGCAGCGGCGGATGCTTCGCCACCGCTTCCTGCCAGCGCCGATGCTCGGCTTCGGTCTTGTTGTACTTATACTCCTGGAACGATTTGCGGAAATCGTGTTCGGCATGCAGGCCGCTCAGCAGCTGCCGGAAAGGTTCTGACAGCGCTTCCCAGGCGGCAATGCCGCTGGTCCACAGGGTGTCACCGCCGGTCGTCGGCAGCTCTTTCGCCGCCAGAATGGCGCCGGCGGGCGGCGTGTCGATAAAGGTGACATCGGTATGCCAGTTGTCATTATCCGGCGGATTATCGTTGTGGGTATCGAGGACGATAATCTCTTCCACGCCAGGGGCGTGAGGGTAGACCGGATGGATATGCAGGTCGCCAAACCGCAGAGCCAGGTCGCGCTGTTGCGCCGGGGTGATATTTTGCTCGCGCAGGAATACTACCTGATGACGCAGCACCGCGTGATACAGCTGTTCAAACTGGTTGTCGCTCAGCGGACGGGTTAAATCCGCCCCGGTCACCTGCGCGCCAATATAGGGCCCCAGCGGGGTAATGCTCAGACGTTCACTCATTGTACTTCTCCATGCCAGGGCGTCAGGCGACGCTGCAGCGCGCGCAGACCCAGTTCCAGTAAAAAGGCGATAATGGCAATCACCGCGATCCCCGCCAGCACCACATCGGTGGCGAGAAACTCGCCGGCAGACTGCACCATAAATCCTAATCCGCGGGTGGCAGCGATCAGCTCAGCGGCCACCAGCGTTGACCAGCCCACCCCGAGACCAATGCGCAGCCCGGTGAGGATCTCCGGCAGCGCGCCGGGGAGGATCACCAGCCACAGCACCTGCGCCCGGCTGGCGCCCAGCGAACGGGCGGCGCGAATGCGCACCTGCTGCGCGCTTTTTACCCCTGCCAGCGCCGACATGGCTACCGGCGCGAAAATCGCCAGGTAGATCAGCAGGATCTTCGAGGTTTCACCGATGCCAAACCAGATCACCATCAGCGGTAGGTAGGCCAGCGGCGGCACCGGACGATAGAGTTCGATCAGCGGGTCGAGGATCCCGCGCACCGTCGAGTTGAGCCCCATGGCGATCCCCACCGGTACGCCAATAAGCACTGCCGCCAGCAGGGCGATGACGATCCGCGTCAGGCTCGCCGCCAGATGCTGCCAGAGCGTCGCATCCATAAAGCCCTGCGGCCCGGCGATGGTGATAAGCTTTTGCAGTACCTGGCCCGGCGGCGGCAGAAACAGCGGACTAATCAGCTGCAGCGCTGCGACCGCCCACCAGACGGCCAGCAATACCGCCAGAGTCGCCACGCTGAGGGTGAGCTGACGGGAGAGCGGCCAGCGCCACTTCAGCGTCGTCTGACGCGGTTTGTCGTTCAGTACCACGCTCATGAGAAAGCCTCCCGTTGGTCAAACACCCGGCTCAGAATGTATTCCCGCTGTTCAATAAACCGCGGGTCAGATTTGATGCTGCGGCAGGATTCGCCCGCGACAAAGCGACGGCTGAAATCAAGCCGCAGCCGCTCCACCACCCGTCCCGGCCCCGGCGACAGCAGTACCAGCTCGGTGGCCATAAAGATGGCCTCTTCAATGTCATGAGTGATCAGCAGCACCTGTTTGCCGGTCTCATGCCACAGTTTCAGCAGCAATGTCTGCATCTGCTCGCGGGTAAAGGCGTCAAGCGCGCCGAAGGGCTCATCCAGCAGCAACAGCTGCGGATTCGCCGCCAGCGCCCGGGCGATGCCCACCCGCTGGCGTTGACCGCCGGACAGCTGCCAGATAAAGCGTTTTTCCGCCCCTTCGAGACCCACCTTCTTCAGCATCTGCGCCGCCGCTTGCCGGCGCTGCGCTTTATCCACGCCCGCCAGCTGGAGGCCCAGCGCCACGTTATCCTGCACATTGCGCCACGGCAGCAGGCCTTCGTTCTGGAAGACCACGCCGCGCTCTGCGCCCGGCCCGGTCACCCGCTGACCTTCGAGGGTGATGCTGCCGTGCTGATAGGGCACGAATCCGGCAATCAGGTTCAGCAGGGTAGTTTTACCGCAGCCCGAAGGCCCCAGCACCACCAACAGCTCCCCACTCTCCAGCGTCAGGTTGATATCCGCCAGCGCCGGTTTACCGCCGTAGTCGGCGGAAAGATGCGAGATTTGCAGCATCGCCGCCTCCTTTACTTCACGAAACGGTCAGTGACGTACTGACGATAATCGGTTCCCGCCGCGGGCACTTTGCCCTGCTCTTTCAGGAAGCGCGCGGTATCGACGATGGCCTGATTGACCGGACCATTCAGCGCCTGCGCCTGCTCAGCGGCGGTCAGGTAGGTGTTCCCCTTCACCAGCCCGGGGACATCGGCTTCCGGCACGCCGCTCAGGCGCGCCAGCTTGCTGATGTTGTCCGGCTGTTTCAGCCATGTTTCCGGGTTGGCGATGTAGGGCTGCTGGGCGTCGATGGCGCTTTTAGCAAAGGCTTTGACGATCTCCGGATGCTGCTCGGCGAAGTCCTTACGGACCACCCAAACGTCGAGGGTCGGCGCGCCCCACTCCCCAACCTCCGCGGAATCGGTCAACACCTTGCCCTCTTTTTCCAGTTCGTTAACCGCTGGCGCCCAGACGTAAGCGCCATCGATATCCCCGCGCTGCCAGGCGGCGATGATCGCCGGCGGCTGCAGGTTAATAATCTGCACCTGGCCCGGCTTGATGCCCCAGTGTTTGAGCGCCGACAACAGGCTGTAGTGGGTGGTGGAGATAAACGGCACGGCGATGCGCTTGCCGATCAGATCTTCCGGTTTGGTAATGCTTTTTTTCACCACCAGCGCTTCGGAGTTGCCGAGCTTTGAAGCGAGCAGGAACACTTCAATCGGCACCTGCTGACTGGCGGCCACCGCCAGCGGGCTGGAGCCGATATTACCGATCTGCACATCGCCGGAGGCCAGGGCGCGCACCACGCTGGCGCCGCTGTCGAATTTCCGCCAGTCGACGGTCGCGCCGCTGGTTTTGGCGAAGGTGTTGTCCGCCTGGGCGACTTTCGCCGGCTCAGCGGAGGTTTGATACGCCACGGTCACGTTGACCGCCTGCGCCTGGAAGGCGGCGACAGCCAGCGCCGCCAGAAGAGTAATTCGCGATGTGAATGCCATAATGTCTGCTTCCCCTGAGTTGTTATAGGTGCAGTATTTCCGGCATCAGGAGGGAGATGAAGTAATTAAAAATTCTGGCTAATAGCGAATCGTTTTTAGAACAAAAGCGGGAAAGGATAGTTGGTTTTGAGCGGTTGGTGAGTGGCAGATGGTTGGCGCCGGGTGGCGGCGACGGATCGCGCAAAGTGTAGGCCGGGTAAGCGCAGCGCCACCCGGCAAAAAACTCAGCGCTTCGCGTTAAGCGCGGCGATGTCCTTCGGCGTGGTGCGGCAGCAGCCGCCAATCAGCTTCGCCCCGGCCGCCAGCCACTGCGGCAGATAATCCGCCAGGGTGGCGCAGGCTTCGCCATGATGGTGCCAGGTCTTGCTCACCGCATCATAATGTTCGCCGGAGTTAGGATAGACCACCAGCGGCAGGGCCGTCAGGCTGTGCAGATGCGCCAGCGCCGCGGGCGTATTTTCCAGGGCGATACAGTTGATGCCCACCGCCACCACCTGCGGGTTATCCGCCAGGGCAGCCATCACCTCGCGTAGCGGCGTCCCATCGCTGAGATGTTCGGCGTCGCGCAGCGTGAAAGAGTACCAGGCGCGGGCACGGGGATAGTCCTGCAGCAGGGCCGTCAGCGCCTGGATCTCAGCAAATGACGGCAGGGTTTCACAGGCCAGCAGGTCGGCGCCCGCATCCAGAAGGGCTTCGACGCGCGGGCGGTGGAAATCCTGGAACTCTGCCGCGCTGCGCTGATAATCGCCGCGATACTCCGAGCCGTCGGCGAGAAACGCGCCATACGGCCCTACCGAACCGGCCACCAGCAGCGTGCCGGCCTGCGGGTTCTCGGCGAGGTACGCCTCGCGCGCTTTGCGCGCCAGTTCGACGCTTTTGCCGATCAGCGCCCGGGACTGCGCATCATCCAGCCCGCGCGCGGCAAAGCCCGCCGGGGTGGCCTGATAGCTGGCGGTGATCGCCACCTGCGCCCCGGCGCGAAAGTAGTCGAGATGCACATCGCGGATCAGCTGCGGGTTCTCCAGCAGCACTTTCGCCGACCACAGGCTGTCGGCCAGATCGCAGCCGCGCGCCTCCAGCTCGGTGGCCATGGCGCCGTCCAGCAGGACATAAGGCTGGGCGGCAAGCAGAGCAGTGAACGGGTTAGTCTGCGACATGTTGGGACTCCTGAGTCATATTCCGTGAACGAGTGAGATACCAGGCACCATAGCACAGGGCCACAAAGGGGATCCCGCACCACAGCGCAATTCTCTGGCTCGGGTCAAAGGCGAGGCCCACGCAGGCCACCAGGCACAGCACAAACCCCAGAACGGGCACCACCGGATACCAGGGAGCGCGATACTGCAGATCGCTCAGCGCCTTACCCTGCTGCAGATGGCGGCGGCGGAACATAAAGTGCGAGGCGCAGATGCTCAACCACACCGCCACTACCGCAAAACCGGAGATCGCCGACAGCGCCACAAACACCGTATCGGGCGCCACCACGCTGGAGAACAGCGCCAGCACGCCGCCCAGCATACTCACCGACAGCGCGGTCACCGGCACGCCCCGTTTATTGACTTTGGCAAAGCAGGCCGGCAGCGTCTTTTCGTTCGACAGCGACCACAGCATCCGCCCGGAAGCGTACAGGCCGGAGTTAGCCGCCGAGAGGATCGCCGTCAGGATCACAAAGTTGAAAATATCCGCCGCGTAAGGGATGCCCACCTTTTCAAACACCAGCACGAAGGGGCTTTTCTCCACCCCCGCCTGCTGCATTGGGATCAGCGCCGCCAGCACAAACACGGTGCCGATAAAGAAAATAATCAGCCGGGCAATGGTGGTGCGGATGGCGACCGGAATAACCTTATGCGGGTTTTCCGTCTCTCCGGCGGCAATGCCGATAAGCTCCGTCCCGGAGAAGGCGAAGTTCACCGCCACCATGGTCATCAGGATCGGCAGGCCGCCGTGCGGGAACCAGCCTTCGGCGGTGATATTGTGCAGGCCCGGCGCCGGCGAGCCATCCTGCATCGGAATGATGCCGAAAATGGCCGCGCCGCCGAGAATAATAAACGCGATGATGGTGATCACTTTCACCAGCGAGAACCAGAACTCGCCTTCCGCGAAGAAGCGCGTCGAAATGATATTAAGGCCGAAGATCACCGCGCAGAACACCACGCACCAGATCCAGACCGGAACCTGCGGGAACCAGTACTGCATGCAGAAACCCGCCGCGGTGAAGCTCGAACCCAGCGCCACCGTCCACGTTAGCCAGTAGAGCCACGCCACGGTATAGCCCGTCGCCGGGCCAAGATAGCGCGCCGCGTAAACGTGGAAGGCGCCGGTCTCCGGCATCGCCACCGACAATTCACCGAGGCACTGCATCACCAGCCAGACCACCAGGGCGCCAATCAGATACGCCAGCAGCGTCCCGGCCGCGCCGGTGGTGGAGATGATATAGCCGGTATTAAAAAATAAGCCGGTGCCAATCACGCCGCCGAGCGACAGCATGATCAGATGGCGCGTTTTCATGGTGCGCTTCAGTTGCCCACCTTGTTGTTGTGTTGTGCTTTGCATTTTATTTTCTCACGCCAGCCCGCTTGCCCGGGTCATGATGCGTATAAACGTATAGACATCTAAACATCCAAAAGAAGAAGTGTTATACCGTGCTGCCGCGGAAAAAGCAAAGCCGCTGCACCAGGGCACGCGCCGACAGCGTGCAGCCTGCCCCATTTTTGCGCAGCGCCAGCGGGCGCGCCACGCGCTGACGCCTCATCGCGACGGACCACGTTCTGGCACTCTCTTTGCAGCCTGTCGTTCAGAACCTTTCTATCTGGCGAGGCAACACGTATGACAGAGCAAACCACCACCTTAAAAAGAACGCTCGGCAGTTTTCGTTTATGGGGGATCGCCGTCGGACTGGTGATATCCGGGGAGTACTTCGGCTGGAGCTACGGCTGGTCGCAGGCGGGCACGATGGGGTTTATGGTCGTCGCCCTGGCGGTCGCCGCGATGTACTGCGCCTTTATTTTCAGCTTTACCGAGCTGACCACCGCCATCCCGCACGCTGGCGGCCCTTTCGCCTATGCCTACCGCGCCTTCGGGCCCACCGGCGGCTTTATCGCCGGTTTTGCCACCCTGATTGAATTCGTCTTCGCCCCGCCGGCCATCGCCATGGCCATCGGCGCCTACCTCAACGTGCAGTTTCCGGCGCTGGATCCGAAATGGGTCGCCTGCGGCGCTTACGTGATCTTTATGACGCTCAATATTCTCGGCGTCGGCATTGCCGCCACCTTCGAGCTGATCGTCACCCTGCTGGCCATCTTCGAGCTGCTGGTGTTCATGGGCGTGGTCGCGCCCGGCTTCTCCTGGAGCCACTTCACCACTAACGGCTGGGCGGGCGCGGAAAGCTTCAGCGGCCTGGCGCTGCCGGGGATGTTCGCCGCCATTCCGTTCGCCATCTGGTTCTTCCTCGCCATTGAGGGGGCCTCCATGGCGGCCGAAGAGGCCAAAGATCCGCAGCGCACCATTCCGCGCGCCCTGGGCGGCGGCATTCTGACGCTGACGGTGCTGGCGATCGGCGTGATGGTCTTCGCCGGCGGCGTCGGCGACTGGCGCGCGCTGTCCAATATTAACGATCCGCTGCCCCAGGCGATGAAGACGGTGGTGGGCAATGGCAGCGGCTGGCTGCATATGCTGGTGTGGCTGGGGCTGTTTGGCCTCGTCGCCTCCTTCCACGGCATCATTATGGGCTATTCGCGGCAGATCTACTCCCTCGCCCGCGCCGGCTATCTGCCCGCCGGGCTGGCGACCCTCAACCGCCGCACCCGCACCCCGCATCTGGCGATCCTCGCCGGCGGCGTGGTCGGTATCGCCGCGATCTTCTCCGACTCGCTGATCACCATCAGCGGCATGCCGCTGACCGCCTGTATCGTCACTATGTCGGTATTTGGGGCTATTGTTATGTATATCACTTCCATGGCGGCGCTGTTCAAACTGCGCCGTAGCGAGCCGAAGCTGATCCGCCCATTCCGCGCCCCGCTCTACCCGCTGGCGCCGGCCTTTGCCCTCGGCATGGCGGTGCTCTGCCTGGTGGCGATGGTCTGGTATAACCTGCTGCTGGCGCTGATTTTCGCGGCGATGATGCTCGGCGGCTACCTGTGGTTCCGCAAAACCGCAGCGGCCCGTGAACGGGCGCCAGTGGATCCTCAACTGCGCACGGTCTCCTGAGGAGGCGGCATGTATAAAACCACGCTATCGGGCCAGGTATGGCGCTTTGATAGTCTGAAAACGTTGATGGCGAAAGCGTCGCCAGCCCGCTCCGGCGACGCCCTCGCAGGGGTTATCGCCACCTCAGCCGAAGAGCGGATGGCGGCGAAAATGGCCCTCGCCGAGGTGCCGCTGACCGACATTCTCGACAACCCGCTTATCCCTTACGAGCAGGACGAAGTGACTCGCCTGATCCTCGACACCCATGATGCGCAGGGCTTTGCCGACCTGCGCCATCTGACGGTCGGCGATTTTCGCGACTGGCTGCTGGATGATGCTACCGATACCGCCACGCTGCAGCGGGTCGCCCGCGCCATCACCCCGGAGATGGCGGCGGCGGTCAGTAAGCTGATGCGCAATCAGGATCTGATCCTTGCCGCCAGCAAATGCCAGGTGGTGACGCGCTTTCGCAACACCATCGGCCTGCCCGGCCACCTCAGCGTACGCCTGCAGCCCAACCATCCTACCGACGACCTGAAAGGCATCGCCGCCAGTATGCTCGACGGGCTGCTGTACGGCGCCGGGGACGCGGTGATCGGCATCAACCCGGCCAGCGACAGCTTACCGGTGCTGGCGCAGCTGAACGTGATGCTGGACGATATTATCCAGCGCTTCGCCATCCCTACCCAGTCCTGCATTCTGACCCATGTCACCAATACGCTGCAGCTGATTGAGCGCGGCGCGCCGGTGGATCTGGTGTTCCAGTCGGTGGCCGGTACCGAAGCGGCCAACAGCGGCTTCGGCATCAATCTTGCCATGCTGCAGGAGGCCCGCGAGGCGGCCCTCAGCCTCAGGCGCGGTACCCTCGGCAACAATGTGATGTATTTTGAGACCGGCCAGGGAAGCTGCCTGTCGGCCAACGCCCACCACGGCGTCGATCAACAGACCTGTGAGGCGCGGGCCTACGCCGTCGCCCGTCACTTTGAACCGCTACTGGTCAATACCGTGGTCGGCTTTATCGGTCCGGAGTATCTCTACGACGGCAAGCAGATTATTCGCGCCGGGCTGGAGGATCATTTCTGCGGCAAGCTGATGGGCCTGCCGATCGGCTGCGACGTCTGCTATACCAACCACGCGGAAGCGGATCAGGATGATATGGACACCCTGCTGACCTTGCTGTGCACCGCCGGGCTCACCTTCCTGATCGGTGTGCCCGGAGCGGACGATATCATGCTCAATTACCAGAGCACCTCGTTCCATGACGCGCTGTACGCCCGTCGCCTGCTGGGCTTAAAGCATGCCCCGGAGTTCGCCGACTGGCTGGCGAAGATGCAGATTATCGATCCGCACGGCGCGCTGCGGCTCACCGACGCCCGCCATCCGCTGCTGTCCGTCCTGCCGCAAGGAGCCCCTGTATGAACCGTCCCGATGCCTGGAACCCGCTGCGTGAATTTACCGATGCGCGGATCGCCCTGGGGCGCAGCGGCGCCAGCCTGCCGACCCGCGAAGTCCTCAACTTTGGTCTGGCCCACGCCAGAGCGCGGGATGCCATTCATCAACCGTTCGCCAGCCAGCAGCTGGTGGCGCCGCTGGCGGCGCTCGGCCTCGACGCCCTGACGGTGCGCAGCGCCGCGCCGGACCGTCACACCTATCTGCGGCGTCCGGATCTCGGGCGGCAGCTCGCCGACGAAAGCCGCGCCGACCTCGCCGCCAGCGGCGTCCGCCCCGCCGATCTGCTGCTGGTGATCGGCGATGGCCTCTCTTCCTGGGCGGTAGAGCGCCAGGCGGTGCCATTGATCCGCGCCCTGCTGCCCTATCTGCAAACGCTGGGTATCGGCCTGGCGCCGGTAGTGCTGGCGCATCAGTCGCGGGTGGCGCTGGGGGATGATATTGGCGAAACCCTGAAAGCCCGCGCGGTGGCGATCC
This sequence comes from Klebsiella sp. P1CD1, assembly GCF_003790505.1. NCBI lineage: Bacteria > Pseudomonadati > Pseudomonadota > Gammaproteobacteria > Enterobacterales > Enterobacteriaceae > Klebsiella > Klebsiella sp. P1CD1. The sequence goes on from NZ_CP033631.1 coordinate 4,549,619, forward strand.
TGATTGGCGAACGACCGGGTCTCTCCTCGCCGGACAGCCTCGGCGTCTACCTCACCTGGCAGCCCCATCGTCAGCGTCTGGAATCTGAGCGCAACTGTATCTCCAATATTCGTCCGGAGGGATTAAGCCATGACGCCGCCGCCTTTAAACTGGCCTGGCTGCTGGAGCAGGCTTTTTTACGCCGCGTCACCGGCGTGCAGTTAAAAGATGAAAGTGATAATCCGGCGCTGCATGGAAAAATAAAACCATTGCCCCCTTTAAAAGAATAAGTCACACCAGCAGCAGAATAAATTTTAATACTACCGGGCGCACCTGAATATTATATTCGGGTGCGTGCTGAAATTGCCCGGCGGCGCTTCGCTTGAGCGGGTCTACGGAAGCCGTTCAACCGGTTTATATGGCGTATTTTCCAGGCCGGATAAGGCGCCAGTCGCCCTCCGGCAAAATGCGTTCACCGTATCCAAAACCGTGTTGTCATCAGCCTTATGCCCCTCCCTGCAGGTAATAAGAATATTGCATGAGTAAAAACGAAACGGACGTTGTAAGGTAAATCAGCGCATTAAAAATACCCGTCATACTTCAAGTTGCATGTGCGTTGGCTGCGTTCTCTCCCCCCAGTCACTGACTTCTGTAAGCGCCTGGGGACTCGCTCACTTGCCGCCTTCATGCGACTCGAATTATTTAGGGTATATATCTCGTTATCTATTCAACATAACAGCCAATAATTCGTCGGACACGCTGGCGAATTATTCCTCAATGTTATGCAGTCATTGATGGTTAAAGATAAATAATCGACCGACGGAGAAATACCAATGAAATCGTTTTCCGGGAAAGCGTCTTTAATGGCCACGCTGGTTGCCGCGCTGGTCGGCGCCAGCAGCGCGCAGGCAGCGGAAATTAAAATCGGGGTGGTATTACCCCTGAGCGGCGCCCTCAGCGGCTACGGCCAGCCGTCGCAGAAAGGGCTGGACATTATTCAGGCCATCACCCCGACGTTAAAAAATGGCGATACCATCAAGCTTATCGTTATCGATGATAAAAGCGACAAAGTCGAAGCGGCCAACGCCATGCAGCGCCTGGTCTCCAGCGATAAAGTGGATGCCGTGATCGGGGAAGTCACCTCCTCCAACACCCTGGCGATGACCAAGATCGCCGACGACAGCAAAACGCCGCTGGTCTCCTCCACCGCCACCAACGACCGCGTCACCCGTAACCATCCGTACGTCAGCCGGGTCTGTTTCTCGGACAGCTTCCAGGGGGTGGTCGGGGCCAATCTGGCCTCCCGCGATCTGAAAGCCAAAACCGCCGCCATCGTGTTTGACAGCAGCAACGACTACTCCGTCGGCCTGGCGAAAGCGTTCCGCACCCAGTTCCTGAAAAACGGCGGCACCATTCCCATCGAGGTACAGGCCCCGGGCGGCAGCAAGGACTTTAAAGCCCAGCTGGCGAGCGTCAAGGCGAAGAATGTCGACATGATTTACATGCCGATCTACTACACCGAAGGGGCGCTGATTGCCGTGCAGTCTAAACAACTGGGGCTCAACAAACCGGTGGTGGGCGGCGACGGTCTGGCCGCGGATCAGGTCTTCTTCGATGTCGGTAAAGACGCGGTCAACGGCTATATGACCACCGATTATTACTCGCCGAACGCCAAAGAGCAGACCCCGGCCGGGGAAACCTTCATCAAAGCCTGGGAAGCCAAATACCAGCAGCCGACCCATACCTGGGGCGCAATGGCGGCGGACGCCTATAACGTCATCGTCAACGCCATGAACCAGTGCAGCGATCCCCACGATCGGGTCTGCGTGAATGAAAAAATCCGCGCCACCAAAGATTTCCAGGGCGTGACCGGCACGCTGACGTTACAGAACGGCGATGCCATTCGCAGCGCGGTCATCAACGAAGTTAAAGATGGCAAGCTGGCGTTTCGTACCGTGGTTAACCCTTAAGTTGTGACGAGGCTACAAAATGGACGGCGCCATTTTTCTCCAGCAAGTGGTCAATGGAATGAGTCTTGGGGGCATGTACGCCCTGATTGCCATCGGTTATACGATGGTTTATGGCGTGCTACGGCTGATCAACTTCGCCCATGCGGACGTGATGATGGTCGGCGCGTTTAGTACGCTGTTTTTATTTTCTTCAGTTGGGCTACCCTTCGGGGTAGCCGTTTTCCTGACCCTCGGGCTGTGCGGCCTGTTTGGTATGCTGATTGACCGGGTCGCCTATCGTCCGCTGCGTCAGGCCTCGAAAATCTCCATGCTGATCACCGCCATCGGCGTCAGCTTCTTCCTCGAAAACCTGTTTAACGTGCTGTTCGGCGGCAGCTCACGCTTCTTCTCCGCCCCTGACTTTTTCAACCAGACCCGCGCCTTCGGCAGCGTCATCATTACCAACGTGGCGTGGATTGTGCCGCTGATCACCGTCCTGCTGCTGCTGGCGATCCTCTGGCTGCTGTACCGCACCCGTTATGGGATGGCGATCCGCGCGGTGGCCTTTGACGTCAACACCGTGCGCCTGATGGGCATTGACGCCAACCGGATCATCTCCCTGGTCTTCGCCCTCGGCAGTAGTCTCGCGGCCCTCGGCGGCGTGTTCTACTCCATCAGCTACCCCACTATCGATCCCCTGATGGGCGTGCTTATCGGCCTGAAGGCCTTCGCCGCCGCCGTGCTGGGCGGGATCGGCAGCGTCACCGGCGCGGTGCTGGGCGGCTTTATCCTCGGTTTTACCGAAGTGGTCGCCGTGGCGATCTTCCCCGAACTGGGCGGCTATAAAGACGCTTTCGCCTTCCTGTTCTTGATTCTGGTCCTCTTGTTCCGCCCGGTCGGCATTATGGGCGACGAACGTCTGGAAAGGAGCCGTTTCTGATGCTCAACGCGACGACGACCGCCGGGGCGCAGCTGCGCAACCTGGCCATTATTGTCATCTGTATCGCGCTGCTGGCCGGAATCAACGTGGTTTTCAATGACTACATTGTTCGTGTCATCAGCACCATTTTTATCTTTATGATCCTTGCGGTCAGCTACAACCTGATCAACGGCGTGACCGGCCAGCTATCGCTGGAGCCGAACGGCTTCGTGGCGGTGGGCGCCTACGTCACCGCCCTGCTGATCCTCTCCAGCGACAGCAAGGTAGACATGTTTGAAATGGCCGCCCCCAGCCCGTGGATCCTCAGCCTGCACGCAGGCTTCCTCCCTGCCCTGCTGATAAGCGGCCTGTGCGCGGCGGCGCTGGCGGTGTGCCTCGCCGTGCCGGTCTTCCGGGTGCGTGGCGACTACCTGGCCATTGTCACCCTCGGCTTTGGGTTTATCATCAAGATCCTCGCTATTAACAATCCGCAAATCACCAACGGCGCCATCGGGCTGAACGATATTCCGCAGCAGCCGCATCTCCTGTTCTGGTGCGGGCTGTTCGCCCTGCTGGCCACCGGCATGATCCTTCAGCTGGTGTGGTCGAAGTATGGCCGGATGATGAAAGCCATTCGCGACGATGAAGATGCGGCGATCGCCATGGGGGTCAACACCTTCCGCATCAAAACCTGCGCCTTCGCCACCAGCGCCTTCTTCGAAGGGATCGGCGGCGGTCTGCTGGCTTCGCTGCTGACCACTATTTCCCCGGGGCTGTTCGACTTTATGCTCACCTTCCAGCTGCTGATTATTATCGTCCTCGGCGGGCTCGGCAGCACCACCGGCGCCCTGCTCGGCACCGTACTGGTGGTCGGCAGCGGCGAATGGCTGCGCTTCCTCGACCAGCCGCTACAGTTCTTCGGTCACGATCTCGGCGCCTATCCGGGCCTGCGAATGGTGGTTTTCTCCCTGCTGTTGCTGATCATCATGCTCTTCGCCCGCGAAGGGCTGCTGGGGAAAAAAGAGATTTGGCAGATGGGAAGAAGGAACAGCAGCTATGGCGGAAAATAACGTTATCCTGCAGGTGCAGGACGTCACCATGCAGTTTGGCGGCCTGCGGGCCATCGACAATGTCAGCTTCCATGTTGATGAAGCGGAGATCTTTGGCCTTATCGGCCCTAACGGTGCGGGCAAGACCACCCTGTTTAACGTCATCACCGCCAACTATAAACCCACCAGCGGCAACGTCACCCTGGCGGGTACGTCGCTGAAGGGGCTGAAGCCCAACCAGGTGGTGAACGCCGGGATCGCCCGTACCTTCCAGAATATCCGTCTGTTTAACTCCATGACGGTGCTGGAGAACGTGATGGTCGGACTCGACCGCGCCAGCCGCTACTCGCTGCTGGAGGCAGCTCTGCATATTGGCCGCTACTTTCCGGCCGAGCGGGCGGCGAAGGCCAAAGCCATGGCCATCCTGGAGGACATCGGTATCGCCCACTTCGCGCATATGCAGGCCACAAACCTAAGCTATGGCAACCAGCGCAAAGTGGAGATCGCCCGCGCGCTGGCCACCGCGCCGAAGCTGCTGCTGCTCGATGAGCCGGCCGCCGGGATGAACCCGAAGGAAACCGAGGATCTGGCGGAGCTGATCTTCCGCATGCGCCATGACTATCAGCTCAGCGTCCTGCTAATTGAGCACGATATGCCCTTCGTCAACCGCCTGTGCGAGCGGGTGATGGTGCTGGAGTACGGTAAGCCGCTGTTCAGCGGCCTGATGGCCGAGGCGATCCAGCATCCTGACGTCATTTCCGCTTATCTGGGAGAAGCCAATTATGCTTAACGCCCGGGAACTGAAGGTCTTTTACGGCGTGATCCAGGGGCTGAAAGGCGTTGATATCGACGTCTATGACCGGGAGATCGTCACCCTGATCGGCAGCAATGGCGCCGGTAAAACCTCCACCCTCAACGGGATCGTCAACCTGGTGCGCTCCAGCGGGCGCGTCAGCTTCCTCAACGACGATATCTCACGCAGCCAGACCCACCAGATTGTGCGCCGCGGACTGGCGCTGGTGCCGGAGGGACGTCGGGTCTTTACCAACCTGACCATCGAAGAGAACCTGCGCATGGGCGCTTACAATAATCTCGCCGGCTACACCCGCCTGCGCGATCGCATGTACGCCCTCTTTCCACGGCTCAAGGAACGACGCCATCAGATGGCGGGCACCATGAGCGGCGGCGAGCAGCAGATGCTGGCCATCGCCCGGGCGCTGATGAGCGAGCCGGTGTTATTGATGCTGGATGAACCGAGCCTCGGGCTGGCGCCGAAAATTGTCGGAGAGCTGTTCGGCATCATTAAGCAACTGCGCGAAGAGAATATGACGGTGCTGCTGGTGGAGCAGAATGCGACGGCAGCACTGGCTATCGCCGATCGGGCGTATGTCCTGGAGAATGGCCGGATCACCTTGTCAGGCGCGGCGCGGGAGATGCTGACTAACCCGGAAATTAAGCGGATGTATCTGGGGGGATAAGCGTGGTCAAAACTGCCTGGGCTGCGGCGGCGCATCCTGTGTTGCCGCAACCTCAGGCAGTCTCTTGCTACACAAAGCACACCTCGTTCCAGTAGGCTTCTCGCGTCCTGCGTCGCTCAGTATGTCTTATCATGACGGAACCACCGGGTTTCCACGTTGCCAATGTCCACGCCGTAGAGGCTGGCCACCGGCAGTATCGCCTCCATGACGCGCTGGGTATCCTGCTGTCCGGCTTCACCGTTGGACAAAAAAGCCAGCCAGCCCGTTAATCGTTGCCACAATGCCACTTTCATTTTCTCCTCTGTCGGGAAGCGAATCGCCTGGGTCTATTTCAACCACAGTTGGCCGGGCGCGGGAAATATTAATTCCGAATTTGCAATCCTGGCTGGCGCATATTACGCCCGCTCCTATCCCCTCACCCTAACCCTCTCCCTGAGGGAGAGGGAACCACCCGGCAATCGTTGCCGCGCCGGTAAAACGCCAGCGGCGCATAAAGAATACCCACAGGTTTGTTAAGTTCTTTTTCGTTATAGATAAGAATTTTTTCTTCTTTGCCGCCGACGGGGAATTTGTGGGAGCGTGATGTCCACAAAACAAAACAGGGATTCAGGGGAAAAAACATGCGCAATAAAACCACAAAAATTGCACTGGCGCTGGGTATGCTGCTGCTCGCGTCTCAGGCACAGGCAGACCAGCTGGCTGACATCAAAGCCGCCGGCGTCGTGAAAGTCGCCACCTTCGACGCCAACCCGCCGTTCGGCTCCGTGGATGCCAAAACCCACCATATCGTCGGCTATGATGTCGACTTTGCCCAGGCGCTGGCGAAAGCGCTCGGCGTCAAACTCGAGCTGGTGGCCACCAACCCGGCCAACCGTATTCCGCTGCTGCAGTCCGGCAAAGCCGACCTGATCGTCGCCGACATTACCATCACCCCGGAGCGGGCCCAGGTTATTGATTTCTCGACGCCGTATTTCGTCACCGGCCAGCAGTTCCTCGTGCCGGCCGGCTCTCCGGATAAGCTCGATGAGTACAGCAAAGCGCGCATCGGCGCGGTGAAAGGCACCACCGGCGAGCAAGCCCTGCACCAGCGTTTCCCGCAGGCTCGCGTCCTCTCCTATGACGATATTCCGCTGGCCCTGACCGCCCTGCGCAACGGCAACGTCCAGGCCATCACCCAGGACAGCACCATCCTCGCCGGTCTGCTGGCGGAAGCGCCGGATAAAGCCAAGTTTAAAATTCTGCCCGACCTGCTCAGCAAAGAAGAGATTGGCGTGGGAGTGAAGAAAGGCGAACCGGCCCTGTTGAAAGCCGTTAACGATGAGCTGGTGAAGCTGGAGAAAACCGGCGAAGCCGCGAAAATCTATGATGTCTGGTTTGGACCTGCCACTAAAACGCCGCAGCCGCGCGCCTTTACCATAGAAGCGAAATAATATGTTCTCGGGTTTACTCTCCCACTCCGCGGCCCCGGCCGCGGATTTTTCACGTCTGCAGCGCGCCAGCATTACGTTCCGTGATGTGGCCAAGCGCTACGGCGATCATCAGGTGCTAAACGCCATCAACCTGCAGGTCGAGCCCGGCGAAGTGGTGGCGATCCTCGGCCCTTCCGGTTCGGGAAAATCGACGCTGATCCGCTTGATCAACCAGCTCGAATCCTTAAGCGGCGGCGAGATCCTGATCGACGATAAACCGACCAGCCGGCTGAGCGGCAGCGCCTTGCGCCAGCTGCGCAGCCGCGTCGGCTTTGTTTTCCAGCAGTTCAACCTTTACGCCCACCTGACGGCGCAGGAGAACATCACTCTGGCGCTGGAGCGCGTTCACGGCTGGGGGAAAAGCGCGGCTCAGGAGCGGGCGCTGGCGCTGCTGCGCCAGGTCGGACTGGAAGAAAAAGCGCAGCAGATGCCGGCGCAGCTCTCCGGCGGCCAGCAGCAGCGGGTGGCGATCGCCCGCGCCCTGGCCTCCTCGCCGCAGATTATCCTGTTCGATGAGCCCACCTCGGCGCTCGACCCGGAGATGATCGGCGAAGTGCTGCAGGTGATGAAAACCCTCGCCCACAGCGGGATCACCATGCTGGTGGTGACCCATGAGATGCAGTTTGCCCGGGAAATTGCCGACCGGGTGGTGTTTATCGACGGCGGCGACATTCTCGAGGTCGCCCCGCCGGCCGAGTTTTTCGCCCATCCGCAGCATGCCCGCGCACGGCGTTTTCTGCAGAAGGTGCTGGATCCGCTGCACCAGGAGAGCCTCGAGTGACGCCGATGCTTGACTGGCACGGCGTCCTGAGCGGGCAGCCGTTGCAATGGATTATCTCTGGTTTTCTCACCACCGTCTGGGTCAGCGTCGCCGGGATCCTGCTCGCCACCCTGCTGGCGGTCCTGCTGCTGGCCCTGCGCCTCGGCGGCGGCCGCGCGGGGCGCGGACTGGTGGCCGCGTGGGTCTCGTTGTTTCGCAACACTCCGCTGCTGGTCCAGCTGCTGTTCTGGTACTTTGCCGCCTGGAACCTGCTGCCGCTGGCGGTGAAGGAGGTGGTGAACGACGAACACGCCTGGTCCATTTTGCCGGGTAACGTCTGGTGGCTGACGCCGGAGTTCCTCTGCTCGATGTGGGGGCTGGGGGTCTTTACCTCCGCCTTTCTGGTGGAAGAGATCGCCTCCGGACTGCGCGCCGTCAGCCACGGGCAGCGGGAAGCCGCGCTGTCGCAGGGTTTTACCCCGTGGCAGGAGCTGCGCTTTATCCTCCTGCCGCAGGGGCTGGCCAACGCCTGGCAGCCGATTGTCGGCCAGTATCTTAACCTGATGAAACTCTCATCGCTGGCCAGCGGCATCGGCTTTGCGGAACTGACCTATCAGGTACGACAGATTGAGAGCTATAACGCGCACGCCCTGGAGGCGTTTGCCGTCGGTACCGCGCTGTACCTGGCGCTGGGGGTGGCGATGGGCGTGGCGCTAACGCGTCTCGGCCCGGGAAGAAAACTGCAACGGAGCGCCCAACATGAACGCTAATCTGGCGGTGATCGCCGATAACCTCGATTACCTGCTGTGGGGCCGACTGGCGGAGGGCCAGCCCGGCGGCGTGGCGCTGACCCTGCTGATGGCCATCGGCGCCACCCTGCTGGCGCTGCCGGGAGGCATTGCGCTGGCGGGCCTGGCCTGGCGCTACGGGGGGCTGGTGCGGCGTCTGCTGTTTCTGTGGGCGGAAATTATTCGCGGCATCCCGCTGATATTTGTCATCTTCTGGCTGTGGTATCTGCTGCCGATGCTGACCGGCGGCGATCTGCCCGGCGCGGTGACCGTGACCCTGGCGCTGGCGTGGTTTACCGCCGCATCGGTGATGCACTCGGTGCTGGCCGGGCTGCAGTCGCTGCCGAAAGGACAGTATGAGGCGGCGCTGACCCAGGGGTTCGCCCCCGGGCAAACGCTGCGCCTGGTGCTGCTCCCGCAGGCGCTGCGCAATGTTCAGCCCTCGCTGGTGGGGATCTTTATCGGCCTGCTGAAAGACACGTCGCTGGCGTTTATCGTCAACGTCCCGGAGCTGACCACCGTGGCCGGTCAGGTCAACAACCGGGTGCAAATCTATCCCCTGGCGATCTTCGTCTTCACCGGCGCGGTGTACTACCTGCTGTGCTGCGGTCTGAGCCTGCTGGCCAGCCGGCGTTTTACCCGCCGCGCGACCGCCGGATAAGGCTCACTCCGCGGGACGGGGCTTCACCGGGCAGGTATCGCTGATCTTAATAAATTTGTCGTTATAAACCAGATAGTGGTTCCCCGGCTGGCGCAATGCCGGCTGGCGAACCACGTCGCCAGGACGCAGATACCACGCGTCCCCCTCCTCTTCGGTCGAATCGCATCCGGGTTTAATCAGCAGCTTGAACCAGGTATTGCCGGTGTTGCTCACCGTCCCGGCCACCTTATCGAAAGACCATTTAAACTGCACCTCGCGTGGGCGCACCACCAGAATGGTATCCATCACCACCACCGGCTCCATGCTGACCTCGCCGCCGGTCGGGCTGCGCCTCGTCAGGTTGCGGGTGGGGATTTCGCGAAACGAGACCCGATAGTAGCGCTCGCGGTTATCCCGCGGACCATGATAGTAAAATTTAAAATACTCGCTCTCACCTGCCTGCAGCACCAGCAGGCGGGGGGCAAACAGCAGTTCGCCATCCACCGGCCGGGAGCGTACTTCGCTGCCGCCCGGACGATCGATGGCGCTGATGGCGATGCGGTACAGCCGCGCGCTTTTATTGTTGTTGACCACCCGTTTACTGGCGAAATCCGCTTCGGCCGGCAGGGAAAAGGTCAGGTTGCCGACCGAGATCGCCTGCGCCAGCGGCGCTGCCAGCAGGCAGCCCACCGTCAGCAGGGCCTTAGTTAATGTTGCGCCACGTCGCCTGGACATGAATCTCTCCTGAAGCGCTGACTTCGCCAAACCAGCCGTTATCGTCTACCGTCCGCAGCGAAATGGCGTTATCCATCGGAATCGAAAATTTCACCGTGGTCTTATCCATCTGCCCCACTTCGCCGGAGATATCGGTCCATGGCGTGGTCAGCCACAGCGCATCGGTCATATCCCGCCAGCTGTCATCGCACCCGGCATCGTAGGTCTGCGTCGTGCCGCTGCGGGTGATAAAAGAGAGCGTCGCCGGGAACGGTACTTTCGCCGTACCGTCATCAGAGCTGAAGAGACAGTAGGAACGCCCGCCAATCACCTGCGCCGGTCCGGTCACCTTGATCAGCACTTCATCGGCGGCCGTTTTACCGCTGGTGGTGACGATGTAGCCGAAATCGAGCGCCGGTTCGCCGCTGCCGACATATCCCTCGCGCGACGGCGCCGAGGTATATTCGTCCGAGATAATGCTGATGCTGAAATCACGGGGCTTGATAATCAGCGTGTTGGAGGTGGAAAACTCATACCAGCCTGACTCCGGCGAGGTGGTGTTCTGAAAGCGAAAGTTGAACAGATCCTTGGTGTTGATATCGCTGATCCCGAGATTCACCATCTGCTTAAAGAAGTTGCTGGAGAAGAAAACATAGATCGAGTCTGAGCTCTTCATCTCGTTGAAAGTGTAGTAATAAGCGGTATTGCTCACCGGCTTCCAGGAGCTGCCGTTGAGGCTGAACTGCATATCGTACGCCCCGACGGCCGAGGCCAGCGACGAGTTGGCGATCGCCGGGAAAATATGGATCGAGGTGTTGCTTAAGCCGTTGGTCTGCAAGGTATAGTTGACCATCTTACAGCTTAATCCTGCGCGGCTGCCGATGGTCTGCGTCTGGCAGTCGGCGTTCCCTTCTCCCAGGGTCGGCACGCCGTCGCTGTTGATAAACACCTCCGCCAGCGAGTGGGTATTAATCAACCGCAGGTTCGCGGCTTTGGTGTGGGTGACGTTGCGCACATACCAGTTACCGGAGGCCTGATCCTTACAGCGCGCACCGCTGCTGGCATCGTAGTTCACCGAGGTCTGACAGGCATTGATGGTCATCGTAAAGCTGCCGCCGACCGGCATCTGCTGCAGATATTGATAAAACGCGTCCGACATCATGCCGTGCATCCACTTCGCGCCGCCGCTGGTCACCGTCGCGCCATAAAACCCGCTGGCGTCGGTGGTTTGCGGCAGGATCAGGCTGGTGGCCATATCGCACCCGGCGTACCAGTTGATGCAGCGCAGGCCGGTTAAGGGGTGCGAAACCGGCGAGTTTTCCAGCCACATATCAAACTTCCAGTTGGCATTGAGCCCGGTGTTGTAGCCGTTATCGATATAGCCGAGACTCTGCTGATAAATGGTGCCGGAGCCGGTGTATTTTAAGCCGGTCCAGCGGTTAGCGCCGGTCATACGCGGATCCAGCGCCCCGCCGGGGGTGACGAAAAAGTTGTCGTCGGAGTTGTTTTCAACAAACACAAACTCGCGCGCCGGCGCATCCGACCAGGTGGTCTTGGTCACCGCCGCCCTGAGTGCGGTTGCCGGCCAAAGCAGCGCGAGGATCGCCAGCGCCATCAGTGCATTAACTTTCATTCTCTTCTCCTGTCTGCTGCACCGCCGCCCACGACGAGAGGCCGCTGCAGACCACATCCCCGACCCAGACGGCGCCGCGTGCCTGGCTGAGCTCCAGCGCCACTTCGCAGGTTTTATTGCCGCCGTAGCTGAAATCGATAGTGGGGTATTTCTTATCCACGTCCATGACAAACTCGCCGTTTTCATCGGTCCGGGTACGGCCGATATGGTTGTTAATCCGCGCATTCGCCAGCAGCGTGCCGTCTTCTGCACGAATACGACCGGAGACGGTGACCATCTGCTTCACCTCTGGCTCAATCACTGCGACGTTGCCCGGATAAAGGGTCAGATGACTCTTACGCCCGCTGACGATGTCGTAGCTATCGAGCGAGTTTTTGCTGTTCTGCAGCTCCACCTCATAGCGGCCATAGGGAGAGAGCGGCAGGTAGTTACGCTTGCCGCTGAGCGGGAAAATCCGCCCGTTAACCCTGGCGCTAATCTGACCATCGTCCTCCAGCCCGGTGTTGAAGATCACTCCGGCGTTACCGTCAGTTCGTCCGCTGGCGGCGATGTTTTTGCCCTGCCAGCCGACGCTGCCGCTGGCGGTGAGGTTAGTGTTGACGTAGCCGTCCGCCGCACTGTTGACGTTCAGCGTGCCGCTGGCGTAGCGGGCGTCGAACTGGGCATACGCTCCGCCGCTGAGGGTTTTGTCATCCCCGGTATCGCCGGAGATGGCCCGCGACAGATTGGCGCCGATGGTGCGAATAGTGCCTTCATCAAACTGCTTGCGCGCTGATAGGTTAGCCATGGTGTAGCCGTTCTGATGGGTCATCCCGGCGCTGAACCAGTTGCCCAGCGGCAGCGAGAGATCGAGAGCGATATATTTCCCGGTGTTGGCGCTGCTGTCGCCATTGTTATAGCGCTGGATCCCCGCCCGCAGGCCGAGCGATCCAAAGGCGCCGCTGTAGACCGTCTGATAGTAATCCGCTGTGTAGTAATGACTGTTGTAGCGGCGGTCATCGTTGTAGCTGACGCTGAACGTCCCCAGCTTCGACCACAGCGCGTTCAGGTTGAGGGTGCCGCCGATCGCCCGGTTGTCGGCATCGCTGCGCCGCAATTGATCGCCAATGCGGGTTCTCTCCTGGTTGACCCACACTGAACTGAAGCCCCCGGGCAACGCGGCGCTGATGCTGCCGACGCTGCTCCAGGAACTGTCGCTGGCCAGCATATTCTGCAGGTTAACGTTGATCGACTCGCCCAGCGGCAGCGTCAGGCGGGTTTCCCCCACCGCCTGGTTGTCGTAGCCATAGCCCGTTGCCGCCCAGCTCAGGGTGCTGAGCGACCCGGAGGTCGAGAGGCCTGCCAGCCAGCTCTCTTTTGCCGGCCGGGTCTTTTTGCCGCTTTCCGACCAGCGATCCATATGGAAACTGCCGCCCCATACCTGCCACGCCAGCGGCGCGCCGATGCCGCGTCCCCGGCTGAACAGCTTATTGACCCGCTGGGTGCGTTTGCTGACCACCCGACCATTAACGATCACCTCCACTTCCACGTCGTAAATACCGTACGGCAGGCCGCGGGTATCCACTTCATGGTTGCCCATGGCGAAGTTCTGGACGCTCAGCAACCGGCCGTCACGGGTGAGATGCACCTCGCCCGCCGCCGGTAAAAAGGCAATCACCGGCGTGGCCGACTGACTGTTGTCGAAGACGGTGGAGCTGGCCTGATTCCCCCAGGAAAGGCCGTAAATCTTGCCGGCCGAAATAGCGGTCATCGGTCCCAGGGACTGCAGGTTCCAGGTGTCGAGCATCCCGCCGGCAAAGCGGTGGCCGGCGAAATCGCGCTCATACATGGCCTTATATAATTCACTGTCCTGCTGACCGCTGCCGATCCCGTACAGCGAGCCGTCGAGCACCACGTGATGCTCCCGCAGCGCGGTGACGTTGTTCAGCGACAGGTAGCTGGAGGTGTTGCTCCCGCCATTGCGCATCTGGTTGTTATAGACGCCGAGGTTATAGCTCAGGTTGCTGCTGAGGGTGTTCACGCTGGACTGACCGATATCTTCGCTGCGCGAGCGCAGCACGGTGCCCAGCGCCTTGCGTTTGACCACCAGCTGCAGCAGCAGCTGGCGCAGGCTGAGATCCAGCTGCGCGCTGTCGGTCAGGGGAATGGTGAGTGCCTCGCTGAACGGGGCGTTGGCCAGGCCGATCAGCTGCTGTCGGGTCTGTTGGCTGACGCTGGCGTTCCCCTCGCTCTCCTCCAGTTGGATCTGCCGGACACGCAGCTGGCCGTCGTCCAGCCAGATAAAGGCGCTGCCGATCCGCTGATCGTCACGGGTGTCCTGGCTGCCGGCAAGATGAATATAGAGCGGGACGCTCATACCGTCCTGCAGCGCCCGGCTGAAGGCCTGCGGAATAATCACCCCGCCAATCTGCTGGGCACGTACGGCAGCAGCGCTGGCGTCGGGCTGAACGAACAAAAAGATCATGCCGAAGGCAAGCTGCGTTTTCAGTCCTGGGGAAATCCGTCGTAGAGGCATCGTCGTTATCCATCTGCACAACTGTCTATTTCACGGGAACAAACTGCTCACCCTGCCAAAGCGCAACCCGTCCTTTTTTATTCGCCGTGTCCACCTGCGTAAAACGGCGCGATTTACCCGGCATCAGGTAGTAATTCTCTTTACACTCCTTACCGTCGGCGGCCTTCAGGCAAGGGCCGTAGGCGAGGATCCGCAGCGTCGCATTCCCGGTGTTGGTCAGAGAGCCGTTGGCGTACTGAAAGCGGTAATTCACCTGCCGGGGCGCCACCACCAGAATGGTGCCGATGCGGGCGGACGCCGTCGCTACCGCGCTGCGGTTGGCGTTATCGCGCTGGGCATCGCTGAGTGCCTGATCGAACCAGACAATGCGGTAGTAACGCTCTTTGTCATCCGCCGGGCCTTTGTAGAAGAAACGGATGACATCGCTGGCCTGAGCGGGTAGCAGCAGGCTGGCGGGGGTAAGCAGCACCTCATCCGGTTTATCCATCGGGATAACCTGCCCACCATCCAGCGGGGAAGAGAGCCGTTCGAGATGGATATTGATCAGTCGACCGCTGTCTGTGCTGTTCTTGATTGTTTTGCTCAGCGTGCTGCTGCCGCTGTTCATAAAAGATGAGATATCGCCGACATCCAGCGCCTGCGCCGGCGACACCCCGACAAGCAGCAGCCCGAGAGCCAGAAGGTGCTTTTTCATAACAATTCCGTCCGTGAAAAAAGCAGGGGGAGCCCCCCCTGCTGGTGCATCAGAAGGATCAGCTGGTCCAGGTGGCGTCGAACTGGACGCTGACGTCGCCGCTCCAGATCCCTTCCGGCAGGGTGCTGTAATCGGTCACTGCGGTGGTGCCGTTGGTGGTGCCGCTGATGATGGAGAAAGTGAAACCATCCTGCGCGGTGGTACGGCCGCTGGCGTTGTAGCCATTAGCCAGCGCGCTGAGGTTGCCGCCCAGCACGCCGTTAGCGGTATCGATCATCACGGTATCTGCCGTTTTTTCGACCGCGGCGCCGTTATAATCCACACCCACGCTCAGCGTGGAGCCGGAGGTGTCCAGCTGGGTTAAGGTGTTGGTGATAAGGCGCGAGGTCAGCTTAAAGGCGGTCGCCGTTGCGTCACCCTCAATCGCCACGTCAAACAGACCTTTCTGCGAGTTAAAGCCTTTAATGCCTTCGGCGTACTGGAATGCCAGGCTGCCGAGCGGGGTCACAACCAGCTTGCTGGTGGTGTCTTTTTTAGCGGTCGCCGACCAGGTCGCAACAGCCTGAGCCGTTACGTCAGCAGCCTGCGCCACACCCATACCGGTAAACGCTGTTACCAGAGCTATTGCCAGAACCTTTTTTTTCATCGCTTTTTCATCCTGAGTTGAATTAAGGACATGATGTCCCGGTGAACCATTTAAAAAACAATATTGCCTGGGTGTTACTGAACTAACTTATATATTTTGGAATACAGTTTGGCCTCAGCATTGCGCCGATGGGTATATACTGTCTTCACGCTACAATTTTCAATTCTGGCGATCGATTTCGGCTGCATGCCCTGAGCGGTCATGCGGATTATTTTCATTTCCCGGTCAGTAATTTTATCTTTCTTAATATCTTTGCGGAGAAATCTGCCATTAATTACGTAGGCCAGTTCTTTTCTAATATCGCGACTCAGGCCAACATATACCACGCCGCGAATATTGCTATTGTAATACCAGTAATTTGCTAAGGCTTCTGATTTCCTGGCCGCAATCAATACGACCTGTTTCCCCTTTACCGCGGATAGCCATTCGCTATCGCGCCTGATAAATTCATTTAAAGAAGCCGTGTTGAGATTGATAAACACAAAATCATTTCTAATCTTCTCCTGCGACAGATAAATTAATTCATCGATATCCAGAATGAGTTCGGATAGTCCTTTATAGAAGTAGGAGTCATGGGCAGACCAAATGTACTTATCGGAACAGCATTTATATTCCATATAGTTTTTAACCTCATAGTCCTTGAAGTAATCATTTTTACAACTTCACTGTTTGCCAGGCCTACAAAGTTAACTGGCGTATTCGCTTCCTTTAATAAATCGCCATTAAATAAGACACGCATTACTTATCAATATTTGATAAGCCGGGTTTAATTTTAATTATTTCTGCATGGCGTTGAATTTAAGTTTTTTCCTATGGAGTGTCAACACGCGGACAGGCAATCAATTTCGTGCCTGGGTCAATATTTACAAAAACTGAAAATATCGGATTTTTGAGGAGTGGAAAAAGACATTTATTTTCATGAGGTTATTGGCAATATTACCCTCAATTCTTACTTGTGCTTTATATTACCCAGGATCTTCGCCCTATTATGTTAGGAATATTCTTAATGAGGGGCAGGATGGAGTTGTCAAATAAACCAAATTAACAACAAAATAAAGAATATAAATCTGAATATAAGCAATAACCAGGATGATTTACCAATTCATAAGTCACATGAATAGATTAACCTGCCACACAAAATAGTTATGCATATGTTAATTCTGCGGAATGATGAATGCTAAACAAAGGTAGAAGCATTATCTATTCGATTAAACAGACCTCATTAGCAAGATAAAACGAGTTTTGCCGATAGGTGCCTGCCGTCACGGGTGCGCCAGCCTTCGCGCCCCCCGAAAGCATAGCCGCTTTTCAAGGCTTCGCCAGCGGTCAGCAAGCCGCGCGGTCGGCCTGTCATCCCCGCCTTTTCCCGCCTGTTCACGCTTTGTTCGCAATACCGTCATCGAAATTTCATATAAAGACCTATTAATAGTGCCCAGTTAATGACGAACCTGGACACTCTTATGAACAGCTCTCTTGCCGCGGTGGCCGAAACTGATTTCCAGCCGTTCACCGATCTCGATGCCGGCCTGCAGCGGAAGGTCTTAAGCGTGCGTAACCTGACGAAAGCCTATCATGCTCAGCACAAGGTGCTGGACGGCATCAGCTTTGACCTGCACGCCGGTGAAATGGTCGGGGTCATTGGCCGCTCCGGCGCCGGTAAATCGACGCTCCTGCATGTCCTTAATGGTACGCACAGCGCCAGCGGCGGTGAAATTCTTAGCTATCCGGAAGTCGGTATGCCACACGATGTCTCAAAGCTGAAAGGCCGCTCACTCAACGCCTGGCGCAGTCAGTGCGGGATGATCTTTCAGGACTTCTGCCTGGTACCGCGCCTCGACGTGCTCACCAACGTCCTGCTTGGCCGCCTCAGCCAGACTTCAACCCTGAAGTCGCTGTTTAAAATTTTCCCCGCCGCCGACCGGGCGCGCGCCATTGCGCTGCTCGAATGGATGAACATGCTGCCGCACGCGCTGCAGCGGGCGGAGAATCTCTCCGGGGGACAGATGCAGCGGGTGGCAATCTGCCGGGCGCTGATGCAAAACCCCGGCATTTTGCTGGCCGACGAACCTGTCGCCTCGCTGGATCCGAAGAACACCCAGCGCATCATGGATGTGCTGCGCGAGATCAGCGAGCAGGGCATCAGCGTGATGGTGAACCTGCATTCGGTAGAGCTGGTGAAGGCCTACTGCACCCGGGTTATCGGCGTCGCCAGCGGCCAGCTTATTTTTGACGATCACCCCTCCCGGCTGACGCAGGATGTGCTGCAGCAGCTGTACGGCGATGAAGTTAGCCAATTGCATTAATTTCACTCACACGGGCAACATAATGAAAAAATATATGACTGGCGCAGTTCGTTTATCCGCAGTGGTCGCGGGCATGATGATGGCATGGCAGGCAGCGGCAGCGCAGCCGAAAGAGCTGAATCTGGGCATTCTCGGCGGGCAGAACGCCACCCAGCAAATCGGTGATAACCAGTGTGTGAAGACCTTCCTCGATAAAGAGCTGAACGTGGATACCAAACTGCGTAACTCTTCCGACTATTCCGGGGTGATCCAGGGTCTGCTGGGGGGCAAAGTCGACGTGGTGCTGAGCATGTCCCCCTCCTCTTACGCTTCGGTTTATATCAATAACCCGAAAGCGGTGGATATCGTCGGCATCGCCGTGGACGATAAAGATCAGTCTCGCGGCTATCACTCCGTGGTGATCGTCAAAGCCGACTCCCCGTACAAAACGCTGGACGATTTAAAAGGTAAAGCGTTCGGCTTCGCCGATCCGGATTCCACTTCCGGGTATCTGATCCCTAACCATGCGTTTAAAGAAAAATTTGGCGGAAACGCCGACAACAAATACAACAATACCTTCTCCAGCGTCACCTTCTCCGGCGGCCACGAGCAGGACATCCTCGGCGTGCTGAACGGCCAGTTCGCGGGCGCGGTCACCTGGACCTCGATGGTCGGCGATTACAACACCGGCTACACCACCGGCGCGTTCAACCGTCTGATTCGCATGGATCATCCGGATCTGATGAAGCAGATCCGCATTATCTGGCAATCACCGCTGATCCCGAACGGCCCGATCCTGGTAAGCAATGCGCTGCCGGCGGACTTTAAGGCGAAGGTCGTGGCGGCAGTGAAAAAACTGGACACCGAGGATCACGCCTGCTTTATCAAAGCGATGGGCGGTACCCAGCACATCGGTCCGGGCAGCGTGGCTGACTTCCAGCAGATTATCGACATGAAACGCGAGCTGGTGAGCGCGCGTTAATCCTGCCTCAACGCCGCCTGCTTGCCCCCAGGGTGAGCGGCGGCGCTACGTTGAAGATCCCCGACGCATGAAGACGACCCACACCGAATTTGAACGCTATTACCAGCAGGTACGCTCGCGGCAAAAGCGCGATACCGTCTGCTGGTCGTTACTCCTGCTGGCGCTCTATTTTGCCGCCGGCAGCGCCGCAGAATTTAATCTGCTGACCATCTGGCACTCGCTGCCCCACTTCTTTGACTATATGGCAGAGACCATTCCGCCTCTGAGTGCCGGTAACCTGTTCGCCGATGTGCAGACCAAAGGCTCGCTGGCCTGGTGGGGCTATCGCCTGCCGATCCAGCTGCCGCTCATCTGGGAAACCCTGCAGCTGGCGCTGGCCTCGACGCTGGTGGCGGTCGCCATTGCCACCATCTTCGCGTTCCTCGCCGCCAACAACGCCTGGACCCCAGCGCCGGTACGCTTTGCCATTCGGGTACTGGTGGCGTTTTTGCGCACCATGCCCGAGCTGGCGTGGGCGGTGATCTTTGTCATGGCGTTCGGCATCGGCGCGATCCCGGGATTTCTGGCGCTGATGCTGCACACCGTCGGCAGCCTGACCAAACTGTTCTACGAGGCGGTGGAGAGCGCGCAAAACAAACCGGTACGCGGCCTGGCGGCCTGCGGCGCGTCGCCGCTGCAGAAAATCCGCTTCGCCCTGTGGCCGCAAGTGAAACCGCTGTTTCTCTCCTACGGCTTTATGCGGCTTGAAATCAACTTCCGTTCGTCGACGATTCTCGGGCTGGTGGGCGCGGGCGGTATCGGCCAGGAGCTGATGACCAATATCAAGCTCGACCGCTACGATCAGGTGAGCATCACCCTGCTGCTGATCATTCTGGTGGTGTCGGCGCTGGACATGCTGTCCGGTCGTCTGCGCCTGTGGGTACTGGAGGGTAAGAAATGAGCGTCTGGCACATGCAACCGGATATCGCCGCCAGCCGGCGGCAGCATAAACAGCTCTATCAGGTTCAGGGGCGCTACCTGCGCTACGTCGGGCTGGTGGCGCTGGCCTGCGTGCTCTATTACGTCTGGTTTTTTCTGCAGTTTGGCATCAGCGGCGAGCAACTGACCACCGGTCTGCAGCAGATTGGCCGCTACCTGGCGCGGATGTTCGTCTGGCACGACTTCTGGAACTGGCCGTTCGGCTATTACTTCACGCAAATCGGCATCACCCTGGCTATCGTCTTCGCCGGGACGCTGACCGCCACGGTGCTGGCGCTGCTGCTCTCCTTCTTTGCCGCCCGCAACATCATGCGCGGCGTGGTGCTGGGGACCCTTGCCCTGCTGATGCGCCGCCTGTTTGATGTGCTGCGCGGGATCGACATGGCTATCTGGGGGTTGATTTTCGTGCGCGCGGTCGGCCTCGGGCCGCTGGCTGGGGTGCTGGCGATCATCATGCAGGACACCGGTCTGCTGGGACGGCTGTACGCGGAAGGACACGAAGCCGTGGACCGCTCGCCCGGGCGCGGGCTGACCGCCGTGGGCGCGAACTGCCTGCAAAAGCATCGCTTTGGCATTTTTACCCAGTCGTTCCCGACCTTCCTCGCCCTGAGCCTGTATCAGATTGAATCCAACACCCGCTCCGCGGCGGTGCTGGGCTTCGTCGGCGCCGGGGGTATCGGGCTTATCTATGCCGAGAACATGCGCCTGTGGAACTGGGATGTGGTGATGTTTATCACCCTGCTGCTGGTGGCGGTGGTGATGATCATGGACACCCTTTCCGCCTGGCTGCGCCGTCGCTATATCGGCGGCGCCGCGGTGCCGCTGTATCAGGGCGGACGCTAGCACACCTTTGCGCCGGATGGCGGCTTCCCTTATCCGGCCTACTCGTCCAGGACTGGCTGTTGACTCACCGCCGGGCCTGGGGCAACTGAAACTGCCGGTGCTGGCGGCCTCAACATCGCTGAGACGTTCCCGGAAGGCCGGGGCAGCCCGCATGGATGCGGGCTGAGGGCCGTGTTTTGCAGGGATGCTGCCTCGGCCCGACCCGAAGCCTGCAGGGATAAGTCGAAGGCACCACGCAGTGGCGATGTTGCTGGCCGGAGCCCGGGGGTACAGGGGGCGGCGGCGACTGGCCGCCCCCTGTGCGCTCCCTGCGCCATGAGTGACATAGTGCAGAAAAAATATTGGGAGCGCTATCTGTCCGGAAATAACATAGAAGTTGTAGCCCTGCCAGGCGCAGTATGCACAGGGAAATTTACGCTTGTACCGTTATTCCGCCGGGTGGCGGCTGCGCCTTACCCGGCAAGGGGTTCGTGCGCCCTGCCGTTAATTTATTCACCGTTGTTGCTATTCCAGCCGCCAGCTCAGCACCGGCCAGCCATATCCGGCACCCGCCGCCTGCAGCTGCGGACAGGGATTGACCAGCCGCACGCGATCCGCATGCAGGCACAGCGGCAGATCGTTAATGGAATCGGTATAGAAAGTCACCTCGCCGTCATACTGCGGATGCGCCTCGCGCCACTGCGCCAGACGCGCCACCTTCCCCTGCTGATAGCTGGGGATCCCGGCAATGACCCCGCTGTAGCCGCCGTCGACCATCTCCACGTCAATGCCCAGCGCCTGATCAATCTCCAGCGCGGCGGCCACCGCCTGCACCAGCAGGCTAACCGAGGCGGAGATAATCAGCATCTGCTCCCCCTCGGCCCGCAGACGACGAATGAGCTCCCACGCCTGCGGATAGACCCGGGGCAGGATCGCCTCGCGCACGCAGCGGGCCACCAGCGCATCAACGTCCGACTTCGGTATTCCGGCCAGCGGCGCCTGGATCAGGGCCACATAATCGGCGATATTCATCTCTCCCCGGTCATAATCCGCCATTAGCCGCGCCTCGCGGGCAAGATACCCCTTCTGCGTCGCCAGCCCTTCGCGAACCATAAACTGGCTCCAGACCGTACTGCTATCGCCCTGTATCAGGGTGTTATCGAGATCAAAAATCGTCAGCGTGTTGCCCATGGTACTTTCCCTTACTGGTCAAAATAAGCTGCCGGGAGCATGCGTAAAAAAGATGACAGGAAAATGAACCGGACGCCGCAGCGCCCGGCTCGCCATCAGCCGGCGCGGACCTTCGCGGTGCGGAACACCAGCACGATCCCACCGATGATCGCCATCATACCGACCATCGCCGCCGCCGGCAGCCGGTTGCCCAGCAGCAGATAATCCAGCAGCGCCGTGATCACTGGCACCAGATAAAAGAGGCTGGTGACATTGACAATATTTCCCGCGCTCAGCAGACGATACAGCAGCAACTGGGCGACCACCGAAATCAGCAGCCCGAGAAACAGCACCGGAATAATCAACCCGGCGTTAACGGTAAACTGGAAGCCGCTGACCGGGGCAATCAGCAGGCACAGCCCCAGACTGACGGCGTACTGCAGCGGCAGGACATCCGCCGGCGCCTGACGGCTGCGCTTTTGCCACAGCGCGCCAAAGGTCATCAGCAGCAGAGCCGCCAGCGCAAACAGGATCCCCACCATCGCCATCGGCGAGGCCGCCAGGCTGCGCCACACCAGCAGCACCAACCCCGCCAGGGCAATCAGCAGTCCTGACAGCCGCCGCCCCTGCAGGCGACGCTCCACCACGCAAAGCGTAAGGATGGGCTGGATCCCCATGATGGTGGCGATAAGTCCCGGCGTCACACCGTTAGCCATCGCCTCAAAGTAACAGACCGAATAGCCGCCAATCAGCATCAGGCCGGTGGCCGCTGTCTGCAGGCGGGTGCCCGGCGCGGGCAGCCATCGCCGACGGGCGATGGCCAGCGGCGTCAGCGCGACCAGGGCAATCAGAAAACGAAAGACCAGCAGCGCCATCGGCGAAGCGTTGTCCAGTCCCCAGCGGGTGAAGATGGCCGCGCTGCCCCACAGCAGCACAAAAATGGCCGTTGTCGCCTGCGAGGCGAGCAGAGAATAGCGAACGTGCATAGCATGCTCCAGAACGTCAAACACAAGGTATCAAGCGTCATACCGGCAGGTAAGCGCCTGCTAAAGACGGCGTTAAGCGTCGAAAACAACCCGGTCTGGAGGGGGAGGCGGTGGGCAGAGCGTGGTGAAGCAATGATGAAGCGCAGACGTCATCCACCCCGCGTCGAAAGCGGCGCCGGGCAAAGTCTCACCAGAGATGGCGTAATGCGTCATGGAATGCCTCGTGAAATGTTTAATCAGAATCCTGGCACAGGCCGTTCGGAAGTGACAACTGCCTTTTATGGGTGATCTCTCGACTGGTTGTTTATTTTTAATCGTAAATAAACGTAAAGGCGGCCTCGGCTTATTCAGCCGTTCTTTTTAATCGGCTATAAAACAAAGCAGTCTGCTTGCTACTTCGAAAATAACGATATGAAGCCAAAACTGACGCATGCTCTCTTTTTAATTCCTTTTTTGTTGTTGGCAGGATGCTCCTCCTCACCGAAACAGGCAAAGAACACAAAATCTCATGCGGATATGACCATTGACGGCGGATCGGACGATCTGATCCCGGTGGTGGCGGCCCTGCATGATCAGATGCACACCTGGCAGGGAACCCCCTATGAATGGGGCGGTACTGAACAAAGCGGCGTCGACTGCTCGGGTTTCGTCTGGCGCACGCTGAAGGATCGCTTTAACCTGCCGATGGAGCGGATCACCACCCGCGAGCTGCTGCACATGGGCGTGCGGGTCAATAAACGCGATTTACGTCCCGGCGATCTGGTTTTCTTCCGCACCCGGGCCGGGATGCACGTTGGCTTTTACGATACCGATCATAATTTCCTTCACGCCTCGAGCAGCCAGGGCGTGATGCGCTCTTCGCTGGACAACCCTTACTGGGAGTCGGCGTTCTACCAGGCGCGCCGTCTGCCGAAGGAGTATAACGCGCAGATCACCATGAACAGCGACACCCTGCATCTGGCGAAGAATCGCCGCTAAAAAAAAGCCGCAGCCAGGGCTGCGGCGGGTGGTTCTGCGGTTAATCAGAACTGGTAAGTCATACCCAGCGCGACGATGTCGTCATCGTTGATACCGAGTTTGTTATCGCTTTTCAGCTGGTTGATTTTGTAATCCACGAAGGCGTTCATGTTTTTGTTGAAGTAGTAGGTCAGGCCCACGTCAATGTAGTTAACCAGATCTTCGCTACCCACCCCTTCGATATCCTTCCCTTTCGACAGCACATAGCCGAGGGACGGACGCAGACCGAAGTCGAACTGATACTGCGCCACCGCTTCAAAGTTCTGCGCCTTGTTGGCAAAACCACCGCTGATCGGGGTCATCTTGCGGGTCTCAGAGTACATGGTCGCCAGGTAGATATTGTTGGCGTCATATTTCAGGCCGGTCGCCCAGGCTTCCGCTTTCGAACCCTGGCCGCGGGCCAGCAGGTTCTGATCGTTGGTACGGTCGGAGCTGGTGTAGGCCGCGCTGACGGCGAAGTCGCTGCCGCCGAAATCATAGCTTAATGAGGTGCCAACGCCGTCGCCGTTCTGTTTCTTCGCTTCACGGCCTTCGTTTTTACCCTGGTACTGCAGGGTCATATCCAGACCATCCACCAGACCGAAGAAATCGGTATTGCGGTAGGTCGCCAGGCCGCTGGCGCGTTTGGTCATAAAGTTATCGGTCTGGGCAGAGGAATCGCCGCCGAATTCCGGGAACATATCGGTCCAGGCTTCCACGTCGTACAGGGCGCCAAGGTTACGACCGTAATCGAAGGAGCCGTAGTTCTTCAGCTTCACCCCGGCGAACGCCAGACGGGTTTTCTGGCTGGAATCGCTCTCGGTTTTGTTACCGGAGAATTCAGATTCCCAACGGCCATAGCCGGTCAGGTCGTCGTTAATCTGCGTTTCGCCTTTAATACCGAAACGCACGTAAGTCTGATCGCCATCTTTGCTGTCATAATCGCTGAAGTAGTGCATGGCTTTGATCTTGCCGTACACATCCAGTTTGTTCGCGTTCTTGTTATAAACTTCCGCTGCCTGCGTCGCTGTTGAAGCCACAAAGCCCATCATCATTAATGCCAGAGTACTCTTTTTCATTATTCAGTCCTGGTGATTTATTTATACGCGCTATTCAATTGCGGGCGCTCGCCCATCAAAAACAGGAAGTTTTTTAACGCCGGGAGATTAAATATTTATGACAAGGTGGAACTTTTTATAAAAAAGAGTATTTAAATGTATCTGACATATTTTTGTCACATCCCCTCTCCAGAATGCCCGATCCCGCGCAATAAAATGGCGCGCCCGCCGCCCCGGGTGTTGGCAAGCGGGCCGACTCCTGCTACAACATCAGCTCGATATCGATATTCCTTTTGAACGGCAGAGAATCATGAGTGAAAGCCAGACGCTGGTGGTAAAACTGGGCACCAGTGTTTTAACAGGCGGGTCCCGCCGCCTGAACCGCGCCCATATCGTTGAGCTCGTGCGCCAGTGCGCACAGTTGCACGCCATGGGACACCGTATTGTCATCGTGACCTCCGGGGCCATTGCCGCCGGGCGCGAGCACCTTGGTTACCCGGAACTGCCCGCCACCATCGCCTCCAAGCAGCTGCTGGCGGCGGTGGGACAAAGCCGTCTGATCCAGCTGTGGGAACAGCTGTTTTCTATCTATGGCATTCACGTTGGCCAGATGCTGCTGACCCGCGCCGACATGGAAGACAGAGAACGGTTCCTCAACGCCCGCGACACTCTGCGCGCGCTGCTGGATAACAGCATCGTCCCGGTCATTAACGAAAACGACGCCGTCGCCACCGCGGAAATCAAAGTGGGCGATAACGACAATCTCTCCGCACTGGCCGCGATCCTCGCCGGAGCGGATAAGCTGCTGCTGTTAACCGACCAGCCAGGCCTGTTCACCGCCGACCCGCGTAGCAACCCGCAGGCGGAGCTGATTAAAGACGTCTACGGCATCGACGACGCGCTGCGCGCCATCGCCGGCGACAGCGTCTCCGGACTCGGCACCGGCGGCATGGGCACCAAGCTGCAGGCCGCGGATGTCGCCTGCCGCGCGGGGATTGATACCATTATCGCCGCTGGCAACCGCCCGGACGTCATCGGCCACGCGATGGAAGGCCTGCCGGTAGGCACCTGCTTCCACGCGCAGGAGTCTCCGCTGGAGAACCGTAAGCGCTGGATCTTCGGCGCCCCGCCGGCCGGTGAACTGACCGTCGATGCGGGCGCGACCCAGGCGATCCTCGAAAGAGGCAGTTCGCTGTTGCCAAAAGGCATCAAAATCGTCAGCGGCAACTTCTCCCGCGGCGAAGTGATCCGCATCCGCAATAGCGAAGGACGCGATATCGCTCACGGCGTCAGCCGCTACAACAGCGACGCGCTGCGCCTTATCGCCGGCCAGCACTCGCAGCAAATCGATGCCATTCTGGGCTACGAATACGGCCCGGTGGCCGTCCACCGCGATGATATGATCATCCGTTAAGGAGCTGAAAATGCTGGAACAAATGGGCATTGCCGCCAAAGCGGCCTCCTGGCAGCTGGCGTTACTCTCCAGCCGGGAAAAGAACCAAGTACTGGAAAAGATCGCCGATTATCTGGAAGCGCAGACCGACGATATTCTGCGCGCCAACGCGGAAGATTTAGCTGAAGCTCGCGCCAATGGCCTGAGTGAAGCGATGCTTGATCGCCTCGCGCTGACCCCGGCGCGCCTGAGCGGCATCGCCAGCGATGTGCGCCAGGTGTGCAATCTGGCCGATCCGGTCGGCCAGGTGATCGACGGCGGGCTGCTGGATAGCGGTCTGCGTATTGAACGTCGCCGCGTCCCGCTGGGGGTGATTGGCGTGATTTATGAAGCGCGTCCCAACGTGACGGTCGACGTCGCCTCCCTGTGTCTGAAAACCGGCAACGCAGCGATCCTGCGCGGCGGGAAAGAGACCTGGCGCACCAACGCCGCCACGGTGAAGGTGATCCAGCAGGCGCTGCAGGAGTGCGGTCTGCCGGCCGCCGCGGTACAGGCCATTGAGAGCCCGGATCGCGCGCTGGTGGGCGAAATGCTGAAGATGGATAAATACATCGATATGCTGATCCCCCGCGGCGGCGCGGGCCTGCACAAGCTGTGCCGCGAGCAGTCAACGATCCCGGTGATCACCGGCGGGATTGGCGTGTGCCATATCTTCGTTGATGAAACCGCCGAGATCGCCCCTGCGCTGAAGATCATCGTCAACGCCAAGACCCAGCGGCCGAGCACCTGCAATACCGTGGAAACGCTGCTGGTGCACCGCAACATCGCCGACACCTTCCTGCCGGCGTTAAGCAAGCAGATGGCCGAGAGCGGCGTCACCCTGCACGCCGCCCCTTCCGCCCTCCCCACGCTGCAAAACGGCCCTGCGAAAGTCGAGCCGGTGAAAGCGGAGCAGTATGACGACGAGTATCTGTCGCTGGATCTGAACGTCAAAGTGGTGGCCGATATGGATGAGGCTATCGCCCATATTCGCGAACATGGCACTCAGCATTCCGACGCCATCCTGACCCGCACCTTGCGTAACGCCAACCGCTTTATCAATGAAGTGGACTCTTCCGCCGTTTACGTGAACGCCTCCACGCGCTTCACCGACGGCGGCCAGTTCGGCCTTGGCGCGGAGGTGGCGGTCAGCACCCAGAAGCTGCACGCCCGCGGCCCGATGGGGCTGGAAGCGTTAACCACCTATAAGTGGATTGGTTTCGGCGACGATACCATTCGTGCGTAAATGAGAACGGGCGATGCAAAAATAGGCAGTTGATTCCACTGGCTATTGACGCATCGCCCGCTAAGTTCTAACCTTTTGCCTCGTGATTCACGCTCGTGAACACCTCTTGCAGGGCCGATATAGCTCAGTTGGTAGAGCAGCGCATTCGTAATGCGAAGGTCGTAGGTTCGACTCCTATTATCGGCACCATTTCAATCAAAAAGTTACATAAGCCACTGTCTTTAAAAACCTGTTTGGGGTTACGCCTGGGTTACTTTTTCCCCCGCAACCAACGCACTTAAGCTCACTGTTCTTATCGCTGAACCAGGGCATCAAAACTGCCATACACTGTTCTGGATAGAGACCCCCACGATGCGATGTTTAAAAAGACTGTAGCTTCGATATGAAGTGTCTTATGGCATGCATACGCTTTTATATATCCAGCCTGAAAAAATATTTTTTATAAAAATATCAATAAATTAATAGCATTTCATTTCTTAAAAAAACGTTAAACATGTTTAGAATTGTTAAGGTTAAAATCGAGTTTTTATCACAGGAACGCTCTCTCTTGTATCTAACAGAAGAGTTAGGGTTTCGAAGAGGTTTATTGCCTGATCAGGTTTCAGAGGGACCGCCAGAAAGCCGGTCCTGTAAGAGAGTCATTTCAGCTCCAGCGCTGTTATAACATGGTAATAGCCTCCTGTGTTTAGAGCGCCGTTGCTTACACAAAGCGGATAGTTCGGGGTCAGTCCAGCAGGCTTGCCGGGCTATATCTGTGGGAAGGTACAGCCTCGAGTTCAGATGCGTACGCCGCAAGGTGGCTGGGCTGACCCAATCCATGCAAGCACCGTCCCTGATTTCCATGCCGATGGGCTGGTACGCTACGGCATGCCGAGAACATTCGCCCTCGGCAGAGGGTTAAGGGCGATCAGGCGCTAACCGTATGGATAAAATACCTGGCCAGCCAGTCCATCAAAAAGCCGATCGCGCCAATAGTCACAATCACCGCCATCAGGGCGGAATAATCCAGCCGGTCGCGAGCATCAAGAATGGCATAGCCCAGCCCTGAGCTGACCCCCAACATTTCACAAGGCACCAGCACAATCCACAGGATGCCGATGGCCAGCCGGACGCCGGTGAGAATATGGGCACGAACACCGGGCAGAATAATATGCCAAAGCGTTTCCCGGCGCGTCGCGCTCAACGAACGGGCCAGCAGCAGCCAGCCGGGCGGTAGTTGCCTGACGCCGCTGGCGGTATTGAGCAGCACCGGCCACACGGCGGCAAAGCTAAGCAAGAACCAGATCGGCCGATCGCCGATCCCCAGCAGCATCACGGCGACGGGCATCCACGAGAGCGGCGAGATCATACGCAAAAACTGCAGAGCCGGCATCGCCAGGCGTTCGCTTGCCGCCGAGCAGCCCATCAGCAAGCCGCACGGGATACCGACGATCAGCGCCAGCCCCAAGCCAACCGCCACCCTCGACAAGCTGATGGCAATATTGCGCACCAGCTCCCCCTGGGCAAGCATCTCCTGAAGGCTACGCAAGGCGTTTTCCGGCGCGAATAGCCCGGCCATTCCGCCGGCAAAGTGAGTGATTGCCCCCCAGATCAGCAGCAGCAGCGCCAGACCGGGCAGCGCCCAGCCAATACGGATTAAAATCGGTTTCATGGCGCGATCGTTTCCTCACGGTCAAACGCGCCGTCGGGAAGACCAAACGCGGTCATACCGCCGGCGCGGACGATACTTTGACGCACGAAATCCGACGCTACCAGATCGGCGGCGACCTGCTGCCCGTTGAGTCGGGCGAGAAAATCGCTATTGCCCTCCATCACCGTCTGCTTTAGCTGGTCGGTGAGCGATGCGAAATAGCTGGCGTACGGCCATGGCTGGAAATCAATCCGCTGCTGGTGCCACGCATCGTGGCGGATAGCGCCGTCCTTGTGCCAGCTAGCCTGCATCGCTGGCGTCGGCAGCAGCACCTGGCGAAGCACGTCGGCGTCGTGTGGGGTATAGCGATGTTCGTCGCTGTGCGACAGCAACTGGGCCGTTTCCGCCCGGTGCTGGCGGATCCACTGCTGGGCGTTAACCAGCGCGTCAGTCACGCTCTGGCTCCATGCCGGGCGCATGCTGAGATCGCTTTCGTGCATCATGACCACGCAGCAGGCGTGGTTTTGCCAGACATCGCCGGTAAAGCGCAGGATCCGCCCGACATGGCGTGTTTCGGCTAGCGCGTTAAAGGGCTCAGCGACGATAAAACCCTGAATTTGCCCGGCCGCCAGCGCGGGCACCATATCCGCGGGTGAAAGTACCAGCAGGCGAACCTGTTTTTTCCCCGGCGCGCCGGTGACTGTCTGCAGCCCGGCGCTGCGCAATATTTGCTGCAGCACCACGTTGTGTATTGAGTACCAGAAAGGCACGGCGACGGTTTTCCCCTCCAGCTCTTCGACGCGGCTAATCTGCGGCGCTACGGTCAGCGCCGAACCATTGGTATGGTTCCAGGCCACCACTTTGGCCGGCAGCTTCGCCTGGTAGCGCGCCCAAATCGTTACCGGCGAAAGCATATGAATCACGTTCACCCGGCCGCCGATAAACGCCTCTGTCAGTTGCGACCAGCTGCGGAACATCACCGGACGCTCGGCTTTCACCCCGACCTTGTCGAACAGGCCCAGCCCGTGCGCCACCAGCAGCGGCGCCGCGTCGACGATCGGCAGATAGCCGACTCTGACCGGCGCGTCCGGTTCAGCGGCGGCGCGCGCCTGCTGTTGCATTACCAGCGGTAGTGCGGCTCCAGCGCTCAGCAGCGCGCTCAATTTCAGAAAGTCGCGGCGCGACATCGCATCACACATCAGGCACATAGCGTTTCTCCGCATCGGTATCCGCGCGCACATCACGCAGTTTCTTCAATATGTCCAGCCGCAGGGCAGCGAGCGCCTCCAGCGCATTATCGCGCGGATGCGGGATCTGTGGGCGCCATTCGCCCATCAGGCGGCCCGGAGCGCCGCCCAGCAAAATAACCCGGTCCGCCACCAGCAGCGCCTCATCAATATCATGGGTAATCAGCAGTGCCGACATCCGGTGTTGATTCAGCACGGCGATCAGCAGCCGCTGCATATCATGGCGGGTGACTTCATCCAGCGCGCTAAACGGCTCATCAAGCAGCATCACTTTCGGCCGCCGCGCCAGACATCGGGCTAGCGCCACGCGCTGTGCCATCCCGCCGGAAAGCTGGGTCGGTAGCTTGCTGAGATGGGTAATCAGACCGACCGACGCAATCGCCTGCCGCACGCGTTCCTGACGCTCGTGCGCCTCAAGCCGCGGCTGATGGCGGAAATCGAGGCCAAAAGCGACATTCTGTTCCAGAGTGCGCCAGGGCAGCAGCGTGGGGTCCTGGAAAGCCACCGAAAGGTGGGGATGCGGGCCGTCCAGCGGCTGGCCGAGGTAGTTCACCTCTCCAGCCAGCGGCTTTTCCAGCCCGGCGAGGATCCGCAGCAGGCTCGACTTCCCGACGCCGCTGGCTCCCACTACGGCGACAATTTCATTTTCCGCCAGCGAAAAGTTGAAATCCTGCAGCAGGCGGGTCGTTGCCTGCCCGCGGTGATACCCCACCTCAAGGTGGCTGGCATGCAGTAACACGCTCATGCCGGCAGCCTTGCCAGCTGCTGTTTCAGCTGCACAACACTGGGGGTGACCAGCGGAAGGAAAGCACATTCGCGCCAGCGGCGCGCGGTCCGATCGCCCTGCGGCGATAGATAGGCCCGCCCTCCCGCGAGCATGAGTTCCAGCTGTATGCCGTTTATCGCCAGTTCGACCAGCCCGATACGTAGCCGGAACAGTTCACCGGGCTGCTGTACAAAGCGCTGGCTTTCCACACCGGCGTAAAGGTCGCTGCGGATCTGGCGATAGCGCTGTGCCAGCGTCTGCCATTCCCCGCGCAGCACATGGCCGTCGCTTAATCGGTCGCGGCACTCGTCAAGAATACATTCGGCCAGCCCTAGCGCCATGCCGCACTGCAAACCGAGAAAACGCGGGCGCACCGCGGGCAAAAACGTCCGGGCGGCAGAATGGATCACCCCGTCTTTTTCCAGCGCGACATCGTCAAAGTGCAATGCCGCCGTGGCGCTGCCCTGCATCGCCATCAGCGCAAGATCGGCAGAGCGCGACACGCCGGCAAGGCCGGATCCGATGCTGGCGATGAACGGTTCACCGCCGCCAACAGGCTGAACAACCGTCACCGCCTGGAAACCGCGGGTTTGTAAATTGGTAACCCAGTGAAGCTGCCCGGAGAGCCGCCAGCCCCCCTTCCCGTCAGCTACGCCGCCGATCTGCAGCTCTTCGAGCCCGGAGAGGAATTTCATCGCGTTGGATAAACCCGTCGCCCCCGCCAGCTGGCCGGCCAGCAGATCGGGCAATATGCGATCGCATAACGCGCTCTGTGGCGCCTGCGTCAGGATGTCGATATAGGTACGGTGTCCCCAAAACATAAACGCCGCCGTCAGCGAATGGCGGGCTACCGCGCTAATGGCATCAATCGCATCCAGCAGCGTACCGCCGCTGCCCCCGAGCGCCGGCGCGATCCCGATACGAAACAGGTTCGCTTGCGCCAGCTTTAGCAATAACGCGTGGCTAAGTTCACTGGAACGGTCGAGTTCCGCCGCCCGGTCGTCAAGCCACTCGCGTAATGAATGATGTAGCATGCGTACTCTCCTTCAGCAGAGAACGGGCCAGATTTAGTCGGACCAGGCCCACGGACTTAGCTCGGTATTGAGCGGCGTTTGCGCCAGGCTATTGGCGAAGTTGCACAGCGTGGCCAAGCTGACGCCGAGGATCACATCCAGCGCCTGGCGCTCGCCGTAACCCGCCGCGCGAAACCCCTGCCATGCCGCCTCGCTAACCGCGCCGCGCGTGGCGATGACTTCGCGTGCGAAGCTGGCAATGGCTTCAAGATGCGGGTCTGGCAGCGGCTGCCGCTTGCGTAGCGCCTGTAAATCGGCCGGAGGCATGATCTTTTTCTTTTCGACCGTTGCGCTGTGTCCCGCCACGCAAAAACCGCAACCATGGACAGTTGCAGCAATTAATTGCACCGTTTCTCGTTCCGCTGCGGATAGACTGTTATTATTATTTATAGCGCCAACTGTTATATATGTTTGCAGCGCCTGCGGCGAATTAGACAGCGCCAGTAATAAGTTGGGAATAAATCCTGAAGAACGCCGGGCATTTTCCAGATAAGTTTTTGATTCCTCTGGAGCAGTTGCCAGGGTCTGCAAGGTAACTCTTGTCATAATTAGCCTCCTGTTAAATTACAATCAGTATGTTTTTATTGAACATGGGGAGCAATACTGATAAAAAGTTGATTATTGTTCATTCGTCCTTTATTTATTCTTTTTTACTATGCTAAATAGCGAATGGTTATTAGATAATCTGAGCATTGAGAACTCCGTTTTCCATGTGGGCAAGTATTGCGGCTCGTGGAAAGGCGGCACTTCGGGCAGTGGAAAGGCCAGCTATCACCTGGTGATGGAGGGGCACTGCTGGCTGCATTGCGCCCAGCATTCCAGCGCGTTACGTCTTGAAAAAGGCGACATGGTTTTTATTTTACAGGATTGTCCATTCGTTCTTTCCTCCCATGAAAATGCGCAAAGCGCCTACCGCGCGCCGGTGCAGGAAATGCAGCCGCTGACTTACAAAGATGAGACCAGCACCGCATTAGCCTGCGGTTTTATTACCTTTAAAACCACCATTAGCCAGATGCTGTTGAGCTTTTTGCCGCAGGTTATCGAATTTAAAGCACAGGACGACCGGTCCGGCTCCATCGGCAAACTGGTGGCGGTGATTAATCGGGAAGCGACACAGACGGCGCTACGCAGTGAAAAGCTTATCGCTTCGCTGACGGAATTACTCTTTTTTATGGTGATCCGACACTATTTATCCAGCCATACGGTGAAGACGCCGTTGGATAATATTCCGCTGACAACAGAATTCCTCAATCTGATGGCGGAGATTGTCTTGTTTCCGGCACGCCCCTGGACGGTGGAAGCCATGGCGCGCGCATCGGGCCTGTCGCGCTCGTGGTTTATTCAGCGCTTTAACCAGGTTTCGCCGCTGTCACCTGCAGAAATTGTGCGCCATATTCGCATTGCACTGGCCTGCCAGCACATCGCCGGCGGTGTAAGCCTGACGCAGAGCGCGGAACGAGTCGGCTATCTATCCCAGGCTGCGTTTAATCGCGCATTTCAACGCATCACAGGGGTCACCCCCGGCCGCTACAGTCAGCAGTGCCGGGACAACGCCGCCGCTCAGCAATTTCACGGCCGGAATTATCTGCAGATAAACGAAATCGTTTAACTCGCCCCTGCTGCAGCATGGTTGATTGCGATCGGCCATGCTTCAGGCCATACTCTGCTGTGCGAGCGGAAATGACGCCGACAAAACGCCTGCGCTAAAATCTCGATCATCACGGACTCGTAATACTGTTATCCATAAAAACCACAACATTGTATATTTCGTTTTGTTTTAAATTACCTACAATAAAAAAGATATAGTTAAAAAAGAAGTAGTATCTATGCAACACCATGTTCAACTCTCCGACAGCATAATATCCAACAGCCAGACATTGGTTAATTCCGCCATACAATATATTTATCAAAATATAAAGAATAACATTTCAGTTTATGATATCTCTGAATATCTGCAAGTTTCCCGGCAATATGTGCATCGCATTTTCAAAAAACAAACCGGAATGACCGTCAACACCTTTATCAGCCATAAAAAAATCGAATATGCGATGATGGATATCATCCTCGGTATTGAGGA
The DNA here is from genome assembly GCF_003790505.1 of Klebsiella sp. P1CD1. Lineage (NCBI taxonomy): Bacteria > Pseudomonadati > Pseudomonadota > Gammaproteobacteria > Enterobacterales > Enterobacteriaceae > Klebsiella > Klebsiella sp. P1CD1. Next base: position 4,583,597 of record NZ_CP033631.1, read on the forward strand.
TGCCGACTCGGCCTACCTTAAATATAATTTCAAAAGTAAACATGCGTTTATCAATCAGATTCAGCATCTATATCCATACCACTCCTGCCTTACATAGCCTGCCGGCAGTCGCAGCACATAAAAAATAAATCGCTGCGCGCAGCCCCCCAATATCACTACCTCCCTGATACCATCTATCGGCGATGCGCTCAACCATTAGCAAAATAATCGCTAACGAATAGCGGAAAAATAACTCAGAACGAATAATAATTAATTAGAATCAGTGGTTATAACAACTGTTATATCGATTAACAAACAAACTGTTCATGTTGGTGAAGGATCCGCTGTGATGTAATTCACTGGTATTTTCGGGTGAATTAACCCGCACTCTGTTGAGAACACTATAATGAGCAATGATGAATTTTCGGATAATGAACGATTGAAACAGCAGAGCCAGCTTCTGCGCGGCACGATTAAAGAAGATCTGCATAACGAATTAACCGGCGGATTTCTCGGCGATAACTTTCAGTTGATCCGCTTCCACGGTATGTACCAGCAGGACGATCGCGATATTCGCCAGGAAAGAGCGGCGCAAATGCTGGAACCGCTGCATACGGTGATGCTGCGGGTGCGTTTACCCGGCGGGATCATCAGCCCGCAGCAGTGGCTGGGGATTGACGAGTTTGCGTCGCAGCATACGCTTTACGGCAGCATCCGCATCACCAACCGCCAGGCACTGCAGCTACACGGCGTGCTAAAACGCAATATCAAGCCGGTTCATCGGCTATTGCATCAGCTGGGTCTCGATTCGCGGGCGACGGCGGGCGACGTCAACCGTAACGTGCTGTGTACTTCAAATCCGGTGGAGTCAAGGCTTCATCATCAGGCTTACGAGTGGGCTAAAAAGATATCGGAGCATCTGTTGCCGAAAACAAACGCCTATGCCGAAGTCTGGCTGGACGGTGAAAAGATCGCACAGCCGGAAGAAGAACCCATTCTGGGCAACAACTATCTGCCGCGCAAATTTAAAACCGCGGTGGTCATTCCGCCGCAAAACGACGTCGATTTACACGCCAACGATCTTAACTTTATCGCTATCGGCGACAATGGGCAGTTGACGGGCTTCAACGTGCTTGTAGGCGGCGGCCTCGCGATGACCCACGGCGATCAGAGTACCTATCCGCGCCTGGCGACGGAGCTGGGGTATATTCCTTTGAACGCTACGCTGGCGGTTGCCACCGCCGTTGTCGCCACCCAGAGAGACCTGGGAAACCGCGCAAATCGACGCAACGCTAAAACAAAATATACTATCGATCGACTCGGCATTGAGGTGTTTAAAGCGGAAGTCGAGCTGCGGGCAGGCTTGGCATTCCAACCGCTGCGCCCTTACGCTTTCAGCAGTCGCGGCGATCGTATCGGCTGGGTCGAAGGGATCGACGGTAAGCACCATCTCACCCTGTTTATCCCCAGCGGCAGGTTGATTGATAAGCCCGGCAAGCCGCTCAAATCGGGCCTGGCCGCCATCGCCGCCGTCCACACGGGCGATTTTCGCTTAACCCCCAATCAAAATATCATTATCGCCGGCGTCAGCGAGCGCAACCGAGCACAGATTGACGCACTGGCGCAGCGCTATTCCCTGATTGATGACACGGTATCGCCGCAGCGAAAAAGCGCGATGGCCTGCGTCTCCTATCCCACCTGTCCGCTGGCGATGGCCGAGGCCGAACGCGTGCTGCCGGACATCGTCGATCGCCTTGACGCTATCTTAATACGTAACGGGATTGCCGATCGGGACGTGATATTTCGCGTCACCGGCTGCCCTAACGGCTGTGGCCGGGCGATGCTGGCCGAAATCGGCCTCGTCGGCCGTGCCGTGGGCCGCTATGACATATACCTCGGCGGCAACCGCGAGGGAACGCGTATTCCTCGCCTCTATAAAGAGAACCAGCCGCTTGAGGAGATTATCCGCGACCTTGACGCGTTACTGAGCGCCTGGGCGCAGGCGGATAACCCGGATGAGGCGTTCGGCGACTTTGCGATACAGACGGGGATTATTCGCCCGGTACTGAACTCCAGCATCGACTTTTATCTGCAGGATTAAGATGGCCAGGCCGTTGGCGATTATTCAAATGGGCGATCCGCCGGCGGTCATCCGCCAGGAGGCAGGCGAGCAAAGCCGATGGTTCGTTCAGGTGCTCGCCTTAAACCGCGGGGAGTACCGGGTTTTTCGCCCGGATCGCCATGAGCTCCTGCCCGCTATCGACACAATCTGCGGCGCCATCATCAGCGGCTCCTGGGCGATGGTCACCGACCGGTTGGCGTGGAGCGAGGAGACCGCGCAATGGATACGCCTCGCCCACGCCCTGAACCTGCCATTGCTTGGCGTCGGCTATGGCCACCAGCTGATTGCCCACGCGCTGGGAGGGCTGGTTGCGGATAACCCGCAGGGGAGTGAACACGGGCTTCAGCTGATCCAGATCGCCGAAAACAGCACTGCCCCGCTGCTAACGACATGTCCCGGTCGCTTCGCGGCCTGGCTTTCTCACCGGCAAACCGTGCTACGGCCGCCGGAAGGTGCCAGCGTACTGGCTTTTTCCACCCGGGACGTCTGCCAGATTCTGCGCTATAGCGACACGGCGTATTCGGTGCAGTTCCACCCGGAATTTACCTGGGATATTATGGCCGCCTGCCTCAAACAGTGCGGCGAAGGGTTGGAAATGGCCGAGATGTCCGGCGAACCAGCCTGGCCACAAGAACTGCTCAGGCGCTTCTATTATCTCTGGTGCAAGGATAATGCCCCCCGCTTATGCCAGTCATAAGCATGAGAAAACGGTTTAATTGATCTCCTCCCGGAAAACAGTACCACTCTACATCAAGATAAAAGCCTCTCTGGGTTTACACCAGGGTTGCTTTCCCCTTGCGTCGCCCCCTTAAACTCAACGCACTTATCGCTGAGCAAGGACATCAAAACTGCCCCCTGTTCAAACCGTTAATCTAGTAATTTCATCTCCAGCGCCCGGCTCATCGCTTGAGTGCGACTATTCACTTTGAGCTTCGCGTAGATATTTTTGATGTGCCATTTGACCGTTTCAGCAGAAATAACGAGGGTGCGAGCAATTTCTTTATTCATCTGACCTTCAGCGATCAGTTGTAATATCTGCAACTCTCGCTCGCTGAGTTCCCCATGAATATCGGGGCTTCCACTATTAAACGGTGTTCCATCTGCAGGCGCGCGCTTGCCGGCCCAGGGTTCATGGACTATCCCTTCCTCAGTACAAGCCGAAGAGGTTTCATTCATACCGGCAAGCAAAGGTTGCAAGGTATCGCCAGCTTCAAGAAAGAGGCCTTTGAGATGCTGTTGTTCAGCCAGCTGCACGACTGGCTGAAATGTCGTGCGCGCAGCGGCAGTTTTGCCACTGTTCCACAAGGCCAATGACCAGAGCGTACGCAGACGCGCTGCGGTTAACCTGTCCCCCCGGTTTTCCTGATCAGGGACCATATCAGCCAGGAGAATACAGGCTTGCGGCGCCTGGCCTCTGGCGAGAAGAAGGCGACAGTGGCTAAGGGATGCAGACAGAGCGATAGCGCGTTGACAGGGATGTTCGGCATCCATTCTGAAGCTGGCGGCCATTTGTTCAAGTTGTCGCTGCAGTTGCTCTGCGCCTGTGACATTGCCGCGCTGCAGCCGCACCCTCACCTGCTCGGCTAACATCATGGCCTGGAGCCGTTGCCAGCCGCGAGACACGGCAAGACGCTGCGCATGCTCCAGCAATCGCTCGGCCTCATACGGCATATCGCCATCCAGGGCCTGACGCGCGAGATAGGTATAGCAACGACTCAGCGCATCGGGTGGACTGAATCGGTCGATGAATTCGAGCCGGTCGGCTAACAGATGATCGGGCGAGTCGCCACTCTGACATTCATAGGCTATCTCCGCCAGCAGCGGCGCCAGCGTCGCGCCACTGGTCGACTGGGTACCGGTATAACATTCAGCCTGGCGCAACGTTTTCTCTGCGTACCACCCGGCTTTCCCCAGATCGCCCTGACAAAGATGGCACTGGGCAATGATAAAAGCGCGATAAACCGAGACAAACAGATTATCTAAAGGACTTTCCGGAGAGGGCATATGCTGTTGAACCTCCAGCGCATCGTGATAGCGCTGGTTAACAACATGGCAATAGCTGAGAATATTGCATATCAGACCATCAACCCAGGTGTCGCCGCAGGGCACTTCGGCCAGCAACGGCTGAACAATAGCCAGACTCTCCGGGATGTTTTCCGCAAAGGCTTCGCAAATTGCCCGCACAACCCGCAATTTACACCAGGTGCTGCGAGTTAAATCCTCACGATGATGAAGTACCATCTGATCAAGGTTATCAAGCAGCTGCCTCGACTCATCAAAGTGGAAATAATGCGCCAGTGCCCAGGCCAGATTAATTTGCAGGTCAATGCGCGAAGGATCGGTACTGGGCGGTAAATGATGCATCCATGAAATCAGGGTATCGATATCCCCTTCTTCCGCCAGTGACTGAGCGCTTGCGCCGTCCTGTACGGGGCTATGCACCGGCTTGCCTGCGCTGAGCGCATGGCGTACCGCTTCAGACCACAGCTTCTGTTCGACGAACCAATGACTGGCTAATTCATGTAGCTGTTTGCGATCAATATCGTTGTTCTGCTGCAGCATGGTCCGAAGATTTTCCTGCAACAGAGGATGGTAGCGGAACCAGTAGCCTTGTTCGTCAAGGGCTGACAAAAAAAGGTTGTGTCGCTCAATCCATGTCAGCATCGCTTTACTATCATCTCGTCCTGTCACTGCGTTGCATAATTCGGCATTTAACCGACTGAGGAAGGACGTTTTTACCAGGAAATCGAGAACCTCTTCCGGCAGCGGATCCAGTACCACCTCTTTCAGATAGCGGGCAATGGACCGTGTTCCTCCATGCATATTGCGCAACAGATGCTCGGGATCATGCTGTAATTCTGCGGACAATGAAGCGATCTTCATCCCTGCAATCCAGCCCTCAGTCACGGACTGTAGCCGCTGTGCATGGTGGTTGCTGAGGGGTAGCGCAACCGTGCGGCTAAAATAGTGTTTTGTTTCTTCGAGCGTGAATTGCAGGTCTCGATCATAGATTTCCACCAGTTGGTCCTGGGCCTGCAGCTGGCTCAGCGCAAGATTCGGGTGGAAACGGCTGCCAATGATCAGATGCAAGGCGGCAGGCGCATGCTTGATTAAATACCCCACGGCTTCATAGACCCCACGATCGTTAATCACGTGGAAGTCGTCGATGATCAGGTATACGTCATGCGGGCAATAGTGTAGCTGGTTAATGAGCCCGGCCAGCAGTTGCTCGGAGCTGGAGAGCTTCTGTTCTTCCATGTCACGCCAGAAATCGGCGTCCCAGTCAGCATAGAGTGGACGCAATGCTTGCAGCAGATAAGGAATAAACTGCCATACGTCATCATCATCCTCATCGAGGCTCAGCCAGGCGATACGTTCACCCTGGGCGACCATCTGCTGATGCCATTGTGCCAACAAAGTGGTTTTGCCAAATCCAGCGCCGGCGCAGACGACGCCCAGCCGGCACTGCTGAACGGGACTGAGAAGCTGAAGAAGCCGGGGGCGCTCCAGCAATTGTATTGAAGAGCGAGGCGGGACGAATTTGGTCAGGATTAGCGGCAAGCCTCGCGTCAGCCGCAATGGCCCGGAGACCAGTGAGGGTGATTGGCGACCTTCTAAATCCAATGGCTTCATCCGTGGTGTCTACTCGTTTTGTTTTTTTTCAATTGTACGCCAGCCACCGGGATGACATGGGGCAGGCAAACTTTATGGCTACATAAAATTTAGAAAGTTTGACCTCAAGCATGAAAACCCCCACCTACCCCCCCATGAAGGTGGCTTCGCACTCCCTTTAACCGCTCGTAGATTCATTGCATGGGTGTGGCCAGGGTTATTCGCCCTGTCTGTTGGCCCCGCCTGGGTGACCTTTATTGAGGAGAATTAAACGATGCTCAGCAAACAGGCGTTATTGCAGGCTTACCGCAAGATGCGGGAGATCAGGACCTTTGAAGAGCGGTTGCATCAGGAAAATACCAGCGGTGATATTCCGGGCTTCATTCACCTTTATACCGGTGAGGAGGCCATCGCGGTGGGGGTCTGCGAAAATTTAACGAGCGCAGATTTCATTGGTTCAACACACCGTGGACATGGCCACTGTATTGCTAAAGGTTGTGACATTCACGGCATGATGGCCGAAATATTCGGTAAGGACAGCGGGTTATGTCGCGGTAAGGGTGGCTCGATGCACATTGCCGATCTGTCGAAAGGAATGCTGGGGGCGAACGCTATCGTTGGGGGGGCCCCTCCACTGGCCATCGGCGCCGCGCTAACGGCAAAAACGCTAAAAACCGGCAACGTCGGTGTCTCTTTTACGGGCGATGGGGGTTCTAATCAGGGCCTGGTCTTTGAAGCCATCAATATGGCCGTCGTGCTCCAGCTTCCAGCCGTCTTTATTTTCGAGAACAACGGTTACGGCGAAGGGACCGGCCATGACTACGCCGTGGGTGGGCGTGATATCGCCCGGCGCGCCGCTGGCTTCGGCCTGCCGGCAGTGACCGTCGATGGCACCGATTTCTTTGCCGTTTATGAGGCAACCTCAGAGGCGGTCAAGCGTGCGCGAGAAGGCGGTGGCCCAAGCGTCATTGAGGCCAAAGCCTTCCGCTGGCATGGTCATTTTGAGGGCGATCCCGCGCTATACCGCGCGGAAGGTGAAGTGCAACGCCTGCGTGAACAACATGATCCGCTGAAGATTTTCACCGCTAAGGTCAAGCAACATATCACCCAGGAAGAACTGGCGGCGATTGACGAGGAAGTAGAAGCCCTGGTCAACGATGCCGTATTGAAGGCCCGCGCCGCTGCCTACCCGGCTCCGGAAGACCTGCTGACAGACGTGTACGTCTCATACTGAGGGTGATAACCATGACAATAAAAACCTATCGTGAAGCGGTCAAGGAAGCCCTGGCTCAGGAAATGGAACGCGATGAACGCGTAGTGCTCATCGGTGAAGACTTGCGTGGCGGTCATGGCGGAAATGCGCCCGAAGAGGCGAAGATTGAAGCCTTTGGCGGTGTGCTGGGTGTCACTAAAGGGCTGTGGACGCAGTTCGGCTCCGATCGGGTGATCGACACGCCCATTACCGAGTCAGCCATCATCGGTATGGCGGCCGGCGCCGCAGCGACGGGGCTGCGGCCGGTCGCGGAACTGATGTTCATGGATTTTTTTGGTGTGAGCCACGATGCACTGTATAACCAGGCGGCTAAGTTCCGCTACATGTTTGGTGGCAAAGCCAGAGCTCCGCTGGTGATGCGAGGGATGATCGGCGCGGGGTTTTCTGCCGCAGCCCAGCATTCACAGTCACCCTATAATATCTTTGCCACCACGCCTGGACTGAAAGTGGTGGTGCCCTCGACGCCTTATGACGTCAAGGGTCTGTTAATCCAGTCCATTCGCGACGACGACCCGGTGGTATTCTGCGAGCATAAAATGCTGTACGACCTCAAGGGCGAGGTACCGGACGAGATCTATACCATCCCGCTAGGTGTAGCCAACTACACGCGCGAAGGAGAGGATGTCACCATCATTGCGTTGTCGGCAATGGTACATAAAGCAAACCAGGTGGCGGACAAACTGGCCAGAGAGGGGATCTCGGTCGAGGTGGTCGACCCGCGAACCATTTCGCCGCTGGATGAGGAAGGTATTCTGGAATCGGTGGCTTCCACGGGGCGGGTAGTGATAGTCGACGAATCTGCTGCACGCTTCGGTTTTGCTCATGATGTCGCGGCGCTGATTGCGTCTCAGGCATTCCATTTCCTCAAAGCGCCCGTTCTGCTGGTGACGCCGCCACACACGCCGGTCCCGTTCTCCCCTGCTCTCGAAAAACTCTGGATCCCTGGCGTTGAACGTATCGAAGCCGCCGTCCGTCAAGTGCTGGAGGATTAACCTATGAGCGAAATCAAGACGCTTGAAATGCCAAAGTGGGGGCTTTCCATGGAGGAAGGCTTGCTCGCTCGATGGGCAATCCAGGAGGGTGACGATTTCACCAGAGGGCAGGAAATCTGTGAGATTGAAACCAGTAAAATCGTCAATGTGCTGGAGGCACCTTTTGCCGGTACATTACGCCGGATAATCGCCCGGGAGGGTGAGACGCTTCAGGTTGGCGCCGTGCTGGCTCTGGTGGCTGACGCTTCGGTCAGCGATGCTGAACTGGACGAATTCGCTGCCAGTCTGGCTACAGTGAAACCCGCAGCACCTGGCCCGGAGGCTGCCGCGCCGGACGTAGCGGCACAGGCAGGCGCTAAGCCACCTTCCGTTGTTTCGCCGCCATCCAACAGTCCGGAGCCCCCTATTGGGCAGACCGTCATTCCCGTCAGTCTGCAAGGCGTGACTGATGTGACTCAGGTTAATGCCACGCCCCATGCGTTACGACTGTCTGCCCGCTGGGGTGTCGACCTGAAAAAGGTCCGCGGCAGCGGGCGCGGGGAACGTATCTCTGTTTCTGATCTGGAAAGCGCGATCGTTGCCGCCGGCGGTCGCCTGGCCTCTCCGACGCCCCCCGTTCGTCGCAGCAAAGCGCCCCGCTCGCATGCCGATGATAGCCAGGTATCGGCCACCCCGCTGGCGCGCCGTCTGGCCGGTAAGCTGGGTATCAACTTGCATGACTGCCGAAGCAGCGGTTCACGCGGTCGGGTGAGTCGCGATGATGTGCTGGCTGCGGCGTTGTTGCTCGAAGGGCACCCGCCGGTCAGCCCTGTGCAGGAGAGTGCCCCGACACCCTTTGAGAGCATCCCCATGTCCGGTATGCGGCGGGCTATCGCTTCTCGCTTGCAAACCTCCAAGCAACAGTCTCCCCATTTCCGTTTGAGTGTCGAACTCGATCTGGAACGACTGTTAGCGTTTCGTCAGGAAATTAACCGCGAAGTACCCGGCGTCAAGATTTCGGTTAACGACCTGCTGGTGAAGGCTTGTGCCCTGGCGCTGGTGGCCGTGCCAGACGTCAACATCCAGTTTGATGAAGCGACACAAAGTATCCGCCGCTTTGCAGATGCCGATATTTCAGTGGCTGTTGCGCTGCCTGACGGGCTAATTACCCCCATTGTTCGCTCGGCGAACCGGAAATCGATCAGCGACATATCGGCCGAAATTCACGCCCTGGTGACCAGGGCCAAAGCGGGCACGCTGAAGCCGGAAGAGTTCCAGGGGGGAACCTTTAGCGTGTCAAATCTGGGGATGCTCGGCATCCGGCAGTTTGACGCCATCATCAATCCACCGCAAAGCGCAATCCTCGCCATTGGCACCGGCGAGATGCGGGCGGTAGTACGCGACGGGCAAATCGTCGCGCGCCACCAACTGACGGTATCGCTATCCTGCGATCACCGGGTCATCGATGGGGCGGCAGGTGCAGCTTTTCTCCAGGAACTCAAGCGACTGACTGAAACCCCAACCCTGATGTTTATCCAGGAGACGAGCTATGCACGATAATTACGATGTGCTGATCATCGGCGGGGGTCCTGGGGGGTATGTGGCCGCCATCCGTGCCGGCCAGCTAGGTCTTCGTACCGCCTTAGTGGAAAAACAACATCTGGGCGGCATCTGCCTGAACTGGGGATGCATTCCAACCAAGGCGCTGTTGCATGGCGCTGAGGTCGCGCACAGTATCACCCATGCCAGTCAGCTGGGTATCAGCGTGGGTGAGGTGAATGTCGATCTGCAGAAACTGGTGCAGTTTAGCCGTGCCGTTTCGCAACAGCTCACCGGCGGGGTTGAGTACCTGTTGAAGAAAAATGGCGTGAGGGTGATTGATGGCACCGCGCGGCTGCGCGGTAAGGGACAAATAACGGTAGCGGATGCCCGGGGGGAAGCGCACGATTACCGGGCCGATCACGTGATCCTGGCCACGGGCGCCCGACCACGCGCATTACCAGGCATAGAGCCAGATGGCGAATATATCTGGACCTATTACGAGGCACTACAGCCTAAGCGATTGCCCAGGTCGCTATTAATCATCGGTTCAGGCGCGATTGGCGTCGAGTTCGCCAGCCTTTATAACGATCTGGGCTGTAAAGTGACGCTGGTCGAGCTAGCGTCGCAGATTTTGCCCGTGGAAGATGCCGAAGTGTCAGCGGCGGTGCGTAAGTCATTCGAAAAGCGCGGGATTCAGGTCCATACCCAGACCCAGGTAACGCAAGTACAGCTCACCGATACCGGGGTACGCTGTACAATGAAAAATACGAGCGCCGAATCTTTCCTGGAAGTCGAACGCGTGCTGCTGGCGGTTGGCGTACAGCCGAATATTGAAGATCTGGGGCTGGAAGCACTGGGCGTCGAGTTAGACCGCGGTTTTATCAAGACGGATGCGGCTTGTCGCACTAACGTATTTGGGCTTTATGCCATCGGCGATGTAGCCGGCCCGCCGTGTCTGGCGCACAAGGCCAGCCACGAAGGCGTGATCTGCATTGAGACACTGGCTGGTGTCGAAGGCACCCACCCGCTTGATCGCGACTATGTGCCCGGTTGCACTTATTCCCGGCCTCAGGTTGCCAGTCTGGGCCTGACGGAATCGACGGCCCTGGCCAGAGGACGACCCGTCAGGATCGGTAAGTTCTCTTATCAGAGCAATGGTAAGGCGCTGGCCAGCGGCGAGACGGAGGGTTTTGTGAAGACTATTTTCGATGCTGAAACCGGCGAGTTGCTGGGCGCGCATATGGTTGGCGCACAGGTCACGGAACAGATCCAGGGGTTTGGCATCGCCCGTCACCTGGAGGCCACAGATGAAAGTCTCCTGTCGATGATCTTTGCGCATCCGACACTTTCCGAAGCGATGCATGAGTCAATCCTCGCGGCCTGCGACCAACCGTTGCATCAATAAAAAATAAGGGAGGCGATAGCGTCGTGATACGGAGTAAGTTGCCCGTTATCCCTCCTGTATTTTCCTTAAACGTTCGATAAGGTAACAGCCCGTCGTTAGGTAAGTATCCCGCATCATTGATCTCCAGCCACTGGCAGTCATCTCACTTTATTGAAAATGAGCAGGACTAACGCAAGGCAAATGGCGCTACCGACAAATGCGGTGATGAAGGAATTCACCAATGAGCTGCTGTAACGAAATAAAAGCGTCATTGCGGATTCATTCCGTCAAGACTTGCTTATTTGTTCGTTACGAACATTTTAATACCAGGGGAATTGCACATAGCCGCTAACCTGTCCTTATTATTGCCACGCAACCTCATCTCTGTTGCCCTTACTGACGTTGCACTCGTTGCACATGATTTGCAGATTGGCAATATCGAGGGCTAAATGCGGGTAAAGAGAACGCGGTTTTATATGATCAACGTGCATCACCATCCCGTCACTGGCGCCGCGCCCGCATACGCAACATTTATTGCCGTAGCGCTGGAACGCCTGGTAACGTAAACGCCGCCACTCTCTTGAGCGGTAGAATGTCTCAGCCTCTTTAGCAGCTTGCTGCCGCTGCGCCTGCTCACGTCGGAACTGTTCGAATAAAACGACATGCCCTTCAGCTTTAGGGTAATTTCCCCAGGCATCCGTCGCTGGTGTCGTGTCGGGCTTCTCCTGTACCTTCACCGAGTCTTGAGGATAGAGTTTGCTCGTAACCTTTTGTACCAGCTTGAAAAGTATCCATACGACTACGGCCAGAATAACTAACGTTTCCACTCCCTCGCCTTATTCTCGTTCAAAGATGATTGCTGCATTATTTTATACAAGCGCCATATTGATGGTCATTATACCTTTGTAGGGATGAATTCGCGTTATCGCAAGGGGATAACATGCGTCCCCACACCATATACACCGCTATACCACCCATCTTTTCCCCCTCACGTTTCAACCCAACCTGCTATGCTCCTTCTTTCCCTGTTCTCTGGAGATCTCAATGCTGACCATCTGGGGCCGAAAAACCTCCTCTAACGTGCAGGCGCTGATGTGGTGTGTTGGCGAGCTTGGGCTGGACTATCTCCGGTTCGACGTGGGGCATCGCTATGGTGGTACCGACAGCGAGGCGTTTTATCAGCTCAATCCCAATCGCACGGTGCCAGTGCTGCAGGATGGCGATAATCCGCCGCTGTGGGAAACGGGCGCGATCCTTCGCTATTTAGCCAATCGCTACGCCGATGACGCCTTCTGGCCGGGCGATCTGCTGGCCCGCACTGAGGTTGATCGCTGGGCCGAGTGGTCAAAGCAGAATATTGCCCTCGGCTTTACGGCGCCGGTGTTCTGGCGCGTGGTGCGCACGCCTGCCGCCGAGCGGGATCCGCAGGCCATCGCCGCGGCGGTGATGGCCATGGAGCAAAAGCTGGCGATTGCCGAGACGCGTCTCGCCGGCAGCCGCTATCTGGTGGGCGATACGTTCACCCTGGCCGACATCCAGTTTGGCCATGTGCTGTACCGCTACTTTGCCATCGATATCACCCGTCGTCCCCTCCCCCATCTGGCGGCTTACTATGCACGGCTAACCGAACGGCCTGCCTTTCGCCGGCACGTCATGGTCAGCTACGACGAACTGAAGGTCTGAAGATGGTCGGTAGCGCCTCCTGACGCTACCGACATACCGGTTAACGCGCCATCAGGACAAACACGCCCCAGTCGAGATATTCCCGGGTCCAGGTGACATGGTGCAGCGGCGCGGTGGTCAACTGCTGGCGAACCTCCGGCGCGAAGTCATCGTGCGGATTGGCCTCCAGCCAGCGGCGCATCGTCAGCCATTTCGCCGCTTCATAACGATCCCAGCCCTCCTGGTCGGCCAGCACCATCTCCACCACGTCATAGCCCAGTTCACCAAAGTGGGCGACCAGCGCCGGCAGCGTCAGGAAGTCATCGGGAGTCTGCGCGCCGCAGGCAACCGCCTCTTCCGCCGTGGCCGGACGTTTACGCCACCATGGCTCGCCGATCAGCAGCATGCCGCCGGGCCGCAGGCTCTGCTTCAGCAGCGCAATCGTGCCGGCCACCCCGCCGCCGATCCACGTGGCCCCCACGCAGGCGGCAATATCGCACGGCTGGCTGGCGACGTATCCGCTGGCATCCTGATGCACAAAGGTTACCCGGTCGCTTACCCCGAGCGCTTCTGCACGGGCGGTCGCCTGCTGGCTGAACAGCAGGCTCATGTCCACGCCGGTGCCGACGATCTGATGATCGCGCGCCCAGCTACAGAGCATCTCGCCGGAGCCGCTGCCAAGGTCAAGAATAGCGGTGCCCGGCGCCATCCGCAGCGCCCGTCCCAGGGTGGCGTACTTTTCCGGGGTAAAAGGGTTATGAATACGGTGTTCGCTTTCACTGATAGTAAAAATGCGAGGGATATCGATCATGGATGTTTCTCCTTGAGAGCCATACGCCCGGGCAGCGACACTGCCCGGGTCGCTGTATCAGCGGTTGTCCGCCTGCGCGCGAACGTTATTCAAACCAGTGGTGTTGATCCGGTACGGCTGGCCGTTCACCGACTTAATCAGCTTTTTGGTTTTGAGCTTTTTGAAGACCGCGAGGGTGCAGTCGTTCAGCAACAGCCCTTCACGGGTGTAGCATTCGACGGCGGTAATGCGGCCGGAGGTATCGCGGACGTGCGCAATACGGCCACCTTTGGCGAGAACGTGTAAGGTCCGTTGTTCCTGACGGGATAAATTCATACTGAAACCTGTTCATTATCATATGCGAAAACATGCCTACACCCGCAGGTGTGTGCGTAAGGTTTAAGCGCAGCGATAATCAGTCCGGCCTGGGCAGGTCGGGGAACTGATTATCTGATAATGACATTCTCCAGCATCGAAGCCTCGGTAAGCATTGAAAGGTATTAACGCGCTGAATACTAACACCCTCAGTTCATAAGGGTATGGCGCTGATTAAAAACTGTGACCGGTATTACGATTTACCCTCAGCCTCCCCCGCATTTTGCGCTTTCCGCCACCCGCTCTGTTCCTCAAGATTAACCACCACCTTATCTCCCTCCCGCATTGTTAAATAATTGTTGTCAGATCACAAAATAGAAACAAAAAGGCCATTTCGTACGCATTTTATAAAAATGTAGATATTTTTAATTTATGGCTACGAAATGAACATCACCCTGACCTTACAGCGAGGAACGATCCTGATGAACGCCCTGACCGCAGTAAAACCGACACCCGCGCCGTTAGCCCAGCCATATCCGGGCTTTTCCATTGCCCCTTCCGCACAGTCGCCGCGCCTGCTGGAGCTCACCTTTTCCGCCGAAACAACCACGCAGTTCCTGCAGCAGGTCGCGCAGTGGCCGGTGCAGGCGCTGGAGTACAAATCTTTCTTACGCTTCCAGGTCGGCAAGATCCTCGACGATCTGTGCGGCAATCAGCTGCAGCCGTTGCTGATCAAAACATTGCTCGATCGTGCGGAAGGCGCGCTGCTGATCAACGGCGAAGGGATCGATAACGTCAGCCAGGCCGAGGAGATGGTCAAGCTGGCCACCGCCGTCGCCCATCTGATTGGCCGTTCCAACTTCGACGCCATGAGCGGTCAGTATTACGCTCGCTTTGTGGTGAAAAATGTCGATAACTCCGACAGCTACCTGCGCCAGCCGCACCGGGTGATGGAGCTGCACAACGACGGCACCTACGTCGAAGAGCAAACCGACTACGTGTTAATGATGAAGATCGACGAGCAGAACATGCAGGGCGGTAATTCCCTGCTGCTGCATCTCGACGACTGGGAGCATCTCGACGAATTTTTCCGCGACCCGCTGGCTCGCCGCCCAATGCGCTGGGCCGCGCCGCCGAGCAAAAACGTCAGCAAGGATGTTTTCCACCCGGTGTTCGACGTCGATTCGCTGGGCCGTCCGGTAATGCGCTATATCGACCAGTTCGTCCAGCCGAAAGATTTTGAAGAAGGCACCTGGCTGAGCCGCCTTTCCGACGCGCTGGAAACCAGCAAAAACATCCTTTCAATACCGGTGCCGGTGGGCAAATTCCTGCTGATTAACAACCTGTTCTGGCTGCACGGCCGCGACCGGTTTACGCCGCACCCGGACCTGCGCCGCGAACTGATGCGCCAGCGCGGCTACTTTGCGTATTCCACGAATCATTACCAGACTCATCAATAAGGGTTCTCAGGCGAAGGAATTGAGCGGATGTATGATTTCGTGATTATCGGCGGCGGCATCATCGGCATGTCGACCGCCATGCAGTTAATTGAGATTTACCCGGACGCCCGCATTGCGCTGCTGGAAAAAGAGACCGGTCCGGCCTGCCATCAGACTGGCCACAACAGCGGCGTGATCCACGCCGGGGTGTATTACACCCCCGGCAGCCTCAAGGCGCAGTTTTGCCTCGCCGGCAACCGCGCCACCAAGGCCTTTTGCGAGCAGAACGGCATCCGCTATGACGTCTGCGGCAAAATGCTGGTCGCCACCTCGCCGCTGGAGATGGAGCGGATGCGCGCCCTGTGGGATCGCACCGCCGCCAACGGCCTGCAGCGCGAGTGGCTAAGCGCCGGGGAGCTACGCGAGCGCGAACCGAACATTACCGGGCTCGGCGGGATCTTCGTCCCTTCCAGCGGCATCGTCAGCTACCGCGACGTGGCGGCGGCAATGGCGAAGATCTTCGAATCAAAAGGCGGAACGATCGTCTACGACGCCGAAGTCAGCGCCCTGAAAGAACATGCCAGCGGCGTGGTGATCCGCACCCGCCAGGGCGCCGAATATGAGGCCTCCACGCTGATCGCCTGTTCGGGCTTGATGGCCGATCGGCTGGTAAAAATGCTCGGCGTCGATCCCGGGTTTATCATCTGTCCGTTCCGCGGCGAGTATTTCCAGCTGGCGCCGCAGCACAACCAGATCGTCAACCATCTGATCTATCCGATCCCCGATCCGGCGATGCCGTTCCTCGGCGTCCACCTGACCCGCATGATCGACGGCAGCGTCACCGTCGGCCCCAACGCCGTGCTGGCTCTGAAGCGCGAAGGCTACCGCAAGCGCGATATCTCGCTGGCCGATACCCTGGAGATCCTCACCTCGCCCGGCATCCGCCGGGTACTGCAAAACAACCTGCGCTCCGGACTGGGCGAAATGAAGAATTCGCTGTGCAGAAGCGGCTATCTGCGGCTGGTGCAGAAATACTGCCCGAGCCTGACGCTGAGCGATTTACGCCCGTGGCCCGCCGGCGTGCGGGCGCAGGCGGTATCGCCGCAGGGCAAACTGATCGACGATTTTCTCTTCGTCACCACCGCGCGTTCGATACATACCTGCAATGCGCCATCGCCGGCGGCCACCTCCGCTATCCCGATCGGCGCGCACATCGTCAGCAAGGTGCAGACCCTGCTGGAAAGCCAGAGCAATCCCGGACGCACGCTGCGTGCGGCACGTAGCGTGGAGACACTACACGCCGCTTTTACCCGTTAACCCCCTTAAGACAGGAAGCGATTATGCAACTCAACGATATGACACTGTTTCGCCAGCAGGCGCTGATCGATGGTCAGTGGCGCGATGCGCCCAACGGCGATGTGATTGCGGTGACCAACCCGGCCAACGGCGAGCAGCTCGGCAGTGTGCCGAAAATGGGCGCCGACGAAACCCGCGAAGCAATTGAAGCCGCCAATCGCGCCCTTCCCGCCTGGCGTGCCCTGACCGCCAAAGAGCGGGCGAATATTCTGCGCCGCTGGTTCGATCTTATGATGGAGAATCAGGACGATCTCGCCCGCCTGATGACCCTTGAGCAGGGAAAACCGCTGGCGGAAGCCAAAGGCGAAATCAGCTACGCCGCCTCCTTTATTGAGTGGTTCGCCGAAGAAGGTAAGCGCATTTACGGCGATACCATTCCCGGCCATCAGGCCGACAAGCGCCTGCTGGTGATTAAGCAGCCCATCGGCGTTACCGCCGCCATCACCCCGTGGAACTTCCCGGCGGCGATGATCACCCGCAAAGCGGGCCCGGCGCTGGCCGCCGGCTGCACCATGGTCCTGAAACCGGCCAGCCAGACGCCGTTTTCAGCGCTGGCGCTGGCCGAACTGGCCAATCGCGCCGGGATCCCCGCCGGGGTGTTCAACGTGGTCACCGGTTCCGCCGGGGCCGTCGGCGGCGAACTGACCAGCAACCCGCTGGTGCGCAAGCTCTCCTTTACCGGCTCGACCGAGATTGGCCGCCAGCTGATGGAGCAGTGCGCGAAAGACATCAAAAAAGTCTCCCTGGAGCTGGGCGGCAACGCGCCGTTTATCGTCTTTGATGATGCCGACCTTGATAAAGCCGTCGAAGGGGCGCTGGCGTCGAAGTTCCGCAACGCCGGGCAGACCTGCGTCTGCGCCAACCGACTGTACGTCCAGGACGGGGTGTATGACCGTTTCGCTGAAAAACTGCAGCAGGCGGTGGAAAAACTGCGCATCGGCGACGGCCTGCAGGATGGCGTCACCACCGGCCCGCTGATCGACGAGAAAGCCGTCACCAAAGTTGAAGAACATATTGCCGACGCCATCGCCAAAGGCGCGAAAGTCGTCACCGGCGGCAAACCGCACGCCCTGGGCGGCAACTTCTTCCAGCCGACCATCCTGGTCAACGTTCCCGACAGCGCCAAAGTGGCGAAAGAGGAGACCTTCGGCCCGCTGGCGCCGCTGTTCCGCTTTAAGGATGAAGCCGACGTCATTGCCCAGGCCAACGATACCGAGTTCGGCCTCGCCGCCTATTTCTACGCCCGCGATCTGAGCCGCGTCTTCCGCGTCGGCGAAGCGCTGGAGTACGGCATCATCGGCATCAACACCGGCATTATCTCCACCGAAGTCGCCCCGTTCGGCGGCGTCAAGGCCTCAGGCCTCGGCCGCGAAGGGTCGAAGTACGGTATCGAAGACTACTTAGAAATCAAATACATGTGTATTGGCCTTTAACAGGAGCGATGGATGAACAGCAATAAAGCAATGATGGCGCGTCGCAGCGATGCGGTCCCGCGCGGCGTCGGCCAGATCCACCCTATCTTCGCCGAACGCGCAGAGAACTGCCGGGTGTGGGACGTCGAAGGCCGGGAATATCTCGATTTTGCCGGCGGTATCGCGGTGCTCAATACCGGCCATCTGCATCCGCAGGTTGTCGCCGCCGTCGAAGACCAGCTGAAAAAGTTGTCGCATACCTGCTTTCAGGTACTGGCCTACGAGCCTTACCTGGCGCTGTGCGAAAAGATGAACCAGAAGGTGCCCGGTGATTTCGCCAAGAAAACCCTGCTGGTCACCACCGGGTCGGAAGCGGTGGAGAACGCGGTGAAAATCGCCCGCGCGGCAACCGGGCGCAGCGGCGCCATCGCCTTCACCGGCGCCTATCACGGCCGTACCCATTACACCCTGTCGCTAACCGGGAAAGTGAACCCGTACTCCGCCGGTATGGGGTTAATGCCGGGCCACGTCTATCGCGCCCTCTACCCGTGCGCGCTGCACGGCGTCAGTGATGACGAGGCGATCGCCAGCATCCATCGCATCTTCAAAAACGATGCCGCGCCGGAAGATATCGCCGCCATCATTATCGAGCCGGTGCAGGGTGAAGGCGGATTCTATGCCGCCTCCCCGGCCTTTATGCAGCGCCTGCGCGCCCTGTGCGACGAGCACGGCATTATGCTCATCGCCGATGAGGTCCAGAGCGGCGCGGGCCGTACCGGCACGCTGTTCGCCATGGAGCAGATGGGCGTGGCGGCGGATATCACCACCTTCGCCAAATCCATCGCCGGCGGTTTCCCGCTGGCGGGCGTCACCGGGCGGGCGGAGGTGATGGATGCCATCGCCCCCGGCGGACTCGGCGGCACCTACGCTGGCAACCCCATCGCCTGCGCCGCCGCCCTGGCGGTATTACAGATTTTCGAGCAGGAGAACCTGCTGGAAAAAGCCAACCAGCTTGGCGACACCCTGCGCCAGGGCCTGCTGGCGATTGCAGAAGATCATCCGGAGATCGGTGACGTTCGCGGCCTGGGGGCGATGATCGCCATTGAGCTGTTTGAAGAGGGCGACCGCAGCAAGCCTAACGCCAGACTGACGGCGGATATCGTCGCCCGCGCCCGCGACAAAGGCCTGATCCTGCTCTCCTGCGGGCCGTACTACAACGTGCTGCGCATCCTGGTGCCGCTGACCATTGAAGAGGCGCAGATCGAGCAGGGTCTCAAGATCATCGCCGACTGCTTTACCGAGGCGAAACAGGCATAGAACAGAACACATGCGGAAGCGAAGTACGTTCGTAAGGGAATGAAGACGAGACCTGCAAAACAACAATAATACGCGTGCCCCGGCGCGGGAATGTCGGGGCGCTCTCCCAGGTGACACACTTCGAGAGGGTAAATGATGGGGCAACTGTCGCAATCACAGGATTTAGGGGCGGGACTGAAGTCGCGCCACGTCACGATGTTATCTATCGCCGGGGTGATCGGCGCGAGTTTATTTGTCGGTTCCAGCGTCGCCATTGCCGAAGCGGGCCCGGCGGTGCTGCTGGCCTATCTGTTTGCCGGGCTGCTGGTGGTGATGATTATGCGTATGCTGGCCGAAATGGCCGTCGCCACGCCGGATACTGGCTCCTTTTCCACCTACGCCGACAAAGCCATCGGCCGCTGGGCGGGGTATACCATCGGCTGGCTGTACTGGTGGTTCTGGGTACTGGTTATTCCGCTGGAAGCCAATATCGCGGCGATTATTCTGCATTCGTGGGTGCCGGGCGTCCCTGTGTGGTTGTTCTCCCTGGTCATCACTCTCGCCCTCACCGGCAGTAACCTGCTGAGCGTCAAGAACTACGGTGAATTCGAGTTCTGGCTGGCGCTGTGCAAAGTGATCGCTATTCTGGCGTTTATCGTACTGGGCGCGGTCGCCATTACCGGTTTTTATCCCTATGCCGAGGTCAGCGGCATTTCGCGGCTGTGGGACCACGGCGGCTTTATGCCGAACGGCTTCGGCGCGGTGCTGAGCGCGATGCTGATCACCATGTTCTCTTTTATGGGCGCGGAGATCGTCACCATTGCCGCCGCCGAATCGGACACGCCGGATAAACACATCGTCCGCGCCACCAACTCGGTGATCTGGCGTATCTCTATTTTTTATCTGTGCTCGATCTTTATCGTCGTCGCCCTCATCCCATGGAATATGCCGGGGCTGAAGAGCATCGGTTCCTACCGCTCGGTGCTCGAGCTGCTGCATATTCCCTACGCGAAGCTGATTATGGACGGCGTGATCCTCCTGTCGGTCACCAGCTGTCTGAACTCGGCGCTGTATACCGCCTCGCGGATGCTCTATTCCCTGAGCCGTCGCGGCGATGCGCCGGCCATCATGGGCCGGACCAACCGCAGCAAAACTCCGTACGTGGCGGTGCTGCTCTCCACCGGCGCGGCGTTCCTCACCGTGGTGGTGAACTACTATGCGCCCGCGAAGGTGTTTAAATTCCTCATCGACAGCTCTGGCGCCATCGCCCTGCTGGTCTATCTGGTGATCGCCGTTTCACAACTGCGGATGCGCAAAATCCTTCAGGCGCAAGGCGGCGAGATCCGTCTGAGAATGTGGCTCTATCCGTACCTGACCTGGCTGGTAATCGCCTTTATCACCTTCGTGCTGGTGGTGATGCTGTTCCGTCCGGCGCAGCAACTGGAGGTGATCTCTACCGGCCTGTTAGCATTGGGAATTATTTGTACAGTACCGATTATGTCGCGCTGGAAAAAGCTGGTATTGTGGCAAAAACTGCCGCTGCAAAATACGCGTTAACCCTGTTCCCGGCGCCCGCCGGGAAGAGTATTCAGGAGTAAGAACATGACCGCCATTCCCCAGGCGACGGCCATTGACGGGTACCGTTGGCTGAAAAACGACATCATCCGCGGGGTCTACCAACCCGATGAGAAGCTGCGGATGAGCCTGCTGACGTCGCGCTATGAGCTCGGTGTCGGGCCGCTGCGGGAGGCGCTCTCGCAGCTGGTGGCGGAAAGGCTGGTGACGGTGGTTAATCAGAAAGGCTATCGGGTGGCGCCCATGTCGGAGCAGGAGCTTCTCGATATCTTCGACGCGCGCGCCAACATGGAAGCCATGCTGGTGCGCCTCGCCATCGAACGCGGCGGCGACGAGTGGGAAGCCGAGCTGCTGGCCCGCGCCCATCTGCTCAACAAGCTGGAGTCCTGTGACGCCAGTGAGCGCTTACTCGATGAATGGGACCAGCGCCATCAGGCGTTTCACACCGCCATCGTCGCCGGCTGCGGCTCCCAGTATCTGCTGCAGATGCGCGAAAGGCTGTTCGATCTGGCGGCGCGCTACCGCTTCATCTGGCTGCGCACCACCGTGCTGTCGGTGGAGATGCTGGAAGACAAGCATGTCCAGCACCAGACCCTGCTGGACGCCATTCTGGCGCGCGATGCCGAACGAGCCAGCGCGCTGATGCGCGAGCACTTACTGACCCCTATCCCGATTATTCAACAGGCGATGGCTGGCAAGCTGTCGCCGCAGGCAGGGTGAGTCAGATGGTGGGGTTGAAATTACGGGTATGGCGGCACGCTCCTCCACGCCGCACGGGCGTGGAGAAATCGTATCCGTAGATCAATCAGGCCCGCAGGCGAACCGGCTCGCTGAAATCGTCGGCCGGTTCCAGCTTCAGATTAAAGGTGGTCAGCAGCGCTGCCGCGCGCTCGTGGAACTCGCGTAGCGTTTTTTCTAGTCTGTCGCTCACTTCCGGGTCGTCAATGTCGACCGCCTGCCATGAACCTTCTTTATTGAACAGGCCAAACTGGTAGCTGTAGGTGAAACGTGACTCTTGTGCTTCCATTTCCATCCACCAGCCCCAGAATTCACGCTTCTCCGGCGCGGGCTTAACATTGACGCAAACTGCCAGGCAATCGAAAAAGAAACGGTTGTCATGGCACTGCTCTTCGCGAATGTAAGGCCCTAGCGCCGTGAATTTCTTGATCAACTTACTTTTCAGGTGTCCACTCGGTAACGTCATTGCGATCTCCTTTAGTGATGCAACTGTTTTACCAAACCAATAGAATTTAGCAATAAATTAACCAAATCTATGATTGATCCAGCGGGCGATCTGTCGCAATGCGTGATCAAAATTGCGATACACCGGGTTAAACGGGATCTCCAGCAGTTTGCCATCGGCAGATGACGAAGTGATTAACCGCGACTCTTCTTCGGGGCTGAAAGGATCGTCCTTCCAGAAGCCGGAAAGCATCGGCGTCGGGCAACGGCGCCCCAGCAGTCCCTGTGTTTTTAACGAGTAGCGGTTGAGCTCCACGCGCAGCGCTTCATCGGACGCGTCATGCATACCCAGCCGCGAGGCCAGCACGTCAAGATACATCTCCGGCACGCGCCCCTGATGCAGGGGATCCACCAGCAGACCATGAACGACCGGGCCCAGACACGCCACAGCCTTCAGCCGCTGCGGCTCCAGGTAACCCAGACGGACCGCGATATTGGCGCCAAAGCGGAAGCCAAAGGCCGCGACCCGGGTATGATCGACCCACGGTACATTTTCCAGATGGCGCAGCGCGTGCTGGTGCAGCAGGCTGGTGTCCTGATTCAGCGTCCATTTTGACGAGAAGCCGATGGAAGGCATATCGATCGTCAGCATGGCAATACCGAGCGGTGAGAAGTAGTTCTCATACAGGTTGTAATAATCCGTCTGCAGTGAGTCCAGGCCCCCGCACATCAGCACCGTCGGAAACGGCCCATCGCCTTTTGGCATATGCAAAAAGCCGGTTATTGGCGAACCGCCAGGGATGGTGAACTCCAGTTCGCGCAGCGAGCCCGGCAGCCGCTGGGCGGCCTCTTCATACGCCCGGTTGGCTAAAGCCTGCGCCTGTTCGGCCAGCTCATCGCCTTTAATATGCGGATAAGCGGCAATGCTATACAGGTTCGATGCATGCAACCAGTGGCGGCCGCTCAGCAAAGGATCGGCTTCCTGCCCGGCCTTTTGTTGCCACTGCATGGCCTCTTTCGCCCACTCAAAGATCCAGTTGCCGCCGCGATAGCCGATAACGGTATCGAACAGTTCTGGATCCGTTCGTTCGGCCTCGCTCATCACAATGCGCGCTTGCACATCGAGGATCTCCTGCGGGGTCACGCCGCGCCAGATCCACATCAAACGGTTGATCAGACGGTACCAGTGATCGACGTGATTGCCGCTCAGCGCCGACTGCATCGCCTGCGGTTTTCCGGCGGAAAACCGACGCACCAGCGTAGAGGTTTCTGGATGTTTGAAGCGGGGTTTAAACAGCGTTTCGCTGAGGTTAGCCTGTGACATGTGCAGCCTCCGTCGTAGTGCCACTCCTGTTATTGTAACCTGCTAAAGGATAAAAAAAACCACGCCCGGCAAGCCGGGCGTGGTAAATAGCACTGTCCTGAAGAATTAACGACCTGCGATAGGCGGTACAAACACCACGCCCATATCCCACGGCTGTTCAATCCAGGTGTCCTGCGGAATATCCACAACGTAATCGTCCACCAGCGGGCGGCCTGCCGGCTTGGCGAAAATGGTGACAAAGTGTGCTTTTGGATACATTTCGCGGATCGCCACGGCGGTACCGCCGGTATCCACCAGATCGTCGATAACGATAAAGCCTTCGCCATCGCCTTCCGCGCGTTTCAGCACTTTCAGCTCGCGCTGGTTATCATGGTCGTAGCTGGAGATGCATACGGTATCAACATGACGAATGCCCAGTTCACGCGCCAGTAAGGCTCCCGGTACCAGTCCACCGCGGCTGACGGCAATAATGCCTTTCCATTGCTCAACCGGCAGCAGACGGCTGGCCAGTTTGCGGGCGTGAATCTGCAACATGTCCCAGGTGACGACGTATTTTTCGCTCATGTGAAGTGTCCCAGCCTGTGTAATACGGCTTAAATAATGTTCGAGGGGGAAAATGGTTGCGCGAGATTATAGAGATCTGACGCACTAAAAACCAGTGTTAAGCGGTTTGCGCAACGCTTTTTGCGTTGTTTACACTACCTGCGGCGGTGGAAAGTGGTATTCTCAACCCCATCGCGCAAGCCCGGGCTTGTTGTGTATTTTAACGCTAACCCTCGTCCTGCAACCGCTGTATGCAGGAGTCTGTAAGGAGACTTACCGTGTCTGAACTGTCTCAACTATCCCCGCAGCCGCTTTGGGATATTTTTGCCAAGATTTGCTCCATCCCGCACCCGTCCTATCACGAAGAACAGCTCGCCGAGCACATTATGGGTTGGGCAAAAGAAAAAGGCTTACACGCGGAACGTGACCAGGTTGGCAACATTCTGATTCGTAAAGGCGCGACTGCCGGTATGGAAAACCGCAAGCCGGTAGCGCTGCAGGCGCACCTCGATATGGTGCCGCAGAAAAACAACGATACCGTCCACGACTTCGCCAAAGATCCGATCCAGCCGTACATTGACGGCGAATGGGTGAAAGCGCGCGGCACCACGCTGGGCGCGGATAACGGCATCGGGATGGCGTCTGCACTGGCGGTGCTGGCCGACGACAGCGTCGCTCACGGTCCGCTGGAAGTGCTGCTGACCATGACCGAAGAGGCCGGTATGGACGGCGCGTTCGGTCTGCAGGCCAACTGGCTGCAGGCGGATATCCTGATCAATACCGACTCCGAAGAAGAAGGCGAAATCTACATGGGTTGCGCCGGCGGGATCGATTTCACCTCTAACCTGGCGCTGACCCGAGAAGCGATTCCGGCCGGGTTCCAGAGCTTTAAAGTAACCTTAAAAGGGCTGAAAGGCGGCCACTCCGGCGGTGACATTCACCTGGGTCTGGGTAACGCCAACAAGCTGCTGTCACGCTTCCTCGCTGGCCACGCCGATGAGCTGGATTTGCGTCTGGTCGATTTCAACGGCGGTACGTTGCGCAACGCCATCCCGCGCGAAGCATACGCAACCGTCGCCGTCGCCGCGGATAAAGCCGATGCGCTGAAAGCGCTGGTGAATACTTACCAGGCGCTGCTGAAAAACGAGCTGGAGGCCAAAGAGAAGAACCTGGTAGTGCTCCTGGAAGCGGTTGATAACGACAAAGCAGCGCTGACGCAGGCTTCCCGCGACGGTTTCATCCGCCTGCTGAACGCCACGCCGAACGGGGTTATCCGCAACTCTGACGTGGCGAAAGGCGTAGTGGAAACTTCGCTGAACGTCGGCGTCGTCACCATGACCGATGACAACGTGCAGATCCACTGCCTGATCCGCTCGCTGATCGACAGCGGCAAAGACTACGTGGTCAGCATGCTGGATTCTCTGGGTAAACTGGCGGGGGCGAAAACCGAAGCCAAAGGCGCTTACCCTGGCTGGCAGCCGGACGCCAACTCGCCGGTAATGCACCTGGTGCGCGAGACTTACCAGCGTCTGTTCAACAAGACGCCGAACATCCAGATCATCCACGCCGGTCTGGAATGCGGTCTGTTCAAAAAACCGTATCCGGAGATGGACATGGTCTCCATCGGGCCAACCATTACCGGTCCGCACTCCCCGGATGAGCAGGTACATATCGAAAGCGTCGGTCAGTACTGGACGCTGCTGACCGAGCTGTTGAAAGCCATTCCGGCTAAATAAGCCCCACCACCGGCGGCGGCCCGCCGCCGGTTTTCCCCGCATCACCTTAGCGCCACGCGTTTTTCCATCCGGTAGTTAATAAACCACTCCCCACGGGCTGCCACCCGCTGCTCCGCCACCACTTTAAATCCATGGGCCGTAAAACAGGGCTTTGCGGTAATGCTGGCGTCCACCGTCAGGATTTGCGCAGGATACTGAGCGCAGAGCGCCTCGATAAGCGCGCCGCCGATACCCTGCCGGGCGTGATCCGGCGAGACAAAGAGCAAATCGATATGCGTCCCGATGGCGGTGATAAAGCCAACCGGTTGATTGTTAACCACGGCCACCCGCCCGACTGAGTCAGCCAGCTTTTGTCGCCAGCGCGTCTCATCCACCTGCGCCCAGGCCGCAATCTGCGCCGGGGTATAGTCCCGGCTCGCCGTTTCCTGCACCGCGCGCAGAAAGATCTGGCAGAGCAATGGCAAATCGCTGTCGCGGTAAGCACGAATATGCATGGTTAAATCCCTAATAAAAGCTGCCTTTCCAGCTGCGGATCGAGCAGCGTCACATGGAGCCCAACCAGACGCACGCCCCGTCCGCCGCGCCGCTCATCCCAGGCTTTGTGGGCGGTGGCAATCAGATCCTCTTTGTTCAGCCGCGGCCAGACGTGCTCCTGAGTGGTCAGCTGGAAGTCATTGAATTTCAGTTTAATCCCCTGGCGGGCGATCAGCAGGTCCGGTTTGACCTTCGCCAGCCGCCGCTCCAGTTCGGGATAGAGATTTTCGATAATCGCTTCGCACGCTGACCATTCGTGGATATCTTCCGCTAACGTCCGCTCCACGCCCACCGATTTACGTTGCCGATCGTTATGGATTTCCCGCTCATCAATCCCGTGGCTGCGCTCCCACAGAATACGGCCGAATTTACCGAAGCGCTTGAGCAGCATGGCCAGATCGCTGTTCTGCACATCGCCACAGGTACGCAGGCCCATATTTTCCAGCTTCGCCGCCGACACCTTTCCGACACCGGGTATTTTCGCCAGCGGCAGCGCCCGCACAAACTCTGCCACCTGATGGGGAGCGATAACGAACTGGCCGTTGGGTTTATTCATATCGGAAGCGATTTTAGCGAGAAACTTCACCGGCGCCACGCCCGCCGAGGCGGTGAGGTGCAGCTCCCGTTCGATGGTCTGGCGGATCTCCTGAGCTATTAGAGTGGCCGACCCGTGACAATGCACGCTGTCGCTGACGTCAAGGTAGGCTTCATCCAGCGACAGCGGCTCAATGCGCGAGGTATAGCGGGAGAAAATTTCGCGGATATGATTCGAGGCTTCTTTGTAGGCATCGAAGCGGCCGGGAAGCAGCGTGAGATGCGGGCACAGCTTGAGCGCCGTTGCCGTCGGCATGGCGCTGCGCACACCAAACTTACGCGCAGGATAGTTCGCGGTACTAATCACGCCACGCTGTACCCGACTGCCGCCTATCGCGAGGGGGATATCACGCAACGCCGGGTTGTCGCGCATCTCCACCGCTGCAAAGAAACAGTCCATATCGACATGGATAATTTTACGCATCGTCAGACTCAACACTGTATACCCATACAGCATAGCAAAACTGCGCGCCAGTTTGATGCTTTTTTTACTCCGGTGGTCAAAAAAACGCTGACAACATAAAAGTGCAATAAATCATGTTTATTTTCATAACGTTAATCAACTAATCTGAAAGATACAATTATGAAGAAACGACTCACCGCCCTTTGCCTGCTGGCCGCCAGCAGCGCTTTAGCTAACCCACAGCTGATTGCCCACCGCGGCGGTACCGGCGATGCGCCGGAAAATACCCTGCCGGCCATTAAACTGGCGCTGGAGAACCACGCTGAGGCCATCTGGGTCACGGTGCAGTTAAGCCGCGACGGCGTACCGGTACTCTACCGTTCAAGCGATCTCTCCGCCCTGACCAACGCCGAGGGTAAGGTCTCCAGCTTAACCGCCGCCGAGCTGGCGAAAGTCGACGCCGGCTGGAAATGGGGGGATGACAGCCACCCGTGGCGCGGTAAGCAGGCTACGATCCCGACCCTGCAAAGCGTGCTGCAACAGTGGCCGCACACTTTTTTCTACATCGATATCAAATCTCCAGATGCCGATCCGGCGGTGATGGGCGAACGCCTGCTGGCGGTGTTAAAAGCCACCGACAGCCTCGATCGCGTGCGGGTCTATTCCACCGATGACCGCTATATCGCCGCCCTGCCATCGGCTATTCCCCGCTTCGTCACCCGCAGCGAGACTCGCACTAAACTTGCGACTATTTCACTCAGCCACCAGTGTCAACTGAGCAGCCAGCACGAGGGCGAGCAGTGGTATGGGCTGGAGCTGAAGCGCAAGGTGGAGGTGGTGGAGAAGTTTACCCTTGGCGAAGGGATCTCCCCGGCAACGCTCACCTGGGATAAAGAGGCGATGGATTGCTTCCGCTCACAGGGCAAAGCGCACATTATTTTCTTCGGCATCAACAGTGCGGAAGACTACCGCACGGCGAAGGAGCTGGGTGCCGACGGGGTGATGGTGGATTCTCCGGCACAGGCGAAAAGCTGGCAGTAAGGGAGTCAACGGCTAAAAAGGCCGCGAAAGCGGCCTCACATTGCTGGCATGCTATTGCCGGGTGGCGGCTGGCGCCTTACCCGGCCTACAAAACCGAAGCAGCAGACCCGGCAAGCGCAGCGCCACCGGGCACGGAGCCGCTTTATGCCGGGTGGCGGCTGCGCCTGACCCGGCCTACAAAACTGAAGCAGCAGGTCCGGCATGCGCAGCGCCGCCGGGCATTACAAAATACGCCGCTGCTGACGCTGCGCCTCGCGAGCGAGACGTTTCTTACGCGCGTCGCACGGTTCCGGACAGTCGCAGACTTTCTCCAGCCCCAGCGACGAGATCCCGCCGCAGCTGCCCTGAATGCTCTTGCGCTTCACCAGGTAGCCCAGCGACATACCGAGGATCACCAGCGCAAAAATCACAAAGGTCGCGACAAATACCGTCAGCATCGTCAGCCTCCAAAGTCGTCGAGCATGATGTTCTCATCTTCGACGCCCAGGTCTTTGAGCATTTTTATCACCGCGGCGTTCATCACCGGCGGCCCGCACATATAGAATTCGCAGTCTTCCGGCGCCGGGTGGTCGCGCAGATAGTTTTCATACAGAACATTATGGATAAAGCCCGTATGCCCGGTCCAGTTATCTTCCGGCAGCGGATCGGAGAGCGCGACGTGGAAGGTAAAGTTAGGGTTGTCGCGCGCCAGCTGCTCGAACTCATCATCGTAGAACATCTCGCGCAGCGAACGGGCGCCGTACCAGAAGCTGATTTTGCGCGTGCTGTGCAGCCGCTTAAGCTGATCAAAGATATGCGAGCGCATCGGCGCCATGCCGGCGCCGCCGCCGATAAACACCATCTCAGCGTCGGTCTCTTTAGCAAAGAACTCGCCGAACGGCCCGGAAATCGTCACCTTATCGCCAGGCTTCAGCGACCAGATATAGGACGACATGATCCCCGGCGGCGCATCCGGGACCTTCGGCGGCGGCGTGGCGATGCGCACGTTGAGCATAATGATGCCCTTCTCTTCCGGATAGTTAGCCATCGAGTAGGCGCGCAGGGTCGGCTCTTTCACCTCAGAGACATAGCGGAACAGATTGAATTTGTCCCAGTCTGAACGATATTCATCAGGAATATCAAAGTCGGCATAGGCCACTTTATGCGACGGGCATTCGATCTGAATATAGCCGCCGGCGCGGAACGGCACCGCTTCACCATCAGGCACCCGTAATTTGAGCTCTTTAATGAAGGTGGCTTTGTTATCGTTAGAGATAACCTCGCACTCCCATTTTTTCACGCCGAAAATCTCTTCCGGCAGCTCAATTTTCATATTCTGCTTCACCGCCACCTGGCAGGCCAGGCGGCACCCTTCTTTGGCTTCGCGTTTGGTGATATGCGAAAGCTCGGTCGGCAGAATATCGCCGCCGCCTTCTTTGATGGTCACCCGACACTGGCCGCAGGAGCCGCCGCCGCCGCAGGCGGAAGAGACGAAGATACCGTTGCTGGACAGCGTGTTCAGCAGTTTGTCACCCGCCGGGGTGCGGATCTGTTTATCCGCTTCGTTATTGATCTCAATAACCACGTCGCCCGCGTTCACCAGCTTTGAGCGCGCAGCCAGGATAAGCCCCGACAGCACCAGCACAATCAGCGTGAACATCACGACGCCAAGAATAATTTCCATACTTATTCGCCCTTATAGCTGCACGCCGGAGAAGGACATAAAGCCCAGCGCCATCAACCCGGTGGTGATAAAGGTGATCCCTAACCCGCGCAAGCCGGCGGGCACGTTGGCGTACTTCATTTTTTCGCGGATCCCCGCCATCGCCACGATCGCCAGCATCCAGCCGATGCCGGAGCCGAAGCCGTAGACGATGGATTCCGGGAAGTTGTAATCACGCTGCACCATGAACGACACGCCGCCGAAAATGGCGCAGTTAACGGCGATAAGCGGCAGGAAGATCCCTAACGCGTTATAGAGTGCCGGGAAGTACTTATCGAGGATCATCTCGAGGATCTGCACCAGCGCCGCAATCACCCCGATAAAGGTGATGAAGTTCAGGAAGCTGAGATCTACGCCTTCCACCAGCGCGCCGTCGCGCAGCACCAGGTTATAGACCAGGTTGTTGATTGGCACAGCAAGACCCAGCACCACCGTCACTGCGACGCCGAGGCCGAAGGCGGTGGAGACCTTTTTCGACACCGCGAGGAAGGTACACATCCCGAGGAAGAAGGCCAGCGCCATGTTCTCAACGAACACCGCGCGGACAAACAGGCTAATGTAATGAGCCATCATCGATTACTCCTTTTCCTGCTGCTCAGGCTTCCAGCTACGCAGGGCCCAGATCAGCAAACCGATAATGAAGAAGGCGCTCGGCGCCAGCAGGAACAGGCCGTTCGGCTGATACCAGCCGCCGTTCTGCACCGTCTCCAGCACCGTGATACCGAACAGCTTGCCGCTGCCGATAAGCTCGCGCAGGAAGCCGACGATTATCAGGATCGCGCCATAGCCGAGACCGTTGCCAATACCGTCCATAAAGCTGGCCAGCGGCGGCGATTTCATGGCGTAGGCTTCGGCGCGCCCCATCACGATACAGTTGGTGATGATAAGCCCGACGAATACCGACAGCTGCTTAGAGGTTTCATAAGCGAAAGCCCGCAACAGCTGATCCACCACGATGACCAGCGAGGCGATGATCGCCATCTGCACGATGATGCGCACGCTATTGGGAATATGGTGGCGAATCATCGAGATAAACATGCTGGAGAACGCCGTCACCAGCGTCACCGCAATGGTCATCACGAAGGCGGTTTCCAGTTTAGTGGTTACCGCCAGCGCGGAGCAGACGCCCAGCACCTGCAGGGCGATGGGGTTGTTGGCGATGAGCGGCCCCACCAGCACGCGCTTCACCTCTTTCATATCGCTCTGTTCAGCCATTATTCAGCCCTCCCTCACGCACTTTTTTCAGGAACGGACCAAAGCCCAGTTCGCCCATCCAGAAATCAAAGCTGTGCTGCACGCCGTTAGACGTTAGCGTGGCGCCGGATAAACCGTCTACTGCATGCAGGTCACCGGCGCGCGCGCCGCCTTTCACCACCCGGAGTGCCGGCATGCCGTTGTCATCCAGCACCTGCTTGCCAATAAACTGCTGGCGCCAGTTCGGGTTCTCCACTTCGCCGCCCAGCCCCGGGGTTTCCCCCTGATCGTAATATGTAATGCCTTTCACCGTGCGGCCATCAACGTCCAGCGCCACAAAGGCATACATCATCGACCACAGGCCATTGCCGTAGATCGGCAGCACCATCTGCTCAATCTGTTGCTGCGCGTCGCGCACCAGATAAATTTCCGCCAGGTTGCTACGGCGTTTAATGCCGGCCGGATCCTGGCTGGCGTCCAGCGCGATGCTCTGCTGCGGATCCTTCAGCGCCTGGGCCTGATTCAATTTTGCCGGGTCTTTCTTCAGCAGCTCGCCGGTCGCCAGATTCACCAGTCGCGGCGAAATGCGCGCCGCGAAGGTTTCCGCTACCGCATCAGCATCCATCCCGGGCTGTATCAGGCCGGCGACGGCCAGGATATTGCGCTGTTTATCCAGCGCCCGCTGCGCCTGCTGGCGGGATTTCAGCCCCACGGCCGAGCCCGCTACCACGATGGAGCAGACCAGACAAAGCACCAGCACCACCAGCAGCGTTTTGCCGATGCTATCGTTACTTTTCTTCTCAGCCACGCGACTTCCTCCGCTTAATATTGGCCTGCACCACCAGGTAATCGAACAGCGGTGCGAAGAGGTTGGCGAAGAGGATCGCCAGCATCATCCCTTCCGGATAGGCCGGGTTCACCACGCGGATCAGCACGCACATCACGCCGATCAGCACGCCGTAACTCCATTTCCCTTTATCGGTAAACGAGGCGGATACCGGGTCCGTCGCCATAAACATCATGCCGAAGGCAAAGCCGCCGAGCACCAGATGCCAGTACCACGGCATCGAGAACATCGGGTTGGTATCGGAGCCGATAACGTTAAACAGGGTGGCGGTGGCGATCATGCCGATCATCACCCCGGCGACGATGCGCCAGGACGCGACGCGGCCAAAGAGAATGATCGCGCCGCCGATCAGGATCATCAGCGTGGAGACTTCGCCAATTGAGCCGGGAATGTTGCCGAGGAAGGCGTCCATCCAGCTCACCGGGATGCCGGTCGCGACGTTAACCAGCGCTTCACCGCCGCCGCTGGCCCACTGGGAGAGCGGCGTGGCGCCGGAGAAACCGTCCGCCGCCGTCCACACGAGATCGCCGGAAATCTGCGCCGGGTAGGCGAAGAACAGGAACGCGCGCCCCGCCAGCGCCGGGTTGAGGAAGTTGCGCCCGGTACCGCCGAAAATCTCTTTGGCGATCACCACCCCAAAGGAGATCCCCAGCGCCGCCTGCCATAGCGGCAGCGTAGGCGGCACAATCAGCGCGAAGAGAATTGAGGTAACGAAAAAGCCTTCGTTGATCTCATGTTTGCGCACAATCGCGAACAGCACTTCCCAGAAGCCGCCGACGATAAAAACGGTGATATAGATCGGCAGGAAGAAGACCGCGCCCAGGGTCATCATGCTCAGCCAGCCGGCGTCAGCGCTGAAGCTGACCCCTAACCACTGGGCGACGCTGTAATGCCAGTTGTTGGCGATCACCTGCTGCAGCTGTTCGGCGCCGTACAGTTTGTGCAGCGCCGGAATGGTCTGCAGCCCAACGTTGTACATGCCCCAGAACATCGCCGGGAATACGGCAAACCACACGAGGATCATCATCCGCTTGAGGTCGATGGCGTCGCGCACGTGCGCCGCGCCGCGGGTGACCTGCCCCGGCGTGTAGAAGATGGTCGCCGCCGCTTCATACAGCGGGTAATATTTTTCCAGCTTGCCGCCATGCGTGAAATGCGGCTCAAGTTTCTCAATCAGGTGCTTTAAGCCCATCTCTTATCCTTCCTGCTCAATCTGGGTTAACACGCTGCGCAGCGCCGGACCGTATTCATATTTGCCCGGACAAACGTAGGTGCAGAGCGCCAGATCTTCTTCATCCAGCTCCAGACAGCCCAGCGCCTGGGCGCTATCGCTATCGCCGGCCAGCAGATCGCGCAGCAATATGGTTGGCAGAATATCCAGCGGCATCACCCGCTCATAGTTGCCGATCGGCACCATCGCCCGCTCGCCGCCGTTAGTATCCGTGGAGAAATGAAAGCGCTTGCGCTTGAAGAAATGGCCTAGCGTAGTGCGGGTAATCGAGAACTTCTCTTTGCCCGGCATCACCCAGCCAAACAGCTCTTTTTCCCGACCTTCGCGAACCACGCTCACCTGCAGATGGAAACGCCCGAGGAAAGCGTGGGGGCCGTGGGCGCGGGTACCGCTAAGTACCGAGCCGGAAATGACGCGGTTTTCCCCCTCCTCCAGCTCGCCCGCCAGCAGATCGTCCAGGCTGGCGCCCAGCGTCGTTTTGACCAGCCGCGGCGACTTCACCTGCGGGCCGCCGAGCGCAATCACCCGTTCGCAGTTCAGCTCACCTTCAAGGAAAAGCTGACCGATAGCGATCGCATCCTGATAATTGAGGTGCCAGACCTGTTTATTCAGGCTCACCGGCTCCAGAAAGTGAATATGCGTTCCCGGCAGCCCCGCCGGGTGCGGCCCGGAGAACTGATTAAAACAGACCTGGCCGGCAGGATGGCCGCCCAGCTTGCCGCCGCTGGGCTGGCAGACGTGCACTTTCCCGTCGGTCAGACGCGTGAGCACGGTAAGACCGGCATCAAAGGCGGCACGCTCGGCCAGAATAATCGGCTGCGGCTCCGCCGCCAGCGGATTGGTATCCATGGCGTTGACAAAAATAGCAGCGGGCACGCTGCCCGGGCGCGGCGTTTTACTGAATGGCCGGGTGCGTAGCGCCGTCCACAGGCCCGAGGCCAGCAGCTGCTGCTGTACGGTGTCGCGCGGCAGCTCAGCCAGTGCGTCCGCGGCGTAACGGGTAAAGGCCACCGCGTCATTGCCCTCGATATCAATCACCACTGACTGTAAAACGCGCCGTTCACCGCGGTGGATGGCGCTGACAACCCCGCTCACCGGGGCGGTAAAGCAGACGCCGGGGATCTTTTTATCTTCAAACAGGATCTGACCTTTTTTGACCCGTTCGCCTTCTTTGACCGCCATGGCGGGACGCATTCCGATGTATTCTTCGCCGAGCAGCGCGACGCGCTTCACCGCTGGCGCGGGAGAAATCTGCTGTAATGGCATGCCAGCTATGGGCAAATCCAGCCCTTTCGTGATTTTAATCATATCGTTAGCAGGTATCCGTAACCTCAACCCCGACGCAGGCCGGGGCCAGCCTATTGATAGAATGGCAGAGAAGAAAGGGCGAAACGGCGCCAGTGGCGCTCATGACGGAAGAGAAGCCTCCTTTCTTACTCTGGTGATGAACCGGCGCAAGTGTAACATTTCGTGAGCGGCGGCTGTAGCGCGAGGGGCAATAAGTGCTTCTAAAATGCGAGCTATTGCGCAAAGTTCTGACTGTGTTTTCGCCGTAAGCGGGTTATAAAGTGAGGCTGAATTGTAAACGCCGCCACGTCGCCCTTGCGAAAAAATGCCGTGATGCTAATGTGAGCGCTCTAAATCCAGAAAACTCTGATTTCGGGTCTCTCTTGCCGTCCTGGCAATGTGGCTATTTTGTTTTATCAAGGAACAAGCAGTATGCGCAAAATCGCATTATTTATTGCGATGCTTCTGTTGCCGTGCGTGTCATTTGCCGGGCTGCTCAGCAGCAATAGCCCGACGACGCCGGTTAGCAAAGAATACAAGCAGCAATTAATGGGTTCACCGGTTTACATTGAGATCTTTAAAGAAGAGCGCATGCTCGACCTTTACGTCAAAATGGGTGAAACCTACCAGCTCCTCGACAGCTATCGGATCTGCAACTATTCCGGTGGCCTGGGTCCGAAACAGCGTCAGGGTGATTTCAAGAGTCCGGAAGGGTTCTATAGCGTCACCCGCAGCCAGCTCAAACCCGACAGCCGCTTCTATAAAGCCATTAACATCGGCTTCCCGAACGCCTACGATCGCGCCCATGGTTATGAAGGGAAATACCTGATGATCCATGGCGACTGCGTCTCAGTCGGCTGCTACGCCATGACCGACAGCGGGATCGATGAGATCTTTCAGTTTGTGACCGGCGCCTTAGTCTTCGGCCAGCCAAGCGTGCAGGTGAGTATCTATCCGTTCCGCATGACCAACGCCAATATGGAACGCCACAAATACTCCTACTATGCGGATTTCTGGAAACAGCTTAAGCCTGGCTATGACTATTTCCAGCAGACCCACAAACCGCCGATTGTGTCAGTGACCGACGGCCGCTATGTGGTAAGCAAGCCGCTCAGCCACGAGGTTGTTCAGCCGCAGCTGGCCTCAAACTACACGCTCCCCGAGACAAAATAACGCCCACTCGCCTGGCATGATCTTGTGCCAGGTTTCATTGGCCGTCAGCGGCTGCGTGGCGATAACCGTGACCACATCGTTGGGTGTGGTCTCGCGTTGAAAGTCGATCTCCACATCCTGGTCCAGCAGTTTTGCCACGCCAAACGGCGCCCGCCGGGTGATCCAGTGCAGATTGGTCGAGCAGAACGCCATCACGTAGCGCCCGTCCGACAGCAGCATGTTGAACACCCCTTTCTCACGCAGTTCACCCGCCAGGGTGGCGATATACTTGAAAACGCCCAGCATATTGCCCGGCGTGCGCGGATAGCGCTCGGTTAAACGGTGCAGCAGCCAGCAAAACGCTTTTTCACTGTCGGTTTCACCTACCGGATGGAAATTACCGGTTTTCAGCGATTTATAGCCTTTGAGCTGCCCATTGTGCGCATAGGTCCAGTTGCGCCCCCACAGTTCGCGGGTGAAGGGATGGGTGTTCTCCAGGGCCACCATCCCGCGATTGGCCTGACGGATATGGGCGACGACGGAACAGGACTTAATCGGGTAATCCTGGACCAGTTTCGCGATCGGCGACTGAAAGCTCGGCTGCGGATCTTTGAATGTGCGACAGCCTTTGCCTTCATAGAAGGTGATGCCCCAGCCGTCTTTATGCGGCCCCGTCCCGCCCCCGC
The DNA here is from genome assembly GCF_003790505.1 of Klebsiella sp. P1CD1. Taxonomy (NCBI): domain Bacteria; kingdom Pseudomonadati; phylum Pseudomonadota; class Gammaproteobacteria; order Enterobacterales; family Enterobacteriaceae; genus Klebsiella; species Klebsiella sp. P1CD1. Next base: position 4,619,781 of record NZ_CP033631.1, read on the forward strand.
GCTGCACCAGCCCGGTAAAGCTAAAACAGATATCTGTTGGCACATTGGCGCTCATCCCGAGCAGTTCGCACATAGATCACCTCACCCTCACAAATCACGACGGCGCCAAAGCGAGGCCGCCGTCAACAGTACACACTCGCCTGCCTGTTAGCCTTTCACCATCTCTTTTTCGATCAGCATAATCAGGATATGGATCACTTTGATGTGGATCTCCTGGATGCGGTCGGCATAGCCAAAGTGCGGCACGCGTATTTCAACATCGGCGGAACCCGTCATTTTGCCGCCGTCTTTACCGGTCAGGGTGATCACTTTCATCCCCTGCGCCCGCGCGGCTTCAATGGCCTTGATCACGTTGCCGGAGTTACCTGACGTGGAGATGCCGAGCAGCACATCGCCCGCACGGCCGACGGATTCAACATAGCGGGAGAACACATACTCATAGCCAAAATCATTGCTCACGCAGGAGAGATGGCTGACGTCGGAGATCGCGATGGCCGGGTAACCCGGGCGGTTTTCGCGATAACGACCGGTCAGCTCTTCCGCAAAATGCATCGCATCGCAATGGGAACCGCCGTTACCACAGGACAGCACTTTCCCACCCGCCTTAAAGCTATCCGCCAACAGAACAGCGGCACGCTGGATAGCATGGATATTGGCTTCGTCCTGCAGAAAGTTAGCCAGCGTTTCCGCGGCTTCGTTCAGTTCGTTACGAATAAGATCCTGGTACATGAGGATAATCCTTCAGTATGAGTGGAATAACCCTGGCAGTGTACCGGATAGCCGCCGAAGCGAGAAGCAGCAGGCAGTGTTATCCCCCGCCCTTTTGATTTTATGTGCCGCTTTTGCATACAACAATGTGAGCGAGGTTGTAATTATTTTGTAAACACATTGCTAAATAAAAACGCATGCACTACAACCAATACATCACAAGTGGTCAGACCTCCTACAAGCTCAGGGAGCATTTCTCTATGATGATTTTGAGTATTGTTGCAACCGTCGTTTTACTCGGTGCGCTCTTCTATCACCGGGTCAGCCTGCTGCTCAGCAGTGTGATTTTGCTCGCCTGGACCGCGGCGCTCGGCGCGGCCGGACTGTGGAATATCTGGCTGCTGCTGCCGCTGGCCATTATTTTGTTGCCGTTCAACTTTGCCCCCATGCGTAAATCGATGATTTCCGCACCGGCATTTCGCGCTTTCCGCAAGGTGATGCCGCCGATGTCGCGTACGGAAAAAGAAGCCATCGACGCCGGCACCACCTGGTGGGAAGGCGATCTGTTCCGCGGCAACCCGGACTGGCACAAGCTGCATAACTATCCGCAGCCGCGCCTGACCGCCGAAGAGCAAGCTTTCCTCGACGGCCCGGTGGAAGAGGCCTGCCGGATGGCTAACGACTTCGCCATCACCCACGAAATGGCCGATCTGCCGCCCGAGCTGTGGGCCTATCTGAAAGAGCACCGCTTCTTCGCGATGATTATCAAGAAAGAGTATGGCGGGCTTGAGTTCTCCGCTTACGCTCAGGCACGAGTGCTACAGAAACTCTCTGGCGTCTCCGGCATCCTGGCGATCACCGTCGGCGTCCCAAACTCGCTGGGCCCGGGCGAACTGCTGCAGCATTACGGTACCGAAGAACAGAAGAATCATTATCTGCCGCGTCTGGCGCGCGGCCTGGAAATCCCCTGCTTCGCACTGACCAGTCCGGAAGCGGGCTCTGACGCCGGCGCTATTCCGGATACCGGCGTGGTGTGCATGGGCGACTGGCAGGGTCAACAGGTGCTGGGGATGCGCCTGACCTGGAACAAACGCTATATCACGCTGGCGCCAATCGCCACCGTGCTGGGGCTGGCCTTCAAACTCTCTGACCCGGACCGTTTGCTGGGCGGCGAGGAAGAGCTGGGCATCACCTGCGCGCTGATCCCCACCTCAACGCCGGGCGTGGAAATTGGCCGTCGCCACTTCCCGCTGAACGTCCCGTTCCAGAACGGCCCAACCCGCGGCAAGGATATCTTCGTGCCGATCGATTACATCATCGGCGGCCCGAGCATGGCCGGTCAGGGCTGGCGCATGCTGGTTGAATGTCTGTCCGTGGGCCGCGGCATTACCCTGCCTTCCAACGCCACCGGCGGCCTGAAATCCGTCGCCATGGCGACCGGCGCCTACGCCCACATTCGCCGTCAGTTCAAAATCTCGATCGGCAAAATGGAAGGGATTGAAGAGGCGCTGGCGCGCATCGCGGGTAACGCCTATGTGATGGACGCCGCGGCGTCGCTGATCACCTACGGCATTATGCTCGGCGAGAAACCGGCAGTGCTGTCCGCGATTGTGAAATATCACTGTACCCACCGCGGCCAGCGCTCCATTATCGACGCGATGGATATTACCGGCGGGAAAGGCATTATGCTGGGCGAAGGTAACTTCCTCGCCCGGGCTTACCAGGGCGCGCCGATCGCCATCACCGTTGAAGGCGCCAACATTCTGACCCGCAGCATGATGATCTTCGGTCAGGGGGCTATTCGCTGCCACCCTTACGTGCTGGAAGAGATGGCCGCCGCGCAGAATAACGACCTGAACGCCTACGATAAGCTGCTGTTCAAACACATCGGCCATGTCGGCAGTAACAAAGTCCGGAGTTTCTGGCTGGGCCTGACCGGCGGACGCACCAGCAGCGCGCCGACCCGTGACGCCACCCGTCGTTACTATCAGCAAATGAACCGTCTGAGTGCCAACCTCGCGCTGCTGTCAGACGTGTCGATGGCGGTACTGGGCGGCAGCCTCAAGCGTCGCGAACGTATCTCCGCGCGTCTGGGGGATGTGTTAAGCCAGCTGTATCTGGCCTCCGCGGTGCTGAAACGCTATGACGATGAAGGACGCAATGAAGCCGATCTGCCGCTGGTTCACTGGGGAGTGCAGGATGCGCTGCACCAGGCTGAACAGGCCATCGACGATCTGCTGAAAAACTTCCCCAACCGTCTGGTGGCAGGTGCGATGCGTGTGGCCATCTTCCCGACCGGGCGTCATCATCATGCGCCGTCGGATAAGCTGGACCATAAAGTCGCTAAAATTCTGCAGGTGCCCAGCGCCACTCGCTCCCGCATCGGTCGCGGTCAGTACCTGACGCCGAGCGAGCATAACCCGGTTGGTCTGCTGGAAGAGGCCCTGCTGGAAGTGATGGCGGCCGATCCTATCCACCAGCGGATCTGCAAAGAGTTGGGTAAAAACCTGCCGTTCACCCGTCTGGATGAGCTGGCACACAACGCGCTGGCCAAAGGATTAATAAATCAGGAAGAAGCCGCTATTCTGACCCGCGCAGAGCACAGTCGCTTGCGCAGCATCAACGTCGACGACTTTGCGCCAGAGGAACTGGCGACAAAGCCGGTAAAGCTGCCGGAAAAAGTTCGCAAAGTTGAAGCCGCATAATAAAACAATCACCACATCACACGCCGGGCGGGGAATTTTCCCCGCCTTTTTTTCGTCCCCCCTCCTCCGTGGCTTCTGTGAGTAGCATTTTTTTAACAAAATATTCCGCTGACCGCCGCGAGGCTGATATGGTGTTACAGTTAACCTAACCCCCTCATGAGAATGGAGTTGACCATTGTGCCTGGCCTGAAAATTACGCTGTTGCAACAACCGCTGGTCTGGATGGACGGCCCTGCCAACCTGCGCCATTTTGATCGCCAACTGGAAGGGATTATTGGGCGCGATGTCATTGTTTTACCGGAGATGTTCACCACCGGCTTTGCCATGGAAGCGGCAAAACAGTCTTTACCCGAAGCCGACGTGGTGGAGTGGATGCATGCCCGGGCCGCGCAAACCCAGGCGCTGATTGCCGGCAGCGCAGCGCTGCAAACCGAACACGGCGCTGTTAACCGCTTCCTGCTGGTCGAGCCCGACGGTACGGTGCACCATTATGATAAACGGCACCTGTTCCGTATGGCCGATGAACACCATCATTATGAGGCTGGTGACCGACGCGTGGTCTTTGAATGGCGCGGATGGCGTATCCTGCCGCTGGTCTGTTACGACCTGCGCTTTCCGGTATGGTCGCGTAATCTGAACGACTATGATTTGGCGCTGTATGTTGCCAACTGGCCGGCGCCGCGCTCCCTGCACTGGCAGTCGCTGCTGGTCGCCCGCGCTATCGAGAACCAGGCCTATGTCGCCGGCTGTAACCGGGTCGGTACTGACGGTAACGGCCATCATTACCGCGGCGATAGCCGGATTATCAGTCCCCAGGGGGAGATTGTCGCCACTGCCGATCCGCATCAGGCCACCCGTCTTGATGCCGAATTGTCGCTGGCTGCCCTCCAGGAATATCGCGAAAAATTTCCCGCCTGGCGCGATGCCGATCCTTTTACCCTCGGTTAATCTCCCTCCGCTTTCTTCCTCATTCAGCAGGTAAAGAAAGCGGGATTTCGCCCGCCAGCGCACCGCAGAATATTTGCCGGGCGCCATTCATTTCTGTTCTACACTCATTAAAAGCCCCCACAACCAAATGGGCGGAGATCACCTTCAACTCACTTCTGCGTTGTAAATCATGAATTTTCTGTTGCTGGCGTGTTTTGTTAAACAACGCTGAGCGTTGGCGTAAGAATATTATGTGAGCGTAAAAGAAAATGGATAATAATAATCTGCTGTTGATTGAAAAACGGCTGGTCACCCGCTTTCTCGATATGTTTATTCGGTTTGGGCTTATTCTGGCGCTGGCCTCATTCTGTTTTACCGTCTTTTCTCCCTTTATCAATATGATGCTCTGGGCGCTGATCCTCGCCGTGGCGCTCTATCCCTTACATCAATATTTTGCCGGATTGTTAGCGGGCAAACAGGGACTGGCGTCAGTGGTGCTGGTGTTGTTAGGTATTTTACTGATCGTCATCCCCACGGTGCTGATGATCACCTCGCTGGCGGAAAGCGCCAGCGCCATGATAGACAAGATGGGCAGCCAGAGCTTTACCATTCCCCCGCCCTCCTCGCGCATTGCCGCGTTACCGATCATTGGCGAACGGCTTAGCGCCCTGTGGATGAGAGCTTCCGTCGATCTCCCGGGACTGCTCAGTAATTACCGCTCGCAAATCGGCGACATTGCCAAACAGTTTCTCAGTATTTTGGCCAGCATGGGCGGCGGGCTGATTGGCTTTATTATTTCGTTTATCGTCTCGGGAATTATGATGGCCTGGGGCGCAGCGGGCGCCATCAGCGCCCAGCGTATTGCCATCCGTATTACCGATGAAAATAAAGGCGTGACCCTCACCCGCCTGTGCACCAGCACCATCCGCGCGGTCGCCCAGGGCGTCATCGGGGTGGCATTGATCCAGGCGCTGCTGGTCGGCGTGATCATGCTGATGGCCAGCATTCCCGCCGTCGGGATCTTCTTTATTCTGGCCCTGCTCCTCGGCATTGCCCAGGTGCCGGTGATCCTGGTGACGGCCCCGGCCATTGCGCTAATGTGGAGTCTCGGCACCCACAGTACCGGCATGGATATCTTCTACACCATCCTGCTGATCGTCGCCGGCATGGCCGATAACGTCCTCAAACCTCTGCTGCTGGGGCGCGGAGTCGACGCACCAATGCCGGTAGTGCTGCTGGGCGCCCTCGGCGGAATGGCCTCTAACGGCATTCTCGGTATGTTTCTCGGCGCCACCCTGCTGGCCATCGGTTATCGGATCTTCATGACCTGGGTAAATGAAGGTCAACCCGCCCTGCCGCAGGATAAATAACCTCAAGGGAGCGTTACGCTCCCTTAATTCATTCCATAAACATTCGTACCGCGCACCAGACCAGCAGCAGCGCCAGCAGCAGATTTAACCCTCTTCCATGGCGTTCGAACACCGGCTGAAACAGCTGACCGGCCAGCGCCCAGCAAAGATTGCCGGCAACGCCTATTACTGATAGCAACAGGCTTATCATCACCAGCCAGAATGGCTCGCGAGTCACTGGCAGAACAAAGGTCGACAGGGCCGTGATGCCGTACAGGATAATTTTTACATTCACAAACTGCAGCCCCAGGCTGGCCCAGAAGCTGACAGGCCGCTCCTCCTGCCCACCGCTGGCCGGGTCGCTGCGGGCAATGTGCCAGGCCAGCCACAGGATATACCCTGCGCCGACCCAGCGTAGCAGGGAGGTTATCCCCTCATCCAGGGTAACGAGAGTGAACGTCAGCCCGGCACAAATCAGCATGATGATCACAAACCCCAGGCTCATGCCGGCCAGAACCCGCATGCTCCGTCGAAAGCCGTGCGCGGTGACGCTGCTCAGCGCCAGAATATTATTCGGCCCGGGCGTCAGGGCGGTGATCAGGGTGTAAGTTAAAAAGGCGCTAATCAGGGTAGGTGTCACGTGTTTTCTCCTCTTGACTGGCAGACAGTACCCGAAGCTGATAATTTAAAAAAATGAATGTTTTTTCATTCTGAATTCGAGAATGTCGATATAAAGAGGAAATATGGATCTGCGACGCTTTATCACTTTCAAAACGGTTGTCGAAGAAGGATCCTTTCTGCGCGCCTCGCAGAAACTGTGCTGCACCCAGTCCACCGTAACCTTTCATATCCAGCAGCTTGAGCAGGAGCTTGCTATCCCGCTGTTTGAGAAAATTGGCCGGCGGATGTGTCTCACCGCCGCGGGTAAGAATGTCCTGCCGCACGTCTACGATCTGACCAAAGTGATGGCGTCGATTCGCCAGGCGGCGCGCCAGGACGATGAACCCGGCGGCGAACTTCGCGTCGCCACTGGTGAAACCCTGCTGGCGTACAAAATGCCGCCGGTGCTGCAGCGTTTTAAGCAACGCGCCCCGAAGGTCCGCCTGTCACTACAGTCGCTCAATTGCTACAGCATCCGTGATGCGCTGCTCGCTGACGAAGTCGACCTGGGGGTGTTTTACCGGGTTGGCAACGATGATGCGCTCACCATGATGGAACTTGGCCCGCAGCCGCTGGCGCTGGTCGCGTCAGTCGATCAGGCGCCGGTCGACTTCCTGCGCCCGCGGCAGCATATCCCATTGAGTTTTATCATCAACGAACCCCAGTGCGTGTTCCGGCAGATTTTTGAAAGTACCCTGCGCCAGCGCGGCATTACCATGGAGAACACCATCGAACTGTGGAGTATTGAAAGCATCAAGCAGTGCGTGGCGGGCAATCTAGGGGTGAGTTTTCTGCCGCGCTTTGCGGTAGAGGAGGAACTCAAACGCGGGACGCTGGTCGAGCTGCCGTTCAGCGAGACGCCGCTGACGATCCATGCGCTCTGCGCCCATCACGCCGGGAAAGCAATCAGTCCGGCGATGCGGGTATTCATGCAGTGTATGCAGGAGGAACAAGAGGCGCGCTGAAATTCGGCGACGAAAACGACGAAAGCCTGAATCATTGCTGATTCAGGCTTTCTGAATAGTGGCGGAACGGACGGGACTCGAACCCGCGACCCCCTGCGTGACAGGCAGGTATTCTAACCGACTGAACTACCGCTCCGCGTTGTTGTTCCGTTGGGAACGAGGCGAATATTACGGATTCCCCTCTACCCCGTCAACGCTTTTTCTACCGTTTTGAATCGTTTGCTGCAAAAATCGCCCAACCGCCTACTTTTAATCCATTTTAGTGGTTATCAGGCACGCCACAGGCAGCTTCCGCCTTTCTTTTGTACCAGATCGAGGCGGGATTCATGGTTCACCAGTTCTTCATCAGAGGCATAAACTACCCGTAACTGGCTGGCGGCGCGGACGACGCGCTGAATGCCCATCTCTCCCGCCTGCTGCTGGCTTTCGCCTTCCATAGAGAACGCCATCGAAGTCTGGCCGCCGGTCATCATCAAATAGACATCGGCAAGGATCTGGGCATCGAGTAATGCCCCGTGCAGCGTACGCTTGCTGTTATCTATTTCGTAGCGCGAACATAACGCATCCAGGCTGTTGCGCTTGCCGGGGAACATTTTCCGCGCCAGCGCCAGGCTGTCGGTGATTTTACAAAAGGTCTCGGTTTTCCCGATGCCGCGGTTCAGCTTCCCGAACTCATAGTCCATAAAGCCGATATCGAACGAGGCGTTATGGATCACCAGCTCCGCGCCGCGGATGTAATCCATAAACTCATCAGCCACATCGGCAAAGGTGGGTTTGTCCAGCAGGAACTCATCGGCGATCCCGTGCACGCCGAATGCTTCAGGATCCACCAGCCGATCGGGCTTCAGATAGACATGGAAATTGTTACCGGTCAGGCGGCGGTTGATCACCTCCACCGCGCCAATCTCAATGATCTTGTGTCCTTCGTAGTGCGCCCCGATCTGGTTCATACCGGTGGTTTCGGTATCGAGAACAATCTGGCGCGTAATTGCAGTGCTCATAGCGGTCATTTATGTCAGACTTATCGTTTACAAATCGATTTCAATTACAGGAAGTCTACCAGAGATGCTCAAACAGGTAGAAATTTTCACCGACGGCTCTTGCCTGGGAAATCCAGGACCCGGCGGTTACGGCGCCATCATGCGCTACCGCCAGCACGAAAAAACCTTTAGCGCCGGCTACCGTCTGACCACCAATAACCGCATGGAACTGATGGCGGCAATCGTCGCTCTCGAGGCGTTAAAAGAGCATTGTGAGGTGGTACTCAGCACCGACAGCCAGTATGTCCGCCAGGGGATCACCCAGTGGATCCACAACTGGAAAAAGCGCGGCTGGAAAACGGCAGAGAAAAAACCGGTAAAGAATGTCGACCTCTGGCAGCGGCTGGATGCTGCGCTTGGCCAGCATAAGATCAAATGGGAGTGGGTGAAGGGCCACGCCGGCCATCCAGAAAACGAACGCTGCGACGAGCTGGCCCGCGCGGCGGCCTCCCATCCCACTCAGGACGACATCGGTTACCAACCGGAGAGCTAATTCTGCCCCTTGCGCCACTGCCGGGTGGCGCCGACTGCCGGCCGCAGCTGGGTTTTCGCTTTACCGGATTTCATCGGATTGAGCGTCAGCGGAATGGTCCGTTTGCGGGCGACAATCAATTGCAAACAGCCCAGCGCTGGCAGATGGGTGCTCAGCAGTTTGCCGCCGTGGCGCGACCAGGGTAAAACCTGATAACGCCCATAGTGCAGCACTTCAAAGTTGAGTAGCGACAGCCAGTCCAGCTGGCGCATCAGCGTAAACATACGGCTATTATAAGGCGTACCGTTGCGCAGGAGCGGCACCAGCTTACGCAACCCCATCAGGCTGACCGGATTAAACCCGGTCAGGATCATCCAGCCATCATCGATCAGTACACGGTCGGCTTCCCGCAGCAGACGATGCGGATCGCTACACCACGGCAGGGTGTGCGCCAGCAGGCAGGCGTCGACGGACTTTTCGGCAAAGGGTAAATGCAGCGGATCGGCCCGAACCTGCATCGGATTTCCTGCCAGCGAGACATTGACCTGGTGCGAGATGGCGCAAGCTTCAGTATTGATTTCCGCGCTCAGATTGCCAATCTTAAGCAGATGAAAGCCATATAATTTAGCCAGCCACGGTTTCATCTGCTGCTCCAGCGTTTCGCGATAGTATTCGCCCCACGGCATACTGGACCAATGCTCAGGCGCTGTCACTGTGTGAGGTATCCTTGCCGGCTTCATTGCCACCTTCCGCTACGCTTTAGAGGTAATTTATGAATCTTATCAGTATTCCCGCGTTTCAGGACAACTACATCTGGGTTCTCAGTGAGAATAACGGCCGCTGCATCATCGTTGACCCAGGCGAAGCCGCGCCGGTTCTGGCGGCCATTGAGGAAAACCAATGGCAGCCCGAAGCCATTTTACTAACCCATCACCATCAGGATCACGTCGGCGGCGTAAAACAATTACGTGAAAAATTCCCTTCTATAGTGGTTTACGGGCCGGCGGAAACCCAGGATAAGGGAGTCACTCAGGTGGTAGGCGATGGCGATCGGCTGTCAATTCTCGGGCACGATTTTTCCATTTTCTCTACGCCAGGTCACACATTAGGACATATCTGTTACTACAGCGAACCTTATCTGTTCTGTGGCGACACAATGTTCTCCGGCGGCTGCGGAAGGCTCTTCGAAGGTACTGCAGAGCAGATGTATCAATCATTTATGAAAATTAACGCCCTTCCTGAAGAAACCCTCATATGTTGCGCACATGAATATACGTTAGCGAATATGAAGTTTGCATTGAGTATCCTGCCAGATGATAGGGACATAAACGATTACTATCATAAAGTTAATGAGTTACGTGCAAAAAAACAAAAAACACTACCCGTAACTCTGAAAAATGAGCGTCGTATAAATTTATTTTTACGCGTAAATGATATTGATTTAATTGATAAAATTAACCAAGAAACAAATTTGCAACACTCTGTGGCGCGATTTGCATGGTTAAGGTCAAAGAAAGACGACTTCTGATATTTAATTCTTGTCATCGGCCAACTTCGCCGTTATCCTTGGTCGTCTTTTAAGCAACTATTGACACACACATGAAGGCACGAGCGATATTACTCGCCTCTGTCCTGCTGGTGGGGTGCCAGGCGTCTAAGCACGATGGCACCGTCGAACAGCGAGCACAGAGCCTTTCTGCGGCTGGTCAAGGGGAAGCAGGTAAGTTCACAAGTCAAGCGCGCTGGTTAGATGATGGAACCTTCTACGCGCAAGACCAGGATCTGTGGACTTCCATAGGCGACGAGCTAAAGATGGGAATACCGGATAATCCCCGGATTCGCGAACAGAAACAGAAGTACTTAAGAAATAAGAGCTATCTCCACGATGTAACTTTACGGGCAGAGCCGTATATGTACTGGATAGCCGGGCAGGTTAAGAAACGTAACATGCCAATGGAACTGGTATTACTACCCATAGTGGAGAGCGCTTTTGACCCACACGCGACGTCTGGCGCCAATGCCGCAGGCATTTGGCAGATCATTCCGAGCACAGGGCGCAATTATGGTTTAAAACAGACCCGCAGTTACGATGCGCGTCGTGACGTCGTCGCATCTACTACCGCGGCGCTGGACATGATGCAACGTCTGAACAAAATGTTCGACGGCGACTGGTTATTAACGGTCGCAGCCTATAACAGCGGCGAAGGTCGGGTCATGAAAGCAGTAAAAGCGAACCGTTCGCGTGGTAAACCCACCGATTTCTGGTCGCTGTCTCTGCCGCATGAAACGAAAATCTACGTACCGAAAATGCTGGCGTTGAGCGACATTCTCAAAAACAGCAAGCGTTACGGCGTAAAGCTGCCTACGGCCGATGAAAGCCGTGCGCTGGCGCGCGTTCGCCTCGACAGCCCGGTTGATATTTCTCAGCTCGCGGACATGGCAGGAATGCCGGTCAGCAAACTGAAAACCTTCAACGCTGGCGTAAAGGGGTCAACGCTGGGCGCTAGCGGGCCAAAGTACGTCATGGTGCCACAGAAGCACGCCGCTCAGCTGCGTGAATCGCTGGCCTCTGGCGACATTGCCGCCGTGCAGCCAACGCAGCTCGCGGACAATACGCCGCTGACCAGCCGTAGCTATAAGGTACGCTCTGGCGACACGATTTCCGGGATTGCTTCGCGTCTCGGCGTCACGACCCGGGATTTGCAGCAGTGGAACAATCTGCGCGGTTCAGGGTTAAAAGTCGGGCAGAGTCTGGTTGTCGGCGCAGGTAGCAGCGCACAGCGCCTGGCGAACAACAGCGATAGCATCACCTATCGTGTTCGCAAAGGTGATTCGCTGTCGAGCATCGCCAAGCGTCACGGTGTTAATATTCGCGACGTGATGCGCTGGAACAGCGATACCGACAATCTGCGGCCTGGCGATCAGCTAACGCTGTTTGTGAAAAACAGCGATCGACCAGAGTCCTGATACGTCAGGGTTCGATAAAAAGGCACCGACTTCCCCCGGTGCCTTTTTTGTTGCCCGTATTAAACCGCTTTATGCGCTTCGAACAGGATGGTATCGCTGGTAAACGACCCGTCCTGCTGTAATTCGAAGTAGGCTTTGACCTCCGCCGAAGCGCTCTGCTGATATAAGCGAATCGCTTCTACCAGCGCCTCTGGGGTGCGCATCCGCGCCACCCATGAGCTGAACTCCAGCGGCAGGCGATCGGTCGATAAATGATTAATCACCAGGCCTGCGTCATTGGCCAGCGCCAGCCACTCGCCGCTGGAATAATTACGCACGTGCGAGGTATCGCGCAGCGCTTCCACGGTCTGCAACCAGACATCACGTACCGGATGACCCGGCGACATCACGTCCATTATGATCATCACCCCGCCCGGCTTGAGAACACGTTTCACCTCACGCAGCGCCTGGCCGACATCATGCCAGTGGTGCGCGGAGTAGCGGCTAATCACCACATCAAAGCTGGCATCAGCGAACGGCAGCGTTTCAGCGTACCCCTGCTGGGTCACGATATTGCTAAAGCCTTTCTCTTTTGCCGCCGCGGTAACCACTTCCAGCATCTGGCTTGATAAATCATAGGCGGTCACCTCGGCAACCTGTCCCGCCGCGGTAAAGCTGGCGTGCCCTGCCCCGCAGCCCATATCCAGCACTTTCGCCTGAGGGAAATCGGCAAGCCGTTCCGCCAGCCGCTGCAGATCGCGCCCGGAGGCGTGCACGGCGCTGGTCAAATAGGCGCTGGCCTGGGAGCCGAACTGCTTTTCGACGTTGTCATGGTGAGAGCGTGTTGTCATTGTGTTGTCCTTCGGTTGTGTGAGTAATTTAGGGCAGCATCGTGCTGAACGCAGACCTGCCCGATGGCAGGCCTGACATACCTTAAATTAATCAGGCTTGCCGGGACTGAATTCGACTAGTAGCGGGTTGTGATCGGAGGCGCGGGTCACCAGCACGGAAGCATCGTGCACGCTTAACCCACGATAGAACACAAAATCGAGCGGACGACCAAACGCACGGCGGCGCTGATCGTCAGAGAAACGAACTTCGCGTAACGACATCTCACGCGCAAAGCGGTACAGCGCGTTCATTCGCGGCCGGCTCCAGGCATTGAAGTCCCCGGCCATGATCACCGGCCCGCTGTGATGGGCGATCTGATCGCCGATCGGCAGCAACTGCTTGCTGTAGACATCGACGCCAAGGCTAAAGTTGACCGCATGGATGTTGACCACCATCAGCAGCCGCGCATCGGGCAGCGGATAAACGGTCACTAACGCCGATTTCGGCAATCGCAAAATAGGCTCGCGCTCGCGCAGCGGACAGCAATAGATGGGGTGAGCGGAGGCCAGCGTCATCACGCCGGAAGGATGCTGCGGCAATACCAGCGCCGGCACCTGATCGGCGGCCAGATAGTTTGAAGTCGCGAACCTGACCAGTTCTGGGGTGGTTTGCGCCTCCTGCAACAGGACCAAATGCGCATCTTTGCCGAAATTTTTGAGGACCGACTGCCACTCTGCGCGCTGCTGCTTGAAGATATTCCATACCAGCACGCGGATCTTTTCATCGCTGCTTAACGGCGTGCCGGCAGGATAAACCGGACTGACGCCCGCAAACGCCCCCGGAGGCAATATCCTCTCCGCAGGTTGTCCGGCGACGTAGCGCATGGCATAGGTATTCTTTCGCAATTTGGGCATCAATCCTCAATAACAGAAACCAGCCCAACAACGACTGGTTCTTCTGTTATAGGGATTTTCCCATCCACTTTCAATGCAATTTGCGATAAACCCTAGCCTTCGAGAGAAACCGCTGTCGAACGGCGCGGCGATTTATCTAAACGACCGCTCAGCATCACCAACAGCAGGGCGACCAGCACAATCACCGCACCAATCCACGGCGTCTGCGCCAGACCATACCGTTCAACCGTCTGCCCGCCGACGATGGACCCCAGCGCAATACCAATATTGAAGGCGGCAATATTCAGGCCGGAAGCGACGTCGACGGCGCCAGGCGTATACTGTTCGGCTTTTTGCACCACGTATACCTGCAGACCCGGCACGTTGCCGAAGGCGAAAATACCCATTACCAGCACCGTTGCCAGCGCAGCATAGTGGATGCTGGCGGTCAACTGGAAGACCAGCAGCAGCACAACCAGCGCGGCGAAGATAAACTTCAGCGCGGAGACGGCGCCATGCTTATCGGCCAGTTTGCCTCCCCACACATTGCCAATAGCAACCGAGACACCGTAGCCCAACAGGATCCAGCTAACCGCAGACGGACTGAAACCGGCCAGCTCCTGCATCATCGGAGCAAGAAAAGTAAAGGCGGTAAATACGCCGCCATAGCCCAGCGCGGTAATGGCGTAGATCATCAGCAGGCGAGGATGAGTTAAGACTTTCATCTGATCGCGCAGGCTGGCGCTGGCGCGGCCCGGAATATTATTCGGTACCAGAAGCAGACTGCTGATAAGCGCAATCACGCCCAGAATCGATACCGCGAGGAACGTTTCCCGCCAGCCAAAATGCTGACCGATGAAAGTCCCGAACGGCACCCCGGTGACCAGCGCGACCGTCAGGCCGCCGAACATAATAGCGATAGCTGAGGCGGCTTTCTCTTTTGCCACCAGGCTGGTGGCGATTGTCGAGCCAATAGAGAAGAACACGCCGTGTGCCAGACCGGTCAGCAATCGCGCCAGGATCAGCGTTTCATAGCCCGGGGCCTGCCAGGCCAGCACATTACCCGCCGTAAACAGGACCATCAACGCCAGCAGCAGCTGTTTACGCGGCATACGCCCCGTTAACGCCGTTAGCACCGGAGCGCCAATCGCCACGCCCAGCGCGTAGATAGAGACCAGCAGTCCCGCCGAAGGCAGAGAGATAGAGAGTTGTTGCGCGATAGTCGGGACCAGGCCGACAATCACAAATTCAGTGGTGCCAATTGCGAAGGCACCGATAGTTAAGGCAAATAGCGCCAGTGGCATAATTTACTCCGTAGCATCAGGATTAAGATGACACGTAGTATGAAGGGTTGTATAAATAACAAAAACTATCAAAGTATCAATAGAATTTTGCTACAGGTGCAATAATGAGAGCCACATCAGAGGAGATCGCCATCTTTGTGGCGGTGGTGGAAAGCGGAAGTTTCAGCCGGGCGGCCGAGCAGCTCGGACAGGCCAACTCTGCCGTCAGCCGGGCGGTCAAGAAGCTGGAATCAAAGCTAGGCGTAAGCCTGCTCAATCGGACCACCCGCCAGCTCAGTCTGACGGAGGAAGGCGAGCGCTATTTTCGCCGGATGCAGGTGGTCTTGCAGGAAATGGCGGCAGCAGAGAATGACCTGCTGGAAACGCGCACAACGCCGCGGGGCCTGCTGCGGGTGGATGCCGCGACGCCGGTGATGCTGCATTTTCTCATGCCGCTGGTGAAGCCATTTCGCGAGCGCTACCCGGAAATGACGCTGTCGCTCGTCTCTTCAGAGACGTTTATTAACCTGATTGAACGAAAAGTGGATGTGGCCATTCGGGCCGGGACCTTAACGGATTCCAGCCTGCGCGCCCGACCGCTATTTACCAGCTATCGTAAGATCGTCGCCTCACCAGACTATGTCGCGCGCTACGGTATGCCGCAGCATCCGTCCGATCTGAAACAGCATCACTGCCTCGGGTTCACCGAGCCGGTATCGCTGAATACCTGGCCGGTCTCCTGTTGCGATGGTCAGCTGTTAGAGATCGAATCGGCGGTGTCCTCCAATAGCGGTGAAACGCTCAAGCAACTGTGTCTGACCGGTAACGGCATAGCCTGTTTGTCGGATTATATGGTGGATAAAGAGATTGGCCGTGGGGAGTTTGTGGAGTTACTTGCCGACAAACGCTTGCCGGTGGAGATGCCATTCAGTGCGGTGTACTACAGCGACCGGGCGGTCAGCACGCGCATCAGGGCATTTATTGACTTTCTAAGTGAGCACGTCAAACAGCTCCCGAAGGAGCTGTCGTAATATCGTCTCAGACGGCAGTGCGAACGGCATGCCGAAAGCGGGAGATTAATCCCACTGTGGAGCCAGACCTTCCGGACTCACCAGACGATCGTTGCAGTCGAGTGCGGCGATCGCTTTACGATCTTCATCATCCAGCTGCAGATCCTGCGCTTTCAGGTTGCTGGCCAGGTTGTCACGTTTGGTGGACGATGGGATAACCGCATAGCCTTCGCCCATCGCCCATGCCAGGATAACCTGCGCTGGGGTCGCACCATGTTTCGCCGCGATGCGGGCAATCACTTCATCTTTCAGTGCCTTACCGTAGGCCAGCGTCATGTAAGAGGTGATATGGATGCCGTGCTCACGCGCCCAATCGACCACTTTACGGTTTTGCAGATACGGCGAGAGCTCAATCTGGTTAGTCGCGATATTCTCAGCGCCAACGGCGGCAATCGCGCGCTCCATCAGTGGAATAGTGAAGTTGGAGATACCGATCTGACGGGTCAGCCCCAGCTTCTTCGCTTCCATCAGGGCTGCCATAAACTCTTCAACAGCTACCGCATCGTTCGGTGACGGCCAGTGGATCAGCGTGAGATCAACATAGTCAGTGCGCAGCTTCTGCAGGCTCTCTTTCAGGCTGGCGATGAGTTTGTCTTTGCTCAGGTTTTCGATCCAGATTTTGGTCGTGATGAACAGCTCATCACGCGGCACGCCGCTTTCGGCGATGGCCTGACCCACCGCGGCTTCGTTGTCATAGATTTGCGCGGTGTCGATAGCACGATAGCCCAGCTCCAGCGCGGTTTTTACGGATGCGATAACAACATCATCTTTCAGACGGAAGGTGCCAAGACCAAATGCAGGGATTGCCATGATTTTCCTCGTTATTTCTTCATTTCGGTTAACGGATGAAATTATGGCTGATGGTGTGGAGGAGAAAAAGAGCGATTAATGCAGAGGATTTTTGCTGAATTAGCAATAATAGAGAACAGATCAAACAAAAAAGCCCTGAGCAAATGCTCAGGGCTCTTAATAAGTGGCGGAACGGACGGGACTCGAACCCGCGACCCCCTGCGTGACAGGCAGGTATTCTAACCGACTGAACTACCGCTCCACCGAATTTCTTCGCTTTATTACCACCGGTTGTCACCCCGGCTTACTGCAATTTGATGCCTGGCAGTTCCCTACTCTCACATGGGGAGACCCCACACTACCATCGGCGCTACGGCGTTTCACTTCTGAGTTCGGCATGGGGTCAGGTGGGACCACCGCGCTAGTGCCGCCAGGCAAATTCTTTGTGCTCGTCCTGTGTCTTTTGCGCTCATACTGCGTTGGCTGCTCTCGCGAATGTCAGTCACATACTTATGTATGCTCCTTCCATCGCCTCGTTTGCCGCCTTGTCTCAGCGCAAAATCCTTCGGACTCTGAATCAGAGCTGAAAATCTTCTCTCAAATCCGCCAAAACAGCTTCGGCGTTGTAAGGTTAAGCCTCACGGTTCATTAGTACCGGTTAGCTCAACGCATCGCTGCGCTTACACACCCGGCCTATCAACGTCGTCGTCTTCAACGTTCCTTCAGGAGACTTAAAGTCTCAGGGAGAACTCATCTCGGGGCAAGTTTCGTGCTTAGATGCTTTCAGCACTTATCTCTTCCGCATTTAGCTACCGGGCAGTGCCATTGGCATGACAACCCGAACACCAGTGATGCGTCCACTCCGGTCCTCTCGTACTAGGAGCAGCCCCCCTCAATTCTCCAGCGCCCACGGCAGATAGGGACCGAACTGTCTCACGACGTTCTAAACCCAGCTCGCGTACCACTTTAAATGGCGAACAGCCATACCCTTGGGACCTACTTCAGCCCCAGGATGTGATGAGCCGACATCGAGGTGCCAAACACCGCCGTCGATATGAACTCTTGGGCGGTATCAGCCTGTTATCCCCGGAGTACCTTTTATCCGTTGAGCGATGGCCCTTCCATTCAGAACCACCGGATCACTATGACCTGCTTTCGCACCTGCTCGCGCCGTCACGCTCGCAGTCAAGCTAGCTTATGCCATTGCACTAACCTCCTGATGTCCGACCAGGATTAGCTAACCTTCGTGCTCCTCCGTTACTCTTTGGGAGGAGACCGCCCCAGTCAAACTACCCACCAGACACTGTCCGCAACCCCGGTCAGGGGCCTACGTTAGAACATCAAACATTAAAGGGTGGTATTTCAAGGTTGGCTCCACGCAGACTGGCGTCCACGCTTCAAAGCCTCCCACCTATCCTACACATCAAGGCTCAATGTTCAGTGTCAAGCTATAGTAAAGGTTCACGGGGTCTTTCCGTCTTGCCGCGGGTACACTGCATCTTCACAGCGAGTTCAATTTCACTGAGTCTCGGGTGGAGACAGCCTGGCCATCATTACGCCATTCGTGCAGGTCGGAACTTACCCGACAAGGAATTTCGCTACCTTAGGACCGTTATAGTTACGGCCGCCGTTTACCGGGGCTTCGATCAAGAGCTTCTCCTTACGGATAACCCCATCAATTAACCTTCCGGCACCGGGCAGGCGTCACACCGTATACGTCCACTTTCGTGTTTGCACAGTGCTGTGTTTTTAATAAACAGTTGCAGCCAGCTGGTATCTTCGACTGGTCTCAGCTCCGTCCGCAGGGACTTCACCTACACACCAGCGTGCCTTCTCCCGAAGTTACGGCACCATTTTGCCTAGTTCCTTCACCCGAGTTCTCTCAAGCGCCTTGGTATTCTCTACCTGACCACCTGTGTCGGTTTGGGGTACGATTTAATGTTACCTGATGCTTAGAGGCTTTTCCTGGAAGCAGGGCATTTGTTACTTCAGCACCGTAGTGCCTCGTCATCACACCTCAGCGTTAAAAGGTACCGGATTTACCTGGAACCTCCGCCTACATGCTTAAACCGGGACAACCGTCGCCCGGCTAACATAGCCTTCTCCGTCCCCCCTTCGCAGTAACACCAAGTACAGGAATATTAACCTGTTTCCCATCGACTACGCCTTTCGGCCTCGCCTTAGGGGTCGACTCACCCTGCCCCGATTAACGTTGGACAGGAACCCTTGGTCTTCCGGCGAGCGGGCTTTTCACCCGCTTTATCGTTACTTATGTCAGCATTCGCACTTCTGATACCTCCAGCAACCCTCACAGGCCACCTTCGCAGGCTTACAGAACGCTCCCCTACCCAACAACACATAGTGTCGCTGCCGCAGCTTCGGTGCATGGTTTAGCCCCGTTACATCTTCCGCGCAGGCCGACTCGACCAGTGAGCTATTACGCTTTCTTTAAATGATGGCTGCTTCTAAGCCAACATCCTGGCTGTCTGTGCCTTCCCACATCGTTTCCCACTTAACCATGACTTTGGGACCTTAGCTGGCGGTCTGGGTTGTTTCCCTCTTCACGACGGACGTTAGCACCCGCCGTGTGTCTCCCGTGATAACATTCTTCGGTATTCGTAGTTTGCATCGGGTTGGTAAGTCGGGATGACCCCCTAGCCGAAACAGTGCTCTACCCCCGAAGATGAGTTCACGAGGCGCTACCTAAATAGCTTTCGGGGAGAACCAGCTATCTCCCGGTTTGATTGGCCTTTCACCCCCAGCCACAAGTCATCCGCTAATTTTTCAACATTAGTCGGTTCGGTCCTCCAGTTAGTGTTACCCAACCTTCAACCTGCCCATGGCTAGATCACCGGGTTTCGGGTCTATACCCTGCAACTTAACGCCCAGTTAAGACTCGGTTTCCCTGCGGCTCCCCTATACGGTTAACCTTGCTACAGAATATAAGTCGCTGACCCATTATACAAAAGGTACGCAGTCACACCCGAAGGTGCTCCCACTGCTTGTACGTACACGGTTTCAGGTTCTTTTTCACTCCCCTCGCCGGGGTTCTTTTCGCCTTTCCCTCACGGTACTGGTTCACTATCGGTCAGTCAGGAGTATTTAGCCTTGGAGGATGGTCCCCCCATATTCAGACAGGATACCACGTGTCCCGCCCTACTCTTCGAGTTCACAACCTGTGCATTTTGGTGTACGGGACTATCACCCTGTACCGTCGGACTTTCCAGACCGTTCCACTAACACACAAGCTGATTCAGACTCTGGGCTGCTCCCCGTTCGCTCGCCGCTACTGGGGGAATCTCGGTTGATTTCTTTTCCTCGGGGTACTTAGATGTTTCAGTTCCCCCGGTTCGCCTCGTTAACCTATGTATTCAGTTAACGATAGTGTGACGAATCACACTGGGTTTCCCCATTCGGACATCGCCGGTTATAACGGTTCATATCACCTTACCGACGCTTTTCGCAGATTAGCACGTCCTTCATCGCCTCTGACTGCCAGGGCATCCACCGTGTACGCTTAGTCGCTTAACCTCACAACCCGAAGATGTCTTCAGATTGCGAAAATTTGAGAGACTCGAACACACATTAACTGTGTGTCGTTTCAATTTTCAGCTTGATCCAGATTTTTAAAGAGCAAAACTTCGCAGTGCACCTTTTCAGGTTCACTCTGAAGTTTTCTTGTGTTTGCAGTAAAGATGGTGGAGCTATGCGGGATCGAACCGCAGACCTCCTGCGTGCAAAGCAGGCGCTCTCCCAGCTGAGCTATAGCCCCATCGTTTGCAACCTCTTCAAATTTGCTTCGCAAATTTGGTAGGCCTGAGTGGACTTGAACCACCGACCTCACCCTTATCAGGGGTGCGCTCTAACCACCTGAGCTACAAGCCTGTAGAGGTTTTTACTGCTGTTTTTCATCAGACAATCTGTGTGAGCACTACAAAGGCAGGTTCTTTAAGGTAAGGAGGTGATCCAACCGCAGGTTCCCCTACGGTTACCTTGTTACGACTTCACCCCAGTCATGAATCACAAAGTGGTAAGCGCCCTCCCGAAGGTTAAGCTACCTACTTCTTTTGCAACCCACTCCCATGGTGTGACGGGCGGTGTGTACAAGGCCCGGGAACGTATTCACCGTAGCATTCTGATCTACGATTACTAGCGATTCCGACTTCATGGAGTCGAGTTGCAGACTCCAATCCGGACTACGACATACTTTATGAGGTCCGCTTGCTCTCGCGAGGTCGCTTCTCTTTGTATATGCCATTGTAGCACGTGTGTAGCCCTGGTCGTAAGGGCCATGATGACTTGACGTCATCCCCACCTTCCTCCAGTTTATCACTGGCAGTCTCCTTTGAGTTCCCGGCCTAACCGCTGGCAACAAAGGATAAGGGTTGCGCTCGTTGCGGGACTTAACCCAACATTTCACAACACGAGCTGACGACAGCCATGCAGCACCTGTCTCACAGTTCCCGAAGGCACCAATCCATCTCTGGAAAGTTCTGTGGATGTCAAGACCAGGTAAGGTTCTTCGCGTTGCATCGAATTAAACCACATGCTCCACCGCTTGTGCGGGCCCCCGTCAATTCATTTGAGTTTTAACCTTGCGGCCGTACTCCCCAGGCGGTCGATTTAACGCGTTAGCTCCGGAAGCCACGCCTCAAGGGCACAACCTCCAAATCGACATCGTTTACAGCGTGGACTACCAGGGTATCTAATCCTGTTTGCTCCCCACGCTTTCGCACCTGAGCGTCAGTCTTTGTCCAGGGGGCCGCCTTCGCCACCGGTATTCCTCCAGATCTCTACGCATTTCACCGCTACACCTGGAATTCTACCCCCCTCTACAAGACTCTAGCCTGCCAGTTTCGAATGCAGTTCCCAGGTTGAGCCCGGGGATTTCACATCCGACTTGACAGACCGCCTGCGTGCGCTTTACGCCCAGTAATTCCGATTAACGCTTGCACCCTCCGTATTACCGCGGCTGCTGGCACGGAGTTAGCCGGTGCTTCTTCTGCGGGTAACGTCAATCGATGAGGTTATTAACCTCACCGCCTTCCTCCCCGCTGAAAGTGCTTTACAACCCGAAGGCCTTCTTCACACACGCGGCATGGCTGCATCAGGCTTGCGCCCATTGTGCAATATTCCCCACTGCTGCCTCCCGTAGGAGTCTGGACCGTGTCTCAGTTCCAGTGTGGCTGGTCATCCTCTCAGACCAGCTAGGGATCGTCGCCTAGGTGAGCCGTTACCCCACCTACCAGCTAATCCCATCTGGGCACATCTGATGGCATGAGGCCCGAAGGTCCCCCACTTTGGTCTTGCGACGTTATGCGGTATTAGCTACCGTTTCCAGTAGTTATCCCCCTCCATCAGGCAGTTTCCCAGACATTACTCACCCGTCCGCCGCTCGTCACCCGAGAGCAAGCTCTCTGTGCTACCGCTCGACTTGCATGTGTTAGGCCTGCCGCCAGCGTTCAATCTGAGCCATGATCAAACTCTTCAATTTAAGTTTGATGCTCGTGAATTAAACTTCGTAATGAATTACGTATGTTCACTCAGAGACTTGGTATTCATTTTTCGTCCGAGGACGTTAAGAATCCATGTCACTTTGAGTGCCCACACAGATTGTCTGATAAATTGTTAAAGAGCAGTTGCGACGCGCTTTAGCGCTCTGTCGCGAGGTGGCGTATATTACGCTTTCCTCTTTCAGAGTCAACCCTGAATTTCAGGATTTTTCTCTTCAACCGAACCGGCTGTTTGTGTGAAGTGATTCACATCCGCCGTGTCGATGGAGGCGCATTATAGGGAGCTCTCCGGGAATGACAAGCGGAAAAATACAATTTTATTTCAACCGCTCATCTTTTAAACGCAACGCTTATTTTTGCTGCTTTTTAATCGCCGCAGGCAGCTCTGCCAGGCTATTTAGCACCCAGTCAGCCGCTTTTTCCGCTTCTTCAGTCAGGGGCTTACCGGTACGCACCAGCACTTTAGTACCGACATCTGCCGCCGCAGCAGCCTGCATATCTTCCAGTTTGTCCCCTACCATATAGGAAGAAGCCATATCGATATGCAGATAATCGCGGGCGGAGATCAGCATCCCCGGATGCGGTTTACGACAATCACAGGTCTGACGGTACTCTTCCACCGCACCCTGCGGGTGATGCGGGCAATAGTAGATACCGTCCAGGTCGACGCCACGATCGGCCAGAGACCAGTCCATCCACTCGGTCAGCGTTTCAAACTGGGCTTCGGTAAATTTACCGCGAGCAATACCGGACTGGTTAGTGACCAGCACCAGCGCATAGCCCATCTCTTTTAGTTCGCGCATCGCGTCAATGACGCCATCGATAAATTCAAAATTGTCGATTTCGTGGACGTAGCCATGATCGACATTAATAGTGCCGTCACGGTCGAGAAAAATTGCGGGTACTGACTTTGCCACCGGTTTGCTCCTGAAAAAGGCTAGTGCCGTTAGTATCGCATGTTTCAGCATGCAAGAAAGTGCTCATTATAAAGAGTCAGATTGATTTAGACGTCTGGATGCCTTAACATCCATTTCATTGACAGGCATCGCCTGGATACGGCAGAAGAAAATGCCACGGCAAACGGCTAAACGATAATAAATAACTGATGATTAAACTTTCCAATATCACCAAAGTGTTCCAGCAGGGGAATCGCAGCATTCAGGCGCTGAATAACGTCAGCCTGCATGTCCCTGCCGGACAAATTTATGGCGTCATCGGTGCCTCCGGCGCCGGTAAAAGTACGCTGATTCGCTGCGTCAACCTGCTGGAGCGCCCGACCGAGGGCAGCGTACAGGTTGACGGTCAGGAATTGACTGCACTGTCGGAAAAAGAGCTAACCCGTGCGCGCCGTCAGATTGGCATGATTTTCCAGCATTTTAACCTGCTGGCCTCCCGGACCGTTTTCGGCAACGTCGCGTTGCCCCTGGAACTGGATAACACCCCGCAGGCAGAAATCAAACGTCGTGTGACGGAGCTGCTGGATCTCGTCGGCCTGGGTGATAAGCACGACAGCTACCCGGCTAATCTCTCCGGTGGCCAGAAACAGCGCGTCGCTATTGCCCGCGCGCTGGCCAGCAACCCGAAGGTATTGCTGTGCGATGAAGCCACCAGCGCCCTCGACCCGGCCACCACCCGTTCCATTCTCGAACTGCTGAAAGACATTAACCGGCGTCTGGGACTGACCATTCTGCTGATCACCCACGAAATGGATGTGGTGAAACGCATCTGCGACTGCGTGGCGGTCATTAGCAACGGTCAACTGATCGAGCAGGATACGGTGAGCGAAGTCTTCTCCCATCCGAAGACGCCGCTGGCCCAGCAGTTTATTCAGTCCACGCTGCACCTCGATATTCCGGATGACTACCAGGCGCGCCTGAAATCTACCGCCGCAGCGGATAGCGTGCCGATGCTGCGTATGGAATTTACCGGCCACTCCGTCGATGCGCCGCTGCTCTCTGAAACCGCGCGTCGCTTCAATGTGAATAACAACATTATCAGCGCGCAGATGGATTATGCCGGCGGGGTGAAGTTCGGCATCATGCTCACCGAAATGCACGGTACACAGGAAGACACTCAGGCGGCCATCGCCTGGCTGCAGGAACATCATGTAAAAGTAGAGGTATTGGGTTATGTCTGAGGCAATGATGTGGCTGCTGTTGCGCGGCGTATGGGAAACGCTGGCAATGACCTTTGTCTCCGGCTTCTTCGGTTTTGTCCTTGGTCTGCCGGTGGGCGTGCTGCTGTATGTGACCCGGCCGGGGCAAATCGTCGCCAATGCCAAACTGTACCGTACTCTGTCGGCGCTGGTGAACATTTTCCGTTCCATCCCGTTCATTATCCTGCTGGTCTGGATGATCCCGTTTACCCGCGTAATCGTCGGCACCTCGATCGGCCTGCAGGCGGCAATCGTTCCGCTGACGGTGGGCGCCGCGCCGTTTATCGCCCGCATGGTGGAGAACGCCCTGCTGGAGATCCCGACCGGGCTCATCGAAGCTTCCCGCGCGATGGGCGCCACACCGCTGCAGATCGTCCGCAAGGTTCTGCTGCCTGAAGCGCTGCCGGGGCTGGTCAACGCCGCCACCATCACTCTTATTACCCTGGTAGGCTACTCCGCCATGGGCGGCGCGGTGGGCGCCGGTGGTCTGGGGCAGATTGGTTATCAGTACGGTTATATCGGCTACAACGCAACGGTGATGAATACCGTACTGGTGTTACTGGTTATTCTGGTTTATTTAATTCAATTCTCTGGCGATCGTATCGTCCGGGCTGTGACTCATAAATAACGTTATTGGCAGACAACACTCATTCTTACAGGAAGGAAATAACATGGCCTTTAATTTCAAAACCTTTGCGGCAGTTGGCGCGTTAATCGGTTCTCTGGCGCTGGTGGGTTGCGGTCAGGATGAAAAAGATCCGAATCATATTAAAGTCGGCGTTATCGTCGGGGCGGAACAGCAGGTCGCTGAAGTTGCGCAGAAAGTGGCAAAAGAGAAGTATGGTCTCGATGTTGAGCTGGTGACCTTCAACGATTACGTGCTGCCAAACGAAGCGCTAAGCAAAGGCGATATCGACGTGAACGCCTTCCAGCATAAACCGTATCTCGACCAGCAGATTAAAGACCGTGGCTATAAGCTGGTCTCCGTTGGCAACACCTTCGTCTATCCGATCGCGGGTTACTCGAAGAAAATCAAATCGCTGGACGAACTGCAGCCGGGCTCGCAGATCGCCGTCCCGAACGATCCGACTAACCTCGGCCGTTCCCTGCTGCTGCTGCAGCAGGTGGGTCTGATCAAACTGAAAGACGGCGTGGGCCTGCTGCCGACCTCGCTGGATATCGTCGAAAACCCGAAAAACCTGAAAATTGTTGAACTGGAAGCGCCACAGCTGCCGCGTTCGCTGGACGACGCACAGATTGCGCTGGCCGTCATCAACACCACTTACGCCAGCCAGATTGGCCTGACCCCGGCGAAAGACGGTATCTTTGTTGAAGGCAAAGAGTCTCCTTACGTGAACCTGATTGTGGCGCGTGAAGACAATAAAGATGCTGAGAATGTGAAGAAATTCGTTCAGGCTTACCAGAGCGATGAAGTTTACGAAGCGGCGAACAAGATCTTTAACGGCGGCGCAGTGAAAGGCTGGTAATCTTTTCTCACCGTAATATCATTCAGGACGGGCTTCACGCCCGTCTTGTCATTTATGCAAGCACCTGATTCAATAACGCCCTGTTTTTTATTCATTGAGGAAATACTATGCGTGCTTTACCGGTCTGTTTGTTAGCACTCATGTTAAGCGGTTGTTCCATGCTAAGCAGATCCCCCGTTGAACCTGTTCAAAGCACTGCAACCCCCCCGGTTAAATCTGAGCCGAGCAAACCACGCGCAACCCGTCCGGCGCCGGTACGTATTTATACCGATGCGTCAGAGCTGGTGGGAAAACCGTTCCGCGATCTGGGTGAAGTGACTGGTGAGTCATGCCAGGCCTCAAATCAGGATTCTCCGCCGAACATCCCAACCGCCCGCAAGCGTCTGCAGGTGAATGCGGCACGCATGAAAGCCAATGCCGTCCTGCTTCACCGCTGCGAAGTGACCAGCGGCACGCCAGGCTGCTACCGTCAGGCGGTTTGTCTGGGCTCGGCGCTTAACGTTTCGGCACAATGAGTGCATTCCAGTTCGCGCAGATAGGCGTTATCCGCTCGCCGTATAAAGAGAAATTTGCCGTTCCTCGCCAGCCTGGTCTGGTGAAACACGGCGGCGGAGAACTGCATCTGGTTGCGCCCTACAACCAGGCCGACGCCGTGCGAGGCCTGGAAAACTTCAGCCATCTGTGGATCCTGTTTGTGTTTCATCAGACCATGGAAGGCGGTTGGCGTCCGACGGTGCGCCCTCCCCGACTGGGAGGCAATGCGCGGATGGGCGTCTTCGCCACCCGTTCGACGTTTCGCCCCAACCCCATCGGCATGTCGCTGGTTGAGCTGAAAGGCATTCGCTGTCAGAAGGATCAGGTGATCCTGGAACTCGGTAGCCTCGATCTCGTCGACGGGACGCCGGTGGTTGATATCAAACCGTATCTTCCTTTCGCCGAAGCCCTGCCGGATGCCAGCGCCAGCTATGCGCAACAGGCGCCGCTGGCGGGTATGAACGTCAGTTTTACACCGGAAACAGAAGCACAGTTACTGACCCTGGAAAAACGCTACCCGCATATCAAAGCGTTTATCCGCGAAGTATTGGCGCAGGATCCGCGCCCGGCCTACCGTAAAGAGGAAGAAGCAGGAAAAAATTATGCCGTCTGGTTGCTGGATTTCAACGTCCGCTGGCGGGTGATTGCCTCTGGTTTTGAAGTCTTTGCCCTCGAAGCGCGCTAATTTTATTTTTCCTCTCTTTTGGCATCTTTGCCACACTGGTAAACTAAACCACTTTTTTTGTTTCAGGCTGGGCAACCAGCCTGTTCCGCTCGTTTAACTGGAACCGTTACAACATGCGTACTAGCCAATATCTGCTCTCCACTCTGAAGGAGACACCTGCCGACGCCGAGGTAATCAGCCACCAGCTGATGCTGCGCGCCGGGATGATCCGCAAGCTGGCCTCCGGGTTATACACCTGGCTGCCGACCGGCGTGCGCGTCCTGAAAAAAGTCGAAAACATCGTGCGTGAAGAAATGAATAATGCCGGTGCGATCGAGGTGTTAATGCCGGTCGTTCAGCCTTCTGAACTGTGGCAGGAGAGCGGTCGCTGGGAGCAATATGGCCCGGAACTGCTGCGCATTGCCGATCGCGGCGATCGCCCGTTCGTCCTCGGACCAACCCACGAAGAGGTCATTACCGATCTGATCCGCAACGAGCTGAACTCCTATAAGCAGCTGCCGCTGAACTTCTATCAGATCCAGACCAAATTCCGCGACGAAGTGCGCCCGCGTTTCGGCGTGATGCGCTCCCGTGAATTCCTGATGAAAGATGCTTACTCTTTCCATACCTCTCAGGAATCGCTGCAGGAAACCTACGACGCGATGTATACCGCTTACAGCAAAATCTTCAGTCGTATGGGGCTGGATTTCCGTGCGGTACAGGCTGACACCGGTTCTATCGGCGGCAGCGCCTCTCATGAATTCCAGGTGCTGGCGCAGAGCGGCGAAGACGATGTGATCTTCTCCGACAGCTCCGACTACGCGGCAAACATCGAGTTTGCGGAAGCCGTTGCGCCAAAAGAGCCGCGCGCAGCCGCCACCCAGGAGATGACCCTGGTTGATACGCCGAACGCCAAAACCATCGCCGAGCTGGTTGAGCAGTTCGACCTGCCGATCGAAAAAACCGTGAAGACCCTGCTGGTGAAAGCGGTTGAAGGTAGCGCCTCCCCGCTGGTTGCCCTGCTGGTGCGCGGCGATCACGAGCTGAACGAAGTGAAAGCGGAAAAACTGCCGCAGGTCGCCAGCCCGCTGACCTTCGCCACCGAAGAAGAGATCCGCGCTCTGGTGAAAGCGGGTCCGGGCTCCCTGGGTCCGGTGAACCTGCCGATCCCGGTGGTTATCGACCGTACCGTCGCGGTAATGAGCGATTTCGCCGCTGGCGCTAACATCGATGGCAAACACTACTTCGGCATCAACTGGGATCGCGACGTCGCGACTCCGGAAGTTGCTGATATTCGTAACGTCGTTGCCGGCGATCCGAGCCCGGACGGCAAGGGTACTCTGCTTATCAAGCGCGGTATCGAAGTGGGCCACATCTTCCAGCTGGGTACTAAGTACTCTCAGGCGATGAATGCCGCAGTTCAGGGCGAAGATGGCCGTAACCAGATCCTGACCATGGGTTGCTACGGTATTGGGGTGACCCGTGTGGTGGCCGCCGCTATCGAGCAGAACTTTGACGATCGCGGGATTATCTGGCCAGACGCCATCGCGCCGTTCCAGGTGGCAATTCTGCCGATGAATATGCACAAGTCCTATCGCGTGCAGGAGCTGGCCGAGAAGCTGTACGCCGAGCTGCGTGCGCACGGCATCGATGTGCTGATGGACGACCGTAAAGAGCGTCCGGGCGTGATGTTCGCCGATATGGAGCTGATCGGTATTCCGCACACCATCGTGCTGGGCGATCGGAACCTCGATAACGATGATATCGAATACAAGTATCGTCGCAATGGTGAGAAGCAGCTGATTAAAACCGGTGATATCGTGGAATATCTGGTTAAAGCGATAAAAGGCTAAGCAACCACCTCAGGGCCCTGAACGGATGTCAGGGCCTTTTTTTTACAAGGAAAGTACCCATGACTGCACCTATCCTCAGCAGCGGACTGCTTACTTCCGCCCTGCTGCTGCTTACCGCCTGCACCATAGACGTCGGCCGCAGCGCCGCTTCCGCATCCGCTACCGAGGGCCGCTCCCCGCCATGGGCTGTCACTCTCCAGCGTCAAAGCTCGATTGCCGGCAGCGGGCTCCACGAAATTGACGAAAGCGATCTCCGTTCCGGCGACCTGCTCTTCTCGTCCAGCCTGGGTATCACTTCGCTTGGGATCCGCGCCTTCAGCGCCTCTTCCGTTAGCCACGTCGCACTGTATCTTGGCGAGGGTCAGATCGCGGAAGCCACCGGCGCTGGCGTACAGGTGATTTCTGTTCAGCAGGCGCTGGCGCATAGCGATAAACTCTTTGCCCTCAGGGTGCCCGACCTGACGCCGGACCAGGCAACGGCGATGAAAAATTTTGCCTGGCAGGTCAAAGACAGCGGGTATAACTATCGCGGCATTATTCAGTTTATCCCTTATATGGTCACCAAACCGCTCTGCTCGCTCAACCCTTTCTCGCGTAACTTTCGTCAGCAGTGCGTGAGCGGCCTGGCCAAAGCGCAACTGGGCGATGCGGCAAGCGCCGACAAGAAAGCGTGGTTTTGCTCGGAGTTTGTCAGCGAGGCCTTCGTCAGAGCCGGGCATCCGCTGACCCTGGCGCAGGCGGCGTGGATCAGTCCTTCCGATCTGCTGCACATGCGGGAAGGAGACGTCGCCACGTTTAAACCCGAAACGCAGCTACAGTATGTTGGGCATCTGAAACCAGGCGTTTATCTTCAGGCCGGCAAGCTGGTGGGGCTGAATAAACCGAAGGACGATGCGGAGTAAAGAACAGATTTGCGCTTTTCCGCCAGCCAGACCCACGCTCACTCTGTATATGACAGGGCGAATAGCAGGAGCAAGTAGGGGGTACTGTGTGGGATCATCCCCTGCCCGTTTCCCGGGCAGGGGCCTGACAATCAATGGCTACAGTCTTTACCGGGAATAAATTTGCCGGCCTGGTCCGTCATCAGCGTCTTCATCATTTCGCCGGTGTCCGGGTTCGCCTCGAGGGTAAAGTGCCCCTCCACCACCAGCAGCACCGGTCGTGAATCATTGCCGCGGGCAGCGGCATAATCCCGCTCAAGCTGGGCATTGTTCGCCACCGCGACGCGTTTACCGGTCGCGCAATCGGTAAAGGTTGCCGCATCGGCCATATAGAAATACATGCCGCGCATCGCCATCGGGGTGGTCGGCAGGCTGGCCTTCACCGGCTCCAGGGTATAATTGAGAGGAGACTGAACGGGGCTCCCGTTGCGGTCAAGCATCTCCAGCTTGTCGCCCTTCGCGCGAAAATATGATTTCTCGCCTTTGCTGTCGGTCAGCACCAGTTTATCCGCTGTGCGAGCCCAGGTGCCATAAGAGGCAAAAGATGACGGTTCACGACGAGCGCCCTGGTAGTGCTCGTTCATCACCCAGGTACCGTCTTTTTCCAGGAACAGCGAGGTGTCGATACCTTCACAATCCGCGCAAGGCAGCACCCCACGCCAGCTTTGCTGCATCGGTTTGAGCTCTTCCATCGCCGCTGGCTGTACGGTGTCAGTCTCGGCGCGATGGTTACAACCAAACAGCGCGAACAGCGAGCAGGCCGCTATCACGGAGAATACGATTTTCTTCACTTTGCTTTCCTTATCATCCATTTCACCCGTTCGCCGACGTCTTCACTGGCAAACTTTCCCACGCAGCGCCTTGACTGAGGACTTCTGTGCCTTGGAAGCAAGGCGTCGCTCTTTGGATGCCCGAGTCGGTCGCGTCTCCCGGCGACTTTTTTGCACTGCGGTTAATTCTTTTATGAGGGCCACCAGCCGGGCAATCGCCGCTTCGCGGTTCATCTCCTGGCTGCGGTATTCCTGAGCCTTAATGATAACCACACCGTCAGCAGAAATTAAGTGGTGCCTGGCGGCGAGCAGGCGCTCTTTGTAAAACTCCGGCAGGCTTGAAGCTTTAATATCAAAGCGCAGATGGATTGCCGTCGACGCTTTGTTCACATGCTGGCCCCCGGCCCCCTGGGCACGAATACCTTCCAGCGTGACCTCGTTATCGGCAAGGGTCACGCTGCGGCTAATGGTAATCATGCCGGTGCATGCCAGGACGTCAAATGAATTTCCAGATTATTCCGAGCATCGGATAACCAGATACTACCGTCCTGCAGAGTGGCCTGCAGTGTCATGGTACGGTCGGCAAAGGCGCTAAGCTGCGCCAGTTGCGCGTCATCAAGATACCAGATGGTTAACTTCGGGTACGCCGCAAGCTTGTTCTGATTCTGCTGCCACCAGATTTCAGCGGCCCGGCTATTATAGGCAAACAGCGCCACCGCCTGCGCCCGTGAGCAGGCTTTCTTAATCCGCCGCTCATCCGGCAGACCCAGTTCGATCCACAGATCGACCCCGAGATGATCGTTAAGCAGCCACAGCTCCGGCTCGTCGTCCGACGACAGGCCGCGGGTAAACTGCAGCCGTTCATCGGCATATTTGATCCACGCCAGCAGGCGCAGCATCATGCGCTCCTGGGTTTCCGAGGGGTGCTGCGCCAGCGTCAGGTTAGCATCCAGAAACTGGTTGCGATCCAGATCGGCTACATTTACCGCAGCTTTATATATTGTCGCTTTCAGCGCCATGAATAAACTCCTGAAAAGAATGGCGGACATTGTAGCGAAACTGGCGGCAAAAGGCTGTCGTCAATCGCAGCAACCTGTTTCATCCTGCTGAAATTGCTTAAATGACTATGATATAGTTCCCTTGCTAAACAGAGTTTATCTTCGTAGGCTTAAACTTGCATCCCACGGTTGAGTCAGAACGCTGACAGGAGGGCATGTGGACCACTATTGTGAGTTAATACGCAAGCGGTATGCGGAAATAGCCAGCGGAGACTTAGGGTATATCCCGGATGCGCTGGGTTGCGTGTTGAAAGTATTGAATGAGATTGCGGCGGATGAGGCCCTTTCGGAGTCAGTCAGGGAAAAGGCCGCTTATGCGGCAGCAAACTTACTGGTGAGCGATTATGTCAATGAATGATACTTATCAACCCATTAACTGCGATGATTACGACAACCTGGAACTGGCTTGCCAGCATCACCTGGTGCTGACGCTGGCGCTGAAGGATGGCGAACAGCTGCAGGCAAAGGCCAGCGATCTAATCTCGCGTAAAAATATCGAGTATCTGGTGGTCGAACTCGCCGGCAACGTCCGCGAGCTGCGCCTGGATAAAATCGCCAGCTTCAGTCACCCGGAAATCGGCACCGTGGTGGTGAGCGAATCCTGAATCAAAACGGGCTTAACCGCCCGTTTTCCTCCATGACAGCCTGACCCCTTCCCCGTCCTTCACTTCACCTTCGGTGGTCACAAACAGATCGTCCGCTGCAGCGATCGGCGTTTCGCCGTAAAACAGCAGCGGCGTAGTGTCTCGTCGCCAGGGAGGAACGCCCAGCTCCTGCCAGATCTTCTTCAGCTTACGTCCGCCGTGGCGTCCGACGATATGCAGGTGGCCGCTGGCGCGAAAGCGGACAGTGACCGGCTCATCCGCAGACGGCGGGCGCAGCCTGCCGCCGGGCTGCAGCATCAGCTCGCCGAGACCGTCTGCCAGCCGCAGCGGCTGGCGCCAGTCGGGCCAGTGCTGGACACTTTCCGTCTGGCCGGGAAGATACTTCACCCAGTACAAACGCTGTTGAAAACGGCGGACGGTAAAATCCCCCAGCCGCAGACAAGGGCTGGCATCTTCCCGCGCCAGCGCCACCTCATGCCAGAGGCGCTCTGGCACCTCCCGGGCCGGCATCGGCGCCTGCTGCCCGGCGAGCCAGCGACGCAGCAGCGCCGCGCGACGGGGTGGGCTCATCGACGTCAGCGGCGTGATAGCCAGCGAGCCATCTTCGGCCACCAGCGACGCCAGCTCCGCCGCCAGCATTTCGTCCAGCAGTTGTTCCTGCTCGGCGCACAGGCTGGCGCTGCGGGCAACGGCCTCGCTAAAATGCGGCCAGCGCTCGCGCAGGACCGGGATCACCCGCAGGCGCAGAAAGTTGCGGTCATAGGTATCGTCCTGATTACTCTCATCTTCAATCCACGACAGCTGATGGGCGAGCGCCCACTGGCGTAGCGATTCGCGGGTTTCATTGAGGAGAGGACGCAGTAGTCGACTGTCGGCAAAGGCAGAGGATGGCGCCATCGCCGACAGACCAGTAGGACCGCTGCCGCGTTTTAACGCCAGCAGCAGCGTTTCGCACTGGTCATCCTGGTGCTGGGCGGTCACTAACACCTCGCCGGCATTGAGCGTATCCTGAAAGGCCTGATAGCGCGCCGCACGGGCATGGGCCTCCACGCCGAGACCGCACCTGGCTAACGTCACATGATGCACCACCAGCGGCACCTGCCACTGCTGGCAAATCTGCCGACAATGCGCCACCCAGTCGTCTGCATGGGCGCTCAGGCCGTGGTGAACATGCACCGCCCGCAGCGTCAGCGAGGGATCCTGTTCCCGCAGCAGCACCAGCTGGTGCAGGAGAACCGTCGAATCCAGACCGCCGCTGAAGGCCACCAGCAGCTGGCGATGGGGATGAAGCGTATGCGCAATATCAGCCGTCATATCCACGAACATACCGAGAAGTGATGGCCCGGCACGTTACCGGGCCAGGGTCGCGCTGGCAAGGTTTACTGCTGATATATTTCCAGCGGCAGGTCGTCCGGATCGCTAAAGAAGGTAAAGCGTTTGCCGGTAAAGGGATCGACGCGAATCGCTTCGCACTCGACGCCATGCGCCGTCAGATGCGCTACCGCGGCGTCGATATCATCCACGCTAAAGGCCAGATGACGCAGCCCGCAGGCTTCGGGGCGACTGGGGCGGGCCGGGGGAAACGGGAACGAGAACAGCTCAATCACGTACTCGCCATTGAGCGCCAGATCGCCCTTCCAGGAGTCGCGCTCGGCGCGATAGAACTCACTTTGCAGCGTAAACCCCAGAATATCGCAATAGAACGCTTTACTGCGGGCGTAGTCAGTCGCAATGATGGCAATATGGTGAACCCGTTTCAAACCCAGCATGGTCAAACTCCTTCTGTTAAGCCAGCCACGTTACTCGTGCGCGCCGTTAACGCGCAAGCCTTTCGTCATTTTTTAAGACTCGTACCCGATACACGCCGTCCTCATCGCGCTTCGCCCCGTGAATATCAGTCTCAAAGCCCGGATAATGACGGCCGATGGAGCAGAGCATCAGCAGGAAATCGAGCACTGCCCGGCTCTCCTCCGTGATCATCTCTCCCGGCATCAGCAGCGGTACGCCCGGTGGATAAGGGAGGATCATGTTGGCCGAAATCCGGCCGACCAGGTTCTCCAGTTCAATGGTTTCCACCTCACCCTTAATCTGGCGCTGCCAGGCGTGATGCGGCGTCATTTTCATTTCCGGCAGGACGTCAAAGGCGCTGAGCATCAGCTGCGGTAGCTGGTGCTGACGGATCAAGCGGTGGATCCCCTGCGCCAGATCCTGGATCCGCATGTTGCGGTAGAAGTCGGGATCTTCCGCGTACAGATCCGGCAACATATTTTTCACCCGCAGATTGAGATCGTAGGCGCGTTTGAACTCGGTCAGGCCGCGCAGCAGCCCCATCGCCCGGGTTTTATCAATACCGATGCTGAACAGGAACAGCAGGTTATAGGGGCCCGTTTTTTCCACCACCACGCCCCGCTCGTCGAGGAACTTCGCCACCAGAGCCGCCGGGATCCCCTCTTCATCCATATTCCCCTGCTCGTCCATGCCCGGCGTCAGAATGGTGACCTTCACCGGATCGAGATACATATGATCCGCATCGGCATCTTTGAAACCGTGCCAGTCTTCGCCAGGCGCCACCGGCCAGCACTCGGCTTTATCCACCGCTTCCGGCTGCCAGATATCAAAGAACCAGCCGTCCGACTCCTCGCGCAGTCGCTGCACCTCTTTGCGGAAATCCAGCGCCCGCTCAATGGAGCGCTGGATCAGGCGCTTACCGGAGTTACCGCGCAGCATCGCCGCCGCGGTCTCAATCGACGCGACGATGGGATAGCTCGGCGACGTCGAGGTATGCATCATAAAGGCTTCATTAAAGGTCTCTTCATCATAGTTGCCCTTAATGTGGATCAGCGAGGCCTGCGACAGCGCGGCCAGCATCTTATGCGTGGACTGCGTCTCGAAGATGACTTTTCCGGGGATCCGCTCACCGCTCATGCCGCTTTTCCCCTGATATATCGGATGGAAATGGGTATAGGGCACCCAGGCGGAATCGAAATGGATCGACGGGACGTCGAGCGTCTCCTTAAGCCAGGTGGTGTTATAGAGCAGACCATCGTAGGTGGAGTTGGTGATCACCGCATGCACGGGCCACTGCGCCCCGCCCGTGTCGCGCACTTTCTGCTGAATGCTGTCGCGGGTAAATTCGCGCCGGGGGATACCGCCGAGGATCCCCAACGCGTTGCGGGTCGGCTTCAGCCACAAGGGAACCACATCGCTCATCATCAGCAGGTGGGCCAGTGATTTGTGACAGTTACGGTCAATCAGCAGCGTGCTGCCGGCGGGCGCCGAGTACATACCGACAATTTTGTTGGACGTCGAGGTGCCATTGGTCACCATGTAGCTCTGTTCAGCGCCAAAGGCGCGGGCAATATACTCCTCCGCCTCCAGATGCGGGCCGGTATGATCCAGCAGGGAGCCCAGCTCGGTGACCGAAATCGAGACATCCGCCTTCAGCGTATTTCCGCCAAAGAAATCATAGAACAGGCAGCCCACCGGGCTTTTCTGATAGGCGCTACCGCCCATATGGCCCGGTGTACAAAAGGTATACTTCCCCTCCTGCACATAGTTAAACAGCGCGCGGGTAAACGGCGGGGTGATATTGTCCAGGTACTCGCGGGTATACTGCCCAATGCGGGTGGCGATCTCTTCGGAGAGTCCCAGCGCATATTCGAAGAACCACAGCGTCATACGCAGATCCTGACTGCTGACGTCCATCGTCGAGTGGGCATTAATAAAGGCGTACAGGGGCAGATATTCATTGAGCTGATT
This sequence comes from Klebsiella sp. P1CD1, assembly GCF_003790505.1. NCBI lineage: Bacteria > Pseudomonadati > Pseudomonadota > Gammaproteobacteria > Enterobacterales > Enterobacteriaceae > Klebsiella > Klebsiella sp. P1CD1. The sequence continues at coordinate 4,655,758 of NZ_CP033631.1, forward strand.
GATATCGCTGCACAGATCGACGCTGTATTCATCCCAGTCGAAGATCACCCCGCAGATGCGCGGGTTGTGCTCAATAAACTGCAGCAGGTCGGCGCTGTTTTGCGGCCAGATGGTCTGGAAGCCCTGGCGCTGCAGCGCCGCTTCCAGTTCTTTGATCGGCTCGTCTTTGTGGTAGACGCCGTGAGGCCCCATGATGGCGATGATATTCACGCTTTCCTCCTGGTATTCACCTAAGTCAAGCATCATAGCAATCCCCTGGGCGCATCGCACACAAAAAAAGGGCCGGAAAATCCGGCCCTTAGTGTTTTTCGCTAGCGGAAAACTTAGGCGTAACCGTAGCTCATCAGACGCTGATAGCGGCGGTTCAGCAGCTCTTCTTCGCTGAGCAGATCGAGATCGGCCAGGTCTGCCAGCAGCTGCGCTTTCAGGCTCGCTGCCATTGCTTCCGGGTTGCGGTGCGCGCCGCCCAACGGTTCCTGAACGATAGAATCAATCAGCTTCAGCTCTTTCAGACGCGGTGCGACGATACCCATCGCTTCCGCGGCCAGCGGTGCTTTATCCGCGCTTTTCCACAGAATGGACGCGCAGCCTTCCGGCGAAATCACCGAATAGGTGCTGTACTGCAGCATATTGACCTTGTCGCCCACGCCAATCGCCAGCGCGCCGCCGGAGCCGCCTTCGCCGATCACGGTGCAGATAACCGGCACGCTCAGACGCGACATCTCACGCAGGTTGCGGGCAATCGCTTCCGACTGGCCGCGCTCTTCCGCGCCGACGCCCGGGTAGGCGCCAGGGGTGTCGATGAAGGTGATGATCGGCATTTTAAACCGCTCGGCCATTTCCATCAGGCGCAGCGCTTTGCGGTAGCCTTCCGGGGCCGGCATACCAAAGTTGCGACGGATCTTCTCTTTGGTTTCGCGACCTTTCTGGTGGCCGATGATCATCACCGGACGACCATCAAGACGCGCGATACCGCCGACAATCGCTTTATCGTCAGCGTAGGCGCGGTCACCGGCCAGTTCGTCAAATTCGTCGAACGCCAGGCGGACATAATCCAGGGTATAAGGACGGCGCGGGTGGCGCGCCAGTTGCGCAACCTGCCATGCACCGAGATCGGCGAAGATTTTGCGTGTCAGCTCTACGCTTTTCTCGCGCAGACGATGCACTTCTTCGTCGATGTTAATATCCAGTTTCTCATCCTGACGGCTTACCGCAGTCAGGGAATCGATTTTCGCTTCCAGCTCTGCAATCGGCTGTTCAAAATCTAGGAAATTCAGACTCATAGTATTCCTGTATTAGTCAAACTCCAGTTCCACCTGCTCCGAGCCGATAAGGCCACGCAGATCGTTAAGTAAACGATCGCTCGGAGAGACGCGCCATGTTGCGCCGAAACGCAACCGCGCGCGTGCATCCGCCCTCTGATAGTAGAGGTGCACTGGAATGGTTCCCGAACGGTGGGGTTCCAGAGACTGACGGAGTCGGTTTAAAAGCTGGTCATCAATTTGCCTGTCCGTCAGCGAGATAGCAAGCCCGCGAGCATATTTTTCCCGGGCTTCGTCAATGTCCATGACTTCGCGGGCGGTCATTTTAAGCCCCCCGCTAAAGTCATCAAAGCTGACCTGTCCGCTGACGATAAGTATGCGGTCTTTTTCCAGCAACTGCTGATATTTATCCAGCGCGTCGGTGAACAACATCACCTCCAGACGCCCGGAACGGTCATCCAGGGTACAGATGCCGATACGATTGCCGCGCTTGGTGACCATTACCCGCGCCGCAATCACCAGCCCCGCCGCCGTGGTCACTTTACCACGATCGGTCGGATGCATGTCTTTGAGCCGCACGCCGCCGACGTAGCGCTCAATCTCTTTCAGGTACTGGTTAATCGGGTGCCCGGTCAGGTATAGCCCCAGGGTTTCCCTTTCACCATCCAGCACCACCTGCTCAGGCCATGGCTGACAGCTGGCGTAGGACTGTTCTATTTGTTCAGGCTCTTCCGCCAGTACGCCGAACATATCGGCCTGGCCAATAGCCTCCGCTTTCGCGTGCTGGTCGGCGGCTTTCAACGCATCGCCCAGCGAGTTCATCAGCGCCGCGCGATGCGGACCGAGACGATCGAACGCCCCGGACATAATCAGTTTTTCCAGCACCCGGCGGTTGAGCTTTTTAATATCGGTCCGCGCGCAGAGGTCGAACAGCTCGCGGAAATAACCGCCATTGTTGCGCGCCTCAATGATCGCTTCGATCGGCCCTTCGCCAACGCCTTTGATGGCGCCGATGCCGTAGACAATCTCGCCGTCGTCGTTAACGTGGAAATGGTACAGGCCGGAGTTAATATCCGGGGGCAAAATTTTCAGCCCCATGCGCCAGCACTCGTCCACCAGGCCAACGACCTTCTCGGTGTTGTCCATATCGGCGGTCATTACCGCCGCCATAAACTCAGCCGGATAGTGCGCCTTAAGCCACAGCGTCTGGTAGGAGACCAGCGCGTAGGCGGCGGAGTGCGACTTGTTAAATCCGTAACCGGCGAATTTCTCCACCAGGTCGAAGATTTTCATCGCCAGTTCGCCGTCAACGCCGTTTTTCTTCGCCCCATCTTCAAAGATAGAACGCTGCTTGGCCATCTCCTCCGGTTTTTTCTTACCCATCGCACGGCGCAGCATATCCGCGCCGCCGAGGGTATAACCGGAGAGCACCTGGGCAATCTGCATGACCTGTTCCTGATACAGGATAATGCCGTAGGTCGGCTCCAGCACCGGTTTCAGGCTCTCATGCTGCCACTGCACGTCCGGGTAGGAAATCTCTTCGCGGCCGTGCTTACGGTCGATAAAGTTATCTACCATCCCCGACTGCAGCGGACCCGGGCGGAACAGGGCCACCAGCGCGATCATATCTTCGAAGCAGTCAGGCTGCAGACGCTTAATCAGATCTTTCATGCCGCGCGATTCAAGCTGGAAGACCGCGGTGGTTTCCGAGCGCTGCAGCATGTCGAAGCTTTTCTTGTCATCCAACGGGATAGCGGCGATATCCAACGGCCCTTCGCCGTTTTTCGCCCGCCGCTTGTTGATCATCTCCAGCGCCCAGTTAATGATAGTGAGCGTACGCAGACCGAGGAAGTCGAATTTTACCAGCCCGGCGTATTCCACGTCGTTTTTGTCAAACTGGGTAACCGGATGCAGCCCCTGCTCATCGCAATACAGCGGCGCAAAGTCGGTAATTTTAGTGGGAGCGATAACCACCCCACCGGCGTGTTTACCGGCGTTTCGCGTCACCCCTTCCAGCTTACGCGCCATGTCGATCAGCGCTTTAACTTCTTCGTCCGCCTCATAGATTTCCGGCAGCTGCGGTTCGGCTTCAAACGCTTTCGCCAGCGTCATACCCGGATCGGGCGGCACCAGCTTGGAGATACGGTCGACAAAGCCGTACGGGTGACCCAGCACGCGGCCCACATCGCGGATGACCGCTTTCGCCGCCATGGTACCGAAGGTGATGATCTGCGATACCGCATCGCGGCCGTACATGTCCGCCACGTGCTCAATAACCTGGTCGCGTTTCTCCATGCAGAAATCGACGTCGAAGTCGGGCATCGAGACACGTTCCGGGTTAAGGAAACGTTCGAACAGCAGGTCGAATTCCAGCGGATCAAGATCGGTGATCTTCAGCGCGTAGGCCACCAGCGAGCCGGCGCCGGAACCGCGGCCCGGGCCAACCGGCACGCCGTTATCCTTCGACCACTGGATAAACTCCATAACGATCAGGAAGTAGCCCGGGAACCCCATCTGGTTGATCACCTGCAGTTCAATATCCAGACGCTGGTCATACTCCGGGCGCTTTTCAGCACGGACGGCAGGATCCGGGAAGAGAAATTCCAGCCGCTCTTCCAGACCCTCTTTCGATTTCATGACCAGGAAATCTTCCGTGGTCATATCGCCGGTCGGGAACTGCGGCAGGAAATATTCGCCAAGCCGCACGGTGACGTTGCAGCGTTTGGCGATCTCGACGCTGTTCTCCAGCGCTTCCGGGATATCGGCGAACAGCTCGCACATCTCCTCCTCACTGCGCATATATTGCTGCGGCGAGTAGTTGCGCGGCCGTTTCGGGTCGTCGAGCGTAAAGCCGTCGTGGATCGCGACGCGGATTTCATGGGCGTCGAAATCGCTGGTGTCGAGAAAGCGGACATCGTTGGTCGCCACCACCGGCAGGCCGCGCGCTTCCGCCAGCGCCACGGCGGCGTGGAGATAGGCCTCTTCATCCTGACGACCGGTGCGGATCAGCTCAAGAAAATAACGGTCCGGGAAATGCTCTTCATAGAACGCGACGCACTGTTCCACTAACGGCATATTGCCGCGGATCAGGCTAACGCCGACGTCGCCTTTACGGCCGCCGGAAAGCAGAATCAGCCCTTCCTGGTGTTCTACCAGCCAGTCGCGGTCAATCCACGGCCCCAGCGCGCCGTAGCCGCGCTGATAGGCGCGGGAAATGAGCAGCGTCAGGTTCTGGTAACCGGTGTTGTTCGCCGCCAGCACGGTCAGCTCGGTAAACTCATCGCCGAGCAGGTCGCACTGCACGTGAAAATCGGCGCCGACAATCGGCTTAATACCCGCGCCGTGTCCCGTCCCGTAGAACTTCACCAGCCCGCACAGGTTGGTGAAATCGGTGATCGCCAGCGCCGGCATGCCAAGCGAGGCCGCCTTCTTGACCAGTGGCCCGGTCTTTGCCAGCCCATCGATCATGGAATAGTCGCTGTGCACCCGCAGGTGTACGAAACGTGGTTCAGCCATCTTTAGATCCCGGTGACTTAGTTGGACGCCAGGCCCAGGGCACGCTTCACCGGACCAAAACTGCGCCGGTGATGCTCTGTTGCGCCGTGTTCCCGCAGCTTCTGCAGGTGAACAGCGGTGGGATAGCCTTTATGCTGGGCAAATCCGTAGTGGGGAAATGCGAGGTCCAGCGTGGCCATTTCGGCGTCACGAGTGACTTTTGCCAGAATAGACGCTGCGCTGATTTCTGCCACCCGGCTGTCGCCTTTCACCACCGCCAGAGAGGGCATCGGCAGCGACGGACAGCGGTTGCCATCGATCAGGACAAACTCAGGAACAATGCTCAGGCCGGCGACGGCGCGCTGCATCGCCAGCATAGTGGCATGCAGAATATTCAGCTCGTCGATTTCGTGCGGCTCGGCACGCCCCAGGCTCCAGCACAGCGCTTTCTCTTTAATCTCATCGCACAGCGCCAGGCGACGCTTTTCGCTGAGTTTTTTGGAATCATTCAGACCCACAATCGGCTTCGCCGGATCGAGGATCACCGCCGCGGTCACGACCGCGCCAACCAGCGGCCCGCGGCCAACCTCATCAACGCCGGCAACCAGATGGGTATGCGGATAGACGAACTCCATCATTGTTTTGCTAACTCCAGTACGGCGTCCGCGGCCTGCTCATCGGCGTTGCAGCGGATCTGCTGATGCAGCGCGCGGAACGTCTCATGCATCTCGTGGCTGGTTTTGCCATCGGCCAGCAGCGGCTGCAGGGCGGCGGCCAGCGCCTGCGGCTCGCACTCATCCTGCAGTAGCTCTTTGACCAGCTCGCGACCGGCCAGCAGATTCGGCAAGGAGACGTAGTCGGTTTTCACCAGACGCTTTGCCAGCCAGAAGGTAAACGGCTTCATGCGGTAGCCAACCACCATCGGGCACTTCGCCAGCATGCACTCCAGCGCCGCCGTCCCGGAGGCCAGCAGCGCGGCGTCGCTGGCGATCATCGCATCGCGCGCCTGACCGTCCAGCATATGCACGATCATATCCGGCGCCGTCTCAGCTTTGATTCGCTCAAACTGCTCCCGCCGTTTGGCATTGACCAGCGGCACTACCACCTGCAAATCGGGATAGGTGACGCGTAACAACTGCGCGGTTTTCAGAAAGTCCGCGCTGAGCATTTCGACTTCCGCGCCGCGGCTGCCGGGCAGCAGCGCCAGACAGCGCACATTGTGCGGGATCCCTAACCGGTCGCGCGCAGCGCCTTTGTCAGGATCCAGCGGCATCGCATCCGCCATGGTATGGCCGATAAAGCGGCAGGGGACGTTAAATTTGTCATAAAACGCTTTTTCGAAAGGCAGAAAAGCCAGCACCAGGTCGGTCGCTCTGCCGATTTTGAAAACGCGTTTTTGTCGCCAGGCCCAGACCGACGGGCTGACGTAGTGAATCGTTTTGATGCCCTGCTTTTTCAGATTCCCTTCGAGGGTAATATTGAAGTCAGGGGCGTCGATGCCGACGAAGACATCGGGGCGCAGCTCGCCAAAGCGGCGGGTAAGATCGGCGCGAATATGCAGGAGACGGCGTAAGCGACCGAGCACCTCAACAATGCCCATCACCGCCAGCTCTTCCATTTCGTACCAGGCTTCGCACCCTTCCGCCTGCATCAGCGGCCCCGCCACGCCGACAAAGCGCGCGTCAGGGATGCGCGCTTTGAGAGCCCGGATGAGGCCTGCACCAAGAATATCGCCGGAGGTTTCTCCGGCGACCAGGGCAATCGTCAGGGGACGCGGTTCAGCCATTAACGAATCAAGCCGCGAGTGGAACGGGCAAAGAAATCAACAAACGGCTGAACTTCAGGATGCTGAGTCGCCAGTTCGGCGATTTCCGGTTTGGCTTCGTCCAGCGTTTTGCCGCTGCGGTACAGCAGTTTATACGCGTTACGAATCGCGGTAATCGCCTCACGGCTAAAGCCGCGGCGTTTCAGCCCTTCGATGTTGACGCCAAACGGCGTCGCGTGGTTACCCTGGGCAATCACGAACGGCGGAACATCCTGCGCCACGCCGGAGCATCCGCCTACCATGACGTGTGCGCCGATGATGCAGAACTGGTGTACTGCGGTCATGCCGCCGATGATGACGAAATCATCCAGAGATACGTGACCGGCCAAGGTTGCGTTATTGGCCAGAATGCAGCGATCGCCAAGCGTACAATCGTGCGCCACATGGGCGTTGATCATCAGCAGGTTATCGTTGCCCACCTTTGTTAATCCACCGCCCTGTACTGTGCCGCGATGAATGGTGACGCTTTCGCGGATGCGGTTGCGATCGCCAATTTCCACCCGGGTCGGTTCGCCAGCATATTTCAGATCCTGGTTAACTTCGCCGATGGAAGCGAACTGATAGATCTCATTGTCACGGCCGATTTTGGTATGGCCGTTAACGACGACATGAGACTTCAGTACGGTGCCTTCGCCAATTTCGACGTTAGCGCCAACAATACAAAACGGACCAATGTGAACGTTAGCACCAATGACGGCGCCTTCTTCTACAATGGCGGTAGGATGAACAAAAGCGGTTTTATCAATCACGTATCAGGCCTCCCGGCTACGCGCACACATCATCGTCGCTTCGCATACCACTTTACCGTCAACCAGCGCGACGCCTTTGAAACGGGTCAGGCCGCGGCGGGTTTTCTCGAAAGTGACTTCCATAATCATCTGATCGCCTGGTACTACCGGACGTTTGAAGCGCGCTTCGTCGATGCCTGCGAAATAATACAGCTCGCCTGGCTCCAGTTTTCCGACGCTTTTAAATGCCAGAATCCCGGTGGCCTGCGCCATCGCTTCCAGAATCAGCACGCCAGGCAAAATCGGCTTACCAGGGAAGTGCCCCTGGAAAAACGGCTCGTTTACAGAAACATTTTTTACTGCGCGCAGAAAACGACCTTCTTCAAAATCCAGCACGCGGTCTACCAGCAGGAACGGGTAACGGTGAGGCAGAAGTTCCAGAATCTCTTCAATGTGCAGAGTATGAGTGTCAGTAGTCAAAATACTCTTCCTGTCTAAATGTACTAAAAGGCAATAATAACACGGCCTGCGGCAATCTTTTAGCGAATGCAACAGGCCGGAAATGTCATGTGACCAAATGATGAATTAGTCTTGTTGATTAACCTTGCGCTCAATCGCTTTCAGGCGCTTGCTCATCTCGTCAATATTCATCACCAGCGCCGCAGTTTTACGCCACGCCTTGTTCGGCTGCAGCGGAATACCGGAGGAGTATACGCCAGGTTCAGAGATAGGACGCATCACCATCCCCATCCCCGTGACGGTGACTTTATCGCAGATTTCCATATGGCCGTTAATCACGCTGGCGCCGCCAATCATGCAGTAGCGGCCAATTTTCAGGCTGCCCGCCATGATAACGCCGCCGGCAACCGCGGTATTGTCGCCAATTACCACGTTATGCGCAATCTGACACTGATTATCAATGATAACGCCGTTACCGATAAGGGTATCGTCCAGCGCGCCGCGATCGATGGTGGTGCAGGCGCCAATTTCCACGCGATCGCCAATAATGACGCGACCCAGTTGCGGGATCTTGACCCAGTTACCGCGATCGTTAGCATAACCGAAGCCATCCGCGCCGATCACCGTGCTGGACTGGATCAGGCAATTCTCGCCGATCTCAATCTCATGGTAAATGGTCACATTGGCCCACAAACGCGAGCCGGCACCGATTTTCGTATTTTTCCCAACGAAGCAGCCTGCGCCGATCACCACGTTATCGCCCAGTACAACACCGGATTCGATAACCGCGTTAGCGCCGATCGCCACGTTGTTACCCAGCTTCGCCGACGGATCGATGACCGCGCTCGGCGCGATATCCTGTGCCGGCTGTGGCGTGGTATCAAGAATTTGAGCCATGCGCGCGTAGGTCAGGTAGGGATTACGCACTACCAGCGCGGCGCTATGGGCAAAAGGCAAATCATCCTGCGTCATGACAACGGCAGAAGCCTGACAAGCGGCCAGGTGTTCACGGTACTTAGGGTTGACCATGAAAGTGATTTGGCCCGTTTTCGCGCTCTGCATGGACGCAACGCCGGTGATGACGATATCGCCATCACCGTGTAATTCTGCATCCAACTGCTGCGCGAGATCAGCCAGTCGAATTGAAGGCATTACTTATTTAACCTGTTTCAGCACATCAGCGGTGATGTCTTTTACATCGCTGCTGTTGTATGCAACGGCATTTGCGTCAACCACCAGATCGATGCTCTGATCTTTCGCTACGCTCTGTACAGCAGTCTGGATGCGGGTAACCAGTTTGCCACGCTCTTCGTTGGAACGACGTGCGCGATCCTGTTCAAACGCCTGCGCTTTCTGGGAGAAGGTCTGGCGCTGAGCCATCACGTCTTTTTCCAGTTTGGTACGATCGGCGCCCGGCTTCATGGACTGCAGACGCTGCATTTTAGACTGCAGGTCGCCTTCCATACGCTGCAGTTCGCTAGCGCGGCCTTTGAACTCGTTTTCCAGCGTGTTGGAAACGCCAGTTTTCTGGGCAACCTGTTGGAACAGGCTGTTCATGTTCACCAGGGCAATTTTATCTGCCGCCTGAGCGGAAGTTACCATTGCCAAACCCAGACCTGCAGCTAATAACCACTTTTTCACAATAAACTCCTTACCATCCCATGAGTACCCAGGGGTACCGTTATTTGCGTGGCGAGGCGATAACCGCGTTATCGCCTACAGTCAGCGCTATACTGCACTTGCATTCCGTTGCCGCCAACAATTACCAGGTTTTACCAATGTTAAACTGGAACTGTTCGGCTTTGTCTCCATCGTACTTTTTGAACGGTTGGGCGTAGGAGAAGACCAACGGCCCCAACGGCGACATCCACTGCACGGCAATACCCGCAGACATACGGATGTTGCTCGGATCACTGTAATCCGGGTAACCGCCATAGGCGTTCGAATCCCAGTGAGTATCCCATACGGTACCCATATCCCAGAAGACGGAAGTACGGACCGAGTTCGCATATTTGTCACTAATAAACGGCGTCGGGGTAATCAGCTCCAGGCTGGCCACCGCCATCGCGTTACCGCCCACCGCATCATCGGATTTACACGGCGCGGATTCGGTGCTCTTACAGTCATTGGTATAACCGCTATCGCCATCATGACGGCTGCTCGACGGGAAGTACACCGCCTTCGGACCAATGGTGTTCGACTGGAAGCCACGCACGGTGCTGGAACCACCGGCATAGAAGTTCTCATAGAACGGCATCTCTTTGCCGCCGATACCATCGCCATAGCCAAAGCGGGTACGACCCAACACTACCCACTGGTGATCGTTGTCGATCGGCACATAGGTGGCGGTATCCAGCGTCGCTTTGTAGTATTCGTTGTCTGAGCCCGGAATGGTCACCTTACCGTTCAGGTTGACGCGCGAACCTTCCGTTGGGAAGAAGCCGCGGTCAAGCTTGTTATAGGTCCAACCGTAGTTGAAGGTGAAGTCATTCGCACTGAACGAGTTCCGGTCGTTGGTGTTGTCCGGATACTGGCCCATCGAGTTCAGGTAACGCCACATCGCCACCTGCGGCTGCATATTGGACAGGGAGTTATGAACATAACCGACCCCGGCGCGCAGCGTGTTGTATTCGTTGACCGGGAAGCCCAGCGTGACGTCTGTACCATAGCTTTTGTTGGTATAGTCAGACAGATCCGCATCGTTCGCATCGAAGTCATTATAGAAGATACGGCCGCCGAGGCTCACACCGTCAACGGTGAAGTACGGGTTGGTCACCGACAGTTCGGTATAGGTCTGGTAATCGTTTTTGGTGCCGTTGATCCCGACCGCATAACCGGTACCTAACCAGTTATCCTGCTGGACGCCCGCCTGGAAGCTGACGCCGCTTTCGGTACCGTAGCCGATACCGAAGTTGAAGCTACCGGTGTTACGCTCTTTCACCTTGTAGACAACGTCGACCTGGTCCGGGCTGCCCGGCACGCGTTGGGTATCGGTATCCACCGTTTCGAAGAAGCCTAAACGGTTGAGACGGTCTTTACCCTGATCGACGAGATCGCTCCCCAGCCATGCGCCTTCCATCTGGCGCATTTCGCGGCGCAGGACGGCATCTTTGGAGGTGTCGTTACCTTCGAAGCGAATTTTACGCACGTAATAGCGGTTACCCGCATCGACGTTGACGTGCAGTTTGACGGTCTTATCGCTGTCGTTGATTTCCGGCTGCGACTGAACGCGCGGGTAGGCGTAACCATAACGACCCAACAGTTTCTTGATGTCGTTTTCCATCTTGGTTACTTTCGCGCCGTTGTACAGTTCGCCCGGCTCGACTTTGGTCAGCGCTTCGATTTCGGCCGAATGGCCCGCGAGATCGCCCGTTACCTGCACCCCGGAAAGCTTGTACTGATCGCCTTCGGTGATGTTGACGGTAATGTAGATCCCTTTCTTGTCCGGCGTCAGGCTAACCTGAGTAGAATCGATGTTGAAACGGGCATAACCGCGATCCAGATAGTAGCTGCGCAGGGTTTCAAGGTCGCCCGCCAGCTTCTGCTTCTGGTATTTACGGTCGCCGACCACGTTCCACCACGGTACCTCATCGCGCAGCTGGAAGTGGGAGATCAGTTCATCGGTCGAAAACGCATGGTTGCCGACGATATTAATCTGCTGAATTTTTGCGGAGACGCCTTCCTGGAAGACCAGCTTCAGATCGACACGGTTACGCGGCAGCGGCGTCACAACCGCTTTGACGCTGGCGCTGTATTTACCAACGCTGTAGTAGAAATCCTCCAGACCCTTCTCGATATCCGCGATGGTCGTGCGGTCAAGCGACTCGCCCACCCGAACACCAGAGGCCTCGAGGTTCTGCTTGAGCATGTCATCTTTCACCGACTTATTGCCGGAGAAGGTGATGCTGGCGATCGTCGGACGCTCTTTCACCTGCACCAGCAGGGTATCACCATCGCGCAGGACGCGGACGTCCTCAAAGTTGCCAGTGGCAAACAGCGCGCGAATAGTGTTACTGATATCATCGTCGGTCACCGTATCGCCAGGACGCACTGGCATACTGAGGAGGGCCGCACCAACAGCGACACGCTGCAAGCCTTCGAAATGAATGTCCTTCACCACGAACCCTTCAGCACCGTATACAGTCGCGCTGCTAAACAGCAGCGACGCTATGAGCAACTTTTTCATCGCCATCGTTATTATGCGTTCTTCCTAACAAACTCTCTTATAACCGAGAGAAATCATTGAAAAGTGCAAGCCCCATTAACAGCACCAGCAGTATTGAGCCAATGCGATAACTAAAGTCTTGAACTCGCTCGGATACCGGCCCGCCCTTCAGCTTTTCGATCGCTAAAAACAGCAGATGTCCCCCATCCAGTACGGGCAGTGGGAACAGGTTGATGATTCCGAGGTTCACGCTAATCAGCGCAAGGAACATCAGATAATAAATCAACCCAAACTCCGCTGACATTCCAGCCCCCTGAGCGATAGAGATCGGCCCACTGAGGTTGTTCAGTTTGACATCACCGGTTATCAATTTACCCAGCATCCTGACCGTCAGTGACATCAGCTGCCAGGTTTTATCCGTGGCTTCAGCGATGGCGGCAAACGGTCCGTACTGACGTACTGTCTTGTATTCCTCAGGTAGCGGGATGACCTTTGGCACCACCCCTGCGAACCCTTCTGCCTTACCTTTTACCGTTTTCGCATCCGGCGTCAGGGTTAACGGCAGCGCACTCCCCTGCCGTTCAATCTCCAGCGCCAGCGCTTTGCCCGGATTATCTCGCACCAGATTAACAAACGTCATCCACTGCGTTAACGGTTGACCATCGACTTTAACGATCCGGTCGCCCGCTTGCAAACCCGCTTTCTGAGCTGCCGAGCCCGTCTGGACCTCCGCCAGCACCGTATCAATCTGCGCGCTGCGCGGCTGGATCCCCAGCGAGGTCACGGGATCTTGCTTGTCTGGCTCAAACGCCCAGTGCCGCAGATCGACGATTTTATCCTGGCGCTGATTGGTCCCGAAAGGGGCGACGGTAAGTATTGTTTGCGGGTTGCCGATTTTGGCGACCAGCTGCATACGCACCGCATCCCAATCAGGCGTTTCGATACCATCTATCGCTTTAAGTTCCGTTCCTTTTGCAATTTGTGCTTGCGCGGCAACCGAATTGGGCGTTATTTCACCCACCACCGGCCGCACGCCAGGAACGCCGATAATAAAGACCAGCCAGTAAGCAAAGATAGCGAAAATGAAGTTAGCGATGGGGCCGGCGGCAATCACCGCCGCACGCTGGCCGACGGTTTTATTGTTGAAGGCGTAGTGGCGCATCTCCGGCGCCACCGCCTCGACGCGCTCGTCCAGCATCTTGACGTAGCCGCCCAGCGGGATCAGGGCAATCACGAACTCCGTGCCCTGCTTATCCATCCGCCGCCACAGCGCTTTGCCAAAGCCGATAGAAAAACGCTCAACCCGGATGCCGCAGCGGCGCGCCACCCAAAAATGGCCAAACTCATGCACCGTAATCAGTACGCCAAGCGCAATGATAAAAGCTGCCAGATTCCAGAGCACGCTCAGCATATAACCTTCCGTCAAATCGTCCTGAAGACCAACAGTAGCAGACAGGCGAAGACCGGTACCGCCGCCGTCAGGCTGTCGATACGATCGAGAATACCGCCGTGTCCGGGAATCAAGTGCCCGCTATCCTTAATGCCGGCCTCGCGCTTAAACATACTTTCCGTCAGATCGCCCAGCACGGAAGCCAGGGCCGCCACCACGGAACAGACCAGCAGCACCGTCGGCGTGACGTCAAGATGCGCCCACACCCCGTAAGCCCAGGAGATCACGGCCGCCGTCAGCAAACCGCCAAAAAAACCCTGCCAGGTTTTTCCCGGTGAAACCTTTGGCGCCAGCTTATGCTTGCCGAACATTTTGCCAAACATGTAGGCGCCAGAGTCGGCTCCCCAGACCAGGATCATGACGTACAGCAGCCACACCGCACCGCTGTAGTGGTTATCGGTATAGTGCCAGGCGCGCAGCGCCAGCATGCCCCAGAAAAACGGAACAATGGTCAATATGCCGAAGATAAGGCGCAGCACTTTGGAATGGCGCCAGAATGCCGCCGACGCCGGGTACGATAACACCAGCAACAGCGCGACGATCCACCAGGCGAATGAGGCCCAGAGTGAACCTTCCACCATCGGTTGATGAACGTCATAATGGTATTCAGGCAGCAGAAAAAGCATGGCAGCCAGCAGAAGGCCGCACAGCACCGCCAGCCAGACCCGCTGCGACGTTGAGGTGAAACCGCTCAGTTGCCCCCACTCCCACGCGGCGAGCATGCAGACCACGAGGGTCACGATAGCAAATCCCATCGGCGGCAATAAGAACAGCGCCGCAATGACGACGGGAATTAAGACGAAAGCAGATATCAGGCGATACTTCAGCAAAAGTGACCCCCATCAGGCATGACTGCCACCCGGCTCAGTGCCGCCGAAACGACGCTCTCGATTAACAAAGGCATGGAGTGCACCTTCAAAGTCCTGTTCAGCAAAATCGGGCCAAAGAACATCCGTAAAGTAAAGTTCGGCATAGGCAATTTGCCAAATCAAAAAGTTACTTATTCGGTGCTCTCCCCCGGTCCTAATAACTAAATCAACGGGAGCCAGTTCATGCATGCAGACCTGCTGACTCAGCATTTCTTCCGTGATCTCTTCAGGCAACAGCGTCCCGTCCTGTACTTGTTTCGCCAGCAGACGAACGCCCTGGGTAATATCCCAGCGACCGCCGTAATTTGCCGCAATGTTCAGCGTTAAGCCGGTATTGTTTGCGGTCAACGCTTCCGCTTTGCGGATGCGTTCCTGCAGGCGCGCATTGAAGCGCGTGGTGTCGCCAATGACCCGCAAACGCACATTGTGTCGGTGCAGGCTTTTGACTTCGCTATCCAGCGCCCAGACGAACAGTTCCATCAGCGCGCTGACTTCCTGGGCTGGACGGTTCCAGTTTTCGCTGCTGAACGCGTATAACGTTAACGCCTCAATTCCATTATTCGCCGCGAAGGAGACCGCGCGACGCACGGATTTCGCACCGGCCTTGTGCCCGAAAGCGCGAATTTTACCTTGCCGTTTCGCCCAACGGCCGTTGCCATCCATAATAATGGCGACATGACGGCAGCCATGAGTTGGCGATATTTCGCTGACAGTTTGATTAGCAGACAACATCACGCGTTTTAAGTCCATAATAAGGATTAACTAGCCACCAAACAGAGGCCACCGGGCCGCGCTGGATACGCATTTTTATCCGATGCCGGGGCTGCAGCCAATCGCAGAGAACAACCAAAAGCTTTACGCAAAAAAGCCGTGTTTTGCCACGGCCACCGTAATCTTTAACAACAAAATGCAACGATCGGGTGGCGCAGACTATATCACCGAAGCCTTTCGCCCACAAATACCACCGCGTTACGCCTGCGCGCCCAAACGATTAAGCTGCTGGTGAGCTACCGCACGAGCGTCAGCGTCGATAACCAGAACATCATCAATGCTTTGCGGCTCCTGCAGGTTCATCTTATCCAGCACCGCCAGATTCACCGCCGCAATATCGGTAAAGCGGATATCGCCATGCAGAAACGCGGCAACCGACTCTTCATTGGCCGCATTCAGCGCCGTGGTGGCCGCCTGGCCGACCTCAAACGCGTCCATCGCCAGCTTCAGGCAGGGATAGCGGGCGTAGTCCGGCGCGGAGAAGCTCAGGTTGCTCAGCTGGCAGAAGTCCAGTGGTTTGACCCCGGAGCTCAGGCGCTGTGGCCAGCCCATGGTATGAGCAATCGGCGTGCGCATATCCGGCTCCCCAAGCTGGGCCAGCACGCTGCCGTCCTGATAGCGAACCATCGAGTGGATCACCGACTGCGGGTGGATCAGCACTTCCATCTGCTGCGCCGAAGCATTGAACAGCCAGCGGGCTTCAATATATTCCAGACCTTTGTTCATCATCGTGGCTGAATCGACGGAGATCTTACGTCCCATCGACCAGTTGGGATGGCGGCAGGCCTGATCCGGGGTCATCGCCGATAGTTCAGCCACGTCCGTCTCGCGGAAAGGCCCCCCGGAACCGGTTAACAGAATGGACGAGACGCCATTCCGGGTGAGGTCAGCGTATCCCAGATGCTGTTGAATTGTCTCCGGCATACTCTGAAAAATCGCGTTATGTTCGCTATCGACCGGCAGCAATCGCGCCCTCGACCGCTGAACGGCCTCCATGAACAAGCGACCGCAGGTCACCAGCGATTCTTTATTCGCCAACAACACGGTTTTCCCGGCGCGGATCGCCGCCAGCGTCGGTACCAGCCCCGCCGCGCCGACGATTGCCGCCATCACCTGATCGACCTCATCCAGCGCCGCGACCTCAGCCGCCGCCTGCTGGCCGCTCAGCACTTCGGTACGGCAGCCATGCTCATGCAGACGGATGCGCAACCGCTCAGCGCTTTGCGCATCATCCATCACGGCGTAACGCGGAGTAAATTCCAGGCATTGTTCAACCATGCGGTCAACGTTTTTCCCCGCGACCAGCGCGGCGACGGAAAAGCAACCAGGGTTATGGCGTACCACGTCCAGCGTGCTACAGCCTATGGAGCCGGTCGAACCGAGAACGGTTAATTGCTTCATGAGACGTCCAGAAGAAAGGAAACAGAATAAAAAGCAAAACGCCGCCAGCAAGCCCCTACGCAACAACTATCGGGGATAAGGCGGCGGCATCAGGCCTTCAACTTAGCGCTAAAGGCTACAAGGCCAGCCGGCTCAACGCAATCCCGAGAATTGAGCGTACAGTCTTCTGTACGGCGTTTCAGATTTTACTCAGGCCAGGAAGTATCGGCCCGAGCAACAGCAGAGCATCAGAACTGCATCAGTTCCGCTTCTTTATCTGCCAGCGCCGCGTCAACTTTCTTGATGGCGGCGTCAGTCATTTTCTGCACGTCGTCCTGAGAACGGCGATCGTCATCTTCGCTGATCTCTTTCTCTTTCAGCAGCGCTTTAACTTTGTCGTTCGCGTCACGGCGAACGTTACGCACGGCGACACGCGCCTGCTCAGCTTCGCCACGGACGATCTTGGTCAGATCTTTACGACGCTCTTCGGTCAGCGGCGGCAGCGGAACACGAATATCGCTGCCGGCGGAGCTTGGGTTCAGACCGAGGTCAGACGCCATGATCGCTTTTTCAACGGCCGCAGACATAGAACGGTCAAAGACGTTGATTTTCAGGGTACGGGAGTCTTCGACGGTGACGCTGGCCAGCTGGCGCAGCGGAGTCGGCGTACCGTAATATTCAACAACAATCCCGTCCAGCAGGCTCGGAGAAGCACGACCCGTGCGAATTTTGCTGATTTGGTTTTTGAATGCTTCGACGCATTTTTCCATGCGGATTTCAGCATCTTTTCTGATATCGCTAATCACGTTACGAATCCTTGAAAGCTTGTCTCAGTCAGACCAGACGGGACACCCGTCGGAAAATGAGCTAAGTATAGTCAGATTTAATGAAAATCACCGGGCAATATCCCCGCGAAAGTAAAGCGGAATATTACCCGGATTTGGCGCTGACGGGAATTATTCCGTGATCAATGTGCCTTCTTTTTCGCCCATGACCACGCGACGCAGGGCGCCGGGTTTGTTCATGTTGAAGACGCGAATCGGCAATTTGTGGTCACGCGCCAGGGTGAAGGCCGCCAGATCCATGACTTTCAGCTCTTTATCCAGCACTTCGCTGTAGGTCAGCTGATCGTACATGGTGGCAGAAGGATCTTTTGCCGGATCCGCGGTAAACACACCGTCAACCTTGGTCGCTTTCAGCACCACGTCGGCTTCAATTTCAATACCACGCAGGCAGGCTGCGGAATCGGTGGTAAAGAACGGGTTGCCGGTGCCTGCGGAGAGGATCACCACGCGGTTGTTGCGCAGCAGGCTGATCGCCTCTGCCCAGCTGTAGTTGTCGCACACGCCGTTCAGCGGGATGGCGGACATCAGACGAGCGTTCACATAGGCGCGGTGGAGCGCATCACGCATTGCCAGGCCGTTCATGACCGTTGCCAGCATGCCCATGTGGTCGCCCACAACGCGGTTCATACCCGCTTTCGCCAGACCAGCACCACGGAACAGGTTACCACCACCAATTACTACGCCAACCTGAATACCCAGCTCGACCAGCTCTTTGATCTCCTGAGCCATGCGGTCAAGTATGCTTGCATCAATACCGAAGCCTTCTGAGCCCTGCAGCGCTTCGCCACTTAATTTCAGCAGAATACGTTTGTAGACGGGTTTTGCATTGGTAGCCATGTTTCTTTCCTGAGACTGTCAACGAATGAGATATGAGAATTCTGGCGACATTGTATGTCGCATTTCAGCGCGGTCACTATACGCAGTTGGCTGAATTTACAAAATGGGCGCAAAAAGAAGCCGCCCTCAGGCGGCTCCTTGTAAAAATTAAGACTGCTTGGACATCGCAGCAACTTCTGCTGCAAAGTCAGTCTCAACTTTCTCGATGCCTTCGCCCACTTCAAAGCGGATGAAGCCAGTCACGTCAGCGTTGTGCTCTTTCAGCAGCTGGCCAACAGATTTGCTCGGCTCCATAACGAAAGGCTGACCCGTCAGAGAAACTTCGCCGGTGAATTTCTTCATGCGGCCTTCAACCATTTTCTCTGCGATTTCTTTCGGCTTACCGGACTGCATCGCGATGTCCAGCTGAACCTGGTACTCTTTCTCTACCACTTCAGCAGACACGTCTTCCGGCTTAACGAATTCCGGCTTGCTTGCTGCAACGTGCATTGCCAGCTGCTTAACCAGCTCTTCGTCAGCGCCTTTAGCGGCAACCAGAACACCGATGCGCGCACCGTGCTGGTAGCTACCCAGAACGTCGCCTTCCAGAACAGCGATACGACGGATGTTGATGTTCTCACCGATTTTAGCAACCAGCGCAACGCGTTCTTCTTCGAACTGCGCTTTCAGAACTTCAACGTCGGAGATTTTACCCGCAACAGCAGCGTCCAGTACTTTGTCAGCAAATGCCTGGAAACCACCATCTTTAGCAACGAAGTCAGTCTGGCAGTTAACTTCCAGAATGTAACCGTAGTTGCCTTCGATTTTGGTTTTGATCACGCCGTCAGCAGCCACGTTGCCTGCTTTCTTCGCCGCTTTGATCGCGCCGGATTTACGCATGTTTTCGATTGCCAGCTCGATGTCGCCATTCGCTTCAGTCAGCGCTTTTTTGCAATCCATCATGCCTGCGCCAGTACGTTCGCGCAGTTCTTTTACCAGGGAAGCGGTAATTTCAGCCATTCTAAAATCCTCGGGAGATGTGGATACTGCCCGGCCAACGGCCAAACAGCGTAAATTGAAAAAAGGGGCCTGTAATGGGCCCCTATTCATACACGGTACTAATAAGGGCTTAAACCTTATTATTCAGCTTCTACGAAGCTTTCTTCCGCCTGAGAAGCCAGGTCCTGAGAGCGACCTTCACGAACGGTAGCAGCAACAGCGCCCAGGTACAGGCTTACTGCGCGGATTGCATCGTCGTTACCCGGGATAACGAAGTCTACGCCGTCCGGATCAGAGTTGGTATCAACGATAGCAAATACCGGGATACCCAGGTTGTTTGCTTCTTTGATAGCGATGTGCTCGTGGTCAGCGTCGATAACGAACAGTGCGTCCGGCAGGCCGCCCATGTCTTTGATACCGCCCAGGCTGTTTTCCAGCTTGTCCAGCTCACGAGTGCGCATCAGCGCTTCTTTCTTGGTCAGCTTGTCGAAAGTACCGTCCTGGGACTGAGTTTCCAGGTCTTTCAGACGTTTGATGGACTGACGAACGGTTTTCCAGTTAGTCAGCATACCGCCCAGCCAGCGATGGTTCACGAAGAACTGGTCGCAGCTGTTAGCAGCTTCTTTTACCGCTTCGCTTGCAGCGCGCTTAGTACCCACGAACAGGATCTTGCCTTTACGGGCAGAGATTTTGTTCAGCTCAGCCAGAGCTTCGTTGAACATCGGTACCGTTTTCTCAAGGTTGATGATGTGAACTTTGTTACGCGCGCCGAAGATGAAAGGCTTCATTTTCGGGTTCCAGTAACGGGTCTGGTGACCAAAGTGAACACCAGCCTTGAGCATGTCGCGCATGGAAACAGTTGCCATGTTTAAAACCTCTATAGATTAAATTGGGGTTATGCCTCCACGTATCCCATATTACCGACCCCAAAGGGCACCCCGGAATATGTGTCGATACGTGTGTGTTATTTACACAATATGAGTATGTCGCTTACGTCCCATCCTTGTGTATCTGAGATGGAACGGAAGTCCGGCGCGCTTTATACCACAAAATCCGCCCAGACACCAACTCTTGTTGACGCCACGTGCTGTTAATGATTCTCAATTTGGCACCAGCCTGCCCGGACTGTTACCATTGGCAGGACTTACTCTATTATTGTCGAAAATATCGACACTGCTGGACATACTCCATGGCTATCTCTATCAAGACATCTGAAGACATTGAAAAAATGCGCGTTGCCGGCCGCCTGGCCGCTGAAGTGCTGGAAATGATCGAACCCTGGGTTAAACCTGGCGTCAGCACCGGTGAACTGGACCGCATCTGTAACGACTATATCGTTAACGAGCAGAAGGCCATTTCCGCCTGCCTCGGCTATCACGGCTATCCGAAGTCCGTCTGCATTTCGGTCAACGAAGTAGTTTGCCACGGTATCCCTGACGACGGCAAACTGCTGAAAGATGGCGATATCGTTAACATCGACGTGACGGTCATTAAAGATGATTTCCATGGCGACACCTCCAAAATGTTTATCGTCGGTAAACCGACGATTCTCGGTGAGCGCCTGTGCCGCATCACTCAGGAAAGCCTGTATCTGGCGCTGAAAATGGTGAAGCCGGGGATCAACCTGCGCACTATCGGCGCGGCGATCCAGAAATACGTTGAAGCCGAAGGTTTTTCCGTGGTGCGCGAATACTGTGGCCACGGTATCGGCCGCGGCTTCCATGAAGAGCCGCAGGTGCTGCACTACGACTCACCGGAAACCAACGTTGTGCTCAAACCCGGCATGACCTTCACCATCGAGCCGATGGTCAACGCGGGTAAAAAAGAGATCCGCAGCATGAAAGACGGCTGGACGGTGAAAACTAAAGACCGGAGCTTGTCTGCGCAGTACGAGCATACTATTGTGGTGACAGACAACGGCTGCGAAATTCTGACGCTACGCAAGGATGACACCATCCCGGCGATAATCTCGCACGATGAATGATGAAAAGCCGGCGCCCGCCGGCTTTTTTATTAGATAGTTTTTTCTTATGGTGACGCGATGAGCAACTCATTACCTGACACAGCCTCCCCTCTTCTGCCCGTCCCGCCGGAACATCCGGTGAGCTGGCCGCAGGGCGATCTGAACTGTGCTGCAATTAAGGCGCACATCGATACCTTCCAGCACTGGCTGGGCGAGGCGTTTGACTCCGGCATCGCCGCGGAGCAGCTCATTGCGGCGCGCACCGAATTTATCGACCAGCTGCTGCAGCGGTTGTGGATCGCCTACGGTTTTGAATCCGTCTGCGACCTGGCGCTGGTCGCCGTCGGCGGCTATGGCCGCGGCGAGCTGCATCCGCTCTCTGACGTCGACCTGCTGATCCTCAGCCGCAAAAAGCTGCCTGACGAGCAGGCGCAAAAGGTCGGCGAACTGCTGACGCTGCTGTGGGACGTCAAGCTGGAGGTGGGCCACAGCGTGCGCACCCTCGAAGAGTGTCTGCTGGAAGGACTCTCGGATCTCACCGTCGCCACTAACTTGATTGAATCGCGCCTGCTGATCGGCGACGTCGCACTGTTCCTTGAACTGCAAAAACATATTTTTAGCGACGGCTTCTGGCCATCGGAAAAGTTCTTCGCCGCCAAGGTGGAAGAGCAGAACGTCCGTCATCAACGCTATCACGGCACCAGCTATAACCTGGAGCCGGACGTGAAAAGCAGCCCCGGCGGCCTGCGTGACATCCATACGCTACAGTGGGTGGCTCGCCGTCATTTTGGCGCCACCTCGATGGATGAGATGGTCGGCTTCGGCTTTCTGACTGAAGCCGAGCGCAATGAGCTCAACGAGTGTCTGCATCAGCTGTGGCGCATCCGTTTCGCGCTGCATCTCGAGCTCACTCGCTATGACAACCGTCTGCTTTTCGACCGCCAGCTCAGCGTCGCCCGCCGGCTCGGCTATGAAGGCGACGGCAACCAGCCGATTGAGCATATGATGAAGGACTTCTTCCGCGTCACCCGCCGGGTGAGCGAGCTGAACCAGATGCTGCTTCAGCTGTTTGAAGAGGCTATTCTCGCCCTGACCGAGGATGAAAAACCGCGCCCGATAGACGATGACTTCCAGCTGCGCGGCACCCTTATCGATCTGCGTGACGACACGCTGTTTATTCGCGAACCGCAGGCCATTCTGCGCATGTTTTATATGATGGTACGCAACAGCACCATCACCGGCATCTACTCCACGACGTTGCGCCATCTGCGCCATGCCCGGCGCCATCTGACCCAGCCGCTGTGCTATATCCCGGAGGCGCGCACGCTCTTTCTCAGCATGCTGCGCCATCAGGGGGCGGTCAGCCGCGGACTGCTGCCGATGCATCGCCATAGCGTGCTGTGGGCCTATATGCCGCAGTGGTCACATATCGTCGGCCAGATGCAGTTCGATCTGTTTCACGCCTACACCGTCGATGAACACACCATCCGCGTGATGCTGAAGCTGGAGAGCTTTGCCAAAGAAGAAACCCGCAGCCGCCACCCGCTGTGCGTGGAGCTATGGCCGCGCTTAACGCACCCGGAGCTGATTTTAATCGCCGCCCTGTTCCACGACATTGCGAAAGGGCGTGGCGGCGACCACTCGATCCTCGGCGCGCAGGATGTGCTGAAGTTTGCCGAGCTGCACGGACTGAACTCTCGCGAAACGCAGCTGGTCGCCTGGCTGGTGCGTCACCATCTGCTGATGTCGGTCACCGCCCAGCGGCGCGACATTCAGGATCCGGAGGTGATTAAGCAGTTCGCCGAGGAAGTGCAAACGGAAAATCGCCTGCGCTATCTGGTGTGCCTGACCGTTGCCGATATCTGCGCCACTAACGAAACGCTGTGGAACAGCTGGAAGCAGAGTCTGCTGCGCGAACTCTATTTCGCCACCGAGAAACAGCTGCGTCGGGGCATGCAAAGCACCCCGGATATGCGCGAACGGGTGCGTCATCATCAGCTGCAGGCGCTGGCCCTGCTGCGGATGGACAATATTAATGAAGAGGCGCTGCATCAGATCTGGAACCGCTGCCGCGCCAACTATTTCGTGCGGCATACGCCGACGCAGCTCGCCTGGCACGCCCGCAACCTGCTGCGTCACGATCTGAATAAGCCGATGATTCTGCTGAGTTCGCAGGCCACCCGCGGCGGTACGGAGATTTTTATCTGGAGCCCGGATCGCCCTTATCTGTTTGCCGCGGTGTGCGGCGAACTGGACCGTCGCAACCTTAGCGTCCACGACGCGCAGATCTTCACCACCCGCGACGGCATGGCGATGGATACCTTTATTGTCCTCGAACCCGACGGCAGCCCGCTTTCCGCTGACCGCCACGACGCGATTCGCCACGGTCTTGAACAGACGATAACTCAGCGTAGCTGGGAACCCCCGGCCCCGCGTCGTCAGGCGGCAAAACTGCGTCACTTCTCTGTGCCGACAGAGGTGAATTTCCTGCCGACCCATACCGATCGAAAATCGTTTCTCGAGCTGATTGCGCTCGATCAGCCAGGGCTGCTCGCCCGCGTCGGCCAGGTGTTCGCCGACCTCGGTATTTCGCTTCACGGGGCGCGAATTACGACAATTGGTGAGCGAGTAGAAGATTTATTTATAATCGCCACCGCCGACCGGCGTGGCCTTAATAATGAGCTACAACAAGAAGTGCAACAACGGTTGACAGAGGCCCTCAATCCAAACGATAAAGGGTGACGTATTTTTTTTAGTGAATGGAAAGAAACAATGCAGCAGTTACAGAACGTTATTGAGTCCGCCTTCGAGCGTCGCGCCGACATCACGCCGGCCAATGTGGATACCGTGACCCGCGAAGCGGTAAACCAGGTTATCGCCCTTCTGGATTCCGGCGCGCTGCGCGTCGCTGAGAAGATCGATGGTCAGTGGGTGACGCATCAATGGCTGAAGAAAGCGGTACTGCTCTCTTTCCGTATTAACGATAACCAGGTTATCGATGGTGCGGAAAGCCGCTACTTCGATAAAGTACCGATGAAATTCGCTGACTATGACGAAGCGCGTTTCCAGAAAGAAGGTTTCCGCGTGGTGCCGCCGGCAGCGGTACGTCAGGGCGCATTCATCGCCCGCAACACCGTGCTGATGCCGTCCTACGTTAACATCGGCGCCTACGTTGACGAAGGCACCATGGTTGATACCTGGGCTACCGTCGGCTCCTGCGCGCAGATCGGTAAAAACGTTCACCTGTCCGGCGGCGTCGGCATCGGTGGCGTACTGGAGCCGCTGCAGGCGAACCCGACCATCATCGAAGACAACTGCTTCATCGGCGCGCGCTCTGAAGTGGTTGAAGGGGTGATTGTCGAAGAAGGCTCCGTCATCTCCATGGGCGTTTACCTGGGTCAGAGCACCAAAATCTACGATCGCGAAACCGGTGAAGTCTTCTACGGCCGCGTACCGGCTGGCTCGGTAGTCGTGTCAGGCAACCTGCCGTCGAAGGATGGTAAATACAGCCTGTACTGCGCGGTGATCGTTAAGAAAGTCGATGCCAAAACCCGCGGCAAAGTCGGCATTAACGAACTGCTGCGCACCATCGACTAAAGCAAATAAAAAGCGGGAGATATCCCGCTTTTTTTATATTTGATGCTGGCGAAAATGGATTTTTTCGTTAATTATTCAATGGTTATGATGCTATCAAAGGTACCGTTATGTACGATAATCTGAAAAGTCTTGGCATTACCAACCCTGATGAGATCGATCGCTATAGCCTGCGGCAGGAAGCTAACAACGACATCCTGAAAATCTATTTTCAGAAAGACAAAGGCGAATTCTTCGCCAAGAGCGTGAAGTTTAAATATCCGCGTCAGCGCAAAACCGTTGTCGCCGACGGCGTCGGCCAGGGCTACAAAGAAGTCCAGGAGATCAGCCCCAATCTGCGCTACGTCATCGACGAACTGGATCAGATCTGCCAGCGCGATCGCACTGAAATCGATCTCAAGCGTAAAATCCTCGACGATTTACGCCATCTGGAAAGCGTGGTCACCAATAAGATCAGCGAAATCGAAGCCGATCTGGAAAAACTTACCCGTAAGTGACAGCGTTCCCGGCGGCGCACCGCCTGACCGGGCACCCAATATAATCTGCCGCTTACGCCATGCATCCTCCAGGCCGGGTAAGGCGAACCGCCTCCCGGCATTTTTATCTCGACGCCCTATCGTTGCTCATCCAGCTGCAGGGCTATATAGAGCAGCAGCCGATCGTCAAAGCTGCCGAGATCCAGACCGGTCAGCTCCGAGATACGGTTCAACCGATACTCCAGGGTATTGCGATGAATAAACAGCGCCTTTGATGTCGCCAGCGGCTGCACGTTATGGCGAAACCACGCCTGCAGCGTACGCCGCAGCAAACCGTTGTTATCCATAGCCTTCAGACGCGCCAGCGGACGGGCCAGTTCATTGGCCTGCCAGCCGCCGCGCAGGCTGTCGAGCAGCACCGGCAGCATCAGATCCTGATAGAAATAGCTGCGGCTCTCCGGCATTCGTTGCTTACCCACCATCATGGTCGTCCGTGCGGTACGGTAAGAGCGGGCGATACTCCCGGGACCGGTGAAGAAGTTGCCCAGCGCCACGCGAAAGCGGAGCTGACCATTCTCTTTCATCCTGGCGATAAGCTGCTCGACGCGGCGGACGTGATCGTCGGCGTCCCAGCGGCCAAAGCTGTTCAGCGCCGGTTTCAGCACCACCATTTCCGTGAGTGACACAATGGCCACCAGATTATTGCGATCGGGGGTGGTCAGCGCGTTCTGCAACTGCTGCAGTTCCGCCATCGCGCTGTCCACGCCGAGCTGGCCGCTGTCCACCTCAATCATCGCCACCACCCGCGGCTGATTGAGATCGATACCTAACCGCTGAGCCCATTCGTTCAGCGCCGGGGTATGCTCTTCCGCCTGAATCAGGTTCATCACCAGCTCTTCGCGCAGGCGGCTGTCCTGCGCCAGGAGATGCATCAGCCGCGACTGCTCCAGCATCATCTCTGCCGTCATGCACACCAGCTCGCCATATTTCCGCAGCGACTCCGGCTCGCCGGTCAGGCCGATCACCCCGACGATTTCACCTTCGAGGCGTAGCGGCAGGTTGATCCCCTGACGCACTCCGTGCAGATGGCGAGCGACCGCATCGTCGATATCCACCACCCGCCCCTGGGAAAGCACCAGCAGCGCGCCTTCGTGCAATTCACCAATTCTTTCCCGATCGCCGCTGCCGATAATCCGCCCGCGGGCATCCATCACGTTGATGTTGGTATCGATGATGCGCATCGTGCGCGCCACAATATCCTGCGCCATTTTGGTATCAAGATGCCAGCCAGCCATGTAATCCTCCCCTATGCAGGGCACCAGCATAAAAGAGTCTCCGTCCTGCTGCATTGTGCATATGCCCGAAGGCGGGGCGAGATATGTGGAGTTGTGGAAGTGGTCACAGAACGAAAAAAAAGCCCCTGCCCTCGGCGAGGGAAGGGGCTGTGGCGCTTGCGCTGACGATTACTGCAACAGCAGGTAGATAGAGGCGTCGCCGCGCTGAATGTTCAGCGCCAGCACGGACGGTTTGGCGTCGAAGATTTTCCGCAGATCGGCGATGTTTTTCACCGGCTGCTGATTCGCCCCGACAATGATGTCGCCTTTCTTGAGGCCAATCTGCGCCGCCGGGGTGCCGGCTTTCACATTGTTGACCACCACGCCCTTATCCTGACCCTTGTTACTCATTTCCGCCCCTTCAATCCCGTTGAAGATGGTGCTGGAATCCACCTGGGTCTGGTTGCTCTGCTGCAGTTCGACGGTAACGGTGACCGGTTTGCCGTCGCGGAGCAGGCCAAGCTCAACTTTGCTGCCGATAGGCATGGTGCCGACCTGAGCACGCAGCGCGGCGAAACTGCTGATCGCCTTGCCATTGAGGGTGGTGATCACGTCGCCGGCTTTAATGCCCGCTTTGGCGGCTGCCGAACCTGGCATCACCTGGCTGACAAAGGCGCCGCGCTGGGCGTCGACTTTCATCGCTTTCGCCAGTTCAGAGTTCAGTTCGGTGCCCATGATGCCCAGCTCACCGCGTTTCACCTGGCCATATTTCACCATCTGCTCGGTCAGGTTTTTCACCATGTTGCTCGGGATAGCAAAACCGATACCGATGTTGCCGCCGTCCGGCGCCAGGATGGCGGTGTTAATGCCGATCAGCTCACCGTTGAGGTTCACCAGCGCGCCGCCGGAGTTCCCGCGGTTAATCGCCGCATCGGTCTGGATAAAGTTTTCGTAGTTTTCCACGTTCAGGCCGCTACGGCCCAGCGCGGAGACAATCCCGGAGGTCACGGTTTCGCCCAGACCAAACGGGTTACCGATAGCCACGGTGTAGTCGCCGACGCGCAGCGCATCAGAATCAGCCAGCTTAATCGCCGTCAGGTTTTTCGGATCCTGAATCTGAATCAGCGCGATATCGGAGCGCGGATCTTTGCCCACGACTTTGGCATCAAACTTACGGCCATCGCTCAGTTGAACCTTAATCGTGGTGGCGTTGTCCACAACGTGGTTGTTGGTCACCACATACCCTTTGGCCGCATCAATGATGACGCCGGAGCCCAGCGCCATGAATTTCTGCTGCTGGCCGCCGTCAGGCTGACCGCCCTGTCCACCGCCCTGGCAAAACGGTGAACTCTGGAAAGGAGAACCATCCTGGCAGAACGGCGAATTATCGCCAAAGAACTGCTGGAAGTTACGCGGCATCCGTGGGGTATTAACAGTGGTGCTACCTTCAACGTTAATGCTCACCACCGATGGCATCACCTTCTCCAGCATCGGGGCCAGGCTTGGCATCTGCTGTGCATTAGTGGCCGAAGATGCCGTTTCTGCCGCGCTCGCAGAGAGCGGGGACAACGCCAGACCTAAACTCAGAGCCAGTGCACTCATTGCTAACGTGGTTTTTTTCATCAGTTTCAATCTCAATATCAGATAACGAAAGTTGCTGTGTACGTGACTATCAGAGTCATTTTATAGCGCTAAGTTCCGGAATTAAGTTTCTGGAAAAAGTAAAAATTTATTGTCCATCTTTACAAAACTCCAGCCTATTCCACCGCCATCAGTCGCCGATATTCATCCCACGCATACAAATCCGTCATTCCGCTGATATAATCCTGGATCAGACGGCAGCGATAATAGTATTCCATCAGCGCAAATTCGGGCGCCGTGCGCACCAGCTTATTTACTGCTTCAACATAGGCCAGCCGGTGACGGGTTGAAAGTTTCTGATACAGCCGGGAGGCAATGGGTAACCGCCGTACCCGCTCCTGCGCCACTAATTCGCTGAAATCCTCCAGAGATAATTTCAGCAGCGGCTGATAGATATCCAGCAGGCCGCTAATCACCCGGTAGCCCTGCAATTCCAGCTGCTCGACATCCGGATGGCTAAAGACCTGTTTCATCGCTACATTTTTATAGAGTTCCAGCAGCTGGCTGCAATCGCTATCGTCCTCAAGCAGCGCATGATTAAAGTCGCCAGTGAAGATGGCCGGCAGGTTATCAATAAATCGGCGCGCCGCGTAGGGCACCAGCTTATTCAGCGTGTTTACCCGCAAATACATAAAAAACTGATCTTCCGCGCTCTGTCGCAGGTAATTAGCTCGCGATTTTTCCCAGGCATTTTCCACCACCTGAGAGAATAACGATCCTTTTTCATGGTTGCCCCAGGCGTCGTAAAGATGCTGATAAAGCTGCTCGGCGCTGAAAATACGTTTTTCAACCGCGTCCTCGAGATCCGCGACGCAATATGAGATGTCATCCGCGGCCTCCATAATCCAGGTTAATGGGAATCGATTGTAAGGTGCCAGATCCAGTTCTTTACGCAGGCGCGCGACATACTCTTCTTCGGCTAAATAATAGCCAGGCTTCTTCATTAAATAACTGTGACTGGCTGGCGTCGCCTCGAACCACCACGCCGGTCGGGTATATTTCAGGATGCAGCCCACCTGCGCCCAGGTCAGATTCATCCGCATCAGCGTGTGGACCAGACGAATCCCCTGCGCGTTGCCCTCAAAGCTGCAGAGATCCTGGCGCACTTTACGCCGCAGCGCATTCAGCGCCGTTTCCCCTTCGTGCAGGCGTAACGCCTGCACCTCGCAGCGATCGTCGGTCAACGGCTGGCCGAGCGCATCGCCGGGGGCCAGGCGCTGGCGAAACCAGTCGTTAATCGCCGCCTCGCCAAAGTGGCCAAACGGCGGGTTGCCAATGTCGTGCATCAGGCAGGCCATCTCAACCACGCTCTCGAATGGCCCGGTCAGCTCTTCCAGGCCATACTCTTCCAGCAGCTTCTGCTCTTTCAGCCGGCTCAGCACTTCTTTGGCGATATAGCGCCCCACCTGCTGCACCTCCAGCGAGTGGGTCAGGCGAGTACGGACCGCCGCGTTGCGCTCCAGCGGGAAGACCTGGGTTTTTTGCTGTAGGCGGCGGATGGCCGGCGAGTTGACGATCCGCCCCCGATCGCTTTCGAAGATCCGCAGGATGTCGCGCTCCGTCTCCACCCGCGGCGGCGAACGGAAGCGTCGACGCCAGTTTATCTTGTTGCGAAAATCAATCTTTGCCATAGCCTCTCCCGCGCGAGCAATACGCTTCCCCTTAAGCGCATGATAGACTATGCAACTAAACCTGACACATCGCGAGTAAATCTATGAAAATTGGCATTATTGGCGCTATGGAAGAGGAAGTTACCCTCCTGCGCGACAAAATCGAAAACCGCCAGACTATCACTATTGGCGGGAGCGAAATCTATACCGGCCAACTTCACGGCGTTGACGTCGCTCTGCTGAAGTCTGGTATCGGGAAAGTGGCGGCGGCGACGGGCGCGACCCTGCTGCTGGAGCGCTGCCAGCCTGACGTGATCATTAATACCGGTTCTGCCGGCGGCCTCGCGCCGACGCTGAAGGTCGGCGATATCGTCGTCTCCGATGAAGCGCGCTACCACGATGCCGACGTCACCGCCTTCGGTTATGAGTATGGCCAGCTGCCTGGCTGCCCGGCGGGCTTTAAAGCGGACGATAAGCTGGTGGCCGCCGCCGAAGACTGCATTAAAGCGTTAGATCTCAATGCCGTTCGCGGCCTGATCGTCAGCGGCGATGCCTTCATTAACGGCTCCGTCGCGCTGGCGAAGATCCGCCATAATTTCCCGCAGGCAATCGCCGTGGAAATGGAAGCGACCGCCATCGCTCACGTCTGCCATAACTTCAAGGTTCCCTTCGTGGTGGTTCGCGCCATCTCCGACGTGGCCGATCAGCAGTCCCACCTCAGTTTTGAGGAGTTCCTTGCGGTCGCCGCCAGACAGTCCACCCTGATGGTGGAGAATCTGGTACAGAACCTGGCACGTGGCTAAGTCGCTATCCTTCGCGCTTGCCGCGCTGCTGTTACTCGCCCCGGCGTGGCTACTGGCCGCGCCGCGGGTGGTCACCCTCTCCCCTGCCAATACCGAACTGGCCTTTGCCGCCGGGATCACGCCGGTCGGCGTCAGCAGCTATTCCGATTATCCGCCGCAGGCCAAAACCATAGAACAGGTTGCCAGCTGGCAGGGGATGAACCTGGAACGCATCGTGGCGCTAAAGCCAGACGTGGTGCTGGCCTGGCGCGGGGGCAATGCCGAACGCCAGGTTAACCAGCTGCAGTCGCTGGGTATTCATGTCCTCTGGGTGCAGACCTCGACGATAGAAGAGATCATCGCCACCCTGCGTCAGCTGGCGCAGTGGAGCCCGCAGCCGGAAAAAGCGCAGCAGGCGGCGCAGGCGATGCAGCAGGAATACGATACGCTGAAAGCGCGCTATGCCAATGCGCCGAAGAAACGCGTCTTCCTGCAGTTCGGATCCGCGCCGCTATTCACCAGTGGTCCCGGTTCGATTCAGGATCAGGTGCTGGGGCTGTGCGGCGGCGAGAATATCTTTGCCACCAGCCGTGTTCCCTGGCCGCAGGTGAGCCGCGAACAGGTGCTGGCCCGCCAGCCGCAGGCGATCGTGGTGACCGGCGACGCCAGCCGCATTGCCGAAGCGCAGCGCTTTTGGCAACATCAGCTCACCATTTCGTTGATTGCGTTACACAGCGACTGGTTTGAACGCGCAAGCCCACGTATTATCCTCGCCGCCAAACAACTTTGTGCGGCGCTTGACCAGGTAAAATAATCATCCGGCACACCGGATGTTCAGTGGGAATCAACGATGCTTGTCTATTGGCTGGATATTATTGGCACGGCTGTCTTCGCGATCTCCGGCGTTCTGCTGGCGGGAAAATTACGCATGGACCCATTCGGCGTGCTGGTGTTAGGCGTGGTGACGGCGGTGGGCGGCGGAACCATCCGCGACATGGCGCTGGCGAATGGCCCGGTATTCTGGGTCAAAGATCCCACCGATCTGGTGGTGGCGATGGTCACCAGCATGCTGACCATCCTGCTGGTCCGCCAGCCGCGTCGGCTGCCGAAATGGATACTGCCCGTTCTTGATGCCGTCGGTCTGGCGGTGTTTGTCGGCATCGGCGTCAATAAAGCCTTTCTCGCCGGCAGTGGTCCGCTGGTGGCGGTCTGCATGGGGGTGGTCACCGGCGTCGGCGGCGGGATTATCCGTGACGTGCTGGCGCGCGAAATTCCCATGATTCTGCGCACCGAGATCTACGCCACCGCCTGTATTGTCGGCGGCATTGTCCACGCTACAGCGCACGACACCTTTCATCTCCCGCTGGAGAATTCGGCGATGATGGGCATGGTGGTGACACTGGTGATCCGTCTGGCGGCGATCCGCTGGCACCTGAAGCTGCCGACGTTTGCCCTGGACGATAACGGGCGGTAGTAAAAGCAAAACGGTAACCTTAAGGTTACCGTTTTTCGCGTTGGCTCCCTCTCGCTGGAGGAGAAGGCGCCCGGTCGCACTCGCTTTAAACGCTGAATGAGGAACCGCAGCCGCAGGTGCTTTTCGCGTTCGGGTTGGTCACGATGAAACGCGAACCTTCCAGACCCTCGGTATAGTCGACGGCGCCGCCGACCAGATACTGCAGGCTCATTGGGTCAACCACCAGGCCGACGCCCTGTTTCTCGATGGTCATATCGCCTTCGTTCACCTGATCGTCAAAGGTGAAGCCATACTGGAAACCGCTGCAACCGCCGCCGGTGATATACACGCGCAGTTTCAGGTTCGGATTATCTTCATCCGCAATCAGGTGTTTTACTTTGTTGGCTGCGGCTTCGGTAAACTCCAGCGGCAACGCTACGTCATCACTCATTTTTTGCTCCCATTGATACTTCCGGCCGGTTAAAGAATAACCGGACCTTTTGAGCCATTATCTAATACCCTGGTAAATCGTTCAAGTATTCTCCCGCGGTGCCTGCTGCGCTTTTGCCGCCTGCTCGGCCTCCTGCTTCGCCAGAGTACGTTGCAGAATGGTCGAATACAAAGGCTTACCGCCGAGGAATTGCGCCAGTAGTGTTGCGCCAAGGCAGGTAATAATCATTGGCAAAATGAGCTGATAGTTATCCGTCATCTCCAGCACCAGCACAATCCCGGTGAGCGGCGCGCGCACCGAGGCGGCCAGCAGCGCCCCCATCCCGGCGATGGCGAAGGTGCCGGCATCGAGATGGTAGGCCGGAAACAGCGGAATAGCCGCCATGCCGAACGCCGTGCCCAGCAAGGTGCCCAGCGCCAGCATCGGCGCGAAGATCCCCCCCGGCGCGCCGGAAGAGAAGCAGATCAGCGTGGTCACCACGCGGGCAATAAAGATAAACAGCAGCAAACCGACGGAGAAATTACCGGCGGCGGCGATGGGGATCAGGTTAAAGCCACCGCCCACCGCGGAGGGCTGCATCAGCCCCAGCAGGCCGCAGATCCCGCCGATGACCCCGCCCATCAATACCCATTTTTTGATATTGCCACCGTGGATGCGCTGGAAGATATCCTGGGTGCGCAGCACCAGGAAGTTAAACAGCGGACCAAAGCAACCAAAGAGCATGCCCAGCACCAGATACAGCCACAGGGTATTCACCGGGGCGTTGCTCAGCTTGCCTACCTCAATGATCGCCGCTTCGCCATTGAAAATACGAAACACAATGCTCGACATGATCACGCCGGTAAATACCGCTTTAATGGAGATCAGGTTGTAGCGAAACTGCGGGCGCATCTCTTCGATGATAAACAGAATACCGGCCAGCGGCGCATTAAAGGCCGCCGAGAGCCCCGACGCCGCACCGGTCGCCAGCAGCGTGTGCCGCGCCTCCGGACTGCGCATGCGGAAGATATCCAGCACCATGCGTCCAATGTTGCCGCCAAGCTGCACCATCGGCCCTTCGCGTCCCAGCACCATTCCGGCGCCCAGGGTCCCCATGCCGCCGATGAATTTCACCGGCAGCACGCGCCACCAGCGCACCGGCCGCAGCTCCTCCAGCGCCCCTTCGATTTCCGGGATCCCGGAGCCGCCCGCCTCCGGCGCAAAGCGGCGCACGAGGAAATAACCGACCATTGCCAGCAGCGCCGACAAGATAAACGCCAGCGGCCAGACCAGATACCAATGATCGGCCACCTGCGCCAGCGCGCCGATCCGCTGGTTCTGCACCCAGTTCACGCTCTTTTCAAACGCCACGCCCACCAGACCGGCCAGCGTGCCAACCACCGCCGCCATCAACAGGACCGCCAGCGGCGTTTTATCGCGCTGAATCAAACGGCGCACCGCATCGCCGCGACGCACCCGCACGAACTGATGTGCTTCAAAAGAGGGAGTTTCTGCTTTCATGCCATTATCAATTATTGGTAATACAAATGAAGAGAGAGGCATTTTAGCCGTCCCGGCGCGCTGCGTCGTCAAAAAAATGCCCTTGCGGCACATTGTTTCAATTGGGCAAAACTTTCATAACCATCCTGGAATAACTTAGAATAGCCGATAAAACATTTTTCACGAACCAGGACCCTGGCCATGAGCAAATCTGAAAATCTATACCATGCTGCGCGCGAACTGATCCCCGGCGGCGTTAACTCGCCGGTGCGCGCCTTCACCGGCGTCGGCGGCACGCCGCTGTTTATCGAACGCGCGGATGGCGCCTATCTTTATGACGTGGACGGGAAGGCCTATATCGATTATGTCGGCTCCTGGGGTCCGATGGTGCTGGGCCACAACCACCCGGCTATCCGCAATGCGGTGATCGAAGCGGCGTCCCGCGGCCTGAGCTTTGGCGCGCCGACCGAAATGGAAGTGAAAATGGCGGCGCTGGTGACCGAGCTGGTCCCGACCATGGATATGGTGCGGATGGTGAACTCCGGCACCGAAGCGACCATGAGCGCCATTCGCCTGGCCCGCGGCTTCACCGGCCGCGATAAGATCATTAAGTTCGAAGGCTGCTATCACGGCCATGCCGACTGTCTGCTGGTGAAAGCCGGTTCCGGCGCGCTGACCCTCGGCCAGCCAAACTCGCCGGGCGTGCCAGCCGATTTCGCGAAACATACCCTGACCTGCACCTATAACGACCTCGCCTCGGTACGCGCGGCGTTCGAGCAATATCCACAGGATATCGCCTGCATCATCGTCGAGCCGGTCGCCGGGAATATGAACTGCATTCCGCCGCAGCCGGAGTTCCTGCCGGGCCTGCGCGCGTTGTGCGACGAATTTGGCGCCCTGCTGATCATCGACGAAGTGATGACCGGCTTCCGCGTGGCGCTGGCGGGCGCCCAGGCTTATTACGGCGTGGAGCCGGATCTGACCTGTCTCGGGAAAATCATCGGCGGCGGGATGCCGGTGGGCGCCTTCGGCGGCCGCCGCGAAGTGATGGACGCGCTGGCGCCGACCGGCCCGGTGTACCAGGCTGGTACGCTCTCCGGTAACCCGATCGCCATGGCCGCTGGCTTCGCCTGCTTAAGCGAAGTGGCGCAGCCGGGTGTGCATGAAACCCTGACCGATCTGACCAACCAGCTGGCGGATGGCCTGCTGAACGCGGCGCGCGAAACCGGGATCCCGCTGGTGGTCAATAACGTCGGCGGCATGTTCGGCATCTTCTTTACCGATGCCGAAACCGTCACCTGCTATCAGGACGTGGTGAAGTGCGATGTCGAACGCTTCAAGCGCTTCTTCCACCTGATGCTGGAGGAAGGTGTGTACCTGGCGCCGTCGGCGTTTGAAGCCGGCTTTATGTCCATCGCCCACAGCGAAGAGGACATTAACAACACCATCGACGCCGCCCGTCGGGTGTTTGCCAAACTGTAAGGTACTTGAACGCCTGGTGGCGCAGGGATTTTCCCGGAGGCGGCGCATTGCGCCTTGTCCGGGCTACCAAATCGCACAGCGCTGTAGCCCCGGTAAGCGCTAGCGCCACCGGGGAGTTTCCCGGAGGCGGCGCGCTGCGCCTTGTCCGGGCTACCAAATTGCACAGCGCTGTAGCCCCGGTAAGCGCTAGCGCCACCGGGGATATTGAGGCCATCCAGGATCGTTAGCGGCTCTGCTTTCTCAGCAAATAGATAAAGTACGGCGCGCCGATAAAGGTCGACAACAGCCCCGCCGGGATCTGGTAGGGGAACATCATCATTCGCCCGCACCAGTCGGCGAACACCAGCAGCATCCCGCCCGTCAGCCCGGAAATCACCATATGCGGCATCGTCCGGCGGAATCCCAGCATCCTCGCAATATGCGGCGCCATCAGGCCAACGAAACTTAACGGCCCAATGGTGAGCGTCGCCGTCGCCGTCAGGCTCGCCGCCAGCAGCAGCAACCCGATACGCGATGGCGTCAGCGCCATCCCCACCGCCCGCGCCGCCTCGCCGCCCAGCGGCAAAATGGTCAGCCAGCGGCGGCAGAGCGGCGCCAGCGCCAGCAGCGCCAGCATCACCACGCCACTACGCAGCGCCATCTCCGGCGTCGCGCTATAGGTCGAACCGGACATCCACGTCAGGATCTGCGCCATGCGCGGATCGCCGCTGGCCTGCAGCATCATCAACAGCATGGTGAAGGCGGTACTCAGCGCCATCCCCGCCAGCAGCATCCGGTGCGGCGAGAAACCGCCGCGCCCGGCGGCGATCAGAATAACCAGCAGCGTTGCCGCCGCGCCAAGGCTGCCGGCAGGCAACAGCCAGACAAAGGCGTTGCCCGGCACGAAGAACAGCATCAATACCACACCGAACGCCGCGCCAGAGCTGATGCCCAGTACTTCCGGGCTGGCCATCGGGTTGCCGGTCAGGCGTTGAATGATGCAGCCCGCGACCGCCAGCATCACCCCGGCGAACAGCGCCGAGAGCACACGTGGCCAGCGCCAGGGCATCAGTTGCGCCAGCAGATCGCCGCTGGCCCACTGCCAGCCATGGGCATCGCGACCAAAGGTCAGCGCGGCGGTTATCGCCAACAGCAGCAGCGCTAAGCCGCCCAGCGCGAACCACGGCACGTGGCGGCGCTCGATCAACGCTTTATCGCCGCCATTCATCACCGGGGCGCTGATGCTGCGCAGCCGCGGCAGCAGCCACAGCAATAAAGGCGCGCCAATCAGCGCGGTGACTGACCCGGTCGAGACTTCCCGCCAGACCCGGCTGAGCCAGAGAATAATTTGATCGGAAAGCCACAGGATCAACGCGCCAATTAGCGCCGCCAGCAGCAATCGCGGCAGCAGGCGGCGGGCGCCGAGCATTTTCGCCAGCAGCGGCGCGAACAGACCGATAAAGCCGATAATGCCGACCGCGTTAACCAGCAGCGCGCTGATGACAATCGCCAGCGTCAGCACGCCAAGCCGCGCCAGAAACAGCGCCAGCCCAAGGTTGCGCGCCACGCCATCATCGAGTCCCATCAGGGTTAACGGGCGTAGCAATAACAGCGTCAACATCGCGCCGCCGAGCAGCTGCGGCCACAGGCGTTGCACCACGCTCCAGTCGGTCTGCGTCAGGGTGCCGGTACTCCACAGGAACATGCTTTGCAGCTGATCGTGATGGAAAATCACCATCAGCTGATTGACCGCGCCGCAATAGAGACTCACTACCAGGCCGGCCAGGATCAGCGTCACCGGCGACAGACGTTTGCCCCACGAGACGCCAAACACCAGCGCCCCCACCAGACAAGCCCCAGCCAGCGCCGCAAACTGCGAGGCCAGCACGCCAGGGATGGCCCATAGCGTCGTCACCGTCATTCCCAGCTGTGCGCCGGTGGCGACGCCGAGCGTGGTTGGCTCCGCCAGCGGGTTACGCAGCACCTGCTGGAACAGCACGCCGACCAGCCCCAGCCCGGCGCCGACCAGCAGCGATATCGCCAGCCTCGGCAGCAGGCTGTAATGGAACAGCATCTGGGCGATATTATCGATATCCGGCTGCCACAGCGCCTGACGCCATTGCGCGTAAGGTAAAGCGACATTGAGGTTGACGATGCTCAGCGCGAAAGCGGCAACCAGCAGCCCGGTCAGCAGGAAAATGGCTAACGGCGAGAGACGCGCGTTCATACCGCCGCCCTCCCCTGCGCATCGGCCAGCACGCGGGCGAAATGCATCGCCGACAGCGTCGCGCCATAGAACCACACCGCCGGAACCCGCTGGAAACGCCCCGCGCGCACGAACGGCATCGCCTGCCACAGCGGGGTCGCCAACAGCTGGGCCATCTCCCGATCGTTGCCATGATCGAAACAGATCACATCGGCCTCGTTAAATGCCGCCAGCCGGTCAATACCGACGGTGACGCTGCCCCAGAATGCCGCTTCGCCGCGCCAGGCGTTTTGAATGCCAAAGCGGTCAAGCACCTCCTGGAACAGGCAGTTCTCACCAAATACCAGCACGTGGCGGGCATCGAGCAGCGAAATCATCAGCAGTGGGCGATCGCCACGCCGGGCAAATCGCGGACGCAGGTTCTCCATCAGCGCGTCGAACTCCGCCAGATGGCGCTTCGCCTGCTGTTGTTTACCCAGCAGGTCGGCCATTTCCAGTAGCGAACGCTGGGCCATCGCCAGCGGCCGTTTGCCGTCGCTAAAGGTGAAACCACGGCCAGGCGCGATACGCGCCAGCTTTTCTGGTGACGGGCCATAGCCTGCCGACCAGACGATAAACGACGGTTTCATCTGCGTCAGCAGCTCAAGATTGGGTTCGGTGCGCAGGCCGACATCGATCACCGACGCGGGCAGCGCGGGTTCGTTCACCCACAGGCGATAGTTGGGAATATCGGCCACGCCGTAGGGCGTGACGCCGAGCGCCAACAGCAGTTCGGCCGGCAGCCACTCCAGCGCGACGACGCGCTGCGGGTCAATGTTCGCCGCCTGCGCGCCGCGCATCTGCCACAGCAGCGGCGAGAGCGCCATCGCGGTCAGCAGGCGGCGTCGGGTTATCAGAGTTGGGTTCATCATCAATAGACAAAACTTACCGGCGCCGCGCCCGCCGGGTGCGGCAGGATCCCCATCGGGATGCCGTAGATTTGTTCCAGCGTGTCGCTGCGCATCAGTTCTGCTGGCGTCCCCTGGGCGATCATTTCCCCACCGCGCAGCGCGACCAGATAATCGCAGTAGCGGGCAGCCATATTGATATCATGCAGGACTGCGATCACCGTCAGGCCACGCTGCTGGCTGAGACGATGCACCAGCGCGAGCACATCGACCTGATGGGCGATATCCAGCGCCGAGGTCGGTTCATCAAGCAGCAGACAGCGGCTATCCTGCGCCACCAGCATGGCGATCCACGCCCGCTGACGCTCGCCGCCGGAGAGACTGTCCACCAGCCTCTGCGCCAAAGGCTTCAGCCCCACCAGCGCGATCGCCTCTTCCACCTTTTCGCGATCCGCCGCGCCGAAGCGCCCCAGCGCGCCGTGCCACGGGTAGCGACCTATCGCCACCAGCTCGCGAACTGTCATCCCTTCCGCCGCCGGCAGTTGCTGCGGCAGATAGGCCACTTTGCGGGCAAACGCCTTGCTGCTCCAGCTCTCCAGCGGCTGGCCGTCCAGCAGCACATCGCCTGCGGAAGGCGGCTGATGGCGGCCGAGCATTTTCAGTAATGTGGATTTGCCGGAACCGTTATGGCCTATCAGGCCAGTCACTTTTCCTGCCGGGAAGGTTAACGAAAGGGGGTGAAGCAGCGTGCGACCTGGTACGCGAAAGGTCACGCCATTTAACGCAAAGGTGGTCTCAGAGTGCGGAGTCTGTTCCTGCATAGCAACAACCTGATGTTGGGCGCGGCGAACCGCGCCCGTGAGTAGTTAGAAGCGGAAGGTTGCGGTCGCGACAACCTGACGTCCCGCACCCCAGTAGCAGGCGTATTCGCTATAGCAGCTGGAGACATATTCGCGGTCAAACAGGTTGTTGACGTTGACGCCGACCGAAGAGCCCGGCAGGCCAAAGCGCGCCAGATCGTATTTCACCGTCGCATCCATCAGCGCATAACCGGCCACATTGAAGGCATCATTTTTGTTACCGGTGCTGGTGTCAGTTTTGTAATAGCTGACCGTAGAACCGATATAGCGCGCCCCGGCGCCGACCGTCAAACCGCTGAGCGCGGTTTCGTGGAAGGTGTAATCCGCCCACAGCGACGCCATGTTACGCGGCACTTCCGCCGGACGCTTGCCGTTGAACACCGTATCGTGAGTGTATTCCGCATCGGTATAGCTGTAGGCCGCGGTGACGTTGATATTGGCGTTCACCGCCGCTTTCGCCTCCAGCTCAAGGCCGCGGGAGCGGATCTCGCCGGTCTGGATGCTGAACGCCTGGTTAGCCGGATCCGCCGTCAGGTTCTTATCTTTGGTCAGCTGATAGACCGCGGCGGTGACCACCACTGGCATATCTTTCGGCACATATTTCACGCCAGCTTCATACTGCTTGCCACGCGACGGATCGAACGGCTGGCCGTTAAGCCCGGAGCCCGATACCGGCTCGAAGGATTCGCTGTAGCTGAAGTACGGAGAGATGCCGTTATCAAACAGGTAATTGATACCGCCGCGCCAGGTGAACTGCTGGTCGTGATTCTCCGCCAGGCTGTTGCTGGAGCGAGTTAACGTTGAGGTGGTGGCGTAATCGTAACGGCCGCCCAGGGTCATGACCCACTTATCCCACTCCATCTGATCCTGCGCGTACAGGCCCGTCTGCTCCATTCGGTTGAGGACCGCGTACGGGAAAGTGACCTGAATATTCGGGTTGCCGTATTGCGGGTTGCTCATGCTGATAGGATCCGCCGTCCCGTAGTCGGCATCCACATCGTTGCGCATTCGTGAGTAATCCACGCCGGTCAGCAGCGTATGGCTGACCGCGCCGGTGGCGAAAGCAGACTGCAGCTGGGTATCGACGGTAAAGGTGTTCAGGTGCTCATCAGAACGCACATAGGCGCGATTCATGTAGCCCGGGGCGACATAGCCATTCCCGTACACCGAGCGATACAAGGTATCAACCTCGGCATAGCGCAGGTTCTGCCGCACAGTAAAGGTGTCATCAAACTGATGGGAGAAGCTATAACCCACCATCTTCTGGCGGCGCGAGATCTTATTATCCGCCTCGCCTTCGTTGAAATCAGTCGGCAGCTTGTGCGCCTTCCCGTTGGCGTCGTAATACGGCACCACGGTGCCTTCGCGCGGCAGCCAGCCGTAGTAACCCGCATCCGGGTCATTCTGGAAGTTGCTCAGGAAGGTGAAGTCGGTTTTATCGTCCGGGCGCCAGCTAAAGGACGGCGCCACCGCATAGCGGGTAGACTTCGCCATCTGCTGCTGGGTATCCTGGCTGCGGCCCAGGCCGGTCAGGCGATAGGACCAGACGCCGGCATCATCAATGGCGTCGCTGAAGTCAAACCCGGTCTGCCACAGGTTGTCGGTGCCCATCTTGAACTGCACTTCTTTCAGCGGCTCAGTGGTCGGGCGTTTGCTGACCATGCTGACGATACCGCCAGGGTTGCTGTTGCCGTACAGCACCGAGGTTGGCCCGCGCATCACTTCCACGCGCTCGAGGAAATACGGGTCCATGGAGACTTCAGAGTAGTTATTTCCCTGCAGCTTCATGCCGTCCAGATACTGGTTGGTATTGACGGTCGTCGAGGTAGTGAAACCGCGGATGGTGACCACATCATAGGTGGTCGAGCTACCGCGGGTGGAGAAGACGCTCGGCGTATAGGAGAGCGCCTCTTTTACCGTGGTCGGCTGGCGCATCTCCATCTCCTGGCGCGTGACCACCGAGACAGACTGCGGCGTTTTTTCGATCGGGGTATCGGTTTTCGTCGCCGTGGCAGAGCGTTTTGCCGCGATGGTCGGCGCCGGTCCCCAGGCGCTTTCCTGGGCGGCCGGTGCCGCAACGACGGTGATAGTCTCTTCTTGTTTCGGTTGTTCCGCAGCCTGTGCATAGACAGACATGCCGCTAACCGCCGTGGCTACTACGACTGCGATTTTACGCAGCGAGTGATTTGGCTGAGCAGTTTTTGGACGCGCCATGGGTATATCTCTGATGAAAGTGAATGATAACGTAAACGATAATTATTATTATGACGGGCGATATAATAGGCGAAACGCCGAAGGCAAGGCAAGCGATATGCCAGCCTGGCGAGACCGAAGGCCGAATTAATAACCAGATAGTTATTATGGAGTTAAAGGGGCGTTAACTTTTTTACAGGTATAAAAAAACCCCTTAATACTTTCGTATTAAGGGGTCGGGTTGTGCGGCCAAAATCAGTTACTGCCGAACATATCCTTGATCCAGCCCGCGACGCCGTCGCTCTTCTCCTGCTGCTTCGGCTGTTGCTGCTGTTGCTGCTGCTGTTGCTGCTGCGGCTGCTGTTGCCCGGACTGATTAAACGGGTTGTTCGCTTCCTGCTGCTGCAACTGCTGCTGCTGCATCATCTCGCCCTGGCGGCACAGCGCATCCGGCTGCGTCGTCCAGACCGGCAGCGAACGGACGCCACCGCTGCAGACGAGGTTGCCGTTGCTGTCCACGCCCATGTCGACCACGTCTTCCGGCGCCGTCAACGCCAGCGGCGTCGGCGTCTGGTTCGCCAGATAGCGCTGGTAAATCGACATCGCGCCGCTGGCGCCGTACAGTTTGGTCGGCTGGTTGTTGTCGCGGCCCACCCAGGTGATGGTCACCTGGCTACCGTCGATGCCGGCGAACCAGGTATCGACGTTATTGTTGGTGGTCCCGGTTTTTCCCGCCAGATGCAGGCCCGGATACTTCGCGCCCAGCTGACGCCCCGTGCCGCGCTGCACCACCTGCTGCATGGTCCACAGCGTCATGTAGGCCGCCTGGGCAGGCACGGCGCGTTCCGCCTGCGGGTAGCTCTGGTAGAGCACCGTGCCATCTTCCGCAATCACTGACCGCAGGGCGGACAGCGGCGCACGGT
This sequence comes from Klebsiella sp. P1CD1, assembly GCF_003790505.1. Lineage (NCBI taxonomy): Bacteria > Pseudomonadati > Pseudomonadota > Gammaproteobacteria > Enterobacterales > Enterobacteriaceae > Klebsiella > Klebsiella sp. P1CD1. The sequence continues at coordinate 4,698,075 of NZ_CP033631.1, forward strand.
TGCCGCCGCTGGCAATCGTCTGGAAGGCCTGCGCCACTTCAATCGGCGTCAGGTTCAGCGCACCCAGCAGCATCGCCGGCACCGCGTTGAGCTGATTCTTCGGCGCCCCCAGTTTAGTCCAGGTATCGACGACCGCCGGCAAGCCCAGCGCCATCCCGAGGTTAACCGTCGGGACGTTCATCGAGCGGGTCAAGGCATCCACCAGCATCACCTGGCCGCTGAAGCGACGATCGTCGTTCTGCGGGGACCACGTCTGGCCGTTGGACAGGCGAATGGTCACCGGCGCATCGGCGATCCAGGTGTTCAGGCGATACTGATTGGGCTGGCTCAGCGCGGTCAGATAGGTCGCCGGCTTGGCCAGAGAACCAATCGACCGGCGGGCCTGCATCGCGCGGTTGTAGCCGGCGAACTGCGGCTCCGCGCCGCCGACCATCGCCCGCACTTCACCGGTAAAGCGGTCCACCACCACCATGGCGGTTTCCAGATCTGCCAGCTTGCGCTGTTTCTTCAGTACCGGGATCCCTTCAGTAGCCGCTTTTTCCGCCGCATCCTGCGCCACCGAGTCGAAGGTGGTGAAGATCTTCACGCCGGAGAGATCTTTCACTTTATCGCCCAGCTTCGCCTGCAGCTCCTGACGAACCATCTGCATAAAGGCCGGCTGAGGTGAAATCACCCCGCCGCGCGGCTGCACGCCCAGCGGACGCGCGCTCAGCATATCGTACAGCTCCTGGTCGATAACCTGCTGCTGCTGCAGCAGACGCAGCACCAGATTGCGTCGCTCAAGGGCCAGTTTCGGGTTGCGCCACGGGTTATACACCGACGCCCCTTTCACCATCCCCACCAGCAGCGCCTGCTGATCGAGGCTCAGCTCTTCCACCGGACGGCCAAAGTAGTACAGGCTGGCCAGCGGGAAGCCGCGAATTTCATTATCGCCGCTCTGGCCGAGGTACACCTCGTTCATATACAGCTCAAGGATGCGATCCTTGCTGTAGCGGGCATCGACGATCAGCGCCATATACGCTTCGTTGGCTTTACGCCAGTAGGAGCGCTCGCTGGAGAGGAACAGGTTTTTCACCAGCTGCTGGGTCAGGGTACTCGCCCCCTGCACCGTACGACCTGCCGTCAGGTTCGCCAGCACCGCGCGGCCGATGGAATACAGGCTGATACCATCGTGCTCGTAGAAGTGGCGGTCTTCGGTCGCCAGCAGCGTATCCACCAGCAGATCCGGGAAGCCACTGCGCTTCACGAACAGGCGCTGCTCACCATTCGGCGACTGCAGCATGGTAATAAGACGCGGATCGAGACGGAAGAAACCGAACTGGCGGTTATTATCCATATTCTCGATGGTCTCCAGATGGTCGCCATCGAAGGTCAGACGCGCGCGCACCTGCCCTTCTTTACTGTCCGGGAAATCGAACGGACGACGGATCATCTCGATGCTGTTGGCCTGCACGGTGTATTCGCCCGGGCGCGTCATCGCGCTGACCTGACGATACTGGGTGGCGTTCAGCAGACGCACCATCTCGTTTTTGCTGATCTGCATATCCGGCTCAAGATTCACCATCCGGCCATAAACCGCGGCCGGCAGCTCCCAGACTTTACCGTCAATGCGGCTGCGGATTTTCTGATCGAGGTAGACGCCATAGGCGGCAATCAGCACCGCGAAGACAATCCCCAGCTTGACCAGCAGCCACAGCCAGCGGCGCTTACGACGAGGTTTGCCACCGTTGCCTTTTCCTTTTCTCGGCACCGGTTTCTCATCCTCATAATCATCGTCATCATACTCATCGTCGTAGTCCTCTTCCCGGACCCGGCGACGGGTAACTTTTTGTTTTGTCGGACGTGAGGGTCTCCCCTTACGTCCGATAGGCTCGCGGTCATCTCCCGCCATGCTTTTTCTCCGCAACGTTCAGGCGCAAGGGCCTGATTCTCAATACTTCCCCTGCACAGAGGAAGAAGAAATCTCTCAAATTAACGTCCAGGCTGCTTATCCTTCGGACGACAACCTGCTGGCAGGCAGGACATGCCGCCAGCCTTTCATGAGGTTGGTTTGCTTCGTTTTACATGATATTAACAATAAGAATTCACCATAAAATCATTATGTTAAACGCATCATCAGCAGAAATGGTCAGAACATAGCACGTAATGTTCAGGGCATACAGGATAGCACTAAAATGCGACATTCTTAACCAGCATTTTACCTCCTGCGCACGTAACAAGATGGGAAAGAGTATGTTTTTTAATAACATAAAAAATGACGCTCGCCCTGATGCCAAATGCGGCGGCATCGCCTCACACCGAAAATATATTTCCCGGACGACAACATTTATTATTGAGAGAAGTAAAGGAAATTAATCGAGTTTCTTCCAATAAAAATGAGAGCCTGTTAACATTTATGCAGAATAATATTTTATGATGACACCAGGAAAATCTTTGTTAAACTAGCGGCCAGTGATTCATTATTTTGATTACTTTACTATGCGCATTCCGCTTATATTTTCGCTTTGCGTGGTCGCCGTGCTCTCTGGCTGCCAACAGAAACCCGCCTCAACGCTCAGCCCGGCCATCAGCAGCCAGGCGCAGCTGGAGCAGCTCTCGTCGGTAGCAGCCGGGACGCGCTATCTCAAGAATAAATGTAATCGTAGCGATCTGCCCGCCGATGAAACGATATATCGGGCAGCGGTGAATGTCGGCAAAGCGCGCGGGTGGGGAAATATTGACGTGGCGACGTTAAGCCAAAATAGCGACCGGCTTTATCAACAACTTTTGCAGGACAGCACTCCGGAAGCCACACAGTGTAGTCAATTTAATCGCCAGCTCGCTCCCTTTATTGCCAGCTTGCGCAGCGACTAAACAAAATATTCTCAACGCGCATTTTATTGCGCGTAGCCCTTATTCCCCTTTCGGCTCCTCGTCAATTTTCCCGCCTGGCCAGTCATCCAGCGCCGCCAGGGTAAATGTTGTGCCGTTGAAGCTAAAGATCGTCACATCCTGCTGGATCTGCTCCACCACCAGATTGGGCAGCGGGGAATCACCCTCCGACCACGCTTTGCCGTTTAACACAATGCTGCGCTTTTCCGGTAGCGAGGCATAGACATGGGCGCTATAGCGCAGGGGCGGCAGCGTATCGCTGTCCATTACCGGCGCCGCAGGCGCGCTGGGTTTTACCGCCGACGGCGGGTTTTTTGGCGCGGTCTCCCCGGCGGCGGTTAACGGCAAAAGCGCCGCATGAGCCACCGGCAGAGGCAGCGTTTGCGGCGGTGACGGATGGCGCCACTGCTCGCCGCCAAACCAGCCGAGCGCGATAAATAATCCGGCGTACAGCGGGATAATCCAGCCGGGGATCTGCACCATCCGACCGCGGCTCACCGGCGCGTCTGCCTGCGCGGACGGCGGCTGATGCGCCACCAGAGGCGGGATGCCTCTTTCACTATCATCACGAACAATCACAACCGTCTCCTGTTCCCTCACGGTGCAGAGAAGGCGCCCTTACGGGCGCCCCAGACTGCTGACAAAGTGCATTCTTCAGGGATTTCCCGGCGGCGCTACGCTAGTGCGGGCCGACAGATAACTGCATAACTGTTTGATATTGCAGTCTTTCGTAGGCCGGGTAAGGCGTAAGCCGCCACCCGGCAGAAAGGCGAGCATAATAACGAAACAGGTTTGTCATCAGTCAGAGGCGCCCTTACGGGCGCCCCACGTTATGTTATTTACTTCTCACCGGCAGGCCAGCGCCCTGCGATTCCCCCTGTGGCAGCTCGAGGACCGCTACCGACCAGGCCGGCAGCGTGACCGAGCCGTCAGCGGCAACCTGCACGCCGCTCGCCAGCGAACGGTCGCCTGCCGCCTGCTGGATGGCGCTCAGCTGCAGCGATGTGCCGGCGAAGTCCTGCAGCGTCCGGCTTTCCGGTGCGGCGTTGATCGCCACCACGATGCCGTCGACACGGCTGTCCAGACTGGCGCCAGCCTGCATCCCATCATCGATGGTCATCACCAGCAGACCCGTCTGCTGATCGGCGCCGGTGTTGCGGAAGTCCACGCGCTTCATCACCGTCGCGCCGTCACCGAGGGTAAACAGCGGAGACGATTTACGCAGCGCGGTCAGCTCCTGATAAAACGCGGTCATCTGCTTGAGCTCCGTTTCACCCGGAGTAGCCACCGCGTCTTTCACCCGGGCGATAATGTCATAGTTGCTGCCATCATCGCTGCTGCGCGGCATACCCACGTTGTAGTTGTTGTCCTGCAGGGAGTAATCCACGCGGTTAAACCAGTCACCGGAATCATACGAATCGCGGGTAAAAGATTTAGAGCGCAGCAGCTCCGAGCCCTGCTGGTCAAAGGCGATCCCCTGGCCGAGCATCACGGTCGCCAGCGACACCGCCTGCATCCGGACGCGGGTATCGAGATCCGCCTCCTGAGCAGCTTTATAGCTGATCATGTCCCACAGCGTTTGGTTGTCGTGTTTTGACACATAATTCACGACTTCCGTCGGGTCAGCCGCATAGCCGCCAGGCGCGCCGTTATAGTCAATCTCGCTGCCTTTCTTCACCGCGCCGTCTTTGTCGATCAGCACGAAGTCCGCGAGGTTACCGGCCATGCCCAGACGGGTCAGATCGGCGAGGTGGCGCGCCTGATCGTCGGTCATGCTGGTCAGCTCATTTGGCTGAACGCCGGCGCCGCTGCCCACCCCCTGATTCTGGCGCAATGCATCGCCGGAATCGAACGGCCCGCCACCGCGCACGGCGTCGCGCAGACGATCGGAGAACGTGCCGATCCCGGTGCCTTTCAGATTGATTTGCGAGGCAATTTCAAAGCGATCGCTCTGGTTGGAATCCCAGCCTTCACCAAAGAAATAAATGTCCGGGTTCAGCGCTTTAATGCGCTCCCAGGCCGAGAGGATCTGCGCTTTCGGATGATAGCCCATCAGGTCGAAGCGGAAGCCATCGATCTTATAATCGGTGGTCCATACCGCCAGTGAATCGGCGATAAGCTTGGCGAACATCCGGTGCTCTGGCGCCGAGTCGGAGCAACAGGTGGCCGATTCCACGCTGCCGGTGGTTTCATTCAGGCGCTGATAGTACCAGGGGACGATCTTATCCAGCACCGAGGTGCGATCGGTCGGGCCGGCGGCGTTGGTGTGGTTGTACACCACGTCCATAATGACGTTCATTCCCAGATCCTGCTTGATCGCCTGAATCATGGTGCGGAACTCTTTAATGCGCGCCGTGCCTTCCGGATCGGTGGCGTAGGATCCTTCCGGCACCGTGTAGTGGAACGGATCGTAGCCCCAGTTATAGGAGTCGGTCTGCGCCACCAGCGTATTCAACGCCTGCACCTGCGGGTTATCCTTGCTGTCGTTCTGCTTCAGCTGGGTCAGCACCTCTTCGACCGTCGAACCGCTGTCGCAATAGCCCGCGAACTCGCTGCTCTTCACCGCGCTGTTGATCTCGCACAGGCGACTGAACGGCTGCTGAATATCGGCGACTTTGTCGCTGAACTCATTGACCGTCGCCAGATCGAAGACCGGCAGCAGCTCAATATGGGTCACTCCCGAGGCCGACAGCTGTTTCAGATGCTGGACCATATTGCTCTCCTGGGCGGTGAGCGCCAGATACTTACCGCGCAGTTCGGCGGGAACGGTTTGATCCCAGGCAGAGAGATCGCGAATATGCGACTCGTGGATCGTCATTTTCGCCAGGTCGGCTTTGGTTTTCTGCGCGTGCGGCATCGTCAGCCCGTCCCAGCCTTCCGGCTTCAGCGCGCTGTCGTTGAGATCGACCACCTGGCTGTACTCCGAGTTGGTCGACAAACTATGGGCGTAGGGATCGGTCACTTCGTACTGCTCGACTTTACGCGACTGCGGGTGGTAGACGGTCATCGCGTAGCGGTAGAACGCGCCCTTCAGGTCGCTCCCGCCCTGCCAGGACCAGGCGCCGGAGGCGCTGTCGCGGGTCATCGGATGGCTGGCCACCACCTTCTTGTCGGCGCTGTAGACCACCAGCTCAACCTGCTGCGCCGTGGGCGCCCAGACGCGGAAGGTCACGCCGCTATCAGTTAGCTGGGCGCCATAGCTCAGCGCCTCGGCGGCAGCGGCATAGGTATCGTCCAGCACGCCGGCGGTCTGCACCTGGGTGGCGGAGCTAAGGATCCCGTCGCTTTCGGCGGATATCGCCACCGTCTCGCCCTGCAGCAATTCATCGACGTTGACATCATCCGGCAGCTTAAAGGCAGGATAGCTGGCGAGATGCGGGAAGCGCATGCTCACCTGCTGACTGACGGTGGTGGGGGTCAGCTTGACATATTTATCGGTAAATTCGCCGTTACTGTCGGCGGCCACCTTACTGCTGTGGCTGTAATAGAGGCGCACAATGGGTTTATTTTCGCCGCCCGGCCACAGCAGGGTGGTTTTATCGACCCAGTGCGCATCGGCCAGCGCCACGCCAAAGGCGGCGCGGAAGGCGTCTGCGCGGGAGTCATAGACCGCGCTGTTGCCAGCGATGACCGATACCGTGCGATCGGTGAAATCGCCAAAAGAGACGCGCAGGTCGCTGTCGATAAGCTTATTGGTGCCATCGCGGACGATAACGTTGATACATCCGCTCTCTTTAGTCAGCGGGATCACCCAGTAAGGGCCATATTTGTCGCTGCCGGTCGGCGTAGTGCTGACATCATTCCAGTCCGCCACCGGCGCGCTCAGCGCATCACAGGTTTCGTTATTCCATAGATAGAGGTTTTTAGTCGCATAGTCGGCCGGCGTGCTGCTGGTGATGCCGGCGATATCGACAAGGTGAATGACAGCCTGGTTGGCGGAAGCCTGCGCCGCTTCGCCAGGGACGGCAACGTCCGGTAAGCGGACGACCACATCCTGCGGGTCGGGCGTACCGGGCGTGCCTGGGTTGCCAGGATTGCCTGGTGAACCCGGTGAGCCAGAGGGTGAAGAGGAAGAGCTGTTATCACAGCCACTCAATAATACTAACGATCCAAGAAATAGGGCATGACAGGTATATCTGAGCATTCGATAGTCCCTAATATGCTTATTAAATTATAAAAGGTAAGAAAGGATGAATATCTTTACAGCGCGCTAATTAGATATTTTTGCTTTCCGGGGCGCAATCATCCCCCACAAATGAGAGGGGGGCGTAGGAAGCCGGGGGAGTAAATCAATAAAGGGAATGACGACCCGAAACCGCAAACTGATTATGATTCGCCACGCTTATCGCCACTCTCCGGCAATAAATAATTCAAAAGCCAATAATCACCTACCTGTTTCGGTAGGGTATTACGCCAATGTGCAGAAAAATAAATTAGCAAAGGAATTAAAATGCCAGTTTCTGTGATGGGGTTAACAAATATAAATAAAGGGATAATTAAATTATTACCACAAATTGTGACGCTCATCATATTAATAACCGCTATCCCCCAGCTGGCGAAATTAACCTGGCGCGTGGTATTCCCTGTGAGTCCTGAGGATATTTCCGCCCTGCCATTAACCGCTTCTCCAATGGCGGAGTCGGAATTAAAAACCGAACGGCCCGTATTTACCCTGTTTGGTCTGGCGGCAAAAAACAACCCCGCGCCAACGGATGCAACCCACCTCAATCAGGTGCCGGTTTCCAGCCTGAAACTACGCCTTACGGGTCTGCTCGCCAGCAGTAACCCGGCACGATCCATCGCCATTATAGAAAAAGGAAATCAGCAGGTTAGCCTTAGCGCCGGCGATACTATCCCGGGGTATGATGCGCGGATCGTCGCCATTCTTCCCGACCGGATCATCGTTAACTATCAGGGACGCAAAGAGGCTATTCTGTTATTTAACGATACCCGCGCGCCGTCGTCATCGCCCGCTACAGCGGCCACTCCGCCTCTTGTGAAGCAACTCCGCGAACAGCCGCAAAATATCCTCACTTATTTATCTATTTCGCCGGTGCTCAGTGGCGACAAACTGCAGGGCTATCGCCTTAATCCAGGCAAAGACGCCTCGCTATTTCGTCAATCCGGCCTGCAGGAAAATGATTTAGCCATTGCCCTAAATGGCATTGATTTACGCGATCAGGCGCAAGCACAGCAGGCGCTGCAACACCTGAATGAACAGACCGAAATAACGCTGACCGTTGAGCGAGAAGGTCAACGACACGATATCGCTTTCGCGCTGGGGGATGAATAATTGCCAACCATAAAACGACTGCGGAAAATGCTGACTGTGCTGCTGATATTAACGCCGCTGCTATTTCGTCCGGCCATCGCAGAAGAATTTTCCGCCAGCTTTAAAGGCACCGATATCCAGGAATTTATCAATACCGTCAGCAAAAACCTGAATAAAACGGTGATTATCGATCCCAGCGTGCGCGGCACCATTACCGTACGCAGTTACGATATGCTCAATGAAGAGCAATATTATCAATTCTTCCTTAGCGTGCTGGATGTGTATGGCTTCGCCGTGATCAATATGAATAACGGCGTACTGAAGGTGGTGCGGGCTAAAGATGCGAAAACCTCGGCCGTCCCGGTCGCCAGCGAGGCAGCACCGGGCGAAGGCGATGAAGTGGTCACCCGGGTGGTGCCCCTGACCAACGTCGCCGCCCGCGATCTCGCCCCGCTGCTTCGCCAGCTGAACGATAACGCCGGCGCCGGCAGCGTGGTCCATTATGAGCCCTCCAACGTATTGCTGATGACCGGCCGCGCAGCGGTCATCAAACGCCTGCTGACCATTGTCGAGCGCGTCGACAACGCCGGGGATCGCAGCGTGGTGACCGTTCCCCTCTCCTGGGCCTCCGCCGCGGAGGTGGTCAAACTGGTTACCGAGCTCAATAAAGACAGCAGCAAGTCGGCGCTGCCGGGCTCGATGGTGGCGAACGTGGTGGCCGATGAGCGCACCAACGCGGTACTGGTCAGCGGCGAGCCGAACTCGCGCCAGCGCATTATCGCCATGATCAAACAGCTCGACCGCCAGCAGGCGGTGCAGGGCAACACCAAAGTGATCTACCTGAAGTACGCCAAAGCCGCCGATCTGGTGGAGGTCCTCACCGGGATCAGCAGCTCACTGCAGAACGATAAGCAAAGCGCCAAACCGGTGGCCGCGATCGACAAAAATATCATTATCAAAGCCCACGGCCAGACCAACGCCCTGATCGTCACCGCGGCGCCGGACGTGATGAACGATCTTGAGCGAGTGATCGCCCAGCTCGATATCCGCCGCCCGCAGGTGCTGGTGGAGGCGATTATCGCCGAAGTGCAGGATGCCGACGGCCTCAACCTCGGTATCCAGTGGGCCAATAAAAATGCCGGCATGACCCAGTTCACCAACAGCGGGCTGCCGATCTCCACGGTTATCGCTGGCGCCAACCAATACAACAAAGACGGTACCGTCAGCAGCTCGCTGGCCAGCGCTCTGGGCTCGTTTAACGGTATCGCCGCCGGCTTCTATCAGGGGAACTGGGCGATGCTGCTCACCGCCCTCTCCAGCAGTACCAAGAACGATATTCTGGCCACCCCCAGCATCGTCACCCTCGACAACATGCAAGCCACCTTTAACGTCGGCCAGGAAGTTCCGGTATTAACCGGCTCGCAAACCACCTCCGGCGACAACATCTTTAATACCGTCGAGCGCAAAACCGTCGGCATTAAGCTGAAGGTGAAACCGCAGATTAACGAAGGCGATGCCGTGCTGCTGGAGATTGAGCAGGAGGTATCGAGCGTCGCCGACTCGGCCTCCAGCACCAGTAGCGATCTCGGCGCGACCTTCAATACCCGGACGGTGAATAACGCCGTGCTGGTCGGCAGCGGTGAAACGGTGGTGGTTGGCGGGCTGCTGGATAAAAGCGTCACCGATACCGCCGACAAAGTGCCGCTGCTCGGCGACATCCCGGTGATCGGCGCCCTGTTCCGCTCCGAGAGCAAGAAAGTGTCGAAACGCAACCTGATGCTGTTTATCCGTCCGACCATCATTCGCGATCGTGATGAGTACCGTCAGGCCTCTTCCGGCCAGTACACCGCATTCGACAATGCGCAAACCAAACAGCGGGGCAAAGACAGCAGCGAAGCGACACTCAGTAATGACCTGCTGCACATCTATCCAAAGCAGGAGACCCAGGCCTTCCGCCAGGTCAGCGCCGCCATTGACGCCTTTAACCTCGGAGGCCGCCCATGACGCCAGCCGCCGAACGCCGTCCGCTGCTGCCCTTTGCCTGGGCCCGCGCGCATCATCTTGTGCTGCTCAGCGACGGCGAACGCTGCGAAGCGCTGTGCCGCTCCGATACCGCCGCCCGGGCGCTGCTGGAAGCGCGTCGCCTGGCGGACGGACCGATGAGCGTCAGCCGTCTGGCGCCGGACGCGTTCGAGAAAGTTCTGGTGCTCAGCTATCAGCGCGACTCGGCGGAAGCGCACCGCATGATGGCCGATATCGGCAATGAGCTCGACCTCTATACCCTCGCCGAAGAGCTACCGGACAGCGACGATCTGCTCGACAGCGAGGACGACGCGCCGATCATCCGCCTGATCAACGCCATGCTCACCGAGGCCATCAAAGAGAAAGCCTCGGATATTCATATCGAAACCTATGAGCGCCATCTGCAGATCCGCTTTCGCGTCGACGGCGTGCTGCGCGAAATTCTGCGCCCGCAGCGGCGGCTGGCCGCGCTGTTAATTTCGCGTATCAAGGTGATGGCCAGCCTGGATATTGCTGAAAAACGGATCCCTCAGGATGGGCGGATGGCGCTGCGCATCGGCGGGCGGGCGATCGACGTGCGCGTCTCCACCCTGCCCTCCAGCCACGGCGAACGCGTCGTCCTGCGCCTGCTGGACAAAAACAGCGTCAACCTGGATCTGCTGACGCTGGGCATGCCCCCCGCTCTGCTCGATCGGGTCGACGCGCTGATCGCCCGGCCACACGGCATTATTCTGGTCACCGGGCCGACCGGGTCGGGGAAAAGCACTACCCTGTATGCCGCCCTCAGCCGCCTCGACGCCCACGAACGCAATATCATGACCATTGAAGATCCGGTGGAGTATGAGCTGGAGGGCATCGGCCAGACTCAGGTCAACGCCAAAGTCGATATGACTTTCGCCCGCGGCCTGCGCGCCATACTGCGCCAGGATCCGGATGTGGTACTGGTGGGGGAAATCCGCGATGGCGAAACCGCCCAGATCGCCGTCCAGGCCTCGCTGACCGGACACCTGGTGCTGTCGACCCTGCACACCAACAGCGCGCTGGGCGCCATTTCCCGTCTGCAGGATATGGGCGTGGAGCCTTTTTTACTCTCCACGTCGCTGCTGGCGGTGATGTCGCAGCGGCTGGTGCGCCAACTGTGCCCGCACTGTCGTCAGCCCACGCAGGCGGATGCCGACACCGCCCGGCAGATGGCGGTCCCGGTCGGCGCGCGGCTGTGGCAGCCCAAAGGCTGTCCGGAGTGTAATTTCATCGGCTATCGCGGACGCACCGGTATTCATGAACTGCTGCTGGTTGACGACCGCATCCGCGCCGCCATCCACCGCGGCGAGAATGAGATCACCCTGATCCAGCAGCTGGGGCCAGCCTGGCAAACCCTGCGCCATGCCGGACGCGACAAAGCGCTGGCGGGGATCACCAGCTGGGAAGAGGTGATGCGAGTCACCGAACAGCAAACGACGGAAAGCGTCTGAGATGGCCCTGTTTCGCTATCAGGCACTGGACCCGCAGGGCAAAACCCGCCGCGGCGTTCAGCAGGCCGACTCCGCCCGCCACGCCCGCCAGCTGCTGCGGGACAACGGCTGGCTGGCGCTGGAAGTGACCGCCGCCGACCCGGCGCGCCGGCTGTGGCGCGGCGGATCCCTCACCCGGCGCACCAGCGCCGGTGATTTAGCCCTGCTCACCCGCCAGCTGGCCACCCTGGTTGCCGCCGGGATCCCGCTGGAAAAAGCGCTCGATGCCGTCGCCCAGCAGTGCGAAAAGGCGCCGCTAAGAACGTTAATGGCCGGGGTGCGCAGCAAAGTACTCGAAGGCCATTCGCTGGCGGAGGCGATGCGCGGCTATCCCGCCTGCTTCGACGGGCTGTTCTGCGCCATGGTGGCGGCCGGCGAAACCTCCGGCCATCTCGACGGCGTGCTGAACCGGCTGGCGGACTATACCGAGCAGCGCCAGCAGCTTCGCGCCCGCCTGCTGCAGGCGATGATCTATCCCATCGTGCTGACGCTGGTCGCCATCAGCGTGATCGCTATTCTGCTCTCCACTGTGGTCCCAAAAGTCGTTGAGCAGTTTGTTCATCTGAAACAGGCCCTGCCGTTCTCCACCCGGCTGCTGATGAGCCTGAGCGATATCGTGCGCAGCGCGGGGCCCTGGCTGGTGCTGCTGTCGCTACTGGCGCTGCTGACGCTGCGTTATCTGCTGCGCCAGCCCGCCCGGCGGCTCGCCTGGGACCGGATGCTGCTGCGCCTGCCGGTCATCGGCCGCGTGGCCCGCAGCGTGAACAGCGCACGCTACGCCCGCACCTTAAGCATTCTCAATGCCAGCGCGGTGCCGCTGCTGCTGTCGATGCGCATCAGCGCCGGCGTCCTCAGCAACGCCTGGGCGCGCAGCCAGCTGGCGGCGGCCAGCGAATCGGTACGCGAAGGCGTCAGTCTGCATCGGGCGCTGGAATCCACCGCCCTGTTCCCGCCGATGATGCGCTACATGATCGCCAGCGGCGAGCAGAGCGGCGAGTTGACCGCGATGCTGGAGCGCGCGGCGGAGAACCAGGACCGGGAGCTGAGCGCGCAGATCCAGATGGCCCTCAGTCTGTTTGAACCCCTGCTGGTGGTCACCATGGCCGGCATGGTGCTGTTTATCGTGCTGGCCATCCTGCAGCCGATCCTGCAACTGAACACCCTTATGAGTATGTAACTGTATTAATGGAGAAAACTATGCAACGGCAACGCGGTTTCACGTTACTGGAAATTATGGTGGTGATCGTCATTCTCGGCATTCTCGCCAGCCTGGTGGTGCCCAACCTGATGGGCAACAAGGAGAAAGCGGACCGCCAGAAAGTCGTCAGCGATCTGGTGGCGCTCGAGGGGGCGCTGGATATGTATAAACTGGACAACAGCCGCTACCCCAACACCGAGCAGGGACTGCAGGCGCTGGTGACCGCCCCGGCCGCCGAGCCGCACGCCCGCAACTACCCGGAAGGCGGCTATATCCGCCGCCTGCCGCAGGACCCGTGGGGAAATGAGTATCAGCTGTTAAGCCCGGGTCAGCATGGCGCCATCGACGTCTTCAGCGTCGGCCCGGACGGGATGCCCGACACCAATGACGACATCGGCAACTGGACCCTCGGGAAGAAATAGTGTCTCAGCGCGGTTTCACGCTCCTTGAGATGATGCTGGTCCTGCTGCTGATTGGCGTCAGCGCCAGCATGGTGCTGCTGGCGTTTCCCTCCGCCCGCACCCAGGAGGCTACGCAGATCCTGGCGCGCTTTCAGGCGCAGCTGGATTTTGTCCGCGAGCGCGGGCAGCAAACCGGTCAGCTCTTCGGGATCGTCATCCACCCTGACCGCTGGCAGTTTATGCGCCTGCAGCCTGCCGACGAAGACGCTCCGGCGGCGGCTGATGACCGCTGGGGCAACGCGCAGTGGCTGCCGCTGCAGGCCGGACGCGTCACCACGGCGGAAACCCTCCCCCGGACCAGGCTGACGCTGCGCTTTCCCGACGGCCAGGCGTGGACGCCAGGCGAGCAGCCCGACGTGCTGATCTTCCCAGGCGGCGAAGTCACACCGTTTCAGCTGCGGATTGACGCCGCGACGGGCATCACCATCGACGCCCAGGGTGACAGCCAGCCGCTGGCGGCGCGGGAGCAGCCATGAAACGCCAGGCCGGGATGACGCTTATCGAAGTGATGGTCGCGCTGGTGATTTTCGCCCTCGCCGGTCTGGCGGTGATGCAGTCCACCCTGCAGCAGACGCGCCAGCTTGGGCGTATGGAAGAGAAAATCCTCGCCAGCTGGCTGGCGGATAATCAGCTGGTGCAGCTGCGGCTGGAGAAACGCTGGCCCGCCCTCAGCTGGTCCGAAACCACCGTGGAAGCCGCCGGAACGCGCTGGTTTGTCCGCTGGCAGGGAGTGGAAACCGCGCTGCCGCAGCTGCGGGCGCTGGACGTGGAGGTCCGGCGGCAAAAAAGCGATCCCGCGCCGCTGGCGACCCTGCGCACCTGGGTGACGCCGCCATGATAACGAAAATGCGCGGTTTCACCCTGATTGAAACGCTGCTGGCGCTGGCTATCCTCGCCGTCCTTAGCGCCGCCGCCGTGATGGTGCTGCAGAACGTCATCCGCGCCGATGGCCTGACCCGCGAGAAGAGCCAGCAGATCGCCGCCCTCCAGCGCGCCTTTCGCCAGATCGCCGACGATGTCACGCACATCATTCCCCGTCGCGCCAGAAACAGCGACACGCTTTTCTTCGCCGGACGTTTCCAGTTGCAGAGCGACGACTGGGGGCTGGCCTTCAGCCGCAGCGGCTGGCCGAACCCACTGGGGATCCTCCCGCGTTCGGAGATCCAGAACGTCAGCTACCGTCTGCGCCAGCAACAGCTTGAGCGACTGAGCTTCGATCAGCAGGATCCGCTGACCGGCAGCCAGCCGACGGTTCGGGTGGTATTGCGCGAGGTGACGGCGTTTCGTCTGCGCTTCTACGCCGACGGACGCTGGCAGGAGACCTGGGATCGCTCGCAGACGCTGCCGCAAGGGCTGGAGATCACCCTGACGCTGGCGAACAGCGGGGAGATCACCCGCCTGTTTTTACTCACCCCGGGAGGCAGCCAGTGAAAAATCGGCAACGCGGCGTCGCGCTCCTGATGGTGCTGTTCATCCTCGCCCTGATGATGATCCTCGCCAGCGCCATGACCGAACGCACCGCGGTCATGTATCAGCATACCGCCGTGACCCTCGATAATCTGCAGGCCAGATGGTACGCCCTGGCGGCGGAAAACATGGCCGCCGCGCTGCTGCAACGCGACGCGCTGGACTCGCCCAGTCAAACGAACCTGGCGCAAAGCTGGGCGCAGGAGGGGCGCCGCTTTACCCTCGACGATGGTGAAATCCGCGCCACGATCCGCGACGGGCGCGCCTGCTTTAACCTCAATGCCATCAACCATCGCGCGGATGAAACCAGCGGCGGAACGCCCTACCCGACCGACGTCTTCGTCCGGCTGTTGGCGCTGCTCGGCGAATCGCCGCTGCGCGCCAGCCAGATCGCCGCCGCCCTTGGCGACTGGACGGACAGCGACGGCCAGCCGCGGCTGAACGGAGCAGAGGATGAGGTCTACATGGCGCAAACCCCGGGCTATCTCGCCGCCAACCAGCCGATGCAGGATGTCAGCGAGCTGCGCCTGCTGGCGGGTATGGACGCCGCCCTCTATCAGCGCTTGCTCCCCTTCGTCTGCGTCCAGCCGGATGACGCGCTGCAGGTCAATGTCAACACCCTGCGGCCCTCCCAGGCCGCTCTGCTGGTGGCCCTCTTTCCCGGCGAGCTGACGCTGCAGGAGGCGCAACAACTGCTGCACAACCGCCCGCGAACCGGATGGAGCAGCGTCGCTGCGTTTCTCGCGCAGCCGACGCTGCAGAAAACCGATACCACGCTTGCCCGCCCCTGGCTGACGGTGCACAGCACGCGCTTTATCGCCGCCTTTAGCGTGGTGACCGGCAATCTTCGCTTTCAGCTGCACAGCGTCCTGCAACAGGAGGGGCGCACGTTTACCGTCGTCCAGCGGCGATATGGACTTTCTATGGTGGTCGATGAATAAGTTTAACGCTTCTCCCCAGGCCATGCTGATCGTGCGCTTCGCCCCCGGGCTGGCGCCGCTGCACTGGCAACTCTTCGCCCCCGGCGAGCCACACCACGAGGCCAGCGGCCGGTGGCCGGCCGACGACGCCAGCCCTTTCCCGGCGCTGGCGGCGCACTACCCCGCCTGGGTGCTGATCCCGGCCAGCGACTGCGCGTTTCACTCGCTCACCCTGCCGGCGGGCTTGCGTAAACCGCCGCTGCAGGTCGCCCCATTCCTGCTGGAAGAGCAGCTGGCCGACGATGTCGAAGCCACCCATTTTGCCCTGCTACACCGCCAGCAGGCGCAGTGCGAGATCGTCGCCGTACAGCGGCAGAAAATGCGCGACTGGCTGGCCCGCTGCGAGTCGCTCTCCCTTCGGCCCCTGGCGTTGACGCCCGACGTGCTGGCCCTGCCCTGGCATCCGCCAGCGTGGAGCGCGGTGCAGGTGGACGAGCAGTGGCTGATCCGCCACCAGCCGTGGGGCGGCATGGCGGCGGAAAACGTCTGGCTGACGGAGCTGCTGCAGAGCGAGGCGGAAGAACCAGTCATCGACAGCTATTCACCGCCGCCCGCGGCGCCGGGCGTCTGGCGGGCGCAACCTGCGCAGACATTGCTGACCCTTGCCGCACGCTATCCGGCAGCGCAGAAGCTCAGTCTGCTGCAGGGGGAGTTTGCCGTCCGTCGGCGGCGGACTGTACAGGCGACCTGGCGTTCGGCGCAATATGCCGCACTGGCTCTGGCGTTACTGGTGGGGACAAACAGCGTGCTGGACCATCTCGATCTGGCGCGTCAGGCCGAGGCGGCGCAGCAGGCCAGCCGGGCTTTCTATCACCGCTGGTTTCCGACGGAGAAAAAGGTGATTAATCCGCGACTGCAGATGCAGCAACACCTGCAAACCCTCGCCCGTCAGGCGCAGCATGCCCCCCTCGTCGATCGCCTCAGCGCGCTGCAAAACATCCTCAGCGACACGCCGGGGATCCGCCTGCGGACGCTGAGCTGGGATGCCGCGGGCAACCGTCTGCAGCTGGATATCGCCGCGGTCTCTTCCCGGGCGCTGGAGCAGTTCACCCAGCGGGCGCAGCCGCGGTTTCGCGTCCGGCCAGGCGACATGACCACGAAACCGGATGGCATTGAGGGACAACTGACGCTGGAGGAAAACAATGGCTAATCTGCTTATCTGGTGGCGGCAGCGCACGCCGTCCGAGCAACGCCTGCTGCTCGGACTCGCGGGGCTGCTGGTGGTATGCGCCCTCTGGTACGGATTGTGGCAGCCCTGGCGAGCCCGGGAGGCGCAGTGGCGACAAACCCTGATGAAAGAGCAGGCCAGCCTGCGCTGGATGACGCAGCAGAGCCCGCGCCTGCAGCAGCTCAGCCAGCAGCCCACGCCGACGGCAAAAGAGGCGCTCACCGCCCTGGTGATGCGCGAGGCGGCGAGCCACGGGCTGGCCGTCGCCCGCCTGCAGCCGCAGGGAAAACGTCTGCAGGTCACCCTACAGCCCTGCACCTTCCAGGCGCTGATGGCGTGGCTCGACGCCCCGGCGATGCGTGGCGTCAACGCGGTCTCCCTGTCCGTGACCGGGCAGCCGTCGCGGCCCGGCTGGGTTATGGTCAACCATCTGCTGCTGGAGCGCGACGATGAAAGCTAAAGGGATCGCGGGCGGACTGCTGCTGGTCCTCTATCTGTTGTGGCTCACCGCTACCGCCCCGGCGCGCCTGCTGGTCCCGATGCTGCCGCCCGGCGTACAGGTGGGCAGCCTCAGCGGCAGCGTCTGGCGCGGCGCGGCGCAGCCGGTCTACTGGCATGGCGAACGGCTTGAACGACTGGCGTGGTCGCTGACCCTCGCGGGCTGGCAGATCTCTCTCAGCGATCCTCGCGGCGTGGAGGGTCAGGCCCGGCTGTGGGGCCTGCGCGATCTGCGCCTGCAGGAGGGGCGGCTCACCGCCCCCGCCAGCCTGCTCAGCCGCTGGCTGATGTCGACCATGCCCGTCAGCGCCGAGGGAGAGGTCACTTTCAGCCTGGCCGAAGCGCACTTCAGCGAGGGGCGCTGCCGACAAATCACCGCCGGAGGCGCGCAGTGGCGTCAGGCCCGACTGCACTCCCCGGTCGGCAGCCTGGAGCTGGCCCAGGTTAATGGCACCTTCCGCTGTACGGCGGACGGCGCCGTGGCGCTGACCCTCCGCCAGGATTCTCATCAGCTGAGCCTCAGCGGCCAGGGGACCCTGTCGCCCGATGGCCGCTATCTGTTTCGCGGTACGCTACAGCCCCGGCAGGGAATGCCGCCGCTGTTGGCGCTGCTGGTGACGCGCCCCGCCTCTAAAAACGAGCCGGGTCGCACACCGTGGCAGATTCAGGGAAAATGGTTACCCCAGGAGCAAAAATGACGACATTAACGGCATTATCGCTGCACTTTCCCCTTGTCTGGTATGGCTTCCTGCTGCTGTTCGGCCTGGCGCTGGGCAGCTTTTACAACGTGGTGATCTATCGTCTGCCGCGCATGTTGACCCAGACCGCGGACGACGAGCGGATAACCCTCAGCACCCCGGGCTCCTCCTGCCCGCAGTGCCGCCAGCCGATCGCCTGGCGGGACAATATCCCGCTGCTCAGTTTCCTCTGGCTGGGCCGTCGCGCCCGCTGCTGTCAGGCGCCCATCGCGTGGAGCTATCCGCTGACCGAGCTGGCCACCGGCCTGCTGTTTATCCTCGCCGGGGCGCTGCTCGCGCCGGGCCTGCCGCTGGCGGGCGGCCTGCTGCTGCTCTCGTTCCTGCTGATGCTGGCGCGGATTGACGCCCGGACCCAGCTGTTGCCCGACCGTCTGACGCTGCCCCTGCTGTGGGCCGGGCTGCTGTTCAATCTTAACGAGGTGTACATTGCCCTGCCGGACGCGGTCGCCGGGGCGATGGCCGGTTATCTGGCGCTGTGGTCGGTCTACTGGCTGTTCCGCCTGCTGACCGGGAAAGAGGCGCTGGGCTATGGCGATTTTAAGCTGCTGGCGGCGCTGGGCGCCTGGTGCGGCTGGCAGGTTCTGCCGCAGGTGCTGTTGCTCGCCTCGGCCTGCGGGCTGGTGTGGACCCTGCTGCAGCGCCTGTGGACCCGGCAGTCGCTGCAGCAGCCGCTGGCCTTCGGCCCCTGGCTGGCGCTGGCCGGAGGGGGCATTTTTCTCTGGCAGCAGATGGTCTAGCGGTTACTGCCCGCCTGGCCGGGCAGGATACCGCCCGGCCAGACGGCTACGAATATTTTTTGCTGCGCCGGGTCGGGGCGGTGTTGGCCGGATCGTCCGGCCAGACGTGTTTCGGGTAGCGTCCCTTCATCTCTTTTTGCACCTCGCGGTAGCTTCCCTGCCAGAAGGCGCTCAGATCGCGGGTGATCTGCAGCGGACGCTGGGCGGGCGACAGCAGCTCCAGCACCAGCGGCACCCGCCCCTCGGCGATAACCGGCGTCGTGGCCTCGCCGAACATCTCCTGCATACGTACCGCCAGCGCTGGCGGGTTCTCCGCATGGTAACGGATCGCCAGACGGCTGCCGGTCGGCACGGTATAGTGCGTCGGCAGCTCGCGATCCAGCTTCTGGCGCAGCGGCCACGGCAGCCAGTCCTGTAGCGCCTGACGCAGATCCAGTGCCTTCAGCGCCCGCAGCGAGTGAACGCCGTTCATCTGCGGCAGCAGCCATGCCTCCAGCGAGGCCAACAGCGAAGCGTCATCCACCGCGGGCCACGCCTCTTCCGGCAACCACTGCGCCGCACACTGCAGCCGCAGTCGCAGCTGCTCAGCCTCTGGCGTCCAGTTGAGCACACCGAGGCCTTTCTCACGAATACCGTTGAGCATCGCCTGATGCAGCTCCGCCTCAGAGGGCTTCGCCAGCGGCTGGGTCTTGATCACCAACTGGCCTATCACCGTCCGCCGCCAGGCTTTCAGCGTCCCCTGCGCTTCATCCCACTCCACCGTGTCGGAACGCTGCGCCAGCTCGGGACGGGCGGCGATCAGCTCGCCGATATCCACTGGCAGAGCCAACAGCATGCGGGCATCCGGCGAGGCGCTGCCCTGCAGCAGCAGCGGAGCGATCAGCCACTCATGGCGGCCCAGCGCGTCGTCGGCGTCCAGCATCGCGCCCATGCCGTTCGCCAGCTGGTAGCGCCCCTCCTGACCGCGGCGGCGGGCGATGCGATCGGCGAAGGCCGACGCCAGCAGCCCCGCCATTCCTCCGGCATCGGGCTGGCCGCGGCGGCGGGCCAGACGCTTCATCAGCTGCTGCGCCCGCTGCTGCCAGTTGGCCTGCTGACGGGAAAAGACGGCGCCCAAATCCACCAGCCCGCCGCGCGGAGGCTCCTCAAGGATCGCCGCCAGCCTGGCCGCCGTTGCCACCTCGTCATCGGTCTGCGCAGCGGCCAGCATCGCCGCCAGTCGCGGCTCGTTGCCAAGGGTCGCCATTTTGCGGCCAAACGCCGACAGCCGCTCGCCGTCCAGCGCCGAGAGCGCCGCCAGCAGGCGGCGCGCGGCGGCCAGGTTGACCGCTGGCGGCTGATCCAGCCAGGCCAGCGCGGACGGATCGTGGCAGCCCCATTGCAGCAGCTCCATCAGCAGCGCCGACAGATCGCTGTGCAGGATCTCCGGTTCGCTCTGTGCCGCCGCTCGTTCAGCCTGTTCTTTGCCGAGCAAATGCAGGCAGATCCCCGGAGAGAGACGGCCGGCGCGTCCGGCACGCTGCGTCATCGATGCCTGGCTGACGCGCTGCGTCACCAGCCGGGTCAGGCCGGTGCGCGGGTCAAAGCGGGCGACCCGCTCCTGGGCACTGTCGACCACCAGGCGGATCCCCTCGATGGTCAGACTGGTCTCGGCAATATTGGTGGCCAGCACCACTTTGCGCTTCCCGGCCGGCGCCGGGAGGATCGCTTTGCGCTGCTCGCTTAGGGGCAGCGCGCCGTACAGCGGGCAGAGGATGACATCCTCCGCCACGCGCTCCGTCAGCTGTTCCTGAACGCGCTGGATCTCACCGACGCCAGGCAGAAACAGCAGCATCGATCCCTGTTCATGTCGCAACAGCTCCGCTGCCGCCACCGCCACCGCCTCATCAAAGCGCTGGTGCGTGGGAAGCGGGTTGAAACGGCGCTCCACCGGATAAGCGCGCCCCTCCGAGACCACCACTGGCGCCTCAGGCAGCAGACGCTGCAGGCGATCGTTATCGAGGGTCGCCGACATGATCAGCAGCTTGAGATCGTCACGCAATCCCTGCTGGACGTCGAGCAGCAAGGCCAGCGCCAGATCCGCCTGCAGGCTACGCTCGTGAAACTCATCGAGGATCACCAGCCCCACGCCCGCCAGCTCCGGATCGCGCTGGATCATGCGCGTCAGGATCCCCTCCGTGACCACCTCCAGGCGGGTCTGCGGCCCGACGCAGGTTTCGGCGCGCATGCGGTAACCCACGGTCTCCCCCGGCTTTTCGCCAAGCAGTTCAGCCAGCCGCTGCGCGACATTACGCGCCGCCAGGCGCCTCGGCTCCAGCAGGATAATGCGTCCCGCGATGTTGCCCTCGGCGAGGATCTGCAGCGGCAGCCAGGTCGATTTCCCGGCGCCGGTCGGCGCGTTGAGCAAAACCTGCGGCGCGTGCTGCAGGGCGGATAACAGTTCTGGGAGGACGGCGGCAACCGGCAATGAGGACACAAAAGGCTCCGGGGGTTAACATTCAGGGGCTCGCATTGTAGCATCCCCCTAATTCATTACCGAGTCTCTATCATGTCTGAGCCGAAAAGGCTGTTTTTTGCGCTTGAACTGCCGTCTGCCGTCCAGAAACAGATCGTCCAGTGGCGGGCAAGCCACTTCCCCGAGGATGCCGGCAGGCCCGTCGCGGCGGATAACCTCCATCTGACGCTGGCGTTTCTCGGCGAGGTGAGCGCGGAAAAACAGCGGGCGCTGGCCGCCCTCGCTGGCCGGCTGCGCCAGCCGGGCTTTACCCTGACACTGGACGATGCCGGACAGTGGCTGCGCTCGCGGGTGGTCTGGCTCGGGACCCGTCAGCCGCCGCGCGGCCTGCTGCAGCTCGCCAGTATGCTGCGCGCTCAGGCGGCGCGCAGCGGCTGCTATCAGAGCCCGCAGCCGTTTCATCCGCATATTACCCTGTGGCGCGATGCCCGCCAGGCGGTGCCGATCCCGGCTCCCGGCTTTCACTGGTCGTTTCCGGTGAACGAGTTCGTGCTTTATGAGTCCAGCTTCGGCCGGGGGCGCACGCGCTACACGGCGCTGGAACGTTATCCGTTTCATAAGGAAAGTTGATGCAGTTTGATCCGCCGTTACAGCCCGCTATTTTGCTTAAACGTTACAAACGATTTCTTGCTGACGTGGTTACCCCCGATGGCCGTGAGCTGACGCTTCACTGCCCCAATACCGGCGCAATGACCGGTTGCGCCGCCCCGGGCGACACCGTCTGGTATTCCACTTCTGACAATGCGAAGCGCAAATATGCCCACACCTGGGAATTAACTGAAACGCAACAGGGCGCGGTTATTTGCGTCAATACGCTGCGCGCGAATTCGCTGGCAAAAGAGGCGATTTCCGCCGGAATAATCCCTGAGCTTTCCGGCTATAACCAGCTGAAAAGCGAAGTGAAATATGGCGAAGAGAATAGCCGTATCGATATTATGTTACAGGCAGATGACCGACAAAACTGCTATATTGAAGTGAAATCGGTTACGTTGGCGGAGAAAGAATACGGTTATTTTCCCGATGCGGTAACCACGCGCGGTCAGAAGCACCTGCGGGAGCTGATGGCCGTCGCGGCAAATGGCGACCGTGCGGTGATTTTATTTGCCGTTTTGCATTCGGCAATTGACCGTTTCTCTCCCGCGCATCATATTGATGCCAGATACGCACAGCTGTTAACAGAAGCCCGCGACAAGGGGGTGGAAATTCTCGCCTGGAAGGCGGAACTTTCTACGACGAAGATGACTCTGAATAAGCCGATTGCCGTGGTGTTAAACCCCGGGAAATAAGTGGCTAAATAGTGTTCGGGTCGCAAGCGCGAATACGCTTTTCTTCACAGGGTTGTCAAGTGTAACGTTTAGATAATTGCTATCCGGAAAAGCATCTGCTATTTATAGCGGCCTGATTTTCCCCCACATGGGGATCGATAGTGCGTGTTAAGGAGAAGCAACATGCAAGAAGGGCAAAACCGTAAAACATCGTCCCTGAGTATTCTCGCCATCGCTGGGGTGGAGCCGTACCAAGAGAAACCGGGCGAAGAGTATATGAACGAAGCCCAGCTGGCGCACTTCAAGCGTATTCTTGAAGCATGGCGTAATCAACTCAGGGATGAAGTGGATCGCACCGTAACGCACATGCAGGATGAAGCTGCCAACTTCCCGGATCCGGTAGACCGTGCCGCCCAGGAAGAAGAGTTCAGCCTGGAACTGCGTAACCGCGACCGCGAACGTAAACTGATCAAAAAGATCGAGAAAACGCTGAAAAAAGTTGAAGATGAAGACTTCGGCTACTGCGAATCCTGCGGCGTGGAGATCGGCATTCGCCGTCTGGAAGCGCGTCCGACTGCGGATCTGTGCATTGACTGCAAAACCCTGGCGGAAATTCGCGAAAAACAGATGGCGGGCTAATCCCCTGCTGCCTCACTCTCTGGCGGGAGTCTCTCCCGCCTGGTTCTGTTGTCCGTAACATGACTGACTCACGCTATATTGGGCGCTTTGCTCCCTCCCCCTCCGGTGAACTCCACTTCGGCTCTTTGATTGCCGCGCTCGGCAGCTACCTGCAAGCCCGCGCGAACCAGGGTATCTGGCGCGTTCGTATTGAAGATATCGACCCGCCGCGCGAAGTCCCCGGGGCCGCCGACACCATTCTGCGCCAGCTTGACCACTACGGTCTGCACTGGGACGGCGAGGTGCTCTGGCAGTCGCAACGACATGAAGCTTACCGCGAGGCGCTGGCCTGGCTGGGTGAACAAGGGCTGAGCTATTACTGCACCTGCACCCGCGCGCGGATCCATGCCGTAGGCGGGATCTACGATGGTCACTGCCGCGACCTCGGGCTGGGGGCGGAAAACGCCGCGCTGCGCCTGCGCCAGACCCGTCCGGTGCTGCAGTTCACCGATCGCCTGCGCGGCACGCTGGTCGCCAACGAGCCGCTGGCGCGCGAGGATTTTATTATCCACCGTCGCGACGGCCTGTTTGCCTACAATCTGGCGGTGGTGGTTGATGACCACTTTCAGGGGATCACCGAGATCGTCCGCGGCGCTGACCTGATTGAGCCGACGGTCCGGCAGATTTCACTGTATCAGCATTTTGGCTGGCAGGCGCCGGACTACCTCCATCTGCCGCTGGCCCTCAATGCTGACGGGAATAAACTCTCTAAACAAAACCACGCACCGGCGCTGCCGGAAGGCGATCCGCGCCCCGAAATTGTCCGGGCGCTCCGGTTTCTTAATCAGGACATCGCCCAGGACTGGCAAGCCCTGAGCATGGACGATTTACTCAGTCAGGCCGTCGCCAACTGGCAGCCCGCAAAAATCGAGCATTCTCAAATGGCTCCCGCTGAGCTATGATTAGCCGCTATTTTTATACTGTACAGTTGATCTGAAGTCCGTCTGACACTACGAGGTGCACCATTTTTACCCGAGTCGCTAATTTTTGCCGTAAGGTGCTAAGCCGTGAGGAGCGCGAGGCAGAAGCCGCCGTCGAACCCATGCCTATGACGGTGATCCCGCGTGAGCAGCATGCTATTTCCCGCAAAGATATCAGTGAAAACGCCCTCAAGGTCATGTACCGCCTCAACAAGGCAGGCTACGAATCCTGGCTGGTCGGCGGCGGTGTCCGCGACCTGCTGCTTGGCAAAAAGCCGAAAGATTTTGACGTCACCACCAACGCCACACCGGATCAGGTGCGCAAGCTGTTCCGCAACTGCCGTCTGGTCGGGCGACGTTTCCGCCTGGCGCACGTCATGTTCGGGCCGGAAATCATTGAAGTGGCCACCTTCCGCGGCCACCACGAAGGGCACACCACCGATCGCGTGACCTCCCAGCAGGGCCAGAATGGCATGCTGCTGCGGGATAACATCTTCGGCTCGATCGAAGAGGATGCCCAGCGTCGCGACTTCACCATCAATAGCCTTTATTACAGCGTGGCTGACTTTACCGTTCGCGACTACGTCGGCGGCATGAAGGATCTGCAGGACGGCGTGATCCGCCTGATCGGCAATCCGGAAACCCGCTATCGCGAAGATCCGGTACGCATGCTGCGCGCGGTGCGCTTTGCCGCCAAGCTGGATATGCGTATCAGCCCGGAAACGGCTGAACCACTGCCGCGCCTGGCCACCCTGCTCCACGACGTGCCGCCGGCACGCCTGTTCGAAGAGGTGCTTAAGCTGCTGCAGGCCGGGTATGGCTACCAGACCTACATGCTGCTGCGCGAATACAACCTGTTCCAGCCGCTGTTCCCGACCATCACCCGCTACTTTACCGAGCGCGGCGACAGCCCGATGGAGCGGATCATCAGCCAGGTGCTGAAGAACACCGATAACCGCATTCATAACGACATGCGCGTCAATCCGGCCTTCCTCTTCGCGGTGATGTTCTGGTATCCGCTGCTGGAGACGGCGCAAAAAATCGCCCAGGAGAGCGGCCTGGCGTACTACGACGCCTTCGCTCTGGCGATGAACGATGTCCTGGACGAAGCCTGCCGTACGCTGGCGATCCCTAAACGCATCACTACCCTTATTCGTGATATCTGGCAGCTGCAGCTGCGCATGTCCCGTCGCCAGGGCAAACGCGCCTGGAAACTGATGGAGCATCCGAAATTCCGTGCCGCCTACGATCTGCTGGAGCTGCGCGCCGGGGCGGAAAACAACAGCGAACTGCAGCGTCTGACCAAATGGTGGGGCGAATTCCAGGTCGCCGCGCCGCCGGAACAAAAAGACATGCTCAACGACCTCGGGGACGATCCGGCGCCACGCCGTCGCCACCGTCGTCCGCGCAAACGCGCGCCGCGTCAGGGTAACGCATGACCCTGGTCTATATCGCGCTTGGCAGTAACCTTGCTTCTCCGCTGGAGCAGGTGCAGGCAGCCATCCGCGCGCTGGGCGATATTCCGCACAGCCGCGTGGTGAACGTCTCTTCGTTCTACCGCACGCCGCCGCTGGGCCCGCAGGATCAGCCGGACTATCTCAACGCCGCCGTCGCGCTGGAAACCACCCTGGCGCCCGATGCGCTGCTCGATCACACTCAGCGCATCGAGCTGCAGCAGGGTCGGGTGCGCAAAGCTGAACGCTGGGGACCGCGCACGCTCGACCTCGACATCATGCTGTTTGGCGATGAGGTCATCAATAGCCCGCGCCTGACCGTTCCGCACTATGATATGAAAAACCGCGGCTTTATGCTCTGGCCGCTGTTCGAGATCGCTCCGGATCTCCATTTTCCTGACGGCCCTGCGCTGCGCGCCGTGCTGGATGATCTGGGCGCGGAAAAACCCGCGAGCTGGTAATCCCCTCTCCTTTTTTAGCATTTGCGGCGATCGTCGTAATCGGTTGCCCAAAATCATTGCCCCTCTGAATGCTGCTGTTAGAATGCCGGTTAATATGACTTTCATCATCAGGAAATGTTATGAAACCGACCACCATTGCCCTGCTGCAGAAATGCAAACAGGAAAAGAAGCGCTTTGCCACCATTACCGCCTACGACCATAGCTTCGCGAAGCTGTTCGCCGATGAAGGCATTAATGTGCTGCTGGTGGGCGATTCCCTGGGAATGACGGTACAGGGTCACGACTCCACCCTGCCGGTCACCGTGGAAGATATCGCCTATCACACCCGCGCCGTCCGCCGCGGTGCGCCGAACAGCCTGCTGCTTGCCGACCTGCCGTTCATGGCCTACGCCACCCCCGAACAGACCTTCGAAAATGCGGCCATCGTGATGCGCGCTGGCGCCAATATGGTCAAACTCGAAGGCGGCGCCTGGCTGGCCGATACCGTGAAGATGCTGGCGGAACGCGCGGTGCCGGTTTGCGGCCACCTCGGCCTCACGCCGCAGTCGGTAAACGTATTCGGCGGGTATAAAGTGCAGGGGCGCGGCGATGCAGCGCAGACCCTGTTTGACGACGCATTAGCGCTGGAAGCGGCTGGCGCGCAGCTGCTGGTGCTGGAGTGCGTCCCGGTAGAACTGGCGAAACGCATTACCGACGCCCTGACCATTCCAGTGATCGGCATCGGCGCGGGCAACGTCACCGACGGGCAGATCCTGGTGATGCATGACGCATTCGGGATCACCGGCGGCCACATCCCTAAATTCGCCAAGAATTTCCTTGCCGAAGCGGGCGACATCCGCGCCGCGGTACGGCAGTATATTGCCGAAGTTGAATCCGGGGTCTATCCGGGCGAAGAACACAGTTTCCATTAAGGAGTCTTGTTGTGCTGATTATTGAATCCGTGCTGCTGCTGCGTCAGCATATCCGCCGTCTGCGTCAGGAAGGTAAGCGTATCGCGCTGGTTCCGACGATGGGCAACCTGCATGATGGTCATATGAAGCTGGTTGATGAGGCTAAAGCCAGCGCGGACGTGGTGGTGGTCAGTATTTTCGTCAATCCGATGCAGTTTGACCGCGCCGACGACCTGGCGCGCTATCCGCGTACCCTGCAGGATGATTGCGAAAAGCTGAACAAGCGCCATGTCGACTTTGTCTTCGCGCCGACGCCGGCGGAAGTCTACCCGCAGGGCACCGAAGGCCAGACCTACGTCGACGTCCCAGGCCTGTCCACTATGCTGGAAGGCGCCAGCCGCCCGGGCCACTTCCGCGGCGTGTCGACCATCGTCAGTAAGCTGTTCAATCTGGTTCAGCCGGACGTCGCCTGCTTCGGCGAGAAAGATTTCCAGCAGCTGGCGCTGATCCGCAAGATGGTCGCCGACATGGGCTACGATATCGAGATTATCGGCGTGCCAATCGTCCGCGCGAAAGATGGCCTGGCGCTGAGCTCGCGTAACGGCTACCTGACCGCCGACCAGCGCAAAATCGCTCCCGGCCTCTACAAAGTGCTGAGCGCGGTGGCGGAAAAACTGGCCGCCGGCGATCGCCAGCTCGATGAGATCATCGCTATCGCTGAACAGGAGCTGAATGAAAAAGGCTTCCGCGCCGACGACATTCAGATCCGCGATGCCGACACCCTGCTTGAGCTGACGGATGCCAGCCAGCGCGCGGTGATCCTGATGGCCGCCTGGCTGGGTCAGGCCCGCCTGATCGACAACCAGATCGTCACGCTCGGTCAGTAGACAGCGGGTAAAAATCGGGCAATACTTGCCCGGGCTTTTCTCAGGGCGGACGACCTGTCCGCTCTGCTACATTAAGGTTGAAGGGTAGAAGTTATGATGCGTAATATGCTGCAGGGCAAGCTCCACCGCGTAAAAGTCACGCAGGCTGACCTGCACTATGAAGGTTCATGCGCCATTGACCAGGATTTCCTGGATGCGGCCGGTATTCTGGAGAATGAAACCATTCACCTCTGGAACGTCACCAACGGCAACCGTTTCTCCACCTACGCCATTGCCGCCGAGCGGGGCTCCAGAATCATCTCCGTCAACGGCGCCGCCGCGCACTGCGCCAGCGTCGGCGATATCCTGATCATCGCCAGCTTCGTCACCATGTCGGACGAAGAGGCGCGCCGCTGGCAGCCCAACATCGCCTACTTCGAAGGCGACAATGAAATGAAGCGCCAGGCGAAAGCCATTCCGGTGCAGGTCGCCTGATGACCGCGGCGCTGCGCTCAGGCACAGCGCCGGTATTACCCCTGCGGCTGGTTACTGATCAGCCGCGACATCGTCTCCAGCGAATCCGTGCGTAAGATATATAACCGCTTTAGCAGAAACGGATTGTCCCCCGGCTTCACCTTCCCACGCACCGTCGTCACCGCCATATGAAACCCGGCGTCATTCGCCGCCTGCACCGCCGTGGCGTTATAGCCGCCGAAGGGATAGGAAAGGTAGAGAACATGCGGATTAAACTGGCTGAGCGCCCGGCGCGAGCGGGCGAAATCAAACAGAATATTATGGTAATTGCGGCTGAATAAAATCGGCCGGCGGCCGGCGTCAACCCGATGCAGGAAGTGGGTATGCGACTGAATATCAAAAACATCCTGGATCTGCCGGAGTTCAGAAATACTCATGAACTGCAGCGATTTCGGATCCCATTTCTGCGGATGGCGCTTAATACGCGAGGAGATAATAAACGCGGTGGCATGAAAACCGTACTGCTTTAGTACCGGATAGGCGTAACGGTTTACCGATTTCAGGCCGTCATCGAAGGTGATGACCACTGCCCGCGCCGGAAGGTTGATTTTATTACGCACATAGCCTTCCAGCTGATACAGGGTCAGCGTGGTATAGCCCTGATCGCGCAGCCAGGTCATCTGGTTGTTGAAGGCGCGTACCGAGGTCGTGGTCGAGGTATGGCGGAAACGGGTGTTCTCTTCGTCGCGCAGAATGTGATGATAGGTCAGTACGGGAATACCATTATCTTCCTGTGCATCCAGACTGCTGACCCACGCCAGCCGGTCGCCAATGCGGATCTGAAACCAGGTCTGATTGAGCCGGTCTTTTAGCTTGCTGAGGATCGGATAGCGCAGGTTAGTGGCCAGCGTACCAAACGGCACGCTGCTCACGGCGGGTGTGTTGTAGAGCGGCGTATCTTTCCAGGTGAGCAAATTCTGGTTACTCAACGGTTTATTGAGATCCCCCAGTCGGTCCTCCACTCGCTGCTTACCCTGTACCGGCTCGAGGTGGCCTTTATCAATAAACCCGGTGCCGAAGCCGAAGCGAAATTCATAATAGTCAGCCGCCGTCGGGACGACCGCGAGGATCTGCCCGGCACGCACATTGCCGACGCTGACCACATGATTCCCCACCTGCGCCCAGATAACCGCGTCTTCGGTGGTTTGCATATAGCGCACAGGCTTGCCCTGCTGGCTAAGCAGACTGGCGGAAGCGCTGAGCGAGGTCAGTAAAAGAAGCAGCGTAAAAAATCGGGCAAGCATGCGCATCGAACCGGTAAACCATCAACGGCAGTTATTGTAACAAAAGCAGCATCTGTCACGCTGCTTAATTTCCGAAGGTATCATGGCGCAAGCGGAACGGGGGATTCTTCTGCTGCTGATGCCACAAGCTGCTCACCATTGGCCCGCCCGCGCTGACGATGGCCTGGCGAAACGCCTCGCTGCTTAACGTGTTCCGCAGCAGATACATTCGCTCAAGTAATGAATAGCTGACGCCGGAGATCACTTCGCAGTGGGTATGTTTGTGGCTCATCAGCGCCGCGGCCCGATAAGGCGCCGCGCCGGTTCTGTCGGTCAGGAAAATGACCCCGTCCCCGGAGTCGGTGGCATGCAGCGCATCGCACATCATCCGGCTCAACATATTACTGCTAAGATTGCGCCAGTAATTGACCGCCCGGCACTGGGCCAGCGGACCAAATTTTCGTTCAAGACGATCCAGCATCTCCTGCGCCAGCTCATCGTGGCAGGTAATGACCCAACCAAGCATGCTTCCCTCCTTAGCCAGCCAACAATGTAGCAAGGGGAGGATGGCGTATCGGTGATGGCGGTCAAAGATAAGCGGTTAGCGCTTCGCGTATTGGCATCAGGAAGCGCTAACCGTGATGAGCATCAGCTGCGCAGGCCGCGGCCGCGCTGGATTAACGACCAGCAAAGCAGATAGAAGGCGACGATGAAGACCACCAGCACCGCAAAGGTGGTCACCAGCGGCACATCGTTGATACCCAGGAAGCCGAAGCGGAAACCGCTGATCATGTAGACGATGGGATTCAGATGCGACAACCCCTGCCAGAACGGCGGCAGCAGGGTCAACGAGTAGAACACCCCGCCGAGGTAGGTCAGCGGCGTCAGCACAAAGGTCGGGATCAGGCTAATGTCGTCAAAGGTCTTGGCAAACACCGCGTTCAACAGACCCGCCAGCGAGAACAGCACCGCGGTGAGGATCAGCGTCAGGGCGACAAACAGCCAGGAGTGAACCTGGAACGGCACAAAGAACAGCGATACCGCCGTCACCAGGATCCCCACGCACAGTCCGCGCGCCACGCCGCCGCCAACGTAGCCAGCGATGATCACATGCGTCGGCACCGGCGCCACCAGCAGCTCTTCAATATTGCGCTGAAACTTGGCGCTGAAGAACGACGAGGCGACATTGGCATAAGCGTTGGTGATCACCGCCATCATGATCAGGCCCGGCACGATAAACTGCATATAGGTAAAGCCGTGCATCTCGCCGATGCGCGACCCGATCAGGTTGCCGAAAATCACGAAGTACAGGGTCATGGTGATCACCGGCGGCACCAGCGTCTGGATCCAGATGCGCATAAAACGGTGGATCTCTTTGGTCCAGATGCTTTTCAGCGCGACCCAATAAAGCTGCATCATGCTGACTCTCCTTTTCGCTCATGCACCAGCGTGACAAACAGCTCTTCCAGACGGTTAGCTTTGTTACGCATACTCAGTACCTGCACCCCCTGGGCGCTCAGTTGGGCAAAGACGCTGTTAATCCCCTGCTCGCGCAGAACCTCGACTTCCAGCGTCGAGGTATCGACCAGTTGATACTGGTAGCCTTCGAGCTTCGGTACCGGGCTTTTTGGCGCGAGGTCGAGAATAAAGGTCTCTGACTTCAGCTTCGACAGCAATGCTTTCATCGAGGTGTTTTCCACCAGCGCGCCGTGCTGGATGATGCCGATGTTGCGGCATAGCATTTCGGCCTCTTCGAGATAGTGGGTGGTCAGGATAATGGTGGTTCCGCGATCGTTCAGATCCTTAAGAAAGCCCCACATTGAGCGACGCAGTTCAATATCGACGCCAGCGGTCGGTTCGTCGAGGATCAGCAGCTTCGGCTCATGCATTAGCGCGCGGGCGATCATCAGGCGACGCTTCATCCCGCCGGAGAGCATCCGCGCGCGTTCGTTGCGTTTTTCCCACAGATCGAGCTGTTTTAGGTATTTTTCGCTGCGGGTGACAGCTTCTTTGCGTTCGACGCCGTAGTAGCCCGCCTGGTTAACGACAATCTGCTGCACGGTCTCGAACGGGTTGAAGTTAAATTCCTGCGGCACCAGGCCAAGCTGACGCTTGGCATTGACGACGTCTTTTTCCAGATCGTAGCCAAAGACATTGACCTGACCGGAGGTTTTATTCACCAGCGAACTGATGATGCCGATAGTCGTGGATTTTCCGGCCCCGTTCGGCCCCAGCAGGGCATAGAAATCCCCCGCCTCGACCTGCAGGTCGATTCCCCGCAGCGCCTGAACCCCGCCGGGGTAGGTTTTTTTGAGCTGTTTTAATTCCAGAGCAATGGTCATTAAATATCTCTTCTCGTGTCGTGACACGTCATTAACCCGCCTGACTCACGTTTGCGTTCTACTGGCGCTGGCGCCGCCAACGCATCGGTAGCCTGACGTATCACGGGTTAAGATGGTTTTAAAAAAGGTGAGCTTACCCTATATTAGCGCAACGCACTTACTTGGTTACAGGCCGATAACGTCCATGAATGATATAGATACACTCATCAGCAATAATGCACTATGGTCAAAAATGCTGGTGGAAGAGGACCCCGGCTTTTTTGAGAAACTGTCGCAGACGCAGAAACCGCGCTTCCTTTGGATTGGCTGCTCTGACAGCCGCGTTCCCGCTGAGCGACTTACCGGCCTGGAACCTGGCGAACTGTTTGTCCATCGTAACGTCGCTAACCTGGTGATCCACACCGACCTGAACTGCCTGTCGGTGGTGCAGTATGCCGTCGATGTCCTCGAAGTCGAGCACATTATTATTTGCGGCCACTACGGCTGCGGCGGCGTGCAGGCGGCGGTGGAAAACCCGGAGCTGGGGCTTATCGACAACTGGCTCCTGCATATCCGCGATATCTGGTTCAAGCACAGCTCACTGCTAGGTGAAATGCCGGAGGAGCGCCGTCTGGATACCCTTTGCGAACTCAACGTGATGGAGCAGGTGTACAACCTGGGACATTCGACGATTATGCAATCGGCGTGGAAGCGCGGACAGAAGGTCACCATCCACGGCTGGGCATATGGCATTCACGACGGGCTGCTGCGCGATCTGGATGTCACCGCCGTGAGCCGGGAAACCCTCGAACAGCGCTATCGCCACGGCATCTCCAACCTCAAGATCAAGCACATCAACCACAAATAGCCTTCAGGCTTAGCCCCCCTGAAGAGCGCAGCGCGCGCTGTCCTGGGGGGATATCTCTTACTCGTCCAGCAGGGTAACTTTGCCAATATACGGCAGATGACGGTAGCGCTGGGCGTAGTCGATACCGTAGCCCACCACGAACTCGTCCGGAATGGCGAAACCGACGAACTCAACCGGGACATTCACTTCACGACGGCTTGGTTTATCCAGCAGCGTACAAATGGCCAGCGATTTCGGCTCGCGCAGGCTGAGGATCTCACGCACTTTAGACAGGGTATTGCCGGAGTCGATGATGTCTTCCACGATCAGTACGTCTTTACCACGGATGTCTTCATCCAGATCTTTGAGGATTTTCACATCACGGGTAGTGGACATGCCGCTGCCGTAGCTGGAGGCGGTCATAAAATCGACTTCATGCGGCACCTGCACTTCACGGCACAGGTCGGCCATGAACATAAATGAGCCGCGCAGCAGCCCCACCAGCACCATTTCGCTGCCGCTGTCCTGGTAATGTTCGTTGATTTGACGACCCAGTTCCGCGATGCGCGCTTTGATCTCGGATTCCGGGATCATCACTTCTACAGTATGTTTCATAAGACTAACCATTTGATTCTAAATATAAATCATCAAAGCCGCTGCTTTCGCCCCGACGATGACCGGCAAGCCACCCAGTATACCAGCAAAAAGAAATCTTCGGTGCAGGGATTAATAAAGCCATATTTGTGATTCCGATCACACTTGTTAAAACCTATAATTAATTGCAGTTAAAAAATTAACAAACACATGAGTAACTTTCTATGGCTGAAACAAAGTCTCAACAATCAAGGCTCCTGGTGACGCTGACTGCGCTATTTGCAGCGTTCTGCGGCCTCTATCTTTTAATCGGCGGAGCATGGCTGGTCGTGCTTGGCGGCTCCTGGTACTACCCTATCGCCGGTCTGGTGATGCTGGGCGTGACCGTAATGCTGCTGCGCGGCAAACGCGCTGCGCTGTGGCTGTACGCTGCGCTGCTGCTGGCGACCATGATCTGGGGCGTCTGGGAAGTCGGCTTCGACTTCTGGGCGCTGACGCCGCGTAGCGATATCCTCGTCTTCTTTGGCATCTGGCTGATCCTGCCCTTTGTCTGGCGTCGTCTGCCGGTGCCTTCCGCTGGCGCCGTTGGCGCGCTGGTCGTCGCCCTGCTGATCAGCGGCGGCATGCTGACCTGGGCTGGTTTTAACGACCCGCAGGAAGTCAACGGCACCCTGAGCGCCGACGCCACCCCGGCCGCGCCGATCTCCAACGTTGCCGACGGCGACTGGCCGGCCTATGGCCGCAACCAGGAAGGCCAGCGCTTCTCTCCGCTGAAGCAGATTAACGCCGACAACGTGAAGAACCTGAAGGAAGCCTGGGTATTCCGCACCGGCGACCTGAAGCAACCGAACGACCCGGGTGAAATCACCAACGAAGTGACGCCGATTAAAGTCGGCGACACGCTCTTCCTGTGTACCGCCCACCAGCGTCTGTTCGCGCTGGACGCGGCCACCGGTAAAGAGAAGTGGCATTTTGACCCGCAGCTGAACGCCGATCCGTCGTTCCAGCACGTCACCTGCCGCGGCGTCTCTTATCACGAAGCCAAAGCGGATAACGCGCCTGCCGACGTCGTCGCCGACTGTCCGCGCCGTATTATCCTGCCGGTGAACGATGGCCGCCTGTTCGCGGTGAACGCCGACAACGGTAAGCTGTGCGAAACCTTTGCCAATAAAGGTATTCTCAACCTGCAGACCAACATGCCGGTCACCACGCCGGGTATGTATGAACCCACTTCTCCGCCGATTATCACCGATAAAACCATCGTGATTGCCGGCGCGGTCACCGATAACTTCTCAACCCGCGAGCCGTCTGGCGTCATCCGCGGCTTTGATGTGAATACCGGTAAACTCTTGTGGGCCTTCGATCCGGGTGCGAAAGATCCGAACGCCATCCCGAGCGATGAACATCACTTCACGCTCAACTCACCGAACTCCTGGGCGCCTGCCGCCTACGACGCTAAGCTGGATCTGGTCTATCTGCCGATGGGCGTGACCACCCCGGATATCTGGGGCGGCAACCGCACGCCGGAGCAAGAGCGTTACGCCAGCTCGATTGTGGCGCTGAACGCCACCACCGGTAAGCTGGCCTGGAGCTACCAGACCGTCCACCACGATCTGTGGGATATGGATATGCCCTCCCAGCCGACGCTGGCTGACATTGAGGTTAATGGTAAAACCGTACCGGTCGTCTATGCCCCGGCGAAAACCGGCAACATCTTCGTACTGGATCGCCGTAATGGCGAGCTGGTGGTCCCGGCCCCGGAAAAACCGGTTCCGCAGGGCGCTGCCAAAGGGGATTACGTCGCCAAAACCCAGCCGTTCTCCGATCTGAGCTTCCGTCCGAAGAAAGATCTGACCGGGGCGGACATGTGGGGCGCCACTATGTTCGACCAGTTGGTGTGTCGCGTGATCTTCCACCAGATGCGCTATGAAGGTATCTTCACCCCGCCATCTGAGCAGGGCACTCTCGTCTTCCCGGGTAACCTGGGGATGTTTGAATGGGGCGGTATCTCCGTCGATCCGAACCGTCAGGTGGCTATTGCCAACCCGATGGCGCTGCCGTTCGTCTCTAAACTGATCCCACGCGGCCCGGGCAACCCGATGGAGCCGCCGAAAGATGCGAAAGGCTCTGGCACCGAGTCCGGCGTGCAGCCACAGTACGGTGTCCCGTACGGCGTCACTCTGAATCCGTTCCTGTCGCCGTTCGGTCTGCCGTGCAAACAACCGGCCTGGGGCTATATCTCCGCGCTGGATCTGAAAACCAACGAAGTGGTATGGAAAAAACGTATCGGTACTCCGCAGGACAGCCTGCCGTTCCCGATGCCGGTTAAGCTGCCGTTCACCATGGGGATGCCGATGCTTGGCGGTCCGATCTCCACGGCCGGTAACGTCCTGTTCATCGGCGCGACCGCAGATAACTACCTGCGCGCGTACAATATGAGCAACGGCGAGAAGCTGTGGGAAGCCCGTCTGCCAGCCGGCGGTCAGGCCACCCCAATGACCTACGAAGTGAATGGCAAACAGTATGTTGTCATCTCTGCCGGCGGTCACGGCTCGTTCGGTACCAAAATGGGCGATTACATCGTCGCCTATGCGCTCCCGGATGACGCCAAATAAAACGCAAAACGGCAACGAAAGTTGCCGTTTTTTTTGTGTTTATCCCTTCTCCCCATGGAAGATGGCAGCAGGCCGCAGAGCCCTAAACCGTGAATCCCAACATCATCCCGGTGTCTTCATGCTCCAGCAGGTGGCAGTGGGCCATATAGGCAAACTCCTTCGGCGCCGGATGATCAAACTTCACCAACACTTCACTGACGTCACCTTCCACGCGGACGGTATCTTTCCAGCCGCTGCGGTGCGCGGCTGGCGGCTTGCCGTTCTCGCTGAGGATACGGAACTGGGTGCCGTGGATATGGAACGGATGCAGCATCATGTCGCCCTTACCCGATATCACCCAGCGCTCATACTGGCCTCTGGCCGCGGCAAACATCGGCACATTCATGTCGAAGGCTTTGCCGTTGATGCGGTTGGCGTTATGGAAATCAAACCCCTTGCCTGACGACATGCCATGATCCCGACCAGCCTCGTGGTTCATATTGCTCATATTGCTCATGTCGCCATGGTGCATATTGCTCATGTCGCCCATGCCGCCATGCCCCATCATGCCGTGGTCCATTCCCGCCATCGCCTGGTCGCCATACTTCTCCATCAGCGCCTGCATGCCCATCCTGTCGAGCATCGGATCCATCGACAGCTGGAGCTGACGCTGCGTCAGCCCCGTCAGGGACGGTAACGCCGGCAGCGTGGCCAGCGTATCCAGCAGTTTGCCGGAGGCGGGAATGACCAGCGGCTGAACGCGCAGCACCGGCTGCGGTTTATCAAAAGGCGCAATGGCCATGCCCATCTGGCTCACCGGCAGGGTCACCAGATCGAAAGGTTTACCGTCGCTGGTGTCCACCAGCACCTCAAAGCGTTCCCCCATCAACACCGGCAATTCATCGACCTTCACCGGCTCGGCCAACAGACCGCCGTCACTGGCCACCACGTACAGCGGACGCTTATCGCTGGTGGCAAAATTGAGGGAACGGGCATTACAGCCGTTTAGCAAGCGCAGACGTAGCCAGCCCCGTGGGGCGGCATGTTCGGGATAGAGAGCGCCATTGGTCAGCAGCGTATCGCCAAACCAGCCGACAGCGGCGCTCATCACATCCAGCTGGTAGTCGATCTCGCCGGCGGCGGTGAACTTCTTGTCCTGGACAATCACCGGCACATCATCGATTCCCCATTGCTTAGGCAGCAGCAGGCGTCCGCTCTCTTCATCCTCGATCAGCACCAGGCCGGCCAGCCCCATCGCCACCTGCCGGCCGGTGGTCCCATGTTGATGCGGATGAAACCAGCA
Organism: Klebsiella sp. P1CD1; assembly: GCF_003790505.1. Lineage (NCBI taxonomy): Bacteria > Pseudomonadati > Pseudomonadota > Gammaproteobacteria > Enterobacterales > Enterobacteriaceae > Klebsiella > Klebsiella sp. P1CD1. The sequence continues at coordinate 4,735,483 of NZ_CP033631.1, forward strand.
GGTGGCCGCCCGCTGCGTCGGCGTGAAGCTCACCGTACGGGTGGCGCCCGGGGCGATAACCCCCTGCGGTCCGCCGTCGACCTCGCCCGGGACCTCCAGGCCATGCCAGTGCAGCGTGGTCTCTTCCGCCAGCTGGTTGGTAATGTCAACCGTAATGGTCTTCCCCTGCGTCAACTGTAGCGCAGGACCCAGCAGTGAACCGTTATAGCCCCAGGTGGTGGCGTGCAGAGCGCCAAACTGTGTTTTGCCCGCCTGGATCGTCAGGGCGATACGGTTGCGCGCATCGGCCGTTAACAGCGTCGGTATCGGCAGAGCCGGGCGACTGGCCGCAAAAACCGCACGGCTCCATAGCGGTAATGCGCTGGCCACGCTAACCGCGGCGGTCAGTTTGAGGAAGTCTCGACGTTGCATATTCACATCCTTTTTATTCTGCGGGCGAATATTTGAGCTTAAACCCTACCGTAACGGGAAGGTCAAGCAGAAGAGTAAGAATAAAGATCGGCGCTGTGTAAAGAAGTATGCTAATTTGAAGCGTCGGTGATCTAATGGTAGAAAAAATGAAGACGCTTTTCAGAACAATGGTACTCGGCAGCCTGCTTGCTCTCTCCGCCAACAGCTACGCGCTCAGCGAATCAGAAGCAGAAGATATGGCTGATTTAACCGCGGTTTTTGTGTTTCTGAAAAACGACTGTGGCTACCAGAACCTGCCCAATACACAGATCCGACGCGCGCTGGTGTTCTTTGCCCAACAGAACCAGTGGGACCTGAGCAACTACGACAGCTACAACATGAAAGCGCTTGGCGAGGATAGCTACCGCGATCTCAGCGGTATTAACATCCCGACGGCGAAAAAATGCAAAGCGCTGGCCCGCGATTCGCTCAGCCTGTTGGCTTACGTCAAATAATGACCGGCGCGGACGGTCACGCTCCGCGCCTTTGCCGTTTCATTTGTCACATTTAAATATTTATATCTATATTTATTATTGTATATAAACAAACATTATTTAATTGCAAACCTATCAATTCGCCAAATAAATTAAACCCCTAATAATGATGAATGACTAAAAAACTAATAAAATATCATTATCCATATATTGCAAAATAAAAATCACCCTTCTAGAATCCGGTGAAAATATCCCTACTTCATGGACTGAAATTGTGAATATCTCGCCGACTCTCTGTATTATCCCGCTCGCCGCACTTTTATTAGTGGGCTGTAGCAATACCTCTTCTCGCCAGCAGGTAAAACCGATCACCACGCCGCTCACATCACAGCAGCAGGCTGAGCAGGAGCGAGCGGCCAGCGAACAGGAGCGTATTGAGTCCTGCCGAAAGGCGCTGGATTCACTTAAAGAGGTGAACCCACAGCAGGCAACTAAACTCAGCAATGAGTTCAATGCCCTGGTGCGTTCGGCATCGCAATACAACAATGTGCGCGATAAAGTGGCCGATCCCACCCGACTGGGCATTGACTCCATGTACCAGTTTAAATCCATCAAACTGTGTTCCGATATCCAGAAAACGCTGATCGATACCCTGGTACAGCGTGGTGAAAACAAACTGCCATGAACAAACCCGCCACGCTGACCCCTAAAGCACCACTGCTGATGCTCGTCGCGGCGCTGGCGCTTTCAACCTCATTCTACGCCGGTGCTACGCCGGCTTTTCTCGATTACGCCCAGCAGCAAACTCAGCAAGCTCAAGCGCAAGAAGAGAAAAGCTCTGCGGCCACAGCAAAGCAAGCGTCAGACGCTCGCCAGAACGCGGACAATAAAAAAACGACGGCCAATAACGCACAGTTGCAAAAAAGAATCGCCAGCCAACAGGCAACGATTGCGCAAAAAGATAAAATTATCCAACAATTAAAAAAACAGCTTACCGCCACACCAGCCACGGATACATCCATTGCGAATGAGCAAGCGGCGTTAAATAATAAAATAAAGCAATTACAGCTCGCCTTAACCGCCGCCACGGCGGAAAATGAGACGTTAATTAAAAAGGAAGTCGTTGCCCGGAATAATACTCTGCAACAGAGCCAGGTTGCCGCACTTAAGCAGATCCAACAATTAACGTCGCAGCTTCAGAGCGTCGAAGCGGAAAATAAACGGCTCAGCACCAGCCTCACCACGCTGAATACAGATAAACAAACGCTGACCTCCCGGCTGGCCGCCGCGGAAAAAGCACAGCAGACCGCACTCGGCCAGCTCACCGCCCTCGACACAGACAAGCAGACACTCACCGCCCGGCTGATGGCTGCGGAAAAAGAGAAACAGGCCGCCCTCGACCAGGCCAAAGCCCTTAACGCCGACAAACAGCCGCTGGCCACCCGACTGGCCGTGGTGGAAAAAGAGAAGCTGGCTGCCCTCGAGCAGGTTAAAGCGCTGACCACCGATAAGCAGTCGCTGACTATCCGGCTCGCCGCTGCGGAGAAGGCACAGCAGGCCGCCCTCGACCAGGCCAAAACACTGAACGCTGATAAACAGCCGCTGGCCAGCCGACTGGCCGCGGCGGAAAAAGAGAAGCTGTCCGCCCTCGACCAGGTCAAAGCGCTGACCACCGATAAGCAGTCGCTGACTATCCGGCTCGACGCCGCGGAGAAAACACAGCAGGCCGCTCTCGACCAGGTCAAGGCGCTAAACGCCGACAAGCAGTCGTTAACCGCCCGGTTGGCCGCCGCGGAAAAAGCGCCAACAACCCGCCCTGACACCGCTGCAGCGCCAAAAAATGAGCCGCCGGAAATGGCGGCGGTTGTTGCAGCCTACCGCCTGCAGGCGGATAAAGACAACGCCCAGCTACGGATGAAAGAAGATGAAATCCAACTGCTGAGAACACAGCTTTCTGTACAGTCTAAAACGCGCAGCGGCGAGAGCGCCGCCGCCAAACTCAGCGCATCGGGAGAACAGCAGGCTTATGCGATCGGCGCCTCGATGGGAGCAGAAGCCCTTAACGTTCTCACCACCCGTCGCACTCAGGGAATTACCGTCGACGCCGGGCTGGTGCTGCGGGGTATCGAAGATGCTTTTAGCGGCCAGCTTCGTCTCGGAGAACAGGAGCGTAACAAGGCGCTGTTTGACGTCTCGCAGCAGGTTTTCCAGAACCTGAATAAAATCGAGCAGAAAAACATCAGTGCCGGTAAGAAATATCAGCAGGCGTTTGCGCGCAAAAAAGATGTGGTCTTCAAAGATGGCGTCTACAGTCGCGTCGATTATCCGGGCAAAGGAAAAATAAGCGGTAACGATCTGGTCACCGTAGTAATCAAAGAGATGCTGACGGACGGGACAGTGATCAACGATATGGAAGCGAAAGATCAGGCGCTCACCCAGAAGCTAGATGCCTATCCCCCGGTGTTTCGCGGCCCGCTGCAACGCCTGCAGAACCATGGCTCCTTGACGCTGGTCGTCCCGCCCGAAAAAGCCTATGGCAGTAAAGGATTACCGCCGAAAATCCCGCCAGGCGCCACCATGGTTTATTCCGTGCGGATAGTAGATAGCCAACCCGCACCGGCGAAATAACCCTCCCCCCACCGCTCTCCCCGGGCGGTGGCGGTTATTCCTGCCGCATTGCTGCAATAACCGCCGTGCATCCTCATCTATAGTTGTCTATGATGTTGCACTCGTTTTACGGGTGTAACAGATGTTAACGAAGGAGGAGCCTCACCGTGGCCGATAATCCACTGTGGCATGAAACGCTGCATGACCATTTTGGTCAGTACTTTAGCGTTGATAACGTGCTGTACCACGAAAAAACCGATCATCAGGATTTGATCATCTTCGACAACCGCGCCTTTGGCCGGGTGATGGCGCTGGATGGCGTCGTGCAAACCACCGAACGCGATGAGTTTATCTATCACGAAATGATGACCCACGTGCCGCTGCTGGCCCACGGCAACGCGAAGCATGTCCTGATCATCGGCGGCGGCGACGGCGCGATGCTGCGCGAAGTCTCTCGTCACCGTAGCATCGAAACCATCACCATGGTGGAAATCGATGCCGGGGTGGTCTCATTCTGCCGTCAGTACCTGCCCAACCATAGCGCCGGGGCCTACGACGATCCGCGCTTCACGCTGGTGATTGATGATGGCGTCAATTTTGTTAACCAGACGACGCAAACGTTTGACGTGATCATTTCGGACTGTACCGACCCTATCGGTCCGGGCGAAAGCCTGTTCACCTCGGCTTTTTATGAAGGCTGCAAACGCTGCCTGAACCCGGGGGGCGTGTTCGTTGCCCAAAACGGCGTTTGTTTCCTGCAGCAGGACGAAGCGGTCGGTAGCCATCGCAAACTGAGCCACTATTTTCGCGACGTCAGCTTCTACCAGGCGGCCATCCCAACCTATTACGGCGGGATCATGACTTTTGCCTGGGCGAGCGACAACGAGGCGTTGCGCCATCTCTCCAGCGAAATCATTCAGGCGCGCTTTCACAAAGCCAACCTGACCTGCCGTTACTACAATCCGGCAATCCATACGGCGGCCTTCGCCTTACCACAATATCTGCATGATGCTTTGTCCGCACCGTGACGCGAAGTAAGGGGGTGAACTAAATTGAAAAAATTGAAGCTGCATGGCTTTAACAACCTGACCAAAAGCCTGAGTTTTTGTATCTACGATATCTGTTACGCCAAAACGGCAGAGGAGCGTGACGGCTACATCGCTTATATCGACGAACTCTATAATGCCAATCGCCTGACGGAGATCCTGACAGAAACCTGTTCTATTATTGGCGCCAATATCCTGAATATCGCCCGCCAGGATTATGAACCCCAGGGCGCCAGCGTGACCATTCTGGTCAGCGAAGAGCCTGTCGATCCCAAGCTTATCGACCAGACCGAACATCCAGGTCCGTTACCGGAAACCGTGGTCGCCCATCTCGATAAGAGCCATATCTGCGTGCATACCTACCCGGAGAGCCATCCGGAAGGTGGACTGTGCACCTTCCGCGCCGATATCGAAGTCTCTACCTGCGGGGTCATTTCTCCGCTTAAAGCGCTGAACTATCTGATCCACCAGCTGGAATCGGACATTGTGACCATTGACTACCGCGTGCGCGGCTTTACCCGCGATATCAATGGGATGAAGCATTTTATCGATCATGAAATCAATTCGATTCAGAACTTTATGTCCGATGACATTAAGTCGTTGTATGACATGGTCGATGTGAACGTTTATCAGGAAAATATCTTCCATACCAAAATGTTGCTCAAGGAGTTCGACCTTAAGCACTACATGTTCCATACCCGACCGGAAGAATTGACCGCCGAAGAGCGCAAGGTCATTACCGACCTGCTGTGGAAAGAGATGCGCGAGATTTACTACGGCCGCAATATTCCTGCCGTGTAATATTGGAAATGCCCGGCGGCGCTTGCGCTTGCCGGGCCTGGGATTCTGCGCCGCCTGGTCGCCCGGGTAAGGCACCAGCCGCTACCCGGGGATTTCCCCTGCTCACGCTACGCTTAGCAGGGCTACGCTCTTGCGCCACCCGACATAAAAGGCGTCATTAACGCTGCTGCATAAATTCACGATAAGCGGCAACGACCTGCAGGAAATCCTCCACGCCGCAGAGAGAGAGACTTTCTTCGTCGTAGTAGCTCATCCCCTCCTCGATTTCGTCGCCGGAAAACTCCAGCTGATTGGCGCGGATCATCACCTCTTCGCCATCCAGCCACAGCGTATATTCATGGCCAGCCCGCTGCCAGGAACGTTCACTGCCCTTCACGGTGCGTGCAGCCTGCTCTACTTCATCAAGCAGGGCAAGATTGTCTTTCACCTCTTCGTTGAACCAGTGGCCGATCGCCTCGTGATCCATCGACATTCGCACCTTTACCACTCCGGTAATATCGCGCAGAAATTCGTAGTCCATAGTCTTTTCCTCTGCAAGGGCAATGCGTCACCGCTGCACTGTACCCATGCAGTAATTATCGCAGCAGACAGAAAGAAAAAAAGCGTAACGGGCAGGAGGTTTGGAAATAAAAATGCCCGGTGATGCAATGTTCACCGGGCATTGGGGAGTTTATCGCCAAACGGTCAGCCGGGCTGACCGAATGGTTTTACACCGCGGTCTGGAAGATCACGCCGTCAGCTTTTTCAGTGTACTGATCCAGCTGGTTGAAGTTCAGATAACGGTAGGTATCTTCCGCTGTCTTATCCACCTGCGCCACGAAGGTCTGGTACTCTTCCGGCGTCGGCAATTTGCCGAGCAGAGAAGCCACCGCTGCCAGCTCGGCAGAGGCCAGATAGACGTTAGCGCCGGTACCTAAACGGTTCGGGAAGTTACGGGTGGAGGTGGAGACCACCGTCGCACCGTCGGCCACGCGAGCCTGGTTACCCATACACAGGGAACAGCCAGGGATTTCGATACGCGCCCCGCTCTTACCAAACACGCTGTAGTAGCCTTCTTCGGTCAGCTGCGCGGCGTCCATACGGGTTGGCGGCGCCACCCACAGGCGAGTCGGCAGCTGGCCTTTGTGGCTGTCCAGCAGCTTACCGGCGGCACGGAAGTGGCCGATGTTGGTCATGCAGGAACCGATGAACACTTCGTCGATCTTCTCGCCCTGCACGTCAGACAGCAGACGGGCATCGTCCGGATCGTTCGGCGCGCACAGGATTGGCTCTTTGATATCCGCCAGATCGATGTCGATCACTGCCGCGTATTCCGCGTCAGCGTCGGCTTCCAGCAGCTGCGGATCCGCCAGCCATTTTTCCATGCCCTGGATACGGCGTTCCAGCGTACGGCGGTCGCCGTAGCCTTCGGCGATCATCCACTTCAGCAGGACGATGTTGGAGTTCAGGTACTCAACGATCGGCTCTTTGTTCAGCTTGATGGTGCAACCGGCAGCAGAACGCTCAGCGGACGCATCGGTCAGTTCAAATGCCTGCTCGACTTTCAGATCCGGCAGACCTTCGATCTCGAGGATGCGACCAGAGAAGATGTTTTTCTTACCTTTCTTCTCAACGGTCAGCAGGCCCTGCTTGATGGCATACAGTGGGATGGCATGAACCAGGTCGCGCAGGGTGATACCCGGCTGCATTTTCCCTTTGAAGCGCACCAGCACCGATTCCGGCATATCCAACGGCATCACGCCGGTCGCAGCGGCGAAGGCCACCAGACCAGAGCCCGCCGGGAAGGAGATACCGATTGGGAAACGGGTATGGGAGTCGCCGCCGGTACCCACGGTATCCGGCAGCAGCATGCGGTTCAGCCAGGAGTGGATAACGCCATCGCCCGGACGTAGAGAAACACCGCCGCGGTTCATGATGAAGTCCGGCAGGGTATGGTGCGTGGTCACGTCAACCGGCTTCGGATAGGCTGCGGTGTGGCAGAAGGACTGCATCACCAGGTCAGCGGAGAAGCCCAGGCACGCCAGGTCTTTCAGTTCATCACGGGTCATTGGACCGGTGGTGTCCTGAGAACCGACGGAGGTCATTTTCGGCTCGCAGTAGGCGCCCGGACGGATACCGGCAACGCCGCAGGCGCGGCCAACCATTTTCTGCGCCAGAGAGAAGCCGCGGGTGCTTTCCGCCACGTCTTTCGCCTGACGGAAGACGTCGCTGTGCGGCAGCCCCAGCGCTTCGCGCGCTTTGGTGGTCAAGCCGCGGCCGATGATCAGCGGAATACGGCCACCGGCGCGCACTTCGTCGATCAGCACATCGGTCTTCAGCTCGAAGCTGGCCAGCAGTTCGTTGGTTTCGTGGTTACGCACTTCACCTTTGAACGGGTAAACGTCAATCACGTCGCCCATGTTCAGGTTTGACACATCAACTTCGATAGGCAGCGCACCCGCATCTTCCATGGTGTTGAAGAAGATTGGCGCGATTTTGCCGCCCAGGCACAGACCGCCGCCGCGCTTGTTCGGCACGTTCGGAATATCGTCGCCCATAAACCACAGCACCGAGTTGGTCGCGGATTTACGCGAGGAACCCGTACCGACCACGTCGCCGACGTAGGCCAGCGGATAGCCTTTCTGCTGCAGGGCTTCGATTTGTTTAATCGGGCCGACGACGCCCGGCTGGTCCGGATCAATTCCTTCGCGGGCGTTTTTCAGCATCGCCAGCGCATGCAGTGGGATATCCGGGCGCGACCAGGCATCCGGCGCCGGAGACAGGTCATCGGTATTGGTTTCGCCGGTGACCTTGAAGACGGTAACGGTGATTTTCTCTGCCAGCTGCGGGCGGTTCAGGAACCACTCAGCGTCAGCCCAGGATTGCATGACCCGTTTAGCATGCTCGTTACCTGCTTTTGCTTTCTCTTCTACGTCGTAGAAGTTATCGAACATCAGCAGAGTATGAGACAGCGCTTTCGCGGCAATCGGCGCCAGTTTCGCGTCGTCCAGCGCATCGATCAGCGGATGAATGTTGTAACCACCCTGCATGGTGCCCAGCAGTTCAACGGCTTTTTCAGGGGTTACAAGAGGGGAGGTCGCTTCGCCTTTGGCGATCGCGGCAAGGAATCCAGCTTTAACATAGGCGGCTTCGTCGACGCCCGGCGGTACACGGTTAATCAGCAGGTCTAACAGGAATTCTTCTTCGCCCGCAGGCGGGTTTTTCAGCAGTTCTACCAGCGCGGCCATTTGGGTTGCATCTAAGGGTTTGGCAACAATCCCCATGGCGGCACGCTCAGCTACGTGCTTACGGTATTCTTCTAGCACGACGGTTCTCCTCGCTTCTCATTGTCATAATGCGGCCTACACGTCTTCAATCAATCTGCTTCGGTATTGGCAGTTTGCCGCCTTGACGCATCTTGAAGGATTTAGTGGCTGGGCGATTTTCTTCACGCTCCTGTGAGACAGCAGTTTGTAGGGTAAATGCCCGATACCGCGTCGGCAGCATAGCAGGATTTTTGAAAGGTGTTAATCTGTTTACAAAAAAGCAACATTAAAATTTAGCTGAATCGTTAAGGGCAGGATATTGCAGGCTTTCTGTTCAAATCCCGCGACAAAAATTCCTTTCCGCGTACAACTCCCCGGGCCGATCCCAACAATAATCAATAAAAAGCCATACCGCTTACTTATACTCAGCAAACGCGCCGTTTTCGCCGATACTTTAGCGAGATGGGTTACTTTTTGGGTCAGGAGCTTCCATGTCACTGCCGTTCAAACCCCATATCATCGCCCTGCTCTGTAGCGCTGGCTTACTCGCGGCGGCGGGAACACTCTATGTGCAAAGCCGTACTCCAGAGACGGTCACTGAGGCGGCGGCGCAGCCTGCACCGGCGCCAACGCCAACCTCACCTCCTGCCGCAGCGCAGCCGGTGACCACCACCTACACCCAGGCGCAAATTGATCAGTGGGTCGCGCCCATCGCGCTCTACCCGGACAGTCTGCTGTCGCAGGTGTTGATGGCCTCCACTTATCCCGACAACGTCATGCAGGCGGTACAGTGGTCCCTGGATAACCCCGCGATGAAAGGGGATGCGGCGGTTCAGGCGGTTGCCAGTCAGCCGTGGGATCCCAGCGTCAAATCCCTTGTCGCTTTCCCTGCCCTGCTGGCGATGATGGGCGAAAATCCGCCCTGGGTGGAGAACCTCGGCAATGCGTTTTTGGCCCAGCCGCATGATGTGATGGACTCGGTGCAGCGCCTGCGTACTATTGCCCAGCAGACCGGAACCCTGAAATCCACGCCACAGCAGAAAGTGATTGTCACCCCTGCCGCACCGGTTTCCCCCAGCAGCACGGCAGCAACGTCCACCACCCACTCGGCGGCGCCTGCGCCCACGCAGGTTATTAAAATAGAACCGACCAATCCGCAGGTGGTCTATGTTCCCAGCTATAACCCCTCCACCGTCTATGGCACCTGGCCGAACAGCGCCTATCCGCCGGTCTACCTGCCGCCGCCTCCCGGGGAGCAGTTTACCGATAGCTTCGTCAAAGGCTTCGGTTACAGCCTGGGCGTGGCCACTACCTGGGCGCTGTTTAGCAGCATCGACTGGGATGATGATGATGACCACCACCATCACGATGACGACTATCACCACGGCGATTACTCGCATAATGGCGATAACATCAATATTAATGTAAATAATTTCAATCATATAACGGGAGAAAACCTGCCGGGCAACCACGTTAACTGGCAGCATAATCCTGCCTATCGCGGTCACACACCGTATCCCGATAATACGGTTGCTCAACGCTTCCATCAGACCAACGTTTCCGGCGGAATGAGCGCTACCCAACATGCGCCAGTCGATCGCGAAGCGCAGCGCCAGGCAGCGATGACCCAGCTGCAGCATAACGTACCGGCGGCGACAGCGGGCAACCTGGCGGCAAACAACGCCTCACGCGATGCCCAGCGTCAGGCAGCTTCGGCGCAATTGAAACAAGCCACCCAGCGCAGCAACTATCGCGGTTACGACAGCACACCAACCTCGACCCAGCAGCAGCGTCGCGAGGCGGCGAAAACGCAGTTGAAAAATCCCACGCCGCAGCAACAGCAGCGTCGGGAAACCGTTAAGAGCCGCGAGCAGAACCTGACACCTCAGCAGCAACAGCATCGGCAGCAGATCCAGTCCGCCACGCCCGCGCAGCGTCAGCAGCAGGTTAGTCATTTACGCGCCAGCGCTCTTAGCGGCAACGAAAGCCGCGCCCCCTCCTGGCAAGCGCAGCAGGAACGGGGACTGCAAAGTCGGCAGTTTTCCGCTGTAAACCGCGAGGAGCGTGGCGGCGCCAGAGAACGTCTTTCCGAACACCATGAACTGCGCCGCCGCTGAGGATGAGCAGAATGAGAAACCTATTACCTATTGCCCTGTTCACATTGATACTGTCACCGTTAGCCGCCTTCGCCCAGCAGCAGTTTTCTACACCGGAACAGGCCGCGAGCGCGCTGGCTGAGGCGCTCAGCCAGCAAAATGAAGCGGCGCTGAGCAAGGTGCTCGGCGATAACTGGCAGCAATTTTTACCTACCGATGGGATCGACCCCAGCGCCGTCGACCGTTTTCAGCGCGACTGGCAGGTAAAACATGTCATCGTGCAGCAGGGTGATAACGCCTGGCTCGACGTCGGCAGCGAGGCATGGCGGTTGCCGGTGCCTATCGTAAAAACGTCTCAGGGCTGGCGCTTTGATATGGCCGCAGGCGAAGAGGAGATCCTCACCCGCGCCATCGGTCGCAATGAACTGTCAGCGATAGCCGCCATGCACGCTTACATTGACGCCCAGCAGGATTACTACCAGCTTAATCACCGCTGGGCGCAGAAAATCATCAGCAGTGAAGGCAAAAAAGATGGGTTGTACTGGCCGACGTCGCCGGGTGAGACGCCCAGCCCGCTGGGGCCGGCATTCAGCCCGACGGAGCCCGGCGCCGGTTATCATGGCTATCGTTTCCGCATTATCGCAGGCCGCGATGACCAGGATGCGGCCTTGCTTGCCTGGCCTGTGGAATGGGGTGAAACCGGAGTGATGAGCTTTATGATCGATCTGCACGATACCGTTTATCAGGCTAATCTCGGCGAAGAGAGCGCCGCAAAAGCGCAGGCCATCACGCGCTTTGCCCCCGATGCTGACGCCGGCTGGCAGGTTGTCAAACCATAAAAAAACGCCAGGTTGCCCTCAAGCAACCTGGCGTTTCTATTCGCTTAGCCCTGATGGGGCATCAGAGACGGATCGCCAGCAAAAGTCGGCTTTGTGCTGGATAATGCCGCTTCATCAGCGCTGATGCTTCCGGAGTTCGCCGCCCATACCCCCTCATTCGTCTTCGTCACCTGCTGATGCTGGGCATTCAGATCCTGCCCCATCGCCGCGATATGGGTCGTTTCCGTGCCACCGCTGTTGTCCGCCCAGGGGATGGTGGCGTCAGCCGCGCAGGCCACACCGGATAGGCACGTTGCAGCGACCAGCGCTGCGGTTAAAAAGCGTTTCATCTCACACCTCAACTATATCGTTAACTGCCTATAAGTTTATGGCGTGATTATTTTCAAAGTATGTATGAGGTGTAGCGGTTTATGAACGGAGACATAGTTCTAAACATCAGGCATAAAAAAAGCGGCTCCGGGAGCCGCTTATGCTTTTAGCCTGAAAGAAAAAGTTACTTTTTCTTCGCTTTGGCGTTTGGCAGATCGGTGATGCTGCCTTCGAAGACTTCTGCCGCCAGGCCAACAGACTCGTGCAGAGTCGGGTGAGCATGGATGGTCAGCGCGATGTCTTCAGCGTCGCAGCCCATTTCGATAGCCAGGCCGATCTCACCCAGCAGCTCGCCGCCGTTGGTGCCGACAATCGCGCCGCCGATAACACGGTGGGTCTCTTTGTCGAAGATCAGTTTGGTCATACCGTCTGCGCAGTCGGAAGCGATAGCACGGCCGGAAGCAGCCCACGGGAAGGTGGCGGTTTCGTAGCTGATGCCTTTCTCTTTCGCTTCTTTCTCAGTCAGACCAACCCATGCCACTTCTGGCTCGGTGTAGGCGATGGACGGGATCACTTTCGGATCGAAGTAGTGTTTCAGGCCGGAGATAACTTCTGCGGCAACGTGACCTTCATGCACGCCTTTGTGCGCCAGCATCGGCTGACCGACGATATCGCCGATAGCAAAGATGTGCGGCACGTTGGTGCGCATTTGTTTGTCAACGCGGATGAAGCCACGATCGTCCACTTCCACGCCGGCTTTGCCTGCATCGAGGTTTTTGCCGTTCGGTACGCGACCGATAGCGACCAGCACGGCGTCGTAACGCTGCGCTTCAGCCGGCGCTTTTTTGCCTTCCATGGAAACGTAAATACCGTCTTCTTTCGCTTCAACGGCAGTCACTTTGGTTTCCAGCATCAGGTTGAATTTCTTGCTGATGCGTTTAGTGAAGACTTTCACCACGTCTTTATCGGCAGCCGGGATAACCTGGTCGAACATTTCAACCACGTCAATCTCTGAACCCAGCGCATGGTATACGGTACCCATTTCCAGACCGATGATACCGCCACCCATGACCAGCATACGTTTCGGTACGGATTTCAGTTCCAGGGCGTCGGTGGAGTCCCATACGCGCGGATCTTCATGCGGGATAAACGGCAGCTGAATCGGACGGGAGCCCGCCGCGATGATAGCGTTGTCGAAGTTGATCACGGTTTTACCGTTTTCGCCTTCCACTTCCAGGGTGTTGGCGCCGGTAAATTTACCCAGACCGTTAACCACTTTCACTTTACGGCCTTTAGCCATGCCAGCCAGGCCGCCGGTCAGCTGAGTGATAACTTTTTCTTTCCAGGTGCGGATCTTGTCAATGTCGGTTTTCGGTTCGCCGAAAACGATGCCGTGTTCGGCCAGCGCTTTCGCTTCTTCGATAACTTTTGCCACGTGCAGCAGCGCTTTAGACGGGATACAACCCACGTTCAGGCAAACGCCACCGAGGGTGCTGTAACGTTCTACGATGACGGTTTCCAGACCTAAATCAGCGCAACGGAAGGCTGCAGAGTAACCTGCGGGGCCTGCCCCAAGTACCACGACCTGAGTTTTGATTTCAGTACTCATCATGACCTCTGTAATTTATATCCGGCGGGTCTGACGCTATTATTCTTACGCCCAAGTCCACCGGGACGTTCTATCCGCGTGTATTTTACAAAATTGTTAACAATTTTTAAACAACAAACGGCAAACGATTTTGTCCTTTGTTGCTGATAATCCCCAACAGCCTGAGGTTATCAGAAAAAAGCCGGCCGTCAGGCCGGCTTTTTCGATTACATCACCAGGCGGCGAATGTCGCTCAAGGTGTTGTTAATGATGGTAATGAAGCGGGCACCATCAGCACCGTCGATGACGCGGTGGTCGAAGGACAGAGAGATCGGCATCATCAGACGCGGAACGAACTCTTTCCCATTCCATACCGGCTCCATCGCGGACTTAGACACGCCCAGGATGGCCACTTCCGGCGCGTTAACAATCGGCGCGAAGTGGGTAGTGCCCAGGCCGCCGATGCTGGAGATGGTGAAGCAACCGCCCTGCATTTCGCCAGCCGTCAGTTTGCCATCGCGCGCTTTCTTCGAGATGGTGGTCAGTTCACGAGACAGCTCGGTGATGCTCTTCTTATTCACGTCTTTGAAGACCGGAACCACCAGACCGTTCGGGGTATCAACCGCCACACCGATGTTGATGTATTTCTTCAGCGTCAGGCGCTGACCATCTTCGGACAGCGAGCTGTTGAAGCGCGGCATCTGCTCAAGCGCAGCGGCAACGGCTTTCATGATGAAGACCACTGGGGTGAATTTCACGTCCAGTTTACGCTTCTCAGCTTCGGCGTTCTGCTGCTTACGGAACGCTTCCAGATCGGTGATATCGGTTTTGTCGAAGTGGGTAACGTGCGGGATCATCACCCAGTTACGGCTCAGGTTAGCCCCAGAGATTTTCTGGATACGACCCAGTTCCACTTCTTCGATTTCACCAAACTTGCTGAAGTCAACCTTCGGCCATGGCAGCATGCCCGGGATACCGCCGCCAGCGGCAGCCGCCGGTGCGGATTCAGCGCGTTTAACCGCGTCTTTCACATAAGCCTGAACGTCTTCGCGCAGGATACGACCTTTACGGCCGGTGCCTTTCACTTTTGCCAGGTTAACGCCGAACTCGCGCGCCAGGCGGCGAATCAGCGGCGTCGCGTGAACGTAAGCATCGTTTTCAGCGAATTCAGTTTTGCCTTCTGCTTTCGCAGCCGGTGCAGCGGCAGGCTTAGCGGCCTGAGCCGGTGCAGCAGCCGGTGCCGGAGCAGCAGCCTGAGCCGGCGCGGCGGCAGGCGCAGCGCCTTCCACTTCGAAGACCATGATCAGGGAACCGGTTTTGACTTTATCGCCGGTGCTGATTTTGATCTCTTTGACGGTACCTGCGAATGGCGCCGGCACTTCCATAGACGCTTTGTCGCCTTCGACGGTGATCAGGGACTGCTCAGCAGCCACTTTATCGCCGACTTTAACCATCACTTCAGTGACTTCAACTTCGTCGCCGCCGATGTCCGGTACGTTAACGTCTTTCGCACCGCCAGCCGCAGCTGGAGCAGCCGCCGCCGGAGCAGCAGCCTGAGCAGGTGCGGCGGCAGGCGCAGCGCCCGCCACTTCGAAGATCATGATCAGGGAGCCGGTGGACACTTTGTCACCGGTGTTGATTTTGATCTCTTTCACGGTACCCGCGAACGGCGCCGGCACTTCCATAGAGGCTTTATCGCCTTCTACGGTGATCAGGGATTGCTCAGCGGCGATGGTGTCGCCCACTTTAACCATGATCTCGGTGACTTCAACTTCATCGCCGCCGATATCCGGGACGTGAACTTCTTTCGCTGCCGCGGCAGCTGCTGGCGCAGCCGCAGCCGGCGCGGCTTCTTTCTTCTCTTCCTGCGCAGGTGCAGCGGCTGCTGCACCCTCGGCGGAATCGAAAATCATAATCAGTTTGCCAGTCTCGGTTTTGTCGCCGACGGAGACTTTAATCTCTTTCACGACGCCAGCCTGCGGAGACGGGACTTCCATAGAGGCTTTATCGCCTTCTACGGTGATCAGCGACTGTTCAGCTTCTACTTTGTCGCCCACTTTGACCAGGATCTCGGTGATTTCAACTTCATCAGCCCCGATGTCCGGTACTTTGATTTCGATAGCCATTATTCTTTTACCTCTTACGCCAGACGCGGGTTAACTTTTTCTGCATCGATGTCGAATTTCGCGATAGCGTCAGCCACCACTTTCTTATCGATTTCACCACGTTTAGCCAGTTCGCCCAGCGCTGCAACGACCACATAGGAAGCATCGACTTCGAAGTGGTGACGCAGGTTTTCACGGCTGTCGGAACGACCGAAGCCATCGGTACCCAGTACGCGGTAATCATCAGCCGGTACATAAGTACGAACCTGCTCAGCGAACAGTTTCATATAGTCAGTGGATGCCACGGCCGGAGCGTCGTTCATTACCTGAGCGATATACGGCACGCGCGGGGTTTCCAGCGGGTGCAGCATGTTCCAGCGTTCGCAATCCTGGCCATCACGCGCCAGTTCGGTGAAGGAGGTGACGCTATACACGTCAGAGCCCACGCCGTAGTCTTTCGCCAGGATCTGCGCTGCTTCACGAACGTGACGCAGGATAGAACCGGAGCCCAGCAGCTGAACTTTACCTTTGCTACCTTCAATGGTTTCGAGTTTGTAGATACCTTTACGGATACCTTCCTCGGCGCCTTCCGGCATGGCCGGCATGTGGTAGTTTTCGTTCAGCGTAGTGATGTAGTAGTAAACGTTCTCTTGTTTCTCACCGTACATACGCTCCAGGCCATCATGCATGATGACCGCCACTTCGTATGCATAGGACGGATCGTAAGAGATACAGTTCGGGATAGTCAGCGACTGAATATGGCTGTGGCCATCTTCGTGCTGCAGACCTTCGCCGTTCAGCGTTGTACGACCGGAAGTACCACCGATCAGGAAGCCGCGAGCCTGCTGGTCGCCTGCCTGCCAGCACAGGTCGCCGATACGCTGGAACCCGAACATCGAGTAGTAGATGTAGAACGGGATCATCGGCAGGTTGTTGGTGCTGTAAGAAGTCGCCGCAGCCAGCCAGGATGCGCCTGCGCCCAGCTCGTTGATCCCTTCCTGCAGGATCTGGCCTTTCTCGTCTTCTTTGTAGTAAGCAACCTGCTCACGGTCCTGCGGGGTGTACTGCTGGCCGTTCGGGCTGTAAATACCGATCTGACGGAACAGACCTTCCATACCGAAAGTACGCGCTTCGTCGGCGATAATCGGCACGAGGCGGTCTTTGATGGATTTGTTCTTCAGCATCACGTTCAGGGCACGAACAAATGCGATAGTGGTAGAGATCTCTTTATTCTGCTCTTCCAGCAGCGGAGCGAAATCTTCCAGCGTCGGCAGCTCCAGCTTCTCAGAGAAGTTCGGCTGACGGCTCGGCAGATAGCCGTGCAGTTTCTGGCGCTGAGCGTGCAGATAGGTGTGCTCTTCGGAACCTTCCGGGAAGGTGACGTACGGCAGTTTTTCGAGATCGGCATCGGCAACCGGCACGTTGAAACGATCGCGGACGTAACGAACGCCGTCCATGTTCATTTTCTTAACCTGGTGGGCGATGTTCTTACCTTCAGCGGTGTCACCCATGCCGTAACCTTTAATGGTATGGGCGAGGATTACGGTCGCTTTGCCTTTGGTTTCCTGCGCTTTTTTCAGTGCAGCGTAAACTTTCTTCGGATCGTGGCCGCCGCGGTTCAGGGCCCAAATCTGCTCGTCAGTCCAGTCGGCAACCAGCGCCGCGGTCTCCGGATATTTACCGAAGAAGTGCTCGCGCACATATGCACCGTCTTTGGATTTGAAGGTCTGGTAATCGCCGTCAACGGTTTCTTCCATCAGCTGGATCAGCTTACCGCTGGTGTCTTTACGCAGCAGCTCATCCCAACGACCGCCCCAGATAACCTTGATAACGTTCCAGCCTGCGCCCGCGAAGATGCCTTCCAGTTCGTTGATGATTTTGCCGTTACCCGTTACCGGGCCATCAAGACGCTGCAGGTTACAGTTGATAACGAAGACCAGGTTGTCCAGCTTCTCGCGGGTGGCGATGGTGATCGCACCTTTAGATTCCGGCTCGTCCATCTCACCGTCGCCCAGGAAAGCATAAACGGTTTGTTTGGAGGTGTCTTTCAGACCACGGTGTTCCAGATATTTCAGGAATTTAGCCTGATAAATTGCCCCGATTGGGCCCAGACCCATAGAAACGGTCGGGAACTGCCAGAATTCCGGCATCAGTTTCGGGTGCGGATAAGAGGGCAGACCTTTACCGTGAACTTCCTGACGGAAATTGTTCATCTGCTCTTCAGTCAGACGACCTTCCAGGAAAGCACGCGCATACACGCCCGGAGAGATGTGGCCCTGGAAGTACACCAGATCGCCGCCATCCTGCTCGTTGCGTGCGCGGAAGAAGTGGTTGAAGCACACTTCGTAGAAGGTTGCGGAAGACTGGAAGGAAGCCATGTGGCCGCCCAGTTCGAGATCTTTTTTCGATGCGCGCAGAACGGTCATGATCGCGTTCCAGCGGATCGCAGAACGGATACGACGTTCCAGATCCAGATTACCCGGGTATTCCGGTTCATCTTCAACGGCAATAGTGTTGACGTAACCGCCGGTCGATACGCCAGCAGCCACTTTCACCCCGCCTTTGCGGGCTTCAGAAAGGAGTTGGTCAATAAGATACTGAGCACGCTCAACACCTTCTTCACGGATGACCGATTCGATCGCCTGTAGCCAGTCGCGAGTTTCGATCGGATCCACGTCATTTGGTAAACGTTCTGACATGGGGGGTATTCCTTATCTATCTAATCGTTGATTAATCTGGAACCTGTCCCATTGAACTCTTCGTTCTTCACCTTTGAACAACCAAAAATTCAATAAGACAGGTTCTGCGTTTAGTTGCCGCGCTCTAAAAATGGCGCTTAAGAACCGGAGTTCTCGTCCTTTCGTTGCTGTAAACGACGCAGTGAGCGCTCTCTACGACTCTGCTCACGGCTACGGTCCAGCAAAATTTCCTCAATGAACGCCAGGTGACGGTGCGACGCCTCACGCGCCTGCTCCGGCTCCCCGGCCATTATCGCCTCGAAAATGCGAGTACGATGGTTGCTGACCAACGGGAGCATTTCCCGGCGGGCATACAGCAATTCAAAGTTCTGACGAACGTTTTGTGCCAGCATCGGCTCCATACACCTTAGCAGATGGAGCAAAACCACATTGTGTGCCGCCTCGGTGACGGCGATTTGATACTGGACGACGGCGCCGGACTCAGCGTCCAGATCGCCCGACTGCTGCGCCCGTTCAATGGCCTGATGCAGCTCGCGGATACGATCGCGATCTTCATCATTGCTGCGCAGCGCCGCGTAATAAGCCGCGATGCCTTCCAGCGCGTGACGGGTCTCAAGCAGATCGAATTGGGATTCAGGGTGATCGGACAGCAGCTCGACCAGCGGATCGCTGAAGCTCTGCCACAGGCGGCTCTGAACAAACGTTCCACCTCCCTGACGACGAAGCAACAAGCCCTTGGCTTCGAGGCGTTGAATCGCCTCACGCAGCGAGGGGCGGGAAACGTCGAACTGCTTAGCCAGTTCGCGTTCGGGCGGAAGTTTTTCACCGGGGCGCAAGGTCCCCTCAAGGATCAGAAACTCCAGCTGCTGCTCTATCACATCGGATAATTTTGGTTGGCGGATTTTGCTGTAGGCCATATTCCCTGTCTCTGCCATTAGCCCGGAGTCAATTGGTCTTACCAATTTAAAGTTCGTAGCGCTAAAGTAACAAAGTATTCACCTTCTGTCCATACAGGTTTTGATTGAAATCAGTAAACCGCGGACATTTTAACAACCTTACAGAAATAACATTTCAGAAATGTAACCTTGCACAAATGTTACGTTTACTCACAAAGGGGTAGCGTTAACTTTATGGAAACGAAAAATTACGCTATCTGAACCGATTCAACTGCGCCATAGATGAATAAAAAATCAAATTAACAGAATAAATAACCACTCATGGGTAATGCGATGGAATAATACTGAATGTGTCTATTGATGTCTTTTTAGACACATCGTCATCATCCCTTCATAAAGCAGGTGCATTCGGTCGCGCTTAACACTATTCTCCCTCAGACGAAAGGCCTTTTTTTGAATTACCACACCGCCTTCCGTAAACAAAACAATACAGAAACGGAAGTCGCTAAATACACAAACACAACAATATGTGCGCGCCATCACTCAGGTAAAAAGTGAGCCACTTCGCCCAAATTTTCGCTGGCTATGCTTTCTGGCAGGGACAGCAGAGCAGCAGCAACCTGACGGATGACGTACACAAAAAATAACCACACACGAGGTTTCATATGGAAGGTCAACAGCACGGCGATCGGCTGAAGCGCGGCCTGAAAAACCGCCACATTCAGCTTATCGCGCTGGGCGGGGCTATCGGCACCGGCCTGTTTCTGGGAAGCGCGTCCGTCATTCAGTCCGCCGGCCCGGGTATCATTCTTGGTTACGCTATCGCCGGCTTTATCGCCTTTCTGATCATGCGTCAGTTGGGTGAGATGGTGGTGGAAGAGCCGGTAGCAGGTTCGTTTAGCCACTTCGCATATAAATACTGGGGCGGCTTTGCCGGCTTCGCTTCCGGCTGGAACTACTGGGTGCTGTATGTCCTGGTGGCCATGGCGGAACTCACCGCCGTCGGCAAATATATCCAGTTCTGGTGGCCGGAAATCCCGACCTGGGCCTCTGCGGCGGTCTTCTTCATCGCTATCAACGCCATTAACCTGACCAACGTGAAAGTGTTCGGGGAAATGGAGTTCTGGTTCGCGATTATCAAAGTGGTCGCCGTGGTGGCGATGATTCTGTTCGGCGGCTGGCTGCTGTTCAGCGGCAACGGCGGCCCGCAGGCGACGGTACGTAACCTGTGGGATCAGGGTGGCTTCCTGCCGCACGGCTTTACCGGACTGGTAATGATGATGGCGATCATCATGTTCTCCTTCGGCGGTCTGGAGCTGGTGGGGATCACCGCGGCGGAAGCGGATAATCCGGAGCAAAGCATTCCGAAAGCCACCAACCAGGTTATCTACCGTATCCTGATCTTCTATGTTGGCTCGCTGGCGGTGCTGCTCTCCCTGCTGCCGTGGACCCGCGTGACCGCGGACACCAGCCCATTCGTCCTGATTTTCCATGAGCTTGGCGATACGCTGGTGGCAAATGCCCTTAACGTCGTGGTGCTGACGGCGGCTCTGTCGGTTTATAACAGCTGCGTCTACTGCAACAGCCGTATGCTGTTCGGCCTTGCCCAGCAGGGTAACGCGCCGAAAGCGCTGCTCAGCGTCGACAAACGCGGCGTGCCGGTGAATACCATCCTCGTCTCGGCCCTGGTGACCGCGCTGTGCGTACTGATAAACTACCTGGCGCCGGAATCCGCCTTCGGCCTGTTGATGGCGCTGGTGGTCTCGGCCCTGGTTATCAACTGGGCGATGATCAGCCTGGCGCATATGAAATTCCGTCGCGCCAAACAGCAGCAGGGGGTCACCACTCGCTTCCCTGCCCTCTTCTACCCGCTGGGTAACTGGGTGTGCCTGCTGTTTATGGCGGCAGTGCTGGTGATTATGCTGATGACCCCGGGGATGGCGATTTCCGTTTGGCTGATCCCGGTATGGATTGCGGTGCTGGGCGTGGGCTATCTGTTTAAACAGAAAGCCGCCGCCACCATAAAAGCACAATAATACATCTCATAAATATTTCTCTTTGCTCTGCGCCCCTCCCTGAATAACGGGCGCAGAGCATTGTTATCTGCTTCACACTTTCCCCTCCATAGCTGATATATCCATATCGTTAACGAGTTCCTGCAACGTATTTCCCTCGATAGCAGCCAATAATTCTCTCCATACTGCAACGGAGAGACCGCACATGGCAGACAATAGACTATCAATAAAGGAAAAGATTGGTTACGGGATGGGTGATGCCGGATGCAATATCATATTTGGCGCCATCATGCTGTTTGTTAACTATTTTTATACCGATATCTTCGGCCTGGCGCCGGCGCTGGTCGGCGTACTGCTGTTGTCGGTGCGCGTCATCGATGCGGTGACCGATCCGATTATGGGCGCCCTTGCCGACCGTACCCGCAGTAAATATGGCCGCTTTCGTCCATGGCTACTGTGGATTGCCTTCCCCTACGCCCTGTTCAGCGTGCTGATGTTCACTACTCCTGAGTGGACCTATAACAGCAAAGTTATCTATGCGTTCGTGACCTACTTTCTGCTGTCGGTGACCTATACCGCGATTAACATCCCCTACTGCTCGCTGGGAACGGTGATGACCGCTAATCCGAAAGAACGCGTTGCCTGCCAGTCCTATCGTTTTGTGATGGTGGGTATCGCCACGCTGCTGCTGTCATTGACGCTGCTGCCAATGGCCGACTGGTTCGGCGGCGCCGATAAAGCGAAGGGCTACCAGATGGCGATGACCGTGCTGGCCTTTATCGGCATGTGTATGTTCCTGTTCTGCTTCGCTACCGTGCGTGAACGCATACACCCGGCGGTGCAGACGAATGATGAACTGAAAAAAGACCTCAAAGACGTGTGGAAAAATGACCAGTGGGTGCGCATCCTGCTGCTCACGCTGTGCAACGTCTGCCCGGGCTTTATTCGCATGGCCGCCACCATGTATTACGTCACCTGGGTGATGGGACAAAGCACCCATTTTGCCACCCTGTTTATCAGCCTCGGCGTGG
The DNA here is from genome assembly GCF_003790505.1 of Klebsiella sp. P1CD1. Taxonomy (NCBI): domain Bacteria; kingdom Pseudomonadati; phylum Pseudomonadota; class Gammaproteobacteria; order Enterobacterales; family Enterobacteriaceae; genus Klebsiella; species Klebsiella sp. P1CD1. The sequence goes on from NZ_CP033631.1 coordinate 4,757,644, forward strand.
TCGGGATGATGATTGGCAGCATGCTGGCGAAAGTCCTCACCGACCGCTGGTGCAAACTGCAGGTTTTCTTCTGGACCAACATCGTGCTGGCGATTTTCTCCTGCGCCTTCTATTTCTTTAATCCGCACGCCACCACGCTGATTATGGTGCTCTACTTCCTGCTCAACATCCTGCATCAGATCCCCTCTCCGCTGCACTGGTCGCTGATGTCCGACGTTGACGACTATGGCGAGTGGAAAACCGGTAAGCGCATCACCGGCATTAGCTTCTCCGGTAATCTGTTCTTCCTCAAGGTCGGCCTGGCTGTCGCCGGAGCAATGGTAGGTTTCCTGCTGTCATGGTACGGCTACGACGCCGGCGCGAAAGCGCAAAGCGCCTCCGCCCTCAACGGCATCGTGCTCCTATTCTCGGTCATCCCCGGCGTCGGCTATCTGATCACCGCCGGCGTGGTGCGCCTGCTGAAGGTTGACCGCACCCTGATGCGCCAGATTCAAAGCGATTTAGAGAAGCGCCGCAGCAACTACAGCGAGCTGAACGAATACCAGGAACTGAAAACCAGTGAACACGTAAGGAAAGCCTGATGAACAACTGGCCAAACCCCTTTATTGAACAGCGCGCAGACCCCTTTATTCTGCGCCACCTTAATCACTACTACTTTATTGCCTCGGTACCGGAATATGACCGGCTGGAGATCCGGCGCGCGGCCACCCTTGAAGGATTGCGCGATGCTGAGCCGGTAGTGGTCTGGCGCGCGCCGCAAAGCGGGCCGATGAGCCAGCTGATTTGGGCGCCGGAGCTGCATGAAATAGACGGTAAGTGGTATATCTATTTTGCCGCCACCCATACTCACGATCTGGATGCGCTGGGGATGTTCCAGCATCGCATGTTCGTTCTCGAGTGCGCCGACAACGATCCGCTGACCGGTCGCTGGCAGGAAAAAGGCCAGGTGGTCACGCCTTTCGATACCTTCGCCCTCGATGCCACTACTTTTATCCATCAGGGCAAACGCTGGTATCTGTGGGCGCAAAAATCCCCGCATATCGAAGGCAACTCAAACTTATATCTTGCTGAAATGGCCAACCCGTGGACGCTAAAAGGCGAGCCGGTCATGCTGAGCAAGCCGGAGTTCGACTGGGAGTGCCGGGGATTTAAGGTCAACGAAGGTCCTGCGGTGCTGGTGCATGGCGATAAGCTGTTCATCAGCTATTCCGCCAGCGCCACCGATGAAAACTACTGCATGGGGTTACTCTGGATCGATCTGCAGGCCGATCCGCTGCAGCCGACGAACTGGCATAAAGCCCCGCAGCCGGTCTTTCGTACCAGCTATGAAAACCGCCAGTATGGCCCGGGCCATAATAGTTTTACCCAAACGCCGGCAGGGGAAGATGTGCTGGTGTATCACGCGCGGAATTACACCGAGATAGAAGGCGATCCACTGTATGACCCCAATCGCCATACGCGGTTAAAACTCGTCAGCTGGAGGGAGGACGGGATGCCCGACTTCGGCATCCCGCCGGCGGATACGCTGTAGCGGTTCGGAATGAAGCCCGCTGACGCGGTTCTGCAGGCCGGGTCAGGCGAAGCCGCCACCCGGCAGCAAGAGTCCCGCAGGTGCATGCATCGTGGCAGGCTGAGCGCGGGCTCAGGCCGTTAAACCAGGGTGCCGTAAATCGTCAGCAGCGCCATGATCACCACCACCACCAGCGAGGTTTTCTTGGCCATCGACACCGCGGCCTTCGGGGTCGCCACTTTATCCACGTGCGGTTCACGAGCCAGGGAATACTGTGCCAGGCGGGTCAATACCTGATACTGCGATGAATGGCGGTCGCCTAACGATGCAAACCACGCCGGGAGCGCTTTCTCTCCATGCCCCACCAGAGCATAGACAACCCCCACCAGACGCACCGGCAGCCAGTCCACGATATGCAAGAGACCATCGATTCCAGACTGCAAACGATGATGCGGCGTCTGGTAGCGCGCCAGCCACGTCTGCCAGGCACGCAGGACGCTATAAGCGATAAGCGTCAGCGGCCCCCACGCGCCCCCCACCACAAACCAGAAAAGCGGCGCCAGGTAATATCGATAGTTAATCCACAGCAGCGCATTTTGCAGCTCACTCAGATATTCACGCTCATCGCAGCCCGGCGGTACGCCGTGGATCAGCGTCAGCTCGCTGGCCATGGCATCGCAGGCGCGACTGTCATTGCGCGACGCCGCTTTCAGATAGGCATGATAATGCAGCCGAACCTTGCCTGCCCCGATGCACAACAGGCCCAGCAAGATCCAGAACACCAGCAGAGGTACGTTAAATAGCTGCCCCTGCAGCAGGCGCTGAATGAGATACACCACCGCGACAGCCACCACCGTCATCAGCAGCGTGCCCAGCAGCGAAAAATGTTTTATCCGGCGGAACACCACCTCCAGCCGATGATCAAGCTGCCAGTGTTCGCCCAGCTTAAACAGCCGTTCGGCGATAAGCACCAGCAGCGTCGTAAACAGCGTCATGATGTCTCCTTATCTGACGGCGCACTGAGTAGCGCCCGGAATTTTATCCAGTCAAAGGCCGGTCCTGGATCGGTTTTCCGCACGGGCGCGATATCGCTGTGGCCCGCGATGTTTTCGGCGATAGCCGGGTAAATCGTGATCAGTAGTTCCGTCACCGCCGCCAGCTGCTGGTACTGCGCATCGGTATACGCCAGGGTATCCGTGCCTTCCAGCTCAATGCCAATGGAAAAGTCATTGCAGCGTTCTCGCCCCTGATAGCAGGAGATCCCCGCATGCCACGCACGCTTATCGAAAGGCACATACTGCACGATTTCGCCATCACGGCGAATCAGACAATGTGCCGAAACGCGCAGATGAGCAATCTCGGCAAAGAAAGGATGCGCATGCGGATCCAGGGTGCCAGTGAACAGCGCATCAATCCACGGACCACCAAATTCACCCGGTGGCAGGCTAATGTTATGCACCACCAGTAAGGAAGGGGCTTCTTCATCCGGACGGCAGTCATGGTGCGGCGAGGGAACCCGACGCGCGCCGACCAGCCATCCCTCGTTCAACTGCATGCGGGATCTCCTTTCGCGAACTCATGCTTCCGGGCCACACGCCGGCCCAAAGGATGAAGTGTGTATGGTACTGAAACGTCGTTCAGGTTAGCATGTTTCCCACTTCTGAATCTTATCTATCTGGAGCTTTATCATGTCGCCTCGTCGTTACAACCCCGACCGCCGCCGTGACGTGCTGCTGGAACGTATTAACCTCGATATTACCGATGCTGTCGCACACTCCCTGCGGGAAGATTTGGGCGGCGAAGTCGACGCCAACAACGATATTAGCGCGCAATTATTGCCGCAGGATGCACGCTCCCATGCGGTGGTCATTACCCGCGAAGATGGCGTCTTCTGTGGCAAACGCTGGGTGGAAGAGGTCTTTATTCAGCTCGCCGGTGACGACGTGAATATCACCTGGCACGTGGCCGACGGCGATGCGGTCAAAGCCGACCAGCCGCTGTTCGAGCTGGAAGGCCCGTCGCGTATTCTGCTCACCGGCGAACGCACGGCGCTGAACTTTGTGCAAACTCTCTCCGGCGTCGCCAGCGTCGTCCGTCGCTACGTCGACCTGCTGGCCGGCACCAAAACCCAACTTCTGGATACCCGTAAAACGCTGCCAGGGCTGCGTACCGCGCTGAAATACGCGGTACTCTGCGGCGGCGGAGCCAACCACCGCCTGGGCCTGTTCGACGCTTTCCTGATTAAAGAAAACCATATCATCGCCTCCGGCTCGATCCGTCAGGCGGTGGAAAAGGCGTTCTGGCTACATCCTGATGTGCCGGTGGAAGTGGAAGTGGAAACCCTGGATGAGCTGGAGCAGGCGTTAAAAGCCGGGGCGGACATCATTATGCTCGATAACTTCACCACCGACCTGATGCGCGAGGCGGTGAAAATCACCGCAGGCCAGGCGGCGCTGGAGGTCTCCGGTAACGTCACCTTCGACACCATCCGCGAATTTGCCGACACCGGCGTCGACTATATCTCCGTCGGCGCCCTGACCAAACATGTGCAGGCGCTCGACCTGTCGATGCGTTTTCGCTAAGCAATTGGCCTTCACGCTTCCGGACGTGAGGGCCTGAATTTGCGAGCCGACTCGCAGCCGTTCATGCCCACCATGTAAGCAAAGTAAAAACCCTGGAATCTGGTTTCCCGGATCGTTTTCGCCTTCTCGCCTGACATCCCGAATCCCGTCACAGTGCTCCTGTCACAACAAGGAGCGACTTATGGATAAACAACGTGGTTTCACCCTGATTGAACTGATGGTGGTCATTGGGATCATCGCTATTCTCAGCGCCATTGGCATCCCGGCCTACCAGAACTACCTGCGTAAAGCCGCCCTCACCGACCTGCTGCAGACCTTTGTCCCTTACCGGACGGCCATCGAACTTTGCGCGCTCGATCATGGCGGCCTGACGGTATGTGACGGCGGCAGCAACGGCATTCCCTCGCCGACAACCACTCGCTACCTCTCCGCCATGAGCGTGGCCAAAGGGGTCGTCACCCTCACCGGCCAGGAAAGCCTGAACGGACTGGGCGTCACCCTGACGCCGACCTGGGATAACGCCGAGGGCGTCACTGGCTGGCAGCGCGTCTGCACTATCACCGGCAACAGCGCCCTTCAGCAGGCCTGCGAAGACGTCTTCCGGGTGAAGTAAGGGCAAACACATGAAAACAGAACAGCTGATCCCTCTCTGTCGCCGCTATCACGCCATGTTGCTGCATAGCGACGAGCAGACAATAGCCATTGCGGTGGTCGATACCCCACCGGCGGAGCTGATGGAGGCGCTGCGCTTCGCGACGCAAAAGCGAATCGATATTGAATGCTGGAGCCAGGAACAAATGGACAAGCGTCTGCAGGCCCAGGAAAAGCAGGCGCAACTGGCGCAAAACGCGGGGCCAGAGAATATCGCCGAACGGGTCAACCAGATCCTCGAACAGGCTCTGCGTCAGCGGGCGTCCGATATTCATATCGAACCCACGGAAACGCATTTACGCATCCGCCTGCGGGTCGATGGCGTCCTCCATGCCCTGCCGTTGCTGGCCCCCGAGCTGGCGGCACCGGTTATCGCGCGACTCAAGGTCATGGCCAGTCTCGATATCGCCGAGCATCGTTTACCACAGGATGGTCAGTTCGCGCTGAACCTCGGCGGACGACCGCTCTCCTTTCGCATCGCCACTCTACCCTGCCGCTATGGCGAAAAAATTGTCCTGCGTCTTCTGCATCAGGTTGACCAGGCCCTGGATCTGGAGGCCCTCGGACTCTCCTCTTCCCAGCTGGCGGCTTTTCGCCAGGCGCTTAATCAGCCGCAGGGTCTACTGCTGGTCACCGGCCCGACCGGAAGCGGTAAAACGGTGACCCTCTACAGCGCCCTGCAGGCCAGAAACCGGGAGCAAGTGAACATCTGTAGCGTCGAGGATCCGCTGGAGATCCCCATCGCCGGGATGAATCAGACGCAAATTAATCCGCGTTCCGGGCTCACCTTTCACAGCGTACTCCGCGCCCTGTTACGCCAGGATCCGGATATTGTCATGGTAGGCGAGATTCGTGACGCCGAGACCGCTGAAATAGCCCTGAAAGCCGCCCAGACCGGCCATCTGGTGCTTTCCACCCTGCACACCAACTCCACCAGCGAAACCCTCACCCGCCTGCAGCAGATGGGCATCGCCCGCTGGATGATATCTTCAGCGCTCTCGCTGGTTATCGCCCAGCGCCTGGTCCGCAAGCTGTGCCCCCACTGTCGGCGCAATGTCGGTAGCGCCGCCGACCTGCCGCACAGCCTGTGGCCACGCCCGCTGCCGCGCTGGCAGGCGGCTGGCTGCGATCACTGTTATCACGGTTATCACGGCAGGCTGGCGCTGTTTGAGGTCATGCCTGTCACCCCCGGGTTACGCCAGGGAATAGTCCAGGGGCTGAATGCCATTGAAATTGAATCTCTGGCGCGAGCCGCGGGGATGATGACGCTTTTTGAAAGCGGTTGTCAGGCTATCGAACAGGGGCTGACCAGCCTTGAAGAGGTGGTGCGGGTGCTGGGGATCCCCCATGGCGACTAAGCGTCTCTGGCGCTGGCGCGGTATCGATGCGCACGGCGCCCCTTGCCAGGGGATGCTATGGCAAGCCAGTCGTCTGGAGGTGCTGCACGACCTTCAGCAGCAGCGCGTCATGCCGCTGGCCGTGCGCCGCTGTGCAGTGAAGCTGAATCTCTGGCACCCACGCTACAGTAGCGAAACGATCCGTCAGCTCGCCACCCTGCTGCAGGCCGGCCTGCCGCTGGCGGACGGTTTATCTCTGCTGGCGCAGCAGCAACCACACCCGCAATGGCAAGCGCTGCTTGAGTCCCTGGGCCGCGAGCTGGCTCAGGGCGTAGCTTTCTCTACCGCGCTGGCGCAGTGGCCGCAAGCCTTTCCGCCGCTTTATCTGGCGATGATTAGCACCGGCGAACTGACAGGCAAGCTTGATATCTGCTGCCTGCAGCTGGCCAACCAACAGCAGGAGCAGCAGCGGCTCGCCGGCAAGGTCAAAAAAGCGCTGCGTTACCCGCTGATCGTACTCGCCCTGGCGCTGCTGGTGGTGCTGGGAATGCTCTATTTTGTCCTGCCCGAGTTCACCGCCATCTACCAGACGTTCAGTACGCCGCTGCCGCTGTTGACGCGGATGGTCGTTGCGGCAGGCGACATGCTAAGTCGCGGCTGGCCGCTACTGCTGGCCCTTTTCCTGAGCCCGCTGCTGCTCAACCAGCTGGTCCGGCGGCGTAGCGACTGGTTGCTGCGTCGCCAGCGATTGCTGAACGCGCTCCCTCTCATCGGCCCCCTGATCGGCGGCCAACAGCTGAGCCTGATCTTTACCATCCTGGCGTTAACCCAAAGCGCCGGTATTAGCTTTCTGCAGGGTTTGCAAAGTGTTGAAGCAACTCTGTCGTGCCCACTCTGGCGCCAGCGCCTGGCGCAAGCCCGTACGCTGATAGCCCAGGGGGAACCGATTTGGCAGGCGTTAAGCCGGTGCGGCGGTTTTACTCCGCTGTGCCTGCAGCTCATCCGTACGGGTGAAAGCGCGGGGGCGCTGGATCAAATGCTGGAAAATCTGGCGCACCATCATCGAGAGCAAACGCATCAGCGAGCCGACAGTCTGGCTGCGCATCTCGAACCCATCATGCTGGTGATAACCGGTTCACTGGTCGGCATTCTGGTGGTGGCGATGTATTTGCCCGTTTTTCATCTGGGCGATGCCATTGGCGGGGCGGGAGGGTGAGAAACGCTGGCGCAGCACAGGCGCCAGCGAAGCCGCTTACAGGCTATTGAATATCCGGTTCTCTTGTTCCTGAACGCGGATAAAGGTCGTCCGTTTGGTCAGCTCTTTCAGACGCGACGCGCCAACATAGGTGCAGGCTGAACGCAGGCCGCCAAGGATATCGCGAGCAGTATTATCCACCGGGCCACGCAGCGGTAGCTTAACGGTTTTACCTTCCGCCGCGCGGTATTTCGCGACACCGCCAACATGGCGCGTCATCGCCGACTCGGAGCTCATGCCATAGAACAGCATGAATTTTTCCCCGTTCTCTTCAACGATGGTTCCGCCGCTCTCTTCATGGCCCGCCAGCATGCCGCCGAGCATCACGAAATCGGCGCCGCCGCCGAAAGCTTTCGCCACATCACCCGGCATGGTGCATCCGCCGTCGCTGATGATCTGGCCGCCCAGGCCGTGCGCCGCATCAGCGCACTCGATCACGGCGGAGAGCTGCGGATAGCCGACGCCAGTTTTGACGCGGGTAGTGCAGACGGAACCCGGGCCAATCCCGACTTTCACAATATCGGCGCCGGAGAGGATCAGCTCTTCGCACATTTCACCAGTGACCACGTTTCCGGCGATAATGGTTTTCTGCGGCCAGGCTTCACGGGCTTTCGCCACAAACTGCACGAAGTGCTCAGAGTAGCCGTTAGCCACGTCGATGCACACAAATTTCAGTTGCGGATTCTGAGAGAGGATCTGTTGCGTCTTTTCGAAATCCGCATCGGAAGTGCCGGTGGAAACCATCACATGCTTGAGGACATCTGCGGACGCGCCCTGTACAAACGCCTGCCATTCCTCAACGGTGTAGTGCTTGTGTACCGCAGTCAGAATACCAAAAGTGGCCAGCGCTTTCGCCATACTGAAGGTGCCGACGGTATCCATGTTGGCCGCAATAATTGGCACACCGGACCAGGTCTGGCCTGAATGTTTGAAAGTGAATTCACGTTCCAGCTCAACATCAGAACGGCTTTTGAGAGTAGAGCGTTTCGGGCGGATAAGAACGTCTTTGAAACCAAGCTTCAGATCTTCTTCAATACGCATGTGCGAATTCCTGGGGTTAATTGCATTATTGTGAGAGCACAACTCCAGTGACGTTATCATACGCACGAATCAGGCCTGCGCAAGACTGCGATTTTCACTTTTTTTACGCTACAATCGTATAAATTTACCTGGTGAATGGAGAAAAAAGCGCTTATGCCTTTCCTCGCCAGCGTATTATTTTTAACCATTTGATTTGCTTGATTAAAAGAAACAGAATAGCGGGCGGCGATCCCGGTTGGCACGTGACTATCACGACATGATCACTATCACCTCTCCGACGTGCGGCCAGTCATCGCTGTCTGAATGCAAAAAATACGAGCAATCCGTTTCAGGGTCAGAAGATATGGGGTACACAGTCGCGTTAACAGGTGGGATCGGCAGCGGTAAAAGCACGGTCGCCGACGCCTTCGCGCAGCTCGGGGTTAACGTTGTTGATGCCGATGTTATCGCCCGCCAGGTGGTCGAACCTGGCACCCCAGCGCTCCAGGCCATCGCCGGCCACTTTGGGTCGCAGATGATTGCCCCCGACGGCACGCTGAACCGCCGCCTGCTGCGGGAAAAAATTTTTGCTCACGTGGAGGATAAAGCCTGGCTTAACGCGCTGTTGCATCCGCTGATCCAGCAGGAAACGCGCCGCCAGATGCAGGCTGCTACCTCCCCTTATCTCCTCTGGGTCGTACCTTTGCTGGTCGAAAACCGCCTGTCCGGTCAGGCCGATCGCGTACTGGTCGTCGATGTGCCAAAAGAAACGCAGATCGAACGCACCATGCTGCGTGACAAGGTCAGCCGCGAACATGCAGAACATATTCTTGCCGCTCAGGCCACGCGCGAGCAGCGCCTGGCCGCCGCGGACGATGTTATTGAAAACACTGGCACGCCGGATGCAGTGGCATCGGATGTTGCCCGCCTGCACGAAAAGTATTTAATGCTGGCATCGCAGGCCGCCTCACAGGAAAACTCGTAATGCATACCCCCGTTCTGTTTGAACATCCTCTTAATGAGAAAATGCGTACCTGGCTGCGCATCGAATTTCTGATCCAGCAAATGGCTTTCCATCCGATGATTGCCACTCATGCCGATGCGCTCCATTTTTTCCGTAACGCCGGCGATCTGTTGGATGTGCTGGAGCGTGGCGAGGTGCGTACCGACCTGGTTAAAGAACTGGAGCGCCAGCAGCGCAAGCTCCAGTCCTGGGCTGAAGTACCGGGCGTCGATCAGGAGCGCATTAACGAACTACGCCAGCAGCTGAAGCAATCCTCCAGCACCCTGATGGCCGCGCCGCGTATTGGCCAGTTTCTGCGTGAAGATCGCCTGATTGCGCTGGTGCGTCAGCGCCTGAGTATTCCAGGCGGCTGCTGCAGCTTCGATTTACCGACCCTGCATATCTGGCTCCATATGCCACAGGCGCATCGGGATGAGCAGGTGGCCAACTGGCTCGCCAGCCTCGATCCGCTGATCCAGTCCCTGAACCTGATCCTCGACCTGATCCGTAACTCTGCGCTGTTTCGCAAACAGACTAGCCTCAACGGCTTTTACCAGGATAATGGCGAAGATGCCGATCTGCTACGTCTGCGTCTCGATCTGGCTCACCAGCTGTATCCGCAGATCTCCGGCCATAAGAGCCGTTTCGCTATTCGTTTCCTGCCGCTGGACAGTGAGTATGGGATCGTGCCGGAGCGCTTTGATTTTGAACTGGCCTGCTGCTAAGGAGATAACATGTCTGAAGAGACCATCGTCAACTGCCCGACCTGCGGCAAAAACGTGGTGTGGGGCGAGCAGAGTCCCTTTCGTCCATTCTGCAGCAAGCGCTGTCAGCTGATCGATCTGGGAGAATGGGCCGCAGAAGAGAAACGCATCCCCAGTGCGGGCGATCTCTCCGACAGCGATGACTGGAGCGAGCAGCAGCCCTGATTTACCGGCACGCTAACCCGATAATTATCGGGTTAGCGTTGTAGCTTGACGCTCAGCCCAGGCCGATAAGTTTGTTGATAACCGGTTCATTCGCCGGGGGGAACGCCTCTGGATCCAGTGTCTGACCCGCCATCCACCGTCCCGGTTGCCCTTCTTTACCCCATGGCTCGCCTTGCCAACTTTCCACAAGGAAAAACCACAGCGTTATATGGCGGTCAGGGAACTGATACTCCAGCTTATCGAATAGCGTTGCAGACCTTACCGTAATTCCAACCTCTTCCTGCAGCTCGCGAATTAGCGCCTGCTCCGGCGTCTCATCAGATTCAATCTTCCCGCCCGGGAACTCCAGCTTATTCGCCATATGGGCATCAGCGGCGCGCTGGGTAATAAAGATTTCGCCTTGTGGATTGCGAATTATCCCGACGGCGATTTGCAGTTTTTTCATTGGATCAGCTCCATAAAAAAGGCGCAGAACTCTGCGCCTTTGTTTTTTTATCAGGCCTTAGCTCAGACGGCCGTGGCACTGTTTATATTTTTTACCGGAACCGCACGGACAGGGATCGTTACGCCCCACTTTACGCTCGCCGGTTTGTGCCGCCAGATCCTCGGCAGCGGCCTCATCATCGCTCTGATGGCTGAGCTGCTGCATCTGCGCCAGGCGCTCGGCTTCTTCACGACGCTGTTGCTCCATCGCTTCGACTTCTTCCGGCATACGCACCTGGACTTTGCTCAGGGTGCTAATCACTTCATACTTCAGTGACTCCAGCATCGCAGCAAACATAGAGAACGATTCGCGCTTGTACTCCTGCTTCGGATCTTTCTGCGCATAGCCACGCAGATGGATACCCTGACGCAGATAGTCCATCGCTGCCAGGTGCTCTTTCCACAGGGAGTCCAGGGTCTGCAGCATCACGCCTTTCTCAAAGTGACGCATCATCTCGGCACCGACCACTTCTTCTTTACGCTGGTAAGTTTCTACCGCGCTCTGCAGAATACGTTCACGCAGGGTCTCTTCATGCAGCTCCGGCTCTTTATCCAGCCACTCTTTGATCGGCAGCTCGAGGTCGAAGTCGTTTTTCAGACGCTCCTGCAGGCCTTCAATATCCCACATCTCTTCCAGCGACTGCGGCGGAATATGCGCATCGATAGTCGCTTTAAAGACGTCTTCGCGGATGCTGTTGATGGTTTCGCTGACATCAGACACGTCCAGCAGTTCGTTACGCTGAGTGTAGATCGCGCGGCGCTGGTCGTTGGCCACATCATCATATTCCAGCAGCTGCTTACGAATATCGAAGTTACGGCTTTCCACTTTACGCTGAGCGTTGGCGATAGCCTTAGTTACCCACGGGTGCTCGATGGCTTCACCCGGCTTCATCCCCAGTTTGCGCATCATGCCGGACACACGATCGGAGGCGAAGATACGCATCAGAGCATCTTCCATCGACAGGTAGAAGCGAGACGAACCGGCATCACCCTGACGACCCGCACGGCCACGCAGCTGGTTATCGATACGGCGTGATTCATGACGCTCAGTACCGATAATGTGTAGACCGCCTGCGGCCAGAACCGCATCATGGCGCACCTGCCAGTCCGCTTTGATTTTTTCAATCTGTTCCGGCGTCGGATTTTCCAGCGCGGCGACTTCCGCCTGCCAGCTACCGCCGAGCATAATATCGGTACCACGACCCGCCATGTTGGTGGCAATGGTCACCGCTGCCGGATAACCCGCCTGGGCGACGATATCCGCTTCGCTGGCGTGGAACTTGGCGTTCAGTACGTTGTGCTTGATGCCGGCTTTGGTCAGCTCGCGCGAAACTACTTCGGATTTTTCGATCGAGATAGTCCCCACCAGCACCGGCTGGCCGGCAGCGGTGCGGGTTTTAATATCTTCGATAATCGCCTGAATTTTTTCCGCTTCGGTCATATAGACCAGATCCGCCATGTCCTTACGGATCATCGGACGGTTGGTCGGCACGACAACGGTATCCAGCTTATAGATAGAGCTGAATTCGAAGGCTTCGGTATCCGCTGTACCGGTCATCCCCGCCAGTTTCTCGTACAGGCGGAAGTAGTTCTGGAAGGTGATAGAGGCCAGCGTCTGGTTCTCGTTCTGGATCTCCACGCCTTCTTTGGCTTCCACCGCCTGGTGCAGACCATCGGACCAACGGCGGCCTTGCATCGTACGGCCAGTGTGCTCATCGACGATGATAACTTCGCCATCTTTAACGATGTAGTCAACGTCGCGGGTGAACAACGCATGGGCGCGCAGCGCGGCGGTCACGTGGTGCATCAGCATGATGTTGGTCGGGGAGTACAGCGACTCACCTTCTTCCATAATGCCTTCCTGCACCAGCAGCTCTTCGATGAGCACCAGACCGCGTTCGGTCAGGTTAACCTGGCGGGCTTTCTCATCAACAGAGAAGTGGCCTTCACCGGTAAAGGTATCCGAATCCTCTTTTTCCTGACGGATCAGGTGCGGGATAATTTTGTTTACCTTACGGTACATTTCAGAGCTGTCTTCCGCCGGGCCGGAAATGATCAGCGGGGTACGCGCTTCGTCGATCAGGATGGAGTCCACCTCATCCACCAGCGCATAGTGCAGTTTACGTTGAACGCGTTCTTCCGGGCTGAAGGCCATGTTGTCGCGCAGATAGTCGAAGCCGTATTCGTTGTTGGTGCCGTAGGTAATATCGGCAGCGTAGGCTTCACGCTTCGCCGGCGCCGGCAGACCGGACATATTGATGCCCACGCTCATACCAAGGAATTCGAACAGCGGACGGTTGTTTTCGGCGTCACGCTGCGCCAGATAGTCGTTGACGGTCACCACATGGACGCCTTTACCGGTCAGCGCGTTGAGGTACGCCGGCAGGGTCGCAGTCAGCGTTTTACCTTCACCAGTACGCATCTCGGCGATGCAGCGATCGTTAAGCACCATACCGCCCAGCAGCTGGACGTCGAAGTGGCGCATGCCGAACACACGCTTACTGGCTTCGCGAACGACGGCAAAGGCTTCCGGGATCAGGTTTTCCAGCACTTCGCCTTTTTCCAGGCGCGCGCGGAATTCAGCAGTTTTCGCTTTCAGCTCGTCATCAGAGAGTTTTTCCATCGCCGGTTCCATACCGTTGATGATATTGACAACTTTGCGCATACGACGCAGCGTACGGTCGTTACGGCTGCCGAAAACCTTAGTTAACATTTTAATAAGCATAATAAAATCTCAAACGCCCCGCGGTGCGGAGTCACAAAAAATAGGATGGTCCGTGGTTATTTTCAGCTGAGACGTTGAGGTCCTGCGCGGATCCCCGCAACCTGGCTAATCCAGGCGCTCACGCGGAAGGCAGAATATGAGGAAGAGATGTAAGCCACCTGGCGGATCACCACCGGCGGCGTGCTGTCCTGGGTCAGCAGCGCGCTGAGCGTATCAAGCAGCGCCAGATGTTGGGCCTGCAGCGGGGAAGTTTCTTCCGCCACCGGCAATGCCTGTGGCGCCATCGCGAAGGAGAGATGACGAATAACGGTGCGAATGGCGTGCTGATGCCAGTAGTCGACGGTAAAGTTCGGCCGACGATTACTCTCCAGCAGCGCCAGCTGAGAGAAGTTAACTTTGCTCGGATTATGGTTGCTGGACGTTGCCTTCGCCGGCGTCGCGGTTTCGTGGCTGTTGCTAAGCGCGGGCAGGCCGAAGCTGGCCGCGACCATCCCCAACAGGAGATGCGGCCAAAAATACCGTCTGCCAAACTGTCGCCAGCGCGTCAGCAATCCACTCACTTTCATTACCTTTCGTTGGTATACCCGTCGTCGTTCAGGCTGCCTCTTAATTAGCGTTTTTTGCAGGACACCCTGACATCCACGGGGTAAAGCAACCCGGAGAAATAATTTTGCGCTCAAATACTAACATTATTACCGCGCTGAGGCAGCATGAATGAAGGCGATTGCCCGGGGAAAACGCTTAATAAAACAGCGAACGCGCGCTAATTATTGCCCGACAATCACTGCGAAAAATAACTGGAAGGGGTTATAAAAGAAAAACGACTGGTTCCCTGGTCGGAGAGAGTACCAGGTTACCAGTCGAATTTACTGAATGGTCAGGCTTACGCCAGAACCATCGACGGTGCGCGGAACGCCATAGGCAGTTTTGCGTCGTCTTCGAAGGTCACATACTCCCAGGCTTCCTGTTTTGCCAGGACCGCCTGCAGCAGTTTGTTATTCAACGCGTGACCCGATTTGTACGCCGTGAATGCGCCGATAATGTTGTGACCACACATAAACAGGTCACCGATCGCATCCAGCATTTTGTGGCGAACAAATTCGTCTTCAAAGCGCAGACCGTCTTCGTTCAGTACGCGATAATCGTCAACAACGATGGCACAATCGAAGCTGCCGCCCAGGCACAGGCCGCGGGACTGCAGATATTCGATATCGCGCATGAAACCGAAGGTACGCGCACGGCTAATCTGACGCATGAACGCATCGGCCGAGAAGTTCAGCGTATAGCGCTGGGTGCTGGCATCAATCGCCGGATGGTTAAAATCGATGGTGAAATCCAGCGAAAAACCATTGTACGGTTTGAATTCAGCCCATTTGTCGCCATCTTCGACGCGAACCGTCTCTTTGATACGAACAAATTTCTTGGCGCAGTTCAGTTCATCGATGCCGGCGTCCAGCAACAGATAAACGAACGGAGCCGCACTGCCGTCCATAATCGGGATTTCCGGCGCATCGACTTCAACAATAATGTTGTCGATACCCAGGCCAGCCAATGCGGCGTTCAGGTGTTCAACCGTAGAAATCCGCACGTCATGCTCATTAACCAGGCAAGTACAGAGCATGGTATCACGCACAGATTTGGCATCAGCCGGAAAATCTACCGGTGGATTCAAGTCGGTGCGACGATAGATGACCCCGGTATTTGCCGGCGCAGGGCGTAACGTCAGTGTGACTTTCTTGCCGGTATGCAAACCGACACCAGTCGCCTGAACGATACGTTTAAGAGTCCTTTGTTTGATCATCGTATAATCTCGCCAATTTACCTATCCAACCGAAGTGTACACCACTATCGGGAGGCCAGTTTAGCACAAAGAGCGCAGATGCCCAACTTCCAGTCGATTCTTAATCGGCTTGCTTACGCAGGAAGGCTGGGATATCCAGATAATCCGGCTCTTTCGCGGTTTGCGGCGTATTGTCGTTCACCACTTTTGCTGCCGGCTTCTGCTCTTGCGTCAGCGGCGACATACCGTGCTGCTGGTAGCGATCCATCACCGGCTGCTGAACCTGTTTGTTGGTCACCAGGGTAATTTCCGGACGCTTGTCCATGCCGATACCAGTCGCCACCACGGTCACGCGCAGCTCGTCGTTCATATCCGGGTCCAGAGAGGTCCCGATAACCACGGTCGCGTTATCCGACGCAAAGGCACGGATGGTGTTACCCACGGTTTCGAACTCATCCAGACGCAGGTCGAAGCCCGCAGTAATGTTAACCAGTACGCCGCGCGCGCCGGACAGGTCGATATCTTCCAGCAGCGGAGAAGAGATAGCCATTTCAGCCGCTTCTTCCGCACGGTCTTCACCACTCGCCACGCCGGAGCCCATCATCGCGTAGCCCATTTCTGACATCACGGTACGGACGTCCGCGAAGTCGACGTTCATCAGGCCCGGACGCGTAATCAGTTCGGCGATACCCTGCACCGCGCCTTTCAGTACATCGTTTGCCGCGCCGAACGCGTCGAGCAGAGAAATACCACGGCCGAGTACTTTCAGCAGCTTGTCGTTCGGGATGGTGATCAGTGAGTCAACGTGCTTGGACAGCTCGGTGATCCCCTGCTCAGCAAACGCCATGCGCTTCTTGCCTTCGAAATTAAACGGCTTCGTGACCACCGCAACGGTGAGGATACCCAGATCCTTCGCCACTTCCGCAACCACTGGCGCCGCACCGGTACCGGTACCGCCGCCCATGCCTGCCGCGATGAACACCATGTCTGCGCCATCAAGGGCCGCACGCAGCGCTTCGCGGTCTTCGTCCGCCGCATTGCGGCCGACTTCCGGGTTCGCGCCAGCGCCCAGACCTTTGGTAATACCGCTACCGATCTGGATAGTCTGGCCAACAGCCGTTTTACGCAGCGCCTGCGCATCGGTGTTCACCGCGAAGAATTCAACACCCTCAATGCGCTCGCGCACCATGTGTTCAACGGCGTTACCGCCGCCGCCACCGACGCCGATGACTTTAATCACCGCGTCGTTGGTCAGTTCCATAGGTTCAAACATAGTTTCTCTCCGTCTTGTGCCTGTCGCCTGAGAACGCTAATTGTCTGCGTTCTCTTAAAAAATTAAAACTCTTTTCGCAGCCAGCTGTTGAGTCGTTTAATCCACGAGCCCACTGACGCCGTCACGCGTTTTTCGACTTCCGCTTCACCACTCAAATGTGACTCTTTGCCGTAGTGCAGCAGCCCAACCGCCGTCGAATAATACGGCTCCTGGGCGTAATCCGTTAAACCAGTAATGTTCAGCGGCGCGCCAATACGCACCTGGGTATGGAATACCCGCTGCGCACAGGCCGCCAGGCCTTCAATTTGCGCCGCGCCGCCGGTTAACACAATCCCTGCCGCCAGATGATGTTTGACACCCTGCTGGCGAAGCTGTTCCTGCAGCTGCAGGATCTCTTCGTTGACCAGATTAAGCAGCTCGGTATAACGCGGTTCAATCACCTCTGCCAGCGTCTGACGCTGCAGGCTGCGCGGCGGACGTCCGCCTACGCTCGGGACTTCGACGTTTTCGTCTTTACCGACGATGGAACCTAATGCGCAACCGTGACGAACCTTAATCGCTTCGGCATCGCTCGGCGGCGTACCAAAGGCATAGGCGATATCGCTGGTCACCACGTTCCCGGCGTACGGGATCACTTTGGTGTGACGCAATGCGCCGCCGGTGTAGACGGCGATATCCATTGTACCACCGCCGATGTCCACGACGCAGACGCCCAGCTCACGTTCGTCTTCTGTTAATACCGAATAACTGGCCGCTAACCCGGCGAAAATAAGTTGGTCAACTTTCAGACCGCAACGTTCCACCGCTTTAACAATGTTTTTCGCCATATCGTTATGGCAGGTAATCAGATGCACCTTCGCCTGCATACGCACACCAGACAGCCCTACCGGATTTTTAATCCCTTCCTGGTAGTCGATGGCATATTCCTGCGGAATCACGTGCAGGACGCGATGTTCATCGCGGACGCGAACCGACTTCGCGGTGTGGACCACGTTCTCAACGTCATCCAGCGTCACTTCTTCTTCCGAAATCGGTACCATCCCGATTTCATTCTGACAGCTTATATGTTTACCCGAAAGTGCCAAATAAACTGATGAAATCTGGCAATCCGCCATCAGTTCGGCCTGGTCGATGGCGCGCTGTACGCATTTCACCACCGACTCGAGGTCGTTCACACCGCCTTTATCCATACCACGTGATGGGCAACTGCCCACGCCGATGATATTAATCATGCCGTCGGGCAGAACTTCCCCTACTAAAGCGGCCACCTTAGCGGTGCCAATCTCCAGTCCAACTACCAGTTTTCTGTCCGTCGCCTTGATCATTGTTGTTCTGCCTGTGCCTGATTCTGTTGTTGATTAGTTTCCTCTACGGGAGCAGGTACCCAGCCCACTGCCGCACCCGAGTCATAACGCAAATCAACGTAGCTAATCCGTTTGCCGTCGGTCTGCGCCTGCTGCTGGAGAACCGGGTAGAGTTCCATAAAGCGCTGAAGCCGTTTCATGGTATCGCCACGGCCAAGGTTGAGCTTAATGTCATTATTAAGCGTCAACTGCCAGGAGCGACGGGCGGTCATCGCCGCCACTTTCAACGTGAATTTATCCTTTGCCAGCACCTGCCCCATGTCACGATACCCTTGCAGCACTTCGTTCTCGCTGCCTTCCGGGCCGTATAACATCGGTAAATTCTGTTTGCTGGTGCGATCCGCCGGTACGCTGAAGGCATTTCCTTCTGCATCCACCATATGTTGATCATTCCAGCGCGCAATCGGCACATATTCAACCAGATGAATCTTCAATTCATCGGGCCACTGCTTACGGACGCTCGCCTGCTTAATCCACGGCAAGCGTTCAATTTGACTCTGAATAATGTTCACATCCTGAGTCATGAAAGTACCCGGTGAACCCAACGCCAGAATCGCCTGGCGGATGTCATCATTGCGCGTATAGTGACGCTCGCCGGTCACCACCATCTTCGACAGCGGCAAGCGCTGCGCATCTTCCATCCAGCCAAGAACCATCCACCCGCTGACCAGCACGGTAAACAGCACCGCCAGCAGGAAAACGATCCCTGCCAGCCGCGTTCCATTACTCCGACGCGAAGAAGAAACGTCCTCTTCATGGTTCCGCGTATTCAGCGCAGCCTGCGACATATCACCCCGCCAGGTCCAGAATTCGTACAACAAGCTGGGAGAAGCTCATTCCTGCCTGACGCGCCGCCATCGGTACAAGGCTATGGCTGGTCATGCCCGGGGAAGTATTTGCTTCCAGCAGATAAAACTGGCCATCGCTGTCCAGCATCACGTCAATACGGCCCCAGCCTTTACACCCCAGAACATTCCAGGCTTTAAGCACCAGGCTCTGGATGTCTGACTCACGCGCGGGATCTTCAAATCCAGGGCAGAAATATTGCGTCTCATCAGACAGATACTTCGCCTCATAATCATAGAAGGTTCCCGCGGCCTGGATACGTATTGACGGTAAAATTTCTTCACCGACGATGGCGACGGTAAATTCCGGCCCACTAAGCCATTTTTCGACCAAAACTTCATCATCATGCTGAAAAGCCAGCGCCAATGCACTCGGTAAATCACAGCTTTCGCTGACTTTCGACATCCCGACGCTGGAGCCTTCACGGCTCGGCTTGATGATGACCGGCAGGCCCAGCGCCGCAATCTGTTGTTCAACGGCAGCAGAAAGTCCTGCAGTAAACTGGGCGCGGGTCAGCGCGACCCACGGCGCGACCGGCAATCCCGCCCCCTGCCACAGCCATTTGCTGCGCAGTTTATCCATCGACAGCGCAGAGGCCATCACCCCGCTGCCGGTATAAGGCAACTGGATCAGATCCAGCAGCCCCTGCAATGTGCCATCTTCCCCGCCGCGGCCATGGAGGGCAATAAACGCTTTCTTAAAGCCCAGATTTTTTAACTGGGTAATATCGATGTCGCGCGGGTCGACCGGATGGGCATCCACCCCGCCTTCACGCAGCCCGGCCAGCACCGCGGCGCCTGAATTCAGCGACACTTCACGTTCAGCGGAGGTTCCACCGAAAAGCACCGCGATTTTATCAGCCATGGCGCTCTTCCTCCGTTTTTTGCGGAGCCAGTTTGATTTCAGCCAGGTGACGGGCAATTTTTCCGATATTGCCCGCGCCCTGCACCAGCACTAAATCGTTACCGGTCAGCACCGACGCCAGCATCTCCGCGGCCTGGGCCGGGTCAGAGACCAGGATTGGGTCAACTTTACCGCGACCGCGGATCGTACGGCACAGTGAACGGCTATCGGCGCCCGGGATCGGCGCTTCGCCCGCCGGATAGACATCCAGCATCAGCAGCGCATCGACCTGGGTCAGCACGTTGGCGAAATCGTCATACAGATCGCGGGTACGGGTATAACGGTGCGGCTGGAACAGCATCACCAGATTTTTATCCGGCCAGCCAGCGCGCGCGGCTTTGATGGTGGCGTCCACTTCCGTCGGGTGGTGGCCGTAGTCATCGATCAGCATCGCGCTGCCCGGCTTGCCGTTGACTTCCGCCAGCGGAAACTCGCCAAGAAAATCAAAGCGGCGTCCGGTTCCCTGGAAACTTTCCAGCGCGCGCAGGATCGCCTGGTCGTCAATCCCCTCTTCCGTCGCCACGGCCACCGCCGCCGCCGCGTTCAATGCGTTATGGCGTCCCGGGGCATTGAGCGTGACCTGCAGGATCTCTTTATCCTGACGCACCAGGCGAAAATGGCCTTGAGCCCCAAGCTGACGGTAGTCCTCGACGCGAACGTCGGCGTCGTCGCTAAAACCGTAGGTGGTGATCTGCCGGCCGACGCGCGGCAGCAGTTCACGAATAACCGGATCGTCCACGCACATCACCGCGCGTCCGTAGAACGGCAGGTTGTGCAGGAAGTTAATAAAGGTCTGCTTCAGATTTTCGAAGTCGCCATGGTAGGTATCCATATGGTCGGCTTCGATGTTGGTCACAATCGCGACCATCGGCTGCAGATGCAGGAACGACGCATCGCTCTCATCCGCTTCCGCAATCAGATAACGGCTATGGCCGAGACGGGCATGCACGCCCGCCGCTTTCACCAGCCCGCCGTTGACGAAGGTCGGGTCGAGCCCGGCTTCGGCGTAAATACTGGACACCATCGCGGTGGTAGTGGTTTTGCCGTGAGTTCCGGCAATCGCAATCCCGTGGCGGAAGCGCATCAGCTCCGCCAGCATTTCCGCACGGCGGATCACCGGAATGCGCGCTTCGTGTGCGGCAACGATTTCCGGGTTATCTGCGGAAATCGCGCTGG
Organism: Klebsiella sp. P1CD1; assembly: GCF_003790505.1. Classification (NCBI taxonomy): domain Bacteria; kingdom Pseudomonadati; phylum Pseudomonadota; class Gammaproteobacteria; order Enterobacterales; family Enterobacteriaceae; genus Klebsiella; species Klebsiella sp. P1CD1. The sequence goes on from NZ_CP033631.1 coordinate 4,778,481, forward strand.
AAACGACCACAACGCTGGCATCGCGCACGTTTTCCGGGCGATGGTTGAAATAAATAGTGGCGCCAAGCTGCGACAGCTGCTGGGTCACCGGATTCGGCGCCAGGTCGGAGCCGCTGATCTGGTAACCTTCATTAGCCAACACTTCGGCAATACCGCCCATACCGGCACCGCCGATGCCGACAAAGTGAATGTGCCGGACGCGACGCATCTCGGGCACTATGGAACGCAGTTTTGCCAAATCTTGTGTATTCATTCTTTACGCCATCAACTTCTGTCATTCGGGCGGTGAAAATCACCGCAATTAGCGCGCCAAAGCTACGGCGCTGACCTCTTCTGCTACTCGCTCGGTAGCGTCCGGAATCGAAGCGCCACGCGCTCGTTCCGCCATATCCAGCAACGTTTCCCGATCCCAGCTCGCCAGGGTAGAGGCAACCGCCTCTACCGTGAACTCAGGCTGTTCAAGAATTTTCGCCGCGCCGGCTTTCTCCAGCGGCAGCGCATTCCAGTACTGCTGACGATCTTTGTGCTGGAAGGGTACAAACAGCGCCGGTAAACCTGCAGCCGCGATTTCGCTGACCGTCAGCGCGCCGGAACGGCAAACCACGACATCAGCCCAGGCATAGGCCGCGGCCATGTCATCAATAAATTCCGTCACTTTATGCTGCGGCTGCCCCGCAGCGGCATAGGCCTGTTGCACGGTTTGCTGGCCACCTTTGCCGCTCTGATGCCAGATGGTCACCGCATCACCGAGCTTCGCCGCCACCTGCGGCATAGTCTGGTTCAGGACGCGCGCGCCCTGAGAGCCACCGACCACCAGCACGCGAATCGGTCCATGACGCCCCACCAGACGCTGACCCGGCAGCGGCAGCGCCAGTACATCGGTACGCACCGGGTTCCCGACCACGTCCGCATGCGGGAACGCGCCGGGAAACGCCTGCATCACTTTCTTCGCAATCTTCGCCAGCCATTTGTTGGTCAGACCGGCAATACCGTTTTGTTCGTGGAGGACCACCGGGATCCCCAACGACCACGCCGCCAGACCGCCAGGCCCGGAGACATAGCCGCCCATGCCCAGCACCACATCCGGCTGGAAACGCTTCATGATCGCTCGCGCCTGACGCCAGGCGTTGAAGATACGCACCGGCGCCAACAGTTGCGCTTTTATCCCTTTGCCACGCAGGCCGGAGATACGGATAAAATCAATCTCGATGCCGTTTTTCGGCACTAAATCCGCTTCCATACGATCGGCGGTACCCAGCCAGCGAACCTGCCAGCCCTGGTCCATTAAATGGTGCGCGACCGCCAGCCCCGGGAACACATGCCCGCCGGTACCGCCCGCCATCACCATCAACCGCTTTTCCTGACCGCTCATCGAACACCCCGTGTAAACGCCTGGGCTTTTTCCAGACGCGTTTCATAATCTATTCGCAACAACAACATGATGGCCGTCGACATAATCAGCAGACTGGAACCACCATAACTGATCAGCGGCAGCGTCAGACCTTTCGTCGGCAGCATCCCCGCCGCCGCCCCGACGTTAACTAACGCCTGGAAGCTAAACCAGATACCAATCGCACAGGCGAGGAAGCCGGAGAAGCGATGATCGATCTCCAGCGCTTTACGGCCAATCGACATGGCGCGGAAAGCGACGAAGAATACCATTAAAAGCGCCAGTACCACACCGATATAACCGAGTTCTTCGCCGATAATGGCGAAGATAAAGTCAGTGTGCGCTTCCGGCAAATACTCCAGTTTTTGCACTGAGTTGCCGAGGCCCTGCCCCCACATCTCGCCGCGGCCAAAGGCCATCAGCGACTGGGTCAGCTGGTAACCACTGCCGAACGGGTCTTCCCATGGGTTCCAGAAGGAGGTCACGCGGCGAATACGGTACGGTTCGGCGAGGATCAGCAGGACCACCGCCGAGATACCCATGCCGATAATGGCGATGAACTGCCACAGCTTCGCGCCGGCAAGGAACAGCATCGCCAGCGTGGTGACGAACAGCACCACCACGGTACCGAGGTCAGGCTGCGCCAGCAGCAGGATCGCCAGCACGAAAATCACGCCCATCGGTTTTAAGAACCCGCGCAGGTTGTTACGCACTTCATCCGCTTTACGCACCAGATAGTTGGCGATATAGCAGAACAGCGACAGCTTGGTGAACTCCGCCGGCTGGATGCGCAGCGGGCCGAGGGCGATCCAGCGCGATGCGCCGTTTACCGAGCTACCCACCACCAGCACGATCAGCAGCATAACGATCGAAGCGATCAGCATCGCGGTACTGTGGCGCTGCCAGAAATCCATCGGCAGGCGCAGCGTCACCAGCGCGAGGACAAAGGCCAGCACAATGTACAGGCCGTCACGCTTGGCAAAGAGGAAAGGATCGTTCGCCAGGCGCTGCCCCACCGGCATCGACGCCGAGGTCACCATGATAAAGCCGATCGCCGCCAGGCCGAAGGTCAGCCATAGCAGCATCCGGTCATACATCACCAGACTGTCGTTATCTTTCGGGCGCGAGCCCATCACCCAGCCTTTCAGCGCGGCGAACAGCCAGGCGAAGATAAACATCCCCGGCAGTCGCGGCAGTCTCAACCGTGGCAAGCTCAGCTGCGGCATTCTCAGGCGTGGGAGAGAGAAACGCATCAACCTAACTCCTTCGCCAGACGGGCAAACATATCGCCCCGTTGTTCAAAATTCTTAAACTGATCCAGGCTGGCGCACGCCGGCGACAGGAGAACCATGTCGCCCGCTTTCACCAGGGGCGCTATCTGACGCATCGCCTGTTCCATGGTTTCAGTTTGTACCGCCACGTCAGGACGCAGCTCGGCGAGCTCGGCGCCGTCGCGACCAAAGCAGTACAGACGGATACGATCGCCGCCGAGGTAGCGCTTCAGCGGGGTGAAATCAGCGGACTTGCCGTCGCCGCCCAGCAGAAGATACAGCGTGCCATCCAGCTGCAGGCCGTTCAGCGCCGCCTCGGTGCTGCCGACGTTGGTTGCCTTCGAGTCGTTAATCCAGCGTACGCCGTTGTGATCCAGCACCAGCTGAAAGCGATGGGCCAGGCCAGTAAAGGTGGTTAATGCCTTGAGGCTACTGGCCCGCGGCAGGCCCGCGGCATCGGCCAGCGCCAGTGCCGCCAGGGCGTTGCTGTAGTTATGCTGACCGGTGAGAGGCATCTCTTTCACATTGAGGACTTTCTCACCTTTAACGCGCAGCCAGGTTTCGCCCTGCTGACGGTTAAGGTGGTAGTCACCGACATCGACACCAAAGCTGATGCAGCGATCGTCCGCCCCGCGTACCGGCATCGTGAGCGCATCGTCCGCGTTCACCACGCAGGTTTTTGCATTCTCGTAAATCCGCAGCTTCGCCGCGCGATACTGCTGCAGCCCCAGCGGGTAGCGGTCCATATGGTCCTCAGTCACGTTGAGGATGGTTGCCGCCACAGCCTGCAGGCTGGAGGTCGTTTCCAGCTGGAAGCTGGAGAGCTCCAGCACATATAGCTCACGATCGGTGTCCAGCAGCATCAGCGCCGGCAGGCCGATATTACCGCCCACGCCGACGTTAACCCCGGCCGCTTTCGCCATCTCGCCCACCAGAGTAGTGACAGTGCTTTTGCCGTTAGAGCCGGTAATGGCGATAATCGGCGCCTGCGCCTCGCGGCAGAACAGCTCGATATCACCAACGATCTCTACGCCTGCATCGGCTGCCGCGCTCAGTGAAGGATGGGCCAGCGCGATGCCGGGACTGGCGACAATCAGATCCGCCGCCAGCAGCCAGGTATCATTGAGTCCGCCGACATGGCATTCGACCGATTCGGGTAATTTATCCAGCCCCGGAGGCGCGACGCGGGTGTCCATTACACGCGGCGTCACGCCGCGCGCCATGAAAAAGTCCACGCATGACAGGCCGGTCATACCCAGCCCAATAATGACGACTTTTTTACCCTGATAATCTGCCATGATTAACGTACCTTCAGCGTCGCCAGGCCAATCAGCACCAGCATCAGCGAAATAATCCAGAAGCGCACGATAACGCGCGGCTCCGGCCAGCCCTTCAGTTCATAGTGATGGTGAATCGGCGCCATACGGAAGATGCGCTGACCGCGCAGCTTAAAGGAGCCAACCTGCAGGATCACCGACAGAGTCTCCACGACGAAAACACCGCCCATAATCACCAGCAGGAATTCCTGACGCAGCAGCACGGCGATAATGCCCAGCGCGCCGCCGAGCGCCAGCGAACCGACGTCGCCCATAAAGACCTGCGCCGGATAGGTGTTAAACCACAGGAAGCCCAGACCCGCGCCGACAATCGCCGTACAGACGATCACCAGCTCGCCAGCATGGCGCAGATAGGGAATGTGCAGGTAGTTGGCGAAGTTCATGTTGCCGGTGGCCCATGCCACCAGCGCAAAGCCGGCAGCGACGAAGACGGTCGGCATAATCGCCAGGCCGTCGAGGCCATCGGTCAGGTTGACGGCGTTGCCGGTACCGACGATAACGAAGTAAGCCAGCAGGATATAGAGCAGGCCCAGCTGCGGCATCACGTCTTTAAAGAATGGCACCACCAGCTCGGTCGCCGGGGTGTCTTTCCCGGCCAGATAGAGCGCGAACGCCACGCCCAGCGCGATCACCGACATCCAGAAATACTTCCAGCGGGCGATCAGGCCTTTGGTATCTTTGCGCACGACTTTACGGTAATCATCAACAAAGCCGATGATCCCGTAGCCGATTAATACCGTCAGTACGCACCAGACGTACGGGTTGGAGGGGTAAGCCCACAGCAGAACGGAGACGGTGATCGCAGTGAGGATCATGATCCCCCCCATGGTCGGCGTGCCGCGTTTGCTGAAGTGGGACTCCGGACCGTCGTTACGTACGACCTGGCCGAAGGAGAGTTTTTGCAGACGGGCGATCATGCGCGGGCCCATCCACAACGAGATGAACAGCGCGGTCAGCAGGCTGACGATGGCGCGAAACGTCAGATAAGAAAAGACGTTAAAGCCGGAATAATATTTGACCAAATGTTCGGCCAGCCATACTAACATGTCCCAGTCTCCTGTAATGCGCGTACTACCTCTTCCATGGCGGCACTACGTGAACCCTTCACTAAAATGGTCATTATCTTGTGCTCCGCCAGCAGCTCGCGCAGGCGAGCCACTACTGCGGCTTTATCATTAAAATGTTCGCCCACGCCGCTGGCGCGGCTGATATCCGCGCTCAAGGTGCCGACGCTGAGGACGCAATCCAGCCCCGCCGCTTTCGCTGCCTCGCCGACTTCGCGATGGCAGGCCGCGCTTTCCGCGCCAAGCTCCGCCATATCGCCGACCACCATCGCCCGGAAGCCGGGCATCTCTGACAGTACCTGCACCGCCGCGGTCATCGAACCAACGTTGGCGTTGTAGGAGTCATCCAGCAGCAGCTGGCTCTCCGTCAGCCGGATCGGGAACAGACGCCCCGGAACGGCCTTCAGCTGCGCCAGACCGGCTTTTACCGCCGCCAGATCGGCGCCTACCGCCATCGCCAGCGAGGTCGCCGCCAGCGCGTTAGCGATGTTATGGCGTCCCGGCAGCGGCAGCAGGACGTCAACGTTGCCGGTTGGGGTCTGCAGCGTAAATTCGGTACCGTGGCTGGTGATCTGCACGTTGGTCGCCGTGAAGTCGCTGTTGGCCGCATTCGGTGAGAAGCGCCACACTTTGCGATCGCCAATCACCGCCTGCCAGTTCAGCCAGTCGTTGTTATCAGCATTGAGAATGGCGATGCCGTTTTCCGGCAGACCGGTATAGATTTCGCCCTTCGCCTTCGCCACGCCCGCCAGCGAGCCGAAACCTTCGAGGTGCGCCGCAGCAAGGTTGTTGACCAGCGCGGCTTCCGGACGCGTCAGGCTGACGGTCCAGGCGATTTCGCCCTGGTGGTTGGCGCCGAGTTCGATCACCGCGTACTGATGCTCTTTAGTCAGGCGCAGCAGCGTCATCGGTACACCGATATCGTTGTTCAGGTTGCCAGCGGTATACAGTGTGTTGCCGCACTGGCTAAGGATCGCCGCGGTCATCTCTTTGACCGAGGTTTTACCGGACGAGCCGGTCAAGGCGACGACGCGGGTCGGTACCTGCTGACGCACCCAGGCGGCTAACTCGCCGAAAGCCTGGCGGGTATCTTTCACGATCACCTGCGGGAGATCGCAGGCCAGCGGACGGCTCACCAGCAGCGCGCCGGCGCCAGCTGCTTTCGCCTGTTCGGCAAAATCATGAGCGTCGAAACGCTCGCCTTTGAGCGCCACAAACAGGCAGCCCGCCGTCACTTTACGGGTATCGGAGGTCACCTCGTCGATAGCGATGTCGCTACCCTGCCGTTCGCCATGGGCGATCGCGGCGAGCTGGCTTAACGTAAAGCGAATCATGCTACCGCTCCCAGCAGACGCGCGACGGTGACGCGGTCGGAATAATCCAGACGGCGATTGCCGACGATCTGGTAATCTTCATGGCCTTTACCCGCCACCAGCACCACGTCGTTCTCTTTCGCCTGCATCACGGCGTTGGTGACCGCTTCCGCGCGGCCTTCCATCACCTTCGCATGACCCGCATCGAGCATGCCGGCCAGAATATCGTTGATAATCGCCCGCGGCTCTTCGGTGCGCGGGTTGTCATCAGTGACCACCACGATGTCGGCAAATTCTTCAGCGATAGCGCCCATCAGCGGACGCTTGCCTTTGTCACGGTCGCCGCCGCAGCCGAAAACGCACCACAGCTTGCCGCTGCAGTGCAGGCGCGCGGCCTGCAGCGCTTTTTCCAGCGCGTCAGGCGTATGGGCGTAATCCACCACCACGGCCGGTTTACCGGGCGCGCTGAACACTTCCATACGGCCGCATACCGGCTGTAAACGCGCTGCGGTTTTCAGCAGATCGGCCAGCGGATAGCCCAGCGCCAGCAGCGTCGCCAGCGCCAGCAGCAGGTTGCTGACGTTAAAGGCGCCCATCAGGCGGCTTTCGATTTCACCGTTGCCCCAGCTGGAGTCAAACTGAATGGTCGCGCCGCTGTCGTGATAGTTGACCGCGGTGGCCTTCAGCCAGCGGCCGTGGCAGTTCGGATTGATATGATCTTCCATCGACACCGCCACCGCATCCGGCAGCTTCGCCAGCCAGCGACGCCCCACTTCATCGTCAGCGTTGACGATGGCCTGGCCGCAATGGTGGGTCGAGTACAGCAGCCATTTCGCCGCTTCGTAGTGCTCCATGTCGCCATGGTAGTCGAGGTGGTCGCGGCTCAGATTGGTAAACACCGAGGCGGCAAACTGCAGCGCCGCCACGCGGTGTTGCACCAGACCGTGGGAAGAGACTTCCATCGCGCCGAAGGTTGCCCCCTGCCCGACCAGACTGGAGAGCACATGCTGAACGTCTACCGCAGAACCGGTGGTATTTTCGGTCGGCACGACTTTATCCAGCAGGCCGTTGCCAACGGTCCCCATCACTGCGCTGGTTTCGCCGAGCAGCTTCGCCCACTGCGCCAGCAGTTGAGTGGTGGTCGTTTTACCGTTAGTACCGGTGACGCCCACCAGACGCAGCTGCTGCGACGGCTGATGATAAAAACGCCCGGCCAGCGCCGATAAGCGTTCGTTAAGCTGGCTCAGGTAAATAACCGGCACGCCGTGCATTTCACGGATCTCACCGTCTTCAGCCTCGCCCTGCGCTTCAGCAATAATGGCAGCCACACCTTGCGCTATCGCCTGCGGGATATAACGACGCCCGTCCGCCTGATGACCCTGTACCGCGATAAAGAGATCGCCGGAAGCAGCCACCCGGCTGTCCAGCGTCATCTCTCGCAGAATGCGCTCCGGTGCGTTTGGCACCCACGGAGCGAGTAGGTCGCGCAAATTACGATCTGCCACCTGTTCCCTCGCCTTGATTAATTACAAATTCACTTTTTTCGCCCGTTGCCAGCGCATCCGGCTCAATGTTCATGGTGCGCAATACGCCGCCCATGATGGCACCGAAGACCGGCGCGGAAACGGCGCCACCGTAGTATTTACCTGCCTGCGGGTCGTTGATCACCACCACCAGCGCGAAGCGCGGATGGCTGGCGGGCGCAACGCCTGCGGTGTAAGCAATATATTTGTTGATATAGCGGCCATCCGGCCCCACTTTTTTCGCCGTACCGGTTTTAATCGCGATGCGATAGCCTTTGATCGCCGCTTTCACGCCGCCGCCGCCGGGCAGCGCCACGCTTTCCATCATATGAACGACGGTACGAACGAGTGATTCCGGGAAGACGCGCTCGCCCGGAACCGGTGGATCAACCTTGGTAATTGACAGCGGGCGATAGATGCCATAGCTGCCAATCGTTGCGTAGACTCGCGCTAACTGTAACGGGGTTACCATTAGCCCGTAGCCGAAAGAAAAGGTGGCCCTCTCTATGTCAGACCACCGTTGTTTTTGAGGATATAAGCCACTGCGTTCTCCGACCAACCCCAAATTGGTCGCCTTTCCAAGCCCAAAACGTGAGTAAGTATCTACTAACGCTGAGGACGGCATCGCTAACGCCAGCTTAGAAACACCGACGTTACTCGACTTCTGTAGCACCCCGGTCAGGGTCAATTCGCTATAACGCGCCACGTCTTTGATTTCGTGGCCGTTAATTCGATAGGGAATGGTATTCAGCACGGTATTTTCGTTGACGATGCCGCGCTGCAGCGCCGTCATCACCACCATCGGTTTCACCGTCGAACCCGGTTCGAATACGTCGGTGATAGCGCGGTTACGCATGGTGTCTTTCGCCGTACCGGCGAAGTTGTTCGGGTTATAGGAGGGGCTGTTGGCCATCGCCAGCACTTCCCCGGTGTTAACGTCCACTAACACGGCGCTGCCCGACTCGGCTTTGTTAAAGGCCACGGCGTTGTTCAGCTCGCGATAGACCAGCGCCTGCAGACGTTCGTCGATGCTCAGCGCCAGGTTGTGCGCCGCCTGGCTGTCGGTAGAAGAGATATCTTCAATGACCCGGCCATAGCGGTCTTTACGCACGATACGCTCGCCCGGCTGGCCGGTAAGCCATTTATCAAAGCTTTTTTCGACCCCTTCAATCCCCTGGCTGTCGACGTTGGTAAAGCCAATGAGGTGAGCAGTCACTTCTCCGGAAGGGTAATAACGACGGGACTCTTCACGCAGATGAATGCCCGGCAGCTTTAGCTTTTTGATGTAGTCGGCCATGTCAGGGTTTACCTGACGCGCCAGATAGATAAAACGCATCCGCGGATTGGTATTGATGCGCGTTGCCAGCTGATCCAGCGGCATATTGAGGGCGTCCGCCAGCGCCTTCCAGCGCGTATCCAGGGTGACCCCGCCGGCATCATGCAGCTCCTTCGGATCGGCCCAGATAGCTTTCACCGGTACGCTGACCGCCAGCGGCCGCCCGGAGCGGTCGGTAATCATCCCGCGCGCGGTAGACACTTCCTGGACGCGCAGCGAGCGCATATCGCCCTGACGCACCAGCATGTCGGGGCTGACCACCTGGAGCCAGGCGACACGACCCAGCAGGAAAGTCAGCGCCAGCAGAATACAGCCGCACAGCAACGCAAAACGCCAACTGATAAAGTTGGCCTGTTCTTCCTGACGCTTTGCTTTTGGCGTTTTTGGCGCTGCTTTCATCCGTCGCAATAATCCTTATTTCTGTACAACGATATTTTCTTGTGATGGATCGACGTGCTGCATCTGCAACTTCTCGGTCGCGATCCGCTCAACCCGACTGTGATCGCCGAGCGCGTTCTCTTCGAGGATCAGGTTGCGCCACTCGATATCCAGGGCGTCGCGTTCCAGAACCAGTTGTTCACGCTGCGCGGTCAGCAGGCGCGTATGGTGCGCGGTGGTGACCACGGTAATCGCCGTAATAATGATGCAAATGAACAGGCAGAGTGGCAGTTTCCCAAACCGCAGAAGGTCGTCCCCGATCACGCCAGGCAAAGCATGGCGCTCGTTGCTTCCAATCGACCCTTTAACTTTGCTTAAGGCCTCTGTCACTCTGCCGATCATGCGTTCGTCCTCTCTGCAATACGCAGCACTGAACTACGGGCACGTGGATTCTCTGCCACCTCTTCTTCGCCCGGCATCAACTTGCCTAGTGCTCGTAACTCACGGCCGCCCAGTTTTTTGAGCTGCGCTTCGGTCATCGGTATTCCCGCCGGAACCTGCGGACCGCGGCTTTGTTCACGCATAAAGCGCTTCACAATGCGATCTTCCAGCGAATGAAAACTAATGATCGATAGCCGCCCACCCGGGGCCAGCACGCTGAGCGAGCTTTTTAGCGCCTGCTCTATCTCCTCCAGTTCACTGTTTACCCATATGCGCACCGCCTGGAAGGTACGGGTCGCGGGATGTTTATGCTTATCTTTTACCGGCATCGCCGCAGCAATGACCTCCGCCAGCTCTTTGGTGCGGGTCATCGGTTCAATACGGTTACGTTCGACGATCGCGCGGGCGATACGTTTACCGAAACGCTCTTCGCCGAAGGTTTTAATCACCCAGGCGATATCGGCTTCTTCTGCCGTCTGCAGCCACTCGGCCGCGGACTGACCGCGCGTCGGATCCATGCGCATGTCCAGCGGCCCGTCGCGCATAAAGGAAAAGCCGCGTTCCGCATCGTCAAGCTGCGGGGAAGAGACGCCGAGATCGAGCAGAATACCGTCGATCTTACCGGTAAGATTACGCTCGTCGACGTAGTCAGCGAGCTGTGAAAAAGGACCATGTACGATGGAAAAGCGGGGATCATCGATGGTTTTCGCGACGGCAATCGCCTGTGGATCGCGATCGATTGCCAGCAAGCGTCCTTCCGCTCCCAGCCGGGAGAGGATCAGGCGCGAGTGACCACCGCGGCCAAAAGTACCATCAATATAGATACCGTCTGGACGAATATTGAGGCCGTTGACGGCTTCATCCAGAAGTACCGTAGTATGTTTATAATTTTCCATCATTTTTATAAGGACAAATCCTGCAGGCGCTCCGACAGTTCACCGGTCGCGGACTGCTCAGCGTCGATATCTTCCTTGACCCGTTGATACCAGGTCGTTTCATCCCACAGTTCAAACTTATTAAACTGCCCGACCAGCATCACTTCTTTTGTCAGCCCGGCATGCTGCCGTAACACCGGCGCGATGAGCAATCGTCCGGCATTATCCATCTGACATTCGCTGGCATGACCCAGAAGCAAACGCTGTACGCGCCGCTCAACGGGATTCATGCTCGATAAACGCGACAATTTCTGCTCGATGATTTCCCATTCAGGCAATGGATAAAGCAGCAGGCACGGGTGATGAATGTCAATGGTGCATACCAATTGACCGGCAGCGTCCTCGATCAGCCCATCGCGATAGCGCGTTGGCACGGCCAGGCGGCCTTTGCTGTCGAGATTGACCAACGTTGCTCCACGGAACATGCCAGCCTCACCCCTTTTCGCCACTTTATCCCACAAATTCCCACCAGAAGGAGTTTACGGAGCGGAGGAAAAGCTTGTCAAGCCAGCACGGATGCCAACAGAGCTCAAAAACCCATTATTTACAGCCGACATTAGCCCTGATGAAAAAATCATCAACAGGCGAGGCAAATTAACGTTATGAATACGTGTAAGAAAATAACCAACAAACTCGTAACAGTTATAAACAACAAAATATCTTCGGCGGGAAAATATAAAGTGTCAGTTTGCGACGCGAGCGGCATTTTAGGCCATTATGCCGGTCGTTAACAGTACCTGTTGCTGGCTGAGGGGCGGACCAGACGCGGGATAGGGCAGAAGAGAAAGGCTGGGGCGTACAAAATGAGTGTTAATTCAGCAATTAACCTGGTGAATGTAACAAAATAATACAATTAAAGCCTGCGCAATCATTTTTTGTGTCCCGTTTTGAGTAACAAAACGATTGCCAGCGAATTAAACAAAATAACACGTAAAGAAGTTTAGGGATTTGTCTGAAATATATTCAGTTTTGCATTTTGGACGTCAATTGCCTGATTAATCGCCAAAGGCCTGCTTTCCGGCAGGCCCGCCAGGAATATTCCTGGGCTCTGGCGATATTGCGCGCTTAGCGGCGATTCAGGCTACCACGACGATAGAGATTACGGCGAATACGGCTCAGGCCCGGCTTTGGCTTGCGCGGTTCATCGAGGCTGGCGAGGACGATCTCCAGCACCCGCTCAGCGACATCGCGATGGCGCTGAGCCACCGCCAGCACCGGGCACTGCAGAAAATCGAGCAGCTCATTATCGCCGAAGGTGGCGATCGCCAGCTCGGAGGGCAGTTTGCCCTCACGGCGCAGCGTCACATCCATCACGCCCTGCAGCAACGGGAAAGAGGTAGTAAACAGCGCCTGAGGCATCGGATGGGTTTCAAGCCATTTCTCAAACAGCTGAGCCGCCGCTTCGCGCTCATAGCTGTTGGCATAGAGATAATGCACCTCGCGCGGATCGTCCTGCCAGGCTTTGCGGAAGCCCTGCTCGCGCAGGAAGCTCACCGACAGTTCCGGCAGCGCGCCGAGATAAAGTACCGTTTCGCCAGGGAAGGTCCGCAGCTCGGCAGCGAGCATTTCAGCGTCATCCTGATCAGCGCCGACCACACTGGTGAAATGCTCGCGGTCAAGGGCGCGGTCAAGCGCGACAATCGGAAATGGATCGTTAGCCCAGCGTTGATAGAAAGGGTGCTCCGGCGGCAGCGAGGTAGAGACAATGATAGCGTCCACCTGGCGCTGCAGCAGATGCTCAATGCAGCGCATCTCGTTATCGGGTTGATCCTCAGAACAGGCAATCAGCAGCTGATAGCCACGCTGACGCGCCTGACGTTCGAGATAATTTGCAATGCGGGTATAGCTGGTATTTTCGAGATCCGGGATCACCAGACCGATAGATCGTGTGCGTCCTGCACGCAGGCCAGCGGCGACCGCATTCGGATGATAGTTATGCTCCCGCACCACAGCCATCACCTTTTCGACCGTTTTATCGCTTACGCGGTACTGCTTCGCTTTGCCATTAATCACATAGCTCGCGGTGGTTCTTGAAACACCGGCCAGCCGGGCGATTTCATCCAGTTTCACAATTGCCCCTTGGGTAAGAAGTGCCAAACATAACCATTATTCAGGTATGGAACCCTTTTTATAACATCTAAGCGCAGAATAGTTAGCGCAGCAACCGCTTTCGCTTACAGTTCCTACTGATTTCGCAAAAAAAAAGCCCGACAGTCGCTGCCAGGCTATTTTTGCATCAGTTCCCGATCCTCAGCGCATGATTTTATCACCGCGAGACAGGCCGACCACACCGGAGCGAGCCACTTCTACGATCCGAGCGACATCGCGCAGCGAAGCCAGGAAAGCATCAAGCTTATCACTGGTTCCGGCGAGCTGAACGGTATAGATAGAAGGCGTCACATCGATAATCTGTCCGCGAAAGATTTCGGTGTTGCGTTTCACTTCTTCACGGCCATAGCCGCTGGCCTGAACCTTCACCAGCATGATTTCGCGTTCGACATGGGCCCCCTGCCCCAATTCGCTGACTCGCAGCACATCCACCAGCTTGTGCAGCTGCTTTTCAATCTGCTCGATCGCTTTTTCATCGCCCACGGTCTGGATGGTCATTCTGGAGAGCGTAGGGTCGTCCGTCGGCGCCACAGTCAGGCTTTCTATATTATAGCCGCGCTGGGAAAAGAGGCCGATAACGCGGGACAATGCGCCCGATTCGTTTTCCAGTAATACCGATAATATCCGGCGCATAATCAGGTCCTCTCCGTTTTGCTCAACCACATCTCATCCATGCCGCCGCCGCGGATCTGCATGGGGTACACATGCTCACTGCCGTCGACGGTGACATCGACAAACACCAGCCGGCGCTGACGCACCTGCTCCAGCGCTTCAGCAAGCTTTGACTCCAGCTCCTGCGGCTCGCTGATGCGGATCCCGACGTGACCATAGGCTTCCGCCAGACGCACAAAGTCCGGCAGCGATTCCATATAGGACTGGGAGTGGCGCCCGGAATAGAGCATATCCTGCCACTGCTTCACCATCCCGAGATAGCGGTTGTTGAGGTTAAGCACCAGAACCGGTAACTCATACTGCAGCGCAGTAGAGAGTTCCTGAATGTTCATCTGGATACTGCCGTCACCGGTCACGCAGACCACCATTTCGTCCGGCAGAGCCATTTTGACCCCCAGCGCAGCCGGTAGGCCAAAGCCCATGGTGCCGAGACCACCGGAGTTAATCCAGCGCCGTGGTTTGTCGAAGGGGTAATACAGGGCGGCGAACATCTGGTGCTGGCCCACATCGGAAGTGACGTAGGCATCGCCCTGGGTCAACCGCCAGATAGTTTCAATCACCGCCTGCGGTTTGATTTTATCGCTCCGGTCGTCGTAGCGCAGACAATGGCGGGCACGCCACTGCTCGATCTGTTGCCACCAGTCGCGAATGTCGTCCAGCGGCTGCTGCGTCTCTTCCTGGTCCAGTAGCTCCAGCATCTGCTCCAGTACCAGCCGGGCATCGCCGACGATCGGCACATCCGCCGGCACGGTTTTCGAGATCGAGGTCGGATCGATATCAATATGCAGCACCGTCGCGTTCGGACAGTACTTGGCCAGATTGTTGGTGGTCCGATCGTCAAAGCGGACGCCGACGGCGAAAATGACGTCCGAATGGTGCATGGTCATGTTGGCTTCATAGGTGCCGTGCATACCCAGCATCCCCAGCGCCTGCGGGTGCGTCGCCGGGAAAGCGCCAAGCCCCATCAGGGAGGAAGCAACCGGCAGCTTCAGCTTTTCCACCAGTTCACGCAGCTGGGGTTCGCAATGCGCATTGATCGCCCCGCCGCCGACGTAAACGACCGGCTTACTCGCCGCCACCAGGGTCTGCAGGGCGCGTTTAATCTGTCCCTTATGACCGCTGGTGGTCGGGTTATACGAACGCATACTCACCGCCTCCGGCCAGGCGTACGGCAGCTTTTTCGCCGGATTGAGAATATCTTTCGGTAGATCGACCACCACCGGTCCGGGGCGACCGCTGGCCGCCAGCCAGAAGGCTTTCTTCAGGACACCGGGAATATCTTCGGTCTGCTTCACCAGGAAACTGTGCTTCACCACCGGACGGGAAATCCCCACCATGTCGCACTCCTGGAAGGCATCGTAGCCGATCAGCGATGTCGCCACCTGCCCGGAGAGGATCACCAGCGGAATGGAATCCATATAGGCCGTCGCGATACCGGTGATGGCGTTCGTCGCCCCTGGTCCAGAGGTGACCAGCACGACGCCAACCTCGCCGGTCGCCCGCGCCAGGCCATCCGCCATATGCACTGCCGCCTGCTCGTGGCGAACCAGCACATGATCGATACCGCCAAGGGTATGTAACGCATCATAGATATCGAGGACTGCGCCTCCGGGATAGCCGAATACTTGCTTGACGCCCTGATCGACAAGCGATTGGACGACCATCTCGGCTCCTGACAACATCTCCATGGTTTGCCTCCAGGCTTATTGTTTTACGACAGCGGAACTCAATTTCCGCGCGCTCGCACGATGCGGAGGAGAGACCCTCCGCACTGAGGTGAATGGACTGCATGCCACTACCATAACTGCTCGCCAGCAGGCAGGCAATTCGCCGCAGGGGATGTGTTATCCCCGTAATAAGAAGAAAAGAAAGCGGAGAAGTGAAAATATGGTGGATTGCTTCAGAGATAAGAAAAGGGAATGGTAAATGCTCGGAGAAAAGGCGTGATAGCAGGAATTGATCCATTTTTCACGAACCCAACGAATGCCTCGAACAGGTCAAACAGAACAAAATTCTGCATTATCGAATTTACATCATATAAAAAAAGGAGCCGAAGCTCCTTTTACCCTCGTTGCCATCGGCTCAGCGCTTGCAAATATCCACCAGCAGCTCTTCCATCCACTGATGGCCTTTATCGCGGCCAGCCGCTTCATGCCACGAGAGATAGCAGGTCCGGCTGTTAACCTTCAACGGCAAAGGTAATATTTGCAGGGCTAATTTATCGGCAAACTCATTGGCCAGCCAGCGCGGGGCAATCGCCACCATCTGAGTTTGCGATACCACGTTTAATACGCTGACCATCGCATTACCCTGATAGGCGATACGCGCCTGTTTATCGGCCGTGTCATACCACGGTAAACTGAATGAGGCATACCGATCGAGAGCCACCGTAGCATGCTCCTCACGATAAATATCCGCCTCCATCACCGGCCCGGAAATACGGGGATGGTTGCGACTGGCCACCAAAACCATTTCGTCTTTGAATAACGGGACGCAGGCAAACTCAGGGCGACGGAACTCTTCATAACCGATCACAAATTCCGTTTCCTGATAACGTAACTGATGTTCCGTATTTTGATTCAGCGCGGATTTAAAGACCAAATGAATATTGGGTGCGATCTCCGCAACTTTATTAAAAATAACCGACGTCAGGATGTTATCCAGCGGGCTGCAGACGCACAGATGGAAAACGCGCTCACTGCTTAGCGGTTCAAAACCGGAGCCCGGCAATTCGTTTTGGACCAGCTGCAGCGCCTGGCGCACAGAACCAAAAAGCTGATAGGCCCGCGCCGTCGGCTGAATACCGCGGCCATAGCGCACAAACAGCTCATCATTAAACATCACTTTCAGACGTGAAACCGCGTTACTCACCGCGGGTTGAGACATGCCGAGCGTATGGGCGGCACGGGTGATATTCTGCTCTTGCATAACCGCATCAAAAACGGTGAGCAGATTGAGATCAACCATCCGTAGTTGAGGTTTAACGACTTCCTGTCCGGGGGCTGATTTATATTCTGGAGTGTCAATTAACATATCTAATTCCGCCGTCACGATGAATTCCCTTTACTAAACCGCTATAATTAGCGTCGAAAATATCATTTATCATGCAAATGACATTTGCAAAATAGCAAAGGAGATTTTTAGGAATATATCAAGGCTATGAGTGGCAGTGAAAAAGCGGGACTACCAGGAAAATGAACCGCTCAAACCATACCGGTTACTTAATGATGATGAGTGTACCCATAATCCGTAAAAATAAAAACAACACCACTAGTTAACTGTAACTTAAGCAATAATAAAGTATTTTATTTTTAACCTCATAAAATTAACAACTGCTTATCATTGAAAAATAATCCGCTAATGAGCAAATACATTCATAAGGAAAATAAATATAATATTTTCATTCAGATAGCTTTTTTTGCCGCCTCGTTCACGGTTCATCGTGGCCGATGCGTTGAATGCAAAGCACTTTTTCAAATGAAACAATTGAGGACGCGCCTCCCTTTGTCCAAAATAGGATCTTCGGCAAAACAGGGCTTGCATCAGCACAATTTGCTAATTCACATCGAGAGCCAATAACGCTTTTTCCGTGCCAGGGGTTGACTTTAAAACGGCTATCCAGTAACTCTAAAAGCATAACGATTTCATCTGGAGTTTGACGCAATGATTCGCACCGCTCGTATCACCAGCCTACTACTACTAAACGCATGCCATTTGCGCGGTAGGCTGTTGGGCGACGTTCAGCGTTAAGTCATCTTCCAGCAAGACTATAAAACCCGCGCCTTGGCGCGGGTTTTTTTATGCTCGTCAACAAGGCGCCAGGACACAGACTAAGGATCCAAACCATGAGCCAGCAAGTCATTATTTTCGATACGACCTTACGTGATGGCGAACAAGCGTTACAGGCAAGCCTGAGTGTCAAAGAGAAGCTGCAGATCGCTCTGGCCCTTGAGCGTATGGGGGTCGACGTAATGGAAGTCGGTTTCCCGGTCTCTTCCCCGGGCGATTTTGAATCGGTGCAAAGTATCGCGCGCACCATCAAAAACAGTCGTGTTTGCGCTCTGGCGCGCTGCGTTGAGAAAGATATCGATGTGGCAGCAGAATCCTTAAAGGTGGCTGAAGCTTTCCGCATCCATACCTTTATTGCAACCTCGCCGATGCATATCGCCACCAAACTGCGCAGCACGCTGGATGAAGTGATTGAGCGCGCGATCTATATGGTGAAGCGGGCGCGCAACTACACTGACGATGTCGAATTCTCTTGTGAAGACGCCGGCCGCACGCCGATTGCCGATCTGGCTCGCGTCGTCGAAGCGGCGATCAACGCTGGCGCCACCACCATTAATATCCCGGACACCGTCGGCTACACCATGCCGTTCGAATACGCCAACATTATCAGCGGCCTGTATGATCGCGTGCCGAATATCGACAAAGCGATTATTTCCGTCCACACCCATGATGACCTGGGCATCGCCGTCGGTAACGCCCTCGCCGCGGTCCACGCCGGTGCGCGCCAGGTAGAAGGCGCGATGAACGGTATCGGCGAACGCGCTGGCAACTGTGCGCTGGAAGAAGTGATCATGGCGATCAAAGTGCGCAAAGACATCATGAACGTGCACACCAACATTAATCATCATGAAATCTGGCGCACCAGCCAGACCGTCAGCCAGATCTGCAATATGCCTATCCCGGCCAACAAAGCCATCGTCGGCACCGGCGCCTTCGCCCACTCCTCCGGCATCCACCAGGACGGCGTACTGAAGAACCGCGAAAACTACGAAATCATGACTCCGGAATCCATCGGCCTGAACCAGGTACAGCTGAACCTGACTTCCCGCTCCGGTCGCGCGGCGGTGAAACACCGGATGGAAGAGATGGGTTACCAGGAGAGCGATTACAACCTGGATCATCTGTACGACGCGTTCCTGAAGCTGGCGGACAAAAAAGGCCAGGTCTTCGATTACGATCTGGAAGCGCTGGCGTTTATCAACAAGCAGCAGGAAGAGCCGGAGCATTTCCGCCTGGACTACTTCAGCGTCCAGTCTGGCTCCAGCGATATCGCCACTGCTTCAATCAAGCTGGTCTGCGGGGATGAAATCAAAACCGAAGCCGCTAATGGCAACGGTCCGGTCGACGCCATCTACCAGGCTATTAACCGCGTGACAAACTACAACATTGATTTAGTGAAGTATGGCTTAAGTGCGAAAGGCCACGGCAAAGACGCCCTGGGCCAGGTGGATATCGTCGTTGACTACAACGGCCGCCGTTTCCACGGTGTTGGTCTGGCCACAGATATCGTTGAGTCGTCAGCAAAAGCCATGGTTCACGTGCTGAACAACATCTGGCGCGCCGCCGAAGTCGAAAAAGAATTGCAACGCAAAGCTCAGAATAAAGAGAACAATAAGGAAACCGTGTAATGTCGAAGAATTACCATATTGCCGTTTTGCCGGGTGATGGCATTGGCCCGGAAGTGATGAACCAGGCGATGAAAGTACTGGAAGCCGTGCGCCAACGTTTTGCCATGCACATTACCACCAGCCAGTATGACGTCGGTGGGGCGGCTATTGACCGTCAGGGGACTCCCCTGCCGCAGGCGACCGTCGCCGGATGCGAACAGGCGGATGCGATCCTGTTCGGCTCCGTCGGTGGTCCGAAATGGGAACACCTGCCGCCCGCCGAGCAGCCAGAGCGCGGTGCGCTGCTGCCGCTGCGTAAGCACTTCAAACTGTTCAGCAATCTGCGTCCGGCCAAACTGTACCAGGGGCTGGAGGAGTTCTGCCCGCTGCGCGCCGACATCGCTGCCAACGGCTTCGACATTCTCTGCGTTCGCGAACTGACCGGCGGCATCTACTTCGGCCAGCCAAAAGGCCGCGAAGGCAGCGGTCAGCATGAGAAAGCCTTTGATACCGAGGTGTATCACCGCTTTGAAATCGAACGTATCGCGCGCATCGCTTTTGAATCCGCTCGTAAGCGTCGTCACAAAGTGACCTCCATCGATAAGGCCAACGTCCTGCAGTCGTCCATTCTGTGGCGCGAAATCGTCACCGAGATCGGCAAGGAGTATCCGGACGTTGAGCTGGCGCATATGTATATCGATAACGCCACCATGCAACTGATTAAAGATCCGTCCCAGTTCGACGTGCTGCTGTGCTCCAACCTGTTTGGCGACATCCTCTCCGACGAGTGCGCGATGATCACCGGCTCGATGGGTATGCTGCCGTCCGCGAGCCTTAACGAACAAGGTTTTGGCCTGTATGAACCAGCGGGCGGCTCGGCGCCGGACATCGCGGGCAAAAATATCGCTAACCCGATCGCGCAGATCCTCTCTCTGGCCCTGCTGCTGCGCTACAGCCTCGACGCTGACGAAGCGGCGACCGCCATTGAAAGCGCCATCAACCGTGCCTTAGAGGAAGGGGTTCGTACTGGCGACCTGGCGCGCGGAACGGCGGCGGTCAGTACTGATGAAATGGGCGATATCATTGCCCGCTATGTCGCAGAAGGGGTGTAATCATGGCGAAGACGTTATACGAAAAATTATTTGATGCGCACGTAGTGTATGAGGCGCAGAACGAAACCCCGCTGCTGTACATCGACCGCCATCTGGTGCACGAAGTGACCTCCCCGCAGGCGTTTGACGGCCTGCGCGCGCATGGCCGCCAGGTGCGCCAGCCGGGTAAAACCTTCGCGACCATGGATCACAACGTCTCGACGCAGACCAAAGATATCAACGCGTCCGGCGAGATGGCCCGTATCCAGATGCAGGAGCTGATTAAGAACTGTAAAGAGTTTGGCGTTGAGCTGTATGACTTAAATCACCCATACCAGGGTATCGTCCACGTCATGGGCCCGGAGCAGGGCGTCACCCTGCCGGGGATGACCATTGTTTGCGGTGACTCCCATACCGCCACCCACGGCGCGTTCGGGGCCCTGGCGTTCGGTATCGGCACCTCCGAAGTGGAGCATGTGCTGGCGACCCAGACCCTGAAACAGGGCCGCGCGAAGACCATGAAAATCGACGTGCAAGGCAAAGCGGCGCCGGGCATTACCGCCAAAGATATCGTGCTGGCCATCATTGGTAAAACCGGTAGCGCCGGCGGCACCGGCCATGTGGTTGAGTTCTGCGGCGAAGCGATCCGCGATCTGAGCATGGAAGGGCGTATGACCCTGTGCAACATGGCGATCGAGATGGGCGCCAAAGCGGGCCTGGTCGCGCCGGACGAAACCACCTTCAATTACGTACGCGGCCGTCTGCATGCGCCGAAAGGCAAAGATTTTGACGATGCCGTCGCGTACTGGAAAACCCTGAAAACCGACGATGGCGCGACGTTTGATACCGTGGTGACGCTGCAGGCGGCGGAGATTGCCCCGCAGGTGACCTGGGGCACCAACCCGGGCCAGGTGATCTCAGTGACGGATAATATCCCCGATCCGGCGTCATTCAGCGATCCAGTGGAACGCGCCAGCGCCGAAAAAGCGCTGGCCTACATGGGCCTGAAATCCGGGATCCCGCTGACGGATGTGGCTATCGATAAAGTGTTTATCGGCTCCTGCACCAACTCGCGAATCGAAGATTTACGCGCCGCGGCGGAAATCGCTAAAGGGCGTAAAGTGGCGCCGGGTGTCCAGGCGCTGGTGGTGCCGGGTTCCGGTCCGGTGAAAGCGCAGGCGGAAGCGGAAGGCCTGGATAAGATCTTCATCGAAGCCGGCTTTGAGTGGCGCTTACCGGGTTGCTCGATGTGTCTGGCAATGAACAATGACCGCCTGAATCCGGGCGAGCGCTGTGCCTCCACCAGCAACCGTAATTTTGAAGGCCGTCAGGGCCGCGGCGGACGCACGCACCTGGTGAGCCCGGCAATGGCCGCAGCGGCAGCTGTTACCGGTCATTTCGCCGATATCCGTAATCTGAAGTAAGGAGACCATCATGGCAGAGAAATTTACCCAACATACCGGCCTGGTGGTTCCGCTGGATGCTGCAAACGTCGATACCGACGCGATTATTCCCAAGCAGTTTTTGCAGAAAGTGACTCGCACCGGCTTCGGCGCCCACCTGTTTAACGACTGGCGCTTTCTCGACGATAAAGGCCAGCAGCCGAACCCGGATTTTGTGCTGAATTTCCCGCAATACAAAGGGGCGTCAATCCTGCTGGCACGTGAAAACTTCGGCTGCGGCTCCTCGCGCGAGCACGCGCCGTGGGCGTTGACCGATTACGGCTTTAAGGTCGTGATTGCGCCAAGCTTTGCCGATATCTTTTACGGCAACAGCTTCAATAACCAGCTGCTGCCGGTGACCCTGAGCGACGAGCAGGTCGACGAGCTGTTCAAGCTGGTGCAGGCCAACCCGGGCATGACGTTTGAAGTGGATCTGGAAGCGCAGGTGGTTAAAGCTGGGGATAAAACCTACAGCTTTAAGATCGACGACTTCCGCCGCCACTGTATGCTCAACGGCCTGGATAGCATCGGCCTGACGCTGCAGCACGGAGAGGCGATTTCCGACTATGAACGCAAGCTGCCGGCGTTTATGAATTAACCTTCGGGCCCGGTCATTTGACCGGGCTTTTTAATTTTATCGCGGCGGAAATTGCGATCTCACGCACAAAAACCAATATTGATTCGCTGATTGTCAGGCCTTGACCCCACCCTGCCCCACACCATAAAGAAGAATCATTCCGCTTTCCTTCTCTTCCTCTTCGTTGTTTATGTATTATCCCTTCACTGCAAGTAAAAATAAGGCACGAGTGTTTAATATAAAAATATAAGAATGTGAAAGAAGCGTTAATCTCATAGAGAACCCCTATAGCTCAGAACAAAAAAAAACATTATTTTTCGATTTTTCCCCTCGCTATCTTTGCCCACAGAGAAATATTAACTAAGGACACGCCCGGGCCCCCGCATATCGGCCTCCCGGCCTCCTGTGGAGAGAAGAGATGAGCCACTATCCGCACCTTTTCAGTCCGTTGACCATCAACGGCATGACGCTAAAAAACCGCATTATCATGCCCCCTATGGGCACCAATATGGCCACGCTCAACGGCGAGGTCTCGCAGGAACAGCTGGAATACTATGAACTGCGGGCCAAAGGCGGCACCGGACTTATCACCATCGAAAACATCTGTATTGATTTTCCCTTTGCTTCCAACGGCACCACGCAGTTACGCATCGATAACGATCAATATATTCCGCGACTGTTTAAATTAACCGAGACCCTGCATAAACATGGCGCCTGCGTATCCATTCAGTTAAATCATGCCGGCGCTTCGGCGTACGCCTACCGCCTTGACGGTCAGACGCCACTCTCTTCCTCCACGACGCCCTCGAAAAAGCACGGAAATATTCCACGCCCAATGACGCATGAGGAAATTTATCATGCCGTTGAAAAGTTTGGTGATGCCGCGGAGCGCGTTCGTCGTGCGGGTTTTGACAGCGTCGAAATTCATGCCGGTCATTCCTATTTAATTAGCCAGTTTTTATCGCCGTTATTTAACAAACGCACCGATGAATTTGGCGGCAGCGTCGAAAATCGCACCCGGATATTAAGTCTGATTATCGATAAAGTGCGCGCCTGCGTGGGGCCGCGTTTTCCGGTCAGCCTGCGCATCAGCGCCGACGACTTCCTCAAGGGGGGCAATACCCTCGAAGATTCCCTGCGCATCCTTGAACTCTGCCAGGATAAGGTCGATATCATCAACGTCTCTGCGGCGCAGAATGACAACCTGAATCTGCAAATCGACCAGATGTCGCTGGAGGATGGCTGGAAGCGCTACCTCTCCCGCGCGGTGCGCGATAAATTCCATAAGCCCACGGTCATCGCCGGCAATATTCGCTCACCACAGGTGGCCGAGGATATTCTCGCCAGCGGCGATGCCGACCTTATTGCCATTGGCCGCGGCCTGATTGCCGAGCCGGAGTGGGTGCAGAAGGTGCAAGGCGGTAAAGAGCGCCTGATGCGCAAATGCATCTCCTGCAATATCGGTTGCGCTGACCATCGTATCGCCCGCTCGCGCCCGCTGCGCTGTTCGATTAACCCGGACATCATCCACGGCGATGCCTACAAAATGCGCCGCGTCAGTCGCGAAACGAACGTGGTGGTCATCGGCGCTGGCACCGCCGGGATGGAAGCCGCCTGCACGGCGGCGGAAGTCGGTTGCCATACCTGGCTGCTGGAGGCGAAAAACCACGTCGGCGGCCTCGCCAGCGAAATCTCCCGCCTGCCGGAGAAAAAACGCATCGCTGATTTCCCGCAGTTTATGAAAAATCGCATCGCCTCGCTGGACAACCTGATGCTGCAGGTCGGCAAATGTGCCGACGTGGCCTCAGTTTCCGCCCTACATCCGCATCTGATTGTCAACGCCACCGGCTCAACGCCGCTGCTGCCGCCCATTGAGGGCTTGCGGGAAAACATTGATACCGCGGACGGCAAAGTCTTTTCCATTACCGGCATGATCGACAACCTGGCGAAATTTACCGATATCGAGGGTAAACGTATCGCCGTCGTCGGCGCAGGCGCCGTTGGCCTCGACGTTATCGAATACTTTACGGCGCGCGGCGCGCAGGCGGTATTAATCGAAATGCAGGACGCCGCCGGTCGCGACCTCGACATCATTACCAAAAATGCCATGTTGACCATGCTCGACGAGCACCAGGTCGAACAGCACATGAATACCCAACTGATGGCAGTCGCTGCCGACCATTTCCGGGTGAAAAATACACAGCAAACCTTCGATATCCCCTTTGACTACGGCTTTGTCTGCCTGGGGATGCGCGCCAACCGGACGGGTCTCGACGAGATCGAGCGCTGGGCCAATGCCAATAACGTCAAAATCATGAATATCGGCGACAGCCTGATGGCGCGGCGCATTATCGACGGCATCCGCGAAGGCCGCAACGTGCTGGATACCCTGGAAGACATGGGTGCGCTGGGCAGTCGCGAAGCACAACGAATTCCCTTTCTAACTTATTGAGGATTTTTGTCATGGCAGAACGTATTACTGGACACACTGAGCTGATTGGCCTGATCGCCACCCCGATTCGCCACAGCATGTCACCCACCATGCATAACGAGGCTTTCGCCCATCTCGGGCTGGACTATGTTTATCTGGCTTTTGAAGTCGGTAATCAGGAGCTGAAGGACGTTGTGCAGGGCTTTCGGGCAATGAAGCTGCGCGGCTTTAATGTCTCTATGCCGAACAAAACCGAAATTTGCCAGTATCTCGATAAGCTGTCGCCGGCGGCGCAGCTGGTCGGGGCGGTCAACACCGTGGTCAACGACGATGGCGTACTGACCGGACATATCACCGACGGCACCGGCTATATGCGCGCCCTTAGCGAAGCGGGTATCGATATCATCGGCAAGAAGATGACCGTCCTCGGCGCCGGCGGCGCGGCGACCGCGCTCTGCGTCCAGGCGGCTCTGGATGGCGTGAAGGCGATCTCCATCTTTAACCGCCGCGATAAATTCTTCGCCAACGCCGAAGAAACGGTAGCTAAGATCCGCAACAACACCAACTGCGAGATCCATCTGTTCGATCTCGACGATCATGACAAGCTGCGCGCCGAAATCGACAGCAGCGTGATCCTGACCAATGCCACCGGCGTTGGCATGAAGCCGTTCGAAGGCCAAATGTTGCTGCCGAACGACAGCTTCCTGCGCCCGGATCTGATCGTCTCTGACGTCGTCTACAACCCGCGTAAAACCCACCTGCTGGAAGTGGCGGAGAAAAAAGGCTGCCGCACCCTGAACGGTCTGGGGATGATGCTGTGGCAAGGCGCGCGCGCGTTCGAAATCTGGACGGGTAAACAGATGCCGGTTGATTACATCAAGAGCATTCTGTTCTAAGAGGCGAATGATGAAAAATAAATACATCCCTACTGCGGCAGGGCTGTATCTCAACTACCTGATTCACGGCATGGGGGTGCTCTTAATCACCCTCAACATGGCCCATCTTCAGGAACAGTGGGGAACAGACGCTGCTGGCGTATCCATCGTTATCTCCTCGTTAGGTATCGGCAAGCTGGCGACCATTGTGACCGGCTTTTTGTCGGATCGCTTTGGCCGTAAGCCTTTTATTTATCTGGGGATCCTCAGCTATCTGATCTTCTTCGTCGGCATCCTGCTGACTAAAAATATCTATCTGGCCTACGTCTTCGGCATTATGGCGGGCCTGGCGAATAGCTTCCTCGACTCCGGAACCTATCCGGCGCTAATGGAGTCTTTCCCGCACTCCGCCAGCCGGGCCAACGTGCTGATCAAAGCCTTCGTTTCCGCCGGACAGTTCCTGCTGCCATTCATTATCAGCTTCCTGATCTGGGCGAATCTGTGGTTCGGCTGGTCGTTCGTCATTGCGGCGGGACTGTTTGTCCTGAGCGGCATCTACCTGCTCAAAATGCCATTCCCGGATAGCCAGTCGGCGAAAAAAGAGGAGGCCCCTACGGCGCAGGCGGAAGCAACTGCCCGGCCGCAGGCTAATAAGCTGGATATGGTGATCTTCACCCTGTACGGCTACATTGGCATGGCAACCTTCTATCTGGTCAGCCAGTGGCTGGCGCAGTACGGTCAATTCGTGGTCGGCCTGCCCTACGCCTCGGCGATTAAACTGCTTAGCATCTATACCGTCGGTTCGCTGGTCTGCGTCTTCGTGACCGCCGCCTTCGTCAAAGAGGTGTTCAGCTCAGCCATCGCCATGATCATATATACTGGCCTGTCGATGATTTCGCTGCTGCTGGTGTGCCTGTTCCCGACGCCGATGATGGTCACCGGCTTCGCCTTTATCATCGGCTTTGCCGCCGCCGGCGGGGTACTGCAGTTGGGAGCAACAATCATGGCAATGAGTTTCCCGAACGGAAAAGGCAAAGCAACCGGGATCTTCTACACCGCCGGCAGTATCGCCAGCTTCACGATCCCCCTGATCACCGCAAAGCTTTCGCAGATCAGTATTGCCAGCATTATGTGGTTTGATTTTGCAATCGCCGTGATCGGCTTTGTGATCGCCCTGTACATCGGCTATCGTCAACTGCAGGCTCGGGCGGCGCAAAAAGTGTCCCGCACCGCAGTCACCGCCTGAGGTTCAACGCGAACAATAATGGATACCTACATGACAAATGCAGTAACCGTAAAGAACATCACCTTTCAGGAAGGGGAAACCCTCATTTGTGTACCGCTGATCGGCAAAACCCTCGATGAGATACTGGGTAACGCCCATGGTCTGGTCGATGCCGGCGCCGATATTATCGAATGGCGCGTTGACCACTTTACCCAGGTCAGAGACATGACCCAGGTGATGGCCGCGCTGGCGGAAATCCGTGGCTCGCTGAAAGCGCTCCCGCTGCTGTTCACCTTCCGCAGCAAGAAAGAAGGTGGCGAAACCGAGATCAGCGACGAAGCGTACTTCGCGCTCAATCGCGAAGCCGCGCGCAGCGGACTGGTTGATGTTATCGATATCGAGCTATTCAATGATGAAGCGCAGATCCGCGCGCTGGTTGACGATGCGCATGCCGCGGGCGTCAAGGTGATCATGAGTAACCATGATTTCCACAAGACTCCCGCTCAGGAAGATATTATCTATCGCCTGCGCCGCATGCAGGATCTGGGCGCCGACCTGCCGAAGATCGCGGTGATGCCGCAGTCGCCGCAGGACGTTCTGACCTTGCTTGCCGCTACGCTGACCATGAAAGAAAAATATGCCACTCGCCCGCTGATTACCATGTCGATGGGCAAATCCGGTGGCGTTAGCCGGGTTACCGGGCGCTTATTCGGCTCGGCGATGACCTTCGGTACCGTAGGACAGGCTTCTGCGCCAGGACAGATCGCCATCGCCAAACTACGTGAAGTGATGGATATTCTCTCCTGATGCCCGAATGGCCCGGAGGCGATCTCCGGGCCATCCGCTAACAGAGATTCTGGCTGTCGTGGATAACCACATTTTTAAATGACTGTAGCGCCGGGGAAAGTAACCGATCTTTCATTGTCGCCAGATAGATATAGCGTGGGGGGATGGTGTTTTTAATCTTCAGGATGTGAACGTTGTAATAGGAGAGCGCGGAGATCCGCGGCATAATCGCGATCCCATAGTCAATACTGACCAACCCGGCCATCGCGGTATCCTCATCCACGTAGCAGGCGATCTCCGGCACCAGCTTTTGCTGCATAAACACATTATCGATAAACGGACGTAAACCGCTATTCTCTGAAAAATAGATATAGGGATAATGAATCGTCTCTACCAGATCGACCTCATGTTCATACAGGCGGGCCAACGGATGATCCTTCGCCGTGACCACCACCAGCTCCTGCTGAATAACAGGAATAAAATCGATATCCGGCTCATCCGCAATATAAGAGCAAATCGCCAGATCGACTTTGCCAGCTTTCAGCTCCTGCAATAGGGTCAGCGATGTCCCCTGAGTAAAAGAAAAAGTAACGTTGTGACATTCAGGTGAAAGAGAATATTGATTAATTAACTGCGGAACAACATATTCGCCCATCGTGTAAATAAAGGCGATGCGAATATTCTCTTTATTCTCGGCGCCATTTTTTTGTAATGTCATCCGGCCATTCTCCAGCGAGGCCAGCGCATCTTCGACATACGGCAAAAAACGCTTGCCGTTTTGCGTAATTTTAACGTTCCGTCCCTGTCTGGCGAACAGCGCGACCCCTAACTCCTTCTCCAGCTCCGATATCGCATGGCTTAGCGAGGGCTGGGTGATGCACAGACTGGAGGCGGCTTCGGTGTAATGTTCGGTTTCAGACAGACGTTTAAAATAATAAAGTTGCTTTAGGTTCATTATTTTTGCCCGTATAATATAAGAATAAATGCACTGACGCTAATATACCATGCAAGCCACCAATAATGTGCGGGAGCGGATAAATATCGGCGTTACATCAAATATTCTTTTGTGAAGCGTATGAATGTGCAACAAAGCGTTGCCATTCATAGATACTATCTATAGTCCCTGGAGATGTTTTTGCATGTGCGAATATATGCAAAAATATTTTAAACTTTAAAGGAACTCGCTATGAGTATGTCAAACTCTCAGGAAGTACTCACTTCCTCATCGGGGACGAAAAAAAGAAGCCGCGTTCGGATAGTTATTTTACTGCTGTTGTCCGTCGGAACGATGATCAATTATCTCGATCGCACCATCCTGGGTATTGTCGCCCCACAATTAACCCAGGAAATTCATATCGATCCAGCGATGATGGGCATCATTTTCTCCGCCTTTGCCTGGACCTATGCGCTGGCGCAGATCCCTGGCGGGGTATTTTTAGACCGTTTTGGTAACAAGCTCACCTATGCCCTGTCTATTTTCTTCTGGTCGCTGTTTACTCTGCTGCAAAGTTTTACCCTCGGGCTGAAAACCCTGCTCCTCCTGCGCCTGGGGCTTGGCGTCAGCGAAGCGCCCTGCTTTCCGGCCAACAGCCGCATCGTCAGCACCTGGTTTCCCCAGCATGAGCGCGCGCGGGCGACGGCAACATATACAGTTGGCGAATATATAGGGCTGGCCGCTTTCTCGCCGCTGTTATTTTTAATCCTCGAACACCATGGCTGGAGAACGCTGTTTTTTCTCACCGGCGGATTAGGTATTTTATTTACGTTGGTGTGGTGGCGTTTTTATCACGAACCGCATGAATCACGCACGGCTAATAAAGCAGAGTTGGATTACATCGGCGCAAACAACATTAACAATAAAATCCAGAACGTTCCATTTAACTGGCGTGACGCCAGGCGTCTGCTGGGCTGTCGTCAGATCGTAGGCGCCAGTCTGGGCCAGTTCGCCGGGAACACCACGCTGGTGTTTTTCCTGACGTGGTTTCCCAGCTATCTTGCCAACGAGCGCCATCTTCCCTGGCTTCACGTCGGATTTTTCGCCACCTGGCCCTTCCTCGCCGCCGCGATCGGCATCCTCTTCGGCGGCTGGATCTCGGACCGGTTGCTGAAGCGAACCGGCTCCGTCAACATCAGTCGAAAGTTACCAATAATTTCCGGTTTACTACTGTCCAGCTGTATTATTGCGGCGAACTGGGTAAGCGCTAACAGCACCGTTATCATTATTATGTCGGTGGCATTTTTTGGCCAGGGGATGGTCGGTCTGGGCTGGACCTTAATTTCTGATATTGCCCCGGAAAATATGGCAGGCCTCACCGGCGGCATATTTAACTTTTGCGCCAATATGGCATCTATTATTGCGCCACTGATAATTGGCGTGATTATCTCCGCAACGGGTAATTTCTTTTACGCGCTGATCTATGTCGGCCTGACGGCGCTGATCGGCGTGATTGCCTACATTTTTATCATCGGCGATATCAAGCGTATCGTCCTGGAGTAGTCAGCTTGCCCCGGCGACGCGGCTCGCCGGGGCAAGGCAGATTGTCAGATATCCTTCACCCTGCTGGTCAAAAACAGTGTCACCAGCGAAATCGCGGCGATTGTCCAGTAGACGCTGGCGTGGCCATAACTTTGCGACAGCGCCCCCTGCATCACGCCGGCGAGGATCACGCCGGTGGAAATACTGTTGGTGAACAGGGTGGTCGCCGCCCCCGCCCGACCCGGCATTAAGTCCTGGAACCACAGCATACCGATCCCGGCGATAATACCGATAAAGACCGCGTTAAATAGCTGCAGGGCCAGCAGCGCCGTACGGCCATGAAACAGAATCAACCCGGCATAAAACAGCACACCGGCCGCGACCGCCGCCACCATCATTTTACGTTTACCAAAGCGCTTCACGTAGTAGCCGGCGAGGATCATCGCCGGTATTTCCAGTCCGGCGGCGGTGCCCATCAGGATCCCGGCAAGGCTGTCGGGAAGACCGAGATCGTTACTGATCCACAGCGGCATATCAATGATATACATCGTGTTGCAGGTCCACATCAGCGTGGAGGCGATAAACAGCATGCGCACGTTCTTATCCTGCCAGCCGCCGGCCTGCACCAGCGCCGCCGCCTCTTCCGAAGGCTGCTCCACCCGCGGGACCGAGGGCAGTTTAATGGCAATCAGCGCCAGGCTAATGACAAAGATGCCCGCCGCAATGGAAAACATGGTGGTAAAGCCATAATTGAGGGCCAGCATAAAGGCCAGAGGCGGGCCAATCACCCACGCCAGCGACAGCTGGGCGCGCATGATCGAGCTGAACATCACCACTTCCCGCGCCGAGCTGTCGGCATACTCCCGGGCCAGGGCGAAGAGCTGCGGCATGGCGGCATTGGCGATGGACGCCAGCATCACCCCGCAGGTAATTAACGTCAGGTAGTGACGGTTGAAGGCAAACAGCAGCGCATTGCCCACCGCCATCAGGCAGCAGAGCATAATTAACCGCCGCCGATCGCCGCGGCTATCAGAGCGCTTAGCCAACGCCAGACTCACCAGGATCCCGGCAATGGCATTTACCGTGTAGAACAGGCCCACCCAGAACGGCTGCGCCCCTACTTCGCGGCTGAGAAACAAACTCAAGGTCGGCGCCTGCAACGCGCCCGCCACGCCCATCATAAAAGCAACCAGCATAAAGGCGGCATACACGCCGTTTAGCCGTCGTCCCATCGTCATCAACCACAGCATGGAATGTCCTTAACACACGCGAAGTAAACGAAAAAAGCCAGCAGAGGATTTCTGCTGGCGGGTGATTCTATACTCTATGGGTTTCATGTTGCAGGACAAAACGGTTAACCGTTTTGCACAGCGCTTGTGCTGGCCCTGAAAGGGTGAGCGTGGCCAGAACGTCAGGCCCTGAGCGCATCGACAGCGAAACGAGCGGTCGCGGCCAACGCCCCTGCAGCGTGAAAAACGACGAGTATAACACCAATACTCAGTCACACATGATGTCTGCAAGTCAATGATCAGAGGCCTTTGACGTCACTCCCCACTGCATCAGTTCTCCCAGGATTTCCTGTTGTCGTCCTGCCATCAGGCGGGCCAGCCAGGACGCATCCTGCGTCGCAGAAAAATAGCGCTGGTAGAACGATTTTGCGGTAGACCTCATCATATTCACCTCCTCGCTTCATCGGGATTCATTATTGGCTTAATATGGGGAGTAATAAATTGCTGAGTTTTGCGCAGGAGTTCCCCTTTTATGTCTTCCAGCCGTCTGCAACAACAGTTCATCCGCTTATGGCAGTGCTGCGACGGCAAGTCGCAGGAGACCACCCTCAACGAGCTGGCGGAAATGCTGAGCTGCTCGCGTCGCCATATGCGCACCCTGCTCAATATGATGGAGTCCCGCGGCTGGCTGGCCTGGGAGGCGGAGGCAGGCCGCGGCAAGCGTTCGCGGCTAACCTTTCTCTATACCGGTCTCGCCCTGCAGCAGCAGCGTGCCGAAGATCTCCTCGAGCAGGATCGCATCGATCAGCTGGTGCAGTTGGTCGGCGATAAGGCCGCCGTCCGCCAGATGCTGATCTCTCATCTTGGCCGCAGCTTCCGCCAGGGACGCCATATCCTGCGCGTGCTCTACTACCGTCCGATGAAGAATTTACTGCCCGGCAGTGCGCTGCGGCGTTCGGAAACGCATATTGCCCGGCAAATATTCAGCGCCCTGACGCGGGTAAATGAGGAAAATGGGGAACTGGAAGCCGATATTGCCCACCACTGGCAGCAGCTGACCCCCACCCACTGGCGCTTTTTCCTCCGCCCGGGCATCCATTTTCACCACGGCCGTGAGCTGGAGATGGCGGATGTGATCGCCTCTCTGCAGCGCAGCAATGCCCTGCCGCTCTATTCACATATCGAACGCATCGAATCGCCCACCGCCTGGACCCTGGATATTCATCTGCGCCAGCCCGACCGCTGGCTGCCCTGGCTGCTGGGTCAGGTGCCGGCGATGGTGCTGCCGCAGGAGTGGCAGACCATGAACCACTTTTCCTCCATGCCGGTCGGCACCGGCCCTTATGCCGTGGTGCGTAACAATCAGAACCAGCTCAAGATCCATGCCTTTGAAGACTATTTTGGCTACCGGGCGCTGATCGATGAGGTGAACGTCTGGGTGCTGCCGGAAATTAGTGAAGAGCCCAATGGCGGCCTGACGCTGCAGGGCAATACCGAAAGCGAAAAAGCGGTGGAGAGTCGCCTGGAAGAGGGCTGCTATTACCTGCTGTTCGACTCGCGAAGCCCGCTGGGGACCAACGACGCGGTGCGTCGCTGGTTAAGCTATCTGTTTCAGCCCGCCAACCTGCTCTACCATGCGGGCGAACACTACCAGGGCAACTGGTTTCCCGCCTACGGCCTGCTGCCGCGCTGGCATCACGCCAGCAACCACGCCTGCGAGAAGCCGGCGGGGCTGGAGACCGTCACCCTCACCTATTACCGCGATCACGTCGAACATCGGGTGATAGGCGGGATTATGCGCGACCTGCTGGCAGCGCATCAGGTAAAACTGGAGATCCAGGAGCTGGAGTATGATGCCTGGCATCGCGGCGAGGTGGTCAGCGATATCTGGCTCAACAGCGTTAACTTCACCTTACCGATCGAATTCTCACTCTTCGCCTATCTGTACGAAGTCCCGCTCATTCAGCGCTGCATCCCCATTGACTGGCAGGCAGACGCCTGCCGCTGGCGCGCGGGAGAGTTTAATCCGGCCACCTGGAGCCAGCGGCTGCTGGCCGGGCAACATATCGTGCCGCTGATCCACCACTGGCTGATGATTCAGGGGCAGCGCAGTATGCGCGGCGTACGGATGAACACCCTCGGCTGGTTCGACTTTAAATCCGCGTGGTTTGCGCCGCCGGAGCCGTAAGCGCTTTCCGTCATCTGACAAAATCATTACACTAAGGCCGTTCTCAACGGGGTGCTAATAAACATACGCAATATCATTCACGTTGCATCAAGGCAGCAAGCGGGTGAATCCCCTGGAGCATAGATAACTATGTGACTGGGGTGAACGCGCGAAGCTAACGCAGATGCGGCTTGAAGGATGAAGCGTATGGGCTGAGAAAATACCCGTCGAACCTGATCCGGATAACGCCGGCGAAGGGATTTGAGGCTCACTCAAAATCCTTTGCCACCCCTTTTTTCTGAGGTGCAAAGTGTTGAAAAAATTACTCCCGCTGCTGGCGCTGGTCGCCATGCCCGCTCTGGCTAAGCCTGTCCTCACCGTCTATACCTATGACTCCTTCTCTGCCGACTGGGGCCCCGGCCCGGCGGTCAAAAAAGCCTTTGAAGCGGACTGCGGCTGCGAACTGAAGTTCGTCGCCCTGGAAGATGGCGTTTCGCTACTGAATCGCCTGCGCATGGAAGGCAAGAACAGCAAGGCCGACATCGTGCTTGGCCTGGATAACAACCTGCTGGAAGCCGCGGCGCAGAGTAAACTGTTCGCCAAAAGCCACGTTCCTGCCAGCGCGGTCAGCGTGCCGGGCGGCTGGGATAATGACACCTTTGTCCCCTACGATTATGGCTATTTCGCCTTCGTCTATGACAAAAACAAACTGGCTAACCCGCCGAAAAGCCTGAAAGAGCTGGTTGAGAGCCCGCAGAAATGGCGCGTCATCTACGAAGATCCCCGCACCAGTACCCCGGGGCTGGGCCTGCTGCTGTGGATGCAAAAGGTCTATGGCGATAAAGCGCCCGAGGCCTGGCAGAAGCTGGCGGCGAAAACGATCACCGTCACCAAGGGCTGGAGTGAAGCCTACGGTCTGTTCCTGAAAGGGGAAAGCGACCTGGTCTTAAGCTACACCACCTCGCCGGCTTACCACATTATTGAAGAGAAGAAAGACAACTATGCAGCGGCGAGCTTCGCTGAAGGCCATTATCTGCAGGTCGAAGTTGCCGCGCGTACCGCCGCCAGCAAGCAGCCGGAACTGGCGGAGAAGTTCCTCAAATTTATGGTCTCGCCTGGCTTCCAGAACGCCATCCCCACCGGGAACTGGATGTATCCGGTGACTCAGGTCGCGCTGCCGGCCGGGTTTGATACCCTGGTGAAGCCGCAGACCACCCTGGCGTTTACCCCGCAACAGGTCGCCAGCGAGCGTCAGACCTGGATTAATGCATGGCAACGCGCCGTCAGCCGCTAAACCTTCGCGGGCTATTGCCGGGCCTTTTTGCCGCCACCCTGCTCTGCGCCGTCGCGCTGGCGGCGTTTCTGGCGCTGTGGTTTAGCGCCCCCGGCGCGGGCTGGCAATCGGTCTTCAGCGATAGCTACCTGTGGCACGTGGTGCGCTTCTCCTTCTGGCAGGCGTCGCTGTCAGCGCTGTTCTCGGTGGTGCCAGCGATCTTTCTCGCCCGCGCCCTTTACCGGCGTCGCTTCCCGGGCCGCACACTGCTGCTGCGCCTGTGCGCGATGACCCTGATCCTGCCGGTGCTGGTGGCGGTGTTCGGCATCCTCAGCGTCTATGGCCGCCAGGGCTGGCTGGCCTCGCTGTTTCACGCGCTCGGCTGGCAGTGGGATTTCTCGCCCTACGGTCTGCAGGGCATCCTGCTGGCGCACGTCTTTTTCAATATGCCGATGGCCACCCGCCTGCTGCTGCAGGCGCTGGAGAGTATCCCTGGTGAACAGCGGCAAATTGCCGCCCAGCTTGGCATGCGCGGCTATGCCTTCTTCCGCCTCGTCGAATGGCCGTGGATGCGCCGCCAGATTCCCGCCGTCGCTGCGCTGATTTTTATGCTCTGCTTCGCCAGCTTCGCCACCGTGCTGTCGCTGGGCGGCGGCCCGAAGGCCACCACGATTGAGCTGGCTATCTACCAGGCGCTGAGCTTTGACTACGATCCGGCGCGCGCGGCAATGCTGGCGCTGATCCAGATGCTTTGCTGCCTCGCGCTGGTACTGCTCAGCCAGCGTCTGAGTAAAGCGGTGGCTATCGGCGTCAGCCATGTCCGCGGCTGGCGCGACCCTGACGATCGTCTGCACAGCCGCCTGAGCGACGGACTCTTGATCGGCGCCGCCCTGCTGCTGCTGCTCCCACCGCTGCTGGCGGTCATCGTCGACGGGATCAACCGCAACATGCTGAACGTGCTGGCGCAGCCGGCGCTCTGGCAGGCATTGAGTACCTCTCTGCGCATCGCCATCGCCGCCGGGCTGTTGAGCGTAACCCTGACGATGATGCTGCTGTGGAGCAGCCGGGAGCTGCGCGCCCGCCAGCGGCCGCTGGCCGGGCAGGCGATGGAGCTGAGCGGCATGTTAATCCTTGCCATGCCGGGGATTGTGCTGGCCACTGGCTTTTTTCTGCTGCTCAGTAACAGCGTCGGACTGCCGGAGTCCGCCGACGGCATCGTCATCTTCACCAATGCCCTGATGGCGATCCCCTACGCGCTCAAAGTGCTGGAAAACCCGATGCGCGACGTAACCGCTCGCTACAGTATGCTGTGCCAGTCGTTGGGGATTGAAGGCTTCACGCGGCTGCGGGTGGTTGAGCTTCGCGCCCTCCGGCGCCCGCTGGCCCAGGCGTTAGCCTTCGCCTGCGTGCTGTCGATTGGTGACTTCGGCGTGGTGGCCCTGTTCGGCAACGAGGCGTTCCGCACCCTGCCTTTCTATTTGTACCAGCAGATAGGCGCCTACCGCAGCCAGGACGGGGCCGTCACCGCCCTGCTCCTGCTGCTGCTCTGTTTCTTATTATTTACGCTGATTGAAAAACTTCCGGGGCGTGATGCTAAAACTCAATGATGTGACCTGGCTGTACCAGCATCTGCCGATGCGTTTTACCCTCGACGTCGCGCGCGGCGAGCGCATCGCGGTGCTCGGCCCCAGCGGCGCCGGAAAGAGCACCCTGCTGAATCTGATCGCCGGTTTTCTACCGCCCGCCAGCGGCAGCCTGCGGATCAATGGCGAGGTGCATAACGCGACGCCGCCGGCGCAGCGTCCGGTCTCGATGCTGTTCCAGGAGAATAACCTGTTTAACCATCTCACGGTTCGGCAGAATATCAGCCTCGGGATCCACCCGGGCCTGAAACTGAGCCGCGAGCAGCAGGCGCAGGTGGCGGCGATGGCCGGACAGATGGGAATTGATGCGCTGCTGGAACGCCTGCCGGGCGAGCTTTCCGGCGGTCAGCGGCAGCGCGCGGCGCTGGCCCGCTGTCTGGTGCGCCAGCAGCCGGTGCTGTTACTGGATGAACCCTTCTCAGCGCTTGACCCGGCGCTGCGTCAGGAGATGCTGTCCCTGGTCGCCGATGTCTGCGAGCAGCAGCAGCTCACTCTGCTGATGGTCTCCCACAGCGTGGAAGATGCCGCACGCATCGCGCCGCGCTCGATAGTGGTCGCCGAAGGGCGGATTGTCTGGGATGGCGCCACCGCCGAGCTGTTAAGCGGCAACAGCAGCGCCTCGCATCTGATGGGCATCAGCGCGCAATAACCTTGTGCAGGATCGCCAGATAGACCGGCATCAGCGGATGGCGGCAGACCAGAGTCAGCGCCGTCGCGGCGACCACCACCATCAGCGGTGACAGCCACAGTAGTCGGCCGCGCGGCAGCCAGCGGGTCAGGCGATCGCCTGAGGTTTTCGCGCTCCGCCACAGCCGCCAGCACAGCCACCCTGCCAGCCAGGCCAGCAGCGCCGCCCCCAACAGCAGCCATTTAAAGCTGGCGCTGTTTTCATCGGCCGGAATATCAATCGCCGCCCCGGCGAGAATGCCGGGCAGGAAATAGAGCGGCGGCCAGAGCAGGCAGCCGATAATATTCGGTAGCACAAACTTCGCCACCGGCAGATCGAGCATCCCGGCGACCATCGGCACCAGCGGTCGCGTCGGCCCAACAAAGCGGCCGATCAGAATGGTGATCATGCTGTGCTGATGCAACGCATGCTCGGTCTTCTCCAACAGGGCACGGTTTTTCTTCATAAACGACCAGCGGTGCAGCGGCTTTTTAAAGCGCCAGCCGAGCCAGAATGAGATCCAGTCGCCCAGCAGACAGCCGACAATCCCCGCCAGCCACGCCTGCCAGAAGTTAACCTCACCGCTGCCGATAAGCGCCCCAAGGCCGGCCATCATCACCGTTCCGGGTAAGATAAGCCCCACCAGCGCCAGCGACTCGAGAAAGGCCACCAGCATCACGGCTAACAACGAGTAGACCGTGGATTGGGTGATAAAGTGTTCCAGCAATGCTTGCATAATGTACCCGGTTAAAAAACGAAGCCCGGATTCTCCGGAGCCATCGCGCCCTCGTCAAGCCACCAATTGTCTTAATAGTTTACTGGCTGTGATATTTAAGCGGGTCATCATTTCACTTTCTTTACTTTTTATTCACATCCTGCACGGAATTCGCTCGGGCTGGCGCCGGTGCATTTTTTAAATACGCGCGAAAAATAGAGCTGATCTTCAAAGCCAACGTTGCGCCCGACGGTGGCGATCGGCATCCGTGTCGTGCTCAGCAGCAGTTTGGCCTGGCTGATGCGCTGATCTTCCCGCCAGCCGAGCACGCTGATCCCCAACTGCTGGCGGAACAGGTGCGACAGACGCGAGGGCGACAGGCAGACGTGCTGGGCGACGCTGGCAATATCAAAATGGCTGTCCGCCAGATGGTCGCTGATGTACTGGCAGGCGTCGCGCACCCGGTTATCCAGCGGCGGATGCAGCGATTCGTTGATCGCCTCCATGCGCCGCAGCAGCAGCTGTTCCAGCAGATTTATTGCCAGCAGTTCGGAATAGCGCCCCGCCCCCTGCCCGGCATCGACGATCTGGCCGAACAGTTCGCCAAAGCGCGCCTGCCACTGTTCATCCGGACGGAAAAAGCCGGTCTGGGCGAAGATCGTCGGCCAGTTGAGCCACTCGTGCCAGTAGGCGCGTGGCCGGAAGTAGACCCACTGGTGATACCACTCGCTGGCGTCGGGATGGCGGCCGTAGTGATGGATTTCCCCTGGCGGGAACAGCAGCATATCACCCGGCCGGCAGACGAACTGCTCGCCGTGGTTGTTGATAACACCCTCGCCGCGGATCGTCAGGTTGAGAATATAGCCTTTCATGCCCAGCGGGCGGTCGATAAAGAAATCCAGGTATCCCTGCGCCTCAATCGGCGTGAGGCCGGTGACCAGATGAGCGTTAAAAGAGTAGCCCGGCAGCAGCGGATCGTTTTGCGTTTCGGCCATACGCGTGGTTCTCCCCGAAGGTATTAGTGACACCAATTGTCCATATTCATCATTTTATCGCTCTCGGCCCTGTCGCGACTGCGACGGCGGTGGGAATTTCGCTAAAAAGCCGCACGGTAAGCGAAAAAGCGCCAGCAGCGTGCATTCCACCGTGATATACCGGGTAACAAAAGTGTCTATAAATACGGCAGGAAAGTCCACATCGAATATTTGCACGGCGTCACACTTTGCGAGGTGACAGCAAAATAATCCATAAGATTAGCGAATCCGGCCTGACGGATTTTGCCGGGGATATCTACTGTTGCTGCATGAATGATTTCTGCATGGAGTAACAAGATGGCAATTGCGATTGGCCTCGACTTTGGTAGTGACTCAGTCCGCGCCCTGGCGGTGGAATGCGCGTCCGGCGCAGAGCTGGCGGCAAGCGTAGAGTGGTATCCGCGCTGGCGCGAAGGACAGTATTGCGATGGGGCTAACAACCGGTTCCGCCACCACCCGCGAGATTATATCGAGTCCATGGAAGCGGCGCTGAAAAGCGTGCTCGCTTCGCTGAGCGCCGAACAGCGCGCCGACGTCGTGGGCATTGGCGTTGACAGCACCGGCTCAACCCCGGCTCCCGTTGATGCCGAGGGCAGCGTGCTGGCGCTGCGCGAAGAATTTGCTGACAACCCTAACGCCATGTTTGTCCTGTGGAAGGATCACACCGCGGTCGAGGAAGCCGAGGCGATCACCCGCCTGTGTCACCAGCCGGGCAAAGAGGATTACTCGCGCTATATCGGTGGTATCTACTCCAGCGAATGGTTCTGGGCCAAAATCCTTCACGTCACCCGCGAAGATAGCGCCGTCGCCCAGGCTGCCGCCTCGTGGGTAGAGCTTTGCGACTGGGTACCCGCCCTGCTCTCCGGCACCACCCGTCCGCAGGATCTGCGCCGCGGCCGCTGCAGCGCCGGACATAAATCGCTGTGGCACGAAAGCTGGGGCGGTCTGCCGCCGGCCAGCTTCTTCGATGAGCTTGATCCCATCATTAATCAGCATCTGGCCTGGCCGCTGTTCACCGATACCTGGACGGCCGATGTGCCGGTCGGCACGCTGAGCGCAGAGTGGGCCCAGCGTCTGGGTCTGTCGCAGACCGTGGCCATCTCCGGCGGCGCCTTCGACTGCCATATGGGCGCCGTTGGCGCCGGGGCGCAACCTAACGCGCTGGTGAAAGTCATCGGCACCTCCACCTGCGACATCCTGATTGCCGATAAAGAGAGCGTCGGCGAGCGCACGGTAAAAGGTATCTGCGGGCAGGTTGACGGCAGCGTGGTTCCGCACTTTATCGGCATGGAGGCAGGCCAGTCCGCCTTCGGCGATATTTACGCCTGGTTTGGCCGCATTCTCGGCTGGCCGCTGGAACAACTGGCTCAGCAGCAGCCGGCGTTGCGCGAGCAAATCAAAGCCAGCCAAAAACAGTTACTGCCGGCGCTCACCGAAGCCTGGGCCAATAATCCGTCCCTCGATCACCTGCCGGTGGTGCTCGACTGGTTCAACGGCCGCCGCACGCCGAATGCCAACCAGCGTCTGAAAGGGGTGATCACCGATCTTAACCTGGCGACCGACGCGCCGGCGCTGTTCGGTGGCCTCATCGCCGCCACCGCCTTTGGCGCCCGCGCCATTATGGAGTGCTTCACCGAGCAGGGGATCCCGGTTAACAACGTGATGGCCCTCGGCGGTATCGCACGGAAAAACCAGGTCATCATGCAGGCCTGCTGCGATGTGCTGAACCGCCCGCTGCAGATTGTCGCCTCCGATCAGTGCTGTGCGCTGGGGGCGGCTATCTTCGCCGCCGTCGCCGCCGGCGTCTATGAC
Organism: Klebsiella sp. P1CD1; assembly: GCF_003790505.1. Classification (NCBI taxonomy): domain Bacteria; kingdom Pseudomonadati; phylum Pseudomonadota; class Gammaproteobacteria; order Enterobacterales; family Enterobacteriaceae; genus Klebsiella; species Klebsiella sp. P1CD1. The sequence continues at coordinate 4,819,089 of NZ_CP033631.1, forward strand.
GATATTCCCGCCGCCCAGCAGTGGATGGCAAGCCAGGTGGAAACCACCCTGCAGCCACGCCCGGCGCAGGCGCAACGTTTCGAACAACTCTATCAGCGCTACCAGCAGTGGTCGGTCAGCGCTGAACAACACTATCTCCCTTCGGCTGCAAAGGCGGAAAAAGCCTCGCAATCTCAGGCAGCGCTCACCCATTAAGGATACGAAAATGACGATTTTTGATAACTATGAAGTATGGTTCGTTATTGGCAGCCAACATCTGTACGGCCCGGAAGCCCTGCGCCAGGTGACGAAGCATGCCGAACATGTGGTGAACAGCCTGAATGCGGAAGCCAAACTGCCGTGCAAACTGGTCCTTAAGCCGCTGGGCACCACCCCGGACGAGATCACCCATATCTGCCGCGACGCCAACTACGATGACAAATGCGCCGGGTTAGTGGTCTGGTTGCATACCTTCTCGCCGGCAAAAATGTGGATCAACGGCCTGACCATCCTCAATAAGCCGCTGCTGCAGTTCCATACGCAATACAATGCCGCGCTGCCGTGGGACAGCATCGATATGGACTTTATGAACCTGAACCAGACCGCGCACGGCGGCCGCGAGTTCGGTTTCATCGGCGCCCGTATGCGCCAGCAACACAGCGTGGTCACCGGCCACTGGCAGGATAAAGAAGCCCACCAGCGCATCGGCGGCTGGATGCGCCAGGCGGTCTCCAAACAGGATACTCGCCATCTGAAAGTGTGCCGTTTCGGCGATAACATGCGCGAAGTGGCGGTGACCGACGGCGATAAAGTCGCGGCGCAGATCAAGTTTGGCTTCTCAGTGAACACCTGGGCGGTCGGCGATCTGGTGCAGGTGGTCAACAGCATCAGCGACGGCGATATCAGCGCGCTGGTCGATGAATATGAAAGCAGCTACCGTCTGACCCCGGCGGCGCAGGTTCACGGCGAGAAGCGCCAGAACGTGCTGGACGCCGCGCGCATTGAGCTGGGGATGAAACGCTTTCTCGAGCAGGGCGGGTTCCACGCCTTTACCACCACCTTTGAAGATCTCCACGGCCTGAAACAGCTTCCGGGTCTCGCCGTGCAGCGCCTGATGCAGCAGGGCTACGGCTTTGCCGGTGAAGGCGACTGGAAAACCGCCGCTCTGCTTCGCATCATGAAGGTGATGTCAACCGGTCTGCAGGGCGGCACCTCCTTTATGGAGGATTACACCTACCACTTCGACAACGGCAACGATCTGGTGCTCGGTTCGCATATGCTGGAAGTGTGCCCGACGATCGCTACCGCCGAGAAACCGATCCTCGACGTCCAGCCGCTGGGTATCGGCGGCAAAGCGGATCCGGCGCGTTTGATCTTCAATACCCAGACCGGCCCGGCGATTGTCGCCAGCCTGATCGATCTGGGAGATCGCTTCCGTCTGCTGGTCAATACCATTGAAACCGTCCCGACGCCGCACGATCTGCCGAAGCTGCCGGTGGCCAACGCCCTGTGGAAAGCGCAGCCGGATCTGCGTACCGCTTCGGAAGCCTGGATCATCGCCGGTGGCGCGCACCATACCGTCTTCAGCCATGCGCTGAACCTCGACGATATGCGCCAGTTCGCCGAGCTGCACAATATCGAGCTGACGGTCATCGACAACGATACCCGTCTGCCGTCCTTCAAGGACGCGCTGCGCTGGAATGAAGTGTATTATGGTTCAAAACGCTAAGAGGCCGTCCCCTCACCCTTTCCCTCTCCCCGTTGGGGAGAGGATACCGACAGGGCGCCATGCCGCCTTTCTCCCTCTCCCGCCGGGAGAGGGTCGGGGTGAGGGATACCCGACTCGCCTGCTATTCGGAGCACACTATGTTAGAAGATCTTAAACGCCAGGTTCTGGAAGCCAACTTAGCGCTGCCGCAGCATAATCTGGTGACCTTAACCTGGGGCAACGTCAGCGCCGTCGACCGCGACCAGGGCGTTCTGGTTATCAAACCCTCCGGCGTGGATTACCGCGTGATGACCGCCGACGATATGGTGGTCGTCAGTCTGGAGACTGGCGAGGTGGTGGAAGGCAACAAGAAGCCCTCGTCGGATACCCCTACTCATCGCCTGCTGTATCAGGCCTTCCCGACGCTGGGCGGTATTGTGCATACCCATTCGCGCCACGCCACCATCTGGGCGCAGGCCGGGCAATCCATTCCAGCGACCGGCACCACCCACGCTGACTATTTCTATGGCCCGGTTCCCTGCACCCGGTTGATGACCGATGCGGAGATCAACGGCGAATATGAGTGGGAAACCGGCAACGTGATTGTCGAAACTTTCCGTCAGCAGGGAATCGACCCGGCGCAGATGCCCGGCGTGCTGGTGCATTCCCACGGCCCGTTTGCCTGGGGTAAGAATGCCGAAGACGCGGTGCATAACGCCATCGTGCTGGAAGAGATCGCCTATATGGGTATCTTCTGCCGCCAGCTGGCGCCGCAGCTGCCGGATATGCAGCAGACGCTGCTCGATAAGCACTATCTGCGTAAGCACGGGGCCAAAGCCTACTACGGCCAATAATCACCCTGCTCGCCACCTTAGCGCCGAATACCTGTATAAAACCCCAGCATCCATCATGAAACCAGGCTATAATCAAGCCTGGTTTTTTATCGGCGAGAATACCCGTGACCCAGCCACGAGCAGGTTTTCTACTCACCCGTCACTGGCGGGACACCCCGCAGGGCAGCGAGCTCTCCTTCTGGCTGGCCACCGACGACGGCCCGCTGCAGGTCACACTCCCGCCGCAGGAGTCCGTTGCCTTTATCCCCGAAGCGCAGCAGGAGCAGGCTGAACGGCTGCTGCAGGGGGAGAAAGGCTTCCGCTTCGCTCCGCTGGCCCTGAGAGATTTCCACCGTCAGCCGGTTGTCGGCCTTTACTGTCGCGCCCATCGTCAATTGATGCGTCTGGAGAAGATGCTCCGCGACAGCGGCGTCACCGTCTACGAGGGTGATATCCGTCCGCCGGAGCGCTACCTGATGGAGCGCTTTATCACCGCCCCGGTGTGGGTAGAAGGCGAAACGCGCGGCTCACAGCTGGTCAACGCGCGCATGAAACCGAACCCTGACTATCGCCCGCCGCTGAAATGGGTGTCGCTGGATATCGAAACCAGCCGCCACGGCGAGCTGTACTGCATCGGTCTGGAAGGCTGCGGCCAGCGGGTGGTCTACATGCTGGGCCCCGAACCGGAAACGCCGCCAGACGTCGACTTCGAGCTGGTCTTCATCGCCAGCCGTCCCCTGCTGCTGGAAAAGCTCAACGCCTGGTTTGCCGAACACGACCCTGACGTGCTGATCGGCTGGAACGTGGTGCAGTTCGATCTGCGGGTCCTGCAAAAGCACGCCGAGCGCTATCGTATCCCGCTGCGTCTCGGCCGCGGCAACAGCGAGCTGGAGTGGCGTGAGCACGGTTTTAAGAACGGCGTCTTTTTCGCCCAGGCCAACGGGCGGCTAATTATCGACGGCATCGACGCGCTAAAATCCGCGTTCTGGAACTTCTCCTCCTTTTCACTGGAGGCCGTGGCCCGCGAACTGCTGGGTGAAGGTAAAGCCATTGACAACCCGTGGGATCGGATGGACGAGATCGATCGCCGCTTCCATGAAGACAAACCGGCGCTGGCGATCTATAACCTGCAGGATTGCGAGCTGGTCACGCGGATCTTCCACAAAACGGAGATCATGCCGTTTCTGCTCGAACGGGCGACGGTTAACGGTCTGCCCGCCGATCGCCACGGCGGATCGGTGGCCGCCTTCAGCCATCTCTATTTCCCACGCATGCACCGCCTGGGCTACGTGGCGCCGAACCTCGGCGACGTCCCCCCGCAGGCCAGCCCCGGCGGCTACGTGATGGACTCCCGCCCCGGTCTGTATGACTCGGTGCTGGTGCTGGACTACAAAAGCCTGTATCCGTCGATTATTCGTACCTTTCTAATCGATCCGGTCGGCCTGGTGGAAGGCCTGGCGCAGCCCGATGATCAGCACAGCATCGAGGGCTTCCTTGGCGCCCGCTTTTCGCGCGACAAACACTGCCTGCCCGGCATTGTCAGCCAGATCTGGCACGGCCGCGATGAAGCCAAACGCCAGCATAATAAGCCGCTCTCCCAGGCGCTGAAGATTATCATGAACGCCTTCTACGGCGTGCTGGGCACCAGCGCCTGCCGCTTCTTCGACCCGCGTCTCGCCTCGTCGATTACCATGCGCGGTCACGCGATCATGCGCCAGACCAAAGCGCTAATTGAAGCCAAAGGCTACGACGTTATCTACGGCGATACCGATTCCACCTTCGTCTGGCTGAAACGCCCGCATAGCGAAGCACAGGCAGCGGAGATCGGCCGCGAGCTGGTCAGCGACGTCAATGCCTGGTGGGCGCAGGAGCTTGGTAAAAGCCAGCTGACCAGCGCCCTGGAGCTGGAGTATGAAACCCACTTCTGCCGCTTTTTAATGCCGACGATCCGCGGCGCCGATACCGGCAGCAAGAAGCGCTATGCCGGGATGATTCAGGAGGGCGATGCCCAGCGCATGGTGTTCAAGGGGCTGGAGACGGTACGCACCGACTGGACGCCGCTAGCCCAGCAGTTTCAACAGGAGTTATACCTGCGCATCTTCCGCAACCAGCCGTATCAGGATTATGTGCGGGAGACTATCGCCAGGCTGATGAATGGCGAACTCGACGAGCAGCTGGTTTATCGCAAGCGCCTGCGCCGACCGCTGGCCGAGTATCAACGTAACGTGCCGCCGCACGTGCGCGCCGCGAGGCTGGCGGATGAACACAACGTGAAGCTTGGGCGGGCGCAGCAGTATCAGCAGCGCGGCACCATCAAATACGTCTGGACCACCAGCGGCCCGGAGCCGGTGGATTACCAGCAGTCGCCGCTCGATTACGATCACTATTTAACAAAGCAGTTGCAGCCGGTGGCGGAAGGGATCCTGCCCTTCGTCAACGATGACTTTGCTACAATAGTGACAGGACAGCTGGGGCTATTTTAATTTTTTCTCACTCATTCCGCAGGCACAAAAGCCGAAAAATGAAGGGTGCGGAGGAGGTGACGAACGTTCCTCCATCCAGTAATATAGCGCCCTTTCCATTCCTGGCCCCAATTTTGACGCATCTCCGATTATTCATGGAGATGATCAACTATTGCCTGCAATTAAAGAACAAAGAGCCGAACACATATGCCTTTTACACTTGGTCAACGCTGGATTAGCGACACAGAGAGCGAACTAGGATTAGGGACGGTGGTAGCGCTGGATGCGCGCATGGTCACTCTCCTTTTCCCCGCCATCGGCGAAAACCGTCTGTACTCTCGCAACGATTCCCCGATCACCCGCGTGATGTTTAACCCGGGCGACACCATTACCAGCCATGAAGGCTGGCAGCTCCACGTTGACAAAGTGAATGAAGAGAACGGGCTGCTGTCCTACACCGGTACTCGCCTGGACACCCAGGAAGCGAACGTGACTCTGCGTGAAGTGCTGCTCGACAGCAAACTGGTGTTCAGCAAGCCGCAGGACCGCCTGTTTGCCGGTCAAATTGACCGTATGGACCGCTTTGCCCTGCGCTACCGTGCGCGTAAGTTCCAGAGCGAGCAGTACCGCATGCCGTGGAGCGGCCTGCGCGGCCAGCGCACCAGCCTGATCCCGCATCAGCTGAACATCGCCCATGACGTGGGCCGTCGTCACGCGCCGCGCGTCCTGCTGGCCGATGAAGTGGGCTTAGGTAAAACCATTGAAGCCGGGATGATCCTGCACCAGCAGCTGCTCTCCGGCGCCGCCGAGCGCGTGCTGATTGTGGTCCCGGAAACCCTCCAGCACCAGTGGCTGGTGGAAATGCTACGCCGTTTCAACCTGCGTTTCTCGCTGTTCGACGACGAACGTTACGCCGAAGCGCAGCACGATGCCTACAACCCGTTCGAAACCGAACAGCTGGTGATCTGCTCTTTAGACTTCGTGCGCCGCAGCAAACAGCGCCTGGAGCATCTGTGCGACGCCGAATGGGACCTGATGGTGGTCGACGAAGCGCACCACCTGGTGTGGAGTGAAGAGGCGCCGAGCCGTGAATATCAGGCCATTGAACAGCTGGCCGAGCGCGTGCCGGGCATCCTGCTGCTGACCGCGACGCCGGAACAGTTGGGGATGGAGAGCCACTTTGCGCGCCTGCGTCTGCTGGATCCAAACCGCTTCCACGATTTTGCCCAGTTTGTTGAAGAACAACAAAACTACCGCCCGGTCGCCGATGCCGTCGCCCTGCTGCTGGCGGGCAACACGCTGAGCGATAGCGAACTCAATACCCTTGGCGATCTGATCGGCGAGCAGGATATCGAGCCGCTGCTGCAGGCTGCCAACAGCGATCGCGAAGACGCTCAGGCCGCGCGCCAGGAGCTGGTCTCGATGCTGATGGACCGCCACGGCACCAGCCGCGTGCTGTTCCGGAACACCCGTAACGGCGTGAAAGGCTTCCCGAAACGCGAGCTGCACACCATTCGTCTGCCGCTGCCGACCCAGTACCAGACGGCCATCAAGGTCTCTGGCATCATGGGCGCCCGCAAAACCGCGGAAGAGCGCGCGCGCGACATGCTCTATCCGGAGCAGATCTATCAGGAATTTGAAGGCGATACCGGCACCTGGTGGAACTTCGACCCGCGCGTCGAGTGGCTGATGGGCTACCTGACCAGCCATCGCTCGCAGAAGGTCCTGGTGATTTGCGCCAAAGCCGCCACCGCGCTACAGCTGGAGCAGGTGCTGCGCGAGCGCGAAGGCATCCGCGCCGCGGTGTTCCATGAAGGGATGTCGATTATCGAACGCGACCGCGCCGCGGCGTGGTTTGCCGAAGAAGACACCGGCGCGCAGGTGTTGCTGTGCTCCGAAATCGGCTCCGAAGGACGTAACTTCCAGTTCGCCAGCAACCTGGTGATGTTCGACCTGCCATTTAACCCGGATCTGCTGGAGCAGCGTATCGGCCGTCTCGACCGTATCGGTCAGGCACACGATATCCAGATCCACGTTCCATACCTGGAAAAGACCGCGCAGTCGGTGCTGGTGCGCTGGTATCACGAAGGGCTCGACGCCTTCGAACATACCTGCCCGACCGGCCGTACCGTCTACGACAGCGTCCATGATGAACTGATCAACTATCTTGCGGCGCCAGAATCCACCGATGGCTTTGACGATCTGATCAAATCCTGCCGCCAACAGCATGACGCCCTGAAGGCGCAGCTGGAGCAGGGCCGCGACCGTCTGCTGGAGATCCACTCCAACGGCGGCGAGAAAGCGCAGGCGCTGGCGGAGAGCATCGAAGAGCAGGATGACGACACCAGTCTGATCGCCTTCTCGATGAACCTGTTCGATATCGTCGGCATCAACCAGGACGACCGCGGTGAAAACCTGATCGTCCTCACCCCGTCCGACCATATGCTGGTCCCGGATTTCCCGGGCCTGCCGGAAGACGGCTGCACCATCACCTTCGAGCGTGACGTGGCGCTGTCGCGTGAAGATGCGCAGTTCATCACCTGGGAACATCCGCTGATCCGCAACGGTCTGGATCTGATCCTCTCCGGCGATACCGGCAGCAGCACCATTTCCCTGCTGAAGAATAAGGCGCTGCCGGTCGGCACCCTGCTGCTGGAGCTGATCTACGTCGTCGAAGCGCAGGCGCCGAAGCAGCTGCAGCTTAACCGCTTCCTGCCGGCGACCCCGGTTCGCCTGCTGCTGGATAAAAACGGCAACAACCTCGCCGGCCAGGTGGAATTTGAAAGCTTCAACCGCCAGCTGAGCGCGGTCAACCGCCACACCGGCAGCAAACTGGTCAACGCGGTGCAGCAGGACGTTCACGCCATTCTGCAACAGGGCGAAGCGCAGATCGCCAAAGCGGCGCAGGGGCTGATCGACGCAGCGCGTAACGAAGCCGATGAAAAGCTGACGGCGGAACTGTCGCGTCTCGAAGCGCTGAAGGCGGTGAACCCGAACATCCGTGACGACGAACTGGCGGCCATCGAAAGCAATCGCCAGCAGGTGCTGGAGGCGTTAGGACAGGCCGGATGGCGTCTGGACGCGCTGCGTCTGATCGTCGTTACTCACCAGTAACGGAACGCGAAAATGGCGATGGAAAACTACAATCCGCCGCAGGATCCCTGGCTGGTGATCCTGTATCAGGATGAGCACATCATGGTGGTCAACAAGCCGAGCGGCTTGTTGTCCGTACCCGGTCGTCTTGAGGAGCATAAAGACAGCGTGATGACGCGCATTCAGCGCGACTTCCCGCAGGCCGAATCGGTGCATCGCCTTGATATGGCCACCAGCGGCGTGATTGTGGTGGCGCTGAATAAGGCCGCAGAGCGTGAGCTGAAACGTCAGTTCCGCGAGCGCGAGCCGAAAAAACAGTACGTCGCCCGCGTCTGGGGCCATCCGCAGCCGGCGGAAGGTCTGGTGGATTTACCGCTGATTTGCGACTGGCCGAACCGGCCAAAGCAGAAGGTGTGCTACGAAACCGGCAAAGCGGCGCAAACCGAGTATGAGGTGCTGGAGTACGCGGAGGACAACACCGCCCGCGTGCGCCTGAAGCCGATTACCGGGCGCTCGCATCAGCTGCGCGTGCATATGCTGGCGCTGGGGCATCCGATCCTTGGCGACCGCTTTTATGCCACGCCGGAGGCGCTGGCGATGGCCCCGCGTCTGCTGCTGCACGCCGAGACGCTCACCATCACCCACCCTGCCTACGGCAACGCGATGACCTTTCGCGCGCCGGTCGATTTTTAGGATGTCCCCGGTAGCGCCTTGCCGCCGGGGAATACTGACCCGTTAGTCGCGGGCAAACCACGCATCAATCATCTGCTCAACGCGCGCCACGACGAGATCGGTGTCGTGGCGACGGCTGCGCGCGCAGGCGTGCGCCGGCTCATCACACAGCAGACAGCGGCGCTGCGACTCACCCAGCGACTGACGTCCCACCTGCCCGTTCTGTGGACAGATCACATCGATATCCCACAGGCGTCCCAGCGGATGGCTCTGCTCCAGCGTGCTGCACATCGCTTTGATTTCGCTGGCCGGGTGCGCCACGCACCACAGCGCTTCGGGCCCGGTCGGCAACCACAGCACCTGACGATCCAGCGCTTGCCAGCGGTGCTTCCACAGCAGCTGGTCGCAGGCCTGGAGGGCAACGCCCATCATGTTGCGATAGCGAATGCTGTCTTTCACCGCCCCCGGGGTCACCAGGGTCAGGGAAATAACAGGCTGCTGATAATGGGCCAGCCAGTCAGCCTGGCGGGCTGCACGCTGCTCTTTCGCCGCCAGCAATGCATCGATGCTGACGCCCGCCTGGGCGGGAGTATCCACTGACATTAATTCCTCTCCTACATATGATAAATGCGACAGCGCCTGGGCTGTCATGATGATGGATGCGATAGCCGATCGCGCGCTGATTGTAACGCTAAATGCGGAGCATTTAGGATACAGAACGCAGATATTTTCTGCGTTCTGTAGCGGAAAATGGCAGATTTATCGCTTAGCGCAGCGTTTAATCACGCCAGATAGTGGCTGAGGAACAGCAGTCCCAGCGAGACATTTATCGCCCCGCCGATGCGGGTAGCGATCTGCGCGAACGGCATCAGGCTCATGCGGTTACCGGCGGTCAGGATCGCCACATCGCCGGTGCCGCCCTGCCCGCTCTGGCAACAGGAGACAATCGCCACATCGATCGGGTGCATCCCTATTTTTTTACCCACAAAGAACCCGGTCGCCACCAGCGCCGAGACGGTACTGACAATCACCAGCAGGTTGGTCAGCGTGAAGGCGTTTACCAGTTCCTGCCACGGGGTGATCGCCACGCCGACGGCAAAGAGGATCGGGTAAGTCACCGCGGTGCGGAAGAATTTATACACCATCTGCGATCCCTCCTGCAGGCGTGGAGAAACCACGTTAGCCAGCTTTAACAGCACCGCGAGGAACAGCATGCCCACCGGCGCCGGCAGGCCAATCAGTTTGTGGCCAAGCATCCCCATCATATACAGCAGCACCGCCAGCAGCGCGCCGGAGGCCAGGGTCCCGACGTCGGTTTTGCCGCTCACGCCTTCGCTCTCGCCGAGGCTACGGGTTTCATTGCTGCGGTTCGGCATCAGTTGCCCTTCACCGGTGAGATGCGGGGAGCGCTTGCCGAGCTGGTTGAGGCAGCCGGAGATAACGATCGCCGTCAGACTGCCGAGCATCACCATCGGCAATATCCGGCCCAGCGCCACGCCCTGCTCCATATGCATCAGCGCGGCGTAACCCATTGACAGCGGGATCGCCCCTTCCCCCACGCCACCGGCCATGATCGGCAGCACGATAAAGAAGAACACCTGGAACGGCTCCATGCCCAGCAGCGTGCCGACGCCGATGCCCACCAGCATGCCAACCACTTCGCCGCACAGCATCGGGAAGAAGATCTTCAGAAAGCCCTGAATCAGCGTGGTACGGTTCATACTCATGATGCTGCCGACGATGATGCAGCAGATGTAGAGATAGAGGATATTGGTGGATTTATAGAATTTGGTGGTGGATTCCACAACCACATCCGGCAGCAGACCGTAATGGACCAGCGCGGAAGGAATAAAAGTGGCGCAGATCGCCGCCGCGCCGAGTTTTCCCAGCACCGGCAGGCGCTTACCAAACTCGCCGCAGGCGAAGCCAAAGAAAGCCAGGGTGGCCACCATCACCACGATATCGCTCGGCAGTTTACCGCCAAGGCAGTCGAGGGCAATCAGCCCCCCGGCCAGCAAAAACAGCGGCAGCGGGACGATCCCTACCTTCCAGTTATCCATGATGTGCCACCAGCGCTGCTTCAGCGTGGTTTTCGGCGTATTGATCGGTTCAAGGGTTGCAGAGAATGCATTGTCTGTGGTGCTCATAAATTCAGCCCTGTCGTTATTATTCATTTTCAGCGTAAAGGGACAGCGGCGTCGTTAATGTGAAGCTCCCCAGATTAAAAAAGAAGTTTTAATGGTCACTATGGTTTTTATGGTTTCTATTCACGGAACCGCTAAGGGGTGATATATCTCTGATTTATTATTGTGGTTTTTATGGTTTTTATTCTCCCTGACGCGTTATTTCCACTGAGTCCCCCGCCGACAGCCAGCGCCTGCGCAGGCGATCACAACTTCTTCTTAACATTTACGTCACGTGACAGAAAAATGATAGAGTGCCGGTATGGTGAATACGCAGTACGGGACCTATGAAGCTCTCTTTTCAATATAAGCTGTTTATTTCGCTGGTCGCCTTTTTCTCGGTCCTCTTTATAGCGCTGGGCATTTATTATTATTTTGACGCCAGCCGCCAGCTGTATCAGGAGATGAGTGGCCGGGCCAAAATTCAGGCTGAAGAGATAGCCCTGATGCCAAATTTGCGTCAGCAGGTCAGCCAGCACGATCCGCAGGCGATCCGGGCGTTTATGCAGCAAATCGCCGCCCATAGCGACGCCAGTTTTATCGTCATCGGCGATCGGCAGGGCGTGCATCTGTTTCACTCCGTCCATCCGGAGTGGGTTGGTACGCGGCTGGTCGGCGGCGACAATCAGGCGGTGCTGGAGGGGCACTCCATCACCACCATTCGCAAAGGCGGCCTCGGCGTCTCGCTGCGCAGCAAAACGCCCATCGTCGATGACGAGGGGCAGGTGATCGGCATTGTCTCCGTTGGCTACCTCACCAGCTATCTCGACAGCATCACGCTGACCAAAGTGATCAATATTTTTATCGCCGCCATCCTGCTGCTCATCGCCCTGTTTATCTTCTCCTGGTACTTTACCCGCAGCATCAAGAAGCAGATTTTTTCGCTCGAGCCGCGGGAGATAGGCCTGCTGGTACGTCAGCAAAAGGCAATGATGGAGTCGATCTTTGAAGGGGTGATCGTCATCGATCACCAGCGGCGCATTGAGGTGATTAACCATGCCGCCCGCAGCCTGCTGGGGCTCAGCCAGCCTGCCCGTCAGCTGCGCGGCCAGTCAATCGACAGCGTCATTTCGCCGCAGCCGTTTTTCGCCAGCGGCGACATGCTCGAGCATGACACTCATGACGAGCTGTGCCGCTTCAACCAGCTGACCGTGCTCGCCAGCCGGGTGCGCATTATGCTGGAGAATACGCTGCAGGGCTGGGTGATCACCTTCCGCGACCGCAACGAAATCAATGCCCTCACCGCCCAGCTCAGCCAGGTGAAGCGCTATGTCGACAACCTGCGCATCATGCGCCACGAACAGCTCAACCGGATGACCACCCTCTCCGGTCTGCTGCATATGGGTCACTATGACGAAGCGATCCGCTATATTCAGGCCCAGTCGGAGCATGCCCAGGAGCTGCTGGACTTCATCTCCTCGCACTTCCACTCGCCGACGCTGTGCGGCCTGCTGTTGGGCAAAGCGACCCGCGCCCGCGAAAAAGGCGTGGTCCTGAGCTTCGACCCGGCCTGTCGTATCGATCGTCCGCTGCCGTCGTTAAAGGAATCCGAACTGATCTCCATCATCGGCAACCTGCTGGATAACGCCATCGAAGCCACGCAGCGCGCCGAGCTGCCGCACGAGCCGGTGGAAGTGCTGATTCAGCTCAACGCCCGGGAACTGATCATCGAAGTGGCTGACCGCGGCGTCGGCATTCGTCCCGATATTCGCGACCGCATTTTTGAACGCGGCGTGACCACCAAAACCCGTGGCGATCACGGCATTGGTTTGTATCTTATTGAACATTATGTCACTCAGGCGGGCGGCACCATCGAAGTCGCCGACAACGCGCCGCGGGGAACCATCTTCACCCTGTTTATCCCGGCCGACGCCCCCGCCTGTCCGCAAACGGAGGCCCACAATGCATCATGACCTGGTCGATGTGCTGATCATTGAAGATGAGAGCGAGCTGGCGCGCCTGCACGCCGAGCTTGTGCAAAAACACCCGCGACTGCGGCTGGCAGGCATGGCGGCCTCCCTCGCTCAGGCGCGGCAGTTGCTCCACGCCAGTCCGCCGCAGCTGGTGCTGCTGGATAACTATTTACCGGACGGCAAAGGCGTCACGCTGATGACCGACCCGGTGCTGGCAACCACCCATTGCTCAGTGATCTTTATCACCGCCGCCAGCGATATGGAAACCTGCAGCCTGGCCATCCGCAACGGCGCCTTCGACTATATCCTTAAGCCCGTCTCCTGGAAGCGGCTGAGCCAGTCGCTTGAGCGCTTTATCCAGTTTTACGATCAGCAGCGGGAATGGAAAATCGTCGATCAGCAGAACGTCGATTCTCTCTACCAACTGCAGGCGAAGAACTTCCGCGTGGATAGCGGCAGTAAGGGCATTGAAGAGAAGACGCTGGCGCTGGTGCAGGGATTGTTTAGCGGCCGGGAAGCACACTGTTTTTCCGTCGATGAGGTGGTCAGCGCCGCCGGGCTCAGCAAAACCACCGCCCGGCGCTATCTGGAACACGGTGTCGAGACCGGCTTTCTGGAAGTGGAGATGCTGTATGGAAAAATCGGCCATCCGCGGCGGCTGTACCGACGCGCACAGCCTAAAAACTAAAACCCCTCGCCGGACGGGAGGGGCGGGAAAACTCAGAAGCCGCGCTGCTCTTTGATCAGCTCCCAGGCCTTCTGGATCTCCTGAGCTTTCTGTTTGGCCATCTCCATCATCTCCGGCGGCAGCCCTTTCGCCACTAGCTTGTCCGGATGATGTTCGTTCATCAGCTTACGATAGGCGCGCTTCACCGTCGCCGCGTCATCGGTCGGTTTCACCCCCAGCACATTGCAGGCATCTTCGAGGGTTGGCCCGCGCTGCGCCTGCTGCCAGCCGGCATTGCCGCCGTGCTGACCATACGATTGCTGCTGCGAACCGCCGCCAAACTGGGCGCCGCCCTGCATCATCCGCAGGAATTGATCGAACTGGGCGCGGGAGATGCCAAGCTCGTCAGCGATGACGAACAGCACTTCACGTTCGTTGGGGTGCAATTCGCCGTCAGCGAACGCCGCCTGCAGCTGAATTTCCAGAAACATCCGAATCAGATCGAAGCGCCCAAAGCAGACGCTGCGCAGCTGACGCATCTTCTCGCGCAGCGGATAGTTGTCGGCCTTGCCGTCGCGAAACGCCTGCTGCGCCGCCGTACGCGATGCGCCGTGCAGGTTCATGCGATCCATCAGCACATTGGCGACATGAATATCAGCTTCGGTGACGCGACCCTTGGATTTGGTCAGATGCCCCATCACTTCAAAGGTGGTGGAAAAGAAGAGCGACTGGCGTTCCTGTTGATTGGCGAAGAGATTCAACCGGCGACTGCGCGCCCGGTCAAACATATGGCCCACCAGGAAGCCGAGCACGACACCCCAAAACCCACCGCCCATCAGCAAAGCCACTGCCACGCCAATCACTTTACCCAAATACTGCATAGACTCCCCAACTGTTTATCGCCGTTAAGCTCGAATATGACCGCACGTTACCCGGCACTCGCGCCTCGGTCAATTGTGGGACATAGCCTATAATTTGCTTTATCATACTCGTCATTCAACAGGGTGCCTAACGCTCGGGCTCGAAACGGGCAGGATTAACACTAGCGTGATAATGTTGAGTAAGTTAGGCTCTGACCGTTTGCAAGCCGCTGCCACAAGATGATGGAACAATAAATACAACGTATGAAAAAACGTATTCCCAGCCTCCTGGCTACGATGATTGCCAGCGCCTTGTATAGCCAACAAGGCCTCGCTGCCGATCTCGCAACGCAATGTATGCTTGGCGTGCCAAGCTTTGATCGTCCGCTCGTGGAAGGGCGGCCTGGCGATCTGCCGGTGACGATTAACGCCGATCATGCGAAGGGCAACTACCCGGATAATGCCGTCTTCACCGGCAACGTCGATATTAACCAGGGGAACAGCCGCCTGCGTGCCGACGAAGTGCAGCTGCATCAGCAGCAGGCCGCGGGCCAGGCGCAACCGGTGCGAACGGTGGATGCGCTGGGCAACGTCCATTACGACGATAACCAGGTGATCCTCAAAGGGCCTAAAGCCTGGTCAAACCTGAACACCAAAGATACCAACGTCTGGCAGGGCGATTATCAAATGGTCGGACGCCAGGGACGCGGCACGGCGGACCTGATGAAACAGCGCGGCGAAAACCGCTATACCATTCTGGAAAATGGCAGCTTTACCTCCTGTCTGCCGGGCTCCGACACCTGGAGCGTCGTGGGCAGCGAAGTCATCCACGACCGTGAAGAGCAGGTTGCCGAGATCTGGAACGCCCGCTTTAAGCTGGGCTCAGTACCGATTTTCTACAGCCCTTACCTGCAGTTGCCGGTGGGCGACAAACGTCGTTCCGGTTTCCTGATCCCGAACGCCAAATACAGTACCAAAAACGGTGTGGAATTCTCCCTGCCGTACTACTGGAACATTGCGCCGAACTTCGATGCCACCATCACCCCGCACTATATGAACAAACGCGGCGGCGTGATGTGGGAAAACGAATTCCGCTACCTGACCCAGCTCGGCAGCGGCTTAACTGAATTCGACTACCTGCCGTCGGATAAAGTCTACGAAGACGATCACTCGAGCGACAGCAACAGCCGCCGCTGGCTGTTCTACTGGAACCACTCCGGGGTTATCGATCAGGTATGGCGTCTGAACGCTGACTACACCAAGGTCAGCGATCCTGACTACTTCAACGATTTCAGCTCGAAATATGGTTCCAGTACCGACGGCTATGCGACGCAGAAATTCAGCGCCGGTTACGTCAATCAGAACTTTGACGCGACGGTATCGACCAAGCAGTTCCAGGTCTTTGACCGGGAATCGAGCAACTCCTACTCGGCTGAGCCGCAGCTCGACATCAACTACTACCAGAACGATGTCGGCCCGTTCGATACCCATCTGTACGGTCAGGTCGCCCATTTTGTTAACTCGAATAACAACATGCCGGAAGCGACCCGCGTTCACCTCGAACCGACGATCAACCTGCCGCTGTCCAACGCCTGGGGCAGTCTGAATACTGAAGCCAAGCTGCTGGCGACCCACTACCAGCAGAGTAACCTCGATAAGTACAACGCCGCCAACGGCACTGACTACAAAGAGTCTGTCAGCCGCGTAATGCCGCAGTTTAAAATCGACGGTAAAATGGTCTTTGAACGCGACCTGCAGGAGGGATTCACCCAAACGCTGGAACCGCGCATGCAGTATCTGTACGTGCCGTACCGCGATCAGAGTGAAATCGGTAGCTACGACTCCACGCTATTGCAGTCGGACTACACCGGCCTGTTCCGCGACCGTACCTATAGCGGTCTGGACCGCATCGCGTCAGCCAACCAGGTCACTACCGGCATCACCTCTCGCGTGTATGATGCCGCCGCCGTGGAACGTTTTAATATTTCCGTTGGTCAAATCTACTATTTCACCGAGTCACGCACCGGTGATGACAACATCAACTGGGAGAACAACGACACCACGGGTTCACTAGTATGGGCCGGCGATACCTACTGGCGCATCGCCGATGACTGGGGTTTACGCGGAGGGATCCAGTACGACACCCGTCTGGATAACGTCGCCACCGGTAACGGCACCATTGAATACCGTCGCGATGAAAACCGCTTAGTCCAGCTTAACTATCGTTACGCCAGCCCGGAATATATTCAGGCTACACTGCCTTCATATTCCACGGCGGCACAATATAAACAGGGTATTTCGCAGGTGGGGATGACCGCCAGTTGGCCGATCGTCGATCGCTGGTCCGTGGTCGGGGCATACTACTTCGATACCAATACCCGGAAAGCAGCAAACCAGATGTTGGGTGTTCAGTATAACTCCTGCTGCTACGCCATCCGTCTTGGCTACGAACGTAAAGTCAACGGCTGGGATAGCAACAACAACGGCGGCGAGAGCAAATACGACAACACCTTCGGAATCAATATTGAATTGCGCGGTCTGAGCTCTAACTACGGCCTCGGCACCCAGCAGATGCTGCGTTCGAACATTTTACCGTACCAGAGCTCCCTGTGATGCGGCTGGTTTACAACATCGTCCGCATTTGCGGTTAATTGAAATGGAAAAAGTATGAAGAACTGGAAAACGCTGCTTCTCGGTATCGCCATGATCGCGAATACCAGTTTCGCTGCCCCTCAGGTGGTCGATAAAGTAGCGGCCGTCGTCAATAATGGCGTCGTGCTGGAAAGCGACGTCGATGGTTTGATGCAATCAGTTAAGCTCAATGCGGGTCAGGCTGGCCAACAGCTGCCGGATGACGCGACACTGCGCCATCAAATCCTCGAAAGACTGATCATGGACCAGATCGTATTGCAGTTGGGGCAGAAGATGGGCGTGAAGGTCTCTGACGACCAGCTCGATCAGGCCATCGCCAACATCGCCAAACAAAACAACATGACCATGGATCAGATGCGCAGCCGTCTGGCCTATGAAGGCATCAACTACAACACCTACCGTAGCCAGATCCGCAAAGAGATGCTGATTTCGGAAGTGCGTAACAATGAAGTGCGTCGCCGTATCACCGTGCTGCCGCAGGAAGTCGAAGCGCTGGCAAAACAGATTGGCGACCAGAACGATGCCAGCACCGAGCTTAACCTGAGCCACATCCTGATCCCGCTGGCGGAAAACCCGACCGCGGATGAAGTTGCCGCAGCTCAGGAGCAAGCAAATGCCATCGTTGAACAAGCGCGCAACGGCGCTAACTTCGGTAAACTGGCCATCACCTACTCCGCTGACCAACAGGCGCTGAAGGGAGGCCAGATGGGCTGGGGTCGTATCCAGGAGCTGCCTGGTATTTTCGCCCAGGCGTTAAGCACCGCCAAAAAAGGGGATATCGTCGGCCCGATCCGCTCTGGCGTCGGCTTCCACATTCTGAAAGTCAACGACCTGCGCGGCGGGACTCAGAACATCTCCGTCACCGAAGTGCATGCCCGTCATATTCTGCTTAAGCCGTCGCCGATCATGAATGATGCCCAGGCCCAGGCCAAACTGGAACAGATCGCGGCTGACATTAAGAGCGGGAAAACCACCTTCGCCAAAGCGGCGAAAGCGTTCTCTGAAGATCCGGGTTCAGCAAACCAGGGCGGTGATTTAGGTTGGGCGACGCCGGACATCTTCGATCCGGCATTCCGCGATGCGCTGATGCGTCTGAACAAAGGGCAGACCAGCGGACCGGTGCACTCCTCCTTCGGCTGGCATCTGATCGAACTGCTGGATAGCCGTCAGGTCGACAGAACCGACGCCGCGCAGAAAGATCGTGCATACCGCATGCTGATGAACCGCAAATTCTCTGAAGAAGCGGCAACCTGGATGCAGGAACAGCGCGCCAGTGCGTATGTTAAAATTCTGAGCAACTAATATCGATGCCTGAAACCCGTAAAGTTGTCATCACTCCCGGCGAACCCGCCGGGATTGGCCCTGACCTGGTCGTGCAGCTTGCCCAGCGCGACTGGCCAGTTGAGCTGGTGATCTGCGCCGACGGCGCCTTGTTAACTGACCGAGCCCAGCGGCTCGGTCTTCCTTTATCTCTCCTCCCATACGATCCTGCGCAACCGCCCGTTCCGCAGCGCGCCGGTACGCTGACGCTGCTTAATGTACCGCTGAACGTCCCGGCGGAACCTGGCGTGCTGAACGTGCAAAACGGCGCCTATGTCGTGGAAACGCTGGCGCGCGCCTGCGACGGCTGCCTTAGCGGCGAATTTGCGGCGTTAGTGACCGGCCCGGTGCACAAAGGCAACATCAACGACGCCGGCATCGCCTTCACCGGTCATACCGAGTTCTTCGAAGAGCGCGCGAAGGCCAGCAAAGTGGTGATGATGCTGGCGACCGAGGAGCTGCGGGTGGCGCTGGTGACGACCCATCTGCCGTTGAAAGCCATCAGCGAAGCGATAACGCCCGAGCTGCTGCGCGAGATCATCACCATTCTCGATCACGACCTGCGCACGAAATTTGGCATTGCCCAGCCGCATGTGCTGGTTTGCGGGCTTAACCCGCACGCTGGCGAAGGCGGCCATATGGGAACAGAAGAGATAGACACCATCATTCCGGTGCTGGAAGAGATGCGTGCTAAGGGGATGAACCTCAGCGGTCCGCTGCCGGCAGACACCCTCTTTCAGCCCAAATACCTTGACCATGCCGATGCGGTACTCGCGATGTACCACGATCAGGGCCTGCCCGTGCTAAAATACCAGGGCTTTGGCCGTGGCGTGAACATTACGCTCGGTTTACCTTTTATTCGTACCTCCGTCGACCACGGCACCGCACTGGAATTAGCGGGTCAGGGAAAAGCGGACGTCGGCAGTTTTATCACGGCGCTTAATCTCGCCATCAAAATGATTGTTAATACCCAATGAATAATCGAGTCCATCAGGGCCATTTAGCCCGTAAACGCTTCGGGCAGAACTTCCTCAACGATCAGTTTGTGATCGACAGCATCGTCTCGGCGATTAATCCGCAGAAAGGCCAGGCGATGGTTGAAATCGGCCCGGGTCTCGCCGCGCTGACCGAACCGGTCGGCGAACGTCTTGACCAACTGACCGTTATCGAACTGGACCGCGATCTGGCGGCTCGCCTGCAGACGCACCCGTTCCTCGGACCGAAGCTGACCATCTATCAGCAGGATGCGATGACCATGAACTTCGGCGAACTGGCGGAGAAAATGGGCCAGCCGCTGCGCGTCTTCGGCAACCTGCCGTACAATATCTCGACGCCGCTAATGTTCCATCTGTTCAGCTATACTGATGCCATTGCCGATATGCACTTTATGCTGCAGAAAGAAGTGGTCAATCGTCTGGTTGCCGGGCCGAACAGTAAGGCGTATGGTCGGTTAAGCGTGATGGCGCAATATTATTGCCAGGTGATCCCGGTACTCGAAGTGCCGCCGAGCGCGTTTACCCCGCCGCCTAAGGTTGACTCCGCGGTGGTTCGCCTGGTGCCGCACCGCACCATGCCGTATCCGGTAAAAGAGGTCCGGGTACTGAGCCGCATCACCACCGAAGCCTTCAACCAGCGCCGTAAGACCATCCGCAATAGTCTCGGCAATCTGTTTAGCGTTGAAGTGTTGACCGAGCTGGGCGTCGACCCGGCAGTGCGTGCGGAAAATATTTCTGTAGAGCAGTACTGTAAGATGGCCAACTGGTTATCCAACAATCTGCCTTCGAAGGAGAGCTAACCATGATTAATTCGCCTCGTGTTTGCGTTCAGGTGCAAAGCGTCTATATCGAATCGCAGTCTTCTCCGGAAGAAGAGCGTTACGTCTTCGCTTATACCGTCACCATTCGCAATCTGGGGCGGAGTCAGGTTCAGCTGCTTGGCCGCTACTGGCTCATCACTAACGGCCACGGTCGTGAGACTGAAGTTCAGGGTGAAGGGGTGGTCGGCGAGCAACCACATATTCCCGCTGGCGGTGAATATCAATATACCAGCGGCGCGGTCATCGAAACGCCGCTGGGAACCATGCAGGGTCATTATGAGATGATCGATATCGACGGCGCGCCGTTCCGTATCGAGATCCCTGTGTTCCGTCTCGCAGTTCCAACGCTCATTCATTAAAACAATGTCAACATACCTTATTGGCGACGTTCACGGTTGCTACGATGAACTGATCGCATTATTAGCGCAGGTTGAATTCGACCCGAGCACCGATACGCTATGGCTGACCGGCGATCTGGTGGCCCGTGGCCCGGGGTCGCTGGAGGTCCTGCGCTATGTCAAATCTCTGGGCGACAGTGTGCGACTGGTGCTGGGCAACCATGATCTCCACCTGCTGGCCGTCTTCGCCGGTATCAGCCGTAACAAGCCGAAGGATCGTCTGAAATCCCTGCTGGAAGCCCCGGATGCCGACGAGCTGCTCAACTGGTTGCGTCGCCAGCCGCTGCTGCAGGTGGATGAAGAGAAAAAGCTGGTGATGGCCCACGCGGGCATCACGCCGCAGTGGGATCTGGAGACCGCCCAGCAGTGCGCGCGCGATGTAGAAGCGGTGCTCTCCAGCGACTCCTACCCTTTCTTCCTCGATGCCATGTATGGCGATATGCCGAATCACTGGAGCAACGAGCTGAGCGGTCTGGCGCGCCTGCGCTTTATCTCTAATGCTTTTACCCGCATGCGCTACTGCTTCCCCAACGGCCAGCTGGATATGTATTCGAAAGAGGCGCCCGAGGACGCCCCAGCGCCGCTGAAGCCGTGGTTTGCCATTCCTGGCCCGGTCAGCAATGCCTACAGCATTGCCTTTGGCCACTGGGCTTCACTGGAGGGACGCGGTACGCCGGAGGGGATTTACGCCCTGGATACGGGCTGCTGCTGGGGCGGAGAACTCACCTGCCTGCGCTGGGAAGATAAGCAGTACTTCACCCAGCCGTCGAACCGCCAGAAAAGCCTCGACGAAGGCGAAGCCGTCGCGTCCTGAGTCTTCCCGGATGGCGGCGCGTTGCGCCTTATCCGGGCTACATTGCCTTGCGATTTGTCGCCCGGGCAGCGCTATCGAAAGACGAAGCCCGCGATCAGAAACATGACGCAGTCCCGTTGGCCCGCGAAAGCGCAGCGCCGCCGGGCAAGAACAGCGGACGCGAAGCCACTTTTGTGTCGGGTGGCGGCTAACGCCTTACCCGACCTACATTTCCTTGCGATTTGTCGCCCGGACAGCGCTCCCGAAAGACGAAGCCCGCGATCAGAAACATGACGCAGTCCCGTAGGCCCGCGCAAGCGCAGCGCCGCCGGGCAAGAACGGCGGGCGCGGAGCCACTTTTGTGTCGGGTGGCGGCTAACGCCTTACCCGACCTACATTTCCTTGCGATTTGTCGCCCGGACAGCGCTCCCGAAAGACGAAGCCTGCGACGGGGAACATGACGAGATACTGAGTGCGCCTTCGTCGCGGAATTCACGCAAAAGAAAACCCCGGTCACGCCAGGCGCGACCGGGGTTTTTTCATTGCTATCCTTCCCGCTTAACGGCGTTCGAGGATCTCAAAGCAGTAGCTGTGGGAGTTCTGCGCGTCAGCGTCATGAAACTCGCTGAACACCGACTCCCACTCGTCCGGGTCGTAATCCGGGAAATGGGTATCGCCTTCCACTTCCGCATCAATGTGCGTCAGATAGAGCTTATGCGCTTTCGGCAGGAACTGCTCATAAACGCGGCCGCCGCCAATCACCATAATCTCTTCCACATCGCCGCAGGCAGCAATCGCTTCCTCCACTGAGGAGACCCACTGCACGCGATCGTCGCTGCCGGGTTTGCTGCTGATCACGATATTTTTACGCCCCGGCAACGGGCGCCCAATGGATTCCCAGGTCAGACGCCCCATCACCACCGGCTTATTTAACGTGTTGCGTTTGAACCAGGCGAGATCGGCAGGCAGGTTCCATGGCATGGCGTTTTCCATACCAATGACGCGATCTACCGCTAACGCCGCAATCAGACTGATCATTCATTCATTCCCGAGTGCAAAAAATTGTCGCCACTATACGGAAAGCGTACTACTTCGTCGACTGGCCGGAAGGTAAAGAATAAGAAAATTTTCTGATTTGCTGGCAAGCCCACGTTCACACCGTGGGCCGCCAGAACCGGTTCTAAACGGAAAACAAAATGTTACTGACGAGCGTCAGGCTAAGGGCTTATTTTCCGGCTCATCGGCAATATCCCCGGTGTGCCTGCCCTCTTCCGTCCCCTGCCAGCCGTGACGCTGCACCAGCGACAGATGATGACGATCTTCGTTGATGATGCCGGTGAGCATATCGCTGGTCCGCTTGAAGACCGCCACCCGCGACGCCGCGTCGTTTTCCGCCATCGCCACCATCTCTTCGACCATCTGCAGGTTGAAGCGACGGAACAGATCGGCCCGCTCGCGGGCTTCATAGGCGCCGAGTCCCAGCGCCTCCAGCGTCATTCGGCCGGACTTCAGCGCCGCCTCGAAGGTTTCACGCTCCGGCGCCTCGACGCCAGCCTGGCGCAGCTTGATGTAATGATCGACATCGCGGGCGCGGGAGATGATCTGCAGATGCGGAAAATGCTCTTTTACCCTTTCCACCAGCTCAAGGCTGACGTGCGGATCGTCTATGGCATTGATCAGTACTTCCGCCTTTTCGGCGCCGGCCGATTCCAGCAGGTCGACCCGGGTGGCATCGCCGTAGAAAACCTTCATATCAAATTTGCGCAGGGTATCAACATGATCCGGGTCGTGATCGAGGATCACCATCTTCACCCCGCTGGAGAGCAACAGTCGCCCGGCAATCTGTCCGAAGCGGCCAAAGCCGGCAACAATCACCCGCGGCTGCTCTTCATCAATCTCATCAGCATCCCGCGCCTGGCCGCTGGCCGATTTCTCCAGACGGGTCAGCAGGACCAGCAAGACCGGCGTCGCCGCCATCGACAGCGCCACCGCCAGGGTCAGCGCCTTAGTCCATTCGCCGTCCAGTACATCCGCCATCCGCGCGGCGCCAAAGACCACAAACGCAAACTCGCTTCCCTGCCCCAGCAACACTGCAAACCAGCGGCGCTGGGCGCGCGGCACACCCAGCGGCCTGGCGATAAGCCACAGCATCAGCATTTTTATCGCCAGGAAACCGACCAGCAAAATAACGATACGCAACGGATGAGTCACGAGAGTGCCGAAGTCAATCGACATGCCGACGCCGATAAAGAACAGCCCCAGCAGCAGCCCTTTAAACGGCTCGATATCGCTCTCCAGCGCATGACGATACTCGGAGCTGGCCAGCAGCACCCCGGCGAGAAACGCCCCCATCGCCATCGACAGCCCGACTTCCTCCAGCAGCAATCCAAAGCCGAAGACCAGGAACAGCGCCACGGCGCTGAACACTTCGCGCAGGCCGGAACGGGCGACAAAGCGCAGCAGCGGACGGGTCAGATAGCGCCCCAGGGCCACCACCAGCGCCAGCGCCGCGGCCACCTTCAGCGCGGAGAGGGCAAACGCCACCAGCGAGGTGGCGCCGCCGCTGGCCGCCAGCAGGGGGATCATCGCCACCAATGGAATCGCCGCGATATCCTGGAACAGCAGCACCGCGAAGGCGCTCCGCCCCATCTGCGACACCGTCAGATTGCGCTCATTCATCGCCTGCATCGCAATGGCTGTTGAAGAGAGCGCCAGGGTCATGCCTATCAGCTCGGCCACCTGCCAGCGCAGGCCCAGCAGCATGCAGAACAGACCGATCAATACCCCGCAGGCTACCATCTGCAGCGCGCCGCCGCCGAACACCGAGGCGCGTAGCTTCCACAGCCGCTGCGGATCCAGCTCCAGACCAATCACGAACAGCATCAGCACCACGCCGATCTCGGCAAAGTGCAGAATCGCCTCGGCGTCAGTCACCAGCCGCAGCCCCCACGGGCCGATAATACAGCCAGCGATCAGATAGCCCAGCACCGACCCCAGCCCCAGGCGGACGGCGATGGGCACAATCAGCGCCGCGGCGCCCAGGTAAATCAGCGCTTGTATCAGCGTATGGCTATCCATTCTGGTGTGCCTCCTGCCAGTCGATTAAGCGTTGACGATAATGGCGGGCCTGCGCCTGCAGCGTTTCGTCATCGCAGATAAAAGTGCAGTGCATGGCGAACGGCGGCAGCCATTTCATTCCGCAGTAAAGCGCGGTTGCCTGCAACGGCTGCGCCAGCACCGGAAAACCGGGGAATGAGCCGATGTCGAAGTGGCTTTCACCGCCGCCGGTGGTCACCGCCCACATCAGCGATTTACCGCGCAGGGCAATACCGTTGTGACCATAGGCCCAGCCGTGCGCCAACACTTTGTCCATCCACAGCTTCAGCAGCGGCGGTACGCTGTACCACTGCATAGGGTGCTGCCAGATAACCAGATCGGCACGGGCCAGCGCCGCCTGCTCGGCGGCGACATCGATATTAAAGTCGGGATAGAGTTGATAGAGGGAGCGTATCTCTACGCCTTCAAGCGTCCCTGCCTGTTCAAGCATTCGCTTATTCGCATGAGAATGCTGCGGATAAGGATGCGCATAAATTATCAGAATCATTGATTGGCCTGCGTTTGCTCTTGTCGTAATCAGCAAGAGTGTAGACAGTTAAGCCAACCGCTTACAATGATAACTGTGATTTATGTCGCAGTGGGTTACGCATTTCGGGGTTGCTTCTTGATCGCCACATCAGAATCGCTGTCGACCAGATCGCATTGCTTCGGTAGCAGAAAGGTCATTGTGCCGGCGATAATCAACGAACCGGCCAGGGCACAGACCGCCACATTCTGTCCGTAGAGATACATCATCACGCCCACCAGATAGGGGCCACAGAATCCGCCGAGGTTGCCCAGGCCATTGATCACCCCGCGTGCGCTGCCCGCCACCTCCGGCGAAGCGATACGCCCCGGCATCGACCAGAACGGACTGGTAGCCGATTTGAGAAAGAAACCGCAGATCACCAGTGCGATATAGGCCGCCACCATCTGGTCGCGGAGCACCACCGACGCCACCAGCGCTGCCGCAAAACTGTAGAGCGAGAAGCGAACCCACAGACGACGCTTACCGCTGTGGTCGCTGAACAACGAAATCACATAGATCCCGGCCAGCGTGGCGACAAACGGCAGCACCGCCAGGAAGCCAACGCTGGCCATGTTGCCGCCGGTTAACCCCTTCAGAATGGTCGGCAGCCACAACGTGTAGCCATAATCCCCGGTCTGGTAGAAAAAATTGAGGATCACCAGCTTCATCAGTCCGGCATTACCAAACACATCCTTCACCGGCGCCTTGCTGACAGGGGCTTCTGCC
The DNA here is from genome assembly GCF_003790505.1 of Klebsiella sp. P1CD1. Taxonomy (NCBI): domain Bacteria; kingdom Pseudomonadati; phylum Pseudomonadota; class Gammaproteobacteria; order Enterobacterales; family Enterobacteriaceae; genus Klebsiella; species Klebsiella sp. P1CD1. The sequence goes on from NZ_CP033631.1 coordinate 4,844,789, forward strand.
TGCTTCGCCGCACGCTCGGCGGCCAGGGTGGTCACCAGATAGTCACGCTCGCGGGCGGGCAACCAGTGGGCCTCTTGCGGACGGTCGCTGATCATAAACCACCACACGACCAGCACCACCAGCGACAACAGCCCTTCGATGATAAACAGCCAACGCCAGTCAAGCGCCGCAATAATGGCGCCGGAGACCGGCGCGGTGAGCATGCCGCCGAGCGGGGCAAACATCATCACAAACGCGTTCGCGCGACCCAGCTCTTTTTCCGGAAACCAATTGCTGACCATGGTCAGCACTACCGGCAGCATTCCCCCTTCCGAAACCCCGAGAATAAATCGCAGCACCAGCAGTTGATATTGATGAGTAACAAACCCTGTCGCCACGGAAACGATAGCCCAGGCTACCAGCGACCAGGCAATAAATTTTTTACCGCTGCCGTTAACCGCAATTCGCCCACCGGGAATTTGCAAAAATAAATAACCAATAAAAAAGATACCGCTGGCCACGCCAGCCATTTGGCTGGTAATGCCTAAATCGGCCTCCATGCCGCCTGGCAGGGCAAAGCTAATATTAACCCGGTCCATAAATGACATAATGCAGGCAATTAACACCGGCACAATGATACGCAGCCAACGGGTGCTGGGAATTTTCTCGTTCATATATTTGCACTCTCTATGCAGAGGTTATTGTTTTGATTGAGATCGCGCGGGTACAGAAATAAAAAGCTAATTAATCGATAGCGTTTGGCAGCGCTGCGCCGGCAAACCAGGCGGCGACGTTAGCAAAAACCACTTCGCTCATTTTCTGTCGTGTTTCCTGCGTGGCGCTGGCGACATGCGGCTGCAGCACCACGTTATCGAGGGCGATCAGCGCCGCCGGGACCTGGGGTTCCTGTTCGAAAACATCGAGCCCGGCCCCGGCGATAACGCCGTTTTGTAACGCGTGGATCAACGCCTTTTCATCCACCAGCGAACCGCGGGCAATATTGATAAGCCAGGCATGCGCCGGCATCACGTTAAACACCGAGGCGTCGATGATGCCGCGGTTCGCCTCGCCGCCGGATGCGGCAATCACCAGAAAATCGCTCTCATGCGCCAGGGTATGCAGGTCGGCACACCACTGATAATCGAGGCCCGCTATCTTTTTACGGTCGGTATACAGCACCTGCATATCAAAACCCCGCGCCCGGCGGGCGATCGCCTGGCCAATATTCCCCATACCCAGCAGGCCGATACGCTTCCCGCTGACCTGAGTCGCCAACGGCATACTACCGCTCAGCCAGCGTCCCTCGCGGACAAAGCGATCGCCCTGACAGAGCTGACGGGAACCGGCCAGCAGCAGCCCCATCGCCAGGTCAGCGACATCATTCGTCAACACCCCGGAGGTGATGGTGACGGCAATTTGCCGCGAGCGGGCATACGCCAGATCCACCGCATCGGTACCGACGCCGAAGATGGCAATCAGCCCAGCCTGAGGCAGCAACTCAAGGACGCTGTTTGCTACGCCGACGTCGCCGCGAGTGACCACGACGGCAATGTTCTCTCCTTGTTCACGCAGAAAGGCGATCGGATCGTCCTGCTCGTAGAGACGCAGCAGCGGGAAATGCTCCGCCAGCTGCAGCTGCAGGGTTTCAATTACGGGGGCCACTAAAAGGACGGCGCGGGGAATAACACTCTTCATCAGATCACCTGTTTGACGTTTGGTTACGACGGTAGCCACTATCAAACGGGTTTTTATCGGGGGATTTTGCGATCTGTATCACGCTGAATCGTGTTAAAAATGCATGTTACCGGACGCGTGATCGTGAAGACAAAACGGCGACCAGACAGGCGATGGACTGCGCGCGCATTAACCTTTCGCTAACACACGACAGGCGCTGGCTGGTGGCCGTTAAATCGTTTCGCCCATCGACAGGCGGTAGTGGAGATCCACCTTTTCAATGGTGGGCAGTCCTTTGATTTTCTTTATTAAAATCTCTGTCGCCACCTTACCCATCTCGAAGCGCGGCGTCAGGACGCTGGCCAGCCGGGGAGAGACGATCTGGCCAATCTCCAGGCCATGAAAGCCCGCGATAGCCAGCTCCTGGGGCACGCTGATACCGGATGCCAGGCACTCCTGTAACACGCCCACCGCCAGGTCGTCATTAGTGCACAGGATACCGTCCATATCGGCGTACATTTGCCGCGCCAGGGTCATCATGCCGGTGCCAATGGAAACCGACGAGACTTTATTCGGCGCAATGCGCCCCACCGCCAGCCCGGCACTCTCCATCGCCCGACAGTAGCCCAGATAACGCTGCTCGTCGCGGACGTCGGACATCGAGCCGAAGTAGATGATCCGTCGTTTACCGCTGGCCAGCAGCATGGTGGTCATATCGAAGCCGGCCTGGAAGTTATCGAATCCGACGTTGATGCGTCCTGGATTCTCCGCCAGCCCCATCACTTCGGCGATCGGGATCTTCGCGGCATTCAGATACTTGTCCGCCCGCAGGGAGTGCACCGACTCGGTCAGCAGCAGTCCTTTCACATTAAACGCCAGCACGGCGGCAATCTGCTCCTCTTCACGCTGGCGATCGTAGTCGTAATTCACCACCAGCGTCTGGTAACCATGCCCGGCGGCGACAGATTCGATGCCGGCCAGCAGATCGGCAAAAATTTGATTATGAAAGGAGGGAATGAGTACGCCAATCCGCGGCACGGCGACGCTGGTCATCGCCGGATTATCCGGGTCGGGCTGATAGCCGATCTCCGCTATCACGCTAGCAATACGCTCCGCCGTCTCCGGTTTCACCTTTTCCGGGGTGCGCAAATAGCGGCTAACGGTCATCTTGGTTACGCCAGCCAGCTCGGCAATATCATGGAGAGTAATGCGTTGTGCTTTCATCTGTGTGTCCGCCAAATACCTGACTGCTTCAGGCCATTATGCCTGTCGGGGGGGCAAAAGAGAATGCCAGTCCGTAGCCGTTAACCTGTTGAGTCAGCGAGATTTACCGGCAGCGTCACGTTTAAAGTAACCCCTTTTTGTAACACGGTTCCGAGTGATCTTCATCACAGTTTCCCCCGGTAAAAATCCGTGAGATAGGGCACAGGTTTTCTTCAGCCGCTAATCAGGATATCGAGATGAACGATCTTTTCAGCTTACAAGGTAAACGCATTTTAATTACGGGCGCAGGACAGGGGATCGGTTTTGTCATGGCTCAGGGTCTGGCGCAATATGGCGCAGAAATCATTATTAATGACCTTTCTGCCCCGCGAGCGGACGATGCGGTGATGAAGCTCCGCGACGAAGGCGCCACCGCCCATGCTGCGGTATTTAACGTGACCGATGCCGAGGCCGTTGAAGAAGCCATTGCCAATATCGAAGCGCATCTTGGCCCGATTGACGTGTTATTCAATAACGCCGGGATCCAGCGCCGCCACCCGTTTACCGAATTCCCGGTGCAGGAATGGAATGACGTGATTTCAGTTAACCAGACGGCGGTATTTCTCGTCTCTCAGGCCGTCGCGAAGCGCATGGTTGACCGCCAGCAGGGAAAAATCATCAATATCTGCTCCATGCAGAGCGAGCTGGGGCGCGACACCATCACCCCCTACGCCGCCGCCAAAGGCGCGGTGAAGATGCTAACCCGCGGAATGTGCGTTGAGCTGGCGCGGCACAACATTCAGGTCAACGGCATTGCCCCGGGCTACTTTAATACGGCGATGACCCGGACGCTGGTTGAGGATAAGGCGTTTACCGACTGGTTATGCAAACGCACCCCTGCCGCCCGCTGGGGCGATCCGCAGGAGCTGGTCGGCGCTGCCGTCTTTTTATCGTCAAACGCGTCGAATTTCGTCAACGGCCATCTGCTGTTCGTTGACGGCGGCATGCTGGTCGCGGTCTGAGAGAAGGAGCGCATGATGGCAGGACAATGCATTATTTTGATGGGCGTCTCCGGAACCGGCAAATCCACCGTCGGTCAGGCATTGGCCCACGCGCTGGGAGCGAAATTTATCGACGGCGACGACCTTCATCCACGCAACAATATCGTCAAAATGGCCACCAGCCAGCCGCTGAATGATGAGGATCGTCAGCCGTGGCTGACGCGTATCGCCGACGTCATTTTCAGTCTTGAGCAGAAAAACGAGTCAGGTGTATTGGTCTGTTCCGCATTAAAAAAGCGCTATCGCGACCGCCTGCGTGAGGGGAACGCGAAGCTACGCTTCCTATGGTTGACCGGGGATTATGACTGCATTTTGCAGCGAATGCGCCAGCGTAAAGGCCACTTTATGCCAGAAGCGTTACTGCGTAGCCAGTTTGCCGCCCTGGAGACGCCAGACGCCAGTGAAAGCGATGTTCTGGCCGTCGATATTACCCCCGACGTCGCCAGTATTGTCGCTCACTCATTAACGTTACTTCATTCGCAACAACCGCAGAGGATCCCGGCATGATTATCGATACCTTAACCGCCGCCGCCGAAAATGAGCTCTATCCGCCGGTGATCCGCCAGGCGCTGCAGGCCGTGTTACAGCAACAACCGCACGCGCTGCCGCCGGGGAAATATACCGTCGAGAGTGATAATGTGTTTTTTACCGTCGTCGAAGGCCATACCCGGCCGCTGAGCGAGCAACGCCCGGAATATCATCGTCAATATCTCGACATTCACATTGTGCTGAAAGGTGAAGAGATCATCGGTGCCGGGAATAAAGGGCTGCCGGTCGTTGAAGATGGTCACTTCAACACGACGCAGGATATCGGTTTCTGTCAGGCTATCGACAGCGAAACGCTGATTCATCTCTACCCGGAAGAGCTGGCGATCCTCTTCCCTGGCGAATTACACCGCCCGATGGCCTGCCTCGAACAAGGCGCAGCGTTGCGTAAAATCGTGGTTAAAATCGATCGCGCGCTACTGTAACGCGCTCGTTCGGCCCCGCACACTCCCCGCGGGGCCTGGGATAACCATTAGTTATCCAGCTCATCCATGGACTTCACCTGGTCGCGGTTAATCTGCTCCACGCGGCCGGTTTCGGCATTTTTGTATGAGACGAGGCCGGTATCATCATCCACCTGCGGTTTGCCGCTGGTGACAATGGTCTTGCCATCGGTGGTTTTGATCGACTGATTCGATGAGCAGCCGGCCACGAACATGATTGCCGTCGCTGCCAGTGCGGATGCCACCAGAATATTGTTCCGCATTGTATCCTCCTGTCTTTTCATCAATAGGTATCGTTATGGTGCTCACTATAGTTAGCCTGACCCGACAGGTGGTTAAAAGCAGAACTCTCCGAAGATGACTGCAGCCAAAAAAAAGGGCTGACGATGTCGTCAGCCCTGGTTTGTTGCTCTCCGGCCAGGCCGGCGCGCTTATTTGGTGATTTGCGCGTGCATTTCCTGAACCGAAATCACCTTCTCGGTGGCATCAGCGTTCAGCGCCATCGCGGTGGCAAAGCCGCCGTTCAGGGTGGTGTCGTAATGCACCTTGTACTGCAGCGCGCTGCGGCGAATCAGCTTGGAGTCTTCAATCGCCTGGCGACCTGCGGTGGTGTTGATGATGTAGGTGTATTCGCCATTCTTGATACGGTCCTGAATGTGCGGACGACCTTCATGCACCTTGTTCACCAGACGCGGGTTGATACCGGCTTCGCCCAGCACAATCGCCGTACCGTGAGTCGCATCCAGCTCAAAGCCAAACTTCAGCAGCTTCGCCGCCAGGTCGACCACGCGCTCTTTGTCGCCTTCGCGAACGGAGAGCAGTGCACGGCCCTGTTTCTTCATGGTCGAGTTGCTGCCCAGCTGCGCTTTGGCGAATGCTTCCGCGAAGGTACGGCCCACGCCCATCACTTCCCCGGTAGAGCGCATTTCTGGCCCTAACAGCGGGTCAACGCCCGGGAATTTGTTGAACGGCAGAACCACCTCTTTCACCGAGTAGTACGGCGGGATGATCTCTTTGGTCACGCCCTGCTGCGCCAGCGTCTTACCGGCCATTACGCGCGCCGCGACTTTCGCCAGCGGGACACCGGTGGCTTTGGAGACGAACGGCACGGTACGCGCCGCACGCGGGTTCACTTCAATCAGATAAACTTCGTTATCTTTCACCGCGAACTGGACGTTCATCAGACCACGAACCTGCAGCTCGAAAGCCAGCTTCTGCACCTGCTCGCGCATCACATCCTGAATTTCCTGGCTCAGCGTATACGCTGGCAGGGAACAGGCTGAGTCGCCGGAGTGTACGCCCGCCTGCTCGATATGCTCCATGATGCCGCCAATCAGCACCATTTCGCCGTCGCAGATGGCATCGACATCCACTTCAATCGCGTCGTCGAGGAAGCGATCCAGCAGTACCGGTGCATCGTTGGAGACGCTAACCGCGGTCTGGAAGTAGCGGCGCAGATCCTGCTCGTCGTAAACAATTTCCATCGCCCGGCCGCCGAGCACGTAAGACGGACGAACCACCAGCGGGTAGCCAATCTCTTTCGCTCTCTCTACCGCCTGCTCAATGGCAGTGACGGTGGCGTTCGCCGGCTGCTTCAGCTTCAGACGGTCAACCGCATGCTGGAAGCGCTCACGGTCTTCCGCGCGGTCGATAGCGTCCGGGCTGGTGCCGATAACCGGTACGCCTGCGGCTTCCAGGGCGCGCGCCAGCTTCAGCGGCGTCTGGCCGCCGTACTGGACGATAACGCCCTTCGGCTTCTCGATGCGCACGATTTCCAGCACGTCTTCCAGGGTCACCGGCTCGAAGTACAGACGGTCGGAGGTGTCATAGTCGGTAGACACGGTTTCCGGGTTACAGTTGACCATGATGGTCTCGTAACCGTCTTCGCGCAGCGCCAGAGAGGCGTGTACGCAGCAGTAGTCAAATTCGATACCCTGGCCGATACGGTTCGGGCCGCCGCCGAGGACCATGATTTTATCGCGGTCAACGGACGGGTTGGACTCACACTCTTCTTCATAAGTGGAGTACATGTAGGCGGTATCGGTGGCGAATTCGGCGGCGCAGGTGTCCACGCGCTTGTAGACCGGATGCAGGTCATACTGGTCGCGCAGCTTGCGAATTTCCGCTTCCCGCACGCCCGCCAGTTTCGCCAGACGCGCATCGGCAAAGCCTTTACGCTTCAGGGTACGCAGGAAGTCGGCGTCGAGGCCGTTGATGCCCACTTCCACCACTTTCTCTTCCAGACGCACCAGCTCTTCAATCTGCACCAGGAACCAGCGGTCGATATTGGTCAGGTTGAAGACGCCGTCTACCGAGAGGCCGGCGCGGAAGGCATCCGCGATGTACCAGATACGCTCGGCGCCAGCGTCTTTCAGCTCGCGGCGAATTTTGGTCAGCGCTTCCGGGTCGTCGAGGCTCACTTTCGGGTCGAAGCCGGTGGCGCCCACTTCCAGGCCGCGCAGCGCTTTCTGCAGCGATTCCTGCTGGGTGCGGCCAATGGCCATCACTTCGCCGACGGATTTCATCTGCGTGGTCAGACGGTCGTTCGCGCCAGCGAATTTTTCGAAGTTGAAGCGTGGAATTTTGGTGACCACGTAGTCGATGGACGGCTCGAAGGAAGCCGGAGTGCGACCGCCGGTGATGTCGTTCATCAGCTCGTCAAGGGTGTAGCCCACTGCCAGCTTGGCCGCCACTTTAGCAATCGGGAAGCCGGTGGCTTTCGAGGCCAGCGCCGAAGAGCGGGAAACGCGCGGGTTCATTTCGATAACGATCAGGCGACCGTCTTTCGGGTTCACCGAGAACTGCACGTTAGAGCCGCCGGTTTCCACACCGATTTCACGCAGGACCGCCATCGAGGCGTTACGCATGATTTGGTATTCTTTGTCGGTCAGGGTCTGCGCCGGGGCAACGGTGATGGAGTCGCCGGTATGGATCCCCATGGCATCGAAGTTTTCAATCGAGCAGACGATGATGCAGTTGTCGTTCTTATCGCGCACCACTTCCATCTCGTACTCTTTCCAGCCGATCAGTGATTCATCGATCAGCAGTTCGTTGGTCGGAGAGAGATCCAGGCCGCGTTCGCAGATTTCTTCGAACTCTTCGCGGTTATAGGCGATACCGCCGCCGGTGCCGCCCATGGTGAAGGACGGACGGATGATGCACGGGAAGCCAACGTCGGCGGCAACCGCCAGCGCTTCTTCCATGGTGTGGGCGATGCCGGAGCGCGCGGTGTCGAGGCCGATTTTCTTCATCGCCACGTCGAAGCGACGACGGTCTTCCGCTTTATCAATCGCGTCCGCAGTGGCGCCGATCATGGTCACGCCGAACTCTGCCAGCACGCCCTGACGTTCCAGCTCCAGCGCACAGTTCAGCGCGGTCTGGCCGCCCATGGTCGGCAGCACGGCATCCGGGCGCTCTTTTTCGATAATTTTACGTACCACTTCCCAGTGAATCGGCTCGATGTAGGTCGCATCAGCCATTTCCGGGTCGGTCATGATGGTCGCCGGGTTGGAGTTCACCAGAATAACGCGGTAGCCCTCTTCACGCAGGGCTTTACAGGCCTGCGCCCCGGAGTAGTCAAACTCACACGCCTGACCGATAACAATCGGGCCCGCGCCCAGAATCAGGATACTTTTTATGTCTGTACGTTTTGGCATTGCTCTTTTACTCCTGATTATTTCGCGGACTGACGGTAGAGCTCAATTAACTCGATAAAGTGGTCGAACAGCGGCGCGGCATCGTGCGGCCCCGGGCTCGCTTCAGGGTGCCCCTGGAAGCTAAACGCCGGTTTGTCGGTACGATGAATGCCCTGCAGGGTGCCGTCGAACAGCGACTTGTGGGTCACGCGCAGGTTGGCCGGCAAGGTGGCTTCGTCAACCGCAAAACCGTGGTTCTGCGCGGTGATCATCACCACATTATTATCAATATCTTTCACCGGATGGTTGCCGCCGTGGTGGCCGAACTTCATCTTAATGGTCTTCGCACCACTCGCCAGCGCCAGCAGCTGATGGCCAAGGCAGATACCGAATACCGGAATATCGGTCTCAAGGAATTTTTCAATCGCGTCGATAGCGTAATCGCACGGCGCCGGGTCGCCTGGGCCGTTAGAGAGGAAAATACCGTCCGGATTCATTTTCAGCACGTCTTCGGCAGAGGTCTGCGCCGGCACCACCGTCAGGCGGCAGCCGCGGTCCACCAGCATGCGCAGGATGTTGCGTTTCGCGCCGAAGTCATACGCCACAACGTGGAACGGCAGCTCGCTTTCCGCTTTCGCTTCCGGCAGGTCGCCCGCCAGAGTCCAGCTGCCCTGCGTCCAGCTGTAGGTTTCTGCGGTGGTCACTTCCTTCGCCAGATCCATGCCGTTCAGACCCGGGAACGCTTTCGCTTTCTCCAGCGCCAGCTGAGCATCCGGGCTGTCGCCCGCGATGATGCAGCCGTTCTGCGCCCCTTTCTCACGCAGCAGACGCGTCAGCTTGCGGGTATCGATATCGGCAATCGCCACGATGTTATGGCGCTTTAGATAAGAAGAAAGATCTTCAGTATTGCGGAAGTTGCTGGCAATCAGCGGCAGATCGCGGATCACCAGACCCTGCGCGTGTACCTGAGAAGATTCTTCATCGGCGGCGTTGGTGCCGACATTACCAATATGAGGATAAGTAAGAGTGACGATTTGGCGGGAATAGGAAGGATCAGTGAGGATTTCTTGATAACCGGTCATTGAAGTATTGAAAACGACTTCCCCAACCGCCGTGCCGGTTGCCCCGATGGCCCGACCGTGAAACTGGGTTCCGTCTTCCAGAACCAATAGCGCTGACTTAATCAAAACACCCTCCAGAGAATATCCACTCACTTTATTTGCATATTAATTCATAAACACGATCTGAATCAATGCAAATCTGTTGCCCGCAGATTTTTGGCAAACGGCGGCATTCTGGAGAGATGTCGGATAAAAGTCAACTTAAAGCGGAGATTTTTAATGTCATTTTACGCCACTGGCGCATAACATGTGATTTTTACGCCAAAAAGATCAACAAACCTGGCTGAGAAAACGCTTGCGGACGGGAAAGAGTGTAAAACCTGGCGACGAAGCGCTAAAAAGTGGACCAAATGGTCAAAATTTACATTTCATTCACCAAAAACAGCATGAATATTATTATTTATAGCTATCACAACGTAAAACACACACCAAACCCATAAAAATAAAAAAGGGCAACAATATATTGCCCCTTGCATCAATAACTTATTGATTGCAATAACCACATCACGATGGGTAATAATCGTTATAAACTGTTCAAATCCAGCACATCACGCATGTCAAACAGACCATTTTTCTTGTCTTTCAGCCATAATGCAGAGCGAACCGCGCCATTAGCAAAGGTCATCCGGCTGGAGGCTTTATGGGTGATTTCAATACGCTCACCGATATCAGCAAACATCGCCGTATGTTCGCCGACGATATCGCCCGCACGGACGGTGGCGAAGCCAATGGTGCCCGGAACGCGTTCGCCGGTATGACCTTCACGACTGTAGACGGCGCATTCCTTCAGATCTTTGTTCAATGCTCCGGCGATCGCTTCGCCCATCGCCAGCGCGGTGCCTGACGGCGCATCCACTTTATGCCGGTGGTGCGCTTCGATAATTTCGATGTCGGTGTAGTCGCCCATCACCTTTGCCGCCTTCTCCAGCAGCTTTAACAGGACGTTGACGCCGACGCTAAAGTTAGCGGCGAAGACAATGGCAATCTCCTGCGCGGCGTCGCGAATCGCCTGCTTGCCAGCGTCGTCAAAACCGGTGGTGCCGATGACCATCCCTTTGCCGTGCTCACGGCAAAACGCCAGATGGTTCAGCGTGCCTTCCGGGCGGGTAAAATCGATCAACACGTCGAAATCATCTTTTACCGCCGTCAGGCTGCTCTGCACCGCGACGCCCGCTTTGCCGGCGCCCGCCAGCTCCCCGGCGTCGCTGCCCACCAGGCTTGACCCTTCGCGCTCCAGCGCCGCGCCCAGCGCCACGCCTTCCATCTGCAATGCAGCCTGAATTAACTGGCGTCCCATCCGGCCGCCCGCGCCGGCGATGGCCACGCGGATTTGTGCATCATGCATAGCTATTCTCTTTTGTTAACATTACGTAAATTGTTTTCAGAGTAACCAGCCCGTCAGCGGGCCGCTACTCAAAAACGCCGATAATTAGAAATTTATGACAAACGGCGGACGATATCAGTAAAAACTATACGATTGTGCTGAAATGCGTGCTTTGCGGGTGCTCTCTCGGAGACAATAATCGACGTTTTCGTCATCTGTCGGTTTCAAGAAATAAGATGCACTAAATCTGGCAAACTCGACCGACCAGCATTGAAATGCTGTGGAAACATTATACTTTCGGTAGAGCAGAAAGCCTTATGCCAGGATATAGCTGACCACCAGCTGCCCCTTCTTCATCTTTATCTGACTGATAACAATGTCGCCCAGCTCCGCCAGACGGGCGACGTGGGTGCCACCGCAGGGATAAGCGGGCAGTTCGCCGAAGCCCACCTGGCGCAAGCCATCAGCGAACGTCACCTGACGCGGTAAGTCCTGCGCCTGCCAGGCCTTCACCGGCGCCAGTAGCGCACTGGCGTCCGGCAGCGCGGCATTGTTCCTGCTGGTAAAGGTTATCCGCCCTTCGCCGGGCCAGTGGTGCGCTTTCACCGGTTGCCAGCCAAGCTGTTCGCCCGCCAGGCCAAGCAGGTGGCCGGCAGAATGCAGACGGGCATGCAGCTGTCTCGCGGAGGCATCAATTTTCATCTCCACGTCACCGAGGGGAAGCGCTTGCGACAGGATATGCAGCACGCTGTCGCCGCGCACAATAACCGTCTCAACCACCTGCCCGGCTATCCAGCCGCGGTCTGCCGGTTGACCGCCTCCTTGCGGGTGAAACAACGTCCGATCCAGTTCGATGGCGTAACGGCCATCCACTTCTGCGGTGCAGGCGATGATCTGGGCGCGCCCGTCGGTAGCATCGCTGGTGTAATAAACTCGTTCAGTCATGGTGATTCTCCTCTCTGTCCGACCAGTATATTGATAATATCGACAGCGATAATCCCACCACCCGCCAATGCACTTTTGCCCCGGGAGCACAAATGAATCTAAACCTCCTGCCGGACCTCGCCCTCTTCGTCCAGATTGTCGACCAGGGAAGCTTTTCCGCCGTCGCCCGCCAGAGCGGACTGACGCCCTCCGCCGTGAGCCGCAGCGTGTCGCGGCTGGAGCGGGAGATGGGCAGCAAGCTGCTGCATCGTACCACCCGCAAGCTGCGACTGAGCGATGCCGGGGAAACAGTGTATCAGCATGCCCAGCAGATGCTGGAAGCGGCGCGGCAGGCGATAGATTCCGCCAGCAGTCGCCAAACGGTCGCTCAGGGAAAGCTGACGCTCAGCGTACCGAAAGCCGTCGGCCGCTTTGTGATCCACCCGCTGATGATGGCGTTTTTCCATCGCTACCCGCAGGTGGACGTCTGCCTGCGGCTGGAAGATCGCCCTCTGGATTTTATCGATGACGGTATTGATTTGGCGCTGCGCATCACCGATACCCCTTCCCCTGGTCTGCATGGCAAACCGCTGATGCCAATCAGGCACGTTATCTGCGCCACTGAGCCCTATTTACAGCAGCACGGTACGCCGTATACGCCGCAGGATCTGCGCGCGCATTGCTGCATTAGTCTTGGCGAAACGCCCGCCGACGCGCGCTGGAAGTTCCGCCGGGAAGGGAAAAGCGAAACAGTGCAAACCTACGGGCGGTACGCCGCCAACCATACCGCCGTCCGCCTCGACGCGGTTAAGCAGCATCTGGGCATTGGCAGCCTGCCGCTGTTTACCGCTCGCGAGGCGCTGGCGAAGGGCGATATCGTGCAGGTGCTGCCCGAGTGGGAATTCATCAGCAGCTACTCCGGCGACCTGTGGCTGCTGTGGGCGGGAGATAAGCATATGCCCGCCAGGATGCGGGTGATGATTGATTATCTCAGCGAGACGGTGCCGACGTTGAACGCAGGCAGCACAGAGCCAGCGAAATAATTGCAAACCACGGAATGATAATCCCCAACACAAACCAGATCCCGGAGCGGCCGATATCATGCATTCGCCGGCAGCCAACAGCCAGCAAGGGGAGCGCCATCAGCAGCAGCCAGAGCGCGGCAAAGGGAATGACAACAAAACTGAGGATGCCGTATTGAGGGTTAACGCTGGTTGCCAGACACCAGGCCGCCAGCGGCGCGGTGGCGATCAATACATTGATGAGAAAAAACGTCCAGAACTGCTGCCGGCTGGCGCGGCCGCTAAAATTAAAGGTCTCTTTCCAGCCGCTCAAATACGCCTGTCCATAGGTCATTGCTTCTTTCCTTGAAAATCGAGTGATTTATCACGGCGCCAGGGCAATCACCTCCGCCGCCCAGCGCTGAAACCCTTCGACGTCGATATCCAGCGCCACCTGAGCGTTCGCCGGCTGACCCAGTCGCCCTTCGATATCCACCACCGTGGTGCCAGCGGTCCAGGCCCCCTGCGTCTCCACCGCCACAAAGCACGGCTGGAGAGTGAACAGTTCCGGGCGGACCAGCCACGCAATAGCGCAGAGATCGTGCATTCGCAAACCACTGCTCATGCTGCCGCTGCGATAGTGGCTAAACAGAGCATGAAGCATTTTACCGGTCTGGTTCAGCGTCGGTAGGGTCGCCAGGTAATCTGCCGCCAGCAGCGCCCGGTTGGTGACGTCCAGCCCGCACATCACAATCTCCAGCCCGCTGTGGAAGACTTTCGCGGCGGCTTCCGGGTCGATAGCAATATTGAATTCCGCATTCGGCGTGAAGTTGCCGCGGCCCGCCGAGCCGCCCATGATCACCAGCCGGCGAATGTTGAACACGCATTCCGGGTACTGGGTCAGCAGCAGCGCTATATTGGTCAGCGGGCCAATCGCCACCAGAGTAATCGGCTCGGCAGCGTGCATCAATGCATCGCGGATCGCCTGGAAGGCCGCCTTCGCCAGCGGCTGACGTTGATGCTCAACAAAGTCATACCCCTCCATGCCGGATTCGCCATGCACCGAGGCGGCGTCGCGCAACGGACGCACCAGCGGCATCGACGCCCCCTGCGCCAGCGGCACATCGGCATTCCAGAAGTGCAGCAGCTGCAGCGCGTTACGGGTCGTCTTCTCCACCGAAACGTTGCCCGCCACGGTGGTCATCAGTTGCAGATCCAGCTCGGGCGCGAACAGCGCCGCGGCAATGGCGGCAGCATCGTCGATGCCCGGGTCAGTATCAAGAATGATCGGTAAGCGCATGGTTTCTCCCTAAAAAAAATGCCAGACGTTAAGTCTGGCATCTTCTCATACTGCTGGAGGAAAGAACTTACTCTACTTCACGGACATCCACACGCAGCTCTTTCGGCACTTCAAAGACGATATTCTCTTCCCGGCCTTCCAGTGGCACGGCTTCGCCGCCGCCCAGCTCCTGCAGGCGGGTAATGACGTTCTGCACCAGAATATCCGGCGCCGATGCGCCCGCCGTCACGCCGACACAGGCCGCATCCTTGACCCACGCTTCCTGGATATCGGAGGCGTCGTCAATCAGGTAAGCCGCTTTGCCCATCCGCTGCGCCAGCTCGGCGAGGCGGTTAGAGTTGGAGGAGTTTTTCGACCCGACCACCAGCACCACGTCAGCCTGCTCCGCCAGCGCGCGCACGGCTTCCTGACGGTTAGTGGTGGCATAGCAAATGTCGTCTTTGCGCGGGCCGACGATTTTCGGGAAACGCGCGCGCAGGGCGTCAATAACGTCAGACGTATCGTCGACGGAGAGCGTGGTCTGGGTCATAAACGACAGCCGGGCGTCGTTTTTGACTTCCAGCTTGAGAACGTCTTCCGGCGACTCGACCAGGTACATGCCCCCTTGCGGGTTATTGTACTGCCCCATAGTGCCTTCGACTTCCGGGTGGCCGGCATGGCCGATCAGAATCGACTCTTCGCCACGGCGGCTGGCGCGGGCGACTTCCATATGGACTTTGGTCACCAGCGGACAGGTGGCGTCGAACACCGTCAGGTCGCGGCTCTTCGCTTCATTCCGTACCGCCTGCGATACGCCGTGAGCGGAGAAAATCAGGATCGCGCCGTCCGGCACTTCGCTGATCTGTTCGATAAAAATGGCGCCGCGCTTGCGCAGGCTATCCACCACATAGCGGTTGTGCACCACTTCATGACGAACATAGATCGGTGCGCCATACAGCGTCAGCGCGTTTTCTACAATGCTGATAGCGCGGTCAACACCAGCGCAAAAACCGCGCGGGTTAGCCAACAGGATCTGCATGTTACTCCTCCAGCGCCGGATCGATCTCCAGCACTTCAATATCAAAATGAACGGTGCGCCCGGCCAGCGGATGGTTGAAGTCGACGGTGATGGAATCGCCGTTCACTTCGCGGATCACGCCAGGCATTTCGCTGCCATCCATTGCGGTAAAGAGCATAATCGCGCCGATCTCTGGTTCGCCAGCGTCGATAAATTCACGGCGAGAGAAATACTGAATCAGGTCAGGGCTGGGTACGCCAAAGGCGGCGTCAGGCTCCAGCGAAAAGGCCTTTTTCTCCCCCTCTTTCAGACCGAGAAGCTGTTGCTCCAGCCCTTCAGACAGAGAGGTGTCGCCGAGGCGAAACAGCGCCGGTTTGCCGTTGCTGCGGGTGGACTCGGCGGTGGAGCCGTCGTCCAGTTTCAGTGTGAAGTGCACCAGTACCGCGCTGTTGCTCTGTACGGATTTAGACATGCAAATTGCTCGCTTGTTTTAGGTCACCGGTTGCCCGGTGGCGCTATGCTAACCGGACCGACGGGCGGCCACAAATTCTGTAGGCCGGGTAAGCGTAGCGCCACCCGGCATTGACATTTACGCCTGCTCTTTCGCGGTCGGTTTCGGCAAGAAACCTTCCAGCACAATCAGCGCTGCGCCGATGCAGATCGCACTATCGGCGAGGTTGAAGGTGGCGAAATGCCAGTCGCCGACGTAGAAGTCGATCATATCGACCACGAAGCCGTGCCACAGGCGATCGAACAAGTTACCCAGCGCACCGCCGATAATCAGGGCGTAGGCAATATTGTTCAGCTTTTGCGTCGCCTTCGAACGGTACATCAGTACCGTCAGCACCACACAAATGCCGATCGCGATCCCGGAAAAGAACCAGCGCTGCCAGCCGCCGCTGTCGGCGAGGAAACTAAACGCCGCGCCATAGTTGCGGGCATAATGCAGATTAAGCGACGGGAACAGCGGAACCGTCTCCCCCAGAGCGAAGTTCTGGAGGATCAGGAATTTGCTACCCAGATCGATAATCAGCACGGCTACGACGACCCACAGCCAGCGTAGCCCCGTTGAACAGATCGATTTACTCATCAGGCGAATTTACGTTGCTCGCCGTTACCGGCGACGTTGCTCACACAGCGACCGCAGATTTCTGCGTGTTCCGCTACCTTGCCGACGTCACTGGTGTAATGCCAGCAGCGTGGGCACTTCTCGCCCTCGGCTTTACTCAGGACCACTTTCAGCCCTTTCAGCAGATCGCTCTGCCAGGCATCAGCCGGCGCCTGCGCATAATCGGCAACGTTGGCGCCGGAGGTCAACAGGACAAATCGTAATTCATCGCCCAGCGCGTTGAGCTTGGCCGCCAGGTCGGCATCGGCATACAGCGTGACCGCTGCTTCCAGAGAGCCACCGACTTTCTTATCCGCACGCGCTTGCTCGATCACCTTGTTGACTTCGCCGCGCACCTTGAGCAATTCATCCCAGAAACCGTCGTTCATCGCTTCATCGTCGGCCAGGCCGAACAGACCTTCATACCACTCGCCGGTGAAGACATATTTCTCACGATCGCCCGGCAGGTAGCCCCAGATTTCGTCCGCGGTGAAGGACATGATCGGCGCCATCCAGCGCACCAGCGCTTCCACGATGTGGAACAGCGCGGTCTGGCAGCTGCGACGCGCCACGCTGTCCGCTTTCGCGGTGTACTGGCGGTCTTTGATGATGTCGAGGTAGAACGAGCCCATTTCGATGGAGCAGAAGCGCATCAGGCGCTGTACCACTTCATGGAAGTCGTAGGATTCGTAGGCTTTCAGGATATCTTCCTGTGCCGCCTGCGCGCAGCCGACTGCCCAGCGGTCCAGCACCACCATCTCTTCCGGTTTAACCATGTCTTTCGCTGGATCGAAACCGTTCAGGTTCGCCAGCAGGAAGCGGGCGGTGTTACGGATACGACGATAGCTGTCCGCGGCGCGTTTGAGGATCTCATCGGAGACCGCCATTTCGCCGGTGTAGTCGGTGGAAGCCACCCACAGACGCAGGATATCGGCGCCCAGCTTGTTCATCACGTCCTGCGGGCTAACGGTGTTACCGATAGACTTGGACATTTTGCGGCCCTGGCCATCGACGGTGAAGCCGTGGGTCAGTACCTGGCGATATGGCGCTTTGCCTTTCATCGCCGTGGAGATCATCAGTGAAGACATGAACCAGCCGCGATGCTGGTCAGAGCCTTCCAGATACATGTCCGCGGCGTGACCGGCGAATTCCGGACGCACATCAACCACGGAAGAGTGGGTCGACCCGGAGTCAAACCACACGTCGAGGGTATCCGGCACTTTCTCGTAGCTGTCGGCGTCATCGCCAAGGATGTCGCGGGAATCGAGATCCCACCACGCCTGGATGCCGTCAACTTCAACGCGTTTCGCCACTTCTTCCATCAGTTCGAGGGTACGCGGGTGCAGTTCGTGGGTTTCTTTGTGCACGAACAGCGACATCGGCACGCCCCAGGTACGCTGACGGGAGATACACCAGTCAGGGCGGTTGGCCACCATCGATTCGATACGCGCCTGGCCCCAGTCCGGGATCCACTGCACGCCTTTGATCTCTTTCAGCGACTGCGCGCGCAGGCCTTTCTGATCCATGCTGACGAACCACTGCGGGGTGGCGCGGAAGATGATCGGCGATTTGTGGCGCCAGCAGCACGGATAGCTGTGCTGCATTTTTTCCACGTGCAGCAGCGCGCCGCTGTCACGCAGCATCTCAACGATGATGTCGTTGGCTTTGAAGACGTTGATACCATCCAGAGACGGGTAAGTACCTGGCAGGTAAGCACCGTCCGGGCCAACCGGGTTGGCGATTTCCAGACCGTATTTCTGGCTGATGGTGTAGTCGTCCGGACCGTGGCCGCCGGCGGTATGCACCGCACCGGTACCCGCGTCCAGCGTCACGTGGTCGCCAAGGATCGCCGGCACGTCGAAATCGAGGAACGGATGCTTAAAGCGCATCAGTTCAAGCTCAGAACCTTGTACCGCCGCCAGAATAGTGTAGTCCGTCGCGCCAACGCGCTTCATTACGCTCTCAACCAGGTCTTTCGCCAGGATCAGCGCCTGACCGTCAACCTGCACCAGCGCGTAGTCGAATTCCGGCGACAGAGAGATGGCACGGTTAGCCGGCAGGGTCCACGGCGTGGTGGTCCAGATAACCAGGGAAACCGGGCCGTTGACGTCGGCTACGCCGAATTTCGCCAGTACCGCGGCTTTGTCTACCGCGTGGAACGCCACATCGATAGACGGAGAGGTTTTGTCGTAATACTCCACTTCCGCTTCCGCCAGCGCGGAACGGCAGTCAACGCACCAGTGCACCGGCTTAGCGCCTTTATGCAGATGACCGTTGCCGATGATTTTACCCAGCGCACGGATGATGTTGGCTTCGGTTTTGAAGTCCATGGTCAGGTACGGACGCGACCAGTCGCCCAGCACGCCCAGGCGGATAAAGTCTTTACGCTGACCGTCGATCTGCTCCGCGGCATATTCGCGGCACTTGGCGCGGAATTCTGCGGCGGTGAATTTCTCACCCGGCTTGCCGTATTGTTGCTCGACTTTCAGTTCGATCGGCAAACCGTGGCAGTCCCAACCCGGAACGTACGGCGAGTCAAAGCCCGTCAGTCCTTTGGACTTAACGATAATGTCTTTCAGAATCTTGTTAACCGAGTGACCAATATGAATGCTGCCATTCGCATAAGGAGGGCCATCATGCAGAATGAAGGTTTTTTTGCCTTTTTTGGCTGCACGAATGATGCCGTACAGGTCATCATCGGTCCAACGCGCCAGCATTCCCGGTTCGCGTTTGGCGAGGTCGCCACGCATAGGGAACCCTGTTTCCGGCAAATTCAGGGTCGATTTATAGTCACTCATCAGATTCTCGGTTCCGTATTTCGGTTTGATAAACACCAGCGGCTCAGGCCTGGCTGGTCAGCCCAAATAATTCGCGGGCCGTTAACTCATCACGTGCGATTTGCGCCTTCAGCTCGTCCAGCGACGCAAACCGCTGCTCGTTACGTATCTTTTTACGCAGTACTACATTGATATGGCGACCGTAGAGGTCCATTACAACGTCCAACAGATGTACTTCAAGCTGCTGACGCACGCCCGCGACCGTTGGACGGGTGCCAATATTGGCGACGCCCGCTATGGGTTTGTCGCCCAGCCCTGTCACTTCTACCGCATAGACCCCTTTAACCGGGGAAACCTGACGACGCAGCGGTAAGTTCGCCGTCGGAAAACCTATGGTACGGCCCAGTTCATCACCATGAACGACGCGTCCGGAGATGCTAAACGGATGGCCCAGCAGCGTCTCCGCCAGCAGGAGATCGTCATCCGCCAGCGCCTGACGCACCGCCGTACTGCTGATACGCACCCCACCTTCGCAGAAAGTCTGGGTGCTGGTCACGTCGAAGCCGTATTCCGCTCCGGCCTTTTGCAATAACAAGAAATCCCCCTGGCGACCAGCGCCAAAGCGGAAATCATCACCGACGGCAAGGAACTGCACACCCAGGCGGCGCACCAGCAGTTCGCTGATAAAATCCTGCGCGGTTAGCGCGGCGAACCGGCGGTCAAAGCGAACGCACAATACATAGTCGACCCCGCTTTCAGCCAGATAGCCCAGCTTTTCACGCAGGCGGGTCAACCGCGCCGGGGCTTTATCGGCGGCAAAGAGCTCCAGCGGCTGGGGTTCGAAAATCATCACCACCACCGGTAAACCGCGCTGGCGGCCCTCTTCGCGCAACCGCTGCAGCAGTGCCTGATGCCCACGATGCACGCCGTCAAAATTACCAATGGTCAGCACGCACCCGTGCGGGGCCTGACTGAGATTATGTATGCCGCGTATCAGCTTCATGTCTGGCTCAAAACAGTGAAAATCGTCCGAGTATACCTTGTACAACTGTCAACGTTAACCAGCGATTGCACCTCGGCAACGAAAGTTCTCAGGAATTCATTCACTCAGCGCGAGAAAGCGGGAAAACTGGCCGCGCCAGGCGATTTTTATGGTGGAAAAGCTGTATTCGCCTGCAACAAGCTGGTAGAATCTTGCGCCATCACTACGTAATGAAGCGCTGTGGTGTTAAACGGCGCTTATTTGCACAAATCCATTGACAAAAGAAGGCTAAACGGGCATATTCCTCGGCCTTTGAATTGTCCATATAGAACACATTTGGGAGTTGGACCTTGGCTAATATCAAATCAGCTAAGAAGCGCGCCGTTCAGTCTGAAAAGGCTCGCAAGCACAACGCAAGCCGTCGCTCTATGATGCGTACTTTCATCAAGAAAGTATACGCAGCTATCGAAGCTGGCGACAAAGCTGCTGCACAGAAAGCATTTAACGAAATGCAACCAATCGTGGACCGTCAGGCTGCTAAAGGTCTGATCCACAAAAACAAAGCTGCGCGTCATAAAGCAAACCTGACTGCACAGATCAACAAACTGGCTTAATTGCCTGCTTGCTGAACTTTGTTAAAGAAACCCGCGAAAGCGGGTTTTTTTATGCCCGCCATCTTCCCCCGCTAACGCGCGCTGGCGCGGCCAGCGCAACGCCAGCCCACGCCGGCAGGCTATCGGGGTTCGGTAAACAGTGACGAGTAATCGCGATTACAGATGCGCTGAACCGCGGGATGCTGAATCATTCGCTCGGCAAAAATAGCGTGATACTCCTCCATCACGCTATCCATGCGGCCAATTTCGACAATCGATTCGTCATAGTAGAAATCATGCGCATAGAGCGTCGGCGCGACAAATATCGCATTATGCGCGGCGCCGAAGGCTTTCATGAGCGCCGCATCGTCAAATTCGCCGAGGATCTCCACCTTCAGGCCCTGCACGTTAATCCAGTTCAGCAGTTTACGCCCCAGCATCGAACGCCGACCGGGGATCAGCAGCCGCCGCTCTTCCAGACAGGCCGGAAACGGCTTCGTCGGCGCCGGATTCATGCACCAGAAGCTGACGCTGCACTCGCCAATCTTCACCGAAAATAGCCCTTCCTGCTGTGTCGAGTCGATCGGACAGTCAGAGATAATCATATCGAGCTTATGCTGGCTCAGTTGCTCCAGCAGCAGCTCATGGGTGGATTCAAAACAGCGCAGATGGATCTGCTCACTCTCAACGACGGCGGCATCCAGCACGCCGCTGACCAGCCGCTTGGATAACGCATCAGCGACGCCGACATCAAACAGCAGATTCGACTCTTTGCGGTAGTTGACGATGTCGAGCATCTCCTGGCTGAGGGTAAACATGCGGTCGGCATAGCGGAAGACCAGCTCGCCCAGCTCACTCGGCTCCAGTCCCCTTCCTTTTCGCTTAAACAACTTACCCTGCAGGCGCTCTTCCAGGGCTTTGATCTGCCCGGTAATCGTCTGCGGCGTCAGAAACAGCGCCTCCGCCGCGCCAACGACGGACCCTTCTTTATACACGTGCCAGAAGTAGTACAGATGGTTGTAGTTGATATGTGACATGCTTCTCTCCCTGATAATGTCCAGGAGAGCCACGCAGGCTCTCCTGCAGAAAGGTTATACCGCGAGGCGAGTCTCCGTCACGCGCTGACGCAGTATGAGATATCCGATGACTGCTGATAGCACTGAGCCAATCAGGATGCCAAGCTTGGCCCAGTTGATCAACGCGGGGTCGACGCTGCCGAAGGCCAGAGTGGCGATGAAAATCGACATCGTAAAGCCAATCCCACACAGAATACCCACCGCCATGATCTGCTTGCAGGTGGTCCCCTCCGGCAGCGAGGCCCACTTCAGCTTCAGCGCCAGCCAGCAGAACAGGCTGATCCCCAGCGGCTTGCCGATAAACAGCCCGGCCATAATGCCCAGCGGCAGAAGCGACGTCAGTCCGGCCAGGGTGACTCCCTGCAGAGAAACGCCAGCGTTGGCGAAGGCGAACAGCGGCAGGATCATAAACGCGACCCACGGGTGCAGGACATGCTCAAGCGCTTTGGCCGGTGACTTGCCATGCTTTTCCTCGAGCGGGATCATAAAGCCGACGATCACCCCGGCAAGGGTCGCATGAACGCCAGACTTCAGCACCGCCGTCCACAGCACCGCGCCAACCAGAATATAGATCCCGGTACGCCGCACGCCGCTGAGGTTCAGGGCCACCAGCACCGCAATTGCCGCCGCCGCCACGCCCAGCGAAAGCATGGACAGGTCGTGGGTATAAAACAGCGCGATAATCACGATAGCCCCGAGGTCATCAATAATCGCCAGCGCCATCAGGAAAATCTTCAGCGCCGTCGGTACCCGGCTACCTAACAGCGCCAGCACACCGAGCGCAAAGGCAATATCCGTCGCCGCGGGGATCGCCCACCCCTCTCTGGCGACAGGATCCTGGGCGTTAAAAGCCAGATAGACCAGCGCCGGCACAATCATCCCGCCGAGCGCGGCAATCACTGGAAACACCGCCTGACGACGGCTCGCCAGCGACCCCTGAATCAGCTCACGTTTGACCTCCAGGCCAATCAGTAAAAAAAACACCGCCATCAGGGCATCATTGATCCATAACAGCATGTTTTTATTGATCTCCAGCGCCCCGACTCGCAGCTGAACTGGCGTCTCCAGGAAGGAGTGATACAGACCGCTGGTCACGCTGGTATTGGCCATCACCATCGCCAGCGCGGCGGCAATGATTAAGACAATGCCGCCGGAAGCATCGCTACTAAAGAATCGTTGCAGATGTTTCACTTTTACTTTCATCCTGTTGGTGAATAACTCGATAAAAGCATAATACACACACTGATAACTCGAAAAAATCAGATTTAAATTGCTTTAAAGTTCGTTTTTTACGAATAAAAGAGGAGGCGTAAGGCAAAAAAAGCCCGGGCAGCAAGGCCCGGGCCGGATATCAGGAAAAGCGGAATTAGCGGGTCAGGTCGTCGAAGAACTTCTTCACACCGTCGAAGAAGCTTTTCGAACGCGGGCTGTTGTTTTCCCCGGTCGGGCCGCCGAAGCTCTCCTGCAGCTCTTTCAGCAGCTGCTTCTGCTTCTCATTCAGCCCTACCGGCGTCTCCACCACCACGCGGCACAGCAGATCGCCCTGGGCGCCGCCGCGAACGGATTTCACACCTTTGCCGCGCATGCGGAACAGCTTGCCGGTCTGGGTTTCACCCGGCACTTTCAGACTGACGCGACCGTCGAGCGTCGGCACTTCAATCTCACCACCCAGCGCCGCCATCGTGAAGTTGATCGGGACTTCGCAGTACAGGTTATTACCTTCACGCTCAAAGATAGCGTGCTGCTTCACCTGGACCTGTACGTACAGATCGCCTGCCGGTGCGCCATGCTCGCCAGCTTCGCCTTCGCCCGCCAGACGGATCCGATCGCCGGTGTCCACACCTGCCGGAATTTTAACCGACAAGGTTTTCGTTTTCTCTACACGCCCATGACCATGACATTTGTTGCATGGATCTTTAATCAGCGTACCGCGTCCCTGACAGTGCGGACAGGTCTGCTGTACCGCAAAGAAGCCCTGACGCATCTGCACCTGGCCTGCGCCATGACAGGTCGGACAGGTCTGCGGCTTGCTGCCGGCCTTGGCGCCGCTGCCGTGACAGACGTCGCACTCTTCCAGCGTCGGAATACGGATCTCTTTGGTGACGCCACGCACCGCTTCTTCCAGCGTCAGCTCCATGTTGTAACGGAGATCGGCGCCGCGCGCCGCGCGCTGACGACCACGTCCGCCGCCAAAGATATCGCCGAAAACATCGCCAAAGATATCGCTGAAATCCGCACCGCCGCCAAAACCGCCGCCGCCGCCCATGCCGCCCTGTTCGAAGGCCGCGTGGCCGTACTGATCGTAGGCCGCACGCTTCTGGGCATCAGTCAGGATTTCATACGCTTCTTTGATTTCTTTAAATTTGGCTTCGGCCTCTTTATCACCCTGGTTGCGGTCCGGGTGATACTTCATGGCCAGGCGCTTGTAAGCCTTTTTGATTTCACGCTCTTCCGCTGTTTTGGAGACGCCTAAAATCTCGTAGTAATCTTGCTTTGCCATCGGTGTTTTTCAGCCCCTTAACATGCGTGCACGGGCGGAGAGGAAACCTCTTCGCCCGTGCCAGTGTTTTACCCGTTCAAAGGGCGATTATTTTTTATCTTTCACTTCTTCGAACTCAGCGTCGACAACATCGTCGTCTTTCGCGTTGCTCGCCTGAGCGTCAGCGGAACCCGCCTGCTGCTGAGCGTGCTGCTGCTGAGCAATTTCCATCAGCTTCTGAGAAGCCTGCGCCAGCGCCTGCATTTTCGCTTCGATGTCCGCTTTGTCTTCGCCTTTCAGGGAAGTTTCCAGCGCGGTCAGCGCAGATTCAATAGCGGTTTTGTCATCAGCCGGCAGTTTATCGCCTGCTTCTTCAACCTGCTTACGAGTGCTGTGCAGCAGATGGTCACCCTGGTTACGGGTCTGTACCAGCTCTTCGAACTTACGGTCAGATTCGGCGTTAGCTTCTGCTTCGCGAACCATTTTCTGAATTTCTTCTTCATTCAGACCGGAAGACGCCTTGATGGTGATCTTCTGCTCTTTACCGCTGTTTTTGTCTTTCGCGGAAACGTGCAGGATACCGTCAGCATCGATGTCGAAGGTGACTTCGATCTGCGGCATACCGCGCGGCGCCGGGTTAATACCATCCAGGTTGAACTGACCCAGTGATTTGTTATCAGACGCGCGTTTACGCTCACCCTGCAGCACATGGATGGTTACCGCAGACTGGTTGTCTTCTGCAGTAGAGAACACCTGGCTGTGCTTGGTCGGGATAGTGGTGTTTTTGTTGATAAGCGCTGTCATCACGCCGCCCATGGTTTCGATACCCAGCGACAGCGGGGTTACGTCCAGCAGCAGAACGTCTTTCACATCACCCGTCAGTACACCACCCTGAACCGCTGCGCCGATCGCCACAGCTTCATCCGGGTTAACGTCTTTACGCGGCTCTTTACCGAAGAACTCAGCGACTTTTTTCTGCACCATCGGCATACGAGTCTGACCACCAACGAGGATCACGTCGTTGATATCGGAAACGGACAGACCGGCATCCTGCAGGGCCACTTTCAGCGGCTCGATGGAACGGTTAACCAGGTCTTCTACCAGGCTTTCCAGTTTCGCGCGAGTCACTTTGATATTCATGTGTTTCGGACCGGTCGCATCTGCAGTGATATACGGCAGGTTAACGTCGGTCTGCTGAGCAGAAGACAGTTCAATCTTCGCTTTCTCAGCGGCTTCTTTCAGGCGCTGCATGGCCAGCGGGTCGTTACGCAGGTCAATGCCCTGATCTTTCTTGAACTCATCAACGAGGTAGTTGATTAGACGCGTATCGAAGTCTTCACCGCCCAGGTGGGTGTCACCGTTGGTCGCCAGTACTTCAAAGGTTTTCTCGCCGTCAACTTCGTCGATTTCGATAATAGAGATATCGAAAGTACCACCACCGAGGTCGTATACCGCGATAGTGCGGTTACCGACTTCTTTATCCAGACCGTAAGCCAGCGCGGCCGCGGTTGGTTCGTTGATGATACGTTTGACTTCCAGACCGGCGATACGGCCGGCATCTTTGGTTGCCTGACGCTGCGCATCGTTGAAGTAAGCCGGTACGGTGATAACCGCTTCAGTTACCGGTTCACCCAGGTAATCTTCAGCCGTTTTCTTCATTTTTTTCAGCACTTCAGCAGAGATCTGCGGCGGTGCAGTTTTGGTGCCTTTCACATCCAGCCATGCGTCGCCATTGTCTGCGGCAACAATTTTGTATGGCATGATAGAAACGTCACGCTGAACTTCTTCGTCCTGGAAGCGGCGGCCAATCAGGCGTTTAATCGCAAACAGGGTGTTTTGCGGGTTTGTCACTGCCTGACGTTTAGCCGGCTGACCAACCAGAGTTTCACCATCCTGGGTATAGGCAATGATAGAAGGCGTGGTGCGATCGCCTTCGGCGTTCTCCAGCACGCGTGCAGTAGTGCCATCCATAATCGCTACACAAGAGTTGGTAGTACCCAGGTCGATACCAATAATTTTACCCATCTAAACGTCTCCACTAAAAATTCGATCAACATGTGGTTGTGAACCTGTAATAAGGGCGAAACGTGCGGTTTCAACTGCCCAGACATCATTTTTTTTCAGGTTCTTCACTGCGGTTGACTACAAGATGGGGTCGCCCACCCCGGCATCAAGGGGCAAGCCTAAAAATTTTTTGCACCGGGCCCCGACCTGAGTCGTGAAAAGCGTCCCGAGCGACATTGTCAGGCGCCAAAAGAGGCAGCGAAATGCATATATAAATGATGAATGTGAAAACAAAATATATTCATAATATCATTGACATAACCCGCAATACTTGCGCGCTAATGGCCCCACGCCCCTGGTGATAATATCCCTCGCCGTCGCACTTTACTTATTCAGGGGACAGATTGATGAAACCACTATTCCGGATTTCCGCGGGGCTTATCCTCGGCTTATCGTTTATCACCTCGGCGGCCGCCAACGACCATAAAATCCTCGGTGTGGTAGCCATGCCGCGCAATGAAACCAACGACCTGACGCTGAAACTCCCGGTCTGTCGGGTCGTCAAACGCATTCAGCTCAGCGCCGAGCGCGGCGATGTACAGCTCTCCGGGGCGACGGTCTACTTTAAGGCCAGCCGCGGCGCCAGCCATACGCTGAACGTCCCCGCCGGGATAAAAGAGGGCAGCACCTCCGGCTGGATCAACATCAATAGCGATAACGACAGCAAACGCTGTGTGAAGAAAATCGCCTTCTCCGGCCACACGGTCCACTCCTCAGATATGGCCTCATTAAAAATTATCGGCGACGACTAACCTCGTTATCCTGAGGAGGGATGATTTATGCATATTAACTATCTGGCAGATGACGATCTGGCCTTTCTTCCTGAGTGCAGCGAGGCGCATCTGGAAGCTTTTACCCGTATTCTGACCCACGGCGATAACGGCAAACCCCGCCTCTCCAGCACGCTGCTGCGCAACGAGACCTTTTTAGCAATGGAGGGCCACCCTGAACGCTATCGCCGCAACTGGCAGCTGATTGCCGGAGAGCTACAGCATTTTGGCGGCGACAGCATCGCCAACACCCTACGCCGCCACGGCAAATTTTATCGCGCGATCCTGCTGGATGTGTGTAAACGGCTGAAGGCGAAGGTCGACAAACAGATGACGACGCCGCAGATCGAACAGCAGTTACTGGAACATTTCCTGCAGCACAGCTGGAATAAGCTGGATGCGGAGCAAAAGGCACAATTTCTTGCCGCGGTGGATTGCCGGAGCCATGAGCTGGAAAATCTGTTGCCCCATCTGCTGAGGCACCGCAAGCTAAGCGAAGGGGTCGCCCTGTTGCTGGACGAGCGCTTAACCGCCATTCTGCGCACCCATGCCGCCGTAAGCGTTCTTGGTCATGGTCTGGTGCGCGGCGCCGGGCTGGGCGGGCCGCTCGGCGCCGCGCTGAACAGCGTCAAAGCGGTGAGCGGCAGCGCTTACCGGGTCACCATCCCTGCGGTCCTGCATATTGCCTGTTTACGGCAAATGATCCAGCCGCCGTCGGGCGCAACAGAAATTGGTGAAAAATACCCCGCCAGATCATAGACAGCCCTTCAGCGCCTCATTATTATGCCGCGCCCCGCCGCCAAGTCGCGGGGTAATGCTTCCCTTTTAATGATAATTTTGAGGAATTATGGGCAACACTAAGTTGGCTAATCCGGCACCGCTGGGCCTTATGGGCTTCGGCATGACCACTATTCTGCTTAACCTGGCGAATAGCGGCCTGTTCGCATTCGATGTAGCTATCCTGGCGATGGGCATTTTTTACGGCGGCATTGCGCAAATTTTTGCCGGCCTGCTTGAATACAAGAAAGGCAACACCTTTGGCTTAACCGCTTTTACCTCCTACGGCAGCTTCTGGCTGACGCTGGTGGCTATCCTCCTGATGCCGAAAATGGGTCTGGCGGAAGCGCCTAACGCGCACTTCCTCGGCATGTACCTCGGCCTGTGGGGCGTCTTTACCCTGTTTATGTTCTTTGGCACCCTGAAAGCAGCCCGCATGCTGCAGTTTGTCTTCCTGAGCCTGACCGTGTTGTTCGCGCTGCTGGCGATTGGTCATCTGGTGGATAACGAAGGCATTGTGAAAGTCGCTGGCTGGGTCGGCCTGGTTTGTGGCGCCAGCGCTATTTACCTGGCGATGGGTGAAGTGCTGAACGAGCAGTTCGGCCGCACCGTGCTGCCGATCGGCGAACCACGTTAATCGTCCGCCGCCGTCCTGTCACAGGGCGGCGGCAGGTCATCATCGGTAAACCAGACTCAACGCTGCAGTTCCCCTTCCGGCAATCCCGCCGACGCCGTCATCCCCTGACGCAGCCAGATACCTAATCCTAGCCCCATCAGCGAGAGGGCCAGCACATACCAGGCTGGCGCCATCGGCGACACGCCCATCAGCATGGTGACCGCAATCGGCGTCAGGCCGCCAAAGATCGCGTACGACAGGTTGTAGGAAAATGAGATGCCGGTGAAGCGCACTTCAGCCGGGAAGGCCCGCACCATGACATAAGGCACCGCCCCTACCACCCCGACGCAGAGCCCCACCGTGCCGTAGAGCAGAAACAGCCGCTGCGGGCTGGCGCCGGACAGGTGGTAAAATGCCCAGCTGGCAACCGCCAGCAGCAGGCTGCCGACGATGAAAGTCCGGCTGGCGCCAAAGCGATCCGCCGCCAGCCCGGCGAGCAGACAGCCGATGCACAACATAATCGTGGCGATGCTATTGGCCTGCAGGGTAATCGCCGGCGCGAAGCCATAGTGTTTCTGCAGCCAGACCGGCGACATCAGGATCACCACCACCACGCCTGCCGACAGCAGCCAGGTCAGCAGCATAGAGATCACCACCGCCTTCTGGTGCTTCAGCGCTACTGCTTTTACCGGCAGCTCCTGCGCCAGCGCTTTACGCTGCTGCATCTCAAGAAAAATCGGCGTCTCCTGCAGCCAGCGACGCAGATACATCGCAATCAGACCAAATACACCGCCCAGCAGGAAGGGGATCCGCCAGCCGCCGTCGTGGATCCCCTGCGGCGTCAGGCTGGTGTTGATAAGCGTCGCCACCACCGACCCCAACAGAATGCCAACCGTCAGGCCGGCCGTCAGCGTACCGCAGGCGATACCAATGCGTTTTTCCGGGACATGCTCGGCGACAAACACCCAGGCGCCAGGAACTTCCCCGCCGATCGCCGCCCCCTGCAGAATACGCATCAGCAGTAACAGCAACGGCGCGACGATGCCCACCGAGCTATAGGTTGGCAGCAGGCCAATCGCCAGGGTCGGCAGCGCCATCAGCAGGATGCTGAGGGTGAACATTTTCTTGCGTCCCACCAGATCGCCAAAGTGGGCCATGATGATCCCCCCCAGCGGGCGCGCCAGATAACCGGCGGCGAAAATGCCAAAGGTTTGTACCTGACGGAGCCATTCGGGAATATCTGCGGGAAAGAAGAGCTCACCGACGACGGCGGCAAAGAAAACGAAAATGATAAAGTCATAAAACTCCAGCGCGCCGCCCAGGGCGGCCAGCGTCAGCGTTTTATAATCCTGGCGGTTTAGCGGTCGGTTTGCATATGACATAACGCGATTTCATCCTGAGGTGTGCAGCGTGATTTATAGCGTGTAAAGTAAACAGCACTATATCGTAAATAAAACGGCACACCATCAGCGATGCAGGTTATGTCACAAATGCATTAAATTCAGGATAAAGTTTCGCGCCTGGCGCTCTTAGGACGAAATGCTTCTACCACACGGCCATCGGTTTCCACATAAGGCCCCTCCAGCAACTGTACACAATAAGGTACACTTGCAAAAATACCGTGCACCAGTACCTTGCCGTCAGCATCTTTTACCCCTTCCAGGGTCTCCTGAATCGCTTTCGGTTGTCCGGGAAGGTTGAGGATCAACGCCTGCTTGCGGATCACCCCGACCTGCCGGGAAAGGATAGCCGTCGGCACAAAGTGTAGGCTAACCTGGCGCATTTGCTCGCCGAAGCCCGGCATCTCGCGATCGGCAATCGCCAGCGTTGCGTCAGGCGTCACATCGCGACGCGCAGGGCCGGTTCCGCCGGTGGTCAGCACCAGATGGCACCCCATCTCGTCAACCAGTTCGCACAGCGTTTGCTCAATGATCACCTGCTCATCCGGAATCAGGCGGGTTTGCAGTTCGAAAGGGGTGGTGAGGGCACGCGCCAGCCACTCTTCCAGTGCCGGGATGCCTTTATCCTGATAGACGCCGCTGGAGGCGCGATCGGAGATGGAAACTAAGCCGATTCGTAAGGTATTCATGGTTATTCCGTTCAAACTGTGGCGTTAAACGAAATGATACACTGCCGGAGGCGGGACAGACAGTGTAATGTGGCCGACGGGCGTCGGCCACCTGCGGGATTACAGCAGTTCGCCGATCATTTTTTCCAGTTTTTCCTGGTCGATCGCAAACTTACGGATACCTTCCGCCAGTTTGTCTACCGCCATCGGATCCTGGTTATGCTGCCACAGGAACTCAGATTCGGTAATACGTTCCGGACGCGCTTTCACTTCGCCGGTATAAACCAGTTTACGCTCAACGGCGCCTTCGCTTTCAGACAGCTCTTTCAGCAGCGCCGGGGCGATGGTCAGACGGTCACAGCCGGCCAGTTCCAGGATTTCGCCAACATTACGGAAGCTGGCGCCCATCACTACGGTTTCATAGCCGTGCTGCTTGTAGTATTCGTAGATTTCGCTGACGGAAACCACGCCCGGATCTTCTGCCGGCGCGTACTCTTTCTTGTCGGTGTTAGCTTTGTACCAGTCGAGGATACGGCCAACAAACGGCGAAATCAGGAAGACGCCCGCTTCGGCGCAAGCGCGAGCCTGAGCGAAGGAGAACAGCAGCGTCAGGTTACAGTTGATGCCTTCTTTTTCCAGCTGTTCAGCGGCGCGAATGCCCTGCCAGGTGGAAGCCAGCTTGATAAGAATACGATCGTTGCTGATGCCCGCGTCGTTATACAGCTTGATGATGCGCTTGGCTTTCGCGATAGACGCTTCAGTATCATAGGAGAGGCGTGCATCCACTTCAGTGGAAATACGGCCCGGGATCAGTTTCAGTATTTCGAGACCGATGTTCACCGCCAGCTTGTCGGAAGCATCGAGGATCTGCTGCGCGCGATCGCTGCTCTGGCTACGTGCCCAGGCCACAGCGTCATCAATCAGCTTACGGTACTCAGGGATCTGAGCCGCGCCGAGAATCAGGGAAGGGTTGGTGGTGGCATCCTGAGGCTGATACAGCTTCATTGCCGCAATATCTCCGGTGTCAGCGACGACAGTGGTGTACTGACGCAGAGAAGTTAATTTATCCGTCATGATATATTTCTCTTAAACAGCAGTTAAGGGGATGTAACCGGTCTGCCCAGATGATAACACGCTGCCGGGTCAGCGCAACCGCCGACGAGAGAAGAGCGCAGAGTGTGATAAACTGTGCCGCTTAATTTGCTGAAAGCGAAAGGATTGTCACTTAATTGGTAACGCTTACACAAGCGTACCGGCATGGACAAGAGGATGTTTAATGCCTGATTTTCTCTCATTTATCAATGAAATACTCTGGGGCTCAGTGATGATTTATCTGTTACTGGGGGCGGGGCTCTGGTTTAGCTGGCAAACCCGGGGTATTCAGTTCCGTTACGTGCGCAAATTCGGCCGCAGTCTGAAAAAAAGCCTGCACCCGCAGCCGGGCGGTTTAACGTCCTTCCAGGCGCTCTGTACCAGTCTTGCCGCCCGGGTCGGCAGCGGCAACCTTGCCGGGGTGACGCTGGCGATCGCCGCCGGCGGGCCTGGGGCCGTATTCTGGATGTGGGTTTCCGCCCTGCTCGGCATGGCCAGCAGCTTCGCTGAGTGTTCTCTTGCGCAACTATACAAAGAGCGCGACAGCCAGGGACAGTTTCGCGGTGGCCCGGCGTGGTATATGGCGCGCGGTCTCGGCATGCGCTGGATGGGCGTTCTGTTTTCGATCCTCCTGCTGCTGGCCTATGGATTTATCTTTAACACCGTGCAGGCCAACTCGGTGGCCCATGCCCTGCACTATGCGTTCGATCTGCCAGCGGCAGTCAGCGGCGGCGTGCTGGCCATTTTCGTTTTCCTGGCCATTCTCCGTGGCCTGCGCGGCGTGGCGCGCCTGATGCAGTGGCTGGTGCCCATCATGGCGCTGCTGTGGATCGCCACCAGCCTGCTCATCGGCCTGTGGCACGTCACCGCCCTGCCGACCATTTTTGCCACCATCTTTCGCTGCGCCTTCGGCTGGCAGGAAGCCGCCGCCGGCGCGGTGGGCTACTCCATCAGCCAGGCACTGACCAGTGGCTTCCAGCGCGGCATGTTCTCCAATGAAGCAGGGATGGGTTCTTCGCCTAACGCCGCCGCGGCCGCCGCCTCCTGGCCGCCGCACCCGGCAGCGCAGGGGATCGTGCAGATGATTGGCGTGTTTATCGATACCATCGTGATCTGTACTGCCAGCGCGATTATCGTCATGCTGGCGCCGCGCCCCGACAATGAATATACGCTCAATGGCATTCAGGACTTGCAACACGCGATGAGCGTGCTGGTCGGCGGCTGGGGAGCCGATTTTATCGCCCTCATCGTGCTGCTGTTCGCCTTTAGCTCTATTGTGGCCAACTACGTGTATGCGGAAAATAATCTGGTCTTTCTGCGTCTGGATAAGCCTCGCTACATCTGGGGGCTGCGAATACTCACCGTCCTGATGGTGCTGCTGGGGACCCTGGTAAGCCTGCCTGTCGTCTGGCAGAGCGCGGATATCATCATGGCGCTGATGGCGATGACCAACCTGACGGCCATCCTGCTGCTTTCCCCGACGGTGCGGATTATCGCCAGCGATTATCTGCGCCAGCGGCGGCTGGGTATCCAGCCCACTTTCGATGCCGCCCGCTACCCGGATATTCACCAGCAGCTGGCCCCGGGTGCCTGGAATGAACTGCCGCGCGAATAGCGCGGCAATCGCAGCTATCGATCCCACCATGCACTTTTTTTGTTAAAATTCGTCGAAATTACCTGCAAGGACTGGATATGCTGATTCTGATTTCACCTGCTAAAACGCTCGATTATCAAAGCCCGCTGGCAACGACTCGCTATACCCAGCCCGAACTCCTCGAGTACTCTCAACAGCTTATCGGCATCGCTCGTAAGCTGACCGCGCCGCAAATCGGCAAGCTAATGAGCATTAGCGACAAGCTGGCGGATCTGAACGCCACCCGTTTCCACGACTGGCATCCTGACTTTACGCCGCAAAATGCCCGCCAGGCGATCCTTGCCTTTAAGGGCGATGTCTACACCGGCCTGCAGGCAGAGACGCTCACCGAGGACGACTTTGACTTCGCCCAGCGACACCTGCGCATGCTCTCCGGCCTGTATGGCGTGCTGCGCCCGCTGGACCTGATGCAGCCCTACCGCCTGGAGATGGGGATCCGTCTGGAAAACCCGCGCGGCAAAGATCTGTACCAGTTCTGGGGCGAGACCATTACCGAGAAGCTGAATCAGGCCCTGCAGGCTCAGGGCGACGATATCGTCATCAATCTGGCTTCCGATGAGTATTTTAAATCGGTGAAAACGCAAAAATTGCAGGGTCAGCTGATCAAGCCGGTCTTCCTCGATGAGAAAAACGGCAAATTCAAAGTGATCAGCTTCTATGCGAAAAAGGCGCGCGGTCTGATGAGTCGCTACATTATCGAAAACCGCTTAACCCAGCCGGAGCAGCTCAAAGCCTTTAATAGCGAAGGCTATTTCTTTGATGCGGAGGCTTCGGAGAAAGGTGAGCTGGTGTTTAAACGCCACGAGCAGTAGGCCTCGATGCCCCCGGCCTCTCAGCGGGGGCAAAGATGATCAGTCGTCGTGGTGATGCCGCTCGTGCCCATGGCCATGATGGCCTTGATCGTCATCATCGTCGCGATCATGGTGGCGATAATCATCATGCGGGCGCCAGCGATCGTCACGCCAGTCATAATGGTGAGCCCACCAGTCACGATCGCGCCAATGATCGCCATCCCAGTAGTGCCCATAATCATCGCGATCGCCGATTTGCAGCTTCACCGCCGGGAGCAGGGTGATTTCGTCGGCATGAACCAACGCAGGAGCGACCAGCAATATAGAAAGTGCCAGCAAAGCAGATTTCAGCGTTGTCATAAGTGACCTCTTCTATCCGTCCCCGTTATGGGCCGATAGCAAAATATTAACGCCACAAAACTATTCTGATTATTCTCTGCAATCTGAATCTAGAGTGCGCCGCATTTATTGCTCGTTCGTACACAATATCTCCATCTTCGAGCGTAAAAAAACCGGGCACCAGGCCCGGTTTAGCTGGTGGATGAACGACAATACTAGCCCATCATCAGCTTACGCAGCGCGGCGAAATCCGCCGGCAGATTGTGGGACAGCAGCGGCAGGTCGGCGCGGTCAGCCAGCTCCTTCGGCAGCGGCAGGGTTTCCTGCAGGATCTCTTCCACGCTCTCTTTGAATTTCGCCGGATGCGCGGTACCGAGGAACAGGCCGTACTCTCCCGGCTGCAGCTGATCGCGCAGCGCGCGCCAGGCAATCGCCGCGTGCGGCTCAGAGATGTAGCCGATGGCCTTCAGCTCGCGCATCGCCGCTTTGGTGGTCTCATCATCGACCGCGGCGTAACCCAGCTCGCTCAGGCGCCAGATTTTACGGCGGAACAGCTCCTCGACGCGCGGCCAGTTGTTCGGCTGGCTGACGTCCATGGCGTTAGACAGCGTCGCCTGGGTAGCTTTTGGCGCCCACTCGCCGCCCTGCAGATAACGGGGAACGGTGTCGTTCGCGTTGGTGGCGGCAATAAAGCGCTTAATCGGCAGACCCAGCGACTTGGCCAGCAGACCAGCGGTCAGATCGCCGAAGTTGCCGCTTGGCACGGAAATCACCAGCTGATTGCGAGCTTCCTGAGGCAGCTGCGCCGCCGCTTCGAAGTAGTAGCAGATCTGCGCCAGCAGGCGGCTGATGTTGATGGAGTTAGCCGAGTTGAGCCCCAGCGTGGCCTTCAGCTCTTCATCGTCAAACGCCTGCTTCACCAGCGCCTGGCAGGCATCAAAGTCGCCATCAATCGCCACGGTTTCAATGTTGCCGCCGAGGGTACAGAACAGCTTCTCCTGCAGCGGGCTGATCTTACCGCGCGGATAGAGGATCACGACCTTAACGTTCGGCAGACCGTAGAAGGCATGCGCCACCGCCGCCCCGGTGTCGCCGGAGGTTGCGGTGAGAATGGTGACCGGCTTATCGCCGGCGATATGGGTCAGCATCTGCGCCATAAAGCGGCCGCCAAAATCTTTAAACGCCAGCGTCGGGCCGTGGAACAGCTCCAGGCAGCCGACATCGTCCTGAACCTTGCTTACTGGCGCCGGAAACGCAAACGCTGCGCGCACCCGCTGCTGCAGGACATCCTGCGGGATCTCATCGCCGATAAAGGCCGATAAAATTTTGGCGCTGCGGGTGACAAAATCCTGCGCCAGCATGTCGTCGATTTCAGTCAGGCTGAATTCCGGCAGATCGTGCGGAAAGAACAGACCCTGATGCTTGCCAAGTCCCTGGGTGACGGCCTGCGCAAAGCTGACCTGCTCGTTATGATCTTTTAAGTTATACAGTTTCATTGGTTATCCCACTACGCGTGCGCCCGCCGTGTCCAGCCGGCAAATATGAACAAAGCCTTCCTGATTCTGCAGATAGTGCGCGCCAAGCCAGTCGGCGACGCGCTGTGCGGTGTCCGGTTTATCACACAACGCAAACAGCGTCGGGCCAGAGCCGGAGATGCCGCAAGCCTGCGCACCGATCTCCATTGTCGCCTGGCGCGCTTCGCTAAAGCCCGGCAACAGTTTGGTACGGTACGGTTCGGCAATGACATCTTTCATCAATTTTGCCGCCAGCTGCGGCTGGCGGGTGTAGCAGGCATGAATAAAGCCCGCGAGGTGGCGACCATGGGCGATACAATCCTGGCGGCGGTATTGTGCCGGCAGAATCGCCCGCGCTTCGGCGGTGGATACTTTAATCCCCGGATAGGCCAACACCCACAGCCACTCATCAAACCCCGGCACCTGCTGGCTGATAATCCCGTTCTCTTCGATCATCAACTGCATGCCGCCAAGATAGCACGGCGCCACGTTATCGTAGTGAATGCTGCCGGAGATACGCCCTTCCATCTCCCCCATCAGCGCCAGCATCCGCGTCTCGTTGAGCGGCTTACCGCAGAACTCGTTCATGGCCACCAGCGCGGCGACCACCGAGCAGGCGCTGGAGCCGAGCCCGGAGCCGATCGGCATGTTTTTTTCCAGGGTCATCGTCACCGGTACCGTCTTACCGATCTCCCGGCAAAAGCTTTCCCAGCACTGATAAACAATGTTTTCCTGCGGCGCCGTCGGCAGTTTGCTGGCGAAGCGTCCCAGATTGTGCAGACTGAATTGCTCCGCCGCTTCAACAGTGACGTTATCGCCCAGCAGCGTGCCATCCACCGGCGTGACCGCCGCGCCCAACACATCAAACCCGACGCTCATATTGGCACTGGAAGCCGGGGCATATACTTTGACCATCTTAAACTCCTAACTTCCAGGACAAGGTGCGCAGCAGGTCGGCAAATACGCCGGCCGCCGTGACGTCGTTCCCGGCGCCATAGCCGCGCAGCACCAGCGGCAGTGGCTGATAATAGTGGCTGTAAAAGGCCAGCGCGTTCTCACCATTTTTGACTTTGAATAATGGATCGTTGCCGTCAACGGCGGCAATTTTCACGCGGCAGGTACCATCCTCTTCGATGTTACCGACGTAGCGCAAGACTTTACCTTCATCACGTGCCTTAGCAACCCGCGAGGCAAACCCATCGTCCAGCGAGGGCAGACGGGTCATAAAGGTTTCGACGTCGCCGCTGGCGTCGAAGTCCGCCGGCAGCGCCGACTCCACGATAATGTCTGACAGCTCCAGTTCACGCCCGGTCTCACGGGCCAGAATCAACAGCTTACGCGCGACATCCACTCCGGATAAATCGTCGCGCGGATCCGGCTCGGTATACCCCATCTCACGGGCCAGCGCCGTCGCGGCTGAGAAACTCACCCCCTCGTCCAGCTTGCCGAAGATAAAGGACAGAGAGCCGGAAAGGATCCCGGAGAAGTGGCGCAGCTCATCGCCCGCGTTGAGCAGGTTCTGCAGGTTCTCAATCACCGGCAGGCCAGCGCCAACGTTAGTGTCATAGAGGAATTTACGGCGCGAGCTGCTGGCTGCATGGCGCAGCTGGTGATAGTAATCCAGCGAAGAGGTATTGGCCTTTTTGTTCGGCGTCACCACATGGAAACCTTCGCGCAGGAAGTCGGCGTACTGATCGGCGACCGCCTGGCTGGAGGTACAGTCGACGATCACCGGATTGAGCAGGTGGTACTCTTTCACCAGGCGGATCAGACGGCCAAGATTAAACGGCTCTTTCGCCTCAGCCAGCGCTTCACTCCAGTTCTCCAGATTCAGGCCATGAACGCTGGTCAGCAGCGCCTGAGAATTGGCTACACCGCAGACGCGCAGATCGATATGTTTGTTCTTCAGCCATCCCTGCTGGCGCTTGATCTGCTCCAGCAGCGCGCCGCCGACGCCGCCGACGCCGATGACAAACACTTCAATCACCTGGTCGGTGTTGAACAGCATCTGATGGGTCACGCGCACGCCGGTGGTGGCGTCGTCATTGCTGACCACCACCGAAATAGAGCGCTCGGAAGAGCCCTGGGCAATCGCCACGATATTGATATTGGCGCGGGCCAGCGCCGCAAAAAATTTCGCCGAGATACCGCGCAGGGTACGCATCCCGTCGCCCACCACGGAGATGATGGCCAGACGCTCCATAATGGCCAGCGGCTCCAGCAGCCCCTCTTTCAGCTCGAGATAAAACTCATCTTCCATCGCCCGTTTGGCACGCGCGCAATCGCTCTGCGGCACGCAGAAACTGATGCTGTACTCCGAAGAGGATTGGGTGATCAATACCACCGAGATGCCAGCGCGAGACATGGTGGCGAAGACGCGTGCCGCCATGCCGACCATACCTTTCATCCCCGGACCGGAGACGTTGAACATCGCCATATTGTTGAGGTTAGAGATGCCTTTCACCGGCAGGTCGTCTTCATCGCGACTGGCGCCGATGAGCGTTCCCGGCGCCTGCGGGTTGCCGGTATTTTTGATCAGGCATGGGATCTGAAACTGAGCGATAGGGGCAATGGTGCGCGGATGCAGCACTTTCGCGCCAAAGTAGGAGAGCTCCATCGCCTCCTGATAAGACATTGATTTCAGCAGACGTGCATCTGGCACCTGGCGCGGATCGCAGGTATACACCCCGTCGACATCGGTCCAGATTTCGCAACAGTCCGCGCGCAGGCAGGCGGCCAGTACCGCCGCCGAATAGTCGGAGCCGTTACGCCCCAGCACCACCAGTTCGCCCTTCTCATTGCCGGCGGTAAATCCGGCCATCAGGATCATATGGTCTGCCGGGATCTGGCTAGCGGCAATGCGGCGGGTGGATTCGGCGATATCGACGGTGGATTCCAGATAGTGGCCCACGGCGAGCAGTTTTTCGACCGGGTTAATCACACTGACTTTATGTCCACGGGCTTCCAGCAGACCCGCCATGATGGCGATGGAGAGCTTTTCGCCACGGCAGATCAGCGCGGCATTAACCCCATCCGGGCATTGGCCCAGCAGGCTGATGCCGTGCAGGACATGCTTAATCTGAGCAAATTCCTGCTCAACGAAGGCTTTCAGTTGGGCAAGCGGGAAAGCGGGCTGGGCATCGGCAAGGCCCTGGAGAAGTTCGGCAAAAATGCGTTCAGCGTCGGCAATATTCGGGAGGGCATCCTGGCCACCGATCGTTTTTTCAATCATCGCCACCAGGTGGTTGGTGATCTTCGCCGGGGCAGACAGTACGGTCGCTACCTGCCCCTGCCTGGCATTACTCTCCAGAATATCGGCAACCCGCAGAAAACGTTCCGCATTTGCCACTGATGTACCGCCGAACTTCAACACTCGCATGGTTCTTACCCCTTGATCTCTTGTCAAAAAAAAAGCCCGCACTGTTCAGGTGCGGGCTTTTTTCTGTGTTTCCTGTACGCGTCAGCCCGCACCGTTACCTGTGGTAATGGTGGTGGTGATAATGGTGGTAATCATGCCGATGCGATTCATGGATGTTGTGTACTCTGTATTTTTATCTGTCTGTGTGTCCTGCCTATATTGGTTAAAGTATCTGCCTTCTTAAGTCAATGAATTTCTCAATTAACCCCATTTCAGCCAGCTTACGTATTGCGCCGTCATGGCAAGAAAAAACATCCAGTTCGGCGGAATTCAGCCCACAAAAACAGCACAGATAACTATAAACAAAAAATATGACAGAGCTTTATTCTGGCAGGTTTTTTTCAATATCATGCAGCAATCGATGCAACATTGCCGTGTCGCGCTGCTGCAGCAGCCCCATTCGTTGCGCCAGCCAGTCGGCCAGTTTGGCATCCTCTTCCACGCCTAAACGCGAAAGCAATGCCTCGGTGCGGATGCGTAATGCCTGCAGCTGATGATGATCTGCCGCGGCGGCGGCGGGAGCCGTTTGTTGCATAAGCGATGCTAATTGATAACAGTAGACCATCACCGACTGGCCGAGATTGAGCGATGGATAATCCGCTACCATCGGCACGCCGGTGAGCACATCGGCCAGGGCCAGTTCCTCATTGCTCAACCCGGAGTCTTCACGGCCAAAAACCAGCGCCGCGTGCGTCATCCACTGCGCCTTCTCCTCCAGCAGCGGCAACAGTTGCTGCGGCGTGGCGTAGTAATGAAACCGCGCGCGACTGCGGGCGGTGGTGGCGACGGTAAAATCGACGTCGTGCAGCGCCGCAGCAAGGGTTGGATAGGTAGTGACGCCATCGAGGATATCACCTGAACCATGCGCCACCCAGCGTGCCGCTGGCGCCAGGTGGGCTTCACTGTCCACGATCCTGAGATCGCGAAATCCCATCGTTTTCATTGCTCTGGCAGCGGCACCGACGTTTTCTGCCCGGGCTGGGGCGACTAAAATAATCGTTAAACGCATTGCGGTTTCTTTCTCTCTCTCAGGCGTTGGCGAAGCGCTGGCCCCACCATTTTACGCGGTGAAAATTTACAAATTTGCAACAAAAATCACTAAAATTGCGTTTGCTTACCCATAAAAAAATCTAAACTGTTCTCAGGAGGCCATGACGAGGAGTATGTTAACAGAACCCATTTATCCATATGATGGGCAATGAAATTTCATCTGAGCCATCGTTCCATGCATTGGATTCACTGTATTTATTAATTTATCCACGCAACTAGTTGAGCTGTGTAAGGATTGTGACTATAAAGAGCATGACGATGCAATGATTTCACAAGACTGTTAACGTGCTACAATTGAACTTGATATATGTCAACGAAGCGTAGTTTTATTGGGTGTTCGGCCTCTCTTAGCCTGTTATGTTGCTGTTAAAATGGTTAGGATGACAGCCGTTTTTGACACCGTCGGGTCCAGAGGGAAAGTACCCACGACCAAGCTAATGATGTTGTTGACGTTGATGGAAAGTGCATCAAGAACGCAATTACGTACTTTAGTCATGTTACGCCGCGCATGTTAATTTGCGACATGCAGCAGGCAGGTCAGGGACTTTGGTACTTCCTGTTTCGATTTAGTTGGCAATTTAGGTAGCAAACATGCAGACCCCGCACATTCTTATCGTTGAAGACGAGTTGGTAACACGCAACACGTTAAAAAGTATTTTCGAAGCAGAAGGTTACGATGTATTCGAAGCGACCGATGGCGCGGAAATGCATCAGATCCTGTCTGAAAATGATATCAACCTGGTAATCATGGATATCAACCTGCCGGGTAAAAATGGTCTTCTGCTGGCGCGCGAGTTGCGTGAGCAGGCTGACGTCGCGCTGATGTTCTTAACTGGCCGCGACAACGAAGTGGATAAGATCCTTGGCCTCGAAATCGGCGCTGACGACTATATCACTAAACCGTTTAACCCGCGTGAGCTGACCATCCGCGCGCGCAACCTGCTCTCCCGTACCATGAATCTCGGTACCGTGAGCGAAGAGCGCCGCAGCGTGGAGAGCTACAAGTTCAATGGTTGGGAACTCGATATCAACAGCCGCTCACTGGTGAGCCCGAACGGCGAGCAGTACAAGCTGCCGCGCAGTGAATTCCGCGCGATGCTGCACTTCTGCGAAAACCCGGGCAAAATTCAGTCTCGCGCCGAGCTGCTGAAGAAAATGACCGGTCGTGAGCTGAAGCCGCATGACCGTACCGTTGACGTGACCATTCGTCGGATTCGTAAACACTTCGAATCCACTCCGGATACCCCGGAAATCATCGCCACCATTCACGGTGAAGGCTACCGTTTCTGTGGCGATCTGCAGGAATAATGCGTTTTATTCCGCAGTCATGATGTGAAAACGGCGCCCCAAGGGCGCCGTTTTTTATGCCGTCACTCTTTCCAGAGGCGCAGCTTGTCATCATCGGCAGCCGGCGGCGGGGGCGCACTGCCTTTCGGTAACGATAACGCATACCAGTCCACCCGGCGGGTCAAAAACATCAGGACGCTCAGCGCTAGCGCCAGTACCCCGGTACCCAGCAGCAGCGCGCTGTCCTCGGAATGCAGCAGAAACCACATCACCCCATCCAGCAGTAGCAGCGCGGCGACAAACAGCAGGCTGTTACGCCATCCCCTGAGCACTGCCTGTAAATAGACCCCGTTCATCACCGCGCCGGACAGGCTGGCCGCCAGCCACGCGGCGGTAAACCCAACGTGCTCCGAGAGCGCCAGCAGCACCAGGTAAAACAGCACCAGCGATAAACCCACCAGCAGATACTGCATTGGATGCAGGGGACGATGAGTCAGGCTCTCGAACACGAAAAAGGCCATAAAGGTCAGCCCGATTAACAGGATGGCGTATTTTGTCGCCCGGTCGGTTAGCTGGTACTGGTCGGCAAGCGTCATCACATCGGCACTGAACGCCGGTAGCCGTGACCACGGGATCTCCATATCATCCTTAAAATAGCTCCCCATATCGTTGGCAAACCAGCTGCTTTGCCAGTGGGCGCGATAGCCGGCAGCACTCACTTCCCGTTGCGTTGGCAGGAAGCTGCCGAGAAAGCCGGGATGCGGCCAGTTACTGGTCAACTGCAGCTCGCTGTTACGCCCGATCGGCACCAGTGAAAATTCTCCCGTCCCGTTCAGCTCGAGAGAAAAGGCTATCTCAAGCGGCTTGTTGTCCTCCGCCAGCGCAGGCATCGGCATATGAATACCTGCGCCATCGCCGCTTATCCCCAGCCCCGGCTCCACGCTTAATACGTTACCGTTGACCTCCGGGGCATGGATGGCGCCAATACCGCGGGCATCGCCGACGCTCACCACCAGCCGCGGCGGGCCTAAGACGATATTCGTTTTTCTCAGCGCCGCCAGACGCAGCGGATCAAACGAGGCCTTAATCTGCAAGGCGTTATGCCAGACCTGGCCGCTGTAGATGCCCACCCTCCTCGACTCCACGGTCTGTTTGCCGGTGACCGCCAGCGACTCCGGCAGCCAGTAGTACTCCCAGCTCCGCTGATAGTTGACCTCTTTTTGGTTCTCCATGCGGGTCAAGGTCTCGGTTATCGGAATAGCGATCAGCGGCCCGGCAAGTTTTTGCGAACCACTGGTGCTTTGCTCAATGGCGTCCACCACTTCGCTACGATAATCCGCCCGCTCATTAATAAGCTCCCTGACCATCATTAACGGCAAAGATAACAGCACAACACAACCGATTAACGTGGTGATTTTCCAGAATAACGGTGATTTCAACATAGCCTTTCTCCCTATCGTGATGGCCTCACTGTAGAGCGGCTATGTGGGGGGAACCTGAAGCTATGTGAAGGGACGGTGAAGTCGCAGCGTGGCGACCACGCCGCCTTCGGGCCGATTGTGCAGATTGATATCGCCGTGATGCAGGCGCGCGACTTCACGAACGAACGCCAGTCCCAGGCCGCTGCTCTTATGGCCGTCTTCGCGCGGTAGCGAGTAGAATCGCTCAAAGATTCGTTCCAGGGCATAGTCCGGAATACCGCATCCGTTGTCGATAACGCTCAATTGCACCTCTTCATTTCGCTTCTCCGCAGCCAGGGCGATCTCGCCGCCCTGGGGGGTAAAGTCAATCGCGTTGTCGAGCAGATTACCCAGCGCCTGGGCCAGCAGCTCACCATCGCCATTGACCAGCATCCCACTCTCCCGCCAGCGCAGGGTGATAGCTTTCGCCGCCAGAGCGATGTCACGCTCCTCCGTCAGCCGTTGGTATAGCGCATCTATCGACACCGGCTGCGGCTTTATCTCCAGCCGGCTTTCCAGTCGCGCCTGCTGGAGCAGCCGCTCCACCAGCAGTTGCATCCGGGTGTTTTGCGCGAGGATATTATCAGTAAACCGCGCCGCTACCTCAGGCGGCGGCCCTTCGCGCAGGATCTCCGCCGCGCCGCGGATGGCCGCCAGCGGGCTTTTCAGTTCATGGGTCAGGTCATAGACATAGTTTTCGATGGCATTCTTACCTTCGAGCTTTACCCGCATGCTCTCCAGGGCCTGGGCCAGCTTGCGCAATTCGCTGCTGCCAACCTCCGGCAGCGGCAGCGGGCGCTCAGCGGTCACCGAGTCCGCATAGCGCACCAGCTTGCCGATAGAGAAATTGATCCACCAGACGACGCCGACGCCAATCAACAACGCAATGCCCAGCAGGGCGCCGCCGGCCCAGAGGATCCGCCGTTCGCTGCGCTTGATGACCGGCGTCATCGCCAGGTTGGGTTTACCGACGCTCAGCACCCCGATAATCCGCCCCTTATCCATCACTGGCGCGGCGATATACATGACTGAGCTGGTTTCATCATGCGGATCGCTGCGCGTACTGCGCGCGCCGTACTGGCCGCGCAGGGTGAGCCAGACATCATTCCAGCGCGAATAGTCCTGCCCTGTCGCCTGTCCGCTGGAGTCAAACACTACCTTGCCCCTGGCATCGGTCAGATAGACACGGTACTCATTACGCACCTTTTTAATTCCGCCAATATGGGCGTTGATCGGCTGCTGGTTGAGCTGTTGAAAGGCCTGAGCCAGCCTGCCCTGCTGCGGATTTGCCGCCAGCAGGTCCTCACGCGCCAGCGCCGCCAGCAGCGTGGCGGTATCGTTGA
This sequence comes from Klebsiella sp. P1CD1, assembly GCF_003790505.1. Classification (NCBI taxonomy): domain Bacteria; kingdom Pseudomonadati; phylum Pseudomonadota; class Gammaproteobacteria; order Enterobacterales; family Enterobacteriaceae; genus Klebsiella; species Klebsiella sp. P1CD1. The sequence goes on from NZ_CP033631.1 coordinate 4,889,255, forward strand.
GGGTCCCCTCCGTCGCCCCGCGCACGCCTGGCTTCACTTCCTGGACAAAGATCGACAGCACAAACCACGCGGCGATAGCGACGATAAGAAAATAGCCCAGCAGCAGGCGCATGCCGATACGCATCAGCCACGCCCCAGGCTGTAGCCCATGCCGCGATGGGTATTGATCGGCGTAACCTCGGGATTCACGGCCCGCAGCTTGGCGCGCAGGGTTTTGATATGGGTATCGACGGTACGGTCGAGGCTTTCCCAGGCTTCGCTCCACACCAGCTCCATCAATTGCTGACGGGAGAAGACGCGACCAGGCGCGTGAAGCAGGGTTTTCAACAGCAGGAATTCGTAGCGCGTCAGGTTCAGCGGCTGGCCGAACCAGCTTATCGACGCCGCCTGCTCATCGAGCACAAACTCGCCGACGCGCACCACCGGCGAAGGCGCGGCAAACTTCTGCAGTCGCCGCAGCACGGTTCGCACCCGCGCGCAGACTTCGCGCGGCGAAAACGGCTTGGCGATATAATCGTCAGCGCCGATTTCCAGCCCCAGCAGCTTATCGACCTCGTCGCTCCGCGCCGTCAGAAACAGCACCGGCAGCGCCGGATAACGCGTTAGCAGGCGCCGACAGAGCTCAAAGCCGCTGATATCCGGCAAGCCGACGTCAAGGATGGCGACATCGGGCGCCTGATGCGCCGCCGCCTCCAGCGCGGGCAACCCGCGGCCAAAGACGGTGACCTGGAAGCCCTCCTGCTGCAGCATGTAAACCAGGGTATCAGCGATACTCTGTTCATCCTCAACTAACCAAATCCGTGGCTGCTGCATGCGCGCTCCCGTTTATTTATTCCATGGCATGATCGGCACGGCGCTGATGGCGTTCTTCGGCGAGCCATCAACCACTTTATCCGAGTAGGTCAGATAGACCAGCGCATTGCGCTTGGCATCATAGAAACGCACGACCTGCAGTTTTTTAAATACCAGCGAGGTGCGCTTCTGGAACACCACGTCACCCTGGCTTTTGCCGTTTTTGATTTTGTCCGTCAGCTCAATCGGCCCGACCTGCTGGCAGGAGATGGCCGCGTCAGAGGTATCTTCCGCCAGCCCCAACCCGCCTTTGATCCCGCCGGTTTTCGCCCGGCTGATATAGCAGGTCACGTTCTGCACATCCGGATCGTCAAAGGCTTCGACGACAATTTTGTGATCCGGCCCTAACCATTTGAAGACCGTATCCACGGAACCAATCTGCTCCGCCTGAGCCATCTGGCAGCCGGCCAGCAGCAGCAGGCCCATCGCAAACTTCTTGTATTTCATATTGTTACCATTATTAAAAAATATAGCTGAGTGATTATCACGCACTTAGCAGAAAAGGTTTATAGATCACAGCTTTACAAAATTATCGTTCAGCTCCACTGACCTTCCGCATTTAAAAGCAAAAAAAACACTGAATGCTAAAACATCAAAAAATGCTATTATCCGCTACTTTAATATCAGGCACCTGTGTTTAAGGATGGGGACATTTTATGGATCAAGCAGGGATTATTCGCGATCTCCTTAGCTGGCTGGAAGGTCACCTGGATCAGCCGCTTTCTCTGGACAATGTGGCGGCGAAGGCAGGTTATTCCAAGTGGCATTTACAGCGAATGTTTAAGGATGTCACCGGCCATGCCATCGGTGCCTATATTCGCGCGCGCCGGTTATCGAAATCTGCTGTCGCATTACGTCTAACCGCCCGTCCAATCCTTGATATTGCGCTTCAGTACCGTTTCGACTCCCAGCAGACCTTCACCCGGGCATTTAAAAAGCAGTTCTCGCTGACGCCGGCGCTCTACCGCCGCTCCCCGGACTGGAGCTCGTTCGGTATGCGTCCGCCGCTGCGTCTTGGCGAATTCACGCTGCCAAAACATGAATTTGTTGCCCTGCCCACCACTCAGTTGCTCGGCGTCACCCAGAGCTATACCTGTAAGCTCGAGGAAATCTCCGATTTCCGCAACCAGATGCGCGTCCAGTTCTGGCGGGACTTCCTCGGCAATTCGCCGTCTATCCCCCCGGTGCTCTACGGGCTGCATGAGCCGCGTCCGAGCCTGGAGAAAGACGATGAGCAGGAAGTGTTCTATACCACCGCGTTGACGCCGGAGATGGCTAATGGCCATCTGCAGAACGCCCACCCGGTCACTCTGGAGGGCGGCGAGTATGTCATGTTCACGTATGAAGGACTGGGCACCGGCCTGCAGGAATTCATCCTGACGGTCTACGGTACCTGCATGCCGATGCTAAACCTGACCCGTCGCAAGGGGCTGGATATTGAACGCTTCTACCCTGAAGATGAAAACCGGGATCAGGCTACGCCGATTCAGTTACGCTGCGAGTATCTGATCCCGATTCGTCGTTAACGCTGCAGCTCGTCCATCGCGGGGGCGTCAAGATGCGAGACGTCGCCCGCCGTTTCCACCACCCAGCCGGAAGCCAGCCACGGGCTTTGCTGATAGTCAACGCGCGAGATAGAGCAGTTGCGCAGTCGCAAACGACGCTCAGCGTATGCCGGCAGCCCTAAAATCGTGCTCACCAGGCAGCCCAGCGCAATCCCATGACTCACCAGCAGTGGTCGGCTACCGGCCGGTAATTCCAGACAGGATGCCAGCGCCGCATGCATCCGCTCGCTGAGCTCCTGCATCGATTCGCCCTGCGGAATACGGCCATCCGGCGTGCCGTTGACAAGCTGGCGACGCCAGCCCTCTTCTTCGTCGCTGAGCGAGTCGATATGGCGCTTCTCCAGCACCCCCATATCCAGCTCGCGCAGACGCGCATCGGCGATCACGCTGCAGCCGCAGGCTTCGGCGATAATCTCTGCTGTGCGGCGGGTTCGTCCCAGATCGCTGGTAATAATATGGGTGATCCCCAGCGTTCTGGCGCGCTCGCCAACCTGCCAGGCCTGGCGCTCACCGTGTGCGGTCAGCGGGCTATCGGACTGACCCTGAATACGTCGCTCGGCGTTCCACTGCGTTTCACCGTGGCGAACAAGGTATACCTGTAACATGCTTTTTTTCCGTTCTGGACTCGTTATCAACCGGGTTTGGGCATTACCGCCTGCCCTGAGGGTGATTTAGAGTATACTGCGATGACGTTAGTTTATTCTGAGTTGTTTTGATTATGCACCATGTTGTCTCAGCGACCACTAATCCCGCCAAAATTCAGGCAATTCTGCAGGCTTTTAACGAGATTTTCGGCGAAGGATCCTGCCATATTGAGTCCGTCTCCGTCGAGAGCGGCGTGCCGGAACAGCCCTTCGGCAGCGAGGAAACGCGCGCTGGCGCACGAAATCGCGTCGCCAATGCGCGTCTTGTCCAACCCAGTGCCGATTTCTGGGTGGCCATTGAGGCCGGTATCGACGATGGCAGCACCTTTAGCTGGGTGGTCATTGAAAGCGCTGATCGGCGCGGAGAAGCGCGCTCAGCCACGCTGCCGTTACCTGAGGTTATTCTTGAGCAGGTTCGCGCTGGTGAAGCCCTGGGACCGGTCATGTCGCAGTATACCGGCATCGACCAGATCGGTCGTAAAGAGGGAGCGATTGGGGTTTTCACCGGTGGAAAATTAACCCGCAGCAGCGTTTACCATCAGGCGGTCGTGCTGGCGTTAAGCCCGTTTCATAACGCTATTTATCACTAGTCAGCAGCGTCTGTTCCAGCCACTGACGCAGTTCGGCCGGCGCTGATTTCAGGCTGTTCGACCCGCGGGTAATGGTCGCAATCCCGGCGCCGAGCTCATTTTTCAGCTCGCGCTGGCTCATCTCGCCGCGCAGCAGCTCTTCAATAATGCGCACCCGGGTGCCCAGCGCTTCGCGCTCGTCGGGGGTCAGCATCAGCTGCAGCAATGGCAGATGCAGATCCTCAGCATAGGCCTGCTGTAACAGCGCCACAAAGCGCAGCCACTCCTGATGACGTTGTTCGGCAACGGCCGCGGAATAAGGAGATTGTTGGGTCATATCGCGCCACCATATTGAGACGGGCAGCTTACGCTGCCCGTCGAATGTACTCTTCAACGAGTACAAAGCATAACATACTTCCCGGCGATCAGTAACGCTGCCGCCACTCCGCATCGCTGAAGAGCTTATCCTGCTGCCCCATAAAGTAACGATAGTAGGCATCATAGGAGAGGACATTCTTCACGTAGCCGCGGGTTTCAGAGAACGGAATACTCTCGACAAACGCCACCGCATCGATCCGTCCGGCGCTGTTCCCCTGCCAGGTACGAACCCGGCCCGGCCCGGCGTTATAGGCCGCCGAGGCATAGATACGGTTATTGCCGAACTGCTGGTAGACATACTGCAGATAGCTGGTGCCGATGTTGATGTTGGTTTCCGGATCCAACAGCTGCGACGGGCCGCTGTAGCCGGGAATGCTGAACATGCTGACGGTATGCGTCGCGGTGCCCGGCATAATCTGCATCAGTCCGCTGGCACCAACCGGCGAGCGCACTTTCGGGTTCCAGGCACTCTCCTGGCGGGCAATCGCCATCGCATAGCTCTGCGGGATATCTTTGCCACTGATGTAACGCGCGAACAGATCGTTATACGCCAGCGGGAAGCGCTCCTCCAGCTGATCCCACAGTTTGCCGGCGATCGTCGCCTGCACGCTCAGATCCCACCAGTGCTGATCAAAAGCGTAACGCGCCAGCTGCGCCTGCTGGGATTTGGTTCGGCTGGTGACGAGGTTCGCCCATTCGGTGCGCGCGGTGTTATCCATATTCCAGTACATCAGCTCGCGTACCCGCGCCATCTCCGGACCGGAAGCCAGCGCCGGATCGATCGTTCCCGAGGCTTTATCGATGCGGAAGGTATACTCCTCGCCAAGTCGCTGCGCAGCGACCATCGGATAGAAGCCTCGCTGTTGCATCAACGAGCGAAGGATCGCCTGCGCCTCCTCGTCCCTACCGCGCTCCAGAAGCAGATCCGCTTGCCAGTAGCGCCATTCGTCTTTCTCTTTCGCCTCCATCGGCAGGCGCGCCAGCCAGGTGTTCAGACCATGGCGATCGCCCGTCCCCAGCGCCATCCGCACGCGCCGCTCCACCAGCGGCGTGGACTGTGAGCGCATGATCGCGTCATCGCGCCAGATAGCCTGCTCTTCGGTTACATCGGTACCCATCAGGCGCCAGGCGACAATATCACGTAGCTCCTGAGTCTGATCCTCATTGAGCTGCTGAGCCTGCACCAGCGAAGGGATCATCAGGCGGGCATTTTCCACATCCTGACGGGCGACGCTGGCGAAGGCGACGGCGGCCATCTGACGGGTAAAGTCTGTCGCCCCGGTGGTGCGGGCGAAGGTCAGAACGCTGTTTGGATCGTTAGCCAGGGCGACGACGGCGGAAGCGATGCTCTGATAGTTGCCGGGCATTTGCTGAGCCAGCGATTTGACCAGCCCGATATTGCCGGCCTTCATCGCCAGGCGGATCCGTTCGAGATAGGCTAGCGGATCCTGCTGTCCGGAGTCACGCCAGGCGCTGAACAGCGGCTCACAGGCGCCAGGCTGGTTCTTGCCCGTCAACCACAGGTCTTTCGCCCCGCTCCAGGCTTCCTGCGACTGCCCCACGCTCAACTTGGCGTAGTAATAGTTGCACTGTGCCTCGGTGCTGGTCGGCTTATCGGGACTAAACGCCAGTAGGCCGCGCCAGTCGCTGCGCCGGGCCAGTTCATTCACGAAGCGCGAACGTAAGGAACGCGCTGGGGGCAGCGTCGGATTGGCGTCAATAAAGTTTTTCACCACCAGCGCCGGCTGGTTCATCAGATCGTCGGTGATCTGCCGGTACTGCAAATAGGGGTACAGGGGATAGGTGCTTAACGTGGGCATCAGCTGGTCGACCACATCCATCTGCCGGTTATCCCACGCCTGCTTAATTTGTGCGTAGCGGTTGCGCTGTTCATCCAGTGAATCCGCATGCGCCAGCTGACTCAACGTCAACAGACCAACGCTGGCAGCCAAAAGATGCCACGCCATTTTTTTGGCTTTTTCCACAAGCTCTTCCTCTTTCCGGTGCATTTTCGCAGCATCGTGCCGCTTAAAAGCCCCCGCCGGTTCGGCAGGCAGCTTTACTTATGCTAATCAGACAACGCTAAACGCGCCATGTCCTGGACATTTTTTTACGCTTCTGTGAATCCTGTCGCCTCGCTGGGATTAGCGCGCGAAAAAGGCTACACTTCGGCTTTGAACTATCTATCAAAATAGAAAGAGGCGAAGTCCAACGTGGCTCAATTCGTTTATACCATGCATCGTGTCGGCAAAGTGGTTCCGCCGAAACGTCATATTTTGAAAAATATCTCCCTCAGCTTCTTCCCTGGCGCGAAAATCGGTGTGCTCGGTCTGAACGGCGCCGGTAAGTCTACCCTGCTGCGCATCATGGCCGGTATCGACACCGAGATCGAAGGTGAAGCGCGTCCGCAGCCAGGCATCAAAATCGGCTACCTGCCGCAGGAGCCGCAGCTCAACCCGGAACACACCGTGCGCGAGTCCGTTGAAGAAGCGGTCGCCGAAGTGGTTAACGCGCTGAAGGGTCTGGACGAAGTGTATGCCAAATACGCCGAGCCGGATGCGGACTTCGATAAGCTTGCCGCCCAGCAAGGCAAGTTCGAAGAGATTATCCAGGCGCACGACGGCCACAACCTGAACGTGCAGCTGGAGCGCGCGGCCGATGCCCTGCGCCTGCCGGACTGGGATGCGAAAATCGCGAATCTTTCCGGTGGTGAACGCCGCCGCGTCGCGCTGTGCCGCCTGCTGCTGGAAAAACCAGATATGCTGCTGCTCGACGAACCGACTAACCACCTGGACGCCGAGTCCGTCGCCTGGCTGGAACGCTTCCTGCACGATTTCGAAGGCACCGTGGTGGCGATTACCCACGACCGTTACTTCCTCGACAATGTCGCCGGCTGGATCCTCGAACTTGACCGCGGCGAAGGTATTCCGTGGGAAGGCAACTACTCCTCCTGGCTGGAGCAGAAAGATCAGCGTCTGGCGCAGGAAGCTTCTCAGGAAGCGGCGCGTCGTAAATCCATCGAGAAAGAGCTCGAGTGGGTTCGCCAGGGCGCGAAAGGCCGTCAGTCTAAGGGCAAAGCCCGTCTGGCGCGCTTTGAAGAGCTTAACAACGTCGAATACCAGAAACGCAACGAGACTAACGAACTGTTCATTCCGCCAGGCGCGCGTCTGGGCGATAAAGTTCTGGAAGTCAGCCATCTGCGCAAATCCTACGGCGACCGCGTGCTGATTGACGATCTGAGCTTCTCGGTACCGAAAGGCGCTATCGTCGGCATCATCGGTCCGAACGGCGCGGGTAAATCCACCCTGTTCCGCATGATGTCCGGCCAGGAGCAGCCAGATTCCGGCACCATCACCCTGGGTGAAACCGTTAAGCTGGCCTCCGTCGATCAGTTCCGCGACGCGATGGACAACAGCAAGACCGTGTGGGAAGAAGTATCCGGCGGCCTGGATATCATGAAGATCGGCAACACCGAGATGCCGAGCCGCGCCTACGTGGGCCGCTTTAACTTCAAAGGCGTCGACCAGGGTAAACGCGTTGGCGAGCTGTCCGGCGGTGAGCGTGGTCGTCTGCACCTGGCGAAACTGCTGCAGGTCGGCGGTAACGTCCTGCTGCTCGATGAACCAACCAACGACCTGGATATCGAAACCCTGCGCGCGCTGGAAAACGCCCTGCTGGAGTTCCCGGGCTGCGCGATGGTTATCTCACACGACCGCTGGTTCCTTGACCGTATTGCCACCCACATTCTGGATTACCAGGATGAAGGTAAGGTTGAGTTCTTCGAAGGTAACTTTACCGAATACGAAGAGTATAAGAAACGCACCCTCGGCGCCGACGCGCTGGAGCCGAAGCGAATCAAGTACAAGCGTATCGCGAAATAAAACGCAAAAAGGCAACGCAAGTTGCCTTTTTTAGGGTTTGCTCCCTCTCCCACCGGGAGAGGGTTGGGGTGAGGGCAACAGCCCGCAGAGGACCTACCCCTGCTCGCCCATCAGCTGCTTCACCAGCTCAACGCAGCGCAGGAACCGGGCATCGTAGTCCGACTCCTTAACATGGACAAACTCGATCTCGTTCTCTTTCAGCAGCGACACCAGCAGCGACTGAAACTCTTTACGATCCACCGAACTCCCAAGGCTGCGTAACCCATCGGCCACCCACGGGGTATTGTTCTCCAGCAGGATCACCAGGTCGAAACGGTATTCATCAATCAGCGCCTGCACGAACGGGTGCTCACGCCCCTCGTACTTCAGGCAGAAGGCCTGAGTGCTGACGAAGTCGGTATCGATAAACGCCACCTTGTTGGCGTATTTCACTGCAAAATCAATATACTGCGCATGTCCGAGGGCAATTTTATCGTAATCCGAATACTGGAGCGCCATCTCATCGCCGCCAAGATGCGAAAAGACATAATCCCGACCATACTCCCAGGCGCTGGTGGTATTGAAGATATTGGCGAGCTTATTGACCAGCGTCGATTTACCGCTCGACTCGCCGCCGAGGATCGCCACCGTCCGCACAAAGAACGGTTTCACTTCCGTCGGAATATATTCCCAGTAGCGGAACGGGTTCTCGCGGATCTGCCCGCCGCTAATATTCATAAAGGTCCGCTTAGGATCGATAAGCACCGTCTCGATCCCCAGATGCTCAAGGTACTGCGGCGCATCGGCCTCTTCCGAGGTATAGATCCGGTTCGGCTCGATCCCTTTTTCACTCATAAAAGCGCGGATCCCATGGCTCCAGACGTCCCAGCCATGCGGATAGGGCTCCATCCCCTCTTCATTGAAGGCGTGGATGCGAATATTCTTCTGATATTTAAAGGTCTGCAGCAGCCAGCGCAGGCGGTCAGGCACCGTCGGCTGCTGCGACATGGCGCTCTCTTCAAACAGCTCGCGGTCGCGGGTATCGTCATAGCCCATAATGATATGCAGCTCATCGACCTGGCTACAGGCGCGCTGTATCAGGTAGATATGCCCGGTATGCAGCGGGTAAAACTTACCAAACACCACCCCGACGCTTTTCTGCCGGCGGGGAAACTCCAGCCCGAGGAAACGATGCAGCGCTTCAAGCTTCTGCGCGCTCGGGCTTTTGATTTTGGCATTCAGCAGCTGGCTGAGATACCCCTTGGTCATTCCGCTGGCTTCCGCCACCTGCTGCAGGGTACAGCCTTTCTGCTTAATGGCGCTTTTTAAATAGTCAAATGACGACATCGCTAATCTCCTTTTAACTTATTATAAGTCGTCAAAAACGCTTAGCGCGTCTGAAAGCTTTTTCACACCAAAGATTTGCATGCCTTCCGGTACTTTTTTCGGCACATTGGCCGCCGGGACGATGGCGCGGCGGAAACCATGCTTCGCCGCTTCGGATATACGCTCCTGACCGCTCGGCACCGGGCGAATTTCCCCGGCCAGCCCGACTTCGCCAAAGACCACCAGATCCTGCGGCAGCGGGCGATCGCGCAGGCTGGAAACCATCGCCAGCAGCAGCGCCAGGTCAGCGCTGGTTTCGGTGACCTTCACCCCGCCAACCACGTTGACGAAGACGTCCTGATCGGCCATCTGCAGGCCGCCGTGACGATGCAGCACCGCCAGCAGGATCGCCAGACGGTTCTGTTCCAGCCCCACCGCCACGCGGCGCGGGTTGGACATCATCGAGTGATCCACCAGCGCCTGGATCTCCACCAGCAGCGGGCGGGTCCCTTCCCAGACCACCATCACCGAACTGCCGGAGGTGATTTCATCTCCCCGGCTAAGGAAGATAGCGGAGGGGTTGCTGACTTCGCGCAGGCCCTGCTCGGTCATGGCGAAAACGCCGAGTTCATTGACCGCGCCAAAGCGGTTTTTGTGGCTACGTAACGTGCGGAAACGGGAATCGGCATCCCCGTCCAGCAGCACCGAGCAGTCGATACAGTGCTCCAGCACCTTCGGACCGGCCAGCGAGCCGTCTTTGGTGACGTGGCCGACCATCACAATCGCCACGCCGCGAGTTTTAGCAAAGCGCGTCAAATAGGCTGCGGTTTCACGTACCTGGGCGACACTGCCCGGCGACGACTGCACGTCGGCCATATGCATCACCTGGATGGAGTCGATCACCATCAGCTGCGGCTTTTCTTCATCGGCGATCTGACAGATCTGCTCAATGCTGGTTTCCGAGAGCATGTTCAGGTTGGCCGTCGGCAACCCGAGACGATGGGCGCGCATCGCCACCTGCTGCAGGGACTCCTCCCCGGTGACGTACAGGGTTTTCATCCCCTCCGCCAGTTTGCAGAGGGTTTGCAGCAGCAGCGTCGATTTCCCGGCGCCGGGGTTGCCGCCAATCAGGATCGCGCTGCCCGGCACTACGCCGCCGCCCAGCACGCGGTCAAACTCTTTAAAGCCAGTGGAGAAACGCGGCAGCGCCTCCAGGCTGATGTCTGACAGCTTCTGCACCTTCGACACGCCGGCGTTACCGGCATAGCCTGAAAGACGCTCGTTTCTCGCCACCTGCGGCGACGCGGCGATGCGCATCTCGGTGATGGTGTTCCAGGCATGGCAGGCGCTGCACTGCCCCTGCCAGCGCGGATAATCCGCACCACATTCATTACAGACAAATGCGCGTTTTGGAGCTTTCGCCACGTTTACCTCTTACTTTTGGTTCATGCTGCCCGAGAGAATACAGAATACCCCCATCAGGTCAGCGTGGCGGATAGTCACTTCCGCCTGTTCATTCACTTTAGGCTTCGCGTGATAGGCGATGCCGAGGCCTGCCGCCTTAATCATCGGCAGGTCGTTGGCGCCATCACCGATAGCCACAGTTTGCGCCGTTGGGATCTCATACTTTTCCGCCAGCTTGCGCAACGTATTGGCTTTATATTTCGCATCGACGATATCGCCGAGCACGTTGCCGGTGAGCTTGCCGTCGCGGATCTCCAGTTCATTGGCGAACACCGCGTCGAGATGTAGCTTGTCGCGCAGGTACTCGGCAAAGAAGGTGAAGCCGCCGGAGGCGATCGCCACTTTCCAGCCTAACGTTTCCAGCTTGAGCACCAGCTGTGCCAGGCCCGGCATCAGCGGCAGCGCGTCGCGCACCTGCAGTAAAATAGTGGCATCCGCATCTTTCAGCGTCGCCACGCGCTGGCGCAGGCTGGCGGTGAAGTCCAGCTCCCCACGCATCGCCCGCTCGGTCACTTCCGAGACCAGCTCGCCGGTGCCAGCCAGTTTCGCAATCTCATCGATGCATTCGATCTGGATCGCCGTGGAGTCCATATCCATCACCAGTAGCCCTGGGGTGCGCAGATGGGGGATTTTACCCAATGGCGCGACGTCCAGCCCCGCCTCATGCGCCAGTCGCGTCGCACGGGGAGTCAGCGAACCGGCCAGGCGGATCACCTGGTAATCCTCGACCACCCAGGAGGCAACGATCACTAACGCGGCGCCCAGCTCGCGCTGCCAGTCCGTCAGACGGCGCTTATTCAGCCCACGCCCGTACAGCAGCCAGCCGCTGCGCCCGGCGTGATAATCCAGCGGCATGACCTCATCGCCGCTCAGGGAAAGCGGCAACCCAGGCCACAGGGAAACGTCTTCAGGCAGGTCGCACCAGGTCAAACTGTTAGGCATTACGGCTCCACATCTCTTCATTCAGGCGAGGAAAATAACGCATGAGGCTACCTTGTAACCAGCGCTTCTGGCAACATTAAGCTGCAAATTTTCAAAGGTGGAATATGGTTCGCGCAAAACTGAAATTCCGGCTGCATCGTGCGGTCATTGTCCTTATCTGTCTGGCGCTGCTCGTCGCACTGATGCAGGGCGCCTCGTGGTTCAGTCAGAACAGTCAGAAACAACGCAATCCGCAGCTGGAAGAGCTGGCCCGCACGCTGGCGCAGCAGGTGGTACTGAATCTCGTGCCGCTGATGCGCAGCGAAACACCGGACGAGAAGCGCATTAATCAACTGTTGACGCAGCTGACCCATAACAGCCGCGTACTGGACGCCGGCGTGTATGACGAACAGGGCGACCTGGTGGCACGCTCTGGCGAAAGCGTCGAGGTTCGCGACCGGCTGGCGCTGGATGGCAAAAAAGCCGGCGGCTACTTCAACCAGCAGATTGTCGAGCCGGTTCCGGGAAAAAACGGCCCGCTGGGCTACCTGCGTCTGACCCTCGATACTCATACCCTGGCGACCGAGGCGAAGCAGGTGGATAATACCACCAATATATTACGCCTGATGCTGTTGCTGTCCCTGGCTATCGGCGTGGTGCTGACCCGCACGCTGCTGCAGGGCAAACGCACCCGCTGGCAGCAATCGCCCTTCCTGCTCACCGCCAACAAGCCGGTTGAGGATGAAGACGATGAAAAGAAAGGAAATCTATAATGTCCACATTGCGCCTCCTGCTCTCTGACTCTTACGACCCGTGGTTCAACCTGGCGGTCGAGGAGTGTATTTTCCGCCAGATGCCCGCCACCCAGCGGGTGCTGTTCCTGTGGCGCAATGCCGATACCGTGGTCATCGGCCGCGCGCAGAATCCGTGGAAGGAGTGTAATACTCGCCGCATGGAGGAAGATCACGTGCGGCTGGCCCGTCGCAGCAGCGGCGGCGGCGCGGTGTTCCACGACCTCGGCAATACCTGCTTTACCTTTATGGCAGGCAAACCGGAGTACGACAAAACCGTCTCCACCGCTATCGTGCTGGCGGCGCTCAATTCACTCGGCGTAACCGCCGAAGCCTCCGGGCGCAACGATCTGGTGGTCAAAACCGACAGCGGCGACCGCAAGGTGTCTGGTTCCGCCTATCGCGAAACCATGGACCGCGGCTTCCATCACGGCACCCTGCTGCTGAATGCCGATTTAAGTCGCCTCGCTAACTACCTTAACCCGGACCAGAAAAAGCTACAGGCCAAAGGCATTACCTCGGTGCGCGGTCGCGTGGCGAACCTGGTTGAGCTGCTGCCGGGCATTACCCATCAGCACATTTGCGAGGCGATTCAGGAGGCGTTCTTCAACCATTACGGCGAACGGGTGGACGCCGAGGTGATCTCCCCGGACAACACGCCGGACCTGCCGAATTTTGCTGAGACCTTCGCCCGCCAGAGCAGCTGGGAGTGGAACTTCGGCCAGGCGCCGGCCTTCTCTCATCTGCTGGACGAGCGCTTTCGCTGGGGCGGCGTTGAGCTGCATTTTGATGTCGAGAAAGGCCATATCACCCGCACGCAAGCCTTTACCGATAGCCTGAACCCGGCGCCGCTGGAGGCCCTGGCGGCACGCTTAGTTGGCTGTCAGTATCGGGCGGAAGTCTTGCAGCAGCAGTGTGAGGCGCTGGTCGGCGATTTCCCGGAGCAGGAAGCGGAACTCAAAGAACTGTCGGCGTGGATAGCCGGCGCGGTGCGCTGATAAAAAAAGCCGGATGGCGGCTACGCCTTATCCGGCCTACAGATTTGATGCAAGCCCGGTAAACAAAGCGCCACCGGGCTATACCACGCTTACTCCTGGTCGCCCAGCAGTACCGATTCCAGCGCGATTTTGATCATATCGTTGAAGGTCGTCTGACGCTCAGCGGCAGTGGTCTGCTCGTGAGTACGGATGTGGTCGGAGACGGTGCAGATGGTCAGCGCTTTCGCGCCGAATTCTGCCGCCACGCCGTAGATCCCGGCCGCTTCCATTTCCACGCCCAGGATGCCGTATTTTTCCATCACGTCGAACATGGACGGGTCTGGCGTATAGAACAGGTCAGCGGAGAAGATGTTGCCTACGCGCGCGTCAACGCCCAGCGCTTTCGCCGCGTCTACCGCGTTACGCACCATGCCGAAATCGGCAATTGCCGCGAAATCATGGTCTTTGAAACGCAGACGGTTCACTTTAGAGTCGGTGCACGCGCCCATGCCGATCACCACGTCACGCAGTTTGACATCTTCACGCACCGCGCCGCAGGAGCCAACGCGGATGATTTTCTTCACGCCGAAATCGGTGATCAGCTCCTTGGTGTAGATTGAGCAGGACGGGATACCCATCCCGTGGCCCATCACGGAGATTTTGCGGCCTTTATAAGTACCGGTGAAGCCCAGCATGCCGCGCACGTTGTTCACTTCACGCACGTCTTCAAGGAAGGTTTCTGCAATGTGCTTCGCGCGCAGCGGGTCGCCCGGCATCAAAACGACGTCAGCGAAATCGCCCATTTCTGCGTTAATGTGAGGAGTTGCCATCTTCAGTTCCTTTTACATTGTTGTTTTTGCCGGGTGGCGGCTACGCCTTACCCGGCCTACAAATCGTAGGCCCGGATCGCTGTGCGCCACCGGGCAATGACCTCAGAACATGGCTTTGCCATATTCCATGTCAGACGTACCAAAGTATTTCGCAATAGTCTGGCCGATATCCGCGAAGGTTTCACGGTGACCGAGCGAACCCGGTTTCACTTTCGGGCCGTACACCAGCACCGGAATATGCTCGCGGGTATGGTCGGTACCGGTCCAGGTCGGGTCACAGCCGTGGTCGGCGGTGAGGATCAGAATGTCGTCTTCGCCAACCAGCTCCATCAGCTCCGGCAGACGGCGATCAAACAGCTCCAGACCCGCCGCGTAGCCGGCGACATCGCGACGGTGGCCCCAGGAGGAGTCAAAGTCGACGAAGTTAGTGAAGACGATGGTCTCGTCGCCCGCTTCCTTCATCTCTTTGATGGTCGCGTCGAACAGCGCGTCCAGCCCGGTGGCTTTCACTTTCTTAGTGATGCCGCAGTTGGCGTAGATGTCGGCGATTTTACCCACGGACACCACGTGGCCGTTCTTCTCGTCAACCAGCTTCTGCAACACGGTCGGCGCCGGCGGTTCGACCGCCAGATCGTGACGGTTGCCGGTACGCTGGAAGTTACCGGCTTTGTCGCCGATAAACGGACGGGCGATGACGCGGCCAATGTTATAGCCGCCTTCGGTCAGCTCTTCACGCGCGATTTCGCACAGCTCATACAGCTTGTCGAGGCCAAAGGTCTCTTCGTGACAAGCGATCTGGAACACCGAGTCAGCGGAGGTATAGAAGATCGGTTTCCCGGTTTTCATATGTTCTTCGCCGAGCTGATCGAGGATCACCGTCCCGGAGGAGTGGCAGTTGCCGAGGTAGCCCGGCAGGTTCGCACGCTTCACCAGCTTATCCAGCAGCTCCTGCGGGAAGCTGTTTTCATGGTCGCTAAAGTAGCCCCAGTCAAACAGCACCGGCACACCGGCGATTTCCCAGTGACCGGACGGCGTATCTTTACCAGAAGAGAGTTCATGCGCCCAGGCATAGGCACCAATCACTTCGGCATTGCCATCCATTCCGGCGGCAATTTTACCGGTAGAACCTTCATGCGCTTTCACCAGACCCAGACGGGTCAGGTTCGGTAAATTCAGCGGGCCTTTGCGGCCATTGTCAGCCTCGCCTTTGGCGCAGGCTTCCGCAATGTGGCCCATCGTATCGGCGCCGACGTCGCCAAAGCGGTCTGCGTCTTCCGTTGCACCAATCCCAAAGGAGTCCAGCACCATGATAAATGCACGTTTCATCTTGTTCTCCATACATCTTGCGCTGCAAAAAAGCGATCAGATCAGTATATCGCTATTCAGTGATGCGGCGATAGACTGTCGGTGTAATTTCCGGGGCTTTATCGTCCAGTTTAATGGCCGCTTTGACCGCTTTCGCGGCCTCCTGCCAGCTGTTCTCGTCTTTGGCATGGATCACCGCCAGCGGACGCTGTCCGTCAACGTGGTCACCCAGACGCGCCATATCGGTAAAGCCAACGCTATAGTCAATGGTATCTGATGCCTGGCGGCGGCCGCCGCCCATAGAAACCACTGCCATTCCCAGCGCGCGAGTATCCATCGCGCTGATAAAACCTTCGGTATCAGCATAGACCGCTTTGCTCAGCATCGCCGTCGGCAGATAATGATCATAATTCTCGACAAAGTCGGTCGGCCCTTTCTGCGCCGCGACCATGCGGCCAAAGACTTCCGCCGCTTTACCGTTATCCAGCACCGCCTGCAGCTTCGCGCGCGCCTCGGCGTCATCCGCCGCCAGCTTGCCGGAGATCAGCATTTCCACACACAGCGCCATCGTCACGTCGAACAGGCGTGGGTTGCGATATTCGCCGGTCAGGAACTGCACCGCTTCGCGAACTTCAACGGCGTTGCCGGCGCTGGATGCCAGCACCTGATTCATATCGGTCAGCAGCGCGGTGGTACGCACGCCGGCGCCGTTAGCAACACCCACGATCGCTTCGGCCAGCGCGGCAGAGAGTTCATAAGTCGGCATAAAGGCGCCGCTGCCGACTTTGACGTCCATCACCAGCGCGTCCAGCCCTTCCGCCAGTTTCTTGGCCAGAATCGAGGCGGTAATCAGCGGGATGGAGTCCACCGTCGCGGTAATATCGCGGGTGGCATAGAAACGTTTGTCGGCCGGAGCAAGCGAGCTGGTCTGCCCGATAATCGCCACGCCGACATCTTTAATAATCTCGCGGAAGCGGTTGTCGTCCGGGAAGATATCGAAGCCCGGGATCGCTTCCAGTTTATCCAGCGTACCGCCGGTATGGCCGAGGCCACGCCCGGAGATCATCGGTACATAACCGCCGCAGGCGGCCACCATTGGCCCCAACATCAGCGAGGTCACGTCACCCACGCCGCCGGTGGAGTGTTTATCGACGATCGGGCCGTTGAGGTTAAGGCTTTTCCAGTTGAGAACGGTGCCGGAATCCCGCATCGCCATGGTCAGCGAAACACGCTCCGGCATGGACATATCGTGGAAGAAAATGGTCATCGCCAGCGCGGCGATCTGCCCTTCTGAGATAGTATTGTCGCGGATGCCGTTGATGAAAAAGCGGATCTCTTCATCGCTTAATGCATGACCATCACGTTTTTTACGAATAATTTCTTGTGCGAGAAACACGGTAACCTCCCAAAGAGAATAAATTGCCGGATGACGGCGCGAGCGCCTTATCCGGCCTACAGGCATCCATTCGTAGGCCGGATAAGCGCAGCGCCATCCGGCAAATCAAGGGATTAGTAGCTGCTGGCGCTCTTGCCGTCGCCGTGACCCAGCGCTTTCAACAGGCTAGCCAGCAGGCTGGATGCGCCAAAACGATAGTGACGAGAATCGGCCCAGTCGGCGCCGAACAGTTCATCAGCGATCGCCAGGAACTGCTGCGCATCTTCCGCGCTGCGTACGCCGCCGGCAGGCTTGAAGCCTACGGTTTTCTCAACGCCCATATCGCGGATCACTTCCATCATGATGCGCGCGCTTTCCGGCGTGGCATTCACCGGCACTTTGCCGGTCGAAGTTTTGATAAAGTCAGCGCCTGCCTTGATAGAGATTTCAGACGCTTTGCGGATCAGCGCTTCTTCTTTCAGCTCACCGGTTTCGATGATCACTTTCAGCAGCACGTTGGCCGCCGCGCAGGCCTCTTTACAGGCTTTCACCAGCTCGAAACCGACCTGCTCGTTGCCGGCGATCAGCGCGCGGTACGGGAAGACCACGTCCACTTCATCGGCACCGTAAGCGATCGCTGCGCGGGTTTCCGCCAGCGCAATGTCGATATCGTCATTACCGTGCGGGAAGTTGGTGACCGTGGCGATGCGAATATCCGGCGTTCCTTGCTCGTTCAGCGTTTTACGGGCAATCGGGATGAAGCGCGGGTAGATACACACCGCCGCAGTGTTACCCACCGGGGTTTTCGCCTGATGACACAGGGCAATGACTTTCTCATTGGTGTCGTCGTCATTCAGGGTGGTCAGGTCCATCAGTTTTAACGCGCGCAGGCTGCTTGCTTTTAAATCAGTCATTTCATACTCCGCCGGCGTCATGCCGGATCAATAGTTTGTTCACCTTGCGAGTCTGTTACTATTGTAACATCCACTCGCTGTTACACTTCGACATTCATCACAGTTAATGAAAACTACTTACTAATTTGCATTACTGTGATGTGATTCAAGTCACAATTAATCATTCACTATCGCAACGCTTACCTTTACGTCCTGTTTAAGCATAACCGGCAAAGCGCAGTGAGTGATGATGTTATTATTCTAACATATCCTACTAAGGTTTCTCGACGCCATGGCGCACAATTTGTGCACATCGTCGCCATAAACAACAGTTTATTATTGAGATATAAAGAATTTTTGATGGACAAAAAATGATGGAATTATCACAGCAGGCCAAAATCGAGACCTGCTTCGTCTCAGGCGGAAAAGGAGAGGCTTAGCCCGCCAGCGCGGAAAAGAGGCTTTTTGTATTCGCCATCACCGCGGCTTCAATCGTCGGTGCCGGTTCCGCGCGCAGTTCACATAGCGCGTCAAATACGCGCGCCACCTGTTCAGGGCGGTTGGGCTGACCCTGAAAACCATTCAGCGGCATATCCGGCGCATCGGTCTCCAGCAGCAGCGCGGAAAGCGGCAGACACGCCATCACTTCGCGGGTTTTGCTGGCGCGCGGATAGGTAATAGTGCCGCCAACGCCAATCTTATAGCCGAGCTGAACGAAGCGCTCGGCCTGCTGCAGGCTGCCGGCGAAGCCATGTACCACGCCGGTGCGCGGCAGGGCATGTTTTTTCAGTAGCATCGCCAGCTTATCGTGGGTACGTCGGGAGTGGAGGATCACCGGCAGATCGTAACGCTTCGCCAGCCTCAGTTGCTCCTCCAGCAGCGCTTGCTGGCGGTCAAACTGCGGATCGTCGCGATAGAGATCGAGGCCAATCTCCCCCACCGCCACCAGTTTTGGCGGACGCAGGGACAGACACCTCTCCAGCTGCGCCAACCCCTCATCGGCATGCTGCTCAATGACGATCGGATGCATGCCCAGCGCGGCGTACAGCGCCTCATGCTGCGCCGCCAGCGCCAGCACCCGGTTAAAACGCGCAGCGGAGATGGCCGGGACAATGATCTGCCCGACACCGGCCTGGGCCGCGCGCGCCAGGCTGGCGGTTTCATCCTCGGCGAAGGGAGGAAAATCGAAGTGGCAGTGGGTATCGATAAAACGGTGGCTCATGCCAGATCCTCATGATCAAAGCTGGCGTCATTCGCCTGCGGTGCAGGAATGACAGTCGCCTGAGGCGCTTCATTGGCCACCGGTACGGGCGGCACCACCACCGGCGCAGGCCGGGCAATACGCGGCGCATGGCGCAGCAGCGGCGGCTGGTCGGCCAGCAGTTTACCCACCGTCGCCAGGAAATAGCGGCCACACTGACGTCCGGTTTTGTAGTCCTCCAGCAGCGCCGGCAGCCGACTGCCAAGCGCCATACTGCGCAATGGCCGCTGCGGGTAGATTTCGAAGATCCGCAGCTTGCCGGGTGGCTTCTCGATGAACTGCTGGATAGCGCGGTAAGTGTTTTCGTGGTGGTGCACCAGATTGACCAGCGGCTGCAGGCTGCTCTCCCCCAGCCAGCGCTCCATCCGCTTAAACCACTGCGGGGTATAAAACATCTGCGAGGGGACGGTACGGATCACCACGATGGTCTGCGCGCCGCGGCGGGCCGCCTCCTGCACCGGGATCGCATCGCTGACGCCGCCGTCAAGGTAGCTGACGCCGTCGAGCAACACGCCGCTGCGATAAAAGCCGGGGATGGCGCTGGAGGCGCGGATCAGGTCCAGCCACGTTTGCGGCGTCGGCGAAAAATAGCTGGCAGAGTAATCGTCACCGCGGCAGGCGCACAGCCACAGCTCTTTCCCCAACGCGAACTGCGCTTCAGCATAATTCATGGCCAGCGGCATCTGCTGCGAAGTGGCCTCCACCAGCCAGTCGAGATCGATAAGGTTGCCGCCGCGCACAAAGCGCATCGGATCGAAAAACTGGCGTGAGGTGGTGTAGCGGGTGATAACTTTGCGGGCATAGCCTTGCTGATTACACATGTAGGCGGAGAGGTTTTGCGCGCCAGCGGAGGTCCCCAACATCAGATCAAAGGGGTTAAATCCGGCGCGCATAAATTCGTCCAGCACCCCGGCAGTAAAAATCCCTCGCTGTCCCCCGCCTTCGCATACCAGCGCCAGCTTACCTGGTCGGAAGGGTTTAACCGCCAGCGGGGCGATATTGCCCAGCGTGACGGGAATGCGTTGCCCCACCCTGCTTTCCTGTTCGATTGGTCTTCTCCTGACAAGGTAACGCAATTTGCCCACCGCTTAAACCGCGAAAGCCAGTCCGCAGGACTGGCTTTGTGTAAGATGACGTGTCAGTAAAAATGCTCAGGCTTCAGCATCGCCCGCATCGCGGGCCACCTAAGGACGTCTGCGTCCTGTAAACAGGCTCACCAGGAACAGGATAATCCCGACGACAAAGACGATTTTCGCGGCGCCAGCGGCAGTACCCGCCAGACCACCAAAGCCCAGGGCCGCAGCAATTAATGCAATGACCAGAAAAATAATTCCCCATCGAAACATACTTTTCTCCTTACCATAATGGACGGTGAACAGCGGTTTGCGCACCCTTTCTGTATAGCTCATCGCTCAGAGGATGCTGCTATTCGTTCGGCAACCTTGGCCAGACAACACTTTTGTTAATAACTCGATTTACTTAACGCTAAGATCGTTGCGGACGCTTTTCACGCCGGAGACCGCTTTCGCAATCTCTGCCGCACGCTCCGCCTGCGCCGCGGAAGCCACCGTACCGGTCAGATGCACCGCGCCGGCGTTGGTTTCGACTTTCACATTGCGCGAAGGGACAATGTCATCCGCCAGCAGCTTGGCTTTCACTTCGCTGGTAATGGCGGTATCCCCGGCATAGCCTTTCAGCGTCGCCGTCTCGCTCGATGATTTATGATGGACCGTCAGCTTGTCGTTAACGTGCGAGACGCCTTCGACCCCTTTCGCTACGCTCAGTGCCTGACTTTTCTGTTCAGTACTGGTGACGTCGCCGCTGAGGGTGACCACTTTATTCTCCGTTTTCACCGAAATATCGCCGGAGTTAATATCTTTATGGTCGATCAACGCCGCTTTTACCCGCGCGGTAATGGTGCTGTCATCCATAAAATCGCCGACTTTATTAATCGAATTGTCTACCGCCTCTCCCGCATTGCTGGCAGCCGACTTCGCACTGTCTACCGTTGTTTTTTCCGTCTCTGCCGAGGCGTTCAACGCGGCTAAGCCTAAGAAGAGCGCCAGCAACATATTGGCATTCTTTAGTCTGGTCATCGTGATGTCCTCGTTTTTTCACCAGCGCTGGCGTCTGAAAGCAGTGAATTACGCCAGCATTTTTAAAATCACGAATTAAATATAGTAGACAGACGAAGGGGTTGCGGATGATATGGACAAAAAACAGACGAATTAGCGGTGTTTTAAGAACTTTCCAGAAGGAGGGAAACGCGAGCTTGGAAAGAAAAAAGCGCGGGCTATGCCGCGCTTCATCAGGGATTAGTGCTCGCGCGTTTTGCGGAACACCACGTCAGGATAACGCTCCTGCGTCAGGTTCAGGTTGACCATTGTCGGGGCGATATAGGTCAGATTATCGCCGCCATCCAGCGCCAGCTGAACTTCGTTTTTACGTTTGAACTCTTCGAATTTCTTCACATCCGTGGATTCAACCCAGCGCGCGGTGGCCACGTTGACCGATTCGTAAATCGCTTCCACGTTGTATTCGCTTTTCAGACGCGCTACCACCACGTCAAACTGCAGCACACCAACGGCGCCGACGATCAGGTCGTTATTGGCGATCGGACGGAAGACCTGTACCGCGCCCTCTTCAGAGAGCTGAACCAGCCCTTTCAGCAGCTGTTTCTGCTTCAGCGGATCCTTCAGGCGAATACGACGGAACAGTTCCGGTGCGAAGTTCGGAATACCGGTGAACTTCATCATCTCGCCCTGGGTGAAGGTATCGCCAATCTGAATGGTGCCGTGGTTATGCAGGCCGATGATATCGCCCGGATACGCTTCTTCAACGTGAGAACGGTCGCCGGCCATAAAGGTCAGCGCGTCGGAAATCACGACGTCTTTACCGATACGCACCTGACGCAGCTTCATGCCTTTTTCATATTTGCCGGACACCACGCGCATGAAAGCCACACGGTCGCGGTGTTTCGGGTCCATGTTGGCCTGAATTTTAAACACGAAGCCGGTGAATTTCTCTTCCGTGGCGGTGACTTCACGCGTGTCGGTGTTACGCGGCATCGGCGCCGGCGCCCACTCCACCAGGCCATCCAGCATATGGTCAACGCCGAAGTTACCTAACGCGGTCCCGAAGAACACCGGGGTGATTTCGCCCGCCAGGAACAGATCTTTATCGAACTCGTTTGACGCGCCCTGCACCAGCTCCAGCTCGTCGCGCAACTGCTGCGCCAGGTCTTCCCCCACCGCTGCGTCGAGTTCCGGGTTGTTGAGCCCCTTCACGATGCGCACTTCCTGAATGGTGTGGCCTTTACCGGTCTGATACAGGTAGGTTTCATCTTTGTAGAGATGATAAACGCCTTTGAACAGCTTGCCGCAGCCGATAGGCCAGGTAATCGGCGCGCAGCCGATTTTCAGCTCATTCTCAACTTCATCCAGCAACTCCATCGGATCGCGGATATCACGGTCGAGTTTGTTCATAAAGGTGAGGATCGGCGTGTCGCGCAGACGGGTAACTTCCATCAGCTTACGGGTCCGGTCTTCAACGCCTTTCGCCGCGTCGATCACCATCAGACAGCAGTCAACCGCCGTCAGAGTACGGTAGGTATCTTCGGAGAAGTCTTCGTGCCCCGGCGTATCCAGCAGGTTCACCAGGCAGTCGTGATACGGGAACTGCATCACCGAGGTGGTGATTGAGATCCCACGCTGCTTTTCCATCTCCATCCAGTCGGACTTTGCATGCTGGCTGGAGCCACGGCCTTTTACGGTACCGGCGGTCTGAATCGCCTGTCCGAACAGCAGCACCTTTTCGGTGATGGTGGTCTTACCGGCATCCGGGTGAGAAATAATGGCAAAAGTGCGGCGTTTGGCCACCTCTTGCAGATAAGGAGACAACGTCATAATTAATCTTCTAAGTAAACGCAGCAACGGGCTGCGCATGTGGAATACGAAAAATTGCGGCTATTTTACCCATCAATGGGGGGGAGGCAATCAGTGTTTACACAGGAGCTGCTCCAGTTCGCTTAACGAGGTCACCGTCCAGTCGGGCTGCAGGTCTACCGGCAGCGTTTGCTGGTGCGCATTCAGCCAGCAGGTCGCCAGGCCGGCATTCACGCCGCCGCGGATATCCGACTCAGCGGTATCACCGACCATCAGTACTCGCGAGCGCGGTGGATTACCCGCCTGCGCCAGCGCGTAATCGAAGATGCGCGCATCCGGCTTGGCGACGCCGACTTCTTCAGAAATAATCAGTAAATCAAAGTGATCGCGTAAACCTGTGCGTTCCAGACGAGTCTGCTGCAGCGAGGTAAAACCGTTGGTGATGATGCCCATCCTGACCTTGCCCTGCAGCGCGTTGAGCAGCGAGACCGCCCCCGGCAGCGGGGCACAGATTTCCGCCATCGCATTCATAAACGCGTCGTTGAGCTCACCCGGCTTAACATTCAAACGTTCCGCCCAGCTGTCAAAGCGCTGGTGCTGCAGCTGCAGCGAGGTAATGACGCCGTTTTGATAATCCACCCACAGCGGCTTATTCACGGCCTGATAGTCCTGAAAATCTTCGGCGGTAAATGTCACGCTGTAGTCGAGAAACATCCGCTGTAAGCCGCTGAAAGAATCAAACGAAAACAACGTTTCATCGGCATCAAAGAAAATCCAGTCCCATTTCATCGTATCACCTTGTCTTACATACTGATTGGCAGAGCCATAATGATGGCGTCTTCGCGCCCGTCGACCGTCGGATAGTAGTTGCGGCGGATGGTCGCTTCGTTAAAACCCACGCTTTCATAGAGCGCAATGGCGGCAGCGTTGGAAGCGCGCACCTCCAGCCACAGCGTGACGACGCCGCGTTTTTCAACTTCATCAATAACATGTTCCAGCAGTTCCCGTCCCAGGCCACGGCGCTGGTATGCGGGGTCGACGGCGATGTTAAACAGCGTCGCTTCATCAAGGACAATCTGAGTAATGGCAAATGCCGCCATTTCCCCATCCACTGCCAGTTGGTAATTCAGATAACGTTCACCCTGATTGCTGGCAAAGGTCTGTTCGCTCCACGGGAAAGCGTGGGCGCGTTTTTCGATTTGCCAGGCGTTGGATAAATCAGCCGTGCTGAGGGTAGAAATCGTGTTCATGTGCGCAGATTTGTTGCCAGAGCGCCCTGCGAGCAGGCGCGCTGGTCTGAAGTTCATCAAAAGCGGGGGTGGACACCTGGGCGCCCGCCAGCGGCAGCGACGCCTCTGTGCCCAACCGCCAGCTGTTGCAACGGCTGTCCTGCGGCAGCATCGCCACCCGCTCGGGGGTAAGCTGCAGGACCTGATCTGGCGTCACGGACAGCGCGCGTAATATGTCGCCAATCAGCGGCTCTGTCAGCGACGGCGGGGTTTCTGCCACCATCACCAGACGAATATGTTCAGGAAGCGAGATAGCGATTTCGCCCTGCAACGCCCCCGGTCGGCGCAGCGACCACTGGGTAATGCCCAGCTGCTGTAATTGCCAGTCTCGTCGGGATGTCATAGCGAAACACTCCTGGTAAACAAGCGCGCAATATAGCAAATCCGTCGTATCTGCGCCAACAAACTACTATAATCGGCGCCAGTCTTAATGAAGGAGTGTTTCATGTCCGCTTTTACCCCGGCAAGTGAAGTCTTGCTGCGCCACAGTGATGATTTCGAGTCCGCCCGCGTTCTGTTTGCCGGTGACCTGCAGGATGACCTGCCTGCGCGTCTGGATACCGCGGCCAGCCGCGCTCATACCCAACAGCTCCACCACTGGCAGGTGCTGAACCGTCAGATGGGTGACAACGTCCGTTTTAGCTTAGTGGCCGAGGCCGCCGACGTCGCCGATTGCGACACCCTGATCTACTACTGGCCGAAGAACAAACCCGAGGCGCAGTTCCAGCTGATGAACCTGCTCTCTCTGCTGCCGGTGGGAATCGATATTTTCGTCGTCGGGGAAAACCGTAGCGGCGTTCGCAGCGCAGAGCAAATGCTGGCCGAATATGCCCCGCTGAATAAAATCGACAGCGCCCGTCGCTGTGGCCTCTACCATGGTCGTCTGGAAAAGCAGCCGACCTTCGACGCCGAAGCATTCTGGGGCGAGTATGCGCTGGATAATCTGACGATTAAAACGCTGCCTGGCGTGTTTAGTCGCGACGGTCTGGACGTCGGCAGTCAGCTGCTGCTGTCCACTCTCGAGCCGCATACCAAAGGGAAAGTGCTGGACGTCGGCTGCGGCGCGGGCGTGCTGGCCGCAGTGCTGGCCAGCCATTCGCCGAAGGTACGTCTGACCCTGTGCGACGTCAGCGCCCCGGCGGTCGAAGCCAGCCGCGCGACGCTTGCCGCTAATGGTTTTGCAGGCGATGTGTTTGCCAGCAACGTCTTTTCGGAGGTCAATGGTCGCTTCGACATGATCATCTCCAACCCACCATTCCATGATGGGCTGCAGACCAGCCTCGAAGCGGCCCAGGCGCTGATCCGCGGCGCGGTTCGCCATCTGAACAGCGGCGGCGAACTGCGCATTGTCGCCAACGCCTTCCTGCCGTATCCCCAGGTACTGGATGAGACATTTGGCTTCCATGAAGTGATCGCCCAAACAGGACGGTTTAAGGTCTATCGCACCATCATGACCCGCCAGGCGAAAAAATAATCGTCTTCTGGCGCCAGCGGCCCACTTGCGGTGCCGCTGGCTCTTCTTCGCGGCAAACCCGACCATTTTTGCAGCAATCGATACAACCTGCATAATTAACTATTGACGTGCCGCCGAAAACCACTAGAATGCGCCTCCGTGGTAACGATACTTTCATAGTGTCGATGGTATGCGAAGGTGGCGGAATTGGTAGACGCGCTAGCTTCAGGTGTTAGTGTCCTTACGGACGTGGGGGTTCAAGTCCCCCCCCTCGCACCATAATCCACAAAGATATTGCTCGCACTGGGCGAAGGTGGCGGAATTGGTAGACGCGCTAGCTTCAGGTGTTAGTGTCCTTACGGACGTGGGGGTTCAAGTCCCCCCCCTCGCACCAACGAGGCAATATCCTAAAGAAAGAATACTGTGCGAAGGTGGCGGAATTGGTAGACGCGCTAGCTTCAGGTGTTAGTGTCCTTACGGACGTGGGGGTTCAAGTCCCCCCCCTCGCACCAATATTCTTTTCTCTTCCGGCATTATCCCCCCAGTTTAAAATCCAGAATCATCAGCATTATTCCACCAATCAATGCAACGCAAGATGGCAGCAGGATAAAGTGGCGCAGTTGACGATGCCATATCATCGCTGCAGACATCAGCATGCCCACCGTGACCAGCGCCCGCCACACATCGGCCGAGACTCCGGCATACCCGAGAGCGGCAATCAGCACGCCGGGAACCACCACACCCCAACCACTCCCTAATGCCCGCTGCAACATGGTTTCACCTCTCAAAACGATAATGATAACCAATATCATATGATAACATTTATCATTTGTCATTTGCGATGTGCTTTGCGTCTTTTTCTTTACGTTCGCGGTAATGACATACATTCATGAAGGTGATAAATTAAGCGGATTATCGATATATATTAAATATTTTGCTTATTTTGCAAATAACCTTTTTTTGCACATTGTTATCAGACTCTTCATTTTTGGCTTTCATCATTTTGAAATTTAACGACTAATAATGATTCTTCCGATATGACTGCACAAACCTGGCGAGCACACTACGCACAAAAATATCAATATTCCTTACGGCTTTTTTTACTGCTTAATTTCATTTCCTCCTCTCTGTCGCTGGTCAGCCCACTATTTACGGTAGTTCGTTTTACGCTGCCCTGCGCCCTGATCGTGGCCTGCAGCGGGCTGTTGCTGCTCTGGCACTGGAAATGGCCGCAAGCGAAAATAAATATTCCGGCTATCTCGTTGTTATTTGGCATGCTCTGGGCATGGCACGTGGTGGCAAAAGCGATGCTATTGACACCGCCGCATTTTAACTATCTGGTAATCGCCCTATTAAGCATTCTGTTTATCGGCACCATCGCTTTTTCCAATAATATCACTGCCTTTACCCTTCACTCTTTACCGACTTTCCTTATCTGCCTGATAATGTCAGAGGGGGAACAATGGTTGCGCATGACCTACTGTTTTGTGCTGCCTATTGCCGGTATTACCCTGCAAAATATTATCCAGAAGCGCAACGATGCCTTCACGCAAGGATTAATGGATAAACTGATGCAGGAACGCAACACGCTCAACGATCTCAGTATGCTGGATCCCCTGACCGGTTTGTATAATCGCCGCGGGCTACAGAACCGCCTCGACACCCTGCTGGCGCTGGACGGAGACAACCACTTTGTGCTGCTCCTCGATATCGATCACTTTAAAGCCTATAACGACCACTATGGTCATATGATGGGCGACCAGGCGCTGATTCGCGTCTCTGCCGCGATCCGCAACGCCGTGCGCTCACGCGATATTGTCGCTCGTTTTGGTGGGGAAGAGTTTATGGTCCTGCTGACCAACAGCAGCGAGGAAACCGCCTGGCAGGCTGCCGAACGCATTCGCCAGCGGGTCTATGATCTGAAGATCCCGCATATGTTTAATGAAAGTGTCGCCACCAACGTGACCATCAGCATTGGCCTGACGCCGCTCATTGATGACAACATTGAGCAAGCGCTGGCACGAGCCGATGGCGCACTGTATGAGGCCAAAAATAAAGGACGCAATATTATTCTTGCCAGTTAGCTTTTCCTTCGCGCGCCGCGGTATCGCGGCGCCGACAAACTCCTTGCCATGCCGCCTGCAAACAACTAATATCAGGAATCATTATCATTTAGATTTGTATCTGGAAATCAAATGGCCTGGCGCTCCCCTTCTCTTAGCGACGAACTCATCTGGCGGGCTCCCTTCCCGACGGCTGAACGCGCGCTGGCGGAGAGTCTTCGGGCAAAAATCACTGCCCTGCGCCCTCATCTGCTGGATTTCCTGCGTCTGGATGAGCCTGCCCCGCCGCATGCGTTAACGCTCGCCGAGTGGTCGCAACCCATCGCGTTACGCTCCCTGCTGGCCACCTGGTCCGATCATATCTATCGTCATCAGCCCACGCAGCCGCGTGAACAGAAGCCCCTGCTCTCGCTCTGGGCCCAGTGGTATATCGGCCTGCTGGTGCCGCCGTTGATGCTGGCGCTGCTTAATGAACCGCAGGGACTCAGCCTGGCGCCAGAACATTTCCATGTCGAATTTCACGAGAGCGGTCGGGCTGCCTGCTTCTGGATTGATGTGCATAGCGATGCCAGGATAGCAGCGCTTTCACCGCAGGCGCGGATAGATGCCCTGGTGATTCGTACCCTGCAGCCGATTGTTGAGGCGCTGGAAGCGACGGGCGAGATCAATGGCAAACTTATCTGGAGTAATACCGGCTATCTGATCAACTGGTATTTAGGTGAAATGCGCACGCTGCTGGGCGATGAGCAGGTCGCCGCTCTGCGTCAACACTGTTTTTTTGAAAAACAGCTCGCCGATGGTCAGGATAACCCGCTGTGGCGAACGGTGGTGCTGCGTGAAGGGCTGTTAGTCCGACGCACCTGCTGCCAGCGCTATCGCCTGCCGGATGTCCAACAGTGCGGCGACTGCACGCTGAAATAACGCCCCCTACCTCAAAATTAACGGGCGGCCCTTGCCGCCCGTTGCTATTTATGCGGTCTGTTGACTCTCCTGCTCTGCTCGCTCGGCCTCTTCCGCTTCCTGAGCAAGCAGCTGTTTCTCATACACCTTAAAGAACGGGAAGTAGATAATCGCCGATACGCAGGCCAGAACGATCACCAGAACCGCCGCCCGAAAATCCCAGCCCAGCGCCCAGGCGCCGCCAATCGGTGCTGGCGCCGTCCACGGTACCACCGAGATAACGCGGCCAATCAGATCCAGCTTCATTGCTGCCCAGGCCAGCACCGCGTTCACCATTGGCGCCAGCAGGAACGGAATAAAGAACACCGGATTCATGACGATAGGCGTCCCAAAGATAACCGGCTCGTTAATGTTAAACAGGCTTGGCACCACGCTCAGACGACCAATGGAGCGCAAATGCGCTGAGCGGCTACGCAGATAACAGAACACCAGCCCCATGGTCGCCCCGGAACCACCAACCACTATGAAGAATGTCCAGAAAGCCTCCATGAAGATATGCGGCAGAGGCGCCCCCTGGGCCAGCGCCTGCTGGTTCATACCGAGGTTGGTCAGCCAGAACATCTGCAGCATCCCGGACACAATCGCAGCACCGTGGATCCCGGCGAACCACAACAGGTGGCCAATAAGCACCGCCAGCAGAATTGCCGGCAGAGAGTCGGCTGCCGAAACGAGCGGTTTGAAGATGGCCATAATGGCCTGCGGGATCAGCATGTCAAAATGGTGCTGGATAAACAGACTCAGCGGATACAGCGTCAGCACGACCACCAGCACTGGGATCAACAGATCAAAGGAGTTTTTGATCATCGGCGGAACCTGGTCCGGCAAGCGGATCCCAATGTTGTGCGCTTTCAAAAAACGCATCATTTCCACGCAATAGATCGCCACCAGAATCGCGGTAAAGATCCCGGTCCCCCCGAGGCTATCCACCGGCAGCGTGCCATTGGTCTTCGGCGCGGCAATCAGCAAAAAGGCCATGATCGACAGCATTGCGCACATAAAGGGATCGAGCTGATTGGATTTCTCGTAGTGCTTACCGAGGTTATAGGAGATCGCCGCGCAGATGTAGATCGACATGATCCCCATCGTCATATCAAAGGGGGTCAGAATACGCCCCTCAAACTCTTTTGCCAGATCCAGCCAGGCGCGGGCAAAACCCCAGGTGGTATCCGGTGAGAAAGGTGGATAAGCAAACACCAGCAGGAACGATCCGACGATCATAAATGGCATCGCTGAGATAAAACCGTCACGGATAGCCATGACGTGGCGCTGCGATGAGATCCGCCCTGCTATGGGGCTTATGTAATTTTCTACAAAGCGAAATATCAAATTAAACGCAGCATGGTTAGCAGACATAGTAGCCCTCCTGACAGGCTATTGATACTGGCCCAACAACGATTACCCTGCCGTTACGATGACCGCTTTTTGATGCAGCAGGCCGCTGATGGATTACCGGCTATACTGCTCATGACGCAACGATTCATACACGGCTCTTATGTTATAAATAAAGTGAGAAGTGACTGTTCCAGTATTCATCTCTACGCGCACAACCGCAACCGGTTACAGTAACCGGTTACGGTGAATGTGAAGGAGATCGACAAAATAGAAAGAATCTGGATTGTCCGTGCTGTTATTTACACTCCGCCAGGCTTGTGACAGATTTAACCAGGCTTAAATCAGGAGAATCCAATGAGTCTGCAGTCTGTACGGCAGTTTTTTGCCGAACACGCCCCCGATATCGAAATTATTGAGTTAAATCAGAGTACCGCCACCGTCGCGCTCGCCGCTGCCGCACACAACGTTGAGCCTGGACAAATCGCCAAAACGCTGTCGCTCAAGATCAAGGATAAGATTGTACTGATCGTCGCCAGGGGCGATGCGCGGCTGGATAACAAAAAGCTGAAAGAGACCTTTGGTGCGAAAGCCAGAATGTTAAGCAGCGATGAGGTGGTGACCTGGACCGGTCATCCGGTAGGCGGCGTGTGCCCTTTTGGTCTGGAAAATCCGCTGGCCGTCTATTGCGACGTCTCGCTCAGGCACTATCAGGAGGTGCTACCCGCAGCGGGAGCCATTCACAGCGCCGTTCGTATTGAACCAGAACGATTGGCGCAGCTCACCGATGCGACATGGGTAGACGTGTGTTTATAGCCGCGTTACGCCACCTGTTTAACGGCGTTGTTCGCGCCGCTCATCGGTAAATGCAGCAAGATATCCGCCGCGTTTAATAAACCGATGTCTGAGCGAACCCCGAGCTTGGTCATGGCGTTAAATTTATGCGCGCGGATAGTTTTAATGTTCCGGTTCAGCTGTATCGCAATATCAGAAAGCGAATATCCCCACGACATATACCGAAGGATGGCGTGCTCCGTTGGACTTAGCGGATCGTTGCACGCCTCTCTGTCGCAAAATTGTTCGCTGCCGCTGAGGTGATGATTGTCCAGCAACTGTAACAAACGCTCCTGTAACCCGCGTCGCGGCGCGGATTTATTCAGTATGCCGTGCAGACAGGCCGGCATAAGATGGCCGATCAGATGCATTTCACTTTCATTATTAGCCAGAATAATTGCCTGGACTTCCGGCCGACACCGCGCCATTTCATGAACAAAAAGCAGACTCTCAGCTCGTGAAGAACGGCTTCCCGAAAGAGAAAAGATAATGGCCGACCAGGAAAACGATGTTTCCGCCGCCCTGAGCATACTGACATTTTTAAACAGATGAATATGATATCGGCTATTATCTTCACGACTAAAGATATAGCGCCAGGCCATTTCCGTCATCACACATTTCTCTACGATGGCGACATGGTGGGTTGTGCTATTTTTTTCCATTCCATTTGCTCCCCGTAAGCTGAATTGATATTCAGCTCTTGCATTCCCTGCACGCTGTTGATCCAGGCATACATTTCAGCATTGCTTCGCAGTGATAAGCGTCGCATTGCGCTATTTTTCTGCGCACTGATGGTTTTATTGCTCTTTTTCAACAGCGCAGCGATCTGATTGATTCCCCATCCCTTTGCCAGAAGACGCAAAACCTTGCGTTCCGAAAGGGTCAGCATCGCCGCAGAGTGGTAGCTTGCGAAATCGCTATCCTCGTCTCCGGTGAACAACGTCCGGCTAATTTGCTCAGCGGCACGACTGCCGGCGCAAATCACCTCAATCAACCGGTTAACCGGCTCACTCTCCGAGATCAGCGAACTTTCAGGGCGAATTAAAAGCTCAACGGCCAATGGATAGAGGCTGTCACTGACCATAAAAACCCAGTGAATATCACGATACTGCGTCATCAGAGAGTAATACCGCTCGCAGACGGCACGGGGATGCGCAATCTCGCCGGAGATATCCGCGACGACCAGCACTGCCCGCCGCAGTTGCAAAAGGGTGAGCTCATCATGAGAACGACAAAAACTGAGTTCGTAATCAGGGAGATTTTCATTGAAGATAACCTTTAACCCTGACTGCATGACGGGAATTTTACTAATAACAACACCAAACTTACCTTGTCCTGGTAACATAACACCTCCGCTTCCTGTCGAAGTTCCTTCGCCTGCCGGCAAACAATCGGCGCTTAACATCATCGCCTTATCATTCTCTGAATGAATATAAAAAGTATATTCATGGCCTGCGTACACGGTATACGTAACGACCGAACCGTGGTCATACCGTGTAAATATTATTGCTGTGTATACTTGCGATTAATATTAGCACAGACGCTCCTGCGCTAATAAATTAGAAAAGATAAAACTATTATTTAGCAAAAGTAATTTCAGGCACGTGAGTTATAAAGCATTATCTTTGATTGTTTCTCTAAATGCTTTAGGCGACATCCCGCTATAGCGGCGGAAAAAGCGAGAAAAATAGGCAGCATCACTAAACCCTAAGTAATCAGAGAGTTGTGTTACCGTCATGCGGGTGTACTGCAGATTGCGTCGCGCTTCCAGCATCAGGCGTTGATGCAATACTCCCAGCGCGCTACAGCCATAGAACTCGCGGCATAAATAATTTAAGTGCGTGACCGACAACCCAATTAGCTTCGCATACTCCGCCAGCGGGAGATGCTGCCGGTAGTGGCTCTCAATAAGCCGGGAAAAGTGGCGCATCATACTGCGCTTCCGCTCCGCTTTATCTTCCGCGGGCGGTGCGGGGCGGCACTGCCGGTTCAGCCAGACCAGCAGCGTCCCCAGCAACGAGTACAACATCATCTCCCGGGCATCATGCTCTTCGCAATATTCCTCGCGAAGCGCCGAAAATAGCGTATGCATATGCCCCCGGGAACGGCCTACCGGCACGCACTGCGGTACGCTAAGCACATCCAGCGGCCGGCCGAACTGGTTTTCAAACCGGCTCAGCAGCGGCAGCGCCAGAGAGAGCACATACCCTTGTGTCCCGGGTGAAAAATGAAACCCATGAATACAAAGGGCGGGAACCACCTGGATGCAGGACGCCGTCATCACCGCGGTGGCGCCTTCAATTTCGATCTCCGCCCGGCCCTGATGCAGGTAGAGGAGCTGGACCATTTCCGCATGCTGATGAACGCGAATATGCCACTCATACAGACTGCTACGCTGCAAAATCGACTCGCAGTGCAGCAGGTCCGGCGTTGGCCAGCCGCGCTCTTCGCCATACAGCTTAAATACGGGGACGACTTGCATGGGCGGCATAATCACTCCTCTTTAGTCAGGTAACGCGTTCCATGGGCAAGCCCACGTAGTTTTCCGCGATGGTGGTCAGCCCGGCGCGGGAGCCAAGGTAGTAGCGGCGGTCGGCGGCCTGCATTTTGGCGTCAAACGCATTCTGGTCCGGGAAATCATGCAGCAGGCGAGTCATAAACCAGCTAAAGCGTTCCCCTTTCCACACCCGATCCAGCGCCAGTTGCGAGTAGGTCGCCAGCAGATCGCTGCGGCCACGATGATAGTATTCACGCAGGATCCGCCACAGGTAGTTAACATCCGATGCCGCCAGGTTTAACCCTTTGGCGCCGGTTGGCGGAACGATATGTGCCGCATCTCCCACCAGAAACAGCCGCCCATACTGCATCGGCTCCACCACGAAACTGCGCAGCGGGGCAATGCTCTTCTCAAGTGAGTGACCAGTCACTAACCTGGATGCCAGGTCCTCCGGCAAGCGGCTTTTCAGCTCCTGCCAGAAACGTTCGTCCGACCAGGCTTCAACCTTATCGCTCAGCGGAACCTGTAGATAATAGCGGCTGCGCGTAAGTGAGCGCTGACTACACAATACAAACCCCCGCTGATGGTGTGCATAAATCAGCTCCGGATTGACCGGCGGCGTATCCGCCAGCAGGCCTAACCAACCAAACGGCCACACGCTCTCGTAGGTTTTGAGAATGTCAGCGGGAATGCTTTGCCGTGACACCCCGTGAAAACCGTCGCAACCGGCGATGAAGTCGCACTCCAGGCGGCAGGTTTCACCTTCGCTGAGGTAGGTGACCGTCGGTCGGTCGCTTTTCGCGTCATGAATAGCCACCTCGCTCACGCCATAGACGATCGGCGCGCCGCTGGCGGCCCGGGCCGCCATCAGATCGCGGGTCACTTCCGTCTGGCCATAAACCATCACACTCTTGCCGTCAGTCAGCTCGCTCAGTGCGACGGGTACCCGCTGGCCATCAAACAGAAACTCCACCCCATGATGCACCAGGCCTTCGGCATCCATCCGCTGCGCCACGCCCGCTTCGCGTAGCAGATCGACGGTGCCGCTTTCCAGAATTCCCGCGCGGATGCGCCCCAGCACATACTGTGGCGTTTGACGCTCGAGGATCACGGTATGGATCCCGGCGTTGTGCAACAACTGCCCCAGCAGCAGCCCGGAGGGGCCTGCGCCAATAATCGCGACCTGTGTTTTCATAGGGTTGTCTCACTCTTGCAGGGTTAATTATTTGTATATTTTTTGTTTAATAAAAGTGCTTTCCTGCATTTTTGATAAGTCAGACGGGAAAAAGAAGGGATGAATGGCGGCAAAAATTGCACTTTTCACCAAACTGGCAAAAGTGTGGGACGCTTCAAATTCTGCCGCCCCGCCAGCCGGGACATTTTTGCATATTATTTGATCCCGCCCCCCTCAGCCGCTACGGCGCTTCAGGTTAAAGTATCGACAGATAACCAGACGTCGCGGACAGCAGAGGAATTATGCAGGTTGATCGGTCACAGCAGCGGGCAATCACACGATTGTGCATCCAGTGTGGTCTTTTTTTGTTACAGCACGGCGCCGAAAGTGCGCTGGTGGAAGAGCTATCCACCCGCCTCGGACGGGCGCTGGGAATGGATAGCGTCGAAAGCGCCATCTCGTCTAATGCCATCGTGCTGACCACCATTAAAGATGGCGAATGTCTCACCTCAACGCGTAAAAATGTCGACCGCGGCATCAATATGCATGTGGTAACGGAAGTGCAGCACATTGTGATCCTCGCCGAACATAAGCTGCTCGACTATCGCGATGTCGAGAAGCGCTTTGCGCAGATCGTTCCCTTGCGTTATCCGCGCTGGCTGCTGGTCATCATGGTGGGGCTCTCCTGCGCCTGTTTCTGCAAACTGAATAACGGCGGCTGGGACGGCGCGCTGGTCAGCTTCTGCGCCAGTACTGTAGCCATGTACATTCGCCAGGTGCTGACCCACCGGTCCATGCATCCGCAGATCAACTTCTGCATCACCGCCTTTGTCGCCACCACCATCTCCGGGCTGCTGCTGCGCCTCCCGGCCTTTGCCAGTACGCCGACCATTGCCATGGCCGCCAGCGTCCTGCTGCTGGTTCCGGGTTTTCCTTTGATCAACGCCGTCGCCGATATGTTTAAAGGGCATATTAATACGGGGCTCGCCCGCTGGGCGATCGCCAGCCTGTTAACCCTTGCCACCTGCATTGGCGTGGTGATGGCGATGACCGTATGGGGGCTGCGCGGATGGGCATAATCTCGTTTATTTTCGCACTGGCGGAAGACATGCTGCTGGCGGCAATCCCCGCCGTTGGTTTTGCCATGGTCTTTAATGTCCCCCAGCGCGCCTTGCGCTGGTGCGCGCTGCTGGGGGCGATCGGTCACGGCTCGCGCATGGTCATGATGAGCGCCGGTTTTAACATTGAATGGGCCACCTTTCTCGCCGCGCTGCTGGTGGGCAGCATCGGCATTCAGTGGTCACGCTGGTATCTGGCGCATCCGAAGATTTTTACCGTCGCCGCCGTGATCCCGATGTTTCCCGGCATCTCGGCCTACACCGCGATGATCTCCGCGGTAAAGATCAGCCATTTTGGCTATTCTGAAGAGATGATGATTTTGCTGCTGAGCAATTTTTTAAAGGCATCGTCTATTGTGGGCGCCCTTTCTATTGGCCTGTCGATACCCGGTCTGTGGCTGTATCGTAAGCGCCCTCGCGTCTGACCCCCGGCGTCGCGGTACAGCCGCGACGCTCCTTCCGCGACGGGCTCTGTGCTACTATGTGCAGATCACCCCACTCTTTGCAGTTCAGAGTTGAGATAGAGTTATGTCTTCGCGAATTTTAACCTCCCATTTTAGCGGCCTGGAAGAGTTCCTCCAGCAGCACGCGGCGCTGCTGGCGAAATCAACTGACGGCACCGTTGCCGTTTTTGCCAATAACGCGCCGGCATTCTATGCGCTGACGCCAGCGCGGCTGGCGCAGTTGCTGGAGCTGGAAGCCAGGCTGGCGCGCCCCGGCAGCGACATCGCCCTTGACCCGCAGTTTTTCGAGGAGCCATCCGCGGCGCCAGTTGCGGTGCCAATGGGCAAATTTGCCATGTACGCCGACTGGCAGCCGGACGCCGATTTTCAGCGCCTGGCCGCGCTATGGGGCATTGCCCTGAGCCAGCCAGTCACGCCGGAAGAGCTGGCTGCCTTCGTCGCTTACTGGCAGGCGGAAGGTAAAGTGTTTCACCACGTGCAGTGGCAGCAGAAGCTGGCACGTAGCGTGCAAATCAGCCGCGCCAGCAACGGCGGACAGCCGAAGCGCGATGTGAACAGCGTGAGCGAACCCGACAGTCATATTCCGCGAGGTTTCCGAGGATGAGCATGAAAAACGTGGGCGACCTGATGAAGCGTCTGCAGAAAATGATGCCGGCCCATATCGAACCGGCGTTTAAAACCGGCGAAGAACTGCTGGCCTGGCAAAAAGAGCAAGGCCGGCTGCGTTCCGAAGCGCTGGAGCGGGAGAATCGCGCGATGAAAATGCAGCGCACCTTCAACCGCTCAGGGATCCGCCCGCTGCATCAGAACTGTTCCTTTGATAACTACCGCGTCGAGTGCGAAGGACAGATGAACGCCCTCGCCCGCGCACGTCAGTATGTGGAAGAGTTCGATGGCAATATCGCCAGCTTTATCTTCTCCGGTAAACCGGGGACCGGTAAAAATCACCTGGCGGCAGCCATCTGCAACGAGCTGCTGCTGCGCGGGAAGTCGGTCTTAATCATCACCGTGGCCGATATTATGTCGGCGATGAAAGATACCTTTGGCAACCGGGAAACGAGCGAAGAGCAGTTGCTGAGCGACCTCAGCAAAGTCGACCTGTTAGTGATTGATGAAATTGGTATGCAGACGGAGTCTCGCTATGAGAAGGTCATTATCAATCAGATAGTTGACCGTCGTTCTTCATCCAAACGGCCTACCGGGATGCTCACCAACAGTAATATGGAAGAGATGAACAAGCTGCTCGGCGAACGGGTAATGGACCGTATGCGGCTGGGGAACAGTCTGTGGGTTATCTTCAACTGGGAAAGTTACCGGCACCGCGTCACTGGCAAGGAGTATTAAGAGATTTCCGGACGATGACGGCGTTATACTAAAGCGATTATTCAGTCACGCTTATGAGTCCGTCTATGAAATCGTTTAAAAATGGCTTACTTGCCGCTTTTGCCGCCAGTGCATTTACCCTCGCCGGCGCTCACGCTGCCTCCTGGCAGGATTCTCTTAACAGCGCCGCCAGCCAGCTTAGCGGCAGCAGCACCCAGGCTGGCAGCGGCGGCATGTCCGTCTCCTCGCTAACCAGCCTGCTCAGCGGCAGCAGCCAGTCTCTGACCGCCAGCAGCATGAATAATGCGGCCGGGATCCTGTCATATTGCGCGCAACAGAAACTGGCCTCCGTGACCAGCGCCGATAACGTCAAAAACCAGGTGCTGGATAAACTGGGACTCAGCACGCCGGAAAAACAGAAACAAGACACCAACTATCTTGATGGCCTGCAGGGCTTGCTCAACAGTAATAACGGCCAGCAGCTGGACCTGAATACGCTTGGCAACAGCTCGCTGGCGAAACAGGTGAAAACCAAAGCCTGCGATCTGGTCTTAAAACAGGGCGTTAACTTCCTCTCCTGATACGTACTGCTCATGCCGCGTTTGTTGCCTTCGCGACGGCAGCGCGGCCTGAAACGGTTTTTTTACCCTTTTTCCCTCTCCGCTTCCCCGCCACACCCGATGCGACACCGATCAAAAAAGGCAACATCTAAACCAATTCTGAATAACTGCACAGTTTCATGACGCTAGAATTGCAGCAAGATGGCGCTGCAATTACAGTGTGGCGTGAAAAGTAATCTATTCTGCCAGCCGACAACTGGCGCTAATGAGGATGAGCTGTGTCAGAGTTGTTATCCATCGCCTTATTTTTAGCTTCGGTGGTGCTGTATGCCTGGAAAGCGGGTCGTAACACCTGGTGGTTTGCCGCCACGCTCACGGTGTTAGGTCTGTTCGTGGTGCTGAATATCACCCTCTACGCCAGCGACTACTTTACCGGCGACGGCATCAACGACGCGGTGCTCTATACCCTGACCAACAGCCTGACTGGCGCCGGGATCGGCAAATACATTCTGCCGGGCGTCGGGGTGGGCGTCGCGCTGGTTGCCGTCTTTGGCGCGCTGGGCTGGGTGCTGCGCCGCCGTCGGCATCATCCTCATCACGTCGGTTACAGCCTGGCGGCGCTGCTGCTGGCGCTGGCCTCCGTGGATGCCAGCCCAGCCTTCCATCAGATCAGCGAGCTGGTGAAATCGCAGTCACGGGAAGGTGACCCGGACTTTGCCGCATACTACAAAGAGCCGTCGAAGCGTATCGACAATCCACAGCTGAACCTGGTCTATATCTATGGCGAAAGCCTCGAGCGTACCTATTTTGATAACGACGCCTTTCCTAACCTCACCCCTGAGCTCGGCAAAATAAAAGATCAGGGCCTCGATTTCAGCAATACCATGCAGCTCCCGGGGACGGATTACACCATCGCCGGTATGGTCGCCTCGCAGTGCGGCATTCCGCTGTTCGCGCCGTTTGAAGGCAACGCCTCGGCCTCGGTCTCCAGCTTCTTTCCCCAGAATATCTGCCTTGGCGATATCCTGAAAAACTCCGGCTATGAAAACTATTTTGTGCAGGGAGCCAACCTGCGCTTTGCCGGCAAAGACGTGTTTCTCAAATCCCACGGCTTCGATCACCTGTACGGGGCGGAAGAGCTCAAAACTACGGTAGCGGATCCCGCCTATCGCAACGACTGGGGCTTCTATGACGACACCGTGCTCGATGAGACGTGGAAAAAATTCGAAGAGCTGTCGCGCTCCGGTAAACGCTTCTCGCTGTTCGCCCTGACGGTGGATACCCACCACCCCGACGGCTTTATCTCGCGCACCTGCGAGCGTAAACGCTATGACGTGGACGGTAAGAAAAACCTCTCCTTCAGCGCCGTTAGCTGCAGCCAGGAACATATCGCCGCGCTGATAGAGAAGATTAAAGCCTCACCCTATTTCAAAAACACGGTCATCGTGGTCTCTTCCGATCACCTGGCCATGAAGAACAGCGCCTGGGATTACCTCAACAAGCACGATCGCAGCAATCTGTTCTTCGTCCTGCGCGGCGATAAACCGCAGCAGGAGACCCTGGCGGTGAAACGCAACACCATGGATAACGGCGCGACGGTGCTCGATATTCTCGGCGGCGATAACTATATCGGCCTCGGGCGCAGCAGCCTCTCCGGCCAGTCGCTCTCCGGTATTTTCATGAATATGAAAGAGAAGGTCCTGGCCTGGAAACCGGACGTGATCCGCCTGTGGAACTTCCCGAAAGAGATGAAAAACTTCACCATCGATTCGCAGAAGAACATGATCGCCTTCTCCGGCAGCCATTTCCGTCTGCCGCTACTGCTCAGGGTATCAAACCAGCGCGTTGAACCGCTGCCGGAGAGCGAATACTCCGCGCCGCTGCGCTTCCAGCTGGCCGATTTCGCGCCGCGGGATAATTTCGTCTGGGTCGATCGCTGCTATAAAATGGGGCAGCTGTGGGCGCCTGAACTCGCGCTCTCTACCGACTGGTGCGTCTCGCAGGGGCAGCTGGGCGGTGAGCAAAAGGTTCAGCACGTCGATAAGCCGCAGTGGCAAGGCAAAACCGCTTTCAGGGATACCCTTATCGATATGGAGCGCTATAAGGGGAACGTCGATACGCTAAAAGTCGTCGACAACGATATTCGCTACAAGGCCGACAGCTTCGTGTTTAACGTCGCCGGCGCCCCGGAAGAGGTCAAGCAGTTCAGCGGCATTTCGCGTCCCGAGTCCTGGGGTCGGTGGTCCAATGCCCAGCTGGGCAGCGACGTGAAGATTGAATATAAAGAGCCGCTACCGGAAAAATTTGATCTGGTGATCACCGCCAAAGCTTACGGCCCAAACGCCAATAAGCCGATCCCGGTGCGGGTAGGTGAAAGTGAGCAAGTGCTTACGCTGGCCAATGATGTGACCACTACGACGCTGCATTTCGACAACCCGTCGCGCAGCAACACCCTGACCATCACTCCGCCGGACCCGCAGTCCACCAACGAGGGCAATATCCTCGGTCACTCCCCACGTCAGCTGGGGATCGGCATGGTGGAG
The DNA here is from genome assembly GCF_003790505.1 of Klebsiella sp. P1CD1. NCBI lineage: Bacteria > Pseudomonadati > Pseudomonadota > Gammaproteobacteria > Enterobacterales > Enterobacteriaceae > Klebsiella > Klebsiella sp. P1CD1. Next base: position 4,929,757 of record NZ_CP033631.1, read on the forward strand.
ATCAAAGTGGTGAAAAGTGAAGGCTAAAACCATCCTGCCCGGCGGGTTTCCGCGCCGGGCAACGGTTGCCGTGGCAGGGCGTTAACCCTACAGCGGCTGTAGTTCATCAGCCGACAGTCCAGTGATTTTCTGAACCATCTCTTTGTCGAGGCCATTTTGTAACATACTGCCGGCAATGCGCAGCGCCTCGCGCCGGCTTCCTTCCTGCAAGCCCTCCTGGTGCCCTTCTTCCCGGCCTTCTAGTCGACCTTCCTGCCGACCTTCTTGCCGACCTTCCTGCTTAAGCTTTTGCGCGATAGACATCAGTGTCTCCTCATACTGTGGCAGACGGCGGGCCAGCCGGCGGAGAAACACGCCCGGCTCGGCCGTATTACCATACTGCAGCATATAGTGAAACAGCATTCTCAACTGCCGACGGTTAGTGTATCCCAGCATCACAACGGCCGCCAACGACTCCGTTATGCCGCTGAGATCGCGCTGGCGAATATGTTTTTGCATCAGCTCCAGCAGGGCGACCCGCCGATGCTGCACGATGTCATCGTCCGGCATGACCGTGACGTCGATCAATGGAAACTGACTGCCGTAGAGCCTCTTCGCCAGCTGCGGGTCGGCAAATTCATCCAGCCAGTTGAGGGAAAAGGGGTATGGACTGGTCACACCGTGATAAAAAAGCATCGGCACCACCAACGGCAGCGTTTTGTGCCCGGCATCCAGATGGCGCTGCATTGCGGCAATCGCATAGCGCATCAGGCGAAACGCCATATGGTTATCCGGTGAGCTCTGATGCTCTATCACCACATAAACATACCCCGCACCGCAGGTAGTTTGCACCGACCAGAGGACGTCCGAATACCAGGCGCGCAGATCCTCATCGATAAAGCTCGCCGATTGCAGTCTCAGGGTAGCGAAATCGCACTGCTGGCGGATCGCTTCGGGAAGGTAGAGGGCGAGGAAATCATTCGCCGTCTCCGGGTGGCGAAGAAATCGTTTAAAGACCGCATCGTGCGGCGTCGAGGTCATCCGTTTTTTCATGGCCATCCGCTTGCCTGAAAGAGAAGGAAAGCCGGACTCTACCACCGGTTTTTACCCGAATGGATTTGACGATAATTTTCTGGGAAGCGCCTCGGAGAATAGCATGGCGGCCAGCCCGGCTGGCCGCCATCAACATGGCTTAGTAATCAAACTGACGGTAGTAACGGCGGATATTGAGGTCGTGGCCGGTATGGTGTTCAAAGTGGGCCGCCAGCCGATCCACCAGCAGGGTGGACACCACGCACGGCGCCATAATCCAGCGGAACGCGTCATCAATGCCGTTCAGCGGATAGTCGCGCGGGTCGATCACCACCAGATGGTCAGTTATCTTTTCGGCAAAGCGTTCGACGCGCTCGTCCAGCGCCCGGCATTTCCCCTCTCCTTTCACCAGAAACAGCGGGACCTCTTTTTCCAGCAGCTCCAGGGTGCCGTGGAAAAATTCAGCCGAGCTCACGGATTTCGTCCGCTTCCACTGCATCTCTTCGAGAATACACATTGAGAACAGGTAAACCTCGCCCCACATTTCCGCGCCGCCAATCCACATCATATAGTCGCAGTCGTGGTATTGTGCGGCAATGCTATCCGCCTGGAGATCGAACTGGCGTTTGGCCTGCAGAAGATTTTCCGGCAGTAATTCGAGCTGGCTGGCAAATCGCGCATAATTTTCAAACTCGCCGTGACGATAAATAACGCGGAAGAATAACCAGTACAGCAGCATATATTCATATTCCACACCGTTTTTGTGGCACATCGGAATATGCCAGCTGGCGGCGGCGGCCAATGGCGAGTCGGCATGACGGGTAATAGCCACCACGCGGATCCCCTGCGCCTTGCACCACTCGGCAATAGCTACCGACTCTTTGGTATCACCGGATTTAGATAACGTTACGACAACTGCATCTTTATTTAATTTTTTATGTCCGCGATGAATTAATTCGGCCGCCTGCTCAAGATATACCGGCACACTGGTTAATTCTTTGGCAAACTCATTAATGGCCATCATCGGTGCCAGAGAACCGCCTACCGAGGCAAAAAATAATGCGCTGCAGCCGCTGTCATAAATATCGTCGGCCACGGTTTCAGCCTGTTTACGCGCAGCGATGATCTCGCGAGCACTGGTCAGGTACTCGTCCTGATTAAAACCCAACATAGTTTTCTCCTGAATATTCAGATTTTACTTTTTAATACGCGGTCAAAATCGTCAAAAATACGTTTAGCCAGATCGATGCCTTTCAGTCCGGCGGTATGCCAGGCCAGCATCTGGACGGGAACAATCAGCAACAGCGGCGCCAGGTGATGCTCGCACGGACAGTTTAGCGCCAGCGTCTGCGCATCCTCGTCATCGCTCAGCGTTAGCGTAAAAGCCCGGGCAATGGACGGCGCCATATAGTCCCGCAGCGCCCGGGTTCGCGCATCCGGCGCATCTTCAATAAACAGCATCACATGGCGGGCGTTGGCTTCCAGATAGGGACCGTGCATATAGGCTTCCAGCTCAAAGCCGCTGGAAGGCACGCGCACCGTTTCAGTAAATTTGGTTTCAAATTCCTTCGCCACGCCAACCAGCGCACCGTAGCCGGTGGCGACAAAGCGCTCCCCGCTCCGCAGCGTTTCGCTATACCGGTCGATAAAGCGCGAGGTGCGGGCGATAACATCCGGGATCGCCGCAAGCAGCCGCTGGAATTCAGCGAGATAGTGCTGCTCCTCGACCTCGCTGACTTTCCCCTGCTGACGAGCAATGATCAGCGCTATCAGCAACAGATTCAGCACCGTCGCGCTAAAACCGCGGGTCACAAACCCTACGCTCTCGATCCCGGTATTGATATCCAGAACGCCATCGCAAGCGCGGGCTATCGGGCTTTGCGGGTCGGAGGTCAGGGCAAACACCGGCAGTCCTGAGGCCTGTACCTTACGCATCGCCTCCAGCGTTGACGCGCTTTTCCCGCTCTGTGAAATCGCCACCACCAGATCGGTATGCGGGTCGATCGCTTCGTAATGGATAAAGTTGTACGGCTCTTTAATGTCAACCAGCACGCCGAAGCGTTGTTCAAAGAAATAGCGCGCGCACAGCGCGGCATTCAGCGACGATCCGGTCGCCAGCAGCAAAATTCGGCGTACCGGGTGCTGGCGGGCAAAGGTCTCAATCGCCGCCAGCTTTTGCCGGTAGCCACGCAGGATCTGCGCCAGGCAGGCCGGCTCTTCACTGATATAGGTCATCATTGTTGGTCGCATAACTCACTCCCGTTAAAACAATCCGATCCACGAACCCAGAATGCCCACCAGCGCCATGCCGCCAATAATTGAGAGCGGTTTAACTTTCCGTCCCAGCAGCCAGTAGACGATGCCAAAACTCACCAGCGGCAGCATGCAGGGCAGAATGTCATTGATAATGTCCTGCACCTGAGTTTTGGCTTCTCCGGCACCAAAGGAGAGAGGGATGGTGATATCGATCATTGAGGCGGTCATCGCCCCGACCACCATCAGGCCGATAATCGACGCTCCGTAGGTCAGGCTCTCCATCATTCCGCTCTTCTGGATCCGCTGCAGGACCCCGGTTCCCAGCACGTAGCCCCAGCGGGTAAAGCACCAGCGCACCAGAATGTGCGGCACGTTAAACACCAGCAGAAACAGGATCGGCCCGAGGATGTTGCCCTTCAGCGCCAGGCTGGTGCCGATCCCGGTGGCGATCAGGCGCAGCGTCCCCCAGAAGAAAGAGTCCCCCAGCCCGGCCAGCGGCCCCATCAGCGAGGCTTTGACGTTATCAATCGCAGTGGCATCCATGTTTTTCTGCTGGCTGTTTTTCTCCTCCATCGCCGTGGTGATCCCCAGCAGCAGGGTGACGATATGCGGCGTGGTATTGAAAAACACCAGATGACGTTTCAGCGCCCTGGCTAGCTCCTCTTTGCGCGGATAGAGCTTTTTCAGCACCGGAATCAGCGCGTAAACAAAGGCGAGATTCATCTGCCGCTCATAGTTCCACGAGAACTCCATCTGGAAGGAGCGCCAGAACACCCGGCGTAAATCTCGTGGCGTAATCCGGGTTTCTTCCTGCTCCTGCGGTTGCAGGGTCTCTTCAGAAATCGTCTTCGTCGTCATCGCTGACTCCTTGTTCTGTCGTCGTACGAGGTGAATTCAACGCGGTGACGTTAACCATGACCACCGCCACGATGGCGCCGAGAATGGCGATGCCGGTCACCGGGATTTTCAAATAAGCCATTAGCACAAAGCCGAGGAAAAAGTACGGCGCAACTTTCTTGTTAATCAGCAACCTGGCAAGCATCGCGAAGCCGAGCGCCGGGATCATGCCGGTGGCGACGCTGAGCCCGTGTTTGATAAATTCCGGGATGGTATCGAGCAGGGATTTCACCGCGTTGCTGCCCACCAGGAATGAAACGGTGACCACCGTGGCCAGCATCAGCGACAGCCCGAAGCCGGCAATCAGATGCATCCGCTCAATGCCCCGCGTATCCGCCCGTTCCGCATACCCGTCCGCCTTCTGGCTGAGCATCGGGATAAACATCCCCAGATAAACGTTTTTCAGGATCAGGGTCAGGGTGGCGATAGGCAGGCCGAGCAACAGCGCCGTTTCCGTGCCCGCGCCGGAGGTGATGGCGAACGCCACGCCGAGAATACCGCCCGTCACCACGTCGGGCGGGATCGAGGCACCAACGGAGAAAGAGCCGATAAACGCCAGCTCCAGCGTCGCGCCCATAATGACGCCGGTCTGTACATCCCCCAGCACCAGTCCGGTCAACAGCCCGGTGACGATAGGCCGGGAAATCAGCGACGTCCCTAAGGCATATTCCGATTGCGCGATAAACGCCACCAGACCCAGTAAGAGAGCCTCTACCATAATCTGTCCTCCGGAATTACACGCATTCCGTAAAAAGCTGTTTGCGATCGTTCGGGACCTGGCGAATCTCCACCTCGACGCCCTTCCCCACCAGTTGTTGTAGCTGCTCTATTTCTGTCGGCAGTAAATTAATCGCCTTAGAGATATTTTTACTGCCCTCTTTAGCCTTAATTCCGCCGAGATTTATGCTTTTTATTTCCCCGATAGCGCAGGCAATACGCCAGGCGTCATTGACCGATTCCACGACAATAAATAAATTATATTTATCGGTCACCCCACTTTTTATCGCCTCAATAGCATCATTGATATTTTTAATCACCAGTTTTACCGAGGACGGTTTGGCAAGCTTAATGGTGGTTTTCCGCAGTTCATCTTCAGGGACACTGTCGTTGGCGATCAAAATGCAATCGGCGCTGACATATTGGGTCCAGGAAAAGGCCACCTGGCCGTGAAGTAATCGATGGTCTACCCTTAATAACGTAATCATCATGCTTCCTCATTTCAGAAGTCTTTATCCATAGTCATCGCACTGGCAATCGTTTGATTGCAGTACTGAATGCTCTCTTTGGCGCTGGTTAATGCTTCAGTAATTAATTTTTCAGTATTCTCTTCCGCTGCGGAAATCAGCAAGTCAATAATTAACGGCAGATTTAAACCGGATAATAAATGGAAGTGTGGGCGTGATAAAAAACGCACAAACTCGTTATTCACACTACCGGCGAAAATATCCGTAATCACTATCAGCTCATCCTGTGCCGGGAAACGCGCCAGTAGCGCCTCCACCTGCTGCGTGAGATCTGACTCCTCTTCTACATAGGCGCACAGGGTATGAATATCCGGCTGTTTACCGAGGATCAGCTCCACGGAGTTCAGCAAACCGTTAGCAAAGGTGCCATGGCTGGCAAAAATATAGTGTCGTTTCATCCTTACCTCGAAAGCGCATTCCACTGCTTTCTTAATTGCAACCGGCGTGCCAGAAACAGTGACGCGCTGGTTAGCGCAAAGACGAACGGACTGAGGGAACTAAAACTCTTGATCTTCCTGAATAAATTCCGTTTCCCGCGTCAGGATATCATGAATGTAGCAGAGCTCGACGACGGGGATTTTGACACTATACCCGCTCTCTATGACACTAAAAGCCTCGCGGAGCGTCGCCAGCTCGCTCTGCGGACACTGCCTTCCGGAATAATGGGATGGCGACGCGTTGCGGATCAGGCGCTCTATCAGACAGCTGATATGCACATACAGCGCCACCTTGCGATCGTTGGGCACGTCGCAGCCGGCCAGATGCTCATAGCGCAGTAAAAACTGCTCGACCTGATTGATGACCTTTGCGGTATCGAGGATCGTCACCGACTCGATCACCCGGCGCAGCGAGAAATTTTTCAGGATCAGGTTATTGATCTCGCTGACTTGTTCAGAGGAGGCCAGCTCGCCGAAGATACGCATCAGCGGGCGGCTGCCCTGGCCGGAAATCAGCGAATCCAGCGAGATCCACGGCAGATCGGCAAGCTGCGGATCCAGGGTACCGACGATCGCCAGCACCTCATAGCGGCTGAGCATCGGTTGCCGCCGCGCGGGATCGGCGAGCGTTTCCACATCACAGGCCACAATATCGATCCCCAGCGCTTCAGGAATGCTGGCTTTTAACAGCGCCGACAGATTCGCTGCCGCGCCCAGACCGGTCGCGCAGGTCGTAAGAATCGCCCGCGGTTTATCGGTTTGCGGGTAATAGAGCTGGTGCTCAACCGCAAGGTCATCGCCGAGGTCGCGGACGATATCTTCCAGCATAACGCCCTGCAAAATGCGCTCCCCAACGTACATCGCCATCCCGGTCGAGACGTTATTAATTATCGCCATCGGCGTACTCAGCCGACGATTAAAATGGCGATGAATGGCGTTCAGCGATCCCATATCGACCAGAATGATCAACCCTGACGCCAGAGCGTGGCTCTCAATATAGGCCATCACCTGGTTAGCAATAGCCTCCGGCGTCACGTCGAGCGGCATATCGAATGACTCAAACAGCTGGCTTTTCAGCAACCGGTTCGCCACGTTGGCGATGCTGCTGGCGGTGGCGTAACCGTGGGCGAGGATAATTGCCCGGGTCACCTGCTGCTGGCTGATGGCGCCATTTTTATGTAACCACAGCACCAGCAGCAGCAGGTCAATGCGCCGGGGTTCAATGTCCAGCTTCAGCGCCAGCGCAGCGAGGATCTCTTCGCAAAAGCGATACAGCAGCGGATATTTCTGCGCCAGAAAATCCTCCAGCAGGCGGCTTTTCTCGTTGCTCATCGTGGACGGCCCCTGCCGGGAACGATGTATCAGGTAGTGGCTTATAGCGTAGATACAGTTGCCGTTAAACTGGATATTGAAGCGCTTTTCAAGGCGATAAAACTCCTCCCGCACCTGATGCGTTATCAGTAGCAGCATATGCGAACTATTGGCATCGTGATTATCGAAAATCAGCCGATCGAAGAGGGTTTCAATCTCCTCGCCCATGCTTTTTTGCGCCTCATCCCAAAGCGTTTTTTTACTCTGCACCGCCTCATACAGCGCGAGAACGCGGCACTGAGTATCGTAAATCAGCCCCTGAATCGGGTCGCGCGCGCGCAGCAGCCAGACCAGGCTGGTCTGCGGCTCGATAAGCAGCGGCTCCTGCTGGCCCATCGCTTCACTGAGCGCTGGCGTCGCAGCCATGATATTTTCCGGCAGATCGTGCAGCGTCACGGTAAGCATCTCGCTGCCCGGACACCTGGCCCAGGCCGACGCCACGGTGTATTTCACCACATTCTTCAGCTCACCGACGTTACCGCGATAAACATAGTGCGTCAGCACCTGTAGCAGCCGGGGCGTCAGCTGCAGCCGGGTAGCCAACGTGCGCGCCTCCTGCCAGAAAAACTGCAGCGTGAGCGCGTCTTTTTCGTGGCGGCTGCGGGTCTGTAAATCAGGCAGGCTAACGAGGATCGGGATACGACGAATAAAGGTGGTCAGAAACGTGCTGTGAATATCTTCGGTGGTGGCAAACACCAGCCTCAGCGAAATCGGCATCCCCTGCGCCGTTTCCCCCACCCGATAGATCTCCTTACGGTCCAGCCAGGTGAACAGCTTCTCCAGCCCCTGCGCATCCAGACGGTGGACTTCGTCGAGAAACAGCACGCCGCCGTTTGCCGCTTCAAACGCCCCGGCTTTATCGCTCTGCGCGCCGGTAAACGCGCCTTTGACGTAGCCAAACAGGTTGGCGGCCAACAGCTCCGGGTTGCTGGCATACTGGGCGCAGTTAAAGCTGACAAAAGGCGCATCGGGCGGCAGCAGCCCCTGGGCGATAGCAAACTCATGCATCAGCTCCGCCATATAGCTCTTGCCAGTTCCGCTGTCGCCAACGATCAGCAGCGGAAGCCCACCGTTGGGATAAAACAGCGCGGTTTTCATCTGTTCGATAGGCTTGCGCAGGCTACCGTCATGGCCGGTCAGCAATGAGAAATGATCCGCCTGCTCCGGCTGCCGGTCGCTCTCTGCGAGCAGTTCCGCCATGCTGGCGTACTCGCTGCGGGAAAGAGGGAAAAACTGCTGGCAGAAGGCGGCTTTATGCAGGAAATAGACTGGTCGAGTATTGATCTTCAACAGCACATCCTGGGCCACCAACTGATTCAGATAGTGGCTGGCGGTATTTCTTTGCATCGCAAAACGCCGGGCCAGGTAGCCAGCGGTGAAGACCTCGCTCAGGTTATCCGGATCAAAAAAATCGGTCTGATTTTGCAGAAAAGCCAACAGTTCCGTTTTACGCATGACATCCCCCTCTTCACCTTACAGAGGCTTATGATGCGGGAAATCCACCAGGCGTTGGCGCTAAATTCACTTTTTGCGGTTCGGAGCACAAAAAAAACGGCGCCCAAATCCGCGGACGCCGCATAACAAAACCGTTACAGCCGCGCCAGGGCCTCCCGCATTCCTGAGCGCAAAATCATTTCCAGATAGCGCGTGACCTGGTCGGAAAGGCCGGGAATAGCCGTCAGATCCTCGCCCCAGTGCGCGTTATCCTGTAAAACCTCCAGCACCAGTCCATGCAGCGGGCTCCCGTTCGCCACCTGCTTCCATCCTTGCGAGAAGCGGGTTAACCAGACGTCATCATCCTGCAGCGGATACACCTGTCCGTCGCGCTGGCCGCGATAGAAGGCGATAAGCGCCGCCAGGGCAAACGTTAGCCGCGGCGGGATCGCGCCGTGCTGGCGGATTGTCGTCAGCAGCTGCGGCAGGATCCGGGTGCGGAACTTAGTCATGCCGTTCAGGGCGATGGCGAGCAATTGATGGCGAATATAGGGATTAAGAAAGCGCCCGGTGACCGCATCGGCAAACTGACGAAGCTCCTCGGCCGGTAAATCGAGCGCCGGGATAATCTCTTCATCAATCGTCTGCTGTACATAATGGCGAATGGCTTCGTCCTGCATCGCTTCGCCAACGGTATCCACCCCGCACAGCCATGCTACCGGCACCAGCGCGGTATGCGCACCGTTAAGAATGGCAACCTTGCGCGCTTTATAGGGCCGGATATCCTCTACGATGCGGATATTAAGCGGGTAGCGATCCAGCCGCAGCGTTTCCGCCAGCGCCTGCGGACCCTGAATGACGAATAACCAAAAGTATTCGGCGGTATCAAGGAAAGCATCATGGTAGCCCAGCTCCGCTTCCAGCTTTTCTGCTTCATCACGCGGGTAGCCGGTGACGATGCGGTCAACCAGCGTTGAACAAAACGTATTGGCGGTCTCAACCCAGTCGCGAAAAGCCGCGGGCAATTGCCACTCTTTGGCGTAGCGTAGCACCAGCGCCTTCAGCGCTTCGCCGTTGTAGTCGATTAGCTCGCAGGGGATAATCGTCCACCCCTTATCCGCAGCGCCATTGAAATGGCGGAAACGTTCGAGCAGCAGTTGGGTCAGCTTCGCCGGGAAGCTAACCGGCGGCTTATCGTCAAGCCGGTCTCCGGCATGATAGCTAATACCCGCTTCGGTAGTATTTGAAAATACGAACGCGATCGCCGGATTACGAGCCAGCGCCAGATAGCTGGCAAAATCCTGCCAGGGATTGAGCTCGTTATTAACGGAGCGAATAATCCGCGATTCGCTCACCGCCTCGCCGCGTTCATTCAACCCACGAATGATCGTGGTATAGAGTCCGTCCTGGGTATTTAACGACGGCGGAAACGCGGTGTTGATCGGGCGAATAATGGTCACGCCCGCCGCCAGATCGGTTTGCTCATTCAGCAGATCCAGCTGCCAGTCAATAAATGCCCGCAGGAAGTTGCCCTCGCCAAACTGAATCGCGCGCGTCGGGTACTGCGGCCCGGGAAAATCTTGTCGGTTTAACGATTTCATAAGCTTACCTGCTAAAAATGAATAACGCCTTTGATCAGCTGACGATTGTTAATCACTTCGCTTTCGTAAATGTCCGCCAGCGACCTGAAATCGTAACGGTGGGTCAGCATCATCCTGGCGGTGATTTTCCCCTCGGCCATCAGCCGCCCAACTTTGGCAAAATCCTCTTCCGTCGCGTTACGGCTGCCCATCATCGTCGTCTCTTTCTTATGAAATTCCGGGTCGGAGAACTGCAGTTCTCCCTTAAACAGACCAACAAAAATGATGCTGCCGCCGTGACGGATTAAATTAACGGTGTTATTCATCGCCTGCTGATTTCCCGTCGCGTCAATCACTTTCTGCGCCAGAGAACCGCCGAAGGCTGCGCACAGCTGTTCGATAAACTGCGGGTCGGAAGGGTCGAGCGTTGTCAGACCAAGGTGCTGTGCCACATGATCGCGCCGCGCCGGGCTGGTATCCGCCACCACCACCTGCGCGCCGTCAGCCTTAGCGATCGCCGCCGCCCCAAGGCCGATGGGGCCCGCGCCAACCACCAGCACCTGCTCCCCTGCCCGGATAGCGGCGCGGCGCACCGCGTGGGCGCTGATGGCGAAGGGTTCAATTAGCGCTGCGGCTTCCGGCTCAACGTCATCCACCACCAGCAGATTGTTTACCGGCACGCAGAGATACTCGCTAAACCCGCCGTCCCGATGCACGCCGATCACCGAAATCTTCTCGCAGCAGTTTGTCCGGCCGTTCAGACAGGCCGGACACTGGCGGCAGGCGACATAGGGAATCACAGCAACCTGTTGGCCGCTCTTCAAATTAAGAATATTTTTACCCAGCCCAATTATCTCACCGCATATTTCATGTCCAAGAACACGCGGATAACTAAAAAAAGGCTGATTGCCGCCCCATGCATGAATGTCTGTCCCACAAATCCCCACTGCCTTTATTTTAATGAGCACTTCATCATCGCCGGGAATGGGAATCTGGCGTTTTTCCCAGTGTAGTTTTTTAGGTTCCTGACACACTAAAGTATTCATCGATGTCATAATAATTGCCTCCGTATTTGTTGGCTTAGATATCGATGAAAAATAGAAACAGAGTGAAACTCATTGCAAAATCTGTGAAATGTCGCGCACAAAACTGTTTTAAATCCGGCTTTAATGGATAAAAAAGGAAAACGTTATGAGTCGCTCACAAAACCTACGTCACAATGTTATTAACCAGGTCATCAACGATATGGCGCGTGGCTTTATCCCCTCGCCGCTACCCTCGCAAAGCGCACTGGCGGAGATGTATAACATCAGCCGCACCACGGTGCGCCATATCCTTTGCCACTTATGCGAGCGCGGCGTCTTGAGCCAGGTCAATCACGACTACCAGATCCTTCGTCAGCCGGAAGTACAGGACGGCTTCGATGGTTCCAGCGCCTCGCTGACCGAACAAAACCGTCTCTTTGAACAAGCGTTTTTTACCATGATTAACCAGCGTCAGCTACGCGCCGGGGAGCGGTTCTCCGAACTGCAACTGGCGCGTGCCGCGGGCGTCAGCCCGGTCGTGGTCAGAGAATTTTTACTGAAATTCAGCCGCTACAACCTGATTGAAAGCGAAAAGCGCGGCCAGTGGAACATGAAAAAATTTGAGCAATCCTGGGCCGAGCAACTGTTCGAATTGCGGGAAATGCTGGAAACCCACGCACTTCAACATTTTCTTAATCTGCCGGACAGCGATGCCCGCTGGCTGCAGGCCAAAACCCTGCTCGAGCGCCACCGCACCCTGCGGGACAGCATCGGCAACAGCTTTCGTATGTTCTCCCAGCTCGATCGTGATTTTCATTCGCTGCTGCTTTCCGCTGCTGATAATATATTTTTTAATCAATCACTTGAAATTATTTCCGTGATCTTTCACTTCCACTATCAGTGGGATGAAAGTGACCTTAAACAGCGCAATATCATCGCCATTGATGAACATATGACGATCCTGAGCGCACTCATCTGTCGCAGCGATCTGGATGCCAACCTGGCGCTACGTAACCACCTGAACTCCGCGAAGCAATCCATGATTAACTCTCTCAAGCAAAGTGAATCGCTGGCACATTAAGTACCGATTAAAAACAGAAAATGATTAGCAACAGCACAAATCCAAAAACGTAATCCGGCGCCCTCAAAAAGGTTATTTATGCTGAAAACAAGTCGACTTACTTTACTGTGAAACAGGTGGGTGATGTTTACCCCCTTCGTTGTCACTTGGTATTCAAACATAATAATCAGGAGTCAGGCGTGGAATCACAAAATATAACCATAGACCCGCAGACCGACTTTAAAAAGGGGGAAGCGGAAACCCTTTCAGTTCCCTTAGAAAATACACTACAACGTAGTTCTCGTATTAAAAAGATTCAAACAACGGCAATGATTCTGTTATTTCTGGCGGCGGTGATTAACTACCTCGACCGAAGTTCATTGTCCGTTGCGAACTTAACGATTCGCGAGGAGTTAGGGCTTACCGCCACTGAAATCGGGGCGCTGTTATCGGTTTTCTCTCTGGCCTATGGCATTGCGCAACTGCCCTGCGGGCCGTTGCTGGATCGCAAAGGTCCACGCATCATGCTGGGGCTGGGCATGTTTTTCTGGTCGCTATTTCAGGCGGTCTCCGGGATGGTGCACAGCTTTACGCAGTTTGTCCTGGTGCGTATCGGCATGGGGATCGGCGAAGCGCCGATGAACCCGTGCGGCGTCAAGGTGATCAACGACTGGTTTAATATTAAAGAGCGCGGTCGCCCAATGGGCTTCTTTAACGCCGCCTCGACGATTGGCGTGGCGATCAGCCCGCCGATCCTTGCCGCGATGATGCTGATGATGGGCTGGCGCTGGATGTTTATTACCATCGGCGTACTGGGGATCTTTGTCGCTATCGGCTGGTATATGCTTTATCGCAACCGGGAGGATATCCCCCTCACCGCCGAGGAGCAGGCCTACCTTAATGCCGGAAGCGTCAACGTGCGCCGCGACCCGCTGAGCTTTGCCGAATGGCGCAGTCTGTTTAAAAACAAAACCATGTGGGGAATGATGTTCGGCTTCAGCGGCATCAACTATACCGCCTGGCTATATCTGGCATGGCTGCCGGGTTACCTGCAAACGGCGTATAACCTCGATCTGAAAAGTACCGGGTTTATGGCCGCCATTCCTTTCCTGTTTGGTGCCGCCGGTATGCTGATCAATGGCTACGTCACCGACTGGCTGGTCAAAGGCGGCATGGCCCCGATCAAAAGCCGCAAGATCTGCATTATTGCCGGGATGTTCTGCTCCGCGGCGTTTACGCTGATCGTGCCGCATGCCACCACCTCAATCGCGGCGGTGCTGTTAATCGGTATGGCGTTGTTCTGTATTCATTTTGCCGGAACGTCCTGCTGGGGATTGATCCACGTCGCCGTAGCATCAAGAATGACGGCTTCCGTCGGCAGTATTCAGAATTTCGCCAGCTTTATCTGCGCTTCATTCGCACCGGTGGTGACCGGATTTATTGTCGATACCACCCATTCCTTCCAGCTGGCACTGGTTATATGCGGCTGTGTGACCGCTCTCGGCGCACTGGCCTACATTTTCCTGGTTCGCCAGCCGATTAGTGACCCGCGTAACGACTGAATCTTAACGCCCTGCTGACCGCAGGGCATTCATCGTTGCGCTCATTTCATACTGCTGCAGCGATAGCGGCGCATATCCCGCCGCGGCAAACAGCGGTGTAAACGTTTCCGGGACCGTCACCGAAGTCCCCACACCCGGGAGCTGCTGCGCCAGCGTCACCAGCAGCTCACGCGCCAGCCCCTGACGGCGGGCGGCGGGCTCCACCCACAAAAATTGCAGTACAGGCCGTGAGCCCGCCGTTGTTAGAACCGCGAAGGCGCGCTGTTCCAGCGTCACGACCTGACATGGCAGGGTGGCGAAGGTGAGCGGATCCAGCAGCCAGGGGAGCTGACTGTTACTCTCGTCAATGGCGCGCCGTAGCAGGGCCAGGGTGGGATAAAGCTGTAATACGCCCGCTACCGGAGCCAGAGGTTCATTGCTCAGGTAGCCGCAGAGCCCGTAGCGTCGCGTAAAGCCCAGCGTCTGATATAGCGCGACGGCCGCATGGTTATCGCGGATCACCTCCAGAGATACCGTCTCAACCCCCTGCTGTTGCAGGAGCATTAGCAGATCTTGCATCAGTTCCCGGCCCAGGCCTTTGCCGCGCCAGGCCGGGCGCAGGGCAAAGGCCGCCAGGCGAGCGGCACTTCCCCGGCGGGCGACAATCGCGATCGCCGCCGGTTCATCTCCGGCCAGCCAGACGCGGGAATCGATCAGGCTCATCCCCTCGGCGCTGAAACGCTGTACAAATCCCGCCACCGACTGGGTAACAGGCACCAGATAGGCTTCAAAACAGGCGTTGAGAATATCCGTTAACTGCACGCTGCTGAACTGCGTGGCGGGAACGGCGGTCAGCTCCATACTTTTCTCCCGAAGGCTGCTATGCTGAGGTGATGAAAACTAACACTATAACTGCCGATGCCGTATTACGCCTGACTCAGGAGAGCGATATCGCCCTTCTGCCCGCCATTGAACGTTCTGCCGCCCAGGCATTTCGCCAGATCCCCTCTCTCGCCTGGCTGGCGGACAGCGAGGTGATTAGCGTTGCGCGTCATCATGATTATCTGGAAACCGAGCATAGCCTGCTGGCGGAAGCCGCCGGGCAGCCGATTGGCTTTATTCTGACCGAACCGCTCGACGATGCATTATTTATCGTCGAAGTCGCCGTCCATCAGAACTGGCAGCATCAGGGCATCGGCCGGATGCTGCTGAAGCAGGTTATTGAGGGCGCACAGCAGATGGGCTATCCGGCGGTAACCCTCACCACCTTCCGCGAGGTGCCGTGGAATGCGCCGTTTTATACCCGTCTGGGATTCACCATGCTCGATGAGCTGACCCTGCCTGCCGGACTGGCGGCAAAAAGGGAACAGGAGACCCGGCACGGCCTGCCGCCCGAGTCGCGCTGCGCCATGCGCCTGTCGCTCTGATGGTCGGCCCGCCGCGCTCCGCGCTTTACTATGGCCGCAAGGCGCAAATCTCATCATGCAATGAACGGCTGATGGTAACCCCCTGCTGCTCACTCTGCTGACGGCAGGCGAAACGCCGCTCGCCCGGCAGCCGCGCCCCCTGATCCTGCATCGCATTGAACAGCGTTTCGGCGCGCGCCAGCTGCTCTTGTGCCTGCGCGCCGAGAAAGCGCTGCGGATCCAGCGCCAGGATAAGCTCGCCGCCGTAGGGGAGCCCACCCGCGCCGTTATCCCACGCCAGCGATTCGGCGCTGGTCATATCGCCGATAAGCGGCCCGGCCAGCAGCTCAACCATTGCCGCCAGCGCCGAGCCCTTATGGCCGCCAAAGGTTAACATCGCGCCGTTCAGCACCTCTGCAGCATCGGTCGTTGGCTGTCCCTGACTGTCGATTCCCCATCCTTGCGGTAGCGCTTTGCCGGCACGCTGATGCAGCTGGATCTCACCACGCGCCGCGGCGCTGGTCGCCATATCAACAATAAACGGCGGCTTATCCCGCCGCGGCCAGCCAAAGGCAATAGGGTTGGTGCCGAACAGCGGACGCGTGCCGCCCGCCGGGGCGACCCAGGCGTGGCTTGGCGTGCAGGCCAGCCCCACCAGCCCTGCCTCGGTCAACGGCTCAATATCGGCAAACAGCGCGGAAAAATGGACGCAGCGGTTAATCGCCAGCGCCGCAATGCCGTTTTGCCGCGCCTTCTCCAGCAGCAGCGGCAGCGCGCGCTCGTAGGCCAGCAGTGAAAAAGCGCCCCCGGCGTCCGCCCGCGCAATCGCCGGCGCCTGGTCATGGATCTGCGGCTCGGCATCGGGCGATACCTTACCTTTGCGCAGGGTATCGACAATGCCCAACAGCCGCCACAGGCCGTGGGAAGCGCAGCCATCGCGTTCCCCGGCGGTCACATTGCGGGCAATCGCCGCCGCGTGGTCGGCGCTAAATCCATTGGCGCTGAGTACCTCCAGCGCCAGGTCATAAGCTTCAGGTAACGATAGAGTTACCGACTCCATACTGTTCTCCTTTACTCTTCTTCGTCTCCGCTAAAGTTAGCCTGCGGCAGGCAGCTGCGCGCGCCCCAGTAGTAAATCCCCAACGACATCGCCGCCACCAGCACCGTATCCCAGGGGTGACCGATAACATTAAGCCCGCCGAAGCTGCCCAGCCAGGAAAAGAGGATAATCAACGCATAAAACACGATCAGCCACAGCGAAGACTTCACCTGCTGCGCCAGGCTCACGGTATGTTCCGGCACCTTACCTTTGCACATCACGTAGACGACAAACATCACGATTTGCAGCCCCAGCAGCCACGAGAGCGTATTCCAGCCTGACCAGTAGACAATCAGCGCCGAGATCATAAACGATACCGGGCCGATGATGCCGAAGGCGCGCACGCGGAACGGCCGCGGCAGATCCGGCGCGTTGCGGCGCAGCCCGGCAGCGGTCACCGGAGCGATGGCGTAGCTCAGCACCAGGGCCGCCGACACCACGCTAATCAGCTGTTCCCAGGAGGGGAACGGCAGCGTCCAGAAGATTGAAAGCCCGAAGGTCAGCCACAGCGCCGGACGCGGAATCCCGGACGCTTTATCGATATGGGTAAAGGCTTTAAAGAAAGTACCCGCCTTCGCCCAGCCGTAGATCACCCGCGGCGTCGCGTTCATATAGATATTGCCGGTGCCGCTCGGGGAGATGATCGCATCGCTTATCACCATAAAGGCCAGCCAGCCCATGCCGAGGGTAATGGCAATATCGCGATACGGCAGCGAGAACTGTTTGCTCACCTCGGCCCAACCGCCGTTCAGCATTTCGGTGGGGATACTGCCAAGGAACGCCAGTTGCAGCAGCACGTAGATAATCGTCGACAGCACCACTGATAAAATCAACGCAATAGGGATAGTCCGCTGCGGCTTTTGTACTTCGCTGGCCACCGAGATAATCGGCGTCAGTCCCAGATAAGCGAAGATAATTCCGCCCGCGCTGATCGCCGCTTCCACCCCGGACATGCCAAACGGCGCAATCCCCTGCGCGTGCAGGTTCTCCGGTTTAAAGAAGGCGAACAGCGTCACCACCACCAGCAGCGGCACCAAAAACTTGAGCACGCTGATGAAGTTGTTCGATCGGGCGAAGGTCTTAACGCTGTAGTAGTTAAGCGCAAAGAAGAAACAGAGCAGCAGGAACTGCACCACCCACCCCAGCAGCGTCGGCGAGCTGGAGCCCGGCTGGGTCAGCGCCGGAAACCAGGCCGCGGCATATTGCCGGGCGGCGACGATTTCAATTGAGATCAGGCTGGAGAAAGCGATCAAGGTGATGAACCCCAGCAGATAGCCCATCAGCTCACCGTGGGAAAAGACCGGGTAGCGAATAATGCCGCCGGCGCGCGGCAGCGCCGCCCCCAGTTCGCAGTAGACAATCCCCAGCAGCAATACTGCAAAGCCGCCGATCACCCACGAGGCGATCCCGGCCGGACCGGCGATGGAGGCCACGTGGCTGGCGGCGAATAACCATCCGGAGCCGAATATCGCCCCCAGGCCGATAAAGGTGAGATCGGTCAGGGTCAGCTGTTTTTTAAACTTACCCGACTCAGCAACGCGGGTTTGACTGTTATGCGTAGTGTGAATGGTCATGGTGATGCCCTTGCGTCAATGAGAGGAGGAAATCGCTTCCCGGGTCCACTGGCCGTTGACCAGGCGCAGCAGGTTCAAAGGGTTCGCATCCTGCAGCGCCGGCGGTAACAGGGCAGCCGGCGCGTTCTGCAGACAGACCGGGCGCAGAAAACGCTCAATCGCCCGGCTGCCGACCGAGGTCCCGCGTGCGTCGGTGGTCGCCGGCCACGGGCCGCCGTGGACCATCGCATCGCACACTTCCACGCCGGTGGGATACCCGTTAAACAGCACCCGTCCGGCCTTCTCACACAGCAGCGGTAGCAGGCTCGCCGCCAGCGGGCCATCATCCGCCTCAGCATGCACCGTCGCGGTGAGCTGCCCCTGCAGCGCTTTCACCACCGCCTGCAGTTGGGCCTCATCATCCACTTCCACCAGTAGCGATAGCGGGCCGAAAACTTCGGTCTGCAGCAGCGTATCCTGCGCCAACAGATCCTCGACCTGAGCCTGCCACAGCAGGGTCTGCGCCTGCCCGGCGCCGGCGGCGATGCCGCTCGCCAACTTCTCGATACGCGGGTGCGCCGCAAGCGCCGCCACGCCCTGACGGTAGTGCTGAAGGGTCGGCGCATTGAGCAACACCTGCGGCGTGGAGCCCGCTACCGCCGCGCACAGCGCCGACTTAAAGCGTTCCAGCCCGGCGCCGCGCAGCGCCAGAATCAGCCCCGGACGGGTACAGAACTGGCCGCCGCCGAGGGTAAATGACGCCACCAGCTCGTTTGCCAGCTCTTCGGCCCGCGTCTGCAGCGCCTGCGGCAGAATAATCAATGGGTTAATCGCCGACATTTCAGCAAACAGCGGAATTGGCTGCGGGCGCTGCTGCGCCAGCTGATACAGCGCCTTACCGCCGGCTAACGAACCGGTAAAGCCAACGGCCTGAATCGCCGGATGACGGACCAATTCGGCGCCGATATCGGTCCCGAAAATCATATTGAATACGCCGCCGGGTAAACCGCACCGTACCACCGCCCTGACGATCGCCTCGGCGGTCAGCTCGGCGGTGGCCATATGGCCCGGATGGGCCTTCACCACCACCGGACAGCCAGCCGCCAGCGCCGAGGCGGTATCGCCGCCGGCGGTGGAAAAGGCCAACGGAAAGTTGCTGGCGCCAAACACCGCCACCGGCCCTAACGCCTGCTGATACTGGCGCAGGTCCGGTCGCGGCAGCGGCTGACGGTCGGCTAAGGCGGTATCAATACGGGCGGCGAAGGTATCGCCGCGCTGGATCACGCCAGCAAACATCCGCAACTGGCCGCTGGTGCGCGCCCGTTCTCCCTGCAGCCGCGCCAGCGGCAGCGCGGTCTCCTGCCCGGCGATAGCAAAAAACGGCTCGCCCAGCGCATCGAGTTCATCAGCAATGGCGTTGAGAAAGCGCGCCCGCTGCTGCGGCGTGGTTTGTGAATAGACGGCAAAGGCCTCCTGCGCGGCTTCTGCGGCCTGAGCGGCTTCCTCACAGGAAGCCGGATAAAAGCGGTGGCCGGTGGCTTCGCCGTCCACCGCCCGCAGGCTCAATAGCGTCGCCTCACCGCTGGCAATACGGCGTCCGGCGATAAACTGCCGTCCCGCCATGGTCTGAGATGCATTCATATTGACTCCTGTGCTCAGAGGCCGACATCCGGCAGCGTCGGACGAGTGGCCAGCGCCTGTTCAACGATCGCCACCACCTGCTGGCGCGTTTCGCCTTCCAGCGCCAGACGCGGCGGACGGGTAATGGCGCTGCCGCGGCCCAGCAACTCTTCACACAGCTTGATGCACTGCACCAGATCCGGACGCGCATCGAGATGCAGCAGCGGCATGAACCAGCGGTACAGCGCCATCGCCTCTTCGTAACGCTGCTGGCGGGCGAGACGGAATAACGTTTCCCCTTCGCGCGGGAAGGCGTTGGACATTCCGGAGATCCAGCCTTCCGCGCCGACGGCGATGCTTTCCACCACCACGTCATCCAGCCCGGCAAACAGCACGAAGCGGTCGCCAACGGTGTTACGCAGGTCGATAAAGCGGCGGGTATCGCCGGAGGAGTCTTTAAAGCAGACGATGTTGTCGCAGTCAGTCAGGGTGGCGAGAATGTCCGGCGTCACGTCGTTTTTGTAAATCGGCGGGTTGTTGTAGACCATAATCGGCAGGTCGGTAGCGCTCGCCACGCTGCGGAAGTGGGCCGCGGTTTCATGCGGTTTTGAGGAGTAGACCAGCGCCGGCATCACCATGATCCCGTCGACGCCGACGCGCTCCGCCTCTTTCGCCATTTTCTGGGCGAAGGCGGTGGTGAACTCGGCCACCCCGGCGATGACCGGAATTTTGCCGCCGGCGGCATCCTTCGCCACCTCGATAATCTGTAGTTTTTCATCGGTGCTCAGCGAGGTGTTTTCACCCACGCTGCCGCATACCACCAGCCCGGAAACGCCATCTTTCACCAGGTTTTTCATCACCGCGTGAGTGGCGTCTAAATCGAGGGAGTAATCGCTACGAAACTGCGTGCTGACCGCCGGGAATACGCCGCTCCAGTGAATCGCTTTTTTGCTCATGCTCGGTTCCTTGTCGTCATTTTGTTAAGTCGAAGTGAATGAATGGTGAATATTCACTGACAGATTGACGTGTCGCGGAACCGGCGGCTTGTCGGTTTTCCCTCAATACGATGACGAAATTAGCACAGTCGGCAAAAGTGTGAGCCAGCGTTTATCCGAGCAGCGTGAGGCGAAAATCGCGCGGCGTCGAGCCGGTCATCGCCTTGAACTGGCGGCTAAAGGCGCTGTGATCGGTATACCCGCACTGCAGGGCGATATCGGTAATCGGCGTATCGCCAGCCAGCAGTTCGGTCGCTTTTTCCAGCCGCACTTTGTGGATCATCTGCCGCGGAGTGAGATGAAAGATCCGTTTGCAGTAGCGTTCGATCTGCGCAATCGACATCCCGCTTAAGGCGGTTAACTCTTCCATGGCGATCGGCCGGTGATAATGGCGGCGGATATGATCGTCGACGATCGCCAGCCGCTGCCACGCCGGATGGCGGGCATGAGCCTCCTGCAGATCGTGCGAGATCCCGGCCATGCCGATCACCTGCCCGCGGACATCGCGCAGCGCCAGTTTCTGCGTCAGGCACCAGCCGCGCTCGCGGCCATTGTAGAGATGCATTTCCAGCTGATCGCGCAGGGTCACACCTTCGCGCAACACCCGCAGATCCTGTTCGGTATAACCCTGACCCAGCGCGGAAGGAAAGACATCGGCGGAGGTTTTGCCCAGCAGCGAGGAGACGCTTTTGAAACCACAGCGGCGGGCCAGCGTCAGGTTCGCCAGCAGATAGCGCGCCTGACGATCTTTGATAAAAAAGACCACATTAGGAATGGCATTGAGCAGGGGCGCAATCAGCGCCAGCGCATTCAGCAGCGCTGGCATATTTTCCGGCCGCTGGCGCGCCAGCCCTTCGCAGATCTGGCTCAGCTCATCGACGGCCAGCTCAGGTTGGTTAACCGCGCGCGGCGGCGCCGCATCAGAAACACCGATCATAAGGCCTCCTCATGGTAAGTGACCGAAGGATATTTATTCACTTTCCGTTAACACCTCAAGCAGCATCCCTCGGTTTTGCGATCCTGGATCCGCTTTACGCCTTCCCCTGATTTAGCCACTGGCGCAATGGTCACTTTCGGTTTACCACAGCATTAAGCAAATGATTAATAAGAAATAACTATGTGAAATAGAAATATACCGCGCTCATGACTGTGCAGATTTCGTCATTTTCTCTGACGAAAGCGCTCAAGCAGGTCGGGAAAGGTTGCGCCAGCATGATGAAACATGTTGTTAACTTCCGGAGAGCCTGATGACCGCGCCACGCCCCCCTGTTACGTTGAGAGCTATTGATTCACATACCGGCGGCGAACCGACCCGCCTGATCGTTGACGGATTCCCCGATCTCGGCGGCGGCAGCATGGCGAAGCGCCGCGACCGCTTCGCCCGCGACTTTGACCATTGGCGTCAGGCGGCCATTCTCGAACCGCGCGGTAATGACGTACTGGTCGGCGCGCTGCTGTGCAAACCGGTCTCGGCGGCGGCTACCGCTGGCGTGATTTTCTTCAACAATGCCGGTTTTCTGAATATGTGCGGCCACGGCACAATCGGGCTTATCGCCTCGCTGGCCTGGCTTGGGCGTATCCAGCCCGGCGTACATCTGATTGAAACACCGGTCGGCGACGTAAGCGCTACGTTGCACGACGATGGCAGCGTATCGGTGCAAAACGTCCCGGCCCGCCGCTGGAAAAAACAGATCCGCGTTGAGACCGCGCATGGTCCCGTCATCGGCGATATTGCCTGGGGCGGCAACTGGTTTTTCCTGATTAACGACCACCCGTTCGCCATTACCCCCGAACATATTCCACAGCTCACCGCCTACGCCTGGGCAGTGCGCGAGGGGCTGGAAGCCGCGGGGATCCGCGGCGACGACGGCGGCGTTATCGACCATATCGAACTCTTCGCCGATGACGATACCGCCGACAGCCGCAACTTCGTACTCTGTCCGGGAAAGGCCTGGGATCGCTCGCCGTGCGGTACCGGCACCAGCGCCAAGCTGGCCTGCCTGGCGCAGGATGGCAAGCTGCAGCCGGGGGAAATCTGGCGTCAGGCCAGCATCATCGGCAGCCAGTTTACCGCCAGCTACCAGCGCACCGCGGAAAGCATCATCCCAACGATCCGCGGCGAAGCCTGGGTGTGTGGAGACAACCAGTTGATCCTCAACCCTGACGATCCCTTCTGCTGGGGGATCGCGCCGTGAAGCAGTGCGACGTCATCGTGATCGGCGCCGGGATCATCGGCGCCGCCTGCGCGTGGCAGCTGGCGAAGCGGGGGCAGAGCGTGACGCTTATCGACGACGGTCAGCCCGGCGCGACGGCGGCCGGTATGGGCCATCTGGTGTGCATGGATGACGACCCCGCCGAGCTTGCCTTGTCGGCATGGTCGCTGGAACGCTGGCGCGCTATCACGCCACGGATGCCCGACCATTGCGCCTGGCGCGGCTGCGGCACGCTGTGGCTGGCGGAAAGCGAAGAAGAGATGGCCGTCGCGGGCGAAAAACAGCGGCGGCTGGCCGGCCATCAGGTACCCAGCGAACGCCAGACCCCGCAGCAGATCGCCGGACGCGAGCCGCTGCTGCGCGGCGGGCTGGCGGGCGGCCTGTGGGTGCCAGGCGATGGTATCGTCTACGCGCCAAACGTCGCCCGCTGGCTGATGGCCGATGCCGGAGACCATCTTACCTGCCTGCACGACAGCGCGCAGGCGATTACCGAACCGCAGGTGCTGCTCGCCAGCGGCCAACGGCTACAGGCGCGGGCCATCGTGGTGGCCTGCGGACTTGAAGCCAACGCGCTGTTAGCGGAAAACTGGCTGCGACCGAAAAAAGGCCAACTGGCGATTACCGATCGCTACCGGCCGCGGGTGCATCACCAGCTGGTTGAGCTGGGTTACGGCGCCAGCGCCCATGGCGGCGGCACCTCGGTGGCGTTTAACCTTCAGCCGCGGCCAACCGGCCAGCTGCTGATTGGCTCTTCGCGTCAGTTTGATAACCGTGAGCGCGAGTTGGATCTGCCCTTGCTGGCGCAGATGCTCGATCGCGCCCGCCATTTCGTGCCGGCGCTGGCGACGTTGAATATCATCCGCTGCTGGAGCGGCCTGCGCGCCGCCTCGCAGGATGGCAACCCGCTGATCGGCCCGCATCCCACGCGCCGTGGCGTATGGCTGGCGCTGGGCCATGAAGGGCTGGGCGTCACCACCGCTCCGGCCACAGCTGAACTGCTGGCGGCGCAGATCCTCGATGAACGCTGCCCAGTGGCGCCCGACGCCTGGCTCCCGGCCCGTTTGTGTCAACAGGAGGCGATTGCATGAAGGCCACGCTCACTATCACCATTGATGGCGAAGCGCTGACGGTGCCGGAAGGCATTAGCGTGGCGGCGGCGCTGGCGTTGACCGGCGACCCCACCACCCGCCAGGCGGTTAACGGCGATCTCCGCGCGCCGTTTTGCGGCATGGGCGTCTGCCAGGAGTGCCGGGTCACCGTCGATGGCCTACGGGTGCTGGCCTGCCAGACCCTGTGCCGGGCCGGTATGCAAATAGAAAGGAGCCACGATGAACACGCTGCGCTGTGACATTTTAATCCTCGGCGCCGGCCCCGCCGGCATGGCGGCCGCGCTCTCCGCCGCCGCCTGCGATAAACAGGTGATTATTCTCGACGATAATCCCGCCCCTGGCGGGCAAATCTGGCGGGCCGGTCCGCAGGCGACGCAGCCCGCCCTGGCCCGGCGCTACCGCGACGCCATCGCCGCATCTGCCGCCATCCGGGTAGTGAACGGCGCGCGGCTGATTGCCCGCCCCTCCGCGCACAGCGTGCTGTTTGAAACCGCTGACGGCGGCGGCGTGGTTTGCTGGCAGAAACTGATCCTCTGCTGCGGCGCGCGCGAGCTGTCGCTGCCCTTTCCCGGCTGGACCTTACCCGGCGTGACCGGCGCGGGCGGCCTGCAGGCGCAAATCAAACAGGGCCTGTCGCTGAAAGGAGAAAAGGTGGTGATTGCCGGCAGCGGTCCGCTACTGCTGGCGGTGGCGGATACGGTGAACAAGGCCGGAGGCGACGTGACGAATATCATTGAGCAAGCGCCGCTCCCGGCGCTACTGCGCTTCGCCAGCGGGCTGTGGCGCTGGCCGCAGAAGCTGCGCCAGTTAGCGACGCTGGCCCCGAAAGGCTATCTGAGCGGCGCGCAGGCGATCCGCGCTCACGGCGCAACGCGGCTGGAAGCCGTTACGCTTCGCCAGCGCGGCGTCGAGCGAACTATCGCCTGCGATCGGCTGGCTATCGGCTACGGGCTGATACCCAATATCGAGACGGGGCTGCTGTTTGGCTGCGCCACGGCACAGGAGGCGATCCAGGTTAACCGCTGGCAGCAGACCAGCGTCACGGATATCTATGCCGCCGGCGAGTGTACCGGTTTCGGCGGTAGCGAGCTGGCGCTGGCGGAGGGCGAAATCGCCGGGTATGCCGCCGCCGGGGCCAGCCAGCAAGCGCAGGCGTTATTTACCCGCCGCGCCCGCTGGCAGCGTTTCGCCGAAGCAATCAACCGTACCTTCCGGCTGACGGAATCCTTGAAAGACGCCGCAACGCCGGAGAGCCTGCTGTGCCGCTGCGAGGATGTACGCTGCGGCGATGTGGCGGCCGCCGGAGGCTGGCTGCAGGCCAAACTGACCCAGCGCTGCGGAATGGGCGCCTGTCAGGGGCGTACCTGCGCCGCCAGCGCCCGCTGGTTGTACGGCTGGCCGCTGCCGCAGCCAAGAGAACCGCTGGCCCCCGCCCGCGCGGAAACGCTTATTGCCCTCGCCCGGCCGAGCGCCGAGCCGTAACCGCTACTCTTCCTCATCACCGCGCCCGGCAGGGACGCCAAGCGCAATAAACTCCTCCAGCAGCGAGGTCAGTTGCTGCAGCTTTTCCGTGGTGAACTGGGCCTCCAGCAGACGATAGGTTTCTTCCACCTCGGCCTGAGCGCTTTCATACAGCGCGGTTCCGGCAGGCGTCAGCGAGACGTACAGCTTGCGCTGATCGTTAACCGGCTTTAAGCGCAGCACCAGCCCATCCCGCTCCATGCGCGTCAAAATCCCGGTCAGGCTGGGGCGCAGGATGCAGGCGCGAAAGGCCAGATCGTGAAAATCCATCGACGGACGTTCGGCGAGAATTCGCACGATCCGCCACTGCTGTTCGGTGAGATTGTGCCGTTTGACGATCGGCCGAAAGTAGGCCATCGCCGCCTCACGCGCCTGCAACAAGGCAATGGTTAATGAATCATGCATAGTATCCCCTCTACAGCCTCATCCAAAACTTATTAACAACTTAATAATTAGCTTTAATCCTGCCATGTACAACCGGTTTCTGCACCTGAAAAGTACCAGCCCCTTCCTGAAAAACAGTCAACTCATTGATTAAAAACCAATAAGTTATTGATGTGTAAATATTGTGTTAATCAGATCACAAAACATTCACTTCCAGTTGCTAAACCTGGCCGCAAAGCATAAAAGATGATCATTAACATATTAATGAAATGCATTTAAATCCGAAATCAGTACCAGAGGAGTGGTGAATGAAAGGTACCATCTTCGCCGTTGCGCTCAATCATCGCAGCCAGCTCGACGCCTGGCGCGAAGCGTTTCAACAGGCCCCCTACAAGACGCCGCCGAAAACCGCGGTCTGGTTTATCAAGCCGCGCAATACCGTGATTGGCGACGGCGAGGCGATCCCCTATCCGCAGGGCGAGACCGTACAAAGCGGCGCGACGGTGGCGCTGATTGTCGGCAAAACCGCGCGTAAAGTGGCGGCGGCAGAGGCAGCGAACTATATCGCCGGCTACGCGCTGGCTAACGATGTGAGTCTGCCGGAAGAGAGTTTTTATCGCCCGGCGATCAAGGCGAAATGCCGCGATGGCTTCTGCCCCGTCGGCGCGCTGTCGGCGGTGCGTAACGTCGATAACCTGACCATCATCACCGAAATCAACGGCCGCGAGGCGGATAGCTGGCATACCGGCGATCTGCAGCGTAACGCCGCGCAGCTGCTGAGCGCCTTAAGCGAGTTCGCCACCCTCAATCCCGGCGACGCGATCCTTATCGGCACGCCCCACTCTCGCGTCACGCTGCGCCCCGGCGACCGCGTACGTATTCTCGCCGACGGATTCCCGGCGCTGGAAAACCCGGTTGTCGCAGAAGGAGAGCTGGCATGAAACAGGCACGCATTGAATGGCAGGGACAGGTACGCGACGTGCTGGTCGATGAACGCGACCAGGTGCGCCTGAACGATGGCACGGTATTGAAAGAAGGCGAATTCCGCTGGTTGCCGCCCGCCGACGGCACGCTGTTCGCGCTGGGGCTGAACTACGCCGACCACGCCAGCGAGCTGGAATTTAAGCCGCCAACCGAGCCTTTGGTGTTCATCAAAGCGCCGAACACCTTTATTGGCCACCAGCAGCAGTCGGTACGCCCGGATAACGTCGAATACATGCACTACGAAGCCGAACTGGTGGTGGTGATCGGGAAAACCGCGCGCCGCGTCAGCGAAGCCGAGGCCATGGACTATGTCGCTGGCTATACCGTGTGCAACGACTACGCGATCCGCGACTATCTGGAAAACTACTACCGCCCGAACCTGCGGGTGAAAAGCCGCGACACCCTGACGCCGATCGGCCCGTGGATCGTCGCCAAAGAGGCGATCCCGGATCCGCATAATCTGGCCCTGCGTACCTGGGTCAACGGCGAACTGCGCCAGCAGGGCACCACCGCCGATCTGATCTTCAGCATCCCGTTCCTCATCGCTTATTTAAGCGAATTTATGACCCTGCAACCGGGCGACATGATCGCCACCGGCACGCCGAAAGGGCTATCCGATGTGGTGCCGGGCGACGAGGTGATCGTTGAAGTCGAGGGCGTGGGCCGCCTGGTCAACCATATCATCAGCCAGCAAGCGTATGAGGAGACACTGTCATGAAAAAGATTAACCATTGGATCAACGGTAAAAACGTTGCCGGCGCAGACTATTTTCATACCACCAACCCGGCCACCGGCGAGGTACTGGCTGAAGTCGCCTCTGGCGGCGAAGCCGAGGTTCACCAGGCGGTAGCGGCGGCGAAAGAGGCCTTTCCGAAGTGGGCTAACCTGCCGATGAAAGAGCGCGCGCGCCTGATGCGCCGCCTGGGGGATCTGATCGATCAGAACGTCCCGGAGATCGCGGCGATGGAAACCGCCGATACCGGCCTGCCTATCCACCAGACCAAAAACGTGCTGATCCCGCGGGCGTCGCATAACTTCGAATTTTTCGCCGAAGTGTGCCAGCAGATGAACGGCAAGACCTATCCGGTCGATGACAAGATGCTTAACTATACCCTCGTGCAGCCGGTTGGCGTGTGCGCGCTGGTGTCGCCGTGGAACGTGCCGTTTATGACCGCGACCTGGAAGGTGGCGCCGTGCCTGGCGCTGGGGAATACCGCGGTGCTGAAAATGTCCGAGCTGTCGCCGCTGACCGCCGATCGTCTGGGCGAGCTGGCGCTGGAAGCCGGGATCCCGGCTGGCGTGCTCAACGTGGTGCAGGGCTATGGCGCCACCGCCGGCGACGCGCTGGTGCGCCATCATGATGTGCGCGCCGTCTCCTTCACCGGCGGCACCGCCACCGGCCGCAACATCATGAAGAACGCCGGTCTGAAAAAGTACTCTATGGAGCTCGGCGGAAAATCGCCGGTGCTGATTTTTGAAGACGCCGATATTGAGCGCGCGCTCGACGCCGCGCTGTTCACCATCTTCTCGATCAACGGCGAACGCTGCACCGCCGGTTCGCGCATTTTCATTCAGCAGAGTATTTATCCGGAGTTCGTCAAGCGCTTCGCCGAGCGCGCCAACCGCCTGCGCGTGGGCGATCCGACCGATCCGAATACCCAGGTCGGCGCGCTGATTAGCAAGCAGCACTGGGAGAAAGTGTCCGGCTACATTCGCCTCGGCATCGAAGAGGGCGCCACCCTGCTGGCCGGCGGCGCGGATAAACCGTCCGACCTGCCGGCGCATCTGAAAGCCGGCAACTTCCTGCGCCCGACGGTACTGGCGGATGTCGACAACCGCATGCGCGTCGCCCAGGAAGAGATTTTTGGCCCGGTCGCCTGCCTGCTGCCGTTCAAAGACGAAGCGGAAGGGCTGCGCCTGGCGAACGATGTGGAATACGGCCTGGCGTCGTATATCTGGACCCAGGACGTCAGCAAAGTGCTGCGTCTGGCGCGCGGTATTGAAGCCGGGATGGTGTTCGTCAACACCCAGAACGTGCGCGACCTGCGTCAGCCGTTCGGCGGCGTGAAGGCCTCCGGCACCGGCCGCGAAGGCGGCGAGTACAGCTTTGAAGTGTTCGCCGAAATGAAAAACGTCTGCATCTCGATGGGCGACCATCCGATCCCGAAATGGGGAGTCTGATATGGGTAAGTTAGCGTTAGCAGCAAAAATCACTCACGTGCCGTCGATGTATCTGTCTGAGCTGCCGGGGAAAAACCACGGCTGCCGCCAGGGCGCGATCGACGGGCATAAAGAAATTGGCAAGCGCTGCCGTGAAATGGGCGTCGATACCATCATCGTGTTCGACACCCACTGGCTGGTCAACAGCGCCTATCACATCAACTGCGCCGACCATTTTCAGGGCGTCTACACCAGTAACGAACTGCCGCATTTTATTCGCGACATGACCTACGACTACGACGGCAACCCGGAGCTGGGCCAGCTTATCGCCGACGAGGCCGTAAAGCTCGGCGTACGCGCCAAAGCACACAATATTCCCAGCCTGAAGCTGGAGTACGGCACCCTGGTGCCAATGCGCTACATGAACAGCGATAAGCATTTCAAAGTGGTGTCCATTTCCGCCTTCTGTACCGTTCACGACTTTGCCGACAGCCGCAGGCTGGGCGAAGCGATCCTCAAAGCCATTGAGAAATATGACGGCACCGTAGCGGTGCTGGCCAGCGGTTCGCTGTCGCACCGCTTTATCGATGACCAGCGCGCCGAAGAGGGCATGAACAGCTACACCCGCGAGTTTGATCATCAGATGGATGAGCGCGTGGTGAAACTGTGGCGGGAGGGCAAATTCAAAGAGTTCTGCACCATGCTGCCGGAGTACGCCGACTACTGCTACGGCGAAGGCAACATGCACGACACGGTGATGCTGCTCGGTCTGCTGGGTTGGGATAAATACGACGGCAAGGTGGAGTTTATCACCGAGCTATTCGCCAGCTCCGGTACCGGCCAGGTTAACGCCGTGTTCCCGTTGCCAGCGCAGGCGTAAGGGGGCCCCATGCCGCATTTTATCGCCGAATGTACCGACAACATCCGCGAGCAGGCCGATCTGCCAGGGCTGTTCGCCAAAGTCAACGAGGCGCTGGCCGCCACCGGTATCTTCCCGATCGGCGGTATTCGCAGCCGCGCCCACTGGCTGGATACCTGGCAGATGGCCGACGGCAGGCAGGATTACGCCTTCGTGCATATGACCCTGAAAATCGGCGCCGGGCGCAGTCTGGAGAGCCGTCAGGACGTGGGAGATATGCTGTTCGCGCTGATCAAAGCCCACTTTGCCGCACTGATGGAGAGCCGCTATCTGGCGCTGTCGTTCGCCATGGAAGAGCTCGACCCGACGCTGAACTACAAACAGAACAACGTGCACGCGTTATTTAAATAATGTGCAAATTGCCCGGTGGCGCTGCGCTTACCGGGCCTACAACGGCCATGAATTTGTAGGCCGGATAATCAAAGCGCCATCCGGCAATACAATGCCACAGGAATCACTATGCTCGATAAACAGACCCGCACCCTGATTGCCCAGCGGCTGAACCAGGCCGAAAAACAGCGTGAACAGATCCGCGCGATCTCGCTGGATTATCCGTCGATCACCATTGAGGACGCCTACGCCGTCCAGCGCGAGTGGGTCGAGATGAAGATCGCCGAAGGCCGCGTGCTCAAAGGCCACAAGATCGGCCTGACCTCTAAAGCGATGCAGGCCAGCTCGCAGATCAGCGAGCCGGACTACGGCGCGCTGCTCGACGATATGTTCTTCCACGACGGCAGCGATATTCCCACCGACCGCTTTATCGTTCCGCGTATTGAAGTCGAGCTGGCCTTCGTGCTGGCCAAACCGCTGCGCGGCCCGAACTGTACGCTGTTTGATGTCTACAACGCCACCGACTACGTTATCCCGGCGCTGGAGCTTATCGACGCGCGTTGCCACAACATCGACCCGGAAACCCAGCGTCCGCGCAAAGTGTTCGACACCATCTCCGATAACGCCGCCAACGCCGGGGTGATCCTCGGCGGCCGGCCGATTAAACCGGATGAGCTCGACCTGCGCTGGATCTCCGCCCTGCTGTATCGCAACGGCGTGATTGAAGAGACCGGCGTCGCCGCGGGCGTACTCAATCATCCGGCCAACGGCGTGGCCTGGCTGGCCAACAAACTGGCGCCGTACGATGTCCAGCTCGAAGCCGGGCAAATTATCCTCGGCGGCTCCTTCACCCGCCCGGTCCCGGCGCGCAAGGGCGATACCTTCCACGTCGACTACGGCAACATGGGCGCCATCAGCTGCCGCTTTGTTTGAGGAGAGCAACATGAACAACGCATTTAAAGAGGCGCTCAAGGCCGGCCGTCCGCAAATCGGCCTGTGGCTTGGGCTGTGCAGCAGCTACAGCGCCGAACTGCTGGCCGGCGCGGGCTTCGACTGGCTGCTGATCGACGGCGAACACGCGCCCAACAACGTACAAACGGTGCTGACCCAGTTGCAGGCCATTGCGCCCTACCCCAGCCAGCCGGTAGTGCGTCCGTCGTGGAACGATCCGGTACAAATTAAACAACTGCTGGATGTCGGCGCGCAAACTCTGCTGGTGCCGATGGTGCAGAATGCCGAAGAAGCGCGGCTGGCGGTAAGCGCCACCCGCTACCCGCCTGCCGGCATCCGCGGAGTCGGCAGCGCGCTGGCCCGCGCCTCACGCTGGAATCGCATTCCGGATTATATCCACCGGGCCAATGACGCCATGTGCGTACTGGTACAGATTGAGACCCGCGAAGCGCTGAAAAATTTGCCGCAGATCCTCGATGTCGACGGGGTGGACGGCGTGTTTATCGGCCCGGCGGATCTCAGCGCCGATATGGGCCACGGCGGCAACCCACAACACCCGGAAGTGCAGGCCGCCATTGAAGATGCCATCCAGCAAATCCGCCAGGCCGGAAAGGCGCCGGGGATCCTGATGGCCAATGAACAGCTGGCGAAACGCTATCTCGAACTGGGCGCGCTGTTCGTCGCCGTCGGCGTCGATACCACCCTGCTGGCCCGCGGCGCAGAAGCGCTGGCGGCGCGGTTTGGCGCGGAAAAAACCGACCTGGGTTCGTCAGGCGTCTACTAACGCCGGGTGGCGCTACGCTCATCCGGCCCGGAGCAGCAGCGAATCGCAGGTCCGGTAAGCGCAGCACTACCGGGCAACCCGCAGTACCCTACAAAATTCCCATTAGAGGAAAATAATAATGAGCGATACATCACCTGCCATCCCGGAAAAGTTCGATCCGGCGAATCAGCACAAACAGCTGACGGCGCAGCAGCAGTCGGTTATCAACAAGCTCTTCCGCCGTCTGATCGTGTTTTTATTCGTCCTGTTTATCTTTTCGTTTTTAGACCGGATCAATATCGGCTTTGCTGGATTAACCATGGGGCAGGATCTGGGCCTCAACGCCACCATGTTTGGCCTGGCCACCACCCTGTTTTACGCCACTTACGTCATTTTTGGCATTCCCAGCAACGTGATGCTCAGCATCGTCGGCGCACGACGCTGGATCGCTACCATCATGGTGCTGTGGGGCATCGCCTCTACCGCCACCATGTTCGCCACCGGACCAAAAAGTCTCTATGTTCTGCGCATGCTGGTGGGGATCACCGAGGCCGGTTTCCTGCCGGGTATCCTGCTGTACCTGACCTACTGGTTCCCGGCATTTTTCCGCGCCCGCGCTAACGCGTTGTTTATGATTGCGATGCCGGTGACCACCGCGCTGGGGTCGATCGTCTCCGGCTATATCTTGTCCCTCGACGGTCTGCTGAACCTGCGCGGCTGGCAGTGGCTGTTCCTGCTGGAAGGCTTCCCGTCGGTGCTGCTCGGCATTATGGTCTGGTTCTGGCTGGATGATTCTCCGTCGAAGGCCAGGTGGCTGACGGCGGAGGACAAAAAATGTCTGCAGGAGATGATGGATAACGATCGCCTGACTCTGGTGCAGCCGGAAGGGGCCATCAGCCATCACGCCATGCAGCAGCGCAGCCTGTGGCGGGAAGTGTTCACCCCGATCGTGTTGATGTATACCCTCGCCTACTTCTGCCTGACCAATACGCTCAGCGCGATCAGCATCTGGACGCCGCAGATCCTCAAAAGCTTTAACGAAAGCAGCAGCAATATCACCATCGGTCTGCTGGCGGCGATCCCGCAAATTTGTACCATTCTCGGGATGATCTACTGGAGCCGCCACTCCGATAAATACCAGGAGCGGAAGCATCACACTGCCCTGCCGTTCCTGTTCGCCGCTGCGGGCTGGCTGCTGGCGTCAGCCACCGATCATAACCTGATCCAGCTGCTCGGGATCGTGATGGCCTCCACCGGATCGTTTAGCGCTATGGCCATCTTCTGGACCACGCCGGATCAGTCCATCAGTCTGCGTGCCCGCGCAATCGGCATTGCGGTGATCAACGCCACCGGCAATATCGGATCGGCGCTCAGTCCCTTTATGATCGGCTGGCTGAAGGATATTACCGGCAGCTTCAGCAGCGGGCTGTGGTTCGTCGCCGCACTGCTGGTGATTGGCGCGGTGATCATCTGGGCGATTCCGATGAAGGGCTCGCGCCCTCGCGCGACACCGTAAGGAGCCGCTATGTGCCAAAGCCCAATCGCCAACATCGATATCAATAAAGAGTACGACGAGAGCCTGGGCACCGAAGAGGTGCACTACCAGTCGTTTTCCCGCATGGCGGCCTTTTTTGGCCGCGACATGCAGGCGCATCGTCACGACCGTTATTTCCAGATGCACTACCTTGATACCGGGCAGATTGAGCTGCAGCTTGATGACCATCGCTATTCGGTGCAGGCGCCGCTGTTTGTGTTAACGCCGCCCTCGGTGCCGCACGCGTTTATTACCGAGTCCGATAGCGATGGTCATGTGTTGACGGTCCATGAGGAGCTGATCTGGCCGCTGCTGGAGGTGCTCTATCCCGGTACACGGGAGACCTTCGGCCTGCCGGGGATCTGTCTGTCGCTGGCAGATAAACCCGACGAGCTGGCGGCGCTGGCCCACTACTGGCAGCTGATTCGTCGGGAATCTACCGCCCAGTTGCCCGGGCGGGAACACACCCTGGCGCTGCTGGCGCAGGCGGTATTTACCCTGCTGCTGCGCAACGCCAGGCTCGACGATCATGCCGCCAGCGGGATGCGCGGCGAGCTGAAATTATTCCAGCGCTTTAACCAGATGATCGACAGCCACTTCCATCAACACTGGACGGTACCGGATTACGCCAGGGAGCTGCATCTGACCGAATCGCGGTTGACCGATATCTGCCGCCGCTTCGCCAACCGTTCGCCGAAGCGGCTGATATTCGACCGCCAGCTGCGCGAGGCGAAGCGGCTGCTGCTGTTTTCCGATAGCGCGGTCAATGAGATTGCCTGGCAGCTGGGGTTTAAAGACCCTGCCTATTTTGCGCGCTTTTTTAGCCGCCAGGTCGGCTGCTCGCCCAGCAGCTACCGGGCGCAAAAAGTACCGGTGTCGTAATACCCCGGCGGCGCTGCGCTTGCCTGGGCTACAGACCACAGGACGGGTCAGCGCCGCGCCACCCGCCAAAAGCTGCCGAGATCACAAAATTTAATCCCGCCTGAAAAGTACCCGCCGTTGTCGCAAACGTCCCTTCACGGCAAGCGCAATAACCGCTTCAATTAAACAACAAAAACAAAACATATATTTAACATTATTTTTCCGATAAATACTGAAGAGGCCCCTATGAAACCTGAAGATTTCCGCGCCGACGCGAAACGCCCGTTAACTGGCGAAGAGTATTTAAAAAGCCTGCAGGATGGCCGCGAAATTTATATCTACGGCGAGCGCGTAAAGGATGTCACCACCCACCCGGCCTTCCGTAACGCCGCCGCTTCCGTCGCGCAGCTGTACGATGCGCTGCACAAACCGGAGATGCAGGATTCCCTGTGCTGGGGCACCGATACC
Source organism: Klebsiella sp. P1CD1 (assembly GCF_003790505.1). Lineage (NCBI taxonomy): Bacteria > Pseudomonadati > Pseudomonadota > Gammaproteobacteria > Enterobacterales > Enterobacteriaceae > Klebsiella > Klebsiella sp. P1CD1. Next base: position 4,964,483 of record NZ_CP033631.1, read on the forward strand.
GGCAGCGGCGGCTACACCCATAAATTCTTCCGCGTGGCGAAAAGCGCCGACGACCTGCGCCAGCAGCGCGACGCCATCGCCGAGTGGTCGCGCTTAAGCTACGGCTGGATGGGCCGCACCCCGGACTACAAAGCCGCCTTCGGCTGCGCGCTGGGCGCCAACCCGGCGTTTTACGGCCAGTTCGAGCAGAACGCCCGCAACTGGTACACCCGCATTCAGGAAACCGGCCTGTACTTTAACCACGCGATCGTCAACCCGCCGATCGACCGCCACAAGCCGGCTGATGAAGTGAAGGATGTCTACATCAAGCTGGAAAAAGAGACCGATGCCGGGATCATCGTCAGCGGCGCGAAAGTGGTCGCCACCAACTCAGCGCTGACCCACTACAACATGATCGGCTTCGGCTCCGCACAGGTGATGGGCGAGAACCCGGACTTCGCGCTGATGTTCGTCGCGCCGATGGATGCCGAAGGCGTCAAGCTTATCTCCCGCGCCTCCTATGAGATGGTCGCCGGCGCGACCGGATCGCCGTACGACTATCCGCTTTCCAGCCGTTTCGACGAGAACGACGCGATTCTGGTAATGGATAAAGTGCTGATCCCCTGGGAGAACGTGCTGATTTACCGCGACTTTGACCGCTGCCGTCGCTGGACCATGGAAGGCGGTTTCGCCCGCATGTATCCCCTGCAGGCCTGCGTACGCCTGGCGGTAAAACTGGACTTTATCACCGCCCTGCTGAAACGCTCTCTGGAATGTACCGGCACCCTCGAGTTCCGCGGCGTACAGGCCGACCTCGGCGAAGTAGTCGCTTGGCGCAACATGTTCTGGGCGCTTAGCGATTCCATGTGCTCGGAAGCGACGCCGTGGGTCAATGGCGCATGGCTGCCGGATCACGCCGCGCTGCAGACCTATCGCGTGATGGCCCCGATGGCCTACGCCAAGATCAAGAACATCATCGAGCGCAACGTCACCAGCGGCCTGATTTATCTGCCGTCCAGCGCCCGCGATCTGAACAACCCGCAGATCGACCAGTATCTGGCGAAGTACGTGCGCGGCTCCAACGGTATGGATCACGTTGAACGTATCAAGATCCTCAAACTGATGTGGGACGCGATCGGCAGCGAATTCGGCGGTCGCCATGAACTGTATGAGATCAACTACTCCGGTAGCCAGGATGAAATTCGCCTGCAGTGTCTGCGCCAGGCGCAGAGCTCCGGCAATATGGACAAAATGATGGCGATGGTCGACCGCTGCCTGTCCGAGTACGACCAGAACGGCTGGACGGTGCCGCATCTGCACAATAACGCTGATATCAACATGTTGGATAAGCTGCTGAAGTAATTCACAGCGGGAGGTCATAATGCAATTAGATGAACAACGCCTGCGTTTTCGCGATGCCATGGCCAGCCTGTCGGCGGCGGTTAACGTTGTCACCACCGAAGGCGAAGCCGGTCGCTGCGGCATTACCGCCACGGCGGTTTGCTCGGTGACGGATACGCCGCCGTCGGTGATGGTGTGTATCAACGCCAACAGCGCGATGAACCCGGTGTTTCAGGGTAACGGCAAGTTGTGCATCAACGTGCTGAACCACGAACAGGAAATCATGGCCCGTCATTTCGCCGGGATGACCGGGGTGACGATGGAAGAGCGGTTTGCCCTCAGCGGCTGGCAGCAGGGCGCGCTCGGACAGCCGGTGCTGAAAGGTTCGCTGGCCAGTCTCGAAGGCGAGATTAGCCAGGTGCAAACCATTGGTACCCACCTGGTGTATCTGGTGGAGATCCGCAATATTACCCTGAGCCCGCAAGGGCACGGCCTGATTTACTTTAAACGCCGTTTCCACCCGGTGATGATGGAAATGGAAGTCGCGGTGTAATGGCCTCGCCTGCCTCTCCCCGGATAACGGGGAGGGGCTACATAGATTCGCGTTAGCGTTCCTGCTGGGCAAACTGTGTCAGCGCCGCCTTCTGGTACTTTCCGCCCGTATCGTAGTCCGTCGTCGCCGTCCGGCTCACCTGCGCGCTGATTTGCTCCTCGCTCGGATGGGGATTCCCTCCCGCTACCTATTACGATTTTTCTTGTAGCCCTGGTAATAAATCCACCAACAACCAGTAGCTATCAACGCCCCTGTGAAACATGCAGCTTTTGTATACTTCCATGTATCACTCCAAATCAGCTCAAATGGGATGTGGTAAACCAATAAGAGGTAACCTCTAATGAGCACGTATATAATTAAAAACAATACGATCATTGCTACATTGCAAGCAAAAAATAGATAGAAAAAAATAAAGAACCAAGATTTTCTATTCATTTTTGGTTCCCTTTTTGGAATTTCACACCTGTTTTACCCGCTTGATCATTGAGGATCTCTGTCACCGCACTACCCGAGGCATTACCAGCAATACCAGGTACTGGATTAATCGGCAGCGGTTTGGATATTCCCATCCCGACATCTGTCCAGATCCAGTCTTTCCATGGCTTCATCGGGTAGTAAATTTTATCCATAGGCAGCTCAATGAGTTTTCCTGCACCATAACCCACCCCAGAGGCCAAACCATTACTTAATCCACCTGTAAAAGGATTATCCCCTTTCAGATAGCTGGATATTGCACCACCTGCCGCATTCCATCCCACAGTTCCTAACCAACCAGTTTTTGAGGTTGCTGCTCCAACCCAAGTCGCTATCAACGCATCTATGTAATTCACTTCACTAGTCGTGGCATATTGTATTGCAGTATTGGCTCCGCCACTGATGGCAGCTGTTACCAAAGCCCCCTTAGGCAATATGCCTAACCCAACAGTATCTGCCAGATGGGCTGATACTACTGCATTCCCTTCTGCCACATCTTCAGCAAGTTTTCCTTTACAGTCTGTATCGCAGTCTGGCGTCTGCCTGTGAATGATTTCCGCCACATACGGACTCACTGCGCCACTCGCCGCCTGCGCCAGGTTGCCCCCCGCCAGACCCTGCATCGCCGCCGTTACCGCCTGCGCCACCTTCTGGTACTTTCCGCCCGTATCGTAGTCCGCCGTCGCCGTCCGGCTCACCTGCGCGCTGATTTGCTCCTCGCTCGGACTGCCATTCCCTCCCGCTACCAGCTTCGCCCGCGCCGCTGCCCGCGCCGCCGGGTCGCTCTGCGCCGCCTGCGCGTTCAGCTTGCCCTGCGTCACCAGCACATCACTCACCTGGCGCCCGATTTCACCTGTCTTCTGCGCCGTCGCCAGACGGTTTTGCTCTTTCTCCTGATCAAATATCGGACTCAGCGTCTGGTTCGCATGCGCCGCATCCCGGCTTAACCCCATCACGTCCTGCTGCTGACTCGCCATATCGCAGATGACGAGGGTTCCTTCAGGAACGGGCTGTGGATAAGGTCTGATAAAACGATCCCGCCGCGATGGCCGGGCTCGCTTATGCTATGTCTGAACTGCTAATCTTCATACCCCAGAGCAAATACGCAGGAGAATTTTGGGGAAGAGTGATCTGTATTACCTAAACTTGGGAATAAAGTAATACATTAACCAAACACCAAAACCTGCAATAAACCCACCGAAGGCACCAGCTTTAATAAATAATAGCGCTCGCATAAAATTAACATCCCATGTCCCTGTCAAGAAAAAAACATAGGCTATAAATACAAACTGTAAAACTAGTGCACACAAAGAGATAACCAATGTGTGGAGGCCTACGATCATGGAAAAAACTTTTAATTCATTGTATATATTCACATTAATCCTCGTTCAATATATCAATGAGTTTAGAGCCGCCCTGACTTCCCATCTCAGTAGCTAACGCTGCACCACTGTTACCAGATATACCGGGTAATGAGCTCAACTGCATTGGTTTACTTACCCCCATCCCCATATCAATCCACTCATAGTTCTTCCATATAGGATTGAGAGCTTTATTTTACGGGGTTTTGATAAGATATTTACCCATCCAATAGCCAATTACTCAGAGATTTGTCCCTGCACTCGCTCCGAAAAATTTATTCTTTATAAGAACTGATAAAACGCTCCCAGCACGAGAACCGAGAACGTTTAAACTGGTACTATTAGTCCAGATTTTTTTAGAAAAATAATGGATAAAATATATTCCTACCCCCCCAACTAATCCTCCTGCTGTACCTGCCTTAACGCTAACCTTCAATATATCAAAGAGTGGGATATTAACATCTCTCATTTCAATAATACTGAATAGACTACGAACAATAAAAATCCCAATGGTAGTCACCGCTATAACAAGAAATATTGTAGCAATCAAATTGAGGAGGCTACGCATCATTTATCCCCTTCTCTTAGAGTTCTGGCCGCTTTAGAACTGCCTTGGCCAATGCTCTCAGTTGAACCAGAAGCAATAATATTCCCTATCACGGCAGGACGAGGATCCAAAGGTAATCGCTTACTTATTCCCATCCCCAAATTAACCCACTCGTAATTTTTCCATGCAGGATTAACCCATTTATCTAATGAAATTTTGGCAACTTTACCTATTCCATAACCGATACCCGAAGCGGCACCACTTATTACGCCACCTTTAAATGGATCATCACCGTTCAGATAGCTGGATGTTGCACCACCTGCCGCATTCCAGCCCACAGTTCCCCAGACTCCCGTATTTGCAGTAAATGCTCCAACATAAGTCGCGATTAATACATCAGTTGGATTAACCGTTCCATTAATCGCATACTGAATACCTGCATTTGCCGTTCCGCCTATCGCGCCAGTAATCTGCATTCCTCCCGGCAGATAGATTAGCCCCGCTGAAGCCAACGCACCTGCATAAGCTTTATTCTCAGCAATTCCTCGCTGGCAGGCTTCACCAGACGGGTTATCTGCGCATGAGAGAACATCTGCGCCATGCTCTCTGGCTTTCTCACCCTGGCCCCATTCGTTCCCACCCATCAGGTTATTCTCAACAACAGCTTACTTATTTAACATTCGCTTTCTATAAGACAAGTAATAGGAAAGCCATAGACATATCCCGACAAAAAAACCTATAACTGCCATTTTGAGAGCAACATACACTTGTTCATAGCCAAAGAAATCAACATCAAATCCAGGTACAAGGATCCACTGAAATACCAGACTCAGCATGAACATAGTGGCGGGAACAGCTGTACAGGAATAAAAAAATAACAATACTAATTGCCATGTTGGTACTTTCATCATTTCTCTTCCTCCCCATTTTTATCACTCGTAGCATAATTGGAAAGACCAGAAACGGTTGCAGACTCAGCGCATTATTCTCCACTAAAATCCTTTAATCTTAAAAAGACGACATAAAACGATCCCTGCACCAATAATGCAGCCACCACCAAAACCTACTTTCAGATTATGCAGAGCTTCAGAGGAAGAAAAACTGAAGCTACCCTGTATGACATAATCAACAATAAGTAAGGACACATAAGCCAGTTCGGCCATGAGAATCCCCGCCACCACAGAGAAGATAAAAAAGAGAACATTAATCATTTTTTCTCTCCCCCATAGAATCCGCGCGCTTCTCTATACCTTTACCTGTTATTTCCGAGAAGAATGAACCACCAAAATCACCAAAAGCCCCAGGAACGCGGCTCGGAGTCATTTCCTTCGAAATACCAAAATCCCCCTTAATTTCAGTAAACTGCCTCAATTCAGCGTTAAACTTCGGATCCCAGCCTCCTTTCCACCAGTTTGCCCCGGCATTAACACCCCATGAGAGTCCTTTACCAATGCCATAGCCAATACCCGAACCGGCACCATTGATAAGCGCACCAGACAGTGGATCTTTGTCATCTATCCAGTTGCCCAGCGCACCACCTGCGGCATTCCAGCCTACCGTACCTGCCAGACCATTCCCCATACTGAGCACGTTTACCCAGCCAGCAATAGTCGCATTTGCCGGATCTATCGTGCCATCTGCCAGATAACTGATACCGGCATTTGCACTTGCTCCCAGTCCCCACATTGCCTGAGCACCACCTGGTAACAGGGCCACACTACCCGATGCCAGCGCAAGTCCTACCGCATTACGCTCATTTATCGCTTTCTGACATGCCGACCCGCCTGGGTTATCGGAACAACTCGCCATATCGATGCCGTGCTGGCGCAACCATGCCGCCTGCGCATCTTCACTGCCGCTCAGTAAGTTATTCTCCACCGCATTCTTCCCGGCCTGTGCACCCGTCACCGCATCCGCGCTGCTGCCTCCGCTAAGCCCCCCCATCAGTCCCGCCGCCAGCGTACTCAGCGCGCTTATCGTCGACTTCTGCTCATCCGACAGCTCTTCTGTCTTAACACCCGGATAATATTCCGCCGCTATCCAGCGCCCCAGCAGCTCGCCACTCACTGCGCCTGCCGCTCCCGCCAGCGCGCTGTTATTTCCCGATGCCGCCGCTATCGCTCCCCACACCGCGTGCGCCATCGCATTGGCTTCCACATTCACCTTGCCCGTCGCGCTGTCCGTCGTCTGGCTGTGAATGATTTCCGCCACATACGGGCTCACTGCGCCACTCGCCGCCTGCGCCAGGTCGCCCCCCGCCAGACCCTGCATCGCCGCCGTTACCGCCTGCGCCACCTTCTGGTACTTTCCGCCCGTATCGTAGTCCGCCGTCGCCGTTCGGCTCACCTGCGCGTTGATTTGCTCCTCGCTCGGACTGCCATTCCCTCCCGCTACCAGCTTCGCCCGCGCCGCTGCCCGCGCCGCCGGGTCGCTCTGCGCCGCCTGCGCGTTCAGCTTGCCCTGCGTCACCAGCACATCACTCACCTGGCGCCCGATTTCACCTGTCTTCTGCGCCGTCGCCAGCCGGTTCTGCTCTTTCTCCTTATCAAATATCGGGCTCAGCGTCTGGTTCGCATGCGCCGCATCCCGGCTTAACCCCGTCACGTCCTGCTGCTGATTCGCGCTGTCGCGGATAACGATACTGCCCTCGCTCACCGCCGCCCGCGTCAGCGAACTGTCGCTGCCGCTGCCGTTCGCCCCCATCAGCAGTCCACTGGCCGCATTCCCGAGGAACTGCCCCGCCACGCTACCGCTCGTGCTCACTCCCTCGCTCTGCTGCTCCACGCTGTACTCGGCATAGTTTTTAATATCCCGGAAACCCAGCGTCCCGGTATCCAGCCGGTTCAGCTCCGCCGCCGCCGTGCTCGCCAGCACGCTGCCGTTCAGCTGCGTATGCCCGCCCACCTTCACATCAAAACCGCCCTCGCCGGCAAAAATCCCCGTCTGCGCCTCCACCGACGCCCAGGTGCTGTGCATTTTGCTCTGGCTCAGGTTAAGAGAACCCGAACCGCCGCCCATGCTGCCGCTCGCCCCCGCACTGCCGCTACGCTGCTTCGAATCGTAGTTATCGCTGTCCTGCTCGCTGGTCAGCGTCAGGTTACGCCCGACGTCCATTGTCACCTGATGGCCACTCACCTGCGCGCCGGTCAGCGTCGTATCGCGACCGCTGACGATAGTCACCCGCTCACCGGCGCTGAGGGTCGTTTCGTTATGCGTCAGGCTGTTGCCCTTCTCGTGGCCCTTCCCGGCGTTGGCGCTGGCGCTGACCGTCAGCCCGTTCGCGCCCTGACCGAAGTTAATACCGACGCCAAACGAACTCCCATGGCTCTCGTTTTTACCGCTCAGGGTGCTGGCGTTCTCCGCAGAGAATAAATTCACATCGCGCGCGGCATTGAGCAACGCGCTGCCGCCGGCCTGCAGCTGGCTGCCCTCAACGTTGATATCCGTCTCCGTGGCGATAATGCTGAGATTGTTGCCGGCCATCAGGCTGCTGCCGCGGCTGGTGTTCTGCGTTTGTCGCTGAGTGGATTTCGAGGACTGGCTACCCCAGGAGAGGTTGACCCCTATCATGCTCTCCGGACTGGAATCCGCAGTCTGCATCTGCGATGCCTGATACGCCTGTACGCCCGATAATGCCGACTGCAGCCCGCTCAGCGCGGCGAGACGGCCATTGCTCTCGGTGCTGGCCTGGTTGGCGCTGGAAACCGCGGTGTTAATGGCGCTGCCCACCATCCCGGATAACGCCAGCGTCAGGCCGCTGGTTTTCTGCTCCACGGTATGGGTCTGGGTGCTCTGGTTTTCCGCTGCCAGAATATTCACGGTTTTACCGGTCAACGCCATATTGTTGCCGGCCACCAGGTCAGATCCCTGAACCGTCAATACATTACCGGCGCTCAGGCTCAGGTTGCCCTGTGAGCTTCCGACGGTACTGGCGGCGCTACTCAGCGCCGTCGTTACATCGGTGGCTTTCAGCGACGAACTGCCGACGCTGAAGCCGACACCGCCGGTGCCGGAAAAGCCGCTATGTTTCTCTTTACGTAGATGGTTTTCCTGGCGACGCTCCTCGGCGGTGGTGATGGTCAGGTTACGCCCCGCCGCAAGGTTGACGTCCTGGGTGCCGGCAACACTGCTGCCGGACACCAGCAGGTCGCGCCCGGCCTGCATCACAATACTGTCACCGCTAAAATTGCTGCCGATGGCGTTCTGCGCCCACACTTCATCGTGAGTGGTGAGCGAACGGCGAGCCAGCAGGCCGCTGCTGCTTTGATGACTGTTTTCCGTCAGGTGCCATGAGGACTCGCCGCTGCTGAGGTTAATATCATTGCCGGCGGCAACCGTCAGGCTGCTGGTCGCCGTCACGCTGGCGGCGCGGGCATTCATATCGTGGCCGGCGGACAGCGCCACCGCGCCGCCGTTAATTTGCGTGCCGATATCGCTACGCTGGGTCAAGGAACGATCGTTGCCTTTCCCCCAGTTTCCGCTTTCGCTATGGGTGGTGGCGAGCGTCTGCAGGTTGAGATCGTTGCCGGCGATAATCTGCGTCTGGCTGCCCGCCGCGCTGTTACTCACCATGCTTGCCGTCAGATTAATGTTATGTAACGCCAGCAGCCCCAACTGGCCGTTTTCATTCTGGACATAAATCCCCGCGGGCCGATCGAGGCTGATGTTACCCGGGCCGCCGCCGAGGGTGCTGGCGCTGTTGATATCACGCCCGGCTTGCGCGATCAGGCTATCGCCGCCCTGCAGCGTTCCGCCAATATTGTTGATATCAGTACGCGCGTTTAGCGTGAGCTGGTTGCCGCCGATATAGCCGCTGTTATGAATGTTTTCCGCGGTTAGCTGCGTCACGCCGCGGCTTTGGATGTGCCCGCTGTTGGTCACATCACGGCTCACGCTGAACGCCACGTTTTCACCGCCGAGCAACGCGCCGCTGCCATCGAGATCGCCCGCTTTAATCCGCGCGTAAACCTGCGGCACCAGCACCTGCTGCACGGAGCCATCCGTTAGCGTGACCTCTCTGGCGACCAGCCAGACCATATCGCTGGTCAACAGCGCCATCTGCGCTGGCGTCAGCGCCACCCCGACCGTCAGGTTGTACTGTTTGGCGAAGGCGACGCCCGCGTCCATCAGCGCCCGGTACTGCTCTTCATCGTTACTGTAGCCCTGCAGGTAGCGCCCGCCGCTCAGCTTAACGATCTGCTCACGCACCAGCCGCTGTTCGTAATAGCCGTCGCCAAGCCGCTTCATCGCCTGATCAACGCCCAGCTGATTTTGCATGTAGTCGCTGGCGAGCCACGCTTTACCGTTGGTAAAACGCGGATCGGTTTCCACCAGATAGCCTGCTTTAGCCTGCGGGTCGATCTGATACAGACTGCTGACAGGAAGCCGGGTATCCGGCGTGATGACGCGAATAACCGTTCCGTCAGCGTTAACCGGCGTCACTTCCACCAGTCGTCCGGCGGGTATTTCGCCTGTTTCATCGGCGCGATCGCGCGGATTAATCACACCGCTATGGCCATCAATTTGGGTATTGCCCTGCCACTTCATGGTTTGCAAATCGATGGTCTGAACCGTCGGCGTCGGTTCATATTCGCTGCTTTTTTTCCCCTGGCTGGTTTTAGTGCCGCCAAACGGGCGGCTGGTCTTTTTCTCATACCAACGGGTCTGGGTGCCGACGTCGGTGGTCACCCGTTTGCCGGTCGTGGCGACGTTGTTTAGTTCGCCAATCACGCCACCGAGCGCTCCTCCGGCGATAATCTGGCTATCGTAGTTATTCAGCTTATCGCTGTTGATGATGAGCCGGCCGCCGGAGAGGATTTTGCCAGGATCGCTTTCCACCACCTGCGTTTCCACAACGGTACGCTGGTACTGGTATTCATAGAACTCATCGCCGCGGCTACCGTCCGGCATGATGGCGTCGTGAACGCCGTATTTGTTTTTATAGCTGGTATCGACCAGCGACCAGTCGAAGCGCTGTACCGATCCTTTCAGCGCCGCTTCATGGCGCCATGACTGCTCGACCATCACATCTTTCGTCACCAGATGGTCGTTGTAGTTATTGATTTGTTGGATATCGAGCGCCATATCACCGGCGGACTCAAGCGTTGCGCTGTGGTTATTAAACACTCCCGCCCGGCCGCTGAGCGAACCGTCTTCGGCAAGCTGGCCGCCAATGGCGAGCGTACCGTCGCTGTAGATCAGCGCGTGATCCTGGTTATTGAGCGTGCCGACGCCCATTGCCAGCGATGCCCGTGCGGCAATCGTCGCCGCCACGCCGTTCTCTGCGGCGTTAGTCAGCGTTGCCGCCTGCAGCGCGACGGCGTCGCCGTACAGGCGCCCGCTGCCGATATTGGTTAACGTCGTGGCGACAATATGGGTTAAACCACCGTCAATCAGCCCCCGATTGACCAACTCGCCGCTGACCGTCAAATGGTTCTCGCCAGCGCTGATTTCACCTTCCTGACGGTTATCCAGCTTTGCCGCATAGAGATTGAGCGCCTGGCCGGCGCTGATAACCCCCTGGTTAATCAGCCCCAGGCCGGAGAGATTCCACTGCAGGTTGCCGTTGGCGATGACCCTCCCGGCGTTATGAAATGCCTGACGCAACGTGAGCGACATATCGCCCTGAGAGAGCACCTCGCCATCGCCGCTGAGGGAATCGGCATCGAGGCTAAGTTTGCTCGCGGCAAGTAACGTTCCGCCCGTATTAGCCAACGCCAGGTTGACGCCTGCTATTTCCAGAGCGGTGGCGGAGACGATCTGCCCCTGTCGGTTATCCAGCCCCCGGTTGTGAATGGTGATGTTGAGATTACCGCCGGACTGCAGTTCTCCCTGCCGGTTATCAACGGTGGCGCTCTGAATACCCAGGGCATCAAAGGCGGTGATTGTGCCCTGCTGGTTATCCAGTAAACCGCTCGTCGTCAGGTTGACGCTGCCCCGCTGCGCCGTGCCTATCTGCCCGTGACGATTATTAAGATTTTCAGCCTGTAGTTGGATGTCGCCGCTGGCGATGATATTCCCCTGCGAGTTATCCACCCCATGGCGCGCAGTGAGCTGAATGTCGCCCTGCGCCGCGCTGATTTTTCCGCCATGGTTGGTCAGATTGTCGGCGTCAAGCTTGATATAGCCATTTGCGGCAAGAACGCCTTCGCGGTTATCCAGCCCTCCTTCAGCGCTCATGGCCAGGTCGCCCTGCGCCGCAATCACTTGCCCCTGCTGGTTCCGAAGGCTGGCCACTTGTAGAGAAAGGCTGCCGCCAGCAACGATATTCCCTTGCGAATTTTCCAGCTCATGCCGCGTAGTGAGCTGAGCATTGCCCTGCGTCGTGCTGATTTTACCGCTGCGATTATTAATGTTATCGGAGTACAAAACGATATTGCCGTTAGCGGCAATAGTGCCTTCGCCGTTGTCCAGCGCGCCTTCGCTGGTAATAGATATGCCGCCGCTGCCGGTATGCAGCAGCGTTCCGTTTTGATTGAACAACTGGCTGGTTCTGAGCGTCAAAGCATGGCTGTTGCTGGCGATCTCACCACCGCGGTTGTCCAACCCCGCGCGAAAATCAAGGCGTAGATCGTCCTCGCCCGTCTGCTGGATTACGCCCTGTTGGTTATCCAGCGCCATTGCTTTCAGCTCAAGCTGGCTGGCCGTCAACAGGCCACTGTGGTTGTTGAGTTTGCCGCTGGCGGCCAACTGGAGTTTTTCGCTGGCCGCCACCACCGCATCTCGGGTGGTGATATCCCCGGTCGCGGCGCTGACCACGATCCGCGCCCCCGAGGTTCGACTGTTATCAAGATCCACCGTCCTGCCCTGCGCCGTCAGCGTTCCTGCCGCCATATTGCGGCCATTCAGCGCCAGCGAGCTCTGGCTATTCAGCGTCAGCGCGCCGCTGCTGGCGGTAGAACCATCGCTATTTAATCCGGCGGCGAGCGTGCTGTTTTGCGCGCTGCGCAAAGCGTTGGCGGCAATCTGCGTATCGCCTTGCGCGGCGATCATGCCGTCATTGGTTAGCGTCGCGCTGGCCGTCACCACGCTATCTTTTCCGGCGTACAGCTGCCCCTGGTTGTGAAGATCGCCCTTAACGGACAGTTGCAGATTCTGCGCGGACTGAATCACGCCGCTGTTGCTGAGCGCGCCATCAGCGCTGATTGCTACATCCCCCGCCGCCGCGCCGATATTGCCGGCATTGTGAACGCCTACGCCGCGCTCGGTACCGACAAGACGAATTTTATGAGCGTACATCCCGCCCAGCGCGCTGACGTCTATCGCCACCGCAGGCAGCGCACTGCCGTCGGCTGATTTTGCCGTCGTTCGGCTGTGCGCCGCATCGATCTGATTACGCCCTGCGGTGACCTTTAGCTCCTGCGCCCAAACCCCGGCGTTGATTTTCACCGCGCGGGCGAGCAGGTCGGTACTGTCTACCGAGCTCGCATCAAGGCCGCCGCCCTGTACGAGAATTTCGCCGCGATTGACATCATAACCGCTAATCTGCCCGTTACCGTACTGTACCTGGCCTGTCGTCAGCGTTGCGCGGTTGGCATTGATGAACCCGCAGCCGTCGCAGCTAATTCCGGCAGGGTTAGCGATAACCACCTGCGCTTTTTGTCCGGCAACCTCGATATAGCCATTCAGCCGGCTCGGATCGCGGGTATTCACCTCGTTGAGGATCACTCTGGCTTCCCCTTTCGCCAGATTCGGGTTCCCGGCGACCATCCCGGCCAGTTGGGTTGAAGTGTTGGCACGGCTGTTATTCAGCACCACGCCGCGCCCATCGACGTCAAACTGGCTGTAAACGTTGCGTGAAACGCCTGCGCCGCTCGGTGTCTGAATATTGACCTGCGGCGTGCCATTAGCGCTATTGGCGATCTGCGGTTGCTGGCCGCCTGGCGCATGGTTATCGGCGACAATCGCCGCCTGAGCCGGGGTAAGACAGGAAAAAGCGAGCAGAAAGCTAAAGGCCAGCGGCGCCAGGGTGGAGGTCAGCATCGACCCGGTTCGCGCGTCGGCGCCGGATTGCGGCGACACGCCCGCCCGATGAGAGCGGGTCGTTTCCGCCACCACCATCAGCATCCCGCGAGCCTTATTAAATACGATTCGATAAAAGCGTTTATTCATTGCCGTTACTCGTCATCCATTGTCCACCGCGGCGCGGAAAATCATCCCTGTGCGCAGCACGCGCCGCCAAACGGCGCATGAGTGAAAATCAGTAGCTCCAGCTAACGCTGAAACCAAAAGTTGCCGGATCGGTTTTAAAGCCATCGGGTTGGGCTAAAGGGATACCGGCGAACAGGTCGTAGCTGGCGCGGTGGTACTGGCCGCGCAGCCCTGCCACGCCCCCGGCGAGGTGTTTGCCCACCAGCGTTTCACTGCCCGCGCCGCCGACTTCGCCGTAATCCGCCCCCAGATAAAACTCTTGCCCCGGTAACGGGGTCGACCAGGCGATATCGTTACGTATGTACCAGCCGTGACTGGCGGTCAGGGTGCGCTCGCCGTCAAAGCCGCGAACCGTCCAACGGTTGCCGATGGAAAACATATCCGGCGAAGTCAGCGGCGTGCTGCTCATCTGCCGCTGATAGCGACTGGTAAAGCGAAAATTTTGCCCGCCCAGGGCAAAAGGCAAATTGAGCTGAGCATTGAATTGCAGGATTTTGCTGAGGGCGGTTGCTTCCCCCCATTGCTCTTCCGGCGCGGGCTGAGCGCCAAACCAGCGGGTACCGCGCTGATAGCTCACTCCGGCATCGAGAGTGGCGTTGCCCAGGTAATGGCGATGCTGCAGACCAAGCTTCCAGGCCGCCGTCTGCCGCCGCTGAACGGCAATCTCGGTGTCGTTAATGAAGTTGCGCTGCTCGCGGGCTAACACATCGGCGCTAAGAGTGGTCTTCTGACTACCGCTCCGGTGCAGTACGCGGCTCATCTGGAAATCAACGTTCTTGCTTTTACCGCTGTACTGGTAATCGCCGTTGGCCCCCGCCACGGTTTGCATGTAATCATACTGGCTGGCGGTTAATCCGAGCTGCCAGTAACCCAGCGGAATCGAATAGTGGCCGGTCAGGTTCTTTGAGGATTTACCGCCATTGCCATCGAGGTTATGTGAGCCGGAAAGGTAAAAAAGGTCGCTTAAGGCTAACGGGTTATCCAGGGATAGCGTCAGGTTACCCTGATAGCGGCCGGTGGCATTAGAGCCGGAATCATCGAGCGAGGCGTCGACGCGCCAGAAGCGTTCCTGTCGGCGGTTAATAACAATATCGCTTTGCCCAGGCGTTTCGCCCGGAACAATTTCCATGCTGGCCTGTACCGTCGGCAGGCGCTGCAAGTTTTCCAGCCCCTGTTCAATATCGCGCAGGTCCAGTAGTTTCCCGTCAGTCGCCGGAAACGCGCTCGCCAGCCACAGATAATCATCGCTGTCCTCCGTAAGCCTGGCTTCACGGATATAACCCGGCATCACCACCAGGCGCAAAACACCGCTTTTTAAGTCCTGCTGCGGGGCAAGGATCCGGCTGGTGATATAACCGCGATCGATTAATATATTCTGCAACTGGGCCATCAGTAGATTAATGCCCTTCCCTCCCAGACAACGCCCAATTGCTTTATTTGTCTGGCGCTGGAGCGGAAGCCAATGCGGTAAGGCTTCAGCGCCCTGCAAAATAACCTGAGAAATAGCAAAGCAAGGTTGTTCCACGGGAAACAAACCATCATCGGTATTTATTTCTTCCGCTGATAAATGAATATCCGGTGACGGCGGCGCGAGCTGGTTTTCCAGCGCCTGCTGGCGCTGCTGCTGGTTGATGAACTGCTGCTCACGTACGGTATCCACAGGCGCAGCCCATGCCCAGGCAGGCAATATACAGATAATTAAAACTTTATGAACGAAATTCCATTTATTCATTATAGTTAAGTCACAACGTTCCATGTCGAGTAATAAAAAGCGAAGCGTGGCATTTAATACAACCAAACCCATATCAATATCAACACATATTATTCAAGCCACTTCAAAAATTATTGCTTAAAATTATAAACGCGATCATTACTCCATTCTAATGATATGGATGAATCACCGCTAAGTTCTGCCAAAGACAATATGAAATCATCATGAAATAAGAATATGAGATTATGAATTAATATCGATTCACACTGAGAGCATTAGCGCGACCTCTTTTTAGATTCTGCCGCTCCCCCATCGCACTGGGCTGAAATATGCCGTGATCTCAATCACATAATTATCTCTTGTTCACTTGATGGCCAACCGCTTATTTCAGCTAGCGACCGCTTAACCTTCCATACAACCACTCACCGATTTACCCAACTTTACGCGCGCGCTGTTCTGGCAAGATCGGAGGCAGCCTAGCTAATCAATACCTCCATCAACCCTTACTTAAAACCAGACGGCTTCGGCCAATTATTCATCTAATTAACGCCAGGTTTTACTATGGATACCAAAAAACTATTCAAGCACATACCCTGGGTGATTCTCGGAATCATCGGGGCATTTTGCCTCTCAGTCGTCGCGTTGCGCCGCGGTGAGCACGTCAGTGCCCTGTGGATCGTCGTCGCCTCGGTTTCTGTGTACCTCGTCGCCTACCGTTATTACAGCCTGTACATCGCGCAGAAGGTGATGAAGCTTGACCCAACGCGCTCGACGCCGGCGGTCATTAATAACGATGGCCTGAACTATGTGCCAACCAACCGCTACGTGCTGTTTGGCCACCACTTTGCCGCCATTGCCGGCGCCGGCCCGCTGGTTGGCCCGGTACTGGCCGCGCAGATGGGCTATCTGCCGGGCACCCTGTGGCTGCTGGCCGGCGTGGTGCTGGCGGGCGCGGTACAGGACTTCATGGTGCTGTTTATCTCCTCACGGCGTAACGGCGCCTCGCTGGGCGAGATGATCAAGCAGGAAATGGGGCCGGTTCCGGGCTCTATCGCGCTGTTCGGCTGCTTCCTGATTATGATCATCATCCTCGCGGTGCTGGCGCTCATCGTGGTGAAAGCGCTGGCGGAAAGCCCGTGGGGCGTCTTTACCGTCTGCTCGACGGTACCTATTGCCCTGTTTATGGGGATCTACATGCGCTTCCTGCGCCCTGGCCGCGTGGGTGAAGTCTCGGTTATCGGTATCGTGCTGCTGGTGGCGTCCATCTGGTTTGGCGGCATCATTGCCCACGACCCATACTGGGGCCCGGCGCTGACCTTTAAAGACACCACCATCACCTTTACCCTGATTGGCTACGCGTTTATCTCCGCGCTGCTGCCGGTATGGCTGATTCTGGCGCCGCGTGACTATCTGGCCACCTTCCTGAAAATCGGCGTGATCGTCGGCCTGGCGCTGGGGATCGTTATCCTCAACCCGGACCTGAAAATGCCGGCGGTGACCCAGTACATTGATGGTACCGGCCCGCTGTGGAAAGGCGCGCTGTTCCCGTTCCTGTTTATCACCATCGCCTGCGGCGCGGTCTCCGGCTTCCACGCGCTGATCGCCTCCGGCACCACGCCGAAGCTGCTGGCCAACGAAACCGATGCCCGCTTTATCGGCTACGGTGCGATGCTGATGGAGTCGTTCGTCGCCATCATGGCGCTGGTCGCCGCCTCGATTATCGAACCGGGTCTCTACTTCGCGATGAACACCCCGCCAGCGGGCCTTGGCATCGTCATGCCGAACCTGCATGAAATGGGCGGTGAAAACGCGGCGATGATCGCCGCGCAGCTGAAAGAAGTGACCGTCCATGCGGCGGCGACCGTCAGCTCCTGGGGCTTCGTGATCTCCCCTGAGCAGATCCTGCAGACGGCGAAAGATATCGGCGAACCTTCGGTACTGAACCGCGCCGGCGGCGCGCCGACGCTGGCCGTCGGTATCGCCCATGTGTTCCATAAAATCATCCCGATGGCGGATATGGGCTTCTGGTACCACTTTGGTATCCTGTTTGAAGCGCTGTTTATCCTCACCGCGCTGGATGCCGGTACCCGCGCAGGCCGCTTTATGCTGCAGGATCTGTTGGGTAACTTCGTGCCGTTCCTGAAAAAAACCGACTCGCTGGTCGCCGGGATTATCGGTACCGCGGGCTGCGTCGGGCTGTGGGGCTACCTGCTGTATCAGGGCGTGGTCGACCCGCTGGGCGGTGTGAAGAGCCTGTGGCCGCTGTTCGGTATCTCTAACCAGATGCTGGCCGCCGTGGCGCTGGTGCTTGGCACCGTGGTGCTGGTCAAAATGCAGCGCACCAAATATATCTGGGTCACCGTTATCCCGGCAGCGTGGCTGCTGCTGTGCACCACCTGGGCGCTGGGTCTGAAGCTGTTCAGCAGCAATCCGCAGATGGAAGGCTTCTTCTTTATGGCTCAGCAGTATAAAGAGAAGATTGCCGCCGGCGGCGAGCTGACCGCGCAGCAGATTGCCAACATGAATCATATCGTGGTCAACAACTACACCAACGCCGGGCTGAGTATCCTGTTCCTGGTGGTGGTGTACAGCATCATCTTCTACGGCATCAAAACCTGGCTCAACGTGCGCAACAATAAGGTGCGTACCGACAAAGAGACCCCGTACGTGCCGGTACCGGAAGGCGGCGTGAAGACCTCGTCACATCATTAACCCTGATGCCGGATAGTGCTACGCGTATCCGGCCTACAGAAAAGTGCATCAACGTAGGCCGGATAAGGCGCTAGCCGCCATCCGGCTTTATTCGTTATCTGGAACTTACAATGTTTGGTAACTTAGGTCAGGCAAAAAAATATCTCGGTCAGGCGGCAAAAATGCTGATTGGCATTCCGGATTACGACAACTACGTCACGCATATGCAAACCAACCATCCGGATCAGCCCTACATGACTTATGAAGAATTCTTCCGCGAACGCCAGCAGGCCCGCTACGGCGGAGACGGCAAAGGCGGCGTACGCTGCTGTTAATGGAGGCAATAATGGCACCGATTGCAGTCACCCTACTCACCGGTTTTCTCGGCGCAGGAAAAACCACCCTCCTGCGCCATATCCTGAATGAGCAGCACGGTTTCAAAATCGCCGTGATTGAAAATGAATTTGGCGAAGTCTCCGTTGACGATCAGCTGATCGGCGACCGCGCCACGCAGATCAAAACCCTGACCAACGGCTGTATTTGCTGTACGCGCTCCAACGAACTGGAAGACGCCCTGCTCGATCTCCTCGACAGTCGCGATCGCGGCGAAATCGAGTTTGACCGGCTGGTGATTGAGTGCACCGGCATGGCCGACCCGGGGCCGATTATCCAGACCTTTTTCTCCCATGAGGTGCTCTGCGAGCGCTATCTGCTGGACGGCGTGATCGCCCTGGTGGATGCCGTCCATGCCGACCAGCAGATGGATCAGTTCACCATCGCCCAGTCGCAGGTCGGCTATGCGGACCGCATTTTGCTAACCAAAACCGACGTTGCCGGCGACACCGAGAAGCTGCGCGAACGGCTGGCGCGCATCAATGCGCGGGCGCCGGTTTATACCGTCATTCACGGCGATATCGATCTAAGCCAGCTGTTTAACACCAGCGGCTTTATGCTGGAAGAAAAGGTTGTCAGCGCCACACCGCGTTTTCATTTTGTTGCAGAAAAGCAGAACGACGTCTCGTCGATTGTGGTCGAGCTCGACTATCCGGTGGATATCAGTGAAGTTTCACGGGTAATGGAAAACCTGTTGCTCTCCTTCGCCGAGCAACTGATGCGCTATAAAGGCATGCTGTGGATCGACGGCGAGCCAAATCGCCTGCTGTTTCAGGGCGTGCAGCGCCTCTACAGCGCCGACTGGGATCGCCCGTGGGGCGATGAAACGCCGCACAGCACGCTGGTATTTATCGGCATTCAGCTGCCGGAAGAGGAAATTCGCGCCGCATTTGCCGGGTTACGACGCTAACCTGCCCGCCTGCGCCCCAAGGCGCAGGCACCATCCTCTCTCTGACACCTCGCCAAAAACAGGGACCAAACGTCGGCAGCGCGTCGAAAAATGTAAAGCAACGTTTTAATAAGTAACAGCAGAAACACTTTTGGAAATAATAAGAAACTAAATGAATAGGATCCTTAATAATTAATGCCCGCCCTGTTCAGTTTCTGTTTAGCCCACCCATTAAACCGCGGCTAAACAGACCAAATTTGCTGATTGACCTCGCCGTAACCCAACGTCATTACAACATTTTCAAAACACCGCCCTGACAAACCCAGCATAAAAAATTGACTTAAGTCACATTTGCAGAGGTAAACATCGATTGTTAAGGTGCGCTCAGACAAATTTAATGACGAGGAGCAAACCATGAAAAAGCTTAACATCCTGATTGTTGCTGCCCTGACCGCGGTCTCTGGTTCCGCCATGGCGATGGGATTTACCGTTGAACAAGGTAAAAACTTCACCAATCTGAATATGGAAATGGGTAAATCCTCTTCTGGCCTGTACGCCGAAAGCCACTGGCTGAAGAATACCGATGATGGTAGCCAGACCGGCGGCGTTGGCGCGGGTTACAATCTGGAAGTAGGTCCGGTTATGCTCAACGCTGGCGCGAAAGCTATCTACCTCGGGCCGAAAAAAGGCGATAACGGCGTCGCGTTTCCGGTCGGCGGCGGGGTGAACGTGGCCCTGACCGACAGCATCCACGTGTTTGGCGAAGGGTATGTCGCGCCGGACGGCCTGAACAACAGCGTAAAAAACTATGTCGAAGCGAACGGCGGCGTAAGCTGGTCCCCGATTGGTCCAGTGACGTTGAAAGTGGGTTACCGTCACGTGAGCGTTGACGGCAAAGAGGGTCGCCCAAACCACACCCTGATTGATGGCGCCTACGTGGGCGGCGGAGTCACCTTCTGATGAAACCACGTCTCGCCGCGCTCTCTGCGCTGAGCCTGGCGTTGCTGCTGACCGGCTGCACTCAGTATACCTGGGTGAAGCCGGGTTTAAGCGATGCCGAAATGCATAAAAAGCTCACCGAATGTGAAGCGCAGGCCCTGGTCGATCTCCCTCCGGATAACGTGGTGACCAGGTCCAGTTCAGAAAAAACGGACAAAAAACATAAGAAACAGGATGTTGAAACAAGCTATACGGTAGAAGACGCGAATGAATATCAGCGGGAGACCTTAGTCGACAGCTGTATGTTCAAAAGCGGCTGGGATAAAGTCGAAGTGCAATGAATCTATTATAAAAAAACCTGCCGAATGGCAGGTTTTTTTATGGCCGGGCTTAGCGGCGCACCACCACCAGCTTCTGGTTCACAAACTCTTTGATGCCGAGATCGGAGAGCTCCCGTCCGTAACCGGAACGCTTCACGCCGCCAAACGGCAGCTCCGGCGCGGTATCGGTAAGCCAGTTGATATAAACCATCCCGGTTTCAATGGCGGAGGCCATCCGTTTGGCGCGTTCGATATCCTGACTGAAGACCGCGCCGCCCAGACCATAGTGGGAATCATTGGCCAGCTGGATTGCCTCCTCGTCATTTTTCACCACGTAGATCTGCGCCACCGGGCCAAAGAACTCTTCGAAGTACGCCGGGTTGTCACGGGTGATACCGGTCAAAATGGTGGGTTCAAAGAAATTGCCTTCTCGTGCCACCGCTTTGCCGCCCAGATGCAGCGTAGCGCCATTTTTCACCGCCTCGTCCACCTGTTTGCTTAGGGTGTCCAGCGCATCTTTGGAAGAGAGCGGCCCCAGCGTGGTGCTTTCATCCAGCGGATCGCCGATTTTCACCTGGCGAAACGCCTCACTAAATTTCGCCAGAAACGACTCAGCGATATTTTCGTGCAGGATAAAACGCTTGGCAGCGGTACACACCTGGCCGGCGTTATTCAGCCGCGCCTGGACGCCGATTTTCACCGCGCGTTCCAGGTCGGCATCGTCCAGTACCACAAATACATCGTTACCGCCCAGTTCCAGCGTCGATTTCTTAATATGCTTCGCCGCCTGCGCCGCCACCACGCTGCCGGCTTTCTCCGACCCGGTGAGCGCCGCGCCCTGCACGCGATCGTCGGCGATAATCTTCGCCACCTGCTCCTGGGAGATAAACAGGTTGGTCCACGCCCCTTCCGGTGCGCCGGCCTCACGCACCAGATGGGCAAAGGTCTCCGCGCAGTGCGGCACAATGCTGGCGTGTTTGGCGATAACCGGGTTGCCGGCCGCCAGGTTTGGCGCCAGGACGCGCATCAGCTGGTAATAGGGGAAGTTCCACGGCTCCACCGCCATTAAGACGCCGATGGGATGATGCTCAACCCAGGCGTCGCCGAGTTCGGAGGGATATTTCACCGGCGCCAGCAACGATTTGGCGTTATCGGCATAATAGCGGGCGATCTGCGCGCAAAGTTTCACTTCGCCGCGGCTCTGCTTAATGAGTTTCCCCATCTCCTGGCTGGCGATTTTTGCCAGTTCCTCCGCCCGGCTGTCGATCAGATCAGCCAGCTTATGCAGTACCGCCAGCCGCGGTTCAATATCGCCTTTTGCCCAGGCTGAATGGTAGAGCGCATCCGCCTGCTGCAGCGCCGCCTCCACGTCCGCGTCGCTGTGCGCCGGGTACGTTTTAATAAGCTGATTATTCGCAGGATTCACCGTCTGATAGGCCATATCGCATGTCTCCTTGTTATCGCTATTAAGGCAGTCAAAAATGCCGTCAAGGATATTAAGGGTAGTCGAGATGGCTGGCGATGCGGGTAAAGTTAGGTATATCCGGAATATTCCATAAAAAGGCTAACCGGGGCTACCTTCAGGCCGCCCCGGCGTTATCAATGTTCCAGCGCGGCGATCTCGTCGGCGGCCAGGCCAGTGATTTTCACTACCGTCTCGCGGGCAATACCGTCGTCCAGCATCCTCTGTGCAATGCGCAGCGCCTCGGCATGCTGTCCTTCTTGTCTGCCTTGTTGCCATCCTTCTTGCCGGCCTTCCCGTTTGCCTTTTCTGCGGCCCACTTCCTGTAATCTTTCGGCGATGGTCATCAATCTCTCCCTGTGCTGAGGAACCCGTTGCGCCACTTCGTGGATAAACCGGCCAAAGCGGCGCGCGTTGCCAGTCTGCAGCAGATAATTAAACAGCGTTTTTAGCTGTCTGTCATTAGCGTCCCCGCTAAGTAAAATCGTCGTCAGTTGCCCAACGATGTTCATTAAATCGCGCTGGCGAATATGCTTCTGTATCAGCTCAAGTAACGCCACGCGCCGATGGCTAACGATCTCATCGTCGGGGATCACCGTGATATCCACCAGCGGAAAGGGCGAGATATAAAGCTCCCTCGCCAGTTGCGGATCGGTAAAGCAGTCCAGCCAGTTGAGCGACCACGGGTATGGCGTGGTCGCCCCGTGGTAGAACAGCATCGGCACCACCAGCGGCAGTCTGGTATGACCACTATCAAGATGGCGCTGCATCGCGGCGATGGCGTAGCGCATCAGGCGGAAGGCCATCTGCGCATCCGGCGAGCTCTGATGTTCGATAACCACATAAATGTAGCCCTCGCCAGACGCGGTTTTGAGTGACCACAGCACATCGGAGTACCAGGCCCGCAGGCTCTCCTCGATAAAGCTTGCCGATTCCAGCTGTAAGGTATCGAGGTCGCAGCGCTGACGCAGCGCAGGCGGTAAGTGGATCGCCAGGAAATCACGCGCGGTGTCGGCCTGAGTGAGAAACTGTTTAAACACCGCATCATGCGGCGTCGAGGTGGTGCCCTTTGCCATCGGCTCATCCCTGCCTGCTTATCCTGCAGGGACTCTACGCGCTCGGAATGTCTCTGACACCCGGGCAATACAACCTTTACGCACCGCCACGAAAATAGATTTCTCCGGACTGCAAGCGCGACATCCTTTTTCGAGGCGGTACGCAAATCCAGGCGGGCGACAGCCTCCGCGCAGCATGCTATAAACGACCTCTCCCTCCTCAGCAAAGGTCGATGCGGTGAACCATACCCGAGATATCCCCCAAACCTTCTGGCGAGACGATCGTCTACCGTGGCTGGAGCTGCGCAGCACCTGGCGCAGCCGCCAGGCCTACAAACGCCACAGCCACCCGCAGCTCTCGGTGGGGGCGATTATCGAGGGGGAAACGCGCTGCCTGTGCAATGGTGAGGAATATCTCCTGCAGCCCGGGGATCTGATCGTGATCCCCCCGCACGCGCCGCATAGCTGTAATCCGCTGCATGACAGGCCGCGCAGCTATCATATGCTGTACCTGGAGGCGGCATGGTGCCACGCGCAGCGCCCGGATATTCCCCCTGGCGCCAGTATCGCCTCGCCGCAGCCACTGTTGCGCGACAGCCCTCTCTTTGCCTGTTTCCAGCAGGTTGTCGCCCTGATGAGCCGCGGGAGCCTTGAACAACTGCCCGCCCGGCTGGCGCAACTCCTGCACGCGCTGCCGCTGTGCGCCGCCGCGCCGCAGGCACCACATCACGCCAGCGCCCTGCTGTTTCAGCGCCTGGCGACAGAACTGCCAGCGCCGCCGTCGCTGGATAAGCTGGCCCACGACAGCGCGCTTCGTAAAGAGACCGTTATCCGCGCCGTGAAACAGGATACCGGCCTGACACCCGCCAGTTTGATCAACATGGCGCGCATCGAATATGCGAAAACGCGTTTACGCGCCGGGGACCCTATTGCCGATGTCGGCTATCAGGCTGGCTTTGCCGATCAGAGCCATTTCCATAAAACCTTTGTCAGCTATACCGCCGCCACGCCGCGGCAATATGCGCACAGCAGATCAATATCCGACAATAAGTAATACGGCACTTCGCTTAGGGTGGCCTCAGTACCATTATCGAGGCCACTATGCATACCTTATCGACGCTCTTTCCCGCCGCCTTCCCGGCGCTAGCCCTGTCTCACTTTGTCGCTCTGCTCAGCCCGGGCCCTGATTTTTTTCTGCTGGTCGGCTACGCCGTGCGCTACCGGATCCGCGGCAGCATCGGATTGTGTCTCGGCATCGCCGCCGGCAATGCGCTGTATATTGTTCTCGCCATCGTCGGCTGGGGGCTTCTGCGCCAGGCGCCGCTGCTGTTTTTGCTCATTGAGCTGTTGGGGGCGGGCTATTTACTGTGGGTTGGCAGCCTGCTGATACGCAGCCGTCCCGCGACGCTGGCGGTGGAGAGCATTCGCGCATCGCGTCCGGGGTTCGGCAGGCAGCTGCTGCTCGGGCTGGGGTCATCGCTGCTCAACCCCAAAAACGCTCTGTTTTATCTGGCGCTGATGACTTCCCTGCTCGGGCCGGCGGTCACCCTGCTGCAGCAAACGGTGAGCGGGTTGTGGATGGTCAGCGTGGTGTTCTTCTGGGATTTACTGCTGGTGAGTGCGATTGCGCTGCCGCAGGTACAGCGCCGCCTGGGCGCCATCGTCTGGCGAGTCGAGCGGGCGGCAGGGGCGGTCCTGATGATCTTCGGTCTGTGGATTATCTGGCGATTTTTGCACGACCTCGCCGTCAGGTTATATGCTTAAGTTTATGGAAAAACTCGCTGAACTCAAACGCGCCAAACTGCTGGCGCTGTCGCTGCTGCTGATCGCCGCCGCGCTATTTATCACCACCCTGCTGCTGCCGCCGACGCCGTGGGTCAGCGCGCTAAAGGCCATTTCCGAAGCGGCGATGGTCGGGGCGCTGGCCGACTGGTTTGCGGTGGTCGCGTTGTTTCGTCGTATTCCGCTGCCCTTTGTCGCCCGACATACCGCGATTATCCCGCGTAACAAAGACCGCATCGCCGATAATCTTGGCCGCTTTGTCGAGGAGAAGTTCCTCGATACCCCGTCGCTGGTCGCGTTGATCCGCCGCTATGAGCCAGCCCTGATGCTCGGCAACTGGTTCAGCCAGCCGGAGAATGCCCGGCGGGTCGGCCAGCATCTGCTGCAGGTGATGAGCGGTTTTCTTGAACTGACCGACGACGCGCGCATTCAGCGCCTGCTGCGCCGCGCGGTACATAAGGCGATCGATAAAGTCGACCTGACGCAGACCAGCGCCATGATGCTGGAGGGAATGACCCGCGACAATCGCCACCAGAAGCTGCTGGATTCGCTGATAAGCCAGCTTATCGCCCTGCTGCAGCGGGACAACTCCCGCGCCTTTATCGCCCGCGGCATCGTGCGCTGGCTGGAGACCGAGCACCCGCTGAAGGCCAAACTGTTACCCACCGAGTGGCTCGGCGAGCACAGCGCCGAGATGGTCACCGATGCGGTGAATACCCTGCTGGACGAGGTGAGCCATGACCGTACCCACCAGATCCGCCAGGCCTTCGACCACGCGGTGCAGAAGCTTATCGACAACCTGAAATCCGACCCGCTCATGGCGCAGAAGGCCGAGAACATCAAAGCATATCTGAAAAATGATGAGACCTTTAACCGCTATCTCGGTGAAGTGTGGGGCGACCTGCGCAGCTGGGTAAAAAACGATATCAGCAGCGATGACTCACGTATTAAGCAGCGCATCGCCGAGGCTGGCCAGTGGTTCGGTGAAACCTTACTCCGCGACGACGCCCTGCGCGAATCGCTTAACGAACACCTGGAACAGGCGGCGCACCGGGTGGCGCCGGAGTTCGCCGCCTTCCTCACCCGCCATATCAGCGACACGGTGAAGAGCTGGGACGCCCGCGATATGTCGCGGCAGATCGAGCTCAATATCGGTAAAGATCTGCAGTTTATCCGCATCAACGGCACCCTGGTGGGGGGGACCATCGGCCTGATGTTGTGGCTGTTCTCGCAGATCCCCTCGCTGCTGCATCTGCATATTGGTTAGCAATGATACTATCCGAACAATAGCGCTGATAAATATTCCACAGGGAGGGAGAAATGATGCACCGGATTTCCCACTGGCTGACCCGCCACGCCGCCGCGCTGTTCTTCCCGGCGGCGCTCATTCTGTATGATTTTTCAGCCTATCTCACTACCGACCTGATCCAGCCGGGGATCCTCCACGTGGTGCGGGATTTCAATGCCGATGTGGCGCTGGCTCCTGCCTCGGTGAGCCTGTATATGGCCGGCGGCATGGCGCTGCAATGGCTGTTGGGGCCGCTCTCTGACCGGATCGGACGGCGTCCGGTACTGCTCACCGGCGCGCTGATTTTCACCCTCGCGTGCCTGGCGACGTTGTTCACCACCTCCATGACCCAGTTCCTGATTGCCCGCTTCGTGCAGGGCACCAGCATCTGCTTTATCGCCACCGTCGGCTACGTCACCGTGCAGGAGGCCTTTGAGGAAAAAAGATCGATCAGGCTGATGGCGGTGATCACCTCCGTCGTGCTGGTGGCGCCGATCGTCGGCCCGCTCTCCGGCGCGGCGCTGATGCATTTCATCCACTGGAAAGCGCTGTTCGGCATCATCGCCGCCATGGGGCTGGTGGCCTGGCTCGGCCTGCTGTTGACCATGCCGGAGACGGTGCGCCGCGGCGATGTGCCATTCAGCCTGCCCGGCGTGCTGCGGGATTTCCGCGCCGTCTTTCGTAACCGCATCTTTTTACTCGGCGCCGCCACGCTGTCGCTGAGCTATATTCCGCTGATGAGCTGGGTGGCGGTATCGCCAGTGATTTTAATGGACGCCGGCGGACTGACCACCAGCGAGTTCGCCTGGAGCCAGGTACCAGTCTTCAGCGCCGTCATCATCGCTAACCTGTCGGTGGCGCGCTGGGTAAAAGATCCCACCCGCCCGCGCTTTGTGCTCAGCGCGGTCCCGATACAAATGCTCGGCCTGGCCATCCTGATCGTTGGGAATCTGATATGGCCGCACGTCTGGCTGTGGTCAGTGCTCGGCACCTGCTTCTACGCCTTCGGCATCGGGCTGATTTTCCCGACGCTGTTTCGCTTTACCCTCTTTTCCAACGACCTGCCGAAAGGCACGGTCTCCGCCTCGCTGAATATCGTGATCCTCAGCGTCAGCGCGTTATCGATTGAAGGCGCGCGCTGGCTGTGGTTCCATGGCGGCAGACTCCCCTTCCACCTGTTGGCGGTGGCCGCCGGGATCGTCGCCGCCTGCTGCCTGGCCGGACTGTTACGCCATCAGCGCCAGTGTGGGCAAGCGGTGATCGAAGCCCGGCAGTCGTGAGCCCTTTTACGGAGAAAGCTCCATCATGAACGACATTGAACTCAGCCCGGCACAGCGCGACCTGCTGCGCGATAAGCTCAGCAAGTACTGCGAAGAGACCTTCAACCTCGAGCTGGAGCAGTTTGATGCCGAGTTTTTTGTCGACTTTATCGCCAAAGAGCTGGGGCCGCTGTTTTACAACGCCGGTATCGAAGAGGCCATCCGCACCCATCTGGCGTGGAGCGAGCGGATCCAGGAAGAGATGGATTTGAAGAAGGTCTATTAACGCCGCGCGCAGACGCAGGAGATCAATAAAAGCTCACAAACAACAGGGCTATAATGGCGACTCTTTCAGCATCTCCCGTGTACGGGGAAGGAAAATCATGTCGCTTATCACCGATCTACCCGCCATTTTTGACCAGTTCTCAGAAGCTCGCCAGAAGGGCTTTCTCACCGTCATGGATCTTAAAGAGCAGAACGTGCCGCTGGTGGGCACCTACTGCACCTTTATACCTCAGGAGATCGCCATGGCGGCGGGCGCCATTGTCGTTTCACTGTGCTCCACCTCCGATGAAACCATCGAGGAAGCGGAAAAAGATCTGCCGCGCAACCTCTGCCCGCTTATCAAAAGCAGCTATGGCTTCGGCAAAACCGATAAATGCCCGTACTTCTATTTCTCTGACCTGGTGGTTGGGGAAACCACCTGCGACGGTAAAAAGAAGATGTACGAGTACATGGCCGAGTTCAAGGCGGTCCACGTCATGCAGTTGCCGAACAGCGCCAGCGACGCCGCTTCCCGCACGCTGTGGAAAACGGAGATCCTGCGCCTGCAGCAGGTGATTGAGACCCGGTTTGGCACGCCGATTAGCGAGGCGGCGCTACGCGAAGCCATCGTGTTGAAAAATCGCGAGCGCCGGGCGCTGGCCCACTTTTATCGTCTCGGGCAACTCAATCCGCCGGCGCTCAGCGGCGGCGACATCCTGAAAGTGGTGTATGGCGCCACCTTCCGTTTCGACAAAACCGCCCTGATTGATGAACTACATGCCATGGCGGACCGCATCCATCAGGAGTGGCGGCAGGGTAAACGGCTGGAACCTCGTCCGCGGATCCTGATCACCGGCTGCCCGATCGGCGGCGCGGCGGAAAAAGTGGTCCGCGCCATCGAGGAAAACGGCGGCTGGGTGGTCGGCTATGAAAACTGCACCGGCGCGAAAGCCACCGAGCGCTGCGTGGCGGAAGAGGGCGACGTCTACGACGCCTTAACCGATAAATATCTCGCCATCGGCTGCTCCTGTATCTCCCCCAACGACCAGCGTCTGCAGCTGCTGAGCCAGATGGTGGAGGAGTATCAGGCCGACGGGGTGATCGACGTCATTCTGCAGGCCTGCCATACCTATGCCGTGGAATCGCTGGCGATTAAACGCCATCTGCGCCAGCAGCACGACCTTCCTTATATGGCGATAGAAACCGACTATTCGACGGCGGACCTCGGCCAGCTCAGCACCCGCGTCACCGCCTTTATCGAAATGCTGTAAGGAGCTGGCGTGAACTATACGGTTGGCATTGATTCCGGCTCCACCGCCACAAAAGGCATCCTGCTGGCGGACGGCGTCATTGTACGCCGCTTCCTCTGCCCCACTCCCTTTCGCCCCGCCGACGCCATCCATAAGGCCTGGGAAACGCTACGCGCTGGCCTCACGGAGACGCCTTTTTTAACCCTCACCGGCTATGGTCGCCAGCTGGTGGATTTTGCCGATAAGCAGGTGACGGAGATCTCTTGTCACGGCCTCGGCGCTCGCCTGCTGGCGCCGGACACCCGCACGGTGATTGACATCGGCGGCCAGGACAGCAAAGTTATCCAGCTGGACACTGAGGGCAATCTCAGCGACTTCCTGATGAATGATAAATGCGCCGCCGGTACCGGACGTTTCCTGGAGGTCATTTCACGGACGCTTGGCGCCAGCGTCGAACAACTCGACAGCATCACCGCAGGCGTCGAGCCGCATGCGATTACCAGCATGTGCACGGTGTTTGCCGAATCGGAGGTCATTAGCCTGCGGTCGGCCGGCGTCGCGCCAGAGGCGATTCTGGCCGGGGTGATTAATGCCATGGCCCGGCGCAGCGCGAACTTTATTGGCCGCTTATCGGCGCAGGGGCCACTGCTGTTTACCGGCGGCGTCAGCCACTGCGCCACCTTTGCCCGGATGCTGGAAAGCCATGTCGGCATGGCGGTGACAACCCATCCCGACGCCCAGTTTGCCGGGGCGATCGGCGCAGCGCTGATCGGCCAGCGCCAGCGGAGGCGCGGATGACAACCTTCCTGTTTTTATTTCATTCCACGGTGGGGGTGGTGCGGATGCGCAAAGCCCTGCAGGCGGCGGGAATGACCTTCGAGGTGAAGGATATTCCGCGCCAGCTGCGCAGCGGCTGCGGGCTGTGCATTTACCTGAGCTGCATGCCAGGCGATGAGCAACGATGGGTTATACCCGGCGAAACGGCAGCCCTGTTTCGCGTCGCCGGAAATGACTATCACCTGTTGGCGACCTATGCGCACCGCGGTAGCCCGGATGAGGCGTTAGCCGACATCCGGGACGCTTCCCCGGTAGCGCTTACGCTTACCGGGGCTACCGACAAAATGCCCAACCGTAGCCCGGGTAAGGCGTAAGCCGCTACCCGGGGGCTGGCAGCTTAGCTTCAGCCCAACAGCTGGCGAACGCAGGATTTGAATACCCGCACGCCATCCGCCAGCGCGGTGCGATCGAAATGCATTTCCGGATGATGCAGGCCCGGCAGCAGGTTGCAGCCCAGTCCCCAGAAGCCACCTTTCACCGCCGGGCGCAGACGCAAATAGTGGAAAAAATCTTCGCTGCCCGGCGTACTCTTCGCGGTCGTTAAGCCTGCCTCGCCAAAGGTTTCGCATATTGCCTGGCTTATGATAGCCGTGGCTTCTGCGTCGATAATCGCCGCCGGCATCTCTTTGACTACCCGGATGTCGACGCTGGCGCCATATGCTGCTGCGCTACTCTCGATAGCCCTGACCACGCGTTCTTTGAGTGTCGCCATGCCGTCATTTTCCTCGCAGCGCAGATCCCAACAAACGTGCGCTTTCGCCGGCACCGAATTGGTGACGCCCGCATCGCAAAGAAAGCGCGTCGCTTTCGCGCTCCAGGTAAGCGACGGCGCCAGATGGATACCGTTCACCGCCTGTACTGCATGCGAGGCGGCATCCAGCGCGTTAATGCCCAGATGCGGACGAGCGGCGTGAGCGGCTTTGCCGTGAAAATCCACCATCACCGTCGCCGAAGCGGAATAGTACATTGCCGGTACCGCCTGGCCCATCGGACACTCTTCCAGCGGCCGGAGATGGAAGCCGAACAGCATCTCTACGTCATCCAGTACCCCGGCCTCCGTTAAAGCGATCGCGCCCGTCCCCAGCTCTTCAGCAGGCTGAAAAAGCACTTTTAACTTCCCACGCTTTACCAGCCCCTCGGCGAGGATCTCTTCGGCGGCGGTTAATACCACCGACGAGTGGCCATCATGACCGCAGGTATGACGGGCCTCTAAGCGGCCATCGATAATATGGCCCAGCGCATCCATATCTGCCCGTAGCGCCACCACTGGCCCCGGTTCCCCGCTATCGATTTCGGCGACAATCCCGGTAGTCCCGCCAACGTTGCGGTGAACCCGGAACCCTGCCGCCGCCAGGGCGTCGCCGATGTAAGCCGAGGTTTTGTACTCCTCAAAGCCCAGCTCAGGTATTTGGTGCAGATAATTGAAATGCTCTAACGTTCGCGACACGACTGACTCCTTGCCTTTCATTATGCCATCACGCGCATGACCAGCATGGCGATGACGGCGTTGATAATGCTCACCGCCATCAGCAGCGGCCAGTATTTTTTCGGTACATCCGCCACCCCAAGCAGCCGCCCCATATACTGTAGTTGCGAACCCATCAGGAAGATGGCCGGGATCAGGATGGTGACGTCCGCCACGTTGAGGGTGCCTTTACTCAACAGGCTCACCGCCACTCCCGTCCCCGCCGAGGCGGAAAGCCAGGAGGTGAGCAGCACGGTAATCGCTTCGCCCGGTAAGCCAAACAGGCCCATCAGCGGCGCGCAGACCTGGCCTATCAACTGCATCACCCCGAGCAAATTAAGCATTTCGGCGATCACATATGCCATTAATACATTCGGCATCAGGTTGTTTATGGCAATATTAAATCCTTTACGTGCACCGATAACAAAAATATCAAACGGATTACTGGCCACTTTTTCCGAATTACTCATTATCAAAATCCCCTTTATAGGCCGTATTCAAAACCAGACGGGTGATTGCCGCGCCAACGAATTTCAGCACAAACATTAACAGCAGCGGAATAATAATAGGGATGGTTAACGACGCGAAAAGCGCTGAGCCAATGGAGAAATAGTTATTGATCAGACCGGCGCCGGAATATTGCCATGCCCCCATAATCACCACATCTTTCCGACTAATTTTTTTGCTGTCATACAGCTCTTTGGTCAACGCGGCCCCGGCATCGGTGCTTTGGAGGTCGGTAATTAACGCCAGACCGGTATAACCCGGGATCCCCAGTAACGGGCGTAACAACGGCGTCAGCAGCTTATGCGCTGCACGTATCGCGCCATAATGGGTAAAGATTTCCAGCAACCCCAGCGCCAGCATCACCGTAGGGACCAGCGACAGCGCAAACAAGAAACCGGCCTTGGCGCTGATGCCGCCGCTGCCGATAAAAGTGTTAGTTTCCGGGGTCTTCATCGTACCAAATGCGCCGCCGAGGGTGGTAAAGTCGAAAGCCCCCAGCCAGGCCATCCCTTCCACTTTAAACAGCAGCCCGGAGAAGACTAATAACACCACCACCAGCGAGATCCATGCCCCAGGTCCTACCCGCCACTCATTTGTCGCGTCGTCGGAGGAACGTTCCAACGTTTTATTTTCACTCATACCCTGTCCTCACATTATGAAATATCTTATTGGTCTTTTGCCATTTGGACGCTTTTCAATGTATTGGTTTTGGCATTGATTATTTTGACGTAAAACACCCATCAATAAATAAGGTGCCTCTCTTTTCCCGAAAAGCCGGCAACTGGCATATACCTCACTTATTTATCTTTTTACTGGCATATCGATATCTTATTATTGGCAACCACCGGTGGTACTGGTTTATTGCCATGGCAGTTAATCCGTTCCGTGACTCCCCTTGTCTGTTATGTACCTGAATCACGATTATCTATAACTAGCCGGGATGATAAATGTCTGGTAAAGGATGTTATTGTTGACCTGAAGTCAACAAAGGAGGGAGACAGGATGTTGCACGAACATCCCATGAGCTATCTGTACGAAGTGGGGATCCAGGGGGGCATTCGGCGGGCCGCTGATATTCTGGGGATTAATCCGTCGGTTATCAGCCGCCAGATAGCGCAGCTGGAGCGAACGCTGGAACTCCCTCTGCTGGAGCGACAGGGGCGCAATGTGGCGCTCACTGAAGCCGGACGTTTGCTGGCCGAGGATTACCACGAAAGCCGCCAGCGGCGGGAAAAGCTGGAGAGTCATCTAAAGGATTTACGCCATATGCGTGGCGGCACCATCTCTGTGAGAATTGGCGGGGGGTTGGTGACGACCTTTATCGAGTCGGTGATGAGCACGTTTTCGCAGTCGTGGCCGAACGTATTCGTTGATATTAGCGTCGGCAATATGCAGGAGATGCTCAACGATATCGCCAGCGGTGAAGCGGATATGGCGGTCGCCTTCGGCCCCATCGGCAATCCGGAGCTTAAACGCCACAGCTTCCAGTGGGGGCCCATCTGCGCGGTGGTCTCTCCGCAGCATCCCATCGCGCGACAGTCAATGGTGACCATCGATGAGCTGACGCAATATCGCCTGATCGCCCTGACAGAAAGCTTTGGCCTACAGCGCCATATGAACGCCATGTTTAAAACCGCCGGGCGGCAGTTTCATCCGGCCTATCGCTGCAACCTCTTTTCCACCGCCATGAGCCTGAGCCAGGCCGGTCTGGGGATCTCTTTCATGACCGAATTCGCCGCCCGGGAAGCAATCGCTCACGGCATACTAAAGGCGGTCCCCATCGATCATCCGATCGCCAGCAGCGCCCAATGCCACTTATTACGCAACTCGAACCGCCGCTTTCCCCCCGCCGCGCACCATATGTGGCGCTTACTCCATAACGCCTTTCGCGATGCGCAGCGGGCGATGACGGTGTGACCCTATTCGCTCACCACAAAGCGCGTCGCCGCAAAGCAGTTCAGCAGACGGTGCATGAGAAAGACCAGAGTCAGCGTCACCACCAGCGAGACCGTCACCGAGGTGATGCGGTACAGGTCGCTGAATACCAGATCCTGATAGGGATGCAGATTCTGGCCGAACATAATGCCGATGGTGGTGATGCTGGCGAAGCCCACCCCGGCGCCCACTTTCTCCATCACGTGCAGGCGGGCGCTGAAGGCCAGCCCGAGACCAATCAGCGGCATCATCAGGATCATGTGGTTGCTGAAATCATAGATGATCAGTTGCACCACCAGAATATAGAGACAGGCCAGCACCACCCCGACGACGCGCCAGATCGAGCTGATCACCGCCCCGCGATAGTGCATCGGAAACAGGATCAGGATCCCGGCCATCAGCGCCGACAGCGAGTCACTGAGATCGCAGATCTGGAACACCACAAAGATGATCGTCGCGACCGTACCGGAGAGCAGCGACTCGTGGCGAATGCGGGCGGCGTCTTTTTCAATGCGCGGCGGCGGCTTGCGCGGTTCGACGTCCGGGATCAGGTAATGCAGCAGCGCGCTCAGCGCCACCGCCAGCACGCAGGCTTCCATATTGGAGAACATCAGGGTGTGCCAGTTGCTGGTGGGATAGCTCATAAAGTTGAGCATCGTGCTCTGGCACACCACGCCCATCGACCCCAGCAGAAACAGCGGCCCCTGGCTCATAAAGCGAAAACGCATCACGTACAGGGCGAACACCACCAGGGTCATGATCACCGGCCACTGTGACAAATAGCCGACAATCAATACCATTTCGACGCAGTTCACCGCCGCGCTGAACACAAACTGGCGGGCGACATGGCGGTTGAACACCGGCACCAGCGACATCAGCATCAGCGGATACACCACAAAAAATACGCCGTACTGCACGTCGTAGAAGGTGGAGATACTGAGCGCAATCGTCCCGGCCACGGCGATACGCACCGTCTGGCGAAAATCATTCGCCGTGTAGACGATATTGCCGTGCGGCGTAAAGACGTGCGCCAGGGTATTAATAGACATAGTGCAACCAGCTCACCAGGTGGATCTGCAGGCCGGCGAAGGTGCGGGCGAAAGGTCCCTCGCTATTGTACAGCTGCACCGTGGCGCGGGCGCCGGTCGGCAGCGGTTTCGCCAGCGGCTGATCCAGCGCGACGTGAATGCGCATGCGCTGTGCGTCGCGCACCCAGCGGGTGGACTGCTCCGGCTGCGACAGCTGGCCGTTCACCGCCTCCTGCCCCGCCAGAATCCCGGCATCGCTGCTGGTGACGTGCGCCGGGAAGACTTGCCCCGGCAGGGCATCAAAGACCACCGCTGCATCGGTATTCACCGCCGTGTGGCGCAGGCTCTTTTCACGGAAGTCGGCGACGATGTCAGTGTTGTTGTTGACCAGCGCCAGCACAGCCGTCGCCGCGGTGGCGTAGATCCCCGGGTTAAGCTGCAGGTTGCTGACCATACCATCAGTTTCGGCACGCACCTGGGTCCAGGCCAGGTTCAGCTGCGCCTCCTCCAGCGCATTACGGTATTTCTGCAGAGTGACGTTGCGCTTATCGTCGCGCTCGCCGCGCTGGATCAGCAGGTTCTGGATCTGCGCGTTCAGCGCCGAGACCGACTGCTCGCTGGTCTGCCAGGTGGTCCGCACCTTATCGAGGTCGGACTGCGAGACGTTCTGCATCGTACTCAGGCGCTGGTAGCGATCGAGCGTGACCTTATCGTTACGGGCGGTGTACTGTGCGGTGCGCAGGTTGGCGCGGGCGGCGGCGATTTGTGCATCCAGTTGCTGGTTGCTCAGTTTCGCCTGCTCGAGGGCGATCTGCGCCGCTTCAACTTTATTAATGAATGGCGTTGGGTCGAGCTCATACAGCAGGTCGCCCTTTTTCACCTGGCTGTTGTTGTGCACGTAAACGTGCGAGACATAGCCGGAGACCCGCGACGAAACCGGGGTCACCACGCGCATGACGGTGGAGTCCGGCGTCAGCGGGATCCAGATATCGGCAACGATAAACCAGGCGAATATTCCCAGAAAAGCGGCAATACTCACCCGTACCCAGCGGGCAAATTTTTGTTCAGGCGTCATCATAGTGTGTTAGATCTTGTTATCTTCTTCGCGGATATTCCGCAAACGGCAGGCGATTTGATTTAATGTGGCGCTGAAGGTGGCGAGGTCGGCCTCCGGGATGGTCTGAGTCACGCGTTCCTGATAGGTCTCGATCACGCAGCTCAGTTTTTCCAGAATCGCCCGCCCCTCGGCGGTCAGCGTCAGCAGGCGAATGCGTTTGTCATATGGCGATGTAGAACGCACCAGATAGCCCTGCTTTTCCAGTAACGAGAGGGTGCGCATCAGCGGCGGCAGTTCAATCCCCTGCACCTCCGCCAGTTCGCTGACCGAGACGTTGTCTCCCAGCTGATGCAGTTGCATCAACACCGTCCAGCTAGACTGGGTGAGTCCGGTATCGGTGATAGCGGAGTCAATAATAGCGCGCCACTGGCGCACCACCATGGCCATTCTCATCCCCAACGGGCGGCGGGCAAACAGGTCGTCTTCGGTCACAGGTTTTCCTCTCATTGTTGAGAAGAAAATAATACTTATCAGGGTAAGTATCAAGAAACGGACGATCGCGCCGCATCAATTGATAAATTTCGTGAATGTATTCCCCGGCGTCGCCAGCGCTTACCGGGGCAAAGAAGGAATGATGCCTGAAAAAAACCGCACTTTTTAATTGATCTGATCCCGACGCAGGCCGATGTCTTTCAGCTGTTCGTCGCTCATTCGCTGCAAAGCTCTGCGCGTTTGCTCCTGAAGCCACCATTTTTTGATAAACCGCACCAGCAGTACGAAACCAATAAATGGCTGTCTTGCCCTGTTCTCGTGAAATTCCATCCTCTACCTCCTCACCTTGCCAGAGGCTTTATCTTCACGGATTTGGGGCCAAGGAATACAGATTCACAAAACGCTTTTCTTTAACATACAGATTAGCTAAAACGTACACCAGAGCCCAATTTTTACGCCAATCTGTACTGGTTATTCCATCTGTATGGCGGAAATTAAGGATACAGCATGACCCGCTACCAACATCTCGCTACGCTGCTGGCCGAACGCATCGAACAGGGCCTGTATCGCCACGGCGAAAAACTGCCGTCGGTGCGCAGCCTGAGCCAGGAACATGGCGTCAGCATCAGCACCGTCCAGCAGGCCTATCAGTTGCTTGAGCAGCAGCAGATGATCGTGCCGCAGCCGCGATCGGGCTACTTCGTTGCCCCCCGCAAGGCCCAGCCGCCGGTGCCGCCGATGTCGCGTCCGGTACAGCGCCCGGTGGAGATCACCCAGTGGGATCAGGTGCTGACCATGCTCGACGCCCGCTACGATAAATCGATTATCCCCTTCGGCGGCGGCTCGCCGGATGTCACACAGCCAAGCCTGAAGCCTATCTGGCGCGAACTGAGCCGGGCGATCCAGCATAACCTCAGCGAAGTGCTGAACTATGACGAGCTGGCCGGGCGCCGCGAGCTGAGGGAGCAGATCGCCCGTCTGATGCTTGACGGCGGCTCGATAGTGACGGCTGACGATCTGGTGCTCACCAGCGGCTGCCATAGCGCGCTGTCTCTGGCCTTGCTGTCGGTATGCCAGCCTGGCGATATCGTGGCGGTGGAATCTCCCTGCTACTACGGCACGATGCAGATGCTGCGCGGACTGGGATTAAAGACCATTGAGATCCCTACCGATCCGGAAACCGGGATCAGCATTGAGGCCCTGGAGCTGGCGCTGGATCAGTGGCCGATCAAAGGGGTGATCCTCGTGCCAAACTGCAATAACCCGCTGGGCTTTATCATGCCGGACGCTCGCAAGCGCGCGGTGCTGAACCTGGCCCAGCGCCACGATATCGTGATTTTCGAGGATGATATTTACGGCGAGCTGGCCACCGAGTACCCGCGCCCGCGCACCATTCACTCCTGGGATATCGACGGCCGGGTGATGCTCTGCAGCTCTTTTACCAAAACCATCGCCCCCGGCCTGCGCATCGGTTGGATAGCGCCCGGGCGCTACTACGACAAGCTGCTACAGATGAAGTATGCCGCCAGCGGCACTAACGTCCCTTCAACCCAACTGGCGGCCTGCAATTTTATTCGCGAAGGCCACTACCACCGTCACGTGCGGCGGATGCGGCAGATCTATCAGCGTAATATGGAGATCTACACCTGCTGGCTGCGGGAGTTTTTCCCGTGCGGGATCTGCGTCACCCGGCCGAAAGGCGGTTTTATGCTGTGGGTGGAGCTCCCGGAGCAGGTGGATATGGTCTGCGTCGCCAAACAGCTGTGCCGGCTGAAGATCCAGGTCGCGCCGGGCTCGCTGTTTTCGGCAGCGGGCAAGTATCGCAACTGCGTCAGGATCAACTGCGCCCTGCCGCCGACCGAGAAACATAAAGCGGTGATGGTGAAGCTGGGAGAAGCGGTGAAGGTGGCGATGGAGTGAAGTTTAACCTGTTCTCCCCGGTGGCGCTGCGCTTACCGGGGCTACGGGTTACCCCGCGTCCGCAAATCAGCTTCACTCATCAAAAAACACCATTCCCTTATACGGCTGCTCACGGCAGGCGGCCAGCCGCTGGGCGAGACTGCCGACGTGCAGCTCCAGCTTGTGGCCATCGGGATCGAGGAAATAGTGCGAGGCGCCTTCGCTGCGGTTTAGCTTCCAGACCGCCACGCCGGCAACCTCCAGGCGGGCGGCGAAGCTGGCGAAATCCGCCTCGCTAATGCTAAACGCATAATGGGTGTAGTCGCTCTCTTCCGACGGGGTGATGCGCCGCTGCGGATCCAGCGACAGGCACAGCCACAGATCGCCGCAGGAGAGATAGGCGCCACTGTCCCAGCGGGCGTGCAGCGTCATGCCCAGCAGTTGCTGATAAAACGCCACGCTCGGCGCCAACTGGCTGACTGCCAGGGTCAGGTGATTCAGTCCACTCAGCATGTCTGTTCCTCCAGTGAATTCACAATGAACTGACGCAGCCATTGATGCGCCGGGTCGCGGTGCCAGCGCTCGTGCCACAGCATCAGCATCTCAAAGCCGGCGACCGCCAGTGGCGGCTCGACGACTTCCAGCCCGCTCTGCCCGCGCACCAGCCGCTCCGGCAGCACCGCCACCAGATCGCTATTGCGCAGGGTCTCCAGCATAAACAGGAAATGTGGCACGGAAAGGACAACCCGCCGCGCCAGGCCAAGATTCGCCAGCGCGGTATCGGTCGCCGCGCTGAAGCCGCCCCCGTCCGGGGAGACGATCACGTGCTCCAGCTGACAGAACGTTTCCAGGCTAAGCCCAGGCCGCAGCGCCGGATGCTCCGCCCGGCCTGCCAGCACATAGCGTTCGCGAAACAGCAGGCGCTGATGTAGCCCCGGCGGCGCGCCCTCGCGGGTATGAAAGAAGAGATCTACTGTATCGCTGGCCGCCTGCTGCTCCAGCCGCGCCGGCTGTAGCTCGAACACCGCCAGCCGACTGCCGGGAGAGGCCAGCCGTAGCCTGCCCAGCATCGGCAGGAGGATCGCCGAGGCCATATAGTCCGTCGCTGCCACCCGCCAGGTCTCCGCCGCCGTCGCCGGATCAAAAGGGCTGACCGGCGCCACCGCCTGCTCCAGTGCGGCTAGCGCTGCGCGCAGCGGCTGGCGAAGCTCATCGGCGCGGGCGGTGGGCTGCATGCCGCGCGGGCCCGGCATCAGCAGCGGGTCGGCGAAAATCTCCCGCAGCCTGGCGAGCTGAATGCTCACCGAGGGCTGCGACAGATTCAGCCGCTGCGCCGCCCGGGTGACATTATTTTCACTGAGCAGCACATCAAGCGTGCGCAGCAGATTAAGATCCAGACGATGTAAATTAATCACGGCTATACCTGGAATTTAAGTAATTAATTTCTACTATAGCGTCAGCTTTCCTACTCTGCAGCTCTCCATACGCCAGAGGTGATGTTATGAAAGTACTACTGATTTACGCCCATCCGGAACCGCGCTCGCTTAATGGCGCGCTGAAAAATTTTGCCGTCCGCCATCTGCAGCAGGCCGGGCATGAAGTGCAAGTCTCCGATCTCTACGCCATGCGCTGGAAGGCCGGGTATGACGCCGATGACAGCGGCGCCCCGCCGGTCGGCGAGTTCTGGCGGCCGACCCTCGATTCCAAACAGGCCTTTGCCCAGGGCACCCAAAGTGCGGATATCGCAGCCGAGCAGGAAAAGCTGCTGTGGGCCGATACGGTGATTTTCCAGTTCCCGCTGTGGTGGTTCTCAATGCCCGCCATCATGAAGGGCTGGATCGACCGGGTGTACGCCTGGGGCTTTGCCTATGGCGTCGGCGAGCACAGCGACCGCCACTGGGGCGATCGCTATGGGGAAGGCACCTTCGTCGGCAAGCGGGCGATGCTGATCGTCACCGCCGGCGGCTGGGCGGAACACTATTCACCGCGCGGGATCAATGGCCCCATCGACGACATCCTGTTCCCCATTCAGCACGGTATGCTGTTCTATCCCGGCTTTGAGGTGCTTCCGCCGCTGGTGT
The DNA here is from genome assembly GCF_003790505.1 of Klebsiella sp. P1CD1. NCBI lineage: Bacteria > Pseudomonadati > Pseudomonadota > Gammaproteobacteria > Enterobacterales > Enterobacteriaceae > Klebsiella > Klebsiella sp. P1CD1. The sequence goes on from NZ_CP033631.1 coordinate 5,004,492, forward strand.
TCTACCGCACGGATAAAACCGATGCCGGGCAATTCGCCGACCAGTGCGCCACGCTGGCCGAGCGGCTGGACACGCTGTGGCAAACCGAGCCCATTCCATTCCGCCGGCAAAATCATGGCGATTATCTGATCCCGTCGCTGACGCTGCGCCCGGAGCTGGCGCCGGGGCAAAGCGGCTTGGCGGTGCATCTGGCAACGAAATAAACCTCAACGCGATAGCCCATCCGGGTTATCGCGTTCATTAATATGACAATTTGTGAGCCTCCACGCATTAACGGTATCCCGTCGCACGAAGCCACCTCTCATATTGATAGCGATCAAGAATAATCATACCGTCTGGTCGGTATGATTCCGGCCATGAATATGGAAGCCCAGCATCGTAAAAAAGATCCCGTCCGTCTCCACCGTCAGTTGCTTGAATCGGCAGCGATGATTGCCGGCCGGGATGGTATCGCCGCCCTGTCGCTGAACGCCGTCGCCCGCGAGGCTGGCGTGAGCAAAGGTGGCCTCCTGCATCACTTTCCCAATAAGCAGGCGCTGATTTTCGCCCTGTTCGCCCGGCTGCTGGCGATCATGGAAAAGGCGATTAGCGAACTGATGGCCGCCGATAACATCGCTTACGGGCGCTTTACCCGCGCCTATTTGCGCTATCTGTCCAACCCGGAGCTGACGGACACTCACGAAAGCCGCCAGTTGATGGTGCTGTCGCTGGCGATGCCGGACGAGCCGGTGCTGCGAAAATGCTGGCGCGACTGGATGCTGGATCACCTGGCGCAGGGCGATGCGCTGGATAACGGCCCGACCGGCACGCTGGTACGCTACGCGGCCGACGGCATCTGGTTATCGGAACTGACCGAAGGGCGCACCATGAGCAGTGAATACCGCCAGTCGCTGGTGAACGATCTGACCAAAATGACGCTTCCCGCGTGAAGCGAATAGAGTGAGGCCGCGATGCGCTACAACATCAATGCCCGTCTCATTTATGATGCAACGGACGGCACGCTTACCCTGCCCGGCAGCGATGAACCGGATAGCCAGCTATCCATCACCGCCAGCGCGCTACTCTATTTTTTTCTCCGCCATACCGGCGTCGTCAGTCGCGATGAAGTGTTGAAAAAAGTCTGGGATGATAACGGCTTAACCTCTTCCAACAGCAACCTCAATCAATACCTGAGTATGCTGCGCAAAACCTTCCGCCACTACGATATCGATAACATTATCGTCACCGTGTCGCGCGGCATGCTGCAGCTGAACCAGGATCTGAGTATTGAACTGCTCGATGCCGGGCCGGCGCTTACCGAGGCCGCTAACCCACCCGAGAGGGCTGCTGAAACCGTCCCCCCGGCGGCGACAACGCCGCCCACCGATTCGCCACATGCGCGCGGAATGTGCTGGTATCTGGCCGGCGGCTGTCTGCTGATCATCGCCCTGCTGCTGGTGGCATTCACTTTTGCCGGTACCCACGTCGCCCGACCGATCAATCTGACGCTGATGAGCCACAGCCAGTGCGAACTGCTGGCCAGCGATGAGATGCTGCGTTCGGTTTCCGCCACGGCCTACGCTAAGAATTTCGATGAGGTGCGTCAGCGGCTGAAGCTCGGCTGCAAGCCGGGGGAGCGTTTCGTTTTCTTCTACGGCGACCGGCTGGAGACTAACGGCCTGGGCCGGGTATTTCTCGCCCACTGCGCGATGCACGAGGACAACCCGTTTAGCTATTGCGATAACTACTTTTACTACTCCTGGAAGCCGCAATGAAACTCGCGCCCCGCCCCTTTTTCGCCCTCTCCGCCCTCGCGTTTATCGCCGCCGCCGGGTTTAGCGTCTGGCGCCTGCTGCCAGATGCCAACGATGGCGTGATGAGCTGCTCCACCAAAGCGATCATGCGTTTTGAAAACATGGAAAAAGAGAATGTGAACGGCAATATCCATTTTAACTTTGCCGCTAACGGCAACGGTTCGATGGTGGTGGAAGGCTATACCGATTCTGCCGCCGGCTGGCTCTACCTGCAGCGCTACGTCAAATTCAGCTACACCAGCCAACGCATCTCGGCAACCGAACGCCACTACCGCATCAAAAAGTGGGAATCCAGCGCCTCATCCATCGACGAATCGCCGAATGTCATCTTCGACTACTTCATGCGCGAAATGTCCGACAGCCATGACGGTCTGTTCCTCAACGCGCAAAAGCTTAACGACAAAGCTATCCTGATGAGCTCTATCAACTCGCCGCTCTACATCTGCACGCTGAAGTCCGGCAGCACGCTTAACTAACCCGTCCCCCCTGAACCGCCGCGAGGAAAATGCGCCCTCGCTCACGCTCCATTATTGCCCCCTCTTTCCACGATGCTAAAAGCGCACGTTTTGCATTTAGCTTCGTCGCCAAAACATGAGCATACCCACAATTATCACGTGCCTATATTACTAACCGCTGGCAAGTAATTAGCATCTTATTAACATTCATCTCCCACCGATAAATAGCCTAAAAAAGCGCCATATCATCATAAAAATCAATACGCATAAAACATAACGAACAGATAAAAAGAAGTTTAAATAAGACTAAATCACAGAGTAAAAACCTAAAATATTCATCTTCACGGATTTAAATTTCACTTACCTCCCCATTCCCTATAGTGAACCCCGAACGCCGCTTCCGCGTGTTGATGCCGTTACGCGGACGGTTTTCCCGAATAACAAAACCTGTTCTGGAGGAGATCACGATGGGTGATGCATTGGGGCTTATCGAAACCAAAGGTCTGGTGGCCTGTATTGAAGCAGCGGACGCGATGTGTAAAGCCGCCAACGTCGAACTGATCGGCTATGAAAACGTCGGCTCCGGCCTGGTCACCGTGATGGTGAAAGGCGACGTCGGCGCGGTAAAAGCGGCGGTGGATTCCGGTGTGGAATCCGCGCAGCGCATCGGCGAAGTGGTGACCTCGCTGGTCATCGCTCGCCCGCATAACGACATCAACAAAATCGTCATTAAACACAAGGCCTGAAGGCCAGGAGAACGCAAATGGGTGATGCATTAGGTCTGATTGAAACCAAAGGTCTGGTGGCCTGCATTGAAGCGGCGGATGCGATGTGTAAAGCCGCCAACGTCGAGCTTATCGGCTATGAAAACGTCGGCTCCGGCCTGGTCACCGCGATGGTGAAAGGCGACGTCGGCGCGGTAAAAGCGGCAGTCGATTCCGGCGTGGAATCCGCACAACGCATCGGCGAAGTGGTGACCTCGCTGGTCATCGCGCGTCCGCATAACGACATCAACAAAATCGTCTCGCATTACAAAATTGCGGACTAACGGAGAAACCTGATGAAAGAAGCGCTTGGTCTTATCGAAACCAAAGGTCTGGTGGCCTGTATTGAAGCCGCGGATGCGATGTGCAAAGCCGCCAACGTCGAATTGATTGGCTATGAAAACGTCGGCTCCGGCCTGGTCACCGCGATGGTGAAAGGCGACGTCGGCGCGGTCAACGCAGCGGTCGACTCCGGCGTGGAAGCGGCGAAACGCATCGGCGAAGTCGTCAGCTCTCGCGTCATTGCGCGTCCACATAACGACATCGAAAAAATCGCGGCGCAGCACAAAGCATGACCTGACAGGGCGCGCCCCGTCCCCACTCTTTTCGTCTGATGAAGGATAGACTCATGATTGAACTGGATAACGATTTGCAGTCCCGGCAGAACGCCCGGGAACTGGTGCGCAACGCCAAAAAGGCGCAGGCGATGCTGGCCACCTTTTCGCAGCAGCAAATCGACGCCATCGTGAAAAACGTGGCCCAGGAAGCAGCGCACCACGCCGAAGCGCTGGCGAAAATGGCCTCGGAAGAGACCGGTTTTGGCAACTGGCAGGACAAAGTGCTGAAAAACCGCTTCGCCTCGCTGCGCGTCTACGACGCCATCAAAGATATGAAGACCGTTGGCATCATTCATGACGACCCGGTAAAAAAAGTGATGGACGTGGGCGTGCCGCTGGGCGTGATTTGCGCGCTGGTCCCCTCAACGAACCCAACCTCCACGGTTATCTACAAAGCGCTGATCGCCCTCAAGGCCGGCAACGCCATTATCTTCTCCCCGCATCCGGGCGCGCGTCAGTGCAGCTGGAAGGCGATTGAAATCGTCAAACGCGCGGCGGAAGCGGCCGGTGCGCCGGAGGGCTGCGTCGACGGCATCACCCAGCTGACGCTCGAAGCCACCTCTGAGCTGATGCACAGCAAAGACGTGTCGCTGATCCTCGCCACCGGCGGCGAAGGCATGGTGCGTGCGGCCTATGCGTCCGGCACCCCAACCATCAGCGGCGGCCCGGGCAACGGCCCGGCGTTTATCGAACGCAGCGCCGATATCCACCACGCGGTGAAAGATATCATCACCAGCAAAACCTTCGATAATGGGGTGATCTGCGCCTCCGAGCAGTCGATCATCGTCGAAGGCTGCATTTACGACGAGGTTCACCGCGAGCTGGAAGCGCAGGGCGCTTACTTCATGAATGAAGATGAAGCGGCGAAAATGGCGGCGCTGCTGCTGCGCCCGAACGGCACCATCAACCCGAAAGTGGTCGGCAAAACCGCGCTGTACCTCAGCCAGATGGCGGGCTTCTGTGTTCCGGCCAGCACCAAAGTGCTGATCGCCGAACAGACCACCGTATCGCCGAAAAACCCCTACTCGCGCGAAAAACTGTGCCCGGTGCTCGGCCTGTACGTGGCAGAAGACTGGAAAGCCGCCTGCCACCGCGTGGTGGAGCTGCTGACCAACGAAGGACTCGGCCATACGCTGGTGATCCACACCCGTAATCAGGACGTCATCCGCCAGTTCAGCCTCGAAAAACCGGTCAATCGCATTCTGATTAATACTCCGGCGGCGCTCGGCGGTATCGGCGCGACTACCAACATCTCCCCGGCGCTGACCCTCGGCTGCGGCGCGGTCGGCGGCGGTTCCAGCTCCGACAACGTCGGCCCGATGAACCTGCTCAATATCCGCAAAGTCGGCTACGGCGTGCGGTCGATCGACGAGCTTCGCGCCCCGGGCAGCCGCCCTGAACCACAGCCGACCATCGTCTCTCCGACGAGCGATCCGCAGCGCAGCATTCTTGATGACCTGCGTTTCAACGCCCCGGCTAACGCCGCGCCAGCGCGATCCGCAGGCAGCGATGACCGTTTCGCCAGCGCAGGCGCCGCCAGCATGGAAGGCGAAATCAACGAGCAAAACGTGGAACGCGTTATCCGCCAGGTGCTGGAGCGCCTTGCTAAGTAACGCACTGATATAAGGCGATAAACGATGATTCTCGCAAAGGTAACCGGCCATGTCGTCGCCACGCAGAAATGCGATGAGCTACGCGGCAGCAACCTGCTGTTGGTCACCCGACTGGATGACAATCAGCAGCCGATGAAGGACCAGACCTGGGTCGCCGTCGATAACGTCGGCGCCGGCATGCACGACATCGTGCTGGCGGAAGAGTACTTCGCGCTCAATAAAGAGCGCTACAAAGCGATGTCGGTGGTCGCCATTGTCGAGAACGTGTTTCGGGACGCCTAACAGGAGTGAATAGCCCAATGAGTGAATTTTTACTGAAACCGCGGATTTGCTTCGGTCAGGACGCCCTCTCGGTGCTGAACGAACTCTCCGCCCGCAGCGTACTGCTGGTGACCGATCAAGCGATGATCAAGTTTGGCCTCGCCGAGCGCGTCACCGCCCTGCTGCGCCAGCGCGGGATCGCCTGGCAGATGTGGGACGACGTGGTGGCCGATCCGGATATCGCCACCGTGGTGCGCGGCATGAAGCTGATGGATAACCACTATCCGGATCTGGTTATCGCGCTCGGCGGCGGTTCGGTAATCGATGCCGCCAAAGCGGTTATTTTCTCCCTGGCGCAAACCCGTCCGCAGGCTAACCGGCCGCGTCCATGCTTTGTCGCCATCCCCACCACCAGCGGTACCGGTTCGGAAGTCACCGCCTTTTCGGTGGTGAAAGCCAACGCGGAGAAGCTGGTGCTGGTGGATGCGTCGCTGCTGCCGGATATCGCCATTCTTGACCCGGCGCTGGTGACTTCGGTACCGCCGGCAATTACCGCCGACACCGGCATGGACGTGCTGTGTCACGCCCTTGAGGCCTACGTCTCCCGCGCCGCCAGCGACTTTTCCGACGCGCTGGCGGAGAAAGTGGTGCAGCAGGTATTTCGCTATCTGCCGACCTGCTGGCGCAGCGGCGACAACCTGCTGGCGCGCGAAAAGATGCACAACGCCTCCTGCATGGCGGGCATAGCCTTCACCAACGCCTCGCTGGGGATAACCCACAGCCTGGCACACGCTCTCGGCGGCGTCTTCCGCGTGCCCCATGGCCGCGCCAACGCCCTGCTGATGGCGCACGTCGTCGCCTGGAACGCCGATGTCGACGGCCAGTGCGACACCCTCGCGGCGCATAAATATGCCCGTCTGGCGCATCTGCTGGATCTGCCTGCCGCCTCGCCACGCCAGGGCGTCGCCAGCCTGCTGGTCGCCATTCAGGCGTTAAAAGAAGAGATGAGCATGCCCTCCGGCATTAGCGACACCGGCATCGCGGCGGCTGAATTCGAGCGCCGCCTGCCGGAGATGGTCGGCCAGGCGCTGCGCGACAGCTGTACTCCGACCAACCCACGCGCGCCAGACGCTAACGCGTTAACCGAACTTTATCGCCAGGCGTGGCATGGACAACAGACATCGCCCGGCGGCGCTCCGCTTGCGCGGGCCTACGGGTAACAGATAACCGGGTGATCGCTGGGTTATTTGCAGGCCGGGTAAGGCGTCAGCCGCCACCCGGCAGAAACGGACACTGTATCCACAACCGGGTTGTCATCAGCCGCGGGAAAAGAACATCTGGAGAATACTTCATGGCACACTACAACTTAACGCCGCGCGTCAAAGTGCTGGCAGACCGTTTACTCGCCCAGAAAAGCACGCTGTGCACCGAACATGCCACCACGCTGAACGCTCTTGGTGGCGACATCGCGGGCGTTCCCGCCGCCGTTAAACCGGCGCGCCGCTTCTATGAACTGATGCGCCAGCTGCCGCTGACCATCAGCGCCGACGAGCTGATCGTCGGCAACCAGACCCGTAAACCGCACGGGGCGATTTTCCATGACGAAAACGCGACCCGTCGTCCATCGGTTTTCCAGTTCCTCAACCTCAATAGCGAGCTGGACTCGCCGGATTACAAACTGGTGGTCGAAAAAGGCGTGCTGGCGATTAAGCACCAGTTAGAAGAGAAAACCCGCGCCCTCGGTAGCGCGGTCAGCCGCAGCGGTATGGATGAAGTCAACGGCTGTCGCGCCGCCATCTACGCCTGCGACGCCCTGCTGGCGCTGGCGCAAAATCTGGCCAACAGCGCCGAACAGCTGGCGGCAGCGGAAACCAATGCTTATCGCAAAGCCGAGCTGCTCGATAGCGCGGCCATTCTGCACCACGTTCCGGCCCATCCGGCGCGTAATTTCAAAGAAGCCTGCCAGGCATTCTATCTGTTCCAGCTGGCGCTACAGCTGGACAACGGCAGCTATGCGGTTAACCCGCAAGGGGCGGATATCGCGCTACTGCCTTACTTCCAACGCGATATCAACAGCGGCGCGCTCAATACCCAGCAGGCCTATGAGATCGTGGAGTGCCTGTGGTTCAAGCTGGCGGAACTGAGCGAAGTCCGCGCCGCCTGCGCCATTGACGGCTATCCGATGCTCGACGCCATGCTGCACGGCGCCGCTTTTGACCATGCTGAAGTGAACGAACTCTCGGCGATGTTTATCAGCGCCCAGCGCAACCTCAGCGCGCTGAATCTGCCGGTGCGCCTGTTTAGCGGCGTACAGCCGGTCAGCCACGCGCCGTTCGCCGCCTGCGCCGACATGCCGGTGATGGAAGGCTTAACCCCGCGCATGCAGCGCCTGCGTAACCACTACCTGACGGTACGCCCGAGCGTCTCTATCTATCGCGCGCTGGCCTTTACCGAAGTGGTCAAAGCCAACCCGGGCATGCCGACCATTCTGCTGCGGGCGAAAGCTTTTCGCCACGCCTGCGAAACCGCGCCGATTCTGATTCAGGACGATGAGCTGATCGTCGGCCATCCGTGCGGCAAGCCGCGCGCGGGCGCCTTCTCGCCGGATATCGCCTGGCGCTGGGTGCGCGACGAGCTCGACACCATGAGCACCCGCCCGCAGGATCCGTTTGAGATCAGCGAAGCAGATAAAAAAACCATTCGCGAAGAGATCGTCCCATTCTGGGAAGGCCGTTCGCTGGATGAGATTTGCGAAGCGCAATACCGTGAGGCTGGAGTCTGGGCCTTCAGCGGCGAGACCTTCGTCAGCGACCTCTCCTATCACCAGATTAACGGCGGCGGCGATACCTGCCCGGGCTACGACGTTCTGCTGTTCACCAAAGGGATGAACGGCATTAAAGCCGATGCCGAGGCGCATCTGGCCAGCCTGAGCATGGAAAACCCAGAAGATATCGACCGCATTTACTACTACAAAGCGGCGATTGAAACCTGTGAAGGGGTGGTCAACTACGCCCGCCGCATCGCCGCCCATGCCCGCGAACTGGCGGCTAAAGAGCAAAACGCCCAGCGCCGCGCCGAGCTGCTGACCATCGCCGACGTCAACGAAAACGTGCCGGCCAATCCGCCGAAGACCTTGCAGGAAGCGCTGCAGAGTATCTGGACCGTCGAATCACTGTTTGAAATCGAAGAAAACCAGACCGGGCTGTCGCTGGGGCGCGTCGACCAGTACTGCTACCCGATGTTCGAAGCCGCTATCCGCGAAGGCCGCCTGACCCACGACACCGCGCTGGAGCTGCTGCAGGCGTTCATCATCAAATGCGCCGAACTGATGTGGATGTCGAGCGAGCTGGGAGCGAAATATTTCGCGGGTTATCAGCCGTTTATCAACCTCACCGTTGGCGGCCAGAAACGTAGCGGCGGCGATGCCTGTAACGACCTGACCTATCTGATTATGGACGCCGTGCGCTTCGTGAAGGTTTACCAGCCGTCGCTGGCCTGCCGTATCCACAACCAGTCGCCGCAGAAATACATGGAAAAAATCGTCGACGTGGTGAAGGCGGGAATGGGCTTCCCGGCCTGCCACTTCGATGACTCCCACATCAAGATGATGCTGCGCAAAGGCTTCGATTTTGAAGACGCCCGCGATTACTGCCTGATGGGCTGCGTTGAGCCGCAGAAATCCGGGCGCATCTACCAGTGGACCTCCACCGGCTACACCCAGTGGCCTATCGCTATCGAGTTCGTGCTCAACCGCGGGCGGATGGTGCTGTTCGATAGCTATCAGGGGCTGGATACCGGCGACCTGCGCGACCTGCGCACCTTCGACGATTTCGACGCGGCAGTGAAACAGCAGATCGCCCATATCGTGCGCCTGTCGGCCATCGGCACCGTCATCAGCCAGCGCGTCCACCGCGATGTGGCGCCGAAGCCGCTGATGTCGTTGCTGGTTGAAGGCTGTATGGAGAGCGGCAAAGATGTCGCCGCCGGCGGCGCGATGGTCAACCACGGTCCGGGGCTGATTTTCTCCGGCCTGGCGACCTACGTCGATTCGATGGCGGCGATCCGCAAGCTGGTGTTTGAAGAGAAGAAATACACCCTTGAGCAGATCCGCGATGCGCTGCTGGCCAACTTTGAAGGTTACGAAGCGCTGCGCCGCGACTGCCTGAACGCGCCGAAATACGGTAACGACGATAACTACGTCGACCAGTACGCGCTGGATATTACCGAATGGACCGAGAAAGAGTGCCGTAAGTACAAGATGCTCTACTCGACCCTCAGCCACGGCACCCTGTCTATCTCCAACAACACGCCAATCGGCGAGCTGACCAACGCCACGCCGAACGGCCGCCTGGCGTGGATGCCGCTCTCCGACGGCATCAGCCCAACCCAGGGCGCGGATAAACAAGGCCCGACGGCGATTATCAAGTCGGTCAGCAAGATGAATGTGGAAACCATGAACATCGGCATGGTGCACAACTTCAAGTTCCTCAAAGGACTGCTGGATACCCCGGAAGGTCGCCACGGCTTGATTACCCTGCTGCGTACCGCCTCGATTCTCGGCAACGGCCAGATGCAGTTCAGCTATGTCGATAACGAAGTGCTGAAGAAGGCGCAGCAGGAGCCGGAGAAATACCGCGACCTGATCGTCCGCGTCGCCGGCTACAGCGCTTACTTCGTCGAGCTGTGCAAAGAGGTCCAGGACGAGATCATCAGCCGTACGGTGATTGAGAAGTTCTAGTTCTCTTAAAGAGAATTAAATGAGCTGTATTTGAGAAATAACCGGAAGTTCTCCGTCCCGTAACGGGACGGAGCGGGAGGCAAGCGTGATCGCAAAACAAGAATTAACGGGCCGAATTTTCAATATCCAGAAATATTCGATCTATGACGGCGATGGCATTCGCACGCTGGTGTTTTTTAAGGGCTGCAACATTCGCTGCCCGTGGTGCGCCAACCCGGAAGGGCTGAACAGCCAGTTCCAGGTGATGTTCTCGCACGACAAATGCATTAACTGCGGCGACTGCGTCAGCGTCTGTCCGGCGGGTATTCATTATCGGGCGGAAGAAAACGGCGAAATGAAGCACTTCGTCGACCGCAATAAAGACTGTATCGGCTGCCGCAAATGCGAAGAGATTTGCACCCAGAACGCGCTGGACATTATGGGCAAGGACGTCACCGTCAGCGAGCTGATGGAGATCATCATGCAGGACTACGACTTCTACATCTCCTCCGGCGGTGGCGTCACCATCGGCGGCGGCGAGATGAGCCTGCAGACCGATTTTGCCGTCGCCTTATTCAGCGAATGCAAAAAGATGATGATTAACACCGCCGTCGAAACCCAGGGCACCACCCCGCTTGCCAACTACCAGAAGCTGGCGCCGGTCACCGACACCTTCTTATTCGACATAAAGCAGATTAACAGCGATCACCACAGGGCGATGCTCGGCATCGGCAACGAAGGGATCCGCCGCAATCTCGAATGGCTGGTGGATTCCGGCGCCAACGTCATTGTGCGTATGCCGCTCATACGCGGCTACAACGACTCATTCGACGCCATTACCGGCGCCATTGATTACGTACAGAAGCTGGCGAAGCGCGGGAATATCCGCCGCATCGACATGCTGCCGTACCACCAGTTGGGACGCAAAAAGTACGAACGCCTGGATATGCCCTACCCGATTACCCAGGACCCGTCTTATTCACCGGACGAACTGGACCGGCTGGAAACCTTCTTCCGGCAATTTGATTTTGATATTCGCTTAGTCCGCCATTAACAGGAGCCGACCATGAAAAGTTTAGGCGTAATTGAAACGCGAGGATGGGTCGCCGCCATTCAGGCCGTCGACGCCGCCTGTAAAGCTGCGGGAGTGACCTGCATTGGCTATCGCAAACCAGGCTCCGGGCTGGTGAGCGTCTGCTTTGAAGGGGAGATCAGCGCCATCCACACCGCCATTGAACGCGGCGTGGCGGTGGCCGGCGCCGAGCACACCGTGAAGTCGCTGGTGATTGCCCGCCCGGAGCGCTGTGTGGTTGAAGCGTTAAGCAACCTCAAAGGCAACCCGCCGCCTGCGAAAAAAGCGGCCGAACCGGTGGTTATCGCCGCCCCGGAACCCATCGTCCCCCCTGCCGCCCCGAACGAAACGGAAGATAAACATCCGGCGCTGAAGAAAGGGAAGAAGTCATGATCGACACCCTGGTTCGCGAAAAAATCGCCGCCCGCCTGAGCGCAACGGCGCCGGCGATCCCGGTGGGGATCTCCAACCGCCACGTCCATCTCGCGCAACAGGACGTCGAGGCGCTATTCGGCAAAGGCTACAGCCTGACGCCGTTCAAACCGCTGCGCCAGCCGGGGCAGTTCGCCGCCCAGGAGTGCGTGACCGTTGTCGGGCCGAAAGGCTCGCTGACCAACGTCCGCGTCCTCGGGCCGACCCGCCCGGTATCGCAGCTGGAAGTATCGCGCGCCGACTGTTTCACGCTCGGGATTAAGGCGCCGGTTCGTGAGTCCGGCCAGCTGGATAATGCCGGTAGCGCGCTGCTGATTGGGCCCGCAGGCCACGTTGAACTCCATTCGCAGGTGATCTGCGCCTGGCGGCATATTCATATGTCGCCGCAGGACGCGCGCCAGCTCAACGTTAGCAATGGCCAGAAGGTCAGCGTGCGCAGCAACGGCAAGCGTCAGCTGACTTTCGATGAAGTGGTGGTGCGGGTGCGCGATGACTTCGCGCTGGAGTTTCACATCGATACCGAAGAAGCCAATGCCGCCGGGTTGAAAAACGGCGCGCAGGTGACGCTCATCGGCTAACGGAGGCTCGCCATGACCGACGAACAGATTGAAGGTTTAGTCGCGCGAATTTTACAGCGCCTGCGCCCGCCGGTACTGGTGATGGTGACCGCCGCTGACGGCTACCGCACGGCAATCCGCCAGCGCCTGGCAAGCTGCGGCTACCCGCTGCGCCTCGCGCTGGAGGAGGGCCTCGCCGACGCCGCCGCGTGGCGGGAGGTGGGCGAGATTATCCCGTCATCGGCCTGGCAGGATGCCCTGCCGTCAGCGCCGTGGCGGGCGGTACTGCTACCGTTTCTCGATTACCCGCTGGCTTCAGACCTGCTGAACGGCACGCTGCGCAGCCCGCTCGCCCGCTGCGCGCACGAGGCGCTGCTGGCGGGTATTCCCGTGCTGGCGCTGCGCTACCACTGCGATCCGCTCAGCGAACTCAACCAGTTGCGCGGGGCGCAGGCCGACAGCGCCTATACCGGGCATCTGCAGGCCACGCTGACTCGCCTGGAAGCCTGCGGCGTCTTCCTCGGCACCATGAATGAGCTGCTGGCGACGCTGGACGCGCCCACCGCGCCTGCCGCCAGCAGCGAACCGCGCCGTTATCTCACCGTCACAGACATAGTGAATAATCCGGCGCTGGCGGCGGCCCCGCACGCGCAACTGACCGATGCAGCCATTGATTATTTAAAAAACAGAAAGATATGACCTTACCCAACTATGAACCTGGAGCTTAACGATGTCTTCGAAAACAAAATGCTGGTTATGGATGCTGCTGGTTATCCTCTCCGAAACCTCGGCAACCTCGACGTTAAAAATGTTCGGTAACAGCGAAGGCAGCACAAAAATGCTGCTGCTCGTATTGCTGATTGCGCTCTATTGCACCTGCTATTACTCGCTCTCAAGGGCGGTGAAAGATATCCCGGTCGGCCTGGCATACGCCACCTGGTCCGGAACCGGTATCCTGGTGGTCTCGACGCTGGGAATGGCATTCTACGGCCAGCATCCGGATACCGCCGCCATCATCGGCATGGCGGTGATCGCCAGCGGCATCGTTATCATGAACCTGTTCTCGAAGATGGGTTCCGAAGCGAGCGAAGAGCCCGCGCCCGCCGCGCCAGTCGCCTCCATGGATAAGAACATCGCTAACTAACAGGAAAGGAATACCCTATGTTTAATCTCGGATTTTTATGGCTGGCGCTGTCTATCGGCTCCGAAATCACCGGCACCTCGATGATCAAAAAAACCAACGGCTTCAGCAAACTGGCGCCTTCGGTGCTGGTGGTCTGCGCCTACGGCCTGTGTTACTTCGCCCTCACCCGCGCGATGAGCACCATTCCGGTGGGCGTAGCCTACTCGCTGTGGTGCGGCTTCGGTATCGTCGGCGTGACGATTTGCTCCATGATCCTCTATAAGCAGAAACCGGACCTGGCGGCCATTATCGCCATGGCGCTGATTATCTCCGGCGGCGTGATCATGAACGTCTTCTCGACCATGTAATACGAGGCGGGTTTACCCCGCCGTGATTTCGTGGCAGGATAAAAAGATGAACAGAAACGTTATCGTTACCTATCCCCGTCGTTGGTGGCTGCCTGCATAACAGGCGGCACGATACACGTTTCCATTTTCAAAGCCGCCGGAAGGCGGCTTTGGTGTTTTCAGGACGTCTTTCGGCTGAACAGTCTGATAAGGAGTCCCTGATGAACCATTCGCAAACCATCCTCACTGGCGACCGGCCGACCGGCCAGCTGCACCTTGGCCACTACGTCGGCTCGCTACGCCAGCGCGTCGCGCTGCAGCACGACCACCAGCAGTTTATCCTGATCGCCGACCTGCAAGGGCTCACCGATAACGGCAGCAACCCACAAAAAATCAGCCACCATATCCTCGAAGTCATGGCCGATTATCTGGCCGTCGGCATCGACCCCAGGCTCACCACTATTTGCCTGCAGTCCGCTCTGCCCGCGCTGGCGGAGCTCAGCGCGCTGTATATGAATATCGTCACCGTCGCCCGCGTGGAACGTAATCCGACGGTCAAAAATGAGATTGCCCAAAAGGGATTCGCCCGTTCGCTGCCGGTGGGCTTTCTTGCCTATCCGATTAGCCAGGCGGCCGATATCACCGCCTTCAAGGCCGAGCTGGTGCCGGTGGGTGACGATCAGCTACCGATGATTGAGCAGACCAACGAGATCGTCCACAAGATGAATAGCCTCACCGGCGAGCCGGTGCTGCGCCACTGCAAGGCGCTACTCAGCGAAGTGAGCCGCCTGCCGGGCGTCGACGGTAATGCCAAAATGTCGAAATCGCTGGGCAATACGCTGACGTTATCGGCCAGTGAAGAGGAGATCCACCGCGCGGTCAGCGCGATGTATACCGACCCGACGCACCTGAGAGTCAGCGATCCGGGACATGTCGACGGCAACGTGGTGTTCACCTATCTCGACGCTTTCCATAGCGATAAGGCGCTGGTGGCAGAGATGAAAGCCCACTATCAGCGCGGCGGGCTGGGCGATCGCCAGTGTAAGAATGAACTGGAAACCTGCCTGCAGGCGCTACTGGCGCCGATCCGCGAACGCCGGGCTACCTATATTCAGGATAAAGGGATGCTGCTTGAGCTGCTGCGCCAGGGCAGCGAACGCGCCCACCAGCTCACGCAGCAGACGCTGCATGAAGTGAAGCGCGGGCTGGGGCTGCCGGTGCTGTTCTGAGTTTCAGAGCCCTTCCCCGGTCGCGCTACGCTTACCGGGGCTACGGTTTTATCCCCCGCCTTTGTGCATCTTCACGCAGTTGCGCCCCTCGCGCTTGGCGGCATACAGCGCGTTATCGGCGTCGCGCAGCAGCAGGTTGTAATCGGGGTGACCGGTGTGGGCGGCAAAGCCAATGCTGGCGGTGATGGGGATCTGCGTGTCGCCGCCAACGTTAAACGCCAGCTGGCCAATCTTTTTGCGCAGACGTTCAAGGAGAGGGAAAGCCTCTGCCGCGCGGGTCTCCACCAGCACCAGCAGAAACTCCTCGCCGCCGTAGCGGAAGAGATAGTCGCTGGAGCGAATATTATCGCTGAGCAGATCGGCTACGTGCTTAATGGCGCGGTCGCCGACCATATGGCCCCATTTGTCATTGATCTCTTTAAAGAAATCAATATCGATAATCGCTACCGTCAGCGGCAGGTCATACTCAATCGCCAGGGTGACTTCATGCTTGAGCACCACCGGCAGATAGCGACGGTTAAGCAGGCTGGTCAGTGCGTCTTTGCCGTTTTGCATCTGCGACAGACTACTGAACAATACCCCCAGTTGGCTGCTGATGTGCTGGCAATGGATATGGATCTTTTGCAGCAGGCTCTGAGTATTTTTATAACCAGCATCCTGTTCCGCGGTACGCCATTCGGTAATCAGCGCATCCACCTGACCGATCAACTCAGTAATCTCCCCCATCTGCGGATTGTGGTTAAAATAGCGAACGCATTTATGGCGAAACCACAAACCAAATTCGGATTCAGATAATAACGTTGCGTTAAGGTCCGTCCTGTTCTCGCTGACGATATTAAAAATCGCACTATTTTCCCAACCCGAAAGCGATGCCTGCTGCTTGCCATACTCCATCGGGACGTTATCCATCAGGCTGTACAGACGAAAAGCTTCTTCATTTTTGGTAGCCCGATAATGCGACAGCGTATAGGCGTGACACATCATCTCCACCGCCATATTCATCGCCATGATCGCGTAATGGATAGCCGCTATCCCGGTGTCCCGCGCGGCCTGGCTGTCACGAATCGCCTCCACCAGCCCGGATTTTATCTGCCGCGCGCCGCGCAGCACCGCCTCTGCCGGGATGCCAATCCGCGAATGAATGCTGCCGATCTGATACTGGCGCTCCGCAAGAGCCTGAAGATCCTCTTTTTCACAGGTCAGGATCTGCTGTACCCATCCCGCCAGAGAGCGGCTCAGACGTTCCTCAACCAGCTCATAAGAGAGGTGCCTGGCGATATCCGGATCCTGAAAAATAAAATCGTAAAAGCGGGTCGCTAACATCGACGATCGCTCATCAGCCATTTTTTTAAGCAATGCACGGACGTCCGGCGTCAGGCTGTCATACGGCGGTAACCATTCCTTAAAAATCACGGCGATATATTTTTGGCTTTCTTCATTCATGAAATTAAAGCACTCGTCGGATGTTTCTCAATGCCAGGAGCGGAATCATATCGTAGTTACCGGGGGGCAACCAGATAACAAAACAGGCGCCCTGTTTTCGCGGTTTTATCCTGACGGTGGGTATTTCTGTTAACGCACCGACAAGACCATGTACTTCGTATGGACAACATCGCCACGAATGTTACTATCGCGATGACGGTAGCTCTCACTATGCGTGTTTCATTAAGGCCAGGATCGCTGATGATGACCACATAAGTAGCACAGCGATCGGCTGCGCATCGACGCGGCAGAGCGCGGCGTCAGCGGCCTTTATCCCCACCTTTTCGTCCCTCGCAAGGAGGACGCTCCGCTCGGCGGAGGAAACACGCGCACCACTCAGCAAAGGGAATCAAGCGAGTCGCGTATGGACAAAATAAAGAAACGTTGGGCAGGGTATCTTGTCGGCTTACTGGTGGTGCTCGCCGCCGCCGCATGGTGGCTGCTGCGCCCGCCAGGTCTCCCGGACGGTTTTGCCAGTAGCAACGGCCGAATCGAAGCCACCGAAGTCGATATTGCCAGTAAAATCGCCGGGCGTATCGACACGATTTTGGTCAAAGAGGGCCAGTTTGTGCGTCAGGGAGAAGTCCTCGCGAGGATGGATACCCGCGTACTGAACGAGCAGCGTCTTGAAGCCGCCGCACAAATCAAGGAGGCGGAAAGCGCGGTGCTCGCCGCCAGAGCCTTGCTCGATCAGCGGCAGAGTGAAATGCGCGCCAGCGAAGCAGTGGTGAAGCAGCGCCAGGCGGAGCTGGATTCCTCGGCGAAACGCCATGTCCGCTCGAATGCCCTGTCGCAGCGCGGCGCCGTCTCCGCCCAGCAGCTGGATGACGACCGCGCGGCAGCAGAGAGCGCCCGCGCGGCGCTGGAATCGGCAAAAGCCCAGGTCTCTGCCGCCCGCGCCGCCATCGAAGCTGCCCGCACCAGCATTATTCAGGCGCAAACCCGCGTCGAAGCCGCCCAGGCGACCGAACGGCGGATCCTTGCCGATATTGACGATAGCGAGCTGAAAGCACCCCGTGATGGCCGCATTCAGTATCGCGTCGCTGAGCCAGGCGAAGTCCTGGCCGCCGGTGGCCGGGTGCTGAATATGGTCGATCTCGCCGATGTCTATATGACCTTCTTTCTGCCAACCGAACAGGCTGGCCTGCTGGCGCTCGGCAGCGAAGCGCGCTTGATCCTTGATGCCGCGCCGGATCTGGTGATCCCGGCCAACATCAGCTTTGTCGCCAGCGTCGCCCAGTTCACGCCGAAAACGGTAGAAACCGGCGACGAGCGCCTTAAGCTGATGTTCCGCGTCAAAGCACGCATCCCGCCGGAGCTGCTGGCGCAGCATCTGGAATATGTCAAAACCGGCCTGCCCGGCATGGCTTACGTGCGGGTGGATAAACAACAACCCTGGCCTGAGGCGCTAACGGTGAGGTTGCCGCAATGAAACTGACGCCGCAGGATACCTCGCCCCCCGTCGCCCTGCTGGAAAACGTTGGCCAGCAGTATGGCGCCACCATCGCGCTGCGGGATATCAGCCTGGCGATCCCGGCACGGCGTATGGTTGGTCTGATTGGCCCGGACGGCGTCGGCAAATCGAGCCTGCTCTCGCTGATCGCCGGGGCGCGGGCCATTGAACAGGGTAACGTGATGGTGCTTGGCGGCGATATGCGTGATGTGCATCACCGCCGCGACGTGTGCCCGAAAATCGCGTGGATGCCACAGGGGCTGGGGAAAAACCTCTATCACACCCTCTCGGTGTATGAAAACGTCGACTTCTTCGCCCGCCTGTTCGGCCACGATAAAGCCGAGCGCGAACTGCGAATCAACGAGCTGCTGCAGAGCACCGGGCTGGCGCCGT
The DNA here is from genome assembly GCF_003790505.1 of Klebsiella sp. P1CD1. NCBI lineage: Bacteria > Pseudomonadati > Pseudomonadota > Gammaproteobacteria > Enterobacterales > Enterobacteriaceae > Klebsiella > Klebsiella sp. P1CD1. Next base: position 5,022,800 of record NZ_CP033631.1, read on the forward strand.
TTCGCGATCGCCCCGCCGGTAAACTCTCCGGTGGGATGAAGCAAAAGCTCGGCCTGTGCTGCGCGCTGATCCACGACCCGCAGTTGCTGATCCTTGATGAACCGACCACCGGCGTCGACCCGCTTTCCCGGGCGCAGTTCTGGGAGCTTATCGACAGTATTCGCCAGCGCCAGCCGGAGATGAGCGTGCTGGTCGCTACCGCCTACATGGAAGAGGCCGAGCGCTTTGACTGGCTGGTGGCGATGAATGCCGGCGAGGTGCTGGCGACCGGCAGCGCCGCGGAGCTCAAAGCCCAGACCGGCAGCCAGACCCTGGAGCAGGCGTTTATCGCCCTGCTACCTGAAGCACAACGTCAAGCGCATAAGACGGTAGTTATCCCGCCGCGCGACAGCCGCGAGGAAGAGATCGCCATCGAAGCGCGCGGCCTGACCATGCGCTTCGGCAACTTTGTTGCCGTCGACCACGTTAACTTTCGCATCGCCCGCGGCGAAATCTTTGGCTTCCTTGGATCTAACGGCTGCGGCAAATCCACCACCATGAAGATGCTCACCGGCCTGCTGCCCGCCAGCGAAGGTGAAGCCTGGCTGTTCGGCCAGCCGGTCGACCCGAAGGATATCGCCACCCGCCAGCGGGTGGGCTATATGTCACAGGCCTTTTCGCTCTATAGCGAACTGAGCGTTCGGCAAAACCTCGAGCTGCACGCCCGCCTGTTTCATATCCCGGACGACGAAATAGCCCACCGGGTCGCTGAGATGAGCGAGCGCTTTATGCTGACCGAGGTTAAAGACGCGCTTCCCGCCGATCTGCCGCTGGGGATCCGTCAGCGCCTGTCGTTAGCGGTGGCGGTCATCCACCGCCCGGAGATGCTGATCCTCGATGAGCCGACCTCCGGCGTCGACCCGGTGGCGCGCGATATGTTCTGGCAGCTGATGGTAGACCTGGCGCGCCAGGATCGCGTTACTATATTTATCTCCACCCACTTTATGAATGAGGCGGAACGCTGCGATCGCATCTCCCTGATGCACGCTGGCAAGGTGCTGGCCAGCGATACGCCGCAGGCGCTGGTTGAGCAGCGCGGCTGCGCCAGCCTCGAAGCGGCGTTTATCGCCTGGCTTAAAGAGGCCCAACCGTCCTCTCTAGTACCAGAGGACCCCACGTCTGCTGTCGCATCGCATTCGGAACACACGGCCCCACGGCAGGCCTTCAGTCTACGCCGCCTGTTTAGCTACAGCCGCCGCGAGGCGCTGGAGCTGCGCCGCGATCCGGTGCGATCGACGCTGGCGCTGCTGGGGACGGTGATCCTGATGTTTATCATGGGTTATGGGATCAGCATGGACGTTGAGGATCTGCGCTTTGCCGTACTCGACCGCGACCAAACCCTCAGCAGCCAGGGCTGGTCGCAGAACATAGCCGGTTCACGCTACTTTATCGAGCAGGCGCCACTGCACAGCTATGACGAACTGGACCGCCGGATGCGTGACGGCGAACTGGCGGTGGCAATAGAGATCCCGCCGAACTTTGGTCGCGATATCGCCCGCGGCACACCGGTGCAAATCGGCGTCTGGGTGGACGGCGCGATGCCCAACCGCGCGGAAACCGTGCGCGGGTACGTGCAGGCGATGCATCTCGCCTGGCTGCAGGAGATGGCTGGCCGGCAGAGCAGCCCACAGCGCGATACCTCGCTCATCTCCATCGAGACCCGCTATCGCTATAATCCGGACGTGAAGAGCCTGCCGGCCATCGTCCCGGCGGTGATCCCGCTGCTGCTGATGATGATCCCGGCGATGCTCAGCGCCCTGAGCGTAGTCCGTGAGAAAGAGCTCGGATCGATTATCAACTTGTACGTGACGCCAACCACCCGCAGCGAATTCCTGCTCGGCAAGCAGCTGCCTTACATCGTACTGGGGATGTTTAACTTCTTCCTGCTGTGCGCGCTGTCGGTCTTTGTCTTTGGCGTCGCGCATAAGGGCAGCTTCCTGACGCTGACCCTGGCGGCGCTGCTGTATGTCACCATCGCCACCGGTCTGGGGCTGCTGATCTCAACCTTTATGAAGAGCCAAATCGCCGCCATCTTCGGTACCGCGATCATTACGCTGATCCCGGCAACCCAGTTCTCCGGGATGATCGATCCGGTGGCGTCGCTGGAAGGGCCCGGGCGCTGGATCGGGCAAATTTATCCGACCAGCCACTTCCTGACTATCGCTCGCGGCACCTTCTCCAAGGCGCTGAATCTCAGCGATTTGTGGGGCTCGTTCATTCCGCTATTGCTTGCGGTGCCGCTGGTGCTCGGGCTGAGCGTGCTGCTGCTGAAGAAACAGGAGGGATGATGCGCGGATTACGCAATATTTATAATCTTGGCGTCAAAGAGCTGCGCAGCCTGCTCGGCGATAAAGCGATGCTGGCGCTGATCGTGTTTGCTTTTACCGTGTCGGTGTACTCCTCGGCCACGGTGATGCCCGGTTCGCTGCACCTGGCGCCGATCGCGGTTGCTGATATGGATAAATCCCAGCTCTCTTCACGCATCATTAACGCTTTCTACCGTCCCTGGTTTCTTGAGCCGGAGCTGATCACCGCTGATGAGATGGACGCCGGGCTGGATGCCGGGCGCTACACTTTCGCCATCAACATCCCGCCTAACTTCCAGCGCGATGTGCTGGCCGGTCGGCAGCCGGAAGTCCAGGTCAATGTCGACGCCACGCGCATGAGCCAGGCCTTTACCGGCAACGGCTATATCCAGAATATTATCAGTGGCGAAGTCAACAGTTTTGTCGCCCGCTATCGGGATAACAGCGTACTGCCGGTAGAGCTGGCGGTAAGGATGCGTTTTAACCCTAACCTTGAGCAGGAGCGCTTTGGCGCGGTGATGGCGATCATCAACAACATCACCATGCTGGCGATCGTCCTCACCGGTTCGGCGCTGATCCGCGAGCGGGAACATGGCACCATAGAGCACTTGTTGGTGATGCCAGTAACGCCGTTTGAAATCATGATGGCCAAGATCTGGTCGATGGGCCTGGTGGTGCTGGTGGTCTCCGGGTTGTCGCTGATACTGATGGTGCAGGGGATTTTGCAGGTGCCCATTGAAGGGTCGATTCCCCTGTTTATGCTGGGGGTGGCGCTCAGCCTGTTCGCCACGACCTCAATCGGCATTTTTATGGGCACCCTCGCCCGATCGATGCCGCAGCTGGGGCTATTGATGATTCTGGTGCTGCTGCCGCTGCAGATGCTCTCCGGCGGATCCACGCCGCGGGAAAGTATGCCGCAGCTGGTACAGGATATTATGTTGACCATGCCGACCACCCACTTCGTCAGTCTGGCGCAAGCGATACTGTACCGCGGCGCCAGCTTCGCCATCGTCTGGCCGCAGTTCTTAACCTTGCTGGCTATCGGCGGGGTATTCTTTACTATCGCGTTGCTGCGTTTTCGTAAGACTATTGGCGAGATGGCGTAAGGGCTTAAGAAGGGCCGTCGACTGACGGCGGCCCAGGGATTTATTTGTGGCGGTTCATAAAGCGACGTAAACCCCAGGTGAAGGCCATCGCCATACTAAACAGGATAAACAATAAGACAATCCAGCTGATGGAGATGCGCAGCAGCGTGCCGGGGGTCATAAACGGCTGCAGGTAGACGGTGAAGGACTGGGCGGGTGATTTCCCCAGCAGTTCATAAACGTTATCCATAAGCCATACGCCGACCCGGCAGAACAGCCAGATAATCGCTGGCCAGCAGAGCAGCACCAGAAAGGTAAAGCGCTCCTGAATGTAAGTGAAGAGCTGGCGCAGTGGCGACCAGTTAAGCAGGATTTTCATTTCTATTCTCATATTGCCAGCCGATAACCTGCATATGTCTCGCAAGGTATTTCGGGCAGCATCCATACAGGCAATCATCCCCCTTTGTATAACAAATTTTCCGCCATATAAACCAGATCAAGTTAACAAAGTGTTAATGATGTAGCTCATTAAGACAAAAACAGGGAAGAAGCATACTGTTTGGCACAATACATCCGGGAGCGAAGTATTCAGTCACGGAAATATTTTTTCTGAATCGTAAGTGCGTTATTTTGCGGGAGGAAGAGGCAGCGCCATTATTTTACCGAGGCACAATAAAATGGCGCTGAAATAGAGAGATCATATTAATCGTAACTACTAATAATTATTTTCCGACTTGCATCATCCGGTAAATTCACCGTCCGCGTGATCACGCCGCGAGCATTCGTCACGCTATTTTGCGAAGCAATAAGATAGGTATTCTTTCCGCAACGCTGCTGAGGTTGTTTATTGACGATATCGGTACTGCAGGTTTCTGAAACCACCCGCCCGGAGAGCGTTAATGTGGCGGTATCAGCAGCAAACAGAGGTAAGCTTAGTCCATAAGCGAAAGCCAGAATCCCAATTAGCGGTTTTTTCATTGACTTTATAACCAGTTAACAGGATGAGAAATAAGCGAGTTGCTTTCTATTTTTCTCCCTTGGGAGAGATGATGCGTTGATTCATCACGCAGGGAAGATAATCCATATAATTAATAAGGACAATTACAGGGTAACCTATTAATGTGATAGGTATTACTGATGTTAACGAACCCGGCGGTCGGGCCGGATGTTTCCCCGGAGGCGGTGCAGCGCACCTTGTCCGGGCTACAGGTCGTGCAGGGCGGGTGCGAATCCGTAGCCCCGGTAAGCGCAGCGCCACCGGGGAGATATACCCCACACAGCAAAAAACCCCGCACCTTTCGGGACGGGGTTCTTGTTAAAACGCAAAAACAAAAAGCTCAGTCTTTCGACTGAGCTTTCTGCTTTGTTTGATGCCTGGCAGTTCCCTACTCTCACATGGGGAGACCCCACACTACCATCGGCGCTACGGCGTTTCACTTCTGAGTTCGGCATGGGGTCAGGTGGGACCACCGCGCTATCGCCGCCAGGCAAATTCTTTGTGCTCGTCCTGTGTCTTTTGCGCTCATACTGCGTTGGCTGCTCTCGCGAGTGTCAGTCACATACTTATGTATGCTCCTTCCATCGCCTCGTTTGCCGCCTTGTCTCAGCGCAAAATCCTTCGGACTCTGAATCAGAGCTGAAAATCTTCTCTCAAATCGCCAAAACAGCTTCGGCGTTGTAAGGTTAAGCCTCACGGTTCATTAGTACCGGTTAGCTCAACGCATCGCTGCGCTTACACACCCGGCCTATCAACGTCGTCGTCTTCAACGTTCCTTCAGGAGACTTAAAGTCTCAGGGAGAACTCATCTCGGGGCAAGTTTCGTGCTTAGATGCTTTCAGCACTTATCTCTTCCGCATTTAGCTACCGGGCAGTGCCATTGGCATGACAACCCGAACACCAGTGATGCGTCCACTCCGGTCCTCTCGTACTAGGAGCAGCCCCCCTCAATTCTCCAGCGCCCACGGCAGATAGGGACCGAACTGTCTCACGACGTTCTAAACCCAGCTCGCGTACCACTTTAAATGGCGAACAGCCATACCCTTGGGACCTACTTCAGCCCCAGGATGTGATGAGCCGACATCGAGGTGCCAAACACCGCCGTCGATATGAACTCTTGGGCGGTATCAGCCTGTTATCCCCGGAGTACCTTTTATCCGTTGAGCGATGGCCCTTCCATTCAGAACCACCGGATCACTATGACCTGCTTTCGCACCTGCTCGCGCCGTCACGCTCGCAGTCAAGCTAGCTTATGCCATTGCACTAACCTCCTGATGTCCGACCAGGATTAGCTAACCTTCGTGCTCCTCCGTTACTCTTTGGGAGGAGACCGCCCCAGTCAAACTACCCACCAGACACTGTCCGCAACCCCGGTCAGGGGCCTACGTTAGAACATCAAACATTAAAGGGTGGTATTTCAAGGTTGGCTCCACGCAGACTGGCGTCCACGCTTCAAAGCCTCCCACCTATCCTACACATCAAGGCTCAATGTTCAGTGTCAAGCTATAGTAAAGGTTCACGGGGTCTTTCCGTCTTGCCGCGGGTACACTGCATCTTCACAGCGAGTTCAATTTCACTGAGTCTCGGGTGGAGACAGCCTGGCCATCATTACGCCATTCGTGCAGGTCGGAACTTACCCGACAAGGAATTTCGCTACCTTAGGACCGTTATAGTTACGGCCGCCGTTTACCGGGGCTTCGATCAAGAGCTTCTCCTTACGGATAACCCCATCAATTAACCTTCCGGCACCGGGCAGGCGTCACACCGTATACGTCCACTTTCGTGTTTGCACAGTGCTGTGTTTTTAATAAACAGTTGCAGCCAGCTGGTATCTTCGACTGGTCTCAGCTCCGTCCGCAGGGACTTCACCTACACACCAGCGTGCCTTCTCCCGAAGTTACGGCACCATTTTGCCTAGTTCCTTCACCCGAGTTCTCTCAAGCGCCTTGGTATTCTCTACCTGACCACCTGTGTCGGTTTGGGGTACGATTTAATGTTACCTGATGCTTAGAGGCTTTTCCTGGAAGCAGGGCATTTGTTACTTCAGCACCGTAGTGCCTCGTCATCACACCTCAGCGTTAAAAGGTACCGGATTTACCTGGAACCTCCGCCTACATGCTTAAACCGGGACAACCGTCGCCCGGCTAACATAGCCTTCTCCGTCCCCCCTTCGCAGTAACACCAAGTACAGGAATATTAACCTGTTTCCCATCGACTACGCCTTTCGGCCTCGCCTTAGGGGTCGACTCACCCTGCCCCGATTAACGTTGGACAGGAACCCTTGGTCTTCCGGCGAGCGGGCTTTTCACCCGCTTTATCGTTACTTATGTCAGCATTCGCACTTCTGATACCTCCAGCAACCCTCACAGGCCACCTTCGCAGGCTTACAGAACGCTCCCCTACCCAACAACACATAGTGTCGCTGCCGCAGCTTCGGTGCATGGTTTAGCCCCGTTACATCTTCCGCGCAGGCCGACTCGACCAGTGAGCTATTACGCTTTCTTTAAATGATGGCTGCTTCTAAGCCAACATCCTGGCTGTCTGTGCCTTCCCACATCGTTTCCCACTTAACCATGACTTTGGGACCTTAGCTGGCGGTCTGGGTTGTTTCCCTCTTCACGACGGACGTTAGCACCCGCCGTGTGTCTCCCGTGATAACATTCTTCGGTATTCGTAGTTTGCATCGGGTTGGTAAGTCGGGATGACCCCCTAGCCGAAACAGTGCTCTACCCCCGAAGATGAGTTCACGAGGCGCTACCTAAATAGCTTTCGGGGAGAACCAGCTATCTCCCGGTTTGATTGGCCTTTCACCCCCAGCCACAAGTCATCCGCTAATTTTTCAACATTAGTCGGTTCGGTCCTCCAGTTAGTGTTACCCAACCTTCAACCTGCCCATGGCTAGATCACCGGGTTTCGGGTCTATACCCTGCAACTTAACGCCCAGTTAAGACTCGGTTTCCCTGCGGCTCCCCTATACGGTTAACCTTGCTACAGAATATAAGTCGCTGACCCATTATACAAAAGGTACGCAGTCACACCCGAAGGTGCTCCCACTGCTTGTACGTACACGGTTTCAGGTTCTTTTTCACTCCCCTCGCCGGGGTTCTTTTCGCCTTTCCCTCACGGTACTGGTTCACTATCGGTCAGTCAGGAGTATTTAGCCTTGGAGGATGGTCCCCCCATATTCAGACAGGATACCACGTGTCCCGCCCTACTCTTCGAGTTCACAACCTGTGCATTTTGGTGTACGGGACTATCACCCTGTACCGTCGGACTTTCCAGACCGTTCCACTAACACACAAGCTGATTCAGACTCTGGGCTGCTCCCCGTTCGCTCGCCGCTACTGGGGGAATCTCGGTTGATTTCTTTTCCTCGGGGTACTTAGATGTTTCAGTTCCCCCGGTTCGCCTCGTTAACCTATGTATTCAGTTAACGATAGTGTGACGAATCACACTGGGTTTCCCCATTCGGACATCGCCGGTTATAACGGTTCATATCACCTTACCGACGCTTTTCGCAGATTAGCACGTCCTTCATCGCCTCTGACTGCCAGGGCATCCACCGTGTACGCTTAGTCGCTTAACCTCACAACCCGAAGATGTCTTGTCATCTTCAGATTGCGAAAATTTGAGAGACTCGAACACACCATTAAATATGTGTCGTTTCAATTTTCAGCTTGATCCAGATTTTTAAAGAGCAAATATCTCAAACATCACCCGAAGATGAGTTTTGAGATACATCGGCACGCGTCTTTCACTCACGAACCAGCAAGTGGCGTCCCCTAGGGGATTCGAACCCCTGTTACCGCCGTGAAAGGGCGGTGTCCTGGGCCTCTAGACGAAGGGGACACTGAAGTCTCAATCGCAAGACGCCTTGCTTCTTTACTTTCATCAGACAATCTGTGTGAGCACTACAAAGGCAGGTTCTTTAAGGTAAGGAGGTGATCCAACCGCAGGTTCCCCTACGGTTACCTTGTTACGACTTCACCCCAGTCATGAATCACAAAGTGGTAAGCGCCCTCCCGAAGGTTAAGCTACCTACTTCTTTTGCAACCCACTCCCATGGTGTGACGGGCGGTGTGTACAAGGCCCGGGAACGTATTCACCGTAGCATTCTGATCTACGATTACTAGCGATTCCGACTTCATGGAGTCGAGTTGCAGACTCCAATCCGGACTACGACATACTTTATGAGGTCCGCTTGCTCTCGCGAGGTCGCTTCTCTTTGTATATGCCATTGTAGCACGTGTGTAGCCCTGGTCGTAAGGGCCATGATGACTTGACGTCATCCCCACCTTCCTCCAGTTTATCACTGGCAGTCTCCTTTGAGTTCCCGGCCTAACCGCTGGCAACAAAGGATAAGGGTTGCGCTCGTTGCGGGACTTAACCCAACATTTCACAACACGAGCTGACGACAGCCATGCAGCACCTGTCTCACAGTTCCCGAAGGCACCAATCCATCTCTGGAAAGTTCTGTGGATGTCAAGACCAGGTAAGGTTCTTCGCGTTGCATCGAATTAAACCACATGCTCCACCGCTTGTGCGGGCCCCCGTCAATTCATTTGAGTTTTAACCTTGCGGCCGTACTCCCCAGGCGGTCGATTTAACGCGTTAGCTCCGGAAGCCACGCCTCAAGGGCACAACCTCCAAATCGACATCGTTTACAGCGTGGACTACCAGGGTATCTAATCCTGTTTGCTCCCCACGCTTTCGCACCTGAGCGTCAGTCTTTGTCCAGGGGGCCGCCTTCGCCACCGGTATTCCTCCAGATCTCTACGCATTTCACCGCTACACCTGGAATTCTACCCCCCTCTACAAGACTCTAGCCTGCCAGTTTCGAATGCAGTTCCCAGGTTGAGCCCGGGGATTTCACATCCGACTTGACAGACCGCCTGCGTGCGCTTTACGCCCAGTAATTCCGATTAACGCTTGCACCCTCCGTATTACCGCGGCTGCTGGCACGGAGTTAGCCGGTGCTTCTTCTGCGGGTAACGTCAATCGGTGAGGTTATTAACCTCACCGCCTTCCTCCCCGCTGAAAGTGCTTTACAACCCGAAGGCCTTCTTCACACACGCGGCATGGCTGCATCAGGCTTGCGCCCATTGTGCAATATTCCCCACTGCTGCCTCCCGTAGGAGTCTGGACCGTGTCTCAGTTCCAGTGTGGCTGGTCATCCTCTCAGACCAGCTAGGGATCGTCGCCTAGGTGAGCCGTTACCCCACCTACCAGCTAATCCCATCTGGGCACATCTGATGGCATGAGGCCCGAAGGTCCCCCACTTTGGTCTTGCGACGTTATGCGGTATTAGCTACCGTTTCCAGTAGTTATCCCCCTCCATCAGGCAGTTTCCCAGACATTACTCACCCGTCCGCCGCTCGTCACCCGAGAGCAAGCTCTCTGTGCTACCGCTCGACTTGCATGTGTTAGGCCTGCCGCCAGCGTTCAATCTGAGCCATGATCAAACTCTTCAATTTAAGTTTGATGCTCGTGAATTAAACTTCGTAATGAATTACGTATGTTCACTCAGAGACTTGGTATTCATTTTTCGTCCGAGGACGTTAAGAATCCATGTCACTTTGAGTGCCCACACAGATTGTCTGATAAATTGTTAAAGAGCAGTTGCGACGCGCTTTAGCGCTCTGTCGCGAGGTGGCGTATATTACGCTTTCCTCTTTCAGAGTCAACCCTGAATTTCAGGATTTTTCTCTTCAACCGAACCGGCTGTTTGTGTGAAGTGATTCACATCTGCCGTGTCAGTGGGAGCGCATTATAGGGAGTTCGCCGGAAGTAGCAAGCGTTAAAATAGAAAAATCTTATCGACCGCTCATTATTTGAACTTTTCGCTTATTCATCTTCTTACCATTCAAGGCGCCATCCCAGTGTTCATGCGGCCTGCAGCGCCATTTACGCTAAGATCGGTTTTTGGCAAAAATGTGATTTTTCTCTCTTACCCAACGCCATTATCGCGCCGATGGTGAATTAAGCACCACTCTTGACCCACGACAAAGCGCCCACCTGGCCCCCGTTTCTATAATCAGGCCCGTTTCTTCTTACTGGTAATAATCGATGGCTTATCAACTCAACATTAACTGGCCCGAGTTTTTAGAGAAGTACTGGCAAAAACAGCCGGTGGTATTAAAAAACGCGTTTCCGGACTTCGTCGACCCGATTACTCCGGACGAGCTGGCCGGATTAGCCATGGAACCGGAAGTCGACAGCCGGCTGGTCAGCCTGACCAACGGCAAATGGCAGGCCAGCAATGGTCCTTTTGAACATTTCGACGGGCTGGGCGAAACCGGCTGGTCGCTGCTGGCCCAGGCGGTAAACCACTGGCATATGCCCGCCGCCGAGCTGGTGCGCCCGTTCCGCGTACTGCCGGACTGGCGTCTGGACGACCTGATGATCTCCTTCTCCGTCCCCGGCGGCGGCGTCGGCCCGCATATCGATCAGTATGACGTCTTTATTATTCAGGGCATGGGCAGCCGCCGCTGGCGCGTGGGCGATAAGCTGCCGATGCGTCAGTTCTGCCCGCATCCGGCACTGCTGCACGTCGATCCGTTCCCGCCGATCATTGATGAAGATCTGCAGCCGGGCGATATCCTCTATATTCCACCAGGATTCCCGCACGATGGCGTGACCCACGAAACCGCACTGAACTACTCCGTCGGCTTCCGCGGGCCAAACGGTCGCGACCTGATCAGCAGCTTCGCCGACTATGTGCTGGAGAACGATCTTGGCGGCGAGCACTACAGCGATCCGGACCTCACCTGCCGCGAGCATCCGGGCCGGGTTGAGGAGTATGAACTCGAACGTCTGCGCACCATGATGATCGACATGATTCGCCAGCCGGAAGACTTCAAGCAGTGGTTCGGCAGTTTCGTGACCACCCCGCGTCACGAGCTGGATATTGCGCCGGCGGAACCACCGTATGAAGAAGAGGAAGTGGTCGATGCGCTGCTGGGCGGCGAAAAGCTTTCTCGTCTGAGCGGCCTGCGCGTTCTGCATATCGGCGACAGCTTCTTCGTGCATAGCGAACAGCTGGACACCACCGATGCCGAAGCGCTGGATGCGCTGTGCCGCTATACCTCATTAGGTCAGGAGGAGCTCGGCAGCGGCCTGCAGAATCCGGCGTTCGTGAGCGAACTGACGCGGCTGATTAATCAGGGCTACTGGTACTTCGAAGAGTAAGAGAGCGGCAATACTGCGGGCGGCCGCCTGGCGCTGCCCGCTGACTTTCAGCCGTTATTGCGTCTATTTCGGCAGCACGATAATAAAACGCGTAGAGCGCAGATCGGACTGCACCGCTACGCTGCCGTGGTGGGCGCTGACGATGGATTTCACAATCGCCAGGCCGATACCGCTGCCCTCGCCTTTGCGCTGACGCGAGGGGTCGACGCGATAGAAACGGTCAAACAGCCGCGGCAGATGCTCGGCGGCAATCGGCGTACCGGGATTCTCCACCACCAGACGGATCGTCTCGGCGCTTTCGCTCAACTGGATGGTCACCGCCTGGCCGGCCGGCGTGTAGCGGATCGCGTTCGACAGCAGGTTGCTGATCGCCCGCCGCAGCATCAGCGGATCGCCCATCACCCGGCAGTGGCTGCCGACAAAGCGCAGCGCCACCGCCTTCTCTTCCGCCCACGCTTCAAAGAACTCAAACACCTTATGCACTTCCTCGGCCAGATCCAGCGCCTGTTGCTCAGGGATCAGCTGGTTATTATCCGCCTGGGCGAGGAACAGCATATCGCTGACCATCCGCGACATCCGCGAGAACTCTTCGAGATTGGAATACAACACCTCTTCCAGCTCCTGCTGGCTGCGGCTCTGGCTTAAGGCGATTTCAGTTTGCGTCACCAGGTTAGTAATCGGCGTGCGGATTTCATGGGCGATATCGGCGGAGAAGTTGGACTGGCGGGTAAAGACATCCTCTATGCGCTCCAGCATATGGTTAAACGACAGCGCCAGCCGTTCCAGCTCGATAGGCACGGCCTGCGGGTCAAGGCGCACGTCGAGATCCCGCGAGGTAATATTCTGGATCTGGCGACTGATCTGGCGGATGGGCTTATGCCCCTGATAGACCACAAACAGCACGATGGCGATGATCAGCAAACTGATTATCGTCGCCGCGGAAATCAGCTTCGCTTTCAGCTCGTTAATATAGTGCAGGTGAAAATCGATGGATAAGGCCATCAGCAGGTGGTACGCCGGTTTGCCGTCCGCCTGCTTGCCCAGCGGCAGCATGATCAGCCGCCAGGCGCGGGTCTCCATTGGATGATTATCATGAACCATCTTCCGCGGCTGCGGGTCAGTCCATGAAATCACATTCCCGTCGCGCAGCTGCATCGCCAGCCCCGGCGTACTCAGCATATGGCTGAGATCCGGCCCGTCTGGCGACTGAAACAAAATATTGCCCTGGCCGTCGTCCAGACAGATAAAGACGTTGGCGTAACCCGCAATGATATTCCTCACGATCTCCAGTCGCCGCGCCTGCGGGTAGTCGGCGTGGTTGAGCACCGTCTCCAGGGTGGTGCTGAGCTGCCTGAGATCGTGCACGTCGCGCTCTTCAAAGTGGGCCTTCACCGAATGGATCATGATCCAGGTGAAAGCAAAGAAGGCAATGATGGTGGCGAGGCTAATAAAGAAGGTCAGCCGGGTTGCCAGGGAAAAGGGGCGCTTAGCGGCCATCCGGCACCTCAAGCATATAGCCGACGCCGCGCACGGTCTGGATAAGCTTCGGCTCGAAGTCGTTATCAATTTTGGCGCGCAGCCGCTTCACCGCCACGTCAATGGCGTTAGTGTCGCTGTCGAAATTCATATCCCAGACCTGCGAGGCAATCAGCGAACGCGGCAGCACCTCGCCCTGATGGCGCAGGAAGAACTCCAGCAGAGTGAATTCCTTACTGGTCAGGGTGATACGCGTCGCGCCGCGCGTAACCTTGCGGCTGACCAAATCAACGCTGAGATCCGCCGCCTGAAAGTGGCTTTCGACGATGACCGCCGCCCCGCGGCGCAGCAGGGTCCGCACTCGCGCCAGCAGCTCCGCAAAAGCAAATGGCTTCACCAGATAGTCGTCGGCGCCCAGCTCCAGGCCCTTCACCCGATGCTCAATGGTGCCCAACGCGGTAAGCAGCAGGATCGGCATACCTTTATTGGCGGCGCGCAGCATGCGGACGATATCCCAGCCGTTCACATCCGGCAGCATGATGTCGAGGATCAGCAGATCGTAATCGCTGGTCATTGCCAGGTGATAGCCGTTAAGGCCGTTATCGGCCAGGTCGACGACGAAGCCGGCCTCGGTGAGCCCTTTGGTCAGGTACTCCCCGGTTTTCTTCTCATCTTCGACAATCAAAATCTTCACGGCAGGCTCCTTCACGCGCGCTTCGTGCGGGTATTCAATTTTAGAGGAGCGCCTCCGGATAGCAATGAAATATCAGGAAAATGACAGCTTTGTCATTTTCCTGTCACGCCCTGAACAGAGCCCGCTACGTAAAGTAGCCGCCATGGATAAATCGTCGAAACCGTCTGCCGCCATGCGCCCAATAAAGCTTCTTACCCTCAGCGTGATATTCGCCTTAACCGGCTGTCTGTCACTTGCTCCGGACTATCAGCGCCCCGCCGCGCCGGTGCCGCAGCAGTTCTCACTCAGCCAGAACAAGCTGGTTACCGCGACAGCGGGCTATCAGGAGACCGGCTGGCGCACCTTTTTCGTCGACCCGCAGGTGAAGAGCCTGATTAGTACCGCGCTGGCCAACAACCGCGATTTACGGATGGCGACGCTGAAAGTGCAGGAGGCTCGCGCGCAATATCGGGTTACCGACGCCGACCGCTACCCGCAATTGAACGGTGACGGCAGCACCACCTATGGCGGCAAGCTTAAAGGCGACACCACCACCAGCAGCGATTATGCCGCCGGCCTGAATCTCAGCTATGACCTCGACTTCTTTGGCCGGTTGAAAAACCTCAGCGAGGCCGACCGGCAGAACTTCTTCGCCAGCGAAGAGGCCCGGCGTGCGGTACATATCCTGTTGATTGCTAACGTTTCACAAAGCTACTTCAACCAGCGGCTGGCGGCAGCGCAGTTGCAGGTGGCCAACGACACCTTACAGAACTATCAGCAGTCTTACGCCTTCGTTGAAAAACAGCTGCTGACCGGAAGCACCACCGTGCTGGCGCTGGAGCAGGCGCGCGGGATGATCGAGAGCACCCGTGCCGATATCGCCAAACGTCAGGGCCAGCTGGCGCAGGCCAATAACGCCCTGCAGCTGCTGCTCGGCAGCTACCAGCATCTGCGGGACGATAACGCCAGCAGCGCGGTGGACCTGAAAGGCGTAACCCTGCCGCCATCGCTCTCCTCAGCGATCCTGTTGCAGCGGCCGGATATTTTAGAGGCCGAACACAGCCTGTTGGCGGCCAACGCCAACATCGGCGCCGCGCGGGCGGCCTTCTTCCCGTCGATTACCCTGACCAGCTCGCTCTCTGGCAGCAGCAGCGAGCTCTCCAGCCTGTTTAACGCCGGCAGCGCGATGTGGAACTTCATCCCCAAAATTGAACTGCCGATTTTCAACGCCGGGCGCAATCAGGCCAACCTCGATCTGGCGGAAATCCGCCAGCAGCAGCAGGTGGTCAACTATGAGCAAAAAATCCAGTCCGCCTTTAAAGAGGTGGCCGACGCGCTGGCCCTGCGCCAGAGCCTGGCCGATCAAATTGCCGCCCAGGAGCGCTATCTCGCTTCACTAAATATCACCCTGCAGCGCGCTACTGCGCTCTATCGTCACGGCGCGGTCAGCTACATCGAAGTCCTGAGCGCCCAGCGCGACATTTTTACCACCCGACAAACCCTGCTGGAACTCAACTATTCCCGTCAGGCAAATGAAATCACCCTGTTCGCCGCCCTCGGCGGCGGCTGGATGGAATAACCCAAGGAGTCTTGATGATGAATTCACTATCTAAAATCGCCCTGTTCACCCTGCTCTCTGGCACGGTGTTCGCCGCCCAGGCCGCCGACCCGCACGCCGGCATGGCGATGCACGAGGAGCCCGCCGCCGCGCAGGCGCAAAGCATCAGCGGCAAAGGCGTCATTAAAGCTATTGATATGGATAGCAAAAAAATCACCATCGCCCACGAGGCCATCCCGGCGGTGAACTGGCCGCCGATGACCATGCGCTTCACCATCACCCCGCAGACGCAGCTCAACAATGTGAAGAATGGCGACAGCGTGGACTTCACCTTCGTTCAGCAGGGCAACCTGTCGCTGCTGCAGGATATTCGCGCCCACTAATGGCCCGGCGACGGTAAGCCCCTCAACGACTAAATGGACGACACATGGCATCCCTGACACTGAAAAATACGGCGCTGATCCTCGGCAGCATGGTGATTGGCGGCGCGCTTACCACGGCGCTGTACGCCCGATGGGCACCGACCCACTCTGCCGCTCCGGCGGCCGAGCAGCAGCGTAAAGTGCTGTTCTGGTACGATCCGATGTACCCGAACACCCGCTTCGATAAACCGGGTAAATCGCCGTTTATGGATATGGATCTGGTGCCGAAATACGCCGATGAGGAGCATGCCGCCGCTGGTGCGTCGGGGGTGCGTATCGACCCGACGCAGACCCAGAATCTCGGCGTAAAAACCGCCGCGGTCACCCGCGGGCCGCTGCGCTACACTCAGACCTTCCCGGCCAACATTAGCTATAACGAGTACCAGTATGTGATTATGCAGGCGCGGGCGGCGGGCTTTATCAATAAAGTCTATCCGTTGACCGTCGGCGACAAGGTGAAACAAGGCACGCCGCTCCTCGAGCTGACCATCCCTGACTGGGTGGAAGCGCAGAGCGAATATCTGTTGTTGCAGGAGACCGGGGGCACCGCCACCCAGGTCGAGGGGATCCTCGAGCGCCTGCGCCTCGCCGGAATGCCGGATGACGATATCCGCCGCCTGAAAACCACGCGTAAAATCCAGACCCGCTTTACCCTCAAAGCGCCGATCGATGGCGTGATTACCGCCTTCGATCTGCGTGCCGGAATGAATATCGCCAAAGATAATGTGGTGGCGAAAATTCAGGGCATGGACCCGGTGTGGGTCAGCGTGGCGGTGCCGGAATCCATCGTCTGGCTGATTAAAGACGCCTCGCAGTTCGCCATTCAGGTTCCCGCCTGGCCGGGAAAAACCTTCAGCATCAACAAATGGACCCTTCTCCCCAGCGTCGATAGCGCCACCCGTACCCTGCAGCTGCGCCTGCAAGTCAACAACCCGGATGAAGCGCTGAAGCCGGGGATGAATGCCTATCTGCAACTGACCAGTGAAAGCGAACCGATGCTGCTGATCCCCTCCAAAGCGCTGATCGACAGCGGCAGCGAGCAGCGAGTGATTACCGTGGATAATGAGGGCCGCTTCGTGCCGAAACGCGTGCAGGTATTCCATGAATCCGCTGGCGTCACGGCCATTCGCAGCGGGCTGCAGGAGGGTGAGAAAGTCGTCGCCAGCGGCCTGTTCCTGATCGACTCGGAAGCCAATATCGCCGGCGCGCTGGAGCGCATGCGCGCGCAGGCTCCTGATGTCACGGCTCCTGCCGCCCACGCGCACTGAGGAACGGAACCATGATTGAATGGATTATCCGCCGCTCGGTGGCCAACCGTTTCCTGGTGATGATGGCGGCGCTGTTTCTCAGCATCTGGGGGACCTGGACCATCGTCCATACCCCGGTGGACGCTCTGCCGGACCTCTCCGACGTACAGGTGATCGTCAAAACCAGCTACCCGGGGCAGGCGCCGCAGATCGTCGAAAACCAGGTCACCTGGCCGCTGACCACCACCATGCTGTCGGTACCCGGCGCCAAAACGGTTCGCGGCTTCTCGCAGTTTGGCGACTCCTACGTCTACGTGATTTTTGAAGACGGCACCGATCCTTACTGGGCGCGCTCGCGGGTGCTGGAGTATCTCAACCAGGTGCAGGGCAAACTTCCCGCCGGGGTCAGCGCCGAAATGGGCCCGGACGCCACCGGCGTCGGCTGGGTCTTCGAGTACGCGCTGGTCGACCGCAGCGGCAAGCACGACCTCGCCGAACTGCGCTCCCTGCAGGACTGGTTCTTAAAATATGAGCTGAAAACCATCCCTAACGTCTCGGAAGTGGCGTCGGTGGGCGGCGTGGTCAAGGAGTACCAGATTGTCGTCGACCCGATGAAGCTGACCCAGTACGGCATCAGCCTCGGCGAGGTGAAATCGGCGCTGGACGCCTCTAACCAGGAGGCGGGCGGCTCTTCCGTCGAACTGGCGGAAGCCGAATATATGGTGCGCGCCAGCGGCTACCTGCAGACGCTCGACGACTTCAAAAATATCGTGCTGAAAACCGGCGATAACGGCGTGCCGGTGTATCTCGGCGACGTCGCGCGGGTGCAGATTGGCCCGGAGATGCGCCGCGGTATCGCCGAGCTTAATGGCGAGGGCGAAGTCGCCGGCGGCGTGGTGATCCTGCGCTCCGGCAAGAACGCCCGCGAGGTGATCTCGGCGGTCAAAGCGAAGCTGGCGTCGCTGCAAAGCAGCCTGCCGGAAGGGGTTGAAGTGGTCACCACCTACGACCGCAGCCAGCTTATCGACCGCGCCATCGACAACCTCAGCCATAAGCTGCTGGAAGAGTTTATCGTCGTCGCGCTGGTCTGTGCCCTGTTCCTGTGGCACGTGCGCTCGGCGCTGGTAGCGATTATCTCGCTGCCGCTCGGCCTGTGCTTCGCCTTTATCATGATGCATTTCCAGGGGCTCAACGCCAACATCATGTCGCTGGGCGGGATCGCCATTGCGGTGGGAGCGATGGTCGATGCCGCCATCGTGATGATTGAGAACGCCCATAAGCGGCTGGAGGAGTGGGAACATCAGCACCCGGGAGAGAAGCTAAGCAACGACATCCGCTGGAAAATCATTACCGAGGCGTCGGTGGAGGTCGGCCCGGCGCTGTTTATCAGCCTGCTGATCATTACTCTGTCGTTTATCCCGATTTTCACCCTCGAAGGCCAGGAGGGCAAACTGTTCGGCCCGCTGGCCTTCACCAAAACCTGGTCGATGGCCGGGGCGGCGCTGCTGGCGATCGTGGTGATCCCGATCCTGATGGGCTTCTGGATCCGCGGCAGGATCCCAGCGGAGAACAGCAACCCGCTGAATCGCTTTTTAATCCGCATTTATCACCCACTGCTGCTGAAGGTGCTGCACTGGCCGAAGACTACCCTGCTGATTGCGCTCCTGTCGATCCTGACGGTGATTTGGCCCCTTAACCGGGTCGGCGGCGAGTTTCTGCCGCAGATTAACGAAGGCGATCTGCTCTATATGCCGTCAACGCTGCCGGGGATCTCCGCTGCGCAGGCGGCGGATATGCTGCAGAAAACCGATAAGCTGATCATGACGGTGCCGGAAGTGGCGCGGGTGTTCGGCAAAACCGGCAAGGCCGAAACCGCCACCGACTCGGCGCCGCTGGAGATGGTAGAGACCACGATTCAGCTCAAGCCGCAGGATCAGTGGCGACCGGGGATGACCATGGAGAAGATCGTCGAGGAGCTGGATAAAACCGTGCGTCTGCCGGGGCTGGCGAACCTGTGGGTGCCGCCGATCCGCAACCGCATCGACATGCTCTCCACCGGCATCAAGAGCCCGATTGGCATTAAAGTTTCCGGCACTAATCTGGCCGATATCGACGCCATCGCCGAACAAATTGAAGGGGTGGCGCGCACCGTGCCGGGAGTCACGTCGGCATTAGCCGAGCGGCTGGTCGGCGGGCGCTACCTCAATATTGATATTCAGCGTGAGAAGGCGGCCCGCTACGGGATGACCGTCGGCGACGTGCAGCTGTTCGTCTCGTCCGCCATCGGCGGCGCGATGGTTGGCGAAACGGTAGAGGGCGTCGAGCGCTACCCGATCAACATCCGCTACCCGCAGAGCTATCGCGACAGCCCGGAGACCCTCCGCCAGCTGCCGATCCTCACGCCGCTGAAGCAGCAGATCGTCCTCGGCGACGTGGCTGAGGTAAAGGTGGTCACCGGACCATCCATGCTGAAGACCGAGAACGCCCGCCCGACCAGTTGGATCTACATCGACGCCCGCGACCGCGACATGGTGTCGGTAGTGCACGATCTGCAGCAGGCCATCGGCAAGGAGGTGAAGCTGAAGCCGGGCATCAGTGTGTCCTACTCCGGGCAGTTTGAGCTGCTGGAGCGCGCCAATCAGAAGCTGAAGCTGATGGTGCCGATGACGCTGATGATTATCTTCGTGCTGCTGTATCTGGCGTTCCGCCGCGTCGGCGAGGCGCTGCTGATTATCACCAGCGTGCCGTTCGCCCTCGTCGGCGGGATCTGGTTTCTCTACTGGATGGGGTTCCATTTATCGGTAGCCACCGGGACCGGCTTTATCGCCCTGGCCGGGGTGGCGGCGGAGTTTGGCGTGGTGATGCTGATGTACCTGCGCCACGCCATCGAGGCGGAACCGTCGCTGAAGAATCCGCAGACTTTCAGCGTCGATAAGCTCGACGAGGCGCTGTACCAGGGGGCGGTGCTGCGCGTGCGGCCGAAGGCGATGACCGTGGCGGTGATTATCGCCGGCCTGTTGCCGATTTTATGGGGTACCGGCGCCGGGTCGGAAGTCATGAGCCGTATCGCCGCACCGATGATTGGCGGGATGATCACCGCCCCGCTGCTGTCGCTATTTATCATTCCGGCGGCATATAAGCTGATGTGGCTGTCCCGGCATCGGAGCAAGCGTAGCGAATAACCCGCCGCGTTTACGCCGGTCCGGGAAATTGGCTATAGTGGCGCCATTCTTCTGGCCGGCGTGAACGTCCCTATGAATCTGAACCTGGTGTGTTATTCCCTGCTGCTGCTCACCGCCGTGGGCAGCGCCCTGCTGCCCTACCCGCTGGCGATGTGGTTTTTACTGAGCAGCCTTCTGACATGGCTTATCTATGGCGCCGACAAGCTGGCGGCGCGCAAAGCCTGGCGACGGGTGCCGGAAACCACGTTGCTGGTGCTGGGCCTGGCGGGAGGCTGGCCGGGGGCCATCCTCGGCCAGCAGTGCTTTCGTCATAAAACGCAAAAGCAGCCCTTCCGGCGGTGGTTTTTCGTCAGCGTGGCGCTGAACGTGGCGGCGCTGGCCGGGCTGTACGTGGTTTATACCCACCTGCTCAGCCGCTAAGGGGCGAGGCTAGCGCGGCGTCTGGCGGATCCACACCAGGCGATCGACGTCAAAGCCCAGCTCGCGCGCGGTATTCAGGTAATCCTGCTTCACCGCCGCCGGAATGGTGGGGGTGCGCGACAAGATCCACAGATAGTCGCGGTTGGGGCCGCTGACCAGCGCGTACTGGTAGTCATCGTCCAGGCGGATCACGTTATAGCCGCCGTAGAATGGCCCGAAGAACGACACCTTCAGCGCCGCGGTGGTGGGGGCGCCGGTGAAGTAGGCTTTTCCGTCGCTCTCATTCCAGCGTTTTTTGACCGGGTCATAACCGCGATTGACGACGCTGATCCCCCCGTCGCTGCGGGCGCCGTAGGTGGCGGTCACCTGCTCCAGGCCTCGCTCGAAGCGATTCTCCAGGCGGGCGACTTCATACCATTTTCCAAGGTAACGGCTGGCGTCAAACCCGCTAATCGGCTGAACGCCCTTCGGCGGGGTGGGCGATTTGCAGGCCACCAGGGTCAACGCGATAGCAACGCCAGTGACAACAGGCCATAGCTTCATGAGAACTCCTTTCATTTACGCGGTAGGGGAAAGTGTAGTGCAAAGCCACTACACTTCACGCCAGCCGACGTGATTCGTAGTATATTGAGAATATTCTTTGTTAACAGGTGGCCTCCATGCCTTACTCCATCGGCGAATTTGCCCGACTATGCGGGATAAATGCGACCACGCTTCGCGCCTGGCAGCGCCGCTATGGCCTGCTCAAGCCGCTGCGCACCGATGGTGGTCACCGTCAGTACAGCGATGACGACGTCCAGCAGGCGCTGAAGATCCTCGACTGGGTGAAAAAAGGGGTACCAGTCAGCCAGGTGAAGCCCCTGTTGTCGCGCCCCGGCGCGCGGCGCACCAATAACTGGTTGACGCTGCAGGAGACCATGCTGCAGCGGCTGAAAGAGGGAAAAATCGAGTCCTTGCGCCAGCTGATCTACGACGCCGGGCGCGAATATCCGCGCCAGGAGCTGGTAACCGAAGTGCTGCGTCCGCTGCGCAGCCAGGTCTCCGCCAACGTGCCGGCCATCATGACGCTGCGCGAAATTCTCGACGGCATCATCATCGCCTATACCTCGTTTTGCCTCGAAGGCGACAAGAAGGCGCCCGGGGACAACTTTCTGATCACCGGCTGGCACCTGACCGACGCCTGCGAAATCTGGCTTGAGGCGCTCAAACGTACCGGCCAGGGTCATCGCATCGACGTCCTGCCGGTGCCTCCCGCCGCCCTGGCGCCGGAGATTTTCCCCCAGCGCAACTGGCTGCTGGTCACCAGCGGCAAACTTTCCGCCGCCCGCCAGAGGCAGGTCGAACTCTGGCAGCAGCAGGTCGTCTCCCTCGAGGTAATTCCGCTCTAACTCCCTGTTTTAACTTACCCCACTCTCTGTTCCGCCAGCGCCCGGTGGCGCGGCGGGCGCACGCTTGCCTTTTGCAACACACGCGATTTTCACCCCTTAAAACACCAATCATAACAACATGATTTTTAACACAAATAAAATATATTTTTCTACAAACTTGGACAAATAATTTTATTTGTGTAAGTTTTAAGTATGCCATAACGCCACCCTATCTAGCCAGGATGTGATCCATGAGCACCTCGCCGTCTGTGATTCGTCGTTTCGTTGAGTACTACGCCGGGCTGGATGCGCAGCCGCCCGCGGCGCTGGCCGCGCTGTACCATCCGGACGCGACGCTGAGCGATCCTTTTGGTCAGCATCAGGGGCTGTTCGCCATCCAGCGCTACTTTACCCATCTGCTGGCCAACGTGGAGCAGTGCCGGTTCACCATCGACACGCCGCTTTGCGACGGCCAACGGTTCGCCGTGACCTGGACCATGCACTGGTCGCATCCGCGCATTGCCGGTGGAGAAACCCTGGCCCTGCCGGGTTGCTCCATGGTGGACATCGCCGGGGAGCAGATCCTTCACCAGCGCGACTACTACGACGCCGGGGAGATGATCTACGAGCATCTTCCTCTACTGGGCTGGGCGGTGCGCGGCGTGAAGCGGAGGGTGCGCTCATGATGACGGTACTCATCACCGGCGCCAGCTCCGGGATCGGCGCCGGTCTGGCGAAATCCTTCGCGGCGGATGGCCATCTGGTTATCGCCTGCGGGCGAGATGCTTCGCGCCTGTCGGCGCTCCAGCAGTTCAGCCCCAACATCAGCGGGCGCCTGTTCGATATGACAGACAGGGACGCCTGTCGCCAGGCGCTGACGGGCTGTTTTGCCGACCTGATCATTCTCTGCGCCGGGACCTGCGAATACCTCGACCACGGGCAGGTGGATGCCGCCCTCGTGGAGCGAGTGATGGCCACCAACTTCCTCGGGCCGGTGAACTGCCTGGCGGCGCTGCAGACGCAGCTGGAGGCAGGCGATCGGGTGGTGCTGGTCAGCTCGATGGCGCACTGGCTACCCTTCCCGCGCGCGGAAGCCTATGGCGCCTCCAAGGCGGCGCTGACCTGGTTTGCCAACAGCCTGCGTCTGGACTGGGAGCCGAAAGGGGTCGCCGTCACGGTGGTCTCTCCGGGCTTCGTCGACACCCCGCTGACGCGCAAAAACGACTTCGCCATGCCCGGCCGGGTGAGCGTGGATCGGGCGGTGACGGCGATCCGCCATGGCCTGGCGAAGGGCCAAAACCACATTGCCTTCCCCACCGGTTTCAGCCTGGCCCTGCGGCTGCTGGCCAGCCTGCCATCGGGTATCCAGCGCCTGCTGTTGCGCAGGATGGTGCGCTCATGAACATCGCCATCATCGGCAGCGGCATCGCCGGGCTGACCTGCGCCTGGCGGCTGGCCGGACACCATCAGGTGACGCTGTTCGAAGCGGGCGCCACGCCGGGCGGCCACACCGCCACCGTGGATGTCGCCACGCCGCAGGGCACCTGGGCCATCGATACCGGATTTATCGTCTACAACGATCGCACCTATCCGCGCTTTATGGGCCTGCTCAGCGAGCTGGGGATCGACGGGCAAAAAACGCAGATGAGCTTCTCGGTTCACAACCCGACCAGCGGCCTGGAGTACAACGGTCACAGCCTGACCTCGCTTTTCGCCCAGCGGCGCAATCTGCTGAAGCCGGCCTTCTGGGGGCTGCTGAGCGAGATCGTCCGCTTTAACCGGCTGGCGAAACTGGCGCTGACCGAGGCGCTGGATCCGGGGGCGACGCTGGAGAGCTTCCTCGCCCGCCACCGCTTCAGCCCCTTCTTCGCCCGCCACTATATTCTGCCGATGGGGGCGGCCATCTGGTCGTCGTCGCTGCAGGAGATGCGTCGCTTCCCGCTGCCGCTGTTTTTACGCTTCTTTGAACACCACGGCCTGCTGGATATTCGCGATCGCCCGCAGTGGTACGTGGTGCCCGGCGGTTCCCGGGAGTACGTTCGCGCCCTGCTCGCCAGGCTCGGCGATCGTCTGAATCTGCGGCTCAACGCGCCGATACAGCAGGTGGACCGTCACCCGACGGGGGTCACCCTGCGGCTGGCGTCCGGGGAGGCGCATTTTGACCAGGTGATCTTCGCCTGCCACTCCGCGCAGGCCCTGGCGATGCTGGCGGCGCCCACCGATTCCGAACGCGAAGTCCTCGGGGATATCGGCTGGCAGCGCAACGAGGTGGTGCTGCACAGCGATCCGCGCTGGCTGCCGGAGCGCCAGCGCGCCTGGGCCAGCTGGAACTATCGCCTGAGCGACGGGGATCGGGCCCGGGCCTGCGTCACCTACAACATGAATATTCTCCAGGGGCTGCCCGCGGACGCGCCGCTGTTCTGCGTCACCCTGAACCCGGACGCGCCGGTGGATGACCGCTACGTCTGGCAGCGCTTCGTCTATGAGCATCCGCTGTTTAACCCGCAAAGCTGGTCGGCCCAGCTTCGGCGCGAAGAGATTAACGGCCAGCAGCGGAGCTGGTACTGCGGGGCCTACTGGTACAACGGCTTTCATGAGGACGGGGTGCGCAGCGCGCTCGACGTGGTGCAGGGCATCGCCGCGGCGGAGGGCAACTGAGATGAACAGCTGCCTCTATCAGGGCGTCCTGCGCCACCGTCGCCTGCAGCCGAAGGCGCACCACTTCGTCTACCGCCTGTTTATGGCCTGGCTCGACCTCGACGAACTGGACAGGCTGCCTGAGGCGGGCATCCGCCGCAACCGCCTGGCCGCCGCTGCCTGGTACGACGCCGATTATCCGCTGGGCGCGCCGCTGAAGGCCCAGGTGCTGAACCGGCTGGAGAGCCTGACCGGCTGCCGCCCGGCGGGACGCGTGATGCTCCTGACCCAGCTGCGCTACTTCGGCTTCCATTTTAATCCGGTCAACTTTTACTACTGCTATGACGAGGCCGACACCCTGCGCTGGGTGCTGGCCGAAGTGCGTAACACGCCGTGGAATGAGCGTCATTACTACGCGGTGGACGGCCAGCAGGCGCGCCCGCTGGAGAAAGCCTTTCACGTTTCGCCGTTTAACCCGATGGACATGGTCTATCACTGGCGCTTCAACGCGCCCGGCAAAACGCTGCATATGCATATTGAAAACCATCAGGCCAGTAAGGTGTTCGACGCCACGCTGGCCCTGAGCCGCGTGCCATTGACCCGCGCCAACCTGCGCGGGCTGCTGCTGCGTCTGCCGCTGATGCCCCTGAAAACCGTCCTCGCCATCTACTGGCAGGCGCTGCGGCTGTGGCTGAAGCGCGTGCCGCTGTACAACCATCCTGTCAGCAGGAGTGAACGCTCATGACCGATCCCGTCTTTGCGCTTGAACCCGATGTGCCGCGCAACGTGCGGCTCGCGCGCTGGCTGCTCTTTCGTCTGTTGAGCGGCCTCCGCGAAGGCTCGCTCACCGTGCGCGAAGGGGCGCAGACTTTTCATTTTGGCGACCCCGCCGCCGCGCTGCGCGCCGAGGCGCGGGTCTGCACGCCGGAGGTGTACTGGCGTCTGCTGACCGGCGGCAGCCTGGCGGCGGCCGAGGCCTGGATGGACGGCGACTGGGAGAGTCACCAGCTGACGGCGCTGCTGCAGATCCTCGCGCGCAACGGCGAGGTGCTGGGGCGTCTGGAGCGCGGCTTTCGTCTGCTGGGCAAGCCCGTCGCCCGCCTGCACCACTGGACCCGCCGCAACACCCGCGCCCAGGCGCGGGAGAACATCGCCGCCCATTACGACCTCGGCAACGAATTTTATGCCCACTTTCTGGATGACGACCTGCTCTACTCCAGCGCGTTGTTTACCGATGACCAGCAGGATCTGACCCAGGCCCAGCGGGCCAAGATGGCGCGCCTGTGCGACCAGCTGGCGCTCACTCCCGGCGATCATCTGCTGGAGATTGGCACCGGCTGGGGGGCGCTGGCCGAGTACGCCGCCCGCCATTACGGCTGCCGGGTCACCACCACCACCCTTTCCCGGGAGCAGCACCGCTGGGCTACCGAGCGCATGGCCCGCGCCGGGCTGCAGGATCGCGTCGAGGTGCTGCTCTGCGACTACCGCGATCTGCGCGGCGAGTACGACAAACTGGTGTCGGTGGAGATGATTGAGGCGGTGGGCCAGCGCTACCTCCCGGCCTTCTTCCGCACCTGCCAGGCGCGCCTGCGCCCGGGCGGCAGAATGGCCCTGCAGGCGATCACCATCCAGGATCAGCGCTATCGCGACTACAGCAAAAGCGTCGATTTTATCCAGCGCTACATCTTCCCCGGCGGCTTTTTGCCCAGCATCACGGCAATGAGCGAGCTGATGACCCGCCATACCGATTTTGTGGTGCGCAACCTGTTCGACATGGGCCCGGATTACGCCCGCACCCTGGCCCACTGGCGGCAGCGTTTTACCCACGCCTGGCAGGATATTGAAAAGCTCGGCTTTGATGAGCGTTTCCGCCGGATGTGGCTCTACTACTTCGGCTACTGCGAAGCCGGATTTAACGCCCGCACCATCAGCGTGGTGCAGCTCACCGCGGAGCGGGTATGACACGCCCGGCGCAGCATCTGCTGATGGCCCTCGCGTTCGATGTTTACTGGACGCTGGTGGTGATGTTGCGCGAGCGCGGTCTGCTGATCTGGCTGACGCTGGCCCTCTTCGCCTGGCTGCGGCTGCCGGCGGCCAGCCGTCCGCCCGCCCTGCTGTTGGCCGCGGCGGGCTGCGGCCTGGACGCCTGCTGGGCGCTGGCGGGGCTGATCGATTTTCGCGGCGACTGCCTGCTGCCCCTGTGGATGGTGGCCCTGTGGCTGATGTTCGCCGTCGTCTGGACCCGACTGACCCGCGCCACGACGCTTCCCGGCTGGGTGCTGGCCACGGTGGCGACCCTCGGCGGCCCGGTGGCCTACCTGATCGGCGCTCGCCTCGGCGCCATGACCCTGCTGGTGCCGATGGCGCTTGCCGTGGCCGCCATGGCCTGCGGCTGGCTGGTGCTCATGCTGTTATTCCATCTGGGGATGGGGAGGCGAAAATGAGATTCGCCCTGTTACTGCTGTGGCTGACCACCCTCGCCCCGGCGGCCCACGCCGCCGACTGGCTGACGTGGCGTCGCGTCGGCGAGGCGACCCTCACCTGGGGGCCGTTCACCGTCTATCACTCGCAGCTGCGCACGCCCAATGGCCGGTATGACGGCCCGCAGCAGGATCGGGCGCTGATCATCACCTACCGGCGCGACATCGATCGCGACGCGCTGGTGGACGCCACCCGCGACCAGTGGCAGGCGCAGGGCATTCTGCAGCAGGAGCCGCGCAGCGAAGCCTGGCTGCGCATGCTGCAGGGGATCTGGCCGGACGTCGCGCCGGGCAGCCAGCTGGCGTTCGTGGTCAGCGGCGGCGAGGGGCAGTTCTGGTACCGCGCCAGCGCCGCGCAGACCGCCTTTACCCCGCTCGGCCCGCGCCAGTCGGCGGCGTTCAGCACCCGCTTTCTCGCCATCTGGCTCGATCCGCGCACCACTTATCCCGAACTGCGTCAGCAGTTGATCGGAGGTACACCATGAAACGCATTCTGACCCTTGGCCTGGCGCTGCTGATGCTGATCCTCGCCGGCTGCAGCACCGAGGTCACGGAGTACCGGCAGCAGCAGCCCGCCCTCGACATCTTTCACTATTTTCAGGGGCGAACCGAGGCGTGGGGGATGGTGCAGGATCGCAACGGCAAGCAGCTGCGCCGCTTCCATGTGGCGATCGATGGCGACGTCGTCGGCGACACCCTGACGCTCCATGAGCGCTTTGTCTATGACGATGGCGAGAAGCAGCAGCGGGTGTGGCGCATTCGCCGCACCGGCGATAACCGTTATCAGGGCACCGCCGGGGACATCGAAGGCGTGGCCATCGGCCAGGCGGCGGGCAATGCCTTTCACTGGCGCTACAGCATGAACGTCGAGGCCAGCGGCAGCCGGTGGCTGCTGCACTTTGACGACTGGATGTTCCTGCAGGACGGCAGCCATTTGTTTAACAAAACCGAGATGAAGAAATTCGGCATTACGGTCGCCACCGTGACCCTTTTCTTTACCCGAACCACAGCAGAAGAGAGGACAGCGCCATGAACACGCAACCTGTCATTGGGATCAGCGGATGTTTAACCGGCTCAGCCGTGCGATTCGACGGCGGGCATAAGCGTATGGGCTTTGTGATGGATGAGCTCGCGCAGTGGGTGGCGTTTAAACCCGTCTGCCCGGAGATGGCGATCGGCCTGCCCGTTCCCCGCCCGGCGCTCCGCCTGGTGCAGACCCCGGTCGGGGAGATCCGCATGCGCTTCAGCCACGCCCCACACGAGGATGTGACGGAGAAGATGGCTGATTTCGCCAGAGCCCACCTGGCAACCCTGGGCGAACTGTCGGGCTTTATCGTCTGCGCCAAATCGCCGAGCTGCGGGATGGAGCGCGTGCGGCTGTACGATGAAAAAGGCAACCGCGGGCGTAAGGAAGGCGTGGGGCTGTTTACCTGCGCCCTAATGGCGCGCTACCCGTGGCTGCCGGTGGAAGAGGATGGCCGGCTGCACGATCCGTTGCTGCGGGAGAATTTTGTCGAGCGCGTTTTCGCCCTGCATGAACTCAACGCCCTGCGCGCCCGCGGCCTGACCCGTCACGGCCTGCTGGCCTTTCACAGCCGCTACAAGCTGCAGCTGCTGGCTCACCACCAGGCGGGCTACCGGGAGATCGGCCCGTTCGTCGCCTCGCTGCATGAATGGGAGGATCTGGAGGCGTTCTTCGAGGTCTATCGCGAAAAGCTGATGGCGATCCTCAAGCAGCCCGCCTCGCGGAAAAACCACACCAACGTGCTGATGCATATTCAGGGTTATTTCCGCGACCAGCTGAACAGCCGCCAGCGCGGCGAGCTGCGGGAGGTGATCCTCAACTATCGCGCCGGGCTGCTGCCGATCCTCGCCCCGCTGACGCTGCTTAAGCACTATCTGGCCGAGTATCCGGATCGCTACCTCCAGGCGCAGAACTATTTTGACCCCTACCCGCAGGATCTGGCCCTGCGCCTGACGGTGAACTGAGGGAACCAGGGCCAGCTGCCCGGCGGCGCTACGCTTGCCGGGCCTACGGGGGAAGGAGGTTTTCTGTAGGCCGGATAAGGCATTTATGCCGCCATCCGGCACTACCGCAGGCACGGCGCCTGACCGCCCGGCGGCGCTGCGCTTGCCGGGCCTACGGGTGGTATCCCGCAGGCCTCCTCAGTCGTAGCCCGGCTAAGCGTAGCGCCAGCCGGGAACGCGCCTTCGACAACGTTATCGCATCAGAACCACGCCTCAAACATCCCGCCGACGTTCAGCGAATCCAGCTGCTGGTCCTGGGTGCCGTTAACCTTCGCGGTATGCTCGTTGTCCACCTGGCCACCGGTCACATAGAAGCGCAGCATCGGGCGGAACTCCGGCCCCATGCCGATGGCGATGTTCTGCGACAGCGTCAGCTTCCAGCCGTGGTTATCCCCGCCCTGGTCGTAATCCACGCGCTGGTAGCCTGCTTCCAGCCAGGTGGAGTGCACGTCGTTCCAGAAGTACATCGGCCGGACGATGGCGCCGTAGTTTTTACGGTTGTCGGTGTTGTCCTTGCCGTTGTCGTAGTCGTGGAAGGCCAGCAGGTATTCGATCTGCGCCTGCTGGGTGAACTTATGGCTGCCCTCGAAGCTGGCGTAGACCGTGGTCAGGTCGTCGGTTTTGTTGTAGACGCTGTTATCCGAGTTGTCGGAGTAGCGCAGGATCACCTTGTTCACCCCGCTGTCGTTGGTGTGGCTCAGCACCAGGCCGCCCTGCCAGGCTTCGAGGCGCGCGTCGCTGTCCACCGCCTTCGAGTCAAAGCCGTAGTTGGCGTACACCTCGACGTCGATCGGCCCGGCCTTGATGTTGTGGGTTTTGGTGGTCAGCGCGTAGTGGCCGTTGTCGCCGGTATCGGAGCTGCCGGTACAGGTGATACGCGACGGGTTGGTTTCATCGGCCATCACTTCCGGGCTACAGGATTTCACCTGCGAGACCGTCGCCACGTCGAACTGCACGCCGCCGATATCAAAGTTCTTCACCCCGGCGCCCTGGCCGTCGTGGTTCATCCAGAAGTAATCGTTGATCCCCTGTTGCGGGCGCTGGTGGAAGTCGCGGCCGGCCCAGATATAGGCGTTGGGGTTGGATTCCAGCACGTTGGTGACGCCGACGTAGGCCTTCTTCAGGTTAACTTCGTCGCTCCAGTGGTCGAACATGACGTTGAGATCCCAGATAGCCCCCTGCGCGCTTTTGAAGGCCTTGCTGATCTGGAATTCGCCGCCGTTGCTTTCGTTGCCGAGACGGCCGATCGCCGAGGCGCCGTTATAGGAGCCGTCGACGCCGACATATTTCTGGTCGCCGGTCTGGAAGTGGGCGCCATAGCGGGCATAGCCGCTGAACTTGAGGCCGAACGGAATGGCCATATCCGGCGAGGCGGCGGTGGTCTGCGGGTTGGTGATCACATCGACCTTTTTGTTGGCCGCGGCGTCGATTTTCGCCTGGCGGTCGGCCAGCGCTTTATCGACGGCTTTCGCGACGATGGCGTCGATCTGTTCCTGAGTAAATTCTTGCGCCATTACAGAGGTAAGCGGAAAAAACGCGGCGATAACCGCCATGGTTAATGGAAGCTTTTTTATCATTGTCATGAGTTTCTCAATATAGGTTAATTTTATTCAGACAATAACCAGCCTATTCTGAGCTGACAGAATATGTCGCTATCATCAGAACAAGTTATTTTTTATTTTGTACGGTCACAGAGGCATTACACAATTATCGCTACTTTCCCCCCTTCGCTGGTATTAAAAAGGTGGTCTTTCGCCACTGACAAAAAACATAGCACGAACCAATAAACGCTATTTTTCGGCGGCAGGCAGACGGCGTAATACATGCCCCGCAGGGGCATGTCAGCAAAAATTAACCAAAGATATAGGTATTGACGAGATTTTCGAGTAATTCCTGACGCCCGCTCTGAGGCTGCGGATTCAGATTATGCTGCTCAGCGTATCGGGCAATATTATCCAGCGACATCTGCCCGGTCATAATTTTCTGCCCCAGCTCGCCCTGCCAGCCGGCATAGCGTTTTGCCAGACCCTGATCGAGCTTGCCATCCTCAATCATGCGCGCGGCCAGCTTAAGGGACAGCGCCATCACGTCCATGGCGCCAATATGGCCATAGAACATGTCGTATTTGTCGGTGCTCTGCCGACGAACTTTGGCGTCAAAGTTCAGGCCGCCGGTGGTGAATCCCCCGGCTTTGAGGATCTCGTACATCACCAGGGTATTTTCTTCCACGCTGTTCGGGAACTGGTCCGTATCCCAGCCGAGCTGCGCATCGCCGCGGTTGGCATCAACAGAGCCAAAGATCCCCAGCGCGATGGCGCTGGCGATTTCATGGTGGAAAGAGTGCCCCGCCAGAGTGGCGTGGTTGGCTTCAATGTTCACCTTGATCTCATTTTCCAGACCAAACTGCTTCAGGAAACCATACACCGTCGCGACATCGTAATCGTACTGATGCTTGGTGGGCTCCTGCGGTTTCGGCTCGATAAGCAGCGTGCCGCCAAAGCCAATCTTATGCTTGTGCTCCACCACCATCTGCAGGAAGCGGCCAATCTGCTCACGCTCCTGGCGCAGGTCGGTATTGAGCAGGGACTCGTAACCTTCGCGGCCGCCCCACAGCACATAGTTTTCGCCGCCGAGCTGGTGGGTGGCGTTCATGGCGGTCACTACCTGCGTGGCCGCCCAGGCAAACACCTCCGGATCGGGGTTGGTCGCCGCTCCGGCGCCGTAGCGCGGGTGGGTAAAGCAGTTGGCGGTGCCCCACAGCAATTTCACGCCGGTTTGCTGCTGTTTCTCCGCCAGCACTTCGGTCATCACGGCGAAATTGTGCAGATATTCTTTCAGCGACGCACCTTCTGGCGAGACGTCGACATCGTGGAAGCAGTAATACGGCACATTGAGCTTGTAGAAAAATTCAAACGCCACGTCCGCTTTGCGTTTGGCCATTTCCAGCGCATCGCCCGCGGCCTGCCAGGGACGCTCAAACGAGCCAGCGCCAAACATATCCGCGCCATTCCAGCAGAAGTTATGCCAATAACAGGCGGCAAAACGCAGATGGTCTGCCATGCGTTTTCCCAGCACGATTTCATCCGGATTATAGTGGCGAAATGCCAGCGGATTATCGGTTTTGGGTCCGGCAAAGCGAACGCGATCAACCTGGTCGAAATAGGTTTGCATGATGAACTCCGAAATTGAGAAACAGGAAAATTAACAACTGTGACACATCGTGTATTCTCATCGTCGGTTGCTCAATTACGTTATTTCACTCAGCGATTGAGAAAATGCTCAAATGTGAGCCATCTCGCAAATAAAACTATTTTAAATATCTCGCTTCGCGCGCGTATAGAGTACACTTTCTGGGGAATTCAGGTATCCATACCAAATTAAAATGCCGGTTTTGTCACAATGCCTGCCTGCCAAAAAAATTAGCGGCGGATAGCGGTTCAATGCAGGCGACACAGGCCTTTGCTTCGAGGATCACAGAAGTAAAAAAACATAATTACGTAATTTAAAAACGTAATAGATTCTTCCAGGTCAACTGTGTCAGAAAGTGTTTCACCTACACAAAACAAACCGGAGTCTGCTTAGAATGAGTAAAAACATAATGCACAGTCGGCATGATGAATATCATAAATTAACCCGCGGAGAACGAATTGGTTATGGCATGGGCGACTTTGCGCAAAACCTGGTTTTCGGCACAATTGGGGGTTTTCTGGCTTTGCATATGCTGACGGTAAATACCATCAGCACGGCAACGGCAGGCTTTATTTTTCTTTTTGTCCGCATCATTAATGTGTTTTGGGATCCGATGGTCGGAACCTACGTGGATAAACGAACCTCGAAGGCGGGGAAATATCGTCCGTGGCTGTTACGAGCCGGCGTGCCGCTGGTGATCCTGTCGGCATTACTGTTCGCGCCGATCCCTGGCGTTAAAGGTTCGGTGGCTTTCGCCTTTATTATTTATCTGGCGCTGGACTTAGTTTATTCCTTAGTCAATATTCCCTATGGCTCGCTGAATGCGTCGCTGACCCGCGACCCGGAATCGATCGATAAACTGACCAGTACCCGCATGATGCTGGCCAACAGCGCCAACCTGCTGGTCTATACCCTGTTCCCGATGTTTGTGCAGATGGCGGCGCCGAAAGATCGCAGCCTGAAGGACACCGGCTTTTTCGGCCTTAAGCTGAATCTGGGCAACTATACCGATCCGTCGGCGAACTACGCCTGGTTTGGTGTGTACGCCATCTATATGATCATCGGCGCGGTGGCCCTGTTTATCTGTTATAAATTCACCAAAGAACGCGTTGTCGCGACCGCCGAGCAGACCGCCAACGTCAAAACCACTGACCTTTTCCACGAACTCAGACATAACCGCCCGCTGGTTATTCTCGGCATGTTCTTTATGCTGGCCTTTACCTTCATGTTCTTCATGAACACCGTTAACGGCTTCTTCAACCAATTCGTCGTCGGCCACTCCGAATGGATGGGCGCCGTGGGTCTCGTCGCGTCTATTCCAGGCATCGCCTTCCCGGTGTTCTGGCCGAAACTGAAAAAAATCTTTGGTAAAAAAGGCTTCTTCCATCTGTTCCTCGCCATGTTCATCGTCGGCGAACTGCTGACCTACGTCTGGTCACGCGAAGGGATGCACGACGCCCTGTGGCTGGCCTACATCGCCACCTTTATTAAACAGTGGGGCTTAACTTCCGCCACCGGCTTTATGTGGGCGCTGGTACCGGAAGTCATCGCGTACGGCGAATTAAAATCTGGCAAACGCAATGCCGCCATTATCAATGCCATTATGGGACTCTTCTTCAAGATCGGCTTCACCATCGGCGGCGCTATCCCGCTGTGGCTGCTGGCGGTGTATGGATTTAATGAAAGCGGCGCCGTGCAGAGCGCCAGCGCCATCGACGGGATCATTATGACCGCGGTGTGGATCCCGATTGCGCTGGCCGCTATTTCGATGGTGATTATCCAGGTTTATCCGATCTCCGATAAACATGTGACCGACATTAACCGTCAGCTGGATGAGATCCGCGTGTAGTTAAAAAAATTATAAATCAGACCGATTCGTCACTTTCCATTTTAAAAGGTGTAATGAAATGTCACTTATTCAAAACCCGATATTACGCGGCTTTAATGCCGACCCCAGTATTATTCGCGTCGAGGATACGTACTATATTGCCAACTCGACGTTTGAGTGGTTCCCGGGCGTGCGTTTACATGAGTCGAAAGACCTGAAAAACTGGAACCTGCTGCCTTCGCCGCTCTCCACCACCACCCTGCTGGATATGAAGGGCAACCCCTCCTCCGGCGGCATTTGGGCGCCGGCGCTCTCCTGGGCCGATGGGCAATTCTGGTTGGTGTATACCGATGTGAAGGTCACCGAAGGCGCCTTTAAAGACATGACCAACTATCTGACCACCGCGAAGGATATTCGGGGCCCGTGGAGCGACCCGATCAAGCTGAACGGCGTCGGGTTTGACGCCTCGCTGTTCCATGACGACGATGGCCGGAAATATATCGTCCAGCAAACCTGGGATCACCGGGAGTACCATCACCCCTTCGATGGCATTACCTTAACGGAGCTGGATACCAACACGCTGAAGTTAATGCCGGAAACCGCGCGCACCATTTACCGCGGCACCGCCGTGGCGCTGGTCGAGGGGCCGCACCTCTATAAACTGAACGGCTACTACTATCTGTTTGCCGCCCAGGGCGGCACCGTGTTTACCCACCAGGAAGTGGTGGCGCGGTCGAAAACCCTCGAGGCCGACAGCTTCGAAACCGAACCGGGCGACGTGTTCTTAACCAACGTCGACACGCCGGACAGCTACATCCAGAAACAGGGCCATGGCGCGCTGGTCTCCACTCCGGAAGGCGAATGGTATTACGCTTCGCTCTGCGCCCGGCCGTGGAATCGCCCGGGGGAATCCATCTACGACCCGCGCGGCTGGTCAACCCTCGGCCGGGAAACCTCGATCCAGAAAGTGTACTGGGACGATGAGGGCTGGCCGCGTATTGAAGGCGGTCACGGCGGGAAAACCTTCGTCGAAGGGCCGAAAGACGCCATCTTCACCGAAAGCGCCGGCGATAATAGCCAGCAGGATGACTTTACCTCGCCAGCGCCCGACCCGAACTGGAATACCCTGCGGGTGCCGTTTACGGCCAAAATGGGCACCACCGGCGACGGCAAATTAACCTTAATCGGCCAGGGTTCGTTAGCCAATACGCATGACCTGTCGCTGATTGCCCGCCGCTGGCAGGCCTTCTATTTTGACGCCGCGGTGAAGGTGAAATTCGAGCCCTTCAGCTACCAGCAGATGGCCGGATTAACGAATTACTATAACGACCGCCACTGGAGCTTTGTCTTCCTGACCTGGAATGAAATTAACGGCAAGGTCATCGAAGTCGGCGAAAATAACCGCGGGAAATACACGTCGTACCTGAAAGATAACGCCATCAAGGTGCCAGACGGCGTCGAATACGTCTGGTTCCGGACTAAGGTCCGCAAGCAGACCTACAGCTATGAATACAGCTTCGATGGCGTGACCTTCACCGAGATCCCGGTCCAGCTGGATGCCGCGGTACTGTCCGATGACTATGTATTGCAGAGCTACGGCGGGTTCTTTACCGGGGCGTTCGTCGGCCTGGCGGCGGTAGACTACGCCGGGTACGGTACCCAGGCTGAGTTTTATCAGTTCGAGTATCAGGAGCTGGGCGATAGGTTAGCGGCCGATGGGAGCTACAGCTGGGAGGCTGGCGAGACGCGGGATAAGTAAGAGAGAGCGGGCCCACGCTACCGGTGAGGTAGCGTGGGTTTTGTGGTGTGTTTGATGTAATTAAAGCGAGCGCTGTCGGATGTCAGTCTGCGGGGCGCAGCCGGGCCTTCAGCTCTTCTGGGGTAAACGGCGGATCTCGCCGGTGCAGCATTGCATGGCAGTTGGGACATACCGGGATCAGATCGGTTTCTGGGTTCAGACGGTAGTCCTGCTTTATCCCGGACAGCGGAATGAGATGGTGGATATGGATAAAGCCCTGGCCGATATCGCCATAGCGGCTGGCCATATCCAGACCGCATACCTGACACTGGCAGCCGTGCAGGCGAAGCGCCGCCTGACGAGCCTGACGGTCGCGCTCATAGCGATTGACCACCACCTGCATCGCCGCCCCTTCCACGTACTCCATGGTCGTCTGTCCCTCATCGGGGAAAAGCGCAACCTCGTCATCGCCAGCGCCCTGCGACACGATCGTAAATCCTTGCTCCAGTAACAGACGCACGCATTTGGATTTAATCCCCCCGCTGAAATCCGCCGGGGTAAATTCCGTCCCCGTCGCAAACGTGGCCGCTAACCCGACGATGGCTTTTGAAGGATACCGACGCCCCTCAAATTCGATCTCATACAGACGCGCGCTTTTAAACTGATGCGCAACGCCTGCATCGTAAGCGCGAATGGCGGTGATGATGCATTCCCTGGATAAATGGTCCGGTAGTTTTTTCATAAGACATAGCTATCTGATGGCGCGAAGCTTGAGTATAAATAGAAAGCTATGGGCTTTTCGAACAAATAACTAGCAGTGATAGTTAAAAAGCGATCCACGTAGAACCGCCGCATCTGGTGGGTTGATCGGCAAGGATTTTGCGAGCATCATCGCATTTATTTAGCTGCCAATGTAACGCTATGCCCTCCAGCACGACCCTGCAACACGCAATCGAGAACATCACCATCTGGCGCAAAGGCGAACAGCGTGCACCGCATAAGCCACTGCTGCTGCTGTACGTCCTCTCACAGTACCAGCGCGGCCATGCGCGGATGTTCGACTACACCTCAGAGATACGCGATGAGCTGCATAGCCTGCTGGAACGCTTTGGCCCGCAGCGCCGCCAGTACCGGCCGGACATGCCCTTTTGGCGCCTGAAAGGCGACGGCTTCTGGGAGCTGCACAACAGCGAACAGTGTTCAACCCAGGGCAGCCGACAGCCGCCCGGCAAAGAGCTGGAGCTCTGTCAGGTCGCCGGCGGCTTCGATGAGCCGCATTTTGCACTACTCAACAGAAATAAGAAGCTGATCAATACCCTCGCCCATCAGATCCTCGAAGCGCATTTCCCGGAAAGTATTCAGGAAGAACTGGCAGAAGAGATGGGGTTTGATCTGCTGCAGATCCGTAAAGAGCGCGACCCGCATTTTCGCCAGCAGGTGCTGCGCGCCTATAACTATGAGTGCGCGATCTGCGGCTTCAATATGCGCCATGATAATACCTCCGTCGCCCTGGAAGCGGCCCATATTAAATGGAAGCAACACGGCGGCCCCTGCGAAATCCCTAACGGCCTGGCGCTCTGCGCGATTCACCATAAGGCTTTTGATAAAGGCTCCATTGGTCTGGATGAGGATATGCGCATCCAGGTTTCGCCAGCGGTGAACGGCGGAGGCATCGTTGGCAGGCTGTTCTGGGATTTTGATGGTAAGCCGATTACCTTACCGCAGGGGAAAGCATGCTATCCGCAGGAAGGGTTTGTGGCATGGCACCGGCGGGAGGTGTTCAGGGGGTGAGGGGATGGTGATAAGCGGGTTTCGATGCTGCCTTCTCGCTCCTGAACATCAACAGCTCCTTTCATGTCTGCGCCACCATCGTCTTTAAGCCACATATACGGAGGAATTAGCATCTCATTTGCTCCTCATCGTTGAAATTAACTGCAATGTAATAATGTAGAGTACAGTTGAAAGGCATATCACTATTATTAGCGATATATAAAAGAAAGTGTCATACATCGTATCGGCGTTCACACTCCCGAACAAGAAGTGGCAAATATCCCTTGCGATATCATAATCAAGATAGATTTCCGGCCTTGGAAGTGCACGTCCCAGAACCAAAAACAGCAATATGAAATAAATAATCTTACTGATTTTACGGGCAAACGTTGTTAGAGTCACTGGCAACAACCTCCACCCAACCGCGAGCCATCAGGGAACGCATGCAGGGAACCTGTACTAACGATGTATTCATAAGCGCATTCCGGATCATGGCAAAATCAGAATTATGGGCGATAATAATACAACCCTCGGACACCGTACCCGGATGCAAACGGAAGTTACCACGTTTCACACCCTCTACCCAAGTCTCATCGTCAATTCCGCGGTCGTCACGCCATAACGCAAACCAATCGCTATTCCCTCGCCGTAGTTCGCGGCAGGACGTAATGAAACGATTGGTGTTAGCCCTGCTTTTATTTATTTTAAAACACTTGGCTATAACCCCCGCTCTCACGCCGGAAGCGGATATCACTCTGGTGAATCCGTCAATGTTTGCTCGTGAAGGATAGCAACGGCACAACATGAGGCTGTCGATGTGTTCACATAAACCGCCTGTTCATGAGTCATAAACCTGATACTGCCATGAACAAGTCCGCACAAATACATATAAACTAATAATTTTAACATCCCTATTTCTTCGTATCCAATCACGAATAGAATACTTATATTGATTTTATTATTTATTGAATTAATACATCTCAAACCAAAAACATTCATCATAGTAATTCACCGTAAACTGATACACAATGATGTTTTACACTTTATTTAAATCAATGGTTTAAAACCATTTTACAATACAATTTGTAACAATTAGGTTATGGTAACACTTATCAAGTTATTTATTCTCTTGTAAATTACCATCGATTATTTCTTGCAAAAATGATGTACATCTTCAGTCATTTATTTAAACATAGGATAGCTATATGGCAGACATAGAAGGGATAGCGCGGAAGTTATATAACATCATTATCTCGCCTGATACAGTTACAGGGCTTATCAATGGTGGGTTATCTGTTCCTTTAGATTATGGTTATCTGATTTACGGTATCTTTGATACGGATACAAGATATGAACGTGAAACAGAAAGAATCCGTATGATGACCGCGATAAGACATGACATTCTTAACTATGAAAATATAGTTAATGCAGTTAAATTAATCTTTCAGTTATTTAATAAATATCTATCCGAATCAGAACAAGATAGAATATACAGAAGTGTAGTTACCTCTATCGTGGGTAGAATCTCTACGAATATTATCGCATCGAACATCGCTAAAGCCGTTATAGAAAAAACGTCATTTACTTATGTAGTATTTAAGGGGAAAGGGAATCCAATAGACTTTTTAAGTACTATCCTCTTGTTTGGTGGAATGGCAGAGCGATCCATCAGGACCTCTGATAAACTCAGGAATGAAGCGCCCGAGGTATACTCGTTATTAAGACCCCGCGATTATGATCTTCTTTATTTCTTATTTGCCGATGCGGTACAACCTTTTGTTGATGCCATCCATGCAGGAAACACCGAGGGCAACCCCGTATTCGACAAGATTATGAAAAGAGTTGAAGATCATTTAAATACGAATGCTAAGGCTGGGTGATATGAAAAAAACTATCACGCCACTCGTCGACATAGTTCTCTGCACCTATATTATTACCACATGCTTTATTTGCCTGGCTGAGTTTAATAACTGGCAGAATAAAATAATTGCAGTAACGATTACAATCGGCAGCGCTTACATCATCGCCATTGCGTTGAATAGATTGCTGGGAACAAAAATAGGTGTGATAAGCGGTGTTTTTAATTTACTATCAGGTCCGCTACTAATTATAGGCGCTATTGTTTGCATAGCCTTACTTGACCCGTGGCCGGTTAAGATTATTGGTCTGTTTTTATGGGTCATTATAATGTTTTGTTTACCTTCATTTATAAATAGAGATAAGGAATAATCATGTCAAATCCAGCATATCTTTGGCTAACCGATACAAACGGCTCCCCTATAACGGGTAGTTCTCTCGTTACAGGGCGTATTGGCGCTATTGAATTAAAAGCGGTAACGCACCACCTATCCATTCCTGTGGATGGAAACACCGGGAGATTAACAGGAACCAGAGTACATACGCCTATTACGGTACAGAAATATTTTGATAAAACAACGCCCCTTTTATACAAAGCGCTGAGTGAGAACCAAACATTAAAATCGGCAACCATAAAGATGTATCAGATCCTTGATGCAGGTGTTGAAAGCGAATATTTTAATATATTATTAGAGAATGTAAAAGTAACTGGAATTACCCCCAACTTATTTCCTGATTCTGGTACAGGCACACATAGCGAAACGATTCAGTTAAGGTATGAGGCCATCACCTGGAAACATTGCGATGGGAATATCATTTACAAAGATTCCTGGAATCATCGGGCAACAGCATAAACTCCCCTTAGACTAAAGGCCATTCAAAAGAGTGGCCTTTTCTAAGTTCAACTGATTATTTAAACCACCATCGCCAAACAAACCATCCAAATGCAACCGCATGGTTTGGAGGCATAGCATCTTAAGCCTATACCTCCTTGAGTAGAACTGAATTAATTCAGCCCATTCGATACCTGCATTGCGATAAGCCCCTATAACTTCCGCTGCTCCAGGCTGGAATAAATCGCTCTAATTTCCGCTTGTAAGCTTTCGCCACGGTATACCATCGACGTATCGTATCGTTTGTACTTCTCATCACGCGTAGCGCTAAACCAGTTGAACGACCCTATGCACAGCAGCCCTTCATCACCAATCACGATTTTACTGTGAACACGGTTAACCAGCATAGTCACAATGCCCAGCGCATTTAGTTTTTCCACTGCATCATTAAGGCGTTGCTGTTTTGCTTTGCGCTTTTCATAACTGACGTCTTGGGTATTAAAGCTTTTATCCGTCACAACAGTAATGTCGATACCACGAGCACGAGCCTGGATCATTGATGTCAGAAAACCGGTTTGTTCCAATTTTTCCCAGGTCAGCCAAGGGGAAACAATAGTAATACTTTTACCAATAGCATCAAAAGTCTGATTCAGGAAAACATCATGCTGCTCAACACCGTGCAAGGTAGAGATCTGTGTTTGCGCTGTATTAAGGTCCTGGCGTTCTTTATACTCAAACTGCAGTGCATTATTATCGGATGCAAACAGGTATTTTGAAAGCAACCCTCTCGGCGAGGAAGCGGGCTGAATCTCAAACAGATCCATATCGCCAAAGACCAAAAAGCTATCTTTAGCACGTGAAACGGCAACGTTCAGCATGCTGCTGTCTCTATCAATAAATCCGCCATCTTCATGCTTCGAATACACAGGAGAGAACAGCACAATTGCCCGTTCCGCCCCCTGCAATGAATGAACAGTCCCCACTGTCAGCGAATTTTCATCGCCACTACAATTGATATCCAGCTTAAGTAATGACGATTTAATCGCACTGACCTGCGCCGAAAATGGTGTCACAATGCCGACTAATTCATGTAACGGTTTACTGTAGTGATGCTCAATCTCTTCTTTGTGCGCTGCAAGCCATGCAGCAATCGTCCTCGCTTCAAAGTCGTTATAACGACTTCCACCATTGGCCTGCATACCTTTACCATCTATATGCAGATAGCCCATTGCAGGGAATATTGTCCCTTTTTCTTCCCCTCGTTTGGGCTGCAACTTACCGTGATAACTAAGGGTGTTACAGTAGACAATGATGTTATCGAAGCAGCGACGGTGTTCGTACAGATACATCCCCCGCGCCAGATCCGGATCGTACTGGTAGCGCGAGTTAAACGCGCAATCTTCATAACGCTGCCGGATGCAGCGCTCTTTCCTGATTCACACACCAAAGCATAAGCTTCAGTAAGTTCTTCCTGAGAACCTTCTGGAAGGATATGCTCCTCAACCATATTGCCAATATCAATACAAGGCAGGCTGTTCCAGATAGGCGCAATCTGTTCTGTGTCGCCAATTACCAGAGCTTTCTTCGCCAGTGCGAAAGAAGCTGCAGCAACCTCAGGAAGCACCTGCCCCGCTTCATCGACGATCAACAAATCGGCGAAGTTATATAAATAACCATTATCATACTTCTTACCGCTAACATGTTCTCTGATAAGCATATGATGAGGAAGCATAAAGGAGGTCATGACGACACAAGGGGTGAGCTTCATTCTTCGCAGCCAGCGGGCTTTAATAGTCTTCGCCCCTTTGCGACCTTTTTCTTCTTGAAGGTTATCGATATTCGCCATATCCATCAGCCACCGACCTTCCCAGTAATGCGTCGCCAGCAAAAACGCCGGGAAACGGAGCTGTGTATCGGCAAGCTCATCGGCTTCGCTCAGATTCAGCTCCCTCTCGCCTGCATAACCCAGCGAATGGGTTATCTCGCACCAACGGATGACGGCTTCACTTTCACGTCGGGAAATGTCCTCAGCATGATCAATTTGCTGTTGGTACCCGGCCTGTTCTTTATGAGCTTGCTCAATCAATCCATCGATAAAGGCATCAATTCCATCAGGCTGAGATCCCTGGAATGCTGTCATTCTTTCGCCAAACGTAGCGTCCAAAAACAGCTTCATTTGATAGTGACGCTTAGTACGAACGGCGGGAAGCCAGGAGAAGAGAGTGAACATGATCGACTCTCCGGCTCGATATTGTTCCCACTGTTTTTTGCCCTGCGTTAATAGCGAGATTTCATTTGTGCTATTAAGCAGTAACGTTCTCTTATCCTGAATATACTGTTCGAGATCGTCACTGACGGCATGCCGCTCCTGACGGATTGCGTTCAGGTCATCCCATGCAGGCTCGATTTGCTCAAGCTCTGCAGAGAGTTCAACCAAACGCTGATGCAGGAGATCCACAACCTGTTCAGGTGAATGACATTCCTCATTCGGAAAAGCTGCCCTTGCCTTTTCAAGGAAGAAGCACCGGGCATCTTCAACATATTCAAGGGATTCAACACCGTTAAAAAAGGCTTCCGTCTGGTATTTTTTTACCGCCTCGGCTCTTCGTCCCGAAGACGGGAAGTAAGCGCCAAAGCTTTTTACATCTGGTAACCAACGCCCGGCCATAGGCCCGGTACCGATAGAAAAATCTTTGCCGAAGGCCTCGATAATGTTGGTAACGGCCTGATTATTGGTTGATGTCGCAACCACCACCGGTGGTTCAGTTTTGTTTAAAGCTGCTCTCGCCCACTCAGTAGCGATGATGGAGAGAACCAGAGTAGTTTTCCCGGTACCCGGAGGACCATTTACGGCAAGAATATCGCCGGGCTGTTGAGTGAGGTAATGGCTCAGGGCATCGCGCTGCGCGACAGCCAGCGGAAACTTATCACCGGAGTGTCCCAGACGCTCACTAAACATGGCATTACTGGCGAGGAGCGGCTCAACAGGAGGCTTCTCTTTCGAGGCAAAGCGCGCCAGCAATGGCACCTCTTTTTTGCACGTCAGCAAATGATCGTACATAGGCAGGATATGGATGCTGGCCCCTCCAGGCTGGTTGGCTTTAATAATGTAGCCATATCCAGTTTTTTCATATTGCTCAGGTGATGCGAGCCATTTGCCAGCAACATGCTTTAAAAGTTCATCTGAATCTTTAAGATACTTTTGCCACCACTGCTGATAACGAGCATGTCGTCCCTCTCGTTGTTCATCAGTCTCCTCACGCAGCTCATCCTCATTACCGGGATCAAAA
Source organism: Klebsiella sp. P1CD1 (assembly GCF_003790505.1). Classification (NCBI taxonomy): domain Bacteria; kingdom Pseudomonadati; phylum Pseudomonadota; class Gammaproteobacteria; order Enterobacterales; family Enterobacteriaceae; genus Klebsiella; species Klebsiella sp. P1CD1. Next base: position 5,066,410 of record NZ_CP033631.1, read on the forward strand.
GTGATTGAATCATGCGTGGTTTTGTACTTGTCATATTCCGCCATCTCACCAATAGAAAAGGTACCTTTGGGGAGCGGTTCGAGCAGGTCACGGGGAATGGTGGCTGGCGATGTAGGGAATAAAAAGCCTTCGCGGTTGAGGAGCGCAGCGGTGACCAAAGGTGTAACAATATCAGGAGCACCAGCAGTCCGCGCCTTGCCATGCTTTAACAGGCGGATCCATACCTCTGGCCGTAACAGCACCTCGACGGTCTTGACCTGGGTGTCTTCACCATTGAAGAATAATTCCACAATATCTTCACCCAATCTCCCCCTATCGACGTTCGTCCATTTCGTAAATGATTCATCCTCTCTACGCTCAAATGCCCCTTTTCCAGACTCGGCATCTGCTAAGGTATTACGCCAATATGAAGTGAATCCCTGAGTATTACTGTCCATTCCCCATCCCGTAGCTTAAACAATTGATGTTGTCATATAAATTCATGATGGTTAAACATTGTCCACGATGCGAGGGGGATCGCAAGAATTGTTTGTATCGCTAAACATGGCATGCCACTTTACATATCGACGGCTACTGAACGGGTATTCTCAATTTTTAATATGCTATTTGTCATATCTCTAATGCAATAAATGAGGATAGGAATTGCACTCCTGATACTGGTCATTTCTTTGTCCCTTTCCGGTTGCGATAGTCCCTGTAGCAGGTATTATTTTGCGTACTACGTTCCAAAACGATTTTTTGCCGGAGCACTTTGCTCCATGGCCGCAATCTCTTCCGAGGGCTTCATGACTAACACTAACTTTTCTCAAACGGCTGCGTTTATCTGGTCGGTGGCCGATCTGCTGCGCGGTGATTTCAAACAGTCTCAGTACGGGCGCGTGATCCTGCCCTTCACGCTGCTGCGTCGTCTTGAATGTGTGTTGGCGGAAACCAAAGATGCGGTGGTGGCGAAATATGATGAATTAAAAACCAGCACACTGCCGGAAGATGCCAAAGAGAAGTTTCTGCTACGCGCCAGCGAGCTTTCCTTCTTCAACACCTCGAAGATGGATCTTGGCAAGATGGGGCAGAACGACATCAAAGCCAATCTGGAAAGCTACGTACAGGCGTTCTCCCCGGATGCCCGTGAGATCTTCGAGCACTTCAAATTCAGTGAGTTTGTTGGCCTGCTTGAAGATGCCAACCTGCTGTTCAAAGTGGTGAAGAAATTCGCCACCACCGATCTCAGCCCAAAAGCAATTTCTAACTATGAAATGGGCCTGGTGTTTGAAGAACTTATCCGCCGTTTCGCGGAAAGTTCTAACGAGACAGCTGGTGAGCACTTCACCCCACGCGATATCGTGCGTCTGACCACTTCGCTGGTGTTTATGGAGGATGATGAAGCCCTGACGCAGCCAGGTATTATCCGCACCATTTATGACCCGACGGCCGGGACCGGCGGCTTCCTCTCTTCAGGCATGGAATATGTGCACGAACTGAACCCTAACGCGGTGATGCGCGCCTTTGGCCAGGAGCTGAACCCGGAATCCTACGCTATCTGTAAAGCCGATATGCTGATCAAAGGTCAGGACGTCAGCCGTATTAAGCTGGGCAACACCCTCTCTAACGACCAGCTGCCGCAGGACCAGTTCGACTACATGCTCTCTAACCCACCGTTTGGCGTGGACTGGAAGAAGATTGAGGGCGAGATTAACGACGAACATACGCAGAAAGGCTTTAACGGCCGCTTTGGCCCGGGCCTGCCGCGTGTTTCCGACGGCTCGCTGCTGTTCCTGATGCACCTGATCAGCAAAATGCGCGACAGCCACAATGTGGATGGTACCGTGAGCAACGGCGGGCGTATCGGGATTATCCTTAACGGTTCGCCACTGTTTACCGGTGGTGCGGGCAGCGGTGAGAGCGAAATCCGTCGCTACATTCTGGAAGCCGATTTGCTGGAAGGTATCGTCGCGCTACCAACGGACATGTTCTACAACACCGGCATTGCCACCTACGTCTGGATCCTCTCCAACAAGAAAGCGCCTGAGCGTAAAGGCAAAGTACAGCTGATTGATGGCACCAACCTGTGCGGAAAAATGCGTAAATCGCTGGGTTCCAAGCGTAACCTGATGGGCGAAGACGATATCAAGCTGATCACGCAGACCTTCGGTGATTTTAAGGTGGTGAATGTCACAACCCTGGAAGAACTGGGGCTGGAAAAAGCCGCCGAGCAAAAATCTAACCGTGGCCGTCAGCCTGCCACCGCCAAAACCGAAGCGCCGAAAACCTTCGCCAGCAAAATCTTTAACAGCACCGACTTTGGCTATCGCCGCCTGACCATTGAACGCCCGCTGCGTTTATCCGCTCAGGTGACCGATGAGGCGATTGCGACGCTGCGCTTTGCGCCGAAGCCGTTTAACGCGCCGATGGAACGCCTGTATGAAGAGTTCGCGTCCCAGTGGCAGGCGGATAACTATGGTGATTTCTCCGAGCTGGAAGCCGAAGCGCGCGCCATCATCAAAGCTGAATTTGCCGAGCTGAAAGAGAAGCAGATCAAAGACCTGCTCGACTGCAAACTGTGGCTGGCACAGCGCGCCTTAATGGAAAAAGCGCAGCAGATTCAGGCAGCTCTGGGTGCGCAGGCGGGTGGCAAAACGCTGGTGAGCAATGACTTCAACCAGTTCCAGCTGACTCTGAAAGGGGCCATTAAAACGGCTGGCGTAAAGCTGGATGCGAAAGAGAACAAACAGTTTATCGATGCTATCACCACCAAAAACCCGGATGCCGAGCCGGTGGTGAAGAAGGTGCTGAAAGAAGCCGCTCAGCCGCTGTACGGTGCATTTGAATACAAAGGCAAAGTTGTGGAGTTTGAACAGGACGGTGAGCTGCGCGATAACGAAAATGTACCACTGAACCCGGCAGTGTCCTCCAGCGACCTGATTGAAAACTACTTCAAAGCCGAAGTGTTGCCGCACGTGAATGACGCGTGGATCAACGCCGATAAGCGCGATGCGAAAGATGGCGAGGTGGGGATTGTCGGTTATGAGATTCCGTTTAACCGCCATTTCTACGTCTATCAGCCACCGCGCCCGTTAGAAGAGATTGATGCCGATCTGGACGCGGTCAGCGCCGAGATTATGAAGCTGCTGCAGGAGGTACATTCCTGATGGCTAAGTATAAGGCGTATCCGGAGTATAAGGATTCTGGAGTTGAGTGGTTGGGAGTTATTCCTAAGGGCTGGACTATCAGTAAAGTAAAGTATCTAGCCCCATTTCAGGTTGGTTGGACCCCGCCAACTAAGAATGATGCCAATTTCATTGGTGATAATCTGTGGGTCAATATTTCTGACTTAAAAGATAAATTTATTTCATCTACAGCAAAATGTATCTCTGATAAAGCTGCAAAAGAAGCGTCAATGGATATCACTCCTAGGGGTTCTCTGCTGTATAGTTTTAAACTATCGGTTGGCGCAGTTTCATTTGCAGGATGTGATCTTTATACAAATGAAGCTATCGCATCATTTTTGGACCAAGCTCAACTGCCTCTATCATATTTGTACTATGCACTCCCGATATTTATTATTGAAAATGCATCAACTAATATCTATGGTGCAAAGATATTAAACCAAGAGCTTATAAAAAACTCATTTTTACTTGCACCTTCACATAGTGAAGCAAAGAAAGTTGCTAAATTTTTGGATCACGAAACCGCAAAAATCGATAACCTGATCGAGAAGCAACAGCAACTGATTGAACTTCTGAAAGAAAAACGTCAGGCAGTGATTAGCCATGCCGTCACCAAAGGGCTAAATCCTGATGTACCGATGAAAGATTCTGGTGTTGAGTGGTTGGGAAAAGTGCCGGAAGACTGGCAATTAAAACAGATACGTCATTTGTGCACTTCAAATGGCGGTGGAACACCATCAAAAAGCAATCCTAATTTTTGGGTTGGTAATATTCCATGGGTTTCTCCAAAAGATATGAAAGTTCAGTATATTTCGGATGCTGAAGATCATGTGAGTGAAGATGCAGTCAAGCAATCTTCAACAAAAAAAATACCTATAGGCTCTGTTCTGATTGTTGTGCGAGGTATGATATTGGCTCACTCTGTACCAGTAGCAATAAACACTAAAGTAGTGACAATAAACCAGGATATGAAAGCGTTGGTGCCTAATGAAAATATATCCTGTGATTATCTACATTTGGTTTTGAGTGGGCTAAAACGTATTTTATTGGAATTAACTGACAATTCTGCGCATGGAACAAAATGTTTACGAACCGATCTTTTTGAAAAGTTATGGATTCCGTTACCATCATTAACACAGCAAAAAACGATTATTTCAGAGATTAACGAGAAAGTAATCAAGATTGATGACCTAATTCATCTACAGGAAGAGGCTAAGGCATTACTTCAAGAACGCCGCACCGCCCTGATCTCCGCCGCCGTCACCGGGAAAATTGACGTCCGCGACTGGGTTGCTCCTGACACGCAGGACGTTGAGGAGCCACAGGAGGCCACCGCATGAGCATGGACAGCACTAAAGAGCTTATCTTCCAGAATGAGATGATTGCTCAGATGGAGGCAAAAGGCTGGATTCGTGGAACAAATAACGGCTACGATCGCGAACGTGCGCTGTATTTCCAGGATGCGCTGACCTTTGTGCAAACCACGCAGCCGCAGGAGTGGGAGAAGTTTGCCAAAATTTATCCTACCGATACCGAGCGTCATTTCCTCGATGCGCTGGTGGCTCAGTTGAAAAAAGCGGATATCAACGCTACCGATATGCTTTCGCGCACTTACGGCACGCTCGGCGTGCTGCGTCATGGTATCAAAAGCCATAACGCGCGTTTTTCCCTGTGCCAGTTTAAGCCGGAACATAACCTCAATCCGGAAACCCTGATACGCTACAAACAGAATATCTGCCGTATTGTGCCGGAACTGGTTTACAGCCCGCATGCGTCGAACGCTGCATTTGAAGAAACGGGTAGCAAGGCAAAGAAATGGCGTATCGACCTGGTGCTGTTCGTCAATGGCCTGCCGGTGGCGACGCTGGAACTGAAGTCTGAATTTAAGCAGGCGGTGCAAAACGCCATTACGCAATATAAGAAAACGCGTTTGCCGAAGGATCCTGGCACCAACAAACCTGAGCCGCTGCTGACCTTTAAACGCGGCGCGCTGGTGCACTTTGCCGTCAGCCAGTACGAAGTGTTTATGGCGACCAAACTCGAAGGCGATAAAACCTTCTTCCTGCCGTTTAACAAAGGCACCCATGACGGCGGCGCGGGGAATGATATCCCGGAAGATGCCAATGACTACGCCACCAGCTATCTGTGGAATGAGGTGCTGCTGCCGGACAATCTGCTGAAAATTCTCGCCAGTTTTGTGCATCTGCAAATCGTCGAAAAAGAAAACGCCATTGGCCTGAAGTACAAAAGCGAGAGCCTGATTTTCCCGCGCTATCACCAGTGGGACGTGGTGAACAAACTGATCACCGCCGCCACCGTGGAAGGGACCGGCAATAAATATCTGATCCAGCACAGCGCCGGGTCGGGCAAGTCGAACTCTATTGCATGGACGGCCCATCAGCTTTCCCGCCTGTACGATGAGAATGGCGAAAAGCAGTTCCACTCGGTGATTGTGGTGACGGACCGTACCGTGCTGGACGATCAGCTGCAGGACACCATCTATCAGTTTGAACATCAGGATGGCGTGGTCGGGCGTATCAATAACAAAGAAGGCGACGGTTCAAAATCGGAGAAACTGGCCAGCGCGCTGGAAAACTCGCAGCCGATTATCATCGTCACTATTCAGACCTTCCCGTTCGTCCTGAAGGCGATTGAAAACAGCGTCAGCCTCAAGCAGCGCAAATACGCGGTGATCGCCGATGAAGCGCACTCCTCGCAGAGCGGCTCTACCGCGCGTCAGCTGAAAGAAGTGCTGATGACCGAAGAAACGGATGACGATGTGGAGATGTCTTCAGAAGATATTCTGGACGCCACCGTCGCCGCGCGTAAAGGCAGCAACAACCTCAACTATTACGCCTTCACCGCCACGCCAAAAGCCAAAACGCTGGAGCTGTTTGGCCGTCGCCCGAATCCGCAGGAACCCGCATCGAAAACGAACAAACCGGAAGCGTTCCACGTTTACTCCATGCGCCAGGCCATCGAAGAAGGCTTTATTCTTGATGTGCTGAAGAACTATACCAACTACAAGGTGGCGTACAAACTGCTGCAAAAGCTGGACGATCCTGACCGGGAAGTGGACAGCAAGAAAGCGAAGATCAAACTGAACCAGTGGGTCTCGCTGCACGATCATAACGTGTCGCAGAAAGTGAAGGTGATTATTGAGCATTTCCGCAAGCATGTGATGCACTTGCTGGCTGGCCAGGCGAAAGCGATGGTGGTGACCAGTTCACGTAAAGCGGCGCTGCGCTACAAGCTGGCGTTCGATAAATACATCGCCGAGCAAAAGTACGACAAGATCAGCGCCATGGTGGCGTTCTCCGGGGAAGTGGAATTCCACGAAGATGACCACAACAGCCTTGCGCTGCTTAACCAGAAGTTCACCGAGATCAATATGAACCCTGGACTGAAGGGCCGGGATATGCGTAAAGCGTTTGATACTGACGACTACCAGGTGATGCTGGTGGCTAACAAATTCCAGACCGGTTTTGACCAGCCCAAGCTGTGCGCTATGTATGTGGATAAAAAGCTGGGCGGCGTGGAGTGCGTACAGACACTGTCGCGGCTAAACCGTACCTATCCGGGGAAGGCGCAGTCCGGCACCTTTGTGCTCGATTTCTACAACGAACCTGAAGAGATTTTGGGGGCTTTCCAGCCGTACTACCAGACAGCGGAACTGACCGATGTCAGCGATCCGCAGTTGGTCTTTGAACTTTATGAAAAACTGCGCACCAGCGGCATTTTCCTGTGGAACGAAGTGGAGCAGTTCTGCGAGGCATTCTTCAGCAAAAATAAATCCAACGCGGCTATTAGCAATATTTGCAAACCTGCGGTGGAGCGCTGGAAGCATCGCTACACCTCGGCGATTGATGCTTATGTGCTAGCCAAAGAGATGTTTGAACGCACGAAGAAGACCGGCGACGTTGTGCTGATCACCAATGCGGAAAATACCTTTAAGGACTGCGAGAAAGAAAAAAGTAAGCTGGATATCTTCAAGAAGGATCTCGGTAGCTTTGTCCGCTTTTACGAGTTTATGTCGCAAATCGTCGATTACGACGACAAAGACCTGGAAAAGCTGAGCCTGTTTGCCCGTCACTTGCGCCCATTGCTGCATGAACAACGTATCGAAGAAGATGAGGTTGATTTAAGCAACGTGGAGATGAGCCATTACCGTTTGTCAAAACTCCACGAGCAACACCTGAAGCTGCAGGAAGATGCGACGGAATACAAAATCAAACCGGGTAATGATGTAGGTACCGCGAAGCCAAAGGACAAGAAAGAAGAGTTTCTGTCGAATATCCTGGCTCGACTGAATGAGCTGTTTGTCACCGATAATCTCACCGATAAAGACATGATCAACTATGCCTTCGCGGTGCGCGACAAGCTGTCAGAAAACCAGGCGGTGATGACCCAGATTGCTAACAATACACGCGAGCAGGCAATGCTGGGCGATTTCCCGAAAGCCATTGATGATGCCGTGATGGACAGCAATGAGGCCCAGCAGGAGATGATGGTGCAATATCTCTCTAACCCTGAACTGGCCAAGGGCTTTGCTCGGGTTGTGTTTGATATGTTGAAAGGGGCTTAACGCTTTTTCATCAAGGAGTGGTGTAGGAAATGCTGAATTCTCTCGAGATATACCAGGCGTTGAATGAATTGGGTTATCGTCTTGAGTCTGGAAAATTCGAGCCAAGCTATGCTTCTGAGCATGCGCTCGGGAATGGAAAGTATCTGTATGTCAAACGCCGTCAGGACGGTGTGGTTAACAAGAGCCCATTGGTTCTTGCACCAGAAACCCTGGCCTTAAAAGCGGAAATCGATCGTATTTCGGGTATCCACTGCCTTTGGGAAAAAGTAAAAAGCACCAGCTACCGCCGTTATCCGAAAGATAACGGTACATCCCAATATGGTTTCGCGGCTGATGTTGAGTCAGTTGAAGCGTTACAGGCGCTGGTAACTTTGCTGGGAGGCCAACCAGCTATAACTCCCCAAACCGGACTAATAAGAGACAACGAAAATAAGGAACAATCATTAATGTATCCCTTAAACCAAATTCTCTTCGGGCCCCCCGGCACAGGTAAAACCTACTCTACGACCGAAATGGCGGTAAAAATCGCCGATAATGCGTGGTACCAACAGGCTACGCGCGAACATCATGGCAATGACTTACGGGAGTTGGTAAAAGAACGCTATAAGTCGTTAGTAGAAAAGCAGCGCATTATGTTTACCACCTTCCACCAGAGCTTCTCCTATGAAGATTTTATCGAAGGGATCCGCGCGACCACTGATGAAACATCGGGTGCGCTTCGCTACGAAGTAGTGGATGGTATTTTTAAACAGCTGTGCCTGAATGCTGAAGTTAAAACACGTGGTAGTTCAAACCAATCATTGTCCTTGAATGGGAGACGGATTTGGAAAATGTCTCTCGGGAATACGCTTGACGGAGAAGATTATATTTTTGATGAGTGCCTTGTGAATAATTATATTCTATTAGGTTGGGGTGATAATCTTGATTTTAGTGGCTGCACGACAGCTGCTGATATCCGACTGCGCATCGATGAAGCAAGTGATAGTCTGGTTGAGCGAAGTGAATACATGCTGACTGCGGTCAATATGTTTAAAAACATCATGCAAAATGGTGATATAGTTATTATTTCCGATGGCAACCATAAATTTAGAGCCATTGCCGAGATCGCTGGCGATTATCAATTTTTACCTAATGATGAACGCGTCGGCTATCATCAAATGCGTAAGGTCAACTGGCTACGAACCTATTCTCCGAGCTTACCGAAAGAACAGCTTTTTTTAAAAGCACTTTCACAGATGACATTATATGAGTTGAGGGATACCTCAATTGACAGGGAAAAACTGTCTCAACTACTGGCTCCGGTTGAAACAACTGATAATCAAGCATTGCCGCACGTTCTCATCATCGATGAAATAAATCGCGGTAATATTGCCCGCATCTTTGGTGAACTAATTACTCTGCTGGAACCCGATAAACGACAGGGCGCCGAAGATGCCCGCACTTTAGTATTACCTTATTCTAAGCAGCTGTTTTCCGTGCCTAAAAATGTCTATGTGATTGGCACTATGAATACTGCTGATAAATCATTAATTCAGATGGATCTGGCGTTAAGGCGCCGTTTTAGCTTTACAGAAATGCCTGCAAGACCGGAGTTGTTAGCTGGGATCACTGCGTATGGCGTTGATGCCGCACAGTTGCTAACGCGTATTAATCAGCGTATCGAAGCGCTACTGGATAGTGAGCATATGATTGGTCATGCTTACTTTATGCCACTAAAGAAATTAGACAATAACGCCGACCGCGAAGCCTGCCTGGCCAGCATCTTCCATGACAAAATCATTCCCTTGCTGAGAGAGTATTTCTTTGATGATTATGAGCGTATCGGTTGGGTGCTTAATGACTCGGTAAAAGCGAAAGAAAACCGTTTTATTCTGTTACAGCAGTCAGCACAACTACCATCACTTTCTGCACTATTTCCGAAAGATATTGCGGATAGTTTGTCTGACAGACGCTTTCGTATCAATGAACATGCTTTCGCGTCGGCAGAAGCTTATCAGGGTATTGTGGCATGATGATCCAGGTCCGGGAATATGCTCTGCTGACTTGTGATAACGCTCAACCAGCCAGTATGGATTTGGGAATAGTTTCTGAGGCAACCTTTTCCTGGCTTGAGCAATTGCAACACAAGTGGCGTGGTTCTTCGCAAATTCTCAGTCGGGAAGGGAAGCGTTTTTTGCGTTTGGGAAGCTATGTTGGTTATCTACAATCCCCGAATGGCGAGTCAATTGAAATTCTGCCTAAAACCACACTTGAAGCTCCAGCTGAGGTAGTCCCTCTACGTCAACTTTTACGCAGAATGCTAAGCGCCTCTTTAGGGATTACGCCTCGTGAGGCAAATCAGGCTGCATTGCAACGTAGCGATCAGCCTCTACATGAATGGATAATCAGTGAGTTTTTGCGGCATCTTGCTGATTTAGTACGCAAAGGACTTCGTTTCGATTATCACCTCAATGAGGATGAACATAGTGCGTTCATCCGCGGTCAATTGAATGTCACTGCGCAAATGAGAATGCCTCCGGGCAGAGGCACTCGTTTTCATGTGCTCTATGCCGAGTTATCCCCTCAGCGCATCGAGAACCGTCTGCTACGGACGGCTTTGGATTGGTCGCTTAAAATGGCCAGGCAAGGGCAGAGCTGGAGGCAGGCAAATTCTCTAAGCCATCAACTGGAAGACATATTGCCTATTTATGGCAGTACAACACAGCTAATGAGGCAATGGAGCGATGGTAAATATCTCTTCGGATATCGCGCTATAAAACCGTGGTGCCAGCTCATTCTTGAACAGATGAATCCAGATTTTCAATTTGGATCGCATCAGGGAATCTCTTTGTTATTTCCTATGGAGAAGTTATATGAGGGCTGGGTAGGATGCGGTCTGGCTGGGGCATTGCATCACGATCACCGGCTCATAGAACAAACCAAGAGCCAGTACTTGTTGGAGCATGTACCTGTTGGTGAAATGTCTTCTCAACGATGGTTCTTGCTTAAACCAGACTTTCTTATCACTGGCAGGCAGACGGTGGTCCTGGATGCTAAATGGAAACTTTTAGATAGCAGAGCTGATGATAGGCAGAGAAAGTATGAAATCAGCCAGCCTGACCTGTACCAAATGTTCGCCTATGGACAAAAGTATCTTCGCGGTAAAGGAAATATGATGCTCATTTATCCGCGTCATCAGTACTTTGCCACATCACTGCCGGTGTTCCGTTTCGATGAAAATTTGTCTCTATGGTGTGTGCCCTTTGATCTTGAAACGGGTAAATTAGTGAAAGGTGAGTGGCAAACTTCTTTCCACTGTTTTCCCTGTGAAGAGGCTGTAACGGCTCATAGCGATTAACCAAATAATCGGTAATTTATTGAAAGCTTATAGCTAAGGAAGCAATCATTATGATTTATAGAGATTTTTACCATTTAATGTTGGAGTCTTTTTCCCAACCAGTTGAACTGTACACTGAGTCAAGAAATGTACCTTTTACGCTGTATGTTGAAGAACAAAAGCTGTTTGTTCGAAATGGAAAAGATAATACCAGCCGTATTGGTCCCAAAGAAGTCGCAGCATTTGTTGAGCGGTTTGAAGAAAATGGAAGCATGTTAGCTAAAGACTACCAGGATGTGACTTTCAAAGCCTCCTATTTATTGGCTGCAATGAAATATATCACTTTAAAAAACTCGCTGAATCCTGGCAATAAATAGCCATCTTTACCGATGGATGGTTATTTATTGAAACTTTCTCAAATATTCCCTCCACCACAGACCTATCTTTCCTCAACTCACCAATTTACCGCATTATTGTTAAGTAGCTCAGGGATGCGTTTTGACTCCAACCCAGGACGATGTTGTCTATTAGCGGAGGGCGGAGCATGGCTAGCGCAGTCGTTTCCGCACCCTGCGCGGCAGTCTCACTCCTAAAATGAAAGCTGAGCACAGCCGGCGTATCGCCAGTCGCGAGCTGGCTGACGAGTTCACCGGCCGGATTCCCGGCCGTCGCGCTTCCACATATGGACCTCGACGCTGCCAGCACGCCCGGCCAGCTTAAAGTCTGGCAGGAGAAAATCCGTCAGCGCGAGGCTGACCTGAAAGCGCGGGGGCTGCTGCCATGATGCACTGTCCGTTCTGCAAAAAGTCGGCGCATGCCCGCACCTCCCGCTATCTGTCGGAGAACGTCAAACAGCGCTATCACCAGTGCACCAATATTGAGTGCTCGGCGACGTTTCACACCATCGAAGCCATTGACGATGGTTATCTGGCCCCCGGCGGAGAAAACGCCGCCTGTCGCGGAGCCGGTCACACCCCGGCACCCCGTAAAGTGCAGGGCTGCTACAGCTCGCCATACCGTCATTAATCAGGGGAGAACTGACCATGACCACCCTCACGCTACAGCAGGCCTTTGAGGCCTGTCAGAATAACAAAACCGCCTGGGTGAACCGTAAAGCCGAACTCGCGGCCGCAGAGCAGGAATATCAGGAACAGGTGCTGGCCGGGGATGACCGTATTCCGGGCAGAATGCAGGAACTGCGCGACATTATGGACGTCAAAAAATGGGAGATTAATCAGGCCGCCGGGCGCTATATCCGCTCCCATGAAGCGGTACAGCGCATCAGTATCCGCAACCGGCTGAATGACTTTATGCAGGCGCACGGGACAGAGCTCGCCGCCACGCTTGCCCCGGAGCTGATGGGACTCAGCCAGCAGCCCGCACTCCTGACCGGCCATGCGCTCGACCGTTCGGCGCATTACCTGCGCGAAGCGCTGTCCGTGTGGCTGAGTACCGGTGAAGAAATTAATTATGCCGCAGAAGACAGCGATATTTTAACGGCCATCGGATTCAGGCCTGACGCGGCTTCGCGGGTGCATAATCAGGAAAAATACACCCCCGCACAGAGCCTGATTTATGCCTGTCGGCGCACGGAACTGGCCGGCAGATAGCCCCGCAAAAAATCCCCGAAAATACCGCTATTTTTCCCGAATTAAGCCATGCATCCACAGGGTGCATGGTTTTGCATGCGTTCTTCCGTCCCGTAACTCCCTTCGCAACCCTGTCCCGGCGCGGTTTGAGACTGTCGATGCACCTGCATGAAAACCGACCCACGAAGCGTGCAGGCGAGGCGGGGAAAGCACCGCGCGCCAGCGGTAAAGTATTTATTTAATGATATTTAATTTGGCGGCCTGAGCGCGTCGCTGCGCTGCGCGGGTTCACGGGGATACTATGGGCAATGTAAGGAAATTTGAGGTCATGACGAGGTTCTGAGGTGGTTTATCTTGGGAGGAAGAAACATATGGAGAAACACGGAAAATCAGCCAATTACAGTTTCTAAGATGTAATTATTGAAGCCGCTCCACTACGCGGGCAGGCGTGGAGGAGAGAGCATTCAGAGCTAACAAAAAGTACATATTCATTTAGGTGGTCATAGCGAATCCTCTCTCCCTTTAACCTGAGGCAACATAAAACCCATTGATAGATAGAAGACTACGCCGTCCCACCGCACACTGTCACAAGCACATACTTGCATCATGTATGCCTAAGCCTTATGTTTTATAGTGCAATTGATGGTTCAACTTTGGAGCTAAGCACATGGCAGAGAACGGGCCGATTGAGGAATTGGCAAAAATAATTTCTAATAAAATCTTTGATAAATTTTTATGGAAACAAGTGGGTCCTTGCGATCAGGATTTTTCATGCGAAAAAGAAGAGAAACATAAACCAGTAAATAAGGAGCAAGGTCACACACACCCTGTTGATGTTGTCTTTAGCTACAAAGATCCCTATCTAAATAAAATTATATATTTAAATACCGATTTAAAAAGTTATAAAAAAGGCTCTATAACTCCTGCAAAAATTGAAGCGGCCTTATCATCTCTTGCGCATACTATTGATTGCGCACGACACAGTGATGACTGGAAAAGCAAATACGATACTGAAGTTGGCGCCAATGAAATAAGAGGAATGCTATTTGTATATAATCATGATAATGATTTTTCACATAATTTTTATGAATATTTCAATCCTAAAAAACCTGATGGGGCAAAAAGAAGGCCTGCATCAGTTAATATGGAAAAAATCAGCATCCAGCCTAATCAGCAAATACATATAATTGAACCAAAAACTATTAACTACCTAATGTCAATAATTGCAGACATGAATGAAATGATTGCTGAAGGTACGTTTCCTCAAGGGCAGCGATATGGATTTTTCTATCCTCAGCTAACTTATCACAAAGTACTTGTAAATGATATCTATCTACCTGCGACCATCGAATTACTTACCGCACCATTCTTGATAATTAAGCATGATAAAGCAATTGGAATAGATTACAACTCACAGACATCAATCGAAACATATCCTAATGGTTATGTTGTTTACTATAATCGGACTGGTGCAAGTGAATTAGAATTCATGTATTTATTAGACTTACTTTCAAGCTATCAAATACTTAACCTTGAAAACAATATAAGAATAAGAGTTGCATCAAAAGATAGAAGTGACTCCATCCGTTCAAGTTTTAATAGAGCGCTCGAAAAATATGCTCACGAATGGGGCTTTGATGACACTGCAAAACAAAAACTCTTCAAAATAGAGTTACATTTAGTGCCTGTAGCGAAAGAATTTTACTCAACACAAGAAATATCATGGGACTATTAAAAATGAAGAATATACATTGTGTTACTGACAAAGCTCTTTATGATGCTCTTAATCAATCCCAAATTAGCATGGGAGAAATGAGCGATCTATTCTTAGATAGGGGTATCATTATATCAAAGAAAACTCCCAGGAAGGACTTGGCTAAAAACTTTTCAAAATTCAATCATGATTATTACGATCACCAAAAAATAGCTTCTTATTTAGGCGGAGGAAATAGAAAGGAGCGCTCCACCTCAAAAATAATAAAATCCGATATGACCGATGATATTATCTTGGCTGCAGCTGATGAGTTAAAATCTAGCATAGAGAAAGAAAGTGATCTTTGCCAAGTATACAAGAGCAATGGAAAAATATATGTAAGCATTACATATCTATCTACAAATTATGGCCGAAGTGATTTCAAACAAGTAATCAAGAAAGAAGCCGTAATAGAAATAGAACGCCAGAAAAACTCTTATGTAATAAGAAGACCAGACAATGAACAAGTTGAAAACTATGAAGTCAAGTTATTAGCCAGTATAGAAAAAGAGATACATAAAAATAACAATGAAGATGGGATTGAAGAGGAAATCCCTCCGTTAAGCATTAAAGAGATAAGTATGGAAGATCTAACTGACCCTGATATGAGGACAACATTCTTCACTAAGCTAATAACAAACCTAGAAGGCTTCATTTTAGAAGATGTAACAGACGCTTACGTATACCATCCCAAACCTGAACGTCTGGAAGAAGAAGATGGAAATACTGAGACAGGAGTGCATGTAAGTAGAGCATCACTCAAGGGAGAGGGAGTTTTAAAATCTGAAGAGTTAAGTTCACTTTATGAAAGAGGCTTTTATATTTGGAAGATTAGATGGACTGCAAAGGAGAATGTCCCCGACCCAGATATTTATGAATTCGAAGCACAATTCAGTAATCAAGAGGAATTTAAAGATTTTTCATATTCAGCTAAAAGCGTAAAAAAGTACAAAGGCTTCGGAAAATATAACAAAAATTTCGTGTCTCTAACAAAATCAGAAGAAAGTAAATTTCTTAAATTAATTGAAAGTGCTGCTTATTCAATTATAATAGATTTAGAAAAACAAGCACAAGGGGAATAACACAATGACTCGACGTGTTAAATTAATAAGGATTAAGACCCGAAAAAGTCTGGATGATTTTTCTGTTCTTTTTCATAAAAAGGGGTTTTCAGTGGGCTCCGAGTATGGATTCCTAGATGTTAACTCTCAATCCAATGAAATTAAATCTACATATGTAGAGATGGAAAAAATTCATCAAGATTATATCGATCCACTTGGCGAAAGATATGAGCAGACATTTGTAAGTTATAATGTCTTCGAGTTCAGCATTACAACTTTAGATAAAGGAATATATCTACTCTCCATCTGCAACCCGCCTAAATCTATAAAAAAATTCATCGAGCGACTTAGTTCTTATTTTGAGTATGAAGTCACTTTCAGTATGGTTGTTCTTAACTTGAATGAGATCATTCATAAATTACTATCGAATGAGCGTATACAACTACTTCACATAAATAAACTTAAAGCCAGTGGTTTAAAGCTTAACGATACTTCTACAGCCTGCATTGATATAATATCAAAAGGAAATGCAGTTAAAGAAGTAGAGACTTATGCAAACGGCTCTAAGTATACAATAGATAAAATCAAGGGTCAGATGTATTATGATGAACAAAAGATATCTTTTGAGATGTCAAAATCCGGGCTTATCTCCATTAATAATGAAGATTTTAATTTCAACGAGCTAATAAGCATTATTTATGTTTAAGAATTTAGGCAGTAATTATTTTACTGCCTTCCTTAATATTTTTTCCCAAATTCAAATGGTGAAATAACATTCTCTCCATTGGCATCAAGAAAATCAGCCCACCATTGCACCATGAGACGCCGTTCATCTAAATGCTCAGACGTATGAATATAAGCTGCACGCACATTATTGCGCTCTGAGTGACTCAACTGGCGCTCAATAGCATCATCGCTCCACAACCCTGATTCCCCAAGCGCACCACGCGCCATCGTCCTGAATCCATGCCCGCAAACCTCAGTTTTCGTGTCATATCCCATGGCACGCAACGCACTGTTTACCGTATTTTCACTCATGACCTTAGTTGCGTCATGATCTCCTGGGAAAAGAAGCTCTTTATCACCACTAATCTGCTTAAGCTGCTCTAACAAAATCATCGCCTGTCGACTGAGAGGAACAATATGCTCCTCTTTCATCTTCATGCCACGATACGAGTAACGCACACCTTTAATTTCTTCTCGTTTTGCAGGTACTCGCCATAGAGATTTATCGAAGTCGAACTCATCCCAACGCGCAAAGCGCAACTCACTTGAACGCACAAAAGTTAGCAAGGAAAGCTCGACCGCGATCCGTGTCATCATGCGGCCACGGTATGCCGCAAGGCGTGCAAGAAACTCAGGGAACCGGCTAGAGGGTAAAGCAGGATAGTGTCGTGCTTTGGTTGTTGATAAAGCACCAGCCATATCACTGGCCGGGTTAGAGTCGATGTAATCGTTCTGTACGGCATAACGCATAATGGCCGTCACACGCTGCTGAAGACGCTGTGCGACGTCATGTTTGCCACTAGCATCAACTTTTTTAATCGGGGCTAACAGGTGGCTGGTTTTGAGCTGGCGAATGTCGGACGAACCGATATGAGGGAAGATATAAAGCTCAAGATAGCGAAGAACGCGCGATCGATGGTCTTCACTCCAGCGCTTGTTACTGGCATGCCATTCGCGAGCAATGGTTTCGAAAGTATATGCACCCGAATTCTCGGCCTGAGCTTCTTTCTGTTCGGCTTTTGGGTCAATGCCCTGTACTAACAGCTTTTTAGCTTCGTCGCGCTTGGCTCTTGCCTGAGCAAGCGTCACAGTAGGCCAAACACCAAAAGCAAGGCGATCCTCTTTTTTGTCAGAGGGGCGTCTGTATTTCATGCGCCAGTATTTAGACCCCTTAGCCGAAACTTCGAGATACAAACCGCCGCCATCGGCCATTTTGTAGGTTTTGTCTTTGGGCTTTGCGGTCTCTACCAGCCTGGCGTTGAGCTTCATTTTGGGGGCACATTTCTAATCGAAGTTAAGATGCCCCCAATTATGCCCCCAATGACATCCGGATTTCAACGGACAACCTCGGACGACTCAGGACGTAAAAATCGCTGCAAGCATTGATTTTTAAGGTAAAATTGGACTTTCTCGGATGGTCTTGGAAGTACTAATGGTGCCGAAGGCCGGACTCGAACCGGCACGTATTTCTACGGTTGATTTTGAATCAACTGCGTCTACCGATTTCGCCACTTCGGCACTGAAGGGGATGCGGAAACGTTCTGGATTATACCTGTCGGCGGCGGTCATGCAAGCGACAGCGTGTCGTCATTGCGCTAAGTGTTGAAAAAAACAGCGCTATCCTGCGCGGCGTCAGCTTTTACCACCGTTCCGGGGCGCAACTGCCACCAGCAACCCTCCTCTCACAACCCCGCGACCCCAACTCCACACGCCAACCATTACCTCTTTCCCCCTCAATAACACCCAAACCCCACTCAAAATCATCTCAAATTGTTCTCACATTACTCTCACCCGCATCCCCAGCACAGCCCATCTCTCCCCAAACAAATCCCCAATATCCCCTCCCCCAATACTCCCCCAACCCCACCCACTATCATTCCCATATATTCCAGAAAGTTTTAGCCAATACCTTTTTGTTATTCACTCGCTCCGCAGCCAAATATTAATTTAATCAATATTTTTATAACTTTACATTAATGAAAAGTTTTCTTTTTGCCGTTTATTCCAGGATTTTCCTCAGGCGTGAAGGGTTCCGGTAAACACTATTTTTACTAGTCGCTGTACGAGTCTTGATGGACATATTCACTCGATGAATTAACTCAGGAGAATACTTGTGACGACGTTAAAACCTTTGCTGGCCCGCAACCGCAGCTGGGCGCTGCAGAAGTGTCAGCATGACCCGGACTATTTCGAAAAATGGGTCGACGGGCAGCGGCCCCACTCGCTGTGGATCGGCTGCTCCGACAGCCGCGTTCCCGCCGAGGTGCTCACCGGCAGCCAGCCCGGCGAGCTCTTTGTCCACCGCAATATCGCCAACATGCTCGATCCCGCCGACGACAACGTCATGAGCGTCCTGCAGTATGCCCTCCACTACCTTGAGGTGGAGCGGGTGGTGCTCTGCGGCCACTACGGCTGCGGCGGCGTGCAGGCGGCGCTCTCCCTGCCCACCCTGCCGCTGGCGCAGGAGTCCTCGACGCTGGCTCGTCGCATCGGCCAGCTGCGCCACACCCTGCATCACGAAATTGCGCAGATCGCCGATGGGTGTGGTGTTGCGGCCTCCCCCGGCGCCAGCGCCAGCACCGACGCGGAGCCCTCTTGCCATGCGCTGGATGCCCTGGTGGAAGCCAACGTTCGCGCCCAGTTCGCCCGTCTGCTGGAGAGTGAACCGGTGCAGACGGTGCTCGCCAGCGGGCGACCGCTCAGCCTGCACGGCTGCGTCTACGATCTGGCTTCAGGCCATTTAACCACCCTCGTTGAACACCTCTCACCGCAGGAGCACGCCCCATGAATACGTTTCGTCAGGACTCTCTCGCCGGCATCGTCGTCTTCCTTGTCGCCCTGCCGCTGTGCCTCGGCATCGCCCAGGCCAGCGGCTTACCGCCCTTCGTCGGCCTGCTGACCGGCATCATCGGCGGCCTGGTCGTCACCGCCCTCAGCCCCTCCCGCTTCGCCGTCAGCGGCCCCGCCGCCGGACTGGTCACCATCGTCGTCGCCGCCATTGAATCCCTGGGTTCCTTCTCCGTCTTCCTGATGGCGCTGGTGCTGGCCGGCGTGCTACAGCTGCTGTTCGGCATTCTGCGGGCCGGGCGCTTTATCTCGCTGGTTCCCGCCAGCGTCATCAAAGGCATGCTGGCGGCGATCGGCATCCTGCTGATTATGCAGCAGATCCCCGTCGCGCTTGGCACGGCGGAAGAGACCGGACTTGCCGAAGTGGTTCAGGGCAACGCCGCTTTCTCCGTCACTGCGATTACCGTCGCCGCGGGCGGCCTGCTCGTGCTCTGGCTGTGGGGCTCGCCGCTTATCCGCCGGGTGAAGAGCCTGCGCTGGATCCCCGGGCCGCTGATCGCCGTCCTGCTCGGCTGCGTGACCACCCTGCTGCTGACCCATTTTGCGCCGCAGCAGCTGGCCGCCCTGCCGCGTATTACCCTGCCGGCGTTCGGCAGCCTCGGCGATCTGCTGGGCGAGCTGGAGTCCCCCGCATGGAGCGCCTGGCGTAATCCGTCGGTGTGGGTGGTGGCGGTGACCCTGGCGCTGGTCGCCAGCCTCGAAACCCTGCTCAGCCAGGAGGCGCTGAAAAAGCTGCGCCCGCAAAATCCGCCCCCTTCGCCGAACCGCGAAATGGTCGCCCAGGGCGTCGGCAATCTGCTCTCCGGCGTGCTGGGGGCGATGCCGATCACCGCGGTGATCGTCCGCAGCTCGGTGAACGTCAGCAATGGCGCGCAGAGCAAGCTGTCGATCTTTATCCACGGCGTACTGCTGCTGATCTGCGGCCTGTGGTTTAGCGGCCTGCTGACCTTAATCCCGCTCGCCAGCCTCGCCGCCGTGCTGCTGTATACCGGCTATAAGCTGGCGCCGCCGCGGCTGTTCATCGAGCAGTTCCGCCAGGGGGCGGCGCAGTACGTCCCGTTCCTCGCCACCATCGGCGGGATTATCTCCTTCGGCATGCTGGCGGGGATCGGGATTGGTCTTGCCACCCAGATGGCATTCAGCCTCTGGCGCAGCCATCGCCACTCGCTGCAGCTGGCGCGCTACGATGACCACTACGTGCTGCGCATCCAGCAGAATCTGACCTTTATGCACAATCCGCATCTGCTGGCCCTGCTGGCGAAGATTCCGGAAAAGAGCGTGGTGATCGTCGAGCACGACAGCGTCGGCTATCTCGACCCGGACGTGCAGGCGGTGCTGGATGATTTTGCCGAGAACGCCCCGCAGCGCGGCATCCGCCTTAATCAGTGGCCGCTCGCCAGCCGCTGACCTTAACGGGCGGCTGGTCCGCCCGTTTCGCGACCCCTCCGATTGCCAAGCGCCGGGGAATACCATGCTCTACACTTTCTGGGTTATCACGCCAACCCCAAGGAAATGAACATGAGCATCATTAAAAGCTACGCCGCCAAAGAAGCGGGCGCCGATCTGTCGCTGTGGGAATACGATGCCGGCGAGCTGCAGCCGGAAGATGTCGAAGTTGAAGTGGAATACTGCGGGATCTGCCATTCGGACCTGTCGATGATCGACAACGAATGGGGGATGTCGAGCTACCCGCTGGTGGCCGGTCACGAGGTGATTGGCCGGGTGGCGGCGCTGGGCAGCGCGGCGCAGGATAAAGGGCTGAAGATTGGCCAGAAGGTCGGCATCGGCTGGACGGCGCGCAGCTGCGGCCATTGCGACGCCTGCATCAGCGGCAACCAGATCAACTGTCTGGAAGGCTCGGTGCCGACCATTCTCAACCGCGGCGGCTTCGCCAATAAGTTGCGCGCTGACTGGCAGTGGGTGATCCCCCTGCCGGAGAGCATCGATCTGGCGTCCGCCGGCCCGATGCTGTGCGGCGGCATCACCGTCTTTAAACCGCTGCTGACCCACCACGTCACCGCCACCAGCCGCGTCGGGGTGATCGGCATCGGCGGCCTCGGCCATATCGCCATTAAGCTGCTGCGGGCGATGGGCGCGGAAGTGACCGCCTTCAGCTCCAACCCGGCCAAAGAGCAGGAAGTGCTGGCGATGGGCGCCGATCGCGTGGTGAACAGCCGCGATCCTGAAGCCTTAAAAGCGCTGGCCAGTCAGTTTGACTTGATCATCAACACCGTGGCGGTGGATCTCGACTGGCAGCCGTACTTCGAAGCCCTGGCTTACGGCGGCAACTTCCATACCGTCGGCGCGGTGATGAAGCCGTTCCCGGTGCCGGCCTTTACCCTTATCGGCGGCGACCGCAGCATCTCCGGCTCGGCGACCGGTAATCCGTCCGAATTGCGCACGCTGATGAAGTTCGCCGGGCGCAGCAAAGTGGCTCCGACCACCGAGCTGTTCCCGATGTCGCAGATTAACGAAGCGCTGAAGCACGTTCGCGAAGGCAAAGCCCGCTACCGCGCGGTGCTGAAAGCCGACTTCTGATGGTTCTCTCCCGCCGGGCGGCCCGCTCGCCCGGCGTTTTCCCCGTCGCTTAATCAAACCGTCATCTCCCCGCCATGCCTCTGTAGTCATTGCTTCCCACAATCCGGGCTTCGATAAATGGCTGAACGAGATGCGCGTCACCATGAGAAAGACCTGGCTTCCCTGGCTGATCCTGTCGCCTTCCCTGCTGTTTTTACTGCTGTTTACCTGGTTCCCACTGGGGCGTTCGGTGTATGACAGCCTGTTTGATACCCGCATGGCCAGCGACGGCGCGCAGTACGTCGGGCTGGATAACTTCGCCCGCCTGTTTGCCGATAACGTCTTCTGGCAGTCGCTGGGCAATAACCTGCTCTATATCCTGCTGACGGTAGTGCCCGGGGTGACCCTCGCCCTGCTGCTGGCGGTCGCCCTGAGCGAGAACCATCGCGTCAACCGCTGGCTGCGCACCGCCTTTTTCTTCCCGATGATTATCCCGATGGTCAGCGCCGCCGCGCTGTGGCTGTTTATCTTTATGCCCGGCCTCGGCCTGCTCGACCACTATCTGGCGAAGCTGTTCGGGCCGATGAACAACAACTGGCTGGGGCGCAGCAACAGCGCGCTGCTGGCCCTGGCGCTGATCGGCGTGTGGAAGTTCGCCGGCTACTACATGCTGTTTTTCCTCGCCGGGCTGCAGAGCATTCCGGCCTCGACGCGGGAAGCGGCGCTGATGGAGGGGGCTACCCGCACGCAGGTCTTTTTTAAGGTCACGCTACCGCTGCTGCGCCCGACGCTGAGCTTTGTGATCACCACCGCGCTGATCTACTCCATCACCCAGATTGACCATGTGGCGGTGATGACTCGCGGCGGGCCGGACAACGCCACCACCGTGCTGCTCTATTACATCCAGAATCTCGCCTGGGATACCCACGACCTCGGCAAAGCCTCCGCCGCCACCTTCCTGACCCTGGCCGGGCTGTTCGCCTTCTCGCTGATTAACCTGAAACTGCTGGAGAAAGGAGCCCACTATGAGCGCTGACATCTCGCCGCTGCTGGTCCGCACGCCCGCCGCTGCCCGTCCGCTGTGGCTGCGCCTGCGCCGCTCGTCGCCCTTTACGCTCACAGTATTAATGTGCTGCCTGGCGCTGCTATGGGTGAGCCCGTTTATCTGGATGCTGGCGACCTCGTTCAGCGCTACCACCTTCGGCGACGATATGGCGTCGCTGCTGCCCCGCCTGCCGCTGACCCTCGATAACTTCCGCGACGCCTGGAACAGCGCCGACTGGCTGAGCCTGTATGCCAACACCCTTATCTTCACCTTCGGCACCTTCTTCGTGCAGCTGTTGACCATCACCACCGCCGGCTACGTCTTCGCCTGCCACGAGTTTCGCGGCAAGCAGACGCTGTTTCTCCTGTTCCTGGTGCAGCTGATGATCATGCCGGTGGTGATGATGGTGCCGAACATGCTGACCCTGAAAACCTTCGGCCTGCTCAACACCCTCACCGGGGTGATGATGCCCTACTTCACCTCGGCGTTCGGCGTGTTCCTGATGCGTCAGGCGTTCCTCGCCATCCCGAAAGAGCTGGAGGAGGCGGCGCTGATGGAGGGCTGCCGCTGGTGGCAGGTGCTGTTCCGCGTGCTGCTGCCAATGTCCTGGCCGTCGGTGCTGGCCTTCGCCACCGTCAGCATTACCTACCACTGGAACGAGTACCTGTGGCCGCTGATGATGCTCAACGATCCCGATAAGCAGGTGCTGACCGTCGGGCTGGTCTCCTTCGCCATGGGCGCCGAATCCGGCGGCCAGTGGGGCACCATCGGCGCCGGGACGCTGATGGTCTGCCTGCCGCTGATGCTGGCGTTCATCCTTTTTCAGAAACAGTTCCTGCGGAGCTTCGGCTTCTCCGGGATCAAATAAGGAGTGATTCATGCTGTTAGCGCACATTTCCGATACCCATTTCCGCAGCCGCGGCGAGAAGCTGTACGGCTTTATCGACGTCAATGCCGCCAACGCCGACGTGGTCTCCCAGCTTAACGCGCTGCGCGAGCGCCCGGACGCGGTGGTGGTGAGCGGGGATATCGTCAACTGCGGCCGCCCGGAGGAGTATCAGGTGGCCCGCCAGATCCTCGGCAGCCTGAACTATCCGCTGTATCTGATCCCCGGCAACCACGACGACAAAGCCCATTTTCTGGAGCATCTTCACCCGCTGTGCCCGCAGCTGGGCAACGATCCGCAAAATATGCGCTATGCGGTGGATGACTTCGCCACCCGCCTGCTGTTTATCGACTCCAGTCATGCCGGCACGTCAAAAGGCTGGCTGACCGACGAGACCATCGGCTGGCTGGAAGCCCAGCTGTTCGAGGGCGGCGACAAACCGGCAACGGTGTTTATGCACCACCCGCCGCTGCCGCTGGGCAATGCGCAGATGGACCCGATCGCCTGCGAAAACGGCCACCGTCTGCTGGCGCTGGTGGAGCGTTTCCCGTCGCTGACGCGCATCTTCTGCGGCCACAACCACAGCCTGACCATGACCCAGTATCGCCAGGCGCTGATCTCCACTATCCCTGGCACCGTCCATCAGGTGCCGTACTGCCACGAAGACACCCGGCCCTATTACGACCTCTCCCCGGCCTCGTGCCTGATGCACCGTCAGGTCGGCGATCAGTGGGTGAGCTACCAGCACTCGCTGGCCCACTACGCCGGCCCCTGGCTGTACG
The DNA here is from genome assembly GCF_003790505.1 of Klebsiella sp. P1CD1. Classification (NCBI taxonomy): domain Bacteria; kingdom Pseudomonadati; phylum Pseudomonadota; class Gammaproteobacteria; order Enterobacterales; family Enterobacteriaceae; genus Klebsiella; species Klebsiella sp. P1CD1. The sequence goes on from NZ_CP033631.1 coordinate 5,090,681, forward strand.
ACGAAAACATCAGTTGCCCAACGGAAGAGCGCTAACCGCCATGCTCAGTCTGCAAAACATCAGTAAACGTTTCGACGGCAAACCGGCGCTCAGCGCCCTGTCGCTGGATATTCACGAAGGCGAATTCGTGGTGCTGGTCGGCCCGTCGGGCTGCGGGAAAAGCACCCTGCTGCGCCTGCTCGCCGGGCTGGAGCCGGTCAGCGAAGGCCAAATCTGGCTGCATGATGAGAACATCACCGCCACCACGCCGCGCGAGCGCAACTTCGCGATGATCTTCCAGAACTATGCCCTGTTCCCCCATCTGTCGGTGCGCGGCAACATCACCTTCGGCATGAAGGTGCGCAAGGAAGAGAAAAGCAGCTGGCAGCCACGGGTGGATAAAGTGGCGCAGATGCTGCAGCTGGAGGCGCTGCTCGATCGCAAACCGGCGAAACTCTCCGGCGGCCAGCGCCAGCGGGTGGCGATGGCCAGGGCGATTGTGCGCAATCCGCGGCTGTTCCTGATGGACGAGCCGCTCTCCAACCTCGACGCCCGCCTGCGCAGCGAAGTGCGTGACAGCATTATGGCCCTCCATCAGCAGCTGAAAACCAGCACCATCTATGTGACCCACGACCAGACCGAGGCGATGTCGATGGCCGACCGCATCGTGGTGATGAACGGCGGCCACGTACAGCAGGTCGGGCGCCCGGAGTATCTGTATGCCAACCCGGCCAACCTGTTCGTCGCCGGGTTTATCGGTTCGCCAGCGATGAACCTCCTGTCGCTGCCCTGCGCCAATGGTGACGTACTGTTGGGAGAACAGCGCCATCCGCTGCCGCCGCGCCACCGGGATCAGACCCGCGTCTGGCTGGGCATTCGCCCGGAACATATTACCGACCGCGTGGAGGAGGGCCATCTGCGCCTGCCGGCCACCGTTCTGCAACGAGAACTGATGGGGGCCGACTACCTGCTCCACGTCAGCACCCCGATCGGCACCCTGCGCTTTAGCCGCCGCCACCGCGGCACGGTGCCGGAGAAAGGCGAGTCGCTACTGGTCGGCTTCTCGCCTGCCGATGTGCATCTTTTTCATGCTGAGACCCAGCATAATTTAGCGCCGGTACATCAGGCGTAATTGTTGCAGTCAGTTTGGACGCGGACAGCGCGGAAGAACCGGAGCGTACACGTAGTACGTGAGGATTCTGAGCACTGCTCAGGGCCAAACTGGCAAATAAAATAGCCTGTGGACAGGTGCTTACTGATGGAGACAGATCATGTTTAAACCTCTTACGGTAGTCGCGGTTGGCCTCAGTCTTGCCCTGAGCGGCGCGGCGCTGGCAAAAGAGAAAATAGACTTCATGTTCCCGGCGCCGGTGGACGGCAAGCTGACCATGGAGATGACCCGCGTCATTAAGCAATTCAACGACTCGCAGCAGGATGTCGAAGTGCGCGGGATCTTCACCGGCAACTACGACACCACCAAGATCAAAGCCGAATCGGCGCAGAAGGCCGGCCAGCCGCCGGCGCTGGTGATCATGTCCGCCAACTTCACCACCGATCTGGCGCTGAAGGATGAGATCCTGCCGATGGACGAGCTGTTTAAATATGGCGACCAAAAGGCTGGCGATTTTCTGCAAAAGGAATTCTGGCCCGCGATGCATAAGAACGCCCAGGTGATGGGCACCACCTATGCGATCCCGTTCCATAACTCGACGCCGATCCTCTACTACAACAAGACGATGTTCGATCAGGCCGGGATCAAACAGCCGCCGCAGACCTGGGCCGAGCTGCTGGCTGATGCCAAAAAGCTGACCGACGAGAGCAAAGGCCAGTGGGGGATCATGCTGCCGTCGACCAACGACGACTACGGCGGCTGGATCTTCTCGGCGCTGGTACGCGCCAACGGCGGGAAATATTTTAACGAAGACTATCCGGGCGAGGTCTATTACAACTCGCCGACCGCCATCGGCGCCCTGCGCTTCTGGCAGGATCTGATTTACAAGGACAAGGTGATGCCGTCCGGGGTGCTGAACTCGAAGCAGATCAGCGCCGCGTTCTTCTCCAGTAAGCTCGGGATGGCGATGCTCAGCACTGGCGCGCTGGGCTTTATGCGCGAGAACAGCAAAGACTTTGAGCTTGGGGTGGCGATGCTGCCGGCCAAAGAGCAGCGCGCGGTGCCGATCGGCGGCGCCAGCCTGGTGAGCTTTAAAGGCATCAACGAGGCGCAGAAGAAAGCGGCGTATCAGTTCCTGACCTATCTGGTGAGCCCCGACGTGAACGGCGCGTGGAGCCGCTTCACCGGCTACTTCTCGCCGCGCAAGGCGTCATATGATACGCCGGAGATGAAGGCCTATCTGCAGCAGGATCCGCGGGCGGCGATCGCGCTTGAGCAGCTTAAGTACGCCCATCCGTGGTACTCCACCTGGGAGACCGTGGCGGTGCGTAAGGCGATGGAGAACCAGCTGGCGGCGGTAGTCAATGATGCCAAAGTGACGCCGGAAGCGGCTGTTCAGGCGGCGCAGAAGGAAGCCGACGCGCTGATGAAACCTTATGTGGATAAGACCGCGCTGGCGGAAGTGAAGTGACGCTTTACCCGTCATCGTCACCCTCACCCTGGCCCTCTCCCTGAGGGAGAGGGGACGGTACGGCGCTGTGGTTAAGCCCTGAGTCCGGGAGAGGGGACGGTACGGCGCCGTGGTTAAGCCCTGAATCCGGGAGAGGGAACTGTCCGGCGCCGTGGTTGAGCCCTGGGCCCGGGAGAGGGAACTGTCCGGCGCCGTGGTTAAGCCCTGAGTCCGGTTGTGAAAGGAAAAAAAGCAGGCCATACCCGGTATGGCCTGAAAATGTCACAACGATTAGATCCCTGCCGTTTCGCGGATATATTTGCGCGCTTTGACGGCGTATTCGAAAGGATTGGCCAGGGCAGGATCCTGCTCGGCTTCCACCACCATCCAGCCTTTATAGCCAGCGTCGTCCAGCAGCTTGAACACCGGACGGAAATCGATCACCCCGTCGCCCGGGACGGTGAAGGTGCCTTTTTTCACGCCGTCGAGGAACGACAGGCCGTCGCGGCGCACCTGGTCGATCACCGGCGGGCGGACGTCTTTCAGGTGGACGTGGTTGATGCGCGGCAGATACTTTTTGAGGATCGCCAGCATCGGCGCTTCGCCGCCTTCGGAATACCAGGCGTGGCCGGTATCGAACAGCAGGAAGACGCGCTCGTCCACCAGCGACATAAACTTGTCGATTTCCGCGGTGGTCTGAATGCCGGTGCCCATGTGGTGGTGCAGACAGACCTGCATCCCCTTCTCCGCCGCCAGGCGACCGAGGGTGTTATAGCCTTCCGCTACCCGCTGCCACTCCTCTTCGCTGAAGCACGGCTTCGCATCGCCGAGGATCGGTTTATCCAGCCCCTGGATGCTGCCGCTCTGCTCGGAGCAGCCAATCACTTTCGCCCCCATCGCATGAAGGAAGTTCATGTGATTGACGAATTCATCAATGGTTTTTTCCCGCTGGCCGTTGGCGAAAAAGGTGCTGAACCAGGCGTTGCAGATCTGAATGCCGCGGATGTCCAGCATCGGCTTGAGGACCGCCGGGTCGCGCGGATATTTGCTGCCGACTTCGCTGCCGGTAAAGCCAGCCAGCGCCATTTCGCTGACGATCTGCTGGAAGGTGTTTTCGCTGCCGAGCTCCGGCATATCATCGTTAGTCCAGCCGATCGGGGCGATAGCCAGTTTGACGTTATCTTTGTTCATAGTAGGGCTCCTGCCGCTGCGCCTTAGCGGCGCAGCAATTCACGTTCAATAAGTTCACGGGTTTCCACTGCCTGGTATTTCATTTTTTCCGGGTAGCCAAACAGCGAGGTGGCGACAATCGGCTCCCCACCGACCTTGAAGGTCTGCTCGGCGAATTTCATTTCGCGCAGGGTGCGGAATAGCGCGTCGAAATCCACGTCCCCTTCTCCGACGCCTACGTGCTGGTGCACCACGGCATCCACGCCCGGCGGGTTAACGATATAGCGGCAATGTTTCGTATGGTTGCGGGTATCCGCAATCAGGACATGGGAGAGATCGCTCCCGGCATAGCGCAGCATGCTCGCCACGTCGCCGACGCCTTTGTCGTAGAAAAAGGTGTGCGGCACGCTGTAGACGTACTTCACGTTATCGCTGCGGAACGATTTCACAATATCGACGGTTTCATTGTTCTCTTCGCAGAAATCCCAGGGATGCGCCTGGATCTCCACGCGGATGCCTTCCCGCTCAAAAATCGGCAACAGCTCTTCCATGGAGCGATAGAACATTTCATCGCAGATTTCGGGCTGATTCGGATCGCCGGAGAACTCGGTGTTGATCACCTGAACGCCCATCTCCACCGCAATTTCCACCAGCCGTTTCCAGTTTTTCACCGCCGCCTGACGGCGCAGTTCGTCCGGGCCAGACCAGCGGTAGACGCAGATAAACGACGACAGCTCAAGGCCGGTATCGCGCAGCGCCTGCTTGTACTCCGCCATGATCTCCCGGCTGGCGCGCGGGTGCTTGTAGAACGGGTTAATCTGCGGGTGCGGCGACTGTTCAATGTACTTGTAGCCCCACTCCGCTACCTGATGGACCATGCGGGTGATCCCGAGGTCCTTAATGACATCCACATCAAAGGCAATTTTCATCGTCGTTACCTGTGCAAAGAAGTTCCGTCAGCAAAACGCTCTTAACGTTTGTAGAATGCCGGGCACTCAGGCAGCGTCACCTCAACCGGCTCGCTGGTTCCCTGCGCTTTAATGCAGGCGTCCGCCGCCACCGACGCCGCGTAGCCGTCCCAGGCCGACGGGCCGTGCAGCTGGCCGGCTTTGACGTCGTTGATAAAGGCCTGCAGCTCGACGTCGTAGGCTTTGATAAAGCGGTCTTTCCAGTCGGTCAGAATGGCGGTCGACAGGCTGGCGGACTTGCGCATCTGGACGGCAGACGGCTCCGGCAGACGGGCAATCCCGGTTTCGCCGACCACTTCGCACTGGATGTCATACCCGTACTGGCAGTTCACGAACACTTCGACGTCGATCAGGGTGCCTTTTTTGGTTTCAAAGGAGACGATCTGCGGATCTTTCAGGCGCGCATGGGTGTGCGAGGTGGAGCGCGGGAAGCGCACCTGCACGGAACGGTAGTCATCGTTCAGCAGCCAGCGCAGCACGTCCAGCTCGTGGATCAGGGTGTTGGTGATCGCCATATCGGTGGTGTAGTTCTCGCCGACCGACTGGTTGCGGTGGGCGCAGCGCAGCATCAGCGGCGCGCCGATATCGCCATCGTCGATCACTTTTTTCAGCGCCAGATAGCCTTCGTCGTACGGGCGCATAAAGCCAACCTGCACCAGACGACGGCCGGCCTTCATTTCGGCATCAACGATGCGACGGCAGCCTTCCGCAGACATCGCCAGCGGTTTTTCGCAGAACACCGGCTTACCAGCGGCGATGGCAGCCAGGGTGTACTCTTCGTGGGTCGGGTCCCAGGAGGTGACCAGGATGGCATCGACATCGCTGGCGTTAATCACGTCGTGGCCGTCGGCGTAGACTTCCGCCTGCACGCCCGGCAGCGCGACCGCCGCACGGGCGTTGTCGGCATTGATATCAGACACCGCCACAACGGTGGCGCCCTGCAGAACCTGGGTGCAGCGACGGATGTGTTCTTTACCGATAGCGCCAGCGCCGATGACACCTAATTTGAGCGACATAATGGTTTTCTCCGTAAGTCTGTAGGATTCAGGGTAGAGGTTCGTTTTAGTAATCACGCGCCTGGGCGCGCTTTTCATTAATCATTTGCGCCACCTTGCGGATCCGCTCAGAGAGCGCCGTCTGGGCGACTCCGACGTTCCACCAGCTGCCGTATTTGTGCACCATGGTCTTCGGCAGCACTTTAATATCAATCAGGGTGCTGACCGTTTCGCGACGGGCGGCGTCCAGCGCGTGGCGCAGTTCGTCCAGGGTGGTGACGCGCCAGGTTTTGCAGCCGTAGCCGGCGGCGATGGTGGCGAAGTCCACCGGCACCAGGCCGCCCTGCAGCTGGCCGGTTTCCGGCTGGCGGTAGCGGAACTCGGTGCCGAAGCTGTCCATCCCATGTTCCATCTGCAGGTTGTTGATGCAGCCGTTGGCCATGTTGTCGAACAGCACGACGTTGATCTTCGCCCGCTCCTGCAGGGAGGTGACCAGCTCAGAGTGCAGCATCATGAAGGAGCCATCGCCGACCAGGGAGTAGACTTCGCTCTGCGGCTGCGCCAGCTTCACGCCCAGCGCCGCGTTGACTTCGTATCCCATGCAGGAGTAGCCGTACTCCACGTGGTAGGTGTTTTCCGCGCGGTTGCGCCAGACGCGCTGCAGATCGCCGGGCAGGCTGCCCGCCGCCGCGACGATCACCGCCTCGGCCGGCAGCGTTTCATTCAGTACCCCAAGGACGCTGCTCTGGGTCAGGGTGGAGTCGGTGATCTGGCGGAACTCGCGATACACCGATTCGCGATCGAGATGATCGTCGATCTCCGGCACAAAGGATTTTTCCTGCCACACCGCCTGGTAGACGCGCTGGGTCTCTTTTAACTGACGGCTCTGCACGCTCTCGATCTGCGCGCCCCAGCCGGCCTGCCAGCCGCTGTCCGCCAGCCCCGCGTCGAGGGCGGTCATCGCTTCCCGGGCGTCCGCCAGCATGGCAATGCCGTCCAGCTTCCAGGCGTCGAAGTTGCTGACGTTAATATTCAGGAAACGCACCTCCGGGTGCTGGAAAATCCATTTCGAGGCGGTGGTAAAATCGCTGAAACGGGTGCCGACGCCGATCACCAGGTCGGCCTCTTTCGCCAGCAGGTTCGCCGCCAGGCAGCCCGTCTCGCCGACGCCACCGACGTTCAGGGGGTGAGACGAGACCACCGTCCCCTTCCCGGCCTGGGTTTCGGCGAAGGGCACCCCGTAGCGCTCGGCGAAACGGGACAGCGCTTCGCCCGCGCCGGAGTATTTCACCCCACCGCCGCAGACGATCAGCGGTTTACGGCTGGCTTTGATGGCCGCGACGGCGTCCGCCAGCTGCGCGGCGCTGGCCGGGCGGCGGTCGAGACGGTGCACGCGGCGCGCAAAGAAGGATTCCGGGTAGTCCCAGGCTTCGCCCTGCACATCCTGCGGCAGGCACAGCGTCACCGCGCCGGTTTCCGCCGGGTCGGTCAGGACGCGCATGGCGTTGATGCAGGCGCTCATCAGCTGTTCCGGGCGGGTAATACGGTCCCAGTATTTGCTGACTGCGCGGAAAGCGTCATTGGTGCTGATGCTGAGATCGTAGCTCTGTTCAATCTGCTGGAGCACCGGGTCCGGCTGGCGGGTGGCGAAGACATCGCCCGGCAGCAACAGCAGCGGAATGCGGTTGGCGCTGGCGGTGCCGGCGGCGGTGATCATGTTGGCCGCTCCCGGACCGATGGAGGAGGTGCAGGCGATAATCTGCCGGCGCAGGGCCTGGCGGGCAAAACCGGTGGCCGCGTGGGCCATCCCCTGCTCGTTACGCCCCTGATAGACGCGCATATCGCCGCTGTCCTGCTCCAGCGCCTGCCCCAGCCCCAGGACGTTGCCATGGCCGAAAATCGCGAAAATGCCTTTCACGAATTTCAGCTCTACGCCATCCACTTCCAGGTACTGGTTATCGAGGAACTTCACCAGCGCCTGCGCCGTTGTCAGTCTCAGTTTGCCCATGATGCACAATCCTTATTGTTCAGTATTTGTGTGTGGCGTCGCGCCGATGCCGCCGGGGCCGTCGTTCACGTCACTGGAATACCTGTGGATTATAGGCAAACATTTTTTTCATTAAATACAAATACAGAAGAAATATTTCATTTTGCGAGAGGGATCAAACTCTCTACCCATTTCATACGTTTCACTTACATTCCTGACACGTTTTCGGACCCGTTTTTGCCGCGCAACACGACAATATCCCCTTAAAAATCATAGGTAAAGAAACCGCTTCCGGCGTTTCATTTTCCCCTGGGGCGACAGAGGGGCCGATCCACGCTCACGCGAGGCTCAGTGCGGCAGAGTGGTAGATCCCTCACACTTTTGGTTTTTTAATTTCGAACGAGTTTGCAAATGAAATATTTATTTCTCAAACTAAGGGTAACCAATAACCCTCAGGCTGTTCACGGAGTCGACGTCGGGATCCCGACCCTTCCAGGCAGCAGACACCAAAAAGGAAATCCTAGCTATGAATGCAGCAGTAAAGCGGCTCGACGTCATCTGTATAGGTCGGGTGGCCGTCGACCTCTATGCCCAGCAGATCGGTTCGCGGCTAGAAGACGTTGCCAGTTTCGCGAAATATCTGGGCGGCTCCTCCGGCAACGTGGCCTTTGGCACCGCGATTCAGGGGCTGAAATCGGCCATGCTGGCGCGCGTTGGCGATGAACACAACGGCCGTTTCCTGCGTGAAACGCTCAACCGCGCCGGGGTGGATACCGAGTATCTGATTACCGACAAATCTCGCCTGACCGCGCTGGTGATGCTGGGGATTAAGGATCAGGAGACCTTCCCTCTGATTTTCTACCGCGATAACTGCGCCGATATGGCCTTAACGCCTGACGACATTAGCGAGGAGTATATTGCCTCCTCCCGGGCGCTGGCGGTGACTGGCACCCACCTGTCGCACGCCAACACCCGCGCCGCGGTGCTGAAGGCGCTGGAATACGCTCGTCGTCACGGCCTGCGTACCGCACTGGATATCGATTACCGTCCGGTGCTGTGGGGGCTCACCTCGCTCGGCGATGGCGAAACCCGTTTCATTGAGTCCGGGCCGGTCACCAGCCAGCTGCAGGAAGTGCTGCATCTGTTCGATTTGGTGGTGGGAACCGAAGAAGAGTTTCATATTGCCGGGGGCAGCACCGATACCCTGACCGCGCTGAAAAATGTGCGCAATGCCACCAAAGCCACCCTCGTCTGCAAGCGCGGGCCGATGGGCTGCGTGGTGCTGGAAGGCGACATCCCGGACAGCTGGGACCAGGTGCCGCTGCAGCAGGGCGTGCGCGTGGAGGTTCTCAACGTGCTGGGCGCCGGGGATGCCTTTATGTCGGGCCTGCTGCGCGGCTGGCTCAACGACGAAGGCTGGGAGCAGGCTTGCCGTTACGCCAACGCCTGCGGCGCGCTGGTGGTTTCCCGCCACGGCTGCGCGCCGGCGATGCCGACCAAAGTCGAACTCGATGACTACCTGCTGCGTGCCGAATCGGTGCCGCGCCCGGACGTCGACGAGCGCCTCAACCACCTGCACCGGGTCACCAGCCGCCGTCAGCAGTGGCCGGAGCTGTGCATTTTCGCCTTCGACCATCGCAAACAGCTGGCCGACCTGGCACGGGAGACCGGGCGCGATGAAGCCTGCATTCCGCAGCTCAAGCTGTTGTTGTTAGCCGCGGCCGAAGCGGCGGCGCAGGAGGCGGGTCTCGATCAGCGCAGCGGCATTCTGGCCGACGGCACCTATGGCCAGCGTGCGCTGAACGCCATTACCGGCAAGGGCTGGTGGATCGGCCGCCCCATCGAGCTGCCCAGCTCGCGACCGCTGCGTCTGGAGCATGGCAACATCGGCTCGCAGCTGATCGACTGGCCGCTGGAGCATGTCGTCAAATGCCTGGTCTTCTATCATCCTGCCGACCCGGCGGCGCTGCGTGAAGAGCAGGACGCCCTGCTGCTCGAGGTGTGGCAGGCCTGTAACAAGTCAGGCCATGAGCTGCTGCTGGAGGTGATCCTGCCGGAAAATGGCCCGGACAAAGACGAGCGCCATTACCACACCATGCTGGAACACTTCTATCAGCTGGGGATCAAGCCGGACTGGTGGAAGCTGCCGCCGCTCTCCAGCGCCAGCTGGCAGCAGATCACCGCCCTTATCGAGCGCGAAGATCCGTGGAGCCGCGGGATCCTGATCCTCGGCCTCGACGCGCCTTCCGACAAACTGCGCGCCGGTTTCGCCGAGGCGGCCGCACACCCGATGATCAAAGGTTTCGCCGTTGGGCGCACCATCTTTGGCCTGCCGTCGCGGCGCTGGATGCAGGGTGAGCTCAGCGATGAGGCCCTGATAGAGGAAGTGAAACGCAACTACCTGACGCTTATTGGCTACTGGCGCGAAGCCCGCCGCTGATCCCCCGACGCCCGTCTCCGTCACCTTGCGGAGCGGGCGTTTTTCTGTTTCTTCGTGAAATGAATCGCGTATTTCGTCGCAATAAATGAAAAATTCGCTTCATTTGGTACACTGGAAGCCATATTCCTTCCATTTTCTCAGAGCGCACTCTATGGCCAATAACCCAACACAGCTGACCATCCTGCAGGATGAAATCAGGCGTCGCTACGATACGTTAAGCAAACGCCTGAAACAGGTCGCCCGCTATATCCTTGATAACAGCAATAGCGTGGCTTTCGATACCGTGGCCTCCATTGCGCAACAGGCGGATGTTCCCCCTTCCACGTTGATTCGTTTTGCCAACGCCTTCGGCTTTAGCGGCTTTAACGAAATGAAACAGATGTTCAAGCAACATTTGATGGAAGAGACCGCCAACTATACCGAGCGCGCCCGTCTGTTCCGCCAGACTACCAGCGATGAGTCCAGCCCGCCGGAAACGCCGACGGAAATCCTCAATATGTTCACGATGGTGAACAACCAGGCGCTGCAGCAGCTGGCGATGCAGACCTCCAGCGATGAGCTGGAGCGCGCGGTGGCCCTGCTGGGCGAAGCGGAAAATATCTACGTCATTGGCCTGCGCCGGTCGTTCAGCGTCGCCTCCTATCTGACCTATGCGCTGCGCCACCTCGATCGCAAAGCCTTTCTGATCGACGGCCTCGGCGGCATGTTCACCGAGCAGCTGAGTCTGGTCGGCCCGAAAGACGTGGTGGTGGCGGTGAGCTTCTCGCCGTACGCCCGGGAAGTGGTCGAGCTGGTGGAGCTGGGCGCGCAGCGCAAAGCGCGGCAGATCGCCATTACCGACAGCCAGGTCAGCCCGCTGGCGGCCTTCAGCGATGTCTGCTTTGTGGTGCGTGAAGCGCAGGTGGATGGCTTCCGCTCGCAGGTTGCTTCCCTGTGTCTGGCCCAGACGCTGGCGGTTTCGCTGGCGCTGAACAGCAGTCAGGAGTCCGAGGCCAAGCAGAAGGCGTGAGATAAGTCGCCTGGCGTTTGTGACCCGGCGGAGTTGTATAAGCCTGCGGGAGGATCTCGTAGGCCGGATAAGGCATTTATGCCGCCATCCGGCACAGCCACGGGTACGGTGCCTGACTGCCCGGCGGCGCTGCGCTTGCCGGGCCTAAGGTATATGCGCCTGCGGGGTGCCAGAGATAATGTTATTGGTATGCAACTTTATTAATCCGGGAAAAGCGTTTGTCGCATGTGATTTCAACGCACATTGCGCTCCCGGTTAATCGTCTGCGTTATGTCACTCATGGCGCAGGGAGCGCACAGGGGGCGGCCAGTCGCCGCCGCCCCCTGTCCCCCCGGGCTCCGGCCAGCAAAATCGCCACTGCGTGGTACCTTCGACTTATCCCTGCAGGCTTCGGGTCGGGCCGAGGCAGCATCCCTGCAAAACACGGCCCTCAGCCCGCATCCATGCGGGCTGCCCCGGCCTTCCGGGAACGTCTCAGCGATTTTGAGGCCGTCAGCACCGGCAGTTTCAGCAAGAATGGTGAATAAATTAACGGCAGGTCGCACGAACCGTAGGCCGGATAAGCGTAGCGCCATCCGGCACAAAGGCGGGTATGGCGCCGGAGCTTGCGGGGTCGGGGAGTGGGATTCCGCGGAGCGTTTCGCTAAAAAACACCTGCCGCCCTCAAACAAGAAGGCCGGTTAGCATCGCTAACCGGCCTTTTTTATCCGCTTCTGCACGGCGCGTCAGTCGTGGCGCGGGTACTCCGGCGTGTTGATCCAGGCGTGGTCATCTTCCCAGGTGAACAACCATTTCCGATCCGGCCCGGCCATCACGTTCAGATAGTAGCTGTCGTAACCGGCAATCGCCGCCACCGGGTGGTAACCACGCGGCACCATCACCACGTCGTGGTTGTAGGGCGCCATACAGGCGTCCAGGCTACGGTCGTCGGTGTAGACTCGCTGGAAGGCAAAGCCCTGCGGCGGATCGAAGCGGTGATAGTAGGTCTCTTCCAGCTGCGTCTCTTTGCCCGGTAGGGCGGTATCATGCTTATGCGATGGCCACGAACTGGTGGCCCCCTCGTCGGTGTACACTTCCACCACCAGCAGGCAGTCCGCCTCGGCGCTGTCCGGCAGAATATTATGCACCCGGCGCTGGTTGCGCCCTTTCCCGCGATGCTCTACGCCGACGTCTTCCGGCCGAATGAGGCGTGCCGGGAAGCGGCCTTTGCCCGGCGCGCTGCATACCGCCAGCTCCAGATCGGAATCGGCGGTTACCTCGACTTTATCCTGCGGCGGGACGTAGACCGACCACGGCGGGGTGCGTTCAAACGGCGACATCCGTTTACCGAGATTCGGGAAATCGGCATGCTGCGTTTTCACCGATGCCAGCCCGGCGACCAGCACCAGGCACAGCTCGCGATCGCCGCTCTCCAGCGTCACAGTCTGCCCTTTTTTCAACATCCAGACATCAAAGCCGATATAGCGCCAACCGGCGCTTTGCGGCGTAATATGCTGGATCTGTCCCTCTTTTCGCGATTTAGCCAGTAACGACATGGCGCTCTCCTTCGCCGATTAACCTAATGTCGGCATGCTGAATTCAGATACGGTCTGCTGCCCTGCCGGCCAGCGTACGGTGGCGGTCTTCATGCGCGTGTAGAAGCGCACGCCGTCCGGCCCGTGGACGTTCAACGCGCCAAACACCGAGCGCTTCCAGCCGCCGAAGCTGTGGAACGCCATCGGCACCGGGACCGGCACGTTCACCCCAACCATCCCCGCCTGCACGTCGTGGACGAATTCACGCGCGGTGTGGCCGTTGCTGGTGAAAACGGCGCTGCCGTTGCCAAACTCGTGGCTGTTGACCAGCTCAAGGGCGCTGTCATAGTCCGCCGCGCGCACAATCCCCAGCACTGGGCCAAAGATCTCTTCGCGCCAGATGGTCATCTCCGGGGTGACGTGATCGAACAGGGTGCCGCCGACATAATAGCCCGCGTCGTAACCCGGCACGCGCAGTTTGCGGCCATCGACCACCAGTTTTGCCCCTTCGCTTTCGCCTTTATCAATATAGCCGAGCACTTTTTTCTGGTGGGTATCAGACACCACCGGTCCCATCTCGTTCTCTTCCTGGCCGCGCATGCAGCCCGGGCCTACTTTCAGCGCTTCCACCAGCGGCTTCAGGCGGGCGATCAGTTTGTCGGCGGTTTCATCTCCCACCGCCACCACCACCGGCAGCGCCATGCAGCGCTCGCCTGCGGAGCCAAAAGCGCCGCCCATAATGGCGTTAACGGTGGCGTCGAGATCGGCATCCGGCATCACAATCGCGTGGTTCTTGGCGGCGCCGAAGGCCTGTACGCGCTTGCCGTGGGCGCTGGCGGTCTTGTAGATATACTCCGCCACGCCGGAGGAGCCGACGAAGCTCACCGCCGCAATACGCGGGTCAGTGTACAGCTGCTCAGCATCTTCATTGCTGCAGTGCACGACGTTAAACACGCCGTCCGGCAGACCGGCCTCTTTCAGCAGCTCTGCCAGACGCACGGCGGCCGTCGGCGCCAGCGCCGGCGGCTTGAGGACGAAACTGTTGCCGCAGGCCAGCGCCAGCGGGAACATCCACATCGGCACCATCGCCGGGAAGTTGAACGGGGTGATCCCGGCCACTACGCCCAGGGGCTGCATCAGCGAATAGCTGTCGACGCCGGTGCCGACGTCAGAGGAGTATTCGCCTTTAATCAGGTGCGGGATCCCGCAGGCGAATTCGACCACTTCCATGCCGCGGGTCAGCTCGCCCAGCGCATCCGACCACACTTTGCCGTGCTCGCTGACGATGATCCCCGCCAGCTCTTCCACGTGCTGCTCCAGCAACATTTTGAAGTTGAACAGCACGCGGGCGCGGCGCAGCGGCGTGGTACGGGACCAGCTGTCAAACGCATCGCGAGCAACCTGAATCGCCTCGGAGACTTCCTGCGCGGTTGACACCGTGACTTCGCGCACCGCTTTGCCCGTCGCCGGGTCGTATACCGGCATCGTTTCGTTGCTGCTGCTAATAACGGTTTTCCCGCCAATAAAGTTTCCTGTGATCGTCATGTTCTCACCTCATAGTGAAGGGGGCCAGCGCACACCGGCCCGTCGCTGATTCTGCTGTGCTATAACCGTAGTAAAATGAAATTTATATTTCAACATTGTCGTGAAATGAAATTTCATTTTGGTGATAACAGTCGCATTTTGCGCCGACGGATTGCCTGTGTGCTTCCCGCATCCCGCCTCGTCGCCTCAAGACGCCCGGCTTCCTGCTGCTGTCGCTCCCGCAGTCGGGGCCGGTGATATTTTGCGAGACAGCTCAAACATTCATCATTTCCATTCTTGCTAATTTTGGAATAAACGTTTTGACTGTTAGCCAATTGAACGAACCTACCCCCTCTTCCGTCAGGAGTGTCCTATGGCCATCGCAATGCAACGTTTTTGTATTAACCGCAAAATCGCGCCAGCGCTCAGCATTGAAGCGTTTTTCCGTCTGGTGAACCGTCTGGGCCTGAATAAGGTTGAGCTACGCAACGATTTACCCAGCGGAAAAGTGACCGACGATCTGAGCCATCAGCAGGTGCGCGAGCTGGCGGCGCGCTACCACATCGAGATCCTGACGATTAACGCAGTCTACCCCTTTAACCGTCGTAGCGAAGAGGTGCGGCAGCTGACCGAATCGCTGCTGAAAGAGGCCCAGGCCATCGGCGCCAAATCGCTGGTGCTCTGTCCGCTCAACGACGGCAGCGAAGTGCCGGCCAGCGAAACCCTGAGCGCCCTGCGCGACCTGGCGCCACTGTTCGCCTTCTACGGCATCCACGGCCTGGTGGAGCCGCTGGGCTTCCCGCAAAGCTCGCTGCGTTCGGCACTCCAGGCGCAGACGCTGATCCACGACGCCCGCGTGCCGTTTAAGCTGCTGATCGACACCTTCCATCACCATCTCTACCCGCAGGCGGCGGACGAGTTCAGCCAGGTGGAGGTGGCGGACATCGGTCTGGTGCACCTCTCCGGGGTGGACGATACCCGTCCGAGCGAGCAGCTCACCGATGCCGAGCGCATCATGCTGACCCCGCAGGATCGTCTCGGCACCTGCGAGCAGGTTAAAGCGCTGGAAGCCCGCGGCTATCAAGGGGTATACGCTTTTGAACCCTTCGCACCTGAGCTGGCGCAGTGGAGCGAAGCGGATATCGAGCGCGAAATTGAGCAGAGCATCGCGCTTATCCAGCGCCACTGCGCCTGAAGCCTGCTCTGGACAGCGTGCGCGGCGCGTGACGATTTTCCCAACGCCGGACGACGAGGTTGCCTATAATCGTCGCAGGATAAATGGAGGAATCGATCATGAGCTCACCCTTGTTGATTGCGCGCACGCTGGATAACGCGCTGTATTTGCTGCCCGCGATGGCCAACCGCCATGGGCTGATCACCGGTGCGACCGGCACCGGTAAAACCGTCACCCTGCAAAAGCTGGCTGAGTCGTTCTCGGAGATTGGCGTGCCGGTATTTATGGCGGACGTCAAGGGCGACCTGACCGGCATTGCCGCCGCGGGGCAGAGCTCAGAGAAACTGCAGGCGCGGCTGGAGAAGATCGGCGTCAGCGACTGGGAGCCGCACGCCAACCCGGTGGTGCTCTGGGATATCTTTGGCGAGAAGGGTCACCCGGTTCGGGCGACGGTCTCCGATCTTGGCCCCCTGCTGCTGGCGCGCCTGCTCAATCTCAACGAGGTGCAGAGCGGCGTGCTGAACATTATTTTTCGCATCGCGGACGACCGCGGCCTGCTGCTGCTCGACTTCAAAGATCTCCGCGCCATCACCCAGTTTATCGGCGACAACGCCAAAGCGTTCCAGAATCAGTACGGCAATATCAGCAGCGCCTCGATCGGCGCCATCCAGCGCGGGCTGTTAACCCTGGAGCAGCAGGGCGCCGAGCACTTCTTCGGCGAGCCGATGCTGGATATTGCCGACTGGATGCGCGTCGATGCCAGTGGTAAAGGGGTGATCAATATCCTCAGCGCCGAAAAACTCTACCAGATGCCGAAGCTCTATGCCGCCAGCCTGCTGTGGATGCTCTCCGAACTCTACGAGCGCCTGCCGGAAGCTGGCGACCTCGAAAAACCGAAGCTGGTGTTCTTCTTCGATGAGGCGCATCTGCTGTTCAACGACGCGCCGCAGGTGCTGCTGGATAAAATCGAACAGGTGATCCGCCTCATCCGCTCCAAGGGCGTCGGCGTCTACTTTGTCTCGCAGAACCCGGCGGATATTCCCGACGCCGTGCTCGGCCAACTGGGCAACCGCGTGCAGCATGCCCTGCGCGCCTTTACGCCGAAGGACCAGAAGGCGGTGAAAACCGCCGCCCAGACCATGCGCGCCAATCCGGCCTTCAGTACCGAGCAGGCGATCCAGGAGCTGGGCACCGGCGAGGCGCTGATCTCCTTCCTCGATGAGAAAGGCAGTCCGTCGGTGGTCGAGCGGGCGATGGTTATCGCCCCCTGCTCGCGAATGGGTCCGGTCAGTGATGACGAGCGCAATGGCCTGCTGAATCACTCGCCGCTGTACGGCAAGTATGAGGAGGAGGTGGACCGCGAGTCGGCCTTTGAGATGCTGCAGCAAGGGGTGCAGGTCGCCACCGGGCAGCAGTCGGCTCCGCCGGCGAAGGGCCAGCAGAGCGGCGATGACGATGGGCTACTCGGCGGCCTGAAAGATATTCTGTTCGGCAGCACCGGCCCGCGCGGCGGCAAACGCGACGGTATCGTGCAGACCGCGGCGAAAAGCGCGGTTCGCCAGGTCACCAATCAGATCGTCCGCGGCATGCTGGGCAGCCTGCTGGGCGGACGCAAGCGCTAAAAAAAAAGCCCCCTCATCGTTGAGGGGGCTTATACGTTCCGGGCTTAACCCGCTAGGCCTTGCGCATCATCAGCCAGAGGCTTATCAGGAAGAAGCTGGCGCTCGGCAACAGCGCGCCGATGATCGGCGGGATGCCGTAGACCAGGGTCAGCGGGCCGAAAATCTGATCCAGTACGTAGAAGATAAAGCCGAAGCTAATCCCCGTCACCACCCGCACGCCCATCGGCACGCTACGCAGCGGACCAAAGATAAACGACAGCGCCATCAGCATCATCACCGCCACCGACAGCGGCTGGAAGATTTTGCTCCACATATTGAGCTGGTAGCGTCCCGGATCCTGGCCGCTGGACTTCAGGTATTTCACATAGTTGTGCAGACCGCTGATCGACAGCGCATCCGGATCCAGGGCAACCACGCCGAGCTTATCCGGCGTGAGGTTGGTTTTCCAGGTGCCGCTCACCATCTGCGACCCGGTCACCTGCTTTGGATCGGTCAGGTTGGATTCATCCACCTGCGACAGGCGCCACACTTTATTTTCACTATCGAACTTTGCCGAGGCGGCATAGCGCACCGACTCTAAACGACGCTCCGGATTGAAGGCATAGATGCTGACGCCCCCCAGCTCATCGTTGCCTTTCACGCGTTCGATATAGACAAAGTTGTGGCCATCTTTCGCCCACAACCCTTGCTGAGTCGACAGCAGCGAACCGCCGTACATCTGCTGGGCGCGGTAGTTGCGCGCCATTTGCTCGCCCTGGGGCGCCACCCACTCGCCGATCGCCATGGTCAGCAGCACCAGCGGGATCGCAGTTTTCATTACCGCCAGCGCCACCTGCAGCCGGGTGAAACCGGATGCCTGCATCACCACCAGCTCGCTGCGTTGGGCCAGCATCCCCAGCCCCAGCAACGCGCCAAGCAGCGCCGCCATCGGGAAGAAGATCTGGATGTCCTTCGGCACGCTGAGGATGGTGTAGAGGCCAGCGCCCAGTGCATCGTAACTACCCTGCCCGGACTTTTTCAGCTGATCGACAAACTTGATAATGCCGGAGAGCGACACCAGCATGAACAGGGTCATCATGATGGTGTTGAAAATCGTCTTACCGATATAACGGTCAAGTACGCCAAACGCCTGCATCAGGCCGCTCCTTTATTAAAACGGGCGCGGAAGCGGCGCATCGGCACCGTGTCCCACAGGTTTAACAGCACCGCCAGCGCAAAATAGAGCAGGTTAATCGCCCACATCCAGATAGCCGGGTCCATTTTGCCTTTGCCGCCGTTCGACTTAATCGACGTTTGCAGCAGGAAGAACACCAGGTAAAGCAGCATCGCCGGCAGCATCGACAGCACGCGCCCCTGACGCGGGTTCACCACGCTGAGCGGCACCACCATCAGCGCCATAATGAAGACGGTCGCCACCAGCGTGAAGCGCCAGTGCAGTTCGGCACGGGCGCGGTCGGTATGGGTCTGCCACAGAGTGCGCATATCCATCTGTTCGGTGTCGTCCGGATCGGAGGTCACTGCCTGGTGGCCGATAATGGCCTGATAGTTATTGAAGTCGGTAATGCGGAAATCGCGCAGCATCGCGGTGCCTTCAAAGCGGGTGCCCTTGTTGAGGGTCACCACCTGCGAGCCGTCTTTCTGCTGCGACAGCTCGCCGGAATCCGCCACCACCACCGAGGGGCGCGCATTGCCTTTCGGACGCAGCTGGGCAAGGAAGACGTCATGGAAGCGGTTGCCGTTGACGCTCTCGATAAACATCACCGCGTTACCATCGCTGGCCTGCTGGAACTGGCCCTGGGCCAGCGCCGCCATGCCGGGGTTGGCTTTGGCTTCGGCCAGCACTTCGTCCTGATGGCGCGACGACCACGGCCCCGCCCACATGACGTTGACCGCCGCCACCGCGCCGGTGAACAGCGCGAGGATCATCGCCGCCTTGATCAGCACGGCTTTGCTCAGACCGCAGGCGTGCATCACCGTAATTTCACTTTCGGTGTACAGCTTGCCCAGGGTCATTAGCAGGCCGAGGAACAAACTTAACGGCAGGATAAGCTGCGCCATCTCCGGGATGCCGAGCCCCAACAGCGAGAGCACCAGATTGGTTGGGATATCGCCATCCACCGCGGCGCCGAGGATCCTGACTAATTTCTGACAAAAGAAAATCAGTAACAGGATGAATAGGATCGCCAACTGGCTTTTCAGCGTCTCACGAACCAGATATCTTATGATTATCACTATAAATACGCCCGTAAAAACCCGTTTTATTGCAGGAAAATTGCTTGTTTCATGGCTTAAACGTCATTTATTCTCTTTGGTCGTTGAAAACATCGCTAAGATTAAATGACTCATCGGTTCTGCATGTCAGGATCTTTTCTGACGAACCCAGGCCTTAATAACGTTAAGATTAACACGAAGTCACCGCAACAGCGGACATGAGTTACGAAAGCTTGCAATTATATACTCAATGGATTTCGAGTTGTAAGAAGGCAGCAGGGCTGTGACCCCTGGCGCGCGCGTTAGGCCCGCATCAGGTAAGCAGGCGCAGCCGGCGCATCTGCAACTTGAAAGGCGACGAGTATAGCCGTAGCCACCACTGTTGTCTTTAAGATTCAGGAGCATAGTGCATGGAGTTCAGTGTAAAAAGCGGTAGCCCGGAGAAGCAACGGAGCGCCTGTATCGTGGTCGGCGTCTTTGAACCACGTCGCCTCTCCCCCATCGCCGAACAACTCGATAAAATCAGCGACGGCTACATCAGCGCCCTGCTGCGTCGCGGCGAGCTGGAAGGCAAACCTGGCCAGACGTTATTGCTGCACCATGTGCCAAACATTCTGTCTGAGCGCATTCTGCTGATTGGCTGCGGCAAAGAGCGCGAGCTGGATGAACGTCAGTATAAGCAGGTCATCCAGAAAACCATCAATACCCTGAATGATACCGGTTCAATGGAAGCCGTCTGCTTCCTGACCGAGCTGCACGTCAAGGGCCGCAACAACTACTGGAAAGTTCGCCAGGCCGTTGAAACCGCCAAAGAGACGCTGTACAGCTTCGATCAGTTGAAGACCAACAAAAGCGAGCCGCGTCGCCCGCTGCGTAAAATGGTCTTTAACGTGCCGACCCGTCGCGAGCTGACCAGCGGCGAACGCGCCATTCAGCATGGCCTGGCGATCGCCGCCGGCATCAAAGCGGCGAAAGATCTTGGCAACATGCCGCCGAACATCTGTAACGCCGCCTATCTGGCTTCCCAGGCGCGTCAACTGGCCGATACCTACAGCAAGAACGTCATTACCCGCGTGATCGGCGAACAGCAGATGCGCGAGCTGGGGATGAACTCCTATCTCGCCGTCGGCAACGGCTCGCAGAACGAGTCGCTGATGTCGGTCATCGAGTATAAAGGCAACCCGTCTGAGGACGCGCGCCCTATCGTGCTGGTCGGTAAAGGCCTGACCTTCGACTCTGGCGGCATCTCCATCAAGCCTGCCGAAGGCATGGACGAGATGAAGTACGACATGTGCGGCGCCGCGGCGGTGTACGGCGTGATGCGGATGGTTGCCGAGCTGCAGCTGCCGCTGAACGTCATCGGCGTGCTGGCGGGCTGTGAAAACATGCCTGGCGGTCGCGCCTATCGTCCGGGTGACGTCCTGACCACCATGTCCGGCCAGACGGTGGAAGTCCTGAACACCGACGCCGAAGGCCGCCTGGTGCTGTGCGACGTCCTGACCTACGTTGAGCGTTTCGAACCGGAAGCGGTTATCGACGTCGCGACACTGACCGGCGCCTGCGTGATTGCCCTCGGCCATCACATCACCGGCCTGATGTCGAACCATAACCCGCTGGCTCATGAGCTGATCGGCGCCTCCGAACTGGCGGGCGACCGCGCCTGGCGTCTGCCGCTGGCCGACGAGTTCCAGGATCAGCTGGAGTCCAACTTTGCCGATATGGCGAACATCGGCGGTCGTCCTGGCGGCGCAATTACCGCCGGCTGCTTCCTGTCGCGCTTTACCCGTAAGTACAACTGGGCGCACCTCGACATCGCCGGTACCGCCTGGCGTTCCGGTAAGGCCAAAGGCGCCACCGGTCGTCCGGTCGCCCTGCTGTCGCAGTTCCTGCTCAATCGTGCGGGTTTTAACGGCGAAGAGTGATTGCCGTCTGTTGCCCGGTGGCGCTACGCTTACCGGGCCTACGGAAAGATGCCGTTTGTAGGCCGGGTAAGCGTAGCGCCACCCGGCTTTGCATTTAAATCCACGACAAGAAGCCCCATATATGAAGAATGCAACGTTCTACCTTCTGGACAACGAAAACACCGTCGAAGGCCTGAGCGCCGTCGAGCAGCTGGTGTGTGACATTGCCGCAGAACGTTGGCGCAACGGCAAGCGCGTCCTGATCGCCTGTGAAGATGAGCAGCAGGCGATTCGCCTCGACGAGGCGCTGTGGTCGCGGCCGCCGGAGAGCTTTGTGCCGCATAATCTGGCGGGCGAAGGCCCGAGAGGCGGCGCGCCGGTGGAGATTGCCTGGCCGCAGAAACGCAACAGCAGCCCGCGGGACATTCTGATCAGTCTGCGGCTTAACTTTGCAGATTTTGCCACCGCTTTCACAGAAGTGATAGACTTTGTCCCTTACGAAGAAAATCTGAAACAACTGGCGCGCGAACGCTATAAAGCGTACCGCATGGCTGGTTTCAACCTGAACACGGCAACCTGGAAATAATGGAAAAGACATACAACCCACAAGATATCGAACAGCCGCTTTACGAGCACTGGGAAAAGCAGGGCTATTTCAAACCGAATGGTGATGAAAGCCAGGAGAGCTTCTGCATCATGATCCCGCCGCCGAACGTCACCGGCAGTTTGCATATGGGTCATGCCTTCCAGCAAACCATCATGGATACCATGATTCGCTACCAGCGCATGCAGGGCAAAAACACCCTGTGGCAGGCCGGTACCGACCACGCGGGTATCGCCACCCAGATGGTGGTTGAGCGAAAGATTGCCGCGGAAGAAGGGAAAACCCGTCACGACTACGGCCGCGATGCCTTCATCGACAAAATCTGGCAGTGGAAAGCGGAATCCGGCGGCACCATTACCCGCCAGATGCGCCGCCTCGGCAACTCCGTGGACTGGGAGCGCGAGCGCTTCACCATGGACGAGGGGCTTTCCAATGCCGTGAAAGAAGTCTTTGTTCGCCTGTACAAAGAAGATCTGATCTACCGCGGTAAACGCCTGGTTAACTGGGACCCGAAACTGCGCACCGCCATTTCCGACCTCGAAGTGGAAAACCGCGAATCGAAAGGTTCCATGTGGCACATCCGCTACCCGCTGGCCGATGGCGCGAAAACCGCTGACGGTAAAGATTACCTGGTGGTCGCCACCACCCGTCCGGAAACCCTGCTTGGCGATACCGGCGTGGCCGTTAACCCGGAAGATCCGCGTTACAAAGATTTGATTGGCAAATTCGTGGTGCTGCCGCTGGTTAACCGTCGCATCCCGATCGTGGGCGACGAACACGCCGACATGGAAAAAGGCACCGGCTGCGTGAAGATCACCCCGGCGCACGACTTTAACGACTACGAAGTGGGTCGTCGTCATCAGCTGCCGATGATCAACATCCTGACCTTTGACGGCGACATCCGCGAAAGCGCGGAAGTCTACGACACCAAAGGCAATGAATCCGACGTCTACTCCAGCGAGATCCCGGCGGAGTTCCAGAAACTGGAACGCTTCGCGGCGCGTAAAGCCGTCGTTGCGGCGGTTGACGCCCTCGGCCTGCTGGAAGAGATCAAACCGCACGATCTGACCGTCCCTTACGGCGATCGCGGCGGCGTGGTTATCGAACCGATGCTCACCGACCAGTGGTACGTGCGTGCGGACGTGCTGGCCAAGCCGGCGGTGGAAGCCGTTGAGAATGGCGACATTCAGTTCGTGCCGAAGCAGTACGAAAACATGTACTTCTCCTGGATGCGCGATATTCAGGACTGGTGTATCTCCCGTCAGCTGTGGTGGGGTCACCGCATCCCGGCATGGTATGACAACGACGGCAACGTCTACGTGGGCCGTAGCGAAGACGAAGTGCGTCAGGAAAACAACCTGAGCGCCGACGTTGCCCTGCGTCAGGATGAAGACGTTCTCGATACCTGGTTCTCCTCCGCGCTGTGGACCTTCTCCACCCTCGGCTGGCCGGAAAACACCGACGCCCTGCGTCAGTTCCACCCGACCAGCGTGATGGTGTCCGGCTTCGACATCATCTTCTTCTGGATCGCCCGCATGATCATGATGACCATGCACTTCATCAAAGATGAAAACGGCAAGCCGCAGGTACCGTTTAAGACCGTCTACATGACCGGTCTGATCCGCGATGACGAAGGCCAGAAGATGTCCAAATCCAAGGGTAACGTTATCGACCCGCTGGATATGGTTGACGGCATCACCCTGCCGGAGCTGCTGGAGAAACGTACCGGCAACATGATGCAGCCGCAGCTGGCGGAGAAAATCCGTAAGCGCACCGAGAAACAGTTCCCGAACGGCATTGAGCCGCACGGCACCGACGCCCTGCGTTTCACCCTGGCAGCGCTGGCCTCTACCGGCCGCGACATCAACTGGGATATGAAGCGTCTGGAAGGCTACCGTAACTTCTGTAACAAGCTGTGGAACGCCAGCCGCTTCGTACTGATGAATACCGAAGATCAGGATTGTGGCTTCAACGGCGGCGAAATGGTGCTCTCCCTGGCCGACCGCTGGATCCTCGCAGAATTCAACCACACCGTGAAAGCGTATCGCGAAGCGCTGGATAACTTCCGCTTCGATATCGCCGCCGGCATCCTGTACGAGTTCACCTGGAACCAGTTCTGCGACTGGTACCTGGAGCTGACCAAGCCGGTGATGAACGGTGGCAGCGAAGCGGAGCTGCGCGGGACGCGTCATACGCTGGTGACCGTGCTGGAAGGTCTGCTGCGCCTGGCGCATCCGATCATTCCGTTCATCACCGAGACCATCTGGCAGCGCGTGAAAGCGATCTGCGGTATCACCGCCGACACCATCATGCTGCAGCCGTTCCCGCAGTACGATGCTTCTCAGGTCGATGACGCGGCGCTGGCCGATACCGAATGGCTGAAACAGGCGATCGTCGCCGTGCGTAACATCCGTGCGGAAATGAACATCGCCCCGGGCAAACCGCTGGAACTGCTGCTGCGCGGCTGCAGCAAAGAGGCCGAGCGTCGTGTGAACGACAACCGCAGCTTCCTGCTGAACCTGGCGCGTCTGGAAAGCATTACCGTGCTGCCTGCCGATGATAAAGGTCCGGTCTCCGTGACCAAGATTATCGACGGTGCCGAGCTGCTGATCCCGATGGCGGGCCTCATCAATAAAGAAGATGAGCTGGCGCGTCTGGCGAAAGAAGTGGCCAAAATCGAAGGTGAAATTGGCCGCATCGAAAGCAAGCTGTCCAATGAAGGTTTTGTCGCCCGCGCGCCGGAAGCGGTGATCGCTAAAGAGCGCGAGAAGCTGGAAGGCTACGCGGAAGCGAAAGCGAAGCTGATTGAGCAGCAGGCGGTGATCGCCGCGCTGTGATCCTCCCGCCCCTTGCCACCCGGCAAGGGGCGTTTTTTTATGAAACATCCTCGCTTGCGCTTTCCCCTGTCGCGATGTTATTAACATCATCATTCGTCTTTTTTGGGTAATGAGTCATTGTATGAATACGAGCGTCCCCGCGGCGACGTTGCTGCGTCGCATTACGGCGGCAGACAATGCCGCCATCGCCAGGGTCATCCGCCAGGTCTCGGCTGAATATGGCCTGACCGCCGATAAAGGCTATACGGTCGCCGACCCGAATCTCGATGAACTGTATGAGCTGTACAGCCAGCCAGGCTCTGCCTATTGGGTGGTGGAGAAAGAGGGCGAAGTGGTTGGCGGCGGCGGCGTCGCGCCGCTCGCCTGCAGCGAGCCGGATATCTGCGAGTTACAGAAAATGTATTTTATGACCAGCGCGCGCGGTCAGGGGCTGGCGAAGAAGCTGGCGCTGCTGGCGCTGGACTACGCCCGCGAGCAGGGCTTTAAACGCTGCTATCTGGAAACTACCGCCTTCCTGACGGAGGCGATCGGCTTATATGAACATCTCGGCTTTGAGCACATTGACGGGCCGCTGGGTTGCACCGGCCACGTTGACTGTGAAGTGCGGATGCTGAAAACGCTGTAGCGCCTCGATATCGCAGGCGTCCCCGGTAGCGCTGCGCTTACCGGGGCTACAGTTCGGTAGCCCGGCTGAGGGTAGCGCAAGCCGGGGTATGTCCCGGATGGAACCCCTTGCACCTTACCCGTGCTCCCGGTGCCGTTTTTTTGTTGGGTGGCGGCTAACGCCTTACCCGACCTACGGCCCATACCATTGCGGGCTGAAGCTCTCAACGCTATCTCTCTCCCCATGGCTACTGAAACTGCCGGTGTTAGTGGCTACCGGGGCTACAGGGCCCGAATACCGAGGGTTACGCCGCTACCGGCACACCGCTGTGAAAGCGGAACTCGGCCTCCGGCCTGAGGATCAGCGCCGCTTCCGCCTCGCCGAGCTGGCGCACCCGCTCGCTAATATCGTCTCCGGCAATCTTCTGCGCCAGATCCAGATAGTCCTGATAGTGACGCGCTTCAGAGCGCAGCAGCGACAGATAAAACTTCTGCAGATCGTCGTCCAGCCACGGCGCCAGCGCCGCAAAGCGTTCGCAGGAGCGGGCCTCGATATAGGCCCCGCAGATCAACTTATCGATCAGCATCACCGGTTCGTGCGAACGCACCTCCCGCCGCATGCCGCGGGCATAGTTGCTGGCGGTGATTTTGACGTAGGGAATATCACGCGCCAGCATCATCTCCCGCACCTGCCAGAAGTGATGTAGTTCCTCTTTAATCAGCAAAATCATGCTGTCCAGCAACTGGCGGCCCCACGGGTCGTCGGTCTGCGGCATGGCGCTTTTGTTGATCCGCTTATGCAGGGCGACGAAATCCGGCTCCGGCCCCCAGCGGTAGGTGAAGTCTTCATACGGCTTCAGGCAGGCCAGCAGCTCGTCGGCGTCGGCTTTATCCGCGACGTAGCGACGCACCAGCAGCATGGCGTTCTGCGCCGCTTTCAGTTCGCACACCATATGGTCGGTCAGCAGCAGCGGCAGGTTTTCCGGCTTGCGGGCTTCATCAATCCACGCCTGCGGTGTCGGGCAGTGCAGGAAGTTGATAATCGGGGAGAGTATCTGCGGGTAATCCATGGAAGTTCCTTGCTATACGGCGGCAGGCGCCGCCGTATCCATCTGCAGCTTAGTGGCGAACACCATCGTCGTCTTCATCGACAAAATCTTCGTCATCGTCGCCGTCTTCTTCACCGTTCGGGTCCTCATAATAGGTACCCCAACCGTCATACTCGACGTCATATTTTTCTGCCAGCGTCATCAGCTGTTCCACCTGGGCATCGATCAGGTCTGCGTTCAGCGCGCATTCGCTGAGAATATCGCAGCAGATGACCATGTCACCCTCTTCCACTTCCAGCTCTTCGGGCTCGGTCACTTCATAGCCCAGCTTGAACGCTTCCACCGCCACTTTCTCCAGCGTTTCGAAATCGTCTGCAGAGAGGTGATGCTCAATCGTGTACAGTGCGTCCGGATCGCTGCCATCCTCCAGCAGCTCTTCGATAATCAGACGCGTCTCTTCACGCTGTTCTTCCAGGTGTTCCGGGTTTGCCATGGCTCGTTCCTCATAATGTGCGGCAGTTGTCCCTATTGTCACATACCGCCGTCATTGCCTCCACTTCTCAGTGAAAGATTTCGATCACAGACTTGCAAATGAATATTCATACATATAAATTGAATTTTAATTCAATTAGTGGCCTATGCCAGGTGAGGGAACCATGTCTGCGTTTTACCAGAAGCATTTTTTAAAGTTACTCGATTTTACGCCTGCAGAAATCACCGCCCTGCTCGAGCTGGCGGCAAAGCTCAAAGCCGATAAGAAAAACGGTATCGAAGTCCAGAAACTGGCAGGGAAAAACATCGCGCTCATCTTCGAAAAAGACTCAACCCGTACACGATGCTCTTTCGAAGTTGCCGCATACGATCAGGGCGCCCGCGTGACCTATCTGGGGCCAAGCGGCAGCCAGATTGGCCATAAAGAGTCGATCAAAGACACCGCCCGCGTGCTCGGGCGGATGTACGATGGCATTCAGTATCGCGGCCACGGCCAGGAGGTGGTGGAGACCCTGGCGCAATACGCCGGCGTGCCGGTGTGGAACGGCCTCACCAACGAGTTCCACCCCACCCAGCTGCTGGCGGACCTGCTGACCATGAAAGAGCACCTGCCGGGCAAAGCCTTTAACCAGATGACGCTGGTCTACGCCGGCGACGCGCGCAACAACATGGGCAATTCGATGCTGGAAGCCGCAGCGCTGACCGGTCTGGATCTGCGCCTGGTAGCGCCATCGGCCTGCTGGCCGGAGTCTCAGCTGGTGGAGACCTGTACCGCGCTGGCCAAACAGCAGGGCGGCAACATCACCCTGACGGAAGATATCGCCGCAGGAGTGAAAGGCGCCGATTTTATCTATACCGACGTCTGGGTCTCGATGGGCGAGGCGAAGGAAAAATGGGCCGAACGTATCGCCCTGCTCCGCGATTATCAGGTTAACAGCGCGATGCTGGCGCTGACCGGCAATCCGCAGGTCAAGTTCCTCCACTGCCTGCCGGCATTCCATGACGACCAGACCACGCTGGGCAAACAGATGGCCGCCGATTACGGCCTGCACGGCGGTATGGAAGTGACTGACGAGGTGTTTGAGTCGGCGGCGAGCGTGGTTTTCGATCAGGCGGAAAACCGGATGCATACCATCAAAGCGGTGATGGTGGCGACGCTGAGCAAGTAGTCCTTCGCGTGTGGCCACATCCCGGATAGCACGGCGCTTATCCGGGATGTGGCTCGCCATTTTACGCCATCAGCATCTTCACTACCGCTTTGCGCACCTTCGCCGGGGCGCCTACGGCGCACAGCGGTTTATGCACTTCGCCGGGATAAAACACCACAAAATCCCCTTCGTTGAGGATCACCGTTTTCTCCTGCTGGCCTTCGGCCAGAAAAGCGATGTCTTTTTCCGCCAGCCAGTCGATCTGCGGCTCTCCAGCCGGCAAGGTACTGAAGGTCATCCCTTCCTGACCGCGAAGTACAATCTGAATATCGAGATAGCGGGCATGGTATTCCGCGCGGCGCGCGGCCTGCGGCTCGGTGGTGTCTTCGGAAATCAGATAAAACAGGTTATTGCCGTCGATATCGTGTTTACCCAGCGGCGTCGCCTCGCTGACATGGGCGATGACGTGCTCAATGGCCTCGCGCAGCGCGGCAGGCAGCCATGGCTGCAGATGGTGGATATTGCCAATAATCATCACTTACCTCGAATATAAAACAGCATTTCATTTTATAACTTTATACCCCCATCGCCACTGCCATACCAGTACAGTTTCACCGTTCTTTGCGCTGGCGCACTTTTCTGCAGGCAAACGATTACCTGTTTGTGAATGAATCGCTTGATCGTCATAACGGTCTGCGTATAATGCCAGTCGTTTTGCCGGGAGGAAGCATGGCCAATTGCGTACGACATTCTGTCTTAGCGCGTCTGAACGCAGACGCTGGCCTGGCGTTTTTCTTTCCGTTGCTCATTGGATTCCCGAAGCCCCTTATTTAAGGGGCTTTTTTTTTGCCCAGGCGTCAGGAGATAAGCATGGCTAACCCGCTATATCAAAAACATATCATTTCCATAAACGATCTCAGCCGCGAAGACCTCGAACTGGTGCTGGCGACGGCGGCAAAGCTGAAAGCCAATCCGCAACCCGAGCTGCTGAAGCATAAGGTTATCGCCAGCTGTTTCTTTGAAGCCTCCACCCGTACCCGTCTCTCTTTTGAAACCTCGATGCACCGCCTGGGCGCCAGCGTGGTCGGCTTTTCTGACAGCGCCAATACCTCGCTGGGCAAAAAAGGGGAAACCCTGGCGGATACCATCTCCGTTATCAGCACCTATGTTGACGCCATCGTGATGCGTCATCCGCAGGAGGGCGCCGCGCGCCTGGCGACCGAATTCTCCGGCGGCGTGCCGGTACTGAACGCTGGCGACGGCGCTAACCAGCACCCGACCCAAACCCTGCTCGACCTGTTCACCATTCAGGAGACCCAGGGCCGCCTCGAAAACCTCAACGTGGCGATGGTCGGCGATCTGAAGTATGGCCGTACCGTCCACTCCCTGACCCAGGCGCTGGCCAAATTCAGCGGCAACCGCTTCTACTTTATCGCCCCGGACGCGCTGGCCATGCCGCAGTACATCCTCGATATGCTGGATGAAAAAGGTATCTCCTGGAGCCTGCATAGCGCCATCGACGACGTGATGGCGGAAGTGGATATTCTGTACATGACCCGCGTGCAGAAAGAGCGTCTGGATCCGTCGGAATACGCCAACGTGAAAGCGCAGTTCGTCCTGCGCGCCGCCGACCTC
Organism: Klebsiella sp. P1CD1; assembly: GCF_003790505.1. Classification (NCBI taxonomy): domain Bacteria; kingdom Pseudomonadati; phylum Pseudomonadota; class Gammaproteobacteria; order Enterobacterales; family Enterobacteriaceae; genus Klebsiella; species Klebsiella sp. P1CD1. The sequence continues at coordinate 5,120,104 of NZ_CP033631.1, forward strand.
GAAGGGGCGCGCGCCAACATGAAGGTGCTGCACCCGCTGCCGCGCATTGACGAAATCACCACCGATGTCGATAAAACACCGCACGCCTGGTACTTCCAGCAGGCCGGTAACGGCATCTTCGCCCGCCAGGCGTTACTGGCACTGGTACTGAATAGCGAGCTGGCACTGTAAGGGGGAATGAGAGATGACACACGACAATAAACTGCAAGTAGAAGCCATTAAACGCGGCACCGTGATCGACCATATCCCGGCGCAGGTCGGCTTTAAGCTGCTCACCCTGTTCAAACTGACCGAAACCGACCAGCGCATCACCATCGGCCTGAACCTGCCCTCCGGCGAGATGGGCCGCAAGGATTTGATTAAAATCGAGAACACCTTCCTGACCGACGAGCAGGTTAACCAGCTGTCGCTGTACGCCCCGCAGGCGACGGTAAACCGCATTGATGATTACGAAGTGGTGGGCAAATCCCGCCCGAGCCTGCCGGATCGCATTGACAGCGTGCTGGTCTGCCCGAACAGCAACTGTATCAGCCACGCCGAACCGGTTTCTTCCAGTTTTGCAGTGAAAAAACGCGCCGATGACATCGCACTCAAATGCAAATACTGTGAAAAAGAGTTTTCTCATTATGTGGTGCTGGCCAACTAAATGCGGTTGGTATTGGTGGTAGGCCTCCCTATAATGGCTACCACCCTACGCTTCGTCCTTCAGGCGGCGTCTGCGCCGGCGGCACAGCGCTTACCCTCTGGCGGCAACCTGAATGATTTTGCGTAACATTACTCAGTTCATCTGGAGATAACATGAGCAAAACTATTGCGACGGAAAATGCACCAGCAGCGATTGGCCCATACGTTCAGGGCGTTGATCTGGGCAGCATGATCATCACCTCTGGCCAGATCCCGGTCGACCCGAAAACCGGCAGCGTCCCGGAAGACGTGTCCGCGCAGGCGCGTCAGTCGCTGAACAACGTGAAAGCGATCGTTGAAGCCGCTGGCCTCACCGTCGGCGACATCGTCAAGACCACCGTATTCGTCAAAGATCTCAACGATTTCGCTACCGTTAACGCCACCTACGAAGCGTTCTTCACCGAGCACAATGCCACCTTCCCGGCGCGCTCCTGTGTGGAAGTCGCTCGTCTGCCGAAAGACGTGAAGATCGAGATCGAAGCCATCGCCGTGCGTCGCTGATCGCTTTGGTTGGCAGAAAAAAGGCAGCCAGTGGCTGCCTTTTTTACGTGGCTCATCCGAAAATGCGCCCTTCACTGCCAGCCGTAGCGACGGCTGTAGAAACCTTTAACGGTCTGGGTCAGCACCATATAGCCCGCCAGGATCACCACCAGCCACGGGAAGTAGCTGAGCGGCAGCGCCTGCAGCTGCAGGTAGCCCGCCAGCGGCGAGAACGGCAGGGCAATGCCCACGGCCATCACCACCAGAGTCATGGCGAACAGCGGCCACGCGGCGCGGCTCTGGACGAACGGAATGCGCCGGGTGCGGATCATGTGCACAATCAGCGTCTGCGACAGCAGCCCTTCGATAAACCAGCCGGACTGGAACAGAGTCTGCATCTCCACGGTATTGGCGTGGAACACCCACCACATCAGGCCGAAGGTGAGGATATCGAAAATCGAGCTGATCGGTCCGAAGAAGACCATAAAGCGCCCGAGATCGGCCGGGTTCCAGCGCTGCGGTTTACGGATCTGCTCATCATCGAGGTTATCGAACGGGATCGCCACCTGGGAGACATCGTACAGCAGGTTCTGAATCAACAGGTGCAGCGGCAGCATCGGCAGAAACGGCAGGAAGGCGCTGGCCACCAGCACGCTAAAGACGTTACCGAAGTTGGAGCTGGCGGTCATTTTGATGTACTTGAGCATGTTGGCGAAGGTGCGGCGGCCTTCGATCACCCCCTCCTCCAGCACCATCAGGCTTTTTTCCAGCAGAATGATATCCGCCGCCTCGCGGGCGATATCCACCGCGCCATCAACCGAGATGCCAATATCCGCCGCGCGTAACGCCGGGGCGTCGTTGATGCCGTCGCCCATAAAGCCCACCACGTGACCTTCGCGTTTCAGCAGCGTCACGATACGCTCTTTATGCAGCGGCGCCAGACGTGCAAACAAAGTGGTGCGCTTCGCCAGCGCCGCCAGGTCATCGTCGCTCATGGCTTCAATCTGGCTGCCAATCACCACTTCGCCCGCATCCAGCCCCACTTCATGGCACACCTTGGCCGCCACCAGTTCGCTATCGCCGGTGAGGATTTTCACCGTGATGCCGCTGGCCTTCAGCGCCTTCAGCGCCGGGGCGGTGGTCTCTTTCGGCGGATCGAGGAAGGCGATGTAGCCTTCGAGGATCAGGTCGGATTCATCGGCGCGCTGGTAATCGCCCTCGCGCGCCGGCAGGTATTTGGTTGCTACCGCCACCACCCGCAGTCCCTGACGGTTCAGAGTATCGGTGACCCGACGGATGCGGCGCAGCATGGTGTCGTCCAGCGGTACGATTTCGCCGTTGTAGCGCACCTGGGTCGAGACGTTAAGGATCTCCTGCAGCGCCCCTTTACAGATCAGCTGATGCGCGTCGCCCTGCTCTTTTACCACCACCGACATGCGGCGGCGTTCGAAGTCGAACGGGATCTCATCCACCTTCTGCCAGCGCTCCGCGAGACCGCGAGCGGCCTCCAGTTCCACGCCTTCCAGCACCGCGGTATCGAGCAGGTTTTTCAGCCCGGTCTGGTAATGGCTGTTGAGCCAGGCGGTATGCAGCACTCTCTCGCTGGACTTACCGGAGACATCGGTGTGGTTCTCCAGCACGATCTTGTCCTGAGTCAGGGTGCCGGTTTTATCGGTGCAGAGAATATCCATCGCGCCAAAGTTCTGAATGGCGTCGAGGTGTTTGACGATCACTTTTTGTTTCGACAGCTTCACCGCCCCGCGCGCCAGCGTCGAGGTGACGATCATCGGCAGCATCTCCGGCGTCAGGCCGACCGCCACCGACAGTGCAAAGAGCGCCGCTTCCCACCAGTCGCCTTTGGTGTAGCCATTAATCAATAGCACCACCGGGGCCATCACCAGCATAAAGCGGATCAGCAGCATGCTGACCCGGCTGATGCCTTTCTGGAAGGCGTTCGGCTCGCTTTCCTGCTCGCTGACGCGCCCGGCCAGCTGGCCAAACCAGGTGTTGCCGCCGGTGGCGTAGACGATAGCCTGCGCCGAGCCGCTCACCACGTTGGTCCCCATAAAGCACAGGGTGTCGCATTCCAGCGGGTTCTGCTGCAGCGGGTCGCGGCTGCGCGCGACTTTCTCTACCGGCAGCGATTCGCCGGTCAGCGAGGCCTGAGCGACAAACAGATCGCGCGCCTGAATAATGCGCAGGTCCGCCGGGATCATATCTCCCGCCGACAGCTTGACGATATCTCCTGGCACCAGTTGGTCGATAGGCAGTTCAAGCCAGCGGCTCTCCCCCTGCTCGTTCACCACCCGCAGCACCGTGGCGGTATTGCTGACCATCGCCTTTAGCGCATCCGCCGCTTTGGTCGAGCGCGCTTCCTGGATGAAGTTAAGCAGCGTCGAGATGCCGACCATCAGCGCGATAACGCCCGCGGCGAACAGATCTTCGGTGGAATAGGAGACGATGCCGAGCACCGTCAGCAGCAGGTTGAACGGGTTGCGATAGCAGGTCCACAGATGCACCCACCACGGCGAGGGCTTCTGCGCCGGGATCTGATTGTCACCATGTTTGAGGATCTTTGCCGCCACTTCGCCTTCATTGAGCCCTTCAGGGTGGCTGTCAAAGGCACGCCAGATCTCCTGGTCATCCATCGCCGCAACGTCCAGGCAGCGCTTGCCGAGCGAGTCCGGGATCGGCACGCTGGTCAGGTTACGGGCATCAGGCAGCGGATCGCGCTGGACCAAACGGCGTGGCAGATGGCGGCTAAGCTGCGCGAACAGCTGCCGGGTATAATTTTTCAACATAAACAGTCCCTCCGCGCTCGCGCGAGCGAACGCAGCGTCGCCAACAGGCGTAGCAAAGCCTACCTGTCAGGCATGTAATTTTTATGGCAGGGACATCAAGGACATCACTGCTTTACGCTTTCCGGTAAAGCAGTGTTAAACAGGCTTACCGGAAAGAAAGGTTGCTCCATCGAGGATGAGGAGTGGGATCGGGGTCCATAAATTCTCCGGTAAGTGAATATAAACGGCGCGGATTATAGCGCGCTCGTTGAGACATGTGTGGCATTTATGGCGATGATAAGCCCGCGCAACTAAACCGAACGTAAACCAGACTTTGCTCATTGCGGTTTGGTTGAGTAGCATTAGGCTCACTTCTACCATCCCTGACGAGAATTCCGCATGCAGAACCGGCTGACCATCAAAGATATTGCGCGTTTAAGCGGCGTAGGAAAATCGACGGTATCCCGCGTCCTTAACAACGAGAGCGGGGTCAGCGAACGGACCCGCGAGCGCGTCGAAGCGGTGATGCAGCAGCACGGTTTCTCACCCTCCCGCTCCGCCCGCGCCATGCGCGGCCAGAGCGATAAAGTGGTGGCGATTATCGTCACCCGTCTGGATTCCCTGTCGGAAAACCTTGCCGTGCAGACCATGCTGCCCGCCTTTTATGAACAGGGTTACGATCCGATTATGATGGAGAGTCAGTTCTCCCCGGGACTGGTGGAAGAGCATCTCGGCATGCTCGCCCGGCGTAATATTGACGGCGTAGTGCTGTTCGGATTTACCGGCATTGATGAGGCGATGCTCGCCCCCTGGCGCGATACGCTGGTGCTGATGGCCCGCGACGCCCCCGGTTTCGCCTCGGTGTGCTATGACGACGAAGGCGCCATCACGCTGCTGATGCAGCGGCTCTACGATCGCGGACATCGCCACATCAGTTTTCTTGGCGTCCCGCACAGCGACGTCACCACCGGCGAGCGCCGCCATCTCGCCTACCTCGCTTTCTGTAAAAAGCATCGCCTGACGCCCACCGCCGCTCTGCCGGGCTTGGGCATGAAGCAGGGGTATGACACCGTCGCCAGCGTGCTGACGGCCGAAACCAGCGCCCTGGTCTGCGCGACGGATACCCTCGCCCTCGGCGCCAGCAAGTACCTCCAGCAGCAGGGCCGCGCTGCGCTGCAGCTCGCCAGCGTCGGTAGCACGCCGCTAATGAAGTTTCTCCACCCGGAAATCTTGACCGTCGATCCCGGCTATGCCGAGTCCGGACGCCGGGCCGCCCGGCAGTTGATCGAGCAGATCGCCGGCAGCGTCGAACCCCGCCAGATCGTGATTCCTGCCGCCCTGAATTAATCTCGTTCGGACGATTTATGTGATCGTCGCCGGGTTTCGGGAACGTTCCCATTTTGCAAATCAAGCGGAACGGTTAGGATGCCCTCAAGGTAAAAAACGGCATCTCTCCCCCTCTGTTTTTGAGGCTTCATCATGAGCAAAGTAAACCAGCAGGACATCGATAAACTGATCGAACTGGTGGGCGGACGCGGCAACATCGCCACCGTCAGCCACTGTATTACCCGTTTGCGCTTTGTGCTGAACGACCCGGCCATCGCCAAACCAAAAGAGATTGAACAGCTGCGCATGGTGAAGGGATGCTTCACTAACGCCGGTCAGTTCCAGGTGGTCATCGGCACCGAGGTGGGCGATTACTACAAGGCCCTGCTGGCCACCACCGGCCAGACCTCCGCCGATAAAGAGCAGGTCAAGCAGGCCGCGCGGCAAAATATGAAGTGGCATGAGCAGTTGATCTCGCACTTTGCCGAGATCTTCTTCCCGCTGCTGCCGGCGCTGATCAGCGGCGGTCTGATCCTCGGTTTCCGTAACGTCATCGGCGACTTACCCATGAGCAACGGCCAGACGCTGGCTCAGATGCACCCGTCGCTGAAAACCATCTATGACTTCCTGTGGCTGATTGGCGAGGCGATCTTCTTCTATCTGCCGGTGGGGATCTGCTGGTCAGCGGTGAAGAAAATGGGCGGCACGCCGATCCTCGGGATCGTCCTTGGCGTCACCCTGGTTTCCCCGCAGCTGATGAACGCCTATCTCCTCGGCCAGCAGGTGCCGGAGGTGTGGAACTTCGGCCTGTTTACCATTGCCAAAGTCGGCTACCAGGCGCAGGTGATCCCGGCCCTGCTGGCGGGCCTGACGCTCGGCTTTATCGAGACGCGCCTCAAGCGCATCGTGCCTGACTACCTCTACCTGGTCATTGTCCCGGTCTGCTCGCTGATCCTCGCGGTGTTCCTCGCGCACGCCATTATCGGTCCGTTCGGCCGCCTGATCGGCGACGGCGTGGCCTTCGCGGTACGCCATCTGTTAACCGGCAGCTTCGCGCCAATCGGCGCCGCGCTGTTCGGCTTCCTCTACGCGCCGCTGGTGATTACCGGTGTCCACCAGACCACCCTCGCTATCGATATGCAGATGATCCAGAGCATGGGCGGCACCCCGGTGTGGCCACTGATTGCGCTTTCCAACATTGCCCAGGCATCGGCGGTAGTCGGCATTATTATTGCCAGCCGTAAACAGAATGAACGCGAAATCTCGGTGCCGGCGGCAATCTCTGCTTACCTCGGGGTTACCGAACCGGCGATGTACGGTATCAACCTGAAGTACCGCTTCCCGATGCTGTGCGCGATGATCGGCTCCGGTCTTGCCGGCCTGCTGTGCGGCCTGAACGGCGTGCTGGCGAACGGCATCGGCGTCGGCGGCCTGCCGGGCATCCTCTCCATCCAGCCAACCTACTGGCAGGTGTACGCCATGGCGATGGCTATCGCGGTGGTGGTGCCGATTATCCTGACCACCGTGGTGTATCAGCGCAAGTACCGTCAGGGCACCTTGCAGATTGTCTAACTTCTTCTTTCGGGGCGCCTTTGGCGCCCCTCGTTGCAGCAGGAAAGCACTATGAATCATCTTCCCCACTGGTGGCAAAACGGCGTTATTTATCAAATCTATCCGAAGAGTTTTCAGGATACCACCGGCAGCGGTACCGGCGATCTGCGCGGCGTCACTTCCCGCCTCGACTATCTGCAGAAGCTTGGGGTCGACGCCATCTGGCTGACGCCGTTCTATGTCTCACCGCAGGTGGATAACGGCTACGATGTGGCGAACTACACCGCTATCGATCCCTCCTACGGCACGATGGCCGACTTTGACGCCCTGGTGGCGGAGGCGAAGGCCCGTGGTATCCGCATCGTGCTGGATATGGTACTGAACCATACCTCGACCGAGCATGAATGGTTCCGTCAGTCGCTGAATAAGGAGAGTCCCTACCGGCAGTTCTATATCTGGCGCGACGGCGAACCGGACGCGCTGCCGAACAACTGGCGCTCCAAATTTGGCGGCAACGCCTGGCAGTGGCACGCCGACAGCGGGCAGTATTATCTGCACCTGTTCGCCATTGAACAGGCGGATCTCAACTGGGAGAACCCGGCGGTACGCGCTGAGCTGAAAAAGGTCTGCGAATTCTGGGCCGACCGCGGCGTCGACGGTCTGCGCCTCGACGTCGTCAACCTGATCTCGAAAGACCAGACCTTCCCCTGCGATGCGGAGGGTGATGGCCGCCGCTTCTACACTGACGGCCCGCGGGTGCATGAATTCCTGCAGGAGATGAGCCGCGATGTCTTTACTCCCCGTAACCTGATGACCGTCGGCGAGATGTCCTCCACCTCGCTGGAGCACTGCCAGCAGTACGCCGCGCTGGACGGCCGCGAGCTGTCGATGACCTTTAACTTCCACCATTTAAAGGTCGATTATCCCGGCGGTGAAAAATGGACCCTCGCCCGCCCGGACTATGTGGCGCTGAAAGCGCTGTTCCGCCACTGGCAGCAGGGGATGCACAATCGGGCGTGGAACGCGCTGTTCTGGTGTAACCACGATCAGCCGCGCATCGTGTCGCGCTTTGGCGACGAAGGCGAGTACCGGGTGCCGGCGGCGAAGATGCTGGCGATGGTGCTGCACGGCATGCAGGGCACGCCCTATATCTACCAGGGCGAAGAGATCGGCATGACCAATCCGCACTTCAGCAGCATCAGCGATTACCGTGACGTCGAAAGCCACAATATGTTTATCGAGCGCGCAGCGCAGGGGCAAAGCCCGGACGAACTGCTGGCGATCCTCGCCAGCAAGTCGCGCGACAACAGCCGCACGCCGATGCCATGGCACGCCGGGGAGAACGGCGGCTTCAGCGACGGTGAGCCGTGGATCGGCCTTGGCGATAACTACCGGGAGATCAACGTTGAGGCGGCGCTGGCGGACCCCGATTCGGTGTTTTATGCCTATCAGCAGCTGATTATGCTGCGCAAAACCCTGCCACTGCTGACCTGGGGCGATTACCAGGATCTCCTGCCGGACCATCCATCGCTGTGGTGCTATCGCCGTCAGTGGCAGGGGCAAACGCTGGTGGTGGCCGCCAACCTGAGCCGCGACCTGCAGACCTGGCAGCCAGAGGAAGCCCAGGGCGACTGGAAGATGATCATCAGCAACTATGCCGAAACCACGCCCCGCCCGACCGGTCTGACGCTGCGGCCGTTCGAAGCCGTATGGTGGCTGCAGGCGTAAGGTACTTCTTGCCCGACAGAAACCGGAGCGTAATGCCTGGCATCGGAGGTGGATGCCAGGCATTTTTGCTTATTTTCCAGCCAGATAAATTTACATTTATCGCCAGCGCCCATCATCCGTACTCTCACCTTTTTACCTTGTTCTGGGTCAATAAAATCGCAAACATCTTTGATGCAAATCACTACATATAGAACTTAAAATGCGTCCCGGCCCTACATGTTGTATTAATCGTCTATTATGTCACCATATCTTGTCGATGTCTGGCGGTGATGAGATGTGGATAAAACGGGCCGGATCTGAAGGCAAACAGCACGAGCCGTAGCGTGCAGCGCCTTCGGGATAACCTCCGCCTCTGTGGATAACCTGTTCTATATATGGAGTGATCATGACACCGCATGTGATGAAACGTGATGGCTGTAAAGTGCCGTTCAAATCAGAGCGCATTCAGGAAGCAATTCTACGTGCAGCTAAAGCAGCGGGAGTCGATGACGCAGACTATTGCGCCACCGTCGCAGAAGTCGTTAGCCAACAAATGCAGGGCCGCGCCCAGGTCGACATCAACGAGATCCAGACTGCGGTAGAAAACCAGCTGATGTCCGGCCCCTATAAGCAGCTGGCGCGCGCCTACATTGAGTATCGCCATGACCGTGATAGCCAGCGCGAAAAGCGCGGCCGTCTCAATCAGGAGATCCGCGGCCTCGTCGAGCAGACCAACTCCGCGCTGCTCAACGAAAATGCCAACAAGGACAGTAAAGTCATCCCGACCCAGCGCGACCTGCTGGCCGGTATCGTCGCCAAGCACTATGCGCGGCAGCACCTGCTGCCCCACGATGTGGTGATGGGCCATGAGCGCGGCATGATCCACTATCACGACCTCGATTACTCGCCCTTCTTCCCGATGTTCAACTGCATGCTGATCGATCTGAAAGGGATGCTGACCCAGGGCTTTAAGATGGGCAACGCGGAGATCGAGCCGCCGAAGTCTATCTCTACCGCCACCGCGGTGACGGCGCAGATCATCGCCCAGGTCGCCAGCCATATTTATGGCGGCACTACCATCAACCGTATCGATGAAGTGCTGGCGCCGTTCGTCACCGAAAGCTTCAAAAAGCATCGTAAAATCGCCGAAGAGTGGCAGATCCCGGACGCCGAAGGCTATGCCCGCGCCCGTACCGAAAAAGAGTGCTACGACGCCTTCCAGTCGCTGGAGTATGAAGTCAACACGCTGCATACCGCCAACGGTCAGACGCCGTTTGTCACCTTTGGTTTTGGCCTCGGCACTAGCTGGGAGTCGCGCATGATCCAGCAGTCGATTCTGCGCAACCGCATCGCTGGCCTCGGTAAAAATCGCAAAACCGCGGTATTCCCGAAACTGGTCTTCGCCATTCGCGACGGTCTGAACCATAAGTTCGGCGATCCGAACTACGACATCAAGCAGCTGGCGCTGGAGTGCGCCAGCAAGCGCATGTACCCGGATATCCTCAACTACGATCAGGTGGTGAAAGTCACCGGGTCGTTTAAAACGCCGATGGGCTGCCGCAGCTTCCTCGGGGTGTGGGAAAACGAGAACGGTGAGCAGGTGCATGACGGGCGCAACAATCTCGGCGTGATTAGCCTCAACCTGCCGCGTATCGCCCTGGAAGCGAAAGGCGACGAAGCCGCCTTCTGGGCGCTGCTGGACGAGCGCCTGCAGCTGGCGCGCAAAGCGCTGATGACCCGTATTGCCCGTCTGGAAGGGGTGAAGGCCCGCGTGGCGCCGATCCTGTATATGGAAGGGGCCTGCGGCGTGCGGCTGAAAGCCGACGATGACGTCTCCGAGATTTTCAAAAACGGCCGCGCGTCCATTTCACTGGGTTACATCGGTATCCATGAGACCATCAATGCGCTGTACGGTAATCAGCATATGTACGACAGCGAGGCGCTGCGTGAGAAAGGTGTGGCCATCGTCCAGCGCCTGCGCGACGCCGTCGATGTGTGGAAGGAAGAAACCGGCTACGGCTTTAGTCTGTACAGCACGCCGAGCGAAAACCTGTGCGACCGCTTCTGCCGTCTCGACACCGCCGAGTTTGGCATAGTGGAGGGCGTGACCGATAAAGGTTACTACACCAACAGCTTCCACCTCGACGTCGAGAAGAAGGTCAACCCGTACGACAAGATCGATTTCGAAGCGCCGTACCCGCCGCTGGCCAACGGCGGCTTCATTTGCTACGGCGAGTACCCGAATATCCAGCACAACCTGAAGGCGCTGGAAGACGTGTGGGATTACAGCTATGAGCACGTGCCGTACTACGGGACTAATACGCCGATCGATGAATGCTACGAGTGTGGTTTTACCGGCGAGTTCGAGTGCACCAGCAAGGGCTTTACCTGCCCGAAATGTGGTAATCACGATGCCGCTCGCGTGTCGGTTACTCGTCGGGTATGCGGTTATCTCGGCAGTCCGGACGCGCGTCCGTTCAACGCCGGCAAGCAGGAAGAAGTGAAGCGCCGCGTTAAGCACCTGGCCAATGGGCAGATCGGTTAAAGACCAATGCGCTTTTCCCGGATAGCGGCGCGCAGCGCCTTATCCGGGCTACTGTTTTGCACCGTCCGGTAGCCCGGGTAAGGCGGAACGCCGCGACCCGGGAAATGGCCGCATTCCTCCGTTTTCGCAAAGCAATTAGCGTCAGAGCAAGGCGGCAAACGAGGGAATCCCCGGGAGCGTACATTCAGTACGTGACTGGGGTGAGCGAGCGCAGCCAACGCGGCTATGGCGTTAATTGAGAAGCGAAAAATGAATTACCATCAGTACTACCCGGTAGATATCGTCAACGGCCCCGGCACCCGCTGCACCCTGTTTGTCTCCGGCTGCGTCCACGAGTGCCCAGGCTGCTACAACAAGAGCACCTGGCGGGTGAACTCCGGTATGCCGTTTACCGCTGAGATGGCCGACCGCATCATTGCCGACCTCAACGATACCCGCATCAAGCGCCAGGGGATTTCACTCTCCGGCGGCGATCCGCTGCATCCGCAAAACATCGCGGAGATCCTCAAGCTGGTTCAGCGCGTGCGCGCCGAATGCCCCGGCAAAGATATCTGGGTCTGGACCGGCTATAAGCTGGATGAGCTGAATGAGGCGCAAATGCAGGTGGTGAACCTGATCAACGTGCTGGTCGACGGTAAGTTTGTGCAGGATTTAAAAGACCCGGCGCTGATCTGGCGCGGCAGCAGCAACCAGGTGGTACATCATTTGCGATAGCGTTTAGAGCCGTTTATTCGCCTGATGATAAACGGCCGCTTTCTCTCTTTTGCCAATGGCAATAACGTAAACCACCACCACACTATCTCGTACTTGATACACCAACCGATAACCTGACGCCTTAAGCTTGATTTTGTAGCAATCCGGTAAATCGCTCAGCCTGGCCGACTCAATTCGCGGATTCTGCACAATCTGCTGGAGCTTATTTTTGAACTGTTTTTTGACCGTCTCGCCAGGCATCTGCCATTCGCGCCAGGCTCGTGGATCAAACTCCAGTTCATAGGTCATCCAGACTCACCTTAACCCCCGGCCGTGGGTTTTCCAGCCGTTCGCGAACGGTGCGTAATAACGCCGCTTCGCCATCACTGATGGTCATACTTTTCACCGGCATGCGGCCATTTTCCGCAATGTATTGAAACAGCAGGCGTACCGCCTCCGTTGGTGTCATATCGAGTTTCTCCAGCACGGCATAAGCCTCTTTTTTGAGTTTATCGTCCAGTCGAACATTGAGCGTGGCCATTATGCCTCCAGAAAGGGGAATTTTGTAATGCAGTATAGCATTACATTTGAATTACATTCGAATCTGGAAAACGCCTCTCAAAACCGGCTGACGCACTCCATCGCCACCGTTTTAAACTCATTGAAGCTGCGGGTCGTGGCAAGGCGGCTCATGGCGCGCTCGCGCAGGAAAGTCACGAAAATATCGTAGATCGCCATCGCCTCTTCGTACTCGCGCTTACTGATGGCGAGCAGGAAAATGATATGGGCGGTTTCGTCGCCCCAGGCGATGCCCTGCGGGGCGATAACCGTATAAACCACCGTCTTTTTGGCCAACAGTCCCAGGGAGTGCGGCAGCGCAATGCCATCGCCGAGCATGGTGCTGACAATCGCCTCACGCTCCACCACCGAAGCATGAAACTCGGCGTCAACAAAGCCTTCCTCCAGCAGCTGCTGGCACAGCTCGGCGAACAGCGTTTGCTGATCCATCGGCTTATCGACCACCCGGAAGTGGGCGGCATCGAAGTACTTATTCAGCATCCACGGACGGGTACGGTCCACCAGCACCAGCTTGCCAATCTGATCCAGCTGATAGTCGGTGGGAAACGGCGCGATGGTCACCACCGGTTTGTCTTTTTCGCTGATGCGCACCGTGGAGATAACAAAATCCGCCTCGATCGCATCCCGCTGTTCATACTCGCGCTGGGAAATCGTGGCGGCGATCTCCAGCTGCGGATATTTGCGCTGCAGGATCGCTTCGATCATCCGTACCATCGCATTGCTGGTATCGCAGACCAGTAGCACCTGTGGTTGACGCTGGTAGCCAATGTTGTAGTGACGCTCCAGCCCGACGCCGATATGCAGCACCAGAAAGCCGATTTCGTTTTCGCTGATGGTGTACGGAGTATATTTCCCCCAGCTGGAGACCGCGGCCAGGGTCATATCCCAGGCCATCGGGTAGTGCTGTTTGATGTTATCCAGCAGCGGATTGGGGATCATGATCTGGTAGCGCACGCGGGTGATCATGGTCTTAATGTGGGTCAGCAGATCGGCGTGCAACTGGGCGTCGTCCAGCAGGTTGTAGTTATACTGGCTGTTGATGTAGCGCAGAATGTAATTGACCAGCGCTTCGTCATCGTCGGCGCTGATGGTTTCCGGGTCGACGTCCTGCACCTGACGGGCGGCGAGATGCACGCACAGCCACTCTTCTTCGGCGGGCGAGAAGGGCTTTCCGGCCAGCCGCTGTAGCTCTCCCGCCAAATCGCGCGCGGCGTCGCGGACGTTTTGCGCCACATCTTCGGCGCTGAAATCGGCCAGCGGATAGCCTTCGCTGACGCGGCGCACCACCACTGCGCCGTACAGGCAGATAAAGCGCTCACCGACATCAGTGAGGCGAATATGGTGCCGGGTGAGCGTCTCCTGCAGCATCGGCTCCAGCAGCGCAGGCACTTCCGCCTCCAGCGCCTCGGCACCGATCAACGGATTGATACCGCCCTGTTGGGCCAGCTCCCACAGCAGATCGGTCAGGCAGGCGCGAATCGACACCTCGCTACCAAACAGCTTCATGCCGTGGCGAGGGCGGGTTTCAAGGGTAAGCTGATAGCGCTGGAAGCGCTCACGCACCTCGACCATATCATTTTGCAGCGTCGCGCGGCTGACGAACCACTCATCCGCCAGATCTTCCAGCTTGATGGAGAACGCCGACGTCAGGAAGCGCACCAGCAGAAACGTGATGCGATCCTGGGCGGTTCGCGGCACGTGCTGCGTCTTCGGCGCCGTCTCCTCCAGCGCCTGAAAGCTCGCCGGGTTATCAATTTTCAGTTGATAACCGCTGCCGCGGTTGAGGATAAACTGCGCGCCATACTGCGCCAGCAGCGCATTCAGGGCGGTAATATCGGCGCGCACGGTACGGGTGGAAACCGACAGGCGTTGCGCCAGCTCATCCTGCGGCAGCGTTTCATTTCGCAGCAGGGTGAAGAGTTGCGCTAAGCGTTGGTTGGGAAATCGCATGTCAGTTCCTTGTGGTTACGGCTCAGGGTTGGGCGGATATCACCATCTGCGATGGGCTACCAACCGGCGTGTAGTCGGAGGCAAAGGTTAATTTGCCATCCTTCGGCGCCACGCTGAAGCGGGTAATATTATCGCTACGCTGGTTCATGACGTACAGCCACTGCCCTTGATTATCCAGGGTCAGCGTACGGGGGTAATCCCCACGCGTCCAGATATCCTCCTGGTGGCTCAGGCGGCCGTCGGCCTGCACCGTAAAGTGGGCGATGCTGTTATGCAGGCGGTTGGCGACATACAGCTGCTTACCATCGTTGCTCAGCGCCAGACCGGCGGCAAAGCTGGTGCCCTTATACTCTTTCGGCAGCGCGGAGACGGTTTTGCCTTCGCGCAGCAAGCCGCTTTGCTTATTCAGATGATAGAAAGTCAGCGTCGACGCTTCTTCGTTGATCAGCCACAGGCCGTCGCCCTTTGGCGTAAAGACGAAGTGGCGTGGGCCGGCGCCCGGCGACGAAGCGGCGATGAACGGCGGATCGTTCGGCGTCAGCTTGCCGCTGTCGCTATCCAGCCGGTACTGATAGATCCGATCCAGCCCCAGATCGGTGGAATAAACAAATTTCCCGCTGGGATCGGCGGCGATCATATGGGCGTGCGGGCCATTGTGATCGCTGATGGCGAAGCTGCCCTCGACGGCCGCCGCCGGGCGTTCGGCGCCTGCCGGGCCTTCATCCTGATGCTTGTCCACTGCCTCGCCCAGGCTACCATCTTCTTTCACCGGTAGCACGGCGATACTGCCGCTGACGTAGTTGGCCACCAGAAGATGTTTACCATCCGGCGTCAGGGAGAGATACACCGGCCCGGCGCCGCCGGAGGCAACCTGGCTGAGCGCGGTCAGCTCGCCATTCTTCTCAATGCGCCACGCCTGCACGACGCCTTTTTCGACTTCACTGGCGGCATACAGCGTTTTGCCATCGCGCGACACGGTCAGTTGCGCGACGTTTGGCAACGCGCTCACCAGCGCCCTGTCACGCAGCGCGCCGGTGTTGGCATCGACGGTAAAGCGGTACAGACCTTCGCCATTGGGATTATAGGTACCCACCCAGGCATAGTGGGTTTGCGCGGCGCCCGCGGCGGCGGCAAACAGGGACAGTGAAGCGACAAGCAGATGACGAGCGACAGGCATAGCAACTCCTTGATGGTTCGGTGGGATAAGTTGCCCCTCACCCCGGCCCTCTCCCAAAGGGAGAGGGAGAAAACCAGATAGTTCCCTCTCCCTCCGGGAGAAAGTTAGGATGAGCGGCAATAGCACTACTTCACTAACTGTTTAGTCATCTCCAGCAGCTGGCGCACATCGGCCGGGCGGGTGTTGCCGCTGGCTTTATCGATAATCGAGCTGTAGATATGCGGGATGATTTTGCTCACCCCGGCATCGAGAGCGATTTTCAGGATCTCGCTGTAGTTGTCCAGATCGATACCGCCGGTCGGTTCCAGCCAGAAATCGTGCGCAGCGCAGGCTTTGGCGACGGCTTCGAATTCGGCGCGGTGCTTCAGGCCGCCCATCGGGAAGTATTTGATGGAGCTGCCGCCCATGTCTTTCAGCAGCGCGATGGCGGTTTCCAGCGGCACAATGCCATCCGCCGCGCCGCTGCTCAGCGGGCCGGTGGAGATCTTCACCATTCCCGGCGTACCGGTCGGCGAGACCAGGCCATTCACCACGGTCTCATTCTGCCCGAGCAGCGCGCGGCTGGTAGCCACGCCGGTGAAGACCTGGTTGACATGCTGCGGCTGCACCTGGCGAGAAATCTCGCTCACCATCGCCGACTGGTTTGGATCGCCTGCGCCCAGCCCGACGGAGAGCGCGTTATCAATAAGCTTCGCGTAGTCACGCATATCGGCCACCGCGCTGGCGACATCCGGATAGTTTTTGGAGAGCACGCCGACCAGGACGTGACCTTCCGCCGCGTCGTAAATTTCGCGGGCGTTGTCTTTGCTGCCCGCCAGGACGTTCAGGCACACGCGATCACGGTAAAAGTTTGGGGTCAGTTTCATGCTTGTTTCTCCTTGTTCAGCACTTCCGCGATGCGGCGGGCGACCACCGCCAGCTGCTCCGCGTTCACGCTGCGGACATCGGCTTCGATAATGCCTTCGTTAGCTTTATAGCCGCGGAAGTAGATGGCGTATTCGCCCTGCTTCAGCGCGTTAACCAGATCGCCGGTCTTCACGCCGGTCACCGCTTCGTTGAATTTGATTTCGGCGCGGGCGATATCGCGACCCGCGCTATCCCACACCACCCGGGCGGTCACGCCGTTAAGCGTGTTGAGCTGTTCGATAAACGGCGTCATTTTGGCTACCATCTGCTCGCCGCTCTCTTTGCTCGCCGTCAGGTAGTGTTCAATGGCGCAGGTCAGGCCGAGAATGCCCTCTTTACCCACTTTCATCGCCCGGCCAATCCCCATCGACTGGCGTTTAACCCACTCGACGTACTGCGTTTTGCCGATCACCAGCCCGCTGGTCGGCCCTTCAATGGCTTTTGCGCCGCTGTAGATCACCAGGTCGGCGCCCATGCGGTAGTAGCACTGTAGATCTTCTTCCGCCGCCGCATCGACAATCAGCGGCAAGCCATGCTGGCGCGCCACTTCCGCAGCCTGCGCGACGTTGAGCATGCTTTTCTGTACGCAGTGGTGGGATTTGATGTACAGGATCGCCGCGGTGCGCGGGGTGATTGCCGCCGCCAACTGATCGGCGGAACATTCGTTGGCGTAGCCCGCTTCCACCAGCTTACCGCCGCCCAGCGCCACCATGGTGCCAACCGGCGCGCCGAAGTTGACGTTGTGGCCCTTCGGCAACACGATTTCGTTATTCTCAATCGGCGTAACGTGCAGGTTCTCCAGCAGCCAGTCGCTGTCTTTCACCAGCACCGCCGCCACCGACTGGGCAATCCCCGCCGACGCGCAGGAGACAACGGTCGCCCCTTCCACGTCCAGCAACCTGGCAATGTACTCGCCGGTTTTATTCACCAGGTCTTTCATTTCAAAGTACTGGTTCATACCGGCCATCGCGGCTTCCACCACTTCCGGGCGCGGCGTGGAAACGCCCAGCGCCGTCATGCGGCCCGAAGTATTAATCACCTGTTTTAAATGGTATTTCTCAAAAATCGAAGGCATGTTCCGCGCTCCCTTGTTCGGTCAGATAGCCTTTGCCCGCGCGGATCGCGGCCAGCGGCACCAGAATGTTGTCAGCCTGGAGGCTCTCTTTTTCGGCATCCACCAGCAGCGTGGGCCGGTGCTCCAGGCGAAATAGCGTTAAATCGGCGTCGAAGCCCACTTCCAGCCGCCCTTTACGCGACAGGCGCAGCCCCTCGGCGGCGCTGACGGTCACGCAGGCAATGACCTGCGGCAGGGTCATGCCGATGGCGAGGAATTTCGACATCACCAGCGCCAGCGAGCGCACCGGACCGTCGATACGGTTGCGGCAGTAAATGTCGGAGCTGATGGTGTGCGGCAGAATGCCCAGCGCAATCGCCCGCCGCGCCACTTCAAAGCTGAAGCTGGCGGTGCCGTGCCCAACGTCGAGGCGCACGCCGCGCTGCAGAGCGCGAGTAATCGAGCTACGCAGTTCGCCGGCGGGATTCAGAATGCGGTTCGGCTTGCCGTTATAGCAGTGGGTAATGATGTCGCCGCGGCTCAGCAGATCGGCGATTTCATCGAGGTTCGGCGGGTTATTGCCGATGTGCACCATCAGCGGCAGATCGCCGTTTTCCTGCTGAATGGCCTTGGCGCGCGCCAGCGGCGTAATGCCGTTTTCGCCGACGACGCTGCTGCTCATCCGCGCCTTCAGGCCGACGATAAAATCAGGATGACGCTGCACCGCCTGCTTCACCGCAGCGGCGTCGATATTGGCCATATTCGCCAGTTCATTCTGCGCAATCAGCCCGACGCGGGAGATATTGAGCAACGCATAAACTTCCGTCGCCGCGTTACGGGTCAGTTGATAGAAGTCATCGACGTCGTCGGCGCCGGTGCTGCCGGCATCAATCACGGTGGTGACGCCGGTGGCGATGCCGACGCTGTCCGGCTCATCGTGATAAATCGGCGAATTCGGGTAGCAGTGAACGTGGGAGTCAATCCAGCCGGCGCTGACGTAGCTGTTGCCGTGCAGATCGAGGGTGTTGCGGGAGGGCGCGCTAATCTCGCCCAGCGCCGCGATTTTCCCGTCCTGGATGGCGATATCAGTCAGGGTATCGTCGACGAGGCGCGCACGGCGCAGGAGTAAATCAAACATAGCTATCTCCTGATGAAAAGGGTGAATCTGTTGCCGGATGGCGGCGTACCGCCTTATCCGGCCTACCAATCGCGCTGACGTGTAGGCCCGATAAGCGCAGCGCCATCGGGCGATTAGCTAATCGCCACCGGGAAGATGGAGCCGAGGATCATCGCGCCGAGGATGGCGCCGCCGGTGATCGGTTTCTGCCAGATGTAGAACAGCAGTGCGCCAACCAGCGAGCCAATCCCGATAGGAATCGAGGCGGTCATCGCGCTGAGGATAATCAAGGGACCGAGGAAGCGGCCGGAGGCATTACCGGCCCCCATCATCACGTCGGCGCCGTAAGTTGAATCGCTCTGGTTAATGGTGAACTTACGCGCCAGAATGATGATGTAACCCACTGCCAGACCAAGGACCAGGCCGGTGACCAGCGAGGCGGCGAAGTTCGCCACCGGGAAGACAAAGCCCGCGCCGAGCAGCAGCGCCGGTACGCCAAGACCGATACCGGTCTGTATCGCTCCGCCGATATCGAGGATCCCCACCAGCGACCCTTCGATGATGCGGGCGAACAGGAAGCTGGCGCCAAACGCCGCCACCGCGCCGTAAACGCCGGTATCAATCCCCGACTTCAGCATGGCCACGAAGGCCACTTCGTTAAAGGCGCCGATGCCGTACAGGTAGTACATGTGTGTCCCGGCGAAGACGCCGGAGGAGAGCAGGCCAACAAAGATCGGGAACGACCAGTCGGCATACCAAAAACCTTTATTCTGTTCCATTATCAGGCTCCCGTTACTTGCCGCTGAGTGAGTTGTGGATCATGTCCAGCCAGTTCGGCACGGTCAGATGGAAGGATTCGATCATCTTCATGTCGAAGCCGCGGAAGAAGCCGCTGAGGACAAACAGCGCGACGATGGCCACCATCATCACTTTAGTCACCCGGTTCCAGCCGCTCTCTTCGACGCCTTTACCGATCAGGATCCCCAGCACCAGACCCGGTACGGCGTTACCCATAATCAGCTGCGCGGCGCCGCCGAAAATCGTCGCCCAGAAGCCTGATTTCTTACCGGCATCGATAGCCGCCAGCCAGAAGATCACCGGCATCACGGTGTTCACCAGCAGGTTTGCCGCCGGCACCAGGACCTTAACCGCGGTCACCTGCAGCGCTTCCGGTACGGACGAGGCGGTGAGGTTGAGGAAGGCGACGACAATCATGCCGATGATGCCGCAGGAGATGGCCATTTTTTTCGGATCGTGCAGCGTTTCGCCGACGTTACGATTTTTCAGCATTAGCGCCGCCGCGCCCCAGTTGGGGATAATGCGGTGGTCAACATCCTGGGTGAAGGAGCCTGCTGCCACGGAAGAGGCCCAGGCGTTAAAGAAGAAACCGAGGCCAAAGGAGAAGTGGGAAGCCGGATCGCCTTCGCAGGAATTCAGCTCGCCCAGGGTTCGAAACGCCCCCATCCCCTGGGTGGTAGGGGCGTGAAACATGCGTGCCGCTCCGGCGCCCACGCCGACGCCGACCAGGCCGCCGATAATGAGCGATTTTATTAAAATTATCAGGAACATAGTCAGACCCTTTGCTAACAATCAGGTTTGCGTGACGAAATCCACTTTATCGAGATCGATGGCGGTCACGTTGACGGTGACGTCCAGCTCCACGCTGTAGGTCCGTCGTTCACGGCGCAAAAAGAAGAACAGGAAGGCCTCTTTTCGTACCGCTTCGCGCGCATGAACAACCGTCACGTCCTGTGGCTCAATACGCAGCAGAATGTGCGATGAGGTTTTCATCACCGCAGCCTGCACATGGTTCAGGGCATCGGCGAAGGCCCGTGATTTGCTTTCGCCTTTGCCGGCAACCCTCACCGTGGTGGTGAATTGCTCTTTCATACTTATGCGCCGTATTTCTTTTTCCAGGCTTCTACCAGGCGCTCGCCCAGCTCTTCTTTATCCATAAAGCCGAAGCCCAGCACGTTGCACCCTTCGTTGATGGCAGTGACGCCCTCTTCCACCGAACGCATGCCATATTTCGCTTTGTAGCCGTATTTGGTCTGGGCGGTGATGGCCCCGGCGCCGCCGCTGCCGCAGAAGGAGATGCCGAAGGTAGCGTTTTCCGCTTTCATCATGTCGCCAAGCTTCATATCGGCAGCAACGCCAGGGACGACCACAGCACGTGCGCCCGCTTTCTCAGCGCCTGCAGCGACTTTTTGGCCTTTACCCAGACGGTCGCCAATGACTACGGTGATTTGTTCCATGTTTTGCTCCTTACAGGTTTTCTTTTGCGACTTCGAAATGGACGGACAGCAGCCAGGCCTCTTCATCGGGCAGGTTGCCGAACTGCGCGACCACTTCGCGGGCCAGCGTCATTGAATCTGGTGAAATCTCTTCGAACAGGCTGGCATCCACTTCCGGCAGCGGTTCGCCACTGATTGACCGGTGGGCCATGGCCCGCACGTGGGAAGTCAGCATTTGCTCCTGAACGTCGTTAGGGACGATGCCGTGACGGTTTAACAAGGCGTAAACCTGCTGCAGCATCTTGTCAGCCAGCCGTTCAGTCTGCGCTGCCTGCTCCCCTTCGTCGTGTATTACCGCTCCGTTATTCACTTCTGATACCCCGCTGATGTCTCTGGAAATCAAGGTAGCGCCGGGGGATGGGAGTTTGTAGCGAGTTGTTTTCCACTTCGAAGTGGAAAGGGAGACGGCAGGCGTGATCGACCCCACATATTCACAGGGAAAAGGCAAAAACGACGGCTATGACGTGAGATGTATCACAACAATGAGCGTGGACAAGGCGCCCGCGGCAGCGGAAAGGCCGGAAAAAGAGAGTGGAAAAATGTGATATCGGTAGGCTTTCAGGCGGGAGGCATCGGCTGATGCCTCCCGAAAAGAACGGTTAGCGGTACTTCTTATGGTAGGTGTTGCGGGTGGTTTTAAACTCCTCCGCGGCGGCCTGCGCCTCTTTCACCTTGCCTTCGTTCGCCAGCTTCAGCGCACCGTCGATCTGGCCGATCAGAATATCCAGACCATGACGGTAATCTTTCATCTCAGCGCTGTCGGCCGCTTTGCCTTCCAGCTTCGGCGGGGTCTCTTTCTGGGCATCGACCGCGGCGGTACGCATCTTATTCAGCACCGCTTTCAGCTCGCCGGCGTCGGAGGTCTTCTGTACCACTTGCAGGTTTTCTGCCAGAGTGTCCATGTCTTCGCCCAGGTCGGCGAAGGCCGACGCTGAACCGAGCGCAAAAGCAGAGACAGCCAGCATCGCTAACAGTTTTTTACGCATTGCTCACTTCCTTTTTATTATTTAAGCAAACAGGTGTTATTGCCCGGCGATTTTCATCTCCGGCAGCAGCACAGAACCGCACTGAATGTTGCTGCGCGTTTCAATATCATCGCCAATGGTCACGATATTACGCCACATTTCTTTCAGATTTCCTGCAATGGTGATCTCACTGACAGGATATTGAATTTCGCCGTTTTCTACCCAGAAGCCGGATGCGCCGCGTGAGTAGTCGCCGGTGACGCCACTGACACCCTGCCCCATCAGTTCGGTAACCACAAGACCGGTGCCCATCTCTTTAAGCATCTTTGCAAAACTCAGGCCGCGGCCGTTAATGCGCCAGTTGTGGATGCCCCCGGCGTGGCCGGTGCTTTTCATCCCCAGCTTACGCGCCGAGTAGTTGGTCAGCAGCCACTGGGTCAGCACGCCGTCTTTGATGATGTCACGACGCTCGGTGCGCACGCCTTCGCTGTCGAACGGCGTGGAGGCCAGCCCTTTCAGCAGGTGCGGATGTTCTTCGATGGTCAGCCACTCAGGCAAAATTTGTTTGCCCAGCGAATCGAGCAGGAAGGTGGATTTGCGGTATACCGAACCACCGGCAATCGCTCCGACCAGGTGGCCAAACAGCCCGGTCGCCACTTCGTTGGCGAAAATGACCGGCGCCTTCATGGTCGACAGCTTACGCGGCGCCAGACGCGACAGGGTGCGGCGAGCGCACTCTTCCCCGACCCATTCCGGGGACTGCAGATCCTCGATCGCCCGGCCAATGGTGTAGGCGTAGTCGCGCTCCATATCGCCATCATCTTCCGCGATGACGCAGCTGGAGAGCGAATGGCGAGTCGAGCAGTAACTTTGCAGCATGCCGTGACTGTTACCGAACACTTTGATGCCGTAGTGGCTGTTAAAGCTGCCGCCTTCGGTGTTGGTGATGCGTTTATCGGCCTTCAGCGCCGCTTGCTCCGCGCGGGCGGCCAGTTCGATGGCTTCGTCCGGGGAGACCTCCGCCGGGTGGAACAGGTCCAGATCCGGGGCGTCAAAGGCCAGCAGATCTTTATCGGCCACGCCGGCAAACGGGTCCGGGGAGGTGTAGCGCGCAATATCCAGCGCCGCCTGCACGGTGCGGGCGATGGCGTCCGGGCTAAGATCGGTGGAAGAGGCGCTGCCCTTGCGGTTCTGATGGTAAACCGTAATGCCTAACGCCCCATCGCTATTGAATTCTACATTCTCCACTTCGCCATAGCGGGTGCTGACGCCGATGCCCGTCGTTTTGCTGACGGAGACTTCCGCACCGTCAGATTTACCTGCCGCCAGTTCCAGTGCCGTGGTAACGGCTTCTTCCAGCGTCTTACGCTGCTGTGCAACTTGAGAGATGACTTTCATTGCTAATGCCATAATGTAAGAAGGAGTTAACTGAAGTCTAACAGAGAACCGTTTTTCAGTGCGCGCCTTAACTGGTAACATTAGCCTCTTTTTTTAAGGAGCCTGAGATGACAAAGCAGCCCGAAGACTGGCTCGACGACGTGCCCGGTGATGACGTTGAAGATGAAGATGATGAAATCATCTGGGTCAGTAAGAGTGAAATTAAGCGCGACGCGGAAGAACTGAAGCGTCTTGGCGCGGAACTCGTTGACCTGGGGAAAAACGCGCTGGATAAAATTCCGCTGGATACTGACCTGCGCGACGCCATCGAACTCGCCCAGCGAATCAAAAAAGAGGGTCGCCGCCGCCAGCTGCAGCTTATCGGTAAGATGCTGCGCAACCGCGATGTCGATCCGATTCGTCAGGCGCTGGACAAGCTGAAAAACCGTCACAACCAGCAGGTTGCGCTGTTCCACAAGCTGGAGCAGATCCGCGACCGACTGATTGACGATGGGGATGACGCTGTCGCTGAAGTGCTGAACCTGTGGCCAGATGCTGACCGTCAGCAGCTGCGTTCGCTGATCCGCAATGCGAAGAAAGAGAAAGAAGGCAACAAGCCGCCGAAATCGGCGCGCCTGATCTTCCAGTATCTGCGTGAACTGGCGGAAAACGAAGGCTAAGTCCCGCTGTTTTTGCCCGCAATAGTCTCCCGGATGGCGGCGCGCTGCGCCTTATCCGGGCTACAGATCCCTGTATATCAACCGGTTACTCTGTTTCGTAGGCCCGCGCAAGCACAGCGCCGCCGGGCAACCTGTACCAGACTCCATTCCCGTCGTTGTGCCGGATGGCGGCTAACGCCTTATCCGGCCTACGGAGCCCTGTATATCAAACGGTTACTCAACACCGTAGGCCCGCGCAAGCGCAGCGCCGCCGGGCAACCTGCATCAGACTCCGTTCCCGTCATTGTGCCGGATGGCGGCTAACGCCTTATCCGGCCTACCTTCACCCCAGTTCTAAGGCTTGCGCCAGCAGGGGGATTCCCGTCGCATCGGATGAGTCCCCTCATCCGCACGACGATACGTTTGTTTTTTGCCTTGTTGCCAAGCTGAATCGTTAAAGCTAAAAACAATGTAGATCACATATCCTGGTGATAAATACGCATTACTTAGCAAAATAATACGACTTTAATCTCATTTAACATCATAAAAACGGCCACTTTCTCACCAGGTGAGGCGCTTCACATTTTAATCACCCCCATGCCGGTAGATTTCACACGTCAATGACACAATCGATTCAGCAAAAAGGGAATAAAAATGAAAAAGACATTGGTTCTGACGACGATCGCCCTGCTGGTTTCCGGCTCGGCCGCGGCAAAAACATGGGTGCTGACGAACGCTGAAGAGGGGATGGATAAAGGAAACTGGCAGATCAGCAGCGATCAGCTGAAGGTGAAAGACCATGTGTTCAGCATTGAGCAAAAAGTCCTGCACGGCGGTAAGCAGGAAGGCAGCAAAATCCTCACCATTCACAGTAAAGACGGCCTGACCATCACTCTCAGCCCAACCCGCGGCATGAACTTACTGCGTATTGAGGGTTTCGGCAGCCGGATGGGCTGGGATTCGCCGGTTAAAGAGGTCGTCAACCCGGCGTTTATCAACCTGGAAAGCCGCAATGGACTCGGCTGGCTGGAAGGATTCAACGAGATGATGGTCCGCTGCGGCTATGAATGGACCGGCCATCCGGTGACCGCGGACGGGCAGATTTATACCCTGCACGGCAAGGCGGGCAACACTCCGGCCTCGCGGGTAGAAGTCGAGGTGGCTGACAGCGCGCCGTATGAAATCCGCATCCGCGGCCTGGTGAAAGAGAGCACCTTCAAAAAAGCCGATCTGCAGACCCTGACCGAACTGCGCTACGTGCCGGGCAGCAACAGCTTCAGCCTGCATGATGTCTTAACCAACCATGCTGACTATCCGCATGATTATCAGATTATCTACCACAGCAACTTCGGCACCCCGATTCTGGAAGAAGGCGCGCGCTTCCTCGCCCCGATGTCCAGCATCAGCCCGTTCAATGATTACGCGAAGAGCGGGTTAAAAACCTGGCAGACCTATCAGGGACCGACCAAAGATTTTGACGAGATGGTATTTAATATTCAGCCGCTGGCCGATGAAAATCACCAGACCCTGGCCGCGGTGGTCAACAAAGCGGGCGATAAAGGGGCCTCCATTCAGTTTGATACCCGTCAGCTGCCGGTCCTGACGCTATGGAAAAACACCGACACCATCAAACAGGGCTACGTCACCGGTATCGAACCGGGCACCAGCTACGCCTATCCGGTCACCATTGAACGCGAACAAAAACGCGTGAAGCAGCTGCAGCCGGGCGCCAGCGCGCAGTTTGATCTGACCTACACCCTGCTGCACGACAGCGCTCAGGTGGCCGCCGTTGAGCAGAAAATCGCGCAGATTCAGGGCGACAATAAAGTCGCGGAGAACGAGACGCCGATCGCCAAAGAGTAAGGTTGTAACCAGTGAATTCCCGGAGCGGGGCGACGCCCCGTTCCGGACTACTCCCGCCCCATCACCTCGCGCCCGAGATCCCGGGCAAACTGCTGGTACTGTCGCTCATCGATCGGCTGCGGGTAGCTCAGCACCAGCAACTCATGATCCGCGATGCCCTGATGATAGCTCGGGTGATGATGCGCCCACGCATTGGCATGAAATCCCATCGACTGATAAAAGCGCAGCCGTTTATGAGCGATTGCCGTGGTTAGCGGATCGATTTCCAGAATGGTCAGCGGCGCGCGCGTCAGGATCTGCGCCAGCAGCTGTTTACCATAGCCGCCGGAGCGCAGCGTATCGTCGATCGCCAGATGTTCGATATAACCGTAGCCGGCAAACTGCCAGCAGCCGCTGAGGCCGATAAATACGCCCTCATCGAACCACGCTTCCAGCGCGTAGCGCGGGTGGCTCAGCGCCTGAAGTTTGGCGTCGCTTTCCCGCTGCTCGTGCCACGGAAAGGCGCGCGCGTAGAGCGCGTCCAGCGTGGCGAAATGGGGCGAGTCGGTAGAACGTAATCTTTCGCAGTTCAGCATGGCACAATCCCTGGTGGCGAAAACAAAACTGCCCTCACACGGAGGGCAGTGATCGGAGGCGTTCGCGCTTATTCTGCCGCGGCCGCTTTTTGCGCCAGCTTATCCAGCAGCTTCTGATGAATGCCACCGAAGCCGCCGTTGCTCATCACCAGGATATGGTCGCCCGGGTGGGCGGTTTTGACCACCATCTCCGCCAGGGTATCGACGTCGGCGCTCCAGTGGGCCGGCTGGACGCAGGCTTCCGCCACTTCCGCCACCTGCCACGGAATATGCTGCGGCTGCAGGAGGAACACTTCATCAGCGCGACCGAGAGACGGCGCCAGATCGTCTTTGCAGACGCCCATTTTCATGGTGTTAGAGCGCGGCTCCAGCACGGCGAGAATGCGCGCGGTGCCGCCCACTTTGCCGCGCAGCGCCTGCAGCGTGGCGAGGATTGCCGTCGGATGATGGGCGAAATCGTCATACACGGTAACGCCGTTGGCTTCGCCGCGCAGCTCCAGGCGACGGCGGGCGTTGATAAAGCTGCCCAGCGCGTTCGCGGCATCCGCCGGCAGCACGCCGACGTGACGCGCCGCGGCAATCGCCATCAGGCCGTTATGCATATTATGCTCGCCGACCAGCGCCCACTTCACTTCACCAACCTTTTCGCCGTCGAGCAGCACTTCCCACTGCGAGGCGTCGGCGTTCAGCTTCTTCGCCTGCCAGTGGCCCTGCTCGCCCACCAGCTCCTGCTCGCTCCAGCAGCCCATCGCCATCACCTGCTTCAGGTTGATGTCGTTCTCCGGCAGGATAATTTTGCCTTTGCCCGGCACGATACGCACCAGATGGTGGAACTGTTTCTGAATCGCCTTCAGGTCGTCAAAGATGTCCGCGTGGTCGAACTCAAGGTTGTTGAGGATCAGCGTCCGCGGGCAGTAGTGAACAAACTTGGAGCGCTTGTCGAAGAAGGCGCAGTCATATTCGTCGGCTTCAATCACAAAGAACGGGCTGTCGCCCAGGCGTGCGGAAACATCAAAGTTCCCCGGTACGCCACCGATCACGAAGCCCGGTTTATAGCCGCAGGCTTCGAGGATCCAGGTCGCCATCCCGGCGGTGGTGGTTTTGCCGTGGGTCCCGGCGACGGCCAGCACCCAGCGATCGCGCAGCACGAAGTCGTGCAGCCACTGCGGGCCGGACATATACGGAATATTGTTTTCCAGCACCGCTTCAACGCACGGGTTGCCGCGAGTCATGGCATTACCGATGATCACCAGATCCGGCCGGGGATCCAGCTGGCTGGGGTCATAACCCTGAATTAAATCAATCCCCTGGTTTTCCAGCAGGGTGCTCATCGGCGGATAGACGTTAGCATCCGACCCTGTTACCTCATGACCGAGGGAGCGCGCCAGCATGGCCAGGCCCCCCATAAACGTGCCACAGATTCCTAAAATATGAATGCGCATTCGTCATTTCCTTCTCTTATCCGGGGCACATTTTACCCATATCCCGGGCCCTGGCGAAATGCATTTCAGGCGAATCTGTATTTTGCTGGCGCGATTCACCAGTGCGCACTTTTTTGATTCTTTGTTAAGATTGTTGCGTTCGTTTTACTCAACATAAAAATGCAGGGAACGAGTTATGAAAACGTTAGGTGAGTTTATTGTTGAAAAGCAGCACGAGTTCTCCCACGCCACCGGTGAGCTGACTGCTTTGTTGTCAGCAATAAAGTTGGGCGCCAAGATCATCCACCGCGATATCAACAAGGCCGGTCTGGTCGATATCCTGGGTGCCAGCGGTGCTGAAAACGTTCAGGGCGAGGTTCAGCAAAAACTCGATCTGTTCGCTAATGAAAAATTAAAAGCCGCACTGCGAGCACGCGATATTGTTGCCGGGATCGCCTCCGAAGAAGAAGATGAAATTGTCGTCTTCGAAGGGTGTGAACACGCCAAATACGTGGTGCTGATGGACCCTCTGGATGGCTCCTCTAACATCGACGTTAACGTCTCTGTCGGAACGATCTTCTCTATCTACCGCCGCGTCACGCCTGTCGGCACGCCGGTGACAGAAGAAGACTTCCTGCAGCCGGGTAACAGGCAGGTGGCCGCGGGCTATGTGGTCTACGGCTCTTCGACGATGCTGGTATATACCACCGGTTGCGGCGTCCACGCCTTTACCTACGACCCGTCCCTCGGCGTCTTCTGTCTGTGTCAGGAGCGCATGCGCTTCCCGGAGAAGGGCAATACCTACTCCATCAACGAAGGCAACTACATCAAATTCCCGCAGGGCGTGAAGAAGTACATTAAGTACTGCCAGGAAGAGGACAAAGAGACTCAGCGTCCTTATACCTCACGCTATATCGGCTCGCTGGTGGCGGACTTCCACCGTAACCTGCTGAAGGGCGGCATCTACCTGTATCCGAGCACCGCCAGCCACCCGGACGGCAAGCTGCGCCTGCTGTATGAATGCAACCCGATGGCCTTCCTCGCCGAACAGGCGGGCGGTAAGGCCAGCGACGGTAAAGAGCGTATTCTGGATATTATCCCGGAAAGCCTGCACCAGCGCCGCTCCTTCTTTGTCGGTAACAACCACATGGTTGAAGACGTCGAGAACTTCATTAAAGCATTCCCGGACGCCTGATCCCTGCCCTCCCTTCCCGCCTTGCGGGAAGGGAGTTCCCTGTCAGCGACTCCCCGCTCCGCTCACCCGCGTCACCGCCGCATTCTGCCGATTTTCCCACAGCACCGTCAGCCCACGCTGCAGCGCGATAAAGATAAACAGCAAAATACCGATCGCAATTTTCGTCCACCATGAGCTGAGGGTGCCATCGAAGTTGATGTAAGTCTGAATCAGCCCCTGGATCGCCACCCCGAACAGCGTTCCCAGCACGGTGCCAACACCGCCGCTGAGCAGCGTACCGCCGATCACCACCGAGGCAATCGCGTCCAGCTCCACGCCGACGCCCGCCAGCGCATAGCCCGCCTGGGTATAAATGGAAAAGACGATCCCGGCCAGCGTCGCCAGCCCGGTGGAAAGCATATAGATACGGATCGTGGCGCTGCGAGTCGAAATCCCCATTAAATTCGCCGACGTCGCGTTGCCGCCGATGGCATACACCTGGTTGCCAAAGCGGGTGCGATGGGCGACAAAAATACCGGCCACCACCACCAGCAGCATCAATAGCCCCATGGCGCTGAGACGACCGCCGCCGGGGATGGTCCATGCCAGCCCGGACAAGGTGTCGTAGACCGGATGGTTAATCGGAATCGACTCCTCCGACACCAGATAGCTGACGCCGCGCAGGAAGAACATGCCGGCAAGCGTGATGATAAAAGCCGGGATCTTCAGCGCGTCGATAAGCAGCCCCATAAACGCACCGAAGGCGCAGCCCATCACCAGCACCAGCGGAAACGCCACCAGCGGCGATATTCCCCAAAAGCCAATCGCTTTGGCGAGGAAGACGCCGGTAAAAGCGATCACCGACCCCACCGACAGATCGATCCCACCGGATAGGATCACAAAGGTCATGCCCACGGCGATGATCCCGAGGAAGGCATTATCCGTCAGGATATTGCAGATCACCCGCGTTGAGGCAAAGCCGGGGAACTGCGTCAGGCAGTAGAGATAGCCCAGTACAAACACCGCCAGGGTGATCATCAACGGTAAATTACGTTTTATCATGGCCGCGTACCCCTTTCAGTAATCCGATAAAGCGCGGCGACTGGACAATCAGTACGCACAGCACCACCACCGCTTTCACCACCTGGTTGAGCTCCGGCGGAAAGCCAGAAAGCAAAATGCCGGTATTCATGCCCTGGATAATCAGCGCCCCCACCACCGACAGCAGCAGGTTGAAGCGCCCGCCCATCAGGGAGGCGCCGCCGATGACCACCGCCAGAATGGCGTCCAGTTCGAGCCACAACCCGGCGTTATTCGCATCCGCGCCGCGTATGTCCGCCGCCACGATAATCCCGGCAATCGCTGCGCAGACGCCGCTCAGGACATAGGCCAGCATCACCACGATACGAGTATTCACGCCGGCGTTTTTCGCCGCGCGGATGTTGATCCCTACCGCTTCGATAAACATGCCCAGCGCCGTTTTACGGGTAAACAGCCAGAACAGCAGCAGGGTGGCGGCGGCGATGATCACCGGCATCGGGAACAGCAGAAACGATCCGCTGCCGAGCCACGCCAGGGCCGGGGAATCAAAGGTGACGATCTGCCCGGCGGTGATCAACTGCGCGACCCCGCGCCCGGCCACCATCAGGATCAACGTCGCCACAAAAGGCTGGATCTTAAGGACGGCGACGAGGATGCCGTTCCACAGCCCGGCCAGCGCACCGGCCCCCAGCGAGGCCAGCACCACCACCGCCAGGCTGTGCCCGGCGACGGTCATCGAGGCGGCCGTCGCGCCGGCAATCGCCATCACCGCCCCCACTGACAGGTCGATGCCGCCGGTGGCGATCACCAGCGTCATGCCGATGGCCAGCAGCGCCACCGGCGCGGCGCGGTTAAGAATATCGATCGGGCTGCCAAACAGGCGGCCATCCTGGAGCACCACCTGATAAAAATGGGGCGCCACCAGGCTGTCGACCAGCAACACCAGCAGCAGGGCAATAATCTGCGGGGTACCCTTCGGCCAGCTGAAGCGTCGCTTCTCCGGACCGGTTTGCGAAAGAGATCGAGGCATCATGAGTTACTCCTTATGCCGCAATAGCGTTCATGATCGCCGGTACAGAGAGCTCGGCGAGCGGGATCTCCGCCACCTGTCGGCGATCGCGCATGATAATGACCCGATCGGCGTAACCCACCAGCTCCTCCAGTTCAGAGGAGATAACCAGCAGCGCCAGACCATCGGCGCAGAGGGTTTCAATCAGGCGAATAATTTCCGCATGGGCGCCGACGTCGATGCCGCGGGTCGGCTCATCGAGGATCAGGAACTGCGGTTTGGTCAGTAACCAGCGGGAGAGCAGTACCTTCTGCTGATTGCCGCCGGAGAGAAACTCGATCGGCTGCTCCGCGCTCGGGGTACGGATCCCCAGCTGGCGAATAAAGCGCTCGGCGATCTCGTTCTGTTCACGCCGGGGGATCGGCCGCAGCCAGCCGCGCTGCGCCTGCAGGGCGAGGACGATATTTTCCCGCACCGAAGCGGCGGCGATAATGCCGTCGGTTTTGCGATCTTCAGGACAGAAGCCGATCCCGAGGCAGGAAGCCTGATGCGGAGAGCGCAGGGTCTGCGGTTTGCCTTTGATCCACGCCTTCCCGCTGTCCGCCGTTTTAATACCGAAGATCACCTCGGCGGTTTCCGTGCGTCCGGAACCCAGCAGGCCGGCGAGGCCCACAATTTCGCCCGGACGGACCTGCAGGTCGAACGGGGCGATGGTGCCTTTTTTACCGTAGCCTTCAAACGCCGCCACCGGCTTATCGCTCAGCAGGGTACGGCCCGCCCGCTGCAGGGCATTGTGGTCCAGTTCGCGACCCAGCATCATTTTCACCAGCTCAATCTGCGGCAGTTCGCGGGTCTCGCGGCAGCCGACGAAACTGCCGTTGCGCAGCACGGTGATGCGATCGCTGACCGCATAGACCTGGTCGAGAAAATGGGTGACGAAGATCAGACTGACGCCGTTATCCCTGAGCTGGCGCATCAGGGTGAACAGCATCTCCACCTCCTGGGTATCGAGGCTGGCGGTGGGTTCGTCGAGGATCAGCACTTTGGCCGACAGGTCGATGGCCCGACAGATAGCGACGATCTGCTGCATCGCCACCGAAAAGCGGTTCAGCGGTTCGCGCACGTCGAGAGAAAAGCCGTAGGAGGCCATCAGCGCCGTCGCCCGCGCCTCCATCTCTTTGCGTCGCAGCAGGCCAAACCGCCGCGGCTCACGGCCGATGAACAGGTTATCCGCCACCGACATATTAGGTAGCAGGTTCACTTCCTGGTAGACGGTGCCAATCCCCAGCTGCTGGGCATGGGCGGTATTTTTGGGCGAAATAGCCTGGCCTTCCAGCCAGATGGTGCCGCGATCGGCATGGTAAACGCCGGTAAGCGCTTTGATCAGCGTCGATTTTCCGGCGCCGTTTTCGCCCAACAGGGCCATGATTTCGCCGCGCCGCAGGCTAAAGTTGACGTTATCCAGCGCCTTAACGCCGGGGAAGAATTTACTGAGTCCTTCGGTGCGAAGGATCTCCTGGTGTGCCTCGGCGCTCATAATCGATGTCACCTTTAAATGATGTCAGGTTACCCCGGGTCGCGCTGGGCTTCCCGGGGTTACTGGAACGCTGCTTTTTACCCTCTTCCACTGGGGAGAGGGATGGAATGAGGGGCTCCCCACTCAGTAACCCATATTTTTCTTCTTCTCTAACTCTTCTTTCGCCGTATCCGGCAGATACAGCGTCGATTTGGTAATGGTCAGCTTCTCAGGCAGGGTGCCGTCTTTTTTGTATTTCTCCAGCGCATCAAACGCCGGACCGGCCATATTTGGCGTCAGTTCGACGCTGGCGTTGGCTTCACCAGCGATCATGGCTTTATAGATATCCGGCACGCCGTCGATGGAGCCCGTGAGGATATCTTTGCCCGGCTTCAGACCCGCCTCTTTAATGGCCTGGATGGCGCCGATTACCATGTCATCGTTATGGGCGAAGACCATGCAGATGTTTTTGCCGTTATTCTCAGCTTTGATAAAGCTCTCCATCACCTCTTTCCCTTTGCTGCGGGTGAAGTCGCCGGACTGAGAGCGGATAATTTTGATATTCGACGCTTTGGCAATCGCGTCGGCGAACCCTTTCTTACGATCGATGGCCACGCTGGCCCCAACGGTGCCCTGCAGTTCAACGACGTTACACGGCTTACCGTCGACGGTTTTCACCAGCCAGTCGCCAATCAGTTGGCCTTCCAGCACGTTGTTGGCGGTCACGGTGGTCATGTAGAGATCTTTATCTTTAACATCAATGGAACGGTCGAGAAGGAAGACCGGGATCTTGGCCTCTTTCGCCTCTTTCAGCACCGGTTCCCAGCCGGTGGCCACCACCGGTGCAATGAAGATCGCGTCCACCCCCTGAGCGATAAAGGAGCGCACTGCTTTGATCTGGTTTTCCTGTTTTTGCTGACCATCAGCGATCTTCAGGGTGATACCGCGCTTGGCGGCCTCCTCTTTCGCGACGCTGGTTTCCGCCGCACGCCAGCCGGATTCAGAACCGACCTGCGAAAAACCTACGGTTAGCGGGGCAGCTATCGCCATAGACGACATAGCTACGGAAACTGCTGTGACAAGAAGTAAGCGCTTCCACATAAGGGTATCCTCGTAGGGTTATTGTTGGTTAAAGTCTCACCTGCGGACAAACTATAGACAATCGGTGATGTAACTGAATGCGTTACATCACACTTCAAAAAAGTAAATGAGATGTTAATGATGGCCCCGCTGCCCAGCGGAGAGCCGATAAGGCTTCGCAGGGAGCGCGGCCGTTGCGGTTTATGACGTTTTTTTAAGCAGTTTGATAAATCAATCACATGCAATGAAAACGGTTACATAAATTTATTCATGATGTGGCTATGTTTATGGATTTTCATGTCATTATTACGCGAAAAATTCGGAGCACTCCGCGGCGATATCGGGAAAAAGAAGCGAAGACTTTCGATGTGAGTTGGCTATAATACCGAGCACTTGTTTGCCATACATTTTAAAGGAAACAGACATGAGCTTACTCAACGTACCTGCGGGCAAAGATCTGCCGGAAGACATCTACGTCGTGATCGAAATCCCGGCGAACGCAGATCCTATCAAATATGAAGTCGACAAAGAGAGCGGTGCACTATTCGTTGACCGTTTCATGTCCACAGCAATGTTCTATCCGTGCAACTACGGTTACATCAACCACACCCTGTCCCTGGACGGTGACCCGGTTGACGTGCTGGTCCCGACGCCGTACCCGCTGCAGCCGGGCTCCGTGATCCGCTGCCGTCCGGTTGGCGTTCTGAAGATGACCGACGAATCCGGTGAAGATGCGAAACTGGTTGCCGTACCGCACACCAAGCTGAGCAAAGAATACGATCACATCAACGATGTGAACGATCTGCCGGAACTGCTGAAAGCCCAGATCACTCATTTCTTTGAGCACTACAAAGATCTGGAAAAAGGCAAGTGGGTTAAAGTCGACGGTTGGGACAACGCGGAAGCGGCGAAAGCTGAAATCGTTGCCTCTTTCGAGCGCGCAAAGCAGAAGTAATTCTGTCTCAGGCAGGGTCATCCCCTGCCTGATTGCGGCACGGATAGCCGCGATAACACCATGGAGGGTGTCCCGTGAAAAGCGTTCGCTATTTCACTCTGAACTATACCGGTTTCACCACCGCCGCCTGTGAAAAACAGGGATATCTGCGCCTTATCGCCGGCGAGCATGTCTTTTATACCGATAAACGCTATTTTAAAGACCCCGCGCTTTTTGACCGCCTGACGATCAATCAGCCTCTGCACCTTGGCGTCCGCCGTCTGGACAACGGCTGTTACTGGATCCACTGGCTCAGCGATGGCGAAACGCTCCTTGAACCCAGTCAACGGGTAACGCGCTGGGCCCGTCCGCTGCTGATTATCAGCCTGCTGACGCTCATCGTCGCTCTTATCCCGCTCGTGATGAGCACCTCAGAATGGGGAAGGTTCGGCTGCGGCATTATCGCGATACTGGCCTTCATCGGACTGTTAACAGGGCTCTATGAGCGACTGTTCCACCCGGTACTAAAACGGCACCCCGCCATGCGCGATCTGCTGACGAAGATGGCGCAGGCCCGCCGCCGCGACTTTTCCTTTTGCCAGCGGCTACCTGCAACGGCGCGGGCCGTCCGCCAGTCGGCAATGCCTTTTACGCAAGCCCTGCCGGAACGCTATGCCGTCCGGACGGGAAAAATTAGCACTATCATTTTTAAGAAGTGGTTCGCGGGGAACCCAACGCGGGAATACCATGGCGTTGGGATACAATGCGACACGGCGCCGCTGGCCTTCTGGTGGCAGACAGGCTGCGCCAATTTCGCGCTGCATCCCGTTCTCTATCGTCGTCAGCCACCGTTTATCGCCATTGGCGATCGCCTCGTCGCCGTGTACGAGCGCGACAGCCGTGCGATCCACGCGCTATACAATGCCAGCGACGGCGCGGCTTATATAAAAAACCATCCACTCTATCCAGGTCGCCGACAACTGGCGCTGCTCTATTACCTGTTTTACGGCCTCGCGCTGGTGATGTATCTGCTATTTCTCGCTGTTGAACTCATCAGTGCCCTTCAGTCAGGCCGGAGCGTCTGGTGGCAGGTTCAGGATTCACTGGACATGCTGTCCCTATTATTACTCAGTTTCGGCGGGATCCTGGCGGTACTGGAGCTGATTGGCCCGACGGCCTGGTTATTATCACACCGGGTGGCTGACTGGCTGAAGATGCGCTCGGTGATGCGGCGCTACCTGCAGGGAGTGGCCCGCCATACCGCGCTCGAGGAGATCATGTAATGTTCAGTACTCCAACACGACGATTATTCTTTCTCGCGCTGACGACGCTGGCTTCCGCGATGTGGCTGGCGAAGGATCGTCTGCCACTCTGGTAAGGCATGGAGCAGAAAAAACAACGCCACCCGAAGGTGGCGCTGTCGTGGTTAGTACTGGTCGCGATCCAACCAGTTGCCGTTCGCTATCAACGTGCATCCCTCAACGGAACGTTGATACACATACATCCATGCGCTGCCGTAAGGCGTCTGAATGAGGTGGCGCGCATACTCGCCCCCCTTCGTGCGTAGCGCATCCAGTTCGGCCAGCGTCGATGCATCAATACGATAAACTTCACCATGTACTGTGCCTTCGCCGGGCACCGCGCCTGGATAGTGGCCCAGGCTGTACAGCTGATAATCGTTGACACTATGAGCGCCCAGCCACTGGGCGTTGGTCATCCAGTGGCTGTTGCCTTGTTTGCGTCGTAAACTGCCGTAAACAAATATTCGCATTGCTAAAACTCAAACTGATAGAGCAAATCGAGCGCCTGGTCAATGCCAGACACCGCTTCCACATATAGCCTAGGCATCAGGCGATAACGTAAAGTCAGCGTCGCCAGGGAGTCGAAAATACCGACCCCATATTTTACCTGCAGACCCGGCAGTACATAGCCGCTGACCACCACCTGGGAAGAGTCGCCTACCCCTTCGGTGTCCAACGCCAAATTGCTTACGCCAAACGTCTCGCCGATTTTACCCACAACCTGACCACTTTGTGCAACCCCCATTCCAATAAGCATTGAGGTCATCGCGGCGCTATCGCTCTGTCCGCTGCTCAAACCCTGGCCGCGCAGCAGATAAGATAGCGCTTCCTGCTGGGACATCACCGGGTCAGAGAAGATCTCCGCTTTCGGCTGATCGGCGGAGCCGGTGACGCGAACGCCGGCGATCACATCGTCTTCGGTAGCATCCGGGTTACGAATCGCTTCGATATTCAGCAGCGGCTGATCCGGCGGACCGGAGAACAGCAGCTCCCCTTTGCGAACAATCAGATCCTGACCATAGGCGTGGAAGCGGCCGTCCGGAATATTGATCTGCCCGTTGAGGCCCAAGCCTTGCTTGTCCTGCGCCACTTTCAAATCACCGGTCAGACGCGCTTTCAGACCAAAGGCTTCCAGACGCACGTTGTTGCCGACGTGAATCGTCAGGTTGCTGTTGATCGGGATACCGGCGCTCTGCTGATTAATCGGCTTGAGGTTTTTATCCAGCATCACTTCATCAGAGGAGACGCCAACCGCGCTCTCTGGCACCTCGTTGACCACGATCCGCGCCCAGGGCACATCCACCTTGCCATCAAGGCTGAACAGGCTCGGCGTGGCGGTAAACACCACGTCCGGCGACACATCGAGACGCACCATCGGCGGCACCGTGATCCGCACCCGGCTGCCCTTCGCTGCAATCTGCGCCCGCCAGTTATCGATCTGCGTCCAGTCGGCGTTGCCGCTGAGAGCAATTTGCCCCTGGCGGGTGTTCACCGTCCCCTGCAGGGTCGAGCGCGTGCCGTTGAAGTTCATCGCCAGCTGGCTCGGCTGCATATCAAACGGCATGAAGTTGCCATCGATATCCACCCCGCTGAGCTGCATCTGGCCGAACAGCTGCGGGCTTTTCACGTTGCCGCCCAGACGCAGACGGGCGTTGAGCCTCCCCTCGGCTTTTTCACCGCGAGCGAAAATCGGGTTGATCATCGCCAGCGAGAAGTTGCTGATATTGACGTTGCCGCCGAGATTACGCCGCCCCTGCGGGTCGGTGACCTGCACCTGCCCATCCAGTTGACCATTGTTGGTCAGGCGGATAAGCCAGCCCAGCTCGGCGCGATTGTTATGCAGGTCGGCGCTGAGGTTCAGCGTATCGAATGCCACCGGCAGCGGCGCGTCGTTGACCACCTGGGTCACCTTGACGTTGCGCCCGCTGAGGGTCACTTTGCCCTGCGGCAGCCCCTCTTTAGTGGTGTCCCAGCTCACATCGGCATTACCGGTAAACACGCCGCTGGCCTGGGTCGCCTCCGGCATAAACGGCTTAAGCATCGCCAGATCGAAGCGGTTGAGGTTCACTCGCGCCCGCCCGCTGGCGCCCGCGTCGATGGTCTGCGGGACGCACAGCTCGGCGTTCGGGTTGGTCCAGCAGTGTGGCCCAATGCTGATTTTCTGCTCCTGGTTGCGGTAGTCCAGCGCAATGCTGCGCGTCAGCGCTACCGGCCCTACCGGCGTCTGGAAGCGGGTATCGCTCAGCGAGCCTCTCCAGCGTTCGGCCTGACGATCGAAGCTGCCTGCCAGCGTCAGCTGGCCGGAAACCGGATCGCCCTGCACGCGCAGCCGCAGCTCATGCTGCTTCTCAGTACCTTTGGCATTGAGCTGCACCAAACTGATATTGACCCCCGGCTGGCTAATGCGATCGACCCGCACATCCAGATTACCGCCAATCTGATCGGTGGATTTCACGTCCCCTTTGACGTTGACCTGGGCGATCGTCAGTTCCTGCCAGCGCAGCGCCCGGGCGGTGATGTCGGCCAGAAGCTGCGGCGCATCGACAGTGCCGCGCACTTTCACCAGCCCCTTCGCCGTTCCGCCAAGCCCCGGCAATGCATTATCCAGATGCGGGGCATCGATAGTGGCGTCGAGGTTAAGATCCTTCACCCCAAGCTCACCTTTGATATCGGCGCTGTTCGGGCCTAACGCCAGGTGCAGGCCCGGGATTTTCCACTGCAGATAGCTGTTACCCTGCAGCGAGCCCGAAACATCCACTTTGTTCTGCTTCACGTTGCCGGTAATTTTCAGCTCCGGCACCGACATCTGCCAGCTGCCGCCGTACAGGCTGCCCTGGGTCTTGATCATGCCGTTGAGCTTCGACGGCCAGTCCGGCACCTCTTTGGCGGTGTTGATCCCATCGAGGGTCAGCTCGCCGCGCCAGCTGATCGCCTGCTGCCAGTCGAGCAGCGCCTTCAGCTCGGTTTTCCCTTCCAGGGCGTTGACCGTCAGCTTGTCGAGATTAATCTGCCGCTCATTGCCTTTGGCGTTGAGGGTGATTTTCGCCGGCGGCAGCGACTGACCTTTCACCGCCGTGGAGAAGGCCAGCGCGTAGTCGGTCATTTTGCCGCTAAACTTCAGCTGGACGTCGTCGGCCTGGAACTGCTTCTCGCCGCTGAATGGCCAGGCGAGCTGC
This sequence comes from Klebsiella sp. P1CD1, assembly GCF_003790505.1. Taxonomy (NCBI): domain Bacteria; kingdom Pseudomonadati; phylum Pseudomonadota; class Gammaproteobacteria; order Enterobacterales; family Enterobacteriaceae; genus Klebsiella; species Klebsiella sp. P1CD1. The sequence continues at coordinate 5,159,038 of NZ_CP033631.1, forward strand.
TTACTCTTCAGCTCCATATTGAGCGGCAGCCCGGCCTCCGCCAGCTGCGCATCCGCGCGCAGCGTGGCCGCGACCGGCCCGCTTAAGTCCACCCCGACCTTAAGCGTTTTACGCACTTCGCCGCCCACCTTCAGCTGCACCTTCTCCCCTTTCATCGGGTCAACGTTCAGCGTTCCGGCGAGGGTAATGTCCACCGGCCAGTTATCCTGCAATTGCGCGTGGCCCGAGGCGCTGACCTTGCCCTGATCGGAGTCGATATCGAGGGCGTCGAGCTTCATCTGACCGTCGATACTGCTGACTTTCAGCAGCAGGTTATACACGGTGATGTCGGTATCGCCGGTCAGGCGTAGTTGTTCTCCGCGGAACGCCTGAATATTGAGGTTCAGCGGCAGATGGACATCGGTCATTGCCGGCAGCACCGGCTGCGAGAAGAGGTCGGTCATCGTCTCGCCGAGCGGTTTTTCCTGCGGCTTCGGGTTGTCGATTTTCGGCTCGACCACCTGCTCCTGCGCCACTTTCGCCACCTTCGGCAGGGCGATTAGCAGCCCCTGCAGCGAGGTCGGCGTCAGGGTCAGGTTTTTCTCCTGCCAGTTCAGGCCGGTGGAAAAATCGCGCACGGACACTGCAGTATCGTCGATTTTGACGTTGACGTTATGCAGTGCGACGCGGCTGAGGGTGATCGGATAAGGGGTGGAGAGATTCAGCGGCCCGCTGTCTTCTTCCTCGACCGGCGCGGCGGGCGGCATCTTCTTCGTATCGACGGCGACGTAAATATCGCGCAGCGCGATATCGTTTACGCACAGGCTGCTGTCCCACAGGCAGCGCAACCGGACGCTGAGGTGAAACTGACCGGCGGTCACCGCCACCCCGGGCTGCTCGTAGCGGACATTATCGAGGGTTAAATCACGCCAGCCACCGGTGACTTTGCCGATATCCAGCCCCGGTACCCAGCGATCCGCCGCTTTGAACACCAGATGTAAGCCGGTGGTCGTCCCCACCAGGAACCCGACGGTGCCCAGCAGGAGCACCAACACGATTAAGACGCCGAGGCTTATTTTCTTCCATAAACTCATAATTCAGGCCCCAGACCGATGTAAAACTGTAAACCATGCTCTTCTTTGTCGCCGATCGGCCGGGCGATATCCAGCTTGATCGGCCCCACCGGCGACTGCCAGCGCACGCCCACCCCGGCGCCGGTTTTGAAATCGCTCTCGCGAATATCGCTGACCGCTTCGCCGCTATCGACAAACACGGCGCCCCACCATTTACCACTGACGTTGTACTGATACTCCAGCGAGCCGGTCGCCAGCTTCGAGGCCCCGATCAGCTTGCCGTCATCGTCCTTCGGCGAGATAGATTTGTATTTATAGCCGCGAATACTGCGGTCGCCCCCGGCGAAAAAGCGCAGATCCGGCGGCACCTTGTCAAAGTTGTCCGCTTCGATCCAGCCAAGGTTGCCGCGCACCACAAAGCGGTGGCGGTCATAGAGGGTACGGATCCAGACGTCCTGGGCCTGCATCACGATGAAGTTGATGTCCGAGCCCCACATGGTGTTGGAGTAGTCCACGGAGTAGCGCTGTGAATCGCCCCAGGTGGGCATCAGACCGCCGCGAGAGCGAGTGCGGTTCACCGAGACCCCAGGGTAAATCAGCATGGTGGTGTTGGTGACGTTCGCCTGGGTAAAGTGGTCCAGGCTCCAGCGCAGGTTGATCGCCCGCTGCCAGCCGCTCGACATCTCCCAAAAACGCGATACCCCAAGCGTGGTGGAGTCGGCCTGGGTGTCATTAAGATCGGTGCGCTTAAAGCCGCCCTGCATCAGATAGTACTGCTCGAGCGGGCTCTTCAGCAGCGGGACTTTATAGGTAAAGTCGAACTGCTGCTCCGGAGCAGAGAGGCTGACGCTGGAGGTCAGGCTGTGGCCATACGAGTTCATCCACGGTTTTTTCCACGTGGCTTTCACGCGCGGCCCGACATCGGTTGAAAAACCAACCCCGGTTTCCACGGTGTTCTCTTTGCGTGGCGAAACAACGCCCTGCAGAGGCAGCACCTTGGTTTTCCGTGACTTAGCGAAATCAGGCGCCACCACGACTGAACTGAACCAGCCGGTCGCCGCCAGGCGGCGGTTTAGCTCGGCCAGATCCTGCGAGGTGTAGTAGTCGCCCTCTTTAAACGGCACGAGGTTTTGCAGGTATTCATCGCGAATTTGCGATCCGGAGAAGGTGACGTGACCAAAGCGATAGCGCTCGCCGCTGTCGTAATCGATATCCCAGAACGCCTGGTGGCGGTCAAGGGAGACCCCGAGCTGGCTTTTGTTGAACTCGCTGTCAAAGTAGCCTTTGCGCAGGGCGACGCGGGTCAACGAGCTTTTGAAACCGTCATAATCGCCATGGTTCAGCACCGTCCCGATGGCCGGACGCGTTTTTAGCAGCGCCAGATAGTCGCTATCGGTACGGGCGCCGCCGCGCAGAATGACCTCGGTTCCACCAATGCGCACCGGTTCACCCGGGGTCACTTTGGCGATCAGCACCTGACGCCCCCTTTTCGGCGGCGGACGTAAATCAAATTCAATCGTCGGCTCGTAATAACCCAGCGCTTTCAGACCTTCGCGAATGGCGTCATCGACGCGCGCGCGAAAGCGACGATCCGGCGTGACCTCATCACTCTGGATGGTGGAAAGCTGGGCGCGAACGTTTCTCTCCAGCTCCCCGGATAATCCCTCAACCTGCAAACGCACATTCGCTGCGCTGGCGACCCCGCTGACCAGCAAAAGGCTGGTGATACATAACTGGCGGATTTTTAGCACATTTTCTCCTGAATCTCCCTGTTTCCCCCTACAGGAAACACTGGCGCCGCTCCACGGCTTAACAAAACCCTAACAACCAGGGTTGAAAAAGTGGCAATAACCCAAATAATTCTTATGTATTAATCTAGACGTATTACGCGTGTTTATTGTGTTAAAAGACACGCTTCGTTACAACCTTAACGACGATTTCTGTATTGAGAGGCCAACCGTGAGTCTATTTGATAAAACGCATCTTGTCGCCCAGGCGGATGCGCTGCCTGGACGCAATACCCCCATGCCAGTGGCGACGCTCCACGCAGTTAACGGCCACTCGATGACCAACGTCCCGGCGGGGATGGAAGTGGCGCTGTTCGCCATGGGCTGCTTCTGGGGAGTGGAGCGCCTGTTCTGGCAATTGCCGGGGGTTTACAGCACCGCCGCAGGCTATACCGGCGGCTATACGCCAAATCCGACCTATCGCGAAGTGTGCAGCGGCCAGACCGGTCACGCGGAAGCAGTGCGCGTGGTTTACGATCCGCAGGTCATTAGCTATGAGCAGTTATTACAGGTGTTCTGGGAAAATCACGATCCGGCGCAGGGCATGCGACAGGGCAACGACCACGGTACCCAGTACCGTTCGGCGATTTACCCGCTGACGCCGGAACAAACGGCAGCGGCAAAGGCCAGCCTCGCCCGCTTCCAGGCGGCGATGAACGACGCGCACGATACTCGTCACATCACTACCGAGATCGCTACCGCCAAACCCTTCTACTATGCCGAAGACGATCATCAGCAGTATCTGTATAAAAACCCGCACGGCTATTGCGGCATCGGCGGCATCGGCGTGTGCCTGCCGCCTCAGTAACAACCCGATTGCGCTATCGGGGTGTGGTGGTTAATCAGAAAAGACCGGGCCCGCAGGGAAGTGGGCCAGAAATGCCGTCACGGTTAACCATTCACGCAATGACGGAAACGTCATCTCTTTCTCTGCCAATGCCCGATCGAAAGCGATTAGCGAATCGATGCCTGCCGTTCCGAACACGCCCCCGGCCCATAGTATTCTTTGCGCCTGGTCCCGCGCCCAGCCACTCTCGCTACGCCAGGCAAGGATATGCAGCAGAGCCTGTAATAAAGAGGCGACGTGGGTGCGCTGCTCTTTCACCAGCCGGCGGTAAACAGGCAGAGCAACACTTCTTATAATGTCGATACTCTCCCATACCGCCTCGTCTTTCAGCAGCCTCCCGGCCTCTTCGCACAGACGATTATGGGTAATAACCTCTTTTTTCTCGATGGTCTTCCCGGCAGCAATCACCATCCCACCCAGCAAATAGAGCGACTCTGGCAATAATGGCAAAACAACCCGCCGTTCTCTGGCAAGCTGCTGTCCGGCATAAAGGCAGTTAACCACTGTTTTTTGGACGTTGTATGGCTCGCTGTGGCTATCGAGGAGGTGTAACTCAGGTACCAGGTGATTCACTAAATCCACCGCCCGGACAGAGTGAAGAATAATGTTGCTCTGTTCGGAGGTCTGTATTCTCTGCACATCCAGTAAAACAGTCTCTTCCATTTTATTTTCCCTCTGTTATACGTACTTGCACAACGCCCATGCCGGGACGCATCTGATTCCAGCCTTCGCTTAACCGCGCAGCATCTGTCATACCCCACCTCAAAACAGGGGTGAAAGAGAGGACATAAACTTAGGTAAGGTATTTATCAGCGCAACGAGAGTGAGCAACAAACAAAAGAGATAGCTGATCGCCATGCATATTTGTAATAACCGTGGCGCCTTGTATCCTTTATTAATATCCTTTCGCCACAGCAGCAGGCAAATAAACAAGCCGGCGACCGGCGTGGATACCGCCGTTGCCACATTCGCTAAGTAAATTAACTGCACCGGCGAACCGCCAAAGCTAAAGCAGATTAACCCCGCCACCACCAGCACCACCATGGATCCCCACTGGACCGCTTTACTCTCCAGCGCGGTAGATTTATTGAAGCCGGAATTGAGCAGCACAACCCCACGCTGAGTATTCCCCAGTAGAGATGAGAAACCCGCCCCCAATAGGGCGACACCCATAATGTATTTTGCCGCCCGTCCCATACTGGGCGTTAACAAATCGGCCAGCTGCGTCGGCGTATTGATTGATATCCCTTGCGGAAAAAGGACGATGGCCCCCACCAGAATAATCGCCCCGCTGATCAGCAGCACACCGATAATATGGGCGACGGTATCCGCCACCATCACGCCATTAAAGAGGTCATCTTTTTTCCATTTTTTCTCTTTGCCAAGGTAAGTGCCGTAGATCCCGGTCGTCAGGGAGGCATTGGTACTGATAAAGCCCAGGGCGGTGACTAAACTCCCCGCAGGAAACATCCAATGCGTTAACCCTTCGCCACTGGCTTTCCAGTCTGGTCCCCCCGTCCCTACCAGGGTAATATAAAAAGCGATAATCATTGCCACAATACAAATAGTGATCCCTTTTTCGACTTTGGAATAAACGCCTTTAGAGAAATAGCAATAGATCATCACCGCAATCATAATTAACGCACCGAGTTTCCAGTCAATGCCGAAAACCAGGTTCATGCCGGCCCCGGTACCCGAGATATTCCCCATGGTAAAAAAAAGACAGGCTAAAAAAGTAGCCACCCCGACAAACCCCGAGGCGACTTTACCATAATAGTGACGTATCGCCTCGATTGACGGCATTCCGGTGAGCATCGAGATACGATAGGTCGTCAACATAAACGTGATCCCCATAAAGGCAATGGGGATCAGTAGCCATAGCAAAGAGTAGCCATAGTCCGCCCCTAACATCGACGCGGTGGTGATAGCGCCGGGACCGACAACGACCCCGGTAAGAACAATACCCGGACCAATACGGCGAATTAATTGAGAGAAGGGAAGTTTTTCTATTTGTGCGGGTACAGTGGAAGATGTTTTTTCTAAATTATTCATGACAGCCTCATTATATTATCTTTACAGAATATTATATGGCCAACCTTATATATTGAATAAAACCGGATAGTCCCTGGTAAAACCAACCCGTATTCATGAAGAATACGGGTTTAACATACAAATAATGAATTAAATAACCGCTTTTTTAATACCTGCTTCACGGATAGCCGCTTTGATCTCTTCTTCCGCGCCGGGTTCCAGCGGTAACAACGGTGAACGAACGGTCGCGTGTTCCAGGATGCCACGTTCAACCAGAGCATGTTTCAGCGCGACCGTGCCTTCCATATGCGAGCCACGGTGATAAACGGCCTTGGTAACCGGCAGCAGACGATCGTGAACCGCTTTGGCCTTCACATAATCCTGCGCTTTTCCGGCCTCCAGCAGCTCTAACAGGAGTTCCGGCGCAATATTGCCATACCCCACCAGGAAACCATCAATATCAAAAGCGGTATGCAGCAAATATTCATCATGACAGCTGAGGATCTGTAAATCAGGGCGTTCGCGGCGAATCACCGGAATTTCCGTATCCCAGCGGCGCATATTCCGCACGCCATTTTTCATCGCAAAGACTCCCGGTTGCGCGGAGATATCCAGCATCGTTTCGAGGTTATAGGTGGCTTTCGTGACATCCGGATACTGGAACAGAATAAGCGGCAGGCCGCTCTCTTCGTATACCACGCGATAACGATCCTGCGGCGCCCCTTTTTGGTAGCCAAAACGCAGCCAGCCATGGGAGGGATACAGCAGGCCAGCAGAGGCCCCGGCTTCCACGGCACGCTGTGCTTCCAGCGCCGCCACTTCCGTCCCTTCGCCGGTAATACCGGCGATAACCGGCACGCGGCCTTCGGTCGAGTCCACAAAACTACGGATAACATCGGCCTGCTCCTGCTGAGTCAGGAAGGTACCTTCCCCGGCATGTCCCAGCACCACCAGACCTTTCACGCCTTTCACGCTGCCAAGCCAGGAACCTAAGCGTTTGATCGCTTGATGATCGATGCGTCCATCGCGGGTAAAAGGGGTAACGGGGGCTGGAACAATACCACGCAAATCAAGTGCTTTCATGTTAACTCCTTACACATTTCAACAATAAAGATGATAAAATCCCCTTCTTGAAATCGATTGCAGGAACGATTGCAAGTGAGTTGAAATGTCTTCCCTTTACTCCGCAAGATCAAGGGTACTCTGCGAATAAATGCAATTCGCATCACAAAAAAGAGCGGCTTAAATGTTTATCAATCTGCATTACGTGATCTATTTCCCACATTATTGCCTGTTACCGCTCACGCCAATTCAGTTGCGTGGGCGAAATAACTACGAATACAATCTCAGCTGAATTTAAACAGGGAATCGGTCATGGGAAATCAGTCATCTTCAGAGCAAAATGGAAGAACGATCACGATGCAGGATGTGGCACGCGCTGCAGGCGTGAGTGTTTCAACTGTTTCACGCGTGCTGGATGAACGTCTCCCCCCGTCCCGCAGCCCTTCCGCTGAAAAAATACGCGAAGCGGCGAAGCAGTTGGGTTATCGACGTGACTATGTGGCGTCAAGTCTGCGCCGGGGCGATACCGGCACGATAGGCGTTCTGGTGCCCAGATTGACTGATACCGTGACGGCGATGTTCTATGAAGCCGTCTCTCAGGCCGCTGCGCGCCATGGGTATTTCACGGTAGTGGCCACCTGTGGCAACGATCCAGAAACGGAAGAGCGCGCCACGCAATCTCTGTTAGACCGCCGGGTGGACGGCCTGATCCTTTCCACCTGCCGCCTGGGCGATCGCCTGCCCCAGCAGCTACGGGAAAAACAGATCAACCATGTTCTGGCGCTACGTACCGACGGTATAAGCCCATCGGCCATTGGTGATGACGAACTGGGGGGTTATCTGGCGACCCGCCATTTACTGGATTTAGGGCACCGGGAAATCGGCATCATTGCCGGGCCGAATTTTTCATCAAGCACCTTAAACCGGCAAAAGGGTTTCCTGCGTGCCATGCAGGAAGCGCAGGCCGAGGTGAATCCCCAGTGGTGGCGAGATTCCGATTTTACCATTGTGGCCGGTGAAAACGCCGGTTATGAAATACTGAATAGTCCTGCGCGCCCCAGCGCCATTTTCGCCGTCAATGATGACCTGGCGATCGGCGTGATGGCGGCGGCACATCGACTCGGACTGGAGATAGGCCGAGACGTTTCTCTGGTGGGTTATAACGACATTCCTTTGGTCAGCCGCCTGCCGATCCCCTTAACCTCGGTAAAAACGCCGCTTGATCAGCTTGCCAGCCATGCTGTCGAGTTACTGTTAAGCAACCATGTGGAAAATCCTCAGCGCTATTCTCTACCCACGCTGATCCCGCGCGCTTCCACGCGGCCTTATCGCTAAGCGGCGAAGGTTCCCGGCCCAAAGGGTGTGACAGGGCCGGGGCAGTATTTAATATTATGCCAGCTAATGTTATCAGATATTGATTCTTGCTCTTCAGGGGGAGGTTATAGCGTAAACGTCATGCCAATACGATACCGTGATTCTGAGATTTTATTTTGGCCGTCATGGTAGCCCTGTTTCCCGAGATAATCATATTCGATATAGGGACTAAACCAGTCATTCCATTTATAGCGTAGCGTTAGCGCATTTTCTGTCGCCGAAGACTTATCATTTTTATACTTATAGTCGTCATTGACGTGGCGATAGACCGTGCCTTGATATAAGGCGCTCCATTGTGCATTAAATTTATAGGCAACATATAAATCCAGACGATTGACGCTATCCCGATGCGACTCACCGGCACTATTGACCGTTTCATAAGTGTTGTAGTCATAGCGATAACGCAGCCCAAAGGTAAGGTCGGGCGTGGCTTTATAATTAACGCGCAGATAAGGCCGTAGCTGAGTGCCTTTGTTGCTCCAGTGATAGATGCCGCCAGGCTGCAAGGCCCATTTATCGGCGAATGGCCAGCTATAGTTAGCCTCTATTTCATTATAATCGACCGTGCTGTCGCCAAAGGAGTGGGAACCATCAGCTCTGTCGGTACCCTGGTTGCACTGATGGTTATTTTTGTTGTTTTTGTTATCCATCTCCATACTCGCCCACCAGCCTGTTTCCCCCCCCTGGCTGACCTTATAGCGGGACTCGTAAGAGTGGCTTCCCGCCCGATATCCTCCCCTGACATCAAAGGTCAGCGCGTGGCCTGCTGCAGGAATGCCAAGAACGCAACACATAATAAAAGCGGTTTTTGTACGCATATTTTATCCCTAAAATTAATCATCTCGAAATAAAACGGAAAAGAATATGACCGTATCTATATATTTTACAAATCAATATGAAATCGTTTGCAGTATCGTTTTCAATTACAGATATATTTCTATTACTAAATACGAATGGTCAAGACGGTAAAAATACCGATGCTATTCTCATCACAAATTTTCATCCGTTATTATCATGGCAGGTGAATTTCTGTGATCGACTCCGCTCCCTTTATTAGCCGATCATCGACTTCCCTTTCACCTGCAGATGAGTCGCTCTTGTTGCGGGAATTATCCTGCGACGCACCTGTCATCATAAGTACGCGTTTACGCTGACGCGTGGCGGAGAGATAACCGCGTAATTAACAATGATTAATCAATGCTCTGGCGATTTTGCTGACTGTTACGCTATACTACCTTCTGAAATTGCCAGCCCACGCCTGTGGGCGGGTGTTCAAGTAGCTTCCTTATAGTTCGATCAACTTCCCTTCCGAGGATCTGACCTCAACGGTCAGAAAAGATATGTTAAACAGTATTTTAGTAATACTCTGTCTGATAGCCGTCAGTGCCTTTTTTTCGATATCGGAAATCTCACTGGCCGCCTCACGTAAAATCAAACTGAAACTGCTGGCCGATGAAGGCAACGTCAACGCACAGCGCGTGCTGAAGATGCAGGAGAACCCGGGCACCTTCTTTACCGTCGTGCAAATCGGCCTCAATGCCGTCGCCATTCTTGGCGGTATCGTGGGCGACGCGGCCTTCTCCCCGGCATTTCATAGCCTGCTCAGCGGGTATATGTCGCCGGAGCTGTCCGAGCAGCTGAGCTTCATCATCTCTTTTACCCTGGTCACCAGCTTGTTCATCCTGTTTGCTGACCTGACTCCGAAACGCATCGGTATGATTGCGCCCGAAACCGTGGCTCTGCGCATCATCAACCCGATGCGCTTCTGCCTGTTAGTCTTCCGCCCGCTGGTGTGGTTGTTTAACGGCATGGCCAACATGATCTTCCGCATCTTCAAACTGCCGATGGTGCGTAAAGACGATATTACTTCCGACGATATCTATGCCGTCGTTGAAGCCGGCGCGCTGGCCGGGGTGCTGCGCAAGCAGGAGCACGAGCTGATTGAGAACGTGTTCGAGCTGGAGTCCCGTACCGTTCCTTCCTCCATGACCTCGCGCGAAAACGTCATTTGGTTTGATTTACACGAAGACGAGCAGAGCCTGAAGAATAAAGTGGCCGAACATCCGCACTCGAAATTCCTCGTCTGTAATGAAGATATCGACCACATTATCGGTTACGTCGATTCAAAAGATCTGCTGAACCGCGTACTGGCCAACCAGAGCCTGGTCCTGACCGGCGGCGTGCAGATCCGCAACACGCTGATCGTGCCGGATACCCTGACCCTGTCAGAAGCGCTGGAAAGCTTCAAAACCGCCGGCGAAGATTTCGCGGTGATCATGAATGAATACGCGCTGGTGGTCGGGATCATCACCCTCAACGACGTCATGACCACCCTGATGGGCGACCTCGTCGGCCAGGGGCTGGAAGAGCAGATTGTCGCCCGCGATGAAAACTCGTGGCTGATCGATGGCGGTACGCCGATTGATGACGTGATGCGTGTGCTGGATATCGACGAGTTCCCGCAGTCCGGGAATTACGAGACCATCGGCGGCTTTATGATGTTTATGCTGCGTAAAATCCCGAAACGCACCGACGCGGTGAAGTTCTCCGGGTATAAGTTCGAGGTCGTGGATATCGATAACTACCGGATCGACCAGCTGCTGGTGACCCGCATCGATAACAAGCCAACGGTGCTGGTGCCGAAGCAGGCGGAAGCGGCGGAAAGCCAGAACGCCTGAGCGTAACCCTTCCTCTATTTTCAGGGCGGATAACCATCCGCCCTTTTTATTGCCCGAATATAACGTCCTCGCTCCCACTAAACAAAATTGCTTTATCGGTGGGTTACAGCGATCCGGTCTATTTCACCCGCCTTTTTCGTAAACATAACGGCGTCCCACCGGGCGAATATCGCAAACGCTATGCGGAAATGAAGGGCTAAAAACATCAACGGCTCCCATCGGGAGCCGTCTTTTACCTACTACGTACTGCTACGTTTCAGGTTATGCCATCTCAGTTTGCAGACGCAACACCTGACGATTGACTTCGGACATCACTGACAGATGCAGCTTGTCCTTGACCTTCGGGATAAGGATTTTGCCCTTATCAAATTCAAATGCGCCAACGTCCTTGATGTACAACCGTCCACGAAACAGGATCTTCACGTACTTCGCCACTTGCAGCGGATTGTAGCGTTGGAAAATTTTCATTCTTCTCTCCTGCCAAGGTTACGCTCCTGTGGTGCCACAGTTAGCCCACGTATCGGGAGCGCAAATTTTAATGCCCTAAAACTATAGTCCAGAATCTCAGAGGGACCCAGTGTGTATAAGTTTATTTACCGTTTGATGACAATAATTCAGAATTTTCGTTTCGGACATACGATGAAGTAAGTATAAGTCGCCATTTTTCTACTAATTTGTGCGTCAACACGCAAACTGGCATCCTCATTGCGGGTAATCGCCGCCAATCGCACTTATGATTAAACGAGACCAAGTGGTCGGATCACCTGCATAAAAATGATTAAGGATTACGCATGACCCTACGTAGCATACTGGCCGCCTCGTTACTGCTTCTCCCGCTGCTGGCCACAGCGCATAACTTCGTCGACGGCCAGCGTGTGGCGCCGGTCGGCGTCGCGGATCGGGGAGAACTCATTCTGGATAAGGATAAGTTTAGCTATAAAAACTGGAACAGCTCGCAGCTGGTGGGAAAAGTGCGAGTTATCCAGCACATTGCCGGTCGCTCGTCAGCCAAAGAGAAAAATGCCAACCTGATCGAGGCGATTAAAGCGGCAGGTTTCCCGCACGATCGTTACCAGACTACCACCATCGTTAACACCGACGATGCCATTCCGGGCACCGGCATGTTCGTGCGCAGCAGCATTGAGAGTAATAAAAAGCTTTTTCCATGGTCGCAGTTTATCGTCGACAGCAACGGGCTGGTGCGTAAAGCCTGGCAACTGGACGAGAAGAGTTCCGCGATCGTGGTGCTGGATAAGGACGGTCGCGTAAAGTGGGCCAAAGACGGTGCGCTGACCCAGCAGGAGGTGCAGCAGGTCATCGACCTGCTGCATAAATTGCTTAATAAATAGAGACCCGGAAGCCTGGGTTGAGGAAGGATTCACGCGGCGTGTAGTCGAGGGTTTTGCCCTGCCAGTCGTGAACATGCGCCCCGGCGGCCACCGCGACCGCGTGGCCGGCGGCAGTGTCCCAGGTGCTGGTCGGCCCGAAGCGCGGATAGAGCTGGGCCTGGCCTTCCGCCACCAGGCAGAACTTCAGCGAAGATCCGATAGAAGTAGTTTGATGCTCGCCCAGTTGCTCAAGGTACTCCTGCAGCTCCGGATCGTTACCGTGAGAGCGACTGATCACCACCAGCGGCGGACGGGCATCGCGGACCTGGATCTGCTTGCGCACCCCGCACTCTTCTTTCCACGCTTTGCCTTTTTCCGCGCTGTACATCACCTTCATCACCGGCGCATAAACCACGCCCAGTGTCGGCTTGCCGTTTTCGATCAGCGCGATATTGACGGTGAATTCGCCGTTACGCTTAATAAACTCTTTGGTGCCGTCCAGCGGGTCGACCAGCCAGTAGCGCTGCCAGTGCTGACGTACCTCCCAGGCCGGCGGGTCCTCCTCGGAAAGAACCGGGGTGTCAGGATCCAGCGCTTTCAGACCGCTGATGATGACGTTGTGCGCTGCGATATCCGCCGCCGTGACCGGAGAATCATCTTTCTTGCTGGCGACGTTGATCGGCTGGTTTCCATCGTAGACTTCCATGATGGCATCGCCCGCGTTCCGTGCAAGCTGACATACTTGTTCTAACATTCTCCACCTCGTCTGGTTACAGTGGCGTTAACTCGTTGTTTTATTTATATCGCATCACCGCGAGTTCCGCTATCTGTGATAACGATGGCGGTTTCTCTGCCCGCTTTTCTGGCAAGATTCACATTTCTGTAAGCAACAGAATATAAATACATTTTCTACTGTGCTATCGCTCATAAAAAAAGGACGCCTCTGATGATTAAGTTTAGCGCAACGCTCCTGGCCACGCTGATCGCCGCCAGCGTCAACGCCGCGACGGTCGACCTGCGGATCATGGAAACCACCGATCTGCACAGCAATATGATGGACTTTGACTATTACAAAGATGCCGCCACGGAGAAATTCGGCCTGGTCCGTACCGCCACCCTGATCGAACAGGCGCGGGCAGAAGCGAAAAACAGCGTGCTGGTGGATAACGGGGATGTTATCCAGGGGAGCCCGTTAGGCGACTACATGGCCGCGAAAGGGTTGAAAGAAGGCGATGTGCATCCGGTGTATAAGGCGATGAATACCCTGAATTACGCCGTCGGCAACCTGGGCAACCATGAATTCAATTATGGCCTCGACTTCCTGCATAAGGCGCTGGCCGGGGCGAAATTCCCCTACGTGAACGCCAATATCATCGATGCCAAAACTGGCAAACCGATGTTTACGCCGTACCTGATCCAGGATACCCGGGTCGTGGACAGCGACGGTCAATCCCACACCCTGCGCATCGGCTATATCGGTTTTGTGCCGCCGCAGATCATGACCTGGGATAAAGCCAATCTCAGCGGTAAAGTGACGGTCAACGACATTACCGAAACCGCGCGCAAATATATCCCGGAGATGCGGTCGAAAGGCGCTGATGTGGTGGTCGTGGTCGCGCACTCCGGCCTCTCCGCCGACCCGTATCAGGCGATGGCCGAGAACTCGGTCTACTACTTAAGCCAGGTGCCCGGCGTGGACGCCATTATGTTCGGCCATGCCCACGCGGTGTTCCCGGGCAAAGACTTCGCCAACATCAAAGGCGCGGATATCGCCAAAGGGACGCTGAACGGCGTACCGGCGGTGATGCCGGGAATGTGGGGCGATCATCTCGGGGTGGTTGATCTGGTGCTGAACAACGACAGCGGCAAATGGCAGGTAACTCAGAGTAGAGCGGAAGCGCGGCCAATCTATGACGCGGTGGCGAAGAAATCGCTGGCGGCCGAAGACGGCAAGCTGGTGGCGGTGCTGAAAGCCGACCACGACGCCACTCGCGAATTCGTCAGCAAGCCGATCGGCAAGTCCGCCGACAACATGTACAGCTATCTGGCGCTGGTGCAGGACGACCCGACGGTGCAGGTGGTCAACATGGCGCAGAAAGCCTATGTAGAACACTATATTCAGGGCGATCCGGATCTGGCGAAGCTGCCGGTGCTCTCCGCCGCCGCGCCGTTTAAAGTCGGCGGACGTAAAAACGATCCGGCGAGCTTTGTCGAAGTGGAGAAAGGCCAACTAACCTTCCGCAATGCCGCCGACCTCTATCTCTACCCCAACACCCTGGTGGTGATGAAGGTCAGCGGGAAAGAGGTCAAGGAGTGGCTGGAGTGCTCCGCAGGACAGTTTAACCAGATCGATCCCGCCAGCAGCAAGCCGCAGTCGCTGATCAACTGGGACGGCTTCCGCACCTATAACTTCGACGTCATTGACGGGGTGAACTACCAGATTGACGTCACCCAGCCGGCCCGCTACGACGGCGAATGTCAGATGATCCATCCGCAGGCAGAGCGTATTAAGCACCTGACCTTTAACGGTAAACCTGTCGATCCGCAGGCCACTTTCCTGGTCGCGACCAATAACTATCGCGCTTACGGCGGCAAATTCGCCGGCACCGGTGAGAGCCATATCGCCTTTGCCTCACCGGATGAAAACCGTTCAGTGCTGGCGGCGTGGATAGGCGCGCAATCGAAGAAGGATGGCGCGATCCATCCGGCGGCGGATAACAACTGGCGTCTGGCGCCGATCCACAGCAACACGCCGTTGGATATTCGTTTTGAGACCTCGCCAGGCGACAAAGCCGCGGCGTTTATCAAAGAGAAAGCACAGTATCCAATGCGCCAGGTGGCCACCGATGATATCGGCTTCGCCATTTATCAGCTGGATTTGAGCAAGTAATGCCTGTTCCCCGGTGGCGCTGCGCTTACCGGGGCTACAAACCGGGGCTGGCTGGTAGCCCGGATAAGACGCCAGCCGCTATCCGGGAATATCTCCCCGGTGGCGCTGCGCTTACCGGGGCTACAAACCGGGGCTGACGGGTAGCCCGGATAAGGCGCCAGCCGTTATCCGGGTACATCTCCCCGGTGGCGCTGCGCTTACCGGGGCTACAAACCGGAGCTGACGGGTAGCCCGGATAAGGCGCCAGCCGCTATCCGGGAATATCTCCCCGGTGGCGCTGCGCTTACCGGGGCTACAAACCGAGGCTGACGGGTAGCCCGGATAAGGCGCCAGCCGCTATCCGGGTACATCTCCCCGGTGGCGGGGCTACAGGGAGTGATACATTTTCACTCCCCGTGGTTAGCCAACACCGCAGGCAGATTGCTCTCGATCCAGTCCGCCAGCGCCGCCACTTTCTCGCTCACCTGCAGGCCGAGCGGCGTCAGGCTATATTCAACGTGTGGCGGTACCACCGGATAAGAGACGCGGTCGATAAAACCATCCTGCTCCAGGGCCTGCAGCGACTGCGCCAGCATCTTTTCGCTGACCCCGCCCATTTTGCGGCGCAGATCGCTGAAGCGATGGGTCCCCTCGCGCAGCGCCACCAGAATCAACACGCCCCAGCGACTGGTGACATGTTTAAGCACATCGCGCGACGGGCACTGTTCCGCAAACAGGTTGCCGTTGCGCAGTTTCTCGCTCAGCGTCGGTTCGGCCATTTTCACACTTACCTTTTTGTACGTACTTACTAAAAGTTAGTTAAGGTGTTAGCTTACCACAACTGCCACTAAACACGAAGGAGAAGACTCATGATCGCCCTTACCGGTGCCACCGGCCAGCTTGGCCACTACGTTCTGCAAGACCTGTTAAAAACCGTCCCTGCCAGCCAGATTGTGGCGATTGTCCGCAACCCGGCCAAAGCCCAGGCGCTCAGCCAGCAGGGCGTCGTTGTCCGTCAGGCCGAGTACGGCGATGAAGCGGCACTAACCGCCGCGCTGCAGGGCGTGGATAAACTGCTGTTAATCTCCTCCAGCGAAGTCGGTCAGCGCGCCGTTCAGCACCGCAACGTCATCAACGCCGCCAAAGCCGCTGGGGTGACATTCATCGCCTACACCAGCCTGCTGCACGCCGACACCTCGCCGCTGGGCCTGGCCGCAGAGCATATTGAAACCGAGCAGATGCTGGCCGACTCTGGTATCGCTTACGCCCTGCTGCGCAATGGCTGGTATACCGAAAACTATCTGGCCAGCGCACCGCCGGCGCTGGAGCATGGCGTGTTTATCGGCGCCGCCGGCGAGGGTAAAATTGCCTCCGCCACCCGCGCGGATTATGCCGCCGCTGCCGCCCGCGTTATCGCCGGTGAAGGCCATGAAGGGAAGATTTACGAACTGGCGGGTGATAACGCCTGGACGCTGAGCGACCTGGCTGCTGAGCTGAGCACGCAAAGCGGAAAAAACGTGGTCTACCAGAACCTCAGCGAAGCCGATTTCGCCGCCGCGCTGAAAAGCGTCGGTCTGCCGGCGGGTCTGGCGGATATGCTGGCGGATTCCGATGTCGGCGCGTCGAAAGGCGGGCTGTTTGACGACAGCCGCACCCTGAGTACGCTGATCGGCCGTCCGACCACCTCCCTTGCTGAAAGCGTGAAAGGCATTCTGTAACCACCCCTGTCAGCTTTTGCGGTTGCGTCCCGGCGGTTCCTCTCTCATATTGAAGGGATAACCGTCGGGAGGCAGGCATGCAGGGCGTACCACCCCAATTTAGTGATGAAAAAGACCGCGCGCGCTTTCGCCATCTCGAACAGCTGCCCGGGGTGGAGCTTTACCACGCCCATATCTCTCGCTACGCCTTTGAACCCCATACCCACGAAGCCTTCGGTATCGGCGTGATTGAGCAAGGCGCTGAACGCTTTCGCTACCGCGGCAGCCAGCATATCGCCGCCGCGAACGCCATTGTCACCATGAATCCCGACGAGCTGCATACCGGCGAAGCGGAAACCGCTGACGGCTGGCGCTACCGGATGATTTATCTGGAGCCGGACCGTCTGGAAGCCATCACCGGGGTGCGCGACTGGTGGTTCAGCGAGGTGGTCCGCGAGGATCCCCTGCGTTCCCGACAGATTGGCCAGCTGATTTATGGCCTGTGGCATAGCGACGATCCGCTGGCACAGCAGGGACTGCTGCTCGACCTCATCGACGCCTTCCGCCCTCTGGCCCACCATGCCTCTGCGCAGGGTGAGGCCGGGCATCGCTTCGACCGGGTGCGCGACTACCTGCACGATAACTATATGCGCCCCATCACCCTCGACGAGCTAGCGCAGGTGGCGGCGCTTAGCCCATACCACTTTCAGCGCCAGTTTAAAGCCCACTATCACGTGACGCCCCATCAGATGCTGATGGCCATCCGTCTGTGGCGCGCCAAAGCGTTTCTCACCCACGGTATGCCCGCCGCCGAAGTGGCGATAGCCGTCGGCCTCACCGACCAGTCCCACCTGACCCGCGCCTTCACCCTGCGTTACGGCATTACGCCGGTACGCTATCAGAAGCAGGTCGCCAGGCGCTAATGCGCAATCTCATACAATATTCCTGCCCGGCCCCCTTCTACACTGCAGACCAACAGTGATGAAAACGGATGCAATGATGATTAGTGGTGTGCTGTACGCCCTGCTGGCGGGGCTGATGTGGGGATTAATTTTTGTCGGGCCTCTGCTGGTGCCAGAGTACCCGGCGATGCTGCAGTCGATGGGGCGCTATCTGGCGCTGGGCCTGATCGCCCTGCCGCTGGCGTGGCTCGGGCGCGCGCGTTTGCGCCAGCTGAGCCGCAACGACTGGTGGACTGCGCTGGGCCTGACGATGATGGGAAATCTTATCTATTACGCCTGCCTGGCCAGCGCCATTCAGCGCACCGGGGCGCCGGTCTCCACCATGATTATCGGCACGCTGCCGGTGGTCTTGCCGGTGTTCGCCAATCTGCTCTACAGCCAGCGCGACGGAAAGCTGCCGTGGCGGCGTCTGTTTCCGGCGCTGGTCTGCATCGCCGTGGGCCTGATCTGCGTTAACGTCGCAGAACTGCGCCAGGGGCTGCCTGATTTTAGCCCGTGGCGCTACGGCTCCGGCATCGCGCTGGCGCTGGGATCGGTGGCCTGCTGGGCCTGGTATGCCCTGCGCAACGCCCGCTGGTTGCGGGAAAATCCGCATCAGCCGCCGATGATGTGGGCTACCGCTCAGGCACTGGTCACGCTTCCGGTTTCGCTGGCCGGCTATCTCGCCGCCTGCGCCTGGCTGCACGGCCAGCAGGCCGGGTTTCCCCTGCCCTTCGGCCCGCGCCCGGCGGTGTTCATTACGCTGATGCTGGCCATCGCGGTGCTCTGCTCATGGGTCGGCGCGCTGTGCTGGAATATCGCCAGCCAGCGGCTGCCGACGGTGATCCTCGGGCCGCTGATCGTCTTCGAAACTCTGGCCGGGCTGCTGTATACCTTCCTGCTGCGGCAAAGTTTACCGCCGCTGCTGACCCTGAGCGGGATCCTGTTGCTGGTGCTCGGCGTGGTCTCCGCCGTACGCGCCAGACCGGAAAAACCGATGCTGCAGCCGCTGACGGACGAAAAAAAGTAGCCAGGCCTCCTTAAGGGGTATTCCCTCGCCAAAAAGATGCATTTAAAATACATCTTATATTCCTGATGACGAGGTAACTGCTATGGCTTTCCGTGACCAACCTTTAGGCGAGCTGGCGCTGACCATCCCGCGCGCCTCCGCCCTGTTCCGTCAATACGATATGGATTACTGCTGCGGCGGCAAACAGACCCTGGCGCGCGCCGCATCGCGGAAAGCGCTGGATGTCGCGGTGATTGAAGCCGAGCTGGCGAAACTGGCCGAGCAGCCCCTCTCCCGCGACTGGCGCGCGGCGCCCCTCCCGGAGATTATCGACCATATCATCGTCCGCTATCACGACCGGCACCGCGAACAGCTGCCGGAGCTGATCCTGCAGGCCACCAAGGTTGAACGTGTCCACGCCGATAAACCGAACGTGCCGAAAGGGCTGACCAAATACCTGACCATGCTGCATCAGGAACTCTCCAGCCACATGATGAAAGAGGAGCAGATCCTGTTCCCGATGATCAAACAGGGGATGGGCACCCAGGCCGGGGGGCCGATCAGCGTAATGGAAAGCGAGCACGATGAAGCGGGTGAACTGCTGGAGGTCATTAAGCACATCACCCATAACGTGACGCCGCCGCCGGAAGCCTGCACCACCTGGAAGGCGATGTATAACGGTATCAACGAGATGATTGACGATCTGATGGAGCACATCAGTCTGGAAAATAACGTACTGTTCCCGCGCGCCCTTGCCGGAAAATAAAAAGGCGCCCGCAGGCGCCCTCGACATTGTCCGTCTTACTTTGGCCACTCCGGGTGGCCTTTTTTATTTCGCCAGACGTTTTTTGCCGGCAAACAGCCAGCCCGCGCCCAGCAGAACAAACCACAGCGGGGTAACCATCAGCGCTTCACGGGTATCATCTTCCAGGGTCAACAGCACCAGTACGAAGACGAAGAAGGCCATGCACACCCAGCACATGAATTTGCCCAGCGGCATCTTGTATTTGGACTTCTCATGCAGCTGCGGGCGCTTTTTACGGTAGACCAGATAAGAGCAGAGGATAATCGTCCAGACGAACATAAACAGGATCGCCGACACCGTGGTGATCATGGTGAACGCGGCAATCACGCTCGGGTTGACCATCAGCATGACCACACCGCCCAGCAGGCACATGCAGGAGAAGGTTAAACCCTTCGCCGGCACCGCACGCTTCGACAGCTTGGCGAACATCTTCGGCGCCTGACCATCCTGCGCCAGACCGAACAACATACGGCTGGTAGAGAACACGCCGCTGTTGGCCGAGGAGGCTGCGGAAGTCAGCACCACAAAGTTGATCAGGCTCGCCGCCGCCGGCAGGCCGACCAGCACGAACAGCTCAACGAACGGGCTCTTGCTCGGCACCACGGAGCTCCACGGCGTCACCGACATAATCACAATCAGCGCGAAGACGTAGAACATAATGATACGCAGCGGGATGGAGTTAATCGCCCGTGGCAGGGATTTCTCCGGGTCTTTGGTTTCGGCGGCGGTGGTCCCCACCAGCTCAATCCCCACGAAGGCGAACACCGCAATCTGGAAGCCGGCAAAGAAGCCGCTCAGCCCTTTCGGGAACCAGCCGCCGTCATTCCACAGATGGGCGAAAGAGGCTTCGACGCCGGTCGGCGATTTGAAATGCATCATGACCATCACCAGGCCGACGACGATTAGCGCCACAATGGCGACGATTTTGATCATCGCGAACCAGAACTCCATTTCGCCAAACATTTTGACGGTGGCCAGGTTCAGGCCCAGCAGCAGCAGGATCACCGCCAGCGAGGCGACCCAGTCGGAGAGTCCGGGAAACCAGAACTGCGCGTAGGCGGTGATCGCCACTACGTCCGCCATTCCGGTGACGACCCAACAGAACCAATAGGTCCAGCCGGTAAAGTAACCCGCCCACGGCCCCAGCAGATCGGCCGCAAAATCGCTGAAGGATTTATATTCGAGGTTCGACAGCAGTAATTCGCCCATGGCTCGCATAACGAAAAACAGCATAAAACCGATAATCATATAAACAAAAATAATAGATGGCCCGGCAAGGCTGATAGTTTTGCCAGAACCCATAAATAACCCAGTGCCGATCGCCCCGCCAATCGCAATCAGCTGAATATGTCGGTTTGTGAGATTTCGCCGTAGCGATTGTTCAGTCGGCTCCTGCTCAATAGCAGCGACTTTAACCTGATCTACCATGTGATTTCTTCCTGTTGTACCTGTCTGTGTTGTTCAGGCTCTGATGGCCCGTCGTCTGTCATTAACCCCAGCAAGGGCTAGTCGATATTAGGTAAGAATCGGAGGGATGAATACTATGATTTAGATATAATGTTAATTTTATGTTTAAAGTGAGTGTTATATCACTCATCCACCGCGAAATAGCTCACAAAAATACACCCATACGCGATGAATGCAAAACATAATTCTAATTAATTTTTAACTTAAGGATTTTACGCTATTTTTGCGGCTTCCCCCACCTCAGGGGAAGAGGAAGCCTCTGCTGTTTAGATAATATCCAGCAGTTCAACTTCGAAGATCAGGGTGCTGAACGGAGGAATCGACGCGCCAGCGCCGCGTTCGCCGTAGGCCAGGTTGTGCGGGATCGTCAGTTCCCATTTAGAACCGACCGGCATCAGGGTCAGCGCTTCAATCCAGCCGCCGATCACGCCGGTCACCGGGAATTCAGCTGGCTCACCACGGGCGACGGAGCTGTCGAAGACGGTGCCGTCGATCAGTTTGCCGGTGTAGTGCACGCGTACGCGGTCGGTACGTGCCGGGATCGGGCCTTCGCCCTGGGTCAGTACGCGGAACTGCAGACCAGATTCGGTGCTATTCACACCCTCTTTCTCGCGGTTTTCATCGAGGTATTTCTGGCCGTCGGCGGCCATGGCCTGGAAACGTTCGCGGCGTACGGCGTCAGCGCGCTCGTGGATTTCACGCAGCGCGCGGTGAACGGCTTCCACCGGCACCTGCGGCTGGTTACCTTCCAGCGCATCGGCGATACCCGCCACCAGCGCTTCCGGCAGCAGCCCCTGCAGGCCGGATTCGCTCAGCTGTTGTCCAACCTGCAAGCCGATACCGTAACTTGCCTGCGCTTCGATAGTGTCAAAAGTTGGGGTTGCCATCGTTGTTCCTTTTTGGGTGATAAACATCAAGAGAAAAGCGTGCGAAAGCATAACAGCCATAGCGAAATGGGTAAAACTTTGTCGGCGGATGATGACAAATCTCAGCGAAACAGAAACAATAGGTGGCAGCAGGTTAACTTTACTTTGTTCCGGTCATCAGGACGTTAGCCATCTATACTCATAGGCAGGATAAAAATATGCGGAGCAGGAGGAAAGCCATGCCCGGGCGCGTTGAACTGACATCTATTCTGGCGAAAATCTGGCACGCTCCGGATGATTTTCGCCTCCTGGACCCGCTGCCTCCGATGCACCGCCGGGGTATCATCGCTGGCTTCCTGTTAGTCATTATCGGTATTCTGCTCCCCGCCGACGATAACCAAAGCCCGGCCTCCACCAGCCGTGAAGCGAATCTGAACCTGCAGTCACAGTCCCAGCCGCAAGCTGGCGGCAATCAGGCCGTTCCGCTCCCGCCGATCACCAATACGCCGACCGTGAGCGATGCCGATCAGATGGCGCCCGTCGCCCCGGAGCCGATTCAGGACGAGCAGCCAGATCAGGCGCAGACGCAGCAGCCTGCTTCCCAACCGTATCAATCCTCGCAGCAGCAGTCCGCACCGGGCATTGAGCAGCAGTGGCGGACCTATCGCATCGAGTCAGGCAAAACCCTGGCCCAGCTGTTCCGCGATCATGGGCTGCCGGCCACCGACGTCTACGCGATGGCGCAGGTTGAAGGCGCTGGCAAACCATTAAGCACGTTGCAGAGCGGACAGACGGTGCAAATTCGGCAGAACGCCAACGGCGTAGTCACCGGCCTCACTATCGATACCGGCAACGGCCAGCAGGTGTTGTTTACCCGCCAGTCGAACGGCAGCTTTGTGCGTGCGCGATAGCGGAGAAGACGACAGCAAGCGTTACGCCGCCGCAAAATGAAAGGCGCTAAAAAGCAAAACGCCGGCACAAGGCCGGCGATTTGTTGTTACCAGAACGTCAGAGGCCGATTACTCAGCAACCACGTTGATGATAACTTTAGCGAATACTTCGCTGTGAACCTGGAAGTCCACTTCGTGCTCGCCAACGTTACGCAGAACGCCGTTCGGCAGGCGAACTTCGCTCTTAGCAACTTTAACGCCTGCTGCAGTAACAGCGTCAGCGATGTCGCGAGTACCGATGGAACCGAACAGTTTACCTTCGTCGCCAGCTTTGGACGCGATGGTTACGGATTCCAGGGCGTTGATCTGCGCAGCACGAGCTTCAGCAGCTGACAGAACGTCAGCCAGTTTGGCTTCCAGTTCAGCGCGACGTGCTTCGAAGAATTCAACGTTTTTCTTGGTAGCAGGAACAGCTTTACCCTGCGGGACCAGGAAGTTACGAGCGTAGCCCGCTTTAACGTTAACCTGATCACCCAGGCTACCCAGGTTTGCTACTTTATCAAGCAGAATAACTTGCATTACCTTATCCTCTCAAAGTCGTATTAATGGACCGTGACCGATTACTGATGACGATCAGTGTACGGCAGCAGGGACAGGTAGCGAGCGCGTTTGATAGCGCGAGCCAGCTGACGCTGGTATTTTGCACGGGTACCGGTGATACGGCTCGGGACAATCTTACCGCTTTCGGTGATGTAGTTTTTCAGCGTAGCGATATCTTTATAGTCGATCTCTTGAACGCCTTCCGCGGTGAAACGGCAGAACTTGCGACGACGGAAATAACGTGCCATATGGCTAGTCTCCAGAATCTATCAATTCAATCTGCTCGGCATGCAGAACCATTTTGCTCAAGCCGTTCTTTGCCTTATGGCAAGAGATGAACCCTCGAACGGTTACTGCGCTACCGACCGTTATACTGTGAGTAATGGCCTGGTTTTCGTGACCGCTAATAATAACGGGCATTTGACACCATGCCTGCCGGTGAAAACCGGCTTCCTCCTGCACTGAACGATGCTCAAGCACGAACTGGCAGTGAGGAATTCCTGACGGGCTGACCTTACGAAGTGGAGTCCTGCAAATAATGCCGGACAGCTCCAGACGGTTGGTCATCAGGATTACTCTTCAGAATCCCCAGCTTCAGAATCATCTGCGGTTTCGTTGGCGAAATCTTCGCGACGCTCACGGCGCTCGTCTTTCGCTTTAACCATCGGAGATGCTTCGGTAACAGCGTGCTTAGTACGCATTACCATGCTGCGGATAACGGCGTCGTTGAAGCGGAAGTTAGTTTCCAGCTCATCGATCGCTTCCTGCGGCGCTTCAACGTTCAGCAGAACGTAGTGAGCTTTGTGCAGTTTGTTGATCGGATAAGCCAGCTGACGGCGGCCCCAGTCTTCCAGACGGTGGATCGTACCTGCTGCTGCAGTGATTGCACCAGTGTAACGTTCGATCATGCCCGGAACCTGTTCGCTCTGGTCAGGATGGACCATAAAAACGATTTCGTAATGACGCATCGAATTGCTCCTTACGGATTATTCAGCCTCCTGTCTGGGTCAGCCGCGGCCCATGGAGGCAAGGAACGTGTTAAAGGGCGGCTGAAAAATTGACGCGTCATTCTAATGGCGCCCCCCCAGGAACACAAGCGGATTTGCACAAATAATTCGCACTAAGCGCCAAGTGGCGCTAAGTGGGTGATTTAAAATTAACCAATAAAGGAAGCGGCATTTTTTTGAACGACTGCATCAGAAAAGGTCGCCATGCGACGAACGCGCAGCGATTACACTTATATCAGAGCCAAACGACCACAGGAGAGCCCCCGAGTCAGCGTCAGGACTGTCAGTCAGGAGCGTAGTATATGAAACTGAAAATCATCGCCATGATGGCTGCGCTTTTCTTCAGCGCCAACGCGCTGGCAGCTATCCAAATCACCGAACGTCAGGCCCGCAACATGGACGATGTGCAGAGCCTCGGCGTTATCTATATCAATCATAACATGGCCACTGAGCACGAGGCCGAGCAGGCCCTTAGCCAGATGAGCGATGCGCAGGGGGCGAAATACTTTCAGCCTATCCTGATGCACGAACCCGAAACCAACGGCCCGCTTCGCGCCAGCGCGGTGATATACCGCTAACGCCTGCCCGACTCTTCGCCTCTCTTCGCGAGGGGCGAAGCGAGGTTTTCACCTAAACGCAATTGAGAATTATTTTACAAACCGACTTATCAGCGCCATCGCAACCTGATTTAATCAGCCACTCGCCATTTGATAATCAGGAGTGATTGATGGTTCCGCGTTTCGCCACCTTAGGCCGTATCCCCAAAGGCGTTTGGGTACTCGGCGGCGTCAGCCTGCTGATGGATGTCTCCTCCGAGATGATCCACAGCCTCTTACCGTTGTTTATGGCCACCACCCTCGGCGCCAGCGTGATAATTATCGGTCTTATCGAGGGACTGGCGGAAGCCACCGCCCTGATCCTGAAAGTCTTCTCCGGCGTGATCAGCGACTATGTCGGCAAGCGCAAAGGACTGGCGCTGCTGGGATACGGCCTGGGCGCGCTCAGTAAGCCGCTGTTTGCCATCGCCCCCACCGCCGGAGTGGTGTTTAGCGCCCGCATGATTGACCGCGTAGGGAAAGGTATTCGCGGCGCGCCGCGCGATGCGCTGGTTGCCGACGTCACCCCGCCGGAGATCCGCGGCGCCGCCTACGGGCTTCGCCAGGCGCTGGATACCGTCGGCGCCTTTCTCGGCCCGCTGCTGGCGGTGCTGCTGATGTTTATCTGGGCCAACGATTTTCACGCTATTTTCTGGGTGGCGGTCATTCCCGCCGTGCTCTCCATTCTC
Organism: Klebsiella sp. P1CD1; assembly: GCF_003790505.1. NCBI lineage: Bacteria > Pseudomonadati > Pseudomonadota > Gammaproteobacteria > Enterobacterales > Enterobacteriaceae > Klebsiella > Klebsiella sp. P1CD1. The sequence continues at coordinate 5,184,633 of NZ_CP033631.1, forward strand.
CTGCTCGGGTTTGGCCTGCAGGAGCCAAAATCCGCCATCGCACACAAACGCAGCAATCCGCTGAAGCGCGAAAACCTGAAAAAGCTCTCCGCCGCCTACTGGTGGGTAGTCGCCATCGGCAGCATCTTCACCCTCGCCCGCTTCAGCGAAGCCTTTCTGGTGCTGCGCGCCCAGCAGATGGAGATCCCGCTGTTTACCATCCCGCTGGTGATGGTGGCGATGAACCTGGTCTACAGCCTCACGGCTTACCCGTTCGGTAAACTCTCAGACAGCATGAGCCACAGCAAACTGCTGCAGTGGGGACTGCTGGTGCTGATCCTCGCCGATATCGTGCTGGCGCTCAGCGGCCACTGGAGTACGCTACTGCTCGGCGTCGCGCTGTGGGGGATTCATATGGGAATGACCCAGGGCCTGCTGGCAGCGATGGTTGCGCATACCGCGCCGCCGGAACTACGCGGTACGGCATTCGGCATGTTCAACCTGATGAGCGGCCTGGCGCTGCTGCTGGCCAGTACCGGCGCAGGGGTACTGTGGGAAACCTTCGGCGCCGCCTCGACGTTTTACGCCGGCGCGATAATTTGTATGGTCACGCTCATCGGCATGCGCGTGATGCCGTCGGCCTATCGTCAGGGCTAAAAAAACGGCTCCGGGGCCAGACCAGTTGCTTCACCGTGAGGGGTGAAAGCCCCGGAGCGCGCTATCTACTTTTGCCCATAGTAGGCGTTTGGCCCATGCTTACGCTGAAAATGCTTATTCATCAGCCAGCTATCGATGGGCTGCAACTGCGGATTAATCCCGCGGGCAATCCACGCCATGCGCGCAACTTCTTCCATCACCACCGCGTTGTGTACCGCCTCGTGGGCGTCTTTGCCCCAGGCAAACGGCCCGTGCTGATAGACGACGATCCCAGGCGTATGCAGCGGATTCGACGCGCCCAGCGTTTCGATAATCACCTGCCCGGTGTTCAGCTCGTAAGCCTCGTCCACCTCCTGTGCGCTAAGCGCCCGGGTACAGGGGATATCACCGAAGAAGTAGTCCGCATGGGTGGTGCCAAGCGCCGGGATCGCCAGCCCCGCCTGCGCCCAGGCGGTGGCATGCGTCGAGTGGGTATGCACCACTCCGCCAAGGTCGGGATAACGACGATAGAGCGCCAGATGGGTGGCGGTATCAGAGGAGGGGCGATACAGCCCTTCCACCACGTTGCCCTCAAGATCCACGACAACCATATCGTCCGCCTTCATGGTCTCATAGGCGACGCCGCTGGGCTTGATCGCCACCAGCCCGCGCTGCCGGTCAATGGCGCTGACGTTGCCCCAGGTGAAGGTCACCAGGCCGTAGCGCGGCAGATCCATATTGGCCTCGAACACCTGCTGTTTCAGCTGTTGCATTACGCCGCCTCCATCAGGCCTGCGCGGGCCATCCGCGCCTTCACCCAGTCACGTGCCTTCGCCACCTCCGCCAGCGGGTCAGCGCTGGTTTCGCTCCACATCTCAATCAGATACGGGCCACAGTAGCCGGTTTGCTTGAGCGTTTCGAAGCAGCGTTCAAAATCAACCACCCCTTCGCCGAACGGCACGTTTTTAAAGACGCCAGGTTTCGTGTCTTTGACGTGTACCGCCACGATATGCCCGCTCCCCGCCTTCAGTTCCATCTGGACGTCGTTATCCCACGCTGACAGATTGCCGATATCAGGGTAAAGCTGGAACCACGGATTATTCAGGTAATGGGCGTAGCCTAAGGCCTTACTGATCGAGTTCATCAGCGGGTAATCCATGATCTCCATCGCCAGCGTGACCTGGGCACGGCTGGCCATTTCGACGCTCTGTTTCAGGCCATCGCGAAAGCGGCGGCGCGTCTCATCGTTCGCCTGCTGGTAATAGACGTCGTAGCCTGCCAGCTGGATCACCCGGATCCCCACATCCTGCGCCAGCTGGATGGCTTTACGCATAATTTCCAGCCCCTGATGACGCACCGCGTCGTCTTCACTACCCAGCGGAAAACGGCGATGGGCGCTAAGGCACATCGATGGTACCCGGACGCCGGTGTCAGCCACCGCCTTGACCAGCGCCAGACGCTGCTCGGGGCGCCAGTCCAGTCGCGCAAGGCGCACGTCCGTTTCATCGAGAGACATTTCCACAAAATCAAAGCCCAGCGCCTTCGCCAGCTGCAGCCGCTCCAGCCAGCACTCCCCGGCGGGGAGCGCTTTTTCATAGATGCCGAGCGGAATGGATTTCGCCAACATAGTCGCTCCTTAACCCCACAGCTGGGCGATAGAGCGTTTAAACTGGCGCGCCGCTTCCACCGGCGAAGCGGCATTGCGGATGCTGCGCCCGGCAATAAAGACGTGGATGGGGATGCCAGCGAACAGCGGCAGGTCTTCCAGCGCCAGGCCGCCGGTGACGGTCACTTTGAAGCCCATATCGGACAAACGTTTAATCGCGCTGATATCCGCCTCGCTCCACGCCACGCCTGCCGCCTGTGCGTCGCGGCTGCGGTGATAGACCACCTGCTGAATACCCGCCTCGCGCCATGCCTGCGCCTGCTCCCAGGTCCAGAAGCCGGTCAGCTCAATTTGCACATCGCCGTTGAACTCTTTGGCGACATCCAGCGCCCCTTTGGCGGTATTGATATCGGCGCAGCAGATCACCGTGACCCAATCGGCGTTGGCTTCAAAGCACATCCGCGACAAAATCTTGCCGGCGTCGGCAATTTTGGCGTCCGCCAGCACGATTTTATGCGGATACAGCGCCTTCAGATCGCGTACCGCGCGCACCCCTTCCCCGACGCAAAGGATGGTGCCGACTTCAATGATATCCACCTCTTCGGCGATCAGGCGGGTGGTCTCGTAGGCGCTAGCCAGCGTTTGGTTGTCCAGTGCGACCTGTAACATAGGTAATGACATGATAGTGTTCCTTTTAAACAGCCGCCGCGGTGGCGTTTTTGATTAAATCCAGCACTTCCTGCTCGCTACGGCAGGCGCGTAAACGGTCGAAATTGGCTTCATCGTCAAACAGGTTAACGATCTGCATGATGCCCACCTCCTGGTGGGTGGTGGCGTCAACCGCCGCCATGGTGATCAGAATGTCGACCGGGTCGTTATCTTCATGGTTGAAAATCAGCGGTTTTTTTAGCGTCACCAGCGCAAAGCCGGTTTTCTTAACGCCCTCTTCCGGCCGCCCGTGCGGCATCGCCAGCCCCGGCGCGATAACAAAATAGGGGCCATGCTGCGCGACGCCGTCGAGGATCGCCTGGTAGTAGCGCGGTTCCACGACGTCGGCGGCCACCAGCAAATCGACGCCGATTTTCACCGCCTCCTGCCAGGTTTCCGCTTCCGCCTGCAGGCGAATGGAGTGGTTCTGCGCCAGTGAGTCATGCAGTTTCATGGCCGCTCCTTATTTCACGTCCTGCGGGAAGTGAGCTTTGATCACCTCCAGCAGTTTTGGGCCGAAATCCGCCGGCGACAGCATATTGCGTACGCCCACCACGTGTTTATTGCCGGAGACGGTAATCTCCCCCGCGATATGGGTTGAAGCGATGATGATATCCGCGCCGGTCAGTTCGCTTTTGTATTCACCTACCGCGCAGCTGTTTACCGTGTGGTCGATGTTGGATTGCGTCAGGAACTGATCCACCTTCATTTTCATGATCATGGAACTGCCTTGCCCGTTGCCACACACAGCCAGAATACGTACGGTCATAATCAGAACTCCTTATTGGGCAGAGGCCTCTGCCAGTTGTTTTTCCGCGTCTTCCTCGGCACGCAGCGCGCGGCCGGCGAAGAACATATAAGCCAGTGCAATCAGGATGATGACGGCCATAAACGCCAGCCCGATGGAGGCGAAGCCCTGCATCATCGGCGGCGCCAGAATCGACCAATCCGCCATCCCCATCCAGGCGCTCATACCGGTGAGCTTCACCGCCCATACGCAGCCGAAAATTTCAACCATGCCCATCACAAGGCAGATCTTGAGCGCCGCACGCCAGCCGCCGAAATGGTTGGCAAAAACGCCAATCGTCGCGTTGGAGAAGAACATCGGGATAAAGCCTGGAATAATCAGAATTGAAGAGCCGATGCCGACCAGAATGCCGACGGCAATCAGCTGGCCGATGGTGCCCCACATAAAGCCCCACACCACCGCATTCGGCGCAAAGCTGTAGATCGCGGCGCAGTCAATCGCCAGCACCGCGCCGGGGATCAGGCGTTGCGAGATGCCGTTGAAGGCTTCGGACAGTTCGGCGACGAACATCCGCACGCCCTGGGTAATGATGAAAATGGCCACCGCGAAGGAGAAACCGGTCTGCAGGATATAGACCGTCCAGTGGGTTTTGCCCGCCATCGCCTGCACCACGTCAATACCGAAGGAAAGCAGGATCGCGCCAAAGAAAATGGTCATCACAATCGCGGTAGAGACGATGTTGTCGTGGAAGATATTCAGCCAGCCAGGCAGCTTGAGGTCTTCGACGCTCTCCTCTTTTTTCCCCAGATACGGCGCCACTTTGTAGGCAATCCACGAGGCAAACTGCTGCTGGTGACCGATGGAGAAGCCGCAGCCGTCGGTGACCAGCTGAGTCGGCTTGAACATCATGTTGGAGGTGATCCCCCAGTACAGAGAGACCAGTACCGCGGTGCAGATAATGGTCGTCCACATCCCGTAACCAAAGATGAAGAACGAGACCGCAATCAGCCCCGCCTGCTGAAACATGATATGGCCAGTCAGCATGATGGTGCGGATACCGGTAATGCGGCGCAGCAGGACGTAACAGATGTTCAGCGCCAGTGCCAGGAGCACCGCATACCCTACCCAGCTGTAGGCCTCGCCCATCCGGTCGATGGTCGCCATCATAGAGGCGTAAGTATCGGAAATCGCGCCATTGATGCCATAGACCTCTGACATTTTCGCCACCACCGGCTTAAAGGTGCTGGTGAGGATGCCGGAACCGGCTTGTAACAGCATGAAACCAATGATGGTTTTGATCGTACCTTTGATAATCACGCTGACGCTTTTACGCAACAGGATATAGCCAAGGCAGGTCACGATACCCAGCAGCAGCGGAGCATTGGTCATGACCTGATTAAAGAAGACGGTAAAGATGTTGTAGAGGATCTCCATAACACACTCCAGAAGAGGAAGGCTTTGAACGCGCATGTCGCTCAGCAGTTGTCGTCGCCCTCACTCTAATAATCAAAAATAATCACAACAAGATTGAATTTGATTAAATGTGACGTACGCCGCAATAATCCTCACTTTCACTCTGGTCATTACCAATTATGTACGTAGACACACAAATAAACATCTTTAAATCATATAGATAAAACAACACCTAACGTCAATTTGAGCGGATAGAGCCCGGAAATTATGCGCGATGCCTCGCAAAAATGCAGGAAAACAAGATTGCAATCTTGAAAACACAGTGACAACATAAATCAAAACCAATCAAATACTGATTACTTTTGAAAATGCATGAGGAAGACCGCGATGAATAAAGTCCAAACCATCACCCGAGAATCATGGATCCTGAACACCTTTCCGGAATGGGGTAGCTGGCTGAATGAAGAGATTGAACAAGAGCAGGTTGCGCCAGGCACCTTCGCCATGTGGTGGCTGGGCTGTACCGGCATCTGGTTAAAATCCGAGGGTGGGGCTAACGTCTGCGTCGATTTCTGGTGCGGCACCGGCAAACAGAGCCACGGCAATCCGCTGATGAAAACCGGCCATCAAATGCAGCGGATGGCGGGGGTGAAGAAACTGCAACCGAACCTGCGCACCACCCCGTTCGTGCTCGATCCGTTCGCCATTCGCCAGATTGACGCCGTACTGGCGACCCATGATCATAACGATCATATTGACGTCAACGTCGCCGCCGCCGTGATGCAGAACTGCCCGGCCGATGTGCCCTTTATTGGGCCGAAAACCTGTGTCGACCTGTGGATCGGCTGGGGCGTACCGAAAGCGCGCTGTATCGTCATGAAGCCCGGTGATGTGGTGAAGATCAAAGACATTGAGATCCACGCGCTCGACGCGTTCGATCGCACGGCGCTGATCACCCTCCCGGCGGATCAAAAAGCCGCCGGCGTGCTGCCGGACGGCATGGACCAGCGCGCAGTCAACTATCTGTTTAAAACACCGGGCGGCAATCTCTACCACAGCGGCGATTCCCACTACTCCAACTACTACGCGAAACACGGCAACGAGCATCAAATTGACGTCGCCCTCGGCTCGTATGGCGAGAACCCGCGCGGCATCACCGACAAAATGACCAGCGCCGATATCCTGCGTATGGCGGAGTCGCTCAACGCTAAAGTGGTGATCCCGTTCCACCATGATATCTGGTCAAACTTTCAGGCCGATCCGCAGGAGATCCGCGTCCTGTGGGAGATGAAAAAGGATCGTCTGAAGTACGGCTTCAAGCCGTTTATCTGGCAGGTCGGCGGCAAATTTACCTGGCCGCTGGATAAAGACAATTTCGAATATCACTACCCGCGCGGCTTCGATGACTGCTTCACCATTGAGCCGGACCTGCCGTTCAAATCCTTCCTGTAAGCCGCCTCCGGCAGGCACTGCCTGCCGGAAATACCCCGCCGCAGGGTTAGTATTTTCACATGATTTCAAATATCATCTTTGCCGTTCACTTTTAATCGGATTCGCTCATGACGGAAGCGCAAAGGCACCAAATTCTGCTGGATCTGCTCGCCCAAACGGGGTTTGTTACCGTAGAGCAGGTGATGTCGCGGCTCGGGATCTCACCCGCAACCGCCCGACGTGATATCAACAAGCTGGATGAAAGCGGCAAACTGAAAAAGGTTCGCAATGGCGCGGAAGCCATTAGTGAGCAGCGCCCCCGCTGGACGCCGATGAATATCCATCAGGCGCAAAACCTGGATGAAAAAGTGCGTATCGCACGCGCCGCTTCGCAGCTGATCGCGCCGGGGGAAAGTATCGTCATTAACTGCGGCTCCACCGCCTTTCTGCTGGGGCGGGAACTGTGCGGTAAACCGGTGCAGATCATCACTAACTATCTGCCGCTGGCTAATTACCTGATCGACCAGGAGCACGACAGCGTGATTATCATGGGTGGACAGTACAACCGTAGCCACGCCATCACGCTCAGCCCCCACGGTAGCGAAAACAGCCTGTATGCCGGACACTGGATGTTCACCAGCGGCAAAGGACTCACCGCCGAAGGGCTCTACAAAACCGATATGTTGACCGCCATGGCCGAGCAGAAAATGCTCAACGTGGTCGGCAAACTGGCGGTGCTGGTCGACAGCAGCAAGGTCGGCGAGCGCGCCGGGATGTTATTCAGCCAGGCCGGGCAAATTGACGTGGTGATCACCGGGAAACAGGCTGATGCCGCAATCCTCAAACAGCTTGAGGATCAGGGCGTCAGCGTGATCCGCGTTTAAAGATGCTGGCGGAAAAAGGCGACCGTCGCAGCCAGCGCCTCTGGCGTAATGCGATGGCGGACGCCCTTTTGCCAGACGCAGGTCAGCCTGGCGGTAAGATCGCCTTGCCGCAGCGCCTGCTCAAGACGGAAGGTCTCTTCCGGCGGCACCACATCGTCAGCGTCCCCATGCCAGAGCAACAGCGGCCGCCGGGCAAGGGACGCCAGCTGATGGCTGACATCCCATTCGCGGAGACTGTCAGCATCAAAGCCAGGCGAGGGAAACAGGGTTTGCGACAGCGAACGAAAATAGCCCGACCCCATCAGACAAGCGACGCAGTTCAGTTCGGGATGGTGCGTCATGATGCCCAGCGCCGTCATCCCTCCCATCGAGGCGCCAGCCACCGCCAGCCGCTCTCCCTCCAGCCATCCCTCGGCGATAATCGCCTCGCGCAGCGCGGGAAACTCCCTGAAATTCTGCTGCAGGATCGGCCAGAAGCGCTGCATCCGCCCGGCCTCGTCGCCCTGATAACGCGCCCCATGCTCCGGCGCATCCGGCATGATCACCCGGAAGCCCGCCTCGGCCAACGCCACCGCAAAGTAGCTGTAGACCAGCTTCGAGGAGGTAAAGCCATGATAAAAGACGATACAGGGCAAGGGTTTATCCAGACTCTCCTGCGGGCAGGCATGCAAAATTTCACCGCCGCCGAGGTTGCGCATTTCTAGTGCAATCATTTATCGTCTCCCTTCTCTATCGTGGTAAGGCGTCATGGGAAAATTCATTCACCGGGCAACCCAGTTTGCTACGATTCATAATGTTGAGAACCCGGTTACGCTTTCACAACATTTTCATTCGAAAATCGCGTCAGAGATAACAGTTCGGGAACATTCCCCGGCAATCCTGTTAAGGCTACCACTACACTATCACTATCAGGAAACGAGATATGGTTATGCGCAGGTTTTCACCGTGGTTACTGGCTATCGTCCTCAGCGGGTGTAGTGCCCTGCAGGGAACGCCGGAAGCCCCGCCGCCCGCCACCGACCATCCGCAGGAGATCCAGCGTAACCAGACGGCTGGCCTGCAGAAAATGGCCACGGTGAGTGTGCTGATGTACGGTTCGCCGATGGATGTCGAAGCGGCGCTGAAGGCCAAAGCAGAAGCGGCCAAAGCCGATTACTACGTCATCATCATGATCGATGACACCATGGTACCCGGCCAGTGGTATTCGCAGGCGATCCTCTATCGTCGATGACGAGGCGGCGTCTTTAAATCTGCTTTACACAGCTTTGCGTCCATTCACGTTCTCCTGTGCATAATAACGTTCGGCCAGCCACCTGGCAGGACGTTAGCAACGGACTGCCCTTGGGACTACGTGAAATGGAGCTGACGATGAAACGATCTTTTACCCTACCCAGCCTGCTGTTTACCGCTGCGACGGCCAATACGTCCGCGCAGTCAGCCGAATTCGCCAGCGCGGATTGCGTCACTGGCCTGAATGAAATCGGTCTGATCTCCGTCACTAATCTTTCCGGCAGCCAACAGGATGTGGAGCACGCCATTGCCCGCAAAGCGGACGAGCAAGGCGCCTCCTGGTATCGCATTATTCAGATGTACGAAGAACAACAGCCGGACAGCTGGCGCGTACAGGCCATTCTCTACGCCTGAGGCGCCTGGCGCCCGCGCCCCATGGCCCGCAGCAGCAGGTCGTCGAGGGTCGGCGCATCAAGACGCATGCCGCCGCGGGTGTCGAGCATCATCCGACACCAGGCTTCAGCCAGCGGCGGCGAAGCGTGGCGCAGCATCTGCGCCCCCGCGCCAAGACGATAGACCAGCCGGGCAATCTCTCTCCCCTGCTCTTCGGCGGGCCGTCTCAGCAGCTGCTGCAGTTGACGCCACGCGCGGTCGAGATGGCGATTCTGTCCTTTCACCTCCGCGCACTCTGCCGCCAGCAGCTCCATCGCCGCCGGCTGCTTGCTGAGCACCCGCATGACATCGAGACACATAATGTTGCCGGAACCTTCCCAGATGCTGTTGACCGGCATCTCACGGTAGAGGCGCGGGAGTTCGCTCTCCTCGCAATAGCCGATGCCGCCGAGCACTTCCATCGCCTCGGCGACAAACGGGATGCCGGCCTTACAGATGGCAAATTTGGCCGCCGGCGTAAACAGGCGCGCCCAGGCGCTTTCCCGGGCATCCTCCCGACGGTCCCAGGCGCGAGCCAGGCGAAACAGAAACGCGGTTTGCCCCTCCAGACGCAGCGCCATTTGCCCCAGCAGCTGGCGCATCATCGGCTGATCGACCAGGTTTTTGCCAAACGCCTGACGCTGTAGCGCGTGATACAGCGCCACCGAGAAGGCGCGACGCATCAGGGCATGGCTGCCCAGCGCGCAGTCAAAGCGGGTCAGGCCGCCCATCCTGAGGATCTGCCGCACGCCGTCGCCCTCTTCGCCCACCAGCCAGCCGCAGGCATCATAAAACTCCACTTCACTGCTGGCGTTGGAGCGGTTGCCAAGCTTCTCTTTTAAGCGTTCAAGACGCACGCCGTTGCGCTGCCCGTCGGGCAGCAGACGCGGCACAAAGAAGCACGACAGTCCCGCGGGGGCCTGGGCCAGCACCAGGTGGGCATCGCTCTGCGGCACTGAGAAGAACCACTTGTGTCCCACCAGCCGGTAAAACCCTTCCGCCGTTTTCTCCGCGCGGGTGGTATTGCTCAGCACATCGGAGCCCCCTTGCTTCTCGGTCATCCCCATGCCGATCAGCAGGCCGCGCTTCTGGCCGCCAGGCGCGAGGTGGGGATCGTAACGGTCGCTCAGCAGCGGCGACAGCCAGTCGCGAAAGGGCGCGGGCAGGGCGTGCTGCAGCAGGGGCGTCGCGGCGAAGGTCATGGTAATCGGGCACAACGTCCCGGCCTCCACCTGGGCATGAAGCAGAAAGCGGGCGGCACGCGCCACAAACGCGCTTTCGCGGGCATCCTCCTGCCAGGCGAGGTTATGCACCCGGTTCGCGCACAGCCCCTGCATCAGCAGGTGCCAGGCGGGATGGAAGCGTACGTCGTCCAGCCGGGCGCCAGTGGCGTCATAGCGCAGCAGCTCCGGTGGGTTACTGTTGGCCAGGCGTCCCAGCTCCAGCGATTCGGCGGTCCCCAGCTGCTGGCCAATGCTGGCGAGCAGATCGCCATCCCAGCCGGCGCCTTCGCGGACCACCGCTTCACGCAAGGCGGTATCGGACAGGAAAAGATTGCTGTTATTCAGCGGAGTCGGTTGATTAAAAACGGTGTGCGTTTGCCAGTGCATCGTGTCTCCCTCCATCAATGGCGATAGCCATAAGTATGGTTTTCCAGGGGGATTCTCGCCCGCGAAAGCGGTCACAAAAAAGCCATCCCGGAGGATGGCTTTTTTGGATTCGTCGACGGTTCAGCTTAGCTGCGCTGGCGCACCGCTTCAAACAGGCAGATGCCGGTGGCCACCGAGACGTTCAGCGAGGAGACGCTACCCGCCATCGGGATGCTGATCAGCTCATCGCAGTGCTCGCGGGTCAGACGACGCATACCTTCACCTTCAGCGCCCATCACCAGCGCCATCGGGCCGGTCATTTTGCTCTGGAACAGCGTATGGTCGGCTTCGCCAGCGGTCCCGACGATCCAGACGTTCGCTTCCTGCAGCAGACGCATGGTACGCGCCAGGTTGGTCACGCGGATCAGCGGGACGTTCTCCGCCGCGCCGCAGGCCACTTTCTTCGCCGTCGCATTCAGCTGAGCGGAACGATCTTTTGGCACGATCACCGCATGCACACCAGCGGCATCAGCGCTACGCAGGCAGGCGCCGAGGTTGTGCGGATCGGTTACGCCGTCGAGGATCAGCAGGAACGGCTGATCGTGCTGCGCCAGCAGATCCGGCAGATCGTTCTCCTGATACTGACGTCCTGGCTTCACGCGGGCAATGATCCCCTGATGCACCGCGCCTTCGCTCTTCTCATCGAGGAACTGGCGGTTGGCCACCTGAATCACCACGCCCTGCGCTTCCAGGGCATGGATCAGCGGCAGCAGGCGCTTATCCTCACGGCCTTTCAGAATATAAACTTCCTGAAAACGCTCAGGTGCGCGTTCCAGCAGTGCCTGCACCGCATGGATGCCGTAAATCATTTCACTCATTGATGTACTCGTTTTAGGTTCTGTTATCCGTCCCCTTCACCCCGTTCTGCGCCAGCAGACTGCTGGGGTGAAGGGACGTCAATCACTCGGCGATTTTCTTCTTTGCCGCGCGCTTGGCTTTGGTCGCGGCGGCGATTTTCTGTGTTTTCGCCGACGGTTTTTTCGCTTTCTTCTCGCCTTTGGGCTTCGCTTTAGCCTGGTCTTTTTCTTTGCGGAACGCGCTATCCGGCTCGAAGTTCACCTGTTTACCCACCTGGCGGCGACGGCCACCCGGTTTGCCAGAGGTGCTCTTTTTCGCTTTCTCACGGGCGGTTTTGCCAACATTACGCGGCGCACGCTCGCTGGAAATCAGGCTGAAATCAATCTTACGCTCATCCATGTTGACGGCTTCCACGCGGACTTCCACGCGGTCGCCCAGACGATAAGTCTGGCCGCCGGACTCGCCGATCAGCCGCTGGCCAACCTGGTCAAAACGGTAATAGTCGTTATCCAGGGAGGAGACATGCACCAGACCATCGATAAACAGATCGTTCAGGCGGACAAAGAAGCCAAAGCCGGTCACGCTGGCGATGACACCGGAGAAGGTGTTGCCCACCTGATCCTGCATGAAGTCGCACTTCAGCCAGTCGGACACTTCACGCGTCGCTTCGTCGGCGCGGCGCTCGGTCATCGAACAGTGCTGGCCCAGCTGGAGCATCTCTTCCATGCTGTAGTGCCAGCCGCCGGTCTCGGTGCTATTCCCTTTATGTCCCTGCTCTTTTGCCAGCAGATACTTGATGGCGCGGTGGAGCGACAGATCCGGGTAGCGGCGAATCGGCGAGGTGAAGTGGGCGTATGACTGCAGTGCCAGGCCAAAGTGGCCACGGTTTTCCGGATCGTAGACCGCCTGCTTCATGGAGCGCAGGAGCATCGTTTGCAGCATTTCGGCATCCGGACGATCGGCAATGGAGGTCAACAGTTCGGCGTAATCGCGCGGCTCCGGTTTGTTGCCGCCCGGCAGCTCCAGTCCCAGCTCAGCCAGCACGGTACGGAACGAGGTAATCGCTTCGGTGCTTGGCTTATCGTGGATACGGAACAGTGCCGGCTCCTGCGCTTTCTCAACGAAACGCGCGGCGGAGATGTTCGCCAGGATCATACACTCTTCAATCAGCTTATGCGCATCGTTACGCTGAGTCTGTTCGATACGCTCAATACGGCGTTCGGCATTGAAGATGAATTTAGCTTCTTCACTTTCAAATGAGATACCGCCGCGCTCTTCGCGGGCGCTCTCCAGCACTTTGTAGAGGTTATGCAGCTCTTCAATATGCTTCACCAGCGGCGCGTAGTGTTCGCGCAGCTCCTGATCGCCCTGCAGCATATGCCACACTTTGGTGTAGGTCAGGCGAGCATGTGAACTCATCACCGCTTCATAGAACTTAAAGCCGGTCAGGCGGCCTTTTGACGAAATCGTCATCTCGCACACCATACACAGGCGATCGACCTGCGGGTTCAGCGAGCACAGGCCATTCGACAGCACTTCCGGCAGCATCGGTACCACCTGCGACGGGAAGTAGACCGACGTCCCGCGGCTACGCGCTTCGCCGTCCAGCGGCGTACCAGGGCGCACATAGTAGCTCACGTCAGCGATAGCCACCCACAGACGCCAGCCGCCGCCGCGTTTCTTCTCGCAGTACACCGCGTCATCGAAGTCGCGGGCATCTTCGCCATCAATAGTGACCAGCGGCAGAGAGCGCAGATCGACGCGTCCGGCTTTCGCCTCTTCCGGCACCTGCTCTTTGAGGCCGGAAACCTGTTTTTCCACCGCCGGCGGCCAGACGTAAGGAATTTCATGGGTACGCAGCGCCATATCGACGGCCATGCCGGTGCCCATGTTGTCGCCCAGCACTTCGACGATTTTCCCGACCGCTTTGGTGCGGCGGGTTGGGCGCTGGGTCAGTTCGACCACCACCACGTAGCCCATCCGCGCGCCCATAATATCTTCAGGCGGGATCAGGATATCGAAGCTCAGGCGACTGTCGTCCGGGACGACGAAGCCGACGCCAGCGTCGGTGAAGTAGCGGCCAACAATCTGGCTGGTTTTCGGTACCAGCACACGAACGATGCGCGCCTCGCGGCGGCCCTTACGGTCCGCACCCAGCGGCTGGGCCAGCACCTGGTCACCGTGAATACAGGTTTTCATCTGCTCTGACGACAGATACAGATCGTCCTTGCGCCCTTCAACGCGCAGGAATCCATAGCCATCACGGTGGCCAATAACGGTACCTTTGAGGAGATCAAGACGCTCCGGCAGCGCATAGCACTGGCGGCGTGTGAAGACCAACTGACCGTCGCGCTCCATCGCGCGCAGGCGGCGGCGCAGCGCTTCTATTTGTTCTTCACCCTCAATATTCAACTCGATGGCCAGCTCATCGCGGCTGGCAGGCTTTTCCCGTTTGGTTAAATGTTCGAGGATAAATTCCCGGCTCGGGATGGGATTCGCGTACTTCTCAGCTTCGCGTTCCTGGAATGGATCTTGTGACATATCGGTTCCTCCGTTGTCATCTCCAGCAGAGTGGCGTCACTCCACCAGTAATAATTTATAAAGCGGTTGATTCTTCTCAACCAAATCAGCCAGCGTATAGTTATCCAGCTCCTTGAGAAAACTCTGCGCGGCTTCAGCTAGCGCCTGTTTCAGACGACAGGCTGGTGTAATGTGGCAAAATTCGCTGCTGCAGTTGACCAGCGATAAGGGTTCAAGGTCGCGCACCACGTCGCCCACGCGGATCTGCCCTGCTGGTTTACCGAGGCGAATGCCCCCATTCTTCCCCCGCACGGCAGTCACGTAGCCCATGCGGCTTAACTGATTGATTATTTTAACCATATGATTACGGGAGACGCCATAGACCTCGGTCACTTCCGAGATGCTGGTCATGCGTCCTTCCGGCAACGACGCCATATAAATCAGCGCGCGTAATCCGTAATCGGTGAAACTCGTTAACTGCACATAAACCTCAGGGAAAAGAAAACAGGGTATGTCGAGCGACATCATTATTATTGATGATAAACCAGCCAGCGCTCAGGCCGCTAATTTATTTGAAATGGGGCGGGCGAACAGCAAAAACAAGGGCGCCCGAACGGCGCCCCTTGAGAGTGATTACGCGTCGAACGGGTCGCGCAGAATCATGGTCTCGGTACGGTCTGGACCAGTAGAGATGATATCCACCGGCACGCCGGTCAGCTCTTCAATACGAGCGATGTAGTTCAGCGCTGCCTGCGGCAGACCGCTGCGCTCTTTCACGCCAAAGGTGGTTTCGGACCAGCCCGGCATGGTTTCGTAGATAGGCTCGATACCTTCCCAGTTGTCGGCAGCCAGCGGAGTGGTGGTCACTTCACGGCCGTCCGGCATACGGTAGCCGACGCAGATTTTCACTTCTTTCAGGCCGTCGAGGACGTCCAGTTTAGTCAGGCAGAAGCCGGACAGGGAGTTAATCTGCACCGCGCGGCGTACTGCAACCGCGTCCAGCCAGCCGGTACGACGACGACGACCGGTGGTGGCGCCGAATTCGTTACCCTGCTTGCAGAGGAACTCGCCAGTTTCATCAAACAGCTCGGTCGGGAACGGACCCGCGCCTACGCGAGTCGAGTAAGCTTTGATGATACCCAGTACGTAATCCACATAACGCGGACCCAGGCCAGAACCGGTCGCCACGCCACCCGCGGTGGTGTTAGAGGAAGTTACGTACGGATAGGTACCGTGGTCGATATCCAGCAGCGTGCCCTGCGCGCCTTCGAACATCACGAAGTCGCCGCGCTTACGCGCCTGATCCAGCAGATCGGAAACATCAACGACCATGCCGGTGAGGATGTCGGCAATCGCCATGACATCGTCCAGCACTTTCTGGTAGTCAACCGCTTCTGCTTTGTAGAAGTTCACCAACTGGAAGTTGTGATATTCCATCACTTCTTTCAGTTTGTCAGCGAAGGTGGCTTTATCAAACAGGTCGCCAACGCGCAGACCGCGACGAGCAACTTTATCTTCGTAAGCCGGGCCGATACCGCGACCGGTCGTACCGATAGCTTTCGCACCGCGTGCTTTCTCACGTGCGACGTCCAGCGCCACGTGATAGTCGAGGATAAGCGGGCAGGCTTCGGACAGCAGCAGACGCTCACGAACAGGGATACCACGGTCTTCCAGACCTTTCATCTCTTTCATCAGCGCAGCCGGAGACAGCACAACACCGTTACCGATGATGCTGATTACATTCTCACGGAGAATACCTGATGGAATAAGATGGAGGACGGTTTTTTCACCGTTGATTACGAGAGTATGGCCTGCGTTATGGCCACCCTGGTAGCGCACAACATATTTAGCCCGTTCTGTCAGGAGATCGACGATCTTCCCTTTACCTTCGTCACCCCATTGGGTGCCCAGTACGACGACGTTGTTACCCATTTTTCAAAATCACCGTTTGCTTAAAAATGGATTCTACCATCGCTTTTTCAGAGTTACAGCACTTTTTGCATCCAAAATAAGGCAAATCCGACCACTTTTTGATCAGCCAATCGATTTCCTCAACATGTAGTAGATCACAATCCCTGCAACCACAAGTCCGCCGCCAAAGCGGCGCAATAAATTATCCGGTAACTGGCTCAGGCTGGCGACCATTTTGCGCCAGGCGCGAGGATAGAGCAGCGGGCCGAGCCCTTCGAGTACTAAAACCAGCGCCAGCGCCAGCCAAATGGTGGAGTTCATTATCAACCCTAATTGAAAAGTATTATCGTCGCCCTCGCGGGCGTCATCGGCCAGCATGGTGAATTCATTCACTCATTTCATATTGTCCCGTATTTCATCTTCATTATGAACTGGCAAGGTGAAACAAAATTCACAACTAATTGTATTGCTGCATATTTTTTAAATTGTAACTATGCCGTCGCGTACTACAACCCGGTACGTCTACATAATCAGGAAGATTATCATGAGAGAATTAACCGCGTTTGAAATCGAAAATGTGAGCGGCGCAGGCTGGTTACAGGATGGCCTGGCTTCCTTAGGCAGCAAGGTCGGCGCCGCCGCATGGACGATGGGTACCGATGCCCTGAGCATCAACCTGCCGCTGATTGGCACCCTCAATCTGGCCGACCTGGCGCCAGACCTGGGCAAAACCCTGGGCGAAAGCGTTGGGTCGACTATCGGTGGCACCATCGAAAGTGCGCTGGCGAGCCTGCCGGTGATCGGTGGCCTGCTGAACAAACTGCTCGGCAACTAATTCACGCCCCCGCAGTATGAAAAAAGGCGCCTGAAACAGGCGCCTTTTCGCGTTAGCACTTCAGGCTTACACCCTCTGCGGCTTATTTACGCGCCGAATCCGGTGAACGCATATAGCGGAAGAAATCACTGTCCGGGCTCAGGACCATCACATCCTGGTTGCTCTGGAAGCTCTTCTCATAGGCGCGCAGGCTACGGATAAAGGAGTAGAAGCCTGGATCCTGGCTGAACGCGTCGGCAAACAGTTTTGCCGATTCCGCATCGCCTTCACCACGCAGGATACGACCCTGGCGCTCGGCTTCCGCCAGCGTCTTGGTGACTTCGTAGTCTGCGGTCGCGCGCAGTTTCTCAGCTTCTTCCTGACCCTGTGAACGGTGGCGACGAGCAACCGCTTCACGCTCCGCGCGCATACGGTTATAAATCGCTTCCGACACTTCTGCCGGCAGGTTGATCTGTTTGATACGCACGTCGACAACTTCGATACCCAGCGCCGCCATACTGTTCGGGTTGATCACCTGCACTTTGCCGTTGGTTTCCGCTTCCACCCGCTCAGCGGCTTTGGCGATAGCGTCATCAGCCGCCGGGGTGCTGACCTCGTCTTCCGTGCCAGCAGAACCCGAGTTCAGCGCATCGCGCACTTCCAGCGTCAGGCGGCCACGGGAGTCGGTGACGATGTCTTTCACATCCAGACGACCAATTTCAGAACGCAGACGGTCAGAGAATTTACGCTTCAGCAGCACCTCGGCCTGGGAGACGTCGCCGCCGCCGGTTGCCAGGTAGTAACGGCTGAAGTCACTGATGCGCCACTTGATATAGGAGTCGACGATCAGGTCTTTTTTCTCTTTGGTCACAAAACGGTCAGCCTGGTTGTCCATGGTCTGGATACGCGCATCCAGCATCTTCACCGATTCGATAAACGGGATCTTGAAGTGCAGGCCCGGCGCATACACCAGCGGCTTGTTTTCGTCGTCGCGCAGAACTTTACCGAAACGCAGCGTAATCCCGCGCTCGCCTTCCTTTACGACAAAGACTGACATGTAGAGCACTACCAGCACGATGACAATGATCGCGATAACAGATTTACGCATCGTTATTCCCCCTGACGCTGGTAGTCGTTACGCTGCGCGTTAGCGCGGCGTTGGTCCATAATGCTACCCCCGGTTGAGCTCGAGGTTGATGAGGTGCTGGCGCTGCCTGTGCTGGATGCAGGTGGCAGACGCAGCAGATCGCTGGCGTCACTGCTATCGCTCTTTGCTGCCGGCGCAGCGGCGCCTTTCAGCATCTGGTCAAGCGGCAGAACCATCAGATTGCCGTTTTTGCTGTCATTGACCAGCACTTTACGGGTGTGGCTCAGCACTTTTTCCATGGTTTCGATATACAGACGCTCGCGGGTAATTTCCGGCGCGGCTTTGTATTCCGGCAGGAGCTTAGCAAAGCGAGCCACTTCACCCTGGGCTTCCAGGACGGTCTGGGTCTTGTAGGCACGCGCCTCTTCAAGGATACGCTGCGCCTGGCCATTCGCCCGCGGCTGTACTTCGTTGGTATAAGCTTCCGCTTCACGGATGTACTGCTGCTCGTTCTCACGCGCGGCAATGGCATCGTCAAACGCCGCCTTCACCTCTTCCGGCGGACGTGCCGTCTGGAAGTTGACGTCCAGCAGGGTGATCCCCATGTTGTACGGGCGGATAGTCTCTTCCAGCTCGCGCTGGGTATCGCTACGGATCACAGTACGACCTTCGGTCAGAATGCGATCCATGGTGTATTTGCCGATCACGCCGCGCAGCGCGCTGTCAGTCGCCTGACGCAGACTGTCATCCGCGCTGGTAACGCTAAACAGATAGCGTTCCGGATCGGTGACGCGGTACTGCACGTTCATCTCAACGCGCACGACGTTTTCGTCAGAGGTCAGCATGACGCCGGAAGCGGCCAGTTCACGTACCGACTCCACGTTCACCGCCTGAACGTTATCGATAAAGGTCGGTTTCCAGTTCAGGCCTGGCTCAACCAGATGGCTGAACTTACCAAAACGGGTCACGACGCCGCGTTCGGCTTCTTTAATGGTATAAAAACCGCTGGCCGCCCAGATAATCACTGCCGCCGCGGCAACGATGCCGACAATACGCCCGCCCATCGGTCCGCGAGGGGTCTGCGCGTTATTACCACCGCCCAGTCCGCCCTTGCCGCCGCCGAGCCCGCCAAGTTTTTTACTTAACTTGCGGAAGATATCATCCAGATCCGGCGGCCCCTGCTCGCGACCACCTTTGTTGCCATTTCCCTCAGAGTTGCCGCCAGGTTTGCTGCTCCCCCACGGGTCGCGGTCCTGTCCGTTATTACCGGGCTGATTCCACGCCATGTATATGCTCCATATTTGTTTTTGATATCCCCACAGGGGTCAATATCTTCAGGCAAGCTGCAAGGTTAAACCACATAGTCAACAAGCGTTGGCTCTTGCTTACAGAGGCGCCGCCAGTCAACGATCGGCATGCGCACCTGCAGACTCACGCTGCCGTCATCCTCCATCCACTCTTTTTCTATCGCCTGAAGCTGATAGAAACGGCTTCTCAGTCGCCCTTCTTTCGGCGGTAAGCGCAGCGTATGCTGGGCCACTTCACCGGAAAGACGTTCCGTTAATGCCTGAAAAAGCAGTGGTACGCCAACCCCGGTCTGGGCTGAAAGCCAGACCCGAATCGGTTTATTTTCATCGTCGCGATCGATGCGCGGTTCAAAATCGTCAAGCATGTCGATTTTGTTCATCACCAGCAGCGCGGGGATCTCATCGGCTTCAATCTCAGCGAGAACCGTATTTACCGCATCAATGTTTTCCTGCACACGGACATCCGCCGCGTCAATCACATGCAGCAGCAGCGTCGCCTGACGCGTCTCCTGCAACGTCGCTTTAAACGCGGCTACCAGATCGTGCGGCAGATGGCGAATAAAGCCGACGGTATCGGCCAGTACCGTTTCGCCGACGTCAGGGACGTCAATGCGGCGCAGCGTCGGGTCCAGGGTGGCGAACAGCTGGTTCGCGGCATAGACCTCGGCAGCGGTGATCTGGTTAAAGAGCGTTGATTTTCCGGCGTTGGTGTAGCCCACCAGCGACACGGTTGGAATATCGGCTTTCGCGCGCGACCGCCGCCCCTGCTCACGCTGTTTCTCAACTTTTTCCAGTCGCGACAGGATCTGCATGATGCGGTTACGCAATAAACGACGGTCGGTTTCGAGCTGGGTTTCACCCGGGCCACGCAAACCAATCCCGCCTTTCTGTCTTTCAAGGTGGGTCCAGCCGCGGACGAGACGGGTTGCCATATGGCGCAACTGCGCCAGCTCAACCTGCAGTTTCCCTTCATGGGTGCGCGCGCGCTGGGCGAAAATATCTAAAATAAGACCGGTGCGATCGATAACCCGGCATTCGCACAGACGTTCCAGGTTGCGTTCTTGCGCCGGACTCAGGGCATGATCGAAGAGCACGACCGACGCGCCGGTCGCTTTAACGGCTTCCGCAATTTCGACTGCCTTACCTTCACCAACAAAATACTTCGGGTGCGGTGCTTTACGGCTACCGGTAATCACCTGCATTGCTTCGACACCGGCGGAAGAGGCCAGAGTTTCAAACTCCTGGAGATCTTCCATATCTTTGTCTTGCGAAAAATAGATGTGTACCAGTACCGCCTGCTCACCGGCGTCATAACGGTCAAACAAGCGTAAACCCCTTATAAAATACCAGCGGGGAACACAGAAAACCTGGCTCCCCGGCGTGGAAAAACAGCACTGGCCTTATTCGGCGTCGTCGCTGTCTTGTTGCGGCGCAGAAGAGCCCTGCGCGCTACCACCGTGGTGATAGTTACTGGAACCGCCGCCAGCATTATTGCTGTGGTGAGACACCGGGCGAGACGGGACAACAGTAGAAATTGCGTGCTTATAGACCATCTGGCTGACCGTGTTCTTCAACAGGATCACGAACTGATCGAAAGACTCAATTTGCCCTTGCAGCTTGATACCATTCACCAAATAAATAGAAACCGGAACGCGTTCCCGACGCAAAGCGTTCAGGAACGGATCTTGTAAAGATTGCCCCTTAGCCATTCTCTCTTTTCCTTATATGTATGCTTGTTTTGTACTCAGAACCTTACGATTCTTAAAAAAAATTACGCACGATACCGTTCAATTGTACACGTTCAGTTCTGGCTCGCACCAACAACCTGTAATACTTTGTTGAGCGCTTGTTCAGGTTGTTCACTGTCTAACCAGTGCACACCTTCCCAACCGCGCAGCCAGGTGACCTGACGTTTGGCTAACTGTCTCGTGGCGCAAACACCTCGATAAACCATCTCATCATAAGGGATCTCGCCATTGAGGTATGACCACATCTGGCGGTATCCAACACAACGGATGGAAGGCATATCCGTATGCAAATCTCCGCGGGCAAAAAGCGCCCGTACTTCTGCTTCAAAACCTGAAGCTAACATCTGATGAAAACGCTGTTCTATGCGTTGATGGAGCAGTTCACGGCTCGCCGGGGCGATGGCGAACTGATGCACCTGATATGGCAGAGCGTCTCCTGACGTTTGCGTCAGTTCCGTTAAAGTTTTACCCGAAATGAAAAAAACTTCCAGTGCCCGGGAAAGCCTTTGCGGATCATTTGGATGAATACGCGCAGCAGCCACGGGATCAATTTCCTGTAATTGCTGATGTAACGCGTTCCACCCCTGCTCTGCGGCCTGCTGCTCAATCCGCGCTCTGACCTCTGGGTCAGCCGACGGTAAGGGCGACAATCCTTCCAGCAACGCTTTGAAATACAACATCGTTCCGCCGACTAACAGCGGAATACGCCCGGCGGCGACAATATCGGCCATCGCCGCCAGCGCGTCGCGGCGAAAATCAGCCGCGGAATAGGCTTCTGCGGGATCCAAAATATCCAGCAGCCGGTGCGGCGCAGCGCTAAGCTCCGCGGCATCCGGTTTGGCAGTGCCAATATCCATTCCCCGATAAATGAGGGCGGAATCAACACTAATCAACTCTACTGGCAAAACTTTACGTAAAACTATCGCCAGCGCGGTTTTACCTGAGGCCGTCGGGCCCATTAAAAAAATTGCCTTGGGCAGGCTCGCCTCGGTTACATCATTCATCTTTCAGGGCATTCATCGCCGAATGGAGATCTACAGGTTGTAACAGGCCACCCGGCGGCGTTTTCACCAGCTGCGGGCAAAGACGTTCGACGTCCGCCAGCAGCGCAATCGCCTGCGCCATATTCCATGACGCCTGTTCGCTCGTCAGATTACGCGCCATCCATTGGGCGATGTTGCCGACGTCGAATGCGTTTTGCTGCGCCAGGTAGCCTATCAGTTCAGGAATCAAGATTTGTAAATTTTGTTGTCTTAAGGGTAAAGGGACCGCGCGCACCGTCACGTGCAGGGCATCGGTATGAAGCTCGATCCCCAACTGCGTCAGCGCCGACTGCGCAGCGGCCAGCGCCCGCTTCTCCCCTTCCGTGACTTTTAACCGCAACGGGATCAGCAGCGGCTGGGCACATACCGCTTCCGTACCCGGCGTCAACTGCGCCTGGCGCAGCCAGCGCTCGGCAACGGTCAACGACAGCAGCGCCAGACTGCCCTCGCGCTCCAGCAGCGCGCAATCGCCGCCGACGATCGTCAGCACTCTGCCAAAACTCTGACTGTGACCAGCCAGTTCCGCCGGGGCGGCGGACGGCTGCGCGGGTCGCGGAGCGGCGGGCGTGTCGAGCAACTGACGATAAAGCGCGCCCTGCTGCTTCTGGTAACCGGGCTGCGCATGCGGCCAGCTCGCGCCGCCAGAACTGCCGCCGGAGACAGCCGGCTCACGCGACGATGTCATGCTGAATCGGGTTGCCGGTTCACGCGCTTCCGACGGCCGAGCAAACTGGTTGCCGCCTGCGGCGATGCGGTTCTCCGGCATCTGGCGCGGCGTCGGCGGGTCGTCTTTTTCCGCCAGCGGCGCATCAAGCTGTTGCTGCAGCACGCTCAGTACGCCCTGGTAGATAAAGTCATGCACCAGGCGAGACTGATGGAAACGCACCTCATGCTTGGCCGGATGGACGTTCACATCCACCTGATGGGGATCGATCTCCAGATACAGCACAAACGCCGGCTGCTGATCGGCGCCCAGCTTGTCTTCACAGGCCTGGCGGATAGCATGATTGATCAGCCGGTCGCGCATCATCCGGCCGTTGACGTAACAGTACTGAATTTCCGCCAGCGCCGGGGTGGTATGGAGCGGATCGGCAACCCAGCCGCGCAGGGTCAGATCGCCATGCTGCCACTCGATCGCCAGCGCATGTTCGAGAAAAGCGGCGCCGCAAATGGTTCCCAGCCGCCGCTCCCGCTGGCCATCCTGCGCCACTGCCCGATACTGTCGTATCACCTTACCGTTATGGTTGAGGTTAATGGTGACGTCGAAGCGCGCCAGCGCAATGCGGCGCACCACCTCGTCAATGTGGCCGAACTCGGTTTTTTCGGTGCGCATAAATTTGCGCCGCGCCGGCGTGTTGTAGAACAGATCGAGGACTTCCAGGGTGGTGCCGACCGGGTGCGCCGCCGGCTTCACCGTTACCGCCTGATCGCGGCCTTCGGCATAAGCCTGCCAGGCTTCCTGCTGCTCCGCCGTGCGCGAAGTCAGCGTTAAGCGCGCCACCGAACTGATACTGGCCAGCGCTTCGCCGCGAAAGCCGAGGCTGATAATCGCCTCCAGATCGTCAAGCGAGGCGATCTTGCTGGTCGCATGACGGGCCAGGGCCAACGCCAGCTCGTCTTTTTTGATGCCACTGCCGTTATCGCGGATGCGAATGAGCTTCGCGCCGCCGCGTTCGATATCAATGTCAATCCGCGTAGCGCCAGCATCAAGGCTGTTCTCAACCAGCTCTTTCACCACCGACGCGGGCCGCTCCACCACTTCGCCGGCGGCAATCTGGTTGGCGAGCTGCGGCGGCAGAACCTGAATCGGCATCCCCTGCTCCTTAGTTAATCAACATCCCGCCTGGCGCTGCGGCGCTGGCGGTCTGCGCCGCCTCGCCGCGAGGCGCCGACTGCAGCGGATGCTGCATAAAGTAGTTGCGCAGGCCGTTATAAATCGCCTCCGCAATCTGCTCCTGGTAATCATCGCTCCCCAGCAGCCGCTCTTCACCGTTGTTACTGATAAAGCCCGTTTCCACAAGGATCGACGGGATATCCGGCGAGCGCAATACACCGAGGCTGGCATGCTCCGGGCGGCGTTTGTGCAGGTTGCCAATGCGCTGCAGCTGGCTCAGCACGTTGGTCGCCACATCGTAGCCGACGCGCTGGGAATGACCGAACTGCAGATCCAGCACCGCCTGGCTCAGGTAGGGGTCGGCCTGGCTGTTCGCCAGCACGTCGCCTGCCCCGCCGAGCAGTTCAGACTGCTTCTCATGCTGCTCGAGCCAACCGGCCATTTCGCTGTTGGCGCGACGGTTCGAGAGCACCCACACCGAGGCGCCGGTCGCATCGCGGTTTGGCGCGGCATCAGCATGGATAGAGACGAGGAAGTTGGCGTTTTGCTTACGCGCCACGTCAGAGCGGCCCATCACCGAAATAAAGTAATCTCCGTCGCGGGTCAGCACCGGCTTAAACTGCGGATCGGCGTTCAGTAACGCCCGCAGCTTGCGCGCGATAGCGATAGTGACGTTCTTCTCTTTGGTGCCATTCGGACCAATTGCGCCAGGATCCTGACCGCCGTGTCCGGCATCGATGGCGATAATCACCTTATCATCCGCCGACACCGTACGGGCCGCCGGGCGAGTCACGGTCTGATTGTTGGTCATCGCCGGCTGGGAGGAGGTCATCGCCGTCTGCCGTTCATGACCCGACGAGCTGAACGGGTTACGCCCTGACGTCGCCGTCCGGGAAGGCATCACTGGCGGCGGGTCAGCCCGTTTCACCACCACAGGCGGCGGTGGCGGTGGCGGCGGTGCGTCGGCGTTGATGGTAAAGACCACCGTGTAATTCGCCCCGTTCTGCTGCTTCACCGCTCGCGTTTTACCATCTTCCGTCAAATCCACCAGCAGACGCAGCGTCTGCGTATCCTGCGGCGTACCGGCGCGAATACTCTTCACCAGGTTGCTGCCGCTAAACTGCAGCGGTAGTCCCTGCAATACGCCGGTCTGCTTGATATCCAGCGCGACCAGACGTTTACCCTGTGGGGTAAAGGAGTACTCCGGCTCACCGACAAAACTTAGGGTAATACGGGCCTGCTGGTCTCCGTTGGAGACCTGGATATCGGATAAACTCGCCGCAGTGGCGTGAAGACTCGAGAGCATTAGCGCAGCGGCAAGCCAGGTGGTTATGCGATACTTCATCCCGTCATCCTTCAGGCTAAATGGCTAAACGCGCCAGTAAAGATTCACCCCGTGAGGAGATCGCGGTAATACGCGCCTCACGCCCTTGTGCCTGGTAATCAAGGTGAATTTCAACATCCGGGTCAGGCAGGACACCTGCGCCTTGCTGCGGCCATTCCACCAGGCAGATGGCATCGTCGGCAAAATAATCACGGATCCCCATAAATTCGAGCTCCTCAGGATCCGCCAGTCGGTAGAGATCGAAGTGATATACCATCAGATTCTCGAGGGTATACGGCTCCACCAGGGTATAGGTTGGGCTTTTGACATTGCCGCGGTGACCGAGCGCCTGCAAAAATCCGCGGCTGAAGGTCGTTTTCCCCGCGCCTAAATCACCATACAGATAAATCACGGTGGCGCCGGTACAGGCCTGCGCGATGCGGTCGCCAAGGGCCAGCGTGGCCTGCTCATCGGGTAAAGGAATCACTCGGTTAATCATGGTCTACGTCAATCACATCCGGGTTAACAACACGCCTGAGCGTGGAAAAGAGATCGGTCGCCAGCATACCGCGGGTGCCCTCGCGAGCGGCCACCCGGTCGGCGGCGTCGCCATGAGCGACGCACCCGGCACAGGCTGCATCATACGGCGTCAGGTGCTGTCCTAACAATGCGGCAATAATGCCGGTAAGCACATCGCCCATCCCGCCGCTGGCCATCCCGGCATTGCCGGCATCGATAATGCCCATCGCCCCGCTTTCACTGGCCACCACCGTGCCCGCGCCTTTCAGCACAACCACGCCACCATACCGTTTTACCAGACGCTGCGCAGAAAGTAAGCGATCGCTTTCAATTTCTGCCACGCTGACGTTCAGCAGACGGGCCGCTTCGCCGGGGTGCGGCGTTAACACGCGATTGTGACGTTTATCGGGATTGAATGCCAGCAGGTTCAGCGCGTCGGCGTCCCAGACCATCGGTTTGTTAAAACTTTCCACCGTGCGCAGGGCGCTGCGCCCCCATTCGCGCTGCCCCAGACCCGGGCCAATCGCCACCACATCAGCCCACTCCAGCGCGGCTTTCAGGGTCTGGGGCGTCAGTTCATCCACCATTAATTCCGGCCGCACGGTGACAATGGGCGCCACGTTCTCCGGGTGAGTAAGCACTCGCACCAGCCCTGCACCGCTGCGTAGGGCCGCTTCACCGCACATACGGATAGCGCCTGCTGTGCCGCGATCGCCGCCGACAATCACCAGCTTGCCGTGATCGCCCTTATGGGAGGTGGCCCGCCGCGGCGGCAGCCAGTCGGCGAGGTGGGCGGCGCAAAACCGCGTCAGGGGAGTACTTTGCCCGGCGAGCCAGCGCTCGAGCCCAAGGGCATGATGATGGAGATGCCCGACGACATCCCGCGCCTTGCCGGTCAGCAGCCCGGGTTTGAGGGCGATAAAGGTCAGGGTGTGGTCAGCCTGAACCACTGCACCTGGCGTCGCGCCGGTCTGCGCATTCAGGCCGGAAGGGATATCCAGCGCCACCGCCGGCGCCGGGTGGTGGTTAGCCTGGTGGATGAGCGCCGCGACGGGATCGCGCGGCGCACTGCGCAGACCGGTGCCGAGCAGGCCATCAATAATCAGTGAGATATCGTCGGGCCACGGGATAGTCGCCGCATGGATCACGCCGCCGGCGTTAAGCCACGCCTCCCGCGCCGCCTGCGCCTCTTCCGGCAGCGGGCTGTCACTCTCTACCGCCAGCAGCGTCACCCGCCGCCCCGCGGCCTGTGCCAGACGCGCGACAACATATCCGTCGCCGCCGTTGTTGCCATGTCCGCAGAGGATCAGCCAGTGCGCGCTGGCGGGATAAGCGCGGCTGGCCAGCTGAAAGGCCGCCTCGCCCGCGCGCTGCATCAGTTCGAACAGCGTCAGCCCCAGGCTGTCCGCCGCCTCTCGTTCGGCCAGGCGCAGCGCCTCCGCAGGCCAAATGTTGTATGGTATACTGTCAGGGTTTTTCGTCATTGTATGGTCCATCATGTCACAGCCCCTCGATCTCGTTCAGTTAGCGCAACAAATCAAACAGTGGGGCACAGAGCTCGGGTTCCAGCAGGTGGGTATCGCCGATACCGACCTCAGCGCCAGTGAACCCAAACTGCAGGCATGGCTGGATAAACAATACCACGGCGAAATGGAGTGGATGGCCCGTCACGGTATGATGCGCGCCCGTCCCCACGAACTGCTGCCCGGTACGTTACGCGTTATCAGCGTGCGGATGAACTATCTGCCCGCCAACGCCGCCTTTGCCCGCACCCTGAAAGATCCCGCACTGGGTTACGTCAGCCGTTATGCCCTCGGGCGTGATTATCATAAGCTGCTACGTAATCGCCTGAAAAAACTGGGGGAGAAGATTCAGGAACAGTGTGCTTCGCTCAATTTTAGACCTTTTGTCGATTCCGCGCCTATCCTGGAGCGGCCAATCGCAGAAAAAGCGGGCCTTGGCTGGACAGGTAAGCACTCACTTATCTTAAGCCGCGACGCGGGATCATTCTTTTTCCTCGGCGAACTGCTGATCGATCTGCCTCTACCGGTCGACAGCCCGGTTGCGGAGGAGTGCGGACGCTGCGTCGCCTGCATGACCATCTGCCCCACCGGCGCCATCGTTGAGCCCTACACCGTCGACGCCCGGCGCTGCATCTCCTATCTCACCATCGAGCTGGAAGGCGCTATCCCGGAGGAGTTCCGTCCGCTTATCGGCAACCGTATTTACGGTTGTGATGATTGTCAGCTGATCTGTCCGTGGAACCGTTTCTCACAGCTCACCGATGAAGAGGATTTCAGTCCACGCAAAGCGTTGCATGCGCCACCGCTGGTGGAGCTGTTCGCCTGGAGCGAAGCGTGGTTTCTGAAGGTAACCGAAGGGTCGGCGATTCGTCGCATTGGCCACCTGCGCTGGCTGCGCAATATCGCCGTCGCGCTGGGCAATGCGCCCTGGGATGAAGCCCATCTTCGCGCGCTGGAGAGTCGCCGGGGTGAGCACCCGCTTCTCGACGAGCACATCGAATGGGCTATCGCTGAGCAAATAAACAAGCGGAACGCCGACGCCGTCGAAGTACAACTGCCGAAAAAATTACGTCTGGTCAGGGTAGTAGAGAAAGGCTTGCCGCGCGACGCCTGATTCATTCACAGGCTGTGAATAAAATCTAAAACACATTGCGTTTCAAGGCGCAGACCGAGGTCAAGTGATCGGATTAACATTTTGAAATGAAATTTAATTGTTAAATTTCAATGGTATATAAAGATACTATTTACAAAGCGAAGCATTTACGCCGTCAAAGACGGAACGACAACCTGTGGATAACTCTGTTCACAGTATTTCTGGATATCAAATGAAAATCATCCCCGGCGCTGGATTGCACTGTGGATAAATAAGAGATGGAAGAAAATTTGGAGCGGGAAACGAGACTCGAACTCGCGACCCCGACCTTGGCAAGGTCGTGCTCTACCAACTGAGCTATTCCCGCTTAATCATCGTCATTCAAGCTACCGTGTAGCAACCTGAATACTGCGACTGGTGTGGTATGTCTTTCAAATTTTGGAGCGGGAAACGAGACTCGAACTCGCGACCCCGACCTTGGCAAGGTCGTGCTCTACCAACTGAGCTATTCCCGCTTAATCTTCGGCTTTCGCCTCGCATCTGCGAGTTGAAACCCTGTGATCAGGATGGTGCTTTCAAATTTTGGAGCGGGAAACGAGACTCGAACTCGCGACCCCGACCTTGGCAAGGTCGTGCTCTACCAACTGAGCTATTCCCGCGTTACTGCTTTTTTGCCATATTTTGATGGCGTCGTAATTTGCATTTCTGCGTCGTTACGGGAGGCGCATTATACGAGAATTCGATGCCCCTGCAACCCCCTGACGATCACTTTTTTGCGTTTTTTGTTTAAATGGACATTTTCTCGCCACCTACGCCGCTGAATTGTATAAATAAGCGTCATAACGGGCAAAATTGCTTTTTCCGCCCGGCTGAATGACGCAAAATCGCTCGCATCATAGTGCGGTGGCGCGACGTATAACGTGGCCACCACGACGCCAAACAGGGAATTAGCATGAGAAAAGTCCTCACCGTCCTGCTGCTGAGCACGCTGGCCATCGGAACCGCGTCAGCCGAGACGCTCCATTTTGGCACTACCACGGCCAATCCGCCGTTTGTCACCGCCAACGGCAAAAATCAGCCCGTCGGCTTCGATATCGATCTCGCTCACGCCCTGTGCCAGCAGATGCAGGCGCAGTGCCAGTTTACGGCGCAGCGTTTCGATACCCTGATCCCGGCATTGCGCTTTAAGAAGTTTGATGCGGTGATTGCCGGTATGGAAGTGATCCCAATGCGCGAGAAGCAGGTCGCCTTTAGCCGCCCCTATCGCCAGGCCCTCTCCGGGGTGGTGATCGTCAATAAAGATGTCGCCCATACCTTTGCCGATCTGAAAGCCAAAAAAATCGGCGTGGTGAAAGGCACGCTGCACCAGCACTATCTGCGCGATAAGCAGAAGGCCGTGCAGGCGATCCCTTACGACGACGTCGCCAGCGCTTTAGCCGCGCTGAAAGCCGGCGAAATAACCGGCGTCATGAGCGACTTCGCCACCCTTGACGCCTGGCAACAAGAGAACCCTGACTACGCCATCATGGATGAGCGGGCCACCGACCCGGCTTATTACGGTAAGCAGTATGCGATTGCGGTGCGCAAAGACGATCCGGAGTTGCTGAATGCCATCAACGATGCCCTGACCGCGGTCATGGCGACGCCTGACTTCCAGCAGATGCAGCAAAAGTGGTTTAAATAATCAGAAAGATGTACCGGGCCGCACCAGGCCCGGTATTGGTTTACAGCTTAATGAAATGCTCGCGATAGTAGGCCAGCTCGGCAACCGACTCGCGGATATCGTCCATCGCCTGATGGGTGCCCTGCTTTTTAAAGCCGTCGAGAATTTCCGGCTTCCAGCGGCGAGCCAGCTCTTTCAGCGTGCTGACGTCCAGATAGCGGTAGTGGAAATAGGCTTCCAGTTGCGGCATGTACTTAAACAGGAAGCGACGATCCTGGCCGATGCTGTTGCCGCAGATCGGCGACTTGCCCGCCGGCACCCACTGCTTAAGAAACTCAATGGTCGCCAGTTCGGCATCGTGCTCGCTGACGGCGCTGGCCTTCACGCGATCCACCAGTCCGCTGCCGGTATGCGTCCGCACATTCCACTCGTCCATTAATGCCAGCTGAGCATCCGACTGATGCACGGCGATGGTCGGCCCTTCAGCCAAAATGTTCAGGTTGGCATCGGTCACCAGGGTGGCGATTTCGATAATGCGATCGCGCTCCGGATCCAGCCCTGTCATCTCAAGATCGATCCAAATGAGGTTGTTTTCATTTGCACTCATGCTATTTTCCACCCTTCTTGCGTGACTATATTCATCTAAAATAGCGTGTATCATAGAGGTTTTGCCCCATCAGGGCGACCAGGAGCCAGTTCGATTGAGTAAAAATAAACTCTCCAAAGGCCAGCAGCGCCGCGTCAACGCCAACCACCAGCGCCGCCTGAAAACCACTGCGGAGAAGGCCGACTACGATGACAACCTGTTTGGCGAAACGTCGGAAGGCATTGTCATCAGTCGCTTTGGTATGCATGCCGACGTCGAATCCGCTGACGGTAGCGTCCATCGCTGCAACATTCGCCGGACAATCCGTTCGCTGGTCACCGGCGACCGCGTGGTCTGGCGGCCGGGTAAAGACGCCGCCGACGGCGTAAACGTCAAAGGGATCGTCGAAGCGGTGCACGAGCGCGCCTCCGTCCTGACGCGTCCGGATTTTTACGACGGCGTGAAGCCTATCGCCGCCAATATCGATCAGATCGTGGTGGTTTCCGCGATCCTGCCTGAACTGTCGCTGAATATTATCGATCGCTATCTGGTGGCCTGCGAGGCGCAGGATATCGAGCCGTTGATCGTCCTGAATAAAATCGATCTGCTGGATGACGATGGCCTGCGCTTCGTCAATGAGCAAATGGACATCTACCGCAATATCGGCTACCGCGTGCTCATGGTCTCCAGCCGGACTCAGGACGGTCTCAAGCCGCTGGAAGCGGCCCTGACCGACCGCATCAGCATTTTCGCCGGGCAGTCCGGGGTCGGTAAATCGAGTCTGCTGAATGCCCTGCTGGGGCTGAATGAGGATCAGATCCTCACCAATGATGTCTCGGACGTTTCCGGCTTAGGCCAGCACACCACCACCGCGGCGCGCCTCTACCACTTCCCGCACGGCGGCGATGTGATTGATTCGCCGGGCGTTCGTGAATTTGGCCTCTGGCATCTGGAAGCGGAACAAATCACCCATGGCTTTGTCGAATTCCATGATTATTTAGGCCATTGCAAATACCGCGACTGTAAACACGATAACGATCCTGGCTGTGCGCTTCGCGAAGCGGTAGAGAACGGCAAGATCGCCGAAAGCCGTTTTGAGAACTACCACCGCATCCTCGAAAGCATGGAGCAGGTACAGGTAAAAACGCGTAAAAACTTTTCCTCGTCCGATGACTGATCATTAAGCTGAGCATCACGTCAGGCTCTGCCAGGACGCGGTCAAACTGCGACTAACGCGGATGCCATTTGGCGAGGTTTACGTATAGAATCGTCCCCTTTTTTCAGGACCCCGCCCGCGGGCGGGGTCAGGAACGACATATCATGGCCTGGAGGCTACTTTGTTAAACGATCTTAAACTTTCACTGCAATACATTCTGCCTAAACTGTGGCTCACCCGCCTCGCAGGCTGGGGTGCGAGCAAACGCGCAGGTTGGTTGACGAAACTGGTCATCGATCTGTTCGTGAAATACTACAAGGTCGATATGAAAGAGGCGCAGAAGCCGGATACCGCGGCTTATCGCACCTTCAACGATTTCTTTGTGCGTCCGCTGCGCGACGACGTTCGCCCGCTGAATACCGATCCCAACGTGCTGGTGATGCCGGCAGACGGCGTGATCAGCCAGCTTGGCGCCATTGAAGACGATAAAATCCTGCAGGCCAAAGGTCATGACTACAGCCTGGAAGCCCTGCTGGCCGGCAACTATCAAATGGCCGACCTGTTCCGTAACGGCAGCTTCGCCACCACCTATCTGTCGCCGCGCGACTATCACCGCGTGCACATGCCGTGCAACGGCATCCTGCGCGAAATGATCTACGTCCCTGGCGACCTGTTCTCGGTTAACCATCTGACGGCGCAGAATGTGCCTAACCTGTTCGCCCGTAACGAGCGCGTCATCTGCCTGTTTGATACTGAGTTTGGCCCGATGGCGCAAATTCTGGTGGGCGCGACTATCGTCGGCAGCATCGAGACCGTGTGGTCCGGCACCGTGACCCCACCGCGCGAAGGCATTATTAAACGCTGGACCTGGCCCGCTGGCGACAGCGAAGGCTCCGTCGCCCTGCTGAAAGGCCAGGAGATGGGCCGCTTCAAACTGGGTTCCACCGTGATCAACCTGTTTGCCCCGGGCCAGGTGAAGCTGGTCGACTCGCTGCAAAGCCTGTCCGTGACTAAAATCGGCCAACCGCTGGCGACCGCCGTGGAAGCCAGCACCGCTGCTGAACCCGCGCCGTTACCGGAAGAAGAGATCCGCGCCGAACACCGCGCCAGCCCGCTGGTTGACGATACACAAGACCAAGGTTAATTCTTCAGCAAAAAGGGTTATGCCGTGCGCCTGATATACACTTTCCTGTTGGCCTTGAGCCTCAGTTTCGGGGCGTACGCTGCGACAGCCCCGGATGCTAAACAGATAACCCAGGAACTGGAACAGGCGAAGGCGGCAAAGCCCGCCCAGCCTGAAACCGTTGAAGTTCTGCAGTCCGCGCTGAACGCGCTTGAGGAGCAAAAATCGTCCCTCGAGCGCGCCCGTCAGTATCAGGACGTTATCGATAATTTCCCCAAACTGTTTCAAAGCCTGCGCTCCCAGCTCAACAATCTGAGCGAAGAACCGCGCCAGGTGCCAACCGGCCTGACCGCCGATGCGCTGAACCAGGAGATCCTGCAGGTCAGCAGCCAGCTGCTGGAATCGAGCCGCCAGGCGCAGCAGGAGCAGGATCGCGCGCGTGAAATCGCCGACTCCCTGAACCAGCTGCCGCAACAGCAAACCGATGCCCGTCGTCAGCTCAATGAGGTTGAGCGCCGCATCGGCACGCAAACCGGCAACAATGCTCTCGCCCAGGCGCAAAATCTTGCCCTGCAGGCGGAATCGGCGCGCCTGAAGGCGCTGGTGGATGAACTCGACCTCGCCCAGCTTTCCGCCAACAACCGCCAGGAGCTGTCGCGCGCCCGTTCCGAGCTGGCGCAAAAGCAGAGCGAACAACTGGATGCCTATCTGCAGGCGCTGCGCAATTTACAGAACAGCCAGCGCCAGCGGGAGGCGGAAAAGGCGCTGGAGAGCACCGAACTGCTGGCGGAGAACAGTGAAAACCTGCCGCCGGACATCACCGCGCAGTTCAAGGTCAACCGGGAGCTCTCCCAGGCGCTGAACCAGCAGGCGCAGCGCATGGATCTGGTGGCCTCCCAGCAGCGGCAGGCGACGAATCAAACGCTGCAGGTGCGCCAGGCGTTAAACACCCTGCGCGAGCAATCGCAGTGGCTGGGCTCTTCCAACCTGCTGGGTGAAGCCTTACGCGCCCAGGTGGCGCGACTGCCGGAACGCCCTCGCCCACAGCAGCTGGATACGGAAATGGCACAGTTGCGCGTGCAGCGTCTGCGCTTTGAAGATTTACTCAGTAAGCAACCACAGCTGCGGCAGATCCGTCAGGCCGACGGCCAACCGCTGACCAGCGAGCAGAACAAGATCCTGCAGGCGCAGCTGCGCACGCAGAACGAGCTGCTGAACTCGCTGCTGCGCGGCGGCGATACTCTGATGCTGGAGCTCACTAAGCTGAAGGTCGCCAACGGCCAGCTGGAAGACGCGCTGAAAGAGATCAACGAAGCGACCCACCGCTATCTGTTCTGGACTTCGGACGTCAGCCCCATCGGCTTCTCCTGGCCGCTGGAGATTGTCCAGGATCTACGGCGTCTGATCTCCCTGGATACCATCAGCGAGCTGGGCAAAGCCAGCGCGATGATGCTCACCAGCAAAGAGACCTTGCTGCCGCTGTTTGCCGCCCTGCTGCTGGTCGGCTTCAGCATCAGCTCGCGGCGCCATTTCACCCGCTTCCTTGAGCGCTCCAGCGCCCGGGTGGGGAAAGTCACCCAGGATCACTTCTGGCTGACGCTGCGCACGGTCTTCTGGTCGATACTGGTGGCCTCGCCGCTGCCGGTGCTGTGGATGACGCTCGGCTATGGCCTGCAGTCCGCCTGGCCCTTCCCGCTGGCGGTGGCGATAGGCGATGGGGTCACGGCGACCGTGCCTTTGCTGTGGGTGGTGATGATCTGCGCCACCTTCGCCCGGCCAAACGGGCTGTTTATCGCCCACTTCGGCTGGCCGCGTAACCGCGTGGCGAAAGCGATGCGCTACTACCTGATGAGCATCGGGCTGATTGTGCCGCTGATTATGGCGCTGATCATGTTTGATAATCTTAACGACCGCGAGTTCTCCGCTTCGCTGGGCCGCCTGTGCTTCCTGTTGATCTGCGGCGCGCTGGCGGTGGTTACCCTGAGCCTTAAGCACGCCGGTATTCCGCTCTATCTGGATAAAGAGGGGAATGGCGACAATATGGTGAACCGCCTGCTGTGGAACCTGATGCTTGGCGCCCCGCTGGTGGCCATGCTGGCGGCCGCCGTCGGCTACCTCGCCACCGCCCAGGCGCTGCTTGCGCGTCTGGAAACCTCGGTCGCCATCTGGTTCTTGCTGCTGGTGGTCTATCACATCATCCGCCGCTGGATGCTGATCCAGCGCCGCCGGCTGGCCTTCGACCGGGCCCGCCACCGTCGCGCGGAAATTCTCGCCCAGCGCGCCCGCGGCGAAGATGAGCCCGTTCACGTCAGCAGTCCGGAGGGGTCGGTGGAGACGGAGGTCAGCGAGGTCGATCTCGATGCCATCAGTACCCAGTCGCTGCGGCTTGTGCGTTCCCTGCTGATGCTGATCGCGCTGCTGTCGGTCATCGTGCTGTGGTCGGAAATTCATTCGGCGTTTGGCTTCCTTGAGAATATCTCGCTGTGGGACGTGACCTCGACGGTACAAGGGGTGGAAAGCCTTGAGCCGATCACGCTTGGCGCGGTGTTGATTGCCATTCTGGTGCTGATCATCACCACTCAGCTGGTGCGCAACCTGCCCGCACTGCTGGAACTGGCGATCCTCCAGCATCTCGATTTAACGCCCGGCACCGGCTACGCCATCACCACCATCACCAAATATCTGCTGATGCTCGTCGGCGGGCTGGTGGGCTTCTCGATGATCGGTATTGAGTGGTCGAAGCTGCAGTGGCTGGTCGCCGCGCTGGGTGTGGGTCTCGGGTTTGGCCTGCAGGAGATCTTCGCCAACTTTATCTCCGGCCTGATTATCCTGTTTGAGAAGCCGATCCGCATCGGCGATACAGTCACCATTCGCGACCTGACGGGCAGCGTCACCCGCATTAATACCCGTGCGACCACCATCAGTGACTGGGACCGGAAAGAGATTATCGTGCCGAACAAGGCGTTCATCACCGAACAGTTTATCAACTGGTCGCTGTCAGACTCAGTCACCCGCGTGGTGCTGACGGTGCCGGCACCCGTGGATGCCGATACCGACGAGGTCACGAAAATTCTCATTGCCGCGGCGCATCGCTGCTCGCTGGTCATCGATACCCCGGCGCCGGAAGCGTTTCTCGTCGACCTGCAGCAGGGGATCCAGATTTTCGAGCTGCGTATTTTTGCCGCGGAGATGGGGCATCGCATGCCGCTGCGCCATGAGATGCATCAGCTGATCCTGGCGGGCTTCCGCGAACATGGCATTGATATGCCGTTCCCTCCGTTCCAGATGCGTTTGGAAAGTATCGACGGCAGGCAAAGCAGTAAAACCATGACCTCGGCCGGAAAAACCAGCCGCCGTACGGCTGGTAGCCTGTAAACCATCCCCTGCCCGGCTGCACCGCCGGGCAGGTTCTTTAACTCTCCATCACCAGCGCGCCGGACGCCATGCGCCGACGGTAGCTTTCGTAGATCCCCAGCGCCAGCAGTGAGAAGAAGATCGGTCCACCGACCATCCACAGGGTACTGTTCCAGTCCCCGCTGTCGATGACGGGTTGGATAATGGTGAAGATATTGGCGAAAGTCACCACCAGCAACACCACGCCGGTCGCCAGCAGCGTCGACGAACGGTTTTTGAAAATCACGAACGGTCGGTCAAGATGCGTTTTCGCCTTGAAGAACGGGAAGGCGATGGTCAGGAATAGATAGGGCAAGGTCATGGAGACATTGGCCATCAGCGTCAGCTTGTTATAAAACGCCGAAGCGCTATCCCCACCGAACGATACCAGTACGATAAACACCCCGACCAGCAGACACTGCAGCCACATCGCCGCGGCGGGCATGCCGTTGACGTTGAGACGGGTCATCACCGACGGCCAGAGCGCTTTTGGCGTGCCCTGGATAATCGCTTTCAGGGGAGAATAGCTGAGGGTGAAGAACGCGCCGGTGTAAGCGAGAAACATCGACAGGCCGGTAATACGGGCGAACCAGACTCCGGTCAGGGCCGCCGACTCTGGCGTCAGGTGCAGAGCCTGGCCGAGCGTCGTCCCAAGGCTGGTCATCAGCACATAGGTGATGTTGCCGAGGTTGGTCGAACGCGCGCCAAGCACCTGCTGCCAGTTGGCGCTCACGCCCCACAGCACAATCGCCAGCGAGTAACCGACCGAGATAACGATCGCCGCGATGATAATACCTTTGGCAAAGTTCTTTTCCGGCTTATCAGTCTTATCCACTAAGCCGCCGACCGCCTCAATTCCGCCATAGGCAAAGATGGCAAATACCACAAACGACAGCATCGCCATGCCCGACTGATACCCGGGATTAGGTGAAAGGGTGAAGTTTAACGGTTGGGCGAAATGGCCGCCGTTGAGCAGGAGGATCGCCCCACTCACCAGCAGTAGCACCAGGTTAAGCCCCATCACCGCGATGCCGCCGACGGCGGTGATTTTGGCGATTTTATTGATCCCTTTGACGGCAATAAAGGTCACGACACCCATCCAGCAGGCTGCCAGAATGCCCACCGTCTGCGTCGGGGTCAGGCTAGCCAGCGCCCAGGTCTGGGTTTTGTCCGCGCCAAACAAAAAGGTGGATAACGGCACCCAAATTTTAGCCGCCGTACTCACCATCCACACCACGTACGACGCAAACCACATAAAGGTGCCGATGAAAGCAAAGCGCGGCCCGACGCTGTGGTTCATCCAGGAATAGATCCCGCCCTCTTCGCGACGATAAGCCGATCCCATCTCCGCCATCATCAGCGCGAACGGAATAAAGAAAAAGAGGGCGGAAAAAAGATAAAACGGCATCGCGCTGTAGCCCATCAGATAAAACGCCGACGGGCTGTTGGCAAAGCCAAACACCGAAGTGAAGATCATCAGAATCAGCCCAATCAGGCTCATCTTCTTGAATTGTTGATGCATAAATCTATCCAAACGTGGGCATCACCCAACAGGCAACGCCTGGCCTCAAAAAATGAGCGCGGATAGTAGCAAAAGCACGGAAGGAGATTGTGGGTATTCGGGCGAAAACCGGGATAGCGTGAGGGAGGATCGGTCAGGGCGGGTCTGTCACCTCCCCCGCTCTAAGGCGGCAGGAGGTGACAGCGCCATCAGGCGCGGTCGACCGTAAAGGCGATCACCTCGCCGATGCTTTCGGCACCCAGCGCCAGCATCACCACACGGTCAACGCCCAGCGCCACGCCGGAGCAGTCCGGCAGGCCCGCCTCTAGTGCCGCCAGCAGGTTGTTATCGATAGGCTGCTGCGGAAGGCCGCGCGCGGCGCGTTTGCGGTTGTCCTGCTCGAATCGCAGACGCTGTTCGCGGGCATCGGTCAGCTCGTGGAAACCATTCGCCAGCTCAATACCTTTGTAGTAAACCTCGAAGCGCTCAGCGACCCGATGATCTTCCGGGCTGATCTGCGCTAACGAGGCCTGGGTGGCCGGGAAATGATAGATAAACGTCGGCCGATCTTTACCGATGTGCGGCTCCACGCCCATGGTGAACAACAGTTGCAGCAGCGTGTCGCGATCTTCTTCAGTATCGGCGATATTGCTTAAATCCAGCTTCGCCGCGACTTCACGCAACTGCGTTTTATCAGCAGAGAGCGGATCAATATCCAGATGACGCTGGAACGCCTGCTGATAGGAGAGGCTTTCCGCTGGCTGACACTCCAGAACCTGCTGCAGCAGGTCGTCCACCTCGTTGATCAGGCGATACATGTCATAGCACGGACGATACCACTCCAGCATGGTGAATTCCGGGTTGTGATGCCGGCCCATCTCTTCATTACGAAAGCTGCGACACAACTGGAAAACCGGACCGCAGCCCGCCGCCAGCAGGCGCTTCATATGGTATTCCGGACTGGTCATCAGGTACAAATTGAGTCCCTGTGAATGGCCCGGGCCGACGAAACGGGTTTCGAACGGGAACAAATGAATATCCGTTACCGTCGCCTGACTCATGCAAGGCGTCTCCACCTCCAGCACGCCGCGATCGGTAAAGAAACGGCGGATTTCCGCCATCACCGCCGCGCGTTTCAACAGATTGGGAATGGGTGCGCTCGGCTGCCAGGTTGCCGTCTCGCTCATGGTACTTTCTCCGATTGCAAATTAAGGGCACGAAGTCTACTCGCAACCGGCGAGTGAAACAAATTTTGTGCAATCCCCGGCAGATTACATGCCATTAATCTATCGTTAACCTGAATGCATAAATATCACTGATAAATAACCGCACATATCGATAAAAAAATCGAACACGTCAATTTTCCTTACTGACCCTACGGCTATACTCCTGTACCTATAAAGGAGCAGTGATACTTTTTCGCCAGCCCGGCGGCGAAATACACTAAAACTGGAGGAATGTCGTGCAAACTTTTCAAGCCGATCTCGCCGTAATTGGTGCTGGCGGAGCAGGCCTACGCGCCGCTATCGCCGCCGCCCAGGCCAACCCCAATGCCAAAATCGCCCTGATTTCTAAAGTCTATCCGATGCGCAGCCATACGGTCGCTGCAGAAGGGGGGTCCGCAGCCGTTGCCCAGGATCACGATAGCTTTGAGTATCATTTTCACGACACCGTCGCCGGAGGCGACTGGCTGTGCGAGCAGGATGTCGTCGACTATTTCGTTCATCACTGCCCAACGGAAATGACCCAGCTGGAACAGTGGGGATGCCCGTGGAGCCGCCGCCCCGACGGCAGCATTAACGTCCGGCGCTTCGGTGGGATGAAAATCGAACGCACCTGGTTTGCCGCCGATAAAACCGGCTTCCACATGCTGCATACTCTCTTCCAGACCTCCCTTCAGTTTCCCCAAATTCAGCGCTTTGATGAACATTTCGTCCTTGACCTGCTGGTCGATGACGGGCAGGCCCGCGGCCTGGTGGCGATGAATATGATGGAAGGCACCCTGGTGCAGATCCGCGCTAACGCGGTCGTGCTGGCTACCGGCGGCGCCGGGCGCGTCTATCGTTACAACACCAACGGCGGCATCGTTACTGGTGATGGTATGGGTATGGCGCTGGGCCATGGCGTGCCGCTGCGCGATATGGAATTTGTTCAGTATCACCCGACCGGCCTGCCGGGCTCCGGGATCCTGATGACCGAAGGCTGCCGCGGTGAAGGCGGGATTCTGGTCAACAAAAACGGCTATCGCTACCTGCAGGATTACGGCATGGGTCCGGAAACCCCGCTCGGCGAACCGAAGAACAAATATATGGAGCTGGGTCCACGCGACAAAGTGTCCCAGGCCTTCTGGCACGAATGGCGGAAAGGGAACACCATCCCGACGCCGCGTGGTGACGTGGTCTATCTCGATCTCCGCCACCTCGGCGAGAAAAAGCTGCTGGAGCGCCTGCCGTTTATCTGTGAGCTGGCGAAAGCCTATGTCGGCGTCGATCCGGTGAAAGAGCCGATTCCAGTCCGCCCGACCGCGCACTACACCATGGGCGGTATCGAAACCGATCAGCAGTGCGAAACCCGGATCAAAGGGCTGTTTGCCGTGGGCGAATGCTCGTCCGTCGGTCTGCACGGCGCCAACCGTCTGGGTTCCAACTCGCTGGCCGAGCTGGTGGTCTTCGGCCGCCTGGCCGGGGAACAGGCTATGCAGCGCGCCGCACAGACGACTGAGGCAAATAGTGCCGCACTGGATGCACAGGCCGCCGATGTAGAGCAACGGCTGAAAAATCTCGTTAACCAGGAAGGTAACGAAAACTGGGCGAAAATCCGCGACGAAATGGGGCTGTCGATGGAGGAAGGCTGCGGCATCTACCGTACGCCGGAGCTGATGCAGAAAACTATCGATAAGCTGGCTGAGCTGCAGGAGCGCTTCAAGCGCGTGCGCATTACCGACAACTCCAGCGTGTTCAACACCGACCTGCTGTACACCATTGAACTGGGACACGGCCTGAACGTTGCCGAATGTATGGCGCACTCGGCCATCGCCCGAAAAGAATCGCGCGGTGCGCACCAGCGTCTGGATGAGGGCTGTACCGAGCGCGACGACGTCAACTTCCTCAAGCACACCCTCGCCTTCCGCGAGGCCGATGGCACCACCCGTCTGGAATATGGCGACGTGAAGATCACCACGCTGCCACCGGCAAAACGTGTCTATGGCGCCGAAGCGGAAGCGGCTGAGAAGAAGGAGACCACCCATGGCTGAGATGAAAAACCTGAAAGTCGAAGTGGTGCGCTACAACCCGGAGGTCGACACCGCACCGCATAGCGCATTCTATGACGTGCCCTATGATGAGCAGACCTCGCTGCTGGACGCCCTGGGCTACATCAAAGACAACCTGGCGCCAGACCTGAGCTACCGCTGGTCCTGCCGGATGGCGATCTGCGGCTCCTGCGGCATGATGGTCAACAAAGTGCCGAAGCTGGCCTGCAAAACGTTCCTGCGCGATTACACCAAAGGCATCAAAGTTGAGGCGCTGGCCAACTTCCCGATCGAACGCGATCTGGTGGTGGATATGACCCACTTTATCGAAAGTCTGGAGGCCATTAAGCCGTATATCATCGGCAATAACCGCACGCCGGACCAGGGGCCAAACAAGCAGACGCCAGCCCAGATGGCCAAATACCATCAGTTCTCCGGCTGCATCAACTGCGGGCTGTGCTATGCCGCCTGCCCGCAGTTCGGCCTGAATCCGGAATTTATCGGCCCGGCGGCGATCACCCTCGCCCACCGCTACAACGAAGACAGCCGCGACCACGGCAAAAAGGAACGTATGGCGCAGCTTAACGGCCAGAACGGCGTCTGGACCTGTACTTTCGTGGGCTACTGCTCGGAAGTGTGTCCGAAGCACGTCGACCCGGCGGCCGCGATCCAGCAGGGCAAGGTGGAAAGCTCGAAAGACTTTCTTATCGCCACCCTGAAACCACGCTAAGGAGTGCATTATGACGACGAAACGCAAACCCTACGTGCGGCCAATGACCTCCACCTGGTGGAAAAAGCTGCCGTTTTATCGCTTCTACATGGTGCGGGAAGGGACAGCGGTACCGACAGTATGGTTTAGCATTGTGCTGATTTACGGGCTGTTTGCCCTCAAGCACGGCGCCGAAAGCTGGGCGGGATATATCGGATTCCTGCAAAACCCGGTGGTGGTGATCCTCAATC
Organism: Klebsiella sp. P1CD1; assembly: GCF_003790505.1. Classification (NCBI taxonomy): domain Bacteria; kingdom Pseudomonadati; phylum Pseudomonadota; class Gammaproteobacteria; order Enterobacterales; family Enterobacteriaceae; genus Klebsiella; species Klebsiella sp. P1CD1. The sequence continues at coordinate 5,226,502 of NZ_CP033631.1, forward strand.
TGATTACCCTGGCGGCGGCGCTGCTGCACACCAAAACCTGGTTTGAGCTGGCGCCGAAAGCCGCCAGCGTCATCATCAAAGGCGAAAAAATGGGGCCAGAGCCGGTCATTAAAGGGCTCTGGGTGGTAACGGCGGTGGTCACTGTGGTGATCCTGTTTGTCGCCCTGTTCTGGTAAGGAGGCTGAGATGATTAATCCCAATCCGAAACGTTCCGATGAACCCGTATTCTGGGGGCTGTTTGGCGCAGGCGGCATGTGGGGCGCGATCGTCGCGCCGGTGATGGTGCTGCTGGTCGGCATCTTGCTGCCGCTGGGGCTCGCCCCGGCAGACGCCTTCAGCTATGAGCGCGTGCTGGCTTTTGCCCAAAGCTTTATCGGCCGCGCATTCATCTTTCTGATGATTGTTCTGCCGCTGTGGTGCGGTCTACACCGTATTCACCACGCCATGCACGACCTGAAAATCCATGTACCCAACGGTAAGTGGGTCTTCTACGGCCTGGCGGCAATCCTCAGCGTCATCACCCTCGTTGGCGTACTGTTTATCTGATCCTGCAAGAGCCCGGTCGCATTTCTGCTACCGGGCTCGCTTCATGTAAAAATCTTGCCGCCTTTTCCCTGCTGGACTCTACACTTAGCTTAAAAGCCAGCAAGGAGCATGCCATGCGTATCCTGCCGATAATCACCGCGATTGCCGTCTCGTTCCTGTCTGTCGCCTGCAGCACGCCCACCCCGCCGCCGGGCATCACCGTGGTCAGTCCCTTCGACGTTCAGCGCTATCTGGGTACCTGGTATGAAATCGCCCGCTTTGACCACCCTTTTGAAAGCGGTCTGGAAAAGGTCACGATCGCCTGGCACCCACGCGATGACGGCGGCCTGGACGTGGTCAATAAAGGCTATAACCCCGACCGCGGTATGTGGCAGAAAACGGACGGAGTGGCGTACTTTACCGGGGAGCCCAGCCGCGCCGCGTTGAAGATCTCCTTCTTCGGCCCTTTCTACGGCAGCTATAACGTCATTGCCCTGGATAAGGAGTATCGTTACGCGCTGGTCTGCGGACCCGATCGCGACTATCTCTGGTTACTGGCGCGGGCACCCACCATCGCTCCGGAGGTCAGGCAGCAGATGCTGGATATTGCTACCCGGCAGGGCTTTGATGTCAGCAAACTGATCTGGGTCAATCAGCGCTACAACTAGTGCGCGCTAATCTTCAGGCCAATGATGCCGACCACGATGCAGGCGAGACTGGCGATACGCATAGCGCTGGCGGATTCACCCAACAGCACAATACCGGTCACGGCGGCGCCCACAGCGCCGATTCCGGTCCAGACGGCGTAAGCAGTTCCCACCGGCAGGGTTTTCATCGCCCACGAAAGCAGCGCCATGCTGACGACCATCGCCACGATGGTGATGACGCTGGGAACCAGCCGGCTAAAGCCATGGGTATATTTCAGGCCGACGGCCCATACCACTTCCAGCAGACCAGCGATAAATAAGACTATCCAGGACATAAGGCTCCTTTGCTGGGGCCGTCCCCGGATGAGAAACGCTTACGGGTCGTCCCGTAAGGTGGATGAAAAGTCGCAGTGAGTATATCCAACAGGATGGGGGAAGTGAAGAACGGTACGGCGTAAAACCGTACCGTCGACGGCGTTATTGCTGAGCTTTGGTTGCCGCACCAGAGATTGCGCTGCCGCCTTCTGAAATATCCTGACCCACTCCGCGCGTAGTGTTACAAGCAGTCAGTGCTGAAGAGAGGACCAAAACCGTAAAGAACGCTGCAATCGTTTTTTTCACCATAATGTCATCCTTAGTGTCAGTTTTGTTTTCATGCCCTATAAGCATAGACAAACCGTCCACAGATGAAGGGATCTTTGCGATTTTTAAGAGAAAAGGAATATTCGTGGAGGAAGCTGGCGCGCCAGGAGGCAACCGCCACTAGCAAAACGGAAGGAAATTTAGCTCACGGCGTGAGAGATGGCGTGGCCCAGGCCCTGAATATCTTCACCCACTCCGCGGGCGGTGTTGCAGCCAGCCAGTAACGCGCTGCTCAGAAACAGTAACACCAGAAGTTTTACGCTGCGCTTCATGTCTCGTGTTCGTCGTACCTGTGCGTAAAGAGCGGCGCAGCACGGAGGCTGCGCCAGTCATCATGACGCGAAATTATTTCACGCGGGATACGTATTCGCCAGAGCGAGTATCCACTTTGATCACTTCGCCAATCTGGACGAACAGCGGAACTTTAACCACGGCGCCAGTAGACAGGGTCGCTGGTTTACCGCCAGTACCCGCGGTGTCGCCTTTCAGACCTGGATCGGTTTCAATGATTTCCAGCTCAACGAAGTTCGGCGGGGTGACCGCGATCGGCTGGCCGTTCCACAGGGTCACGATGCACTCAGCCTGATCCAGCAGCCATTTAGCGTTGTCACCGATCGCTTTCGCGTCAGCAGACAGCTGTTCGAAAGTTTCGTTGTTCATGAAGTGCCAGAACTCACCGTCGTTATACAGGTAAGTCAGGTTCATATCGACAACGTCCGCGCCTTCTGCCGAATCGGTAGATTTGAAGGTTTTCTCAACACGGGTGCCAGTCAGCAGGCGGCGCAGTTTAACGCGCGCAAACGCCTGGCCTTTACCTGGTTTAACGAATTCGCTGGCTTCTACCGCATAAGGTTCGCCATCTAACATGATTTTAAGACCAGCACGAAAATCGTTGCTATAGTAAGTCGCCATAAGGCCCTCTGAAATTGTTTAACTGGTAGCTAAGCCACAAAATGGCGCATATTGTAACCCTAAATACCCCATCCAGAGAAGATTGGATAACGCAACTTGCCAATGTTGTGACCAGTCCTGATGAACTGCTGCGTCTTTTAAATGTAGACGCTGATGAAAAACTGCTGGCCGGACGCGAGGCCAGACGCCTGTTCCCGCTGCGCGTCCCGCGCGCGTTTATCGCCCGCATGGAGAAAGGCAACCCTAACGATCCGCTGCTTCGTCAGGTACTTACCGCCGAGGAAGAGTTTATCGTCGCCCCCGGATACTCCACCGATCCGCTGGAAGAACAGCACAGCGTGGTGCCCGGCTTGTTGCACAAATATCACAACCGGGCACTGCTACTGGTGAAAGGCGGTTGTGCGGTAAATTGTCGTTACTGCTTCCGCCGCCACTTCCCATACGCCGAAAATCAGGGCACCAGGCGCAACTGGCAGACGGCAATGGACTACATCGCAGCGCATCCGCAGCTTGATGAAATCATCTTCTCCGGCGGCGACCCGCTGATGGCAAAGGACCATGAGCTTGACTGGCTGATGACCCAGCTGGAAGCTATTCCGCACGTTAAGCGTCTGCGTATTCACAGCCGCCTGCCAATTGTGATCCCGGCGCGCATCACCGAGACGCTGGCCAGCCGCTTCCAGCGTTCGTCGCTGCAGGTAATCCTGGTTAACCACGTCAACCACGCCAATGAAATTGACGATGAGTTCCGCGCGGCGATGGCCATGCTGCGTCAGGCGGGCGTCACGTTGCTCAACCAGAGCGTGCTGCTGCGCGGGGTGAACGACAACGCGCAAACCCTCGCCGACCTCAGCAATGCGCTGTTTGACGCCGGGGTAATGCCCTACTACCTGCACGTGCTGGATCGGGTGCAAGGGGCGGCGCACTTCATGGTTAGCGATGATGAAGCCCGTGAAATCATGCGTGAACTATTGACCCTCATCTCCGGCTACATGGTGCCGAAGCTGGCGCGCGAGATCGGCGGGGAACCCAGCAAGACGCCGCTGGATTTAGGGCTGAAGCAGCGATAAACGTCAGATTCACTTGTCTGCCAGGACGCTCTGGCAGACAAACCATGTGAAGCCATTTCTTGCCAGAGGATTAGGTAAACAGCTATCAGCTGTCAGCTATCGCATTACGTGATAACCCCCTATTGCGACAAGCTAACGGTGAAGCACCACCAGCACCACGATATTAATCACAATCATCACTACAATCAGCGCGATTAACCAGGTGGGCATTTTAAAAGTTACCTGTAATCGTTCCGATTGTTTTCCTGGTATCTCCACTTTATTCTCTATCAACTCATTGCCCTGAATCGCTAAGCTTTCTGTTAATGGAATAACTACGTGATCGTCAGAATGACCTTTTCTCTCGGCAGTAACGTCGGCAACCTTATTATTTTGATAATGCGTTAATGTCGCCCGATTCATATTCTCGCACTCTTCATCAGAGAGAGGGATGATGAGGGTATCTGGCGCGACGCTAAACCCTTTTTGCCTGACGGTGATAATGATATCCGCCGACAGCCCCGCTTTGAGCAATGATTTTCGCAGCAAAGAGATATTTTGATAGAACGTATTTTGTGACACCACCACTCCCCGGGTTTCCCAAACAGCAGCCAGAAATTCATCCCGCGAAATCACTTTACCGCTATTCTGCAAGAGTAACAGCAAGCATCTGGCAGTGGGCGCATTGAGGCTGACACACTCTCCGTCACCTGAAAGCGGCCGCAGCTCATTCATATTTGCATTGAAGATAACTTCATGATTAATCATACACCCATTAAATAACGCAGCGTTATCCATATCCCTGCCCCACGAAAAACCATTATCTATAATAAATTCTAATTGGTTCAGCCAACATGGTCTATGAACATTATCATTTCAAAAAGGAACGAGTTTAGTTCACATTGACCGGCGCCACACAGAATACAGGAGATAAATCAATATGCGACAGTTATCTTGTTTAGCCCCCGCATTTTCAGATTAAATTCACCTCAAATAATGGCAGCATCTCAATCTACTATAAAAGCATTAAATTCAGAGGCATTTCATAAAGAATTCACAAGCATTTTTTGCACCATGCTTTTAAATTACTCCCGCTTTCCCATGGTTCGCTATGGCAAGCGATATGGTAGCGTTGTTCAACAGGATGATTAGTCTCAGCACTATATAAAGGAATGCTGGCGCTTATTTTCAATATCAATGCGAATGCATACTCCATTCCCTTGATAACTGTTATCGACTCTACACAGGACTAAGTATCTATATATGGATTAATTAAATGAAAAAGACAATCGTAGCTGTAATGGTCGCTGCATCTGCAGTGCTGAGTGCTCAGGCAATGGCAACTAACACTGCTCAGGTAACTGTACTGGGTGAAGTCTCTGATGCAGCTAACTCTTGCGTCGTGACTCCGACGGGTACCCTGAACAACGGTATCGTTCAGCTGATCACTGTGACCACTGCGGAAGCAAATGCTGAAGCGGCAGGTACTCTGTTCAAAACTCAGGACTTCGGTTTTAAAGTTACTGACTGCGCACAGGGCAGCGCTAACCCGGTTACTGGCCTGACTGTAAACGTTGCCGGTATCACCTCCAGCGATAAAACCATCCTGGACAACACCGCAGCTGGCGGCGCTACCGGTATCGGTATCGGTATCCAGCGTCTCAGCGATTCCCATCGCGTAGCCTTCGACGGTTCTGACACCATGACCGAAAGCTACTCTGCTACTACCGGTACTCAGCTGAAGTACACCACTGGTTATGTAAAAGTGAACTCTGCTACTCCGGTAACCGAAGGCCCGGTTAAAGGTGTTGCGACCTTTACTATCGATTACACCATCTAATTTTTCCCCAAAGGGCCCCGCTTCACGGCGGGCCCTTTTTTGCATTCAGAGAAAAAACATGTTCAGGACTTTATTAACTTTCACCGCTTCCTGTGCATTACTCCTCAGCAGTATTGCCCATGCCGGTATTGTAGTGGAATCCACCCGCTATCTGTATAAAGAAGGCGCACGTGAAATCACCGCGCAAATAGAAAATAAAGATGATATTCCCTATCTGATTAAATCCTGGGTTGAAGCGCCGGCAGGAAAAGCGCCCTCTTTTATGGCTACACCGCCGCTGTTCCGCCTTGAAGGGAAACAACAGAATACGGTTCGTCTGTTTTCTAACGGAAACGTTAATGCGCCGACCGACCGGGAATCCATGTACTATTTTAACGTCATGGCGATTCCTCCGGCAGATGATGCCAAAGCGAATAACAACACCATTCAACTAGCAGTCCGTCACCGCATGCGTCTGGTCTATCGCCCTAAAGCACTTTTCGACCTCTCCCCTAATACGGAAGCGAAAAAGCTCGAATGGCGAAAATCTGGCACTAAGCTGACGATCAAAAATCCAACGCCCTTTTTCTTCTATTTCCATAGCATCCAGATTGGCAGCAAAGAAGTGAAACCGGAAGTCAACTCGGTCGCCCCGATGACGACTAAAGAAGTGACGTTAAAAGAAAATATTAATGCCTCCAGCATTACCTGGAAAGTTGTCAATGATTATGGCGGAGCTGGGTCGCTCTACTCCTCATCGCTGTAATAAGAATTTATTTTATCATTATAGGGATGTGTCTATGCCAAATAAGAATAATGGATTATTCAAACTATCCACCATCTTCCTTGCAATGCTTCCGGCATTGCTTTCTGGTTTGAATAATAAAGCGCAAGCACGTGACTTTTTCGATCCCTCATTCATTAGCTCATTGAATGGTAGCGATCCATCAACCACTCCTGACTTATCCGTATTTCAGACCCAGAACGCGCAGGCGCCGGGGGATTATCGGGTCGATATCATGTTTAATGGCCGCTACCTGGATACCAGGACGATAAAGTTTGTCGCCAACAATCGCGCCAGCAGCGATAACCGCGAACCCGCTCTGGTTCCCTGCCTGAGTCTAAAAGCTCTCGCGGAATATGGCGTAAGGATAAAAGCTTTTCCAGAGTTAGCCGAGGATCAAAACGGCTGTGCAAACTTTTCTGTCATTCCGGACACCAAAGCGGACTTTGACTTCACCGCCCAGCGCTTAAATATCTCTATTCCGCAGGCGGCCTTATCCACCACCGCGCAGGGATATATTCCACCGGATCAGTTTGATGATGGCATCAACGCCCTGCTGGTGAACTACCAGTTCAGCGGCTCGAACGACATGCAGGCCAATGATGAATACTACAGCCTGAACCTGCAGTCTGGCCTCAACGTTGGCCCATGGCGTATCCGCAACCTCAGCACATGGAATAAAAACAATGGCGATGCCGGGGACTGGGATTCAGCCTATCTCTATATGCAGCGCAGCATTCGTCCGATCAACAGTAACCTGGTGATGGGCGAAAGTTCATCGCTCTCAACCATCTTCGACAGCGTGCCGTTTACCGGTATTCAGCTGGCCACCGATACCACGATGTTGCCGGAAAGTATGCGCGGCTATGCGCCGATTATTCGCGGTATCGCCAAAACCAACGCCCGCGTCGTCATTAAACAGAACGGCTACCAGGTTTACCAGACCTATGTGGCGCCCGGTGCATTTGAAATCACCGATATGTACCCGAGCGGCGGTAGCGGCGACCTTTACGTCAGCGTGGAAGAGTCCGACGGATCCAAGCAAGAATTTGTTGTGCCGTTCGCCACCCTGCCGGTCATGGTGCGTGAAAATCAACTGGAGTATGAGATTACTTCCGGTAAATATCGTCCTTACGATGGTGGAGTCGATGAAACGCCATTTACTCAGGCTACCGCGACCTACGGCGTCTCCAGCAGCCTGACAGTATATGGCGGCATGCAGGCGGCCTCGCGCTACCAGGCGCTATCGACGGGTCTCGGCTATAACCTCGGCGAGCTAGGCGCCGCCTCGGCAGACGTCACCCAAGCCTGGTCGAAAATGAAAGACGATGAAAAGACCTCCGGGCAGTCCTGGCGCGTACGTTACGGGAAAAACATCGTCGAAACCGGCACTAACGTCACCATCGCGGGCTACCGCTATTCCACCCGCGGGTTTAATACCCTCTCCGAGGTGCTGGATAGCTACTCTAATGACGGCAACTATAGCCCGCGTTCGCTGCGTAACCGTACCAACCTGACGGTTAACCAAAGCCTGGGTAAAGACCTGGGTAGCCTGTCCGTTAGTGGATTAATTGAAGATTACTGGGACGATAAGCGCACCAACAAGTCGATCAGCGTGGGGTACAACGGCGGCTTCCGCAATGTGAACTACTATCTGGGCTATAGCTATAACCGTTACACCTGGAGCGGGGATAGCTCCGGTAAAGACGCCCAGGACGATCAGCGCATCACCCTGACGGTGACCCTGCCGCTGAGCAACTGGCTGCCGGGTACATATACCAGCTATCAGTTAACCAACAGCAATCCGGGATCAACCGATCAGTCGGTATCCATAGGGGGGGTCGGGCTGGATAACGACAGCCTCGAGTGGAGCCTGCAGCAAGGGTACAGCAACCGGGAATACTACAGCGGCGATATGCGCGGGACTTATAACGGCGCCCGCGGCAGCGTTAATGCCGGCTACAGTTATGACAATAACAGCCAACGTATTGACTACGGCGCCAACGGCAGCATTCTTGCCCATGCCGATGGCATCACGCTTGGTCAGGACATCACCGACGCTGCCGTGCTGATTAAAGCACCAGGGCTGGATAACGTCAGACTGGCCAACGATAACACCATCTCCACCGACTATCGCGGTTACGCTATTGTCCCGTACGTTACACCTTATCGTCGCACCGATATCACACTGGACAGCACCACCCTTGGTGAAGATATGGAACTGCCAGAAACCACGAAGAGCGTTGTTCCGACGCGTGGTGCCATCGTGCGTGCAAGTTATGACGGCAATATCGGCCAGCGGGCCTTTGTGCATCTGAAAGCCGCCAATGGTCAGGACGTACCTTATGGCGCAATGGTCCTGCTCGCCGGAAATAGTAAATCGCAGCCAAGTATCGTCAGCGACGCGGGCATGGTCTATATGTCCGGCTTGCAGCAGACCGGGATCCTTAACGTTCAGTGGGGCAAAAGCGCCGCGCAGCAGTGCAATGCTTCATTTACTTTACCGGCCAGGGAAGGCAAAGCGACTGGCATCAGTCAAATCGAAGCGGTTTGCCGTTAGTCATCCATAGGGGAATATATTGATGAAAAGAATTTTTATCCTAATAACATTGCTGATGCTGGGTAGTGAGGCTGCTGCTAAGTGCACATATAGCGGCACTACCAAGCGTCAAGGCTTAACGCTGAACAATGTCAAAATTCCAACGGACACTTCCATTCCGGTAGGGACTGTATTGTATACCCATAAGTTTGGTACTGGATCGTATAAAGGTTTCACTTGTGATAAAAGCACCGATGACCAATATATTATTGATGTCGGGGCCGCCGCTGTTTCAGGCGTTACCGGTATTCAGGGCGGTACCGTATATGAAACGGGGATTGATGGCATTGGGTTTCAAGTCTCGGATTTATTGCGCAGTAAAAATGGCGCTCTGGTCGCTGCCGAGGCAGGTTCGACCCTGGTGCCGATAACAAAATCATCCGAGAATAACTATCAATTTATTACCGTATGGCTAGTCAAAACTAAAACCGTAATTGATACCAGCACCAAGTCCAGCTCAAACCCCTCCGTATCCTTTTCGGTAGGGAATCTAAAAACCAACCCGGTCGCAAACGATAGACTCATATACGAAGCAATTTCCATTTCAATTAAAAACATCAATTATCGTACTACATCTTGTAATATCTCTACGCCACGGTCGCAGGTGACACTGAATCGTATTGACAAAGGACAACTCATGTCACTGGCTCGTGGGGCAACAACGCCAGCGCAGAAGACCATTCCAATGAACATTAGCTGTCCGAATGATTCAGTCGGTAACACGGTGACCTACTGGTTCAACCCGATAGGTGGGATGAGCACTTCAGGTGATGGTATTGTCGACAACATGCTTACCGGAACAGAAGCAGCTAATAAGGTAGGAGTCATATTCAAGCTATCGGGCAGCCCTGTTGTTTTCTATGATACCGATAGTTACAATTATAAAATAAATACCAGCAATGACCTCAACAAAACCATCAATTTAACTGCCGACTATTATCGACAAAGTGATAGTAGCACTGATGTCACACTGGGACTGGTAAAAGGAATGATGGAAGTTGTAATCCAGGAGGATTAACTTCCTCCAAAAACCGCTACCCTCCTAAAAACCTCCAATAGGGGCATGAATTTGCCCCCATTACAACAAGCAAACTCAAAGACATTAATATAAACATGACGACAACGGAGTAAGTTATATGAAATCATTAATGAGTCGCTCATCACTATCTCTCATCGTCATATTAATGCCTGCCCTAAAACATGAAATGAAGCATGAAGTTAATCATTCATATATAAATCACATTCTTTTTATTGAACACCTTAAAACTTTCCACTATCTTTTTGCACCGGGCGATTACTTATCCCCGTTATTTTCAACATATAATATTTATTTTAAGGGATTATATTAATGAAAGAATTAACTGTATTCGAAATGGAAGAAATTTCTGGTGGTGCGCTGAGCGATACCATGTCTGATGTCGTCACTTGGATTGCTCAAGAAATTGGTGCCATCACTCTTGGAGCATCTCTGGGGGCACTGTTAGGGACGGCCTACGCAGGCCGCTGGGGCGGCGTGAGCGGCGGTATCTTCGGTATCGGCTCTATCGGCCAGGGCGTGGGCATGATCGCCGGGGTTATCCTTGGTGGTGTTTGTTTTGGCATTGCCGCTGCCGTAGTTGGTTGGGATACGACCTTTGATGTTGTCATGAAGGGTCTGGACGGTCTTATCGACGGTACATTTAACATCTGGAGCAACTAAGTTTTAGTGCTCATAACTGATTCAATATTATTGATATCAGTCAACTATTAAATAAGGCCTGGAACATCAGGCCTTTTAATTTTCAGTAAGTGAATATTATGTTAAAAAAAATCTATCGCAAGGAAGCGATTGAATACAAAAAGCATCACTGGAAAGGAAAGGCGCTGTTGCTTGCAGGGCTTCCAGCCTGGCTTATTGTATTGCTTTCTTTTTCCTTCCTGGCTATTTTGATCGCCACAACAATATTTTGTTCTTTTACCCAACGCATTGATGTTAAGGGTGAGGTGATTACTCTTCCTCACTCTGTTAACGTTTATGCTCCGCAGCAAGGGTTTGTCATTTCTCAATATGCTAAAGTCGGTGATATTGTCAACAAAGGACAACCTTTATATGAAATTGATATTTCCCGTAATACCACAACCGGCAACGTCAGTGCGGCGCAAATAGAAGTCATTAATGAAAAAATAGCAAACGCTGAAGATATTATTAGCAAGCTCTCGCATAATAAAGAAGAGACAAGTTTATCTTTAGATAAGCAGTTGAAAACTATCAATGATTCGTTAAAAGAAACTAACCAGATGCTGGCTAATGCCCAAACGGGCTTAAAAAAAATGCACGATAATCTTGCCAGCTATGATAAATACTTAAGTGACGGACTTATCACCAAAGACCAGTACAACTACCAGCACTCATTGTATTTTCAACAGCAAAGTACCTATCAATCTCTGGTTAGCCAAAAAATGCAACTGGAATCACAGGTCACGCAGTTAAATAGCGACAAGATTACCAAAACAGCGGATTTTGATAATCAAATATCATCGCAGGAAAATCAAATAAATGACTATAAAAACCAGTTGGTTGAATCGAGTGCCAATGGCAATATCATCATTAAAGCAACTACCGAAGGACGCATTGAATCACTGGCAGTGACAAAAGGCCAGATGGTTGACAAAGGCAGCAGTTTAGCGCAAATAAAACCCACAGGTGATATAGAGTACTATCTTATTCTATGGTTACCTAATAATAGCATCCCTTATGTAAAGCCCGGTGATGTTATTAATATTCGTTATGATGCTTTTCCAGCCGATAAATTTGGTCAATTCCCTGGAAAGATACTTTCAATATCTTCGGTCCCAACATCAAGACAGGAAATGTCTGAGTATACGAACGTCACTGACGGCACCAATCAGCAGGAACTGGCGCTCTATAAAACCATTGTGAAAATTGAAAACAAAACCTTTGAATATAATGGCAAAACACTTTCGCTTTCAAATGGCCTCAAGGCTCAAGCTATTGTATTTCTGGAAGAGCGCCCACTCTATATGTGGATGTTTACCCCTGTGTATAAGATAACTCAAAGCATTACTGGGCCGATCAATGACTAACGAACTATTTAAAACCGTTGTTGCAAAGTTGAATTTTTCTCTGATTAACAAAACGCCCGTTATTCTACAATCTGAATCATCAGAATGTGGCATTGCCTGTCTGGCGATGGTCTGCGGTTATTACGGGCTGAATATCGATTTGTTCAATTTCCGTCAGCGGTTTGGTAGCCCCTCACAGGGCTCCTCACTGATGTCTCTAAGCAAAACTGCAGAGCATGCCGGTCTAAAAAGCCGAGCGTTAGCTCTCGACCTCGATGAAATTAAGCAACTTAAACTTCCCTGTGTTATTCACTGGGGAATGAATCACTATGTCGTTCTTACGAAAGTAAGAAAAAACGGATTTATCATTCACGATCCTTCGTTGGGTAAACGAATCATCGGCATCAGTGAGATGTCCAAGAATTTTACCGGCGTTGCACTTGAACTGTGGCCCGATCATAATTTCCAACAAGAAGAAGCCAAATCCCGGTTACGACTCCTGGATTTAATGCATAAAATTGTTGGCTTAAAATCGGCGCTAATTAAGATTTTTGCATTTTCGGTTGTTGTTGAAGCTATCGGCCTCCTGTTACCCATTGGTACACAGTTAGTCACTGACCATGTTATCATGGCTCACGATGAAAGCTTGCTTTCTGTTATTTGTATTGGTTTGATATTTTTCACTCTGTTTCGTACTTTTATTAGTATGCTACGAGCATGGACTTCTTTGACACTAAATACGCTGACAAATATTCAATGGAAAACAACGCTGTTCGACCATTTAGCAAGTTTGCCATTATCCTTTTTTGAGAAAAGGCATTTAGGTGATATTCAGTCTCGTTTCTCGTCTCTGGATACCATTCGCTCAATATTTACCAATAGTATCGTCACCGGTATCATTGATTCCATAATGACGATCGGCTTACTGGTAATGCTGACCTTATACGGTGGTTGGTTAGTCTGGGTCGTCGTTGGTTTTACCGTTTGCTATGCGATTATGCGCTTCGCAACCTATGGGTTTTATCGTCGCGTTACGGAAGAACAGGTCGTCAAGGGTGCACGTGCAAATTCCCACTTTATGGAGTCACTTTACGGCATCGCTACCATTAAAGCCCTGAATTTAAAAGGACGTCGTTCACAGCATTGGCTCAATCTTAACGTTGATGCCAGCAACGCAGGTATAAAGCAAACTCGTTTTGATATGATGTATGGTGGAATTAATACCTTTATCACCTCTATCGATCAGGTCGCTGTACTGTGGCTGGGTGCAATAATGGTTATTGACAATGAAATGACGCTCGGTATGTTTATGGCATTTAACGCCTATCGGGGCCAGTTTTCTCAGCGTGCATCTAATCTCATTGATTTAGTGATGCAGCTTAGAATGCTATCACTCCACAATGAACGTCTTTCCGAAATCGCGTTTAGTGAACCAGAAAAAGAGCTGCCTTCTCGACGTGTTTTCACAGAAAATACTGGTGTACAACTTGAAGTAAGGAATCTTAGTTATCAATACGATCCTTTTTCACAACCCATTTTTACTAATCTGAACATAACCATTACTCCTGGAGAGTCAGTCGCGTTAATTGGCCCGTCCGGGGTTGGCAAAACCACACTTTTAAAAGTCATGTGCGGGTTGCTCTCACCTGACTCCGGTGAAATACTCGCTGATAACCTGGAGATTAAGAAGATTGGTTTAAATAACTACCGCCTTGGGATCGCCTGCGTACTCCAGGAAGACCGTCTCTTTTCTGGTTCACTTATCGATAATATTAGTGGTTTTGATGACAACGTCGACCTTGATTTTGTTATGGAGTGTGCCAAGCGTTGTAATATTCATGACGAAATAATGAAGATGGCCATGGGGTATGAAACTATCGTCGGCGAACTGGGATTAGGTATATCCGGTGGGCAAAAGCAGCGTATCCTCATCGCCCGCGCACTGTATCGCAAACCGAGTATTTTATTTATGGATGAGGCTACCAGCCATCTTGACCTCAGAAATGAGTCGGTTATCAATCAGTCTATTTCAGCGCTAAGTATCACCCGCATTATCGTCGCGCATCGACCATCGACAATTGCATCCGCCGATCGTGTTATCGATCTCTCACAATCAAAGTCGGTGACTACTGCTTAATAAAGGAGAAGAATATGCAAGGAACGTTTATAGGTTTTAATACCGCAGGAATTACCTTTGAAGAGCGATTTTTAGCGTTGCTGCTGAAAGTTAAGAAGGAAAATGGCTTTTGCGAGATTTACTATCTTCAGGCACCGGTGCTAGCTGATCTGCTCCTGATACTGCAGAGCAGAATGGCTGTGGTTTTCCAGCGGCTTGAAAACCAGGGAGAGGCCTATAAAGATGAGCTTATCACGTATAATGAGGCACTTGTTGCCCATATTCCTCAGGTTGAGACGGCTGAAATACAGCAACCATCCCCTGAGCGGCGAATCATGTCCATTACGCTCAAACCTGGCGAAACACAGTCAACGTTAATTCTTGTATTTCAGGATGAACAAATTAGTACTTTATGTATTGACGATCTACAAATCGAAGCATTAATTATCGGTATTCAACAAGCATTAAAAACAGTCGGCGACCTGGAACTGGTTAAGTATTTAAGTTCAAATATGGATTTTTTAATGTGCTACACCGTGGACTTAACCACCCAGCCCAATATTGATTACCAGCAGTATCCTCAGGAAGAGTGGAAGTTGAACCTGTTTTCCCATTATCTGGGCGTGCTGTACTGCTGTGAGACGGACGAAGGGAAGAAAATTGTCTCCGGAGCTGTGATCAAAACCAGCGCGCCGCATCTGTCTGAACTGGAAAATAACGTCGTGATGCAGCTTATCGAGAAAAGCCCCAAGCTTAAGGCGATACACGCGGAGCTGGCGCCATGCCAGATCTTCAGTACCATTATCCCTTCCCAGCCAGGAAGAATGCTCAGTCTGGAAGAGTGCCTGCGTCCCCTGCACGCGTTCTACCTTGAGAAGAAAGCAGAACTTAGTGCCTGATCCGCATCTTCAACTACGCCTCTCTCCGCGCTCGCAGAGAGAGGCGTCACGCATCAGTTCGGGCACTTATAAACCTGGCCGTTCATTTCGCTGTCGGTAGGTACAAAGCTCGACAGCAGATTCTGCGTCGGGCTGCTGACGCCGTAAATCACGTTGCCGCCCATCGCTGCCGCCTGGTTACGCAGAGCGTTCGCCGCACCGCGCATAGAACCACCCTCATCGCCATTCTGGCCGGAGAGCCAGTTGCTCTGTTTACCCGTCGCGGTCCCTAACAGCTGACACTCTGCGCCCGGCTTCTCCTGCACGAAGCGCACATTCTGGCCGGCAGAGGTTAATTCATTGCTGGAACTGCAACCTGCCAACAGTAAGGCTGCGCCGACAATCCCTGCTAAATATTTTACCTGCATGTTATTCCCCATGATCGATGAGCTGGACGCACTGGCCCGGATGTAAATCTGTCATCCTTCAAACTGCGTCGGCATGAGCCGCGTTCATTTCCTCCCCGGTCGCGCTTGTCAGTTCACGCCCGAAACGGAGGTGCTTGCCGCTCTGATGCAGCTTAAATGATTTTTATGTATAAGCCTTATACTAAAAAGCGCGCCAAAAGAAAAACCCCCAGCCATTGCTGGCCAGGGGTTTCTGCTTTTTTATGCCGTAGAGCGCACGATTACATCATGCCGCCCATACCGCCCATGCCGCCCATACCGCCAGCAGCACCTAAGTCAGGCGCGTCGCCTTTCGGCAGGTCGGTCACCATGCACTCGGTGGTGATCATCAGACCAGCCACGGATGCCGCGTACTGCAGAGCAGAACGGGTCACTTTGGTTGGGTCCAGGATACCGAAGTCGATCATGTTGCCGTATTCTTCAGTTGCTGCGTTGTAACCGTAGTTACCGTCGCCAGCTTTCACGTTGTTAGCAACAACAGACGGCTCTTCACCGGCGTTGGACACGATCTGACGCAGCGGTGCTTCCATTGCGCGCAGCGCAACTTTGATACCGACGTTCTGATCTTCGTTCTGACCGGTCAGGCCAGCGAGTTTCGCCGCAACGCGAACCAGCGCTACGCCGCCGCCAGCCACAACGCCTTCTTCAACCGCAGCACGGGTTGCGTGCAGGGCGTCGTCGACGCGTGCTTTTTTCTCTTTCATTTCAACTTCGGTAGCCGCACCGACTTTGATTACTGCCACGCCGCCAGCCAGTTTAGCGACACGTTCCTGCAGTTTTTCGCGGTCGTAATCGGAGGTCGCTTCTTCGATCTGCTTACGGATCTGAGCTACACGGCCCTGGATTGCAGACTCTTCGCCAACGCCATCGATGATGGTGGTGGTGTCTTTGTTGATAACCACGCGTTTCGCCTGGCCCAGATCTTCCAGAGTCGCTTTTTCCAGCTCCATACCGATCTCTTCAGAGATAACGGTACCGCCAGTCAGGGTAGCGATATCCTGCAGCATGGCTTTACGACGGTCGCCGAAGCCCGGTGCTTTCACCGCAGCCACTTTAACGATGCCGCGCATGGTGTTAACCACCAGGGTCGCCAGCGCTTCGCCTTCAACGTCTTCAGCGATGATAACCAGCGGTTTGCCAGCTTTCGCTACGGCTTCCAGAACCGGCAGCATTTCGCGGATGTTGGAGATTTTTTTATCAGCCAGCAGGATGAACGGGCTTTCCAGCTCAACGGCACCGGTGTCCGGCTTGTTGATGAAGTACGGGGACAGGTAGCCGCGGTCGAACTGCATACCTTCAACCACGTCCAGTTCGTCTTCCAGACCGGTACCGTCTTCAACGGTGATCACGCCTTCTTTACCGACTTTATCCATCGCTTCCGCGATCAGTTTACCGACGGTTTCGTCGGAGTTAGCGGAGATGGTACCAACCTGAGCGATAGCTTTAGAGTCAGAGCACGGTACGGACAGCGCTTTCAGTTCTTCAACGGCGGCAATGACAGCTTTGTCGATACCACGTTTCAGATCCATCGGGTTCATGCCTGCTGCAACAGCTTTCAGGCCTTCGTTCACGATAGCCTGAGCCAGCACGGTTGCGGTGGTGGTACCGTCGCCTGCCGCGTCGTTCGCTTTAGAGGCAACTTCTTTCACCATCTGCGCACCCATGTTTTCGAACTTGTCTTCCAGTTCGATTTCACGAGCAACGGAAACGCCATCTTTAGTGATGGTCGGCGCGCCGAAGGATTTGTCCAGAACCACGTTGCGGCCTTTCGGGCCCAGGGTCACTTTAACTGCATCTGCCAGTACGTTTACGCCGCGCAGCATTTTTACACGAGCGTCGTTACCGAATTTTACGTCTTTTGCTGCCATTTCTTTTATTCCTCAAATTCGTTCAGGGTCGTGCGAATTACGCTTCAACAATTGCCAGGATGTCGCTTTCGGACATGATCAGCACTTCTTCGTTGTCGATCTTCTCAGACTTCACGCCGTAGCCATCGTTGAAAATCACGATGTCACCAACTTTAACGTCCAGCGGCTGCACAGTTCCGTTTTCCAGAATGCGGCCTTTACCGACAGCGATGATTTCGCCACGAGTTGATTTAGCTGCCGCAGAACCGGTCAGAACGATGCCGCCTGCAGATTTGGTTTCAACTTCTTTACGTTTGACGATCACACGATCATGTAACGGACGAATACTCATTGATAGCTCTCCTTCGAGAAAGTCATTATCAGTTATGGGTGACGCCGGGCCGAACGCGGTTTACCGGCTAGTGCAGAGAGAGATGGGGGTGGCCATTTCCCGCTTCAAGGGCAAAATCAAAAAAAATTTTTACCTTTGCGCTAGTGCGCAAAAAGCAGCGCTATCGGCCAATGCGTCATAAGGAAAAGCGATTGTGATACTCTCTTTTTTTTCACTGGCGCAGGATGGAATCATGAGTGGTTTAAAACAGGAGTTGGGACTGGGACAGGGAGTCGGATTACTTTCCACCTCATTGCTGGGTACCGGCGTCTTCGCCGTCCCGGCGCTGGCGGCGCTGGTCGCTGGCGATAACAGTCTGTGGGCATGGCCGCTGCTCATTCTCCTTGTTTTCCCGATTGCCATCGTCTTTGCCCTACTGGGCCGCCATTTTCCCAGCGCGGGCGGCGTGGCCCACTTTGTCGATATGGCATTTGGCCCACGTCTGGCCAGCGTCACCGGCTGGCTGTTTTTATCCGTTATCCCGGTCGGACTCCCCGCCGCGCTGCACATCGCCACCGGCTTCGGCCAGGCGCTGTTCGGCTGGCATGATGCGCAGCTACTGCTGGCGGAGCTGGGCACCCTGGCCATCGTCTGGTGGATCGGTTCGCGTGGCGCCAGCTCCAGCGCCAACCTGCAGACGCTGGTTGCCGTGCTGATTGTGGCGCTGATCGTCGCCGTCTGGTGGCGTGGCGGGATAAGCCCGGCGCAGATCCCCTTCCCCGCCCTGACGGAGATCGACCATGGTCAGCTCTTCTCCGCGCTGTCGGTCATGTTCTGGTGCTTTGTCGGTCTGGAAGCTTTTGCTCACCTGGCCTCGGAGTTTAAACATCCCGAGCGTGACTTCCCCAGGGCGCTGATGATAGGCCTGCTGCTTGCCGGTTCGGTCTACTGGGCCTGTACCGTGCTGGTGCTGCACTTCCACGCCTTTGGCGAGGAGATGGCGGCGGCGGCGTCACTACCGAACATCGTGGTCCGTCTGTTCGGTGTCGAAGCGCTGTGGGTGGCCTGCGTCATCGGCTATCTCGCCTGTTTCGCCAGCCTCAACATCTATATTCAAAGCTTCGCCCGCCTGGTCTGGTCGCAGGCGCAGCATAAGCCCGAAAGCTACCTCGCCCGCCTGTCGCCACGGCAGATCCCGCGCAATGCCCTCAACGCCGTGCTGGGCTCCTGCGTGGTCAGCACCCTGTGTATCTATTTGCTCGATATCAACCTGGACGCGCTGATCGTCTATGCCAACGGCATTTTCATCATGATCTATCTGCTGTGCATGCTGGCCGGCTGTCGTTTGCTGCGCGGGCGCTATCGGCTATTGGCGGTGGTGGGCAGTATTCTCTGTCTGCTGCTGCTGGCGATGGTCGGCTGGAAGAGTCTGTACGCGCTGGTGATGCTGGCGGGGCTGTGGCTGTTTTTACCCAGGCGCAAGCTGGCGACGGGAAGCGTGTAGGCCTGGAAAGAAAGCGGCCCGGTCGCATCTGCTGACCGGGCCGGGGGATGTTAATCGCGGGGATCGTCCTTATGGTCCAGACGATCGCGCTGCTCATCCTTACGCTGGAATTCCCCTTCGAAGGTCTCACCGCCGCCAGTTCCGGCGCTAAAGCCGCCGCCCGGCATCCGGCTGAAGCGCAGATGCGGCATCAGCTTCATCGTCAGGTGCTTCTGCACCGGCGGCAGTAACAGCAGCAGGCCAAGGAAGTCGGTAAAGAACCCCGGGAGCAACAGCAGCAGACCGGCAATAATCAGTGAAACGCTCTTGATCATCTCCGCCGCCGGGCTCTCGCCTGCGGCCATCTTCTGCTGCATCAGCAGGAAATTTTTGAAGCCCTGGTTACGCACCAGCGACATCCCTACCACCGAGCTAAAGATCACCAGGATTAGGGTCATAAAGACGCCCAGCACGTGCGCGACCTGAATAAAGATCGATATCTCAATGTAAACGTAAAGAAAAAAGGCAATAAACGGAATCCAACGCACCGGCGTCTCCTTCATCTAACGGGCGCTGAGCTCAGCCCCCGTAATCATCAATTTGCTGATCGCATCCCACTAAGATGGGGATGCTGCGCGGCTTTTCAATCAGCGGAAATGCTTATTTTTTCCAGCAATAGGAAAGCGGTGACCCATTTCACAGATTAATAAATCTTCTCACACCCGCGATGTAATAAGTGATCAAGCTTACTGATATTCGCTATCATCAGCATATGATCTTGGGCACCAGGCCGGTTAAGGAAATAATCGTCGGCCAGAAAATATACTGAATCCTGGATATTCTGTGTATTTGGTGAATTCATTGGCAGCTTGAAAAGAAGGTTCACATGTTAAACAACATTCGTATCGAAGAAGATCTGTTGGGCACCAGGGAAGTTCCCGCGGACGCTTACTACGGCGTTCATACTCTGCGAGCGATTGAAAACTTCTACATTAGCAACAGCAAAATCAGCGACATACCAGAATTCGTGCGCGGCATGGTGATGGTGAAGAAAGCCGCCGCGCTGGCGAACAAGGAGCTGCAGACCATTCCCAAAAGCGCGGCAAATGCGATTATCGCCGCCTGTGACGAAGTCCTCAATAACGGCAAATGCATGGACCAGTTCCCGGTCGATGTCTTCCAGGGCGGGGCCGGCACCTCCGTAAACATGAACACCAACGAAGTCCTGGCGAACATCGGCCTCGAGCTGATGGGCCATCAGAAAGGCGAATACCAGTACCTGAACCCAAACGATCACGTCAACAAATGCCAGTCCACCAACGATGCCTACCCGACCGGATTCCGCATCGCGGTGTATGCCTCCATCCTGAAGTTAATCGATGCGATTAAACAGCTGGGCGAAGGCTTCCAGGCGAAAGCCGTAGAGTTCCAGGACATCCTCAAAATGGGCCGCACCCAGCTGCAGGACGCGGTGCCGATGACCCTCGGCCAGGAGTTCCATGCCTTCAATGTGCTGCTTAATGAAGAGACCAAAAGTATTCTGCGCACTGCGGAGCTGCTGCTGGAGGTGAACCTCGGCGCCACCGCCATCGGTACACGCCTCAACACCCCGGACGGCTATCAACAGCTGGCGGTGCAGAAGCTGGCGGAAGTGAGCAACTTACCGGTCGTTCCGGCGGAAGATCTGATTGAAGCCACCTCGGACTGCGGGGCGTACGTTATGGTTCACAGTTCGCTGAAACGCCTGGCGGTGAAACTGTCCAAGATCTGTAACGACCTGCGCCTGCTCTCTTCCGGTCCACGCACAGGCCTCAACGAAATCAACCTGCCGGAGCTGCAGGCGGGTTCCTCTATTATGCCGGCGAAGGTTAACCCGGTAGTGCCGGAGGTGGTCAACCAGGTCTGCTTTAAAGTCATCGGCAACGACACCACGGTGACCATGGCCTCCGAAGCCGGGCAGCTGCAGCTGAACGTGATGGAGCCGGTGATCGGCCAGGCGATGTTCGAATCCATACATATCCTGACCAACGCCTGCTACAACCTGCTGGAGAAATGCGTTAACGGCATCACCGCCAATAAAGCGGTATGTGAAGGCTACGTCTACAACTCCATCGGCATCGTCACCTACCTCAACCCGTTTATCGGCCACCACAATGGCGATATCGTCGGCAAGATCTGCGCCGAAACCGGCAAGAGCGTGCGGGAAGTGGTGCTGGAGCGTGGGCTGCTGACGGCGGCGGAGCTGGATGATATTTTCTCCGCGCAAAACCTGATGCATCCTGCTTATAAAGCGAAGCGTTATACCGATGAAAGCGAACAGTAATCTTTCCGGTTAGTCATTGAAAGGCATGTCAGCGATGACATGCCTTTTTTGCTTTTTAGTTTTACTAAAATACAACAATCCAATATCAACTTGTTAAAAAACAAGGAAGGCATATATGTTTGGTGCAGAACTGGTTATTGTCCTGCTGGCGATTTATCTCGGCGCCAGGCTCGGCGGCATTGGTATCGGCTTTGCCGGTGGCCTTGGCGTCCTTGTCCTGACGCTTATTTTTCAAATCAAACCGGGTGCGATCCCCTTCGACGTTATTGAAATCATCATGGCGGTCATCGCCGCTATCGCCGCCATGCAGGTCGCCGGCGGGATGGATTACCTGGTCAGCCTCGCCGAACGGATGCTGCGCCGCCACCCGAAGTACATTACCTTCCTTGCCCCGCTGGTGACCTGGTTTATGACCGTACTCGCCGGCACCGGCCATACCGCCTTCTCCACGCTGCCGGTGATCACCGAAGTGGCCAAAGAGCAAGGCATTCGCCCATCTCGTCCGCTGTCGATTGCGGTCGTGGCCTCTCAGATAGCGATCACCGCCTCGCCTATCTCCGCGGCGGTGGTGTTCTTTGCCGGGATCCTTGAGCCGCTGGGCGTTAGCTACCTGACGCTGCTGGCCATCTGTATTCCGGTCACCCTGCTGGCGGTAATGCTCACCGCGATTGTTTGCAACTTCCTCGGCTGCGAACTGAAAGACGATCCCATTTACCAGGAGCGGCTGGCCAAGGGGGAAGTTAGACTGCGCGGCAGCCAGGTGTTTGAGCTGAAGCCGCACGCCAAACGCTCTGTCCTCCTGTTTTTGATCGGCATCGTGGCGGTGATGTTCTACGCCACGGCCATCAGCGATACCGTCGGCCTGATCAAGAACCCGGTGCTGCCGCGTAACGAAGCGATCGTGGTGTTTATGCTGACCATCGCCACCCTGATTAGCATCACCTGCAAAATCGACACTGGCGAAGTGCTCAACGCCAGCACCTTTAAATCCGGGATGAGCGCCTGCGTCTGCGTCCTCGGCGTCGCCTGGCTGGGCGATACCTTCGTTAAAGCGCACATCAGCGATATCCAGGCCGTGGCCGGCGACCTGCTGCACAATTACCCATGGCTGCTGGCGGTGGTGCTGTTCTTCGCCGCCACGCTGCTCTACTCACAGGCAGCCACCACCAAGGCGCTGATGCCCGCCGCGCTGCTGCTCGGCGTCAGCCCGCTGACGGCGATCGCCTCGTTTGCCGCCGTCTCGGCACTGTTCGTCCTGCCAACCTATCCGACCCTGCTGGCGGCGGTGGAGATGGACGACACCGGCTCGACGCGCATCGGCAAATACGTCTTTAACCACGCCTTCCTGATCCCCGGCGTTATCGCTATCACGCTGTGCGTGATCCTGGGCTTTATCTTTGGCGGGATTATGCTGTAAATACCGCTGGCAGCGGGCCCCGCGCGGGCCCGCTGCCCGTTTCCCTCCCCTACCCCCGATCGTGACGCTAATATCCCCGCATCTTGCGTGCTATAGTGCCTCTTTTCGCTGATACGAGGTTCATGATGACTACGCCTGATGCTGTTGTTGTGCTCTGTACCGCGCCGGATGAAGCGACCGCCCAGGATCTGGCGGCAAAAGCGCTGGCGGACAAGCTGGCCGCCTGTGCCACGCTGCTGCCGGGCGCCACCTCGCTCTATTACTGGGAAGGGAAACTCGAGCAGGAGTATGAAGTTCAGATGCTGCTCAAAACCGACCTTGCCCATCAGCAGGCGCTGCTGGATTGCCTGAAGTCTCACCACCCGTATCAAACCCCTGAACTGCTGGTTCTACCCGTCATTCATGGAGACAACGATTACCTCTCATGGCTTACCGCATCATTACGCTGATCCTGCTGCTGTGCAGCACGTCAGCCACCGCCGGGTTATTCGACGCGCCGGGGCGCTCGAACTTCGTGCCTGCTGACCAGGCCTTCGCCTTTGACTTTCAGCAGCAACAGCACGATGTCAACCTGAGCTGGCAAATCAAGGATGGTTACTATCTTTATCGTCAACAGTTTACCTTTCGCGCCGCCGGGGCGACGATCGACGAACCGGCGCTCCCGGCAGGAGAGTGGCATCAAGATGAGTTTTACGGCAAAAGCGAGATTTTCCGCCAGCGCCTGACCGTGCCGGTCACGGTGAAGCAGGCGGAGAAAGACGCCACCCTCACCGTCACCTGGCAGGGCTGCGCCGATGCCGGATTCTGTTATCCACCGGAAACCAAAGTGATCCCGCTGAGCGCCGTGCTGGCGACTTCTGCCGACGGCCAGGCAACCGCCATCGAGCCCATGCCGTCGACGAGCAGCCGTCCGGCGTTCAACCCGCCGCTGCCGGTTGAGCCGCGACCGGCCCCGGAGCTCGCCACATCACCTGCGCCTGCCGCAGTGCCGCCTGCAGACACGCCTGCCCGCCTGCCCTTTACGGCGCTGTGGGCGCTGCTGATAGGTATTGGTATCGCCTTCACCCCCTGCGTGCTGCCGATGTACCCGCTGATTTCCGGCATTGTGCTGGGCGGAAAGCAGCGGCTTTCCACCGCGCGCGCCCTGCTGCTGGCCTTTATTTACGTCCAGGGGATGGCCTTAACCTACACCGCGCTGGGGCTGGTAGTGGCCGCCGCCGGTCTGCAGTTCCAGGCGGCCCTGCAGCACCCGTATGTCCTGGCGGGACTGTCGGTGGTATTTATTCTGCTGGCGCTCTCCATGTTCGGCCTGTTCACGCTCCAGTTGCCCTCCTCGCTGCAGACGCGGCTGGCGCTGCTCAGCAATAAGCGCCAGGGCGGCTCGCCCGGTGGCGTTTTCGCGATGGGCGCCATTGCCGGACTGATCTGCTCCCCATGCACCACCGCGCCGCTGAGCGCCATCCTGTTGTATATCGCCCAGAGCGGTAATCTCTGGCTGGGCGGCGGCACGCTGTACCTCTACGCGCTGGGCATGGGCCTGCCATTGATCCTCGTCACCGTATTTGGCAACCGTCTGCTGCCGAAGAGCGGCCCGTGGATGAGCCATGTGAAGACCGCCTTCGGGTTCGTGATCCTGGCTCTGCCCGTTTTCCTGCTGGAGCGCATTGTCGGCGACCCGTGGGGATTACGTCTGTGGTCAATGCTTGGCGTCGCCTTCTTCAGCTGGGCGTTTATCACCTCGCTGGGCGCTACCCGGCCGTGGATGCGGCTGGTACAAATCATCCTGCTTGCTGCCGCGCTGGTCAGCGCGCGGCCCCTGCAGGACTGGGCATTTGGCGCTCCGGCAGTCGAGCAGCAGGCGCATCTGACGTTCACCCGCGTCAACTCGGTGGCCGAGCTTAACCAGGCGCTGGCGCAGGCAAAAGGCCAACCGGTGATGCTCGATCTTTACGCCGACTGGTGCGTGGCGTGCAAAGAGTTTGAAAAATACACCTTTAGTTCACCTGACGTGCAGCAGGCGCTGAAAGGCACCGTGTTATTACAGATTGATGTGACGAAGAACAGCCCGCAAGACGTCGCGCTGCTGAAACACCGGCAGGTGCTCGGTCTGCCGACGATCTTGTTCTTCAACGCTGAGGGTCAGGAACAGCCTGAGCGGCGAGTCACCGGCTTTATGGATGCCGCGGCATTCAGCGCCCATTTGCGCGATTGGCAAGCGTGAGCGACACTTTAGGAGGAAAGATGGAGGAGAACACCGTGCTACGTGAAGACGTCCTGGCAGAAGCCATTAAAATTCTTGAAATTGAAGGTATCGCCAACACGTCGCTGGAGATGGTCGCTGAGCGCGTGTCCTGTCCGACGAGCGACCTGAAACGCTTCTGGCCCGATCGCGAAGCGCTGCTGTACGACGCGCTTCGCTATCTGAGCCAGCAGGTGGATGCCTGGCGCCGACAGTTGCTGCTGGACGACACCTTAAGCGCAGAGCAAAAGCTGCTGGCACGCTATGCCGCGCTCACCACCTGCGTTAGTAACCACCGCTACCCCGGCTGTCTGTTTATCGCCGCCTGCACCTTCTATCCTGATCCCCAGCACCCCATTCACCAGCTGGCGGAACAGCAGAAGCAGGCTTCGCTGGCCTTTACTCATGAGCTGCTGACTCAGCTGGAGGTGGATGACCCGGAAATGGTCGCTAAACAGATGGAGCTGATCGTCGAGGGCTGCCTGAGCCGTCTGCTGATCAAGCGTAGCCAGACGGATGTGGATACGGCCCGGCGGCTGGCAGAAGATATTCTGCGCTTCGCCCAGTGTCGTATGGGCGGCGCCTTAACCTGATTCTGATATCCTAACCGCCACGTCGCGCCTATAATTTCCCCCTCACTGATTGCTGACAGGGATTGATATGCGCGCGTTCTTCTGGGCTGCCTGGCTGGGGCTGTGCTCCACACCTCTGCTGGCGGCTCCCCTGCAAGGTTTTTCCTTTACGCAAAAAGACTGGGAGCTCGCCTGCGATAACACTGGCACCTGCCGGGCGGCGGGTTACGGCGTCCGCATGGGCGAGGTCAGCGTGCTGTTGACCCGCAACGCCGGCAGCGAACAGCGCCTCGCCGCCACGGCCACCTTTGCGCAAATCGAGCACGATATCCCCGCCGACTCCACCGCCAGCCTGCTGATCGACGACCGGGATCTTGGCGCGCTGGACGCCCAGGACGACAGCCACTTCCGTCTGGACAGCGATCAGACTGCCGCCCTGCTACAGGCCCTGGCGAATCAGCGCAAAATCGAATTCACCCTTAACGGCCAGCACCTGCCGCTTTCCAGCGCCGGCAGCCGCGAGGTACTGGGTAAAATGGATGCGTTTCAGCGACGCACCGGCACCGCCGACGCGCTGCTGGATAAAGGCGATGCCGGCGACGATGCCATTTTGCCAGCCACTGCCGCCCCGGAGATTATCGCCGCCCCGGTGATCCATAACGCGCAGCCGGTGGCGCTGAGCATACTTCAGCGCCAGAAGCTGCTGCCCTCCCTGACGCCGCTGCTGAACCAGCGCTGTGACGACTGGCAGAACCCGGCCATCCCGGCGGCAGAGCGCCAGATCACGCTGACCGCGCTGGATAAAACCCATTCTCTGGTGCAGGCGCTCTGCTGGCGAGCGCCCTATAACGACGGCTATGCGCTGTGGCTGGTCGATAACGCCCAGCTGAACAAGCCACGGTTGCTGACCACCGAGGCCTCGAGCTACGCCAACGGCACTATCGTCTTTTTGCACAAAGAACGGGGCATTGCCGACTGCCTAACCGGCGAAACCCGCGTCTGGGACGGTAAAACCTTTACCCCCAGCCTGAAGTACAGCACCGGTATGTGTCGGGAAATCACCCCCGGCGGCACCTGGATGCTGCCGACCTTTGTCAGCCAGGTGATCCCCAGGCAGCAGAAAGAGGCGGATAACCTCGCCCTGCGCACGCTGTATAACGCAGTGTTAAAAGCGCAAAAAAGCGATCCAGAATTGTCGCTGAATAAGGTCGCCGAGCAGTTTCCGTTAACCGGCCATATTACCGACTTCACGCTCACCTACGCCGATGACACCCTGGTTTCGACCAGCAAACCTTCCCCGGATATCAGCGATGACGAGTGGCAGGCGTTTCTGCGCTCCTCGATCAGCGCAGATTCAGAAAACGGTAAAGTCAGCTTTACCCTGATCGATCTCGACGGTGACGGCAAACGCGATCTGATCATCGACAGCTACGTGGGCGGCACCGGGCTCTTCAGCTACACCGGGGTGCTCCGGCGCGGCGATAATGACTTTGCCGCCGTCGACGGCAGCGACAGTGATAACGGCGATGATTTCGATGCCGGGGTGCCCGGCGCCCTCTTTTCTATCAATGGCCGCGGGGCTAACCAATGGAACCACTGGGTCAAAATCAACGGTCAGGTGTATGCCCTGTGGTACAACGGCCAGTTTGGCGAAGATAATCTCTACCTGCTGCGCCCGTTCAGCACTGCGAGCCAGACGCCCGCGGTGACGGTTCGCTATCGCTATACGCTGAACAGCATCCGCTCCCCGGAGAAAGACCAGCCGTTAACCCCACCCCTCAGCGACAGCGATAAAGCGGATCTGCTGCGTTCGCTGGAGGTCATGCAGGGCAGCCTGCTGAAAGACAAACCCGTCAGCGACAACGATGCGCCGATCTGCCCCATCCCACCGGGCACCTCCGCCGACGAGGCGGATAACTACTACAGCGGCGTCGCCATCAACTATATCTATGAGACAGTGGCCTATATTCCGGTCTGGCTGAACGGGAAGTGCTATATCGGCACTATTTTTAGCCACCATGGCGCCTATCGCCACGGCGTGGATGCGGAAATTACGCTGAGCTCCCCGCGCGAGGATGAAGAGGTCATTGGCGATTATATTATCTCCGGGTTGCGCCACGTAATCGCCATTACCAGCGGCTGGAAAACCCGCGAGGGTGATAACGGCATGCAGTGAAGTTAAGCCAAAACGCGCCTTTGAACGCAGAATTGCCGCAAAGATAAGCAATCGATAAGTAATTTAAGAAATTTGGTTGACGGGGTGGGCGGATTACGGTTTAATGCGCCCCGTTGCCCGGATAGCTCAGTCGGTAGAGCAGGGGATTGAAAATCCCCGTGTCCTTGGTTCGATTCCGAGTCCGGGCACCACTATTTAAAGAACCCGCCCAAAAGGCGGGTTTTTGCTTTTCTGCATCCGGACTCTTCATCGAACTCCGTTCGATTATTCGCCGCACAGCGGCTCACCCCTTCGGGGCCAGCGCGACAAGCGCGCTGTTCAACGCCTGCGGCGTTAGTCCGAGTCCGGGCACCACTATTTAAAGAACCCGCCCAAAAGGCGGGTTTTTGCTTTTCTGCATCCGGACTCTTCATCGAACTCCACTCTATGATCCCCTACCCGGCGGCGCTGCGCTTGCGCGGGCCTACGCTGTTTGAGCCTGCGGGGGGACCCGTAGGCCGGATAAGGCATTTATGCCGCCATCCGGCACAACCGCAGGTACGGCGTCTGATGTGTATCGCCCGGTGGCACTGTGCTTGCGCGTGCCTACGCTGTTTGAGCCTGCGGGGGGACCCGTAGGCCGGATAAGACGAAGACGTCAGGCAAACGCCATGAAGAAAGGGATTACTCGGCGGCCGTTTTCCCTTTGCCGGGCAGCCTGAACGCTTCGCCATAGGGCTTCGCGATACCCATGCGATATTGTGTCTCTTTGGCCGCCTGGTGGAGGTCGGCAAACTCCTCTTTCGGCGCTTGCGGACGTTGCGCCTTTTTCAGACACTGATTACGATGGTGACGGATCCACTCTCTGTCATCATCGTTCAGGCAGCGCTGCATCACCTCAATCCATCTGGATGCCGCCCGACGGTAGAGCCCACTCGCCTCTAACCGTTCAGCAATACTGTCCCTTATTCTCATCCACCTCGCTCCTCTGATGCTTTCACGATATCCCATGGTATTCCGACACCTGGGCCGGAATACCATGGTAGAGTTAATTTATGACAAAACTATTCCTGTGCAGCGCAAGGAATATATTCATTATAATAATCGCTGTGCATAGCAAACCGCATTCGCGGTAATTACTTCCAAAGAGCTCCGGAATTATATGTCGAATGCCGCCATGGATACCGGATGGTATCGACGGTTGTACCTATCAATAGCTATTTAATTTATTATATTTCCGTTATCAAATACCTTGCGATGTCATCTACTCCCTGTACAACCAAGCCTCATGGCGACCTAACGGAGTGCTCCAGCAGTTTATTTCTGAAGATAAATAAGCAGGCTTCATTAAAATTATCTAACCCCAGTCGCTCATAAAGCGCAGTGCGCTTCCGGTAAAGGCTTTTTACCGAGGTATTCAGATTCACCGCCACCTCCTCCATGGTCATACCCGCCCCAAGCAAACGTAGCATTAACTGTTCAGACAAACTTAAGCGCAGATCGTCAAACCACTCTTTGGTCAGCCGCTTGCTCTTCATCTCCAGAAAAAGCCCAAATAATGTCGCCATATCGGCGGGTGATAATGACATGTTTAAAAACGATTTCAGACTCAGTAAATGCTCTTCCCGATGGCGCATATCGAGGACGATACAACATATTCGCTTTCTGGATTGTGCCGCCTCCATCACCAGGTAATCGTAATGACAAAGCGGCGAACGGCTATCAACCAGCAGAGAGACCTCATCAACCTCATTATCTAAAATCGTTTTTCCGCT
Source organism: Klebsiella sp. P1CD1 (assembly GCF_003790505.1). Classification (NCBI taxonomy): domain Bacteria; kingdom Pseudomonadati; phylum Pseudomonadota; class Gammaproteobacteria; order Enterobacterales; family Enterobacteriaceae; genus Klebsiella; species Klebsiella sp. P1CD1. Next base: position 5,256,145 of record NZ_CP033631.1, read on the forward strand.
AGAATCTAACTGAATGATATCAGGAAAGAAATTCTTAACCCCTTGAAAAAGATAGTAATCCTGAGTAACCAATATCATTGAAGTTGCCACAAATCGTCCCTTTAACATTTAATCAACAAATTCTCGTCAACCAGACGTTTTCCTTCCCCCTTTGGACGCTTCGCATGGCGGTAAAAATAACGAGACCTGTGATTTTTCATTAGCGCGGCATCTGACTCTGGCTGTGAAAACCCTCCTTGCGTTCTGATGGAAAATAAACGGATTAATTATAAATAAAAAAAATCCACAGAAAAGATGCTTTTTTTGGCATTAAGAATTTTTGTCAGAAATCATCTTAAATATCCAGTAAAAACCACCAACCTCTTCACAATATAAGCAGCACATCAATTTTGAAACAAAATTCCAACCCTCTCTCTTTTTTATTTATTTCAGTAAGTTAAAGAAACCAACTTCAACAACGCCGCTCGAATTAAGTCGATTTTACAGAATTATCTTAAAACGCAGCTCATCATTTATCCATATTTATCCGCTGCCGTATCGGGTATAAATTATCCATTCAATTATCAACAGGAGATATGTTTATTAGTTTGCAATAAGTCATTCACCCGCAGTGCCAGTCAGCTAAATGGGACCATCCTCATCCTTTAACTCACCGTCAAAGGACGGTCGTGTTGTGCAATGGATTCTTGATGAACATATGGCAAATAGAAATGGAAAGATCACCTTATTCAAATACGTTATTGTTTAATCGCAACACGAAACTCTCGCTGTCAATCGGCTTGCTTTTGCTCTTCCCGGCGCTGGTTCAGGGAGCAGATTCGCTCTATGACCAGCAGATCCTGCAAGCGCGTCAAGGCCAGTACGCCCCCTTTCTCTCTTATCTTCAGCAGTACCAGCTGCGGCATGCCTTAACCCCTTCTCAGGTGGCGGACTGGCTGCAGGTAGCTCTCTGGGCCGGCCAGGACGATGAAGTGGTGAAAGTCTGGCGACGCTATCAGGTTTATATGCCGCTTCCCGCACGCGGTACCGCCGCGGCGGCACAGGCCCTGCGTAACCAGAAACAGTGGCAAGCCTCGCTCACCCTCTGGCAGCAGGCTCTCAGCCAGGCCCCTGACAGTGACGATTATCGTATCGGCTATATCAAAACGCTGGCCGATGCCCGCAAGGACGGCGAGGCGCTCAGCGAAGCGCGTCGCCTGGTAGCGGAGCAGGCGAGCGTTGCGCACCTGCAGACCCTCTCTTATGTCTACCTGCGGCTTGGCAAAAGCTGGGACCAGCTGTTGGTGGACACGCAGATCCTCGATCGTGAGCCGCAAAACAAAGCCGCGCTGGCCAGCCTGATGGCGACCCTGACCCGCAACCGGATCGATTCCCCTGCTCTCGGCCTGGCGAATAGCGTCGAACTGACGCCTGCGGAAAAGCGCAATCTGCAGTTGAACGCCGCCGCCGAACTGGTGCGCCTTGCCGATACCCCTTCCCGCGAAGAAAACGCGCGTTACGCGCTGGCCCGCACGGCGCTCACGCAGTATGACGCGATGATTGCCGCCTGGCACCCCGACCCACAGGCTGCGCCCGACATCATCCGGGCGCGCGTTGATCGTCTGGGTGCGCTGTACGCCAATGCAGATTACGCGCAGGTCATCCGTGAATACCAAAATCTCATCGCGCAGCAGCAGACCGTTCCCGACTGGGCCATCGGCTGGGTCATCTCCTCTTATATCGCCCTTAAGCAAATTGAGCCTGCGCTGACGCTTATTCACCAGCATCCCTCGTGGCTGACAAGCCAACAGAATGAGGAACACGAGCTTTTCTACGCCCTGCTGGACACCGGTCAGTACCCGGCGGCGCAACAGTATGTCGCCCGCCTCACCCGGAATGCACCCTACATCCGTCGTCTCTACGGTTCGCCGACGCCGCAGCCGAATGACGACTGGCTCACCGCACAGTCGCTTAACGTGCACTATTTAGCGGCCACCAACGCCCTGCCGCAGGCCGAAGCCCGGATGCAGCGCCTGGCGGCAACGGCCCCCGGCAATCAGGGCCTGCAGATAGATTATGCCGCCCTTCTGCAGGACAGAGGGCTACCGCGAGCCGCCGAAAGCCAGCTAAAAGCAGCGGAATCTCTGGAACCCGCCAGCCTGCAGCTGGAGCGCCAGCAGGCCTGGGTCGCCCTCGATCTGCAGGAGTGGCGGCAAATGGATCTGCTGACTGACGACATCGTCGCCCGCTCGCCACGGGATCTGAATACCCAGCGCCTGGCCAGAGCGCGCGAGGTCCATCATCTTTCCGAACTTCGCCTGAGCGTTGGCAAAGGGCTGCACTCCGACAACCCGGTGAGCGGCACCCACGACCTCAGTTTTGAGACGGCGATCTACAGCCCGCCGCTAGCCGACAGCTGGCGGTTGTTCGGCGGGCACCGCTTCGCTGAAGGCAATTTTGAAGAGGGGAAAGGCAGCCGTCGCCAGCTGTTCGCCGGCGTTGAATGGCGCCCGCGCGACTACTGGGGCGAGCTTGAACTCTCCAGCGTCAATTTTCACGGCGAGAACAAGCCCGGCGTCCGCCTTTCCGCCGCCCACGACGTCAGCGATCGCTGGCAGCTGGGCGGCGAACTGGAGCGGATTTCGCAGCAGACTCCGCTGCGCGCGTTACGCAACGGCGTCAGCGCCAACCGCGGCGAAGGCTGGCTGCGCTGGTATCAAAACGAACGCCGGGAATACCGCGTCAGCATGGCCGCCAGCCGGTTTACCGATCGCAACCGCCGCCAGGAGTACACCCTCGCCGGTAAAGAGCGCCTCTGGCAGACGCCGTGGTTAACGCTGGATCTGCAGCCCGGTCTGTCGGCCAGCGCCAATAGCCGCACCGACACCGCCTACTACAGTCCGGCACGGGACCTCGCCGCCACCGCGGCGCTGGCCGTCGATCACACGCTTTACCAGCGCTATGACACCGTCTGGAGCCAGCAGCTGCTCGCCGGCGGCGGCAGCTACTGGCAAAAAAATCACGCCGCCGGGGCGATCACGGTGCTGAGCTATGGGCAGCGCCTGCGCTGGAACAACGTCGTCGACACCGGGGTGATGCTGAACTGGGACAAACGCCCCTACGACGGTAAACGCGAAAACAACCTCGCCATCACTCTTGATGCAAATATACGGTTTTAAGGATGACCATGCTGAACACGACCCTGCGCAACGGCCTGATGCTTCTCGTCTGGCTGTGCCTTATCTTCAGCGTGCGTGCTGAGGAAGTCCCCTTCCTCGCCCCGCAGCAGCGCCCCCAACCGGAGGCCAATCAACCCTGGCCGGCGGATCGCTTTCTGGTGCTGGCCTACCATGACGTGGAAGACGATGCCGCCGACCAGCGTTATCTTTCAGTGCGCACCAGTGCGCTCAACGAGCAGATCGCCTGGCTGCTGGATCACGGCTACCATGCGGTGAGCGTTCAGGACATTCTGGATGCGAACCAAGGACTTAAGCCACTGCCACCTAAGGCTTTTCTTCTCAGCTTCGACGATGGCTATAGCAGCTTTTACACCCGCGTCTGGCCGCTACTTAAAGCCTGGAATGTTCCGGCGCTGTGGGCGCCGGTGGGCAGCTGGGTGGACACTCCCGCTGACCAGCCCGTTAATTTTGGCGGCCTGATGACGCCGCGCGAGCGCTTCGCTACCTGGGAGATGGTGCGCGAGCTCAGCCGCTCGCCGCTGGTGGAGATCGGCGCGCACACCTGGGCCTCGCACTACGGTCTGCCGGCCAATCCGCAGGGCAGCCGCGAGCCCGCCGCCGCCAACCGCGGCTGGGATAAAACCACCGGCCGCTATGAAAGCGACGCGCAGTTTACCCGGCGCATGGCCGATGACGTGCAGAAAGTGACGGCGAAAATCCACGAGGTCGCCGGGAAAGCGCCGCGCGCCTGGGTGTGGCCCTATGGCGCCGCCAGCGGCAGCACCCTGGCTATCGCCAAACAGCAGGGGTATCAGCTGGCGTTTACGCTGAACGACGGCCTGGGCAATGTGAAAGATCTGGACAATATTCCGCGCATGCTGATCGCCGGTAACCCGTCGATCAAGGCCTTTGCCAACGCCGTAACCCAGATTCAGGAAGCCGATCCTGTTCGGGTGATGCATGTGGATCTGGACTATGTCTATGACCCCAATCCCGTCCAGCAGGCGAAAAATATCGATAAGCTGGTGCAGCGCGTCTATGACATGAAAATCAGCCATGTCTTTCTGCAGGCCTTTTCCGACCCGCAGGGCGACGGCACGGTCAAGTCGCTCTATTTCCCCAACCGCTGGCTGCCGATGCGCGCCGACCTGTTTAACTTCGTCTCCTGGCAGTTGCAGACCCGCGGCGGGGTGAAGGTCTATGCCTGGATGCCGGTGCTGGCCTTCGATCTCTCGTCCGATCTGCCGCGCGTTCAGCGCTGGGATCCGCAAACCGGGAAGGCGTTACTTGCCCGCCAGCCGTACGTTCGCCTGTCGCCCTGGGATCCCCGGGTTCGCCAGCAGATCACCGACATCTACGAAGATCTGGCCCGGCACGCCAGCTTCAGCGGGATTCTGTTTCACGATGACGCCGTGCTGACCGATTTTGAAGACGTGAGCCCGGAGGCGGTCGCCGCCTGGCGGCAGACGGGTCTGGGGCACGATGCCGGCCCGGTGCCCCAACGTCCGCAAGAGCGCCAGGCATGGATGCGTTTCAAAAGCCAAACCCTGACCCGCTTCACTCTGGATCTACGCCAGGCGGTGCAGGCCATCCGCGGCCCGCAGGTGAAAACGGCGCGTAATCTCTTCGCCCTGCCGATCCTGGAGCCGCAGAGCGAAGCCTGGTTCGCGCAGAATCTGGATGACTTCCTTGCCGCCTATGACTGGACGGTACCCATGGCGATGCCGCTGATGGAGTCCGTACCGATTGACGCCAGCCAGGCCTGGCTGACGCGGCTGGTCCAGGCCGTCGCCAGCCACCCGGGCGCGCTGAAGAAAACCATCTTTGAACTGCAGGCCCGAGACTGGAACCGACGCCAGCAAAACGCCATTCCCGACCAGCAGCTGGCGGACTGGATGCGTTTGCTGCGGCTGAACGGCGTCAAAAACTACGGCTACTACCCTGACGATTTTATTAACAACCAGCCTGATATCTCCCGTATCAGGCCGCAATTTTCTTCCTGGTGGTACCCTGACCATGACTGATCGCATCATCGCATTGTGTATTTTATGCCTCGTATTCGGGCTGCCGTTAGGTGTCGCAGCGGTATTTACCGGCGAGCTTATCCTCGACTTTGTCTTTTTCTGGCCGCTGTTTATGTCAGTGCTGTGGATCACCGGGGGCCTTTATTTCTGGTTTCAGCTGGAACGCCACTGGCCGTGGGGGGAGGATACCCCGCCGCCGACGCTGCCGGGCAATCCGCTGATTTCGATCCTGATCCCTTGTTTTAACGAGGAGAAAAACGCTCGGGAAACCATCAGCGCGGCGCTGGCCCAGCGTTACGCCAATCTCGAAGTGATCGCCATTAACGACGGCTCTTCGGACAACACCGCCCAGGTGCTCCAGCAGCTGGCGCAGGAGGAGCCGAGGCTGCGGGTGATCCACCTTGCCGCCAATCAGGGAAAAGCGGTAGCGCTCAAAGCAGGCGCCGCCGCCGCCCGCGGCGATCTGCTGGTCTGCATCGATGGCGACGCCCTGCTGGACCGGGATACCGCGGCCTGGCTGGTCGCGCCGTTGATCCACTATCCGCACGTCGGGGCGGTCACCGGCAATCCGCGGATCCGCACCCGATCCACGCTGATCGGCCGCATTCAGGTGGGTGAGTTTTCGTCGATCATTGGGCTTATCAAGCGGACGCAGCGGATCTATGGCCGGGTCTTTACCGTCTCCGGTGTGATTGCCGCCTTCCGGCGCCAGGCGCTGGCGGACGTCGGCTACTGGAGCCCGGATATGATCACCGAAGATATTGATATCAGCTGGAAGCTTCAGCTCCGCCACTGGGACATCTTTTTCGAGCCGCGGGCGCTGTGCTGGATCCTGATGCCGGAGACCCTCAAAGGGTTATGGAAGCAGCGTCTGCGCTGGGCGCAGGGCGGCGCGGAGGTTTTTCTGGTCAACCTCCGTCGCCTGTTTCACTGGGAGCATCATCGGATGTGGCCGCTGTTTCTGGAGTATGCCTGCTCCACGCTGTGGGCCTTTGCCTACGCGGTTACCATTCTGCTGTTTATCCTCAGCCGCCTGATGCCGCTGCCTGACAATCTGGCGGTGCACAGCCTGTTTCCGCCGGAGTTCACCGGCATGCTGCTTGGCGTGATGTGCCTGCTGCAGTTCGTCGCCAGTCTGTATATCGAGCGACGCTACGAGAAAAAAGTCGCCAAATCACTGTTCTGGGTGATCTGGTTCCCGATGGTCTACTGGATGATCGGCCTGCTGACCACGCTGGTCGCTTTTCCGAAAGTGATGGTGAAACGTCAACGTTCCCGCGCGCGCTGGGTGAGTCCGGACCGGGGAAAAGGAAGCCTGTGATGAATGAAAATACGCTCATCTTAACCGAACACCGTGTGCTGCCCCGGCTGGTCGACGCCGGTTTAACGCTGCTGGCCTGGCTCGGTTTTCTGTTCTTTCTGTACACCAATTTGCTGATGCAGTTCATCGCGCCGCCCTCTCCGCGCTGGGAGTCGCTGATGGCTTCACTGAATACGGCGCTGGTGTATCTGCTGATTGCCGCACTGAACGGCTGGCTGTTGATCCTCTGGTATCATTACAACCGGCGCCGCGCTCGCACCCGGCATCATACCGCGGTGCTCACCCTGCGACATGATGAGCTGGCGAGCAGCTTTAACGTTGCGCCGCAGATTATCTCGGAGATGAGCCGCTATAATTTGCTCACCGTTTACCACGATCAAATCGGGCAGATTATTGATTTAAAAAGCCACGCGTTACCGCCGCCGCAGGAAGAGAGCGATCGCGCATGAGAGCAAGGCCGCCGTCGGCGGCCTGTATGGGTTACGACGCCGTGGATCAGCCGCCGGCTTTTTTGATGGCGGCTTCCAGCGAGGCCTGATCCGCCAACCCCGGGAAGACGGTGATGCTGGCTTCCGTGGCGCCGGTGGTCGGCATCACGATCACGCCCGGCGTGCCGCTCAGACCAATCTCCTGCGCCAGATCGTTAATGCTCTGCAGCACCGGTTCGACGTCGGTGACCTTCTTCGCATCAAAGCCGGCTTTCTTCGCCTGCTGCTGGATATCCGCCGTCGTCAGCTTACCTTCGTTATGGCCGGTAGCGTAAATCCCGTTATGGTAGGCCAGATAGGCATCCGCCCCTTTCTGCTGATAGATCTGCAGGCCGGTTTTTGCCGCCTCCAGCGAGCTTTCCCAGCGGCCGCCGAAAATCGGCCACTCTTTAAAGGCGAAACGGGTCTGCGGGTGCGCTTTAATCACCTGCTCCATCACCGGCGCCAGACGGCTGCAGTACACGCACTGGTAGTCGAAGAATTCGATCACCGTGACTTTGCCGTTGGCCGGGCCGTAGGTCGGGGTATTTTTATCCTGGGTCAATACATCCGCGTTTTTCAGCACTGCCTGAGTGGCCGCGCTGGCCTGCTGTTCAGCCTGTATTTGCTGCAATTTCTGGCTCGCCTGCAGGAGGACTTCCGGGTGGGCGACCAGGTAGTCGGCGGCGATTTTGCCGATTTTCGCCTCCTGTTCCGGGGTGAAAGTCGCCGGCGAGTCAGCGGCAGAGGCCATCGCCGGCAGTAAGACAGCGCTCAGCAGGGCGACAGAGAGGTATTTCTTGTGGCCAGACATAGTGGGGATCCTTGCGATAAGTGAACGGCAGGTGAGCCTGGGTGACAAAATATCACCCTTTTTCGCCGAAGCCTTGCCCAACGGCGCGTTGATTCGTAACTTTATTTTTCAGGCACGCTTTTCCCGCGCGACGGCGTGGGTCTGCGTCAGTGGTCAATGCGCCCCAGGCGGAGTACCCTGCGCAGCGGTTTTTCTTGCTCTTTTTTCAGGTGGTTTCTCTCGAAATGAATGCGTTACTCCAACAATGGGACATGGCGGTGATTATGCTGCAGATTGTCGCCATCGATTTACTGCTGGGCGGCGATAACGCCGTGGTGATAGCCATGGCTTGCCGCAAACTGCCGCCACAAAAGCGCACCAAAGCGATCATCATCGGTACCGTGGGGGCGATCCTGGCGCGCGTGCTGCTGCTGGCGCTCGCCCTGTATCTCCTGTCGCTGCCGTGGCTGAAAATAGTCGGCGCGTTGCTCCTGCTGTGGATTGGTATGAAGCTGGTGAGTAATGAGGAAGAAGAGAGCGAGGTCGGCAGCTCCGCGAGCCTGTGGCGCACCGCGATCACCATCACCGTCGCCGATGTGATCATGTCGCTGGATAATGTGTTGGCGGTCGCTGCGGCGGGGAAAGGGCACATTGCGCTGGTCGCCCTCGGCGTGGCGATCAGCATTCCGATTATCGTCGCGGGCAGTAAACTGGTCCTGGTCCTGCTCACCCGCTTTCCCGCCGTGGTGCTGTTGGGCGGAATGCTCATCGGCTGGATTGCCGGCTCAATGCTGGTCAGCGATCCCACCATTCAGCAACTGTTTCCCGCCGCCGGGGACGGCACCGCGCGCGTGGCTGGCGCCGTCGGCGCGCTGCTGGTGCTGTTTGAAGGATGGCGCCGCCGCCCACGGCCGCAGGCGAAAGAGTAGCCTCGCCCACGACGCCGCCGACCCCGACGGCGTCAAGTTTCCGCCACTTTTCTTCCCCTTCAGGGCGCATTTGCCCTACGCTTTATACTGACGCCTGTTCCAGGGAATATGTAACCACCGCACTGAGCATAGATGAGATAAAATCATGGAATTGAAGGATTATTATGCCATTCTCGGGGTGCAACCAACCGACGATCTGAAAACTATCAAGACCGCCTACCGCCGCCTGGCGCGCAAATATCACCCCGACGTCAGTAAAGAAAGCGATGCCGAAGCCAAATTCAAGGATCTCGCCGAAGCCTGGGAAGTCCTGAAAGATGAGCAGCGGCGCGCCGAATACGATCAGCTCTGGCAGCATCGCAACGATCCCGGCTTCGGTCGCCAGCAGCAGACACACGAGCAGAGCTACAGCCAGCAAGATTTCGACGACATATTCTCCTCCATGTTTGGCCAGCAGGCGCATCAGCGTCGCCGTCAGCATGCCGCACGCGGCCACGATCTGGAGATCGAAGTGGCGGTGTTCCTTGAAGAGACGCTGGCCGAGCAGACCCGCACCATCAGCTATAACCTGCCGGTGTACAACGTGTTTGGCATGATCGAAAGTGAAACGCCGAAAATGCTGAATGTGAAGATCCCCGCCGGGGTAGTCGATGGTCAGCGTATCCGTCTGAAAGGCCAGGGAACGCCGGGCGAAAACGGCGGCCCGAACGGCGATCTGTGGCTGGTTATCCACATCGCTCCGCATCCGCTATTCGATATTGTCGGCCATAACCTGGAGATCGTCCTGCCGCTGGCGCCATGGGAGGCCGCGCTGGGTGCGAAAGTCACGGTGCCCACCCTGAAAGAGAGCATTCTGCTGACGGTGCCGCCGGGCAGTCAGGCAGGGCAGCGACTGCGTATCAAGGGCAAAGGGCTGGTGAGCAAAACCCACACTGGCGATTTGTTCGCCGTCATCAAAGTTGTCATGCCGCCAAAACCAGATGAAAAAGCGCGTGAGCTCTGGCAACAATTGGCCGCCGCCGAAGCCAGCTTCGATCCGCGTAAGACATGGGGGAAAGCCTGATGGCTACAGTAACAGTGACGTTTACCATTACCGAATTGTGCCTGCGTACCGGGGTATCGGAAGAGGAGCTGACGGAGATCGTCGGCTTGGGGATGATTGAACCGCACCAGCCGCAGGCGGAAACCTGGCTATTCGACGACAGCGCGGTGACGATTGTCCATCGCGCGGTGCGCCTGCGTAACGAGCTGGAGCTGGACTGGCCGGGGATCGCGGTGGCGCTGACCCTGCTGGATGAGAACGCGCGGCTGACCCGCGAAAATCGCCTGCTGCAGCAGCGCCTGGCCCGCTTCCTCGCCCACGGATAGGGGCGACATCCCGGGTGGCAGCGTTCCGCCTTCGTGCCGGATGGCGGCTACGCCTTATCCAGCCGACAAACTAAGCACAGCGCAAGCCGGGGAATTTCCCGGGTCGCGGCGTTCCGCCTTACCCGGGCTACCGGACAGTGCAAACAGTAGCCCGGCTAAGCGCAGCGCAAGCCGGGGAGTTTCCCGGATAGCGCAAACCGGGAATAGCGCTTAATCCGGTAACGAACCGGCGAGATTACGCGCGGAGACGCTCTCGCTGACCGGCGCGGGCGGCTCCGGCGCCTTAGCTGGAGCCGCCGCTGGCGCGGATGCCGGGGCGGAAGAGGCCGGCTGGATCTCAAGGAACGAAGCCAGCATCTTACGCAGCGTTTCCGGTTTAGTATCTTCCGCCAGCAGCGCCGCCAGCATCGACGGCAAGCGGCTATCAACTTCCCCTAACGCCAGCCCCGCCAGCAGCGCCGTACGCGACATATCGCCGCGGTCGCCACGGTGGTGGGCCTCAATTTTTGCGTCCGCGAAGCGCTCGCTGGCGCTGATATCCGGGCGCAGGTAAATCAGCACTTTTCTGCGATCCAGAGTCATAGACGCTCCTTAGCCAATAATTTTCAGACCACGCACCAGGGCAAACTGCGGCTCTTCAGCCACCACGAAACGGTCCTCGCGCAGCCCCATACGTTCACGAATCGCATCGGCCACCAGCGGCGCGCCGCCGCCAATCACGATGGCGTGCGAATAGCCTTTAAAGCTATCAATCGCCGTCAGGACGCGGGTGGTCAGACGTTCAATGCTGTTATTGATCACCTTCTTCACCTCAGAAACCGCATCCGGATCGTTGATGTTGTCGGTCAGGTATTCTTCGTCGTGGCGGTTGATGATTATCTGGTCAACGTTATAGCTGGAAGTGTCGGTATTCGCCCGGGCCAGCGCCAGCTTAACGGCATCGGTCACCAGCGATACACCCAGCTTCGGATCGCCGTAAATGCGCGAAACCGAGGTCATCTGCCCGGCGACCATTGAAATATCCAGCGTGGTGCCGCCAAGGTCGATAATCAGCACCGAATGCGACGGTTTCAGTTCATCGCACAGGCTGATCCCCGCCGGAATGGATTCCGGACGCACGGTAACTTTCGTGATATTGAACACCACGCCTTTGTTCAGTTTAACGTCGCGCAGCAGGCTCTTTTTCTTGCGCTCAATATTGTCGAGGCGATATTGCGCATCTTCGTCGTAAAATTCGGTCAGCGGCAGGGTGACCACAATCTCGACATCCTGCGGCTCAAGACCGCTGGTCAGCAGCGCGTGATGGACAGCGATGGAGTTCAACGGGCTATATTGCCAGTCAATGTTATTGGTGGGGAGCGCATCGGGAGTGATCAGGTCGAATGAGTACTTTTCATCATCCACGGTGTAGTTAAAAGGCTTCCCGGAACCGAAGGTGGCAGACCAGCCGCGTTTGAAACTGTTGGGGCTGATATGGGTGAAAGTTTCGCCATCTTGCTCCCACAGCATTTTGATATTGGTTGAACCATCATCGATAAAAATGCGCATCGCATTGCTCCATCACTGAGACAAATAAGAGAAAAATGTAAGACCCCAAAAGAGTAGCAAGAGTTAAAAAGCCGCGCAAGTGCACGAAAAAGAGACAATTCCGAGTTTTATTTGAGAAAAAATGGAGAAACGAACAATTCAATGCGCCCTGAAAGAGAAATAACTGAGACAAAATAGAGAAATACAGTTTCTCTCTTTCTGTCTGTTTCAGACACTGTTCTTGTACAAAAAGAGAGCATCCCTCCCCTCTTTCCTCAGCGGTTTTCGCACGCTTTTTACACCTGGTTGGGTACCACAATCGGCCGTTCCGGCTCGACGACATTTTCCGGTACCCGGCGATATTTATCCAGCAGGTGAATCTGAATACGGCGCAACATATCGCCATTCAGTTTGTAATAACGGAAATAGAGAAACAGCGTCAGGGCGAAAAAGAGCGTCGGCAGCGCAATCATAATCGCCTGCATCCCCAGCAGCGTGTGAGATGACTGCACAACATTCGGCACGTAGCCGATGATACCGAGCACGATGGCAATAAACCAGGCCGCAAACGCCGAGCCCGCTTTCACCACCAGCGTCTGTACCGAGTAGGCGATGCTTTCGCAGCGGATATTCATCGTATATTCGCCGTAGTCGACGGTATCGGCCACCATAATAACCTGCAGCACCCAGAACAGCGCGGTGCCGATATTCAACAGCACCCCGGCCAGCGAAATCAGCGCGATGTTGTAAACGCCGCTCAGCGCCATCAGCAACAGCACGCCGCAGCCCAGCACGGGCATGATCGAAGCACCCGCCCACAGAATGCGCCGCGACAGCCCTTTCACCAGTCGTGGGAACAGGATCAGCGTCAGCAAATTCGCCGCCCCCGCGTAGGACATGTAGTACGGGAACATCTCCGCGCTGCCAATCACGTAGGTAAAGTAATAAATGGCAAAGCCAGCGATAATGTTCGCCGCCGTGTTATAGGCCAGCGCCATGCCTAACAGGCAGGCCAGCTGATCGTTTTTATAGATGAGCGCCACCATCTGGCGCAGTGAAAGATGGCTGGAATCCTCGCTCACGCCGCTATCCGAGGAGTAAACCTCATGCACGTTACGCAGGGTGACCAGGGTGGAAATCACAAAGAAGGCAATCAGCACCAGGGTAAACATCTGGAAACCGAAACCGCGGTCGGCGCCGCCCACGGCGCTGACAAACGGCAGCGTGACGCCGGCCGTCACAAACCCAGCAAGGCTGGCGAAAAAGCGCGGGTAAGGCACCAGTTGTTCACGTTCACGTTTATCGAGGGTAATGGTCGGCACCAGCGACCAGAACGGCACATCCATGATGGTATAGGTGAAGCCCCACAGCAGATAGGTCAGCCACACCCACGCCAGTAGGGCCCCGCCGCTGAAGTGATGGGCGCTGAACAGCATATACAGCACCACCGAGTTGGTTATCGTGCCGATCAGGATCCACGGTTTGAACTTCCCCCATCGCGATCGCGTGCAGTTGACGATCCATCCCATGATCGGATCGGCTATCGCATCGAGGATCCTTGCCACCAGGAACAAGGTGCCGACTACCCCAACCGACAGGCCAACAATATCGGTGTAGTAATACATCAGATACATGTAGACGATACCGATAGCGAAATCTTTACCAAAGGCACCAAATCCGTAGCTGAGCTTTGTTGTCATTGAAATACTCATAGGGTACAGGTCGCTGTCGCCAGCGCCTCCTTCAGCGTTTGATAGAGCGTGACAGGCACCGCCGGGTTCGTTGCCCCCGGCGGCATGAGAGGATTAACGGTGCAGCCAGGCCGGCAGCCAGTCGCCGTGGCTGGCGATCAGATCGTCCACCAGCGCGTAGATCTCTTCGATCCCCAGCACCGCGGCGGTGTGCGGATCCATCATCGTGGCGTAATAGACGTAATCCCGGTCTTCGTTGAGGATCGCCTGCGTCAGCAGCGTTTGTACGTTGATGTTGGTCTGCATCAGCGCCGCCAGATGCGCCGGCAGCGCGCCCACTTTGGTCGGCTGAATACCGTTGGCGTCCACCAGGCAAGCCACTTCCACGCAGCAACCCTGCGGCAGGTTGTCGATGAGATTATCGTTGCGCACATTGCCGTACACCACGCTTGGCTCGCCGGTCCAGATGGCGTTCATGATGGTGCTGGCATACTCGCGGGATGGTTTCACCTCTATGCGCTCGCCGCGCTGATAGCTCTCCAGCTCCTGATGCCAGTTGGCCAGCTGCTCGACGCAGCGTTTAGGGTATTCATCCAGCGGCACTTTATAGCGAGCAATAAGGTCATCGCGGCCCGGCTTGATAAACCATGGCGTATATTCCGCGAAATGCTCCGACGATTCGGTGACAAAGTAGCCCAGCTTTTTGAACATTTCGTAGCGGACGATGTTTTCGCAACGCGGGTTGCCGTGCAGGTTAGGCTTCGGCGCCCGGCCCTCGGCGTAGGCCTGCAGCAGGTCGGGATAGAGACTGACGTAGCTGCCATCCGCGAGCTTTTTCTCCAGCGACAGATAGAACGCCATATGGTTGATTCCCGCGCAGCGGTAGCGTAAATCCGCCGGATCGAGATCGAGGTCGCGCGCCAGCTCTTCCGCCGTCCCCTGTACCGAATGGCAGAGGCCAACCTGCTTGATATGCGGATAGCGGGCGTACATGGCCCAGGTATTCATCGCCATCGGGTTGACGTAGTTAAGCAGGGTGGCGTCCGGGCAGACCTCGGTCATATCGTCGCAGATAGCCCACAGGTGCGGGATGGTGCGCAGCGCGCGCATAATGCCTCCCGGCCCCAGCGTATCGGCAATGGTCTGCTCCAGGCCGTGGCGCTTGCAGACGGTAAAATCGGTGACCGTACAGGGCTCATAGCCGCCAATCTGGAAAGCGACCACAACGAAATCGGCACCCTGCAGGGCGGTTTTACGATCGCGATGGCAGCTGATTTCGCCGTTCGCGCCCACCGAATCCATCAGCTTGCGCACCACGATATGCGACTCTTCCAGCCGGGTTTCATCGATATCCATCAGCGCGATATGCGCCGATTTCAGCGCCGGGCGCTGGAAAACATCACCGAGAATATTTTTGACGAACACCGTCGAACCGGCGCCGATAAAAGTAATTTTTGGGGCGGTCATCACGCACTCTCCATCAGGTCATTGAACACTTGCAGAGTGGCACGTCGTTCAGCGTTACGCTGCCCTGTTCCCGCCGGAGCATTCCCGTAAACTCAGATCGGCCATTAAGCGCCACAAAATCTGAGTTTTTGGCAATAGATCGACTTAAAAGGAGAGAAAACGGGCCGGTTATTCCGCTAAGCTGTAGTCAGTTCTGGCGAAAAATGCAGCCACTCTGACAATCCAGGAATAGGTTAATCATGGAACACCGCTTTACTTCCCTGCCCCCCGATCCCTTTATGTGCAGCAGCGACGAAAAGCAGAGCCGCAGCCCGCTGGCGCTCTACTCCGAGTATCAGCGTATGGATATCGAACTGCGCCCGCCGCACGCCATGCCCACCAGCCACTGGCACGGCCAGGTGGAGGTCAACGTGCCGTTCGATGGCGACGTGGAGTATTTGATTAATAACGAAGTGGTGCGCATTGAGAAAGGCTATATCACCCTGTTCTGGGCCTGTACGCCGCATCAGCTGACCCGCCCCGGCGATTGCCAGCAGATGGCGATATTCAACCTGCCGATGCATCTGTTTCTGTCGTGGCCGTTGGACAGGGAGCTTATCAACCACGTCACCCATGGAATGGTAATTAAGTCCCTCGCCGCGCAGCAGTTAAGCGCCTTTGAAGTGCGCCGCTGGCAGCAGGAGCTGAACCACGACAATGAACAGATTCGCCAGCTGGCGATCGATGAAATCGCCCTGATGCTCAAGCGGCTGAGCCTCTCCGGCTGGCAGCCGATTCTGGTCAACAAAACCTCGCGCACCCACAAGAATAGCGTCTCGCGCCACGCGCAGTTTTATGTCAGCCAGATGCTGGAGTTTATCGCCGCCCACTATGACCAGGCGCTGACCGTCAATGCCGTTGCCGAGCACGTGAAGCTTAACCCGAACTACGCGATGGGGGTCTTTCAGCGGGTGATGCAGCAGACCATGAAGCAGTATATTACCGCCATGCGGATCAACCATGTGCGGGCGCTGCTGAGCGATACCGACAAGACCATCCTGGATATTGCCCTTACCGCCGGTTTTCGCTCAAGCAGCCGCTTCTACAGCACCTTTACCCGCTACGTGGGCATGCCGCCGCAGCAGTACCGTAAACTTAGCCAGCAGCGACGTCACGGGCTGGCCTTGCCGGAGGCATAAAAAATGCCGCCGGGGTCTCCCCAGGCGGCATGATTAACAGTGAAAACGGTTAGTCGTTGATACGCGGATGCTGCTGCACCAGACGCGACCGTTTTGCCTGCAGATCGGCGATCTCCTGATCGATATCTTCGATTTTTTGTTCGATGTTATCGTAGTGCTCGCCAAGGATTTCTTTCGCTTCCTGGATATCCGACGCCGCCGGGGTCGCCCCTTTCAGCGGGCGGTTAGCCGTCTCTTTCATCGACAGACCCGTCGCCATCCCCACCACCGCGATGACCATCAGGTAGTACGCCGGCATCATCAGGTTCTGAGTGGTTTCCACCAGCCACGCTGCCAGGGTTGGCGTCAGACCAGCAACCAGCACCGAGATGTTAAAGGCGCTGGCCAGGGCGCTGAAGCGGATGTGCGTCGGGAACATCGCCGGCAACGAGGAGGCCATCACCCCGATAAAGCAGTTCAGCACGACCGCCAGCAGCAGCAGACCAGCGAAAATCAGGCCAATCACGTTGCTGTTAATCATAATGAAGGCCGGGATCGCCAGGGCAAACAGCGCCACGCTACCAATCAGGATGAACGGACGACGGCCAAAGCGGTCGCTGAGCATACCGATAACCGGCTGCACAAACAGCATCCCGACCATGATGGCGATGATGATCAGCACCCCATGATCTTCCGAGTAGTGCAGGTTATGCGACAGGTAGCTCGGCATATAGGTCAGCAGCATGTAATAGGTCACGTTGGTGGAAATCACCAGACCAATACAGGTCAGCAGGCTACGCCAGTGCTTGGTGGCAATCTCTTTAAAAGAGACCTTCGGCCCGTCCTGCAGTCCTTCACGGTCGCCCTGCTCCATGGTGTCCACATGCTGCTGGAACGCCGGGGTCTCTTCCAGCGCATGGCGCAGATAGAGACCGATGATGCCTAACGGCAGCGCCAGGAAGAACGGGATACGCCAACCCCAGTCGAGAAAGTTCTGTTCCCCCACCACGCTGGAGATGAGAACCACCACGCCGGCCCCCATCACAAACCCGGCGATGGAGCCAAAGTCCAGCCAGCTGCCCATAAAGCCGCGTTTACGGTCAGGAGAATATTCCGCGACGAAGATCGATGCCCCGGTATATTCACCGCCGACCGAGAAGCCTTGCGCCATTTTACACAGCAGCAGCAGGATCGGCGCCCAGATGCCTATCGTGGCATACGACGGAATCAGGCCGATACAGAAAGTACTTATCGACATGATCACGATGGTTATTGCGAGGATTTTCTGCCGACCATATTTATCGCCCAACATCCCGAAAAACAGGCCGCCTAACGGACGAATTAAAAATGGAACGGAGAAGGTACCCAGTGCGGCAATCATCTGCACGCTTGGGTTGGCATCGGGGAAGAAGACTTTACCTAAGGCGTAGGCCACAAAGCCATAGACGCCGAAATCGAACCACTCCATCGCGTTACCCAGGGAGGCCGCGGTGATCGCCTTTTTCAGTTTACCATCATCGATGATGGTCACATCCTTAAGGGTGATGGGCTTTATTTTTTTCCTTTTAAGCATATTTTTCCTCTGCTACTCCGCCTTGAGTACACGCATCATCGCCGAATGACAAGGCCATTCGTATCGTGCGTCAGGAGCGGTGAATTGCTGTGCTCCTCATTTCAAGCGTAGCAGGTTTGCCTGCACTGTCTGCTGACAGAATGTACAACCGAACCTGTTGACGCCTGCTCTGGCTACTGGTGAATAAATAGAGCGGCCGATCGTGATACCTGATGAAATTGACCTGCTCCCCTTTTTTACCCTAACAGCGTTTATATCTGCGATCAACTTCACATAAATTTACCGCCCTATTACAGAGTGTCCGAAAATAAATAAGTTCATTTTACTGGCTGCTCGCAAAAATTATTTCCTCACTCCCCCTTATCCTCTGGCGGATAATTTTGGCGGTTATTCTGCTTTCACCCGAATAGTGTGATGGGTAATTTTTACTAAAAAAACACCCGACAAAAGTGGGTGATTGCGCTATAATCAGCCACACTTTCGGCTATCAGCCGCTGTTTAGAGGACCAACGTCCTGTTTTCCGACGACATCACGAGGAACGTCATGCAACTGCCACACTGCCCAAAATGCGATTCGACTTACACTTATGAAGATAACGGCATGTACATCTGCCCGGAATGTGCCCATGAGTGGAACCCTGCCGAGGCGACAGAAGAGAGCGACGTTCTGATCGTTAAAGATGCCAATGGCAATTTACTGGCCGATGGCGATAGCGTTACCGTCGTGAAAGATCTGAAGGTAAAAGGCAGCTCTTCGATGCTGAAAATCGGCACCAAAGTGAAGAATATCCGTCTGGTCGAAGGCGATCACAATATTGACTGCAAAATTGACGGTTTTGGTCCGATGAAGCTCAAGTCGGAATTCGTCAAAAAGAACTGATTTATTTCCGGGAGGGCGGCGTCATTATTTTCCTGCACCACCGTCGCCGCTCCCGATATCATCGTGCCCCACCCGCTCCCTGTGCAACCTGTTATTTTCCGCCTCAGTCCCTGCTATTTTCAATGACCATTTCGCCGCTATGCCGCTACACATTTTCGCGCTGCCGTCTGGCTCAACAGCGTCCCCGGCGACTACGCTTTACGGGTTACGGTCACTGAGGTATTCACCATGTCC
Source organism: Klebsiella sp. P1CD1 (assembly GCF_003790505.1). NCBI lineage: Bacteria > Pseudomonadati > Pseudomonadota > Gammaproteobacteria > Enterobacterales > Enterobacteriaceae > Klebsiella > Klebsiella sp. P1CD1. The sequence continues at coordinate 5,274,734 of NZ_CP033631.1, forward strand.
TTAAGTCCCTACCTTGCCTTTGCAGGCAACTGCGCCGAGGCAATCGCCTTCTATCAGCAGACGCTGGGCGCGGAGCTGATGTTTAAAATGACCTTTGGCGAAATGCCGCCCCCGGCGCAAGAAGCGTCAGACGGCTGCCCGTCTGGCCAGAAGATGGCAGATGATGCCATCGCCCACGCCAGCCTGCGCATCAATAATGGCGAGCTGATGCTGAGCGACAGCGCCTTCGGGCCCGATGTGCATTACGCCGGCTTCACCCTCGTCCTCGATCCCAGCGATGTCGCTGAAGGCCAGCGCTGGTTCGACGCGCTGGCCGTCGGCGGGCGCATTGAGATGGCCTGGCAGGAAACGTTCTGGGCCCACGGCTTCGGCAAAGTCGTCGACCGCTTTGGCGTCCCCTGGATGATCAACGTGGTCAAACAAGGCTGACCCCGCCAGGGCGGCCCGGCCGCCCTGTCATCCGTCTGGCACCAACTCTTCATCCTTTGGTCATCATCACTTAACCGAAATGCAACATAAACCGGTCAGGATCGGCCCACAACGCGAGGGACCTCCTCGCCTATGCTGTGTGAGGCTTGATGACTATGCACCTGTCCAGACATCCGACCAGTTATCCCACGCGCTATCAGGAAATCGCCGCCCGACTTGAGCAGGAGCTGCGCCACCACTATCGCTGCGGCGACTATCTGCCCGCCGAACAGCAGCTGGCGACGCGCTTTGACGTTAACCGCCATACCCTGCGCCGGGCTATCGACCAGCTGGTTGAACGCGGCTGGGTGCAGCGCCGTCAGGGCGTCGGCGTGCTGGTGCTGATGCGGCCGATCGATTACCCGCTTAATGCTCAGGCGCGGTTCAGCCAGAACCTGCTGGAACAGGGCAGCGATCCCACCAGCGAAAAGCTGCTGTCGGTGCTGCGCCCCGCCAGCGCGCATGTTGCCGAGGCCTTTGACATCAATGAGGGCGAGAACATCATCCACCTGCGCACCCTGCGCCGGGTCAATGGCGTCGCCTTGTGCCTGATCGACCACTACTTCGCCGACCTGCGCTTCTGGCCGGTATTGCAAACCTTCAGCCACGGATCGCTGCACGACCTGCTGCGCGATGAACTCGACGTCAAACTGACCCGGGCACGCACCAAAATCAGCGCCCGCCGCGCGCAGGCGAAAGAGAGCAAGCTGCTGGAGATCCCCAACATGGCGCCGCTGCTCTGCGTACGCACCCTCAACAGCCGCCAGGGCGAGCAGACCCCCATCGAATACTCCGTCAGCCTGACCCGCGCCGACATGATTGAATTTACCATGGAGCACTGAATGCACTTCGATACCGCCACCCGCCAGCGCTGGATGTCCGTGCTGGCTCACAGTGAACCGCAAGATCTTCTGGCGCGCATGCAGTCCCTGCAGCTGGCGCCGGCGTATGAATTGATTCGCACCCCGGAAACCGGGCTGGTACAGCTCCAGGCCCGCATGGGTGGCATCGGCGACCGTTTCTTTGCCGGCGACGCCACGCTCACCCGTGCGGCGGTACGTCTGGCCGACGGGACGCTTGGTTACAGCTGGATCTTAGGCCGCGACCGCCCGCATGCCGAACGCTGCGCGGCCATCGACGCCCTGCTGCAGTCGCCTCGCCATTTTCATACGTTAATGGAAACCCTGATAACCCCGCTGGAAGCGCTACGCAGCGCGCGCATTGAAGCCCGACGCGCCGAAGTCAACGCCAGCCGGGTCGACTTCTTTACCCTGGTTCGCGGAGATAACGCATGACCTTACAACCCGCTTTTACCCTGGCTGTGCAGGATGCCCAACACAGTTTTCGTCGCCTGCTGAAAGCGATGAGCGAGCCGGGGGTGATTGTCTCCCTGCAGCAGCTTCAGCACGGCTGGCAGCCATTGAACGTGGCCTCCACCAGCCTGCTGTTGACCCTTGCCGATCATGAAACGCCGGTCTGGCTCGCCAGCGCTCTGCATAACGATCTGGTGGGACAGAATCTACGCTTTCATACCGGCGCGCCGCTGGTGGACCAGCCGCAGCAGGCGGTTTTTGCCGTCGCCAATGACGGCATCAGCGCCGAGCAGCTCAACGTCCTTTCCGCTGGCACCGTCACCGCTCCGGAAACCGGCGTCACGCTGATTGTTCAGCTCGCCAGCCTCAGCGGCGGACGCATGCTGCGCCTGACCGGGGCAGGCATTGCCGAAGAGCGAATGATTGCGCCGCAGCTGCCGGACTGCATCATCGACGAATTAACTGAACGCCCGCATCCGTTCCCGCTGGGCATCGACCTGATCCTCACCTGCGGCGAGCGCCTGCTGGCGATCCCGCGCACCACCCACGTGGAGGTTTGCTAAATGTATGTAGCCGTCAAGGGCGGCGAGAAGGCGATCCTCGCCGCTCACGCCTTACAGGAACAGAAACGGCGGGGCGATGGACGGCTTCCCGAACTGAGCGTTGATCAGATAGGCGACCAGCTCAACCTGGCGGTGGACCGGGTGATGACCGAGGGCGGCATCGCCGACCGCGAACTGGCGGCGCTGGCGCTCAAGCAGGCCAGCGGTGATAACGTCGAAGCGATCTTCCTGCTGCGCGCCTACCGCACCACCCTGCCGCGGCTGGCGGTCAGCGAACCGATTAACACTGCGGAGATGCGCCTCGAACGCCGCATCTCCGCAGTGTACAAAGACATTCCCGGCGGCCAGCTGCTGGGCCCCACCTACGACTACACCCATCGCCTGCTCGATTTTACCCTGCTGGCCAACGGCGAAGCGCCGTCTGTGCAGAAAGCCGATGGCGAAGCAGAGCCGACGCCGCACGTCTTTAGCCTGCTCACGCAGCAGGGGCTGGCGAAGGCCGAGGAAGATCGCGGCACGCCGCCCGACGATATCACCCGCACCCCGCCGGTCTACCCCTGCTCGCGTTCCTCGCGCCTGCAGCAGCTGATGCGCGGCGATGAAGGTTACCTGCTGGCGCTGGCCTATTCGACCCAGCGCGGCTATGGCCGCAACCATCCGTTTGCCGGCGAGATCCGCAGCGGCTACGTGCAGGTGGAAATCGTGCCGGAAGAGCTGGGCTTTAGCGTCAATATTGGCGAGCTGCTGCTCACCGAATGCGAAATGGTCAACGGCTTCGTCGCCCCGCAGGATGAGCCGCCGCACTTCACCCGCGGCTACGGTCTGACCTTCGGCATGAGCGAGCGCAAAGCAATGGCCATGGCCCTCGTCGACCGCGCCCTGCAGGCGCCAGACTATGACGAAGAGATTGCTGGCCCGGCTCAGGATGAAGAGTTTGTGCTGGCCCATGCCGATAACGTCGAAGCGGCCGGCTTCGTCTCGCATCTGAAACTACCGCACTATGTCGATTTCCAGGCCGAACTGGCGCTGTTGAAACGCCTGCAACGGGAGAACGAACGTGGCTAACCCACTGACTGGCTATAACTTTGCTTATCTCGACGAGCAAACCAAGCGCATGATCCGCCGGGCGATCCTCAAAGCGGTGGCCATTCCCGGCTACCAGGTGCCGTTCGGCGGTCGCGAAATGCCAATGCCCTACGGCTGGGGCACCGGCGGCATCCAGCTGACCGCCAGCGTCATCGGCGAGAACGACGTGCTGAAGGTGATTGACCAGGGCGCGGATGACACCACCAACGCGGTGTCGATTCGTCAGTTCTTTAAGCGCGTCACCGGTGTCGCCACCACCGAGCGTACCGAAGACGCCACCCTGATCCAGACCCGCCACCGGATCCCGGAGACGCCGCTGGTGGAGGATCAGATCCTGATCTATCAAGTGCCGATCCCGGAGCCGCTGCGCTTTATCGAGCCGCGCGAAACCGAAACCCGCACCATGCACGCGCTGGAAGAGTACGGCGTCATGCAGGTGAAACTGTATGAAGATATCGCCCGCTTCGGCCATATCGCCACCACCTACGCCTACCCGGTGAAGGTCAATGGCCGCTACGTGATGGACCCTTCGCCGATCCCGAAATTCGATAACCCGAAAATGCACATGATGCCGGCGCTGCAGCTGTTCGGCGCCGGGCGCGAAAAGCGGATCTACGCGGTGCCGCCCTATACCCCGGTGGAAAGTCTCGATTTCGATGACCATCCATTTACCGTGCAGGAGTGGGATGAGCCCTGCGCCATCTGCGGCTCGCGCCACAGCTACCTCGACGAAGTGGTACTGGATGACAGCGGCCAGCGGATGTTTGTCTGCTCCGATACCGACTATTGCCGCCAGCAGAGCGAGGGGCAGAAAAAATGAGCCAGCCATTACTTGCTGTGAATAACCTGACCCATCTCTACGCCCCGGACAAAGGTTTTCGCGATGTCTCCTTCGAACTGTGGCCGGGAGAAGTTCTCGGCATCGTCGGGGAATCCGGCTCCGGTAAAACCACCCTGCTGAAGGCGATCTCTGCCCGCCTGACGCCGCAGCAGGGCGAGGTGCTGTACCAGCAGCGCTCGCTGTATGCCATGAGCGAAGCCGAACGCCGCCGCCTGCTACGTACCGAATGGGGCGTGGTGCATCAGCACCCGATGGACGGCCTGCGTCGCCAGGTCTCCGCCGGGGGCAACATCGGCGAACGGCTGATGGCCACCGGCGCCCGCCACTACGGCAACATTCGCGCCACCGCCGAAAAGTGGCTGCAGGAGGTGGAGATCCCGCCCTCACGCATCGACGACCTGCCCACTACCTTTTCCGGCGGCATGCAGCAGCGTCTGCAGATCGCCCGCAATCTGGTTACCCAGCCGAAGCTGGTGTTTATGGATGAACCCACCGGCGGGCTGGATGTGTCCGTGCAGGCGCGGCTGCTTGATCTGCTGCGCGGCCTGGCGGTGGAGCTGAATCTCGCGGTGGTGATTGTTACCCACGATCTCGGCGTCGCCCGTCTGCTGGCGAACCGTCTGCTGGTGATGAAGCAGGGCCAGGTAGTCGAGAGTGGCTTAACCGACCGGGTGCTCGACGATCCGCATCACCCTTATACCCAGCTGCTGGTGTCGTCGGTGTTGCAGAATTGATGCTGTTTTGCCGGGTGGCGGCTACGCCTTACCCGGCCTACAGGTGCGTTATTCGTAGGCCGGGTAAGCGAAGCGCCACCCGGCAACCCAACCCCGCGAGGGCTAACATGATCCGCGTTGAAAACATCCATAAAACCTTTGTTCTGCACCAGCAGCACGGCGTGCGCCTGCCGGTGCTGGCCGACGCCTCGCTGACCGTTAACGCCGGGGAGTGCGTGGTACTCCACGGTCACTCCGGCAGCGGCAAATCGACGTTGCTGCGTTCGCTGTATGCCAATTATCTGCCGGACAGCGGCCATATCCACATCCGCCACGGCGAGGAATGGGTGGATCTGGTCACCGCCACCCCACGCAAGGTACTGGAAGTGCGCAAAACCACCATCGGCTGGGTCAGCCAGTTTCTGCGGGTGATCCCGCGCATTTCAGCGCTGGAGGTGGTGATGCAGCCGCTGCTCGACCTTGGGACGCCGCGTGAAGCGAGCGCCGCGAAAGCCGCCCAGCTCCTGACCCGCCTCAACGTTCCGGAACGCCTGTGGCACCTTGCGCCGTCGACCTTTTCAGGCGGCGAGCAGCAGCGGGTCAACATCGCCCGCGGCTTTGCGGTCGACTATCCGATTCTGCTCCTTGATGAGCCCACCGCCTCACTGGATGCCAAAAACAGTGCTGCCGTGGTCAACCTGATCCACGATGCCAAAGCGCGCGGCGCGGCCATCGTGGGGATTTTCCATGACGAAGGGGTACGCCGTCAGGTCGCCGACCGACTGCACCCCATGGGAATGACAGCATGATTATCAATAACGTAAAACTGGTTCTCGACGACGACGTGGTCCACGGTTCACTGGAAGTCCAGCACGGTCGCATCCTCGCTTTCGCCGAAAGCCAGAGTCGGCTGCCGCAGGCGCTGGATGGGGAAGGCGGCTGGCTGCTGCCGGGCCTTATCGAACTGCATACCGATAACCTCGACAAGTTCTTTACCCCGCGACCGAAGGTGGACTGGCCGGCCCACTCGGCGATGAGCAGCCATGACGCCATGATGGTCGCCAGCGGCATCACCACCGTGCTCGACGCCGTGGCGATTGGCGACGTGCGTGATGGCGGCGATCGTCTTGAGAATCTGGAGAAGATGGTCAATGCGGTGGAAGAGACGCAAAAGCGCGGCCTCAACCGCGCCGAGCATCGCCTGCACCTGCGCTGCGAGCTGCCGCATCACACCACGCTGCCGCTGTTTGAAAAGCTGATTGACCGCGAGTCGGTGAGCATGGTCTCTCTGATGGACCACTCGCCAGGCCAGCGTCAGTACGCCGATCGCAGCAAGTACCGCGATTACTATCAGGGCAAATACCATCTCACTCACGACGAAATGGACCGTTTTGAAGCCGAGCAGATGGCCCTGGCCGCCACCTGGTCGCAGCCGAATCGTCAGACCATCGCCGCCATGTGCCGCGCCCGTCGTATCGCCCTCGCCAGCCACGACGACGCCACCGAGGCGCATGTGGCCGAATCCCGTCAGTTAGGTAGCGTCATCGCCGAGTTTCCCACCACACTGGCCGCAGCGCAGGCTTCACGTCAGCATGGGATGCACGTCCTGATGGGCGCCCCCAATATCGTGCGCGGCGGTTCCCACTCTGGCAACATCGCGGCGCACCAGCTGGCGAGCAGTGGTTTGCTGGACATTCTCTCGTCTGACTATTACCCCGCCAGCCTGCTGGATGCCGCTTTCCGCATCGCCGACGCCGAGGATAACGCCTTCACCCTGGCGCAGGCGATCCGTCTGGTCAGCAAGCATCCGGCGCAGGCGCTGGGCCTTGACGATCGCGGCGTCATCGCCGAGGGGAAACGCGCCGACCTGGTGCTGGCGCGCCGTCGCGGCGAGCATGTGCACATCGACCATGTCTGGCGCCAGGGAACGAGGGTCTTTTAATGCCGGGAAAACTGATTTGGCTGGTGGGCCCCTCTGGCTCCGGTAAAGACAGCCTGCTGGCGGCGCTGCGCGAGCGCGAGCACCCGCAGCTGCTGGTGGCCCATCGTTACATTACCCGCCCGTTTAACGCGGGCAGCGAGAATCATATCGCCCTCAGCGAACATGAATTTTTTACCCGCGCCGAGCAGCATCTTTTTGCTCTCAGCTGGCACGCCAACAATACTTACTATGGCATTGGCGTGGAGATCGACCTGTGGCTGCACGCTGGCTTTGACGTGGTGGCCAACGGCTCCCGCGCCCACCTGGCGCTGGCCCGGGAACGCTACGGCGAGGTGCTGGTGCCGATCTGTCTCGCCGTCTCGCCGCCGGTGCTCCGCCAGCGGCTGGAGCAGCGCGGCCGGGAAAACGCACTGGAAATCGCCCAGCGTCTGGATCGCGCCGCGCGCTATAAGCCGGACAATTGCCTGACGTTGAATAATGACGGGAGTCTTCGACAATCGGTTGACGATTTCTTCCGCCTGCTGCGCAGCCACGTGGCACGCGTAGAGGATCAGCCGGTATGAGTGAAAGGTGACACGATGAGCCTGACAATCCGTTTAACCGGCACCGGCGGCGCCCAGCTGGTGCCCGTCTTCGGTTGCGACTGCGCGGCCTGCCGCCGCGCCCGCCGCGAGGAGAGCCACCGACGCCGCCCCTGTAGCGGCGTGGTCACGTTCAACAGCGCCGTGACGCTGCTTGATGCCGGACGACCGGATCTGATGGAACATCATCCCGCCGGTAGTTTTCAGCAGGTGCTGCTGACCCACTACCATCTGGATCATGTGCAGGGGCTGTTTCCGCTGCGCTGGGGAGTCGGCGCGTCGATCCCGGTCTATGGCCCGCCGGACGACGCCGGCTGCGACGATCTGCTCAAGCACCCCGGCCTGCTCGATTTTAGCCAAACCGTCACGCCGTTTGTGGTGTTTGACCTGCAGGGGTTGCGGGTAACGCCCCTGCCGCTCAACCACTCGAAGCTCACCTTCGGTTATCTGCTGGAGTCGGCCCACAGCCGGGTGGCCTGGCTCTCGGATACCGTCGGGCTGCCGGACAAGACGCTGAAGTTTTTACTCAACAACCGCCCGCAGGCGATGATCATTGATTGCAGTCATGAGCCGCGCGCGCAGACCCCGCGTAACCACAACGATCTAAACACCGTCCGCCACCTTAACCAGGTGATAGGCTGTCCGCGGGTGATCCTCACCCATATCAGCCACCAGTTAGATGTCTGGATGATGGATAACCCGCTGCCGACAGGTTTCGAAGCGGGATATGACGGGATGGAAATCGTGCTGGATTAAGTGCAGGTCCGTTGCGGAGCGATCAGTAGCTATCATCCAGACGACGCTGGTCGCTTTCTAACTGGCGACGATCCTGATCGAGCTGGCGCTGGCGTTCGTCAAGCTGGCGGCGGCGATCGTCCAGTTGCCGTTGTCGATCGTCATACTGACGCTGGCTGTCGCGGCTCTGCTGACGGCTCCCCTGATAGCGCCCGTCATCATACCGGCCATCATCATCGTATCTGTCGTCGTCATCGGAGCGGTTGCTACCCGGGTTATAGGCGTCGTTAATGGCTTGCTGAATATTGCCGATCGCGTCATCGATAATATCGGCGCGAGCGGCCAGGCTGGTCAGCGACAGGGTGCAAAAGAGCAGTGCAGTTGCGTAACGTTTCATCGGGGCCAATCTCGTCAGAGTCCTGCCGCTACCTTAATCAAGCGTACAACCCCCGAGTAGCGGAGGAATCTCAAATCCTCGCGTACGCCGCGCTCAGCGCCTGCGCCAGCTGGGCGCGGGTAAACGGCTTACGCAGCCACTCCACTTCCGGCAGGGCCGGATTCTGCGCCGGACGCAAATCCTGGCCGCTGATCAGCAGCACCGGCAGCGCCGGAAAGCGGCGTCGGGCGGTATGGATCACGTCGGCGCCGCTCAGCGCGCCGGGCAGCATCAGATCGCTAATCAACAGAGCGATATCCGGCGACGCCTCCAGCAGCTGCAGCGCCTCTTCGCCACTCGGCGTCTCCAGCGTCAGCCAGCCCAACTGATGCAGCTGTTCACACAGCGTCTGGCGTACATCTTCTTCATCTTCCAGCACCAGCGCCAGCCGTTCTCCCGCCGGCAGCGGCTCGTCCTCCGCTGGCGCCACCGTCGTCTCAACCTCGGTCATCGCCCGCGGCAGCTGCAGCTGCACCGTCGTCCCCTGCCCCGGCGCGCTCTCCAGCGCCACCCGGCCGCCCGACTGGCGCACAAAGCCATACACCATCGACAGTCCCAGACCGCTGCCGCTGCCGGTGGCTTTGGTGGTGAAGAACGGTTCAAACACCCGGGCTTTCACCGCCTGTGACATCCCGCTGCCATGATCGATCACCTCCAGGGCCACCATATCCTGCCGCTGACCGCTGCTGCGGGTGACCCGCTGATTCCAGGTGCGTATTTTGATAACCCCGTCGCGCCCGGCCATGGCGTCACGGGCGTTCATCACCAGATTGATCAGGGCGTTTTCCAGCTGGCCAACGTCTATCCATGCCGGCCACGCCGGCGACTGCGCCTCAATCTCCAGACTTAAGGTCGCCGGCAGGGAGTGACGCATCAGCTCGCTGAGGTTCTCCAGCAGCGGCGCCATCGCCACCGCCTGGGGATGCAGCGCCTGTTTGCGCGAAAAGGCCAGCAGCCGCTGAGTCAGAAGCGCCCCACGCTCCGCCGCCTTCAGCGCCCTGGAGAGGCGCGGCGCATCGCGTGCGTCCGGTTCCACCAGCTCGAGGCTGCCGATGATCACCGCCAGCAGGTTGTTAAAGTCATGCGCCAGCCCCCCGGTCAACTGGCCGACGGCCTTCATCTTCTGGCTGTGCAGCAGCGCTTCTTCAAGCTCCTGGCGCTTAATTCGATCGATCTCCATCTGGGTGGTCTTCTCTTTCAGCAGCCGGGTGGTGTGCTCCAGCGACGCCGTATTGCGGGCGAAAACGTTAAAGGCTCGCGCCAGCTCGCCCAGCTCATCGCGCCGCTGCAGGGCCGGCACCGAGACGTTCGGCTCCCCCTGAGCCAGCCGCGACATCGCCAGGGAGATGGCGGTCAGGTTCGAGCCAAGGTTACGGTAGATATACCACCCGGCGCAGCCGGTGATCGCCAGCGCCAGCAGCGCGGAAAGCAGAATAAACATGCTGATGGAGCGCAGCTCCCGATGGCTCTGCGCTGCCCGCTGCTCTGAGGCTTCCGCCACCCGGGTCACGTACTGATTGATATCCTCGTTAAGCAACGCGACCAGCGCTTTGATGTGGTACATGTACCAGCTGATCGTCAGATCGCTCTCCTCCAGCTGGGCCGACAGCGGGGCCAGCGTCGCCAGTTCCCGGTTGACGTCGGGCAGGAAAAACGCCAGCGCGGGATCGGCGCTGCCTGCCGGCAGGTCGCCGCGCAGCTGGTCGAGCTGCAGAACGATCGACCGCGGCGTAACGGTATGGATCGCGGCCACGATCAGCCGGTCCATCTCGGCCAGCCGGCGCGGATCGATCGCCTTATCCCCGCCGCGATCGTTAAGATCGGCGAGATGGCGCAGGTTGCTCTGATTCTGGTAAAGCGAACTCAGCAGCGCATTGCGCTGCAGATGGCGGCGCTGGCCGCGCTCCAGCATCTCCGCCACGCTCTGCTGCAGCGCGTTGCTGCGTCGAATAATATTGGCCACCCGCGCCTGCTCCTGCTGCGCCAGCGGGGCCGCCGCCAGCTGGGCCAGCGAGTGCTTCAGCGCCTGCTGCGTCGCCAGCAGCCGTTCCGCTTCGCTTTTGTACTCCAGCGCCCCCACCACCTGCGACAGGCGCACCGCCGCCGTGGCGACATTCGCCGTGTCCCGCGCCAGATCCATACTGCCGCGCATGTCGTTGAGAGTCTGGCGCTGCACCTGCTCCTGCAGCTGGCTGGCGTGGTGAAAGCCGAACACCGCCACGCCGCTCACCAACAGGGTGACCACGCCCATCAGCAGATTAAAGGAGAGCAGGCGGCCACGGGCGCTGGTGAAAAACGGGTGTCGGCGAGCGGTCATAGCAACTCCGGTGAAGGATCGGTCGGCAGATAAGCGTGACGGTGCAGAAAATGACGCCGCGTAACTGTGATCGCGGTTAACTATTTATCACTATGACAAATATGAATGGATTCTGACATTCTGCATTTATTTTCCGGTGGTGGACTGCAGCTATTGTTCTCACAGACAGGAGCGCCGCGATGACCGCCACCCCGGTACTGGAAATGCGCCATATTGCCAAAGTCTTTGGCAAATTCTACGCGCTGAAAGGCGTCGACCTGACGGTCTGGCCAGGGGAGATCCATGCCCTGATGGGAGAAAACGGCGCCGGAAAAAGCACGCTGATGAAGATCCTTGCCGGCGCCTATACCGCCACCAGCGGCGAGATCCTGATCGACGGAAAACCGCAAACCATCCGCGGCCCCAAGGACGCGCTGGCCGCTGGGATCACGTTGATCTATCAGGAGATGCAGCTGGCGCCGAACCTGACCGTCGCGGAAAACATTTTCCTCGGCAGCGAGCTGGCGCGCGGTGGCCTGGTGCAGCGCAAAGCCATGCTCAGCCAGGCGCAGGCGGTGATCGACCGTCTCGGCGCCCAGTTCAAAGCCAGCGACCGGGTGATGACCCTGACCATCGCCGAACAGCAGCAGGTGGAGATCGCCCGGGCGCTCCACCGTCAAAGCCGCATTCTGGTGATGGATGAACCCACCGCCGCCCTCTCCTCGCGGGAAACCCAGCGCCTGTTCGAGCTCATCCTGCGCCTGCGCGATGAGGGAATGGCGATTATCTATATCAGCCACCGCATGGCGGAAGTGTATGAGCTCTCCGACCGCGTCAGCGTCCTGCGCGACGGGCAGTATGTCGGCAGCCTGGTGCGCGACAAGCTCAACGCGCCGGAGCTGGTGCGCATGATGGTCGGCCGCCCGCTCAGCGATCTGTTCAATAAAGAACGTGACATTCCCCGCGGCCAGCCGCGCCTGCGGGTCGAGGATCTGACCGATGGCGGCAAGGTTAAGCCCAGCAGCCTCGTGGTGCATGCTGGCGAAATCGTCGGCCTCGCCGGGCTGGTCGGCGCCGGACGGTCCGAACTGGCGCAGCTGATCTTCGGCGTGCGCAAAGCCACTGGCGGGGTGATTGAGATCGACGGCGAGCCGGTGGTGATCCACTCGCCGCGCGAAGCCATCGACCTCGGGATCGGCTTTCTGACCGAAAACCGCAAAGAACAGGGGTTGTTTCTCGAACTGGCAGCCCAGGAAAACATCACCATGGCGACGCTGGAGCGCGACGCGAACTGGGGGATGCTCAACCGCCGGAAGGCGCAAACCATCTCCGATGACGCCATCCAGTTGCTTAACATCCGCGTGCCGCACGCCCAGGTGCGCGCCGGCGGGCTGTCCGGCGGCAACCAGCAGAAATTATTGATTTCACGCTGGGTGGCGATTGGCCCGCGCATTCTGATCCTCGATGAACCCACCCGCGGCGTCGACGTCGGCGCGAAAAGCGAGATTTACCGCATCATGAACGACATGGCGCGCCAGGGCGTCGCCATTCTGATGATCTCCAGCGAACTGCCCGAAGTGGTGGGCATGAGCGACCGGGTCTATGTGATGCGCGAGGGCGCTATCGCCGGCGAGTTACAGGCCGGCGATATCAGCCAGGAAAGTATCATGACGCTGGCCACCGGCGTGAACGATTCTCACCTTAAGGCAGGGCAACTATGAGCATACCGAAAGAGACCTCCGCGCCGGTCGCGAAATCCGCTTCGGCGAAAAAAATGTTGATGGGCGACCTGATGCAGACCGTCGGCATTCTGCCGATCCTCATCCTGATCGTCGCCGTTTTCGGCTTTATCGCCCCCAACTTTTTCACGGAAAGCAATCTGCTGAATATCACCCGCCAGGCCTCGATCAACATTGTGCTGGCGGCGGGAATGACCTTCATCATTCTTACCGGCGGCATTGACCTCTCCGTCGGCTCCATTCTCGGCACCACCGCGGTGGCGGCAATGGTGGTGTCGCTGATCCCGGAGCTGGCGTTGCTGTCGATTCCGGCGGCGCTGATGCTCGGCCTGCTGCTTGGGCTGTTCAACGGCACGCTGGTCGCCTTCGCCGGGTTACCGCCGTTTATCGTCACCCTCGGCACCTACACGGCGCTGCGCGGCGCCGCCTATCTGCTGGCTGACGGCACCACGGTGATCAACTCCGATATCAGCTTTGAGTGGATCGGCAATGACTATCTCGGCCCGGTGCCGTGGCTGGTGGTCATCGCCCTGGCGGTTATCGCGGTGTGCTGGTTTATCCTGCGCCGCACTACCCTTGGGGTGCATATCTACGCGGTGGGCGGCAACATGCAGGCGGCGCGGCTGACCGGCATCAAAGTCTGGCTGGTGCTGCTGTTTGTCTACGGCATGAGCGGCCTGCTCTCCGGTCTTGGCGGGGTGATGAGCGCCTCGCGGTTATACAGCGCCAACGGCAACCTCGGCGTCGGCTACGAACTGGATGCCATCGCCGCGGTCATTCTCGGCGGCACCAGCTTCGTCGGTGGTATCGGCACCATCACCGGTACGCTGGTGGGGGCGCTGATTATCGCCACCCTCAATAACGGCATGACCCTGATGGGGGTCTCCTACTTCTGGCAACTGGTGATCAAAGGGGCGGTGATCATCATTGCGGTGCTGATCGACAAATACCGTACCCGACACCATCAAAGTGCATAACAACACCATCTTACCTGCGAGGAAAAGCGAATGCGTTTAAAACCGATAGTGACCGCGCTGTGTGCTGGCGCGCTGCTGGCCGCCTCCCCCTTTGCGTCGGCCAAAGAACTGAAAGCGATTGGCGTGACAGTGGGCGACCTTGCCAACCCGTTCTTTGTGCAGATCACCAAAGGGGCGGAGCTGGAGGCCCGCAAGCTGGCGGGAGATAATGTCAAAGTGACGCTGGTCTCCAGCGGCTACGATTTGGGCCAGCAGGTGGCGCAGATCGATAACTTTATCGCCGCCAAAGTCGATATGATCATCCTCAACGCCGCCGATTCGAAGGGCATTGGCCCGGCGGTGAAGCGGGCCAAAGAGGCCGGGATCGTGGTGGTGGCGGTTGACGTCGCCGCCGAAGGCGCCGACGCCACCATTACCTCCGATAACACCCAGGCGGGCGAGCTGGCCTGTAAATACATTAGCGACCGCCTGAACAACAAAGGCAGCGTGGTGATCATCAACGGGCCGCCGGTATCTGCGGTACAAAACCGCGTCGAAGGCTGCGAAACGGAGTTCAAAAAACACCCAGATATAAAAATCCTCTCCTCCAACCAGAACGCTAAAGGCAGCCGGGAAGGCGGCCTGGAGGTGATGACCTCCCTGCTGGCGGCCAATCCGAAGATTGACGGCGTGTTCGCGATCAACGATCCGACGGCGATTGGCGCCGATCTGGCGGCGAAACAGGCGCAGCGTAGCGAATTCTTCATCGTGGGCGTCGACGGCAGCCCGGACGGCGAAGAGGCGCTGAAGCGTAAGAACTCCCTGTTCGTCGCGACGCCGGCGCAGGATCCGCAGGTGATGGCGGCGAAGGCGGTGGAGATTGGCTACGACATCCTGCAGGGCAAGCCGGCGCCGACCGCGCCAGTGCTAATCCCGGTGACGATGATCGACAAAAACAACGTCAGCTCTTACAAAGGCTGGACCGTGAAATAAGCGCAACCCGGCGCACAATCGTTCCGCCGATTGTGCGCTACGCTTAACGAGTATGACGGCGCGGAGTAGCGATCATGGAACGTAAAGGGATTATTGCCGCAGGCAACATGCTGGTCGATCATGTCCATCAGATCAGGCAGTGGCCGGAGCGCGGCTGGCTGGTGGAAATTGTCCATAGCGAACGCGCCACCGGCGGCGCCCCGCTGAATGTCCTGCTGACCCTGGCTAAAATGCATGCCGGACTGCCGCTGCAGGCGGTTGGCCTGATTGGCGAGGATAACGACGGCGATTAAAATCCCATCAAATTTTTAATAAAATCAATAATATGAAATTTTCCCGATTTTATTTTGTATTATATATCTATTTCTTCAATTTTCTACCTTTCCACTAAGAAGATTGCTTTACAGCGAGATAGGAATCTTCATCTCTTCCATTGGGCTTAGCATGATCTGCTTCTGAGACTGAAATCCCGTACTGGTGTCTTCTTCATTATCCCTATAATTTTGTCAATAGATAGAGTAAACAACGACTACATCTTCTTGATCATTATCAAAAGAAATAGGCTTTGTTGAGCAAATTATATTTGGGAACAGCATCCTCAAAGCTAGCGGTACTGTCAGACAATGCATATCTGCTTCCGTCATTCTGTTCAACGGATATGCCGTGGCCGAAGCTTCTACAACCTAATTCTCGTAGTCTGTATTGCTTTTTGTTATTAAATGTTACATTCTAAGTCACAGTTTTTGTGTTCAGATAACTTGGGTATCTTTATGGAGCAATTAACTAATTTGTGTACAATCGTCTGGGTTTGGATGAAAGATTTTGCTACATATATATCTGAAAATTCAATTCTTAGTGGTACTATAGCAACTTTATTTGCCGCATTCCTTATATTCGTATTTAAAGAATATATAAAAAAACCACCAAATTTTTCTGGCGTCTTTGAAATAGAGTGTACAACATTAAACTCTGCTTATAATCCATATATAAATTTAATATCATATTATAACTTGATTTTAATTTGTGATAACAATGTAATTGAAGGACATATCGAGAAAATACGAGATATCGAAAGTAATTGTTTTATAAGAAATTACATTGGTAAACAAAGGAATATTGGTGAAGTGAGTGGGATCATTAAAAGAAATTACTTGAGACCTAACCATGCATCCCTGAATATAAAAATAAATGGGGAAAGAAGAGAATATACAATATTATTATATTTCCGTAAAGTAAATACCGAAGTTATGTATGGAAAGTTTTGGTCGACTGCTGCAGATTCCTCAGGAAATGTCAAATGGAAGCGAAACGTTTTTTGATTTTAATTCTATCAGTACCTTATTTGTTACTAACTTTTGTAGTTACGAAAATTAGAGTTAAAAGCATAGTCAATGATTATAAAAAATGTATTGATTATATAAATATCAATTCAAAAAATGAAATAGCCTCGTCGCTGATTTCTATATTAATAGTGGCTGAAGACCATCGTCACTTACTACATATGGGTATTGATCCAATTGCTATTATTAGAGCAATCTATCTAAAAACATTTAAAAATACACATCAAGGAGCAAGCACAATTGATCAGCAACTTGTTAGAACAATAACTAAAAGATATGAGAAAACAATACGGAGAAAGCTCAGGGAACAAATACTAGCTATTCTTATAAGGCGTGTATCAACGCCAAATGATATTTGTAAGTGCTACATATCATGTTGCTATTATGGCTATAACACTTATGGAATTGATAAACTTTTAGCCAAGGAGGAAAATATTTGTGAATATGGTATAATCGCCAGAATTAAATACCCATTCAGAAAAAACTTTGATCTTAGAACCGAGATGAAATACCACCAACGAATTTTTTATCTCAGACACTTACATCATAAAAAAGCTAAAAAAATATCAATTTCTCTACGTAACAATTCAAAGCATAAATTATAGATAAAAATTACAACTCCTTTCATTGAATTTTAACAATGGTAGCTTTCAGCCCGTTTTCCAATTATTATGTTTTGTTTAGCTCGTTCATTTTTCCACTTTCTATTCAGATTTTAATTTGATACTTATTTTATTATCAATCATTTAAGAGTTCTTTCTTCACTTATCTTTTTTTATATTCTTAAGTCGAAAAACAAAATTTAAATGCCTAATTGCTCCCTTACCTCTTCGACTTCAGTTGCTCTACTATTGAAACGGCTACCACTCTTAGGTCTAAATTTGTTAGTAGCTGCATTTGCTGTTTCTGCATAATTGAACCATACACACGCCAGCCTGCAGGCCGCCAACGCGATCGAAGGCGCCAAAACGCTCCCTGAGCTGCTGGCGTTTATTCAGTTGCAGAATGGTTAGATACTCCAGCGCCGGGCGGGCCGGTCAGGCAGCAAACCCGCCCTACGCCGCCTTATCGCTGTGGGTCACATCGGCGGAAAAGACATAGCCCAGACCGCGCAGGGTTTTAATCAACGTCGGCTGATGCGGGTTTAACTCGATTTTGCGGCGCAGGCGCATGATCAGCACGTCGATGGTCCGGTCGAACACCTCAGTGCTTTCATTATGAGTCAGCGCCAGCAGCTGTTCGCGATTCAATACCCGGCGCGCGTTCTGCGCCAGCGCCAGCAGCAGGCCATATTCTCCCTGGGTCAGCGGGATCGCCTGCTGCTGCGGGTTATACAGTTCGCAGCGCGTGGTATCCAGCCGCCAGCCGTTAAACGTCAGGCCGCTGCCGACGCCCGACGTCTCGCCGGCCAGCGCCCCGCTGCGTCGCAGTACCGCTTTCACCCGGGCGACCACCACCCGCGAGCTGAAAGGTTTGGCGATGTAATCATCGGCGCCCATCTCCAGGCCCACCACTACATCAGACTCACTGCCCAGACCAGACAGCATCACCACCGGCAGCTCAGGCCGCGTGCGCTGCAGCTGCTGAAGCACCTGCAGACCATGAGTATCCGGCAGGATCATATCCAGCAAAACCAGCGCGATGTCTGCCCGCTGCGCCACCCTCGCCAGCGCGTCGCCGCCGGTCTGGCAGACCAATACTTCAAACGCGTGCGCGCCAAGCACATCGCTGAGCATTTCGCCCATCGCTATGTCGTCATCCACCACCAAAATGACTGGTTTCATCTTTGCCTCTGCCCGCGGGGAATTAGTGTCAGTCTGATCGATTCTGCAAGCCTGCGCCGACAAATTCCTCTCCCGGTGACATTTTTTCAAGCGCCGTCACATCTCCGGCGTATCGACACGTCAAATCTGTCGACAGGCTGTTTTTCGTCAGCATTTCGCCCAAAAAAGCCGCGTATCATCAAGGAATATCCACAATGAAAATATGGCATAGAAGATGCATAGTGACGGCGCGATAGCGCAAACGCGCCCATTGAATAACTGGAGCAAGACCGATGAAAAAAGTCGTCACGGTTTGCCCGTATTGCGCATCAGGTTGCAAAATCAACCTGGTGGTCGATAACGGCAAAATCGTTCGGGCTGAAGCGGCGCAGGGGAAAACCAACCAGGGAACCCTGTGCCTGAAGGGCTATTATGGCTGGGACTTTATTAACGATACCCAGATCCTGACGCCGCGCCTGAAAACCCCCATGATCCGTCGTCAACGCGGCGGCAAGCTGGAAGCTGTCTCCTGGGATGAGGCGCTGGATTACGTCGCCACTCGCCTCAGCGCCATTAAAGCCAAATATGGCCCGGATGCGATCCAAACCACCGGCTCCTCCCGCGGCACCGGTAATGAAACCAACTATGTGATGCAAAAATTCGCGCGCGCCGTTATTGGTACCAATAACGTCGACTGCTGCGCTCGCGTCTGACACGGCCCTTCGGTTGCAGGTCTGCACCAGTCGGTCGGTAACGGCGCCATGAGTAATGCCATCACGGAGATTGATAACACCGATCTGGTGTTTATCTTCGGTTATAACCCGGCGGATTCCCACCCTATCGTGGCGAATCACGTCATTAACGCCAAACGCAACGGGGCGAAAATCATCGTCTGCGACCCGCGCAAAATTGAAACCGCGCGCATCGCCGACATGCACATTGCGCTGAAGAACGGCTCGAATATCGCGCTGCTCAACGCCATTGGCCACGTGATTATTGAAGAGGATCTGTACGATAAATCCTTCGTCGCCAGCCGTTCTGAGGGCTTCGAGGAGTATCGCAAAATCGTTGAAGGCTATACGCCGGAGTCGGTGGAAGAGATCACCGGGGTTAGCGCCCAGGAGATCCGCGCCTGCGCCCGGATGTACGCCAGCGCCAAATCCGCCGCCATCCTGTGGGGCATGGGCGTCACCCAGTTCTATCAGGGCGTGGAGACGGTCCGGTCGCTGACCAGCCTGGCGATCCTCACCGGCAACCTCGGCAAGCCGAGCGTCGGCGTCAACCCGGTACGCGGCCAGAACAACGTCCAGGGGGCCTGCGATATGGGCGCGCTGCCGGATACCTATCCGGGCTACCAGTACGTCAAATTCCCGGAGAACCGCGAGAAGTTCGCCAAAGCCTGGGGCGTCGACAGCCTGCCGGAACATACCGGCTATCGCATCAGCGAGCTGCCGCATCGCGCGGCGCACGGTGAAGTGCGGGCAGCGTACATCATGGGTGAGGATCCGCTGCAGACCGATGCCGAACTCTCGGCGGTCCGCAAAGCGTTCGACGATCTGGAACTGGTTATCGTCCAGGACATTTTCATGACCAAAACCGCCTCCGCGGCCGACGTCATCCTGCCGTCCACATCGTGGGGCGAGCACGAAGGAGTGTATACCGCAGCGGACCGCGGCTTCCAGCGCTTCTTTAAAGCCGTGGAGCCGAAGTGGGACCTGAAAACCGACTGGCAGATCATCAGCGAAATCGCCACCCGGATGGGCTATCCGATGCACTACAACAATACCCAGGAGATCTGGGATGAGTTGCGGCATCTGTGCCCGGACTTCTACGGCGCCACCTATGAAAAAATGGGCGAACTCGGCTACGTCATGTGGCCATGCCGCGATGAGTCCGACGCCGACCAGGGGACGTCGTATCTGTTTAAAGAGAAGTTCGATACCCCGAACGGGCTGGCGCAGTTCTTCACCTGCGACTGGGTCGCGCCGATCGATAAGCTCACCGACGAGTACCCAATGGTGCTGTCGACAGTGCGCGAAGTCGGCCACTACTCGTGTCGTTCAATGACCGGTAACTGCGCGGCGCTGGCGGCACTGGCGGATGAACCTGGCTATGCGCAAATCAACACCGCCGACGCCGAACGGTTAGGCATCGAAGATGAAGCGCTGGTGTGGGTGAATTCGCGTAAGGGTCGGATCATCACCCGCGCGCAGGTCAGCGACCGGCCGAACAAAGGCGCGGTGTATATGACCTACCAGTGGTGGATCGGTGCCTGTAACGAGCTGGTCTCAGAGAACCTGAGTCCGATAACCAAAACGCCGGAGTACAAGTACTGCGCGGTCAACGTTGAGCGGATTGCCGATCAGCGCGCGGCGGAACAGTACGTGATCGACGAGTACAACAAGCTGAAAGCCCGCCTGCGCGAAAGCGCAATGGGTTAAGGTTCGAACCTTTGTACCATTGAGTAGCCCCGGTAAGCGGTAGCGCTACCGGGGATTTTCCCCGGAGGCGGCGCATTGCGCCTTCTCCGGGCTACCAAATCGCACAACGCTGTAGCCCCGGTAAGCGGTAGCGATACCGGGGATTTTCCCCGGAGGCGGCGCATTGCGCCTTCTCCGGGCTACCAAATCGCACAACGCTGTAGCCCCGGTAAGCGTTAGCGCCACCGGGGATTTTCCCCGGAGGCGGCGCATTGCGCCTTCTCCGGGTATTTACCCCGCTAATTCCCGCCATTTTCTTCTTTTTCGCCTCCCTTTATACTGCGCGCTATGTTCCTTGCTGATAATAAATACAAATGAAATACCTCTTTTTATTTTTACTGGTTTTCACCAGCGGCGCAGCGGTCGCCACCGAACCGGGCAGCCAGTATCAACAGCAGGCGGAAGCCGGCGATCGACGCGCGCAATATTACCTTGCCGATACCTGGGTCAGCTCCGGCGATTATGAGAAAGCCGAATACTGGGCGCAGAAGGCCGCCGCCCAGGGCGATGGCGATGCACTGGCGCTGCTGGCGCAGCTCAAAATTCGCAACCCTCAGCAGGCGGACTATCCGCAGGCCCGCCAGCTGGCGGAAAAAGCCGTCAAGGTCGGCAGTAAATCCGGGGAGATCGTTCTGGCGCGGGTGCTGGTGAACCGTCAGGCTGGCCCCACCGATGTGGCGCACGCCATCACGCTGCTGCAGGATGCCGCCCGGGATAGCGAAAGCGATGCAGCGGTGGACGCCCAGATGCTGCTGGGGCTGATCTACGCCAGCGGCGTGCACGGCCCGGAAGATGATGTGAAAGCGAGCGAATACTTCAAAGGCAGCTCGGCGCTCTCACGGACCGGCTATGCTGAATACTGGGCCGGGATGATGTTCCAGCAGGGAGAGAAAGGCTTTATCGAACCGAATAAGCAGAAGGCGCTGCACTGGCTTAACGTCAGCTGCCTGGAGGGGTTTGATACCGGCTGCGAAGAGTTTGACCGGATCAGTAAAGGATAAGAAAAAGCCCGGCGTTCGCGCCGGGCTTTGTGTTTTATTGGGCGGTTTTATCAAACTTGCCCAGCACTTCGCGTTCATACGCCAGCGCTTTTTTGCGGTCGAACTTATGCTCCCACTTGGCGATAACCAGCACCGCCAGCGCATTCCCCACCACGTTCAGCGCGGTACGCGCCATGTCGAGGATACGGTCGACGCCGGCGATAAAGGCGAGGCCTTCCAGCGGGATCCCGACGCTACCCAGGGTTGCCAGCAGCACCACGAAGGAGACGCCCGGCACGCCAGCGATCCCTTTCGAGGTAACCATCAGAGTCAGCACCAGGGTGATCTCCTGCCAGATAGAGAGGTCGATACCGTACAGCTGGGCGATAAAGATCGCCGCGATGCTCTGATACAGCGTTGAGCCATCGAGGTTAAAGGAATAACCGGTCGGCACCACAAAGCTGGTGATCGACGCCGGCGCGCCATAGGCTTCCATCTTCTCGATAATGCGCGGCAGCACGCTCTCCGAGCTGGCGGTGGAGTAGGCCAGAATCAGCTCATCTTTCAGGATACGGATCAGGATCCAGATGCTCAGACCACACAGACGCGCGACAATCCCCAGCACCACCAGCGCGAAGAACAGGATCGCGAAGTAAACCAGCAGTACCAGCTTGGCCAGCGGCCACAGCGAGGCGAAACCAAAGGTGGCGACGGTCACCGAAATCAGGGCGAACACCCCGATCGGCGCATAGCGCATCACCATGTGGGTGACTTTAAACATGGTTTCGGAGATGGAGCGGAAAACCGTCACCAACGGCTCACGGTGGGTCGCCGGCAGCGAGGAGAGCCCCAAACCAAACAGCACCGAGAAGAAGATAATCGGCAGCATATCGCCTTTCGCCATCGACGCCACGATGTTGGTCGGGACCAGCGACAGGATAGTGCCCATCAGGCCATGCGCATGGCTTTGCACCTCGGCAGTCGTGCTCTGATATTTCGAAATATCAACCGCCGCCAGCTGTGACATATCAATGCCGGTCCCCGGCTGGAAGACGTTGGCCAGGGTGATACCCAGCACGATCGCCACCGTGGTGATCACTTCGAAATAGATAATGGTTTTGGCGCCGATCCGGCCTAACTGCTTGGCATCGCCCACGCCGGCAATCCCGACCACCAGGGTCGAAATGACAATCGGGACCACGATCATTTTAATCAGATGGATAAAGATATCGCCCGCCGGCGTCAGCAAATTGCTAATCAACCAATCGCGACTTTCGGCGTGGTAATGCAGATAACTGCCCAGAAGGATACCCAGCACCAGGGCTAGCAAGATTTGCCAGGCCAGACTGACTTTTTTCGTTTTCTTCACTACTGACTTCCTCAATGAAAGGCACCATTCCTTTTCGTCATGGTACCCACTGCAGGGGGTATGAATTGTGTTGCGTTGCTTTGTGGGGTTATTTAACGCGCAATATCAGTATCATTTGCACGGCATGCTGCGCAAGCCTTTAAGAATAGGGCTTTCTTCTGGTTTTCTGCATAAAGTCACGAATTTTCCCCAGTTACAATGCATAAGTATTTGTAATAAAAAATATTTCACACCTTCCGTTTCTATAAATTCATTTACGTAATTATTTCACTTCAAAGTTTCATTTGATGAAATTTCACTCAGTTGAATCATTGCGTGATCTGCCCCCCAATTAACAAACAAAGCTGTCAAAACCCCTACTCTTAACGTTTGTTTGACATATATTTAACAAGTTCAAAGGAGAAAAAAAGCCATGAGCCAAATACACAAACACCCTATTCCCGCTAATATCGCGGAACGTTGCCTGATTAACCCGGAACAGTACAAGGCGCAGTACCAACAATCCATAACCGACCCTGATACATTTTGGGGCGAGCAGGGCAAGATCCTTGACTGGATACGCCCCTATACCCGCGTGAAGAACACCTCTTTCGCGCCGGGTAATATTTCCATCAAATGGTATGAAGATGGCACCCTGAACCTCGCCGCCAACTGCCTCGACCGCCATCTCGTCGAGCGCGGCGATCAAACCGCCATCATCTGGGAAGGCGACGACGCCAGCCAGAGCAAGCACATCACCTACCGTGAACTGCATGCGGACGTGTGCCGCTTCGCCAATGTGCTGCTCGACCTTGGGATTAAAAAAGGCGATGTGGTCGCCATTTATATGCCGATGGTGCCGGAAGCCGCGGTGGCGATGCTGGCCTGCGCCCGCATCGGCGCTATCCACTCAGTGATTTTCGGCGGCTTCTCGCCGGAGGCGGTGGCCGGACGCATTATCGACTCCAGCTCGCGCCTGGTGATCACCGCTGACGAAGGGCTGCGCGCTGGTCGCGCCATCCCGCTGAAGAAAAACGTTGATGACGCGCTGAAAAACCCGAACGTCAACAGTATTGAGCATGTCGTGGTCCTGAAACGTACCGGCGGCAAAATCGACTGGCAGGAAGGCCGCGACCTGTGGTGGAGCGACCTGATGGCCAATGCCAGCGCCGAGCACCGGCCCGTCGAGATGAACGCCGAAGATCCGCTGTTCATCCTCTATACTTCCGGCTCCACCGGCAAACCGAAAGGGGTGCTGCACACCACCGGCGGCTATCTGGTCTACGCGGCCACCACCTTTAAATACGTTTTCGACTACCATCCGGGCGATATTTACTGGTGCACCGCCGATGTGGGCTGGGTCACCGGCCACAGCTATCTGCTGTATGGTCCGCTGGCCTGCGGCGCCACCACCCTGATGTTCGAAGGGGTACCGAACTGGCCAACCCCGGCGCGTATGTGCCAGGTCGTCGATAAGCATAAGGTCAGCATTCTCTATACCGCCCCGACGGCTATCCGCGCCCTGATGGCGGAAGGCGACAAAGCGATCGAAGGCACAGACCGTTCCTCGCTGCGCATTCTCGGCTCGGTCGGCGAACCGATTAACCCGGAAGCCTGGGAGTGGTACTGGAAGAAGATCGGTAACGAGAAGTGCCCGGTGATGGACACCTGGTGGCAGACCGAAACCGGCGGCTTTATGATCACCCCGCTGCCGGGCGCAATCGAGCTGAAGGCCGGCTCCGCGACGCGTCCGTTCTTCGGCGTCCAGCCGGTGCTGGTGGATAACGAAGGCCTGCCGCTGGATGGCGCCACCGAGGGCAATCTTGCCATCGCCGACTCCTGGCCCGGCCAGGCGCGTACCCTGTTCGGTGACCATGAGCGCTTTGAGCAAACCTACTTCTCCACCTTCAAAAATATGTACTTTAGCGGCGATGGCGCGCGTCGCGATGAAGATGGTTACTACTGGATCACTGGCCGCGTGGATGACGTGCTGAATGTCTCCGGCCACCGTCTGGGTACCGCGGAAATTGAATCCGCGCTGGTGTCGCACCCGAAAATCGCTGAAGCGGCGGTGGTGGGGATCCCGCACAACATCAAAGGCCAGGCCATCTACGCCTACGTGACGCTCAATCACGGCGAAGAACCAACGCCGGAGCTGTATGCCGAAGTGCGTAACTGGGTGCGCAAAGAGATCGGCCCGCTGGCGACGCCGGATGTGCTGCACTGGACCGATTCGCTACCGAAAACCCGCTCGGGCAAAATCATGCGTCGCATTCTGCGTAAGATTGCCGCGGGCGACACCAGCAACCTCGGCGATACCTCGACGCTCGCCGATCCTGGCGTCGTGGAAAAACTGCTCGAAGAGAAGCAGGCCATAACGATGCCATCGTAAGCAAGGACCGATTCCCTACACCCTCTCCCCCGCCGGGGAGAGGATAAAAATAAGTCCCTCCCCCAGGATTCCACTCGCAGGAACGCCGTCAGCAAACCGTATCCCGGCTCCATCGCCGGAGGGGTTGCTGTCGCCAGCGTCCGCTGAGTGGATGACGAAAGGGAGACCTCTGGAGACGCTAAGATGAATGAACAACTTTGTCAGCGGATAGAAAATAGTGCGCATTTCAGGGAGTTAGTTGCATCACGGCAACGGTTTGCCGCCATTCTGTCAGTGATTATGTTAGTGATCTACGTGGGCTTTATTTTGCTTATCGCCTTCGCGCCCGGCTGGCTCGGCACTCCGCTGCACGCCGGTACCAGCGTCACCCGCGGGATCCCGCTCGGCATTGGCGTGATCGTCATTTCGTTTATCCTGACCGGTATTTATGTCTGGCGGGCCAATGGTGAATTCGACCGTTTGACCAAGAGCGTTCTCAACGAGGTAAAAGCATGATCAAGAGAGTCCTGACGGCGCTCGCCGCCACGCTGCTGCCCCTCGGCGCTCACGCGGCAGACGCCATTACCGGCGCGGTACAGCGCCAGCCGACCAACTGGCAGGCGATTGTCATGTTCCTGATTTTCGTCGCCCTGACGCTTTACATCACCTACTGGGCCTCAAAACGGGTACGTTCGCGCAGCGATTATTATACCGCCGGCGGCAATATTACTGGCTTCCAGAACGGGCTGGCGATTGCCGGCGACTTTATGTCGGCAGCGTCGTTCCTCGGTATTTCCGCGCTGGTGTATACCTCAGGCTACGACGGCCTGATCTACTCGCTGGGCTTTCTCGTCGGCTGGCCGATTATCCTGTTTCTGATTGCCGAACGACTGCGCAACCTTGGCCGCTATACCTTTGCTGACGTCGCTTCATACCGCCTGAAGCAGGGGCCGATCCGCACCCTCTCCGCCTGCGGATCGCTGGTGGTGGTGGCGCTGTATCTGATCGCGCAGATGGTGGGCGCCGGCAAGCTGATCCAGCTGCTGTTCGGCCTCAATTACCATGTCGCCGTGGTGCTGGTTGGCGTGCTGATGGTGCTCTATGTCCTGTTCGGCGGCATGCTGGCAACCACCTGGGTGCAGATTATTAAAGCGGTTCTGCTGCTGTGCGGCGCCAGCTTTATGGCCTTTATGGTCATGAAGCACGTCGGCTTCAGCTTCAATAACCTGTTTACCGAGGCGATGGCCGTCCATCCGAAAGGGGCGGCGATTATGAGTCCCGGCGGACTGGTGAAAGATCCGATATCCGCGCTCTCTCTGGGTCTGGGTCTGATGTTCGGTACCGCCGGCCTGCCGCATATTCTGATGCGCTTCTTTACCGTGAGCGATGCCAAAGAAGCGCGTAAAAGCGTCTTCTACGCCACCGGTTTTATGGGCTATTTCTATATCCTGACCTTTATTATCGGCTTCGGCGCCATCATGCTGGTCGGCGCGAACCCGGCGTTTAAAGACGCGGCCGGACAGCTTATCGGCGGCAATAACATGGCGGCGGTGCATCTGGCGGATGCGGTGGGGGGCAATCTGTTCCTCGGCTTTATCTCCGCGGTCGCTTTCGCCACTATCCTGGCGGTGGTGGCTGGCCTGACGCTCGCCGGCGCCTCAGCGGTGTCGCACGACCTGTACGCCAACGTCTTCCGCAAGGGCGCGACCGAGCGTCAGGAGCTGAAGGTCTCCAAGATCACCGTGCTGATCCTCGGGGTGGTGGCCATTCTGCTGGGTATTCTGTTTGAAAATCAGAACATCGCTTTCATGGTCGGCCTGGCCTTCTCCATTGCCGCCAGCTGTAACTTCCCGATTATTCTGCTGTCGATGTACTGGTCGAAGCTGACCACCCGCGGCGCGATGGTCGGCGGCTGGCTGGGCCTGCTGACTGCGGTCATTCTGATGATCCTCGGCCCGACCATTTGGGTGCAGATCCTCGGCCATGAGAAAGCGCTGTTCCCGTATGAATATCCGGCGCTGTTCTCCATCGCCATCGCGTTCATCGGTATCTGGGTCTTCTCCGCCACCGATAACTCACCGGAAGGGATGCGCGAGCGCGAGCAGTTCCGCGCCCAGTTTATCCGTTCACAAACCGGGATCGGTATCGAACGCGGCCAGGCGCATTAATCGTTCTCTCCCCTTCCCCGGCGCCGTCCGGAGAAGGGGTTCCCCCCCGACCTCTTAGTTATAGGTTAAGGTGATCACCCCGGTGGCGTTTGCCGAACCCGCGGTCACCGCGCTCCCCGTCTTGTAATAGTTAGTGGATAAGGCAAGCGTCTGCATGGCCGCGGCCCCGCCTGGGCTGTCGGGGTTGGTGAAATAGCTATAGCTGGCATCCGCGCCGCTGTTGGTCACCGTCGTGCGGCTCGAAGTATAGAGGCTGA
The DNA here is from genome assembly GCF_003790505.1 of Klebsiella sp. P1CD1. Lineage (NCBI taxonomy): Bacteria > Pseudomonadati > Pseudomonadota > Gammaproteobacteria > Enterobacterales > Enterobacteriaceae > Klebsiella > Klebsiella sp. P1CD1. The sequence continues at coordinate 5,302,103 of NZ_CP033631.1, forward strand.
TATCGGTATTTAACGGCAGCGCTTCGCCATCCATATTCAACTGAACTCCCACCCCGGTGGCAACATTCTCCTCTGCCGTTAAGGCTATCACCGTGTTGCCAGGGTTATCCCCACTCGCTTGCGCCGCCGCCACACGCATCGAAACGTTGGTTCCCGGCTCGCAGGCAAGAGTCAGGGACTGCCGCGCGTTCCCCACCTTCGTCGCGGTGTTGAACTCGCTGGCATTGATGCTGCCCATGGCAAAACTGAGATTATTGCTACCGACAATACACCCCATCGGGATCATCTGGATGCTGGTGGTGCCGCTGATGTGCAGCCGGGAAATGGAGAGCGTCGCCTTACTATCCTTCGCCGAAACCGTAGCCACCGGATCGCTGAACGATAATTGACTGTTGCTGGCGATAGCGCCGCCGGTGGCCACCAGCTGCAGCTGATATGCCGGGGTGTAATGGGTCGAGGCATAATAATCAAACAGGCCGGTGGGCTTACCGAGATAGTAATTCACATCGCCGATATAATGCACCTGCGAGTCGGGGCTGAAATCATCGGTATCACCGTCATATTCACCGCTGATATTGAGCCACACCTTGACGCGGAGGCCGATCCCCTGCACCGAGGTGGCATAGATATTATCCCCTATCAGCGACCCGGCATTGTTCGAGGACCAGGCAAACACCGCGTAGGTGCTTCCCTCGCAGTTAATCAGCTCCGTTTGCGCGCGGGTAATTTTCCCCGAGTCATACAGCACGGTGCCCGCGGTGTAGCTCCCGGCGTTGACCAGAATCTTTTCCGGCAAGTTAGTCATCGAGACATCGCCATAGTTGGTTCCCGTGCAGGCCGCCCAGCTATAGAGGGGACACAGTACCAGCATGAACAAGAAGATCAGTTTTTTCATACCCATCCCTGTCGAAACGTTATTTGTAAGCCACATCGAACGTGGCGGTAAAGCCGACAATCCCCGGCCTTACCTGGCCATAGGGCGAAAACATGCGTGCTACCATATTGAAGATATGGACGTCGGCACGGTCACCAAAGGTATAAAGATACTGGTCGCCAGGCCCGAGGGGCTGCTGATCGGCAAGAGTGAGAAGTTGCATACCGACGCCGCTGGCCCCGTCGCTGCCTGTGCGGAAGTTTTTATAAACCGAGGTGTAAGTGTTATCGAATTTTGCTCCGCTAAATGCGATGGTTACCGCCGACGCATCGGCGGAACAACTGGAAAAGACCAGCTTAACCGGCACGCTGGCGCCGCTCGACCCGGCATTTCCGGAGAACGTCTGCGAGGAGACGGTGCCTAAATCGATACTGTTCGACGGTTCCACGGCCACCTCGCAGGAAGGCGCTTCGATGGTGCCCGTGACGTTAAAATTGACCGTGCTGCTGCCTTCATAAGCCAGCGCCGGAAGGGAGAGCAGCAAAAGGCTGGCCACCAGGATGCCCCTTGTGCTGCCGTCTCGCATATTCATATCAGCCCCTTCTTCCATGTTGAAAACCTGCATCCATTACCGGCATTCGGCCTGATAGAACAGAATATCGTCGCCAAGAGCCATGCTGGAGAAGTCGTAATGAACGGTGCACTGCTCACTGCTTTTCTCCCCCCAGCGCGCTAACAGCTGGCCTTTTTTCTGCAGCCCCGTGAGATACACCTGCCCCTCATCGCCGACAATATTGCTGCGCGCCGCGCTGGCGCGATCATTATCAAGTGTCACCAGCGCGCCGAAAGGCACCACACCGTTGCGAGTACGCAGGGTGAGCATCGCCTTATAGCCAATTCGGGTGTCATACTGCACTTTGACGATTGCATTGCGCGTTGGGACCACCGTTCTGGCGACGTTATCCACCTCGGCGCCAGCCATCTGCTGTTCATCCAGCGCCAGGCTGTTGCGATGGTAAGGGCGAACATACGGTACGACGGCATACCCGGCGGCATCCGTCGTCACGTTGGTCTGGCCCTGCACCCGCACATCGCTGACGCCGGGCGTTTCGATCAGTGCAGCACTCTCACCCAGAAAGCGCGACAGCGTGAGCCCGCCCGCGTGAGCAACCATGCCGCCGCGCAGCGAATAATTGTAGTGATTGCTGTAGTGGTCGTAGCCATAGCCGCCGGCGACATCGCCTTTTGCTCCCTGATAATTGACGCTGAGGTTGCCGGAGGTGCTCTTATCCTGGGTGTTGTAACCCTCCTGGAGACTCCAGTTGAGAGAGCGATCCTCGAACGCCGAGCCATTGAGCCCCACGCTGTGCGTGGTGTCGTTATGCCGACCATGGTTCAAGGTGTAATTCGCCGAGAGCGTCTCGCCAAGCGGGATGCTTAGCGTCAGGGAGACGATGGTATCGCTGGCCGGCCGGTTATTGCCGCTGTCATCGGTACTTTGCACATTGCGGTTATAGGAATAGTTAATAAAGTAGGAGGCCCTGCCAATCGACCCGCTATAGCCCACGCCTACCGACTCCATGCGCGAGCTGTCCCAATAGGTTTCATTGACCAGCGAAAGCGAGAGCGAACCATAGCCAAACAGCGTCTGCGACAGCGAAGCGTCAAACCGGCCTTTTGTCCTGCCGCTCTGCGTACAGCAGTCGCGCTGCGTGGAGGCGTTATCGACAAAATCCTGAAACGAATAGTATCCCGCGGTGGAGTAGCGATAGCCGGCCACGGAAAAGCTGGTGCCCGTCTGCAGAAAGCTTTTGCTGAAGCGGACGCGATACGATTGCCCCTGTTCTTTGCGGGTTGACGAGGCCGTATCGCTGGTTTTCACGTCGGCCCACGACTGAGAGCCGTCAAACGACAGCGCGCCGATGGTGCCAAGGTTAAAGCCAGCGCCTAACAGCAGGTTGGTGTATTTATCTTCCGCCTGCTGAAAGCCGGTATAGAGAGTAAAGTTACTGGTGGCGCCATAGGCCAGGGAAGACTGAATAAAGTTGTATTCTTTATCGTCGGAGCTGCCTGAGCGCGTCCTGCCGCTGCTCAGCGCATAGTCCAGCTGGCCCTCGCGCTGCAGGACCGCCAGCGAGGCAAAAGGCACCACAAAGTTTTGCTCGCTGCCGTCAGACTCTTTAACGGTGACGTACAGATCGCCGGCGCTGCCGGTGGCATACAGATCGTTAATCTCAAAGGCGCCGGGAGCGACGGTGGTTTTATAAATGCTGTAACCATTCTGATAAACCGAGACCTCCGCGGTGGTGCGCGCGATCCCTCGAATCGTCGGCGCAAAGCCATGCAGGCTATCCGGCAGCATCTCTTTGTCCGAACTGAGCTGCAGGCCGGTAAAGCTCACACTGTCGAAGATGCCGGAAGAGGTATAGGTATTACCGACCACCAGTTGACTGCGCAGGGTGTGAATATCGCGGGCAAGGTACGAGTAAACCGACTCCCAGCGGCTGCTGTTGTCGCTGTGGCTATAGGTGCTGTAGTTGCGCAGACGCCATGGCCCCAGATTCACCCCAGGCTGCAAGCTAACAAACTGGCTGTCTACGGTCGCGCCATTATGCCGCGGCGCATTGCGCTGCCCGGTGACACTATAGTTGAGAAGACCGGCGTTGATCCCCTGCTGCCACTGGCTCTCCGGTATATAGTCTCTTGGGCGATTCAGCATCGCGGCCTGCGGCACGGTAAAATCGATTCGCTGTTGGGCAAGAGACACCGAAAATGTCATCCCGGGGATCGCCGACAGCCGGGCGCAGGTTTCCCCTGCCGCGAACAGCTGGGGATAGGCGGTGGTATTAATCAACCACGAATTCAGATACTCCGCGGAAAGACAGGGAGAAGCGGTCGCGCCTGCGTCATGGCCAATTTCCTGAAAGGTCAGCGATTCTGAACTGACATACTTATCATTGATGTAAACATCCAGATGATAGGTGCCCGGCGGTACGCCATCTTGCGAAAAATAGGACAGATCCACCGAAGCCGCAGGCTCCTCGGCGACTTCGAGTAAATTCGGGTTGAAATATTCACCGGCCTCAGCGCGAGAAGACAAGGTACTCAGGCACAAAACAATAGCGACGCAGATACTTTTGGTTGAAAACAGTAGCTCAACGCTACTGAATGATAGCGGTATATTTCTTCCCTGACATACCATAATCATTAATCACGCTCCATGTGATCTCTTTTTTTCCTGTCGCGGACAGGGTACTCTGCACGGGTATTTTTAAAGTAGAAAATGGGGCAGCAAACCATGCGCCAGAAATATTTTTTCCGTTAAGGCTAACCTGGGAAAAATTCATATACAGCGGTGAGTTATTTTTTACCGTCACCGAGTCCCCCGCTTTTCCCCACTGTAATTTTTCGGCATACGATTCCGGTGTATTGCCTTTTAACGCGGCAGGTCGATAAATCAATTTTATTTTCGAGTTGATGGCAAACTGCACCACATTTTTATCCGGGACATATTCCGTTGCCGGGATCCCCTTGATATTGAGCCAAAACATCGACTCGCGATCGTCGGGTAGTTTTTTTCCTGAGCGGACAACGCGCACGAATCCTTTCTCTCCGGCTTTGAGACGGAACAGCGGCGGCGTAATAATAAACGCGTCTTTGGCTGGCGACGCGGCATCCACCACCGAGAGCCAGGACTGGACGATATTGCTGCTCTGATCTTTATTCTCAACCGTGATGACGGCGTTGTTTTTCGCACCATCAAACACCAGACGCGTGCCGCCCACGACCACGCTGGCTTGCGCAATAGAGGAAGACAGCAAAAAACCGACCACAAAAAAAGGATATCTCATACGTTTAATTAAAGGGGAATAGCAGACGATTCCCCTTTCTCCATTCAACAAAACGCCGAATTAATAATAAGTCACGTTATAAGTCACAGTTGTCTGAACGGTACCTTTCGTCGGATCGGTATCACCCGACTTCACCATTTTAACGGTGAATGGAATGGTTGCGGCACCGGAAGAAATATCGACATCCGAACCCTCTTCATTATTCTTCATCACCTTACCCGCTTCGTCGAAAAGGGCCACAGCAACACCGGTTGCCGGCTCATCAGTCGCCTGGTTTTTAAAATAATCGCTGTTCGCGGTATCGGAAACACCGCCAAAAGTGACGCGAGCGATACTGTTGCCACCGTCTTCCGCGGTCGGGCAATCGGCTAAGCTAAAGGAGAAGTTCTTGGCAGCGCCGAAGGTATACGCTTTCAGATCCGCCACTGAGGTGGTGCCCATATCAATAGCCGTTACGCCGCCGTCAATAGTCGCCGTACAGGTCGTATCGGAAACAACACCATTAAAAGTAATGGTGTTATCGGCCTGAGCAACGGTAGACAGCACGCTGCAGGCAGAGAAAATCAGGGCACCCGCCAGAATTTTTTTACTCATCTTCATATTTATTCCCATATCCATTATAAACGACAATCAGTCCGTCAATTGTTTTATGCAGATATATTAGAGAATGAATTTGCATCCGCGCGGCGTCACATACACATTTACGTGACATATGATTTATGATAATTAATATTATACATAAATAAATGACCAGCATTTGAATCCATTCAATAATACAAGCCCGCGTAAAAAGAATAACGAACAGAGGGTAAAAGCTCAATTATTAATGTAAAAATTGATTTTTAAACAAATCGCCTTAAAAAATGAGAAAAATAAGATGAAGTTCCTTTGAAATCATAGCGATACAAACTTATAAAATTCTTAGAGATAATAAAAAGCCTATACATCATTCGCAATATAATTAGATCAGTATTGATTATGAAATATTTAGTTACAAAGAGAGGATGGTAATAAGAATTGCCTTAATCTTTTCTGATGACCAATAACCGGCATAAACAAAAAGGGGCGAAAATAGTTCACAACTATTCCGCCCCTCAATATTTCATAACAACCGGTTACACGAGAACGCTAAAACAGCAGCCAGCGCACTAACGGCGCCGCCAGCACCACCACTACGCCAGACAGCATCATCACCAGGCTGGCCACCACGCCCTCCTGCTGGCCCAGCTCATAGGAGCGCGCCGTCCCGGCACCATGGGAAGCCGCGCCGAACCCGGCTCCTTTCGCCATCCCTTCCCGGATAGCCAGGCGTAAAAACAGCATATCCCCCACCGCCATGCCAAAGACGCCGGTGATCACCACAAACAGCGCCACCAGATCGGGCTGACCACCGAGCGGTTTCGCCGCCGCCAGCGCAAAGGGCGTGGTCACCGAGCGCACCGCCAGGCTGCGCTGGATTTCATCAGACAACATCAATCCGCGCGCCAGCCATACGGAGCTGGTCACCGCCACCACCACCGCCGTTACCACCCCGGCGCTGAGCGACATCCAGTGGCGTTTGATCACCGCGACATTTTCATAGACCGGGACGGCAAAGGCGATGGTGGCGGGGCCCAGCAGCCACAGCAGCCAGTGGGTCTCTCCCATATAGCTCTGATAAGAGATATGGCCCAGCACCAGGATCAGCACCAGCAGGATCGGCGTGAACACCAGCGGCATCAGCGGCAGTTTATGAAAACGGCGATACAGTCTTTTATTGGCGTAATAGAGACCCAGCGTCGCCACCAGACACAGGACGCTCAGCATGACATCACTCATTTTTTAGCCGGCTCACTTCGTAACGGTAGACCCTGTCGACGACCCAGGCCGTCGCGCCGAGCACCATCAGCGTGCTTAAGGCAATCACCAGGAAAATCCGCCAGCCATCAACCATCAGCAGCTGGGTATAATTGACCACCGCGACCACCGCCGGGACGAAAAACAGCAGCATCTCCGCCAGCAACCAGCGGGCGCCGGCGCGAACCCAGCTCAGGGGGATCACCCGGCAGACGATCAGCAGCAGGAGCATCACCATGCCGACCAGGTTAGCCGGCAGGGGTACCTGCCACCTGTTCACCAGATATTGCGCAAAAATAAATAACCCGACATAAAGGAGCACCTGCAGCGGGATTTGAAGACGCTGCGCCACGGCGGGGGCAACGCGAGCTGGCGCGAAGGCCATGAGCGATATTCCTGAAAAAAAGAAGTCAGGGGTGCAGTATAGAGAGCCGCCGAAGCGGACAGAAATGAATTAAAATCATCGCAGGTATAGTCTCAGGGAATAATTATGGATATCCGAACGCTGCGCTATTTCGTTGAAGTGGTTCGTCAGCAGAGTTTTACTCGCGCGGCGGAAAAGCTGTTCGTCACACAGCCCACCATCAGCAAGATGCTCAAAAATCTCGAAGATGAACTGAACTGCACGCTGTTGATCCGCGATGGCCGTAAACTGCTGCTCACCGATACCGGGCGCGTTGTTTTTGAACGCGGCCAGGCGATCCTTGGCGAGTTCAGCCAGCTGGAGTCAGAACTGAGCGATATCAACCACCTGCATAAAGGGGTGTTGCGGCTTGGCATTCCACCGATGGTCGGGATGCTGATGGCGGAGCCGATCAGCCGCTTCCGCGAGCGCTACCCGGGCGTCGAGCTGAAAATCGCCGAGTTTGGCGGCCTGACGGTCCAGCAGGCGGTCAGCAACGGCGAGCTCGATATGGCGATGACCGCCCTGCCCATCGAAGAGGGTAGCCACCTCACCACCCTGCCGTTGTTCAACCACCCGCTGTGCGTCCTGACGCCAAGAACCGCGCCGTGGGAGGGCGTGACCTCGCTCTCGCCGGCCGAGCTGGCGGCGTATCCGCTGGTCATCTACAACGAAGAATTTGCCCTCAGCCAGCAGCTGATGCGCCTGTTTGCCGAGCATGACGTAAAGCCGCGTATCGCGGTGCGCAGCGGCCAGTGGGATTTTCTCGCCGCGATGGTGCAGGCCGGCATTGGCGTGGCGATCCTGCCCGAGCCGATTTGCCAGCGTCTCGACCCGCAGAACTTTTGCTGGATCCCATTGCAAAGCGAGCTGCGCTGGGAGCTGGGGATGATTTGGCGGGAGGGCGTGTATATGTCGCGCAGCGCTGAGGCCTGGCTGGCGTGCAGTAAAGCGTTCTGGCTGGAATAATTCCCTGGTGACAACGCATTTCACAGAGGAATGGGTAACCCGGGTCAGGCGCTTGCGCCGCTGCCCGGGTTTCCCCCGGTCGCGCTAACGCTTACCGGGGCGACACATTTACTGCAGTCTCGCCAGTAGCCCGAATAAGCGTCGCGCTATCCGGACTAAAGGTTATTGATCTTCGATTAACAGCGCTTCCAGCAGGTCGAGATCGTGCAGCAGCTTCTGCAGCGTCTCGTTACTGATCTGCCGGGTGGCGCGCAGGTGATACAGCTCTCCACGCTCGGAGCGCAGCGCCGCCAGGCGGAAGCGACGCTCCAGACTCTCCTCCAGCATAGAGGTTTCCACGTCGTTACGACCATCGACGCGGCGGCGCAGGTTACCGATCACCCGCGAACTGACTTCGGTCAGCAGCTGATTATCGATATTCTCTTTGGTATCCGCCGCCAGGCGCTCTTCCATCTTCTGGATCGCCACAATCGCCACGTCTGCCGTCGCTGCGCGCGCCAGTCGTTCCTCTTTCCGCTGCTGCACGTTGTCACTCGATTCAATGTGGCGCAGCAGGATCGGCAGCGCAATCACCCCGACGAACAGCGAGAACAGGATCACCCCGGCGGCGAGGAAAATCAGCTCATAGCGCGCAGGGAAAACATTCCCGTCCGGCAGCAACAGCGGAATCGAGAGCACACCGGCGAGGGTAATCGCCCCGCGCACCCCGGCCACAGAGGAGATCAGCAGCTCGCGGGTGGTCCAGGAGCCAAACTCCATCGGTTTCTTCTTCAGGAAGCGCTGACTAAGCTTACGCATCGACCACAGCCAGCCAAAACGCACCAGCATCAGCGCGGCATAGATCAGGATGATGTCGGTAAACAGCATCCAGGTCTCGACGTTGGGGTCAGCTTCCGCCGCCACCAGCGAGCTGGAGAGGATATCCGGCAGCTGCAGGCCCAACAGCAGGAAGACCATGCCGTTGAAGACAAATTCCAGCATCGCCCAGGTGCTGTTAGCGCGCAGACGCATGGCCAGCGGCGCGGTACGCATCACGCCGGAACGGGTGATGGTCATCCCCGCCGCCACCGCCGCCAGGATACCGGAGACACCGATATGTTCGGCAATCAGATAGGAGGCAAACGGCAGCAGGAACAGCAGGACAATCTGCGTGGCGGGTTCATCCCCACCCCAGCGGCTGAGGAAACGCATCGAGCGGCCATACGACCAGCTCACCACAAACCCGGCCAGCACGCCGCCGATCGCCACCTTCAGAAACTCTACGGTCGCGCCGCCAACGGTGAAGACCATGGTGCCCATCGCCACCGCGACGGCAAACTTGAGTGAGACCAGGCCAGAGGCATCGTTCATTAACGCCTCGCCCTGCAGAATACCCATGATTTTTTTCGGTATCCGCCCTTCCCCGACGATGCCGGAGAGCGCCACGGCATCGGTCGGCGAGAGTACGGCCGCCAGCGCGAACGCCGGGATCAGCGGAATGCCAGGCACAATCCAGTAGATCAGAAAGCCGATGCCGACCACCGTCACGACCACCAGCGCCAGCGCCAGACCAAGGATCTCCCGCCCGTGTTCAATAAACTCACGGGTCGGCGTTTTCCAGCCGTCGGCGAACAGCAGCGGCGGGATAAACAGGACCAGAAACAGCTCTGGATCAAATTCAACGTGCAAACCGAAGGTCGGCCACGCCAGAAGCGCGCCAATGGCGATTTGCATCAGTGGGAGTGGAACCTGAAAGGGCAGTACACGCGTCACTACCCCGGACAGTGAGACCACAAGGGTCATGATGAGGATGGTAAAGAATATTTCCATGTGTTCCCTGTTTGCTGCGTTTTCTTTTATACCTGTGAGGCGTCGTGCCTGTGAATCATACGCTACCCAGATTAACGCAAATGGAAACAGGATGTGGCTTAAAAATAAAACGGGCGGCCTGAGCCGCCCGTGAGGAGCACGAAGGGTTTAAATCGCCCAACCGCCGGCGTAAAACGCCACCAGCGCCACGGCGATAATTACCGTACCGAGGTTCAGCTTACGCCACTCGCCGGAGACCAGACGGCCAATCACCAGGGTAGCGAAACCGATCATGATGCCGGTCACGATGTTACAGGTCAGCACGATAAACACCGCGGTGATCAGGCCAGCCATCGCGTCAACGAAGTCGTTGAAATCGATTTTTGCCACGTTGCTCAGCATCAGCAGGCCGACGTACATCAGCGCCGGCGCGGTCGCGTAGGCCGGTACCAGATAAGAGAGCGGGGAGAGGAACAGGATCAGCAGGAACAGGACACCGACCGTCACCGCGGTCAGACCGGTTTTACCGCCAGCCGCGGTACCCGCCGCCGATTCGATATACACCGCCGCTGGCGCCGCGCCAACTAAACCGGAGAAGACGCTGCTCAGGGAGTCGGTGGTCAACGCTTTACCGCCGTTGATGATCTGTCCGTCTTTGTCCAGCAGGTTTGCCTGGCCGGCCACCGCGCGGATAGTACCGGTGGCGTCAAAGACCGCCGTCATCACCAGCGCCAGCACGCTGGGCAGCACGACCGGGTTCAGCGCGCCGATGATGTCGAGGCTGCCGATCAGCGAGTTGCCTTTATCATCGCTCAGGGATGGCATGGCGAAAATACCGGAGAAATGGACGTTCGGATCGAAAATCAGGCCCACAATCGACACACCAATAATGGTCAGCAGAATACCGCCCGGCACCTTCATTTTTTCCAGACCAATGATCACCGCGAGGCCAATCAGCGACATCACCACCGGGAAGCTGGCAAATTTGCCCAGCGCCACCGGCAGACCGTCCAGCGGATTTTTGATCACCAGACCAACGCCGTTGGCGGCGATCAGCAGCAGGAACAGGCCAATCCCGATCCCGGTACCATGCGCCACGCCCTGCGGCAGGTTGCGCAAGATCCAGCTGCGGATGCCGGTCGCGGAAATCACCGTAAACAGGACACCCATCAGGAATACCGCGCCGAGGGCCACCGGAATACTGATCTGCTGCCCCAGCACCAGGCTGAAGGCGGTGAAGGCGGTCAACGAAATGGCGCAGCCGATAGCCATCGGCAGATTTGCCCATAACCCCATCACCAGCGAGCCAACGCCCGCCACCAGACAGGTCGAGACAAACACCGCGGCCGGCGGGAAGCCCGCTTTACCGAGCATGCCCGGCACCACGATGACGGAGTAAACCATCGCCAGAAAGGTAGTAAGACCTGCAACAATCTCCTGACGCACGGTGCTACCGCGCGCCGAAATTTTAAACCAGGCGTCTAATGAACCGCCGGTACGCGCTGAAGGCGTAGACATAGAAAACTTCCCCTGAAAATTTTTATTGTTCGTTGATATGCGTGGTGGACCCTCCACTGCCAGTTAAACGCGATCTCCTTGTACCGAATCGCAGCGCCAGGGGGGCTGCAAAAAAGCAAACGTTTAACTCCGCGCATACACTACGGTGTGTCAACCTTATCTCCTCCCTCTGGATAGCAGAAAAAAGAGGGAGCAAAACAGAAAGGCAAACGATTATCCGGCCTTTAGATAACCCTTTTCAACCGATGTTTATCGTATTTCGCTAAATTTCGCTTATGACGAGCAGAAAATAACCAGACGATGCGCAAACGTTATCGTCTATGCGCAATCCGCTAACAAATTTTTAGTGAGTTGCTTTCATTTGTCGGCGTCATCGGATCCGCTGATACCTCAGGCGCCGGGTAAGGAAAAGGGGCCGCCGCGCTCGATGGCCCGCTGCCAGGCCGGACGCTGCTCCACCCGCTGTCGCCAGGCCTCGATATGGACAAGGTCATGCACGCCACCGCGCGCCAACAGCGCCATCACCGGGAAGCTCATCTGGATATCGGCCATACTCAGTCGCTCGCCGGCAAACCATGGCCGCGTGGCAAGATGGTCGTCAATAAACCGCGCATGGGTGGCCAGCTGGGGATCCAGCCACGCTTTCTGAATGCCCTTGCCCAGCAGGGCGCCCAGCGAGCGGACGCCAAAGGGCACAGGGGGTTTACCCAGGCTGGCGAACACCAGCTTCATTAACAGCAGCGGCATCAGCGAGCCTTCGGCATAGTGCAGCCAGAAGCGGTACTGCAGTTTGTCCTCTATCGCCTGCGGCTTCAGCAGCCCGCCGCTGTCCCAGGTCTCCTGCAAATACTCGAGAATGGCCCCGGACTCCGCCAGCACATAGCCGTTGTCTTCCAGCACCGGCGATTTCCCCAACGGATGGACTTTCTTCAGCGCCGCCGGCGCCAGCATCGACTTTTCCCGCTGATAGCGGACTATCTGATAAGGCAGCTGCAGCTCTTCCAGTGCCCACAGTACGCGTTGCGATCGTGATTGATTAAGATGGTGTACCGTCAGCATGGGCCTCTCCCGTGGTTTGTTCAAATTAACTATAGGAACAGGCGCTCATTGCCGGGAAAATTTCGGCAAAATAGTAAGGAAAAAATGGCAGCAGCTGCCATAGTTAAAGTGTCGACGCAAACCGGAACCTCCATCAACAGATTGCGCAATACTGAGGGACGTCGATGTCGGGGGAAACCCTCTCGTGAACCAGCGAGATAATGCGAAAGACAAAGACCGGAAAACAACTAAAGCGCCCAGTTGTGGCGCTTTAGTTTTATTATTCCTCTTCCAGCAGCCGGGCGCCGGTCCCCTCTTCCCCCAGCTTATCGCCCGGGTTGCGCAGCGGGCAGTCGCGCCGTGATAAACAGCCGCAGCCGATACAGCCGTCGAGCTGGTCGCGCAACGCCGTCAGGGTATGAATACGCCGGTCCAGCTCCTCACGCCACTGCGATGACAGCATCTTCCACTCTTTTGCGCTGAGGTTGTGCCCTTCCGGCAGTACGCCAAACGCGTCGCCGATGGTCGCCAGCGGGATGCCGATGCGTTGCGCAATTTTGATAATCGCCACCGCGCGCAGGACATCGCGCCGGTAGCGCCGCTGGTTGCCGGCATTCCGCTGGCTATGGATCAGGCCTTTACTCTCATAAAAATGGAGAGCCGAGACCGCCACGCCGGTTCGTTTTGCCACTTCCCCGGGCGTCAGCAGCATTTTGATGCGGGGTGATTTCTTTTCCATAAAGCGCTTTACCTCAAGTTAACTTGAGGAATTATACTCGCCCGCAGACAAAACGACGAATCGAGAATTGAGAGAGGCCGCTTTATGTCCCATCAGGATATTATTCAAACACTGATTGAATGGATTGATGAACATATCGATCAACCACTTAACATTGATATAGTCGCCAGAAAGTCAGGATACTCGAAATGGTATCTGCAGCGGATGTTCCGTACCGTAATGCATCAGACGCTGGGTGATTATATTCGTCAGCGCCGCCTGCTGCTGGCGGCGGAAGCGTTGCGAACCACTCAGCGACCTATCTTTGATATCGCGATGGATCTGGGCTACGTCTCGCAGCAAACCTTCTCCCGGGTGTTCCGCCGCGAGTTCGACCGCACTCCCAGCGACTACCGCCATCAGATCTCCGCGTGACGCGGCGGCTGAGGCCTGCTTATGGGCGTGGGAGCATTCGCTAACCACTGCATAAACTCCCGCGCCGGCATGGCTTTCGCAAACAGCCAGCCCTGACAAAATTGCACGCCGCGCTTGTAGAGCCAGCTTACCTGCTCCGGGGTCTCCACCCCTTCCGCGATAGTTTTTAAACGCAGCCCGCGCGCCATCTCGATGATGTGCTCAGCGATCAGATGGCTGGTGTTGTTGGTGGTCAGCGTATCAACGAAGGTTTTATCGATTTTGAGGATATCGACATTCAGCGCGTGCAGATTATGCAGATTCGAGTAGCCGGTACCAAAATCATCGATCGCAATCTCATAGCCTGCTTCGCGGAACGCCTGGATCACCGGCGTCGTTTTCGCCACGTCGATAAACCCGCGCTCGGTCACTTCGATTTTGATCTGTCCGATGCAGACCGCATAGCTGTGCGCTTTCTCACTGATCTGGGAAATCAGCCGCGCCGAGTGGAAATCGGACGCAGAGAGATTGATCGCCACATACAGCTGCGGATGGCTGGCAAGAAACTCACCCATTTCATAAAACAGCTCGTCCACCACGTAGTCCGTGATCTGGGCAATCATGCCTTCATTTTCCGCCAGCGGGATAAACTCCGCCGGGTTCATCACCGGGCCATCAAACCCCGGCCATCGCAGTAGCGCCTCCGCCCCGACGCAGCGGTTATTTTTAATATCGATAATCGGCTGGTAGTGCAGCCGCAGCTGGCGGCAGCTCAGAGCCCGCTGTAGCATATTGCGCGGCGAGTGATACTGGCGGCGGGTTCGTGTCCACACCAGCACCAGTAAAATACTGCAAATGATCCCCAGCGGCAGCGTCAGGCTCGCCTGGTCACAGAAGTTGTGGTAGTAGCTGGCCCGGGAGGTGGACATGATGACCGCGATCGGCCGGATAGCGGAGCGGGCTATCGTATACACCCGACCATTCTGATTAAAAAAAGCATCGCCTTCGCGAATTAACGCCTGGAGTTCGGCGGGCTCAACATTATTACTCAGCGAGAAAAAGAGGTTGGTTTTAGTATCGAAAACGCCATAGGCTAAATCGCGGTCGCTGGCAATCACCGAGCTGAACGAGTAGGGGTTGACCACCACCACATAGGGCCCCTTCTGCATATAATTCATGGCAAAGCCCGGGTAAAACGGCGTATCCCGATAGTAGTAAATCGCCACATCCGGCTTTTTGGTGTAATTCGCCGCGGGCATCCGCCAGCCGGTCTCGGGATGAGCGGACGTTGAACAGATAAAGCGCTGACCGTTGGCGTAGATCAGATCTTCTACATACAGCAGACCGCGAACAATATGCAGTAAATAACGCTGGTGCTCCGCTGAGCATAGCTCACCACGATACCGGCTGGCTTTAAACCGCGCCTGATCCGCTTCCCGGATGACCATTTCTGTTTTTTGCAGCGCCAGCTGCGAAAATGAGTGCAATTGATCAATGGTTTCGGCTTTGGCCCGCAGCTGGGCAAACCACAATGCCAACATCACCGGCAATAAAATAACCAGCCCCATTCCGACAAGTCTGAGCGCCTTATGCGGCGCACTGTCAGCCATTTACGCTTTCATCCATGCGATATGCCTTAATTAAGGTAGCCCGAACACGTTAGCAATCGCGACTGCGATAGACATCAGCAGATATCTGCCAGCCCTTCAGGGCGTCAGCTTTTCAGCTGGTGGTGTTGAATAATACTTATTTATCAGGTATTCGAAAGATATTCTCGTCAGATTAAGAATAGACGCGCATCTGACTCGGTTTCTCCGTGTAATAAACAGGAACTGGTAATAAAACCCGCAGAGTAATAATCATTAGCAAGAGAATGAAAATAAGATAATCGGGTTTTGCTTACCTATATCCACACAAAATCAAAGCTTATTAAGCGCAGCGAAAGCTCATTTTTTGGCTGGCGAATAAAGCACCAAGTGTGATATAGTTCACACAAGTTGATGAAACAGAAATGACGTTTCATCACTCTCTAGTTTGCCAGTCGAGACCAGAGCGCTATGCCATCGTCAGTCGCGCCAGGTCATCCATGGCTCCCCGACTTTCTTTGAGGATAGGTTAATGGCTTCCATTACTACCAGTGTCGTTTTGTTGCGCTGGCCCCTGGTGAGCGCGGTACTGATGTTTCTCGCCAGCTCGTTGAATATCCAGTTACGGAAAAGCGATTATGCCGGTCTGGCAGTGATCTGCAGCTGCCTCGGCCTTGCCGCCGCCTGCTGGTTCGCCACCGGTTTGCTGGGCATCACCCTGATCGATATCGCAAAAATCTGGGGTAATATCAAAGATGTGATGATTGAGGTCATGAGTCAGACGCCGCCAGAATGGCCAATGATGATGACCTGAGGTTAAAAAGCTTCCCACCGGGAAGCTTTTTCGTTTTCTACGGTCCTTACTTCCCCAGTTTCGCCATCATCTCCGGGCGCATAAATTTATGGATCACCACCATAAAGAGCAGCGATGGCACCAGCAAAATCAGCGCCGTAATCGACGAGACCTGATAGTTACCCGACATGCTGGCGTTATAGAGCAGTAGCGGCAGCGTGGTGATATCCGGCGCGCCGACAAAGAAGGTGCCGGTAAACTCATCCAGCGACTCCAGAAAAACGAAGATGCTGGCGGCAACGATCCCCGGCGCCGCCTGCGGCAGCACAATGTGCCAGAAGGTATATACCGGTCCGGCGCCAAGGTTACGCGACGCCCGCGCCAGCAGCGGGTCGATGGATGAGAAGGCTGCCATACAGATCCACACCGAATACATCAGGCCGTGAACGCTATGCACCAGTACCACCCCTGCGATACTGCCGTTCAATCCCCACTGATAAAACAATCGGGCAACATTCATGTA
The DNA here is from genome assembly GCF_003790505.1 of Klebsiella sp. P1CD1. Taxonomy (NCBI): domain Bacteria; kingdom Pseudomonadati; phylum Pseudomonadota; class Gammaproteobacteria; order Enterobacterales; family Enterobacteriaceae; genus Klebsiella; species Klebsiella sp. P1CD1. The sequence goes on from NZ_CP033631.1 coordinate 5,318,414, forward strand.
TACCGTCAGGTTGGGAAAGGCCTGCGGGATGAGAAACAGCAGCATAAACAGCACCCGCAGCGGCATTTTCCGCCGGGAAAGCGCATAGCCGGCGGGGACGGAAATCAGCAAACAGACCCCCACCGATAACAGGGCGATCAACACGCTGGTTAACAGCGAACCGGACACATCGCTGTATGGATTGAAAACCTGATACCAGTACTTCAAACCCCACTGACTGGGCAGCGAATGGGGAAAATACCAGCTTTCCGCTACGGTCCAGATCAACAGGTTCAGCAACGGGCCAAACATCGCCAGCAGCATAAACAGCAGCAGCAGGGTCTGCAGCGCCAGGCTGGCGCGCACTTTACGGCGCCCTTTTATCCACCATGACGGGGATGAGGCGAGGGTCAGCGCTTTCATGATTCCCCTCCTTTTTGCTGCAGGCTGTGGCGCAGGTAAAACCACGACAGCGCGCCGCAGATCGCCAGCGACACCATACCCAGCGCATTCGCCACCGCGTAATCGCCATAGGAATTCACGCGAAACGCCATATCCACCGTCAGCATCGTCGGCGTTCCGACGCCGATCATCAACGGTACCGACAGCACCGACATCATGGTCACCGTCGACAGCACCAGCGCCACGCCGATGGTCGGCAGGACCTGCGGCAGCATGATATCGAACAGGATCCGCGGCCGGGAGGCGCCAAGGTTACGCGCAGCAAGGATCTGCGACGACTCCAGCGCCGCCATCGCCCCGCAGATCAGCAGCGTGGCAAAGGCCAGTTGCTTCCAGACAAAGGTGATCACTATCCCTTTCCATCCCAGCCAGGAGAGCGTCTCCAGCGGTGTGACCAGGTCGGCCGCCACCAGCGCATTGTTCATCAGGCCATTTTTGGCGAGAAAAGTGCGCATCATCTGGGCGACGACAATAAACGGAATAAACAGCGGTAAGCGATACAAAAAACCCAGCAGACGAACAACGGGTCGGCACGGTGACAGCGCAATCACTGCCGACAGGGTAATGGCGATCAGCGCTAACAGCGCCACTGAGACCAGTACGATAATCAGCGAAAAGAGCACATCAATGGCGTAAAGCGCATAGACCTTGCGGAAGTGATCGAGCGTAAACGGCTGTCCCGGCGCGGTAAACGCCGAGACCAGCGAAAACCCCAGCGGATACAAAAACAGGATCGCGATCATCAGCGCCGCCGGAGCAACCAGCAGCAGATATTTTAATGAACTGGACATAATGCACCTGGCGTCAGCACAAGAAAGCGCCCGGGCCGACAACCCGGGCGGGAGAAGGCGTTAGTTGGCCACCTGGCTTTCGTAACCCTCTTTGATGTCGTCAAAATAGGGAGCGATCGGGAAGCTTTTGCCATACTTTGCCAGCGCTTCCGGCGAGATTTCGGCAAACAGCTTTTGCCAGGTCGCCGTATCCAGCTTCGGCTTCACCTGCCCGGCGTCGATGCCCGGATACCAGTTAAACTGCTTAACGATCCCCTGCGCCTGCACTTCCGGACTGGTGGCCAGCGCGATAAAGTCGCGTGCCAGCTGCGGATTCGCCGCCTTCGCCGGGATGACGTAATACATCGGCTGACCCGGCATACCCGGCGCCAGTAAAGCAAGCTTGATCGAGGGCGGCAGCTTGCCCTGATCTTTCCAGCTATAGAACATATCGACCCACACCGGGCCCATGGCGATTTCCCCCCGGCTCAGCATATCGAGCGTCCCGGCGTTGCCCGGGGTAAAAGTTACGTTTTTATTGAACGCCTTCAGCTTCTCATAGGCCTGCTGCCAGCCTTTTTCGACGCTTTTATCATAGGGCCCGGCGGAGAGACGCTGGGCGTCGGTCCCGTAGGCGTAGATCCAGCCCACCACAAAGCTGACGCCGGACATGCCGTTCTTGATGCCGTTATAGCCAAAAGCCTGCGGATGTTTCTGCGTCCAGGCCACCAGCTCGTCATACGACGCCGGTGGGGTACTGAGCAGATCGCTGTTCCAGGCGATAGCGGTCTGGCTTAAGAACATCGGCATGACGTATCCGTCGACGTTAACGCCCAGCGCCTGAGTGGCGCTCGGCGAACTCACCATGCCGCCGGTCTGAATATCCTGACGGTATTTTTGCAGTAATCCCTTTTCCACCTGCTCACCGCCCGCCTTCTGGTGCACTACCGCGACGTCGATATCCCACTGCTGCGCGCCGCTCTCCTGCTGGGCCGTTAGCTTCTCGCTAATTTTATTCGACCCGGCGTCGCCGGGGCCGGTACCGATCACCCGCACCTTGACGCCGGGATGAGCGGCTTCAAATTTTGGCCCCAGCCAGGTTTTTACATAATCCACCATATTCTGATCGCCCGCGGTGGCGACATTCAGAATGGTGTCGGCCTGTGCGCCAAGGCTCAGGAAGAGGGTCGTTACGATCGCTGCTTTCGTCTTAGTCAACATGGATTGTCCCCAGAATGAACACGCTGATATCACTGTGATAGTGGTAAAGGAAAAATATGCAGGGCCGGCGTTGGCACATGGAGCCGAACGCGGCTTTTTGTCGGCCAGCACTGCGCGGCATCGGCCAGTAGCAGGCGGTCATGACAGCGCACGCTGTGGCGATACAGATTGCCCAGAAACGCGCTTTGCTCCACCACGCCCTCCAGAGCAAGTCCCTCCTGCGGCGCAGGCTGCGTTAATTCAGCGAGCGCGGCATCGGCGCTGCGAAAATAAATAACTTTTTCCCCCTGCTGAGCGGCGGATAAACCGGATATTGCAGCAGCAGATAATTCACCGGAGGTTATTTTATTATCGGCGCCCATAAAATCAGCGACGAAGGGCGTCGCGGGACGTTGATATATTTGTTCCGGGGTGCCAGTTTGTTCAATACGCCCCTGATTTAATACCGCAATGCGGTCCGCCATCACTAAGGCTTCCTGCTGATCGTGGGTGACAATTAATGACGTGAAACCCAGTCTCTTTTGCAGAGATTTAATTTCATGGCGCACATTCAGGCGCACTTTGGCATCCAGATTAGATAACGGCTCATCCAGCACCAGCACCTGGGGCTCTATGGCCAGGGCTCTCGCCAGCGCCACCCGCTGCCGCTGACCGCCCGACAGTTCGGTCACTTTCACCTCGCCAAGTCCCTCAAGATTCACTATTCGCAGCAGCTCCGCCACCCGCCGCGCGATATCCGCCCCGCGCCATTTGCGCAGCTTCAGGCCATAGCCGATATTGCGCGCTACCGTCAGGTGCGGCCACAGGGCGTAGCTTTGAAACACCATGGTGATATTGCGCTGCTCCGGCGCAAGATGGGTGATCGTTCGACTGGCAATAGCCATCTCGCCGCTTTGCACCGGAATAAAGCCGCAGAGCGCGTTCAGCAGCGTGGTTTTTCCGCATCCCGACGGACCCAGCAGGGCAATCATTTCCCCTTGCTCGACCGCCAGATCGATATTATGTAAAACCACGTTATCGCCATAACTAATTTTAAGGCCGGTGATCTGTAAATAACTCATATTCGCTACCTGAAAGCGCTGCTGCGGCATTTTTTTAGCAAGGTGAACACGTGTTCATTTGGCTGTAAAAAAAATGCAACGTTAACTCGACATGATGTGAGCCTACTTTGTCGGGTATTTATGACAATTTAATTAAGCGGCAAAAAATTTTGGCGAGGGTCAATGAAAATAGATGTGCTTGGCTGCGGGAGCGCCTTTTCCTGCACGCAAAATACCTCCGCGCTGCGGGTGATCGACGCGGACAACAAACAGTGGTTAATCGACTGCGGCCCCACCGTTCCCCGCGCACTCTGGCAGCGCGGCGGTGGGGTCAATGATATTGACGCAATCTACTTCACCCACGTCCATCCGGATCACTGTACCGGTCTGACGGCGCTGCTGAATTACTGGAAAAGTGGCTCCCGTCAGAAGCCGCTGATTATCTACTGCCAGCCAGCGCAGCAGCCGGTGCTCATGCAGCTGGCCGCGCTGGCGAACTGGCCTCAGGCGGACCCTGGTTTCACCATCGACTGGCAGGAATGCCGCGAAGCCTGGACGTGGCAGGACTGGCAGATCCGCACCGCCGCCACCCAGCATGAGCTGAGTAATCGCGCCATCCGCATCACCATTGCCGGGCAGACGCTGTTTTACAGCGGCGATGGCCGGCCAACCGCCGACTCGATAGCCCTGATGGCCGGCGCCGGGCTGGCGTTTCAGGAGTGTGCCTCAGTGGCGGCCCTTGACGACGATGCTTCTCATGGCGATTTCCCCTCCTGCCTGATGCTGTTCAGAACGCTGAAGCTCCCGGCGCTGGGGCTCTATCACTGCGAGGACGCCGCCCTGTCGGCGCTGAAGCAAGCCTGTCAGCCGTGGCAGGGATTATTCGTGTCGCAGGATGGGGACCACTTTACGCTGCCGCGTCCCGCATTCGCCGACGAGGCGCATGCCCTATGAGCCCACGTAAACCCAGCGTCACCGCCCAGGATGTGGCCAGACTGGCCGGCGTCTCGCGGGCGGTGGTGTCACGCGCGCTGAGCAGCAACGGCAGCATCTCTCCCGACGCCCGGGCGCGGGTGCTGCGCGCCGCCGAAGAGCTGGGGTACCAGGTTAACTTTCTTGCCCAGGGGCTCAATCGCCAGCGCAGCCACTTAATCGGCGTGATCGTCTCGCGCATCAGCGATCCTTTTCGCAGCGCCCTGCTTGATGCCCTGCTCAACGAGATCCAGCGCCAGGGCTTTCAGGCGCTGGTGAGCGAGATCCACAGCGAGCAGGACCTGGCGCACACCCTGCGCCGTTTCACGCAGTTTCGCGTCTCCGGCGTTATCGTCACCTCCGGCCAGCCGCCGGAGGCGTTGGTGAACGAGTGCGTCCAGCAGCATATCCCGGTAGTGGGCATTAACCGCCAGCCGACGATCCCCGGGGTGGATTATGTCTGCTCTGACAACGTCGCCGGCGCCGAACTGGCGGCCGACCAGCTGCTGCGCAGCGGCTGCCGGCGGTTTGGCTGGCTCAACCACTCGCCTTCCACCTGGGCCGGGCGCATGCGTGGGGAAGCATTCAGCCGGGCACTGCAGGCGCGCGGAGTGGACGTCGAACGCAATCTGGCGATCCTCGCCTGCCCGGAAGAGGGCTATACGGGCGGGTTTCAGGCCGCGGCGCTCGCCGACGAGGCGCTGGAGGGGATCTTCTGCGCTAACGCCCAGATTGCCTGTGGCTTTCTCGATGGAATGCGCCAGCGCGGCAAACAGGCGCCTGAGGATTATCAGTTGATTGGTTTTGATAACACGCCGCCGACCGCGCAATATAGCTACCAGCTCACCACGCTACATCAGGATGTGGCGGCGATCTCCCGCCAGACCCTCGCCCGGCTGCAGGAGCGCACCGTCGACCCTTTACAACCTTCACGCACCACCTGGGTGGAGGTGACATTAATTCACCGGCGCACGTCGCCCTTTATTATCTGAGAGCAAGACCATGACGGAAGCACAACGAGAGTCATTATGCGCCTTGATTCGCCAGGCAGGCGCCCACGCCCAGGCGCTGCGCGATGCGGGATTGCAGGTCGATAAAAAATCGCGCCAGGACTTTGTTTCGCAAGCAGATCTCGCGGTAGAACAGGAGATTAAAGGGTGGCTGAAGGCGCACTTTCCGCAGGAGGGTTTCCTCGGTGAAGAGAGCGGTTTCGAAGGCGATGAGCACACCGTCTGGGTGCTTGACCCCGTGGATGGCACCACCAACTTTATCCTTGGCATGGATTACTGGTGCATCTCACTGGCGAGAGTGTGCCAGGGCGAACTCTCGTTCGGCATCATCTACGCCCCCGATCGCGATGAGTTTTTCTTCGCCGGCCGCGGCGAAGGGGCGTTTCTCAACGGTCGTCGCCTGACGCTGCGTGAACCGGATCCCGACGCGGTGGTGATCGGCATGGGGCGCTCCAGCCGCGCCCCGGCCAGCGACTATGCCCGGGCCATCGACACGCTGCTCGACGCCGGCCTGGAGTATCGCCGTTTTGGCGCAGGCGCCCTGATGCTGGCGCATGTCGCTGCCGGTCAGATCCATGGCTATTTTGAAGCGCATATGAACAGCTGGGACGCGCTGGCGGGTATGCTGTTGATTGAGGAGGCGGGCGGAACGTGCAATGCATTTCTCGCCAATGAAGGGCTGCGGCAAGGCAACCTCGTCCTCGCCGGCTGTGCAAGCGTCCAGCCACGAATGGCCGCCCTGCTGGTCAAATAACATCGCGCCGCCGGTAGCCGACCGGCGGCTTTCTCGGGCTAACGCCAGGGTTCACCGCGGGGAATATTATTCGGGCAGCGCTTAATCGCGCAAAAGGACTGGAAAAAACAGGAGTCAGACTGCTTGCCGCCAGCCTGATACGGGCAAGATGGCCGTTCGCGTAATTTCTCCCATTGCGCCTCGTCGTACACCGTAATATTGTAGATTTTTAATGAATGATACTGGTCATTAATTAAAACTCTCGAGGAATAGAGCTTCATCGACTCGCCGGGCAGCAGTATCACATCGGCCTCGTACCACATAATAAATTTTAAGAAACGCAGGCTGGATATTGCCGAAAAGGCGATGCCGGATTGCGGGCAGATGAGAGTATTAAGAATAGTCCATTTCATATTCCTTCCTTATAAAAGATGCTACAAATTATTACCTTATATAGTGATAGCATCCATTATTATAAACTGCAAGAACACCTAACAATTATGTGACTTAAGACAATTCCTAACAACATAACCCATTATCGGTAACCTTAATTTTTCATCAAGAGATTAATGGTTAACCTCTATAAAAAAAGAAATAAATTAACCACAGAAAAGAAAATATAATAAAAAATAAGATAATATAAACATAATTGACAAAACGTCTTAGTCCTTGTGGATGAGCCCTCAGCCATAGGCATCAGGTAATGTCGCGCACAGCGTCGCCAGCGCCTCGGCTGGCATGGTCAGCAGGGTAATTAATGCCCGGGCAGCGGCTGACTGGCTTCTATGCGGCGGGTAAAGCACCGAGAAAGGCCGTGAACGTCCGGCGAACGCCGGAAGAACAGGAACCAGCTCCCCGCGCGCGATCGCCTCCTGCACAATAAACGCATAGCTCTGACAGATCCCCACCCCCTGCAGGGCCAGCGAGACCACCCCGAGCACATCATCGGAGACATGCAGAGATGACGTCGGCAGCCAGCTGATATCCCGGCCATCCTCACGAAATACCCATTCGGCGACTTTTCCCGTTGCCGGCATAATAAATGTCAGGCATGAATGATGGCGCAAATCGGCTATTTTACTCAGCGGTCTCGCTGTCGAGCGTAAATAGGCCGGCGAGGCCACCAGACATAGCGCCGCATCTTCCAGCTTTTTTGCCACCAGGCCGCTGTCGGGTAAATGTCCCTGGCGCACCACCAGATCGAAGCCCTCAGCGATAATATCGACATTACGGTTGGTAATATTCAGCTCAATCTGTACGTCGGGGTGCAACTGACGGTACAACGCCAGCCGGGCGGGCAAACGATAGTGTCCCCAGGTGGTGGGGGCGCTCAATTTAACGCGCCCGGATAACGCCCCTTTTTGCCCCTGCGTCTCCCGTTCGGCATTATCCAGCACCTCAAACGCCTGGCGGACCTGACTCAGATAGGCGCTTCCGGCCTCGGTCAGGCTGATCCGACGGGTGGAGCGGCGCAGCAGCTGGCACCCCAGACGCGTTTCAAGACGGGTGACGGCCCGGCTTAACACCGACGGCGTCGACGACAGCGCCACCGCGCCGGCGGTAAACGACCCGCGCTCGGCCACCGCCAGAAAGACTTCTACATCCGCAAGATAATCAAACCGCCGGGCCATTTGGTTCTCCAGAGAACAAATGATTGTCATTCCAGGCATCTTATCTTCCCGAAGGGATTTAATAAAATCGTTTACCGAGGCTTAACCGGGCCATCTGCCCCTCTTTTTTACTGCTTTCTGGAGACCATGATGCATCGTTTTTCACTCTTCGTTCTCGGCCTGCTGTCCCTGGGGCAGACCGCACTGGCGGCCGGGCCTGACGCCCCTGCCCATCTGGCGCTATGGCGCAGTTATACCGGGGTCACCTGGCAGCAGCGCGTCGATGCGCATTCCGTCAATGCGCCCATCGCAGGATTGCACTTTGACGCCGCCGGTCGGGCATTTGTTAGCACCCCACGTCTGATTTCGACCCAGGCGCCCGCCACGCTCAGCCTGCTCGATACCAAGTCCCTGAGCGGCCCGGCACGACTCACCGCCTTTCCGTCCACCGCGGCCAACAGCATCAGCGCCGATCCCCGCACGCACCTGCGCAATGTGCTGGGCTTTTACGTCGATAACCGCAACGGCTGGCTATGGGCGTTAGATCAGGGCTTTGTCGCAGGGGAAAAGACGGCGCCGCCGGGGGCGCAAAAAATCATGATCTATGCGCTCAGCGACGGTCATCTGGTGCAGCGTATTCCGCTCGACAGCGTCGCCGACCGGGAAGGAAGCTTCCTCAACGATATTGTGGTCGATGAGGCGCGCCGGGTGGCGTATATCGCCGACAGCGGCCTGCGCAGCGCGCCGGACAATCAGGCCGGACTGATCGTCGCGGATGCTAACCGTGGGACGGTCCGCCGGGTACTGAACCAGCACCCGGCGTTGATGCCGGTTGCCGGTCTGCAGGTGGTTTCACATGGGGAAACGGTCTGGCCGGGCAACCCCATTATGCTTGGTATCAATGGTATTGCGCTGTCACCGGACCAGGAAACCCTCTACTGGACGGTCACCACCGGTACCACGGCGCGGACCATCGCCACCGCCGCGCTGCGCGATCCCGCGATGAACGAACGCCAGCTCGCCGCGGCCATCCGTACCGCGGGTGAGGTCGGCGGGAATAGCGATGGGATCGTGGTCGATAAGCATGGCGCACTCTATATCACCGATGTGACCCATAACGGTATTGTCCGTTATCGCCCGCAGAGCGGGCGGTTCACCCTGCTTGCCGCTGACGACCGCGTGTACTGGCCCGATACGCCGACTATCGGCCCGGATGGCGCGGTAATGTTCACCGCTAGCCATTTAAACCAACACTTCGCTCAGGCGGTTAAACCGGGAGAAGAGAAATATACCATCTGGAAAGTGGTGCAACCCTGATCCACACGGCAGGCAGGCCCGTTGGACCTGCCTGCGTTTTTACCAGGTTTTGCCAATATTAAACTGAAACTGTTCTGCTTTATCGCCATCATACTTTTTAAACGGCTCTGCCCAGGAGAAGACCAGTGGACCGAGGGGAGACATCCACTGCACGGCAATCCCCGCGGAGAGACGAATATGACCCGGATCGCCGTAATCAGGGATCCCTGCCGCCAGCGTCTGCGCGGTGTTCTGCCAGGATGTGCTCCAGACCGTCCCGGCATCAACAAACAGCGAGGTTCGCAAGCTATCGGCGTACTTATCATTCACAAAGGGGGTTGGAATGATAAATTCGCTGTTCAGCACCGCCATGGCATTCCCGCCGACCGCATCAGATGAGGCGTCCAGCGGGCAGGCGCTATAGCTGCTTTCGCTACCATTGCAGCGGTAATAGGCCGCTTTAGGCCCAATGGTGTTAGAAGAGAAGCCGCGCACTGACGACGAGCCGCCGGCGTAAAAGTTATCGTAGAACGGTACACTTTTGCCGTCTAACCCACCGGCATAGCCTGCACGCAAACGTTCCATCCAGACCCAGCGCTTATTCTCGCTCAGCGGCAGATACTGGGCGGTGTCAAATGAGAGCTTGTAGTAGCTATTATCCGAACCGGGGAGGGTCACTTTACCGCTAAGACTGCTCTTGTTTCCCGCACGCGGGAAGAAGCCGCGATCGAGATCGTTATATCCCCATCCAAGACTCACAAAATAATCGTTGGCGCTATATTTCGCACCGCTGTCGCCATCTTTCGTCACCACGCTGGGCTCGATTCCCCGGGAGCTGAGGTAGCGCCAGGTCGTCAGCTCCGGATCCATATTGGTCAGGCGATTATGAACATAATCCAGTCCCAGGTTCAGGGAGTTATTTTCGCTAATGGGAAACCCCAGCGTACTGCCTAAGCCATAGCTCTGCTGGTTATAGCTCCCGGCATCCGCATCGGAAGCATCATAGCTGTTATAAAAAATCTTTCCGCCCAGGCTGATGCCATCGACGGTAAACCACGGGTTCGTCGCACCCAGTTCAAGATAAGACTGGTAGCTGTTGCGCGTCCCGTTGAAGCTAACGCTATTACCCGTTCCCAGCCAGTTATCCTGAGTCACGCCAAGCTGATAGCTCACGCCGCTGTCCGTACCAAATCCCAGGCCCACGTTAAATGAGCCGGTGTTGCGCTCCTTCACCTTGTAGACCACATCGACCTGATCTGCCGTCCCACTGACCGGAACGATCTGCTGTTCAACGTTCTCAAAAAAACCCGTTCGGTCAAGACGTACTTTCCCTTGTTCGACTTTTTCGTTGTTGAGCCACGCCCCTTCCATTTGGCGCATTTCACGACGCAGCACCGCGTCCCGGGAGGTGTCGTTACCGGAAAATCGGATCTGGCGTACCGAGTAGCGGCGGCCCGCGTTGACCTGAATATGCAGCGCCACGCGGTGATGCGCATCATCGATTTCCGGCGTGGTCGTCACCTGCGGCCAGGCATAACCATACTTACCGAAACGCTTTTTGATCTCATTTTCAACTGTGGTGACTTGCGCCCCGCTGTACCATGCCCCCGCCAGCGGCTGGGCAAGGGCCTCGATCTCTGGGCCATGCTGCGCCAGGTCGCCTGTCACCTGAGTTCGGTCGACCCGATAACGTTCGCCTTCATTGAGGGCGATAGTGATATACAGGGATTTTTTATCTGGCGTCATACTGACCAGCGTGGACTCGATAGCAAAGCGCGCATAGCCGCGATCGAGATAAAAACTGCGCAGCGTTTCCAGATCGGCTTCCAGCTTCTGCTTCTGGTATTTTTTATCGGCTACCACGTTCCACCACGGCACATTATCGCGTAGCTGAAGCTGGTCCAGGAGCGTCTCTTCCCGAAACGCCTGATTACCGATAATGTTTATTTGTGCGATTTTCGCCGAGATGCCTTCCTGAAAGACGAACGTTAAGTCAACGCGATTACGCGGTAACGGGGTCACCACCGCGTGAACCTGCGCACTGTATTTCCCCGCACTGTAATAGAAATCCTGTAACCCTTTTTCTATTTCGCTAAGCGAATTTCTGTCCAGTGCGCTACCTGCAGAAATACCGGACGCGGTGAGATTTTCCTTTAGCGCATCATCCTTCACTGACTTATTCCCGGAAAAACTGACGCTGGCAATAGTGGGCCGTTCCTTAACCTGCACCACCAGCGTTTTCCCATCGCGCAGGATCTGCACATTCTCGAAATTGCCGCTCGCATACAGCGCGCGCACAGCCTCGCTGACATCTTCTGGCGTCACCGCATCTCCCGCGTGCAATGGCATACTTAATAGCGCTGCCCCGACGGTCACGCGCTGTAGCCCTTCAAAACGGATATCATCAACTTGATATGATGTTGCGGCATATAACGTTAAAGGGGCGATCAATAATCCGCTGATGATATGAGTCTTTTTTAACATGAATGTGTCGTCTACGAGATAATGAGCAATAGCAGTATTCTGCTGGTGTTGAGCTTATTTGTTCAGGATGCATCTCTAAAATGTGCGACAGAAAATAACCTGAGCGAGGCGCAGAATTACATGCAATTATGGCGATAAAATGGAGAAAAAAAGGATGTTAAATCATCTTTAAAAATATATTTAATGATGGAACTTTTGCTGAACGCCGTGGTTCTAATGGCCAACACCAGAGCTATATTTAGATTTACCTGAACGTTTTTTATTAAAAAAGCCCCCTTTCTTGTTAATGGAAAGGGGGAAAATTCTCGTTAGGAATGATGCTCTCTGGGATCACCAGGAACAGGGAGAAAAATATCCTGAAACCCAGCAGATATAATGAAGAGAAATTGAATAAATTATGCAACTGATATCACAACATTCTACCCCGTATACACTGCCAAAGGCCGTTAACGAACATCTCCATATTTTCCTCAAAATAGCAGAATACAGTAGGGTCGCCTTATCAAGGCATCAAGGAAAGTCTATCGTTATCTACAATAGCCAAGCAGTGGCGCCTCGCCAGGGAAGGTGAGGCATAGGCTTCGCCATCCTGCCGCCTCCCATCATTAGCAACAGGGAACTGCGTATGACACGCTTACTCAAGACGATCTTACCCGTCATCCTCTGCACCCTCTTTGGGTTATCGTTCGCTTCACCCACGCAGGCTGCCGCCAGTCTGCCGATGGTTCTCCCCGCGCTAACATGCGATGCGCTGAGCGCGACCGACTTCAGCGCCGCCGTTGGCGCAAAGGTCACTATCAACCACACTGAAATGCAAACCTCCGCGCAGGGAAGCTGGTGCAAGGTGAGCGCCACTATTGCCCCCCAGATTGGCGTGCAGATTGCCCTGCCGACCCAACGCTGGAGTCAACGTTTCTTGCAGGTCGGCTGCGGCGGACTGTGCGGGAGTATTAACCTGAGTCTGTCGAATGCCAGCGGCTGCCTGCCGGCAATGAACGGCGAGTTTGTGGTGGCAGCAACCGATATGGGGCACCATGGCAGTATGATGGATGCTTCATGGGCCGAGGATCCGCAAAAGCGCATCGATTTTGCCTGGCGCGCCAACCACCTGACCGCCGTGCTGACCAAAGCGGTGATTCAGACGCTTTACCGCCAGCAACCAAAGTACGCGTACTTTATGGGCTGCTCAGACGGCGGTCGCGAAGCATTGATGGAAGCACAGCGCTTTCCGCAAGATTTTGACGGTATCAGCGCTGGCGCGCCTGCGGCCTTTTTCCAGTTTCAGAATTCCTTCTTCCACGGCTGGAATGTGGCCGCCAATCAGCGTCCGGACGGTACCGCTATCCTGCTGAAAGATCGCCTTCCTCTGATTCACCAGGCCGTGCTGGCTCACTGCCCGACGCTTTCCGGCGTGCAGGATGGTATCCTGCAAAATCCGTATGCCTGTCAGTTCTCTGAGTCATGGCTCCCCCGCTGTCCTGCCGATGCTCAGGACCGTTCTACCTGCCTGACGCAGGAAGAGATCGAGGTGGTGAAAAAACTCTACCGCGGCGCTTACGACAGCCACGGCGCCCAGTTTGTCGCTGGCGGTCTGCCGCTGGGCTCCGAGCTACGCTGGCCGGTGCCCGAGACCCCGACCGGCCACTCGATGTCGGAAATGATGGTACTGCCGGCTCTGCAATCCGTGCTCCTGCCGGGAGGAAAACAGAAGATCCAATCGATGCGGGATTTCCCACTGAACCAGCAGAATTTTGACGCCGTCGCTCAACTGGCACCGCTCTATAACGCGGCAAATACCAATCTTCATGCCTATCAACAGCGCGGCGGCAAGCTTATCCTGTGGCACGGTCTGGCCGATGACTCCGTCAGCCCAGCCTTTTCTATCGCCTATTACCGCAGCGTAGAAGCAGAGATGGGCCATGCCGCAACGGATACCTTCCTGCGGTTATTCCTGCTGCCTGGGGTAGCCCATTGCGGTAATGGCGAAGGTTACGATCAAATTGATCTCCTTACCCCGCTGATGCGCTGGACCGAGGAAGGCATCGCGCCGCAAGAGATCATGGCCGGAAAACGGGCGCCAGCCGCCACCAGCCTGCCGCCGATGACAGAAAAACCAGATGCCCAAACGCAGTTTCACGGCGTGCAGAAAGTCAGTCAGCCTTTCGCTGACGCCGCCCCAGCCGTTATCGCGACTCGCCCGGCGTACCCCTTTCCGGCCATTGCCCGTTATAACGGGCACGGCGACGTGAATGACGGCGAAAATTATCATGCAGAGCAATCAACCGCGTTTGGTCATCTGCAGCTGGCAAAACCCGCCAGCGACTATATTGGCCCTGATAATCAAAAAAATTATCAGGTTCGCCACGGCGAACTCACTGTTCAATAAACCCCAAGGCTCCTCTCTGAGGAGCCATTCGTTATGGGATTAGCCGCAATCATGCGTAGCAAAACGCTCCAGCAATCGGTATTAAACGACCTGCTCTTGTGGATCGATAATAATCTGGATAAGAAACTGACCGTCGACGATCTGAGCGATATCTCTGGTTATTCCCCCTGGCATTTATTTCGACTCTTCCGCCATTATTTTGATCGTTCGCCAATGGAATATATCCGCCAGCAGCGCATGTCGCTGTGTTGCCGTTTATTGCTGACGACGCCTGGTTACCGAATCGTCGATATTTGTATGATGGTCGGTTATGACGATCTCAGTGCGTTTAATCGTACCTTCAAAAAATATTATGCGCTCACACCCACTCAGTATCGCTATCAGATCACGCGGCAAAAATAAGGAGGTCCCCCTCCTCCGCATCGCTGCGGTTGGGAATGGAAGGGGGACAGGGGATATTACAGAAGGGAAATAGCAGGATGCTATTATCGAACCCGGTCGGGATCAACGACCTTGCGCGACGGAAATCAGTATAAAAGGATATGTTGAGCTAATAATGTAGAGGGCGTGAAGATTTTGTCACGATTTATAACCGCCTCCTCCGCTCTCATCTGAAATAAAAAAACCGGGTCGCGCTGTACCCGGTTTACTCCTCATCAGGATCATCAGAAATGAGTATTAACGCTCATAAAGAAGGTCCGCCCCGACTCGTTATAGGTCTCCGCACCCGCGCCATACAGATAAGCCCCCGTCGTCGCGTTGCCGGTCGTTTGCGCATTCCCTGCCCGGTAGTGGCGAATATCAAACAGGTTATCTATCCCGCTGGTGAAGCTCAGATTTTTGTTCACATCCCAGGTCGCACTGAGGCCGACAATGCTGTATGGGCTGACTTCGTTTAGTTCGCTGCCGCTGACCGCCTCGCCCTTATAATTAAAGCGTTTTGGTTTCTGTCGACCATACCAGGTAAAGGTGCTCTGCAGGGAGAGATCTTCACGAACCTGCCAGCTCAAAGTCGAGTTCAGGGTAAACTGCGGGATCACTGACAGCCGGTCGCCGGTCGTCTTATTCTTGCTCTGCAGCATCCATGTCAGGTTATTGCTCCAGTTAACCGTCTCCCCCACCGGAAGATTCAGCGTTCCTTCCAGGCCTTCCACTAACGCCTTTGGTACGTTTTCCCACTGATAGATATTGGTGGTGCCGTTGCTGGCGGTGCCCACCGCCGCGTACCCTGACTCAATCTTGTTGTGATAGTCGTTACGGAACCAGGTGATTCCCGCCTGATAGCCATCATGCTTGTACTCAAGGCCAATCTCTTTATTAACGCTGGTCTCCGCTTTCAGGTCGCTATTCCCCATCAGATAGCAGGCGGAACTACTGGCGTAACAGCCTTGACCGTTGCTGTAGAGAATATAGTTCGGGTTCAACTGGTAGAGGTTAGGTGCCTTGTAAGCGCGGGCAATGCCCAGCTTCAGCGTCCAGTCATCCGTCAACTCCTGGGAGAGGTTCAGTGAGGGGCTCCAGTTATTGCCGACGATGCTGTGGTGATCGAAGCGCAGGGCGGGTGTCAGCATGGTACTGTCCGTTAGCGCCATATTATCTTCGGTAAACAGCGAGAAGATCTCGGCGCTGGAGTACGGGCTACGACCGGTAGCCGACACACCGTCGATAGTCCCGTAAGAGAGCGCCTGGGTTGTCGATACGCCATCTTTCATCCGCTGCTGATTCCACTCGGTGCCCAGCGTCAGATTCTGATCGACCCCCAGCGTAAACGGAATATTCACTTCGCTATGTAGCAGGACATCGGCCAGATCGATATCTGAAAACTCGCTACTGGAGAAGATCCCTTCCGTACCGCCCGCCAGCCCTTCATTCATTCGCGAGTTACGGGTGTGTTCGTACTGGGCATAGCTGTTGCTGGTCACGCCATTATCCCAGCCGCCGGTCCATGTGACGCCGTAAGTTTGCCGGTAGAGACGGTTGGTCTCTTTCCCGTACATACTCTTCACCAGCGTACTGGTATTGGTGTTTTGCGTGTCGCCGGCATAGAGGTTGCCCTGGCGGCTGTAGCCGGCCTCAAACTCCAGGGCCTGCATCGGTGCAAACTCCCAGCGCAGCTTACTGTGAATATCTTTGTTCACCACCCCTTCACGTCCGGCGGGATAAGAACCGGCGTAGGAACCGGTACGCTCCGCTTCATGCCCGGCGTTAATGTCCTGAGCATCAGCCTGGGTTTTACTCAGATTACCCCAGAGATTGAAGCTGACACTGTCCGACAGTGGACCATTGAGGCTAAAGTTGGTACGTTTCGTCGCCCCTTCTTTACGGTGCTGCGGAGCATTCATATAGGTATTCCACGACCCGTGCCATTCTGGCGTGGTCGGTTTGGTCACGATGTTGACGACCCCGCCCATCGCGCCATTACCATAGCGCGCCGCCGCCGGGCCGCGGATCACATCGATATGATCGATCATCTCCGCTGGCACCCAACTGGTATCGCCGCGGGAGTCACGATCGCCGCGCCAGCCATACCGCACCGAGTTACGGCTGGTCACCGGTTTACCATCGACCAGCACCAGCGTATTCTCGGGCCCCATGCCACGGATATCAATTTGCCGGTTGTTGCCGCGCTGACCACTGGTGGAGTTGCCGGTCAGGTTTACCCCAGGTTGCGTACGAATTAACTCCGATACATCGCGGGCGGGGGGATGTTTGCGAATCTCCTCTGCGGTAATGGTCGACACGCCAGGTGCCTGCAGGTTCTGCCTGGCAGCGGTCACCACCATCGTTTCCTCCTGGTTTTCGGCCGTTGGGGTGCTCTTATCGCGCGTCGATTGTTCTGTCATATTCTCTGCCGCCTGCAGCGGCACGCTACAGGCGAGCAAAGGAATGACGATCCCCAGCGGGAAGTGAGACGTGTATTTCATAGAATATGCCCTGTTTTCTGTTGCTGTCGGGCATAACGCCTTCCCCAATTGAAAAAACAATGGGATAAAATACTCGCCTCTGCGCCTCGCCAGATTTTGGCGTAGGTCAGCCCCTTCCCGATAGTCATGGGAATAAGAAAACAGCATGAGGCATAATAAAATTAAGTGCCCTGTTTCATCATTAGAGAAAAAGCGCTGCGCGCTATTCTTTGATAGCGTAATCCAGACAGCGAATAATAAGAGTAATGTGCTGTGCTACGGTAATAAAAATGAGACTCATTATCAAGATGATAATAATCAATATCGGAGAAAAATAAAATAAACACAAATAATCAAACGGTTACAACAAAACAAATGGAGAAGAATAAAATAAAAATATCATCATCATTTTCTATTTATCATTAAAAAAACACATTTCCGCCATATTATCTCCATAGTTAAAGTAAAGATAAAAGCACATTAATAGCAAGCGATAGAATGGGAGAAGACTATTTGTCGGCATCGTTATGTTTTTTACGCCCTTGTCGTGCCCGGCTAACGGCAGCCGTTCTGCTAAAATAATCACATCCCCCTGCGGAGTGTTCCTCCATGAACGCCAACTTGCTATCACGCCTGTTTATCGCCTGGCTCACCTGCCTCGCGGCGCTGTTATTCGCCCCTATCCTGCTTGCGGCGGAGGCGGAAAAAGCGCCGCCAGTCGCAACCGAAGACAATACGCTGTCGATCCACATCGACGATATGCTGCAGCCATGGAAAGGCGATCTGCCCGGCATGACCGAGCGGCGCACCATTCGGGTATTAACCACCTACAGCAAGACCTTCTTTTTTATTGATAAAGGCACTCAGCGCGGAGCAACCCACGATATCTTTATGGCGCTGGAAAACGATCTGAATAAGCAGTTGGCGAAGGATAAAAAGCTCAAACAGCGCCACCTGAAGCTGCATATCGTTTTTGTGCCGGTCAGCCGGGATAATCTCTTTATCGCGCTTAATGAAGGTAAAGGCGATATTGCGGCTGCCAATCTGACCATCACGCCCTCGCGGGAAGCCCAGGTCGATTTCGCCCAGCCGCTCTACAGCAACGTGAAAGAATTACTGATCTCCGGGCCGGCATCGCCGAAGATCGACAGCCTGGAGCAGCTCTCCGGCCAAACCGTCTTTGTTCGCCGCTCCTCCAGCTATTACGAGAGTCTGCAGGCGCTGAATGCCCGATTTGCCAGTGAGTCGCGGCCGCCGGTTATCCTGGAGGCAGCGCCGGAAGCGCTGGAGGATGAAGATCTGCTGGAAATGCTCAACGCCGGGCTGATTCCGCTGATCGTCGTCGATCAACACAAAGCCGTTTTCTGGAAACAGGTGTTTCCGAAAATTCAGGTCCATGACAACGTGGTGCTGCGCGACGGCGGCAACATTGCCTGGGCGGTACGCAAAGACAGCCCGCAGCTGCTGGCGGTGCTAAACAACTTCGTCAAAAAGAATCGTCAGGGCACCACGCTGGGTAATACCCTCCTGCTGCGTTACCTGAAAAATGCCAAATATGTCAAAAATGCCGCCGCGAGTAAGGAACGGCGCAAGTTCCTCGCCATGGTGGAAGTCTTCCGCAAATATGGCGATCGCTACGATGTCGACTGGCTGCTGATGGCGGCCCAGGGGTACCAGGAATCGCGACTGAACCAGTCGGTGCGAAGCCACGTCGGCGCCGTCGGGGTAATGCAGGTGATGCCCAGCACCGGAAAAGAGCTGAAAGTGGGCGATATTAAACAGCTGGATCCCAACATCCATGCTGGCGTGAAATACATGCGCTGGATGATAGATCGCTACTATGCTGATGAGCCCATGACCCGGCTCGATAAGGCGCTGTTTGCCTTTGCCTCCTATAACGCGGGTCCGGCGCGTATCGCCCGCCTGCGCACCATGACTAAACAGCGAGGATTTGACCCGAACGTCTGGTTCGGTAATGTCGAAAATCTGGCGGCAGAAAAAATTGGCGCCGAGACGGTCACCTACGTCAGTAATATCTATAAGTATTACATCGCCTATCGGCTGATCGTCGATGATATGGCCCGCAAACAGAAAGCGACGGCCGCGCCGCGACAGGAGCCAGCAGCAGAGCCAGTGAAACCGCAGCCCAGCGTGGCGACGCCGGAGACCGCTCAGGCGCCCTCTGCCTGAAACGCTCGTCGCCGCAGGTGAAAAACCGGTTCTGACACGGTGGCGCAGAAAAAATGCTGAAAGGATGATGCTGAAAGGATAAAGAAAAAGCCCCGGCGAAACCGGGGCTTTTTGTATTTTACGGCGCAGGCAACGCGTTTAAGGCAAGCCTTAAAACGGGATGTCGTCGTCGAAGTCCATCGGCGGTTCGTTAGAAGAAGGCGCTGCCGGGGCCTGCTGCTGCGGACGGGACTGTGCGCCGCCGCTGAACTGGTTGCCGCCCTGCGGCTGCTGAGGCTGACCCCAACCGCCCTGCTGCTGGCCGCCGCCTGCCGGCGCGCCGCCACCCTGACGGCCGCCCAGCATCTGCATGGTGCCGCCAACGTTAACCACGACTTCGGTGGTGTATTTCTCCTGACCGGATTGATCGGTCCACTTGCGGGTACGCAGCTGGCCTTCGATATATACCTGAGAGCCTTTGCGCAGATACTCGCCAGCGACTTCCGCCAGTTTGCCGAACAGCACAACGCGGTGCCACTCGGTCTGCTCTTTCATTTCGCCGGTCTGCTTGTCACGCCAGGATTCGGAAGTTGCCAGCGTGAAGTTGGCGACAGCGCCGCCACTTGGCATGTAGCGTACTTCCGGGTCCTGCCCCAGATTACCGACGAGAATCACCTTGTTTACGCCTCTGCTGGCCATGTTCGTGTCTCCTGAATACGTTTCTTAATAGTGTAAACGCGCGAGTGTACCATTTCCACGTAGCATTTTGATAGCTGCGAGGCTGATTCCAGAGATAGCACTCGTACAAGACATTGTTGCACACTCCCCCTGAATTTGCATTCCGATACTGTATATTCATTCAGGTTAAATTGTGTCATAATTAGCCGTTTCTGCCGTTTGTCCTTCAAGCAAACCAGGCAATCCGTGTATCTACCTACCGGGAAAGGTGAATGGATAAGATCGAAGTTCGGGGCGCCCGCACCCATAATCTCAAAAACATCAACCTCGTTATCCCGCGCGACAAACTCATTGTCGTCACCGGGCTTTCCGGGTCTGGCAAATCTTCACTCGCTTTCGACACCCTGTATGCCGAAGGCCAGCGTCGCTACGTCGAATCGCTCTCCGCCTATGCGCGACAGTTCCTGTCGCTGATGGAGAAGCCGGACGTCGACCATATCGAAGGGCTGTCGCCGGCGATTTCCATCGAACAGAAATCAACCTCTCACAACCCCCGTTCGACGGTGGGTACCATTACCGAAATTCACGACTACCTGCGTCTGCTGTACGCCCGCGTCGGTGAACCGCGCTGTCCGGATCACGACGTGCCGCTGGCGGCGCAAACCGTCAGCCAGATGGTCGATAACGTCCTCGCGCAGCCGGAAGGCCTGCGCCTGATGCTGCTGGCGCCCATTATTAAAGAGCGTAAAGGCGAGCACACCAAAACCCTGGAAAACCTCGCCAGCCAGGGCTACATCCGCGCGCGGATCGACGGCGAAGTCTGCGATCTTTCGGATCCGCCGAAGCTGGAGCTGCAGAAGAAGCACACCATCGAGGTGGTCATCGACCGCTTTAAGGTGCGCGACGATCTGGCGCAGCGCCTGGCCGAGTCGTTCGAAACCGCGCTGGAGCTCTCCGGCGGTACCGCCATTGTGGCCAATATGGATGATGAAAAAGCGGAAGAACTGCTGTTTTCCGCTAACTTCGCCTGCCCGATCTGCGGCTATAGCATGCGCGAGCTGGAGCCGCGCCTGTTCTCCTTCAACAACCCGGCGGGCGCCTGCCCGACCTGCGACGGCCTCGGCGTTCAGCAATATTTCGATCCCGACCGCGTGGTGCAGAATCCGGAGCTGTCGCTGGCGGGCGGCGCCATCCGCGGCTGGGATCGCCGCAACTTCTACTACTTCCAGATGCTGAAGTCGCTGGCGGAGCACTATAAATTCGACGTCGAAGCGCCGTGGGGCACCCTCAGCGCCAGCGTGCAGAAAGTGGTCCTGTACGGTTCCGGTAAAGAGAATATTGAATTCAAATACATGAACGATCGCGGCGACACCTCGGTACGTCGTCACCCGTTCGAAGGCGTGCTGCACAATATGGAGCGCCGTTACAAAGAGACGGAATCCAGCGCCGTGCGCGAAGAGCTGGCGAAATTCATCAGCAACCGCCCATGCGCCAGCTGTGACGGCACGCGGCTGCGTCGTGAAGCGCGCCACGTGTTTGTAGAGAACACCCCGCTGCCGACCATTTCCGATATGAGCATCGGCCACGCGATGGACTTCTTCAACAACCTGAAGCTCTCCGGCCAGCGGGCGCAAATCGCTGAGAAAGTGCTGAAAGAGATCGGCGATCGCCTGAAGTTCCTTGTCAACGTCGGTCTGAACTATCTGACGCTTTCCCGTTCGGCGGAAACGCTCTCCGGCGGCGAAGCCCAGCGTATCCGTCTGGCGAGCCAGATTGGCGCCGGGCTGGTTGGTGTGATGTACGTGCTGGATGAGCCTTCTATCGGCCTGCACCAGCGCGATAACGAACGCCTGCTGGGTACCCTGATCCATCTGCGTAATTTAGGCAACACGGTGATCGTCGTTGAGCATGACGAAGACGCGATTCGCGCCGCCGACCATGTGATCGATATCGGCCCTGGCGCTGGGGTCCACGGCGGCCAGGTGGTGGCCGAAGGGCCACTGGACGCCATTATGGCGGTACCAGAATCCCTCACCGGGCAGTTCATGAGCGGTAAGCGCAAAATCGAAGTGCCGAAACAGCGCGTACCCGCCAATCCGGAAAAAGTGCTGAAACTGACCGGCGCGCGCGGCAACAACCTGAAGGATGTGACGCTGACCCTGCCGGTCGGTCTGTTTACCTGCATTACCGGCGTTTCCGGCTCGGGTAAATCGACGCTGATTAACGACACCCTGTTCCCGATTGCTCAGCGCCAGCTTAACGGCGCGACCATCGCCGAACCGGCGCCGTATCGCGATATCCAGGGGCTGGAGCACTTCGATAAAGTGATCGATATCGACCAGAGCCCGATCGGCCGTACGCCGCGCTCCAACCCGGCGACCTATACCGGGGTGTTTACGCCGGTGCGCGAACTGTTCGCCGGGGTGCCGGAATCACGTTCACGCGGCTATACGCCAGGGCGCTTTAGTTTTAACGTTCGCGGCGGGCGCTGTGAAGCCTGCCAGGGTGATGGCGTCATTAAGGTTGAGATGCACTTCCTGCCGGATATCTATGTGCCGTGCGACCAGTGCAAAGGCAAACGCTATAACCGCGAAACGCTGGAGATTAAGTACAAGGGTAAGACCATCCACGAAGTGCTGGATATGACCATTGAAGAGGCGCGTGAATTCTTTGATGCCGTACCGGCGCTGGCGCGTAAGCTGCAAACCCTGATGGACGTCGGCCTGACCTATATCCGTCTCGGCCAGTCGGCGACGACGCTGTCCGGCGGCGAGGCGCAGCGCGTGAAGCTGGCGCGCGAACTCTCCAAACGCGGTACCGGCCAGACGCTATATATCCTCGATGAGCCGACCACGGGTCTGCACTTCGCCGATATTCAGCAGTTGCTGGAAGTGCTGCATCAGCTGCGCGATCAGGGCAATACCATCGTGGTGATTGAGCATAACCTCGATGTGATTAAAACTGCCGACTGGATTGTCGATCTGGGTCCGGAAGGCGGTAGCGGCGGCGGCGAAATACTGGTCTCCGGTACACCTGAGACCGTCGCCGAGTGCGAAGCCTCGCACACCGCGCGCTTCCTGAAGCCGATGCTGAAATAATTAGCGGGATAGCTGCTGCCGGACCGACTCCGGCAGCATTTTCACCGCCTGCTGGTAAGATGCATCGACCAGGTAGTAGATTTGCGAATCCGGCAGCGAGCCATCCAGAAAGACGGTGCTCCAGTGCGCTTTATTGAGATGCTTGCTGGGCCGGACATCGCGATGCTGCTCTCGCAGCAGCTCCGCCAGTTCCGGGCTCGCTTTCAGCGCGACCGCCGGCCGCTGGTCCTCCACTTCCTTCACCATGGCAAACAGCACGTCCGAGACTTTGATCTGCGTGGCTTTCCAGTCGCTATGGACGCTCTGCTCCGCTCCCGGTTTCGCCATGCAGTACTGCAATAACTCCGAAATTGTCATCTTTTATTCCCCCATGAGCGTCGCAACGATGTGCCGCGAACCGCCGTGTATCCGATGCTCCCCCAGCCAGATGCCCTGCCAGGTTCCCAGCCTGACGCGCCCGTCCTCGACCGGCAGCATCAGCGACACGCCAAGCATCGATGATTTGATGTGCGAAGGCATATCGTCAGGACCTTCATAATCATGTTCGTACGGCGCATTGTCCGGCACGGCGTTGAGAAAATACTGCTCCATGTCATAGCGGACGGTGGGATCGCAGTTTTCGTTGAGCGTCAGGGAAGCGGAAGTATGCTGGAGCAGGAGGTGCAGCAGGCCAACCTTCACCCCGGACAGCCCGCGAATCTGACCGAGGACCTCATCGGTGACCAGATGAAAACCGCGGGATTTTGGCCCAAGCGTCAGGGTTTGCTGATACCACATCATCGACTCCTTTTGCGAATGAATCCTTCTAAGTGTGCAGCAATACGTGAAAAGGTAAAACCTTCCACCCCTGATTTTGCATAAAAAAACGGCAGCGCTACCGCTGCCGTTTATCGCGTTCAGGCGATCGTCAGTATTCGGAATTGACGATCACTTCTTCGCCCAGCGCCCCGGCCATCGGCAGCGGCTTATAGGAGGAGTTGGCGGCCCGCAGCACGCGGATCCCACGGGCGCCGGCCTCACGGGCAGCGGTGATGTCGTTATCCGAATCGCCGTAGAAAACCTTTATCTGCTTCGCCTGCAGCCACTGGGTCTTGGTGTTCTGGCCAGGCTTATCACCGGCGAAAATCACCGGATTCATATTGGCGGCCGGAATGAGAAAATCATCCTGCAGGGTTTTAGAAACGGTTTCTGTTTTGGTCTGGCTGCGGCCGGTGACGAACCAAATGCTGTCCCCACGCTTCACATGCATCGCAATCAGCTGGCGCGCCACCTCTTTCGGCATGCTGAATTCATCCCAGCCGTTGTTCATTTTTTCCCAGAACTGCGGGTTTTTCAGGTAATCCTCACTGCCGGGGGAGAAAGTTTTTTGCCCGCGCCAGAAGCCCGGACTGGAGAAGAGGACGGTGTCATCGATATCAAAGCCGACGGCCATCGGCGGCCGCCCCAGCAGGCTGTTCTCGATTTGCGCCACCGAAACCCAGTGGATCGGCGCCTGCTCGGCCAGCTGGGCCACATTGGTGCCCACCCACAGCGGCTGTGGCGTAGAGGCGCGCGCCACAACGGCGCTGTTCAGCGTGAACAAAAGAGAAGCCGCCGCAAAGGCGAGAGTAAGTTTGCGCATATTTATCCCTAAATCTATCAATCATTATTATTTTTAATAATGTGCATGCTTAGCAACGCCCCGACCTTACCCGCCGATCGCGTGGATGAAAAGCCTTTTTCGCGTAGATGTCATAGAAAAAGAGGATGATCACAATCAGAGAGGAGGTTGCCGCTGCCCGTTGACCGGCAGCGGCAACCCACTGGAGAGCGGCTTACATCACCGCAGCAAAGGCTTTCGCCACCTGCTGAACATTACGTGAGTTTAACCCTGCCACGCACATACGACCGCTGGCAATCAGGTAGACGCCAAACTCGTCGCGCAGACGATCGACCTGCGCTGCGCTGAAGCCGGTGTAGCTGAACATCCCGCGCTGCTTAAGCAGGTAATCCACCTTGCTGCCCGGAGCAACCTGCTGCAGCGCGTCGACCAGCGCCTGGCGCATGGTCAGGATGTGCGCGCGCATGGCGTCCACTTCCGCCTGCCAGGTAGCTTTCAGAGCTGCATCGTTCAGCACCGTCGCCACCACCTGCGCGCCAAAGCTTGGCGGGCTGGAGTAGTTGCGGCGCACGGTGGCCTTCAGCTGACCCAGCACGCGGCCTGCAGTTTCGCTGTCTTCACAGACCACTGACAGGCCGCCGACACGCTCCCCGTACAGGGAGAAAATCTTGGAGAACGAGTTGCTGACCAGCATCGGCATCCCGGCGCTGGCGATGGCGCGAATGGCGTAAGCATCCTCTTCCAGCCCCCCGCCAAAGCCCTGGTAGGCGATGTCGAGGAAGGGGATCAGCTGACGCGCTTGTAATACCTCAACCACGCGGTCCCACTGGGCTGGCGTCAGGTCGGCGCCGGTCGGGTTGTGGCAGCAAGGGTGCAGCAGCACAATATCGCGCGCCGGCAGCGTTTGCAGCGTCGCCAGCAGGTCCTCAAAGCGCACGCCGTTGGTGGCTTTGTCAAACCAGGGGTAAGTACTTACTTCGAAGCCAGCCCCTTCAAAAATGGCGATGTGGTTTTCCCAGGTCGGATCGCTGACCCAGACATGAGACTCCGGAAAGTAGCGTTTGAGGAAGTCGGCCCCGACCTTCAGCGCGCCCGAACCGCCGACCGTCTGAATGGAGGCAATGCGGTTTTGCTTAAGCGCGGTATGCTCTGCGCCAAACAGCAGCGGCGCAATCGCCTGACGGTAGCCGCTCAACCCTTCCATCGGCAGATACAGCGAGGCGCCATGCGGCCCGGCGTTCAGGCGTGCTTCCGCTTCCGCCACCGCCTGCAGCTGCGGGATAATGCCGTCATCGTTGTAGTACAGCCCGATACTCAGGTTGACTTTGTCGCTTCGCGGATCTTCTTTGAAGCGTTCCATCAGAGAAAGAATAGGGTCGCCGGCGTAGGCGTCAACTTTTTGAAACACGCGATGTATCTCCAGGTTTACATAGGGCAGGTTCTTACACAATAAACCGGATATGACGGCAGGTCGAGAGGATGTTGAGGGGAAAATGACCGCGAGGTGGCATAAACCGCTTATTCGCTCGCGGCTGTGCCGATGGCGTACCGGATAACATCAGGGTTATCCGGTACGGCTGGTGCTTAGTCGAGGTATTTCATGGCGACGCGGGAGGTCAGTCGCGTAATAAGTTCGTAAGCACTCACTTTCGTTATCTCGGCGATGCGCTCTACCGGGAGCCCCTCTCCCCATAGCACTACCGCGTCGCCGGCTTTATCCTGGGCCTGCGGTCCGAGGTCAACGCAGATCATATCCATCGCTACCCGGCCGACAATCGGCACTTCCCGGCCATTGACCAGCACCGGCGTGCCCGACGGCGCGGCGCGCGGATAACCGTCGCCATAGCCCATCGCCACCACGCCGAGACGGGTATCGCGTTCGCTGATCCAGGTGCCGCCGTAGCCGACGGGCTCCCCTGCTTTATGCTCGCGCACCGCAATCAGGCTGGACGTCAGGGTCATCACCGGCTGGCAGCCAAAATCTTTCCCGGTGGAGCGATCGTCCAGCGGCGACACGCCATACAGGATAATCCCGGGGCGCACCCAGTCGTAATGCGATTGCGGCCACAGCAGAATGCCGCCCGAGGCGGCGATAGAGCGCAGCCCCGGTTTGCCTTCGGTAAAGGTGGTGAAGATATCCAGCTGGCGTTCGGTGGCGCCGCAGGTCGGCTCATCGGCGCGGGCGAAATGGCTCACCACGTTCACCGGCTGGCGGACGTTTTTACACTGGCTCAGACGCTGATAAAACGCCTCGGCTTCCTCCGGGCGCACCCCTAAGCGATGCATGCCGGTATCCAGCTTCATCCACACGGTTACCGGCTCGGGGAGATCGGCTTGCTCCAGCGCCGCCAGCTGTTCGGGGCTATGCACCGCCGTATGCAGGCGCTGGGCGGCGATCACCGCCAGGTCTTCCGCAGCAAAAAAGCCTTCCAGCAGGAGGATCGGCTGGGCGATGCCTCCTGCTCGCAGGCGCAGCGCCTCTTCCAGGCGGGCGACGCCAAAGGCGTCGGCGTCGGTCAGCGTTCGCGCGGTCTCAAGGAGGCCGTGTCCGTAGGCGTTCGCTTTCACCACCGCAACCAGTTTGCTGGCAGGCGCCAGGTCACGCAGACGTTGCAGGTTGTGTCGCAGAGCGCGGCGGTTGATAACTACAGTTGCCGCTTGCATTTGAATTCCTTAAAAAAAGACAGACAGAGGTTTACTCATCGTCATACTGAGGGCCGGCATAATTATCGAAACGCGACCACTGGCCGTTAAAGGTCAGTCGCACGGTGCCGATCGGGCCGTTACGTTGTTTACCAATGATAATTTCCGCGATGCCTTTAAGATCGCTGTTCTCGTGATAAACCTCATCACGGTAAATGAACATGATCAAGTCGGCATCCTGTTCAATGGATCCGGACTCACGCAGGTCGGAGTTGACCGGGCGTTTATCGGCGCGCTGTTCCAGCGAGCGGTTCAGCTGCGACAGCGCCACCACCGGCACCTGCAGCTCTTTCGCCAGCGCCTTCAGCGAGCGGGAGATTTCGGCGATCTCAAGGGTACGGTTGTCGGAGAGCGACGGCACGCGCATCAGCTGCAGGTAGTCGATCATGATAAGTCCGATGCCGCCGTGCTCACGGGCGATACGCCGCGCGCGGGAGCGCACTTCCGTCGGCGTCAAGCCGGAGGAGTCATCGATATAGATATTGCGTTTTTCCAGCAGGATGCCCATGGTGCCGGAGATCCGCGCCCAGTCTTCATCGTCCAGTTGACCGGTACGAATGCGGGTCTGATCGACGCGCGACAGCGAGGCCAGAGAACGCATCATGATCTGTTCCGAGGGCATCTCAAGACTGAAGATGAGTACCGGCTTATCCTGCAGCATTGCCGCGTTTTCCACGAGGTTCATCGCGAAGGTCGTTTTACCCATCGACGGACGGGCGGCGACGATAATCAGATCCGACGGCTGCAGGCCAGCGGTCTTTTTGTTGAGGTCGTCGTAGCCGGTATTCACCCCGGTGACACCGTCATGCGGCTGCTGGAACAGCTGTTCGATACGGGCGACGGTGGCATCAAGCACATCGGCGATGTTTTTCGGCCCTTCGTCTTTATTGGCCCGGCTTTCGGCGATTTTGAAAACCCGGGATTCGGCGAGATCGAGCAGATCTTCGCTGGTTCGCCCCTGCGGGTCGAAGCCGGCTTCGGCGATCTCGTTGGCCACCGAAATCATCTCGCGCACGACCGCGCGTTCGCGCACGATGTCAGCATAGGCGCTGATGTTCGCCGCGCTGGGCGTGTTTTTGGACAGTTCGGCCAGGTAGGCGAAGCCGCCGACGCTGTCCAGCTGCCCCTGACGCTCCAGCGACTCCGCAAGGGTGATCAGGTCAATCGGGCTACCTGACTCCTGCAGACGCGCCATCTCGGTAAAGATATGACGATGCGGACGAGTATAGAAATCTTCCGACACCACGCGTTCGGCGACGTCGTCCCAGCGCTCGTTATCCAGCATTAAACCGCCCAACACCGACTGCTCCGCTTCAATCGAGTGCGGCGGGACTTTCAGCCCGGCGAGCTGCGGATCGCGTTCGCGGGTTTCTGTCTGTGGTTTGTTGAAGGGTTTATTTCCTGCCATAGCCTAACATTTCACCGATACGGAAAAGAGCGTGACAGTATAGCGAGAAAGCCATTGCCGCTAAAGAACCCATTAAGCGTGGCAGGCCTGAGGCGGATAAGAAAATCCGTCACCGCCGCCGCAGGCTGTTAAGCTTACTGGATAATCTCAGAACAACACAGGAGCGAACATGGCAACACGCATCGAATTTTCAAAACACGGCGGGCCGGAGGTGCTTCAGGCGGTTGAGTTCACGCCCCGCGATCCTGCGGAACATGAAATTCAGGTCGAAAACAAAGCCATCGGTATCAACTATATCGACACCTATGTTCGTAGCGGCCTCTATCCGCCACCATCGCTGCCGAGCGGTCTGGGCACCGAGGCAGCCGGCGTCGTCAGTAAAGTTGGCCATGGGGTAACGCACATTAAGGTAGGCGATCGGGTGGTGTACGCGCAGTCGGCGCTCGGCGCCTACAGCACGGTACACAATGTGCTGGCCGACAAAGCCGCGGTCCTGCCGGACGCCATCTCTTTCGAACAGGCCGCGGCATCGTTCCTGAAAGGATTGACGGTGTGGTATCTGCTGCGCAAAACCTATGAAATTAAGCCTAATGAAGTATTCCTGTTTCACGCGGCCGCCGGCGGCGTGGGGCTGATTGCCTGTCAGTGGGCGAAAGCGCTGGGCGCGAAACTTATCGGCACCGTCGGCAGCGCGCAGAAAGCCCAGCGTGCCAAAGAGGCTGGCGCCTGGCAGGTGATTAACTATCGCGAAGAGCAAATCGTGGAGCGGCTCAAGGCGCTTACCGACGGTAAGAAAGTGGCCGTGGTCTACGACTCGGTGGGGAAAGATACCTGGGAAGCCTCTCTGGACTGCCTGCAGCGACGCGGCCTGATGGTCAGCTTTGGCAACTCCTCCGGCCCGGTGACCGGCGTCAATCTGGGGATCCTGAATCAGAAAGGTTCTCTGTACGTCACCCGCCCATCGCTGCAGGGCTATATCACCAACCGGGAAGAGCTGGCGGAAGCCTGCAGTGAACTGTTTTCACTGATCGCCAGTGGGGTAATCAAAGTGGACGTACCCGAGAGTCAGACCTATCCGCTGACCGAGGCCCGTCGGGCGCATGAAGTTCTGGAAAGCCGGGTAACTCAGGGGTCTAGTCTGCTGCTGCCGTAAGCGGACAAAGGGACAAAAGTTTAGGGCTTCCACCTGGGAAGCCCTTACTTTTTTTTAGTTCGGCTGTATGTAGGGTACAGCGCGATGAATTCGTTAACGCGCTAATAGTGACAGATTTGCTCAGTAATGCCTACGCGGTTGTCTGCAAAATTGTTCAGGTTGTGACAGACCCCTCAATACCTTAGTAACGCCAACGGTTATTGTCGCGAAAAGCGTTTCCGTTCGGGGATTTCAGCGCCCGAATAATCCACACCACCACCACGGCCAGCAGCAACCACGGCAGTAATTTGATCATCAAGGCGAACAAGCCGCCGACGAACATCAGCGCGGTAGCGACCACGATAGCCGCGATAATCCCCAGCAGCGATACGCCGGTCACCAACAGCATGACAAAAAATCCAATGACAAATAGCAGTTCCAGCATGGTTCTCTCCCCAACGAATGAATACTTCACTCTGCAGGTATTACAAAAAGCATGCCAAACATAAGCATTTGACTTTAAAAGAAAACGCCCCGCGTCAGTGCGCGAGGCGTGGTCAATTTCACCAGGTTTTCGTCAGAAATTAACGTTTATCGGCCACCAGCTTCAGCGCATGCTCCAGCACCGCAATATCGGCGCCGGCTTTATGCGCGTTCTCGCTCAGGTAGCGACGCCACTGGCGAGCGCCGGGGATCCCCTGAAACAGCCCCAGCATATGGCGGGTAATATGGCCCAGATAGGTGCCATTGCTGAGCTCGCGCTCAATATACGGGTACATGGCTCGCACCACCGCCACCGGATCGGCATCCGCGCCGGTGGTGCCGAAAATTTCGCGGTCGACCGAGGCCAGAATACCCGGGTTCTGATAGGCCTCACGCCCGACCATTACCCCATCCATATGTTCAAGCTGCAGTCTGGCTTCGTCCAGCGATTTGATCCCGCCATTAATCGCCATCGTCAGGTGAGGGAAGTCGCGCTTCAGCTGCCAGACACGGGGGTAATCCAGCGGCGGGATCTCGCGGTTCTCTTTTGGGCTCAGGCCGGAGAGCCAGGCTTTGCGGGCGTGAATAATAAACATCTCACACTCGCCCTTGCCGGAGACCGTCTCAATGAATTCGCATAGAAACTCATAGCTATCCTGATCGTCAATCCCGATACGGGTTTTCACCGTGACCGGAATCGACACCACATCGCGCATCGCCTTGATGCAGTCGGCCACCAGTGGCGCATTGCCCATCAGACAGGCGCCAAACATCCCGTTCTGCACGCGGTCGGAGGGGCAGCCGACGTTGAGATTGATCTCATCGTAGCCACGCGCTTCAGCCAGCTTCGCGCACTGCGCCAGGGCCTGCGGATCGCTGCCGCCGAGCTGCAGAGCAACCGGGTGCTCTTCTTCGCTATAGGCCAGATAGTCACCTTTGCCGTGAATAATCGCCCCCGTGGTCACCATTTCGGTATACAGCAGCGTATGCCGCGACAGCAGCCGCAGGAAGTAGCGGCAGTGTCGGTCAGTCCAGTCGAGCATCGGCGCGATGGAGAAGCGGTGAGCAGGGAAAACAGGTGACGTTGATTCAGGCATCATGGCGAATAAATAAGCATCCGGGTAAAAAGGGGCGCTACTATAGCACAAAGATAAACCACAGGCGCATAGTGCGCCGCGCTTCGCCCCTTCCCCGGGTCGATTACTTTTTCCGCGGCTTGCCGTCGTGTGGACCGAAGAATTGCGGCGGATGGTCAACCCAGCGATCCTGGCGCGTCGCGGCATAGCCTGGATTGAGCGGATAATAGATGCGGTTGTATTTCTTGTTGGCCTCGCCCACCACCAGCAGACGAACCTCCTGCTCGGTGTTATTGAGAAAAGTGTGGCAGATACCGGTACCCGCGGGAAAACCCACGCTGTCCCCTGGCTCCAGCTTCCAGAGATAGCCGTTTATCCACACTTCCGGATAGCCCTCCAGCACGTAGATGAACTCTTCCTCATCGCTCTCCGCGTGCGGGTACGAGGTGCGCCGCCCGGGCGGCAGTCGCTCGTGGTGGATCCCCAGCCGGTTGA
This sequence comes from Klebsiella sp. P1CD1, assembly GCF_003790505.1. Lineage (NCBI taxonomy): Bacteria > Pseudomonadati > Pseudomonadota > Gammaproteobacteria > Enterobacterales > Enterobacteriaceae > Klebsiella > Klebsiella sp. P1CD1. The sequence goes on from NZ_CP033631.1 coordinate 5,350,122, forward strand.
GACGTAAACCGCGCCCCAGCGGCGCGCCAATCGAAAAACGCTCCGGGCTGTCGGGATAAGTGGCATCGTCGGGCCCTTCCAGTTCGCGCCAGTGGCGAATGCAATCAGGTCGTTTCATCGTTTTCTCCCGAAAATGAGACACTTCAGATATAGCATACCCAGGGTCATGCGTGTTGCGATTAAATCGGGCAGGACGGTTTTAGCGATCGACTAAGGCGTAGTCTGCACGAAAGTCAGCGGCCAGCACCCGGAACTGGCGCAGGTACCGACAATCTGAAGTATGACCCGTATCACCTGCCGGCTCTCGGTGTTTTCTGAGGAACGTGATAAAGTAACAGATTCAAATTCACACAACCCGAGGATGCTCATGGATAAGACCCCTTCGCAAGAGATGTTAGCGCATGCTGAAAAGCTATGCGCGCAGCGCGGCGTACGCCTGACCCCACAGCGTCTGGAGGTGTTGCGCCTGATGAGCCTGCAACAAGGGGCGATCAGCGCCTACGATCTGCTGGATCTCCTGCGTGACAAAGAGCCGCAGGCTAAACCGCCGACGGTTTACCGCGCGCTGGAGTTTTTACTCGAGCAGGGTTTTGTTCATAAGGTTGAATCGACCAACAGCTATGTGCTGTGCCATCTCTTTGACCAGCCGACCCATAGCTCAGCCATGTTTATCTGTGACCGCTGTGGCGTGGTGAAGGAAGAGGCGGCGGAAGGGGTGGAAGATATCATGCATACGTTAGCGGCCAGAATGGGCTTTGCCCTGCGCCACAACGTGATTGAAGCTCACGGCCTTTGTGCAGACTGCGTGGAAGTCGAAGCCTGCAGCACGCCGGGACACTGCCAGCACGACCATTCCATTCAGCTGAAAAAGAAAGCCCGCTGAGCGTCAGCCGCAGCGGGAAACAGGGTTAACGGCGCATCCTTACGCCATTCAGACAGGCACTAACACAAATGCTTTATTCTTTGAGCCACGGAACGCTACCAGCGGTAGTCGTTTTTATGCTCCCAGTCTGAGACTTCTTTCTCAGCCTGATCCTTCGCATAGCCGTACCGTTCCTGAATTTTACCGACCAGCTGATCGCGCTTACCTTCGATCACGGTCATATCATCATCGGTAAGTTTGCCCCACTGTTCCTTGGCTTTACCTTTCAACTGTTTCCAGTTACCGCCGATTTCGTCTTTATTCATGATAACGTCCTCATCATTCGGTGGGTTTACAGCCCGTTTTGTACCGGACATGGTATTAACTATAGATGAGAATGCTGGTACCGATTCGTTATTCGGAATTTTTAACCATCATACCGATGGGTAAGGCTGAGGCGATTTTCCCGGCTTGCGCTACGCTGAGCCGGGCTACTGAGTTGCCCCGGTAAGCGGCGCGCAACTGCGGGAATTCATAGATGGCCGTGATGAACGGCAATGACTAGCTAAACCAGGTGCCGTGTCGCCAGTGGCGACGCCAGATCAGCGCCAGAGACAGGCCGCGCAGGGCGAGGAACACCGCCAGCGCCAGCCACAGACCGTGGTTACCGAGCAGCGGGACCGAAAGCAGCGTTACAGCAAACCCCGCCGCGGCGACCGCCATGCTGTTCCGCATCTCCGCGCCGCGTGTGGCGCCGATAAACATGCCGTCCAGCAGATAGCACCAGACGCCCACCACCGGCAGGATGGCCTGCCAGATCAGATAGCGATCGGCCAGCTGCTGCAGAGAAGGCAGCGAGGTTAACAGGGCGATGATGTACTCCCCCGCCAGGCTATAAATCAGGGCAAACGCCAGCGCCACCATGCCAGACTGCCGGCAGGCCGCCCGCCAGACTTCCAGCAGCTGGCTGCCGTCGCGCGCGCCGTAGGCCTGGCCGGAGTGGGCCTCCACGGCATAGGCAAAACCATCCAGCGCATAGGCGGTAAAGGTCAGCATGGTCATCAGTACCGCATTGACGGCCACAATGTCGCTGCCCAGACGCGCGCCGTACACGGTCAGCGCGCCAAAGCACAGCTGTAGCAGCAGGGAACGCAGCATGATGTCCCGATTCAACGCCAGCAGACGGCGCAGATCCCCGCGCCAGGCGTTTTTCAGCATTGCCAGCGACACGCCGCGCAGCGTCAGCACCCGCTTCGCCATCATCAGGCCAATAATGAGAGTGGCATACTCCGCGGTGACCGTGGCCAGCGCCGCCCCCTGGACGTTCATCCGCAGGCCCATCACCAGCCACAGGTCGAGCACAATATTGAGCAGATTACCGACCACCAGCAGAATCACCGGCGCCCGGGCGTACTGGACTCCCAGCAGCCAGCCGAGCAGCACCAGATTGGCCAGCGAGGCGGGGGCGCTGAGCCAGCGGATTTCGAGAAACCGTCTCGCCTGCTCAAGCACCGCCTCACTGCCGCCGACAATATGCAGAGCGAGGTTAATCAGCGGCAGGCGAAACAGGATGATGAGAACCCCGGCGCCCAGCGCCAGAGCCAGCGGCTGCACCAGCGCCCGCGCCAGTCGCAGCGGATCTTTGGCACCCCAGGCCTGAGCGGTGAGCCCGGTGGTGCTCATGCGCAAAAACAGCAGCAGCATGAAGAGGAAACTGGTAGCCGTCGCCCCAACCGCGACGCCGCCGAGGTATACCGGGCTGTCAAGGTGGCCGATCACCGCGGTATCCACCAGCCCCAGCAGCGGGACGGTGATATTGGAGAAAATCATCGGGATCGCAAGGCGCCACAGCGCTTTATCGGCAGCGTTGAGCAGCATGTTCGGAGACCTGATTGAGGACAAACGTCGCAGCGTCATGCATCAGATGACGCTGCGCAGGGGCAGGCGCTACAGCCATTCTCCGTTACGGATCACGCCAACGGCCAGCCCCTCAATGGTAAAACTCTGCTGACGCAGATCGACAACGATAGGGGTAAATTCGCTGTTTTCCGGCAACAGTTCGACGACGTTACCCTGCTTTTTCAGGCGCTTCACCGTCACTTCGTCGTCAATGCGCGCTACCACCACCTGGCCGTTACGCACGTCCTGGGTTTTGTGGACCGCCAGCAGATCGCCATCAAGGATACCGATGTCTTTCATCGACATGCCGCTGACGCGCAGCAGGAAATCCGCGTTGGGTTTAAACATCGACGGGTCGACCTGATAGTGCCCCTCAATGTGCTGCTGCGCCAGCAGCGGCTCGCCGGCGGCGACGCGGCCGATCAGCGGCAGGCCATGTTCTTCTTCCGTCAGCAGGCGGATACCGCGAGAAGCACCGGAGACGATCTCGATCGCGCCTTTACGCGCCAGCGCTTTCAGGTGTTCTTCCGCCGCGTTTGGGGAACGGAACCCCAAGCGCTGAGCAATTTCCGCACGCGTCGGCGGCATGCCCGTCTGGCTGATATGATCCCGAATGAGATCAAACACCTCTTGCTGCCTGGTCGTTAACGCTTTCATTCCGCCCCCTGGGTGTATATACAGTTATGCTGTGAGTATATACAGCTACCGGTGATTTTGGAACCACATGGCACACAAAAATCGGCAGATTGTTTATATTTTGCGAGGCTTAGCGAAGAACGTTAGTGATAATGGCTCCACAGCAGCGTTCCCCAGGTGATCAGCGCGATGATAATCGCCAGCAGGACCGCCGCCGACCCCATGTCTTTGGCGCGCCCTGAAAGCTCATGATATTCCGAGCCAATACGGTCCACGACCGCCTCAATCGCGCTGTTGAGAATTTCGACTATCATCACTAGCAGGACCGACCCAATCAGCAATACGCGGGTGATGGCGTCGACGTCCAGCCAGCAGGCTATCGCGACGGCCACGATGGCGGCGATACCTTCCTGACGAAACGCGGCCTCGTTGATCCACGCTGCGCGAAATCCTTTCCAGGAGTAACCTGCCGCCTTAATGATTCGGGTTAACCCGGTGGTATTATTGGCCATCACAAAACCTTTTTACGTAAATGACGTCGATGAGTGTACGCGTTTGCCGCGTGGTAACGGAAATTTTGCCCACTTTCTGTTATTCTTGCCGCGCATTTGCATGATTAACCAGAGGCTTCACATCGTTTATGTCCGGCTGGCAACGAATTTACTATAAATTACTGAATTTACCATTACGGGTGCTGGTAAAAAGCAAGTCTATTCCGGCAGAGCCTGCCCAGGAATTAGGACTCGATACCTCGCGTCCGGTCATGTACGTCCTGCCCTATAATTCCAAGGCGGACCTGCTGACGCTGCGCGCCCAATGCCTGGCGCATGATTTACCCGATCCGCTTGAACCGCTGGAGATCGACGGCGCGCTGCTGCCGCGTTACGTATTCATCCACGGTGGGCCGCGCGTATTTACCTATTACACGCCAAAAGAAGAGTCCATCAAGCTGTTCCACGACTACCTCGATCTGCACCGCAACCATCCGGACCTCGATGTGCAAATGGTGCCGGTCTCGGTGATGTTCGGCCGCTCGCCGGGTCGTGAGAAAGGGGAAGTCAATCCGCCGCTGCGGATGCTGAACGGTATCCAGAAATTTTTCGCCGTCTCCTGGCTCGGCCGCGACAGTTTCGTGCGTTTCTCGCCTTCCGTGTCGCTGCGCCGCATGGCGGATGAGCACGGTACCGATAAGATCATCGCCCAGAAGCTGGCTCGCGTCGCCCGGATGCACTTTGCCCGCCAGCGCCTGGCCGCCGTCGGCCCGCGTCTGCCGGCTCGCCAGGATCTGTTTAATAAACTGCTGGCCTCGAAAGCGATTGCCCGCGCGGTGGAAGACGAAGCGCGCAGCAAGAAAATTTCGCATGAGAAGGCTCAGCAGAACGCTATCGCGCTGATGGAAGAGATTGCCGCGAACTTCTCGTATGAGATGATCCGCCTGACCGACCGCATTCTCGGCTTCACCTGGAACCGCCTGTACCAGGGGATCAACGTGCATAACGCCGAGCGCGTGCGCCAGCTGGCTCACGACGGCCATGAGATTGTCTATGTCCCCTGCCACCGCAGCCACATGGACTATCTGCTGCTCTCCTACGTCCTGTATCATCAGGGCCTGGTGCCACCGCATATCGCGGCGGGCATCAACCTCAACTTCTGGCCTGCCGGGCCGATCTTCCGCCGCCTGGGCGCGTTCTTCATCCGTCGCACCTTTAAGGGCAACAAGCTCTACTCCACGGTGTTCCGTGAATATCTTGGCGAGCTGTTCAGCCGCGGCTATTCCGTCGAGTATTTCGTCGAAGGCGGCCGCTCCCGTACCGGCCGTCTGCTCGATCCGAAGACCGGTACGCTGTCGATGACCATCCAGGCGATGCTGCGCGGCGGCACCCGGCCGATCACTCTGGTGCCTATCTACATCGGCTATGAACACGTGATGGAAGTAGGCACCTACGCTAAAGAGCTGCGCGGCGCCACCAAAGAGAAAGAGAGCCTGCCGCAGATGGTGCGTGGCTTGAGCAAGCTGCGCAACCTTGGCCAGGGCTATGTCAACTTCGGCGAACCACTGCCGCTGATGACCTACCTTAACCACCATGTGCCGGAGTGGCGGGAAGCCATCGACCCGATCGAAGCCATCCGCCCTTCCTGGCTGACGCCAACGGTGAACAACATCGCCGCTGACCTGATGGTGCGCATCAACAACGCCGGCGCGGCCAACGCCATGAACCTGTGCTGCACGGCGCTGCTGGCCTCGCGTCAGCGTTCACTGACCCGGGAGCAGCTCACCCAACAGCTGGAGTGCTACCTCGCGCTGCTGCGCAATGTGCCCTATTCGCCAGATGCGACGACACCTTCCGCTTCGGCCAGCGAGCTTATCGACCACGCGCTGCAAATGAACAAGTTCGAAGTGGAGAAGGACACCATCGGCGATATCATCATCCTGCCGCGCGAGCAGGCGGTGCTGATGACCTACTATCGCAACAACATCGCCCATATGCTGGTGATACCGTCGCTGTTAGCCGCCCTGGTGACTCAGCATCGTCAGCTCAGCCGCACCGAAGTGCTGCGCCATGTCGAAACGCTGTATCCGTTCCTCAAGGCCGAGCTGTTCCTGCGCTGGGAGAAAGCAGAGCTGGCCGGGGTGGTGGATGCATTGATTGCCGAGATGCTGCGTCAGGAGCTGATCGTCGTCGATGGCGAGGTGATGAGCCTCAATCCGTCGCACTCTCGCTCCCTGCAACTGCTGGCCGCGGGCGCGCGCGAGACGCTGCAGCGCTATGCCATCACCTTCTGGCTGCTGAGCGCCAACCCGTCAATCAACCGCAGTTCGCTGGAAAAAGAGAGTCGTACCGTGGCCCAGCGCCTGTCGGTGCTGCATGGCATTAACGCGCCGGAGTTCTTCGACAAAGCGGTGTTCAGCACCCTGGTGCTGACCCTGCGCGATGAAGGCTACATTAGCGACACCGGCGATGCCGAGCCGGAAGAGACCCTGAAGGTTTATCGGATGCTGGCGGACTTGATTACGTCGGATGTGCGGCTGACGATTGAAAGCGTCACGCAGGATGACGCGTAACGCGGTGTTTTCTGCCCTCGCTTCCCCCCGATACACCGGGGGGAAGCTGACAGGGGATTACAGGTAGCTCATCGCCAGGCCCAGGAATAGCACCAGCCCGACGTAGTTATTGTTCATAAACGCTTTGAAGCAGTTATCGCGCTCGCGATTGAAGATAAGCTTCTGCTGCCAGCCAAACAGACCTGCCGCGACAAACAACGACCAGTAGTATTCCCAGCCCAGCCCATTCAGCCAGCCCACCGCGCCCATCAGCGCCAGCACGGCCACCTGCAGGATACCGATAATCAGACGATCGTTTTCGCCGAACAGGATCGCCGTGGACTTGATGCCGATCTTCACGTCGTCATCGCGATCCACCATCGCATACTGGGTATCGTAGGCCACCGCCCACAGAATGTTGGCGAGGAACATCAGCCAGCAGCTCAGCGGCAGCGATTCGCTAACGGCCGAGAAGGCCATCGGGATCGACCAGCCAAAGGCGGCCCCCAGCACCACCTGCGGCAGATGAGTGTAGCGCTTCATAAACGGGTAGACCCATGCCAGGGCCAGCGCCGCGACCGACAGCAGAATGGTCATGGTGTTGAGGGTGAGCACCAGCAGGAAGGAGAGCAACACCAGAACGATAAACAGCGTTCGCGCCTCTTTCTCGGTAACGTCGCCGCTCGGTAGCGGACGACGGGCGGTACGCTTTACGTGACCATCAAATTTTCGATCGGCATAGTCATTCACCACGCAGCCGGCGGCGCGCATCAGCCAGACGCCGGCGACGAATACCGCCAGGATCCACAGCGGCGGGACGCCCGGCGAGGCCACCCACAGCGCCCACAGCGTCGGCCACAGCAGCAGCAAAGCGCCGATCGGTTTGTCAGTGCGCATCAGGCGATGAAACGCCAACAGCTTATTCTGCGACAGACTCCACTCCATTTTTTCTTCCTCTTAGTACAACGGCGACGCAGGCAAAAACAGCTCGGTCAGCAGCAGGGGTTTGCCGCTCAGCCGCAGGCGGGAACGACGCCCCCACAGCGCTGCATCGCGACCAATTTCAATAAAATCGCGGCTTAATGTCGACGACGTGAACAGGTATCGGCCCAGCGGGATCTGCCCGAGCTGCTGTAGCGCCAGCTCCGGACCACACAGTGTCGACTCCGGCACCACCGTGCGCCCGGCCAGCCAGGGTTCGCCATCGGCATTGAGTATAATCTCCCGCAGCCAGTAGCGCGGCTCGTCAGGTAGCAGCGCCGCTTCGTCAGTCAGCGCCTCACGCTCAATATACCCTTCGTTAATCAGGGTCACGGTGACCTGCTTTCCTTGTTGCTCAAAGCGCTGGGTCATTGAGTCCTCCAGCAGCAGCCAGTCACTCAGGGGCGGCGCCAGGGATGGCATAACGGCAAAATAGCGCAGCGCACGCAGTCGCGTAAGCGCAGGATGGGACATGCCTGATTCTCCGGTACATAACGTGAAAGCATTGTATCGCAGAATAGGCGGTTGGTGGCGGGCAAACGTCAATATACGATCATTCACGCAACAGCCATGCAACAGGCTGCCGCGCGTGCAAAAAAAGGTGCATCCCGAAGGATGCACCTAAAGGCTGTGCCTAAACATCAGCATTGTGGGGAGACGATTACCCCTTGCCTTTTACACTGCTGATAAAGGTGGAACGAGCGGATTTCGAGCCGAGGCGCTCAGCTTCGTTCATCAATTTCAGAGCTTTGTCGATGTCACCTTGTTTCACCGCCTGCTTAATACCGTTGTTGAAGTAGGTTTCGGTATCGCTGAGCATCGGTTCGCTTTTGGCTGCCGGCGCAGCAGCAGCAGCGGCGGCTGGCGCGGCCACCGGCGCGGCGGTATTGCCTACGGTGACCGGACCCGGGCCGGAGGAGCCGAACAGCGGGCCCACCAGCACGCTGGAGGTGCTATTGGTTTTCACTTTCAGCTTCAGCACGCCATCGGTGGTATGTTTAGCGATCGGATCCGGGATATCCGGGGCCGCATTGCCGGCGCCTTTGGCATAGGCTTTCGCCGGATCCAGTAGGGTCGTGGTCTGCTGGAGATCTTTTTCAGTGGTAAACACCAGCACATAGAGTTTTTGCTGGCCCAGCGCCGGGGTCAGGCGCATCACGCCGCCCAGGCGGTCAGCGGTCATGACGCCCGGCTGCTGATAGGTAAAGTAGTTGCTGGGGAAGAACGCCGCTGGCGTCATGTTCTGATCCAGAATCAGCACGTTCGGCGCAAAAATCTGCTTATGTTTGTTCAGTTCGCTGTCGAGCGTCAGGGTCAGCTCACCGATATTGGCCGGTACGCTCCAGGCGGCGACCGGTCCGACGATCCCCGGGACATCCAGGCGTTGACCGCCGGTGGTTAAATCAACGCTCTGCGTCTTTGATTGATCGGCAGGCGTCCAGATCAGCTGCTGCAGCGCGCTGGCTGGAATAGACGGCGCGGCGCTGGTGTTCTGCGGTACAAAGTTAACATCGGCAAGGCTCATCCCCGGCACGCATGCCAACATCCCTGCGGATAAACACAGAGCGACGAGAGTTTTCTTCATTTTCATTCTTCTCACCTTGGATAGCATCGGTTTAGCGGTAGCCAGGCAATAGCGCGCTAACCCTGAATAGTCAGGAGGGGCTGACGCCCCTCCCAGGTTACACCCGTCCTGCGGACGGTATTACCACCACACTTCCATCTGGGCACCGAAGGTAACTTCGCTGTCGTCACCGCGGCTGGAGGTGTACATGCCGCTTCCGCTGCTGTCTTTGGTCTGCAGACCGGAGGCGTTGCTGTAACCCCAGTTTTCATCCCACTTCGCGTAGGTTGCGAAAATACGGATAGCCGGACGAGACCAGACGCTGTTGCCTGCCTGCCACTGTTGAGCCAGAGTAATTTTGTACTGGTTGTTGTTTTCGCTGGTACGCTGGGATTTCACGTTGTCGTAACCGATTTCCAGCTGGGTGCTCATGATCGGCGTCCATTTGTACATCGGACGGACACCCACGGTGTACCAGGTCGAACCGTTTTTGCTGTCCAGGTCCACGTCCTGGTACATCGCCACGTACATCAGGCCCCAGTCATCGTTGAAGTCCATCGCACCGTGATCCAGAACGCGGATCATGCTGCCGTTGTTATCGATGCTGGTCCCTTGAGAGTGGCCGCTGTTCCAGGAGGTCATTGCGTCGGTCGCGTACTGAACGACAAACTTGTTGAAGCCGCCCCAGATGGACTGAGTATGTTCACCGGTCCACATCCAGCCGTCTTTCGACGCGCCGTCTTCCAGGCGGTAGTCATCCTGCGGGTTCGCACGGCCGTAATCGACGCCTAACTCCAGCACGCCGCCCGGGTTGGTTTCCAGGCCCGCCAGACGGATGTCAAAGACGTCGTTGGCCGTTTTCGCTGCATATTTTTTGGTGTCATCGCTGGAGAAGGTATAAGAACCGCCGCTTTCTGAGTTACGGGTAGCGGCCAGAGAGAGCTTACCGAAGCCAAGGTCAACGTTTTCCAGACCTGCACCCGGGCCGGAGATATCCCAGTAGTAGAAGTCGATCATGTGAACGTCATGACGCTGATAGAAGCGTTTACCCGCCCACAGCGTGGAGCCCGGCAGCCAGTCGATCAGGTTTTTACCCTGGATGTTGGCTTCACGGAACGCCGGAGAGGTGCTTTCCCAGTCATCTTCCTGATTCACGGAATAGGCAACGTTAGTATCGAAATAAAAACTCTTATCCCCTTCTTTCCACAGTTCCTGGCCCAGCTTCAGTTCCGCATAGGTTTCACATTCGTTACCAAGACGGTATTTACTTTGAGCACCGGTCGCTTTGAAGCACTGTTGCTCGCCGCCGCTGCCGGTCCAGCCAATGCCGGAACGCGCGTAGCCATGGAAATCGACAGCCAGCGCCTGAGCAGACATTACGCCTGCTGCGACGGCGACCGCCAGAGGAAGTTTGCGCAGAGTAATCATCATTCTATCTCCTGAGATCATTGCTTTTCTTTGAACGCTTCGCCGGTGTACCGCCTGCCGGGTTCGCGCCTTTTTTTAATGGGAAGCCTTACACGCCCGGCTCTTTATGCAGCCGACGACAAGCGGTGCCATCCTCACGGAATAAGTGGCAACGTTCTGGCGGCAAACCGATGGCGAATGTGGCTCCCTCTTCTACCAACACCACGTCGTTCTGGCGGTAAACCAGGTTCTGACGGATGGCGGGGATCTGGATATGAATTTGCGTTTCATGACCGAGCTGTTCGACGACCTGAACCTCGCCTTCGAGGGTCACATCGGCGATATCGCTGGGCAGTAAATGCTCCGGGCGGATACCTAAGGACATGTTGGCGCCCACCTGAACGTTGGCGCTGTCCACCGGCAGCCAGACTTGCTGACGGTTCGGCAGTTCTACCTGCACCTGATCGATAGCCGTCGCCGTGACTTTGACCGGCAGGAAGTTCATCTTCGGCGAACCGATAAAGCCAGCAACGAAGCGGTCAGCCGGATAGTGATAGAGCTCCAGCGGTTTCCCGACCTGCGCCACACGGCCGGCGTCCAGAACCACGATCTTGTCGGCGAGGGTCATCGCTTCCACCTGATCGTGGGTGACATAAATCATGGTGCGGGCCAGTCGCTTATGCAGACGGGAGATCTCGATACGCATCTGGACGCGCAGGGCGGCATCCAGGTTAGAGAGCGGTTCATCCAGCAGGAAGACGCTTGGCTCTGCCACCAGCGTACGACCGATCGCCACACGCTGGCGCTGACCACCGGAAAGCGCTTTCGGTTTACGCTCCAGGAGATGCGCCAGCTGTAAGACCTCAGCCACCTGAGTCACACGCTGGTTAATAACCTCTTTTTTCGCGCCGGCCAGCTTGAGGCCGAAAGACATATTTTCGGCAACGGAAAGATGGGGATAAAGCGCATATGACTGGAATACCATGCCGATGCCACGTTCGGCTGGCGGCACGTCGTTCATCCGGGTATCGCCAATAAACAGATCGCCGCTGGTGACGGTTTCCAGTCCGGCAATCATACGCAGCAGGGTGGATTTGCCGCAGCCCGACGGTCCAACAAACACGACGAACTCCCCATCCTGGATCTCGAGATTGATATCTTTAGATACCACCACGTCGCCCCAGGCTTTCGTTACATTTCGCAGCTGTACGCTCGCCATGCCCTTCTCCCTTCGTTACAACCTGTCACTTAAAGACACATTCAAGATGGGTCGACTATGCGGCATTCCTTAGGCTGGCAAATCCTCCACCCCCCGGCTTTTTTATGGGGGAGGAGATGGGAGGATGAGAGATTGCCTCTCGCCGCGGGGGATGGCGGACGCAGCGTGATTTCGTGATGGGGACGACAAAATTGGGCACTTTTTTCTGTGCTCCAGGACGCAATACGGCCGTTTTTGCAATGGAGATCACACAACCAGCGGGTGGGGCGTAGACCTGGGGAGGATGGAAAGGGGTTGTTAAAAAAGGAAACTCATCATCGTTAAGCCACCGAAGTGTATCCACGAGTACATCACCAAATAGGACGGGTATATGAAAATCAAAACTGGCGCTCGCATCCTCGCGCTGTCAGCACTGACCACGATGATGTTTTCCGCCTCTGCCCTCGCAAAAATTGAAGAAGGTAAGCTGGTTATCTGGATTAACGGCGACAAAGGCTATAACGGCCTCGCTGAAGTGGGTAAAAAGTTTGAAAAAGACACCGGCATTAAAGTTTCCGTAGAGCATCCGGACAAGCTGGAAGAGAAGTTCCCGCAGGTTGCGGCGACCGGCGACGGCCCGGACATCATCTTCTGGGCGCATGACCGTTTCGGCGGCTACGCACAGTCCGGCCTGCTGGCTGAAATCACCCCGGACAAAGCGTTCCAGGACAAACTCTATCCCTTCACCTGGGATGCCGTGCGCTTTAACGGCAAACTGATCGCCTATCCGGTGGCGGTTGAAGCCCTGTCCCTGATTTATAACAAGGACCTGGTGCCGAACCCGCCGAAAACCTGGGAAGAGATCCCGGCGCTGGATAAAGCGCTGAAAGCGAAAGGTAAGAGCGCGCTGATGTTCAACCTGCAAGAACCGTACTTCACCTGGCCGCTGATCGCTGCCGACGGCGGGTACGCCTTCAAGTTTGAAAACGGCAAATATGACGTGAAAAACGTCGGCGTAGACAGCGCAGGCGCGAAAGCGGGTCTCACCTTCCTGGTTGACCTGATCAAGAACAAGCACATGAATGCCGACACGGATTACTCCATCGCGGAAGCCGCCTTCAACAAAGGCGAAACCGCCATGACCATCAACGGTCCGTGGGCGTGGTCTAACATTGATAAGAGCAAGGTTAATTACGGCGTCGCCCTGCTGCCGACCTTTAAAGGCAAACCATCGAAACCGTTCGTTGGCGTGCTGAGCGCCGGTATCAACGCCGCCAGCCCGAACAAAGAGCTGGCGAAAGAGTTCCTCGAAAACTACCTGATGACCGATCAGGGTCTGGAAGCGGTTAACAACGACAAACCGCTGGGTGCTGTCGCGCTGAAATCCTTCCAGGAGAAACTGGAAAAAGATCCGCGCATCGCCGCCACCATGGCGAACGCCCAGAATGGCGAAATCATGCCTAACATCCCGCAGATGTCTGCCTTCTGGTATGCCGTTCGTACCGCGGTAATCAACGCCGCCAGCGGTCGCCAGACGGTCGATGCTGCACTGAAGGATGCACAGAGCCGTATCACCAAGTAAGAAAACGGCGGGTGGCGCTTGCGCTTACCCGCCCTACCACTACGGCTCGGACCGTAGGTCAGGTAAGCGAAGCGCCGCCTGACAAATAAGTTTTCACCGCTGTAGAGGATGATCCCCATGGATGCCGTTAAAAAGAAACACTGGTGGCAAAGTCCGCAACTCACATGGTCTGTGATTGGCTTACTGTGCCTGCTGGTGGGTTACCTTGTTGTTTTGATGTACGCCCAGGGGGAGTACCTGTTCGCCATCATGACGCTGATTTTAAGCTCAGTTGGCCTGTATATTTTCGCTAATCGCAAGGCTTATGCCTGGCGCTATGTCTATCCCGGCCTCGCCGGCATGGGTCTGTTCGTCCTGTTTCCGCTGATCTGTACCATTGCCATCGCCTTCACTAACTACAGCAGCACCAACCAGCTGACCTTTGAACGTGCGCAGCAGGTGCTGATGGATCGCTCTTTCCAGGCTGGCAAAGCCTATAACTTCACGCTGATCCCGGCGGGGGACGAGTGGAAACTGGCCCTGACCGACGGCGAGAGCGGTAAAAACTACCTTTCCGACGCTTTTAAATTCGGCGGTGAGCAGAAGCTGGCGTTAAAAGAAACCGATGCCCTGCCGGAAGGCGAGCGCGTCAGCCTGCGCGTCATTACCCAGAACCGCACCGCGCTGAACCAACTGACCGCGGTGCTGCCGGATGACAGCAAAGTGATCATGAGCTCGCTGCGTCAGTTCTCTGGCACTCAACCGCTGTATACGCTTAGCGAAGATGGGGTGCTGACCAACAATCAGACCCACGTTAAATACCGCCCGAACAATGACGTAGGCTTCTACCAGGCGATTAACGCCGACGGCAGCTGGGGCACTGAAAAGCTGAGCCCGGGCTACACCGTGACGATCGGCTGGGATAACTTCACTCGCGTCTTCCAGGACGAAGGGATCCAGAAACCGTTCTTCGCTATTTTCGTCTGGACCGTGGTGTTCTCGGTGCTGACGGTGATTTTGACCGTGGCCGTGGGAATGGTGCTGGCTTGTCTGGTGCAGTGGGAAGCGCTGAAAGGCAAAGCAATTTACCGCGTCCTGTTGATTCTGCCGTATGCCGTACCGTCGTTTATTTCGATTCTGATTTTCAAAGGGCTGTTCAACCAGAGCTTTGGTGAAATCAATATGATGCTCAGCGCGCTGTTCGGCATTAAGCCGGCCTGGTTTAGCGACCCGACCACCGCGCGTACCATGATCATCATCGTCAATACCTGGCTGGGCTATCCGTACATGATGATCCTGTGCATGGGGTTGCTGAAGGCGATTCCGGACGATCTGTACGAAGCGTCGGCGATGGATGGCGCCGGTCCGTTCCAGAACTTCTTTAAAATTACGCTGCCGCTGCTGATCAAACCGCTGACACCGCTGATGATCGCCAGCTTCGCCTTTAACTTTAACAACTTTGTGCTGATTCAGCTGTTGACCAACGGTGGCCCGGACCGTCTCGGCACCACCACCCCGGCCGGTTATACCGACCTGCTGGTGAGCTACACCTATCGCATCGCCTTTGAAGGCGGCGGCGGTCAGGACTTCGGCCTGGCGGCGGCTATCGCAACGCTTATCTTCCTGCTGGTTGGCGCGTTAGCGATTGTGAATCTGAAAGCCACACGCATGAAGTTTGATTAATTGGAATTACCAGGCGTTATTGGCGCGGACAGTTTGGACTCGGCCAGCGCGGAAGAACCGGAGCGTACACGTAGTACGTGAGGATTCTGAGCACTGCCCGAGTTCAAAATGGCAAGCAAAATAGCCTGGAGCGAAGTCAAGGGGAGTAAAATTACAATGGCTATGGTCCAACCCAAATCGCAGAAGCTACGTTTATTTACTACGCATCTCCTGCTACTGATTTTTATCGCGGCGATTATGTTTCCGCTGCTGATGGTTATCGCCATCTCGCTGCGCGAGGGTAACTTCGCCACCGGCAGCCTGATCCCGGATACCATCTCCTGGGAACACTGGCGTCTGGCGTTAGGCTTCAGCGTCGAACACGCCGATGGCCGCGTCACGCCGCCGCCGTTCCCGGTGCTGCTGTGGCTGTGGAACTCGATTAAGGTCGCCGGCATTACCGCGATCGGTATCGTCGCCCTCTCCACCACCTGCGCCTACGCTTTTGCCCGTATGCGCTTCCCGGGGAAAGCGACGCTGCTGAAAGGGATGCTGATTTTCCAGATGTTCCCGGCGGTGCTGTCGCTGGTGGCTCTGTATGCGTTGTTTGATCGCCTGGGCCAGTACATCCCGTTCGTCGGCCTCAACACCCACGGCGGCGTGATCTTCGCTTATATGGGCGGTATCGCGCTGCACGTCTGGACGATTAAAGGCTACTTCGAAACCATCGATGGTTCGCTGGAAGAAGCGGCGGCGCTGGATGGCGCGACCCCATGGCAGGCTTTCCGCCTCGTGCTGCTGCCGCTGTCGGTGCCGATTCTGGCGGTGGTGTTTATTCTGTCGTTCATCGCGGCCATCACCGAAGTGCCCGTCGCCTCGCTGCTGCTGCGCGATGTGAACAGCTATACCCTGGCGGTAGGTATGCAACAGTATCTCAACCCGCAGAACTATCTGTGGGGCGACTTCGCCGCTGCGGCGGTGCTCTCCGCCATCCCGATCACGGTCGTCTTCCTGCTGGCGCAGCGCTGGCTGGTTAACGGCCTGACGGCGGGTGGGGTGAAAGGTTAAGTTTTTTTTGTAACACCGGCCCCAAATTTCAGATGAGGGCCGACGGTCTAGCCGCAATACACGACCCCAACCGGGTATTGTCGCCGTCGCCCTCAGCTGAAAAAGTAAGGCCAATGCCACTGCTATCCTCAACTGGACCCTACATAAATTTTATTTGTGACTGTTGGTCAGCGGCCCTGGAGGCCGCTTTTTTTTATTCGCGTTTCAGGCGATTGGAGTTACACAGCCAGAGCGTAATCACCAGGATCAGGATCGCAGCAGAGTAAATCAGCACCGACATCGGCGACTCATGGTCGATGATAATCAGGCGCACAATCGCGGTGATGCCGATATAGACGAAATAGCGCAGCGGGAAGTGAAACCCCGACTGAAAATACTTGACGATCAGCGCGATAAACTCGAAGTAGAGGAAGTAGACCACCAGACCTTCCACCAGCCGGTACTTACTGGTCGGCTCCGGGGTAAAGAGGACATCGGCCAGATGCAGCGTCTCTTTCCCGAGGAAGACGATCAAAATAATCCCCAGGCACAGCAGCCCAAGATTCAAAACCGTTTGCATCGCGGTGGCGATAAAATTCACCAGCGGACGATAAACCGACGACATAAATACCCCTCATCATTATGCTTCTTTGAGACCTGTATAACGCAAAAATGTGATCCAGATCGACATTATTCGCTAACTTTTTGCCACCACCGGCGAAGATGTAACAATCACAGCCCAGACGGACGGGTTAAAAAGGAAACAACCATGCTGAAGATTCGTACCGCACGCGCAGAGGATGCGGCTTTACTCAATGAAATGGGCAGTGCCAGCTATCGCCATCACTTTGCTCACCTCTGGCATAACGCCGACGAGCTGGCGTGCTACCTGCAACAAGAGTATTCCCTGGCCTCGCTGCAACGCAGCCTGACCGATTCCCAGTGCTGTTGGTTGATTGCTGAAGCCCCCCACCCTGTCGGCTTTGCGAAATACGCCTGTCGTCAGGCGATAAGTCCTGAAGGTCCGTCCGGTACGCTGTTGCATAAGCTCTATCTGCTGCCTGACACAACGGGCCGACGCTACGGCGAGCAGATATTTCGCGCCGTCGAGGCGAGAGCAAAAGCGGCCGGTGAACGCTGGCTGTGGCTGGAAGTGCTCGCCGATAACCCCGCTGCGCGCCGCTTTTACGAACGTCAGGGGATGCAGCACGTGAAAGATGTCGCATTTCATTCCGCCAGCCAGCAAAGCACCTTACATATTCTGGCCAAACCGATCTGAGAGGCACTATGCATACCCTTCGGGAAACGGCGATCCGCAACGTCACCAGCGGTGAGAACGTGGTGATCTACCAGCCCGCCAACCTGTACGACTGCACACTGGGCGATAACGTCTTCGTCGGGCCGTTCGTTGAGATCCAGGGCAATACCCGCATCGGCGCGAACAGTAAAATTCAGTCCCATACCTTTATCTGCGAGTACGTCACCATCGGCCAGCGCTGCTTTATCGGTCACGGCGTGATGTTCGCCAACGACCTGTTTCGCGAGGGTAAACCAAACGCCGACCGCGCCAGCTGGGGGCGAATTGAGATTGGCGATGACGTGTCGATCGGCAGCGGCGCCACGATTCTGGCCGTCAGCATCTGCGATGGGGTGGTGATAGGCGCGGGCAGCGTGGTGACGAAGTCCATTACCGAGAAAGGGGTGTGGGCGGGGAATCCGGCGAGGCTGCTGCGGCGGCTGTAAAAAAAATGCCGACCTAAGGGTCGGCATTGCGTCTTAGCTGCGCAAGATTATGCGCGCCAGGCTTTATAACGGTTAATCAGGCCGTTAGTCGAGCTGTCGTGGCTGCTAACTTCGCTGCCGTCTTTCAGCTCCGGCAGGATGCGGTTAGCCAGCTGTTTGCCCAGTTCAACGCCCCACTGGTCGAAGGTGAAGATGTTGAGGATCGCGCCCTGGGTGAAGATTTTGTGCTCGTACAGGGCAATCAGCGCCCCCAGGCTGAACGGGGTGATTTCACGCAGCAGGATGGAGTTCGTCGGACGGTTGCCTTCAAACACTTTGAACGGCACCACGTGCTCCAGGGTCGCCGGATCTTTACCCTGATCGCGATATTCCTGCTCGACCACTTCACGGGATTTACCGAAAGCCAGGGCCTCGGTCTGAGCGAAGAAGTTGGACAGCAGCTTCGGATGATGGTCGGACAGCGGGTTGTGGGTGATAGCTGGGGCGATGAAATCGCACGGTACCATTTTGGTGCCCTGGTGGATCAGCTGGTAGAACGCGTGCTGACCGTTGGTGCCCGGCTCACCCCAGATGATCGGGCCAGTCTGGTAGTCTACCGCGTGGCCGTTACGGTCAACATACTTACCGTTGGACTCCATGTTGCCCTGCTGGAAGTAGGCGGCAAAACGGTGCATATACTGGTCGTACGGCAGAATCGCTTCGGTTTCTGCTCCGAAGAAGTTGTTGTACCAGATACCGATCAGCGCCAGCAGCACCGGCAGGTTTTTCTCCGCCGGGGTGGTGGAGAAGTGTTTATCCATCGCATGCGCGCCGGACAGCAGCTCAACGAAGTTGTCGAAGCCCACGGAGAGAATGATGGACAGGCCAATCGCCGACCACAGGGAGTAACGGCCGCCAACCCAGTCCCAGAATTCAAACATGTTGGCGGTGTCGATG
The DNA here is from genome assembly GCF_003790505.1 of Klebsiella sp. P1CD1. NCBI lineage: Bacteria > Pseudomonadati > Pseudomonadota > Gammaproteobacteria > Enterobacterales > Enterobacteriaceae > Klebsiella > Klebsiella sp. P1CD1. Next base: position 5,368,661 of record NZ_CP033631.1, read on the forward strand.
CCGAACTCGCCAACCGCTTTCGCGTTGGTAGAAAGCGCCGCGAAGTGTTTGGCCACGTGTTTGTCGTCGCCCGCGGTCGCCAGGAACCAGTCGCGCGCGCTGTGGGCGTTGGTCATGGTTTCCTGAGTGGTGAAGGTCTTGGACGCCACCAGGAACAGGGTCGTTTCCGGGTTGACGTTCTTCAGCACTTCAGCGATGTGGGTGCCATCGACGTTGGAGACAAAGTGCATGTTGAGGTGGTTTTTGTACGGACGCAGCGCTTCGGTGACCATGAACGGACCGAGGTCGGAACCGCCGATACCAATGTTAACCACGTCGGTGATCGGTTTGCCGGTATAGCCTTTCCAGCTACCGGAGATAATCGCTTCTGAGAAGGTTTTCATCTTCTCCAGCACAGCGTTCACTTCCGGCATCACATCTTTGCCATCAACCACAATCGGCGTATTGCTGCGGTTGCGCAGCGCGACGTGCAGTACCGCACGGTCTTCGGTACGGTTGATCTTTTCGCCGGAGAACATCGATTTAATGGCGCCTGCCAGATCGGTCTCTTTCGCCAGATCCTGCAGTTTAGCCAGCGTCTCTTCGGTGATGCGGTTTTTGGAGAAGTCCACCAGCATCAGATCGTCGAACGTCGCGGAAAACTTAGAAAAACGGTCGCTATCTTTGGCGAACAGCTCGCTGATAGTGACATCTTTCATTTCGTCGAAGTGTTTCTGTAATGCCTGCCAGGCAGAGGTCTGCGTTGGGTTGATGTTTTTCATTAGCAATACTCTTCTGATTTGAGATTGTGACTTCGGTCGATTGTAGCGCCGGTGACGGAAAATTGTGATGATTTTTGTGACTTGTCCCTGACGCCGGTCAGGAATCGGGTCAAAACGGAGTAAAAAGCCCCATTAGTATAGCTATCATAAGGCTTTTTTCTGTTAGCCGCAGGGGCATGAAAAATCCGCATAACCGCAGCGTTGACATAGCTGGTGTTAAGCCTTTATATATCCGCAGTGCTTACGTATTGGTAGGTATCTATTGCTCGCGCATTTCACGCTACAGCGAAAGGGTATTCGCGGGGGATATAATGTCCCTGTTCCCCCGGCCAGGTGAAAGACGTCGGTAATTGCCAGAAGAGGTGCGTTGCCCAGGTAACCGTATTGGAGGAACCAGTCCGGGGAAAATACGTGAGGGGGAGCAACGCCGAGGTGAAAGAGCGTCTGGTCACGCTCCTCACCGGCCACAGGGGCTGAATCCCCTGGGTTGTCACCAGAAACGTTCGCAGTCGGGCGTTTCATACCCGAACACCTCAGCGCCCAGAGCGGTGAGTCGGGTCTACAAGGTGGAGCACTTCTGGGTGACATCGTAGTTGTTTATCACTCTGCGCCACCCTGTTTATCGCTCTTCCCTTGTGCCATGGCTGAATAATTTGGCCTGGCTTATTAAGACATTTTGTTGCGATCCGGCGGCGTCCAGCCCCTGCCACGATCGGTGTTCAGGAATCGTTTTAATAAGTCAGGCCCCCTGACACGAGGTTGTTATGACAGATCTAGTCGTCGCCAAATTTGGCGGCACCAGCGTTGCCGATTTTGACGCTATGAACCGCAGCATCGATGTGGCGCTGCTCGATGCCAATACCCGTATTGTTGTGCTCTCCGCCTCTGCCGGCGTGACCAACATTCTGGTGGCCTTAGCGGGAGGGCTGGAACCCACCGAACGTTTTTCCCAGCTGGATGCTCTGCGCCAGATCCAGTTCAATATTCTGGAGCGTTTGCGCTATCCCAACGTGATCCGCGAAGAGATTGAGCGCCTGCTGGAAAATATCACGACGCTGGCGGAAGCCGCCGCGCTCGCCTCCTCGACCGCCCTGACCGACGAACTGGTCAGCCATGGCGAACTGATGTCCACCCTGCTGTTTGTAGAAATTCTGCGTGAACGCGGTATTCAGGCGCAGTGGTTTGACGCCCGTAAAGTGCTGCGCACTAACGATCGCTTTGGCCGCGCCGAACCGGACATCGCCGCCGTCGCCGAACTGACCCAGCAGCAGCTGGCGCCGCGCCTGGCGGAAGGCCTGGTGGTGACGCAGGGCTTTATCGGCAGCGAAGCGAAAGGCCGCACCACCACCCTTGGCCGCGGCGGCAGCGATTATACCGCCGCTCTGCTCGGCGAAGCGCTGAATGCCACCCGCGTCGATATCTGGACCGATGTGCCCGGGATCTATACGACCGATCCGCGCGTGGCGCCAGCGGCGAAACGCATCGACGTCATCGCCTTTGAAGAGGCAGCGGAAATGGCCACCTTTGGCGCCAAAGTGCTGCACCCGGCGACCCTGCTGCCTGCCGTGCGCAGCGATATTCCGGTGTTTGTCGGCTCGAGTAAAGAGCCTAAAGCGGGCGGTACGCTGGTGTGTAAAACCACCGAGAACCCGCCGCTGTTCCGCGCGCTGGCGCTGCGTCGCCGCCAGACGCTGCTGACGCTGCACAGCCTGAATATGCTGCACTCCCGCGGCTTCCTCGCCGAGGTATTCGGCATTCTGGCGCGCCATAACATCTCCGTCGATTTGATCACCACCTCCGAAGTGAGCGTGGCCCTGACCATGGACACCACCGGCTCGACCTCTGCGGGCGATACCCTGCTGACCCAGGCGCTGCTGACCGAGCTCTCCTCGCTGTGTCGCGTGGAAGTGGAGGAAGACCTGGCGCTGGTGGCCCTGATTGGCAATGAGCTGTCGAAAGCCTGCGGCGTCGGTAAAGAGGTCTTTGGCGTCCTCGAGCCGTTTAATATCCGCATGATCTGCTATGGCGCCTCCAGCCATAACCTCTGCTTCCTGGTGCCTGGCGCCGATGCGGAGAAGGTGGTGCAGAAGCTGCATCATAATTTGTTTGAATAAAATTTCTTAGCACGATAAACAATACCTATAGCCGGGCTCGAACCCGGCTTTTTTATAACAACATCAACACAACCAGCGGACCTGCTCGCCGCCCCATCGGGATGGCGCGGCCCGGTTCGCGTATCGCAAGGAACACAACATGCTCGCAACTCTGACGCGGCTGTTCCCGTTATGGGCACTGCTGCTCTCCGTTCTGGCCTATTACACTCCCACCACCTTCACCCCAATTGGCCCATGGGTCACCACCCTGCTGATGCTGATCATGTTCGGTATGGGTGTGCATCTGAAGCTGGAGGATTTCAAACGCGTCCTGTCGCGCCCGGCGCCGGTCGCTGCGGGGATCTTTCTCCATTATCTGGTGATGCCGCTCGCCGCCTGGCTGCTGGCGCTGCTGTTTCATATGCCGCCGGAGCTTTCCGCCGGGATGGTGCTGGTCGGCAGCGTCGCCAGCGGGACTGCCTCCAACGTGATGATCTTTCTTGCCAAAGGGGATGTGGCGCTGTCGGTGACCATCTCCTCGGTCTCCACCCTCGTCGGCGTCGTGGCGACACCGCTGCTCACCCGTCTGTACGTCGACGCGCATATTCAGGTCGACGTCATGGGCATGTTGCTCAGCATTCTGCAGATTGTGGTCATCCCCATCGCGCTGGGACTGATTGTCCATCATCTGCTGCCGAAGGTGGTGAAAGCGGTAGAGCCGTTCCTGCCCGCTTTCTCGATGGTATGCATACTGGCGATCATCAGCGCGGTGGTGGCGGGTTCCGCCGCCCATATCGCCTCCGTCGGCCTGGTGGTGATTATCGCGGTGATCCTGCATAACACCATTGGCCTGCTTGGCGGCTACTGGGGCGGACGTCTGTTTGGTTTTGATGAATCCACCTGCCGTACGCTGGCGATCGAGGTGGGGATGCAGAACTCTGGCCTGGCGGCCGCGCTGGGTAAAATTTACTTCGGCCCGCTGGCGGCGCTGCCAGGCGCGCTGTTCTCCGTCTGGCATAACCTGTCCGGTTCGCTGCTGGCCGGGTACTGGTCAGGAAAGCCTATCGCCAAAAAAGCCGACAAGCGCTGAGCGTGATACGTCCGGGCGCAGGCCCGGGCGTGTGCGTTATCCAATCTGCAAACGTACTGGTTTACCTAACTTCATTAACATCATGACTAACGCATCCAGGGTAAACTTACTGGTTTTCTGATTGACCACATCTGAAATACGCGGGCGCGAAATGCTCAACTTCGCGGCAGCATCGGCCTGCTTCAATTGATGTTCATCTATCCACTCAGCGATTTCCTGCATTAACTGTCGTTTAAGCGCCATCAACTGCTCAACTTCTTTTTCCGCTTGTCCCCGAAGCTGCTCTGCGTCAGCATCATCAAAGCCCAGTTCACTGAATATATTGCTCTCTTCAGAGGTCACATGACGAATACCATCCACCCTCTTACGATTCATTTATGACTCCTGTGTTCCTGCTGTATTACCTGCAAACGGTTTCTGACAATCTGTTTTTCGTGTTCGGCGGTACGCCGCGTCTTTTTGTTAAAACAGTGCAGGACATATATCGCCTCTGCAAAACGGGCCAGATAAATTACCCGATATGCACCGGAAAAGTGGCGCAGGCGGATTTCTTCAACGCCCCGCCCCAGTTGAGGCATCGCTTTCCAGTCCGCAGCCTCTAAACCCGACTGTAAACGATAAAGCTGGAATCCGGCATCTCTGCGGACGTCCTCAGGAAACTGGCGCAGATCGTCAAAGGAAGAGCCCATCCAGACGATACGCCTTAATTTCTGTTGCTGATTGAGCATACCACATCCTTGTATAAAATTTTATACATCTCCCGCCCAAAATTTGTCGTCGTTGGCCAGTAGGCGTGCCGTTACCCTAAGCCAGACCCGCGCACTGGTCACGAACGAGGGAAATATTCTGCGAGGCGCTTTCCGGATGCGTTCTATTTTGCGCTGATTGCCGTACACTGGGTGCTCTGGTCTGACTGAGGGCACCACCATGGCACTCCCCCGTATTACACAAAAAGAGATGACCGAGCGCGAACAGCGCGAATTGAAAACGCTGCTTGACCGCGCGCGTATTGCGCATGGCCGCCCGCTGAGCAATGCGGAAACGAACAGCGTGAAAAAGGAATATATCGATAAGCTGATGGCGCAGCGTGAAGCGGATGCGAAGAAAGCCCGCCAGGTGAAAAAACAGCAGGCTTATAAAACGGATAAAGAAGCGACCTTTTCCTGGTCGGCGAATACGCCGACCCGCGGCAGGCGTTAACGCCCTTTCTTTTTACGTCCCGGCTGGGTGAAACGTTTCCCGTTACCAGCCGGGCGGCCCTTATCGTTGCTATTTTCCATCTTCACCACCGGGCGCTTGATGCCGGGAGTCGCCGCTTTGGCCTTCGGCCTGGCTTTCGGCTTCGCTTCGGAAGAGGAGTTTTCAATCAGCTTGAACAGGTCGATCAGCTCGTCATCGGTTAGATCACGCCATTCACCCAAGGGGATCCCCGTCAGGCTCACGTTCATGATCCGCGTACGCTCAAGCTTCGTCACTTCATAGCCAAAGTGCTCGCACATACGACGGATCTGGCGATTCAGCCCCTGCACCAGAGTGATGCGGAAAACGAACGGCGCCTCTTTCTTCACTTTACATTTTTTCGTCACCGTCCCGAGAATCGGCACCCCCGCGCCCATCCCGCGAATGAACTCATCGGTCACCGGCTTATCGACCGTCACCAGATACTCTTTTTCATGGTCGTTGCCGGCGCGCAGGATCTTGTTCACCAGATCACCGTGGTTGGTGAGGAAGATCAGCCCCTGAGAATCTTTATCCAGACGGCCGATAGGGAAGATTCGCTTGCTGTGGTTGACGAAATCGACAATGTTGTCGCGCTCGCCGTCTTCCGTGGTGCTCACAATGCCGACCGGCTTATTCAGCGCAATCAGCACCAGATCATCCGCTTCACGCGGCTCAATCAACTGTCCGTTAACTTTGACTAAATCGCCAGGCTTCACCTGATCGCCAATGGTGGCGCGCTTGCCATTGATAAAGACGTTGCCTTGTTCAATAAAGCGGTCCGCTTCGCGACGCGAGCAGATGCCGCTTTCGCTGATGTATTTATTTAATCGGGTTGATGAGTCGGGCAGCATAGATTCTCCTGTAAAAGCGAAATATACCCTACCTTGTGGGCGAGAAAAAAGATGTGCCTTTGCGCCCTCCGGCGCAAGGTGTGATCGACTACGCCTTTTTTCACAAAAGTGTCCCGCTCAACGCCTGGCAACTTTGCATGATGAAATATCACAGAATCAGCGATTTAGCGTGCAATGCACAAAGGTGCCAACAACCCGCTATTGATAACGCAAATGTGCAAGATTATTCGCCAGATTAGGGTGATGAAATAAAAGAAAATCGCTTTAAACGGTGGCTCTAATAGGGTTATATCAGATCAACAGCACAAACCCGCGATTTGCACAAATGTGCAGGAGCCTGCAGATGACCATGGAAAACAGCGATGATATCCGGTTGATTGTCAAAATCGCCCAGCTCTATTACGAGCAGGATATGACTCAGGCGCAAATCGCTCGCGAGCTGGGGATCTATCGCACCACCATCAGTCGCCTGCTGAAGCGCGGCCGCGAGCAGGGCATTGTCACCATCGCCATCAACTATGACTACAACGAGAACCTGTGGCTCGAGCAACAGCTCAAGCAAAAATTTGGTCTGAAAGAGGCGGTGGTTGCCAGCAGTGATGGGCTGCTGGAAGAAGAACAGCTGAGTGCGATGGGCCAGCATGGCGCCCTGCTTGTCGATCGGTTGCTGGAGCCCGGCGATATCATCGGTTTTTCATGGGGTCGCGCCGTGCGTTCGCTGGTGGAGAACCTGCCGCAGGCCAGCCAGTCACGCCAGGTGATCTGCGTCCCCATCATCGGCGGGCCTTCCGGTAAACTGGAGAGCCGCTACCATGTGAATACGTTAACCTACGGCGCGGCAGCCAGACTGAAAGCGGAATCCCACCTTGCCGATTTTCCAGCTCTGCTGGATAACCCGCTGATCCGCAACGGCATCATGCAGTCCCAGCATTTTAAAACCATCTCATCCTACTGGGACAGCCTGGATGTGGCGCTGGTGGGTATTGGTTCACCGGCCATTCGCGACGGCGCAAACTGGCACGCCTTCTACGGCAGCGAAGAGAGCGACGATCTCAACGCCCGCCACGTCGCCGGGGATATCTGTTCGCGTTTCTACGATATTAACGGCGGGTTAGTCGATACCAATATGAGCGAAAAAACCCTGTCGATCGAAATGGCGAAGCTCCGCCAGGCTCGCTATTCCATCGGCATCGCCATGGGGGAAGAGAAATACTCTGGCATTCTTGGCGCATTGCACGGACGCTATATTAATTGTCTGGTGACAAACAGAGAAACGGCTGAGTTATTACTGAAATAACACACAGGATATGATTTCACGCAGCACCCGCTGCGGGGGATCCCTTTATCTAAAGAAATGGGAGTGAATAATGAATACCTGGTTAAATTTAAAAGATAACATCATTATCGTGACCGGCGGCGCCTCGGGAATTGGGCTGGCCATTGTCGATGAATTATTATCACAAGGTGCTCATGTCCAGATGATTGATATTCATGGCGGCGATCGTCATCACAATGGCGATAATTATCACTTCTGGCCGACGGATATTTCCAGCGCGACAGAGGTGCAACAGACTATCGATGCCATTATTCAGCGCTGGTCGCGTATTGATGGTTTGGTCAATAACGCTGGCGTGAATTTCCCGCGTTTATTAGTCGACGAAAAAGCACCGGCCGGCCGCTATGAATTAAACGAAGCCGCTTTTGAAAAAATGGTCAATATCAACCAGAAAGGGGTGTTTTTCATGTCGCAGGCGGTGGCGCGTCAAATGGTCAAACAGCGCGCCGGTGTGATTGTCAATGTCTCTTCGGAGAGCGGCCTGGAAGGCTCTGAAGGTCAAAGCTGCTACGCCGCGACCAAGGCCGCGCTCAACAGCTTTACCCGCTCCTGGTCCAAAGAATTGGGTAAATATGGGATCCGCGTGGTCGGCGTTGCGCCGGGGATCCTCGAAAAAACCGGTCTGCGGACACCGGAATATGAAGAGGCGCTGGCCTGGACGCGCAATATCACCGTCGAGCAACTTCGCGAGGGATATACCAAAAACGCCATTCCCATCGGGCGGGCAGGAAAGCTCTCGGAAGTGGCTGATTTTGTTTGCTATCTCTTGTCAGCGCGCGCCAGCTACATCACTGGAGTCACCACTAACATTGCCGGCGGAAAAACGCGCGGTTAAGGAGGCAGTATGGTTCACGCTATCTTCTGCGCCCACGGCCAGCTGGCCGGGGCCATGCTTGATTCGGTATGCATGGTCTACGGCGAGGTTAACGTCAGCGCCGTCGCGTTTGTCCCCGGCGAAAACGCGGCGGATATCGCCATTAACCTGGAAAAGTTAGTAAGCGCCCACACCGATGAGGAGTGGGTAATCGCGGTAGATTTGCAGTGCGGAAGCCCATGGAATGCCGCAGCCGGGCTGGCAATGCGTCACCCGCAGATCCGGGTGATTAGCGGCCTGTCGCTGCCGCTGGCGCTCGAGCTGGTGGATAACCAGCATACCCTGAGCGCCGATGACTTATGCCAGCATCTGCAGGCCATCGCCAGTCAGTGCTGTGTGGTCTGGCAGCAGCCAGAAACCGTTGAGGAGGAGTTCTGATGCAAATTACCCTCGCCCGTATTGATGACCGACTGATTCATGGCCAGGTCACCACCGTGTGGTCAAAAGTCGCCAACGCCCAGCGGATAATTATCTGCAATGACGATGTATTTAACGATGAGGTTCGCCGGACCCTGTTGCGCCAGGCGGCTCCGCCAGGCATGAAGGTAAACGTTGTCAGTCTGGAAAAAGCGGTTGCGGTCTATCATAACCCGCAATATCAGGACGAGACCGTCTTTTATTTATTTACCAATCCACACGATGTTTTAACGATGGTGCGCCAGGGCGTGCAGATCGCCACGTTAAATATTGGTGGCATGGCCTGGCGACCCGGTAAAAAACAGCTAACCAAAGCCGTTTCTTTGGATCCGCAGGATATTCAGGCATTCCGTGAACTCGATAAACTGGGCGTAAAACTCGATTTACGCGTGGTCGCATCAGATCCGTCAGTCAATATTCTCGACAAAATTAACGAAACAGCTTTCTGCGAATAAAAAATAGCGCCTGTTGTGATATGCCGTAGCAGGCAGGATGACTCACACCTTAAAGGTCAAAAATTATGGAAATTAGTACCCTACAGATAATAGCCATATTTATTTTTTCCTGTATTGCCGGAATGGGCAGCGTGCTGGATGAATTTCAGACCCATCGGCCCCTTATCGCCTGTACCGTGATTGGCCTCATCCTGGGCGATTTAAAAACCGGGGTTATGCTCGGCGGTACGCTGGAGCTGATCGCCCTCGGCTGGATGAACGTGGGGGCAGCGCAGTCGCCAGATTCGGCGCTGGCCAGCATTATCTCCGCCATTCTGGTGATTGTGGGCCACCAGAGCATTGCCACCGGTATCGCCATTGCTCTGCCGGTGGCCGCCGCCGGGCAGGTGCTGACCGTTTTCGCTCGCACCATTACCGTGGTGTTCCAGCACGCCGCGGACAAAGCGGCCGAGGAGGCGCGCTTTCGCACCATCGACCTGCTGCATGTCTCCGCGCTGGGGGTGCAGGCACTGCGCGTGGCAATCCCGGCGCTGGTGGTCTCGCTGTTCGTTAGCGCGGATATGGTCAGCAGTATGCTCAGCGCGATCCCGGAATTCGTCACCCGCGGCCTGCAGATTGCCGGTGGTTTCATTGTCGTCGTGGGCTACGCGATGGTGCTGCGAATGATGGGCGTGAAATACCTGATGCCCTTCTTTTTCCTCGGTTTTCTCGCCGGGGGTTATCTCGACTTCAGCCTGCTGGCCTTCGGCGGCGTGGGCGTCATCATCGCGCTGATCTACATCCAGCTCAATCCACAGTGGCGTAAGGCTGAACCCGCCGCCTCCACTGCCCCCTCTGCCCCCGCCCTTGACCAGCTTGACGACTAATGGAGCCGAAAATGGAACAGAAAAAAATCACGCAAGGCGACCTGGTGAGCATGTTTCTCCGCTCCAACCTCCAGCAGGCCTCCTTTAACTTCGAACGTATTCATGGCCTGGGATTTTGCTACGACATGATCCCGGCGATCAAACGCCTGTATCCGCTCAAAGCCGATCAGGTCGCGGCGCTGAAGCGTCATCTGGTGTTCTTTAATACCACGCCGGCGGTGTGTGGCCCGGTGATCGGCGTCACCGCCGCCATGGAGGAGGCCCGGGCTAACGGCGCGGCCATTGACGATGGCGCTATCAACGGCATCAAAGTGGGTCTGATGGGCCCGCTGGCCGGCGTCGGCGACCCGCTGGTCTGGGGCACGCTGCGGCCGATTACCGCGGCCCTTGGCGCCTCGCTGGCCCTCTCCGGCAACATTCTGGGACCTTTGTTATTTTTCTTTATTTTCAATGCAGTGCGGCTGGCAATGAAGTGGTACGGCCTGCAACTGGGCTTCCGTAAAGGGGTCAATATCGTCAGCGATATGGGCGGTAACCTGCTGCAGAAGCTGACCGAAGGCGCCTCCATTCTCGGCCTGTTTGTCATGGGGGTGCTGGTGACCAAATGGACCACCATCAATGTGCCGCTGGTGGTTTCCCAAACGCCCGGTGCAGACGGCGCCACCGTCACGATGACCGTCCAGAACATCCTCGATCAGCTCTGCCCCGGCCTGCTGGCGCTGGGCCTGACGCTACTGATGGTGCGTCTGCTGAACAAGAAAGTGAATCCGGTCTGGCTGATTTTCGCCCTTTTCGGCTTAGGCATTATCGGCAACGCCCTCGGCTTTCTGTCCTGATTATTCCGCCCCGGCGATGCCGGGGTGACGTCAACAACATAGCCCCGAAAGATGAAGGGGATGAGGTGGTTTATGCAAACAACAACGGCCCTGCGCCTGTATGGCAAACGAGACCTGCGCCTGGAAACCTTTACCCTCCCGGCGATGCAGGACGATGAGATCCTCGCCCGGGTGGTCACGGACAGCCTGTGTCTTTCCTCATGGAAAGAGGCCAATCAGGGTGCCGATCATAAAAAGGTGCCAGATGATGTGGCCACCAGGCCCATTATTATCGGTCATGAATTCTGCGGCGAAATCCTTGCCGTCGGTAAAAAGTGGCAGCATAAGTTTCAGCCAGGGCAGCGCTACGTGATCCAGGCCAACCTGCAGTTGCCCGACCGACCCGACTGCCCCGGCTACTCATTCCCATGGATCGGTGGCGAAGCCACCCATGTGGTGATCCCCAATGAGGTGATGGCGCAGGATTGCCTGCTCACCTGGGAGGGGGATACCTGGTTTGAAGGATCGCTGGTGGAGCCGCTCTCCTGCGTCATTGGCGCTTTCAACGCCAATTATCATCTGCAGGAGGGGAGTTACAACCACGTGATGGGGATCCGTCCTCAGGGACGCACTCTGATCCTGGGCGGGACGGGGCCGATGGGGCTGCTGGCTATCGACTATGCGCTGCACGGCCCCATCAATCCTTCACTACTGGTAGTGACCGATACCAATAAGCCGAAGCTCAGCTACGCCCGCCGTCATTACCCCTCTGAGCCGCAGACGCTGATCCACTACCTCGACGGCCATGAGGCCAGTCGCGATACGCTGCTGGCGCTCAGCGGCGGCCATGGCTTCGACGATATCTTCGTGTTTGTGCCAAACGAACAGCTGATCACCCTGGCCTCCTCGTTGCTGGCCCCGGACGGCTGCCTGAATTTCTTTGCTGGCCCCCAGGATAAGCAATTCAGCGCCCCGATCAACTTCTACGACGTGCACTACGCCTTTACCCACTACGTCGGCACCTCCGGCGGTAATACTGACGATATGCGCGCCGCGGTGGCGCTGATGCAGGCGAAAAAGGTCCAGACGGCGAAAGTGGTCACCCATATTCTCGGCCTGAACGCCGCGGGCGAAACCACCCTCGATCTGCCTGCCGTCGGCGGGGGAAAAAAGCTGGTGTATACTGGAAAAGCCTTCCCGCTCACGCCGCTGGGCGAGATCGCCGATCCCGAACTGGCAGCGATTGTGGCGCGTCACCATGGGATCTGGTCCCAGGAGGCTGAAGCGTATCTGCTGGCCCACGCGGAGGATATTACGCATGATTAACCGCGATACGCTGCTGTGCATCTCCCTGGCGGGTCGCCCCGGCAACTTCGGCACCCGCTTTCATAACTATCTGTATGACAAGCTGGGATTGAACTACCTCTACAAAGCCTTTACGACTAAGGATATTGAGGCGGCGGTAAAAGGGGTTCGCGCATTGGGTATCCGCGGCTGTGCGGTCTCCATGCCGTTTAAAGAGAGCTGCATACCGTTTCTTGACGCGATCGATCCGTCAGCAAAAGTCATCGACTCCGTCAACACCATCGTCAATGACGACGGGAAGTTAACCGGGCTAAACACCGATTACATCGCGGTCAAAAGCCTGATCGCCAGCCATCGGCTCGATACCAACGCCAGAGTGATGATTCAGGGTAGCGGCGGCATGGGGAAAGCCGTCATTGCCGCCTTCCGTGATGCCGGTTTCCGCGACGTGATCATTGCGGCCCGCAATCGCCAGCGCGGCCTGGCGCTGGCAAAACAGTATGGCTTTCAGTGGCAGCCCCTGCCCGAAGGGATCGCAGCCGAGATTCTGGTCAATGTCACACCGCTGGGCATGGCAGGGGGAGCGGAAAGTAACACGCTGGCGTTCAGCAAGGCCATGGTGGCCCAGGCCAGCGTCGTGTTTGACGTGGTCGCGTTGCCGGCGGAAACTCCGCTGATCCGCCTGGCGCAACAACGGGGTAAGCAAACCATCAGCGGTGCGGAAGTCATTGCCCTGCAAGCTGTCGAGCAGTTCGCCCTTTATACCGGCGTACGACCGGATAACGCGCTGGTGGCAGAAGCCTCGGCGTTTGCCAGAAGCTAGGATGTCCCTCCCGGGAAGGCGTCAGCCACGTCCCGGGAGGGCTACCTCGCCAGAAAAGAAGCGACATAGACGGAAAAATAATCCGTCTCAGTAGTCATCCCGTTCGTCGTCTTCATCCGGCTGCTCCATCACGCTGTAAGCCACTGAGCAGAACAGGCTGTTCAGACGCTTCATATCCCCCAGCAGCGCCAGGTGCAACGTACTGGTTTCGATACTCTGCACGTTCTGCTGATGCAGACGGTCAACGTGCGCATGCGAGTAACGGCGGTTAAGAATGCGGAACCGGTGTTTGCTGCGCCGCAGACGGCGGGCGCTGGGTACATCGCTGGAGAAGAAGACCGACATCGCCAGCTGCAGATTGCTGAGCAGCAGATCGTACAGCGCATCCAGCTCCTTTAACCCTTCCACCGAGAAGGCGCGCCGCGCCGCCAGCGATTTATCGGCGATCTCGCTGCCCATCCGCTCGACGATATCGGACGCCTGCTCGAGGTTTAGCGACATCTCAATGATTTCCGCCCAGCGCCGGGACTCCTCCTCCGCCAGCTCATCCTTTGGCATTCGCGCCAGATAGAGCTTAATGGCGGTGTAGAGCACGTTGATATCGTCCGCCATACGACGTAGCTCTTTCTCCTGACGCGGTTCGCCATGCATCACTTTATGCAGGCTCCCCAGCATCTGCTCCATCGCATCTCCAATGCGCAGCGTCTCGCGCGCGGCATTGGCCAGCGCCAGCGCTGGCGTATCCAGCGCCGACGGGTCAAGATGCTTGGGTTTCAGCTGGTTATCCAGCTCGGGCTCATCGCGGATCATACGCTGGCACAGCTTCGCCATCGGTCCGGCAAAGGGCACCATCGCGATGCAGCGCAGCAGGTTATAAAAGACGTGGAAGTAGATAACCAGCTCAGACTCCGCCAACGGCAGCTTGTGCATCGCCGCGGCCAGCGGATGGACAAATGGCAGAATAATCAGGCTCCCCACCAGCTTAAACAGCAGGCTACCCAGCGCCACGCGGCGCGCCGCCGCGTTTGCCGCGCTGTTGTTGAGCATCGCCAACAGCCCGGAGCCCAGGTTGGCGCCAATTACCAGGCACAGCGCCACCGGGAAGGAGATTGCTCCCGCCGCGGTCAGCGTCGCCGTCAGCAGCACCGCCGCCAGGCTGGAGTAGCTGATGATCGCGAATACGGCGCCAATTAAGGCATCCAGCATGATATCGCCGGTCAGCGAGGCGAAAATCACCTGCACGCCGTTGGCCTGGGTGATGGGGTTCACGGCCTGCACAATCAGCTCCAGGGCCAGCAGGATCAGCCCCAGACCAATCCCCACTCGCCCCAGCTGCCCGGCGCGGGTTTGCTTGCGGCCAAGGAAGAAGATCACCCCGATAAAAATGAGTAGCGGCGATAGCCACGACAGGTCGAAGGTCAGCACCCTCGCCATCAGCGCCGTCCCGACGTCGGCCCCCAGCACCATTACCAGCGCTGGCGTCAGGCCCACCAGATCCTGGGCGACAAACGAGGTCACCAGCATGGTGGTGGCATTGCTGCTTTGCACCAGCGCAGTGACGCCAAGACCCGCGCAGAAGGCGAGCGGCTTTTTCTCTACGCTGCTACTGAGAACGGTACGCAGGCGAGCGCCATAGACGCGCATCACCCCGGTACGCACAATATGCGTGCCCCACACCAGCAGAGCAACCGCGGACAACAGGTGTAGCAGAGTTAACACGGAATCAGCTTCTCCTTATCGTTATAGGTTTTCCGAAGATCAGGAACCTCTCTCAGTATAAGGGGTTAACCTCAATAAAGAGACAAGGCGCTCACAGAGCGCCTTGTTTGTTGTAAGGAAAGGTGACGATTTAGTCGGCATCATAGCCCAGATTAGGCGCTAACCAGCGCTCGACTTCCGCCGGGGTCATCCCTTTACGCAGCGCGTAGTCTTCGACCTGGTCGCGCTGGATCTGCGCCACGGCGAAGTACTTGCTGTCCGGATGGCTGAAGTACCAGCCGGAAACCGATGCCCCCGGCCACATGGCGAACGATTCGGTCAGCTTCATGCCGGTATGGGCTTCGACGTCCAGCAGCTGCCAGATGGTGCCTTTTTCGGTGTGCTCCGGACAGGCCGGATACCCCGGCGCCGGACGGATCCCCTGGTAGTTCTCGCGGATAAGCTCCTCATTGCTGAGGTTCTCATTGGCCGCATACCCCCAGTAGACCTTACGCACTTTCTCGTGCAGATACTCGGCGAAGGCTTCCGCCAGACGATCGGCGATGGCCTTGATCATGATCTTGTTATAGTCATCATGCTGCGCTTCATAGGCGTCCGCCAGCGCGTCCTCTTCCAGGCCGCCGGTCACGGCAAAGGCGCCGATGTAGTCCGCCTTGCCGCTCAGCTTCGGCGCGACAAAATCGGCGAGGCAGTAGTTCGCGAAGCCGACCTTTTCCGTCTGCTGGCGCAGGTGATGGCTCACCGTCAGCACATGGGTGCGGGTTTCATCGCGATAAATTTCAATATCGTCGCCAATGCGGTTGGCCGGGAACAACCCGACCACGCCGCGCGGGTTCAGGGTTTTCTCTGCGCTGAGTTTATCTAACAAATCGTTGGCGTCTTTGAACAGGCGCTGTGCCTCTTCGCCCACCACTTCATCCTCCAGAATCCGCGGGTATTTGCCCGCCAGCGACCAGGTCATGAAGAACGGCGTCCAGTCGATGTAGTTGCGCAGCGTCTCGATGCTCGCTTCCACCTCCTGTACCCCCAGGCGATGGGCCACCGGCGGCGTGTAGCTCTCCCAGTCGAAGGCCAGATCGTTTTCCCGCGCGGCGGCCAGGGTCACCGGCGGCGTGCGCGGTTTTTTACGCCCATGCTGGATACGCACGGTCTCATACTCTTTACGCGTGCGGGCGACAAAATCATCGCGCTGCGTATCCGAGAGCAGCGCAGCCACCACCCCGACGGTGCGCGAGGCGTTCTGTACGTAAACGGTCGGGCCACTGTAGTTCTGCTCGATTTTCACCGCCGTATGCGCTTTCGAGGTAGTCGCGCCACCGATCAGCAGCGGGATGGTAAAGCCCTGGCGCTCCATCTCTTTCGCCACGTTAACCATCTCGTCCAGTGACGGAGTAATCAGCCCGGAAAGGCCGATCAGATCCGCATTGACCTCTTTGGCGGTTTTGAGAATTTTATCTGCCGGGACCATCACGCCAAGATCGATAATTTCGTAGTTATTACACTGCAGCACCACGCCGACGATGTTTTTACCGATGTCGTGAACGTCGCCTTTTACGGTGGCAATCACCATTTTGCCGTTACTGGAGCCCTGTTCTTTGCTGGCTTCGATATAAGGTTCGAGGTAGGCCACCGCCTGTTTCATCACGCGAGCGGATTTCACCACCTGCGGCAGGAACATTTTACCTTCGCCGAACAGGTCGCCGACCACGTTCATGCCGTCCATCAGCGGCCCTTCAATCACCTCAATCGGGCGGGCAGCCTGCTGACGCGCCTCTTCGGTGTCCTGTTCGATAAATTCAGTAATGCCCTTCACCAGCGAATATTCGAGACGCTTTTTCACGTCCCAACTGCGCCATTCCGCCTGCTGAGCATTCGCGCCGTCGTCCGCTTTGCTGCCGCGATATTTTTCCGCCAGCTCAAGTAACCGTTCGGTACTGTCATCGCGGCGGTTAAGGATCACATCTTCGACCGCGTCGCGCAGCTCGCCCGGCAGATCGTCGTAAATCGCCAGCTGGCCGGCGTTGACGATCCCCATATCCATGCCGTTACGGATCGCGTAGTAGAGGAACACGGCGTGGATCGCCTCACGTACCGGGTCATTACCGCGGAACGAGAACGACACGTTGGAGACGCCGCCGGAGATCAGCGCATGCGGCAGCTCGCGTTTGATGTCTTCGCAGGCGCCGATAAAGTCCTGCGCATAGTTATTGTGCTCTTCGATACCGGTCGCTACCGCAAAGATATTGGGATCAAAGATGATATCTTCTGGCGGGAAGCCGACCTCTTCAGTGAGAATTTTGTAAGCGCGACGGCAAATCTCAATTTTGCGTTCGCGGGTGTCGGCCTGGCCCACTTCGTCAAAGGCCATCACCACTACCGCGGCGCCATAACGGCGAACCAGCTTCGCATGGTGGATAAAAGGTTCAACGCCCTCTTTCATCGAAATCGAGTTAACAATGCCTTTGCCCTGAATGCATTTCAAACCCTTTTCAATGACTTCCCACTTGGAGGAGTCGATCATGATCGGCACGCGGGCAATGTCCGGCTCGCCGGCAATCAGGTTGAGGAAGCGCACCATCGCCGCTTCCGCGTCGAGCATCCCCTCATCCATGTTTATATCGATAATCTGCGCGCCGCTTTCGACCTGCTGACGGGCAACGTCCAGCGCTTCGCTGTACTTCTCTTCTTTGATCAAGCGCTTAAATTTCGCCGAGCCGGTGACGTTGGTACGTTCGCCGACGTTAACGAACAGGCTGTCGTCGCCGATGTTCAGCGGCTCCAGGCCGGCGAGGCGGCAGGCCACCGGCAGTTCCGGCAACTGGCGCGGCGGTAAACCGGCCACCGCCCGGCTCATGGCGGCGATATGCTCCGGAGTCGTACCGCAGCAGCCGCCAACGATATTGAGGAAACCGGCTTCCGCCCATTCGCGAATTTGCGTCGCCATGGTGTCGGCATCCAGATCGTATTCACCGAAGGCGTTGGGCAGACCGGCGTTCGGGTGCGCCGTGACGTAGCATTCGGCGATGCGCGACAGCTCCTGGACATACTGCCGCAGTTCGTCCGGCCCGAGGGCGCAGTTCAGACCAAACGATAAGGCTTCGGCGTGACGCAGCGAGTTATAAAAGGCTTCGGTGGTCTGTCCGGAAAGCGTGCGGCCGGACGCATCGGTGATGGTGCCGGAGATCATCAGCGGCAGGTCAACGCCCAGCGCCTCCAGCTCCTCTTTCACCGCATAGATGGCCGCCTTGGCGTTCAGAGTATCAAATACCGTTTCAATCAGGATCAGATCCACGCCACCTTCCACCAGCGCCCGGGTGGATTCGCGATAGGCGGCCACCAGCTGGTCAAAGGTAATATTACGGAACGCCGGATCGTTCACATCAGGCGAGATAGAGGCGGTACGGTTGGTCGGGCCAAGCACGCCCGCGACGTAGCGCGGTTTTTCCGGCGTGCGGGCCGTCCAGGCGTCGGCGCTGGCGCGGGCCAGCTTCGCCGCGGCAAAGTTGATCTCGGCCGACAGGGATTCCATCTGGTAATCCGCCATCGCGATGGTCGTCGAGTTAAAGGTGTTGGTCTCAATGATATCCGCACCGGCCTCGAAGTAGGCGTCGTGGATCTCGCGGATCACCTCGGGCTTGCTGAGCACCAGCAGGTCGTTGTTGCCTTTCAGGTCGCACGGCCAGTCAGCAAAGCGCTCACCGCGAAAGTCCTGCTCACTCAGACGATAGCCCTGGATCATGGTGCCCATGCCCCCATCCAGAACCAGAATACGTTCTTTTAACTGCTGATGCAGTTGCTCAACTTTGCTGCTCACACTTGCTCCCGACAACGCTCAACTCAGGCCAAATAGCCAACAAACCATACTGGCATAAACCACCGGAGCGGAAAAGACAACAACAGGCAATATGAGACATGTTCAGCTTCACTCCTCCGATGAGTCCGGTTGTGATTGCATTATCGCCAAATAAAACGAAAATCATTTCCACGATACAGAAAAAGGAGTCCGCGATGGCCACTACCCCCGTTCCCGCGAAACGCGGCAGAAAACCCGCGGCTGCCACCGCCCAGCAGGCTGGCGGTCAGGTTCAGTCGCTGACCCGCGGCCTGAAATTGCTCGAATGGATTGCCGAGTCCCACAGCAGCGTCGCGCTAACCGAGCTGGCGCAGCAGGCGGGTCTGCCCAACTCCACCACCCACCGCCTGCTGACCACCATGCAGCAGCTGGGCTTCGTCCGCCAGGTGGGCGAGCTGGGCCACTGGGCCGTCGGGGCGCATGCCTTCGTGGTCGGCAGCAGCTTTCTGCAAAGCCGCAATCTGCTGGCGATTGTCCACCCGATCCTGCGCCAGCTGATGGAAGATTCCGGTGAAACGGTGAATCTGGCGGTGCTTGACCAGAGCGACCACCAGGCGATCATTATCGACCAGGTGCAGTGCACCCAGCTGATGCGTATGTCGGCGCCGATCGGCGGTAAGCTGCCGATGCACGCCTCCGGCGCCGGGAAGGCGTTTCTCTCGCAATTAAGCGAAGAGCAGGTCACCAGCCTGCTGCACCGTAAAGGGCTGCATGCCTATACGCATGCCACGCTGGTCTCGCCGCTGCATCTGAAGGAAGATTTAGCGCAGACCCGCAAGCGGGGCTACTCTTTCGATGACGAGGAGCACGCGCTCGGCCTGCGCTGCGTCGCCGCCTGCATTTATGATGAACATCGCGAACCGTTCGCGGCAATCTCCATCTCCGGGCCGATTTCACGCATGACCGATGACCGGGTGACCGAGCTGGGCGCGCTGGTGATCAAAGCGGCGAAGGAAGTGACGCTGGCGTATGGCGGGGTTAAATAAAAAAATGCCCCACAGGGGCATTTTAAGTAGGCCTGATAAGCGTAGCGCCATCAGGCAGATCGGCGCACCCTGCCGGATGGCGGCGTAAACGCCTTATCCGGCCTACTGTCGGCGCCATAGCGCACGCTAAAACGCTGCTTGCGCCGGTAGGCGTAAACATCTTCCACATGGCCGTTTTTAATCCGCGTCTGCAGCTCGCGCCAGTAGTCCGCGCGCAGCAGGTCGGCATGCATCTCCTCAAACAGCGGCCCAACGCGCGGGTCGGCGCACAGCCAGTGGCGGAACTCCTCCGGAAACACATCCCCCGGCGAGACGCTATACCACGGCTCGCTGGCCAGCTCATCTTCCGGATAGCGCGGCGGCGGGATCTGGCGGAAATTCACCTCTGTCATATAGCAAATTTCGTCATAGTCGTAGAACACCACCCGGCCGTGGCGGGTGACGCCGAAGTTTTTAAACAGCATATCGCCGGGAAAGATGTTGGCGGCGGCCAGCTGGCGGATAGCATTACCATACTCTTCTACCGCATCACGCAATGCCTGGCCGTTAACCTGCTCCAGCCACAGGTTGAGCGGCACCATTCGCCGTTCAATATAGAGATGACTGATGACGATGCGGTCGCCGAGATCGGTGAGTTTGTTCCCCGCTTCCGCCTGCAACAGCGCCAGCAGCGCCGGCGCGATTTGCCGTTTATCCAGCACGAAATTTTCAAACTCCTGGGTATCCGCCATCCGCCCGACGCGGTCATGCTCCTTTACCAGCTGATAGCAGGCGCGCACGTGGGCGGCGGTCACCTCTTTCTGCGGCGCGAAGCGGTCTTTGATCACCTTAAACACCCGGTCAAACCCCGGCAGGGTAAACACCAGCATCACCATCCCGCGAATGCCCGGCGCTTCAATAAACTGCTCATCGCAGCGAGTAATGTAGTGTAAATATTCGCGATAGCTTTCGGTTTTGGCGTGCTTCTGACAGCCAATCGCCATGTACAGCTCGGCCGTCGTTTTGCCCGGCAGGATCTCACGCAGCCATTCCACCAGAGCGCCGGGCAACGGCGCATAAACCATAAAATAGGAACGCGCGAAGCCAAAAACGATGCTCGCTTCGGCATGGGTGGTCAGGCAGGTGTCAACAAACAGCTCACCCTCATCGCTGCGGTGGATCGGCAGCAAAAAAGGCAGCGTCGCCATCGGCATGACCAGTTTGCCCACCAGCCAGGCGGCTTTATTCCGGTAGAACAGCTCATTGGCGACCTGCAGATGGCAGGTGGCGAGCAGTTCCTCCCCCAGCGCCTCCTGCAGACTGGCAATGATATAGCCGATATCCCGCGCTTTGTTCTGCCACGGCAGCCGCAACGGCAAATCGGACAGTACTTTGCCCAGCAGGTGCGACCAGCCGCGTTCCGGAAAGAAATCTTTCGCCAGCGGTCGCGGGAGGGTGCGAAAGGGGCGCTCGGGCTGAGAACTGAAAATAAAGAGCCGCTCGGGTGTCAGCGAGCGGTGGTCAAACAGTCGGCAGTAGACCGAATTGAAAAAGCTCTCGGCAATTTCAAAGCGAGGGTAATCCGGCAACAGTTGGGTGTACTGCTGTTTCACCCGCAGAAGAAAATCGACGTCGGTACTTTTCCCTTCGGTAATGCAGCGCAGCTGCTCTACCACCAGGCCAACGTGGTGATCGTAGAGATGGATACGCTGCTTCATCGCCTGCTGTACGGCGTGCCAGTCAGCCTGTTCAAAGCGCTGCTGCGCGCCGGAGGTCACCTCCAGGAAACGCCCGTACTGGGCGTCGAATCCCTGTAAAATGGTTTGGGCAATCAGTAGTTCCAGGCCACGCGTCATCGCTTTCCCCCATCCGGCACCACGTCATGCCGGATGGCGCGCTCGCTTATCCGGCCTGCATCCCTTCCCAGGCCCGGTCAGCGTCGCGCCGCCGGGCATGGCTCAAAACTGATCTTCTTCGGTCGAGCCGGTCAGCGCCGTCACCGATGAGGCGCCGCCCTGGATAATGGTAGTGACTTTGTCGAAGTAGCCAGTGCCCACCTCCTGCTGGTGCGAGACGAAGCTATAGCCTTCCGGCGCGGCAGCGAATTCCGGCTGCTGCACTTTCTCAACATAGTGGCGCATCCCCTCACCCTGAGCGTAGGCATGGGCGAGGTCGAACATGTTGAACCACATGCTGTGGATCCCGGCGAGGGTAATAAACTGGTATTTGTATCCCATGTCCGACAGCTGCTGCTGGAAGCTGGCGATGGTTTTATCATCGAGATTTTTCTTCCAGTTAAACGACGGTGAGCAGTTATAGGCCAGCAATTTGCCCGGGAAACGCGCATGGATAGCCTCAGCAAAGCGGCGCGCCTGCTCAAGATCCGGTTTCGACGTTTCGCACCACACCAGATCCGCGTACGGCGCATAAGCCAGCCCGCGACTGATCGCCTGCTCGATCCCGGCGTGGGTGCGGAAGAACCCTTCGCTGGTGCGATCCCCGGTAATAAACTCACGATCGTACGGATCGCAGTCAGAGGTAATTAAATCGGCCGCATCGGCATCGGTACGGGCGATCACCAGCGTCGGGACCCCCATCACGTCGGCTGCCAGACGCGCCGCCACCAGCTTCTGAATCGCCTCCTGGGTCGGGACCAGCACTTTACCGCCCATATGACCGCACTTCTTCACTGACGCCAGCTGATCTTCGAAGTGAACCGCCGCTGCACCGGCTTCAATCATCGATTTCATCAGCTCAAAGGCGTTAAGGACGCCGCCAAAACCGGCCTCCGCATCCGCCACGATCGGCAGGAAGTAGTCGATATAACGCGGATCGTTCGGTTCAATCCCGACCGACCACTGGATCTGATCGGCACGACGGAAAGTGTTGTTGATCCGATCCACCACCGCCGGTACCGAGTTGGCCGGATACAGCGATTGATCCGGATACATGCTGGACGCCAGGTTAGCATCCGCCGCCACCTGCCAGCCGGAGAGATAAATGGCTTCGATACCCGCCTTCGCCTGCTGCAAGGCCTGGCCGCCGGTCAGCGCGCCGAGACTGTTGACGTACCCTTTTTTCGCCTCACCGTGCAGCAGACGCCACATTTTCGCCGCGCCAAGCTGCGCCAGCGTGCATTCCGGATTCACCGAGCCGCGTAACTTCACCACCTCTTCCGCGCTGTACGGGCGGGTAATGCCTTCCCAGCGCGGGTTCGTCCACTCTTTATTTAATTCTTCGATTTGTTGGGTACGGGTTTTCATGTGCAGATGCTCCATATAATTTCCTGGCTCCCCAGGCGCATTGGTGAAGGACTAAATGGCGAACCACACCATCTGGCGATCAGGCCAGCAGGCGGTAGCCCGGTAATGTCAGAAAATCAATTAGCTCGTCGGAGGTGGTGATCTGCTCCATCAGTCGCGCCGCATCGTCAAAGCGGCCGTGGCTGAAACGGTGCTCTCCCAGCTCCTCCTGAATCACCATCAGCTCTTCCGCCAGCCACTGGCGGAACAGCGCCTTCGTGACCGGGGTGCCGTCGTTCAGGGTTTTCTGATGATGGATCCACTGCCAGATAGAGGTGCGCGAGATCTCGGCCGTCGCGGCGTCTTCCATCAGGCCATAAATCGGGACGCAACCGTTGCCGGAGATCCAGGCTTCGATGTACTGCACCGCCACGCGAATGTTGGCGCGCATCCCGGCTTCCGTGCGCTCGCCCTCGCAGGGGGCCAGCAGCTGTTCGGCGGTAATTGGCGCATCCGCGCTCCGGGTGACCGAGAGCTGATTCGGCTTATCGCCCAGTACGCGGTTAAACACCGCCATAGCGGTATCCGCCAGCCCCGGGTGGGCAATCCAGGTGCCATCGTGACCATTGTTCGCCTCCAGCTCTTTATCGGCGGTGACTTTGCTCAGCACCTGACGGTTACGTTCGGCATCTTTGCTCGGGATAAACGCCGCCATGCCGCCCATCGCAAACGCACCGCGTTTGTGGCAGGTCTTAATCAACAATCGTGAGTAGGCGCTGAGGAACGGTTTATCCATCGTCACCACCTGACGGTCAGGCAACACGCGGTCCGGATGGTTTTTCAGCGTTTTGATATAGCTGAAGATGTAGTCCCAACGGCCGCAGTTCAGGCCAACAATATGGTCGCGCAGCGCATGCAGGATCTCATCCATCTGGAACACCGCTGGCAGCGTCTCAATCAGCAGCGTGGCCTTGATGGTGCCGCGCGGCAGGTCAAAGCGATCTTCCGTAAAGCTAAAGACATCGTTCCACCATGCCGCCTCCTGCCAGGCCTGGGTTTTTGGCAGATAGAAGTAGGGACCGCTCCCCTTCGCCAGCAGCGCCTGGTAGTTATGAAAAAAATAGAGCGCAAAATCGAACAGACTGCCGGGGATGGCCTCATTACGCCAGGTGACGTGCTTTTCCGGCAGGTGCAGGCCGCGCACACGGCATACCAGCACAGCGGGATTGGGCTGCAGCTGGTAGATTTTGCCGGCCTCGTTGGTGTAGCTAATAGTCCCGTTCACGGCATCACGCAGGTTAATTTGGCCATCAATGACTTTACGCCAGTCAGGCGCCAGCGAATCCTCAAAGTCCGCCATAAAGACTTTGACGTTGGCATTCATCGCGTTAATGACCATTTTGCGTTCAACGGGACCGGTGATTTCAACACGGCGATCCTGCAAATCCGCCGGGATACCGCGGATGGTCCAGTTTCCATTTCTAATGGAAGCGGTTTCCGAAATAAAGTCAGGAAGTACACCTTGATCAATGGCCTGCTGCTGCTGCTGACGCGCGGCCAGTAGCTTATTACGCGCCGGCGCAAAGCGGCTCACCAGTTCCGTCAGAAATTCTACCGCCTCAGGCGTTAAGATCTGCTTCTCCTGCTCGCCATAGGGCTGACTAAAGGCCAGTTCATCGGTGATTGTCGCCTGCTGCGTCATTGTGCTGTTCCTCTTGGTTGATCCGCTGGAAGCGAGCGAGAGATCGTTGTGTAGCTTTCGCTCAGCACAATTAAGACTACTCAATTAATTTTCAAAATCAAAAACAATTTCCATTTTAATTTTAAAATAGAGTTAACATATTGATAACAATGGAATTAAAGTTATCATTGAGCATGAAGTGAATTTCGGAAATAAAAAAGGCACCCGAAGGTGCCAGAGGCAAAGTGCTGAAACGCTTTAGGATCGTTTCGTGTAGAGTATTACTCCAGTGTAGGATTCATATGGCGCAGATCGTATGGTGTAATCTGGTAGACATAATAGTTAAGCCAGTTAGCAAACAGCAGATTGCCGTGGCTCCGCCAGGTGGCGCGCGGTTTGTTCTGCGGGTCGTTTTGCGGAAAATAGTTGTAAGGAACCTCTGGATTCAAACCGGCTTCCACATCGCGGAAATATTCGCTTGCCAGGGTATTGGCATCGTACTCCGGGTGGCCGGTAACAAAGGCGATGCGCTTATCTTTGCTGGCAAACAAATACGCATCGCCCTCTTCCGTCTCCGCGAGGATCTCGAGATCGGTGTAGTCGCGGATAAGTCCCGCCGGAAAATCAGCATAGCGTGAGTGCGGGGCCAGGAAAGAGTCGTCGAAACCGCGGGTCAGTAAGGCGTGTGGATGCAGAATATGGTGTTCATAAACGCCAGAAATCTTTTCGGCGCGGGTCTGCTTCGGAATGCCGTACAGAATATTCAGCGCGGCCTGAACCGCCCAACAGACGAACAACGTGGAGGTGACGTGATCCTTCGCCCACTCCAGCACCTGTTTGATCTGTGGCCAGTAAGCAACATCGTTAAACTCAACCAGGCCTAAGGGGGCACCGGTGACAATCAGGCCATCAAAGTTCTGATCGCAGATCTCATCGAAATTGCAGTAAAAGTTATTCAGATGCTCCGTCGGCGTATTACGCGACTCACGCGCATCAATACGCAACAACTGGATGTCCACTTGCAGCGGAGAGTTCGACAGCAGACGCAGGAACTGATTTTCCGTCTCGATTTTCTTCGGCATCAGGTTGAGGATTAACACCTTCAGGGGGCGAATTTCCTGAGTCGTTGCACGTGTTGTCGTCATCACAAAGACGTTTTCATTGCGCAAGAAACTGACGGCTGGTAGCTCGTCCTGCACCCGAATTGGCATAACTGTATTACCTCATAGCATACGTATAAACGTTTAGACATCCAGATAGCTGAAGATAACCAGGAATCGGGTGAATGTCGAGTCTGCATGTTCACGGTGAGAAAATTTCACGGCGCGCGTTGAGTTAGAATATAAGAATGAAGAAAAGGAGAAAATATGGTTATTAGCATCCGCCGTTCCCGGCCAGATGAAGGGGATAAACTGATTGCGATATGGTGTCGGTCGGTCGACGCCACGCACGATTTTCTGTCAAAAGCGTATCGAAAGGAGCTGGAGGAGATGGTACGCGCATTTTTACCGGAGGCTCCGCTGTGGGTGGCGGCTAACACCCAGGACCAGCCGATCGCCTTTATGCTGCTTACCGGAGAGCATATGGATGCGCTGTTCGTCGATCCGGATGTCCGCGGCTGTGGCGTGGGGAAATTGCTGATTGAGCATGCCCTGTCGTTAACGCCAAAGCTGACGACGAATGTGAATGAGCAGAATGAACAAGCGGTCGGGTTTTATCAGAGGATGGGTTTTAACGTGACAGGGCGTTCTGAGACGGACGATCTGGGGCAACCGTATCCGTTATTGAATTTGATACATGAGCAGCAGGCTGAAGCAGACTAAGATTGACGTCGCAACTGCTGACTCTTAGACAGGGGCCTCCCCGGAGGCGGTGCTGCGCACCTTGTCCGGGCTACAGGTCGTGCAGGGCGGGTGCGAATCCGTAGCCCCGGTAAGCGCAGCGCCACCGGGGAGACATGCCGGCACGGTTGCCGGACCACTGAAACGCAAAAAGCCCATCCGGCAGGATGGGCTTTTTACTTGTTTGATGCCTGGCAGTTGATGGCGGGCGTCCTGCCCGCTACCCTCCGGCCGTTGCTGCGCAACGTTCAAATCCGCTCCCGGCGGATTTGTCCTGCTCCGGAGAGCGCTCATCGTCAAACAACAGATATAACAAAAACAAAAAGCTCAGTCTTTCGACTGGGCTTTCTGCTTTATTTGATGCCTGGCAGTTCCCTACTCTCACATGGGGAGACCCCACACTACCATCGGCGCTACGGCGTTTCACTTCTGAGTTCGGCATGGGGTCAGGTGGGACCACCGCGCTAGTGCCGCCAGGCAAATTCTTTGTGCTCGTCCTGTGTCTTTTGCGCTCATACTGCGTTGGCTGCTCTCGCGAGTGTCAGTCACATACTTATGTATGCTCCTTCCATCGCCTCGTTTGCCGCCTTGTCTCAGCGCAAAATCCTTCGGACTCTGAATCAGAGCTGAAAATCTTCTCTCAAATCGCCAAAACAGCTTCGGCGTTGTAAGGTTAAGCCTCACGGTTCATTAGTACCGGTTAGCTCAACGCATCGCTGCGCTTACACACCCGGCCTATCAACGTCGTCGTCTTCAACGTTCCTTCAGGAGACTTAAAGTCTCAGGGAGAACTCATCTCGGGGCAAGTTTCGTGCTTAGATGCTTTCAGCACTTATCTCTTCCGCATTTAGCTACCGGGCAGTGCCATTGGCATGACAACCCGAACACCAGTGATGCGTCCACTCCGGTCCTCTCGTACTAGGAGCAGCCCCCCTCAATTCTCCAGCGCCCACGGCAGATAGGGACCGAACTGTCTCACGACGTTCTAAACCCAGCTCGCGTACCACTTTAAATGGCGAACAGCCATACCCTTGGGACCTACTTCAGCCCCAGGATGTGATGAGCCGACATCGAGGTGCCAAACACCGCCGTCGATATGAACTCTTGGGCGGTATCAGCCTGTTATCCCCGGAGTACCTTTTATCCGTTGAGCGATGGCCCTTCCATTCAGAACCACCGGATCACTATGACCTGCTTTCGCACCTGCTCGCGCCGTCACGCTCGCAGTCAAGCTAGCTTATGCCATTGCACTAACCTCCTGATGTCCGACCAGGATTAGCTAACCTTCGTGCTCCTCCGTTACTCTTTGGGAGGAGACCGCCCCAGTCAAACTACCCACCAGACACTGTCCGCAACCCCGGTCAGGGGCCTACGTTAGAACATCAAACATTAAAGGGTGGTATTTCAAGGTTGGCTCCACGCAGACTGGCGTCCACGCTTCAAAGCCTCCCACCTATCCTACACATCAAGGCTCAATGTTCAGTGTCAAGCTATAGTAAAGGTTCACGGGGTCTTTCCGTCTTGCCGCGGGTACACTGCATCTTCACAGCGAGTTCAATTTCACTGAGTCTCGGGTGGAGACAGCCTGGCCATCATTACGCCATTCGTGCAGGTCGGAACTTACCCGACAAGGAATTTCGCTACCTTAGGACCGTTATAGTTACGGCCGCCGTTTACCGGGGCTTCGATCAAGAGCTTCTCCTTACGGATAACCCCATCAATTAACCTTCCGGCACCGGGCAGGCGTCACACCGTATACGTCCACTTTCGTGTTTGCACAGTGCTGTGTTTTTAATAAACAGTTGCAGCCAGCTGGTATCTTCGACTGGTCTCAGCTCCGTCCGCAGGGACTTCACCTACACACCAGCGTGCCTTCTCCCGAAGTTACGGCACCATTTTGCCTAGTTCCTTCACCCGAGTTCTCTCAAGCGCCTTGGTATTCTCTACCTGACCACCTGTGTCGGTTTGGGGTACGATTTAATGTTACCTGATGCTTAGAGGCTTTTCCTGGAAGCAGGGCATTTGTTACTTCAGCACCGTAGTGCCTCGTCATCACACCTCAGCGTTAAAAGGTACCGGATTTACCTGGAACCTCCGCCTACATGCTTAAACCGGGACAACCGTCGCCCGGCTAACATAGCCTTCTCCGTCCCCCCTTCGCAGTAACACCAAGTACAGGAATATTAACCTGTTTCCCATCGACTACGCCTTTCGGCCTCGCCTTAGGGGTCGACTCACCCTGCCCCGATTAACGTTGGACAGGAACCCTTGGTCTTCCGGCGAGCGGGCTTTTCACCCGCTTTATCGTTACTTATGTCAGCATTCGCACTTCTGATACCTCCAGCAACCCTCACAGGCCACCTTCGCAGGCTTACAGAACGCTCCCCTACCCAACAACACATAGTGTCGCTGCCGCAGCTTCGGTGCATGGTTTAGCCCCGTTACATCTTCCGCGCAGGCCGACTCGACCAGTGAGCTATTACGCTTTCTTTAAATGATGGCTGCTTCTAAGCCAACATCCTGGCTGTCTGTGCCTTCCCACATCGTTTCCCACTTAACCATGACTTTGGGACCTTAGCTGGCGGTCTGGGTTGTTTCCCTCTTCACGACGGACGTTAGCACCCGCCGTGTGTCTCCCGTGATAACATTCTTCGGTATTCGTAGTTTGCATCGGGTTGGTAAGTCGGGATGACCCCCTAGCCGAAACAGTGCTCTACCCCCGAAGATGAGTTCACGAGGCGCTACCTAAATAGCTTTCGGGGAGAACCAGCTATCTCCCGGTTTGATTGGCCTTTCACCCCCAGCCACAAGTCATCCGCTAATTTTTCAACATTAGTCGGTTCGGTCCTCCAGTTAGTGTTACCCAACCTTCAACCTGCCCATGGCTAGATCACCGGGTTTCGGGTCTATACCCTGCAACTTAACGCCCAGTTAAGACTCGGTTTCCCTGCGGCTCCCCTATACGGTTAACCTTGCTACAGAATATAAGTCGCTGACCCATTATACAAAAGGTACGCAGTCACACCCGAAGGTGCTCCCACTGCTTGTACGTACACGGTTTCAGGTTCTTTTTCACTCCCCTCGCCGGGGTTCTTTTCGCCTTTCCCTCACGGTACTGGTTCACTATCGGTCAGTCAGGAGTATTTAGCCTTGGAGGATGGTCCCCCCATATTCAGACAGGATACCACGTGTCCCGCCCTACTCTTCGAGTTCACAACCTGTGCATTTTGGTGTACGGGACTATCACCCTGTACCGTCGGACTTTCCAGACCGTTCCACTAACACACAAGCTGATTCAGACTCTGGGCTGCTCCCCGTTCGCTCGCCGCTACTGGGGGAATCTCGGTTGATTTCTTTTCCTCGGGGTACTTAGATGTTTCAGTTCCCCCGGTTCGCCTCGTTAACCTATGTATTCAGTTAACGATAGTGTGACGAATCACACTGGGTTTCCCCATTCGGACATCGCCGGTTATAACGGTTCATATCACCTTACCGACGCTTTTCGCAGATTAGCACGTCCTTCATCGCCTCTGACTGCCAGGGCATCCACCGTGTACGCTTAGTCGCTTAACCTCACAACCCGAAGATGTTTCGTAAAACACCATCGTGTCGCGAAAATTTGAGAGACTCGAACACACCATTAAATATGTGTCGTTTCAATTTTCAGCTTGATCCAGATTTTTAAAGAGCAAATATCTCAAACATCACCCGAAGATGAGTTTTGAGATACATCGGCACGCGTCTTTCACTCACGAACCAGCAAGTGGCGTCCCCTAGGGGATTCGAACCCCTGTTACCGCCGTGAAAGGGCGGTGTCCTGGGCCTCTAGACGAAGGGGACACTGAAGTCTCAATCGCAAGACGCCTTGCTTCTTTACTTTCATCAGACAATCTGTGTGAGCACTACAAAGGCAGGTTCTTTAAGGTAAGGAGGTGATCCAACCGCAGGTTCCCCTACGGTTACCTTGTTACGACTTCACCCCAGTCATGAATCACAAAGTGGTAAGCGCCCTCCCGAAGGTTAAGCTACCTACTTCTTTTGCAACCCACTCCCATGGTGTGACGGGCGGTGTGTACAAGGCCCGGGAACGTATTCACCGTAGCATTCTGATCTACGATTACTAGCGATTCC
The DNA here is from genome assembly GCF_003790505.1 of Klebsiella sp. P1CD1. Taxonomy (NCBI): domain Bacteria; kingdom Pseudomonadati; phylum Pseudomonadota; class Gammaproteobacteria; order Enterobacterales; family Enterobacteriaceae; genus Klebsiella; species Klebsiella sp. P1CD1. The sequence continues at coordinate 5,399,000 of NZ_CP033631.1, forward strand.
GACTTCATGGAGTCGAGTTGCAGACTCCAATCCGGACTACGACATACTTTATGAGGTCCGCTTGCTCTCGCGAGGTCGCTTCTCTTTGTATATGCCATTGTAGCACGTGTGTAGCCCTGGTCGTAAGGGCCATGATGACTTGACGTCATCCCCACCTTCCTCCAGTTTATCACTGGCAGTCTCCTTTGAGTTCCCGGCCTAACCGCTGGCAACAAAGGATAAGGGTTGCGCTCGTTGCGGGACTTAACCCAACATTTCACAACACGAGCTGACGACAGCCATGCAGCACCTGTCTCACAGTTCCCGAAGGCACCAATCCATCTCTGGAAAGTTCTGTGGATGTCAAGACCAGGTAAGGTTCTTCGCGTTGCATCGAATTAAACCACATGCTCCACCGCTTGTGCGGGCCCCCGTCAATTCATTTGAGTTTTAACCTTGCGGCCGTACTCCCCAGGCGGTCGATTTAACGCGTTAGCTCCGGAAGCCACGCCTCAAGGGCACAACCTCCAAATCGACATCGTTTACAGCGTGGACTACCAGGGTATCTAATCCTGTTTGCTCCCCACGCTTTCGCACCTGAGCGTCAGTCTTTGTCCAGGGGGCCGCCTTCGCCACCGGTATTCCTCCAGATCTCTACGCATTTCACCGCTACACCTGGAATTCTACCCCCCTCTACAAGACTCTAGCCTGCCAGTTTCGAATGCAGTTCCCAGGTTGAGCCCGGGGATTTCACATCCGACTTGACAGACCGCCTGCGTGCGCTTTACGCCCAGTAATTCCGATTAACGCTTGCACCCTCCGTATTACCGCGGCTGCTGGCACGGAGTTAGCCGGTGCTTCTTCTGCGGGTAACGTCAATCGGTGAGGTTATTAACCTCACCGCCTTCCTCCCCGCTGAAAGTGCTTTACAACCCGAAGGCCTTCTTCACACACGCGGCATGGCTGCATCAGGCTTGCGCCCATTGTGCAATATTCCCCACTGCTGCCTCCCGTAGGAGTCTGGACCGTGTCTCAGTTCCAGTGTGGCTGGTCATCCTCTCAGACCAGCTAGGGATCGTCGCCTAGGTGAGCCGTTACCCCACCTACCAGCTAATCCCATCTGGGCACATCTGATGGCATGAGGCCCGAAGGTCCCCCACTTTGGTCTTGCGACGTTATGCGGTATTAGCTACCGTTTCCAGTAGTTATCCCCCTCCATCAGGCAGTTTCCCAGACATTACTCACCCGTCCGCCGCTCGTCACCCGAGAGCAAGCTCTCTGTGCTACCGCTCGACTTGCATGTGTTAGGCCTGCCGCCAGCGTTCAATCTGAGCCATGATCAAACTCTTCAATTTAAGTTTGATGCTCGTGAATTAAACTTCGTAATGAATTACGTATGTTCACTCAGAGACTTGGTATTCATTTTTCGTCCGAGGACGTTAAGAATCCATGTCACTTTGAGTGCCCACACAGATTGTCTGATAAATTGTTAAAGAGCAGTTGCGACGCGCTTTAGCGCTCTGTCGCGAGGTGGCGTATATTACGCTTTCCTCTTTCAGAGTCAACCCTGAATTTCAGGATTTTTCTCTTCAACCGAACCGGCTGTTTGTGTGAAGTGATTCACATCCGCCGTGTCGATGGAGGCGCATTATAGGGAGTTCTCGAGCGCCTGCAATAGAAAAATGGCAGAAAAATGACTGACTGCTGCATTCCCCAGCAAAACCCCGCTTTATACCCTTTTACACACAGAATTATCCACAGAAGCGCGATGAAAGGGCGACAAAAGCCCGGTGGGTCAGCTTCTATATAAAGAAGAAACGGTGGCTGAAAGAGAAAGATAAAAATTCGCGAGCGTTGCGCAAACGTTTTCGTTACAATGCCGCGCTATGACACGGATGCCCGGTTGGGTGCGTTAGGTGAGTTTTTAGGCAAAAACTCACCTAACGCTCTCTGTAATGTTCAAATCCTGGGGATTTAATACCATGCAACAACGTCGTCCAGTCCGCCGCGCTCTGCTCAGTGTTTCTGACAAGGCCGGTATCGTCGAATTCGCGCAGGCGCTTTCCGCTCGTGGTGTCGAGCTGCTGTCCACCGGCGGCACCGCCCGCCTGCTGGCAGATAAAGGCCTGCCGGTTACCGAAGTCTCTGACTACACCGGTTTCCCGGAAATGATGGATGGACGCGTGAAGACCCTGCATCCGAAAGTACACGGCGGCATCCTCGGTCGTCGCGGTCAGGATGACGGTATCATGCAGCAGCACGGTATTGCGCCTATCGATATGGTGGTCGTTAACCTTTACCCATTTGCCCAGACCGTCGCTCGTGAAGGATGCTCGCTGGAAGACGCGGTGGAAAACATTGATATCGGCGGCCCGACTATGGTGCGCTCCGCAGCGAAGAACCATAAAGACGTCGCTATCGTAGTGAAGAGCAGCGACTATGACGCCATCATTAATGAGATGGACGCCAACGAAGGCTCCCTGACGCTGAACACCCGCTTCGATCTCGCCATTAAAGCCTTCGAACACACCGCAGCTTACGACAGCATGATCGCTAACTACTTCGGCAGCATGGTTCCGGCCTATCACGGCGAAAGCAAAGAAGCCGCTGGCCGCTTCCCGCGCACCCTGAATCTGAACTTCATTAAGAAGCAGGATATGCGCTACGGCGAAAACAGCCACCAGCAGGCTGCCTTCTATATAGAAGAGAATGTCAAAGAAGCTTCCGTGGCAACCGCTACCCAGCTGCAGGGTAAAGCGCTCTCCTATAACAACATTGCCGATACCGATGCGGCGCTGGAGTGCGTGAAAGAGTTCAATGAGCCAGCCTGCGTGATCGTCAAGCACGCTAACCCATGCGGCGTTGCCGTCAGCGACTCGATTCTCGACGCCTACGATCGCGCATACAAAACCGACCCAACCTCCGCGTTCGGCGGCATCATCGCCTTTAACCGCGAGCTGGATGCAGAAACCGCGCAGGCGATCATCTCTCGCCAGTTCGTCGAAGTGATCATCGCGCCGTCCGCCAGCGAAGAAGCGCTGAAGATCACCGCCGCGAAACAGAACGTCCGCGTACTGGTCTGTGGCCAGTGGGATACTCGCGTTGCCGGCCTCGATTTCAAACGTGTCAATGGCGGCCTGCTGGTTCAGGACCGCGATCTCGGCATGGTCACTGCGGGCGAACTGCGCGTGGTCAGCAAACGTCAGCCGAGCGAGCAGGAACTGCGCGATGCGCTGTTCTGCTGGAAAGTGGCGAAATTCGTTAAATCCAACGCCATCGTCTATGCCAAAGACAACATGACCATCGGCATAGGCGCCGGTCAGATGAGCCGCGTCTACTCAGCGAAAATTGCCGGGATTAAAGCCGGTGACGAAGGTCTGGAAGTGAAAGGCTCCGCCATGGCCTCTGACGCCTTCTTCCCGTTCCGCGACGGCATTGATGCCGCAGCCGCAGTAGGCATCACCTGTGTGATCCAGCCGGGCGGCTCTATCCGCGACGACGAAGTGATTGCTGCCGCGGACGAACATGGTATCGCCATGATCTTCACCGACATGCGCCACTTCCGCCATTAATTCACGGAGCTACAGATGAAAGTATTAGTAATCGGCAACGGCGGGCGTGAGCACGCGCTGGCCTGGAAAGCGGCCCAGTCGCCGCTGGTTGATACCGTCTACGTCGCGCCGGGCAACGCAGGTACTGCGCTGGAGCCGTCGCTGCAAAACGTCGCCATCGGCGTTACCGATATTCCGTCGCTGCTTCGCTTCGCGCAGGATGAGAACATCGATCTGACCATCGTAGGCCCGGAAGCGCCGCTGGTCATTGGCGTAGTGGACGCATTCCGTGCCGCAGGGCTGACCATCTTCGGGCCAACCGAAGGCGCCGCGCAGCTGGAAGGCTCAAAAGCCTTCACCAAAGATTTCCTCGCTCGTCATCATATCCCGACGGCGGAATACCAGAACTTCACCGAGGTCGAGCCTGCGCTGGCTTATCTGCGGGAGAAAGGCGCGCCGATCGTCATCAAAGCCGACGGTCTGGCAGCGGGTAAAGGCGTTATCGTGGCGATGACCCTTGAGGAAGCTGAGGCGGCGGTCAAAGATATGCTGGCCGGCAACGCCTTTGGCGATGCTGGCCACCGCATCGTGATTGAAGAGTTCCTCGATGGCGAAGAAGCCAGCTTTATTGTCATGGTCGACGGCGAGCACGTCCTGCCGATGGCCACCAGCCAGGATCACAAGCGCGTCGGCAACGGCGATACCGGCCCGAACACCGGTGGGATGGGCGCTTATTCTCCGGCGCCGGTCGTGACTGATGAAGTCCATCAGCGCACCATGGAGCGGATTATCTGGCCCACCGTGAAAGGCATGGCCGCTGAAGGCAATACCTATACCGGTTTTCTGTATGCCGGTCTGATGATCGACAAACAGGGTAACCCGAAGGTAATTGAGTTCAACTGCCGCTTTGGCGATCCGGAAACCCAGCCGATCATGCTGCGCATGAAGTCCGACCTGGTAGATCTGTGCCTCGCCGCCTGCGCGGGCAAACTGGACGAGAAAACCTCCGAGTGGGATGACCGCGCGTCGCTGGGTGTGGTGGTTGCCGCCGGCGGCTATCCGGGCAATTACAACACGGGTGATGAGATCTTCGGCCTGCCGCAGCAGGAAGCGGCAGATGGTAAAGTCTTCCATGCCGGCACCAAACTGGCAGACGACCAGCGCGTCGTCACCAACGGCGGGCGCGTGCTGTGCGTGACCGCGCTGGGTGAAACCGTGGCGCAGGCGCAGCAGCGCGCCTATCAACTGCTGACCGATATTCGCTGGGACGGCAGCTTTAGCCGTAACGATATCGGCTGGCGCGCCATCGAACGTGAAAAAGCTAACGGCTAAGTTTTGCCAGCAGCGTTTTCCGCGTAATGCCTAACTGACGGGCGGCTTCAGTTTTGTTGCCGCCCGTTTTTTCCAGCGCCGCCAGAATCACCTCTTTTTCAACTTCCACTAACGGCTGAATCAGCGCGTTCTCGCTACCACCCGACGGCAACGGCGTGCCCGCTATCGCCAGCGGCAGTTCTCGTTCGGAGATATAGTTTCCGGTCAGCAGCACCACCGCCCGCTCCACCGCGTTTTCCAGTTCACGGATATTACCCGGCCAGGGGTAGTGGATCAGCAGATCCATCGCCTGCGGCGTAAACCCCTGCACCGTTTTGCGATTGCGTTCGGCATAGCGCTTAAGAAAGTGTTGCGCCAGTAGAGGAATGTCTTCCCGGCGCTGACGCAGCGGCGGCATATCAATGGTCACGACGTTCAGGCGATAATAGAGATCCTGGCGAAAGCGCCCGGCGCTCACCTCCTCCGCCAGATTACGATGGGTAGCGGCAATCAGCCGCACATCAACGGCAAGCGTCTGGTTACTGCCAACGCGCTGCACCTCGCGTTCCTGAATCGCCCGCAGCAGACGCACCTGCATCAGCGGTGAGATATCACCAATTTCATCAAGGAACAGCGTGCCGCCATCCGCCTCGACAAAACGCCCTTCCCGCCGCCGATCCGCCCCGGTAAACGCCCCTTTTTCATGACCGAACAGCTCGGACTCCAGCAGCGACTCATTCAGCGCCGCGCAGTTTAGCGTCACCAGCGGCTTCTCGCGGCGTTCGCTGCAGGCGTGAATGGCGCGCGCCACCAGTTCTTTACCGGTTCCCGATTCGCCGCAGATCAGCACCGTCGCATCCGAGGGCGCCACCAGCGTAATATTGTTGATAAGCGCCTGCATCGCCGGGCTTTCGCCAATCATGCCCCACCGTGAATCCGTCGCAACGCTGGGATCGATCTTGCTCTGTTGCGTGTGTGCCAGCGCCTGAACCAGCGTCTGCTGCAGGGTGTCAAAATCCAGCGGTTTGACCAGATAATCCAGCGCCCCGGACTTAATGGCCTCCACCGCCGTACCGACGCTGGAAAACGCCGTCATGATCAGCACCGGTATCGCCGGGTTATAGGCTTTTATCTCTTTTAACGTCGCGATACCGTCCATCTCCGCCATACGGATATCGCACAGCACCAGGTCGAAGACCTGGTGCTGGATCTGCTCCAGCGCCTGCAGGCCGTTGTGAGCTAACGCCACCTGATAGCCCCAGCCGCGCAGCAGCGCCTGCAGAATTGTGCAGTGGCTGACGTCATCATCGACAACCAGAATCTGTACTTTACCGCTGCTCATCTTCCCTCCGTTGAGCCTCCACCGGTAGCCAAAGCGTAAATATCGCTCCGGCCCCCGGCTGGCTTTCGGCGCGGATTGTCCCGCCATGTTGTTCGATAATATTCTGTACCACCGCCAGCCCCAGCCCCGTGCCGTCCGCCTTGGTGGTGAAATACGGTGTGAAGATGGCCTGCAGCTCTTCATCGCTCATCCCCTTACCGCTATCCGTGACGACGATTTTCACCCGCTGACGATCGGCTTCGCTTGCCGATACGTGAATGACGCCATCACGGCCAATCGCCTGCATCGCGTTCAGGTACAGGTTCAACAGCACCTGGTTCAGGCGGTCAGCATCGGCGTTGATCGTGGTTAACTCAGGGCGCGGAGTAAATTGCAGTGCGATCCCGCGACTCTGCGCATCCTGGCTTACCAGCTGCAATGAGTGCCGGATAAGCGCGTTGATATCCACCGGCTGGTAATTTAAATGCGCGGGCCGGACCAGCTCCAGCAGCTCGCTGACCACCCGGTTCAGGCGGTCGGCTTCTTTCGCCATCACCTGGGCTAATTGCTGCGCTTCGCCGCCTGGGGGAGTGCGTTCGGCAAAATACTTCGCCAGCCCTTTAATCGAAGAGAGCGGATTGCGGATCTCATGCGCGACACCCGCCGCCAGATGGCCAAGCGCCACCAGCTTTTCTTTGCGGGCCATCGCCTCCAGCAGTTGCTGGCGTGAGCGACGATAGCGGCGGAACCAGAACTGAGCGAGGATCGTCGCCGCGATGACCAGCGCCGCGGCACCCAGCATGATCATCATGTTGCGCTGGCCGCGGGCCTGCGCCGCATCCAGCTCGCGGCTATCAAAGGCGATAAAAATCACCTGCGGGACAGTGGGCTGAGCCAGCGCGCTGTTGCCGCGATTCATCATCCCCATATGATGGCCGCGAGCAGGATTGAGCGGGCGGAACTGGCGATAGATCTCCAGCGCCGGCTGCGGTTCGCTAAGCCGGCGCCAGCGGGCCTGTTCGCTCACGTGGAGTTCGCGCATCTGCGCCGGACTGTACAGCGCGTTATCCACCTGTTGCGGATCGCTATGGGCGATGATTTTACCGTTTTCATCGGTCACCGCGAACCACAGCACTCCGGGCTGCCAGGCCATCTCTTCCAGCAGGGCCTGCAGCTGCGCATGATGCATACGCATCCCCATCCCGACGCGCGTGCCAGACTCCAGCGCGCGGATCAGCACGCTCCCCTTCTCCTCAATGGTTTGTCGGGCGGCGGTCGTCTCACGACCGTAGTCGCGGACGATCATTACGGAGAACAGCATGACCAACAGCACCATTGCGCCGGTCAGCAGCCAGCTCAGGGCGTCCGCAGCGGCGTGCCGGGAGAAAGGTTTGATCTTCATCGGTGAGTCCTTGTCATATCCTTTTCGCTTTCTGCAGGATCCTTCAGCAGAAATCATGCCATTTTCCCACGCCGTCAATCCTGTTCTCAAACATATCGCCTGCGGTTTAGCGAGTAAAAATGACCCGCCTGACCCGCCAGGAACGGGTCATTTTTACTCACCTTCCCCATCGGCTCCTCCGGCAGGCCCGTACGGGCGGGCTTTTTCAGGCTGGCATGGAAGATGCAATAACGAGAGAAACCACACAGGAGATAATGCCATGAAACGGAACCGTAACTTACCTCTCACCCTCGTCACCCTTGCCGTACTGACCTTTGGCAGCAACGCGGCCTGGGCCAACCATCACTGGGGCAATAACACCGGGATGGGCAATCAGGGTTACAGCCAGCTGACCCAGGAGCAGCAGGCTACCGCGCAAAAGCTGCATAACGATTACGCTGCGCAAACCAGCGCCCTGCGCCAGCAGCTGCAGTCCAAACGCTATGAGTACAATGCGCTGCTCACGACGCAAAAGCCGGACAGTGGAAAGATTGAAGCTGTCGCTCAGGAGATGGAAGGCTTACGCCAGAAGCTGGATCAGCAGCGGGTGAAGTTTGATGTCGCCCTGGCTGAGGCGGGCGTTCCCCGTGGCGCAGGAATGGGATACAACGGCTGCCGCGGTAACGGCGGTGGTCATAGGGGCATGAACCACTGGTAATCGTTAGAAGCTTTTTTCTGTCGGCTGCCAGGTGCAGAAGTTTTCATTGGCGACCAGCAATAGTTGAGAGCCTTCAGACGCCTCCAGCCAGGCGATGCTCACCGCGGCGGAGGAATGACTCTGGCGACGTTCAATATGCGCCAGGGCCCGGCTATCGAGGTCAGGCTTAACCGTCTGACCTTCACAGGTCAACACGGTATGCGCGGCAGCGTTCCAGCGCCCCTGACGCAGGACGACGCGTCCCTGGCGGAGAGCATCGCTGGTCTGGCGGATCTGCTCGGCGCGATAACGATACAGTGCGACCTGGTCGCTGGAGAGCTGTTGCTTCTGCCCGTCGACTTCCCGCTGCATAAAGCTGAGATCGCCCTGCGCGTCGAAGCGGGCGCGAATATGTTCCGGCGGCTTACCGTAGACATTGAGTTCGATAAACGTCAATTGATCGCCCTGCCAGCGATATTCACTGGTCGAGGTATCCCCGTGACGCCACGGGCTGAAAGCGGCGAGAAGATGGACTTCATCACCTGAATCTTTACGCCAGATACGCATCGCCCCCTGATTATCCGCATAACCGCTGGCGGTAAACGGTGGAAGCGAGGCGTCGTGGCTGCAGGCAGTCAGCAACAGGATGCCCGCCAGCGCCAGAGGCCGGCGCCAGACAGACAAAAGGGGCTTAATAGCCCCTTCGATAAAACTGTTCACTGCCACGCGGTCTTACTTAACTGCGTCTTTCAGTGCTTTGCCAGAAACAAATGCCGGCACGTTAGCTGCAGCGATTTTGATCTCTTTACCGGTCTGCGGGTTGCGGCCAGTACGCTCAGCGCGGTGGTTCACTTTGAAGGTACCGAAACCAACCAGTTGAACAGCATCACCTTCTTTCAGAGACTCAGTAATTGCAGCCAGGGTAGATTCCAGGGCAGCTTTAGCCTGTGCTTTGGACAGGTCAGCTTTGTCCGCAATTACATCAATCAGTTGAGTCTTGTTCATAAGTTATCCTTACAATGTGTTTATCGCTTGCTAAGCATCGAGTGCGACGGAAATGCCAAAAAAGCACCCTCCTGCATACACGCACCGATAGCCACTTTTTTTCGCCCTCCAAATGTAGACCAGACGGGGGGCGGAATGGAAGCCTTCAGACGCTACAATTCAGGCGGTAAATCACGTTTTCTGGTCTCACTGCTGAAAATTTATACCAATATTGCTCTCACCGGCCTCACGCAGGTCCGCGCGCAGACCTTTTATCAGCTCAAGGTCACGCTCTTCACAGTCGGCCAGCAGGCGGAAAATTTCCCACTGAATATCCCATTCCTGCTCTACCGCCGGGTTCGCTTTCAGCTCTTCATCGGTCATTTCGCGACCGGCCTGGGTCATTTCCAGCATCGCCACGCTGGTGATGGATGTCTTGCTCACCTCAATCGCGTGCTCAAGTGTTTCACCGCTCAGACGCGAATGGATCAGTTCGCTCAACGCCACGCAGGCGTCTATAGCCGGATAAACACCGTACAGGTCGAAATCATCTGCCGCCGGGATGGCCTCTTCCAGCTTCTCCAGCTGACTGTCGAAATTCACCTTCGCATCTTTAACCGTCAGCGTTTCCCAGATCAGGTCCAGGATACGACGGTACAGCTGGCCGTCGCCGAACTCGGTTTGCTTGCAGAACATGGCGTAGTTAGGGTACATACGCTCGCACAGGCAGGCCATAAAAGTGACATGCTGCCAGCTTTCCAGCTTCTCCAGGCGCAGGTGAATCGGGTTTTGTAACATGATGAATTCTCGAAGTCAGAAATTAGGCGCAGTGTACCTGAATCAGCCGTGATTTGCTTGCCAACGCACAAACGACGGACGACGGGACGCCACCGCATCGGCCCAGCGCGTCGGCTCGGGGAGACGATAGCCTCGCATGCAGCGCTCAACCCACATTAAGGCGCTGTCCATGCCCACCCGGTGACCGGTGCTAATAAACAGCGGGTTGCAGCGCACTTTGCTGCGCCAGACCCAGGCCAGTTGCTCATTTTTATCCATCAGCGGGGCCAGTGCGCCGGGCTCATCACCCAGTTCGCCGATTTTTCCGCACAGCCGTTTTTTCGCCACCCCGATGGTCGGCACGTCAATCATCAGACCAAAATGGCTGGCGACGCCGAGCCGCCGGGGATGGGAGATACCGTGGCCGTCGACGAAGAGCAGGTCCGGTTTTTGCGAAAGCTGCTCCCACGCCGCCAGCAGCGCAGGTGTTTCGCGAAACGAGAGAAAGCCGGGAATATAGGGCATGGTGGTGGCGACGCGCGCCACCTGATACTCCACCAGCTCAAGCTCAGGCCAGGTCAGCAGCACCATCGCAGCCCGGGTCACTTCCCCTTCCTGCTCAAACCCGACATCCGCGCCGCCGATCAACGCCGGCGGGTCGCGATCCAGTCGATCCGCTCGCTCGACCGACGCGGCTAACTGTTGTTGTTGGGTACGTAGCGCGGCTAAATCCATACGGCTTATCTCCTATTGATGATAGGGTGTGGAAAGACGATGCACCGCCTCAACAAAGACGCCCGCATGCTGCGGGTCGACATCCTGATGGATGCCGTGACCAAGGTTAAAGACATGACCTTCGCCCTGGCCGAAGCCGGCGAGAATAGTCGCCACTTCCTCTTCAATACGCGGGGCTGGCGCATACAGCATCGACGGGTCCATATTGCCCTGGAGCGCCACTTTGTGACCTACACGACGGCGAGCATCAGCGATATCGGTGGTCCAGTCGAGCCCCAGCGCGTCACAGCCGGTCTCCGCCATCGCTTCCAGCCACTGGCCACCGCCTTTGGTGAACAGGGTCACCGGCACGCGGCGGCCTTCATTCTCCCGCAGCAGGCCATCGACAATTTTATGCATGTAGTAGAGCGAGAACTGCTGATAGTCGCGACCGGTCAGCACCCCGCCCCAGGTGTCGAAAATCATCACCGACTGCGCGCCGGCTTTGATCTGCGCGTTGAGGTACAGGGTGACGCTCTTCGCCAGCTTCTCCAGCAGCGCATGCAGCGCCTGCGGTTCGGCGTACATCATCTTTTTGATCACGGTGAACGCTTTGCTGCTGCCGCCTTCCACCATATAGGTCGCCAGCGTCCAGGGGCTACCGGAGAAGCCGATCAGCGGCACTTCGCCTTTCAGTTCGCGGCGAATGGTACGCACGGCGTTCATGACATAGCCCAGTTCCTGCTCCGGATCCGGGATTGGCAGCTTGTCGACGTCGGCTTTGCTTTTTATCGGCGAGGTGAAGCGCGGACCTTCGCCAGCTTCAAAGTACAGCCCCAGACCCATGGCGTCCGGGATCGTCAGGATGTCCGAAAAGAGGATCGCCGCATCCAGCGGGTAACGGCGCAGCGGCTGGAGCGTCACTTCGCAGGCCAGCTCGGCATTTTTACACAGCGACATAAAGTCGCCCGCTTGCGCACGGGTGGCTTTGTACTCCGGTAAATAGCGGCCCGCCTGACGCATCATCCACACCGGGGTGACATCAACCGGCTGACGCAGCAGCGCGCGCAGGTAACGATCGTTTTTCAGTTCGGTCATTTTTACATTCCTTTAGCGTTGATGCGCCCAGTGTAACATGTCACTCGAACTCTGCCCGACACATCGCCACCGTATCTTCGATAAGCCGACGCGCCACCGTGCCCGGCGGTGGCAGGAGCGGTAGATTGTCATAGCGGTACCAGTCCGCGGTCAGCAGCTCTTTTTTGTCGACCACGATATCGCCATCCGCGTAATCCGCCATAAAGGCGGTCATCAGCGACTGCGGGAACGGCCACGGCTGAGAGGTCACATAGCGCAGGTTTTTCACCTTGATGCCGCTCTCCTCCATCACCTCGCGGGCCACTGCCTGCTCAAGGGTTTCACCCACTTCGACAAACCCGGCCAGCACGGTGTGCACGCCGTTACGATGGCGGGTATGTTGCGCCAACAGGATCGAATCATCGCGACGGATAGCGACGATAATGCAGGGGGCAATTTGCGGGTAATAGCGTTCACGGCAGTGGCTGCACAGCATCGCCCATTCGCTTTTGCTGGCATGCATCGGATGGCCACAGTAGCCGCAAAATTTATGCGATCGATAAAATTCGGCGAGCTGGATCCCTCGCCCCGCCAGCTGGAAGAGACCCGGATCCTGATCCAGAACCTGGCGTAACGATCCCATGTCATGGCGGCGATCCTGGCGCACCATCCAGACGGACTCGCCCTGCCACTCGCCAATATGCAGCGCATGCTGTCCGACAAGATCAAAATTAACCGCTTCGCCATGTGGTAATTCTCCACCAGGCAACCATAATTTTTGTTCGTGACTGACAACCCACCAGCCGCGATCTAATTTTTCAATAATACGATCCATATCTATTGCACTACCTTTGCTTCACTGGCATGTTGTTAACATTATATTTACATTTTGGTGAGCAGATTTAAATCAAAACTAGCGGAGTCAATCATGCTAAACCAGCTGGAAAATCTGACGGAGCGCGTTGGCGGTAGTAATGAACTGGTCGATCGCTGGCTACAAGTGCGTAAGCATCTGCTCGTGGCTTACTACAATCTGGTTGGCCTGAAACCGGGCAAAGAGTCATTTATGCGGCTAAACGAAAAGGCGCTGGATGACTTTTGCCAAAGTCTGGTGGATTACCTCTCATCCGGTCATTTTAATATTTATGAACGCATTATTGGCGAAATGGAAGGCGATACCCCACTTTTAGCCGCCACCCGGCTTTATCCACAGCTGGAAGCCAATACCCAGCAGATGATGGACTACTACGATACCTGCCTCGAAAACGCTATCGATCACGATAACTACCTTGAATTTCAGCAGGCGCTGTCGGATATCGGCGAGTCGCTGGAAGCACGTTTCGCGCTGGAGGATAAACTGATCGCCCTCGCCGTCGCGCATAACCTGAGCAACGACGTGCGCGATAATATTGCGCCGACCGCTTGAGTTGTGCGCAATTAACGAGTAGTTTACCTCCATTCCCCCTCTCCGGAGGGGACGTCATCTTGTCGGAGTGCCTATTTTCCATGCGCTGGCTAAAGTGGAAAAGGCTGAGACCGTTAATTCGGGATCCGCGGAACCTGATCAGGCTAATACCTGCGAAGGGAACAAGAGTAAACTGCTGGTCGCTCCTGTCCGTTCTGGACCGGTCGCATCTGTTACTCCATCCGTCGTCTGACAAGCCATCTCCTTTTTTAACTGGAATGCGCTATGTCTACTACCAAACTCACCCGTCGGGAACAACGCGAGCACGCGCAGCGATTCATTGATACGCTGGCAGGTACCGCTTTTCCCAATTCACGCCGCATCTACGTTCACGGCTCACAAGCGGATATCCGCGTCCCGATGCGTGAAATTCAGCTCAGCCCGACCCTCGTCGGCGGCGATAAAGATAACCCCCGGTACGAAGCCAATGAACCGATCCCGGTATATGACACCTCCGGCCCTTATGGCGACCCGGATATTGGCATTGATGTCCGCCAGGGGCTGGCAAAGCTGCGCCAGCCGTGGATCGACGCGCGTAACGACTGCGCTCCGCTCAGCGAACGCAGCTCGGCCTATACCAAAGCGCGGCTGGCCGATGACGGTCTCGATGAGCTGCGCTTCAGCGGCCTGCTGACGCCCAAACGCGCCGTCGCCGGGAAATGCGTTACCCAACTGCACTACGCCCGCCAGGGGATCGTCACGCCGGAGATGGAGTTCATCGCCATTCGCGAAAACATGGGTCGCGAACGTATCCGCAGCGAGGTTCTGCGCCAGCAGCATGCCGGGGAAGGCTTCGGTGCCCGCCTGCCGGAAAACATTACCCCCGAGTTCGTCCGCGATGAAGTTGCCGCCGGACGCGCCATCATCCCCGCCAACATCAACCACCCGGAATCTGAGCCGATGATTATCGGCCGCAATTTCCTGGTGAAAGTGAATGCCAATATCGGCAACTCGGCGGTGACCTCTTCCATCGAAGAGGAGGTGGAAAAACTGGTCTGGTCAACCCGCTGGGGCGCCGACACGGTGATGGACCTCTCCACCGGCCGCTATATCCACGAAACCCGCGAGTGGATCCTGCGCAACAGCCCGGTGCCGATTGGTACCGTCCCGATTTACCAGGCGCTGGAGAAGGTCAACGGCATTGCCGAGAACCTGACCTGGGAAGCCTTCCGCGATACCCTGCTGGAACAGGCCGAACAGGGCGTCGACTACTTCACGATTCACGCCGGCGTACTGCTGCGCTACGTGCCGATGACCGCGAAGCGCCTGACAGGTATCGTGTCGCGCGGTGGTTCCATCATGGCCAAGTGGTGCCTGTCGCATCATCAGGAAAACTTCCTCTACCAGCACTTCCGCGAAATCTGTGAAATCTGCGCCGCCTATGACGTGTCGCTGTCCCTCGGCGATGGTCTGCGCCCCGGCTCGATCCAGGACGCCAACGACGAGGCGCAGTTCGCCGAGCTGCATACGCTGGGCGAACTGACGAAAATCGCCTGGGAGTATGACGTGCAGGTGATGATTGAAGGCCCCGGCCACGTGCCGATGCAGATGATCCGCCGCAATATGACCGAAGAGCTGGAGCATTGCCACGAAGCGCCATTCTACACCTTAGGCCCGCTCACCACCGACATCGCGCCGGGCTATGATCATTTCACTTCCGGTATCGGCGCGGCAATGATTGGCTGGTTTGGCTGCGCGATGCTGTGCTACGTCACGCCAAAAGAGCATCTCGGCCTGCCCAACAAAGAGGATGTGAAACAGGGGCTGATTACCTACAAAATCGCCGCCCACGCCGCCGACCTCGCGAAAGGCCACCCCGGGGCGCAGATCCGCGACAACGCGATGTCCAAAGCGCGTTTCGAATTCCGCTGGGAAGACCAGTTCAACCTCGCGCTCGACCCCTTCACCGCGCGGGCCTATCACGATGAAACCCTGCCGCAGGAATCCGGCAAGGTCGCCCACTTCTGCTCCATGTGCGGGCCGAAATTCTGTTCGATGAAAATCACCCAGGAAGTCCGCGACTACGCCGCGAAGCAAAATATCGAAGCTGGCATGGCCGATATGTCGCATCACTTCCGTGCCCGTGGCGGCGAAATCTACCTGAAACAGGAGGAAGCCTGATGTATCAACCTGATTTTCCACCCGTCCCATTTCGTCTTGGACTCTACCCGGTGGTTGACAGCGTGGCGTGGATTGAGCGCCTGCTGGAGGCGGGAGTGCGTACTCTTCAACTGCGCATTAAAGACCAACGTGACAGCGACGTGGAGGATGACGTGATCGCCGCCATCGCCTTTGGCCGCCGCTATCACGCCCGGTTGTTCATTAACGATTACTGGCAGCTGGCGATTAAGCATCAGGCCTACGGGGTACACCTGGGGCAAGAAGATCTGGAAACCACCGATCTGAGCGCTATCCGCAAAGCCGGACTGCGTCTCGGCGTCTCCACTCACGACGATATGGAAATTGATGTCGCGCTGGCGGCGCGCCCCTCTTACATCGCGCTGGGCCACGTCTTCCCGACGCAAACCAAACAGATGCCTTCCGCGCCGCAGGGCCTCGACCAGCTAGCCAGACATATTCAACGCCTGGCGGATTACCCCACCGTCGCGATCGGCGGCATCAGTCTGGAAAAAGCGCCGGGCGTACTGGCGACCGGCGTCGGCAGCATCGCGGTGGTCAGCGCTATTACCCAGGCGGCGGACTGGCGGGCAGCGACAGACCAGCTGCTGGCGCTGGCGGGAGCAGGCGATGAATGATCACGACTTTATGCGCTATAGCCGCCAGCTGCTGCTGGAGGATATTGCCATCGAGGGTCAGCAGAAACTGTTAGCCAGCCGGGTGCTGATTATCGGCCTTGGCGGGCTGGGCTCCCCGGCGGCACTCTATCTTGCCGGAGCGGGCGTCGGGACGCTGACCCTGGCCGATGACGACGCCGTGCATCTCAGCAACCTGCAGCGGCAGATCCTGTTCACCAGCGAGGATATCGACCGGCCAAAAGCCGCGGCGGCAAAGACCCGGCTCAGTCAGCTAAACCCGCAGATCAAACTGGTTGCGCTCCAGCAACGTCTGAGCGGCGAGGCGCTGCGCGCTGAGGTGGCGAAAGCGGACGTGGTGCTGGACTGCACCGATAACATGGTGACCCGCCAGGCAATCAACGCCGCCTGTGTGGCCCTCAACACCCCGTTAGTGACCGCCAGCGCCGTCGGCTTCGGCGGTCAGTTGATGGTGCTCACTCCCCCCTGGGCGCAGGGCTGCTATCGCTGCCTGTGGCCGGATAGCGACGAACCGCAGCGCAACTGCCGCACCGCGGGGATCGTCGGCCCGGTCGTCGGCATGATGGGCACGCTGCAGGCGCTGGAGGCGATTAAGCTGCTCAGCGGCATGACGACGCCGCGTAATACCCTGCGGCTGTTCGACGCCCGCACCAGCAACTGGCGTAATCTGGCGCTACAGCGCTCCCGGAATTGCCCGGTGTGCGGAGGGCGGCATGCAGATTTGGTTTAACGACGAGCCGCTGGCATGTGCCGACAATCTCAGCGTCAGCGCCCTGCTGACCCAGCTCGAACAGCTGCAGCCGGGCGTTGCGCTGGCGCTTAATCAACACATCCTGCCGCGCGACCGGTGGGAAGATCATCTCTTACAGGAAGGCGATCGGATCCTGCTTTTTCAGGTTATCGCTGGAGGCTGACATGTTACGTATTGCAGACAAAACGTTTGAATCCCATCTTTTTACCGGTACCGGCAAATTCGCCGCCCCGGAGGTGATGGTCGAGGCGATTCGCGCCTCGGGAAGCCAGCTGGTGACGCTGGCGATGAAGCGCGTCGATTTACGCCAGAACAATGACGCGATTCTCGCGCCGCTGCTGGCGGCGGGCGTTAACCTGCTGCCGAATACCTCAGGCGCCAAGACGGCGGAAGAGGCGGTGTTTGCCGCCCGCCTGGCGCGGGAAGCCCTGGGCACCCACTGGCTGAAGCTGGAGATCCACCCGGATGCCCGCTGGCTGCTGCCTGACCCGATTGAAACCCTGAAGGCGGCGGAGCTGCTGGTGCGCGAAGGGTTCGTCGTCCTGCCCTACTGTGGCGCCGATCCGGTGCTGTGTAAACGGCTGGAAGAGGCTGGCTGCGCGGCGGTGATGCCGCTGGGTGCGCCGATCGGCTCCAATCAGGGGCTGGAAACCAGGGCTATGCTGGAGATTATTATCGAACAGGCGACGGTACCGGTGGTGGTTGATGCCGGGATCGGCGTGCCGAGCCATGCGGCGCAGGCGCTGGAGATGGGCGCAGATGCGGTGCTGGTCAATACCGCCATTGCCGTCGCCGACGACCCCGTGACCATGGCCCGCGCCTTCCGTATGGCAGTCGATGCCGGATTACTGGCGCGTCAGGCCGGACCGGGGGCACGCAGTACGCAGGCGCAGGCCACCAGCCCGCTGACCGGATTCCTGGAGGCGCTGGCATGAAAACCTTCAGCGATCGCTGGCGGGAGCTGGAGTGGGACGACATCCGCCTGCGCATCAACAGCAAAACCGCCGCCGACGTCGAACGGGCGCTGGCGGCCAAACAGCTCACCCGTGACGACATGATGGCCCTGCTTTCACCGGCGGCGGCCAACTATCTTGAACCGCTGGCCCAGCGTGCGCAGCGGCTCACCCGGCAGCGCTTCGGCAATACCGTCAGCTTTTACGTACCACTGTATCTCTCCAACCTGTGCGCCAATGACTGCACCTACTGCGGCTTCTCAATGAGCAATCGCATTAAGCGCAAGACGCTGGATGCCGCCGAGATTGCCCGCGAGTGCGCCGCGATCCGCGACCTGGGCTTTGAGCATCTGCTGCTGGTGACCGGCGAGCATCAGGGCAAGGTGGGAATGGATTATTTCCGCCAGCACCTGCCGGCTATCCGCAGCCAGTTTGCCTCGCTGCATATGGAGGTGCAGCCGCTGGCGACCGAAGAGTATGCCGAGCTGAAAACGCTGGGGCTCGACGGGGTAATGGTCTATCAGGAGACCTACCATGAAAGCATGTATGCCCAGCACCATCTGAAAGGGAAAAAACAGGATTTCTTCTGGCGGCTGGATACACCGGATCGCCTGGGCGAGGCGGGGATCGATAAGATCGGCCTCGGTGCATTGATTGGTCTTTCCGACAGCTGGCGGGTGGACTGCTTTATGGTCGCCGAGCACCTGCTGTGGCTGCAGCAGCGCTACTGGCGCAGCCGCTACTCGGTCTCCTTCCCGCGCCTGCGTCCCTGCGCCGGCGGTATTGAACCAGCTTCGCTGATGGATGAGCGCCAGCTGGTGCAGACCATTTGCGCCTTCCGCCTGCTGGCGCCGGAGGTTGAGCTGTCGCTTTCAACCCGTGAATCACCCTGGTTCCGCGACCGGGTGATCCCGCTGGCGATCAATAACGTCAGCGCCTTCTCTAAAACGCAGCCCGGCGGCTACGCCGACGATCATCCGGAGCTCGAGCAATTTGCCCCACATGACGATCGCCGCCCTGAAGAGGTCGCCAGCGCGCTAGCCGCCCGTGGCCTGCAGCCGGTATGGAAAGACTGGGACAGCTGGCTGGGACGCGCCTCGCAATCATCATGAAGTATGTTGCAAGCCGCTGATTATTTTGCGTGCCTGCACGAGAGATGAAAAATGGGGAGTCGCCCGATTGCCGCCGTTTTTCTATTCTGCCCGGGTCAGCAGCGGACGCTGACCAGGGCGAACGTTTTCTTCCTCATTTTCGCCCTGCCTCTCCGCGCTGCGCGAGGGCCGGTTCATTATCGACGAATATAAATCACGATAGATGAAGGCCTCAGAGTTATAATTGAGCAATAGTTAACTGATTCGATCGGCAGGCTCGCTGACACAAGCTGCGTTCGGACCCTTGGTTTATACATCCGGGACGATTAACGATTCATGGCGCTACACAACAGAAAACTCTCTTTTACGACACCAATCGTCGTGGGGTTTGCCGGCATTTTGCTCAGTTTCATGCTGATTGCTACTTTTGTCACCCTGGCACAGCGGAAAGATTTTCTCGAAGATTATCACGATATTAACCGCAACTTTACCCACAACCTGGCCATCAACTATACGGAAACGCTGCTGCGGGAAAATGATTTTATCCTCGGCCGCGCGGCCACCTTCTTTGCCCGTAATGACGAACTGAACCGCGCGGTGAACGTTGATCCGGAGAAAGGGTTAACCACGCTAATGCAGTTACAGAACATGATGCCAAGCGTCTCATCCATCTCGCTGGCGGATACCGAGGGCCACTATCTGCGCGCCCCGGAAGTACTGAAAAATGAAGACAGCCTGGCTTTCGACCCCAAAACGCGGCCCTGGTTTATCAAACAGGCAGAAGCCAGCACCTTCAGCCACTACACCAGCCCGTATATGGACTTTTTCACCCACCATCCGACGATTACCATTTTCAAACCCATCATTACTCCGGAGGGTAAACTCAAGGGCAGCCTGGCTTTTCATCTAGATCTCACCTCCATGGGGTTCGCGCTACGGCAGATGGTCGCCCCCGTACAGGGGGAATTTTTTGTGGTGCAGCGGGATGGCAAAGTTGTCCTGCACTCCGACCCGGGCGCGCTGTTTAAACCCTTCGTCAGCGACGAACTGATGGATAAAATGACCAGCGGAGAGGGGCAGCTTTACGATGTCAGGAGCGATACCTGGTATTACTACTACTCCTTTACCAATCCCGACTGGTTCGTGATTTACCGTGTCGATAACGCCACCCTGATCAATCTGACGCGCCATGAGACAAACTTAGTGATCGGCGGTTTCTCACTCGCGGCGATTATCATCCTCTTGTTCGGCCTTTATCTGCGTCATGCTTCCCGTACCGTGCTGATGAATATCATCAATGCGATTAAAACCGGCGACGTCAAACGCGCTCCGCGCCTTGAGGCAATGCTGAGTAAAGCCATTGAAACCAACAAACAGCGTGAACTGACCTACGTTCGCCAGGCCACCATCGACGCCCTCACTGGCTGCAAAAACCGCCGCGCCTTCGACAGCGATATCGCCGCGCTGATGAACGATCACCAACCTTTCGCCCTTGCCCTGGTCGATATCGATAACTTCAAATCGATCAACGACACCTGGGGACACCTCAACGGCGATATCGTCCTGCGCAACGTCGCCCGCGAGGGGCTGCAGGTCCTCCAGCCGCTGGAGATTTCCCTTTATCGCTACGGCGGTGAAGAGTTCGCGGTGGTCTTTCCTGCCGAACACATCGATAACGCCCGAACGCTACTGGAAACATGGCGGGTCAACGTCGAACGGCGTACCTGGCGCGAAGATGGCCTGACGGTCACCTTTAGCGCCGGACTGGGGGAATGGAATATGGAGCCGCTGGATAAGCTGGTGGTGAGCGTCGATGAGGCACTTTATAAAGCCAAGCAACAAGGTAAAAACCGCATCCTCCGCGCGTGAGACAACAGGACGCTGCCGTCCACTTCGGTGGGCTTTTTTATTTTTATCGGCAAAAATGAAACCGGTTTCAATTTTTGTGTGATGACTTACACACAATCACGGTAAAGCGGTTGTCGCATCGCCAGGGCCGCGATAAAGATAAGACATCACGGAACACAAGGGCCACTGACTATGAAGAATATCGTTTTGTGCTGTGCCGCCGGTATGTCCACCAGCATGCTGGTTCAGCGTATGCAAGATGCCGCGCAGAAAAAAGGTGTTGAGGTTTCTATCAAGGCCGTCCCGGTCGCCGAGTTTAAAGATAACCTGGCCGCCGCCGACATTATTTTACTCGGCCCGCAGGTGAAATATGAGCAGGCGAAACTGCAGGCGCTGGCCGATCCATTCGGCAAGAAAGTCGCGGTGATCGATATGATGGACTACGGCATGATGAAAGGCGATGCCGTTCTGGATAAAGCCCTGAAGATGCTGGAGTAATCGATGGAAGATTTAGAAACGATCATCATGGAGCTGTTGGTTAATGCCGGTTCCGCACGTAGCGCGGCGCTCACTGCTCTCCAGTTAGCACGGAAAGGTGACTTTGCGGCAGCCGAGCAGGCCATGGCCGAGTCCCATGAGTTCGTCAAACATGCGCATAAAATCCAGACCCAGCTCATCGGCCTGGATGAAGGCACCGGTAAGCTGCCGGTCAACCTGATCACCGTTCACTCTCAGGACCACCTGATGAACGCCATGGTCATTCAGGATCTGGCGACCGATATGATTGAACTCTATCGTCGTCTGCCGCTCGCGCAGTAATCTCGCGGATTTAACGGGCGCCGCTGCCGGCGCCCGTCCCCTCTCAAAGAAAACCATACATCGCGGCGAATACCCAGCCAAACACGCAGGAGACACCGACGCCGATGAGCCCGGGCAGGATGAAGCTATGGTTAATGACAAAGCGGCCGATATGGGTGGTCCCTGAGCGGTCGAACTGGATCGCCGCCAGATCGCTTGGGTAGGTCGGCAGAATATAGTAGCCATAGCAGGCCGGCGCGGAAGCCACGATATAGGCCGGGTCGACGCCGATGGCCAGCGCCACCGGAACAATCGCCGCCAGCGCTGCCGCCTGAGAGTTCACAAACTTCGAAACCAGCAGCAGTACGATGGCGTAAGCCCACGGGTACTCCTTCACCATCTCCCCGAGCACACCTTTAATCTCGGTCATATGCGCGCCGAACATAGTCTCCGCCATCCACGCGATGCCGTATACCGCGACGATAGCGATCATCCCCGAACGGAAAACCTCATTTTTAGAAATCGACGCCGGGTTGGTTTTGGTAATGATGATGATTAATGCCCCGGAGAGCAGCATGAACATCTGGATCACCAGCACCATCGACAGCGGCTTACCGTCGAAGGCCGGACGCAGTTCGGAAAACGCGCCGAGCAGGGCCACCACGGCGATGGAGGCCAGAAAGATCCACATCGCAATCCAGTTGCTGGTCGGCAGCTTTTTATCCAGCAGTGTCGCCGTATCGCCATAGACATAATGGCGATTTTCCGGTACCGCAATAAACGCCTGGAAGGCTTCGTCTTTATCCAGATCTTTGCCACGGAACCAGCTGAAGATACCAATCGCCAGGATCCCCAACAGCGTGGACGGAATGGTTATCGCCAGCAGGTCGAGAAATTCCAGGTGTTTACCGTTAAAGGTAAAATTCCCCAGCATCGCCACCAGCGACACCACTGCTACCGAGACCGGGCTGGCGATGATCCCCATCTGGGCGCCTATGGAGCTGGCCGCCATTGGACGCTCCGGACGAATGTTATTCTTAATGGCGACATCGTAGATAATCGGCAGGATCGTGTACACCACGTGTCCGGTACCACAGAGAATGGTCAGCGTGCAGGTGACGAAAGGCGCGACGATCGAGACATATTTCGGGTTGCGCCGCAGCAGCTTCTCGGCAATCTGTAACATGACATCCAGCCCGCCGGACGCCTGTAGCGTGGCCGAGGCGGCCACGACGGCAATGATCACCAGCATTACATCAACCGGTGGTTTACCCGGCTGAAGATGGAACACAAAAACAAGGATAACCAAACCGATGCCGCCCAACAGGCCCAGCGCAATACCGCCTTTTCGGGCACCATAAAACAGACAAATTAAGATAATAATGAGTTGTATCGCAAATTCCATGCAGCCCCCAGAGCCTGTCCACTCAGACCAAAAGAAATGACCAACACCTGCCTGCCGGTATTATTTCTGCGTCTTATCGGGAGAAGCATGAGATGCGGCGATCCCTCTCCAGAGCCGTAGCTTCGAAGATAAAGCAGCAGAAGTAATCCCATGATTCATTAGGTATTTTGAATATATCGCCTTTGGATTGATTATTTTTTGATATGAGTAGAACTTTTACCCATATATAAACAAAGGTTTTTCCAGTGAACGGGGGATGGATATTTTATATGAATTAATTGCTAAAAATATGCGGCGTTAATATGTCGTAAATGTAATTAAAGAAGAGGGTGAGGCGGCGAACAAACAATAAAAAAGCCGGTCAGGAAACCTGACCGGCTTTTTAGCAGTGCATCAACGATTAATCGTTGTCAGAACCGCCCAGGCCTGCGTTCAGCAGTTCTGCCAGGTTGGCAGACGCTTCTTCTACGCTCACCTGCGGAGCAGCTGGCTGTTCGCCCGCTGCGCGACGGCGCATACGATCCTGGTGGTACGCATAACCGGTACCCGCCGGGATCAGACGACCCACGATGACGTTCTCTTTCAGACCGCGCAGTTCGTCGCGTTTGCCCGCAACGGCTGCTTCGGTCAGCACGCGAGTGGTCTCCTGGAACGAGGCCGCGGAGATGAAGGACTCGGTTGCCAGAGACGCTTTGGTGATACCCAGCAGGTCGCGGGAATAGGTTGCCGCCACTTTGCCATTCGCTTCAAGCTCGCGGTTAGCGATCTTAACGCGGGAGTATTCAACCTGCTCGCCTTCGAGGAAGTCGGAGCTACCAGCACTTTCGATGGTCGCTTTACGCAGCATCTGACGAACGATAACTTCAATGTGCTTATCGTTAATCTTAACGCCTTGCAGACGGTAAACGTCCTGCACTTCGTTGGTGATGTAACGCGTTACCGCGTGCACGCCACGAAGACGCAGAATGTCGTGCGGTGCTTCCGGACCGTCGGAAACCACGTCACCACGTTCTACACGTTCACCTTCGAACACGTTCAGCTGACGCCATTTCGGAATCATCTCTTCGTACGGTTCGCTACCGTCTACCGGGGTGATAACCAGACGACGTTTCCCTTTGGTTTCTTTACCGAAGGAAATGATACCGCTGATTTCAGCCAGGATTGCCGGCTCTTTCGGACGACGTGCTTCGAACAGATCCGCAACGCGCGGCAGACCACCGGTGATGTCCTTGGTACCGCCGGATTCCTGCGGAACACGCGCCAGGGTGTCACCAGAGCTGATCTGTACGCCATCTTCCAGCTGAACAATCGCTTTACCCGGCAGGAAGTACTGAGCAGGCATATCGGTGCCTGGGATCAGAACGTCGTTGCCCTGAGCATCAACAATTTTCAGCGCCGGACGCAGATCTTTACCACCGGAGGTACGTTCTGCGGAATCCAGAACCACCAGCGAAGACAGACCGGTCAGTTCGTCGGTCTGACGAGTAATGGTCTGGCCGTCGATCATGTCAGTGAAGCGGACGAAACCACTCACTTCGGTGATAACCGGCATGGTATGCGGATCCCAGTTTGCAACGGTTTCACCGCCGGCAACCTGTTCGCCATCGCCTTTCGCCATAACGGAGCCGTAAGGCACTTTATAGCTTTCTTTGGTACGACCGAATTCGTCGATCAGTTTCAGCTCGGTGTTACGCGAGGTGATAACCAGTTTACCGCTGGAGTTCACAACCGACTTCGCGTTGCTCAGACGGATGCTACCTTTGTTTTTCACCTGGATGCTGGATTCAGCAGCCGCACGAGATGCCGCACCACCGATGTGGAACGTACGCATCGTCAGCTGTGTACCCGGCTCACCGATGGACTGTGCCGCGATAACGCCGATAGCCTCACCTTTGTTGATGAGGTGGCCACGCGCCAGGTCACGACCATAGCAGTGCGCACATACACCAAAGTCGGTGTCACAGGATACAACGGAACGAACTTTGACGGAGTCAACGGAGTTCTCTTCCAGCAGGTCACACCAGTGCTCATGCAGCAGCGTGTTGCGTGGAACCAGAATGTCCGCGGTACCCGGCTTCAGAACGTCTTCAGCAGTCACACGACCCAGTACGCGATCGCGCAGCGGCTCTTTAACGTCGCCACCTTCGATAACCGGCGTCATGGTGATGCCTTCCAGGGTGCCGCAGTCGTCTTCAGTGACGACCAGGTCCTGGGCAACGTCAACCAGACGACGAGTCAGGTAACCGGAGTTCGCTGTCTTCAGTGCGGTATCCGCCAGACCTTTACGCGCACCGTGGGTGGAGATGAAGTACTGGAGTACGTTCAGACCTTCACGGAAGTTCGCGGTGATCGGCGTTTCGATGATCGAGCCATCCGGCTTCGCCATCAGACCACGCATACCAGCCAGCTGACGAATCTGTGCCGCAGAACCACGCGCACCGGAGTCGGCCATCATGTAGATGCTGTTGAAGGAAACCTGCTGCTCTTCCTGACCGTCACGGTTAATCACGGTTTCGGTTTGCAGGTTATCCATCATCGCTTTGGATACACGATCGTTCGCCGCAGCCCAGATATCGATAACTTTGTTGTAGCGCTCGCCCGCGGTGACCAGACCAGACTGGAACTGTTCCTGAATCTCAGCAACTTCCGCTTCCGCTTCGCTGATGATTTCGTATTTTTTCTCCGGGATGACCATGTCATCGATACCAACGGATGCACCTGAACGCGCTGCATAAGCAAAGCCGGTGTACATCGTCTGGTCCGCAAAAATAACGGTCGGTTTCAGGCCCAGAATACGGTAACAGGTGTTCAGCATCTTGGAGATCGCTTTCTTACCGAGCGCCTGGTTCACGATAGAGAACGGCAGACCTTTCGGTACGATCATCCACAGAATGGCACGGCCAACGGTCGTGTCTTTCAGGCTAGTCTTCGCGACGAATTCACCATTCTCGTCTTTTTCGTATTCAGTGATACGCACTTTAACGCGCGCATGCAGAGAGGCCAGACCGGCGCGATAAATACGCTCCGCTTCTTTCGGGCCAGTCAGCACCATGCCTTCGCCTTTGGCGTTAACACAGTCACGGGTCATGTAGTACAGACCCAGTACAACGTCCTGAGACGGAACGATGATTGGTTCGCCGTTCGCCGGGGACAGGATGTTGTTGGTAGACATCATCAGCGCACGCGCTTCCAGCTGGGCTTCCAGCGTCAGCGGTACGTGAACAGCCATCTGGTCGCCATCGAAGTCGGCGTTATAGGCCGCACAAACCAGCGGGTGCAGCTGAATAGCTTTACCTTCGATCAGAACCGGTTCGAATGCCTGGATACCTAAACGGTGCAGCGTTGGCGCACGGTTCAGCAGTACCGGGTGTTCGCGGATAACTTCGTCCAGGATATCCCAAACAACGGCTTCTTCGCGCTCAACCATTTTCTTAGCGGCTTTGATGGTGGTGGCCAGGCCACGCAGTTCCAGCTTGCCGTAAATGAACGGTTTGAACAGCTCCAGCGCCATTTTCTTCGGCAGACCGCACTGATGCAGACGCAGGTATGGACCTACGGTGATAACAGAACGACCGGAGTAGTCAACACGCTTACCGAGCAGGTTCTGACGGAAACGACCCTGTTTACCTTTGATCATATCGGCCAAAGATTTCAGAGGACGTTTGTTAGAACCGGTGATCGCACGACCGCGACGGCCGTTATCCAGCAGGGCGTCAACCGCTTCCTGCAGCATACGTTTTTCGTTGCGTACGATGATGTCCGGCGCAGCCAGATCCAGCAGACGTTTCAGACGGTTGTTACGGTTAATGACGCGACGATACAGATCGTTCAGGTCAGAAGTCGCAAAACGGCCGCCATCGAGCGGAACCAGCGGACGCAGATCTGGCGGCAGAACCGGCAGAACGGTCAGGATCATCCATTCCGGCTTGTTGCCAGACTGAACGAACGCTTCCAGCAGTTTAATGCGCTTGGTCAGCTTTTTACGCTTGGTTTCGGAGTTGGTTTCGTTCAGCTCTTCACGCAGCTGTTCGCATTCCTGCTCCAGATCCATATTGCGCAGCAGCGCCTGGATCGCTTCCGCACCCATTTTCGCGTCGAATTCGTCACCGAACTCTTCCAGCGCATCCAGGTACTGCTCTTCAGTCAGAATCTGGTTGCGTTCGAGGTTGGTCATGCCACCTTCGATAACCACGTAGGATTCGAAGTACAGTACACGTTCGATATCGCGCAGCGGCATATCCAGCAGCAGGCCGATACGGGACGGCAGCGATTTCAGGAACCAGATGTGCGCCGTCGGGCATGCCAGCTCGATGTGGCCCATGCGCTCACGACGCACTTTAGTCTGGGTCACTTCAACGCCGCACTTCTCACAGATCACACCGCGGTGTTTCAGGCGCTTGTACTTACCGCACAGGCACTCATAGTCTTTTACTGGCCCGAAAATACGAGCACAGAACAGACCGTCACGCTCAGGCTTGAACGTACGGTAGTTAATGGTTTCCGGCTTTTTAACTTCACCGAAAGACCATGAACGGATCATGTCTGGCGATGCCAGAGCAATTTTGATCGCATCAAACTCTTCGGTTTTAGTTTGCGCTTTCAGAAACTTTAATAAGTCTTTCACGGATTTGCTCCCGTCGGAGTTAGCACAATCTGGCGCCGGGTTTTATCCCGGCACCAGTGACCTGTTTGAGCGAGAGTTACTCGTCTTCCAGTTCGATGTTGATGCCCAGCGAGCGGATTTCTTTCAACAGTACGTTGAAGGACTCCGGCATGCCCGGTTCCATCTGGTGGTTGCCGTCCACGATGTTTTTATACATCTTGGTACGACCGTTCACGTCATCAGACTTAACGGTGAGCATTTCCTGCAGGGTGTAGGCCGCGCCATAAGCTTCCAGCGCCCACACTTCCATCTCACCGAAGCGCTGACCACCGAACTGCGCCTTACCACCCAGCGGCTGCTGAGTAACCAGGCTGTAGGAACCGGTGGAACGAGCGTGCATTTTGTCGTCGACCAGGTGGTTCAGTTTCAGCATGTACATGTAACCCACGGTTACCGGACGTTCGAACTGTTCACCGGTGCGGCCGTCAAACAGGGTGATCTGACCGGAAGTCGGCAGGTCGCCCAGCTGCAGCAGCTCTTTGATTTCAGCTTCTTTCGCACCGTCGAATACCGGCGTTGCGATCGGCATGCCTTTACGCAGGTTTTCAGCCAGACGCAGAACTTCTTCATCGCTGAAGGTATTCAGGTCAACTTTCTGGCGAACGTCAGCGCCCAGATCGTAAGCACGCTGGATGAATTCGCGCAGTTTCGCGACTTCTTGCTGCTGTTTCAGCATGGCGTTGATCTTATCGCCGATGCCTTTCGCAGCCATACCCAGGTGAGTTTCCAGGATCTGACCGATGTTCATACGAGACGGTACGCCCAGCGGGTTCAGTACGATATCTACCGGCGTACCGTTAGCATCGTGCGGCATATCTTCGATCGGGTTGATCTTAGAGATAACACCCTTGTTACCGTGACGGCCTGCCATCTTATCACCAGGCTGGATACGGCGTTTAACGGCCAGGTATACCTTAACAATCTTCAGCACACCCGGTGCCAGATCGTCGCCTTGGGTGATTTTACGGCGTTTCGCTTCGAGTTTTTTCTCGAACTCGTGTTTCAGTTCGTCATACTGCTCAGCCAGTTGCTCCAGCTGATTCTGTTTCTCTTCGTCGGTCAGGCCCAGTTCCAGCCAGCGATCGCGCGGCAGTTTGTCGAGCTTCTCAGCTTCAACGCCACCGGAGACCAGCACCGCGTAGATACGACTGAACAGACCGGCTTCGAGGATCTGCAGTTCTTCAGACAGGTCTTTCTTCGCCTGCTTCAGCTGCATCTCTTCGATTTCCAGCGCACGTTTGTCTTTTTCTACGCCATCACGGGTAAAGACCTGAACGTCGATAACGGTACCAGAGACACCGTTCGGTACGCGCAGAGAAGAGTCTTTAACGTCAGACGCTTTCTCACCGAAGATCGCACGCAGCAGTTTCTCTTCCGGCGTCAGCTGGGTTTCACCTTTCGGCGTTACCTTACCAACCAGAATGTCGCCGCCGGTCACTTCCGCGCCGATATAAACGATACCGGACTCATCCAGTTTAGAGAGCGCAGCTTCACCCACGTTCGGGATGTCAGCGGTGATCTCTTCCGGCCCCAGCTTGGTGTCACGGGACACGCACGCCAGTTCCTGAATGTGGATGGTGGTGAAACGGTCTTCCTGAACAACACGCTCGGAGACGAGGATGGAGTCTTCGAAGTTGTAGCCGTTCCACGGCATGAACGCTACGCGCATGTTCTGACCCAGCGCCAGTTCACCAAGGTCGGTGGACGGGCCGTCGGCCAGCACGTCGCCGCGCTCAATGGGTTCGCCCAGGGACACGCAAGGCATCTGGTTGATGCAGGTGTTCTGGTTAGAACGGGTGTACTTGGTCAGGTTATAGATGTCGATACCTGCTTCGCCCGGGTACATCTCGTCTTCGTTAACTTTGATAACGATACGGGAAGCATCCACGTACTGAACGGTACCGCCACGTTTAGCCACCGCAGTAACACCGGAGTCAACGGCAACAGCACGTTCCATACCGGTACCAACCAGCGGCTTATCAGCGCGCAGAGTCGGAACCGCCTGACGTTGCATGTTCGCACCCATCAATGCACGGTTGGCGTCATCGTGCTCCAGGAACGGGATCAGGGACGCACCGACGGATACCACCTGCTGGGTGGATACGTCCATGTAGTCAACCTGGTCGCGGCTGAACAAGCTGGATTCGCCTTTGCTACGGCAGGTAACCAGGTCTTCTACGAAGTGGCCGTTTTCATCCAGGTTGGAGTTCGCCTGAGCAATAACGTAGTTGCCTTCTTCGATAGCAGACAGGTAGTGAATTTCATCGGTAACCACACCGTCGGTCACTTTACGATACGGGGTCTCAAGGAAACCGTATTCGTTAGTCTGTGCGTACACGGACAGGGAGTTGATCAGACCGATGTTCGGACCTTCAGGCGTTTCGATTGGACATACGCGACCGTAGTGCGTCGGGTGTACGTCTCGAACTTCGAAGCCTGCGCGTTCACGGGTCAGACCGCCTGGGCCGAGTGCGGAGATACGACGTTTGTGCGTAATCTCAGACAGCGGGTTGTTCTGGTCCATAAACTGGGACAGCTGGCTGGAACCAAAGAACTCTTTCACTGCTGCGGAAATCGGCTTGGCGTTGATCATATCCTGAGGCATCAGGGTATCCAGATCGCCCAGAGACAGACGCTCTTTAACCGCACGCTCTACACGTACCAGGCCAACGCGGAACTGGTTTTCCGCCATTTCGCCAACGGAACGGATACGACGGTTGCCGAGGTGGTCGATATCATCGACTTCGCCTTTACCGTTACGGATATCGATGAGCTTCTTCATCACTTCGATGATGTCGTCTTTGCTCAGGATACCGGAACCTTCGATTTCGTCGCGCAGCAGAGAACGATTGAACTTCATACGACCAACCGCGGACAGATCGTAGCGGTCTTCGGAGAAGAACAGGTTCTCAAACAGGCTTTCAGCCGCTTCGCGAGTCGGCGGCTCACCAGGGCGCATCATGCGGTAGATTTCTACCAGCGCGCTCAGACGATCGTTGGTCGGGTCGACGCGTACCGTTTCAGAAATGTACGGACCGTGGTCCAGATCGTTGGTGAACAGCGTTTCGATACGCTTGTGGCCGGACTGGCTCAGTTTAGCCAGCAGATCCAGGCTCAGCTCCATGTTCGCCGGGCAGATCAGTTCGCCGGTCGCTTCGTCGATGTAGTCTTTAGAAGCAACTTTACCCGCGATGTACTCAACCGGAACTTCGATATGTTTGATATCGTCTTTTTCCAGTTGGCGAATGTGGCGCGCAGTAATACGACGGCCTTTCTCAACGTACACTTTACCGTTGGCTTCGATATCGAAGGAGGCGGTTTCACCGCGCAGACGCTCCGGTACCAGCTCCATCTGCAGCTTGTTGTCGCGAATTTCAAAGACCACTTTCTCGAAGAACAGGTCAAGGATCTGCTCAGTGGTGTAATTCAGCGCGCGCAGAATGATGGTTGCCGGCAGTTTACGACGACGGTCGATACGAACGAACAGGTTGTCTTTCGGGTCGAATTCGAAGTCCAGCCAGGAACCGCGGTAAGGGATGATACGTGCGTTATACAGGACCTTACCGGAGGAGTGGGTCTTACCTTTGTCACTGTCAAAGAAGACGCCCGGGCTACGGTGCAGCTGAGAAACGATAACACGCTCGGTACCGTTGATAACAAAGGTACCGTTGTCGGTCATGAGCGGGATTTCGCCCATGTAGACTTCTTGTTCTTTGATGTCTTTAACGGTGCCTTCCGGCGCTTCGCGCTCGTAGATCACCAGACGCAGTTTTACGCGCAGCGGTGCAGAATAAGTCACGCCACGGATCTGACATTCTTTAACATCAAAAACAGGTTCGCCCAGACGGTAGCTGACGTATTGCAGCTCTGAATTACCGCTGTAGCTCTGAATCGGGAATACGGAACGGAAGGCTGCTTCCAGACCATACTGCCCTTCAGGATCTTGCTCGATAAACTTCTGGAACGAATCAAGCTGGATAGAAAGGAGATAAGGTATGTCCAGAACTTGTGGACGTTTACCAAAATCCTTACGAATACGTTTTTTCTCGGTATAGGAGTAAACCATAGGGTTCCTCAGCTCGCTGACAAGTCGACCCGTCTGCCTAAGTAAGGCAGTTTTTTATGCAACACTATTTTGTTGACCGGAAAATGGAACACTTTCCGCAATACCTGTTGCTATCACGCTTAAACCATTTCGTTGCGATTTACACAGCCCAGGAACCCTAACCTGTCGCAGTATATTAAGTCGTCGATAGAAACAAGCATTGTCAGGCAAACCAGCAGTCAAACAGTGTGAAATGCTACTGGCGCCTTACAGCGCAAAAAGGCTGGTGACTAAAAAGTCACCAGCCTCAGCCTGATTTCTCAGGCTGCAACCGGAAGGGTTGGCTTATTTAACTTCAACTTCAGCGCCAGCTTCTTCCAGAGATTTTTTCAGAGCTTCAGCGTCGTCTTTGCTGATGCCTTCTTTCAGTGCAGCCGGAGCAGATTCTACCAGGTCTTTAGCTTCTTTCAGACCCAGGCCAGTTGCGCCACGTACTGCTTTGATAACAGCAACTTTGTTAGCGCCAGCAGCTTTCAGAATTACGTCGAATTCAGTTTTTTCTTCAGCAGCTTCAACCGGGCCAGCAGCTACAGCTACAGCAGCAGCAGCGGAAACACCGAATTTTTCTTCCATTGCAGAGATCAGCTCAACAACGTCCATTACGGACATAGCGGATACTGCTTCAATGATTTGATCTTTAGTGATAGACATTTAAATTGTTCCTGAATATCAGAATAAGTTTATACGTAAGCGAATGCTTTATAAAGATAACTGCGATTAAGCAGCTTCTTTCGCATCGCGTACAGCAGCCAGAGTACGAACCAGTTTGCCAGCCGAAGCTTCTTTCATGGTTGCCATCAGGCGTGCAATTGCTTCTTCGTAGGTCGGCAGAGTTGCCAGGCGGTCGATCTGCGACGCCGGGATCAGCTCACCTTCAAAGGCAGCGGCTTTGACCTCAAATTTTGCATTCGCTTTCGCGAACTCTTTGAACAGACGAGCAGCAGCGCCCGGGTGTTCCATAGAGTATGCAATCAGGGTCGGACCAACAAACGTGTCTTTCAGGCACTCGAACTGAGTACCTTCAACGACGCGGCGCAGCAGGGTGTTACGAACAACACGCATGTATACGCCAGCTTCACGACCTGCTTTACGCAGTTCAGTCATTTTATCTACAGTTACGCCACGGGAATCCGCAACTACTGCAGACAGCGCGCCTTTGGCTACTTCGCTGACTTCAGCAACAATCGCTTGTTTGTCTTGAAGATTTAAAGCCATTAGCTTTGCTCCTGGATGTTTGCCAGAGCTTATGCTCTGGAACTCACTTCACTCAATTCAACGAAAAGAGCGTCTAAATACGGTGAGCAGAAACAAGCCAGAGTATCCAAAAATAATCTTAGCGTTCTGTCACCGTCTACGCAGGGGATTAAGTTTCTTGCGAAACACCTGCGGTCTTCGACGGAGGCCTGGATAGGCCAGGCTCCAACGAACAAATTCTTCCTATGACTTCGTCCTTCGAACCGCAGCGGCGTTAGCTGCTCTCGTTCACACCGGTCATGTAGTTAACTACACTCCCGGTGATTCACTCGATTGCTGCCTTGCTGCAATTCAAATGACTCGCATAGCGTCTGTCTTATTGACAGAATCGTGGGGGTAAGATTGTAGACAAAATCACCGCCCACGTAAAGGCATTAGTTTGCAGAAGCGTTCAGGCCAGCCTGATCTACTGCAACACCTGCACCCATGGTGGTGGAGATGCTAACTTTCTTGATGTACACGCCTTTCGCCTGAGTCGGTTTTGCTTTTTTCAGCGCAACCAGCAGAGCTTCCAGGTTTTCTTTCAGTTTGTCAGCGTCAAAGTCCACTTTACCGATGGTGGTGTGGATGATGCCGTTTTTGTCGTTACGATAACGAACCTGACCTGCTTTAGCGTTCTTAACCGCTTCAGCAACGTTAGGGGTTACGGTACCCACTTTCGGGTTTGGCATCAGGCCGCGCGGACCCAGAACCTGGCCCAGCTGGCCAACAACGCGCATTGCATCCGGGGAAGCAATAACAACATCAAAGTTCATTTCGCCTTTCTTGATCTGGTCAGCCAGATCTTCCATACCTACCAGCTCAGCGCCTGCAGCTTTAGCAGCTTCAGCGTTTGCGCCCTGGGCAAATACGGCAACGCGAACAGAACGGCCAGTACCGTGCGGCAGTACAGTTGCACCACGTACGTTCTGGTCAGATTTACGAGCATCGATGCCCAGGTTTACAGCAACGTCAACGCTTTCAACGAACTTAGCAGTAGCCAGTTCTTTCAGCAGAGAGATGGCTTCGTTGATGTCATACTGTTTAGTTGCATCAACTTTGTCACGGATCACGGACATGCGCTTGGTCAGTTTAGCCATTTCTTAGTCCTCCACTACCAGGCCCATGGAACGTGCAGTACCTTCGATGGAGCGAGTCATCGCTTCAATGTCGGCACCAGTCATGTCGGCAGCTTTGGTCTGCGCGATTTCCTGCAGCTGAGCGCGGGAAATTTTACCCACTTTATCTTTGTTCGGCTTACCAGAGCCGGACTTGATACCAGCCGCTTTTTTCAGCAGAACTGCTGCCGGCGGGGTTTTGGTAACGAAAGTGAAAGAACGGTCAGCGTAAACGGTGATAACAACCGGGATTGGCAGACCTTTTTCCATGGATTCAGTTTTTGCGTTGAACGCTTTGCAGAATTCCATGATGTTAACGCCCTGCTGACCCAGTGCTGGACCAACCGGCGGACTCGGGTTTGCCATACCAGCTGCAACCTGCAGCTTGACGTAGGCTTGTACTTTCTTAGCCATTCTTAAATCCTCAAATTGGGTATTAACGCTTCAGAGAAGCTCCCCGTGATTAAACATCGTTTTACGGGCCAGGCCCATAAAAACAAAAGGCGCGAAATTGTATGCCAATTTCGCGCCCTATGCAACGATTAAATCGCTGCTTTTTTGATCGCCGGCTTACGCCTTCTCAACCTGACCGAAGTCCAGTTCTACCGGCGTCGCACGACCGAAGATAGAAACAGAAACTTTCAGGCGGGACTTCTCATAGTCCACTTCTTCAACGACGCCGTTAAAGTCAGCGAACGGACCATCGTTGACACGAACCATTTCGCCCGGCTCAAACAGCGTTTTCGGACGCGGCTTATCGCCAACCTGCTGCAGGCGGTTCATGATGGCATCGACTTCTTTGTCGCTGATCGGCGCCGGACGGTCGGAAGTACCGCCGATGAAGCCCATCACACGCGGTACGCTGCGCACCAGGTGCCAGCTCGCGTCGTTCATGACCATCTGAACCAGAACGTAGCCTGGGAAGAATTTACGTTCGCTTTTGCGACGCTGGCCGCCACGGATTTCAACCACTTCTTCGGTTGGAACCATGACTTCGCCAAACAACTCTTCCATGTTGTGTAATTTGATATGTTCACGCAGCGAAGTAGCTACGCGACCTTCAAAACCGGAAAACGCCTGAACGACGTACCAGCGCTTTTTAGGAGCTTCAGACATCTCAGAACCTCAGGCCAGTGATAAAGGAGACCAGGCGAACCAGAATACCATCCAGTCCCCACAGGATCAGTGACATTACTGCAGTCACGGCAGCAACAATCAGCGTAGTATGCAGCGTTTCCTGGCGAGTCGGCCAAATCACTTTACGCACTTCAGTTCGCGCTTCGCGAGCAAAAGCAACGGTCGCCTTACCTTTCGTCGTCAACAGCGCGACGCCACCGGCAGCAGCAATAAGAATAACCACGGCCAGCGCACGCACCGCCAGCATAATGTCGCGATAAAGGAAGTTGCCCACGATCGCCACGATCAGCAGCACGGCAACGATAATCCACTTCATCGCTTCCAGGCCGCGCCCGCTCCCTTGAGCTTCGGTATTCGCACTCATAAACCAACCTGTCAGAAGTATTCTACAAACAATTTCACCCCGCGGGGGCGAGGCGATCCAAACCGAAATTAAGTTTCGGATTATACACTGAACGCGTTCAAACTGCTTCAACGCTGGCGGTTCTGGCGCCTCTTCCCTGCTATTGCAAAGGAGAACGCTGACTTGCCGTCGCGCTACCGCTCGAATGGTTTGGTGTATAAACGCCCTCTTCAGAGCCTGTCTCAGCAATGATTATGACAAAAAAAATCACTGATGAGCCAGGTTCTGGTATGAAAGCGTGCAAAAAGGGCATCAAATGATGCCCTTTTATTGCGCATTGCGTCAAATGTTATCAGCGATTAGCCGAGAACTTTAGCAACCACGCCCGCGCCAACGGTACGACCGCCTTCACGGATTGCGAAACGCAGACCATCGTCCATCGCGATCGGGTGGATCAGGGTAACAACCATTTTGATGTTGTCGCCCGGCATAACCATCTCTACGCCTTCCGGCAGTTCGATGGTGCCAGTCACGTCAGTAGTACGGAAGTAGAACTGCGGACGGTAGCCTTTGAAGAACGGAGTATGACGGCCGCCTTCGTCTTTGGACAGGATGTACACTTCAGATTCGAACTTGGTGTGCGGCTTGATGCTGCCCGGCTTAGCCAGTACCTGACCACGTTCGATTTCTTCACGTTTGATACCACGCAGCAGAACACCAACGTTCTCACCAGCACGGCCTTCGTCCAGCAGTTTGCGGAACATTTCAACGCCAGTACAGGTGGTTTTCGCGGTATCTTTGATACCAACGATTTCAACTTCTTCACCGACTTTGATGATACCGCGCTCTACACGACCGGTAACAACGGTACCACGACCGGAGATGGAGAATACGTCTTCGATCGGCAGCAGGAACGGCTTGTCAATCGCACGCTCTGGTTCCGGGATATAGGTATCCAGGTGGCCAGCCAGTTCGATGATTTTCGCTTCCCACTCTGCGTCGCCTTCCAGCGCTTTCAGAGCAGAACCACGAACGATCGGGGTGTCGTCGCCCGGAAAATCGTACTGAGACAGCAGTTCACGAACTTCCATCTCAACCAGTTCCAGCAGCTCTTCGTCATCAACCATGTCGCATTTGTTCAGGAACACGATGATGTACGGAACGCCTACCTGACGACCCAGCAGGATGTGCTCACGAGTCTGCGGCATCGGGCCGTCAGTCGCAGCAACAACCAGGATCGCGCCGTCCATCTGCGCAGCACCGGTGATCATGTTTTTAACATAGTCGGCGTGGCCCGGGCAGTCTACGTGCGCGTAGTGGCGAGTCGGGGTGTCATATTCAACGTGAGAGGTGTTGATGGTGATACCACGAGCTTTTTCTTCCGGTGCGTTATCGATCTGGTCGAATGCACGAGCAGAACCACCGTAGGTTTTAGCCAGAACGGTAGTGATGGCAGCGGTCAGCGTTGTTTTACCATGGTCAACGTGGCCGATAGTACCGACGTTAACGTGCGGTTTTGTACGTTCAAACTTTTCTTTAGACATCGATTGTCCCTCTAAGACACGGATAAATCGGTGATATCACCACATCAACCAGGCAACATGCCCGACTTGTTGAATGAAAATAACAGAAGAGAAACAGGGAAGGAGAGAAAAGAAGTGGTGCTGATACCCAGAGTCGAACTGGGGACCTCACCCTTACCAAGGGTGCGCTCTACCAACTGAGCCATATCAGCACGTCTGGAGCGGGCAGCGGGAATCGAACCCGCATCATCAGCTTGGAAGGCTGAGGTAATAGCCATTATACGATGCCCGCATCCTGAAACTCGGCTACCCAGTTCTTTCTGTAATACTAAAGAGACTGCTCTCTTTAGTATTGAGCTGATTAGTTTACCCAACCAACTCCGGCTACGCAAAGCGTCGCCAGAAAGTGGTGGTGGGGGAAGGATTCGAACCTTCGAAGTCGATGACGGCAGATTTACAGTCTGCTCCCTTTGGCCGCTCGGGAACCCCACCCAAATTGTTATGGTGCCGACTACCGGAATCGAACTGGTGACCTACTGATTACAAGTCAGTTGCTCTACCTACTGAGCTAAGTCGGCATCAAGTAGCGCGCATTCTAGGGAGAGGAGCGAGTTCATGCAACTAAAAATTTGCATAAAACGTTCTCTTGCTCACATTTTGTGCTCTTACACGAAAAAACGGTGTAATTTCAAACAGGGCAGTGCAAATATTCGCCAGCAATCCAGCTCATCAGGAGCGGTTCCAGTCACCCGCTGATGCCCAGGATGTATGCGGACGACTGACAGAAAGGTAACGGGCCGTTAGCACTATCCTGCTGGTTTACTACGAATAAGAAACTTATTCCTCTCTTGTGATGCTGGCGCGAGAAAGCAGCATTCAATGAGTTTTTTTCTTATTATTCCCGGCAATCTGGTGTTACCCTCCTGCCCATTGTCCTGATTAACTCGTGTGAAGCATCGCCGTTTCAACGTATACGGCGATGGTAAGAACATGCTTATGAGCCAAAAAGAGCAGACGTTAATGACACCGTACCTACAATTTAACCGCCACCAATGGGCTGCACTTCGTGATTCTGTCCCGATGACGTTAACCGAGGATGAAATCACGCGGTTAAAAGGCATCAACGAAGATCTCTCTCTGGAAGAGGTTGCCGAGATCTATTTGCCGCTGTCGCGTTTGCTCAACTTCTATATCAGTTCTAACCTGCGTCGTCAGGCTGTTCTCGAACAATTTCTTGGCACCAACGGTCAACGCATTCCCTATATCATCAGCATCGCTGGCAGCGTTGCGGTGGGGAAAAGCACCACCGCGCGTGTACTGCAGGCCTTGCTTAGCCGTTGGCCGGAGCACCGCCATGTTGAACTCATCACTACTGACGGTTTTTTGCACCCTAACTCAGTATTGAAAGAACGCGGATTAATGAAGAAGAAAGGCTTCCCGCAGTCCTATGATATGCATCGACTGGTGAAGTTTGTCTCCGATCTTAAATCAGGTGTACCGCAGGCAACCGCGCCGGTTTATTCCCATCTGATTTATGATGTTATTCCCGACGGCGATAAAACCGTCGCGCAGCCGGATATTTTAATTCTTGAGGGACTCAACGTTCTGCAAAGTGGAATGGATTATCCGCACGATCCTCATCATGTATTTGTATCCGATTTTGTCGATTTTTCTATTTATGTCGATGCCCCGGAAGAATTACTGAAAAGCTGGTATATCAACCGTTTTCTCAAATTCCGAGAAGGGGCGTTTACCGATCCTGACTCCTACTTCCACAATTACGCTAAGCTGTCGAAGGAAGAGGCGGTGGATATTGCCACCTCGCTATGGAACGAGATTAACTTAATGAATCTTAAAGAAAACATCCTTCCAACCCGCGAACGTGCCAGCCTGATCATGACCAAAAGCGCCAATCATTCTGTGAATCAAGTACGCTTACGTAAATAAAGCAAAGGGAGCCGAAGCTCCCTTTTTTATTCTGCGCTGCGCAATGATATTTCACCGCCAACCCAGGCTTTTATCACCCCATCCTGTTCCAGCAATAGTGCGCCTTGCGCATCAATGCCCCGGGAAATTCCATAGATTTCTTTATCACCGATAATGAGTTTTACCGGGCGATGAATAAAGTTATCCAGTTTCTCCCAGCGCGGCAGATAGGGCGCTAACCCTTCCTGCTCGAACAGTTCCAGGCCCAGACGTAGCTCTTTAATCAGGCGCGCGGCGAGGAGGTTGCGGTCGATGACAACCCCCGCCTCCTGAAGGCTTATCCACCCCTGATTGACCACGTCAGACTCCACGCGACGCATCACAAGATTGATACCCGCGCCACTAACGATTTGTGCAGCATCACCCGTTTTCCCGGTCAGTTCCACGAGGATCCCTGACAGTTTACGATCTTGCAGGTAAATATCGTTTGGCCATTTCACACGAACCTGATCGGCCCCGAGCTGCTGCAGAACTTCAGCGATCA
Source organism: Klebsiella sp. P1CD1 (assembly GCF_003790505.1). NCBI lineage: Bacteria > Pseudomonadati > Pseudomonadota > Gammaproteobacteria > Enterobacterales > Enterobacteriaceae > Klebsiella > Klebsiella sp. P1CD1. Next base: position 5,438,469 of record NZ_CP033631.1, read on the forward strand.
CGATACCAATCACCAGGCTGAGTCCAATAGCCGCCGCCGGTCCCTGCTCCAGGCGCCAGTACATCGAGAGATAAAGATTGGCGCCAAAGGGCGAGAACCATTTTCTACCTCGCCGTCCTCGCCCTGCCTGCTGATATTCAGCCACACAGGCATCCCCGGATGTCAGCTCATCAAGCCTGTCCAGTAAATACTGGTTAGTGGAGTCAATCACGGGGAGAACCGTCACTCGGCCATGTTCAATCTGTTGGGAAATCTTTTTCTCATCCAACAGATGAATGGGCTCTGGCAGGCTGTAACCCTTGCCTGGCACTGTAAACACATCGACGCCCCAGTCGCGTAAGGTCTGGATATGCTTATTAATCGCCGCCCGGCTCATACCTAACTGCTCACCAAGCTGTTCACCTGAGTGGAACTCGCCATCAGCCAGGATAGAAATCAACGTTAAGGGAATAGTATGGTCTTTCACGCAATGCTCTCCTCTGCGTTGACTTCACCATGCGTTCCAATGAAGCGCACCTCGGGCTGAAGCCATACATCGAATTTCTTACCCACCTGCTGGCGAACGTAATGGGCTAGTTTTACCACGTCCTCGCTGGTCGCTCGATCTTCATTAATGAGTACCAGGGCCTGTTGTCGATGGACGGCCGCGCCGCCAATGCGTTGCCCTTTGAGCTGACATTGATCGATTAACCAGCCCGCGGCCAGCTTGACGGTGCCGTTTGCCTGCGGATAATGCGGCGCCTGGGGGAATTGCGCCAGCAGCGCTTCAGCAACCTGAGCGCTGACGATCGGATTCTTAAAGAAACTTCCGGCATTGCCGTTAATCTTGGGATCCGGCAACTTAGTCATTCGCATATGACAAACGGAATCGAATACCTGCTGCGGGGTGACGGTCTGTGGATCAAGACGCGTTAAATCACCGTAACTCAGTACAGGCTGCCATGCTTTCGCTAACGTTAAACCAATCGCGACGATGGCGTAGCGATCCTGGTATTCATGTTTAAAGATACTGTCACGGTAGCCGAAACGGCATTCCGCCGCTGAAAGACGCTGCTTACGACCCGTTTCCAGCTCAATGCAGTCCACATAGTTGCAAACCCGCTGGAGCTCGACACCGTAGGCGCCAATATTCTGGATCGGCGAAGATCCTGCGCAGCCAGGGATCAATGCCAAATTTTCCAGACCTGGCATCGCATGCTGTAGCGTGAACTGCACCAATTGATGCCAGTTTTCGCCGGCGCCGACGTGCAAGCACCAGGCTTCCGGCGTTTCGCTCACCTCGATCCCCATAATTCGGTTGAGGATCACCGTACCGGCATAGTCGTTCAGAAACAGGACATTACTACCTTCCCCAAGGATCAGCGTGGGTTCGCCTGCCGCGACAGCAGTTTGCCAGGCGCTTAATAACTGCTGCTCAGTTTCGGCGCGTACAATCGTCCTGGCGGAGCGCTCAATGCCAAAGGTATTCCAGGGTTTGAGGGAGTGGTTCATAGTGGCTTCCTGATGCAAAATCGGCGTTAGTTTACCGTATCTGGCGGGGGAAGGCTTGCCTGATTGCAGGGGCAGTGATATTGGGGGCGTTACCGGTAATGATGCGGTGTACCGATCCGGGCTACAGCTACAGGTCGTGCAGGGCGGGTGCGAATCCGTAGCCCCGGTAAGCGCAGCGCCACCGGGGAGACATGCCGGCACGGTTGCCGGACCACTGAAACGCAAAAAGCCCATCCGGCAGGATGGGCTTTTTACTTGTTTGATGCCTGGCAGTTCCCTACTCTCACATGGGGAGACCCCACACTACCATCGGCGCTACGGCGTTTCACTTCTGAGTTCGGCATGGGGTCAGGTGGGACCACCGCGCTATCGCCGCCAGGCAAATTCTGTTTTATCAACACGTCTCACGGACGCATCGAGTAATCTGTATCAGAGCTGAAAATCTTCTCTCAAATCGCCAAAACAGCTTCGGCGTTGTAAGGTTAAGCCTCACGGTTCATTAGTACCGGTTAGCTCAACGCATCGCTGCGCTTACACACCCGGCCTATCAACGTCGTCGTCTTCAACGTTCCTTCAGGAGACTTAAAGTCTCAGGGAGAACTCATCTCGGGGCAAGTTTCGTGCTTAGATGCTTTCAGCACTTATCTCTTCCGCATTTAGCTACCGGGCAGTGCCATTGGCATGACAACCCGAACACCAGTGATGCGTCCACTCCGGTCCTCTCGTACTAGGAGCAGCCCCCCTCAATTCTCCAGCGCCCACGGCAGATAGGGACCGAACTGTCTCACGACGTTCTAAACCCAGCTCGCGTACCACTTTAAATGGCGAACAGCCATACCCTTGGGACCTACTTCAGCCCCAGGATGTGATGAGCCGACATCGAGGTGCCAAACACCGCCGTCGATATGAACTCTTGGGCGGTATCAGCCTGTTATCCCCGGAGTACCTTTTATCCGTTGAGCGATGGCCCTTCCATTCAGAACCACCGGATCACTATGACCTGCTTTCGCACCTGCTCGCGCCGTCACGCTCGCAGTCAAGCTAGCTTATGCCATTGCACTAACCTCCTGATGTCCGACCAGGATTAGCTAACCTTCGTGCTCCTCCGTTACTCTTTGGGAGGAGACCGCCCCAGTCAAACTACCCACCAGACACTGTCCGCAACCCCGGTCAGGGGCCTACGTTAGAACATCAAACATTAAAGGGTGGTATTTCAAGGTTGGCTCCACGCAGACTGGCGTCCACGCTTCAAAGCCTCCCACCTATCCTACACATCAAGGCTCAATGTTCAGTGTCAAGCTATAGTAAAGGTTCACGGGGTCTTTCCGTCTTGCCGCGGGTACACTGCATCTTCACAGCGAGTTCAATTTCACTGAGTCTCGGGTGGAGACAGCCTGGCCATCATTACGCCATTCGTGCAGGTCGGAACTTACCCGACAAGGAATTTCGCTACCTTAGGACCGTTATAGTTACGGCCGCCGTTTACCGGGGCTTCGATCAAGAGCTTCTCCTTACGGATAACCCCATCAATTAACCTTCCGGCACCGGGCAGGCGTCACACCGTATACGTCCACTTTCGTGTTTGCACAGTGCTGTGTTTTTAATAAACAGTTGCAGCCAGCTGGTATCTTCGACTGGTCTCAGCTCCGTCCGCAGGGACTTCACCTACACACCAGCGTGCCTTCTCCCGAAGTTACGGCACCATTTTGCCTAGTTCCTTCACCCGAGTTCTCTCAAGCGCCTTGGTATTCTCTACCTGACCACCTGTGTCGGTTTGGGGTACGATTTAATGTTACCTGATGCTTAGAGGCTTTTCCTGGAAGCAGGGCATTTGTTACTTCAGCACCGTAGTGCCTCGTCATCACACCTCAGCGTTAAAAGGTACCGGATTTACCTGGAACCTCCGCCTACATGCTTAAACCGGGACAACCGTCGCCCGGCTAACATAGCCTTCTCCGTCCCCCCTTCGCAGTAACACCAAGTACAGGAATATTAACCTGTTTCCCATCGACTACGCCTTTCGGCCTCGCCTTAGGGGTCGACTCACCCTGCCCCGATTAACGTTGGACAGGAACCCTTGGTCTTCCGGCGAGCGGGCTTTTCACCCGCTTTATCGTTACTTATGTCAGCATTCGCACTTCTGATACCTCCAGCAACCCTCACAGGCCACCTTCGCAGGCTTACAGAACGCTCCCCTACCCAACAACACATAGTGTCGCTGCCGCAGCTTCGGTGCATGGTTTAGCCCCGTTACATCTTCCGCGCAGGCCGACTCGACCAGTGAGCTATTACGCTTTCTTTAAATGATGGCTGCTTCTAAGCCAACATCCTGGCTGTCTGTGCCTTCCCACATCGTTTCCCACTTAACCATGACTTTGGGACCTTAGCTGGCGGTCTGGGTTGTTTCCCTCTTCACGACGGACGTTAGCACCCGCCGTGTGTCTCCCGTGATAACATTCTTCGGTATTCGTAGTTTGCATCGGGTTGGTAAGTCGGGATGACCCCCTAGCCGAAACAGTGCTCTACCCCCGAAGATGAGTTCACGAGGCGCTACCTAAATAGCTTTCGGGGAGAACCAGCTATCTCCCGGTTTGATTGGCCTTTCACCCCCAGCCACAAGTCATCCGCTAATTTTTCAACATTAGTCGGTTCGGTCCTCCAGTTAGTGTTACCCAACCTTCAACCTGCCCATGGCTAGATCACCGGGTTTCGGGTCTATACCCTGCAACTTAACGCCCAGTTAAGACTCGGTTTCCCTGCGGCTCCCCTATACGGTTAACCTTGCTACAGAATATAAGTCGCTGACCCATTATACAAAAGGTACGCAGTCACACCCGAAGGTGCTCCCACTGCTTGTACGTACACGGTTTCAGGTTCTTTTTCACTCCCCTCGCCGGGGTTCTTTTCGCCTTTCCCTCACGGTACTGGTTCACTATCGGTCAGTCAGGAGTATTTAGCCTTGGAGGATGGTCCCCCCATATTCAGACAGGATACCACGTGTCCCGCCCTACTCTTCGAGTTCACAACCTGTGCATTTTGGTGTACGGGACTATCACCCTGTACCGTCGGACTTTCCAGACCGTTCCACTAACACACAAGCTGATTCAGACTCTGGGCTGCTCCCCGTTCGCTCGCCGCTACTGGGGGAATCTCGGTTGATTTCTTTTCCTCGGGGTACTTAGATGTTTCAGTTCCCCCGGTTCGCCTCGTTAACCTATGTATTCAGTTAACGATAGTGTGACGAATCACACTGGGTTTCCCCATTCGGACATCGCCGGTTATAACGGTTCATATCACCTTACCGACGCTTTTCGCAGATTAGCACGTCCTTCATCGCCTCTGACTGCCAGGGCATCCACCGTGTACGCTTAGTCGCTTAACCTCACAACCCGAAGATGTCTTCACCATCGTGTCGCGAAAATTTGAGAGACTCGAACACACATTAACTGTGTGTCGTTTCAATTTTCAGCTTGATCCAGATTTTTAAAGAGCAAAACTTCGCAGTGCACCTTTTCAGGTTCACTCTGAAGTTTTCTTGTGTTTGCAGTAAAGATGGTGGAGCTATGCGGGATCGAACCGCAGACCTCCTGCGTGCAAAGCAGGCGCTCTCCCAGCTGAGCTATAGCCCCATCGTTTGCAACCTCTTCAAATTTGCTTCGCAAATTTGGTAGGCCTGAGTGGACTTGAACCACCGACCTCACCCTTATCAGGGGTGCGCTCTAACCACCTGAGCTACAAGCCTGTAGAGGTTTTTACTGCTGTTTTTCATCAGACAATCTGTGTGAGCACTACAAAGGCAGGTTCTTTAAGGTAAGGAGGTGATCCAACCGCAGGTTCCCCTACGGTTACCTTGTTACGACTTCACCCCAGTCATGAATCACAAAGTGGTAAGCGCCCTCCCGAAGGTTAAGCTACCTACTTCTTTTGCAACCCACTCCCATGGTGTGACGGGCGGTGTGTACAAGGCCCGGGAACGTATTCACCGTAGCATTCTGATCTACGATTACTAGCGATTCCGACTTCATGGAGTCGAGTTGCAGACTCCAATCCGGACTACGACATACTTTATGAGGTCCGCTTGCTCTCGCGAGGTCGCTTCTCTTTGTATATGCCATTGTAGCACGTGTGTAGCCCTGGTCGTAAGGGCCATGATGACTTGACGTCATCCCCACCTTCCTCCAGTTTATCACTGGCAGTCTCCTTTGAGTTCCCGGCCTAACCGCTGGCAACAAAGGATAAGGGTTGCGCTCGTTGCGGGACTTAACCCAACATTTCACAACACGAGCTGACGACAGCCATGCAGCACCTGTCTCACAGTTCCCGAAGGCACCAATCCATCTCTGGAAAGTTCTGTGGATGTCAAGACCAGGTAAGGTTCTTCGCGTTGCATCGAATTAAACCACATGCTCCACCGCTTGTGCGGGCCCCCGTCAATTCATTTGAGTTTTAACCTTGCGGCCGTACTCCCCAGGCGGTCGATTTAACGCGTTAGCTCCGGAAGCCACGCCTCAAGGGCACAACCTCCAAATCGACATCGTTTACAGCGTGGACTACCAGGGTATCTAATCCTGTTTGCTCCCCACGCTTTCGCACCTGAGCGTCAGTCTTTGTCCAGGGGGCCGCCTTCGCCACCGGTATTCCTCCAGATCTCTACGCATTTCACCGCTACACCTGGAATTCTACCCCCCTCTACAAGACTCTAGCCTGCCAGTTTCGAATGCAGTTCCCAGGTTGAGCCCGGGGATTTCACATCCGACTTGACAGACCGCCTGCGTGCGCTTTACGCCCAGTAATTCCGATTAACGCTTGCACCCTCCGTATTACCGCGGCTGCTGGCACGGAGTTAGCCGGTGCTTCTTCTGCGGGTAACGTCAATCGATGAGGTTATTAACCTCACCGCCTTCCTCCCCGCTGAAAGTGCTTTACAACCCGAAGGCCTTCTTCACACACGCGGCATGGCTGCATCAGGCTTGCGCCCATTGTGCAATATTCCCCACTGCTGCCTCCCGTAGGAGTCTGGACCGTGTCTCAGTTCCAGTGTGGCTGGTCATCCTCTCAGACCAGCTAGGGATCGTCGCCTAGGTGAGCCGTTACCCCACCTACCAGCTAATCCCATCTGGGCACATCTGATGGCATGAGGCCCGAAGGTCCCCCACTTTGGTCTTGCGACGTTATGCGGTATTAGCTACCGTTTCCAGTAGTTATCCCCCTCCATCAGGCAGTTTCCCAGACATTACTCACCCGTCCGCCGCTCGTCACCCGAGAGCAAGCTCTCTGTGCTACCGCTCGACTTGCATGTGTTAGGCCTGCCGCCAGCGTTCAATCTGAGCCATGATCAAACTCTTCAATTTAAGTTTGATGCTCGTGAATTAAACTTCGTAATGAATTACGTATGTTCACTCAGAGACTTGGTATTCATTTTTCGTCCGAGGACGTTAAGAATCCATGTCACTTTGAGTGCCCACACAGATTGTCTGATAAATTGTTAAAGAGCAGTTGCGACGCGCTTTAGCGCTCTGTCGCGAGGTGGCGTATATTACGCTTTCCCGCTTCAGAGTCAAGCATTTATTTTTGCTTTTCTCTGCGAGGTTCTCACCGGAACCCCGCTGACCCGGCGGCTTGTTTGCCGTTGTTCCGTGTCAGTGGAGGCGCATTATAGGGAGTAATTCTGAGGTGACAAGGGGAAATTCAAAAAAACTTTTCGTTCGCTCGATTTTCCATCACAACGCGAGTTTTACGCGCTATTTGCGCGCCATTTGTGCGATTTCCCGAGCAAACCGGGATACCTGTTGCCAGTCGGTATAGACCACTTCTTTGCGGGTATCCGTTTCCCCCCCGGTCATTTTCATAATCAGGCGGATCATAAACCGATCGTACCAGCTGTAGCGCGGGTAGCGCAGCGCGCCGGCAAATACCGCGCAGCTCTGCGGCTGCCACGGCGAGTTCAGCAGAAACTTACGCGTATAGCTGTTGGTCTGCGGCGTGCGCTTCTCGGGTTTACGCGCCACCAGGTTAACAGAGAAGAATGCTCCCGGCAGCGCCTGCAATGATGCCAGATGCTTTTTCACAAAGCGGTCCACCGCCGGATGAAAGTGCCCGTAGCGAATCGACGCGCCGATGACCACCCGATCGTAGTGATGCCATTCGACGACATCGGTACGGTTCAGGTTCAAGGTGTCCGCGTCGATGCCCAGCTCTTTCAGCTCGGAGGCCAGAAACGAAGCGATTTCACGGGTCTGCCCGTCGCGGGTGGAGAAGAGTATTAAAGTTTTCACGAGCACTCCTGTTATTCGCGCCAGAAAGTGGGAGTAAAGAGCACCAGTAAGGTGAACACTTCCAGACGACCAAACAGCATATTAGCAATCAGGATCCATTTCGCGACCGGGTTCATAGTGGCAAAGTTGTCCGCGACAACGCCAAGCCCAGGCCCGAGGTTGTTCAACGTCGCCACCACGGAGGCGAAGGCAGAGAAATCATCCACCCCGGTGGCGATAATAGCCAACATACTAATGATAAAGACCAGCGCATAGGCGGAGAAGAACCCCCACACGGCTTCAAGAATACGTTCCGGCAAGGCGCGGTTACCTAACTTGATGCTATAAACCGCATTCGGGTGTACCAGACGCTTAAGCTCACGGTTGCCCTGCTTAAACAGCAACAGGATACGGATCACCTTTAAGCCACCGCCCGTGGAACCGGCACAGCCGCCGATAAATGCGGAGCAGAGCAGCAACACCGGCAGGAATAGCGGCCAGCGCGCAATGCTATCGGTAGTGAATCCCGCGGTGGTCGCCATCGACACCACCTGGAAAAATGCCTGATTCAGCGTCGTCAGCACCGACCCATACACGTTATGAAGCCATAGCACCAGCGTACAGATGATGACCAGCGTCAACTGGACGCCAATGAACATGCGAAATTCTGGGTCGCGCCAGTACACCTTCAGGCTGCGTCCGCTCAATAACGAAAAATGCAGACCGTAGTTACAGCCAGAGATCAGCAAAAAGATCGCGATGATAGAGTTAATCATCGGGCTATTGAAATAGCCGACGCTGGCATCGTGAGTCGAGAAACCGCCGATGGCGATAGTGGCAAAGCTGTGCCCAATCGCATCGAACGCCGGCATACCGGCAAACCAGAGCGCCAATGCGCAGGCTATCGTCAATAACACATAGATTAGCCACAGCGTCTTCGCCGTCTCGGCGATACGCGGGCGCATCTTGTTGTCTTTCAACGGACCGGGCATTTCCGCGCGGTAGAGCTGCATCCCCCCTACGCCGAGGATAGGCAGAATCGCCACCGCCAGCACAATGATCCCCATGCCGCCGAACCATTGCAGCATCTGCCGGTAAAAGAGGATTGCATGAGGTAATGAGTCCAAACCCACCAGGGTGGTCGCTCCGGTCGTCGTCAGGCCGGAAAATGACTCGAAGAAGGCATCGGTCACCGTCAGGTTCGGCTGCTCGGCGAAAATAAAGGGCAAGGCCCCCACGCTCCCCAGCACGGTCCAGAACAGCACCACAATCAGAAACCCTTCGCGGGATTTCAGTTCGCCTTTTTGTTTACGATTCGGCCACCACAGCATGGAGCCAATCGCCAGCGCAACAAAAAAGGTTTGCGTGAAGGCCCGCCCCGCGCCATCGCGATATATCAGGGCCACTAATCCCGGAACGATCATCGTCCCCGAAAATAAGATGACCAACAGTCCAACGATTCGGGTTATGGCGCGAAAATGCATCTCTGGCGCTTCCTTTGATAGGCAAAAAAACAGAGGGGATTATTCGTCAATCTTCAGTAATTGCAATGAACCGCGACTAAAATCAGCCAGTTTTGCTGAAAAAGCCGCCACTTCGGCCCGGGGAAGCGCCACGCGCAGCCGAACCGACGCCAGATATTCGCTTTCGACTACCTTCCCGGAGAATTGGGCGAGCAGCGCTTCGATACCGGCCAGTTGCCCATACTCACATTGCAAAGTATATGCTGTTAACGGTGTCTTGCGCTGCGTCGTCAGCTGCGCCAGCGCCTGATGAACACCGCCGCCATAGGCTTTCACCAGGCCGCCGGTGCCCAGCAGGATACCACCGTAGTAGCGCACGACGACAGCGGTTATCTCACCCACGCCGCACCCCATCAGTTGCGCCAGCATCGGTTTACCCGCCGTCCCCGCCGGTTCGCCATCGTCAGAAAACCCCAGCTGTTGCGAATCATCAGGCGGCCCGGCGACCCACGCCACGCAGTGGTGGCGGGCATCAGGGTGATCCGCTCTGACGGACTCGACAAAAGTTTTTGCCGCCGCCACGCCGTCGGTATGCGCCAACAGCGTGATAAAACGGCTTTTTTTAATCTCCTCAACGACGGTAACCGGCGCCGCCGGGATTAACCAGCTTTCCATTACGCCAGCTTCAGATCGCGCGTCATATTTTCAATGCTGTTTTCGTGAACCACCACGTTATCTTCGATACGGATCCCGCCAAACGGCTTCATGGCGTCAATTTTCTGCCAGTTGAAGTGCTTGCTGAACGGGCCTTCACGCCACGGCGCCAGTAACGACTCGATGAAGTAGATGCCGGGTTCAATAGTCAGCACCATGCGCGGCTCGATAATACGGGTACAGCGCAGATACGGGTATTTCGACGGCGCCGCCAGATGCGTACCGGTGTCATCCTGCATAAAGCCAGCGACATCATGCACCTGCAGACCCAGCGGATGGCCAATCCCGTGCGGCATAAACGGCCCGGTCAGGTCATTCTCCACCATCGCCTCTTCGCTTATGTCGGTAACCAACTGGTGTTTACGCAGTAGCTTTGCGATGCGCTGATGGAACTGGATATGGTAATCAACATAACGAGTCCCGGCCTTCATGGTGCTAATCAGCGCCAGCTGCTCGTCATTAACGTCTTTGATCAGATGGGCAAAGTCGTTGTCGCCGTGCGCCGCCCAGGTTCGCGTCAGATCCGCGGCATAGCCGTTATATTCTGCGCCAGCGTCGAGCAGGAAGCTGCGCATCTCCGCCGGGGCGCGATGATCCAGTTTGGTGTAGTGCAGGACGGAGGCATGCTCATTCAGCGCGACAATGTTGCTGTAAGGCACGTCGGTATCGCGGTGACCAGTGGCGGTGAGATAGGCCTGGTTGATATCGAATTCGCTCATCCCGGACTGGAAAGCTTCATAGGCCGCGCGATGACCATTGACCGCCGATTTCTGCGCTTCACGCATACAGGCCAGCTCGTAATCCGTTTTGTAAGCCCGATAGTAGTGCAGGTAATCGATAACCCCTTTCGGGTTGATCTTATCCGCAGCGATACCCAGCCCCAGCGCGCGCTCCGGTACCGGCCCAATATAACCGATATTACCGCGAGCGGCAGGTAGCTGGCTGCCGATGCCATCGGCCTTCGGCAGAGCAATGACGTCAACTTCTTCGGTCCAGAATGCGGTCGGTAGCGGCTCGACGTTGTGCCAGTAATCGACCGGCAGATAGAACCACAGCTTCGGTTTGTTAACGCCATCCACCAGCAGCCAGCAGTTAGGCACCTGCGTCACTGGCACCCAGGCTTTGAACTGCGGATTGACCTTGAACGGGTACGGGTGGTCGTCAAGGAAGACGTTAACCAGCTCACCGGAGTGAATCAGCAGCGCATCCATCTGAAAACGGGCCAGCACGTCGCGGGTACGTTCTTGTAGGGTAACAATATGATTTTTATAGAGCGCGGACAGGGATTCCATCTTTCATCCTTTGCTTTTATGGGATCGTGATACTCCGCATCTTAGCACATCACCCTGCGTGCGGGTGATTTCCGCCGGATGTGATCCGACCAGCAATTATTTAAAGAGTAATTTGCAATTCTTTAACATAAATTCCACACTCCGTTTCATCTGGTATGACCAGATCATATTGCTGGATTCAGGAGACTGACATGCTCTACAAAGGCGACACCCTGTACCTCGACTGGCTGGAAGATGGCATCGCCGAACTGGTGTTCGATGCCCCAGGTTCGGTCAACAAGCTTGATACCGCAACCGTAGCCAGCCTCGGTCACGCGCTGGACGTACTGGAAAAACAAAACGATCTCAAAGGTCTGCTGCTGCGCTCTGAAAAAGCGGCGTTTATCGTCGGCGCGGATATCACCGAATTCCTCTCGCTGTTCCTGGTCCCTGAGGAGCAGTTAAGCCAGTGGTTGCATTTTGCTAACAGCGTTTTCAATCGTCTGGAAGATCTTCCCGTCCCGACGATCTCTGCCGTCAATGGTTACGCGCTGGGCGGCGGTTGTGAATGCGTCCTGGCGACCGATTACCGCCTGGCGACGCCGGATCTGCGTATCGGTCTGCCGGAAACCAAGCTTGGCATTATGCCGGGCTTCGGCGGTTCTGTGCGTCTGCCACGCTTGCTCGGCGCCGATAGCGCGCTGGAAATTATTGCCGCCGGGAAAGACGTCGGCGCCGATCAGGCGCTGAAAATCGGCCTGGTGGATGGTGTGGTCGCAGCGGAAAAACTGCGTGACGGCGCGCTGGCGATCCTGCGTCAGGCGATTAATGGCGATCTGGACTGGAAAGCAAAACGTCAGCCGAAACTAGAGCCGCTGAAGCTCAGCAAAATTGAAGCTACCATGAGCTTCACGATTGCCAAAGGCATGGTCGCACAAACGGCCGGGAAACATTACCCGGCGCCGATCACCGCGGTGAAAACCATTGAAGCCGCCGCACGTCTTGGTCGTGAAGAAGCCCTGGTGCTGGAAAATAAAAGCTTTGTCCCGCTGGCCCATACCAATGAGGCCCGCGCGCTGGTTGGTATCTTCCTGAACGACCAGTACGTCAAAGCGAAAGCGAAAAAGTTGACCAAAGATGTCGAGACGCCGAAGCATGCTGCTGTCCTGGGCGCTGGCATTATGGGCGGCGGTATCGCATACCAGTCGGCCTGGAAAGGCGTGCCGGTGGTGATGAAAGACATTAGCGACAAATCGCTGACCCTGGGCATGACCGAAGCGGCGAAACTGCTGAATAAACAGCTGGAACGCGGCAAAATCGACGGTCTGAAGCTGGCCGGAGTGATCAGCACCATTCAGCCAACCCTGGAATACAGTGGTTTTGATCGCGTCGACGTGGTTGTTGAAGCGGTGGTCGAAAACCCGAAAGTGAAGAAAGCGGTGCTGGCCGAAACCGAGGCAAAAGTGCGCCCGGATACCGTGCTGGCATCCAACACCTCAACAATCCCCATCAGCGAACTGGCCAGCGTTCTGCAACGCCCGGAAAACTTCTGCGGTATGCACTTCTTTAACCCGGTGCATCGCATGCCGCTGGTTGAAGTGATCCGCGGCGAAAAAACCTCGGATAAGACCATTGCCAAAGTTGTGGCCTGGGCCAGCAAAATGGGCAAGACGCCAATCGTGGTGAATGATTGTCCCGGCTTCTTCGTCAACCGCGTGCTGTTCCCCTACTTCGCCGGCTTCAGCCAGCTGCTGCGCGACGGGGCGGATTTCCGCAAGGTCGACAAAGTGATGGAAAAACAGTTTGGCTGGCCAATGGGCCCGGCCTATCTGCTGGACGTGGTCGGCATCGATACCGCCCACCATGCTCAGGCCGTGATGGCGGCGGGCTTCCCGCAGCGGATGCAGAAAGATTATCGCGACGCCATCGACGCCCTGTTTGACGCCAACCGTTTCGGCCAGAAGAACGGCCTCGGTTTCTGGCGTTATAAAGAAGACAGCAAAGGTAAGCCGAAGAAAGAAGAAGACGCTGCCGTCGACAGCCTGCTGGCCGACGTCAGCCAGCCGAAGCGCGATTTCAGCGATGAAGAGATTATCGCCCGCATGATGATCCCGATGGTTAACGAAGTCGTCCGCTGCCTGGAAGAAGGCATTATCGCCAGCCCGGCGGAAGCGGATATGGCGCTGGTATACGGCCTGGGCTTCCCTCCGTTCCACGGCGGCGCATTCCGCTGGCTGGACACCATCGGCAGCGCGAAATATCTCGATATGGCGCAGCAATACCAGCACCTTGGCCCGCTGTATGAAGTGCCAGCCGGTCTGCGTGACAAAGCGCGCCATAACGAAGCGTATTATCCCCAGGTAGAGCCAGCCCGTCCGGTTGGCGCTCTGAAAACGGCTTAAGGAGTCACAATGGAACAGGTTGTCATTGTCGATGCAATTCGCACCCCGATGGGCCGTTCGAAGGGCGGCGCCTTTCGCCACGTGCGTGCGGAAGACCTCTCAGCGCACCTGATGCGTAGCCTGCTTTCGCGTAACCCGTCGCTTGAGGCGAGCGCGATTGACGATATTTACTGGGGCTGCGTGCAACAAACGCTGGAGCAGGGTTTCAACATTGCGCGTAACGCCGCGCTGCTGGCAGAAATCCCGCACTCGGTACCGGCGACGACGGTTAACCGTCTGTGCGGTTCCTCCATGCAGGCGCTGCACGATGCGGCCCGTATGATCATGACCGGCGATGCCAGCGTCTGCCTGATTGGCGGCGTTGAGCACATGGGCCATGTGCCAATGAGCCACGGTGTCGATTTCCATCCGGGCCTCAGCCGTAATGTGGCGAAAGCCGCCGGCATGATGGGGCTGACCGCGGAAATGCTGGCGCGTCTGCACGGCATCAGCCGCGAAATGCAGGATCAGTTCGCCGCACGCTCTCACGCTCGCGCCTGGGCGGCGACGCAATCAGGCGCCTTCAAAGCCGAGATTATCCCGACCGGTGGCCACGATGCCGATGGCGTACTGAAGTCTTTTAACTATGACGAAGTGATCCGCCCGGAAACCACCGTTGAAGCGCTGGCGGCGCTGAGACCGGCATTTGATCCGGTGACCGGCACGGTAACGGCAGGTACCTCTTCCGCCCTTTCCGACGGCGCGGCGGCAATGCTGCTGATGAGCGAAAGCCGCGCCCGCGAGCTGGGGCTGAAGCCGCGCGCTCGCGTCCGTTCGATGGCGGTGGTCGGCTGCGATCCGTCCATTATGGGTTATGGCCCGGTTCCGGCCTCAAAGCTGGCGCTGAAAAAAGCGGGCTTATCCACCAGCGATATCGACGTCTTTGAAATGAATGAAGCGTTTGCCGCGCAGATCCTGCCGTGTATTAAAGATCTGGGCTTAATGGAGCAGATTGACGAGAAGATCAACCTCAACGGCGGCGCGATCGCGCTCGGACATCCGCTGGGCTGCTCCGGGGCGCGCATTAGCACCACGTTGATCAATCAGATGGAACGCAAAGACGCTCAGTTCGGTCTGGCGACCATGTGTATCGGTTTAGGTCAGGGTATTGCCACTGTGTTTGAGCGGATTTAATCGAAGGGTTATCTCAACGCCATTGCGACCAGAAGCAGGCAGCAATGGCGAAGAGAGCAGGTTTAGTTGCCGTTCTTCCCGCCTGTCAGGGGCGGGTTTTTTATTTTCAGATAAACGCAAACGCATCGCCAAACAGGCGATCTTCACGCGCGCCGCGTTCGTTGCAGAACAGGTCGCGGGCAATCTTGGCCATCTCAAAACGACCGGCAATGTAGATATCATGCTCGGCCAGCGTGCCGTAATCCTGTAGCACGGCAGTCAGTACCGTACCGGAACGACCGCGCCACCCTTCTTCCGGTTGCTCGACCACCGGCTCGATGCGCAGATTCGGATGCTTGATGCTTAACGCTTCCAGCTCGGCCAGATCGTACAAATGCTTAGCCTCGCGGCCGCCCCAATAAATGGCGATATCGCGATCCGGGTTACGCGCCAGCGCGGTTAACAGAATAGAACGCACATAAGAGAATCCGGTACCGCCGGCGATCAGAATCAGCGGGCGATCTTCGTCATCGCGCAGCCACGCTTCGCCATGCGGAATATCAACCTCAATTTCACGCTCTTTCAGAATGCGATCCATCACCGCCATCGCATACAGATTGAGTTCAGAAGCACCGATATGCAGCTCGATAAACTCGTGCTCTGACGGCGTGGAAGCCATAGAGAACGGACGCTTGTCGCGCTCATCCATCACTACCATCAGATACTGGCCGGCGCGGAAAGAGAATGCCGCTTCCGGTACTAATCGAACGCGATACACGGTATCGGTAATCGCCTCCACCGAGGTCACTTTACAGCTTAAGGTTGTCATGCGTCCCCTCTGTCGGGTCTATAGAGCAAAACAGCGGCGTTAGCCCCGCTTACTGTTATTTAAAGATGGCCAGTTCATCCCAGATGGCGTCGATGCGCGCCGTCACCTGAGGATCTTTTTTGATTGGACGACCCCATTCACGCTGGGTTTCGCCAGGCCATTTATTTGTGGCATCCAGCCCCATTTTTGAACCCAGGCCGGAAACCGGCGAGGCAAAATCCAGATAATCTATTGGCGTATTTTCTACCAGTACCGTATCACGAGCCGGGTCCATACGGGTAGTAATCGCCCAAATCACGTCGTTCCAGTCGCGTGCGTTGACGTCGTCATCGCATACGATCACGAATTTGGTATACATGAACTGGCGCAGGAATGACCAGACGCCCATCATCACGCGCTTGGCATGGCCCGCGTACTGTTTTTTCATGGTCACCACCGCCAGGCGATAGGAACACCCTTCCGGCGGCAGATAAAAGTCGACGATTTCCGGGAACTGCTTTTGCAGAATCGGCACAAAGACTTCGTTCAGCGCCACGCCCAGCACCGCAGGTTCATCCGGCGGACGACCGGTATAGGTCGAATGATAAATCGCGTCTTCGCGCTGGGTAATGTGGGTTACCGTAAACACCGGGAAGCTATCCACTTCATTGTAGTAGCCAGTATGATCGCCATACGGGCCTTCCGGCGCCATCTCACCGGCCTCAATGTAACCTTCGAGCACAATTTCCGCGCTGGCCGGGACTTCAAGGTCATTGGAAACGCACTTCACCACTTCGGTCTTGGTGCCGCGCAGCAAGCCTGCGAAAGCATATTCCGACAAGGTATCGGGCACCGGCGTCACCGCGCCAAGAATGGTTGCCGGATCGGCGCCAAGCGCCACGGAAACCGGGAAGCGCTCGCCGGGATGCGCCGCGCACCACTCCTGGAAATCGAGCGCGCCGCCGCGGTGGGATAACCAACGCATGATGAGTTTATTTTTACCGATCAGCTGCTGGCGATAAATTCCCAGGTTCTGCCGCTCTTTGTGCGGCCCGCGGGTCACCGTCAGCCCCCAGGTGATCAGCGGCGCGGCATCTTCCGGCCAGCAGGTCATAATCGGGATTTTATTCAGGTCGACGTCATCGCCCTGGATGATTTTTTGTTGGCAGGGCGCACCGCGCAGGCGTTTGGTCGGCATATTCAGCACTTGCTTGAACTGCGGCAGCTTATCAAACAGATCGCGGAAGCCTTTTGGCGGTTCCGGCTCTTTCAGAAAGGCCAATAGCTTCCCGACTTCCCGTAGCGAACTGACGTCTTCCTGCCCCATCCCTAGCGCCACACGACGCGGCGTGCCAAACAGATTGCACAGCACCGGCATCGAGTAGCCTTTCGGGTTTTCAAACAGCAGCGCCGGGCCACCGGCACGCAGGGTCCGGTCGGCAATTTCGGTGATTTCCAGGTGAGGATCGACCGGCAGAGTGATACGTTTTAGTTCGCCCTGTTGTTCCAGGAGTGTCAGAAAGTCGCGAAGATCGTGGTATTTCATGAAAGTGTTATTGACCTCTCTACAGGCGGCTAATTATACGGTGTTCGACGGCGCGATGCTGTAATTTTGTTAAATTAGCGTGAAAGAACGCTGAAATTTGGATTTCAATTATAATGGCTTTCGCGATTACACCAGCCATTTGTTATGCTTGCCGTTATTAGAAGTGGAATGAGTCATTATGCAAGCCTGGTACTTACTGTATTGCAAACGTGGGCAGCTACAACGAGCCCAGGAACATCTGGAACGTCAGTCAGTTAACTGCCTGATGCCGACGATTGCGCTGGAAAAAATCATTCGCGGTAAACGCACCATGGTCAGCGAACCGCTGTTCCCGAACTACCTGTTTATTGAGTTCGATCCAGAGGTGATTCATACCACTACCATCAGCGCCACCCGCGGGGTTAACAACTTCGTGCGCTTTGGCGCCCTGCCCGCTGTCGTTCCCTCGGCGGTGATTCATCAGCTCTCTATATACAAACCGGAAGGCATTACCGACCCGGAAACGCCGCATGAGGGCGATAGCGTGCTAATCACCGACGGCGCGTTCGAAGGCTTACAGGCTATCTTCACCGAGCCGGACGGCGAAGCTCGTTCTATGTTGCTGTTAAACCTGCTGAATAAGCAAGTCCTGCAGAGCGTTAAAAATACCGACTTCCAGAAAATCTAAACGCCGTTAACGTCGATGCCAAACAGCGTCCTGACGTTTGCGTCCGTTTGCGCCTCCAGCCATTGCGTCTCTTCGCCCCGCCAGCTCGCGACGCTGGCCAGGATATGCGGCAAATACGCGGGCTCGTTACGCCGCGAGGCCGGTCTCGGCTTGAGGTCGCGCGGCAGCAGATAAGGCGCATCGGTCTCCAGCAGCAGACGTTCCGCCGGGATCGCCGGCAGCAGCTCGCGCAGCTCCAGTCCCCGCCGCTCATCGCATACCCAACCGGTAATACCGATAAACAGGCCCAGATCCAGGCACTCCTGCACCTCGCTGCGGCTGCCGGTAAAGCAGTGCAGCACCGCGCCCGGGATCTTCTCAAGCCAGGGTTTAAGCAACGCCAGAAACCGGTCGTGAGCGTCGCGGCAGTGTAAAAACACCGGCATCGCCAGCTCAGCGGCCAGCGCCAGCTGGGCGCTGAACGCTGCCTCCTGCTCCTGCGGCGTGGAGAAATTACGGTTAAAATCCAGACCGCACTCACCTATCGCCACCACCTGTGGCTCGCGGGCGAGGGTATAAATCGCCTCGGCGACCGCTGGCGACCAGCTGCTGCCGTCATGGGGATGAACCCCCGCCGTGGACCAGCAGCCGGAATAATGGCTCGCCATTCTCTGGGCCTGCTGGCTCTCCGGCAAATTTGTGCCGGTCAGCAGCATGCCGTGAACCCCCGCCGCCCGGGCGCGCGCCACCACCTCATCATGGTCGCGGGAAAACTGCGAACTGGTGAGATTAACGCCGATATCAAACATGATCGCTCCCATATGACAACCGCCCTGACGGGCGGTTGGCGGTATTACTCTTCTCTGTGCTCCGCGGCTTCAGCTTCGGCCGCAGCGTCGTCATCACGCGTCAGGCGCTTCCCGGTGTAGAAGCGGGCGAAGAACACCCCGACTTCAAACAGACAGTACATCGGAATGGCCAGCAGCGTCTGCGAGAATACGTCCGGCGGCGTCAGCAGCATACCCACCACGAAGGCGCCCACCAGGACATACGGCCGTTTTTTGCGCAGCTCTTCCGGCGTGGTAACGCCCATCCAGCAGAGCAGCACAATGGCGACCGGTACCTCAAAAGAGACCCCGAAAGCCATAAACAGCGCCATCACGAAGTCGAGATAGCTGCGGATATCGGTCGAGACCAGCACCCCCTCTGGGGCAGCATGGGTCAGGAAGCCGAACGCCAGCGGAAACACGACAAAATAAGCGAAAGCCATGCCGATATAGAACAGCAGCGTACTGGATACCAGTAAAGGCACCACCAGCCGGCGCTCGTGCTTATACAGCGCCGGCGCGACGAAGGCCCATACCTGGTAAAGAATAATCGGCACTGACAGGATCACCGACACCATGAAGGTCAGCTTTATCGGCGTAAAGAAAGGTGAAGCGACATCAGTAGCGATCATCGTCGCGCCCACCGGCATCTTGCTGATAAGCGGGGCCGAGACCAGCTGGTAGATATCATTGGCGAAATAGACCAGCGCCAGGAAGATCACCAGAATAGCAATGATGCTGTTGAGCAGACGCTTGCGCAGCTCAATCAGATGCGAAATTAGCGGTTGTGTATCGTCTACGCCCATGTTTACGGTTTATCACTCGATGCGGGGGAAGAATGAGGGGCTGCCGCCGTAGCGGATGTTTTCTCTGCCGGAAGTTCAGCCGGTGAAGCGGGTTGCTCATCGACGACAGGTTCCGGCGCATGAGCCGGAGCGCTGGCCTGATGTTCTGCCGTCGCCGGCGTGACGTCCTGGCGCTGCGCTTCACTGCCTTTCACCACCGGATTAAGGATAGTATTGGCTTCGTCGCTGGCCTTTTCAGGATCGTGGGCGCTATAGGAGCGCTTCATCGACTCCGCGGCCTCGCGCAGTTCATCCATGGAGGCTTTCAGCTCCGGCGTCAGGTTATTCAGGCTGGCCTTTTCCACCTTCTTGAGGCTCTCCTGGAACTCCTGCAGTTTTAGCTCCTGGGCCAGCTCATTTTGTACCGTGGTCGCCAGCGAGCGTAGCGTACGGATCCAGCCAACCACCGTTTTAACCGCGACGGGAAGCCGCTGTGGCCCCAGAACAATGAGGCCAATCACAAACACCAGCAGTAGTTCACTAAAACCAATATCGAACACGAGTTACACCTGCTCTTTGTCGTGGCGTTTTGTCTCGTCTTTTTTTGCATCATCCTGTTTATCGGCGATGGTTTTCGCCGTGAAATCTGCGTCTGGCGCCGACTTTTCGGGTTTATCATCATCACTCATGGCTTTTTTAAAGCCTTTGATAGATGCCCCTAAGTCTGACCCCAGTGAGCTCAGCTTCTTCGTCCCAAAAAGCAGAACTACGATGACGACAACAATTAATAACTGCCAAATACTGATACCACCCATACACGTTCCCCTATGACAGATGATGAATTATGTGGACGCATTATACACGCCATCCTGCGAGCCGCCTCTTCGTCAGGCCGCCGGCATGATTTTGCGCAAATAAGCCTGCGTCATGAAGAGGCGAACCGATCAGTGGGTTTTCCGCCAGCCAATCAGCCAGGTCACCACACCGCCGGCCATCAACCAGCCGGGCATCATTCCCCACTCAGGGCGATGGATAAAGAGCAGCGTACCACTGAGCAATAAAACCGCGCCTATACCAAACAGATAACGGGATTGGCCCTGGCGCACATGACGCACATGCATATCCCGCACGATGGTATCGACGCTGGTCTGCAGCTGTTTGCTCTGCTGCAGGCTCTGATACACCAGCTCAGGTATTTCAGGCATTCTTTCGATCCAGAACGGCGCTTTGTCTTTAAACGCGCGCACCAGCGCCGGAATGCCGACCTGATCTTTGATCCACGACTCAAGGAAAGGCTTCGCCGTTTTCCACAAGTCTAACTGAGGATAGAGCTGCCGGCCTACCCCTTCTACGTAAAGTAATGTCTTCTGTAGTAAAACGAGCTGCGGCTGGACTTCCATATTGAAACGCCGCGCGGTATTGAACAGATTAAGCAGCACGTGGCCGAAGGAGATCTCCGCCAGCGGCTTCTCAAAGATCGGCTCGCAGACCGTGCGGATCGCGAACTCAAACTCTTCGACATTCGTATCGGGCGGTACCCAACCGGAATCGACGTGCAGCTCAGCCACCTTACGATAATCGCGGTTAAAGAAGGCGATAAAGTTTTCCGCCAGATAGCGCTTATCTTCTTTGTTCAGCGAGCCGACAATACCGCAGTCGATGCCGATATACTGCGGATCTTCCGGGTGCTCGTAGCTGACGAATATGTTGCCAGGGTGCATATCGGCATGAAAGAAGCTGTCGCGGAACACCTGGGTAAAGAAGACCTGCACGCCCCGCTCCGCCAGCAGCTGCATGTTGGTCCCCTGGGCCTCCAGCGCCTCCACGTCGGACACCGGGATACCGTAGATGCGCTCCATCACCATCATACTTTCGCTGCAGTAGTCGGGGTACACCTCCGGCACGTACAGCATCGGACTATCTTCGAAATTACGCCGCAGCTGAATGGCGTTGGCGGATTCCCGCAACAGGTTCAGCTCGTCCAGCAGCGTTTTTTCATATTCGCGAACCACCTCCTGCGGGCGCAGACGGCGGCCGTCAGGCAGCAGACGCGGTACCCAGCGAGCCAGGCGGTAGATGAGCTTCATGTCCGCTTTAATGATCGGCAAAATATCCGGGCGGATAACCTTGATCACCACCTCTTTGCCATTCTCTTTCAGACGTGCGGTATGCACCTGGGCGATGGACGCCGAGGCTAACGGCTCTACGGAGAAATCATCAAACCAGGCGTCCACCGGCAGGCCCCCCATCGCTTTCTCTATCTGCTGCTGCGCGAGCTTTCCTTCAAAGGGCGCTACGCGGTCCTGCAACAGCGCCAGCTGATCGGCAATATGCGGCGGGAAGAGATCCCGGCGGGTGGAAAGCATCTGGCCAAATTTAATCCACACCGGCCCCAGCTCCTGAAGCGCCAGGCGCAGACGAGTGCCAAGGGGTTGGTCTTGATGACGATTTGGCATCCAGAACAGCATCCGCCGCCAGATACGCAGCGGCAGCGTGAGACGAATTTTGGGGATGAGCTCATCGAGCCCGTAGCTCAAAAAGGTGTGGATGATGAAATACAGGCGCCGTAATTCTCCTGGCGTCATTTGCCCTCCAGCGTTTCCAGCCGTTTTTCCAGTGCGGCCAGCGCGCGTTCAATAGCCGTCGTTTCTTCCGCAAACCATGCCAGCTCCAGCGGCCCCGGTGCCAGTCGCCACTCTTCAGTGATCGCTTCTGCGACATAGCGCTGCTGGCGCTGCGCGCCTTTCAGTAAAAACTGAGCGCCGCCGCGGAGGACTTTGCCAACGCCTTCAGCCACGATATCGCCAGTATAAGGCGCCAGCAGTTCAGCGGGATCGAACTCCGCCAGATCGCACAGGGAGACCATATTCTGCACCACCTGCAGATCGCCCTGCACTTCCAGATCTCCGCTACGGATAAGCGCCGTGAGCTGCTGACGATTACGCAGTTTGGGCAGCACGCTGAGCCGGGTAATCACAGTGCAGTCGGCCTCTCCCTCCCAGGCGCTCAGGACATCAACCTGGCGTTCGCTGAACGCCAGTACGATCGGGGTGGAGAAGTCCTGCAGTTGAACTCGCAATACCTTACCCAGCAGGCGCTGACGAGCGGGTTTTAGCGCCTTGTCACGCCAGAGAAAAGTATTCAGCGCCGTCTCAATGCTAGCGGTCACCAGGGGTGTGAAAGGCATAGCGTCCCTCCTGTCAGAACTTGTAACCGCGATGCAAGGCAACGATACCCGCCGTCAGGTTGTGGTAGTCGACACTTTCAAAACCTGCATCCTGCATCATCCCTTTCAGGGTTTCCTGATCCGGGTGCATACGGATAGATTCTGCCAGGTAGCGATAGCTGTCGCCGTCTTTTGCCACCAGTTCCCCCACCTTCGGCAGGATATGGAAGGAGTAAGCGTCGTAGGCTTTGCTGAGCGGTTCGATAATCGGTTTAGAAAACTCCAGCACCAGCAGACGTCCGCCCGGCTTCAGCACGCGGTACATCGAACGCAGCGCTTTTTCTTTATCGGTAACGTTACGCAGACCGAAAGAGATGGTGATGCAGTCAAAGGTGTTATCAGCAAACGGCAGGGCTTCCGCGTTGGCCTGAACATACTCAACGTTGCCCACGATGCCGATATTACGCAGCTTTTCGCGGCCCATTTTGAGCATGGAATCATTGATATCAGCAAGCATGACGCGGCCGGTTTCTCCTACCAGACGGGAGAACTTGGCCGTCAAATCGCCGGTCCCCCCCGCCAGATCCAGCACGGTCTGCCCGCGACGTACGCCGCTGCAGTCGATGGTGAAACGCTTCCACAAACGATGGATACCAAACGACATCAAGTCGTTCATCACATCATACTTTGCCGCGACAGAATGGAATACATGCGCCACCATGTCCTGTTTCTGCTCTTTAGCGACCGTCTGAAAGCCAAAGTGCGTCGTTTCTTGTGAATCCTCAACCATCTCTATGCCTGCTTGCTTTTCAAGAAAATGTTCACTGAGTGTATCAGATTCAGCGCATTTCCCATACGTCTCAACGTGGCGGAGCCGCCTCCCGATTATGTAACGCCTCGGCAGAGTCGGCTGAAAATGCGTCATTTTCCGGGAGGTTATCCTCGTCTTCGAGACGATATTCATCGTCCTGGGCAGAGGCTTGTTCGACTAAATCAGGATTTATCCCGCGCTTCACCTCCACCCCCAGGCCGCGAAAGGCTTCCGCCTGGGCCAGCAGATTCCCGCGCCCGGAAGCGAGCTTTTTCATCGCCTGGCGATAGTTCTCTTGCGCCTTATCCAGACTCTGGCCGATGGCGGACATATCATCCACAAACAGGCGCATTTTGTCGTAAAGGCGCCCCGCCCGCTCGGCGATCTTCTGCGCGTTGCGGCTCTGATGCTCATAGCGCCACAGATTGGCGATAGTACGCAGGGCTACCAGCAGCGTCGTCGGGCTGACCAGCATGATATTATTTTGCAACGCCTCGCTGATGAGCTCGGGCTGACGGTCGATGGCCACCAGGAACGCCGGCTCGACGGGAATAAACATCAGCACGTAGTCGAGAGAGCGCAGCCCCGGCAGCTGTTGATAATCCTTGCGTCCCAGCAGGCGAATATGGTTTCGCACCGAGGCAAGATGTTCCTGCAGCGCGACTTCGCGGGTGTAGTCGTCTTCGGCGTTGAAATAGCGCTCATAGGCGACCAGGGTCATTTTGGCGTCTATCACCACGTCCTTGCCCTGCGGCAGGCGGACAATGACGTCAGGCTGCATCCGCGAGCGGTTATCGGTCTCGATACTGACCTGGGTCTGGTACTCATAGCCTTCGCGCAGGCCGGAGGCCTCCAGCACGCGGGTTAAGACCACTTCCCCCCAGTTGCCCTGGGTTTTGTTATCACCTTTCAGCGCTTTCGTCAGGTTCAGTGCCTCCTGCGCCATCTGCGCGTTCAGCTGCTGAAGATTGCGGATCTCATGCGCCAGGGTGTGCCTTTCCCGCGCCTCCTGGCCAAAGCTCTCCTGCACCTGGCGGCGGAACCCGTCGAGCTGTTCGCGCAGCGGGGTCAGCAGACCATGCAGACTCAGGCGGTTTTGCTCATCGACGCGCCGGTTGCTGTGTTCGAAAATGCGGTTGGCGAGGTTTTCAAACTGCTCGCTCAGGCGCTGCTCGCTGTTAACCATCTGACGGATCTTATCTTCCGCATGCAGCTGGGTGGATTCGAGCCGGGTGGTGACCTCACGCAGATCGGCCTCCAGCGAGGTATTGATATCCCGCAGACTGCGCAGCTCATTGTTCAGCAGCTCACACTCCTCACGCCAGTGGGCCTCCTGCACCAGCTGCTGACGGGCGGCGCTCAGCTCAATATCCAGCTCTCGCCGCTCCTCAATGAGATCGGCCCGGATTTGGTCGGCGCGCGCTTTGGTTGCCAGCCAGCCGACCATTAACCCGGCAGCCAGTGCGATAACCGCGCTGATAATGATTGAGAGATCCACGACGCCCCCTGCGATAACCTGATGGCACAAAATAGAATTGTGCTGTACAAACGTCCAGTTTAAAAGGGATTTCCTGCGAGGAGCAACGCAAAAAAGAAAGGCCGGAGGACCCGGCCTGACAGAGAAGGGGTTGAATTACAGCAGACGACGCGCCGCTTCCACGACGATTTTGACCGCGTGGCTTTCGGTTTGCTTCATGGTTTCGGCGTTAGGGATCTCTTGCTGGGTACGGTTCACAATAACCCCGGCGACCATCCCGGCACGCAGGCCCTGGCTGGCGCACATGGTCAGCAGCGTGGCGGATTCCATTTCATAGTTCATCACGCCCATTGCCTGCCACTCTTCCATTGAGCCCTTGAAGCGGCTCACCACGCGGCCGGAGAAGGTGTCGTAACGCTCCTGGCCTGGGTAGAAGGTATCCGAAGAGGCGGTCACGCCGATATGGGTGGTGGCACCAATAGATTTCGCCGCTTCCACCAGCGCGGTGGTGCAGGCGAAGTCTGCGACGGCCGGGAACTCCATCGGCGCGAAGTGCAGGCTGGCGCCGTCCAGGCGAACGGAAGCGGTCGTAACCAGCACATCGCCAACGTTAATGTGCGGTTGAATCGCGCCGGTGGTGCCGATACGCAGGAAGGTACGCACGCCCAGCTGCGCCAGCTCTTCCACGGCGATAGAAGTCGACGGGCCGCCGATGCCGGTGGAGCAGACGATCACCGGTTTGCCGTCCAGCTCCGCGCGCCAGGAGGTAAATTCGCGGTGGGATGCCAGCTTAACCGGCTTATCCATCAGCGCGGCGATCTTTTCCACACGCTCCGGATCGCCAGGGACGATAGCCAGCGTAGCCCCTTGTAAATCGTTCTTGGTGAGGCCGAGATGAAAAACATCAGACTTGGACATAAAAAACTCCTCTGTGGGTCGAATTATCAGCAGAAGCAAAACGGTACTGTACAGAAGCCCCTGGCAACATTTTGTGATGATAGTCACCAAGACCAATAATGATTGCAGTTGTTTTTCAGTAAATAGTGATACGCATCACATTAACAAGTTATATTCATCGTCACAGAACAAAAGATAGCCGCTTTCAGGCACTGTGCTTTATTACCGCCCGAACTAAAGGTAAAGGGTCTATAGTTATTGATGCGCTAATAAATAAGGGTACGGAGAATACCATGACCACCACCAAGCAACCTGGATTCGCACCTGCAGCTTCACCATACGCCGCCACCGCCGTTCATACGCCGGAAGAGCATATTATCGCCGGAGAGACGTCTATTCCCTCTCAGGGTGAAAACATGCCGGCCTACCACGCCCGCCCGAAAAATGCCGACGGTCCGCTGCCGATCGTTATCGTGGTACAGGAAATTTTCGGCGTGCATGAGCATATTCGCGATCTTTGTCGCCGCCTGGCGCAGGAAGGCTATCTGGCTATTGCGCCTGAATTGTACTTCCGTCAGGGCGATCCGAATGAGTACCACGATATCCCGACCCTGTTCAAAGAGCTGGTTACCAAGGTGCCGGACGCGCAGGTGCTGGCGGATCTCGACCATGTCGCCAGCTGGGCGGCGCGCCACGGCGGCGATGCCCATCGTCTGCTAATCACCGGCTTCTGCTGGGGCGGACGCATTACCTGGCTGTATGCCGCGCATAACCCGCAGCTGAAGGCAGGCGTGGCCTGGTACGGCAAGCTGGTGGGAGAAAAATCGCTGAATTCACCGAAGCATCCGGTAGATATCGCGGTCGATCTCAACGCCCCGGTGCTTGGTCTGTACGGCGCTAAAGACGCCAGTATTCCACAGGACACCATCGAGACCATGCGTCAGGCGCTGCGGGCGGCCAACGCCACAGCGGAAATCGTGGTCTATCCCGAAGCCGATCATGCCTTTAACGCCGACTATCGCGCCAGCTATCATGAAGAGTCAGCCAAAGACGGCTGGCAGCGCATGCTCGCGTGGTTTGCTCAGTATGGCGGTAAAAAAGCATAATCACCCAATGCATGAAAAAAGGAGGCAAATGCCTCCTTTTTGATTTTTTGCGTAACGATCAGGCGGACTGGCGCAGGTTCTGCGCCGCTTGCACCATATTCGCCAGCGCGGCGCGGGTTTCCGGCCAGCCGCGAGTTTTCAGGCCGCAGTCCGGGTTAACCCACAGCCGCTCCGCCGGGATACGCTGCGCGGCTTTTGCCAGCAGCGCTTCTATCCACTCCACACTCGGCACGTTCGGCGAGTGAATATCATATACCCCCGGCCCGATCTCATTGGGATACTCGAACGCTTCGAACGACTCCAGCAGCTCCATATCGGACCGCGAGGTTTCAATGGTGATCACGTCGGCATCCAGCGCGGCAATGGAGTCCATGATGTCGTTGAACTCGCAATAGCACATGTGGGTGTGGATCTGAGTGTCGTCTTTGGCGACCGCAGCATTAAGGCGGAAGGCTTCCACACCCCACTGCAGATAGGCATCCCAGTCGCTGCGCTTCAGCGGTAACCCTTCGCGCAGCGCCGGCTCATCAATCTGGATGATGCCGATCCCCGCCGCTTCCAGATCCGCCACTTCATCACGCAGGGCCAGCGCAATCTGTTTCGCGATGGTTTCACGGCTGACATCTTCCCGCGGGAAGGACCAGCACAGAATGGTCACCGGTCCAGTGAGCATCCCTTTCACTGGCTTGTCGGTCAGCGACTGCGCGTACTTCGCCCAGTCGACGGTGATCGCCTGCGGACGGCTGACGTCGCCGATCACCACCGGCGGCTTCACGCAACGGGAACCATAGCTCTGCACCCAGCCGTTTTGCGTGAAGATAAAACCGTCCAGATGTTCACCGAAGTATTCCACCATGTCGTTCCGCTCGGCTTCTCCGTGCACCAGTACGTCTAAACCTAACCGCTCCTGCTCGACGATCGCCTGCTTAATATGTTCCGCAATCCCCGTCCGATAATGACTGGCGTCAAGGTTGCCCTTTTTGAAGTCCAGACGCAGACCGCGGATCTCCGTCGTTTGCGGGAATGACCCGATGGTGGTGGTCGGCCATTTCGGCAGGTTAAAGCGCTGGCGCTGTGCCTGCGCGCGAACCTCATAGGGGCTGGCACGCAGGCTGTCCTGAGCGGTGATCGCCGCCAGCCGTTTTTCCACTTCCGCGTTGTGCACGCGGGTCGAATGGCGACGGGCCTGGATTGGCGCGCTCCACTCGGTAATCGCCGCCGTATCGCCACTGTTCAGCGCATCGCGCAGCAGCGCCAGCTCGCCGCATTTCTGCAGCGCGAAGGCAAACCAGCTCTTCACTTCCGCATCAAGGCGCGTCTCCACGCTCAGATCGATCGGGCTATGCAGCAGAGAACAGGATGACGCGACCCAGAGGTCGCGTTTACCGACGAGGTCTTTAATTTGCGCATACTTTTCGGTGAGATCGGCGCGCCAGACGTTGCGCCCATTGATCAGACCCGCAGACAGCAGCCAGTCGGCCGGCAGGCGGTTGTGCAGTTCGGCAACATCATCTTTGCCGTGCACCAGATCGACGTGCAGCCCCTGGACCGGTAGCGCAGCAATGGTCGCGAGATTGTCACTAATGCCTTCAAAATAGGTGGTCAGCAGCAGTTTCACCTGGCCCTGCAGGGCGTCATAAGCCGGTTTAAAAGCCTCCAGCCACGCTGGCGGCAGCTCCAGCACCAGCGCCGGTTCATCAATCTGCACCCACTCGATGCCGCGCTTCGCCAGTTCGGCCAGCACCTGCTGGTAAACCGGCAGGATGGCATTCAGCAGGCTCAGACGGTCAAACGGTTCACCTTTCACTTTACCCAGCCACAGGTACGTTACCGGCCCCAGCAGTACGGGCTTGATCTTGTGGCCCAGCGCCAGCGCTTCGTCTACCTCATCCAGCAGTTGGGTCCAGGTCAGTTTGAACTGCTGGCCCTTCACGAACTCCGGCACCATGTAGTGATAGTTGGTGTTAAACCATTTGGTCATTTCCGCAGCGGCGGCCGGTTCGCCAGTCGGCGCACGGCCGCGGCCAATGCGGAACAGGGTATCGATATCGATGGATCCGTCTTTGTTCTGATGACGAGCTGGCACGTTGCCAAGCAGCAGGCTGGTAGTCAGAACATGGTCGTACCAGGCGAAATCCCCCACCGGCAGCAGATCAACGCCCGCCTGTTTCTGCTGCTCCCAGTGGCGGGCACGCAGCTCACGGCCTACTGTCAGCAGTTCCTCGCGAGTGGCGTTGCCCGCCCAGTAGCTCTCTTGCGCTTTTTTCAGCTCGCGGCGCAGGCCAACGCGAGGAAAACCGAGGGTGTGGTTAATAATTGTCATTTTTGTTCCTCTCTTATTTCATTGAATCTGAAGAAAAACTCTAAATAGTTCGGCTTGCAGGAAGGCGGCAACGATGCGCATCCCCAGGAGCTTACTGAAGTAA
This sequence comes from Klebsiella sp. P1CD1, assembly GCF_003790505.1. Classification (NCBI taxonomy): domain Bacteria; kingdom Pseudomonadati; phylum Pseudomonadota; class Gammaproteobacteria; order Enterobacterales; family Enterobacteriaceae; genus Klebsiella; species Klebsiella sp. P1CD1. The sequence goes on from NZ_CP033631.1 coordinate 5,467,711, forward strand.
GTGACTGGGGTAAGCGAGGCAGCCAACGCATCTGCAAGTCGAAATATGACGAGTTTTAGACGTCCAGATGTTTACACATCCATAATTGACAGTTACTGTATATTCCTCAAGCGCAAATTGCTCATGGCGAAGTGAAGGACTTTCATGATCGAAATTAAACATCTGAAAACGCTGCAAGCGTTGCGGAACAGCGGTTCACTGGCGGGTGCGGCAGCGGCCCTGCACCAGACCCAGTCCGCCTTGTCTCACCAGTTCAGCGATCTGGAACAGCGCCTTGGCTTCCGTTTGTTTGTGCGTAAAAGCCAGCCACTACGCTTCACGCCGCAAGGGGAAATTCTGCTGCAGTTGGCCAATCAGGTGCTGCCGCAGATCGCTCGCGCCCTGCAGGACTGTAACGAACCACAGCAGACCCGGCTGCGCCTGGCTATCGAATGTCACAGCTGTATTCAGTGGCTGACGCCGGCGCTGGAGAATTTCCGCGCCCGCTGGCCGCACGTGGAGGTCGACTTCCATTCCGGAGTGACCTTCGACCCGCAGCCTGCGCTGCAGCAGGGCGAACTGGATCTGGTGATGACCTCTGATATCCTGCCGCGCAGCGGTCTGCACTACTCGCCGATGTTTGATTATGAGGTGCGTCTGGTGCTGGCGCCCGAGCACCCGTTAGCCATGAAGACCCTGATTACGCCAGAGGACCTGGCCGCGGAAACGCTGCTGATTTATCCCGTGCAGCGCGGGCGCCTCGATATCTGGCGCCATTTCCTGCAGCCGGCCGGCATCAGTCCCCAGCTGAAAAGCGTCGATAACACGCTGTTGCTGATCCAGATGGTGGCCGCAAGGATGGGCATCGCCGCGCTGCCGCACTGGGTGGTGGAAAGCTTTGAACGCCAGGGCCTGGTGGTCACCAAAACCCTGGGTGAGGGATTATGGAGCCGGTTGTACGCGGCCGTCCGCGATGGCGAACAGCGTCAACCGGTCACCGAAGCGTTTATTCGCTCTGCGCGGAACCACGCCTGCGATCATCTGCCGTTTGTCCGGAGTGCGGAGCGACCCAGCGGCGATGGACCCACAGCGAGGCCAGGATCACCAACGCTCCGCTAATAAAGCTCGGCCAGTGCGGCTGCTCCTGCCAGATGGCAAGGTTAACCAGTAGACCAGCGGGGACATGGACGTTGTTCATGATCCCCAGCGTGCCGGCATCCACCTGCGTGGCGCCATAGTTCCACATAAAGTAACCCAGCCCGGAAGCCACCACGCCAAGCCACACCAGCACGCTCCACTGCAGCGTGGTGGTCGGCAGCTTCTGGGAGTTGCCCAGCATAAACCACGCTGCCACCGCCACGATAAAGGCCCCGACATAAAACCAGGCAAAGGCATTGTGCTGCGGCATCGGACGTACCTCCATCAGGCGCTTGTAACCCACCATGCCGATAGCGAAGCAGAGGTTTGACAACTGCACCAGTAACAGCCCGGTCCAGAAATGATCGCTGACTTTGTCATAGCGGATAATCGCCGCCCCCAGCACCGCCAGCGCAGCACTCAACAGATAGCCCCAGCGCAGCTTACGTCCGCTGAGCAGGTCGTAGATCAGCGTGATATACAGCGGGGTAAACACGGTAAACAGCAGAAATTCCGAAACCGTCAGATAGAGATAGGCGCGGAAAGCCAGCAGATACATGATGCCAAGCTGCATCGCGCCCACCAGCATATAGAGCACGATCGTGCGCGGAGACTGGCCGCGCGTGCGCAGGAAAGGCAGGAACACCAGCGCCGCCAGGCCCACACGCATCAGCACCGAAAAATAGCTGTCGACGCTACCGGCAAGGTATTCGCCAATCAGGCTAAAAGAAAAGGCCCACAGGATAGTGGTGATAATTAACAGCGCCACAATGGTCGTCTCGTTGGATAAAGAACAGGCATTGTAGCGAAGAGTCAGGTTGACGACTGGACAGTTATTCGCCAGTCGTCAATCTTTTTCAGTCGAGGTATAGCTTACGCAGGTAGTGCGGGACCGCATCGTCGGCGTTGCTGCCGATCACTTCCAGTTCCGGATGCAGATCCTTCAGCCGTTGATGGGCGTTGGCCATGATGCAGCCTTTGCCGGCCATCGACAGCATCTCAGCGTCGTTCATACCGTCGCCGAAGGCGATGCAATCGGCAAGAGTGTAACCGAGCATTTTCGCCACCGCCTCCAGCGCATGCCCCTTCGATACCCCACCCGCCATGACTTCCAGGCAGGTTAAGGTGGAGAAGCTGACGTTCACGCGATCGCCCCAGCGGGCGTTCATCGCCTGCTCCAGCGGCAGCAGATGCTCGTGATCCTCGCAGGTAAAGAATACTTTGCTGATCCCCTGCGGATCCAGTTCGCCCGGCTCATACAGCTTGTAGTTAAACACCGCCTCCTTGAAGAAGCGCATCTCTTCCGGACGATGGCGGTTCATATACCACTCGTCTTCCCGATAGACGTTAGTGACGATTTTCGGGTCGTTACGCACGATCTCAAACAGGTCGGCGGCAATATCGCGGTCGAGGTTATGGGCAAAGATTTGCTGACCATCGCTATCGTGAACCCGGGCGCCGTTAGAGGTGATCATGTACGACCGGATGCCGAGATTATCGCGGATCTGCCCGACGTCGATGTAGTGACGGCCGGTGGCGAAGACGAAATTGATCCCACGGGCGGTGAGCAATTTCAGCGTCTCTTTGGCATACGGGGTCAGGAAATGATCGGGGGAAAGCAGCGTGCCGTCTAAATCAGACGCAACAACCTGGTACATAAAAAAGTTAACCTCTAAGCAGGGCGACGAGCGTTATCGTCGGATTAAGTATGTCGATTGAAAAACTCGACGATGGCATTGAGCGCGACTGAGCGCATAGCGTCCTTTTCAAAAAGGATCTCATGATATGCCCCTTCAATGACGAGCGGTTTACCGCCCTCACAGGGATGGCCGGCAGCGGCCCGTAATTCACAATAGCGGTCGTGCATCAGATTATCGACCACCCGCTCCTCCTCTGCCTGTAAAAGCAGCGTCGGGGCGGTGTCTTTTTCCACATTCGCCAGCACTTCGTCGCCGGCCAGCATGCCCTCACGCACCCAGTGCCAGGTCGGGCCGCCAACCTGCAGTCGCGGTTCATCGGCATAGAAGCGCAGGTTGCGACGATAGCGTTGTCGACTGTGCGTCAGCACGTTAACGGCAAAAGGCAGCGCCCGCCAGCGCCCGGTGCCGATGGCATACTCTTCGCGAATGCGCTGATGGCCCTCAGCCCAGTCGAGAATATGGCGCACCATCCAGTCCGGCAATCGAATGATAATCCCGAACATCGGTGCGCAGAGCGCAATCGCATCGCAATGCGCCTGGTAACGTTGCAGAAAAAGCGTGGCAATCGCCCCGCCCATAGAGTGAGCGAGGATAAACCGTTTTCGCCAGTGTCCGGGGACCACCTGCTGCTGCCAGAGCGCCGCCAGGTCATCGACATAGTCGCTGAAGTTGACGACGTGTCCGCGGTGGGTATCAGAGAGCAGGCGGCCCGAGCGTCCCTGGCCACGATGATCGATGATCATCACGTCAAAGCCGCTGTGAAAGAGATCGTAGGCGACTTCGGCATACTTCACGTAGCTTTCAATGCGCCCGGGGCAAATCAGCACCAGACGATCGTTATTTTGCGCGCAGAAGCGAACAAAGCGTACCGGTACATCATCGACGCCTTTAAATTCAGCCTCTTCGCGCTGTCGCCAGAAATCCGTCAGCGGCCCCATACTAAAGGCCGCAAACGCGTTTTCTCGTGTTTCCCAGTCCTTTTTCTGCCCAAACATCGGGTTTACACCCCTGTTAACCGCTGAAAATCGTTTTTTTGCCCTGTATCACACAATGCTGACACAATAGCGTATTGTGGCATAAAAACAGACAATCAGGGAGTTTCTCATGACCATTGAGTGGTGGTTCGCCTACCTGCTGACATCAATCATTCTCAGCCTGTCACCAGGTTCCGGAGCGATTAATACCATGACCACCTCCATTAACCACGGTTACCGCGGCGCGGCGGCGTCGATTGCCGGTTTGCAGACCGGGCTGGTTATTCATATCGTGCTGGTTGGTGTTGGTCTCGGCACCCTTTTCTCCCGCTCGGTGCTGGCCTTTGAAGTGCTGAAATGGGCCGGCGCGGCTTATCTTATCTGGCTGGGGATCCAGCAATGGAGGGCGGCGGGGGCGATCGACCTGAATACGCTGGCGAAGGCGCAGACGCGCGGCAAACTGTTCCAGCGCGCGGTGTTCGTGAATCTCACCAACCCCAAAAGCATTGTGTTTCTGGCCGCCTTGTTTCCGCAGTTTATCCTGCCGCACCAGCCGCAGGTGATGCAGTATCTTGTTCTGGGCGTCACCACCATTGTCGTCGATATCATTGTGATGATTGGCTATGCGACCCTGGCGCAGCGCATTTCAGCATGGATCAAAGGGCCAAAGCAGATGAAGGCGCTGAACAAAGTCTTTGGTTCGCTGTTTATGCTGGTCGGGGCGCTGCTCGCCTCCGCCCGTCACGCCTGAATCATGGAATCTCGCTCGCAAAGAGAGGTTTGCCGGGCGAAAAACGCGCACTCTCTGCACGAGCCGACACGCAAAGCGGGTAATTAATTTTTTTACCCGCTGTCGGCGTTGAACCCACCGTGTCAGGATGCCGCCAGATACGTGATTCACGGATGAACGGCGATGGCGGAAACGGCGACTCCTCATGATGCGGTATTTAAAACCTTTCTCTCGCGGGTAGAGACGGCGCGCGATTTTATCGAGCTCCACCTGCCTTCGTCGTTAATACAGATCTGCAAACTGGATACCCTGCGTCTGGAATCCGGCAGCTTTCTCGAAGACGATCTCAGGCCTTACTACAGCGATATCCTTTATTCGCTGGAAACCACCCGCGGTGCGGGCTATGTCCATGTTCTGATCGAGCACCAGAGCGCACCTGATAAGCTGATGGCCTTTCGCTTAATGCGCTATGCTGTCGCCGCCATGCAGCGGCACCTGGAGAGCGGCCATAAAACGCTGCCTCTGGTTATCCCTATTCTCTTTTATCAGGGACGACGCAGCCCCTATCCCTGGTCGATGCGCTGGCTGGATAATTTTGCCGATCCTGAGACCGCCCGCCAGCTCTATAGCGGGGCGTTTCCGCTGGTCGATATCACGGTGATCCCCGACGACGACATCATGCAGCACCGCAGCATGGCAGCCCTGACGCTGGTGCAAAAGCACATCCGCCAGCGCGATATGGCGCAATTGCTGGATAAGTTGACCCATCTCTTACTGCTGGAGCAGATGAGCGGACAACAAATCACCGTATTGGTAAACTATATGGCTCAGGCAGGAGATGCCGAGGATACTCGGACACTCTTGTACGGACTGGCACAGCGCGTGCCGCAGCATGGAGGATTACTGATGACGCTGGCGGAAACATGGCTTGCAGAAGGTATGGAGAAAGGCGTACAGCAGGGCATAAAAGAAGGTAAACACCAGGCCTTGCTGCAGGTTGCCGAAGCAATGCGCAAACGTGGTATTGATGACGCAGCTATTATGGAAATGACCGGTCTGGCTGAGGATGAGCTGCAGCGGCTTCGCCACTGACACTTTCCCACCCGGAAACAGCCGGGTGGGAAACAGCATACCGGTTAACGCGAGATAATCAGGTGGATGCCGAAGCCCGCAAACAGCGTACCGGCGATACCATCGATCCACTTCGCCATCCGCTGATAGCCGCGGCGCATCCCCGGCAGGGCGAACAGGCTGGCAACCACCATAAACCAGGCCAGCGTCTCGACGATAATCAGCAGGAAAATACCCCAGCGCGCACCAGCGCCGACGCTGTCACCCACGAACAGCGAGAACACCGAGCCGAAGTAGATGATCGCTTTCGGATTCGCCAGATTGGTCAGCAGTCCCTTCACGAAGCTGCGTCCGCTGCGGGCCAGCTCCACCTGCGGCTCCGCCGAGGCCACCGCCTCTTTTTTCAGCGCGCCGCGCAGCATCTGGTAGCCCATCCAGCACAGATACAGGCCGCCACCGACCATGATGATGTTATGCAGCCACGCCATCTGCGCGAGGATCAGGTTCAGGCCGAGCAGGGCAACCCCCGCCCAGATCATGACGCCGCAGGTGATCCCCAGCACACCCATCATCGCCTCTCTGCGCGAGCGGCTGATGGCCGTTTGTGAGACAAAGAAAAAGTCCGGCCCCGGGCTCATCAGCGCAATGATATGCACCAGCGCCACGGTGAGGAAAAGCATCAGCATAGTTAACTCGCAGGAAAATAGTGAAGAGGGAAACTATTCTGGCACCTTTTCCCGCGGCTGACTACTCATCATCACCATCGACATGAGCGCGTATCAATGCCATGAATTCTTTACCGAAGCGCTCAAGTTTACGCGTCCCCACGCCGTTGACGCTGAGCATCTCGCCGGCGGTGAGTGGCGACTGTTCCGCCATCTCGATCAGCGTCGCGTCGTTGAAGACCACGTATGGCGGGATATTCTCTTCGTCGGCGATCGCTTTACGCAATTTGCGCAGCTTGGCAAACAGCTTGCGGTCGTAATTGCCGCCAAAGGATTTCTGCATCGCCTTCGGCTTCAGCGCCACGATACGCGGTACGGCAAGCTGCAGCGGCACCTCGCCGCGCAGCACCGGTCGTGCGGCTTCGGTCAGCTGCAGTGCGGAGTGCTGGGCGATATTCTGCGTCACCAGCCCAAGGTGAATCAGTTGGCGGATTACGCTCACCCAGTGCTCGTGACTCTGCTCCCGGCCGATACCGTAAACCGGCAGCTTATCGTGGCCCATGTCACGGATGCGCTGGTTGTTGGCCCCGCGCAGGACCTCCACCACGTAACCCATCCCGAAACGTTGATTCACCCGGTAAATCGTTGACAGCGCCTTGCGCGCATCCATTAAGCCATCGTACTGCTTTGGTGGGTCAAGACAGATATCGCAGTTGCCGCACGGCTCCTGGCGCCCTTCGCCAAAGTAGTTCAGCAGCACCAGACGACGACAGGTTTGCGCTTCGGCAAACGCCCCCATCGCATTCAGCTTATGCCGCTCGATATCCTGTAGCGGTCCGGCGGGTTTTTCCTCCAGACAGCGGCGCAGCCACGCCATATCCGCCGGATCGTAAAACAGCATCGCTTCCGCCGGCAGGCCATCACGCCCGGCGCGGCCGGTTTCCTGGTAGTAGGATTCAATATTGCGCGGGATATCGAAGTGCACCACAAAGCGGACGTTCGGCTTGTTGATACCCATCCCGAAGGCCACCGTCGCCACCACGATCTGCAGATCGTCGCGCTGGAATTTCTCCTGCACGTCGGCGCGAACGGCGTTTTCCAGACCAGCATGGTAAGCCGCCGCGCTGATGCCGCGGCTCTGCAGACGCGCGGCGGTATCTTCCACTTTCGAACGGCTGTTGCAGTAGATAATGCCCGATTTGCCGCGCTGATCCTGAACGTAGCGCATCAGCTGATCGAGCGGCTTGAATTTCTCCATCAGCATATAGCGGATGTTTGGACGGTCGAAGCTGCTGACCTGAATCAGCGGATCGTTAAGCCCGAGCAGACGGACGATATCGCGGCGGGTGGTGTCATCGGCGGTGGCGGTCAACGCCATAAACGGGATCTGCGGCATCCGCTGGCGCAGCTGGCCCAGCGCGGCATATTCCGGACGGAAGTCATGGCCCCACTGGGAGATACAGTGCGCTTCGTCTACCGCCAGCATCGCCAGGTTCCAGTTCGCCAGATGCTCAAGAAAGTTATCCAGCATCAACCGTTCCGGCGCGATATACAGCAGACGAACCTGCCCGCTGCGACAGCCGGCCATCACTTCCTGCTGCTGCTCGCGGCTTTGCGTCGAGTTCAGACAAGCCGCCGCCACGCCGTTGGCCAGCAGTTGATCGACCTGGTCTTTCATCAGCGAGATCAGGGGTGAGACCACGACTGTCAGACCGCCCATGACCAGCGCCGGCACCTGATAGCACAGCGACTTGCCGCCACCGGTCGGCATGACCACCAGGCAGTCCCGGCCCTCAAGCACCGTCTCGATAATCGTTTCCTGGCCAGGACGGAACTGCTGGTAGCCGAAGGTCTCTTGTAAAACCTGCTTCGCCAGCGATTCCTGATTTAATACTTCCGCCTGTGCCACGTTGACCCCATTTGCCTGAAAAGAAAACAGGCGCTATTTTCAGCGCCTGCGAGCCAGAGTGCAACGATTAAAACAGATCGTTGAGCATTAGCCCGACGCCGACGCGCGTTTGATTGAAGTTGTAGTCGATAAGCGATTCGCCGTAACCGCTGTAGATCTGCGTATAGGCGCGAACATGTTTGGTAATGGGATAGCTCACGCCGAGCTCCGCCCCGCCATAGCCGGTGTTCCAGTTATATTGCCCCTGCGCGCTGAGGATCGCCTCTCCCAGCTGGTAGCCCACCTTCAGCCGGTAATAGCCCATATATTTGGTGATATCCGGGTTATCATCGGTGTTGCCCACCACATACCAGGGCTTCACTTCCACCAGCCAGTTGCCGTTTTGCGCCATCAGGCGGGCGTAAAGCCGGTTCCAGCTGCGCGAGGTGGGGTCGGAACGACCATTCGAGTCGTGGTTATACCCCATCTCGATGTCGCGCAGCGTCCAGCCGGCAAACTGGTAGTCGGTCGCAAAGCCCAAAAACAGCTGGGGTTCGTAATTGGTTTCGCGAAACGGCGCCGACTCTTTGCTGTTGGAGAGCTGCCACCAGGATTTCTGGGTGTACGATGCGCCGAGTAGCGAATTATCACCCAGGATGCCGCGCCACAGCGGAAACGCCAGACTCAGCTGAAATTTCACTTCATCTTTACGGGCATTTTCGGCCCAGTCATAGCTGCGGATCGCCTCTTTATTGAGGTCGCTGGTCCATGTGTAGAGCAAATAGTTGCTCTCATAAGGGTAGAGCAGGAAAGGATTATCATGGTCCTGGAGCAGGTTGGCGATAATGCTGCCGCGCACTGCCGGTTTGTCGTGAACCGACGCATCCTGCGCCATAACACCGGCCGGTAGCGCGCACAGCGCCACCAGGCAGGCCAAAGAGATACGCATGCTGGTCTCCTGATAAATAGTTTTTATTTTTGTTTAACCTGAAGCCATTCTACCTGTTTATTAATCACCTGCCCCCTAATCCGCTCCGAAAGTGGAAATCAATATTTTAGAAGCATAAAATCAACATTTTGTTAACGAATGGAACCGGTGTTATGTCTGAACTTACTGCCGAAGCAGCGCTGAAACTGGTGGGGGAGATTTTCGTCTATCACATGCCGTTTAACCGCGCCCTCGGTCTCGAACTGGAGCGCTATGAAAAGGCGTTTGCCCAGCTCAGCTTTAATAATCAGCCGATGATGGTCGGCAACTGGGCGCAGAGTATTTTGCATGGCGGAGTGATCGCCTCCGCGCTGGACGTCGCCGCTGGCCTGGTCTGCGTCGGCAGCACCCTCACCCGCCATGACACCATCAACGAAGAAGAGCTGCGCCAACGCCTCTCCCGCATGGGAACCATCGACCTGCGCGTAGACTACCTGCGTCCGGGCCGCGGCGAACGGTTTACCGCCACCAGCAGCCTGCTGCGCGCCGGCAATAAAGTGGCGGTAGCCCGCGTGGAACTGCATAACGAAGCTCAGGTCTATATTGCCAGCGCAACGGCCACCTATATGGTGGGTTGATTGGCCAAAATCGAGTAACATCACTCTCTTTGGCAATGGATTTTACCGATGGATGCGAAACAGACGCGGTTGGGGATCATTCTGGCCCTCGCCGCCTACTTTATCTGGGGTATCGCGCCAGCGTACTTCAAACTTATCTACTATGTTCCCGCCGATGAAATTCTGACCCATCGCGTGATCTGGTCCTTCTTCTTCATGGTGGCGCTCATCAGCGTCAGCCGCCAGTGGCCGCAGGTGAAAAAGCTGCTGAAGACGCCGCGCAAGATCTTCCTGCTGGCGCTCTCGGCAGTGCTGGTCGGCGGTAACTGGCTGTTGTTCATCTGGGCGGTGAATAACCACCATATGCTGGAAGCCAGCCTCGGCTACTTTATCAACCCGCTGGTAAATATTCTGTTGGGGATGATTTTCCTCGGCGAACGCTTCCGTCGCCTGCAGTGGCTGGCGGTGATCCTCGCCTTTTGCGGCGTGTTGGTCCAGCTGTGGACCTTTGGTTCGCTGCCGATAATCGGCCTTGGGCTGGCCTTCAGTTTTGCCTTTTACGGCCTGGTGCGGAAGAAAATCGCTGTCGACGCGCAGACCGGCATGCTGGTGGAAACGCTGTGGCTACTGCCGGTGGCGGCAATCTGGCTGTTTGGCATCACTGATAGCCCGACCAGCCATATGGGGGAGAACCCCTGGTCGCTCAATCTGCTGCTGATGGCTGCAGGCGTGGTCACGACCATTCCCCTGCTGTGCTTCACCGGCGCGGCAACGCGCCTGCGGCTCTCCACGCTGGGCTTTTTCCAGTACATCGGCCCAACGCTGATGTTCCTGCTGGCGGTGACGTTCTACGGCGAAGTGCCGGGCAAGGATAAAATGGTGACCTTCGGCTTTATCTGGGTCGCGCTGGCGGTATTTATCGTCGATGCGCTGTATACCCAGCGCCGGCTGCGCAGAGGCTAAGCCGGCCTCTGACAATAAAAAAGGGAGCCGACGCTCCCTTTTTTTACAGCCAGTTTTTACGCTTGAAGTAGAGATATGGCGCCAGGCCGGCCAGCATCATAAAGACGATCGCCCCCGGGTAGCCGAAGCTCCAGTGCAGCTCCGGCATAAATTCAAAGTTCATCCCGTAGCTGGACGCCACCAGGGTTGGCGGCAGGAACACCACCGACACCACGGAGAAGATCTTGATGATGCGGTTCTGCTCGATGTTGATGAAGCCCATCGCCGCCTGCATCAGGAAGTTCACCTTCTGGAACAGCGATTCGTTGTGCGGCAGCAGGGATTCGATATCGCGCAGGATCTCCCGCGCCTGTTCCAGCTGGCCCGCCGGCAGGCGCGCCTTACGCACCAGGAAGTTCAGCGCGCGCTGGGTATCCATCAAACAGAGGCGGACCTTCCAGCCGATATCTTCCAGTTCCGCCAGCGTCGACAGCGCTTCATCGTACTCGTCGCCCTGATGGCCTTCCATAATCACGCGGCTCAGCTTTTCCAGGTCGCTGTAGATATTTTCAATTTCATCCGCCAGCTGCTCGATTTTGGTTTCGAACAGGTCGAGCAGCAGTTCGTAGGCGTTACCGTCGACCAGCGTCTGGTTACGCACGCGCATACGGTACAGGCGGAAAGCGGGCAGTTCGCGCTCGCGCAGTGTGAACAGGCGGCCTTCGCGGATGGTAAACGCCACGGTAGAGTTGCCGGCGTGATCTTCCGCATCTTCAAAAAAGAAGAACGAGTGGATGTGTAACCCGTCTTCATCTTCAAAGAAACGCGCGGAGGCTTCGATATCTTCCAGTTCCGGGCGCGTCGCCAGGTTCTGACCCAGTTCCGTCTGCACGCGGCTTCGCTCATCGTCGTCAGGCTCGACCAGATCGACCCACACCGAGCTGGCGAGGTGCTTGATCTCATCGGCTTCCAGGCGCGTTAAACGATTGTTTTCCAGTTGAAATGCGCTCAGCATGACCGGGACTCCCAATGCAAAAAAATTATCGGACAGTTCGGTGGGCACACAGAAACAAATTGGGTTTCAGACCATTAAGCCTGACTCAGCGCGACGGGAATAGGGCAGGTCGCTGACAACCGCTAAGGCTATCAGCATAAGAGGATAGCCTTAGGAGTTGTTCCTGAATGACAGGAAGTTGAGCCAGCATCTACTGGGTGTGTCCAAGGCGAATGTCCTCTTAGCGTAATCGTGCGCGCATGTTACGCCAGCGCAAAATCGGCGTCAACACGCAACGGAACGCGAAAGCGCAAATCAGGCGCCTTAACGTATAAAGGTAGCAGAATATTACAAAATAATGATATTTTTCTTAAAGTTACACCGTCTCAAGCCGCGCGTAAGCCGCCACCAGCCATTTGATTCCCTGGCCCTGAAAAGCCACCTGCAGCCGGCTGTGCTCGCCGCTGCCTTCGAGGTTGACGATAGTGCCTTCGCCAAACTTCGGATGGCGCACCCGCTGACCTAACTTGTAGCCGGTATCGCTCTCGGCAATCGGCGCCCCCAGTCGCTGGTGGTTTACCGGACGGCTCACCGTGGCCCGCAGACGCACTTCTTCTACGCACTCCTGCGGCAGTTCTCCAATAAAGCGCGACGGGCGATGGTAAACCTCTTTGCCGTACAGACGGCGGGTTTCGGCGTAGGTCAGCGTCAGCTTCTGCATGGCGCGCGTTACGCCAACGTAGGCCAGACGACGTTCCTCTTCCAGGCGGCCGCCTTCATCAAGCGCCATCTGGCTCGGGAACATCCCCTCCTCGACGCCGACGATGAACACCTGCGGGAACTCCAGCCCTTTCGCCGAGTGAAGGGTCATCAGCTGAACCGCGTCCTGCCAGGTGTCCGCCTGCCCCTCGCCCGCTTCCAGCGCGGCGTGAGAGAGGAACGCCTGCAGCGGCATCAGGTCTTCATCTTCTTCGTTGTAGCTGAACTGGCGCGTCGCCGTCACCAGTTCCTCTAAGTTTTCAATACGGGTCTGGCCCTTCTCGCCTTTCTCCTGCTCGTACATCGCGCGCAGCCCGGAGTCTTTAATCACCCGATCGGTCTGAACATGTAGCGGCATATCGGCGGTTTCCTGCGCCAGCGCGTCAATCAACTCCATAAAGCGCTGCAGAGCGCTGGCGGCACGGCCAGCCAGCACTTTCTCTTTCAGCAGCTCGCGGCAGGCCTGCCACAGCGTCAGCTGACGATCGCGCGAGGTCTGGCGCACCACGTCCAGCGTGCGATCGCCGATGCCGCGGGTCGGCGTATTGACCACCCGCTCAAAGGCGGCATCGTCGTTACGGTTGGCAATCAGGCGCAGGTAAGAGAGCGCATCTTTGATTTCCTGACGTTCGAAGAAGCGCATACCGCCGTAGATACGGTACGGCATGCTGGCCTGCAGGAGCGCCTCTTCCAGCACGCGCGACTGGGCGTTACTGCGATAGAGAATGGCGCATTGCTCCAGCGCGCCGCCGTTCTCCTGCCAGGTTTTAATGCGGTTCACCACGAAGCGCGCTTCGTCGAGATCGTTGAAGGCGCAGTACAGCGAAATCGGCTCGCCGTCGGCACCGTCGGTCCACAGCTTTTTGCCCAGGCGCCCGTTGTTGTTTTCAATCAGGGCGTTGGCAGCGCTAAGAATATTGCTGGTTGAACGATAGTTCTGCTCCAGGCGAATAGTTTCCGCGCCGGGGAAGTCGTTGAGGAAGCGCTGAATGTTCTCGACCTGCGCGCCGCGCCAGCCATAAATCGACTGGTCATCATCGCCGACGATCATCACTTTGCCGGTATCGCCCGCCAGCAGGCGGATCCAGGCGTACTGGATGTTGTTGGTGTCCTGGAATTCATCGACAAGGATATTGGTGAAACGCTCACGATAGTGCTGCAGGATATGCGGCTTGTTCAGCCACAGCTCGTGCGCGCGCAGCAGCAGCTCGGCGAAATCCACCAGCCCGGCGCGGTCGCAGGCCTCCTGGTAGGCCTGATAGACCTTCTGCCAGGTCTGCTCGACCGGGTTGCCGTAGCTCTGAATGTGATGCGGGCGCAGCCCTTCATCTTTCTGGCTGTTGATGTACCACATTGCCTGACGCGGCGGCCATTGCTTCTCATCGAGATTCATCGCCTTAATCAGACGCTTCAGCAGACGGAGCTGGTCTTCGCTGTCGAGGATTTGGAAATCCTGCGGCAGGTTGGCGTCCAGATGATGCGCACGCAGCAGACGGTGCGCGAGGCCGTGGAAGGTGCCTACCCACATGCCGCCCTGGGTAGTGCCCATCAGCTGGCCGATACGGTGGCGCATCTCCGCCGCCGCTTTGTTGGTAAAGGTCACCGCCATAATCGAGTACGGCGAGCAGTTCTCCACGCTCAGCAGCCAGGCGATACGGTGCACCAGAACGCGCGTCTTACCACTGCCCGCCCCTGCCAGAACCAGCATATTGGTACGCGAGGCCGCTACGGCTTCACGCTGTTTGTCATTAAGGCTGTCGAGCAGGTAAGAAACGTCCATTGGCACCGCCGGAAGAGAAGGGGTTCCATGAACCCCTGTTAATATATACAGAGTGACTGGTGATTATATCAGCGAGGTCAGAGATGCCAACCGTGAAATTTCAATATGCGGCAGCAGGCGGCTGTCCGCGGTGTGCATCAGGTCCGCGCCTTGCGGTTTGATCCAGCAGGCCTGCATCCCACAGCGTAGCGAACCGGCGACGTCGGTCGTCAGATCATCGCCGACGTGCAGAATGTGCCCGAGCGGTAAATTCAGACGCGCCGCCGCCAGGTGATACATATCGGCAAACGGCTTGGAACGACCATCCGGACCCGCGCGCAGCACGAAGCGGAAATAGTCGTTCAGGCCGAACAGCTCGGGGCGGGCGTTGCCATTGGTAATGGCCACCAGCGGCCACTTCTCCGCCAGCTTCGCCAGCGTATCGTGGGTCTCCTGCGGAACATCGACCCGGCTGCGCCAGTGAGCGAAGTTTTCCATCGCCGCATCGGCGCCGGCTTTTGCCGCTTCGGCGGAGAGCCCAGCGTTACGCATGCCGAGCTCCAGCGCACGATGGCGCCAGACGGTCACGTCGTGGTAGATCTCCGGCTCAGATGCCAGCAGCGTCTGACGCAGTTGGTTAAGCTCATGGGCATCGAACTGGCTGAGCGACGGATGGTAATTGCGCACAAAGGCCAGCGATTCGTGCATCGTCCGGTCAATCACCGGGCGGTTATCATATAGGGTGTCGTCCAGGTCAAACGTCAGTGCGGAAATCTGGCCCAGAGGTCGGTAAAAACGCATTATTTCCCCCGTTTAGCGCGCGGATGCGCGGCATCGTACACCGAGGCAAGGTGTTGAAAGTCAAGATGGGTATAGATTTGAGTGGTGGAGAGGTTAGCATGGCCCAACAGCTCCTGCACGCCGCGCAGATCGCCGCTGGACTCCAGCATATGGGTAGCAAAGGAGTGGCGCAGCTTGTGCGGGTGCACATGGCTGTTCAGCCCCTGCTTAATCCCCCACTCGGCAAATCGCTTCTGCACGTTGCGCGCCGAAATGCGTTTACCCAGCTTCGACAAAAACAGCGCGTCGTCGTCAGTACCGAACAGGCCGCGCAAATCCAGCCAGTGCTCAATCCACGCCACCGCGTTACGACCGATCGGCAAACGGCGTTCTTTGCTGCCTTTACCCATCACCCAAACCTCACCGCTTTCGAGGTCGAGGTGCTTAATATCAAGGTTGACCAGCTCAGACAGACGCAGACCTGCACCGTACATCACTTCCAGCATCGCCCGATCGCGCACCGCCAGCGGATCGTTGAGGTCGATATCCAGCAGCCGATTTACATCATCGACATCGATATTTTTCGGCAAGTGGCGGGGAATTTTCGGCGCCGCAATCCCCTTCGCCGGGTTAGCGGCCAGTTCGCCCTGACTGACCATCCAGTCAAAGAAGCTGCGTAGCGCGGAAAGCCGCAGCGCCAGGCTCGCCGGGCCTAAACCCGCACGGCGGCTACGTACCGCAAAGCTACGCACCTGAGCGGCATCGCACTGCTGCCAGCTTTTCAGCCCAGCCTCATCCGCCAGGACGATCAACGCGTCCAACTGACGCTGGTAGTTAGTCAGCGTAATCGGGCTAAGCTGACGCTCAACGCCGAGATAGCGCAGGAAGCGGTCGACGCAGGCGAAAAGCGGAGAGTCGGTCATGCGCGTTCAATCCAGCGCTCCAGCAGGCCAGGGAGCATCTGCGCAATTTCCTGCAGCAACTGCGTCCCCTGCCCTGACTGATAATGCTGCGCATCGCGGCTGCTAAAGAGCATCACGCCCGGAGCGTTATCGCCGCCCAGCATCGACATCGCCACGGATCCAATGGCCTTCGCTTCCGGTAGCACCACCAGCAGCTCCGGACCGTTCAGCGGCCCAAGATAGTGGCGCGCCTGGCCCAGACGTTGAATACGGATCGGCTCAAACGCCTGCCGGCTTAACGCCAAATGGGTAAACTTCGAGGGCGCGCCGAGGCGCCAGCAGTCAGGGAACAGGCGCACCGTGGCGCCAGCTAACCCCAGCTCGCGAGCCCAGCGATGAAGGCGGTTGAGCATATCATCGAGGCTCTCCGCGGCCGCCAGCCGCGTTTGCAGCTGCAGCAGGCGCTGGAACAGGCTTTCATTAGCGACCGCCTGCTCCATCAGCAGCGACATATTCTCTTCCAGCACATGAATATGGTTACGCGCCCGCATCATGTGCCACTCCACCAGCGAAATCGAACCGCGGACCGGATGCGGGACACGGATATGTTCAACCTGGGCGGCATTACGAATAAAAAATTCAGGATGTTGCAACAGATAGTCCACCACCGCACGATCGTTCAACGCACTGGTAACCTCCTGCTGTTCTTCCCCGATTGGTTTCATAAATGAATAAATCCATCATAGACATGGGCCGCCGGGCCGGTCATAAACAGCGGCTGGCCCGGGCCTTTCCAGGCGATATCAAGACGACCGCCGGGCAATTCCACGCGTACCGTTTCAGCGAGCAGCCCCTGCTGGATCCCCACCGCCACCGCGGCGCAGGCGCCGCTGCCGCAGGCCTGGGTTTCCCCCGCGCCGCGTTCGTAGACGCGCAGACGGATGTGGGACCGGCCGACCACCTGCATAAAGCCGATATTGGCGCGCTCCGGAAAACGCTCGTGGCTTTCCATCACCGGGCCGAGGGTTTCTACGGCCGCCGTATCCACGTCATCCACCTGGATGACGCAGTGCGGATTCCCCATGGACACCACGCCGCACAATACTGTCTGCTCGGCGGCACGCATGATATAGGTCTTTTCCGCTTTGTTGGCGCGGAACGGCACCTGGGACGGCTCAAAGTTAGGCTCGCCCATATTCACCCGCACCAGATCGTCTTCCGTTACGCTTAATACCATACGCCCGTTGGCCGTACTCACGCGAATATCACGTTTATTGGTCAGGCCTTTCAGCCGGACAAAGCGGGCAAAACAGCGCGCGCCGTTGCCGCACTGCGACACTTCGCTGCCGTCGGCGTTAAAGATCCGGTAATGAAAATCCAGATCGGGATCGTAGGGCGGCTCGACGACCAACAGCTGATCGAACCCGACGCCAAGATGGCGATCTGCCAGGCGGCGAATCAACTCCGGCGAGAAAAAAACATTCTGCGTTACCGCGTCAACGACCATAAAATCGTTGCCAAGGCCATGCATTTTAGAGAACTGCATCATCTACTCCAGTTGCGCGGAACAGAACGTTATCGTTAGTAATTGACCTGGCTCGGACCACCGGTATCGCCACGATCGTTACGATCCGGCGTTGAGCTCTGAATGCCCGGGTTAACCGGTTTGGTCGGCGGCGGCGCGGTTTTGTCCGCCGGCGGGAAATAAAGAGGCCCTTTCAGACCGCAGCCGGTCAGGCTGAAGATCGCAAACAAAACGGCAAGCGTAGGAAAAACGTTTTTCATTGATAGTTGCCCGTGATTCATTCTTTCTGCTTTCTATCATCGCAGGAGAAGACGTAAAAGCAAGCCTTTAGCATCCGACTGCGCGCGCTTTTGTTTCGCGCTATACTGCCGCCATCTTCAAAAAAGCAGGATAGAACCATGAACGACAGTGAATTCCATCGCCTGGCGGATAGCCTGTGGATGACCATCGAAGAACGCCTGGACGACTGGGACGGCGATAGCGACATCGACTGTGAAATCAACGGCGGCGTGCTGACCATCAGCTTTGAAAACGGCAGCAAAATCATTATTAACCGTCAGGAGCCGCTGCACCAGGTGTGGCTGGCCACCAAACAGGGCGGCTACCATTTTGATCTCAAAGGCGACGAGTGGACCTGCGATCGCAGCGGCGAGACCTTCTGGGATTTGCTGGAGCAGGCGGCGAGCCAGCAGGCCGGTGAGACGGTGAAATTCCGTTAATGACGTGTTTCCCGGATGGCGGCGCATCGCGCCTTATCCGGGCTACCCGACGACTTAGAACCGTAGCCCTGCTAAGCGCAGCGCCAGCAGGGAAGATCTCCGGATAGCGGCTCACGCCTTATCCGGGCCAAATCTACGAGTAGCGCTGCTGCAGCACCGGCGAAGCGGTAACGTCCTGGCTGGTGGGTATCGCGGCGGCAATCGCCTGGGTGCGGAAGGGGATCACCTGGGTGCGCCCGTCTACCTCGACAATCTGATAGAACTGCGGCAGGTTGAAGTTGATAAAGCTGGAGCCGTAGGTGAAACGATCGTGCGATGACGAATAGAAGCGGCTGACGTCGCGCACCAGCTCCTCTTTACTGCCCTCGCAGTGATGATAGACCTCGGCGCGGTTGCTCTCATCAAGAATATAGATGTTAAAGCCGCTGTCGTTGTTATCCGCATCTTCAAAGAAGAACTGAATAATCCCTTCGCTGGCGAAGCCATCCACCACCGCCGGCAGCTTAACGTGATTGGTTTCCACCTGCACCGACAACCCGTGAAGCTTGTTGTGCGAGATAGCGCCGTAGAACTCAATGGCGTTTTCCAGCTTCTGCACCGAAACGTTAAGACGCTCGAAGAACAGCCCCCACGTCTGGCCGGAGACGCGCAGCGCTTTGAAGCGCCCGGTATCCTGGCGGGTACTGGAGAGACGCAGTTCGATGCATTCGGAGATCATCTGCTGCACGCGGGTACGGATCAGGCCGCGCAGGTGCTGGCTATAGCAGAACACCTCCACGCTGTCCGGCGGCGCGGCGTCCTGATGCATTTTGCCGAGGATCGTCTTCAGCGCTTCGATCATCGCCTGCTCGCCGTTAAAGTGCAGCGTACGCACTTCGTTCCACGAGTTGCGATACAGCAGGTCGACGCTGCCGATCAGGCATTTTTGCTCTTCGCCGAAGCTGAAAACATCCAGTTTACGGAAGTCGAAGTGCACCACCTGATTGCGGAAGGCCGCGGTCGGGTCATATTCGAGGTTGACGATAATCGCCAGATGGCGGATTTCGCACGGGCTGTACAGCGCTTTTGGCGTCGGCGCCGGCAGGCGCAGCGGGAAGTGGTGCGACACGTCGGCCACCATCTCCTGCAGCTTCGCCAGATCGACGATGCCGTTGCCCTTAATAAACAGGCGGGTGCGTGAGGTCAGCAGGCCGTTAAACCAGGCCCAGGCCACCAGCTTATTAAGATAACGGTTATATTCCAGCGGCTGATGGCTGATGATCGATTCCATATCCGGCGCGCGGTTATACAGATACCAACCGGTACGGTTGGCACGGCCCGGCGGCACGTGGATAAAGGTCAGGTTCGGTTCCGACAGATCCGGCGAAATTTGCGGGTTCACCAGCGTGACTTTCCCCGGCAGCGCTTCAAAGGCCGCATACAGCTTACGGGTCAGCACGCCAATATCCTGAGGGCTGGCGGAGACGCTAAGGTTATTGCGCCGCGCGAAGCGGATCAGATTACGATAGCTCTGCATCATGGCGTCGAGCAGTTCGTTGTGCGCCTTGCGCACTTCATCAATTTTCCAGTTGGCGCGGTTGTCGAGCATCATCAGACGCTTTTCGTCCCAGCCCCAGGCATTCACCAACTGGCTGACGACTTCGCGACGCCAGCCGACGCAGGCGCGTTCGCGGCTGAGTTTTTCACAGACTTTCAGGTAGAAGCAGCGGCGCACCAGGTCGAGGCGGGTTTCATCTTCGATGGCCTGCAGATAGGTAGTCACGCGCTCCAGCATCATGCAGTACGGGTCGAGGCCGAAGGAGACAATCTCGCCGTCGTGCAGACGCTGTTTGATATCTTTCGCTAACAGGCGGTTATTGGGGTATTCCCAGGAGTAGGCTTCCAGCAGCAGCGTTTTCAGCACCGCTTTATAGGGGGAGTCGATACTTTTATACAGCTGCCACAGGCTGGCGCCGAAGTACTCTTCCGCCGACAGCGAACTGAGGCCGCCGAGATCGAGCCATTCGTTAGGCGTCAGCACGCCCTGAGCATACAGCCCCATGACGTAATCATCGTAATGCTCTTCTTCATCGCACGGCACCATATTCCACAGAATACGCTTGCCGGCGAGACGCACCGCGGTGCGATAGAACTCATCGAGCAACAGGATATGCTGAGTCGAACCGCAGTCTTCGCCGCCGAGACTGCCGCTTTCATTATGACGGAAGCGGTTTTCGTCGATCAGGAAGAAGCTGACTTCCACGCCGAGCGAGGCCGCCCAGCTCTCAAGCAGGCTGCATTTTCGCTGCAGCAGCTGGCGCTCTTCGCTATCCAGCCAGGCCTGGTGACATACCCAGATATCCAGATCGGAAGAACAGCTTTGACCAACGGAGGAAGTACTGCCCATCGAGTAGACGCCGGTGATCGGCAGCTCGCCTTTCGGCGGCTCCTGGGTCTGCATGCCGCGATGCAGCTCCAGTTCTTCAAGATAGTGGCGTTGGGTTTCATCAGGCGTGTAGAGGCAAATGCCACGGGGAACGTTACCGTCAAGGTAACCCGGCATCAGCGGGTGATGATAATGTAGTAACGTTGGCAGTAGACTGTAAACCTGCTGGAAAGCGGGTCCCATGGCAGCAAGCGCGCGATCCACGCGCAATTGGTTGATGGCATCCAGTCTCTGTTTCAGTGTCTCAATATAGAGGTACAAGACATATCGCCTGATGTTCAAAAACCCGAAGTACAATAGTACGGAGGATTTCAGTATTTCAACAAAAACCGTCACCATTCGTCGTCGGTGTGGTTGTGATGAGCAGCGGACGGACAAATGGTTTAAAACGTGATCAATTTAACACCTTGCTCATTGACCGTAAAGAAAGATGCGCTACATACAAGTGTAGCACCGTTTATTACCTGTAAATTCCTCACTACGCCTCCGGCAACCGCCACGCGCATGAAAGGTTAAAAAAGAGAAGGCCGGAGCCATCTCCCACATAAACCGTGAAAACTAACATCCGTAAGACAACAATGTTAGGATGGATAGTGGTCGACAATGACGGTAACAAGCATGTTAGACAAAGTTTTGAAAATTGCCACACGGCAAAGCCCGCTTGCGCTATGGCAGGCGCAGTATGTTAAAGCGCGCCTGGAACAAGCGCATCCAGGACTGAACGTCGAGCTGGTGCCGATGGTTACGCGCGGTGATGTCATCCTTGATACGCCCCTGGCAAAGGTGGGCGGCAAGGGCTTATTTGTGAAAGAGTTAGAGCTCGCCATGCTCGAAGGGCGGGCCGATATCGCCGTCCATTCGATGAAAGATGTCCCGGTGGAATTCCCGGAGGGCCTGGGGTTGGTCACCATCTGCGAGCGCGACGATCCGCGCGACGCGTTTGTTTCCAATCACTATGCCTCAATTGACGAACTGCCGGCCGGCAGCGTCGTTGGCACGTCAAGTTTACGCCGTCAGTGCCAGCTGGCCGCCACCCGTCCAGACCTGGTGATCCGCTCTCTGCGCGGTAACGTCGGTACCCGGCTGAGTAAACTGGATAACGGTGAGTATGACGCCATTATCCTTGCCGCCGCCGGGTTGAAGCGCCTGAAACTGGAAGCGCGTATTCGCCAGCCGCTGTCGCCGGAGCAATCCCTGCCGGCCGTCGGCCAGGGCGCGGTGGGTATCGAATGCCGTCTTGACGATGCATGGACCCAGGCGCTGTTAGCGCCTCTCAACCATGCGGAAACCGCGGTACGCGTGCGCGCCGAACGGGCGATGAACACCCGCCTCGAAGGCGGTTGTCAGGTGCCAATTGGCAGCTATGCGGAACTCGTCAACGGCGAACTGTGGCTGCGGGCGCTGGTTGGCGCCCCGGATGGTTCGCAGATGGTACGCGGCGAACGGCGCGGGCCAGCAGAGCAGGCCGAAGCGCTCGGCATCTCGCTGGCGGAAGAGCTCCTGGATAACGGCGCCCGCGACATTCTCGCGGCAGTTTATGATGGAGAAGCCCCACGATGAGCATCCTGGTCACTCGTCCACTCCCGCAAGGGGAAGCGCTGGTCAGCCGTCTGCGGGCCATGGGACGCGTGGCCTGGAGCTTTCCGCTGATAGAATTTACGCCTGGCCGGGAGCTTCCCGTGCTGGGCGACCATCTTGCCCATCTGGGGTCCGACGACCTGCTGTTTGCGCTATCCCAGCATGCGGTGGAATTCGCCCATGCCCGTCTGCAGCAGCAGGGCCTGCCCTGGCCTACTTTTCCGCACTATTTTGCCATTGGTCGAACGACGGCGCTGGCCCTGCATACGGTCAGCGGGCAGCACATCCGTTACCCGTTAGATCGGGAAATTAGCGAAGTCTTGCTACAATTACCTGAATTACAAAACATTGCCGGGAAAAATGCGCTGATCCTACGCGGCAATGGTGGGCGGGAACTCTTAGGCGCCACGCTGGCTGAACGCGGCGCCAGGGTCACATTTTGTGAATGTTATCAACGTAGTGCAAAACATTACGATGGCGCAGAAGAAGCGATGCGCTGGCAGTCTCGCGGGGTCACCACGCTGGTGGTCACCAGCGGTGAGATGCTGCAGCAGCTGTGGTCGCTCATACCGCAATGGTATCGCGAACAGTGGCTCCTGCACTGCCGCCTTGTCGTTGTCAGCGAACGTCTGGCCCTTCAGGCCCGGGAACTGGGCTGGCAGGAGATTCAGGTTGCCGATAACGCTGACAACGATGCGCTGCTACGCGCATTACAATAACTCTCAACATTGGAAGCCATAATGACGGAACAACAAAATCAATCCGCCGTGGTTGAAGAGACCAGGGAGGCCGTGGAAACCACACCACAGCCAGAGAACAACGATAAGAAGAAGGCGGGTAACAAAACCAGCCTGGCGCTCAGCGCGATCGCTATCGCCATTGCGATAGCCGCTGGCATCGGCCTGTATGGCCTGAACAAACAGCAGGCCACGCGGCAAAACGCAACCACCGCTGAATTATCAGGCCAGCTTGCGGCACTGCAAAAAGCGCAGGAGAGCCAAAAGAGCGAACTGGAAGGCATTATCAAACAGCAGGCCGACCAGTTGAGTCAGGCCAAACACGAGCAGGAAACCCTGACCAAACAGCTTGATGAGTTGCAGCAGAAAGTCGCCGTGATTTCGGGCAGCGATGCCAAAACCTGGCTGCTGGCCCAGGCCGATTTCCTCGTCAAGCTGGCGGGACGTAAGCTGTGGAGCGATCAGGATGTCACCACCGCCGCCGCGCTGCTAAAAAGCGCCGACGCCAGCCTCGCCGACATGAATGACCCCAGCCTGATCGGCGCCCGCCGGGCGATCACCGACGACATCGCCACCCTCTCCGCGGTAAGCCAGGTGGACTACGACGGTATGATCCTCAAGGTGAATCAGTTGGCGAACCAAATCGACAACCTGCGGCTGGCCGATAATAACGATGACGATTCGCCGATGGACTCTGATAGCGACGAGCTTTCCAGCTCTATCAGCGAATGGCGCGTCAATCTGCAGAAAAGCTGGCAGAACTTTATGAACAGCTTTATCACCGTGCGCCGCCGCGATGAAACCGCGGTCCCGCTGCTGGCGCCGAATCAGGATATCTATCTGCGGGAAAATATTCGCTCTCGCCTGCTGGTCGCCGCGCAGGCAGTGCCGCGCCATCAGGAAGAGACCTGGAAACAGTCGCTGGATAACGTCTCGACCTGGGTACGCGCCTATTACGATACTGATGACGCCACCACCAAAGCCTTCCTCGACGAGGTGGATAAGCTCAGTCAGCAAAGCATTACCATGACGGTGCCGGAAACGCTGCAGAGCCAGGCGTTGCTGGAAAAACTGATGCAGACCCGGGTGCGCAACCTGATGGCGCAGCCTGCCGTTACCGCGGGCGGCGCGCCCTCACCAGCCCCTGCTGCACCGGCCGCCCCTGCTGCGCCGCAAGGAGAGTAACGCATGCTGAAAATTCTTCTACTCTTCGCGCTGTTGATCGCCGGGATCGTGCTTGGCCCGATGATCGCCGGGCATCAGGGCTACGTCCTGATCCAGACCGATAATTACAATATCGAGACCAGCGTCACCGGGCTGGTGATCATTCTGATCCTCGCCATGGTGGTGCTGTTCGCCATCGAATGGCTGCTGCGCCGCATTTTCCGCACCGGGGCGCATACGCGCGGCTGGTTTGTCGGCCGTAAACGCCGTCGCGCGCGTAAGCAAACCGAGCAGGCGCTTCTCAAGCTGGCGGAAGGTGATTACCAGCAGGTTGAGAAGCTGATGGCGAAAAATGCCGATCACGCCGAACAGCCGGTGGTGAACTATCTGCTGGCGGCGGAAGCGGCCCAGCAGCGCGGCGATGAAGCGCGGGCCAACCAGCATCTGGAGCGCGCCACCGAGCTGGCGGGCGATGACCTGATCCCGGTGGAAATCACCCGCGTTCGCCTGCAGCTGGCACGTAATGAAAATCACGCCGCGCGCCATGGCATCGATAAGCTGCTGGAAATTACTCCGCGTCATCCTGAAGTGCTGCGCCTCGCCGAACAGGCATACACCCGCACCGGCGCCTGGCAGTCGCTGCTGGACATCATTCCGTCGATGGCGAAAGCTAACGTCGGCGATGAAGAGCACCGCGCTGCGCTGGAACAGCTGGCCTGGGTTGGCCTGATGGATAAAGCGCTGGCCGACGGCGGCAGCGAAGGGTTGCGCGAATGGTGGCGCAACCAGAGCCGTAAAACGCGGGCGCTGGTGCCGCTGCAGGTGGCGATGGCCGAGCGCCTCATCGAGAGCGACGATCACGATACCGCGCAGCAAATTATCATTGATGGTCTGAAGAAACAGTATGATGACCGTCTGGTGATGCCGATCCCGCGTCTGAAGACCAATAACCCGGAACAGCTGGAGAAAGTGCTGCGCCAGCAGATCAAAGCCGTTGGCGACCGTCCGCTGCTGTGGAGTACCCTGGGCCAGTCGCTGATGCGGCACGGCGAATGGCAGGAGGCCAGCATCGCCTTCCGCGCCGCGCTTAAGCAGCGTCCGGATGCCTTTGATTACGCCTGGCTGGCGGATGCCCTGGATCGCCTGCATCAGCCGGAAGAAGCCGCCGCTATGCGCCGCGATGGGCTGCTGCTGACGCTGCAGAATAATCCTCAGCCGTAACCTGCCATGGCTATCGCCTCCTGCGGGGCGATAGCCCTTCTCCCCCGCCTTCGCGTTGACGGATCCCTGAAAGAAAAAAACGCCTGCGCTGAAATCAGGGCAGGCGTTAAAACAGGTCTGTTTGACAACAAATTGGGTGCTTCACTCAACGTAATGTCCATGGTGTTTGATGAGGCATAAATGCGACATCTGTCAGTGGACGATAAGCACCGTAAGAACGGCTCTGCATCATTCCGGAGTTTATGAGGCACGAAGGCGAACATAAGAGATGGAATGAGCATCTACCCGGTTATTATCGCACAGGATCCGGGGAAATTGCATCTACCACAGTGATGAATTGAGAGTTTTCCTGACGCGTATTCTCAAGCAGAGAGGCGTTTTTTTATCAGCAAGATCAGGGGAATAAATAATGGCGGGCAGCGACAGAAAACAAAAAACCCCGCCGAAGCGGGGTTCAAAATTGGTCGGCGAGAGAGGATTCGAACCTCCGACCCACTGGTCCCAAACCAGTTGCGCTACCAAGCTGCGCTACTCGCCGAAATACTGCTTTTTGAATTTTTAGTTCAATTCGTTAAAGTCGTGGTGCGAGGGGGGGGACTTGAACCCCCACGTCCGTAAGAACACTAACACCTGAAGCTAGCGCGTCTACCAATTCCGCCACCTTCGCAAATTCACAACTCTATCAAATAATGGGGTGGCTAATGGGATTCGAACCCACGACAACTGGAATCACAATCCAGGGCTCTACCAACTGAGCTATAGCCACCACTGCAAACCTTTTACGCGGTATTAAAACCACCGCAGCTCCAGCACCGGGTTAATGGTGCGCCCGACAGGATTCGAACCTGAGACCTCTGCCTCCGGAGGGCAGCGCTCTATCCAGCTGAGCTACGGGCGCTTAGCGCCGTTGCGGGGTCGGATAATACGGACTTCCTACCCCGCTGTCTAGTGCCTTTTAAAAGAAAATTATCGTTTGCTCATGCTTTGTTCGTTTTGACGGTTATTCAGCCGTATTATTGACTTGCCCCTGTCTTCCGAGGCCAAACACCTTATAAATCAGGGTGACGGCGGCCAGGAAAATAATGCCGACAAACAGCGACATCCGGGTTTCATCATTCAGACCCATCCCTACCAGCACACAGATCAGGAAGGCCATGGTGAAATAGTTGGCCCACGGAAACAGCAGCGAACGGAACGGATGGCTGGCGATTGCCGCCCGATGCACGCGACGGAAACGCAGCTGGCTGATCAGGATCACAAACCATGGCACCATCCCTGGCAACACGCTGGCGCTGTAGACATAGACAAACACCCGCTGCGGATTAGGAATGATGTAATTCAGGCAGGAGCCCACCAGCAGGATCAGAATCGACAGCGCCACGCCGACGGCCGGAACGCCGTTGCGCGATACCTTACCGATCGCCGCCGGCAGTTGGCGGTTCTTCGCCAGGGCGTACAGCATACGTCCACAGCTGTACATTCCGCTGTTGCAGCCGGAAAGCGCCGCCGTCAGCACCACGAAGTTGATAATTCCCGCCGCCGCGGTAATCCCGATTTTGGCAAACGTCAGTACGAACGGGCTGCCGTTGGAGCCGATTTGATCCCACGGGAAGATGGTGACGATAACGAAAATCGCGCCCACGTAGAAAATCAGGATCCGCCACAGCACTTTGCCCACCGCGCTGCGCAGGGTCACCTGCGGATTTTTCGCTTCACCTGCGGTAATGCCGATGAGCTCCACCCCCTGATAGGACGCGACCACGATACACAGCGCCGTCAGGAAGCCCTTCCAGCCGCCGGCGAAGAAACCGCCATGTTCGGTGAGATTACCAAAACCAATGGAGTGGCCGCCGTTGCCAAAGCCGAAGAAAATGACGCCCAGCCCGACGACGATCATCACGATAATGGTGGTCACTTTAATCATGGCGAACCAGAACTCGATTTCACCGTACAGCCGGACCGCCGCCAGGTTCGCCAGCGCCACCAGCCCCACGGCAATTAACGCCGGGATCCACTGCGCCATCTCCGGGAACCAGAACTGCACATAGACCCCGATGGCGGTAATCTCCGAGATCCCCACCGCCATCCACATAAACCAGTAGGACCACGCGGTCAGGTAGCCGAAGAAGGGGCTCATATAGCGATGCGCATACACCGCGAAGGAGCCAGTGACAGGCTCAAGGAACAGCATTTCGCCCATTGAGCGCATAATGAAAAAGACGAACAGGCCAGCGATAATGTACGCCAGCAGCACGGAAGGCCCGGCCCATTTCAACGTACTGGCCGCCCCCATAAACAACCCCACGCCAATCGTCCCGCCAAGGGCGATCAGTTCAATATGCCGGGCCTCCAGTCCACGCTGGAGCTCCGCTTTTTTCTCAGTCATATATCCTCTTGTGTTTGCCGTATTCCGGGTACTCCCGGTTATTGTTATTAACTGAAACCATAGCCTTGCCGACGCGCAGGTCTCCCCCGCGCGTATGAAGCCTGCGAATGGTTAATTAATTTTGCGGAAATGGCAAATAAAGTATCAGGCGAGTGAAGAGATTACACAGAATATGTATGCAAACTCGCCTGGTTGCAGTGGAATATCAGAGCTTGCCGGTATAATGCCAACGTAAATAGCGCAGCAGACGGAACTGTCTCTTGATGCGGCTCGGCTGCAAAAGCAGGCGATAGAACCACTCCAGCCCCAGATCCTGCCAGAACTTCGGCGCCCGATGGACGTGCCCAGTGAAGACATCGTAAGTGCCGCCGACGCCCATATACAGCGCGTGCGGATGCAGGCGCCGGCAGTCGCGCATGAAGATCTCCTGGCGCGGCGACCCCATCGCGACGGTGACGATTTTCGCCCCGCTGTCGCGAATGCGTTCGAACAATGCCTGGCGCTGCTCAGGGGTAAAATAACCGTCCTGGCTGCCGACGATGTTCACCTGCCAGCGCTGACGCAGCCTGGACTCCGTTTGCGTCAGGACCTCAGGTTTACCACCAACCAAAAACACCGGTGTCCCTTCAGCGCCAGCGCGCTGCATTAACGCTTCCCAGAGATCGGCCCCGGCGACGCGGGATACCTGGGCCTGCGGGTATTTTTTGCGCAGCGAACGCACCACGCTGATGCCATCCGCATATTTAAACTCCGCAGCCTCAATCAGCGCCCGTACCTCCGGGTTATCTTCTACGGCCAGCATTTTCTCAGCATTAATGGCCACCAGCGTCCCCTCCCGGAGCGCGCCGTCGGCATACAAATAATCCAGAGCGTGCTGCATATCGCGCCAGCCTATGAGCTGCAGCCCTCTTAACAGGTACAACGGCGCGGAAATGGTCCCAGTCATGTCTATCCTTCTCAGACTTGCGGTTGCGAAAGCGGTTTTACGCGCTTATGAATCAGTCCCACGCTATCCAGGAACCAGTACAGCAATTTCGCCGCCAGCAAGCAGATACCAAAGATCACGAGGAAAAACACCACGCGGGAGCCGAACGAATCCAGACCCTCGCGCGCCAGCACTATCATGTTGAAGATAGCGCCGAAACAGAAACTGTGCAGGATAGCCGCTTTGTAACGATTGCTCTCCCGGTTGCCCAGCTCATACAGCCAGTCGAACCATTTAATAATCAACCCTACCGCCACAGCGCCCAGTGGCACAAACCAGACGCCGCCCATCACCACCAGCGAGCCAATCAGCGTCGGCGAAATCGCCAGCCCCGAATGATTGTTTAACACCTCCCAGGTGAAGTAGTTGGCGGTATTGAGCACCATCGTCGGACGACCGTGCCACATCCAGCTGGGGATGAAGACGTAGAAATCGCGGATCATCGGCGCCAGCCCCTGGAAATCGATCTTGTCGTAGTTCTGCAGCAGCAGCGCCAGGTTTTCCCACGGTGAGAAGGTGTCGCGCGTGAGATACAGGAAGGTATAAAACGCTTCATCGCCGCTGACGTTCATCCCGTAGCGCTTCAGCGCCAGCCAGAACATGCCGACAATACCCAGCACGCCCGCCGCCGCCAGCATCCACAAGCTGATCCAGCCGCGAATAATACCGATGAACAGAAAGATGGCGAAGGCGATGATGATATTGGCGCGGGTCCCGCCGACAATGGCGTAGGTCAGCAAACCAAAGGCCACGGTGCTGACGAGGAAGAAGATCCACGCCTTATAATCCTGGCGCAGAAAATAGACCACCAGCATCGCCGGAATAAAGAAGTAAAAGAAGCGCTTCAACGCCACGCCGGACACTTCAGCAGAAAAAATCTGGCTGTAGGAGTTGAGCTTAAACAGCAGAAAGCCGTTGTGAGCGAAGAAGATGCCGACGCACAGCAGCGCCAGCCCCATCAGTATGCCCCACGCCAGATGGGTTTCCACCCGGTTCATGGTAAACAGCGGGCGATGCGCAACCTCGCGCGAGGCCGGGCGCAACCGCGTTTTATAGGTCACGTAGTAGATCGCGTAGAAGCATACCGCGATCAGCAGCGTCTGCAGCAAAATCTCCGGCGGCGCTACGCTGACGTCAAAGCGGAACACCAGAATACTGGTCAGCGGGAAGCCGAAGAAAAAGGTCAGCAGAAACAACAACGAGAAAAAGACGTTGAAGTTGAAGCGTACCCGGCGGAACTCAAACCAGGTGGCGGTGGCGATAAACAGGGTCGACAGCAGCCAGACCACCAGCAGCCCGCTAAATTGCATTAACGTCATGCCTGCCCCTCCGCCGCTAACCGTAGCGCCCGCTGCCAGCCCGTCAGATAGTTCGGCCGGAAGAAGGCGATAGTAGATTTATCCACGCTCGCCAGCTGACGCTGCGCTTCACGCACCACGCTGACGTCCAGCGCGTCGCTGGTGAACAGCACCGGCACATGCTGCTCGGTCATATCCTGCCAGAACGGATTTTCGCGATTGAGCACGCAGGGAATACCCGCCTGAATCAGCAGACACAGGGTGCCGATCCCCTGCTGGCGGGCAAACAGAAAATAGCCCAGATCGCAGCGGCGCAGCAGCGCCAGATAATCATTAAATTCAAGCTTCTCGCTGAGGATCTGCAGATGCGCACGGCTAAACAGCGCCGCCCCCGCCTCGCGAACCTCGTTGATATAGGCGTCGTTATTCGCCGGATAACCCATCGGCACGATGACATTCACCGTATCGCCAAACTGCTGATGGATAGCCTTCAGCGCGGCAATATGTTCATTGCTGCGATCCCCGGAGTTGCCGACCAGAATAGTCAGGGTATCACCGCGCGGGGCGTTATCGGCCAGGGTATTCAGCGCCGGATCCATTCGGGTCGGGAAGTAGAGCCGCTCGCCCGGCACACGCGGATGGCGGTTAGCGAACCAGCTGAGATCGCCGCGGGTGGCGAAAACGCGCCCTACTCGCCCCTGCGCCATGCGGCGTAGCGGATAGAACAGGCGAAACTTCAGGCTGGCAGAGTTTTCATACAGATCTGCCCCCCAGATATGCCAGTTAAACTGTGACGGGCGGATGCCGCCGCTCAACAGCGCCAGCCACAGCCCGGTATTAAACTGGCCGTGGAAGAAAAAGCGCTGCTGGCGGTTGGCTTTCGCGGTGGCAATCACTGCCTGCGCCAGCGCTTTCTTTCCTGGATAGCAGGTGATGTCCAGTGCCGGATATCCATCACGCACGCTGGCCTCATCACCGACGACCAAAAACTTCCGGGCCTGCGGGTCGGCGGCCAGTTCGTCGTTAAAGAACCGCAGTACGGTCTGGTTATGGTGCGGGATATCCGATCCCAGTACATGTATCAGTGCTGTCATGCCCGTTTACGCCAGAGTAAAAACACGCCACTACAGAGGGCGAAATAAACAATATACGTGGCCATATACGCCTGCGCCGCGCCAATTGCGCCGTGCGCCGGAATAAGCCAGTGTGAGAATGCGGTCAGCAGCGTGAACTGGCTGATTTCCGTCAGAATATAAAAACGTAGCGACGCTTTGGCGATCACCAGATAGCCGTAGACATAGGCGCCGACTTTTAAGACGTCGCCCACCAGCTGCCAGGCGAACAGGTCACGCATCGCGGTAAAGCGATCGGAAAACAGCAGCCAGATGGCAAAATCGCGCAGTAGCCAGACCGTCAGGCTTGCCGCCGCCACCGCCGGCAGAACGAATTTCAGCGATTTGGCAATCTCGCGGGTGATATCCGTTTTGGCGCTCAGCCGCGACAGCGTCGGCAGCAGATAGACGCTAAACGAGGCGGTAATAAACTGCAGGTAAGCATCGGAAATGCTGCTCACCCCCTGCCAAATCCCGACCGCCTCCCAGCCGTAATGCGCCGCCAGCAGATTACGCATCATCACATAGGCCACCGGCAGCGTCACCGAGGTTATGAGCGCCATCAGGGTAAATTTCGATAGCTGTCCCGCCAGACTGTTATCCCAGCGCGGGCGCAGGGCGCTCAGCGGTATATTACCCCGCCGCCAGAGCATGATGCCCGCCGGGATCACCACCAGCGCCGGCACTAACGCCAACCCCAACAGCGCCCCCTGGTAACCCCCGAAGTAGTAACAGGCATAATAGGCCGCGACGCCAATCAGGCTCCCGGCAATCAGCGAGAAAGCGTTACCCGCCGCATCGCGAAAGCCTTTCATCAGCGCCAGCAGGAAGTTCGCCCAGGCGATCCCCATCTGCACCAGCGCCACCAGGCGTACCAGCCCCTGATAGTGCGTATGGCCGAACAGCCCCTGGCTTATCGGCGCCGCCGCCAGTAAAAACACCAGCGCCAGCAGCGTGGAAAAGCCAAGCACCATAGCCGACGAGGTACCCACCACCTGTTTCAGACGTGGGGGATCGTCGTGATGCTGAGCCACCAGCTTCGTGACGCCGTTAAATATCCCGGCACCCGCCAGCACGCCGAGCACGGTGACCAGCTGCCGGAAGTTACCGGCCTGGCCAACGCCCGCCGGCCCAAACGAGACGGCCAGCAGCTTGACGACCAGCAGACCGGCGCCGATTTTGACCAGCGTCGATGCCGCCGTCCACAGTGAGGCTTTTGCTAACGACATATCAGGAGAAATAGCTCAGCAGCGAGTTAATCACCGTCCGCTGGTTCACCAGAGAGAGATTGTAAAACAGCGGCAGGCGCACCAGGCGCTCGCTCTCCTGGGTGGTGTAGCGGTCTTCACCGTGGAACTCGCCGAAGTGTTCTCCGGCCGGGCAGCTGTGCAACGGAATATAATGGAATACCGCGAGGATCTCCGCCTCTTTCAGCCAGGCGATCAGCCTGCTGCGATCCTCGATATCACGCAGCTTAATGTAGAACATGTGCGCATTTTGCCCACAGTCGGCCGGAACCGTCGGCAGTTCGATACGCCCCGCACGCGCCAGCGGCAGCAGCGCATCGTGATAGTTCTGCCACAGCGCCAGGCGCTGCTGGTTGATCCGCTCCGCCGCTTCCAGCTGCGCCCACAGATAGGCGGCCTGCAGGTCGGACATCAGATAGCTGGAGCCAATATCGCGCCAGGTATATTTATCCACCAGACCGCGAAAGAACTGGCTGCGGTTGGTACCTTTTTCACGAATGATCTCCGCGCGTTCCACCAGTGTGCGATCGTTGATCAGCGTCGCCCCGCCCTCACCGCCGGCGGTGTAGTTTTTGGTT
Source organism: Klebsiella sp. P1CD1 (assembly GCF_003790505.1). Taxonomy (NCBI): domain Bacteria; kingdom Pseudomonadati; phylum Pseudomonadota; class Gammaproteobacteria; order Enterobacterales; family Enterobacteriaceae; genus Klebsiella; species Klebsiella sp. P1CD1. Next base: position 5,500,511 of record NZ_CP033631.1, read on the forward strand.
TCATGGAAGCTGAAGCAGCCGATATGGCCGATGGTGCCCAGCGCACGCCCCTTATAGGTAGACATCACCCCCTGCGCGGCGTCTTCCACCACAAACAGGTTGTATTTGTCGGCAATGGCCATGATGGTGTCCATCTCGCAGGCTACGCCGGCATAGTGCACCGGGACAATCGCCCGGGTTTTATCGGTGATGGCGGCTTCGATAAGCGTTTCATCGATATTCATCGTATCGCGGCGGATATCAACGAAGACGATTTTCGCCCCACGCAGCACAAAGGCGTTGGCGGTAGAGACAAAGGTATAGCTGGGCATAATCACTTCGTCGCCCGGCTGGATATCCAGCAGCAGCGCGGCCATCTCCAGCGAAGCCGTGCAGGAAGGCGTCAGCAGCGCTTTTGCCGTGCCAAATCGCTGCTCCATCCACTGCTGGCAGCGGCGCGTAAAACCGCCGTCGCCGCACAGCTTGCCGCTGTTCATCGCAGACTGCATGTAATCAAGCTCGGTTCCAACCACCGGCGGCGCGTTAAATGGGATCATGGGGTCACCTGTATAGCCAGTAGGCGGTGCTTTCCACGTTAGCACCGCTGAGAATATAACGTTTAAGCGCGGCGGTGTTGCCCATCTGGGTCGCCACCCGCAGTGTAGAAAGTCCGCGCGAGGCAGCCCAGTACTGCGCCGCCTGCATCAGTTGCGCCCCGGCGCCGCGCCCGGCCAGCAGGCCGATACGCGCTTCGGTCGCAGTGATCTGCCGCAGGGAGACAAAGGCGCGGATATCCCCCTCAGGATGGCGGTAAATCAGACATTGATGATCGAAGGTGCCACGCACCGCATTTTCAATCCACTGGGCATAGAAGCGGCCGCTGGCATCGGCAGCGTACCAGGGCGCGCGAAAGCGGCTCATGGCAAAGGCCTGCGCCGCCAGCTCGCGCAGCGGCGCAATATCCGCTTCCACGGCGACGTCGGCGCCCGCATCAGCAGGGTTGCCCACCGGTAGCGCCAGATCGACTTCGCCTTCCACCAGCTGAAAACCCAGCTGCTGTAGCGCGTCCAGCCGGACGGTGTCGCTGGCGGCCACCTTCGCCTGCACCCGCGACCACCCCGCCAGCGCCTCAGGCGTCAGCCGCGGCGCACGTTCATCAAAGTGAACGATGGCGCTGTTAACAGCAAAGAAGCGGTTCTCCCACTCCAGGGGATCAATACTGGCGCGGACGGGCACGGAGCAGATCCAGCAGGTATTGGCCGTAGCCGGTTTTTTCCAGCCGCTCCGCGGCGCGTTTGACGCCATCATCGTCCAGCCAGCCGTTACGCCAGCCGATCTCTTCCAGACAGGCGATTTTAAAGCCCTGGCGCTTCTCGACGGTCTGCACGAACATGCTGGCCTCGATCAGGCTATCGTGCGTGCCGGTGTCCAGCCAGGCAAAACCGCGCCCGAGGAGCTCGACGGTCAATGCGCCATCCTCAAGGTACATCTGGTTGATGGAGGTGATTTCCAGCTCGCCGCGCTCGGACGGCTTGACCCGTTTGGCATACTCCGTCACCTTGCCATCGTAGAAATAGAGACCGGTGACCGCCCAGTTCGACTTCGGCTGCTTCGGCTTCTCTTCCAGCGACAGCGCGCGGAAGTTGTCATCAAACTCCACCACGCCAAAGCGCTCAGGATCCATCACCTGATAGCCAAAAATCGTCGCCCCTTCCGTGCGGGCAGCCACGCTGCGCAGCTTCGGGCTAAAGCTCTGGCCGAAGAAAATATTGTCGCCTAGCACCAGACATGCCGGTTCGCCGTTAAGAAAGGCTTCGCCGATGATAAACGCCTGGGCTAAACCATCCGGCGTCGGCTGTACGGCATAGTGCAGCGCAATGCCAAACTCTGAGCCATCGCCGAGCAGGCGCTGGAAATCACGTAGGTCGTCCGGCGTGGTGATGATCAGGATCTCACGTATCCCGGCCAGCATTAATACCGACAGCGGGTAGTAGATCATCGGCTTGTCGTAGATCGGCAACAACTGCTTCGATACGCCGCGGGTGATGGGATGCAGTCGCGTTCCGGAACCGCCCGCCAGAATAATACCTTTCATCATTCCCCCCAGAGATGATTAGCCTTGCAGCCCAAGACGCTCGCCCTGATAGCTTCCATCCTGAACCTGGCGCCACCAGCTCTCGTTCGCCAGATACCACGCCACGGTCTTACGCATACCGGAAGTAAAGGTCTCTGCCGGCGTCCAGCCCAGCTCGCGGGCAATCTTCGAGGCATCAATGGCATAGCGCAGATCGTGGCCCGGACGATCGGCAACGAAGGTGATCAGATCGCGATAGTGCGCCACACCCTGCGGTTTATTCGGCGCCAGCTCTTCCAGCAACTGACAAATGGTTTCCACCACCTCGATATTTTTACGTTCGTTATGACCGCCGATATTGTAAGTTTCGCCCGGTTCGCCGCGGGTCGCCACCAGATACAGCGCTCTGGCGTGATCTTCCACGTACAGCCAGTCGCGGATCTGCTGCCCATTGCCATACACCGGCAGCGGCTTGCCCGCCAGCGCATTGAGGATCGTCAGCGGGATCAGCTTCTCGGGGAAGTGATACGGGCCGTAGTTATTGGAGCAATTGGTGATAAGCGTCGGCAGGCCATAGGTCCGCAGCCAGGCGCGCACCAGGTGGTCGCTGCTGGCTTTCGAGGCCGAATAGGGGCTGCTTGGCGCATAGGGCGTGGTCTCGGTAAAGAAATCCTCGCTGCCGTGCAGATCGCCATACACTTCGTCGGTCGAGATATGGTGAAAACGGAACGCCGATTTTTTCTCCGTGGCCAGGGTATTCCACCAGCTGCGGGCCGCCTCCAGTAGCGTATAGGTGCCTAGGATATTGGTTTCGATAAACGCCGCCGGGCCGTCAATCGAACGATCGACGTGGCTTTCTGCCGCCAGGTGCATCACCGTATCGGGTTGATGCTGACGGAAAATACGGTCCAGCTCGCCGCGGTCGCAGATATCCACCTGTTCAAAGGCGAAACGCGCATCCTGCGCCACTGGCGCCAGCGACATTAAATTGCCGGCATAGGTCAGTTTATCCACCACCACTACGCGATCGGCGGTGTGCTGGATAATCTCCCGCACCACCGCCGAACCAATAAAGCCCGCGCCGCCGGTGACCAGAATGGTTCTCACCGCCACACTCCTTTGGTGTCGATGATATACGCCTGGGTGACGCTATCGCCGCTAACGGCTTTAAATTCATTATGATCGACCAGCATCACCAGCACATCGGCGCTGGCCAGCGCCGCATCGAGGGTCGCCAGCGTACACAGTCCATCGAGTTTCTTCGGCAGCGCGTGAATGTTGGGCTCAACCACCTGCGTCGTGCCGCTGTGCCAGCGGGCAATCTGCGCGGCAATTTCCATCGCCGGGCTTTCGCGCAGGTCGTCAATATTCGGTTTAAAAGCGAGGCCAAAACAGGCGATCGTCAGTTCGCTGGCCCGTTTGTTGGTGGCATTCAGGCAGTCCGCGACCTGCGCTTTCACCTGTTCGATAACCCATTCCGGCTTATGGTCGTTGACCTCGCGAGCGGTGCGGATCAGACGCGCCTGCTGCGGGTTTTGCGCCACGATAAACCACGGGTCGACGGCGATGCAGTGGCCGCCGACGCCCGGGCCCGGCTGCAGGATATTGACGCGCGGATGGCGGTTTGCCAGGCGGATCAGCTCCCAGACGTTAATGCCCTGGTCGGCGCAAATCAGCGACAGTTCGTTGGCAAAGGCGATGTTGACGTCGCGGAAGCTGTTTTCCGTCAGCTTACACATCTCGGCGGTGCGCGAGTTGGTCACCACGCATTCGCCTTCGAGGAAGATTTTATACAGCTCGCTGGCGCGCGCCGAGCAGACCGGCGACATGCCGCCGATAACGCGATCGTTTTTAATCAGCTCGACCATCACCTGACCGGGCAATACCCGCTCCGGGCAGTAGGCGATATTCACGTCAGCGGCGTCGCCCGCCTGCTGAGGGAAGCTGAGATCCGGGCGCATCTCCGCCAGCCAGCCGGCCATCTGCTCAGTCGAACCCACCGGCGAGGTGGACTCCAAGATCACCAGTGACCCTTTCTTTAACGTCGGCGCAATGGATTTAGCGGCCGACTCGACAAACACCATATCCGGCTCGTGGCGATCTTTAAACGGCGTCGGCACGGCAATCAGGTAGGCATCCGCCTCCACCGGGGTGGTGGTGGCGCTTAAATAACCCTGTTCGACCGCGGTCTTCACCACGCTCGCCAGATCCGGCTCCACGATATGAATCTCTCCACGGTTAATGGTCTCCACGGCATGTTGATTAACATCAACGCCGACCACCCGCTTCTGCCGGGAGGCGAACGCGGCAGCGGTTGGCAGCCCGATATAGCCAAGGCCAATCACTGAAATGGTAGAAAAACTCATAACGTTACCTGATTATTTTTAAGTGCAGACAAAATTCGACGACATGCTTCACCATCGCCATAGGGATTATGCGCGCGGCTCATCGCCTGGTATGCGGCATCATCCTGCAGCAGTCGCGTGACTTCCGCCACGATGCGCTGGCTGTCGGTGCCGACCAGGCACACGGTGCCAGCGGCCACCGCTTCCGGACGTTCGGTCATATCGCGCATGACCAGTACCGGTTTCCCGAGAGAAGGGGCCTCTTCCTGAATGCCGCCGGAATCGGTCAGGATCAGCCAGGCCCGATCCATCAGCCAGACGAACGGCAGGTAGTCCTGCGGTTCAATCAACATCACATTGTCAATATGACCGAGAATACGATTCACCGGCTCGCTGACGTTAGGATTCAGGTGAACCGGATAGACAATCTGCACCTCAGGGTGGGTATGGGCTATCTCCGCCAGCGCCTGGCAGATCTGTTCAAAGCCGAGCCCAAAGCTTTCCCGCCGGTGGCCGGTAACCAGAATCATCTTTTTACCGTGGCTAATGAAAGGATAGCGCTGCAGCAGGGTCTCCCGTAGCGCTTCATCACCCAGAACCCGATCCCGCACCCAGAACAGGGCGTCAATGACCGTATTCCCGGTGACCGTGATGCGACTGTCGGCAATATTTTCCCGTAGCAGGTTCTGCCGCGAGGTTTCCGTGGGGGCGAAATGGTATGTCGCCAGATGGCCGGTCAACGTACGGTTGCCTTCTTCCGGCCACGGCGAACTTAAATCGCCAGTGCGCAGGCCGGCCTCTACGTGGCCCACCGGTATCCGCTGATAAAACGCCGCCAGGCTCGCCGCCATGGTGGTCGTGGTATCGCCATGCACCAGCACCACGTCGGGTTTAAACGACTCCAGCACCGGCTTCAGCCCCTCAAGGATGCGACAGGTGATCTCGGTCAGCCCCTGCCCCGGCTTCATGATGTTGAGATCGTAGTCCGGGACAATAGAGAAAAGTTTCAACACCTGATCGAGCATCTCCCGATGCTGCGCGGTCACGCATACTTTCGCCTCAAAATGAGGATCCTTTGCCAGCGCATGGACCAGAGGCGCCATCTTGATGGCTTCCGGCCTCGTGCCAAATACAGTTAGTACTTTCACATCGATTCTCTTCGATTAGGCGATGAAGGTCATCTGCCCTTCACCACAGGCCGCAATCACAGGACACGACGACGTGATAACGCCACGCCTGCGCCGATGAGCGCACCCACAATCCCCCACATCACCATCAGAAATACACGGCGCGGGCTATCGCGTTTTACAGGTTCTTCCGGCGTCCGCAAATACCGGTAAGTCTGAAAACGCGGATCTAACGTTGGACCGACGTTCAACGTGCTCAGCATGGCGCGGTTCTGGTCGTAATCGAGGTCATATTCCGGCCCGACGGCCTGCAGGTTTTCCAGCCTGGCCTGCAGCATCGGCCTGCCCAATAAAAATAGCTCTGAATCCGGCAACTGATCGGCAGGAACATCCGTTTCGCTGCGTGAAATATTGTGCTGCTGGGCCACCTTCAGCGCCTGCTCCACGCTGTGCGTCCGACGGTTGAAGATGGCCTCGGCCACCTCTTCCTGGCGCTTCACCTGCGCTTTCATTTGCACGGTCCGCGCCGCCCAGGCGCCTTTGAGTTCGTCATTAAGATGGCCTGCCGCCCGCTGGCTGGCGAAAGCCACATACTGACGCAACAGATTATTGGCATCCTGCCCGGTCTCGGCGGTCAGTTTGACGCTGTCGTTAATGCTCTTGGCCGCATCGCCTGGCATAAACTGGATATTGTTAATCAGGTCATCCAGCATCGCCGCATCCGCGCGGGCATTACCCGACTGACGCTGCTTGTAGTAGTCCGTTTGTAGCCAGAAATCGCGCCGGGTATCCCAGGAGGCCAGCTGCATGATGAACTCTTTATACGCTTCATCCATGGCGGAAGGCTGATCGACCGAGGCAAGGTCGGCTTTAATGTCCAGATTGCGTAAGAACTGCTGCTGGGAATAGTACCCCCCCAACATATTGACAGTAGGCCGATCGGTGATCGCCGTGGCGCTCCACTCCTGGCGAGCAAAAAAGGTATATACCAGCACGATGGCGGCGAAGAGTACGGCGCCGCCGACTATCCAGCCTTTTCCTGCCCATAAAGCGCGAAACAGCCCGCGAATATCCAGCTCGTTCTCAACGTTCACTGCTTGTGCTCCCGGTAATGGTTGAGTCATCACATCCCCAGCTTTACTTGGTTAGTTTCGGATTATTGCCGCTGTGTCGCCGAATTCTGCGTCTGATGCGCTTAACCAGGCGCGCCACTTTCCAGGCGCGCTTAATACAGTAGCCATAAAGGAAGAAGGCTACCAAAAAGAGAATTAACATCACCCATTCCGGCACAATGCGGGTGTATTCCGCCGCGACGCCAACCAGCGCCAGCAGGGCGGCGGCCAGGGTAATCAGGACGAACGCCTGACGGGAAGTAAAGCCGGCGCGCATGATCAAATGATGAATATGCTGACGGTCCGGAGAGAAAGGACTCATGCCTTTGCGCAGGCGGCGATACATAATCGCCACCATGTCCATCAACGGGATAGCGATAATCCACAGCGCGGTCACCGGGCTAATGGGATGTGTTTTACCTTGCGTGGTTTCCAGCAGGATCCAGATAATGGTGAAGCCAATCATCGTGCTGCCGGCGTCACCCATAAAGACTTTATAGCGGCGGCCGAGGGCGCCAAGATTGAGAAGAATATAGGGCAGAATGGCGGCGATCATCGCGAAACACCACATCGCCAGGCTGTACTGACCATCAAACCAGAGGATGATCCCAGTCGCCGCAAAGGAGACCGATGACAGACCGCCGAGCAGGCCGTCGATCCCGTCGACCATGTTAAACGCATTGATGGCAGCCCACACGGCAAACAGCGTCAGGAAGAAGCCGAAAGGCCCCAGCACCAGCTCCCACGAGCCAAAAATAAAGCCGAGACTACTCAGATGCAGATTCCCTGCCATCATCATAATCACGGCGATCGCAGCCTGTATGACTGCGCGAATTTTCACGCTGATATCGAAGCGATCGTCAAGCGCGCCAACCAGCACCAATACCCCCGCGCAGGCCAGATACAGCGAGGCGTGAGGAATATAATAATCGGCGATGGCGAAAGTAAAACAGATGCCTGCATAAACTGAGATACCACCGACCAACGGAATCAACCCCTGATGCCGTTTGCGATAGTTTGGTTTATCCACCAACCCGATCTTTTTTGCCACTTTCCGCGCGACAAAAATAAAGAGGGTCGTGAATAAGAAAATACTGATTAATTCAGTAATAGCAGTGAGTAAATTCACAACGCATGTGCTCTCAGCATAGTTAATCCGGGAAGTATAGCGATGATGCCCCAACTCCAGAAGGGGAAAAGCAGAACATTACAAATTTATTGTATAGATTTTAGTCTGTTAAAGCTGTCTCCGCCTGCTATCCGGCGCCATTATACGACAACTTTCGTCCCGCTTTCTCTGTCTCTGGATCATACAAACCCAAAAATGAAAACGCCACGCAAAGGCGTGGCGTTTTTGGCTTTTTTTACCTTACGAGCGCTTCATCATATCGAAGAAGTCATCATTCGTCTTGGTCATCGCCAGCTTGTTAATGAGGAATTCCATTGCATCGATCTCACCCATCGGATGAATAATTTTGCGCAGGATCCACATTTTCTGCAGCTCTTCCTGAGTGGTGAGCAGTTCTTCTTTACGGGTACCGGAACGGTTGTAATCGATAGCCGGGAAGACGCGTTTTTCGGCAATCTTACGAGAGAGGTGCAGCTCCATGTTACCGGTGCCTTTAAACTCTTCGTAGATCACTTCGTCCATTTTGGAGCCGGTGTCAATCAGCGCCGTAGCGATGATGGTCAGGCTGCCGCCCTCTTCGACGTTACGTGCCGCACCGAAGAAACGCTTCGGACGGTGCAGGGCGTTGGCGTCCACACCACCGGTCAGGACTTTACCAGAAGCCGGTACCACGGTGTTGTAGGCTCGCGCCAGACGAGTAATGGAGTCGAGCAGGATGATAACGTCTTTCTTGTGTTCAACCAGACGTTTTGCTTTCTCGATAACCATCTCGGCAACCTGCACGTGGCGGGATGCCGGCTCGTCAAAGGTGGAAGCAACCACTTCACCTTTCACCAGACGCTGCATCTCGGTCACTTCTTCCGGACGTTCGTCGATCAGCAGCACCATCAGCACGCAGTCCGGGTGGTTGTAAGCGATGCTCTGCGCGATGTTCTGCAGCAGCATCGTTTTACCGGCTTTCGGCGGCGCGACGATCAGACCACGCTGGCCGCGGCCAATCGGGGAGGCCAGATCCAGTACGCGAGCGGTTAAGTCTTCGGTAGAACCGTTACCACGTTCCATACGCAGGCGAGAATTCGCGTGCAGCGGCGTTAAGTTCTCGAACAGGATCTTGTTACGCGCGTTTTCCGGCTTGTCGTAGTTAACTTCGTTAACTTTCAACAGTGCAAAGTAACGCTCACCCTCTTTCGGAGGACGAATCTTACCGGAAATGGTGTCACCAGTGCGAAGGTTGAAACGGCGGATTTGGCTGGGGGATACGTAGATGTCGTCAGGGCCGGCGAGGTAGGAGCTGTCTGCGGAGCGGAGGAATCCAAATCCATCCTGCAGTATCTCCAGTACGCCGTCGCCAAAGATATCTTCGCCACTCTTCGAATGCTGCTTGAGGATGGCAAAAATAATATCCTGCTTACGCATACGAGCCAGGTTTTCCAGCCCCATATTTTCGCCGAGAGTAATCAGCTCAGAAACCGGCGTATTCTTTAATTCGGTAAGATTCATAGTGGTGTGGGTTCTTAAACTCGGGGTAAATCTCGAACTTAATGTTGTGAATGGTATGGCAGGAACATCCATGCCTGTTAGCGGCTTCATCTCGTGTCTGTACGTTGCCTGGTCACAGGAAAGAACGCAGAACTGAAACGACAAGACGGAATGAGTGATAAGCCCGGAATTATTAGCCTCACGCGCATCGTCTGCGGGACGCTTTGGGTAAAACAAGATTCAAACAATAGGTATGTTTAAAACGAAGTCTGTGGATTAACTTAGCACGACTCCTGCCGGGCGTCCAGAGTTCCGCAAAAAATAGGAATCTGGACGCCGGACCAGCAATTCGCTTACGCCAGGTTGGCGTCGAGGAACTCTTTCAGCTGACCCTTGGACAGTGCGCCAACTTTAGTGGCCGCCACTTCGCCGTTTTTGAACAGCAGCAGGGTTGGGATACCGCGAATGCCGTATTTCGGCGCGGTGCCCGGGTTCTGGTCGATGTTCAGCTTAGCTACGGTCAGTTTGCCCTGATACTCTTCAGCGATCTCATCCAGAATCGGGGCGATCATTTTGCACGGACCACACCACTCTGCCCAGAAATCGACGAGGGTCAGCCCGTCAGCCTTGAGTACGTCCGTGTCAAAACTGTCGTCAGTCAGGTGAATAATTTTATCGCTCATATTTAACTCCACAGGAATAAGCCTGGTGTGTTGGTGTCGTAGCCATCAACGACGTGCTGCGGCTACGTTATGCACGCTATTCTTCAGGATACCTCAATTCTCTGGGCTGCCAACTGGCGCAATCCATCATGGACTCGCCTGTTGACGCCAGGGTGCCCGAACGCGAACTGCATGCTGCAGATTTATCGCTCCCGACTCGCTTAGTAGTCTAAGCTATCCTGGATTCGTTCAGTTACCGTAGACGTACCTTGAATAATTTCGTACACCGCCAACGAAAGGTTGACGTTATTTCACCGGATACGCTTTCTTAATGCAATAGTTAGCTGATATTCTACCACACTATGAGCAAAACACATTTAACAGAACAGAAGTTTTCCGACTTCGCCCTGCACCCGGCAGTCATTGAAGCCCTTGAAAAGAAAGGGTTTCATAATTGCACACCCATTCAGGCCCTCGCCCTTCCGCTGACGCTGGAAGGCCGCGATGTCGCCGGGCAGGCGCAAACCGGTACCGGTAAAACGATGGCGTTCCTGACGTCAACGTTTCATTATCTTCTCTCTCACCCGGCTATCGCCGATCGCCAGGTTAACCAACCGCGCGCGCTAATTATGGCACCAACGCGTGAACTGGCGGTACAGATCCACGCGGATGCTGAACCGCTGGCGCAGGCCACCGGTCTGAAGCTGGGTCTGGCTTACGGCGGCGACGGCTACGACAAGCAGCTGAAAGTGCTGGAAAGCGGTGTCGATATTCTGATCGGTACCACTGGTCGTCTGATCGATTACGCGAAACAGAACCACATTAACCTCGGCGCCATTCAGGTCGTCGTACTGGACGAAGCCGATCGCATGTACGATCTCGGCTTTATTAAAGATATCCGCTGGCTGTTCCGCCGCATGCCGCCGGCGACGCAGCGCCTGAACATGCTGTTCTCCGCGACTCTTTCTTATCGCGTTCGCGAACTGGCGTTCGAGCAGATGAACAACGCCGAATATGTCGAAGTGGAACCGGAACAGAAAACGGGCCACCGTATTAAAGAAGAGCTGTTCTACCCTTCCAACGAAGAAAAAATGCGCCTGCTGCAGACGCTGCTGGAAGAAGAGTGGCCCGATCGCGCCATCATCTTCGCCAACACCAAGCACCGTTGTGAAGATATCTGGGGTCATCTCGCCGCTGACGGCCATCGTGTAGGTCTGCTGACCGGCGACGTGGCGCAGAAAAAGCGTCTGCGTATTCTCGACGAATTTACTCGTGGCGATCTCGATATTCTGGTCGCAACTGACGTTGCTGCGCGCGGCTTACATATTCCGGCCGTGACCCACGTCTTTAACTACGATCTGCCGGACGACTGCGAAGATTACGTTCACCGCATCGGCCGCACCGGCCGCGCTGGCGCCAGCGGCAACTCTATCAGCCTCGCCTGCGAAGAGTACGCGCTGAACCTGCCGGCAATCGAAACCTATATTGGTCACTCGATCCCGGTCAGTAAGTACAACCCGGACGCGCTGATGACCGACCTGCCTAAGCCGCTGCGTCTGACCCGTGCGCGCCCAGGCAACGGCCCGCGCCGCAACGGTCCACCGCGCAATCGTCGTCGTTCAGGTTAAGAAATCTATGCCATACGCTCAATCATTCAGAATCAGCCAGGGCGACCTTCCTCTGGCAACCCGCTCAGTGATGTGGACCGGGCCTAAACGCTCCGCCAACCAGGGAGCCTTCTGAACGATGAAGAGTATGAGCTCCACCTCGCTGTATGCCGCCATTGATTTGGGTTCCAACAGTTTCCATATGTTGGTAGTGCGCGAGGTGGCGGGCAGCATCCAGACGCTGAGCCGTATTAAGCGTAAGGTTCGTCTGGCCGCCGGTCTGAATAGCGACAACACGCTCTCCGCGGAAGCGATGGAGCGCGGCTGGCAGTGCTTACGCCTGTTTGCCGAACGCCTGCAGGATATTCCGCCGACGCAAATCCGCGTCGTGGCCACCGCCACGCTACGTCTTGCCGTCAATGCAGAGGAGTTTCTGGCGAAAGCGCAAGAGATCCTCGGCACGCCAGTGCAGGTGATCAGCGGCGAAGAAGAAGCGCGCCTGATTTACCAGGGTGTCGCCCACACCACCGGCGGCGCCGATCAGCGTCTGGTGGTCGATATCGGCGGCGCCAGCACCGAGCTGGTGACCGGCACCGGCGCGCAAACGACCTCGCTGTTCAGTCTGTCGATGGGCTGTGTGACCTGGCTTGAACGCTATTTTGCCGACCGTAGCCTGACGAAAGAGAATTTCGATCTCGCCGAAGCGGCCGCGCGCGAGGTGTTATTACCCATCGCCGATGTGCTGCGCTATCACGGATGGAAAGTGTGCGTCGGCGCTTCCGGCACCGTTCAGGCGCTGCAGGAAATTATGATGGCGCAGGGGATGGATGAACGCATCACCCTCGCCAAACTCCAGCAGCTTAAACAGCGCGCCATCCAGTGCGGACGTCTGGAAGAGCTGGAGATCGAAGGCTTAACCCTTGAGCGGGCGCTGGTGTTCCCGAGCGGGCTGGCGATCCTGATCGCTATCTTCAGCGAACTGAATATTCAGTGTATGACCCTGGCAGGCGGCGCGTTACGCGAAGGTCTGGTGTACGGCATGCTGCATCTCTCTGTCGAACAGGACATCCGCAGCCGCACCCTGCGCAATATTCAGCGCCGTTTTATGATCGACACCGAGCAGGCCCAACGCGTCGCCAGTCTGGCCAGCCATCTGCTCAGTCAGCTGGATGGCAGCTGGGAGCTGGACCCGCTGAGCCGCGATTTACTCCTCAGCGCCTGCTCGCTGCATGAAATTGGGCTGAGTGTGGATTTCAAGCGCGCGCCGCAGCACGCGGCTTATCTGGTCAATAACCTCGACCTGCCCGGCTTTACCCCGGCGCAGAAGAAGTTGATTGCCACGCTGCTCCTGAATCAGACCAACGCCATCGACCTGTCTTCGCTTCATCAGCAGAATGCGGTCCCGCCGCGAGTGGCCGAACATCTGTGTCGCCTGCTGCGACTGGCGATCCTGTTTGCCAGCCGGCGGCGCGACGATTTGTTGCCGGCCATTCAGTTGGCCGCTCACGACGACCAGTTAACGCTGACGCTGCCGGAGAACTGGCTGGCTGAACATCCGCTTGGCCGGGAAATGGTCGATCAGGAGTGTCAATGGCAAAGCTACGTCCACTGGACGCTACGGGTCACCAGCGGCGATACGCCAAGATAATATCCAGCCAGGAGGGCGGATGCGGGAAGAACTGGATTTCAAATCGCTACGCTTTTTCTCCGCGCTCTACCGGCTAGGCAATGTTTCCCCGGCGGCTGACGCGCTGAATATCAGCCAACCCACCGGCAGCCTTTTGCTGAAAAAACTACGGGATCATTTTGCTGACCCGTTGTTTGTCCGGGTGGGACAGCGGATGATGCCGACGCCGCGAGCGGACGCGATCGCCCCGACTGTATTTACCCTTCTCCAGCTTGCCGATAACGATTTAGCCGTCAAACCTGAATTTCTTCCCCAGCAGAGCCAGCGTAACTTCACGATTGGAATGACCGATATCAGTCAAATGACGCTGTTGCCTTTGCTGCAAATTGCGCTCCAGCAGCAGGCGGCGGACGGGATCACCTTTACGGTACAGAATCTGGATGAGCAGACCCTCAACGCCCTCGAATCCGGGAAGTGTGATCTCGCGATCGGCTACCTGACGCAGCTTCCGGATAGCGTCTACCAGCAGCATCTCTTCGATCAATCGTATGTCTGCCTGGCGGCGGAAAATCATCCACGTATTCGAACCCAGCTTCGTGCCGAAGACTGGCGGCAGGAAAAGCATCTGGCGATCCGCGTGGAGGGGACTGCCCACGGCGATATGGATAAGCGGCTTGATGAGCACAGTATGCCCCGGCGGATCGCGCTGACATTACCGAGCTTTTTAGGTACCGGCGAGCTGGTGGCCGAAAGCGATATGATTGCCGTCGTCCCGGAACAGGTAGCGCGGCATATCACCCGCCGCTATCCCTGCCGCAGCTGGCCGCTACCTTTTCCTCTCGCCAGGATCGCCATCCGTCAGGTCTGGCATCAGCGGCTGCACCGCGATCCCGGGCATATCTGGCTACGTTCGCTGATCGCCGCACTTGCCGATCCCGCTCAGCAGAGCGGATCTATTACGATCTAAACCGCGAAATATACCGCTGTATTAGTTTTACTGATAATCCCTATTACGTTTGGTTTATTGCTGGCAATACGAGAAAGCTTTTATTCTCATTGCATCGAGCCATACTGACAAATATCGCAAGGAATATATCATGCGCGGAAAAATCGCTTTAGAAGAACACGTCTCCACTCCTGAAAATAACCGTCTGTGGGATTCAACCGGTGAAGCCGGCCGTAACGGTACAGAATATATGAAAGACGTTGAACGTCGCCTGCTGGATCGCAGTATTCAGCTGGAAGAAATGGCGCAGCGTCATATTGACCACGTCATTCTTTCTCTAACTTCACCTGGCGCGCAATCTATTTTAGATAAAGCCAAAGCGGTCTCTTTTGCTCGTGATACTAACGATTTTATCGTCGAGAATTATGTGAAGCCAAATCCGGATAAATTTAGCGCTTTCGCCACCCTGGCCTTGCAAAACCCGGAAGCCGCGGCGGAAGAGCTGGAGCGCGCCGTGAAGAAACTAGGCATGAAAGGCGCGCTGATCAACGGCTATACCAACGTTAAAGATAGCGAGCATGGCCTGTATCTTGATGACGAATCGATGTTGGTCTTCTGGGATAAGGTCAACGAGCTGAACGTACCGGTGTACCTGCATCCTCGCGAACCGCTGGAAGGCCCGGCGCGCGGCATCTATACCGGTTACGAAAGCCTGATCGGCTCCGCGTGGGGCTTTGCGCAGGAAACGGCAGTGCATGCTATCCGTCTGATGATGAGTGGTTTGTTCGATCGTTATCCTAACCTCAATCTGGTACTGGGCCACCTCGGCGAAGGGCTGGTTCATATGCTGCCGCGTACTCAGCACCGCCTCTATCGTCAGCGTTTCGGCTGCGGTCTGGGTAAAGCGGAAAAACCGTTAATGCACTACCTGCAGAATAACTTCATTGTTACCACCAGCGGCCATTTTAATACCCATTCGCTGAATAATGCCATTGAAGTCATGGGCGCCGATCGTGTGATGTTCTCTGTCGATTATCCGTATGAAGATATTCATCAGGCTTGTGACTGGTTTGATCCGTTAGAACTTGAAGCGGGCCTGAAAGATAAAATTGCCTGGGGCAATGCCAGCCGCGTCTTTAACATTCAATAATATTAAAGACAGACTTCAGGGCCTGAATATTCAGGCCCTGTTTTTATTAGGGAGAATAAATGATGGCAATAGGTATATTTGTCTGTAGCGGCTCGCTTCTCGTCGGTGCGCTGGCCGGCGCCTCGCTGAATCGCTTTATTCCGGAACACTTCAAGAAAACCTTGCCGCTAATTGCCGGTCTGATCTCCATCAGCATGGGCATCCACTTTGTCAATAAATTGCATAATCTGCCACCCATTGCCCTGGCCATTATTGTCGGCACGATTATCGGCGGTCTGCTGAATATTGAAAAATGGATTGAGCGGGCCGGGACAACGCTACGCACGCCCATTGAGCGCATTTTCCCGGCGCAGGCCAGCGCCAGCGTGAGTGCGGAAGATTTTATGAATCAGTTTATCGCCGTGCTGATCCTCTTCTGCGCCAGCGGCACCGGCATCTTCGGTGCTTTAACCGAAGGGATGACCGGCGACCCAACCATTCTGCTGACCAAGTCGATACTCGACTTTTTCACTGCCGCGATTTTCGCCTCTACGCTGGGCTACATCATCACTACGATTTTTATTCCTCAGCTGATCATCTTCGTGATTCTGTTCTTCGCCGCCACGTTTATTATGACGTTGATAAACCCATCGATGATTGCTGATTTCACTGCCTGCGGCGGCATCATTATGCTGGCGACCGGTTTTCGGCTTTGTGGTATTCGCCATTTCCCCACCGCCAACATGCTGCCCTCACTGCTGCTGGTAATGCCCTTCTCCGCCGCCTGGCAGCAGTTTGTCGCCTGAGGCGTTAGCCTTTTTTCGCCTTCGCCAGCATCGCTTTAATATTCGCGACGTTGGCCTGGCCTTTATGCATACGTTCTTCCGCAGAGATAACTTTTCGCTCCTGCTCCCATATCAGATCGTCCTGCGGGAGCTCGAGCAGGAAACGGCTTGGCTCCGGGCGCACCAGCTCACCATACTGTCGGCGTTCCTTACAGAGCGTAAAGGTCAGCTCTTTTTGCGCACGGGTGATGCCGACGTAGGCTAACCGGCGCTCTTCATCGACGTTATCTTCATCGATGCTGCTCTGGTGCGGCAGCAATCCCTCTTCCATTCCCACCAGGTAAACATACGGGAACTCCAGCCCTTTTGAGGCATGGAGGGTCATAAGCTGCACCTGATCGAGCTCTTCATCCGATTCGCCGCGCTCCATCATGTCCCGCAGGGTAAAGCGGGTGACCACCTGCGTTAGGGTCATCGGCTCATCGATTTCGCTGCCTTCCAGCATCTCGGTCATCCAGGTAAACAGCTGGTTGACGTTTTTCATCCGCATTTCCGCGGCTTTCGGGCTGGGCGAGGTTTCATACAGCCAGGATTCGTAGTCGATCCCGCGAATCAAATCGCGCACGGCGGCAACGGGCTCGCGTTCGGTCAGCTGCTGAATTTCCCGCAGCCAGTGGGTAAAGCGCGTGAGGGATTCGTAGCCGCGCCCGGTCAGCGTCTGGCTTAACCCCATGTCAAAACTGGCGGTGAATAAGCCTTTATTGCGGCTCATCGCCCACTCACCCAGCTTTTGCAGCGTCGCCGGGCCGATCTCGCGTTTCGGCGTGTTGACGATACGCAGGAAGGCGCTATCGTCATCCGGGTTGGTCAGCACGCGCAGATAGGCCAGCAGGTCTTTAATTTCCGGACGCGAGAAGAACGACGTGCCGCCGGAGATTTTGTACGGGATGCGGTTCTGCATCAGCATCTTTTCAAAGACCCGCGACTGGTGGTTGCCGCGGTAAAGGATCGCGTAGTCTTTGTAGTTGGTTTTATTAATAAAGTGGTGGGCGATCAGTTCCCCGGCCACGCGCTCCGCTTCATGATCTTCATTGTTGGCGGAGAGTACTTTCAGCTCGGTACCGTAGCCAAGTTCTGAGAACAGCCGCTTTTCAAAGACGTGCGGGTTATTAGCGATCAAAATGTTAGCAGCTTTCAGAATACGCCCGGAGGAGCGGTAGTTCTGTTCAAGCTTGATCACCTGCAGCGCCGGGAAGTCCTGGCTGAGCAGCACCAGGTTCTGCGGCCGCGCGCCACGCCACGAGTAGATCGACTGGTCATCGTCCCCCACCACGGTAAAACGCGCGCGCTGCCCCACCAGTAATTTCACCAGTTCATACTGGCTGGTGTTGGTATCCTGATACTCATCCACCAGCAGGTAACGGATTTTGTTCTGCCAGCGTTCGCGCACCTCTTCATTACGCTGCAGCAGCAGCGTCGGCAACAGGATCAGATCGTCAAAATCGAGGACGTTGCAGGCCTTCATGTGCGCATCGTACAGCCCATAGCAGTGGGCGAAAATGCGGTCCCGTTCGCCTTTCGCGCCAGCCGCCGCCTGCGCCGGGGTTTTCAGATCGTTTTTCCAGTTGGAGATCGTCGAGATCAGCTGCTGCAACACCACTTTGTCATCTTCGATCAACCCTTCGGTGAGCTCTTTCAGCAGCGCGACCTGGTCAGTATCATCGAACAAGGAAAAGTTAGACTTCATTCCCAGCGCGGCGTATTCACGTTTGATGATATCCAGGCCCAGGGTGTGGAAGGTGGAGATCATCAGCCCGCGCGCCTCTTTGCGCCCCAGCGTTTGCCCGACGCGCTCTTTCATTTCGCGCGCGGCCTTGTTGGTGAAGGTGACGGCCGCGATATGGCGCGCCTGATAGCCGCAGCCGCGGATCAGGTGGGCGATTTTATTCGTAATAACGCGGGTCTTACCGGAACCGGCGCCCGCCAGCACCAGGCACGGTCCGGTAACGAATTCGACGGCTTGTTGTTGGCCAGGGTTTAAACGCATGGGAATATTGCTCAATCTTCGAACGGGGTGTGGATTGTAGCAGAAAGCGAGGCCGAGATTTACCGGCTGATGGTAAAGTGTCAGCCACGCAATTCATCCTGAGGATCTGGTAATGGCAAAAAGCGCAGCGGCCCTGCATATTCTGGTCAAAGAAGAAAAACTGGCGCATGAGATCCTCGCCAAACTGGAACGAGGCATCAGCTTCGATCATCTGGCGAAGCGTTACTCAAAGTGTCCGTCCGGACGTCATGGCGGTGATTTAGGCGAATTCCCGCAGGGGACGATGGTCGGCCCGTTTGATCAAGCCGTCTTCAGCTGTCCGCTACTTAAACCCTATGGCCCGGTGAAAACCAAATTCGGCTACCATATCATCAAGGTGCTGTATCGTCGGTAACGCGTGCTACTATGGCGCCCTGATTTATCCCAACTCACTCAAGGCGCAATCATGGCTAAAACCGCGGCAGCACTGCACATCCTGGTAAAAGAAGAGAAACTGGCGCTCGATCTGCTCGAGCAGCTCAAAAACGGCGCCGACTTCGGCAAGCTGGCAAAGAAACACTCCATTTGTCCGTCAGGCAAACGCGGCGGCGATCTGGGTGAGTTCCGCCAGGGCCAGATGGTACCGGCCTTCGATAAAGTGGTCTTCTCCTGCCCGGAACTGGAGCCAACCGGCCCGCTGCATACCCAGTTCGGCTACCACATCATCAAAGTGCTATACCGGAAATAATAAAAAACCCGGGGATCTTAATCTCCGGGTTTTTGCCTGATGGCGCTTCGCTTATCAGGCCGACTAAACAAATCCATTCCTCTATGGATTTCGGCTTGCCGGAAGGCGGCGAGGAAGTACATCCCCAGGAACATAGATTACTATGTGACTGGGGTGTACGTACCGTAGCCAACGCATCGGCAAGTCGAAAGACGGCGAGGAATTAGCCGGCTACCGCGATACGTTTCATATCAGTCATATAACCGCGCAGTTTCTTACCTACCTGCTCGATAGCGTGGCTGCGAATTGCTTCGTTCACATCGCGCAGCTGAGCGTTATCTACCGCGCCTTCAGCAATCGCTTTGCCCAGGTCGCCGGTCTGCAGGGTAGTCATAAACTCTTTCAGCAGCGGTACGCAAGCGTAAGAGAACAGGTAGTTACCGTACTCTGCGGTATCAGAGATAACCACGTTCATTTCATACAGACGCTTACGGGCGATAGTGTTCGCGATCAGCGGCAGCTCGTGCAGTGATTCATAGTAAGCGGACTCTTCGATGATGCCGGAATCAACCATGGTTTCGAAGGCCAGCTCAACGCCCGCTTTCACCATCGCGATCATCAGCACGCCTTTATCGAAGTACTCCTGCTCGCCGATTTTGCCTTCATACTGCGGGGCGGTTTCGAAAGCGGTTTTGCCGGTCTCTTCACGCCAGGTCAGCAGTTTCTTATCATCGTTCGCCCAGTCTGCCATCATACCGGAGGAGAATTCGCCGGAGATGATGTCGTCCATGTGTTTCTGGAACAGCGGCGCCATGATCTCTTTCAGCTGCTCGGACAGTGCATAAGCGCGCAGTTTCGCCGGGTTAGAGAGGCGATCCATCATCAGGGTAATACCGCCCTGCTTCAGCGCTTCGGTGATGGTTTCCCAGCCGAACTGAATCAGTTTTTCCGCATACGCCGGATCGGTACCTTCCGCCACCAGCTTGTCGAAGCACAGCAGAGAACCCGCCTGCAGCATGCCGCAGAGGATGGTCTGCTCGCCCATCAGGTCAGATTTCACTTCCGCCACGAAGGAGGATTCCAGAACGCCCGCACGATGGCCGCCGGTCGCCGCTGCCCAGGCTTTGGCAATAGCCATGCCTTCGCCTTTCGGATCGTTTTCCGGGTGGACGGCGATAAGCGTCGGCACGCCGAAACCGCGTTTGTACTCTTCACGAACTTCGGTACCCGGGCACTTCGGCGCCACCATCACCACGGTGATGTCTTTGCGGATCTGCTCGCCCACTTCAACGATGTTGAAGCCGTGGGAGTAACCCAGCGCCGCGCCGTCTTTCATCAGCGGCTGTACGGAACGCACAACGTCAGAGTGCTGTTTGTCCGGCGTCAGGTTAACCACCAGGTCGGCCTGCGGGATCAGCTCTTCATAGGTACCGACTTTGAAGCCGTTTTCGGTCGCTTTACGCCAGGAAGCGCGCTTCTCGGCAATCGCTTCTTTACGCAACGCATAGGAGATATCCAGGCCGGAATCACGCATGTTCAGACCCTGGTTCAGGCCCTGCGCGCCACAGCCGACGATGACTACTTTTTTACCCTGAAGATAGCTTGCGCCATCGGCAAATTCATCGCGCCCCATAAAGCGGCATTTGCCCAGCTGTGCCAGCTGCTGGCGCAGATTCAGTGTGTTGAAGTAGTTAGCCATGGTGATACCTCGTGATGTTGTGTTGTCGTGCTTATTGTTCGGTTCGCTTTTGCGAGAATGAACTTACTATATGACAGGAATTTTATTGCGGAAATTGATATATTCACAACGTCACGTTGCAATTTATGAAACACAAAATCGGGGAGTACGCGCCGTGGATTTACGCGATCTGAAAACCTTTCTGCATCTGGCGGAAAGCCGCCATTTTGGCCGCAGCGCGCGGGCCATGCACGTCAGTCCTTCGACCCTTTCGCGGCAGATCCAACGCCTGGAAGAGGACCTCGGCCAGCCGCTGTTCGTGCGTGATAATCGCACGGTGACGCTCACCGAAGCCGGGGAAGAGTTACGCACCTTTGCCCAGCAGACCTTACTGCAGTATCAGCAGCTTCGCCACGCCATCGATCAGCAGGGACCGTCGCTCTCCGGTGAGCTGCATATCTTCTGCTCTGTCACCGCCGCTTATAGCCATCTGCCGCCGATCCTCGACCGCTTTCGCGCCGCGCATCCTTCGGTTGAGATAAAATTATCGACCGGCGATGCCGCTGACGCCATGGAGAAGGTCGTCACCGGCGAAGCCGACCTGGCGATTGCCGGTAAACCAGAGACCCTGCCGGGATCGGTGGCGTTTTCGATGCTGGAGAACCTCGCCGTGGTGTTAATTGCCCCGGCGCTTCCCTGCCCGGTGCGTAACCAGGTGACCGTCGAGCGTCCGGACTGGTCGACAGTGCCGTTTATCATGGCTGACCAGGGGCCGGTACGTCGGCGCATCGAGCTGTGGTTTCGACGCCATAAAATCAGCAACCCGTCGATCTATGCCACCGTCGGGGGACACGAAGCGATGGTGTCGATGGTCGCCCTCGGCTGCGGCGTGGCGCTGCTACCGGAGGTGGTACTGGAAAACAGCCCGGAACCAGTACGCAACCGGGTGATGATTCTGGAGCGCAGTGATGAGCAAACCCCGTTTGAGCTGGGCGTTTGCGCACAAAAAAAGCGGCTGCATGAGCCGCTTATTGATGCTTTCTGGAAAATCCTGCCTAACCACTAGCCCGCGAGGAAAAAGCGGAACGCCGGGTTATGCGTTTCATCGTGGCACTCATAGCCCAGTTCATTAAGGCGGGTTTCAAAGTCCGGCTCGTGCTCGCCCAGCTCAAAGGCCGCTAACACCCGACCATAGTCGGTGCCGTGGCTACGGTAGTGGAACAGCGAAATATTCCAGTGGGTGCCAAGGGTATGCAGGAACTTCAGCAGCGCCCCCGGCGATTCAGGGAACTCGAAGCTGAACAGCCGCTCCTGCAGCGCTTTGGACGGCCGGCCGCCGACCATATAGCGCACATGGAGCTTGGCCATTTCGTCATCGGAAAGGTCAACGACGCTGTAGCCGCCATCGTTCAGTAACTGGAGGATCTCTTTCCGCTCCTCCAGCCCGCGACTCAGGCGTACCCCGACAAAAATGCAGGCGTCTTTAGCATCAGCAAAGCGGTAGTTGAACTCCGTCACCGAGCGCCCGCCCAGCAGCTGGCAAAACTTCAGAAAGCTGCCCTTCTCTTCCGGGATCGTCACCGCCAGCAGCGCTTCGCGCTGTTCCCCGAGCTCGCAGCGCTCAGACACGTATCGCAGGCCGTGGAAGTTAACGTTGGCCCCGGACAGAATATGAGCCAGTCGCTCGCCGCGAATATTGTACTGGGCGACATATTTCTTCATCCCCGCCAACGCCAGCGCGCCGGAAGGCTCCGCCACCGCCCGCACATCTTCGAACAGATCTTTCATCGCCGCGCAAATAGCGTCGCTGTCGACAGTGATGATGTCGTCCAGATACTCCTGGCACAAACGGAAGGTTTCATCGCCGATGCGTTTGACCGCCACGCCTTCAGCAAACAAACCGACGCGCGGCAGATCCACCGGATGGCCGGCATCCAGCGCCGCTTTCAGACATGCCGAGTCTTCCGCTTCTACCGCTATCACTTTAATCTGCGGCATCAGCTGCTTGATCAGCACCGCCACGCCTGCCGCCAGACCGCCGCCGCCAACCGGGACGAATACGCGGTCAATGTGGGCATCCTGCTGCAGCAGCTCCAGCGCCAGCGTTCCCTGACCGGCGATGACCATCGGGTGATCGAATGGCGGCACCCAGGTAAACCCCTGCTGCTGCGCCAGTTCAATCGCCCGAGCTTTCGCTTCGTCAAAGTTGGCGCCATGCAGCAGCACTTCGCCGCCAAAACCGCGAACGGCATCGACTTTGATATCGGCGGTCGCCACCGGCATCACGATCAGCGCCTTAACCCCAAGCCGGGAGGCTGAGAAAGCCACTCCCTGCGCATGGTTGCCTGCCGACGCCGTGATCACCCCATTCGATTTCTGTTCCGCCGTCAGGCTGGACATCATCGCGTAGGCGCCGCGCAGCTTAAAGCTGTGTACCGGCTGGCGATCTTCGCGTTTGACCAGAATAACGTTATCCAGCCGCGAAGAGAGCTTCTCCATTTTTTGCAGCGGCGTTTTCTGCACCGCTTCATAAACTGGCGCGCGCAGCACTGCTCTCAGGTATTCGGCGCCCTCAGGGGCACCGGACAGGGGTTGTGAGTCCGCCATAATTAGCCACCCAGTTTTGATTTATCGCGCACCGCGCCCTTGTCGGCGCTGGTCGCGAGGCTGGCATAAGCGCGCAGTGCAAAGGAGACCTGGCGCTCGCGGTCTTTCGGCGTCCACGCCTTATCGCCACGCGCTTCCTGTGCTTCGCGACGGGCGGCGATTTCTGCATCGCTGAGCTGCAGCTGAATACCGCGGTTCGGAATATCGATAGCAATCATGTCGCCATCTTCGATGATCGCGATGTTGCCGCCGCTCGCCGCTTCCGGCGATACGTGGCCGATGGAAAGCCCGGAGGTGCCGCCGGAGAAACGGCCATCGGTGATCAGCGCGCACGCTTTGCCAAGACCCATGGACTTCAGGAAGGTGGTCGGATAGAGCATTTCCTGCATCCCCGGCCCGCCTTTCGGCCCTTCATAGCGAATAACCACGACGTCGCCTTCCACGACTTTGCCGCCGAGGATGGCATCAACCGCTTCGTCCTGGCTTTCATAAACTTTCGCCGGGCCGGTAAATTTCAGGATGCTATCGTCCACACCAGCGGTTTTGACGATACAGCCGTTTTCGGCAAAGTTACCGTACAGGACCGCCAGGCCACCGTCTTTACTGTAGGCATGTTCCAGAGAACGGATACATCCCTCGGCGCGATCGTCATCCAGCGTATCCCAGCGGCAATCCTGCGAGAACGCCTGGGTGGTACGGATCCCGGCCGGGCCGGCGCGGAACATTTTTTTCACCGCGTCGTCCTGGGTCACCATTACATCGTACTGTTCCAGGGTCTGCGGCAGCGTCAGGCCAAGGACGTTTTTCACATCGCGGTTGAGTAACCCCGCGCGGTCCAGCTCGCCCAGAATGCCCAGAACGCCACCAGCCCGGTGCACGTCTTCCATATGGTATTTCTGCGTACTCGGCGCCACTTTACACAGCTGCGGGACCTTGCGGGACAGTTTGTCGATATCGCTCATGGTGAAGTCGATTTCGGCTTCCTGCGCCGCCGCCAGCAGGTGCAGTACGGTATTGGTTGAACCGCCCATCGCGATATCGAGGGTCATGGCGTTTTCAAATGCCGCCTTGCTGGCGATATTGCGCGGCAGGGCGGAAGCGTCATCCTGCTCGTAGTA
The DNA here is from genome assembly GCF_003790505.1 of Klebsiella sp. P1CD1. Lineage (NCBI taxonomy): Bacteria > Pseudomonadati > Pseudomonadota > Gammaproteobacteria > Enterobacterales > Enterobacteriaceae > Klebsiella > Klebsiella sp. P1CD1. The sequence continues at coordinate 5,524,668 of NZ_CP033631.1, forward strand.
GCGTTTGGTCAGCTCCACGATACGTTTACCGGCGTTCAGGAACAGCTCCTTACGATCGGCGTGGGTCGCCAGCAGCGAGCCGTTACCCGGCTGTGACAGGCCCAGCGCTTCGGTCAGGCAGTTCATGGAGTTCGCGGTGAACATCCCGGAACAGGAACCACAGGTCGGACAAGCGGAACGTTCCACCTGGTTACTCTGTTCGTCGGACACTTTCGGATCCGCCCCCTGGATCATCGCATCCACCAGGTCGAGCTTGATGATTTTATCTGACAGCTTGGTCTTCCCGGCTTCCATTGGGCCACCGGAAACAAAGATCACCGGAATGTTCAGGCGCAGAGAGGCCATCAGCATCCCCGGAGTGATTTTGTCGCAGTTGGAGATACAGACCATGGCATCGGCGCAGTGGGCGTTAACCATGTACTCGACCGAGTCGGCGATCAGCTCGCGGGATGGCAGTGAATAGAGCATACCCCCGTGGCCCATGGCGATCCCATCATCCACCGCGATGGTGTTAAATTCTTTGGCGACACCGCCTGCCGCTTCAATCTGCTCGGCAACCAGTTTGCCGAGATCGCGCAGGTGCACGTGCCCGGGGACAAACTGGGTAAAGGAGTTGACGACGGCGATAATCGGTTTGCCGAAATCGGCATCGGTCATTCCGGTTGCGCGCCACAACGCGCGGGCGCCCGCCATGTTGCGGCCATGTGTGGTGGTGGCGGAACGGTACTTAGGCATGCTCTTTTTACTCCCATCTCTGTTTATTAAATGGGACGGTGCGTGCCGTCCCATTTTTAATTACTTACTTACCGGATCCAACCAGCCCCATTTATCTTCTGTTTCACCGGTGAAGAGGCCAAAGAAGGCTTCCTGAATGCGTTTGGTCACCGGCCCGCGGCGGCCTGCGCCGACCTGGATGCCGTCAACGCTGCGTACCGGGGTGATTTCTGCCGCGGTGCCGGACATGAACACTTCATCCGCGAGGTACAGCGATTCACGGGACAGCACCTGCTCGCGCACTTCGATGCCAAGATCTTTCGCCAGTTTGATGATCGCGTCGCGGGTAATGCCCGGCAGCGCGGAAGAGGTGAACGGCGGAGTAAACAGCACGCCATCTTTTACCTCAAACAGGTTTTCGCCTGCACCTTCGGAGATATAACCGTTAACATCCAGCGCGATACCTTCCTGATAACCGTGACGACGCGCTTCGCTGCCGACCAGCAGAGAGGAGAGATAGTTGCCGCCCGCTTTCGCCGCGGTTGGAATGGTGTTCGGCGCCGCGCGGTTCCAGGAAGAAACCATCGCATCGATCCCCTGCTCCAGCGCTTCTGCGCCGAGGTAGGCGCCCCACGGGAACGCCGCGATGATAACGTCGGTTTTGTAACCGTCCGGCGGGTTAACGCCCATGCCAACATCGCCAACAAACACCAGCGGACGAATATAAGCGCTGGTCAGTTTATTGGTACGGATAACTTCGCGGCAGGCTTCCATCAGCTCATCAACGCTCTGCGAGACCGGGAAACGATAAATTTTGGCTGAGTCATGCAGACGCTGCATATGTTCGCGATGACGGAACACCACCGGGCCCTTGTGCGAGTCGTAGCAGCGGATGCCTTCGAATACCGAAGTCCCGTAGTGCAACGCATGGGACATGACGTGCACTTTCGCCTCGCCCCATGGGGTCATCTCGCCATTGAACCAAATGTAATCAGCTTTCTTCGTCGTCATTTTTTTTATTCCTCTGCGCTCAGGCGCGGATTTGTTGTGATGTGGGTTGCTGGATCTCGACGCAGGCGACGTCGACCAGTTTACTTAATTGACTAAACAGTAATTCGACGGGCCGCGGGCTGGCAACGGTCAATTCGATATTTATATTTTGCGCATCCGACGCGGTTTCCATATTCATTGCGCAGATTTGAAAACCACGGTGGCGGACCACGCGCAGCACGCGCTCTAAGGTTTCCGGATTGAAACGCGCCTGCAAAGCGACCTGATGTTGCTTCATGATAATTTCTCCAGCATTTCTGCATTACTGGCGCCGGGCGGCACCAACGGCCAGACATTCTCAAGTTCGTCGATTGAGACATGAAGCAGGTATGGCCCCTGGCTCGAAAGCATGGTGTCGAGTGCCGCTTCAACCTGGTCTTTACGGGTGATGTGTTGGCCAGGAATACCGAAGGCGCTGGCCAGCGTGAGGAAATCAGGGTTATCAGTCAGAGTGGTTTCGCTATAACGTTCCTGGAAAAACAGCTGCTGCCATTGTCGAACCATCCCTAACCGCTGGTTGTCGAGTAACACGATCTTTAACGGTAATTGTTTGCGCTTGACGGTGCCCAGCTCCTGCACGTTCATCATGAAGGAACCGTCACCGGAGATACAGATCACCGTATCGTCCGGGCGCGCCACCTGGGCACCAACGGCGGCTGGCAGGCCAAAGCCCATCGTGCCTAAGCCGCTGGAGGTGATAAAGTTTTCCGGGCGGGTATAGGTCATATGTTGAGCCGACCACATCTGGTGCTGGCCAACGTCGGTTGTCACGACGCTATCCGCCGGCTTACGGTCGGAAAGCTGCTTCAGCAGCAGCGGCGCGTAGATCGCCTCGCCGGGATGATCGTAACGCCAGGCGTGCTCGGTGCGCAGTGCGGCATTATGCTCGCGCCAGGCATCGATAGCTAACGGCTGCTGCAGCGCCGGCAGCAAGCGGTTCAGATCGCCGGTCAGACCGATGTGCGCCTGACGCAGCTTGTTCAGCTCCGCCGGATCGATGTCCATGTGGATCACTTTGGCATGCGGAGCGAAGGTATTGAGCTTACCGGTCACACGATCGTCAAAGCGCGCGCCGACAGCGATCAGCAGATCGCACTCCTGTACCGCCAGGTTGGCCGCCTTAGTGCCGTGCATGCCCAGCATACCGAGATAATACGGATAATCTGCGGCCACCACGCCCAGCCCTTTTAGCGTGCAGGTTGCCGGCATTCGGGTTACCGCCAGGAATTCACGCAAAGCCGGTACCGCCTGCGCCATACCTACCCCGCCGCCAACATACAGCATCGGCTTCTGTGACTGAGCCAGCATCTGCAGAGCCTGAGCAACCTCCGCCTGCGGGAACGCCATCTCATCGTCGACGGTAGAGAAATGAGGATCAAGCTCGCCCTGGGCCATCTGAATATCCTTAGGGATATCAACCAGCACCGGGCCCGGACGGCCTGAGTTTGCCACCTGGAAAGCTTCAGCGATAACCCGCGGCAGCTCATCCAGAGACTGCACGAGGAAACTGTGCTTAGTACAGGCCAGTGACAAACCAAGAACGTCTACTTCCTGGAACGCATCCGTGCCGATGAAGGGAGCGGCCACCTGGCCGGTGATAGCGACAATGGGAATGGAATCAAGCAGGGCGTCCGCCAGGCCAGTGATCAGGTTGGTCGCGCCCGGGCCGGACGTCGCTATGCACACCCCGGTTTTCCCGGTTGCTCGCGCATAGCCAATAGCCGCCATGGCTGCCCCTTGCTCATGCCGACACAGCAGGTGCTCCACGCCGCCGTCATACAGTGCATCGTAAACCGGCATAATTGCGCCACCCGGATAGCCAAAAACTGTGTCGACTCCCTGTGTCCGCAAAGCATGTACCACCCACTGCGCGCCATTCATAGTTAGTTCCCCGTCATAAATCGGGAGAAACAGAATTTTATGCTAAAAGTCATCATCTGCTCCTCGCTTAGGTTATTTCAGTTATAAAAAAACCCCCGGACCTTTCGGTGCGGGGGTCTTAGTTCGTTAAGGCTTGATTCTTAAGCCTTTCCTCGTCCAAGTGCAGCCCCGCACGGTGGGATAATAATCACCACCACGCTAATCACGACCAGGCTAATCACTCGTAGAAGGGCTGTCATTTTCGTACTTTCTGGCTTCTTGTTCGAAGGAATACCTAAAGAGGTACCACAGACATCACATAAAACACAAGATTTTTTTATATCCTGGTTTCTGAGCAGCCTAACAGTTTCAGGAAAAATAATTGTTTTATATGAAGAAAATCAGAAATGAAAAAAATTCAGTTTTCTTTCACGCTGTACGCTCAGCGCCCATCTCTGTTTCGGATGCACCACGTTTTTCGATCACGCTTCCATTTTCGGCTAAATGTAACGAGATGGCGTGAAAATAATGGATTTATGCTTCTAACTTCGTGTTATTGCCGCTGCCGTTTCACGGCAGGCTCGTCATAATCCTTCTCTGTCCAGGAGGTTTTATGTCGCTCGCCATCGTTTACACACGCGCGGCGCTCGGTATCGAAGCGCCATTGATTACTATCGAGGTTCATCTCAGCAGCGGTCTGCCTGGCTTGACCATGGTCGGGCTACCGGAGACCACCGTGAAAGAGGCCCGCGACCGGGTACGCAGCGCCTTGATCAACAGCGGCTACGCTTTCCCTGCGAAGAAAATAACCATTAACCTGGCACCCGCGGATCTGCCCAAAGAGGGCGGGCGATATGACCTTCCCATCGCTCTCGCGCTTCTCGTCGCCTCAGAGCAGCTCAACACTACCCGATTGAATCAATATGAGTTTGTGGGCGAACTCGCCCTTACAGGCGGCTTACGCGGCGTTCCAGGGGCGATCCCCAGCGCAATGGAAGCCATCAAAGCCGGCCGGCGCATTGTCGTCTCCTCTGACAATGCGGCTGAGGTGGGTCTGATCGGCGGCAGCGATTGCCTGGTCGCCGACCATCTGCAACAGGTGTGCGCGTTTCTCGCAGGGCAAGCATCGCTCTCGCCGCCTCTCGCCGACGTGCCCGCCGTTGATGAACGCTGTGAAGATCTACGTGATGTTATCGGCCAGCAACAAGGCAAGCGAGCGCTGGAGATTGTGGCGGCCGGTGGCCACAACCTGCTGCTGATTGGCCCGCCCGGTACCGGCAAAACAATGCTTGCCTGCCGGCTCCCCGGCCTTTTGCCGCCATTAAGCAACCAGGAAGCGCTGGAGAGCACGGCCATTCAAAGTCTGGTCAACCTCCAGACTGCGAAGACCCGGTGGCGTCAGAGGCCGTTTCGCGCCCCTCACCATAGCGCCTCGCTGGCAGCGATGGTAGGCGGAGGCTCAATACCTGTCCCCGGCGAGATTTCACTGGCCCATAATGGCGTGCTGTTTCTTGATGAACTGCCAGAGTTTGAACGACGGGTGCTGGACGCGCTGCGTGAACCCATTGAGTCAGGCAAGATCCACATATCACGATCGCGCGCCAAGATTGACTATCCGGCGCGTTTTCAGCTTATCGCGGCAATGAACCCAAGCCCTACCGGGCATTATCAGGGCAAACATAATCGCGCGTCGCCTGAGCAGACATTGCGCTACCTTGGGCGCCTGTCCGGCCCTTTTCTCGACCGCTTCGATCTTTCTTTAGAGATCCCGCTCCCGCCGCCGGGGATACTGAGCCAGGGCACGCAGGGCGAAGAATCGAGTGCGATGGTCCGTCAGCGTGTGCTGGCGGCACGTGAACGTCAAATGCTCAGGCAAAATAAGCTGAATGCGCATCTTGAGAATCGTGAAATGAAGAGCTGCTGTCACTTGCGCCAGGAGGATGCGCTTTGGCTGGAACAGACGTTAACGCAGCTGGGGCTTTCTATACGGGCCTGGCAGCGTCTGTTAAAGGTGGCAAGAACCATTGCCGATCTGGCAGAAGCTGAAGAGATTGAACGCCGCCATTTGCAGGAGGCGCTCAGCTATCGGGCAATAGACCGGATGCTAAACCATCTGCAGAAAATGATGGCGTAAAAAAAGGGCTTACGCCCTTTTTTCTTAGTCATCGCTTTCGGTGTAATCGTCAGCGCCTTCCATCTGCGGTTTGCCGCCGGAAAGAGTATGGAAACGCTTCGGCCGCTTAATGCGTGCCATATACTTAATCCATACGCGTTCTGCTTCCGTTACCGGCTCACGTTCACCACGGCACACCGAGACAAATTGTTTTTCATCATCGGTAACAGGTTCGCGTTTACCCAGTTCCAGTTCGTTAAAGGCATAACCATGACGTTCCAGCAGTTGCGCCTCTTTGATGGTGAAATCACCATGACGGGAGAACCCGCGTGGATAATTTTTATTGTCGAAAAAACGATTAGTCGTCGTAAAGCTTTCCGCCATCCTACACGCTCCTGATTCTTTGGCCGAGCTATTTATGGCGCGGAGTATTAGTTACGCTTGACAGAGCGTCAAACAAAACATTTAAATCATGACGACAAATAATTTTGTGGAGAACGGTGTGGATACGGAATTGCTCAAGACTTTCCTGGAAGTGAGCAGAACTCGTCACTTTGGGCGGGCAGCAGAGGCACTTTACCTGACGCAGTCAGCGGTCAGCTTTCGTATTCGTCAGCTGGAGAATCAACTTGGCGTGAACCTGTTCACCCGCCATCGTAATAACATTCGTCTGACGACCGCCGGAGAAAAGCTACTGCCCTACGCCGAAACGTTGATGAACACCTGGCAGGCCGCGCGCAAGGAGGTCGCTCACTCTTCGCGACATAACGAATTCTCCATCGGGGCCAGCGCGTCGCTGTGGGAATGTCTACTGAACGGCTGGCTGGGGACTCTCTACAAAGATCCCTATAACCTGCAATTCGAGGCGCGGATCGCCCAACGTCAGTCATTAGTTAAACAGTTGCATGAACGCCAGCTCGATCTCCTGATCACAACTGAATCACCGAAGATGGATGAATTAAGCTGCCAGTTGCTGGGTAATTTCACCCTGGCGCTCTATTGTGCCGCCCCAGGGAAAAATAAGAATGATTTGAACTACCTGCGTCTGGAATGGGGGCCGGATTTCCAGCAAAACGAAGTGGGGCTGATTGGTAGCGATGATGTGCCACTGTTAACGACGAGCTCCGCAGAACTGGCTTATCAGCAACTCAGTACCTTGAATGGCTGTACCTGGTTACCCGTCAGTTGGGCGCAGCAGAAAAGTGGTCTGCATACGGTGACCGATAGCGTAACGCTCTCACGTCCTCTGTATGCCATTTGGCTACAAAATAGTGATAAACAAGCGCATATTCGCGAGATCCTGAAAAGCAGCATACTGGAATAAAGATCTGACTCCATGGATGGAGTGCTCAGAAAGCAAGGAAGAGAGAGGAATGGAAAAATTACAAGCAAAAAAAATCCTTTGCCTAAGCAAAGGATTATATATGGCAGGGGCGGAGAGACTCGAACTCGCGACACCCGGTTTTGGAGACCGGTGCTCTACCAACTGAGCTACGCCCCTAAATCTTTCTCGCTATTAAGCCCGCTAATATAGCAGGCTTAATTTTAATAAGTGGCGGAACGGACGGGACTCGAACCCGCGACCCCCTGCGTGACAGGCAGGTATTCTAACCGACTGAACTACCGCTCCACCGAATTTCTTCGCTTTATTACCACCGGTTGTCACCCCGGCTTACTGCAATTTGATGCCTGGCAGTTCCCTACTCTCACATGGGGAGACCCCACACTACCATCGGCGCTACGGCGTTTCACTTCTGAGTTCGGCATGGGGTCAGGTGGGACCACCGCGCTATCGCCGCCAGGCAAATTCTGTTTTATCAACACGTCTCACGGACGCATCGAGTAATCTGTATCAGAGCTGAAAATCTTCTCTCAAATCGCCAAAACAGCTTCGGCGTTGTAAGGTTAAGCCTCACGGTTCATTAGTACCGGTTAGCTCAACGCATCGCTGCGCTTACACACCCGGCCTATCAACGTCGTCGTCTTCAACGTTCCTTCAGGAGACTTAAAGTCTCAGGGAGAACTCATCTCGGGGCAAGTTTCGTGCTTAGATGCTTTCAGCACTTATCTCTTCCGCATTTAGCTACCGGGCAGTGCCATTGGCATGACAACCCGAACACCAGTGATGCGTCCACTCCGGTCCTCTCGTACTAGGAGCAGCCCCCCTCAATTCTCCAGCGCCCACGGCAGATAGGGACCGAACTGTCTCACGACGTTCTAAACCCAGCTCGCGTACCACTTTAAATGGCGAACAGCCATACCCTTGGGACCTACTTCAGCCCCAGGATGTGATGAGCCGACATCGAGGTGCCAAACACCGCCGTCGATATGAACTCTTGGGCGGTATCAGCCTGTTATCCCCGGAGTACCTTTTATCCGTTGAGCGATGGCCCTTCCATTCAGAACCACCGGATCACTATGACCTGCTTTCGCACCTGCTCGCGCCGTCACGCTCGCAGTCAAGCTAGCTTATGCCATTGCACTAACCTCCTGATGTCCGACCAGGATTAGCTAACCTTCGTGCTCCTCCGTTACTCTTTGGGAGGAGACCGCCCCAGTCAAACTACCCACCAGACACTGTCCGCAACCCCGGTCAGGGGCCTACGTTAGAACATCAAACATTAAAGGGTGGTATTTCAAGGTTGGCTCCACGCAGACTGGCGTCCACGCTTCAAAGCCTCCCACCTATCCTACACATCAAGGCTCAATGTTCAGTGTCAAGCTATAGTAAAGGTTCACGGGGTCTTTCCGTCTTGCCGCGGGTACACTGCATCTTCACAGCGAGTTCAATTTCACTGAGTCTCGGGTGGAGACAGCCTGGCCATCATTACGCCATTCGTGCAGGTCGGAACTTACCCGACAAGGAATTTCGCTACCTTAGGACCGTTATAGTTACGGCCGCCGTTTACCGGGGCTTCGATCAAGAGCTTCTCCTTACGGATAACCCCATCAATTAACCTTCCGGCACCGGGCAGGCGTCACACCGTATACGTCCACTTTCGTGTTTGCACAGTGCTGTGTTTTTAATAAACAGTTGCAGCCAGCTGGTATCTTCGACTGGTCTCAGCTCCGTCCGCAGGGACTTCACCTACACACCAGCGTGCCTTCTCCCGAAGTTACGGCACCATTTTGCCTAGTTCCTTCACCCGAGTTCTCTCAAGCGCCTTGGTATTCTCTACCTGACCACCTGTGTCGGTTTGGGGTACGATTTAATGTTACCTGATGCTTAGAGGCTTTTCCTGGAAGCAGGGCATTTGTTACTTCAGCACCGTAGTGCCTCGTCATCACACCTCAGCGTTAAAAGGTACCGGATTTACCTGGAACCTCCGCCTACATGCTTAAACCGGGACAACCGTCGCCCGGCTAACATAGCCTTCTCCGTCCCCCCTTCGCAGTAACACCAAGTACAGGAATATTAACCTGTTTCCCATCGACTACGCCTTTCGGCCTCGCCTTAGGGGTCGACTCACCCTGCCCCGATTAACGTTGGACAGGAACCCTTGGTCTTCCGGCGAGCGGGCTTTTCACCCGCTTTATCGTTACTTATGTCAGCATTCGCACTTCTGATACCTCCAGCAACCCTCACAGGCCACCTTCGCAGGCTTACAGAACGCTCCCCTACCCAACAACACATAGTGTCGCTGCCGCAGCTTCGGTGCATGGTTTAGCCCCGTTACATCTTCCGCGCAGGCCGACTCGACCAGTGAGCTATTACGCTTTCTTTAAATGATGGCTGCTTCTAAGCCAACATCCTGGCTGTCTGTGCCTTCCCACATCGTTTCCCACTTAACCATGACTTTGGGACCTTAGCTGGCGGTCTGGGTTGTTTCCCTCTTCACGACGGACGTTAGCACCCGCCGTGTGTCTCCCGTGATAACATTCTTCGGTATTCGTAGTTTGCATCGGGTTGGTAAGTCGGGATGACCCCCTAGCCGAAACAGTGCTCTACCCCCGAAGATGAGTTCACGAGGCGCTACCTAAATAGCTTTCGGGGAGAACCAGCTATCTCCCGGTTTGATTGGCCTTTCACCCCCAGCCACAAGTCATCCGCTAATTTTTCAACATTAGTCGGTTCGGTCCTCCAGTTAGTGTTACCCAACCTTCAACCTGCCCATGGCTAGATCACCGGGTTTCGGGTCTATACCCTGCAACTTAACGCCCAGTTAAGACTCGGTTTCCCTGCGGCTCCCCTATACGGTTAACCTTGCTACAGAATATAAGTCGCTGACCCATTATACAAAAGGTACGCAGTCACACCCGAAGGTGCTCCCACTGCTTGTACGTACACGGTTTCAGGTTCTTTTTCACTCCCCTCGCCGGGGTTCTTTTCGCCTTTCCCTCACGGTACTGGTTCACTATCGGTCAGTCAGGAGTATTTAGCCTTGGAGGATGGTCCCCCCATATTCAGACAGGATACCACGTGTCCCGCCCTACTCTTCGAGTTCACAACCTGTGCATTTTGGTGTACGGGACTATCACCCTGTACCGTCGGACTTTCCAGACCGTTCCACTAACACACAAGCTGATTCAGACTCTGGGCTGCTCCCCGTTCGCTCGCCGCTACTGGGGGAATCTCGGTTGATTTCTTTTCCTCGGGGTACTTAGATGTTTCAGTTCCCCCGGTTCGCCTCGTTAACCTATGTATTCAGTTAACGATAGTGTGACGAATCACACTGGGTTTCCCCATTCGGACATCGCCGGTTATAACGGTTCATATCACCTTACCGACGCTTTTCGCAGATTAGCACGTCCTTCATCGCCTCTGACTGCCAGGGCATCCACCGTGTACGCTTAGTCGCTTAACCTCACAACCCGAAGATGTTTCGTAAAACACCATCGTGTCGCGAAAATTTGAGAGACTCGAACACACATTAACTGTGTGTCGTTTCAATTTTCAGCTTGATCCAGATTTTTAAAGAGCAAAACTTCGCAGTGCACCTTTTCAGGTTCACTCTGAAGTTTTCTTGTGTTTGCAGTAAAGATGGTGGAGCTATGCGGGATCGAACCGCAGACCTCCTGCGTGCAAAGCAGGCGCTCTCCCAGCTGAGCTATAGCCCCATCGTTTGCAACCTCTTCAAATTTGCTTCGCAAATTTGGTAGGCCTGAGTGGACTTGAACCACCGACCTCACCCTTATCAGGGGTGCGCTCTAACCACCTGAGCTACAAGCCTGTAGAGGTTTTTACTGCTGTTTTTCATCAGACAATCTGTGTGAGCACTACAAAGGCAGGTTCTTTAAGGTAAGGAGGTGATCCAACCGCAGGTTCCCCTACGGTTACCTTGTTACGACTTCACCCCAGTCATGAATCACAAAGTGGTAAGCGCCCTCCCGAAGGTTAAGCTACCTACTTCTTTTGCAACCCACTCCCATGGTGTGACGGGCGGTGTGTACAAGGCCCGGGAACGTATTCACCGTAGCATTCTGATCTACGATTACTAGCGATTCCGACTTCATGGAGTCGAGTTGCAGACTCCAATCCGGACTACGACATACTTTATGAGGTCCGCTTGCTCTCGCGAGGTCGCTTCTCTTTGTATATGCCATTGTAGCACGTGTGTAGCCCTGGTCGTAAGGGCCATGATGACTTGACGTCATCCCCACCTTCCTCCAGTTTATCACTGGCAGTCTCCTTTGAGTTCCCGGCCTAACCGCTGGCAACAAAGGATAAGGGTTGCGCTCGTTGCGGGACTTAACCCAACATTTCACAACACGAGCTGACGACAGCCATGCAGCACCTGTCTCACAGTTCCCGAAGGCACCAATCCATCTCTGGAAAGTTCTGTGGATGTCAAGACCAGGTAAGGTTCTTCGCGTTGCATCGAATTAAACCACATGCTCCACCGCTTGTGCGGGCCCCCGTCAATTCATTTGAGTTTTAACCTTGCGGCCGTACTCCCCAGGCGGTCGATTTAACGCGTTAGCTCCGGAAGCCACGCCTCAAGGGCACAACCTCCAAATCGACATCGTTTACAGCGTGGACTACCAGGGTATCTAATCCTGTTTGCTCCCCACGCTTTCGCACCTGAGCGTCAGTCTTTGTCCAGGGGGCCGCCTTCGCCACCGGTATTCCTCCAGATCTCTACGCATTTCACCGCTACACCTGGAATTCTACCCCCCTCTACAAGACTCTAGCCTGCCAGTTTCGAATGCAGTTCCCAGGTTGAGCCCGGGGATTTCACATCCGACTTGACAGACCGCCTGCGTGCGCTTTACGCCCAGTAATTCCGATTAACGCTTGCACCCTCCGTATTACCGCGGCTGCTGGCACGGAGTTAGCCGGTGCTTCTTCTGCGGGTAACGTCAATCGGTGAGGTTATTAACCTCACCGCCTTCCTCCCCGCTGAAAGTGCTTTACAACCCGAAGGCCTTCTTCACACACGCGGCATGGCTGCATCAGGCTTGCGCCCATTGTGCAATATTCCCCACTGCTGCCTCCCGTAGGAGTCTGGACCGTGTCTCAGTTCCAGTGTGGCTGGTCATCCTCTCAGACCAGCTAGGGATCGTCGCCTAGGTGAGCCGTTACCCCACCTACCAGCTAATCCCATCTGGGCACATCTGATGGCATGAGGCCCGAAGGTCCCCCACTTTGGTCTTGCGACGTTATGCGGTATTAGCTACCGTTTCCAGTAGTTATCCCCCTCCATCAGGCAGTTTCCCAGACATTACTCACCCGTCCGCCGCTCGTCACCCGAGAGCAAGCTCTCTGTGCTACCGCTCGACTTGCATGTGTTAGGCCTGCCGCCAGCGTTCAATCTGAGCCATGATCAAACTCTTCAATTTAAGTTTGATGCTCGTGAATTAAACTTCGTAATGAATTACGTATGTTCACTCAGAGACTTGGTATTCATTTTTCGTCCGAGGACGTTAAGAATCCATGTCACTTTGAGTGCCCACACAGATTGTCTGATAAATTGTTAAAGAGCAGTTGCAACGCGGCTTTCAGCTCACCGTTGCGAGGTCCCGTATAATACGTTTTCCTCATGCAGAGTCAAGCGCTTATTTTGCTTTTCTCTGTCGGTTTTCAGCGTTGAACTTCATCGCCGAAACCCTGCTGACCCGGCGGCTTGCTTGCCGTTGTTCCGTGTCAGTGGAGGCGCATTATAGGGAGTTCTGAGACGTTGACAAGCCCTGTTTTCAAAAAATTATTCAACCGTCTCTTTTTTGTGCAAAACGCCCTTAAAGCGGTAATTTTTCCAGCGTTGGGAAACCATAGCGATGCAGAACGGGTAAAAGTTGTTCTGTTTCTGCCGTCAGCGCCATGCAGAATGCTTTATTCTCGTCACTGGACTTCGCGTCCGGCGCTTCATGCTCTAACAGCCAGGCGGTGCGGCGGGCAATCGCCGCGCCAGAATCGATAAGCCGCGTGCCCTCCGGCAGAACGCGCTGCAGCTCCTCCTGTAAAAGAGGAAAGTGGGTGCAGCCCAGCACCACCGTATCCGGCGGCTCCTGCATCCGCAGCCACGGGCGCAGGATACGGCGCAGCTCTTCTAACGGCACAGGCTCGCCATGCAGCTTCGCTTCCGCCAGCTCCACCAGCTCCGCCGACCCCAGCATCTCAATCCGACATTCATTGGCAAAGCGGTCGATCAGCTCACGGGTATAAGGACGCTTAACGGTACCGCGCGTCGCCAGCAGGCCAACAATACCGTTCGCCGTTAAGCGGGCGGCGGGCTTGATCGCCGGCACCACGCCAACGACGGGGAAAGCGAACTTTTCACGCAGGGCAGGCAGTGAGACGGTACTGGCGGTGTTACAGGCGATGACGGCCAGCGCCAGTGGATAGCGTTGCTGAACGGCAGTCACGATTTCCACAACGCGCTCAACGATAAACTCCTCGCTCTTCTCACCGTACGGGAAAGCGACGTTATCAAAAGCATAGATGTAATGCAGATTCGGCAGCAACTGCCGAATCTCATTATAAACTGACAACCCACCGACGCCGGAATCAAACACCAGCACGGTGGGACGTGGATCAGAAGGTGTAGCTGCCAGACAAGGTGTATTCCCGTCCTGCAGATTGGTAGCCATAAACTGTCTCGTAATCTTTATCGAACAGATTGGCTATTTTACCACGAACTGTCAGGTGTGAGGTGACGGGATACGATAAACCGACATCCCAGAGGCTCAACCCACCCATATTGACGGTACGCGAGTTGTCGTAGTCATAATCGTAACGCTTGCCGATGTAGTGATACGTCACATCCCACCCCAGATCGTAGACCTGACCGTTCAGCTCGTATTTCACCTGCTGCTTCGCCCGGCGATAGAGGATCTTGTTGGTTTCGTCATCGCGAGGGTCAACATACTGCAGCGTCAGATGATGCTCCACCGGCCCGGTGGTGACATTCCCCGTCCACTCCAGCCCCTTGATCGTCGCAGACTTGACGTTGTAATAGGCGTTGTTGTCGTAATCGATGAGGTTCTGAATCTCATAGCGATACGCGGAGAGGCGCCAGTCGAGCGGCCCCGTTAACCCTTCGAGGCCCGCTTCCCATTGCTTCGACTCCTCGGGTTTCAGGTTCGGGTTAGAGGCGATGCCAAAACGCTCTGCGCCATACTGCTGCCCAAGGGAGGGGGCGAGGAATCCTGTACCGTACGAGAGCGTTGTCCGATAACCGTCGATAAACTCCCAGCCTGCCGCCGTCTGCCAGGTTCCGTGCCAGCCAAACTGCTCGTCATGATCCTCACGGCCGGAAGCTTCCAGCGTCACGCTATCAATCTGCTGCTGCCCAGTCAGATAAAGACCGGTGGTGTCACGCTTATACACGTCGGTACTGGTCGTTCCGCTGGATTTCAGCTTCTCTTGTTTCCAGTCAACGCCGCCGCTCACTGCCCCATGGCCTACCACCACATTATTTCCCCACTGGATATAGCGCTGTTCCATATCATCCAGGGTGGTGCCCGCGGCATAGCGGCCAGCGTCGCTGCTGTAGTTGTAATCTTTGATGCGCTGATAGTTAGCAATCAACTGAGAGGAGTAAATCCCGGAGTGGTAGTGCAGACCGGTATCCCAGGACTGAGTATAAGACTGATCTTCATCGTTTCCGCCTGCGTAGCCCCAGTTGCCCTGGTCATAGTCAGCGTTGGCGGAATAACCATAGCCGCGGAAGAAACCTGAGAAGTTGTCATCGAACTGATGCTGTACCCCGCCCCACAGCATTTTATTGCGGTAGCCGTCGCGATCGCTGTCGCCACTATAAGAGGAGTTTGGCTGAACGTTAAATCCTTTGGTGGTCTGATAGGCGCCGGCAGCGGTAACCAGCGTATCGCCAAACCGCTTGTTAAAGGCGCCGTCATAGGACTGGTAGCCGTTCGTCCCCGCGCCGGCGTTAATTTGCGAACGCTCAGCGTCGGTCATGGTGATAATGTTCACCACCCCACCGATCGCTCCGGAGCCGTAGACTGCGGAGCGCGGGCCACGGATGTATTCCACCCGCTGGACCAGCGAGATAGGGATCTGACTGATATCTACGCCATTGGAGATCCCCGGACGCGCCATCGGCACACCGTCGATCAGCACCAGCACGTGACGAGCCTCCGTCCCCCGGACATACAGCGAAGCGCTCTGCCCCATGCCGCCGTTGCGGGCAATATCGACCCCAGGAAGACGACGCATGACATCGTTTAAATCTTTGGACTGCCAGCGGTCGATATCATCGCGCGTCACAATGTCGGTCGGCGCCAGCACGGTATTGACCGGCTGTTGAAAACGGTTTGCTGTCACCACTAACGTATCTGAATTGCTATCCTGCGCCCAGCCGGAAAATGCCGTGACGGATAAAGCCGTCATCAGCGAAGCTTTTTTAATCATTGTAAAAGCATCCGAAACAGAAAAAGGATGCCGCTGGTTTTATCAGTTGCTCGCGACGATAAAACCCAGTGCGACGTATTCCGGCAGGTCTTCGGGCTTGGAGGCTGTTTCAAGAAATAATGACTTCCCACGGCTAGCCGCAGTGTCTGCACCGAGTGCGCTCATTTCTCACCTTCCTTACCGCTGCGCGTCAGCCCCAGATTTCCACTGGGTTCCCTTTTAACTCACAGGACCGGTAGGCGAATGCTACAATTAGAATCATATAGATGTCCAGACTGCTAATTATATTTCCCGCCACATTCGAGGCTGGACATCCCCGGCGCTTTCCCTACAATCCCCGCGTACTTATTTTATTCAGGATGCATCATGACCCCCGAACACCTTCCTACCGAACAATACGAAGCGCAGCTGGCAGAAAAAGTCGTCCGTTTGCAAACCATGATGGCGCCTTTTGCCGCGCCGGTTCCGGAAGTGTTTCGTTCGCCGGTCAGCCACTACCGGATGCGCGCCGAGTTCCGTCTGTGGCACGATGGCGACGATCTGTACCATATTATTTTCGATCAGCAGACCCGGTCGCGGATTCGCGTTGACAGCTTTCCGGCCGCCAGCGCGCTTATCAATCAGTTGATGACCGCCATGCTGGAGGGCGTGCGCAACAATCCCGTGCTGCGCCATAAGCTGTTCCAGATTGACTATCTGACCACCCTCAGCAACCAGGCGGTCGTTTCGCTGCTGTATCATAAAAAACTCGATGATGCCTGGCGTGAGCAAGCGGAGGCGCTGCGTGACGCCCTGCGAGCCCAGGGACTCAATGTGCATCTGATTGGACGGGCGACCAAAACCAAAATCGAACTCGATCAGGACTATATAGATGAACGTCTGCCGGTTGGCGGGCGAGAGATGATCTACCGTCAGGTGGAAAACAGCTTTACCCAGCCGAACGCGGCCATGAACATTCAGATGCTGGAGTGGGCGCTGGATGTCACCAAAGGGGCGACCGGCGACCTGCTGGAATTGTACTGCGGCAACGGTAACTTCTCGCTGGCGCTGGCGCGTAATTTTGATCGCGTGCTGGCCACCGAAATCGCCAAACCGTCGGTGGCTGCGGCGCAGTACAACATCGCCGCTAACCATATCGACAACGTGCAGATTATCCGCATGGCGGCGGAAGAGTTTACTCAGGCGATGAATGGCGTGCGGGAGTTCAACCGGCTGCAGGGTATCGATCTGCAGAGCTATCAGTGCGAGACCATTTTCGTCGATCCGCCGCGCAGCGGACTGGACAGCGAAACGGAAAAAATGGTGCAGGCCTATCCGCGCATTCTGTACATTTCGTGCAACCCGGAAACGCTGTGCCGCAATCTGGAGACGTTAAGCCAGACGCACAACGTCACCCGACTGGCGCTGTTCGATCAGTTCCCGTACACCCATCATATGGAATGCGGCGTTCTGCTGACCCGGAAATAGGCCCAAAAAAACCGGCAATGTCATATTGCCGGTTTTTTTTACACCACTGGCGGCTTACTCGGCTGCCGTATTTTTGCGGTTACGCATCTTGTAGCCGATCCAGAAGACCATCGCGACGGACAGAACGGCCGGGAAGAAGTTAGAGCCGATATCCGGGTACTCCGCACGCACGACGGTGCTGTACAACAGTACCCCGAGAATAAAAAAGGCGGCGGCCAGGCCCGGAAGCCCAACGGGCATACTGCGATTCTGATAGCGCTGATGCAGACAGTAGACCGTCAGCAGCAGGGATAAAATCGGGAAGACGGAAAACGGAACTATCGAACTGAACAGCGCCGCAAAGGCGCCATTAATGGATAACCCGGCAATCAGCGCCAGCAGCAGCGTACCTTTATCTTGAACTGAGTGTTTCATTGCTCGTCCTTCACGTTATTCGGAATGATGTGACATTTTTTCTTGTTCACGGCGATACCAGTAATACGCGCCTTTCGAGATCATTCTGAGCTGCAGCACCAACCGTTCTTCCAGCTGCCGGCGCTGTTCAGGGCCGACATCCAGCGCTTCCGCGCCAGCGCTAAAGACGATGGTGACCATAGCTTCAGCCTGCGCTTCGGTGAAGGCGCGCGGCATATGGTTTTCGAGTTCTAAATAGTCGGCGAGTTCCGCGATAAAGTGCTGGATCTCGCGCGCGACGGCGGCGCGAAACGCCGCAGAGGTTCCCGAGCGCTCTCGCAACAGCAAGCGGAAGGCGTTCGGGTTGTTACCGATAAACTCCATAAAGGTGGAGACCGAGGTACGGATCACGCTGCCGCCTTTAGCAATTCTCTGGCGCGCCTGGCGCATCAGCTGGCGCAGCATCAGTCCGCTCTCATCGACCATCGTCAGGCCTAACTCATCGACATCGCGAAAATGACGATAAAAGGACGTCGGCGCGATCCCAGCTTCCCGCGCCACTTCGCGCAAGCTCAGGCTGGCGAAACTCCGCTCAGCGCTAAGTTGGCTGAATGCTGCTTCCACCAGCGAACGGCGGGTTTTTTCTTTTTGTTGTGCTCTTACGCCCATCACGATGTATGAATCCTTCCAATAGCCCTGCTGGCACTATACCAGAGATTAAAACTAATCGGTTTGCACTGGATTGTGAATGATTGTTTACGAGCCGTTTCTGCTTTTATGCCGCAAAAAAGCACAACGATAATTGGGTTAAAGCGCAGCGAATGTTATCATCGTGTTTATTTTATGTATAAAACAGGTGAGTAATGCCATGTCACACTCTTGGGATTATGATGCAATAGTGATTGGTTCCGGTCCTGGCGGCGAAGGCGCCGCCATGGGACTGGTGAAACAGGGAGTACGCGTTGCCGTCATTGAGCGCTACCATAATGTCGGCGGCGGTTGCACCCACTGGGGCACCATCCCGTCGAAAGCCCTCCGCCATGCCGTCAGCCGTATTATCGAGTTTAACCAAAACCCCCTCTACAGCGACCACTCCCGCCTTCTTCGCTCTTCTTTCGCCGACATCCTCAACCATGCCGACAGCGTCATCAACCAGCAGACTCATATGCGCCAGGGATTCTATGAGCGCAACCACTGTGAAATTCTGCAGGGCAATGCGCACTTCGTTGATGAACATACTCTGGCGCTGGAATGCCATGACGGCACGGTCGAGACGGTGACTGCGGAGAAATTCGTTATCGCCTGCGGGTCACGTCCCTACCATCCGGCCGATGTCGATTTCCACCACCCGCGCATCTATGACAGCGATTCGATTCTCAGCCTGCAGCATGAGCCGCGCCACGTGATCATTTACGGCGCCGGGGTGATCGGTTGTGAATACGCCTCGATCTTCCGCGGCATGGAGGTGAAGGTCGATCTGATCAACACCCGCGATCGTCTGCTGGCCTTCCTCGATCAGGAGATGTCAGACTCGCTCTCTTATCACTTCTGGAACAGCGGCGTGGTCATTCGCCACAATGAGGAGTATGAGAAAATTGAGGGGGTGGATGACGGCGTGATCATGCACCTGAAGTCCGGCAAAAAGCTGAAGGCCGATTGCCTGCTGTACGCCAACGGCCGCACCGGCAATACCGACACCCTGGCGCTGGAAAACATCGGTCTGCAGACTGACAGCCGCGGCCAGCTGAAGGTCAACAGCATGTACCAGACCGCCCTCCCGCACATTTATGCGGTTGGCGATGTCATCGGCTATCCAAGCCTGGCTTCTGCCGCTTACGATCAAGGGCGCATTGCCGCCCAGGCGCTGGTGAAAGGCGAAGCCTCGGCGCATCTGATTGAAGATATCCCCACCGGGATCTACACCATTCCGGAAATCAGCTCCGTCGGGAAAACCGAGCAGCAGCTGACGGCAATGAAAGTGCCGTATGAGGTGGGTCGCGCCCAGTTTAAACACCTGGCACGGGCGCAAATCGTTGGCATGAGCGTGGGAACCCTGAAGATCCTGTTCCATCGGGAGACCAAGGAGATCCTCGGCATTCACTGCTTTGGCGAACGCGCAGCCGAAATCATTCACATCGGCCAGGCGATCATGGAGCAGAAAGGTGGTGGTAACACCATTGAGTACTTCGTCAACACCACCTTTAACTACCCGACCATGGCGGAAGCGTATCGGGTCGCCGCGCTGAACGGCTTAAACCGCCTGTTTTAACGCCTTGTCGAAATGGCCATCCATCGTACCGCGGATGGCCTCCGCCAGATGTTCATAGCGGCTGCGCAGCGGGGAGCCGGGACGGTAAACCAGGCCGATGGTTCGTCTTGGCTCTGGCTTAATGCACGGCAGATAGACCACGCCATCGCGTTTTCTTTCCTGCGGTACCGCCAGCGCAGGCAGCAAGGTAATGCCGCTGCCCGCCGCCACCATATTGCGTAGCGTTTCCAGACTGGTCGCCCGGAAGTGGGTATCCTCATCCGCTCCTGCTTCAAAGCAAAAGCCCATCGCCTGATCGCGCAGACAGTGGCCATCCTCCAGCATCAGCAGCTTTTCACCAGCCAGATCCGACATCGGCACCCGGTCGCGGTTCGCCCACGGGTGATCCTCATAGATAGCCAGCATCATCGGCTCATCAAACAGCGGCACCTCGATAAAGGCCTCGCTCTCTTTGACCAGCGCCAGAATGGCGCAGTCGAGCTTACCGCTGTCGAGCTGGGCCAGCAGCTGATGGGTCTGCGCTTCGTGCAGGTACATTTCCAGTTTCGGAAAGGTTTGGTGCAGCATCGGAATGATTTGCGGCAGCAGGTACGGGCCAATTGTCGGGATCAAGCCGATATGCAACGGCCCGGACATGGTTTCCCCTTGTTGGCTTGCCATCTCCTTGAGCACTTTTACTTCGCGTAACACGGTACGCGCCTGATCCACCAGCAACAGCCCCGCCTGGGTAAACAGAACCTTACGGCTGGTGCGCTCCAGCAGCATGACGCCAAGTTCATCCTCGAGCTTGCGGATCTGTCCGCTGAGCGTCGGTTGGCTCACGTGGCATGAGTCAGCCGCCCGCCGGAAGTGGCGGTGTTCGGCGAGCGCTACCAGGTATTCAAGATCGCGAATATTCATTATTCATCCTCCATCGCCACGATAGTCCATGGCGATAGATAGCATAGCAACGAACGATTATCCCTATCAAGCTTTCTGTTCAATAATACGCCCATAGAGACGGTAAACCTGTGAAAATCATTGGCCCGTCACACTGTTTCTCTACCCGAACAACTAAAGCCAACGTGAACTTTTGCGGACCTTGTGTCCGCTTTTTTTTTGCATAAAAAACCCGGCGTCATCAGGCTCGGCCGGGTTCAGAGAGGCGGATGCCAGAGAATTAGCTCAGGCGCGCTTTTGCGTCGCTGATAGCCTGCGCCACCTGCTGCGGCGAAACGCCGCCTTTCGCTGCGCGTTTATCGAGGCAGGACTGCAGAGACAGAATCGGATAAACATCGTCTGCGATGACCGGACTGAATTTCTGCAGATCGACCAGGGGCAGCGCTTCCAGCGGTTTCCCTTGCGCAATGGCTTCGACTACCGCCTCACCAACAATATGGTGCGCTTCACGGAACGGAACGCCTTTTGCCACCAGATAATCTGCCAGTTCTGTGGCGTTGGCATAGCCCTGCTGCGCCGCTTCCGCACAGCGCGGGCGCTTCACCTGGATGCCATCCAGCACCAGGGTCGCCATATGCAGACAGTCGAGCCAGGTATCCAGAGCGTCGAAAAGCCCCTCTTTATCTTCCTGCATGTCTTTGTTGTAGGCCAGCGGCAGCCCTTTCAGCGTCATCATCATGCCGGTCAACGCGCCCTGCACGCGGCCGCATTTACCACGAATTAATTCCAGCGCGTCCGGGTTTTTCTTCTGCGGCATCAGCGAGGAGCCGGAGGTCACGCGATCAGAAAGTTCGACGAAGTTCGCCTCGCCGGAGTTAAAGAAAATCAGATCTTCAGCAAAGCGCGACAGATGCACCATGCCGATAGACGCATCGGAAAGCAGCTCCAGCACATGGTCGCGATCGGAAACGCTGTCGAGGCTGTTGCGTGTGGCAGAGGCAAAGCCCAGCCAGCCGGCCAGCTGCTCGCGGTCGATTTCATACGCCGTCCCCGCCAGCGCGCCGCAGCCCAGCGGGCTAACGTCGAGGCGCTTCAGCGCGTCCTGCAGGCGGCTTTCGTCACGCGCCAGCATTTCAACGTAGGCCAGACACCAGTGTGCGAACGTCACTGGCTGCGCGCGCTGCAAGTGAGTGTACCCCGGCATCACCGCGTCCTGGTTATGCTGGGCGGTCTCCACCAGCGCGCTCTGCAGCTGGCGGTTCGCCGACAGCAGTTCGACAACGGTATCTTTGCACCACAGTTTAAGATCGGTGGCGACCTGGTCGTTACGGCTGCGCCCGGTGTGCAGTTTCTTGCCCAGCTGGCCCACTTTATCGATCAGCTTGCCTTCCACCCAGCTGTGAATATCTTCGGCATCGCTGGCGAGGATTTGCTGCGGATTGGCGCGCACCTCTTCCAGCAGCACGTTCAGCGCTTCTTCCAGCTGCTGCTGTTCAGCGGCACTCAGAACGCCGACCGTTACCAGCGCTTTCGACCAGGCGACAGAGCCAACGATATCCTGCTCCGCCAGACGATAGTCGAAGCGCAACGAGTCGTTGAACTGTTTGAACCGTTGATCTGCTGCCTGTGTAAAACGCCCGCCCCAAAGTGCCATAACATGCTTCCTTTATTCGTTAGTTCTGCCGGCGGCATTGTGCCGCCCGGCCTACAGTCTGTAAGCCCGGCAGACGACGCGCCGCCGGGCATGAAATCTTAAGCCAGAATACGTGTGCCGATCGGCGTGCCGTTAAATAACGCTGGCAGCTGCTCGGCGTGACGCCAGGAGGCGATATCCACCGGACGGCCCAGGGCACGTGCGGCGTCAAGGGCCGCATTCACTTTAACAATCATGCCGTCAGTGATAATGCCCTGCTCGATCAGCTGCTCCGCTTTCTCGGCGGTCATCTCGGCAATGCGCTGTCCTTTACCGTCGAGGATACCGCTGACATCAGACAGCAGGATCAGATCCGCCCCCAGGGTGGCCGCCAGCGCTGTCGCCGCCTGGTCAGCATTGACGTTCATCAGCTGGCCTTCATCGGTCACCCCGATAGAGCTCACCACCGGCAGGTAACCGCCCGCCAGCAGGGTGTTGATCAGCGCCGGGGAGCCCGGCTGCGCCAGCCCGACATGGCCCAGCTCGGCATCCAGTTGCGTGACCTTCACGCTATCGCCATCGCCGAGGAACAGGCCTACCGAGGAAATACCATGTTTTTTCGCCCATGCCAGCAGCGTTTTGTTGGCGGTTCCCGCCAGCGCGCCGGTAATGATGTCAATCTGATCGGCAGGCGTAACCCGCAGGCCATTTTTCTTTTTCACCGGCAGATTAAGCTGCTTCATCAGCTCATCCACCACGCAGCCGCCGCCATGGACGATAATCAGCGGGCGCTGGTGCGCTTCACGGTAGTTAACCAGCGCGGTAAACAGGCGCTCCAGCGCCTCTTCGCTATCGAGTAATACGCCGCCGAGTTTGATAATTAATGGGTTCATCATCACACCTTAAATAAGAGACTGCGTCTCAGCGAAGCCGAAACGAATATTCGCGCACTGCACTGCCTGCGCTGCGGCGCCTTTCAGCAGGTTATCTTCAGCCGCGACGACGATGAGATGGTCGTCCTGCACGGCAAAACCGATATCACAGAATGGCTGACCCTCGACGCTTTTCAATGCGGGTACGCCTTTATCATATAAACGTACCAGCGGTTTATCGGCGTAAGCTTTCTGGTAAACCGCTGCGATCTGCGCGTGGCCAACGCCCGGCTTCAGGCGGCAGGTAATGGTTTCAAGGATGCCGCGCTTAAAATTACCCAGGTGCGGGGTAAAAATCACCTTTGCCCCGAGGTGGCTGGCAATCTCCGGCTGATGGCGATGGTTAAATATGCCGTATGGCTGCAGGCTCACTTCACAGAAGCTATTGCCGATCGCGGCTTTGCGACCCGCGCCGCTCACCCCGCTGGTGGCGTTGATCACCGGCCACTGGTTCAGATCCAGCAGATTGGCCTCAATCAGCGGCTTCAGCGACAGCTGCGCCGCCGTCGGATAGCAGCCAGGCACCGCGATTAACTGCGCTTCTTTAAGCGCATCCGCGCTCCACTCCGCCAGACCATACACCGCCTGTTTGAGCAGGTCGGGATGTTGATGAGTGAAACCGTAATATTTTTCGTAGAACGCCCCATCGTTAACGCGGAAGGCACCGGAAAGATCGAACACCACGCAGCCGGCGGCAAGGAACTGCGGCGCCAGGTCGTGACTCACTTCGTGCGCGGTGGCGAGAAACACCACGTCCACGCCAGCGCTGAATTCGCTGATATCGGACATCGGCTGCAGCGGCATATCGACAATGCCTTTGAGCTGCGGATGCAGGTCGGAAATTAATTTTCCCGCATCATTGCTTTGCGCGGAGACCGTCAAAGCGGTTATGTTCATATGCGGATGACGATTGATATAGGTCACCAGCTCTGCGCCGGCATAACCACTGGCACCCACAATCAGCGTATTTAACATTGGAAGCGCATCTCCTTACATTCGATGGGTTTTCTTACGCTCAACGATATTGTATTTTTATTCACAATAAATGCATGAATATTGATACTATCACGACCCAAGGTGTGTCAACAATGAAAAACAATTTACCGCCCTTTATCGAGATTTACCGCGCGTTGATCGCCACACCGTCCATCAGCGCGACCGAAGAGGCTCTCGATCAAAGCAATGAGTCTTTAATCAATTTGCTGGCAGGCTGGTTCCGCGATCTCGGCTTCAATGTTGAGATACAGCCGGTGCCGGATACGCGCCATAAATTCAACCTGCTGGCCAGCACCGGACACGGCGCCGGCGGTCTGCTGCTCGCCGGGCATACCGATACCGTGCCATTCGATGATGGCCGCTGGACGCGGGATCCGTTCACCCTCACCGAATACGATAACAAGCTCTACGGCCTCGGCACGGCTGACATGAAAGGCTTCTTCGCCTTTATTCTCGACGCCCTGCGCGATGTCGACGTCACCACGCTGAAAAAACCGCTGTATATTCTGGCCACCGCCGACGAAGAGACCAGCATGGCCGGCGCGCGCTATTTTGCCGAAACCACCCAGCTGCGCCCGGACTGCGCCATCATCGGCGAGCCCACCTCCCTGCAGCCGATCCGCGCCCACAAAGGACATATGTCCAACGCGATCCGTATTCAGGGCCAGTCCGGCCACTCCAGCGATCCGGCACGCGGAGTTAACGCGATTGAGCTTATGCACGACGCCATCGGCCGCATTATGCAGCTGCGCGATCTGCTAAAAGAGCGCTACCACTTCGAGGCGTTCACGGTCCCTTACCCAACCCTCAACCTGGGCGCTATCCATGGCGGCGATGCCTCAAACCGTATCTGCGCCTGCTGCGAACTGCATATGGATATCCGCCCGCTGCCGGGGATGACCCTCAACGATCTTAATGGTCTGTTGGGCGAAGCGCTGGCGCCCGTCAGTGAGCGCTGGCCGGGCCGCCTGACGGTCTCAGAGCTGCACCCGCCGATCCCCGGCTACGAATGCCCGCCGGACCATAAGCTGGTCCAGGTGGTTGAGAAACTGCTCGGCGCGCAGACCGACGTGGTGAACTACTGCACCGAAGCGCCGTTTATCCAGACGCTGTGTCCGACGCTGGTTCTTGGCCCAGGCTCCATCAACCAGGCCCATCAGCCTGACGAGTATCTGGAGACGCGCTTTATCAAGCCGACCCGGGAGCTGATTAGCCAGGTCGTCCACCACTTCTGCTGGCACTAAAATCGCCCTCTTTTTCCGCCCCGTTCTCCCGGGGCGGAACGGTGACGATCGTCACATTTCCATAAGCGATGCTTATCCAGCGACCCCTGAATTAAATTTCGCAAATTACGGCGATTTACTCGTTTGCTGAAGCGATTTCGCAGTAATTGACGTGGGGGTATTTACGTGGCTTTATAAAAGACGGGTTGCTTATCCGTTGCTCACGTTCCAGCGCAGCGGATATAACAAAATAAAATGAGATGGGGTGTCTGGGGTAACATGAACGAACAATATTCCGCATTGCGTAGTAATGTCAGTATGCTCGGCAAGGTGCTGGGCGATACCATCAAGGATGCATTGGGAGAAAATATTCTTGATCGTGTCGAAACTATCCGTAAGTTGTCCAAATCTTCACGCGCCGGCAACGAAGCTAACCGCCAGGAGCTGCTGACCACGCTGCAGAATTTGTCTAACGACGAACTGCTGCCGGTTGCCCGTGCCTTCAGCCAGTTTCTTAATCTGGCGAACACCGCTGAGCAGTACCACAGCATTTCGCCGAATGGCGAAGCGGCCAGCAATCCGGAAGTCATTGCGCGTACCCTGAGAAAGCTCAAAGACCAACCCAATCTCAACGAAGACACCATCAAAAAAGCGGTGGAATCTCTGTCTCTGGAGCTGGTATTAACCGCCCACCCGACCGAGATCACCCGCCGGACGCTGATCCATAAAATGGTGGAAGTGAACAGCTGCCTCAAGCAACTGGACAATAAAGACATCGCCGACTACGAACACCATCAGCTGATGCGCCGTCTGCGCCAGCTGATCGCCCAGTCCTGGCATACTGACGAGATCCGTAAATACCGCCCGTCTCCGGTCGACGAAGCCAAATGGGGCTTCGCGGTGGTGGAAAACAGCCTGTGGGAAGGGGTGCCTAACTATCTGCGCGAGCTGAACGAACAGCTGGAAGCCAACCTTGGCTATCAGCTACCGGTGGACTTTGTCCCGGTGCGTTTCACCTCGTGGATGGGCGGCGACCGCGACGGCAACCCGAACGTGACCGCCGACATCACCCGCCACGTGCTGCTGCTCAGCCGCTGGAAAGCCACCGATCTGTTCCTCAAAGACGTGCAGGTGCTGATCTCCGAGCTGTCGATGGTGGAGTGTACCGACGAACTTCGCGCGCTGGCTGGCGCCGAGGGCGCTCAGGAACCGTACCGTTATCTGATGAAGAAACTGCGCACTCAGCTGATGGAGACCCAGGCCTGGCTGGAAGCGCGCCTGAAAGGTCAGAAGCTGCCGAAACCGGCAGGACTGATCACTCAGAACGAGCAGCTGTGGGAGCCGCTGTACGCCTGCTATAAATCGCTGCAGGCCTGCGGCATGGGCATTATCGCCAACGGCGAACTGCTCGACACCCTGCGCCGCGTGAAGTCTTTCGGCGTACCGCTGGTGCGTATTGATATCCGTCAGGAAAGCACTCGCCATACCGAAGCGCTGGGCGAAATGACCCGTTACCTCGGGATCGGCGATTACGAAAGCTGGTCAGAAGCCGACAAACAGGCTTTCCTGATCCGCGAACTGAACTCCAAACGTCCGTTGCTGCCGCGTCAGTGGGAGCCAAGCGAAGAGACGCGCGAAGTCCTCGATACCTGCAAAGTGATCGCCGAGGCGCCGCGCGGATCGATCGCCGCCTACGTGATCTCGATGGCCAAAACGCCGTCCGACGTGCTGGCGGTTCATCTGCTGCTGAAAGAGGCCGGGATTGGTTTTGCTCTGCCGGTGGCCCCGCTGTTCGAAACGCTGGACGACCTGAACAACGCCAACGATGTCATGACTCAGCTGCTGAATATCGACTGGTACCGCGGCTTTATCCAGGGCAAGCAGATGGTCATGATTGGCTATTCTGACTCCGCCAAAGATGCTGGCGTGATGGCCGCCTCCTGGGCGCAGTACCAGGCGCAGGACGCGCTGATCAAAACCTGTGAGAAAGCCGGTATCGAACTGACGCTGTTCCACGGACGCGGCGGTTCCATCGGCCGCGGCGGCGCGCCAGCCCACGCGGCGCTGCTCTCGCAGCCGCCGGGAAGCCTGAAAGGCGGCCTGCGCGTCACAGAGCAGGGCGAGATGATCCGCTTTAAGTACGGCCTGCCGGAAGTGACCATCAGCAGTCTGTCGCTATATACCAGCGCCATTCTGGAAGCCAACCTGCTGCCGCCGCCGGAACCGAAAGCCGAATGGCGCGACATCATGGCTGAGCTGTCCGACGTCTCCTGCAAGATGTATCGCGGCTACGTACGTGAAAACAAAGATTTCGTGCCTTACTTCCGCTCTGCGACTCCGGAGCAGGAGCTGGGCAAACTGCCACTGGGTTCGCGTCCGGCAAAACGTCGCCCGACCGGCGGCGTCGAGTCGCTGCGCGCCATTCCGTGGATCTTCGCCTGGACCCAGAACCGCCTGATGCTACCGGCCTGGCTGGGCGCTGGCGCCGCGCTGCAGAAGGTAGTCGAAGGTGGAAAACAGAGTGAACTGGAAGCGATGTGTCGCGACTGGCCGTTCTTCTCCACCCGCCTTGGCATGCTGGAGATGGTTTACTCGAAGGCCGACCTGTGGCTGGCGGAGTACTACGATCAGCGCCTGGTGAAGCCGGAGCTGTGGGCGCTGGGTACCGAGCTGCGTAAGCTGCTGGCTGCCGACATCAACGTCGTGTTGGCCATCGCCAATGACTCCCATCTGATGGCCGACCTGCCGTGGATCGCCGAGTCTATCCAGCTGCGTAATATCTATACCGACCCGCTGAACGTCCTGCAGGCGGAACTGCTGCACCGTTCACGCCAGGCCGAAGAAGCAGGCAAGGACCCGGATCCGCGCGTTGAACAAGCGCTGATGGTCACCATCGCCGGCGTTGCCGCCGGTATGCGTAACACCGGCTAATCGAAGCCTCTCTCCCCCGGCCGCCCGGTCGGGGGATTTTCACCTGTTCTAGTGGTGCAGCATCTCATCAACGATCTGCTCTTTATGCAGCGCATATGGATAATAGGTCGGCCAGTTATCCATCTCTTTCAGCAACACCTCCTGTGATTCATTGCCCATGAAAATATGGAAATGCTGCGATTTACGCGGGCCAATAATATGGTCGCTGAACTGCACAAATTTCGGCGCGTTGGCATTGCCCTGCTGGCACTCAAACAGGTAACGTACGCCTTTCTTGCCGGAGGCGTAATGCAGAATTTTGTAGCCTGAATAGCGGTATTTGCAGCTGTTGACGACATCGCCAACGTGGAACTCAATCACATCATTTTCAATGCCAATCTGCTCCACATCGGTGGCGTAGCCCTTCTTATAATAGGCGCGATACTCCTCGACGCTCTTGCCGCCGGGCTTTTTCGCCTTCTGCTCCAGCACCGGGTCAAGGTCGCCGTTGAGCAGATACGGGTTTACCGACTGCCAGACGCCCTCCCAGTCGCTCAGCGCGCGGTCCTGCACATTTTTATCGGCAAAAATGCCTTCGCTGGCCTGACGCTCGATGTCGGTTAACGCCGGGCCATGGTTATGATTGCCGTGGGCAAACGCCTGGGCGCTGGCTAACGCCATGCCGAATCCAAAGGCCAGCAGGGGGATCTTTCTGGTCATTACTCTCTCCTGAGTTTGCTATCAATGGCGACAAATTGTTACGATATAACATATCTTATCTGGGAAGCAAGCGTGACTGGCAAGCGCTTTTACCGCTGGAAAAATGTCCGGTATGATGAAAGAGGTGATGCGCTGAACGGAAGAATGATGGACAACGATATCAATCAACTTATTGATTCATTCCTAAAAAAACAGAATGGTATCGGCCGGGTCTATTTTGCCGGCGAGATGCGCTCGCCTGCTGAGCCGGTAGTGCAGGTTGATTTTCCCCGTCTGAACATCATCCTCAATGGGCAGTTGCCCGACCGGGCACTCGGCAAAAACGCCAGCCCTCTTGAGGCGAACGACGTGCTCTATATCCCTGGCGATAGCTGGAACTGCCCCCAGTGGCAGGCGCCCTGCCTGCTGTTAAGTCTCCTGTTCGATAAGCAGCGGCTGGAGTGCTCGCTGCAGCACTGGAATGGCAAGGCGATAACCGTTGTCGAAAAGCGGCAGGCGCTGCGCCGCGGGCCGCGCGTCGGTTCATTTCTGCTGCAGGCGCTCAATGAGCTCCGGATGCAGCCGCAGGAGCAGCGAACCGCCCGCAGCATTGTCGTCAGCCTGCTCAGCCACTGCCATGACCTTCTCGGCAGCCAGGCGCAAACCTCCTCGCGCAGCCAGGCGCTGTTTGAGGCGATCCGCCAGTACATGGACGTCCATTACGCGGAGCCGCTGAGCCGGGAATCGGTGGCCCAGGCGTTCTATCTCTCCCCCAACTATCTTTCTCACCTGTTCCAGAAATGCGGGCCAATGGGCTTCAATGAATATCTAAACCATATTCGTCTTGAACAGGCCCGTATGCTGCTGAAGGGCCACGATATGAAAGTGAAAGATATCGCCCACGCCTGCGGCTTCGCCGACAGCAATTATTTCTGCCGCCTGTTCCGCAAAACTACGGAGCGCTCGCCGTCTGAATATCGCCGTCAGTACCATAGCCAGTTGACGGAGATATCGTCTCCGGCCCAAAACTAGATTTTTGTGTGTTAAACCTGACTTTTGTGCGCGCCTTTATTGCTGTACAACCCACCATCGCCGATAAATGTGATCTAAATCATCCTTAATCGTGATGCGTACATTTATCCAGTTTTTGGCAAATTTGTCATCTGGCGGTCCTTCGAACGAAAGCCGTATGCTTACCTCAACGACAATATCGAATTAAGCATTGAGGAAAACACGATGGAACTCTATCTGGATACCGCCAACGTCGCCGAAGTGGAACGCCTGGCCCGTATTTACCCGCTGGCCGGGGTAACCACCAACCCGAGCATTATCGCCGCCGGTAAAACCCCGGTATGGGACGTGCTCCCACGCCTGCAGAAAGCCATCGGTCCGGAGGGCACCCTCTTCGCGCAGACCATGAGCCGCGATGCGCTGGGCATGGTGGAAGAAGCTAAACGCCTGAGCAACGCCGTGCCGGGCATCGTGGTCAAAATCCCGGTGACCGCCGAAGGCCTCGCCGCTATCAAAATGCTGAAGAAGGAAGGCATCCCGACTCTTGGCACCGCCGTCTACAGCGCTTCGCAAGGCCTGCTGGCCGCACTGGCCGGCGCAAAGTACGTCGCGCCTTACGTTAACCGCGTTGACGCCCAGGGCGGGGACGGCATCCGCATGGTGCAGGAGCTGCAATCACTGCTGGAAATGCATGCGCCCGAGAGCAAAGTGCTGGCGGCGAGCTTCAAAACGCCCCGTCAGGCGCTGGATTGCCTGCTGGCCGGTTGCGAAGCCATCACCCTTCCATTAGATGTAGCGCAACAAATGCTCGGCACCCCTGCGGTAGAGTCAGCCATAGAGAAGTTTGAACAGGACTGGAATAACGCCTTTGGCACGCTGAACCTGTAACCGGACCTGCGAGTCGCCTGCGGGCGGCAGCACGGTCATCGAGGAGGAATCGAAATGGATCGCATTATTCAATCACCAGGCAAATACATTCAGGGCGCAGGCGCCATCAAGCGCCTCGGCGACTATCTGAAGCCGCTGGCCGAACGCTGGCTGGTAGTCGGCGATAAGTTCGTACTGGGGTTTGCGGAAGAGATGCTGCGTAAAAGCCTGGCCGACGCTGGCCTGGCGGCCGAAATCGCGCCGTTTGGCGGTGAGTGTTCGCATAATGAAATCAATCGCCTGCGCGATATCGCCGGCAGCGCGAAGTGCACCGCCGTGCTGGGGATCGGCGGTGGTAAAACGCTGGATACCGCAAAAGCATTGGCTCACTTTATGAATGTGCCGGTGGCGATCGCCCCCACCATCGCCTCCACCGATGCGCCGTGTAGTGCGCTGTCGGTGATTTACACCGACGAAGGGGAGTTCGACAGCTACCTGATGCTGCCGCACAACCCCAACATGGTCATTGTCGATACGCAGATTGTTGCCGGCGCACCGGCCCGCCTGCTGGCTGCCGGGATTGGCGATGCGCTGGCCACCTGGTTCGAAGCCCGCGCCTGCTCCCGTAGCGGCGCCACCACCATGGCGGGCGGGAAATGCACTCAGGCGGCGCTGGCGCTGGCCGAGCTGTGTTACAACACCTTACTCGAAGAGGGTGAAAAAGCGATGCTGGCCGCCGAACAGCACGTGGTCACCCCGGCGCTGGAGCGAGTGGTGGAAGCCAACACCTACCTGAGCGGCGTGGGTTTCGAAAGCGGCGGCCTGGCGGCGGCGCACGCGATTCATAACGGCATGACGGCCATCCCTGACGCCCACCACTATTATCACGGGGAAAAAGTGGCGTTCGGTACCCTGACGCAGCTGGTGCTGGAAAATGCGCCGGTGGACGAAATAGAGACCGTCGCCGCGCTGTGCCACAGCGTTGGGCTGCCGATCACCCTGGCGCAGCTGGATATCAAAGGTGATATCCCGACCAAAATGCGCCTGGTGGCGGAAGCCGCCTGCGCTGAAGGCGAAACCATTCATAATATGCCGGGCGGCGTCGATTCAGACCAGGTCTACGCCGCGCTGTTGGTGGCCGACCAATACGGCCAGCGCTTCCTGCAGGAATGGGAATAAACCAGAGCAAAACACCCGGCATCAGCCGGGTGTTTTTTTATATTTATCTGCCGGACGCGTCGTCCACAGGCTGCGCGAAACGGCAAGCACTCAGGCCGGACGCACGCCCAGCGTATGGCAGATGGCGTAGCTCATCTCGGCGCGGTTCAGGGTATAGAAGTGGAAGTCTTTTACCCCTTCCCGGCTTAAAATCTTCACCATGTCCATGGCGATATTCGCCCCCACCAGCTGACGGGTTTCGGCGTCGTTATCCAGCCCTTCGAACATTTTCGACATCCACACCGGGATACGGACGTTGGTCATATCCGCAAACTTTTTCGCCTGTTTAAAGTTGGAGACCGGCAGGATACCCGGAATGATTTCCACGTCGATGCCCGCCGAGACGCAGCGATCGCGAAAACGCAGGTAGCTTTCCACATCGAAGAAGAACTGGGTGATCGCGCGGTTGGCGCCCGCCTCGACTTTACGCTTCAGGTTCAGCAAATCCGCCTGTGCGCTTTTCGCTTCCGGATGCACTTCAGGATACGCGGCGACAGAGATATCAAAATCGCCCACCTCTTTCAGCAGCGTCACCAGATCGGCGGCATACATATCCGGTTTACCGCTGCCCGGCGGCAGGTCGCCGCGCAGGGCGACGATATGGCGAATACCGTTGTTCCAGTAATCCTGAGCGATAGTACGCAGCTCATCACGAGTGGCATCGATACAGGTCAGGTGCGGCGCGGCTTCCAGACCAGTTCGCTCTTTAATGCCTTTGATGATGCTGTGGGTGCGATCGCGCTCGCCAGAGTTCGCGCCATAGGTTACCGAAACAAACTTCGGTTTCAGACTGCTCAGGCGATCGATGGATTTCCACAGGGTTTGCTCCATTTCACTGGTGCGCGGCGGAAAGAATTCAAAAGACACATTAATCTGGCCCTGGACTTCCGCCAGGCTCTGATTCAGGGCTTCCCGCTGATTGGCGTGAAAAAAGCTCATACCTTACCTCATCAATCGCATGTAATGGCTGTTATATTGCGAACTTCTATACGTTTAGACGTCCAGATGTAAAAATGACGGAAAAGCGCGCGGGCGTCAATAGAAAAATCTGCGTAAAGAGTGAGGAATAAGCCTCAAAAATGAAAAAAATTCATCTTCCGCCGCTTTGCCAGCCGAAAGAGCTCGCTCTGCAGTCAATATGGGGTAGCACAATGTTCAGCCTGAGACTAGCGAGTCGTCAGGTGATCATCCAGCAGTGAGAGCCATTGCTGCACGGATTCCGCATGGTGAGGCGCATAGACTACCCCAAGGCTTAACGGCATGTTGTCGCCTTCAGCGACAGGACAGAACACCACCCCCTGACGCTGGATCGCGGAAAAGGACGCCGGCAGGAGGATCATGCCTTCCCCACGCGCAATACGCGCCAGCAGCACATCATGTTCGGCAGGCTCTTCCACGTAAGCGGGGGTATAGCCAGCCCGGTCAAAAATACGTCGCGTGTAGTCAAAGAAATCGGGATTGCGCTCGCGTTTAAACCAGAACAGCGGCCGATGATTGAGCGCGCGTAGCGTTAACGCTGGTCTGGCGGCTTCCGGCCAGGAGACAGGCAATGCCGCGATGAGCGGCTCCTGATACGGCAAAGGATGCAGGTGCAGCCCTTCAGTATTCAGCGGCAGCGCGACCAGCGCCGCATCGAGTTTGCCTTTGCGTACCTGCTGAGCCAGTGCCGGTGAGGCGTGGCGGGTAATATGCAACGTGCGGGTATGATCGCTCAGCGCAGATTCAACGGCGGCGAAAATGCCCTGTTCAAAGGCGGTGGTCAATCCCAGACGCAAGGGCTGCGGCGAGTGAGCGGAGAGCTGGCTCAATGCCGCCAGCGTGCGTTCCTGGAGCGCCAGCAGAGGTCGAATCATCTCCAGCACCTCTCTTCCCGCGTCGGTCAGGATCAAGCCTTTGCTGTGGCGCTGAAACAGCGTCACCCCCAGCTGCGCTTCCAGATGGCGGATATGGCGGGTCAGCGGCGGCTGCGAGATAAATAACCGCTGCGCCGCCCGGCTGATGTTATTTTCCTCCGCCACCACGGCAAAGGCGCGCAGCAGGCGAATATCCAGGGAATGTAATCGCGAAGTTGTCATACTGAAAAGGTATCACGAAAAGGGTATTACTCAAGTCCGGCACACTTCCCTACCCTTCCTCTCAACGCTTCATCACAGAGAGGAAAAAATGATGTCCAGCGAACGTTATATCACCGGTCAGGAAATGCTGCAGCGGGTGGATGGCCACGGCGGGGAAGCCGTCGTCGACAGCCTGCAGGATATCGCCCCCGATTTCGCCCGCTATCTGATTGAGTTCCCCTTCGGCGATATTTACGCCCGGCCGGGGCTCGATTTACGCAGCCGGGAAATCGCTACTATTGCCGCGCTCACCGCGCTGGGTAACGCCGCGCCACAGCTGAAAGTACACATTGCCGCAGGATTAAATGTCGGCCTGACACAAGAGGAGATTACGGAAGTGATCATGCAGATGGCGGTCTACGCCGGCTTCCCGGCGGCGCTCAACGGCCTGTTTGCCGCTAAAGCGGTTTTTGCGGCGCACTAACAAAAAAGACCAGGCAGCGCCTGGTCTTTTTCTCGGAACTACAGCAGCTGCGCCAGACGGTTAATATCCGACTGGATCGCTCCGGCGGTCACATCGCGCCCGGCGCCGGGTCCGCGGATCACCAGCGGGTTATCGCGATACCAGCGGCTTTCGATGGCGAACACGTTATCGCACGGCAGCAGCGCCGCCAGCGGGTGCTCTTCGCGTACCGCTTCCACGCCGACACGTGCTTTGCCGTTAGCATCAAAGCGCGCCACGTAGCGGAGCACCAGCCCCATCTCGCGGGCCGCCTCCAGGCGCTGCAGCATTTGCTCGTTCAGCTCTTCGCCATTTTCAAAGAAGTGATCGACCGACCCCTCTTCGCAGTGTGCAGGGACCAGTGATTCCACACGGACCTGATCCGGTTCGATGTCATAACCCGCTTCCCGCGCGAGGATCACCAGCTTACGCATTACATCCTTACCGGACAGATCGACGCGCGGATCCGGCTCGGTCAGCCCCTGCTGCCAGGCCTGATCCACCAGGTCGGTGAACGGCACTGTGCCATCAAACTGCAGGAACAGCCAGGAGAGCGTTCCCGAGAAGATACCGCTCAGACCGAGGATGGTGTCGCCGCTGTCGATCAGATCGCGCACGGTATGGTTCACCGGCAAACCCGCGCCAACCGTAGCGTTATACAGCCAGTGGCGACCCGTCTTCTCAAACGCGTCGTGGATCTGGCGATATTTATCACTGCTGCTGGCGCCCGCCAGCTTGTTGGCGCTGATCACATGGAAACCATGGCTGGCGAAATCAAGGTACTGGTCGGCCAGCTGTTCGCTGGCGGTGACGTCCAGCACCACTAAATCATCGTACGGATGCGCGCGCATCCACAGGAACAGCGACTCTTCATCCTGTTCCACCGCTTCATCGTTGAAGAAGGCCAGCGCCCGGCTGGCATCCAGCCCGTCGTAGTTCAGCAGGCTGCGTTTACTGTCGACTACGCCGGCGAGAACAAACTCGAAGCCAGTACGCGCCGACAAGGTGGTTTGTTCGCGGGCAAACAGCTCCAGCCAGCGGGAGCCAATGTTCCCCTTGCCGAACAGCATCAGGCCAATACGCTTCTCTGCACGAAACAAGGTCTGATGCAGCCCCTGGATCAGGCTTTCCGTTGGTCCGGCGCGCAACACGGCTACCAGACTGATCCCCTCTTCGGACTGCCAGGTGAACTCCACCGGTTGCCCTTTCAGTTGCTGCCAGAAACGATGGCAGTGCAGTGGGTTACGGGTGACACCCGCGCCCACCATCGCCACCAGCGCCAGCTTCTGACGCAGACGCAGCTCGCCCGGCAGACCCGCTTCATCGAGCAGCTTCAGCGCGCTGTCGGCGACCTCGGAGGTATAGCAGAACTGCAGCAGCTTACGGTCGGCATGGACGCCAACGGCTAACGGGCGCAGCTGGGCGCGTTTGAGCAGGGCGTCCAGCTCTTTATGCGCCAGTTTGAAATCATGGCTGGCCGGCACCTGGAACTCCACCAGACAGACGTCATCATGGCTGGTGACAATCCGCGCGCCAGTACCCGAAGCTAGCACGCGCTCAATGCGCGTAGAACCCTGTTCCGGCGTATAGCTGCAACGTAACTGCAGATCGATATCGCTGGCGGACACCGGCTGCAGCGTGCGGGCGTGGAGCACTGGAGCGGCCAGACGCGCCAGCTCGCTGGCTTCATCCAGACGCAGCAGCGGCAGCAGACAGGCATCTTTGACCTTACGCGGATCCGCGCTGTACACCCCGGCGACATCACTCCAGATGGTGACGCGAGAGGCGCCCGCCAGCGCGCCGATCTGCGTGGCGGAGTAGTCA
The DNA here is from genome assembly GCF_003790505.1 of Klebsiella sp. P1CD1. NCBI lineage: Bacteria > Pseudomonadati > Pseudomonadota > Gammaproteobacteria > Enterobacterales > Enterobacteriaceae > Klebsiella > Klebsiella sp. P1CD1. The sequence continues at coordinate 5,561,093 of NZ_CP033631.1, forward strand.
GACCCGTTACGGCCCAGCAGGACGGTTTCTCCGGCCTGGTTGCGGGAGATAAAGCCGGTCACCACCAGACGCTTATTAGGATGTTGCGCCATCAGCTGTTGCAGCAGTGGATAAGATAATCCTTCATCCACCTGCGGCTGCGCGGCGCGTTCCGCACGCAGGAAAGCGCGAGCATCCAGCCAGGCCGCTTCCATACCCAGTTGGTTAAGGACCGCCGCCATCAGGCGTGCGGACCAGACTTCACCATGGCCGACTACTTCCGCATAAACCGCTTCGGTAACCCCGCCATCAAGCAGCCCAGCCAGACGCTCAAGGTCATGGATGAAGGCGGCGATCAACGTATCCGCCGCCGCCGGCTCCACCAGACCGCCAATCAGCTCGGTCTGATAACGGCGAAGCGACTGCTGAACCTGATGCGCAGCAAGGCGATCGCTCTGGCTAAGTTTAAGCCAGCTGATCAGCTGGTTGGTGGTGCTGCCAGCGGCGGAGACAACCATCATGTCGCCCGCCTGCGAATATTCCTTCATGATCCCTGCGACGCGCAGGTAACATTTCGCATCCGCTAAACTACTCCCACCAAATTTGTGCAGCTGACGACCCTTCGCCCCTGCCTGCGCAATCACACTCATTTTTATTCCTCGTTTGCTGCCCGGAAGCCATTTTCCAGGTCGGCAATTAAATCTTCACCATCTTCAATACCGGTTGAAATACGCAGAAGCGTTTCTGAAATTCCGGCGGCGGCACGCGCTTCAGGCGCCATGCCGGCATGCGTCATCGTTGCCGCATGGGAAATCAGGCTTTCAACGCCCCCCAGCGATTCCGCCAGTGTAAACAGCGACAGCCCGCTCAGGAAACGGCGCAGCGTCTGCTCGTCACCATCCAGCTCGAAGCTTAACATTGCGCCAAAACCTTTTTGCTGACGCGCCGCAATTTCATGCCCCTGGTTTTCCGGCAGCGACGGATGATACAGCTTTTTCACCAGCGGCTGGGTTTTCAGATACTCAACAATCGCCAGGGCATTACGCTGCGCCACCTCCATACGCGGAGACAGCGTCCGCAGACCGCGCAGCAGCAAATAGCTGTCGAAGGCGCCGCCGGTGACGCCAATATTATTCGCCCACCATGCCAGTTCGGTGACAGTCGCCGGATCGTTGGCAATCACCACCCCGGCAACCACATCGGAGTGGCCATTCAGGTATTTAGTACAGGAATGCAACACCAGGTCGGCGCCCAGCGCCAGCGGGTTTTGCAGCGCCGGGCTCAGGAAGGTGTTGTCCACCACGCTCACCGCGCCTGCCTCACGCGCCAGACCACAGATTTTCGCAATATCCACCACCCGCAGCAATGGATTACTTGGGCTTTCAACCAGCACCAGCTTCGGTTTTTCCGCCAATGCCGCCCGCAGCGCCTGCTCATCATTTTGATCGACGAACTGGACGCGATAACAGCCGCGCTTCGCCAGGCTGTCGAACAGACGGTAGCTGCCGCCGTAGCAGTCGTGCGGCGCCACCAGCAGATCGCCCGGCTTAAGGAACACCGTCGTCACCAGCAGGATCGCCGACATACCGGTATTGGTCAGCACCGCGCCGGCGCCACCTTCCAGCTCCGCTAAGGCGCGCTGCACCACATCACGCGTCGGGTTGCCGCGGCGGGAGTAGTCGTGGGCGCGAGGTTCATTAAAGCCGGTGAAGTTATAGGTACTGGAAAGGTGGATCGGCGGGACAACGCAACCGTACTGCTCGTCGTCATTTAAACCGCTACGCACTGCGATGGTGGCCTGTTTACGCGTCATGTTGGGAAGTTCCTGGGCTGAATCGGTGAAAAGTCAGACTCCAGAGTAAACATTGTCACAATAGACGTCAATACATCTGGACATCTAAACTTCTTTGCGTATAGATTGAGCAAAGTGCAAATAGCCGTTAAAATTATATGCATTAGCGCACGTCGGTAGCGGCTTATCTCATGTTAGAAAGCGCGCTCATACGGTAAACTACGCGCAATTATAGCCCGGGCGGAATATTCTGGCCCTTCACTAATAAACAGAGGATTAAGGTATCTCATGGCTGAATGGAGCGGCGAATATATCAGCCCATACGCTGAGCACGGTAAGAAGAGTGAGCAAGTAAAGAAAATTACGGTTTCCATTCCTCTGAAGGTGTTAAAAATCCTCACCGATGAACGCACGCGTCGTCAGGTGAACAACCTGCGTCACGCGACCAACAGCGAGCTGCTGTGCGAAGCGTTCCTGCATGCCTTTACCGGACAACCGTTACCTAACGATGAAGACCTGCGTAAAGAGCGCAGCGATGAGATCCCGGAAGCGGCGAAAGAGATTATGCGTGAACTGGGGATCGACCCGGATACGTGGGAATACTGAGTTGATAAAAAGGGCGGAAGCAATCTTCCGCCCTTTTTTGTGTCCCGCGCAGGCTGGCGAGAGGCACAAAAAAGCCGCCCTGAGGCGGCTTTTTCTGGCAACTTACTTGCTGCCCGGGATGCTGAAGCGCTTGTTGAAGCGGTCAACACGGCCACCGGTAGCAACATCACGCTGTTTGCCGGTGAAGAACGGGTGGCATTTACCGCACACGTCGAGGTTCAGGTCGTGACCAACGGTGGAACGGATTTTCATGACATTACCGCAAGAACAGGTAGCAGTAATTTCTTCGTATTTTGGGTGAATACCTTTTTTCATGGGAGAACCTCAGTTAAGGCCGCGTCGCTCTTCCAGCCCTAACGCCAGACACCACGCGATATTAATAATTTCCCGTCGTCTTCCACGCTGCTGACAGCGCGAAGCGTACGGTAATGGTCAATCTCCAATGCGGTATAAAGTGCATTGAAGGCGGCGAATCATACAGAATTTGACCAGCATATGCAAACTGATCCGCGCCGCCTTATCGTAATGTGTATACTATCCCGCCAGATTTCAAGTCAGGAAGATGACATGCCCGTCGCCCACGTTGCCCTACCCGTTCCGCTACCGCGCACCTTTGACTATCTGCTGCCTGATGGCATGACGGTCAAAGCGGGCTGTCGGGTGCGGGTGCCGTTCGGCAAACAGGAGCGGATCGGCATTGTCGCGGCGGTGAGCGAGCGCAGCGAGCTGCCGCTGGATGAACTCAAACCGGTCGCCGAAGCGCTGGACGACGAGCCGGTCTTCTCCGGCACCGTCTGGCGACTGCTGATGTGGGCGGCTGAGTATTACCATCATCCGATTGGCGATGTGCTGTTCCATGCGCTGCCCATTCTGCTGCGCCAGGGCAAACCCGCCAGCGCGACGCCGCTGTGGTACTGGTTCGCCACCGAGCAGGGGCAGGCTGTCGACCTCAACGGTCTGAAACGCTCCCCAAAGCAGCAGCAGGCGCTGGCGGCGCTGCGCCAGGGAAAGATCTGGCGTCATCAGGTTAGCGAACTGGAATTTAATGAAGCGGCGCTGCAGGCGCTGCGTGGCAAAGGGCTGGCGGAGCTGGCCTGTGAAGCGCCCGTTCTCACCGACTGGCGCAGCACGTATTCGGTTGCCGGCGAACGCCTGCGTCTGAATACCGAACAGGCCACCGCCGTCGGGGCGATCCACAGCGCTGCCGATCGCTTCTCCGCCTGGCTACTGGCAGGCATCACAGGCTCAGGGAAAACGGAAGTCTACTTGAGCGTGCTGGAGAATGTACTGGCGCAGGGGCGCCAGGCGCTGGTGATGGTGCCGGAGATCGGCCTGACGCCGCAAACTATCGCCCGTTTTCGCCAGCGCTTTAATGCGCCGGTGGAAGTGCTGCACTCCGGACTCAATGACAGCGAACGTCTCTCGGCCTGGCTGAAGGCGAAAAACGGCGAAGCGGCCATTGTGATCGGCACTCGCTCCTCGCTGTTTACCCCGTTTAAAGACCTCGGCGTCATCGTCATCGACGAAGAGCATGACAGCTCCTATAAACAGCAGGAGGGCTGGCGCTACCACGCCCGCGACCTGGCGGTATGGCGCGCTCACAGCGAACAGATCCCGATTATTCTCGGCTCGGCGACGCCGGCGCTGGAGACCCTGCACAACGTCCGCCAGGGCAAATATCGGCAGTTAACCTTAAGCAAACGCGCGGGCAACGCGCGTCCAGCCCAGCAGCACGTGCTCGACCTGAAAGGACAGGTGCTGCTGGCGGGTCTGTCACCCGCGCTGATCAACCGCATGCGCCAGCATCTGCAGGCGGATAACCAGGTGATCCTGTTTCTTAACCGCCGCGGCTTTGCGCCGGCGCTGCTGTGCCACGACTGCGGCTGGATCGCGGAGTGCCCGCGCTGCGACAGCTACTATACGTTGCACCAGGCGCAGCACCATCTGCGCTGCCACCATTGCGACAGTCAGCGCCCTATCCCGCGCCAGTGCCCTTCCTGCGGTTCCACACATCTGGTGCCGGTGGGTATCGGCACCGAGCAACTGGAGCAGTCCCTGACGCCGCTGTTCCCTGGTGTGCCCATCTCGCGTATCGACCGCGATACCACCAGCCGTAAAGGGGCGCTTGAGGAACATCTCGCCGCAGTCCACCGCGGCGGCGCGCGCATTTTGATCGGCACCCAAATGCTGGCCAAAGGCCACCACTTTCCGGACGTGACCCTCGTCTCCCTGCTGGACGTCGACGGGGCGCTATTTTCCGCTGATTTCCGCTCCGCAGAGCGTTTCGCTCAGCTCTATACCCAGGTCTCCGGACGAGCGGGCCGGGCAGGAAAACAGGGCGAAGTGATCCTGCAAACCCACCATCCGGAGCATCCTCTACTGCAGACCCTGCTGTATAAAGGCTACGACGCCTTTGCCGAGCAGGCGCTGGCCGAACGCCAGACGATGCAGCTACCGCCGTGGACCAGTCACGTGTTGATACGTGCTGAAGACCATAACAACCAGCAGGCGCCGCTTTTTTTACAGCAGTTACGTAATCTCTTGCAGGCCAGCCCGCTGGCCGACGATAAACTGTGGGTGCTCGGTCCGGTTCCGGCGCTGGCGCCGAAGCGCGGCGGCCGCTGGCGCTGGCAAATATTGCTGCAGCACCCTTCGCGGGTGCGCCTGCAGCACATCGTCAGCGGTACGCTGGCGTTAATCAATACGCTACCGGAGGCGAGAAAAGTGAAATGGGTGCTGGATGTCGATCCTATTGAAGGGTAAGGCTTCTCTTGCGAGCCGGATCGAAAAATTCAACAAGCATCACGTTTTTCATGAAAATTCTGTAACTCACTGCCGCGACTATCTGATAAAAATGATGCAGCAGTTAGCGCGCAAGGGAAATGTCAGCGCCATTCAGCGAGGAGAAACCAGGTGAAGCCCAAAAAACAAGTGGTTGCCGCCACCATGAAAGACGTCGCCCTCAAGGCAAACGTTTCCACGGCAACCGTGTCCCGAGCGTTGATGAACCCTGATAAGGTGTCGCAAGCCACCCGTAACCGGGTCGAGCAGGCGGCGCTGGAAGTCGGCTATTTACCCCAGTCGCTCGGGCGAAATATGAAGCGCAACGAATCGCGGACGATCCTCGTGATCGTGCCGGATATCTGCGATCCCTTTTTTAGTGAAGTCATCCGCGGAATTGAAGTCACGGCCGCCGAGCACGGCTATCTGGTGTTAATCGGCGATTGCGCCCACCAGAACCAGAAAGAAAAAACCTTTATTGACCTTATTATCACCAAGCAGATCGACGGCATGGTGCTGCTCAGCTCGCGCCTGCCGTTCGACGCCAGCGTGGAAGAGCAGCGCAATTTGCCGCCGATGGTCATGTCGAACGAATTCGCGCCGGAGCTGGAGTTACCCACCGTCCACATCGATAACCTGACGGCGGCCTTTAACGCGGTGAACTATCTTCATGAGCTGGGACACCAGCGTATTGGCTGTATCGCTGGCCCGGAAGATATGCCGCTGTGCCATTATCGTCTGCAGGGTTACGTGCAGGCGCTGCGTCGCAGTGGCATCACCGTCGATCCGCACTATATCGCTCGCGGCAACTTTACTTTCGAAGCCGGCGCCAATGCGCTGGAGCAGCTGCTGTCACAGCCGGTGCCGCCCACCGCGGTCTTCTGCCATAGTGATGTGATGGCGCTGGGCGCCTTGTCGCTGGCGAAACGCCGCGGCCTGAAGGTGCCGGACGACCTGTCGATTGTCGGCTTCGATAACATCGCGTTGTCTGAATTTTGCGATCCGCCGTTGACTACCGTTTCACAGCCGCGTTTTGATATCGGCCGTGAAGGAATGCTGCTATTACTTGAGCAAATGCAGGGTCATAATGTGAACAGCGGCTCGCGTCTGCTCGATTGCGAACTGATCGTTCGCGGCAGTACGCAAAAAATCAGACGATAACCATCAGGCTTTCGGGCCTGCTCTTCTGGTCAAAGGCCCGCCGCTTAAGTAACATGGCGGGCTGACGAACAAATATAAGACAGCGAAACGATAGTGGCACAACGAGATTATGTACGCCGCAGCCAACCGGCTTCTTCGCGGCGCAAAAAGAGCACTACCCGAAGCTCAAGGAATAAGCAAAGCAGCCTTCCGGCGATTTCACCGGCTATGGTGGCGATCGCGGCGGCGGTGCTGGTGGCCTTTATCGGTGGACTTTATTTCATTACGCACCATAAGAAAGAAGAAGCGGAAGCGATGCAAAATCGCCAGGCCGCCGGTAACGGCTTGCCGCCAAAACCGGAAGAGCGCTGGCGCTATATCAAAGAGCTGGAAAGCCGCCAGCCTGGCGTCCGCGCGCCGACCGAACCGACCGCCGGTGGCGAGGTGATGAAACCGGAACAGCTGACCGACGAGCAGCGCCAGCTGCTCGCCCAGATGCAGGCCGATATGCGCCAGCAGCCGACCCAGCTGACCGAAGTGCCGTGGAACGAACAAACCCCGGCACAGCGCCAGCAGACGTTGCAGCGTCAGCGTTTAGCACAGCAGCAACAGCAGGCGCAACAGCAGCAGTGGACGCAAACTCAGCCGCAGGCCGTGCAGCAGCAGCCGCGCGTCCAGCAGCCGAAGCCGGTGCAACAGCAACAGCCGAAGCAGACCGCGTCGAACCAGCAGCCGTACCAGGATCTGCTGCAGACGCCGGCGCATACCAATACCACGCAGCCACGTACGCAGGCCGCCGCGCCGGTAACCCGCGTGGAGGAAGCGCCGAAAGCCGCCGAGAAGAAAGACGATCGTAGCTGGATGATCCAGTGTGGCTCCTTTAAAGGCGCCGAGCAGGCCGAAACCGTCCGCGCTCAGCTGGCTTTTGAAGGGTTTGCTTCACATATCACCACCAACAACGGCTGGAACCGCGTAGTCATTGGCCCGCTGAAAGGCAAAGAAAGCGCCAACGAGATGATCACCCGTCTGAAGATGGCCGGACACGCGAACTGCATTCGTCTCGCCGCCAGGGGTTGAAACCCTCAAAATCCCCCCCATCTATAATTGCATTCGGCCCCGCGGACAGCGCGGGGCCCCTGTTCCGCTTTTGCAACCAAGGGGTCTGCTCGTGACTACAATTGTAAGTGTTCGCCGTAACGGCCATGTTGTTATTGCCGGTGATGGCCAGGCCACGCTGGGCAACACCGTGATGAAGGGCAACGTGAAGAAAGTGCGTCGTCTGTATAACGACAAAGTGATTGCCGGTTTTGCTGGCGGCACCGCTGACGCCTTCACGCTGTTCGAACTGTTTGAACGTAAACTGGAAATGCACCAGGGCCATCTGGTGAAGGCCGCCGTTGAGCTGGCCAAAGACTGGCGAACCGATCGGATGTTGCGCAAGCTGGAAGCGCTGCTGGCCGTCGCAGACGAAAACGCGTCGCTTATCATCACCGGTAACGGCGACGTGGTACAGCCAGAAAACGATTTGATTGCTATCGGCTCCGGCGGTCCTTACGCCCAGGCCGCGGCCCGCGCGCTGTTGGAAAACACCGATATGGGCGCGCGCGACATCGCCGAGAAAGCGTTGGATATTGCAGGTGATATCTGCATCTATACCAACCATTTCCACACCATCGAAGAATTACCTTCTAAAGCGTAAGGATCTCCCATGTCTGAAATGACCCCACGCGAAATTGTCAGCGAACTGGACAAACACATTATCGGCCAGGACGCCGCCAAGCGTTCTGTTGCTATCGCCCTGCGTAACCGCTGGCGCCGGATGCAGCTTAACGAAGAGCTGCGTCATGAAGTCACGCCGAAAAACATTCTGATGATCGGCCCAACCGGCGTCGGTAAAACCGAGATTGCCCGTCGTCTGGCGAAACTGGCCAACGCGCCGTTTATTAAAGTTGAAGCGACCAAGTTCACCGAAGTGGGCTATGTTGGTAAAGAAGTGGACTCGATCATCCGCGATCTGACCGATGCGGCGATCAAAATGGTTCGCATGCAGTCCATCGATAAAAACCGTTACCGCGCGGAAGAGCTGGCGGAAGAGCGCGTGCTTGACGTGCTGATCCCACCGGCGAAAAACAACTGGGGCCAGGCTGAACAGCCGCAGGAACCCTCTGCTGCGCGCCAGGCGTTCCGCAAGAAACTGCGTGAAGGCCAGCTGGACGATAAAGAGATTGAAATCGATCTCGCTGCGGCGCCGATGGGCGTTGAAATCATGTCCCCTCCGGGCATGGAAGAGATGACCAGCCAGCTGCAGTCCATGTTCCAGAACCTCGGCGGTCAGAAGCAGAAACCGCGTAAGCTGAAAATCAAAGACGCGATGAAGCTGCTGATTGAAGAAGAAGCGGCCAAGCTGGTCAACCCGGAAGAGCTGAAGCAGGAAGCCATCGACGCTGTAGAACAGCACGGTATCGTCTTTATCGACGAAATCGACAAAATCTGTAAGCGCGGCGGCAACTCCTCCGGCCCGGACGTGTCTCGCGAAGGCGTACAGCGCGACCTGCTGCCGCTGGTTGAAGGCTGCACCGTCTCCACCAAGCACGGGATGGTTAAGACCGACCACATTCTGTTTATCGCCTCCGGCGCGTTCCAGGTGGCCAGTCCGTCCGATCTGATCCCTGAACTGCAGGGGCGTCTGCCGATCCGCGTTGAGCTGAAAGCGCTGACCACCCATGACTTCGAGCGCATCCTGACCGAGCCGAATGCCTCCATCACCGTGCAGTACAAAGCGCTGATGGCGACCGAAGGGGTGAATATCGAATTCACCGAAGACGGTATCAAGCGTATCGCCCAGGCCGCGTGGCAGGTAAACGAAACCACCGAGAACATCGGTGCGCGTCGCCTGCACACCGTGCTGGAGCGTCTGGTGGAAGATATTTCCTATGATGCCAGCGAGATGAACGGCCAGACCGTCATTATCGATGCCGAATATGTGAGTAAACACCTGGATGTTCTGGTGGCAGATGAAGATCTGAGCCGTTTTATCCTATAATCCGGTGCAATGCATTTTCATCACTGTTGATGGGGGCTATAGCCCCCATTTTTATTGGCTAAAATAACTATGACTGATATCAGCCGTTCTCGGGCATGGCTGGAAAGCCTGCGTCCTAAAACGTTACCGCTGGCGTTTGCCGCGATTATTGTTGGCACCACCCTTGCCTGGCAGCAGGGCCATTTTGATCCCTGGGTTGCTCTGCTGGCGCTGATCACCGCTGGCTTGCTGCAAATTCTTTCTAACCTGGCGAATGACTATGGCGACGCAGTCAAAGGGAGCGATAAACCCGATCGCATCGGGCCGCTGCGCGGCATGCAGAAAGGGGTGATTACCCCCCAGCAGATGAAGCGCGCTCTCATCGTCACCGTCGCGCTGATCTGTCTGTTTGGTCTGGCGCTGCTGTGCGCCGCCTGGCAGAGCGTCGGCGACTTCATCGGCTTCCTCGCCCTGGGAGGCCTGTCTATCGTGGCCGCCATCACCTACACGGTGGGCACCCGCCCCTATGGATATATTGGTCTGGGTGATATCTCAGTACTCGTTTTCTTCGGCTGGCTGAGCGTCCTCGGCAGCTGGTATCTGCAAGCCCATAATGTGGAAGCGGCCATTTTTCTGCCAGCGACGGCCTGCGGTCTGCTGGCAACCGCCGTGCTGAACATCAATAATCTGCGCGATATTGATAGCGATCGCCAGAACGGAAAAAACACCCTCGCCGTGCGTCTGGGGCCGGTCAATGCCCGCCGCTATCATGCCTGCCTGCTATTCGGCGCCCTGCTGTGTCTGGCGCTGTTTAATCTGCTGGCGCTGCATTCTGTGTGGGGCTGGCTGTTTATTCTCGCCACGCCGCTGCTGGTGAAACAGGCGCGCTACGTCCTGCGCGAATCCGATCCGCTGGCGATGCGGCCAATGCTCGAAAAGACGGTCAAAGGGGCCTTACTGACCAACCTGCTGTTTGTTATCGGAATTATTGCCAGTAAGCTGATGGCTTAACTGACAAATATCAATTAACAATTGATGATTTTGCCAACAATGGGATTCGCGGGATATACTAAAAACTCTCGCAGCAACTGAACGTTAAGCCTATGAAATACGATACTTCCGAGCTTTGTGACATCTACCAGGAAGATGTCAACGTCGTGGAACCGCTGTTCTCTAACTTTGGAGGACGGTCGTCGTTTGGTGGACAAATCATTACGGTAAAATGTTTCGAGGATAACGGGTTGCTCTATGATCTGCTCGAGCAGAACGGCCGTGGTCATATTCTCCTGATCGACGGCGGCGGCTCAGTACGACGCGCGTTAATTGACGCCGACCTGGCGCGTCTGGCCGTACAGAATGAATGGGAAGGGTTAGTGGTCTATGGCGCGGTGCGCCAGGTTGACGACCTTGAGGAACTGGACATCGGCATCCAGGCGCTGGCGGCTATTCCGGTCGGCGCGGCTGGCGAAGGCATCGGCGAAAGCGACGTGCGCGTCAATTTCGGCGGGGTGACCTTCTTCTCCGGCGACCATCTGTATGCCGATAACACCGGGATGATCCTGTCGGAAGACCCGCTGGATATCGAATAAACCCTCCGCCATAAAAAAGGCCTTCTCCATGAGAAGGCCTTTTGTTTATCCGACGCGCAACTTAGTACAGTTTCTTCGCGCAATCCAGCCAGTCGTTCTTGAACGGACGCTTCATGTTCTCGATGGCATCGATGATGTCGTGGTGCACCAGCTTCTCGTTCTGGATGCCGACGCAACGGCCGCCATGGCCCTGCAGCAGCAGCTCAATTGCATAGGCGCCCATGCGGGAAGCCAGGATGCGGTCGTAAGGAACCGGAGAACCGCCGCGTTGAATGTGGCCAAGAACGGTAGCGCGAGTTTCACGGCCGGTTTCTTTCTCGATGTAGCTTGCCAGCTCGTCAACGTCGCACATGTGCTCGGTAATCGCCACGATAGCGTGTTTTTTCCCTTTCGCGATACCAGCTTTGATTTCAGCGACCAGATCGTCACGGGTGTATTCCACTTCCGGCACCATGATGAACTCACAGCCGCCGGCAATCGCCGCCGCCAGGGTCAGGTCGCCGCAGTAACGGCCCATCACTTCCACCACGGAGATGCGCTGGTGTGAAGAAGAGGTGTCGCGCAGACGGTCAATCGCTTCCACCACGGTGCTCAGGGCGGTGAAAAAGCCGATGGTGTAGTCAGTGCCTTTGATATCGTTGTCGATGGTGCCCGGCAGACCGATGCACGGGAAGCCCATCTCGGTCAGGCGCATTGCCCCCATATAGGATCCGTCACCACCGATAACCACCAGCGCATCCAGGCCGCGCTTCTTCATGTTTTCGATAGCCACAGCGCGAATGTGTTCTTCGCGGAATTCCGGGAAGCGAGCGGAGCCCAGGAAGGTGCCGCCGCGGTTGATCATGTCGGAAACGCTGTAACGGTCGAGCTGAACCATACGGTCTTCATACAATCCGAGGTAACCGTCATAGATTCCAAAAACTTCCAGACCTTCCGTTAATGCCGCGCGCACAACGCCACGAATTGCTGCGTTCATGCCCGGCGCATCACCGCCACTTGTCAACACACCGATTTTCTTAATCATGACTACCTCTGAACTTAGGAAGCAAAAAATAATTCTGTTGCCTGAAGCGCTCCCTCACCAGGAGTGCACGACGCTAATGACAATAGTATATCAAACGCCTCAAGCTGAATTGATTCAGGTCAGACCAAACGGCGGTAATTTATACAAAAAATGCCGATCTGCCCCACATTTTTACATCGAGTTTACAGACTATAACCTAACGCTCAAAAAAGCCCTGCTGCGCCGCTGGCACCACAGAACTGGGATCCTGATGGATAATGACATCGGAACCCGGGAAACGGCGCAGAATCGCCTGCTCCACCTGGTCTGCAATCACGTGGGCTTGCACCAGCGGGAGGTTATCTTCCATTTCCAAATGAATCTGAATAAAGCGGGTCGGCCCTGACTGCCGCGTTCGTAGATCGTGCGCCCCGCGGATGCCGGGCCATGCGGTCACGATGGTGATAATGTCCTGACGCTCCTCGTCAGGCAAGGCGCGGTCGAGTAGTGACTGAACCGCCTCATAGCCCATCCGCAGCGCGCTATATAAAATATAGATGCCAATTCCTAAGGCAAACAACGCATCGGCGCGATGCCAGCCGTACCAGGAAAGGCCCAGCGCCACCAGAATAGCGCCGTTCATCATAACATCAGACTGATAATGAAGCATATCCGCCCGCACCGCCTGGCTCTGGGTTTTTCGCACCACCCAGCGCTGGAAGGTCACCAGCGCCAGCGTGCTGAACAGGGCGATCAACGTGACGACGACCCCGACGCCAGCGGCCTGCAGCGGCTCCGGACGCACCAGGTGCTGGATGCCGGTGAGAAACAGAAACAACGCCGAGCCGGAGATAAACATGCTTTGCGCCAGCGCCGCCAGCGATTCCGCTTTGCCATGGCCAAAGGTATGTTCTTCATCAGCAGGTTGCAGCGAATAGCGAACCACCAGCAGGTTGGTCAGCGAGGCGGCAATATCCACCAGCGAATCCACCAGCGCAGCCAGAATACTGACTGAACCGGTATACCACCACGCAAAAATTTTGATCAAAAGTAACGCGGAGGCCATGGCCGTCGCGGCGATAGCGGCGCGGCTGACCAACCGGCCATAAGATTGATTCATATAGGCTCCTTCTCCTGCACTGCGCTTAGTATAACCTGAACTTGTGACGCTCACGGGATACGCGAAGAAGTTGATTTGCCGAAAAAAGGGCAAAAAAAACCCCCACATCATGTGGGGGAAGACAGGGATGGTGTCTATGGCAAGGAAAACAGGGTTTGTTACTGGGGTTGCAGGGTGTTGCTACTACTCGAAAGCATCATGGCTGAGCCTTTCTGCATCCTTGCAACCTCACGCAACTGATCCATACGTTGCTGGTGCTTAGCATTTAAAACCGCTTGCTGCTCTGGCGTAAGCAGGTGATACATCTGGTTGCGGACCTTAGCCATCTCGACCTGGCGAGCAACCTGTTCCTGCGCCATCTTTTCTGCCTGGGCGCGCACAGCGTTTTCATCAAAATTTTCTGCGGTGACAAGGCGATGCATTGTCTCCATTTCGCTAACATTAACGGGGAGCCTGTCGTGGCGTGCCCGTTGCATAAGATCCCGTAACTGCTGACGTTGCTGCTCGGTTAAACTTATGCCGTCAAACATATGGCTCTGGCTACCGCGCTGTCCCCCTTCGTCTCCGGGGAGCCAGTTAACGCTGGTAACGACTTCAGCGGCCTGGCTATATGCACTTAGCGCCAGCGTTGAGGCCATGACGGCAGCGATAACATTGCGCATCACATACTCCCAAAACGTTTGTGTCGCGATTCAACGAGAGACAGTCTACGATTCAGGCTGCAAACATGCGTCAGGGGGTGTAAAACAACGTAAAGTCATGGATTAGCGGGCCTTGATGACGTAATTTCTGCCTCGGAGGTATTTAAAAGATGAATAAAATCCTGTTAGTTGATGATGACCGGGAGCTCACCTCCCTGTTAAAAGAGCTGCTCGATATGGAAGGTTTTAACGTGCTGGTGGCCCATGATGGGGAACAGGCGCTGGCCCTTCTGGACGACAGCGTTGATTTATTGCTGCTCGACGTAATGATGCCGAAGAAAAACGGTATTGATACGCTGAAAGAGCTGCGTCAGACACACCAGACCCCGGTTATCATGCTAACAGCGCGCGGAAGCGAGCTGGATCGCGTTCTCGGCCTTGAGCTGGGCGCGGATGACTATTTGCCTAAGCCGTTCAACGATCGTGAACTGGTGGCCCGTATACGCGCGATTCTGCGCCGTTCCCACTGGAGCGAGCAGCAGCAGACGACCGAAGCCGGATCGCCAACGCTGGAAGTGGATGCCTTAAGCCTCAATCCGGGCCGTCAGGAAGCCAATTTCGATGGCCAGACGCTGGAGCTCACCGGTACCGAGTTCACCCTGCTCTATCTGTTAGCGCAACATCTCGGCCAGGTAGTGTCGCGTGAACATTTAAGCCAGGAAGTGTTAGGCAAGCGCCTGACGCCGTTCGACCGCGCCATCGATATGCATATTTCCAACCTGCGGCGTAAGCTGCCGGAGCGCAAAGATGGCCATCCGTGGTTTAAAACGCTGCGTGGCCGCGGGTATCTGATGGTTTCCGCTTCATGATTGGAAGTTTGACTGCACGCATCTTCGCCATCTTCTGGCTCACGCTGGCGCTGGTGTTGATGCTGGTGCTGATGTTGCCCAAACTGGATTCCCGGCAGATGACCGAGCTGCTGGAAAGCGAGCAGCGTCAGGGCATCATGATCGAGCAGCACGTCGAGGCCGAGCTGGCCAACGATCCGCCAAACGACCTGATGTGGTGGCGCCGTCTGTTTCGCGCCATCGATAAATGGGCGCCGCCGGGACAACGCCTGCTGCTGGTGACCAGCGAAGGCCGCGTGATCGGCGCAGAACGCAACGAGATGCAGATCATTCGTAACTTTATCGGCCAGGCCGATAATGCCGATCATCCGCAGAAAAAACGCTATGGCCGCCTGGAAATGGTGGGCCCGTTTTCCGTCAGGGACGGCGAGGATAACTATCAGCTCTATCTGATTCGTCCCGCCAGCACCTCCCAATCCGACTTTATCAACCTGTTGTTTGACCGGCCGCTGCTGCTGCTGATCGTCACGATGCTGGTCAGCGCCCCGCTGCTGCTGTGGCTGGCGTGGAGCCTGGCGAAACCGGCGCGTAAGCTGAAAAACGCCGCCGACGAAGTCGCCCAGGGCAACCTGCGCCAGCATCCGGAGCTGGAAGCCGGGCCGCAGGAGTTCTTAGCCGCTGGCGCCAGCTTTAACCAGATGGTGACCGCGCTGGAGCGGATGATGACCAGCCAGCAGCGGCTGCTGTCGGATATCTCGCATGAGCTGCGCACACCACTTACGCGCCTGCAGTTGGGCACCGCCCTGCTGCGTCGCCGCAGCGGTGAGAGCAAGGAGCTGGAGCGCATCGAAACCGAGGCGCACCGGCTGGACAGCATGATCAACGACCTGCTGGTGATGTCGCGCAATCAGGCCAAAAATGCCCTGGTCAGCGAGACGGTGAAAGCCAATCAGCTGTGGGGCGAAGTGCTGGACAACGCGGCGTTTGAAGCCGAGCAGATGGGTAAATCTTTCACCGTTGAATATCCGCCGGGCCCCTGGCCGCTGTACGGTAACCCTAATGCGCTGGAAAGCGCGCTGGAGAATATCGTCCGCAACGCCCTGCGCTACTCGCACACGAAGATTTCCGTCAGCTTCTCGGTGGATAAAGACGGGATTACGGTTAACGTCGACGACGACGGCCCGGGCGTTAGCCCGGAGGATCGCGAACAGATTTTCCGGCCATTCTACCGGACCGACGAGGCGCGCGACCGCGAGTCCGGCGGCACCGGTCTGGGGCTGGCGATTGTCGAAACCGCTATTCAGCAGCACCGCGGTTGGGTGAAGGCCGACGACAGCCCGCTGGGTGGTTTGCGCTTAACCCTTTGGCTGCCGCTGTATAAGCGCACCTGACTCTGTCCCGGCTTGCGCTGCGCTAAGCCGGGAGCATCCCCGAAAATACTCAATATGGGGGAATTATTTCCCCCACAATCTCCGCGAACTATCCTCGATCTTGCCGCTTAAACGCCGCTTCTGCATCGTTCTGCTCCAGCTCACCGACAGGCCCGCAGCCGACAATAAACGATGATACTGATCATCATCAAACGGCATCTGCCAGGCAATCGCCCCGGCCTCATGGACACTGACATCGCTCAGCCGGGAAACCAGTTCGAGGGGCGCATCGCTGGAGACTTGCCCCCCGGCAATCACCCGATACAACCAGCCGGTCTTCCCGCTGTTTTGCACCAGCTGCGCCATATCACCGATCGCAAAATGAAAGTTGAGCTTGAAGCACGGCGATCGCGGCTGGGTGACCTGGATCAGCGCCTCGCCCCAGCGAAAGATATCGCCGATATAAACATTTTGCTCGGTAAGCCCGGTGGTGGAGAGGTTTTCGCCGAACGCCGGCGCGCAGAAGCGCTCGGCCTGCTGGGGGAATTCACGCATCCAGTCGGCATAGTGTTCGCGCGGATAGTGGCACAGCGCGCGGTCCGGCCCGCCGTGTATGTTCTTCTCCGCCTGCTCATCCCCATCGAGGCCGAGATCGCCGAGCTGCAATTCGCCATCGACCTGGATTTTGCCGATCGCGCTGGGGCGACTGCCCGCGTAGTCCCTGATTTTGCCGACAAAGACATTCACCGGATAATGCATGGCTGCTCTCCTTGCTACAGATATAAAAAAAGCGAGTCATCAGACTCGCTTCTCTCTTAGCGCAATGCAACCTTATTTTTTAGCGGCAAAACGCGCTGCAGCTTCGTCCCAGTTCACTACGTCCCAGAAGGCTTTGATGTAGTCCGGGCGACGGTTCTGGAATTTCAGGTAGTAAGCGTGTTCCCACACGTCCAGACCCAGGATCGGGAAGCCGGAAGCGCCGGAAATGGCTTCGCCCATCAGCGGGGAATCCTGGTTGGCGGTGGAGACAACGGCCAGTTTGTCACCTTTCAGTACCAGCCACGCCCAGCCGGAGCCGAAACGGGTCGCAGCGGCTTTTTCGAATTCCGCTTTGAAATTGTCTACAGAGCCGAAATCGCGCTCGATAGCCGCTTTCAGGTCGCCCTGCAGGGTGGTGCCGGTTTTCAGGCCTTTCCAGAACAGGCTGTGGTTAGCGTGGCCGCCCGCGTTGTTACGCAGTACGGTTTTTTTGTCAGCCGGCAGTTGATCCAGCTTGGTGATCAGCTCTTCAGCGGACAGGTTAGCGAACTCCGGCAGGCTTTCCAGCGCGGCGTTGGCATTGTTCACGTAGGTCTGATGGTGTTTAGTGTGATGGATCTCCATCGTCTGCTTGTCGAAGTGCGGTTCCAGAGCATCGTAAGCGTACGGCAGGGATGGCAGGGTATAGCTCATAATCATCTCCATTATTGTCGAGCGGCTCAAGTGTTAACGCCGCGTAAGCAGTTTGTCCATTATAGTTAATTAAATGGTATTGAAAATGCTTATCAATGCCGTATTTTTCATATGGATATAACCAGAAGAAATACCCGCCATTTTGTGATGTAGAACAACTAATTAAGCCCATGGTTGCCAGGGTTCGCCATCCTGTGGCAACGGCTTGAAGGCGGCCAAAGCGGCTAATTTTTACACTCATCACATCGGAAGCCGCCGTCTCCGATAAAAAAGATGAGGATAAAATCAATGAACCACGCGATTACGATGGGTATTTTTTGGCATTTGATAGGGGCCGCCAGTGCCGCCTGTTTCTATGCCCCGTTCAAAAAAGTAAAACACTGGTCGTGGGAAACCATGTGGTCGGTTGGAGGGATCGTCTCCTGGCTGATCCTGCCCTGGGCCATCAGCGCCACACTGTTACCCGATTTCTGGGCCTACTACCGCTCCTTTAACGCCTCCACGCTGCTGCCGGTCTTTCTGTTCGGCGCCATGTGGGGCATAGGTAATATCAACTATGGCCTGACCATGCGCTATCTTGGCATGTCGATGGGGATTGGCATCGCCATTGGCATCACGCTGATTGTCGGCACGCTGATGACGCCGATTATTAACGGTCAGTTTGCAGTGCTGATGCACACCCAGGGCGGTCAAATGACGCTGCTCGGCGTGCTGGTGGCGGTGATTGGCGTCGGCATCGTCACCCGCGCAGGCCAGTTGAAAGAGCGCAAAATGGGCATCAAAGCCGAAGAGTTCAATCTGAAGAAAGGACTTCTGCTGGCGGTGATGTGCGGCATCTTCTCAGCAGGGATGTCGTTCGCGATGAACGCCGCCAAACCGATGCATGACGCCGCCGCAGCGCTCGGCGTCGACCCGCTGTACGCGGCGCTGCCAAGCTACGTAGTCATTATGGGCGGCGGGGCGCTGGTCAACCTCGGCTTCTGCTTTATTCGTCTGGCGAAAGTGAAGAGTCTGTCAGTCAAAGCCGATTTCTCGCTGGCCAAACCGCTCATCATCAGCAACCTTCTGCTCTCCGCCCTCGGCGGCCTGATGTGGTATCTCCAGTTCTTCTTCTATGCCTGGGGCCACGCCAGCATTCCGGCGCAGTATGACTATATGAGCTGGATGCTGCACATGAGTTTCTACGTGCTGTGCGGCGGTCTGGTGGGTCTGGTGCTGAAGGAGTGGAACAACGCCGGTCGTCGTCCGGTGAGCGTCCTGAGCCTCGGCTGCGTGGTGATCATCATCGCCGCCAATATCGTCGGTCTGGGAATGGCCAGTTAACCACCGGGTCATCAGCCAGACAACGACGGTCTTCAGGCGGCGGCGCGACTGCGCTGCCGCCACTGCCCCGGCGACATGCCGATTTCCCGGCTAAAAACCACCGAAAAGTAGTTACTGTCCTCAAAGCCGCACTGCATGGCGATATCGCCGATTAAGCGCTCGGTATGCTGCAGCAGATACTGCGCATGGCAGATCCGCAGCTGGCGTAAATAGTGATTGATGGTCATCCCGGTTTGCTGGCGAAACTGCTGGCGAAGCGCCCGCTCGCTGCCGCCCTCCTGCTCGCAGAAACGCTCCAGAACAAAGGGGCGGCTGAGGCTGGCCGCCAGCGCGGCCAGCAGTTTGTCCAGCAGCGCTTCGCGCTGCGTCGCCGCGGGATCATCCGTCGCGTAGCGATGGCGCTGCAACGTCAGCGCCAGCTGGGCAAAAAGCAGTTCGGCCATCGCATTTCCCTGCGCGTCGCGCCGGGCGCACTCATGCTCAAGCTGGCTAATCACCTGGCGCGCCTGCGCCATACCTGTGCTGCCCATGCGCCAGTGGGGCTTCCACGGCGTGCCAAAGAGGCCAGGGATCGTCCCCGCCCAGTCAAAATTGAGCTGCAGCCGCTCCGGGCAATAGATGATGTTCTGCAGGACTAAATCATTAACCGAAGCATAGGAGTGTTTATCTTCGGCGCGAATATAGAACAGATCGCCGCGGGTAATGCGCCAGGGGCGATCGTTAAGGACGTGCAGCCCGTTGCCGCGCCACACCAGCACCAGCTCGCAGAACTCGTGGGTATGCTCGGCAAAAACATTTTGCGGGTAGCGGTCAGCCACCGCCACTGCCTGCGTGGCGGAAGGGAAAAACTCCTCTTTACGTAGAATCAGACCGGCCACGGCTCACACTCCAAACGCGGATAAGGGCGCATTATTCGCGTTTTTAGCCCGCAATACGTTGACTCTTCTCGCGTTACTGAAGAATGGCGTCGCGGCCCTGGCGGATATCGCGCGGCGACCAGTCAAATTCGCGGCGAAAAAGCGTCGAAAAGTGGTTACTGTCGCCGAAGCCGCAGCGAAAAGCGATATCAGTCACGCTTTCATCGCTGTGGCGCAGCAGATGCCGGGCCTTCATCAGGCGCACCCGATTAAGATAGCGCTGCGGCGTCAGGCCGGTCTGCTGCTTCAGCTGGCGGTGCAGGGTACGCAGCGACAGCGAAAACTGCGCCGCCACCTCCTCCCAGCAGATCTCCTGGGCAAAATGATCTTCCAGCCAGGCCAGCAGCTGATTCAGCCGCGCATCATTGTTGGTAGCCTCTTCCGCAAGACTGCTTTTACGCAACAGCACCAGCAGCTGCATAAACAGGATCTCACGGCTGGCGACGGCATGGGTATCCGTTTCGCTCCCCATGGCCTCCATCTGCGCCACGATATGCCGAACCTGCTGCAGGACCGTCTGGTTCACCCGCCAGTGCGACGGGTAGTTCCCCTCCTGCTCCTGGGGCAGCAGTTGGCTGACCCCGGCGAGAAAACGAAACGCATCTGGCGCGCGATAGAGCACGTTGGTCAGACACAGGTTATCCGTATGCTCGTACAGATGCCGGTCGTGATCGCGAATAAAGCAGACCGAACCGCCGCCGATGGTATAGGGCTGACCATTGAAGACGTGAATACCCGTGCCCTGCTCCACGATGACAATTTCATGGAAATCATGGTGATGTTCCGGAAAGGCCGACTGAGGGAGGCGGGGTTCAATAGCCACCGTCGAGATCCCGGCCTTAAAGAAATCCGTACTGTGCAATATGGTCATGATGCCACCCTCGTAATGAGAAAAATTATCAGTCACCGGCTGATAGTAATGAAGGGTTGGCTATCCGGCCTTCAATTTTTGACCATGAAATTCGTAAATCCTGCCGCTTTTTCAAGAATCAGTCGGAAAGATACGGAACTGCGGACGCCATCACATCCCCCTCGCCACCCCCTAAAACCGCAAATTGTGATTTCCCTCACGGTCACCTTTGCTTTCTTGCCAGCGGCCAGTTTTGACTGTCCGTAGCGAGAAGGTGTCAGTAAGCGGCCTTTTTTAGACTGCGGACAATGATTTTAAGAAGGGTCTTTCCATGAGTATTCGTCATTGTGTCGCCGTCGATTTAGGCGCCTCCAGCGGGCGGGTGATGCTCGCCAGCTATCAGTCCGGGCCACGCGCCCTGACCCTGCGGGAAATCCATCGCTTCACCAACAGCCTGCAGAAGGTGGATGGCTTCGACTGCTGGGATGTGGATAGCCTGGAAGGCGAGATCCGTCGCGGGCTGGAGAAAGTGTGTGAGCAGGGCATCCTGATCGACAGTATCGGCATCGATACCTGGGGGGTGGATTATGTCCTGCTGGATAAGCAGGGCCAGCGCGTCGGACTGCCGATCTCCTATCGCGACGACCGCACCCAAGGCCTGCTACGTCACGCTGAAGAACAACTGGGCCGGGCGGAGATCTATCGCCGCAGTGGTATTCAGTTTCTGCCGTTTAACACCCTTTACCAGCTGCGCGCCCTGGTGGAGCAGCAGCCGGAGCTGGTCAGTCAGGCCGCGCATGCCCTGCTGATCCCCGACTATTTCAGCTTCCGCCTGACCGGCAATCTGAACTGGGAATATACCAACGCCACCACCACCCAGCTGGTTAACATCAATAGCGATAGCTGGGATGAGACGCTGCTGAACTGGGCCGGCGCGCCGCGCGAGTGGTTTGGCACCCCAACCCATCCCGGCAATGTGACAGGCTACTGGATCTGCCCGCAAGGCAACCGTATTCCGGTGGTCGCGGTCGCCAGCCACGACACCGCCAGCGCGGTGATCGCCTCTCCGCTGGCTGACCGCCATGCCGCCTATCTCTCCTCCGGCACCTGGTCGCTGATGGGGTTTGAAAGCCTGACCCCATACACCTGCGACGCGGCGCTGCAGGCCAATATCACCAACGAAGGCGGAGCGGAAGGCCGCTACCGGGTGCTGAAAAATATCATGGGCCTGTGGCTGCTGCAGCGGGTGCTGAAAGAACAACACGTCAGCGACCTGCAGGGGCTGATCGCCCGCACCGCCGCGCTACCGGCGTGCCGCTTCATGATTGACTGCAACGATGACCGCTTTATCAACCCGGCCAGTATGAGCGCCGAGATCCAGGCCGCCTGTCGCGATGCCGGGCAGCCCGTTCCTGAAAGCGATGCCGAGCTGGCGCGCTGCATTTTCGACAGCCTGGCGCTGCTCTACGCCCGGGTGCTTAACGAGCTGGCGGCGCTGCGCGGCCAGCCCTTCAGCCAGCTGCATATCGTCGGCGGCGGCTGCCAGAACGCGCTGCTTAACCAGCTGTGCGCTGACGCCTGCGGGATCGCCGTCGTGGCCGGCCCGGTGGAGGCCTCCACCCTCGGCAATATCGGCATCCAGTTAATGACCCTCGACGAGCTGGCCAATGTCGATGAGTTTCGTCAAGTGGTGCGCGACAACGCGGCGCTCACCGCTTTTACCCCCAATCCTGATAGTGAAATTGCCCGTTTCGTGGCGCAGTTTCAGCCACAACAGACCAAGGAGCTTTGCGCATGACCACTCAACTTGAACAAGCCTGGGAAATTGCTAAGCAGCGCTACGCCGCCGTCGGCGTGGATGTCGAGGAGGCCCTGCGCCAGCTGGACCGTCTGCCCGTCTCCATGCACTGCTGGCAGGGTGACGACGTCGCCGGTTTCGAAAACCCGGCGGGAAGCCTGACCGGCGGCATCCAGGCGACCGGCAACTACCCAGGCAAAGCGCGCAATGCTGAAGAGCTACGCGCCGACCTTGAGCAGGCGCTGAGCCTGATCCCGGGACCAAAGCGTCTCAACCTGCACGCTATTTACCTGGAATCCGACGCGCCGGTAGCGCGCAATGAGATTAAGCCGGAGCACTTTAAAAACTGGGTTACGTGGGCGAAAGCCAACAAACTGGGGCTGGATTTCAACCCCTCCTGCTTCTCGCATCCGCTGAGCGCCGACGGCTTTACCCTGTCGCACGCCAACGATGAGATCCGCCAGTTCTGGATCGACCACTGCAAAGCCAGCCGTCGCGTATCCGCTTATTTTGGCGAACAGCTGGGTACCCCATCGGTGATGAATATCTGGGTGCCGGACGGCATGAAAGATATTACCGTTGACCGCTTCGCGCCGCGCCAGCGGTTGCTGAATGCCCTTGATGAAGTGATCAGCGAGAAGCTCGACCCGGCGCACCATATTGACGCCGTGGAGAGCAAGCTGTTCGGCATCGGCGCCGAAAGCTACACCGTCGGCTCCAACGAGTTCTATATGGGCTACGCCACCAGCCGCCAGACGGCGCTGTGTCTCGATGCCGGCCATTTCCACCCGACGGAAGTGATCTCCGACAAAATCTCTGCCGCCATGCTCTACATCCCGCGCCTGCTGCTGCACGTCAGCCGCCCGGTACGTTGGGACAGCGACCACGTGGTGCTGCTGGATGATGAAACCCAGGCCATCGCCAGTGAAATCATTCGCCATAACCTGTTTGACCGCGTGCACATCGGCCTCGACTTCTTCGATGCCTCCATCAACCGCATCGCAGCCTGGGTGATTGGTACCCGGAATATGAAAAAAGCGCTGCTGCGCGCCCTGCTGGAACCAACTGCTCAGCTTCGTCAGCTGGAGAACGACGGCGATTACACCGCCCGCCTGGCGCTGCTCGAAGAGCAAAAATCGCTGCCGTGGCAGGCTATCTGGGAGATGTACTGTCAGCGTCACGACACGCCGGCGGGCAGTCAGTGGCTGGACAACGTACGGGCTTATGAGAATGCGGTTCTGAGCCAGCGCGGGTAATGCACGGGCTTCCCCGGGTCGCGGCTGATGCCTTACCCGGGCTACGAACTGCGCGATGTTGCCAGAGCGCACCGAACAGTTCCCTCTCCCCTGTGGGGAGAGGGTTAGGGTGAGGGGGTCAACCCCGCACCGAATCAACAGGAAAGACAAGACTATGCAGACCATTATCGACGCCTGGTTCGTCCAGGGCATGATCAAAGCCACCTCCGACGCCTGGCTGAAAGGCTGGGACGAACGCAACGGCGGCAACCTGACGCTGCGTCTGGATGAAGCGGATATCGAACCTTACGCGGCGGATTTCCACGCCAAACCGCGCTACATCGCCCTCAGCCAGCCGATGCCAATCCTGGCCAACCAGCCATTTATCGTCACCGGCTCCGGCAAATTCTTCCGTAACGTCCAGCTCGACCCGGCCGCTAACCTCGGCGTGGTAAAGGTCGATAGCGATGGCGCGGGATACCATATCCTGTGGGGCCTCACCGAGGATGCCGTACCGACCTCCGAGCTGCCGGCACACTTCCTGTCGCACAGCGAGCGTATCAAACTGACCGGCGGCAAAGACCGGGTGATCATGCACTGCCATGCCACCAACCTGATCGCCCTGACCTATGTTCTGGAGAACCACAGCGATCTGTTCACCCGCAAGCTGTGGGAAGGCAGTACCGAATGTCTGGTGGTCTTCCCGGACGGCGTCGGCATTCTGCCGTGGATGGTACCGGGCACCGATGAAATCGGCCAGGCGACCGCCGAAACCATGCAAAAACACTCGCTGGTGCTGTGGCCATTCCACGGCGTCTTCGGCAGCGGCCCCACGCTGGATGAGACCTTCGGCCTGATCGACACTGCCGAGAAGTCCGCCGAAGTGCTGGTGAAAGTCTTGTCGATGGGCGGGATGAAGCAGACCATCACCCGCGAAGAGCTTATCGCCCTTGGTAAACGCTTCAATGTGCAGCCGCTGCAGTCCGCTTTAGATCTTTATCCATAACAACATCGCGCCCCGCTCACCGAGACGGGGCGAAATATCACCTGCAAACCCTACAAAACTAACTCATGTGGAGTAAAAGCAATGAAAACAAAGACAAGCTTGATCCTCACCGTTGCCGCCCTGGCGTTGTCCGGTTCCGCCTTAGCCGAAGTTAAAATCGCCCTTGTGGCGAAATCGCTGGGAAATGGCTTCTTCGAAGCCGCCAACGCTGGCGCCCAACAGGCAGCCAAAGAGTTAGGTGATGTCAAAGTGATCTACACCGGCCCGACCACTACCACCGCCGAAGCGCAGATCGATGTGCTGAACGGGTTGATCGCCCAGGGCGTGGATGCGATCGCCATTTCCGCCAACGATCCGGACGCCGTGGTACCGGTGCTGAAAAAAGCGATGCAGCGCGGCATCAAGGTGGTCTCGTGGGACTCCGGCGTGGCGCCGGCAGGCCGCCAGATCCATCTTAACCCCTCGAATAACGCCTTAATTGGCGAAACCAACGTCAAGCTCGCCGCCGATGCGCTGAAGGCGCTGAACGTTGAGAAAGGCGAGGTGGCCGTGTTAAGCGCCACCCCAACCTCCACTAATCAGAACATCTGGATTGAGGAGATGAAAAAGGTGCTGCCGCAGTATCCGTCCGTACAGCTGGTCACCGTCGCCTACGGGGACGATCTGTCGGATAAAAGCTACCGCGAAGCGGTGGGCCTGCTGAAATCATATCCGGACCTGAAAGTCATTGTTTCGCCGTCGTCGGTGGGCATTGTTGCCGCCGCGCAGGCGGTGAAGGATCAGGGCAAAATCGGCAAAGTCTATGTCACCGGGCTGGGGCTGCCGTCGGAAATGGCCGGCGCGATCAAGTCCGGCGCCAGCAAAAGCTTCGCCATCTGGAACCCGATTGACCTGGGCTACGCCGCCACCTATCTGGCCGACGATTTAGTCAAAGGCACGGCGACCAAAACCGAAGCCAGTATGGGCAAGCTGGGCAAAGTGAAGCTGGATGCTGAGGGGAATGGCGCGATGGCCGAGCCGTTCGTCTACGATGCGAGCAACATCGATAAGTTCTCGAAAATTTTCTAACCCTTGTTCCCTCACCCCGGCCCTCTCCCGGAGGGAGAGGGGGAAAGGCTGGTCCTCTGCACGATGTGGCCAGCGGACGCCGGACCGTACCCACGCCCCTTTGGGGAGAGGGTTAGGGTGAGGGGTGATTTTTGTGGAGAACTATCATGTCAGCATCAACGCCACTGCTGTCGCTGAAGGGGATCACCAAGATTTTTCCCGGTGTGCGCGCCCTTGAGAACGTGCAGCTTGATCTCTGGCCCGGCAAAGTGACCGCCTTAATCGGCGAAAACGGCGCGGGGAAATCCACGCTGGTCAAAGTGATGACCGGTATTTATCAGCCCGAAGAGGGCGAGATCCTCTATAAAGCGATCCCTATTCATCTGCCAACGCCGGAATCGGCGCATAAGGTAGGGATCACCGCCATTCACCAGGAAACCGTGCTGTTTGACGAACTCTCGGTCAGTGAAAATATTTTCGTCGGCCAGTATCTGTATAAGGGACTGTTAAAAACGCTCGACTGGCCGGCGATGCACCGCAGAGCCAGCGAGATCCTCACCCGGCTGGAAGTCCAGATCGACCCGCGGGCCACGCTGAAAACCCTCAGCATCGCCCAGCGGCACATGGTGGCGATTGCCCGGGCGCTGGCTTTCGACGCCCAGGTGGTGATCCTCGATGAGCCGACCGCCGCCCTCTCCCAGCATGAAATCCTGGAGTTTTATCACATCGTTGAGCGTCTGAAGCTGGACGGCAAAGCGATCCTGTTTATCTCGCATAAGTTCGATGAAATTTTCGAGCTGGCCGATTATTACACCATCCTGCGCGATGGGGTGTACGTCAGCTCCGGGGCGATAAGCGACATCACCGAAGAGCGAATGGTGTCGATGATGGTGGGCCGGGCGATCACCCAAACCTACCCGAAAATCGACTGCACGCCCGGAGAAACGGTGCTGGAGGTGACCGATCTCTGTCATCCTACCGAGTTTGCCCATATCAGCTTCCGCCTGCGCAAGGGCGAAATTCTCGGCTTTTACGGCCTGGTGGGCGCCGGACGCACCGAGCTGATGCAGGCGCTCTCCGGTGTCTCGCGTCCCTCCTCCGGCGAGATCCGCCTGAACGGCAGCCCCATGCGCTTTCGCCAGCCCGCCGACGCCATCCGCGCGGGCATCGTCTGCGTGCCGGAAGAGCGGCAGAAACAGGGGGCGATCATCGCCCTGCCCATCGCCCAGAACATCAGTCTGCCGCAGCTCAGCAAGCTCAATCCTAACGGCGTCCTGAACGACGCCCGGGAATGGCGGCTGGCGGACGAGTACGCCTCGCGCCTGCAGGTTAAAGCCTTCAGCTGGCGGCAGCCGGTGGAGACCCTCTCTGGCGGCAATCAGCAGAAAGTGGTGATCGGCAAATGGCTGGCGACCCACCCCGAGGTGATTATCCTCGACGAGCCGACCAAAGGCATCGATATCGGCTCAAAAGCCGCCGTGCATCAGTTTATGTCCGAGCTGGTCAGCCAGGGACTGGCGGTGATTATGGTGTCGTCAGAGCTGCCGGAAGTCATGGGCATGGCCGACCGGATTATCGTGATGCACGAAGGGCTGATGGTCGCCGAATACCAGGCCGGGGAAGCGACAGCGGAAATCATCGTTAGCGCGGCCAGCGGCATCGGCCAGGAGGCGGCATGATGGGACACGCATGGCTTAAACATCGCGAAGCGCTGCTGGCTTTGGTCATCATTTTGATGATCGGCGCCATCGGCAGCCGGGCGCCGTCGTTCGTTTCACCGGGCAATCTGGTGGAGATGTTTAACGATACCGCCATCCTTATCATTCTCGCCCTCGGCCAGATGATGGTGTTGCTCACCAAAGGCATCGATCTGTCGATGGCCGCCAACCTGGCGCTGACCGGGATGATCGTTGCCCTGCTTAACGCCCACTATCCGGGTATTCCGGTGGTGGCGCTGCTGGCGCTGGCAACCCTGCTGGGCCTGCTGATGGGGATGATTAACGGCCTGCTGGTCTGGCGCCTCGGCATTCCCGCCATCGTGGTGACCCTGGGCACCATGAGCATTTATCGCGGCATTATCTTCCTGCTGACTGACGGCGGCTGGGTTAACTCACATCAGATGAGCGCTGATTTTCTCAGTCTGCCGCGCAGCACGCTCCTGGGGCTGCCGCTGCTGAGCTGGTGCGCCATCGCCGCGCTGCTGCTGGTAGGGTATTTCCTGCGCTACAGCCGCACCGGCCGGGCCTTGTACACCGCGGGTGGCAACGCGACGGCGGCGTACTACACCGGCATTAACGCCGGAAAAATGCAGTTCGTCAGCTTCTGTCTCTCCGGCGCGCTGGCCGGCTTCTGCGGCTATCTGTGGATCTCGCGTTTCGCTGTCGCCTATGTCGACGTGGCGAACGGCTTTGAACTGCAGGTGATAGCGGCCTGCGTGATCGGCGGTATCAGCACCATGGGCGGAAGCGGACGGGTGCTGGGCTGCCTGTGCGGCGCGCTGTTCCTCGGGGTCATCAATAACGCCCTGCCGGTGATCGGCATCTCGCCCTTCTGGCAAATGGCGATTTCCGGGGCGGTGATCGTCATGGCGGTGCTGCTCAACGAGCGCGGCAATCGCGGTCACGGGCGGTTAATCCTGCGCAACGCGGCGTTAGCCCGACAGAAACAGGCGGTGAAATCATGAGCAAAATGATGGTATCTGAAGAGATGAAAAACGCCCCGGCCGCGCCGTCGCCGCTGCGCCGCCTGCTGTGCTGGGAAGGGTTTTTACTGGCGGTCACCCTGGCGGTATTTATCGGCAACGCGGTGGCTTCCCCGTACTTCCTCAATATCTGGAACCTCTCGGACGCGACCTTTACCTTTACCGAGAAGGCGATCGTCGTCCTGCCGATGGCGATGCTGATTATCGCCCGGGAAATCGATCTGTCGGTGGCCTCGACGATGGCGCTCAGCTCAACGGTGATGGGCTTCTGCGCGGCAGCGGGGGTGGACACGCCGCTGCTGGTGATCATCGGCCTGGGCGTAGGTCTGCTGTGCGGCCTGTTCAACGGCTTGCTGGTGACTCGCTTTAACCTGTCGTCCATTGTGATCACCATCGGCACCATGAGCCTGTATCGCGGCATCACCTATATCCTGCTGGGCGATCAGGCGCTCAATCACTATCCGGAGAGCTTCGCCTGGTTCGGCCAGGGCTACGTGTGGGGGGCGCTCTCTTTTGAGTTTGCGCTGTTTATCCTCCTCGCGGCCGCCTTCACCTTCCTGCTGCATAAAACCAACTTTGGTCGCCGGACCTACGCCATCGGCAATAACCCGACCGGCGCCTGGTTTTCGGGGATCAATGTTAAGCGTCATAACCTGGTGCTGTTCGCGCTGGTCGGGCTGATGGCCGGGCTGGCGGCGGTCCTGCTGACCTCACGGCTCGGCAGTACCCGCCCTACCCTGGCGATGGGTTGGGAGCTGGCGGTTGTCACCATGGCGGTGCTCGGCGGCGTCAATATTCTCGGCGGCTCCGGCAGCATGCCCGGGGTGATCATTGCCGCCTTTCTGATGGGGCTGGTGACCTTCGGCCTGAGCCTGCTGAACGTCCCCGGCATCGTGATGTCGGTGATTATCGGCGCCATGCTGATCGTGGTGATCTCCCTGCCGATTATGACCCGGCGGATGATGCAGCGAAGACGATGTTAATTTCCCCCTCACCCTGGCCCTCTCCCCAAGGGAGAGGGGACTGCCCGGCGCACGCAGGCAGCCTGTAGTCCGGGACCGGTTTTCCCCCTCTCCCTGCGGGAGAGGGCTGGGGTGAGGGGAAACGGATTTTCCAAAATCAACATTAAGGAGAATTATCATGAGTTTTATGTTGGCACTACCTAAAATCAGCCTCCACGGCGCAGGCGCTATCGGTGATATGGTTAAACTGGTGGCCGGTAAGCAGTGGGGCAAGGCGCTGATCGTCACCGACGGTCAACTGGTGAAGCTGGGCCTGCTGGACAGTCTGTTTTCCGCGCTGGATAAACAGCAGATGGCTTACCAGCTGTTTGACGACGTGTTCCCCAACCCCACCGAAGCGCTGGTGCAGCAAGGCTACGCGGCGTACCAGGCGGCACACTGCGATTACCTGATCGCCTTCGGCGGCGGCAGCCCGATTGATACCGCCAAGGCGATAAAAATCCTCACCACCAACCCTGGCCCCTCCACAGCCTACTCCGGCGTCGGCAAAGTGAAAAACGCTGGCGTGCCGCTGGTGGCCATCAACACCACCGCCGGCACAGCGGCGGAGATGACCAGCAACGCAGTGATTATCGATAGCGAGCGGCAGGTGAAAGAGGTGATTATCGACCCCAACCTGATCCCGGATATCGCCGTCGACGACGCCAGCGTGATGCTCGACATCCCGCCAGCCGTTACCGCCGCCACCGGCATGGATGCCCTGACCCACGCCATCGAGGCCTTTGTCTCCGTTGGCGCCCATCCCCTGACCGACGCCAACGCCCTCGAGGCCATTCGCCTGATCAACCTGTGGCTGCCGAAAGCGGTAGACGATGGTCACGATCTGCAGGCCCGCGAGCAGATGGCGTTTGGCCAATACCTGGCGGGCATGGCGTTCAATAGCGCCGGTCTCGGGCTGGTACACGCCCTGGCCCATCAGCCTGGCGCCACCCACAACCTGCCGCACGGGGTGTGCAACGCCATCCTGCTGCCGATCATCGAAAACTTTAACCGCCCGAACGCGGTGGCGCGCTTTGCCCGCGTGGCGCAGGCGATGGGCGTCGATACCCGCGGCATGAGCGATGAGGCTGCCAGCATGGAGGCCATCAACGCCATCCGCGCGCTGAGCAAACGCGTGGGGATCCCCCAGGGCTTCAGCCAGCTTGGCGTCAGCAAAGCCGATATCGAAGGCTGGCTGGATAAAGCGCTGGCCGACCCTTGCGCGCCGTGTAACCCGCGCCCCGCCAGCCGCGATGAGGTTCGCGAGCTCTATCTGGAGGCATTATGATCCGTAAAGCCTTTGTCATGCAGGTGAACCCCGACGCGCACGAGGAGTACCAGCGCCGCCATAACCCCATCTGGCCAGAACTGGAGGCTGTGCTGAAGGACCACGGCGCGCACCATTACGCCATTTATCTCGATAAAGAACGCCATCTGCTGTTCGCGACGGTGGAGATTGAGTCGGAAGCCCGCTGGGAGGCGGTCGCCAGCACGGAAGTGTGCCAGCGCTGGTGGAAATACATGCGCGAGGTGATGCCCAGCAACCCGGATAACAGCCCGCTGAGCGCGGAGCTCAAAGAAGTGTTTTATCTGGCGTGAAACACCGCGATGCCGGGTAGTACCTTCCCCGGCCTCCACCCCATCCGGGCTGGAGGCCGGTTCAACGGCGGCGATGCAAAACAGATAACACGATCCCTCATGCCACCCTGTCTCTATCGCCCATCATCCGGGGAAAAGAGCGTATTTGTCTTTATCCGCATCGGTAATTTCTCTTAATACCCGGCAAGGTACGCCTGCGGCAACCACATTCGCCGGTATGGAACGATTCACCACACTGCCCGCGCCAATGACCGAATTCTCACCAATCGTTACCCCTGGATTAATAATCACCCCCGTGCCTAACCAGACCCCATCTTCAATCACCACCGGTAAAGAAAATTGTTGATGCGTATGGCGCAGCGCGGGGTGGATGGGATGTCCGGCGGTGGAGATGGTGACATTTGGTGCAAACATGACGTTATTGCCGATGATAATGTCCGCATCGTCGACCAACGTGAGGTTAAAATTGGCGTAAAAATTGTCACCAATCGTCGTATGGATCCCATAGGCAATATTGATCGGCGGTTCTATCCAGCATTGTTCGCCGACTTTAGCGAACATGCGCTGAATAATATCGTTGCGCAATTCCTGATTAAACGGATGCGAATGATTATATTCATAGGCTCGCGCTTTACCCATCAGTCGCTGCTCCGGCAAGCCATATCCTGCATCCAGGTAAAGCTCGCCGCTGTTCATACGTTTTTTCATATCCATCATGACATCTTCCTTCTCTGTCAGGCACCTCCCTGTGCCACGGAATGTTGATAATTAAACAATCATCGCATTATCCCGAAGCGGCTCGGTTTTCGCCTTACCCGCTAACGTAAACGCTGAGATTAAGGTAACCGTCAGGGCAATACCGCCGAGGATCATATAGGTATCCTGAAAGCCGATCCGATCGTACATATTGCCGGCGAAGGCGGAGAGGAAGATCGCCGCCACCTGCTTGGCGAACTGGAAGCCCACCAGGTAAATGGTCGCCGACAGCCGGACATCAAACACGCCGGTAATGTATTTAAAGGCGCCCACCAGCAGGAACGGCACCTCCAGCGCATGGAGCATTTTCAACGCTACGACTTCCGCGGCCGTAGTGGCGAAGGAAGAGCCAATCATTCTTGCCGCCATGACCATCCCGGCGATCAGCAGGGTATTCTTCGCCCCGATGCGGTTAATAATCCACGGCGAGCTGAACATAATGATGGCGTTACATATTTCTCCCGCAGTGGTGGCGAAACCAAAGGCGCGGGTGCCCGCTTCCGGGGTCGCAAAGAACGATTTGAAGAAGGTGGCGAACTGCTGATCGAAAACGTCATACACGCAGGCCACGCCGATAACATACAGAATAAACATCCACATCTTACGCTGGCGGAACATGCGCACCGCCGTTTTTAAATCGATCGCCGGGCGATTGGCGCCGAGCGAATCCATCACCTGCGCGGACTGACTGGCCTGCGGTTTGGCGATGGCCACCAGCACCACCAACAGCAGCGCGGCGGCTGACCCCATCCAGAACACCCATTCGGGATTAATGCTGAACAGCATTCCGGCAGTAGTCGCGCACAGCGCCCATCCCAGACAGCCAAAGGTGCGCGCCTTGCCGTATTCAAAACCGCTGTTGCGGCTTACCCGTTCGATATAGGCCTCCATCGCGCCGGCGCCTGCGGAGAATACAAAGCCGATATAGGCGCC
Organism: Klebsiella sp. P1CD1; assembly: GCF_003790505.1. Classification (NCBI taxonomy): domain Bacteria; kingdom Pseudomonadati; phylum Pseudomonadota; class Gammaproteobacteria; order Enterobacterales; family Enterobacteriaceae; genus Klebsiella; species Klebsiella sp. P1CD1. Next base: position 5,593,602 of record NZ_CP033631.1, read on the forward strand.
GCCGCTCAGCGCCCCGAGCCAGATGTTGGTTTTCAGCAGCGGAGCGAAAACATAGAGGAAGAAGGGAGCAATCAGCACCAGCAGAACGGTCACGATCCACATCAGGTGTTTTTTCAGCCCCAGCTTGTCAGAGATCACCCCGAGGACCGGCTGGAAACAGATGGCAAACAGCGACAGGCTGGAGAAAACGAGGCCGGTTTCGGTTTTATTCAGGCCGATGACGTCCGACAGCCAGATCGGCAGAAACGGAAAGCAGGTGGCCATGATGAAGAAGTAGAGAAAGAAGAACAGCCCGAAAATCCAGAAGTTGGGGTTGTTTTTGTGGGTACAGACGGTCGGGTTCATTATATTTTCCTCAAGAAGGGCCGCGACGCGGCCCGATACCATCACACGCGTTGCAGGCCAATCAGAATGGCGCTTTCCGGGTCGAGGATGGGCAGCGCCAGCCCCGCCTGCTGTAGCCACTCACCGCTCACCGTCTGCGGCGTCGTCATCCATGCCGGCAGCTTCCGCATGGTGTGGCCGCCCTCGCCGGTGATCTGAATGTTCGGATGATCGAGGAGCGTCACCTGATAGCGGGCGTTCGCCTCCAGCCCCGCCAGGCGCAGCGGCGCCATCAGGGTGTAGTCCGGCATCGCCAGCTGGCTGACGAGGAAAATTGCCTGCGCTTTATCCGGACTGACGACGCCATGGGCAAGGGTGGTAGCGTCCGGCATATCCATCCGCCACTGCACGCCGTGATGGATCACGTCGCGCCACTGTTTATGCAAGGCCGCATATTTCCGGTATCCGGCGCGCTCTTCTTCATCAGCGCTCACCGGGTCCAGCTCAAGTCCCATATGACCAAACAGCGCCGTCAGGCCGCGGAAGGCAATACTGTGCTGGCGGAAGGTGGCATGACAGTGGCGATTACCGATGTGCGCGCCCATCACCTCCGGCGGGAAGAAGTAGCTCATGCCGCGCTGGATAGTGTTGCGCTCAAGGGCGTCATTGTTGTCAGACGCCCAGAAGCGATGGCTGCGCTTGAGGACTTCATAATCGATGCGTCCGCCCCCGGAGGAGCAGGATTCAAATTCAATGTGCGGGAAACGGGCCACCAGTGTATCCAGCAGGCGGTAGAACTGGCGCGTTTGCGCGTCCGCGGCGGCGCGTCCCTGATGCCCAGGCTGCACCAGCTCGCGGTTCATATCCCACTTCACGTAGTCCACCGCGTGCTCGCCCAGCAGCCAGCTCATCCGCTCCAGCAGATAATCAAACGCTTCCGGAATGTTGAGGTTCAGGACAAACTGATGGCGGCCGGTCAGCGGGGTATAGCCCGGCAGCGCCAGCACCCAGTCCGGGTGCGCCCGGTACAGATCGGAATCCGGGTTAATCATTTCCGGCTCCACCCAGATACCGAATTCCATCCCCAGCGATTTCACATGATCGATAACCGGCGTCAGGCCGTAGGGGTATTTTTTCTCATCAAGATACCAGTCCCCAAGCGCCGCCCAGTCGTCGTTGCGCCCTTTAAACCAGCCGTCATCGATAATAAAGCGCTCGACGCCCAGCGCCGCCGCCTCGTCAGCCATACGCATGATGTAGTCCGGGTCGTGGTCGAAATAGATCCCCTCCCAGGTGTTGAGATGCACCGGGCGCGGCTTGTTACCCGGGAAGCGAATAATCCGTTCGCGCAGATAACGATGGAACTGCTGGCTCATGCCGTTCAGCCCGTTCGCCGAGTAGCTGGCATACAGGTACGGCGTCCACAAGGTTTCCCCTTCCGCCAGCGCCATTTCGCCCGGCAGATAGAGCGCCTCGGCCTGCAGATAGCGACGGCCATCGGTTTTCACCTCCGCCCGCAGGCGATGGTTACCGCTCCAGGCCAGATGTACACCCCAGACTTCACCCTGCATCTCGCTAAAGGCGCGGCTGCCGGTGATCAGGGCCGGGAAATGTTCGTGAGAGGTGCGCCCGCGGCGGTTCTCCAGCACAAAGCTGTCGTGCTCCAGCGTCAGGCGGTGAGGCTGAAACTCGCGGATCCAGCGGCCATGGAAAGCCATCACCTCGCGAGCGCGTTCGGCGACCGGCAATGTGACCGCCAGGCGATCCACCTGCCATGGGCTGGCGCGCAGATTGGTCACGCCATGGCGCACGCTCAGCACGCCGCTGGCATCCAGCGCGATCTCGCTGTGCAGACGCAGGCCGGCCTGTGGATCTTCGCTGACCAGGGTCAGCGTCTGGCCCTCGTGCCGCACTTCGCTGGTGGTGAACAGCGGAGAGGCATCCAGACCCTGACGATGGCCTTCAATGCCCGGCGCACCAAACAGGCCATGGCCCAGCTCCGCCATTAAGGTCACTGGCGAATCGACATCCAGTCTGCCGTTGGCGACCGGGCGCGTCAGGCTGTCGGCATCCTGCGGTGAAAAGTGGCTTAAATGTGGCCCCCAGTAGACAATTTCGGCGAAAGGGCGAGTTTTAATGACAACATCGGCACCGGCGCTTTGCAGGTGAATCAGCGAATCAGACATCAGACATCTCCATAACAAGGAATGTCTTACTGTTGATCCGAAACGTTTCGGATGCCAACCAAAACGTTTCGGATTCGTGATCGGCTTCAGAATTACGGGTTAAAAAGGGGTCAGGTCAGGCAGTTTCGCCGGGGATGAATTCGGGCTGCCAGAGCACCTGCAGCGAGGCCAGATCCTCGCCAGCAATTAAGCGGCGGACCATATCGGCAATCTGCCGTCCCACACCCTGGCGCGTGGACTGGATCACCGCGGCAACGTCGGTCTCAATGATGCTGTCCTGCGGCAAGCCGTCATACACTACTAAGGCGACGCGGTTGTCACCGGTCAAACGGCCCAGATGGGCGAGCGCCATGGCGGCGCCATCGCCATGAGTATTGCAGTCGGTAATGATCGCGGTGGGCGGCTCCGGCAGGCGCAGCAACTCCAGCGTGGCCTGATAGCCGCCTCGGCGCGTCGCCGGCACGCTACGCAGCCATGCATCGGATAACCCCGCCTCGCGCAGAGCATCGAGATAGCCGTTACGCCGTTGCAAAATAAACGCCTGATTGTTGTTCTCACCCAGCAGAGCGATACGCTGGTGGCCCTGTTGAATCAGATGGCGGGTGGCGCGGCAGGTGCCGGCATAGTTATCGAAATCAAACCAGGCGTAGGGCTGCGCCAGGCGGCTACGGCCGAGCGCCAGAAACGGAAAGCCAGAGGCCTGCAGCTGCGCCAGCCGCGGATCGTCATCCAGGGTATGGGCCACGATTAAAGCGTCGACGCGACGGCCCTGCACCATGCGCATATAGCCATGTTTATCCGCCTGTTCATCATCGGCGATCAGCAACAAATCAATGTCATGGCGCGCCAGCTCATGGCTGATCTCCCCAACCATCTCAAGAAAAACGTTATTGTTGAGCGGCGCGGGGCGGACAGGAAAGACGAGACCAACGGCATCAATGGTGCCCATTTTCAGACGGCGGGCGAAAGTGTTGGGGCGATAGCCCCGGCGCTGCGCTTCAGCCTCAACCCGGGCGCGGGTCTCCTGTGACACATCGTCATAGCCGTTCAACGCCCGGCTGACGGTCGTGACGGAGATCCCAAGTTGTTTGGCAATGGCTTTCAGCGACATAAAAATCCCTGTTTTCGCATAGGAAAGCTAGTTTCCCGCAATATGGCTATGACGTCCAGCGAGCGCGCGTCCCCCGCCGACGCGATGTCAGTTTTGCTCAGCGATCAGCAGAGCCTGCGTATCCGGCTCCAGCGCCTGAAAAACATGCTCCTGATCCGCCGGGTAGCAGATATAGTCGCCCTCGCCGAGCTCTTCCGGCGCCGACGTCAGCCCTACCCGCGCCCGCCCCTGGGTGACGATAATATGTTCCACCGAGCCTGGCGGATGCGGATGCGAAATACGATCGGCGCCGGGCTGGGTTAACAGTAAATAGATGTCCCGACGCGCGCCTGGCGGACAAGCGGCCAGCAAAATGGCCTGATAGTTCGCCTGCTCCGCCACCACCTTTGTCCCCTCTCCGCGGCGGATCACCTGCGTTTTGTTCACCTGCGGCTCAAGCAGGCGGGCAAACGGGATATCCAGCGCCACGCAGAGCGACCACAGCGTTTCCAGACTCGGATTGCCGTTGCCGGACTCCAGTTGCGATAGCGTGGATTTTGCGATACCCGCCCGACGCGCGACTTCCGCCAGCGAGAGACCGGTCCGCGCCCGCTCCCGCACCAGGCTTTTGGCAATAACGCTGATTGGCTGTGTCATACCCGCCCCTTTGTTTTTTATATCGAACGATTCGTTCGCCTTGAAAAACGATTATTATGTGTTCATTATAATGGAAATTCGTTCGATATGGCTAAATGATATGAAACAAACTCTCTCCAGTCTCAGCGGAGACACGATAAAAGCGATCGTTTTGGTCTGCCTTGCCGTCGGGGTGGTGGGTATGTCCTATGGGTCGCTGGCGGTGGCTTACGGCTTCCCCTTATGGGTGCCGCTCTTGCTTTCGGTGTCCGTGCTGGCAGGCGCTTCTGAATTCATGTTTATCGGCATTATCGCCAGCGGCGGTAGCCCACTGGCCGCCGCTGCCGCTGGCCTGTTAGTCAACGCGCGCCATATCCCGTTCGGGGTGACCGTGCGCGAACTGGTTGGTCGGCGCGCCTTAAGCTTTATCGGGTGCCACATTATGAACGACGAGAGCGTGGTCTTTGGCTTGTCGCAGCCCACCCCTGCGCAGCGCAAAGCGGCCTACTGGCTGTGCGGCGCCGGCGTCGCGCTGATCTGGCCCCTCGGCACGCTAACCGGCGCGGCCGTCGGCAAACTGCTGCCAGCGCCGGAAACCATCGGGCTTGATGCGGTCTTCCCGGCGATCCTGCTGGCGCTGGTGATCCCGGCCTTTAAAAACCGCACTACGCTGATCCGCGCCGCCAGCGGCGCCGCACTGGCGCTTGCCGCCGTACCGTTTGTGCCCACCGGGCTGCCGGTGCTGCTTTCGCTGTTTGGTTTACTGTCGAGGAAAAAATAATGGGCAATATGACGCTGTTTATCGCCGGTATCGCCATCCTGTCGCTGGGAACCTATCTGATGCGCTTCGGCGGCGCGAAGCTCGGCAATCGGCTGGCATTTTCCGAGCGCTCGCAGGCGCTGCTTTCCGATGCGGCGACGGTGCTGCTTTTTTCCGTCGCCCTGGCCACCACCTTCTATGAAGGGGCGCATTTCGCCGGCATGGCGCGCGTTCTGGGTGTGGCTGCCGCCGTGTTCCTCGCCTGGCGCAAGGTCCCGCTGATCGGCGTGATTATCGCCGCCGCCGTGGTGACCGCGCTGCTGCGCCTGGCGGGTATGCCTTAGGGCGGGTAAGCGTAATCCGCCAAACCGGCGTGCTTTCCAGCGATCGTGCCTTCAAGCCAGTGAATAATCGGTTTTATCTCCAGCGGATACCGCTGGTCTATCGTCAATACGGGCCCTAAAGACATGGGCTGCGCCCGCCCGGCCAGCTGGGCCAGCTCCGGCAGATACTCCTCGCCGGGGTGGCCCGGCGGCCGCGTCGCCAGCCGCGAGGCATAGCGTGCGACGGCCAGCTCCGGGGTGATATGGTTCCAGATCTCAATTACCTGCTCCACGCCCGCCTGCTGTAGCAGTCGCTGCAAGGTCTCCCGCGGCTGAAAACCGAACCAGGCGTCGATCAACCAAACCATGCTGGCAGGCGACGCGCCGACAATCGACCAAATCACCTCATACGCCGCACAGCCCAGCTGGCGATTCATCGGCCGGTCGACAGGGGCCAGGCGCGCCATAAACGGCTCTTTGATGCCGTCGATCGTCAACACTGGCAGGCTAAAGGTCTCCGCCAGCAAACGGGTGATGGTGCTCTTCCCCGACGCCGGAATGCCGTTGATTAATATGGCCGTTTTGCAGCCTGGGGTCAGATGTCTGTTCATAGTAATGCGACGACCTCCTCCCGGCTGCGGGCCGTCCGCAGTTTGGCCATGGTGTCATTGTTATCCAGCAGCGCGACGATGGAACGGATGCCCTCCTCGATATGCGCATTGCTGTCCCGGGCACCAAACATAATAACAATGTCCGCCTTTTCACTGTCCGCAAACGGGATGGGCTTTTTCAGCACCACCAGGCTAAAGCAGTTGCGTCTGACGCCGCACTCGGGGCGGGCATGGGGGATGGCAATCCCTTCATCAAAAACGTAATAAGCGCCATGATTCAAGGTATTATCGATCACCGCCTGGCTATATTCCGCCGAAATAAAGCCTTTCGCCTCCAGCGGGCGGGCAGCCAACTTTATTACCCGCTGCCAGTCGGATTCCACAACGCCAACCTGAATGGCATCGGCCTCAATAAGCAGTTCTTTTATGGTCATTCTCTGTTCCTAGATATTGCGACGAATAATATTGCGTAAATTATCAATCTGCAGAAACAGCGCATCGATATCCTGCCGGTGGCTCTTACTCTTGGCATATACCGATAATGCCCGGTTGTAAGTCAACATCAATGTTTTTTGCACGTCGCTATTATCGGGCTGGCGCTGTAATTCGCCTTCCAGTCTGGCGATCTCTTCCGCCAGCTGACGGGACTGTTGATCATAATCCTGCAGCGGGTTTTGCTCTTTTTTCCACAGCGTTTTCAATGATTCAAACATAGCAAGCTCCCTCCCTGGCGGAAGACAGGGCAACAAAAGATATGTGTCGGTAAAAACGCTATTTAAATAGCGCCATTTTTTCCATTAATACGGCAGTCACTGCCTGGTTGGCGGGAATTAAAAATTTCCGTACGCTGTCATTTACTTTTCCTTTCTCGAACGTTGATTTACAGCGGTCGACCCACTGCACGTTCATTTCCGTTCCGACGTTCACTTTATTAATCCCTTCAGTGACGGCCAGCCGCATATCGTCGTCACTAACGCCTGTGCCGCCATGCAGCACCAGCGGCACGCCAGTCGCTTCGCTTATCGCCTTCAGCCGCGCATGCTGTATCTGCGCTTTACCGGTGTACAGGCCATGCACAGTGCCCACCGAGACGGCCAGCATATCGACCTGCGTCTCCTCCACAAAACGTTTCGCGTCGTCGACGGTAGTAAAACAGATATCTTCGGCAGCCACCGCTTTTCCATCCTCTGACCCGCCGATCGCCCCCAGCTCACCTTCTACCGTAATATTCCGCGGCCGGGCCATTTCCACCACAATCCGCGTGTTACCGATATTTTCCTCGAGGCTTAAGTGAGACCCGTCGTACATCACCGAAGAAAAGCCCGCATTCATTGCCGTCTCGATGGCTTTAATATCGGAGCAGTGATCGAGGTGCAGGCAGGTCGGGATATTTTCACTGTCTGCTAATGAACGCACGGCATCGACCAGTAACCGATACCCCAGATACTCTGCGGTACCGGTTGATATTTGGATCATTAATGGGCTGTGGCTGTTTTGCGCGGCTTTGAAAAAAGCCGGTAACATCTCAATACAGTGCAAGTTAAACGAGCCAATCGCTTTAAAATTTCTTTCCTGAGCGATGTTTAAAATCTCATTAAAATTATACAGACTCATGAACATTTTCCCCTTTCGGCTTAGCGGATTTACCGTTTACAAACCATGCCAGTGCGGCGACAAACACAATAAACAAGGCGACAAAGAGCCAGTTATTCTGGAAGGCGTGGCCTAATACCAGACCGGAGCTGATGACGTCAGAATCGCTGAAGGTGACGCCCGTAAAGCCGTAGCTCTCCAGCATGGGCACCAGAATAGCCGGCAGAAAAGTGATAAACAGACCGTGGATAACCCCGCCGATCATCGCCCCGCGACGTCCGCCCAGCGCATTACCAAATACCCCTGCCGTACCGCCGGCGAAAAAGTTGGTTAACAGCCCGGGGAGGATCATCGCCAGACCGAACATCGGGAAAACCAGCATGCCGATAATCGAGCCGACAGTCGTCGCCAGAAATCCGACAATCACCGCATTTGGCGCATAGGGAAACAGCACCGGGCAATCGAGAGCAGGCTTTGCATCCGGGACAATACGCATCGCGATACCGCGAAAAGCCGGCACCAGCTCATTGAGTAATAAACGCACACCGCTATAGAGGACAAAGACCCCGGCGACAAACTGAATGGACTGCATGAAGGCATACATCAGGTAATTAATGCCGCCGGAGAATTGCGCGATGTACTGCGGCCCCGCCGCAATAGCCGGGATGAGATACATCGGCACCATCACCACCGCCATGGCCAGATAGGTATCCTGCAGAAACTTAAAGTTATCAGGCAGTTCGAGATCTTCCGTGGAGCGAGAGCCTTTTCCGACAACTTTAGCGACCGCAGCCTGCACCAGATAGCCGATGGTACAGAAGTGCCCCAGGGCCACATCGTCAGACCCGGTAATGCGCCTGACCACCGGCTGAGCCAGGGCCGGCATTAAGACCGCCATCACACCGCCGAAGATACCCCCGGTTAAAATCAGCGGTACGCCAGTGAGCCCGGACTTATAGCCAATCACAGCCCCAATTGTCGCCATCCACAGCAGCGCCTGGCCGGTCAGGAAAATATATTTTAGCGGCGTCAGACGGGCGATAATAATGTTGACAGCAAAGATCACCAGCAGCGTCAGCGCCACTTCCGAACCTAATTCCCGATTCGCTAACCCGGCGATGGCGGCCACATCGGTAATATAGCCTTTCATGCCAAACCCCTGGGTGAAGATATCATTCAGGAAGGTCAGGGTGGCGACAATGATGTTTATCCCGGCCATCATAATTAAGAAACCGAGCAGCGTTTTAAATGTCCCTTCCGCGGTTTTGCCTGGCGATTTCTTTTGCAGGATCAGGCCAAGCATGGCAATAAAAGCAATAAGGATGGATGCCTGGCCGAGTAAATCCTTAACGATAAACGCAACGAAGCTATTCATAATCAGCCACCTTCAGATGACGTTCTTTTAAGAATGCGACGATCTTGGTTTCAATCTCCTCTTTATCAGTAAGTTTATTCAATACCACGACACGTTTAATTTCTTCTTCACTGGCATCGGCGGTTAAGATGTCGGCAAAGGTTTTTTGCGTCAGAATCATATCCGATTTAAAGGCCCCAGCTTCGGAAACGGTGGTGTGTTCAATATGAGCGGGAATTTCCAGCTTCTTTAAAACTGCCTTCGCCGTCATTTCAATGGCAAAGCTTGAACCGAGGCCGCAGCCACATACGCATAAAATTTTCAGCATGGAGGGTCTCCTCAAATAATATTGAGTTGCTTGGCAAGTTTATAATGATGTCCTTCAGTATCGACCAGACGTTTTTTCATACTGACTAGATCAATCGGAATAGGTTTGTTACTGGAATTAATTATTATGGCTTTATTTTTCATACCTGACTGAATACAGCGAACCACTTCACTGGCCATAATGGTACCCTGATAAATCTCTTCACAGGTTGGATCACCGCTGCGTAAACCATAGCCGACGATCGTTTTACGGATACGGACACCTATTTGTGGTTCCAGCTGTTTAATCATGGTATCAATCGCCCCCTGAAAGCCGGGAGAGTACTCTTTGGTATAGCCTTCTGAGCAGAGGATCACGACGCTATTTTGCATGCTCAGCTTCCGGGTAATCCGTTCCGCAAGCATGGTCAGCGGCATCTGTGCCTCCGGGATCAGGGCAATATCAGCATTACATTTAATGGCGGACTGTAACGTTAGTTCTCCACAATAGCCTCCTAATATCTCAACCATAAAAACCCGACCCGGCAGCGCTCTTCCGGTATTTCTTAAACGGGAGACTTCTTTAATAATTTGCTCACAGGCCGTGGAAAAACCAATCGTATAATCACTGCCATACACATCATTATCGATAGTCATCCCGACACCAAAGCAATTAATCTCAAATTCACTAAGGGTATTCAGAAACTGCAGGCTGCCATCCCCCCCGGCCATAATGAGCACATCAATACGCAGAGATTTAAGTTTTTTAGCAATGCTTTCATATTCACTGCGCTGCAGTTTGCGACTGGTTCGCCCCGAGGTAATGATCGGCACCGCGGTAATGGAGAAATCAACCAGATCGCGCCACGCCATATCCTGATGACTTTTCTCCAGTAGCCCTGGAATACCGCCATTAAACAGCGTGATATCGGCATTAGCCTGCCTGGCTACCTGGAATATAAAATTATTCATTCCCGAAACATCCCCGCCGCTAATAACGATGCCAATTTTCATGACGCTTCCTCGCTCATTTGCCTGACAACATTTTTCCCTGAGTACAAGCCTTCTATTTGCAATAAAGATCACATAATGCGTATTAAATTACGTCAGTGAATGGTTGACAGTAGCAGTGACATGCTTATTTATGTGATAAACATCTCATTTAAAGAGGGTGATCGCCATCGCTTTCTGTTTTTAATATCTTTATATTTCATAGCGTTAAAATATCGAGATATTCAGGCGTGCAGACCTTTCCTTTGCCGTTAATATAGGGATTTAAGAAAAGAACGGAAACGTGATTACTGCCACATTTTTTTCGTAGCAGAGGGGAATATCGGGTAATTTCGCCGATGCGGGAAGCGAAACAAAAAAAGCGCCCTAAGGCGCTCTTTCGACAGTAACTTTATGCTTATTTGTTCAGTTCCGCAGTCATATGCACGCGGTTGCCGGTAAAGGCTTCGGTAATTTTGTAAGACGAAGCGCCAGCAGCCTGCGCCTGAGCAGCGATTTTCGCTTCCGCACCATCCATCGTGGCAGCGGTGGCGGTCACGGTTTCAGCAGCGAATGAACCAAAAGAAGCGGCCAGTGCGATTACTGCGACAAAAGTTTTGATGCTTTTCATGATATAAACCCTTTCATTTAGTTGTTTAGATAAGGCGCCGTGCCTTGATGTGTTAAATAGTAGCCCGCACATCGCTAAACAAAAAGCGGAAGGATTTGCTGTCATTGTTCAAATTTATTGATCGATATTTAACCCGCAATTAAACGCTGCGGATGGGTGTAAACTGTCGCCCTGCCCGGCTTGCAAAAGCCCACCAGCGTCAGATTGCATCGCTCGGCCACTTCCACCGCTAAGGTGGTGGCCGCCGAGACCGCGAACAGGATCTCGACGCCGCACATCGCGGCCTTCTGCACCATTTCATAGCTGGCGCGGCTGGAGACCAGCGCGGCGCCATGCTGCCAGTCCTCGCCAATTTCCGCGCGCTGGCCCAGCAGTTTATCCAGGGCGACATGCCGGCCAACGTCTTCAAAACCGCCCGCCAGCTCGCCAGTCGTCCTGACCCAGGCAGCCGCATGGGTACAGCCGGTGAGCCGGCCGACCGGTTGAAAGTCGTTAAGATGCGCCAGGGCGTGGTCGAGGTTGGCTAGATCGAACGTCTGAGTGAACGGTAGCGGCTGAACTGGCTTACCAATATCATTGAGCTGCTCGACGCCGCATACCCCGCAGCCGGTGCGCCCGGCCAGCGCGCGACGCCGGGCTTTGAGCCCCATAAAACGTCGGCTGGAGAGCTCAATCTGTACCTCAAGGCCATTGCACACCGACACCACGTCCATGCCGAAAATCTCCCGCCGATGCTCGATAATCCCTTCGGATAAGGAAAAGCCGACGGCGAATTGCTCCAGGTCTTTCGGCGTGGCCATCATCACCACATGGGAGATACCGTTGTAGACCAGAGCGACGGGAATTTCTTCGGCTAACTCGTCTGGCTGAGGGTGTTGCAGATCCTCGCGTTTCCAGAGGGAGACCTGGCGATATCCTGTGACATTCGTCACATTTTTGATTTGTTCGAGAGGCTTCTTGTTCACTTTGCTTTAACCGTATTGGAACAGGCATACACACAATGTGGTATTCTGTTTTTATCCCTTCAGGAATGAGGGAAATTAGCCCTAATTCTGAACCTTTGCGGCCTTCACCGCAAAGCAAATAACTACATGTGACAATGTCGAAACAAGGAGCGAACCATGCAGGTCAGCAGAAGGCAGTTCTTTAAGATCTGCGCTGGCGGTATGGCGGGAACCACGGCAGCAGCGCTGGGCTTTGCCCCGGCAACTGCGCTCGCGGAGACACGGCAGTACAAATTGCTGCGCACGCGAGAAACCCGTAACACCTGTACATACTGTTCTGTCGGCTGTGGGCTGTTGATGTATAGCCTCGGCGACGGCGCAAAAAACGCCAAAGCATCCATTTTCCATATCGAAGGCGATCCGGATCATCCGGTTAACCGTGGTGCGCTCTGCCCGAAAGGGGCCGGTCTGGTGGACTTTATCCATTCTGAAAGCCGCCTGAAATTCCCGGAATATCGCGCGCCAGGTTCCGATAAATGGCAGCAAATCAGCTGGGACGAAGCGTTTGATCGCATCGCCAAGCTGATGAAAGAGGACCGCGACGCCAACTTTATCGCGCAAAACGACGCCGGCACCACCGTCAACCGCTGGTTGACCACCGGGATGCTGTGCGCCTCCGCCTCCAGTAACGAAACCGGTTATTTAACGCAAAAATTCACCCGCGCCCTCGGGATGCTGGCGGTGGATAACCAGGCGCGTGTCTGACACGGACCAACGGTAGCAAGTCTTGCTCCAACATTTGGTCGCGGTGCGATGACCAACCACTGGGTGGATATTAAGAACGCCAACCTGATCGTGGTGATGGGCGGTAACGCCGCAGAAGCGCATCCGGTGGGGTTCCGCTGGGCGATGGAAGCCAAAATTCATAATGGCGCCAAGCTCATCGTTATCGATCCGCGCTTTACGCGTACGGCGTCGGTGGCTGACTTCTATACCCCAATTCGTTCCGGTACCGACATAACCTTCCTGTCGGGCGTGATCCTGTACCTGCTGAATAACGAAAAATTCAACCGCGAATACACCGAAGCCTACACCAACGCCAGCCTGATCGTGCGTGAGGACTACAGCTTCGACGACGGGCTGTTCAGCGGCTATAACGCAGAAAAACGCCAGTACGACAAAACCAGCTGGAACTATGAGCTGGATGAGAACGGCTTCGCCAAACGCGATACCACGCTGCAACATCCGCGCTGCGTCTGGAACCTGCTGAAGCAGCACGTTTCTCGTTATACCCCGGATGTAGTCGAAAACATCTGCGGTACGCCGAAGGCCGACTTCCTTAAAGTTTGCGAATACATTGCCGAAACCAGCGCGCCGGATAAGACCGCGTCGTTCCTGTATGCTCTCGGCTGGACCCAGCACTCCATCGGCGCACAGAACATCCGCACCATGGCGATGATCCAGCTGCTGCTCGGCAACATGGGGATGGCCGGCGGCGGTGTCAACGCCCTGCGCGGTCACTCCAATATCCAGGGTCTGACCGACCTCGGCCTGCTCTCCACCAGCCTGCCGGGCTACATGTCGCTGCCGAATGAAAAACAGGCCGACCTGCAGACCTACCTGACGGCTAACACGCCGAAGCCGCTGCTGAAAGATCAGGTTAACTACTGGGGCAACTATCCGAAGTTCTTCGTCTCCATGATGAAAGCCTTCTTCGGCGACAAAGCTACGGCAGAAAACAGCTGGGGCTTTGACTGGCTGCCGAAATGGGATAAGAGCTACGACGTCCTGCAGTATTTCGAGATGATGAATCAGGGCAAAGTGAATGGCTATATTTGCCAGGGCTTTAACCCGGTCGCCTCGTTCCCGAACAAAAACAAGGTAGTGGCTTCCCTGTCGAAGCTGAAGTTCCTTGTAACCATCGACCCGCTCAACACCGAAACGTCCACCTTCTGGCAAAACCACGGTGAGTCCAACGATGTTGACCCGTCGAAAATCCAGACCGAAGTATTCCGTCTGCCGTCCACCTGCTTCGCCGAAGAAAACGGTTCTATCGTCAACTCCGGCCGCTGGTTGCAGTGGCACTGGAAAGGCGCGGACGCCCCGGGGATCGCCGTGACCGATGGCGAAATCCTCGCCGGTATCTTCACTCGCCTGCGTAAGATGTATGCCGAAGAGGGCGGACCAGCGCCGGAGCCGGTGCTCAACATGACGTGGAACTACTCCACTCCGCACGAGCCGGCATCTGAAGAAGTGGCGATGGAAAGCAACGGTAAAGCGCTGGCGGATATTACCGATCCGGCAACCGGCGCGGTAATCGTTAAGAAAGGGCAGCAGCTGAGCTCCTTCGCACAGCTGCGCGACGACGGCACCACCTCCAGCGGCTGCTGGATCTTCGCCGGTAGCTGGACGCCGGACGGCAACCAGATGGCGCGCCGCGATAACGCCGACCCGTCAGGCCTCGGCAACACGCTGGGCTGGGCCTGGGCCTGGCCGCTCAACCGCCGCATCCTGTATAACCGCGCCTCCGCGGACCCGCAGGGTAAACCGTGGGATGCGAAGCGTCAGTTGCTGAAGTGGGACGGCGCGAAATGGGGCGGCGTGGATATTCCGGACTACAGCGCCGCCGCCCCTGGCAGCGACGTCGGTCCGTTTATCATGCAGCCGGAAGGGATGGGCCGTCTGTTCGCTATTGATAAAATGGCGGAAGGGCCGTTCCCGGAACACTACGAACCGTTTGAAACGCCGCTGGGGACTAACCCGCTGCATCCAGACGTGGTCTCTAACCCGGCCGCTCGCGTCTTCAAAGGCGATCTCGAGCAGATGGGTAAGGCCGATAAGTTCCCTTACGTCGGCACAACTTACCGCCTGACCGAGCACTTCCACTACTGGACCAAACACGCGCTACTTAACGCCATCGCGCAGCCGGAGCAGTTTGTGGAGATTGGTGAAAAACTGGCGAATAAGCTTGGCATCGGCCACGGCGATACCGTGAAAGTTTCCTCTAACCGCGGCTATATCAAAGCCAAGGCAGTGGTGACCAAGCGTATTCGCACGCTGAAAGTTGACGGTAAGGATATCGATACCATCGGCATTCCTATTCACTGGGGCTATGAGGGCGTAGCGAAAAAAGGCTTTATTGCTAATACCCTGACGCCGTTCGTCGGTGATGCAAATACGCAGACACCGGAGTTCAAAGCTTTCCTCGTGAACGTGGAAAAGGTGTAACGGAGACGACTTATGGCTTATCAATCGCAAGATATTATTCGTCGTTCCGCGACTAACGGTTTCACCCCCGCGCCTCAGGCGCGGGACCACCAGCAGGAGGTGGCGAAGCTTATCGACGTCACCACCTGTATCGGCTGCAAAGCCTGTCAGGTGGCCTGCTCCGAATGGAACGATATTCGTGATGAAGTCGGTCACAACGTCGGGGTGTATGACAACCCGGCGGACCTGACCGCCAAGTCATGGACGGTCATGCGCTTCTCGGAAGTGGAACAAAACGACAAGCTGGAATGGCTCATTCGCAAGGATGGCTGCATGCATTGCGCGGACCCGGGCTGCCTGAAGGCCTGCCCGTCAGAAGGCGCGATCATTCAGTACGCCAACGGTATCGTCGACTTCCAGTCCGAGCAGTGCATCGGCTGCGGCTACTGTATCGCCGGCTGTCCGTTCGATGTACCGCGTCTGAACCCGGAAGAC
The DNA here is from genome assembly GCF_003790505.1 of Klebsiella sp. P1CD1. Taxonomy (NCBI): domain Bacteria; kingdom Pseudomonadati; phylum Pseudomonadota; class Gammaproteobacteria; order Enterobacterales; family Enterobacteriaceae; genus Klebsiella; species Klebsiella sp. P1CD1. Next base: position 5,609,052 of record NZ_CP033631.1, read on the forward strand.
AACCGCGTCTACAAATGTACCCTGTGCGTAGACCGCGTGACCGTCGGCCAGGAGCCTGCCTGCGTGAAAACCTGTCCGACCGGCGCAATCCACTTTGGCTCCAAAGAGGATATGAAAACGCTGGCCGGTGAACGCGTGGCTGAGCTGAAAACCCGCGGTTATGACAATGCGGGCCTGTACGATCCGGCCGGCGTCGGCGGCACCCACGTCATGTACGTGCTGCACCATGCCGACAAGCCGAATCTGTACCATGGCCTGCCGGAAAACCCGGAGATCAGCCAGACCGTGAAGTTCTGGAAAGGCATCTGGAAACCGCTGGCGGCCGTCGGCTTCGCCGCGACCTTCGCAGCCAGTATCTTCCACTACGTCGGCGTCGGTCCGAACCGCGCGGAAGAGGAAGAGGACAACCTGCATGAAGAGAAAGACGAGGTGCGCAAATGAAAAGACGTGACACCATCGTGCGCTACACGGCGCCGGAACGCATCAACCACTGGGTCACCGCCTTCTGCTTCGTCCTGGCGGCAGTGAGCGGGTTAGGCTTTTTCTTCCCGTCCTTTAACTGGCTGATGCATATTCTCGGTACGCCGCAGCTGGCGCGTATTCTCCACCCGTTCGTCGGGGTGGTGATGTTCGCGTCGTTTATCATCATGTTTTTCCGTTACTGGCACCACAACCTAATCAATCGGGATGATATCTTTTGGGCGAAGAATATTCGTAAGATCGTCGTCAACGAGGAGGTGGGCGATACCGGGCGCTATAACTTCGGCCAGAAATGCGTGTTCTGGGCGGCGATTATTTTGCTGGTACTGCTGCTGGTGAGCGGTGTGATCATCTGGCGTCCGTATTTTGCGCCGGCTTTCTCAATCCCGGTGATCCGATTTGCGCTGATGCTGCATTCATTTGCCGCAGTGGCGTTAATTGTGGTTATCATGGTGCATATCTACGCCGCCCTCTGGGTGAAAGGCACCATTACCGCGATGGTGGAAGGCTGGGTTACCAAAACGTGGGCGAAGAAACATCACCCGCGCTGGTACCGAGAGGTCCGCCAGAAACAGGAAAAGTCATCTGAATGAGTATTCGCATAATCCCGCAAGACGAGCTGGGTTCGAGCGAGAAACGCACGGCGGAAGCAATTCCGCCGTTACTGTTCCCCAGGCTGAAAAATCTTTATAACCGCCGCGCTGAACGCCTGCGTGAGCTGGCCGCCAACAACCCGCTGGGCGATTACCTGCGCTTTGCCGCGCTGATCGCCCATGCCCAGGAAGTGGTGCTGTACGACCATCCGCTGCAGATGGATCTGACGGCTCGCATTAAAGCGGCCAGCGAACAGGGTAAACCGCCGCTGGATATCCACGTTCTGCCGCGCGACAAGCACTGGCACAAGCTGTTGCACTCGCTGATTGCCGAGCTGAAGCCGGAAATGAGCGGCCCGGCGCTGGCGGTCATTGAGAATCTGGAAAAAGCCTCTGAGCAGGAGCTGGAGCAGATGGCCAGCGCGCTGTTTGTTTCCGACTTCGCCTCCGTCAGCAGTGATAAAGCGCCGTTCATCTGGGCCGCGTTGTCGCTCTACTGGGCGCAGATGGCCAGCCTGATCCCGGGGAAAGCGCGCGCCGAATACGGCGAACAGCGTCAGTTCTGCCCGGTATGCGGCTCGATGCCGGTCTCCAGCATCGTGCAGATCGGCACCACTCAGGGGCTGCGCTATCTGCACTGCAACCTGTGCGAAACCGAGTGGCACGTGGTGCGCGTCAAGTGCAGCAACTGTGAACAGAGCCGCGACCTGCACTACTGGTCGCTGGACAACGAGCAGGCAGCGGTGAAAGCCGAAAGCTGTGGCGACTGCGGAACCTACCTGAAGATTATGTATCAGGAGAAGGATCCGAAAGTCGAAGCCGTCGCCGACGATTTGGCGTCCCTGGTGCTCGACGCCCGTATGGAACAGGAAGGCTTCGCCAGGAGCTCAATTAACCCGTTCATGTTCCCCGGCGAAGGGGAGTAAGTTCTGCGGTGTGATTTCGGGCGGCTCTTGCCGCCCGCTTTCCTTCTTGCGACACGAGCGTAGGCAAGGATGACTACCCGAGCCACTGACTGTCATCAGAGGTCAGCCTTTGGCTGGACACACTCGTTTCAGACGAGTTTGTCGCTCACTTGTCGTCCTCCTGCCACTCGAATTATTCAGGGTGTAGTTCGTACGGCGTGACTACGCCAGGAATACCGGCAAAATCCTTCGTATTCCGCGTAATCAGTTCCAGACGATGGAGTTGCGCCGTCGCCAGAATGATGGCATCCGGCAGCTTAAGCTTATACTCCTGCCGCAGCGCAACGCTTCGCTCTGCAATATCCTGTGAGATGTTAATGATATTAAAGGTGCTTAGCGCCATTCGCGTGCGCTGCTCCTGGTGATATTTTTTAGCGCCAACCATCACCTCCATCCAGGTAATCAGACTGATCGCATTCTGCGGTGGCCAGGCCTCCAGCGCCTGTTTGGCTTCGCGACGCCCGCTAAATAAATCAATAAGAATATTGGTATCAAAAAGCGCAGATCCGGAGGTCATTACCACTCCTTGCGTAGCTGACGTTGATATTCCATGCCGTCTTCTTCGCAGTCTTGCCACAGACCCAGCGCACTGGAGATGGTATCTTTAGCTCGATCTTGTTTCTCCAGATATTGTTCAACCGCTTCACGTAACAGTTCCGCTCGCGGAATGTTACGCTGCACTTTGAGGTCATCGAGACGTTGAATGACATCGTCTGATAAATCGAGAAGAATTCTGCCCATATCCCTTTCAGCCATCATGCTCATATATACCTCAAGTATATCACCAGTGATGAAGTTATGAGCAATCTACAGCTTTTGAAATCGGAAACAAAAAGGATTTTGCCAGGTAAACGCATTTTTGCGAGCCGCTTTCCATAATGCACAAGCGACCTCAACAGGCCTGTCTTTTCGCCATAATCCAGGCTATAACACTGGATATTAAAACAGTACAAGGAACTACATATGGCGCTGGAGAAAGGGATTGCTTCGCTGGTTGAGGCATTTATTGCGGCAGGTCGTCCGTCATCGCGCGATCAACATATTGATGATCGGAGGGCCGGCTATATCGCCAGTACAGTACTCGCCGGGGAGACGGAAACGCGAGTGCGGGTGGAGGATATCACCCTGGAGGGGATGCACTTCCGCGTCGTTTCACCGCCCACTGCCGACGGCCTGCTACCCACGCTTATCTACTACCACGGCGGCTGTTTTGTCAGTGGCGGCTTTACCACCCACGATAACCAACTCCGTCAGTTAGCCATGTTCAGCGGTTGCCGGGTGATCGCTGTACAGTACCGCCTGGCGCCGGAGCATACCTTTCCGGCGGCGCACGATGACGCAGAACAAGGTGTCATGATTATCCACCGGCACGCGGAGCAGCTTGGCGTTGACGCATCACGTATCACCCTGGCTGGCGACAGCGCCGGCGGGCACCTCGCCCTGGTCACGGCCCTGCGCCTGAAAGCGAAAGCGGCGTGGCATCCTGCACAACTGATTCTGATTTATCCGATGCTTGACCCCACCGCCAGCATGGCGAGCTACCTCAGCAATGGCGATGACTATGTGATTACCCGGGACACGCTACTGAGCGGCTACGAAATGTACCTCGCCTCGACGCCGGCAAACCATCCGGATGCCAGTCCGCTCTGGCGCGAAGATTTTAACGGGCTGCCACCGGTGCATATTCTGACGGCGGAGTTCGATCCTTTACGCGATGAGGGCGAAGTGCTGTACCGAAGGCTGACGGAGCAAGGGGTGGAGAGTTCCTGTCAGCGTTATCTGGGGGTGATCCACGGCTTCTTTCAGCTGGGTGGCGTCAGCCACGCCGCGCGTGATGCTATGCGGGATATCGCCTGGCGTGTGGCATCGCCAGGACGATAACGGCCAGAGGGCACTTACTCTTCCTCGTTGCCGCCCTCTTCGTACGAACCAAAAGGCTTCGCCGGCAGCACGATGTAGATCCCCTCGAAAACCGCACCCTGTTTATCATCGCCAAAAAGCTCCACCTGCATTTGCACGCGGGCTTTACGCCCACGCGCCAGGCGGTCGAGGTCGCCGCTCAGCGATCCCAGGTCGGCGATGGCGCTGGGGCGGCCGCTAATGGGCTGACTGTATCGAATATGCGCATCCGCCAAAATGATGGTGCCCCCCAGATGCCGCTCGCGCAGCATCAGCCAGATAAGTCCCCATCCGGTCAGGGTCGCTAACGAAAACAGGCTACCGGCAAACAGCGTATGGTGCGGATTCTGGTTCCCCGCTTCCGGCATGGTGGTTATAAATTTCTGCCCGGTGTACTGCTGAATGCGTACGCCCATTTTTTCACTCAGCGGGATATGCTGATACCACGCCTGCTGGAGCTGCGCGCACCAGTCGCCACGGTGCAAAATATCGTCCAGCGACGCGATCGGTTTAATCATCAGAAAATGACGGATCGGCGTGGTGGTCGGGGTAGTGATCTCCCCCTGATTGACAAAGCCAAGCTTGGCGAAAAACTCCACCGCATCTTCGCGGGCGCTACAGGTGACCCGCTTCACCCCTTCCTGACGCGCTACCGACTCCAGGGTCATCGCCATCAGCGTCCCCAGCCCTTTATCCTGTACGGAGGGATGAACGGCCATAAAGCGAATGGAGGCTTCATTTTCCGCATTGATATACAGTCGGCCGACGGCAACCAGATTGCCCTCTTCATCCACCACCATCTGATGATGCGCCATCGCATCCCAGGCGTCGCGTTCCGATCCTTTTGGCTGATGCAGCGGCTTACGCAGCATCTCCCAGCGGAACTGGTAGTAGCTCTCTAACTCTTCTGCTGTTTGCGGTACACGAAGGTGATACATAGTCGTACTCTCTTTTGTTACCCGCAGCCTGCCCGGAAGCTGGGTCATACCTGCAACCAAAAGGTCACGGGACCATCATTGACCAAAGAAACCTGCATATCCGCAGCGAATCTTCCGGTCTGGGTGTTCATTTCCTGCTGGCGACAGCGGGCGACGAAATACTCATATAGCGCCTCGGCGCGGTCAGGGGCAGCGCCTTTCGAGAAACTCGGTCGCATCCCCCGCTCGGTATCCGCCGCCAGCGTAAATTGCGAAACCACCAGCACGCTGCCGCCCGCCTGCTGGACATTCAGGTTCATTTTCCCTTCCGCATCGCTGAAGATGCGGTAGCCCAGCACCCGTTCACAAAGGCGATTCGCCTTTTGTTCATCATCGTCTTTCTCGACGCCCAGCAGCACCAGAAGCCCCGGACCAATTTCGCCCGTCACTTCATCCTCCACGGTAACGCTTGCACGGGATACGCGTTGAATTAATGCAATCATGGTTGTTCTGTTTCTTCTGTTTTAAGTTTGCGGTATTCACCGAGAGTGACAGTAATTTCAGCGCCAAGCAAGACGATACACCAGGTCCAGTACACCCAGACGAACAAAATCGGCACCACCGAAATCACGCCATAAATTAACTGATAGGACGGAAAGGTGGTGATATAGAGGGCAAACGCTTTTTTACCTGCCTCGAACAGCAGCGCCGCCACTAGCGCCCCGATCACTGCATCGCGGTTACGCACCTGGGTGGTCGGTACAATACTGTAGAGCAGCCAGAATGCCGCCCATGAAAGGATCAGCGGGAAGAGGCGGAGTAGATTATCAATCACGCCGTCCAGATCGCTCGCCCAGCGCAGCGACAGCAGATACGAACTGATCGCCAGGCTGGCGCCTGCCAGCAGCGGGCCAAGAGTCAGGATCATCCAGTAAACGGCAAAGGAGTAAACTTTGGGACGGCTGCGCGTGCTGCGCCAGATGGTGTTTAGCGCGCTGTCGATCGAGTACATCAGCAGCAGCGAGGTGACGATCAGGCCAAACGCGCCTACGGCGGTCATACGGCTGGAGTTAGCCACGAACTGTTCGATATACCCCTGAATCACATCCCCGGTCGCCGGAATAAAATTGGCGAAGATAAAATGGCGAATCTGCACGCTGACTTCGGAAAACATGGGAAAGGCCGCAAACAGCGCGAACACGACGGCTATCAGCGGCACCAGGGAAAGTAATGACACATAGGCGAGGTTCCCCGCCAGGGTCGTCATATGGTCTTCATCAATGCGCCGCCACAGCAGCTTAAGCCACGCCAGCAGCGGCCGGGTATGGTGGTGTAATTTTTGCTGAACGGTTTTTAGCATAACTGATTCGCGAAATAGTCAGGGATGGTCTTCTTCCCGGTCACCAGAATACTGGTGATCCCTAACCGGTTGGCCCCTGCTATATTATCGACGTTATCATCAAAAAAGACCGTATCTGCGGCGGAAAATCCCTCTTCTTCCAGTACTCGCAGATAAATTTCCGCTTCAGGCTTACGCAATCCCATCTCCTGTGACAGATAAATGCGATCGGCGGCAGCGCGCACTTCCGGGTATTCATCGGGCCAGAATGTGGTGTGAAGACGATTGGTATTGGAGAGCACCACCACCCGATGCCCCTGGGCACGAAGTTTATGCATGATGGTAATTACCTCCGGGCGCAGCGCGACAAATACCGCCTGCCAGCCGTGAGCAAACTGCTCATAGCTGAGGGACATATTCATTTCATGACACATGGCGGCGGCAAAGTCTTCATCGCTAATCTCGCCACGCTCATGCTGGTGGAAAGCCTCTCCCATGGTGAAATGCTGCTTCAGCGTCGCCAGCGGGATGCGGGTTAAATCACTCCAGGCTCCCAATACCCGGTTGAAGTCAATGTCGACAATCACATTACCTAAATCAAAGATATAGAGCATTTTTGTCTCCTTCCGCGCCGTGGAAAATTAACTTTAGCGGGAAAGGCAGGATTTGACTATTGGCGTATGATGCAGGAATGAAAAAAAGAAACCCCGCCGGAGAGGCGGGGTTTAGCGAACAACAAGAAGAAAAATTACTCTTCTTTTGCACCGCGCATTGCGCGTTTACGGTCGTTCTCAGTCAGGTGACGTTTACGGATACGGATAGACGTAGGGGTCACTTCTACCAGTTCGTCGTCATCGATGAACTCCAGAGCCTGCTCCAGGGTCATCTTAATCGGCGGAACCAGAACCGTTGCTTCGTCAGTACCGGACGCACGCATGTTGGTCAGTTTCTTACCGGTCAGGCAGTTTACCGTCAGGTCGTTAGAGCGACTGTGAATACCGATGATCTGGCCTTCGTAAACTTCAGCGCCGTGGCCGAGGAACAGCTTACCGCGATCCTGCAGACCGAACAGGGCGAACGCAACCGCTTTACCCTGACCGTTAGAGATCAGTACGCCGTTGTTACGCTGACCCACTTCGCCCGGACGAACGTCGTCGTAGTGGCTGAAGGTGGAGTACAGCAGACCGGTACCAGAAGTCATGGTCATGAACTCTGAACGGAAGCCGATCAGACCACGGCTTGGGATCACGTAGTCGAGACGTACGCGGCCTTTACCGTCTGGATTCATGTTTTTCAGGTCGCCTTTACGCTCGCCCAGCGCCTGCATGACAGAACCCTGGTGCTGCTCTTCGACGTCCAGCGTCACGTTTTCGAACGGCTCTTGTTTACGGCCATCGATTTCGCGGAAGATAACTTTCGGACGGGAAACCGCCATCTCGAAACCTTCACGACGCATGTTTTCAATCAGAACGGACAGGTGCAGTTCACCACGGCCGGAAACGCGGAACGCATCAGCGTCTTCGGTTTCTTCAACGCGCAGCGCCACGTTGTGCACCAGCTCTTTGTTCAGACGGTCCAGGATCTGGCGAGAGGTAACGAACTTACCTTCTTTACCGCAGAACGGCGAGGTGTTGACGTTGAAGAACATGGTTACGGTCGGCTCATCAACGGACAGTGCCGGCAGCGCTTCGACATTCTGCGGATCGCAGATGGTGTCGGAGATGTTCAGCTCGCCCAGACCGGTGATCGCGATGATGTCGCCAGCTTCGGCTACGTCACTCTCGATACGCTCCAGACCCAGGTGAGTCAGCACTTTACCGACTTTACCGTTACGGGTTTTGCCTTCGCTATCGATGATAGTGACCTGCTGGTTCGGCTTCACTTTACCGCGTTTGATGCGGCCGATACCGATGACGCCAACGTAGTTGTTGTAGTCCAGCTGGGAGATCTGCATCTGCAGCGGACCGTCAAGGTCAACGTCCGGCGCCGGCACGCGATCAACAATCGCCTGGTACAGCGGGGTCATGTCGTCAGCCATGTCTTCGTGGTCCAGGCCCGCGATACCGTTCAGCGCGGACGCGTAAACGATCGGGAAGTCCAGCTGTTCGTCGGTCGCATCAAGGTTAACGAACAGGTCGAAGACCTGATCGACAACCCAGTCCGGACGGGCGCCCGGGCGGTCAACTTTGTTGATGACCACGATCGGCTTCAGGCCGTGGGCAAAAGCTTTTTTGGTCACGAAGCGCGTTTGCGGCATCGGGCCATCAAAGGCATCGACCACCAGCAGCACAGAGTCAACCATGGACATAACACGCTCAACCTCACCTCCGAAGTCGGCGTGCCCTGGGGTATCAACGATGTTGATACGGTAATCATTCCATTTGATTGCGGTGTTTTTCGCGAGGATGGTAATCCCACGCTCTTTCTCCAAATCGTTGGAGTCCATCACACGTTCTTGTGCTTCAGTACGTGCGTCGAACGTACCGGATTGCTGTAGCAGCTTGTCAACCAGGGTAGTTTTACCATGGTCAACGTGCGCGATGATGGCGATATTACGCAGATTTTCGATCACAACTTTGCCTCAGGCATTAGAAATAGCGCGTTATTGTACACGTATTAAGCGAAGGACTGAACAGGATCACAAACATCCTCCGCAAACAAGTATTGCAGAGTTTCTTTGTGACCGCTTTCACGGAGCGATAAAAGGGCACCGTAACAAAAATTGCACCAAAATGGTGCTCAATGTTCACACTGAGGCACTATTTTGGTGCATTATCTCCATCATGGTGCAGTCCTTTTGCACTATGGTGCGCATGATACAGCGTTTTATAGGGCATTTAAAAGTTGGCACAGATTTCGCTTTATATTTTTTAAGGCAACAACGCCACTTTTAAGCAGTATGAAGTTTTCGTTACCACGACGACAATGACCAATCCGGGAGAGTTTAAGTATGTCCGCTGAACACGTTTTGACGATGCTGAACGAGCACGAAGTGAAGTTTGTCGATCTGCGCTTCACCGATACCAAAGGTAAAGAACAGCACGTCACGATTCCGTCTCATCAGGTAAATGCCGAATTCTTCGAAGAAGGCAAAATGTTTGATGGCTCCTCGATCGGTGGCTGGAAAGGTATCAACGAATCTGACATGGTCCTGATGCCGGACGCTTCCACCGCGGTCATTGACCCGTTCTACGAAGAACCGACCCTGATCATCCGCTGCGATATCCTCGAGCCAGGCACCCTGCAGGGCTATGACCGTGACCCGCGCTCCATCGCGAAACGCGCTGAAGAGTACCTGCGCGCCACCGGCATCGCTGACACCGTCCTGTTCGGGCCAGAACCAGAATTCTTCCTGTTCGACGACATCCGTTTTGGCGCCTCTATCTCCGGCTCCCATGTCGCGATCGATGACATCGAAGGTGCGTGGAACTCCTCCACCAAATACGAAGGCGGTAACAAAGGTCACCGTCCGGGCGTGAAAGGGGGTTACTTCCCGGTTCCGCCAGTAGACTCTTCTCAGGATATCCGTTCCACCATGTGTATGATCATGGAAGAGATGGGCCTGGTTGTTGAAGCTCACCACCACGAAGTGGCTACCGCAGGTCAGAACGAAGTGGCAACCCGCTTCAACACCATGACCAAAAAAGCGGACGAAATTCAGATTTACAAATACGTTGTTCACAACGTCGCTCACCGCTTCGGTAAAACCGCGACCTTTATGCCGAAACCAATGTTCGGCGATAACGGCTCCGGCATGCACTGCCATATGTCTCTGGCGAAAAACGGGACTAACCTGTTCTCCGGCGACAAATACGCAGGTCTGTCTGAGCAGGCGCTGTTCTACATCGGCGGCGTAATCAAACACGCTAAAGCTATCAACGCCCTGGCGAACCCGACCACCAACTCCTACAAGCGTCTGGTCCCGGGTTACGAAGCGCCGGTTATGCTGGCTTACTCTGCGCGTAACCGCTCTGCCTCCATCCGTATTCCGGTGGTGACCTCTCCGAAAGCGCGTCGTATCGAAGTGCGCTTCCCGGACCCGGCTGCCAACCCGTACCTGTGCTTTGCGGCGCTGCTGATGGCTGGCCTTGATGGTATCAAGAACAAAATCCATCCGGGCGAAGCAATGGACAAAAACCTGTATGACCTGCCGCCGGAAGAAGCGAAAGAGATCCCGCAGGTTGCAGGCTCTCTGGAAGAAGCCCTGCAGGCTCTGGATGCTGACCGTGAGTTCCTGACGGCTGGCGGCGTGTTCACCAATGACGCTATCGATGCTTATATCGCCCTGCGTCTGGAAGAGAACGACCGCGTACGCATGACTCCGCATCCGGTTGAGTTCGAACTGTACTACAGCGTCTAATTTTGCTGTAAATCCAGGGTATGTCGTGTTGTGGCGCGGGATGCCCGGGATATTTTGTTGCCGTGGAAACTTTCAGCCCATCTCAGGATGGGCTTTTTTCTCCACCAACACGCTGATCTCGCGAGCTTTTTACCGATAAAAAGCTATACTGCACTAAATTGGTGCACTCTTTTTCAGGAGACTGTCGAATGGCAACAGGCACACTGCCCGATGCTGGGCAGATCCTCAACTCTCTTATCAACAGTATCTTACTGGTCGATGATGACCTGGCGGTGCACTTTGCCAATCCTGCGGCGCAGCAGCTGCTGGCGCAAAGTTCACGCAAGCTGTTTGGCACCCCGTTACCTGAGCTGTTGAGCTATTTTTCGTTGAATATCGGGCTGATGCAGGAGAGCCTGCAGGCGGGCCAGGGGTTTACCGATAACGAAGTGACGCTGGTTATTGATGGCCGCTCGCACATCCTGTCGCTGACCGCCCAGCGGCTGCCGGAAGGCTTTATTCTGCTGGAAATGGCGCCGATGGATAACCAGCGCCGCCTGAGCCAGGAGCAGCTGCAGCACGCGCAGCAGGTCGCCGCCCGCGATCTGGTCCGCGGCCTGGCACATGAGATAAAAAATCCGTTAGGCGGCCTGCGCGGCGCGGCACAGCTGCTCAGCAAAGCCCTGCCCGACCCGGCGCTAACGGAATATACCAAAGTGATCATCGAGCAGGCTGACCGGCTGAGAAATCTGGTCGATCGCCTGCTTGGGCCACAGCATCCGGGCATGCACGTTACTGAAAGTATCCATAAAGTCGCCGAGCGGGTAGTGAAACTGGTCTCCATGGAGTTACCGGACAACGTGAAGTTAATCCGTGATTACGACCCCAGCCTACCAGAGCTGCCCCACGACCCGGATCAAATTGAACAGGTGTTGCTGAACATCGTCCGTAATGCGCTGCAGGCGCTGGGGCCGGAAGGGGGCGAAATTGTTCTCCGCACCCGCACCGCTTTCCAGCTGACGCTGCACGGGGTGCGTTATCGCCTCGCCGCACGTATTGACGTTGAAGATAATGGCCCGGGTATTCCGCCCCATCTCCAGGATACGCTGTTTTATCCGATGGTCAGCGGCCGCGAAGGTGGTACCGGCCTGGGCTTATCTATCGCCCGCAGCCTTATCGATCAGCACTCCGGCAAAATTGAATTCACCAGCTGGCCGGGTCATACCGAATTTTCGGTATACCTGCCTATTCGGAAGTAGAGGTGTTTATGCAACGAGGGATAGCCTGGATCGTTGATGACGATAGCTCCATCCGCTGGGTGCTTGAACGCGCGCTCACCGGAGCCGGCTTGAGCTGCACAACGTTCGAAAGCGGCAATGAGGTGCTAGATGCCCTCACCACCAAAACCCCGGATGTACTGCTGTCAGATATCCGTATGCCGGGAATGGATGGTCTGGCGCTGCTCAAACAGATTAAGCAGCGTCATCCAATGCTTCCGGTCATCATAATGACCGCGCATTCCGATCTGGACGCTGCGGTTAGCGCTTATCAGCAAGGCGCGTTTGATTATCTGCCCAAACCTTTTGATATTGATGAAGCCGTCGCCCTGGTCGACCGGGCGATAAGCCACTATCAGGAGCAGCAACAGCCGCGAAATGCGCCAATAAGCAGCCCAACTGCCGACATCATCGGCGAAGCGCCGGCAATGCAGGATGTCTTTCGCATTATTGGCCGTTTGTCGCGATCATCCATCAGCGTGCTGATTAATGGCGAATCCGGTACCGGTAAAGAGCTCGTCGCTCACGCCCTGCATCGTCATAGCCCACGTTCAAAAGCGCCGTTTATCGCACTGAATATGGCGGCAATACCCAAAGACCTGATTGAGTCCGAGCTGTTCGGGCATGAAAAAGGGGCCTTTACCGGCGCCAATACCGTCCGCCAGGGACGCTTCGAACAGGCTGACGGCGGCACGCTATTCCTGGATGAAATTGGCGATATGCCGCTTGATGTCCAGACTCGTCTGCTGCGCGTGCTGGCGGATGGCCAGTTTTATCGCGTGGGCGGTTACGCGCCGGTGAAGGTCGATGTGCGGATCATCGCCGCCACCCACCAGAACCTGGAACAGCGCGTGCAGGAGGGGAAATTCCGTGAAGATTTGTTCCACCGCCTGAACGTGATCCGAGTGCATTTACCGCCGCTGCGCGAGCGCCGGGAAGATATTCCACGCCTGGCCCGCCATTTTCTGCAGATAGCCGCCCGCGAGCTCGGTGTTGAAGCCAAACAGTTGCATCCGGAAACGGAGACAGCGCTGACACGCCTGGCGTGGCCTGGCAACGTCCGTCAGCTGGAAAACACCTGTCGCTGGCTCACCGTCATGGCCGCCGGCCAGGAGGTACTGACGCAGGATCTGCCGAGCGAACTGTTTGAGACCACGGTTCCGGACAGCCCGACGCAGATGCAGCCCGACAGCTGGGCGACGCTGCTGGGTCAGTGGGCCGATCGGGCGTTGCGATCCGGTCATCAAAACCTGCTCTCAGAAGCGCAACCCGAAATGGAGCGCACGCTGCTGACGACCGCCCTGCGCCATACCCAGGGGCACAAGCAGGAGGCTGCGCGTCTGCTGGGATGGGGTCGTAATACCCTGACGCGTAAGCTAAAAGAGCTGGGAATGGAGTAGTGATTAACGGCATGATGAAAATTAGCCGTTCAGCGCAAAGTGCTGCTATTTTGTACTTTACTGTTCCGATGAGTTGAGTATGATCGTGCCCGGCATTAGGGGAGAGCATCATGTTTGAATCACTGGTGAGTATGATATCGAGCGGCGCCGCAGCCAGTCACACGCCACAAACGGCAGTCGCTGCCGTGCTGTGCGCTGCGCTGGTCGGGCTGTTCAGCTAATGGTTCCCCTCTCCTGCGGCCGCGGGAGAGGGGAAAACATTAAATGACCCGGGAGAACTGTTGCATCCGAGCTTTTTGCCGTAGATAGGCATCAAAGCACATGCAGATATTGCGGATCAGCAGTCGGCCTTTCGCCGTCACCTGAATGGCCTTATCATCCACAGCCACCAGCCCGTCATGCGCCAGCGGCGCCAGCAGCTTCAGGTCTTCGGCAAAATAAGACTGAAAATCCACATCCCACTGCGCCTCTACAGCCTCAATATCCAGACGGAAATTACAGATCAACGCCTTAATCACGTCGCGACGTAAACAGTCATCGCGGGTTAACGCGATCCCGCGCCATAGAGCGTCCCCTTGCTCTGCCACCTGCTGGTAGTACAGCTTCAGCTCTTTTTGGTTCTGGGCGTAGCTGTCGCCAATCATGCTGATCGCGGACACGCCCATCCCCAGCAGATCGGTATCCCCCTGGGTGGTGTAACCCTGGAAATTGCGGTGCAGTATGCCATGACGTTGCGCGACCGCTAATTCATCGTCTGGGCGAGCAAAGTGGTCCATGCCGATAAACTGATAGCCTGCCGCCGTCAGCGAGCCGATGGTCTCCTGGAGGATCTCCAGCTTCTGTTCAGCGGAGGGGAGATCGGCATCTTTAATTTTGCGCTGTGCGGCAAAGAGCGTGGGCAGATGCGCATAGTTAAACACGCTCAGGCGGTCAGGATTGAGCTCGGCGACCTTTTGCAGGGTAAAGGCGAAGCTCTCCGGCGTTTGCTTCGGCAGGCCGTAGATGAGGTCGATATTGGTCGAGGTAAAACCAATCTCCCGCGCATGGTGGAGCAAATCAAAGATGAACGCTTCGTCCTGCTCACGGTTAACCAGGCGCTGAACCTCTTTATTGAAGTCCTGCACGCCCATACTCAGGCGGTTGAACCCCTCGGTGCGTAAATGATCGAGGACATCCAGCTCGATCTCACGTGGATCGACCTCAATGGAGATCTCGGCTTCCGCGCTGAAATGGAAGTGGCTGCGCAACAGAGCCATCAGGCGACTGATTTGCGCCTTATTGAGATAGGTTGGCGTACCGCCACCCCAGTGCAGTTGCTTAACCTGGCGACTGGCAAACAGCGGCGCGCGGTGGATGATCTCCTGTTCAAGGACATCGAGATATTGATCGGCCTTATGCTGCTGGCGGGTGACTATCTTATTGCAGCCGCAGAAATAACACAGCTTATGGCAAAACGGGATGTGCACGTACAGCGACAGGGGACGCTGTGGGTAACGGGCCACAGCGGCATCGAATTCCGCCGCGCCAAATTGCGGTGAAAACTCCAGCGCGGTGGGATACGAGGTATAGCGCGGCCCGGAATAGTTATATTTCTGGATCAGGGCCAGATCCCAGTCGATTATCTGCTCAGACATGCTCACTCCTTCCGATGGTGCCGCCGACGGGTACGCCGTCCCGGCCCCACCGCACCGCGGGTCATGAGCCGGTTGCGCAGCCATTTCTGACGCCGCGACAACCGTCGTAGTTTAACGAATAACCACAGCAGATAACATATAACCAGAAGGGTTATAAGCAGTACCGGGAATCCGATGGGATGCAAATGTTAGTTTCCACCCTTCAGCAGACGCATCATATCTTCCTGACGCTCTTCCTCTTCTTCATCTTCGTCATCGTAAGAGAGGCCGAGCTGCTGCATCAGCTCATCAATGCGATCCAGTTTGGCGTCCACCCAGCTCTGCTCTTCAGCATTCAGGGTGCCCCCCTCTTCCAGACGTTCCAGCAGCGCGTCCAGGCGCTCATCATTCTCCAGCAATTCCAGCTCAGCCTGCGGTGAAAGCATAGGTTTCTCGCTCTTTGGTTTATGCTGCTTGGGGGCTGGGGTGCTGCTTTCGCTCACGCCCAGCGGGATCGGTTTTTTACTGCCGACGCGCGGGTCTTGCGTCTGGCTCTGTTTTTTGCCCGCTGAAGCCGCATCGCCGCCGTTCGCGCGACTGCCTGCCGCGTGGCCACGATGTTTCTTCTGCCGTTTGCGATCGCGAGCTTCCTGATTTAACTCTTCACGCGACTTGCGGCCGGATTTGCCACGGGTGGCGGATGTCGGTTTTTTCATGGTGTGTAATCTTCAGACAGTATTATTCAGTATAGAATTGAGGCGGAATCTAGCAGAAAGCAAGCAAAGAAAAAAGGCGACAGATTACTCTGTCGCCTTTTTCCTCACTGACCACCCTTAACGGGCTTCTTCTTTCCCTGTTCGCTAACGACTTACCCTGTCTTTCCCTTAGCGTCCAACGGTCCCTGTTTCTTCCTTTTCCCTTTGAAACGTCTCCAAGACGCGCGTCATCCTGACTATCCTGTGGTCTTCGCCTCCTGACCCCTCGTCCTGAGTCTTAATCCTTTCAGCATCCCCGCCGTTGTGTATTACTTTACCCTGTTGACAAAAATCGACAACCAGCCAGGCCGTTAAAAAAACATTTTCAGATTTCTCTATTTTTATAACTTGTTTTTTTTCAGTTAATTACATCTGTATCGTCTTATTTTTCTCAGGTATGTCCTATACGAAGAATAGTCAATGTCTCACAAACCATATGGTTTTTACTTACAGGAACGGCGTGCGGTAAAAACAGCCTTTTTCTGCTGTTCAGGTATAATCCCTGCCATAGCCTGTTTTAACGGAGACGACCGTCTTGACCAACTGGAATTATCAACTGACGCACTTTGTCACTAGCGCGCCAGATATCCGCCATCTTCCTGCCGATACCGGCATTGAAGTGGCGTTCGCCGGCCGCTCCAACGCGGGAAAATCCAGCGCGCTAAATACGCTGACCAACCAGAAGAGCCTGGCGCGTACCTCCAAAACTCCTGGACGTACGCAGCTGATTAACCTGTTCGAAGTCGCCGAGGGCAAACGCCTGGTTGACCTGCCCGGCTATGGTTATGCGCAAGTACCTGAAGAGATGAAGATCAAGTGGCAGCGCGCGCTGGGAGAGTACCTGGAGAAACGTCTGTGCCTGAAGGGCCTGGTGGTGCTAATGGATATTCGCCACCCGCTTAAAGATCTCGATCAGCAAATGATCGAGTGGGCGGTAGAAAGCGATATTCAGGTGCTGGTGCTGTTGACCAAAGCCGATAAGCTCGCCAGCGGCGCGCGTAAAGCGCAAGTGAATATGGTGCGTGAAGCGGTACTGGCCTTCAATGGCGATATTCAGGTTGAACCTTTCTCTTCGCTGAAAAAATCTGGCGTGGATAAGCTGCGACAGAAGCTGGATAGCTGGTTTAACGAAATCCCGCCGCAAGAAGCCGTTGAAGACGCCGAGTAACCCCCGCTTTTTCCGGATAACGGCGCGTAGCGCCCTATCCGGACGTTCATATTACGCGCTTTTAACTGCATCAAACTTTTCTTTCGCGCAATAAAAAACGCCCCGGTCATAAATGACCGGGGCGGCTAAAATATTCAGCCAAATCCGATTACGTGAAGTAAAAGGTCTGAAAGATAGAACATCTTACCTCTGTACCCTACGCGATTAACTCTACTCTTCTTTCGCTCACGGATAAAGCATTTTTTGTAGTTTTTTTTCACTATTTACATAGCAAATTCAAATGATCCTCACAAAACGCTATAAGTTATGTTGCTTACTTACAGAAAATCGCTTTGCGCTTTGTATACTTAGTGCGCTTGATCCCAGTTTTCGCCACTACCGACTTCCACCAGCAGCGGCACCGCCAGCGTAGTGCTGTTCTCCATCAGTTCATGGATTTTTTTCGACACGGCATCGAGCTCATCTTTATGCACTTCAAAGACCAGTTCATCGTGAACCTGCATGATCATCCGCACGCGAGGTTGCTCCTTCCGCAGCCATTCATCAACAGCAATCATCGCCCGCTTGATAATGTCTGCCGCTGTCCCCTGCATCGGGGCGTTGATCGCCGCACGTTCCGCGCCGGCGCGACGGGCACCATTGCTGGATTTAATATCCGGCAGATAGAGTCGACGGCCATCCAGCGTTTCAACATACCCTTGCTCTTTCGCCTGAGCACGGGTGCGCTCCATATACTCCAGGACGCCCGGGTAACGCTCGAAATAAAGATCCATATACTTCTGTGCTTCTTTACGCGGGATGTTCAGCTGGCGGGCCAGGCCGAAGGCGCTCATGCCGTAGATCAGACCGAAGTTGATGGCTTTCGCACTGCGGCGCTGTTCGCTGCTGACGCTGTCCAGTGGTAAGCCAAACACTTCAGCCGCCGTCGCCCGGTGAATATCTTTCCCTTCAGCGAAGGCGGTCAGCAGGCCTTTATCCCGCGACAGGTGCGCCATAATACGCAGTTCGATTTGCGAGTAGTCCGCTGAGACAATGACGTAATCTTCCGGCGCGATAAACGCCTGGCGAATGCGCCGTCCTTCTTCGTTACGCACTGGAATATTTTGCAGGTTTGGATCGGTAGACGACAAACGGCCAGTGGCAGTGACCGCCTGATGATAGGAGGTATGCACGCGCCCCGTTTTAGGGTTAATCATCAGCGGCAGTTTATCGGTATAGGTCGACTTCAGTTTCGCCAGCCCGCGATACTCCAGAATCACTTTTGGCAACGGATAATCCAGCGCCAGCTCCTCCAGGACCTCTTCAGACGTGGATGGCGCGCCACCCGGCGTTTTCTTCAGCGGCTTGATACCCTGTTTCTCAAACAGGATCGTTTGCAGCTGTTTAGTGGAGGAGAGATTAAACGCTTCCCCGGCAATCTCATGTGCGCGCTGCTCCAGCTCAACCAGACGCTGGGCGATCTCCTGGGAATGCGCATGCAGCACGGCAGGGTCGATTTTCACACCATTGCGCTCAACCCGAGACAGCACCGGCACCAGCGGCATTTCGATATGCTTAAAGATATTCAGCGGACCTTCATGCTGCTGCAGCTTCGGCCACATCTTCAGATGCAGCTGGAGCGTGACGTCGGCATCTTCCGCCGCGTAGCGGCCAGCCTCCTCCAGTGCAATCTGGTTAAAGGTGAGCTGGTTCTTACCTTTACCAGCGATCTCTTCAAAGGTAATGGTTTTATGCTTCAGCCAGCGGTCGGAAAGACTGTCCATATCGTGGCGGCCCGCCACGCTGTCGAGAATGTAGGATTCCAGCATGGTATCGAATGCAATCCCGCGCAGCTCAATGTCATAGTTGGCCAAAATACCGCGATCGTATTTGAGATTTTGCCCGACCTTGAGCAGCTTCTCATCCTCCAGCAGCGGTTTAAGCAACGCCAGTACGCGCTCGCGGGGGATCTGATCCGGTGCATCAAGATAATCATGCGCCACAGGGACATAGGCGGCCACGCCAGGCTCAACCGCGAATGAAAGACCGACCATATTGGCAGAGATATTATCCAGGCTGTCAGTTTCCGTATCAAAGGCAAAGAGCGGCGCTTGCTTCAGCTTATCGATCCAGGTGACCAGCGTGGCCTCATCAAGGATAGTGACGTAGTGCTCTGCTGAAAGGGCGGAGGCCGGTTCATCCTCTGCTTCTGCCTGTGCCGCTGCCGCAGGCTCTGCAGGTTTAGCGGCCGGTTTGCCGCCCTTCGCTTGCAGCCATTTCCCGGCCTCGACGTCGGTTGTCCAGCGCTTAAACTCATACTGCCTGAACAGCGCCAGCAGATCGTCAGCCGCCGGAGGCTGCACCTCCAGCTCTTCGCACGTGAGCTCCAGCTCGACGTCGGTTTTAATGGTCGCCAGCTGATAAGAGAGATAAGCCACGTCCTTGTTCTGCTCCAGCTTCGCCGCCATCGTTTTCGCGCCGCGGAAGCTCAGTGCAGCAATTTTCTCCGGTTCCGCATACAGCGTATCAAGGCCGCCAAGGCCTTGCAGCAGCGCCTGGGCGGTCTTCTCGCCCACGCCCGGCACGCCAGGAATGTTATCCGAAGAGTCGCCCATCAGTGCCAGGAAATCGATAATCAGCTCCGGCGGGACGCCATACTTGGAGACCACCTCATCCGGTCCAAGGATGGTGTTAGTCATGGTATTGATTAGGGTGATCCCCGGCGTCACCAGCTGAGCCATGTCTTTATCACCGGTGCTGATCAGCACCGGACGACCCGCCCTTTCCGCTTCCCGCGCCAGGGTGCCAATCACATCGTCGGCTTCAACACCCGGAACTGCCATTAGCGGCAGCCCCATCGCTTTCACCATCTTATGCAACGGCTCAATCTGCGCGCGCAGATCGTCCGGCATCGGCGGGCGGTGGGACTTGTAATGTTCGAACAATTCATCACGGAAGGTTTTCCCTTTCGCATCAAAGACCACGACGGCGTGAGTCGGTTGATACTGCAGGATCAAACTGCGCAGCATATTCAGTACGCCGTACATAGCCCCGGTCGGCTCCCCTGCGCTGTTAGTCAGCGGCGGAAACGCATGATACGCCCGATAAAGATAGGATGAGCCGTCAACGAGGATGAGAGGGTTTTCTGGGATCTGAACCATAATTTCCGTGCCTGTTTATCAGATTATGGGTAAAGGATGCCACAGACGGGCATGAAATCCTGAATTTTTCCCGCATTTCGCGGAAAAGATTCAACGATCGTCGCGATCGCATAAGAACTTTGCTTGTGGATAACTTTGTGTATAGTTTTACAGCGTCAGCTTTACCGCCCCTGAAAATAAATGAACAAATACTATTACTCTTTATATATCAGTTAATTAAAAACAGATCGACGATCCTGGCATCAATTTGATGACCCAATGTTCCATGTGGATAGAAGATCCTTGTTTTTTTCTGTTCTCGTAAGACCCGTCATTTGCCGCGTTTTCTGGTAAAATCAGCCCCTTGCGCAGCTTAAAGGCGCTCTTTGTCAGCCTAACTTTCTGAATAAACTAACTATGTCGAGATTACTCGCTGCGATAACACTTCCGCTGAGTATCGCCTTAACCATCTTAGTCACCATTATCTGCTCTGTACCGATCATCGTCGCCGGGCTGATTAAACTGCTGGTCCCCATTCCAGCGGTATGGCGCTCTATATCTGTTTTTTGCAATTTTATGATGTATTGCTGGTGCGAAGGGCTGGCGCTGCTGTTGCATCTCAATCCCTGGCTTAAATGGGACGTCGAGGGTCTGGAAGGCTTAAATAAAAAGAACTGGTATCTGCTGATCAGTAACCACCATAGCTGGGCAGATATCGTGGTGCTGTGCGTGCTGTTCCGCAAGCATATTCCGATGAATAAGTACTTCCTTAAACAACAGCTGGCGTGGGTACCCTTCATCGGCCTCGCCTGCTGGGCGTTGGATATGCCCTTTATGCGCCGCTATTCACGCAGTTACCTTATTAGACACCCGGAACGCCGCGGTAAAGATGTCGAAACCACCCGCCGTTCATGTGAAAAATTTCGCGCGCATCCGACGACTATCGTCAATTTTGTGGAAGGCTCGCGTTTTACCGAAGCCAAAAAGCACGAGACGCGCTCGCCTTACGATAACCTGCTACCGCCTAAAGCGGCAGGCATCGCCATGGCGTTAAACGTGCTCGGTTCGCAGTTCGATAAACTACTGAATGTCACGCTGTGCTACCCGGAGAATAATACAAAGCCGTTTTACGATATGTTAAGCGGCCGCCTGACGCGCATTGTAGTACGTATCAATCTGGTTCCTATTGGTGAAGAGCTGCACGGCGATTACGTTAACGATAAGAACTTTAAGCGCGGCTTCCAGCGCTGGCTCAATGGGCTATGGGAAGAGAAAGACCGTCAGTTGACTGACATCATGCGGGACAAAGAAAGGTAGTCACTGCCAGAATAGCTAAGGTAACGCCGGTCAGTGACCGGCGTTTTTTTTATTTCTTCTCTACCAGTTGCTTCACGGTATCCGCATACTGAGCGACGAAGACATCCATATTGCTGGTGTCCATCCCCTGTGGGTTCAGCTGGTATTTACCATTAACATACATAGCCGGTACCCCCTGCAGCTGCAGATCGGCTGCCGCTTTCTCTTGCTGAGCGACCAGAGATTTCACCACGAAGCTATTCCATGCGGCATCGTAGTCTTCCTCTTTCACGCCAGCGTCGACAAACACTTTACGAATGTCAGCCACGCTCTGCACGGTCTGGGTTTTCTGCACGGCTTCGAACATCGGCGCAGTAATTTTATCTTCAACACCCAGCGCGATGGCCACCGCCCACGCCTGCGTCAGATCCTTGCCCAGAGGGCCCAGGAACTCAACGTGGTATTTGGTCATTTTGGTGCCTTCCGGCAGTTTCTGACGCACATTGTCAGAAACATGCAGCACTTCTTCAAACTGGTAGCAGTGCGGGCAGTAGAATGAGAAGAACTCGAGCACCTGCGGCTCGCCAGCAATCGGCTTATCAAGGGTAATGTACTGCTTGCCATCGGTGATCTGGGCAGCGGATGCACTAAAAGCCAGAATCATACCAGCCAGCGCCAGCCAAACTTTTTTCATGATTTACTCTCTCCTGGATATATCACATTAATACATTGGCGTTAACTGAAGCGGGGGTTCCTGTAGAACCTTCACCTGCTCAAGAAAAGTCGACGTCTGCCCCCGCCAGTAATCCTCCCCGGTTAACCAGGGGAAATTGACCGGGAAAGCGGGATCGTCCCAGCGTCTGAGCAACCACGCCAGATAATAAACCAGTCGCATAGCGCGTAAAGGTTCAATTAGCGCGATTTCATCGCTGTTAAAGGGGCTGAATTCCTCATAGGCCTCGACAATGGTCTCCAGCTGCATACGCTGTTCAGCCTTATCACCGTTGAGCAGCATCCACAGATCCTGAATCGCCGGGCCGGTTCGCGCATCGTCTAAGTCGACAAACAGTGGCCCGTCGCGCCAGAGGATATTACCGGCATGGCAGTCACCGTGCAGGCGTAACGTGTTCCCGCGGCCGTGCCATTGCTCCATGACGGCAGCAATGAGTTTATCGGTCGCCTTCAGGAAATCGGCCTTCAGGCCAGAGGGGATCAGCGTCGCCTGTTCAAACACCTGGCGCGGTTCCAGCAGGTACTCCTGGACGCCAATTTCCGGGCGGGCAGTAAAGCGCTGTTTGCGGCCCGTCTGGTGCAGGCGCCCCAGATAGCGGCCAACCCATTCCATCTGATCAAGGTTATCCGCTTCGAACTGACGACCGCCAAGGCTTGGGAAAACGGCAAAGTAGAATCCCTGATGCTGATGAAGCGTGCTGTCGTTAAAGAAGAGCGGCGCAGCAACGGGCACTTCATCTTCTACAAGCTGAAGCGCAAACTGGTGTTCTTCAAGGATCTGTTCTGCGGACCAGCGCTCAGGACGATAGAACTTTACCACATAGCGATGGCGCTCTTCGTCCTGGAACTGATAAACGCGGTTCTCATAGCTGTTTAGCGGGGTGAGACCGGAGTCCACCCGCATACCCAGATCGAATAACCCATCGATAATGGTATCCGGGCGAAGCGTCTGAAAAGTAAAAGCCTTATCGTGCATCCTGACTTCCGATAATCGTACGAATAGTTCAGGATATCATCTCATTGCACTTTACGCGGCAGCGCTTACAACCTTTTACTCTTTTATTACCCCGCGGGCGCGCAGCAGCGCGGTTTTAAAGTCCTCTTCATAATCCTTCTGAATACCAGGAATGACGGCATCTTTAGAAGAGTCACGCATCTTCAGGTGATAGATCAGAATATCGTCGGAAAGATCGCTCAGTTCGCCATCATAGCCAGCCTCTTTCGCCAGTTTCTGCAAAAATTGCATCAGATTCAGTTCAGGCTCTTTCTGCCAGGCAGGCTGGAGGAGTTCAATTACTTCATTCAGACGTTTACATTTCATGGTCATGCTCCTTACTCTTGATAGGGACAAGTTAACAGGGTCAATCCCACAATGAAAGAGGCGATATTCAGATGCAAAGCGAGGCGATAACCGGCGTCGTGCTGGCAGGCGGCAAAGCCACGCGAATGGGCGGCATTGATAAAGGATTACAGGCGCTAAATGGTCGCCCTCTCTGGCGTCACGTCGCGGAGACACTAGCCCCGCAGGTAGATGAGTTAGTCATTAGCGCCAATCGTCATCTTGAACAGTGGCGTGCCAGCGGATATCCGGTCTTTCGAGACATACAGGAGGGTTATCAGGGGCCGCTGGCCGGAATGCTTGCTGTGATGCAGCAGGTCGCGAGCCCATGGTTTGTTTTTTGCCCCTGCGACACGCCGTTCATTCCGTCCTTTTTGGTGGAGCGCTTTATCCAGCAGAGAGAGGCCGCACCGGTCGTTTGGGCCCATGACGGCGAACGGGATCATCCCGCCGTTGCATTAGTTCATCGTCAAATCATTCCGGAACTGGAGGCTTATCTGGCTCATGGAGAGCGCAGGGTGATGGTCTTTATGCGACAAGTGGGTGGGCGCCCGGTGAATTTCAGCGATGTGAAATCAGCGTTCATCAATGTAAATACGCTTGAAGATTTGCAGCAGATGCAGGAGCCATCATGACCCCATTACTGGCGATCGCCGCATGGAGCGGTACCGGAAAAACAACATTATTAAAGCGTCTTATCCCTGAGCTTTGTGTCAGAGGTCTGCGTCCCGGGCTGATAAAACATACCCATCATGATATGGACGTCGATAAACCCGGCAAAGATAGCTATGAATTACGTAAGGCGGGCGCTGCGCAGACTATTGTCGCCAGCGAACAGCGCTGGGCGTTGATGACGGAGACGCCAGAGACGCCGGAATTAGATCTCACGTGGCTTGTCAGTCGAATGGATGCCAGCAAACTGGACCTGGTTTTAGTGGAGGGGTTCAAACATGAACCCGTGCCGAAGATCCTACTTTTTCGGCAAAACAGCGGCCATCGTGTAGAAGAGCTGATAATTGATGAACATACCATCGCCGTGGCCAGCGATATGCCCATCGCGACCTCGCTTCCGCAGTTGGATTTAAATAATATTCAACAGATCGCGACATTTATTGCGAATTGGTTAGAGAGGCATTAGCAGTTTATCGGTAGGGATTGCTTCTTAACACAGACGTTAATGAATGGCATCGGCAGACAGGGGCCTCCCCGGAGGCGGTGCTGCGCACCTTGTCCGGGCAACAGGTCGTGCAGGGCGGGTGCGAATCCGTAGCCCCGGTAAGCGCAGCGCCACCGGGGAGACATGCCGGCACGGTTGCCGGACCACTGAAACGCAAAAAGCCCATCCGGCAGGATGGGCTTTTTACT